>NZ_CP162750.1:0-4140000 GCF_054667725.1 Pseudomonas sp. S3_B08
CATTGTGCTCCGGTGCTTGTCGCTTGCTGCTACGGGTCTCGAAGCAGACCCCGTTTAACCCCGATTTGTCTCCCCACTTCTCGGGGTTTCTTTTGCCCGGCGTTTGCCCTGTGCGCAGTTTTCTGCTCGAAAACCAAACCTCCAGCGTTGTTCAAATGGCCCCGTCTTCGCGCAGCCGAGCGATTTGCGCCGCGTCGTAGCCCAGATCGCCAAGCACCTGCGCATTGTGTTCGCCAAGCTGCGGTCCGACCCATTCGGACGAGCCCGGCGTTTCCGACAGCTTCGGCACGATGCCGGGCATCTTGAAATCCTTGCCGTCCGGCAGCTTGGCATGCAGGAACATCTCCCGCGCCAGGTATTGCGGATCGTTGAACATGTCCTCGGCGCTGAAGATCCGGCTGACCGGTACGTCGGCCTGATTGAGCAAGTCGAGAACGGTCTGCAGCGGTAAGGAATTGACCCAGCGATCAATCACGCCATACAACTCGTCCCGGCGACTGTCACGTCCGTCGTTACTGGCCAGCACCGGGTCGTTGGCAAGATCTGCGCGGCCAATCACGAGCATGAAGCGTTTGAAGATCGCATCACCATTGGCGCCGATCTGTACATGTTTGCCGTCGGCACTGGTGTGGATCGAAGAGGGCGTGATGCCCGGCATGATGTTACCGCTGCGCTCGCGGATGAAACCGAAGACGTCGAACTCCGGCACCATGCTTTCCATCATCGCGAAGATAGCTTCGTACAGCGCAACGTCGACCACTTGGCCCAGTCCGCCATTGACCTCGCGATGACGCAGCGCCATCAGTGCACCGATCACGCCCCACAGCGCGGCAATCGAATCGCCGATGGAAATCCCGGTGCGCACTGGCGGCCGGTCTTCGAAACCGGTGATGTAACGCAAACCGCCCATGGATTCGCCGACAGCGCCGAAGCCGGGCTGATCTTTCATCGGCCCGGTCTGACCGAAACCGGAGAGGCGCACCATCACCAGTTTCGGGTTCAGTGCGTGCAGGGTTTCCCAGCTCAGACCGAGTTTTTCCAGGACGCCGGGGCGGAAATTCTCGATGAGGATGTCGGCTTCGCCCAGCAGTTGTTTCAGGATCGCCAAACCGTCGGGGTGTTTCAGATTGAGGGTCAGCGACTTCTTGTTGCGCGCCTGGACAAACCACCACAACGAGGTGCCTTCGTACAACTTGCGCCATTTGCGCAGGGGATCGCCGCCGTCCGGCGATTCGATCTTGATCACTTCGGCGCCGAATTCGCCGCAAATGCGCGTGGCAAACGGCCCGGCAATCAACGTACCCAATTCAATGACTTTCAGACCCGAGAGCGGTTTGCTGGTGAACGGCATGCGAAATCCTGTAGGACAAGGCTGAACGGATACAGGGTTTTAACATAGCCGGCTGTCAGACGCCGCAGCTGGATTGCCATCAATTCGATGATTGCCTGTGGCATCGGTTAGACTTGCCGACTTTCCTCGTATCAAGAAGCCCGTTCATGGCACAGCCGTCCACTACCTACAAATTCGAACTGAACCTCACCGACCTCGACCGCAGCGTCTACGAAAGCGTCAAGCAGACTATCGCCCGTCATCCTTCGGAGACCGAAGAACGCATGACTGTGCGGCTGCTGGCCTACGCGCTCTGGTACAACGAGCAGCTGTCGTTCGGCCGTGGTCTGTCAGACGTGGATGAACCGGCCTTGTGGGAAAAGAGCCTGGACGACCGTGTCCTGCACTGGATCGAAGTCGGCCAGCCGGATGCCGATCGCCTGACCTGGTGCTCGCGCCGCACCGAACGCACCAGCCTGCTGGCCTACGGCAGCCTGCGTGTGTGGGAAACCAAGGTGATCCCGGCGATCAAGAACCTGAAAAACGTCAACATCGCCGCCGTCCCGCAAGAAGTGCTGGAGACCCTGGCCAAGGACATGCCCCGCGTCATCAAGTGGGACGTGATGATCAGCGAAGGCACGATCTTCGTCACCGACGATCGCGGTCAGCACGAAGTCCAGTTGCAATGGCTGCAAGGTGAGCGCGGCTGAGGTCGCGACACCGCTGATATTTCCCACGAATCAAAGAGAAGCCTCCGTCGCCCCATGCGTATCGAACCTCGTGAATTGCCTGCCACGCTGCCTTTCCTCGGTGATCTGCCGCCACTGCTGACCCGCCTGTACGCGGCGCGGGGCGTGCAGTCGGAGGCGGAGCTGGACAAAAGTCTGGCGCGCTTGATCCCGTTCCAGCAGCTCAAAGGCATCGATGCGGCGGTTGACCTGCTGGTGACGGCATTGGAGCAACGCCAGCGCATTCTGATCGTCGGCGACTTCGACGCGGACGGCGCCACCGCCAGCACTGTCGGTGTGCTCGGTCTTCGCCTGTTGGGCGCGGCGCATGTCGATTACCTGGTGCCGAACCGCTTCGAATACGGCTACGGCCTGACGCCGGAAATCGTCGAAGTCGCGCTGACCCGTGAACCGCAATTATTGATCACCGTCGACAATGGTATTTCCAGTGTCGAAGGCGTCGCGGCGGCCAAGCGCGCCGGACTGAAGGTGTTGATCACCGACCACCATTTGCCCGGCGATGAACTGCCGCAGGCTGATGCGCTGGTCAATCCGAATCAGCCGGGCTGCGAATTTCCGAGCAAAGCGCTGGCCGGCGTCGGGGTGATCTTTTACGTACTCATGGCGTTGCGCGCGCGTCTGCGCAGCCTCGGCTGGTACGAGAGCAAGCCACAACCGAACATCGGCGAACTGCTCGATCTGGTGGCGCTGGGCAGCGTCGCCGACGTGGTGCCGCTGGATGCCAACAACCGCATTCTTGTGCATCAAGGGCTGGAGCGGATTCGCGCCGGCCGGGCACGGCCGGGGATCAAGGCGATTCTCGAAGTCGCCAAGCGAGAGGCTGCGCGGATCACTTCCACCGACCTGGGTTTCATCGTCGGCCCGCGCCTGAACGCCGCCGGACGTCTGGACGACATGAGCCTGGGCATCGAATGCCTGCTCACGGCCGACGCCAATCTGGCGCGGGAAATGGCTGCGCAACTGGACGGCATGAACCAGGATCGCAAATCCATCGAGCAGGGCATGCAGCGTGAAGCGCTGGCGCAGCTCAAGGATCTGCCGGTCGAGTCGATGCCGTTTGGTCTGTGCCTGTTCGATCCGGAGTGGCATCAGGGCGTGATCGGCATCCTCGCCTCGCGCATGAAAGAGCGCTATTTCCGCCCGACCATTGCCTTCGCCGATGCCGGTGATGGTCTGCTCAAGGGCTCCGGTCGCTCGGTGCAGGGCTTCCATATTCGCGATGCGCTGAGTGTGGTCGCGGCGCAGCATCCGAACCTGATCGCCAAGTACGGTGGTCATGCGATGGCCGCTGGTCTGACCTTGCCGCAGGAGAATTTTCAGCTGTTCGCCGAGGCATTTGACGCTGAAGTGCGTAGGCAACTTCGCGAAGAAGACCTCACCGGGCGCATGTTGTCGGACGGCACGCTGGCCGTTGAAGAGTTTCATCTCGAACTGGCTCGCGCCTTGCGCCAAGCCGGGCCGTGGGGGCAGCATTTTCCCGAGCCGCTGTTTCACGGTGTGTTTCAACTGGTCGAGCAGCGCGTGGTCGGCGAACGGCATTTGAAAGTGGTGCTGAAAAGCGAATGCGGTTCGGTGAAGCTCGATGGCATCGCGTTTGGCATTGATCGCGATGTGTGGCCGAACCCGACGATTCAATGGGTTGAACTGGCTTACAAGCTCGACGTTAACGAGTTTCGTGGCAACGAGACTGTGCAGTTGATGATTGCTCATATCGAACCGCGCTGAAGATCAAAAGATCGCAGCCTTCGGCAGCTCCTACAGGGGATCGCATTCCTCTGTTGGAGCTGCCGAAGGCTGCGATCTTTTCTGGAACCCCCAAGATCCCCCGTTGTCGACTAGGCTCTAAGCACTGCTTGATTGGCCTTGTGACGTCTTGTCGAATTTTTGCCCGCGGGGGCGGGTGCTGCACCCTTTTTCTGTCACTCGTCGACTTTTCAAACAGAACCCTGGAGCCTGCCCACTGATTCGAGAGGTGCCCCATGAGTCTGCTGCTTGAACCCTTTACTCTTCGCCAACTGACCCTGCCCAACCGCATCGCCGTGTCGCCGATGTGTCAGTACTCCAGCGTCGACGGCCTGGCCAACGACTGGCATCTGGTGCACTTGGGCAGCCGCGCGGTGGGCGGTGCCGGTCTGGTTTTTACCGAAGCCACGGCGGTTACCGCCGACGGACGCATCACCGCCGAAGACCTTGGACTGTGGAACGACGAACAGATCGAACCGCTGCAACGCATCACTCGCTTCATCACCGCCCAGGGCGCGGTCGCCGGTATTCAACTGGCCCACGCCGGGCGCAAGGCCAGCACCCACCGGCCGTGGATCGGCAAGCATGGCAGTGTCAAACCCGAGGACGGCGGCTGGACCCCGGTCGGGCCATCGCCGATTGCTTTCGACCCGCAGCACACCCAACCCAAGCAGCTGGATGAAGGGCAGATCGCCGAAGTGATCCAGGCCTTTGTCGACGCGGCAAAACGCGCGCTGACGGCGGGTTTCAGCGTGGTCGAGGTGCATGCTGCGCATGGCTATCTGCTGCATCAGTTTCTCTCGCCGCTGAGCAATCAACGCCGCGATCAGTACGGTGGTTCGTTCGAGAATCGTATCCGTCTGGTGCTGCAAGTCACTGAAGCGGTGAGGGCGGTATGGCCGGAGGAATTACCGGTGTTTGTCCGCGTCTCGGCGACCGATTGGGTCGAAGATGGCTGGAATCCGGATGAGACCGTGGAGCTTGCGCGCCGCCTTCATACGCTGGGCGCCGATCTCATTGACGTGTCTTCAGGAGGGACTGCTGCAAACGCGGAAATCCCGGTTGGACCCGGATATCAGACGCGCTTCGCCGAGCGTGTGCGCAAAGAGTCAGGCATCGCCACCGGTACTGTCGGAATGATTACCGAGCCGGCCCAGGCCGAGCACATTCTGCGTACCTGTCAGGCCGATATCATTTTCCTCGCCCGAGAGCTGCTGCGCGATCCGTACTGGCCGCTGCATGCCGACGATGATCTGGGTGGGCGCAAAGCGGTGTGGCCGGCGCAGTATCAGCGCGCGACCCATCGCGACCAGCCGATTCATGAATCGGATTTGCGCGATTGATTGAAGGCTGGAAAGGAAAAGCCCCTAGCCGGTGAGGGTCGGGGCTTTTCTATTCGGCACAATTTTGCGTTGTCAGGCGGGCCTCTTCGCGAGCAGGCTCGCTCCCACAATAGGAATGCGGACCCCTGTGGGAGCGAGCCTGCTCGCGAATGACGCCAGAACAGCCGCCTTAGAACCTCAAGGGTATTTACGCTTGTCCGGCGCCGGCGGGAAATACTGGTACAGCCAGGTCTCGCTCAACGTGCGGTCATTGGTGCGAATGAACAGGCGCAGTTCCACTGGCTCGACACTGTCATTGGTCGGATACCAATCGAACAGAATCCGGTAGCCCTTGATGTCATCCAGCACCAGCACGCTGAAGTCCTGCACCTTGCCGTTGGAACAGGTAATCACCGGCTCGATCCCGGTGCCCTGTGGCAGGCGCTCGAGGCCGCCACCGGTGAAGTCCACGGCAAAGCGCCGCGCCCAGACCGGCGGGTAGTGCTCACCCGGCGCCCAGCCCTCGGTGAAGCCGCCCATGCCCGAACGCGTCGCGTGCACTCGCGCCAGTGGCGTGCCGACCGGTGGCAGGGCGCTCCAGTAGAGCTTGTACCCGTAGTTCAGCGAATCACCGGCAGCCACGGGTTTCTTCGGCGTCCAGAAGGCGACGATGTTATCCAGCGTCTCGCCGGTCGTAGGAATTTCCAGCAGATCGATAGAGCCTTCGCCCCAGGCGGTTGTAGGTTCTACCCACAGGCTCGGGCGCTTGCTGTACCAGTCGACAGTGTCCTGATAGTTGGCGAATTCGTGGTCGGTCTGCACCAGGCCGAAACCCTTCGGGTCCTTGTCGGCAAATGCATTGAATTGCAGCTTTGCCGGATTGTTCAACGGACGGCAGATCCACTCGCCATTGCCGCGCCACATTGCCAGGCGATCGGAGTCGTGAATCTGCGGATGAATGGTGTCGCACATGCGCCGTTCGTGGGTGCCGCAGCTGAACATGCTGGTCATCGGCGCCACGCCCAACTGTTCGATGGTGGTGCGGGCGTTGATGTGCGCGTCGATTTCCATGACCACGCGCTCGGCCTGGCAATCGATGTCAAAGCGATAGGCGCCGGTCGCGCTCGGCGAGTCGAGCAGGGCGTAGACCACAAAACGCGTGGCGTTCTTGTCAGGCGTCTCGAACCAGAACTTGGTGAAGTCGGGAAACTCTTCGCGTTTCTTCGCGTAAGTGTCGATGGCCAGGCCGCGCGCGGAGAGGCCATATTGGCCAGTAGCATCGACCGCACGGAAATAGCTGGCGCCGAGAAACGACACCACGTCATGCCGATCCAGCTCCGGCGCCTTGAACAGCTTGAAGCCGGCAAAACCCAGATCGCCCTTGAGCTGCTGAGTGTCGACCGAAGTGTTCTCGTAATTGAACAGCGCCGGACGGAAATGCACCTCGCGCGCCATGCGCGTCTTCGGATCAACGCTGTACATGCGCACCGGCTGACGGAAACCCATGCCGACGTGGAAGAACTGCACGTCCAGCTGACCTTTGTTTTCCTTCCACAAGGAATGCTCGCCGTCGTAGCGGATCGCGTTGAAGTTCTGCGGAGTCATGGTCGCCAGGGTTGGCGGCAACACCTGTTTCGTATCCTGATAGGCACTGCCGGCGAGCTGCTTGGCCTGACGCTTCAACGACTCGAAATCGAAGGCCTGAGCCTCGCCATCGGCGGCGCCGCCATTGGCTGCCCAAGCGCGGGCGGCCAACAGGCCCGACGCGGAAAGACCGGTATAGGCCGCAATGGCCATGGACGCTTTGAGCAAATTCCTGCGGTGCATAAATACAACCTGTCGTGTGCAATCCAGCGCCGTTCCTGGCACCTGTCGGATCGGAAATTACGGTTCGGTCATGCCTTCGGCCAAACGCAACGGACTATAAACAGATGCCCGCTAGCTTAATCGGTTCGATTGTCGGGCAAAAAGGCTTGTTTGCGTTGCGTCACCTGGCAATGAAACAAGACATGTCTGTAATTTTTCTGACAGGGCTCTCTGATTTAGAGGGCATATCTGCTTTTTTCGATTAATTACTCTAAAAACCGCTTTTCAACGCCGATTTAATTCCTATTCTATGGGCAAGACCGGATACAAGCCTTCGTGCCGGCGGGGCACACGACGCTGCTCGAAGAGGCAGGGCGATGTGAGGTTCAGCAGTTTCTTGACTCAATAGAGAAGGACATCGTCCATGGCAAAAATACAGAGCATCACCGAAATGTTGGGCATCTTCCCTTGCTTGGGCGGCGGGCGCAGAAGACGCCGCCTCAATTCCGAAGAATTGAAACTTGTGGAGCGTTATCGAGAACTATCGGAAAGCGACCGGATCGCCATGCGCTATCTGGTGGATGCGATGCGGAGTGTTTCGCGATTCTAAGGGGGAGGGGAGAAGGGGCAGGCCGAGAAGCCTGCCCCTTTTTCATTTGCGTAACGCTCGAAACATGCCCTTCTGAGTGGCGAGCAACATCTCGAAGCACACTCACGGGGCGGTTTGGGGCACTTTCGAACTAGGCTGAGGGCCTTAGATCCGGATAACCCTTGTTTGGAGACGGAACATGAACACCCGTGGATTGCTCGATCAACTGCTCAAGTCCGGGCAGGAAATGCTGCAGAACAAGACTGGTGGCGCTTCCAACAAGTCGGCTGCCAGCGGACTGGGCGGTTTGCTCGGTGGCTCGTCTGGCTCCAGCGGCCTCGGCGGCCTGCTGTCCGGCGCGGGCGGCGGCGCATTGGCCGCGGGCGCGATGGGCCTGCTGCTCGGCAACAAAAAAGTCCGCAAGGTCGGCGGCAAAGTCGCCATCTACGGCGGCCTCGCCGCGCTGGGCGTACTGGCTTACAAGGCCTACGGCAACTACAACGCCCAAAAAGGCAGCGCACCCCAACGCGAACCACAAACCCTCGACCGCCTGCCACCCGCGCAAGTCGAAGAACACAGCCAGGCCATCCTCAAAGCCCTGGTCGCCGCCGCCAAGGCCGACGGCCACATCGACGAGCGCGAGCGCGAACTGATCGAAGGCGAATTCACCAAACTCGACAACGACCAGGAGCTGCAACACTGGCTCCACGCCGAACTCAACAAACCACTCGACCCCACCGACGTCGCCCGCGCGGCAAGCACGCCGGAAATGGCGGCGGAGATGTACATCGCCAGTGTGATGCTGGTGGATGAGGAGAATTTTATGGAGAAGAGTTATCTGGATGAACTGGCACGGCAGTTGAAGCTGGAGCCGGGGTTGAAGGTGGAGTTGGAGAGGCAGGTGCGGTTGGCGGCAGATTGATTCTATGGGGTGAGAAATCGCAGTGTTGTGCTGCGATTTTTCCTGTGTCGCTTATTGAGGCGTCAATACAGATTTAGCTCGGAAAGCCGTTTTTAATCTTTTTGATTCGTGAACAATGATGTAATCAAGCCTCAATCATAAAATCTTCAATTCTTTCAATGAATTCGATTTTGCTTTTGGTTCTGAATTCACCTAGAAACTTTTCGGAGTTTTTGATTGGCTCACCTCTTCTATCGTATTCGATCGTTAGCATATCAATCACAAATTCTCCGTCGGGATCCCCTTCGGGCTCGACTCTCATGTCAAAGCAATGGCCGGTACTCTGGCGGACTCCTCCGATCAGTACCGAACTAGAGAACCAGTTGCAAGTCTCCGGTGTCAGCTCCACCTCAAACAGATTGTTGATTGTTATTGTCCAGCCGCTTGGTACTCGGATGGGTTGGAGTTTGTATTCGAGTTTTGATCTCATTGGGTCTCTCCGAATCTTTGCATTCGTGAATACTTTGCTCTGATCATTCAAACGATAATCGTGCTTACTGCAGCGTTGAATAAATGCGCTGGCAAGTATCAATTTTTTTTACTTTAATTTGTATTCGAATTTTTCATCTAAGCCCAGGGATATGTCCTGATTTTCTGTTTGCTCGAATATAAATATCATTTTTTTAAAAGTTTCGCCCATGCTTTGTTCAGATTCTTTCGAATTTTTCCATACTATTTCAATCGGACGCTCCACGTCCGTACTGAGCAAATCCCACAGAGAATTTAGGTTGTTTCCATAGTACTGAGCCCAAAAAAATGCAGAAGCTATCCGCTTGTGGAAATCCTGCTCGGAAGAAATGGATAGGCCGTCAAGTTCAATTATCATTCAGGTTATTTCCACTTTCCTATTGGGCTGACAGCGCCCATCCGCTCTGAGCAGCCTGCCTTAAGAAAAGGGGACAGATTTATATTCAGTTTGAAGAAAGAAATCTGTCCTCTTTTACTCAGTCCCTTTTGCTCAGAAGACAAAGCGACCACATGATCGCTCTGTCTTCAGAGATGAATTAGACCTCCTGCCGCCAAGCGGAAAACGTGATCACTGTGCCGGCTTCTTTTCTATTGGTGATTTCTACTTTATAGGTACCACCATTGATGCGGCCTTCAACGAGCGCTTTGCGCTCGTTGCCGCTGACTTCGGCGTCCTTTGCATGTTGCTGATAGAAGTCGATAACATCCGCGTATTCGGTAAAAGTCCTGAGAATGACCTCATATTCATGCTGAGGGCGTCCGGCTATTTTGTCCCAGTCACCGTCAATTGACGTGCCCTCCATACCCGGTGTCGTAAAGACACCGTGAGCGCCGGCGCCAATCAAGTGAGCTCGCTGCGGAAGCAACGGCAGCATCGCTTTTGGAAAATCGGAAGGTAATTGAGCCGCAGTCCAGGCTCCCTGTTTCGGCTGAGTCACGATGTACTCAACGTGGGCAATCTTCTGCGCAGCGGCTCGGCGTTCTGGATCGTCACTCTCCGCCCACAGCGCCATCATAGGAGGCAGTTGCTTACTCCAGGGGATCAAAGCATCGGCGTCAGACTTGCCGGCGCCTTCTGGCTGGAAAATAGTCAGCACGGTTTCCGGCGCATCGTTACAAGTCAATGGTTCCTCGCGAGACTTGACGATGCAGTGGCCATTGACCAGTCCTACGGCGAGCAACTGCCCCTTGTCGTCCAGCAGCAATGCGGCGCGCTCGAACCCGTTGTTACCGTCGTCCATGGCAGTGATCATTTTTCTGCCGGGAGGCACACCATCAACAAAAGTCGACATTTCTGAGTCGAGCGCTTCAAGAACCTGCTGCACGATCATCGTATTGTCATTGGTGTAACTTCCGGTTTGGTAGCCAAAAAAATCAACGAGTGCAGAGCGAACCGCCGGGTCTTGGTTGAGCTTGTGAGCCCGTTCTGGACTGGCTTCGTTTGTAAGCAACAAGACAGTTGTGCCGTCGGGACGTTGTTCGGATCGTAGTGACAGCGCGCTTGCGCTTAGGGAGAAGGTAAGGGCTAGAAGCAAGGTGAGAGTGCGGCTTAAGTGTTTCAAGATAACAGTCCTTTGATTATTTAATCCGTGAGAGTGGTCGCAGAGATTTGATCTGGTGATTATGCGTTGAGCATAAGTTTTCTGTTTTTCATTATTCTTGAATGGAGAGTTTAAGTTGACAGTCGCCTTGAAGGTTTCAGTGACGTATTTTTCACGCATATCAGGCGGCTCAGCAGATTTCTTCGTACAGCTAAGCATTCAAGGCTTCCAGAATTCAATTCCCTCCACATGACGCTCTATGTCATCCATGTCATCCTCGCCAAGAGTTGAGTCAAAGTTTTTGCTGATAATTGTTCTGATTTTTGCTAGTCGCTGAGTTACGTTTTCATTGTCAATGAACTCGGTTGTAGCTTTTCGATATTCTTCAACCGGTTTGTCGCTATAGTAACTTCCCATTTTATGTAGGGAAATCATGATGAATTCAATATTTGCGAGTGCTTCCAGAGCATCTTCGCCAGTCAGTATGATTTTCTTGTTTTTTTCTAACATTATTTTCTCCGAGTAAAAGTTGGGTTCTCTAATTTTAAGTTTCCTTTAATGGTCAGCTCCATAGTTCCATACCTAGGGTTTTTAACCCATTCGAGCTGCGAGTCAGGTACGTCTGTCTCAATGTAATCCCGGCCGCGGCCTCTGCCAATTTGGTATTTTTCTTCAGCATCAAGCTGGCTCAGCGGCTTCTTGTTGGCGGGTTCGACGTAAACACGATTGTTATCCTGAGCTTGGATTACACCATCGCTTTCCATACCAGTAGAGCCTTTTCTGTTGGTGTAGTGCCGGACACGAGTAGTACTTTCTCCGCGAGGGACGGGGGAAGGTGTCGCTGGTTCGCCTTCGTTGACCTTGGCTTTTTCGGAAGGGTTACCGATATCGCCCTTAGATTTAGCTTTCTTCTGTGGACATTCGCTACTCAACCCCAAAGGATCCACCCACCCAGTAGGGTTAGGCACGTACTGGTAGCTATTCAACCCGCCCGCAAGCTTGATCGGATCCGGCGTCAAGAACCGGCCAGTCCCCGGATTGTAGTAGCGGTGGCGGTTGTAATGTAAGCCTGTCTCGGCGTCGAAATACTGACCCTGAAAACGCAGCGGGTTATCGATTTCGTTGACGTCCAGCGCGGCGAGGTTGCCATAGGCGCGGTACTTCGCCGACCACATGATCTCGCCGCTGTAGTCGGTCAGTTCCTGCGGCGTGCCGAGGTGGTCGAGTTGGTAATAGAACGGGGCCGCTTTTAGCGGGCCTTCGCCGTCGAGCATTGCCAAGGGTCGGAAGCTGCCCGGTTCGTAGATATAGCTGCGGTAGCGGTTCTTGGCGCTTTCGGCGATGAGGCGTTCGCCTTGCCAGAGGAATTCAGTGGTGTGGCCGTCGACGGTTTTCTCGATGCGGCGGCCGAAGGCGTCGTATTTGTAAGATGCGGTGCTGCCTCCCGGCAGGCTGACGCCAATCAGGCGGTGTTGGCAGTCGTAGCGGTATTCGGTGATGAGCTTTTGGCCGGTGCCGCGACGCTCGCGGATCAGATTGCCGTAGGCGTCGTAATCGTAATGGCGGTCGCCTTGTATCAGCAGGCGATTGCCTTTGACGTTGGCGAGGTTGGCTGCGGGCAGGTCATTCTGGCCGAGGAGGTTGCCTGCCGGGTCATGGGCGAAGCTCTCTGGTATGGCGCCGCGTACGCTGATCAGGCGATCCAGTGGATCGTAGTGATAGCTGCGGTTGCCTTTGCGGCTGTCGTTAATGCCGGCGAGGTTGCCGTTGGCATCGTAGTTGTAGCGACGCTGGAACAGGTGCTTGTCCCGCTGGCTCACGCTGTGCGCTTGCAGGCGGCCCTGTTCATCGTATTGGTATTGGCTGAGTAACAGACCTTGCTGGCGCTGTTGTTCGCGACCGGCGTTGAACTGGTGGCTGGTCAGGCGTGAGCCATTGAGGTCGATGCTGCTCAGGCGTCCACCGGACAAATGACGGTAATCGAGCGTGCAGCCATCCGGCAGACGGCAGTGGCTAAGTTGGCCGACGCTGTCGTATTCGTAGCGCAAGGAGCCCCAGACTTGGTGTTCCTCGATGAGTTGGTCTGCAAGTCATATTTATAGGCGAAAGGCTAACGACCGTCGTCGACGCTGGCTAGTCAACGCGAGCTCGTCGATCCATTAAATTTTTACTTTATTCAATGTATGGTCTAACGCTTTTTCAAGATCGGCCCAGGTTTTGGCCGTTTCGGTGTATATAGGCGATGCCCAATTTTGATTTGCTATTAATGAGATTCTGAAGGCGCCGTGTTCACTGAATTCGGGATACCAACCAATGTCTATTGTTTGCTCGTGCGGGAGTAGCGCTTGCAAAAGATCCTCCCTTAATTCATCTGTAATGAGCGAAATATCCGATCCGACTAGGCTGGATATTTCGTCAAAAGTTATCTTGCCACCAAGTTTTTTTATGTTTTCAAGATTCATAAATCATTTCTTCTTTTTCGTTAGTTTTCTAAACGATTCTTCTGATATTGGATGTCCATGTATTGTGTTTGCACTTAACTCCACTCTCATGTACTGAGTTTCTTTTCCGTCATTGGCGCCTATGGTTTTTCCCATGTCAATTACTTTCCATGGTTTTCCGTTGTTAACATCTTGACCATTTGCAAACGCGTGCCGCTCTAACGCTTCAATGTCCGTGCCGGGTAGATATTTAGCTGCACCTCCATTAGCGGTCGATTTTACAACAGATGGCCAAGGAGCCTTAGGCGCCACATGTTTATTGCCATGATTTGTCCATTGAACGTCGGGAGGAGGCGGGGCTCCATCGCTTACCCTGGCTTTTCCTTCAGGTATTTCAGCGCTTTGCCCCGGAACGCATTTATCTCCGCCTGGACAAGTATTCAACCCTAGGGGATCCACCCACCCCGTAGGGTTAGGCACGTACTGGTAGCTATTCAACCCACCCGCAAGCTTGATCGGATCCGGGGTCAAAAACCGTCCAGTCCCAGGATTGTAATAGCGGTGGCGGTTGTAATGTAACCCTGTCTCGGCGTCGAAATACTGCCCTTGAAAACGCAGCGGATTATCGATCTCGCTGATGTCCAGCGCAGCGAGGTTGCCGTAGGCGCGGTATTTTGCCGACCACATGATTTCGCCGCTGTAGTCGGTGAGTTCCTGCGGTGTGCCGAGGTGGTCGAGTTGGTAATAGAACGGGGCCGCTTTTAGCGGGCCTTCGCCGTCGAGCATTGCCAATGGGCGGAAGCTGCCCGGTTCGTAGATGTAGCTGCGATAACGATTTTCTGCGCTTTCGGCGATCAATCGTTCGCCTTGCCAGAGGAATTCAGTGGTATGGCCGTCGACGGTTTTCTCGATGCGGCGGCCGAAGGCGTCGTATTTGTAAGATGCGTTGCTGCCTCCCGGCAGGCTGACGCCGATTAAGCGGTGTTGGCAATCGTAGCGGTATTCGGTGACGAGTTTTTGTCCGGTGCCGCGACTTTCACGGGTCAGGTTGCCATAGGCGTCGTAATCGTAGTGGCGGTCGCCTTGCATGAGCAGGCGATTGCCTTTGACGTTGGCGAGATTCGCAACGGGCAGGTCATTTTGTCCGAGGAGGTTGCCTGCCGGGTCATGGGCGAAGCTCTCTGGTATGGCGCCGCGCACGCTGATCAGGCGATCCAGCGGGTCGTAGTGATAGCTGCGGTTGCCTTTGCGGCTGTCGTCGATTCCGGCGAGGTTGCCGTTGGCGTCGTAGTTGTAGCGACGCTGGAACAGGTGCTTGTCCCGCTGGCTGACGCTGTGTGCTTGCAGGCGGCCCTGTTCGTCGTATTGGTACTGGCTGAGCAGCAAGCCTTGTTGGCGCTGTTGTTCGCGGCCGGCACTGAACTGGTGGCTGGTCAGGCGCGAGCCGTTGAGGCCGATGCTGCTGAGTTGCCCGCCAGGCTGGTGGCGGTAATCGAGTTTGCTGCCATCGGGCAAGCGGCAGTGCTTGAGCTGGCCGACGCTGTCGTATTCGTAGCGCAGAGTGCCCCAGCCCTGGTGTTCTTCGATGAGTCGGTCTTGCAAATCGTATTTATAGGCGAGCGGCCAATGACCGTCATCGACATTGACAAGGCGACCGAGCGCATCGTGGCTGTAATGAATCTCGTCACCATCGGGCAGCGTCTTGACCAGCAAGCGGCCTGCGGCATCACGCTGGTATTCGGTCACCAGTTCACTACCGTCGTCACCGCACTCGGTTTTCTTCAGCAGTTGGCCGTTCAGGTCGTACTCGTAGGCAGTCCGACGACCATCGAAGCCTGTTTCCTGTTGGATCAGGCCGTTGGCGTAGTAATCGAGGTGGTAATGCTCGCCGCGCTCGTTTTCAATTTCAGTGAGCAGCAGGCGCGAGTTGTCGTAGCGATAGCGCAGTTGGCTGCCGTCGGGATTGATGCGGCGGCTGACGAGGTGCAGATTGTCGGCGTATTCGTAGCGGGTGATACGGCCGAGCTCGTCGCGTTCGGCGGTGACTCGACCGTATGCGTTGTATGTAAATGCCCGTGTTGCTCCACCGGGCAAAGTAATTTGTGCCAGGCGATTCGCGGCATCCCATTGGAAGTGCGTGATGGCACCGTTTTCGTCCTGACGTGTGATCTGCCGGCCGAGTGCGTCGTAACGGTATTTGCGCTGACTACCATCGGGCAGGCGCTCTTCCAGAAGCTGGCCGAGACTATTCCAGCCCAACTGGTGCCGGCTGCCATCGGGCAGGCCGATTTCCTGCAGGCGGCCCCGACGGTCATAGCTGTAGTAGGTGGTGTTGCCTTCTGGATCTGTCTGTTGGGTGATATCGCCTTGATTGTTGCGCTGATATTTCCAGACTGCTTTACCGCGAACAACCTTACTTACGAACCCACGGCTGTACTCGTAGCCGGTTGGTTCGTCTTCTGGAGGTATGACTGCGACCAGGTGCCCTGATTCGCTGTATCGGTATTCGGTGATAGCTCCGAGCGGATTTTGCTCTGCGATCAGGCGTCCCTTTTCGTCATATGCCTTGAGATTTTCGGCTCCGTCCGGATCAATTTGAGCAACCAGTCGGGCTTGGTCGTCGTGGGTGTATATCTCTTCGCTACCGTCTGCGTTCGTGACAGTGACACTTCCCTTATCATCCCAAACGTAGCGAGTATCCATCTGCGAGAAGTTCGCCCAGTGATGAATACAGCGTGCAGATTTGCCCTCTCTTTCCCATTCCCAGTAGAAGCTGGCACCTCCGGCTAGACGGCGCTCGAGAATGACGTTTTGATCGTTATAGGCGTAACGCTCGGCTTCTCCAGCGGCGTTTTTCGCTTCAATCAAGCGGTGTTGCGAGTCGTAGGCATAACTGATTATCGTCTGGACAGTGGTCCATCCGTCTTCCAGATTGTCTGCTGGTGTGAACTGTTGATAGTCGACCGCCACAATATGCGTGCGATCGTAGCGCAACAGCAAGGCACGACCGGCACCATTGTCGATACGTTTGATCCGACTGTGAATATCGCGCGTGACATGAAGGCGGTTGTCGTATTTGTCACTGATGGCTATCAGTGTTGCGCCTTTGCGATCGTAGCGGAAGTGATAGAACTGAGCATGCTCACCAGCCTGAGTGAGAATAAGTTCTGATGGATCGTCCCCGATGAAGATGGCTGCTTCCGAGAGGCTATTGGTTATCGCCGGGCGTTGGATGCTTGGAAGTGGGAAGGTGATCACCCGGTTTTCATGATCGGTCCATACCACTTCATCGACGTTGATTTCTAACCGCTGTGCTAACGCGTGGCTCCAGCCAAAACCCAGCCCACAATCGATTTCCGCTGCGCTGGTTCTATAGAGACGAGTCCAGCTAAATGGTACAGCCCCTCCGAGCTCTCCATCGGTCAGCGTCAGTAGCTCTTCGCCAGTGACCATGGAGACCGGGCAGCCGTTAGTGCAAGTGTTCTTTGCGCAAGTTGCGCTTTTTTCATCTGGGGTCTTGGATTGTGCAGGGGCATCGTGCCGGGTTTTCGGGGTTTCGACGGTGGTCACACGCTTCCCATCAAAACGCAACTCGGAAATCCCGTTCCTGACCTTCGCCGTCACCCCTCGGGCCGCCACTGCGGTGTACTTGGCGACATACTCCATAAAGCCGTTGATGATCTTGAACACCGACTTCACGAAGCCGATCACAGCCTTGATGACAAGCTCTCCGTACTTCTTCAGTCGGGCCGCAAGGTAGATGACGCCGGTACCTTCTGCCGCGATGGTCAGTACCACGCCGATCACGATGTCGATCGCAATGCCAACCACAATTGCCGTGGTCATCTTCGCTACATCGCCTGCCATTTTCATCGGCGGCAAGCCCGCCAGCCAGATCACCGCGCTGCGCACCAGCAAAAACAAGGCCGCTTCATCACTGGCCAGCAACATGGCTTTTTTCATGATGTCCGGCGAGCTTTTAGCGACTTTGATCAGCTCGTCTGCGCCAGCGCCGAGATCCTTGGCGAATTTCTTCGGATCCTGGAGGATATCGAGCACAAGGCTGATGCCGTCCCACACACCCTTGATGGCCTCCCAGCCACCTTCAAGAATGCCGTTGCCGATGGCCATGGCTGTGCCGGAGGTCGAAAGATTCGACCATTGCGGTTTGAAGCCGGCCCATTCCTTGCGCAGGAAACCTTCAAGGTCCGCAGTCACGCCGCTGTAAGAACTGAAGAGGGCGTCGATCTGCGCCGGGGTCACTTCGTTATGGACGCGAATCGTGTAGAACTTGCCGGGCACACCGCCGGTCCATGCGGCTTTGCCTTGGGCGTCGAGTTTGACCTTGCTGACAGCACCACCGTCCACGGCCACGATTTCGACTTCGATATCGCCGACGGGAATGTCGTAAACCGATTCGAATTTGCTCTCGATCAGCAACGGACCCTTGAGCGGACATTGAGCCACGTTCGAGGTGAAGTTACCGTCGGTCATGCTCACCGTTTTACTGGTGTTGCCCGCCTTGATGACACGCTCCATGCCCAACAAGGACGGCATGTCCGCGGCACGGCTACCCTTGTCGAGAGCCTGTGCGTACCAGGTTTTTGTTTGTTCCTGATACAGCTTCAGACTGTCCTTGAAGGTGTTCAGTTGGTTGTCAACAAAGGCAACGCGATCCATCAGCCTTGCTCCAGAATCAGGTGGTTTATCAATGCTTCTTTAAGATTTTGCGGCGCATCCGGGCGGCGCACGAAGCGGGTGATTTTCAGCTTCAGATTGTTCTCGGGCCATGCGGTGTAGAGGTCCGGGCGGTCTTCTTCCAGCCACTGCATCAGGTTGCTGACCAGCGTCGCCGGATTGTCCTTGCTCAACCCTTCCAACAACCCCTTCGGCACCTCCCACCACGGCCAGTCCTTGACCTTCGGCACCACCCGCGTGCCGACTTCCAGCGCCTGCCCATTGATCAGATACCGCTCAAACACCGGCAGCACTTCTCCAGCCTTCTCCCCAAGCCCCCGCAGAATCGGATAAATATGCCGGCCATCCCAAAACCGGAAAAACACCTCGGTGCCATCCGGCATTTTCACCTGCGTCAGGCTGCGCAGATGTTCGAACACTTCGTTTGGCTCTGAGCGCGATACGGCCAGCCAGCCCCAGTCGAGGGCGTCGGTTTCGGCGATCCATGGCAGGAAGGCGGAGTTGGCTTTGAGTTCGGTGAGGTAGGGCATCACCGGTTGCCAGGTGGAGTAGGGCGTGCCGCCCCAGATCGGGATGAGCTGGGCGGTGGGTTCGGTGAGGTACAGGGTTTTCAGGGCGTCGGCATCGCTGGCCGCGCTGACGACCAGATACAAGCGCTCGCCGCTTTGCAGCGGCTGTTGCGCCAGCCAGTCTTTGGGGGTGATTCGTTCAGATGGCACAGGCACCTGCCTTGCATTTTTCGCATTCTTCACAGAACGGCGCGTTACGTTTTAGGGTGTTGATCTGCGCCGGGGTCAGGACTTGGCCAGCCTTGTCGGCATCCGCCTGTTTCAGCACGCCGGGCATCAATGGCGCGGCGCCCGTTCCAACGCCGGGGCTGCCGCCGGAGTTCATGTTGATCACTGGCCCGCTCATGGTCACGCCGCCAGCATCGATCTTGATGAAGCTGCCGCCACCCACCAAGGTCAGCTCCGCACCAGCCTCCATCACTACCTTCATGCCACTGCTAAGGTGGATTTCCTGGCCGGCGTCGATGAACTGACCGGTGCCGATCTTGATGTGCTGGTTCACGCCGACGGTAAGGTGGTCGTTGGCGCGGGTTTCGACTTTGCGGTCGGCGTAGACGGTGTGGTGTTCTTCGGCTTTGAGCTCGGTGTAGCTGTTCTTTTCGACGGTGTCGTGTCGTTCGTTGCCGACGCGGATTTTCTGGTCGTGCTCGATGTTTTCGTCCCAGTCGCGCTGGGCGTGCAGGTAGATCTGCTCCTGACCTTTTTTGTCTTCGATGCGCAGTTCGTTGTAGCCGCCACCGCCCATGGAGCTCAGGGTCTTGAAGGTGCTGCGGGTCTTGTTCGCCGGCAGTGGATAGGGGACGGTGTTTTCCTTGTGGTACAGGCAGCCGCTGATCAGCGGTTGATCGGGGTCGCCTTCAAGGAACGTGACCAGCACTTCCATGCCGATGCGCGGGATGGCGATGCCGCCGTACTGGGCGCCGGCCCAGGCGCTGGAGACGCGCAGCCAGCAGCTGGTCTTGTCGTCGGCCTGACCTTCGCGGTCCCAGTGAAACTGGACTTTGACGCGGCCGTACTCGTCGCAGTGGATTTCTTCACCTTTCGGGCCAGTGACCACGGCGCTCTGGCTGCCGAGGATGCGTGGTTTCGGATGGCGTAGCGGCGGGCGGTTGGGCACGTCCCACGGCGTGGCCTGGAAGCGGTTGCGGTAGCCCTGGTGGAAATCGTCTTTCAGCGCCGTGGTGTCGCTGGTCACCGACTCTTCGAGCACCTGCGGCTGCTTGCCTTCATGCAGCACTTCGGTGAGCAGCCACAGGTCGTTCCACTTGGCTTTCGGGTGTTCGGTCAGGGCGAGAAAGTGGCCGCTGACCAGCAGTGGCTGATCACTCTTGCCTTCGGCCAATTGGAAGTCGCTGCGATGACGTTCGAGGGCGCGTTTGGCCAAATGTTTGCCGCGCTCGCGGTCGATGAAGCGGCCCGGGTAATCGTAGTCTTCGAGGTCGGGCAGGGCGTCGCCACGGTTTTCGCTTTCCAGGGTCAGGCGCGGTTTTTCGAAATCGTAATCGCGGCGCGTGGTGCGGCTGGTGCGGGTTTCCAGGCGCAGGTCGAAACGCTTGATCACCGGGTTGCTGGCGACCATGCCGGAGTCTTGCTGATAGGGCACCGGCTTGAGCTTCGGGAACACCGTCTGGTCGTCGCCGAACACCAACTTGTGCGCGTTGGCGCTGTGCTGGAAGTGGAAGTGAATGCCTTCCTCTTCGCACAGGCGCTGGATGAAGTGCAGGTCCGACTCGTCGTATTGCACGCAGTAGATGCGTTCGGGATAGATCGAGCCGGTCTTGAATTCGTAGGCGTTGCCTTGAATGCCGTGCTCTTCCAGCACCTGACCGATGATCTTCGGCACGCTGAGGTTCTGGAAGATGCGCTGGTTGATGCGGTGCGCGAGGTAAGCCAGTTGTGGGCGCAGCGTCACCGAATAACGGGTCAGACGCTTGCCGGAATCGCCTTGCGCGGCGCGGTAGATCTGGCCATGGATGCCGCTGCCGTCGGGCGACAGCTGCAGAAACGCTGGTTTGTGCAGCAGGGTTTCGAGGTCCAGCGACGGCTGCTCACTGACCAGCTCCACCTCAAAGACAAAAGGCTGGCTGATGGCTTCCCGGCCGGTGAGGGTAAACACCTGAAAGTCGGCGGAAAGCCCTTCGATGGTCAGGGCAAAGTGGGTTTCATTGGCCGGCGCGAACATCCCTTGTTCCTCGTGCTGTACAGCGGCGCTCGTCGACGACCGCAAAAAAAGCGGCTCAACGTACGCGAAATTCTGGAGGGGCGTAAACAACATCGACCAGCAGAGCTGGCCGATGCGTGTAACGGTCAGCCGTAATTAAACGACTGGAGCACGCCAGTCATCGGAACCCGAAGTACCGGATACTTCGTGGGTCCAGGTGATTTTGCGGTAGGTGAACTGCACTTCTTCCAGGTGGGTGAAGTGCGCGTTGCCTGGATCCTGGCAGTTGTGCATTTTGTTGTTGATGGCGACGATGATCGCGTCTTCCAGTTTGGTGGTGTAGTAGTGCTCTTGGGTGCCTTGAGCCGAAGTGCGGTACCACTGGATAACGATTTCGCTCATGCGCTCGCCGGAAGTCAGAGCTGCTTGCAGCAGTGGCGAAGCCTTGTCGTAGACCTTGGTGATCACAACTGGCTTGTGAACGCGCTGACCGGTTGGCTGACCGGATTGCGGGTCACGCGGGATGATCACGTCGTGGGTGAAAGCCTGAACCATGACCTGGTCTTCGTGGCCTTCCTGGTAGGTGTTGCCAACGGAGTCGGCGGTGAAAGCGCCGGCAGTGATCAGGCCTTGTTTTTCGCCGGTAACCGACATGTACGCTGGTGTTGCCATGGGGTGCTCTCCTTGCGGATAAAGTTAGGGTGCCCGGAGGCGAAATCGCCCGGTGGGTGGCTGAGAGTTATCAAGGAGCGTGCCAGGTTTTGCGCGGTGCCCGGATGGCGGGGACGCCACGGTAGTCGGTGACCATTCGCGGCGTTTTTCACCGGGATAACCGGGAGAAAGTGCGCAAGAAGTTGCGCAGTACTGCGCAACTTCTTGCGCACTTGGCTGCAGGCCTTGCGCCGCTTGAGCTGCAGAGGATTCAGGCCCTGAAATATTACGACCAACTGCGCAACTTCTTGCGCAGTTGGGTATTTGCCGAGATCGCGGTGTTGCCTTCGCGAGCAGGCTCGCTCCCACAAGGACAGTACTGCCAGCGAAAGCGTCTTATAAATGAAACACCGCCCTCGGCTATACTCCCCGCATTTCGATCAGGCACGAGGATTCACTGTGAAGAACTGGACGTTGCGCCAACGCATTTTGGCGAGCTTTGCGGTGATTATCGCCATCATGCTGTTGATGGTGGTGCTGTCCTACTCGCGGTTGTTGAAAATCGAGGCCAGTGAAAACAGCGTGCGCGACGATGCCATTCCCGGCGTCTATTACAGCTCGATGATTCGTGGTGCATGGGTCGACAGTTATTTGCAGACCCAGGAGCTGCTCGGCCTCAAGGAAGGCCAGGGCGTTTCCAGCGAAGACGCAGCGGACTACAAGGCGTTCGAGGCGCGTCTGCAAGAGCAGATGGCCAACTATCGCAAGACCATGGCCACCGATGAAGACCGCTCCGAATTCGCCTTGTTCGAGAAGTACCACGACACCTACATCCAGATTCAGGATGCCGTGCTGGACCTGCACAAGCGCAATCTGGAAGCCGATGCCATCAAGCTGTTCAACGAGAAACTGACCCCGGCGTGGTACACCGGGCGTATGAAACTCAACGACATTATTGGCGAAAACAAAGTCGTCGCTGATAACGCCATGGCCAACATCGACGATGCGGTCGCAACGGCCAAAGTCAGCATGGTCATTTCCCTGCTGGTCGCGGTACTGGTTGCCGGCCTCTGCGGTCTGCTGTTGATGCGCGCGATCATGGCGCCGATGAACCGCATCGTGACCATCCTCGACATCATGCGCACCGGCGATCTGAGTTCGCGCCTGAACCTTGATCGCAAGGACGAATTCGGCGCGG
The DNA here is from genome assembly GCF_054667725.1 of Pseudomonas sp. S3_B08. Classification (NCBI taxonomy): domain Bacteria; kingdom Pseudomonadati; phylum Pseudomonadota; class Gammaproteobacteria; order Pseudomonadales; family Pseudomonadaceae; genus Pseudomonas; species Pseudomonas sp. S3_B08. The sequence goes on from NZ_CP162750.1 coordinate 22,228, forward strand.
TCGAAACCGGCTTCAACGACATGATGACCGAGCTGACGTCGCTGGTGTCCCAGGCCCAGCGCTCCTCGGTGCAGGTGACCACCTCGGTGACCGAGATCGCCGCCACTTCCAAGCAGCAACAGGCCACCGCCACCGAAACCGCAGCGACCACCACCGAAATCGGCGCAACCTCCCGTGAGATCGCCGCGACTTCGCGGGATCTGGTGCGCACCATGACCGAAGTGTCCACCGCTGCCGATCAGGCCTCGGTGCTCGCCGGCTCCGGCCAGCAAGGCCTGGCGCGCATGGAAGACACCATGCACTCGGTCATGGGCGCGGCGGATCTGGTCAACGCCAAACTGGCGATCCTCAACGAGAAGGCCGGCAACATCAATCAGGTGGTGGTGACCATCGTCAAGGTGGCCGACCAGACCAACCTGCTGTCGCTCAACGCAGCGATCGAAGCCGAGAAGGCCGGCGAGTACGGTCGCGGTTTTGCCGTGGTCGCCACCGAAGTCCGGCGTCTGGCCGATCAGACCGCCGTGGCCACCTACGACATCGAACAGATGGTCCGCGAGATCCAGTCGGCGGTGTCGGCCGGGGTGATGGGCATGGACAAGTTTTCCGAAGAAGTGCGCCGCGGCATGTCGGAAGTGCAGCAGGTCGGCGAGCAGCTGTCGCAGATCATCCATCAGGTGCAGGCGCTGGCGCCGCGCGTGCTGATGGTCAACGAAGGCATGCAGGCCCAGGCCACTGGCGCCGAGCAGATCAACCATGCGCTGGTGCAGTTGGGCGATGCCAGCAGCCAGACCGTCGAGTCGCTGCGTCAGGCCAGTTTCGCTATCGACGAACTGAGTCAGGTGGCCGTCGGCCTGCGCAGCGGCGTTTCGCGATTCAAAGTCTGATGAGCGAAATCATCGCCAAACGAGGCAGTGCGCCAGTGGCGAAGCCGGCGCTGTTCCTGCTGTTTCGCATCGGCAGCGAACGCTACGCCCTGCGCGCCACGGAAGTGGCCGAAGTGCTGCCGCGCCTGCCGCTGAAACCGATTGCCCGGGCGCCGCAGTGGGTGGCCGGGGTGTTCGCCTATCGCGGGGCGGTGGTGCCAGTGATCGATCTCAGCGCGCTCACTTTCGGTCAGCCCGCCGAGGCGCGCACCAGCACGCGGCTGGTGCTGGTCAATTATCAGCCGGATCAATCGCAAGCAGCGCAATGGCTCGGGCTGATTCTCGAGCAGGCCACCGACACGCTGCGCTGTCATCCGCAAGATTTCCAGCCTTACGGCCTCGACAACCGTGAGGCGCCGTACCTCGGTCCGGTGCGCGAGGATGCGCAGGGATTGCTGCAATGGGTGCGGGTCAATGACTTGCTCGATGACGCCGTGCGCAGCTTGCTGTTCCCCGATCCGCCGCGTGATCCGGCGCAGCTTGAGGCGCAGTCATGAGCAGTGAGCAGCGCTTTTTCGATTTCCTCAAGGAACGCATCGGCCTTGATGTCGCGTCGGTGGGCGCGGCGATCATCGAGCGTGCCGTGCGCCAGCGCACGACCCTGTCCCAGGCCGCCCACGCCGACGAATATTGGCAGCTGTTGCAAGGCTCGCGGGACGAGCAGCAGGCGCTGATCGAAGCGGTGATCGTTCCGGAAACGTGGTTTTTCCGTTATCCGGAATCTTTCGCGACGCTGGGCAAACTGGCGCGAGGTCGGCTTAAAGAACTCAATAATATGCGCGCGCTGCGAATTCTGAGCCTGCCGTGCTCGACCGGCGAAGAACCCTACTCGATTGCCATGGCCTTGCTTGATGCCGGATTGCAGCCGCATCAATTCAAGGTCGACGGCATGGACATCAGCCCGTTGTCGGTGGACAAGGCGCGCCGCGCTGTTTACGGCAAGAACTCGTTTCGCGGGCAGGATCTGCAGTTTCGCGATCGGCATTTCATGCCTGAGCAGGACGGCCACCGGGTCAACGAATACGTTCGCGAACAAGTGCGCTGGCAGGTCGGCAATGTGCTCGATCCGACGCTTTTGGCGACCGAGCCTGCCTTCGATTTCGTGTTCTGCCGCAACCTGCTGATCTACTTCGACCAGCCGACGCAAAAGCAGGTGTTCGAAGTGCTCAAGCGCCTGACCCACGTCGACGGCGTGCTGTTTATCGGCCCGGCGGAGGGCAGTCTGCTCGGGCGCTTGGGCATGCGCTCGATCGGCATCCCGCAGTCGTTCGCTTTCAGCCGCCATAGCGAGCCGCACCCCGAACCGCTGCCGACGCCCAAACCGGTCGCCGTGCCGGTCAGCCAACCACTGCGCAGCGCGCCGCCGCCAGCGCCAGTGCGCAATCGGCCGTTCGCTGCCGTGACGGCTTTGCCGGTGACGAAAAAAACTGCCGACCCGGACGCCGCAACACTGCTGGCGCAGATTGCTGCACTGGCCAACGAAGGCAAAAGCGCCGAGGCCCGCGCCGCGTGCGAACACTATCTGTGCAGCCATGAACCCGTGGCGCAGGTGTTCTATTGGCTGGGCCTGCTCAGCGATGTCGCCGGGTTGAGCCTCGAAGCCCAGGGGTATTACCGCAAAGCGTTGTACCTCGAACCGCAACACCCCGAAGCGCTGATGCACCTGGCCGTATTGCTGCAGGCTCAGGGCGATACGGCGGGTGCCCGACGATTGCAGGAGCGCGCCGCCCGCAGCGGGCGCACCGCCGACAGTGAGCGTAAACGATGAGCGCGTCCGACACCTTGAACGTTACCCACGAAGACGCCCGCGCCATCGACGATTGCTGGAACCGCATCGGCATTCATGGCGACAAGTCCTGCCCGTTGCTGGAAGAGCATATTCACTGCCGCAACTGTTCGGTGTATTCCGCCGCCGCCACGCGCCTGCTCGACCGTTATTCGTTGCAGCAGGACCAGCGCGAAGCGGTGGTCAGCAAGGTCGAAACCGACGTCAAGACCCGCTCGCTGCTGATGTTCCGCCTCGGCGAGGAATGGCTCGGACTGGCCACGCGCACGCTTGTCGAAGTTGCGCCGTTGCAGGCGATACATTCGCTGCCGCACCAGCGCTCGCGGGCCTTGCTCGGCGTGGCCAATGTCCGTGGCGCACTGGTCGCGTGCCTGTCGCTGGTGGAGCTGCTCGACCTCGGCGCCAGCGTTGCGCCGGTCAGCGGCGGGCGAATCATGCCACGCATGCTGATCATCGCCGCGCACGGCGGGCCGGTGGTGGTGCCGGTGGATGAAGTGGACGGCATTCATGCCATCGACGAGCGCATCCTCGACGCCGCGTCGCAGTCCGGTGCGCAGAACAGTGCCAAGTACACCCGTGGCGTTCTGCAATATCGCGGTCGCAGCCTGCGCTGGCTGGATGAAGAACAGCTGTTGTCCGCCGTGACCCGGAGCCTGACATGACCCCCGAGCAAATGCGCGACGCCTCTCTGCTCGAGCTGTTCAGTCTCGAAGCCGAAGCCCAGACCCAAGTGCTCAGCGCCGGGCTGCTGGCGCTGGAGCGCAATCCGACCCAGGCCGATCAGCTGGAGTCGTGCATGCGTGCGGCGCACTCGCTCAAAGGTGCGGCGCGCATTGTTGGCATCGACAGCGGCGTCAGCGTCGCCCACGTCATGGAGGATTGCCTGGTCAGTGCGCAGGAAGGCCGTTTGTTGCTGCGTCCCGAACACATCGACGCGTTGTTGCAGGGCACCGACCTGCTGATGCGCATCGCCACGCCGGCCAATGCGCCGCAACCCACGGACATTGAAGCCTACGTGACGCTGATGGGGCGTCTGCTCGATCCTTCGGCGCCAGCCGCTGTGGTTGCCACGCCACCGATGGCCGAGTTGCAGATCGAGCCAGTGCCGATAGTGTCGGCGCCGATTGTCGACGAGCCCGCCGAACCGACCCCGCGCAAAAACAAACGCACCACCGAAGGCGGCGAGCGCGTTTTGCGCGTCACTGCCGAACGCCTGAACAGCCTGCTCGATCTATCGAGCAAATCGCTGGTGGAAACCCAGCGGCTGAAACCGCATCTGGCCACCATGCAGCGTCTCAAGCGCATGCAGAACAATGGCCTGCGCGCACTGGAAAATCTCAATGTGCACCTGAAGGACCACGCACTGAGCCTGGAAGCGCTCGAGTCACTGGAAGATGCGCGGCGCTTGCTCGCCGAGTCGCAGCAATTGCTCAGCGAGAAAAACGCCGAACTCGACGAGTTCGCCTGGCAGGCCAGCCAACGTGCACAAGTGCTCTACGACACCGCGCTGGCCTGTCGCATGCGCCCGTTTGCCGACGTGCTCAGCGGGCAGGCGCGCATGGTTCGCGATCTCGGGCGCAGCCTTGGCAAACAAGTGCGCCTGGAGATCGAAGGCGAGAAAACCCAGGTCGATCGCGATGTGCTGGAAAAGCTCGAAGCGCCGCTGACTCACTTGCTGCGCAACGCCGTCGATCACGGCATCGAATCCCCGGAGCAGCGCCTGCTCAAGGGCAAGCCCGAAGAAGGCCTGATTCGTCTGCGCGCCTCCCACCAAGCCGGTTTGCTGGTGCTGGAACTCAGCGATGACGGCGGTGGCGTCGATCTGGAGAAAGTCCGCCGCAGCATCGTCGAACGGCAGTTATCCCCAGCCGAAACCGCAGCGCAATTGAGCGAAGAAGAACTGCTGACCTTCCTGTTTCTGCCGGGATTCAGCCTGCGCGACAAGGTTACCGAAGTGTCCGGGCGTGGCGTCGGCCTGGACGCTGTTCAGCATATGGTCCGCCAATTGCGTGGGGCCGTGGTGCTGGAGCAGACGGCGGGCGAGGGCAGCCGTTTCCATTTGGAGGTGCCGTTGACGCTTTCGGTGGTACGCAGCCTCGTGGTGGAAGTCGGCGAAGAGGCTTACGCATTCCCCTTGGCGCACATCGAACGCATGTGCGATCTGGCCCCCGAAGACATCGTGCAGGTCGAAGGACGCCAGCATTTCTGGCACGAAGGCCAGCATGTCGGGCTGGTTGCGGCGAGCCAGTTGCTCAATCGCCCGGCCAGTCAGAACGATGGCGCTACCCTGAAAGTCGTGGTGATCCGCGAGCGCGAGGCGATTTATGGGGTGGCTGTCGAGCGCTTCGTGGGTGAGCGCACGCTGGTGGTGTTGCCGCTGGACGAGCGTCTGGGCAAGGTTCAGGATATTTCCGCCGGGGCCTTGCTCGATGATGGTTCGGTGGTGCTGATCGTCGATGTCGAAGACATGCTGCGTTCGGTGGACAAGCTGCTCAATACCGGGCGCCTGGAGCGCATTGCCCGCCACGGCAATCAAACTGCCGAAGCGGCGCGCAAACGGGTGCTGGTGGTCGACGATTCGCTGACCGTGCGCGAGCTGCAACGCAAACTGCTGCTCAATCGCGGCTATGACGTCGCGGTGGCCGTGGACGGCATGGATGGCTGGAATGCGCTGCGTTCGGAGAACTTCGATCTGCTGATCACCGACATCGACATGCCGCGCATGGACGGCATCGAACTGGTCACGCTGCTGCGCCGCGACAACCGTCTGCAATCGTTGCCGGTGATGGTCGTGTCGTACAAGGATCGCGAAGAAGACCGCCGCCGTGGACTGGACGCCGGCGCCGACTATTATCTGGCCAAAGCCAGTTTTCATGACGACGCCCTGCTCGATGCAGTGGTCGAGCTCATCGGGGGAGCGCGGGCATGAGGATCGCAATCGTCAACGACATGCCCCTGGCGGTGGAGGCCCTGCGCCGAGCGCTGGCCTTCGAGCCGGCGCATCAGGTGATCTGGGTCGCCAGCAACGGCGCCGAGGCGGTGCAACGCTGCGCCGAACAAACGCCGGACCTGATTTTGATGGACCTGATCATGCCGATCATGGACGGTGTCGAAGCCACGCGGCGGATCATGGCCGAGACCCCATGCGCGATCGTCATCGTCACCGTCGACCGCCAGCAGAACGTGCACCGCGTGTTCGAGGCCATGGGCCACGGCGCGCTGGACGTGGTCGACACGCCGGCGATCGGCGCCGGCAATGCCCAGGAAGCGGCGGCGCCGTTGTTGCGCAAGATCCTCAACATCGGCTGGCTGATCGGCGACAAGGCGCCGCGCTCGCGCCCGGCGCCGAGTTCACCGCGCAGTTCGCCGTCACGTCAGCGGCTGGTGGCGATCGGTTCGTCTGCGGGTGGGCCGGCGGCGCTGGAAGTGTTGCTCAAAGGCCTGCCGAAGGATTTTTCCGCCGCGATCGTGCTGGTGCAGCATGTCGATCAGGTGTTCGCCGCCGGCATGGCCGAATGGCTGGCCAGCGCCAGCGGCCTCGATGTGCGTCTGGCCCGTGAAGGCGAGCCGCCGCAAAGTGGCGCGGTGCTGCTGGCCGGGACCAATCACCATATTCGCCTGTTGAAAAACGGCACGCTGGCCTACACCGCCGAACCGGTCAACGAGATCTATCGCCCCTCGATCGACGTGTTTTTCGAGAGCGTTGCCAGTTACTGGAACGGTGACGCGGTCGGGGTTTTATTGACCGGGATGGGGCGCGATGGCGCGCAAGGGCTTAAGCTCATGCGCCAGCAGGGCTATTTGACCATCGCCCAGGATCAGCACAGCAGTGCGGTGTACGGCATGCCCAAGGCTGCCGCGGCAATCGATGCCGCGGTGGAAATCCGCCCGCTGGAAAAGATAGCGCCACGATTGCTGGAGATTTTCCCCAAATGAACAGGTTGATCGGCAATCCAGGCCCCCGCAGTACTCAGGTGACCGCTCATGAATGATTTACAGATCGACGACATTAAAACCGACGAGAACGCCGCCATGGTGTTGTTGGTGGATGATCAGGCGATGATCGGCGAAGCGGTGCGCCGTGGGCTGTCGAATCAGGAAAACATCGACTTCCACTTCTGCTCCGACCCGCAGCAGGCCATCGCCCAGGCGGTGCGGATCAAACCGACGGTGATTCTCCAGGACCTGGTGATGCCCGGCCTCGATGGCCTGAGCCTGGTGCGCGAATACCGCAATCATCCGGCGACCAAGGACATCCCGATCATCGTTCTCTCGACCAAGGAAGACCCGCTGATCAAAAGCGCGGCGTTCTCCGCTGGCGCCAACGACTATCTGGTGAAACTGCCGGACACCATCGAACTGGTCGCGCGCATTCGCTACCACTCGCGGTCCTACATGACATTGCTGCAACGCGACGCCGCGTACCGAGCGTTGCGGGTCAGCCAGCAGCAATTGCTCGACACCAATCTGGTGCTGCAACGGCTGATGAACTCCGATGGCCTGACCGGGCTGTCCAACCGACGGCACTTCGACGAGTACCTGGAACTGGAGTGGCGCCGTTCGCTGCGTGATCAGACGCAGCTGTCATTGCTGATGATCGACGTCGATTACTTCAAGTCGTACAACGACAGTTTTGGCCACGTTGAAGGCGACGAAGCCTTGCGCAAGGTCGCCACGGCGATCCGCGAGGCCAGTGCGCGACCGTCGGACCTGCCGGCGCGTTACGGCGGCGAGGAGTTTGTGCTGGTGCTGCCGAACACTTCGCCGGGCGGCGCGCGGCTGTTGGCCGAGAAACTGCGCCAGACCGTGGCGGCGCTGAAAATTCCGCATAACACGCCGGCCGAGGGCTCCAGTCTGACCATCAGCATTGGTCTGGCGACCATGGTGCCGCAGGCGGGCAGTGATTGCCGGCTGCTGATTTCGGCGGCGGATCGCGGCTTGTATCTGGCCAAGAACAATGGGCGCAATCAGGTCGGGATCGAGTAACGGCCGTTGCCCTCACCCCAGCCCTCTCCCGGAGGGAGAGGGGGCCGACCGAGGTGTCTCGGGCCAGACATCGACCTGAGAGATCGCAGCGATTATGGATCTTCAGGCTTGGCGATCACGGATTCGGTGAAGCCATTCTATTCGGCGTATGTTTCAAATATCCCCCGATCGGTCCCCTCTCCCTCCGGGAGAGGGCTAGGGTGAGGGCAGCAATCTCGGCCCATTCACCGCCAGACGGGCTGCCGCGACAGCCTGTTTACGTTATACTCGCCGGCTTTCAAAAGTTCGCCAACGAGTGCTGCCCGTCATGGAAATCAACCCGATCCTGAACACCATCAAGGACCTGTCCGAGCGCTCCGAAACTATTCGGGGGTATCTTTGACTACGATCAAAAGCATGAGCGTCTGACCGAGGTCAATCGCGAGCTTGAAGATCCGAGTGTCTGGAACAAACCTGAATACGCCCAGGAGCTGGGCCGCGAGCGTGCCGCGCTGGCGCAGATCGTCGACACTCTCGACGAACTGAACGGCGGTCTGGCCGATTGCCGCGACCTGCTGGACATGGCCGTCGAAGAGAACGACGAAGGCGCAGTGGGCGATGTCGTCGCCGAGCTGGCCCGTCTCGAGGAAAATCTGGCCAAGCTGGAATTCCGCCGCATGTTCAGCCATGAAATGGACCCGAACAACGCCTACCTGGACATCCAGGCCGGTTCCGGCGGTACTGAAGCGCAGGACTGGGCCAACATCCTGCTGCGCATGTACCTGCGCTGGGCTGACAAACGCGGTTTCGACGCAACCATCATGGAACTGTCCGCCGGTGAAGTCGCCGGGATCAAGGGCGCGACCGTGCACATCAAGGGCGAATACGCCTTTGGCTGGCTGCGTACCGAGATCGGCGTGCACCGTCTGGTGCGCAAGAGCCCGTTCGACTCCGGTAACCGTCGCCACACCTCGTTCTCCGCGGTTTTCGTCTCGCCAGAGATCGATGACAAGGTGGAAATCGAAATCAACCCGGCAGACCTGCGGATCGACACCTATCGTTCCTCCGGTGCCGGTGGTCAGCACGTAAACACCACCGACTCGGCCGTACGTATCACCCACGTACCGACCAACACCGTGGTCAGCTGCCAGAACGAGCGTTCCCAGCACGCCAACAAGGACACCGCCATGAAAATGCTGCGGGCCAAGTTGTACGAGCAGGAAATGCAGAAGCGCAATGCGGCCTCGCAGGCGCTGGAAGACACCAAGTCGGACATCGGCTGGGGTCACCAGATCCGCTCTTACGTGCTCGATGCCTCGCGGATCAAGGATCTGCGTACCAACATCGAACGCAGCGATTGCGACAAGGTGCTCGACGGCGACATCGATGAGTACCTGGAAGCGAGCCTGAAATCCGGCCTGTAACACCCTCTGTGGGAGCGGGCTCGCCCGCGATCCCCAGCCGAAGGCTGGGGGCAACGAACCTGATGGAATACTTAAAGACATGAGCGACCTACAACTCGACCCGCAAGCCCTGCAACAGGAAGAAAACTCCCTGATCGCCCTGCGCAAGGAAAAGCTTGCTGCCGAGCGCGCCAAGGGCAATGCCTTCCCGAACGACTTCCGCCGCGACAACTACTGCGATGCCTTGCAGAAACAGTACGCGGACAAGACCAAGGAAGAGCTGGCAGAGGCTGCAATCCCGGTCAAGGTTGCCGGTCGCATCATGCTCAACCGTGGCTCGTTCATGGTGATCCAGGACATGACCGGGCGCATTCAGGTCTACGTCAACCGCAAGACGCTGTCCGAAGAAACCCTGGCCGCGGTGAAAACCTGGGACATGGGCGACATCATTGCCGCCGAAGGCACCCTGGCGCGTTCCGGCAAGGGCGACCTGTACGTGGAAATGACCAACGTGCGCCTGCTGACCAAGTCGCTGCGTCCGCTGCCGGACAAGCACCACGGCCTGACCGACACCGAACAGCGCTACCGTCAGCGTTACGTCGACCTGATCGTCAACGAAGACGTGCGCCAGACCTTCCGCGTGCGTTCGCAAGTGATCGCACACATCCGCAGCTTCCTGATGAAGCGCGACTTCCTCGAAGTCGAAACGCCGATGCTGCAGACCATTCCCGGCGGCGCCGCAGCCAAGCCGTTCGAAACTCACCACAACGCGCTGGACATGGAAATGTTCCTGCGTATCGCGCCTGAGCTGTATCTGAAGCGTCTGGTGGTCGGTGGTTTCGAGAAAGTCTTCGAGATCAACCGCAACTTCCGTAACGAAGGCGTTTCGACTCGTCACAACCCTGAATTCACCATGCTGGAGTTCTATCAGGCGTACGCCGATTACGAAGACAACATGGACCTGACCGAAGAACTGTTCCGCGAGCTGGCGCAGCTGGTGCTGGGCAGCACCGACGTGCCGTACGGCGACAAGGTGTTCCACTTCGGCGAGCCGTTCGTGCGTCTGTCGGTGTTCGACTCGATCCTCAAGTACAACCCTGAGCTGACTGCCGATGATCTGAACGACATCGACAAGGCTCGCGCCATCGCCAAGAAGGCCGGCGCCAAGGTGCTGGGCTTCGAAGGTCTGGGCAAATTGCAGGTGATGATTTTCGAAGAACTGGTCGAGCACAAGCTGGAGCAGCCGCACTTCATCACTCAGTACCCGTTCGAAGTGTCGCCGCTGGCCCGTCGTAATGACGAAAACCCGAACGTCACCGACCGCTTCGAGCTGTTCATCGGTGGTCGTGAAATCGCCAACGCCTACTCCGAGTTGAACGATGCGGAAGACCAGGCCGAGCGCTTCATGGCGCAGGTGGCCGACAAGGACGCCGGCGACGACGAAGCCATGCACTACGACGCCGACTTTGTCCGTGCGCTGGAGTACGGCATGCCGCCAACCGCCGGTGAAGGTATCGGCATTGATCGTCTGGTGATGTTGCTGACCAACTCGCCGTCGATCCGCGATGTGATCCTGTTCCCGCACATGCGACCGCAAGCGTAAACGTTTCAGTTGAAAAGCCGCCTAAAACAGGCGGCTTTTTATTGCCTGTCTGGTACAAATGTATCAATTGGTTAATTTGCAAATAGCAGAGGAAGTGCTGTCGTGATGGGTGCAATAGCTCAAGAAGGTGCAGCGGGTATCGCCACTGCGGTCGCTGAAAGTGTTCAGTACCAGGGCCGCAAGGCCAGCCGACAGGGCAGTGAGCAGCGTCGCCAGGACATTCTCGACGCCGCGATGCGCATTGTCGTGCGCGACGGCGTGCGTGCCGTGCGCCATCGTGCGGTCGCGGCAGAGGCCGGCGTGCCGCTGTCGGCGACCACGTATTACTTCAAGGACATCGATGACCTGCTCACCGATACCTTCGCCCAATACGTTGAACGCAGCGCGGCATACATGGCCAAGTTGTGGATCAATAACGAAGGTCTGCTGCGCGAAATGGTGGTCAGCGCCGACGGCAGCCCGGAGTCGCGCTCGCAATTGGCCGATGACATCGCGCGGTTGATGGCCGATTACGTGCACCGGCAACTGATCAACCGCCGCGAGCATCTGATGGCCGAACAGGCGTTCCGCCAGGAAGCGCTGCTCAACCCGCGTCTGGCCATTCTGGTGCGCTCGCACCAGCAGATTCTGTTGCAGGGCACCTGCCAGTTGTTCCAGGTACTGGGCTCGCGTGAACCGCAGCAGGATGCCAAGGTGTTGACGGCGATTATCGGCCGGATGGAATATCAGGGCCTGCTCAATGACGCCGAGCCATTGGCCGAAGAGAACATGCTCGGGATTCTGACGCGGTATATGCATCTGGTGCTGGCGTCGGTCTAGCATTTCACGCTACACCCTGCGGGAGCGAGCCGTTGATGATCGTTCCCTCACTCCGCGTGGGAATGCATCCTGTGACGCTCTGCGTCACGCAGCAAAAAGGGACGCGGAGCGTCCCGGGCGACATTCCCACGCAGAGCGTGGGAACGATCAAGAGTCTGAGTTTCAGCACGTCACGTTTTCTACAGGAGTTTCGGGTGGACGATTACCAGCAGACGATACGCATGTTGTCCGATCGCATTGTGCTGGCGCAGACGCCGATCCGCGTGCTCGATGCGGTCAAGTGGGACGACAACGTGCGCAAGGGTTTTCTCAAGGCCAAAGGCAAGGAAATGCCGGCGGTGGATCGCGACTACTACCTCAACCGCCCGCTGTCGTTCGATTCGAGCCAGGTCAAACTGGAATTCCAGAACATCGAGCGCGACATCACCCGCCAGCTCGGCCAGTTCAACCCGGTCGGGCAGATCATGCGGCGCATGTGCAAGGAATACCGCATGGTCGTGCGCATGCTCGAAGCGCGCGGCACCGAGGACTTCGGTCTGATCTCGCAAGAGTTGTACGGCGCGGCGTCCGATGCCTTCCACGCCGGTGACCCGACCCTCGCCGACCTCGGCCTGATGATGTCCGATTACCTGAACAACATCGACGGGCGCGGCGATCTGAAGGACGAACCGAAAATCCTCACCGCCAAAGACGCGGTGCACCTGCTGCAAACCCGACTGAACAAGGTATTCGGTGAGGCCGAAGAAACCATTCGCGTGTTCGAGTCCGACGGCATCGTCGCCGACGCCGCGGCGGGCGCCGACTACATCAAGATCCGCACGGATGCGCTGTTCAACGACCGCGACGTGCGCGCACTGGAAGTCCACGAAGGTCTGGTGCACGTCGGCACTACGCTCAATGGCTTGAACCAGCCTATCTGCACTTTCCTGTCCAAAGGCCCGCCCTCGTCAACGGTGACCCAGGAAGGGCTGGCGATCCTGATGGAAATCATCACCTTCGCTTCTTACCCCAGTCGCCTGCGCAAACTGACCAACCGCACCCGTGCGATTCATATGGTCGAAGAGGGCGCCGACTTTTTGCAGATCTACGAATTCTTCCGCGAGCAGGGTTTCGAGATGGCCGAAAGCTACGGCAACGCCAGCCGGGTTTTCCGTGGCTCGACGCCGACCGGTCTGCCATTCACCAAAGACTTGTCCTATCTCAAGGGCTTCATCATGGTTTACAACTACATTCAGTTGGCCGTGCGCAAGGGCAAGCTCGAGCAGATTCCGCTGTTGTTCTGTGGCAAGACCACACTGGAAGACATGCGAACCTTGCGGCAACTGGTGGATGAAGGGCTGGTGGTGCCGCCGAAATATCTACCGGATCAGTTCCGTGACTTGAATGCGTTGTCGGCGTGGATGTGTTTCTCCAACTTCCTCAACCATTTGAGCCTGGACCGGATTGAGGCGGATTACTCCAATATCCTCTAGACCCACCACCGAACCCCTTGTGGGAGCGAGCCTGCTCGCGAATGCGATTTCACCTTCAACATTGATGTCGGCTGATACACCGCTTTCGCGAGCAGGCTCGCTCCCACAGGTTTGATTTGTGTTCAGTTCTCTTCTTTGCGAGGTTTCACCGGATGAGAATCCTCGGCATCCTTTGCCTGCTCTTGACCCTCGGCGGTTGCAGTTCGCTGCTGTTCTACCCTGAACCGGGCCAGATCTTCACCCCGGACAAAGCCAAACTCGAATACCGCACTGTCACTCTGAACACCGCTGATGGCTTGAAGCTCAACGCCTGGTGGCTGCCAGCCAAACCTGGTGTTGAGGTCAAAGGCACGGTCCTGCATCTGCACGGAAACGGCGGCAATCTGCCGATGCATCTGGGCGGCAGCTGGTGGTTGCCGAAGAATGGCTATCAGGTACTGCTGGTCGACTATCGCGGTTACGGTTTGTCCGAGGGCAAGCCGAGCCTGCCGGCGATCTATCAGGACATCGACGCCGCGTTCGCCTGGCTCGACAAAGCGCCCGAGGTCAAAGGCAAACCGCTGGTGCTGCTCGGGCAGAGCCTCGGCGGCGCGATGTCGGTGCATTGGCTGGCGCAGCACCCGGAACGGCAAAAACAACTCAAGGCCCTGGTGCTGGATGGTGTGCCGGCCAGTTATCGCAGTGTCGGCCAATTCGCCCTCAGCACTTCGTGGCTGACCTGGCCGTTGCAGGTGCCGCTGTCGTGGCTGGTGCCGGATGGCGACAGCGCGATCAACTCGATGGCGCAGCTGACCGGCGTGCCCAAGCTGATCTTCCACAGCATCGACGATCCGCTGGTGCCGATGGCCAACGGCATTCGCCTGTATCAAGCGGCGCCGCCGCCGCGCGTGTTGCAGCTGACCCGTGGCGGTCATGTGCAAACCTTCGGCGACCCGGTGTGGCGTCAGGTCATGCTGCGCTACCTTGATGATCCCGAACACTTCGACGGCCTGCGCCGCCTCGGCGAAATCCCCAACTATCCGCCGCCCCCGAATTCTGAAGATGAGAGCCCGCAATGAGTGAAGAACGTAATGCCATCCCGCTGATCATCACCGGTATCTGCAGCATCCTCGGCACCGTCGGGGCGCTGTGGTACTACGGCTACCTGCACTTTGCCAAGCCGGAGGATGCATTGCTGCTCAGCGAATTCACCATGCTCAAGACGGTGCCGGGCGAGGACTACAAAGTCTCGCTGACCCCCGCGCCGCAAGTGGCGCAGTGCATTGATGGTGTGCTGGTGTTGTTTGATACCGAGCAGAAAGGGTTGACCGGTGTGTTGATCAATGGCCAGAAAAAGGCTGTGCGCTGCATGGGGGAGGAGACGCCGCAGAAGCTGGAGCAGTGATTCTGCTGGATCACTTTCCCCCTCTCCCACTGGGAGAGGGGACTGACCGAGGTGTATTCCGCCATACATCGACCTGAGAGACCGTGTCGATTATGGATTCAATAAAGCACTTTCAGATCGATGTATCTCTAGAGCATCCCCCAATCGGCTCCCTCTCCCTCGGGGAAGGGTTGGGGTGAGGGGCTACAGTATGAAACTAAACAAAGAGCCCCTCCATTTGAACGAAGGAGCTTTTACAGCTAAGGGCTGGCTGTCACCGTGATTTTTCGATTGGCACTCCACGGCGAGCGCTTACCGTCAATGCTTTGCCATGCAGTCATGGAAAACGGGCCGACGGGTAAGCTCCAGACACTTTGCACCGACCAGTTGCCGTAAGCATCGGCATCTGTTTCCGCCAGTATGTTGTAAGGGCCGTTAACCTTGGTGACCCGGATATGGGCACCCGGCAGCGCTTTTCCCGAGAGCAGCGGATTTTGGCCGCTTTCACTGCCCTCTACCGGTGTGTCGATAACAGGCGCTGCGGGTGCGTCAGTTACCGTGATTTTTCGATTGGCGCTCCAAGGTGAGCGATGGCCATCGATACTTTGCCATGCAGTCATGGAAAACGGGCCGACGGGTAAAGTCCAGACACTTCGCACCGACCAGTTGCCATAGTCATCGGCGTCTGTTTCCGCCAGTACCTCGTAAGGGCCGTAGACCTTGGACACACGGATATGTGCGCGCGGAACAGCTTTGCCGGAGAGCAGAGGGTTTTGACCGCTGTCACTACCCTCTAGTGGGGTTTCTATGACTGGCGCCTCGAGCGTATCAATTACCTTGATTGTTCTATTGGCACTCCACGGCGAGCGCTTACCATCAATGCTTTGCCAGGCTGTCATGGAAAAAGGCCCTGAGGGTAATGTCCAGACACTTCGCACTGACCATTTGCCATAGGCATCAGCGTCTGTTTCCGCCAGTATTTCGTAAGGGCCGTAAACGCGGGTTACGCGAATATGGGCGCCAGGCAATGCTGTGCCTGAAAGCAAAGGGTTGTAACCGGAGTCAGCGTTTTCCACTGGCCTGGAGATAACCGGGGGAGGCACATCCACGATATCAACAACGTTGAATAAACGCTGCTCGGACGGCCCCGAGACTCTGTCGCCAAAGTACTGCCGAAGCACAAGCGCATTGGGGCCTGATGGCCTATCGGTAGGAGGGGTTATTGACCACCTGCCTTGTACATCCGCGATAGCTGTTGCGAAGAAAGTCTCCGGGGTTGCGGCTTCTGCTACCTTGATCGTTGCTCCCGGTCGCGCCGTTCCAGTGATCAAAGGTTTCAGCGTTGTTGTAGCGTTCTGCTCGGGTGTCATGACCAGCGGTGGCACGACTGTCGTTGTGCAATATGGGAGGCCTTGTCCGTTTATTGCAATTGCGAGCGATGCACCAGCCTTATCCGTCGCACAGACTTTGATTTTGATTTTTGCCGTCGCGTCTTCCAGCGTCCGTCCTGGCTGCAGGGTAGGATCGTTCGTTGTGGCAGTTTCTGGCGAGGCATCCAATTGCACGTTGCGCACCGTCCCGTTCAGTGACGAGTACCTGATCCAGACGCCGGTCACGCGATTATCGGTGGGAGAAAATTCGTCGAATGGTGTGGGCTGGCGGTACTCAAGCGCTATCAACTGAGGTTCTGTGGGCCGATTGATCATGTAAAGTTGAGGCCCTTCCTTACCCAATACCCCCAGGCGGTACAGACCTGTCTTACTGATCACGGCGGCTTGCGAGTCATCTAGCCAGCCGGAAAACCACCGGTTGATTGCCGGATAGAGTGTTCCGCCACCCGATACCGAGTCTCCAGTATCACCATACCCGACCGGGCTGCACTCTTCAGGAGCCTGAACAACGTCGTTACTCACCGGACATTTGGTATAAGTGCCGCCATGTGGGTATCCCAGATTGTGGCCGAATTCGTGCTTCCATGTATGCGGTGAGCCCGGCATACCTTTAACCCAAATCCAGTTTCCCGGCACCGTAGCGATTGCGCCGCCGCCACAGGGGACCGCCACAAAGAGGAATGGAAAATCTGCGGGATCAATGTTTTGTGCACGGGCCGCTTTGCGTCCTGCGTCGAGACTGCCTGAAGCGGAGCATGTAGCAGGTTTTGGACCGAAATCTGCCTCGATCTGTGTGCCTTCCAGTTTCAGTTTATTGCCGGAGGCAGCGAGGATGTAGGAGCGCAATGAGTTCCAGTGCGTTGAGAAAGTTTGCTCAGCAATTTTTCCGGAGTCCAGGCCCGGTTCGCCTGACCAGTGCCCGACCACCAGCAATACCTTTTGAACGCCTGTGATGGGGCGTTTTATCGAGGGAGTCAGTAGTTCGGGATCGGTGCTGATGACCATGTCATCGGGATCATACAAGGGCTCTGGTGGGATTGCCGCGTTGCTCCAGCTCATCGCTGCATGGAGTAGTGTCGACAAAAATCCGACTGCGATGATTGATCGTTTCATCGGGGAATCCTTGTGAGGATCAGGCTGACAGGTAACAGCCTCTTCCATGTACCGATTCTCGTCCACTGTCATAGTTGACAGTGGACTTCGCTTTCGGAAGACGAAACGGTCATGGGAATTGAGTCAACCGACTTTCACACTTCCACAAAAAAAGCCCCGCCAGATCAACTCAGGCGGGGCTTTTGCGTTACCGGGTGGAGCTTAGTTCGAGCTCACCGAAGAACGCGGTGCTACTGGCTGGTTGTCGTTGGAGATGGTCACTTCCACACGACGGTTCATCGCACGGCCCGAGACGCTGCCGTTATCCGCTACCGGGTATTCCTTGCCATAACCCTGAGCGACGATGCGCGAAGGGTCGACGCCCATCTTGATCAGGGCCATCTGCACGGAAGTCGCGCGACGCTCGGACAGCGACTGGTTGTAGCTCGCGGTGCCAGTGCTGTCGGTGTAACCCTCGACGATCACTTTGCGATCCGGGTTTTCCTGGAGGAATTGCGCCAGTTTGTTGATGTTCACCAGGCCGCTGGATTTCAGATCAGCCTTGTTGGTGGCGAACAGCACGTCACCGAAAGTCACCAGCGTACCGCGATCGGTCTGCTTGGCGTTGAGGCTGTCCTGCAGCTGTTTGATCTGCTGGTCACGGGCATCCAGACGAGCCTGGGCGCGTTGGGCAGCGGCGTTTTTCAGGTTGTTTTCAGCGGTGCGCAGAGCGATGGTCTGCTTGGCCACTTCCACGCGCTGGTTGGTCAGGTAAGCCAGTTGGTCAACCTTGGCTGCGTCTTCTTTGTCCAGATAGGCCTTGTC
The DNA here is from genome assembly GCF_054667725.1 of Pseudomonas sp. S3_B08. Classification (NCBI taxonomy): domain Bacteria; kingdom Pseudomonadati; phylum Pseudomonadota; class Gammaproteobacteria; order Pseudomonadales; family Pseudomonadaceae; genus Pseudomonas; species Pseudomonas sp. S3_B08. The sequence goes on from NZ_CP162750.1 coordinate 39,870, forward strand.
AGCCTTGTCCAGGTAATCGCTGGCGTCTTTGGTTTCCAGTGCCGCGACTTTGCTCGCCTGTGGGTTGGCCTGCAGGCCGGCGTAGTTGGTGCGCGCCTGTTCCAGGTTCGGGTTAGGCGGGGTGGAGCAGGCAGCCAGTGCAACGCTTGCGGCCAGAAGAGCGGGAATCATCAGTTGCTTACGCATAATTTGTCGTCCTTTCTATCGGTAAGAGTTTCAGCTTTGCGGTCGGGATGCGCGCTTACTGCAAAGTGCGCTGGCTTTCCTGACGCAGTTCCTGAACACCTTTCTGGGAATCCTTCACAGCCTGTTCGGCCTTGGCGGCCTGAGCCTTGCGTTCAGCGACGCGAGCGTCCCATTCAGCCTGTTCGGACAGGCGACGGGCCTCGTCATACTTCTTGTCGTGCATGGCGATTTCAGCTTGTTTCAGTTTGTCCTGAGCCTGCTTCATTTCCACCGCAGCGAATTCGGTACCGCCAGCGCTGACGGCGCTGTTGACGGCCGATTGGGTCACGGCGTACTGCTCGGTCGGTGGGTTACCGGCGCAACCGGCCAGTACGAAGCTGGTGCCGATGGCCAGAGCGGCCAGTTTCAGACCGCGCAGGTGGGAAAACGAGGTTTGGGTTTTCATGGTCTTCAACTCCATTAGGCATCTCCTGAAAATACAACTGAATCCATCCTGGCAGAGGAGGCGAAAGCATCGCTTGTAGACGCGAATTGAAACGCTCGTTCCAGGCGTGGTTACCTGTTCCGACCGGCGGCATTTTTGAAAAGTTCAGAAAAGATGGCCTATCGCCAAAAATTTAATTGACCGTTTGGACAAGGCTCTGGGGCGGGAACTTTGGGGCTTTGGAGCGGTACGCGCGGGTGTAATTTGTCTGTTGATAAACCAATTTGCGAACTGGAATACAGCCTATGTGGGAGCGAGCCTGCTCGCGAATGAGATGTGTCAGTCAGCGCAAATGCTGAATGAAAATCCGCATTCGCGAGCAGGCTCGCTCCCACGGTTTTGATGTGTGTCGAATCAGTGCTTCTGCTTGTTCTCAGCCGAGGACAGATCATGCAAATGCCGTCGCGACAACGCCAGAAAACGCGGCGTCGGGCCGACATCCTCATACAGCGGATCACCTTCCTCATCCGTCGCCACCACTGTTGAACCCTTCACATACGGCAGGCTCGCTTCGAATTCTTCAAGTGCGGCGCCGATCAGCTCGCCGAGCAGTTCCTCGGGATGACGCTTTGGGTACATTTCGGCAATCGCCGCCAGCCTTGCGGCGGCTTCGACGTCCAGATGAATCGTGTAGCCGGTGTCGGTCAGGCGACCTTTGGCGTTTTCTTCCCAATGCTGGGCGAGTTCACGAATTTTCATGATGACCTCATTTAGCGCCTGCTGACGGCAGGCCTGGGTGAGTGTCCGGCAGCGCCGGCGGCGGGCCGTCGTACGGCTTACTGTTGAGACTAGCTTTCGCCGGCAAGGTTTAAAGTCAATTCGTCGCCTGCTTGTAAGAAGCGGCGCAGAGCGGCACTCTCTGGCAAAGCATTCGTTTCTGCGCTGTCCCCGATTACCGCTGGAGAACTGCTGATGACCGATATTGATGCACGCTTGCGCGAAGATGTTCACCTGCTCGGAGAGCTGTTGGGCAACACCATTCGAGACCAGTACGGCGAGGCGTTCCTCGACAAGATCGAGCAGATTCGCAAAGGCGCCAAGGCCGACCGGCGCGGCTCGATGGACGCTGAACTGAGCGCCAGCCTCAATCAATTGAGTGAAGACGAATTGCTCCCGGTCGCGCGGGCCTTCAATCAGTTTCTCAACCTGGCGAACATTGCCGAGCAGTATCAGTTGATCCATCGCCGCGAGGAGTCGCAACCGGCGCCGTTCGAGTCGCGGGTGTTGCCGGAACTGCTCGCGCGCCTGCGCAGCGAAGGGCACAGCGCCGAATCTCTGGCCCGGCAACTGGCGCGGCTGGAAATCGAACTGGTGCTGACCGCGCATCCGACCGAAGTGGCGCGACGCACGTTGATCCAGAAGTACGACGCGATCGCCGCGCAACTGGCCGCTCAGGATCATCGCGACCTGACCAGCGCCGAGCGCGAGCAGATCCAGAGCAAACTGCAACGGCTGATCGCCGAAGCCTGGCACACCGAAGAAATCCGCCGCACCCGCCCGACGCCGGTCGATGAAGCCAAGTGGGGCTTCGCGGTGATCGAGCATTCGTTGTGGCAGGCAATCCCCAACCATATGCGCAAGGCCGATCAGGCGCTGTTCGCCGCCACGGGCCTGCGCTTGCCGCTGGAAGCCGCGCCGATCCGCTTCGCTTCGTGGATGGGCGGCGACCGTGACGGCAACCCCAATGTCACCGCCGCTGTCACTCGCGAAGTCTTGCTGCTGGCGCGCTGGATGGCCGCTGATTTGTACCTGCGCGATGTCGATCATCTCGCTGCCGAACTGTCGATGCAGCAGGCCAGCGATGCGCTGAAGGCCAAGGCCGGCGACAGCGCCGAACCCTATCGCGCGGTGCTCAAGCAATTGCGCGAACGCCTGCGCGCCACACGCAACTGGGCGCATGCCGCGTTGACCGCGCCGACCCCGGCAACCGCCGATGTGCTGCACGACAATCGCGACCTGCTCGAGCCTTTGCAGTTGTGTTTCAACTCGCTGCACGAATGCGGCATGGGCGTCATCGCCGACGGGCCGTTGCTCGATTGCCTGCGTCGGGCGGTGACGTTCGGCCTGTTCCTGGTGCGCCTCGATGTGCGTCAGGATTCGACCCGGCACAGCTCGGCGATGACAGAAATCACCGATTACCTCGGCCTCGGCCGCTATGAGGATTGGGACGAAGAACAGCGCATCGACTTCCTTACCGAGGAGCTGAGCAACCGTCGTCCGTTGCTGCCCGCGCATTTCAAACCGTCGGCGGACACCGCTGAAGTGCTCAACACCTGCAAGGAAATCGCCGCCGCACCCGCTGCGTCGCTGGGCTCCTATGTGATCTCCATGGCCGGCGCCGCTTCCGATGTGCTCGCGGTGCAACTGCTGCTCAAGGAATCCGGCGTACTGCGGCCGATGCGCGTGGTGCCGCTGTTCGAAACCCTCGCCGACCTCGACAACGCCGGGCCGGTGATGGAACGTCTGCTGCTGTTGCCGGGCTATCGCGCGCGTTTGCACGGCCCGCAGGAAGTGATGATCGGCTATTCCGACTCGGCCAAGGATGCCGGCACCACCGCTGCGGCGTGGGCGCAATATCGGGCTCAGGAGCGTCTGGTGGAAATCTGCCGCGAACAGCAAGTCGAACTGCTGTTGTTCCACGGTCGCGGCGGCACCGTGGGGCGTGGCGGCGGTCCGGCGCACGCGGCGATTCTGTCGCAGCCGCCGGGCTCAGTGGCGGGTCGTTTCCGTACTACCGAACAGGGCGAAATGATTCGTTTCAAATTCGGCCTGCCGGACATCGCTGAGCAAAACCTCAATCTGTATCTGGCCGCCGTGCTCGAAGCGACCTTGCTGCCACCGCCGCCGCCGACTCCGGAATGGCGCCATCTGATGGACGAACTGGCGGCGGACGGTGTCAGCGCTTACCGCCAGGTGGTGCGGGAAAATCCGCAATTCGTCGAGTATTTCCGGCAGTCGACCCCGGAGCAGGAATTGGGACGTTTGCCTCTGGGCAGTCGCCCGGCCAAACGTCGCGCCGGCGGTATCGAAAGCCTGCGGGCGATCCCGTGGATTTTCGGTTGGACCCAAACCCGATTGATGTTGCCGGCCTGGCTGGGTTGGGAGACGGCGCTGAGCAAGGCGCTGGAGCGCGGCGAAGGTGAGTTGCTGGGGCAGATGCGCGAACAATGGCCGTTCTTCCGCACCCGTATCGATATGCTGGAAATGGTTCTGGCCAAGGCTGATGCGGATATTGCGCAGTCCTACGACGAGCGTCTGGTTGAAGCTGATCTGCTGCCATTGGGCGCGCAGTTACGCGACCTATTGTCGCAGGCATGCTCCGTCGTGCTCGGTCTGACCGGGCAGTCGCAGCTGCTGGCGCACAGTCCGGACACCCTCGAATTCATCCGCTTGCGCAACACCTACCTCGACCCGCTGCATCTATTGCAGGCGGAACTGTTGGCGCGTTCGCGGCAGCAGGATGTCGAGCAGGGCAGCCCGGTGGAACAGGCGCTGCTGGTGTCTGTGGCGGGGATTGCCGCCGGATTGCGCAATACCGGCTAAGGTTGCTGAGCACCTCTGGCGGCATTCGCGAAAAGGGTCGGATGCCGCTTCTCCTGCCGTAGGAAAGTGCCGCGAGGCGACAGTTAATGTAGGGGTTGCGACTTGGGTTACCGCGTCGCGAGGTCACGGCGGGCGTCGGTTTCTCCGACTTTTGGCGTCTTGTGTGGGCGCAGCCTGCTGTGTATCTTGATCAGCCTTTGGCCGTTTGTGCGGCCACGACCCGTATTTTCAGGATCCGCCGGTTACGAGCGAATCCTTTGTTTTGTAAAGCTTTTATATAAAAAATTGAGGAGCACATCGATGCGCGTCATTCTGCTGGGAGCTCCCGGGGCCGGTAAAGGTACTCAGGCAAAGTTCATCACCGAGAAATTCGGCATTCCGCAAATCTCCACCGGCGACATGCTGCGTGCTGCGGTCAAGGCTGGCACTCCACTGGGCGTGCAAGCCAAGAGCATCATGGATGCCGGCGGCCTGGTGTCGGATGACCTGATCATCGCGCTGGTCAAGGACCGCATCGCTCAACCTGATTGCGCCAACGGTTTCCTGTTCGACGGCTTCCCGCGCACCATTCCGCAGGCTGAAGCGCTGGTCACTGCCGGCGTCGAGCTGGATGCCGTGGTCGAGATCGCTGTAGAAGACGAAGAAATCGTTCAGCGCATCGCCGGTCGCCGTGTTCACGAAGCCAGCGGCCGTGTTTACCACATCGTCTACAACCCGCCGAAACTGGCTGGCAAGGACGACATCACCGGCGAAGAGCTGGTACAGCGCAAGGACGACACCGAAGAGACCGTGCGTCATCGCCTGTCGGTCTACCACTCGCAGACCAAACCGCTGGTGGAGTTCTACCAGAACCTTTCCGCCAAGAACGGCGGCAAGCCAAAGTACAGCCACATCGAAGGCGTGGGTTCGGTTGATGCAATCACCACCAAGGTGCTGGCCGCGCTGAGCTGAAAAGTCTGATCGGCTGCATCATCCACGGCCCGCTTGCGGGCCGTTGTTGTTTATACTGACGCACTTTTTCCCACCCCTGTTTTGGAAACATCGATGAGCACCTTGCTGGCCCTGGACACCGCGACTGAAGCTTGCTCCGTTGCCTTGCTGCATGACGGCAAGGTCACGAGCCATTACGAGGTGATCCCGCGCCTGCATGCGCAGAAGCTGCTGCCGATGATTCAGCAATTGCTCGCCGATGCCGGCACCACGCTGCAAGCGGTCGACGCGATTGCTTTCGGCCGTGGCCCGGGCGCGTTTACCGGTGTGCGCATTGCCATTGGTGTGGTGCAGGGTTTGGCCTTTGCTCTGGATCGTCCGGTGTTGCCGGTATCCAACCTTGCCGTGCTGGCCCAGCGTGCCTTTCGTGAACATGGCGTAAGCCAGGTCGCGGCTGCGATCGATGCGCGGATGGATGAAGTGTATTGGGGCTGCTACCGCGAGACGGCGGGGGAGATGCGTCTGGTTGGCGCCGAAGCCGTGTTACCACCGGAAGTCGCCGCGTTGCCAACTGATGCCAGTGGCGATTGGTTCGGTGCCGGTACCGGTTGGGGTTACGGCGAGCGCATTGCGGTCAATCTGAGCGGCTCTGACGCCGGCATGCTGCCCCACGCCGAGGACCTATTGACCCTGGCGCGTTACGCCTGGCAGCGCGGTGAGGCGATCCCGGCAGATGACGCGCAGCCGGTTTACCTGCGCGATAAAGTTGCCACCCCCAAAGCCCGCTGATACGACACTTTCTCCTGTGGGAGCGAGCCTGCTCGCGAAGGCTTCTGTCAGTCAATGCATGTGTTGAATGTGCTGGACCCTTCGCGAGCAGGCTCGCTCCCACAGGTTCGCGGTCACATACAAATATCGCCAATCGTCAGTTTCTGCCCCCTCGCTTAAAACCTTTTGCGCTTTATGTGTTCTAGTTATCACTCGGCGGTTTGCTAAGTCGGTCAAGTGCCGCTAAATTGCCATCATTGATACCGAGCATGACATTATGCGTATAGACGGCGTTTCCACTCAGTCATATCCCATCAAGCGCAAGCCGCGTAAAGGCAATGCGGCGCTGGATGAGTCCGTCGAGATTATCGACGGCGAGCTGGAATTCCCGAGCGAAGAGCAGTTGGCCGCCCGTGCTGCCCAAGCTACCGCGCAACGCCTGAGCAACCTGCCTGCCCGTCAGCAAGACATGATCTACCACCGCGCGATGAAGAAAAGCGTAGCCATGGCCCTGGCCAGCTACCTGAGCACCGCCGGTTTTGTCGATTGGGACGCAGACGTGCTGGGCCTCGATCTGTATATCTGATGGATCTGCCTTACTACCTCGGTTGCCCGTCCTGGAGCGAAAATGCCTGGCGCGAGTATCTGTATCCGGTAGACGCAAAAACCTCCGACTTTCTCGCTCTCTACTGCCAAGTGTTCAACGCCGTTGAAGGCAACACCACCTTCTACGCCAGCCCGTCGCCAGCCACTGTGCAACGCTGGGCCGAGATCATGCCGGCGCACTTTCGCTTCACTGCCAAATTCCCCGGCGACATCAGCCACAGCGGCGACTTGCGCGAGCAACTGACCGCTGCCGAAACCTTCGTGCAATTACTCAAGCCGTTAGGCGAACGTGTTTCGCCGCTGTGGCTGCAACTGTCGAAAAGCTTCACGCCGCAGCGTCTGCCGGAGCTCGCGGCGTTTATCGATGCGCTGGATTGCCCGCTTGCGGTCGAGGTGCGCAATGAACAGTTCTTCGCCAAGGGCGAGAGCGAGCGTCTGCTCAATCGTCTGTTGCTGGATCGCGGTGTCGAGCGCATCTGTCTCGACCCGCGCGCGCTGTTCAGCTGCTTGTCGACCGAGTCCTCGGTGATCCACGCGCAGTCGAAAAAGCCGCGAGTGCCGACCCGTCCGGCGGCGTTCACCCAGTTTCCGCAGGTGCGCTTCATCGGCCATCCCGAGCTTGAGGCCAACGATGCGTTTCTCGTGCCGTGGGTGGCGAAAATTGCTGAATGGATCGAAGAAGGCCGCACGCCGTACATTTTCCTGCACACCGCTGACAACCTGTTGGCAGCGAAACTGGCGCAACGTTTTCATGCACAACTGATGCAACGTTTGCCTAGCTTGCCCGCGCTGCCTGAGCTATACAGAGAACCCGCCGCCGAGCAGCTTGGCTTGCTCTGAGGCGGGTTTTTTTCTGCCCGGGAGGCCGTCGATGAACGTCCAAGTCAGTCAACAGCAACGCCTCAAAGCCCAAGCCTTCAAAGCCCTGCATGATCGCCAGGGGATCTTCGTCATCCCTAATCCGTGGGATGCCGGCTCGGCGAAGATGCTCGCCGGTCTTGGCTATCAGGCCTTGGCCACCACCAGTGCCGGTTACGCGTTTTCCCAAGGCAAGCCTGATGGCGCGTTGAGTCTCGACGAGACCCTGGCCAATGTCCGCGCGATTGTCGCGGCGACGGATCTGCCGGTGGCGGTGGATCTGGAAAACGGCTTTGCCGATGACCCGGTCGAGTCTGCGCAGAGTCTTCTGCGCGCCGCCGAAGCGGGCGCGGTGGGCGGGTCGATCGAAGACGCTACGGGACGTCCGGACGCGCCGATCTATTGCTTCGAACACGCCGTTGCACGGATTGAAGCCGCTGTCGCGGCGGTGCGCACCCTGCCGTTTCCTTTCGTCCTCACGGCTCGCGCGGAAAATTACCTGCACGGCAACCCCGATCTTGACGACACCATTCGCCGCTTGCGGGCATTCGCCGAAGCGGGTGCCGACGTGCTCTATGCACCGGGTTTGCGCAGCGCCGAAGAAGTGCGCGCAGTGGTGCAAGCGGTGGCGCCGAAACCGGTCAATGTGTTGATGTCTGGCGGTTTGAAACTGACCGTGCAACAGCTCGAGGAACTGGGCGTCCGGCGGATCAGCACCGGGTCGGCGCTGGCGCTGGCGGCGTTCGGCGAGTTCTTCCGCGCGGCTGAAGAAATCCACCAGTGCGGCACGTTTGGTTTTACGTCGCAGTCGATGCCGTACGCTCGGGCCAACCAATTCTTCAAGGACTGAGCATGGGACGTTGGCTGTTCTGGGGGGTGTTGCTCGCGATCGCTGGTGGCGCGGTGAGTGTCTGGCGTGGCTGGCTGGACGTGCCGCCGCAGTGGAATCCGTGGGCGCCATTGGACATAAAAGCCGCGCCCAACTGGCTCACCGGTTACAAACTCATGCGCCTGCGCAGTGATCCCGAGCTTTGCGCACAGGCATTGAGCAGCTCGGATCTGCGCGTCAGCCCCCAGGCCGACAGCCCCGGCGCCAAGTGTCCGCTGGTCGGTGCTCTGCGGGTGCAGGGCGGTGGAGTGGGGCTGAGCAGCAGTTTCATCGCCAGTTGCCCGCTGGCGGTGGCCTACGCGATGTTCGAACACCACACCCTGCAAGCGGCCGCGCAATCGGTTTACGGCCAGAAAATCGCGCGGGTCGATCACCTCGGCAGCTTTGCCTGCCGCAATGTCTACAGCCGTGAGAGCGGTGCCCTCAGTCGACATGCCAGTGCCGACGCGCTGGACATTGCCGGTTTCCGTCTGGCTGACGGACGCACGATCAGCGTGCTCAGGGATTGGCCCAAGCAAAACCAGGACGCAGAGTTTCTCCGCCAAGTGCGTGACGGCGCCTGCGAGTCATTCAGTGTGGTGTTGAGCCCGGATTACAACGCCGCCCATCGCAATCACTTTCATGTCGATGTCGGGCGCTGGAGCGTGTGTCGCTGAGGATCAGGCGGCGAGGCGCAGGTTCTGCAGAACGATCGGGCGAGCCCAGCCATTATCGAAGTCCAGAGCTTTCTGCTGCTCGACGATTTCTTCCGGCGGGAACGGCGGGTAAGGCTTCTGCAGCAAGTCCAGATCGAACTCGGCAATCGGCAGGTACAGCGGACGTTTCTGCGGAGCAGGGCCTGGCTCCGGCACTGGCTGGCCATTGTTGATCACAATCGGGCGTACCCAGCTGCTGTCGAAATCCTGTTGCTCTTGCTGGGCTTTGAGCTCTTCCGGCGGGAACGGTGGGAACGGCTTGTCCAGCAGCTCCATTTCGAACTCGGCGATCGGCAGGAACAGTGGCTCCGGCGGGCGAACCTGGGTTTCAACCACGTCGCACTCACGCTGGCTGACGATGTGCGCGTGCAGCTCGCTGCCAACGGTCGGTTCTTCCGGGCTGTTCAGGTCAACCGGTGGAAACGTGCCACAGGCAGGCACCACTTCACTCGTCTGTTCGGCCAGGGCTTGGGCAAAGAAATCCTGCCACAGGTGACTGACGCCGCTCAGTGCTTGAGTGTTATGACGGCTGAAGTCGCCATGGGGCGAAACGTAACCAATCGATGTGGGAAGAATGCCTGACATTTTTTTCGGTTGACGCTCAGCTCTGGCAAAATGCGCGTTGAATGGTTTATCGGCGGTTTTTGTCGATCCTTAACTTTTTTGAGCGTTTTTTCATGATCGAGTCACCCGCGGCCTGCCGCATCCATGTCCAGGCCCTCGCCCCGACGTTTCAAGCGCAAGCCGCACACTGGGCCGAACGTCTCGGCCTGCCGCTCGGCGAGGCGGACGGCGAGTTCGTCTTGCAGGTCGGCGAGCAGGGTTTGCAGTTGCAGCAGCTTGGCCCGGATGCGCCTGGACCGGTGCGGGTCGACTTCGTCGAAGGCGGCGCGGCGCATCGTCGTTTGTATGGCGGCGGCAGCGGCCAGATGATTGCCAAGGCTGTCGGCATCGCCCAAGGCGTGCGCCCGCGTGTGCTCGATGCCACGGCGGGCTTGGGCAAGGATGCATTTGTGCTGGCCAGTCTCGGTTGTGAAATGAGCCTGATCGAGCGTCAGCCGCTGATCGGCGCACTGCTTGAGGACGGCTTGGCGCGGGCGGCGGAAGATTTCGACGTGGCGCCGATCGTGGCGCGGATGAAATTGCTCAAGGGCAACTCCATCGAAGTGATGCGCAGTTGGGAAGGGGAGCCGCCGCAGGTGATCTATCTCGACCCGATGTTCCCGCATCGCGAGAAAACCGCGCTGGTGAAAAAGGAAATGCGCCTGTTCCGCCCGCTGGTCGGTGATGATCCGGATGCACCGGCCCTGCTTGAAGCGGCGCTGGCCTTGGCCACGCACCGGGTGGTGGTCAAGCGCCCGCGCAAGGCGCCGTGCATCGAAGGGCCGAAACCGAGCCATGCGCTGGATGGCAAATCGAGCCGGTATGACATTTATCCGAAGAAAGCGCTGAAGCCCTGAGACCGCGTCGCCCCATTCGCGAGCAGGCTCGCTCCCACAGTAGGAAATGCATTCCAGTGTGGGAGCGAGCCTGCTCGCGAAGCGGTCTGCACAAGCACCGCAAAACTGTCAGGGTTTGTAAGCCCGCATAAACAACCCCACCACCTCCCGCACATGCCGCTCCGCTGCTTCTCCAGTCAGCGGCTCGCCGCAGCCATACAACAAACGAAAATTCCCCGCCCCTTTGATCAGGCAGAAGAAGTGCTCGGCGGCGTTGCGTGGCTGGTCGATGCTCAGCGCGCCGGTTGCATGGATTTTCGCCAGCAGACCTTCCATGCCGTTGACCACGCGCTCTGGGCCGGCCTCGAAGAAGATCAGCGACAGCTTCGGATCCTGACTGCCCAGCGCCATGATCAGGCGGTGCAGGTTCACTGATTCCTCGCTGTTGATCAGTTGGTGAAAGCCCCGGGCAATGTTCAGCAATACATTTTCCACCGCGATGCCGTCCGGCAATTCGAAGAACAGCGGCGGCAATTGTTCCTCGCATTTCGCGACGACGGCAGCGGAGAACAGCGTCTCCTTGTCGTTGAAATGGCTGTAGACCGTCAGCTTCGACACGCCCGCCTCGCTGGCCACCGCGTCCATGCTGGTGTTGGCGTAGCCATGGCAAAGAAACAGGGTTTTCGCCGCATCCAGGATCGCCTGGCGTTTGGCCAGATCCTTGGGGCGGCCCGGGCCGTTTGGAGCTGAAAGATTGTTCGACATTCTTCGCTTTTAATACTGGACTGGTGAGTTTGCTATTAATACCATACCCGCCAGTATAAATATTCCAAGCCTCATTCGCGAAAGGTCCGTCACCATGTTCCGCCATGCGTTGTCCTTTGCCGTGCCAGTCAGTCTGGCGTTCCTGTTATCGGCGTGCGGTCAGGAGGAGGTGACGAAAGTCACCGTGCGCCCGGCCATGGTGGTGCAACCCGAGCCTTCGGCGCAGGCGATGGAAAGTTATCCGGGCGAGGTGCGAGCCCGCTATGAGCCTGATCTGGCGTTCCGCATCGGCGGCAAAGTCAGCCGACGACTGGTCGACGAAGGCCAGCGCGTCAAAGCCGATCAGCCTCTGGCCGAACTCGATCCGCAGGATGTGCGCCTGCAACTGGAAGCTACCCGCGCGCAGGTCGCCGCCGCCGAGGCCAATCTGAACCTGGTCCGCGCCGAACGGGATCGCTATAAAACCCTGATGGATCGGCAGATGGTCAGCCGCTCGGCCTATGACAACGCCGAAAATCTATATCGCTCCGGCGAAGCCCGCCTTAAACAAATCAAAGCTGAATTCAACGTTTCGACCAACCAGGCCAGTTACGCGGTGCTGCGTGCGCCACAGGACGGTGTGGTGGCCAAGCGTTCGGTGGAAGTCGGTCAGGTGGTCGCTGCCGGGCAGACCGTGTTCACCCTCGCCACCGATGGTGAGCGCGAAGTGTTGATCAGCCTGCCGGAGCAAAGCTTCGGCCGCTTCAAGGTTGGTCAGCCGGTTACCGTGGAATTGTGGGCACAGCAAAATCAACGCTTCGCCGGGCAGATCCGCGAGTTGTCGCCGTCCGCCGATCCGCGCTCGCGCACCTTCGCCGCGCGTATCTCGTTCACCAGCGGCAAAGTGCCGGCTGAACTGGGGCAGAGCGCACGGGTGTTTGTGCAATCGGCTAACAGTGTCTCGCTGTCGATACCGCTTTCTGCGCTGACCGCTGAAAACGGCGCGACCTACGTCTGGGTGGTCAACGGCAACAACACGTTGAAGAAAACCCCGGTGCGGGTCGGTCCGTTCGGCGAGAAAAGCGTGGCGGTGCTCGAGGGGCTCAATGCCAGCGACTGGGTAGTGGCTGCCGGCGTTCATGTGCTGCTCGACGGCCAGCAGGTGCGGCCGGTGGATCGCTCCAACCGTGTGGTCAATCTGGCGAACAAGGAGTAAGCCCCGATGCGCTTCAACCTCTCCGAATGGGCGTTGCGTAATCGCCAGATCGTACTGTTCCTGATGCTTTTGCTCGCCGTTGTCGGCGCGTTGTCCTACACCAAACTCGGCCAGAGTGAAGACCCGCCGTTCACTTTCAAGGCGATGGTCATTCAGACCCGCTGGCCCGGCGCGACCGCGCAGGAGGTCTCGCGCCAGGTTACTGAACGGATCGAAAAGAAACTGATGGAAACCGGCGAGTACGAACGCATCATGTCGTTCTCCCGCCCCGGTGAATCCCAGGTGACCTTCATCGCCCGCGACTCGATGCACTCCAAGCAAATCCCCGATCTCTGGTATCAGTTGCGCAAGAAGGTCGGCGATATCCGCCAGACCTTGCCGCCGGGAATTCAAGGGCCGTTCTTCAACGATGAGTTCGGCACCACCTTCGGCAATATCTACGCATTGACCGGTGACGGTTTCGACTACGCCGTGCTCAAGGATTACGCCGACCGCATCCAGATTCAGCTGCAACGGGTCAAGGACGTCGGCAAGGTCGAACTGCTTGGGTTGCAGGACGAGAAAATCTGGGTCGAGCTGTCCAACGTCAAACTCGCCACCCTCGGCTTGCCGCTGGCGGCGGTGCAGCAGGCACTGGAGGAACAGAATGCGGTGTCCACTGCGGGGTTCTTCGAAACCGGCAGCGAGCGCTTGCAGCTACGCGTCTCGGGGAATTTTCAGACAGTCGATGAGATAAAGAACTTTCCGATCCGCGTCGCCGATCGTACGTTCCGTATCTCCGATATCGCCGATGTGCGTCGCGGTTTCAGCGACCCACCGGCGCCGCGCATGCGTTTCATGGGCGACGATGCGATCGGTCTGGCCGTGGCTATGAAGGATGGCGGCGACATTCTGGTGCTGGGCAAGGCGCTGGAGGGCGAGTTCTCGCGGATCCAGAAAAACCTCCCGGCCGGCATGCAGTTGCGCAAGGTGTCCGATCAGCCGGCAGCGGTAAAAACCGGCGTCGGCGAGTTCGTCCAGGTGTTGGTCGAAGCGCTGGCGATCGTCTTGCTGGTGAGCTTCTTCTCCCTCGGCGTGCGCACCGGCATGGTCGTCGCGCTGACCATTCCGCTGGTGCTGGCGATGACCTTCGCCTGCATGTATTACCTCGGGATCGGCCTGCACAAGATTTCCCTCGGTGCGCTGGTGCTGGCGCTGGGTCTGCTGGTGGACGATGCGATCATCGCCGTGGAAATGATGGCGATCAAAATGGAGCAGGGTTTCGACCGCATTCGCGCGGCGAGTTATGCCTGGACCAGCACTGCATTCCCGATGCTTACCGGCACGTTGATCACCGCCGCCGGTTTCCTGCCGATTGCCACTGCGCAGTCCGGAACCGGCGAATACACCCGCTCGATTTTCCAGGTGGTGACCATTGCCTTGCTCGCCTCATGGGTGGCGGCGGTCATGTTCGTGCCGTATCTGGGGGAAAAACTCCTGCCGGATCTGGCGAAAATTCATGCGGCGAAACACGGTACTGGCGATGGTCAGCCTGATCCGTATGCTACGCCGTTTTATCAGCGCGTCCGGCGTCTGGTGGAGTGGTGCGTGGCCCATCGCAAGACGGTGATCGTGCTCACCGTGGGCCTGTTTATCGCCTCGGTAATGTTGTTCCGTTTCGTCCCGCAGCAGTTCTTCCCGGCTTCGAACCGGCTGGAGTTGATGGTCGATCTGAAACTGGCCGAAGGTGTTTCGCTGGCCAATACCACCAGCGAAGTCAAACGCCTCGAAGCGCTGCTCAAGGAGCACGCCGGCATCGACAATTACGTGGCCTATGTCGGCACCGGCTCGCCGCGTTTCTACCTGCCGCTGGATCAGCAACTGCCGGCGGCGAGTTTTGCCCAGTTCGTGGTGTTGGCGAAAACCATCGAAGAGCGTGAAGCGCTGCGCAGTTGGTTGATCGAAACCCTCAACGAACAGTTCCCGGCCCTGCGTTCGCGGGTCACCCGTTTGGAAAACGGCCCGCCGGTTGGCTATCCGGTGCAGTTCCGCGTTACCGGTGAACACATCGAAGAAGTCCGTGCGTTGGCGCGCAAAGTGGCGGCAAAGGTTCGCGAGAATCCGCATGTGGTCAACGTGCATCTGGACTGGGAGGAGCCGAGCAAAGTCGTCTACCTGAACATCGACCAGGATCGCGCCCGCGCCCTCGGCGTAAGCACCGCCAATCTGGCGAAATTCCTGCAGAGTTCGCTGGTCGGCTCGACGGTCAGCCAGTATCGCGAAGACAATGAATTGATCGAGATTCTGCTGCGCGGCACCGTGCACGAGCGCACTGAATTGTCGTTGTTGCCGAGCCTCGCGGTGCCGACGGATAACGGTCGCAGTGTGGCGTTGTCGCAGATTGCCACGCTGGAATACGGGTTTGAGGAAGGCATCATCTGGCACCGCAATCGGCTGCCGAACGTGACCGTGCGCGCGGACATTTATGGCAAGGAGCAACCGGCGACGCTGGTCAAGCAGATCATGCCGACGCTGGACCCGATTCGCGCCGAATTGCCCGATGGGTATCTGCTGGATGTGGGCGGCACTGTGGAGGATTCCGAGCGCGGGCAGAAGTCGGTGAATGCCGGGGTGCCGATGTTCATTGTCGTGGTGCTGACCTTGCTGATGGTGCAGTTGCGCAGTTTCTCGCGCACGGCGATGGTGTTTCTCACCGCGCCACTGGGCCTGATCGGGGTGACGTTGTTTCTCATGGTGTTCAGGCAGCCGTTCGGGTTTGTGGCGATGCTCGGGACCATCGCATTGTCCGGGATGATCATGCGCAATTCGGTGATTCTGGTGGATCAGATCGAGCAGGATATTGCTTCGGGGCTTAAGCCTTGGCAGGCGATTATCGAGGCTACGGTGCGGCGGTTCCGGCCGATTGTGTTGACGGCGCTGGCGGCGGTACTGGCGATGATTCCGCTGTCGCGCAGTGTGTTTTTCGGGCCGATGGCGGTGGCGATTATGGGCGGGCTGATTGTGGCCACGGCGCTGACGCTGTTGTTTTTGCCGGCGTTGTATGCGGCCTGGTTTCGGGTGCGTAAGGAGGCTTGAGGTTTTTGTGTCGTGGCGGCCTTCGGGCCGACCATGATTTGGGGGTTTTGGGTGTATATCCGTTGCTGCGGTAACGGCTGCTTAGGGTTCCGCCCTTACGGCGGGTCACCTTTTTCAAACGCCAAAAAGGTAACCCAAAAGGCTTGCTCCTGCGTTCGGCCCTCGCAGGCTCGGGTTCCTTCGCTGCGGGATCGATCCGGGCGCAGCGGCTCCGGTTTGCTTCGCTGCACCTACACTCGCTGTGTACGACTGCGTCGTACGGTCGCTGCGCTCCCACGCCCGGATCAATCCCTCCACTCAGCCTTCCGACGTCGCCGGTGGATCAAGATCAAAAGCGGTACTCGAGCTTGCGCTCATTGTTGAGTGGGGCGGCTTTGCCGCGGGCAGCTGCGCTGCTTTGCTTTTGTGGGAGCGAGCCTGCTCGCGAAGGCGGTCTGACAGCCAATTCATTTCGAATCGCCAATTCACGCTGCCTTCCTACAGCTTTTTCAGAATCCTCCGATCTTGAGGCGCTGGCCGTCCAATGCTGTACTCCGGGTTCTGCTTTTCCGAGTCCTTGAGTCTGTCTGATGAAGAAACCACCGGCATTAGCCGGCAGAACGGATCCTGTTTTCGACCTGTTGGCCCGCTCGCCACACAAGCAACGACTTGCGGATTATCTGGCGCTGCTCAAGCCGCTCGATGATCAGGGGCGCTATCTGCCATTCGAGGCGTTGCGCTATCGCTGGGCGGCAGGGTTGGACGCGAATCTTTGTTGGGCGTTGGTGAAGAAGGCGCGCGCGGCCCAGTACATTCATTTGTTGCCGTTGGGCGAGCCGGTGCAGTGGGGCAAATACGTGCCAACGCCGTTGGCGCAGAAAACCTTGGCTGTGGTGGATCGTTACGCCAGTACGGCCGCGCTGGATTACATGACCAGTCAGATCGGCGAGCGGGCGCATTTCTCCTGTCTGCTCAATGATCTGATCGAAGACGAAGCCATCGCCAGTAGCCAGTTGGAGGGCGCGGCGACTACCACGCGCGTAGCCAAGGACATGCTCAAGCATCAGCGCCAGCCGCGGACGCCAGATGAGCGCATGGTCATGGGGAATTATCGAATGATGAATTTCGCTTGGGAAAAGCGTTATGAACCTCTGAGCATTGAGCTGATTGCAGAGATCCATCGAGTGGGTGTGGAGGGGATCGATGACGGGCAGTATTCCCCCGGATTGTTCCGGACCAATGATGAGGTGGTTGTTCAGGATGGTTCAGGCAACACCGTGCACCGACCACCTCCTGCTGCAGGATTGGTTGCGCGGTTGGCGAGGCTGTCCGCCTGGATCAACCGGCCCGCTGCCTCGATTCTGGACAAAAATTATCTGCATCCACTGACCAAGGCCGTGACGCTGCATTTCGCCATGGGTTATGAACATCCATTTCGCGACGGTAACGGACGGGTCGCGAGAGCCTTGTTTTACTGGTTCATGTTCAAACATGAGTTCGCGGTGTTTCGCTACATTGCGATCAGTCTGCTGCTGCGCAATGCACCGGTGAAATACGGACGCTCCTACCTGCACACCGAGGCAGATGAGCTGGATCTGACTTATTTCATCGAGTTTCAATGCGCGGTTGTTTTGCGAGCCGTGGTCGGTTTTACATCTGTGTACCGCAAGAGTCTGGCAGACACTCAGGACTTTCAGCGCTGGCTGACGAGCTCTGGCGTAATTGCTCAACTGACGGAACGGCAGCGCGCGGTTTATCAGGTGGCTAAAAGCGGGGAGGCGAAGGAGTTTACGGCGAGCAATGTCGCGGAAAATTTTTCCTGCTCGGGTAGCGAGGCGGCGTCGATTCTGGAAGAGCTGGACCAATTGCAGCTTTTTGAGAGAAGGAAGATGGGGCGGGAGTGGGTGTTTTTTTTACGTAGTTCTTTACGTGGAGGCAAGCATGGGAGCGAATTGAATCGCCCCCATGTTGTAACGACTTAAAGCGTACCAAACACCTTCTTCGCCAGACTCGTCGCCGCAGCGGCCGGGTTCTGGCGGATGGTTTCTTCCTGTTTGCCGATCATCTCGAACAGGCCATTCAGTGCTTGCTCGGTGACGTAGTTCTCGACATTTGCGCTCTTCGCGTCCACCACGCCAAACGCAGCGGCCTGGCCCGCGAAGGAGTTGTACTTCTGCGCGACGCCGACCTTGTCGGTGGCTTGCTTGACGATGGGCAGGAATTTCGCGCGGATCTGTTCGCGGCTGGATTTGTTCAGGTATTGGGTGGCCGAATCATTGCCGCCGCTGAGGATGCCTTTGGCGTCGGCCACGCTCATTTTCTTCACTGCATCGACGAGGATTGGCTGGGCCTGGGTCACGGCGGATTCGGCGGCTTTGTTCATCGCGTTTTCCAGTTCTTCGACCTGGGCCCCCATGCCGAAGGCTTTCATCTTGCTCGCGGCTTTGCCGAGTTTGCCCGGCAGTTCGATTTTCACTTCGGGGTTATTGCTGAAGCCGCCCGGGGTGCCGAGCTGTTTCACGGCGATCTGGGCGCCTTGGGTCAGGGCGTCCTTGAGGCCGCCGGTGGCGTCTTGTTGCGACAGGTCGTTGAGCGACAAGGCCAAGGCGTTGGCGGAGATCAGCAGACCGGCGCAGGCGGCGGCGAAGCGAAGGGTAGGGCGGCGCATGGCGTCTTCCTTTGGCGAGTGGATTAACGAACGGCGTCGACGCGGATTTTCAGCGGCTGCGGGTCGTTGCCGTCGAGTTGCACGGCGTGGTTTTCGGTGGTGATGAACATCAGCTCGCCGTTGACTTCAATGCGCGCGCTGATCGAATAACGATGGCCGGGTTTGACCTGCGCCGGATCGTAGCTCAAATGAAACGGCAGCGGCACTTGGCCTTTGATCGGGCCGTTCTGTTGGTCGAGGACGACGGCCGGTGCATCGGCCAGCGACACATCTTGCAGGCTCACGCTCAGGGTCGCGCTCGGGGGCAGGGCGATGCGTTGCAGGTAGAAAACTTCGCCGTCGAGGCTGGCCTTGCCGGCGGGTGTGGTTGATTGGCAGGCGCTGAGCAGCGTGGCGGCGGCGAGGGTCAGCAGTTTTTTCATGGGTGAATCTCCTTTCAATGTGGGAGCGAGCCTGCTCGCGAAAGCGCTGGGTCAGTCAAAATAAATGGCGACTGACACTCCGTCTTCGCGAGCAGGCTCGCTCCCACAGGGGTAAGGCTTCAAGCCTCAGGCTGTGGCGTGATCTGATCCGCCGCATCTTCACTGCGGTGCAGCGCGACCTGGCGGATCGACAGGCGAATCTCCGCCGGCAATACGCGTTTGGCCGCGCCTTCGGCCAGCTCGCCGAGCAGTTCGTGGTAGCTGAGCTTGCCGGCTTCGTCGCGGCGCAGGACGTCGAGGTCGAGCAGGGTCTGGATGAAGTGGCGGAACAGGCTCTTGTCGAAGAACTCCGGCGCATTGAGGCCATGGAGGATCGACAGGCGCTGGGCCATCACTGTGCAGAGGTCTTCCAGCTCTTCGGCGCTGATGCTGTTCTGGCCGCTGTTGAGCAGCAGGGACACCGTCATGTAGAAACGCTGCAGGGTCTGCGCGATGCTTTTCGACAGCAGCGTCAGCAGCACGAAATGCCGCGAACTCGGCGCCGGGCGCAGGTACAGGTCTTTTTCGAACCGCAACAAACCCTGCTCGACGAACGCTTCCAGCCACTGATCGATCACCGCGTCGAGTTCCTCCAGGCTCCAGCGGATGAACAACTCCGATTGCAGGTACGGATACAGCGCGCGGGTGTAGCGCAGGATCTGCTCGCGGCTCATGCGCGAGGTGCTCTGGAAGAAACTCGCGAGCAACGAGGGCAGGGCGAAGATGTGCAGGACGTTGTTGCGGTAGTAAGTCATCAGGACCGCGTTCTGCTCGTCCAGATACAGAATCTTGCCCAGCGCATCGTTCTGCTCGGCGAGCAGATCCATGTCTTTCACATGCTCGATCAGCGCGCGGCCATCGCCTTCCGGCAAGGTGGTGTGCGGCGAATACGGGACCTTGCGCAGCAGCGCCAGATACAGATCCAGGACCCGCGCCATGGCCCGATCGTCCAGGGCCAGACGCGTGGTCGACAGCAGGGCCAGCGCCACCAGATTGACCGGGTTGATCGCCGCCGCTTCATTGAGATGTCGGGCGACTTTCTCGCCGAGGCGGTTGGTGGTTTCGTTGAGCCACGCCGGTTTGAATTGCGGGCCGAGTTCCTGCTGGCGCCAGTCCGGTTGCTCGGCGTCGAGAAATTCCGCCAGTTTGATCGGCTCGCCGAAGTTGACCGCGACCTGACCGAAGCGCTGCTTGAGCGCGCCGATCACTTTGAAGATATCGAAGATCGACTCTTTCTTTTTGCTCGCGCCGCGCAGCTCACCGAGGTAGGTGCGGCCTTCGAGCACGCGCTCGTATCCGATGTACACCGGCACGAACACGATCGGCATCCGCGACGAACGCAGGAAACTGCGCAGGGTGATCGCGAGCATGCCGGTTTTCGGTTGCAGCATGCGCCCGGTGCGCGAGCGCCCGCCCTCGACGAAATACTCCACCGGGAAACCTTTGGTGAACAGCGTGTGCAGGTATTCATTGAACACCGAGGTGTACAGCGGATTACCCTTGAACGTGCGGCGCATGAAAAACGCGCCGCCACGGCGCAGCAGGCTGCCGATCACCGGCATGTTCAGGTTGATCCCGGCGGCGATGTGCGGTGGGGTCAGGCCGTTGCGGAACAGCAGATAGGAAAGCAGCAGGTAATCGATGTGGCTGCGATGGCACGGCACGTAAATCACTTCGTGACCCTGCGCGACGTTCTGCACACCTTCGATGTGATTGACCTTGATGCCGTCGTAGATCTTGTTCCAGAACCAGCTCAGCACCACTTCGAGAAAACGGATCGCGGTGTAGGTGTAGTCCGAAGCAATCTCGTTGCCGTAGCGCAGGGCCTGGGCCTTGGCCTTTTCCGGCGAGATTTTTTCGCGCTCGGCTTCGTCGAGGATCGCCTGTTTGACCAGCGGCTGATTGAGCAGGCCTTTGACTAGATTGCGCCGGTGGGAAATGTCCGGGCCGATCACCGCAGCTTTGAGGTTGCGGAAGTGCACGCGCAGGATGCGCTGGGCCATGCGCACGGTGCGCTCGTGGCCCTTGTTGTGATCGATCAGTTCGCGCAGGTGGATCGGCGCGGAAAATTGCACGCGGGTTTTACGCCCGAGGACGATGATGCTCAGCAGCCGGCGCAGACGGCCGGTGACTGCCCAGCTGTCGGCGAACAACAGTTTCCACGGACTGTTTTCGCTGTCTGGCGACTGGCCCCAGAACACGCTGACCGGAATGATCTGCGCGTCTTCGGCAGCATTCTGTGTCAGCGCGCTGACCAGGCGGGTGAGAGTCGGCGGCGCGCCGCGCTTGTCCTGGCGCCCGAGCCAGTCCGGGTCCGGTGTCAGATAAAAAAACGCCGCAGGTTCGATCAGCGTACCGACCGACACCGCCAGCACCGGGCGTGGCAGACAGGCCTTGGTGCACTCGGTGTCAACCACCGCCAGATCGGTCAGCGAAGGGTTTTGCAGGACGTAGAACACCGGACGACTGCGGTCGAGGTTAAGAGTGAACGACGACTGATTGATGGTCTCGGAGCGAACCCAGAGATACAACAGGCGGCGCAGGGTGCCAAACACAAGACGGCGGAACGGGGAACGGGTCATACGGCTTCTGCGTGAGTGAATAAAACCGAGCAGGCGCTCGGGGCGGACAGTTTGCCGTATTAGGCGAAAATCGGCAAAAAAGCGCCGAAGTAATCTCCTGTTGAGAGTTTCTTCACCTGTCATATACTCGGCGCTCTGTTGCCGGTGCCCTGTCATGGACGTCGGACGCAGGCTGACGTTCCTCTAAGGCTTTCCTGCGAAAAGCCCGTTCAATAATAAAAAAGGAGTATGAACAGATGGCAACACGCGAAACCGGCAACGTGAAGTGGTTCAACGACGCCAAAGGCTACGGCTTTATCCAGCGCGACGACGGCGTGGACGTGTTCGTGCACTACCGCGCGATACGCGGCGAAGGGCACCGCTCGCTGACCGAAGGTCAACAGGTCGAGTACGCGGTGATCACCGGCGAGAAGGGGTTGCAGGCTGAGGATGTTGTAGGTCTGTAACACAAACCTCCAGAACGCCAAAACCACTGTGGGAGCGAGCCTGCTCGCGAATGCGGTGTATCAGTCACCATTCATATCGACTGACACTGCGCATTCGCGAGCAGGCTCGCTCCCACATGGGCTCTACGTTGCCCTGATTACACGGTCTTCCAGGTGATCTCTTCTTCTCCGTCTTCGCTGATGCGAATCCAGCGATCGGCGGTTTCTTCACCTTCTTCTTCGACCCACGTCCCCGGTGCACAACGTACTTCGACGTTCAGTGCGGCAAAGGCTGCGCGGGCGCAGGCGATGTCGTCGTCCCAAGGGGTCTGGTCGCTTTCCAGGAACAGGCTGTTCCACTTGCCCACGGCTTTCGGCAGCCAGGTCACCGGCACGTTGCCGGCCTTGCACTTGTACGTCTGGCCTTTCTGTACCCAGTCGCTGCACGGGCCTAGCGCCTGGCCGAGCCAGGCGGCGATGGCCTTGTGGTCGACGTCGGCGTCTTTCAGGTAAATCTCGATGTCCGGTTGGCGCATGGATGTCCTCACTGCGGGTCTGAAAAATCCATTCGCGGATTTAGCCGGCCCCGGGCCTGTGCCCGAGACCAAAAGTTATTGAAGAACGAAATAATCGTAGCGCATCGACACGGTGGTCTCGAACGGCTCGGCCTGCTCGATCACCGCAGCACGACGCTCGGCACTGGCACGCCAGCCGTGAGGCGTCATCGCCAACAGGTTGGCGCGGTCCTCGGGCTTGTCCAGGGTCAGCTTGAACTCCAGCGTCTCGCTATGTGCCAGCGCCATGCCTTCCGGTACCAGGGCCAGATGCTTGTCGTCGGTGTACTCGCGCACTTCGTCGTACAGGCGTTCGCGCAACTCCATCAGATGGCCACGGGTCGGGCCGACTTTCATCAGCCCACCGCCGACGCTGAGCAGACGCTTGGCTTCCTCCCAGTCCAACGGACTGAAGACGCTGGCGAGAAACTGGCAACTGCCTGAAGCCAATGGCACGCGGGCCATGCTGGCGATCAACCAGGTGATCGCCGGGTTGCGTTTGCAGGCGCGTTTGACAGCTTCGCGGGAGATGTCCAGCGCGTAGCCATCAGCGTTCGGCAAAGCTTCGGCGATTTGCGCGGTGTAGTAACCCTCGCCACAACCGATGTCGACCCAGCGCTCCGGCGCATAACTCGCCGCCAATTCAGCCAGACGTTTGGCCACTGGCGCGTAATGCCCGGCGTTGAGGAAATCACGCCGCGCCTCGACCATCGCTTGATTGTCGCCCGGGTCGCGGCTGTTCTTGTGCTGCACCGGCAACAGGTTCAGATAACCCTGGCGCGCACGGTCGAACCGATGCCCAGCGGGGCAGACCACGCCGTTGTCCACCGCATTGAGCGGCTCACTGCAGATCGGGCACGCGAGCATCAGGCGAGCAACTTGATCAGGGTCTGGTAATAGATTTCCGTCAGCACATCGAGATCCGCCGCCAGCACGCGCTCGTTGACCTGATGGATAGTCGCGTTGACCGGGCCCAGTTCAACCACTTGCGTGCCCATGGTCGCGATGAAACGGCCATCGGAGGTGCCGCCGCTGGTCGACGCCTTGGTCTCGCGACCGGTGATGTCCTTGATGCTCGACGACACCGCATCGAGCAGCGCGCCCGGTTCGGTGAGGAACGGCAGGCCGGACAGCGCCCAGTCGATGTGCCAGTCCAGATCGTGCTTGTCGAGAATATCGGCAACGCGTTTCTGCAGGCCTTCGACGGTTGATTCGGTGGAAAAACGGAAGTTGAACACCGCCACCAGATCACCGGGAATCACGTTGGTCGCGCCGGTGCCGGAATTGACGTTGGAAATCTGGAAACTGGTCGGCGGGAAGAAGTCGTTACCGTGGTCCCAGTGCTCGGCGGCCAGCTCGGCCAGCGCCGGAGCGGCGAGGTGAATCGGGTTTTTCGCCAGATGCGGGTAGGCCACGTGGCCCTGCACGCCTTTGACCGTGAGCTTGGCACCGAGGGAGCCGCGACGGCCGTTTTTCACCACGTCGCCGACCAGGGTGGTGCTCGACGGCTCGCCAACGATGCACCAGTCCAGACGCTCCTTGCGCGCGACCAGACGTTCGACCACAGCCTTGGTGCCGTGATGCGCCGGGCCTTCTTCGTCGCTGGTGATCAGGAACGCAACCTTGCCTTTATGGTTCGGGTAATCGGCGACAAAGCGTTCAGCGGCGACGGTCATCGACGCCAGACTGCCTTTCATGTCTGCCGCGCCACGGCCGCAGAGCATGCCATGTTCGTCGATCACGGCATTGAACGGATCGATCTGCCATGCGGTAACCGGACCGGTCGGTACCACGTCGGTGTGGCCGGCGAAGCACAGCACCGGGCCGTCGTTGTTGCCGTGAGTCGCCCAGAAGTTATCCACATCTTCGATGCGCATCGGCTCCAGGGTGAAACCGGCATCGCCCAGGCGCTGCATCATCTGCTTCTGGCAGTCGGCATCGACCGGGGTCACGGAAGGACGGCGGATCAGGTCGATGGCCAGTTGAAGGGTCGGCGATAGGTCGGCGTGGGCCGTCATGGAAAACTCCGGGATCATGGGGTGTGAGCTTGGGCTTCTAATGTGGGAGCGAGCCTGCTCGCGAAAGCGGTCTACCAGGCACCTTAAAGGTTGAATGTTACAACGCCTTCGCGAGCAGGCTCGCTCCCACAAGGGACAGGGGTGGTCAGTCAGACCGGTTATCACGCCAAGCCCCGCAAAATGGCGGTTATCTTAAAGCAAAACGGCGACCATTGGCCGCCGTTTAGTGCTGCGTTGCGGATTTAGACGACCGGTGCCGGCTCAGCCTTGGCCGCAGGTTTGGGCAGCGACGACAGGAACGCCATGATCAGCGCTGCCAGGTACGGCAGCGACTGCACCAGCAGCATGGTCACCCAGAAGCGCATGTCATTGCTCGGAATGCCCTGCACCAGGAAAATCCCCAGCGCCGCGCCCCACAGCAACAGCATGATGAACAGCTCCTCGCGAGCCTCGCTGATCGCCACCCAGAAGCCGTGGTTGTCGGCGTTTTTCGGCGTGCGGAAGAACGGAATGCTGCTGGTGAAGAAACCGTACAGCACCGCTTTGGCGATGGTGTGCGACAACGCCAGCCCGGCCAGTGCCGCGCAGAACGCATCTTTCAGATTCACGCCGACGGCGCGACGGTAGAGGAAAATGATCTTGCCGACCTTGAACACGAACAGCGCCAGCGGCGGGATTGCGAAAATCAGCAACGGTGGATCGACCCGTTGCGGCACGATGATCATCGCCGCCGACCACAACAGCGCGCCAACGGTGAAGAAGATGTTCATGCCATCGGCAACCCACGGCAGCCAGCCGGCGAGGAAGTGATAACGCTGACCGCGAGTCAGTTCGGTGTCCTTGCCGCGCAGCAGGCTGCGGGTGTGGCGCTTGATGATCTGGATCGCGCCATAGGCCCAGCGGAAACGCTGTTTCTTGAAGTCGATGAAGGTATCCGGCATCAGGCCCTTGCCGTAGCTGTCGTGGTAATACGCCGCCGACAGGCCCTTCTCGAACACGCGCAGACCGAGCTCGGCGTCTTCACATATGCACCAGTCAGCCCAGCCCAATTCTTCCAGCACGGAACGGCGGGTCATGGTCATGGTGCCGTGCTGAATGATCGCGTCACGGTCGTTGCGAGTGACCATGCCGATATGGAAGAAGCCCTTGTATTCGGCGTAGCACAGCTTCTTGAAGGTGCTTTCGTTCTGGTCGCGATAATCCTGCGGCGACTGCACTACGGCGATTTTCGGGTCGGCGAAGTGCGGCACCATGTGCTTGAGCCAGTTCGGGTGCACGCAGTAATCGGAGTCGATCACCGCAATGACCTCGGCATCCTTGGCGGTGTGCGGAATCAGATAATTCAGCGCGCCCCCCTTGAAACCGGCCAGCGGCGAAACGTGGAAGAACTTGAAGCGCGGGCCGAGGGTTGCGCAGTAATCGCGCACCGGTTCCCACACCGCCGGATCCTTGGTGTTGTTGTCGATGATCAGGACTTCGAAGTCCGGATAATCGAGCGCGGCCAGGGCATCGAGGGTCTGTTTGACCATCTCTGGCGGCTCGTTGTAGCAGGGTACGTGGATCGACACTTTCGGCCGGTAGTCGGAATCGCCCAGCACCGGCAGGAATTCCCGACGGCGCTTGTGAATCCACACCGCTTCGGCCAGTTCATGGGCCTCGGTGAGCAGGACGATGAATACCCCGAGCGCACCGAGCGCCAGGAGGAATCCGACCGTGAGGCTGAACCACGTGCTGTATTGCTGGCTGTAGTCGTAACCGATGTACACCAGCACCGAGCCGCAGAGGAACGCGATAAAGGTCAGGAACGTACGACCGCGCTGGCGCAGGGCCGAGCCGTCGATCATCAGCAGGGTCAGCGACAGCAGCGCCAGCACCACCGAACCGATGGCCAGCACGCGCCATTGCGGAATCGCCACCACCGGGCCTTCGAAATTGAATTTCTGCTGGCGCGCGGCGTTGAACACGCCCCAGTAGGCGCCGACCGAACCTTCGTCGCTGGCCTTCCACGGTTGGTCAAACGCTTCGATCACGAAGTAGTTGAAGCCTTGGCGATTGAGCTTGTTGACCAGCGTGCGCAGATAAATTGCCTGATCTGCCGGCGATGCATCGGCGCCACCGCGCATGCGACCGTTGCTCGGCCAGCCGACTTCGGACAGCAGCAGCGGTTTTTTCGGAAAGAGTTTTTTCAGATCGCGGGCGCGGTCGAAGACGAACTGGCCGGCCTTGTCCACCGGAATGAATTCCCAGTAGGGCAAGACGTGGGCGGCGATCAAATCGACATGTTTGGCCAGTTGCGGGTATTTCTCCCAGATGTGCCATTGCTCGGAAGTGGTCACCGGTACTTTGACCGCAGCGCGCACCCGATCCAGCAGAACGATCAGGGCTTCCGGGGTGATTTCTTCACGAAACAGCGCCTCGTTGCCGACTACCACGCGTACGACGCTGCGCGAGGTGTTGGCCAGTTCGATGGCTTTGGTGATTTCCCGTTCGTTGCGTTCCTGATCCGGGCTGATCCAGATGCCGAGGGTGACACGCAGGCCGAATTCCTCCGCCAGTTTCGGGATGTCTCCCAGCGAACCGTCGACCGAATAGATACGGATGTTGTCGGTCAGCTTGCTCATGATTTCCAGGTCACGGCGCATTTCATCGTCAGACGGATACTGATCCTTCTGTGGGAATTGCCCCTGCTGGAATGGCGAATACGAGAAGCCGGAGATTTGCTGCGGCCAGTTCGGCGCCGTGACCGGGCGATTGACCAGCGCCCAGAAACCGGTGAACAAGGCAGCGATGGCCAGCACCACCACCAGGTTGAGTCCAAATTTACGCGATGACATAGCTGTTTCGGGTTCCAAAGGCTGTGGAACGAAGGATCGGTCGGATAGACGCCCGAGGGGCGCGCATCCTACACCGGCGGTTAACCAGTCGTACAACTGACGGGAAAATGCCTGACATTGGGCAGCCGTCTCTGACTTAAGTTCTTACACTTGTCGCTTGCAGCTTAAAACTTGTCGCTGCGTAGCCCTATAATGCGCGCCGGTTTTTGGGGTAATGGTCATGAGTACAGAAGATCCGCGGTTTGCAGGCATCGCCCGGTTGTATGGCATCGAGGGCCTGGAACGCTTGCGCGCCGCCCATGTGGCGATCGTCGGCGTTGGTGGCGTCGGTTCCTGGGCGGCGGAAGCGATGGCCCGTTGCGGGGTGGGCGAGATCTCGCTGTTCGACCTTGATGACGTCTGCGTCAGTAATGCCAACCGTCAGTTGCACGCCTTGGACAGCACTGTCGGCAAACCCAAGGTCGAGGTGATGGCCGAGCGCCTGCGCGGGATCAACCCCGATTGCACGGTGCACGCCGTGGCCGATTTCGTCACCCGCGACACCATGGCCGAATACATCACGCCGAACATCGACTGCGTGATCGACTGCATCGATGCGGTGAACGCCAAAGCGGCGCTGATCGCCTGGTGCAAACGCCGCAAGATCCAGATCATTACCACCGGCGGCGCGGGCGGGCAGATCGACCCGACGCTGATTCAGGTTTGCGACTTGAACCGCACCTTCAACGATCCGCTGGCCTCGAAAGTCCGTTCGACGTTGCGCCGGGACTACGGCTTCTCCCGCACCGTGACCCGTCACTACAGCGTGCCGTGTGTGTTTTCCACCGAACAGCTGCGCTACCCGAAACCGGACGGCAGCATTTGTCTGCAGAAAAGTTTTGTCGGCGACGGCGTGAAGCTCGACTGCGCCGGCGGGTTTGGCGCGGTGATGATGGTTACCGCGACATTTGGCATGGTCGCGGCGACCAAGGCTGTGGACAAGATTGTCGCTGGTGTTCGGCGCCCGGCGGACCGGGTCAAGCCTCAAGCCTGAAGGTATTAATGAGGGCCTCTTCGCGAGCAGGCTCGCTCCCACAGGAAATGCATTTCCACTGTGGGAGCGAGCCTGCTCGCGAAGGCGATTAGCGCGCCAACTCATTCATCCGCTGGAGCACCGCATTCAGGCCATTACTGCGCGAAGGCGAAAGCTGCCGCGACAGTCCCAGCTGATTGAACCACTCCGGCAAATCCACCTGCTGCAACTCCACTGCCGACAAGCCATTGACCCGCAACAGCAGCAACGCCACCAACCCGCGAATCATCCGCGCATCGCTGCTCGCCTTGAACTGCCAGTGCCCGTCGTGCAAATCCCCGACCAGCCACACCTGGCTCTCACAGCCATGCACCCGATTGGCCTCGCACTTTTGCGCGTCATCCAGCGTCGGCAAGCGATCGCCAAACTGCATCAGCAGCCGCGCGCGCTGTTCCCAGCCCGCCGCATTGTGAAACGTCTGCAGCGCTTCGGCCGCTTCCACCGGCAGGCTCATCGCAACAACTCCAGCGCCTGATCCAGCGCCTCGAAAAAGCGCTCCAGATCTTCCGAGTCGTTATACAGCGCCAGCGACACGCGAATCGCGCCAGCCAGTTCGAAGCTTTTCATCAGCGGCATGGCGCAGTGATGCCCCGCGCGTACGGCAATGCCTTGTTCGGTGAGCAGATGCGCCAGATCAGCGTTGTGCACGCCTTCGACGACAAAACTGGCCAGCGCCAATTGCGGCTTGCCGAGCAAGCGAATGCCATTGCGGGCGGCGAGGCCGCGCAACAGATAGTCGTGCAGCGCCGCTTCATGGGCAGATACGGCGTCCTGATCCAAACCGGCCAAGTAGTCGAGGGTCGCTCCGAGGCCGATGACACTGGCGATTGGCGGTGTGCCAGCCTCGAACCCCAACGGCGCCGGGCGAAAGCGCGAATCCTGATAGTTGGCGTCCAGCACCATCTCGCCGCCGAACTGCCATGGCTGCAATTGCTCCAGCGCAGCGTTGCGTCCGAACAGTACGCCCAGGCCCTCAGGCCCGTAGAGCTTGTGGCTGGAAAACACATAGAAGTCGCAACCCAGCGCCTGCACATCATGCCGGCCGTGCACCACGCCTTGCGCGCCATCGACTACCGTCAGCGCGTTCTGCGCCTTGGCCATGCCGAGCAAAGCGGTCAGCGGTTGCCAGGCACCAAGGACGTTGGACAGCTGACTGACTGCCAGCAAACGCGTGCGCGGGCCGATCAGATGCACGGCAGCGGCGAGGTCGATCAGGCCGTCGGCATCCAGCGGCAGGATCACCAGTTTCAGGTTGCGGCGTTGCGCCAGTTGCTGCCACGGCAACAGGTTGGCGTGATGCTCCAGAGCGCTGATGACAATCTCATCGCCCGGCTCGAACAAATGTTCAAGACCGTAAGCCAGCAGATTCAAGGCACTGGTGGCGCCGTGCGTGAAAATTATCTGCCCGCTGTCACCGGCATTCAGCCATTGACCAACCTTGCGCCGACTGTCTTCGAACGCTTGCGTCGCGTGAGCACCGGGCAGGTGTTGCGCACGATGCACATTGGCCGCGCCGTTGGCGTAGTAATGCGTCAGTGCGTCGAGCAGGGCCTGGGGTTTTTGCGTGGTGGCGGCGTTGTCCAGATAGGTCTGGTCTTGCCGTTGCAGCGCGGCGATGGCCGGGAAATCGGCGCGCCACGGGGAGGGGATCATCATGGGTTCAGCCCTGTGAAATTGGGCGGGGTGTACGCCAAACCTTGTGGGAGCGAGCCTGCTCGCGACAGCGTCCTTGAGGACGCCAGAAGCTTCGCGAGCAGGCTCGCTCCCACAGGAGGTCGATGTGCTGCTTAGTTGTGAGCGTGCAGCGCTTCGTTCAGTTCGATCGCCGATTTGTGGGTCTTGCATTCCACAGCACCGGTTTCCGAATTACGACGGAACAGCAGATCAGTCTGACCAGCCAGCTCACGCGCCTTCACAACCTTGACCAGATTGTTGTGCTCGTCCAGCAGCGCAACCTTGGTGCCGGCGGTCACGTACAGGCCCGATTCCACAGTGTTGCGGTCGCCCAGCGGAATGCCGATACCGGCATTGGCGCCGATCAGGCAGCCTTCACCGACCTTGATCACGATGTTGCCGCCGCCCGACAGGGTACCCATGGTCGAGCAACCGCCGCCCAGGTCCGAACCCTTGCCGACGAATACGCCAGCGGAAACGCGGCCTTCGATCATGCCCGGGCCTTCGGTGCCGGCGTTGAAGTTGATGAAACCTTCGTGCATCACGGTGGTGCCTTCGCCGACGTAGGCGCCCAGACGCAGACGTGCGGCATCAGCGATACGCACGCCGGCCGGTACCACGTAGTCGGTCATCTTCGGGAACTTGTCCACGGAGAACACTTCCAGCAGTTCGCCGCGCAGACGCGCTTCGAGTTGCATTTCCGCCAGTTCGCTCAGGTCGATCGCGCCCTGGCTGGTCCACGCCACGTTCGGCAGCAGCGGGAAGATACCGGCGAGGCTGACGCCGTGCGGCTTGACCAGACGGTGCGAGAGCAGATGCAGCTTGAGGTAGGCCTCAGGCGTGGAGGTCAGTTGCGCGTCTTCGGCCAGCAGCGTGGCAACCAACGGCTTGTGGCTTTCAGCCAGGCGAGTCAGCAGCTTGCCTTGCACAGCGTCGATGCCTTTCACGGCTTCAGCCAGTTGCGCGGCCTGGGCGGTGGTGAAGGTGATGGCCTGGTTGCCTTCGGTGTAACCGAGGATCGGCGCGACCGCTGCGACCAGTTCGGCCGAAGGATTGAGCAGTGGTTGTGCGTAGAACACTTCCAGCCATGCGCCTTGACGGTTCTGGGTGCCGACACCAAAGGCGATGCTGAACAGGGAATTGGACATGTGAATACCTCTACAAAGAGTGACGGGCTGCTTACTTCAGAGCGGCCGCGTAGATATCTGGCTTGAAGCCAATCAGGGTTCGGTCACCGAGATCGAGCACCGGGCGCTTGATCATCGAGGGTTGCGCGAGCATCAGTTCGATGGCTTTCGCTTGGTCGAGATCGGCTTTGCGTTCGTCGTCGAGTTTGCGAAAGGTCGTGCCGGCGCGGTTCAGCACGGTTTGCCAGCCGTGCTCGTCGCACCATTGGGTCAGGTGCTCACGGTCAATGCCGGCGGTCTTGTAATCGTGAAAGTCATAACTGACAGCGTGTTCATCGAGCCAGGTGCGCGCCTTTTTCATGGTGTCGCAGGCTTTGATGCCGAAAAGGTGCAACGTTTTACTTGAAACGGCCAAGGAATCGCCCCCTTTACAGGTGCTGGAAAAAAATGGTGACGGATTATGCCATGACCGGACGGTTTCGTCGGCCACGGTTGTCGTAACGCTGTAAAACCTGTGGGAGCGAGCCTGCTCGCGAAGAGGCCACATCAATCAATATCTCTGTGTGCTGAACGACCGCTTTCGCGAGCAGGCTCGCTCCCACAAGGGTGTCGCTTGCGGTCGTGCGACATAGGTGCAACGGTCAGCCACAGCCTAAGGCGCTAATATGGCAGTTCAACGCTGTCGATCGCCTGAGATTTTCGTTTTATGCAAACTGCTTACACCGTCCTGATCCTGTTGATGCTGGTCAGCGTCTCGCGCCTGGTCGGGCGGGTTATCCCGCTGCCATTGCCGCTGGTGCAAATCGCCGCCGGTGCCTTGCTCGCCTGGCCGACCCTGGGGCTGCACGTCGCCCTCGACCCGGAATTGTTCCTGTTTCTGTTCCTGCCGCCGTTGTTGTTTTCCGATGGCTGGCGCATGCCCAAACGCGCCTTCTGGCAATTGCGCGGACCGATTTTGACCCTGGCCGTCGGCCTTGTTCTGTTCACCGTGGTCGGTGCCGGCTATTTCATTCATTGGCTGTTGCCCACGATTCCGCTGCCGGTGGCCTTCGCCCTTGCAGCGGTTTTGTCACCTACAGACGCCGTAGCGGTTTCAGCGATTTCGCAGAACCGTCTCCCCACGCCGCTGATGCACATCCTTCAGGGCGAGGCGCTGATGAATGACGCCTCAGGCCTGGTGACCTTCAAATTCGCCCTCGCTGCAGCGGTCACGGGCGTGTTTTCGCTGACCAATGCCAGTCTGACCTTCGTCGCGGTGGCGCTCGGTGGGCTGGCGGTCGGTGTGGCGTTGAGCTGGCTGGTCGGGCGCCTGCGCGCGTGGATGATCGCCCGGGGCTGGGACGATCCGGCCACTCACGTGGTGTTCATGTTGCTGCTGCCGTTCGCCGCTTATGTACTGGCCGAACGTTTGGGCGCTTCAGGGATTCTCTCGGCGGTGGCAGCGGGGATGATGCAAAGCTGGCTCGACCTGCTGCCGCGCCAGACCAGCACGCGACTGCTTAATCGCAGCGTCTGGGCGCTGCTCGAATTTGCGTTCAATGGCTTGATCTTCCTGCTGCTTGGCCTGCAATTGCCAGACATCATCAAGGCCGTGGTCAGCCATGAGCCGACGCTGTGGCCAACGCTGTTCTATCGCTGCCTCGATGTGCTGGCGATTTTCGTCGCGCTGGTGCTGCTGCGGTTCATCTGGGTGCAGAGCATCTGGCGCTTGTCGGTGTTGCTGCGCCGAGTGCGCGGCAAGGGCGAGCTGACCCAAGTGCCGACGGCGCGTTCATGCTGGTTGCTGACGGTGGGTGGTGTGCGCGGGGCGGTGACGCTGGCGGGCGTGATGTCGGTGCCGATGCTGATCGGCGCCGAGGCTTTTCCTGAACGCGACTTGCTGATTTTCATTGCTGCCGGGGTGATTCTGCTGTCGCTGATCTCGGCCTGTATCGCGCTGCCCTTGCTGCTGCGCGGCATCGACAAAAGTCCCGACGACAAGCGTCGTCAGGAAGTGCGCGACGCCTGGCGCAAGACGGCCGAAGCGGCGATTCACTCGCTGGAAAGCGAAGAAGTGGTCCCACAGGATGCCGCTCAAGCAGCGCTGGCAGCGGAGCTCAAGGCGCGGATCATGTCCGAATATCGCCATCAACTTGATGTGTTCAACGATTCCGCCGAAGCCCAGGCGCTGGCGTTTCAGATGGATCTGCTTGAGCGTCGCCTGCGTTTGAAAGCGCTGCGCGCGCAGCGTCTTGAGCTTTACAGTCTGAGCCGTCAGCACCAGATCGGTGATGACGTGTTGCGAGAAGTGCTCGGGGAACTGGATTTGAGCGAGGCCAATCTGGGCCAGGTCAAATAGCCGGTTGAGCGCTTGCAGCAGGGGGCTGCCGCAAGCGCTCCGTGATCACTTCTGGCGGGTGATGAAGTCACGAATCCGTTCGGCGGCTTCGACGCATTCCGCCAGCGGCGCAACCAGTGCCATACGCACACGGCCGGCGCCAGGATTGACGCCATCGACATCGCGAGACAGATACGAGCCCGGCACCACGGTCACGTGCTCCTGTTCGAACAGATCGCGGCAGAACGCCGCATCATCGCCCTGCACATTCGGCCACAGATAGAAGCTGCCATCCGGGCGCTGCACGTCCATCACCGGGCCGAGGATCTCCAGCACCGCATCGAATTTCTCCCGGTACAGCGCACGGTTGGCGCGCACATGCACTTCGTCATTCCACGCGGCAACGCTGGCCAGTTGAGTCTGTACCGGCATCGCGCAGCCGTGGTAAGTGCGATAGAGCAGGAAACCCTTGAGGATGTCGGCATCGCCGGCAACGAAGCCTGAGCGCAGGCCTGGCAGGTTGGAGCGCTTGGACAGGCTATGAAAGACCACGCAGCGCTTGAAGTCATTGCGGCCCAGTTCGACGCAGGCGCTGAGCAGGCCCGGCGGCGGCGTCTGTTCATCGAAGTACAGTTCGCTGTAGCACTCGTCGGCGGCAATCACGAAGTCGTACTGATCAGCCAGGGCGATCAGCTTCTTCAGGGTCTCAACCGGAATCAGCGCGCCGGTCGGATTGCCCGGCGAGCACAGGAACAGAATCTGGCAGCGCTGCCAGATGTCTGGCGAAACGGCGTCGAAGTCCGGGTTGAAGCCGTTTTCATCCAGGCACGGCAGGTAATGCGGCTTGGCCCCGGCGAGAAACGCCGCGCCTTCGTAGATCTGATAGAACGGGTTGGGGCTGACCACCAGCGCATCGTCACCACGATTGACCACGGTCTGGGTAAAGGCGAACAGCGCTTCACGGGTGCCGTTGACCGGCAGCACGTTGCGCGCCGGATCGATCCAGCCGTTCGGCACACCAAAACGACGCTCGCACCAGCCGGCGATGGCTTCGCGCAGGGCCGGAATGCCGAGGGTAGTCGGGTACACCGCCATCTGATCCAGATTGTTCGCCAGCGCTTCGGCGACAAAACTCGGCGAACGGTGTTTCGGCTCGCCGATCGACAGGGCGATCGGGCGTTTGTCCGGGTTCGGCGTAACGCTGCCGAGCAGGGCGCGGAGCTTTTCGAACGGGTACGGCTGGAGCTGGTTCAGAGCGTTGTTCATTGGGGCCTCTTTTAAATGCTCAAGAGCTTTCTGTGGCGAGGGGCTTTATCCCCGTTGGGCTGCGCAGCGGCCCCAAAACCATCACTGCGGTTCAACTGAATGTCCGCATACACAGGTTTTACGACTGCTTCGCAGCCGAACGGGGATAAATCCCCTCGCCACAGGGGATTGTATGTACCGGAGGAAAGCATGGGCTGCATTCACAGGGATAAACGGGTGATTCAGATACTGATCCGCGAAAGTTTGATATCCGGTTCCTGATTGACGCTCAGTTGTTCGACGATCGCATCTTGCAGACGGCTGCACAGCAGCGGATCGGACAGCGGCTGGTTGTGCGCGTCGGTGATGAAGAACACGTCTTCCACGCGCTCGCCCAGGGTCGCAATCTTGGCGTTCTGCAGCGACAGGTCGAACTCGAGGAAAATCCCTCCGACCCGCGCCAGCAGGCCCGGCCGGTCAGGCGCGGTCAGCTCCAGCACGGTCACTGGACGTTGGGCGTCGTTGTGGATCGTTACTTGCGGGGCGAAGGCGAAGTGTTTGAGCTGGCGCGGCACACGGCGCTGGATGATCGTTGGGTAGTCGTCCGGGTTGCGCAGCGCTTCGGTCAGGCCTTCGCGGATCTGCTTGATCCGCGCCGGGTTGTCGCCGATCGATTCGCCTTCGTTGTCGAGCACGATGTAGGTGTCGAGGGTGAACTGGCTGCTCGAGGTGATGACCCGGGCATCGTGAATGTTCAGGTTGAGCTGGTCCATCGCCGCCACGGTCACGGCGAAGAAATCATGCTGGTCCGGCGCATAAATGAAGATCTGCGTGCCGCCTTCGAACTCGCGCTGGGTGGTTTCCTTGATCAGCACCAGCGGCCCGCCATCCACCGGTTGCTGCAGGATCGCATCGCTGTGCCAGGCGACGTCGCCGGCGGTGTGGCGCAGGAAATAGTCATCGCCCAATTGCGCCCACAGCTGCTCGACGTCGTCCGGGTCGGTGCCGCCGCGCACCAGAATGTCCAGCGCGGCGCTCTGCGTCTGGCGGATCTGCTCTTCGCGATCCACCGGGTTTTCCAGGCCCCGGCGCAGGGCTCGTTTGGTCTCGGTGTAGAGCTGGCGCAACAGGCTGGCGCGCCATGAATTCCACAGCGTCGGATTGGTCGCGTTGATGTCGGCCACGGTCAGCACATAGAGATAGTCGAGGCGTGTTTCGTCGCCGACCGCCTGGGCGAAATCGTGGATCACCTGCGGGTCGGACAGATCCTTGCGCTGCGCAGTGGTGGACATCACCAGGTGGTTCTGCACCAGCCAGACGATCAGGCGGCTGTCCCACACCGGCAACTGATGGCGCTGGCAGAACGCCTCGGCATCGACCGCGCCAATCTCCGAGTGATCGCCATGCCGGCCCTTGCCAATGTCGTGGTACAGGCCGGCCATGTAGATCAGCTCAGGTTTGGGCAGCTTGGCCATGAGCTTGGCGGCCAGCGGAAATTTCTCCGAGACCTGGGTGTACTGCAGTTTGCGCAGGTGCTTGATCAGATTCAGCGTGTGCGCATCGACCGTATAGATGTGGAACAGGTCGTGCTGCATCTGCCCGACGATAAAGCCGAACTCTGGCAGATAACGGCCGAGAATGCCGTAACGGTTCATTCGCCGCAGATTGCGATGGATGCCGATCTTGCACTTGAACAGCTCGATGAACAGGCTGGTGTTGCGGATATCGTTACGGAAGTTGTCATCGATCAGATGACGATGTTCGCGCAGCAGACGAATGGTGTCGGCGCGCACGCCTTTGATTTCCGGCTGCTGGGCCATCAGCACGAAAATTTCCAGCATGGCGAACGGCGTGCGGCGGAACACATTGTCATTGCGCGCCTCGATGTAACCGTCATGCAACTGGAAGCGCGAGTTGATCGGTTGCGGCGGCGCTTCGTCTTCCGGGGCGAGGATGACTTCCTCGAAGTGCTGGATGATCAGATCGCTCAGTTGGGCGATGCTCATCACGGTGCGGAAGTACTGCTGCATGAAGTTTTCGACCGCCTGTTTGGCGTCGTCTCCTTCAAAGCCGAGCAGGCCGGCAATGGTGCGTTGATGATCGAACAGCAAGCGGTCTTCGGAGCGGCCGGCGAGCATGTGCAAGGCATAGCGCACTTTCCACAGAAATTCCTGGGACGAGGCGAGCAGGGCGTTTTCGCTTTCGACCAGAAAGCCTTCTCCAGCGAGGGCGCGCAGGTTCAGGGTGCCGTACTGACGGCGGGCCACCCAGAGGATCGTCTGAATGTCACGCAGACCGCCGGGCGAGCCTTTGACGTTGGGTTCGAGGTTGTATTCGGTGTCGTTGTATTTGTGATGACGAGCCTTCTGCTCGGCTCGCTTGGCCAGGAAGAACTCCTTGGCCGGCCACATGTGCGCGGTGCTGGTGACGTCGAGCATGCGCTGGCGCAGACGCTCGGGGCCGCAGATAGTCCGGCTTTCCATCAGGTTGGTGACCACCGTCAGGTCGGCGCGGGCCTCTTCGGCACACTCATCGACCGAGCGCACGCTCTGGCCGACTTCCAGACCGATGTCCCACAACAGCGTCAGAAAACGCTCGATGGAGTCGCGGAAAACTTCGTGGTCAGCGCTGTCGAGCAGGATCAGCAGATCAATGTCGGAATAGGGATGCAGCTCGCCGCGGCCGTAGCCGCCCACTGCCACCAGAGCGATGTCGGCGTCTTCGCTCCAGTTGAACTGCTCCCAGGCCTTTTGCAGGATGTTGTCGACAAACCAGGCGCGGTCTTCGATCAGGCGGCGGATATCGCGGCCCTTGCGAAAACGCGTGTCGAGAACCTCGCGGGCCTGGCGGATCGCCTTCTTGAACGCCGCGATCGGACTCGCTTTAAGGGCCAGTTCAGCCTGGAACTGGCCGCGGTCGAAGAGTTCGGGATCCACCTGCGGCATCGATTGGCTTTCCTTCTATAGGCTGGGAGCGTTCTGGGTGTCAGGCCGAGATACGCGGGATGGTGTCATCGCTGCGCAAAGTGAAAATCTCGTAGCCGGTGTCGGTGACCAGCAGGGTGTGTTCCCACTGTGCCGACAGCTTGCGGTCCTTGGTGATCGCGGTCCAGCCGTCGCCGAGCACCTTGGTGTCGGCCTTGCCCTGGTTGATCATCGGCTCGATGGTGAAGGTCATGCCAGCCTTCAGTTCCATGCCGGTGCCGGCGCGACCGTAGTGCAGGATCTGCGGTTCTTCGTGGAAGACCTTGCCGATGCCGTGGCCGCAGAACTCGCGCACCACTGAGAAACCGTTCTTTTCCGCGTGCTTCTGGATTACTTCGCCGATGTCGCCGAGGCGGCAGCCGGGCTTGACGATCTCGATCGCCTTGTACATGCATTCCTGGGTGACCTGCGACAGGCGCTCGGCCCAGACCGGCACTTCGCCGACGTGGAACATGCGGCTGGTATCGCCGTGGTAGCCGTCCTTGATCACCGTGACGTCGATGTTCAGGGTGTCGCCGTTTTTCAGCGGTTTGTCGTTCGGGATGCCGTGGCAGACCACATGGTTGATCGAAGTGCAGATCGACTTCGGGTAGCCCTTGTAGTTGAGCGGGGCGGGGATGGCCTGCTGCACATTGACGATGTAGTCGTGGCAAATCTGGTTGAGCTGATCAGTGGTCACGCCCGGTTTGACATGTTCGGCAATCATTTCCAGCACATCGGCGGCCAGTTTGCCGGCGACACGCATGCCAGCGATGTCCTCGGGGGTTTTGAGGTTGACGGTCATACAGGCTCTCTCTGCGCTCGGCGGCGCTTACGGATACGAATTGGGTGGCAGGTGTATTTTTGCGACCCTGAAAAACGCGATTCTAACAGACGAGAGGCGCAAATCCGCGCCTGCATGTCTGGCTTGTGTCTATACAATGGTGCCCATCGAGCCGATTCCAAGGGGGCTGCGCCCATGTCACTGGTGCGAATACAGATTCCGGGTTCCGTTTCTGCGCACCCTGTGGTATAAAATGCGCCGCTTTCCGGGGATGCCCCGAAAAGCTTAAATCCACACACGTGTCGACACGATGACCTGGGTGCCTTGGGCTTTATGCCTCTGGTTGGTCATTGGGATACGTGGAGGCCAAACCCGACTTATCAAGGAACTATCATGTCCCAAGTCAACATGCGCGATATGCTGAAGGCCGGTGTGCACTTCGGTCACCAAACCCGTTACTGGAATCCGAAAATGGGCAAGTACATTTTCGGCGCGCGTAACAAGATTCACATCATCAACCTTGAAAAAACCCTGCCAATGTTCAACGAAGCTCTGACTTTCGTAGAGCGTCTGGCCCAGGGCAAAAACAAGATTCTGTTCGTCGGCACCAAGCGTTCCGCTGGCAAGATCGTTGCTGAAGAAGCAGCACGTTGCGGTTCGCCGTACGTCGATCACCGCTGGTTGGGCGGCATGCTGACCAACTTCAAGACCATTCGTGCTTCCATCAAGCGTCTGCGTGACCTTGAAGTTCAAGCCGAAGACGGTACTTTCGCCAAGCTGACCAAGAAAGAAGCGCTGATGCGCTCCCGTGATCTTGAGAAGCTGGATCGTTCGCTGGGCGGCATCAAGGACATGGGCGGTCTGCCAGACGCACTGTTCGTGATCGACGTTGACCACGAGCGCATCGCGATCACCGAAGCCAACAAGCTGGGCATCCCGGTCATCGGTGTTGTCGATACCAACAGCAGCCCGGAAGGCGTTGACTACATCATCCCAGGCAACGATGACGCCATCCGCGCTATCCAGCTGTACATGGGTTCGATGGCTGACGCAGTTATCCGCGGTCGCAACAACGTTGCTGGCGGTACTGTTGAATTCGCAGCTGAAGAAACTCAGGCTGCAGCTGAGTAATCGACGCCCCTGGCGTTGACTCAGTAAGCAAAAAGGGGGCTTGGCCCCCTTTTTGCCACCTCGAAAACCATTTGTCGGCGCCCACGTCTGTATTTGTCATGTGCGGCAGCCAACATGGGTGGTTCGGGAAGAATTGAACGCCCGTTCGATCGGGTGGAATGGTTGAAAACCTATCCAAGAGGA
Source organism: Pseudomonas sp. S3_B08 (assembly GCF_054667725.1). Taxonomy (NCBI): domain Bacteria; kingdom Pseudomonadati; phylum Pseudomonadota; class Gammaproteobacteria; order Pseudomonadales; family Pseudomonadaceae; genus Pseudomonas; species Pseudomonas sp. S3_B08. The sequence goes on from NZ_CP162750.1 coordinate 79,320, forward strand.
ATTTGAAAATGGCAGCAATTACTGCAGCGTTGGTCAAAGAACTGCGCGAGCGTACCGGCGAAGGCATGATGGATTGCAAGAAAGCCCTGGAAAAGGCTGACGGCGACATCGAAAAAGCCATTGATGACATGCGTGCTTCGGGCGCCATCAAGGCTGCGAAAAAAGCTGGCAACGTTGCCGCTGAAGGCGCAATCGCCATCAAATCGAATGACAAGGCAGCCGTGCTGCTGGAAGTCAACTCGCAGACCGACTTCCTGGCCCTGCAAGACGATTTCAAGAACTTCGTTGCTGCCAGCGTAGAAAAAGCTTTCGACGAAAAACTGACCGACGCAGCTCCGCTGATCGCCGCTCAGGAAACGGCTCGTGAAGCGCTGGTTGCCAAAGTCGGCGAGAACGTCAACATCCGTCGTCTGGTACGCGTAGAAGGTGACGTTGTCGGCACCTACCTGCACGGTAACAAGATCGGTGTTGCTGTTGTCCTGAAAGGCGGTGACGTCGAGCTGGCCAAAGACATCGCTATGCACGTTGCTGCAAGCAACCCTGAGTTCCTGCTGCCTTCGCAAGTCTCCGACGAAGCGATCGAGCGTGAGAAAGCTGTGTTCCTGCAGCTGAACGAAGAAAAGATCAAAGGCAAGCCAGAAAACATTGTTGAGAACATGGTCAAAGGCCGTATCAGCAAGTTCCTGGCAGAAGCGAGCCTGGTCGAGCAGGCGTTCGTCAAGAACCCTGAAGTCAAGGTTGGCGAGCTGGCCAAGAAAGCCGGCGCTGAAATCGTTTCCTTCACTTACTTCAAAGTAGGCGAAGGCATCGAGAAGCCGGTCGACAACTTCGCTGAAGAAGTTGCTGCCCAGCTGGCTGCCGCCAAGCAATAAGACGGTTTTTCAACTGTCGCCCGAAAGAGGCTGCCCGCTAACGCGCGCAGCCTCTTTTCAGATGGGGTACCAATTTTTTATTTGGTTTCCACCCGGAACTGACTTACAAAGCCATGTTCCGATGGCGCTGCAGCAGCGCCAAGCTAGAGTGAACGCCAGCTGTAAACAGCTCGCAAAGAATTTTAAATACGCCGCAGGAGAGATTCGCAATGGCTCAGCAGGGCAGTGGTTATCAGGCTCGCTATAAACGCATTCTACTCAAGCTTAGCGGCGAGGCCCTGATGGGCTCGGAAGAGTTCGGGATCGATCCGAAGGTACTGGATCGCATGGCGCTGGAAGTCGGCCAGCTGGTCGGCATCGGCGTCCAGGTCGGTCTGGTCATCGGCGGTGGCAACCTGTTCCGTGGCGAAGCCCTGAGCAAGGCCGGGATGGATCGGGTCACGGGCGACCACATGGGCATGCTGGCCACTGTGATGAACGCCCTGGCCATGCGCGATGCGCTGGAACGTGCCAATATCTCGGCCATCGTCATGTCCGCCATCTCCATGGTCGGTGTGACCGATCACTACGATCGCCGCAAAGCCATGCGTCACCTGAACTCCAAAGACGTCGTGATCTTCGCGGCCGGTACCGGCAATCCGTTCTTCACTACGGATTCGGCAGCCTGCCTGCGTGCAATCGAAATCGACGCCGACGTTGTGCTCAAGGCCACCAAGGTTGATGGCGTGTACACCGCAGACCCGTTCAAAGACCCGCATGCCGAGAAGTTCGATCATCTGACTTATGATGAAGTACTGGATCGCAAGCTGGGCGTAATGGATCTGACTGCCATCTGCCTGTGCCGCGATCACAAGATGCCGCTGCGCGTATTCAACATGAACAAGCCCGGCGCCCTGCTGAACATCGTGCACGGCGGCGCTGAAGGGACTTTGATCGAGGAAGGCCAACAATGATCAACGAAATCAAGAAAGACGCCCAAGCGCGTATGCAGAAATCCCTGGAATCTCTGAACCACGCGTTCGGCCAGATTCGTACCGGCAAGGCTCACCCGAGCATCCTCGGCAGCGTCATGGTGCCTTACTACGGCACTGACACTCCGCTGAGCGGCGTTGCCAACGTCACCGTGAAAGATTCGCGCACCCTGCAGGTCGTGGCCTTCGAGCGCAACATGCTCGCTGCCGTCGACAAGGCGATCCAGAGCGCTGGGCTGAACCTCAACCCGACCAACCTGGGCGAGTTGCTGCTGATCCCGATGCCGGCCCTCACCGAGGAAACGCGCAAAGGTTTCACCAAGCAGGCGCGCAGCGCAGCGGAAGACGCGCGCGTTGCTGTGCGCAACATCCGTCGTGATGCCTTGGGCGAGCTGAAGAAACTGGTCAAGGACAAGGAAATCAGCGAAGACGAAGAACGTCGTGCCATCGCTGATATCGATAAGCTGACCAAAGAATCCGAGGCCCAGATCACCAAGGCCACGGACGAGAAAGAAAAAGACCTGATGGCCGTATAAGGGTCGAGCTTTAAATGGACAAGACCAAGCAGACTGCGCCGTCCGCGGTGCCGCGCCATGTCGCGATCATCATGGATGGCAATAATCGCTGGGCGAAAAAACGCTTTATGCCGGGTGTCGCCGGGCATAAAGCGGGCGTGGATGCTGTGCGGGCGGTGATCGAGGTGTGCGCTGAGGCCAAGGTCGAAGTCCTGACCCTGTTCGCCTTCTCCAGTGAAAACTGGCAGCGCCCGGCCGATGAAGTCAGTGCCTTGATGGATCTGTTCTTCAAGGCGCTGCGTCGTGAGGCCAAGCGTCTCAACGACAACAACATCAGCCTGCGCATCATTGGCGATCGCTCGCGCTTCCACCCTGAGCTTCAGGCGGCGATGCGCGAGGCCGAGGCCATGACGGTCGGTGCCAACCGCTTTGTCCTGCAGATCGCCGCCAACTATGGCGGCCAGTGGGATATCGCTCAGGCCGCGCAGCGTCTGGCGCGTGAAGTCCAGGCCGGGCATTTGCGCCCGGAGGACATTACCCCGGATCTGCTGCAGACTTGTCTGGCCACCGGCGATCTGCCGTTGCCTGACCTGTGCATCCGCACCGGTGGCGAGCATCGCATCAGCAACTTCCTGCTGTGGCAGCTGGCCTACGCCGAGCTGTACTTCTCCGACCTGTTCTGGCCGGACTTCAAACACGACGCCATGCGCACCGCGCTGGCCGATTTCGCTTCACGCCAGCGTCGCTTCGGTAAAACGAGCGAACAGGTCGAAGCTGGAGCCCGGGTTTAATGCTTAAACAACGAATCATCACTGCACTGATCCTGCTGCCGATCGCCTTGTGCGGGTTTTTCCTGCTCAAAGGTGCCGGCTTCGCGCTGTTCATCGGTCTGGTAGTCAGTCTCGGTGCGTGGGAATGGGCGCGTCTGGCCGGCTTCACCGCACAGTCGTTCCGCGTCGGCTTTGCCGCCGTGGTCGCCTTGATGCTGTTCGTCATGTACGTGCTGCCGGGCCTTGCGCCTTGGGTGCTCGGTGCATCGGTGATCTGGTGGGCGATTGCGACTTATCTGGTGCTGACGTATCCACGTTCCAGCGCGCACTGGTCCACAGCGGCGACCAAACTGCTGATTGGTCTGCTGATCCTGCTGCCTGCGTGGCAGGGTCTGGTGCAGATCAAGCAGTACCCGCTGGGTAACTGGTTGATCATGGCGGTGATGGTGTTGGTCTGGGGTGCGGACATCGGTGCTTACTTTTCCGGGCGCAAGTTCGGCAAGCGCAAGCTCGCGCCGCAGGTCAGCCCGGGCAAGAGCTGGGAAGGCGTGTACGGTGGTCTGGCTCTGAGTCTGGTGATCACTGCGATCGTCGGGCTGGTGCGCGACTGGACCGTGGCCGAGCTGCTCAAAGGCCTGATCGGCGCGGCAGTGATCGTCTTCATTTCCGTGGTCGGTGACCTTACCGAAAGCATGTTCAAGCGCCAATCCGGCATCAAGGACAGCAGTAATCTGCTGCCCGGGCATGGTGGCGTGCTGGATCGCATCGACAGCCTGACCGCAGCCATTCCGGTGTTCGCCGTATTGCTCTGGATGGCCGCACCGTGAGTCGTCCCCAGCAGATTACGGTGTTGGGTGCGACCGGTTCGATCGGTCTGAGCACCCTTGATGTGATTGCGCGTCATCCTGAGCGTTATCAGGTTTTCGCATTGAGTGGTTTCACGCGCCTCACTGAGTTGTTCGCGTTGTGCGTGCGTCATGTGCCGCAGTTTGCCGTGGTGCCTGAAGTGGCCGCAGCGCGCGGTTTGCAGGATGACTTGCGTGCAGCCGGTTTGCCGACTCGCGTCCTGGTAGGCGAGGAGGGCCTGTGTCAGGTTGCCTCCGCGCCCGAAGTCGATGCAGTAATGGCGGCCATCGTCGGTGCGGCCGGGCTGCGTCCGACACTGGCGGCGGTCGAGGCGGGCAAGAAGATTCTGCTGGCCAATAAAGAAGCGCTGGTGATGTCCGGCGCTCTGTTCATGCAGGCCGTGCGCAAAAGCGGTTCGGTACTGCTGCCGATCGACAGCGAACACAATGCGATTTTTCAATGCATGCCAGCGGATTTCGCCCGCGGCTTGAGCTCGGTGGGTGTGCGGCGGATTTTGCTGACAGCCTCTGGCGGGCCTTTCCGGCAGACACCGATGTCCGAGCTGGCGAATGTTTCGCCTGAGCAGGCGTGTGCACATCCGAACTGGTCCATGGGGCGCAAGATCTCCGTGGATTCAGCGAGCATGATGAACAAGGGCCTGGAACTGATCGAAGCCTGCTGGTTGTTCGACGCCAGGCCGGCTCAGGTCGAAGTAGTGATCCATCCGCAGAGCGTGATCCATTCTCTGGTGGATTACGTCGATGGCTCGGTGCTGGCGCAATTGGGCAACCCCGACATGCGCACCCCGATCGCCAATGCCCTGGCCTGGCCGGAGCGTATCGATTCCGGCGTAGCGCCACTTGATCTGTTCGCCATTGCACGACTGGATTTCGAAGCGCCCGATGAAAGCCGTTTCCCCTGCCTGCGTTTGGCCCGTCAGGCGGCCGAAGCCGGCGACAGCGCGCCGGCGATGCTTAACGCGGCCAATGAAGTGGCGGTTGCAGCGTTTCTCGACGGACGGGTTCGCTACCTGGAAATCGCGAGTATCATCGAGGAAGTCTTGAATCTGGAGCCGGTGGTGGCGCTGAACGATCTGGATGCCGTATTTACGGCGGACGCGAAAGCGCGATTGCTGGCCGAGCAATGGTTGAGTCGGCACGGCCGATAGTTTTTGCAACACAACGGCGACACGCGACACTGAACAGGATTGCGGAGAAAGTAGATGAGCGCGCTCTATATGATTGCCGGCACCCTGATCGCCCTGGGTGTGCTGGTCACCTTCCACGAATTCGGCCATTTCTGGGTCGCGCGTCGCTGTGGCGTCAAGGTTCTGCGTTTTTCCGTGGGCTTCGGCATGCCGCTGCTGCGCTGGCATGACAAGCAGGGCACTGAGTTCGTGGTCGCCGCGATTCCGCTGGGCGGCTACGTCAAGATGCTCGACGAGCGCGAAGGCGAAGTGCCGGTTGATCAACTTGATCAGTCGTTCAATCGCAAATCGGTACGTCAGCGTATCGCCATTGTTGCTGCCGGCCCGATTGCCAACTTCCTGCTGGCGCTGGTGTTTTTCTGGGTGCTGGCGATGCTCGGCAGCGAGCAGGTGCGTCCGGTCATCGGCGCGGTCGAGTCTGGCAGCATTGCCGCCAAGGCTGGTCTGAACGCGGGTCAGGAGATCGTCTCGATCGATGGCGAGCCAACGTCCGGTTGGGCTGCGGTCAATCTGCAACTGGTGCGTCGTCTCGGTGAAAGCGGTGCGATTCAATTGCTGGTGCGCGAGCAGGGCTCGACCGCTGAGTCGCCCCGCACGCTGGCACTGGATAACTGGCTAAAAGGTGCCGACGAGCCGGATCCGATCCGCTCGCTGGGCATTCGTCCTTGGCGTCCGGCCTTGCCGCCGGTGCTTGCCGAGCTGGACCCGAAAGGTCCGGCCCAGGCCGCCGGGCTGAAAACCGGCGATCGCTTGCTGGCTCTTGATGGTCAGCCGCTGAGTGACTGGCAGCAGGTGGTTGATACCGTTCGTACGCGTCCTGATACCAAAATCATGCTGCGCATCGAGCGCGACAATGCTCAAATCGACGTCCCTGTGACCTTGGCGGCGCGCGGTGAAAGCAAATCGCCAAGCGGTTATCTGGGCGCGGGCGTCAAAGCCATCGACTGGCCGCCAGAAATGATCCGCGAGGTCAGTTATGGCCCGCTGGCCGCGATTGGCGAGGGTGCCCGTCGCACTTGGACCATGAGCATTCTGACGCTGGATTCACTGAAGAAAATGCTGTTCGGCGAGCTCTCGGTAAAAAACTTGAGTGGACCGATAACCATTGCTAAAGTGGCGGGCGCTTCTGCCCAGTCGGGCGTCGCTGATTTCCTGAATTTCCTTGCTTATCTGAGTATTAGCCTGGGCGTTCTGAATTTGCTGCCCATTCCTGTACTGGATGGGGGGCATTTGTTGTTTTATCTGATCGAGTGGGTGCGTGGTCGCCCCTTGTCGGATCGGGTGCAAGGTTGGGGGATACAGATCGGTATCAGTTTGGTGGTCGGGGTGATGTTGCTTGCTCTGGTCAACGATCTGGGTCGACTGTAACGCTTCGCTGAATTGCGAATCTGCCGCATTTTGCGGCAGTTTGTTTATTGCCAGTTGGAATAAGAAAGGACTTCATGAAACGTCTGCTGCTAACTGCGGTTCTCACCGTATTGATGATCGCCGAAGTTCACGCCGAGTCCTTCACTATCTCTGATATTCGCGTCAATGGCCTCCAGCGGGTCTCCGCGGGTAGCGTCTTTGGTGCCTTGCCGTTGAACGTCGGCGAGCAGGCGGATGATCGTCGCCTGGTGGAATCCACTCGTGCGTTGTTCAAAACCGGTTTCTTTCAAGATATCCAGCTGGGCCGCGAAGGCAACGTTCTGGTCATCACCGTGGTCGAGCGTCCATCGGTCGCCAGTATCGAAATCGAAGGCAACAAGGCGATTTCCACTGAAGACCTGATGAAAGGCCTCAAGCAATCCGGTCTGGCCGAAGGCGAAATCTTCCAGCGCGCCACCCTCGAGGGTGTGCGTAACGAACTGCAACGTCAGTACGTCGCCCAGGGTCGCTACTCGGCAACCGTCGACACCGAAGTGGTTTCGCAGCCGCGTAACCGCGTGGGTCTGAAGGTGAAGATCAACGAAGGTACCGTTGCCGCCATTCAGCACATCAACGTGGTAGGCAACACGGTTTTCCCTGAGGAAGACCTGACCGACCTGTTCGAACTGAAAACCACCAACTGGCTGTCGTTCTTCAAGAACGATGACAAATATGCCCGCGAAAAACTTTCCGGTGACCTGGAGCGTCTGCGTTCCTACTATCTGGACCGCGGCTATATCAACATGGACATCGCTTCGACCCAGGTATCGATTACCCCGGACAAGAAGCACGTCTACATTACTGTCAACGTCACCGAAGGCGAGAAGTACACCGTTCGTGACGTCAAGCTCAGCGGTGACCTGAAAGTCCCTGAAGACCAGATCAAGTCGCTGTTGCTCGTGCAGAAGGGCCAGGTGTTCTCGCGCAAGCTGATGACCACCACCTCCGAGCTGATCACCCGTCGTCTGGGTAACGAGGGCTACACCTTCGCCAACGTCAACGGCGTGCCTCAGCCGCACGATGATGACCACACTGTGGACATCCTCTTCGCTGTCGATCCGGGCAAGCGTGCCTACGTAAACCGCATCAATTTCCGTGGCAACACCAAGTCCGAGGACGAAGTGCTGCGTCGTGAAATGCGTCAAATGGAAGGTGGCTGGGCTTCGACCTACCTGATCGACCAGTCCAAGACCCGTCTGGAGCGCCTGGGCTTCTTCAAGGAAGTCAACGTTGAAACCCCGGCGGTGCCTGGCGTCGACGACCAGGTTGATGTGAACTACGCCGTTGAAGAACAGGCTTCCGGTTCGATCACCGCCAGCGTTGGTTTCGCCCAGAGCGCCGGTCTGATCCTCGGTGGTTCGATCACCCAGAACAACTTCTTGGGTACCGGTAACCGCGTCAGCATCGGCCTGACCCGCAGCGAATACCAGAGCCGCTACAACTTCGGCTACGTTGACCCCTACTGGACCGCCGACGGCGTGAGCCTGGGTTACAACGCGTTCTATCGCACCACCGACTACGATGAACTCGATGCCGATATTTCCAGCTATGCGGTAGACAGCCTCGGTGCGGGCGTCAACGTCGGCTACCCGATCAGTGAGACTTCGCGTCTGACCTTCGGTCTGTCTGCCCAGCAGGACAAGATCAATACCGGTCGCTATACCGTTGACGAGATTTTCGACTTCGTCGAGAAAGAAGGCGATAACTACCTGAACTTCAAGGCCTCGGCCGGTTGGTCCGAGTCGACCCTGAACAAAGGCGTGTTGCCGACCCGTGGTCGTTCCCAGAGCCTGACCCTGGAAACCACCATTCCTGGAAGCGACCTGTCGTTCTTCAAACTTGACTACCGTGGTCAGCTGTTCCAGCCGATCACCGAAAACTACACACTGCGCCTGCACTCCGAACTCGGTTATGGCGATGGCTACGGTTCGACCGATGGTCTGCCGTTCTATGAAAACTACTATGCCGGTGGTTTCAACTCGGTTCGTGGCTTCAAGGACAGCACCCTCGGCCCGCGCAGTACGCCGAGCCGTGGCAACAACCCGGGCACTATTGCAGACCCGGACCAGGATCCGCTGCCGTTTGGTGGTAACGTCCTGATCCAGGGTGGCGTGGAAGTCCTGTTCCCGCTGCCATTCGTCAAGGATCAGCGTTCCCTGCGTACTTCGGTCTTCTGGGATGTCGGTAACGTGTTTGACTCGCAGTGCAAGGACACTACGAACGCCAATGGTTCGTCGTCCAACACCAAGTGCAACGACATCAGTCTGAGCAACATGGCCAGTTCCGTCGGTGTCGGCGTGACCTGGGTCACCGCACTGGGGCCGTTGAGCTTCGCCCTGGCGATGCCGATCAAGAAACCGGATGACGCTGAAACTCAAGTGTTCCAATTCTCCCTCGGCCAGACGTTCTAAGCGTCTGACCCAAGATAACGACAATGGATTTTGTAGGAGTGCATCGTGCGTAAGTTGACTCAATTGGTTCTCCTGGCCTCCGTACTGGTGGCAGGCCCGGCGTTCGCCGACATGAAAATTGCCGTGCTGAACTATCAGATGGCTCTGCTGGAATCCGACGCGGCGAAGAAGTACGCGGTGGATGCAGAGAAGAAGTTCGGTCCGCAACTGACCAAGCTGAAAACCCTGGAAAGCAGCGCCAAAGGCATTCAGGACCGTCTGATGGCCGGTGGCGACAAAATGCAGCAGGGCGAGCGTGAGCGTCTGGAGCTGGAATTCAAGCAAAAGGCTCGTGACTTCCAGTTCCAGTCCAAGGAACTGAATGAAGCCAAAGCCGTTGCCGACCGTGAAATGCTCAAGCAACTGAAGCCGAAACTGGACAGTGCCGTGGAAGAAGTCATCAAGAAAGGTGGTTTTGACCTGGTGTTCGAGCGTGGCGCAGTCATCGATGTCAAACCTCAGTACGACATCACGCGCCAGGTTATCGAGCGCATGAATCAGCTGAAGTAACCCATGACCGTGACTATCAGGCTCGGCCAGTTGGCCGAGCACCTCGGCGCCACCCTGCGTGGCGACCCCGAGACGCAAATTACTGGGCTAGCCACTTTGCAAGAGGCTGGCCCAGCTCAGTTGAGCTTTCTGGCAAATCCCCAATACCGCAAATACCTGGCCGGTTCTCAGGCAGCTGCACTGCTGCTCAAGGAAGCCGACGCCGAAGGTTTCGCCGGTAATGCCTTGGTGGTGCCGGATCCTTACCTGGCCTACGCACGCATCTCGCATCTGTTCGATCCAAAGCCAAAAGCGGCTGGCGGGATTCATCCGACAGCGGTGATCGCGGCGGACGCAGTGGTTGATCCAAGTGCCAGCATCGGTCCGTTCGTGGTGATCGAAGCCGGTGCACGCATCGCTGCACAGGTCACGCTGGGCGCGCATTGCGTAGTCGGCGCGCGCAGCGAAATCGGTGAAGGCGGCTGGCTGGCTCCGCGCGTCACGCTCTATCACGATGTGCGCATCGGCAAGCGTGTGGTTATTCAGTCCGGCGCAGTGATCGGCGGTGAGGGGTTCGGCTTCGCCAACGAAAAAGGTGTCTGGCAGAAAATCGCCCAGATCGGTGGCGTGACCATCGGCGACGATGTCGAGATTGGCGTGAACACCGCCATCGACCGCGGCGCTCTGGCCGATACGGTGATTGGCAACGGTGTGAAGCTCGACAACCAGATTCAGATCGCGCACAACGTCCAGGTCGGTGATCACACCGCCATGGCTGCGTGCGTTGGCATTTCCGGCAGCACCAAGATCGGCAAGCACTGCATGCTCGCCGGCGGTGTTGGTCTGGTCGGCCACATTGATATTTGCGACAACGTTTTCCTGACCGGGATGACCATGGTGACTCACTCGATTACCGAGCCGGGCGCCTATTCTTCCGGCACAGCCATGCAACCGGCGGCCGAATGGCGCAAAAGCGCGGCCCGAATCCGTCAGCTCGATGACATCGCGCGACGGTTGAAACAGCTGGAAAAGCGCGTTGGGGAAGTGACCCCTGACGGTAATGCTTCATCTGATGGCTGATACCATTTCCATATCAAGTGTGCACAGCCTCTGGACTGCCTCCTTGATTTGCTAGAGGAGTGCGCGTCAGTCGCGCTCCCAATCTTTACATAGGCTTTCCCCTGAAATGATGGACATCAACGAGATTCGCGAATACCTGCCTCACCGTTACCCGTTCCTGCTGGTGGACCGGGTGGTGGAACTGGACACTGAAGGCAAGCGAATTCGCGCCTACAAGAATGTCAGCATCAATGAACCGTTCTTCAATGGTCACTTCCCTGCGCATCCAATCATGCCGGGCGTGCTGATCATCGAAGCGATGGCTCAGGCTGCCGGGATCCTCGGTTTCAAGATGCTCGACGTCAAACCGGCCGACGGCACCCTGTATTACTTCGTCGGTTCCGACAAGCTGCGCTTCCGCCAGCCAGTCAAGCCGGGCGATCAGTTGATCCTTGAAGCGACTTTCATCAGCTGCAAGCGCAAGATCTGGAAGTTCGAATGCCAGGCTTCGGTGGACGGCAAGCCGGTCTGCTCGGCAGAAATCATCTGCGCGGAACAGAAAGTATGAGTTTGATTGACCCTCGCGCAATCATCGATCCGTCCGCCGTTCTGGCTGACGGCGTCGAGGTCGGCCCGTGGTCGATCATCGGCGCAGGTGTGGAAATCGGCGAGGGTACCGTGATCGGGCCGCACGTGATCCTCAAGGGGCCGACCCGCATTGGTAAAAACAATCGCATCTACCAGTTTTCTTCGGTAGGCGAAGACACCCCGGATCTGAAGTACAAAGGCGAGGAAACCCGCCTGGTGATCGGCGACCACAACGTCATCCGCGAAGGCGTGACCATTCACCGTGGCACCGTGCAGGACCGTTCGGAAACCACACTGGGTGATCACAACCTGATCATGGCCTATGCCCACATCGGCCATGACAGCGTCATCGGCAATCACTGCATTCTGGTCAACAACACTGCGTTGGCCGGGCATGTACACGTTGACGACTGGGCGATCCTCTCCGGTTTCACCCTGGTGCACCAGTACTGCCACATCGGCGCCCACAGCTTTTCCGGCATGGGCACGGCGATCGGCAAGGACGTTCCGGCGTTCGTCACCGTATTCGGCAACCCGGCCGAAGCGCGCAGCATGAACTTCGAAGGCATGCGCCGTCGCGGTTTCAGCGAAGACGCGATCCACGCCTTGCGTCGTGCTTACAAGACGGTCTATCGGCAGGGCCTGACGGTCGAGCAGGCGCTGGCCGAGCTGGCCGAGCCGTCTGCGCAGTTCCCTGAAGTCGCCGTGTTCCGCGATTCGATCCAGGCGTCGACTCGCGGCATCACCCGCTGATCATGGCCAGTCTGCGTATCGCGCTGGTGGCGGGTGAGGCTTCCGGTGACATTCTCGGCGCCGGCCTCATGCGCGCGCTCAAGACTCAGCACCCGACAGTCGAGTTCATCGGCGTCGGCGGTCCGCTGATGCAGGCTGAAGGCCTGACCTCGTACTTTCCCATGGAGCGCCTGTCGGTCATGGGGCTGGTGGAGGTCCTCGGTCGGCTGCGTGAGTTACTCAAACGCCGCAAAGAGCTGATTGCCACACTGATCGCCGCGAAGCCGGACGTGTTCATCGGCATCGATGCGCCGGATTTCAACCTCAATATCGAACTCAAGCTGCGTCAGGCCGGGATCAAGACCGTGCATTACGTCAGCCCGTCGGTATGGGCGTGGCGGCAGAAGCGGGTGCTGAAGATCCGCGAAGGCTGCGATCTGATGCTGACCCTGTTGCCGTTCGAGGCGAAATTCTACGAAGAGAAAGGCGTGCCGGTGCGTTTCGTCGGTCACACCTTGGCCGATACCATTCCGCTGCAAGCCGACCGCGCCGCTGCACGCACCGAACTAGGCTTGGCCGACGGTCCGCTGGTAGCGCTGATGCCGGGCAGCCGTGGCGGGGAAGTCAGTCGCCTCGGTGCGCTGTTCCTCGACACCGCCGAACGTCTGCGCGGCATGCGTCCGGGCGTGCGCTTTGTCATTCCTTGTGCAAACCCGGAACGCCGGGTGCAACTCGAGGCCTTGCTTGCTGGCCGGGATTTGCCGGTAACCTTGCTCGACGGTAAATCCCACTTGGCCCTCGCCGCGTGCAACGCCGTGTTGATCGCCTCCGGCACTGCTACCCTTGAAGCGCTGCTGTACAAGCGGCCGATGGTGGTGGCGTATCGGTTGGCGCCGCTGACATTCTGGATTCTCAAGCGTATGGTCAAAAGCCCATACGTGTCGCTGCCCAACTTGCTCGCTCAGCGCTTGCTGGTGCCGGAGTTGTTGCAGGATGATGCGACTGTCGAGGCGTTGGCGCAGACGCTGTCGCCATTGATCGATGGCGGTGATGAACAGACCCGCGGCTTCGACGAGATCCACCGCACGCTGCGGCGCGATGCTTCCAATCAGGCGGCGCAAGCCGTCCTTGACCTGATCGGCAAAACACAATGAGCAAGACAAGCATGCAAATGGGTCTGGATTTCACTCTGGTAGCCGAAGTCGAAGAACTGGTCGCTGGTGTTGATGAAGTCGGTCGTGGTCCGTTGTGCGGTGCGGTGGTGACGGCGGCAGTGATTCTCGATCCGAACCGGCCGATCCTCGGCCTCGACGATTCGAAAAAACTCACCGAAGCCAAGCGCGAAAAGCTCTATGACGAGATCTGCGAAAAGGCGCTGAGCTGGTGCATCGCTCGCGCCGAAGTCGAAGAAATCGACGATCTGAATATCCTCCACGCGACCATGCTGGCCATGCAGCGCGCGGTTGCCGGTCTGCACATTCAGCCGAAACTGGCGATGATCGACGGTAACCGCTGCCCGCATCTGCCGATGCGTGCCGAGGCGGTGATTCAGGGCGACGGCAAGGTGCCGGCGATCGCGGCGGCGTCGATTCTGGCCAAGGTCAGCCGTGACCGCGAAATGGCGGCATTCGAATTGATCTACCCGGGCTACGGCATCGGCGGCCATAAAGGCTACCCGACGCCCGTTCATCTGGAAGCACTGGCGCGGCTCGGCCCGACGCCGATTCACCGCCGCTCTTTCGCCCCGGTACGCCTGGCTTACGAGGCGCGGGAAAGCCTGACGCAGGTTTAGGCGCAAGGCTGATGTTTTATTCGAGGCCCGGTACAATCCGGGCCTCGTTGTCTCTATGTAACTGGACAGGATCACTATGCCGGCTTCATTCGTTCATCTACGCCTGCACACTGAATACTCCCTGGTCGACGGGCTGGTGCGGATCAAGCCGCTGGTCAAGGCGCTGACCGCCATGAACATGCCGGCGGTCGCGGTCACCGACCAGAACAACATGTGTTCCCTGGTCAAGTTCTATAAAAACGCCATGGGCGCCGGCATCAAGCCGATCTGCGGCGCCGACCTGTGGCTGGCGAACAAGGACCCGGATGCACCGCTGAGCCGCCTCAGCCTGCTGGTGATGAACGCTCAGGGTTATCGCAATCTCACCGAATTGATCTCGCGTGGCTTCATCGAAGGCCAGCGCAACGGCATGGTCATCGTCGAGCGCGAGTGGGTGGCCGAGGCCAACGAAGGTTTGATCATGCTGTCCGCCGCCAAAGAAGGCGAGATCGGCATGGCCATGATCGGCGGCAATCCGGCGGAAGCCGAAGCGCTGGCGCGCGAGTGGATGGCGGTGTTCCCGGATCGCTTCTATCTGGAAATCCAGCGCACCAACCGCCCCAACGATGAAGAACAGCTGCACGGCGCCGTGGCACTGGCCGACAAGCTTGGCGCACCGCTGGTGGCGACCAACGATGTGCGTTTCATCAAGCAGGAAGACTTCGCCGCCCACGAAACTCGTGTGTGCATCGGTGAGGGCCGCGCCCTCGATGACCCGCGTCGTTCGAAGAATTACAGCGATCAGCAATACCTGAAAAGCGCCGAGGAAATGCTCGAGCTGTTCAGCGATATTCCCGACGCCATCGAAAACACCGTCGAGATCGCCAAGCGCTGCAACATCGAAGTGAAGCTGGGCACACACTTCCTGCCCAACTTCCCGATTCCCGATGGCATGACCATCGACGAATATTTCCGCAAGGTCTCCTTCGAAGGTCTCGAAGAACGCTTGGCTGTGCTGCTGCCCAAAGACACTACTGAAGACTACGAAGCCAAGCGTCAGGTCTACGTCGACCGCTTGAATTTCGAGCTGGATATCATCATCCAGATGGGCTTCCCCGGTTACTTCCTGATCGTGATGGACTTTATCCAGTGGGCCAAGAACAACGGCGTGCCGGTAGGTCCGGGCCGTGGGTCGGGTGCCGGTTCGCTGGTGGCTTACGTACAGAAGATCACCGACCTCGACCCGCTGGAATATGACCTGCTGTTCGAACGTTTCCTCAACCCGGAACGGGTCTCCATGCCCGACTTCGACGTCGACTTCTGCATGGACGGTCGTGACCGGGTGATCGATTACGTGGCCGAGAAATATGGCCGCAACGCGGTGAGCCAGATCATCACCTTCGGTTCCATGGCCGCCAAGGCTGTGGTCCGTGACGTGGCGCGGGTGCAGGGCAAGTCCTATGGCCTGGCGGATCGTCTGTCGAAGATGATTCCGTTCGAAGTCGGCATGACCCTGGAAAAAGCCTACGAGCAGGAAGAGATCCTGCGCGACTTCATCAAGGTCGATGAAGAAGCGGCGGAAATCTGGGAGATGGCGCGCAAGCTTGAGGGCGTGGTGCGTAACGTCGGCAAGCACGCCGGTGGTGTGGTGATCGCGCCGACCAAATTGACCGATTTCTCGCCGATCTATTGCGACGAGGCCGGTGACGGTCTGGTGACCCAGTTCGACAAGGACGACGTTGAGGCCGCCGGTCTGGTGAAGTTCGACTTCCTCGGCCTGCGTACCCTGACGATCATCGACTGGGCGCTCAAGACCATCAACCGTGACCGCGCCAAGGTCAACGAGCCGCCGCTGGATATCGCCTTTATCCCGCTCGACGACAAGCCGACCTATCAGTTGCTGCAAAAAGCCGAAACCACGGCGGTGTTCCAGCTTGAATCCCGGGGCATGAAAGAGCTGATCAAAAAGCTCAAGCCCGACTGCCTGGAAGACTTGATCGCACTCGTTGCACTGTTCCGTCCCGGTCCGCTGCAATCGGGCATGGTGGACGACTTCATCAACCGTAAGCACGGTCGCGCCGAACTGGCCTATCCGCACTCGGACTACCAGTACGACGGTCTCAAGCCGGTACTGGCGCCGACTTACGGCATCATCCTGTATCAGGAACAGGTGATGCAGATTGCCCAGGTCATGGCCGGTTACACCCTCGGCGGTGCGGACATGCTGCGTCGGGCGATGGGTAAGAAAAAGCCCGAAGAAATGGCCAAGCAGCGCGGCGGCTTCATCGAGGGCTGCGCGACCAACGGGATCGACGCGGATCTTGCCGGTAACATTTTCGACCTGGTGGAGAAATTCGCCGGTTACGGCTTCAACAAGTCCCACTCCGCCGCTTACGGCCTGGTGTCGTACCAGACCGCTTGGCTGAAAGCTCACTACCCGGCGCCGTTCATGGCCGCGGTACTTTCGGCGGATATGCACAACACCGACAAGGTCGTGACCTTGATCGAGGAAGTGCGGACGATGAAGCTGCGCCTCGACGCGCCGGACGTGAACACTTCGGAGTTCAAGTTCACGGTGAACGACGACGGCCGCATCGTTTACGGCCTCGGCGCGATCAAAGGCGTCGGTGAAGGTCCGGTGGAAGCGATCACCGAAGCGCGTCAGGCCGGTCCGTTCAAGGATCTGTTCGATTTCTGCGCGCGGGTCGACCTCAAGCGCATCAACAAACGAACTCTTGATGGCTTGATTCGCAGCGGCGCGCTGGATCGCCTCGGCCCGTATTTCCACGACGAACAAAAGGCCTATCAAGCCAACATCGACCGTAACCGCGCGGTACTGCTGGCGGCGATGGAAGAGGCGATCAAGGCGGCCGAGCAGACTGCGCGGACCCACGACAGTGGCCACGCCGACCTGTTTGGCGGCTTGTTCGTCGAAGAAGACGCCGACGTTTACGCGTCTCATCGCAAAGCCAAGGAACTGACCCTAAAGGAACGCCTCAAGGGTGAAAAAGACACCCTGGGCCTGTACCTGACCGGTCACCCGATCGACGAATACGAAGGCGAAATCCGCCGCTTCGCCCGTCAGCGCATCATCGACCTGAAACCGGCGCGCGATACGCAGACGGTGGCGGGGATGATCATTGCCCTGCGGGTGATGAAGAACAAGAAGGGCGACAAGATGGGCTTCATCACCCTCGACGACCGCTCCGGACGGATCGAAGCGTCGCTGTTTGCCGATGCGTTCCATTCGGCGCAGTCGCTGCTGCAGACCGACGCGATGGTGGTGGTCGAAGGCGAAGTCAGCAATGACGACTTCTCTGGCGGTCTGCGCCTGCGGGTCAAGCGCGTGATGAGCATGGAAGATGCGCGCACCAATCTGGCCGAGAGCCTGCGCCTGAAGCTGCACACCCAGGATCTGAAAGGCGATCAGCTACGCTGGTTGGGCGAACTGCTCAAGCGTCATCGCGGCGCGTGCCCGGTGACCATGGAGTACACCAGCCCGGATGCGAAGACCTTGCTGCAGTTCGGCGAGACCTGGCGGATCGACCCGGCGGATACCTTGATTCAAGCCCTGCGTGACCAGTTCGGGCGAGACAACGTCTTCCTCCAATACCGTTGACCGGCAAGTGCCATCATTGCGCTTGCCCACAACCTGAATTTTTAATCTCGACCTCAGCGCGCCTCTCCCTTAAGGTAGGGCGCGAATAGACAACCGGCCGGCCCAAGCTCACTTGGGACACGACCCAAGACGGACGCCTATGAACCCGAATTTTCTAGATTTCGAACAGCCGATCGCCGACCTGCAAGCCAAGATCGAAGAGTTGCGCTTGGTCGGTAATGACAATTCGCTGAATATCGGCGATGAGATCTCCCGCCTGCAGGACAAGAGCAAGACGCTGACCGAAGACATCTTCGGCAAGCTGACCAGCTGGCAGATCGCACGCCTGGCGCGTCACCCGAAACGCCCTTACACCCTCGATTACATCGAGCACATCTTCACCGAGTTCGACGAACTGCACGGCGACCGTCACTTCTCCGACGACGCTGCCATCGTTGGCGGTATCGCCCGTCTGGAAGACCAGCCGGTGATGATCATCGGCCACCAGAAGGGCCGTGAAGTGCGTGAGAAAGTTCGCCGCAACTTCGGTATGCCGCGTCCGGAAGGCTACCGCAAGGCCTGCCGTCTGATGGAGATGGCCGAGCGCTTCAAGATGCCTATCCTGACTTTCATCGACACCCCGGGTGCCTACCCCGGCATCGACGCTGAAGAGCGCAACCAGAGCGAAGCGATTGCCTGGAACCTGCGGGTGATGGCGCGTCTGAAGACTCCGATCATCGCCACTGTAATTGGTGAAGGTGGTTCCGGCGGCGCACTGGCCATCGGCGTCTGCGATCAATTGAACATGCTGCAATATTCGACCTACGCGGTGATCTCGCCGGAAGGTTGCGCATCGATCCTGTGGAAGACCGCCGAGAAAGCACCGGATGCCGCTGAAGCAATGGGCATCACCGCTGAGCGTTTGAAAGGCCTGGGTATCGTCGACAAAGTGATCAGCGAGCCACTGGGCGGCGCCCACCGTGATCCGGCTGCTGCCGCCGCTTCGATCCGCGCCGAACTGAGCTCGCAACTGGCGATGCTCAAGCAGTTCGATAACGAAGCGCTGCTCAAGCGCCGTTACGATCGCCTGATGAGCTACGGTCTCTAATCAGACGCGTGCTATCACTGTGGGAGCGAGCCTGCTCGCGAAACCGGTATGACAGTCGACGAAATTGTTGAATGTCAAATCGCTTTCGCGAGCAGGCTCGCTCCCACAGAGGACCAGGCAAAGGTGCAGATATGGGCCAGTCCCCGATTGATTTGCCATCCCGTCTTCTGCTGAACCTTGAGCCTTGGCGCCACGCCGCTCACTGGCGCATCGCCTTCTCCGGTGGCCTCGATTCCACCGTCCTCCTGCATCTGCTCGCCACTCTGGCGAACACCGAATCCCTCCCTGCGCTCAGCGCCATTCATATCCACCACGGCCTTCAGGCTGCGGCCGATGCATGGCCGCAACATTGCCAGGCCGTCTGTAATGCGCTGGGCGTGCCGTTGCAAGTGAAGCGGGTGACCGTAAAGGGCGGGGCGAGCCTGGAGCGGGCGGCGCGGGATGCGCGTTATGCCGCGTTCAGTTCGCTGACGCAGAGCAATGACGTGTTGCTGACTGGCCAGCACCGCGATGACCAAGCGGAAACGCTGCTGTTTCGGCTGTTGCGCGGTACCGGTGTACGCGGGCTCGGGGCGATGCCGCAGCAGCGCCCAGTGGGGCAGGGCATGCTGGTTCGACCGTTGCTGGATGTCAGCCGTGCTGAGCTGGAAGGTTATGCACAGGCGCATCAGTTGCGCTGGATCGAAGACCCGTCGAACCAAGACCGGCAGTTTTCGCGCAACTATTTGCGCCATCAAGTCATGCCGGTTCTCACCGAGCGCTGGCCGCAAGCGCAGGCCAGCATGGCGCGCACGGCTGCGCATCTGCGTGAGGCGCAGGGCTTGCTCGATGAGCTGGCGCAGATCGATCTCGCACAAGCCGAAACGCCCCATGAATTCGCTTGGCTGGGTGTGCCATCGCTGGAGCTGACACCATTGATGGCATTGTCTGACGCGCGCCAGCGAAATGCCCTCAGCCACTGGCTCGAACCATTGACCCGGCTGCCAGATGCTGACCATTGGCCGGGTTGGACAACGCTGTGCAATGCCGGCGCCGACGCTTCTCCGATCTGGCGTCTGGCCGACGGAGAGCTGCACCGCAGCGTCGGTCGCGTCTGGTGGCTGAGCGGCAATTGGTTGGGCGCGCCAGTGATCGGCGCCGACTGGCAGACCCCGACTTCAGCGCTACGCTTGCCGGATAACGGACGCGTCATGCTCCACGGGCAAGCTCCATCCGGGCCTTTGCGTATTGCCTATCGGCAAGGCGGTGAGGTCATGCAACTGGCCGAGCGCGGCAGCCGTGATCTCAAGCGTCTGCTCAACGAGCGCGCGGTCCCGGCCTTCGTGCGTGGCAGATTGCCGCTGCTGTTTCGTGGCGAAGAATTGCTCGCCGTGGCGAACCTGCCGGGTCTTGATGGTCAGATGGACGAAGGCTGGACATTGCACTGGCAGCCAACAGACGAAGATCAAGGTTTGAGCTGAAAGGAGCATTCCGGTAGACTACGCTCCCTTCTTGATACAACTTCTGTGGATTCGCCTGAATTGCAGGAGTTGCCGATTACCAAGCAGTCTTTGCTGGGCGATTCCAAAAAATGTGTAGCGAGCAACGTACCGGTGTTTCATCTACCGGTCTGTCACAACGCGGCGGTTTTTTCGAAAGGTGCACTGTGATTAATGCAGGTGATCGGGGGCTTCGGCCTTCCTTCGCTTTCCCCGGCGGCTCGTTCCGCTTTAACGCAGACTTCTAGGGTTTTTCATGACGCGCTACATATTCGTCACGGGCGGTGTTGTTTCTTCATTGGGGAAAGGCATTGCCTCGGCTTCATTGGCGGCTATCCTGGAGGCGCGGGGGCTTAAGGTCACCATGCTGAAGCTGGATCCGTACATCAACGTCGATCCAGGCACCATGAGTCCGTTCCAGCACGGTGAAGTGTTCGTCACCCACGACGGCGCCGAGACCGATCTGGATCTGGGGCACTACGAGCGGTTCATCCGCACGACCATGACCCAGAACAACAACTTCACCACCGGCCGTGTCTACGAGCACGTGCTGCGCAAAGAGCGCCGTGGCGACTACCTGGGTGCAACCATCCAGGTGATCCCGCACATCACCGACGAAATCAAACGTCGCATCATCAAAGGTGCCGGTGACGCTGACGTGGCGATGGTTGAAATCGGTGGCACCGTCGGTGACATCGAGTCGCAACCATTCCTCGAAGCCATCCGCCAGTTGCGTTTCGAAGTCGGCGCCAAGCGCGCGATGCTGATGCACCTGACGCTGGTGCCGTACATCGCCACCGCTGGCGAAACCAAGACCAAACCGACCCAGCACTCCGTCAAGGAACTGCGCTCGATCGGTCTGCAGCCAGACGTGCTGGTGTGCCGCTCCGATCACCCGATCGATGTGTCCTCGCGTCGCAAGATCGCGCAATTCACCAACGTTGAAGAGCGTGCGGTAATCGCGCTGGAAGACGCCGATACCATCTACAAGATCCCGGGCATCCTGCACTCGCAGGGCCTGGACGATTTCGTCGTCGAGCGTTTCGGTCTGCAGTGCGGCAGCGCCGATCTGTCCGAGTGGGACGCAGTGGTCGATGCCAAGCTGAACCCGGAACACGAAGTGACCATCGCCATGGTCGGCAAGTACATGGAACTGCTCGACGCGTACAAGTCGCTGATCGAAGCGATGAGTCATGCCGGCATCAGCAACCGCACCAAGGTCAACCTGCGCTACATCGATTCCGAAGACATCGAGAACCAGGGCACTGCGCTGCTCGAAGGTGTCGACGCGATTCTGGTGCCGGGCGGCTTCGGTCTGCGTGGCGTGGAAGGCAAGATCACTGCCGTTCAGTACGCTCGCGAAAACAAGGTTCCGTACCTCGGCATCTGCCTCGGCATGCAAGTGGCGGTCATCGAATTCGCCCGTAACGTACTGGGCTGGAAAGACGCCAACTCCACCGAGTTCGATCGGGCCAGCGGCCATCCGGTGGTCGGTCTGATCACCGAGTGGGAAGACGCCACCGGCGCTGTCGAAGTGCGTACCGAAGCGTCCGATCTGGGCGGCACCATGCGCCTCGGCGCGCAGGAGTGCCTGCTCGAGCCGGGCTCCAAAGTGCACGATTGCTACGGCAAGGACGTGATTGTCGAGCGTCACCGTCACCGTTACGAAGTGAACAACAACCTGCTGCCGCAGATCATCGAAGCCGGCCTGAAGATTTCCGGTCGCTCCGCCGATGCTGCGCTGGTCGAAGTGGTTGAAGCGCCGGATCATCCATGGTTCGTCGCCTGCCAGTTCCACCCTGAGTTCACCTCGACGCCACGCGACGGCCATCCGCTGTTCAGCGGTTTCGTCAAAGCCGCGTTGGCTCAACACCAGAAGAAGGCGTAACCCGATGGCACAGAAGATCATCCGCGTCGGCGACATCGAGATTGCCAACGACAAACCCATGGTGCTGTTCGGCGGCATGAACGTGCTGGAAAGCCGTGACATGGCCATGCAGGTTTGCGAAGAGTACGTGAAGGTCACCGAAAAACTCGGTATCCCTTACGTGTTCAAGGCCAGCTTCGACAAGGCCAACCGGTCTTCTGTGACTTCGTATCGCGGTCCTGGCCTGGAAGAGGGCATGCGCATCTTCCAGGACATCAAGCAAGCCTTCGGCGTGCCGATCATCACCGACGTCCACGAGCCGGATCAGGCTGCGGTCGTCGCTGAAGTCTGCGACATCATTCAGCTGCCGGCCTTCCTGTCGCGCCAGACCGATCTGGTTGTCGCGATGGCCAAGACCAATGCCGTGATCAACATCAAGAAAGCCCAGTTCCTCGCGCCTCAGGAAATGAAACACATCCTGAACAAGTGCGTGGAAGCCGGTAACGATCAGTTGATCCTCTGCGAGCGTGGTTCGAGCTTCGGCTACAACAATCTCGTGGTCGACATGCTCGGCTTCGGCATCATGAAGCAGTTCGAATACCCGGTGTTCTTCGACGTGACCCACTCGTTGCAAATGCCCGGCGGTCGTTCCGACTCCGCCGGCGGTCGCCGTGCGCAGGTCACCGATCTGGCCAAGGCCGGCATGAGCCAGTCGCTGGCGGGTCTGTTCCTCGAAGCGCATCCGGATCCGGACAACGCCAAATGCGACGGCCCTTGCGCCTTGCGTCTGGACAAACTGGAGCCATTCCTGGCCCAGCTCAAGGCTCTGGACGAACTGGTGAAGAGTTTTCCGACGGTAGAAACCGCGTAACGCTCGATTCTCCGGTAAAGTACCGCACGATTTGTCGCTCATGCCCTCGGGCGTGAGCGTTGTCGTCTGCAAGTCTGCCCGCTGTACTTCGCTTGCCGACGATAAAGATTTCCTCTAGCTGCGTCGTTTTCGTCAACTTTGGAGTGTTTACAACAATGGCAAAAATCGTCGACATCAAAGGTCGTGAAGTTCTCGACTCCCGTGGCAATCCCACCGTGGAAGCGGACGTGCTTCTCGACAACGGCATCATCGGCAGCGCCTGCGCGCCGTCCGGTGCATCCACTGGCTCGCGTGAAGCGCTCGAGCTGCGTGATGGCGACAAGAGCCGTTACCTGGGCAAGGGCGTGCTCAAGGCGGTAGCCAACATCAACGGTCCGATCCGCGATCTGCTGCTGGGCACCGACCCGAGCGACCAGAAAGCCCTCGACCAAGCGATGATCAAGCTCGACGGTACCGAAAACAAAGCGACCCTGGGCGCCAACGCCATCCTCGCCGTGTCCCTGGCTGCGGCCAAGGCAGCTGCGCAGGATCAGGATCTGCCGCTGTACGCACACATCGCCAACCTCAACGGCACCCCGGGTGTGTACTCGATGCCGGTCCCGATGATGAACATCATCAACGGTGGCGAGCACGCCGATAACAACGTCGACATCCAGGAATTCATGGTTCAGCCAGTCGGCGCCAAGTCCTTCTCGGAAGGTCTGCGCATGGGCACCGAGATTTTCCATCACTTGAAAGCTGTGCTGAAGGCCCGTGGCCTGAGCACCGCCGTTGGCGACGAAGGCGGTTTCGCGCCGAATCTGGCGTCCAACGAAGATGCACTGAAAGTGATCTCCGAAGCCGTGGCCAATGCCGGTTACAAGCTGGGCACCGACGTGACCCTGGCGCTGGACTGCGCCGCGAGCGAGTTCTACGAAGACGGCAAGTACAACCTGTCCGGCGAAGGCCAGGTGTTCACTGCTGAAGGTTTCGCCGACTACCTCAAAGGTCTGACCGAGCGTTACCCGATCATCTCCATCGAAGACGGTCTGGACGAATCCGACTGGGCCGGCTGGAAAATCCTCACCGACAAGATCGGCGAGAAGACTCAGCTGGTGGGCGACGACCTGTTCGTGACCAACACCAAGATCCTCAAAGAAGGCATCGATAAAAAGATCGCCAACTCGATCCTGATCAAGTTCAACCAGATCGGCACCCTGACCGAAACCCTGGAAGCCATCCAGATGGCCAAGGCTGCCGGCTACACCGCCGTGATCTCGCACCGCTCCGGCGAAACCGAAGATTCGACCATTGCCGACCTGGCTGTGGGCACCTCGGCTGGCCAGATCAAGACCGGTTCGCTGTGCCGCTCCGACCGCGTTTCCAAGTACAACCAACTGCTGCGTATCGAAGAGCAGTTGAACGGCAAGGCCAAGTACAACGGCCGTGCCGAGTTCCGCGGTTAAGCGCAACCTGATCAAAGGACACCGGATTGTGTCGGAAAAGTCGTGACAGCGATGGATTTGCCACTAATCTGATGCCTTAAGCACAAGCCTGGATCTTTCCAGGCTTCGTGCTATCAGATGCTGCAACATTATGCGTGGCTGTCTTTTTTCACTGGATACCTGATATTCGATGCGCAGTCCTTACTGGTTGTTTCTTGTTTTGCTCTTGCTGCTGGCCGGTCTGCAGTACCGCCTGTGGGTGGGCAATGGCAGTCTGGCGCAGGTCGCCGAGCTGAAACAGCAGATCGCCGAACAACATGCCGAGAACGAAGGCCTGTTGGAGCGCAACCGGGTGATGGACGCGGAAGTCAGCGAATTGAAAAAAGGCATGGAGACCGTTGAAGAGCGGGCTCGTCACGAACTGGGCATGGTCAAGGATGGCGAAACCCTTTACCAGTTGGCCCAATGATCGATTCCCTGCCGGCCTTCTGGGCCGTGATTCCTGCTGCGGGCGTCGGTGCCCGAATGGCCGCGGACCGTCCCAAGCAATATCTGCAACTGGGCGGGCGCACAATTCTCGAACACAGCCTCGGCTGTTTCCTTGATCACCCGAGCCTCAAGGGCCTGGTGGTCAGTCTTGCTGTCGATGATCCCTATTGGCCGAATCTGGCATGCGTCAACGATCCGCGCATTCAGCGGGTTGATGGCGGGGCGGAGCGTTCCGCTTCGGTGCTAAACGCCTTGCTGCATCTGCATGCGCAAGGTGCCGACGATGACGATTGGGTGCTGGTGCACGATGCGGCCCGGCCAAATCTGAGTCGCGATGATCTCGACAAGTTGCTTGCCGAACTCGCGGATGACCCGGTCGGTGGTCTGTTGGCGGTGCCCGCTCGCGACACGCTCAAACGCATTGATAAAAACGGTCGTGTGGTTGAAACGGTGGACCGCAGTGTGATCTGGCAGGCGTATACGCCGCAGATGTTTCGCCTCGGCGCGTTGCATCGAGCGTTGGCCGATAGCCTGGTTGCGGATGCCGTGATCACCGATGAAGCTTCTGCGATGGAATGGGCCGGTCTGGCACCGCGTCTGATCGAAGGGCGGGCGGATAACCTCAAGGTGACCCGGCCGGAAGATCTGGAGTGGTTGCGCCAGCGTTGGGCGAATCGCCGCTGAGATTTGGGGTCGCTGTGGCATTGCCTTCGCGAGCAGGCTCGCTCCCACAGAGGGAATGCATTCAGCTGTCGAACTCGGTCAATTGTGGGAGCGAGCCTGCTCGCGAAAACGGTCGCACAGGCAACCAATAACTCAAAGTTTGTACTCCGGCCTTTCAGCCAGTCCCACCTTCAAATAATCCACCAACTTGCGCACCTTCGGCGACAGATGCCGCTGCTGCGGATACAACGCCCACACCGCCGTATTCGGCGGCTGATGCGCCTCCAGCAAGGAAATCAGCGCGCCACTGTGCAGGTGCTCGAGCACGTAATAGTCCGGCAACTGACACAACCCGACACCCTGAAGCGCCGCATCCAGCACCGCCTGCCCACTGTTGCAACGCCAGTTGCCCTGCACCCGCTGGGAAAATTCCCGCCCGTTCTGTTCCAGTTGCCAGATATCCGAACTGCCGATCAGGCAATTGTGTCGACTCAATTCCGACAAACTGTGTGGGCGCCCATACCGTTCCAGGTAGGAAGGCGACGCGCACAGGTACATTCTTCGTGGCGCCAGGCGTGTCGCGACCAAGCGCGAATCCTGTAGCCGACCCAGACGAATTGCCAGATCCAGCCCTTCATGCACCAGATCCAGCTGGCGATTGCTCAGCTCGATATCGATACGCAGCTGCGGGTACAGCCCCATGAAGCGAGTCACCAGCGGCACGATAAAACGTTCGCCGTAGGCCACCGCGCAGGTCATGCGCAGCATGCCTTTCGGTTCGCTGGTCAGATCGCCCACCGCGCGCAACGCTTCTTCGCGGCCGTCCTGCAGGCGCTGGCAATGTTGCAGGAAAGTCTGCCCGGCCTCGGTCAGCGTCACCCGCCGGGTGCTGCGGTAGAGCAGCCGCGTCTGCAAACGCTCTTCGAGCCGTACGATTTGTCGACTGATGTGTGAGGAAGAAACCCCAAGACGCTCGGCAGCGGCAGTGAATTGATTGCATTCGGCGACGGCAACAAACTCGTCGATGCCTTCCCAGCGGTTTTCCGACACTTGGATTATCCCTGTATGGCAATAATGTTTTGCTTTGGTCCGGATTATTCCTCAGGGCGCGCTGAACTACACTGACTGTCTGCTTTTTTATTTATTGGGTTCACTGGAGAGTCAGCATGATCAAGTCGCGCGCCGCCGTTGCCTTCGAGGCCAAGAAGCCGCTGGAAATCGTAGAAGTCGATGTCGCCATGCCCAAGGCCGGTGAAGTATTGCTGCGCGTCGTCGCTTCCGGGGTTTGCCACACCGATGCCTACACCTTGTCCGGCGCAGACCCGGAAGGCATCTTCCCGTCGATCCTCGGCCATGAAGGTGGCGCCATCGTTGAAGCGATCGGCGAAGGCGTGACTTCGGTCGCCGTCGGCGATCACGTCATTCCGCTGTACACCCCGGAATGCGGCCAGTGCAAATTCTGCAAGTCGGGCAAGACCAACCTCTGCCAGGCGATTCGCGCCACCCAAGGCAAGGGCCTGATGCCGGATGGCACTTCGCGCTTTTCCTACAAGGGCGAAACGATTTTCCACTACATGGGCACTTCGACGTTTTCGGAGTACACCGTACTGCCGGAAATTTCCGTAGCGAAGATCTCCAAAGACGCGCCGCTGGAAAAGGTCTGCCTGCTCGGTTGCGGCGTCACCACCGGTATCGGCGCCGTGCTCAACACCGCCAAGGTCAAGCCGGGTGACACCGTGGCCATCTTCGGTCTCGGCGGTATCGGCTTGTCGGCCGTGATCGGCGCGGTGAAAGCCAAGGCTGCGCGGATCATCGCCATCGACATCAATCCAGCCAAGTTCGAAATCGCCAAACAACTCGGTGCCACCGATTGCGTGAACCCGAAAGACTTTGATCGTCCGATCCAGGAAGTAATCGTCGACATGACCGATGGCGGCGTCGACTTCTCCTTCGAGTGCATCGGCAATGTGCAACTGATGCGCGCTGCGCTTGAGTGCTGCCACAAAGGCTGGGGCGAGTCGGTCATCATCGGTGTCGCCGGTGCCGGCCAGGAAATCGCTACCCGTCCGTTCCAGTTGGTCACCGGTCGCGTCTGGCGCGGTTCGGCGTTCGGCGGCGTGCGTGGCCGTACTGAATTGCCGAGCTACGTCGACATGGCCCAGAGCGGCGAAATCCCGCTGGATACCTTCATCACCCACACCATGGGCCTGGAAGATATCAACAAGGCGTTCGACCTGATGCACGAAGGCAAGAGCATCCGCACCGTCATTCATTTCTAAGGAGCAGCGGCAAGCTACAAGCCACAAGCTGCAAGCAGGCGCAATTCCCTCTTGCAGCTTGAAGCTCGCATCTTGCGGCTGAAGTGCTATGAATCTGGAAAACATTTCCTGTCAGAAGAGTTTTGGTGGCTGGCACAAGCGTTATCGCCATCGCTCCGAAGTGCTTGATTGCGACATGGTCTTTGCCGTGTACCTGCCGCCACAAGCGGAGCAGGGCGGCAAGCTGCCGGTGTTGTACTGGTTGTCAGGCCTGACCTGCACCGATGAGAACTTCATGCAGAAGGCCGGTGCGATGCGCATGGCTGCCGAGCTCGGGTTGATCATCGTCGCCCCGGATACCAGTCCGCGTGGCGCGGATGTCCCGGATGATGCCGACAAAGCTTGGGATTTCGGTCTCGGCGCCGGGTTTTATCTGAACGCCACGCAGGAACCGTGGGCGCGGCACTATCAGATGCATGACTATGTCGTGCAGGAACTGCCTGCTCTGGTCGAAGCGCATTTCCCCGCTTCCGACAAACGCAGTATCAGCGGTCACTCCATGGGCGGCCACGGCGCATTGGTCTGCGCGCTGCGCAATCCCGGGCGTTATCAGTCAGTGTCGGCGTTCTCGCCGATTACCCATCCAATCGATTGCCCGTGGGGTCAGAAGGCCTTTTCCAACTATTTGGGCGAAGACCGTTCGAAGTGGAAGGAGTGGGACGCCTGTGTGCTGATCGCAGAGGCGACGGAGAAGTTGCCGTTGTTGGTCGATCAAGGTGATCGTGACGATTTCCTCGCCACCCAGCTGAAACCCGAAGCCCTGCAACACGCCGCAAAACAAGCGGGGCATCCGCTGGAGCTGCGCCTGCAACCGGGCTACGACCACAGCTATTTCTTCATCTCAAGCTTCATTGACGACCACTTGCAGCATCACGCACGCGCTCTGCGCGGTTAATGCAGGTAGAATCACGCCCTGACAAAAATCGGGGCGTTTTTTTATGCGTATTGGCCACGGCTACGATGTGCACCGTTTCGCTGAAGGCGATTTCATTACTCTGGGCGGCGTGCAAATTGCACACAGCTTCGGGCTGCTCGCTCATTCCGACGGTGACGTCCTGCTGCACGCCTTGAGCGATGCCTTGCTCGGCGCGGCGGCGCTGGGTGATATCGGCAAACACTTCCCGGACACCGATCCGCAATTCAAGGGCGCCGACAGCCGTGTGCTGTTGCGTCATGTGGTCAGTCTGATCCACGCCAAGGGCTGGAAAGTCGGCAACGTCGACAACACCATCGTTGCCCAGGCGCCAAAAATGGCGCCGCATATCGAATCGATGCGCGCGCTGATCGCGGCGGATCTTCAAGTTGAGTTGGATCAAGTGAACGTCAAAGCTACCACCACCGAAAAGCTTGGCTTTGTCGGTCGCGAAGAAGGCATCGCCGTGCACTCCGTTGCCTTGTTGCTGCGCGCATGAATGAACTGCAATTACTCGGCTCACGGGCCTATGGCGAACCCCTCGGCACAGCGGTACTGAAAGCCATCGCCGAAGATTTCCAGGTCGATGAAGTGCTGGATATTCCGTTCAGCGGTGACGGCGAACACCTGTGGATCTGGGTGGAAAAGCGCGGCCTCAATACCGAAGAAGCGGCGCGGCGTATTGCCAAGGCAGCCGGCGTGCCGTTGCGTACCGTCAGCTATGCCGGGCTGAAGGACCGTCAGGCCCTGACCCGACAGTGGTTCAGCGTGCAGTTGCCGGGCAAGGCCGATCCGGATCTGTCGGCCGCGGAAAACGACACGCTGAAGATCCTCAAGACCACGCGCCACAAGCGCAAGCTGCAACGCGGTGCGCATTCGGCCAACGGTTTCACCCTGCGCCTGACGCAATTCAATGGCGACAAAGATGCGATTGAACAGCGGCTGCAACTGATCGCCAAACAAGGCATCCCCAATTATTTCGGCGCCCAGCGCTTCGGCCATGACGGCGGCAACGTTGTCGATGCCCGGGCGTGGGCGGCGCGCAAGGCTTTGCCGGAACAGCGCAATGTGCGTTCGCGGTTGCTGTCGACGGCGCGTAGCTTTCTGTTCAACCAAGTGCTCGCGTCGCGCGTCGCCGAAGGCACCTGGAACACCGCACTGGTGGGCGATCTGTTGGCCTTTACTGACAGCCGCAGCTTTTTCCCGGCCGGCGAAGCCGAATGCAGCGACCCGCGTCTGGCGATTCTCGACCTGCACCCGACCGGTCCGCAGTGGGGCGAAGGTGACTCGCCCACCGCTGGCGCAGTCCATGAACTGGAGCAGGCGATCGCCGCCCGCGAAGCGGATCTGCGCGACTGGTTGATCCACGCCGGCATGAGCCATGAACGTCGCATCCTGCGGCTGCCCATTGGCGGGTTGACGTGGCATTATCCCCAACCTGACATTCTGCAACTGGAATTCGTCCTCCCGGCCGGATGCTTTGCCACCGTATTGGTGCGCGAGCTCGTTGATCTGGTGCCGGTGGGGCAGACGGACAGCCCATGCGTATTCTGATTTCTAACGACGATGGGGTAACCGCGCCCGGTCTCGCCGCGCTTTATGCTGCGCTGGCGGATTACACCGAATGCGTGGTTATCGCCCCGGAGCAGGACAAAAGCGGCGCCAGCAGTTCGCTGACGCTCGACCGTCCGCTGCACCCGCAATACCTGGCCAACGGCTTTATCAGCCTCAACGGCACACCGACCGATTGCATTCACCTGGGCCTTAACGGCTTGCTTGAGCGCGAAGCGGACATGGTGGTATCCGGCATTAATCTGGGCGCCAATCTTGGTGACGACGTGCTGTATTCCGGAACCGTGGCGGCAGCGCTGGAAGGACGATTTCTCGAGCGCCCATCGTTTGCCTTCTCCCTGGTCTCGCGTCAGGTGGACAACCTGCCGACAGCGGCCTACTTTGCGCGCAAACTGGTCGAGGCCCACGCCGGGCTGGATCTGCCACCGCGCACGGTGCTCAACGTGAACATTCCCAATCTGCCCATCGATCACATCCGTGGCATTCAGTTGACCCGCCTCGGTCATCGCGCCCGCGCGGCGGCGCCGATGAAAGTGGTCGATCCGCGCGGCAAGGCCGGTTACTGGATTGCCGCTGCCGGCGACGCTGAAGACGGCGGCCCGGGCACCGATTTTCATGCCGTGATGCAGGGCTATGTGTCCATCACGCCGTTGCAGCTCGATCGCACCTTCAATGATGCCTTCAGAAGTCTGGATGGCTGGCTGGGAGGGCTGAGCTGATGCGCGAACACGACGACCGCCTGCGCAGCGGCATAGGCATGACCTCCCAACGTACGCGCGAGCGCCTGATCCAGCGTCTATATGAAGAAGGCGTGTCGAACGCCAAGGTGCTGGAAGTGATCCGCCGCACGCCGCGTCATCTGTTTGTCGATGAGGCGCTGGCACATCGCGCTTATGAAGACACCGCGCTGCCGATCGGCAACAACCAGACCATTTCCCAGCCTTATATGGTGGCGCGCATGAGCGAGCTGCTGCTGGAGGCCGGCCCGCTGGATAAAGTGTTGGAGATCGGCACCGGTTCCGGCTACCAGACGGCGGTGTTGTCGCAACTGGTCGAACGGGTGTTTTCGGTCGAACGCATCAAGGTGCTGCAGGATCGCGCCAAGGAGCGTCTGGTCGAGCTGAACCTGCGCAACGTGGTGTTTCGCTGGGGCGATGGCTGGGAAGGCTGGCCGGCGCTGGCACCATACAACGGCATCATCGTCACCGCCGTTGCCACCGATGTACCGCAAGCTTTGCTGGATCAACTGGCCCCCGGTGGGCGCATGGTGATTCCGGTCGGCTCCGGTGAAGTGCAACAACTGATGCTGATCGTGCGCGAAGAACATGGCTTTTCCCGACACGTTCTGGGCGCTGTACGTTTCGTGCCGTTGCTCAACGGGCCACTGGCCTGAGCATTTGCGAGCAGGCGCTGAATTCCTTTCAACGGCGCCGGTCTTACACCGGCAGCCAGAGTTTAAACGCAGCGTACTTGCCCCTGGCAAACGTGTGCGTCCGGTGATTTCGCTTCATTAAAGGTAAAGCCGGTTCGGCCCGTTATACTTGCGACACCTCATGCCGCAATGCGGCATTCAGAATTTTTAAGCCACCACAAAGGGAGCGGCGGGTGAGTCTCACAGTCATTGCGCAGCGTATGGGTAACACGAGCTTTCAGCGCCTGGTGACTGGCCTTGTCTTGAGCACCTTGCTGGTCGGTTGCTCCAGCACCAAATCGAGCAACGTGCGCGTTGTTGATCGCAACAATGCGGTGGCGCAACGTCCTACCGTTACCACCGGGCAATATGTAGTCCGTCCCGGCGATACCTTGTTTTCGATCGCCTTTCGTTACGGCTGGGACTACAAAACCCTCGCCGCCCGGAACAATATTCCTACGCCGTATACGATCCATCCGGGTCAGACAATTCGCTTCGACGGGCGCAGCGGTTCAACGCCGACAGCGGTGGTGAGCAACTCCAGTTCCTCGCCTTCTTCGTCGAGTAAAACCACAGTAATCCGGCGCCAGGCGAATGGCACCACAACCACTACAACCACCGGTTCCAAAGGGGTTGTACCGTCCGTCGCGAGCAAACCTGCACCCGCTCCACTGCCTCCGGCAGGCCCGGCCCCGACCGGCTGGGGATGGCCATCTAATGGCGTTCTGATTGGAAAATTCTCTTCAAACGGTAGTTTGAATAAAGGAATTGATATCGCCGGAGATTTGGGACAGCCTGTTTTAGCTGCGTCTGATGGGACGGTCGTATACGCCGGGAGTGGCTTAAGGGGCTACGGCGAATTGGTCATCATCAAACACAGCGAAACCTACGTCAGTGCTTACGGACATAACCGCAGGCTGTTGGTTCGGGAGGGGCAGCAGGTCAAGGTCGGACAGACAATTGCCGAAATGGGGTCAACGGGTACAGACCGGGTGAAACTGCATTTTGAGATTCGCCGCCAAGGTAAACCAGTGGATCCGCTGCAGTTCCTGCCAAGACGTTGATTTGAAGGCCAGCCTGTTCCGTCGCGTAGAGGGGACAGGCTCCAGCGTTGCCAAGGATAAAGGCGTCGCTTGAGCTTGGGGTCGAACTCACCAAAGGACTATAACAATGGCTCTCAGTAAAGAAGTGCCGGAGTTTGACATCGACGATGAGGTTCTCCTTATGGAGACCGGCATCGATTCGGATTCGATGTTGAATGATGAAGGGGCTGCTCCACCTTCCGTTCGTTCCAAATCCAGACACTCCGCCACACTCAAACAACATAAATACATCGACTACACTCGGGCACTTGATGCCACGCAGCTGTATCTCAACGAAATCGGCTTTTCCCCTCTGCTCTCCCCGGAAGAAGAAGTTCATTTTGCGCGCTTGTCGCAAAGTGGCGATCCTGCCGGGCGCAAGCGCATGATCGAAAGTAACCTGCGGCTGGTCGTCAAGATCGCCCGGCGTTACGTCAATCGGGGGCTGTCGCTGCTGGATCTGATCGAAGAGGGCAACCTCGGCCTGATCCGCGCGGTGGAAAAGTTCGATCCGGAGCGCGGCTTCCGCTTCTCGACCTACGCAACCTGGTGGATCCGTCAGACCATCGAGCGCGCGATCATGAATCAGACCCGGACCATCCGGCTGCCGATACATGTGGTCAAGGAGCTCAACGTCTACCTGCGCGCCGCACGTGAGCTGACGCAAAAACTCGACCACGAACCTTCACCCGAAGAAATCGCCAACCTGCTGGAGAAACCGGTGGGGGAGGTCAAGCGCATGCTGGGTCTCAACGAAAGGGTTTCTTCGGTCGACGTCTCGCTGGGTCCGGATTCGGATAAAACCCTGCTGGACACACTCACTGACGATCGTCCGACCGATCCGTGCGAACTGTTGCAGGACGATGATCTGTCGCAGAGCATCGATCAATGGCTGTCGGAGCTGACCGACAAGCAGCGCGAGGTGGTGATTCGCCGCTTCGGCCTGCGTGGTCACGAAAGCAGCACGCTGGAAGATGTCGGCCTGGAGATCGGCCTGACCCGCGAGCGGGTACGGCAGATTCAGGTGGAAGGGCTCAAGCGCCTTCGCGAGATCCTTGAAAAGAACGGCCTGTCGAGCGAGTCGCTGTTTCAATAAGCGCCTTCTCCTCCGCCCGCAAAAGCCCCGGCTGATTCAATCAGTCGGGGCTTTTTTGTTTTTCGCGTGCAGCAAATCGGGCTTTCGGCAGCCACCAGACAAGCGGTCGTCAATTTCTGAATTTGTAGTCTCGCGCTGTAAGCCTTTGCTTACTGTGTCGTAAGTGTTCGTTATTTTTACACTTCGGTGGAAGGCGATCGCGCTCACTCTCAGTGAGCAACCTTTTGATTTTGTTAATTATTTCGTAAATGTTATGTCCTTGTGACAGCGCGAGCGCGCGCCGAAGGCCAATTGCTCCTCTCCAGAAACTCTCTAATATCTCAACTGTGTCGACGGACAGACACGCCCTTCACGGAAGAGGGGAACGGACATCGCAGGAGGCGATTCATCAGGACGATGAAAAGGAATACAGGGAATAGGGAAAAAATGTGGGCGGGTCATACCGCCCCTTTTTTCGTCTGCAGAAAAGCAGAATCTGCAAAAGCAAAAAGGCCCGCAAGGGGCCTTTCAGTCGAGCGCGGGGTAGATCAGCGTTCGAGGTCTTTGATCTTGCCTTTGACACCATCCCACTCTTCAGCATCAGGCAGCGATTCTTTCTTTTCGGTGATGTTCGGCCAGATATCCGCCAGCTCGGCATTGAGCTCGATGAAGTTTTCCATGCCGCTTGGGATCTCGTCTTCCGAGAAGATCGCCACAGCCGGGCATTCTGGTTCACACAGCGCGCAGTCGATGCACTCGTCCGGGTGAATCACCAGGAAGTTCGGGCCTTCGTAAAAGCAGTCCACCGGACAGACTTCTACGCAGTCGGTGTACTTGCACTTGATGCAGTTGTCGGTGACGACGAAGGTCATTTCTAATTTTCTCCTCAGGCGGCGGCAGCGTTGCCCCTTCACGGTTGGGGTCGCCAGGTTCGGGAGCGATACCTGCTGACCAGGCTATGAGCCAGCAGCATCCCGAACCGCGCGAGATTCTAACAGCTTGAAGCGAATTGCGTTATATCCGCTTCTTCAGTGCTTATATCCGGTTCTTCAGTGCATAGAGCATTTCCAGCGCACGGCGTGGCGTCATGTCGTCCAGATCCACTTTCGCCAATTCATCGAGCACCGGATGTGGCAGTGAGGCGAACATGTCGCTTTGCTGCGGTGTCGACGGCTTGCCCTTGGCCGCCGGTTTCGGCGCCTCGTGGGGCAGGGCAGTGTCTTCCAGGCGACTCAGATGCTCGCGCGCTCGCAGAATCACCTCGCTCGGCACGCCGGCCAGTTGTGCGACTGCCAAGCCATAGCTCTGACTGGCAGGCCCAGGCAGAACATGGTGCAGGAACACGATCCGTTCGTTGTGCTCGGTGGCATTGAGATGCACGTTAGCGACAAGAGGTTCGGCTTCCGGCAGCACGGTCAGCTCAAAATAGTGCGTAGCAAACAGGGTGTAGGCGCGCAAATGGGCCAAGCGCTCGGCCGCCGCCCACGCCAGCGACAGACCGTCAAAGGTGCTGGTACCGCGCCCGACTTCGTCCATCAGCACCAGACTGCGCTCGGTCGCGTTATGCAGGATGTTGGCGGTTTCGCTCATCTCGACCATGAAGGTCGAGCGACCGCCGGCCAGATCATCGCTTGAGCCGATACGGGTGAAGATGCGGTCGACCAGCGACAACTCGCAACTGGCGGCCGGCACGAAACTGCCGATATGCGCCAGCAGCACGATCAACGCGGTTTGCCGCATGTAAGTGGATTTACCGCCCATGTTCGGGCCGGTGATGACCAGCATGCGCGTGTTGTCATCCAGGCTCAGATCGTTGGCCACGAACGGCGTGGTCAGCACTTGCTCGACCACAGGGTGACGACCCTGGGTGATGCGCATGCACGGCTCGCTGACGAAACGCGGGCAATTGAGGTCGAGATTCAGCGCACGCTCGGCAAGGTTGCTCAGCACATCCAGTTCGGCCAATGCGCCGGCGGTGTCCTGCAGCGGTGGCAGCTGGCTGATCAAGTCTTCGAGCAGCGCTTCGTAAAGCATCTTTTCCCGAGCCAGCGCGCGGCTCTTGGCGGAAAGTGCCTTGTCTTCGAATTCTTTCAGCTCGGGCGTGATGAAGCGCTCGGCGCCTTTGAGCGTCTGCCGGCGGATATAGTCGGCCGGCGCCGATTCAGCCTGCTTGCTCGGCAGTTCGATGAAGTAGCCGTGGATACGGTTGTAGCCGACTTTGAGGTTGGCCAGACCAGTACGGGCTTTCTCCCGGGCTTCGAGATCAATGAGGAACTGGCCGGCGTTTTCGCTCAGTGATTGCAGTTCATCGAGTTCGCTGTCGTAACCGGTTTTCAGCACGCCGCCGTCGCGGATCACCGCAGGCGGGTTGTCGATAATGGCTTTTGCCAGCAGCGCCGCCAGTTCCGGATAGGTGCTCGTGGTGGCTGCCAGATGCTGCAGGTGCGGCGCTTCCAGATCGGTCATCGCCACTTGCAGTTCGGGCAGTGCGCCGAGTGCGTCACGCAGACGCGCAAGGTCACGTGGTCGTGCATTGCGCAGACCGATACGCGCCAGAATCCGCTCGATATCGCCGATTTCCTTGAGCTGCGGTTGCAGCTTTTCGAAGCGGTAGCCGTCGAGCAGGCAGCGGATCGAGGTCTGACGCGCCAGCAACACGGTGAGATCGCGCAACGGCCGGTTCAGCCAACGAGTCAGCAAGCGGCTGCCCATGGCGGTCTGGCAGCGATCGACCACCGATTGCAGCGTGTTGTCGCGGCCACCGGCCAGGTTGGTGTCGAGTTCCAGATTGCGCCGGCTGGCGCCGTCGAGCACCACGGTGTCATCGAGACGTTCGTGACGCAGGCTGCGCAAGTGGGGCAGGGCGGTGCGCTGGGTTTCCTTGGCGTAGGCCAGCAGGCAGCCGGCAGCGCCGATGGCCAGGGTCAGGTTTTCGCAGCCGAAGCCTTTCAGGTCTTGGGTGGAAAACTGCTGGCAGAGACTTTTCAGCGCCGAATCACGCTCGAAATCCCACGGCGCGCGACGGCGTACGCCACGGCGTTTTTCCGCCGGCAGGTCTTTTGGCCAGTCATCCGGAATCAGCAATTCCACCGGGTTGACCCGCTCCAGTTCCGCCAGCAGGTTTTCCCAGCCTTTGATCTCGAGCACGGTGAAGTTGCCGCTGGTGATGTCCAGCACCGCCAGACCGAATAGACGCTCATCGCCCAATACCGCTGCAATCAGGTTATCGCGGCGTTCATCCAGCAGCGCCTCATCACTGACCGTCCCCGGCGTGATGATCCTTACGACCTGGCGCTCCACCGGGCCTTTGCTGGTGGCCGGGTCACCGACCTGCTCACATATCACCACCGACTCGCCGAGCTTGACCAGTTTTGCCAGGTACCCTTCCGCCGCGTGGTAAGGAATCCCACACATCGGAATCGCCTGACCCGCCGACTGCCCGCGCGCGGTCAGGGTGATGTCCAGCAATTTGGCGGCTTTCTTCGCATCTTCGTAGAAGATTTCGTAGAAATCGCCCATGCGATAGAACATCAGCTGGTCTGGGTGCTGATTCTTCAGGCGCCAGTATTGCTGCATCATCGGAGTGTGGGAGGACAGGTCTGAAATAGCTTTATTCATCAGTAGGTTAGCGTTAATCGTAAGGATAGGTGGGGCAGAAATGGGGCAAATAATAAAACAGCCTGATATTTATTTTCGAATGGTGCTGTTCTTTTATTGTCCCAGTCACTAGCATGAGTTGAACGAGGTTAACACGGTGAGAAAATGTCGTCCTCGGGAGCTATGGAGAAGGGGTGTTTCGTCGGACTATGTTGCTTGATGCCAATCTGCTACGTAGACTTCCGCCCCCAAGGCGAGAACGCTTACCTATGTAAGGATAGGTAAGCGTTTTTGCGGTCCGCCATGCACGGTAGAGATCGCGAAAATTATGGCAAGGAAAGCCGTTCAAAGGAGGGTTTATGCCCGTTCCCCAGCTTGCGACCGCAGGCATCACAGATAGGATCCAGGCGCTTAGCGACCAGGAAACCAAACGTCCTTTTGACGTTAAGTCTATCGAGCGTGATATCGAGCGTCTGAAAGCTATTAGCGCTGCCGAAGCTTTTATGCTATCCGGTATGCTTAAAGCAGCACTTGGCGAATATGAGGCTTCTAAGGAACTTCATCTTAAAAGCTTGCGCTTATCTATGAATGAGGTCGTGTTGGTTAACTACGGCATCTCATTGAGAATGCTCGGTAGGTACACCGAGGCTAAAGTTTATTTTCTTAAAGCTTTAGAAAGATCGCCAGGCTCTTCAGAAATACTCGAAAAAATTGTCCGTACGAGCACTTTTGTTTGTGACTACGAAGATCTTGAAAAGATTGTCGCGGGTTTTGCGAAAGCAAATCCAACTTTTGTCATAGAGGATATGCCTTGTATGGCCAAAGCACGATCTGTTATCAGCCATCTGGAAGAGATGAATATTTCTTTGTCGGAATATAGGTTGGTTGGTGGATTTATTGAGCAGGCAATGATTGAATTTGGACTTGTTGCAAATTTTATGCATGAGAAGCTCAGCAACTTCGACGGGGTAAAACATGTTTACATCGAAATTCCGTTGCCTGTAAGGGATGCTGCGCAGTTAGTTGCAATCAATGATCGTGTTGCTGAGT
The DNA here is from genome assembly GCF_054667725.1 of Pseudomonas sp. S3_B08. Taxonomy (NCBI): domain Bacteria; kingdom Pseudomonadati; phylum Pseudomonadota; class Gammaproteobacteria; order Pseudomonadales; family Pseudomonadaceae; genus Pseudomonas; species Pseudomonas sp. S3_B08. Next base: position 117,513 of record NZ_CP162750.1, read on the forward strand.
TAGTGCTCGGTTGTGACGATATTTTAAGCTGGGATAGATTGGTAGTGAACTTCATTGATCGTCGCTCAGTCCTATCATCCGCGGTAGCGTAAAAGGATTTGCGGTATGCCAGTAAGTTATGAAGATATTAGCAATGTAGCATTGACGTTGCTGAACACTGTACCCGGTACAGAGGCCGAGCGACGTAGTGCTATATCGCGTGCGTACTACGGTTTGTATCATGTCTCGCTCGAGTATGCTGATTCGATAAGTGTGCCTCCAGTTTCCGACGTAAGAGGGCCAGTTCACGCCACTCTCGGGGCGTACTATCAAAACCATATGCACGCTGATAAACAGGTCAGAATGCATTTGAAACAGATTGGTTGGTCCCTGAAGAGTCTGCATGAGTTGCGTTGCAAATCAGATTATCATCTGGATGCTACGGTCACTCATATTGATGCTGAAGCAGTATATCTTCGCTGCGCATCTAAAATTGCATTGGTACAGCAACTTATGTCCTCAAAGGCGGCATGAAAAAAAGGAGCTTCGGCTCCTTTTTCTATTTTTCGCACCTGGTATCAAAGTCGTTTAGTTAGACATCAATTTCGATATTCCTTTCCAGATATGGGTGATCTCAGTGTTTGAGGCGTCGTCCATCCATTTCGCATAGACGTCCACGAGCATAGAGAAGTCTTTGTGCCCCATCTGTTTCGCAATGAACGCCAAATTTCCGCGTGCAGTCAGGCACCAACAGGCGTAAGTATGTCGTGTCTGGTATGGGCGGCGGGGGCGTATCTCTGACCGCCTCTGAATCGCTGACCACTTCGTATTCCATGATGTTGGGACATACCACTGATTTATGGTTTTTTTTCTAGCTTGGGTCGTCGGGGACAGTAATGGAGTTACCGTTTCTATGCGGCTCTCATGCCGATTCATATAGATGTCGATTTGCAGCGGTTCATGATTGGTGACAAGACCGATAAGGGTCTTACACGCGTCGAGGGCAGGCGGCATCAAAAACACGGTGCGAGGCTTTCCTGTCTTGGGTACTTTGAAGGTGCCATCTGCAGTGATCGCCCTGGTTATTTGCAGCTGCCCGGATTCGAGGTCAATATCTTCCACTGCGAGCCCGCATAGCTCCCCGGGCCGAAGCCCCGTGTAAACGGCGAGTGTGATCGCAGCTGAATCCTGAACGTGTAAACAGCCTTTACTGATCAGCTGGTCGAACTCTGCCTTTGTCAGCGGATCTGGCTCTCGTCCGGTCATCGCGAAGCGGACGCAAGCCGCCGCCAATCCCTCACGGCAATATTGATTGTCTTCACACCACGCTAAGAAGCCGGCAAAGGTCGCCAGGTAATGGTTCGCCGTCGACGGCGCCCTAGTGGCGATGAGTTGAGTCCTCAGCCGCTGTATATCTTCGGGTAATAGGATGCCCGCCAAGCGTTCCGAGCCGAGCAGATCGGCGCAAATATCCAATGCGTAGCCGTATTTTTCTTCGGTCATCGGAGTGATGTCGACAGCCTTAAGCGGCTTGTAACGTTCCATCAACGCTCCGATCCGCTCGTCTTTAACCGCGGTGTAGTTGGCCGCGTTTTTGGAGTTTGGAAAATGGCGACCGTATTCAAAATGTCCCGTTTTGATCTCGTGAATAATTGCCGCCCTGAGCAGGGCGGCGTGCTTGATGTTAGCCTTGGTTACAGGCAGTCCAAGGGTTTCGCGGCAGCGAATCCGCCGCCACATGAACACCACGCGAATGCTCCCGCCGTGTATTTCAATCCCTTTATGTTTAGCCAGCTCTGCCTCTAGGCCGCTTGTTGCGGTGCGCTCTCGGCCCACTTGTCATACTCCGTCATGTTAATAGCGATTCGGCCGTCTGGTGTTTTGCGCCAAACACGACCTTGTGCCCAGGTACCGTTCTTCACTTTGTGGCGTATCGCGTCTTCGCTATAGCCAGTCAGTTCAGAGGCACGATTGATCATCACCCAGCGAGGTAAGCTCACTTATCGCTCTCCTGTACGGATTTGCTGCAGCAAAGCTGGTGGCAAAGTTTCTGCTCCCTAATAGCGCAAATTGCTCTTTCTAATGCCTCCTCGCGGGCGAGTGATTTTTCGTGAAGGGCTGTGAGGAGTTCGAGTTCTTCTTTCAGGGTCAGCTCTCGTCGATGAGCTGCATCCCGTTGTTCGATCGAATTTCCGTAAGACGAGGTGACGAAGCATTCTTTGTCACGTAACGCATCGAGTAGGGCGGGCGGAGGAGCATAGAGGACAATCGATACTTCGCTCATGCGGCCTCCAATGAGGGACGCATACATCCCACCACAGGCTGCGCGAGCTGGCGATTTTGAGCGATTAGCGTTGCATTGGGTGTCGCTGCCCCACGCAGCTTTTCGTGGGGTATAAGTGCCTCGGCAGTGGCGCTGGAAGAAGCAATAATGCCTGCTGCTGCGCAGCAGAGTCGGTTTTTTACAGGCGTGTCGATCCCGCTGTCATTGCGAAGCAAAGCGGCCTGCACCCATGTGTTGTCCTGTGAGTGCGTCATGCCGCTTTCCTCCGGTGTTCGATAGCGAGTTGATCCATCAGGCGCTGGTGGTAGGTGGTGCGTGCTTCTGCGGCAGACCATGGGCGCATGGTTTCGGGCATTGGATTTACGCCGACCAAGCAATCCCAGATAGCCGGAGCGGTTGGCATGAGATCGCGGCGTTCGGTAGCCAGCGCTATCAGATCGGCCTGGTGAACGCACATAGGGAGTTCTGGGTCTATGTCGAACCGATCACAAATGCGCCACCAGATACTGTCCTCGAAGTGTTGATATGCACTGATCCATTGCTTGAGTGGCCGCGTCATGTCACCCAGGTACGCCTCGGGTGCGTCATGAAGTAAAGCCGCAAGTTTGTGTTCTTCCGGCACTAGCTCGGCGACGATGCAGCTGTGTTGGGCAACGCTGTAAAACTCGCGGGTGTGACCGTTGAAGCGGCACAAATGAGCCAGCGAGTGCGCAATATCTCGCGGATCGATCATTTCGGCGTCCGGCTCAAACAAATCAAAATGCTTGCCGGTATGGGTGAGGATCCAGCTCATGCTGCACCTCTCGATTGCGCGGTGGTGGCAATGGCCTGATCGTCTTGTTGGAAAAAAATGGCAGCTTTCTCTGCATCGTCCGTGCTGAGAGGGATACGGAGAGGCACCATCTCAACCTTTGCATGGCCTGTTATTTCGGCGGGCTTCAGTAATTCCGCCATGGCGAGCGCCTCTTCGCGCAGGGCGAGGGTTTCGCGTTCAAGTTTTTTTCCCGTACGGAACGCGGCGAACGTATCGGCGGCGATGCGGAGTTTTTCGGCGATACCGAGCAGTGTCTGACGTTCAGGATTGCCGATCGTCAACGCTTGCTGAAGGCGTTTGCTGAATTGCGCCAATTGGGCGTGGTCGGCCTTGATGAGGTCGAGGGAGGCTTTTAACTCGCGAATGGTCATGGCGCTTTGTTTCATGTCAGCGGACATGCCGTCGGTACGGCCCATGAAGTAGCCAGCCCAGACTAATAGCCCGGCCAGAATGATTAGGGCGATGAGTGCGCAGATTTGAATTGCAGTCATTTGGTTTGCTCCTAGTTCAGTGTCGGACTGGTGGTGGCAGTCCTTGGAAGAAGGCTTACTCTGTTGGCTCGTCTTGCTGACTCTGCATGTCTTCGTCGGCCTGATAGGCGCGAATATCGATGAGCGATGCAACGTGTCGAATGTGTGCGTACTTGGGCGCTTTCCGACTTGAGTCCAGTGTGGTGATCGGAAGCTGGATCCGACCGCTATTGATTTCCATCACAAACTTTTGCTCGTTTAGGTTGCGGAAATACTTCTCGCGCACGGCCTCCAGCGGAATCAGCACATCACCGAAGGTGCGGTACAGCAGCTCGATGGTCGTGGATTCAGGAGCGGGGCGTAGCCGCAGTGGGGCTTGGGCTGCATTACTCATGGCTTTGTGTGGCCTCCTTGCGTTTGCTTCTTGCTGGATGGTTCCAGGCGTGCAGGCAATGGCGTTTGGTCAATTCCCGCAGATGCTCGGGCACCTCAAGGAGCGCGGCATTGCGCTCCTCTCGTGTCCGCATTGCGATGATCTGTCGGGCGTATTCCCTAGGCCACGTCACGGCGGTCTGCCGGAATTTCAGGTAGGTCGATGCCGAGTTTTTCAGCCAGCCAACGAATGCCGACTTGCTTGACCCGCGTCGACTGGCTGTATTGCACGCCGTACTTTTCGTCATACCAGGTGCCGTCCTTGACCCGCAGATACTCTTTGTCCCTTTTTGGGTAAGCCGGCAGGTTGCCCTTAAGCAGGTCTTTTTCCCGCATGAGTGCAATCAGTTTTGGACGTGTGAGGCCGAGTTTCGAGGCTGCTTGGGCGAGGGTGCGTTCCATGTCGTCCACCTCATGCCGCATGTGCGGCGGGTGTTGCTGCGGCCGCGAGATGGTTGATGGACTCGATAACCATTAGGTAAATCTCGGCATCGGTGTCGCTCACGGTGAAGCATCGGGTGTTGGGGCTTTTATTCCCGATGCTCAGGATGATGGTCGCCCCTCGGCGCGTGTGTGTCCGGTGAATGGCAACGTGCAGGGGGAGATCAAACCCCATGTCGAGGCTCAGCACGCCGCCGGTGCGCACCAGCTCAAGCACACGCTGCTTGTCTTGGGCTTCAAAGCGGCCGTATACGCGGCTGGCATGCGGGAGATGAACCGGGTCGCTGCTATCACTAGGACCGAACGGTCCGTTAGCGATCTCTTCAATGAAGTCGGCCAGCTTAAGGTGAGTTTTCTTGTCGCTTGGAAGGGTCAGCGTGTGACGTTCAGTCCCCAGCTCGACGCTGAATGCGGTCTCAGTTGCGCCCCGTTCTACTTTAAGGCGGAACGCCAGGCACTCGCGCGTGGTAGCGGTTCGTAGGACATGATTGAAGGTCTCGGTCAGGTTGACCTGAGCTTTGAGCAACTGCAGGGTGCGGTTGTCGATTCGGTATTTGCTCATGCCGCGTGCCCTCCACCATTTGGATCAAATGGAGAGCGTTGGGGCTTGGCAATAAGCTTCGGTTTGTTGTTGTGAATGATGACCAAGCAGCCGCTGAAGGACTGCAGCTGCTCGATCATCTTCTTGTTGCTGACGCACGCCGGATGGACGTGGAGGGTTGCTCTGGTTTGCATGATTTCGCCTCGCTCTGCGGTGGTAGAGTGAGGCGAGATTGTTAATCTCAAAGGTGAATCAAGTCAACAAAAAAACAACCTTATAGGTTAATTTTCTGGTCGCGTAGGGATTTACAACCCTCAGGCCGCTGGCTCAGGTTCATCCAAGCCCGTAAGCAGATCATCAGAGAAATCCGTTACCGGATGCGGAATGTCCGCCAAAATCGCGTCGCGGTCACAATGTCTTAAGAAAAAATACAAAGATGAATCGATGATTTTGAGTAGCTTGCTGCCACGATCATAATCTACAAACGGAGGCTGGATTCGTTTGTTAATCTGATGCTGAGTAATATTGTGAAGAAATGCACCAAGATCACCGGAGCGCACGTCATCTGGTCTGTGATGAACTCTCCGAATTCCCTCTAGTAGAGTAGACCTAGAGAGCCCTTGCTCTATATTTTCTAGGTCCGTCTTAAGAAGTAAATGTATGAAGTAAAAAGGGAATGCTAAAGACGGTTTGCCGCTTTGATTGCTTGTTTTTCTTGCGATGTCTACAAAGGATTCAAAGTTTCGAATATGACGGCCTCCATATTCGCCTGCTTTTGTTTCCAATGCTGTAGATAAATGGCCTTCAGTTATAGCTACAATTGACTCTGCCGTTTCAGTGATTCCGGCGGCAATACAACATTGCTTGCAAAGTTCTTGGACTACGCCGACACTATCGAATGACGATTTTATGAGTTTTTCTTTGATTTCAGAAAAGTCGACATTCAATAGCTCTGAACCCTTTTCTATTACTTTTGCAAAGTCCGAGTTTAGCCAGGGTTCGACAGGTACTTCTGTAACACGGTCTAAAAGATCGCCATTGAATTGAACTAGTCTATTCGCCTCGCGCCATATTCCTAGTACGATAAAAATTACACCTAGATCTTGGAATACTCGAAGATCGTATGCTAGTCGCTCTTGGACTTCTAGCGAAAGATAGTGGAAATTTTCGAGGACTATAAACTTATCAATATTTTTTTTTCTTAGAAGCTCTGAAACATCCTGTGCAAGCTCTAGGTTGTACTCAATATATAGTTCTTTAGAAGAGCTACTTTGAGTTGTTTTGTCAGCAGTACCTGCGCCAAGGTTTGCTTCACCCATAAAGGGAACTTTTACTTTGATCCCAGCATTGACATTTGATCCGACCTCGAAGCTGAGGCCCTGAGTGTCACTTTCAAAGTACGTAATGTTTGATTGTCTAAGAATTGATCGGTAGATGTCGATGGCTTGTGTTTGCGGAGAACACTCTACTTTCACATATTCTTCTGGATTCAGATGCTTAAGGGTGAGGGAAGTCTTCCCTTGTTTTGATGAGCCGTAAACGATTACTTGGTTTTTATCTTCCAAGGCAGCGCTGAATAGCTCGTCAACACTCGGTCTCTCTATATAAGATTCTATAAGTTGACTGCGTACGCCAAAAACATCACTTGTCTTGTACTTCATTTGATATCCCTTTCTGAAGTCGGAGTTTGATGATTGTTTACAAGTCTGAAATTTTCCAGCGGGCTCTTCCGCAGATGCTCCACTCTTCAGTCATCCGGATTATTCTTTCCGGCCAATCTGGGTTTAGTGCATACAGAAACTGTTCATTTCCCTCTTGCCTCAACTGTTTAAGCGTCGTGGCTTGATCTCTGGTGCGTTTGGCGGCCACAAAATGGCCAGGTAAAGCCTCGAGTGCAGGGTCGATTACTATCTTGTCCCCTTCTAAAAACTTTGGCTCCATGCTCATACCCTCCACGCGAAGAATGAACGCGCGTGGACCGACAGGGCCAGGTGCATCAATCCACTCTTCAGCATCACGCGGGTCAAAGCTGATATCAGGTTCGCACCATGCTCCGGCAGCGATTGATCCCATCACTGGTAGTTTTCGTCCTGTATGACTAAGTAACGTTGCATTGTCGTATTCGCCTAGCCCATAGGGCATGTCGAGATAACCGTCATGCAGTTGTAGCGCTTTCTCAATTTCACGTGCGATCTGATCGCCGATGCCCTTCGTGGGATTTTTTCCACCGAACGCGCTTACCTGAGCGGGGGCTTTGCCCAAAAGCTCGGCGATGTCAGTCAAGCGCAGTTTTTTTTCTGCCAAGACCCTTCGGAAATTCTGGAGGCGGGTATCTGAAATTTTCATTCGCCGATTCTGGCTGGATTAACCTTGAAGGTGAATGCTCTCTGGGGTATTGCAAAACATAACCCCAAAGGTTAATTTATCGTTTTGGAGGTAAACCCATGAAGCTACGCGACTACATCACCTACTTGGATTCGGAGGAGCTCACGGCTTACGCAACGCGTTGTCGTATTGCCGACAGTTATCTGCGCCTCCATGTCAAATACGCAAGCAAAGACCCGAGTGTTTCATTGATCAAGGCATTAGCCCGTGAAAGCGAAGGGAACGTCTCGCTAGCGGAGGTTTTGGAGCATTTCGGCGTCACCGAAACTGTTCCCGTTAGCGAAGCTGCATAGTCAGAAAAAAGGCGACCAAAAGGTCGCCCAGTTCCTCCCGACACGCACCACCACAGCGCTGTCGGGCCGCGATAGGGGCTGGCGGGCAAACCAAATGCAAAACCGCCCACTCCTATCGCGTTTTCCAAGGCTCGGAAGCTTTGGTGTTGCTGCCTTTTCCACCACAGAGCTGGCAGCTTGTGCGCCAGGGGTGAACAACGGATTGTTCGCCCCGGCACGGTGCCGGTGTTGGTCATAGGGACCTCGCCGGCGTTTGGGCCTATCAAGCCACACGACAAATGTATCACTACTGCTTGTCGTGCGGCACTGGCAACATTCAAGGATTAATGCCATGAGCCGAATCGCTCTGAGTTCTGTAGATCGAGCCCAGCGGGAAGTCCTGCCGCTCGATCTTGCGCTTTATCACGCTGCGCGCGACTACCCAGGCGGCGCCGCTGCTATCGCAGCCACCACTGGCCGCAACGCCACGACGTTGCAGCACAAGCTTTCCCCAACCCACCCAAGCCACACCGTGAACATCCAAGAGTTTGGCGAGATCCTGGAACTGACTAAGGATCGCCGCATTTTGGATGCGGTGCATGCGCTGGTCGGCGACACGACTTGGCAGGAACTGGCTGAGGCCTACACCAACGACATGCCCGAGACATTGACGACCGGCATCGCGGAGTACTTCCGGCGTGTGGCGGATTTGGCCGAGACCTGGGCTAAGAGCATCGGTGACGGCGTCGTCACCGACCAAGAACTGGCGGCGATTCGTCTGCAGGTGTTCCGTGGGATTCAGGGGCTGCTCGGATTGTTCAACCGCGCCACCTACGTCAACCAAACGACGCGAGGTGCTGACCATGGCTGACATCGCTGACTTCGCTAATGATCTGATTCTGGAGCGTGTCGACCAAGCGCTCGCAGCACGTCGAATCGCCGCCAAACCTGCCTTGGCGGCGCACTCGTTTCTGTTCTGCGAAGAGTGCGATGAGCCAATTCCGGAAGCGCGCCGTGTGGCGCAGCTTGGCTGCACGCATTGTGTGGATTGTCTTTCCCTCGCGGAATTGAAGGGAGCTCGTCATGCTCGATGAAGTATTGGCGCAGTTCGCGGACTATGGCCTTTTACCAGCGCAGCCGCTGGTCTTCGGTAAGCTCACTCGGTGCAAGACGACGCAGGATAAGGGCACCGAGAAAAACGGCTGGTATGTCGCCCATGAACATCGCACCGAGAAAGGCGAGACGCTTATTTTCGGCTCATTCGGCGATTGGCGTTCGGGCGAAACGCAGAAGATCAAGGTTAAGGCCGGTCGGATGTCTCCCGAAGAACGCGAGGTTATGCGCGCCCGTCAGGAGGAGGGCAAACGTCGTGCTGCTGAGGTGGCAGCCAATGCGGCGCGCCGTGCGGCGAAGCGTGCGGACGGCTTATTCCAGCGCATGCCGGAGAAGGGTCGCAGCGAGTATCTGGACCGCAAGCAGATTGTCGGTTTCCGAGTTCGCTACGCGCCGCGCTCAGGTGCAGTCTTGGTTCCTATGAGCAATGCGCGGGACGAAATCGTCGGGCTTCAGGTGATTTACCCCAGCAAACAGGAAGACACCGGTCGGGACAAGTCTTACTGGCCCTACGGGATGTCGAAAGAGGGTGCTTTCCACCTTATCGGGCCGGATGCTGAGCCAGGTGATCCAGTGCTGGTATGTGAGGGCTACGCCACCGGCGCCAGCCTGCACATGGCGACTTCGCTGACCGTGGCGGTGGCATTCGACGCGGGTAACCTGCTGGCCGTGTGTAAGGCCATGCGCGAGCGGTTTGCCGGTTGCACTCTGATCATTTGCAGGGACGATGACTGGAAGACCACGAAGCCAAACGGCGACGCCTGGAACCCTGGTGAAGAGAAGGCCAATAACGCGGCACTGATCGTCGGTGGCCAAGTGGTTGCGCCGATCTTTTCCAGTGAGCGGGAAGTGAAGTGGACCGACTTCAACGATCTGCATGTCGCCGAGGGTTTGGAGGCGGTGCGCCGTCAGGTATTGGCCGTGGTCAAGCCACCGGCTGCAGGTGGTTGGAAAGATCTACTAGCTCGCAGTGATAGCGGCGCTCTGATCGCACACATGCAGAACGTTGAATTGATACTGGCCAATGATCCACGTTGGGCTGGGGTCATCAGCTACAGCGCCTTCAGTTCGAAGCTCGTCAAGCTACGTGCGGCGCCTTATGGCGGCGGCACGGGTGACTGGGCGGACATCGATGACGTGCGGGTAATGAAGTGGCTCGCGCAGCAATACAACCTTCGGGTCAAGGCGTCCCATGTGATCGAGGCGGTCAGTGTGGTCGCACATGATCATGCGTTTCATCCGGTGCGACAGTACCTGCGCAAGCTTGAATGGGATCGCGTGCCTCGTCTAGAAAGCTGGCTCACCGATGTCATGGGTGTGAAGGCCACCGACTACTCGTCCAAGGTTGGCAAGCGCTGGATGTTGTCGGCCGTGGCGCGAGTGATGAAGCCTGGCTGCAAGGCTGACTCGGTGATGATCCTTGAGGGGGCACAGGGCGCCGGTAAGTCGACGGCGATGAGCATTCTCGGCGGCGAGTGGTTCATGGATACGCCGTTCGCGCTGGGCGACAAGGACGGCTTTCAGGCGATCAGGGGCAAGTGGATTGTTGAGCTGGGCGAGCTGGACAGCTTCAACAAGGCCGAGAGTACCAAGGCCAAGCAGTTTTTCTCGGCGTCCACGGACACTTATCGCGAGAGCTACGGCCGTAGAACAATGGACGTGCCACGCCAGTGTGTTTTCGTAGGTACAACGAACCAGGACGAGTACCTCAAAGATGCCACCGGTAACCGCCGTTACTGGCCGGTGGCGTGTACCAAAGTGGATCTGGAGTTGTTGCGCTCAATCCGCGATCAGCTGTGGGCCGAGGCGGTGTTCTGCTACGACGCGGGCGACCTTTGGTGGGTAACGCTGGATGAGGCGGCATTGTTCGCGGAGGAGCAGGACGAGCGCTTCGTAGTGGACGAATGGGAAACACCAATCTTGACCTGGTTAGAAGAGTCGCAGATTGGTGAGACCACGACCGGCAGCGAGGTTCTGACTCAGGCACTCAAGCTCGACCCGGGACATTGGGGTAAGCCGGAGCAAATGCGTGTCGGTGCAATCCTGCATCGGTTGGGCTGGAGACGTTTCCGGCTCGGTGCAATGACCAAGAGTCGGCAGCGGTTGTGGGGCTACAAAAAACCAGCGGACTGGGGGAAGGTGCCTGCCTTGGAATTAGAAGCTTCAGAGGAGCCTTGTTTCGGTGATTAAGGAGATCGATTCGCTGCTTCGGTTGTGGGCGCAGGAGCTGCATTCCGAACATTCGAAAGGGGGGCTTGCTGGGGGGAACATGGTTGCCATGATGATGGAGAGCAATGGGCAACTGATTCGTGGACGGCGGGCCTTTCGTGCGCCGCTGGAGAGTTCTCTCGACATCGAGCTGATCGTTAACAAGCATCTTCCGCCTGAGCTGGTGACGGTTGTGCGGGAGCATTACTGCACGCTCGATGTTGATATGCGCTTGCGGTACGCGCACTGCGGTTGTGGCCGTGACACGTACTACCAGCGCCTGCATGAGGCACACCTGCAGATCTTCGGCGTGATGATGGGGATGGCTGCGTGACCCCAGGCTTTCGTCCGGCTGTTGCTGTCCCACCGGCCCGCCTTGTCCCACTATGTTTAGACGTAGTGGGACAGGTGCGGGCCTTGTCTTTGCTGGGCTGTCCCACCGTCCCACCTTGCAACGTCACCCGCCCGCATATGCGTAGCAGACACAATGCGCGCGCTTCACGCGCCAGCGTGTTTATAAATTTCTCTCTTTACACGAGAAAATAGATAAATAAGTAGGACGGTGGGGCTAAGCCCCGAACCTAGGCGCTCTCAGGCGTCCCACCTCAATTCTAAAAGGTGGGACAGATGGGACGCCGCCGAAACAACAGAATGCCGTGGTGAGTTATTCGCTTACATTCGCTAGACGTTCACCCCACATTGACCACTTATTCACCGGGTGGCATTAAACCGGGGTTGCTGCCACCGGAATCGCCCTGTAAAAAGTAGTCATCTTCGATAGGTGCGACCGCAGAGAGCGGCACGTACCAACCACCAAACCCGGCCATTGCGCCGGGTTTTTGCGTTTAGGGGTTGGCGATGACAAGCGAGCAGCAAGCACTGGCAGAAATGCCGATCTGGTTAGTGATCGTCCTGGCTCTGGTCGGTGGCGTATCGGGAGAGATGTGGCGGGCCGATAAAGACGGGGCGCGAGGCTGGGCATTGTTGCGCAGGCTGGCACTTCGGTCTGGTGCCTGCATTGTCTGCGGGGTGTCAGCGATGATGCTGATGATCGCCGCCGGCATGACGATCTGGACGGCGGGCGCCTTGGGTTGCCTGACGGCGATGGCCGGCGCGGACGTAGCCATTGGGTTGTACGAACGATGGGCCGCCAAGCGATTGGGCGTGTGCGAAGTTCCGCCGAATGGGGGCGGGCCAGCCTGAAACCGCCGGGGACCCTGGGGTTATTCGGCGGGTACGGGGTCGGAAACCCGCGGGATCTTGCGACTGGCTGTTTTTTCCACGTTGGTTGACAGAGGTTGACAGAGGTTGACGGCCCTAGGTTGACAGGAGGTTTACATGACCGTTTTGAGCCGAACGGAATACGCGGCCAGCAAAGGTTGGTCCCGCCAGTACGTCGGCAAACTGGCCAAGCAAGGCCGATTGATTTACGCCTCGGATGGCAAGATCGATGTTGAAGCCACCGATCAATATTTAGAAATGACGGGCGATCCAGCACGCAGCAATTCGGGTACCCGAATCGCACCGGTCGCCGCTACATCGGTCCAGCAGCCATGGATCGCTCCCGCGCTTCCCACTTCCGCCCCTCAAGCTGCGCCGGACTATCACCAGGCTAAAACACGGTTGGCTCTTGCGCAGGCTGAGAGGGCGGAAGCTGACCTCCAAAAGATCACCGGTGAGTTGGTTGATAGGGAAGTCGTCGACCAAGCTGCTTTTGCGACTGGGCGCATGACTCGCGATTTGTTACTGAGCTTGCCACCCAAACTTGCCCCCGTGTTGTCGGCTATGACCAGCACCTGGGACATTGAAAAACACTTACTTGGTGAGATCCGCCAGGCGCTTGAAGAGGCTGAGCGCCTTTCAGCCGAAGACTTTAGTCACGCTTTAACCCCCGGAAACTGATCATATGGATGCCAAACTTGCAGACGGCGCCGAGGTTTACCGGGCGGCGTATTTTCGTGGCCTGCGCCCAGAGCCTGAGCTGTGGGTCGATCAATGGGCTGACGAGTACATGCGCATTCCGCGCGATACGGGTGCTGCTGAACCTGGACGGTACCGCACCTCCCGGACCCCTTATGCTCGCGAGCCTATGCGTTGCCTGTCACCGGCACATCGCAGCAAACGTGTAGTGACTATGGTGGCCTCGCAGCTAATGAAAACCCAGATTGCGCTGAACTGGATCGGTGGGCTGATCCACATGGCACCGTCAAATATCCTGACCTTGCTGCCAAGCTTAGGCCTGGCCAAACGTGTGTCGTCGCGGATCGGAAAGACCATCAAGGCCACGCCTGTTTTACGTGACCGCATCGCGACCGGGCGTGATGCGGTCAACACGATGGACACCAAGGAGTTTGAAGGCGGATCACTGTATGTCACCACAGCAGGCTCTGCTGCTAACTTGTCAGAGTTGTCGGCGCGCTACATTTACGGCGATGAAATTGACCGCTGGGAAGTCGACATCGGTGAGGAGGGGGACCCCATCGAATTGGCGGAGACGCGAGCGAGTACTTTCGGTCGCAACGCTAAGTTTTACTTCTCCAGTTCGCCAACCATCAAAGGCGCTTCGCGGATTGCGGATCTCTTTGAAGGTAGCGACCAGCGTCACTACTACGTGCCCTGTCCAGACTGCGGTCATATGCAGGTACTGGAATGGGAGCGTCTTCACTACAGCGACGATTTCAGCACCGTGCATTACGAGTGCGCTGGAGCCGAATGTGATGTGCTGATTGAGGAACACCATAAAGGTGAAATGCTCGCCAAAGGCGAATGGCGTGCGCACGCTGAGGGCGATGGCGAGACGGTAGGGTTCCACCTTAACGCACTCTATTCACCGCCCGGCTGGATGGACTGGCGCACCTTGGCCATGCAGTTTGAGAAGGCAAAAATCGCTCAAAATAAAGGCGATCTCGAACCCATGCAGGTGTTCTACAACACTCGATTGGCCAAGGTTTGGGACAGTGCGCAAGAGCAAACCAAGGCCGAAGTGCTGATCGCTCGGGCGCGTCTCGAAACCTACACTCTCGGTACGATGCCGGTCAGTGTGCTGATGCTTACCGGCGCTGTTGACGTTCAGGCTAACCGTTTGGAACTGATGGTGATGGGCTTCGGCGTCGGCATGGAACGCTGGGTTGTAGATCACCAGATCATCTGGGGCGACCCGGCCGACGAGCGCACCTGGGCCGTGTTGGACGAGAAACTCAAGGCCCGATATCGGCATCCCTGCGGCGTCGGTTTGGCGATTCTCGCCACTGGCGTTGACTCCGGCGGTCACCACACCGACGAGGTTTACCAGTTCTGCCGCGTCCGTCGCTGGCGCAATATCTTCGCTATCAAGGGCGCGAGCAAGCCGGGTAGACCGGTGATCGCTCAGCGACCGTCCATGGTTGATGTGACCTGGAAGGGACAAACCGAACGCAACGGCGCAGAGCTTTGGTTTGTGGGCACCGATACAGCCAAAGACTGGATCTACAATCGCTATCCGTTCCCGGATGGGCCTGGATCGTTGCACTTTGCCAACGATTTACCCGATGAGTTTTTCGCCCAGTGCGTTGCGGAGCGCAAGGTCGCTCGTTACGTGCGCGGCCACAAACGCATCGAGTGGATCAAGGGTAAAGCAGAGCGTAACGAAGCCCTCGATCTTATGGTGTATTGCTTGGCGATGGCGCATTACATGGGCATCAACCGTTATCAAGAAAATGACTGGGAGCGCGTGCGACATTCCTTGGCGCAATCCGGTTTGTTTGATGACGCACCGGTTCCCAAGCCTGTTCAAGACGGATGTGTTACCACGGCAGCTCCACCAGCGAGAGTCGTCGCTTCCGCTAGATCCGCACCTCAACCGGCTGCACCGGTCGCGACATCGCGACCAGTAGCGGCACCCCCTCAACGCCGCAGCTCTACCAGCGGCTATCTGAAGAGACGCTGATATGTCCTTTACAAAAAAGCACCTCGACGCGGTTGAGGCGGCCATTGCTCGCGGGGAGAAAACTGTGCGCTACACCGACCGTACCGTGGAATACCGCACGGTCGATGAACTGCTCAAGGCGCGCGAGGAAATACGCTCCTCGTTGGCAAGTGCAGCTGGGCCACGTTCGCGCGTGGTCCGGCTGTACCATGCTGGGAAGGGGGTCTGATGGCCCGACAGTTTCCAACGCTGACCCGTAACGGATTTGTCTTGCCGTCCAACATCAAGGCCAGTTACGAAGGCGCCGGGGAAGGGCGCCGTTCCACTGGCTGGGATGCACCCGACAATGGGATCAACAGCATCAACACTCCTGCTCTGCGCAATCTGCGGTCGCGCTCCCGGGCAGCGGTTCGCAATGACCCGTATGCCTTCAACGTCATTGACAAGCGCGTCAGCAACCTCATCGGCACCGGCATCACCCCTCGACCCACAACCGACGATGATGCTTTGCGCAAGCTTCTGCAGGAGCTGTGGGGGGATTGGGTCGATGAGTCGGACGCGGATGATCGCACCGACTTTTACGGCCAGCAGGCACTGGTGGCGCGCACGGTTGAAACCTCGGGCGAGTGCTTCGTACGGTTGCGTCCGCGCGGTCTGGATGAAGGCTTGGCCGTTCCGCTGCAGCTGCAGATCCTCGCACCGGAATTTGTGCCGCACGACAAATTCGAGACCACCAAAAACGGCAACGTGATTCGCGCTGGCATCGAGTTCACCCCCGGCGGCAAGCGGGTGGCGTACTGGATGTACCTGTCCCATCCGCGCGATGCAGCCTCGCTGAACGCCGGTTACAACCAGTTGGTGCGCGTCCCCGCCGCTCAAGTGCTGCACATCTTCGAACCGGTGGAGCCTGGACAGTTGCGGGGTGTGCCACGATTGTCGCCGGTGCTCAAACGCCTGCGCAGTCTGGACAACTACGACGACGCGGTGCTGTTCCGGCAGGAAGTGGCCAACCTGTTTGCTGGTTTCATCAAGCGTCCGGCGCCGGACTCGGGGCCACTTCCCAGAGATCCGGTGACCGGTCAGCCGCTCGATCTGGACCGTGATGGCTTCACGCCAATGGTTGCGCTCGAACCCGGCACCATGCAGGAACTGGGGGCAGGCGAGGAGGTTGAGTTCTCCAAACCGCCCGACGCCGGCAACAACTACCCGGACTTCATGCGGCAGCAACTGATGGCTGCTGCAGCAGGGTCGGGCACGCCTTACGAGATCCTCACGGGCGACATGCGCGGCATCAACGACCGTGCGCTTCGGGTGGTGCTCAATGAGTTTCGCCGCCGCCTGGAACAACTGCAATTCAGCGTGTACGTGCATCAGCTCTGCCGTCCTGTACGGGCGGCGTGGATGGACATGGCGGTGCTGTCTGGCGTCCTGGTGCTGGACGATTACGCACAGAAACGCCGCCAGTACCTGCGTACCCGATGGGTGCCACAAGGCTGGGCCTACATCCAGCCAGTGCAGGACGTGCAGGCACGCCGGATGGAAGTACAGGCCGGCTTTTCCTCTCGCAGTGAGATGGTGCTGCGCACCGGCTACGACGCCGAAACTGTCGATCTGGAAAACGCCGCCGATTTGGCACGGGCCACAAAACTGGGCCTCAACTACAACACCCTTGATGCCGTCGAAGACACCGACGACAAGGAGCAACCATGAGCAAAAGCGCGAAACCGCGTATTTACAATCGCGCCGGCAAGCGCGTCGAGGTTCAGGACAAAACCTGGTACGCCCTGCAGGCCAGCGGAGAGGCCACCGAGCGAGTGATCGAGGTTTTCGTCTATGGCGAGATCGGCGCGTGGGGCATCACTGCCAATCAGTTCGTGCAGGATCTGCGCGCCATGGATGATGGTGTGTCACCGGTGATCGCTGCGTTCAACAGTATCGGCGGCGACCTGTTTGACGGTCTGGCCATGCACAACGCGCTGTCGCGTCTGGGCGCGCGTTGCACTGGACGAATCGATGCGCTTGCTGCCAGTGCCGCGAGTGTCGCCGTATGCGGTGCACACCGCGTAGTCATCGCGGCGAACGCCATGTTGATGATTCACAACCCATATACGTATGCAGGCGGTGGCGCTGAGGACTTCCGCCGGGTCGCTGATGTATTGGATCAAACCTTGGAGGCGATCATTGCGGCCTATAAAGCCAAGGCGCCCGACATCGATGACGTCGAACTGCGGCGAATGGTTGATGCTGAAACCTGGTTGACTGCTAACGAAGCGGTGGCTCTTGGTCTTGCAGACGAAGTCGGCGACGGCATCAAGGTCAAAGCCTGTCTCGGTCAAGGCGCGGTGTTGCAACGGTTCCAGCACGCTCCGGTTGAGTTGGTGGCGCAACTCGACGAACCACCTGAACCGGATCCTGAACTGGAACCTGTGGATCCACCACTGGTGCCGCCTGTAGTCGACTCGGCCAAGTTGGCACTGATGATCACTCAGCGCTGCACGGCGGCGGGCATCAGCAACCTGATCGAGCCGCTGC
The DNA here is from genome assembly GCF_054667725.1 of Pseudomonas sp. S3_B08. Taxonomy (NCBI): domain Bacteria; kingdom Pseudomonadati; phylum Pseudomonadota; class Gammaproteobacteria; order Pseudomonadales; family Pseudomonadaceae; genus Pseudomonas; species Pseudomonas sp. S3_B08. The sequence continues at coordinate 134,888 of NZ_CP162750.1, forward strand.
TCAATTCCACCCAGCTCGAAAGCGAGGAAATCGTTCTCGCCGGCCTGGCACGCGCCAAGGCGGTGAACGACCTCTGCGTGGCCGCGCGTCTGCCGGAATTCAGCGCCGAATATGTCGCGGCCGGTCTGGATGCGGCGGCGGTGCGGGCACGTCTGTTCGACAAGATGGTCACCAGCGGTAAGGGCTTTGAAATCGACAACAGTCTTCCGCTGGCGGACGATCCGGCACCCAAGGTCCTGGCCAAACAACCTGACCCCAACTCGATTTGGGCTGCTCGCCAAGCGGCACAAACTGGAACCGCGCGCGGCGCGAAAGGAGCATGAGCATGACCATCAAACAGGAACCGATGCACGCAGGTGAATTTCTGCTGTCCGAGGGCGCCGGCACGATCTCGCGCGAAGCGATCAATGTCGCGGCGGGTCCAGCATTGTGGCCGGGCCAAATTCTTGGGCTGGTGACTGCCAGCGGCGAATTCGCACCGTACAACCCAACGGCAGAGGACGGCACAGAAAACGCTGTCGCCATTCTTTACGGCCCGCTCGGTGAATCCGACGTAGTGCGTCGCGGTCGCGCCGTGGTGCGGCTGGCCGAGGTCAGCGAAGCGCACTTGACCGGCCTCGATCTGGCCGCTGAGAAAGCCTTAGCTGCACATTCGCTGATCGTCCGCTAAAGCATTTCCCTCTTTATTTTGCATCCCGCCGCGTGCGGGATTTTTCGTTTCTGGAGAGTACCCATGGCCGATATCGCCATTTTTGACGACGAAGCGTTTACCGTTACTTCGCTCACCGCTGCACTCAATGATCAACCGTACCTGCCAGGGCGCATCAGCGCTCTGGGCCTGTTCCGCGAGGAAGGCATTACCACACTGACCGTGCAGATTGAGAAGGACGGCGACACCCTTGCACTGGTGCCCGCTGGTGAACGTGGTGGTTCTGGCCTGGTGGTTGCTGCCAGCAAGCGCAACCTGATCCCGTTCAACACTGTGCACCTGCCTGAGCGCTTCATGATCAAGGCTGACGAGATCCAAGGCATCCGTGCCTTCGGCACTCGCACTGAACTGCAGGCAGTGCAGGACGTGGTCAATGCGCGGCTGGCAAAGGCGCGGCGCCAGTTGGACGCCACGCACGAATTCCAGCGTATGGGCGCACTGAATGGCCAGATCCTCGACGCCGATGGCAAAACCGTACTGCTGGATCTCTATGACCGCTTCGGTGTGGATCGCCAAAAGTTGTCCATGGGACTGGCGGATGCGGGCACGGAGTTGCGGGTCAAGTGCGGTGAAGCGCTGGACATGCAGGAAGACGCGCTCGGCAGCGTGACCAGCACCGGTTCTCGCGCCTTCTGCGGCAAGAACTTCTGGAACAAGCTGATCGTTCACAAGTCGGTCAAAGAGACCTACCTCAACAGTCAGCAGGCAGCGGCTCTGCGCGGTGATGCTCGTGAAAGCTTCGAGTTCGGCGGCATCATCTGGGAGCGCTATCGTGGCAAGGTGGCCGGCGTGTCGTTCGTGCATGACGACAAGGCGCTTCTGATCCCTGAAGGTGTGCCGGATCTGTACATCTCGGTGTTCGCGCCGGCTGACTACATGGAAACGGTCAACACCCAAGGCATTCCGTACTACAGCATGATCGAGCCGCTGCCCTTCAACAAAGGCATGGCCGGTGAAGCCCAGTCCAACCCACTGCACCTGTGCACTCGACCGCGTGCCCAGATCCTGCTTGAGCTCTGACCGTGGGTTTTCGCGATCTGATCGCCGAGGTCGACGCAGTGGTGTTCGAAACGCTGGGCGATACCGCGCGGATCGAGGGGCGCGACGAGCCAGTGTTCGGCATGTTCGCTGCACCCTGGCTGCAACCCAAGTTCGGCAAGCTCAACACCGGGTTGCGCGAGCCGCGCTTCGAGATCCGAGTAAGCGATTCGCAAGGTCTGGAGCAGGGCATGCTGGTCAGCGTTGACTTACCTGCCTTGGATGGCGGCGGCGACTACGACCTGATTCAGCTCGAGCCAAGCGGCGATGGCCTGGTCGCCTTGATTCTGAGGTTGCGCCCATGAGTGTCGGCAGCTATTTCAAACCCTCGGCCGGGGGCGGGATGATATCTATCCAGTCTTCGGCTGCAGACTTTCAGGCGTTCCAGGACTTTGCCAAGGCGGTACCGAAAGCGGCTGCTGCGGCGCAACGGCGCGCGATCAACAAGACGTTGGGTTGGTTGCGCACGCACATCGCCCGAGCGGTCAGTCGGTCGGAGCGCATCGCTGTTGCGGCGGTGCGTCAGCGGTTGCGCAGTTACCCGGTTTCCGGCGGTGCCGCGAGCGGCAAACTGTGGTTCGGTTTGAACGCCATCGAGTCCAGCCGGATCGGTCGGGCGCGGCAGACCGGGAGCGGTGTGTCAGTGGCGGGGCGGCGCTACCAAGGGGCTTTCCTCAAGAAGGTCTACGGCAACAAGCCCGACATCTGGATCCGCACGGCCAGCAAGCATTTCAACGCGGACGACTACCCCGATAGCACGGTGTCCCCTAGTCGCGGGCCGAGTTCGGGTTGGGTTGCCGAAAACGGCAGTCGTTTCCCACTGGCCAAGGCCAAAGTGTCGCTGGAACAAGCCCGACCGCACTTCGAAAGCTGGGTAAAAAAGCGGACGAGCGCCTGCTGGAGATCCTCAAGCAGGAGCTCAACTTTGAGCTGCAAAAATACCTCAAGAGGATCGGCAATGTCTGAGGAACCTTTCAGCCTTGATCAGCTTTATCGGGCGGTAGAACAGCATCTGCGTACCCACTTGCCTGGCGTGCAGGCCGTCACAGTCTGGCCAGACATTAAGGATCGCGTATCGCTGCCAGCGGTGTTTTTGGAGGTGTCCGAGATCGAGCCGGGCACCGATATCGGTACCGGCGAAACCTCGCTCGTGTGCAAGTTCGAGGCTCGGATCATTGTTGACCCGATCAAGCCGCACCATCATCAACAGGCCGTGCAATTGGCGACCCAGTTGGCGGTGCTGCTGCGTGCACAGACGTGGGGGTTGGCAGTTGAACCCGCCGAGTTTGTGCAATCGCTGCAGGACTGGACCCAGCCGCATCTGGATGGTTACACCGTGTGGCTGGTGGAGTGGACTCAGCAGGTATATCTCGGCGTTGAGGAATGGCCGTGGTTTGACGAACCGCCGGGGTCGTTGGTGTTGGACGTTGATCCGGGTGATGGGCCATTCAAGCCCGAGGATCTGCCGTGAGTTACGCAAGCGCCCAGCATGACCGCATGATCGCGGGGGCGGTAAAGGCTTGCTACGTGGTTGCGGTGGATCTGTCCGCTTCGCCGCCGGTATGTCGCGTGTCGGATGGCAGTGAATGGGTCAGTGCGTGGGTGCGGTGGCACAGCATCGCGGCGGGCAAGGCCAGGCACTGGCGCGCGCCGTCTTTGGGTGAGCAGGGCAGTTTGATCAGTCCCAGCGGTGATGTGTCGCAAGGGACGTTTGTCCCGGGCCTGTATGGCAATGCTGGACCGCCGCCAGACAACCGCGACCATGTCGAGGTCTGGCGCTTCGATGATGGCGGCTCGCTGATCTACGACTGGCAGGCCAAGAGCTACAGCATCACCCTGCCCAGCGGCACAGTCACCATCAAGGTGGCCAGCACGGAAGCGGTCGTAACTGATAGCGCGGTGAGCGTGACCACCGGCAACATCAACCTGAAAGCGGCGGTGATGATCGAAGGTGCGCTGCACGTCACCAAGGGCATCACCAGCGCCGGCGCGATCATTGATGCCACCGGAAACAGCAATCACCACACGCATTAATTTCAACTCACCACAGCCCGCCAAGTGCGGGCTTTTTCATGCCTGGAGAACCACATGGCCAAGATCGATACGACCTCAACCGATGCGCAAACATCCCCGGAACCGGCACTGTCGCCCTCAACTTACTCATCGTCTGAGTTCTTGAAATTCCGCGACAAGCTCTACACGTCGCGACTGTTGATCGTGCCGGGCACAGACCGTTCCTATCCGGTCGACAAGGCGACGGTTTTGGTGCCGGCCTCCGACATCGATGCGGTCAAGTTCCTGAAAGCCAGCGAAGAATACGAGCCGTTCAAGGAGTGACATCGATGATCGGAATGGATCGCCAGACCGGCCTACCCATATCCGGCATCGAGCATCTGCGGCAATCCATTGCCGACATCTTGAGCACGCCGCTGGGCAGTCGCCGGCACCGTATGGAATACGGCAGCAAGCTACGGCGGTTTGTCGATTTACCCATCAACGAAGGCTGGAAAAGTGCCGTACAGGCTGAGGTTGCCCGCGCTTTGGGGCGCTGGGAACCACGTTTGAAGTTGGATCAGGTGCGGGTCATTTCCGTCATTGGCGGGCAAATCAATTTGCAAATCGTCGGGAAGTACCTGGGCGACAGCGTCACGTTGGAGGTGGCCGCATGAGTACCGTAGATCTGTCGTCGCTGCCATCGCCGACTGTGCTGGAGCCTTTGGACTTCGAAGAGGTTTATCAGGACGGGCTGAGCGTGTTTCGCGGGTACATGGGGGGCAACTGGACGGCCGCGCTGGAAAGCGATCCGGTGGTCAAAGTGCTTGAGGTCGGGGCCTACAATAAGGTCGGCAACCGCGCCCGAGTCAATGACGCAGGCAAGGCGCTGTTACTGGCGCATGCCATTCGCGGCGACCTCGATCACTTGGGGGCCAACGTCAATCTGAAGCGCCTGGTCATTCAGGCCGAGGATCTGCTGGCGGTGCCGGCAGTGCCCAAGGTCATGGAAGACGACGACCCGTTTCGCGAGCGCATCCAGCTGGCCTATGAGGGCTTGACCACAGCCGGCCCGCGTAACAGCTACATCCTGCATGCGCGGAACGCCTCAGGGCTTGTGGCAGATGCCACGGCCGAAAGTCCGAAGCCTTGTTATGTAACGGTCACGGTGCTGGGTCTGGACGGCGAAGGCGAGGCGCCGCCGGAGCTGCTGGATATCGTGGCCGCCGCGCTGAATGATGACGACGTGCGGCCGGTGGGTGATCGGGTGACTGTGCAGAGCGCGCAGGTGATCCGTTACGAGATAGACGCCATCTTGCACATGGCCAGCGCTGGTCCGGAAGCGGATGCCAGTCTGGCCGAGGCGAAAAGCCGCTTGGCAGCCTGGATCAATCCACGCAAGCGGCTGGGTGTAGAAGTCGCACGCTCCGCTGTTGACGCCCAACTGCACGTTGCCGGCGTTGCCCGGGTTGAGTTGGTCGGGTGGCAGGATCTAGCCCCGACCAAGGCGCAAGCGGCGTTTTGTACGCGCTACAACGTGAGGCTGGCGGGCTGATATGAAAAGTCTACTGCCGCTCAATAGCACGCAACTGGAACGGGCCATGGAGGCCGCGTTTTTCGAGAAGACGATTGTCCCTCTGCGCGACCTCTACAACGCTGATACCTGCCCGGTGCATTTGTTGCCGCACCTGGCATGGGCATGGTCGGTGGATCGCTGGGATTACCGGTGGACTGAGGCGACCAAGCGCGCGGCCATCAAGGCGTCGTACTACATCCACAAACACAAGGGCACCATCGGCGCTCTGCGCCGTGTGGTCGAGCCGCTGGGCTATCTGATTGAGATTGTCGAGTGGTTCCAGACGGTGCCGGAGGGCGTGCCGGGTACCTTTGCGCTGAAGGTCGGGGTGCTGGATACCGGCATCACCGAAGAAATGTATCAGGAGCTTGATCGCCTGATTGACGACGCCAAGCCTGTCACCCGGCACCTGACCGGGCTGGCGATCAGCCTGGAAGCTCAAGGCAATTTGAATATCGCGGTGGCCCTCTACGAAGGCGACGAAATCGACGTGTACCCGCCCGTCATGCGTGACATTGAGGTCACTGGCCGCTTTGGCGTAGTCGGTCGCGAACACACCATAGACACCCTGGACGTTTATTATGATTGATGCGAATTCGCAGTTTTTCGCGATCCTTACCAATGTGGGGATGGCCAAGCAGGCGAACGCCGACGCGCTCGGCATTCCCTGGCTAATCACGCAAATGGGCGTGGGTGATGCCAACCCGAACGGGCTGGCCGATCCTCCCAATCCGGTGCCGTCGGCCAGTCAAACCAAGCTGCTCAACGAGTGGCGCCGCAAGCCGCTCAACCAATTGAAGATTGACCCGGTCAACCCGGCGGTGATCATCGCCGAGCAGATCATCCCGGCCGACGAGGGCGGAAAGTGGATCCGCGAAGTCGGCCTCTACGATGCGGACGGCGATCTGGTGGCGGTGGCCAACTGCGCGCCAAGCTTCAAGCCGCTGCTGTCGCAAGGCTCGGGCCGCACGCAAATCGTGCGGATGAACTTCATTGTCACCAGCACCGGCAACATTCAGCTCAAGATTGACCCGGCGATTGTGCTGGCCTCGCGGGCCTACGTCGACGCGGCCATTCTGGAAGTGCTGCCGAAGAACAAGGCGGCCGGCCAATACACCCGCGTCAAGGTCAACGATCGCGGGGTTTTCGTCTCTGGTGATAACCCGGAAACGCTGGCTGGGATGGGCATTAAGGACACCTACACCAAAACCGAAATCGAGGCGATGATTGCGCAGGCCTCGGCTTTGCCGGTCGGCGCGACAGTGGCGTTTCCGCTGGACAAGGTGGCGCCGGGTTTTCTGGAGCTTGATGGCAGCGTTAAGAGCATTGCCCTCTATCCCGATCTGGCGTCATTCCTTGGCACGGCCTTCAACAAGGGCGACGAGGGTGCCGGCAATTTCCGCTTGCCGGAATCGCGCGGCGAATTCCTGCGCGGTTGGGATCATGGGCGTGGTGTGGACGCGGGGCGTGCTATCGGAAGCTGGCAAAATGCGACTGCTGTTGCCGCTGATGCCGTAGCGGCTAATGGGCTGGCCAAGCAACTCACGACCACCGGTTACAAGCTAGGTGACTACGCGAATATGCGCGGATCGGTCGGGGGCGATCTACTGACCGAAGGGCCTTATCCTAACGTGGGCATCGTCGTGCAGGACAACGACCAGCCCGGCGTCGGCTTTACCATTGGCTCTAGCGTGTTCGCTAGTCAGGCGCTGTTAGGCGCGCGGCCGCGAAACATCGCTGTAGTGTGGTGTATCAAGGCTTGGAATGCTCCGATTAATCAGGGCCTTATCGATATCGCGGCGCTGGAGCAGCGGGTCAATAACAACGAATTCGGGCGCCTGCTGAATATTCAAAAGATTACAGCCAGCGGCACCTACATTCCGACGCCGGGGATGAAGAAGGTACGGATTCGTATTGTAGGGGGAGGGGGTGGATCTGGCGGCGCGTCGGCTACGACCTCTACCCAGACTTCTGCCTCTGGTGGCGGTGGAGGGGGAAGTTATGCGGAAGCGCTGCTAACGGCGTCAGACATCGGTGCGAGCCAGCCGGTGATCATTGGCGCGGCTGGTACTGCGGGCACTGCTTCGGGAACCAACGGAACTAGCGGCGGCACAGGTGGGGCGACTTCGGTCGGGGCCTTACTGTCTGCGCCGGGTGGTCTGGGGTCAAGCTTTGGCGGCCCGATCGGAGGGACAGCCTTTGCATTGATGTCAAACGGTTATCCGGGGGCGCCTGCCTCTGGAGGAAATATTGTCAACATGGCAGGCGCTCCGGGTTCGCCCGCTATTTCCGTGAATTATTCGACGCTGGCCGGGCACGGTGGTAGCGGCCCGCTGGGTTCGGGGGGATATGGAGCTGGCACTAGCGGGCCGCTTTCGCCCGGCTTGGGATATGGGGGCGGCGCAGGTGGCGTGGCAGTCGGCCCATCTTTACCAGCTCGCAATGGTGCGCCGGGAGCTGGTGGTGTAGCGATTTTTGAGGAGTATGCCTGATGAAAAAATACGCACTCCTTTACATGGGTAAGGCCGTTCAGTTGCTCGAAACAGACGGCGACATAAAAACGATGTTTCACCCGGATATGACTTGGATTGAATGCCCCAGCGAGGTTAAAGAAGGCTGGTTGTATGACGGCAAGCAATTTGCGCCGGAGGGCGTGCCGATCGTCTCGCTGGATGAACTCAGGGATGCTGTCGCGGCTGAGAGGTTCGCGCGCGAGGGCGTTGGCATTGTTGTCGAAGGCCTGCAAATCGAAACGACCCGAGATAGTCAGGCGCTGATTGCCAGCACTGGACTGTCGGCCGTCCTCGATCCTGAGTATCGCTGCAACTTCAAAACGGTCGGCGGTTTCGTCGAGATCGGATCGGAGCAGATCATCACGATCGCCAAGGCAGTTCGGGCGCATGTACAGGCCTGCTTTGACCGTGAGCTGACGCTGTTGCGCGAGATCGAGGCCGGCGAGTACCACGACGAAATGCTGTCGCAGGGCTGGCCGGATTCCTTGCCGCCTGATCCGGCAGAGCTGCAATAGACGCCCCGCACTGACGGGGCGTTTTCTTTTCCGTTACGCGTAACACGAACACCCATCACAGCCTCGCTTATGCGGGGCTTTTTCGTTTCTGGAGATTGACCCTTATGAGTTTTTTCCACGGCGTGACGACCACGTCGGTCGACACTGGCGCGCGCACCATTTCGCTGCCGTCGTCATCGATCATCGGTCTGTGCGATACCTTCACACCTGGCGTTCTGGGCGGTGGTACGGCCAAGGCGGGCGAGTTGAAGTTGATCACCACTGAGCGCGAAGCCATCGCCGCTTTCGGCCCTGACTCGGCGATCACCAAGGCCTGTCAGGCCATCTACGTCAAGGCCAAGGCGGTGATCGTCGCCATCGGCGTGGCCAAGCTGGAAGACCCCGCGCTGCAGACCTCGGCGATCATCGGCGGCGTTCTGGCCTCGGGTCAGCGCACCGGGTTGCAGGCTCTGCTCGACGGTAAAAGCCTGTTCAACGCGCAGCCGCGATTGCTGATCGCGCCGGGTCACACCGCGACTCAGGCGGTGGCCACGGCGCTCGATAGCTTGGCGCAGAAACTGCGAGCCATCGGCATCATCGACGGCCCGGGCACGACCGATGAGGCCGCCATGGCCTACGCCGATAACTTCGGCAGTCGCAACCTGTTCATGGTCGACCCGGGCGTCAAGTATTGGGACACCGTCACCAGTTCGACGGTCGATGCGCCCGGCTCGGCATGGGCAGCAGGTCTGTTTGCGTGGACGGATGCTGAATACGGTTTCTGGGCTTCGCCATCGAACAAGGAATTGACCGGCATCACCGGCACCGGCCGCGCGGTCGAGTACCTGGACGGCGACGAGACCTGCCGAGCCAACCTGCTCAACAACGCCAATATCACTACGATCATTCGCGACGACGGTTATCGCCTGTGGGGTAACCGCACGCTGTCGAGCGATCCGAAGTGGGCATTCGTTACCCGCGTTCGCACGCTGTTCATCCTCATGGACGCGGTGCAGGCCGGGCACAAGTGGGCGGTCGACCGCTCAATCACCAAGACTTACGTGACCGATGTCACCAACGGTCTCAACGCTTTCATGGCCGACCTGAAAGCTCAGGGCGCGATCATCAACTTTGAAGTGTTCCCCGACACCGAGCTGAACACGGCCAGCCAAATTGCCCAGGGCAAGGTGTACTGGCGCATCCGTTTCACCGACGTGCCGCCGGCAGAAAACCCGAATTTCCTTTTCGAAGTCACCGATCAGTGGATGACCGAAGTGCTTGAAGCAGCCTAAGGGGGCGTAACCAATGATTCCTCAAACTTTGTACAACACCAACCTGTTCGTCGACGGCGTGAACTTCTCCGGCGACGTGCCCAGCCTGACGCTGCCCAAGCTGACCTCCAAGACCGACGAATATCGTGGGGGCGGCATGGCCGGCCCCATCGAGATGGATCAGGGGCTTGAGAAAATGGAAGCCTCGTTTGTCACCAAGGGCGTGCGCCGCGAGTCGCTCAAATACTTCGGCCTGGCTGACGGCACCCCGTTCAACGCCACGTTCCGTGGTGCCTTCAAGGGCCAGAAGGGTGCGGTAACGGCAGTCGTTGCCACCCTGCGCGGTCGGCTCAAAGAGGTCGATCTGGGTGACTGGAAAGCCGGTGATGCGGCCGAGATCAAACACGCCGTTGCGGTCACGTACTACAAGCTCGAAATCGACGGGCGCCTGATGTACGAGATCGACATGGTCGCCGGCATTCAGGTGATCGACGGCAAAGACCAACTCCTCGAAGTGCGCCAAGCGCTCGGCCTGTAAGGAATAGATCCAGATGACTCAAGCAATCGCTCAAAACCTGCCGGCCTGGCTGTCGCTCAGCGCGCACGGCGCGGTCGTGACGCTGACCCGCCCAACCAAAGCCAACAGCATCGACGTCGAGACGTTGAACCTGCGCAATCCGACCGTGCGTGAAGTGCGCGCGGCTGATCGTGCTGCCAACGGCGATGATGAACAGCGCGAACTGATGCTGTTCGCCGGTCTCGCCGAAGTCGGGCTGAAGGATCTGGAAGGCCTCAAGCTGACGGATTATCGCCGCGTGCAAACGGCGTATTCGCACCTGGTACCGAAAACCGATTATTCGGACTCGATGCCGGCATGGCTGTCGCTGACGACCGACCAGGTGCTGGTGACGCTGTCGTGCCCGAGCGAAATCAACGGCGTGACCGTCGATAAGCTGGCCTTGCGTTCACCGACCGTGGGCGACGTGCGAGCCGCCAACCGTGAAGTGGGTGGTGACGATGAGCAGCGCGAACTGGTGTTGTTTGCTGCGTTGTCCGGTGCGCCGGTAGCGGATCTGGAGGGGCTGAAGCTGGTGGATTTTAACCGCTTGCAGGCCGGCTATTTTCGCATGGACAACGACGACGGGCTTTAACCCCAGCGTGATCAAGGCGGCGGCGAAGCGCCTGGCGGCGGAAACAGGATTTTCCGCCGCTGAGATCCAGTCGATGCCGTTCGCGGACATGGTGTGGTGGCTCACGGATTGAGCCGCCACCGGTAGTGCTGGGCACATGAGGGCCATGACATGGCAAACAAACTCGCCCTCGGGCTGGTGATCGGCGGCGCCGTCAGTTCCACAGTCGGCGCTGCGTTCAAGGACGTGACCGGGCGCATCAAGCGCCTCGAGGCAGAAGGCAATAAAGCGCGCGTGCTGCAGCGCACGATTGGCGACACCATCCGCCTGCGCGAAGAATGGAAAAAGGCTCACGACACTGGCGCTGCCGGCGCCTCCAAATTACTCAACCGCTTGAACTCGAACCTCGACAGCTTGAAAAAGCAGGGGATTGAGGTCGGCCGGTTGGAAAAAGCCTATCGCTCGATGGGGCAGACAGCCAACAAAGCCGAGCTGAAAGCCAAGGGGCATCAGCAGATCGATTCTGGCGTAAAGGGCATGAAGGGCGCCGTCGGTGCAGCGGTGGTTGGTGTCGGTGCCATGGCGGTACCGACCAAGGTCAGCGCTGATTTTGGCGCCATTGTGCGAGACATTGCGATCAAGGCTGGCATTGCCAACAAGCCGCAAGAGCAGGAGATGTCGCGCAAGATCATCGACACTTCACGCGACACCGGCATGGCGCGCAATGATGTGGCCGACGTGGTCAATCAATTGGTCGGCGCCGGTATGGATCTGAGCAAGGCGCTGGAGTACGCGCCTGTCGCGGCCAAGTTTGTCGTGGGGCAGGGATCCAGCGGTGTCGACACGGCGAAGATGATCAACGCCCTGGGGCAGAACGCCAAGATCACCGACCCCAAGCAGATGCAGCAGGCGCTGGAGGCGATCGCCTACCAAGGGCAGGCGGGCAGCTTTGAAGCGGCCGACATGGCCAAGTGGTTTCCGGAGCTGTTGGCCAACATGGCCAGCAACGGCATCACCGGCCTGGATGCGGTGACGCAACTGGGCGCCATGTTGCAGGTGCAGATGAAGCAGGCCGGCAGTTCGGATGAAGCGGCCAACAACCTGAAAAACTGGATGGGCAAAATCGGTTCGACCGATACGGTCAAGGCCTACGAAAAAGCCGGGATTGATTACAAGGGATCGATGCAGACCGGTTTGCAAAACGGTATGTCGACGCTTGAGACCAGCATGGCGCTGGCTCAGAAATACATTCAGGCGACCGATCCAAAGCGCGCGGCGGCCATGGCTGAAGCGACGTCGAAAATCAGCAAGGAAGCCAATCCCGAAAAGGCCAAGGCCATGATGGCCTCGCTGGAAGAATCCTTGCGCACCGGCGACCTGTTCGCTGACATGCAGGTCAAGGCAGCGCTGTCGGCCTACATGCAGAACAAGGCGCTGTACAGCCAGCTTAAAAACGATTCGCGTGACGCGATCGGGATCCTCGACAAGAACCTCGCCGAACGGCGCGAGTCGTCATCGCAGAAATGGGCGGAAATGGCTCAGTCGATGGATGACGCCATGCGCAGCATCGGGGATGCGCTGCGCCCGGTGACGGACACCGTGGCCGAGTCATTGACCAAGGTTACTAAAGGCATTACGTCACTGACGGACAGCGCGCCCGGGGTAGTTGCCGGTATCGCCACGGTCGGGGCGGCGCTGATCGCCTTAAAAGGTATCTTCAGCACGATCAAGATCAGCAAGGGGCTGCTAAACCTTGCGCGTGGGTCGCGCGGTGGCAAGAGTGGGAGCGAAGCCCCAAATAAAAACCCCGGAGAACTTGGTCTGGTAGCGACTGGCCTGGATGTTGTTTCACGGGTGAAGGAAGCGGCAACAGGCGGTGGCCTTGGTACTGAAAGTGGTGCAGGTAACGACGGCGTCAAAAAGGTTTTCGTCGTCAATGCCGGCGCTATAGGTGGCGGTGTGGATGCGTCGGGCGAATCGCGCCGACGTGGACGTGGGTCAAGGCGCAGCGCTCGGCGCCGATCGTTGCCGAGTTCGAGAGGTCCTCGCCCGTCTGTGCCTCGTCCACCTGTTCCGGCTCCGCGTCCCCCGGTTTCGATCCCATCGCCATCAGTCCCTTCCGTTCAAAGTGGGGCATTGTCCAAGCTCGGCGTCGTCGCAGAAACCGTCGGTAAGGTCGGCAAGGCGGCCAAGGTCATTCCTGGCGGCACGCTGCTGGAGTCTGGCGCGATGGCTTTTGAAACCTTTCAAAACGCCAAGACCAAGGACGAAAAAGCCGAAGGTTACGGTTCGGCCGCTGGCAACCTGGCTGGCACCATGGCCGGTGCAGCAGCAGGCGCCGCCATCGGTTCGGTTGTGCCGATCATCGGCACCGCTATCGGCGGGATGATCGGTGCTTACCTGGGCAGTCAGGGCGGCGCAGCACTGGGCGGATCCTTGGGTAAATCGCTGTTCGGTGGTGAGGATGAAAAGCCCGAGCAAACGGCAAAGGCGCCGGTGCCGAGCACGCCGCTCATGATGGCGTCAGCGGGCCAGCAAGGACCGGCGCTGGGGGATGTCGCACGCTCGATGGCGGTGACAGCGCCGCTCAAGTCAGCGGCGCTGGCTATCCAGCCCAAGGAGGCGGAGAAGCCAGTTCCGGCCAAGGTGGATCAGCAGTTTCAGTACTCGCTGAGCATTCCGGTCACGGTGCAAGGTGATGTCAAAGACCCGCAAAAATTGGCGCAGGATCTGCTGCCGCACATGCAGCGAATGATGGAAGGCGCTGCGAAGCAGAATGCCGCCAAGCTGTACGACGAACCCCATGTGTAAGGAGGCCTCATGGCTTACATGGAGCAAATGCAATCGAGCCTGAAGTATTTGGTCGAGGCAGCGGAAACCGGGCGGCGCAGTGCTGACGGCATGCTGACCCCGGTCAACGGCGCGATCCGCGAACTGACCGGCGCCGCGTCCGAGCTGGAGAACATCCCGTTTGTCGGGCCTGCCATCGGCGCCAAACTTCAGCGGGTGATGCGCGGCGTCGACGCCGCTCAGGCCAAGGTCGGTCAGGTGGTAGCGGTGTACGGCCGCGCCACCCGCGCGGCGGCTGAAGTGCAGGATCGGCTGGGTACGTTGAAGGAACAGGCGGGCAAGGCGGCCACTGCGATCAACAACGTCGCCGGCAAGGTCAGTCCGTCGCTGGCCAACATCGTGCCCACCAGTTCCTTTGCCGTGGAGGCCACGCCGGCGCCGGAGGCGGTGAAGCCGTTCCCGCATCTGATGATCATTCAGCCGCGCGACCCGAAGATTGAGCCGTATTACTTCAACCTGGACACGGCAGCTTTCGACGAGCTGAGCCGTTCGACCGAATTTCGCTGGGCTTCCCAGGAGCGGCTGACGCGCCGGCCGGCAAAGCAGGCCATCGGTATGGGCGATGAAAAGTTGACGCTCAAGGGCACGATCTACCCAGGCTTCAAAGGCGGTTTAAAGCAACTCGACACCCTGCGCTCCATCGGAGCCAGGCTGCAGCCGCTGACGTTGACTACGGGCTATGGCGAGGTGATCGGGACGTGGTGCCTGAAAAACATCAACGAGGAACAATCCGCGCTGCTGCACGGCGGGATTGCTCGAAAACAGGGTTTCACTTTGGAGTTTGAGCGCTATGGCGACGACATGCAGGACGTCTGATGGCGACATGCTCGATGTCATTTGCAACAACGTTTATGGCCATCTGAATGGCAGCGTCGAGGCTGTACTCGATGCCAATCAGGGGCTGGCCGATGAGCCGCAGCCGTTTCGGTCTGGCGTGATTATCGTCCTGCCGGATCTGCCGAGTCCGACCAGTGAGGGCGTCAGCTTGTGGGATTGACCCGGGGCGATCTCTTCGCCGGCGCCGCTCCGCGTTACGCGTAACGACATATTTTTTGGCCCGCCCTGTGCGGGTTTTTTATTGGGGAAAATTCATGACTCCGATGTTTCGCATTGTCGCCGATGGCGCCGATGTCACGGCCAAGATCAATGATCGCCTGTTGTTGCTGCGTACCTCTGACAAGCCAGGCATGGAGTCCGACGAGTTTGAGTTGCGTATCGACGACCGTGATGGGCAAGTGCAATTGCCACGGCGCGGCAGCTCAATCGAGATTTACCTGGGTTACGCCGAAACGACCTTGGCGCGCATGGGCAGCTACACCGTGGACACGGTCGAGGTATCAGGCCCGCCGGATACCATCGTGATCAAGGGTAAGGCCAGCGACATGCGTGGCAGCGGCAAGACCATCCGTAGCGGAAGCTGGGAAGACGTGCCGCTGTCGAAGATCGTGGCTGATGTGGCCGCGCGCAATGGCTGGACGCCGGTGTGTCCGGTGTCGACCAAGGTTGCCCGGGTCGACCAGCTCAACGAGTCCGATTTTAATTTCATCACCCGTCTGGCCAAGCAGTACGACTGCACGGCGAAGGTCGCCGACGGCAAGCTGTTGGTGATGCCGCGCCAGGGTGGGCAGACTGCCAGCGGCAAAGCATTTGGCGCTATCACGCTGACCCGCAGTGACCTTAGCCGCTGGCAATTCAGCCTCGGTGATCGCAACTCACACAAGGCTGTGGCGACCAAGCATCAGGACAAAAAGAACGGCAAGTTGACGGTGGTCACCATCGACAACGATGACGCTCCGGACGGATTGCCGGCAGTGCATACCGACCGTCATATCTACCCAGACAAGGGCGCTGCTGAAGCGGCGGCCAAGGCCCGATTGTCAGCGTTCAACCGCTCGACCGCCGATGTGCGGCTTGAGATGCCCGGCCGCACGGACATCTTCGCCGAGCGTCCCATCATCGCTCAGGGGTTCAAGCTCAGGCTTGATGGTGAATACCTGGCGGATTCGGTCGAGCAGGTGTTCACCCAGTCTGGCTGGTCGACCACGGTCGAATGCAATGCCGGCAAAGCCGGTAAATCCAAGGGCAAGAAAAAGAAAGGACCGAAACCACCACTCAAGGTGGTGAACATCGAGAAGCAGTAGCCGCATCTTGTCGCCGCCTGAGTGCGGTTTTTTTACGCCTGGAGTTTGTATGTCCATCACTGAACAACAGCTGCAAAGCATCATGCCCAACGCCCGCCGCCAAGCGGGCGTTTTTGTATCCGCTCTCAACGCAGCCATGGCCAATCGGCAGATCAACACCCCGAAACGCCAAGCCGCGTTCCTGGCGCAAGTCGGTCACGAGTCGGGTCAGCTGCACTACGTCCGAGAACTGGGCGGCGATCAGTACCTGAGCAAATACGACACCGGCAACCTGGCGGCAAAACTGGGCAACACGCCGGCAGCGGATGGTGATGGCCAGCGCTATCGCGGTCGCGGCCTGATCCAGGTCACTGGCCACGACAACTACCTGCGCTGCAGCTTGGCGCTGTTCGGTGACGAGCGATTGCTGCGCACGCCTGAACTGCTGGAGCTGCCGCAGTGGGCCGCCGAGTCCGCCGCATGGTTCTGGTTCGTGAATGGGCTGAACGCGCTGGCTGATCAAAATGAATTCAACACGATCACCCGCAGGATCAATGGCGGTCTCAACGGCCTGCAGGATCGGCTGGAGTTGTGGGGACGGGCGAGGGCGGTGCTATGCGTTTCGGCGAACTGATCCCGGCGCCGTACTGGCTACTGGCAAAAGGCGTGCTGTTGGTCGTCTTGGTCGGTGGTTCTGCGGCCATTACTTGGCAAGTCCAGGATTGGCGCTACGGCAAACAGCTCGCAGAGCAGGCCCGGCTCCACACCGAAACCCTCAACCAACTGAATCTGGCCTCGGCGGCACAGCAGCGTGCCGAACAGGACAAACGCCTTGCGCTCGAGCAGCGCCTGGCCACCAGCGAACAAACCCATTACCGAGCCTTGAGCGATGCCCAACGTGATCAAGGTCGCCTGCGCGACCGTCTTGCCACTGCTGATCTGCGCCTGTCAGTCCTACTCAACACCACCGGCGCCGGCAACGGACCGGTGTCAGTCGCCACCGCCACCGGCGGCGTGGTACATGGTCCCACAAGAGCCGAACTTGACCCAGCGCATGCTCAACGAATTATCGGCGTCACCGATGACGGCGACCGGGGGCTGATTGCCCTCGCGGCCTGTCAGGCATACGCCAAAGAAGTCTCAACACCGAAGTGAAAAAGAGCGGCCGGTCCGGATGCGTCAACATCCGGATCGACCGCCGTCCCTGCAGATTGTCCCTGCAAGTCCAGCCAAGGCTCTTGCTCCGTGCACAAAGCGCGGCGAGCCTAGCACCTGTTTATTCATACAGTAAAGGTCTTGCTTTCAATGTCCACACCCATCATTCCTTGGATGGGCGGCAAACGCCGCCTGGCCGACCGCCTCATTCCGCTTTTTCCGCCACACGAATGCTACGTTGAAGTCTTTGCCGGCGGTGCCGCGCTCTACTTCATGAAGCCCCAGCCATCGCCGGTCGAAGTCCTAAACGACATCAACGGCGACCTGGTCACGCTTTACCGCGTCGTGCAGAACCACCTCGAAGAATTTGTGCGCCAATTCAAATGGGCGCTCAGTTCGCGGCAGGTGTTCGAATGGCAGAAAATGACCCGCCCCGAAACCCTTACCGACATCCAGCGCGCCGCCCGTTTCTTCTACCTGCAGCACCATGCCTTCGCCGGCAAGGTCTCCGGTCAGACATTCGGCACGGCAACTACCGCACCGGCCATCAACCTGCTGCGCATCGAGGAAAACCTCTCGGCCGCATGGCAGCGCCTGTCCGGCACCTACGTCGAAAACCTCCCCTGGCTTGAATGCGCTGAACGCTACGACCGTGCCCACACGTTCCACTACATGGATCCTCCTTATTGGCAGACCGCCGGGTATGGCGTGGACTTTCCATTCGAGAACTACGAGCGGATGGCCGACTTCATGCGCCGCTGCAAAGGCAAAGTGATGGTCAGCATCAACGACCACCCAGACATCCGCCGCGTGTTCGAAGGCTTCCACTTCGAGACACTGGATATCCGTTACTGCAATACCAACCAGCGGCAAGGCAAAGCCGAGGTGAGCGGCGAGTTGGTAATCATGAACTGGACGCCAGAATCCTTCGGGGGCTTGTTTTGATGATGAGCAAAGCGTCAGAACCAGCCTGCCGGCATTTGGTTATCCACTGTTGGCAGGTTTGGTTGCCGCTTCTCAGACAAAATGCCCCCACGCCTGACCAAGATCTGGGGGCCAATTCAAAATAAACGGCGTTCTATTCATTGGTCGTCAACAACTGCAATGGGCCATAAAGGTGCACGCCCATCTGCCATCTACAAAAACCGATAGACGGAGGTTCCAGTCGCCGCTCTGGATTGAACCCGCCTCCGCTTGTTGCTATCAATTGGCCAAGGAGGGAAACTTTATGAACTGTATGTGCTGGATTTGTCGGGAAACCGCGGAGCTTAAATATGAGGTAGGCGACTGGCAGAACATCGACTGTCACGGCTGCGGCCGCTACCTTATCAGCAAGCAATTCATGCAGGAAAATGTGGGCAATACTGCTGACGTAGAGGTCATGAGACAGCTCATTCAAGACTCGGTGTCGGCGGGGTTAATCCCGGCAGTAATTGATGGCACGGCTAGATACGCGTTATCACCTAGAAACATACGGTGACCCCTGCAGGTCCATTCGATGGCGCGCCGAAAACGTCATGGTTAGCCAGCAAATCTGGATGATCACACTCAGAGTCTTTCGGCTAACGCTCGGTTGATCGACACTGGCCGTTTGCTTGGTCGTGACGATTCTCTAACTCTGTCGTAAACGCATGATTGCTTCGGTAATCGCGTTTGCGTTTGCGTCGAGCGTTTGCAAGGCCTCAGTAGCGTTATCGGCAACTTCATCCGCGCCCGCCCCCGAGATCCAGTGAGTAATCTCTTCTATCGCCGCACCCAGAGCATGCTGGTTATGCAGTAACAGTGTCAGCGCATCGGCAGTGGTGATATTGGAGCTTGCAGTACTTGGCATGTGGATCGTCCTTGTGAAAGCTTCGTAAAAGTGTGGTTTTTGCACGCTCAATCAGGGTAGCGCAACACTCAATCTCTTGAGGTCCATTCAGCATCGGAACAGCGCATCTGTCCCAGATCTGTCCTAGACGGCCATTTTTTGACACCAAAAACCAAAAGCCACCGACTTTCTCTAGTGAAATCAGGGGGATTGCGTTCTCTGAATTTGGCGGTGAAGGAGAGATTAGAACTTGCAACGTCTATGAGCCTTTCGCCCGCCCACGAATTCACGCCAAGCCCATCCTAATACTGTCAGAGGGTCAACGGCCGCTTTCGGCCATAAGCGGACGTTCACAAGCGGCCGCTATCTGACAGCAACGCACAGTGGACAGACTGATAGCGAAACAGTAGCGTCTGGTTTTTATCTAGGAAGTTAAACCCATGTCATCGCCGCTGCACCTCTACAAGTACGAGCGCTTTACCGCTCAGTCGCTTCAGAACCTTAAAGACCAGTTAATTTATTTCGGTTCCCCGCTCGCTTTCAATGACCCTTACGACTGCGCCCTTTCACCACGCATCAAGGAGCTAACTGACGACGATGTTGAGAAACTGCGAAGCCACTACTTAGCGAAGCCCGAAATCGAAAATGGGATTCGGCGAGAGTTCGAGAAGGCGTCTCCTACTGTGCTTCGGGATATGCTTCTTCGCATAGGTCAAGAAACCTTAGATGACATGATCAAAAGGTTTCTGTCACAACGTGGGGTCAGCTGCTTTTCTGAGAAGAAGGACAACTTGTTGATGTGGTCCCACTACGGGGATCATTGCAAAGGTTTCTGTCTGGAGTTCTCAACCTTGGCCGATCCATT
Organism: Pseudomonas sp. S3_B08; assembly: GCF_054667725.1. Lineage (NCBI taxonomy): Bacteria > Pseudomonadati > Pseudomonadota > Gammaproteobacteria > Pseudomonadales > Pseudomonadaceae > Pseudomonas > Pseudomonas sp. S3_B08. The sequence goes on from NZ_CP162750.1 coordinate 154,411, forward strand.
TCACAAGATTAAGAAGGTCCGCTACACACAAGACATGCCAATTATCGACCTCGTTCCGATCCTGCGCGGTGGAGACTCCGACCCTGTCTCCGATCTCTATTGTACCAAAGCGATTGATTGGGCCTATGAGCACGAGTGGCGTGCTATTCATAGCCAAGCCGGAACGGCGTATCGGTATGCTTCCAAAGCACTCACCGGCATCTACTTCGGCCCCGACATGCCCCTCACTGCGATTGAGATCATCGCGTTAGTTCTCGCAGGACAGAATGAGCATGTCCAGCTCTGGCAAGGCTCTCGTAGCAAGTCTAACTTCTCAGTTGAATTTCAGCCCGTAAAGTACATGTCACATCTGGAAGCAAAGCGGCTAGGACTGCTGGGGACAGCAGGTACTTAATTGGCTACTCAAATTGCCCCCTCGAACCATGATATCTCCTGCCCGTTCAACATAGCAGGCTTCTTTCGGCCAGTTGCTGCCCTTCGCGACAGCTGGCAATCGGTCACCTATGTGAATTGGCTCAACAAGCATTTAAACGCGCGTTAGGACGAAATTCTCGGTCAGGAAGGCATGACTGACGCGGCTAGATGAGCTGATCCTCAGCGCCTTCTACAATGATTAGGGAGGCCTCTTCCCCATAATGAACTGTACCAGCGAACCAGTGGTGCAATATAAGCTCAGCTTCCCGTTCGCAGGTGCGTGCACCCACCGTCAACGCTTCCGGCAGATAAAGCATTTACCACTCAAGGCTGAGGTTTCCGCAGCATTTCTTAAACTTCTTGTTAGAGCCGCACGGACATTTTTCATTTCGCCCCGGAGTTTTTTCCTCGAAGTTACTCGAGCGAATCTCTGTGGTGTCATTCAATATGTCATGATGGCGCATTACATATTGTGCGTTTGCACGCTCTTCAGCATTCAGCGGAGTGGAGGTATCGATGACTAGTATGGTTTCTGAACCAAGTGTCGCCCCTTTGGTTGCGGAGCCGAAAACTACGATCTCCCTTGTTTTTTGGTATTTATAGGCTGCAACGTGTGCGTATAAGACCATGCAGTCCAACCTTTCTTTCCGATACTCTTCATAAGACGCGTAATCGTCACTCCAAGGGAAGAAAAGTAGTACGTATAGCCTTTTTTTATTCGACAGTGACGGAACCACCCTTGCCGAGCGAACAAACTCCGGAACCGAGTGATACTTATCGAATAATTCTTTTGCCAATCGTGCCCGGGATACCACATTCTCAGAAGCCAGAGTTTTGATTGCGTCGGAATGTTCAACCACTGAAAGGTGATGACCTTCACCGACTGTTGCGTTGACAATGCAATCAGAAAAGTTTCGAAGAATTGATGCCCACCCCGCCCCTTCCTTCTTTTCGCCGCAATGCAGGTAATAAGGTACGGTTTTAATGAATTCTCTCCAGTACCATTCGTGGATCATAAATGGCCCTTGACTCTCCCTTGGGTTTAGAATGGATCCATAACCATCTTCTTGACGATTTTCCAAATAGTAAGCTAATAGATCTTCTTCACCGCCAGTCGATAACAAATTCAGCTTTCGAATCGCGTACTCTTTTGCCTTGAGGTAGCGGATAAAATCAGTCGGGGTCGCAAGCTCTCCAAGCAGTAGATCAACACCTGTTTCGTCCAATACGTGTACGAATGTTTTCTTGGGATTAATGTCGTTGATAGTGAAAGGCCGCTCTAATACTTCCTTTTCATCGAGCGCGTAAAATGAAGCCAACGTTCCAGCACTTCCTGGCATTATAGAATCAAAATAACTCTTAGCCGCAGCTCCAACATTTCTGGTTACGCAAATCAGGTGGATTTGTAGGTCGGGCAGACTTAGATCAAAGGGGAATTGCCGTTGACATTGGCGATCTAGAAAAATCCTAGCAGGGTGATTTCTTATGAAAGATTCTGCACCATGTAATTGTTTCGCGGACTCACTAATGGCAGTTCTGTACCATCGTTTCCAAGCGACATCTGTAGGCTTGTGATTTTGAAAAACAACCTCACCCTTGTCGGAGAATAGTATGAGTGTATTGTCAAAATAAATTGTGAGATCAGCAACCTCTTTACCGCCCGAGACATCTCTATACAGGCTGGGATAGCTCCACAAGCTAAAAAAAGTTTTAGTGGCTACTTGATCTAGAACTCGCTCACTCTCATTGGCGCTTATGCCTTTTATAATTGGTTCTAGCATGAACTTCTATCCTTAGACTTTTTCGTTATGTTCAATGTATAAGGTGACACCATCAAGAATGAGCGTACCAGCATTGACCTTCGAACTCTACGCCGCTCAGCTTGAAGCATTCGGAACTAAGGTAACGCCACGAAATTTAAGGGGAGTTCAGGAGGTGTATACATTGGCTATATCCGGATAGGCAATGCCTGCGATCGGCTGTGGATTCAACCGCTCAAAGGAACGCTTTGAAGGTTTCCAATTTATCTTTAGTCTATCCGTCGATCATAGGCTTCGTCTCCCATCGGAGTAGGTGGGCTATGTGTGGCATGGTGAACGAACTTAGCGATCTACTACGCCAATCCAGACCTAACAATATGATATTGCCGAAATACTAAGTGGCGCTCAAGCCTCGGTATTTCGGGCATTGAGCGCATATCTTTTTACTACAGCGGCACGTCAGTGGTATGCCGTTATATCGAAGCAAAAATTAGAATACGATGTCGTGAATTGTTCCGTTTTCGAACCTTATATTGCAAGTAACCTCTTCGATGGAATCGAATTTCGGATTTTCGTATTGGTAACTATGGACTTTGGAGTTGTAGCTGAACGTAGCAGTTCCGTTTGATGCTTTATAATGACGAACCCTATAGTTTCCTTTTAGGAATGGAGCTTGGGGTTGCAGTAGCTTCAGGGTATCGCTCGAACCAGCATTTTTTCCTTCTTGCGCTGCTTTGGCTTTTTGACGGTATGAGTCTGCAATGACAATCTTGTATTTTTCGAGAATGGCGCTGGTGTGACGTGGGTCCATATGATCATTTGAACCGAAACCAAACGAATTAATGATCGCTTCCGCCGTTTGTATCGCTTGTTCAAAGCCGCTATTAATTTTTGCGATCATATCCTTGACATGGTCATCAGTCGTCTTCTTTTCTGGACTAAGATCGATTTGGAGGATTTTCTTAACTAGAAGCGCAACATGGTAACTCCATTTGGACAGTCGGCGTCTTGCGCAGTGCTCCTTGGATTTTGAGAAAATCAAATGGGATACGAAGTATAGGGCCGGGTGATGACTTTCATTAAAAAGAAGGCTGCTTGCTTCGTTATTGTAGTCTCGAAGCAGCTGACCATAATAAAAGTGAACTTTATGAGGCTCTTCCAGCGCTATGGATATGAATGATTTTATTAGTAGAGGTGCTGACACTGTTTCGCTCAATAGTATCGTATCATCTTCATCATATTGATGAGGTCGCCGAGCATAAAAAATGCGGTGCCCTTGCGTATTCATCGCTGCGAAGAAGTCTTCAAGTCGCTTATGATATGGCTTGATGGTTGCGAATGCTTCCTTCATCACCACCGACTGGCTGTTAGTGGCCTTAATGACACTGCTAGATAACTCAATGTCGTCAGTTTCAATAAGCTTAATCGTGACGTACATGTCATCCGTTATATGTTCTCTGTTTTCAAAAAGAACGTGGCTCGTCTGGCATCCATTGACAATTTGGAAGCCCGATATCTTAAAAACATCTCCAGAGGGTACTACCTTTTTTGCGACAACTGTTACGCCATTATTAAGAACAGAAAACAAATTTCTCTGGGCGTCACTTTTTATTGTTTCAGCAATATCCGCATTTACTTGGTTTGCGCTGCCGAGATAGTCACGAACGTTGTCGTAAAATACACCCTTATTAATACTCCCACTTTGATTCTTAATGAACTCTACATAATCTTTGCACTTAGAGACGCCCAGATATGCTGCAGTGGCCAAGGATAACTTAGGTAGTGCAACGTGGCGCTGAAACATCAAAGGCTTAGTGATTCTGTTTAATGTCTCTTTGTAAAGATTTTGTAGCTCGACAGCTCCAATCAACTTGCTCTCGACAGATGAGAACATGTATTTCAAATTTTCGATCTCGCTGATCGAGGCTTGTACTTGAGGTAAAAAATCCTTGTCAGGAAATTTTCCGTCGCCGGTGTAGACATATTTCATTGTTAATGTCGGATCACAACGAAATTTTCCGGCCTTATCATAGATGAATTGCTTGATTGCATATGCTTCTTTAAGTTCTGCCGGCTGATCTTCTAATTTCCCAGCGAAAAATATTTTAACAGTTTGCAGGAACTTAAGATAATCACCCAAGTCCACGCTAGATGAGGTTTTAGCTTGGATGAATGTAAAGCTTGTGTCGAATATACCTGTAGTAAGCGGGACGGCTGAGTTAACGCTATAAACCAAGACGTCATTAATTGCAATCGCTACCGAGTCAACCCCAATGCAACTACCTGTGCTTAGGGAATCAGGTTCAAATGTATCGTTGTAATCGTTGGCTAGCAATGAATAAACTACGAATTGTTCAAAGCGGAGGCTATCGCTATCAGTTAGAGAGTTTTTAGTTGAGAACTCTTTAAGCATGCTTTGTAGTGTGATGTTATTCATGCAAATCCTTGGCATTAATTTGAATTGTTGACGCGGAAGGGATGTCTAAATTGGTAGTCCAGGAGGATTACCGCTGCAGAGACTAGAAGCGCAGAAAATTCAGCCCTGTGTGGATTCTAACTGATGGCTATTAGCTATGCATACCCCGCAGCTTGAGAGGCTAGGTATCATCGCTATACATCAATTCACCAACCAGATTCCGTTTTTCGTGGCGCCTGCGAACGTCCGTTTTGGGTCGAATGCTGCTCATTAAACGGCTGCTTTTGGCCGACAGCGGTCGCTCCAGAACGTCCGCTTTTGGCCGAAAGCCGGCGTTGCTGTTTAGGGCAAAATTAGGGCATATGGAAGGCCGCTTGAGCCCACTGTACGCCAACGGCGAAGGACGAAAGAGCCGTTTTTGGTGGGCTCAAGCGGCCTGCAAAGACTCCAGAAGGGGTTCGAATCCCTAACCTCGGCTTGGAGTTTCATGACGACCTAGCATCGCATCTACCCCCAGCGGATTGTCGACGATTAAACAACTCTCGTTTTTTATTGGTGTCTTACCAGTGCGCCGCCGCAGAGTCATTTTTTGTATCTGGGATAGAGTCTTCTTAGGCCGCTAACCGTGGGAAAATGCATCGTTGCATCGACTTTCCGATTGGCATCGTGGTGCAGAAAGCATAGCTAATGGAAATGATTGGAAGGGGCCGAGGGGGGTTGCAGCATTGTGCGGTGCCCTCAAGGCCCATTACATCGAAACCCTTGAAATAGTCCTATTTGGAGCAGCTTGGAGTTCCGGAGTTGCAACCACAGGTCTCGCCTTTATTGCACGTTTTGGAAGAAACCTTCCCGTATACGTCGGTACAGGTGCAGCTAAATGTCTTATTATCGGCTGGGTCGTCGCTAGCCAAAACAAAGTCAGATTGAAGGGGTTTCGGAAGGAGAAAATTTTCAGAAGTGTTCTGCTCCTCAGCCGCTGTTGCTACAAACGCCAATGCAAAAAGTATTGCGGTAATTAAAGTGCGCATGTTTGTGTCCAATGATTGTACGTTTCTAGGAAATAAGATTGTAGTTAGCTGGGTGCGCGAGTATAGATTTTTTTGAAGTTTAAGTTCGTTTTTTACCGCTAATAATTATAACGGCACGTCAGTGTTACTAATGCCCGAGCAGATGTACCTTCCAGCCCTGAATAGCTGCTTTGGTGGATGATTACACTTGTTGTGGGAGATCGAAAAACAATACCTAGGCCAGCGTTTTTGATTTTATAGACAGCCTGCGCCAGGTAGGGTGTTTTCCAATCCATAGACCGTGTATTGCCCGAGTGCGATGCCATCGGAGGTGAGCAATCGCAGCATGCTTAAAAAATGGCTACTAGGCTTTGGCCTTTCGTGGATTAGACCCATAGGACTAGGGGAAGAGGGCTACTGCATCCAATCCATCACTGGAAGCATTTCGAATCCCTATTTATCCAATCGCTGCTTTTACCCAAAGCTCTCCGCAAAGGGTAATAAGCAGCTGTCTGCATGCGACTACGTGGCGTGATATACCCAGATCAGCAAGGCAAAGGATATGACGGGAACTGAAAATGATATGGGGAGTAAGAGAAGTCGTAGCTGAGGCGATGTATCAACAATTCTCAAGCAAGCGGCGAGGTGCTTAAACATAATTCGGTACCCAAATCAGTTTTTGAAGTTGAGTTCCCGGTTGATTCAAAGCAACCCAGAGATCGATCTGGAGAAGATGAAGATCTGCCCAGAATCGCCCTTTTGGGGGGCAGCGGGCTTGCACCTTGGAATGGATTCGATGCTAATTCCAGAACGTCTGTTCTGCATAGGACGAATTTAGACCCGTCCATGAGGGGCGATTGCTCTGCGGCTCACGGAGCGTGCAGTTGTCATGGGGCAAAAATGGGGCAAACCGTACGCCAATTAATGCCATTCAATGCCAAACATGCGTTTGTGCATTGAGTGGTGATATGCGCTGAGCCTCAATAAAGACGTGGGTTTGAAGCTTTACGTGGGAAATACTCCAACACAATCGGAGTGTGGGAGGACAGGTCGGAGACGGCTTTATTCATCGGATTGTCGGGCAACTCGTTAAAAGATGTAGGGCAAAGCGCGGGCAGTGGCCGGGCTTTTCCGCGATGGGCGCAAGGTTACCATGGCCAGTCTGCCCGACGCAGGCGCTGCGGTCGGGTGAGCATTTATTGACAGGGAAAAGTTGATCTATGCACGATCTATGCAAATCAGCATTTGTCTTCGCGAAAAACTTCAAGCAATATGCGCGTTATGCAAAAACGCAACGTTTCCTCCGTCTTAAGAGCACTGCTCGACCAGCACGGGATCTCCCCCACGGAGCTCCACCGTCGCACCGGCGTGCCTCAATCAACGCTCTCGCGGATTCTCAGCGGGAAGATTGTCGATCCTTCGGATAAACACATCTCGAAGATCGCTGAATATTTCAACGTCAGCACCGATCAGTTGCGCGGGCGCGCGGATGTCGCGCCAACGGCGGCCGGCACGCGCGCTGACGTGCATGCGGAACTCAAGGACATAAGCCTGTGGGACGACGACACCCCTGTCGATGACGACGAGGTGTCGGTGCCCTTTCTACGTGAGGTTGAATTGGCTGCTGGATCAGGAAGATTCGTCATCGAAGAGAGCGAGCGCTCAAGCCTGCGCTTCGGCAAGCGCAGCCTGCGCCACAATGGTGTGCAGTTCGACCAGGCCAAGTGTGTGACAGTACGCGGCAACAGCATGTTGCCGGTTCTGCGCGATGGCGCCACCGTCGGCGTCAATGCCGGCAAGTGCGGCATCGGCGACATCATTGATGGCGACCTGTATGCGATCAATCACAATGGCCAGCTGCGCGTGAAGCAACTCTATCGTTTGCCCACCGGTATCCGTCTGCGCAGCTTCAATCGCGACGAGCATCCGGACGAGGACTACAGCTTCCAGGAAATCCAGGAAGAGCAGATCGTTATCCTTGGTCACGTCTTCTGGTGGGGCATGTACGCCCGCTAGCCCCTTTCGATTCAACTGAAACCTGCCCCTCGGCAGGTTTTTTTACGCCTGCAGAAATCTCCCCACCCCTTGGCCCGCTTGGGTTTCATGCATATGCGCAAATTTAATGCATAAATAAATGCATTTACGCATTGACTGTATATGCATCCATGCATATTCTTGCCACCAAGCCGCTCGACAAAGCGGCTGGCAAGACAAGCTCTTTAGTTCCACAAGAACAGGCAGCGATGAACCGGCCTCAACGGTTCAGAGGGTTGGCAACTGACCCGGGTGTGCAGCGTAAAGCACCAGAAGCAGTTATCCGGCGGGCAGGGACCGCGGTCGGAAAAACAATCTGAATGGACTCGTACCGCGCCAGTAGCGCCGAAAAGTCAGCTTCCTTCTCGAACACAGGATTTGAAGGAAGGCGAAGGAGCGCATTACTGAAAAGCCCGGTGTGCAAGCGCCGGGCTTTTTGGAATGCCTGCCTCAAGAGAAACCGTTTGAATCCAACCCATCACTCATCAATCACCCACGGAGGCGTGACATGACAAACGAGCAACAAGCGTTGGCGGACATGCCGATCTGGCTGGTCATCCTCCTCGCTGTCGTCGGCGGGGTGTCCGGCGAAATGTGGCGCGCCGACAAGGAGGGCGCCCGCGGCTGGTCACTTGTGCGGCGTCTGGCTCTGCGTTCCGGCGCCTGCATGATCTGCGGCGTGTCAGCGATCATGCTGCTGTATGCCGCCGGCATGTCGATCTGGGCCGCTGGCGCGTTTGGCTGCCTGACGGCGATGGCCGGCGCTGATGTCGCTATAGGCCTTTACGAACGCTGGGCGGCCAAGCGTATCGGCGTCTGCGAAGTGCCGCCGCGCGACCACCCTTAACCCTGAATATTTTCCCTGCCGCCATGTTGGCGGCAGGGCTGCGCGTGGACGATTGAAAAGGAGGTCATGTATGCCCACACCGATCCAGCAGCCGTCGCAACTGTTTACAGCCATCGCGACGTCACTGCGCAACACCGCCGGCCTCAACCTCACCGTCGGCAACCATGATGATTTCACTGCACCGGGCGATCAGGCCTGGGTGCTGATCGACTTCGACCGCAATGGACCCGGGGTGCGCGCCGCTGACGGGCGAATTGCTCATGTCATGACGGTCTCTCTGCAAGTCATCCCGGCCCTTGCCGCCAGTGCATTTGCAGCGTGCGATCTGATTGCCGTGCTGAAAAACCTGATGACTGACAACCGCTGGAACATATCCGGCGATCAATGCGATCTGCCGATGAATATCGATGGCTTGCCGTCATTGCTCATCCGTGGCGATCAGCAATACAAAACCTGGACCCTGACGTTCAACCAGACACTCTACCTCGGCCCGACCTTGCTCGACGATCCGCTGGGCATGCCGAAATTCGCTCGCACCTGGGAAGTCAGCAACATCGACGACCCGGACCAGTACACCGCGCTGGAGGGCTGACCGATGTTCGATGCATTACTGCGCATGCAACTCGGCCCGATCATTGAGCGTCTGGCGGAAATGGAAGCGGAAATCGAAGACTTGCACCGCCGCGCCGAGAGTTTCTGTCGCATTGGCATCTGCCAGTCAGTTGATGCGGCGAGCAATACCTGCCAAGTCAGCCATGGTGGATTGCTCACCCCAGCGATCAAGTTCTTCAACCCCAGCGCTGGTGCGCAAAGTGAATCGCGCATCCCGACGGTGGGCGAGCAGTGCCTGCTGTTCAACTATGGCAGCGGCGAAAGCGGCGCGCAGAGTGTCGCGTTGTTCGGCTTGAACAGCGACCGTTTTCCCCCGGCCTCGACTGTGCCGACGCTGACCCGTCGGGTACATCAGGACGGCAGCGAAAGCAGTTACGACGACGCCAGCCACGCCTTGCACTGGCTCAACGGACCAACGCAATTCCACGGGTCTCGCGAGTCGCTCGAACTGAGCATCGGCCCTGCACGTCTGGCCATGACGCCACAACTGATCACCCTGCAACTGGGCGCCGTCGGCCTGAGTATCGACGCCTCGGGCGTGCACTTCAGCGGCCCCTTGGTCGATCACCAGGGCCGCGTCATCAGCCCCTGATTCAAGAGCCTCCCATGATCGGAATCGATAGAGACAGCGGGGCCACGGTCGACGACTGGCTGCAATTCGTGCAGCGCGCGACCCGGGCCCTGACCACACCGCTGGGCACTCGGCAGAAACGACCTTTGTACGGTTCGCTGATTCCCACTCTCCTCGGGCAGAACCTCGGTGACGACATTCTGCTTCTGGCACAGAGCCACGCCGCGCAAGCGTTCTACAACCCGCATAACGGTATCGATGATTTTCAGCCGCAAGTGATTGTTGCCAGTCGCCACGGCGACGGCCTGCTGCTGCGTTTTGCCGGCACCTGGAAAAACCGCCAACAAACCTTCGAGGTGGTGACATGAGCATGCTGATCCCCGGCCAGAATCAACTGGCCGAACCCGCGCTGATCACGGTTGAAGCGTTCGAAGATTTACTCAACGAGTTCAAAGCCTTCGTCGTCGAATACGTGGGTGCTCGCTCGCCGACCAGCGCCGCGAAACTCAAGGTGAGCCTGGAAAACGAAAGCGAATTGCTCACCCTCGCGCTAGAAGCGTTCTGCGTGCGTCTGCAAACCCATGAGCGCAAATACAACGCACGCATCAAACAGATGCTGGCGTGGTGGGCGACCGGCAGCAATCTCGATGCGCGGCTGGCCGACATGGGGCTTGAGCGGCAACTGCTCGATCCCGGCGACCCGGCGGCATTTCCGCCAGTGCCGGCGATTTATGAAAGTGATGACGACGCTCGGTTGCGTTATTACCTGGCACCTCATGCACCGGCGGCGGGTTCGCGGATGCAGTATCGCCGCGAGGTGTTCACCCTCGGCGAGCGGCCCACGGTGCAGGTTGAGTCCACTGATTCCGGCGTAGTGAATGTCACTTACACCTTCAACCCGGACGGCCTCGCCGCGCAGGTCAAGGATGGCAACGGGCGCCGCACTGCGCCGGGCGAAGTGCAAGTCACCGTGCTTTCTCGAGACGGCGATGGCACGCCTTCCGAAGCATTGCTCGAGGGCGTCCGTCAGCACTTTGCTCGTCCAGACGTGCGCCCGGAAACCGACCTCGTCACCGTCAAGGCTGCCGAGATCCAGCGCTACAAAATCCGCGTCGTCGCCAAGATCAATTCCGGCCCCGACTCGGGCCTGACCAAGGTCGCGGCGCAAGCACAATTGCAAGCGTATGCCGACAGTTGCCATCGCCTCGAAGGCCGGGTCGATCCGAGCTGGATCGACTACACGCTGCACAGCGCCGGCGCCGTGCAACTGCAGATTCTCGAACCGCTGACGCCGATCGTGACCACCGCGTTTCAGGCGCCGTATTGCACAGCGGTTGAAGTCGAGGTGCTGACGCTATGAGTGAAAAAACTCAGCGGCCAACCTTGCTTCCGGCCAACAGCTCGGCCCTCGAACGCGGACTGGATCTGGGCTTCGACGCCTTGCTCGACCGCATCGCGCCGCCGTTCCCGGAACTGATGAACCCCAGCGAAACGCCGGTGGCCTTCCTGCCGTATCTGGCTGCCGATCGCGGCGTCGCCGAATGGAGCACCGATGCGCCGGTGGCGGAGAAGCGCGTAACTGTCGAACTGGCCTGGCCCACCGCGCGCCAGGCCGGCACACGCAAGGCGCTGGAAAACGCCGCCAAGGGTTTGCAACTGCGCCCGGAAATCCGCGCCTGGTACGAACAGACACCGCCCGGCGCGCCGTACAGCTTTTCCGTGCGTGCCTTCAGCGACCAAACCTACAGCGAAGAAATCGACGCCCGTCTCGACCGCCGTCTGGCCGATGCGAAAAGCGAGAGGGACGTTCTCTCCGTGTCGGTGGGTTTGAGCGCATTCGGCAATCACGTCATTGGTGCTGCGACGTTTTGCGGCGAACTGACCACGGTTTATCCGGTGTTCATCGAAGGGCTTGAAACCTCTGGCGAGGCGTTCATGGTCGCGGCGTTGTACACCGTCGAAACATCCACTATTTATCCTCAGGGGGCCTGAATGGCTGACTATTACACCCTGCTCACCAACGCAGGGATTGCCTACGAAACGGCGTGCAAGGCTGCGGGTGTGCCGATCAAGTTGACGCAGATTTCCGTCGGCGACGGCGGCGGCGCGGTCTACAACCCGGCCGCCACCGCGACCGCTCTGAAACGCGAAGTCTGGCGCGGACCGCTCAACGCACTGTTCCAGGACGAGAAAAACCCGAGTTGGCTGCTCGCCGAAGTCACTATCCCGCCGGACGTCGGCGGCTGGTATGTGCGTGAAGCCGGGCTGTGGACCGACACCGGCATTCTCTACGCTATCGTCAAATACCCGGAGTCGTTCAAACCGGTGCTAGCGACGTCGGGTTCAGGTAAAGAGTTTTATATCCGCTCGATTTTCGAGACCAGCAATGCCTCGCTGGTGACCTTGTTGATTGATGACACGGTGGTCAAGGCTACTCGTGCGTGGGTCATGAGTTATCTGGCTGAAGAACTCGGCAAACTTGATGGCAAGCAGTCGGTGCGCGTTGCGGCGACTGCCAATGTCGTGATGAACAGCGCGCAGCAGATTGATGGTGTGGCAGTGATCGCCGGCGATCGTGTGGTGCTGACGAGCCAGACGCTGGCCAAGGACAACGGCTTGTGGATCGTTGCCAATGGCGACTGGGTGCGGGCCACCGATGCCAACACCAGCGCCAAGGTTACCCCGGGCCTGACGGTAATGGTGGAGGAGGGCGTAGCGAATGGAGATTCGCTGTGGCACCTGACCACCAATGCGCCGATCACCCTCGGCACGACTGCGCTGACGTTCAAGATGCTCGCGGGGCGCACCGGGATTGCAGCCGGGACTTATAAGAGTCTGACGGTTGATGAATATGGCCGGGCGACTGCCGGTGCCAATCCGGAAACGCTGGCAGGGTTTGGCATCAAGGACTCGTACACCAAGGCTGAAGTTGAGGCGTTGATCGCCAAGGCTTCCGCGTTGCCAGTTGGATCGATTGTGGCGTTTCCGGTTGATGCGCCACCGCCGGGTTTTCTGGAGCTGGATAACAGCGTCAAGAGCAGTGCGACGTATCCGGACCTGAGCGCTTATCTGGGCGGCAAGTTCAACAAGGGGGACGAGGGGGGTGGGAACTTCCGTTTGCCAGAGGCGCGCGGGGAGTTTTTGCGGGGTTGGGATCATGGGCGGGGCGTCGATGGAGGTCGGGCGCTCGGCAGCTATCAGGCTGATACGTTACAGAACATTACCGGGACTTTTGACGGCTATCTTGATATCAACACGGCAAGTGGCGCGTTCGGGTTGGCGAATTTGAGCGGAGCCCTGAGTCCGCTTAACCAAAAAGCTGCTTACCACGGTGTGTTGTTTGATGCTTCAAAAGTAGCGCGTACCTCTGCGGAGACACGCCCGCGCAATCTCGCGATCATCTGGTGCATAAAAGCTTGGAACGCCCCTGTCAACCAGGGGACCATTGATATCGCTGCGCTCTCTGCTTTGGCGCAACAAGCCTCCGAAACCAATCAAGGGACAGCGAAAGTTGCCACTCAAGCGCAGACGAATACCGGCGCCGATGACAGCGCTATCGTTACACCAAAAAAAATGACCTGGGGCTTTCAATTTCAGAAAAGTGGGGTCGGTTACTGTGTATTCCCGTCTTGGCTGGGAGGATTCACTATCCAGTGGGGAATTTACTCAGTTGTCTCAAGCACGGCGGATCAAGCAATTCCTTTTCCACTCACATTTCCTAATTCCGCGCTATCAGCCATCGCAATTAGTGACTATACCCCGGGCTCCGGGTCAGTCGGATTCGTTGCGTTAGGCGCGTTAAACAAGAACGGCTTTACAGTTCGGTCTTCTTCGGGCACTTCAACTCGATGGCTCGCAGTTGGTTGCTGAGGAAAAAATATGACTAACAAATACATGACGTTTGATGAGTCAGGCCACATTAAAGATCGCCTGATTCGAGGTGTTTGCGATATACCCGAGGGAGCGGTTCGCATTAGCGAAGAACTTTGGCTGCAGTCCGCGATAGACATGACAGGACAATGGTGTCTAGTCGATGGAGCGCTTACCAAAATACCATTTGAAGACAAAGTAGATTTTGCAAAGTTAATCGCTGTTGAACGGTTCCACCGGGAAACATCTGGTGTGGAATTTCAAGGCTCTACAGCGGATACCACGCGAGACGGTCAGGCATTGGTCGCAAGTGCTGCGGTAGCTGCAATTCTAGACCCGTCTTACAAGTGTGCATGGAAGTTTTCTGAAGGTTTCGCCGAGTTGGAGGCTGCCCAGATAATTGCAATGGCGACTTTGATTCGGACCCATGTTCAAGATTGTTTTGATCGTGAACGAGTATTGTTGGCAGCCGTTGAGTCTGGTGAATGTACTGAGGAGATGATCCATCAAGGCTGGCCAAACTCAGCCCGGTTAAACAACCTTCCTGAGCTATAACCGCCCCGACCTCAAGCGCTTTTTCTTATCCCTTCAAAACACCCCCCCCCCAAAAAAGCCCCTCCCTCCCGAGGGGCTTTCCCGTTTATGGAGAAACGAAAAATGGCAACCCGCCAAACCTACACCGTGCTCGTCCCATTCCCCACCGGCGGTGGGCATTGGTCGAGCGTTGGTCAAGAACTCGATCTGCTCGATGTCGAGGCCAGTGCCTTGCACTTTGCCGGGCGACTTGAGCCGAAAACCCCTATCACCCAGGCCAAAAAGGCCGCTGCCAAGAAGGCTGACTGAACATGGCTGAGGTTCTGAACTTCGAGCACAACGGCATTACCGTCAATGCCACCGAATCCCCCGAGGCCATGGGTGGCCTGGGTGACAACGTCATCGGTCTGGTCGGCACCGCGCCGAAAGCCGATCCGCTGATTCCGCGAAACGCGCCGTTTCGCATCAACAGCTTCACCACCCATGCGCTGCTCGATCCGACTGGGTCGGAAGAGGGCACGCTGTACCACGCGGTCTACCAGATCCTCAAAGTGGTCAAGGTGCCGGTCTACGTGGTCATCGTCGAGGCAGGCGCGACACCGGCCGACACGGTCAACAATGTGATCGGCGGTGTCGAGCCGGCCACTGGCCGCAAGCTCGGTCTGGCGGCGCTGGGCAGTGTCCCGGAAGACCTGACCATCATCGGCGCGCCGGGCTTCACCGGCACTAAAGCGGTGGCCGGCGAGTTCGCCGCGTTCGGCAAGCGTATCAAGGCCCGTGTAGTGCTGGACGGCAAGGATGTCTCGGTGGCCGATCAGGTCCTGTACAGCCAGGAACTCGGCGGGGCCGAACTCGGTTTCGACCGTTGCCTGGTGGTGCACAACATGCCCGCCGTGTATTCGAAAGCGGCGAAGAAAAACGTCTTCCTGTCGCCCTCCAGTCTGGCGATTGCCGCGCTGGCCAAGGTCAAGCAATGGGAGAGCCCGGGCAACCAGGTGACTTTCGCCGAAGACGTTTCGCGGGTCGTCGAGTACAACATCCTCGATACGTCCACCGAAGGCGATCTGCTCAACCGTTACGGCGTCAGCTACTACGCCCGCACCGTGCTTGGCGGCTTCTCGCTGCTGGGTAACCGCTCGATCACCGGCAAGTTCATCAGCTACGTCGGCCTCGAGGATGCGATCAGCCGCAAGCTGGTCAAGGCCGGCCAGAAAGCCATGGCCAAGAACCTCACCAAATCCTTCATGGATCAGGAGGTCAAGCGCATCAACGACTGGCTGCAGACCCTGGTTGCCGATGAAACCATTCCCGGCGGCAGCGTGTATCTGCACCCGGAACTCAACAGCGTCGAGAAGTACAAGAACGGCACCTGGTACGTGGTCATCGACTACGGCCGCTACGCGCCGAACGAACACATGGTTTATCAACTCAACGCCCGCGATGAAATCATCGAGCAGTTCCTGGAGGACGTTCTCTAATGTTTACCAACCGCGTAAGACAGGCCATCGCGGCCACCCTGCAAGGCCTGCCGTTGTCGGCGACCGTTGAGGAATTCACCCCGCCGAAAATCGAATTCGACATGGAAGAGATGCGTGGCGGGCGCTTTATCGTCGAAGAAATGGCCAAGGGCGGCAAAGCGCTCGGCGCCAAGCTGACCCTGCAAGGCCTCGGCGCCGAGGTTCTGCTGGCGCTGGGCGTGAAGCTGGGCGACGACATTCTGCTGAACGTGCGTGAAGCCGGTCAGGATCAGGACGGCAATACCTGGTTCACCTACCACACCGTCGGCGGCCAGTTGAAATCCCTTGAGGAAACCGCAGTGAAAATGGGCGAGAAGCCCAAGACCAATCTGGAACTGTCCTGCCGCACCTACAACCGCCTGGAAAACGGCGTGCCGGTGATCGACATCGACGTGCGCACGCAGAAATTCGTGCTCAACGGCGTCGACATCCTCGGTGATGCACGGCGTGCGGTGTTGATGCCGTAAACCCCGGTTTACCGGCAAATCACAAAACCCTGTGGGAGCGAGCCTGCTCGCGAAAGCGGTCGTTCAGTTACATCAATGTCGAATGTGCCAAAGCCTTCGCGAGCAGGCTCGCTCCCACAGTGGATCTAAACGAATCACCAAGGAATTCATACATGCCGTGGATGCCCCCCCAACACGAACTGCTGTCGCCGATCACCGGCGACGATGGCTCGCTGATCGAATCTATCCAGCTCAAACCGCTGTTCTACGCCGCACAAAAAGATGCGCTGGAGCGCGCCGGCGATGACGAAGACGATCAGTTCTTCGAGCTGGCGCTGCTCGCCACCGGCCTGTCGGTGAAAGAGCTCGATCAACTCAAACGTCCGGACTACGTAAGCATCGCTCAGTACGTCCATGAGATGTCGACCCGGCCGAGTGCGTACTTTCTTGACCAGATCGATGACGCGGAGAAATCCGACGATCCCGACCAGGTGCAATTGCTGCAACCGCTCGCCGTCACCGGCCGCACCGTCGACTCGCTGAGCCTGGAAATGCCCGTGCTGCGCGCCACCAAAGTGATGAAGAAACTGAAGACGGCCAAGGAACGCGCCGAATTCATCACCGCCCACTGCACCGGCCTGATGATCCCCGATCTGGCCCACCTGACCGTCCCCGACTGGACGCAATTGCAGGTGCGCATCGACGATTTTTTAAACCAGCCGGCGGCCTACTTTCGGAACGCGACATCGAAGTAATCCTCGATATCGTCCCGCTCATTTACCCGGTAAGTGAAGCGGAGATTCTGGAATGGGACGCCGAAAAGGCGTTGCGCCGCTACGACATAGCGATCACTCGCCTTGGCGTGAAACAGGAGTAGAGCGGCATGGCAGAAAGCAAATTTGCGCCAATGAATGCCGATGAGCGGGGGGGCGCAGCAACCGGTGATATCCGCTTGAACATGGCTGCGGCAAACCCCGGCCCCGGACCGATCATCGGCGATCAATATCCCCAGCTGAGTCAGGCGCTCGTCACCGCAAGTATCAGGATCGATGCGTTGACGACAGCGATCGATTCATTGCGATTGGCATTGTCCAACTTGCGGATGCTCTCGTTGAGTTCCACCGCGAACGGTGAAGCCACCAGCGCGTCGGCAGCGCCGGATGAGGCCGCCGAGCGGACCAAGGCACCAGAAAGTGTGAGGCCGGCGATTGACTTTTATTCGGCGGCGGCCGATCTGGGTAGCGCGGCACAATTGACGCCAGTGCAGGCCAACGAAATCGCACTGTCGAGCTTGATCATGGCCAGTAAGCCGATGGTGGCGGCGGGAGGCACCAGCGGTATCGAACTGATCAAGGTTGCAACGCTGGCCGCCGACTCAGGAATTGGCAATGAGCTGACCAACGCGTCGGACAAGTCTTTTGAGCTGCTCAACTTCGCCAGCGACGCTGCGGTCGTAGCGTCGGCACTCAAAATCCCAGCGATGGAAGTCGCCGAGATGATGACGGTGTGGCGCACCTCGATGAAGCTCACTCGCGATCAGGCGTTTGACCTCGCGGATGCGACACACCTGCTCGGCAAAATGCCGGGTGGCGTCAAGTCCGCCGACATCGGCGCCGTACTCAAGCAATCAGGCGAGGCGACGCTCACAGCAGGCTTGCAGCCCCAGCAGGCCGCAGCGCTGTCGGCAGCCTTGCTCCGCAGCGGAACGGGCAAAGACGATGCCGGGCAGGCGTTGAAAAGCCTTTCAGCTGCCTTGGGCAAAGGTGACAGCGTCTCCGCCGCAGAACGTGGCGCCTGGAAGCAGTTGGGACTTGATCCTGCTGCCGTGACCGCTGCAATGCATGACCCCGACAAGCAGAATGCCCAGGGTGCGCTGCTCTCGGTGCTTGCCGCGCTGCACGCAAAACCTGTCGAACAACGCGCCACGCTGGCGCGAAGCCTGTTTGCTGACAGCGCCAATGCGGTGCAGTTGTTGGCGCAGAATCCGGGCGATGTCAACGAGGCCTTTTCGCAAGTAAAGGACAAAAGTCAGTACGCGACTTCGGTGATCGGTGAGCGGAGTTCGGTGCGCCAGTCTGCACTGGCACGCTCCAATTCCCCGCAAGGACAGTGGAATGCTCAGACTGCTCGAAACGAGCGCTTGGCTATCGCCAGCGCCCAGGCGGTGGCGCCCTCTCCTGAAGTGCTGAGCGTTGCCGGTGCCGGCATCGACAGGATGAGTGAATTCGCTGAGGACCATCCGACGATCACGGCGGGGGTCATTGTTTTGGGTTCAGCCCTGAAAAAGCTATTCGATCTTGTGTTGGACGCCGGTGTCGATGAGGCGAAAGACCGGTTGCGCAAACGGATACCTGGTAGCGCCCTGGCGAATCCCCCCGATCTTTCGTCAACAGCAGATTCTGCATCGAGGCTCGCAGCGGACAAGCCGGTGACAGGGATTGCCAGTCTGGCTCCTGCGGCCGGTGCGGAAATGGCAATTGGCGAACGAGCATCATTGGTCGATACGCCGCACCTCGGGCCATCGACGGTTTCTCTGGAGGCTATTTCGCAGGCGATTCCGGCATCGAGCAGAAACGCGCAAACTGCTTTGAGTGAAAGACTTGCTATCACCGCGCCTGACACGCTTTCTGCGCCCGCCCAAGTGAGCAAGGATCTGGCGAGCGCCCATGCGTCTGACCAGCACGTGACCTACGCACCTTCGGTCCAGGTCTACTGCAGCGACCCCGGCAGCTCGGACAAGATCGGTATGTTGGTCGCGCAGCATCTGCAAAACCAGTTCATGCAAATGACCCCGCTGCTCACCAACAACCCCCTTGCCACCCGCCGCGACGCGGCCCTGACCGATGGAGTCGCCTGATGAAACAGCAAATGGCATTGGGCAGTTTCATCTTCGGCCTGTCGCGCAACTTTGCGTACCACCAGTTGCTGCGCAAGTCTGACGGCGGCTGGACCGAGATACAGATCCTCACCAGCAAACCCAAGTCCAGCCAGACCGGACAGAAACCGGAAACCCTGACCATTACCGGCAAGTCGATGTACGCCGTAGCCATGGATCGGCTCGATGAATTGCGAGCTTTGCAGGCGCTGCGTATCCCGCTGCCGTTGATCGACGGGATTGGTCGAAACTGGGGCCTGTGGCGGATCAGCAGCGTTCAGGAAACCCAGACCCAGATCATCGATGACGGTACGGCGATGGTAGTCGATTGGGTCATCGAACTAGCGGAGTTCAACAATGCGTAAAGCACGAAGCGTGGCCGGTGATTCGGTGAATCTGCTTCTCTACCGCGAAACCGGGCGCAGTGATGACGCTGCCGAAGAAGTGCTGTGGAAGCTCAACCCGACCCTGGCCGAACACGGGCCAATTCTGCCCGCCGGCGTCTGGATCGTGCTACCGGAACTGGATGTGAAACCCGCCGTGGTCAAAGCAGCGACGGCGTGGGATTAAGGAGGTTGAATGGCACTGGGATTTACGCCGGCAGTGAATATCTACGGGGCCAACGCGGCCCTGCTCAATCAGCGCCTGATCAGTTGGGAGCACATCGATGCCGCCGGTTTCGAGTCCGATCAGCTGACGCTGACCATCGATCTGGAGGGCCTTGAAGGGCTGCCGAGTCTGGGTGGAAAAATTGGCCTGCAAGTTGGTTATCGAGAAACCGCAATGGTCGATAAAGGCCAGTTCAAAGTGACGCGTCTGACGCCGACACTGTTTCCGTTTCGCCTCACCCTGGTGGCCACTGCGGCGCCATTCAGCAAGGATGATGAAACCGGCTTCAAGCAGCGCCGCACCGCCAGTCATGGGCCAACGACGCTGGGTGGATTATTTCGCAAGCTGGTGGAGTTGCACGGCTTTTCGCCTCGGGTCGCGCCTGAGATTTCGTTGATCCGCATCGAGCACATTGACCAGTCCAACGAGACCGACATGGGGTTTGTCACGCGTCTGGCGAAAAAATACAACGTCGTCGCCAAGCCTTACGGCGATGTTTATGTGCTGGCGCGGCCCGGGCAGACCAAGTCGTTGTCGGGGCAGATTCTGCCGGACGTGACGCTGTCGGTTACCCACAACAATCGCCCCGGCGATCACGCCTTCATCAGCGCCACGCTGGAAGAATCTGCCCGCGAGCAGGCCAAGGGCTGCAAGACCTGTTTCTGGGATGCGGCGGCCGGGGTGCTGCGCTGGGTTGAAACCGGTGTTGCGCCGTTCAAGACGCTGCGCCAGAAGCAGCCCAGCGAAGCTGATGCCATCGCAGTAGGCGAGGGCGAAGTGCGCAAGATGCTGCGGCAGAAGTACAAGGTGCAAATCACCTGCCCGGGGGATCCACGGCTCGCGGCCGAAGGGCTGGTATTGCTCGATGAGAGCTGGCCGGACTTCATGCGCGGACGCTGGTCGATCGACAAGGTCACCGCCAGCGGCAGTCGCGAGAACAGCTATCGCTGCCTGATTGATGCGTCGTGCCTGGATCCCAAGGCGGAACAGTAATCCTGAACCGAGTGCATATTCCTGTGGGAGCGAGCCTGCTCGCGAAAGGGACGTCAGCTTCAGCATCGATGTGACTGATCGACCGCTTTCGCGAGCAGGCTCGCTCCCACAGGGACTGCGGCGTTCACTGTAATTTCTCTTACTTCGGAACACCCCCATGAAGATCACCCCGATCCTCACGCAACTGCGTGGGCAATGCCCTGGCCTTGCCAATCATATTTCGGTGGGTGTCGATCTGGCGTTGCTGCAAGGCAACCCCGATCTACCGACGCCCTCGGCTCACGTACTGCCGCTGGCCGATCTGGCCAGTCCTGGCACCACCCAAAACCTCACCACCCAACCGATCCGCGAGCGCTTCGAAATCGTTCTGGTGCTTGACGCTACCGACGCGACAAAAGCGCTGGATGGGTTGCACGACCTGCGCGCCGAACTGTGGCGCGCGCTGGTGGGGTTCAAACCCGATTCCGACTACAGCGCCATCGTCTACGACGGCGGCGAGATGGTCTCGATCAACAGCAGCCGCGCCTTCTATCGGCTGCGTTTTTATGCCGAGTTCCAGCTCGGCCGCAATCTGCCAAGTCAGCCTGCGGAGAGTTGGCACGAGCGCGAACTGGACGCTTTGTCGTCCTTTACCGGGATGACGGTGCGGGTCGATGCGATCGATCCGGCCGACCCCAATCTGCAACGCCCGGGTCCGGATGGCCGGGTGGAAATGACTTTCTCTGGAGACGTAACCCCATGAGCAACCGCATCACCGTAGTGCCGGCCGCTGGCCGTGTCGTACCTGACCCGGAGGCGGGCGACTTGCTGCCGGCCGCAGGCCGAGAAGTGCTGGACAGCGCCTGGTGGCGCCGGCGTCTGGCCGACGGCGATATCACACTCAAAACCGCAAAAGCGGCTAAACCACAGGGAGCCAAATAATGGCGATCGGATTCAGCAACATCCCGGCGGACATTCGTGTTCCGCTGTTCTATGCCGAAATGGACAACTCGGCCGCCAACAGCGCGACCTCGGCCATGCGCCGTTTGATCGTCGCGCAGGTCAACGACAATATTGCCCCGATTGAGGTCGGCAAACTGGTGCTGGTTTCCAGCGTGGCGCTGGCGAAAAGCATCGGCGGCCAGGGCTCGATGCTCGCTTCGATGTACGAGACCTTCCGCAAGGCTGACCCGATCGGCGAGATCTGGTGCCTGCCGCTGCACAACACTGAAGGCGCTACCGCCAAAGGTGTGTTGACCCTGACCGGCACCGCAACTCAAGCGGGCATGCTCAATCTGTACGTCGGCGGCGTGCGCGTGCAGGCCACCCTGGTCAATGGCGCCACCGCCGCTCAAGCGGCAACCGCACTGGCGCAGAAAATCAACGCCACTGCCGACCTGCCAGTCAGCGCAGCCACTGCCGAAGGCGTGGTCACCCTGACCGCCAAATGGACCGGCGACAGCGGCAACGACATCAGCCTGCAATTCAATCGCCTGGGCAAGAGCAACGGCGAAGAAACTCCGGCCGGTCTGACCAGCGCAATCACCGCCATGACCGGCGGCGCCGGTGTGCCGGATCAGATCGCCGCCGTCGCGGCTCTAGGCGATGAGCCATTCGAATTCATCGCCTTGCCGTGGTCCGACCTGGCCACCCTCAACACCTGGCAAGCGGTGATGGATGACAGCACCGGGCGCTGGTCGTGGGCCAAGCAATTGTTCGGTCACGTCTACAGCGCCAAACGCGGCACGGTCGGTACGCTGGTCGCTGCCGGCCAGGCGCGCAACGATCAGCACATGACCATCCAGGCGCTGGAGCCGGGCGTACCACAACCGTTCTGGGTACAAGCGGCGGCACTGGCTGCGCGCACGGCGGTGTTCATCTCCGCCGATGCCAGCCGTCCGACGCAAAGCGGCAGCCTGCCGGGTGTTGACCCGGCGCCGGCCAGCGAGCGCTTCACCCTGACCGAGCGTCAGTCGCTGCTCAACTACGGCATCGCTACTGCGTACTACGAAGGCGGTTACGTGCGCATCCAGCGCTCGATCACCACCTACCAGAAGAACGCCTACGGCCAGGCCGACAACTCCTATCTGGACAGCGAAACCATGCACCAGTCGGCGTTCATCGTGCGTCGTCTGCAAAGCGTGATCACCAGCAAATACGGCCGCCACAAACTGGCCTCCGACGGCACGCGTTTCGGTGCCGGCCAGCCTATCGTCACCCCGGCGACCATTCGCGGCGAGCTGATCGCGCAGTACGCCAAACTCGAACTGGAAGGCCACGTGGAAAACGCCGAGCTGTTCGCCGAGCACCTGATTGTCGAGCGCGACGTGCAGGACCCGAGCCGCGTGAACGTGCTGTTCCCGCCGGATTACATCAACGGTCTGCGCGTGTTCGCACTGCTCAACCAGTTCCGTCTGCAGTACGACGACGCGGCCTGATCCGCGCAGTCGGCGCTAAGCATTCAGCCCACCTCGCGTGGGCTTTTTATTTGAAGGGAGAAACACCATGGGTCAACTGATTGCTGGCACCTGCTACGTCAAGGTCGACGGCGCACAACTGACCATCAATGGCGGCTGCGAAGCCCCGCTGATGGCCGTCAAACGTGAAACCGTCGTGCCCGGTTTCTACAAGGAAACCGACATCGCGCCGTCGTTCAAAGTGACCGCGCTGCACACCGCCGACTTCCCGCTGAAGAAGCTGATCGAAGGCACCGATATCACCGTCACCTGCGAATTCAGCAACGGCAAAGTTTACGTGCTGGCCGGCGCCTATCTGGTCGAGGAGCCAGTTTCCAAGGGCGACGACGCCACCATCGAACTGAAGTTCGAAGGCATCAAGGGGACCTGGCAATGAGCGGCGCCGTGAAGCTTCAAGTCGCAATCGAAGCCCACGGCGAGCCTCTGACCGAACTCGTTCTGCGCCGCCCGACGGTGCAGGAAGTGCGAGCGATCAAGGCACTGCCGTACAAGATCGACAAGAGTGAAGAAGTCAGCCTCGACATGGACGTGGCGGCCAAATACATCGCCGTGTGCGCCGGCATCCCGCCGTCGTCGGTCAACCAGTTGGATCTGGCTGACCTCAATGCACTGAGCTGGGCTGTTGCGAGTTTTTTCATGAGTGCGGCGTCGGCGCCATCACCGACCTGATCGCCGTCGCCTATGACCTGGCCTGGTTCTGGAAGGTTGATCCCGAACAGATGATGGCCAGGCCACTGGATGTGCTCCGCGAATCGCTGGAGCACGCGCAACGGATCAATGCGATGCAGCAGGTGCAGTGATGGCAGACGAAGAGAAGAAAACCCCGAAACCGGTGCTGATCACCGGCATCGATGAACTCTCGCCCAAACTGGGCGCCCTGCGCATGAAGGTTGAGAGTTTTAAAAACAATCTCGAGCAGACCGGCCTCGGCAAGCTGGACGTCAGTGGTTTGTTCAACGGCGGCAGTGTGATCACGCCGTTCGTGGAAGGGATCAAGTCAGCGGCAGCCTTCCAGGGCAAATTGAGCGAAGTCAGCGACACGGCGAAAACCGTCGATCTGCCCGCCGCGCCGACAGCAGCCACGCAGAACATGAACGTGTTCAGTGCGTCGATGCAGAAGGTTTCGGCGGCGGTGGACGCCGCGCTGGTGCCGGCGGTGGGGGCCTTGGTGGTCGGGCTTGAGCCGATGCTGACGCAGGTTGGCAGCCTGCTCGCCGACAATCCGAAACTGGTCGAAGGCCTGGCGGCGGGGGCGATTGCCTTCTCCGCCATGCAAACCGCGGTCACCGGTATGACGCAGGTGATGGACGTCATGAGCATGGTGCTCAAGACCAACCCGATCATGCTGATCGCCCTGGGCATTGCCGTGGCGGCCGGTTTGATCGTGGCCAACTGGACGCCGATCAGCGCGTTCTTCACCGGGATGTGGGAGGGCGTGAAAAACGCCGGGGCGAGTGCGATGGCGACGTTGCGCTCGGTACTAGACTGGCGACCGCTGGCGGCACTGGCTGCGCTGTGGGAACCGGTCACGGGATTTTTCTCGGCTATCTGGGACAAGGTGATGGCCGTGACGGCGCCAGTGATCGACTTCTTCAAGTCGGTTTTCGCGTGGTCGCCTGCGGGGATGATCATCGAAAACTGGGGGCCGCTGACCGGTTTGTTCTCGGCGATCTGGGAATTGCTCAAGGCCTTGAGTGTGCCGGTGATGGCGTTTCTCAGAAACCTGTTCGATTTCTCGCCGATGCAGATGATTACCGATGCGTGGGGTGGTGTCGTGAGGTTCTTCGAACCGATGTTCAGCGGCCTGCGAGAAGTCGCGCTACCGGCTAAAGAATTCCTCGTGTCGCTGTTCGACTTCTCGCCAATGCAGATGATCACCAGCGCCTGGGGAGGCATTGTTGCGTATTTCCAGCCGATATTGACGACGCTGCAATCGGCTGTGCAAAGCACCCGGGATACTTTGCGGGCACTGTTCGATTTTTTCCCGATGCAAATGCTCACCAGCGCCTGGGGTGGGGTTGTCGGGTTTTTCGAACCGATCTGGATGGCGCTGCAAACTTCTGTGCAGCGGGTCAGAGGCTTTTTCACCAGCCTGTTCGAGTGGTCGCCGCTGGAGCAGATTGCTCAGTATTGGCAGCCGATCGGTGAGGTCTTTTCGGCGATCTGGGGCGTCGTGTTGGCGCTTTCCGCGCCGGTCGTGGATTTTCTACACAGTCTGTTCGAATGGAAACCTCTGGATCAGATCATCGAGAGTTGGGGGCCGATCACTGAGTGGTTCGGCGAGTTGTGGCAAAAGCTGCAAACCGTCATTGCGCCGATCAAGGAGTTGTTCGAGGGTGGCTTCGCCGGACTGATCGCCAAGGTCACCGGCAAGGTCGAAACGCTGACCCAAGCGCAACGCGAGACCAATGCCGAAGGCAAAGGCGAACTGGCACCGGCGTTCTTCGCTGCCAGTCCGGCGCCTGCTGGCAACGGCGCACTGCAAAGCGGTTCGTTGCCACAAACCTCCAGCGCGCTGATCCAGCAAAGTGCCGCCAACAACCGTACGCAACTCGAAGGCGGTCTGACCGTGCGCTTCGAAAATGCGCCGGCGGGCCTGCGCACCGAACAACCGCAAACCAATCAACCGGGCCTGGCCGTGTCTTCACGTATCGGCTATCGCTCACTGTCGATGGGAGGTTCCCAATGAACTGGCGTGACCGTTTATTGCCGGCATCCTTTCGCGGTGTCGGTTTCTGGATCGACCAGGCGAAAACCCCGGTCGGTCGCAAAGGGCAGTTGCATGAATACCCGCAACGCGACCTGCCGTTTTTCGAGGACCTCGGCCAGCAGGCCAAGACTCACGATCTGACCGCGTTCATCATCGGCCCCGATTGCCTTGAGCAGCGCGACAAGCTGCTCAAGGCGCTGGAGCAGGGCCGTGGCGAACTGGTGCATCCGTGGCTTGGACGCCTGCAGGTCAAGGTCGGCGAATGCGACATGACTCACACCCGCCAGGACGGTGGGCTGGTGACGTTCGCCTTGAAGTTCTATCCCGACCAACCCCTGCCGTTTCCGACCGCCACGGTCAGCACGCAGAAAGTGCTGCTGGCCAAGGCCGACGGGCTGCTGGGTTCGGCGGTGGCGCGTTTCGAACAGGCGATGACGCTGATCAAGGCCGCGCGGATCGGCATCACCAACCTGCGCAACAGCCTTACCGGCGTATATGAAGTGATCAAGGAGCAACTGAAACCTTTGATCGAGCAGTACCGGCAGATCACTGAACTGGTCAAGGCCGTGAAGGAGTTGCCCAAGGAAGTGGCGGCGGAATTCAAGGGTTTGCTCGGCGATATCAAGGAGCTGAAGGCGTTCGCCAAGGAAGGCTACCGGGGCGTGATCGCCGACGTGTCGCAGCAACTCGAAGCGATTCGCAAGGCCGATGCGCCGAAGATCACTACCGGCAAGGACACCAATGCCGCAGCGCAGGCGATGGCCGATCTGGTGCAAGACACGATGCTGGTCAAAGTCGCGCAGTGGGTCGCGTCGATGCCAGTGGCGACCACGCCGGTGAAACTGGCGTCGACACCGTCGCTGGCTCAACAGTCGACGTCGCCGGTGAGTCGTCAGGAAGTCCCCGTCAGCGATGACATGCAAGCGCTGCGCACGGCGGTGACTGCAGCCATCGACCCGATGCTGGCGAAAGCCGGACCTGCGCACTTCCAGGCCATCAACGATGTAAAGGAAGCGCTGGTGGCTCATCTCAAAGCGGTGGCGTCTTCTGGCGTGCGGCAAGTCAGCAAATCGTTTCAGGAAAGCTTTCCGGCAGTGGTCGTGGCCTACAAGCAGTTCGGCGACGCCACGCGAGTCGAAGAAGTGACTCAGCGCAACGCGATTACCCATCCCGGTTTCTCGCCCAACGATGTGAAAGTCTCGCGGGAGTGACGCCATGAACGAGATGGACAATCACGTCACGCTGACGGTCAACAACATGGAATACGGCGGCTGGAAAAGCGTCGAAATCACCGCCGATCTCGAGCGTCAGTTCCGCACCTTCAAGCTCGACATTACCTGGCAATGGCCGGGGCAGGCGGTGAGCAAACCGATTAAACCCGGTGACCCCTGTGAAGTGAAAATCGGCAAGGATCTGGTGCTTACCGGCTACGTGTTCAAGGCGCCGATCCGCTATGACGGGCGGCAGGTCAGCCTGACCATCGAAGGCAGTTCGAAAACCCAGGATCTGGTCGATTGCGCCGCCCGTAATCTGCCCAGCCAATGGCAGCAACAACCCTTGCTGACTATCGTCCGCGATCTGGCGAGCGAATATGGACTGTGGGTCGTCAATGAAATCAGCGACACCACACGCCTGACCAAACACACCATCGTGCCGGGTGAAACGGCATTCCAGTCGATCGACCGATTGCTGTCGCTGCTGCGGGTGTTTTCCACCGACAACGAGCTGGGCCAGTTGGTGTTGGCCAAACCCGGCAGCGGTGGCCGCGCCAGCGATGCGCTGGAGTTGGGCAAGAACATCCTGTCGGCCAATGCGCCAATGGATTTCAGCCAGGTGTTCTCCGAGTATCGGGTGATCGGCCAGCAGAAAGGCTCGGATGCGAAAAGCGGCGCGGCGGTCAGCGAAGTCGAGTCGACGGCGGCCGACCTGAGTTTCAAACGGCGGCGCACCACGGTGATCAACGAAGGCACGCAACTGACCTTTGAGTTGGCGCAGCAGCGTGCCCAATGGGAAAGCGCGACTCGCATGGGCCGTGCGCAGACCACCACCTATCAGGTGCAGGGCTGGCGGCAGAGCAATGGCGATTTGTGGCGCCATAACACGCTAGTGAAGGTCAAGGATCCGGTGCTCGATTTCGATGGTGACATGCTGATTTCCAAGGTCACTTATTCGTTGTCGGCGCAAGGTTCGGTGACCACGCTGCAAGTTGCCCCGCCGCATACCTTTGATCCTGATCCGACGCCCCCGAAGCAATCCCAGGCCTGACGCAGGATCCTGCTGGCGACAATGGCCCCTGTGGGAGCGGGCTTGCCCGCGATAGCGGTCGTGACAACAAATACATTTTTTCCCTGACACACCGCCATCGCGGGCAAGCCCGCTCCCACAGGGTTTGTGTCGACAAAGTGTAAGGAAACCCATGAGCCTACTGACACGCCTGCTGGCGCGCGGCACTGTCGTGCTCGCCAATTCGGCAACCAAGCTGCAATCGCTGCAAATGCGCCTCACCGCCGGTGAAGTCAACGACGACCTCGAACACTTCGAACCCTACGGTTTCACCAGCCATCCGTTGGCTGGCGCTGAAGGGGTCGTCACCTTCATCGGCGGCGACCGTTCCCACGCCATCGCCCTGGTCATCGCCGACCGTCGCTATCGCCTGCAAGCGCTCGCTGCCGGTGAAGTGGCGATCTACACCGACGAGGGCGACAAAATTCATTTCAAGCGCGGGCGGATCATCGACATCGAAACCGCCACGCTGAACATCCGCGCCAGCAGCGCGGTGAACTTCGACACGCCGGTGATAAACCAGACCGGCAAGATCGTTTCCACCGGTGATCAACTGGCTGGCGGCATCAGCCAGATCAAACACGTGCATGTAGGCGTGCAGGCCGGCAACGGTCAGACCGGCGCGCCGGCAGGAGGCCAGTGATGTTCATCAGCCAGAACCTCCACGCCGCACTGACCCGCGCCGTGCTCATCAGTCTGTTCACCTGGCGTCGCGCCGCTGATGACGACGCCCTCGATGACGAAGAACGCTTCGGCTGGTGGGGCGACAGTTTTCCCACGGTTGCCGACGATCGCATCGGCTCGCGGCTGTGGCTGCTGCGCCGGGTCAAGCTGACCCGGCAGACGCAGATGGACGCCGAGTTCTATGCCCGCGAAGCCCTGCAATGGCTGCTCGACGACGGCCACTGCAGCGCCATCGACATCATCAGCGAACGCCTCGATGCCCAGCGCCTGAACCTGCGCACGGTCCTCACGCTGGCCGACGGCGAACGTCTGGACATCAACCCCGATAACAGTTGGCAGGTGATCTATGCCGTTTGAAACCCCTTCGCTGCCGGTGCTGATCAAGCGCACCCAAAGCGACCTGGCCGGCGATTCGCTGCGCCAGTCCGATGCGCAAGTGCTCGCCCGCACCCTCGGCGGCGCCGCTTATGGCTTGTACGGTTATCTTGACTGGATTGCCGAGCAGATCCTGCCCGACAAAGCCAATGAGTCAACCCTGGAACGCATCGCCGCGCTGCGCCTGAATCAGCCGCGCAAAGCCGCGCAAGTGGCTACCGGCAGCGTCAGTTTTACCGCCACTCCCGGCGCCGTGCTCGACGTCGACACTCTGCTGCAAGCGAACGATGGCCGCACCTACAAAGTCACCACGGCGCGCACCACGGTCAATGGCAGCAACAGCACCACGATTGCGGCGCTGGAGGCCGGCAGTCTGGGCAACGCTGATGCGGGTTTGACGCTGACCCCGGTGCAGCCGATTGCCGGGATTGTCGGCAACAGCTTCTTGGTGCTGGCGCCGGGCCTGAGCGGCGGTGTGGCGCGGGAAAGCCTCGAATCGCTGCGCTCGCGGGTGATTCGTTCCTACCGCGTCATACCTCATGGTGGCTCGGCCAGCGACTACGAGACCTGGGCACTGGAAGTGCCGGGCGTGACGCGGGCGTGGTGCCGGGGCGGCCTGCTCGGGCCGGGCACGGTGACGGTGTTCATCATGCGTGATGAAGACCCGCAACCGGTGCCGAACGATGAGCAGTTGGCGGAGGTTCAGGAGTACATCGAACCGCTGCGTCCGGTGACCGCGGAAGTGCACGTGCAGCGACCGGTTCAGGTGCCGGTGGTGTATCGCTTCAAGAGCGTCAATCCGGACACCACCGCCGTGCGCGCCGCCGTTGAAGCGCAGTTGCGCGATCTGCACAACCGCGAGGCCGATCTCGGTGTGCCGCTGCTGATCAGCCATATCCGCGAAGCCATCAGCAGCGCCGGCGGCGAATACGATCACACGCTCACTGCTCCGGCCGCTGACGTGCCGGCCGGGCAGAGCGAACTGCTCACCTTCGGAGGTTGCGTATGGGGGGCATAAGAACCGCCGCGCAATACCAGGCGCAGTTGCGCGCCTTGCTGCCCAGTGGCCCGGCATGGGATCCGGAGCGGGTGCCCGAGCTTGAGGAAGTGCTGCAAGGCGTCGCCGTCGAACTGGCCCGTCTGGATGCGCGCGCCGCCGATCTGCTCAACGAAATGGACCCGGCCGGCGTCAGCGAACTGGTGCCGGACTGGGAGCGGGTGATGAACCTGCCCGACCCGTGCCTGGGCGCCACGCCACTGTTCGACGACCGCCGCCTCGCCGTACGCCGCCGCTTGCTCGCGGTCGGCAGCCAGGCTGTCGGCTACTACCTCGACATCGCCAAAAGCCAGGGTTACCCCAACGCCAGCATCACCGAACACGAAGCCCCACGCATGGGCCGCGCCCGCTTCGGCTCGGCGCATTGGGGCACTTGGGAAGCGCAGTTCATGTGGACGCTCAACACCGGCGGCCGCCTGCTGCTCGGCCGCCGTTACGGCGCGAGCTACTGGGGCGAGCGCTTCGGCGTCAACCCGGGCTCGGCGCTGGAATGCCTGATCCACCGCAGCGCGCCGGCGCATACCAAGGTGCACATCAATTATGACTAGGGAGGGATGAGCAGATGGACTATCCGAATAGCGTGCCCAGCGCCGGGCTGGTGAATGGCAAATTTGTGGATGAGAACCCCATGACGGGGACGCCGGGATCGTTGATCCCGGCGGACTGGGGTAACGGAGTTACGCAGGAAATTCTCAACGTGATCAAGGCGGCGGACCTGACGCCTGACGAGAAGAAATACGATCAGTTGTTGCAGGCGATTCAGAGCGTTTCGGCCAAGGGCTGGAATTTGGATTCGGCGTTGCCGATTGGCGCCTTGCCAACCGCCACCGTCGCTACGGCGGACGGGCGATTGCCAATCACACCGACCGCGTTTGCTACCAGTGGCGGTCGGTTATCTATTCTGCCCGGCGTACTGATCAGCCTGGGCCAAGAAGTGCTGGCAGGTCAGTTGGGTCGTCCGCGCACATTTACGACACAAGCGTGGAGCAGTGCCGATCTTTTGCCCAACTCTGGTTACTTTCTGCGTGCGCAAGTGGTTGCGGGCCTGCTGACCTTCTACATGCAGCGCGGCACGATTTATGACGCTACACCGGAGGGTTTGAAGGGCACGAACAATGGAGCGGCGGGAGGCGGTTTCCAATCGACGACGCTGGATCTTTGTCTGGCATGGGTGGTGACGGCTGGTCCCGGCTCGGTACCAATTGTCCGGCCGATTTATAACCGCAGTCGCTTGTCGTGGACGCAAACAATCAGCGGTAATGGTGTGGTGTACCTGCCACTTGACCCGCATGCTCGTGCCGCTCGTCTGGTGGTGGGCAACGCGACGCCGCATCCGACGCAAGTCACAGCTGTGAATTTTGCTACACCCGGATGGCTGGGCGCCAACTACTGTTTTCTCAACCCGAAGGTTGCCACGTCGAGCAACTGGGACGGCTGGGCCAATGCGGGTGAGACGGTGCGGGTTATTACCAACAACGAGGTGAATGACACAACCGTTTCGACATTGACCGCCAGCTTCGACCACAGCATGTTGCGTTCCCTGTGGCAGACCTATCAAGCCGAACACGCCTTCGGTGCTGATAACGGAACAAGTGACGAATTGCTGTTGAGCATGGGTATTAAAAATATCCTTCCAAGCGACTACTCCAACGGTATTGCGATCAATTTTACAGCAGCGGTGAATATCAATCTTTCCTGGGAGTTGATCCGATGATCATCATTCAAGAAATGCATCAGTTCGAGGACGGTTTGCGTGCTGCACAGCCTTCTCCTGCCCATGAGTGGGTCGGTGAAGCATGGCAGCTCAATGCGGGCAGGGTCGCCGAACTGGAACTGCTGGAAGCCGAACGCCTCTGCGGCATGATCGACGCCGCTGCTGATAACGTCCGCTCGGTGCTGGCCGGCGACCCGCTCAAAGCCATGGAATACGCCCAGGCCGCCGCCGACGCGCATGCTTATCAGGACGCCGGTTACCCAAAAAAAGAAGTGCCGCTGTCGGTCGCCGCGTGGGTTGTCAAAGGCCGCAGCGCCAAACAGGCCACCGAGCAGATTCTGAGCATGGCCGATCAACTGACCGACCATCTGTTGGCGCTGCGTACCCTGCGCCTGAAGGCCAAAGCGCAGATTCGCGCCCAAGCTGCCAAGGGCAACATGGATCTGGCGCGCAGCTCTGCTGACGAAGCATTTGTCGCCATTCGCGAACTGGTCAACGGTCCATCCAGCTAAATCAAAAACCTCAGTTCTGCGTCACCCAAGCCCACTTCGATGTGGGCTTTTTTATTTCTGAAAACAGACCGTGAACAGGTAGGCGAAGAACGTTTTGCCGATGCCGATGCCGGTCATTTGTCATTTCAAAGGAGCGAACATCTTATGGATTATCCAAAAAGCGTACCCAGCGTCGGACTGGTCGATGGCCGCTTCGTCGATGAAAACCCGGTGGCGGGGACACCGGGTTCGTTGATTCCGGCGGTGTGGGGCAACAGCGTTACACAAGAGATTCTCAACGTGATCAAGGCGGCCGGGTTGACACCCGATGAGGCCAAAACGGATCAACTCGCCAGTGCGATCGGTGCACTGGTCGATTTCACCAAACTGAAAAATACCCCGACCACATTGGCCGGTTACGGCATCACCGATGCGGTGGGGCGGCTGTTGGCGGTCAGGCAGTTCGAGAAGGTCGGGATTACGCTTTACAAGCCAAACCCCAAAGCCAAGAGGATCCATGTGCGGCTGGTCGGCGCGGGGGGAGCGGTGGTGGGTGTTCGCCCGTTGCCGCCGGTTATCAGGGTATTGGTGGTGGCGGAGGCTCTGGGGCCTTTGCTCAAAGCCTGTACGACGTGACCCCGGAAATACTTGCAGGCGTGCCCGTTACGCTGGGTGGCGGTGGCGCTGCGAGTAATGTGATGGGGCTGGCCGGCGGAGGTGCTTCGTTCGGCACCTACATGAGCGCTGCGGGCGGTGGAGGCGGGCAGGTCCTTACCGTCGCCGTAACAGCCACAACAGTTGGTTTCGTTCAGGGCGGTGCAGGAGGGCAAGCAGTCACAGGCGGCAATCTTGCGAATGCTCGGGGCGCACCCGGCGAATACGCAATGTACAACGCCAATTGGGGCGTCCTCTCGGGTGCGGGCGGTGCCAGCCCGTATGACGGCGGTGGTACCCGAGTGGGGGTCAACGGGATTGGCATCACCGGCGGACGCGGTTCCGGCGGCAGCGGCTCCTGTTCGACCAACGCTTCGGCTGCCGTACTCAGTGGCGCCGGCGGCAACGCATTCTGTGAAATCTGGGAGTATGAATAATGGCCATTTATGCACGGGTCGAGAACGGCGTGGTCGTCGAACGGATCGACGCCGGTGAGTACGCCATCTGCGAGCTGTTTGCTCCATCCTTCGTCGAGACGATGGTTCGCGTGCCGGAGGGTCAAGAGGTCGAGATCGGTGCGCCGATCACCGGGCTTCCGACAGGCGCCGAAGAACTGCCTGCACAGCAGAGCCGTGTGGTAGCTCAGGCTCCCATTGTTGCGGAAGAGGAACCTGCGGCCGCACTTGTCTGGCGCCAAGCCTCTCTGGCCACGACCGAATGGTTAGTCACGCGGCATCGCGATGAACAGGATATGGGACGCGGC
Organism: Pseudomonas sp. S3_B08; assembly: GCF_054667725.1. Taxonomy (NCBI): domain Bacteria; kingdom Pseudomonadati; phylum Pseudomonadota; class Gammaproteobacteria; order Pseudomonadales; family Pseudomonadaceae; genus Pseudomonas; species Pseudomonas sp. S3_B08. The sequence continues at coordinate 188,103 of NZ_CP162750.1, forward strand.
ACATCGCTCAAGCCCACGCAGTATCTGGAACTGCTTGAGTACCGACAGGCATTGCGCGACTGGCCTGACTCAGCGCTTTTCCCGGCGTTGGATGCCCGCCCTCTGGCACCCGCATGGCTCGCTATCAAAACAGGAGAACAGTAATGGATTACCCAAAAAGCGTCCCCAGCGCAGGGTTGGTGGACGGTAGCTTTGTTGATGAAGACCCGCTGAACGGCAGACCGGGATCGCTGATTCCGGCAAGTTGGGGCAATGGTGTTACCCAGGAAATCCTGAGCGTCGTTCAAGCCGGCGGGTTGACGCCGAGTGAGGCGTCCAACGCGCAATTGCTAGGCGCACTGCGCGGCGCTCAGTTGTTCAAGACCGCAGCACCTTTTGATGTCAGCCGTTCGGCGGCGACTTGCGAGTTTGTTCAGCGAGCTCTTGGCAGCTACGCGGGGGCGCGTGACATCCTTGCTACTACGCAACTGACGCTCGCTGACTTGGGCTGGTCGTTAGGTCTGGGTGGTAACTCGCCTTACACCGTGACCCTGCCGGAAATTGACAAGGTTCCTATGGGCGCCGCCATCGTCTTTCACTGCCGCAGCAATGCTCCTGTCACGATTGCTCACCCGGGTGCCGCAAAAATAAGCCCGCAAGGCGTCTTGTTGAGCTCGATCGTGATCAACAGTGGCGAGAGCGCCACCATCGTGAGGGAAAGTGGAGCCTGGGCGGTACACGGGACGGCGAGTCTGAAATATGCCTCGCTTTTTTCCGGATTGACGAGTGCCCAGGGATATCAAAAACATGCCAGCGGCAATATCGATCAATGGGGCTCAGGTCTGTCGAATGCTGCGGGACTGGTCTACGTGACATTCCCAATCTCGTTTCCGAGGGCCTATTTCTCGCTCGTGGCCACACATGCGGGAGGTGACACCGCAATGATCGTGCTGAATGCCGCCAATCAGCAGGGCTGCACCTTGAAAATTCGCGACGCGAATGCGCAGTTGGCTGCCAATTGCACCGTCAACTATTTTGTAAAGGGCTATTGAATGGACAACTTCAACGTTTTATTCAGCGCCACCACCCGGGGTGTTTACGTACCCGGCATCAACTCGACGGACATCCCCGACGACGTCATCGAAATTCCTCAGGGCTACTGGATCTCGCTGCTGCAGCAACTGGCGGTCAGCGCGAAAATGATCGGGGTGCGTGCGGACAACGGCTACCCGATTCTGGTTGATCCACCTCCACCCTCGGCAAAAGAAGTCGAGGACATGGAGCGTCTATGGCGTGATGCGCAATTGGCAGCCACCGATGGCATGGTTGCACGCGATCGCGATGAACTGGAGGATGGCGGTGGCACGACGCTGACTACTGAACAATATGCTGAACTGCAAGCCTATCGACGTGAATTACGCGATTGGCCGCAAGGGTCCTCTTTTCCCTTCAGCGAACATCGCCCGGTGGCGCCGCGCTGGTTGGTAGCGGCGCTCTGACCCAGCGTCACTTCACGAATACTTTCGCGGAAAACTCCGGAAAACAATGGCTGGCAAGCATCAACCGCCAGCCGTGATTCAATCGGGACAACATCCAGGGAGGATCAAGCATCATGCAATTAACTGAAAAACACCTTATCGACATCATGCCCAACGCCCGCTCCCAAGCGGGCGTTTTTTGTTTCGCCACTCAACACCGCGATGGCCAGGCAGCGCATCGATACGCCAAAACGTATCGCGGCGTTCCTCGCACAGGTCGGTCACGAGTCCGGCCAATTGCGCTACGTGCGCGAACTGGGCAATAACCAATACCTGAGCAAATACGACACTGGCACGCTGGCGCTGCGTCTGGGCAATACTCCGGAAGCCGACGGCGACGGGCAAAAGTATCGCGGGCGCGGGCTGATCCAGATCACCGGTCGTGACAACTATCGACAATGCAGCCTCGGCCTGTTTGGCGATGAGCGTCTTTTGTCGTTGCCCGAATTGCTCGAGCAACCGCAATGGGCCGCCGAATCGGCGGCGTGGTTCTGGGCGCAGAAGGGCCTGAATGAACTGGCCGACGCGGACCAGTTCAACACCATCACCCGGCGGATCAACGGCGGGTTGAACGGCTTGCAGGATCGTCTGCAAATATGGGCGCGGGCGAGGGCGGTGCTATGTCCGGCTCCTGGCGCGTGATGGGTCTGTTGCTGCTGGTGACCGGGGCGTTTGCAGCGGCATGGCAGTTTCAGGACTGGCGCTACGGGCGGCAATTGGCCGAGCAGGCGCGGTTAAACGCCGAAACCCTCAATCAACTGACGCAGACCGCCGCCTCCGCGCAACAGGCCGAGCAGGATAGACGCCTGGCAATGGAGCAGCGGCTCGCGGCCAGTGAGCAAACCCATTATCGAGCGCTGAGCGATGCCCAACGTGATCAGGATCGCTTGCGCGATCGCCTTGCTACTGCCGATGTGCGGCTGTCAGTCCTTCTCGACGCCGGCGACGTTGCCCACGGCTGTGCGGTGCCAGCCGCCGCCGGCACCAGCGGCGTGGATCCTGCAACCGTACGCGCCCGACTTGACCCCGCGCATGCTCAACGAATTATCGCCATCACCGACACCGGCGACCGTGGATTGATTGCGTTGCAGGCCTGTCAGGCCTATGTCAGAGCGCTGGCGCCCGAACATCTTGAATGATTCTGTGTATTGAAAGCGCGTCCGGCTCGTGTACGGTGGGGGCATTCCACACGATCCGGAGCTCGCCGTGAAAGAGACCACCCAACTGGCCGCAGAACTGGGCCGACGTCTGCAAGTGCTCAATGCTCATGTCACTACCGCCGAGTCCTGTACCGGTGGCGGTATCGCCGAAGCGATTACGCGGATTCCGGGCAGTTCGGCCTGGTTTGAAGCGGGTTACGTGACTTACTCCAATCGGCAGAAAACCCGGCAGCTGGATGTGCCAGGCGATTTGTTCGAGACGGTAGGGGCGGTCAGTCGTGAAGTGGTCGAGGCCATGGTGCGCGGGGCGCAGCGGCACAGCCTGGCGCATTTTGCCGTGGCGGTCAGCGGTGTAGCCGGTCCCGACGGCGGCACGCCGAACAAACCGGTGGGCACGGTGTGGCTGGCCTGGGGTGTGGGCGATGAGGTTTACACTGAAGTTCAGCACTTCCCCGGCGGCCGTGATGAAGTCCGCCGACAAACGGTGAAGGCCGCGCTAGAGGGGCTTGTGCGACTAGCGGCACGAGAAATCGAAAATCAGGGGTAGGCGATCTTCGAACGCTGTGGAATAATACTGGCTACTTATACAGGTGTTGGCCGTCAGGCCTTATTGATTACGTGAGGACTTTAATGGACGACAACAAGAAGAAAGCCTTGGCTGCGGCCCTGGGTCAGATCGAACGTCAATTCGGCAAGGGTGCCGTAATGCGTATGGGCGATCAGGACCGTCAGGCGATCCCGGCCATCTCTACTGGCTCTCTGGGTCTGGACATCGCACTCGGCATCGGCGGTCTGCCAAAAGGCCGTATTGTTGAAATCTACGGTCCTGAATCCTCCGGTAAAACCACACTGACCTTGTCCGTGATCGCCCAGGCGCAAAAAGCCGGCGCGACCTGCGCATTCGTCGACGCCGAGCACGCGCTCGATCCAGAGTACGCCGGCAAGCTGGGCGTCAACGTTGACGACCTGCTGGTTTCCCAGCCGGACACCGGCGAACAGGCCCTGGAAATCACCGACATGCTGGTGCGCTCCAACGCCGTTGACGTGATCATCGTCGACTCCGTGGCCGCACTGGTGCCGAAGGCTGAAATCGAAGGTGAAATGGGCGACATGCACGTCGGCCTGCAAGCACGTCTGATGTCTCAGGCGCTGCGTAAAATCACCGGTAACATCAAGAACGCCAACTGCCTGGTCATCTTCATCAACCAGATCCGTATGAAAATCGGCGTGATGTTCGGCAGCCCGGAAACCACCACCGGTGGTAACGCGCTGAAGTTCTACGCCTCGGTTCGTCTCGACATCCGCCGTACCGGCGCGGTGAAGGAAGGCGACGAAGTGGTCGGCAGCGAAACCCGCGTCAAGGTTGTGAAGAACAAGGTGGCTTCGCCGTTCCGTCAGGCCGAGTTCCAGATTCTTTACGGCAAAGGCATCTACCTCAACGGCGAGATGATCGATCTGGGTGTGCTGCACGGTTTTGTCGAGAAGTCCGGCGCCTGGTACGCCTACGAAGGCACCAAGATCGGTCAGGGCAAGGCCAACTCGGCCAAGTTCCTGGCGGACAACCCGGAAATCGCCGCGAAGCTCGAGAAGCAGCTGCGTGACAAGCTGCTGTCGCCAGCGGTGATCGCGGATTCCAAGGCCTCGGCGGTCAAAGAAACCGAAGACGACCTGGCCGACGCTGATCTCTGATACCAGCGATGACCACCGCCGTACTGGATACCCTCGTCGCGGTGCGGCGAACCGCCATGGACCTGCTCGCACGTCGCGAGCATGGTCGAGTCGAGTTGACGCGTAAACTGCGTCAGCGCGGCGCCGAGGCGGAGCTGATCGAAACAGCCCTCGACCGTTTGACGGAAGAGGGTCTGCTTTCCGAAGCCCGTTACCTTGAAAGTTTTGTCTCCTACCGTGCCCGTTCTGGCTATGGCCCTCTGCGAATTCGCGAGGAACTCAGCCAGCGGGGGTTGCAACGTACCGATATCGAAATCGCCCTGCGCGAAAGTGGTATCAATTGGCAGGCGCAGCTTCAGGATACGTGGCAACGCAAGTTCTCCGGACATTTACCGATTGATGCGAAAGAACGGGCCAGGCAAGGCCGGTTTCTGGCGTATCGGGGGTTCTCGATGGAGATGATCAACCGCTTGTTCAGCGGTCGAGGGATGGACGATTAGACCGATTCAACAAAAAAGGCCCGCTATTTTTTAGAAAATAGCGGGCCTTTTTTTTGCCTTCAAATTACGTTGAAAGGCTCGCGTGAGCGTTGTGCAGTGGGCGGTTTTGAATAGGCCCAGTTTTCCGGCAGATTGATAAAGTCCACCAACTCCCTCAGACGACCATGGGTACGGCCATTGAAGGCAAAGGCCAGCCGTGCCAGATGGCTGAACTGCGCATCGTCGTGTTCTTCGCCGCTGTAGGCATGTTGGTGGAACTGGTCGCTCAGGCACAGATCAGCAAACTCCTCCTGCATCCGCGCCAGTGCCTGGTCGCTGAGCTTGTGGTTCATGCGAATCACAAATTGCCGCTTGAGCCAGCGGCTGGAGTGGAAGTTGCTGTAAAACTGATTGATCTCTTCCACCGCTTCTTCAACGCTGTAGACCAGCCGCATCAACTTCATATCGGTCGGCAGGATGTAGCGGTTTTCTTCCAGCTGATTGCGAATGAAGTCCAGCGCACCTTGCCAGAAGGTACCCCCCGGAACATCCAGCAACACCACCGGCACCAATGGGCTTTTGCCGGTCTGAATCAGTGTCAGCACCTCCAGCGCTTCATCAAGGGTGCCAAACCCGCCTGGGCACAGCACCAGCGCATCGGCCTCTTTGACGAAGAACAGTTTTCGGGTGAAGAAAAAGTGGAATGGCAACAGATTATCGGTGCCGTCGACGGTGGGGTTGGCGTGTTGTTCGAAGGGCAGGGTGATGTTGAAACCCAAACTGTGGTCACGTCCGGCTCCTTCGTGGGCGGCGGCCATGATGCCGCCGCCGGCGCCGGTGATGACCATCATCTCTGCACGCGTCAGCGCCGCGCCGAGTTCGCGGGCCATCGCGTATAGCGGATGTTCCACTGGCGTACGTGCCGAGCCGAACACGGTGACTTTGCGCCGGCCCTTGAATTGTTCGAGCACGCGGAACGCTTGTTCCAGCTCACGCAGGGCTTGCAGGGTGATCTTGGCGTTCCAGCGGTTGTGGTCTTCCTGAGCCATGCGCAGCACGGTCAGGATCATGTCACGGTAGATGGGGATGTTCGGGCTGTTGGTGGAAATATGACTGAGTTGGGCTTCGACCTGGCTGACAAGGTCGCCGCTTTCCTGAAAATGACGGCTCAAGAGGTCATTCGGTTGATAAGGCATTCAACGTCTCCTTCTGTACAGGGCGGGTAGCCCGGACAACCAGCGTCCGGGTCGCACTGCAAAAACACACAGGGCCGGCAGTTCCATTTCTGCCGTTAACGAATGATCGGGAATACTCTCAATCTAGACCCTCGCACGCATTCGCGCTGACTTGAACAGTGCGCTGTAACGTTTTGTCTGGCAACCGCTTACTGATTTGCGCCAAAGCCTCGCCGCTCGTCTGAACGTATCGCAAAGGGCCATCACTCTGATTTACTCAAATACAGACGTCGCAAGACAACCTTGCGTTTGCGCAAGGCAAGGCAATTCAAGGATTCGTGGGTGGCAAGGAGGCGGGATGCATGGTCAGAGTGGTTCTGGAGATCGATACTCAGCTGTATCGAATGTTGCAGGAGTCGGCCGAGACGCATCAATTGAGTCTCGAAGAAGAGTGCTGCCGACGATTGGCCGGCGGCGAGCGTCGCTCGCGCTATCTGCAGGCGCTAGTGGCGGAATTGCGCGCCGAGGATGAGCAGCGGCGCGCCAAGGCTTCGCGCTGATTACTTCTTCTTCGCTGGCGCGGCTTTCGGGCAATCGGATTCCTGATAGCTGGCCGAACCGATCGCTTTGTTGGTTTTCACTTCGGTGAAGTCGTAACGCATGATCGCGCCCTTGGCCATCAGCTTGCGGTACGACGGGTTGTTGCACACCGACGCGCCCAACTGGAAATACACAGCCTTGGGATCGGCGCGCATCTTGTCGGCGTGGCTCTTTTGCACGCTCAGATGATTGATCAGCTGTGTGCCTTCGACGGTGTAGCCTTGATCAAGAATGTCTTCATTGATCGCCCGTGGCGTGCCGACGCTGCTTTGGGCGGCGACGTTGCGCAGCTCTCGGTTCAGATTCTGCTCACTCAGGGACGCAGCCTGAGCGGTAAAGGACGACGCCAGCAGAATGGCAGCGGTGGGAACGATAAGGCGCAGCATGAAACTCTCCTGATTCGGTGACTGGTGGTTCGACCCGTCACGGGGCGGTGCGTTCAGTGGCGGCGAATTATAGGGGAGCCGGTCTGGACGGTACAGGCTTGTGGCCGACGCTCTGGTAAACTGCCGGCCTTTATTGCCCTGCCGAGTGTCGTTCGTGTCGAGTTTCCCTGTCTGCCGGTGTTGCCTGCGATGAACCATGCCCCCAACGCCGTGGCCCGCCTGCGCGATCAGCGCGAAGACGAAGGCATCAAGCCGATTCAGGCGCGCGGCTTTCGCTCCGAGCGTTGCCGCGATTGCCGAGTGATCATAAGTCATTGCCTGTGCGCGTGGCGGCCAAGCGTCGACACCCGCTCCGGCGTGTGCCTGATCATGACCGGCAAGGAAGTGTTCAAGCCAAGCAACACCGGTTGGCTGATTGCCGATGTGGTGCGCGACAACCATGCGTTCATCTGGTCACGCACCGAGCCCGACCCGCAGATGCTTGCACTGCTCAACGATCCGCAATGGCAGCCGTACCTGGTGTTTCCGGGCGAGTATGTCGAACCGTCGCGGGTGACCAACACGGTGACAGTCGATAGCAGCAAGCGCCCGCTGTTCATTCTGCTCGATGCGACCTGGACGGAGGCGCGCAAGATCTTTCGCAAGAGTCCGTATTTCGACCGCTTGCCGATCCTCAGCCTGCTGCCCGACAAACTCTCGCGCTATCGCTTGCGCCGTTCGACCCGCAGCGAGCACCTGTGCACCGCCGAAGTCGCGGCGTTGTGCCTGGAACTGGCCGGTGACAGCGAAGCCGCTTCGGCGCTGGATGCATATTTCGATGTGTTCAGCCAGCATTACCTCGGTGCCAAGCAGCAACTGGACATGAATGAATCAACGCCCGCTCACGCCGAGCTGCTGCCCTATATACGAAAGCCGCAGCCGGCGTTGGCCCGATAGTGGCCCATACTGTCGACAGCGCTGGCCATCTTGCTTGACCACCCCGGCTGCGCTGGGCATGCTTGGCGCCGATTAGGGTGCGGCCAAGGTTTGAGACGCCGTGTTTGCTGTTGATTGGCGTCGAACGTGCCCCTGTGGATATCGCTTCCAAGCGTTGTCTCGAGTTGCTTTGGCCAGACCGGAATCTACCGCGTCTGCCATCAAAAACAGGATCATTTGAAAAATGGCCACATACGACATCCTGATTGCCGATGATCACCCCCTGTTTCGCAGCGCCCTGCACCAAGCGGTCACGCTGGGCCTTGGCCCGGACGTGCGACTGGTGGAAGTAGCGAGCATCGCCGAACTGGAAGCCCGCCTGACCGAAAAGGCTGACTGGGATCTGGTCCTGCTGGATCTGAACATGCCCGGCGCCTACGGTTTTTCCGGGCTGGTGCTGCTGCGCGGGCAGTATCCGCAGATTCCGGTGGTGATGGTCTCGGCCCAGGAAGAAGCCTCGGTGATGGTCAAATCCCGCGAATTCGGCGCCAGTGGTTTCATTCCCAAATCCAGCGATCTGAGCGTGATTCAGGAAGCGGTGCGCAAGGTGCTCGATGGCGACGTGTTCTGGCCGCCGCAAGCGTTTGAAGCAGTCAGCGTATCGGATGAGGCGAAAGCTGCCAGTGATGGCCTCGCCAGCCTGACGCCGCAACAGTTCCGGGTCCTGACCATGGTCTGCGAAGGTTTGCTGAACAAGCAGATCGCTTATGAGCTGAGCGTGTCGGAAGCGACCATCAAGGCCCACGTCACGGCGATCTTTCGCAAATTGAACGTGCGCACTCGCACGCAAGCGGCTTTACTGCTGCAACAACTTGAGTCAATTCCGAGCCAGTGATGGCTGGCGGTTTCACGCTTTTTTGACTTTCGTTGATCTAGCTTCCCCACACCTTTTTGGCTGGTTTCTTTCTTATGTCACCTTTCAAGGGCCAGACCGGCCTGAAACGCATCCTCAACGCGTCCGGCTATTCGCTCGATGGCCTGCGCGCCGCCTTCACTGGCGAAGCGGCATTCCGCCAACTGGTGCTGCTCAACGTGGTGCTGATTCCGCTGACATTTTTCCTCAATGTCAGCCGGGTCGAGCAGGCGCTGTTGATTGCCGTGTGTTTGCTGGCGCTGATTGTCGAGTTGCTGAATTCGGCGGTGGAAGCGGCCATTGACCGCATCTCGCTGGAATTGCACCCGCTGTCGAAAAACGCCAAGGACATGGGCAGCGCCGCGCAGTTCGTGGCGCTGAGCATGATCGGACTGGTGTGGGCGGTGATTCTGCTTTAAGCGATAGTCGGCAAGACGATCTCGTCGCTGCGCTGCACCCCGGCGGTGAATGCTCGGCACAGCTCGAGAAACTCGCGCATCGCTGAAGTTTGGTACTTCTGTTTGTGCCAGATGAAATAGAACTGCCGGGCCAGGTCCAGATCCGGCGTCTCCACCGGCACCAGACTGCCGCGCCGGAAGGCATCGCGCAGCGCCAGCCGCGAAATGCAGCCAATCCCCAGCCCTGATTCCACTGCGCGCTTGATCGCTTCGGTGTGTTCCAGCTCGAGACGAATGTTCAGCGCGCTGCGATGGTGACGCATGGCCTGGTCGAAGGTCAGCCGCGTGCCGGAACCCTGTTCCCGCAGAATCCATGCCTCATGGGTCAGCTCTTCCATTGTCGCACTGCCGCGTTTGGCCAGCGGATGTTGCGGCGCACAAAACACCACCAGCTCATCCTCGACCCAACTCTGCACTTCGATGTCCGGATGGCTGCAATCGCCCTCGATTAGACCCAGATCAATTTCGTAGTGGGCGACTTGTTGCACGATATTGGCCGTGTTCTGCACGTGCAGCTTCACCTGACTTTCCGGGTGGCGCTGCATGAAGCTGCCGATCAGCAGGGTGGCCAGATAGTTGCCAATGGTCAGCGTCGCCCCCACTGATAAAGAGCCGAAACCGGATTTGCCGTTGAGCAGGTCTTCGATTTCCTTGGCCTGGTCGAGCAGGGCCACCGCTTGCGGCAACAGCTGTTTGCCGAGGGCGTTGAGGCTCAGGCGTTTGCCGGCGCGGTCGAACAGCTGGCAGCTGGACTGGCGCTCGAGCTCGGTGATCGAAGTGCTGGCCGCCGATTGCGAGAGGTTGAGCAGACCCGCAGCACGGGATACGCTTTCCTGCTGGGCGACGGCGACGAAGACTTGCAGTTGACGGAGAGTAAATCGCATATCGATATAACCGATAACCCTTATCTTAATAATCCAGTTAACAGATATTGTCGTCGCTATTAGAATGCGATGCAATTGCGCACGTTAAGCCTCATTGAGCCGCGCAGACCAATCTCCAGGAGTCAAACGTACATGAGCAACATGAACCACGAGCGTGTCCTCAGTGTTCATCACTGGAACGACACTCTGTTCAGCTTCAAGTGCACCCGCGATCCGGGCCTGCGCTTCGAGAACGGTCAGTTCGTGATGATCGGCCTGCAACAGCCCAATGGCCGCCCGCTTATGCGCGCTTACTCGATCGCCAGCCCGAACTGGGAAGAGCATCTCGAGTTCTTCAGCATCAAAGTGCAGGACGGTCCGCTGACCTCCCAATTGCAGCACTTGAAGGAAGGCGACGAGATCATCATCTCGAAGAAGCCTACCGGCACGCTGGTTCTTGATGACCTGAACCCGGGCAAGCACCTGTACCTGCTGAGCACCGGCACCGGTCTGGCGCCGTTCATGAGTGTTATTCAGGACCCGGAAACCTACGAGCGCTTTGAGAAAGTGATCCTGGTTCACGGTGTGCGTTACGTCAACGAAGTCGCCTACCGCGAATTTATCACCGAGCATTTGCCACAGAACGAATTCTTCGGCGAGGCGCTGCGTGACAAGCTGATCTACTACCCGACCGTGACCCGCGAGCCGTTCGAGAATCAGGGCCGCCTGACCGACCTGATGCGCAGCGGCAAGCTGTTCAGCGATATCGGCCTGCCACCCATCAACCCGCAGGACGACCGCGCAATGATCTGCGGCAGCCCAAGCATGCTCGACGAGACCAGCGAAGTGCTCGACAGCTTCGGCCTGAAAATCTCGGCGCGGATGCGCGAGCCGGGTGATTACCTGATCGAGCGTGCGTTCGTCGAAAAATAACCTGCGATACCTGTGGGAGCGAGCCCGCTCGCGAAAGCAGTCTGTCATTAAGATTGATGTTGACTGACACGACGCCTTCGCGAGCAGGCTCGCTCCCACAGTTGGTTTTTGGGTGTGACAGTAAAAGCCCGCGTTGCCTGAGAAGGCAGCGCGGGCTTTTTCGTTTGCGGGTTTTATGCCTTGGCCGGGATGACTTCCAGCACGCGGATCTGTTCGGGCGTCGGGTAATGCCAGCGCACGTCCAGATCCCAGAACTGCGCACCATATTCACGTTCCGGCGCCGGTGTCTGATACGCCGGACGCGGATCCTGCGCCAGGCACTGCTCGATCAACTCAACCAATGGCTCTTCAAGCCGCTGAGCGTGGGTGTGCGCTTGTTTCAAGGCTGACTCCACCCACTGGACGTCGATCAACTGCGGCGCCGCGCTGGCGATGTCATTGGTTGCCCCAGGGATGATGTCGGCATACGGCACATACGGTTTGATATCCAGCACCGGCGTGCCGTCGAGCAGATCGATCCCGGAGATAAACAGCCGATTACCTTCGACCCTGTCCAGCTTCACCACCGACTGGCCAATGCCGTTCGGCCGGTGCGTGGCGCGGGTGGCGAACACGCCCATCGACTTGTTGCCGCCCAGGCGTGGCGGGCGCACTTTCAGTCGCGGTTTGTCTTCCAGGGCTTGGTGGAACAGAAACAACAGCCACACATGGCTGACCTGCTCCAGCCCCTGCACGGCGTCACCCTGGTCGAACGGCGCGACCAGTTCCAGCACGCCACGGGCGGCCGGGGCCAGTTGTGGCTGGCGGGGGATGGCGAACTTCTCCTTGAAGCAGGAGCGCACGAAGCCGATGGGGGAGACGCTGTAAGTCATGGTCTGGGATCGAAGCGGGTAGGGCGGGCATGATAACCCGGCCCGCTTCAAGTCTGGTGGTGACAGGGCTGGCCTCTTCGCGAGCAGGCTCGCTCCCACAATGGAGTTGCGTTGTGTACGAAATCCCTGTGGGAGCGAGCCTGCTCGCGAATGCCGCACCGCCGACCTACAGACTGAACCCACCATCAAGAGGAATGATGTTCCCGGTCATATAAGCCCCCGCCGTACTCGCCAGGCTGATCGCCAGCGCCGCCATCTCTTCCTCACGCCCCCAGCGCTTCATCGGAATCAGCGCAGTATCCTCAGCCAATGCCTGTTCATCATTACCAATATGGTGGGTCATCTTGCTCGGAAAGCGACCCGGCGCAATCACGTTGACGTTGATGTGCTGGCTCACCAGTTCTCGCGCCAGAATGCGCGACAACTGATGCAGAGCGGCCTTGCTCGGCCCATAGGCATATGCCTGCTCGCCAAACGAAGAAATCCCCGCCACCGAACCGATATTGATGATCCGCGCCGGATTCGCCGCCGAACCAGCCTTGCGCAGCAACGGCAGAAACTGCTGGATGCAACTGAACACCGACGTCACGTTGAGCTGCATGACCTTTTCCCAGCCCTTGACCGGATAACTCTCCAGCGGCGCGCCCCAGGTGGTGCCGGCATTGTTCACCAGAATGTCCAGATGAGTGATCTGCTCGCCCAGGCGCGCGGCCAGTTCCCGCACGCCTTCTTCAGTGGCCAGATTCGCCGCCACGCCGTGGCAAGTGCCGAAGGCACTGAGTTCTTGCGCCGTTTGATGACAGGCTTCGGCGTCGCGGGAGCAGACGAACACTCGGGCGCCAGCCTCGACAAAGGCCTTGGCGATCATTTTGCCGATACCACGGGTGCCGCCGGTCACCAGAGCGGTGCGGCCTTGCAGGGAAAAGTACGGGTGCATGGCGAATCCTGAGGGCTAGGGGTCAATACACCCTAGTCGCCAGCCGCAAAAAACGGAGCCACTATTTTCGAAGGGAATGAACGGTCATGCGCTGCGGTGGCGACCATCAGTCGCCACCGCAGAAGGGCATCAGGCCGGGCGAACGCGCAGGGTCAGACCCTTGAGGAAGTTACGCAGCAACTGATCGCCACACGGCCGATAGTTGGTGTGGCCGACCTTGCGGAACAGCGCGCTCAGTTCAGGCTTGGATACCGGAAACTCGGCGGCCTTGAGGATCGCGTGCATGTCGTCTTCTTTCAGTTCGAAGGCCACACGCAGTTTTTTCAGGATGATGTTGTTGGTCACCGGCACTTCGATCGGCTGCGGCGGACGGCTTTCGTCCTTGCCGCGTTTGAAGATCACCAGGCCGTCGAGGAAGTGCGCGATGACTTCGTCCGGGCAGCGTACGAAGCCTTCTTCGTCTTCTTCTTTCTTGTCGAGCCAGGTGATGACATCGGCGAGCGTGACGTCCATGCCGCCCAGTTTGATGATCTCGACAACTTTCTTGTCGCTGATGTCGAGCATGTAGCGCACGCTGCGCAGTACGTCGTTATGAACCATGTCGGTATTCCTGATGCGTTGTGGGCAGCGCTCGTAAGCACTGCCGGAATGTGTGGCGGCAGTGGAAGTTCTAGAACTTCTCTTTGCCGGACAGGTAGCGCCATTGGCCAACCGGGACCTTGCCGATCGACACGCCGCCGATGCGGATGCGGCGGATGCCGATGACCTTCAGGCCGACCGCTTCGCAGAACTGCGCGATGATTCCCGGCTGCGGGTTTTTCATGGCGAAGCGCAGGCGGTTTTCGTTCTGCCAGCTGGCCTTGACCGGCGGCAGCTCCTTGCCCTTGTGCGTCAGGCCATGTTGCAGGCGGTTGAGGCCGTGGGCAGCCATCTCACCTTCGACTTCGACGATGTATTCCTGCTCGATCTTCGCCGCGTCGGCGGTGAGTTTGCGCAGGATTTTCCAGTCCTGGGTGAACACCAGCAGGCCGCTGGCCTTGGGCTGCAGGTCGGCGCTGGCGGTCAGGCGCAGGAAATGCCCGCGCAACGGACGCTTGCCGTAGCGATGCTCTTCGCTGAGGGTTTCGGCGCTGAGCGATTGCATGGCGCTGTCGACATCCATGCCGGCGGGCGCGTTAAGCAGGATGGTCACCGGCTCCGGCGCGGTGGCCTTGGCGTCCTTGTCGAGCTCGACCTTTTGCTCGCCGACCTTGAATTGCGGCTCATCGATGACTTCGCCGTCCACGGTGACCCAGCCGCCCTCGATGAACAGCTCGGCCTCCCGGCGGGAGCAACCGACCAGTTCGATGAGGCGTTTGGAGAGGCGGATCGGGTCAGTCATGACGGGGCCGTAACAAAAAAGGGGTGGGCATTGTACCTGTGTGGAAGCGGTTAAGCCCGGTTCCATTTGCAGGCGCTGTATTCAATGTGGGAGCGAGCCTGCTCGCGAAGGCGTCCTGCCAGTCTATGTGTGCAGTGACTGGTACACCGCATTCGCGAGCAGGCTCGCTCCCACAGGGGTTCCATGGTGTGTCAGCCGTTGCTTGAGCGCTGCTGGGACTGCCGCAAGCGCATATGCAGCAGCGGATACGGCTGGCCCATGCCATCGACCTCGGAGCGGCCGATCACCTCGAAGCCCTGTTTCTCGTAAAAACCCAAGGCTTGCGGATTTTGTTCGTTGACGTCGAGTTCATCGGCGTTGAGCCGTTCGATCGCATAGCGCAGCAACTGCTTGCCCAAGCCTTGACCACGATGATCAGGATCGATGAACAGCATTTCAATCTTGCCCGCCGCCACACCGGCAAACCCGGTGATGCGCTGCTGGCGGTCCTTGGTGCAGATCAGCATTACCGCGTCGAGATAGCGGGTGAGCACCAGATTGCGCAGCAGCTCGATGTAGCTGTCCGGCAGGAACCGATGAGTTGCACGGACCGAGGCCTCCCAGACCCGGGTAAGTTCTTCGTAATCGCTGATTTTCGGTGTGTGGATGACCGAATGCTGACGCATGTGCGTGTGCCTCTTGTGCGGTTCAAGGGAGTCCGTCCCCCGCTAAACGATAGCCGCAAAAAAGCCCCGTATCTCGGAAAAGAGCGGGGCTTTTTGGATTTGTTGCGGTGTCTGGCTGGCTATTTTTGTCGCCAGCAAGATCTCTCCCCCTCACCCCAACCCTCTCCCCCAGAGGGGGCGATGGGGGAAGGGAGCTGATCTTCGTGCTGTTCAAAGCCTGAGTTCGACTCGATATTTCAAGTCGCCGTCATTCTGAAGAGCACCTCGATCAGTCCCTTCTCCCCCAGAGAGGGCGAGGGGGAAGGGAGCTGAACTTCGTGCTTTTCAAACCTGAGTTCGACCGGATAGCTCAGGTCGATGTACCTAGAAAGAACAACACGGTCAGCCCCCTCTCCCTCTGGGAGAGGGCTGGGGTGAGGGGCTTTTGATCTTCAGATCAGATCTGCTCAGCCCACAGATCATATTCGTCAGCGTCAGTCACCTTGCACCAGACCTTGTCACCCGGCTTCAAATTGCTGCCGTTATCAATAAACACGTTGCCATCGATTTCCGGGGCGTCGAAGAAGCAACGGCCAACCGCGCCTTGTTCGTCAACCTCGTCCACCAGCACTTCAATCTCACGACCAATGCGCGTTTGCAGGCGTGCCGAGCTGATCGCCTGCTGGTGCGCCATGAAGCGCTCCCAACGATCCTGCTTGACGTCGTCCGGTACCACTTCCAGATCCAGATCGTTGGCCGGAGCGCCATCGACCGGCGAGTACTGGAAGCAGCCGACGCGGTCGAGCTGGGCTTCGGTCAGCCAGTTGAGCAAGTACTGGAAATCCTCTTCGGTCTCGCCCGGGAAGCCGACGATGAAGGTCGAACGGATGATCAGGTCCGGGCAGATTTCGCGCCAGTTCTTGATGCGCGCCAGGGTCTTGTCTTCGAACGCCGGGCGTTTCATCGACTTCAGGACTTTCGGGCTGGCGTGCTGGAACGGGATATCCAGGTACGGCAGGATCTTGCCGGCGGCCATCAGTGGAATCAGCTCGTCGACGTGCGGGTACGGATAAACGTAGTGCAAGCGGACCCAGACGCCCAGGGTGCTCAACGCTTCGCAAAGCTCGGTCATGCGGGTTTTCACTGGCGCGCCGTTCCAGAAGCCGGTGCGGTATTTCACGTCGACGCCGTAGGCGCTGGTGTCTTGCGAGATCACCAGCAGCTCTTTGACGCCGGATTTGACCAGGCGCTGCGCCTCGTCGAGCACATCGCCAACCGGACGACTGACCAGTTTGCCGCGCATCGACGGGATGATGCAGAACGAGCAGCTGTGGTTGCAGCCTTCGGAAATCTTCAAATACGCGTAGTGGCGCGGGGTCAGCTTGATGCCTTGCGGCGGCACCAGGTCGATCAGCGGGTTGTGATCCTGACGCGGCGGCACCACTTCGTGCACGGCGTTGACCACTTGCTCGTACTGCTGCGGGCCGGTCACGGCCAGCACGCTCGGGTGTACGTCGCGGATATTGCCTTCTTCCACGCCCATGCAACCGGTGACGATGACCTTGCCGTTTTCCTTGATCGCTTCACCGATCACTTCCAGCGACTCGGCCTTGGCCGAATCGATGAAGCCGCAGGTGTTGACCACCACGACGTCGGCGTCCTGATAGGTGGAAACCACGTCATAGCCTTCCATGCGCAGCTGGGTCAGGATGCGCTCGGAGTCGACCAGTGCTTTCGGGCAACCCAGAGATACAAAGCCAACCTTTGGATTGGCCGGCGCAGGAGTGGTGGACATGTCTAACCTCGGTGTTTTGTGACGTCGCTTGCTTGATGCGCAAGCCGACGGATGGGCGCTTGGGGCGCGCCTCTGATCAAAAAGTGCGCAATTCTAGCGGCGGGCAACGCACTTGACCAGCTTTATACGGGGAAATACGACGAGTGCTGCGCTATGCTTCGCGCCGTTGAGCTTTACCGATTTCGTGCAGTCAATCATTGGTCTGTAACAACAGGTAAAACAGCGCATGCTGCAACTCAAAGCATAGTGCTTCCTTCAAAGAAGCCGGTATCGAGATCAGGAGTGTTGGATGGGTCAGGCAAGTAGTCATGCGGCGGGCGCCGAGGGTTCGGCAAGCAGACCGCTGAGCATGCTGGTCGCGGCGGTCGGGGTGGTTTATGGCGACATCGGCACGAGCCCGTTGTACACGCTCAAGGAAGTGTTTTCCGGCGGTTACGGCGTGCCGGTCAATCACGACGGCGTGCTGGGCATTCTGTCGTTGATCTTCTGGTCGCTGATCTGGGTGGTCTCGATCAAATACATGATGTTCGTCCTGCGCGCCGACAACCAGGGCGAGGGCGGCATCATGGCCCTGACGGCGCTGGCGCGGCGGGCAGCGGCGGGGCGCAAGCGCCTGCGCACGCTGTTGGTGGTGTGCGGGCTGATTGGCGCGGCGCTGTTCTATGGCGACAGCATGATCACCCCGGCGATCTCGGTGCTGTCGGCGATTGAAGGTCTCGGCCTGGCGTTTGAAGGCATCGATCACTGGGTTGTGCCGCTGTCGCTGGTGGTGCTGGTCGCCTTGTTTCTGATTCAGCGCCACGGCACCGCGCGGATCGGCATTCTGTTTGGGCCGATCATGGTCACCTGGTTCCTCGTCCTCGGCGCCCTCGGTGTGTACGGCATCAGCCATACGCAGCAAGTGCTGCACGCGCTGAACCCGATGTGGGCGGTGAATTTTTTCGTCGTGCACCCGGGCATGGGCGTAGCGATCCTCGGCGCGGTAGTGCTGGCGCTGACCGGCGCGGAAGCGCTGTACGCTGACATGGGCCACTTCGGCCGCAAGCCGATCGCCCGCGCCTGGTTTCTGCTGGTGCTGCCGGCGCTGGTGCTGAATTACTTCGGCCAGGGCGCACTGCTGCTGGAAAACCCGGACGCCGCGCGTAACCCGTTTTATCTGCTGGCGCCGAGCTGGGCGCTGATTCCGCTGGTCGGCCTGTCGACCCTGGCCACGGTGATCGCTTCGCAAGCCGTGATTTCCGGTGCGTTCTCCCTGACCCGTCAGGCGATCCAGCTCGGTTACATCCCGCGCATGTACATCCAGCACACCTCCAGCGACGAACAAGGCCAGATCTACATCGGTGCGGTGAACTGGGCGCTGATGGTCGGTGTGGTCCTGTTGGTGCTGGGCTTCGAATCCTCCGGTGCACTGGCCTCGGCCTACGGCGTGGCAGTGACCGGCACGATGCTGATGACCACCATTCTGGTGTCGGCGGTCATGCTGCTGCTGTGGAAATGGCCACCGATCCTTGCGGTCCCGGTGCTGCTTGGCTTCCTGTTGGTGGATGGCCTGTATTTCGCCGCCAACGTGCCGAAGATCGTTCAGGGCGGCGCTTTCCCGGTGATCGCCGGTATCGCCCTGTTCGTGCTGATGACCACCTGGAAGCGCGGCAAACAGCTGCTGGTCGAACGCCTCGACGAAGGCGCGCTGCCGCTGCCGATCTTCATCAGCAGCATCCGCGTGCAACCGCCGCATCGTGTGCAGGGCACAGCGGTGTTCCTCACCGCCCGCTCCGACGCCGTGCCGCATGCGCTTTTGCACAACCTGCTGCATAACCAGGTGTTGCATGAGCAAGTGGTGTTGCTGACGGTGGTCTACGAAGACATCCCCCGTGTGCCGCCATCGCGGCGCTTCGAGGTCGAAGCGCACGGAGAGGGTTTCTTCCGGGTGATCCTGCACTTCGGCTTCACCGACGAGCCGGACGTGCCGCAAGCGCTGAAGCTGTGTCATCTGGATGATCTGGACTTCAGTCCGATGCGTACCACCTACTTCCTCAGCCGCGAGACGGTGATTGCTTCGAAGCTGGAAGGCATGGCGCGTTGGCGTGAGGCGCTGTTTGCGTTCATGTTGAAGAATGCCAATGGGAACTTGAGGTTCTTTAATTTGCCGTTGAACCGGGTGATTGAGTTGGGGACGCAGGTGGAGATGTAAGCCTGGCCTCAACTGAAAAGCCCCCGTCAGCCTTGTGGCTGGCGGGGGCTTTTTTGTGCCTGTGCCCAATCCCTCAAACCACCGCTGATTCCCTGTGGGAGCGAGCCTGCTCGCGAAGGCGTAGTGTCAGTCGAAGCATGTGGTGGCTGAACCACCGCATTCGCGAGCAGGCTCGCTCCCACAGGGTATTGGGTTGAATCAAGAGGTGCGTTCAGACAGATCAGCTTCAGATTCAGTCTTCGTCCGCGCAGGTCGTGGGATCAGCGCTTGGATCACGTCATCAACCAAGGCTTTGCCCATCACGGTCAGGTAATGCGCAGCCCAGGCATGGCGGTCGGTGTCTTTGATGAAGGCAGCGTCCTCGGCGAAGGATTTGGCGAGGGATAGCAGGTCGGAGGATTGGGACAAGGCATCGATGATCGGGACGCCGGAGCGGACGTTGAAGAACGCTTGATCCGAGTTGTAGAGGAAAGGGGTGAAGCCGATGGTTGTAAGGTCTGAAGGCGTTGACGGAATTTCTTTGCTCATTGTTTTGCTCCCTAAAACGAGGAGCTGCCGCATTCGTTACCACACGAATGGGTGGCAGCTGTACGCAGGGTGGTAAACCGGAAGAGCAAAGAAACCGGCAGACCCGAAGGTCTCCCACGTACAGCTGCCATGACAGTAAATTACAGGCGTAAAAAGAACGCCTGACGTCGTGATGGAGGCACTGTTGCACTTTGCTTAACCGGGTTACCACACCCGATCGCTGAATGGGTCAGCGACGTCCGGAGAGTATCCCGTCAAAAAACAGCGCAATAGAGCGGCACAGCGCCCCAGCAAGAGTTTCGGAGTTTGCCTACAAGGTCTGTGGGCGTCATCTGATATTGCGAGACTGGAAGTAAACGAAAGTAAACACCTGGCACTTTTTTCTCTGTGGGAGCGAGCCTGCTCGCGAAGGCGTAGTGTCAGTCGCCGAATCTGTAAACTGACCCACCGCTTTCGCGAGCAGGCTCGCTCCCACAGGGATTTTGGTGGCTGTTGGGATGTAAAAAGCCCCCGCAACCGTGAAGTTGCGGGGGCTTTTTGTGGATGCGCTTCAGATCACTCTTCGGCGACCGAGTCCTTGCTCTGGCGCTTCTGAATCAAGTCCACCAAACGCTTGGCCAGCGCCGGGTAGTTCTCGTCGAAGTGGTGCCCGCCGGGCAGTTTCACCGCTTCGCCGACAGCAGTCTTGTCGGTGCAGCCACTTTCATCCGTCTCTTCTTCGCCATAGATGCACACAACCTTGGCCGCTGGCAGCTTGGCCATTTCCGGGCCGGTGGCGGCTTCTTTGCCGGCGTTGCCCAGCCAGCCTTCGACTTCGATTTCGAAGCTGCCGGTGCGGGCGAAGGCGAGCAGGATGATCGCGTCGACGCGCTGCTGTTCGTTCTCTGGCAGGCGGTTGTAGATCGCCGGGAGTACGTCAGCGCCGAACGAGTAGCCGGTGAGGATGAAGCGCTTGGTGCCCCATTTCTGCCGGTAGTGCTGCATCAGTTCGGTGAGGTCGAGTGCGCTTTGCTCCGGGCTCTTGTGCTGCCAGTAGTAGCGCAAGGTATCGATGCCGACCACCGGGAAACCGATCTTGGCCATTTCCCCGGCCACGTCGCGGTCGAGGTCGCGCCAGCCGCCGTCGCCGGAGAGGAACAGGGTCACGGTGTCGTTGGCCTGACCGGCCGGCACTTCCACGACCGGGATCGCCAGGCCGCCGTTGGCCTTGTCGCCGCCGACGAGGATTTTGCGCAGTTCGTTGTTCAGCACTTGCGGCAGGTTGATGTCGTAGTCACTGATGCTGGTTTCGGCGTTCGGCTGATCGCGCACAAAGCCTGCGCTGGCGTCGTCCGGGTTGTCGTTCCACGCCACCAGCCAGTGGCCGTGGGCGGCGGATTTTGGCAACAGGTGGGTGCAGCCGGGTTTTTCCAGGGCCAGATCGACGGAGACGGCCTGGGCCTTGTCGTCTTTCTGTTCCGCCAGCCAGCGCCACGCCAGCACAGCGCCTGGGCCGATGCCGCTGACCAGAGTGGCCGGGCCATTCAGTTCGCGCAGGCCCGATTGCAGGGCGCGGCTTTGCAGCAGGCAGTCCTTGGGCAGAATCACCTGAACGATCTGCGCCGAAGCGCTGCGGCTGAGGGTGGTCAGTTGTTTCTCGGAAAGCTTCTGTTCGTCGGTGACGGCCACCAGCACCTGAGCCTTCGGCTTGTTGCCGGGGATCACGCGGGTCATGACCGTGCCATCGGCGGGTTTGAGCTGTTCGACGGTCGGTTCCGGTGCCGGGCGTTTGAGGTACCAGTAACCGCCGCCGGCAATCACGGCCAGCACCAGCAGGGCGGCCAGGATGTACTTCAGGGAGCGTTGAATCATCAGCGTTTCACCAATCCAGTCAAGCCGCCCGCGATCAGGGCAGCAGTATCGGCCAGCGCCACGAGCGGATCGAGTCCGGCGGGCACGGCCATATAACGGGGTTCCCAGTCGGGCTGGAACTTGTCTTTGAAGCGGCGCAAGCCTTGGAAGTTGTACAGCTGCTCACCACGGCGGAAAACCATCGAACCCAGGCGCTGGGTCAGCGGTGCGCCGCGCCGGGGTTGCAGCCCCGACAACGGCACCATGCCCAGGCTGAAGCGCGCGTATCCGTGACTCTTATAGTGTTGAATCAGGCCGACCATCATGAATTCCATGGTCAGCTTCGGCGCTTCCGGGTGCGCGCGCATCAGGTCGAGACTGGCCAGGTCGTGGCTGTAGGTCTCGAGCAGATTGGCGAATGCTACCGGGCGGCCTTCGAAGCGAATCACCGCAATGCGGAAATGCTTTAGGTAATCGTCGCTGAAACGGCCGAGGGAGAAGCCTTTCTCGCGCACGTTCTTGCCGGTCAGCCAGGCATCGGAAATCACTTTCAGCTCGTCCATCGGCGCCTGGCCCGGCTCATGGATTTCCAGCGACAGACCATCGCGAGTGCCACGGTTCCAGGTGTAGCGCAGATCCTTCATCTCCTTGCCCTTGGCTTCCAGGTCGAAGCGTTGCAGATCGACCCCGGCTTCTTCGCCGAGCTTGATCGCTGTCAGGCCGATGTCCATGTAGTACGGCAGATTCTCCGCGCGCACCTGATAGAACACGGGGCGGGTGTGATGGATGTCGCAGAGATCGCGGAACTGCCAGATCATTTCCGCGCGTTGCTGGCTCGGCCCGATCGGGTCGTACAGCGCCACCAGACTGCGGCCACGGCGGGCGTACATCAGGAACGCCTCATCGTTGGGGTGAAACAGCAACGCCTTGTCACCGGTCAGCGCGAGGCCGCCGTCGGGTTGCGACGAGGCCATGAGGATTTTCGCCGCGCGATCCAGTTCGTCCGGCGTCGGCAAATGAATCACCGGGCGCGCCGTGCGCAGCAGCCAGGTCAGCGAGATGATCACCAGCAACACCGCCGCACCGAGCAGCGAGCGCAGACCGCGCGGCGCGTCAGCGTCGAGGGTGAACTGCCACCACAGCTGATGGCTGTAGGGTACGTCCTGATAGGCAAACAGCAGCAACCAGGCCGAAGCGCCCAGTACGCACAGGCTGGCGACCAGATACAGCGGCGAAAACGGCAGTTCGGTCAAACGGCTCGGACGGTAGAAGGAGCGGCGGAACACGCCGAGCAGCGCGGCCGTCAACGTCATCAGCGTGGCTTCTTCCCAGTCGAAGCCTTTGAGCAGCGAGAGCAGGGCGCCAACCAGCAGCAGAATGGTGGTCAGCATCCACGCCGCCGACAGGCGCCGGCGCAGACCTTGTGCGAGCAACAGACAGAGGACGCCGATCAGGCTGGCGCCGAAGTGCGAGGCGTCGACCAGACGATGCGGGATCAGAAAACCGATGTGCTCCAGGCGGGTATCGATTTCCGGGGTCGCGCCGGAAAACAGCAGCACCACGCCAGACAGGAACACCAACACCGCCAGAACCGGCGCGGCCAGACCGGACGCCGCGCGCATGGTCTGGGATTGAAACAGGCGCTGGCCTTCGTTGATCAGCAGTAATACGCAGGCGACCAGCAGCGGCAGCACCACGTAGATCAGGCGATACAGCAGCAGTGCAGCAGCCAGCGGCGCGGCGCCAAGCTTGTCGGCAAATGCAGCAAGCAGAATCGCTTCGAACACACCGACGCCGCCCGGCACATGACTGAGCACGCCGGCGGCCAGCGCCAGCAGATACACCAGCAGGAACGGCGCAAACGGCGGCGCTTCCGGCAGCAACAAGTAGAGAACGGTGGCGGCAGCCGCGACATCGAGGGCGGTGATCACCAGTTGCAGAAAGGTCAGGCGTCGACCCGGCAGGCGCAGGGTGCGCCGCCCGGCACGGACCAGCAGATTGTCGGGGTAGGGTTGCTCCGGCAGGCGACGACGATAGATGCCGATCGCCAGCACCGTACCAAGGATCAATACGGCAGCGGCGACCGAGCCCAGCAAGATTTCGGACAGCCCCAGCGCTTGCGAGGCGGCGGGCAGGTTGCTCAGGGTGGCCAGCGCTGCCAGTGGCGGCAAGGCGCAGCCCAGCGAGAGGCTGGCAAATAGCGTCATGTGCGCAACTTCCGACGCACCGACGCCCAGTCGCGCATATAAACGATAACGAACCGAGCCACCGGACAGCAGCGACAGGCCGATCGCATTGCCAATCGCAAATGCGGTGAAACCGCCGAGCGCGAGCGTGCGCGGCGGCAGTTTCACGCCAGCGTAGCGGCTGGCCGACCATTCATAGCCGAGCAGAATGATGAAACCGACCACGGTCGCACCGATGGCGCCGAGCAGGGCCGGTTTCGGCACGTCGAGAATCGAGTCATGCAGCGCGTCGAGATCGAGCTCGGCGAGCAGATGGCGGCAGGCAATCAGGGCAATGGCAAACAGCAGCAACGTGACGGCCAGACCGATCGGCTGACGGTATTTGCTTAATCGATCCAGCCAGCGCAAACGCTCGGGTTTGATCGGTTGTTCTGCTGTAACGGTGTCTTGTGGATCAGACGAGTTGGCGCGCATCAATCACCTCTTGGATTGTGCGCGACAGGATGGAGGTATCCAGCCAAGTTACCAATCCCTGTAGAAAAAAATAATCACAAAATACTACGCCTCTCGTCGGGCATCGGCGAGGGCAGTTCCTGGATTGCAGATACCTTGTCCGCGACTCAAGCATAGTCGCAAGTCAGTGGTTCTGATGATCCCCAGCGGTTCACTGCACAGTGACAGATCATTGTTGCGAAAGGACTTTTTCGACAGATACAAAAAAGGCCACTCTTTCGAGTAGCCTTTTTTGATGTTTGGTTGCGGGAGCCGGATTTGAACCGACGACCTTCGGGTTATGAGCCCGACGAGCTACCAGACTGCTCCATCCCGCGTCTGTGTGGCGGCATTCTACAGGCGAACGGCGAGGTGTCAACCGCTAATCCTGGAATGGGCCAAATAACTGCGAAATCGCGGCGAACGGTCGCAGGTAATGCGTAAGTTTCGGAAATTCAACAAATTGCCGTTTCGCTGGAGATTGAGCAGGGCGCCCGTTTGCAAAACAGACGCGCACAAAAAAGGCCACTCTTTCGAGTAGCCTTTTCTGATGTTTGGTTGCGGGAGCCGGATTTGAACCGACGACCTTCGGGTTATGAGCCCGACGAGCTACCAGACTGCTCCATCCCGCGTCTGTGTGGCGGCATTCTACAGAGGTTCGCGAGCGTGTCAACCGTAGATCCGGATAAATCTGTTGAGGTTCAAGCGCTTAGCGTATTTTCGCGGCGGGAGGCCGGCGCGCAGGGCAAGTGGCGCAAGGCTTTCAGCTCTATTGCGCGCGGATCTTTGATTGAAAAAATAAATTCATCGGAAATCTCCTACGGTCGGAAAAGAACATTCAACCACTGGTGCTATATACAGGTACCAATGAGATACTGCCGCTCCGGCTTGCCACGTTGTCTTTTTCCGACATGACCCAGCGAAAAATCATCCACGTCGACTGTGACTGTTTCTATGCCGCCATCGAGATGCGCGATGACCCGCGTCTGGCCGGCAAGCCACTGGCGGTGGGTGGTTCGGCGGATCGGCGCGGGGTGATCGCCACCTGCAACTATGAAGCGCGCGCCTATGGTGTGCGCTCGGCCATGGCTTCCGGGCATGCATTAAAGCTGTGTCCGGACCTGACCATCGTCAAGCCGCGCATGGACGCTTATCGGGAAGCGTCGAAGGAAATTCATACGATCTTCGCCGACTACACCGACCTGATCGAGCCGCTGTCGCTCGACGAGGCCTATCTGGATGTGTCCGACAGCGCGCATTTCGGCGGCAGCGCCACGCGCATCGCCCAAGACATTCGCCGCCGGGTCTCCAACCAATTGCACATCACCGTCTCGGCTGGCGTTGCGCCAAACAAATTTCTGGCGAAGATCGCCAGCGACTGGAAAAAACCCAACGGTTTGTTCGTGATCACCCCGGATCAGGTCGAGGAGTTCGTCAGTGGTCTGCCGGTGAGCAAGCTGCACGGCGTCGGCAAGGTCACCGCCGACAAGCTCGGCAAGCTTGGCATCGTTGACTGCCAGCACCTGCGCGAGTGGGGCAGGCTGGCGCTGGTGCGCGAATTCGGCAGTTTCGGCGAGCGCTTGTGGAATCTCGCCCGTGGAATCGATGACCGGCTGGTGCACAACGACAGCCGCCGTCAGTCGATCAGCGTGGAAAACACCTACGACGTTGATCTGCCGGACTTGCGCAGCTGCCTGGACAAATTGCCCGAGCTGCTCGATACCCTGAAAACCCGCATGGCGCGGATCGACAGCAGTTATCGACCGGGCAAGCCGTTCGTCAAAGTCAAATTTCATGATTTCACCCAGACCACGCTGGAGCAGGCTGGGGCAGGGCGCGACCTTGGCAGTTATCAGTTGATGCTGACGCAGGCGTTCAATCGCGGCGGCAAGCCGGTGCGGCTGTTGGGGGTGGGAGTGAGGCTGGAGGATTTGCGCGGCGGGTTTGAGCAGATGGAGTTGTTTGAGCGGTAGATTCGCGGTGCCTGGCAGGGCCTCTTCGCGAGCAGGCTCGCTCCCACATTGGATCTGCGTCGTTCACAAATCCCTTGTGGGAGCGAGCCTGCTCCGGGCGGCGTTCCGACGAAGCTTCTAAGCTTTAATTCGGTCCCGGATCAGCCACTAAACGCCCGGCATCCTTGGCCAAAGACTTGAGAAACTCAGCCTGCAACTCCGGATCGTTGCGCGTCAGTTCGATCAGGCTCTGTTCCAGTTCGCTGGCTTCTTCTTCCAGGCCCAGCTCCGACAGGCGTTTGACCCGGTGTACCCACTGGCTCACCTCGTCATCTTCCAGATCGTCATAAATCAGCCCGTGCGCCTCAATCAACTTGCCGCGCAGGTGGCCGCTGAGCATCAGGGTCGAGTCGGAATGCACATCGTCCTTGGCGTCTTCGACACTGATCTGCAAGCGGCCGACATGGTTGAGGTCATGTTCGGCGAAAGGGCTATCGAGCAGATTCAAGCGCAGCACACCGTTGCGATCAGTGGTCATGTCGAATGTCTGCTTGCCGGCCTTGACCTGCACCGGTCGTTCGCTCCACGGCAGGCTCGAATACTCCGTGCGCTTGTCGCGCTGGACTTCGTCGATGCCCGCGAGGTTCTGCTGCGCACGACCATTGGACTGCACGTTCATGAACGGGTTGAGCCCGGCGAAACCGTAGCTCAGCCAATCCCGGGTGACGCTATCCGGCAGGTTACCGAGGGCAAACACGTTGACCACGTTGGCACCGACACCACCGACCACGGCCACCGCGCCCAGCGGAATCTCGTAGACTTCGCGCCAGGGTTGGTAAGGCGTGTAGCGGTCGTAACGACGAGTGACCTCGAACTCGGTGACTTCGAAAGTCTTCTGCTCGTTGATCTTCACGCGTCGCTGCGGCAGCTCGAGCACCTTGGGCTCGCCGACATCGATCTGCAGGCTGTGATCGAGCAACTTTCGCTCGACCCGCTCTTCGTGCTCGCTGCGTTGCGACATGTGATTGGCGCAGCCGCTGACCAGCAGGGCGCCGCACAGGGCGGCGCCACCGAGGCCTAAGGTGTTTCGCTTGAACATGACGTCTCTATCTGGTTTCAGCGGCGGATACGGGCCTGAAGGAAGGACACAACATCGGCCACCGGCAGCGCTTGCGCCTCTGCTTCGGAACGACTCTTGTATTCCAGGTTGCCTTCGGCGAGGCCGCGGTCGCTGACCACGATCCGGTGTGGAATGCCGATCAGCTCCATGTCCGCGAACTTGATGCCCGGGCTGGTTTTCTTGTCGCGATCGTCCAGCAGCACTTCGAAGCCGGCCGCCGTCAGTTCGGCATAGAGCTTGTCGGTGGCTTCGCGCACCTGTTCGGTTTCATAGCGCAGCGGTACCAGCGCGATCTGGAATGGCGCCAGGGTGTCGCTCCAGATAATGCCGTTGGCGTCGTTGTTCTGCTCGATGGCAGCGGCGACCACGCGGGAAACGCCAATGCCGTAGCAACCCATTTCCAGAGTCACCGGCTTGCCGTTTTCGCCCAGCACTTCGCACTTCATCGCCTTGCTGTACTTGTTGCCCAGCTGGAAGATGTGTCCGACTTCGATGCCGCGCTTGATTTCCAGCGTGCCTTTGCCGTCCGGGCTTGGGTCGCCGGCGACGACGTTGCGCAGGTCGGCAACGGTCGGAACCGGTAGATCACGCTCCCAGTTAACGCCGAAATAGTGCTTGTCGTCGATGTTCGCGCCAATGCCGAAGTCGCTCATCATCGCCACCGAGCGGTCGATGATGATCGGCAGCGGCAGGTTCAGCGGGCCGAGCGAGCCGGCGCCGGCGCCAATCGCGTCACGCAGTTCGGCATCGGAGGCCATCACCAGCGGGCTGGCCACGCCAGGCTGGTTGGCAGCCTTGATTTCGTTCAGTTCGTGGTCGCCACGAATCACCAGCGCGATCAGCTTGCCTTCTTCTTCGGCATGGACGATCAGGGTCTTGATGGTCTTTTCAATCGGCAGATTGAATTTTTCCACCAGGGCGGCGATGGTTTTCGTGTCCGGTGTGTCGACCAGACGCAGCTCTTCGGTTGGCGCAGGGCGCGAGGTTTCCCGTGGCACCGCTTCGGCTTTTTCGATGTTCGCCGCGTAGTCGGAGCCGTTGCTGAAGACGATATCGTCTTCGCCGGACTCGGCCAGCACGTGGAATTCGTGGGAACCGGCACCACCGATCGAACCGTTGTCGGCTTCTACCGGGCGGAATTTCAGGCCCAGGCGCGTGAAGATGTTGCAGTAGGCTTCATGCATGCGGTCGTAGGTGACCTGCAGCGACGCCTGATCAGCGTGGAAGGAGTAGGCGTCCTTCATGATGAATTCGCGGCCGCGCATCAAACCGAAGCGTGGGCGGATTTCGTCGCGGAATTTGGTCTGGATCTGATACAGGTTGATTGGCAGCTGTTTGTAGCTGCTCAACTCGTTGCGCATCAGATCGGTGATCACTTCTTCGTGAGTCGGGCCCGCGCAGAAATCACGACCATGGCGGTCTTTGATGCGCAGCAGCTCAGGGCCGTATTCTTCCCAGCGCCCCGATTCCTGCCACAGCTCGGCCGGTTGGGTGCTCGGCATCAACACTTCCAGAGAACCGGCAGCGTTCATCTCTTCGCGAACGATGGCTTCGACCTTGCGCATGACCCGCAGGCCCATCGGCAGCCAGGTGTACAGGCCCGAGGCAAGCTTGCGGATCATGCCGGCGCGCAGCATCAGCTGGTGGCTGATCACGACCGCGTCGGAAGGCGTTTCTTTCTGTGTGGCGAGCAAAAATTGACTGGTGCGCATGGTTGGCCGTTGTCGGTTGCTATGACTGGAAATGACGGAGCAGTGTACCGGCGAGTTTTGCTGACGTACAGAAGTGTGGCCGGCGGAAGGCGCCAGCGGCGGGATTCCTCCCGCCATTGGCGAAGCGTCCTACGATTCTTCGGTGACGGGCGTCGGTGCAGGCTCGGGCGTCGGTGTTTGTCCTTCGCGGCGGCGCTCCTGAAACCAGTGGAGCGCGATCAGTAGCAGCGTCGGTACGCCGAGCAGGGCGGTAATGAGGAAGAAGCTGTGATAGCCGAACTTCTCGACCAGCACGCCGGAATAGCCGCCCATCAGGCGCGGCAGCAGCAACATGATCGAGCTGAGCAGGGCATATTGCGTAGCGGAAAACTTCAGGTTGGTCAGGCTCGACAGGTAGGCAACGAACGCCGATGTCGCCAGGCCCGAGCTGAAGTTGTCGAGGGAAATGGTCACCACCAGCATCTGCAGGTTCGGGCCCATGTCCGCGAGCATGACGAACAGCAGGTTGGTCGCTGCCGAAGACACACCACCGATAAACAGAATCGGCAGAATGCCGAAACGCACGATCAACAGGCCACCCATGCCGGCGCCGACGAGGGTCATGATCAGGCCGAAAATCTTGCTGACACTGGCGATCTGATCCTTGGTGAAACCCTGGTCAATATAAAACACGTTGGCCATGACGCCCATTACCGTGTCGGACATCCGGTAAGTGGCGATCAGGCCCAGCAGCAGCAGCGCCTGCCAGCGATAACGCAGGATGAAGTCATTGATCGGCGTCAGTACCGGCGCCAGTCCGCGCCGGCCCATGGCCGACAGACACATCCCCGTCAGCAACGTATAGAGGATGGCACGCAGGAAGGCGCGGTCTTCGAGCAGCAAATCGAGTGGGCTCATGTCGCCGAACAGCACGCCGGCGAAATCGGTGTTGTATAGCTGGGTGAACATCGCCGGTACGGAAACCAGCAGAACGATCAGCACGAACACCGACATCAATTGATGCATGAACGTGTAGCGCCCGGCCTGCAACTGCGTGCGCAGCGGTACGGGTGGTTCACGCATGAACAGCGTGGTCAGCAGCGCGGGCACCATCAATGCGCCGAACAGCACATAGGTGCCGGTCCAAGCTGCGTGCTTATAGTTGAAACCGGTGGAGCCGAAACCTTCGGCGAAGAACAGCGCGCCGGCGGTGGCCAGCAGGGCGGCGACGCGGTAACCGGACATGTAGCTGGCGGCGAGGGCGGCCTGGCGGCTGTCATCGGCGATTTCCAGCCGATAGGCGTCGACCGCGATATCTTGCGTGGCGGAGGCGAAGGCAACCACGACAGCAATGGCGATCAGCCAGGACAAATGCTTCTGCGGATCACAGAAACCCATGCCGATCAGCCCGAGAATCACCAGTGCCTGGGAGAGCACCAGCCAGGAACGGCGGCGGCCGAGCTTGCCCAGCAAGGGCAGGCGCCATTGGTCGAGCAGCGGCGACCAGACCCATTTGAACGCGTACGCCAGGCCGATCAGGCTGGCATAGCCGATGGTTTCACGGGCCACGCCTGCTTCACGCAGCCATACGGAGAGCGTCGAGAACACCAGCATGTACGGCAGGCCGGCGGCAAAACCGAGCAACAACAGCACGAGCGTCGAAGGACTGGCATAGGCGGCGAGCGCGGCGCGCCAGGTTTTACGGGGCATGGGCTGAAGTCTGCCTCAAAATTGCGAAAACAAAGCGCGCACTCTAACCGCTGTGCTCTACCGGACGCCAGCCATGGCGCCGAATATCCACACGATTGTTCTGGATGGTGATGCCTTCCATGCGCAATCGCGCACGTTGTTCATCACCGGAGGGGCTGCCGACCGGCAGGCTGATGCGCCCGCCGGCGCCGAGCACGCGGTGCCAAGGCAGCCTGGTGTCGCCGGGCAACTGGCTCAAAGTCCGCCCGACCCAGCGCGCGGCGCGGCCCAGCCCCGCAAGTTCGGCCAACTGGCCATAACTGACGACTTTGCCTTCGGGCACTTGCGCGAGCGTCGAGTAGAGTGCCGTGCGTCGGATTTGCGCATCGTTTTCGACGCTGTCGAGCGGGTCTTTCACGTACGCGGCTCCTGAGCATTGGCGTGATGATGGCGACAAGGGTAATCGCTCGTGGCGCGGTTGAGAAATGAACTCAATTGAAATAGTCCGGTCAGTCCTTGTCATGGGCAAAATCCTACGGATAATGCCGACCCTTTTCGCCAACTCTGAGCCCCCGATCTGCTTATGTTCCCCAGAACCCTGTTGTGCCTTGCTGTTTTCAGCGCGTCCACGCCCCTGCTTGCCGACACCGTCTGGTTGAAAAACGGCGACAAGCTGAGTGGCACTATCACGGTATTCGATGGCGGCAAGCTGCTGATCCAGACCAAATACGCCGGCGCAGTGGCGATTGACTGGAAAGAGGTCAAGACCCTCGACAGCGATCAGCATCTGTTGGTGAAGCAGGACGCCTATGCCGGCGAAGTGTCGAAGTCGCTCACCGCGGCCGACGATGGCAAGGTCACCCTGGCCAACGGCGAGGCGCCGAAGACGGTCGAGCTGGCGAGCATTCAGCAGATTCTCAAGCCCAAGCCGATCGTCACCGACCTGGTATGGAAGGGTAACGTCGATCTGGCGCTGGACTATCAGCGCGCCGAAAAGGACACCGACGATTACGACGTCGCCTTCAAGACTTCGGCTCGCCATGGTCGCTGGCGCCATACCGGCGAGGGCGAGTACAACCGCGAAGTCCAGGATGCGGAAACCACCACCAACAACTGGCGCGCCGAATACTCCCTCGACCGCTTCCTTACCGATCAGTGGTTCTGGCAAGGGCGCATCAACTACAAGCGTGATCACATCGAAGAGCTGGCGCGTCAGCGTGTGGTCGGTACCGGTCCGGGTTACCAGTTCTGGGACGATGAACTGGGTGCGTTCTCGCTGGGCTCGTTGCTCAACCGCACCGACTATGAATACCGCGATGGCAGCAAGGACAACTTCTACTCCGTCGCGATGAAGTGGGACTACAACCGCTACCTGATCGGCAAGAAGGTCGAGTTCTTCACCAATGGCGAAGTCGGCAAGCCGCTGTCGGGTGTTGCCGATTACGCACTGGATGCCGAGCTGGGCCTGCGCTACAAGGTCACCGACTGGGCCTCGCTCAACCTCAAGGCCGAGCGCGACATCATCAGTGGCACCAACGATGCGGATCTGAACAAGACCCGTTATACCGCAGGATTTGGCGTCGCCTGGTAAGGGCAGAAACAAAAAAATCGCGGCCTCAAGGGTCGCGATTTTTTTTGCCAGCGCAAAACAGGCGCCCACAAAAAAGCCCCGCTTTTAAGGGCGGGGCTCTTTTCTAAAGAAGCTACAAGTTAGATAACTTGTACTTCTTCAGCTTGCATGCCTTTCTGACCGCGGGTAGCGATGAAAGAAACCTGTTGGCCTTCTTTCAGGCTTTTGAAGCCGTCGGATTGGATAGCTTTGAAGTGAACGAACAGGTCGTCACCGGATTGTGGAGTGATGAAGCCGAAGCCTTTTTCATCGTTGAACCACTTAACGGTACCGGTTTGGCGATTAGACATGGTGTAACTCCTTGAACAAAGATAACTGCGACTCAGGAAGAACCCTGGCCGAGACTGAGTGCAAAGAGCAGGAAAAATTCTTGTAGATGGTTGGATCGAAATTCAACATATCGTGTAGAGATTCTCAGTGACACAAGCAACACAGTGACGCCACCTTAACCCTTTTTCCGGAACGTGCCAATGTTTCTTGCAAAGGATTCTGTGTTTTAGGGATCGGCGGTGCGACGGTTCGTCGCCACATCGCGTAAATACGGGGTGTTCGCCGAGAATTGCGTTGCGCACTTTGAACGAGACGACGCGCCCGGTAAGATGCCGGACAGAATTTTTCCACCTCGCTATTCAGGACAAACCCGCCATGAGCATCAAATCGGACAAGTGGATTCGCCGCATGGCGCAGGAACACGGCATGATCGAACCGTTCGTCGAGCGCCAGATGCGCGGCAGCGACGACAGCCGGGTGATTTCCTACGGCGTGTCGAGCTACGGCTACGACGTGCGTTGCACCAACCACTTCAAGGTGTTCACCAACATCAACTCGGCCATTGTTGACCCGAAGAACTTCGACGCCGGCAGCTTCGTCGACATCCACAGCGACGTCTGCATCATTCCGCCGAACTCCTTCGCCCTGGCCAGCACCGTCGAATACTTCCGCATTCCGCGCAACGTGCTGACCATCTGCCTGGGTAAAAGCACCTACGCGCGCTGCGGCATCATCGTCAACGTCACTCCGCTCGAGCCTGAGTGGGAAGGTCATGTGACCCTGGAATTCTCCAATACCACCAACCTGCCGGCGAAAATCTACGCCAACGAAGGTGTGGCGCAGATGCTCTTCCTCGAATCCGATGAAGAATGTGAAGTTTCCTACAAGGATCGTGGCGGCAAGTACCAAGGCCAGCGTGGCGTGACCTTGCCGCGTACCTGATCGACCATCCGACGGATGTCGGGAATTCTTTGGCGGGCAGACACTCTATGGGGTGTACTGCCCGTTTTTGTTACACACAGATTCGGGCCTTCACTGAGGAGTGCCCTATGAAGATCGACCCGCGAATCAGCGCTGAACTGGCAAGGCTTGAGCCCAATCAGATAGGCGTTCTGGCCTGGTCGTTACTGGCGAATCCGTCTTTGAGCCTGTCCGGCGGCGTGCCCGGCCAGCCCGATCCCGATACTCCCAACGAACAACCGACCGAACCAGGCGAACCGACGCTGCCGGACGAGCCGCCTCCGGCGCCTGTCGCCTGATCCACCGGCATGAATATGGCCCGTCAGTCTGATCTATGTGCGATCTAGCTGACGGGCCATATTTCGTTGTCGCCGATCACGAAGACTTTGCAACTGTCGTCGCGCTCGACCTGATAGCCGCCGGTGAACGCACCGAATGCCGGCATCAGGCTGATGCGCTCACCGAGTCTGAAACAGGCCAGGCGCAGGCTCTGCCGACCTTTGCCGTGCAATCGATAAACCGGATGCACGTGGCCGGCGAGCACGTGCCGTTCCGGATGCGCATCGGGCTCATGCTGCAGGGCGAACGGTCCGAGTAACAGCGGCTCTGGCACCACGCGGATATTCAGCGAGGCTGGTGGGTCGCCCGCGCGTTTATCGTGGTTGCCGCGAATCAGTGTCATCGGCAGGTCAGCGTGCCGTGCGCGCCACTCTGCCAGCGCATTCAGCGTGGTCGGGACATGTGAACCAGGCCCATGCAGAAAATCCCCGAGGAAGATCAACTGGCGACACGGCAACCGCGCCAGCAACGCGTCGATTACCTCGATGTTGCTCGCCGTCGTGCCATGCGGCACCGGCTGGCCGAGGCTGCGATAGGCCGCCGCCTTACCGAAATGCACATCGGCGATCAGCAATGCTTCCTGCGCTGGCCAGTACAGCGCTTTCTCCGGCAGCAGCCACAACTCCTCACCGGCCAAACGCACCGGGTACGCACTCACGACGATTTCCCGTTATCAGCGGTTTTTTCCAGGTCACCAACCATTCTTCTGATCCTGTCAGCCAGTTTTTCCGAACTCATGCTCTCGCGCATCCGCTCCACCAGCAGCGGAAAGCCCAACGGTGTAGGACGTTTAACCTGATGCACGTCCAGTTTCATCTGATTGATGCGCTCCAGTGTCTGTTCCAGACGGCGAATATCCAGCTCTTCGCGTAGGACTTCTTCCCCAGCCTGGGCCAGCAGCAGGTTGTCGGCGTCATATTGTTTGAACACCTGGAAGAACAAGCCACTCGACGCCTGCACCTGGCGGGTGCTTTTTGGTGCGCCCGGATACCCGGCGAACACCAGCCCGGCGATCCGCGCGATTTCGCGGAAGCGGCGCAACGCCAGTTCACCGGCATTGAGGCTGGCGAGCACGTCCAGCAACAAGTCATCGGCATTGAACAGGTGCGCGTCCAGATGCGTGGCCCAATCCACCGGCGTGGCGCTGAGCAGTTCCAGGCCGTAATCATTCACGGCAATCGAGAAGGTCACCGGCTGGCGCTGACTTACGCGCCATGCCAACAGGCTCGCCAGTCCCAGATGCACTTGTCGCCCGGCGAACGGATAGAGAAAAAGATGCCAGCCTTCGCGGGATTTCAGCACCTCGGCGAGCAGATTTTCCGTGGTGGGCAAGCCGGACCAGCGTATCTGCGTCTCCAGCAGCGGACGCAGCGCGTGCATTTCCGGGCCTTTGAACTGACCTTGAGCAGCGGCGCTGAAGCGCGTGACCACCGCTTCGGCCAGTTCGTTGGATAACGGCATGCGTCCGCCATTCCAGCGCGGCACGGCAGCCTTTTTCGCGGTGCTGCGTTTGACGTAGGCTGTCATGTTTTCCACCCGCACCAGTTCCAGCAGGCGGCCGGCGAAGAGGAAACCATCGCCGGGTTTCAGTCGCGCGATAAAGCCTTCCTCGACGCTGCCCAGTTGTTTGCCACCGCCGCCCTTGCTCCAGAATTTCAGGTTGATGCTCGCGTCGCTGACGATGGTGCCAATGCTCATGCGATGGCGCCGCGCCAGACGCGCATCCGGCACACGCCAGACGCCGTGTTCGTCCGGCTCGACCCGGCGGTAATCCGGATACGCTGTAAGAGACATCCCGCCATGGCGTACGAACGCCAGCGACCAGGCCCAGTCTGCCGCTGTCAGGTCACGATAAGCCCAGGCACCACGGACTTCTTCGTACAAGTCTTCAGGAATAAAGCCACCGCCAAGGGCCATGCTGACCAAATGCTGGACCAGCACATCCAGCGGCTTGTGCGGTGACAGGCGCGGCTCGATGCGCCGCTGTTCGACGGCGTCGCGTGCGGCGACCGCTTCGATCAGCTCCAGGCTGTGGGTGGGGACCAAAGTGACCCGCGAGGTGCGCCCCGGCGCGTGACCGGAGCGCCCGGCACGTTGCATCAAGCGCGCAACGCCTTTCGCCGAGCCAATCTGCAGTACGCGTTCGACCGGGAGGAAATCCACACCCAAGTCCAGGCTCGAGGTGCACACCACTGCTTTCAACTGGCCATTCTTCAACGCCTGCTCGACCCAATCGCGGGTATCGCGGGACAGTGAGCTGTGATGCAGCGCGATCAACCCGGCCCAGTCCGGCCGCGCTTCCAGCAGCGCCTGATACCAGATCTCCGATTGCGCGCGGGTGTTGGTGAACACCAGGCTGCTGGCGCAGGCATCAAGTTCGGCGACCACTTGCGGCAGCATCTTCAGACCGATGTGGCCGGCCCAGGGAAAACGCTCGATGGCCGGTGGCAGCAGGGTGTCGACCTGCAGGGTTTTTTCGCTTTTGCCCTGAACACTGACGCCGCCGCCCTGTGGGATCAGCACTTGCTCGGCGTGGGATTGATTACCGAGGGTGGCGGATACCCCCCAGACAATCAGTTCCGGCTGCCAATGACGCAGGCGGGCGAGGGCCAGTTGCAATTGCACGCCGCGTTTGTTGCCGAGCAACTCGTGCCATTCATCGACGACGATCATGCGCAGGCTCGACAACGCCGTGCGCGCATCGGCGCGGGCGAGCAACAGGGTCAGGCTTTCCGGAGTGGTGATCAGCGTCGTTGGCAGACGTCGGCCCTGGCGGGCGCGTTCGCTGCTGCTGGTATCGCCGGTGCGCAGGCCGATGCTCCACGGGATCTGCAATTCATCGACCGGGCTTTGTAAAGCGCGGGCGGTATCGGCGGCGAGGGCGCGCATCGGCGTGATCCACAGCACTGTCAGCGGTTCGGCCGGCGGTTTGCGTTTGCGCGGCGTGGCCACGGGAGGTTGCAGGCGGGCGAAGCGGTTGAGTGCAGCAAACCACACCGCATAGGTTTTACCAGCGCCGGTGCTGGCGTGGAGCAACCCGGATTCGCCGTTTTTCACCGCCGCCCACACCTGTTTCTGAAAGGCGAACGGCTTCCAGTCGCGGGCGCTGAACCAGGTTTTTGCAAAGTCGGGGGATTTCGCCATGCCGGCTGCGTGCGCTCTGGAGGTGTTGTTTCAGAGACAGCGAAGCGGGGGGACAAGTTTAACTTTGTCGGTCGGTGGATTCCCCCGTGGGAGCGAGCCTGCTCGCGAATGCGATGTCACCTTCAACATTGATGTTGACTGATAAACCGCTTTCGCGAGCAGGCTCGCTCCCACAAAGGGTTGAGTGCCAACCTTATTTAAGATTGCCGCTCAGGAATTGCTTCAGGCGTTCGCTTTTCGGGTTGCCCAGCACGTCTTCCGGCGCGCCTTCTTCTTCCACCAGACCCTGATGCAGAAACAGCACCTGATTCGACACCTTGCGCGCAAAACTCATTTCGTGGGTGACCATGATCATCGTCCGGCCTTCCTCGGCCAGGCCCTGAATCACTTTCAGCACTTCGCCGACCAGTTCCGGGTCGAGTGCCGAGGTCGGTTCGTCGAACAGCATCACTTCCGGCTCCATCGCCAGTGCCCGGGCGATCGCCACGCGCTGTTGCTGGCCGCCGGACAGAAACGCCGGGTATTGATCGGCGACCCGCGCCGGCAAGCCGACTTTGTCCAGATAACGTCGGGCGCGATCCTCGGCTTCCTGTTTGCTGCAGCCCAGCACCCGGCGCGGGGCCATGGTGATGTTTTCCAGCACGGTCATGTGGCTCCACAGGTTGAAATGCTGGAACACCATCGCCAGCCGCGTGCGCAGGCGTTGCAGTTCATCGGCGTCGGCAACGTGCATGCCGTGGCGGTCGGTGACCATGCGGATCGCCTGGCCATCGAGGCTCATGGCGCCGTCATTGGGTTGTTCAAGGAAATTGATGCAGCGCAAAAAGGTGCTTTTGCCCGAGCCGCTGGCGCCGATCAGGCTGATCACGTCGCCGGTTTTGGCCTTGAGCGAAACGCCTTTGAGCACCTGATGATCGCCATAGCTTTTGTGCAGGCCTTCAACGGTCAGTTTGTACATGGACGAGCATCCTCAAGGCGAAAGTAGGTAGCCGCTGCGATAGGCCTGGGCGCCCGCGACGTGGGCGATGACCATGCCGGCAGTGGCCATGCGCCGCAGCGAGCGCGCATACAGCAGGCCGGCGGCGGTGCAATGAATGGGGGTGACCTTGTCGTGGACCGGGTCGATGATTTCTGCGATCTGCTGGCCGGCTTCCAGGTATTGGCCGGGCGTGGCGCAGTACACCAGCAGGCCGCCGACTGGTGTGGTCACTGGTTCGACCCCGGCCAGCGGCGTGGCAGGGTACGGCAGTGGCGGTTGCGGCTTGGTCTCGCCGACGATGGCATCGAACTGGATCAGATAGTCGATCAGCGCCTGACAATCGCGGCTGGCCAGCGGGTGATTGACGTCGCCCTGGCCGCGCAATTCGACGGTCACCGAGAAGCTGCCCAGCGGAATCTCGAACTGCTCACCGAAGCGCTCGCGCAGTTGCCACCAGAGCAGGGTGAAGCACTCGTCGAACGATTGCCCGCCGGAATCGGTAGCGAGGAGGCTGGCCTGCGCTTCCATGTAGCGCGCCAAGGGCTCGACCTGTGGCCACGCCTCGGGCGTGGTGTACAGGTGCACCACCGATTCGAAGTCGCAGTGCAAGTCCAGCACCATGTCGGCATCGCAGGCCAGGCGTTGCAGGGTCAGACGCTGGGATTGCAGTTGTGTGGTCGGCTTCTGACGGTCGAGGGCGTTGCGCAGGCTGGCGCGGATCAGTTCGAGGTTGTGCTGCGCGTCGTCGTTGAGTTGGCCTTCTATGGCGTTGCCGATTTCTTCGCTGAGGTCGACGAACCAGCGATTGAAGTTCTGCCCGCTCTCCAGGTCGTAACGGCCCAGCGGCACGTCCATCAGCACTTGTTCGAGGCCGACCGGGTTGGCCACCGGCACCAGGACGATTTCGCTGCGCAGGCGGCCGGCAGCTTCCAGCTCGGCCAGACGCTGTTTCAGGTGCCAGGCGACCAGCATGCCCGGCAGTTCGTCAGCGTGCAGCGACGCCTGGATGTAAACCTTGCCCTTGGCCTGCGGTGGGCCGAAGTGGAAGCTGTGAATCTGCCGTGCGGTCCCCGGCAGCGGGGCCAGCAAGTCATGGATCTGGTGGCGCATTGTTATCTCTTTATTTTTGAAACCAGTGCTAGTGAGTCGGCCCGAGGAAGGCCAGCCAGCGGCGTTCGGCGAGGCGGAACAGACCGACCAGCGCAAAAGTAATGGTCAGGTAGATCAGCGCGGCGATGCCGAATGACTGGAAGGTCAGGAAGGTCGCCGAGTTGGCATCCCGCGCGACTTTCAGGATATCGGGAATGGTCGCGGTGAACGCCACGGTGGTCGAGTGCAGCATCAGGATCACTTCGTTGCTGTAGTAAGGCAACGAACGGCGCAGTGCCGACGGCATGATCACGTAGGCATACAGCTTCCAGCCGGTCAGGCCATAAGCCTTGGCCGCTTCGACTTCGCCATGGTTCATGCTGCGAATCGCCCCGGCGAAAATTTCCGTGGTGTACGCGCAGGTGTTTAGGGCGAAGGCGAGGATCGTGCAGTTCATCGCGTCGCGAAAGAAACTGTCGAGGATCGGCTGCTCGCGCACGGCGGCGAGGCTGTAGATGCCGGTGTAGCAGATCAGCAACTGGATATACAGCGGCGTGCCCCGGAACAGGTAGGTGTAGAACTGCACCGGCCAACGGACGTAGAAGTGCGGCGAG
Organism: Pseudomonas sp. S3_B08; assembly: GCF_054667725.1. Classification (NCBI taxonomy): domain Bacteria; kingdom Pseudomonadati; phylum Pseudomonadota; class Gammaproteobacteria; order Pseudomonadales; family Pseudomonadaceae; genus Pseudomonas; species Pseudomonas sp. S3_B08. The sequence continues at coordinate 227,503 of NZ_CP162750.1, forward strand.
ACGCGGGCAATCGACAGCGGAATCGAGACGACGAAGCCGATGCAGATCGACGCGGTCAGCAGCCACATCGTCATCGCCAGCCCGGTGATGTTCTGGCCGTCGGTATAAAGGAAGGCGCGCCAATATTCCTGGAGAAGTTCGATCATCTTACGGCCTCCCGGGCACCGGCGGCGTAGCGGCGTTCGAGCCAGCGCAGGATAAAGTTCGAAGCACTGGTGATCAGCAGATAGATCAATGCGGCAAGGACCAGAAAGTAGAACAGTTGATAGGTGCTTTTACCGGCGTCCTGCGCTGCCTTGACCAGATCGGCGAGGCCAATGATCGACACCAGCGCGGTGGCCTTGAGCATGACCATCCAGTTGTTACCGATGCCCGGCAACGCGAAGCGCATCATTTGCGGAAACACCACGAAGCGAAAACGCTGGCCACGTTTGAGGCCATACGCGGTGGCGGCTTCGACCTGACCACGCGGCACCGCGAGGATGGCGCCACGGAAGGTCTCGGTGAAATACGCGCCATAAATGAAGCCCAGCGTCAGCACGCCGGCGCTGAACGGGTCGATTTCAATATATTCCCATTCCATATAGTCGGTCAGCGACGTCAGCCAGGTTTGCAGGCTGTAGAAGATCAACAGCATCAGCACGAGATCCGGCACGCCGCGAATCAGCGTGGTGTAGAGCTGCGCGGGCAGGCGCACCAGTTTGACTTTCGACAGTTTGGCACTGGCGCCGAGCAGGCCGAGCAACACGGCCACCAGCAGCGACATCGCCGATAACTTGATGGTCATCCAGGTGCCTTGCAGCAGCAACGGGCCGAAGCCCTGCAGACTGAACGAGGCCAGCCCCAGATTTTGCAGGAGGGTTTCAAACATAAATCAGCAACCTGAGCGGATGGAAAAGGCGCCCATCGAGGATGGGCGCCGGGGCATTATTTGCCGCTGTACAGATTCAGGTCACCAAAGTGTTTCTTTTGAATCTCGGCGTATTTGCCGTCGTCGTGTAACGCTTTGATACCTTTATCCAAAAGTGCTTTCAGCTCAGTGTTACCTTTCTTGATACCGACAGCGGTTTTGGCTGGCAGCAATTCACTGTCGACCGGCTGGCTGATTTCATAATCAGCGCCTTTTGGCGACTTCAGAAAGCCCAGTTCGGCTTGCAGCATGTCCTGGATACCGGCGTCGAGACGACCGGAGGTCAGGTCGGAATACACCTGATCCTGGTTCTGATAGGCCTGGGTTTTCACGCCAGCCTTGTCCAGCACGGCTTTGGCGTAGGCTTCCTGAATGGTGCCTTGCTCGTAACCGACGGTTTTGCCCTTGAGTGAAGTGACGTCGGCGGTGATGCCGGAGCCTTTCTTGAACACGTAAGCGGTCGGGCCGGAAAACAGTTCGCTGGAGAAGTCGATGACCTTCTCGCGAGCCGGGGTCACGGTCATCGACGAGATCACACCGTCGAACTTGTTGGCCTTGAGGCCCGGAATCATGCCGTCGAAATCGCTTTCGACCCATTTGCACTTGACCTTCAGTTCGGCGCAGATCGCGTTGCCCAGATCGATATCGAACCCGACCAGGCTGCCATCGGCCGCTTTCGACTCGAACGGTGCGTACGAAGGGTCAACGCCAAAGCGCAGCTCTTTGTATTCCTTGGCCAGCGCGGAGCCGGCGGCCATGCACAACGCCAGTGCAGAAAGGGTCAGCAATGCTTTTTTCATTATTCAATCCCTAAGAACCAATATGAGCGCTTGTGGCGCAGAATTATTGTTACTGCAACGCTTACGACCTATAGAAAGTAGCAATTTCCGAACCAGAGTGCCGAACAGGTGTTTTAAAAGGTTGAGCGGAGAGAGGCAAGGGTAGTTGAATGCACGGAAACGGGCATTGCTGTTTGCATGCACTGTTTCGGTTCAAACGCGTAGCTCAGAGCAGGGAAAACTGTGGAAAGGAATTGTCCCCGATGACTGATCGTTCCCACGCTCCTGCGTGGGAATGCATCAACGGACGCTCCGCGTTCGGCTCTGGGGGGGACGCAGAGCGTCCCGGGCTGCGTTCCCACGCAGAGCGTGGGAACGATCAGTGAAAAGGGTTTAGGCCAACAGATCCTGAAGGGTAGCGAGGCTGTCCGCTTCTTCGACGGTCTTGTCCTTGCGCCAGCGCAGCATGCGCGGGAAACGCACGGCGATGCCGCTCTTGTGTCGGCGCGACAGGGCGATGCCTTCGAAGCCGAGCTCAAACACCAGGCTCGGTTTCACGCTGCTGACCGGGCCGAATTTCTCCACGGTGGTCTTGCGCACGATGCTGTCGACCTGACGCATCTCTTCATCGGTCAGCCCCGAATACGCCTTGGCGAACGGCACCAGCGAGCGTTGACTGGATTCCGGCGGGCCGTCCCACACGGCGAAGGTGTAATCGCTGTACAGACTGGCGCGACGGCCGTGTCCGCGCTGGGCATAAATCAGTACCGCGTCGACGCTGAACGGGTCGACCTTCCACTTCCACCACACGCCCATGTCCTTGGTCCGGCCGACGCCATACAGCGAATCGCGGGCCTTGAGCATCATGCCTTCGACGCCGAGTTTGCGTGACGCTTCGCGCTGGCGGCCGAGGTCGAGCCAGTCTTCGCCGGTCAATACGGGGGAGGGCAGCAGTACCGGGCTGTTGCAGCGCGCGATGACTTCCTCGAGTTGCGCCCGTCGCTTGACCTGCGGCTGGTTGCGCCAGTCTTCGCCCTGCCATTCCAGCAGGTCGTAGGCCAGCACCACCACCGGCACTTCTTCGAGAATCTTCTTGTCGAGCGTCTTGCGACCGATGCGTTGTTGCAGCAGGGCGAACGGTTGCACGGCCGGCGGCTCATCGGATTGCGGATCGAAGGCATCTTCGGTGGTCGGATGGGTGCTCTTCCACACGACGATTTCGCCGTCGATCACCGTGCCGTCCGGCAAGCCGTGGACCAGCACATCGAACTCGGGGAAGCGCTCGGTCACCAGTTCCTCGCCGCGCGACCACACCCACAGCTTGCCGTCGCGCTTGACCACTTGCGCGCGAATACCATCCCACTTCCATTCCACCTGCCAGTCGCTGGCCGGGCCGAGCAGCGCTTCGAATTCCTCGACCGGTTGCGCCAAGGCGTGGGCAAGAAAGAACGGGTAGGGCTGGCCGCCGCGCTGGGCATGTTCGTCTGCGGATTCCGGGGCGATGAGTTTCAGGTAACTCGCGGCGTTGGGCCGGTTCGACAGATCGGTGTAACCGACCAGACGCTGAGCCACGCGTTTGCTGTCGAGGCCGGCCATCGACGCCAGGGCGCGCGTGACCAGCAGCTTCGACACGCCAACGCGGAAGCTGCCGGTGATCAGCTTGATGCACAGCATCAGGCTCGGCCGATCCAGTTGCGCCCACAACATCGGCAGTTGGCGCGCCAGATATTCCGGGGTTTCACCGCGAAGTGGCAGCAGCTTGTCTTCGATCCATTCGGCTAGACCGGCCTCGGAGCTGTGGGAATTTTCCGGCAGCACCAGAGAAATGGTCTCGGCCAGATCGCCGACGGCCTGATAGCTTTCTTCGAACAGCCACGGCTCCAACCCTGAAACTTCTACCGCCAGCTCACGGAGGATGCGCACCGGCACCAGTTGACGAGGCCGACCACCGGAGAGGAAATACACCGCCCATGCGGCATCTTCCGGCGCGGCCTGCGCGAAGTACACCTGCATCGCCGCCAGCTTGGCGTTGCTCGACGTGGTGGCGTCGAGTTCGGCATATAACTCGGCGAACGCTTTCATGGGGACGTCTCGGCAACGGTGGGTTCGGTGGCGATGTTGTCGTCTTCGTCATCGCCGTATTCAGTGGAGAAGCCTTGTGCATCAAGACCCTGTTCGCGCAGATGACGTACGAGCACGCCGATCGAGCCATGAGTGACCATCACCCGCTCCGCGCCGGTCTGGTTGATCGCCCAGAGCAGGCCGGGCCAGTCGGCGTGATCGGAGAGGACGAAACCGCGATCGACGCCGCGCCGCCGCCGGGTCCCGCGCAAGCGCATCCAGCCGCTGGCGAAGGCATCGCTGAAGTCGCCAAAACGGCGCATCCACGTGCTGCCGCCCGCCGACGGCGGGGCAATGACCAACGCCTGGCGCATGATCGGATCGCTTTTTTTCACGTCGCCTGCGTAAATCGTCGGCGGCAGGTATACGCCGGCGTCGCGGTAGACGCGGTTCAGCGGTTCGACTGCGCCGTGGCTGAGGATCGGCCCGAGGGTTTCGTCGATGCCGTGGAGGATGCGTTGCGCCTTGCCGAAGGAATAGCAGAACAGCACGCTGGCCTTGCCGGCGGCGATATTGGCCGCCCACCACTGATTGATCTCGGCGAAGATCTGCGCCTGCGGCTGCCAACGATAGATCGGCAGGCCGAAGGTCGATTCGGTGATGAACGTGTGGCAGCGCACCGGTTCGAATGGGGCGCACGTGCCATCCGGCTCGACCTTGTAATCCCCCGACGCGACCCAGACTTCGCCGCCGTATTCCAGGCGCACCTGCGCCGAACCGAGGACATGCCCGGCGGGGTGAAAGCTCAGGGTCACGCCGTGGTGGGTCAGGCGCTGGCCGTAGTCGAGTGTTTGCAACTGGATGTCCTGACCCAGGCGCGCGCGCAGAATCCCGGCGCTGGCGCTGCTCGACAGGTAGTGCTGATTACCGGTGCGCGCGTGATCGCCATGGGCATGGGTGATCACCGAACGCTCGACCGGCCGCCACGGATCGATATAGAAATCTCCGGCGGGGCAGTAGAGACCTTCAGGTCGGGCAATAACAAGATCCATGTCGTGACCGGAATGGGGGGCTTGTTAGCTATGAGGCGGGCGTGAGGCTGGAAGTTCGATCGGCTTTGAAGCGCTTCCCTCACCCCAGCCCTCTCCCAGAGGGAGAGGGGGCCGACCGAGGTGTCTGGTGAGGTACATCGACCTGGGGGACCGAGTTGAATATGGATCCGGCACAGCCTTGAGCCTGATCCAATGTTGGATTCACCTCGCTTTGTAGAGGGGCCGACCGAGGTGTCTGGTGAGGTACATCGACCTGGGGGACCGAGTTGAATATGGATCCGGCACAGCCTTGAACCTGATCCAATGTTGGATTCACCTCGCTTTGTAGAGGGGCCGACCGAGGTGTCTGGTGAGGTACATCGACCTGGGGGACCGAGTTGAATATGGATCCGGCACAGCCTTGAACCTGATCCAATGTTGGATTCACCTCGCTTTGTAGAGGGGCCGACCGAGGTGTCTGGTGAGGTACATCGACCTGGGGGGCCGAGTTGAATATGGATCCGGCACAGCCTTGAGCCTGATCCAATGTTGGATTCACCATCTCTCTTTCAGGTCGGCGCAAGACCCAAGCATCCCCCAATCAGTCCCCTCTCCCTCAGGGAGAGGGCTAGGGTGAGGGGCTGTTGATCTTGCTCTATTTCCCGGGGGTGAGGGTCAAGCGGGCCTTGCCATACACCCGATCAAAGTTCTGCGGCTGCATCGGCAGGCCGATGTACTGACCTTTCAGCCACGCATCGATCCCGTTCAGGTAGTTCGGACTCAGCGGGTTGCCCGACTGCCCCGTACCGTTCTGCGCCATCAGTGGCTCGCTCTGGCCGAAGTCGACGATAAAACGCATCGACGGCGCGCGCGTGGTGACGAAGTCCTGGCCCCAGGCAAACGCCGAGCTGTTCAGCGTGGTGTGATCGCCTCCAGCCGCCAGCGGCCCGCGTACAGTCTGACCGTTGCTGTTTTTCCAAGCATAGCTGTGCAGTTTGCCCCACTGCCAGGCGCGATGATCGCCGCCCAACTGGCTGTCACCGGCAGTAATCGCCGCAGCGAGGCTGCGGGCGAGAATCACGGATTTGTCTTCCTTCTGCGGCGTGCGCAGGTCATCCCAGAACGGACTGTCCTCACGCCCCAAGAGATGATCGGCCTGCGCCGCGTAGGACAGATCGCCATTGGCGACAAAGGCCTTCCACGCCGGGCTCGACTCAGGACCCAGTTCATCGAGGAAGATCTGCTTCATGCTTTCCTGCAGAAACAGTTCATAAATCGCCGCATCCGCCGAGGTCGGGCTGAGCTTGCCGTCGAACGCCATCAAGCGCGTGAAGGCTTCGCGGGCCTTGCTGCGCTCCGCTTCCGGCAAAGCGTCGATCGCTTGTTTCAGCGGTTGCTTCATCCCCGGCGCTTCGAAGACTTTTTTCAGCTTGGCGGCGAGCGTGGTGGTCTGGTCGTACTGCATGGCGATCACGCTGCGGCTGTCGTGCTTGCCGCTGCCGGCCATTTCCGCCAGGCGCTCGCCGCGCTCCGGTGCCGCCCAGGATTTCGACAACTGCATGCCGTAGCCGTCGGGAATTACACGCTGGTTGGCGGTGCCGAGCCAGCCTTGTGCCGGGTCCTGATCGTAGGGGTGCAGCATCGGGTCGGCGTAACCGTCCCAGTCGTAGCGACCGTCCCAACCCGGCGAGGGCAGCAGGCCTTCACCTTCGCGACGGTTGGGGAAGCGCCCGGTGACTTGCCAGCCGATATTGCTTGCATCGGCAAAGACCAGATTCAGGGTAATGGCGCGGATTTCGCGGCTGGCGTCCGAGGCGCGCTCGACGTTTTGCGCGCGGGTCAGATCGAAGAAGGCATCCAGGGTTTTGTCGTCAGTGAAGCTTGGCGTCTGTAAAGCGAGACCGAAACCGCTGCCCTGCGCCGCTGCCTGGGCACTGTTGAGCAGCGCGCCGTGGCGGGTTTCGTAAACGGCTTCACGAATCGGCCGCTGGCCTTTGACGAAATAGGTTTCGTTGCGCACGCCCAACGGCTGCCATTTGCCGTTGACTTCATAAGTGAGGCTGCTGCCCTGACGGCGGATCTTCTCGAGGAACAGGTCCTGATTGTCGCCGAGCACGCTGGTCATGCTCCACGCCACTTTGCCGTTGAAGCCGCCGAGCACCATCGGCAGACCGGCAACCGTGACGCCGGCGGCCTGATATTTCGGCGCGCGGATCTGCACGAAACTCCACAGCGACGGCGCGGCCAGCGGCCCGTGCGCATCGCTGGCCAGCAGGCTCTTGCCGCTGCGGCTGCGTTGCGGGGCGATCGCCCAGTTATTCGCAGTCGGCGTGGCGAGCAGGTTCAGCGCCGACAGTTGCTGGCTGGCGTTGCTCAATTCCGTCAGCCCCGGAATTTGTCCGTTGAGCTTGAGGCCTTGCAGTTTGTCGGCTTCGGCAACCGGCAGGTTTTCATCGGGCGCCGACGGGCTCAGCCAGGCGAGTTTGTCAGTGGTCACGGTTTGCGCGAGCACCAGTGACTGGATTTCCTCCGGCAGGTTGGCCGACTGGCTGAAATTCAGCAGGGCGAAAATCAGCGCCGAATCTTCCGGTTTCCAGTATTCGGGCTTGTAACCGCTGGCGGCGAGGTCGCCCGGCAACTTGTCGGCATAGCGGAACAGATAAGCGTTGACGCCTCGTGCGTAGACTTCGAAGAAGCGCTTGAGCCGTGGCGACGAGGCCTTGTACAGCTCGCCGGCGCTCTTCTTCAGATTGACCGCGCGCATGTAGCGGTCGGCATCGAGCATCGACGCGCCAGACATTTCCGCCAGCCGGCCCTGGGCCAACAGGCGCAGGGTGACCATCTGGTTGATGCGGTCGCTGGCGTGGACATAGCCGAGGCTGAACAGCGCGTCATGGAAGCTGTTGCTCTCGATCAACGGCATGCCCATCGCATTGCGCCGCACCGACACGTTCTGCGCCAGGCCCTTGAGCGGTTGTACGCCGGAGGTCGGCGGCAGGCTGTCCTGGGCGTTCCAGGTCTGGCAACCGGACAGGCCGAGGACACCGGCCACTGCTGCGGCAACGCCGAACCGGGGAAGAAAATGTGTAAGGGCTGGCGAGGCCATGGCGAAGCTCCTGCGGGGGTATAAGGCTGGGGGCGCAATAAAGCCGCTACGTTAGTGACGGCGCGAGGGCCGCGCAAGCGGGGCGAGTGGTTATTTATGCAGTTGTCGGCTGATCGGTCAGAGGCGTGACAGTTGCTTGTGGGAAAGCGCTGATGTTGAACTGCGGAATGAGTCCCGAGACCTGTCAGGAGAAAGATCGCTATGGAGCTTCAAAGCAACGCTGCGCTGATCATCATCGACCAGCAGAAAGGCATTCTGCATCCGCGTCTGGGGCGGCGGAATAATCCTCAGGCCGAAGAGCGAATGCTTGAGTTATTGGCGCTGTGGCGCCTGCGCGGGCGCCCGGTGATTCACGTGCAGCATTTGTCGCGCTCACCTGATTCGGTGTTCTGGCCGGAGCAGGACGGAGTCGAGTTTCAAGAGCGTTTTGTCCCTCAGGGCGGGGAATGGCTGATCCAGAAACAGGTGCCGGACGCGTTTTGTGCCAGTGGGCTGGAGGCGCAGTTGCGTGAGGCCGGGATCGGGCAACTGATCATCGTTGGTGTGGCGACCAATAACTCTGTTGAGTCGACGGCGCGCACTGCGGGCAATCTGGGTTTCGACACATGGGTGGCAGAGGATGCGTGCTTTACCTTCGACAAAGCCGATTATTTCGGCAAACCGCGTACCGCTGAAGAGGTGCACGGGATGTCGCTGGGCAATCTGCATGGGGAGTATGCGACGGTGGTCAGTGCTGCCCTGATTCTGACAGTCAACTGATAGACCTGTGGGAGCTGGCTTGCCAGCGATTGCGGTGAATCAGGCGACATCAATGCAGGGATGTGCCGCCCTATCGCTGGCAAGCCAGCTCCCACAGGGCTGCGCAGGTTCACAAAAATGTGTTGAGTGCAGATCAACTGTGGGAGCGAGCCTGCTCGCGAAGCGGTGTGTCAGGCGAAGAAGATCTTCGCCAGTGACATCAAGCGCCGTGGCACTTCTTGAATTTCTTGCCGTTGCCGCATGGGCAAGGGTCGTTGCGGCCGACGTCTTTCAGGGCGTTGCGCACCGGTTCCTGGTGGGCGTGGCCGCAGTTCGGGCCGTGGACATGGCCATGGTCGTGATCATGATGGTGGTCATGATCGTGGTTGCAGTCAGGGCCATGGACATGGGGTTGCTGGGTCATCGAGGTCACTCCGGAGTTAGATCGGCGGGGATTATCACGCCATTGCGCTCAAGGTGCACGTAGTGGGCGATGAATAAACCGGTTTCCATTTCCCCCTGCAATCGATAGGGAATCTGCTGGTTCGGATTTTTCAGCAGTTTCACTACGTGTTTGACCTTCGGCCACAGGTTGGTGCGGATCGGCACTTTGAAGTAAGCGCTGCGCTTTGGCCCCACGGTAAACCAGTGCTCATGCTCGCCTTCGGTGAGCAGCATGTCCGCCAGGTGAATCCGGTATTCGAGGCCGCGCACGGTCAGATCGCTGTCGTTGGGATTGTCGACGCGAAAGTGCAGGATGAATTTTTGCTCGAGCAGTTTGGCCCGCACCACCTCGACTTTCACCAGATGCACGGCAGGCTCGACGCTGTCGTCGCTGAACCACGAGGCACAGCCGCCGAGGTTTACGATCAGCATCAACAGCAGGAAATGTAATGTGCGCCGACGACCGAGCATGAAATTGACTCCCTTTGTGCCCAGTCTAGACCTTAAAAGATTTCAGCCTTCGGCTAATCCCGTGTAGGAGCTGCCGAAGGCTGCGATCTTTTGATCTTGGCTTTCAAGCGCCGAAATAACCCGCACAACACTTCTTGAACTTCTGCCCGCTGCCGCAAGGGCAGCCGTCATTGCGCCCCAGCTTCAGCTGCACCGTGGGATCGATGAAGTACCAGCGCCCGGCGTTTTGTACAAAGGATGAGCGCTCGCGATGGCTGTGCTCGCCCTGGCTGTCATGCCAGCGCGCGGTGAAGGTCACAAAAGCGTGTTCCGGCTGGCCGCCGAAAACCTCCGAGCTTTCCACCTCAAGGCCGAGCCAGGTGCTTTGCGCACTCCAGTCGCTGATCGATTGTCGGTTCAGCCCCGCCTGCTGCGCGGGCAGGGTGGTCGCCACCAGATAGTCGATCAGCCCCAGCACATAAGCGCTGTAGCGCGAACGCATCAGGGCTTCGGCACACGGTGCCGGGTGGCCGTCGTGATAAGGGCCGCAGCAGGCATCCAGCAGATTGCCGCTGCCGCAAGGGCAAATGGCTGTACTCATTGCATTACCACCAGTATTTCCCGAAGTTTTCCGGATTGGCCCAGAAGCGTGAATTGAGCCAGTCGGGGACTTGTTTGTAGTCAAGCAGATCGTAGGTGAACAGGGTCAGCACCTGCGCGTCGCGCTGAAAACGCTCGCTGGCCTGCAGGGCCAGCGAATAGAAATCGGTTTCCTGCCAGCCACTGGCGGCCTGATCCGCCAGCACCGCGATGCGACTGGCGTTGAGATTGCGGATGCCGCCCAACAGGTTCAGGCCATCGCGTTTGGGCAAATGTTCCAGGCAATCGACTACCAGCGCCAGATCGAAGCGTTGCGCGGCCAGTTCGGCGGGCAGACCGCCGGGTGCGGCATGGGCGACCACGGTATCTGGATGCGCGTCCTTGAAAGCGCTCAAGGCGGGAAACTCGCTGGCGCCGATCAGCAGCAGTCGGGCCGGGGCGTAGCGATCCAGCAAAGCGGCCAACGCCTGTTGTGGCGTGCGCGAAGAAATGGCGACGTTCATCGAAGCTCCTCAGTCAGACCGCCAAGACTAGCCTGCCAGACTGCGTCGGCAAAGCGCCCGGTGGCGGTGGTTTTCGCCAAAAGAGGCAAACCCCTGTGAACACGGTCGCAAACAGCGGTGGCCTATTGCTGGCGGAGATTAAAACTCCGGTCTTTACTCCCTGAATCGGTTTTAAGCCGATCCCTCAGGAGAAAACTAGATGAGCATAGTTCGGACAGCATTACCCTTGGTTCTGCTAACCAGTGTGTTGACTGGTTGTGCAGGTTTGCAGAAAACCGACTGGCCGACCTGTGCGGCGGTCGGCGGTGTGGTCGGTGCCGGTCTCGGCGCGACGGAAAGCGCATCGTGGGCTGGCTACGGTGCACTGATCGTCGGCGGTACGGCAGCGGCTTACTGCTGGGTGCATGGCGATGGCGATGAAGACGGCGATGGCGTGCCGGACAGTCGCGACAAGTGCCCGGGCACGCCAAAAGGCGTGCAGGTCGATGCTGACGGTTGCCCGCCACCGACGCCTGCGCCAGTGGTCGAAGAAGCGGTTGTGGTCAAGGAAGAAACCATCGTCATTCGTGATGTGCATTTCGAGTTCGACAAAGCCACGCTGACCGGCCCTGACAAGCAAGTGCTGGACAAGGTCGCCGATCGCCTGAAACAGGAATCCTCTACCGCGCAACTGACCGTGACCGGTCACACCGACAGTGTCGGCAGCGATGCCTACAACAAGAAACTGTCGGATCGTCGTGCGCACTCGGTGGTGGAATACCTGATCCAGCAGGGCGTGCCACGTGCCAGCTTCGTTTCGGTGTCGGGCCTTGGTGAAAGCCAGCCTGTGGCTGACAACAAGTCGGCTGATGGTCGTGCACAGAACCGTCGCACCGAAATCAAAATCGTCCGCTAGCCCCTCTCGCATCCGCGGCTTGTGCAGTCGCTGATGCGGGTCTTTACTCCTGTGTAACCGGTATGGGCCGGTACACAGGAGCGTTCACAAATGCGTCTTTTCTCAAGGTCCGTCTTGCCGGTGCTGCTGCTTGGCAGCTTGCTCACCGGTTGTGCCACTCACAGCGATGGCACCGCCCCCCTCAATCAACGTACGTGGCCGATCTGCAGCCTGCTTGGCGGTCTGGTCGGCGGCGGTCTTGGCGCCATTGAAAGCGCCGGCTGGGCCGGCGGCGGCGCGGCATTGGGTATCGTCACCGGCGGGCTGATCTGTTACGCCCAGGATGGCGACGAAGACAGCGACGGCGTCTTCGACCGCCGCGACCGCTGCCCGGACACTCCGGAAAACACCGAAGTCGATCACCGTGGCTGCCCGCTGCCGCAATATCCGGTGGCAGTCAAACCGGTCGAACCGGCGCCGCAATCTGAAGTGATCACCTTGAGCGATGCCGGCAACGTGCTGTTCGATTTCGACAAGTCCGATCTGACCCCGGCGGCCAAAGCCCAGCTCGACACCTTGATGGACAAGCTGCGCAATGCCGATGTGGTCAGCATCAAGGTCATCGGGCACACCGACAGTAAAGGCTCCGACGCCTATAACCAGGCTTTGTCCGAGCGGCGCGCGAGCAGTGTCGCAGCGTATCTGTTGAGTCAGGGGCTGGCGCCGAACAAGCTCACCAGCGAGGGCCGAGGCGAGAGTGAGCCGGTCGCCGATAACGCCAGCGATGAAGGCCGCGCGGAAAATCGCCGGGTCGAGCTGCACATCAATCGTTAGCAACCGTCTGTAGTGCGCAGGCTAGAGCTGCCGGGTCGAGATCGTCGCCCCGGCAGCCATTTCATCCGCGTTTGCACAAATTTCATTTTTCCCTCTGGCTTATCCCCCGCAGAAGCCGGTACTGTGCGTGCAAAGAATAATTCGCAACACGGGGGAGCGTATGAAGGTGTTCTGGGGGCTGGGGCGTTTGCTGACCCTGCTGTTCTGCTGCGTGGTACTGGCCAATCAACTGGTGCCGTTTGTTCATCCGCTGCATCTGCTGGTCAATCTGGCCGGCGCTCTGTTGTTGCTGATTCATCTACTCGAAGTGCTGCTGTGCAATCGCAGCCTCAAGGGTCGTCCGCACCCTTGGCGTGATCGTGGCCGCATTCTGTTGTTCGGCGTTTTCCACCTGCAAACCATCCCGGCCCCGGCCGCTCCGGAGGCTTCTTCCCATGCGTAAACTCTGCCTGCTCGCTGCATTCATCAGTCCACTGGCCTGCGCCCAGGTGGTCAACGTGCAAAGCAATTCTTTGATGCGCTTGCCCAACACCACCAGCACGCTGCAACTGGAGAAACTGGAAGTCGCCGATTACGGCACCTTGCTGATCCCGTCCAACGTGACTGAATTGAACATTGATGAACTGCGTCTGGGCCACGAAGCACGTATTGCTATCGTTCCGGCTGAACAGGCGCTGGAAGTGAAGGTCAAGCGCGCTGAATTGAGCGAGGGCAGCCAGATCACCGCGCGCGGCGCCCCCGGCACTTATGAAAAAGCGGCCCGGGCCGGGCGCAATCTGAACCTGCAATTTCAGGCCCTGAGCGCGCCGCAACTGACGGTCGATGCCCGTGGCGGCAGGGGCGCGCCGGGTTTCGTCGGCCTCGACGGCGGCAACGGTGAAGATCCGGGCTGCACCTATGGATCGGCCGGCCACGGCGCCGATGGCAGTGACGGCAGCGATGGCCAGCCAGGCGCGCCGGGTGCGCTGGTGCGACTCGCCGTACCACGGGATTTTCCGGCCGAGCTGATCAAGGTCAACGTGGCTGGCGGTGCCGGCGGCCCGGCGGGTGTCGGTGGTAAAGCAGGGAAGGGCGGCAAATCCAAGGGCTGCCTGGTGTACCGCGCTGACGGCGGCAAGAACGGCAAGGCCGGCGCGGATGGCCAGCCTGGGCCGGAGGGAGCGGCGGGTTCGGTTACCGTGCAACGGCTCTAAAACTGCGACCCGCTCTCTGATCAATAAAATGCTTTGGTGAGTGAAGATCTTTGGTGAGTGAAATTATGTGGCGAGGGGATTTATCCCCGCTGGGCTGCGTAGCAGTCCCGCTTTTGATTTTTAGAGCGGGGCCGCTTCGCGACCCAGCGGGGATAAATCCCCTCGCCACAACTGTGTTCACAGCAGAACAAGAGTGCGATTCAGAGCATCGGTCTCGCCGCCGCCACAGCCACCAACACCAACCCGACCAGCAGATTGAGCCCCACTACCCGGCGAATCCGCCCCAGCACCGCCGCACCCGCCGGCCAATCCTTCGCCTCAACCGCCTTGCGCAATTCTGGCAGCATCAACCCCTGAATGCGGATGAACAGTGCCGTCATCACCACATACAAACCGATCATCACCTGCACGTACTTCGGCGCGGTTTCAAATCCGACCTGCTGCAGATGCAACATGCCCACGCCGCTGATCGGCAACAGGATCACCGCGACCCAAACCCAACGGAAAAAACCTTGAAACACTTCCACCCACAGGGTCAGGCGAGCGGGGCCGTCCAGAGCCTTCACGGCCGCAGGGCGCAAGACCATCCAGGCGAAAAACATACCGCCGACCCACACCAGAGCGGCGAGGACATGCAGGGGGTAAACGAGGCTAAAAGGTGTCATTGGGTCACTCCGTTCTGCGCGGGATCGATTAGCGGGGTATGATAGCCGCCGAATCAAACCACTGAAAATTTATCCAGCGTTTTGCGCCCGACACTCAATGATCAGCACTGAACTCAAAACCACGATCCAGGGCGCCTATTCGCGTTTTCTAGAGGCCAAGAGCCTCAAGCCGCGTTACGGCCAGCGCCTGATGATCGCTGAAATCGCCAAAGTCCTCGGAGATATCGACACCGACGACGAGGGCCGGCGCAGTGGCGACCCCGCGATTGTCGCGGTGGAAGCCGGCACCGGTACCGGCAAGACCGTGGCCTACAGCCTGGCGGCGATCCCCACGGCGAAACTGGCCGGCAAGCGTCTGGTCATTGCCACCGCGACCGTCGCCCTGCAAGAGCAGATTGTCTACAAGGATTTGCCCGACCTGATGCGCAACAGCGGGCTGAATTTCAGTTTTGCCCTGGCCAAGGGCCGTGGTCGCTACATGTGCCTGTCCAAGCTCGACATGCTGTTGCAGGAAGGCCACGCACAAACCGCCACCGCGCAGCTGTTCGAAGAAGAAGGTTTCAAGATCGAAGTCGACGAGGCCAGTCAGAAGCTGTTCACCAGCATGATCGAAAAGCTCGCCGGCAATAAATGGGACGGCGACCGCGACAGCTGGCCGAACGCGCTGGAAGACGCCGACTGGGCGCGCCTGACCACCGATCACAGCCAGTGCACCAACCGTCATTGCCCGAACTTCGGCCAGTGCGCCTTCTACAAGGCTCGCGAAGGCATGGGCAAGGTTGACGTGATCGTCACCAACCACGACATGGTCCTGGCTGACCTGGCACTGGGCGGCGGCGCCGTGCTGCCGGACCCGCGCGACACCATTTACGTGTTCGACGAAGGCCACCACCTGCCGGACAAGGCCATCGGCCACTTCGCTCACTACACGCGCCTGCGTTCCACCGCCGACTGGCTGGAAACCACCGCCAAGAACCTGACCAAGCTGCTGGCCCAGCATCCGTTGCCGGGCGATCTCGGCAAGCTGATCGAGCAGGTGCCCGAGCTGGCGCGGGAGATCAAGACCCAGCAGCAGTTCATGTTCACCGCCTGCGAGCAGATCGCCGATTTCAAACCCGGCGAAGACGTCGAAGGCCGCGAGCGCCCGCGTCATCGCTTTGTCGGCGGGGTGATTCCCGAGGATATGCGCGAGATGGGCATCGAGCTGAAAAAAGGCTATTCGCGCCTAAACGACCTGTTTCAACGCCTGACCGACCTGCTCAAGGAAGGCATGGACGGCGAGGTCAACATCGGCATCGCCAGCAATCAGGCCGAAGAATGGTATCCGCTGTTCGGCAGCCTGTTGTCCCGCGCTTCCGGCAACTGGGAATTGTGGACCGCGTTCACCGCCGAAGACCCGGAAGACAGCCCGCCCATGGCACGCTGGCTGACCCTGGCCGAAAGCGGCTCGCTGTTCGATATCGAGGTCAACGCCAGCCCGATTCTGGCGGCGGAAACCTTGCGTCGCAGTTTGTGGAACGTCGCTTACGGCTGCCTGGTGACCTCGGCGACGCTGACGGCGCTGGGCACTTTCGACCGTTTCCGCATGCGCGCCGGTCTGCCGAAAAAAGCTGTCACAGCGGTGGTGCCGAGCCCGTTCCATCATGCCGATGCCGGCGTGCTGCGCGTGCCGGATCTCAAGGCCGACCCGCGCGATGCCGCCGCCCACACGGCGGCGATCATTCGCGAGCTGCCCGATCTGGTGGAAGGTTCACGAGGCACACTGGTGCTGTTCTCCTCGCGCAAGCAAATGCAGGACGTATTCGACGGTCTCGACCGCGACTGGCGCAAGCAAGTGTTCATTCAGGGCAACCTGTCGAAACAGGAAACCCTGAACAAGCACAAGGCGCGGGTCGATGGCGGTGATTCCAGCGTGCTGTTCGGGCTGGCCAGTTTTGCCGAAGGTGTCGATTTGCCGGGGGCCTACTGCGAGCACGTGGTGATCGCCAAGATTCCGTTCTCGGTGCCCGATGATCCGGTTGAGGCCGCGTTATCGGAGTGGATCGAGGCGCGCGGTGGCAATCCGTTCATGGAAATCTCCGTGCCCGATGCCTCGCTGAAACTGGTCCAGGCCTGCGGCCGTCTGCTGCGCACCGAAGAAGACCGCGGCACCATCACCTTGCTCGACCGGCGTCTGGTCACTCAGCGCTACGGCAAGGCGATCCTCAATGCGTTGCCTCCTTTCCGTCGTGAAATATCCTGAGACACGGGTGGGCCGATTGGCCCGCCGCGTTGTCTATCTCTCTGCCACCGCTTTTCCACTGGCCTTGACTGGTCGTTAGGGAGAACTCCGTTCTTATGATCCGCCGTTCGTTGCCCGCTGTTTTCGCCTTGATCTTTGCCGCGCCGTTGCTGGCGGCCCCTGCCGGTCAGCAGACGCTGTTCAACTTCGTACGCCCGGCCGACGTGGTCAAGGTCGCCACGGAAAACGCCGACCTGCCGCAGGCCAATGCCGAACAGACCGCGGAAGGTGAAGTGCTGCGCCGGGTGACGTTCAACCCGGTCGCCCGCCCGACCTTGCGCCTGACCCCGCAGACCGGCGCTTGGGACTGGTCGCAGTCCGACATGATGACCCTGCGTCTGCAAAGTGCGATGAATTGGGCGGTCACAGTCTATGTGCAGATCCAGAGCAACGACGGCCGCACTCTGGTCAGCCGCGTCGATCTGCCGGCCGGCCCCGCGCAGACCTTGCTGGTGCCGCTGGTGGCTTCGACGCCGCTGAGCCAGGGCATGAAAGCCGGGCCGCCGATGCCGATGACCGTCGATGGCCAACGCATCCTGCTGGCCAGCAGCACGGGCGAGATCGACCGCAGCCAGGTGGTTTCGGTGAGTCTGTCGATGGATCAGCCGAAAGTTGCGCAGAGTCTGTTGCTCGAGCGGTTCGGCGTGCAGGACGGCGAATCGGTGACGCGGGCGGTGTACGGCAATCTGGTCGATGCTTACGGGCAGTCAACCCGCAGCAAGTGGCCGGAAAAAGTCAGCAGCGACGAACAACTGAAAAGCGCCGCCAGCAAAGAGCAGCAACAGCTGAATACGTGGCTGGCCGAGCGTGAAAAGGCTTCGCTGGACACATTCGGGGGCTGGAACAAAGGCCCGGCGTTCAAGGCCAGCGGTTTCTTTCGCACGGAAAAACGCGATGGCCGCTGGTATCTGGTGACTCCTGAAGGCCACCCGTTCTATTCGTTGGGCGTCAACACCGTCAGCGCGCAGGTCAACCAGACCTACGTCGCCGGCCGTGAATCCATGTTTGAATCGTTGCCTAAGAACGACGACCCGCTGGCCGCGCATTTTGGCGAGGGTGACAACCGTGGCGGCAATGGCGCCGACCAGGGGCGTGGCTACGGCAACGGCCGCTGGTACGACTTCTATGGCGCCAACCTGCAACGCCTGTACGGCGAACCGTGCAAGGCAGACAGCGACAACAAGGCCGGGATTGCCGAAGCGGCGAAGGCTGGGGCGGCTGAGGCCGGTTCGGTGCAGGCCGCTGAAACCGCAGCGGTGCCTGCCGAGCCAAAATCCGGTATTGCCGAAGCGGCGCAGACCGATGCGGTGCAAGCGTCCAGCGCGCAAACCACTCCGTGCACAGCCGCAATTGATGAAGAACGCTGGACCCGGCATACCCTCGATCGGCTGCAAGCCTGGGGCTTCAACACAGTGGGCAACTGGAGCGCGCCGTCGCTGGCGGATGCTGAACGCGTGCCGTACACCTTGCCGCTGTCGATCGTCGGCGATTACACCAGCATCAGCACCGGCAGCGATTGGTGGGGTGGCATGCCGGATCCGTTCGATCCGCGTTTCGCCATGGCCACCGAGCGCGCCGTGGCCATCGCCGCCCGCGATCACCGTGACGATCCGTGGCTGATCGGTTATTACGCCGACAACGAACTGGCCTGGGCTGGCCCTGGCGACGATCCAAAGGCTCGCTACGCACTGGCCTACGGCACGTTGAAAATGACCACCGACGTGCCGGCCAAACGCGCCTTTCTCAAGCAATTGCGCGACAAGTACCGCAATCAGGCCGGACTGTCCAAGGCCTGGGGCATCGAGTTGCCGGCGTGGGAATTGATGGAAGACCCTGGCTTCGTGCCGCCACTGCCGAACCCGGAGCATCCGGAGATCGAAGCGGATTTCAAATACTTCCAGAAGGTCTTCGCCGATACCTATTTCAAGACCATTTCCGATTCGCTGAAATGGCACGCGCCGAACCAGATGCTCCTTGGCGGTCGTTTCGCCATCAGTACCCCTGAAGCCGTGGCGTCCTGCGCACAGTATTGCGATGTGTTGAGCTTCAACATGTACACGCTCAAGCCGCAGGACGGCTACGACTTCGCCGCGCTGGCAGCCCTGGACAAACCGGTGCTGATCACCGAATTCAACTTCGGCTCGGCCGACCGAGGTCCTTTCTGGGGCGGCGTGACGCAGCTGGCCAAGGAGGAAGATCGCGGCCCGGCCTATGCCAACTTCCTCAAACAGGCGCTGAGCGAACCGTCGATTGTCGGCATGCACTGGTTCCAGTATCTGGACCAACCGGTGACCGGGCGTTTGCTCGACGGCGAGAACGGCCATTTCGGTCTGGTAGGTGTGACCGATCTGCCGTATCAGGGATTTGTCGAGGCAGTGCGCAAAAGCAATCTGCAGGCGCTTGAGCAACTGGGCAAGGAGGCGCAGAAAACCCCGGCTGCGGAAGTTGAAGGCGGGCGCAAGGCCGAGGCTGGCAAAGCTGCGGAGGCTGCACAGGCGGGTGGGCATTCGGGGAATGGTCACTAGGTTTCAGACCGCGTTATCGTTCTTCGCGAGCAGGCTCGCTCCCACACTGGATATCAACAGCAGCGGAGATCCCCTGTGGGAGCGAGCCTGCTCGCGAAGGGATCGCCACAAATTGCCGATCAACCGTCTGGCCCGCGCCTGTTCCCAAATCCCTCAAGGGCTGGAACAATGCGGACCACTTTGTAGAGCGTTTTCGCGGGGGAGTTGCGGGTGCAGATTCAGGGACATTACGAGCTTCAATTCGAAGCGGTGCGCGAGGCTTTCGCCGCACTGTTCGACGATCCCCAGGAACGCGGCGCAGCCCTGTGCATCCAGGTCGGTGGAGAAACCGTCCTCGACCTCTGGTCCGGTACTGCCGACAAGGACGGCGCCGAAGCCTGGCACAGCGATACCATCGCCAACCTGTTTTCCTGCACCAAGACCTTCACCGCCGTTACCGCGCTGCAACTGGTGGCTGAAGGCAAGTTGCAACTCGATGCCCCGGTTGCCCGCTACTGGCCGGAATTCGCCGCTGCCGGCAAAGAATCCGTCACTCTGCGCCAATTGCTTTGCCATCAGGCCGGCTTGCCGGCGCTGCGCGAACTGCTCGCCCCTGAAGCCCTTTACGATTGGCAAACCATGGTCGACGCCCTCGCGGCCGAAGCGCCATGGTGGGCGCCGGGCATCGGTCACGGTTATGCCGCGATCACCTACGGTTGGCTGGTCGGCGAATTGCTGCGCCGCGCTGACGGGCGTGGGCCGGGCGAATCGATCGTCGCTCGGATCGCCAAACCGTTGGGCCTGGATTTCCATGTGGGCCTGGCCGACGAAGAATTTCATCGGGTAGCGCACATCGCCCGTGGCAAGGGCAACGCCGGCGACGCTGCGGCGCAGCGCCTGCTGCAAGTGACCATGCGCGAACCGACGGCCATGACTACCCGCGCGTTCACCAATCCGCCGTCAGTGCTGACCAGCACCAACAAGCCGGAATGGCGCCGCATGCAGCAACCGGCGGCCAACGGCCACGGCAACGCGCGCAGTCTCGCCGGGTTCTATGCCGGCCTGCTCGATGGCAGCCTGCTCGAGAGCGAGATGCTCGAAGAGCTGACCCGCGAGCACAGCCTTGGCGATGACAAGACCTTGCTCACCCGTACCCGTTTCGGCCTCGGCTGCATGCTCGATCAACCGGACGTGCCCAACGCCACCTACGGCCTCGGCCCACGCGCGTTCGGCCATCCGGGAGCGGGCGGCTCGATCGGTTTTGCTGATCCTGAGCACGATGTGGCTTTCGGTTTCGTGACAAATACCTTGGGGCCTTACGTTTTGATGGATCCGCGCGCACAGAAGCTGGCGCGGGTGCTTGCCACTTGTCTGTAAAGCTTCAACTGAGGTTCCGGGGTCGGAACCTCGAAGGGATTTTCGTTTCAAAACGGCTGTTTATCCGGGCGAAAGTGCTCTGATTTTTCATTACTTCATTTTGTGGATTTTCAATGTCATCTAAAAAGACCCGCGCCCTGGCCCTGTGTGTAGCGATCACCGGTTGCGCACAGACTCCGAAAAACGATGCAGATGGCGGCAGTTGGTGGCCGTTCGGTTCTTCCGACAAAGTCGCGGCCAAAGATTCGGCCCCGGCTCCGGCTCCTTTGAAACCTGCGGCGACTGCGCCAGTGGCCAAGGCCGAGAGCAGCAACCCGTGGTACTGGCCGTTCGGTTCCAGCGATGAAGCGGTCAAGGCTGATCTGAAAGCCGAGGTTAAACCTGAAGCCAAACCGGTCGAGGTGGCCAAAGCCGAGGCGCAGTCCAATGGCAAATGGTGGTGGCCGTTCGGCGGCAAGGATCAGCCAACCGCCAAAGCCGTGCCGATGCCCGATCCGAAGGTGACTCAGGCCTGGCTGGATGACTACGAACCGCGTCTGCGTGAAGCGGTGAAGGACAGCAATCTGCAACTCGAACGTCGCGACAATGTGCTGGTAGTGACGGCGCCGGTCGAAGGCTCGTTCAATCCGGACCGTCCGGCGATGCTGCTGCCGGTCACCCTTGGCCCGTTCACTCGCGTGGCGAAAATACTTGAAGCCGATCCGAAAACCGCAGTGCTGGTGCTCGGTCACAGTGATACCAGCGGTGCCGCACCGGCCAACGTCAAGCTGAGCCAGGAACGTGCGCAATCGGTGGCAGCGATCTTCCGCCTCAGCGGCTTGCAGCGTGATCGCCTGATGCTGCGCGGCATGGGTTCCGAAGCGCCGCGTGCGGCCAACGACAGCGTTGAAGGCCGCGCCTTGAACCGTCGTGTCGAGCTGCTGGTGACTCCGCAAAACACCATGGTTGCGCTGCTGAGCAAATACAACATGCCAGCACCGAAGCCGGTGACGATGGTTGCTGCGCAAGACGTCAAGCCAGTTGCCAAACCGGTTACCCCGGCGCCTGCGGCGAAAAAAGCCGCTGTGCCGGCGGCGAAAAAGGCGCCAGCCAAGAAAACCGCCGCCAAGGCTCCTGCGAAGAAGGCCCCGGCCAAGGCTCCAGCGAAAAAAACTGCACCAGCCAAAGCCGCCGCGACCGACAAGAAAGTCGCCGCAGCCGACGCCGCCAAGAAGTGATCCGCTAACGAAAAGGAATCCGCCATGACCCAGGCTCTGGCCGATATGCGTCGCGACTACACCCGTGACGGTTTGACCGAGGCGCAAGCCCCGGCCGAGCCGTTTGCGCTGTTTCACCAGTGGTTCGCCGATGCGGTGAAAACCGAGCAGGCGCCGGTGGAAGCCAATGCCATGACCCTGGCCACGGTCGATGCCGACGGTCGTCCGCATTGCCGCATTTTGTTGCTCAAGGGCGTGGACGAGCAGGGCTTCACCTTCTTCACCAACTACGACAGCGCTAAGGGCCAGCATCTGGCGGCCAACCCGTTTGCCGCCATGACCTTCTTCTGGCCCACCCTGGAGCGCCAGGTGCGCATCGAAGGGCGGGTGGTCAAGGTCACGGCGCAAGAGTCCGACGCGTATTATCAGGTGCGTCCGCTGGGTAGCCGCCTCGGCGCCTGGGCCTCGCCGCAGAGCCGGGTCATCAACGGTCGTGGCGAACTGGAAAATTTGCTCAAGGCCACCGAGCAACGCTTCAGCGACAGCCAGCCGCACTGCCCGGAACATTGGGGCGGTTACCGCTTGTTGCCTGAGCGCATCGAGTTCTGGCAAGGCCGTCCGAGCCGCCTGCACGATCGCCTCAACTACCGCCTCCAGGGCGCCGAATGGATTCTGGAACGTCTGGCACCCTGAGCAGTCTACCGAGCGAGATAAACGCGGATGGCGCAGGATCGTTGATTTGACGCTACCTTGAGTGGACGCTCGCGGGCATCTGTACCAGGCCTGAATGGAAGCCAATTTTATCCGGATGGTGTCGTGACAGGCGCCAGGCCACGGGGTTTAATGAACACATGTTCTTTTGGAGTTGATGCTATGCGTAAGTCTGTTCTGCTGGTTGCTTCCTTTTCGACGATGGCGATGTTGCTGACCGGCTGCCAATCGAGCCTCACCGGCGACTCCTACTCCCGTGACGAAGCGCGTCGTGTGCAGACGATTCGCATGGGCACCATCGAATCCCTGCGACCGGTAAAAATCGAAGGCACCAAGACCCCGATCGGCGGCGCAGCAGGCGCAGTGGTCGGCGGCGTCGGCGGCAGCGCTATCGGCGGCGGCAAGGGCAGCATTGTGGCTGCGGTCATCGGGGCAGTGGCCGGCGGCCTGCTTGGCTCGGCCACCGAAGAAGGCCTGACCCGCACCCAGGGCGTGGAAATCACCGTCCGCGAAGACGACGGCAGCATGCGCGCCTATGTGCAGCAGGTTCAGGAGAATGAAGTATTCCGCGTTGGCGAGCGGGTGCGGATTTCCACCGTTGGCGGAACCAGCCGCGTTTCGCACTAAGCGGGAAGCCGGGTAAAAGAAAACCCCGATCAGGAGACTGATCGGGGTTTTTCTTTGCTTGTGAATTGCTCATTCAGTATGTGGCGCAGGTGCCCATGAAGTATTCGAGGCCCCTGTATTTGCTAAGTCATTGGTCTTCAGTGGATAGATATAGGTCAAGGTGTCGAGGCAGTTTTACGGCGCATGCTTGTTCAATATCAGTGATCTGTTGCTCCGTCAGCTTGTAATCGTAAAGAAGGTCTTCTTCCGTACTCCAACCCATAATGACTTTCAAATTGGACGTGGGGATGGAGAGCGCTTGCTCAAATACAGCAGAGTCGTCACCTTTTACTACGCCCATGATTCGATGCTTCACGGTTCTATCCTTCTTGTAGGATCTGCTGGTTTCGTTTGTTCGCCTGTTTCCTGGTTGTATTCCCCGAGATGCCTTCCACGCTTTGTATATTTCTCAATGGCGCCATGTCGGAAATCCCATTCGTAAATTATTCCCTCTCTATCTTTCCAGCGTGGCCGTAATCCTCCGCCACCCTTTATTGGTGTTTTTGGGGTAGCCCATCGAGCATCCGGATATGCAGGCAAATTTTTGGGTTTTTGATGGTAATTTCCCTGCGAAATACTGGCCACTATATAGAGCGGCCTCATGCCTGCTGCCGCAGGGAAGACCAAAATAAAATCCCGATACTCCGGCGGATAGACCGGATTCACCAGTATCCCGTCCGCCGCCTTCGTCGGTGGATACACCCAGATATGCGGTGCCTGCGGTGCGGCCTCCAGCGCTGGAATGCCTAGGATGTCCGAGCCATCCACCGCCGGGGTCCAGAGCAGTTCGACGCCTTCACCCAGATCGGCAACAAACCGGTCGCCGCGCGCAATGAACTGCACGACATCGACCATTTCCCAGTCGCGGTTCTTACCGGTGTAGAAACCGTAACCCTTGAGGCTGCCATCGGCCTGTTGCTCGACGCGCAGGCGCACGCGGGTTCGGGCTTGTTTGAGTGTGCTCAGTTGCTCATCGGTGTAGAGCGCGCTGTCGCCCAGGCTGGATGGCATCAAAAGCGCAATCAGCCCCACCAAAGTCGCAGCCGCCGCAGGGGAGGCGAGCGCCGGTAGCACTTCAAAAGCCGAGCCTGCCAAGGCCAGACTGCCGAACCCGACCGGGATGGTGTTGGCGCTGATTTTCTTGAGAGGAATGCCGCCGCTTGCGTCGGCTTCGCGAGCGCCGAGCAGGATCAGCTCGCCGTAATCCTTCAGGCTGTCGGTCGGCACCATGCCGGAAGGATTGCTGTAATCGATAATCGCATCCGGCAACTTGCAGGACTTGGCGAATACACAGCCGGCACGCACGGCTTCAGGTTTTTTCGCAGCCACTTCACGGCTGCGCTCGAACGCCTCCTGCCGCGCCAGCATCGCGTCGTAAGCGTTTTGCCCGGCTTCGCGCTCGGCCAGTTCTGCGGCCGTCATATACCGCCAGGTAACGTGATGCCCGTCGCCCTGCGGTGGGTTTTGCACCCGGGGAATGTCCTTGTTCCGCGCCACTGATCGTCCCTTCGTTCATCATCGACAGCCCCTCGGAAAGGGGCTGCACGACGTTATCGAAGCGGAGAAAGTGTGGCTGTAGGACGGGTCGCTAATGACGTGGGGATTGTTCGCTGCGTAACTGTCAGGCGGAGAATCTGTGGCGAGGGCCAAGCTCCCTCGCCACAGGGGTCATTGCAGTTGTGAATTCTTGCGACTCGCCGCCGCCGTCACCGCATAACCAATCACCGCCGCGAGAATCGAGCCGGTGAGGATGCCCATGCGATCCATGCCGGCGTAATCACTCACGCCCGGTTCGAAGGCCAGCGAGCCGACGAACAGGCTCATGGTGAAGCCGATGCCGCAGAGGATTGCCACGCCGAGGACCTGACCCCAGTTGGCGCCTTGGGGCAGGGCGGCGATGCCGATCTTGACCGCCAGCCAGGTCAGGCAGAACACGCCGACGGTCTTGCCCAACAGCAGGCCGATGGCGATGCCCATCGGTACGTCGTGGGTGAAGCTTTCGACGGTGACGCCGCTCAGTGACAGGCCGGCGTTGGCGAAGGCGAACAGCGGCAGGATGCCGTAGGCGACCCACGGGTGCAGCGCGTGTTCGAGGGTCAGCAGCGGCGACGACTCGGCGTTTTTCGTGCGCAGGGGAATGCAGAAAGCCAGGGTCACGCCGGCCAGTGTCGCGTGGACACCGCTCTTGAGCACGCAGACCCAGAGGATCAGGCCGATTATCATGTACGGCCCGAGCTTGACCACGCCGAGCCGGTTCATCGCCACCAGCGCGGCAATGCACGCAGCCGCCAGGCCAAGGGACAGGGTCGAGAGTTCGCCGGAATAGAAGATTGCGATGATGACGATGGCGCCCAGGTCATCGATGATCGCCAGGGTCATCAGGAACAGTTTCAGCGACACCGGCACGCGTTTGCCGAGCAGGGCCAATACGCCGAGGGCGAAGGCGATGTCGGTGGCGGTCGGAATGGCCCAGCCGCTCAGGGCGGCGGGGTTGTCGCGGTTGAGGAACCAGTAGATCAGCGCCGGCACCAGCATGCCGCCGATCGCCGCTGCGCCGGGCAGGACGATCTGCGAAGGCTTGGACAATTGGCCGTCGAGCACTTCGCGTTTGACTTCCAGACCGATCAGCAGGAAGAACATCGCCATCAGGCCGTCATTGATCCACAGCAGCAGGGGTTTGGCGATTTTCAACGCGCCGATCTGCGCCACCACCGGGGTGTCGAGCAGGCCGGTGTACAGCCACGACAGCGGTGAGTTGTTGATGATCAGCGCGAGAACGGCTGCGGCGATCAATAGCAGACCGCTGGCGGCTTCCAACTGAAAGAAACGCGTGAAAGTGCTACGCAGAGGCAAGGTCGCTCTCCATCGAATCAAGAAAAAGGTGAAACACCCTAACCCGTACCGTTAGTTGTTAAAACAAAAGTTATATTCTTTTTTGTTATATGTCGTTACAGGCTGTCTGGCTCGGGCAGCACTGAGCCTAGCAGTTGCCTGACACATTGAGACTCAGCTGTATCTTTGCCGCCTGCGGGATTTTTCCTAAGCTTGCGGCAGACCTTTTTCAGAAGACCGATCTTCTGGCTGATTCAACGAGAACCGAAACCATGAGCGACAACCGACAGTGGGCACGCGAAGCCATCCGCATCATCGAGGCGGACTTCCAGCGCAGCGCCGACACCCACCTGATCCCTTTGCCGCTGCCCGGTTTTGCCGGCATCGAGTTGTATTTCAAGGACGAATCCAGCCACCCGACCGGCAGCCTCAAGCATCGCCTGGCCCGTTCGCTGTTCCTTTACGCGCTGTGCAACGGCTGGCTGAAACCCGGCGCGCCGGTGATCGAAGCGTCCAGTGGTTCGACGGCGATTTCCGAAGCGTATTTCGCGCGCATGCTCGGTTTGCCGTTTATCGCAGTAATGCCGGCGACCACCTCGAAAGAGAAGATTGCCCAGATTGCTTTTTACGGCGGGCAGAGTCATCTGGTGCAGGATCCGACGCAGATCTACGCCGAATCCGAGCGCCTGGCCCGCGAGCATGGCGGTCACTTTATCGATCAGTTCACCTACGCCGAACGTGCCACCGACTGGCGGGCGAACAACAACATCGCCGAGTCGATCTTCCAGCAGATGCGCTACGAAAAGCACCCTGAACCGACCTGGCTGATTTCCAGCCCCGGCACCGGCGGCACCACCGCGACCCTCGGCCGTTACGTGCGCTATCGCCAGCACTGCACCCGCGTGTTGTGTGCCGATGCCGAGCGTTCGGTGTTCTTCGATTTCTATCAGAGCGGTGATGCCAGCCTGCGTCTGGACTGCGGCTCGCGCATCGAGGGCATTGGTCGACCTAGGGTGGAAGCGTCGTTCCTGCCCAAGGTGATCGATGCGATGGTCAAGGTGCCGGACGCCCTGTCGCTGGCGGCCATGCATTATCTGGCGCAGCGTTTGGGGCGGCATGTCGGCGGGTCGAGCGGGACCAATCTGATCGGTGCGCTGATGGCGGCGCAGCAGATGAAAGCGGCGGGGCAGTCGGGGTCGATCGTGGCGATCCTGTGCGATGGCGGAGAGCGTTATGCCGACACGTATTACGATCAGCAATGGCTGAAGGCGCAGGGCTATGAACTGGGTGATTTGATTGCAGCGGTGGCGGCGAGTGCCGAGCGCGGGGAGGCGCTGCCGACCTCGGTGCTGCGCGCGAATATCTAAAGCTCAACGCAGAAACCACTGTGGGAGCGAGCCTGCTCGCGAAGGCGGAATCACATTCAACAACTTCGTTGAGTGACAGACCGCTTTCGCGAGCAGGCTCGCTCCCACAGGGTTTTGTGTTGGGTCAGCTGATGCTGATCAGGCTTCCAGTCCGAGGATATCGCGAGCCACTGCCTCGGCAATGCGAATCCCGTCAACACCCGCCGAGAGAATCCCGCCGGCATAGCCCGCGCCTTCACCGGCCGGGAACAGGCCTTTGACGTTCATGCTCTGCAGCGACTCATTGCGGGTGATGCGCAGCGGCGATGAAGTGCGGGTCTCGATCCCGGTCAGCACGGCGTCGTGCAGCGAATAACCGCGAATCTGCTTCTCGAACGCGGGCAAGGCTTCACGGATCGCCTCAATGGCAAAGTCCGGTAGCGCCAAGGCCAGATCGCCCAAGGCCACGCCCGGCTTGTACGACGGCTCGACTTCGCCCAGTTCGGTCGATGGTATGTCGTTGATGAAGTCGCCAACCAGTTGCGCCGGAGCCTTGTAGTCGCTGCCGCCAAGGATGAACGCGTGGGATTCCAGGCGCTCCTGCAACTCGATACCGGCGAGCGGGCCGCCCGGATAGTCGACTTCCGGAGTAATGCCGACGACGATGCCGGAGTTGGCATTGCGCTCGTTACGCGAGTACTGGCTCATGCCATTGGTGACCACGCGATTGGGCTCAGACGTCGCAGCGACCACGGTGCCGCCTGGGCACATGCAGAAGCTGTACACCGAACGGCCATTCTTGGCGTGGTGCACCAGTTTGTAATCGGCCGCGCCAAGTTTCGGGTGGCCGGCGTACTTGCCCAGGCGCGCGCGGTCGATCAGCGACTGCGGATGTTCGATGCGGAAACCCACCGAGAACGGCTTGGCTTCCATGAACACGCCACGGCTATGGAGCATGCGGAAGGTGTCGCGGGCGCTGTGGCCGAGGGCCAGAACCACATGCTTCGAATGCAAGGTTTCGCCGCTGGCCAGTTGCACGCCGACCAGTTGGCTGTCTTCGATCAGCACGTCGCTGACGCGCTCCTGGAAGCGCACTTCACCGCCCAGTTCGCGGATCTGCTCGCGCATGTTTTCGACCATACCGGTCAGGCGGAACGTACCGATGTGCGGCTTGCTGACGTAGAGGATTTCTTCCGGCGCGCCGGCCTTGACGAACTCGTGCAGGACTTTGCGGCCGAGGAATTTCGGGTCCTTGATCTGGCTGTACAGCTTGCCGTCGGAGAACGTGCCCGCGCCGCCTTCGCCAAACTGCACGTTAGACTCGGGATTGAGCACGCTTTTGCGCCACAGGCCCCAGGTGTCTTTGGTGCGCTGACGGACTTCGGTGCCGCGTTCGAGAATGATCGGTTTGAAGCCCATTTGTGCCAGCAGCAGGCCGGCGAAGATGCCGCACGGGCCGAAACCGACGACGATCGGCCGCTGACCCGGATCGCTCGGTGCCTGACCAACGAATTTGTAGCTGACATCCGGCGCCACGTTGACGTTACGGTCGTCGGCAAACTTGCCCAACACTCTGGCCTCGTCGCGTACGTTGAGGTCGATGGTGTAGATGAAGCACAGTTCGGAGGACTTTTTGCGCGCGTCATAGCTGCGCTTGAACAAGGTGAAATCGAGCAGATCATCGCTGGCGATGCCCAGACGCTGCACGATGGCGGCGCGCAGGTCTTCTTCGGGATGGTCGATTGGCAGCTTGAGTTCAGTGATTCGTAACATGGCGGGGATCCGGATTCGCGGGGCGCACAACTGCGCCAGGGCGTTTGAAGGCGGCGATTATAAGCCGCCGCGAGCGGATCCGTGGGGGAAAAACGATCAGTCGTTGCGCGCGCCGCCGAAATAGCCGCAGCCGCGCTGGACCTGGCCGTCGATACGCAACTCGGCGCTCATATGCTGCACGCTGCCGGTGCTGCTGTCGACGCAGCGCTGTGGCGCAACCCACAATTCGATGCGCTGGTTGTTGGCTTCGCTGCTGAGATTGAAGCGGCCGTCGCCCAGTTGCTCTTCCACATACGGCACGGCGAGTGGAGCCTGGCCGTCGCGCTCGATGACCATGCCTTTGCCGCTGACCTTGACGTTCCACTCCGGGCCATGGCCGGCGGCGCGCAGGATCAGCAGTTTGAAATTCGGATCGTCGCAGGCCGTGCCCGAGCGCTCGACGCGATACAACTGGCCGAGGTCGAGACGGTCGCCGGAGACCTTGCCGCGCACATCGGCAAACAGCTTGCCCTGTTCGTCGGCGAGTGTAGCGGCCTCTTGCAGGACGCTGGTGCCGCCGATGTCGTTGACCACCAGTTGCCGCTGATCCTGGCACGGCTGGAACACCAGTTTGCCGTCGGCGGCGGTCAGTTGCCCCTGCATGCGCGTCTGTCCGGCATGGGACACACTTCCACGCTGGCCGTCGAACAACTGGCAGGCGGCAAACATCGGCAGCAGGGCAACGAGGACGAACGAACGGGCAACACGCATCTTTGGCTCTCCAGACAAGTGCTGCCACGTTACGCAGCCTGACCGCTCATCACAAGGGCCTTAACCCACGTGAAACGTCTGACCGGTTTGCAGGCCTTCGACACTTTTCGCGTAGGCCAATGCCACTTCCGCGGCAGGAACCGGCTTGAAGCCACGGAAGTAAGGCGCGTATTTGCCCAGGGCTTCGGTCAGCACGGTCGGGCTCACCGAGTTCACCCGCAGGCCACGCGGCAGTTCGATGGCGGCGGCGCGGACGAAGCTGTCGAGGGCGCCGTTAACCAGCGCTGCCGAAGCGCCGCTGCGAATCGGATCGTGGCTGAGCACGCCGGTGGTAAAGGTGAACGAGGCGCCGTCATTGGCGAACTCGCGGCCGATCAGCAGCAGATTGACCTGGCCCATCAACTTGTCTTTCAGGCCGAGGGCGAAGCTGTCCCCAGTCATCTCGTCCAGCGCTGCGAACGTCACGTTGCCCGCCGCGCAGATCAGCGCATCGAACTTGCCGGTCTGTTCGAACAGCTTGCGGATCGAGGCGCTGTCGCTGATATCCACTTGCAAGTCACCGCTGTTGCGGCCGATACGAATGACCTCGTGGCGTTGCGACAATTCTTTGTCCACCGCTGAGCCGATGGTGCCGCCTGCGCCTATCAACAGAATTTTCATCGTGCTGTACCCCATGTGTGTGAATGAGGTTTCAGTCTAGAGTGGTTTTTTCCGCGGATAAGCGCACTAATGGGCAACCTTTGGTTTTCACTTGGAAACAATCCATGAGCGAAATGGATGATCTCGCCGCGTTCGCCGTGCTGATCGAGGCCGGCAGTTTTACCCTTGCGGCGCAGCAGTTGGGCTGCAGCAAGGGCCAGTTGTCCAAGCGTATCAGCCAGCTCGAAGCGCAGTTCGGTGTGGTATTGCTGCAACGCACCACCCGGCGCTTGAGCCTGACGGCGGCGGGGGCGGCGCTGCTGCCGCAGGCCCAGGCGCTGGTGGTCCAGGTCGAACGCGCACGGCAGGCTTTGGCGCGGTTGAAGGACGACATGGCCGGCCCCGTGCGCATGACGGTTCCGGTGTCGCTCGGCGAGACCTTCTTCGACGGCTTGCTGCTGGAGTTTTCCGGGCAATACCCGGAGGTGCAGATCGAGCTGGAGCTGAACAACAGTTATCGCGATCTGTCGCGCGATGGCTTTGATCTGGCGATTCGCGCCGAAGTGGCCAATGACGATCGGCTGGTGGCCAAGCCGCTGTTGGCGTGGCACGAAATGACCTGCGCCAGCCCGGCCTACCTCGAGCGCTTCGGCGAGCCGGCGACGCCCCATGCCTTGGCCGAGCATCGTTGTCTGCTCAACAGCCATTACAGCGGTCGCGAAGAATGGCTGTATCACCAGCAGCACGAGTTGCTGCGGGTGCGGGTTTCGGGTCCGTTTGCCAGCAATCACTACAGCCTGTTGAAGAAAGCAGCGCTGTCCGGCGCCGGCATCGCGCGTTTGCCGTCGTATCTACTGCAAGCGGAACTGGCTGACGGCCGCTTGCGCTGGTTGCTGCGCGATTACCAGACCCGACGCATGCCGATGTATCTGGTGCACCCGTATCAGGGTGGATTGCCCAAGCGCACGCAGGTGTTGGCGGATTATTTGATGGGCTGGTTCAAGCGCAGTGGCGAGGCGCTGGATCGACTCCAGCGCTGACACCGAACCTGTGTAGGAGCTGCCGAAGGCTGCGATCTTTTGATTTTTAGAAGCAAGATCAAAAGATCGCAGCCTTCGGCAGCTCCTACAATTTCAGGTCAGCCTTGGAAACGGCGGGCAATCAGCTGATCGATCGACAATTTGCCGGGCCCGGTCGCCATCAGGTACAGCAACACCGCCGCCCAGGTGCCGTGGGTCGGGTAGGCATCCGGGTAGACGAACAGTTGGATAGTCAACGTCATGCCGAGCAATGCCAGCGCCGAAAATCGTGTGGCGAAGCCGAGCAGGATCAGTAGCGGAAACACATGCTCGGCAAACGCCGCCAGATGCGCGGCAATTTCCGGCGACAGCAGCGGCAGGTTGTACTCGCTCTGAAACAGCGGAATCGTCGAATCGGCCAAACGTGGCCAGCCCAGTTCAAAAGTGCCGTCAATCAAATCGACGGCCAGTCCTTCGACCTTGGTTTGCCCGGATTTCCAGAACACCGCAGCGATGGAAAAACGCGCGATGAGGGCAATCAGGCTGTGCGGGATTTTTTCCAACAGCGCGAGGACGCGCAGGATAAAGGCGTTCATGGCAACTCCTTGTAATTCAGCTGGGTGATCGCGTTATGCGCAATCAGTAAGGCGAGGGTTTGCGCGAGATCGAACGGCGGGCTGTTTTCTGCCGCCGCGAGCAACGGCGAGCCCTGAAGCAGATGACCAATGAACACGCTCGCACCCGCCTCAAGAGCGAACACCTCAACGTCGAGACCGTTGCGCAGCACCAGGGCATGCTGGCCTTGATGGAGGCCAATGCCCGCCAGACTTGGCTCCTGCTGATGCGCGGCCCAGATCGCCACCACCGCAAAAGCAGAGTCGAGCAGCTGCAGCGAGGGATGCAGTTCGAAACACAGTTCACTCAGCGACTGCGGATCGGCCAGCGCGGCACTGACTTGTTCAGGCCGGATCGGCTGCGCATCGGCGGCGTGGTAGGCAACAGTACGCAAGTGCTCCAGTCGCGCGACGTCTGCGACATAAGGCACGCCGGCAATGGGTTCGAATTGTGCGATGAAGTCGGCGAAGTCCTCGCCATAGAGGCTCATCAACGGACTGTGAGGCGGCTGACTCTGGACGAAAATCGCCGCCATGGCGCGGAAGAATTCCTCGCCGACCAATTGCAGCACCACCGGATAACTGTCGGCCAGGGCATTGATCAGCGAGCTTTGCACGTTGTTGCGATAGACCGCGAAACGCCGCGACGGATCAGCGCCATTGCGGCTGCACAGGCCCTTGGGATGCGGCAGTTGCGCATTGAGCAGGGCGGCGGCGAAGTCCGCTTGCGTGCTCATGCCGCACGCTCCGCGCGGCGCAACAGCGTCTCGGCTTGCTGCGCTTCGGCGAGCAATGCGTTGAAAGTCGGGACGTGATTATCGCGTTCGATGAGTGTCGCCACCGGGCCGATACGTTGCAGCACTTGCCGGTACAGATCCCAGACGGCCGGATCAATCGGCGCGCCGTGATCGTCGATCAGCAAGCGGTCGCCGAGGTTGTCGCAATCTTCAGCGAAGCCGGCCAGATGAATCTCGCCGACTGCGTGCAGCGGTAACGCATCAAGGTAGGCCAAAGGATCGCGCTGATGATTGATGCACGACACGTAGACATTGTTGACGTCGAGCAACAAGCCGCAGCCGCTGCGGCGGATTACTTCGGCGATGAACTCGGCCTCGTCGATCGTCGAGTGCTCAAATCCCAGATAGGTCGCCGGGTTCTCCAGCAGCATCGGTCGTTTCAGAGTGTTCTGCACCTGGTCGATGTGCGCACAGACGCGGTTCAGCGTCGGCGTGTCGTAAGCCAGTGGCAGCAGGTCATTGAGGAACACCGGGCCGTGGCTCGACCACGCCAGATGTTCGGAAAAGGCTTGCGGTTGATAGCGCTCGATCAGCTCGGCGAGGCGTTTGAGGTGCTGGCTGTCCAGCGGGCCTTCGCCACCGATCGACAGTCCCACGCCATGCAGTGACAGCGGGTACTGTTCGCGAATCAGACCGAGAAAATGATGAAACGGGCCGCCGGCCACCATGTAGTTTTCGGCGTGGACCTCGAAGAAACCGAGGTCCGGTACGGAGCCGAGCACATCAAGGAAGTGCCCGGTCTTGAGCCCCAGCCCGGCGCGGGCAGGGAGCTCGGTGCGAGCTGCCTGAGTGCGCGGCAGGGACGGTTCGTGATGACTGAACATGGGCGTCACTCAGGCAGGCCGTGGATCAGGACTTGGCTTTGAAGGCTTCGAGCTGACCGAAACCGGTCGGCGAGGTTTTGCTCTCGGTGGTGGCGCAGGTGCCTTTCGGAACGAGCTTCCAGGCGTTGGCCTGATAGTCCATTTTCGCCGTGCCGGCGCAGGTAGTCCCGGCACCTGCGGCGCAATCGTTCTTGCCCTTCATGGCCACGCCGAAGCATTTTTCCATGTTGGCATCGGCGGCCTGGGCGGTGGAGACAGTGGCGATGCTCAGAGCGGAACCGAGGGCCAGAACCAGGGCGGTAGCGGACAGGGTACGGGTAGTCGCAGTCATGATGTTTCTCCAGGTTTATCAGGGTTTCTGCAAGTGCTGTTGCGCTTGCTTGTCCCTCTAGAGAACGGGTGGGGGGATGCGTTACAGGTGGGGCGAGAAATTTATAAAAAATTTCGGATTCAGCAGTATCCCCGTGGGAGCGAGCCTGCTCGCGATGGCGGTGTGTCAGGCACCCATAATGTTGAATGACAGAGCGCTTTCGCGAGCAGGCTCGCTCCCACAGAGGATCGGTGTTTTTCGTTTGGGCATAAAAAAACGGCCCGAAGGCCGTTTTTTTGTGCAGCGATAACACTCAACCGCCGAGGTACGCCTCGCGCACTTTCGGGTCGGTCAGCAGCGCTTCACCGGTGCCTTGCATGACCACGCGGCCGTTCTCCAGAACGTAGGCGCGGTCAGCGATTTTCAGTGCCTGGTTGGCGTTCTGCTCGACCAGGAACACCGTCACACCGTCCTTGCGCAGCTGTTCGATGATGTCGAAGATCTGCTGGATGATGATCGGCGCCAGACCCAGCGATGGCTCGTCGAGCAGCAGCAGCTTGGGCTTGCTCATCAGTGCACGGCCGATAGCGAGCATCTGCTGTTCGCCGCCGGACATGGTGCCGCCGCGCTGGTTGAAACGCTCTTTCAGGCGTGGGAAAAGTCCGAGGACCTTGTCCATCTGTTCCTGATAGTCGCCCTTGTCGGTGAAAAATCCGCCCATCGACAGGTTTTCTTCCACGGTCAGACGGGCAAACACCCGACGGCCTTCCGGGACCACGGCGATGCTCTTGCGCATGATCTGCGACGAGTCCTGGCCGACCAGTTCCTCACCCATGTAGCGGATGCTGCCGCTGTGCGCCTGCGGCGAACCGCAGAGTGTCATCAGCAGCGTGGATTTGCCGGCACCGTTGGCGCCGATCAGCGTCACGATCTCGCCCTGACGGACTTCGACGTTGACGCTGTGCAGGGCCTGAATCTTGCCGTAGAAGGTGGAAACGTTTTCGAACTGCAGCATTTACGCTTC
This sequence comes from Pseudomonas sp. S3_B08, assembly GCF_054667725.1. Classification (NCBI taxonomy): domain Bacteria; kingdom Pseudomonadati; phylum Pseudomonadota; class Gammaproteobacteria; order Pseudomonadales; family Pseudomonadaceae; genus Pseudomonas; species Pseudomonas sp. S3_B08. Next base: position 262,354 of record NZ_CP162750.1, read on the forward strand.
CCCCAGGTAGGCTTTGATCACTTCAGGATTGTCGCGGATCTGTTCCGGCGTACCGTCGGCCAGCGGCGTGCCCTGATTGATCACGACGATGTGGTCGGAAATGCTCATGACCAGTTTCATGTCGTGTTCAATCAGCAGCACGGTGACGTTGTGCTCTTCGCGCAACACACCGATCAGCGCCTTGAGGTCTTCGGTTTCCTTCGGGTTCAGGCCGGCGGCCGGTTCGTCGAGCATGAGAATCCGCGGACGGGTCATCATGCAGCGGGCGATTTCCAGACGCCGTTGCTGGCCGTAGGCGAGGGTGCCGGCGGTGCGGTTGGCGAACTCTTTGAGGTTGACCTTTTCCAGCCAGTATTCGGCAAACTCCATCGCCTCGCGCTCGCTTTTGCGGAACGCCGGGGTCTTGAACAGGCCGGACAGGAAGTTGGTGTTCAAGTGACGGTGCTGGGCGATCAACAGGTTCTCGACCGCGGTCATGTCCTTGAACAAACGCACGTTCTGGAAGGTACGCACCACGCCTTTGAGGGCGATCTTGTGGCCCGGCAGGCCCTGGATCGGCTCGCCGTCGAGCAGGATGCTGCCGCCGGTAGGCTGATAGAAACCGGTCAGGCAGTTGAACACGGTGGTCTTGCCGGCGCCGTTCGGGCCGATCAGGGCAACCACCTGTTTTTCCTTGACGGTCAGCGCCACGCCGTTGACCGCTAGCAAGCCGCCGAAGCGCATGCTCAGATTTTCGACTTTAAGGATCTCGCGGCTCATTTGCGCAACTCCATGTGTGGGCGTTGCATCGGCAGCAGACCTTGTGGACGCCAGATCATCATCAGCACCATCAGCGCACCGAACATCAACATGCGGTACTCGCTGAACTCACGCATCATTTCCGGCAACAGGATCATCACGATCGCCGCCAGAATCACGCCCAGTTGCGAGCCCATGCCGCCCAACACGACGATGGCGAGGATGATCGCCGACTCGATGAAGGTGAACGACTCCGGCGTTACCAGCCCCTGACGTGCAGCGAAGAAGCTGCCGGCGAAACCGGCGAACGCAGCGCCCAGGGTGAAGGCGGAGAGCTTGATCACGGTCGGGTTCAGGCCCAACGCGCGGCAGGCGATTTCGTCTTCACGCAGTGCTTCCCACGCACGGCCGATCGGCATGCGCAGCAGACGGTTGATCACGAACAGCGCGGCCAGTGCGAGCAACAGCGCAACCAGGTAAAGGAAGATCACCTTGTTGATCGAGTTGTATTGCAGGCCGAAATACTCGTGGAACGTCTGCAGGCCTTCGGCGGCTTTGCGCTCGAAGGTCAGGCCGAAGAACGTCGGTTTTTCGATGTTGCTGATGCCGTTCGGGCCACCGGTGATGTCGGTCAGGTTACGCAGGAACAGACGGATGATTTCGCCGAAACCCAAGGTCACGATCGCCAGATAGTCGCCGCGCAGACGCAACACCGGGAAGCCCAGCAGGAAGCCGAACGTCGCCGCCATCAGGCCGGCAATCGGCAGGCAGATCCAGAAGCTCAAACCGTAGTAATGCGACAGCAGCGCGTAGCTGTAGGCGCCGACGGCGTAGAAACCGACGTAACCGAGGTCAAGCAGACCGGCCAAACCGACGACGATGTTCAGGCCCAGGCCGAGCATCACGTAGATCAGGATCAGCGTTGCGATATCCACCGCGCCACGGGAGCCGAAGAACGGCCAGACCAGGGCGATCAGAATCAGCGCAATGATGAAATAGCGCTGGGTGGTTGGCAGGGTCAGGAAGTTGCTGGCCTTGGCCGGGATCAGCGGCATGCCCGGCGAGGAGCGCCAGGCCTTGCTGATCTGCTGGTTGAACAGCACGCGCAGGAACATCAGCACCGAGCAGATCGCGATGGTCGCGAGTACCGCAGGGCTGGTGTTGTGCACTTCCAGATTGATGCCGACGATGGTCAGTTTCAGACCCAGTACCGGGTAGGCCACCGCCCACACCAGCAAGGCACTGAATAGTGCCTGTTTAAGATTCCTAGTCATACTTTCTCAACCTCCGGACGGCCCAGAATGCCGGTCGGACGGAACAACAGCACCAGAACCAGCAGGCCGAACGCAACGACGTCCTTGTACTGGTCGCCGAAGATATCGGCACCGAACGCTTCCGCTACACCGAGCACCAAGCCGCCGAGCATTGCCCCGGGGATGCTGCCGATGCCGCCCAGTACCGCAGCGGTGAAGGCCTTGAGGCCGACGAGGAAACCGGCGTTAGGGTTGATCACGCCGTATTGCATGCTCAACAGCACGGCAGCGACCGCCGCCAGCGCAGCACCGATGACGAAGGTCAGGGCGATGATGTTGTTGGTGTTGATGCCGAGCAGGTTGGCCATCTTGATGTCCTCGGCACAGGCGCGGCAGGCGCGGCCCAGACGGGAACGGGAGATGAACAGGGTCAGGCCGAGCATGGCGATCAGGGTCACCACGAACACCACGATCTGCATGTAGGAAATCAGCACTTCTTGTGCGCCACCCGGACCGAAGGCGAAGTTGCCCGGGATCAGGTTGGGGATAGCTTTGTCCTTGGAGTCTTGCGCCAGCAGAACAGTGTTCTGCAGGAAGATCGACATACCGATGGCAGAAATCAGCGGGATCAGACGGTTACTGCCGCGCAGGGGGCGGTAGGCGATCCGTTCGATGCTGTAACCGTAGGAACTGGTCACGACGATGCTGGCGATGAACGCCGCGGTCATCAACAGCGGGACACTGTCGAGTCCCATCATGGTCAGCCCGGCGATGGCGATGAAGGCCACGTAGGAACCGATCATGTACACCTCGCCGTGGGCGAAGTTGATCATTCCAATGATGCCGTAGACCATCGTGTAGCCGATGGCGATCAGGGCATACATGCTGCCAACGTTGAGGCCGTTAACCAGCTGTTGGAAGAAGTGATAGAGGTCAGGCATTACAGCGCTCCTAAAAACCTGTACGCATTTCACTGGTGGAGTCATTTTCCCGCCCGGCCCCGTGGATCTCTATCCACTTCGAATCCGGGTTTTGCCAGCGAACCGCTGATGACGGTTTTGAGATTTTCAGGTGGGTCGACTGGCGGATCACGCCAGCGCGGCCCATACATTCGCAAAACAAAGCCCACGGCACGCCGTGGGCTTTATTGGCAGTCAGTCGGGCAAGGCCTTACTGAGGCGAAACTTCGGTTTTAGGTTTGCCGTTGTGCCACTCGTACACGACAAATTTGAAGTCCTTCAGGTCGCCCTTGTCGTCGAAGCTCAGGTCGCCGGTCGGGGTCTTGAACGAACCGGCGTGGATGGCTTCTGCCACTTTGGTAGCGTCTTCGGACTTGGCCGCCTTGATGCCTTCGGCAATCACGGTCACTGCCGAGTAGGACGGGAACACGAACGGACCGCTCGGATCTTCCTTCTTGGCTTTGAACGCGTCAGCCAGGGCAACGTTGGCCGGATCCTGGTCGAAGGATTTCGGCAGGGTCACCAGCAGGCCTTCGGACGCGTCCTTGGCGATCTGGGTGATCGAGTCGTTACCCACGCCTTCCGGACCCATGAAGCGGGCTTTCAGGCCTTTTTCCTGAGCCTGACGCAGGATCAGACCCAGCTCCGGGTGGTAGCCGCCGTAGTAGACGAAGTCGACGCCGGCTTGCTTGAGCTTGGCGATGATTGCGGAGAAGTCCTTGTCGCCAGCGTTGACGCCTTCGAAGACGGCAACCTTGGTGCCTTTCTTCTCAAGGGTCGATTTGACGGCGGTGGCGATGCCTTCACCGTACTGCTGTTTGTCGTGCAGCACGCCAACCACTTTCGGTTTCACGTGATCGGCGATGTAGTTGCCGGCGGCAGGGCCTTGGGCGCTGTCGAGACCGATGGTGCGGAAGATCATTTTGTAGCCACGGGCGGTGATGTCCGGGCTGGTGGCAGCCGGGGTGATCATGATCACGCCTTCGTCTTCGTAGATGTCCGAAGCGGGCTGAGTGGAGCTGGAGCACAGGTGACCGACCACGAACTTGACGCCGTCGTTGACGACCTTGTTCGCTACCGCTACCGCTTGTTTCGGATCGCAGGCATCGTCGTATTCAACGGCTTCGAGTTTCTTGCCGTCGACGCCGCCCTTGGCGTTGATCTGCTCGATGGCCATCTTCGCGCCACTGAACTGCATGTCGCCGTACTGGGCTACTGGACCGGTTTTAGGACCGGCGATACCGATTTTGATGGTGTCAGCTGCGAACGAATGGCTGGCAACCCCGGCCAGAACCATAGCGGCAAACAGTTTGGAAATCTGCTTAGTAGCCTTAGTCATAGTGCTCCACTCTTACTGTTGTATTTTTTAGAGTTCTGGCGCCGTAGCAGCAGAACCGGGTCAGATATCTTTGCGATACCCTCCGGAAAATGCCCCGGCAACTGTACCGGTACAGTGTAGAGCGCCGCTTGATCAACTGGGAAGCGGGCGCCACGGGGCAAAACTTGGGGGTGTCGCATTTTTGAATGAAAGAGACAGAATTGCGGCGGGGCAATCGGGGGCATATATCCCAAAAGGCAGCATTCCCTGGTGTTCCTGCTCTTTTCGTTCGGTGCAGCGATTTGCAACCGGGTTTTTCTGACGGACCACCGACGTTATCATTCGCGTCGATTTCTTTTCCGGACAGCTCCCATGAATCAAGAACCTAGCACCCTCTATGCCAAGCTGCTTGGTGAAACGGCATCTATTACCTGGAAAGAGCTGGAGCCGTTCTTCGCCAAGGGTGCCCTATTGTGGGTCGACCCTGACCTGGATTTGATCGCCGCCGCCGAGGCCGTGGCCTCGGATGAAGGCGAGAAAGTCGCGGCCTGGCTGGCCGACGACAAGGTCGCCAAGCTGTCTGAAACGCGGGCGCTGGATATTTTCGAACGTGATCCGCAGCTGTGGGCCGTGGTGGTTTCGCCGTGGATTCTGATCCAGGAAAGGGCGGCCGTTTAATTGTCTGCACCCTTTTGGTGCCTCGATTGCCGCACCGCAAGTGTGTAGCGGAGTAGCGTGATGGCACCTTGCCGTGGAGAAATGCCACGCCTCACGGTGACGTAAACGTAACGGGAACAGTTTATTGAGCGGCGTGAGGGTCGCTTAATTGTTTCTGGATGTTCGTAAGCTGAATTTGTCGGTGAGGTTGAGGGCGCCTTCGCGAGCAGGCTCGCTCCCACATCGGAATGCACTTTCCTGTGGGAGCGAGCCTGCTCGCGAATGGAGCGACTCGCTGCTGGATCAGACCGAGAACGTCTTCCCAGTATGGTTATTCAGCGAAATCACCTTGGTCTTGCCAATCCGGTGGCGGTAGATCTCGCGCAGGTACTTGATCGACTTCTTCACGCAATCACGCGACAGGCGGATGTCATTGATCGAGACGAACTTGTCTTTATCGTTGATCAGCTCGCGATACTTTTTCTCGTACATCGGTTTGATCGCGTACCAATTGGTATCGAGGATCTTCGCCGGGTTTTCGAATTCGTTGAGCAGGTCGTCGATCCGCTCCTCGTCGAAGTCTTCCTGAATGATGAAGTCGAGAATCGAGTTATCCAGCGTCTCGTCGAAACGGTACGGATTCTTCGCGAAGCAGCGCTTGATGAACGCCACGATCAGCGTGAGGAAGTCGTCCGACAGGCACGGGCTCTTGGCGATCAGGGTGGTCAGCGACAGGTTGGCCGAAGCGCCGATCACCAGCGCGTAGCGCTTGAGTGTGGTGTTGGGGAACAGGCTGTTGAGGTGGGTCTTCAACCGGTTCAGATCCATGTACGACAGTTTGTAGTCTTTCGGCAGCGAGACGATCGAGACCACCGACGAGCAATTCTTGAAGAAGTGCAAATCGTGCAGCGCGGCGGCGTCGTAGCCGGAATTCTTGTACTGCTCAAGCGAAGCGCGATAACGCTTGGATTCGATCGGCAGCAGGCTGATGCCTTCGATGGCCTGAGTGACCTTGTTGAAGTGCGGCAGGTCGATCGAACGGAAGAACAGGTCGTCGATGTTCAGGCGCTGCGGCTCTTTATCGAAGACCTTGAACTTGTCGCTGCTCGGCGGCGGGGTTTCCGGCACTACCGATTCGGCGTAGGCAATCGCCACCGGGCCGGCCAGACTCATGAACAGGTCGTTGGCATCCAGGCGGATGGTTTCGCCGATGTCGATGCCGGCGCGGCGGAAGTAGTTCTGGTCGTAGTCGGTGGTGACTGCCTGCGCCGTCAGAATGTTGAAGATCTGTTGCGAGATGTACTGGTTGGCGTGCTTCTCCATGGCATTGACATCAATGTTCTGGATATTGCCGTCATCGCTTTCTTCGGCGTAACGCATGATGTCGTTGGAGATCAGCATCATCGCGTTCCACGGGCGGATACGCCCCATCACGCTGGCTTCGCTGCTGTCTTCGTTGGCGAAGTTGTAGGAGAAATCCCATTCTTCCGACAGGTACTTGCAGAGCAGGCGCCCGGCGTTGATGTGCAGCGCTTCGGACATTTCGCTGCGGTGGTCGGAAATGTTCGGCAGCACGCAGATGCCGCTGGTGAAGATCGGCTCAAAGACAAACGAATGGCCGCTCTTGCCGTCATGCTCGTCCATCGGCTTGGTGTCGAAGGTCTTGTTCATGTACGAGTGCTGCTGCGCCAGACCGAACTCCGAGGCCATGCCCGAACCGGTACCGCCGCCGGCACTGAAGATCGAGAAATACAGGCGCGACTGGTTGGCTTTGATCCCGCAGCTGTCGATCAGGTACGAGTGGATCATTTTCCAGTCAGGGCTGGAGAAGCGCTGAGTGTCCTTGTTGAGGATGATCTTCGCCAGGTACTGGCCGAGGATCGGCGCGTTACCGGCGCCACCGGCGTGGACTTCGGACAAGTCCATGATCTTCATTTTGCTGTAGTCGCGCAGAAAGCCGCTTTTCTCGCCCTTGCGCGAGAAACGGATGCGCCCGGCGATGTCCTTGTCGAGGTCGCCAAGCATCACCAGCGGTTCGACCAGAAACACCGGTTTGGTCGATTTGCTGGTGCCGATGCGCAGATTGTTCTTGATCCACTGCGCTGGGCTGTAGCCCTTGTCGGCCAGGCGTCGGTCGCTCGGGCGGTCTTCGTTGTTGAATTCGTTGAGGTAGAACTTGCGCGCGTTGTACACCAGCTCCGCCACGTCGAGGGCGATGTTGGAGCCGCAGCGGCCGAGGCCGATCAGGCACACCGAGGGAAATTCCTGGTCGTTGTGCTGCTCGTTGTCGCCTTCCTGATGCGCCGAGCGCGGGAACACCGAATCGCGCAGGCCGTCGAGGTTATCGAGGATGCGGTCGGTGTTGGTTTCGGTGAAGTACAGGTATTGCTGGGTCGACAGCGGGCGCGAAGGCGGCGTCGGCCTGGATGATGACGCGCTGTTCGCGGCGGGGCTCAGGGTCAGATCGGCTGTTGCACTGGCGGGGTTGTTTTTAGAGGTCATGGTGCGCCATTTACCTGGACTGGGTTGGCCCGCCGAACAGTGCCGGCGAACCTCACGGAATAAGATCTCGCGTCTTGTGTGCGCGAATACGGCCCGGGCGTCGTAGTGCTGGCTGGTCTGATCGCCGGGCGGAATCCTTTCCTGATCGTTGATGAATCGGCCATGATTCGGTGATCTTTAATCGAAAAGAGGCGAAATGATGTCAACGCTACCTTCGTTGGGGTTTGCCGGAATCGGCCTGATGGGCCTGCCCATGTGCCGGCGTCTGCTGGCGGCGGGTTACCCGTTGGCGGTGTGGAACCGCAACCCGGACAAGTGCGCACCGCTGGTTGCGGCCGGCGCCCGCCAGGTATCGAGCCCTGCCGAACTGTGCGCACACGCCGACATCGTTATGCTGTGCCTGGCCGATACCGCCGTGGTGCGTGAAGTGGTGTTTGGCACTGGCGGTGTTGCCGAAGGTGCGAAAAACGGCCAGCTATTGGTGGATTTCTCCAGTCTTGAACCGACCGCGACTCGCGAGATGGCCGCAGCGCTGGCCGAGAAAACCGCCATGGGCTGGCTCGATTCACCAGTGTCCGGCGGCGTGGTGGGCGCCGAGGCCGGCAGTCTGGCAATCATGGTCGGTGGTGCAGCGGCAGATCTTGAGCGCGTGCGCCCGGTGCTGCTCAACCTCGGTCAGCGCGTCACGCACATGGGCGGCGTTGGCGCCGGCCAGGTGACCAAGGCCTGCAACCAGATGATCGTCGCGTGCAATGCGCTGGTGATTGCCGAAGTGGTGGCGTTGGCCGAACAGGCCGGGGTCGATGCCAGTCTGATCGCCGAGGCGCTGGCCGGTGGCTTTGCTGATTCGAAGCCGTTGCAGATCCTTGCGCCGCAAATGGCCGAAAGCCGTTTCGAACCGGTCAAGTGGCACGTGCGCACGCTGCTCAAGGATCTCGACACAGCAGTGAAATTTTCCCGCGAGCAGGGCTCGGCGACGCCAATCAGCGGATTGGCCGCACAATTGATGCGCCTGCATGGGGCGCAAGGCTTTTTAGCGAAGGATCCAGCGACGCTGGTGCAAATGTATCGCGCGCCAGACTCAACGGATTGACCCCGAGGACGGGTTTGCGCTGGTTGATTTCATCGAGCACCGCGCGCAATTCGTCCAGCGGCACCGGGCGGCTGAGCAGATAACCCTGAATGAAGTCGCAGCCCGAACGCTCGAGAAACTCATATTGCTCCAGGCTCTCGACGCCCTCGGTGACCACCTGCAGATGCAGGGTGTGGGCCATGACGATGATCGCCTGCACGATCTCCATGTCCGCCGTGGCGGTGGGAATGTCGAGGATGAACGAGCGGTCGATTTTCAGGGTGTTCAGCGGCAGGCGCTTGAGGTAGGCCAGCGACGAATAGCCGGTGCCGAAATCATCGATCGACAGCGACACACCGAGGGCGCGGATTTGCCGCAGCAGCACCAGAGTGTCGGCGATATTGCCCATCAACGCGTTTTCGGTGACCTCCAGTTCCAGGCGTTCCGGGGCAACGCCCGCCGTGTGCAAGGCGTGCTCGATCTCCTCGGCCAGCTCTTCGCGCGCCAGATTCAGCGGCGAGCAGTTCCAGGCGATTTTCAATTCGGCACAACCATGCCGCGACAGCTCGCCAAGATCCTTGCAGGCGCGGCGCAGCACCCAATTGTCCAGTTCGGCGATCAAACCGTTGTTCTCGGCGATACCTATGAAGCGATCCGGTGTGAGCAAACCGTGAACCGGATGCTGCCAGCGAATCAGCGCCTCGAGCTTGGTCACGCGTCCGGTTTTCACTTCGAAGATCGGCTGGTAGTAGAGCATCAGCGCGTTGTCTTGCCGTAGCGCACTGCGCAGTTCTTCTTCCAGTTGCAGCTCGAAACTGGCGCGGGTCTTCAGGCTGGAATTGAAGAAGTGCAGACCGTTGCGCCCGGCGCCTTTGGATTGGTACAAGGCCAGGTCGGCGTGTTTGAGCAGCTCTTCGCAAGTGGTGCCGTCTTCTGGGAACAGGCTGATGCCGATGCTGGTGGTCATCACCATGCGCCGGCCGGCCAGTTCGATCGGCTCTTTCATCTTGTGCATGATGCGCTGCGCCATACCGCGCGCCTCTTCGCGGTCACGCAGGCTGATGAGGATGCAGAACTCGTCGCCGCCAAAACGCGCGACCACGTCTTCATGGCTGCGCACTGAGCTCTTGATGTGTTGGGCGATGACTTTGAGCAGCGCGTCACCGGCATCATGGCCGAGGCTATCGTTGATGCGCTTGAAGTGGTCGATGTCGAGAAACATCACCGCGAGCATGCCGCCCTCGCTGGTTTTCTGGCTGAGTTTTTCGGCGAACATCTGGTTGAAACCACGGCGGTTGATCAGATTGGTCAGCGCGTCGTAATTGGCCGCTTGCTGCAGGGACATGCGCGCCTGATCGAGTTGGCTGAGCAAGGCGTTGACCCGGCGCAGGTCGTTTTCCTTGTTCTGCAGTTTCTTGTCGGCGAGGGCGGCGCTGATCGCACTGCCGAGAATCAACAGGATGATCAGCGCCACGGTCAGGCCCAGTTGCAAATGCCCGGTTTCACTGCCGCTCGCTGCCAGGGCACCTTCGGGAAGCACCAGATCCAGCGCAGCCATGCCGGTGAAGTGCATGCTGATGATGCCGGCACCGAGAATCAGCGCCGCGCTGTACTTGAGCAATTGATGCGCGACGCCGCTGCCTTCGCTCAAATAGCGGGCTACCCACAGCGCAGTGAAACTGGCGCCGATGGCAATCAGCACCGACAGCGCGAACAGCCCTGGCTGATAGTAGGCGGTGGCGCTCGACTTCATCGCGGCCATGCCGACGTAATGCATGCCGGCGATGCCCAAACCGATGACACATGCGGTCTTGAGGCAATGCAACGCGCTCGGCTGCACCTCACTGAGGGTATGCATGGCCAGCCACGAGGCGAGCAGGGCGATCAGTAACGACAAGAGGGTGATGCCGAGGTCGTACTGAATATCGATGGGGGTCTGGAAGGCCAACATGCCGATGAAGTGCATGGCCCAGATGCCGCCGGCCAGGCAGGTCGCGCCGATCCAGCGCCAGATTCGCCGCGACCCCGGATCTTCGGCATGCACCAGGCGCTCTGCCATGTCCAGGGTGGCGAAGCTCGCCGCGCAGGCGACCAGATAGGCCACCATCACCAACAAAGGGTTGTGGCTGCAATCGAGGAGAATCTGCCCGCTCGCCGGCAGCTCGGCAACAAACTGCAAACCAAGCCACTCCATAGCATGCCCCGTCTCGGATTCATCTGGCCCGTGCGTCAATCAACGCAGGCGAATGGATGGAGTATAGAGGCGGTTTTCACGCTGCAAGGCGTAGTGGCACATTGGTGGTAATGATTTTGCCATTAGCCTCATAGCGATTTGCGCTAAGGCTAGGCAATGCGCTCCAGCGGCAGATCATTCCAGTGTGGCGGCAAGGGCGGCAGGCCGTGGGCAGCGCGGGCCTTGTCGCAGTCCGGATTGTGTTCGCCGTTCTCCCACGATGCCTCGAACTCACGACACGTACTCGAGCGCTTGTCATAGATCGTGCAGGCCACGGCACTGCCGACCTCACCCGCCAGGGACATGCAACGCGCCGGTTTGCGATCGGTGCCGATCATTGCCACCCGGCTCGGGGTGATCTGCGCGACCAGTTCATCGGGCACCGTTCCGCCAGAGGATGAGCACTCACCCCAGAAAAAAGACACACGAAAATGGGAACAGCAGGCACCGCAATTCAGACACGGACTGGCTTCGGACATGGGCGGGGGTATCAAAGGGATTGATCGGAAGATCCGGACGGATCCGGCGGCCATTCTAGACTTTGCCATGGCGTTGGGAAGGGGGGCGCGAAACTATTTTTTTGTCGCCGGATTTTGCCGCGAAAGCCCCGTATGGCGGGGGATTCCAGACTTATCAAGGGCTTACGTTTCGTTACAGTGCGATGGGTCGATATCAGGCTGACGAATGATGACAGACAGCCCCCGTGCGGCTGACTAGATTGCAGGTTCCGGGCTCGACGCGCTGGCAGTGAAGCCCTCATAACAATAAAGAGACGGACCCATGCAGAACTCGACCCAAGCGGCGAATGCCTGGCGCATTCTGTTCCTGCTGTTCCTCGCCAACCTGTTCAATTTCTTCGACCGCACCATCCCGGCGATCATCATCGAACCGATCCGCATGGAATGGCACCTCAGCGACTTTCAGCTGGGCATCATCGGCACCGCGTTCACCATCGTTTACGCCATTGCCGGCCTGCCACTCGGGCGCATGGCCGACACCGGTTCACGCAGCAAGCTGATGGGCTGGGGCCTGGCCACCTGGAGTGCGCTGACTGCGGTCAACGGTATGGTCGGCAGTTTCTGGAGCTTTTTGATCGTGCGCATGGGCATCGGCATCGGCGAAGCCAGTTATGCACCAGCGGCCAACTCGCTGATCGGCGATCTGTTTCCGGCGCACCGTCGGGCGCGGGCGATGGGTATTTTCATGCTTGGCCTGCCGCTGGGGCTGCTGCTGGCGTTCTTCACCATCGGCGCGATGGTCAAGGCCTTCGACAGCTGGCGCGCGCCGTTCTTCATCGCCGCCGTGCCGGGGCTGATCCTCGCGGTGTTCATGTTCTTCATCAAAGAGCCGAAACGCGGCGCGGCTGAAACCGTGCAGGTCTCGCAAGAGAAAGTCGACAAACCGATCCGCCGCGTCCTCGCCGTGCCGACCTTCCTGTGGCTAGTGATGGCCGGGCTGTGCTTCAACTTCGCGACCTATGCCTGCAACTCGTTTCTGGTGCCGATGCTGCAGCGCTATTTCCTCATGCCGTTGCAGGAGGCGGCGGTGGCCACCGGTGTCATCGTTGGCGTGACGGGATTGGTCGGGCTGACCCTTGGCGGCTGGATCGCCGACAAGATCCACCAGCGCTTCGCCAGTGGGCGGCTGCTGTTTGCCGCGTTCAGTCTGATCATTTCGACGTTGTGCACAGCCTGGGCGCTGCATGCCGGGCGCATTGAGATCGGCGTCTTCGTCGCGGTGTTCAGCGTTGGCTGGCTGTTCGCGTACAACTTCTATACCTGCGTGTACACGGCGATTCAGGATGTCGTCGAACCGCGCCTGCGGGCCACGGCGATGGCGTTGTTCTTTGCCGGTCTGTATCTGCTCGGCGGCGGGTTGGGGCCAGTGGTCGTGGGTGGGCTGTCGGATCACTTCGCGCACACGGCGATGCTGGCGGCAGGGGCTGAGCAGATGACCGAAGCGTTCAAGGCTGTCGGCCTGCACGACGCGATGTACCTGATCCCGGTGGCGCTGTTCCTGACCATGGTCTTTCTGTTTCTGGCGTCGCGGTGTTTTGTCCGCGATGCGCAGCGGATGAAGGAGGGGTTGGTGGCGGTGGTTGAGCCTGAAATTTCTGCGGCGACTGCCTGACCGTTTTCGCGAGCAGGCTCGCTCCCACATGATCGTTCCCACGCAGAGCGTGGGAACGATCGGCCCGCATCACTGCGGGCCTCTTGGTTTTCAGCGGTGAAGCGGGGCGGTTAGCCCGCTACCAACACCCGAATCGCTTCCAGGCGCAGCGCCGCTTTGTCGAGCATCGCCAGACCCTGCTCACGCTGAGTGCGCAACGCCTCCAGTTCGCTGTCGCGCACGGTCGGGTTGACCGCTTGCAAGGCGGTCAGGCGCGCCAGTTCTTCGTCAGTGTCGGCGGCCAGACGACGGCGCGCTTCAGCCACACGCTCGGCGTGACGCGGGGCGATCTTTTCTTCGCCGGCGTTGATCCGTGGCGTCAGCTGATCGCGCTGGGCCTGGATGAACTTGTTGGCGCTTGCGCGGGGCACGCTTTCCAGCTGATCGTTGAGGGTTTCGAACGACACCCGTGGCGACAAGTCGTTGCCATTGGCATCGAGCAGGCAACGCAGCGCCGCCGGTGGCAGGTAGCGACCCAGTTGCAGCGAGCGCGGTGCGACCACTTCGCTGACGTAGAGCAATTCCAGCAACACGGTGCCTGGTTTCAGCGCCTTGTTCTTGATCAGCGCGACGGCGGTGTTGCCCATCGAACCGGACAGCACCAGATCCATGCCGCCCTGCACCATTGGGTGTTCCCAGGTGATGAACTGCATGTCTTCGCGCGACAGCGCCTGATTGCGGTCGTAAGTGATGGTCACGCCTTCGTCGTCGCCCAGCGGGAAACTGGCGTCGAGCATCTTCTCGCTCGGCTTGAGGATCAGGGCGTTTTCCGAATGGTCTTCGCTGTCGATGCCGAACGCGTCGAACAGGGTTTCCATGTAGATCGGCAGGGCGAACTGATCGTCCTGCTCAAGGATCGCCTCGACCAGCGCTTCACCTTCGCCAGCGCCGCCGGAATTCAATTCCAGCAGACGGTCGCGACCGGTGTGCAGCTCGGCTTCGAGACGCTCACGCTCGGCGCGTGCCTCGTCGATCAGCGCTTGCCACTCGCCGTCATCGGCTTCTTCGAGCAGCGGCAGCAGGCGTGGGCCGAACTGATGCTGCAAGGCGTTGCCGGTCGGGCAGGTGTTGAGGAAAGCGTTGAGTGCTTCGTGGTACCACTGGAACAGGCGCTCTTGCGGGCTGGTTTCCAGGTACGGCACGTGCAGTTCGATGATGTGTTTCTGGCCGATCCGGTCGAGACGACCGATGCGCTGCTCGAGCAGGTCCGGGTGCGACGGCAGATCGAACAGCACCAGATGATGAGCGAACTGGAAGTTGCGACCCTCACTGCCGATTTCCGAGCAGATCAGCACTTGCGCGCCGAACTCTTCGTCGGCGAAGTAGGCGGCGGCACGGTCACGCTCGAGGATGTTCATGCCTTCGTGGAACACCGTGGCCGGGATGCCGGAACGCACGCGCAACGCGTCTTCGAGGTCCATCGCGGTTTCGGCGTGGGCGCAGATCACCAGCACCTTGGTGCGCTTGAGCATTTTCAGCTGATCGATCAGCCACTCGACGCGCGGATCGAATTTCCACCAGCGCTCTTCTTCACTGGCTTCCGGCTGGGCCTGGAAGCTGACTTCCGGGTACAGCTCGGCGTGTTCGTCCAGCGGCAGTTCGAGGTATTCGTCCGGGCACGGCAGCGGGTACGGGTGCAGTTTGCGCTCCGGGAAACCCTGCACAGCGGCGCGGGTATTACGGAACAGCACGCGGCCGGTGCCGTGGCGATCGAGCAGCTCACGGACGAGGCGGGCGCTGGCTTCAGTGTCGCCATCGTTGACGGCGGTGAGCAGGGCTTCGCCTTCGTTGCCGAGGAAACCGTGAATGGTCTTGTGCGCTTCGGCCGAGAGACGGCCCTTGTCGAGCAGTTCCTGCACGGCTTCGGCGACCGGGCGATAGTTATCGCTCTCGGCGCGGAACGCGGCCAGGTCGTGGAAACGATTCGGGTCAAGCAGGCGCAGACGGGCGAAGTGGCTGTCCTGACCGAGTTGTTCCGGGGTGGCGGTGAGCAGCAGCACGCCGGGAATCACTTCGGCCAGTTGCTCGACCAGCGAATATTCCGCGCTGGCCTTGTCTTCATGCCAGACCAGGTGATGCGCTTCGTCGACCACCATCAGGTCCCAACCGGCAGCGAACAAGGCGTCCTGCGCCTTCTCGTCGTCGACCAGCCACTCCAGCGCGACCAGCGCCAGTTGCGTGTCTTCGAACGGGTTGGTGGCATCGCTTTCGATAAAGCGTTCTTCGTCGAACAGCGCGACCTGCAGATTGAAACGGCGGCGCATCTCCACCAGCCACTGATGCTGGAGGTTTTCCGGGACCAGAATCAGCACGCGATTGGCGCGGCCCGAGAGCAGTTGGCGATGGATGACCAGACCGGCCTCGATGGTTTTACCCAGACCCACTTCGTCCGCCAGCAATACGCGCGGGGCGATACGGTCGGCGACTTCGCGGGCGATGTGCAGCTGGTGCGCGATAGGTTGCGCACGCACGCCGCCCAGCCCCCAAAGTGAGGACTGCAACTGACGGCTGGTGTGTTCAAGGGTGTTGTAGCGCAGGGAGAACCACGGCAGCGGGTCGATCTGCCCGGCGAACAGACGGTCGCTGGCCAGACGGAACTGAATGAAGTTCGACAGCTGGGTTTCCGGCAGGGTGACGACTTCGTTCTGCCCGTTGAGGCCGTGATAGACCATCAGCCCGTCGACATCGTCGACCTGCTGCACGGTCATCTTCCAGCCTTCGAAATGGGTGATGGAGTCGCCCGGCGAGAACCGCACGCGGGTCAGGGGCGCATTCCGTAGCGCGTACTGGCGGGTTTCGCCAGTGGCCGGGTAAAGCACGGTCAGCAAGCGGCCGTCCTGTGCCAGAACGGTGCCTAAACCAAGCTCTGCTTCGCTGTCACTGATCCAGCGTTGCCCCGGTTGATACTGCTGCGCCATGCTGCCTGACTCCCACCTTGAAAAAGCGGGCTATCTTAACGGAATGCGACCCTGAGGCCAAAGAAATACTGGGGTAGGAGCTGCCGCAGGCTGCGATCTTTTGATCTTTGAGAACCCTTCAGGTTTGAGCTGTCTGATAAGGATCGCAGCCTGCGGCAGCTCCTACAGGTGCGAGGTGCATCACACAATTACGACAGGCGGCTCAAGGCGCCTGCACCCCAGCCGATAGCCTGCAGACAGGAGACCTTTATATGTTGCCACCGATGCTCCCCTTGAGCGCCGTGCCGATCACTTCCCAGCAGGATCCGATCCGCCAGCGGCCGGACATCCCGCCGGTGGTGCCGGTGCAGGAAAGCTCCAACGAAAGCACGATCGACCTGCAGAAGCGTGATCCGGAAGAGGATCGCCTGCTGGCGCGAGAAGAACAGCGCCGCCAACAGGAACGTGACCGCCGACGTCGCGAGGCCGATGAGGATCCGGAAGAGCATCTGGCCGTGCCGGGCACTGAGCTCAATGCCGATAACACCGTGCCGGTGGTGCCGTTGATTGACGATCAGCCGCGTCAGGGCTTGTGGGTTGATATCGAGATTTGAGCAGCGACTGGTCAGCGCCTGCGCCAAGCGGCATGATTGGCGCAATCCTGTCGGTGACGGCAGCTGTGATCTCTTCTGCGATGTGCCGGATGCCATGAGCCAAGACGACAAACTGATCGACCTCAGCACTGAACGCGCCAAGCGAGTGCATGACCTCAACGAGAAGCGCCTGAACGAAGTGCGCCAGGCTTTCGAGCAGGCGATGCCGTTGGGAAAAGCCAAGAAAAAGTCGAAGAACAAGCCGAAAAAGCGTTGATCTCCCGCTGCATTGGTTGATGCAGATCAGTTATTTCCCCTCCTTTATTTCTCAACGTTGCGGATATTGATCCTGGTCAATATGTGCGCCTGTGTGTTTGTTAATTTGAATCCATCGCAGCAAAGCAAAGCAAAGCAGGGCCGGGAGGTCAGTCATGTTTTTCGATAACGTGGTGTTTGCCGGGGTTCTCACGGTGGGGCTCATGGTGCTGTTTTTTGCAGGGTTTGGATTTTTTATCTGGAAGGATGCGCATAAGCGGCGCAAGTGAGTTCTTCTGGATTGATGGGCACGCAAGGCATTTTGGGGCGACTTCGGTTGCCCCTTTTTTTTGTCCCTTGGCGGCCTTGGCGGCCTTGGCGGCCTTTGGGCCGACCAGGCTGTTGGGGTTTTGGGGGTATATCCATTGCTTCGGTAGCGGCTGCTGGCGGTTTCGCCTGACGGCGACTTACTTTTTACAAGCGCCTAAAAAAGTAAGCAAAAAACGCTAGCTCCTGCGTTCGGCCCTCGCAGGCTCGGGTCCCTTCGCTCCGGGACTGATCCGGGCGCAGCGGCTACGGTTTGCTTCGCTGCACCTCCTTCCGCTGTGTCTGGCTGCGCCAGACGGTCGCTGCGCTCCCACGCCCGGATCAATCCCTCCACTCAGCCTTCCGACGTCGCCCGTAGATCAAAAGCACTCGAGCTTGCGCTCATTGTTGAGTGGTTAGAAGCGTCGCATGGCTTGAGATTTTCGGTGGATTCGCCCCTCACCCCAGCCCTCTCCCGAGGGAGAGGGAGCCGATTTTTGCGGTGTTCAAAACCTGCATTCGACTCGGTATCGCAAGTCGGCGTGTTTCGCCCAAACACCTCGGTCAGTCCCCTCTCCCTCTGGGAGAGGGCTAGGGTGAGGGGCTCTTGATCTGGCTTTGGCTTTTGCTTTTGATCTTTTGCCCCTTCGGCAGGCTTCGTTACGGGATCGATCCGGGGGTGGGAGCGTAGCGACCGTACGACGCAGTCGTACACAGCGAGTGTAGGTGCAGCGAAGCCAACCGGAGCCGCTGCGCCCGGATCGGTCCCGTAACGAAGGTACCCCGAGCCCCAGCGAGCGGGCCGTACGCCGGGGCAAAGCCTTTTGGGTTACCTTTTCGGCGTTTGGAAAAGGTGACTCGCTGTAAGAGCGAAACCGCCAGCGGCAGCACCCGCAGCAACGGATATGCCCCCCAATCCAAAAAACAAAAAAGGCGCGATTCCAAAGAATCGCGCCTCCTTCACAAGCAACAATCGATCAACTACCCAAAGCCTTCGAAGCCAACCAGAACAACCCGGCCGACAGCGCCACGGTCGCAGGCAAGGTCAACACCCAGGCCAGCAGAATAGTCTTGACCGTGCCACCCTGCAGGCCGCTCTTGTTGGCAACCATGGTCCCGGCCACACCCGAAGACAACACATGAGTGGTCGACACCGGCAGGCTGAAAATGTTGGCCATGCCGATCAGGCTGGCGGTGGTGATCTGCGCCGACATGCCCTGGGAATAGGTCATGCCCTGCTTGCCGATCTTCTCGCCAATGGTCAGCACCACACGCTTCCAGCCGACCATGGTGCCCAGGCCCAGTGCCAGGGCGACCGCCAGAATCACCCAGAACGGGGCGTATTCAGTGGTGGTGGTCAGGTCTTTGCGCAGCTTGTCGAGGTCAGCCTTTTCACGGGCTTCCAGGCCAGGCAATTTGCCGACTTTCTTCGCCGTGTCGTCCAGGCAGAGCAGGTAGCGACGCACTTCGATGCGGCTGTCCGACGACAGCGAATGGTAGTCCGCTACACCTTTGAGGGTATGCAGCAGGGCGGTGATGGTCGGTTCGGTCTGCTGCGGGTTGCAGCGGAACTTCTCCGGCAGGTCGCCTTCCACGCTCTTGCCCAGGGCCAGGAACTCACCCAGCGAATCGGCGTTGCGCTGGTAGAACTGGCTCAGGTGCAGGGTCGCGTCGCGGGTGCGTTCGATCTGGTAGGTGGTGCTGTTCAGATCGAGTACGAACTGCGCCGGGACGATACCGATCAGCACCAGCATGATCAGGCCGATGCCTTTCTGGCCGTCGTTGGAACCGTGCACGAAGCTCACGGCCATGGCCGAGATCACCAGGACCAGACGGTTCCAGAACGGCGGGTGCTTTTTGTCGTCGATCTTGCGGCGCTGTTCCGGCGTCTTGTGCATCTTCGACAGCGGGCGCCACCATTTCAGGCCGATCAGCACCAGCGCGGCGATGAGGAAGCCGGCCATCGGCGAGAACACCAGCGAGGCGCCGATGTCGATCGCTTTCTGCCAGTTCACGCCATCTCTCAACGGAATGTCGTTGATCAGCGCGTTGGCCAGACCGACGCCGAGGATCGAGCCGATCAGGGTGTGCGAGCTGGAAGCCGGGATACCGAAGTACCAGGTGCCCAAATTCCAGGCGATTGCCGCGGCGAGCAACGAGAACACCATCGCCAGGCCATGGCCGGTGTTCACATTGATCAGCAGTTCAACCGGCAGCAGGTGGACGATGGCATAAGCCACGCCAACGCCGCCCAGCAGCACGCCGAGGAAATTGAACACACCGGAAAAGAACACCGCCAGGTGTGGCGGCATGGCTTTGGTGTAGATAACAGTGGCTACCGCGTTAGCGGTGTCATGAAATCCATTGATGAACTCGAAGGCGAGGACAAACGTCAGGGCGAGCAAGAGGCTCACAAGCACCCAAGCATCCAGTCCGCTGAATAAATCGATCATGAAGGTTTTCTGACCCGGTCGTAAGGGGGCGCGATTATGCCAGAAAAGACAGGAAATCGATGCCCCGTCTGCTCACTGGTCACACCCTTCTTCGATTTAATTTGTTGCAGGGCGTGAAAACCAAGCAGCACGCAGGGTTTTTCAACTACTTGATTTTATTGAATAAACTATATTTTCGAGCCGTTTTTTCAGACATCGCAAAGGCTCAAACGCTTGTCTGAAATATCTCTGAAACCTGTGGGACGCTCGTTCATAAGCCGCAGAACAGCGATGCAGCCGCTGCCCGCGGTTAGCGGGCGCGCGAGGTGTCGTCTTCCACCGCGCTGTGGCTCAGGTGGACGCCGACTTTCGAATGCTCAACCGCCGTGGCTCATGGCTCTTCGGCTTTGAGTTCCTTTTCGATCTTTTCGATTTCCTGCTTGAACACCTGATCCTGAACAGTAGGGCGCTTGCGCCATGCCTTGCGTTCCGGTTCCGGCTGAGCGGCGTAGGTGGTGACTTCCCCGCCGTAAACTTCCTTGTAACGTTGTTCCTGGCGCTCTAGTTCCGCGCGCAGTTCGTCTTTCGTCACGGTGCTACCTGTATGAGTTGAATTGAATATCCGGTGAAACACACTGCAACGAGTCAATTGAGCGAACCCGCCAGTCATCCACAGCCCGATCAGGCGCGGAGACATTGCAGAGGCGATCAAGACTTCCGTGTTACAGGCGGCTACGGCACCAGATAAAAACTGACGCAGCATCAGTTTCCTGTTTCAGCGAGCGCTGGCGTTGCATGTGTGATGGGCGCCGGGCGCTGGCCGGAGCTGAGACGAAGGACCTCGTCTCAGCAAGTCACGGGCTTTTGATTAAAGCGCCGCGACTAGGGTGCATTATAGCGGCCGATTCGGGAATGACTATCTTTGCCAAGTTAAAAACAGTTCTGAATGTGTGAGGGTTTTGTTACCGGCAACTTTTACCGCTAGTTAAGTGTAAAGACCGCGTTATAGAACAGGCGTTCTGTTTTTGGCGCCATTAACTGGAACAACTAAGTTGCGAGCAGAATCGCTAAAGCTGCCTCAAGGATGAAGAGGAGGGCGGGCGGCTGGATTGCGATTATCGGTCGGCGGTTCGATAATCGCCCAATGTTGGCGCCGCGATGCTTGTGCATCGCGCGGCGAGCCGTTTGACTAGGCATCGATGCGTGCCGGACAAGGACAAGAAATGAACGATCAAATGCGCAACTCCTTCACGTCGGTGGCGCCGCCCATCGTCGCTTCGCCGGCCAAGCGCATTCAGGCGCTGACCGGTGATCCGGATTTCATGACGTCCTTGGCCCGTGGTCTGGCGGTGGTGCAGGCGTTTCAGGAACGTAAACGCCACCTGACCATCGCGCAGATCAGTCATCGCACGGAAATTCCCCGCGCCGCCGTGCGCCGTTGTCTGCACACGCTGATCAAGCTCGGCTACGCCACCACCGACGGGCGCACCTATTCGCTGCTGCCGAAAGTGCTGACCCTCGGCCACGCCTATCTGTCCTCAACCCCGCTGGCCGTTTCCGCACAGCCGTATCTCGACCGTATGAGCGAGCAATTGCACGAAGCCTGCAACATGGCGACGCTGGAGGGCGATGACATTCTCTATATCGCACGTTCGGCGACCACTCAGCGATTGATCTCGGTCGACCTTTCCGTCGGTGGGCGGTTGCCGGCGTATTGCACGTCGATGGGGCGGATTCTGCTAGCGGCACTGGATGACACCTCCCTGGGCGAATACCTCGACCACGCCGAACTGGTGGCCAAGACCAGCCGCACCATTCATACCCCGGACGCGTTGCTCGAATGTTTGCAGCAGGTGCGTCAGCAGGGCTGGTGCATTGTCGATCAGGAACTGGAACAGGGCCTGCGTTCGATCGCCGTGCCGGTTTACGACGCCTCCGGGCAAGTGGTCGCCGCGCTGAATGTCAGCACCCATGCCGGGCGGGTCAGTCGCGCCGAGTTGGAGCAGCGCTTCTTGCCCGGCCTGCTCAGCGCCAGCCGCGACCTCAGTGCGCAGTTGTTCGCCTGAGGAAGCTGTTCGATAAACGCACAGTGTTGCGTTTATCGAATTGACGCTAAAACCCTCGGATCATTAATGTCGCGGCAGCGTCATCCGGCGCTGATGTGAATGAGCTCGCCGGACTGTCGACCCCATAATAATGACAAGAGGCAACTCACCATGCGCTCGCTCCCCGACTGTCCGTATCCCACCCGTTGTTGCCGGGTTCACCGCAACGCCTGATAACAACCTTCTATTCTTGTGACCGTGCCTTCCTTTGGCCGGCCGCCGTTCGACTGCGTTTTTTGCGTGGAATAAAAATAATGAACCAGCCTCAGTCCGCTGTGGGTAACTGCCTCGATGTGCAGACCTTTATCAACGCCCAACCGATCTCGCGCTATCAGTGGCGAGTGGTGATCCTGTGTTTCCTGATCGTATTTCTCGACGGCCTCGACACCGCCGCCATGGGCTTCATCGCCCCGGCGCTGTCGCAAGACTGGGGCATTGATCGCGCCAGCCTCGGCCCGGTGATGAGTGCCGCGCTGATCGGCATGGTCTTCGGCGCCCTCGGCTCCGGCCCTTTGGCTGACCGCTTCGGGCGCAAAGTCGTACTCGTTGGTGCGGTGATTCTGTTCGGCGGCTTCAGCCTGGCCTCGGCTTACAGCACCAACGTTGAACAACTGCTGGTGTTGCGCTTCCTCACCGGCCTCGGTCTCGGCGCGGGCATGCCCAACGCCACGACGCTGCTCTCGGAATACACCCCGGAGCGCAAGAAGTCGCTGCTGGTGACCAGCATGTTCTGCGGCTTCAACCTCGGCATGGCCGGCGGCGGTTTCATCTCGGCAAAACTGATCCCGGCGTTCGGCTGGCACGCGCTGTTGATGATCGGCGGGATCCTGCCGCTGATCCTCGCGGTGGTATTGGTGTTCTGGCTGCCGGAATCGGCGCGCTACCTGGTGGTACGCAACCGCGGCACCGACAAAGTTCGCAAGACCTTGGCACCGATCGACCCGGTTACCGTCGCCCAGGCCGCGAGCTTCAGCGTGCCGGAACAGAAAACCGTCAAGGCGCGTAACGTTTTCGCAGTGATTTTCTCCGGCACTTACAGCACCGGCACGCTGCTGTTGTGGCTGACCTATTTCATGGGCCTGGTGATCGTCTACCTGCTGACCAGTTGGCTGCCGACGCTGATGCGCGACAGCGGCGCGAGCATGGAACAGGCCGCGTTCATCGGTGCGTTGTTTCAGTTTGGTGGGGTGTTGAGCGCGGTCGGGGTGGGCTGGGCGATGGACCGCTTCAATCCGCACAAGGTCATCGGCATTTTCTACCTGCTGGCCGGGGTGTTTGCCTACGCGGTAGGGCAAAGCCTGGGCAACATCACCTTGCTGGCGACGCTGGTGCTGGTCGCAGGCATGTGCGTCAACGGCGCGCAATCGGCGATGCCGTCATTGGCAGCGCGCTTCTACCCGACCCAGGGCCGTGCGACCGGGGTGTCGTGGATGCTCGGCATCGGCCGCTTTGGCGCGATCCTCGGCGCGTGGATGGGCGCAACCTTGCTCGGCCTGGGCTGGAATTTCGAGCAAGTGCTGACCGCGCTGGTGATCCCGGCGGGGTTGGCGACGGCGGCGGTGTTGATCAAGGGCATGGTCAGTCATGCGGATGCGACCTGAGTCGGGCGCAGATCGTTATTGAACAGGCTGGCCCCTTCGCGAGCAGGCTCGCTCCCACATTCTGGAATGCATTCCAAGATGGGAGCGAGCCTGCTCGCGAAGCTTTTGATCTGATTGTTAGCTGAACAACAATCCGTTCGATAAACGAACACTCAGTCGATTATCGGATTGTTTGGCGATTTTCCCGAGCTTAATCTTCAGTGACTCCGGCGCTGAACCTCGCGCCTTTTTATCACTGGCGATTCCTTACAAGAACAGGAGCCCGCTCCATGGCTGAGATCCTTTCGCTGCACGACGCGGTGAAGCAATTCGTCAACGACGGCGATACCGTCGCCCTCGAAGGCTTCACTCACCTGATCCCTACGGCAGCGGGTCATGAAATCATTCGTCAAGGCAAGAAAGATCTGACGCTGGTGCGGATGACGCCTGACCTGATCTACGACCAACTGATCGGCGCCGGTTGCGCGCGCAAACTGATTTTCTCCTGGGGCGGCAACCCGGGTGTGGGTTCGCTGCACCGTCTGCGTGACGCGGTCGAAAAGCAGTGGCCACACGCGCTGGAAATCGAAGAACACAGCCACGCCGACCTCGCCAACGCCTACGTCGCCGGCGCGTCCGGGCTGCCGTTCGCGGTGCTGCGTGCCTACGCCGGTTCCGACCTGCCGAAGGTTAATCCGCTGATCAAAACCGTGACCTGTCCGTTCACCGGCGAAGTGCTGGCGGCAGTGCCATCGGTGCGCCCGGACGTCACCGTGATCCACGCGCAAAAGGCCGACCGCAAAGGCAACGTGCTGCTCTGGGGCATTCTCGGTGTGCAGAAAGAAGCCGCGCTGGCGGCCAAGCGCTGCATCGTCACGGTGGAAGAGATCGTCGATGACCTCAACGCACCGATGAACGCTTGCGTACTGCCGACCTGGGCCTTGAGCGCGGTCTGCCACGTGCCGGGCGGCGCGCATCCGTCCTACGCCCACGGTTACACCGAGCGTGACAATCGTTTCTATCAGGCGTGGGACCCGATCGCTCGCGACCGTGAGACGTTTACCGCGTGGATCAACGAATACATCCATGGCTGCGCTGACTTCAGCGAATTCCAGGCCAAATTGGCCGCTGCTTCGGAGGCCAAGTAATGACTTACACCACCAATGAAATGATGACCGTCGCGGCGGCCCGGCGCCTGAAGAACGGCTCGGTATGCTTCGTCGGCATCGGCCTGCCATCGAAAGCCGCCAACCTCGCGCGCCTGACTTCATCGCCGGACGTGGTGCTGATTTACGAATCCGGCCCGATTGGCGCTAAGCCGAGCGTACTGCCGCTGTCCATCGGTGACGGTGAGCTGGCCGAGACCGCCGACACCGTGGTGCCGACCGGTGAGATTTTTCGCTATTGGTTGCAGGGCGGGCGCATCGACGTTGGCTTCCTCGGCGCCGCGCAGGTCGACCGTTTCGGCAACATCAACACCACCGTGGTCGGCGACTACCACGCGCCGAAAGTGCGCCTGCCGGGTGCCGGTGGCGCGCCGGAGATTGCCGGTTCGGCGAAAAGCGTGCTGATCATCCTTAAACAGTCGGCGCGTTCGTTTGTCGACAAACTCGATTTCATCACCTCGGTCGGTCACGGCGAGGGCGGCGATTCGCGTAAACGTCTCGGCCTGCCGGGCGCCGGGCCGGTGGGGATCATCACCGACCTGTGCATCATGGAACCGGAGGAGGGCACCCACGAATTTGTGGTCACCGCGCTGCATCCGGGCGTGACCCGCGAGCAAGTGGTCGCCGCCACCGGTTGGGCGATCCGTTTTGCCGACTCTGTTGAAACCACCGCTGAGCCGACCGAAGTCGAGCTGACGGCGCTGCGTGATCTTGAAGCGCGCACCGCTGCCGCCCACGGTCAGGCACCGGGAGAAGCATGATGCGTGACGTGTATATCTGCGACGCGATTCGCACCCCCATTGGCCGCTTCGGTGGCGCATTGTCCGCCGTGCGCGCCGACGACCTGGCCGCCGTGCCGATCAAGGCCCTGATGGAGCGCAATCCATCGGTGGACTGGAATGCCGTCGATGAGGTGTTCCTCGGCTGCGCCAACCAGGCCGGCGAAGACAACCGCAACGTTGCGCGCATGGCGCTGCTGCTGGCGGGTCTGCCGGACAGCGTGCCCGGCGTTACGCTCAATCGCCTCTGCGCTTCGGGCATGGACGCGATCGGTACGGCATTCCGCGCCATCGCCAGTGGCGAGATGGAGTTGGCAATTGCCGGTGGCGTTGAGTCGATGTCCCGCGCGCCATTCGTGATGGGCAAGGCCGACGCGGCGTTCTCGCGCAACATGAAACTGGAAGACACCACCATCGGCTGGCGTTTCATCAACCCGCTGATGAAGGCGCAGTACGGCGTAGATGCCATGCCGCAGACCGCTGACAACGTCGCCGACGACTACAAGGTTTCGCGCGCAGATCAGGACGCCTTTGCCTTGCGCAGTCAGCAACGTACCGCCGCCGCGCAGGCCGCCGGTTACTTCGCCGAAGAAATTGTTGAAGTACGGATTGCCCACAAGAAGGGCGAAACCGTGGTCAGCCAGGACGAACATCCGCGCGCCGATACCACGATTGAAGCGTTGACCAAGTTGAAACCGGTCAACGGCGCGGACAAAACCGTCACCGCCGGCAATGCCTCCGGGGTCAATGATGGTGCTGCTGCGCTGATTCTGGCGTCAGCCGAAGCGGTGAAAAAACACGGCCTGACTGCTCGCGCAAAAGTGCTCGGCATGGCCAGCGCCGGCGTCGCACCACGGGTGATGGGCATCGGCCCGGTGCCGGCGGTGCGCAAACTGACCGAGCGCCTCGGCGTGGCGGTCAGCGATTTCGACGTGATCGAACTCAACGAAGCGTTTGCCAGCCAAGGCTTGGCGGTGCTGCGCGAGTTGGGTCTGGCCGACGATGCGCCGCAGGTCAACCCGAATGGCGGCGCGATTGCCCTCGGTCACCCGTTGGGCATGAGCGGTGCGCGGCTGGTGCTGACCGCCCTGCATCATCTGGAAAAGACTGGCGGCAAGAAAGGTCTGGCGACCATGTGCGTCGGTGTCGGCCAGGGTCTGGCCCTAGCCATCGAACGTGTCTGACGCGCTGCGGCACTTACAAGAACTGAGGAAAGCGAAATGACTGACAAGCCTGGTTACCGTCGCCCACAGGCAGGCACTCAGCCTGACTACCTGCACCCGACGTATCAATCCACCAACCTGCGCTCGCCGTCCAAGCCGTTGGTGCACCTGCCGCACTCGCTGTCGGAAATCACCGGGCCGACCATCGGTGCCGAACACGTTGCCGAGAAGGACAATGACCTCACCGCGCAGCACGACGGCGAGCCGCTGGGCGAGCGCATCATCATTCACGGCCGCGTGCTCGACGAAGACGGCCTGCCGGTGCCGGGGATTCTGGTGGAGATCTGGCAGGCCAACGCCGCCGGCCGCTACAACCATGCCCGCGACCTGCACGACGCGCCGCTGGACCCGAACTTCACCGGCACCGGCCGCACCGTCACCGATGCCGATGGCTGGTACCAGTTCCAGACCATCAAGCCCGGCGCCTATCCGTGGGGCAACCACCACAACGCCTGGCGCCCGGCGCACATCCACTTTTCCCTGTTTGGGCCGAGCATTCTTACGCGTCTGGTCACGCAGATGTACTTCCCCGGTGATCCGCTGCTGGCGTATGACCCGATCTACAACTGCGTGCCGGACACTTCGGCCAAGGAACGCCTGATCGCCAGTTTCGATCTGGAAAAAACCATTCCGTCCTACGCCCTCGGTTACCGCTGGGACATCGTGCTGCGCGGCCGTGAAGCCACGCCGATGGAGAAATAAGATGACGCTCTATGCGACCACGTCCCACACCGTCGGGCCGTATTACCACATCGGCCTGACCTGGCTGAACCGCGAAACCCTGGCCAACGAGCTGACCCTCGGCGAGCGCGTGGCAATCACCGGCCAAGTGGTGGATGGCAATGGCGATGTCGTCAACGACGCCATGCTCGAAGTCTGGCAGGCCAACGCCGCCGGCAAGTACGACCACCCGGAAGATCAGCAGGACAAACCGCTCGACCCGAATTTCGAAGGCTTTGGCCGGGTACCGGTGGACGCTGAAGGGCGCTTCCGTTTCACCACGATCAAACCGGGCACCGTGCCGGGGTTGAAAGGCTCGACCCAAGCGCCGCATCTGGTGGTGCTGGTGTTTGCCCGTGGTCTGGTCAAGCATTTGCTGACGCGGATTTATTTCGAGGGCGAACCGGCAAACGTTGCTGACCCGTTGCTCGAGTGCGTGCCGGCGGAGCGTCGCCAGACGTTGCTGGCCAAGGCGGATGCGTCGGGTGTTTACCAGTGGAATGTGGTTCTGCAGGGCACCGATGCCGAGACGGTGTTCTTCGATTATTGAGAGAACACCCCAAATCCCCTGTAGGACAGAGTCCCTGTGGTGAGGGGATTTATCCCCGCTGGGCTGCGAAGCAGCCCCAAAAACCAGTCGGCGCGGTATTCAGATGAACCGCGTGTATCTGATTTGCGAGTGCTTCGCACTCGAGCGGGGATAAATCCCCTCGCCACAAAGGCTGATCCAGACGTGGGTGAAGATCCGATGTGGAACGGGACTGTTGCAAAGTATGTCTAGACTGTGACTGTCCCTATCGAGTGAAAAAACAATGACAACCACCACCTCTCACTACACCGGCGAAGAGCGCAGCAAGCGCATCTTCGCCATCGTCGGCGCTTCCTCCGGCAACCTCGTCGAATGGTTCGACTTCTACGTCTACGCCTTCTGCGCGATCTATTTTGCCCCGGCGTTCTTCCCTTCCGATAACCCCACTGTGCAACTGGTCAACACCGCTGGCGTATTCGCCGCCGGGTTCCTGATGCGGCCGATTGGTGGCTGGATTTTCGGCCGGGTCGCTGACAAGCACGGGCGCAAGAACTCGATGCTCATCTCGATTCTGATGATGTGCTTCGGCTCGTTGCTGATCGCCTGTTTGCCGACCTACAAGGACATCGGCGTCTGGGCGCCAGTGCTGTTGCTGTTTGCGCGTTTGCTGCAAGGTCTGTCGGTCGGCGGCGAGTACGGCACCACCGCGACTTACATGAGCGAAGTCGCGCTCAAGGGCCAGCGCGGATTCTTCGCTTCGTTCCAGTACGTGACGCTGATTGGCGGACAACTGCTGGCGGTGTCGCTGGTGGTGGTGCTGCAACAGTTCCTCACTGAAGAAGACCTGCGTGCCTACGGCTGGCGGATTCCATTCGTGGTCGGTGCGGTGGCGGCGCTGATTTCGCTGTTCCTGCGTCGTTCGCTGAAGGAAACCACCAACAAAGAAACCCGCGCACACAAAGACGCCGGCAGCATCACTGCACTGTTTCGCGATCACAAAGCGGCGTTCATCACCGTGCTCGGCTACACCGCTGGCGGCTCGCTGATTTTCTACACCTTCACCACCTACATGCAGAAATACCTGGTGAACACCGCCGGGATGCACGCCAAGACCGCCAGCTACATCATGACCGGCGCGCTGTTCCTGTATATGTGCATGCAGCCGCTGTTCGGCATGCTCGCCGACAAGATCGGCCGGCGTAATTCGATGCTCTGGTTCGGCGTCCTCGGCACGGTGTTCACCGTGCCGATTCTGCTCAGCCTGAAAAGCATCAGTAGCCCGTTCCTCGCCTTCGTGCTGATCACCCTGGCGCTGGCGATCGTCAGTTTCTACACCTCGATCAGCGGGCTGGTGAAAGCCGAGATGTTCCCGCCGGAAGTCCGCGCGCTTGGTGTCGGCCTGGCTTACGCGGTGGCGAATGCAATCTTCGGCGGTTCGGCGGAATTCGTTGCCTTGAGCCTCAAGGCTGGCGGCATGGAAAACGCCTTCTACTGGTACGTCACGGCGATGATGGCGGTGGCTTTCCTGTTCAGCCTGCGTTTGCCCAAGCAGGCGAAGTATTTGCACCACGATCTGTAAACCCATGTGCGCGGGCTGCGAGGCCCGCGCCGGCAAGGACTGTTTATGACTCAGCGACCGGGCAATCAATTGTTCGATGCCTACTTCACCGCCCGCGATATGCGCGAAGTGTTCTGCGATCAGGGCCGGGTGCAGGCGATGCTTGATTTCGAAGCGGCGCTGGCCCGGGCCGAGGCGCGGGTCGGGCTGATTCCTTCATCGGCCGTGGCACCGATTGCCGCAGCGTGCGACGCGGGCCTGTATGACTTCGCGGCGCTGGGCGAGGCGATTGCCACGGCCGGCAATTCGGCGATTCCACTGGTCAAGGCCTTGGGCAAGCAGATCGCCTCGAGCGATGCCGAGGCCGAGCGCTATGTGCATCTGGGTGCGACCAGCCAGGACGTGATGGATTCCGGGCTGGTCTTGCAATTGCGCCAGGCGCTGGCGCTGATCGAAAACCAACTGGCACAACTGGCCGACTCGCTCGCCGCTCAGGCACAACGTTTCGCCGCCACGCCGCTGGCCGGGCGCACCTGGCTGCAACACGCGACGCCAGTGACCCTCGGGATGAAAATCGCCGGTTGGTTGGGCGCCGTGACGCGCAGCCGTCAGCGTCTGCAACAACTGAAGCCACGGCTGCTGGTGCTGCAATTCGGTGGCGCCTCCGGCACGCTCGCGGCGCTGGGGGAACAGGCGTTGCCGATTGCCGAAGCCTTGGCCGAGGAACTGCAACTGACCCTGCCCGAGCAACCGTGGCACGCCCAGCGTGACCGCATCGTCGAGTTCGGCGCGGTGCTTGGCCTGATCGCCGGCAGCCTCGGCAAATTCGGCCGCGACATCAGCCTGTTGATGCAGACCGAAGCGGCGGAAGTGTTCGAGCCCGCCGCACCGGGCAAGGGTGGTTCGTCGACCATGCCGCACAAACGCAATCCAGTCGGCGCGGCGGTGCTGATCGGCGCGGCCACGCGGGTGCCGGGGCTGGTGTCGACGCTGTTCAGCGCGATGCCGCAGGAGCACGAACGCAGCCTCGGTTTGTGGCACGCCGAATGGGAAACCTTGCCGGAGATCTGCTGCCTGGTGTCCGGTTCGCTGCAACAGGCGCGTTTGCTGGCCGACGGTCTGGAAGTCGACGCGGCGCGCATGGCCCGCAACCTCGAACTGACCCAAGGCCTGGTGCTGGCCGAAGCGGTGAGCATCGTCCTCGCCCAACGCGTCGGCCGCGACACCGCGCATCATCTGCTCGAACAGTGCTGCAAACGCGCGGTGGCCGAACAACGCCATTTGCGCGCGGTGCTGTCTGACGAGCCGCAAGTCACCGCCGAACTCAGTGGCGCGGAACTCGATGATCTTCTGAACCCCGCGCATTACCTTGGTCAGGCGCAAGTCTGGGTCGAGCGCGCGGTGGCTGAACACAACGCTTTGACTGTCTGAAGGAGAGGGCTGTGGCTTTCGTTCAACTCGCCGATGGCGAACTGCACTATCAAATAGAAGGCCCGGCCGCTGCGCCGGTGCTGGTGCTGTCCAACTCGCTGGGCACCGACCTGCACATGTGGGACGCGCAAATGCCGGCGTTCGCCGAGCATTACCGCGTGCTGCGTTTCGACACGCGCGGCCATGGGCAATCGCTGGTCACCGAAGGGCCGTACAGCATCGAGCAATTGGGCCATGACGTACTCGGTCTGCTCGATGCGCTGCACATCGAGCGCGCGCATTTCTGCGGGCTGTCGATGGGCGGGCTGATCGGACAGTGGCTGGGCATCAACTCAGGCCATCGTCTGCACAAACTGATCGTGTGCAACACGGCGGCGAAAATCGGCGATCCGTCGGTATGGAATCCGCGCATCGAAACCGTACTGCGCGACGGCCCGGCGGCGATGGTCGC
The DNA here is from genome assembly GCF_054667725.1 of Pseudomonas sp. S3_B08. Lineage (NCBI taxonomy): Bacteria > Pseudomonadati > Pseudomonadota > Gammaproteobacteria > Pseudomonadales > Pseudomonadaceae > Pseudomonas > Pseudomonas sp. S3_B08. Next base: position 293,280 of record NZ_CP162750.1, read on the forward strand.
GCTGCGTGATGCCTCGATTGCGCGCTGGTTCACCCCGGACTTTTCCGCAGCGCATCCCGAGGCGGCGAAGAAGATTACCGACATGCTTGCCGCAACCAATCCACAAGGTTATGCGGCCAACTGCGCGGCCGTGCGAGATGCCGATTTTCGTGAACAACTGGCTTCGATCAACGTGCCGTTGCTGGTGATTGCCGGCAGCGAAGATGCGGTGACGCCGCCGTCCGGCGGGCACTTCATTCGCGACCATGTGCGCGACGCCGAGTACGCCGAGTTCCATGCGGCGCATTTGTCCAACGTGCAGGCCGGCGCCGATTTCAGCGACCGTGTGCTGGCGTTTTTGCAGGCTCAGTGAGGAAGATTTTGTGGACGAGAAACAACGTTACGACGAAGGCATGCAAGTACGCCGCGCGGTGCTGGGCGATGCCCACGTCGATCGCAGCCTGACCACGCTGACCGAGTTCAACTCGGAGTTCCAGGAAATGATCACCCGCCACGCCTGGGGCGACATCTGGACCCGCCCGGGCCTGCCCCGGCACACCCGCAGCCTGATCACCATCGCCATGCTGATCGGCATGAACCGCGAGGGCGAACTGAAACTGCACCTGCGCGCAGCGGCCAATAATGGTGTGAGCCGTGGCGAGATCAAGGAAGTGATCATGCAGAGCGCGATCTACTGCGGCATACCGGCGGCGAACGCGACGTTTCATCTGGCCGAATCGGTGTGGGATGAACTCGGGGTTGAATCCCGCGAGTGAGGTTGTTGCACTGACGCCTTCGCGAGCAGGCTCGCTCCCACATTGGAATGCATTTCCCTGTGGGAGCGAGCCTGCTCGCGAAAGCGGTAGCGGCCGTAACGAATCACACCCTGGCGACAATAAATACTCGCTTGAATGCAAACAACGTATGCCCATCCCCCTCTTGCGGATAATGCTCATGCACCCGCATCAGGTAGTGATAGATAAACCGCGCCTGTTCCGCTGAACTCAACGCCTGCATCACCGGCCGCAGCGCCGAGACCTTCACCCAGTCATACACCGGCGACTTGCCGTCAACCACCTGCAACTGCTCGGTCTCCCAGATATCCAGCGACGTAGTCATGGGCGCGAGCAACCGATAGTAATCCTCCAGTGCCAATAACGGCCGCGCCGCCATGCGCTGGCGCAGTTCAGGTGTGCCCAGTGGTGTGCCACCGGGGCCGCCGTTTTCGAGGGTGTCGAGCATCAGCCGATACCACAGCGCATCGCGCCAGTCCGGCATGTGCGCCGCCAGACAGCCGCCGGGATTCAGATAACCGAGCAGGCGCGGCAGCAGTTTTTCATGGCCTTCGATAAAGTGCAGCACGGCGGCTGCGAACAGCAGATCCGCCGGTTGCTCAGGTTGCCAATCAAGCAGGTCGCAATGTTTCCACAACGCCCGGATCGGCAGGCAGCGTGCCTCATCGAGCATCTGCGCGGAGCTGTCGACGCCCTGCAACTGCGCGCGCGGCCAGCGTTTGGCCAACAACTGCGTGGCAATGCCGGTGCCGCAGCCCAGATCGTAAATACGTTGGGGATTTTGCAGTTCGATACGGTCGAGCAATTCGTTGACCGGACGTTTTCTGAGACGGGAAAACTGCTGGTACGCCTTGGCGTCCCAATCGGGTGCAGTGGTGCGGCGTGTGATCATGAGGTGATCCTCCGGTGATCAAATGGTGTCTTCCGATGACAACCTGGTGCACAGCTGGAGACCGACTACGAAACGGAAGCGTGAAGGGTTGGAGCACCTGAGTCCTTCAGGTTTGCTCACTGTAACTGTCGCCCGCAAAAGCGCTACATGGCCTGACCAATGACATGCATCTGTGATGGGAATCAAATGTGGGAGCGAGCATGCTCGCGAAGGCCATTTCATATTCGACACAGATGTCGACTGAAGCAGCGCTTTCGCGAGCAGGCTCGCTCCCACAGTGGAGCATGTTTGGTTAAAGCAGGCTGATCGGGTAGCTGACGATCAACCGGTTCTCATCGAACTCGTTGTTGCTGAAGTCGCGGCGCATGGTCGAGTTGCGCCATCTGACGTTCAAATCCTTCAAAGTCCCGCTCTGCACCGTGTAACCGAGTTCCGATTCGCGACCCCATTCCTTGCCGTCGGTGATCGTCCCGGTGTGCACGTTGTCGCCGCTGATGTAGCGGTTCATCAGGGTCAGGCCGGGGATGCCCATGGCGGCGAAGTTGTAGTCGTGACGCAACTGCCAGGAGCGTTCCTGAGCGTTGTCATAACTGGCGTTGTAGCTGTCGTTGGCCAGGGTGCCGCCGCTGGTGCCATTGACGCGCATCCAGGCGCTGTCGCCGGTGAGTTTTTGCAGGCCGAGGTAGAACGTGTTGCCGCCGTACTTGGCCGAAAACATCCCGTACCAGGTCTTGTTGTCCAGATCGCCGGCACGCGCGCTGCCATCTTCCTTGCCATAGAAAAAGCCGAGGTTGGCGCCCAGCGTCCAGTCACCGAGCGGCTGACTGTGCAGCACATTGAGGTACTGCTGGCTGTAGATGTCCTTGAGTTGCGCATTCCATAAGCCGATCTGTGTGCGCTTGTCGTTGAACAGGTATTCGCCGCCCTGGAAGTTGAAACGGTCAGAGGTGAACGCGGCTTTGCCGGTCATCGACATGTCGCTCATGCTGCTGTCGTCGCGCGGGCTGTTGGCGCGGAACTGGCCGCCATAGAGGGTCAGGCCGGCGATTTCCTTGGAGGTGATCTGGCCGCCACGGAAGGTTTGCGGCAGCGAGCGACCGTCGTCCGAACGCAGAATCGGCAATACCGGCATCCACTCGCCGACCTTGACCTCGGTCTGCGAAAGTCTGGCCTTGAAGGCGACGTTGGTGCGACCGAAGTTGTCCGCCGGGCGCCCGTCATGGTCCAGCGGCAACAACTGCGTACCGCCCGTGCCTTTACCGCCATCGAGCTTGATCGAATACAGCCCGAGTACGTCCATGCCGAAACCGACGGTGCCTTGGGTAAAGCCGGATTTGGCGTCGAGGATGAAACTCTGCGTCCATTCTTCAGCCTTGCCCTGGGTTTTGGTCGGGTTGGTGAAGTTGCGGTTGATATAGAAGTTGCGCAGGTTCAGGTTGACCTTGGCGCCTTCAACGAAGCCGCCTTCTTCGGCGCTTGCCGGCAGGGCCAGACCGGCGATGGCCAGGGCGATCACAGCGGGCAATGCGTAGGGCACAGGGAAAACTGTCATGGACTTGGGTCTCTCTTGTTTTTTTAGGGCGAACGGGTGCGCTGCGGCCGGTTTTCGGGGTGCAGACTTGGAAAGTATTCAGGGGTGAAACGATGGCAATCAGCCGGACGGGGCAGGGCGCGGGAGCATGGTGTCGAACCTGTTGTTATTGGTTTTGTGGAGCGAATGGTGCGGGGGGCGGATGTTTGGATTCAATTGGGAAAAGCGGGTTTTGGGCGATTATCGAACAGCATTGAAGATCAAAAGATCGCAGCCTTCGGCAGCTCCTGCAGGGCAACGCATTTCAAATGTAGGAGCTGCCGAAGGCTGCGATCTTTTGATCTTCAAAAAACAAAAAGCCCACCAATAAGGTGGGCTTGATGTATTCAGCCGAGGATCAGAACAGCTTCATCTTCGGCGCTTCTTCTTTCAGCGCTTCGTTCTGCGCGGTCTGCGCATTCCAGCCACCACCCAGGGCCTTGTACAGGTTGACCGCACTGGTCAACTGCGCGAGGCGGTCGGTGATCAGCGCTTGTTGTGCGCTGAACAACTGACGCTGGGCATCGAGGAAGGTCAGGTTGCTGTCGACGCCGATGCGATAGCGACGTTCGGCCAAGCGGTAGTAATCCTGGTTGGCCTGCACGAAGTCACGCTGCGCTTGCAACTGCTCGGTGTAGGTCTGGCGCGCGGCCAGGCCGTCGGCGACTTCCTGGAAGGCCGTTTGAATGGACTTCTCGTAGTTCGCCACGCCAATGTCCTTCTGGATCTTGGCGTAGTCGAGGCTGGCGCGCAGGCTGCCGGCGTTGAAGATCGGCAGGTTGATCTGCGGCTGGAACAGCCACGTCCCCGAGCCACCCTTGAACAGACCGGACAGATCCGGGCTCAGGCTGCCCGCGTTGGCGGTCAGGCTGATGCTCGGGAAGAACGCTGCCCGCGCCGCGCCGATGTTAGCGTTGGCCGCCTTCAGGTTGTACTCGGCCTGGAGGATGTCCGGACGACGTTGCAGCAGGTCCGAAGGCAGACCGGCCGGTACGTCGCTGAGCAGATCATCAGACAGCGGTTTGGCGGCTTGCAGATTGGCCGGGATACCGGTGCCGAGCAGCAGGGTCAGGCTGTTTTCGTCCTGCGCGACCTGGCGGGTATAACGCGCCAATTGTGCCCGGGCGTTTTCCACGGAAGTGCGCGATTGCGCCAGGTCCAGCGCCGAAGCCACACCGACTTCGTTGCTGCGGCTGGTCAGCTTGTAGCTTTCTTCGAAGGCACCGAGGGTGTCCTGCGTCAGCTTGAGCAGTTCCTTGTCCGCTTGCCAGGTCAGGTAGGCATTGGCGACGTTGGCGACCAGACTGATCTGCGTACTGCGGCGTGCTTCTTCGGTAGCGAAGTACTGTTGCAACGCTTGCTCGCTCAGGCTGCGCACCCGACCGAACAGGTCGAGTTCGTAGGCGCTGACGCCGACGGTAGCCGAGTAGGAGCTGCTGATCATCGACTCGCCGGTCTGCGAGGCACGGGCCGGCAGACGCTGGCGGCTGCCGGCGGCATTGGCCGAAACTGCCGGGAACAGGTCTGCGCGCTGGATGCGGTACTGCGCCGCGTAAGCGTCGATGTTCAGCGCCGCGACACGCAGGTCGCGGTTGTTTTCCAAGGCGACCTGGATCAGCTGTTGCAGGGCAGGGTCATGGAAAAACTGCTTCCAGCCCTGTTCGGCAGCGGCTTGCGCCGGAGCCTGGGCCGGCGAATATGCCGGCCCCTGCGGGTACTGACCTGCGACCGGAGCCTCAGGCTGCTGATAGTCAGGTATCAGCGAGCAACCGCTCAGCACGAAGGCGGCGACTGCGATGGAGAGTAGCGACTTGCTCATTGGCCAGCCTCTTTAGGAGTTTCAGTAGTCTCATCCGCGTCGGTCTTTTTACGCTGACCGATGGACGACACAGTAACGAAGAACAGTGGGACCCAGAAGATCGCCAGGATCGTGGCCGTGAGCATACCGCCAATCACGCCGGTACCGATCGCGTGCTGACTGCCTGAACCGGCGCCGGTGGAAATCGCCAGCGGCACAACACCGAGAACGAAGGCCAGCGAGGTCATGATGATCGGGCGCAGACGCATGCGGCAGGCTTCGATTGCCGCCTCGCGCAGGCTGCGTCCCTGTTCATGCAGTTCCTTGGCGAATTCGACGATCAGAATGGCGTTTTTAGCCGCCAGACCGATGGTCGTCAACAAGCCCACCTGGAAGTACACGTCGTTGGACAGACCGCGCAGGCTGGTAGCCATCAGTGCACCGATGATCCCCAGCGGTACCACGAGCATGACCGCGATCGGAATCGACCAGCTCTCATACAGCGCCGCCAGACACAGGAACACCATCAGCAGCGACAGGGCGTACAGCGCTGGCGCTTGCGAGCCGGACAGACGTTCCTCGTAGGACAGACCGGTCCAGGAGATACCGACACCGGCCGGCAGCTTCTTGGCAATCGCTTCGACTTCAGCCATCGCTTCACCGGTGGAGTAGCCCGGCGCCGGAGCCCCGAGTACCTCGACCGCTTCCACACCGTTGTAGCGCGCCAGCTTCGGCGAACCGTAGACCCACTCGCCCTTGGCGAACGCCGAGAACGGAACCATGGTGCCTTCGGCGTTACGCACGTACCACTTCTTCAGGTCTTCGGGGCTCATGCGCGAGTCCGGCTGGCCCTGCACATACACCTTCTTCACCCGACCACGGTCGATGAAGTCGTTGACGTAGCTACTGCCCAACGCGATCGACAGGGTGTTGTTGATGTCGCTGATGGTGATGCCGAGGGCACTGGCCTTCTCGTCGTCGATTTCCAGCTGGAACTGCGGCTCATCGTTCAGGCCGTTCGGACGCACCTGGGTCAGCACCTTGCTTTGCGCCGCCATGCCGAGGAACTGGTTACGCGCTTCCATCAGTTTTTCGTGACCGATACCGGCGCGGTCTTGCAGGAACACGTCGAAACCGGTGGCGTTACCCAATTCCAGAACCGCTGGCGGGGCGAAGGCAAACACCATCGCGTCACGGAAACTGAAGAAGTGTTGCTGGGCACGCGCGGCGAGCTTGAACACGCTGTTGTCGGCGTTACGTTCGCCCCACGGTTTGAGCATGATGAACGCCATACCCGAGCTCTGCCCACGGCCGGCGAAGTTGAAGCCGGTCACGGTGAACACCGAAGCCACCGCGTCCGCTTCACCACCGTCCTTGTTCGGACGCAGCAGGTACTCACGCATTTCATCCACGACCACCTGCGTGCGCTGGGCACTGGAACCGGCCGGGGTCTGCACTTGGGCGAACAGTACGCCCTGGTCTTCTTCCGGCAGGAACGCGGTCGGGATGCGGGTGAACAGCCAGATCATGCCGACGACGATCAGCAGATACGCCAGCAGGTACGGCGCCTTGCGGGTCAGCATATTGCCGACGCCGCGCTCGTAGCTGCGCACGCCACGGTCAAAGTTACGGTTGAACCAGCCGAAGAAACCTTTCTTCGGAGTACCGTGCTCGCCTTTCGGAATCGGCTTGAGCATGGTCGCGCACAGCGCCGGGGTGAAGATCAGGGCAACCAGCACCGACAGGGCCATCGCCGAAACGATGGTGATCGAGAACTGCTTGTAGATCACACCAGTGGAGCCGCTGAAGAATGCCATCGGCAGCAGTACCGCCGAGAGTACGAGGGCGATACCGACCAGTGCGCCCTGGATCTGGCCCATGGATTTCTTCGTCGCTTCCTTCGGTGACAAGCCTTCTTCGCTCATCACCCGCTCGACGTTTTCCACCACGACGATGGCATCGTCCACCAGCAGACCGATGGCCAGCACCATGCCGAACATGGTCAGGGTGTTGATGCTGAAACCGGCGGCGGCGAGGATGCCGAACGTACCGAGCAGTACCACCGGCACGGTCATCGTGGTGATGACGGTGGCGCGGAAGTTCTGCAGGAACAGGAACATCACCAGGAACACCAGCGCGATCGCTTCGACCAGAGTGTGCACCACGCCTTTGATCGACTCGGTCACCACCGGGGTGGTGTCGTACGGGAACACCACTTCCATGCCTTGCGGGAAGAACGGCTTGAGGCTGTCGATAGTGTTGCGCAGCGCTTTGGCGGTATCGAGGGCGTTGGCGCCGTTGGCCAGTTTCACCGCCAGACCGGAAGCCGGGCTGCCGTTGAACTGGGCGCTGATCGCGTAGTTCTCGCCGCCGAGGCCGACTTCAGCCACGTCTTTGAGGCGAACTTGCGAGCCGTCCTTGTTGACCTTGAGCAGGATTTCCTTGAACTGCTCAGCGGTCTGCAGACGGGTCTTGCCGATGATCGTCGCGTTCAGTTGCTGGCCCTGCACGGCAGGCAAGCCACCGAGCTGACCGGACGACACCTGGACGTTCTGCGCAGCAATGGCGTTCTTCACGTCGACCGGGGTCAGGTTGAAGTTGTTCAACTTGGCCGGGTCAAGCCAGATACGCATCGCGTACTGCGCACCGAAGACCTGGAAGTCACCGACACCGGCGGTGCGCGAGATCGGGTCCTGCATGTTCGACACGATGTAGTTGGACAGGTCGTCCTTGCTCATGCTGCCGTCACGCGAAACCACGCCGATCACCAGCAGGAAGTTCTTCACTGCCTTGGTCACGCGGATACCCTGTTGCTGCACTTCCTGCGGCAGCAGCAGGGTGGCCAGGTTCAGCTTGTTCTGAACCTGGACCTGCGCGGTGTCGGAGTTGGTGCCTTGCTCGAAGGTCGCGGTGATGGTCATGCTGCCGTCGGAGTTACTTTCCGACGACACATAACGCAGGTTGTCGATACCGTTGAGCTGTTGCTCGATGACCTGTACCACGGTGTCCTGCACGGTTTGTGCGGACGCACCCGGGTAGGTCACCTGGATAGCAATGGCCGGTGGCGCAATGCTCGGGTATTGGTTGATCGGCAATTTCAGGATCGAAAGTGCCCCGACCAGCATGATCACCAGGGCGATTACCCAGGCGAAAATCGGACGGTCGATGAAGAATTTTGACATGGGTTACTCCCCTTTGCCGCCGGCGGCTTTGTCAGCTGCCTGTGCGGGGGCCGGGTTCTTGGTGCCGACGTTAGTCGCCTCGGTCGCTTTGACCTCGACGCCCGGTTTGACGTACTGCAGCCCTTCGGTGATCAGACGATCGCCGGCTTTCAGGCCGTCTTCGATCAGCCACTGGCTGCCGACGGTGCGGCTGGCCTTGAGCTGACGCAGTTCGACCTTGTTGTCGGCGCCGACGACCAGTGCGGTCGGGGTGCCTTTGAGGTCGCGGGTCACGCCTTGCTGTGGCGCGAGGATCGCTGCGCTGTTGACGCCGGCCTGCAACTGGGCGTGGACGAACATGCCTGGCAGCAGGGTGTGATCGGGGTTGGGGAACACGGCGCGCAGGGTCACCGAGCCGGTGGTCTGGTCAACCGAGACTTCGGAGAATTCCAGCTTGCCGTCGAGCTTGTACTGGCTGCCGTCTTCCAGGGTCAGCTTGACCGCAGCGGCGTTGTCGCCAGCCTTCTGCAGACGGCCGCTTTCCAGTTCGCGGCGCAGTTCCAGCAGTTCCACCGACGACTGGGTCACGTCGACGTAGATCGGATCGAGCTGCTGAATCACTGCCATTGCATCGGCCTGGCCATTGCTGACCAGTGCGCCTTCGGTCACCGAAGAACGGCCGATACGGCCGGAGATCGGCGCATAGACCTTGGTGTAACGCACGTTGATCTGCGCAGTCTGAAGCGACGCTTCCGATTGCAGGCGGTTGGCCAATGCGGTGTCGTATTCCTGACGGCTTACGGCTTGCTCATCGACCAATTGCTTGTAGCGGTCGGAGATGGACTTGGTCGAACGCAGGTTGGCTTCGGCACTTTTCAGCGTCGCTTCATAGACCGACGGATCGATCTGATAAAGCTGCTGACCGGCTTTGACGTCGGCGCCTTCCTTGAACAGACGCTTGAGAATGATGCCGTTGACCTGCGGGCGAACTTCAGCGATGCGGAACGCACTGGTGCGGCCCGGAAGTTCCGAGGTCAGGGTAAAGGCTTGTGGTTGCAGGGTGACGACGCCGACCTGAGGGGGCGGAGCGGCAGGGGCCGCTTCTTCCTTTTTACATCCGCTGAGCAGCGATGCCAGGGCGACGGCAGTGACCAGAGCGGTAACAGCTGGCTTGAATTGCATGAAGATCCTCGGGTCAGGCGCGCATGAAGCGCACAAGAAGTGTGAAAGAGTAAAAATCGGGCACCGGGTGGATAAGTAGCTTGCTAAGTAATATACTTACGTTCATGGTTGTTTGTAAACACCTGCGCCGCGTACCCACCCTGATACAAAAGTCGTCGCAAGGTTTGAAATTGTAGGCCGGGGAGTCGATTCACGAGAGATCGCCCCCTCTTTATTCAGCGGATATTCAGCCATCCCTGAAACATCCTGTTTGAGGTTTTACTGCCATGGTCCGTCGTACCAAAGAGGAAGCTCAGGAAACCCGCAGCCAGATTCTGGAAGCGGCCGAGAAAGCCTTTTATGAAAGGGGGGTTGCCCGCACCACCCTGGCGGACATCGCGACCCTCGCCGGCGTAACGCGTGGCGCCATCTACTGGCATTTCAGCAACAAGGCCGATCTGGTCCAGGCGATGCTCGACAGCCTGCACGAACCGCTGGATGAACTGGCCAAGGCCAGCGAAAGCGAGGACGAACCGGACCCGCTGGGCTGCATGCGGCAGTTGCTGATTCATTTGTTTCATCAAGTTGCACTGGACCCGAAAACCCGGCGCATCAACGAAATTCTGTTTCATAAGTGCGAGTTCACCGATGAAATGTGCGATCTGCGCCAGCAGCGCCGGACGGCCAGTCTCGATTGCAATCTGCGCATCGGCCTGACCTTGCGTAATGCGGTGAATCGCGGCCAGTTGCCGGAAGATCTCGACACTGCCCGCGCGGCCATCAGCATTCATGCCTACATCGACGGCCTGCTGTACGGCTGGCTGCTGGCCTCGGACAGCTTCGAACTGCACGCCGAGGCTGAACGCTGGGTCGACACCGGGCTGGACATGCTGCGCCTGAGCCCAAGCCTGCGCAAATGAAACAAAATGCGCAATGGCCCGGCAGGATGTCAATCAGCCGCCATGGCTGATGATCGCGGCGGGGAGTTTAATCGTAGCGAGTCGCAGATTTTGTAGGGAAATTGTGTAGCTCTTGTGAATCCGTGTTTCGCCGCTTTTCCCTCACCCTAGCCCTCTCCCACAGGGAGAGGGGACCGACCGGGTTGTTTGGCCAAGCTGGGCCGATCTGAAATATCCCGCCGAACTCAAAGTTTGAAAAGCACAGCAATCGGCTCCCTCTCCCTCGGGAGAGGGCTGGGCGGGCGGCGTTCCGATGAGGGGCTACGCCGGGTGCCACGCAACAAGTCTGAAGCCGAACAACAAAAAGCCCCTGACTCTCAAAAGTCAGGGGCTTTTTCATTTCTGCGCTACAGCCTGATTACAAGGTCGGATAGTCGATGTAGCCGACCGGACCTTTACCGTAGAAAGTCTCTGGATGCGGCTCGTTCAGCGGCGCATCAGCCTGCAAACGTGCCGGCAGGTCCGGGTTGGCAATGAACGGCACGCCGAACGCTACGGCGTCTGCCTTACCGCTGGCCAGCCACTCGTTGGCGCTTTCCTTGGTGAACTTCTCGTTGGCGATGTACGGGCCACCGAAAGCTTCTTTCAGTTGCGGGCCGAGGCTGTCGGCGCCTTCTTTTTCGCGCGAGCAGATGAACGCGATGCCACGCTTGCCCAGTTCACGGGCGACGTAGGTGAAGGTCTCGGCAAGATTGTCATCGCCCATGTCATGGGAATCGGCACGCGGTGCCAGGTGCACACCAACGCGGCCAGCGCCCCAGACTTCGATCGCGGCGTCGGTCACTTCCAGCAGCAGGCGCGCACGGTTTTCCAGCGAGCCGCCGTACTGGTCGGTGCGCTGGTTGGTGCTGCTTTGCAGGAACTGGTCGAGCAGGTAGCCGTTGGCGCCGTGGATTTCCACGCCGTCGAAACCGGCGGCCTTGGCGTTCTCGGCACCGGTGCGATAGGCGTCGACGATGTCGGCGATTTCAGCGGTTTCCAGCGCGCGCGGCGTTGGGTAGTCGGCCAGCGGGCGCACCAGGCTGACGTGGCCCTTTGGCTGGATGGCGCTTGGCGCGACCGGTGCTTCACCATTCAGGTACGAAGGGTGAGATATGCGGCCGACGTGCCACAGTTGCAGGAAGATCTTGCCGCCGGCGCCGTGAATCGCTTTGGTCACGTTGGCCCAGCCACGCACTTGATCGTTGGACCAGATGCCCGGGGTGTCCGGGTAGCCGACGCCCATCGGCGTTACCGAAGTGGCTTCGCTGAGGATCAGGCCGGCCGAGGCGCGTTGTACGTAGTATTCGGCCATCAGCGCGTTCGGCACACGGCCTTCGTCGGCGCGGCAGCGGGTCAGCGGGGCCATGATGATGCGGTTGTTCAGCTCGATGTCGCCGAGTTTGATCGGGTCGAAAATAGTCGCCATGTCTAAAAGCCTCTCTTTAATAAAGGAAGTTGATCAGTTGGAAGCAGGGGCCAGCTCGGCATTGCCGTTCTGGCGGAAGGTAATCAGGGTTACCAGCAGGGCCAGTACAGCCAGCGCGGCGGCAGCCAGTGGCACGCTGGTCAGGCCGTAGCCGTGGGCGATGACGCTGCCGCCGACCCAGGCGCCAAGGGCGTTGCCGACGTTGAAAGCGCCGATGTTCAGGGTCGAAACCAGGTTCGGGGCAGCCTTGCCGAAGGTCACCACGTTGACTTGCAGCGCCGGCACAGCGGCGAAACACGCGGTGGCCCAGAGGAACAGAGTGATTTCAGTCGGGATCAGCGCGACGCTGGTCCAGCTCAGCACCGTGGAAACCACGGCCATGGCGATGAACACGCCGATCAGCGTGGCGGCCATGCCTTTATCGGCGAGTTTGCCGCCGATGATGTTGCCGACCGTCAGACCGAGGCCGATGAGCATCAGCGTCCAGGTCACGCCACGTGGCGACACACCGGTGACTTCGCCAAGCAGTGGGGCGACGTAGGTGAACAGGGTGAAGACCGAGGCGGCGAACAGCGCGGTCATGCTCAGCGACAGCCAGATGCCGGCGCCTTTGAGGGCGGCGAGTTCGGCGCGCATGTCGAGTTTCTCTTCGTCACGCTTGGCCGGCAGAAAGCGGATCAGGCCGATCAGCGCGATCACACCGATGACGGTCACTGCCCAGAAGGTCGAACGCCAGCCGGCTTCCTGACCCAATGCGGTGCCCAGCGGTACGCCAAGTACGTTGGCCAGGGTCAGACCGGTGAACATCAAGGCTACTGCCGAGGCACGTTTGTTCGGCGCGACCAGATTGGCCGCCACTACCGAGCCGATGCCGAAGAACGCGCCGTGACACAGCGCGGTGACTACCCGGGCAAACATCAGCACGTTGTAGTCGCTGGCGATGGCGCAGAGCAGGTTGCCGACAATGAAGATGCCCATCAACGCCACCAGCGCGGCCTTGCGCGGCAGCTTCGCGGTGGCCAGCGCCATGAACGGTGCACCGATGGCCACGCCCAGGGCGTAACCGGTGACCAGCCAGCCGGCGCCGGGAATCGACACGCCGAGGTCCGCCGCCACGTCGGGCAGCAGGCCCATGATGACGAACTCGGTGGTGCCGATGGCGAAGGCGCTCAGGGCGAGGATGAGAAGCGAAAGGGGCATGCAGGTTTCCTTGTCGGCTGGCTGACGTTAAGGGTCAGAGCTCTTTACTGAGGGTGCTGAGAAACGCCTGGATGACGTCCTCGTTACGTTTGAAAAAATGCCACTGCCCGGCCTTCTGGCTGCTGATCAGCCCGGCCCGTTGCAACGTCGCCAGGTGTGCCGACACGGTCGATTGCGACAGGCCGCAACGTTGATCGATCTGCCCGGCGCAAATACCGTATTCGTGGTTGTGCAACTGCTCGGGGAATTCGCCTTTCGGGTCTTTCAGCCAGTTGAGGATGTCTCGCCGTACTGGGTGCGCCAGGGCTTTTATTATTTCGTCGAGGTCGAGGTTCATGGCTTGGGCTCGTAGTGGCAGTAGCGATATATCGCGATGGAGCGAACTTTAAATCGTTGGATCGCGATATACCAATATGAATTCGGTCTGACGAGCGCATAAATCGCTATATCGGGTTATAACGATGCGAGGGTGCTGGAGCAGCAAGCGCAGTGCTAAGCTGCGCCCATGAACTATCTCGCGCATTTGCATCTCGGCGGCCAGCGCCCCGGTCAGTTACTCGGCAGCTTGTATGGCGACTTCGTCAAAGGTCGGCTGCAAGGCCAGTTCGACCCGGAAGTGGAGGCGGCGATTGCGCTGCATCGGCGCATTGACGTGTTCACCGATCGGCATCCACTGGTGGACACTGCCCTGGGCCGCTTCAGCGAAACGCGGCGGCGTTATGCCGGAATCGTCCTCGATGTGTTTTTCGATCATTGCCTGGCGCGGGACTGGACGCTGTATGCCGACCGACCGCTGGAGCAGTTCACCGCAGACGTCTATCAGGTGCTGTCCCGCGAACGGCAATTGCCGGAGCGGCTGGCGAAGATCGCCCCGCACATGGTCGCCAACGACTGGCTGGGCTCGTATCGCGAATTTGAGGTGCTGGAACAGGTGCTGCGCGGGATCTCGCGACGGCTGACCAGGCCGGAGGAATTGGCCGGGGCAATGGCGGAGTTGCGGCGGTTGTATGAGCCGTTGAGTGAAGACTTCAGCTTGTTCTACCCGCAATTGCAGGATTTCGCACAAAACACGAGACCACCGAAAATCTGAATTGTGGGAGCGAGCCTGCTCGCGAAGGCGTCCTGTCAGTCAATATATTCGGCGACTGACAGGTCGCATTCGCGAGCAGGCTCGCTCCCACAGGGGATTTGTATTTTCAGGCGGCGATCAAATCGCCTGCGCGACGCGGTTCGGCAGGTTTCGCCACCTCACCAAACAACACCTTCTGCACCGCCTGCTGCGCTTCGAACGCCAGCGCCGCGCGCTCGCGGCCCTGACAGGCAATCGGCTTGAGCAGATGCACCTCGACATCGCCGCAGTCATGGCTGAACAGGCGCATCAGGTGCGAGAGCAAATCATCGTCACCAATGAACGGCGCCAGCGTATCGATTTCGCCGTCGCGCAGATAACGAATCGCCACCGGTTGCAGCATCACTTCGGAATCGATCGCCGCCGACAGCAGGCGACCATGAAAGGTGCGCAGCGAACGGCCATCGGTGGTGGTGCCTTCGGGGAACATCAGCAGCGCGTGTTCGGTTTGCAGATGGCGGGTCATCTGCTTGCGGATCAACTGGCTGTCGCCCGACCCACGGCGGATGAACAGGCTGCCGGCCTTGGCCGCGAGCCAGCCGGCCACCGGCCAGGTGCGCACTTCGGCTTTGGACAGAAACGACAGCGGCGTGAGCATGCCCAGCAGCGGAATGTCGGTCCACGACACGTGATTGCTGACCCACAGCATCGGCTGTTTTGGCAGCTCGCCATGCACGCTCACGCGAAACGGCAGGGCGTTGCTCAGCCGCGCCATGAAGAAGCGCGACCAGCGCTGACGCCGCTCCATCGAGTGCGCCAGACCAATGCGCTCGAACACGCCGAAGACGCTGGCCATGGTCAGCCCCAGCGTCACCACCAGCAGCACTCGCGCGATTCGCGCGTACACCCGCAACCGGCTCATCACACCGCCGCCTTGAAGTGTTTGGCGTAGCGCGGGCAGAGTTCGTCGCGCTTGAGCAGGATGAACACGTCGGCCACCTGGAAGTCTTCGTCCCAGCACGGCTCGCCGCAGATCTTCGCCCCGAGGCGCATGTAGGCCTTGAGCAGCGGCGGCATTTCGGCGATGACGTTGGACGGGATATCCAGCGTCGGCAGCGGATTTTTCGGTTCGGCGCGCAAGTGTTCGGTGCACAGATAACGCTCGCGCAGACGCTGCATGATCGCGTGGGCCTGAATGCCGCCGTCCTGCATCGGGATGCTCGCGCAACCCATCAGATAGCTGTAGCCGCCCTGATTGAGCACTTCGGCCAATTCGCCCCAGAGCACGGCGATGGTGCCGCCGTTGCGGTACGCCGGATCGACGCAGGTGCGGCCGATTTCCAGGATCGGGCCTTGCAGATGGGCGAGGCCGTGCAGGCTGAATTCTTCTTCGCTGTAGAACTTGCCGAGGCTGCTGGCGGCGGTGTGATCGAGCAGACGCGTGGTGGCGACCAGGCGCCCGGTGTTCAGATCACGCACGCCGATGTGGCTGCAGTGAACATCATAATCATCCATGTCCAGACCCAGTTCGGCGCCTTTCAGTTTGGCGTTGAACTCGCCACTGAAGACGGCGAAGCGCAGGGCCTGGGCTTGCTGCAAGGCTTCGGCGCCGATCAGGCGTTCGGCTTGCAGGCGGCGTTCATTGCCGGTGTCGCTGATGCGGGCGATTTGCGTCATGTGAATCTCCGTACGGGCCTTTAACCCGTCGTGGGTTGCAGCCGATCGACTTTCTTTATGCAGCCGTGTTGTGCAAAGTCAGGCTATGTAGCCCCGGTGTCATCGCCATGAACGTTCGGTGATGCTTATATGACAGCCCACGAGGAGGCGCCCATGCCCTGGACAGATCTGCTGCACCGCCGTGAACGCTTGCCCGCCGCAGCTGATCTGGCCGAGGGCTTTGCAACGTTGTTGCAGACGCTGGGCAACGTCACGCCGTTCGAATTGGCGGTGGCCGGCGGGCGGCGGATGGCGACGCCGGGGCTGGCGTTTCTGGTGGGTTATCAGGCGGCGCTGCGCATGTTGTGGCCGAGCGCGCCGCTGAGCCTCGGCGCCTTGTGCGCTAGCGAACAACGCAGCCTGCGTCCGGCCGACATGCAAACGCGGCTGAAAGATTTGCGCCTGAGCGGGCGCAAGGATTTCGTCACCGCAGGCGACGCCGCCGATTGGTTACTGGTGGCTGCGCGCAGTGAGGAGCCTGGCGAAACACCGCGCCTGAGTCTGGCGGTGGTGTATCCCGGCGAGCCCGGCGTGAAGGTGGAAAAACTGCCGGCGTTGCCGTTGATGCCGGACATCAGCCACGGTCGCCTGCATCTGGACGGCGCCCTGTGCGAACTGCTCGCCGGCGACGGCTGGGACGCCTACGTCAAACCGTTTCGCAGTCTTGAGGATGTCTACGTGCTCAGCGCCATGACCGCGTGGCTGTACGGCATCGGCCAGGACAGCAATTGGCCGCAGGCCCTGCAATTGCGTTTGCTGGCGCTGCTGGCCGGGTGCGCCGAGGCCAGCCGGCAAGCGCCGAACAATCCGCCCTGGCATGTGCTGCTGGGCGGGTTGTTTGCGCAGTTTGAAGCGCTGGCGGGGGAGGTGGACCAGGCATTGGGCAATGGCCCGGTGGAGTGGGCGCAGATGTGGCAGCGGGACAAGGGCGTGATGCAGTTGGCGGCGGGGGCGAGGGCCAAGCGGTTGGCCAAGGCTTTGGCGGTGACCTGAGCGGCCCCTTCGCGAGCAGGCTCGCTCCCACAGGGACGGTATTCTTCAATTGAAATGCGATCAACTGTGGGAGCGAGCCTGCTCGCGAAGGCGGCCTCAAAATCACCATACATCTGTCATAAACCCCGACTAGTCTCGACAGGTTCATTCCCAGAGCGCCCACCATGTTCAAAGGCCTGTCCCTGTTCCTGCTGCTGATCAGCCTCACCGTCCGCGCCGAACAATGGCCCGGCGAGCAATGGCCCATCGCCCCGCAGATCACCGGCCCGGCCGTCGAGGCGCTGGAAAACTACGCCTTCGCGCCCCGTAACGACGCCACCCGCGAAGGCATCCGCACCGACGCCTTGCTGATCATCCACGACGGCCAGATCATTTACGAACGCTACGCCGCTCCGACCACTGCTCAGACACCGCACCTGACCTGGTCAATCAGCAAAAGCCTGCTGGCAACGGTCCTCGGCGTGGCCTACGGCGAAGGCCGGTTCAAACTCGATGATCCGGCGCTGAAGTTCTACCCGGCGCTGGACAAACACCCGGCGATCACCCTCGGCCATCTGCTGAACTGGGCCTCCGGTCTGGATTGGCAGGAGGACTACGAATACGCCCCGCTGAAATCTTCGGTGGTGGCGATGCTCTACACCCGCGGCCATCGCGACATGGCCGCGTTCACTGCGGACCACGACGCCTACGCCGCGCCGGGTCAGGCTTTCCGTTATTCCAGCGGTGACAGCAATCTGCTCGCCGCTGCCCTGAAAACCATGGTCGGTCCAGAGCGTTATGCCGATTATCCATGGACAGCGTTATTCGAGCCCTCGGGCATTCGCCACGCCGTGTGGGAAAGCGATGTCAGCGGCACCTTTGTCGCCTCGTCCTACGCCTATCTCACCGCGCGGGATCTGGCGCGGGTCGGTCTATTGATGGCGCGGGGCGGGCGCTGGAACGATCGGCAGTTGCTGCCCGAGGATTGGCTCGCGTTCAACCTCACACCGTTTGCCGGCTACAAGGCGCATCAGGACGAAGCCGTACCCGGCGGCCATTGGTGGCTCAATCGTCCTGTCGACGGCGCCACATCACCATGGCCCGACGCCCCATCCGACACCTTCGCCGCCCTCGGCCACTGGGGCCAGGCGCTGTACGTGATGCCCAGCCAGAAGCTGGTGATCGTGCGTTACGGCGATGACCGCGATGGCAGCTACCGGCACAACGAACTGCTCAAACGCGTGTTGCAGGCGGTGCGGCCATGAAGCGCTTTCTATTGTTGCTGTTGGTCGTGCTGCTCGGCTGGGGTTGGTATGAGCGGGAGAATCTCTGGGCTTTCCCGGACATCATCAGCGCCTACACCGCCAAGGAATATTGCTCGTGTCGTTATGTGATGAACAACGACGCCGGGTATTGCCGTGGCTATGTGAAGCAATGGCTGCCAACCAGCGGTTTTACCGATGATCCATCGAGCAAAACCATCACCGTCAGCGGCATGGGCCGCAGCAACAGCGCGCAGTGGCTGAGCGAACGCCAGGGCTGTCGCCTGAATCCCTGAATTATCTGGTCTCCCCTGTGGGAGCGAGCCTGCTCGCGAAATCGTCGCAAGCCGCAATACATGCTGTGCGGCGAGCATTGCATTCGCGAGCAGGCTCGCTCCCACAGGGCTTGCAATAACTTGGCGGGCGGTTAAGGTTCGTGCAGGTTTATCGCCCCCACGAGTGTTCAATGTTCAACCGCTCCCTCTATACAACCTTCGCCAGTCTGCTGTTGACCGCCGTTGCGCTGCCGGCCCAGGCCAATTGGTATCTGGACGGCGAGTCGTCGCGGCTATCGTTTGTCAGCACCAAAAATGCCAGCGTTTCGGAAGTGCAGCGCTTTCTGGTGCTGCACGGCAAGGTCGATCCCAACGGTCGCGCCGAGGTCGAAGTCGAGCTCGAATCGATCAACAGCGGCATTCCGCTGCGTGACGAGCGCATGCGCAAGGAGCTGTTCCAGATCGAGCAGTTTCCCGCAGCCACCATCACTACCCAGATCGACCTGCGCCCGATCAACGATCTGGCGCCCGGCGCGCAGCTGGAGTTGCGCCTGCCGCTGACCGTCAGCCTGCACGGCAAGCAGCACGAATACCCGGCCGAGTTGCTCGCCACGCGTCTGGATGATCGGCGCTTTCAGGTGGTGACGCTGGAGCCGCTGGTGATCAACGCCGAGGATTTCGATCTGGCGCCTGGCCTGGAAAACCTGCGCAAACTCGCCGATCTGTCGGCGATCAGTCTGTCGGTGCCGGTGGGTGCGGTGCTGATTTTCACGGCGCGCTGACATGCGCGGTGCGGTGTTCCCCTGGCGTGACGGCAACCGTTTCGAACTGTTGATCGACGGCCCGCAGTTCTTTCCGCGCATGCTCGAGCACATCGCTGGAGCTTCAGAACAGATCGAACTGGAGCTGTACCTGGTCGAGGCCGGCGCCTGCGCCGAAGCCATCGTCCAGGCGCTGGTCGCGGCGGCCGAGCGCGGCGTGCGCGTGCGTTGCCTGTTCGATGATTACGGCAGCCTCGCGTTCACGCTGCATCTGCGCCAGCGCCTGACCCAGGCCGGCGTCGAGCTGCGTTTCTACAATCGCCTGAGCTGGCGGCGCTGGGTCGGCAATTTCTATCGCGACCACCGTAAATTGCTGCTGGTCGATCAATGTCTGGCAGTGGTCGGCGGCACCGGCGTGACCGATGAATTCTGGACGCCGGGCCATGATGTCAGCGAGTGGCACGAGGTGATGGTCGAGATCAGCGGCCCATTGGTGATCGATTGGCAATTGCTGTTTGATCGCCAGTGGATCGCCAACCGCTACCGCCGCGCCTGGCGCCCGGCCGCGCATTTCGGCTTGCCGCGCCTGCCGCGTGTGCCGGACAAGGGCGAAGGCATGGGCCGCGTGGCGTATGCCGATGCCCGTCAACATCGCGACATTTTGCAGTCGTTGTTCCGTGCGTTGAACAGCGGGCAAAAACGCATCTGGATGGCCACGCCGTACTTCCTGCCGACCTGGAAAATCCGCCGCTCCCTGCGCAAGGCTGCCGCGCGCGGCGTCGATGTGCGCTTGCTGCTGACCGGGCCGCGCACCGATCACCCGTCAGTGCGCTACGCCGGGCATCGCTACTACCCGCGCCTGCTCAAGGCCGGCGTGCAGATCTTCGAATACCAGCCGTGCTTCCTGCACCTGAAAATGGTTCTGGTCGACGAATGGGTAAGCATTGGTTCGTGCAACTTCGATCACTGGAATCTGCGTTTCAATCTGGAGGCGAATCTGGAAGCGCTGGACCCGGCGTTGACGGCAGCGGTGGAGGCGAGTTTTGTGAAGGACTTCGGCTTGAGTCAGCTGGTGAGTCTGGAGGAGTGGCAGCGCCGACCGTTGTGGCGGCGGGTCAAGCAGCGGGTGTGGGGCTGGGTGGATCGGTTGGTGGTGAATATTCTCGATAGACGCGGATAACCACGATTTTGAATACGCCCTGAATCCAATGTGGGAGCGAGCCTGCTCGCGAAAGCGGTGTGTCATTTGATCGTTCCCACGCTCCGCGTGGGAATGCCTCTAGGGACGCTCCGCGTCCAGTGACGCGGAGCGTCACGGGCTGCATTCCCACGCAGAGCGTGGGAACGATCAGTGCAGGGGGGCGGTGTGCTTGCTGTTACAGCAATTCAAAACTCTGCTGCGTCACCGCCTGCGAATCCAGGCCGATCTGTACGTTGAACTTGCCAGGCTCGGCTGCGTATTTAAGCTGGGCGTTGTAGAACTTCAGGTCTTCCTCGGTGATGGTGAAGTGCACGACCTTCTGTTCGCCGGCCTTGAGCATGATCTTCTGGAAGTTCTTCAGCTCTTTCACCGGGCGGATCATCGAACCGGTGACGTCCTGGATATACAACTGCACCACGGTTTCGCCGTCACGCTTGCCGGTGTTCTTGACCATGACGCTGGCGTCGAGCTTGCCGCTGGCGTTCAGGGTGGTCGATGACAGCGCCATATCGCTCAGGGCGAACGTGGTGTAGCTCAGGCCATAACCGAACGGAAACAGCGGGCCGGTGGTGTCATCGAAATACTGCGAGGTGTAGTTGCCCGGTTTGCCCGGGGTGAACGGCCGGCCGATACTCAGGTGGTTGTAGTAGGTCGGGATCTGGCCCACGGAACGCGGGAAGGTCACCGGCAGTTTGCCCGACGGGTTGTAGTCGCCGAACAGCACGTCGGCGATGGCGTTGCCGCCCTCGGTGCCGCTGAACCAGGTTTCCAGAATCGCATCGGCCGACTGGTTTTCTTCGAGAATCGTCAGCGGACGGCCGTTCATCAACACCAGCACCAACGGCTTGCCGGTGGCTTTCAGCGCACGGATCAATTCGCGCTGGGTTTCCGGGATGTTCAGGTCGGTGCGGCTCGAGGATTCGTGGGACATGCCACGGGACTCGCCCACCGCTGCAACGATCACGTCAGCCGCTTTCGCCGCTTTCACTGCCTCGTCGATCAGCACGTTGGCCGGGCGCGGGTCATCGACCACTTCCGGGGCATCGAAGTTGAGGAAGTTCAGGTAGTCGAGGACCTTCTTGTCGCCCGTGATGTTGGCGCCACGGGCGTAGATCAGGTTGGCCTTGTCGCCGATCACCGAACTCATGCCATCGAACAGCGTGACCGATTGCGCCGGACGTCCGGCGGCGGCCCAGCTGCCCATCATGTCGATCGGGGCTTTCGCCAATGGGCCGACCAGCGCGATTTTCGCGTCTTTCTTCAGCGGCAGGGTTTCGTTCTGGTTCTTCAGCAGCACCAGACTGCGCCGCGCGACTTCGCGGGCCTCGGCGCGGTGCAGGCGACTCTCGGCGTAGGTATCGGCCGGGTCATCCTCGGCCTTGCCGATGCGCAGGTACGGGTCCTTGAACAGGCCCATGTCGTACTTGGCCGCGAGCACTTCGCGCACAGCGTTGTCGATGTCTTTCTGTTCGATTTCGCCGGACTTGAGCAGCCCCGGCAGCTCTTTGCCGTAGAGGGTGTCGTTCATGCTCATGTCGATGCCGGCCTTGATCGCCAGCTTTGCCGCTTCGCGACCGTCGCGAGCGACGCCGTGCTTGATCAGTTCGAAGATCGCGCCGTGATCGCTGACCGCCAGACCTTTGAAGCCCCAGTCCTTGCGCAGCAGGTCGTTCATCAGCCAGGTGTTGGCCGTGGCCGGAATGCCGTTGATCGAGTTCAACGCCACCATCACACCGCCAGCACCGGCATCGATCGCGGCGCGGTAGGGCGGCAGATAATCCTGGTACATCTTCACCGGGCTCATGTCGACGGTGTTGTAGTCGCGGCCGCCCTCGACCGCGCCGTACAGGGCGAAGTGCTTGACGCTGGCCATGATGCTGTCGGCGGCGCTCGGGGTCTCGCCCTGATAGGCCTTGACCATGACTTTGGCGATGCGCGAGGTCAGGTAGGTGTCTTCGCCGAAACCTTCGGAACTGCGGCCCCAGCGTGGATCGCGGGAGATATCCACCATCGGCGCGAAGGTGATGTCGAGGCTGTCAGCGGCGGCCTCTTTAGCCGCAACGCGACCGGACTGGCCGATGGCGTCCATGTCCCAACTCGACGCAAGGGCCAGCGGAATCGGGAAAATCGTACGGTGACCGTGGATCACGTCGTACGCGAAAAACATCGGAATCTTCAGGCGACTGCGCATGGCCGCGTCCTGCATCGGACGGTTTTCCGCGCGGGTGATCGAGTTGAACGTGCCACCGATGTTGCCGCCGGCAATTTCCTTGCGGATCAGTTCGCGGGGCATTTCCGGACCGATGCTGATCAGGCGCAACTGGCCGATCTTCTCGTCGAGGGTCATTTGTTTCATCAGGTTGCTGATGAAAGCGTCCTTGTTTTCCAAAGGTACCGGGGTCGTGGCGGCCAGTACCTGATGACTGGCCAGGCTGACGAACAGACCCAGCAAACACAGCTTCTTCATGAATTTTTTCTCTAGAGCCCAAACGGTGATGCAACACCGGCCAGCCAAAATGTAGGGAGCGACTATTGTTGTTCGGGTGCCGGCGCAAAATCCTGAGCCGGAAAACCGCAGCCGACAGCGGCAACGTGAACGCGAAGGGCACTTTTTAGCCGATTAACCCGTCGCATGCCAGTGGCGGCGCCGATTATGCCCCAACCGCTGGCCGGGAATGCCCAGCGCTCGGTTTTTAAATCAAATGTGTCATGGAGCATCACTGCAATGAATATCAGCTCAACCTCCCGTTCAAGGCTACAGATCGCCACGTTGCTGGTGTTCGCCACGCTGTTGACCGCGTGCGGCATCAACAATATCCCGACGCTCGACGAACAGGCCAAAGCCGCCTGGGGTCAGGTGCAGAACCAGTACCAGCGCCGCGCCGACCTGATCCCCAATCTGGTGGAAACCGTGAAGGGCTACGCGGCCCACGAACAGGAAACCCTGACCGCAGTGATTGAAGCGCGAGCCAAGGCCACCTCGATTCAGGTCGATGCCAGCACCCTCGACAATCCCGAGAAGCTCAAGCAGTTCCAGCAGGCACAGGATCAACTGACCGGCGCATTGAGCCGTTTGATGGTGGTCTCCGAGCGCTACCCGGATCTGAAGGCCAACCAGAACTTCCTCGCCCTGCAATCGCAACTCGAAGGCACGGAAAACCGGATTGCCGTGGCGCGTCGCGATTTCATCCTGGCGGTGCAGAAGTACAACACCGAGATCCGCACCTTCCCCGGTCGCCTGTGGCACAGCGTGATGTACAGCGATCTGCCGATGCGCGAAACCTTCGAAGCCACCACGCCCGGCGCGGAGAAGGCCCCGGAAGTGAAATTCTGATTCGAGGTCGTCCATGCGTGTGTTGAAACTAAGCCTGGTGCTGATGCTCTGGCTGTTCGCCGTCAGCGCCCGGGCCGAACTGACGTTTCCGCCGCTGAGCGGGCGCGTGGTCGATCAGGCGCAGATGCTCGAGCCATCGATTCGCGCCCAACTGAGCCAGCAATTGCAGGCGCACGAGCAGGCCACCGGCGAACAATTGGTGGTGGTCACGTTGCCCGATCTGCAGGGCACCACCATCGAGGATTTCGGCGTTCAGCTCGGTCGGCACTGGGGCATCGGTCAGAAGGACAAGAACAACGGCGCCTTGCTGATCGTCGCGCGTGACGAGCGCAAATTGCGCATCGAAGTCGGCTATGGCCTGGAGGATCGCCTGACCGATGCGCAGTCGTCGGTGATCATTCATCAGGTCATCACGCCGGCGTTCAAGGCCGGCAATTTCAGCAAAGGCATCAGCGACGGCGTTGCGGCGATGCTGGTGGTGCTCGGTGGCAATCCGCTGGACGAACCGTCGACCGTGTACGAATCCAGCGGCGACCCGGCGGATGATTTCATCTCACGGCATCCGGCGCTGTTCATGTTTCTGGTGATGTTGTTCATCCTGACGGTGTTTGTCTGCCAGATGCTCGGTATCCTGCCTGCCGGCCGGGGCGGCTCCGGAGGAGGGGGCGGCTTTGGCGGAGGCGGCGGATTCGGCGGCGGTGGCGGTGGCGGCTTCAGCGGTGGCGGGGGCAGTTTCGGCGGCGGCGGTTCGTCCGGCGGCTGGTGAGATCAAAAGAATAATGAGCAGGCACTTTTCGACATGGCATTACTGACTGAACACGAACAACGCAAAGTCGCCGAGGCCATCGCCCGGGTCGAACGCGACACCGACGCCGAACTGGTCACGGTGCTCGCTGCCCGCGCCGATGACTACGCGTACATCCCGCTGCTGTGGGCCAGTCTGCTGGCGCTGGTGTTGCCGGGCATCGTCCACTACCTCACGGGCTGGCTGACCCTGCGCAGTCTGCTGCTGGTGCAATGGGGCATGTTCATCGTCCTCTGCCTGTTGTTCCGCCTGCCGAAAATCACCACGCATCTGGTCCCGCGCCGCGTGCGCCACTGGCGCGCCTCCAACCTGGCGCGGCGGCAGTTTCTCGAACAGAACCTGCACCACACCGTGGGCAGCACCGGCATGCTGATTTTTGTCTGCGAGGCTGAGCGCTATGTGGAGATTCTGGTGGACGAGGGGATTTCCAAACGGCTGGATAACAGCAACTGGGACGCGATTGTCGCAGCGTTCACCGAACAGGTCCGCCAGGGCCGCACGCTGGAAGGGTTTGTCACTTGCGTGGAGGCGTGTGGCGAGTTGTTGAAGGTGCATGTGCCGGTGACGCAGGTGCGGAACGAGTTGCCGAATCGGTTGGTGGTGTTGGGCTGACGCAGTCGCGCATATTTGGCCTCTGTGGCGAGGGGATTTATCCCCGATCGGCTGCGTAGCAGTCGCAACACCTGCGCGCGTGGTTTGACGGGCCGAACACAGAGGGCCGCTTCGCGCGCCATCGGGGATAAATCCCCTCGCCACAAAGGTCGTTGTCATGGATTTTGCCGTTGGGTAAATAAGAGGGTGTCCCCAACCCCCATCCCCCCTAAAATACCCGCCATTCCCGATTCCGCCCGTCCGAGGCCGTTTGTCCATGTCCGTTTCCGCTGCTTCCGCGCCGTCCGCCAAACCGGCCGCCGATCACCACGCCCAGTTCATCGAGCTGCTGCAAGCCAGCCTCGACGACAGCGGTTTCATCAAACTGGTGCTGGCCAAGTACGTCGGTGAAGAGGCGGATCTGCAACGGGTCATCATCAAACCGGTGACGGTCAAGGCGCAGCCGTGCCTGTCATTCGTTTATCGCTACAAGACCCGCGACATCACCAAAAATCTGCCGCTGAGCGAAGGCGTGGCGCTGATTTCCGGTCTGCTGCCTGCCTCGTTCAAAAATGCTCATTTACTGGCGCTGACCGACGAAGCGCAGCTGGAATACAGCAAAAAGGGCAAGAGTTCGCTGTTCAAAAGCAAACCTCAGCAATTGCGTGAAGCGCCGTCCGCCGAGCACAACCGCGAGAAAAACCGCTTCCTCGAATTGAGCCGTCCGTTCCTCAAGGACCTGGGCGTGACCAATGCGCAACACGAGCTGATCCCGGCGATGTCGCGCAAGTGGAAGCAGATCAACAAGTTCATCGAAGTGTTCAGCCATGCCCTGACCTCGTCGCCGCTGGCGCTGGACAAACCGGTGCGGGTCGCCGATTTCGGTTCGGGCAAGGGCTACCTGACGTTCGCCATTCACGACTACCTGCGCAACACGCTCAAGGCCGAGGGCGAAGTCACTGGCGTCGAGCTGCGCGAAGAAATGGTCAGCCTGTGCAACGCCGCAGCGGCCAAGCTCGAGCATCCGGGGCTGGTGTTCAAATGCGGTGACGTGCGCACGGTGGCGCCGAGCGAGCTGGACGTGATGATCGCCCTGCATGCCTGCGACATCGCCACCGACTACGCGATTCACACCGGCATCCGCTCGGGTGCGTCGATCATCATGTGCTCGCCGTGCTGCCACAAACAGATCCGCCTGCAGATCCAGAGCCCGGCGCTGCTCAAGCCGATGCTGCAATACGGCTTGCACCTCGGCCAGCAGGCGGAAATGGTCACCGACAGCTTGCGTGCACTGTTCCTCGAAGCCTGTGGTTACGAGACCAAAGTCTTCGAATTCATTTCGCTGGAACATACCAACAAGAACAAGATGATTCTCGCGGTGAAACGCGCCGAGCCGGTCGATTCGACGCAACTGTTGGCGAAGATCGCAGAGCTGAAAGCGTTCTATCACATCAGCGAACACTGCCTGGAAACCCTGCTGCGCGCTGACGGTTTTCTCGCCTGATAGCCTGAAATACACCCCTGTAGGAGCCGCCGAAGGCTGCGATCTTTTGATCCTGGTTATTTAAATGCAAGATCAAAAGATCGCAGCCTTCGGCAGCTCCTACATTTATCGCGATCGAGCGTAGTAAGCCTGGAATTACCGCAACCCTTGGATACGGTCTACCTTGAATACTCCCCAGACCTTTCCCCGAGGAGTTTTCCCATGGCCGCGAAAAAGATCCTGATGCTGGTCGGCGATTACGTCGAAGACTACGAAGTGATGGTGCCGTTCCAGGCCCTGCAGATGGTCGGCCACACGGTGCACGCCGTGTGCCCGGACAAGTCCGCCGGCAGCACCGTGCGCACGGCGATTCATGATTTTGAAGGTGATCAGACCTACAGCGAAAAACCCGGTCACCTGTTCGCGCTCAATTTCGACTTCGCCAAGGCCCGCGAAACTGATTACGACGCGCTGCTGATTCCCGGCGGTCGCGCTCCGGAGTACCTGCGGCTGAACGACAAAGTCCTCGAACTGGTGCGCGCCTTCGATACCGCCGGCAAGCCCATTGCCGCGGTCTGCCATGGCGCGCAACTGCTCGCGGCGGCGGGTGTGCTCGAGGGGCGTGAGTGCAGCGCGTATCCGGCCTGCGCCCCGGAAGTGCGTCTGGCCGGTGGCACCTATATCGACATTCCGGTGACCGACGGCCATGTTCAGGGAAATTTCGCCACCGCTCCGGCGTGGCCGGCGCATCCGCAATGGCTGGCCGGTTTCCTCGGTCTGCTCGGTACGAAAATCACCTTGTAGTCGAGGCAAGCGACAGATCGCAGGTGCTGGTCTTTACTCTGAAGCGCGAGATCTCTCAATCGCCCCCAGGAGAAACAGACATGTCCGGATGGTACGAAGTGAGCAAAAGCAGCAACGGCCAATTCAGGTTCGTGTTGAAAGCGGCGAACGCCGAAACGATTCTGACCAGCGAACTCTACAGCACCCGCGCCGGCGCCGACGGCGGGATTGCCTCGGTGCAGGCCAACAGCCCGCTGGACGAACGTTACGAGAAAAAATCGACGAAGGACGGCCACCCGTACTTCAACCTGAAGGCGGCCAATCACCAGATCATCGGCAGCAGCGAGTCGTATTCATCGGATGGCGCGTGTGACAAGGGCATTGCCAGCGTGAAGGCCAACGGCCCGACCAAAGTGATTAAGGACAAGACCCTGCCTGTCCTCTGAGCTCAGGACATGAGCCTTTGAAATCAAAAGATCGCAGCCTTCGGCAACTCCTACACCTGGAATGCATTTCCATGTAGGAGCTGCCGAAGGCTGCGATCTTTTGATCTTGCTTCATACCTCAACCGGTACCGACAATTTCGGATCGCCCAACGCATGGCTCTTGGCATCAAAGAACCGCAACTCAACCCCGGTACCTTCAAACACCTTGGCGTAGTGACGTTTCTGATGCTGAATGAACGCGGCACTGCGCGGATAAATCGAGACCGCCACGCACTTCGGTCGGGCCAGGCGCAACGCCCGCACCAGATGCGCATCCTGCTCGCCCAGCGCGTGGCCGAAGATGCACAGGCTGTCGCCATGGGCCAGTAACTGCTCGTAGCAGAACGACAGATAATCCGAGCTGCGAATGGTCTTGAGCTTGTCTGCGCTCGGCCCTTCGGTGACGAACAGCGGCACGTCGTCCAGGGTCTTGATCGTATTGTTGATGGCGAAGCTGCCGAGCAGGGTGCCCTCGGTCGAGGTCAGTTTGCGTGCGGTGCCGTCCTGATTGCGCACCAGATGCAGACCACCGTGCAGGTACAGCAGACGCGGTTTGTCGGTGGCGCTCTGGCTCAGATCGAAACTTGCGTCCGCGCCGTTGAACAGGTCGTCAATGGCCTTGCCCGGGTGTTGCAGTGCCCAGTAATTGAGCAGGTCGTAGTTGGTGGTGAACACCGTGCGATAGCGCGCCAGTTCTGCATTGAGCACTGTCAGTGTCGAAGGCTGCACCAGCCGCCACGGGATGTGCACCGCGTGCACGGTGTTGATCAGCGCTTCCTTGATTGCGTAATAGCGATTGCGCGGCGCCGCCGAGCTGACCGCCAGGGCCTTGTTGACCCGGCTGGTGGTTTTCAGGGCGCCCAGCACTTGCTCGAAGCTGCGGGTTTGCAGCGCGTCGAACACCGCCAGTTCCGATGGGCTTAGCGGTTTCTCTTCGACCGTACGGGCGTTTTCGAACAGCGAGTCGTAGCCGAAGTCATCCCACACCGCGCGGCTGGCGCCATTGCCCACCAGCAAACCCTGGAAATCGTTCGCGGCGCGCAAGGCATTCCAGTCTTCGAGGGTGGCGTCGACATTGAGAAAATCGGTCATTGCGTGGGCGGTCTCAAAACAAAGGGCAGATGGACGGCGACTTTATCACGAGCGGACATTGAGCCAGATCAACATTGCTTGTGACCGATCGGTCGATCCTGTGTGCACCCGCCGAATCGAGGCAGTCGATCCGGCTTCAGTCAGGAGACACACGATGAGCAGCACCTTCTTCATTCCGGCGGTCAACATCATGGGCAGCGGCTGCCTCGACGAAGCCATGGTCGCGATTCGCAATTATGGTTTTCGCAAGGCGCTGATTGTCACCGACGCCGGGCTGGCCAAGGCGGGCGTGGCCGCAATGATCGCCGAGAAACTGGCGATGCAGGACATCGATTCGGTGATCTTCGATGGCGCCAGACCGAACCCGACCACGGCCAATGTCGAATCCGGTCTGGGACTGCTGAAGGAAAGCAAATGCGATTTCGTCGTGTCGCTGGGTGGCGGCTCGCCACACGATTGCGCCAAGGGCATCGCGCTCTGCGCAACCAATGGCGGGCAGATCGGCGACTACGAAGGCGTCGACCGCTCGAGCAAGCCGCAATTGCCGCTGATCGCCATCAATACCACCGCCGGCACTGCCAGCGAAATGACCCGCTTCTGCATCATCACCGACGAATCGCGCCACGTGAAAATGGCCATCGTCGACCGCAACGTCACGCCACTGCTGTCGGTCAACGACCCGGAGTTGATGGTCGCGATGCCCAAAGGCCTTACCGCCGCCACCGGCATGGACGCGCTGACCCACGCCATCGAAGCCTACGTCTCGACCGCCGCCAACCCGATCACCGACGCCTGCGCTTTGAAGGCCATGAGCCTGATCAGCAGCAACCTGCGTCTGGCCGTGCGCGACGGCAGCGACCTGGCGGCGCGGGAGAACATGGCTTACGCGCAGTTCCTCGCCGGCATGGCGTTCAACAACGCCTCGCTCGGATTTGTCCACGCCATGGCGCATCAGCTCGGCGGCTACTACGACTTGCCCCACGGCGTCTGCAATGCCGTGCTGTTGCCGCATGTGCAGAGTTTCAATGCGCTGGTCTGTGCTGACCGACTCAGGGATGTCGCCCACGCCATGGGCGCGGATATTCGTGGTTTCAGCGCGGAGGAGGGCGCACAGGCGGCGATCAATGCCATTCGCAACCTTGCCAAGGACGTCGAGATTCCCGGCGGACTGCGTGAGCTGGGCGCGAAACTCAGCGATATCCCGGTGCTCGCCACCAACGCCTTGAAGGACGCCTGTGGACTGACCAATCCACGGGCGGCGGATCAGCGCCAGATCGAGGAAATTTTCCGCAATGCGTTTTGAATGAAGGCGCGCAGGCGAGCGAAGTCGGACAAGCTTTCGCTTGCTTCTGCGACCACGGCAAATGTCCGCACACGGCCCCAATCTGAAACCTTGCCGGCGATGTTGTGGACGGCGGAGATACGGTACTGCCCGACCGCCAGGGAGGGTGCTGCCGGGGTTTGCCATTTCCGGTCGCTTTCGACCGCTGCTCTGGCAATCTCCAGGCCAGTGTCCAGATCGAAAATACTGACGAAACCCTCGGCTCGCATGACATCTCCCGAAAAGATCAGAGGCGTATCGACCTGCGCGCCCTCAATCGGTTCGACAACGACCGGGACGTCGATCTCGGGCCGCAGTCGCACCTCATATCCGCGCTCTTCGCTCCATTCGGACGTGATGCCTGCATAGGTCTGGTGGGCGTGAATCCTCTGCTGACCCTGGGCCTGAACGCCGGTGATGCTGAACGCCCATCGTCCATTTGCGCTGACCAGCCCTTCGCCAAGCGAATGGGTGTTTTCAATGTTCCAGACCTGCACAAGAGCATTGGGTATGCCGCTACCGAGCAACAATGTCGCAGGTCCCGTCGTGCTGGCCTCTTTGGGATAGGTGATGGTCGGGGCCGGTTGTGAAGTTTGCTCGTCGCGAGTGCTCATCATGCTTCTCGTCCATGGCTGATTTGAACGCTGAGGTTGGCATGACGTGCCTGAATTCGAACCTGTAAGAACTACCAGTCATTCAGTCTTTTTTACACAGTAGGTAATTTCTTTTTCTTCTAAAAAACTGTCATTTCTGTCAGTTGTCCGGCGTGGCGGCCTGGGGTCGAATGCTCGCTACGAGGGGATCGACGTCGATCTCTTGAGGAGCATACGAACATGTCGGAATCTATCGCGCCATTGTCCCCAAACGTGCAGTCAGCCGGGGAGCTGGATGCGCTCTTTGGTCTGCGAACGCTGAAATTTCCCGGAGCGGGCAAGACCATTGCCAAAGGCGTGGCGATCACGCCTTCGAAGCAGATCATGGTCAGCGCTACCGTTGAGCAATCGGGCCATTCGTACTACGGCCTTGCGCGCCTGGATGCCGATGGCAATCCGGATCCGGATTTCGGCACCGGCGGATATCTCAGCGGCCAGTTCGGCACAGGCTCGCTCACGCAAGGCGGGCCATTGATTGTTGATGCGCTGGGACGGATCTGGATGTGCGGTGTGATTGGCGTCGTCAAAGACCAGACTCTTGAATACCAGCAAGTCATCGCCCGGTTTCTGCCCGACGGCTCGCCGGACATCGAGTTCGGCGGCGACAGGAATGGCTACCGGATTGTGCCCATGCGGATTCCGTCACTCTTTGGGGCCACGCATGGGCAACTGCTGCTGGCCAAATCCGATCCGCAGCTTGCGCAGCCGGACAGGCTGCTGTTCGTGACCGCGCAAAAGGGCAGTGGCCTGTTGACGCGGGTCAATCTCGATGGCTCGGACGATTTATCGTTCGCCAGCAACGGTTGGCTGCCCCTGTTGCTGCCAGGGGTGGCCATTTCACTGTCCGGGATCATCCAGCTCGACGATGGGCTGATTCTGCTGCATGGCAAAACGGAAGTAACCAATCAGGGACTGGTCATGGCGTTCGACCATAACGGGAAAGTTGCACAAGCGTTCGGCGACAAGGGTGTACTGCTGTTGAACATTCAGCGTGATGGCCAGCCGCTCGAAAGCAGCGTGACGGACATCGCGGTGCAAACGGCGCAGCGCCTGCTTCTGCTCGGTTCGGCGGTCGAGTCAACGCAAGGCACGAAACTGCAACACGGGTTCATCAGTGGCATTACCTACGCCGGCCAAATGGATGACGCGTTCAACAATCCTGTCCTCACGCCGACGGCGCAGGAGCGGGATCTGAGAGGTTGGCAAGCAGGGTTTGCGCTGGATGACATCGCCGGTAAACGGATTGTGGCGGTCGGACAGACCTCGGGCAGCGCACGAGGCTTGTTGACGGCAGGCTTTCTGGTCGATGGCGCAGTGGATGATTCGTTTGATGTCGAGGGCGCGAGAGACGTTTCATGGTCAGCCATTGATGCCTGCTTGCAAGGCTCTTCAATTCTGGTGTTGGGACGCAAGGACGATGGTGCGCAATTGGTCCGCTTGCTGACCGCGCCTGTCACAAAACAGCGCGCCAGCATGAGCAACTGAGCAGTCAGCGGTAAAACCGGGCTATCCTGCCGGCTCGGATGAACCCTGCCTTCGAGCCCACCATGCTGCAAAAAAGCCTGATCCGCCGTCTCGACCTGATCACTCTGCAACTGTTCGTCGCCGTCCACGAGGAAGGTACGTTGACCCGTGCGGCTGCGCGCGAAGCCATCGCGGTGTCGGCGGCGAGCAAGCGCCTGATGGATTTGGAGGAGGCGCTGGGCATCGCTTTGTTCGTGCGCCAAGCCAAAGGCATGATCCTCACGCCGGCCGGTGAGACCCTGCTGCACCATGCGCGGCAGATGCTCTTCAACGTGGAAAAGATGGGCCTGGAACTGGGCGAGCACAGCCACGGTGTGCGGGGTTACGTGCGCATGCTGGCCAATCTTTCGGCGATCATTCAGTTCCTGCCCGAAGACTTGCGCGACTTCTCCGCGCGGCAGCCGCAGGTCAAGACCGACCTTGAAGAACGCCCCAGCGCCGGGGTGATTCAGGGCGTGCTCGATGGCGTCGCCGACCTCGGCATCTGCTCCGACGACAGCGACACCAAAGGCCTGCACAGCGTGTTGTACCGCCAGGACAAACTGGTGGTGGTGATGCTCCCGGAGCATCCGTTGGCTACGCGCGCATCGGTGACTTTCGATGAAACTCTCGACAGCGATTACGTCGGCTTGCACGCAGCCAGTTCGATCAACATGCGTACCCATGCGGCGGCGCGGCAGGCCGGCAAAGTCCTGCGCATCCGCATTCATGTGCCGGGATTCGATGCGGTGTGCCGGATGGTCCAGGCGAACATGGGCATCGGCATTCTGCCGCAGCGAGCCTATGAGTTGTTTGGTCAGGCACTGGGCTTGCGTGCGGTGCCGCTGACCGATGCCTGGGCGGATCGCGCGCTGATTGTGGTGGTGCGCGATGAGGCAGGGTTGTCGCCGGTGAGCCGGATGTTGTTTGAGCATTTGCGCGGGCGGTAGATCTTCATTGCGGCTGATGGCCTCTTCGCGAGCAGGCTCGCTCCCACATTGAACTTGTGTGAACACAGAATCTGAAACCACTACAGATCCTTGTGGGAGCGAGCCTGCTCGCGAAGGCGGCCCTGAATTCACCACGCAATCACAGAGGAGCATTCGCATTTCGCGAACGCCCATTGCCGAGAGACGGCTGGATTCGCTGACGATCGTTCCTCTAGCCTTGGCGACATATTCCAAGAACAAGAGGTACCCGCGATGACTGCCCCTTTGAGTGCAATCAAAGTGATCGAGATCGGCACCCTGATCGCCGCGCCGTTTGCCGCGCGCATGCTTGCCGAGTTCGGCGCCGAGGTGATCAAGATCGAAGCCATGGGTCAGGGCGACCCGCTGCGCAAATGGCGCAAGCTGCACGAAGGCACATCGCTGTGGTGGTACCTGCAATCGCGCAACAAGAAATCCCTGGCGCTCAATCTCAAATCCGCTGAAGGCATCGAACTGGTCAAGCAACTGGCCGGCGACGCCGACGTGATCATTGAAAACCTGCGCCCCGGTGCGCTGGAAAAACTCGGTCTGGGTTGGGACGTGCTACATGCGCTGAATCCGAACCTGACCCTGGTGCGTATCTCCGGCTACGGCCAGACCGGTCCTTACCGTGACCGGCCCGGTTTCGGTGCGATTGGCGAGGCCATGGGCGGCATCCGCTACACCACCGGCAATCCCGATTCGCCACCGGCGCGGGTCGGCGTCAGCCTCGGCGATTCGCTGGCCTCGCTGCACGCGGTGATCGGCGCGCTGATGTCGCTGTTGCGGGTCAAGACCGGGCAGGGCGGTGGACAGATCGTCGATGTGTCGCTGGCCGAAAGCGTGTTCAACGTCATGGAAAGTCTGGTGCCGGAATACGACATGCTCGGCCATGTCCGCGAGCGCAGCGGCGGCGCCTTGCCGGGCATCGCGCCCTCCAATACTTACCTCACGTCCGACGGCGCTTATGTGGTGATTGCCGGCAACAGCGACCCGATCTACAAGCGCCTGATGCACACTATCGGCCGCGCTGATCTAGCCGAGGCAGAAGAATTCGCCCACAACGACGGCCGCGCGGCGCAGAGCGGTTTGCTCGATGCGGCCATCACACACTGGACCAGCAGCCTGCCGATCGACGAGGTACTGGCTGCTCTCGAAGCTGCCGAAGTGCCGGCCGGGCGCATCTATTCGGTGGCTGATATCGTCGCCGATCCGCACTATCAGGCGCGGGACATGCTGCTCGATGCCGAGTTGCCCGGTGGCGCAACGGTGAAGATGCCCGGCATTGTCCCCAAACTCTCGGAGACCCCCGGCGGAGTGAACTGGTCCGGGCCGAAACTGGGCCAGCACACCGACGCTATTCTCACCAATCTTGGCCTGACTGAACTCGACATCGAACGCCTGAAAAACCAAGGGGTGGTGCAATGATCACTGACTATTCGCAAACCCTGATCGTCCAGGAAGTCTCACCCCGCGACGGTTTGCAGATCGAGCCGACGTGGGTGGAAACCGCTGACAAGATCGCCCTGATCAATCAATTGTCACAGGCCGGATTCAGCCGCATCGAGGCCGGCTCGTTCGTCTCGCCCAAAGCCATTCCGGCCCTGCGTGACGGCGAGCAAGTGTTCAACGGCATTCAGCGCCAGCCGGGTGTTATTTACGTGGCGTTGATCCCCAACCTCAAAGGCGCGCAACGTGCATTGGCAGCGAATGCCGATGAGTTGAATCTGGTGATGTCCGCCAGCCAGACCCACAACCTGGCCAATATGCGCATGCGTTGCGAAGAGTCGCTGGCGGCATTCGCTGACATTGTTGCGTTTGTCAGCGGCTCAGGTGTGCGCCTCAACGGCAGCATCGCCACCACGTTCGGTTGTCCGTTCGAAGGCCGGATCGATGAGGATCGCGTACTGCAGATCGTCGACGCTTATCAAGAGCTCGGCATTCAGGGCATCAGCCTCGCCGATACCACCGGCATGGCCAATCCGCGTCAGGTCGATCGCTTGGTGCGGCGCGTTTTGCAGCGGGTTTCGCCGGCCGATCTGACCCTGCATTTCCACAACACCCGCGGCCTCGGCCTGTGCAATGTGCTGGCCGCTTACGAGGCCGGCGCGCGGCGCTTCGATGCGGCGCTGGGTGGCCTCGGTGGCTGTCCGTTTGCGCCGGGGGCGTCGGGCAATATCTGCACCGAAGACCTGGTGAACCTGTGCGCTGAAGTCGGCATTCCCACGGGGATCGATTTGCCGCTGCTGCTGAAGCTTTCGCGCGGCTTGCCGGCGCTGTTGGGCCACGATGTCCCCGGCCAACTGGCCAAGGCCGGGCGCAACTGCGATCTGCATCCGATGCCCACCTGAGAAACACCAGTACCCCTGTGGGAGCGGGCTTGCCCGCGATGACGGCAGCAAATTCAACGAAAGCGTTAGCTGAACTGACGCCATCGCTGGCAAGCCAGCTCCCACACAAAAGCGCTCCACAGGGAGCGTCATCACCAGACAACAAAAACAATCGGACGCCCATCGGCAGTCCGCCTGGAGAAAATCTATGAGCCTCAATGTAATGGAGGCGGGCGTGAATCCGTCCGTCGATCACGACGCCGAAAAAGCCCTGGTCAGCAAAGTTGCCTGGCGCCTGATGCCGCTGATCATGGTCTGCTACCTGTTCGCCTTTTTCGACCGCATCAACATCAGCTTCGCCAAATTCCAGTTGCAGACCGACCTGAGTCTGAGCGACACCGCGTATGGCTTGGGCGCCGGGCTGTTCGTGGTCGGTTACGTGCTGTTCGAAGTGCCGAGCAACATGATGCTGTACAAGGTCGGCGCGCGGCGCTGGATCGCGCGGATCATGATGTCGTGGGGCGTGGCGACGGCGGCGATGGTCTTCGTCAACAGCGAATGGCAGTTCTATGCGCTGCGCTTCGTCATCGGTGCGATGGAAGCCGGGTTTGCTCCGGGCGTGCTGTATTACCTGACGCTGTGGTTTCCGCAGCACTTCCGTGGCCGCATCACCTCGATGCTGTTTCTCGCCTCGGCGTTTGCCGGGCTGGTCGGCGCACCGTTCTCAGGGCTGGTGTTGCAACACCTCGATGGCGTATTGCAGATGCGCGGCTGGCATTGGTTGTTCCTGCTCGGAGGCGTGCCGTGCATCGCGCTGGGTTTTCTGGTGCTGACGCAGCTGAAGGACCGCATCGAGGATGCGCACTGGCTGACGGCTGACGAGAAGAAATTGCTCTCCAGTCGCATCGCTCATCACGAACCACACAAGAGCGGCGGCTCATTGCTCGCGGCGCTGAAAATTCCCGGGTTCCTGACGTTGGGTTTGATCTACTTCCTGATCCAGGTCGCGTCCTACGGTTTGAATTTCTGGGCACCGCAATTGATCCGCAGCGCCGGCACCGAAAGCCCGGTGATGATCGGCCTGCTGACCGCCATTCCGTACATCTGCGGGGCGATCAGCATGGTGGTGATCGGACGCTTGTCCGACGCCACCGGTGAACGGCGCAAGTTTGTCGCCGGGCTGGTGATCGTCGGCGCGATCGGCTTCTTCAGCGCGGGAATCTTCGCCAGCCACACGACCTTCCTGATCGTCGCGCTCGGCCTGCTCGGCGCGGGCATCATCGCTTCGATTCCGAGCTTCTGGACCCTGCCACCGAAACTGCTGGCGGGCGCAGGTGCCGGCGCGGCGGGCGGGATCGCAGTGATCAATACCCTGGGGCAGTTCGGCGGGATCGTCAGCCCGGTCATGGTCGGACGCATCAAGGACCTCACCGGCAGCACCACCCCGGCGCTGTACGTCATCGGCGTCGCCGCGCTGATTGCGGCCGCTTTGCTGCTGTGGGGCTTGCCGCAGAAGTTGCGTACGCTGGACAAGTATTGAGATTGGCGGCGTCGGCGATGACACCTTCGCGAGCAGGCTCGCTCCCACATTTGCAATGCGGATTTCCTGTGGGAGCGAGCCTGGTCGCGAATTGCGACTTCAGACACATGAGAGGATTCGCTGGCCAGATCTGTTGAGTCCTCCGATGCAGAAAGGGATAGTGCGCGCCTGGAAATATCTTCAAGGAGCAGGAAGTGACAATGAAGTCCACGTGGATCAGCGCTGCGGCGCTCTGCGGGTGGTTGATGGCTGGGCAGGCGTGGGCAGATTGCACGCCGCCTGCGCTCAGTGGGGAAGCGGACTTTTCTTTGTGCAAGAACTGGCCGGCTTATCCGCAGCTGACGATTATCGCTCTATCGACGTTCGTGCCCGATCCGGTATATGGCCATGACGGCAGCGTGGGCTCGTACGATCTGGATCTGGCTATCATCACGGCCGGCAGCCCCAAACCGCTGGCAACCTATCATCAGCGGTCGGCGTTTCTCTCCGATGCCATCGCGCTGGAGAGTCTGGAACTCGACACGGCGCGCTATAAACTCACGCCCGACCTTCGTGCATTCGGCGTCCGCGCTCATTTCAAAGGCTCGTCGCGCGTCAATCCGCTGGATGAAACCCTGCTGTCGCTCTACGTGAAAGAGGGCGACAAACTGCGCCCGGTGCTGGATCGCTTGGTCGTCTACAGCTTCAGTGGCGAGTGGGATGGCAATTGCACCGGAGAGCGCTCGGAGACGGTGCGTACGCTTGAGATGGGCAAAACCAGTTCCCTTGGTTACGCCGATATCATTGTCCGCTCAGTCACCACGGGTCTGGTCGGCGAGGGTTCACCCGACACCTGCGAGTCGAAGACCACTCACGAAAAGCCGGTGCTGACCACGTTGCGCTATGACGGACAGCAATATTTCGTTCCCGAAAATCTGAGAGGCTATTGAAGGCGCGTCGTTCTACTTCCTCGATCCCGACGGGCACAAGCTGGAAGTCCACGTCGGCGATTTGCAATCACGGCTGGCTACGTGTCGGCAGAAACCGTACCCCGGCATGCGTTTCTGCGACGAACCCTGATCCGCTTCAATCGCGGTGATATAGACTCTGCGTCACGTGTTCTGGCGCTTGCAGGTTTCTCATGACTCCATCATTGCTGTTGGCCGTTCTGGCTTCGGGTTTCATCTACGGGATCACGCCCGGGCCGGGCGTGCTGGCGGTGTTCGGGATTGGCGCGGCCCATGGCCGGCGCGCCGGGGCGGGTTTTCTCTGCGGGCATCTGCTCGGCGATGTGATCTGGTGCAGCACCGCGCTGGTGGCGATTGTCGGTGCGCGGGAAATCGGCAGCACCGCGTTCGATGTGCTCGGCGTGCTCAGCGCGTTGTACCTGTTCTGGCTCGGCTGGCGTGCGGTGCGTGCCCAACGCCGCAATGGCGACGAGGCGCAAGGGGCGGCGCGGCAGCCGTTCTGGCACGGCATCGTCTTCGGCCTGACCAATCCCAAGGCCTATCCGGTGGCGGTGGCGACCTTTACGGCGCTGTTGTCGAGCCGCGCCGAACTGCTCAACTGGTCGATGCTACCTGCACTGATCGCCCTGAGTTTCATCGGCGGCGCACTGGCTTACGCTATCCTCATCGGCGTGGTCGGCGCACAGCGAGTGCGCATGGTGTATCAGCGGCATGAGCTGCTCATCACGCGTTTATGCGGCGTGATGTTTATCGGCTTCGCCATCAACGCGTTGATGCACGCGCTGCCGGGGCTGCTGCCGAACAAGACTTGATGGAATGGGCAGGGACGCGCAATCACGATCATGGATGATTGAAATCGCTGCACTGCGCGGACAATCGTTAGAACCATGGCAAGCCCAAACCCTGCGCCGCTGGCGAGCTACATTGACCTGTTGCTGGACGCCGTTTGCGCGGTCGACAAACAGGGCCGTTTCGTTTTTGTCAGCGCTGCCTGCGAGCGGATTTTCGGCTACACGCCTGACGAACTGATCGGCCGCTCCATGATCGAGCTGGTGCACCCGGC
Organism: Pseudomonas sp. S3_B08; assembly: GCF_054667725.1. Classification (NCBI taxonomy): domain Bacteria; kingdom Pseudomonadati; phylum Pseudomonadota; class Gammaproteobacteria; order Pseudomonadales; family Pseudomonadaceae; genus Pseudomonas; species Pseudomonas sp. S3_B08. Next base: position 332,356 of record NZ_CP162750.1, read on the forward strand.
CGATCGCCAGCGCACCCTTGCGGCCGCGGGCGAAATCATGGGCGGCGACCCGAAGCACAATTTCGAGAACCGCTACCTGCGCAAGGACGGCAGCGTCGCGCACATTTCCTGGTCGGCGCGCTGGTCGGAAGTCGATCAACTGCGCATCGCCGTCGCCCGCGATATCACCGAGCGCAAGCAGGCCGAGTCGCGGCAAGCGGCGTTGTACGCGATTTCCGAAGCGGCGCACGCGGCGGAAGATTTGCTGGCGCTGTTCAAACGCATCCATCTGCTGATTGGCGAGTGGCTGCCGGCGCTGAATTTTTCCGTGGCGCTGTACGACGAACACTGCGCGCAGCTGAATTTTCCCTATCACGTCGACGATCACGAATTGCAGCCCGAGCAGCCCGGCACCGTCATCGGACGGCTCTGCGCGCAAGTGATCCGCAGCGGCCAGCCAATGTTGCTGACGCCGGACAGCGCCGATGCCACGCCCGATTTTGCTGAGCTGGTGGCGGAACAAAACGCGCCTTGCTGGCTCGGTGTACCACTGAACTCAAAAAACGGCACCATCGGCGCCTTGATCGTCAAAAGCCTCGCTGGCGGCGAACGCTACACCGAGCAGGACAAGGAACTGCTGCAATATGTCTGTGCACAAGTCGCCACGGCCATCGAGCGCCAGCAACTGCACGCGCGGCTCAAGCGCATGGCGCAATACGATCAACTGACGCAACTGCCCAATCGCGAACTGCTCCGTGATCGGCTCAGGGCTGCGCTGGCCGATGCGCGAACCCTGCACGGCCACATGGCGCTGCTGTATGTCGATCTGGATCGCTTCAAACAGGTCAACGACACCCATGGCCATGCCGTCGGTGACATGCTCCTGCAAACCGTGGCCAACCGGCTGAAAGGCTGCGTGCGTGAAACCGACACGGTGGCGCGTATCGGTGGCGATGAATTCGTCGTGCTGCTGCACAGCGTGCATGCCGCCGACGATCCCGACAGCGTCGCCAGAAAAATCCGACAGGTGCTGGCGCAGCCCATGCGCCTCGACGGGCATGACTTGTGGATCGAATCGAGCATCGGCGTGGCGCGCTTTCCTGAACACGGCGAAGAAGAACAGCAACTGTTTCGGCATGCCGATCAAGCCATGTATGCGGCCAAACGCCTGAATCATCGGGCCTTGGGCAGCTGAAGCGAGCGCGCCGTTCGTCGCGGTTCAGGCAGATTTTCTAAACCTTTGACCGCTAAAGCATTCCTAACTGAGGCGGACAATTGTCCGCCGCGACATTTGAGCAGCGGGCGAATCACGGCCCGTTTGAATTTTCCACGAAGGAGGGCGCGACCATGAGCCGGATGGCCACCCGTTTACGTAACGTCAGTTTTGCAACCCTGCTGGGCCTGTGCGTCAGCAGTGCGTTCGCCCAGTCGCCTGCCGAATTCATCAACGATGCCTCTGCCAAAGGCATGGCCGACATCGAAGCCAGCCGTCAGGCCCACGGCAAGACCGAATCGAAAGAGGTCAAGGATTACACCATCGTTGTGATCAACGACCGCACCACGGCCAACCAGCATTTGGCGAAAATCGCCAAGAAACTCGACCTGCCGGTTGCCCCCCGCGAAGAACTCGCCGACAAGGCCAAGGAGCTGATGCCGGAAGTGAAGGACGGCTCCACATTCGATCAGGCCTACGCTGCCAGTCAGGTCAAGGCGACCGAAGAGGCCATTACCCAGATCGAGCAACAGGCACAGACCACCGACGTGCCGGAAATCAAAGCGTTTGCCGATGAGACTTTGCCGAAACTGCAAAGCCATCTGGAGAAAGCTCGAGCGTTGCAGGCCAGTCGCTAACTTCGCCTTGTTGTTGCAGCGCGAGCGAAACCTTCAGTTGAAATGCGATGCTTACCCTGTGGGAGCGAGCCTGCTCGCGAAAGCGGTGTGTCAGTCAATGATGTTTTGACTGACCCTGCGTCTTCGCGAGCAGGCTCGCTCCCACAGGCTGTGTTTACTTGCTCAGCACTCATTCAAATCCTGTTTTGGCTTGCTCTTGTCGCCAAGCCCCTCAAGATCAAACACCTGATTCTCACCCAGCGCGCGGTAATGCCGGCGCAGCGCTTCGAGCTGCTTCAGATCCAGCGCCTCCAGCCCGAGCATCGCGTTCTGCGCTTCCTTGTTCACTCGCAACAGCTCATCGAGTTTCAAATGCAGAATGTCGGTATCGCGGTTCTGCGTGTTCTGAATCAGGAATACCATCAGGAACGTGATGATCGTCGTCGAGGTATTGATGATCAGCTGCCACGTGTCGTTGTAACCAAAAATCGGCCCGCTCAACCCCCACAGCCCGATCAGAATCAACGCCCCCATGAACGTTTTCGGGCTACCGGCCCACAGGGCAAGTTTCTGGGCAATCTTTGCGAATTTCATGATGGAAGTCCTTGTTTTGGGAGCTTGAAATTCAGACATCGGTGTTGTGCTGAAAATTCTAATTACAAATAACCGGGCGGGACGCCGGAGGCGAGGCGAGCTCATCGGCCTTATCGCTGTATGGTATGGGCAGCTGCACTTCCCGGTTTCAAGCCATGCCCCGACAGGAGAACGCAATGAGTTGGTCTGCCAAGCAATACGTCGCTTTCGAAGATGAACGCACCCGCCCGGCCCGTGATCTGTTGGCGGCGATACCCACCGCGCAGGCCCGGGCGGTGGTGGACATTGGTTGCGGACCGGGCAATTCCACCGAATTGCTGGTGCAGCGTTTTCCCGAGGCGAGCGTCAGTGGCCTCGACAGTTCGGCGGACATGATTGCCGCCGCGCGCAAGCGCTTGCCTGACGTGCAGTTTCAGGTGGCCGAGGTCGACAAATGGGCTGACCAGGGGCCGTTCGATGTGATCTTCGCCAATGCGGTGCTGCAATGGGTGCCTGATCACGCTTCGTTGCTGCCAGCCCTGGCGAGCAAGCTTTCAGATGGTGGCAGCCTGGCGATTCAAATGCCGGACAACCTCAACGAACCGTCCCACCGCTTGATGCGTGAAGTCGCCGCCAATGGGCCGTGGGCGAGCAAGCTCGCAGACGCTGCCGGGCAGCGTACCGACATGGCCAGTGCCAGTGAGTATTTTTCAATGCTGCGGCCGCACTGCGCGCGGGTCGATGTGTGGCGCACCACCTATCACCATCAACTTCGCGATGGTGCAGCGGGGGTGGTGGAGTGGTTCAAGGGTAGCGGGTTGATTCCATTCCTGAGCCCATTGACCGAGGAGGAGCGGGCGCAGTATCTGCAGCGGTATCTGGCGGAGGTTGCCAAAGCTTATCCGGCCTTGGCTGACGGCTCGGTGCTGTTGCCGTTTCCACGCTTGTTTATTGTTGCAACCCGCTGAAAATATTCATTCGCCTAGCTCGTTTTTTATCGCGAGTTCGACGCATTGGTTCAGGTCGGCGTAACTCGCAAGAACAACCCGATCGGTCCCCTCTCCCTCGGGAGAGGGTTAGGGTGAGGGGCTCGCTGGGGCAGTGATCGGGTTTAGCAGCCCGGCCAGGATTGATCAACGGTTGCACATGTGCCTTCCAGTCAGGCTTCGCCTGCACTTGATGGTGGCTGTGCGCATGGCACCCTCGGGTGCGCCGGGTTTTGGACTTCCTACCGGTCTGCTAACTTGCGTACAGCTGCCACCCTTTCGTATAGCAGCGGGATGGTTGCAGTTACCACTACAGGAAGATTCCATGTTCAAGGTAACGCCAAATCCGCCGGAAACCGATCCGGCTTCTCCGTACGAGTCCCTCGATTCGAAAAAACTCCACGAAGCCGCCGAACGCGCTCTCGACCACTATCTCATCCCGCCGCAAACCAGCTCACCGCCATACCAGGCCAGCAGCATGTTCATGGTCAATCCAGGCACCGACACCGAGTCGCTATTGGTCAACGCCAGCGAATCCCTCGGCTCGGCCAGCGTCATGCTCGGCGATTTCGCCGCCTTGCTCGACGGCAGCCAGCGCAAAACCCTGCTCGGCATCGCCCAGGTCGTCATGCTGGGCGAGCTGGCGGTGAATCAGGTGCTGGATCATGTGGTGCCGGTCGGTTAGCCGGCGCTGATTTCCGGGCAAAAAAAACCGGTCGTTGCGACCGGTTTTGCATGCGATAGTTTTCTTCAGACACTGGCGAGCAGGCATTCATAAGGAATACGCAAGCCATCGTGCAGACGTTTGATCATTGCCAGACTCAGCTTGCGCTTGCGGTTCAATACTTCCGAAACACGGCCACTGGTGCCAATAAAGGGCTCGAGATCCCGCGGCGTCAAGCCTTGCTGATCCATACGAAACTTGATGGCTTCAATGGGATCAGAGGGCGGCATCGGAAAATGCTGCTCCTCATACTTTTCAATCAGCAGAGCGAGAATTTCCAACTCATCGCCCTCTGGCGAGTCGATTTCTGCACCCCACAGCTGTTCCATGCGCAGCAATGCTGCGCTCAGGTCTTCCGGGCTACGAATGGGTTTGATGTTCATTAAACGGTCTCCGCGTTGATCTGGTCGTATTGAGCGTGGGTCCCAACGAAGCGGATAAAACCAAGTTGCCGTTGGTAGTCGATCGCCAGAATCACTCGATATTTATTCCCGCCGATATTGAATACCACCCTGGCTCCCTTGAGGACACTAGCCGTTCGCAGCTCAGCTTTAACCTCTTGCGGAGTTCGATAAATCGCCTTATCCATATGGCGGTACCATTCAACGAGAGGTGTCTGAGCATCAGCATGAGCTGGTGTGCTTTCCCAAAATTGTCTTAGCGTCGCTCTTGCAATTATCCGCATCCATGCCTCCTCCCGATATGGGAGATACTAGTCGTTACTGAGTGGAGGGGCAATCTTGAATGTGCTTTGTGAACGGGCGTTCAACATTGAATTGCAAAGCATGTATGGGTCATATGAATTTTCTTGCAATGGTTCATAAAAGATCCGTAATTCAGCATAACGATCCACAATGGCTCCATAAAGACCAATTAAGCCTTGAAGGGTTTGCCACGTCATTCATGCATTTGCTTCACTCGCCGGCTGAGATCGCTAGAAATGTCGGAGAAAACGCCAAAATCCTGCGGCTCTCCAAAAACCTTTCCCGCAAGACGCTCGCAGAAAAGGCGGGGGGTTCCGAATCCACCATCAAGCGATTCGAAGCGACCGGGCTCGTGACGTTGGAGGCTTTGATCCTGATAGCCACTGCGCTTGATGAACTCAACGCTGTGACCAAGCTGTTCAAACCAGAGCAACCGAGCTCGCTGGATGAGCTGAAGAATGCCAGACGCAAGAGAGGGATGCGCTGATGATCAAGCCTTTCAAACACACAGAAGTGCTGAATGTTTTGAAAGAGGGTGCCAAGGTTGGTGAGCTGATCAAAGTCGCGGGCCGCTGACTTCGGTGGCCGCACTCCCGGCACGCCTACGCGCAAGCGAATCATGGAGATCTGCAAGGATTACAAATACCTCAAGGCCGAGGAATACATCGAGCAGACTCTCGCAGCGCTCGCCGACTGGAAGAAAGTATTCACTCGATTGAATGTCCCGCACAAAGCCGGGGAACCGATCTTCAATGTACTGGCGAGGCTGCATCAGGATTTCGAGAAGTAATCCGGGGAGGAGGGGCTCAGCGATCTTCTGGAAGTCTTCACCGCCAACACGCTTCAACTTCCAGACACAAAAAAACCGGCCATCAAGGCCGGTTTTTCATTTCTGCATCCCCCGTCGGACAACACAACGCGAGATCAATATTCGGTGGAGCGGGTAGAGGGAATCGAACCCTCATCTAAAGCTTGGGAAGCTTTCGTTCTACCACTAAACTATACCCGCTCAGAGCGGCTGACTTTGTACCAGACTCGGCCACGGATTTGAAGTTTTCTTTTCTCTGCGAGGGCTTTGCCACGCAGAAAACGGTCGATCGCGAGCAAGGGCTGCGCCGGTGCAACAGGCACTTCAAGCTTGCAGCCTTGCCCGCGATGACGCTGTTTCAAATGGCCAAAGCATGTTGATCCTGCACAAACGAGTAGCGCGTTCGGCTGGCTTGCGGCGCAGGTTTCAGAAAGCCGAGCAGGGCGTTCTGGCTGTCGCGGCAGGCGGCCTTGTGCTCCATGTCGAGAAAGTGTCCGGTGGCTTGCAGGGTGGTGAAGCTGCTGTGGGCAACGTGATTGCCGAACAGTCGCGCATCCTCGGCGGCGGTGTATTCGTCCCATTCGCCGTTGAGAAACAGCACCGGCACGTTGATCTTTTTCGCCGCATTCAGATAGCACTGGCGATCGCTGTGCAGCACGTCGTTGATATGAAAATGCATCTGTCCGTATTCATGCTCGGCGAGACTGCTGACGTGGCGGTAGTTGAAACGCTTGAACAGCGACGGCAGGTGTTTGCCGATGGTGTTGTTGACCAGATGGCCGACCCGATCGCCGTCGCGGCTGCCGAGGTAATCGACGCCGCGCTCAAGGTAATCGAGCATGTGCGCATTGATCACCGGGGAGAACGAGCTGATCACGGCTTTTTCGATGCGCCGGGGCCGCTGGGCGAGGGCGACCAGAGTGGCGGCGCCGCCCCAGGAGAACGACAGCACGTGTTCGGCGGCGAAGTGGTCGATCAGCTCCAGCAGAATCTGCCCTTCGACTTCCTTCGTCAGATGTTTCTCATGCCGGTTGTGGGCTTTTGACCGACCCGCGTAGGGCTGGTCGTAGCAGACCACGTTGAATTGCGGGTGCAGGTTTTTCACGGTCTGTGCAAACGACGCAGTCGTGGCCATCGAGCCGTTGACCAGAATGATGGTCTTTTCTGCGGCGTCTGCGCGATAGAACTCCGTGTAAACCCGATACTGACCCTGTATATCCAGCACAGCGATTTCTGGCCTCATGTCATAAGACTCCTGGCAAGCAAGCGGGTATGCGCGCAATCGAGAATGCACGAGCTTTGTGACAGGTAGGCATACGCCTGAAATTTGCTGGCCCATGTCGATCCGGTACGGCAGGTCGACGGGTGTTGTTATTGGCGGGCAGATTGCCGGCTGAGGCGCAGCCCTTGAGGGCAGACGACCGACAAAAAGTTTCTTGGAAGTATGTGGTGACTCATCGGTCACATTTCGGCCGACGTCCTGATTCAAGCAGGGGACTCAGGATCACGCAAGTGCCGTCGGCGAATTGTTCGACAACTTCGGCTGAGCGGTCGCCGGCTTAGAACAAATGAATCTCTTCGGTGCGCAAAGCGCGGTACTCGCCCGGTTTTAGCGCGTGATCGAGGGTCAGTTCGCCGATGGATTCGCGGTGCAGGCGCAGGACTTTGTTGTTGAAGAACCCAAACATGCGCTTGACCTGATGGTAGCGGCCTTCAACGATGCTCAGCCGTGCCGAGCGTGGGCCGAGCAGCTTAAGCTGTGCCGGTTGCGTGGTCAGATCTTCGAAAGCGAAGTAGATGCCCTCGGCAAATTTCAGCGCGTAGCTCGGGTCGATGTCCTGTTCGGTTTCGACGTAATAGACCTTCGGCAGTTTGGTTTGCGGCTGCGTCAGGCGCCGCGACCAGGCGCCGTCATTGGTGATCAGCATCAGCCCGGTGGTGTTGAAATCCAGACGCCCGGCGATGTGCAGATCGTCCTTGTGCGGTTCATCGAGCAGGTCGAACACGGTCGCATGCTGCGGATCGCGGGTGGCGCTGACGCAACCCGGCGGTTTGTGCAGCATGAAATAGCGCGCCGGTTTACCGCTCTGCAGCACCTCATCGTCGACTTCGACCCGGCTGAATTCCAGCACCTCACTGTGCGGGTCGCTGACGACTTTTCCGTCAATCCGCACGCGCTTTTCCACCAGCAACAGGCGCACCTGCTGACGGTTGTAGCGGGGCAGATTGCTGAGGAAGCGGTCGACGCGCATGGTCAGAATTCAACGGACAAAGGGCCGCGCATCTTACGGGATCGGCCGCCGGTCTGCTTGCAACTGCGCTTCGACCTGGGCGCAACGCGGGCACAGGCAGGCTTGATTGCGCAACTCGGCCGGCAGCGCTTCGAGCACTGCAGGGTCGATGGTCACGCCGTAGCACCAGCATTCGCGGTCGGCGGTGCGCGGGTCGGCGAGGCTGCAATCGTTGCGGGCGCCGCAGGCCGGGCATTGGTCGGGTTTGACGTCGTTATCAGGCATAGGTCGAGTGCGGCATTTCCATGCAGGTGCGGTTGCGCCCGGTTTGCTTGGCGCGGTACATCGCATGATCGGCCCGCGACAGCAGAGTGTGCAAGGTGTCATCGTGTTGCACGGTGGTGGCGCCGATGCTCACGGTCAGATGCAGGCTGTGGCCATCGTAGGCATATTCGTGTTGCTCGACGTGCTGACGGATTTTCTCGGCGATTTTCTGCGCGGTCTCGCCGTCGGTGTCTTTCAACAGAACGATGAACTCTTCACCGCCCCAGCGGCAGACGATATCGGCGTGACGCAGGCAACTTTGCAGGTCGCGGGCGAAACCGATCAATACCTGGTCGCCAGCCATGTGCCCGTAGGTGTCGTTCAAGGCTTTGAAGTGGTCGAGGTCGAGCAGCAACGCGGTCAGCGGCTTGGTTTCCCGCTGGGCCTCGTGCAGCGCTTGCGCAGCGAGGATGTCGAAGCCGCGTCGGTTCGGCAGTTCGGTCAGACTGTCGAGGGTGGCGTGCGCCTGGATCTTCGCCTGGAAGCGCTTGATCACCCGATTGAGCAGCGCCAGTACGATCAACGTCACCAACAGGCAGATCAGCAGATTGAGATACAGCGACTGGCGGATCTCGCTCAGCGCGCCGTCTTCGCGTTTATCGACGAACAGGTACCAGTTCAACTCGGGGATAAACCGCACGTTGAGAAAATGTCCCTGGCCGTGGGTGGAGTATTCGTAGCTGCCGCTGTGCGGCTTGGGCAACTGGCTGACCAGACCTTTCATGCTCTCCAGTTCGCCAAGACTCTGGCCGATGTGCGCGCCTTCCGGACCACCCTCGGCACCGGTCAATACGAGGCGGCCGAAGGTGTCGACGAAGTACACGCTGCGTTGATAGCGCTGTTGATACTTGTCGATCAGCTTGATCACCGCGTCCACGGTCAGGCCCACGCCCGCGGCGCCGATGAAGCGGTTGTGGTAGTCGTAGACCTTGTAGTTGATGAAGAACGTCAGGTTGTCCTTGTTGGCCAGATCCGGGTCGACGTTGATCTCGTACGGGTCCTGCATGTCGCGCACGCGGAAGTACCAGGTGTCGCGCGGCTCATCGACTTTGACCTGTTTGAGCACGCCTTTGGCGTGGTAGTAGGTGAGCGTGGCATTGGAAACGAAGAACGCCGTGTAGGCGCCGTAATGGGTCATGACCTCGTCGAGATAGCGGGTCATCTGCTCGGGATTCTGCTCGCCGTTGACCACCCAGTCGCGCATGAACGTGTCACGGGACATCATCGAGGAAATCAGGATCGGCCGGACCAGATCTTTCTGGATTTCCGAATAGACCGTGTCGGAGGTCAGTGGCAGTTCAGTGTTGACGATGTTGTCGCGGATCGACTCGCGGGAAGCGAAATAGCTCAACAGCGAGGTGGCGAGAAACCCGGCGCCGAGCAGGGCGACCAACGTGAGCACCAGTGAACGTTGCGAGTACAAGGGAGAACGAAGCGGCATGGCAGATCCGTTGGCAGTGGCCCGATGGGATGCATTCTAGTGGCACTGCGCGCAAATAACTGCTCCCTGTGCGGCGTGAATGGTCGTTCCTTTATCCGGGGGTGGTGCGCCAGAACCTGTGGGAGCGAGCCTGCTCGCGAAAGCGGTGGGTCAGCCACATCAATGTTGAATGACATACCGCATTCGCGAGCAGGCTCGCTCCCACAGGTCGACAGATTCAGGCCAAGGTTTTGAGGTACGCCCGCCATCCCCCCAAATGACTGATATCCACCGCACCCTCCAGGCCATACGGCTCGCAGATAAACCCGCTCTCCCAGCGCCCATCCGCCAGTTGCACCTTGCCCAGTCCCAGCGGCGCCGGAATTCCGGTGAGAAACGAGCCCAGCTCGCTGCTCGGCAACTCCCAGACCTCCACGGCAATCGCCACGCCGCCGTCCTTGACCCGTACCATGCCCGGGCGAAATGGCGGGCCGCCGGCGAGGGCGTGCAGTCGATAGTCCGGCGAACTGAACGTGGTTTCCAGCAAGCGCCCGCCACGCTGGGTCAGTTGCCAGTTCAACGCCAGCCCTTGCAGGTGCGCGCCACACACCACCAATCGAGCGCGGTCGTTGCGCGCAGCGTTCGCCGGAGCTGGCAGGGCACTGTCCTGCTGGCGCTGCAAGGCATCCGCCACGCCCAACAGGTATTGATCGGTAAACACCCGCCCGAACAACGTCACGCCCCACGGCAAACCGTTGCTCATGAACGCGGTCGGCACGGCGACGGCGGCGTAGTCGAGCAGGTTCATGAAGTTGGTGTAATAACCGAGTTCGGAATTGCGCAGCACCGGCTCGGCCGCAAGCTCGGCCAGGGTCACTGGACGGCCGATGGTCGGCGTCAGCACGCAGTCGAGATTTTCCAGGGCCTCGTCGCAGAGGGCCTTCAGCGCCTGCAATCGATATTGCGCGCGAAAGGTCTGCACGCCAGTCACTGCCGGTGCCTTGGCCAGCACCGCTCGGATCACCGGCAGCACCGCTTCGGGATTCTGCTCCAGCAGCTCACCGGCGACGCTGTAACGCTCGGCGACCCACGGCCCGTCGTAGAGCAGACGCGCTGCTTCGAGAAACGGCGACAGATCGAATTCGACTGCCTCGCCGCCCAAAGCCTTGAGCCGTTCGATGGCCGCTGCGAACAACTGTGGCCCCTCGTTGCAGCCGAAAAATTCAAGGTCCTGCGCCCGTGGCACGCCGAAGCGAAACGGCCGTGGCGCGCCAAATGCCGAGCCGTCATTCCAGGCCGGATTGCCTCGGCTGTACTCATCGCGAGGATCGTGTCTGGCCGTCAACGCCAGCAACTGACTGGCCTCACGGGCGGTCGCGGTGAAGGTGGTTACGCAGTCCAGCGTGCGGCACGCCGGCAGCACGCCAGCGGTGGAAATCAGGCCTTTGCTCGCCTTCAATCCCACCAGATTATTCAGCGCCGCCGGCACTCGCCCGGAACCGGCGGTGTCAGTGCCCAAGGCAAAACTCGCCACACCCAGCGCTACCGCCAGCGATGAACCCGCACTGGAACCGCCGGACGGATACTCCGCCAGCACGCTGTTCGGGCACGCACCATAAGGCGAGCGGCTGCCATTGAGGCCGGTGGCGAACTGATCGAGATTGGTCTTGCCCAGCGGAATCGCCCCCAGCGCCAACAGTTGCTCGACGATGGTCGCCGACTGCTGCGGCACATAGGCAAACGCCGGGCACGCGGCTGTGGTGGGAATGCCGGCCAGATCGATGTTGTCCTTGATCGCGAATGGCACGCCATACAGCGGCAGACTGTCGAGGTCACGACCGTCGAGGGCGGCGAGGTATGGCTCCAGTTCATCGACGCTGAGCAAGTGGATGAACGAGTGATAGTCGAGATTCAGCGCAGCGGCTTTTTCGCGCAGTTGCAGCAGCAGCTGGCGCGGTGTGGTGTCGCCATTGCGGTAGGCCTGGCGCAGTGCATCGAGTTGCAGATTCATCGGTTGATCCTTATAAAAAATGGCTTCAGTCGAGTTCCAGCACCACCACCCGTTGTCCGGCGCGCACCGCCGAACCGGGTTGCACGCGGATCTCTCGCACCACACCGGCCAGCGGCGCGAGCACAGGGATTTCCATCTTCATCGACTCGAGAATCACCAGCACATCGCCCGCCGCGACACGCTGGCCGGCCTCGACCTGCACCTGCCAGAGATTGCCGGCGATGTGGCTGTCGACGCTGTGTTCACCGTTTTCCAGTGGTGCTTCTTCGCTGGCGTCAGGCACGGCTTCTTCGCTGTCGAAATGCGCCTGGCCGCTGGCGATCCAGCGCTCGCGTTCAGCTTTGAACGCGCCCTGTTGCTGCGCACGGAAAGCGCTGATGCCCGCGGCTTGCTGACTGAGAAATGCCTGATAGTCGGCGAGGTTGAGCTGGCTGTGTTCGATGTTCAGATCGAAGCGCCCCAACGGGAAATCGCGGCGAATGCGCAGCAGTTCTTCGGCGCTGACCGGGTAGAAGCGGATCTGATCGAAGAAGCGCAGCAGCCACGGTTTGCCGTCGAACGCGGCGACTTCGCGATAGCGATTCCACATCTGCAGGGTGCGCCCGACAAACTGATAACCGCCCGGGCCTTCCATGCCGTACACGCACATGTAGGCGCCGCCGATGCCGACCGAATTTTCGGCCGTCCAGGTACGTGCCGGGTTGTACTTGGTGGTCACCAGACGATGACGCGGGTCGAGCGGCGTGGCCACCGGCGCGCCGAGATAGACGTCGCCAAGGCCCATCACCAGATAGCTCGCATCGAACACCGTGCGCTGCACTTCGTCGAGATTTGGCAGGTCGTTGATGCGCCGGATGAACTCCAGATTGCTCGGGCACCACGGCGCGTCCTTGCGCACGGTGGTCATGTATTTCTCGATCGCCAACTGACAGGCCGGGTCGTCCCACGACAGCGGCAAGTGCACGATGCGCGAAGGCACCTGCAAGTCCTTGGCGGCGCACACCGCGTCCCATTCGCCAGCGATGGTGCCGAGCAGATCGGCCAGCGGCAGTTGCTCGGGCTGGTAGTGCACTTGCAGCGAGCGAATGCCCGGGGTGAGGTCGATCACGCCATGCAGGGCTTGGCTTTCCAGCGCCTGCATCAGCGCGTGGGCGCGAAAGCGCAGGACCAGATCAAGCTCCGGCGCGCCGATTTCCAGCAGTAAATGAGTGTCGCCAGAAACCCTCCCGACAAGCCGCCGATCCCCCTGACCCAACTCAAGAACCACAGGCGACACAATCCCTTGTGGGAGCTGGCTTGCCAGCGATGAAGTTGATGCGGTGTCAGATCGGGCACCATCGCTGGCAAGCCAGCTCCCACAGGGGGCATCCCATTTCAGGGCGAGATTGCGGGCGGTGCCGAGGTCGACGGGGATGAACTGAATTTTATCGCCGGCCTTGAGCTGCCCCAGCTGCCACAGGTCCGCCTCAATCACCGTCACCGGGCAGACAAACCCACCCAGGCTCGGGCCATCCGGGCCGAGAATTACCGGCATGTCGCCAGTGAAGTCCACCGCCCCGATCGCATACGGATTGTCATGGATGTTCGACGGGTGCAGACCCGCTTCACCGCCATCCTCACGCACCCACTCAGGTTTCGGTCCGATCAGGCGCACGCCGGTGCGGCTGGAGTTGAAGTGCACTTCCCACTGGGTCGCGAAGAACGTGGTGATGTAGTTTTCGCTGAAGTATTCCGGCGCGCCGTGCGGACCGTAGATCACCCGGATCTGGCGCACGCTCGGCAGCGCAGTGATGTGCTGTTCGGCCAGTTGCTGGCCGGCGCTGTGGTCGGCCAATGCCGGCACATGCAACACGTCACCGGCCCTCAACGCGCGCCCGCCATGCCCACCGAACTGGCCGAGGGTAAAGGTACTTTTGCTGCCCAGATAATCCGGCACCTGCACGCCGCCGCGCAGGCACAGATAACTGCGCGCGCCGGCGCCGCTGATGCTGCCCAGTTGCAATGTCGCGCCGGCCGGGATCAGCAGCGCGGTGCTCATCGGCACCGGTTCAGCGTCAAGGGTCAAGGCAATCGGCGCGCCGGTCACCGCGACCACCGCGTCACAATTGAAGCGCAGGATCGGCCCGCTCATGGTGATTTCCAGCGCGGCTGCGCCTTGTTCATTGCCGAGCAGGCGATTACCCAGACGCAGTGCTCGGCTGTCCATCGGCCCCGACGGAGGCACGCCGACGGCCCAATAGCCGAGGCGGCCGGGATAGTCCTGCACGCTGGTTTGCGTGCCGGCGCTGAGCACTTCGAAGGTGTTGGCGTGATAGAGCAGATTTTCCAGGCAACGGGTCCACGGCTGGCCGCTGGCGAATGGAGTATCGAGGAGAATCTGCCGCAGGTAATCGCGGTTGGTTTCCACGCCATACAGCAGGCTATCGCCCAGTGCCTGATGGAGTTCGGCGCGAGCCTGTTCGCGGCTCGGCGCCCAAGCGATGAGCTTGGCAATCATCGGGTCGAAATACGGCGGGATTTCCACACCGGCCTCGACCCAGGTATCGATGCGCAACTCAACGCCGTTGGCTGGCGGAAACTGCACAGCGGTCAGCAGGCCCGGGCTCGGCTGGAAATCACGCCCCGGATCTTCCGCGTACAGACGTGCCTGAATCGCATGGCCCTGCGGTTCCAGGCCTTGATACAACTCGTTCAGCGGCGGCAGATCACCGGCGGCCAGCTCGATCATCCAGCGCACCAGGTCCACGTCCCACACCTGCTCGGTGACGCCGTGCTCGACCTGCAAGCGCGTGTTCACTTCGAGAAAATAGAAGCGCTGGGCCGCGCTGTCGAAGACGAATTCGACGGTGCCGGCGCTGCGATAATTCACCGCTTGCGCCAGTTTGATCGCTGCCGCGCACAGCTCATCGGCCATGCCTTCGGGCAGGTTCGGCGCCGGGGTTTCTTCGAGGACTTTCTGGTTGCGCCGCTGCACCGAACAGTCGCGCACACCGAGAGCGATGACTTCACCGCAGCCGTCGCCGAACACCTGCACTTCCAGATGCCGCGCGCGTTCGATGTACTTCTCGATGAACACCCCGGCGTCGCTGAAGTTGTTCTGACCGAGGCGTTTCACCGCTTCGAATGATTCGCTCAATTCACTGGCGCTGCGGCACACGCGCATGCCGATGCCACCACCGCCAGCGGTGCTTTTCAGCATCACCGGGTAGCCGACCTGTTCGGCGGCACTCAGCGCGCAATCGAGGCTGTCGAGCAGGTCGGTGCCTTCGAGCATCGGTACGCCGTGCTGTCTGGCCAATGCGCGAGCAGTGTGCTTGAGGCCGAACACCCGCAATTGCTCCGGCGTCGGCCCGATGAAGGCGATGCCCTGCGCTTCGCAGGCTTCGGCGAACGCTGCGTTTTCCGAGAGAAATCCGTAGCCGGGATGAATCGCCGTGGCGCCGCTTTGTTTGGCGATAGCGAGGATTTTATCGACGGCCAGATACGTCGCGGACGCCGCGCCTTCGCCGAGGCTGTGCGCTTCAGCGGCCTGGGAGATGTGCAGGCTGGCAGCATCGGCTTCTGAATACACGGCGACGCCTTGGGCCTTCAGCACGTTGATCGTGCGCAGGATGCGACAGGCAATCGCGCCACGGTTGGCGATGAGGATTTTTTCGAACATGGCATAACCCCTGAAGGGGGAGCGGGCCGTCCCGCTGTTTTTCGACAGACATCCGGGCCGTCCCGGATGGAAAAAACATCACTCAAACTCACCGCAAACTCCTGTGGGAGCTGGCTTGCCAGCGATGAGGTCGGCACATCCAACATTGTTGGTGACTGAAACACCGCAATCGCTGGCAAGCCAGCTCCCACAGGACTATCAGTGCCTTGAAGGTTTCAGGCACTGCCCGGAACGCGCCTGGCACAGGGCAAAAAGCCAACGGCGTAAACGGCTGATGGTCAGTTCCATACCAGCAACTCCGCCGGGGTCGGGTTGTAGGCATTGCACGGGTTGTTCAACTGCGGGCAGTTGGAAATCAGCACGATGACGTCCATCTCGGCGCGCAAGTCGACGTACTTGCCCGGCGCGGAAATACCGTCCTCGAAAGTCAGCCCGCCGTCCGCCGTCACTGGCACGTTCATGAAGAAATTGATGTTCGGCCCGATGTCGCTCTTGCTCAATCGGCCGTCGTGGGCGCAGGCGCGCAGGTAGTTGTCGCGGCAGCTGTGCATGTAGCGTTTTTCCAGGGCGTAGCGCACGGTGTTGCTCTCTTGCGCGCAGGCGCCGCCGAGGGTGTCGTGGCGCCCGCAAGTGTCGGCAACGATGGTCAGCATCGGCTGGCCGAGGTTGGAATACAGCACGCTGCCGGTGCTCAGGTAGACGCTGTTCTGCCTACGCAAGGTGCGTTGCACGTCGTAGCGTTCCTTCGGGTTGGCGAGGCTGTAAAACAAAGTGTCGACGGCCTGATTGCCTTCCAGATCGAGGATGCGCAGGGTCTGCCCGGCCTTGACTTCCATCAGCCAGGGCTCGCCGGCGGGAATGGTGGCGCGGTAGATCGCGCTGTCGGCTTGCTTGTGCGAAGTGGCAATTGCGAGTGACATGGCAGCGATCCTCAGGCGAACAAACGGTCGGTGTTGATAAAGCCGCGCTCGTTTTCCGGGCGCGAAGTGCGGCAGTGTTCGGCGACGCTGGCGTCGGCGTTCATCCAGCTCAGCTTCAAGGGTTTCGGGGCGTATTCGGGTGACGGGTCCATCGGATGTTGCAGGGCGGTGAGCACCACCAGGGTGTCCATCGGCGCGTACAACTCGATGTAGTCACCTGCCTTCGAATTGCCCTCGACGAAGTGGAAACGCCCGGCCTCATCGACGTTCACGCGGCTGAACAGATTCAGGGTCATCAGCAGGTCGGACAGGCCCAGGCCCCACTTGCCGAGTTCCACCAGCAGGTTGTCGGTGCCGTTGCGAAAGAAGCCGTTGCGCAGTTCCTGATAGCGGCCCTGGCCGTATTTTTCTGCGACCTCTTGCGCGCACAGCACGCCGCCGAGGCTATCGCTCCAGCCGCAGGTGTCGGCGGTGATCGCGGCGAGCACGCGGCCCATGTCCGAGTACAGGCAGTGGCCGGCGGTGAGCTTGGCGGTGTGTTGGCATTTGAGGCTGTCGGGCAGGTTCAGCCGCTCGGTTTTTTCATTGGCATTAAGCAAGGTCAGGCTGGCATTGGCGCCGCCGCGCAGGTCGGTCAGGCGCAGCAATTGGCCGCGCTTGAGCACGAACGAACGGTGGCCGCCGCCCGGCAGCAGTTCTTCAGCGAAGGGTGGGAAGAGTTGGATTGAATCAGTCATTGCAGCAGTCCTCTCAAGCAGTGCGAAGGGTGCCCGCCAGCGGCAGCGGCAGGGCCTCGACGGCGGCGCGCTGGGCGCGGCGGTCGCTGTTCAACGGGATGTCGTAGGTGATGCGTGCGCCATAGGCGCCGGGGGCGTGCGGGTCGAGGCGCACCTTGTCGAACACCAGCAGACGCGTGCCGAGGCTGAAGCCTTCGGACAGGTCGTGGGTGACCATGAACACCGTCAGTTGCGTCTCGCGCCACAGCTCCAGCAGCAGCGCGTGCATGTCTTTGCGAATGCCCGGGTCGAGTGCGCCGAAGGGCTCGTCGAGCAGCAACACGCGCGGCTTCATGATCAGCGCCTGGGCAATCGCCAGCCGTTGCTGCATGCCGCCGGACAGCTGCGCCGGGTATTTGTCCAGCGCATGGCCGAGGCCGACTTTGCTCAGCAGGGCTGCAGCCTGCTCGCGAGCCTCGCGTTTGGCGTTGCCGAACAGCCGGCCAAGCAAGGGCGCGCGCGGCAATTCGAGACCGAGGGCGACGTTGTCGAGCACGCTCAGATGCGGGAACACCGAGTAGCGCTGAAAGACCACGCCACGGCTGGCATCCGGCTCGCTGGCCAAGGGCTGGCCGTCGAGCAGAATCTCCCCGCGACTGGCGCTTTCCTGGCCGAGCAGCAGGCGCAGGAAGGTCGATTTGCCGCAACCGGAGGCGCCGACCAAGGTGCAGAACTCGCCCTCGTTGACGCTCAGGTTCAAGCCTTCCAGCACCACTTGATCGGCGTACTGCTGCCAGACGTTTTTTACTGTGATGAAGCTCATTTCGCCGCTCCCTCATACCAAGGGAAAGCGCGCTGGGTCAGCTGTTTCAGGCCCCAGTCCATCAGCCAGGCGAGCAGGGTGATCCACACCACGTAGGGCAGAATTACGTCCATCGCCAAGTAGCGCCGCACCAGAAAGATCCGGTAGCCGAGGCCGTCGGTGGAGGCGATCGCCTCGGCGGCAATCAGGAACAGCCACGCCGAACCGAGCATCAAGCGCAGCGAGATCAGCAAGCGCGGCAACAGCTGCGGCAAGACCACGCGCAGCATCAGCGTCCAGGTCGAGGCGCCCAGGGTCTGCGCCTTGATCAGCAGTTCGACCGGAATGTCGCGGGCACGCTGTTCCAGATCCCGGGCCAGCGCCGGGGTGATGCCGATGACGATCAGCATGACTTTCGACAACTCGCCCAGCCCGAAGACGATGAACAGAATCGGCAGGATCGCCAGCGGCGGCACCATCGACAGCACCGTCAGCAGCGGCGACAACGGCGCGCCGAACAGCGGCAGGGTGCCCGCCGCAATACCGAGGCAAAGACCTGCCAGCGCCGCGATGCCGAGGCCGATGGCCAAGCGCCGCAGACTCGACGCAGTGTCTTGCCACAACAGGTATTCGCCGGTGCGGCTGTCGGCGTTGAAGGCCAGGCGTTTTACCGCGTCGCTCATCTGCACGGCGCTGGGCAGCAGTTTGTCGTTGGGGTTGTCCGCCAGGCGCTCGGCCGAGCCTGTGAAGTAGGCGAACAGCACCAGCGCGAACGGCAGGATCACCAGCAACAGGCGACTCGGGCGATCGGGGTGGCGATTGATCAGGCGCATGGCCAAATCCTCCGTGGCTTACAGCTTGGCGTCGGCGGCCATCTGCACGTAAGTCGGATCGAAACGCAGCTTGAGATTGGCGGTGTCGCCGCTGGTCACGCCGTTGGCGAAGGACATGCCGACCGCGCTCGGGTCCTTCGCGCCTTCGCCGAGCAGACCATGCTCGAAGGAGAATTCGGCGACCTTGCGCATGGTGTCCGGCAGTTGTTTGCTGGTGGCGAAATTCAGCGCTTCGCTCGGCGTGGCGAACAGTTTTGTGGTGTCCAGTTGCGCCTGGAAGCCGGCGAGATCAGTTCCCGAGGCCTTGGCCATGTGCTCCAGCGCAGCTTTGCTCGCGGCACTTTTCGCGTTCATCAAAGCGACCACTTCGAACCACGCCCCGGTCAGCGCTTTGCCCAGCGCCGGGTTGTCTTTGAGGGTGGCGCTGTTGACCACCATCATGTCCATGATCTCGCCGGGGATCTGGCTGGAATTGAACACTTCGGTGACGCCGGGTTTGGCTTTGATATCCGAGAGCATCGGGTTCCAGGTGGTCACGGCGTTGACGTCGTCGGTGTTGAACGCGGCGGCAATGTCGGCGTCGGAGGTGTTGACCACTTTCAGGTCTTTCTCGGTCAGGTCCACCGAGTCCAGCGCGCGGGCCAGCAGGTAATGGGAGACCGACAGCTCGACCAGATTGACGTCCATGCCTTTCAGATCGGCGACTTTTTTACCTTCGCCTTTGAGCACGATGCCGTCGTTGCCATTGGAGAAATCGCTGACGATCAACGCGGTGCTGTCAACGCCACCGGCAGCGGGAATGGTCAGCGCATCCATGTTGGTCATGGTGCAGCCGTCGAACTGGCCGGCGGTGTACTGGTTGATTGATTCGACGTAGTCGTTGAGCTGCACGACGTCGATCTTGATCCCGTATTTCTTCGCCCATTTGTCGACGATGCCCTGGCTGCCGGCGTATTCCCATGGCATCCAGCCGGCGTAGATCGTCCAGCACACGCTGAAGTGGTCTTTCTGGGCGGCGGAAGATTGCGTGCTGATGAGCGCGGCGAAAGCGGCGGCGAGCAGGGCGGGGAAACGTAGTCGGATCATTGCGGATTCTCCAGTTGATCGAGGGCGGACAGGAAGGCAACGCGGCACCGCGAACGGTGGCTTGTCTCCCGGGCTTTTGTCCCGCCGTGTAACCTCAACTGGAGGTCGCCAACTCTCGGACCAGCCACTCGCGATTGCGAGCCGGAACCCTAGTCAGCCATTGCAAATTGTGGTGCCGCGAACCTGTGATGACTCCTGCACGGGTTTGCTAAAGCGAGAGACGTGCCAAGTCGGGCCGAGGCCTCTGCGGCGGGGATCTGCTGGATTGCCGAGGTGAGCGGGCCGAGCGACAGCGCATCGTGGTGGTGCGTGGTTGCACCGTCATGCAGCGCGGTTACGCTTCACGGGTCGCTGATTTTGCGGATAAACAAGATTTCATGATCACTTGTTTCAACTTGTTGCAGGAACGCACCAGATTCCGAAACCGCTGTCTGATTCTTCGACAGTCACGCAATTGCTGACGGTCGCCTGCCAGCGTCGCTGGTGTGGCCAACCCGCGGTCCAGGAGGCCGCCATGTATCGCCGAATCGTACTGCTTGCCGTGATGCTTTTTTCCCTTGGCGGATGCGTTCCTTATTCCTATGGAGACAGCTACTACAGGTCAGAGGTCTACACATCACCCGCACCGGCCTATTACAGCGGTGGCGGCTCCTATTACCGCAGCGGCGGCACCTATTACACCCAGCCGCGCTACTACCAGCCAGCGCCGCGTTACTACCAGCAACCACGTTATTACCAGGCGCCGCGGCACTACCAACCGGCCCCGCGTTACTACGAAAGCCGTCGCTGGCACGGCAATGATCGCGGACGCTGGGACGGCCACCGTCGCGGCGGTTGGGACAATGACCACCGCGGTCGCGGCAACTATGATCGCCACAGCGGTCGGCGTGACTACAACGGCCGTGGCAACCGCTGGTAAATCTCTGCAATGAACAAGCGGCGCATCAAGCGCCGCTTTTTTTTGCCCGGCGAAAAGTTGTTCCGTTGGCCATCTCCTAGGAGATTCCCGGAAGCGTCCTACAGTTTCATTTCGTGGCGTTTGTTAGCGTTCGTGGATGCCGAACGAGGCGAGCAATCCTCAGCTCGATAGCGGCGAAAAATGGACGTTTAGCGCTATGAAGCTTCTGGTTATTCACCAAAATTTTCCGGGTCAGTTCCGTCATGTGGTGCTGGCGGCGCTGGAGCGCGGTGATGAGGTTATGGCGGTAGGTCGGGACACTGCACCGGGCGTCGCCGGTGTGGAAATCCATCGATATCGAGCGACCAGCCGAGCGCCCGGCAATATTCACCCGTATCTGATCCGCTACGAACAAGCGGTGATCGACGGGCAGAAAGTTTTTGAAATCCTGGGCAGGCTGAAACGTTCGGGCTATCAGCCAGACGTGATTCTTGGTCATCCCGGATGGGGAGAGACGCTGTTTGCCAAGGACGTCTATGCCGATACGCCGCTGATTCACTATTGCGAGTATTACTATCGAGCGCAGGGCGCCGATTGCGGGTTCGACCCTGAATTCCGCCGAGCCGCAAGGGAGTCGTCACGGCTGCGAGTGCTCAACTCGCTGCATCTGTTGAATCTTCAACAATGCGATATCGCAATCGCGCCCACGCAGTGGCAGCGCAGCCTGTTTCCGGCCGCTTACCGGTCGGCGATTCGGGTCATTCACGAAGGTGTGATTCAACGTGCTGACTTGGCGAAAGTCGGGGCAGTCAGATTGCCCAATGGAATCGAGCTCAAAGCCGGACAGCCGATCGTTACCTATGTCGCCAGAAACCTTGAGCCTTATCGCGGCTTTCACAGTTTCATGCGAGCGATCCCGCTTATTCAGGCCGAGTGCCCCGATGCGCAGATCATCGTGGTTGGCGGTGACGGTGTCAGTTATGGGAGTAAGCCGGTCGGGTACCCGGATTGGCGCAGCAGGATGGAGGCGGAGGTCAGTTTCGATCACTCCAGAGTGCATTTCACAGGGAAACTTCCCTACCAGACTTATCGAGCGGTTCTGCAGTGTTCGAAAGTTCATGTCTATTTGACGTATCCGTTTGTCTTGTCGTGGTCGTTACTGGAGGCGATGGCGTCCGGTTGTGTGGTTGTTGCGTCGGATACGGCTCCGGTAAGGGAAGTCATTGTCGAGGGGGCTAATGGAATATTGGTGGATTTCTTTGACCATCAAGAAATTGCCAGAAGTGTAAGCAAGGTTTTGAAGTCGGCAGGTGAGTACGGTGGTCTTGCCAGCGCCGCGAAGTTGACGGCAGGTCGGTTCAGTGTGGAATCGGGCGTGAGCCAATATTTTGAGGTTTTTGCAAGCGCGATATCCGGGCATAGCGACATACCAACCGTTCCGCAGTTTGAGCGGGAGGTTTGAAATGTCCAGGAAGTCGCGTAAGCAGGCGATCAAGTGGTTTAAAAGGTTGTTGAAGTATGGATTGTTCTTTTATGTCTGTTACTGCGTAGCGGAATTTTATATTCGCAAAGAACAAACTGCCGAGTCGGCGGCTATTCACCAGGCAAACGAGAAAGCTTGCCAGAACAAGCTGGCGAGCATGCAGCAAGTGCCGATATTAGGCGGCGCCTATATAGATAAGACGCTGGTCCCTGAGTTTTACGTAGGCATGCCTGAAATGGTCAACAAGAAAGCGTGTCTGGCGATTGCTCTGAAGGGGCTTTTCTGGTGGACCGGGACGGGGCTGCACCGGTACCAGGATCAGCGCGCAGAGTCGATCCCCAAAAGTTGGCGGCTCTATAAATTGAACGCCGGACTTTTTACCAGGAAAGAAACCACCGAACCCCATGAGCGGGGTTATCGGCACGTCAACTGGCCGGATGAGTTGATTGTGAAACTAAAGAATTATCCGGGGCTGGAGATTTGGCTCGATGCACCTCCGCCGCATTTCAAGAATGAAGATTCGGTTAGAACGTTTGTCATTACTGGCTGGCCGCGGCGAGATGGAACCCCTCGGTTGATCAACTGTGACGGCTTGATTCGCCCGGCTTCGGAGGAAAAGCTGACTGACGAGAAACTGGCAAGGTTCAGCAGAACTGAATTGGAAAATCTTGATTTCGGCAAACTGAATTTCTTCTGCGCTATCAATCTGGATAACTTCGACTTCGCTGGTGGGCACGGTGGCGTAAAACTCGGATTAGCGTCATTACGCGAAGCACCTGAGATGCTCAAGTATCTCAGTGGTTATCTTTCACGGGCTGTTATTACAAGGAAGTAACAATGAGTTATGTTTTTAGCGACATGGAAAAATCAGAGATTTTCAACGCGGCTAATATTTGCAAAGGAATGAGGCTGAGCTCAAAACAAATTCAGTACGATGCGCTGAAAATAGCAGGGGCAAGCTGCGCCCCCCTGTACCAAAAGCTATTCGATATTATTGGTGAAAAAGTTTCTGACGTTGTAACTGCCGATAAAGAGGCCGGAGAAGTGCTGAAAAGCGCCAGACTCTGGCTTGCCGTGGCCATTGATGCCAACGGTGGAAACGGTGCCTACTCTGCCCTGATTCGTGGTTACACCTCCCGCCAGGGTGAACTGAGACTGAATACAATTTTCAGTGAAGACCTGATGCAGCTTTCATCCAACCAGGTTGCCGTCAACTTCATCAATACCCTGATCAACGGATCCCTTGCCGGTCAACTGGCACCCTGGACCGTTCCGTCAATCAGCCAGATCGCAGAAATCGACGCCAGCGCGATTGGCGAGGCCCTGTTCAAGGAGGTTTGCGGGGAGGACGACACCGCCGTGAAACGTAACTCCGGTTGGTCTGGAACAGTCGGATTCAGCCTGTTGGGCGGTAAACCTCCCTATGAAACGTGGAGACTGATCTCTGCGGGCGACCCGGATGCGGAAGATGGCGGCCCACCCACTCAGGCAAAACCCAACCGGCTCGACGACTATAAAAACATTCTCTTCGCCATCGACGCCTACAGCGTCGGCCTGCGAGCGGCGATCAGTAATTTCGGCGTCAATCCACTGCAAAGTCTGCTATCGGTCGTACCCGAGCAAATCAACATCGCGCTGGCCAGTGGCAGTGTGAATCCGCTGATTCAGCATGTAGTCAAAGGCACGCCTGTTGCCGCCGTGGTCGAGCTGATCTTGCGCTACGGCCAGAACGAATTTCTCGACATGTTCAAGCGCACTCACGACGGCGATTCTGCTGCCACACCCACCACCAACGACACCTTCGCCAGCAATGCTTACGCCTTCTTCTCGGCATTCTCCCCAGAGCAGTCGCAAAGCATCGTCACCCGGACAATAGGCGAGTTCGGCAATGCCAATGCATGGGCAAAACTGGCAGGCGAGGCGACGCCGCTCGGTCTGGCGTTGCGCAACTCTTTGCAGCAACTCAGTGAAGTCGTCATAGAGCGAGCCGACGGTTATCCCGACCGCAACCTCGAGCTTTACGATCCGCACACTGGCGAAGGCTTTATCACCGCGCAGTGGCTGGCGGACCGTGCGCAGATGCTCGCCCGTTTGATTGCCCGAACCCAAGGCTCGTTTGGCGAACACTCGCTGCAGCAGTTTTCCTACTCCGATCTCGCCTCCGGCAAACAGGCGCCGATGACCACCGGAGTGCTGAACTCGTTGGCCATGTTCGGTGATGACGGCGGGCGATCTTTCGCCGGTGGCGCCAATGCCGATCATCTGTATTGCGGCGAGGGCAATGACTCAATCGATGGGATGGCCGGTCACGATGTAATTGAAGGTGGTCACGGCAATGACTCGCTAACCGGAGGTGACGGCAATGATGAGTTGTACGGGATGGCCGGTGACGATGTTCTGATCGGAGGAAAGGGTAACGACTCCTTGATCGGGGGCGAAGGCAACGACCGTTATGAATTCGCCAGCGGCGATGGCCTCGACGAGATTCTTGATGCCAACGCCGATGGGCAGCTGTGGATCAACGGCGCACCGATTCCCGCACTCAAACGCCGCGCGCCTCTGAGCAACATCTGGTCTACCGAGGATCGGTCCATCACCCTGGCGCTTGTTGAAAACACCCTCAACATCAAATACGGCCAGGGCGATCTGGTGGTGATCAAAAACTTCCAGCCCGGGATGCTTGGCATCCGCCTCCCTGAATACGAGGGGCAGCCGCTCACTGCTGCGGATTTGACGCTTCAGGGCGACTGGAAAGCCAAAGACGCCGATCCCACTGTCCCCGGCGATCAGCCCTCCTTTGATGAGCTGGGCAACGTGGTGCTGCTGCCCAAGGTCAAACAGCGCAACAAGGCCGACGTACTTTACGGTTCCGCCGCAGACGATGTCATTCTCGGCCTGGGCGGTTCTGATCGATTGTTTGGCAAGGCTGGAGACGATCGGTTATTCGGCGACAAGCAGACGACGCTCGAAAAAGCTATGGCCGACGGTGACGCCAAGGGCAAGGCGAATCGCGGAGACTGGCTCGACGGCGGGCAAGGTGACGATTTGCTTATCGGTACGGCATCCCGAGATGTTCTGCTCGGTGGCAATGACCGGGATACCTTGATCGGTGGTGCTGGCGACGATGTGTTATCCGGAGACGAAACCACCGGTGCGCTGGAGCAGGGTTGGGCGGTCAAACACGCTACCGTCACTATTGCTGGCGGTGTGACCAGTCACCGAACGGTCTTTTCAAAGGCCTCGATAAACAGTGCGTCCGAGGGCGGTGACGACGTGCTGTACGGGCAGGGTGGCAAGGACTTTATCGACGGCGGCTGGGGGGAGGACCTGCTTGACGGCGGAGCTGACGACGATTTTCTCAAAGGCGATCAAGGTAACGACACCCTGGCCGGTGGCAGCGGCAACGACGTGATGCTTGGTGACAACCTCGATTGGGGCGGTGGCCTGCCCAGCAGACACCATGGCAACGATGTGCTGGACGGCGGCAGTGGTGATGATTCACTCGGCGGTAACGGTGGCAGCGACGCTTTGTATGGCGGCCCTGGCAACGACATTTTGCAGGGTGATGACGGCGTACTGGACGGCGTCGAAGGCGATGCCGCGCATTTTTTTGGCGATGATCTGCTGGACGGTGGCCTCGGCGATGACACGCTCTGGGGCGGCGGTGGCGATGATCTGCTCTTCGGCGGCGAAGGCCATGACGATCTGATCGGCGATAGCCCTGAGCATTCTGTTCGTTATCACGGTAACGACTTTCTTGATGGCGGTGCGGGGGACGACACCCTGCGAGGCATGGGTGGCGCGGATACGCTGACGGGTGGCGCAGGGGCTGATTTTCTCGATGGCGACGTATCTGACCTGCAACCGGGCGGAAGCAACAATGACGTGCTTCAGGGCGGTGAAGGAAACGATACGTTACAGGGTGGTTTCGGTGCCGACACGCTGTACGGCGGCGCGGGTGACGACATTCTTGCCGGCGATTACGAAAACAGCGCTGAGGCCGAGCAGAATGCCGATTATCTGCACGGTGGCTCAGGCAACGACACGCTGCTCGGAGGCGCTGGCAACGACACCTTGCTGGGCGGGGAAGGGACGGACTACCTTCGCGGCGATTCTGGCGACAACGTGTTTGATGGCGGTCCCGGTGCTGACGTGCTGGATGGCATGGATGGCGCTGACATCTACTATTTCGGCGCTGGCGACGGCCTGGATATCGTCACCGATGCCGGCGGCCGCAACATCATCAGGTTCGGTGCAGGGTTTTGCGCGCAAAGCCTGAAGGCCGACGTTATCGAAGTTACCGTCGGCACGGTGTTGCGACTGGCCAATGGCACGGGCGACGCAATACTCATCAAGAATCACGAGCGGTGGAAGGATTCCACATTCCATTTCAGCGACGGCGTGGTACTGGATTACGCAGATGTCCTGCGCAAAACATTGCCACCGATAGAGACGGCCGAATCACCCGTACCAGAACTTGTCACCGCCCCGGCAACCCCTGAAAGCAAAGTTGCGGATCCGGTGAAGCCAGATGATGTGACCGCTGCGGCGCAAGGCCCAGTGGCATCTGTTCAAACGGTGAACTGGACCGATGAGTTCCTCGCGCAAATCAAGTCAAAACGCTCCGCCCGCAGACACGCCACAGGTTTTACCTTGAATGAGCAAGGCGTCTGGGTGCGCAGCCATATCACTACCAGCGACACCGGTTACACCACTCACACCGAGCTGATCGATGGCAGCGTCGGAGCGGGAGCACTGTCTGAAACGCCGCCATGGATGAAGGTTGATGCAGGGCACGCCGTGGTCAGTGAAAGGCAGTCGACAACCACAACCCGTGTCGAAAATAAACAGGTGAAATCCGAGGGAGCGACAGCCTCTTCAAGTCAGGCGCTTCGCTATTATCGATCCGGCTCGGCCAACGGGTTTTCATTCAATTCGGGCGACGTATTGGTTGAGGACCGAAAGGAATCCGGCGCGCTTGAAGGCTGGTACGTCTATCCGGCGGCAAGCTTCAGTTCGGGCGCAACAGTGCCCAAGGCGTTTCGCTGGGATGTCACAACTGAAACGATCAAACGCAAAATCGTCCATGGCGACGATGCCGGCGGGCGAGTCAACGTCGAAGTGGAAAACGTTTTCCACGGCGGCGCGGGTGATGATCTGATCGTCGCTTATGCAGGCTCCCCACTTGACTACGGCACTGTCGGCGACAGAACACCGGGCGCGTTTTTATCCGCAGGTGCAGGTGACGATACCTTGCTGGGCGCCGAGGGCGCCGACTATCTGGTCAGCGGGGCAGGGGATGACTGGCTTTACGGCGAAGACGGCGCCGACACCTACATCGTGCAAGCGTACGCCGCAGCGACCACCACGATTGCGGATGTGCCGAACCCTGTTTTCCACCGCGCAGAAGTTGGCGCAGCGGAGTGGAAAGACGAGTACGGACTGATCGATGAGGACACGGTCGTTCTTCCAGCAGATGCGCAGCGCGATGCACTGCAATTGAGCTGGGGTGCTGCGCTGATAGAGACCACTCATGTCGAGCTGGAACCCAACCCGGGTCGCGGGGCTTACCGCAACCCGCCGAGAGCGAAAATGCTTCATCCGACACTCGATATCCAATGGGGCGGGACACAGAAAGTCCGCATCGTCTGGCCCCACAGCGGTGAACTTGAGGGCGCCGGTATTGAGCTCGTCAAGTTCGCCGATGGGTCGGTCGCAAGTTTGAAGCAGCTCCTGGAATCAAGTCAGCTGGGACCTGCGCCCGAGACTTCTCATACGGGTGTCATCGTCAACCATCCCACCCGTTCAACTTCCTTGCGAGACGAACGAGCGCTGCCACTCGTGGGCGGTCGCGGCAACGACACGATAAGCGGCGCGGGGGAGATCCGAGGCATGCACGGGAATGACGTGCTCACGGGCAGCCTCGGTGATGATCTGCTGGTGGGTGGGCCGGGCAATGACACGCTGACCGGCGGTGCTGGAAATGATATCTACCGATACGATGGCCTCGGCAGGGACGTAATCATCAACAACGGAGGCGGCCTGGACGGGATCGATTTTTCCGAACGCAGGCTGACGATCGACAACCTGAAGTTTCACCGTGAGCGTGATGATCTGGCGATCGTGGTCGACTACGGCATGGCACCGAAAATCCGGGTTTCCAGTCATTTTGCCGAAGGTGAAAGCGCTATTGGCTTCATAAGAGTCAGCGAAGGAACAGCGATTCAAGACTACAGCGCAAGGCAAATTGCTGAACGTCTGCACCCGCTTCCGCCACTGAGAGATGTCGAAGACATTTTGATAAAGGGCGACGATGAAGCGCAGCGGGCCATGAAGGAATTCATTGAGTTCTACGGACTGAATGTCTGACAAGACGACCGATTGAGCCGGCCCGCGAAGGCAATCCAGTCGCCATCGCGGGCCTCGCGCCACTTCAATACTGGGTCAGATCCGCCAACGGATGCCGTCCCTCCCAGACCTTATGAAAGTGCGCCTCGACCACCGCATCCGGCACGTTATTGATGTCCGGCCAGTGCCAGTGCGGCTTCTGATCCTTGTCGATCAACCGTGCACGCACGCCTTCGCTGAATTCCGGATGACGGCAGCAATTGAGGCTCAGGGTGTATTCCATCTGGAAAACTTCGGCCAGCGACATGTGCCGCGCGCGGCTGATCTGTTCCCAGACCAGATGCGCGGTCAGTGGCGAGCCCTCGGTCATGGTTTTCGCCGCACGGGCGATCAATGGATCGCTGCTGTCGCGGTGCAGGCTGATGGCTTTCCACGCGCAGGCTACGTCGCTGACATCGAGCAGTTCGTCGATCTGCTGACGACGCGGCAGCCACTGCGCTTCGGGCATTTGCTCAAGTGCTTCCTGCTGCAGAGCCTTGAGCAGGCTGTTGAGCTGCATGGCGGTCTGTTCCTGCCAGTTCAATTGCAGCAGGCCTTCGATCAATTGCGGTTGCTGTTCGTCGAGCAGGAAGCGATCGGCCAGATCCAGATCCAGCGCATCACGGCCGTTGATGTGCGCGCCGGTCAGGCCGAGAAACAAGCCGAGCTTGCCCGGCAATCGGGCGAGAAACCAACTGGCGCCGACGTCCGGATACAGTCCAATAGTGATTTCCGGCATCGCCAGACGGCTGCTCGGCGTGACGATCCGCGTGCTGGCGCCCTGCAACAGGCCCATGCCGCCACCGAGCACATAACCGTGACCCCAGCAGATCAGCGGCTTGGGATAGGTATGCAGGCTGTAATCGAGGCGATATTCCGCGCTGAAAAACTGCGCGGCCAACGGCGGGACTTCGCCGGGGTGAGCGCGGCAGGCTTCGACCAGGCTGCGCACCTCACCGCCGGCGCAGAAGGCTTTGGCGCCGTTGCCGCGCAGCAGCACGCAGACGATTTGCGGGTCATTGGCCCAGGCGTTCAATTTGTCGCTGAGGGCGTTGATCATCGACAGTGACAGCGCGTTCAACGATTTTTCGGCATCCAGGCTGGCGATGCCGATGCGTGCGCCGTCGGTGCCGGTAAGTTCTTCGAAGTGCAGATTCATCGTGACCTCGATCGGAAATTTGAGCGATCAGTATGATCGCTATGGGGAAAGTGCCGGATCTGCGTCAGATCAATTGACAAGCGTGGTCGGCTTTCCTAGGGTTCGCCCCATTGTTTTTGCCGGAAATGACCATGACTGCTGACGACCGTATCAAACTCGAACCGAGCTGGAAGGAGGCACTGCGTGCTGAGTTCGACCAGCCTTACATGGCAGAGTTGCGCAGCTTTCTGCAGCAGGAGCGGGCAGCCGGCAAGGAGATCTATCCGCCGGGACCGCTGATTTTCAACGCACTGAACTCAACGCCGCTGGACAAGGTGAAAGTGGTGATCCTCGGCCAAGACCCGTACCACGGCCCGGGCCAGGCCCACGGTCTGTGTTTCTCGGTGCAACCGGGCGTGCCGGCGCCGCCGTCGCTGGTCAACATCTATAAAGAGCTGAAACGCGACCTCAATATCGACATTCCCAACCACGGCTACCTGCAGAGCTGGGCCGAACAGGGCGTGCTGCTGCTCAACACCACCATGACGGTTGAGCGCGCCAACGCCAACGCGCACAAGGACAAGGGCTGGCAACACTTCACCGACCGCATCATTGAGGTGGTCAGCGAGCGGCAGCCGCATCTGGTGTTCATGCTCTGGGGCGCCCATGCGCAGAGCAAGCAGAAGCTGATCGACGCGACCAAGCACCTGGTGCTGACCTCGGTGCATCCGTCGCCGTTGTCGGCCTATCGCGGGTTTTTGGGCTGTGGGCATTTCAGCCGGACCAACAAGTTTCTCGAACAGAATGGCGAAACGCCGATCGACTGGCGCTTGCCACCGATTTGATGTGTCGACCGGGTTGGCCCCTTCGCGAGCAGGCTCGCTCCCACAGGAATTGTGTGCAAGCCACAAACCCCCTGTGGGAGCGAGCCTGCTCGCGAAAAGAGCGACCCGATCTCGCAGACTTAGGCGGGATGACGATTCCAGTACTTGAACAACGGCTCCGCCAGAAACAGCACAAACAACAGCCGCATCACCTGCATCGCCGTCACCAGCGGCACCGACAGTTGCAGGGTCTCCGCCGTCAGGCTCATCTCGGCGATCCCGCCCGGCATCATGCCCAGGGTCAGCGAACGCAGATCCAGATGGGTCAATGCACTCAAGCCCAGCGCCGCCAGCGACGCGATCAACATGGTCAGCGCCGTGCCGATCAACGTCCGGCCCATGAACGACGGCGCGCGGCGGAAGAACTGCCGATTGAAGTGACAGCCCAGACCGCTGCCAATCAGCCATTGGCCGATCTGACTGCCGCCATTGGGCAAACCGATGTGCAGATCCCACGTAATGCTCACCGCCGCACTGACCAGTAATGGCCCGAACAGCCATGGATTGGGTTGGCGCAGACGCTGCCAGAGCCAGGCCAGCAGGGCGCCCGCCGGAAACAGAATCGCCAGCCAGCGCCAATCGACACTGCCGGCGTGAGAAATCGGCGTGCCGTCACCGAGCAGATACTTGAACGCCGCCGGCACGCACAACACCACCACCAACACCCGCAGACTCTGCCCGGCCGCGACATGGCTGAGCAGTGCACCGTTACGCGCGCCGAGGTTGACCATCTCCCCGGAACCACCGGGCATGCTTGAGAAAAAAGCCGTGGCGCGATCCTCGCCGGTGCGGCGCATCAGCCACACGCCGACCACCGCCGACAGGCTGGTGACCAATGCACCGAAGAAGATCAATCCGAAATGACTGAGCACCTGTTCCATCACCAGCGGGGTGAAGTGCAGGCCGATACCGATGCCGACGATCCACTGGCCGCACTTGCGCCCGCCAGGGATTTCCGCCAGTTGCCACGGCGTCAGGCAGCGCACCAGGATGATCGCCAGCAACGAGCCGACCATCCACGGTAGCGGCCAGCCGATCTGACTGGCGATGAAACCGCCAAGCAGACCGACCAGCGGGGTGCCCCACCAGGCTTTCAGGGACAAGCGATCAAACATCGGCAATGACGCGCCGTGCCGCCGAACGTTTACGCCAGATGCGAATCAGCGGCATCAGCAGCATGATCGCGGTGAGGATCCAGCAACCGAAGGTGATCGGACTCGACCAGAGAATCTCCAGCGCGCCATTGGAGATCGACAGCGCGCGACGCAGGTTCTGCTCCATCAGGCCACCGAGGATGAAGCCCAGCAGCAGTGGCGACAGCGGGAAATCCAGCTTGCGCAGGATGTAACCGAAGATGCCGATACCGATCATCAGGAACAGATCGAAGGTGGTCGCGTGCACCGCGTAAACGCCGATCCCGGTGATGATCGCGATGATCGGCACCAGCGCCCAGTTCGGCACGGCGAGGATGCGGGTGAATACGCGGATCATCGGGATGTTGAGGATCACCAGCATCACGTTGGCGATGAACAACGACGCGATCAGACCCCAGACGATGTCCGGTTGCTGTTGGAACAGCAGTGGGCCCGGGGTGATGTTGTACAGCGACAGCGCGCCGATCATCACCGCGGTGGTGCCCGAACCCGGAACGCCGAGGGTCAGCATCGGAACGAGAGCGCCGCACGCCGCGCCGCCGATCGCGGTCTCCGGCGCGGCCAGACCACGCGGATCACCTTCACCGAATTTGCCGCTGGTGCCAGCGATGCGCTTCTCGGTCATGTAGGCCACGGCACTGGCGAGCGTTGCGCCGGCACCGGGCAGCACGCCCATGATGAAACCGAGCACGCCGCAGCGCACGTTGACGACGAAAACCGACGCCGCTTCCTTGAAGTTGAACATCATCCGGCCGGTGGCTTTCATCGCTTCCTGGCCGTGGTGGGTCTTTTCCAGCAGCAGAAGGATTTCGCTGATCGAGAACAGACCCAGCACCAGCACGACGAACTGGATGCCGTCGGTCAGGTGAATGTTGTCGCCGGTGAAACGGTACACGCCACTGTTGGCGTCGATGCCGACGGTGGAAAGGAACAGACCGATCAGCGCCGCAATAAAGGTCTTCAGCGGTCGATCACCAGCCATGCCGCCGAGACAGACAATCGCGAACACCATCAACACGAAGTATTCCGCCGGTCCGAAGGCAATCGCCCATTTCGCCAGCAGCGGCGCAAACAGCACCATGCCGCAGGTGGCGATGAACGCGCCGATGAACGAACTCCACGCCGACAGCGACAGTGCCACACCGGCCATGCCTTTGCGGGCCATCGGGTAGCCGTCGAGGGTGGTCATTACAGTCGAGGCTTCACCCGGAATGTTCAGCAGGATCGAGCTGATCCGGCCGCCGTATTCGCAGCCCAGATACACCGCCGCGAGCAGGAT
The DNA here is from genome assembly GCF_054667725.1 of Pseudomonas sp. S3_B08. NCBI lineage: Bacteria > Pseudomonadati > Pseudomonadota > Gammaproteobacteria > Pseudomonadales > Pseudomonadaceae > Pseudomonas > Pseudomonas sp. S3_B08. The sequence goes on from NZ_CP162750.1 coordinate 365,187, forward strand.
CAACGCCGACTCCGGCGGCAGGCCGAGTGCGAACGCGATCGGAATCAGCAACGCCACGCCGTTGATCGGACCGAGGCCCGGCAGCAGGCCGACGACGGTGCCGATCAGGGTGCCGCACAGTGCGGTCACCAGGTTGTACGGGCTCAGCGCGACGCCGAAGCCCTGACCCAAATAGCCAAGGGTATCCATATCAGTTCTCCAGGACGCTGAGCAGGCCGAGGGGCAGCGGAACATCCATCAAGCGATCGAACAGCAGATAGAGACCAACCGCCATCAGGCTGATGATCACCACGCTCGGCAGCCAGCGGCCGCCATAGAGACGGGCCATCGGTACGCCGGTAATGATGCTGGCCACGATGAAGCCAAGGGGTTCGAAGGTGCCGGCAAACACCAGCAACAACACCACGCACAGACCGATCTTGGTCAGGGTTTCGCGATCCAGCGGCGGCTCATCCGGGTTGTGTTTGATCGGCGCCGGGCGAAACACCATGTACAGCAGCGCCAGCCCCATCAGGCCGAGCATCAGCAGCGGAAAGGCGCGCGGGCCGACCGGTTCATAGGAAAAAGCCGCTTGGTACGGCCACGCCATCAGTGCCAGGCCGGCACACACCAGCAGTAACACCGAGGCGAAAATGCGTTGAATAAGCATGGGAGCTCCTGTGCTGCGTTCCCGCGTAGGAGACGCAGCCACTAGACAGAGACGATCACTGGATCAGGCCGAACTCTTTGGCCAGCACTTTGTAGTCGGCGACCTGCTTCTTCACGTAGGTGTCCAGTTCCGGGCCGGTCATGGCGAACGGGAACAGCTCACGCTGATCGCGCAGCTTGGCGAACTCGTCGGAAGCCAGCAGTTTGTCGAACGCGTCTTTCCACCAGGCGTAGTCTTCATCGCTGACTTTTGGCCCGAGGTAGAAGCCACGCACGACCGGCCAGACGATGTCATAGCCTTGCTCGCGAGCGGTCGGGATGTCTTTCATTTCCGGTTCGTCGAGACGCTTGTCCGAGAACACCGCGAGCAGACGCATGTCGCCGCTCTGGATGTGCGGCATGGAGTCGGAGATGTCGGTACTGCCGACCTGGATGTGGCCGCCGAGCAGGGCCGTGGCGATTTCACCACCGCCTTCGAGTGCCACGTAACGCAGTTCGCGCGGGTTGATCCCGGCAGCCTTGGCGATCAGTGCGGTCTGCATCCAGTCCTGGCTGCCGACGGTGCCGCCGGAGCCGATAACCACCGAGCCTGGATCTTTCTTCAGTGCTTGAACGAGATCGTCGAGGGTCTTGTAGGGCGAATCGCTTTTCACCGCGATGGCGCCGTAGCTGGTGCCGACGGCCGCGAGCCAGCGCACGTTGGTTTCATCGAAGCGGCCGAACTTGCCCTGGGCCAGGTTCAACAGCGAACCGCTCGACCACGCCACCAGCGTGCCGGCATCTGCCGGACGTTGCGCCACTACTGCGTTGTACGCCACCGCGCCGACACCGCCGGGCATGTAGGTCACGCGCATCGGTTTGCTCAACAGCTTCTGGTTGACCAGTGCGCTCTGCACCAGTTTGCAGGTCAGGTCGAAACCACCGCCGGGGGAGGCGGGGGCGATGCATTCCGGACGTTTCGGCTCGGCCATGAGTTGGCCGGCAAACAGCATCGCGCCAGCGGCGAGAGCAACTTTACGCAGTGATACGTTCATTTGAGTCTCCAGAGGAGTTGTTGTTATGGATGGACCGAATGACCAAAGGGCAACGCGAAAACCTAGCGGCAGGCGCAGTTTTCTCGCGGCGCGCGCGCAACGACTGAAACAACGGAGGGGAAACAGGACTGCGGCGAGAAGCCGACGGTGCAACGGTGGAATCGAGCAAGGCGAGCAGGCATTACAGCCTTGGTGCGCATGGAGGGCATGCTGGGGTACTCCGTTATTGTTCTTATGAGTCGAAAACGCTTCATGGCGTTTTGCGTTGCGCTGTGTGGCGGCAGCGGCGACAGTCGAAACTGTCCGTGGGCCGACTCTAACCGGCTAACCTTTCAACAACCTTTCAATTGTCTTTCACGGTTTTTCGGGCTTCACAGCGGCGGTTGCGGCTGTAAACTCCGCGACAAAGCGTGGCGTCGGCCAACCCTGAACGAGGTAAAAATCCATGCGTGTCCTGCTCGTCGAAGACCATTTGCAACTGGCCGAAAGCGTGGCTCAGGCGCTCAAGAGCACCGGTCTGACGGTGGATGTGTTGCACGATGGCGTGGCCGCCGACCTGGCGCTGGGCAGTGAGGAATACGCCGTGGCGATCCTCGACGTCGGCCTGCCGCGCATGGACGGTTTCGAGGTGCTGGCGCGGCTGCGTGCACGGGGCAAGAACCTGCCGGTGTTGATGCTGACCGCGCGTAGTGACGTGAAAGATCGCGTGCATGGCCTCAATCTCGGTGCTGACGACTACCTGGCCAAGCCGTTCGAATTGACGGAACTGGAAGCGCGGGTCAAAGCCTTGCTGCGCCGCAGTGTCCTGGGCGGCGAGCGTCAGCAGCGCTGTGGTGTGCTGGCTTACGACCTCGACACAAGGCGCTTCACCCTCGGCGACGAACTGCTGACCCTCACGTCGCGCGAGCAAGCTGTCCTGGAAGCGTTGATCGCGCGGCCGGGGCGAGTAATGAGCAAAGAGCAACTGGCCGCGCAGGTGTTCGGCCTCGACGAAGAAGCCAGCCCCGACGCCATCGAAATCTACGTGCACCGCTTGCGCAAGAAGCTCGATGGCCAGCCCGTGGCCATCGTCACCTTCCGTGGCCTCGGCTATCTGCTGGAAAGCCGCGATGCATAAGCCCAGCAGCCTGCGCTGGCGGTTGCTGTGGAACCTTGGATGGTTGCTGGTGGTGCTGATGCTCGCCAGTGGTTTGAGCGCTTACTGGAACGGTCGCGAGGCCGCCGACACCGCGTATGACCGCACGCTGCTGGCCTCGGCACGCACCATCGCTGCCGGGTTGTCGCAGCGTGATGGCAGCCTCAGCGCCGATGTGCCTTACGTGGCGCTGGACACCTTCGCCTACGACAGCGCCGGGCGCATCTATTACCAGGTCAACGACATTCACCAGAAGCTGATTTCCGGCTACGAAAATCTTCCCGGGCCACCGCCCGGCACGCCGCGCACCGACAGCTATCCGGCGCTCGCGCGCTTTTACAACGCGAAGTACAACGGCCAGAACGTGCGTGTGGTCAGCCTGCTCAAGGCCGTAAGCGAGCCGAACATGAACGGCATGGCGGAGATCCGCGTGGCTGAAACCGACGAAGCGCGGGTCAGCATGGCGCGCAGTCTGGCGGCCGATACGTTGCTGCGCCTGGGCATGCTGGCCGTGGGTGCATTGCTGCTGGTGTGGTTCGCGGTGAGTGCGGCGTTGCGGCCGCTGGAGCGGTTAAGAACCGCTGTTGAGGAACGCCAGCCCGACGACTTGCGGCCGCTGCCGCTGGTGGAAGTGCAGCATGAACTGGGACCCTTGGTCCGCGCGCTCAATCATTTCACCGAAAGGCTACGCGGCCAGTTCGAGCGGCAGGCGCAGTTCATCGCCGATGCCGCTCACGAGTTGCGCACGCCGTTGGCGGCACTGAAAGCTCGGCTGGAATTGGGCCTGCGCTCGAACGAGCCGGAGACTTGGCGCACCACGCTGGAATCATCCGCACAAAGCACCGATCGCCTGACCCATCTGGCCAATCAGCTGCTGTCGCTGGCCCGGGTCGAAAACGGTGCGCGGGCGATTGCCGAGGGCGGCGCGCAGTTGCTCGATCTGAGCCAGTTGGCCCGAGAGCTGGGCATGGCTATGGCGCCTTTGGCGCACAAGCGCGGCGTGGCGCTGGCGCTTGAAGCGGATGAACCGGTGTGGCTGCGCGGTGAGCCGACGCTGCTCAATGAACTGTTGAGCAATCTGGTCGACAACGCGCTGGCGCATACGCCACCAGGCGGCAATGTGATTTTGCGGGTGACGGCGCCGGCGGTGCTTGAGGTTGAGGACGACGGGCCCGGGATCCCGCTGCATGAGCGCGATCGGGTGTTCGAGCGGTTTTACCGGCGTAATCAGCAGGTCGCCGGTTCAGGTCTGGGCTTGGCGATTGTCGGCGAGATTTGTCGTGCGCATCTGGCGCAGATCACCCTGCATGATGGCGAGCAGGCAGGGTTGAAGGTGCGGGTCAGTTTTATTGCCGGGTGATACTTTTGTGGCGAGGAGTTTTTGTGGTGAGGGGATTTATCCCCGCTCGGCTGCGCAGCAGTCGCAGTTCAGCGATCACAATCTATCTGGAAAAAACCGGGTCGCAGAGTTCAGGGTCGCTTCGCAACCCAGCGGGGATAAATCCCCTCACCGCAGGTCAGTAGAACATCGACCGCGATTCTTCCAGATCCGCGCAAAATTGCTTGTTCTCCGGGTCAATCCCCAGCTTCCTGAACGCCGGCACACTGAGCGGATCAATCCGCGCAAACGGATGATCGGTGTCCTTGCGGCAATACAAATTGGCCACCTGCACGACATCGACGTAATCGATGCGCGTCGAGTCGCGGCTGAAGTCTTGATACAGCAATGGCAAATGCACCAGGCGCTCGGGAAACTCCCAGACCCGCAGCAATTTCTCGCCGAGCAATGGGTGAATCTGCTCGATCACATGGGTCAGGCTGACCGCATCGGAGAGCAGTTCATTGTGGTCTTCGGCGTAAGTCAGAATCGGCAGCACGCCAATCTGATGCACCAGCCCGCCGAGTGCCGCCTGATCGGGTTTGAGCTGAGTGTGACGACGACACAGGGCATAGCTGACGCCAGCGATTTCCAGACTGCTGCGCCAGACTTCGCGCATCTTCTGTTCGACCACTTCGGAGCGGGCATTGAAGATCTGCTCCATCACCAGACCGATCGCCAGGTTGCTGCTGTAGTTGATGCCCAAACGGGTGATGGCGGTGTGCAGGTCGGTGACTTCCTGGGCAGCGCGCAGCAGCGGACTGTTGACCACTTTGATCAGGCGCGCCGACAGCGCGGTGTCGCGGCCGATGACTTTGCTCAGATCGCTGACGCTGATTTCCGGATCCTCGGCGGCCTTGCGAATCTGCAGGGCCACTTCCGGCAACGTTGGCAGAACCAGGTCATCGTTATCGATGGCCGCAACCAAATCCTGTTGGACCTTTTCCGCCAGTTCGCTCATTTGGACTCTCTAGGGTGTTGCAACAATGCTGCGATCAACGCTGGATTTCGCGGTCGCGATCCAGTTCGTAAGGCAGGTCGAGCACGTGCAACGCGGGGCCTTCGAGGGCGCCCAGACGCAAATCACCGGCTTCGGCAGCTTCGGCCTGCAACACGGCCAGGAGTTCAATGTTTCCCTCGGCATCGGCCGCCAGCACCACTTCGCCGATCGAGCTGTTGTGGCTGGGCGCGAACAACTGAGTGCCGGGCTCCGGCAACTCGGCCGCGTCGAGGCGCAGGCGGTACAGGCGCCGCTTGAGTTTGCCCAGGTACTGCATGCGCGCGACGATTTCCTGGCCGGTGTAGCAGCCTTTCTTGAAACTCACGCCGCCGACCGCCTGCAGATTGAGCATCTGCGGGATAAACAGCTCGCGGGTGGAAGGCATGACCTGGCCGATACCGGCGCGGATCTGGCCCAGCAGCCATTGATTCAGTTCGCCCTCAGCCAGCGTGGCGGACAGTCGGCTTTGAATGTTTGGCGCCTGAGCGGCAGGCACCCAGAGTTCGGCGCGCTCGGGCGAAACGCGAATTGCGATCAGGCCTTCATGGCGCACAACGCTGTCGGTTTCGGCGGGCAGTGCCAGACCGAGGCTGGTCAGGGCTACGTCGCCATGCGCCAGACCGAAGCGCACCCAGGCGGCGCTTTCGTCGGTCAGTTTCGATTTGGAGAACACCGCGTACTTTTTCAGGTCGGCCAGTTGCGGTTCGAGCAGCTCGCTGGCCATCGCCATCACCACGCCGTCACCTTCAAGCAGGATGCGGAAGCTCGACTGCATCCGGCCTTTCTGTGTGCAGCGGGCGCCGAGGCTGGCGCGGGTGTCGCTCAGGTAATTGATATTGCAGGTCAACTGGCCTTGCAGGAATTTTCCGGCGTCCGCACCGCGAACCGCGAGTACGCCTTCATGAGACAGGGTGCAGAAAAAAGCAGAATCGGCCATGGGTCATCGCAGGGTAAATAGACTGGGGCACATCATAAGGGGGCAGGGTTGAAATGGGTAGTTGATAAAGGATCACGGGTGCCCGACCAAAGCCGACTGTGCGGCCCGCGCCGGGGCTGTATACTGCCCGGCAAATTCGAGGAGGGCTCCATGGTCGAACAAGTTGAACTGAATCGCCTCTTTTGGCACAGCCGTCGCGGCATGCTTGAGCTTGACGTGCTGCTGGTGCCGTTCGTGCAGGAGGTTTACGCGACGTTGAATCAAGTGGATCGCGATCTGTACGTGCGTTTGCTGACCTGTGAGGATCAGGACATGTTCGGCTGGTTCATGGAGCGCAGCGAGTCGGAAGATCCCGAGCTGCAACGCATGGTCCGGATGATTCTGGATCGTGTCCAGCCCAAGTAATACGTTCGAATGCCGCTGGCATGCCTCACGGCAGTTGCTGGCGGCGTATCTGTTGGCCCAGGCGTTCGCCATGGGCTCGTTGTTTCTTCTGTCGATTCCGCTCTGGGCCAGTCTGCTCGGCGCTTGCGCCTGTGCGCTGCACGGTCTTTGGGTGCTGCCACGGCAGATTCTGCTGAGTCATCCGCAAGCATTTTGCGGGTTACGGCGCGACGGCGATGGCTGGCAGGTCTGGAATCAGGCTGATGGCTGGCAAGCGGTGCAATTGCGCCCGGACAGTCTGGCGCTGCCGTTGATCGTGGTGCTGCGCTTTCGCCTTCGCGGAGAGTGGCGGGTCAGGTCGATCTGCGTACCACGTGACTCGCAGGCGGCGGATCTGCACCGACGCCTGCGAGTGCGGCTCAAGTTCAGCCGGCGTAGGTGGGCGGCACCAGAATAGTGTCGAGCGCTTCGGGCAGCATATCCGGATAGTCGAGGGTGTAGTGCAGCCCGCGACTTTCCTTGCGTTCCATGGCTGAGCTGATCATCAACTCGGCGACTTGTGCCAGATTGCGCAGCTCGATCAGGTCGCGGCTGACTTTATAGTTGCTGTAGAACTCATCGATCTCATCCAGCAGCAGACGCACCCGATGCTGCGCCCGTTGCAGGCGCTTGTTGGTGCGCACGATGCCGACGTAGTCCCACATGAATCGGCGCAACTCGTCCCAGTTGTGCGCAATGATCACGTCTTCATCCGAGTCGGTGACCTGGCTGGCGTCCCAAGCGGGCAGGGCGTTTGGCGCCGCGACCTCATCAAGTTGCGCAAGAATGTCCGCCGCTGCCGAACGGGCATAAACGAAGCATTCCAGAAGTGAGTTGCTGGCCATGCGATTGGCGCCGTGCAGGCCGGTAAAGCTGGTTTCGCCGATGGCGTAGAGGCCGGGCACGTCGGTGCGACCGTGCTGATCGACCATCACTCCGCCACAGGTGTAGTGCGCGGCGGGAACCACCGGGATCGGTTGTCTGGTGATGTCGATGCCGAAGCCCAGGCAGCGTTCATAAACAGTCGGGAAGTGAGTTTTTACGAACGATTCAGGCTTGTGGCTGATGTCTAGATATACGCAGTCGACACCCAGGCGCTTCATCTCATGGTCGATGGCCCGCGCGACGATGTCACGAGGCGCCAGCTCGGCGCGTTTGTCGAAGCGATACATGAAGCGCTCGCCGTTGGGCAGCTTCAAATGCGCGCCCTCGCCACGCAGGGCCTCGGTGATGAGGAAGCTTTTGGCTTGCGGGTGATACAGACAGGTCGGATGGAACTGGTTGAATTCCAGGTTCGCCACCCGGCAACCGGAGCGCCAGGCCATGGCGATGCCGTCACCGCAGGCGCCGTCGGGGTTGCTGGTATAAAGGTAGACCTTGGCCGCGCCGCCCGAAGCCAGAATCACGAAACGTGCGCCGTAGGTGTCGACTTCGCCCGTAGCGCGGTTCAGCACGTAAGCGCCGAGGCAGCGATCGCCTTCCATGCCCAGGCGGCGCTCGGTGATCAGATCCACGGCCACCCGCTGTTCCAGCAGTTCGATGTTCTCGCGCTCTTTGGCCTGGGCCAGCAAGGTTTTGAAGATCGCGGCACCGGTGGCGTCTGCAGCATGGATGATGCGCCGATGACTGTGGCCGCCTTCGCGGGTCAGGTGAAATTCGAAACCACCATCTTCAGTGCCGGACTGTTCGTCGCGGGTGAACGGTACACCCTGGTCAATCAGCCATTGGATGGCTTCGCGGCTGTGCTCGACGGTGAAACGCACCGCGTCTTCGTGACACAAGCCGCCGCCAGCGTTGAGGGTGTCGTCGACGTGGGATTCGACAGTATCGGTATCGTCGAGCACGGCGGCAACGCCACCCTGGGCCCAGAATGTCGAACCGTTGGCGAGATCGCCTTTGCTCAATACGGCAATGCGCAGATGACCGGGCAAGGTCAAAGCGAGAGTCAAACCGGCAGCACCGCTGCCAATCACCAGAACATCGTGTTGGAACTGTTGGCTCATTTCAGGATTCCGCTCAAAGCGACCCGGGTCGGGGTTGGCGCAAGACAGCTGGATCGGCGAGTCAAGACAGCCACACAGCCCACTAGTATATAGAGGGGTTGGGCGGCACAATAGCCAGGCCCAGATGGCATTGTGAGACTACTGCGCGGTAAAAAGCGCTGTGCTTCGTCGGAAGTTTTTTTGCCGGTTTGGGAAAAAGACACCTGTATCGGCGCTGAAACAGACTTTTCCGAGCAGGGTTGCGCAATGTCAGGTGGGTACGGCTATAAATAATTGGAACTTTTGCCAAAGGCCCAAGATCAATAGACGGTGCCAGAAACCAGGGACAGTGTCGGCTTCAGTGCGGAATCTGCGTTTGGATTCCTGCCGGCGAAACCGATAACAAGATTATTCGCGCAGCCGGTTTATCCCGCGCTGCGTTTTTCGTGCGTGCCAAATCAGAGCCCGCAGGAAACTTGCTTGGAGGGGGAGAACTTTTGCGAAAAGCCCGAGTCTATGTTTGCAAGTCTGGTCGTTTAGTAATGCAAGTCTCCTCCGGGCTTATCGAGGAGTGTTCATGCTAACCCAGGAAGAGGATCAGCAGCTGGTCGAACGCGTACAGCGTGGCGACAAGCGAGCTTTCGATCTGCTGGTGCTGAAATATCAGCACAAAATTCTCGGGTTGATCGTGCGTTTTGTGCACGACACCCATGAAGCCCAGGACGTTGCTCAGGAAGCCTTTATCAAGGCGTATCGGGCACTTGGAAATTTCCGCGGTGACAGTGCGTTTTATACGTGGCTGTACCGTATTGCCATTAACACGGCAAAGAACTACCTGGTTTCCCGCGGCCGTCGGCCGCCGGATAGCGATGTAAGTTCGGAGGATGCGGAGTTCTATGATGGCGATCACGGCCTCAAGGATCTCGAATCACCAGAACGTGCATTGCTGCGGGATGAGATCGAAGGCACCGTCCATCGGACCATCCAGCAACTGCCAGAGGATTTGCGTACGGCTTTAACTTTACGTGAATTCGATGGTCTGAGTTACGAGGACATTGCGAGCGTCATGCAGTGTCCGGTGGGTACCGTGCGCTCCCGGATTTTCCGCGCTCGGGAGGCCATCGACAAAGCCCTGCAACCGTTGTTGCAGGAAAACTGAGACAGCGGCGACAGCCAAGAGAGGAACGCCATGAGTCGTGAAGCCCTGCAGGAATCGCTGTCCGCAGTGATGGATAACGAAGCGGACGAACTGGAATTGCGTCGAGTGCTTAGCGCACTGGATGATGTTGATACCCGTGAGACCTGGGCTCGTTACCAGATCGCTCGGGCAGCCATGCACAAGGATCTGCTGCTTCCGCGTCTGGATATCGCTGCGGCAGTGTCCGCTGCGCTGGAAGACGAAACGGCTCCGGCCAAAGTATCCCGCAGCCCATGGCGTAACCTGGGTCGCCTCGCTGTTGCCGCTTCGGTAACCGTGGCCGTTCTGGCCGGTGTTCGTCTGTACAATCAGGACGAAATCGCTGGTGTTGAACTGGCACAGCAGTCGAATCAGCCAACTCTGGCCACTCCACAGGTCAAGGGTCCGGCAGTTCTGGCTGGTTACAGCGAAAGCTCGGAAGCGACTGGTCCTATGGCTAACGGCGTTCTGCAAGGACAGCCAGGCTGGCATGATCAGCGTCTGCCAGGCTATCTGCGTCAGCACGCTCAGCAGGCTGCACTCAAAGGAACTGAAAGCGCGCTGCCATACGCACGTGCCGCAAGCCTGGAAAACCGTTAAGGAGGATCATGCGCGCCATCCCTCTACTTTCGCTTCTGCTCAGTGGCTGGTTCATCGTTCCAGCCCACGCTGACGAGGCCCAGGACTGGTTGACCCGTCTGGGCCAGGCCGAGCAGCAGCAAAGCTTTCACGGTACTTTCGTTTACGAGCGCAACGGCAGTTTTTCCACGCACAACATCTGGCATCGTGTCCAGAATGGCCAGGTCCGCGAGCGGTTATTGCAGCTCGACGGTTCGGCTCAGGAAGTCGTGCGCATTGATGGACGTACTCAATGCGTCAGCGGCACACTGATTGCGGGATTGGGTGACTCGCCCAACGCTGCCGCCCGTGCGCTGGATCCCAAAAAGCTGAAGAATTGGTATGACCTTGCTGTCATTGGCAAGTCGCGCGTGGCCGGTCGTGATGCAGTGATCGTGTCGCTGACCCCTCGTGATCAGCACCGATACGGTTTCGAGCTGCATCTGGACAAGAAAACCGGCCTGCCGCTCAAGTCGTTGCTGTTGAACGATAAAGGGCAATTGCTCGAGCGCTTTCAGTTCACCAGCCTCGACACCGATGAAGTCCCGTCGGACAAGGATTTGATGGCAGACGCCGATTGCAAGCCGATCAACATCGCAAGCGACAAGGCTTCTGCGGCGAAGACCGTGCAAAACTGGCGTTCGGACTGGCTGCCGCCCGGCTTCGAGCTGACCAGCAGCAGTTCGCACAAGGATGCGCAGACCAATACCCAGGTCAGCAGCTTGATGTATGACGATGGCCTGGCGCGTTTCTCGGTGTTCCTTGAGCCATTGAACGGTGCCACCGTCACCGACACCCGCACTCAGTTGGGTCCGACCGTCGCGGTATCCCGTCGTTTGACTACACCGCAAGGTGAAATGATGGTGACGGTGGTTGGCGAAATCCCGATTGGCACCGCCGAACGAATCGCTCTATCGATGCGTAACAACGATGGCGCTGCGACCAGCAAGCAGTGAGCTGATTTCAGTCATTTCCACCTCGTCTTCGAGACGTCGAAATGTTTGCTGAGCATTTTCATTTGCAAAACCCCTGAAAATTTTTTATAGGTCAGAGCCTCACGGCTCTGGCCTTGTTTGTTGTTCCCGGAACAAAAATACCGGTCTGTGGTTTCCGGTGTTCCTTTGCTCCATATCGCTTAACCCTGCTCGTCGTAACGGGAGCTGTATGTCGATACCTAGTTTGAAATCTTATCTTTCCATCTTCGCCACCGTGCTGTTGCTCGGTCAGGCGGTCCCTGCTGCGCAAGCGGCCGATCTGCCTGATTTCACCCAGTTGGTCGAACAAGCGTCGCCAGCGGTAGTGAATATCAGTACCACGCAGAAACTGCCGGACCGTCGCGTGAATCAGCAGATGCCAGATCTGGAAGGCCTGCCACCGATGCTGCGCGAATTCTTTGAGCGCGGCATGCCGCCTCAGCAGCGCTCGCCGCGTGGCGATGGCCGCCAGCGTGAAGCGCAATCGCTGGGTTCGGGGTTCATCATTTCGCCGGATGGCTACATCCTCACCAACAACCACGTGATCGCCGATGCTGACGAAATCCTCGTCCGCCTGGCTGACCGCAGTGAGATGAAAGCCAAGCTGGTCGGCACCGATCCACGCTCTGACGTGGCGTTGCTGAAAATCGAAGGCAAGGATCTGCCGGTGCTCAAGCTCGGCAAATCCCAGGATCTGAAGGCTGGCCAGTGGGTCGTCGCGATCGGTTCGCCATTCGGCTTTGACCACACCGTGACCCAAGGCATCGTCAGCGCCGTCGGTCGTAGCCTGCCAAACGAAAACTATGTGCCGTTCATTCAAACCGACGTGCCGATCAACCCGGGCAACTCCGGTGGCCCGCTGTTCAACCTGAACGGTGAAGTGGTCGGCATCAACTCGCAGATCTACACCCGCTCCGGTGGCTTCATGGGCGTTTCGTTTGCCATCCCGATCGACGTGGCTATGGACGTTTCCCATCAGCTCAAAAGCGGTGGCAAAGTCAGCCGCGGCTGGCTGGGCGTGGTCATTCAGGAAGTGAACAAGGACCTCGCCGAGTCATTTGGTCTGGACAAGCCAGCTGGCGCGCTGGTAGCGCAGATCCAGGATGACGGCCCTGCGGCCAAGGGCGGCCTGCAGGTTGGCGACGTGATCCTGAGCATGAACGGTCAGCCGATCGTCATGTCTGCCGATCTGCCGCATCTGGTCGGCGCGCTGAAGGCTGGCGCCAAAGCTAATCTGGAAGTGATTCGAGAAGGCAAGCGCAAGAACGTCGAGCTGACTGTCGGCGCAATCCCGGACGAGGATAAAGAGCTGGACGCACTGCCGAAATCCGGCGCGGAAAGCAGCAGCAACCGCTTGGGTGTTGCGGTCGGCGAATTGACCTCCGAGCAGAAGAAAGCCTACGACCTCAAAGGTGGTGTGGTGATCAAGGAAGTGCAGGACGGTCCTGCGGCCCTGATCGGTCTGCAGCCGGGTGATGTGATTACTCACCTGAACAACCAGGCCATCGGCTCGGCCAAGGAGTTCACCGACATCGCCAAGGCGTTGCCGAAGAACCGTTCGGTGTCGATGCGCGTGCTGCGTCAGGGCCGTGCCAGCTTCATCACCTTCAAACTGGCTGAATAAGCCAGCAACAAGGTAAAAGGAAACCGCCTCGAAAGAGGCGGTTTTTTTGTGTCTGCAGCTTTTGTCTTGCCTGGAAAGACTCAGCCCATCATGTCCTTGACCATGCGTTCCTGCTCCATCAGCTCACGCTGGCGGGCATCGATGCGCGAGGACAGCGGGAAGTTGTTGCCAGCCTTGCGCTTGGCGAAGTCCAACTGCTGAATGGCCTGGCGGTAATCGCCGACCAGCGCAAAATACTCGGCTCGCGCCTGATGCAGGCCGATGATGTTGCCCGACAAGCCACGGGTTTCAGCAACCTGATACCAGACGTCCGGATCATCCGGGCGGGACTTGAGCAGGCTGTCCAGCGCCTTCTCGGCATCGGCGGCGCGATTCTGTTTCAACAGCAGATCGACACGCACCTGATTCAGCGGATAGTTGCCCGGGAACTGCGTGAGCATGCGGTCGACCCGTGATTGTGCATCGGGCAGGCGATTGTTGGTGATGTCCAGATCGACCTGAGCGAGGTTGTAGATAAGCTCGTTGGGCGACTTGGCCAACAATTGCTTGAGATTTTCGCGGGCTTCGTTCAGCTGGCCGCCCTTGATTTGCGCGATGGCGAGGCCGTATCGCGCGACATCGTTTTTCGGGTTTTCATCGAGCAGGGCGCGGAAACGCTTGGCGCCCAGCCCCGGGGTTTCTTCGTAGATCAACTGCACCCGCGCGCGGATCAACTGGTAGCGCATGCTGTCTTCGATGCCGCCCGGTTTCGCCTGCTCGGCGCGGTTGCGGGTATCGGCGATACGCGATTCGGTGACCGGGTGAGTCAGGAGGAATTCCGGCGGTTTGGCGTCGAAGCGGTACTGGCGCATCAGGCGTTCGAACATGGTCGGCATTGAGCGCGGATCGTAACCGGCCTTTTCCAGATTGAGGATGCCGATGCGATCCGCTTCCTGTTCGTTTTGTCGCGAGAAGCGCCGCTGTTCCTGCAACGCCGCAGCCTGGGTGCCAGCGATCGTGGCGATGCCGGCATCACCGCCGCCGGCCGCCGCAATGACAATGCCGGCCAGCAACGCGGCCATCATCGGCACCTGCATTCTTTGTGAGGCTTCCACCCCGCGAGCAAAGTGGCGTTGCGACAAGTGCGCCAATTCGTGAGCGAGCACCGAGGCGTACTCACCCTCGGTCTGGGCGTTGAGGAAAAGACCGCCGTTGACCCCGACCACTCCGCCCGGCGCTGCAAAGGCGTTGAGTTGCGGGCTGTTGATCAGGATGAATTCCAGACGTCGGTCGGAAACCTGACTGGTCTCGACCAGCTTGTACACGCTGGATTCGACGTAGTCCTTGAGCTGCGGATCGTTGAGCTGGGAAACCTGACTGCGCAGCATGGCCAGCCAGGCGCGGCCGAGCTGGTATTCCTGTTGCGGCGAGACAATGGCAGAGCTGGCGTCGCCGAGTGACGGCAGATCGTCGGCAAAGCCTGGTGAGGCGAGCAGGCAAGCGAGCGTCAGCAGGGTAGGGCGCAGAAAAGTCATGCACAAAGCCTTGGAGGACAAAGACCTTACTGTAGCCGGACACCGAAGCCGCGACCAGATATTCTAGGCAGCTCGACAACGAACCGGAGTGACGCAATGACTGACGCTGTAGCCCATGACGTGGAACTGGACGCCAGTGGCCTGAACTGTCCGTTGCCGTTGCTCAAGGCAAAAATGGAACTCAACAAACTGCACAGCGGCGCTGTGCTCAAGGTGATCGCTACCGATGCCGGCTCGCAACGCGACTTCCGTACCTTTGCCAAACTGGCCGGTCATGCGCTGTTGCGCGAAGAAGACGAGGCTGGCGTCTACCGTTACTGGTTGAAAAAAGCCTGACGCGAGCGCGTTAACGATCGAAGGGATTATTGATGTTCAAAGTGTTACGCGACTGGATTCAGCGCTACTTCTCCGATGAAGAAGCCGTGGTGCTGGCGGTGCTGCTGGTTCTCGCCTTCACCGCCGTGCTTACCCTCGGCGGCATGCTTGCGCCGGTATTGGCGGGGATGGTGCTGGCGTATCTGATGCAAGGCCTGGTGGTGACGCTCGAGCGACTGCGCGTGCCGGGCGGCGTGGCGGTGGGACTGGTGTTTGCGCTGTTCATGGGCGCGCTGATGCTGTTTATTGTCGTGGTGCTGCCGCTGCTGTGGCATCAGTTGATCACGCTGTTCAACGAGTTGCCGGGCATGCTCGCCAAGTGGCAGTCGCTGTTGCTTCTATTGCCCGAGCGCTATCCGCATCTGGTGTCCGACGAGCAAGTCTTGCAAGCGATCGAAGCGGCGCGGGGCGAGATTGGCAAGTTTGGTCAGTGGGCACTGACTTTCTCGTTGTCGAGTTTGCCGCTGCTGGTGAACATCATGATCTACCTGGTGCTGGTGCCGATTCTGGTGTTTTTCTTCCTCAAGGATCGGGCGATGATTGGCGAGTGGGTGCGTGGCTATCTGCCTCGCGAGCGCGCGCTGATCACCCGCGTCGCGCAGGAAATGAACCGGCAGATCGCCAATTACATACGTGGCAAAGGCATCGAGATCGTGATTTGCGGCGGCGTGACCTACATCGCCTTCATCGCGCTGGGCCTGAACTACGCGGCGCTGCTGGCGTTGCTGGTCGGCTTGTCGGTGGTGGTGCCATATGTCGGTGCGGTAGTGGTGACCGTGCCGGTGCTGCTGATTGCGCTGTTCCAGTGGGGCTGGAGCGATCAGTTCATCTACCTGATGGCGGTCTACGGAATCATTCAGACGCTGGACGGCAACGTGCTGGTGCCGTTGCTGTTTTCGGAAGCAGTGAACCTGCATCCGGTGGCAATTATCTGCGCGGTGCTGCTGTTTGGCGGATTGTGGGGATTCTGGGGTGTGTTCTTTGCGATCCCGCTGGCGACGCTGTTCAAGGCTGTGCTCGATGCGTGGCCGCGCAAGGAGCCGGTGGTGGCGCCGTTGCTTTAAATCGGGGTGAGGCTTTTGGCCTCATCGCTGGCAAGCCAGCTCCCACAGGTTTTGTATGTGCTGAACCCTGTGGGAGCTGGCTTGCCAGCGATGGCGTCGGTGACGACGCAGCAAAAGCATCAGGCTTTATTCAGAGCCTCAGCCGCCGCCAGCACGGCATCAACATGCCCCGGCACTTTCACGCCACGCCATTCCTGACGCAGCACACCGTCCTTATCAATCAGGAAAGTGCTGCGATCAACGCCCAGGTATTCCTTGCCATACAGCTTTTTCAGCTTGATCACGTCGAACAGCTGGCAAACCGCCTCGTCCTTATCGCTGATCAGCTCAAAGGGGAATTCCTGTTTGCCTTTGAAGTTTTCGTGCGACTTCAAGCTGTCGCGGGAAATGCCGAAGACTTCGGTGTTGGCAGCCTTGAATGCCGCATATTGATCGCGAAAGCCCTGGCCTTGAGTGGTGCAGCCCGGGGTGCTGTCCTTTGGGTAGAAGTAGATCACCACTTGCTTGCCCTTGAGTTCGGACAGGCTGACGGTCTGCCCGCTGGTCGCAGGCGCGGTGAAATCCGCAACCGGTTGGTCGATGACAACGGCCATGAAAGCTTCCTTACATTGGGTTTTGTGGGCGCCAAGGCTCGATCAGGGCATCCAGGTTCATCGCGTCGGCGAAATCGAGGAACTGATCGCGCAGCCAGCTGATCTGGGTGTTGGCCGGCAGGGTCACGGTGAACGTGGCGTTAAGCATGGTGCCGCCGGTTTGGGGAGCCTGGTAAGTGTCGCAGGTGAGGTTTTCCAGTTCGACGTTATGGTCCATGAAGAACTGGCACAACTCATTGATGATGTCCGGGCGATACGCCGAGCTGACGTAAGCCACGTAAGGCAGCGCTTGCGGACGATTTTCCAGAGCGGCGCTGCGCACCACGTTGACGGTGAAAGCGTGACGCTTGGCCAGCAATGGCAGGCTGCCTTCGAGGCGCGCGAGGGCGTCCCAGCTACCGGAAACTTCCAGCACCAGAGCGCTGCACTCGCCGTGGCGGGTCAGGCGAGAGGTGACGACGGCGCAGCGGTTTTCATGGCTGGCGCGGCACAGGACGTTGGTCAGCTCCATGGGGTTGGCGCCGAGGGCACTGATGACAAGGAATTGTTCGCGAACTGTGGGGGTGGACATGCAGCATTCCTAAAGCGATGAGCGGTCGGTAGGTTGACGGGCATTGGTGGCCGGGCGTGCCTGTTCTGGCGGTCCGTATAAAGAGCCCCGGCCAGCGTTCGCGGCTCGCTCCACTGTGCGGGAGCGCGTCGATGCGACGCAGGAACGGGGCCTGGGAGGCCGAAAGGGGAGGCTGAAACCCGGCGTACAAGCTGATCTGTACCGATCAAAGTCTGAAGGGTAGCGAAAAGCGGCGCCAAGGGGAATGGCGGCGGCGCAGTACTTCGCTTGTGCAAGCATCTTGGCGCCAGTACCATTACCGCTCTCTTTTTCCGGCAGGAGCGGTTTCATGATTGCGGGCAGTATGGTGGCACTGGTCACTCCCATGGATGCACAAGGGCGTCTTGACTGGGACAGCCTCAGCAAACTCGTGGACTTCCACCTCAAGAACGGCACCCATGCCATCGTCGCCGTCGGTACTACCGGCGAGTCGGCCACCCTTGATGTAGAAGAGCACATCGCCGTCATCAAAGCCGTGGTCAAACAGGTTGCCGGGCGCATTCCGGTCATCGCCGGCACCGGCGCCAATTCGACCCGCGAAGCCGTCGAGCTGACCCGCAACGCCAAGGCCGCCGGCGCCGATGCCTGCCTGCTGGTGGTTCCTTATTACAACAAGCCGACCCAGGAAGGTCTGTACCAGCACTTCAAGCACATCGCTGAAGCGGTCGACATTCCGCAGATTCTCTACAACGTTCCCGGCCGCACCTCCTGCGACATGCAGGCCGAGACGGTGATTCGCCTGTCCACCGTGCCGAACATCATCGGCATCAAGGAAGCCACCGGCGACCTCAAACGCGCCAAAGCGATCATCGATGGCGTGAGCAAGGATTTCATCGTGCTGTCCGGCGATGATCCGACTGCTGTCGAGCTGATCCTGCTGGGCGGCAAAGGCAACATCTCGGTCACCGCCAACGTCGCCCCGCGCGAAATGGCTGACCTGTGCGAGGCCGCGCTCAAGGGCGACGCCGATACCGCACGCGCAATCAACGAAAAACTGATGCCGCTGCACAAGGACCTGTTCATCGAAGCCAACCCGATTCCGGTGAAGTGGGCTTTGGTCGAAATGGGCCTGATGCACGAAGGCATCCGCCTGCCACTGACCTGGCTGAGCACCCCTTGTCATGAAGCGCTGCGCTCGGCCCTGCGCCAGTGCAACGTCCTGGTTTAATTGAGGAAGTACAACGCATGAAGCGAATGGCCGGACTTTCCGCACTTGCCTTGATTATCTCCAGCACCAGTGGCTGCGGATGGGTCTGGGGGCCGGAAGGTTATTTCCGCGACCGTGGAAGCGATTACCTGCAAGCGCAACAGACTGCACCGATGCAATTGCCACCGGATGTGAGCACTGCCAAACGTCTCGATCCGCTGTTGCCGATCCCGCGCAACGTGGCCGATGACACCGCGACGGGCGAATACGTCGTGCCGCGTCCTCAGCCGCTGTCGGCGGTTGCCGATGCCACGGATTACTCGCTGCAGAAGAGCGGTGATTCGCGTTGGGTCGTAGCCCAGCACCCACCGGCCGAAGTCTGGCCAGTGGCGCTGCAGTTCTTCCAGGACAACGGTTTCCGTCTGGATGAACAACGTCCGCAGACCGGTGAATTCACCACCACCTGGCAGCACTCCGACGAGCTGTCCGCTTCGATGGCCAAGCGCCTGAGCGCGGCCGGTATCGCCAGCGACAGCGAAACCCGCGTGCGCGTGCGTATCGAGCCGGGCGTGCAGCGCAACACCAGTGAAATCTACGTGGTCAGCGCCGAGCGTCCTGCCGGCAGCACGGCCGACGTGGCCTTCACCAACCGTTCGGTCAACACTGGCCTGGACGCTGCGCTGGTCGACGACATGCTCGCGAGCATGAGTCGCACCTCCGAGAAGGGCGGCTCGGTGTCGATGCTGGCCTCGCGTGATTTCGACGCGCCGAGCCGTGTCAGCCTGAACGAAGACGGCAGCGGCAACCCGGTGTTGAACGTCGGTACCGATCTGGACCGCGCCTGGTCGAGCGTCGGCCGTGCGCTGGAACAGGGCGAATGGCGCGTTGAAGACATCAACCGCAGCCTGGGCCTTTACTACATCAACCTGGCCGAAAAAGCCGAGAAGAAAGACGACAAGCCTGGCTTCTTCAGCAGCCTGTTCGGCAGTGCGCCGAGCAAGGAAGAAGTCGAAGCCCGCGCCGAGCGTTATCAGGTTCGCCTGAGCAAGGTGGGCGAGAACATCCAGGTCACCGTCGAAAAGAACATCAACACCGTCGCGCCGGCCGATGTCGCGCGTAAAGTGTTGAGCGTGATTCAGGACAACCTGGGCTGATCCGATATGCGTTTTGCCGTTCTCGGCAGCGGTAGCCAAGGGAACGGCACGCTGATCGCCAGTGCTGATACGTACGTGCTGGTGGATTGTGGTTTTTCCCTGCGGGAAACCGAAAGACGTCTGTTGCGCCTGGGTGTGCACCCGGCGCAACTGAGCGCGATACTCGTGACCCACGAACATGCCGACCACGTGCATGGCGTGGGTTTGCTGTCTCGGCGCTACAATCTGCCGGTCTACCTCAGTCGCGGCACACTGCGCGGGATGCGCAAACCGCTGGAACCGGCAGGCTTTCTGGCCGGCGGCGAGCAACTGCAGATCGGCGCACTGAACGTCGGGGTCATTGCCGTGGCCCATGACGCGCAGGAGCCGACCCAGTACGTCTTCAGCGATCAGGAACAGCGGCGCTTCGGCCTGCTGACCGATCTGGGGTCGTTCTGCGAGCGGGTGCTGGATGGCTATCGGGACCTCGACGCATTGATGATCGAGTCCAACCATTGCCGCGACATGCTGGCCCGTGGTCACTACCCGTACTTTCTCAAGCAGCGGGTGGGCGGCGAACGCGGACATCTGAACAACCATCAGGCGGCATTCCTGGTGGCCGAGTTGGGCTGGCAGGGCTTGCAACACCTGGTCCTGGCCCATCTGAGCAGCAAGAACAACCTGCCGCAGCTGGCCCGGCAATGTTTTGTCGACACCCTCGGGTGCGACCCGGACTGGCTGCAACTGGCCGATCAAGATTCAGGGCTCGACTGGCGCCACATCGCCTAGCCCACCTACTTAGCAAGCGGAGCCCATCATGGAAAAACGTGAAGAACTCTACCGCGGCAAAGCCAAATCGGTTTACAAGACCGACGACGCTGACCGCTTGATCCTGCTGTTTCGCAACGACACTTCGGCGTTCGACGGCAAGCGCATCGAACAGCTCGATCGCAAAGGTATGGTGAACAACAAGTTCAACGCCTTCATCATGCAGAAACTCGAAGCGGCCGGCGTGCCGACCCAATTCGACAAACTGCTGGGCGACAATGAATGCCTGGTGAAGAAGCTCGACATGATCCCGGTCGAATGCGTCGTGCGTAACTACGCCGCCGGCAGCCTGGTCAAGCGTCTGGGCGTCGAGGAGGGCATGAAGCTCAACCCGTACACCTTCGAACTGTTCTTGAAGGACGACGCCAAAGGCGACCCGTTCATCAACGAATCCCACGTTGTTGCATTCGGCTGGGGCACCGCCGAGCAACTTGTGCGCATGAAGGAACTGTCGCTCAAGGTCAACGAAGTCCTGAGCAAACTGTTCGACGACGCCGGCCTGCTGCTGGTCGACTTCAAGCTTGAATTCGGCGTGTTCAGCGACGGCTCCATCGTCCTCGGCGACGAGTTCAGCCCGGACGGCTGCCGTCTGTGGGACAAGGACACCAAGAAGAAGATGGACAAGGACCGCTTCCGCCAAGGCCTCGGTGACGTCATCGAAGCCTACGAAGAAGTCGCCGCTCGTCTGGGCGTACCGCTTTAATCGACGCAAGCATCTGATAGCACGGAAAAAATTTCGTTTGGGGGGTTCGCAACCGACGAAAGTGTTGTTATGATGCGCGCCGTTGGAGAGATGCCAGAGTGGCCGAATGGGACGGATTCGAAATCCGTTGTACCTTCACCGGTACCTAGGGTTCGAATCCCTATCTCTCCGCCATTATTGAACAAGACGAAGCCCCCGTAATCATTGATCATTACGGGGGCTTTTTCGTTTCTGGCGTTTTGTTCGCAATGCTTTTCGGGTACAACCTGCCGACTGCATAAAGGAACAGCTCGATGAGTGAAGTTCAGCCGTTGGCGGGTGATGATGACGTTAGGCCGCAGAGCGTGAGTTTGCTCGAGGCGTTCTGGTTCTGGTTGAAGCTGGGCTTTATCAGTTTCGGCGGGCCGGCCGGGCAGATTTCGATCATGCATCAGGAACTGGTCGAGCGCCGGCGCTGGATTTCCGAGCGGCGTTTTCTGCATGCCTTGAACTATTGCATGTTGCTGCCCGGGCCGGAGGCGCAGCAGTTGGCGACCTACATTGGCTGGCTGATGCATCGAAGCTGGGGTGGCATTGTGGCCGGGGCGTTGTTTGTGCTGCCTTCGCTGTTCATCCTGATTTTCCTGTCGTGGCTCTATATCGCCTTCGGTGAGGTGCCGGTGGTGGCCGGGCTGTTTTACGGGATCAAGCCTGCGGTGACGGCCATCGTCGTGCAGGCGGCCCATCGGATCGGTTCGCGGGCGCTGAAGAACAACTGGCTGTGGGCGATTGCTGCGGCGTCGTTTACGGCGATCTTTGCGTTCAATGTGCCGTTTCCGCTGATCGTTTTGGGTGCGGCGGTAATCGGCTATTTCGGCGGACGCTTGGCGCCTGAGAGGTTCAGAGCCGGCGGGCATAGTGCGGCGAAGAAGTCTTTCGGTCCGGCGTTGATCGACGACGACACGCCAACACCGGCCCATGCCCGTTTCAGCTGGACGAAACTGGCCATGCTCGCCGTGATTGGCGCCGCGCTGTGGGCATTGCCGATGGGTGTATTGACCGCGCTATTCGGCTGGCAGGGCACGTTGACGCAGATGAGCTGGTTCTTCACCAAGGCAGCGCTGCTCACCTTCGGTGGAGCTTACGCAGTGTTGCCCTACGTCTATCAAGGTGCGGTCGGTCACTACGGCTGGCTGACCCCGACACAGATGATCGACGGCCTGGCGCTGGGCGAAACCACGCCGGGGCCGCTGATCATGGTGGTGGCGTTCGTCGGTTTTGTCGGCGCTTATGTGACGCAGGTGTTCGGCGCCGATCAGGTGTTCCTCGCCGGAGCGGTCGCCGCCGCGCTGGTGACGTGGTTTACCTTTCTACCCTCATTCCTGTTCATCCTCGGCGGCGGCCCGCTGGTGGAGTCGACGCACGACGAACTCAAATTCACCGCCCCGCTTACCGCGATCACCGCTGCGGTGGTCGGCGTGATTCTCAATCTGGCGTGTTTCTTCGGCTATCACGTGCTCTGGCCGCAGGGTTTCAGCGGCAGCCTGGATTGGCCGTCGGCGTTGATTGCGCTTGCGGCGGCCATTGCGCTGTTTCGCTTCAAGCTCGGAGTGATTCAGGTGTTGCTGGGCTGTGCGTTGGTTGGGTTGGTGGTGCATTTGCTGCGTTAGTCTCGGCCGGCGTGCCATGGACGGCGGCGTATATCGACACCGTCGGTGAGCCTACCGCCGACATGCGCTCCAACATCGCAGCTGAAGCACGGGCGAAGATCGTTCATGAGCGCTTGATGGGGCGCGCGCCTGACATCAGGCGGCGCGCCCCGGTTAATCACTGTGAAATCTTGGTGACTTGCAAAGATTTGCGCTCGATCGCTACGGGCTGCAAATGCCCCAAACGGTCGAGGTGATAGCGCTGCAGATCCCGCGCCAGAATCAGTTGGCCGTGATACAACGCTGCCGCTTCGTTGCGCACATCCTCGATCGACGGGCTCACCGCCGGATTGGCCTGATAGCGCGCGCTGAAATGCGTCAACACCAGATTGCGCACCCCGGCTGATTCGGCGAAACCGGCGACAGCGGCGGCGCTGCTGTGGCCGTAACTGGCACGAGCGCGGTCGATCGCTGCCTGCACGAATGTCGCTTCATGCACCAGCACATCCGCCGATTGCGCCACTTCGGCCAGCAGTGCCGGCCGATCGTTATCGCCGCAGACAATGATGCGTCGATCAGGTCGTGAACTCAGCAGATAGTCGCGAGCGTGCAGCATCCGCCCGTCAACCTCCACGTCCTGACCGTGGGCCAACTGACCCCAGAGCGGGCCGCGTTCGATACCCTCGGCATCCAGGCGCTGCACGTCCAGACGCGGTTCCGGGTCGGACTCGGTGAACACATAACCATGACACGGCACACGGTGCGACAACTCGACGGTCTGCACCTGAACGTTGACGCTGCGCCACTCTGTAAGCGTTTCCACAGCATGCAGGTTGATCTCGAACGGCAGATACGATTGCGTCACCTCCAGACTCATTTTCAGCCAGGGATGCAGCGCTGTCGGCAGGATAATGTCCAGTGGTCGCGTGCGTCCGGACATGCCGGTGCTAGCCAGCAGGCCCGGCAAGCCCAGGCAGTGATCGGCATGCACATGAGTGATGAAAATCGCCCGCAACTCGCTCAGCGACAGCGGCGTGCGCAGCACCTGATGCTGGGTGCCTTCACCACAATCGATCAGGTACCAGCCCTTGCCGGCAGACGCGATCAGTGCCGTCGCGCTGACGTTGCGCTGGCGGGTCGGCACGCCGGCAGACGTGCCCAGAAACAACAAATCCACGGTGGTTCTCCCTGGCGGATCGGATTTCAGATATTGCGTGCAGTTCTCGGTGAGCTTTCGACAATCAGCGAGGCGATTCGGATCCATCGATGGACTGCGACAATTCATCGGACACCCGCGCTGTCGGCGGCTGGCCTCGGCACTTCGCTCGCTGATGATGGTCACAGCGAAACGGAGTCACTTAGCGGAGGTCAACTTGCCCAGAAAATCCAGGCCGATCGTCGACCGCGCCGATGCGGCGACCCTTTCGCAAGAACGCAAAGATGTGTTTTTCGCGGCGGTGCAGGTCAGCCGCATGGCCATGATTGTCACCGATCCAGCGCAGCCCGACGATCCCATCATTTTTGCCAACAATGCGTTTCTTGAACTCAGCGGCTACGAGCTGGAAGAAGTGCTCGGGCGCAACTGCAGGTTTCTGCAAGGCGAGCAGACTGATCGTGCGGTGTTGCAACGGGTCAAGCAAGCGCTGAAACATCAACACGAAACCTGCGTGGAGGTGCTCAACTATCGCAAGGACGGCTCGTCGTTCTGGAACGAGCTGTTCATCGCGCCGCTATTCAACGAGCGCGGACAACTGGTGTATTTCTTCGCTTCGCAAATGGACGTCAGCCGCCGCCGTGACGCCGAGGACGGTTTGCGTTACAGCGAAAACATGGAAGCACTCGGGCAGTTGACCGGTGGCATTGCCCACGATTTCAACAATCTGTTGCAAGTGATGATCGGCTACATCGAGCTGATCCAGCACACCGCCAAGCGGCCGAGCATCGATCCGCAACGCATCGTGGTCGGCGCCGGCCACGCTCGCGCGGCGGCCGAAAAAGCACGTTTGCTGACCCAGCATCTGCTGGCATTCTCCCGCCGACAACGGCTCGAAGGCCGGGTGATCAATCTCAATGCCTTGCTTGAGCGCTCTACGCTGCCGACGCATGAATCCGCCGATCTGGAACCGCGATTCGAACTGGCCGAGGACTTGTGGAACTGCCGGCTCGACCCGGCGCAGGCCGAGATGGCGCTGAACCATTTGCTCTCCAACGCCTGCGATGCGCTGGTTGACCAGCAGCAACCTGCGATCACCGTGCAGACCCGCAACGTCGATGTACCGGACTCGACGGATCCGCACCAGGGCGGACTGGCGGCGGGGCGTTACGTCTGCATCGCGGTTGCCGATAACGGCGTGGGCATTGCCGCTGACGATCTCGACAAAGTGATGGAGCCGTTTTTCACCACCAAAGAGGAAGGCAACGGTGCCGGCCTCGGTTTGTCGATGGTTTACGGCTTCGTCAAGCAATCCGGCGGTGTGGTCAAAATCGAATCGACGCCGGGACTCGGCACCACGGTGCGCCTGTTCTTCCCGGCGGATGACAGTCAGCTATCGGCATCTGGCTCCGCTGAAACCGCAGAAAATCTCAAGGGCACGGAGCGCATCCTGATCGTCGAGGATCGCGCCGAAGTCGCTGAACTGGCGCGCTTTGTATTGTCCGAACAGGGTTACCACACCGACCTCGCTGCAGATGCGAGCGAGGCACTGGCCGTGCTGCAGAGTAGCGAATACGACCTGGTATTCACCGATTTGGTCATGCCGGGCGAGATGAACGGGCTGGCACTGGCGCGGGAAATCAGCCAACGCTATCCGGCCATGAAGATCCTGCTGACGACCGGGTACTGCGCGGACGAGTCGACGCCCAATGAGCTGGCTGACAATGAGTTCGAATTGATCGCCAAGCCCTACGCGCCGGTGGACCTTTTGCGCAAGCTGCGCTTGATGCTCGGCTGAAAAAACGAACTGACGGCGCACGTTCGGCGTCCATCCTAAAGACTGCATTGAACAACCAGTGAGGGACCCGATCCCCGAGGAGATATTGGCAGTGAGCGATGACTTGATGATCAATAACGGGCCGATCGACTGAGCGTCAACGAGGACGGTTCATGCAGGAGCAATCTTTGGTGGTGATTAGCGGCGCCAGTGCTGGCGTCGGGCGCGCGGTGGCTCATCGGTTTGCCGCTGGGGGCTACCGCATCGGACTGTTGGCGCGTGATCCGGCGGGCCTGGCCGCCACGCAAGAGGAGCTGCAAGCGTATGGCGTTCAGGTTGAAACAGTCAGCGTCGACGTCGCCGATGCGCTCGCCGTGCAGCAGGCCGCCCAGCAACTGGAAACCGCGCTCGGGCCGCTGGCGGTATGGGTTAACGCGGCGATGGTCACGGTGCTTTCGCCGATAGAACAATTGTCTGCCGCCGAGATCGAGCGGGTTACTCAGGTGACCTATCTCGGCACGGTTCATGGCACGTTGGCAGCGCTGTCGTTGATGCGTCCGCGTAACAAAGGATTGATCATTCAGGTCGGCTCGGCGCTGGCCTATCGGGCCATTCCGTTGCAGGCCGCTTACTGCGGGGCAAAATTTGCCGTGCGCGGTTTTACCGATTCGTTGCGCTGTGAGTTGCTGCATGAGCGCAGCCATATTCGCGTGTGCATGGTGCAATTGCCCGCGATCAATACCCCGCAGTTTGACTGGGCGCGCAACAAATTGCCCAAGCGTCCCCAACCGGTGCCACCGATTCACGACCCCGACGTAGCGGCACGGGCGATTTTCAGTGTGGTAAAGCATCCTCCGCGAGAGTTGTGGCTGGGGTGGTCGACGATCAAAGCTATTATTGGGCAGTCGGTCATGCCCGGTCTGCTCGACCGTTTGATGGCGCGAAGTGCATGGTCCGGTCAGCAGACCAATGAGCCTGAAGACAACGAGCACCCGGACAACCTGTTCGAAGCGCAGCCGGATCGGCATCAGATTCGCGGCCGCTTCGTCGGCCGTTCCAGGGATGCAGCGCTGGCGTTGACGTCTACTCAAGTGATGGCGATATCGGCAGTGATTGCCATATTGGTCGGCGTAGTTCTGTTACAGCTCTGATGCTTTCCCGGTTCGCTCCACTGTCGACGCATCTCTGCGCGCGCTGCTAGAGGCGCCGGGGTGCATGGAAGCAACAAATGCAGCACATGCACCTTTGATGATGTGGTTTCGCTCAAATCTCCTTGATCGGCGTCTCGCCCTGTACGGCTTTGATCAGGTTGATCACGTGCAGGCAATCAGCCTTGTTCACATACGATTCGCCACTGGCCACCGTCTCGTGGTTGCGCGCACGCAGGCGCCAGCGCCATTGGCCTTTGCCAGTGCTGGGGGTGCCTCGGGTTTGTCGGTAGATTTCGAAATACATACGGTTCGCTCCCTGCGATCGATAGGCGCGCCCACCTGTGTGGCGCATCGACGCAAGCCTAGCGCAGCGGTTTTTTTTGGCTATCGGGGATTTGTTTCCAATCGTTCGCGGATGTTTCTGAAAGACGCTGGCCAGAGCGCCGCGACTGCCCGGCGAATTGGCCGATATGACGCCGTGTCCTGCTTGCACGTGCGTGCCGGCTGCTGCTTAATACGGCACGGCTCATGGCCTCGAAAGACTTTCGATGACCGACAAACTATAAAAAGAGCACTCCTTTGACTGAGCACGGAACGCAACAGGCCGGGCAGGTGACGTTGTCGCTGGTGATCCCCGTTTTCAACGAGGCCGACAGCCTCGACAGCTTTCTTTCGCGCATCGACGACGTCTTTCAGACGCAGGCACTGATCGATCTTGAACTGGTCTTCATCAACGATGGCAGCACCGACACCACCCTTGAGCGCTTGCTTGAACGGCAGCGGCAAGACTCGCGTCTGCGCATCGTCGATCTAAGCCGCAACTTCGGCAAGGAAGCGGCGTTGTCGGCCGGTCTGCAAATGGCCACCGGGCAGATCGTGGTACCGATCGACGCCGATCTGCAGGACCCGCCGGAAGTCATTTTGCAGATGATCGAGCGCTGGCGCGAAGGTTACGAAGTGGTGCTGGGGCATCGTGTCAGCCGCCGCAGCGACACGTGGGCCAAATCGACCTCGGCCCACTGGTTCTATCGCCTGCACAACCGCATCGCCGAACAGCCGTTGCCGGAGAACGTTGGCGACTTCCGCTTGATGGACCGCTGCGTGGTCGATGCCTTGCTGACCCTGCCTGAGTCGCGACGCTTCATGAAAGGTCTGTTCGCCTGGGTCGGTTTCCGCACCACTCATGTCGACTACGAGCGCCCCGAGCGCGTGGCCGGGCAAAGCAAATTCAATGGCTGGCGGCTGTGGAACTTCGCCCTCGAAGGCATCACCAGTTTCAGCACCGAGCCGCTGCGGGTCTGGACTTACCTGGGGGCAACGGTTTCGCTGGTGTCGTTTGCGTTCGCCATGTTCATTGTCCTGCGCACACTGATCCACGGTGTCGACTTGCCTGGTTATGCCTCGCTGATGGTCGCAGTCACGTTCCTTGGCGGTCTGCAATTGATCGGCATTGGCGTACTCGGCGAATACCTTGGCCGCACCTATATCGAATCCAAACGCCGGCCGGTTTTTCTGGTGCGTCGCGTTTACGACCCCATGGACTGACAGATGGATCTCAAGGAAACCGACATCCTCGGCGACAGCATCGATGAGCATTGGTATTACTGCTGCAAAGCGGCGGCGACCCGGCGATTGCTGGGTAACATGCCGATCCGACGAATACTCGATGTCGGTGCCGGCTCGGGGTTTTTCTCGCATCATCTGCTGACCCACACCGACGCGCATGAGGCGTGGTGCGTCGACATCAGTTACCCCGCCGATTCAAGCGCCACCACCGCGGGCAAACCGGTGCATTACCGCCGCGGCATCGACAGCATCGATGCCGATCTGGTGTTACTGATGGACGTGCTCGAGCATGTCGACGACGACCTCGGCCTGCTCAAAAACTATGTCGATAAAGTGCCTTCGGGCAGTCGTTTTCTGATGACGGTGCCGGCGTTTCAGTTTCTCTGGAGCGGTCATGATGATTTTCTTGAGCACAAGCGCCGCTACACCCTCGCGCAATTCGAAACCCTGGCGGGCGATGCCGGTTTGACCGTGCAGCGCGGCGCCTACTATTTCGGTGCGGTGTTTCCTATCGCCGCAGCGTTGCGCCTGATACCTCAAGGTTCGCAAACCGCACGGCCGCAGTCGCAACTCAAGCGTCATCACCCGTGGGTCAACAGCGTGCTCAAGACTCTGTGCCGGCTGGAATTGCCGTTGATGGGCAGAAACCGGCTGGCCGGTTTGAGCGTCTTCGTGCTGGCGCAGAAACCGTGATCAGCAGTGATCGTTCAGCGTTGGTCCGCCGTGGTCTGCGCTTTGCCCTGACCGGGCTGTTCGTCACTGCGCTGCATGCGCTGGTGGCTGTGCTGTTCATCCGCTTCATCGCGCCCGAACCTCCGCTGGCCAATGGTTTCGCCTTTGCCGTGGCGACCGTTGTGTCTTATGTGATCAATACCACCTGGAGCTTTTCAGCTCGCCTGCACGGGCGCACGTTACTGCGCTTTGTGTCGGTCTCGGCGGGCGGTTTTCTATTGGCGATGCTGGTTGCCTGGGCGGCGCAAGTGGCGGGGTTGCATTATCTGCTCGGGATCGGTGCCGTGGCCATGACGGTGCCGGCGTTCACATTCGTTTTGCATAATTTCTGGACGTATCGATGAAGCTTTGCTCAACCTCTCGGGCGGCTGCGCTGTTGCCTGTGCTGCTAGGCATTCTGGCCTTTTTTATCGTGGTCGGCCCACGGGCGTTGAATCCGATGAACATTGCCTGGCTGGGCGACGGCGACCCGGCCACCCATTACCAGGGTTGGGTGTTTTTCCGGCACTCGCCATGGAGCTTTCCGCTGGGGCTCAATCCGTCTTATGGACTTGAATTGAGCAATGGCTTGATCTTTTCCGATTCCAATCCGCTGTTTGCCTTTCTGTTCAAGCCGTTTTCGGCGCTGTTGCCGGAGCCGTTTCAGTATTTCGGACTGTGGTTGCTGACCTGCTTCATTCTGCAGAGCTGGTTTGCCTGGAAACTGCTCGGCCTGGTGAGCCGCGACGCGGTTCTGCGATTGCTCGGCACCGGGCTGTTTTTATTCGTTCCGGCCATGCTGATCCGCATGAGCGTGCACCTGTCCCTGGGCGGGCATTTCATGTTGCTGGCCGCGCTGTACCTGGCGCTGCGGCCATTCACGCCAAAACGCTCTCTGGCCTGGGGAACGTTGCTGGCGGCGGCCGCGCTGATTCACGCCTATTTGCTGGCGATGATTGCGCTGATCTGGCTCGCCGATCTCGCAGCACACACCCTGCGGCGACATCTGGCGCCGCGCAAAGCTGTGGCCGAACTGATCGGTCTGTTTTTGCTGGTGAGTCTGTGTTGCTGGCAGGCGGGCTACTTCAGCGTCGGCGATGACGGCCTGGCACTGATGGGTTACGGTCTGTTCCGCGCCAATGTGCTGAGCTTTTTCGACCCGGGAACCTGGTCGTTTGCCCTGCGCGACATGCCCGGTGTGTTGGGCGATGGTGACGGTTTTGCTTTCCTTGGTTTGGGTGTGGTGTTCCTGTTCATCTGCGCCTTCGCGGCATGGCTGCAACGCGGCACGGATGTTCACCTCAAGCCACGTCGCTACCCGTTGCTGTTGCTCGCGCTCGCCGGCCTGGCGCTGTTTGCGTTTTCCAACAACATCGGGTTCGGCCCATTCGAGTTGCACATCCCGTTGCCGGATGCGGTGGTGGCGGTGGCGACGATTTTTCGCGGTTCGGGGCGGATGATCTGGCCTGTCATGTACATGGCGATTTTCGCCATCCTGTACGTGGTGATTCGCGGGCACGCTGCGCGCACTGCGCGGGTTCTGCTGGGCATTGCCCTGGTGCTGCAAGTGGCGGATACGCGGTCCGGCTGGGGAGAGTCGCGCAACCTGTTCATGACCACGCCGGCGCCACAATGGCCGACGCCACTGGTTGATCCGTTCTGGGATCAGGCAGCCCGCCATTATCAGGCGGTGCGCTGGCTGCGCCCGGAGAATTATCCGGAGCAGTGGCGAACGCTGGCCGAGTATGCGGGACGCCATCATCTGCCGACCAATGCGGTCTACCTCGGCCGCATGAGTACCAAGGCCACCGAGGCGGCCCAGGCTGTGGCCGACCAGATGGTCAGCTCTGGTCAATACGCCACCGATACGCTGTATGTACTCGATAGCCGCACTGTGCTGCCGGCCGCGCTGACTCTCAATCGCGAGACTGACGTACTCGCCAGAATCGACGGTTTGAACGTGCTGGCGCCCGGCTGGAAGCGTTGCGCCGATTGCCCGCCCATCGTGGCCGCGGATCCCCTTACGCTGATTTCGCCAATGAAGTCGAACGAGCGCGTGACCTTCAACGTTACCAGCCTGGCGACGTTTTTCCTCGGCAGCGGATGGTCGAAAAGCGAACCGTGGGGTACGTGGTCCGAGGGCAGTGAATCGCAAATCATTCTGCGGCCCGAGGCCCCGGTGAGATCATTTGTGCTGGAAGCCAACGCTTTGATTGCGCCGTCGCATACCGAACAGGGGCTGGAGATTAGCGTCAACGATGTGCCGGTGCTCTCCACCCGCTTGCTCAAGGCCGAAGCGAACGTTGTCAGCGTTGATCTGCCAGCGGAAGTCCAGCAGCGCATTGAGCGTGAAGGCGTGCTGGTGATTCGTTTCCAGCACGCCGATGCCGTCAGCCCGAGAGCGCTGGGCATGGGACTCGATCCGCGCAAACTGGCCATTGGCATTCTGGCGTTGACGCTTCATTGACCCTTCAGTGACTGTTCGGCGCAGCGGCCCATAGACGCGGTTCTTGGGCCTTTCTACACTGCCGCTATTCCGGGGAGCAGGGGCAAAGGATGAACCGCAATGAACTACGCAAGGCCGACATTAACCTGATGGTGGTGTTCGAGACCCTGATGCTCGAACGCAACGTGACCCGCGCGGCGGAGAAGCTGTTTCTTGGCCAGCCGACCATCAGTTCGGCACTCAACCGTTTGCGCACGATGCTCAATGATCCGCTGTTCATCCGCGTCGGCCATCGCATGGAGCCGACGGCCCGCGCTGAAGATATTTACCGCCATCTCAAACCGGCACTGGATTCACTGTCGGCGGCGCTGAGCCTGACCCGCGATTTCGATCCCGCGACGAGCACCATGACCTTTCGCATCGGCCTGTCCGACGACGTCGAATTCGGCCTGCTGCCGCCGCTGTTGCGCGCGTTGCGCCAAGAGGCGCCGAGCGTGGTGTTCGTGGTGCAACATGTCGATTACTGGCGCATTCCCGACCTGCTCGCTGCCGGCGATATCACCGTCGGCATCAGCCAGACCCGCGGTCTGCCGGCCAACGCCAAACGCAAACTGCTGCGGCACATCCAGCCGAGCATCCTGCGCGCCGATGCCTCCGATACGCCGCTGACCCTCGACGAATATTGCGCTCGCCCGCATGTGCTGGTGTCACACACGGCCAATGTCAGCGGTTACGCCGATGAGTGGCTGGCGGAACTGGGGCGCACGCGGCAGGTGGTGTTGTCGGTGCCGCAGTACAGCGCACTGCCGGCTTTGCTGGCCGGCACCGACCTGATCGCCAGCCTGCCGGATTACACCGCAGCGGCGATGGCGGCGTCCGGGGCGCTGTTCCAGGAACCGTTCCCGTTCAAGACGCCAACACTGGACCTGTCGATGGTCTGGCTCAGCCACGTCGACAGCGACCCGGCCGAACGCTGGCTGCGCTCGCGGCTCGAAGCGTTCATGAGTGAACGGCCGCTTATTTCGTCCTGACAAGCACCACACAACCCTGTGGGAGCGAGCCTGCTCGCGAAGCCGTTCGGCAGGCGCAGATGTGCAACCTGAAAGGACGCTTTCGCGAGCAGGCTCGCTCCCACAAATGACGCTGTGTGATTGTGGTATATGTACGCCCCCCGCATCCGCCGACTGGAGATCCGCAATGCCACACCTGCACATGGAATACACCGCCAACCTGACGCAGTTGAACGCTGACATCGCCCTGATCCGGCTCAACAACACGCTGGTCGGTTCCGGTCAGTTCGGCGCGGAGTTCGATATCAAGAGCCGCGCGATCAAGATCGACAACTTCAAGGTCGGCACGGCGCAGGGCGAGCGTGCCTTCGTCCATGTGAAACTGGCCTTGCTCAGCGGGCGCTCGGCGGAGATCAAGAAGCAGCTCTCGCAAAGTCTGCTGGCAGTGTTGCAGGAACTCTGCGAATGGCCGGCCGGGCTCGAAGTGCAACTGTGCGTGGAACTGCTCGACATCGATCGCGAGTCCTACAGCAAAGCCGCCATCGGCATCTGACGTTCAGGCGTTTTCCAGCTCGCTGCACACCTGAATCACCTGCTCGCGCAGCCAGACGTTGGCGCTGTCCTGATCGGCGCTCTGGCTCCACTGCATGTCGAGGGTGAAACCCGGCAGGCCGTTGGGCGCTTCGCAGTGGTTGAACACTGCGTCGTTGGTCAGCAGACGCTGGATACGCCGGGGCAGGGTGAGGATGAAATCGGTGCCGGTGATCATCTTCAACGCGGCGCTGTAGCTGTTCGATCGGGCCACTATCTGGCGCTTTTGCGCTTGCCGCGCCAGCCAGCCGTCGACCATGTTGGTGCTTGAAGTCCACGGCGTTGGAAACACATGCCGACGTTCGGTGAATGCTTGCAGGCTCAGGCGCGGTTCGAGTGGGGTGGCGCGTTTGTCGAAGACGCAGACCAGGTCATCTTCCAGCAACATCCGTGATTTCAGATCCGCATGCTGGCGGTGAAAGTGCGGGCCGAAACTGATCACCAGATCGAGGCTGCCGTCGCGCAACTCTTCGGCCGGAACGTCGGTTTCGAATTTGTGCATGTTGACCATCACTGGCAAGTCGTCGAAATCGAAGCGCTTCAACAGTCGCGGCAGAATCAATTGCTCGAAGTATTCCGGGGCGCAGATGTTGAAAGTCACCGCCTGCCGGCTCGGGTCGAAGGCCGGGGCACCGGCATGACAGAGGTTGATGCTTTCGAGGATTTTCTGCACATGGCCGTACATGCTGCAGGCCTTGTAGGTCGGGCGCATGCCGGTGCGGGTGTTGATGAACAGTTCGTCTTCGAAACTGGTGCGCAGTTTCTTCAGGCAATAACTGACGGTGGACTGGCTGACGAACAGGGTTTCCGAGACATCGGTCACACTGCTCTGCTCGTACACGGCGACGAATACCATCAAGTCCTGCATATCGAGCTTGCGAAGCAAATTACTGTTCAGCATGAGTTCCGTCTCGCTGTGCCCCTTGCGCAGAATTCGCGCAAACGTGTGCGTACGATCCTAACGGAACGATGGTGCCAGGAGAAACCCTCGTAGGACATTTCACGGACACATGTGGGACAGAAACTTTTAGCAACACGACGTTGCCAATCTCGTGCGCAAAAGATGGCCAGAGGCCTCTAGGCCGGGCAGGGCAAGTGACGTGTGTAGTCGCGAGGGTTGAAGCGCACGACCATCAGCAGCATGAGCACCACTACTGCAGTCAGCGCCCACCACGCGCCTTCGAAACTGCCCAGCCGATCACGAATGATCCCTGCCAACAGCGGCGACAGTCCTGCGATCAGATAACCGATCCCCTGTACAAACGCGGTCAGGCCACCGGCGCGCTGCGGCTCGTCGCAGTGATCCAGAGCGACGATCAGGCTCATCGGAAACAGACCGCCAATCCCCAGCCCCAACAGACAGGGCCATAACAGGGCCAGAGATGGCGGGGCGAGAATCAGCCCGCAGAAACCGCCGATGATCAGCAACAGCAGAACCGCCAATATCCCACGCCGGTCACGGCTGCGATTGGCAATCGCGGGCACTACCAGCCCGGAAATGACCTCCATCGCTGTAAGAAAACCCAACATCAACCCGGCGGTTTGTTCACTCCAGCCTTTTTCTACGTAGTACGGGGCCAGCCAGGCGAGGACGCAGGTGTAGGACGCCGTACCGAGGCCAAAGAAAATCGCCAGCAACCAGGCGCGACGGCGCGTGATGAAAGGCTCCCGCTGGGTCACCCTTGATAGGGCTTGCGCTGGCTGCAAGCACCAGACCAGCAATGCGACCAATGCCAACGCCGCCCAGATGGCCAGCCCCACGCGCCAACTGCCGGTCTGCACCATCACCAGCGGCGCGAACGATGCGGCAATCGCGGCGCCGCCCATGATCGAAGTCACGTAGATGCCCATGCACAACGCCACGTTGTCAGCAAAGCGCGTCTTGATCAGCGCCGGCATCAATGCCTGAATCAGGGCTATGCCAATACCGGCCAGTATCGCGCTGACGATCAGCTCGACCGCAGAATCGATAAACAGCCGTGACACGTTCGCCAGCCCGATGACAAGCAGCGACAGCAGCACCGTGCGTTGTTCGCCCAGACGCTGGCTGATGCGCAGGCCGAAGAACATCGCCAGCCCCATGGCCATGACCGGCAGCATCGTCAGCAAAGAGGCAAGCGTGAAGCTCAACGGTATATCGCTACGGATCGCCGACAGCAGCGGCCCGATGGCTGCCATTGAGGGGCGCAGATTTAGTGCAACAAGAATGATCGCGAGTATCAGCCAAGCGGCGGGGCGGGAGTGATTCATCAGCAGGCCTTTGAGTGGGGAGGCTGATGATTAGGCGTCGCGGCGCGCGCATCGGCAAATCAGAAAACCCCGGGCCAGACCTAAAAACTCGATAACACCCCTGTCCCGATGTGGGAGCGAGCCTGCTCGCGAATGCGTTCCTCCAGACAAACATTCATTTGCTGACATTGCGCTTTCGCGAGCAGGCTCGCTCCCACAGAGGACATTGTGAAGTGCCTGAAACTGAATAAACCCTGAACCATTCTCAAATACTCGCAAACTTTCACGTTCGTACTCCGAGGCAACTAATCATTAGCATCTTTTTCACGAAAAATTGATCCATGCCTGCCTAAAGTTTGGCATGCCTCGGTGAATGAATTTTTCACAATCGACGAGGCTCTTCTTTCAGGAACAGTCACTCATCATGTTGAAGTTAAAAGCCGTGCGCCCGGAATGGGTGACGTTGTTTGCCAGCGCCTTTTTGTTGCTCGGTTTCAATCTGGTGCTTTGGCAACACCTGTTCGAGATCACCGCCGCCGATGGCAAGGGCATCGCCATGCGCGTGGCGTTCGGCGTGATGATCCTTGCCGCGTTCAATATCGTGCTGACGATATTCGCGTTCCGGCCACTGCTTAAACCACTTTTGACTCTTTTGTTTTTAGTCAGCGCCGGCGTGGCTTATTTCATGAGCCAATATGGCGTCATGATTGATGCGGGCATGTTGCGCAACTTTGCCGAGACCAACGCGACGGAAGTGCGTGATCTGCTTTCGTTGAAGTTGTTCGCTTATATTCTCTTGCTGGGTGTTTTGCCGTGTTTGTTGTTGTGGAAAGTACCGGTCAATTATCGGCGCTGGCATCGCGAGTTGTTCAGCAAAGTTATTGTCAGTGTTGCCTCGGCGGCGGTGATCGGCGTTGTGGCATTGGCCAACTATCAAGGTTTGTCGTCGCTGTTTCGCAATCACCACGAAATTCGCCTGATGCTGGTGCCGAGCAATTACATCGGCGCATCCATTGGTTATCTGCAAGAGCAAGTTGTCTCGGCGCAGCAGCCGTTCATCAAGATCGGCGAAGATGCCCAGCGCAACCCCGACTTGCAGCTACAGCCACGCAAATCCCTCACCGTGCTGGTGGTAGGGGAAAGTGCGCGGGCGCAGAACTTCGGCATTCTCGGTTACGACCGAGACACCACCCCGCAACTGGACAAAGAGGCTGGCCTGATCGCTTTCACTGATGTGCATTCCTGCGGCACGGAAACGGCTGTCTCGGTACCGTGCATGTTCTCCAACATGGGCCGCAAGGATTACAACGCCAGCAAGGCCAGGAATGAGGAGGGCTTGCTCGACGTACTCAAGCGCGCCGGCATTGATGTGATCTGGCGCGATAACCAGTCCGGCTGCAAAGGCACTTGCGACCGCGTCACGGTGCAGGATGTCAGCAAGTTGCAAGACCCGGCGTTGTGCGCCAACAGCGAATGTCGCGATGAAATCCTCCTGCAAGGGCTGCAAAGTTTTATCGATCACTTGGACAAGGACACCGTGCTGGTTCTGCACCAGATGGGCAGTCACGGCCCGGACTACTTCAAGCGGTATCCCAAGGAGTACGAACACTTCACTCCGGTCTGTGAAAGTAACGCGCTGAACAATTGCAGCCGCGAAAGTATCGTAAACGGTTACGACAACACCTTGGTCTACACCGACCATGTGCTGGCAAGCCTGATCGATGTGCTGCGCAGCAATCAGGACAAAGTCGACACCGCCATGCTCTATCTGTCGGACCACGGCGAATCGCTGGGCGAGTACAACCTGTTTCTGCACGGCACGCCTTATATGCTGGCGCCCGAGCAACAGAAGCATGTAGCGATGCTGGCGTGGTTCTCTGACAGCTATCAGAAGGCCTATTCGGTCGACACCCATTGCCTGCAACTGAGCCGGGACAAGCCGCTGAGCCAGGACAATCTGTTCCACTCGATGCTCGGCCTGCTGGAAGTGCGCAGCAGCGTCTATCAACCTGCCTTGGACATGTTTGCCGGCTGTCGTGGCGCGGTGATCGACGGCGTGTTGGCCAAGCAGTGAAGCGTTTCCTGCCCGTCGCGCCAATGCGACGGGCCTTTCTGTTTCTGCTGTCAGACTATTCTTGCTGACAGGCAAGACATTTCCTTACAGCTCTTGCCCTTCAAAGGCGCGTAAATCGTCGGTGGCGATATATACTGCGCGCCATTCTTCAAGGGAGAGCCGTGTGGCTATCGATATTCACTGGATTCGCGACAACGAAAGCCTCGCGCAGTTTTGCGCCGAGTGGCAGCAGCTGCCGTTCGTTGCCCTCGACACCGAATTCATGCGGGTCGACACCTTCTATCCGATTGCCGGCCTGTTGCAGATCGGCGACGGCAAACGCGCCTACCTGATCGACCCGCTGACCATCAACGCCTGGCAACCGCTGGCCGAGTTGCTGGAAAACCCGGCGGTGCTGAAAGTCCTGCACGCCTGCAGCGAAGACCTCGAAGTACTGTTGCGCCTGACCGGCAGCCTGCCGGCGCCTCTGTTCGACACGCAACTGGCCGCCGCTTACCTGAACCTCGGCTTTTCGATGGGCTACTCGCGTCTGGTGCAGGAGGTGCTCGGCATCGACCTGCCAAAGGGCGAAACCCGTTCCGACTGGTTGCAGCGCCCGCTGTCCGAAACCCAGATCAGCTATGCCGCCGAAGATGCCGTGCATCTGGCCGAGGTGTTCGTCGAGTTGCGGCCCAAGCTGTCCGACGACAAGTTCGCCTGGGTGCTGGAGGATGGCGCCGAACTGGTCGCCAACCTGCGCCGCGAAACTGATCCTTACGAGGTGTATCGCGAGGCGAAACTGGCGTGGAAGTTGTCCCGTGCACAACTCGCCGTGCTGCGTGAGCTGTGCGCCTGGCGCGAAAAAGAAGCCCGCGCCCGCGACCTGCCGCGCAACCGCATCGTCCGTGAACACTCGCTGTGGCCCTTGGCCCGCACGCAGCCGGATAACCTCGCGGCGCTGGGCAAGATTGAAGACATGCACCCGCGTACCGTACGTCAGGACGGTCAGTTTCTGCTTGATCTGATCAAGCGCTCTGGCAGTGCGGGGCCAGATCAATGGCCGCCGGCAGTGCCGGAGCCGTTGCCGATCGAAGCCGCTGCGTTGATCAAACAACTGCGCGCGCTGGGTCAGGCCGAGGCCGAACGCCTGGGTATTGCCCCGGAACTGATGCTGCGCAAGAAAACCCTCGAAGCCCTGGTCAAAAGCGGCTTCCCCGAGGGGCCTTACCAATTGCCCGATTCGCTGCGTGGCTGGCGCCGCGAATTGCTCGGCCAGAAGCTGCTCGACAGCTTGGCCACCGCCGGAGAACAGCCTTGAAACGTATTTGCTCCATCTACCAAAGCTCCAAGCGCAGCGGCATGTATCTCTACGTGCT
The DNA here is from genome assembly GCF_054667725.1 of Pseudomonas sp. S3_B08. Taxonomy (NCBI): domain Bacteria; kingdom Pseudomonadati; phylum Pseudomonadota; class Gammaproteobacteria; order Pseudomonadales; family Pseudomonadaceae; genus Pseudomonas; species Pseudomonas sp. S3_B08. The sequence continues at coordinate 403,775 of NZ_CP162750.1, forward strand.
CAAGAGCGATGCGCTCGAGCGCGTGCCGGAAGCGCTGATGACGGCTTTTGGCAAAGCGAAGCATTCCTTCGATCTGGTGCTGTCGCCCGAGCGCAAGCTGGCCAGCGAAGACATCACCGTGGTTCTGGAAAACCTCGACAAGCAGGGCTATCACCTGCAAATGCCACCGGCCGAGGACGAGTACATCGAGCACTTGCCCGAAGAGTTGCTGCGACGCAACGACCCGGTCTGACCCGCGAGGCCCTGTTCTGGGCCTCGGTTAACCCTGGAACTGTTTTTACCGCGATGGCCGGCCCGACCCCGGCGGCTGTCTGCACGGTTTGCGAAAGGTTTGAAGATGCGCGTTCTGATTGCCGAACACGACTACGCGATATACGCCCGCCTGCTGCGTCAGGCGCTGCCCGAGCTTGAAATCCTGACCAGCGGCGACTCCGCCGAACTGGCGCGTCAGGCCGCCGATTGCCCGGTGTGGCTGGGCCAGCCGGATCTGCTGGCGACCTTGCTGCGCCAGGGCCATCAACCGCAATGGCTGCAATCGACCTGGGCCGGCATCACGCCGCTGCTCGCCGACGGCCTGCGCCGCGACTATCGCCTGACCCGCGCCGTGGGAATCTTCGGTCAGGTCATGGCCGAATATGTTTTGACCTACATCCTCGGCCACGAGCGCGAAGTGCTGGCGCGGCTGGTCAGCCAGGTCGAGCGCAAGTGGGACAACCGCAGCGGCCAGAGTCTGGTCGGGCGCAAGGTGCTGATCGTTGGCACCGGTGACATCGGCCAGAGCGTTGCGCAGTTTCTGCGGCCGTTCGGCGTCGAGCTGTACGGCATCGCCAGCAGTGCCCGCGAACAGGCACCATTTGTCGAAGTCGGCGCGCTGGCCGATCTTCCGCGATTGGTGGGCGAAGTGGATTACGTGGTCAATCTGCTGCCGAACACCGAACACACCCACGATATCTACGACGCGGCGCTGTTCAAGCAATTCAAGCCGACCGGATTGTTCATCAACGCCGGGCGTGGCGTCGCAGTGGTCGATGCCGATCTGGTAGAAGCCTTGAAGGAAGGGCATCTGGCCGGCGCGGTAATCGACGTCTGCCGTCAGGAACCATTGCCGCAACGCCATCCATTCTGGACCGCGTGGGGCTTGCTCCTGACCGGGCACAGCTCGGCACCGACCTCGCCGGCGCTGATGGTGGATTTGTTTGTGCAGAACCTGAAAGCGTATGAGGCAGGTGAGACGTTGCGTGGGGAAGTGGATTTCACCCGCGGTTACTGACTCTCCACTGATTTCACTGTGGGAGCGAGCCTGCTCGCGAAGAGGGCGTGTCAGTCGACAACAGCGTGTCTGACACAGCGCTTTCGCGAGCAGGCTCGCTCCCACATTGGTTTCAAAGTGTAGCCACCAGTTTGCTCAGCGGGCGGCGCTGGTGCGGACAAGCGGATTTACCGGCAGTCGCCAGCGCTTGGCCCCCGCGCCCGCTGGCACTAGACTGGCGGCCTTTTCACCACCTTGATGTTGATGCTTGAGCCATGGCCGCCATAGTCGAACCGTTCTGGAAACGCAAAACCCTCGATCAACTCGATCACGAGGAATGGGAATCGCTGTGCGACGGCTGCGGTCTGTGCTGCCTGCAAAAGCTCGAGGACGAAGAAGACAACAGCGTCTATTACACGCGCATCGCCTGCAAACTGCTGGATCTGAAAACCTGCCAGTGCAGCGATTATCCGAACCGGATCAAGTTTGTCCCTGACTGCATTCAGCTCACGCCGGGTCAGGCGGAGGAATTCAAGTGGCTGCCGCCGACCTGTGGTTATCGTCTGGTCAGCGAGGGCAAGGATCTGCCGTTATGGCATCACCTGGTGTGTGGCGACCGCGACGCGGTGCACCATGAGCGGATTTCCCAGTCCGGGCGCATGCTCGCCGAAGGCAGCGTGCCGGAGGATGACTGGGAAGATCATCTGATTTTTCGCGCGGGCTGATGAGGTGGTGAGTTGTTGAACCCGTAAAGATCAAAAGATCGCAGCCTTCGGCAGCTCCTACAATGGAAAACGTGATTCCGTGTAGGAGCTGCCGCAGGCTGCGATCTTTTGCTTTAAAGCCTCAGACGCCGGCCTTCGGCGAGGTCAGCGAATCATTGCCGGTGACGGTCGCCGTTTCCGTGGCCACTTCGGCATTGGTCTTCAACTTGCTCAGTTCTTCCCCGGCGCGTTCGATCTTCGCCCGCACGTTGCTCATGTCCTGACGGCCTTTTTCCAACAGGCTTTTCGCCGAGCAGTGCCCGGTAATGCCACGGGCCACGGCCATGCCGCCGAGCGCCACTTGAATCAGGCCGAACACGCCGCCACGGCGCAGGCCCTTGCCGACCATCAGCACGCCGCCGGTCAACGAGCCGACGCGCTCCCAGCCATGCACATTCTTGTGCGAAGGCGACTGGAACGGGGTGGATTCGATGCGTTCTACGCGTTTGAGCTCGCTCATGATCTATCTCCAGGCAGGGTGCGATTGATAGATAAGCTGACTGCCAGGGCGGTCAGCTTGTTCCATCGAATGTGCGACGCTTCAGCGGAATTTCGGCCCGGAGCGGGTGTTCAGGCCCTTGGCCATGCGGTCGTAGAGCACGACGTTGACCGTGGCGGCGAGATTCATGCAGCCGGTGGTGGGGATGTACACGACGTCTTCGCACCAGTCGCGAATCTCTTTATCCAGCGAGCCGTCTTCCGGGCCGAAGATGTACAGGGCGCGGTCGGGGTGGGTGTATTCCGGCAGCGGCCGTGCGCCTTCGACCAGCTCTACCGCGACGGGCACGCAGTTGAGCGGAAGGATTTTTTTCAGGTCGTCGATGCCGATCAACGGGATGTCGTAGTGCACGCGCTTGGTGTCGGTGACGAAATCGGCCGCGCGTTCATAACGCTTGCCGGTGTAGAACACCGACGCCACGCCGTAACAGCCTGCGGCGCGCATCACCGAGCCGACGTTCTCCGGTGATTTGGGGTTATACAAACCAATGCAGCTGTACCGTTTGTCTGCCACGAGCGGGGTGCCTTCGGGAAAAAGAGGGCGATTATACGGGGATTGGGGGAGGGCGGGCAGATTCGAGATTTGTGGTGCCTGGCCGGCCGCCTTCGCGAGCAGGCTCGCTCCCACAGGGGAACGCATTTCAACTGTGGGAGCGAGCCTGCTCGCGAAAGGGCCAGCTCAGGCGATGAAGATCTTCAATCTTCTTTTTCATCAAGCCAGCCAGGGCCGCAAACGGGTTATGCGTGGCCTTGGCGATCTTCGGTGTGCTCAGCGAGCCGTCGCCGAAATACTGCTGATCGGTGTAACGCGAGTGCTCGTTGTCGTGGCAATACAGGCACAACAGCTCCCAGTTCGAGCCGTCCTGCGGGTTGTTGTCGTGGTTGTGGTCACGGTGATGCACAGTCAGTTCGCTCAGGCGCTTGCCGGAAAACTCACGGGCGCAGCGGCCGCAGACGTGCGGGTACATTTTCAGGGCCTTGTCGCGGTAGCCCATTTCCTTGTCGCGCTGGTTGTCGGCGAGGATGCGGTCCAGCTTCGACGTGTTGGTGGGGGTGGACGAACTCATGGGTTCACCTTTGCAGAAAGACTGATGACGGTTATGCGCAGTTTAGCTCAGCCCTTGAGCTTCTCGGCAATCCAGATCGTGTGACGGGTGCCCTTGTTGCCGTGGGCGAAGACCTGGACTTCTTCGGCCTTGAAACCGGCCTTCTTCAATTTGTCGGAAAACTGTCGGTCGGCGCTGGCCGACCATACCGCGAGAACACCTTTGGGACGCAGCGCCTTGGCGCAGGCATTCAGACCTGCGGCGGAATACAGCCAGCTGTTGGCCTTTTGAGTCAGGCCTTCGGGGCCGTTGTCAACGTCAAGCATGATCGCATCGAAACCGTTCGGCTCGCTTTGCAGCACGTTGGCCACATCTTCCATGCGGATCACCGTGCGCGGATCGAGCAATGGCCGACCGGACTTCTCCCCGAGCGGGCCGCGATTCCACTCGACCACGCCGGGCACCAGCTCAGCGACCACCACCTCGGCGGACTTGCCCAGATGCTTGAGTGCCGAGGCGAGGGTGAAACCCATGCCCAGGCCACCGATCAACACCCGCGAATTCGACCGGCCGGCGACCTTGCGGCAGGGGATCTCTGCCAGTGCGTCCTCGGAACCGTGCATGCGCGTGTTCATCAACTGTCCGCCGTCGCCGCCCTGGATCTTGATGACGAAATCCTCGCCATACTCGAACAGGCACAGGGCACCGCCGTTTTCAGGGATCGGGGTGGTGTCGAGCAGAACGAAACGTTTCATGGAAATCTCTAAAGGGGGGAAGGCAAGCAGGCGCGTTGGGAGTAGCCTGAGCACAGACTAAAGGCCAAACGGAGCCCTTGATGAAGCGCACCATTCTAACGGTCATTACCCTGGCCGCGCTCGCGATTACTGCAGTGCAGGCCCAGCAGAGCGTTCCGGTCAGCCCGACGCCGCAGCCCGGCTCGCCCGGCACCGCGACGCCGACACCGTATCCGCAGATCACCCCGATCACCCTGCCCAAGTCGGGCGCCGGCAGCGGCAGCCCGCCGCTGGTGCCGATCGAAATGCCCAGCCCGCCGAGCAAGGATCAACCGGTGCCGGGCATCGAGCCGAACGGCAACAAGGTCAAATCCCCGGGCGGCTAAACCTGTTGCGCGGCGAGCTGGCCATCGGCCATGCGCAGGCGTTTGGACAGCGAGACGGCGAGGGCGCGGATGATTTTTGCGGCGATTTTCGGTGCGTCGTTGAGCATTTTTTCCAGCGAATCCTTGCCCAGGTTGAGCAACTGACAGTTGCTCGCCGCGATACACGTGGCCGAACGACGTTCGCCATCAAGCACGGCCATTTCACCGAAGGCCCGGCCGCTGCGCAGGGTGGCCATGGTGATGACCTGGCCGTCAGCGCCGGTTTTCTGCACGGCGACCTGGCCGGTGTGGATGATGCACATGAAACTGCCGGCATCGCCCTCGCGAAAAATCGCCTCGCCTTCAGCCACGGTGCTGATGCTGAAATAGCCGGAAGCGGCCGCGAAGTCGGCCAGCTGCAATTGATCGAACAGGCCACAGTCCATCAGCCAGTCGCGGATTTCGTTGTTCAGAAAGGTCGGTTCGGACATGTCGATGCGGTCTTTTTGTTATCACATTTCAAGGCTATACACGGATCCCGTAGGAATGGGCTTTTGTGGCGAGGGGATTTATCCCCGCTCGGCTGCGCAGCAGTCGCAAATCCTGCCAACTCGGTGCTTCAGGAATACTGAGTTTGCAGGTTTTGGGGCCGCTTCGCAGCCCAACGGGGATAAATCCCCTCGCCACAAGGGTCTGCTGTAAGACCCAAGCCACCCACAGAGTTCCTCAGGCAATCTGCAAAACCTTGAACACAAATGCATATTCGAGCGCTACGTCACGTAATCCCTGATAGCGCCCGCTCATACCGCCATGCCCGGCGCCCAGTTCGGTCTTGAGCAGCAGCACATTGTCGTCGGTCTTGGTTGCGCGCAATTTTGCTACCCACTTGGCCGCTTCCCAGTACTGCACGCGGCTGTCGTTGTAGCCGGCGATCACCAGCAGTGGCGGATAAGCCTGCGCGGTGACGTTTTCGTACGGTGCGTAAGCCTTGATCCGATCATAGACGTCCGGTTCTTGCGGGTTGCCCCATTCGTCGTATTCGGTGACGGTCAGCGGCAGATCGGGGTCGAGCATGGTGTTGAGCACGTCGACGAACGGCACTTCGGCAATCGCCACGCCGAACAGGTCCGGGCGCTGATTGAGTACCGCGCCGATCAGCAGGCCACCGGCGCTGCCGCCGCTGATCGCCAGTTTTTCCGCCGTGGTGATGCCGTTGAGGATCAGAAACTCAGCGCAAGCGATGAAGTCGCTGAAGGTGTTGTGTTTGTGTTCCTGCTTGCCGGCGCGATACCAGGCTTCGCCCAGCTCGCCGCCGCCGCGTACGTGGGCAATGGCGAAGGCCATGCCGCGATCGAGCAGGCTCAGGCGGGCGTGAGAAAACCACGGATCGAGGCTGGAGCCGTAAGCGCCATAACCATACAGATACAGCGGCACCGGTTTACCTACCATCTCGCGCTTCATCACCAGACTGATCGGCACCTGCGTACCGTCCGGGGCGGTCGCCCACAGGCGTTGGCTGACATAGGCGTCGGCATCAAATTGGCCGAGTACCGGGGTTTCCTTGAGCACCGTTTGCTCGCCGCTGGCAAGAATCAACTGGCGCACCTGGGCCGGGCGATTCAACGCTTCGTAGCGCAGGCGAATGCGGTCGCTCTCGAATTCCAGGCTGTTTTGCACGTGGAGGCTGTAGGCCGCATCGGGCAATTGCACGCGATACGGCGCCGAGCCCTGCGGGTGAACCTCGATGATCGGCAGGCCACCTTCGCGCAGACTCAAAGTCATCGCCTCGGTGTTGAGGCTGACACCGTCGAGCATCACTTCTTCGTTGTGCGGGATCAGGTTCTGCCAGTCGGCCTCGCTCGGCGGCACGCCAGTGTCCGGAGCCTGATACAGGGCGAAGTTGATGCCGTCGCGGTTGGTACGGATAAACCATGTCCAGACGCCATCGAGCAGGCCGTGGTCGACATCGTATTCATGATCTTCGACCCGTGGCGCCAGGCAGGTGAACGGCAGGTGCGGCTGATTGGCATCGAGCGCCCAGACTTCGCTGGTGGTCTTGCTGCCCAGCGACAGCAGCAATTGCTGCTCGGAACTGGAACGGTAGCAGTGCAGGAAGAAACGCCCGTCCGGCTCATGGAAAACTTCTTCGGCCGCAGTGCCGTCGAGGCGATAACGGAACAGTTTGTGTGGGCGGTGGGTATCGTCGAGTACGCCGAAAAACAGGGTCAGGCTGTCATTGGCCCAGGTCATGCTGCCGTCGCAGTCTTGAAATTCCAGTTCGCTGATCTTGTCGTTGGACAGTTCCTTGACGAACAGCGTGTAGATCTCATCGCCCGAGGTGTCGACGCTGTAGGCCAAACGTTGATGGTCCGGGCTGATGCTGAACGCGCCCAGCGAGAAGAACCCGCCGTTGGCCAGCTCATTCGGATCGAGCAGCAGTTGCTCGCGGCTCTCATCGAGGGTCAGGCTGTCGTCCGCCGGACGCGGGCAGCGGTAGTGCCGGGCGTATTCGTCGCCCGCCGTGGTGCGCGTGTAATACAGGTACGGGCCCCATGGGGAGGGCAGGGACAGGTCGGTTTCGAGAATCCGGCCCTTGATCTCTTCGAACAGGGTTTCACGCAGTTCGGCCTGATCGGCGGTTTGCGCCTCCTGCCAGGCGTTTTCGGCCTTGAGGTAATCGAGCACCGCGTCGGTGTCGCGCTCCTGCAGCCAGGCATACGGGTCGGCACCGGGCGCCCGGTGGGCAATCGGGGCAGTCATGACATTGGCGGATTGGGGCATGGAAGGCTCTCGGACAATATTCGGAATTGGGTTGTTCGCAGGTCTTGAAAGCGCCGCAGCCCGTGTGGGAGCGAGCCTGCTCGCGAAAGCGGTGTGTCAGGCAACGCTGTTGCAACTGACAGTCCGTATTCGCGAGCAGGCTCGCTCCCACAGGGGCGGCTGCTGGCCGTCTGGTATTGGGACAAGCCGCATGGGCGAAAAGTCGTTACTATAAGCGCCTATTTGCCTGCCTTGCCATGGACACCATGACCGAGAACGACTATCTGATCGCCTGGGGCCTTTACGCCTTTGCCGCCGTGGGCTGCCTGCTGGTATGGATGCGCCTGACCACCTGGATGTGGCGCTGGCTGCGCGAGCCGCTGCGTGTGCTGATGGCGGTGTTGCTGTTCAGCCCGACCATCGTCGATCCGGTGAAAGCCAAAGTTGCACCGGCCATCGCCATCACCGCCCTGGACATGCTGTTCAAGGTCGGCAACAACGCCTGGCGCGCGGTTTCCGATCTGTTCATGTACGGCATGATCGCCTTCGGGGTGTATCTGGTTTTCGTTTTGATCCGCCTGCCGATCGAGCGTGCCTCGGCAGCACGGCGTGAACGCGCCGAGGCCGCCAAGGCTGCGGCCCGTGCCGAAGAGCGCGACGATGATCAACCGTTCGGCGGCGCCGGTGACGACCGCTACGGTCGCCCGCCAGTGCCGAACAATCCGCAGCGCATGCGGGTCGAGCCACGTCTGTAACCCGAGAGTCCGCACATGTGTGAATTACTGGGCATGAGTGCCAACGTGCCGACCGACATCGTGTTCAGCTTCACCGGCCTGATGCAGCGTGGCGGACGCACCGGCCCGCACCGCGACGGCTGGGGCATTGCCTTCTACGAAGGGCGGGGCCTGCGGCTGTTTCAGGACCCGGCAGCGAGCAGCGAGTCGGAAGTTGCCAACCTGGTGCAGCGTTATCCGATCAAGAGCGAAGTGGTCATCGGCCATATTCGCCAGGCCAACGTCGGCAAGGTCTGCCTGTCCAACACCCACCCGTTCGTCCGCGAACTGTGGGGGCGCAACTGGTGTTTTGCGCACAACGGCCAGCTCGCCGACTTCACTGCGATCAAGAGTTTCTACCGACCGGTCGGCGATACCGACAGCGAAGCGGCGTTCTGCGATTTGCTCAACCGGGTACGCGCAGCCTTCCCCGAGCCGGTCGATATCGAAGTGCTGCTGCCGGATCTGGTCGCAGCGTGCGCCGAATATCGCAGCAAAGGCGTGTTCAATTGCCTGCTCAGCGACGGTGACTGGCTGTTCTGTTATTGCTCGACCAAACTCGCCCAGATCACCCGCCGCGCCCCGTTCGGCCCGGCGCGGCTCAAGGATGTCGATGTGATCGTCGACTTCCAGGCCGAAACCACGCCCAACGACGTGGTCACGGTGATTGCCACCGAGCCTCTGACCGAAAACGAAACCTGGACCCGTTACGAACCGGGCCAATGGAGCCTGTGGCGACGCGGCGAATGCGTCAGCCAGGGCAAGACCGAATAAGGATTTGCACCCATGTTGCTCAGTTATCTACGGCTGGTGTTGTTTGCGGCGGGCCTGTTGATCGGTGTCCAGGTGCCGGGGTTCATCAACGATTACGCCCAGCGTGTCGAAGCGCACCTGATCGAAGCGCAGACCGGTCTGCGTGGTTTCCAGGGCACGGCGGATCAGTTTTTCAAAGGCGATATGCAGGCGCTGGTCGCACATTACCGTGCCAGCGAAGACCCGATTTTTCGCAGCGATGCCGACAGCCTGAACACCTTGCTCACCCGCCAGGTCGCGCTGGACAAGCAATTCCAGGCGATGCAAGGCCCGTGGTATGTGCGCTTCCTGCAAGTGGTGCTGGCCGCCGATCCGGATATTCGCAAGGAAACCTGGAACGGCTACAGCTACCAGATCCTGCTGACGCCAGAGGCGATGATCTGGGGCATGAGCGGCGCGTTGCTGCTGTCGTTCGGCGTCGAATGCCTGTTCCGCCTGATCGACTGGGTCGTCCTCGGCGGCCGCCGCCTGCGCCAGAGCCGGCCGATCGAAGATCGCGATGTGCGCGGTTTGTAAGACTTGCACAATCCCCTCTGGCAAGAGAGGCCTTATGGCATGGGGGATTCTGTGGTGAGTGGGCTCTGGGGTGAGTGGGTTCTGTGGTGAATGGGCTCTGTGGTGAATGGGCTATGGGGGGAGTGGGTTCTGTGGCGAATGAGTTCCGTGGCGAGTGGGTTCTGTGGTGAATGAGTTCTGTGGCGAGGGGATTTATCCCCGTTGGGCTGCGCAGCAGCCCCAAAACCTGCACTGAAAGACCGCGTTGGCCGCAATCACGACTGCTGCGCAGCCGAGCGGGGATAAATCCCCTCGCCACGTAATCATTCAGTAAGGGTGATGTAGTCCTTGCCGACCTTGTGCGCATACCCCGCCAGGACCTGCTGACACAACGTCACGATCTCCTCGACCCACTCAACCCCGACCCGCCACGACACCACCACCGGCAGATTCGCCGGCCGCTGCTCGATGTCGAGCAAGATCAATTCGCCCCGTGCCAGCTCCTCGGTCACCAGCACCGGCGGCAGCGCGCCGATACCGAAGCCGTCGCGCAACAACCGGGTGATCGCCGACACCGAGTTCACGCAATTCAAGCGTGGCGCCATGACGCCGCTGGCCTGCATCAGCGCGACGATATCCTGATGCGGTCGTGAGTTTTTCGAATAGGTGATGATCCGCTCCTGCGCCAGTTCGGCGAGGTCGGCGTAGTCGCGGTTGTAGATCGAATTGCTCGCGACAATCCAGCCCAGCGGATGGCTTGCCAGCTCGAGGCTGCGCACGCTTTCGTGACGGACCAGATCGGTTTGCAGAACCAGATCAAGGAAGCCTTTTTGCAGTTGATCGCAGAGGTTCAGCGCGGTATCCGCGACCAATTCGATTTCCACCCGTGGGTACAGATCGGTCATCTGCGCCACCAGCGGGCTCAGCCAGGTATGGATCACTGTGTCCATCACGCCGATACGCACCCGGCCGACCTTGCTCGAACGGGTCTCGATCGACTGCTTCAGCGCCGCCATGGTGTCGAGCATCTGCTCGGCATAGTCGAGCACTTTCAGGCCTTCCGGGGTCAGGCTGACGCCGCGTGAGTCGCGCAAAAACAGCTTTACGCCCAGCTCGCCTTCGAGCACCGCAATGCGGCTGGAAATCGATGCCTGGGTGGTGAACAGCTTGTCAGCGGTCAGGCGAAAACTCTTCAGGCGCGCGACCCAGACAAAGGTCTCGAGAAACTTCAGATTCATGGACAAGGCTCGAGTGACAAATTTTTCTTATGCCTAAGGCGGGTTTTTATTCGTTGGACGGCGCAGGGCAGAGCGACGAAAAATCGACGCATCCGGTTCCCACGATAGGCGTCGTCGGAGCTTCGAACAAGACCAATAAAAGCCCTGCGGAGATTTGCCATGAGTGCTCCCGATACCCTCCCTTTATCCAAGCCTGCGGCTCGCCCCGGACCTTTCGACTGGTACCGCAACATCAACCAGCAGGAGCGCCGCACGTTCTGGAGCTGCAAGATCGGCTACGGTCTGGACGGTATGGACACGCAAATGCTCAGCTTCGTCGTGCCGACGCTGATCGCGATGTGGGGCATCACCACGGGCGAAGCGGGGCTGATTCACACCAGCACCCTGATCGCCTCGGCCATCGGCGGTTGGGTCGCCGGGATTCTCTCCGACCGCATCGGCCGTGTGCGCACCCTGCAACTGACGGTGCTGTGGTTCGCCTTCTTCACCTTCCTCTGCGGCTTCGCGCAAAACTACGAACAATTGTTGATCGCGCGCACGTTGATGGGCTTCGGTTTCGGCGGTGAATGGACCGCTGGCGCAGTGTTGATCGGTGAAGTGATCCGCGCCAAGGATCGCGGCAAAGCGGTGGGCATGGTGCAATCCGGCTGGGCGCTGGGTTGGGGCCTGACGGCGATTCTGTACGCGCTGCTGTTTTCGGTGTTGCCAGCGGAAGATGCCTGGCGCGCGCTGTTCATCCTCGGCATCGTGCCGGCGATATTCGTGATTTTTGTCCGTCGCCTGGTGAAAGATCCGGAGATATATCGCGAAGCCAAAGCCGCGCAAACTCCGGAAAACCCGGCGAAGTTCTACGAGATCTTCGCACCGGGCATGCTCTTCACCACGTTTCGCGCTTCTTTGCTGACCACCGGTGCGCTGGGCGGCTACTACGCGATCACCTCCTGGCTGCCGACTTTCCTCAAGAACGAGCGCGGTTTGAGCGTGCTCGGCACCGGTGGTTATCTGGCGATGGTGATCGTCGGTTCCTATGTCGGTTATGTGATCAGCGCGTATCTGACCGACCTGCTGGGGCGGAAAAAGAACTTCATTTTGTTTGCCGTCGGCTCGTTCACTATCGTTCTGCTTTACACGCAGATGCCGGTCAGCAATGGCGTGATGCTCTGGCTGGGCTTTCCGCTGGGCTTCTTCGCCTCGGGAATTTTCAGCGGCATGGGTGCGTTTCTCACCGAACTGTTCCCCACGCGGATTCGCGGCTCGGGCCAGGGTTTCTGCTACAACATCGGCCGCGCACTGGCGGCGTTGTTCCCGCTGTTGATCGGCCTGCTCAGCCAGAAAGTGCCATTGAGCATGGGCATCGGCGCCTTCGCGGCGGTGTCGTATGGCGTGGTGATTCTGGCGGCGCTGAGCCTGCCGGAAACCCGTGGCAAGCAACTCGACGCGCAGTAACTGATACCCTGCGCAGAAGTCTCCTACAGATAAAAAGACCAGCAGCTACAGGAGTGTTCACCGTGAGCCGCCTGCTATTGAATTGCGACATTGGCGAGAGCTTCGGCAGCTGGACCATGGGTCTGGACACCGAAGTCATGCCCTTCATCGATTGCGCCAATGTTGCCTGCGGTTTCCATGCCGGCGACCCGAGCATCATGCGCAAAACCGTGGCGGTGGCGCTCGAACACGGCGTGCAGATTGGCGCGCACCCGGCCTATCAGGATCTGGTCGGATTCGGCCGACGCTCCATGGCGTATTCCGCGCAAGAGCTGCAAGACATCCTGCATTACCAGATCGGTGCCCTCGACGGCATCTGCAAGGCGCAGGGCGGGCGCGTGAGCTACGTCAAACCCCACGGCGCGATGTACAACGACATGATGGCCAACCCGGCGCAGTTGCGCGCGGTGGTGCAGGCCGTGGCCGCGTATGACCGCAGCTTGCCGCTGATGTTGATGGCGACCCGAGACAACGCTGCGACGCAGCAAATTGGCGATGAATACGGCGTAACGCTGTGGTTTGAAGCGTTCGCCGACCGTGCCTATGACAGCGCCGGCCGGCTGGTCTCCCGGCAATTGCCGGGCGCCGTGCATCACGATGCCGAAAAAATCATCGAGCAAGCGTTGACCATCGCCCGTGGCGGCGAACTCAGCGCCAGCGATGGCAGCGCCTTGATCCTGCGCGCCAATACCTTGTGCGTCCACGGCGACAACGCCAGTTCCGTGGCCGCGGTGCAGCGCATTCGCCAAGCCTTGCAGCAGTCGAGTGCGTCATGAACCCACGGATTGAAGTGGTGGCGCTCGACTGCCTGATGCTGCGTCTGTTCGATGAAATCGCCGAAGCCAACATGCCGTGGCTGCTCGCCGCCAGCGAGCGTTTGCGCACGGCGTTTGGTGCACAGTTGATCGATCTGGTGCCGTCCTATACGACGTTGATGGTGCATTACGACCTGACGCTGTTGAGTCCTGCTCAGGCGCGTGACTTGATCGCCGAAGCGCTGATCGATCTGGCGCCGAATGCGCGCCGTGCCGGGCAGTGTCACGTCTTGCCGGTCTGGTACGACTTGAGTGTCGGCCCGGAACTGAGCCTGCTGGCTGAACGCAGCGGGCTGCCAGTGGCGGAAGTGATTCGTCGGCACAGCGCACGGGAATATCAGGTGTTCGCGCTGGGCTTTGCGCCGGGTTTTGCCTTCATGGGTCTGGTCGAAGAAATGCTCGCCGCGCCGCGCTTGAGCACGCCGCGCAAGAAAGTTGCCGCCGGCAGCGTGGGCATCGCTGAGCGGCAGACGGCGGCTTATCCGGTAGTTTCACCTGGTGGCTGGAACCTGATCGGGCGCACCCCGGCGCAACTGTTTGATCGCCATCGCGACGGCTACAGCCTGATGCAACCGGGCGACACGGTGCGCTTCGAAGCCGTCGATCACGCCGAATTCATACGCTTGGGCGGCGATGACACCCCACTGGAGGCGCTGGCATGAGTCGATTGATGATCGAGGCCAGCACGCCGCTGTGCCTGTTGCAGGACGCCGGGCGGTTTGGCGTGCGGCATCTGGGCGTGACCCAGGGCGGCGCGGCGGATTGGTGTTCGATGAGCTGGGCCAATTGGCTGCTCGGCAATGAGCTGGATGCAGCAGTGGTTGAAATCACCCTCGGCGGGTTTGCTGTTGTGGCTGAAGAGGATTGCCTGCTGGCGCTGGCGGGAGCGGATCTCGGCGCGCAGATCGACGGCCAGCCGCTGGCGCCGTGGCGCAGTTTCAAATTGGCGAAAGGCCAGACATTGCGATTTACCCAGCCGTTGCTTGGCGCTAGAGCTTATCTGGCGGCCCCCGGTGGGTTTACTGCGCCTAAGGTGCTGGGCAGCAGTGCCACGGTGGTGCGCGAAGAATTGGGCGGGCTTGATGGCATGGGCCTTCCGCTCGCCAAAGGGGCGGTGCTCGGTTACAGCGGCGAAGCGTTGGCAGTACGGGAAATGCCTTCGGCGCTGCGGCCGGATTTCAAAACGCACGCGCCTTTGGACTTGGTGCTCGGCGCACAGATCGGCCAGTTCAGCGGGCAGAGCCTGTTCGATGTCTTCAACAGCGCCTGGACCATCGACAGTCGCGCCGACCGCATGGGCATCCGCCTGCTCGGCGCGCCGCTGCAATATCAGGGCGCGCCGATGATTTCAGAGGGCATTCCCTTGGGCGCTGTGCAGGTACCGCCCGATGGCCAACCGATCGTGTTGCTCAATGATCGCCAGACCATTGGCGGATACCCGCGCCTGGGCGCTTTGACGCCGCTGGCGCTGGCCAGGCTGGCGCAATGTCTGCCAGGGGCAACGGTGCGATTCATTCCGGTAATGCAGGAGCAAGCCTGGAAAACGCATCAGAACTATCTGAGGTCCTACGCGTAACGTGCATGGTTTCGTACCCAAAACCGAGACGCTTCCTGGCAGCTAAGTACGTCGCCTTACAGTCGTGACTGTGAGCATATGAAACGATTGCCCTTCATCTCTCACAAGGAAGTTACAGATGCGTTATATGAAAGTCAGTGCCCAAACCAGCGCGGAAGGTGCCGTGAGCGTCGTCGAGTTCCATGATCGCGCCAGAGCTGATGTGGTCTACAAGGCCAGAGTCGATCGTTTTGGTAGTCTGCAACGGGTAGACGCCGGTGACGCCGATAGCGAAGCAATGACAGACCCGATCGAAAAATTTCTGTCTACCGCCAATTCCGATATCCGGCGCATGTTTGTCAGGCACCTTCAAACCGGACAGAACGGCGCCTGTATGGAGCTGATTGCCGAGGGCAGGGTTGCGCAAGGTCCGGCTACCGGTGTGCGGTTTCGCTTCTTTGATGCGCAAGGTCAGATGCAAGAGGAACTGCTGACAAGGCCGGAAACCCGGCAGGAAAAGGCCAACCGTTTACAGCGCGAAGCTCAGCAGCGCAATGAAATCGTGCGGCAGGCGAAACAACGCGGCGTGTCTCCTCCGCCTGTTTGCGAAACGGATGACCGAGCCTTCATGGACAGACTTTGCGAGGCCTACATCAAATCGGGCTGGTAATTCTTTGATCATTCCCGCGCTCAGCGTGGGAATGATCAGGCGGTCATTTGGACAAGAACCGCATCCCTTCTTCAAGTCCGCGCAGCGTCAGCGGATACATCTGATCCTCGATCAGATCGCGGACGATGTTGGTCGACGAGGTATAGCCCCAGGTGTCCTTCGGATACGGGTTGATCCAGATGAGCTTCTTGTATTTCTCCATGAAGCGCTGCATCCACACGTAACCCGGCTCTTCGTTCCAGTGCTCGACGCTGCCACCGGCCTGGGTGATTTCGTACGGCGCCATCGCGGCGTCACCGATAAAGATCACTTTGTAGTCGGCGCCGTATTTATGCAGCAGATCCTGGGTCGAGGTGCGTTCGGAAGTGCGGCGCATGTTGTTCTTCCACACTGATTCATAAATGAAGTTGTGGAAGTAGAAATACTCAAGATGCTTGAACTCGGTCTTGCAGGCCGAGAACAATTCCTCGCAGATCTTTACGTGCGCGTCCATCGAGCCGCCGATGTCGAACAACAGCAGCAGCTTCACCGTGTTGCGCCGTTCCGGGCGCATCTGGATGTTCAGCAGGCCGGCATCCTTGGCGGTGTGGTCGATGGTGCCGTCGATGTCGAGTTCTTCCGCCGCACCCTGACGGGCGAACTTGCGCAGACGACGCAGGGCGACCTTGATGTTGCGCGTGCCCAGTTCCACCGAATCGTCGAGGTTCTTGTACTCGCGCTGATCCCAGACCTTGACCGCTTTGCCCTGACGCTTGCCGGCATCGCCAACGCGGATGCCTTCCGGGTTGAAACCGCCGGAACCGAACGGGCTGGTGCCGCCGGTGCCGATCCATTTGTTGCCGCCGGCGTGACGTTCCTTCTGTTCTTCCAGACGCTTCTTGAATTCCTCGATGAGCTTGTCCAGCCCGCCAAGGGACTGGATCTGCGCGCGTTCTTCGTCGCTCAGCGAACGCTCGAATTCCTTGCGCAGCCAGTCTTCGGGAATCAGCGCCTGCAAGTGATCGTCGAGTTTCTCCAGGCCATTGAAGTAGGCACCGAACGCGCGGTCGAACTTGTCGAAATGGCGCTCGTCCTTCACCAGAATCGCCCGCGACAAGTAGTAGAACTCGTCCATGTCGGCGAAGGTCACGCGCTGTTTCAGCGCGTTGATCAGGTCGAGCAGCTCGCGTACCGACACCGGCACCTTGGCTGCACGCATTTCGTTGAACAGGTTGAGCAACATGGCAGCAGCCTCTTAGCGGGTGCCGCGCCGGCTCATGAACGCCAGGCGCTCAAGCAGTTGCACGTCCTGTTCGTTTTTCACCAGTGCGCCTGCCAGCGGCGGAATGGCTTTGGTCGGATCGCGCTCGCGCAGCACCGCTTCGCCGATGTTGTCGGCCATCAGCAGTTTCAGCCAGTCGACCAGCTCGGACGTCGAAGGCTTTTTCTTCAGGCCCGGTACCTTGCGCACGTCGAAGAACACGTCGAGCGCTTCGCTGACCAGGTCCTTTTTGATGTCCGGGTAGTGCACGTCGACGATTTTCTGCAGGGTAGTGCGGTCGGGGAAGGCGATGTAGTGGAAGAAGCAGCGGCGCAGGAAGGCGTCCGGCAGCTCTTTCTCGTTGTTGGAGGTAATGATGATGATCGGGCGTCTCTTGGCCTTGATGGTCTCGTCGATTTCGTAAACGTAGAACTCCATCTTGTCGAGTTCTTGCAACAGGTCATTAGGGAACTCGATGTCGGCCTTGTCGATTTCGTCGATCAGCAGAATCACCCGCTCTTCGGACTCGAAGGCTTCCCAGAGCTTGCCTTTCTTCAAGTAGTTGCGCACGTCGTGGACTTTTTCATTGCCCAGCTGCGAGTCGCGCAAACGGCTGACCGCATCGTACTCGTACAGACCCTGATGGGCCTTGGTGGTGGACTTGATGTGCCAGGTGATCAGCTTCGCCCCGAACGACTCGGCCAGTTGCTCGGCGAGCATGGTCTTGCCGGTGCCCGGCTCACCCTTGACCAGCAGCGGCCGTTCCAGGGTGATGGCGGCGTTGACCGCCAGCTTCAGGTCATCGGTGGCGACGTAGGCCTGGGTGCCTTCGAACTTCATCTGCAAATCCTCGAACGGTAACGCTGACCTTGCGGGCAGGGCGGGGCGAATAATCGGATGCCCGACTATAACGCGCACGCCGGTCGACTGTGAACGCAGACGGCTTATTCAGTCTCTGAATGGAGCGTCACATGTTGACTCAGTCTCGGCGGATGGCCAGTATTTCGGTATCGCCGATTTGGCGATAGCCTTTCTTACTCGGTTAGTAAAAAGGGCAGAAAATCGATGTTACCCATGAAACGGCCGCGTCTGCGATCTGCGCACGTCCTGTCGGATTTCAGGTTGGCGCTGACATTTATCAATGGTCAGGAACTGACAGTTGATTTGGGGATGGATATTCATACTTATCCAGGTCTGCGGCCACTGCTTGATCGCGAAGTCTTTGCGACTGCCGTAGTCGGGGACGAGGGTTGGATCGTTGAATGGGTTGAACCCGACGTACAGATCGGTGCAGACACCTTGTATATGGATGCGCTAGCGCAAAATGCCCAGGATGAGAACACGCGCATTTTTATCGATTGGCGCGCCCGTACCGGACTTTCTCTCAATGATGCGGCCGAAGCGCTCGGTGTGAGCGCTCGCAGCATCAGCCGTTACAGCAATGGGCGTGAAGCAGTGCCACGTTCTTTGGCGTTGGCCTGTCTGGGCTGGGATTCGCTGCAACAGCGTTCATCGATAGCGGCCGAAGACACAGGTCGATATGTCGTCAACCGCAAAAATTAACCCTCATCCGGCTTCGGCCGCTCATATCGCGCATTGAATGCCTGGATGAAGCCATTGCGCAAAATCTGCAAAAACGCTTCGAAGGCGTTGACGTTCTGCTGGTGAACATTGCCGCTGAGTTCGACTCGCGTGGCGAACTGGTTTTTGTTCTGGTTTTTCAGCACGGTCTCGGTGCCGCCGACCAGTGCTTCCCAGATTGAGCGGAACAGGCCTTTGTTCTTGTTCTCGACGTCCTGCTGCCAGTTGAATACGTCGACGTCGCGCAGCAGAGGTTTGATGTAGCCGGTGAGCCGGGCTTTCTCTGCCTTCGCTTCGATAACCACGTCGCCGTGACCGGCGTTGAAGTCGAACTTGCCGTAGGCGGCGGCGAAGTCGTTCATGCGTTTGAGCTCGATGTCGCGAGCGCGCAGACGGAATTCAAAGTCTTCGAAGTTGCTCAGTGGATCGAAGGTGGCGGTGGTTTCCAATGGCGCGTGGCCCAGCAGCAAGGCCTTGCCTTCAAAGCGGGCGTCGCGTTTGCCTTCCTTGTCGACCACATTGGTCAGGTTGTAGATGCTGGCGTTGACGTTGCTGGCATTCATGTTCACCGGCGGCTTGGAATTGAAGTTGCGGAAGGTGATACGGCCGTCGTTGATCTGCACTTCATCGAGGGTGATCGGCAGCAGCTTGCCCAATTGTTCACGCCAGTCGGTGCCCTGACCGGTTTGCGAGTTCTGCTTGTTGGGGCCACCGTCGACGAAGTTGATTTCGGGATTGAGGAATTGCACCTGCGCGACCACGGCATGGTCGTACCAGAGCGAATGCCAGCTCACCGACAGGTCGATCAACGGCGCATCGACGAACGGCACCGGGACCTTGCCGTCGACCTTGACGATTTTCAGGCCGTTGATTTTGTACGCACCACGCCACAGCGCGAGGTCGACATCGGTGATCTGTCCACGGTAATCGCCCATGTCCGCGAGCTTGTCATTGAGGTAGTCGCGTACCAGATAGGGCAGGGCGAAATGCAGGGCGACCAGCAGCACCACGACACCCGCCAGGGTCCAGAGCGGCCAGCTGTAACGACGTTTCATGCCATTGTTCCTTCAAGAGTGTGGCTTGACGATTCAAAGCGATTGACTCCGCGCGTTTGCAGACGTTCGACCCGACTGGACTGTGATCGGCAACGGGCTTACCTTGGAAGGCTGAATTCAACGCTGCATAAGGACCCAGCCATGAGCCGTATTTACGCTGACAACGCCCACTCCATCGGTAATACGCCGCTGGTCCAGATCAACCGCATCGCGCCGCGCGGGGTCACGATCCTGGCCAAGATCGAGGGGCGCAATCCCGGTTACTCGGTCAAATGCCGAATCGGCGCCAACATGATCTGGGACGCCGAAGGCAGCGGCAAACTCAAGCCGGGCATGACCATTGTCGAGCCGACTTCCGGTAACACCGGTATCGGTCTGGCCTTTGTCGCCGCTGCGCGGGGCTACAAGTTGATGCTGACCATGCCGGCATCGATGAGCATCGAGCGCCGCAAGGTTCTTAAAGCCTTGGGCGCGGAACTGGTGTTGACCGAGCCGGCCAAGGGCATGAAAGGCGCCATCGAGAAAGCTGCGGAAATCGTCGCCAGCGATACCGATAAATATTTCATGCCGGCGCAATTCGATAACCCGGCCAACCCGGCGATTCACGAAAAGACCACCGGCCCGGAAATCTGGAACGACACCGACGGCGCCGTGGATGTGCTGGTGGCTGGCGTCGGCACCGGCGGAACCATTACTGGTGTCTCGCGGTATATCAAGAACACCGCCGGTAAACCGATTCTGTCGGTGGCTGTCGAGCCGGCGTCTTCGCCCGTCATCACCCAGGCTCTGGCCGGCGCCGAGATCAAGCCGAGCCCGCACAAGATTCAAGGCATCGGTGCCGGTTTTGTGCCGAAGAACCTTGATCTGTCGATGGTCGATCGTGTCGAACAGGTGACCGATGAAGAATCCAAGGCCATGGCTTTGCGCCTGATGCAGGAAGAAGGGATTTTGTGCGGCATCTCCTGCGGTGCTGCCATGGCGGTGGCGGTGCGTCTGGCGGAGAAACCAGAGATGCAGGGCAAAACCATCGTCGTGGTGCTGCCGGATTCGGGCGAGCGTTATCTGTCGAGCATGCTGTTCAGTGACCTGTTCACCGAGCAGGAGAACCAGCAGTAAGCCTGTTGATTCAGGTCAGCCGAGGTTCAGGTGCTGCATGTTAATAAAGGCTTTGTTGCGTAATGCTTAACACTGAATCTTGTGTCAGGCGGGTTTTTCCGCAGGCCGGTAGTGTTTATCATGGCCGGCTGCCATGCCGGGTAAAGGGCATTGCGCAGCGTTGTCTTTATTCAAGGAGTTGTTGATGACCGTTTCGTTTGCCGCCAAGGCGTTTGTGCTGTTGCTGTTTCTGGGCAGCACGCTCTATGTGCATTTGCGCGGCAAGGCGCGTTTGCCGGTATTGCGCCAGTTCGTCAACCACTCCGCGCTGTTCGCGCCCTACAACGCTTTGATGTACCTGTTCTCCGCAGTGCCATCCAGACCGTATCTGGATCGCAGCAAGTTTCCGGAACTGGATGTTCTGCGCGACAACTGGGAAACCATTCGCGACGAAGCCATGCACCTGTTCGACGAAGGCTACATTCGCGCCGCCGAGAAGAACAACGATGCCGGTTTCGGTTCGTTTTTCAAGAAAGGCTGGAAGCGTTTCTATCTGAAGTGGTACGACAAACCGTTGCCATCGGCCGAAGCCCTGTGCCCGAAAACCGTGGCGCTGGTCAGTGCCATACCCAACGTCAAGGGCGCGATGTTCGCGCTGCTGCCGGGCGGCAGTCACCTCAACCCGCACCGCGATCCGTTCGCCGGCTCGCTGCGCTATCACCTCGGTTTGTCGACGCCCAACTCCGACGATTGCCGGATCTTCGTCGACGGTCAGGTCTATGCCTGGCGCGACGGCGATGACGTGATGTTCGACGAGACTTACGTGCACTGGGTCAAGAATGAAACCGCTCAGACTCGAGTGATTCTGTTCTGTGACATCGAACGCCCGCTGAGCAACCGCCTGATGACCCGGATCAACCGCTTCATCAGCGGCTGGCTCGGCCGCGCCACCGCGCCGCAGAATCTTGATGACGAACGCGTTGGCGGCATCAACCAGGCTTATGCCTGGAGCAAGAACTTCAGCGACCGTTTCAGCGGCGTGGTCAAGCAGTGGAAGCGCCGCCATCCCAAGGCCTACAGAGTAATGCGCCCGGTGCTGGCGGTGCTGGTGCTGACGTTGATAGGGTATTGGTTGTTTGGTTGAGGCTGGATCAGACAATAGAAAACCGCTCTTTGGGAGCGGTTTTTTATTGATGGGTTCAAGGACGGCCGGCGAGCAGGTTGGGCTCGGTCACGTCGGTTCCGTTTTCAAGGACCTGCAGAAAACGGCGCTGATTCGCGGATAACTCCAGTCGATCAAGCTTTTCCACCGGCTCGCGCAATTCCTTTTTGCTTGGGGATTTTCTTACGACTTTGCGCATACTCCCTCCCTCGCTGGTCAATAAATGAACAGATGTCACGATACTTCACTCTCCACTGGTAGAACAAGGCGACCTTGCACATCAAATGTGAAGCCGAGTTGTTGATAAACCGGAATGGCTCCCGGCATAGGTTCCTGAACTTCGATGACTTGGCTGCCAATAATTCGGGCGAATTCGTCGATGGCGAGCAATGCCAAAGCGGCTATTCGGTTTTTCAGCGGGTGAACCTTTCCGGGTTTGCCCTCCAGTCGCACGATGCGAATCCGCTGGCGGCTATTGTTGGGATTTGCGAAGCATAGCCCGCAGAGTTCTTGTTCAAACCAGATTGCGATATCCAGAGACAGAGGTTCTCGAGCTTTCCAGACGACGACGTCTTCCCACGAGAAAATCGGGTCGTCCCAAGACTGATAAACTGCCAGTGCTTCAGCATCAATAGGCTCAAAGCGGACTTCTGACATGTCGGCTCCCGAAATGCATCGCATCTGCGCAGTCGCAACACCCGCCCGCTTCCTCGCCTCCGACCGATAAACCTGATACCGCAAATACGTCCGTTTCCTTGGCATATGATCTCTTGCATTCCATGTCTCCTGACAATCCGTTGCCACGCCAATAACCCTAACCACCCGGCGCCGCACTGTCGCTACCGGCCCATTGCCCAAGTCATTGCAATCTGTGTCCCGGGCTGGTTATAGTCAGCCCGCTTGAGCGCCATGCTCACGCCTTCATTTCCTCAATAAAGATCAGCATCCATGCCTGCATCCCTCATCAACGCGGTAGTCGATTCAGCGGTCAACGCTGGCGTCGTGCCGTGCGGGAATCGGCAGCCTGTGCAGATCAGTCATTACCCTCCACCTGTCAGTAGCACGCCGGTGTGCGCAGTCGTTTCGCCGCCGGGCGTTGGTGTTCGGGGCAGATCGGCAGTTTCTGCTGAACCCCGCGCCCGCCAGAAAAACCTACTGAATTTCAGCTTCGGCTGAGTTGGCTTCTTGCCTGACTACAGGTGGTATTCATGTTTGTCCTTTCGAAACAATCCGCGCTCGCGGCGACGTCCACGAGCCTGTTCGTTCTGCTGTGGAGCAGCGGGGCGATTTTCTCCAAATGGGGCCTGGCCCATGCTTCGCCCTTTGCCTTCCTGCTGATTCGCTTTGCCATCGCCCTGTGCGGGCTGGTCTTGCTGGCGCCGCTGCTGAAATTGAAGCTGCCCAAGGGTGGCAAACCGATGCTGTTTGCGATCGCCACCGGCGTGGTGCTGTTGGGCGCCTATCAGATCTTTTATCTGCTGGCGCTGGACTGCAAAGTCACGCCGGGGGTGATGGCCACTCTGATGGGCGTTCAGCCGATTCTCACCGTGGTGCTGATGGAGCGCCAGCGTTCGGCGAGCCGCCTGTTCGGCCTGGCGCTGGGCCTGGCCGGGCTGGTCATGGTGGTTTATCAGGGCATCGGTCTGGCCGGAATGTCCTGGGCCGGCATGTTGTTCGGTTTGCTGGCGCTGGCGAGCATGACGCTCGGCTCGATCATGCAAAAACGCATCACCGACAATCCGCTCGGTACGCTGCCAGTGCAGTACCTGGCCGGCCTGTTGCTGTGCGCGGTGTTCGTACCGTTCCAGCCGTTTCACTTCGAGCACAGCGCAGGCTTTATTGTCCCGGTGTTATGGATGGGCCTGGTGGTGTCGGTGCTGGCGACGCTGTTGCTGTATCGACTGATCGCGCGGGGCAATCTGGTGAATGTCACCAGCCTGTTCTATCTGGTGCCGGCGGTGACGGCAGTGATGGATTACCTGATTTTCGGTAATCGTCTGGCGGCGTTGAGCGTGTTGGGAATGCTGCTGATTATTGTCGGGTTGGTGTTTGTGTTCCGTAAAACCGGATAGCCGATAGGCAGGTGGCGCTTGTTGCGCCGCCTTTCGCGAGCAGGCTCGCTCCCACATTGGAATGTATTTTTCTGTGGGAGCGAGCCTGCTCGCGAATATCTGCGGCAGAAAATCTAACGGACTGACACCTTTGCAGGCCTCACCACCGCCGGCTTCAACACCAGCCACAACGCCGCCGCAATCAGCACCCCGCCATAAATGTGCGCCATCGACAACGGCTCATCCAGCAACAACGCCCCCCACAACACGCCGAACGGCGGGATCATGAAGGTCACGGTCATCGATTTTACCGGGCCGATCGAGCTGAGCAGGCGGAAATAGATGATGTAGGCAAACGCCGTGCAACCCAGGCCCAGGCCGAGCAGCGACAGCCAGACATGCCAGCCACCCCAGCCGACCGGCGGCGCAGTGATCACGCTGTAGGCGAACAGCGGCAGCAGAAACAACGTCGCCCCGAGCATGCTGCCCAGTGCCGACAAACGGCTGTCCAGCCCACCGGCCTGATCCAGCCAGCGCCGCGCGAGGAAACCGGCAAAGCCATAACAAGTGGTCGCCAGCAGGCACGCGACCGCGCCCATCAGCAGTTGCAGGTCGAAGGCCACGGGACCGGCGCGTGTCAGCACGCCGACGCCGAACAGGCCGAGGAACACACCGCCCAGCTTGGCAATCGTCAGTTTCTCGCTGAAGAACAAACCGCCAATCAACACGCCCATCAGCGGCGTCGTGGCGTTGAAGATCGCCGAATAGCCGGCCGGCAATACCTGGGCGGCAACCGAATACAGCGTCGCCGGAATCCCCGAGTTGATCACGCCCAGTAGCATCACGGTCTTCAGCTTGCCCTTGAAGTCCCAACTGATGCGCATCAGCCCAAGGATCACCAGCAGCCCGGCGGCCGCAATCGACACGCGAAAGAAGCCGGTCGGGATCGTGCCGATCACCGGGGCAATGATGCGCATGAACAGAAAACTCGCGCCCCAGATAGCGGCCAGCGACAACATGCGGAAAATATCGACAGGGCTCACGGCGGGCTCCTTCCTTGATCGGGACGAGAGTGTTGCCGAGCGTCCGGATCATGGCAACCGCTATTCGGGCTTTTAATTCTGCCTTGGGATTAACCTGCGCGAGAAACACCGTCAACGGTCAGCGCTGTATCGGTTTTGGCAGAAATTGCGCTTTTCCTGCGAGCGCTTCCGTGACTAAGCTCAGACCAACCGAATTCCCGCCGAGGTTTCATTTATGTCGCAGCAATGGCCAGCCACCGAGATCGCCCGGATGATCCTCGCCGGCTTCGACGATTACCGCGAGCATTTCCGCCGCATCACCGATGGCGCGCGGGAGCGCTTCGAACAGGCGCGCTGGCAGGAGGCGCAGGCCGCGTCGGCGGCGCGGATCAGTCTGTATGAGGAAAAGGTTGGCGAAACCGTCGCTCGCCTGCGCGAGTATTTCGACGAAGAGACCCTGATGAACGTCAGCTGCTGGCCGCTGGTGAAAAGCGCCTATATCAGTGTCATCGACCTGCGCTTCGACGATGAGCTGTCCGAAACCTGGTACAACTCGATTTTCTGCGGGCTGTTCAGCCACGACCTGATCAGCGACGGCTGCATGTTCATCCACACCACGCGCCCAAGCCTGCGCCGTGCCCGCGCCGCGCAAACCCGTACGTACAAGCCGCAGGGCCAGTTGTCCGGGATGCTCGCCAGCATCTTCGCCGATTACCGCTTCAGCGAGGATTACGCTGATTTGCCCGGCGACTTGCTGCGGCTCGAAGCGCAATTGCGCGAGAACCTGCCGGACTGGGTGTGCAAGGACCCGGAGCTAAGCGTCGAGCTGTTTTCCTCGGTGCTTTACCGCAACAAGGGCGCGTATCTGGTCGGGCGCATCTACACCCGCGACGAGCAATGGCCGCTGGTGATTCCGTTGTTGCACCGCGAAGGTCGGGGCATTCAGATCGATGCGTTGATCACCGACGAAGCCGATGTGTCGATCATCTTCTCTTTCACCCGTTCGTATTTCATGGTCGATGTCCCGGTGCCGGCGGAGTTCATCGGATTTCTGCGGCGCATCCTGCCGGGCAAGCACATCGCCGAGCTGTACACCTCGATCGGCTTCTACAAGCACGGCAAGTCGGAGTTTTACCGCGCGCTGATCAATCACCTGGCCAACACTGACGACCAGTTCATCATGGCCCCGGGCGTGCGCGGCATGGTCATGAGCGTGTTTACCCTGCCGGGTTTCAACACCGTATTCAAAATAATCAAGGACCGTTTCTCACCGTCGAAGAACGTCGATCGCGCCACGGTGATCGAAAAGTATCGGCTGGTGAAAAGCGTCGATCGGGTCGGGCGTATGGCCGATACCCAGGAGTTTGCCGATTTTCGCTTTCCGCTGAGCAAGTTCGATCCGGCGTGTCTGGAGGAATTGCTAGAGGTGGCGCCGTCGACGGTTTCGGTCGAAGGCGAAACCGTGCTGATCCGCCACTGCTGGACCGAACGCCGGATGACGCCGCTCAACCTGTATCTGGAAAATGCCAACGACGCCCAGGTACGTGAAGCGCTTGAGGATTACGGCCTGGCGATCAAGCAGCTGGCGGCGGCGAATATTTTTCCCGGGGATATGCTGCTGAAGAACTTCGGCGTCACTCGACACGGCCGGGTGGTGTTCTACGACTACGACGAAATCTGCTTCCTGACCGAAGCCAACTTCCGCCACATCCCGGCACCGCGCACGCCGGAGGATGAAATGGCCTCTGAGCCGTGGTACTCCATCGGCCCGCTGGACGTTTTTCCCGAAGAGTTTCCGCCGTTCCTGTTTGCCGATGCCGGACAGCGCAAGCTGTTCGATCAGTTGCATGGCGAGTTGTACAACGCCGATTACTGGAAGGGCTTGCAGGAGGCGATTCGGGCGGGGAAGGTCATCGACGTCTTCCCATACCGGCGCAAGGGCCTCGACAACGAGTAGCTCTTTTAAAAGCCCCTCACCCCAGCCCTCTCCCAGAGGGAGAGGGAGCTGACCGAGGTGTCTTGGGTCAAACGCCGACCTGAAAGAGCTCGGCGATTATGGATTCGGCAAAGCTCTTTCAGGTCGATGTACCTTTGAAGCATCCCCCAATCGGTCCCCTCTCCCTTTGGGAGAGGGCTAGGGTGAGGGTCGCAATCCCCCTGACACGCCACAACCCCCCCAAATCTGCGACAATCCGCCCCTGCATAAATAGACGACCGAATTGCCTACCCGATGACCGACGAATCGCCCTCCATCGACAAACTGCTGAAAAACCTCGATCACGCCATGCTCGCCGACCGTCACCGGCTGCGGCGGCAGTTGCTTGAACTGCGCAAGAAACCCGACGAGGCCAAACTGGCCCAGTGGGTGACGCGCATGCAGGCGTCCTGTGAACAGGTACTGGCGCGTCGCGCGAGCCTGCCAGTGATTCGTTACGACGACAGTTTGCCGATCGCGGCCAAGCGCGACGAAATCAAAAAGGCCCTGGAGCAACATCAGGTGCTGATCATCGCCGGCGAAACCGGTTCGGGCAAAACCACCCAGTTGCCGAAAATCTGTCTGGAAATCGGTCGTGGCCAGCACGGTCTGATCGGCCATACCCAGCCGCGTCGGATCGCCGCGCGCAGTGTCGCCAGTCGCGTCGCCGAAGAACTCGGCACGCCGCTTGGAGCGCTGGTCGGCTATCAGGTGCGCTTCGAGGATCAGAGCGATGCCAACACCCTGATCAAGCTAATGACCGACGGTATTCTGCTGGCGGAAACCCAGAACGACCGTTATCTGGAACGCTACGACACGATCATCGTCGACGAAGCCCACGAACGCAGCCTCAACATCGATTTCCTCCTCGGTTACCTGAAAACCCTGCTGCCACGCCGTCCCGACCTGAAGGTCATCATCACGTCGGCGACCATCGATCTGGAGCGCTTCTCCAAGCACTTCGATGACGCGCCGATCGTCGAAGTGTCGGGGCGTACTTTCCCGGTGGAAACCTGGTACCGGCCGCTGACGCTTGAGCAGGACGAGGAGGGCAACCGGGTCGAGGATGACCTGACCGTCGATCAGGCGATTCTCGCCACCCTCGACGAAATCGCCGCCTACGAGCGCAGCGAACGGCGCAGCCCCGGCGATGTGCTGGTGTTCCTGCCCGGCGAGCGCGAGATTCGCGATGCTGCCGACATGCTGCGCAAGGCCCAGCTCAAGCACACCGAAATCCTGCCGCTGTACGCGCGCCTGTCGCCGGCTGAACAGCAGCGCATCTTCCAGTCGCACCCGGGCCGCCGTGTGGTGCTGGCGACCAACGTCGCCGAAACCTCGCTGACCGTGCCGGGCATTCGCTATGTGATCGACAGCGGTACCGCGCGTATCAGCCGCTACAGCTATCGGGCCAAGGTCCAGCGTTTGCCGATCGAAGCGATTTCCCAGGCCAGCGCCAATCAACGTAAAGGTCGCTGCGGGCGGGTCGAGCCGGGTATCTGCGTGCGTTTGTACAGCGAAGAGGATTTCCTCGGCCGCCCGGAATTTACCGATCCGGAAATTCTGCGCACCAACCTCGCCGCCGTTATTTTGCAGATGCTCCATCTGCGCCTCGGCGAAATCACCGCGTTCCCGTTTATCGAACCGCCGGACGGCAAGGCGATCAGCGACGGTTTCAACCTGCTGCAAGAGCTTTCGGCAGTAGATCGCAACAGCCAGCTGACCCCGCTCGGTCGACAATTGGCGCGCTTGCCGGTCGACCCGCGCATGGGCCGCATGCTCCTGGAAGCGGCCAGGCTCGGCAGTCTGCAGGAAGTGCTGATCGTCGCCAGCGCCATGTCGATTCAGGACCCGCGCGAGCGTCCACCGGAGCGTCAGCAAGCGGCGGATCAGGCCCATGCGCAATGGAAGGATCCGGATTCGGACTTCGCCGGGCTGGTCAATCTGTGGCGTGGTTTCGAAGAGCAACGTCAGGCGCTGACCGCCAACCCGCTGCGCAACTGGTGCCGGAAGAATTTCCTCAATTACCTGCGCTTGCGCGAGTGGCGTGATTCTCACCGTCAGTTGAGCCTGATCTGCCGCGACATGCAGCTGAGTCTGAACAAAGAGCCGGCGGATTATCCGAAGCTGCACAAAGCGGTACTGGTCGGCTTGCTCAGCCAGATTGGCCAGAAAACCGAAGACGGCGATTACCTCGGCGCGCGGCAGCGGCGCTTCTGGATTCATCCGTCGTCGGGCATCGGCAAGAAGCGTCCGCAGTGGCTGATGACCGCCGAACTGGTGGAAACCACCAAGCTGTACGCGCGCATGGTCGCCAAGATCGACGCCGACTGGATCGAGCCGCTGGCCGGGCACCTGATCAAGAAAAACCATTTCGAGCCGCATTGGGAGAAGAAGCGCGGCCAGGTCGTAGCTTATGAGCAGATCACCCTGTTCGGCCTGATCGTGGTCGGTCGCCGCCCGGTGCATTACGGCCCGGTCGATCCGGTGGTGTCGCGTGAGCTGTTTATCCGCGAAGGCCTGGTGCGCGGCGAGATTCAGTCGCGGGCCAAATGCCTGAGCGCCAATCAGAAACTGCTCGAGCAGCTCGACGAACTGGAGGCCAAGGCTCGCCGTCGCGATATTCTCGCCGACGAAGAAACCTTGTACGCCTTCTACGATGCGCGTCTGCCGGCGGAGATCCACCAGACCGCGACCTTCGACAGTTGGTACAAGGTCAACAGCCAGAAAGACCCGCAGCTGTTGATCATGCGCGAAGAAGACGTGCTGGCTCGCGAGGCCAGTGAAGTCACCGCCCGTGATTACCCGGACACCCTGCACATCGGCGATCTGGAGCTGGCGCTGACCTACCATTTCGAACCCAATCACCCGCGCGACGGCGTGACCTTGCGCGTGCCGGCGCCGTTGCTGCCGATGTTGCCGCCGGAGCGTCTGGAATGGCTGGTGCCGGGGCTGATCGAGGCCAAGTGCATTGCCCTGGTGCGCAACCTGCCGAAAGCCCTGCGCAAGAACTTCGTGCCAGTGCCGGACTTCATCAAGGCCGCGTTGCAGCGCATGACTTTCGCCGAAGGTTCGCTGCCGCAAGCGCTCGGTCGCGAGCTGCTGCGCATGACCGGCGCGCGGGTCAGCGATGAAGCGTGGGCGGAAGCGGCGCAGCAGGTTGAAAGCCATCTGCGCATGAACCTGGAAATCGTCGACGGCGAAGACAAGTTCCTTGGCGAAGGCCGCGATCTGGCTGAGCTGACCGCACGCTTCGCCGAAGCCAGCCAGGCCGCGCTGGCGGTGCCGCAGAGTGCGAAAAGTCAGCAGCCGGTCGAGGCGAAAGTCTTCGCGCCGGTAGCAGAAAAGACCCAGCAGAAGATCGCCGGGCTGTCGATGACGGTGTACCCGGCGCTGGTGGAAGAGGGCGGCGCGGTCAAGGAAGGGCGCTTCTCGACCCCGGCCGAAGCCGAGTTCCAGCATCGTCGGGCCTTGCAGCGTTTGTTGATGCAGCAACTGGCCGAGCCGGCGAAATTCCTCCGGGGCAAGTTGCCGGGGCAGACTGAACTGGGCTTGCTGTATCGCGAACTGGGCCGCGTCGATGCGCTGGTCGAAGACATTCTGCTGGCCAGCCTCGACAGCTGCATTCTCGAAGGTGAAGACCCGTTGCCCCGCGATGGCGCCGGATTGGCGGCACTGGCCGAACGCAAACGCGGCAACTGGACCGAGCACGCCGAGCGGGTTGCGCGGCTGACGCTGGAAATCCTCAAGATCTGGCACGGTCTGCAAAAACGCTTCAAGGGCAAGATCGATCTGGCGCAAGCGGTGGCGTTGAACGACATCAAGCAGCAGATCGGCAATCTGGTCTATCCGGGTTTCGTCCGCGAGACGCCGATGCAGTGGCTCAAAGAGTTGCCGCGTTACCTGAAAGCGGTCGAGCAGCGTTTCGAGAAACTCGGCGCACAGGTGCAGAAGGATCGCGTCTGGAGTGGCGAACTCGCTGGCCTGTGGGCGCAATACCAGACCCGCGCGGCCAAGCATGCGCAGGAAGGCAAGCGTGATCCGCAGCTGGAGTTGTACCGCTGGTGGCTGGAGGAATACCGCGTGTCGTTGTTCGCGCAACAGTTGGGGACGAAAGTGCCGATCTCCGACAAGCGCCTGAGCAAACAGTGGAGCCAGGTCGAGCCCTGACCTGCAGCCATACACAATCCCCCTGTGAAAGCGGGCATTGTGGCGAGGGGATTTATCCCCGTTGGGTGGCGAAGCCGCCCCAAAACCTGCAACCTCGGTTCATCGATCGTTCCCATGCTCTGCGTGGGAATGCCTCTGGGAACGCTCCGCGTCCAGTGACGCGGAGCGTCACGGGCTGCATTCCCACGCGGAGCGCGGGAACGATCATCAAAAGATCGCAGCCTTCGGCAGCTCCTGCAGGGATCGAGTTGAGCAGGAGAAAGGCGCCAAAATTCTGGGTTTATGGCAAACTTCGCCACCATAACCCGCCGTTTCGCGACCCAGAGCCTTCGGCCATGTCGCGCTGCGGAATAAAACGATGCCAGGTTTGCGTCCCCCGGATGGGAATAGACCCTTTGCGTGTTGGTACGACGGTTCCAGCACTTTCTGCCTGAACAGATTAGAGAAACGACCATGCATAATGTCGTCATCAGCGGCACCGGCCTGTACACACCGGCCAACAGCATCTCCAACGAAGAGCTGGTGCAGTCTTTCAATACCTACGTCGCCCAGTTCAACGCCGATAACGCCGAGGCCATTGCCAGCGGTGAAGTCCAGGCCCTGACCGAATCCAGCGCCGCGTTCATCGAAAAAGCCTCGGGTATCAAGAGCCGCTTTGTCATGGACAAGGACGGCATCCTCGATCCGCAACGCATGGCCCCGCGCCTGCCCGAGCGTTCCAACGATGAATGGTCGGTGCTCTGCCAGATGGCCGTCGGCGCGGCTGAACAAGCCCTGCAACGAGCCGGCAAAACCGCAGCCGACATCGACGGCGTGATCGTTGCCTGCTCCAACCTGCAACGCGCTTACCCGGCCATCGCCATCGAAGTCCAGGAAGCGTTGGGCATCGAAGGTTTTGGTTTCGACATGAACGTGGCGTGTTCTTCCGCCACCTTCGGCATCCAGGCCGCCGCCAACAGCGTGCAACTGGGCCAGGCGCGGGCGATCCTGATGGTCAACCCGGAGGTCTGCACCGGGCACCTGAACTTCCGTGATCGCGACAGCCATTTCATCTTCGGCGATGCCGCGACTGCGGTGATCATCGAACGCGCGGATCTGGCGACCTCCCCGTACCAGTTCGACGTGGTCAGCACCAAATTGCTGACAAAGTTCTCCAACAACATCCGCAACAACTTCGGCTTCCTCAACCGCGCGGCGGAAGAGGGCATCGGTGCCCGCGACAAGCTGTTCGTGCAGGAAGGCCGCAAGGTGTTCAAGGATGTCTGCCCGATGGTCGCCGAGCTGATTGGCGAGCACCTGGAAGAGAACCAGCTCAATGTCGGCGACGTGAAACGCTTCTGGCTGCACCAGGCCAATCTGAGCATGAACCACCTGATCGTGCGCAAGCTGCTCGGCCGCGAAGCTACCGAAGAAGAAGCTCCGGTGATTCTCGACAGCTACGCCAACACCAGCTCGGCCGGTTCTGTCATTGCTTTCCATAAATATCAGGATGATCTGGCCTCGGGTTCGCTGGCAGTGCTCAGCTCCTTCGGAGCCGGTTACTCGATTGGCAGTGTGTTGCTGCGCAAGCGCTGAAACAGGTTAATTTCCCCTTAATCGCGTCGATCTTTCCTACATCCGAAGCGATTGAAACGCTGTAATTTTTCGGACGTCGCGGCAGGTGCACACCAGCCGCGTTCATTTTCGAAGTCCGGACAAGGGGATTGATGGATGGCGGCTGACGACACCCAACTGCTCACGCGCCTGCTGGCGGGGGAGCAAAAGGCTTTCAAGGAACTGGTCACCACGCATCAGAGCGCCATGCGCGCTGTGGCTTACGCGATTGTCGGCCAGCGTCATGTCGAGGAAGTGGTGCAGGATGCCTGGCTGTCGGTGGTCCGCCATCTGGCCAGCTTCGAAGGCCGCTCCAGCCTCAAGACCTGGTTGCTGACCATCACCGCCAATTCGGCCAAGAGTCGCTACAAGCTCAATCGCCGGGAGGTCCTGCTCGACGACCTGCCATCGCCCCACGGCACCATAGGTGATGATCGATTTTCCTCGAGCGACGGTCATTGGCTGGTCGCGCCATTTGCCTGGCATCAGGACACCCCCGAAGCGCTACTCACCGAAAACGAACTGCGCGAATGCCTCGAACATACGTTGCTGAGTCTGTCCGAGTTGCAGAGCAGTGTCCTGCTGTTGCGCGAACGCCAGGGCCTGGAGCTGGAAGAGATCTGTAATCTTCTGGAGATCTCGCTCTCCAATGTCCGCGTGCTGCTGCACCGGGCACGCTTGAAGGTCTTTGCGACCGTGGAACATTTTGAGGAGACAGGAGAATGTTGACCTGCAAGGAGCAAGTGGCACGATCCAGCGATTATCTCGACGGCCAACTGAGCTTTCGCGAGACGCTGATGGTGCGTCATCACCTGTTGTTCTGCCCGAACTGCCGGCGCTTCATGCGGCAGATGCGCGTGATGCAGGCAACCCTGAAGGCGATGCCGGACAAACCGGACGAGAACGTCGATGCCTTGGCCGAACGCCTGGCCGAGCAACGACGAAAAGACAACCCCCTGTAGGAGCTGTCGAGTGAAACGAGGCTGCGATCTTTTGATCTTGTTTTCAGGATCAAGATCAAAAGATCGCAGCCTTCGGCAGCTCCTACAGGGGTTTTTGCATCCTGCAGAAATAACCCGGTGCGGGTGAAACGAACGGATGATGGGGATCGTCCCGCCCGCTCCGGAGTGAGGCAGCTTCAAGCTTCAAGCCTCAAGCTGCAAGTAAAGGCATTCACTCGCAGCTCTTGGCTTGTAGCTTGTAGCTTGTAGCTTGTAGCTGCCGTTTTAGAACTTCGCTTCAGCATCCAGCTGCAGGGTGTTGGCATCTGCATCGCGCTGGCTGCGGCTGGCGAAGTCGGCCTTGGTCAGGAAGTACGTGGCGCCGACGGCGAAGTTCTTGTCGATGTCGTAACCGACCTTGAACTTGTGCCCGCGCGAACCGGTGGTGCCGTTGGCGAAGTCGGAGTCGGTGAAGGCGCCGACCACGGCATTGCGCTGCACGTCGCGATAGTTGTAGTCGAGGTTGAAGCCGAAGACTTTCGACTTGGCGCCGAGCAACCATGCGGTGTCCTGATCGGTCACGGCATCGTTGTTCTTCACGTACTGGCCGTAGAACGACAGCGGCATTGGCAGGCCGCCGATGTCGATCTGGCTGAACCCTTCATACAGACGGAATTCGTTGTTCGCCGAGTTGCCGTTGACTGCCAGCGCGCACGGCGTCGAGGTGCCGGTGCAGCGGCTGTCTTCGTCGTTCTGGTAGGCGTAGACACTGCCGCCGACGGTCATTTTCAGGTTGTCGGTGATGTTGAAGCGGCTGCCCAACTGGCCAGCGGTCAGACGCAGGTCGTGGCGGAACTGCACGCCGTCGCCGTCAACGTTGTCCTTGAGGTTGTAGTTACCCAGGCTGCCGAACAGTTCGGCGCTGCCGCCCAATGGATACTTGTAGGTAACGGCCAGACCTTCCGGGTTGATATCGCTGTCCCAGATCACGTCGCCCATGCTCACCCACGGTTGCAGCATCTTGCCGCCGATCACGTGCAGGTTCTTGATCTGATCAGGGTGATAGTCGATGTAGCCGAGGTCGAGCCAGATCTGCTTCTTGTCGAAGTAGTTGTCCTGATCCTGGTTGGTCGAACGCGCGTCGTCACCGCCGCCGGTGGCGATGCGGATGCCGGTGTCGACTTGCGGGTTGATCTCGGTGTAGGCGCCCAGACGCGCACGGATGCGCTGGCGATCCTTGTCGCGGCCGCCGTTGTTCGGCTCGCCGTCGATCTTGATGGTTTCCTGGCGGATACGTACGTCGCCCTTGAACTGGGTCTTCGCCGCCCAAGCCAGTTTCTGGTCGAACAGGCTCTGTTCGTTGGTCTTCTTCGCGACCGCCGCCACTTGTTCGTTGGTTTCCTGCTGCGCCTGTTGGGCGATTTGCTGAGCCTTCTGATCCTTGGCCAGTTCTGTTTGCAGCTCGATGTACTGCGCCTGGGAAATCGACCCGTTGGCCTTGAGCATGTCGAGCAGTTTGGCGTCGACTGCAGCACTGGCCGGAACGCTCATGGCCAGCAACAAGCCGCCGCACAGGGCCGCTGCAGTTTTCGTGGAAGCAAGACGCATAGCAATCTCCGAAGATGAAGGGGATGGCTGAACCATCCTGGGCACAACCGGCTGAAGGCCGGAAAACTGTGTCCGGGTTAGAACCCGGCGCTCTAAAAACAGGCGCCAGTATCGCGATGGTTTATGACAGAGCGGTGGCACAGTGATGGCAGGTTGATGACGATGCGTATCAGGCGTGAACTATCGAGTTAGAGCGCTGTCGGCCGATTGAGCGTGTGCAACCGGGCCGCGATCAGCGATACTCGCCGGGCTTTGTCGCCAAGCTGTGGAGTGCCAGTGAATGCCGTTGCAACGCCTGCAAGACCTGTCAGAAATCGCCCCGGCAAGCTGGGATGCGCTGGTGCCGGACAACCAGCCGTTCCTGCGCCACGCCTTTCTCAGTGCGCTGGAAGACAGCGGCAGTGTCGGCCCGCATTCGGGCTGGCAGCCCGAACATTTACTGCACATCGAAGATGATCGACTGATCGCCGCACTGCCCAGTTATCGCAAGTGGCATTCCTACGGCGAGTACGTTTTCGATCACGGCTGGGCCGATGCCTGCGCGCGTGCCGGCATCGATTACTACCCCAAACTCCTGACTGCTGTGCCCTTCAGCCCGGTCAGCGGTCCGCGCTTGCTGGCGGCGAAGGTCGAGGACGGTTTCGAACTGCTGAAAAGCCTGCCGGGCTATCTGCAGATCGAAGAACTGTCCAGCGCGCACATCAATTTCACCGATCCGTTTACCGATGCGGCGATGGCCGAGCAGCCGGGCTGGCTGCAGCGCATCGGCTGTCAATATCACTGGCAGAACCGTGGTTACCGCGACTTTCAGGACTTCCTCGACGCCCTCAGTTCGCGCAAGCGCAAGCAGATGCGCAAGGAACGCGAGCAGGTGGCGGGGCAGGGCTTCGAGTTCGAGTGGTTGGAGGGGCGAGAGCTGGGCGAGGCGCAGTGGGATTTCGTGTACGCCTGCTATGCCAACACTTATGCGGTGCGGCGTCAGGCGCCGTACCTGACGCGCGAGTTCTTCAGCCTGCTGGCCGAACGTATGCCCGAAGCGATTCGGGTGGTTCTTGCCAAACAGGGCTCACGGCCGGTGGCGATGGCGTTCAGCCTGGTCGGTGGCGACAGTTTCTACGGGCGTTATTGGGGCTGCCTGGCCGAGTTTGATCGGCTGCATTTCGAGACGTGTTTTTATCAGGGCATGGATTACGCGATTGCCCATGGCATCCAGCGTTTCGATGCCGGGGCGCAGGGCGAGCACAAGTTGATTCGCGGCTTCGAACCGGTGATCACCCATTCCTGGCATTACCTGCGCCATCCGGGGTTGAAGGCAGCGGTAAAAGATTTCCTGCAACAGGAACGCGCCGGCATCCTCGCCTATGCCGAAGAAGCGAAAACCGCCTTGCCCTATCGCCAAGCATAGATCCCTGTGGGAGCGAGCCTGCTCGCGAAAGCGTCGGGTCAGTTGACGAATTTGTCGCTGATCCACCGCATTCGCGAGCAGGCTCGCTCCCACAGTTTTTTCACCGCACCGCCAGGCATCAGTCGATGCCGACAAACCCGCCGGTCTGGTGTGCCCACAAGCGCGCATACAAGCCGCGATGGGCGAGCAGTTCGGCGTGGGTGCCGCTCTCGGCGATCTTGCCGTTTTCCAGCACCACGAGGCGATCCATGCGCGCGATGGTCGAGAGACGGTGGGCGATGGCGATCACGGTTTTGCCCTGCATCAAGGTCTCGAGGCTTTCCTGAATCGCCGCTTCGACTTCCGAATCCAGTGCCGAGGTGGCTTCGTCCATGATCAGGATCGGCGCGTCCTTGAGCAGTACCCGCGCAATCGCGATGCGCTGGCGCTGACCGCCCGAGAGTTTCACCCCGCGCTCGCCGACATGGGCATCGAAACCGGTGCGGCCTTCAGCGTCGGACAGCAGTGGAATGAACTCATCGGCGCGAGCCTTGTGCACCGCCTCCCACAGTTCAGCGTCGGTGGCGTCGGGTTTGCCGTAAAGCAAGTTGTCGCGGATCGAGCGGTGCAACAGCGAGGTGTCCTGAGTGATCATGCCGATCCGCGCACGCAGGCTTTCCTGGCCGACTTCGGCAATGTTCTGCCCATCGATCAGGATGCGCCCGCCCTCGACGTCGTACAGGCGCAGCAACAGGTTGACCAAGGTTGATTTGCCGGCGCCGGACGGGCCGATCAAGCCGATTTTCTCCCCCGGTTTTATCGTCAGATTGAGGTCGCCGATGATGCCTTTCTTCTTGCCGTAGTGAAAATCCACGTGCTCGAAACGCACTTCGCCCGAGGCCACGGCCAGCGGTTTGGCCTGCTCGCGGTCGGTGACGCTGACCGGTTGCGAAATGGTGCGCAGACCGTCCTGGACCATGCCGATGTTTTCGAAAATGCCGGTGACCACCCACATGATCCAGCCGGACATGTTGACGATGCGAATCACCAGGCCGGTGGCCAGGGCAATCGCGCCGACGGTGATCAGCGACTGCGTCCACAGCCACAATGCCAGCGCCGTGGTGCCGACGATCAGCAGGCCGTTCATGGTGGTAATCGCCACGTCCATGCTGGTCACCACGCGACCGGCCATCTGCGCTTTGACGGTCTGTTCCTCGATCGCTTCCTTGGCGTAGTGCTGTTCGAAGTTGGTGTGAGCGAACAGTTTCAGCGTGGCGATGTTGGTGTAGCCGTCGACGATACGGCCCATCAATTTCGAGCGCGCGTCAGAGGCTTCCACCGAACGCTCTTTCACGCGCGGCACGAAGTAATACAGCGCGCCGATGTAGGCGACGATCCAGGTCAGCAACGGGATCATCAGGCGCCAGTCGGCCTCGGCGAACAGCACCAGCGAGCTGATCGCATAGATCACCACGTGCCACAGCGCGTCCACCGCTTGCACGGCGGAATCGCGCAGCGAGTTGCCGGTCTGCATGATGCGCTGGGCGATGCGCCCGGCGAAGTCGTTCTGGAAGAAATTCAGGCTCTGCTTGAGCACGTAACTGTGGTTCTGCCAGCGGATCATGCTGGTCATGCCGGGGCTAAGGGTCTGATGCACCAGCAGGTCGTGCAGAGCAAAGAAGATCGGTCGCAGCACCAGAGCGACCACCAGCATCCAGGTCAATTCGAGGGCGTGGTCGCTGAAGAAATTCGGGTTGGGCGTGCCTTGCGCCAGATCGATGATGCGGCTCAGGTAACTGAACAGCGCAACCTCAATCAATGAGGCAAACAGGCCGATAACAAGCAGGGCAGCGAAACTCGGCCAGACCTGCTTCAGGTAATAGACGTAGAAGGGCCAGACGCGGTCCGGCGGGGACGCCGTCGGGGCGTCGCGGAAGATATCGATAAGTTGTTCGAAACGGCGATAGAGCATCAGATAACCGCCCGGAATCCGGGCTCTCCTTTTATCAGTGCGAGCGGCGCAGGCTCAGCCCGGCGCCGCTCGATATGCCCGGCGAAACTCAGTCGATGCGCTTGGCCGACTTGATGATCACAGGGTCGACAGGCACGTTTTGCATGCCTTGTTTGGTGGTGGTCTGCGAGTTGACGATGACGTCTACGACGTCCATGCCCTTGACCACTTTGGCGAACACCGCGTAACCGGCGTCACGGCCCGGATCGAGGAATGCGTTGTCGGCAACGTTGATGAAGAACTGGCTGGTCGCCGAATCAGGGTTGGAAGTACGCGCCATCGACAGGGTGCCGCGAACGTTGTGCAGGCCATTGCTGGCTTCGTTCTTGATCGGCGCCTTGGTGTCTTTCTGTTGCATCTGCTGGGTGAAGCCGCCGCCCTGAGCCATGAAGCCCGGGATCACGCGGTGGAAAATGGTGTTGTTGTAGAAACCGCTGTCGACGTATTCAAGGAAGTTCTTCGTGCTGATCGGTGCCTTGACCGGGTCCAGTTCGATTTCGATCTGGCCGTTGGTGGTGTCCAGCAGCACGTGGGGCGCCTTGGCCGGGGTAGCAGCCATCAGGTTGGCGGCAAACAGTACGGAGCCGGCGGCGAGGGCGAGTTTTTTCAGCATGGGTCAGTGATCCTGAGAGTGAAGGTCGGCTGTGGCGAGAAAATCCAGCAGCGTGTGATTGAAGCGTTCGGGTTGATCGAGCGGGGTGGCATGGCGCGAGTCGTCAATGACCACCAGCCGCGCATCCGGCAGCAGTTTTACATAGGTTTCTTTTAACGCCACCGGTGTGTAATCACGGTCGGCGCTGATGACGAGCGTTGGACAGGACACCCGGGAAAGTCGTTCCTGAACGCCCCAGCCCACGATCGCATCGAAGCTGGCGAGATAAGCACGTTTGTCGTTTTTTGCCCAGCGTTCGGCCATTTTCTGTCGTAGATCGGCCTGTTCCGGCTTGGGGAAAAGTTTGCTGCCGAGGGCTTTGCCGATGGTTTCCAGGCTGAGCAGGCGCATCAGGCTCCAGCGTTTGAACCACTGCCAATAATCGTCGCGGCTGCGCAATTTGACTTGTGGCGCGCTGTTGACGATGGTCAGGCTCTTGAGCACCTGCGGCTGATCGACGGCCAGCTGAAAACCGATCATCCCGCCCATCGACAGCCCGACGTAGTGCACCGGGCCGAGGCGCAGGTGCTCGATCAAGGCCAGCAGGTCGGCGCTGAACCCGGCAATGCTGTAGCGCTCGCGGGGTTTGTCCGAGCGCCCGTGGCCGCGAATGTCCGGGACGATTACCCGGTAGTGCGCGGCCAGCGCCGGGATCTGCATTTCCCAGTCCAGTGTGCTCGAGCCGAGCCCGTGGACCAGCAGCAACGGCGCACCGTGGCCATATTCCTCGTAGTGCAGGTTGCAACCTTCGTGCTCGAAATACGCCATCGGTGAACTCCGTGTCAGGCTTGTTCAGGTGCGGCGAACGGTGCGTCCAGCGGCAAGGTGTCGAAGGTGCGCAGCAGTTCGATGAGGATCTGCGTGGCCGGGCCCAGGGGTTTGTCCTTGTTCGAATACAGATAGAAGCTCGAATTGCGGCTGCCGCCTCGATCCAACGGTAGCAGCTTGAGCGAACCATCCTTCAATTCGCGGTCGATCATGTGCCGCGGTAGCCAGGCAAAACCCAGGCCGCTGCTGACAAAGGTCGCGGCGGTGGCGAGGCTGCCGACGGTCCAGCGCTGCTCGGCGCCGAGCCAGCCGACATCGCGCGGCTGCTGGCGGCCGGAGTCGCGGATCACCACTTGCATCTGGGTTTCCAGATCCTGAAAGCTCAGCTCGCGGTTGAGCCGATGCAGCGGATGATCAGGGTGGGCAACGGCGACGAACTCGACATCGCTCAACTCCGCACCCAGGTAGCCCGGAATGCTCAGGCCGGTGATCGCCAGGTCCGCCACGCCTTCGAGCAGCACTTCCTCGACCCCCGACAACACTTCCTCGCGCAAACGCACGCGGCAGCCGCGACTCTGCGGCATGAACGCGGTCAGCGCGCGGACGATCCGCGCGCTCGGGTAGGCCGCATCCACCACCAGCCGCACTTCCGCTTCCCAGCCTTGCTCCATGTGATGGGCGAGGTCTTCGAGTTGGCTGGCCTGTTTGACCAATTGCCGCGAACGGCGCAACAACACGCCGCCGGCCTCGGTGAGCACAGCTTTGCGCCCGTCGATGCGCAGCAACGGCACGCCGAGCTGATCCTGCATGCGGGCGACGGTGTAGCTCACCGACGATTGCGAACGGTGCAGGGCCTCGGCGGCCTGGGCGAATCCGCCGTGGTCGACCACGGCCTGCAACGTTCGCCATTGATCAAGGGTCACGCGGGGCGCTTTCATCAATAGCTCCTCTTGTCCTAAGCTGGCCGTCCCTCATGGAGACTGCCGAATGAAAAAATTCTGTTGTGTGGTGCTGGCGCTGCTGCCGTTGACCGCGTTTGCCTATCCGATCGATGTGCAAAAGGATCTCAACGGCATGAAGATCGACTACGAGACTTACGACACGGACAACGACATAGGCTCGATCCGCGTGGCCAATTACGGTGACGTCGATGCGACCTGCCGTGCGGTGTTCAGCAACGGCCCGGAAGCACCGCGCACGCGCAGCATCGATGTGCCGGCGGGCAAGCATAAAAACGCCACGGCCAAGTTCACCCGCGAGATCATCAAGCTGCGCATCAAACTGACCTGCACCCCGAAATAACGCTATTTCCCTGTGGGAGCGAGCCTGCTCGCGAAGACGGAGTGTCATCCAGAGATGATGTGACTGACATTCCGCTTTCGCGAGCAGGCTCGCTTCCACAGGGGATATGGGTCTAGCTTATAAACGAATTTATCGATGGATTACAGCGGATATTTGCGCTTTTTCATCGATTCGACTCTGTTTAACCTTCACTCCATCGACTTACAACATTCTCGGATGGAGGCTACACACCATGTCCCGCGTTCTGATCATCGAAAGCAGTGCCCGCCAGCAAGATTCGGTTTCCCGTCAACTGACCCAGACCTTCATCGCTCAGTGGAAAGCCGCGCACCCTGCCGATCAGATCACCGTGCGTGACCTCGCCGCGAACCCGGTGCCGCATCTGGACGCCAATTTGCTGGGTGGCTGGATGAAACCCGCCGAACAGCGCAACGACAGCGAACAGGCGTCGCTGGACCGCTCCAACCAATTGACTGATGAGCTGCTTGCCGCCGACGTGCTGGTGATGGCTGCACCGATGTACAACTTTGCGATCCCGAGCACGCTCAAGGCCTGGCTTGACCATGTGCTGCGTGCCGGGGTGACCTTCAAGTACACCGAAACTGGCCCGCAAGGTCTGCTCAGCGGCAAGCGCGCCTTTGTCCTGACCGCTCGCGGTGGCGTGTATGCCGGTGGCCCGGCGGATCATCAGGAACCGTACCTGCGTCAGGTGATGGGTTTCATCGGGATCAACGACGTGACTTTTATCCATGCTGAGGGCATGAACCTGGGCGGTGACTTCCAGGAGAAGGGCCTGAATCAGGCCAACGCCAAATTGTCTCAGGTCGCTTGATCGGTTAATCGCCAGATAATCGCCGATTGTTTAAGTGACCTGGCGCAACCCCTTCAAGGTTCCACGCGCATCGAACCTCCCTTTGCACTTTTGCTCCTGAGTGCTGTAGCCCGATTGAACGCTTTAGCGAGATCGGGCTTTTTTTTGTCTGGGTTTTCTTGGCGGCCTTTGGGCCGACCAGGCTCTTGGGGTTTTGGGTGAATATCCGTTACTGCGGTGTTGCGGCTGGCGGTTCCGCTCTTACAGCGGGTCACTTTGGCAAACGCCCCAAAGTAACCAAAGGTCTGTGCCCCAACGTTCGGCCCGCTCGCTGGGGCTCGGGGTTCCTTCGCTGCGGGATCGATCCGGGCGCAGCGGCTCCGGTTTGCTTCGCTGCACCTCCTTCCGCTGTGTCTGGCTGCGCCAGACGGTCGCTGCGCTCCCACGCCCGGATCAATCCCTCCGCTCAGCCTGCCGACGGGGCGGGTGGATCAAGATCAAGAGCGGTACTCGAGCTTGCGCTCATTGTGTTGAGCGGTGGAGGGCCGGTTTTTGGCTTCTTTGGATTCGATGCGGTATTTCATGTCGGCGTAGCTTGCCCAACCACCTCGGTCAGTCCCCTCTCCCCTCCGGGAGAGGGCTAGGGTGAGGGGCTTTTGATTCCGGCGCCGTTTGCTGTTGGAGCCCATCCGAAAAACCGCTATCGTCGCCGCCATTCGATTTTCGAGGCGAGCATGGGCTATCTACTTTTTGTCACGCTGATCCAGGCGTTTTCCTTCAGTCTGATCGGCGAATACCTGGCTGGGCATGTCGACAGTTACTTTGCGGTGCTGGTCCGTGTGGTGTTGGCCGGGCTGGTGTTTATTCCGTTGACGCGCTGGCGTTCGGTGGAGCCGGCGTTCATGCGTGGCATGTTGCTCATCGGCGCGTTGCAGTTCGGGGTGACTTACGTCTGCCTGTACCTGAGCTTCCGCGTGCTGACGGTGCCGGAGGTGTTGCTGTTCACCATTCTCACGCCGCTGCACGTGACGTTGATCGAAGACGCGCTGAACCGCCGCTTCAACCCGTGGGCGTTGATTGCTGCGCTGGTAGCAGTCGGGGGTGCGGCGGTGATTCGCTT
This sequence comes from Pseudomonas sp. S3_B08, assembly GCF_054667725.1. Classification (NCBI taxonomy): domain Bacteria; kingdom Pseudomonadati; phylum Pseudomonadota; class Gammaproteobacteria; order Pseudomonadales; family Pseudomonadaceae; genus Pseudomonas; species Pseudomonas sp. S3_B08. The sequence goes on from NZ_CP162750.1 coordinate 446,573, forward strand.
CGACAGCATCAGTCCCGACTTCTTCATGGGCTTCCTGCTGCTGCAACTGGCCAACTTCACTTATGCCGCCGGGCAGGTCCTGTACAAGCATCTGGTGGCGAAGCATCCGAGTGGCCTGCCGCATTACCGCCGCTTCGGTTATTTCTACTTGGGCGCATTGGCGGTTGTGCTGCCAGCGTTCCTGTTGTTCGGCAAGTCGAACTTCCTGCCGGAAGCGCCGCTGCAATGGGCGGTGTTGCTGTTTCTCGGACTGGTGTCGACGGCGCTGGGTCTGTACTGGTGGAACAAGGGCGCGTGCATGGTCAACGGCGGTACCCTGGCGGTGATGAACAACCTGCATGTGCCGGTGGGATTGTTGTTGAATCTGCTGATCTGGAATCAGCATGAGGAACTGGGGCGGTTGTTCCTTGGCGGGGGTGTGATTCTGGCAGCGGTGTGGATCAGTCGGGTGGGCATCCGCAAATCCCCGGCCGCCGCATAACCCCTGTGGGAGCGAGCCTGCTCGCGAAGGCGTTGGGTCAGATAAGTATGGGTCGACTGACACATTGCATTCGCGAGCAGGCTCGCTCCTACATTTGATCTTTGGGTTACATCAGGTGTTTTTCCGGCTCGGGAATACTCGCCGAGCCCAAGACCGCCGGCAGCAACCCGGCGCGCAAATCCCCGCCACTCGGCTGTTGATACAGGCTCAACCCGAACTCCGGCAACACCGCCAGCAGGTAATCGAAAATATCCCCCTGAATCCGCTCGTAATCGGCCCACACCGTGGTGCGGGTGAAGCAGTAGATTTCCAGCGGAATGCCCTGCGCGGTGGTTTGCATCTGCCGGACCATGCAGGTCATGTTCGGCTGAATCTCCGGATGACTCTTCAGATACGCCAGCGCATACGCGCGGAAGGTGCCGATATTGGTCATGCGGCGGCGGTTGGCTGACATGGCTGCGACATTGCCCTGCGCTTCGTTCCAAGCCTTGAGCTCGGCTTTCTTGCGGCCCATGTAGTCGGTCAGCAGGTGCACCTGCGAAAGCTTTTCTTCCTCGTCGTCGCGGATGAAGCGCACGCCGCTGGCATCGATGAACAGGCTGCGTTTGATCCGCCGACCGCCGGACTGCTGCATGCCGCGCCAGTTCTTGAATGACTCGGACATCAGCCGCCAGGTCGGGATCGAGACGATCGTCTTGTCGAAGTTCTGCACTTTGACCGTGTGCAACGTGATGTCGACCACGTCGCCATCGGCGCCGACTTGCGGCATCTCGATCCAGTCGCCGACGCGCAGCATGTCGTTGCTGGTCAGTTGCACGCTGGCAACGAACGACAGCAGGGTGTCCTTGTAGACCAACAGAATCACTGCCGACATCGCACCCAGACCGGACAATAGCAACAGCGGCGAGCGGTCGATCAGAGTGGCGACGATGATGATCGCGCCGAACACGTACAAAACCATTTTCGCCAGTTGCACGTAGCCTTTGATCGAGCGTGTACGCGCATGCTCGGTGCGCGCGTAGATGTCGAGCAGGGCGTTGAGCAGGGCGCTGACCGCCAGCAGCAGGAACAGAATGGTGAAGGCCAGCGCGACGTTGCCGAGGAAATTCATCGCGGTTTTGCTCAGCTCCGGCACCAGATGCAGGCCGAACTGGATCACCAGCGACGGCGTCATCTGCGCCAGTCGTTGAAACACCTTGTTGTGGCGAAAGTCGTTGATCCAGTGCAGCGCCGGTTGGCGGCCGAGCATGCGACTGGCGTGCAGGATCAGGTAACGCGCCACTCGCCCGAGCACCAGCGCGATGACCAGCAGCACCAGCAGCGCCAGTCCCGATTGCAGAAGTGGGTGCTCTTCGAGCGTGCCCCAGAGGCCTTGGGCTTTGAGCCAGAGCTGTTTGATATCCATGAGCGAAACGTTTCTTCTGTAAGACGCGAGGGCCGATTAGAGCATTTAAGACGCTGTGTATTGCAGCGAGTGACAAATCGGGCAACAAAAAAACCACTGATTGTCGGCGTTTGCACAAAGAAACTCGGCCTGAGCGCTCGAAACCGGTAACCTATGCAGCTGTTTTTTTGCATATCTTCGAGGTAGCACCCGTGTTTTCCCAATTCGCCCTGCACGAACGCCTGCTCAAAGCCGTGGCCGAGCTGAAATTTGTCGAGCCAACGCCTGTGCAAGCCGCGGCCATCCCGCTGGCGCTCCAGGGGCGTGATCTGCGGGTGACGGCGCAAACCGGCAGCGGCAAAACCGCCGCTTTCGTCCTGCCGATCCTCAATCGCCTGATCGGCCCGGCGAAGATCCGCGTCAGCATCAAGACGCTGATCCTGCTGCCAACCCGTGAGCTGGCCCAGCAGACTTTGAAGGAAGTCGAACGCTTCTCGCAGTTCACCTTCATCAAGTCCGGCCTGATCACTGGCGGCGAAGACTTCAAAGTCCAGGCCGCCATGCTGCGCAAAGTGCCGGACATCCTCATCGGCACCCCGGGACGGATGATCGAGCAACTCAATGCCGGCAACCTCGACCTGAAAGAAGTTGAAGTGCTGGTCCTCGACGAAGCCGACCGCATGCTCGACATGGGTTTCGCCGAAGACGTGCAGCGTCTGGTCGATGAGTGCCCGAACCGTCAGCAGACCATGCTGTTCTCCGCCACCACCGGCGGTTCCGGCCTGCGCGAAATGATCGCCAAGGTCCTGAACAACCCTGAGCACCTGCAGCTCAACGCGGTCAGCCAGCTCAACTCGACGACTCGTCAGCAAATCATCACCGCCGACCACAATCAGCACAAAGAGCAGATTGTGAACTGGCTGTTGGCCAACGAGACCTACCAGAAGGCCATCGTCTTCACCAACACTCGCGCCATGGCCGACCGCATCTACGGCCGCCTCGTGGCCCAGGAATACAAGGCGTTCGTGCTGCACGGCGAGAAAGACCAGAAGGATCGCAAACTGGCGATCGATCGACTGAAACAGGGCGGCGTAAAGATCCTCGTCGCGACTGACGTTGCGGCCCGTGGTCTGGACGTCGACGGTCTGGATCTGGTGATCAACTTCGACATGCCACGCAGCGGCGACGAGTACGTACACCGCATCGGTCGTACCGGCCGCGCCGGCAACGATGGCCTGGCGATCTCGCTGATCTGCCACGGCGACTGGAACCTGATGTCGAGCATCGAGCGCTACCTGAAGCAAAGCTTCGAGCGCCGCACCATCAAGGAAGTCAAAGGCACCTACGGCGGGCCGAAAAAGGTCAAGGCCTCGGGCAAAGCCGTCGGCGTGAAGAAGAAAAAGACCGACGCCAAGGCCGACAAGAAGAAAACCGCCGCCAAGACGCCGACCAAGCGCAAGAGCGTCAACCGTCCAAAGCCGGATTCTCTGGTGAGCAGCGACGGCATGGCCCCGCTCAAGCGTCGCAAGCCAGCAGAACCTGCGGCTGAGTAAGCTTTAGAACGCGCATAAAAAAACCGGACAATGTCCGGTTTTTTTTCGTCCTCAACTGTCGGCTTTTTTCTCCGCCGATCCCAGTTCCTTCAAACGCTGATCGATCAACTGGCACTTGTCCGGCAGATCGGCGCTGGCCGTGCCCAGATCCATTTTCTGCAACTCGGCGTTAATCTCCTTGGCTTTTTCCGGATTCTGCTCGGTGAGCTTTGAGACTTCCTTGGCCAGTTGTTCGCGTTTGATCGTCGCCTCTTCCGGCGTGCAAGCCCAGACGGGCAGGGCGCAGGCGAGAGTGGCGGCGAGGGAGAGCTTGATCAGGATTTTCATGGGCAGGCCTCAGTTCCGGTTAAGGCGGGTTAACCGGTTGAGGGCTGAAGCGTGGCAAAAGTTCAGTAAGCTTCGCAGGAGGAATGCGGATCAAAGTCCACAGCTACGTTTCAGCTAATTGCAAGATAGCTTTCAACGCGGCCTCTCGCGTCGGCAGCTTGATCTCGCCTTCACAAGCAGACGGAACGAAACCTTCAAGACGCAAACTCGCTGCGAAGTTGGCTTTGCGATGCTTGGCAAACCAGATTTTTTTGGTTTCTAAACTGAGCTTTTGCATTGGCGCCTGTCCATGTCAGAACCTCGTATTATAGCGGACGCACATCCGCAGAGCCCTGTCGGCTTAATACGGCACAAACGATACAGCGTTGAACAACATTTCGACGTGCGTGCCAAATTCCCAACCAGACATTGTTCTCCTTGGGAGCGAGCCTGCTCGCGAAACAGGCGACACGTTAGCACCGCCTTGTCGTGTAATCGTTTTTCGCGAGCAGGCTCGCTCCCACAGGTCCTCGTGTGTTTTCTCCACAGTGAACTCAAGATCGCTGCTCACCATGACAGCAACCCGACTTCGGCACACCGTCATACCGATCATGATGTCGCACCCATTCCATGATCTCGTCTTCATTCCTGCCCTTGGGCGTCAGATCAAGGTAGTGGTAAGCGCCGACCAGCATGTCCAGACCGCGTGCGTACGTTGAATAGGTGTGAAAAATCTCGCCTTCGTCATTGCGATAAAACACGCTCAGCCCCGGCATTTCTTCCTCGGCGCTGTCGGTTTTTTCGTAATTGTAGGTAGCCTTGCCCTCGGCGACGTCTTCAGCCCGGGCGCAGACGCCGAAGTCGTAATTGAAATCGCAACCTTCTGACGAAACCCAGTCGAATTTCCAGCCCATGCGTTGTTTGAACGCCTGAAACTCGTTGAACGGCGCGTGGGAAACTGCAACCACCGCGACGTCGTGGTGGGCCAGATGCTGGTTGGCGCCATCAATGTGGTCACTGAGGAACGAGCAGCCCTGGCAGCCTTGCTCCCAGTCTTTGGCAAACATGAAGTGATAGATGACCAACTGGCTGTTGTTGCCGAACAGGTCATAGAGCTTCAGTTCGCCGTTCGGACCTTGGAAGTGATAGTCCTTGTCGACTTTCACCCACGGCAGGGCGCGGCGCTCGGCGCTGAGGCGATCGCGTTCTCGGGTGAAGGCTTTTTCGCGGGCCAGATGCTGTTGACGGGCGGCGAGCCATTCTTCGCGTGATACCACCGGATGGTTTGCAACGTTCATGACCATGTCTCCTGCGGGTTGAACCGGCTGTTTCAGACTAGTCGTTTAACCAGCGAGAGAATCGACAGACCGCCGGTCGGTCGCCGCGAAGATATGCGGCTGAACGGCTGCGCAGCGCTTGGGTCACAACCTTTGAAAGCGGCACAAATCACCCGCACCGGAGGTTGAACCAGGATGACAACTTATAACTGGGATTTGATTGAACGTTTGCTGCATGAAGTGCAGAACAGCGCTGGACAGAGCTTCGCTCCCCGCGCTTATGCCGAAGCCTACGCGGCCGAGAAAGCCAGCGCTGGCGAGCCGATCGAGAATCTCGACCATTTGAAAACGTTGGCCTGTGAGTATGAAAGTCTGCTGCTTGACCGTGGTTATATCGAGCCGCGTCCGGATCATGAAGGCAGTACCGGCAACAATTTCATTCTGACGCAGCGCGGTTCCAGCCTGCTGAGCCTGATCGACAGCAGCATCCCCGGCAACGACCACCCGCGTCAGGTGCTGGATGAGCAGGAGGATGCGCTGGATGAGGTGACATTTGATGAAGTCGCTTCAAAGGCTCAAATCGCCTGAGCCAGCGAAATCCCCCTGTGGGAGCGAGCCTGCTCGCGAATACGGTTTGTCAGTGACATTGAACTGTCTGATACACCGCTTTCGCGAGCAGGCTCGCTCCCACATTGGATTCCAGTAATCTCAAGGTTTCTGCGCGGCCTTCAGGCATTTCAGGTCATTGAAGTCCTTACGCACTTTCTCGATTTTCTTCAACAACCGCTCACGCTGTTGCGGCGTGCTCTGCGCCATCAGATCGACAAACAGCGAGCGTGCCTGGGCTTCAGTGTTGGCGTAGGCCTCGCGGTAGTCCGCTGTCCACAACCGCTCGCGGTTGACTAGAAGTGTCTCGATGCGTTGTGGGAATTCCGGGCTTTGGCGTTGCGCAACGGCGGCGCTGAACTGTTGCTGCCAGTGCGCGCGGTTGGCGATCCATTGGGTGTTCTGGTCGCCCAAGGCGTTAGTCCAGGCCACTACGCGTTGTTTCTGCGTGTCACTGAGCGGGCCTAGCCAATCGTTCAAGCGTTTTTCCATGCGCTCGCCGCGTTCCTTGATCTGCTGGGCCAGCGGCGGTTTCACGTATTCCTGCTGGCGTTTGCGCAGATCCTTGGCAAACGCATCATTCATTTCTGCCACCTGTCTTTCGTCCAGACCTTGTAGCAACTCGATGGCCGAAGGGGTGATTTCCCGGGCGGTTTCGGCGATGGCCTGTTTGGCTTCAGCGGTGCGCTCCTGCAGCGCGGCGTCAGTAACCTGATTGCTCTCGACCATGGCCTGCAAACGGTCCAGCCAGTCGAGGTAATCGGGTAACTGCGTGGTGCAATGCCAGCTCAGGTGTTCTTTGAGCCGGTCGTTGAACCAGTCTTTCTGCTCGCCGTTCATGTCCACGTAGTCACTCAGCGACCATGGAATAATCACGTCGAGGTTGCGGTAGGCCAGGCCCACGCGGCTGCAAGCGCCGAGGGCGAGGGTGAAGATCAGCAGGGCGGCAATCTGTTTGAACCAGCGAGACATGGGCAAATCCTTGCGAGAGCCTGGCGTCGGAAATCTGATTCTTATGTGATGCAGGATGCGCGCGGCAGTTCAGCCGATCAATAGAACGTGCGTACAGCCTTGAGGGTGACGAGGCCGTCGCACTCGCTGTTGTGCCCGGAATAGGCCGAGCAATCGCTGCCGCTAAGGCTGGAATTGCTGTAGATCAGATCGAGATCGACGCCCATGAATGGTCGCGACAGCTTCACCGACCAATCGGTGAAACTGCTGACATAACCACCGTCCACCGCCACCGGTGTGTTCAGTTGATGGGTGGTGTATTTCATGCTCACGCCGATGCCGAACGGCTGATTGCCAGTGAGGTCGGCAAACAAGGTGTTGTTCTGTTTATCCGGGTCGTTGCTCAATGCGATGCCGAAGCGACTGCCGAGCAGAGTCAGACCGCCGAACAGCTCCTGGCTGTCGAGGGTGTCCACGCGGGGATAGCTGTAATGGATCATCCCGACTTCATAGCCGAGCACCTGATCGAAAGGCTGCTTGAAGCCGACGTAGGAATCGATCTCGAGGTTTTTGCCGGGGGTGATGCCCATGCTCGGCGCGTACTGACCGAAATACACGCCGCTGTCGTGGCTCAGGTCGAGGCCGCCGTGAAACGAGCCGACCGCCGCCGGTTTCACCAGACCCTGGGCCATGCTGCGGCTGGGCGTGGTGCCGAGCTTGAGATCGAAGTCGCCCAGTTCACCCTGAAAAACCTGCGCGTGCGCGGTCGCGCCTGACAGCAGGCTGACGAACAATAAACAGGAAAATGGGCGCATGCGTCACTCCATGAACCGCGAGCGCAGGGCGAAGGCCTGCTGAAACGCTTGATCTAGACGCGTGCAAGGATACCGGCGAATAACCGGCATTGATGGCCGTTCGTCGATTTTTGAGGATTATTGTTTAAAGCGAAGGGGTATTGCGCGGTGCCAGTCCAGGCGCTTCGAAGCTCAAAGCGCCTCTGGACGGGGTAAAACCGGTGTTACTTCTTGCCCAGGCTGATCTGCTTGGACGGGCCGAATGTCTGGCCACTGACGCCTTTGGCAATTTGCTGGATCTCGCCGCCGGACTTGAGGAATGCTGCGATCTGATCGTTGATCGATTCGCTGGTTTCAACGGCTGGAGCTGGCTTTGCTTTGCTGGTGGATGCTTTTACACGCATGGCGGCCATTAACCTTTAGAAAAGTAACTCGGCCAGGCATCGTACAGGAATAACTTGACAATAGCTTGGTAAATATCCCCCGGAATAACCAAGCCCAGCGCTGCATTATTGCCTGATCGACACTGTTAATTTTTAGCTAACTCCCTGTTTTAAATAAGAACATCGAATCGGCGTGAGGCAATTGTGCGCAGCCGTAAGCCGCCCGGCCGGACTGACGAGCGGCACCTCACCGGGCAGTGATCAAGCAAAATCAACAGGTTGACGCAGATTTTCCGCTGCGAGGATCTGTCGCCCGACGTTTGCGGCAAAAACGGGTAGAATGCCGCCCACGTATTGAGGGTTTCGGAAATGGCTTTAGTCGGGCGTTACAACAGTTTGCAAGTGGTTAAACACACTAACTTCGGTTTATATCTGGACGGCGGTGCCGACGGCGAAATTCTTTTGCCCAACCGTTATATCCCCAAAGATATTCCCAGCGAAGATGAAGACTGGCTCAACGTATTCATCTATCTGGACAGCGAAGACAAACTTCTCGCCACCACGGAAAAACCCAAAGTTCAGGTCGGCGAGTTTGCCAGCCTGAAAGTGGTTGAAGTCAACAGCATCGGCGTGTTCCTCGACTGGGGCTTGCCGAAGGATCTGTTGCTGCCGTACTCGGAAGAAAAGCGCCAGATGACCGCTGGCGAATACTGCGTGGTGCACGTCTACCTCGACAAACACACGCGCCGCATCACCGCCACCGCGCGCCTCGATCGTTACCTGGACAAGACCCCGGCCACCTACAGCCCGGGCCAGGAAGTTGATCTGTTGGTAGCCGAAGCCACCGACATGGGCTTCAAGGCGATCATCAACAACAAGCACTGGGGCCTGATCCACAAGAACGAGATCTTCAAGTTCATGCGTTCGGGCATGCGCGAGAAAGGCTTCATCAAGGAAGTGCGCGCCGACGGCAAGATCAGCCTGAGCCTGCAACCGGTTGGCCAGGAAGCGGCGAGCAGCCTGAGTTCGAAGATCCTCGGCAAGTTGCGCGAAAACGACGGCACCCTGGCGGTCAGTGACAAGAGTGATCCGGCGTTGATCAGCAGCCTGTTCGGCGTCAGCAAGGGCAACTTCAAGAAAGCCATCGGCTCGCTGTACAAGGAAGGCAAGATCGTGATCCACGCCGATCGTATTGAACTAACCTGACTCACCGCAGGCCCATGGTAGGAGCTGCCGAAGGCTGCGATCTTTTGATCTTGATCTTGAAAATCGGCGGCTCCCACATCTAAAAGGGGTGAGCCAATGAAAAAGGCGCTGATCGCATACGTCTCGACGCTACTGACGTTTCTGCTGCTCGATGGCATCTGGCTCGGGCTGCTGATGGCGCCGACCTATCGCGAACTGCTCGGTTCGCTGATGCTGGATAAACCGCTGCTGTTGCCCGCAGCGGTTTTTTATTGCCTGTACGTTATTGGCTGCGTGGTATTCGTGGTCTTGCCGGCGCTGAGCTGGCAGCGAGCGGCGAAGCTTGGTGCGCTGTTGGGGCTGGTGGCGTACGGCACTTATGACCTGACCAATTGGGCGACATTGCGCGACTGGTCGGTGCAGGTGAGTTTGATGGATTGGGCGTGGGGGACAGTGGCGACGGCCGTTGCTTGCACGGTGGGTTATTTGGTGGCGAAGCGGTTTGCCTGAGCTGCTCCGGCAGTTGTGTTGGCAATGCTGCCTCTTCGCGAGCAGGCTCGCTCCCACATGTTCACCGAACCCTCTGTGGGAGCGGGCTTGCCCGCGAATGACGGCGCAGCCGTCAACCATTCAGCGCTGACGCCACTGACCAAATAAAGGTCTTTTCCAGACGGCTTTTTCCGCGCATCTGATTGATAATCCCCGACACTGTTTCCTGACCAATGGATGGCCTGCCATGTTGTGTGTGTTCGAGGTGTTGCGGTGAGTGCCGAGCGGCGCAATGCCGACGGTTTTGCCCTGCAAGTGATGATCGGCCTGTGCCTGATCTGGGGTGTGCAGCAAGTCCTGATCAAATGGGCGGCGACTGACATCGCGCCGGTGATGCAAGCGGCGGGGCGCTCGGGAATTTCTGCGTTGCTGGTCGGTTTGCTGATCTGCTGGAAGGGTGGCTGGGATCAGGTCGGCAGCACCTGGCGCGGCGGTTTGCTGGCCGGTGCGCTGTTTGGTCTGGAATTCCTGTTCATCGCCGAAGGCCTGCAACTGACCACCGCCGCGCACATGTCGGTGTTCCTCTACACCGCGCCGATCTTCACCGCACTCGGCGTGCATTTCCTGCTCGCCAGCGAGAGGTTGCGCCCGTTGCAATGGCTGGGGATTCTGCTGGCGTTCATCGGCATTGCGATTGCCTTCGCCGGCGGTGTGTCGTGGGACAACCTTGATCGGCGCATGCTGCTGGGCGATGCCTTCGGCGTATTGGCCGGCGCTTGTTGGGGCGCGACCACCGTGGTGGTGCGGGCCTCGCGACTGTCGGAAGCGCCGGTGACATTGACCCTGTTCTATCAGTTGCTGGTCGGTTTTATCGGTCTGCTGTTGATCGCGTTGTTCAGCGGCCAGATCACCCACGTCAGCCTGACCACCGTGGCGGTGGCCAGTGTGCTGTTCCAGGGCCTGGTGGTGTCGTTCTTCAGTTACCTGGTGTGGTTCTGGCTGTTGCGCCGTTATCTGGCGGCCAACCTTGCGGTGTTTTCGTTCATGACGCCGTTGTTCGGCGTGACCTTCGGCGTGCTGCTGCTCGGCGAACAGTTGAGCCTGAACTTCGTCATCGGCGCCGTGCTGGTGCTGCTCGGCATCACCTTCGTCAGCGCCGAGCAGTGGCTGCGTCGCCGTTTGCGCAAGGCGCTGGGCCAGTAGCCTTGGCCTGCATCGCCAGCGCGCCGGCCAGCAACAGGCCGGCACCGGCGATCAGCAGCGCCGGCTGCAAACCGCCGCTGAAATGGCTGCTCAGCGCCGCCAGCAGCGGGCCGCTCAGCTGGCCGACGGCGAAGCACGCCGTGAGCATCCCGGCGTTGCGCTGAGTGGCGTGGGGCGCCAGCTCTCGCGAACGCTGCATGACCAGTTGCATGCAGGCCAGAAACGGCGTGCCGCAGAGGATCACCCCCAACGCCAGGCCGAGGCCGCTGCCCAGCAGACAGGCGAACACTCCGGCCGCTTGCAGCCACAGCGTCGCCATCAGCCAGTGCCGCGTGGTCTCGGGATCATGTCGACGCAAGCTCACCAGCCACACACCGATCGCCGCGCCGAGGCCAAAGCACGGCCAGAACAGATCTGCCTGCCACTGGCCATGAAATTGCGCGTTGGCCATTTGCGCCAGAAACGTCGCCGGAATGATGTAGCCGATGCCGTACAGCGCATACACCAGTGCCAGTCGGCCAATGCCTCGATTCGCTGTTTTCACATGCATTGTCGCTGGCCTCGCTACGGCCGTGGGCTGCGGTAACAACCGCCAGACGCCGAGCATCATCAGCAGCGCAGCCGCCGCGTAAATCAGCCACAGGGTTGCCGATGTCTGCTGCAATCGATGTGAGACCAGCGCCAGCAAGCCTGTGAGAAAAATCCCCAGACCCGGCCCGGCAAAAACCAGAGCACCCCAGCGCGGGCGACCCGCTGCCGCCGCCAGCGGCTGGCTGAGCGAAGTAATCATCACCAGCACCCAGGCACTCGCCACCCCGGTGCCAAAGCGCAACAGCAGGTGCGACCAGAAACCGCTGGCCCAGAACGACGCCAGTGTCAGCAGCACGCACAGCCACAGCCCGCCATGCAGCCGTCGCTGCACCTGCTGCGGCCGCTGCGCGAACATCGCATCCACAGCACCAAGCAGATAGCCGAGGTAGTTGGCCGCCGCGATCAGCCCGGCGGCAGTGAGGTCGATCTGCCCTTCGCTGAGCAGGTGCGGCATCTGTGGCGTCAGGGCGAAACGGCCAATGCCCATGGCCATCATCAGGGCAACGAAACAGGCGGATAAACGTATCAGCGGCGACATGGTCGGGCTTCCTTCAAAGCAGCAATGACCGTCAGGCTAGGATCGATTGACTTTCTTTAAAATTGAATAATAGTGAGTAACTTGTTCTGTTCAGGAGAAGATTGTGGAATTCAGCCAGCTGCGGATATTTCAGGCGGTCGCCGAGGAAGGCTCGATCACCCGCGCCGCCGAGCGCTTGCATCGTGTGCCGTCGAATCTGTCGACGCGCCTGAAACAGCTCGAGGAGCAGCTCGGCGTTGAGCTGTTCGTGCGCGAACGGCAGCGTTTGCAGTTGTCGCCGGCGGGCAAGGTGCTGCTCGACTACACCGGCAAACTGTTTGCCCTGCGCGATCAGGCCAGTGCGGCGGTGATGGGCGGGCAACCGGCCGGGGATTTCGTGCTGGGCACGATGTACAGCACGGCGGCGATCCATCTGCCGGCGCTGCTGGCGCGTTATCACAAGCAATACCCGACGGTGAATTTGCAGGTGCTATCGGCGCCGACCGGCGAACTGCTTGAAGGGTTGCTCACCGGTCGCCTCGACGCGGCATTGGTCGACGGACCGCTGGAATTGGCCGGGCTCGATGGCGTGCCGCTGTGCGAGGAACGCCTTGTGCTGATCACCGAAATCGACCATCCACCGGTGCACAGCGCGCGGGATGTCGAGGGACGCTCGGTATTCACCTTCCGTCAGGGCTGTTCATATCGCATGCGTCTGGAAGCGTGGTTCTCTCATTACCACGCGGCGATGGGCCGGCCGATGGAGATCGAGTCTTATCAGGGCATGCTCGCCTGTGTGATTGCCGGCAGTGGTGTGGCGTTGATGGCCGAGTCGATGTTGGCCAGCCTGCCGGGTCGTGAAAGCGTCGCGGTGCATCCGTTGGCCGAGCCGTTCGCGGCTGCGACAACATGGCTCATGTGGCGCAAGGGTATGGCCGGGGCCAACCTGAATGCCTGGATCGACGTGCAGCAAGCGGTCTATCCCGTGGCTTTGCATGAAGTGCGGGAAACCGCGTGAACCAATCACAACAGATTCTGTTCAATTCAGTAACAGATCATTGCGGATTTGGCCGAGCATTGCGTAGGACTTCGGACTATTATCAGTGCGAAGCGGCCTCAGAATTCCGGCCGCTCAGCACCACCCTGAAGGGGGCATGACGATGAAAGAGAAAATCCAGAACTGGCTGCACGATTTGGGAGTTGCCCTCGGTTTGATCGAACCGCCTCTGCAACCGGTACCGATTCGCACGGACGACGAACAGCGTCGGCGCCAGCCACGTCGCCGTTAATACCTCCGATCAGAGATTTCAGGATCGCAGCCGTCGGCAGTTTCTACAAATGGTAGGAGCTGCCGAAGGCTGCGATCTTTTGCTTTTCGCCAAGCGAAAAAAACGGGTGTGGCTACCGACGCCACACCCGCTGAAGAAAACATCACCTCGTTACAGTCGATTCACACCGCAGTGGCCACGGTCGCCGGGCGCGGCGAGAACAGGCTGACCAGTACAAAGCTAACCAGGCTGACACCCAGGCTGTAATAGATCGGCGTGTTCGCGTCCATGCCGTCCTTGACCATGAACACCAGCGCAGTGATAAAGCCCAGCGTCATGGCGCTGATCGCCCCGGCAGTAGTCGCACGCTTCCAGAAAATCGCCCCCATCAGCGGAATCAGCATGCCGCCGACCAAAAGGTTGTAAGCCAGGGTCAACGCGCTGATCACGTCATTGACGACCAGAGCAATGCCCAACACCGCGATCCCCGTCAGCAGAGTAAACAGACGGCTGACCGCGACATTGGACTGTTTGCCACCGCGCAGTTTCGGCAGCAGGTCTTCGGTCAGGGTGGTGGACGCGGCGAGCAGGCCGGCGCTGGCGGTGGACATCATCGCCGCCAGTGCGGCAGCGATCACCAGGCCTCGGATGCCGTCGGGCAGCGAGACTTTGACGATGGCGGCGAACGCGTTGTTGACGTTGTCCAGATCCGGAATCAGCACATGCGCAGCCATGCCGATCAAGGCGCAGACCAGGCCGTAAATGATGCAGTAGATCCCGGCCGAGGTGCCGGCGTACTTGGCGACCTTTTCGCTTTTGGCGGTGAACACCCGCTGCCAGATGTCCTGGCCGATCAGGATGCCGAAGAAGTAGATCATGAAGTAGGTAATGATCGTGTCCCAGCCGATGCTGGTGAAGTTGAAGCTGGCCGCCGGCAGTTGCGCGACCAGTTGATCCCAGCCGCCTACGCGGTACAGGCAGATCGGCAGCAGCAGGAACATCAGGCCCACCGTCTGGATGCCGAACTGGACGATGTCCGTCAGGGTCAGCGACCACATGCCGCCGATCGTTGAATAAGTCACCACGATACCGCCGCCCAGCAGTACGGAAATCCAGAAGGGCAGGCCGAACAACACTTGCAGCACGGTGCCGATCGCCAGAATCGAGGTCACGCCGATCATCAGCGCGTAAGCGAGCATGATCGTCGCACTGGCGGTGCGCGCCATCGGGTTGTAGCGCTTCTCCAGGACCTGGGTGACGGTGAATACCTTGAGTTTCAGCAAGGGTTTGGCGAGGAACAGGTTCAGCGCGACGATGCCGCAGCCCAATGCCGCGCACAGCCAGAAACCGGAAATGCCATGCACGTAGCCCAAACGGACCGTGCCGACGGTGGACGCGCCGCCGAGGACGGTTGCTGCCATGGTGCCCATGTACAGCGACGGCCCCAGATTACGCCCGGCAACCAGATAGTCTTCGTGGGTCTTGGCCTTGCGCATGCCGTAGTAGCCGAGAATCAGCATCGCAGCGGCATAAATGAGTACGACGAATAAATCCAAAGCCATGATGGCGTGTCTCCGATTGTCTTTTTTATGGTCAAGCAAATGGGGTCTGCAATGCTTCCTGTGGGAGCGAGCCTGCTCGCGAAGGCGGTCTGTCAGTCACACCATTGTTGGATGTGCTGAAGTCTTCGCGAGCAGGCTCGCTCCCACAGGGTTTTGCGTTTATTCAGGCGGCCTGACGTAGTTCGGGTTTTATGGCGGCTTCGCTGCGCACATCCTTTGGCCCAAACACTTCCCTAGGTTCGGGGAACAGGCGCAGCAGCGTCAGATACACCACCGACGCCAGGCCCAACGTCACCGGCAAACTGATGTCGATGCCACCGGCCAATTCGCCCAGCGGGCCGACGAACTGCCCCGGCAGGTTGACGAAGCACAGGCCGACCAGCGCACTCGGAATCCATGCACCGAGACCGCGCCAGTTCCAGCCGTGGTTGAACCAGTAGCGTCCGCCCTGTTCGCCGCGGGTGAACACTTGCAGGTCATCCGGGCAGTAGAAGCCGCGCCGTACCAGCAGGCCGATGATCATGATCACCATCCATGGGGTGGTGCAGGTAATGATCAGCACGGCGAAGGTCGACACGCTCTGCACCAGGTTCGCCGCAAAACGGCCGATGAAGATAAAGGCGATCGACAGCACGCCGATCAGCAAGGTCGCCTTGACCCGGGAGAGCACGCGCGGGAACACGCTGGACATGTCCAGCCCGGTGCCATACAGCGATGTGGTGCCGGTGGACATGCCGCCGATCACCGCAATCAGGCACACCGGCAGGAAGAACCAGCTCGGCGACACGGCCAGCAAGCCGCCGACATAGTTGTTCGCGGCGATGTAGTCCGGCGCCTTGATCGCGACGATGGTGGCGGTGGCAAGGCCGAACAGGAATGGGATCAACGTCGCCAGTTGCGCGGCGATCACCGCCAGCATGATCCGGCCCTTCGGCGTCTCACGCGGGATATAGCGCGACCAGTCGCCGAGGAACGCACCGAAGGAAATCGGGTTGCTCATCGCCACCAGCGCCGCGCCGATGAATGCCGCCCAGAACCCGGCCTGACCCAGGGCCACGCTGCCGGCGTACTGGCTGTCGAAAGCGGGGGCGAAGGCGAAGATGCCGAGCAGGAACAACAGGCTCGCGGCCCACACGGCGATGCGGTTGACCCACAGCATGATGCGGAAACCGTAGATGCACACGGTCAGCACCAGCAGCGCGAACAGACCGTAGGCCAGGCCCAGGGTCAGGTCGGTTTCCGGCAAATCGACGAGGCGTTTGGCGCCGCCGACCAGCGCATCACCCGAGCTCCACACTGACAGCGAGAAGAACGCGATCGCCGTCAGCAACGACAGGAACGAACCGACAATCCGCCCGTGCACGCCGAAGTGCGCACCGGAAGACACGGCGTTATTGGTACCGTTGAGCGGGCCGAACAGGCCCATCGGCGCGAGGATCAGCGCACCGACCACCACACCCAGGACAATCGCCCAGACACCGGCCTGAAACGACAGGCCGAAGAGCACCGGGAAACTGCCGAGCACAGCGGTGGCAAACGTATTGGCGCCGCCGAAGATCAAGCGAAACAGGTCGCTGGGTCGGGCGTCGCGCTCATGATCCGGGATCTGCTCGACCCCGTTTGTTTCGATGCTGCTAAGGCTTTTTTCGTTGTTGTTGTTATTCATGATCTGCTCCGATCATCAGGCGCGCTCATCGTGCGTGAGCGTCACCATTGGCTAAGGGGGTGGCAGCCCTTCCGGCATTGCGGACAAATGTTCGTGACAGGCCAGCCATAGGCCTTGTTGTTCTAGGCTCGACGCTTGTCTTCTGAAAACAATCGTCTCGCGCTCCTGGCTGAAATGTTGCTCCCCTCGCATGCGCAGCTCGGTGGCCACGTCATGGATGAAAACCGCCACGTCACCCTGCAGGCTGACAAAGGCGTTGCTCGAGGTGCACGACAGCACCTCGAAACCATCCTCGGCACGCCAGCGGTCCCACAACGCCTGATAGGCATCGCGCGACAGCAATGGCTGGTCGAGGGTGTAGAAGACGAAGCTGGCATCGGCGCTGAACGCCCCGAAGTAAGCTTCGCGATCGTTACGCGCAAACGCGGCGACCAACTCGGCGGTCGCGTGCAAAACCTGATCACGTGCGTGCATGACCGACCCTCAGCGATGAACCACGCCAGGCAGTACGCAGAGCATTTCGTACAGCAGGTTGGCGGCCAGCAGCGAGGTGTTGCCGGTGGTGTCGTAAGCGGGCGAGACTTCTACCAGATCGCAACCGATCAGGTCGAGGCCCTGACAGCCACGGACGATTTCAATCGCTTGAATGGTGGTCAGGCCGCCGATTTCCGGGGTGCCGGTGCCGGGCGCCCAGGCCGGGTCGATGCCGTCGATGTCGAAACTCAGATACACCGGACCGCCACCGACCTTCTCGCGCACTTCGGCCATCAACGGCGCCAGCGACTTGTGCCAGCACTCTTCGGCTTGAACGACGCGGAAGCCCTGATCGCGGCTCCAGTTGAAGTCGTCAGCGGTGTAGCCCTGCGCACGCAAACCGATCTGCACCACGCGATCGCAATCGAGCAGACCTTCTTCGACGGCACGACGGAACGTGGTGCCGTGTGCGATCTTCTCGCCGAACATGTGATCGTTGACGTCAGCGTGGGCATCGATGTGTACCAGGCCAACCTTGCCGTGCTTTTTATGAATCGCACGCAGGATCGGCAGGGTGATGGTGTGGTCGCCACCCAGCGTCATCGGGATAACGTTGTGCTCGAGGATGTTGTCGTAGGCTTCTTCGATGATGCGCACGGCGTCGAGCAGGTTGAAGGTGTTGATCGCCACGTCACCGATGTCGGCCACCGACAGCGAGTCGAACGGCGCGGCGCCGGTGGCCATGTTGTACGGTCGGATCATCACCGATTCGGTGCGGATGTCGCGTGGCCCGAAGCGGGTGCCGGGGCGCAGCGAAGTGCCGATGTCCAGCGGCACGCCCACAAAGGCAGCGTCGAGGCCGGCAGCGGTCGTTAGATGGGGAAGTCGGAGCATGGTGGCGATGCCGCCGAAGCGCGGCATTTCGTTGCCGCCCAGTGGTTGGTGAAGAATCTTGTCCACGGGTAGGGCCTCATCGTCGTTGTTTTATTTATGCCGGCGCGCCGTTGAGCACAGGTTCGGACGCCGCTGTGGGGCCGATCATGCGAAATGTAGTGATGGGGAAGAATCGCTACGGGCAAAAACTTAGTTCAGATTTTTCTAAACTAATGGGAGAGGTGGGATTAGACTTTGGTGGGTTCGAATGAAGTGTAGGGCTGAAGATTGTTGCCCTCACCCCATCCCTCTCCCAGAGGGAGAGGGGGCCGACCGAGTTGTTGGCGGAATCTGCATCGACCTGAAAAATCGAGTCGAACTCAGGATTTGAAAGCCATGGAGATCGGCTCCCTCTCCCTCGGGGAGAGGGCTGGGGTGAGGGGCTTTTCCCACATACACACAGTTGCAAAGCCCGGAGTAGACATGGCCAACGCTTTACCCGACCTGAAACTCCTGCGCATCTTCGTCAGCGTCGTGCGTCATCAGGGTTTTGCCAATGCGCAGCAGGAACTCAACCTGTCGACCTCGGCGATCAGCACCTACATGAGCCAGCTCGAAACCGCGCTCGGTCTGGTGCTGTGCCATCGCGGGCGCGGTGGCTTCAGCCTGACCAGCAAGGGCGAGCTGTTCCATCAGGAAACCCTGCG
Organism: Pseudomonas sp. S3_B08; assembly: GCF_054667725.1. Classification (NCBI taxonomy): domain Bacteria; kingdom Pseudomonadati; phylum Pseudomonadota; class Gammaproteobacteria; order Pseudomonadales; family Pseudomonadaceae; genus Pseudomonas; species Pseudomonas sp. S3_B08. The sequence continues at coordinate 464,843 of NZ_CP162750.1, forward strand.
CCTGCTCGCCGAGCTTGAAGGCTTCGAGCAATACGCCGCCGCGCTGAAGGGCGAACTGCGCGGCACGCTCAACCTTGGCGTGATCGATTCCACGGTCAGCGACAAGGCCCTGCCGTTTGCCGAAGCCATCGGCGCCTACAGCCAGGAACACCCGGCGGTGCATCTGCACCTGTCGGTGATGAGCCCTTATGAATTGCAACTCGGCGTGCAGGACAATCGCCTCGATCTGGCCATCGGTGCGTTTTCCACGCGCATGAGCGGTCTGGTCTACATGCCGCTGTACCGCGAGCAGCACTGGCTGTATTGCAGCAGTCGTCACCCGTTGTTCAACGAGCGGCGCATCCCCGAGCAGGTCATCACTCAGCAACGAATGGTCGGGCGCGGTTACTGGAGTCAGGCGGAACTGGCCCGGCACGGTTTCAAACACAGTGCCGCGACCGTGGAAAGTATGGAAGCGCAGCTGATTCTGGTGCTCTCCGGCGCCTACATCGGTTATTTGCCGGAGCACTACGCGCAGGCCTGGGCCGACAAGGGCGATCTGCGCGTTCTGCTGCCGGCGACCTTCGGTTATCAGGCGCCGTTTTCGATGATCATGCGCAGGGGCCGCAGCCGCGAGCCGCTGATCCAGACCTTCCGCGATTTGCTCAAAGCGCAATTGAATCAGGCCTAACCCATCATGTCCCGACCCCAGTGCCCGCGCTGCCTGCGCCCCCAGACCCATTGCCTGTGCCCATTGATTCCGCACCTCGATAGCCGCACCCGGGTGTTGCTGCTGCAGCATCCGAGCGAGGTCAGTCACGCGCTCAATACCGCGCGGCTGGCGGCGCTGGGACTGAGCAATGCCGAGCTGATTGTCGGCGAGGTATTCGAAGATTTGCCGAAACTGTTGAACCGGCCGGGTTATCAGGCGCGCTTGCTGTTCCCGGCTGACGATGCGCAGTCGTTGCAGGTTTACGCGCCAAATGATCAGCCAATGTTGCTGGTCGTCCCGGATGGAACATGGCGCAAGGCGCGCAAGATGCTGCACCTCAATCCGCTGCTGGCAGCACTGCCACGGGTGACCCTGGCCGAGGGCGGCGTGTCGCGCTATCGCCTGCGCAAGGCACCGGGGCCGGGGGCGTTATCGACTATCGAGGCGATCGTCCAGGCGCTGGAAACCCTCGAAGCACCGACGACGTTTGCGCCGTTACTGAAACCGTTTGAAGCGCTGATCGAAGGGCAGATTGCGGCGATGGGGGAGGAGACCTTTCAGCGTAACCATGGCGACAAATGATCATTGTCTGTGCGGGCCTCTTCGCGAGCAGGCTCGCTCCCACAGGGGAATGCATACCAATTGTGGGAGCGAGCCTGCTCGCGAAAGCGCCAGATCAATCACCGCAATTCAAAGATCACTAGCGCTCACGCATCGCCTCGGTCCGCGCTTTCAGCACCGGTTTGAGCAGGTAATCCAAAACGCTTTTCTCGCCGGTAATGATGTCCACCGTCGCCACCATCCCCGGGATGATCAGCAGCGGTTTGACATCGCCGCCCAGGTGATTCCTGTCGGTGCGCACCTGAATCAGATAGAAGCTGTTGCCCTTGTCATCGGTAATCGTATCGGCGCCGATCAGCTCGAGTTTGGCGCTCAGCCCGCCGTAAATCGTGTAGTCGTAGGCGCTGAACTTGACCATGGCTTTCTGGCCCGGATGCAGGAACGCGACGTCTTGCGGGCGGACCTTGGCTTCGATCAGCAGGTTGTCTTCCAGCGGCACGATTTCGACCATGTCGCTGCCCGGCTGAACTACGCCGCCGATGGTGTTGACCTTCATCTGCTTGATCACCCCGCGTACCGGCGACGTCACCGTAGTGCGGCTGACGCGGTCGTCGATGGCGATGCTCGAGGCGGTGATTTTCGACAGGTCGGTGCGTTTCTCATTCAGCTCTTTGGCGGCCTCGGAACGGAAGGTCTGCTCGGATTCGTCGATCTTGCTGCGGATCTCGGCGATGGCCGATTCGGCCCGGGGAATCGCCAGCGTGGTGGCGTTCAGCGAACCACGGATCTCCACGGCGCTGCGCCTGAGCCGGAGGATTTCCACTGGTGAGACGGCGCCGGTTTTCACCAGCGGTTCGGACATGTTCATCTCTTGTTGCAACAACGCGAGGCTGGAGCTGAACTGGCCTTGCTTGGAACGAAACTCGGCCAGTTCCTGGGTTTTCTGCCGCAGCTGTTCGCTGAGGGTGCGCTGCTCGCTGGCCAGCCGCCGTTGGCGTTGCTCGTACAGCGAGCGCTCGTCCTCGGCGACTTGCGGCGCCTTGGCGATGACTTCAGCGGAGAGTTTGAAGGGGCGTCCCTCGGCCTCCGCTGACAGCCGTTCAACCTGTGCGGTCAGCGCGTAACGGTCGGCCTCGCTTTCGCCCTTGTTCGAGCGAAAGCGCGTGTCATCCAGACGCAGCAGGGTGTCGCCCTTGCCGACCATCTGGCCTTCGCGAACGAAAATCTCGGTGACGATGCCGCCCTCGAGATTCTGGATCACCTGGACTTTGCTCGACGGAATCGCTTTGCCTTCGCCCATGGTCACTTCTTCGAGCACGGCGAATTTGGCCCAGACCAGGGCGGCGATCAGCAGCGCTGCCGCCAGCCATACGGTGATCCGCGATTTGCGCGGCGAATCCTGCAACGCCGCGCCGGCGGTTTCCGGCATGAACTCGGCTTCGGCGCTTTTGCCGAAGCTGTCGAAGTAGCCGCGCTTGTTGCTATCGGAAGAAGCAGGCATGGCGTAACTCCTAGACCGCCGCCGAGCCGACACGGCCCTTGCGCAGCGCTTCGATGACTGCTTCTTTCGGGCCGTCAGCGACGACCCGGCCGTTGTCCAGCACCAGCAACCGGTCCACCAGGCTCAGCATTGAGGTGCGGTGGGTGACCAGCAGCAGGGTTTTGCCTTGCACCCAGCCATGCAGTTTCTGCCGCAGCGCATCTTCGCTGCTGTTGTCCATGGCGCTGGTGGGTTCGTCGAGCAGCATGATCGGTGGATCGAGCAGTAACGCGCGCGCCAGCAACACCGCCTGGCGTTGGCCGCCGGATAGCAATTGCCCGCGTTCGCCCACCGGTCGGTCGAAGCCTTGCGGATGTTGCCGGGCCAGTTCGGTGACGCCAGTCAGTTCGGCGACTTCGAGCATGCGTGAGTCGCTGATGTAACGCGCGCCCAGGGTCAGGTTGTCGCGCAGGCTGCCAGCCAGCAGCGGCAGGTCGTGGGCGACATAACCGATCTGCTGGCGCAGGTCAGCTACGTCCAGTTGGCGCAGGTCGAGGCCGTCGAGCAGCAGTTGGCCTTCCTCAGCTTCATAAAAGCCCATGACCAGCCGCGCCAACGTGCTTTTGCCCGAACCGCTGCGGCCGATGATGCCGACCCGCTCGCCGGCTTTCAGGCTGAAGCTGACTTCGCTCAGCGCCGGCGCATTCTGGCCGTTGTAGTGAAACGTCACGCCGCTGACGTCCAGTGCGCCTTGCAGCTGCGTGCGTTCCAGTGGCCGTTGTTTGCCGTCGCGTTCCTGCGGCAGGGCCATCAGCGCATCGGTGCTTTTCATCGTCAGTTGCGCTTGCTGGTAGCGGGTGATCAGCCCGGCGATCTGGCCGAGCGGGGCGAGCACGCGGCTGCCGAGCATGTAAGTGGCAACCAGCGCGCCGACGCTGAGGTTGCCGGCAATGATGCTGTAGACCCCGGCAACAATCGTCGCCATCCCGGAAAACTGCTGGATGAACAGCGTGCCGTTGGTGGCCAGCGCCGACAGGTTGCGCGCATGACTGTCGAGGCGGGTGAGGGCGCCGTGGGTGCTTTCCCATTTGTGCTGACGCTCGCTTTCGGCGCCGCAGGCCTCGAGGGTTTCCAGGCCTCCGAGGGTTTCGATCAGCACCGCCTGACGCTCCGCGCCGAGGCTCAGGCTTTTTTGCACGGTGTCACGCAGGCGCACCTGAATCACCATGGCGAAAATGATCGTGATCGGAAACGCCAACAGTGGAATCACCACCAGCCAGCCGCCGAGCAGGCCGATCACCACCAGCATCAACACCACAAAGGGCAAGTCGATCAGGCTGGTCAGGGTCACGGCAGTGAGAAATTCACGCAGGCCCTGGAAATCGTGAATGCTCTGGGCAAAGCCGCCGATGGTCGCCGGCCGCGCTTTCATCGACATCCCGGTGATGCGCTCGAACAACGTCGCCGAGAGGATCACGTCGGTTTTCTTGCCGGCGGTGTCGAGCAGGTGCGCACGGACCACGCGCAGCACCAGTTCAAAACCGGTGCCGATCAACAGGCCGATCGACAGCACCCACAGCGTCGAGGTCGCCTGATTCGGCACGACGCGATCATAGGTCTGCATGACGAACAGCGGCACCATCAGGCCGAGCAAATTGATCAGGAAACTGGCGAGGATCGCATCGCTGTACAGCCATTTCGACAGTTTGAGAGTGTCGCGAAACCACGCATTTACCCGTGGCACCAGCGGCGCGCGCAGGTCTTCGAGTTCGTGACGCGGACGGGCGAACAAGGCCTGGCCGCTGTAGTGTTCGCCAAGCTCTTCGCGACTCACCCATTGCTCGCCGCCGTCGGCTTCGCTGGGCAGCAGCAGGGCTTTGCCATCCTCGCCAAACCGCCGCAGCACAGCGGTGCGGCCGTCGTTGAGCAGCAGCAGGATCGGCAGGTTCAGCGGTGAAATGTCTTTCAATTCACGGCGCAACAAGCGCGCCTGTAATCCGGCCCGCGCTGCTGCGCGGGGCAGCAGATCGAGGCTCAGGCGTTGTTTGTTCAGGGGCAGCCCGGCGCTCAGGCTGGCACGACTGACCGTGGCGCCATGCAGTTTGCAGAGGATCAGCAGGCCGTCGAGTAACGGGTCGTCGAAGCTCAGGCGCGGATCGACCCCGGTGGCGCCGGGTTCCATGCTGGTCATAGTGATTGCCTCTGTTGAACGGGCTCGGTTATCGGATCGTTCCCACGCTCTGCGTGGGAATGCCTCTAGGGACGCTCTGCGTCCAGTGACGCGGAGCGTCACGGGCTGCATTCCCACGCAGAGCGTGGGAACGATCAGAGATCGCAGCCGTCGGCGCGTCCCGGAGGGGCTATTTCAACTCGGGCAGGCGCGCCTGGTTTTTCACTTCGGTCGTGGCAATCGCATCAGCCGGCAGCACCACGCGTTGCTTGCTCAGCAACTGGCCCATGTTCGCCAGCACGCGGTACATCGAGTATTCCTCGGTGTAGCGGATTTCGGTGTAGCGACGGTTGGCGTTGTACAGCTCGTTTTCGCTGTCGAGCAGGTCGAGCAGGGTGCGTTGGCCGAGGCCGAACTGGTCCTGATAAGCGGCGCGCACGCGTTTGGTGGTTTCGGCGTATTCGCGGGCCGTCGGCGTCTGCTTCTTGGCGTTCTCCATGGCGTTCCAGGCCAGGCGAATGTTCTCGTTGAGCTGACGCAGGGCGTTGTTGCGGATGTCCATCGCCTGATTGATGTCGTGGGCATTCGCGGCCAGACGTGCCTTGTCGCTGCCGCCACGGAACAGGTTGTAGTTCATCACCACACCGACACGCCATTCGTTGTCGTGGCCTTCGTCGCCCTGCACGTTGTTGTTCGCGCCCACTGCCGCTTCCGCGTCGAAGCGCGGGTAGAACGGCGACTTGGCCACTTCGTACTGGCTCTCTGCGGACTGCACGTCAGCCTGGGCCGATTTCAGGTACGGGTTGTTGTCGACCATGCTTTGCTGCGCTTCACGCAGGTCCGGTGGCATCTCACCGCGAGTCGAGGCCGGGGTTTCCAGCTCATCGGGCATGCGTCCGACCACGCTGTAGAAATTCGATTCGGCGTCAGCCAGATCGACTTCGGCGGTGTCGAGGTTGTTCTGCGCCAGTGCACGACGGGCAACCGATTGATCCGAGTCTGCAGTGCTGCCGATGCCGCGCTCGGTGCGCAGGCCGATCTGATCGTTGACGCGCAAGTGCGCCTGCAAATTGTTCTTGGCCAGCGTCACCAGTTCCCGACGCTTGAGCACTTCGAGGTAGACCTCGATGGTGCGCAGGGCCAGATCCTGCGCGGTGCCTTGCGCGTAGTAGGCGCGCGAGTTGGACACGCCCTTGGTGCGCTCGACCTCGTTGGCGGTGTTGAAACCGTCGAAGATCATCTGCCGCAAGCGCAGCTCCGACTGGGTGTAATTGAGGATTTCGGTGTTGTGGTTACCGAAAGCGCGGGTGTTGGTGTTGTCGCTGTAGCCGCGCCCGTAGGCGGCGTTCAGATCGACCGACGGATAAAACCCGCCCTTGGCCACTTTCACCTGTTCATCCGCTGACAGGCGGGCGTCCACGCGCGACGCCAGTTCCGGGTGAGTGGCGATGGTGCTTTGAATCGCCTCGGTGAGGTTCATCGCCTGGGCTTGGGAAGTGCAAGCCATGGCCAGCAAAACCGCGCTGCAGAGGGGGGTTAAAACGCGCATGGGTGCATCTCCCTGGATCTCAATGTTGTGTTACCGTCGCCAAATATTTGACGTAAATTTTGGGTATAAGCGTTTCACTCTTGTAACAACAGAGCTAAGAACATCCTAGAGCGTAGCTAAGAAAAAATTTTCATAAGGTTTATTCCAAAAAAAACTTATGCGGTTTTTCAAAAGCAGCACATTGTTCAGCTCGAAAGCCTTTGTTTTATGCGCTTTAGGGAGCTCGAAAAGGCTTGAGGAAAGTTCCATTCACTTTGCGAGACACTGCGAAGTACTGCTGAAGGGGAGGGACGCGTAACGGTGAATGAGCGACAGATTTTTGTCACTCAGGTGATTCACCACCGTTACGTAGCGCTAGTGGGTCGGCGGATTGAACAGGGTTGGCAAGTGCTTGATAGCGCTGACAATTCACCTCAAGCCGGGCCTGCGAAACGAACTGTCGAGGGTGCGAGCGTCGCCCCCGGCAACCCGATTGAGCCATGGGCTGCTTCGCGAACCTGTGCCGACGGTGGTCGGCAGCGGAGGATTTCACATGGCAGCGCTCATCGGTACGGTCACAAAAGTCATTGGTCAGGTGTTCGCTCAAGCGAGCGACGGCATCAAGCGTCCGTTGTTCGAAGGCGATCGTTTGTACGCCGGCGATCAACTGATCACCGGCGCGGAAGGCGCGGTGGCAGTGAAACTGCAAAACGGCGAGGAATTGACCCTCGGTCGGGGCAGCAGCATCACCATGACCGGACAATTGCTGGCCGACCAGGCTGTGCCGGTGAACGTCGACGAAGCGCAGACCCCAAGCCAGGCGCAACTGACCGATGTCGAGCAAATCCAGCAAGCCATCGCCGCCGGTGAAGACCCAAGCAAAACTGCCGAAGCCACTGCGGCCGGCCCCAACGCGCCCACCGGCAATACCGGTGAACTGGGCGGCGGGCACAGTTTCGTTCTACTGACCGAAGTCGGCGGCCGGGTCGATCCGATCATCGGTTTCCCCACTGCCGGTTTCAATGGCATTCCCGAATTTCCTGATTATCGTCGCGACGCGGACATCGACAATGGTGACGACACGCCGGCGCCGGTCGTGGTGCCACCGCCACCAGTGAACAACCCGGTCATCCTCAACGGCCTCAATGGGGCGGATGGTGAACTCAACCTCAATGAAGCCAATCTGCCTGACGGTACAGCGGCCAATCCAGGCGCGCTGACGCAAAGTGGCAGCTTCACGGTCTCGGCAGCGGATGGTTTGAACAGCCTGAGCATCGGCGGCATCAACGTGATCGTTGGCGGCGTGCCGATCGGCTTTCCCCAGTCGATCACCACGCAACTGGGCAATACCCTGACCATCACCGGTTATAACGCGGCCACTGGCACGGTCAGCTACAGCTACACCCTCAACGGCAACGAAACCCACGCGGCCGGCGACGGCGTGAACAATCTCAGCGAACAGTTCACCGTAATCGCCACCGACAGCAATGGCGACAGCGCCACCGGCACCCTCGACGTGAACATCACCGACGACGTGCCCAAAGCGTTTGACGACGCCAACGGCATTGCCTCGGAAACCTTGCTGACCCTGACCGGCAATGTCCTCACCAATGACATACAAGGCGCCGACCGCGTACCCACCGGTCCAGTCACGCCCGGTACATTCACCGGTACCTACGGCACCTTGGTTCTGAACGCCGACGGCACCTACACCTACACCCTGAACACCAGCGATGCCGATTTCAAAGCCTTGACCGGTGGCGGCAACGGCACAGAGACCTTCGCCTACACCATCACTGATGCCGACGGCGATACCAGTAGCGCCAACCTGGTTCTGCAGATCCACAACAACGACGATCCAGTCATCATCGACGGCCTGAACGTCGCTGGCGGCGAGCTCACGGTTTACGAAAAAAACCTCAGCGACGGCAGCGCTCCGGATACTGGCGCGCTGACGCAAAACGGCATGTTCACCATCACTGCACTGGACGGCGTCACCACGCTGACCGTCGGCGGCATCGCCGTGGTGACCAACGGCGTCGCCGCAGGCTTCCCGCAGTCAATCACCACGCCATTGGGCAGCACGCTGACCATCACTGGTTTCAACGCTGCAACCGGCGTGGTCAGTTACAGCTACACCCTGGCTGATAACGAAACGCATCCGAACGCCAACGGCGCGAACAATCTGCCTGAGCAGTTCGCGGTTACGGTAGTCGATGACAACGGCACGACAGCCAACGGCACGCTGGATGTGAACATCGTCGACGACCTGCCGAAAGCCAACGATGACAGCAATGGCACTGCCTCAGAAAGCCAACTGACGCTGACTGGCAATGTCCTCACCAACGACATACAAGGCGCCGACCGCGTACCCACCGGTCCAGTCACGGCCGGTACATTTACTGGTACTTACGGCACCTTGGTTCTAAACGCCGACGGCACTTACACCTACACCCTGAACACCAGCGATGCCGATTTCAAAGCCTTGACCGGCGGCGGTAACGGCACAGAGACCTTCGCCTACACCATCACTGATGCCGACGGCGATTCCAGCACTGCCAATCTGGTTCTGCAGATCCACAACAACGACGATCCAGTCATCATCGACGGCCTGAACGTCGCCGGTGGCGAGTTGACGGTTTACGAGAAAAATCTCGGCGACGGCAGCGCCCCGGACACTGGCGCGCTGACGCAGAACGGCACGTTCACCATCACTGCACTGGACGGCGTCACCACGCTGACCGTCGGCGGCATCGCCGTGGTGACCAACGGCGTCGCCGCAGGCTTCCCGCAATCGATCACCACGCCACTGGGCAGCACGCTGACCATCACCGGTTTCAACGCTGCAACCGGCGTGGTCAGTTACAGCTACACCCTGGCCGACAACGAAGCGCATCCGAACGCCAACGGCGCGAATAATTTGTCTGAGCAGTTCGCGGTTACGGTAGTCGATGACAACGGCACGACAGCCAACGGCACGCTGGATGTGAACATCGTCGACGACCTGCCGAAAGCCAACGATGACAGCAATGGCACTGCCTCAGAAAGCCAACTGACGCTGACTGGCAATGTCCTCACCAACGACATACAAGGCGCCGATCGCGTACCGACCGGCCCAGTCACGCCGGGTACTTTCACCGGTACTTACGGCACGTTGATGCTGAACGCCGACGGCACCTACACCTACACGCTGAACACCAGCGACGCCGACTTCAAAGCCTTGACCGGCGGCGGTAACGGCACGGAAACCTTCGCCTACACCATCACCGATGCCGACGGCGATACCAGCACTGCCAACCTCGTTCTGCAGATTCACAACAACGACGACCCGGTGCTGCTCAACGGCCTCGACGTCAACGGTGGCGAACTCACCGTCTACGAAAAAAACCTCAGCGACGGCACCAGCCCCAACACCCCGGCGCTGACCCAGAACGGCACTTTCACCGTCAGTGCTCTCGATGGTCTGCAGACCCTCACGGTTGGCGGCATCGCGGTGATCACCAACGGCGTGGCCGCAGGTTTCCCGCAATCGGTGATCACACCCCTGGGCAGCACGTTGACTATCACCGGTTATGACCCGGCAACCGGTGTAGTCAGTTACAGCTACAGCCTGGCCGACAACGAAGCTCATCCAACCGCTAACGGCGCCAACAGCCTCACCGAGAACTTCGACGTGGTGGCGACTGACACCGATGGCAGTACCGCCAGCGGCCAGATCAACGTCAATATCGTCGATGATTTGCCGACCGCGCATGCGGACGCGGCTTCGGTGGCGGAGGGCGGCACCGTCAGCGGCAATGTGCTGGATAACGATATCGGCGGCGCGGATGGCCCGGCGATTACCGGCGCAGTGGTCGGCGTGCGTGCCGGTGCCGACACCTCGACTTCGGCCATCGGCGGGCTCAATTCGCAGATCAACGGCACCTACGGTTACCTCACGCTTGATGCCAACGGCAACGCCGTTTATCACAGCAATCCCAACGCGGTGAACGGTCCGGGTGCGGTGGATGTGTTCACCTACACCGTGCGCGATTCCGATGGTGATGAAAGCACCACGACGATCACCATCGACGTCTATAACAGCTGCCTGAAAGCGGTCAGCGACACTGACGTCACCGTCTACGAAAAATCCCTCGACCTGAACAAGGATGGCCAGGATCTGGCGGCGGGCAGTGTGGTCGGCAGCGATCCGAACAGCACTGGCGAAACCGCTTCCGGCACCCTGGTCGGCTCGGTCACTGGTGCGGTCGGCGCGATCAGCTATGCACTGGTCGGCAGCGCCACCGGTAATTACGGGCAGATCGTCCTCAATGCCAATGGCACTTACACCTACACCCTGACTTCGCCAGCGACCACCACGCCGCATGCTGACGACGGCGCCAACAGCCTGAGCGAAACCTTCACCTATCAGGCCACCGATTCGCTGGGCAATGTCGTCACCAGCACGATCGTTGTGAGCATCGTCGATGACGTGCCGAAGGCGCTGAATGACAGCAATGCCGACAACGCGACCGAAGCCCAGGTGACCCTGACCGGCAACGTCCTCGACAACGATGTGCAAGGCGCCGACCGCGTCGCCAGCGGTTCGGTGACCGCCGGTACTTTCACTGGCACTTACGGCACGCTGGTGCTCAACGCCAACGGCACTTACACCTACACGCTGGACGCCAATGACGCCGACTTCAAAAACCTCCAGGGCGGCGGCAACGGCACGGAAACCTTCGCCTACACCATCACCGATGCCGACGGCGACACCAGCACCGCCAACCTGGTGCTGAACATCCACAACAATGACGATCCGGTGTGCCTCGACGGCCTCAACGTGAAGGGCGGCGAAATCACTGTTTACGAGAAAAACCTCAGCGACGGCAGCAACCCCGACACCTCGGCGCTGACCCAGAGCGGCAGCTTCACCGTGACCGCCCTCGATGGCCTGCAAACCCTCACGGTCGGCGGCATCGCCGTGATCAGCAATGGCGTCACCGCCGGTTTGCCGCAATCGGTGGTCTCGCCGCTGGGCAGCACCTTCACCATCACCGGTTACGATCCGGCCACCGGCGCGGTCAGTTACAGCTACACCCTGGTCGACAACGAAGCTCATCCGAACGCCAGCGGCGCCAACAGCCTCAGCGAGAGCTTCGATGTGGTCGCCACTGATACCGATGGCAGTACCGCCAGCGGTCAGATCAACGTCAATATCGTCGACGATTTGCCGACTGCCAACGCCGATACCGGCTCGGTGGCGGAGGGCGGCACGGTCAATGTCAGTGTGCTCGGCAATGACAGCAGCGGCGCCGATGGTGCCGCAACGGTGGTCGGCGTGCGGGCCGGCAGCAACACCGCGACATCAGCCAGCGGCGGGCTCAACAGCAACATCAACGGCAACTACGGCTACCTGACCCTCGACGCGGCGGGCAATGCGGTTTACCACAGCAACCCGAACTCGGTGAGCCCGCCGGGCGCGACCGACACGTTCACCTACACCATCCGTGACAGCGATGGCGATGAAAGCACCACGACGCTGACCATCAACGTCGCCGACAGCAAACTGGTCGCCTCGGTCGATCAGGATGTGACGGTCTATGAAAAAGCCCTCGACCTGAACAAGGATGGCCAGGATCTCGCCCCCGGCACAGTCACCGGCAGCGAACCGGGCAATACCGGTGAAACCGCCAGCGGCACGCTGGTCGGTTCGGTCAGTGGCGGCAGCGGCGCGATCACTTACACCCTGGTCGGCAACGCCACCGGTAGCTACGGGCAACTGCTGCTCAACGCTGACGGCACCTACACCTACACGCTGACCTCGGCGCCGAAAACCGCGCCGAACGCCAACGACGGGCCGAACACCCTCAGCGAAACGTTCACCTACAAAGCCACCGATGCACTGGGCAACAGCACCACCAGCACCCTCGTGGTCAACATCGTCGACGACATACCGAAAGCCGTTGCCTCGGATCGCTCGGTAACCGCAGTGGAGATCGATTCGAACATTCTCATCGTCCTCGACATCTCCGGCAGTATGGCTGATGCCTCTGGCGTGCCGGGCCTGTCGCGGCTGGCACTGGCCAAGCAGGCCATTGGTGCCTTGCTCGACAAGTACGATGATCTGGGCGATGTGAAAGTGCAGCTGGTGACGTTCAGCAGCAATGCCGCCGACCGCACCACCGTGTGGGTGGATGTCGCCACCGCCAAGACACTCCTCGCCGGTCTCAACGCTGGCGGCGGCACCAACTACGATGCTGCCGTAGCAGTGATGCAGACCGCGTTCAACACCTCCGGCAAACTCACCGGGGCACAGAACGTCGGCTACTTCTTCTCTGACGGCAAGCCCAACGAGGGCGACATCGGCACGGCTGACGAAGCCGCGCTGAAAAACTTCCTCGACGCCAACAACATCAAGAACTACGCCATTGGTCTGGGCAGTGGCGTGAGCAACGCCAACCTCGATCCGCTGGCCTACGATGGCATCAACCACACCAATACCAATGCGGTGGTGGTCACCGATCTCAATCAGCTCAACTCGGTATTGTCCGGCACCGTGCAGGGCGCGCCGGTCACCGGTTCGCTGCTGGGCGAGGGCGGTTCGTTCGGCGCCGATGGCGGTTTCATCAAGTCGATCGTGGTCGACGGCACCACCTACACCTACGATCCGAAAGCCCTCAGTGGCCAGGGTTCGTTGACCGCGAGCGGCGGCGCCAATCACGGCACCTTCAATACCGCCAACAACAGCGTCAGCATTGCCACCAACAACAGCGGCACGCTGGTGGTCAATCTTGATACCGGCGAATACAGCTACACCTCGCAGAAAACCACCGCAGTGGTGATCACCGAAAACATCGGCTTCACCGTCAGCGACAACGACGGCGATCTGGCCAGCTCCACCCTGACGGTGAAAGTGATCCCCAACGCGCCACCGGTAGCGATGGACGACCACGTCATCACCAACGTGCTGTCAGGCAACATCGTGGTGCCGGGCGAGCTGTTGCTGGCCAATGACACCGATCCGAACGGCGACACCCTCAACGCCACACCCACCAGTTTCAATACCGGTTGGGTGTCGAAAGCGGCGGACTTCACCGGTACCGGCCTGATCGGTTTCACCGGGCAGAGCAACAGCGCCGCCAACCAGAACCTGACCAACGTGCGCAGCGCCTTCAGCGCCAATGCCGCGACCATGACCGCCGTGCTGGTAGTCAGCGGTTATCTGGGCATGGTGAGCAACAGCAATGCTAATGACGAAGATCGCATCACCGTCCACCTGCGCCAGGGCGAAACCCTCAACCTCGATCACAATCTGGGGGCCGGTAAGATCAGTATGGAGTATTCGCTCAATGGCGGTGCCTGGATGGCGCTGGCGGACGGCCAGACCCTCAGCGCTTCGGCGGACGGCGTCTACCAGATCCACATCACCAACATTGGTAATGGTGGCGGCAACCCGAACGCGGCGGAAAACTACCAACTGACCATGACCCTCAACTACGCCGCGGCCCACGACATCACGCCGGACTACCACGGCACTTACGCCGCCAACGACAACCACGGCGGCAGCGACACGGCCAACGTCAGCATCAGCTATCAGGACGGCCACACCCTGACCGGCACTGCTGGCGACGATGTGTTGGTGGCGGGCAGCGGCAACAACGTGATCAATGCCGGCGACGGCAACGACGTACTCACGGCAGGCTCCGGCAATAACGAAATGCACGGCGACGCTGGCAACGACTTGCTCTACAGCGGCGCGGGCAACGATCTGCTCGACGGCGGCACTGGCAGCGACACCGCCAGCTACGCCCACGCCACAGCCGCGGTCACCGTCAATCTCGGCCTGCTCGGTGCGCAGAACACCCTCGGCGCCGGTACTGACACGTTGACCGGCATCGAAAACCTGCTCGGCTCCAACTTCAACGACAGCCTCACCGGCGACGGCAACAACAACGTGATCAACGGTGGCCTCGGCAACGACTTCCTCAATGGCGGCGCTGGCGATGACTTGCTGATCGGTGGAATGGGCAACAATACGCTGACGGGCGGGGCAGGGGCGGACACCTTCCAGTGGCTCAAGGGCAACAGCGGCCACGACCTGATCACCGACTTCACCCCCGGCACCGACAGGCTCGATCTGTCGCAACTGCTGCAAGGCGAAAACGCCAGCACCGCGTCGCTGGACGACTATCTGCACTTCACCGTCAGCGGCAGCGGCGCCTCGGTGATGACCAGCATCGACGTCAGCGCCATGGCCGGCGCCGCGCCGAGCCAGACCATCGACCTGGCCGGCGTCAACCTCGCCAGCCACTACGGCGTGACCCCGGGCGCAGGCGGCATGATTGCCAGCGGTCACGACACAGCGACGATCATCAGCGGCATGCTAAATGATCATTCGTTGAAGGTGGATACGGTCTGATCTGAGGTCTGAAACAACAAAACCCGCCGCCCCGGTTGATTCGGGACGGTGGGTTTTGTCTGTCTGTAGAGACGTGTTGTCTTTAAGTCAGCCTTCGCGAGCAGGCTCGCTCCCACAGGGGAGAGCGGTGAAACTGTGGGAGCGAGCCTGCTCGCGAAGAGGCCGGTTTATCCGTAAATGGGATAGATACACCATGGCGCCCATCGGGCATTCAGGTCCGGATGGCAAACAATTCCGCCATTGGCATGCGCATATATCGACCGCGAGTTGCTCGGGCAGCCGCCTTCATCGCACATCCGGTATATGCCCCCAGCGGCTATTGGCCAATAAGGATCGGGTCCATATACCACTTGCATTGTGTGCAGTGCACCACCCATGGCTTCTGCGCCCGGAATGCTGTATCGCCAGTTGAGCGCCTCTTGGTGTGTCATGCCGTAGCCGCCGATAGCCAACTGATAAACATTCGTCACACTGACGTAATAGGAAAATGAGCTGAATCGGTCCTGTACGGTAATGTACGTATTGCCGTTACGTATGCCCGTGACTTTCCCGTTGCCGTCGACATAAGCCACGTTCGGATTACTGCTTCTGTAGGTGATCGGGTGGACGCCTGTAGACGGGACGGCGGCGCGGATTTGGGTATTGTTTGGAAAATCTGCACTGTGAGTGTGGCGCCATGCATAAACTCTCAGTCCTGACAGGGCCATGGCGCTGTTGTTGACTTGCAGCGCTTTGCGCAGCGTGAACGAGCGTAAAGGAGAGAGAAGACCGTCGCCATAGAGTGCTCGAATCTGCACGACTGTCAGTACATCGACAACGAGCCCCTTCAATAGCGTTGAAAATTTCCCGTCCTTGTCTGTGGTCAATGTCTCTATCGACTTGCCATTCACCAGAACTTCAACCTGCTGTTCTACGCTCGCAGTTCCCTCGATCGTGACATTCGGATCAACCGTCAGGTCGCTATGCGGAATCTCCCTGTTCTGCGAGTCCTTAATCAGTGTGATGACCGGCTGCAACTCAACCAGAGATTCGATCTGATAGGTCTGGTGGGGAAATTCCACTGGATTGCCGCGCAACCCCAGGCGCACGGAAAATATCAATGTCGCCGTACTGCCGCTTTTGAGATTTTTCAACACTTCCAGCGTCGGCGTTGACAGTTCCCGTATCAGCCCGGCGCTGGTGACGCTCGCCTCCGCGTTCATGATGACGTGGCGAACAGGGTTGTCTTTGCTGTCGATGCCGATCAGCACCAGCGTCATGCTCTGGCCCGGCCGTTGTCCGTGCCAGAGGTTGACCGCCAATTTGTCTGCGCTGGTCAGTTTTTTTACGTCCAGGATTGCGTTATCAATGCCAATGATTCGCGGTCTCGGAAACCTGGGATCCTGATCAGCGATCAGTTTGAAAGAAATCTCAGTTTCCGGAGAAGATCCGATTTTCTTGCCGTCCTGATTCAGGTTGAATTTGAATCGCACGGTTTCACCGTGAAGCGCCACAATGAGGCGCCTGTCGAACGTAAAGCGGGCTTGTTTGGCCGAATCCAGATCTACCAGCGGGAAGCGATCAAATCCCAAGGGCAGTGGTGTGCACACCAGGCGAACCTTCTCGGTCTTGGCATCGAGATATTCCACCAGCATGCTCGGCAGCGCTGCCAAGGGATCAAGCGGATTAGTGAAAGGCGATACCAGTGAGGGCGGCGTGAGGACAAGCTCCTTGGGATCGCCGATCTTCAACTGCGCGATATCGGAAAAGACTTCACTTTCGCCGGGATTGGTGATGGTGGCCTGCACGGCCAGTCTCGCGCTGGCGTAGGGCTTGATGTACTCGTTCTCGGCCTCGAAAACGATGGGCTTTGAAGGATCCGTTACAAGCTGTCCCCAAGTAAACCGTACCAACTTGCCGTTGGTGTCTGTGGTCTGCCAATGCAGCTTGACCTCTGCCCCTTGTTTCAAGGGCCAGAAACTGGCGACATTTATAAAGGCTTTGGCAGTGTCGACTGCCAGCTCACCTTCCACCAGTGGGGTGACCTCCGGTGCTCCCAGTGGCAAGGATTTACCCGCAACGGTGACGTCAGCAGGTTTGGAAAGTTTGGACTGACCTGCTCTGGTCAGAATATAAGTTGCCCGTAAACTTCCACCTATCACATTTTGAATGCGGAAATTTTCCACGGGAAAGTTCAGTGTCTTGCTGTCTACGGTCACCGTTAAAGAATAGGTATGAGTGACTGGCACGTTGTTTCGGGTGAATCCTTCCAGTGTCAGGGCGATCACATCGTTGATCGCAAAACTGCCCGTCAGGAGAATGTTCGTCGGGCCGCCTGCAAGCCAGTCATGGTGTATTACGTCGTCGGCATCGGACTGCTCGAAAATCGGCGCGGTCAGCAGAGTTATTACGGGCTTGAACGGCAGAATGAGCGGTTCCGAAAAACCACTGGAGTTCTCGACAATGTCATAAACGCTCCAGCGCACCACCAGATTGCTGGTTTGTTGCAATTTGCCGAGCAAGTCAGGCGTCAGCTTGAAAACGATGTCGGCCGAGTCGTCGGTAACGACAAAGTCCAGCCGCAGCGAACCAAATGTCAGCACGACCGTATCGCCGATCTGCTGATTGAAGTAATGCTTGACCGTGACTTCCATGCCCTCATCGATGACGTTCTGATCGACGATACTTTCCGATGCGATCGGCAGCTTGAGGCCCTGATTGGAAGGCTTGCCGCCGTCAATGTCCGCTTCGCCCGGAGCGGGATGTTTGAACCAGAGTTGTGAGTGTGGCGATTCCCCCGGGTTGCCGCTCAGTCTCGTGACTTTAAACCAGCAATCCAGCCTGACGTCGGTAAACGGCAGGAATTTCTCCTCGAGGGTTTCAGCTGTAATGTAAAAAAGTACGGTTTTAGGGGTCTTTCCATCGGCCTCAAAATCGTCCTCTGTAAGGGCGAAATCAATCACGGACGAAGGGGTGGTGACATCGGGTCTATCGAGGAAGACTTCGATACGGTCACCGAGGGCTTGAGACAGATACGCCGGGAGACTGAAGCCCAATCCGTTAATGTTCTGAGCAATCATGGCGATGTTGATACCGTAGCTCTGGTCAGTTTGCAGCTTGTGCAGAAGTGGTTGCGGCGGATAGAGGGCCAGCACACCGATACCGGAACGCGGCGCAGGAGGGAATATCAGGTATTGTGAGCTGGTCATGAATTTTCGCCTTCCATACGGGGCGCTTACCTGGGCTGTCAGCGCCGATACGGAAGAATTAAGCATGCGACGTTAAAGCGCGCACCTGTCAACTCTGACAGGTGCGGACGGATATCGGATGAACGGTTGTGCCGCCGACGGTGGAGCAATCAGCGTTTTTTCAAGGTCTTCTGCCGCACAATATAAACCGTCACCAACACCGCACTGGTCAGCATGAACCCACGCGCCCAAACCAACGGCACCAGATAACACGAGAACAGAATGCTCACCCACATCAGGCCTATCGTGTAGACCTTGCCTTTGAGCGGGATGCCGTTGCCTTCGAGGTAGTCGCGAATCCATGGCCCCAGGCGTGGGTGTTCGACCAGCCAGCGATAGAACCGCGGAGAGCTGCGCGCGAAGCAGGCCGCGGCGAGCAGGAGGAAGGGGGTGGTGGGCAGGACCGGCAGGAAGATGCCGATCACCCCCAATGCGACGCTGAGCCAGCCGATGGCCAGCAGGACGTAGCGCAACATCAGGGGGCGGTTGCCTATGGGGTTGTCCATAGGCCGGTTCTTAGTGATGACGAGGCTTGAGGATCGCCGGTTTTTCGTCGGGGGCCTGGCACAGCAGATACAGCGCGGTCAGGGCTTCCGGGATCTGAACGATCATGTCGTCCATCAGGTTGGCGTCCTTGGCGATGTCTTCGAACTCAGGCTGCTCGTCGAACAGGCCGGAACCGACCATGATCGGCAGGAGCATTTCGCTGACTTCTTCTTCGGCGGTTTCGAACCAGGCCGCTTCACGCAGGAACACGCCTTCCATGAAACCGATGCACCAGCCGCGCAGTTCGGAATCGTCCGGCTCTTCGCCCAGATCCAGTTCGCACGGCAATTCGAATTCTTCATCCGAGGCCAGTTGGCGAGCGATGTGTGCTTTGAGGCCGATCAGTGTGGCTTCGATTTCGGCACGCTGGGCTTCGTCGGCGTAATGCGGCTCTTCGGCGAACAGCGCGTCGATCCACTCGCGCTCCGGAACGTCTTCGGAGCAGGTAGACAGCGCGGTCAGGTAACCGTGGGCGGCGACGTAATCCAGCGCCTCGTCGTGCAGCTCGTCGGCATCGAGGAAGACTTGCAGGCGGGTCAGTTGCTCAGCGAAGGACATTACGGGGCTACCTTGGGGAATAAACAATGCGGGAATTCTAGGCTTTCTTGCGCGCTCTAGCCAGCCGCTTGGCAGATTTGCCGTAATTGCCGGACGGTATACAAAGCCATGTGGGAGCGAGCCTGCTCGCGAAGGCGGCATGTCAGGCACTGTTGCATTGACTGACTGATTGCTTTCGCGAGCAGGCTCGCTCCCACAAGGGCTTTTTGTGTGTCGGTCGGGCGGTGTCTTCTCAGCGGCACCCTGTGCGGCGAAGGCCTCGGGTATACTGCCGCGTTTTGCGATCCCTGCCGGCGCTGCGCTGGTCATGCAATGTGTTCTTACGTTTTGTTTAAGCAGCCGAGGCTGCTCTGAACCAGCCTGAGCAGGGATGTATCGGTAGATTTTTGGAGTTTTTATGCTCGAACAGGCTCAACGCGTCCTCAAGGACATCTTCGGCTACGACAGTTTCCGTGGCCGTCAGGGTGCGATCATTGAGCGCGTGGCCAGCGGCGGTGATGCGCTGGTGCTGATGCCTACCGGTGGCGGCAAGTCGTTGTGCTTCCAGGTGCCGGCACTGTTGCGCGAGGGCCTGGCGGTGGTCGTTTCGCCGTTGATCGCACTGATGGACGATCAGGTCGCCACCCTTGAAGAACTGGGCGTCGCCGCCGCTGCGCTGAACTCCACGCTGAGTGCCGAGCAGCAGCGCGATCTCGCCCTGCGGATCAAGCGCGGCGAAGTGAAAATGCTCTATCTCGCGCCCGAGCGTCTGGTGCAGCCACGCATGCTGGCGTTCCTGCAAAGCCTGGAAATCGCCCTGTTCGCCATCGACGAAGCGCATTGCGTATCGCAATGGGGCCACGATTTCCGTCGCGAATACCTGCAACTGGGTCAATTGGCCGAGCTGTTCCCCAACGTTCCGCGCATTGCCCTCACCGCGACCGCCGACAAGCGCACCCGCGAAGAAATTGTCGATCGCCTGCACCTGCAGAACGCCGAGCGCTTTCTGTCGAGTTTCGACCGCCCGAACATCTTCTATCGCATCGTGCCCAAGGAGCAGCCGCGCAAACAGTTGCTGGCGTTCCTCGCCGAGCGGCGCAGCGATGCCGGCATCGTTTACTGCCTGTCGCGCAAGAAGGTCGAAGAAGTTGCGGCGTTCCTCAGCGAGCAGGGCTTCCCGGCGCTGCCGTATCACGCCGGTCTGCCCAACGATCTGCGCGCCTATCACCAGAAGCGCTTCCTCAACGAGGAAGGCCTGATCATGGTCGCCACCGTGGCGTTCGGCATGGGCATCGACAAGCCCAACGTACGTTTTGTCGCGCACCTCGATCTGCCGAAATCTCTCGAGGCGTATTACCAGGAAACCGGGCGCGGCGGCCGTGACGGGCTGCCGGCGGATGCGTGGATGGCCTACGGTCTGCAAGACGTGGTGATGCTCAAGCAGATGCTGCAGAACTCCGAAGGCGACGAGCGGCACAAGCGTCTGGAGCAGCACAAGCTCGACGCGATGCTCTCGCTGTGCGAAGAAACCCGCTGCCGCCGGCAGGCGTTGCTGGCCTATTTCGATGAAGACATGCCTGAGCCGTGCGGGCACTGCGACAACTGTGTCGACGGCGTGCAGACCTGGGACGCCACCGAACCTGCTCGTCAGGCCTTGTCGGCGATTTTCCGCACCGGCCAGCGCTATGGCGTCGGTCATCTGGTCGACGTGTTGCTGGGCAAGGACAACGAAAAGGTGCGCAGCTTCGGCCATCAGCATTTGTCGGTGTTCGGTGTTGGCAAGGCATTAAGCGAGAGCGAGTGGCGCTCGCTGTTCCGCCAGTTGGTGGCGCGTGGGTTGGCCGATGTCGATCACGAGGGTTATGGCGGTCTGCGTCTTAATGACAGTTGCCGGCCGCTGCTCAAAGGCGAAGTGAAACTGGAACTGCGCCGTGACCTGAAACCGCAAGTCACTGCCAAAACGGGTAGCAAGAGCCAGGCCAGCCAACTGGTGCGCGGCGAAGAACGCGAACAGTGGGAAGCCTTGCGCGCACTACGGCGCAAATTGGCCGAAGAACACGGCGTGCCGCCGTACGTCATCTTCCCCGACTCGACGTTGTTGGAAATGCTCCGCAGCCAGCCGACGTCTCTGGCGGAAATGGCCCGGGTCAGCGGCGTCGGCGCACGCAAGCTGGAGCGCTATGGCGAAGCCTTCCTCGAAGTGCTCGGCGGCGAGGCGGAGGCGCCGAAGGTGGTCGCCGATGTCCGTCACGAGCTGATCACCCTGGCCCGCGCCGGCATGACCCCGCTGCAGATCGCCGGGCAGTTGCAGTGCTCGGAGAAGAACGTCTACGCCATGCTCGCCGAAGCCATCGGCAAGCAGCAGTTGTCGCTGGAGCAGGCGCTGGATTTGCCTGAGGAATTGATGGGCGAAGTGCAGGACGCGTTTCTCGATGGCGAGGGCGAGTTGCCGTCCGTCGCCGAAGTCGCCGAGTTGTTCGCCGGACGTGTTCCTGAAGGCGTGCTTTATTGTGTGCGGGCGGCGTTGCAGTCTGAATTCGAGATGTAATCTGGCCGTTCCCTAACCCCAGCTCTCTCCCACAGGGAGAGGGAGCCGACCGCGGTGTCTGGCGGCAGACTCGACCTGCAAAACCGAGTCGATTATGGATTCAGCGAGCGCTGTCGGGTCGGCGAATTTTCAAAGCATCCCCCGCTCAGTTCCCTCTCCCTCTGGGAGAGGGCTAGGGTGAGGGATGCTTTTGATCTTCGCGCAGTTGTAACGATTCAGTACAGAGCCACTCTTGCCTATAACTGCCGCCCATGCTTAGCTGACTAATAATTAGATTTTCCGTATTTTCAGTCTAACCGTGAGTGTTTTATGCCGTTAACCGATCAACATCGCTTTGGTATGCAACTGGCCCAGATGTCCCGTGGCTGGCGTGCCGAACTGGATCGTCGCCTCGCCGGGCTGGGCCTGTCGCAGGCGCGCTGGCTGGTGCTGCTGCATCTGGCGCGTTTTGAAGAGGCGCCGACCCAACGCGAACTGGCGCAGAGTGTCGGCGTCGAAGGCCCGACCCTGGCGCGCTTGCTCGATAGTCTGGAGAACCAGGGACTGGTGCAACGCCAGTCCGTGATGGAAGACCGCCGGGCGAAAAAAATCGTGCTCTGCGCACCTGCCTTGCCCTTGATCGAACAAATCGAAACCATTGCCACGCAACTGCGCCACGAATTGTTCGAGGGCGTCGATGAGGCGGATTTGAAGGTGTGCATGCGCGTACACGGTCACATCCTGGCCAACCTGGAAAAATCTTGAGGCACATCCCGGCAGCGATTTTTTGAGAGATCGCGCTGAGCGGACTATAAGAACTACTGGGCAATATCGTGTTCGTACCGGATGTGCGAACGCATAGAAACCGGTTTTGCTTATTTAAGGGATGCTCATGCTCGCAAGTCGGCACGTGCTGCGCGGGGGCGCCAAATGGCTGCTGCTCGCTGGCGTTTTCAGCTATTCGACCTGGTCGATGGCGTTGGGGTTGGGCGAAATCACTGTTCACTCAGCCCTCAATCAGCCGTTCAAGGCCGACATCGCGCTGGTCGATGTCGGCACGTTGACGCAAAACGATCTCTCGGCCAGCCTGGCTTCGGCGGATGAGTTCGGCCGGGCGGGCGTCGAGCGGGTGTTCTTTCTTAATGACCTCAAGTTCACTCCGATCCTGCGCGGCAGCCGCCAGATGATCCGGGTGACGTCCGGCAAACCGGTCAACGAACCTTTCCTGAATTTCCTCGTGCAGCTCGATCAACCCAACGGCCGTCTGCTGCGCGAGTACACGGTGTTGATCGATCCGCCGGGTTCGCCGGGCATCGTGCCCGCCACCGACGAGCCGGATCCGCGCCCGCAATCTTCTGAGTTTCCAACCGTCGAACCGGTTACCGCACCGCCCCAGGCTGCCCAAGGCAAACGCCCTGCGACGCCTGTGCCGCCAACGCCGGCGCCGCCTGCCAATGATGCGCAGGCCGAGCAACTGGCCGCCAGCGTGCTGCTCACCCAGCAACTGCAAAAGACCCTCGACGAACAGAACCTCAGGCTGCAAGAGCAGCAAGTGCAAATAGCCGACGGCAAGAAGCAGATTGAAGATTTGCAAACCCGCTTGGCCGAAGTGCAGAAAGCACCGCCACCGCCCGTGGTCGCTCCGGTTCCGGCCGCTGTTTCAGCCCCGGTCGAGGCGGCAGACGATGGCGTGAACTGGCCGCTGCTCGGCGGACTTCTATTGCTGCTGGGCGTGCTGGCTGCGTTGCTCATACGTCGCCGTCAGCAAGGTTCGACCGCAGATGGCACGCCGATGCCGCTATTGCCTGTGAGCGCCGAAGACAACGTTGATGAGCCTGAACTTCAACAATCTGTCGGTGCGCACGCGGCCGCCGATCATCGCGACGAACCCGGTGCCGGCGACGTGCTGGAGGCTGTGGGCATCTATCTGGCCTACGGCCGGCTCAGCGAAGCCGCCGGGCTGCTGCGCGATGCCTTGCACAAGGAGCCTGAACGCACCGATCTCGGTTTGCAGTTGCTGGAGGTTCTTGGGCGCCAGGGTGACAGCGCCGCTTACGAACAGCAGGAAAACCGCCTGCGTGCGCTTGGCGTCGATGAGCGCGAACTGATTGAAACCCGCGCTCGCCATCCCAAACTGGCAGGCGCCGCACCGGCGGCATTTGCAGCAACGCCAATCGCGCCTGAGCTGCCCGTGGCCACGGCAGCGACCGCAGCTGCGCCGCTTGCATCGTCGCCCGGCGCTCTCGAGGATGATTTCGAATTGAATCTGGGCGAGCTGTCGATGGATTCAAATTGGGATCTGAACGACAGCCGCACCGATTCCGCCGCACCGCCAATCGATGATCCAGAGCTGGGCACTAGCTTGTCAGTGCTGCCTGTCGATTTTGACCTGCCACAGGCTGCATCTGCTGAAGAAGCCGAACTTGAATGGATACCCGAACCCGACGCCCAGCCGCTCGACGATGACTTTCTCAATGAGTTCGGCGATCCCGAGCCGTCGCTGGTGCTGGAACCTTTGGATCTGCAACCACCCGAGTCCACCGACATCGAGTCCGCCGGCAAGCTCGAACAGGCACAAACCTGCATCGACGATGGCGACATCGACAGTGCGATCGCGCTGCTCAATGAATTGCTCAGGGAAGGGGATGAGCCGTTGAAGCAGACGGCAAGGACGTTGTTGGCGGGGATTCGCTGAGCGCCAACGGATTTCGCGTTCATCCGAGACCGCTTTCGCGAGCAGGCTCGCTCCCACAATGGAATGCGCTCTCCCTGTGGGAGCGAGCCTGCTCGCGAAGGCGTCAGATCGGCCAACACCGTCTCAGGTCAGAACGTCTGCCCCAGATTCAGATAAACCGCCTGCTCATCCGCATCATTCAACCCATACGTGAAGTTCAACGGCCCCAGCGGCGTGTCGAAGCCGATAAACACACTCGCGGCGTTGATGTAGCCGCTGTCGAACTCATTGTCATTGTTCCACGCCCGACCGCGCTCCAGCGAGGCGCCGGCGTACAGCGGGAAGTCCAGCGGCAGGTACGAGCGCGGCGTCAGGCGGCGGTAGTACACGGCGCGCATCAGGCTGACATTCTGCCCGGACAGCGCATCCTCACGGAATCCTGACAACTGCCGCGCGCCGCCGAGCAGGAAGCTTGAGGTCACCACATTGGCATCGTCCAGCGTCCGGCCGTAGCGCCCGCCGAGTATCAGCGTATCCGGCCCGTGGCTCATGGCCTTGTCGAAATTCAATTCCCACTGGCGATAGCGATTGTCTGAACCCAGGCCCGGTTCGAACTGGGCAAACGTCAGGCTGACGTCCTTGCCCTCGTGCGGAAAGTAGACGTTGTCCAGCGAGTCGTAGGAATACTTCACGGTATAGAAGCCTTCGTTGAAACTCTCGCTCGGCAGATCCTGATCGCCGATGCGTACGTCAGCTTTGCCCCAGGCCTGGCCGACGCCGAGTCGCACTTCACCGTTGTTGCCGATCTGCCGGCCGAGGTTGAGGCCGAAGCCGTAACGCTCGACGCGATACTGGGCGATCGGATCGTTATCCAGCACCGAGTCAACGTTCTGCGCCTCGAACGACCCGTAGGGCGCGACGAAGTAACGCGAGCCGACGTCCAGCGGCTGATAGAACTCGCTGTACAGCTCCTGCTTGTCGCCGATCTGCGCGCGGGTCAGCCATTCCGCACCGAGGCGGTTGATGCCGTTGACGCGATAACTGGCACCAAGGTTGAAAGCACTGTCGCCGCGCATGTCGTCCGACAGATTCAGGCCGACCCGCAAGTAATCGGTGCCGCTGCGCTTGCCGCTGGCACTGATGACCAAGGTGTGATCCTGGCCTTTGTGCACCACGCGGTAACGCACTTGATCGAAGTAATCGAGGCCGTACAGCGTGCCCATGTCCGAATGCAGGCGGCCCAGGTCCAGCGGCGCTCCGATCGGTTGGCGGATGTAATAGCGAATCACGTCATCGTCGACCTTCGAGTCATTTTCGACGCGGATCGCGGTGATGATCGGCGTGCGCTGGCCCGGCTGACGGGCGGCGTTCAGTTCCGCGTCCTGGGTTTGAGTCGGCTTGAGTTGCGCCAGCCGCGCATCGAGGATCCGCGTGGCGCGGTAACCGGCGTCGATCATCTCCTGAGCCTTGCCGAAATCGGTCACGCCGAACGCGGCCAGCGCAGGCTGGATCAACACGTCATTGGCATGCAGAGTCGCCAGTTGTTCTTCAGAGTTGCGCCGGGTCATCAAGGTGATCGACTGATTGAGCACATCGACCACCGTGGTCAGTTGCTTGCGATTGCGCAGCGGCGTGCCGATGTCGACGACGATGGCGATGTCGACGCCCATTTCCCGCGCAACATCCAGCGGGATGTTGTCGGTCATGCCACCGTCCACCAGCAGGCGCCCATCGAGCTCGACCGGGGCGAACACCGCCGGGATCGA
The DNA here is from genome assembly GCF_054667725.1 of Pseudomonas sp. S3_B08. Taxonomy (NCBI): domain Bacteria; kingdom Pseudomonadati; phylum Pseudomonadota; class Gammaproteobacteria; order Pseudomonadales; family Pseudomonadaceae; genus Pseudomonas; species Pseudomonas sp. S3_B08. Next base: position 490,951 of record NZ_CP162750.1, read on the forward strand.
CATGCTCGCGCGGATCACTTGCGGCAGGTGGCCTTTGCGAAACACCACTTTTTCGCCATTGGCGATGTCGGTGGTCACGGCCCGAAACGGGATCGGCAGTTTGTCGAAGTCGCGGGTGTCGCTGGTGTGCGCCAACAGGCTTTCCAGCAACAGTGCGAGGTTCTGGCCCTGAATTACCCCCAATGGCAGGCCGAGACTGCCGTCGTCGCGGAAGCTGAGTTTCTGCTTCACCAGAAAATCGCGGTCGTCCTGCTTGCGTCGAAATGGCACGTCCTCACGCGGCGGCGCGTCGGACAGCGCCGCTTGCCAGTCGATGCTCAGGGCGAGTTTTTCCAGCTCGTCGATCTTATAGCCCGAGGCGTACAGGCCGCCGACTACCGCGCCCATGCTGGTGCCAGCAATCGCGTCGATCCTGATGCCTTGTTCTTCCAGCGCCTTGAGCACGCCGATGTGCGCCAGCCCGCGCGCAGCGCCGCCGGACAGCACCAGGCCGACTTTCGGTCGTGGCGCTTCACTGGCGTGAACCAGCAGGGGAAGGAAACCAAGCAGCAGGCAGAACAGCAAACGGCGCATTGTGAGTCTCGGGGCAAGCGGTAAAGCCGGCTATTATAGCGGCGCCCTCTGTCTCAGGAGTTTCAGCGATCATGACCGTCGCCAAAGCCGAAGTTGTCATCACTTATTGCACTCAATGCCAGTGGCTGCTGCGCGCGGCGTGGCTGGCTCAGGAACTGCTCAGCACCTTCGCTGACGACTTGGGCAAAGTGTCGTTGGTGCCGGGCACCGGTGGGGTGTTTCATATCACTTGTGCGGGTGTGCAGATCTGGGAGCGCAAGACCGACGGTGGTTTCCCTGAGGCCAAGGTATTGAAGCAGCGAGTGCGCGATCAGATCGATCCTGACCGCGACCTCGGCCACAACGACCGCACTCAGTGAGAGGCGGCCTCGGCGGCGACGGTTGTCTTGTCGCTGCCGCCTGACATCCGCGCCGACACCACAATCGCGACGATGATCAACGCGCCACCGATGAGCATCCGCAGGGTCGGGGTTTCACTGAACAGCAGCCAGGCGAGGGTGATGCCGTAGACCGGCTCCATGGCGAACACCACTGCCGCCGTGCGTGCCTTGATCACCGCCAGACTGGCGACGAACAGGCTGTGCGCCACGCCCGTGCAGAACACTCCGAGCAGGGCGATCCACAACCAGTCCAGCGCTCGGACCTGACTCAACTGCGGCGCCGCGACCGGCAACAGACACAACGCCACGACGACGTTCTGGCACAACGCTGCCTGCACCGCCGGGATGCGCCCGGAACTGGCGCGGTTGGTCAGCGACAGCAGGGAAAACAGCAGGCCGGACAACACTGCCCAAAGCAAGCCGACGGTGGCGCCGCTGCCCAGATCAAATGCGGGCGTCACCAGCACCAGACCGATGCTGACCAATACCACCAGGACGATTTCATTGGCACGGATGCGTTCGCGGAAGATCAGTCCTTCGAGAATCACCGTGAACGCCGGGAAACTGGCAAAGCCCAACGTGGCGATGGCCACCCCGGCGATCTTCACGGATATGAAGAAACTCACCCAGTGCCCGGCCAGCAACACGCCGCTGAGGGCGAGGCGCCGCCAGTCCACGGCCTGAAGTTTCTGCCAACCATGCTGGCTGGCGAAACGGGCAAAAAATGCCAGGGCGAGCACGGCGAAAGCTGCACGTCCAAATACGATCACAGCAGGGGATGCGGCAGCGAGTTTGCCGAACACACCGGTCAGGCCAAACATCAAAGCGCCGATATGCAGAGCGCCGAGGGCGGTACGCGGAGTCATTGCATTCCTTTTTTCAGGTTCAACTTCATGGGGCCATTGAACCGCGTCTCGGCCTGCAAGTCTGTCGGCAGGCTATCGTCTTTTGTCGTAGGAATCGCGCCGGAGATGTCCGGGCGACGAGCCGAACTCACGTAGGACTGCTGCCGAGAACGCACTTTGCGAGCTGTAACCGACGCGACTGGCTACTTCACCAATCGGCAATGCAGTGTCGCGCAGCAGTTGCACCGCGAGATGCAGGCGTCGACTGCGGATGTAATCCATCGGCGTCTGTCCGCATTCGGCCATGAACCGAGCGTGCAGGCGCGCGCTGGACAACCCGGCCACGCGCGCCAGGTCGGCCACTTGCAGCGGATAGGCGGCGTATTGCTCGATGTGCGCATCCAGCGCGGCGTAGGGCAAGCGACGCGCGCGGAGTTCGGCAGGTTGCGCGTGATTGAGACTGGCCAACAGCAACACCGCGCCTTGCTGCGCGATCAACGGATCGCTGACCGGACTGTTCGCCAGCCAGTTGACCAATTGGCTCTGCCCCGAGTCCAGCGACAGCCGCCCCGGATGATCGAGCAAGCGGCGACTGGCCTCGGCATGCGCGCCCAGCGAATCCTGCACCCATTGCCCTTCAGGGATGTCGAGCACCAGGCAGCTGCTGCCTTGGGGACTGTCGCAGGCATGATGAGCGCCGGACGGAACCACCACGACACTCTGCTGACGCACTTGGCTGCCACAGCCCTCGACCTCGAAATCCAGCGCACCGGACAGCCCGAACACCAACTGCGGGTGCTCGTGGCTGTGCACAATCAAGTCGTGGGTGTACTGACGCAAGGTGAGGATCGGTCGCATGGCAGGTTGTCTCCGAAGTGGCCCTCAGTCTACACCGCCGTACGCCGGATGCGTTGTCACACGACTGACTCACGCTTGTCACGGTCGATTAACCCGGCGCGCGCAAGCTGGCGAAAACATCGCAGAGGGTTGCCCATGACCAGCGCCGAGCTCGCCCGACCCAGTCGCAAACAACGGGTGCGAACCCTGTGGATCTCCGATGTGCACCTGGGCACCCGGGATTGCCAGGCCGAGCACTTGTCGCAATTTCTCAAGGGCTACCACGCCGACAAGGTCTATCTGGTCGGTGACATCATCGACGGCTGGAAACTGCGCAGCGGCATGTACTGGCCGCAAGCCCACACCAACGTCATCCGCCGCCTGCTGACCATGAGCAAGCGCGGCACCGAGGTGATCTATGTCACCGGCAACCATGACGAATTCCTGCGGCGCTATTCGAAACTGATTCTGGGCAATATCCAGTTGGTCGACGAAGTGGTGCATGTCACCGCCGATGGCCGGCATTTGCTGGTGATTCACGGCGATCAGTTCGACGTGATCACCCGCTATCACCGCTGGCTGGCGTTTCTCGGCGACTCCGCCTACGAATTCACCCTGACCCTCAACCGCTGGCTCAATCACTGGCGCGCCCGCTATGGCTACGGTTACTGGTCGCTGTCGGCGTACCTGAAACACAAGGTCAAGACCGCCGTCAGTTTCATCAGCGACTTTGAAGAAGCCATCGCCCACGAGTGCGTGAAGCGCGAACTGCATGGCGTGGTTTGCGGGCATATACACCATGCCGAGATTCGTAAGGTGGGGGAGGTGGACTACCTCAATTGTGGCGACTGGGTCGAATCGTGCACCGCGTTGATCGAGCATTGGGACGGCACGATCGAGTTGTATCGGCTGGCGGATGCCCAGGCGCGGGAGGCGGAGCTCAAGGCTGCCAAAGTTGCCGAGCTCGCCTGAGCGAAAGATCACCCTGTGGGAGCGAGCCTGCTCGCGAAGGCGTAGTGTCAGACAAAGCTTATGTGCCTGATACAGCGCTTTCGCGAGCAGGCTCGCTCCCACATGTGTTCTCAGGCCGGGCTGTGTTCTTGCATCGCGGCTTTGTAGATCGAGTTCTTCGGCTGCGCAAACAGCCGCTCCATCATTGGCTCGAAGAAGCTCAGCGGCAGCGTGTCATACGCCGGATCAAACGCCGCCGCATCGTATTTGGCACAGAACTCGGCAGTGGCGTGGAACTGCGGATGGTCCTTGAATTGCTCGCGCAAATGCCGATCCATGCCCAGGTGATGAAAGAAGTAATAGCCCTGAAAGATGCCGTGCTTCTCCACCATCCACAGATTTTCCGCACTCACGAACGGCTTGAGAATCGCTGCGGCGATGTCCGGATGGTTGTAGGAACCGAGGGTGTCGCCGATGTCGTGCAACAGCGCGCAGACCACGTATTCCTCGTCACGCCCGTCGCGAAACGCGCGGGTCGCGGTTTGCAACGAGTGGGTCAGGCGATCCACCGGGAAACCACCGAAGTCGCCTTCAAGCAGCTTCAAATGCGCGAGGATCCGCGATGGCAGCTGTCTGGCATAGGCACTGAAATCGGCGGCGATAATCGCCCAGTCTTCCTCGGTGCCGTCCTTCATATGGGTGAAGCGAGCATGGGCATTCATTGGCAGACCCTCATTCAGAACGCCACGCGACCGAGAATCATGTCGCGGTACATGACGAAATCGCCGAGCAGGCTGTACAGCGGATACTGAAACGTCGCCGGGCGGTTTTTCTCGAAAAAGAAATGGCCGATCCAGGCAAAGCTGTAACCGGCCAGAGGTAGCGCGAGCAACAGCAGCCAGGCGCCTTTGGCGATGCTCAGGGCGAGAATGAAGATGACCAGAGAAGTGCCGATGAAATGCAGACGACGGCAGGTGCTGTTGCTGTGTTCGGCGAGGTAATACGGATAGAACTCGGCGAAGCTGTTGAACTGCTTGATGTTTTCCACGACCGCGCTCTCTGTGGTGATTGTTCTGGCAACAAGTTGTGCGTCGGGCAGCTTATTTGAGTCTAGAGTGATCATTGGCGTGGGCCAGTGACAATCGGCGCCACTTTAGTATCCTTCGCAAATAGGGCGGTTATCTGCAGCCCGTCATGTAAAAGAATAACAACCATGAGCGAACGAACGACTTCTGCAAGCTGGGCGATGGGGATTGTCAAAGCACTGGAGATGGACGGCCTGGATTGCCGGGTTCTGTTCAGGCAACTGGGGCTGGATTTCAGCGCCCTTGAAGATCCGGATGCACGCTTCCCGCAAGACTCCATGACCCGGCTCTGGCAGCGCGCGGTCGAGGTTTCCGGCAACCCGGCGATCGGCCTGAACATGGGCAAAGTGGTGCGCCCGGCCTCGTTTCATGTCGCCGGCTATGCGCTGATGTCGAGCAATACCCTGGCTGAAGGCTTCCAGCGTCTGGTGCGCTATCAACGCATCATTGCCGAAAGCGCTGACCTGAGCTTTCGCCTGCTCGAGGAAGGTTATGCGCTGATTCTCACCGTGCACGGCGATCATCTACCGCCGACCCGGCAGAGCGCCGAAGCGTCACTGGCCTGCGCGTTGGCGCTGTGCGGCTGGCTGACGGGGCGTCCGCTGCACCCGGTCAAAGTGTTGGTTCAGGGCGATCAGCCGACAAATCTGCAACCTTATAAAGAAGCCTTTCACGCACCGCTGGTGTTCAACGCGCCGTACGACGCGTTGATTTTCGAACGGGCCGATATGGAGGCGCCGCTGCCGACCGCCAACGAAGCCATGGCGCTGTTGCATGATCGCTTTGCCGGGGAATATCTGGCGCGGTTTTCCGAAAGTCGCGTGACGCACCGGGCACGCCAGGTGCTGTGCCGTTTGCTGCCCCAGGGCGAGCCCAAGCGCGACACCGTGGCGCAGACGCTGCACCTGTCGCAGCGCACTTTGCAGCGGCGCTTGCAGGAGGAGGGCACCAGTTTTCAGCAGTTGCTCGACGACACCCGGCGCGAGCTGGCTGAGCAATATCTGGCGCAACCGAGCATGACCTTGCTGGAAATCGCCTACCTGTTGGGCTTTGCCGACCCGAGCAACTTCTTCCGCGCGTTCCGCCGCTGGTTCGACACCACGCCCGGCGAGTACCGCTTGCGCCTGACGCAGGTGCCGGACGCGGTCAATGACGCCAGAACGCCGGAATACACAGCACAAACACCGTAATGATCTCCAGTCGGCCGAGCAGCATGCCGAACGACAGAATCCACTTCGCCGCATCCGGCAACGTCGCGAAGTTGCCGGCCGGGCCGATGGTTTCGCCCAGACCCGGGCCGACGCCGGACACGGTGCTGGCGGCACCGGTCAGTGCGGTCATCCAGTCGACTCCGAGCAGCGACAGCAGCAGCGCGATCACGCAGATGGTGATGGCGAAGAAGAACGAGAAAGTCAGGATCGAACGGACAATTTCTTCGTCGAGGCGGTGACCGTTGTACTTCTGTTTGATCACCGCGCGCGGGTGGATCAGCTGATTAAGGTTGGCCTTGAGCAGGATGTAGGCGACCTGGAAACGGAAAATCTTGATCCCGCCCGCCGTTGAGCCGGAGCAACCGCCGACAAAGCCCAGATAGAAAAACAGCATCAGCGAGAAGTTGCCCCACAGGCTGTAGTCACCTAGGGCGAAACCGGTGGTGGTGACCACCGAGGTCACGTTCAGCGCCACATGCCGCAGCGCTTCCAGCCAATGCAGCTTGGTGGTCCACCAGTACCAGGTGCCGAGCACCAGCCAGGTCACCAGCAACATCGCCAGCAAACCCTGCACCTGTTGATCCCTGATCAACGCACGGCGGTTGCCGCGCAGCGTCGCCACGTAGAGGGTGAACGGCAGGCTGCCGAGGATCATGATGACAATCGCCACCCAATGAACTGCCGGTTGCGTCCACTTCGCCAGCGACTGGTCGGAAGTCGAGAAACCACCGGTGGAAATCGCCGACATCGCGTGGTTGATCGCATCGAACGGGCTCATCCCGGCCCACCAGAACGCCAGGCTGCCGAGAATGGTGATGCCGACGTAGGCCGCCACAATCAACCGCGCCACCATGTGCGAACGCGGCATGACCTTCTCCGAACGGTCGGAGGATTCGGTCTGGAACAGGCGCATGCCACCGATGCGCAGCAGCGGCAGAATCGCCACCGCCATGCCGATAAAGCCGATGCCGCCGATCCAGTGCAGCAGCGACCGCCACATCAGAATCCCCGGCGACATGTTGTCCAGGCCGTTGAGCACCGTGGAACCGGTGGCGGTGATGCCGGACATGCTTTCGAAGAACGAGTCGGTGTAGCTGATGTGCTGGGTCAGCAGAAACGGCAGCGCGGCGAAAATGCACACTACCAGCCAGCTGCTGACCGTCAGCAGATACATGTCGCGCGGGCGCAGGTGAATGTGTTCCGGTCTGCCGGGTATCACCAGAGCGAGGCCGGCGACAAAGGTGATCATGCTCGCCCAGAGGAACGACGGCAGATCGCTGGTGCGCTCGAAAATCACCAGCGTGGCCATCGGCACAACCATGGCCACAGCCAGGGTTATCAGGAAGATGCCGATGATAAAACCAATGATCCGTAAGGTCGGCAACGCCATGAAATCCGCTCGGGCTGATTGAACAAGGGCGCCATTCTACCTGCGGGGCAAGGCATGTAAACCGGCAGGCGCTGCGCAGTTGCAGCTAGAATAGCTGCACATTTTTCAAAGGAGGTGGCCGATGCAGGCTCTCGACGCGTTGCTCAACCGTGTTTCCGTTCCCCGCCTGGTCGAACCGGCCCCTACTGCCGAGCAGCGCGAAGCCCTGTTCGGCGCGGCCTTGCGTGCCCCGGATCACGGGCACTTGCAGCCGTACCGTTTTTTGACCGTCGAAGGCGCAGCGCGTGAGCAAATGGGCGAGTTGCTGGCCGAGGCGGCCCGCCAGCAGGGCGGCGAAGTCACCGAAGCGATGATCGACAAGGCGCGCAACGGCCCGTTGCGGGCACCGCTGGTGGTTGTGGTGATCGCGAAATTGCAGGAACACGTGAAATACCCGAAGGCCGAGCAACTGCTCACGGCCGGCTGTGCGGCCCACGGGATTTTGCTCGCGGCGTATGCGCAGGGGATTGGCGCGGTGTGGCGCACCGGGGATCTGGCGTACTCCAAGCATGTGGCCGAAGGCCTGGGGCTGGTGGAAGGCGAGGAGGTGATCGCGTTCCTCTATCTCGGCACGCCGCAGAAAGAGCCGCGCGTGGCGGAGAAGGTTGATCTGGCTGAGTTCGTCAGCGCCTGGCCAGGTAAGGTCTGAAGATCAAAAGCCCCTCACCCTAACCCTCTCCCAGAGGGAGAGGGGACTGATTGGGGGATGCTTTGGAATTACACCGACCTGAGCGTCCTTCGCTGAATCCAGCGTCGGGATACCGACGTCTGGTTTCTGCGAATCCATAAGGTCGATGCACAACGGCAGACAACTCGCTCGGCCCCCTCTCCCTCCGGGAGAGGGTTGGGGTGAGGGGCTTTTTCAGGGCTGGACCACGACTCCCGGTACCAGCGGCAATTCCAGACTCGCCACAAAGCCGCCCTGCGGATGATTGGCCAGCGTCAGCGTGCCGCCATGCCGTTCCGCCGCGCGTTTGGCAATCGCCAGCCCCAGGCCATGACCGGCAGCGGTCTGCCCCGGCGCCCGGTAGAACGGCTCGCCCAACTGACTCAGATGTTCGGTCTGCACCCCCGGCCCGTGGTCGCGCACGCTGATGACAATCCGCTCTCCCTGCCGCGCAGCCTGCAATTCGATTGGCTGATCGCTCGGGTTGAAGCGCTGGGCGTTGCGCAGCAGATTATCCACGGCGCGCTCGATCATCGTCGGCCAGCCTTTGAGATTCAGTTGTGACTCAGCTTGCAGGCGTACGGTCTGCTCGGGAGAGCCCAACTGCGCATCCTTTTGCAGTGTGGCGAGCAACGCATTCAGGTCGACTTCTTCAGCGCTGGCATTGTCGGCATCGACTCGCGCCAGCACCAGAATTTCACTGATCAACGCCTCCAGCCGATCGCATTCGCGGGTCAGGCGTGGCCACAGTTTTTCGCGCTCTTCAGGGTTGGCGCGCTCGGCCAAAGCCAACGCGATGCGCAGGCGCGCCAGTGGTGAGCGCAGTTCATGGGAGACATCGCGCAGCAACTGGCGCTGACTGCCGATCAGGCTTTGCAGGCGCGCGCCCATCCGGTTGAAATCGGTGGCCAGCACGCCGAATTCGTCGCGGCGGTTGGCGAGTTTCGCCAGACTGTTCTGCTGATAAGTCGTCTGCCCCAGATCATGCACCGCGCCGCGCAAGCGACTGAGCGGGCGGGTGATGGAGAAAGTCACGAGCAAACTGAACAGGGTCAGCACCACCAGCGCAATACCCAGCGCACTCAGTGGCCAGAGCAGACTTTCGCGGTGCCAGGCGTCGAGTTCCGGGTGCGGGATGCGGTAGATGAACAGGTAGGTGTCACCGGTTTTTTCGCTGGTGATTTCGTCGGTCAGGCGCCGCCACGGCAGGCGGCGATCGTCGTTGTTCTGCCGCGCCTCGAATGCTGCGGCGCGGCGCGGGAAGGTGCCACGCACCACCGGATCGCCGGTTTCGTTGAGCACCTGAACGTCGATGTGATACTGGCGTTTACGTTGTTCGAGGATGTCCTGGGCGGCTTCTTCGCCTTGGGTTTCGTAAGTCTGCGTCCATTCCGCCGCCAGCGTGTTGAGGCCGGGATGGCGGCTGAGAATCCATGCGTCCTGATTGAGCATGTGCCCGAGCAGAATCGACAGCCCGGCTACCAGAGCGATGGCCAGCCAGAAGCTCGCAAGAATCCGCCAGAACAGTGAACGCACAGAAAATCCTCAAAAAACACACCGTTCAAATGTGGGAGCGAGCCTGCTCGCGAAGGCGTAGTGTCAGTCAATCCATTGCTGGCTGATACACCGCCTTCGCGAGCAGGCTCGCTCCCACATTCGATTTGAATGGAACAGGCCCGACGATGTGAGTCGTCGGGCCCAGGGTCAAGCCATTATTGCGCCTTTTGTGCCTGCTGCGCTTTCCAGGCCTTGAACTCGGCCCACTCGGCGCGGCGTTCGGCGCGTTTCTTCTGGATTTCGTCGAACTGCTTCTGTTGCTCGGGTTTGAGCAGTGCGCGGACATCGGACTCGGCTTTCTTGTGGTTGGCCGCGATCTCGTCCTTCATGGCTTTCTGGTCGGCCGGCGAGAGTTTTTCCAGGTACTTGTCGACCACCTGCTTACGCTCGTGCATCTGCTCGCCCATGATCTTGCGAATCTGCTCGCGCTGTTCGCGGGTCAGGTCGAGCTGGCTGTACGGGCCTTTGTCGTGCATGCCACCGTGCATCTGACCGCCGTGGCGCGGGCCATCCAGCGGACCACCCAGCGGACCGCCATCCTGCGGCATGGCCATGGCCACGGTTGGCAGAGCGGCAGCGAACATCAGAGCGATAAGAGTCTTGCGCATGGTGTATCTCCTTGTCTCGTTCCCGGTACGTTCCGGATGAGTGCAGATTACGCAGATCAAGGTCAACGGCGGTCAGCGCAGCGTAAAGCTTCGGTAAAGACGTTTCGTGCCCGGCCTTACACATATCCAGTGCAGGAGGTGCTGAAGGCTGCGATCTGATCGTTCCCACGCTCTGCGTAGGAATGCAGCCGAGGACGCTCTGCGTCCTGCAGCCTGAAGATCGCCGCCTTGGGCAGCTTGTACACGGAACAAGATGGTTTTACAGGCTGTAGTAGTAACCACGGCTACGCAGCGCAACGATGCGCGGGCGGCCGTCGGGGTGGGGGCCGATTTTTTTGCGCAGGTTGCTGACGTGCATGTCGAGGCTGCGGTCGTACAGGGTCAGCTTGCGGCCGAGGGCCAGTTGCGCCAGTTCCTGTTTGTCCAGCGGCTCGCCCGGCTGTTTGAGCAGGGCTTCGAGCAGGCGGCTTTCGGAGACGGTCAGGGTCAGTTCTTTTTCGTCGATGCTGACCACGCCGCGCACCGGGCTGAAACTCAGGTCGCCCAGCTCGAGCTGCGTCGAAACGGCTGCCGGGTGGCTGCGGCGCAACACGGCACGCAGGCGCGCGGTCAGTTCGCGGGGGTCGCAGGGTTTGGCTAGGTAATCGTCGGCGCCCAGTTCGAGGCCGAGGATGCGGTCCAGCGGTTCGCCACGCGCTGATAGCATCAGCACCGGGAGGTCGGCGTGGTCGTTGCGCAATTGCTTGAGCAGTTCCAGACCGCTGCCGTCGGGCAGCATCACGTCCAGCACTACCGCCGCCGGGGCGGTTTCGGCCAACGCCTTGCGGGCGCTCTGGCCGTCGTGGCAGGCGCGCACCTGGAAGCCTTCCTGGCTCAACCAGCTACTCAGGAGTTCGCACAACTCCTGGTCATCATCAATCAATAACAGCTCGCTCATGACTCACTCAATTTAGCCATTGCCGACGTTTTCGGCTTGCACCGCTGGCAAAGATACCGCAGAGCAGCGCCAATAGCGCTACCCCGGCGCCAGTGACGAACCACTGCTGTTGATCGGTCAGCAAACGCGGCAGCGGGCTGGCCTGGGCTTCCTTGAGTTGCAGCTTCAGACGCTGGTTCTCCTGGCGCAGCCGGGCGAGCTGGGCGCTTTCGCGAGTGTTGTCGGCATTTTGCAGTTGTTTGTTCAGTTCTTCGCGCTGCTGTTCACTGGCCTTCAGCCGCTGCTGCAGCTCGGTGATCTGGCTGCCGGCGCTCAATGACAATGGCGTGGAGCTGCCGCCTTCGGTGGTTTCCTCACCATGGGCGGGGGCCATGATCGACAACGTGAGCAACATCAGACACAACGGACCCTTGCGCATCGCGACACCTGTTTCCAAATGGATATTGGGCAGGTTGTCGGCAGGCAAACGAGAATAATGAGCGATTGAGAGCGCGATGAACCGAGAAGGTTCATCGCGTGGCAGGACTTAAGGCAGGACTTGCTTGAACGGCTTGACGATCACATTGGCGTAAACGCCAGCGGCGATGTACGGGTCGGCATCGGCCCAGGCCTGAGCGGCGCTGAGGGAGTCGAACTCGGCGACGATCAGGCTGCCGGTGAACCCCGCTGCGCCCGGATCATTGCTGTCGACCGCCGGGTGCGGGCCGGCCAGCACGATGCGGCCTTCGCCCTTGAGCGCTTGCAGGCGTTCCAGATGCGCCGGGCGCGCGGACAGGCGAGCTTCGAGCGAGTTGGCAACGTCGGTGGCAATGATGGCGTAGAGCATGTCAGTCCTCGGTTTTTGGCGTTGTGGTATCGGTGTCATGCAGATGGCGCGACAGGTAAACGCCCTGTGCGACCAGGAACAGCACGGTCATGCCCAGGCTGCCGAACACCTTGAAGTCGACCCAGATGCTCTGAAAGGTGAAAGCGACGAACAGGTTGGCGGCGCCGCAGAACAGGAAGAACGCGATCCAGGCGATGTTCAGGCGGGTCCAGACCGGGTCCGGCAGGGTCAGCGCGTGACCCATGATGCGTTTGATCAGCAAGCGATCGCCGATGAAGTGGCTACCGATGAACGCCGCAGCGAACAGCCAGTTGACCACCGGCGCTTTCCATTTCAGGAAGGTTTCGCTGTGGAAGGCCAGCGTCAGGCTGCCGAATACCAGACAGGCGATCAGCGTCAGCCACTGGCTCTTTTCCAGCTTGCGCTGCTTGATGAACAGCGCGCCGTACACCACCAGGGAACTGATGATCAGCATCGCCGTGGCGCTGTAGATACCGCCTACGGTCACTTGCTGGCCGGCAATGTCGACGACCCGTGGATCAAGTTTGTAAACGATGAAGAACAGCAGAAGCGGGATGAAATCGATGAATTGTTTCACAGTGAGAGCCAGAAGCTGGATGTGGCGGCATAATAACAAACATATGGGCGCGCGATAGCGCCAGCTGATTTGAGGTTACAACTCCCCGTGAATGTTGATTTGCACTGCCACAGCACGGCCTCCGATGGCGCCCTGGCGCCTGCGGTTCTGGTTGCGCGTGCGTTCGAAAACGGCGTGCGAGTCCTGGCGTTGACCGACCACGACACTCTTGAGGGGCTCGCCGAGGCGCGTGCTGCCGCCACCGAGTTGGGCATGCAACTGGTCAACGGCGTCGAATTGTCCTGCACCTGGGGCGGGGCGACTATTCACGTGCTGGGTTACGGCTTCGACGTCAACGCTGCGCCGTTAGTGGAAGCGATCGCCAAATTGCACGATGGCCGCTGGCTGCGGTCGGAAGAAATAAGCCGCAAGCTCGCACTCAAGGGGATGCCCGGTGCCCTCGACGGCGCCCGGCAGATCCAGCAGGAACTGGGCGACAGCGGCAACGCGCCGGCCCGGCCGCATTTCGCCGACTGGATGGTGCGAGAAGGTTATGTAAAGGATCGCGCCGAGGCGTTCCGCAAATGGCTCGGCGCCGGCAAACTCGGCGACGTCAAACTGCACTGGCCGACGCTGGAAGACACTGTCGGCACCCTGCGCGCCGCCGGTGCCTGGGTCAGCCTGGCGCATCCATGGCACTACGATTTCACGCGTAGCAAGCGCCGAAAGCTGATTGCCGACTATATTCAAGCAGGCGGGCATGCTATCGAGGTGGTCAATGGCCATCAGCCCGCAGAACAGGTGGGCAGCCTGGCGATCCTTGCCCGTGAGTTCGGTCTGCTGGTCAGCGCCGGCAGTGACTTCCATGGCCCTGGCGGCTGGTCCGAGATCGGCCAGTACCGGCCGGTTCCCGAGGACCTTCCACCCCTGTGGTGTCGGTTCAAACATGACACAGATATTGCCGCCGTCTGAACAGGTAGAGAATGTGAGTCAATTTTTCCAGATACATCCGGAAAACCCGCAAGCGCGCCTGATCAAACAGGCGGTCGAGATCATCCGCAAAGGCGGGGTGGTGATTTATCCCACGGACTCGTCCTACGCCATTGGTTGCCAGATCGGCGACAAGACCGCCATCGAGCGTGTGCGACGTCTGCGTCAGCTCGATGAAAAGCACAACTTCGCGCTGATCTGCAGCGACCTGTCGCAACTGGGCAATTACGCCAAGATCGACACCGGCACCTTCCGCATTCTCAAGGCGCACCTGCCGGGGCCTTACACCTTTATTCTCAACGCCACCCGCGAAGTGCCGCGCCTGTTGCTGCATCCGAAAAAACGCACCATCGGCCTGCGCGTGCCAAGCCATCCGATCGCGCTGGCGCTGCTGGCCGAACTCGGCGAGCCGCTGATGAGCGTGACGCTGATCATGCCCGGCGATGAAGACCCACTTACCGATCCCTACGAAATGCGCCAGTTGCTCGAGCACCAGGTCGATCTGATCATCGACGGCGGCTTTGGCGGCATCAAGGCCTCGACGGTGATTGACCTGACTGGCGACGACCCGGAAGTGGTCCGCGTCGGTTGCGGCGATCCGACGCCGTTCATGGTCGAGGCCTGAATGTCCGCAGTGGAAACCGTGGTCGATCCCCAGGCCGGCGCCCAGCAGGAACTGCCGTTCGCGATGGTCTATGGTCAGGCGGTCATGGAAATGCCGCTGGACCTGTACATCCCGCCCGATGCGCTGGAAGTCTTTCTTGAAGCCTTCGAAGGCCCGCTCGACCTGCTGCTGTACCTGATCCGCAAACAGAACATCAATATCCTCGACATCCCAGTGGCGGAAATCACCCGCCAGTACATGGGCTATGTCGAGTTGATGCAATCGGTGCGCTTGGAACTGGCTGCCGAATATCTGGTGATGGCGGCGATGCTCGCCGAGATCAAGTCGCGCATGCTTCTGCCGCGCGCTGAAACCGTCGAAGATGAAGAAGACGATCCACGCGCCGAATTGATCCGCCGCTTGCAGGAATACGAGCGTTTCAAGGCTGCTGCCGAAGGTATCGATGGGTTGAGCCGGGTCGGCCGCGATGTGATCGTGCCCAAGCTCGACGCCCCGGAAGCGCGGGCGCGCAAGCTGTTGCCCGACGTCGCGCTGGAAGAGATTCTGATGTGCATGGCCGAGGTGCTGCGCCGTGGCGACATGTTCGAAAGCCACCAGGTCAGTCGCGAAGCGCTGTCCACCCGCGAACGCATGAGCGATGTGCTGGAACGGCTCAAGGGCGGCGGCTTCGTGCCGTTTGTCGAGCTGTTCACCGCTGAAGAAGGCCGCCTGGGTGTGGTGGTGACCTTCATGGCGATCCTTGAACTGGTCAAGGAATCCTTGGTCGAGCTGGTGCAGAATGAGCCGTTCGCCGCGATCCACGTGCGAGCCCGAGCCGAATAACGAGTCCCTGTATGAACCTGACTGAACCCCGCGAGCTGGCGTCCCTGCTTGAAGCCTTTCTGTTGGCCTCGGGAAAGCCGCAATCCCTTGAGCGCCTGTATGAACTGTTTGAAGAAGGCGAGCGGCCGGAGCCGGCGGTCTTCAAGAAAGCCCTGACCCTGCTCGGCAAGTCCTGCGAGGGCCGCGCCTTTGAACTCAAGGAAGTCTCGTCGGGCTATCGCTTGCAGATCCGCGAGAAGTTTTCACCGTGGGTCGGCCGTCTGTGGGAAGAACGCCCGCAGCGCTATTCCCGTGCGTTGCTGGAGACCATCGCGCTGATCGCCTATCGCCAGCCGATCACCCGTGGCGAGATCGAAGACGTGCGTGGCGTGGCGGTCAACAGCAACATCGTCAAGACCTTGCTCGAGCGTGAGTGGATCCGCGTCGTCGGCTATCGGGACGTGCCGGGCAAACCGGCTATGTTCGCCACGACCAAGGCGTTTCTCGACCACTTCAACCTGAAAAACCTCGAAGACCTGCCGCCGCTGGCCGAACTGCGCGAGATGGAAGCCGAACCGGTGCTCGACTTCGACGACGCGCCGGTGCCGCAGAGTCTGCAGGAACTGGCCGACGCCAGCGCCGAGCCGGAGGAGGAGAAAGAAGAAACCAGTTTCCATTCCCTGCTGCTGGAGCTGGACAGCATGGAAGAAGGCATCAAAACCGACTTTGACGACTTGCTGCGTGATGCGGTGGATGGCGAAGCGCCGGTGTCTGAGCCTGAGATCATCGCGCCGGTTGTTGAAGCTGAAGTTGAACTTGAAGCGGCGCCTGACGCCGAACCGGAAGAAGACATTCTCGGTGTCGCCGAGGCCCGCGAGAAGCTCCTGGCCGCTGTCGCCGCCCTCGAACAGCCTGAACCGGAACTCAGCGAAGAAGAAGCCGAAGCCCGCGCACTGGCCGAGGCGATCGAAGCCGAACGGCGCGAGTTCGACGATTGATCCGGATCCTTGTGGGAGCGGGCTTGCCCGCGATAGCGGTGGGTCAGATCCAATGATGTTGACTGACACTCCGCTATCGCGGGCAAGCCCGCTCCCACAGGGTGAAATGTCGTTCTGGAGATTGCGATGAGCTCAACCAAAGACCCCTGCATCAGCCTCTGCAAATTCTCCGACGACATCTGCCTGGGTTGCGGTCGCAGCAAGCGCGAGATCAAGGCCTGGAAGAAACTCGACAAGGACGACAAGCGCACCGTGCTGGCCGAAGCCGCGCTGCGCCTGATCAAACTCGGTGGTGCCGGTCGGCGGAAAAAGAAATAACCGGCAATCGATCAGCTAGTCTCTGATGCGCGACGGCGCACATCCGCGTATGATTCGCGACCCTTCGCCGATCCCTTCGGCCTGGACCCAGTTTTCAATACTTCAGGCGCCGCCTGAACAGACCACACCGGGAGGTGCCCAGATGAGTGACATCAATCAGAAAGACGACCAGGAAATCGGCCCAGCAGGCGAAAAGCTGCAGAAGGTCCTCGCCCGTATCGGCGTCGGCTCGCGCCGTGACGTGGAATCCTGGATCAGCCAGGGCCGGATCAAGGTCAATGGCAAAGACGCCACCCTCGGCCTGCGCGTCGACATGCACGACGCCATCACCATCGATGGCAAAGTGATCAAACGCGAAGAGGCCGCCGAGTCGGTGCGCCGCGTGATCATGTACAACAAGCCCGACGGCGAAATCTGCACCCGTGACGACCCGGAAGGCCGTCCGACCGTGTTCGACAAGCTGCCGCGCCCCAAAGAAGGCCGCTGGATCAACATCGGCCGTCTCGACATCAACACCACCGGTCTGCTGATGTTCACCACTGACGGTGAGCTGGCCAACCGTCTGATGCACCCGTCCTACGAGATGGACCGCGAGTACGCCGTGCGTGTACGCGGTGAAGTCGACGACGAGATGATCGAACGCCTGAAGGCCGGCGTGGTGCTGGAAGACGGCCCGGCGCGTTTCACCGACATTCAACAGGCGCCGGGCGGTGAAGGCTTCAACCATTGGTACCACTGCGTGGTCATGGAAGGGCGCAACCGTGAAGTGCGTCGTCTGTGGGAATCGCAGGGTCTGGTGGTCAGCCGTCTGAAGCGCGTGCGTTTCGGTCCGGTGTTCCTCAACTCCGACCTGCCGATGGGCCGCTGGCGCGAAATGAGCCAGTACGAAGTCGACGTCCTCAGCGCCGAAGTCGGCCTGACGCCGGTGGCAATGCCGCAGCTGAACGCCAAGAGCAAGGACAAACTCGAACGCATGCAGCGCAAATCGTCGCGGCCGATGGCCAAGACCGAGCGCGTACGCACCCTGCGTCCAGCCGCCGGCGCACCGACCGCGCCGCGCCCGAGCCGTGAGCCGCAGATCGAAGGCGAGCGTCCAGGTCGCAAGCCAGTCGCCCGTGACGGCGAGCGCGCACCGCGTCCGGCCAATGGCCGTACTGAGCGTGGCGAACGCGGCGCTCCTGCCGGTCGCGGTACGCCGGTAGCGGATCGTCCAGCCGACACCACCAACAAGCGCCCGGCCAAACCGGCGCCGAAGCGTCCGGGGATCAAACTGGTCGACGGCGACAAGCCCTCGGGCAAGCGTCGCGGCGCACCGGCTGGTTCCGGTCAGCGCCCGGGTTTCGGTCGCAAGAAACCGGAATAAGGCAGCTGTGAGTTACTAGCTGCAAGCTACAAGCTGAAGCAAAAACGCCAACCTCAGGGTTGGCGTTTTTTTTCGTCTGGCGAAACTCATGTAGCGTCTGATTGGGCCTCTTCGCGAGCAGGCTCGCTCCCACATTGGAGTCGCGTCGAACATAAATCCCTGTGGGAGCGAGCCTGCTCGCGAAGGCGTCAGTCGCCTAAAACACAAATCGGCCATCGAAAACCGGCTTGTCATCCAGCGCCAACACCCCGCCAGAAAAGATCAGGTCCAGGTGATGACTGCCCTTGGCGCCACCGCCTAATCCGAGATGCAACCCACAATGCCGCTCCTCAAACCCGGCATTGCGCGCATACAGATCCTTCACGCCTTCGTTTGTGCCAATCCCCAACTCCTCAATCCGCCGGTTCGACGGGTTGGCATCCAGGTATTTGTTGAAATCATGCTCCAGCCCCGGCACGTCGGTGGCGATGCGGCTGATGGTCGAGTTCTCGATCCACAGCTCCAGCGGCGATTCCAGCACGCCGTACTTGCGCGCGAAGGGGATAGTGCTGAGGAAGGTGCCCTTGAACTTCACATGGCCGTTGATAGCTTCGCTATGGGTGGCGATTTCGCCGGGGGCGAGGTCGAAGTTGCCGACGCCGTTGATGTCGGTCCACTTCTTGATGCTGCTCATCGGCGTTTCGAACCATGAGCCGTGGTCATCCTTGAAACTCAGCGTGGTCGCCTGGGACATGCGCTGGATCAAGTGACTGTTGAGTCCGGCGATGCGTTGCGGGGTGATGCTGAAGGTGTCGTAGAAATAGTCGCCGTAATCCTTGAACAGCAGCGACTTCTTCCAGTTTTCCGCCATCACCGCTTGCAGTGCGCGGACGAATTCCGGGCCGTCGGGGCGTGGGTTGGGCAGGGTGGAAGAGTCGTAGAAGAAAATGTACAGATCGCTGTCGGCAATTGCCTCGGACAGCGCTGCGGTACTTTCCAGGTCCAGACGCCGAGCGCTGAACTGGAAGCGCGGATGCTCGCCGGCCTGTTCGGCAATGGCGCCGGTCAGGACTTCGTAATCGGCGGTGTGGCCCAGCATGACCTTCGCCGAGTCGAGGCCGGCGAGGGCAGGGTGATGTTCGAGGTAGTAAAGGAAATGCGAGATGGCGCGGGGCTTGTCCATGAATCCTCCCTGACTGACCGGGGAATGAAGCGGCAGGCACGACCGGCCGGACCGTGCCTGCCCGGGATGTCTTACAGAGGCCACATCGCCGTGCCGAACGGAACCACCGCGTCGGCTTGCATCATTTCCACAGCGGCCTCATGGGTTGGCGCTTCAAACCATTCGTCCAGTTGCAGTTCGGTATCCAAGTCTTTTTCCAGTGCTTGCATGGTCGATCTCCTAGAGAATTTCACGGTTTATGACTGACCGGTCGAGGTGGCCGGTGAGACGTGAAAAACCTAGTTGAGGCTTTTTCGTAATGCAAAATTTTATCCATTTAATTTTTAAATAGACTTTTTGTTCTGTTTTTCAGGATCGGTTTTCTTATTTGAAAACAAAAAACTAGGCAGGCGAAATTGATAGCAAGCTAGCTACCGTCAATATGCAGACGTCCTTCGGAAATTTCTGATTCGGAAAATATTCGTTACGCGTTGTAAACAAAACGTGACGAAAAGACCCCGCCGGAGCGGTGATTTCCCGCCTCCGCATCGGTTGTAAGGAAAAGCTTCCGTAAGCCGGGAGAACAGCTGCCGCGCAAGGCTCTGGCGCGCTTGTTTCCAGCCTTCAGGCAGGGTGTGATGCGCCCCATGCCTGTCGTGCAGGCGAATAACAAGAAGGAGGCGCAATGAACGCCGCGACTGATTTCCACTTCTCCCCGTGGGACGGTTTTTTCCTCGTCCCCGTCGATGGCCTGCAAAGGCCTGACTCATATTTTGCAGCCGCTCGGCACTGTCGAGGCGGACACGTGCAATCCCGGCAACCGACACGCTGATCAGGCGGGTCTGGCAGCAGGGGGTTAGCGGTGTACAATGCGCCGCGTTTTAACTGTGACCCTCTGCGTAATCGCAAAAATCTCGAGGCTATCCGCCTTGTTCACTCCGCCGCGCCACAAGCGTGCCGGGTTCGATTTCGTCACAGATAAAAACAAACAGGTGACGCATGACCGTTGTAAATGAGCTGAACTCCTGGTGCCTGCGCTGGGGTTTGATCGGGGCTGCCTGAAATCGCAACCTTGCAGCAACGTCTACTGAACATCATCAAACCTTGCGTGAGACCTTTTTCATGAGTGGACAACCCTCGCAATCAGGCGAGCTTAAGCGCGGCCTGAAAAATCGCCATATTCAACTGATCGCCCTCGGTGGCGCGATCGGTACCGGATTGTTCCTCGGTTCTGCCGGGGTACTGAAATCCGCCGGCCCGTCGATGATCCTCGGCTACGCCATTTGCGGCTTCATCGCCTTCATGATCATGCGCCAGCTCGGCGAAATGATCGTCGAAGAGCCGGTGGCCGGTTCCTTCAGCCACTTCGCCCACAAATACTGGGGCGGTTTCGCCGGTTTCCTCTCGGGCTGGAACTGCTGGATTCTGTACATTCTGGTGGGCATGTCCGAGCTGACAGCGGTCGGCAAGTACATCCATTACTGGGCGCCGGACATCCCGACCTGGGTCTCCGCGGCAGCATTCTTCGTGCTGATCAACGCGATCAACCTGGCCAACGTCAAAGTCTTCGGTGAAGCCGAATTCTGGTTTGCGATCATCAAGGTCGTGGCCATCGTCGGCATGATCGCGCTGGGCAGCTACCTGCTGGTCAGCGGCCACGGCGGCCCGCAAGCCTCGGTCTCCAACCTGTGGTCCCACGGCGGTTTCTTCCCCAATGGGGTGAGCGGTCTGGTGATGGCCATGGCGATCATCATGTTCTCCTTCGGCGGTCTGGAAATGCTCGGTTTCACCGCCGCTGAAGCCGACAAGCCGAAAACCGTGATTCCGAAAGCGATCAACCAGGTGATCTACCGCATCCTGATTTTCTACATCGGCGCGCTGGTGATCCTGCTGTCGCTGACTCCTTGGGACAGCCTGCTGGAAACTCTCAATGCGTCGGGCGATTCGTACAGCGGCAGCCCGTTCGTGCAGGTGTTCTCGATGCTCGGCAGCAACACCGCCGCGCACATCCTCAACTTCGTCGTGCTGACCGCCGCGCTGTCGGTATACAACAGCGGCACCTACTGCAACAGCCGCATGCTGCTGGGCATGGCCGAGCAGGGCGATGCGCCGAAAGGCCTGGCGAAGATCGACAAGCGCGGCGTGCCGGTGCGTTCGATTCTGGCGTCGGCAGCAGTGACGCTGGTTGCCGTGTTGCTCAACTACCTGATCCCGCAACATGCGCTGGAACTGCTGATGTCGCTGGTGGTTGCGACGCTGGTGATCAACTGGGCGATGATCAGCTACTCGCACTTCAAGTTCCGCCAGCACATGAACCAGACCAGACAGACGCCGCTGTTCAAGGCGCTTTGGTACCCGTACGGCAACTTCGTCTGCCTGGCGTTCGTGGTGTTCATCCTCGGCGTGATGCTGCTGATCCCGGGAATTCAGATCTCGGTGTACGCGATTCCGGTGTGGGTGGTGTTCATGTGGGTCTGCTACCTGATCAAGAACAAGCGCAGTGTGCAGCCGGTGGTGGCTGCGACCGCGAAATAACCTCGCAGGCAGAAACGACAAACCCGGCCAGAGTGCCGGGTTTGTTGTTTTGAAATGGAAAAATCTGACATCACACCGAACCCTGTGGGAGCGAGCCTGCTCGCGAAAGCGGTCCATCAGAAACATCTGCATCGACTGACACACCGCCTTCGCGAGCAGGCTCGCTCCCACAGAGGTTGAGTGAATCGGGTTATCCTGCACGCTCTGATTACGGACGCTTTTCCATGCTGGTGATTTCCAACAATGTGCATCTGCCGGATGCCGAGATCGAATTGACCGCCATCCGCGCGCAGGGCGCCGGTGGGCAGAACGTCAACAAGGTCTCCAGCGCCATGCACTTGCGCTTCGACATTCCCAACTCGTCATTGCCGGAGTTCTACAAGGAACGCCTGCTGGCGCTGCGTGACAGCCGTATCACCAGCGACGGCGTGCTGATCATCAAGGCGCAGCAATATCGCACCCAGGAAGCCAACCGCGCCGATGCGCTGGAGCGGCTGGTCGAGCTGATTCTCAGCGCCACCAAAGTGGAAAAGAAACGCCGCCCGACCAAGCCGACCCTCGGCTCGAAGAAGCGTCGGCTGGAGTCGAAAACCAAGCGCGGCAGTATCAAGGCCGGGCGCGGCAAAGTGGATTTTTAAGCCTCGCGGTATTTTGCCGTGTGCCTATACAGATAGACACTCAAGCCAAGTCCGCTCAACGCAGCGAAGGCTGCGAACAGGAAGATCGAAGCAAAACCGAATCCTGCTGCGATCGCCCCGGCCAGCGGCCCGGTGATCCCCAGCGACAAATCAATGAACAGTGAATAGGCACCGACCGCCGCGCCACGGCTCGAGGCCGGCACCAGATTCACTGCTTCCACGCCCAGCGCCGGGAACACCAGCGAGAAGCCGAAACCGCTCAGCGCCGCGCCCGCCAGTGCCCAATGCGCATCCGGCGCGATCCACAGCAACAACAAACCCAACGTTTCCACCGACAGGCAGGCAATCGCCACGCGGAAGCCGCCGAGGCGGTTGATCAGGTTGCCGAACAGCAGCCGCGCGCCGATGAAGCTGGCGCCGAACAGGCTCAGGCACAGCACCGCGTTGTCCCAGTGCTGGGTCGCGTAGTACAGGGTGATGAAAGTGGCGATGGTGCCGAAGCCGATCGAACCCAGCGCGAGCCCGCAGCCGTGGGGGAAGACTTTGCCCAGCACATGCATGAACGGCAGGCGTTCACCGGCGACGATCGGCGCGGCGGTCTTCGGCCATGCCAGCGCCAGACCGAGCAAAGCGAGGAGGATGATGCTCACGCCCATGCTCCACAGCCCCAACCTGCTTACCAGCCACACACCGAACGGCGCGCCGATCGCCAGGGCGCCATAACTGGCGATGCCGTTCCAGGAAATCACTTTCGCCGTATTCGCCGCGCCGACCCGGCCGATGCCCCAGCCAATCGAACCGGAACCGACCAGGCTTTCCGCGCTGCCCAGCACCAGACGGCCAATTAAGAGGCTGATCAGACTGAGCAGCGGCAGGTTCGGCGTCCACGCGGAAATCAGCATGAACACACCGCTCAAGCCGCAACCAGCGAGGCCAATCATCACTGCGCGTTTGCTGCCCTGGTTGTCGATGATCTTGCCGGCATACGGGCGGCTGAGCAGGGTGGCGAGGTATTGCACGCTGATCACCAGCCCGGCGATCACGGCGCCGAAACCAAGGTCACTGTGGACATAGCCCGGCAACACGGCGAGCGGGATGCCGATGTTCAGGTAACCGATAAAGGTGAAGAGGACGATGGAGACTACTTGCAGCGTAACCGCCAGCGGACGCTGGGGCTCGGATATAGACGACATGGGTAACGATCCACGGGAGCAGCAGATTAGATAGGCTGCTTATGATACCGGCGTGAACCGTTCAGGGGCGGGGAAAAGTAAAACTATTTGCCGGGCGGCGCTTTCACGATTTCGCCGGGGCGACCAGTTGCGTGGTGACGAGGGCGGCGAGGGCGTTTTCTTCGCTGCCGAAACGTTCGAGCAGGGCAGCTTGCTTCTCGGGCGAGAGGCGATTCCAGATCTCGATCATCTTCTCGGTGGCGCCGATCAGCACGGCAGCTTGGCTTTCGGAGAATTCGTCGGTCATGGCGGGCTCGGGTTTCAGGCAGTGTGGAAAGCGCATGTTAGCGCTTTCCACACGGTCTGTACGGCGGGTCTTACTCTTCGCTGTCGGCTTTGCGGCTGTCAGCGGCTTCCTGCGGCTCGGGCTTTTCAGCGCCGGCGTGTTGCGGGGTCGTCTGCTCAGGTACGTGCAGGCTTGGGAAGGGGAGATTGGGAATCTCGTGCATGGGTGCGCTCCTCGCTAAGTCTGTTGATAGATCAGGTGCTCCGCGCTTTACAAAGCCTGCGCAGGATACAGCAGGAAAAATGACAATCAGACTTTTAATTCAAATTAATGCGACAGATGGCCGCAGGGGAGGCAAGCGCTGGGTCTGCTGATCGTTCCCACGCTCTGCGTGGGAACGCCTCAATGGACGCTCTGCGTCCGCTGTTGGGACGCGGAGCGTCCCGGGCTGCATTCCCACGCGGAGCGTGGGAACGAGCATAGGGGGCTATTTGCAGGCGTCAGCGATGGCGTCCGCGAGCGATGCGAGGCGGGTGGCGTCGATGCCGGCGACGTTCGCGCGGCCGGAACTGACCATGTACACGCTGTGCCGCTCGCGCAGGGTTTTCACCTGTTCCGGCGACAGGCCGGTGTAGGAGAACATCCCGCGTTGCACACCGATGTGCGCGAAGCGCTCGCGCAAACCGTGGGGTTCCAGCGCTTCGACCAGACCGCTGCGCAGCTGGGCGATCCGCAGACGCATCGCTTCCACTTCATCGGCCCAGCGCGCTTTCAGCTCTGGATCGGCGAGGATGGTCGCGACCACCGCCGCGCCGTGATCCGGCGGCGTCGACCACAGATTGCGGGCGATGTTGGCCAGTTGGCTGCGGATGTCGATGAGCTTGTCGGCGCTGGTCGCGCAGACGATCAGTGCCCCGGTACGGTCGCGATACAGGCCGAAGTTCTTCGAGCAGGAACTGGTGATCAACAGCTCCGGCAGCTGTGCCGCGAACAACCGGGTCGACCACGCGTCCTGCTCCAGGCCATCGCCAAAACCCTGATAAGCAAAGTCGATCAGCGGCAGCAGATCGCGGCTGCGCACCACTTCAAGCACGCGCTTCCAGTCGTCATGGCTCAGATCGAAGCCGGTCGGGTTGTGGCAGCACGCATGCAGCAGCACCACGTCGCCCTTCGGCACTTCCTTGAGCACGGCGAGCATCGCTTCGACGTCGAGGCGATTGTCACTGCCCACATAAGGGTAGTGACTGACCTTGACCTTGGCGGCGGCGAAAATGGTTTCGTGGATCGGCCAGGTCGGGTTGCTCAACCACACGCCTTTGCCCGGCAGGCATTGGGCGATGAAGTCGGCAGCCAGACGCAGGGCGCCGGTGCCGCCCGGGGTCTGGGTGGCGCCGGCGCGTTGTTCGGTGATCAGTTGTGAGTCGGCACCGAGCACCAGCTCATTGATGACCTTGCCGAACAGCGGGTTGCCGTGGCCACCGATGTAGGTTTTGGTGTCCTGGCTTTCGACCAGTCGCGCTTCGGCGATTTTCACCGCTTCCGGGATCGGCGTCAGGCCCTGGGCATCCTTGTAGACGCCAACGCCAAGGTCGAACTTGCGCGGATTGGCATCCTGAGCATAGGCCTCCATCAAACCGAGAATCGGGTCGCCGGGGACCCGGCCGATGACGTCGAAGTGCATTACTTGCGTCCTTCTGCGGTCTTCGCTACTTCGTCAGTGCGCGCGGCCATGATGAAGTCGTTGCGGTGCAGGCCTTTGATCGAGTGGCTCCACCAGGTCACGGTGACTTTGCCCCACTCGGTCAGCAGGCCCGGGTGGTGACCTTCGGCCTCGGAGATCTCGCCCACGGCGTTGGTGAACGCCAGAGCGTGTTTGAAGTTCTTGAACAGGAAAACTTTCTCCAACTGCATGATGCCGTCGCGTACTTCGATGTTCCAGTCAGGGATCTGCTTGATCAGGATCGGCAGTTCCTCGTCGCTGACTTGTGGCGCATCGGCGCGGCAGGCTTCGCAGTGGGCTTGGTTCAAAGTCGACATGGTGGATTCCTGAAAACGAGTGTGTTTTTTATTAAAGCGCGTGTGCCGTCAATGCCGTCACGCTAAAGCAAAGTGGCGGCGACGGACAGACGCAATTGTCAGCAAAAGTCGCGGTTCAGGCGGCTTTGGGTTTCGGCGGAAATTTCGGCGCGTGCAAGCCCAGCTGCATGCCCTGACGGACCATGGCCATGATGTCTTCATGGGCCACATCGAACAGGCGCTTGAGATTGGGCAGGACGAAGTACAGCGGTTGCAGGATGTCGATGCGATACGGCGTGCGCATGGCTTCCAGCGGATCGAAGAGCTGATGTTCGGGCTCGTCCGACAGGCAGTAAACGGTTTCTTTCGGCGAAGACAGAATCCCGCCGCCGTAGATGCGCTTGCCGTGCGGGGTGTCGACCAGGCCGAATTCGATGGTCATCCAGTACAACCGGGCCAGATACACGCGCTCTTCCTTGGTCGCCTGCAGGCCGAGCTTGCCATAGGTGTGGGTGAATTCAGCGAAGTAGGGGTTGGTCAGTAGCGGGCAGTGGCCGAAGATCTCGTGAAAGATGTCCGGCTCTTGCAGATAGTCGAGTTCTTCGCGGGTACGTATGAAGGTGGCGACGGGGAATTGCTTGCTGGCAAGCAACTCGAAAAACGTCTGGAAGGGAATCAGTGCTGGCACCCGGGCAACCTGCCAGCCGGTGGTCTCGCCGAGGACTTTGTTGATCTCGGCCAGTTGCGGGATGCGGTCGTGGGGCAGACCGAGTTTTTCGATACCGTCCAGATATTCCTGGCACGCACGACCTTCAATCACCTTCAACTGGCGAGTGATCAGCGTGTTCCACACCGCATGTTCTTCGGCGGGGTAGTCGATAAAACCTTGCGCATCGGGCTCGCGAGCCACGTATTGCGTCTGCTTCATGCTGCTCTCCTGCTAGGAAATTCGTTTTTGTTATGTCCAGCGATGGCTAAAGGAATACCCGAGAGTGACAGGGTGTGCAGCATGTTGACCGGTGTGTGCGTAGGAAAATTCTGCTTGTTTCGTAAAGTTATCGTTACGCTTTGTCGGGTAATGCGCATTTACGGTGATTGGCGGGTTTGAAAAGGGTCGGGACTGTCACATAATCTTGACAACTATCTGCGTGCCCCGACAGAAACATCTGCCCCGGGCGCGCCACAGAACCCTGTGGGAGCGAGCCTGCTCGCGAAAGCGGTCTGTCTGACACATCGATACTGGATGAGCTGGCGCCTTCGCGAGCAGGCTCGCTCCCACAAGGACATGTGTTTATCTTTCAAACCTGTCGGACCTTTTTCTATGCGCATCAAAGTCCACTGCCAGAATCGCATCGGCATCCTGCGTGACATCCTCAATCTGCTGGTGGCGTACGGGATCAACGTCGCACGCGGCGAGGTGGGTGGTGAGCATGGCAATGCGATCTACCTGCACTGCCCGAACCTGATCAACATCCAGTTCCAGGCGTTGCGCCCCAAGTTCGAGGCAATCGGTGGGGTGTTCGGGGTTAAGCGCGTCGGGCTGATGCCCAGCGAACGCCGGCACATGGAATTGAACGCACTGCTCGGCGCGCTGGAATTTCCGGTGCTGTCGATCGACATGGGCGGCTCGATCGTTGCGGCCAACCGCGCGGCGGCGCAGTTGCTCGGGGTGCGCGTCGATGAGGTGCCGGGGATTCCGCTGTCGCGCTACGCCGAGGATTTCGATTTGCCGGAATTGGTGCGCGCCAACAAATCGCGAATCAACGGCATGCGGGTCAAGGTCAAGGGCGACATCTTTCTCGCTGACATCGCGCCGCTGCAATCGGAACACGACGACAGCGAGGCCATGGCCGGCGCCGTGCTGACGCTGCACCGCGCCGATCGGGTCGGCGAGCGAATCTACAATGTGCGCAAGCAAGAGCTGCGCGGGTTCGACAGCATCTTTCAAAGCTCGAAAGTCATGGCCGCTGTGGTCCGCGAAGCGCGGCGCATGGCGCCGCTGGATGCGCCGCTATTAATAGAAGGCGAAACCGGCACTGGCAAGGAATTGCTGGCGCGCGCCTGCCACCTCGCCAGCCCGCGCGGACAGTCACCGTTGATGGCGCTCAACTGCGCCGGGTTGCCGGAGTCGATGGCCGAGACCGAACTGTTCGGCTACGGCCCCGGTGCCTTCGAAGGCGCGCGGGCCGAAGGCAAGCTTGGCCTGCTCGAATTGACCGCTGGCGGCACGCTGTTTCTCGATGGCGTCGGCGAGATGAGTCCGCGTCTGCAGGTCAAATTGCTGCGCTTTCTTCAGGACGGTTGCTTCCGTCGCGTCGGCAGTGATGAAGAGGTGTATCTGGACGTGCGGGTGATCTGCGCGACGCAGGTGGACTTGTCCGAATTGTGCGCGCGCGGCGAGTTTCGCCAGGATCTCTATCACCGCTTGAACGTGCTGTCGCTGCACATCCCGCCGCTGCGCGAGTGCCTCGACGGTCTGACGCCGCTGGTTGAACACTTTCTCGACCAGGCCAGTCGGCAGATCGGCTGTCCGCTGCCGAAACTGGCCCCGGCGGCGATGGATCGCCTCAGCCATTACCACTGGCCGGGCAATGTGCGGCAACTGGAGAACGTGCTGTTCCAGGCGGTTTCCCTGTGCGACGGCGGCACGGTCAAGGCCGAACATATTCGCCTGCCGGATTACGGCGTGCGTCAGCCGCTTGGCGATTTTTCCCTCGACGGCAGTCTGGATGAGATCGTCGGGCGCTTCGAGAAAGCGGTGCTGGAACGGCTGTATTCCGAGCATCCAAGCAGTCGGCAGTTGGGCAAGCGACTCGGTGTGTCGCACACGACGATTGCCAACAAGTTGCGTGAGTATGAGGTTGGCAAAACCTCCGAAAGCTAAATAGAGCCTTTGTGGCGAGGGGATTTATCCCCGATGGGCGGCGAAGCCGCCCCGCTTTTTCTTCCCAGCGACCTCATTTGCAGGCTTGGCGACTGCTGCGCAGCCGAACGGGGATAAATCCCCTCGCCACAGGATCTCCATCCCCCGCCGAACTCAGGATTGCCACTAACCGGCATGACACCGCCGGTTTTTCGTCTTCGACCCATTTCAGATTCCCCCTCCGATCCCCCCAAGTCCCCTGTTTACCGGGCCTTCGCCCGCCAATAAAAAGTTGGTCTGCAAATTGCTTATGGCTGAGCAGTACAGCGGTGGGCGGCAAACGTCCGGCATGCAGAGGAAACACTGTGGACAAGTACCTTTATGTGGCAATGACCGGCGCCAGCCAGAACGCACTGGCGCAGCGGGCGCATGCCAACAACCTGGCGAACATTTCCACCAACGGCTTCCAGCGCGACCTCGAGCAGGCGCGTTCGATGCCGGTATTCGGTGACAGCTTTCCGGCGCGCGCGTTTGCCATGAGCGAACGTCCTGCCACCGACTTCACGCCGGGCTCGCTGGTGCAGACCGGTCGTGAACTCGACGTCGCGGTATCCGGCAACGGTTTCATCGCCGTGCAAAACCCCAGCGGTGGTGAAAGCTACGTGCGTACCGGCAGCCTCAACATCGACGCCCTCGGCGTACTGCGCGCCGGCAACGGCATGCCGGTGATCGGTAATGGCGGCCCGATCGCTGTGCCGCCCGAGCAGCAGGTCGAAGTCGGTGAAGACGGCACCATCAGCATTCGCGCAATGGGCGAAGGCCCCCGCGTCATGGCCGAAGTCGACCGGATCAAGCTGGTCAATCCGGACATCAAGAACATGAACAAAGGCCTCGACGGTTCGATTTACACCAAGGACGGCCAGCCGGCGCAAGCCGACGCCAACGTCAAACTGGTCTCGGGTTTCCTTGAGTCGAGCAACGTCAATGCCGTGGAAGAAATGACTTCGGTGCTGGCCTTGGCCAAGCAGTTCGAGTTGCACGTCAAGATGATGAACACCGCCAAAGACGACGACCAGGCCATGGCTCGGGTCTTGCAGATCAGCTAATTATCAGAACGTCGCGCCGTAAAACAGGCGCACGAGGAGAATCGAATGCTTCCGGCTCTATGGGTTGCCAAAACCGGTCTGTCCGCCCAGGACACCAACCTGACCACCATTTCCAACAACCTGGCGAACGTTTCGACCACGGGTTTCAAGCGTGACCGTGCCGAGTTCCAGGACTTGCTCTATCAGATCAAGCGTCAGCCAGGCGCCCAGTCGACCCAGGACAGCGAACTGCCGTCGGGTCTGCAAGTGGGTACCGGTGTGCGCATTGTCGGCACCCAGAAAAACTTCACCGCCGGCAGCCTGCAAACCACCGAGCAGCCGCTGGACATGGCCATCGACGGTCGCGGTTTCTTCCAGATCCTGCAGCCGGACGGCACCACGTCCTACACCCGTGACGGTACTTTCCACCTCGACTCCAATGGCCAGATCGTCAACGCCAGCGGTTTCGCGCTGGAACCGGCGATCATCATCCCGAACGATGCGCAGACCTTCACTGTCGGCCGTGACGGCACCGTGTCGATCACCATCGCCGGCAACCCGGCCTCGCAAGTGATCGGCAACCTGCAGACCGCCGACTTCATCAACCCGGCCGGTCTGCAAGCAGTGGGCAACAACCTGTTCCTGGAAACCGCTGCTTCCGGCGCGCCACAGATCGGCACCCCGGGCCTGAACGGTTTCGGTACCACGCTGCAGAACACCCTGGAAACCTCGAACGTCAGCACCGTTGAAGAGATGGTCAACATGATCACCACTCAACGCGCCTACGAGATGAACTCCAAGGTGATCTCCACCGCCGACCAGATGCTCTCGTTCGTAACGCAGAATCTGTAATCCAGTCTTTGGGGCGGCCTGAGGTCGCCAGCAACACCGTGAGGTAGGGTCATGAAGCGCTTTGTATCTGTTCTGGCATTGAGTGGGGTCGTCTCGCTCGCGGGCTGCGTCGCCCCGACGCCCAAGCCCAATGACCCTTACTACGCCCCGGTGTTGCCGCGCACACCGTTGCCGGCGGCTGCCAACAACGGCTCGATCTATCAGGCCGGCTTCGAGCAGAACCTGTACAGCGACCGCAAGGCGTTCCGGGTCGGTGACATCATCACCATCACCCTGAACGAGCGCACCCAGGCGAGCAAGAACGCCAACTCGCAGATGGACAAGAACAGCGATAACTCGATCGGTCTGACCTCGTTGTTCGGCTCCAGCCTGACCACCAACAACCCGATTGGTGGCGGTGACCTGAGCCTCAACGCCGGCTACAGCGCCGACCGTTCGACCAAGGGCGACGCCAAGTCCGGGCAGAGCAACAGCCTGACCGGTTCGATCACCGTGACCGTGGCCGACGTGCTGCCCAACGGCATCATCGCCGTGCGTGGCGAGAAGTGGCTGACGCTCAACACCGGTGACGAACTGGTGCGCATCGCCGGTATGGTCCGCGCTGATGACATCGCGACCGACAACACCGTGTCGTCGACCCGTGTCGCCGATGCGCGCATCACCTACTCGGGTACCGGCGCGTTTGCCGATACGAGTCAGCCAGGCTGGTTCGACCGTTTCTTCCTCAGCCCGCTGTTCCCTTTCTAGGTGGCTACGTTGAATCTGAAAAGCCTTATGGTGGCCGCGTTGTTGATGTCTGCGGCGTTCACCGCACACGCCGAGCGGCTGAAAGACATCGCCAGCATTTCCGGCGTGCGCTCCAACCAGTTGATCGGTTACGGCCTGGTGGTCGGGCTTAACGGCACCGGTGACCAGACGACGCAGACTCCGTTCACCCTGCAGACCTTCAACAACATGCTCTCGCAGTTCGGCATCAAGGTGCCGCCGGGATCGGGCAACGTGCAGTTGAAGAACGTCGCGGCGGTGTCGGTGAGCGCCGATCTGCCAGCGTTTGCCAAACCGGGTCAGCAGGTCGACATCACCGTATCCTCGATCGGTAACTCCAAGAGCCTGCGTGGCGGCACCTTGCTGCTGACGCCGCTCAAGGGTATCGACGGCAACGTCTATGCGATCGCTCAGGGCAACCTCGTGGTTGGCGGTTTCGACGCTGAAGGCCGTGATGGTTCGAAGATCACCGTCAACGTTCCGTCGGCCGGTCGCATCCCCGGCGGTGCCTCGGTGGAGCGTGCGGTGCCGAGCGGTTTCAACCAGGGCAACAGCCTGACGCTGAACCTCAACCGCTCCGACTTCACCACCGCCAAGCGCATCGTCGACAAGGTCAACGACATGCTCGGCCCCGGCGTCGCACAAGCCATCGACGGCGGATCGGTGCGGGTCACTGCGCCACTGGATCCGAGCCAGCGCGTCGACTACCTGTCGATCCTGGAAAACCTCGAAATCGATCCGGGGCAGGCGGTGGCGAAAGTCATCATCAACTCGCGCACCGGCACCATCGTCATCGGCCAGAACGTGAAAGTGTCGCCAGCCGCCGTGACCCACGGCAGCCTGACCGTGACCATCACCGAAGACCCGATCGTCAGCCAGCCTGGCCCGCTGTCCAACGGCCAGACTGCCGTGGTGCCGCGCTCGCGGGTGAATGCCGAACAGGAAGCCAAACCGATGTTCAAGTTCGGCCCGGGCACCACCCTCGACGAGATCGTCCGTGCGGTGAACCAGGTCGGCGCAGCACCGGGTGACCTGATGGCGATTCTCGAAGCTCTGAAGCAGGCCGGCGCATTGCAAGCCGACCTGATCGTGATCTGAGGCCAGCCACCATGGATATGCGCAAAAGCGGTCTGGTCAGCAGCAGCGATTCGGGTTCCTACTCCGACCTCAATCGTCTGAACCAGCTCAAGGTCGGCGACAAGAACAGCGACGAAAACATGCGCAAGGTTGCGCAGGAATTCGAGTCGCTGTTCCTCGGCGAAATGCTCAAGTCGATGCGCTCGGCCACCGAAGCGCTTGGTCAGGACAACCCGCTGAACACGCCGGCGGCCAAGCAGTATCAGGAAATGTACGACCAGCAACTGGCGGTTTCCATGTCCCGCGAGGGCGGTGGTATCGGTCTGGCCGATGTGCTGATCCGGCAGATGTCGAAGAACAAACCGATGGCGCCGGGCGAGGCTGCAGCCGCGTCCGCCGCCAAGCAGCAGGAAGCGCTGGCCAAGGCCGCCGCCGTACCGACGCCGATTGCCGCCGGCACCGTCGCCACCGGTCCGCTGTCCCGCGTCAACGGCGAGCGTCCGTTGTGGGCATCGCGCTCGGTGCATGCGCCGAACAACACCGATATTTCCCATCGCAACGACATGGCGCTGATCAACCAGCGGCGTCTGGCGCTGCCGCCGAAACTGGCCGATCGCTTGCTCGCCGGTCTGGTGCCGTCGGCACCGAGCGCGGCCACTGCCAGCACTGCGGCGGCAGCGACCAACGCCTTGCCGCAACGGGCCACGACTACCGCCGTCACAGGCTCCGGCGCGTTGTACAACGGTGACTGGCTGGCCCGTGCTGAAGAGCAGAAAGCCGCTGGCGGGCAGATGCAGGTCTACGGCCGCGCCATGGCGCAGATTCCGCTGGCACCGGCGAAGAAGGCCTTCAGTTCCGCCGACGAATTCGTCAACACCATGTTGCCGATGGCCAAGGAAGCCGCTGACCGCATCGGCGTCGATCCGCGTTATCTGGTGGCGCAAGCGGCACTGGAAACCGGCTGGGGCAAATCGGTCATGCGCGCCCAGGATGGCAGCAGCAGCCACAACCTGTTCGGCATCAAGGCGAGCAGCAACTGGAAGGGCGATTCGGCCCGCGCGATCACCAGCGAGTTCCGCAATGGCGCGATGGTCAAGGAGACGGCCGAGTTCCGTTCCTATGCCTCGTACAAGGACAGCTTCCACGATCTGGTGACGTTGCTGCAGAGCAACAATCGCTATCAAGAAGTGCTGAAGTCGGCCGATAACCCAGAACAGTTTGTACGCGAGTTGCAGAAGGCCGGTTACGCCACCGACCCGAACTACGCGACGAAGATTTCGCAAATTGCCAAGCAGATGAACAGTTTTGAAAACTACGCTGCGGCGGGTGTCTCCACCACGCCTTTATAAGGCACCAGGTAATAAGGTCTGAACCATGAGTTTGCTCAATATCGGGATGTCGGGACTGTCGGCCAGCCAGTCCTCTCTGGCTACGACAGGCAACAACATTGCCAACGTCGACACCGCCGGTTATTCACGTCAGCAAACCGTGCAGGGCACCAAGTCCTCGCAGCAGTACGGCAGCGTTTTCATCGGCACGGGCACGACCCTGGCCGACGTGCGCCGGGTGTACAACTCGTATCTGGAATCGCAGCTGCACACCGCGACGTCGCTGGACAGCGAATCGGCTGCCTTCCTCAAGCAGGCGACGCCGCTGGACGCGATGCTGTCGGACACCAACACTGGCCTGACCGGTGTACTGCAGAAATTCTTCACCTCGATGCAGGGCGTATCGACGTCGGCCACCGATGACACTTCGCGTCAGTCGGTGCTGACCGGCGCGCAGGCGCTGACCAGCCGTTTCAATACCCTGGCCAAGCAGCTCAACGATCAGAACACCACGATCAACGGCAGCCTCGGCGACATGACTGCCCAGGTGAACAAGCTCGCCACGGCGATCGCCAATCTCAATCAGAAGATCGGCGAAATCTCCACCAGCGGCGGGGCGCCGAACGACCTGCTCGACAGCCGTAACGAAGCCGTGCGTCAGCTCTCCGAGCTGACCGGTGCCCAGGTCGTCGAGCGCGGCACCAGCTTCGACATCTATGTCGGCAGCGGCCAGCCGCTGGTCATCGGCAACACCACCAACAGCCTGAGCATGGTCGCGAGCAAGACCGACCCGTCGCGCATGTCGATCCAGATGGATCGCGGTTCGAGCACCATCGACATCACTTCGGTGATCAGCGGCGGCGAAATCGGCGGTCTGCTGACCTATCGCAAGGAAGTCCTCGACCCATCGCTCAACGAGCTCGGTCGCGTGGCCCTGGTGATTGCCGATCAGATCAACAGCCAGCAAGCCCAGGGCATCGACAAGAACGGTGACTTCGGTGCGGCGATTTTCAACAACATCAACAGTGCCGCCCTGATCAGTCAGCGCAGCATTGCGAAGGATGGCAACAGCGCCGGTTCGGGCAACCTCGATGTGACCATCAAGGACACCGGCAAGCTGACCACCAGCGATTATCAGGTGACCTTCACCAGCGCTACCGATTACACCGTCAAACGTTCCGACGGCACCGATCTGGGCGCATTCAGCACCACGACCAATCCGCCGCCAGTGATCGACGGTTTCACCCTGGCCTTGAATGGCGGCGCGCTGAGCGCGGGTGACTCGTTCAAGATCACGCCGACCCGCAACGCGGCGGCGAGCATTCAGACGGTCCTGACCGATCCGAAGAAAATCGCTGCGGCAGGTCCGCTGACCGGCGTCGCCAGCGCCAACGGTCTGGGCACGTACACCCAGCCGACGCTCAGCGACAAGATCGACATCTACAACCCGACCGCCCAGGCTGACATGCAGGCGGCGCTGAAGAATTCGACACCGGTCAAACTGGTATTCGGTGCAGCCAGCGGTGGCAGCCAGTCGTACAACCTGGTCGACGCCAAGGGCGCGACCATCGGCACCGGCACCATCGTGCCTGGCCAGTCGAACACGCTGAACCTGAAAGTCGGCATCGTCGATGCCAGCGGCAACCCGGTGATGGACACTACCGTCACGCCGAACGTACAGAAGACCTTCACCGTGCAGACCACCGTGGGCGGCACGCCGAAAACCGGCGAGACCTTCACCATGAACCTGACCGGTGCGGCGTCTTCGGACAACCGCAACGCCCAGGCACTGGTCGCATTGCAAACCAAACAGACGGTGGACACCGGTTCGGCGAGCAAGGGCATCAGCCTGACCGACGCCTACAACACCCTGGTGACCAACGTCGGTACCAAGACCGCCCAAGGCAAGTCCGACAGCGCCGCAACCACGGCGATTCTGGAGAACGCCAAGGGTGCCCGCGATTCGTTGTCCGGGGTCAACCTGGACGAAGAAACCGGCAACCTGGTCAAGTACCAGCAGTACTACACAGCGTCTTCGCAGATCATCAAAGCTGCGCAGGAAACTTTCGCCACGCTGATCAACAGCCTTTAAGGAGTCGTAATTCATGCGCATTTCCACCGCCCAGTATTACGGAACGCAAGCTTCGGATTATCAGCGTAACTTCAACAAGGCTGTCGCTACCGCGAGCGAGGCGAGCAGCCTGCAACGCATCAACACTGCCGCCGATGATCCGATCGGTGCCGGGCGCTTGCTGCAGCTGGGCCAGCAGGCGGCGATGCTCGATCAGTACAAGACCAACGTCAACACCACCAAAAGCGCCTTGACCGTGCAGGAGTCCACTCTGGATTCGATTACCACGGCGCTTGCGCGAGCCAAAGAGCTGGCGCTGGCCGCGAACAACGGCACCATCACCGACAAGGACCGCCAGGCATATGCCTCGGAACTGGGTGAGATCCAACAGCAAGTGCTGGGCCTGATGAACGCCAAGGATGCCAACGGCAACTACCTGTTCTCCGGTTCGAAAACCGATACCGCGCCGTATTCGAAGAATTCTGACGGCACGTTCAGCTACAACGGCGACCAGACCACCATCGATCTGGGCATCGGCGACGGCATGACCGTGGGTACCAACACCACCGGTTGGGACGCGTTCCAGCAGACCATCAACACCGGCCGCACCAACACCAAAATGACTGCGCCAGCTGTGGATGACGGCCGTGTCGTGCTGTCCAACGGCACCGTCGGCACTGCCGCCACCTACGACGCCAAGTTCACCGCCGGGCAGCCGTATACCATCGATTTCGTCAGCAGCACCCAGCTGAAAATCACCGATGCCTTGGGTAACGATGTGACTGCCGAGGCCAGCCAGAATGGCCTGATCAGCAACAGCACCGGCGCCAACCAGACTGTCAGCTTCCGTGGTGTCGACCTCAAGCTGAACGTCAACCTGAAGGCTGGCGATACCAATCCGGACGCCGTTATCGCAGGGCACAGTTTTCAGCTGTCGGCCTCGCCGGACTCGTTCACCACCACGCGTAATCCGGGTAACCCGTCGACCAGCGTGATCACCGGTTCGACCATCACCGATCAGGCAGCCTACACCGCAGCGTTCCCGCAGGGCGGCGCGGTGCTCAAGTTCACCAGCGCCACCGATTTCGATCTGTATGCCGCGCCAGTGACCGCCGACAGCAAGCCGGTTTCCTCGGGCACGGTCGCCGGCGGTAACGCCACCGCTGCCGGTGTGACTTTCGCCCTGGGCAGCGCGCCGGCCGCTGGTGATCAGTTCTCGATCCAGCCGAACAATCATCAGACCCAGAACGTGCTCGACACTCTGGGCCAGATGATCACCGCGCTGAATACGCCAGTCGACGGTGACCCGGTTGCCAAGCAGAAATTGCAGGGCGCGATGGAGGCAGGCCTCGGCAACATCGATGCAGCTTCCAACCAGATCGGCACCGCAGTCACCACCATTGGTGCGCGCGGCCAGGCGCTGGACATGCAGACCATTACCAACGACAGCCTGACCACGGCGAACAGCACGACCCAGGGTTCGATTCGTGATTCCGATCCGGCTGAAGTCATGACCCGTCTGACCCTGCAACAGACCATGCTGCAAGCCGCGCAACTGGCGTTCAGCAAGATCAGTCAGTTGGGGCTGTTCAACAAGATCTGATGATTGGCGGGCGCGTGCGCGCCCGCCAACGTTGTCCCTCTGTTAATGATTTTTTGCGGTATCAAGGGCTCGTTTTTGCGAGCGGGCTCGTACCGCCTGTGAGCCCGCCGTGAATTCACTCCCCCTCGTCAGCATTGCCATCCCTGCGTTCAATCCGCGCTTTTTCGAGCGGGCATTGAACAGCGCCGTCAGCCAGACATACGCGCCTCTTGAGATCATTGTCTGCGACGACAGTCGTGGTCATGAGATCGAAGGGATTGTCAGCGCTGTGGCCGAGCGCTCGGGTGTTGCCGTGCGCTATGTGCGCAACCCGCGCACATTGGGCATGGTCGGCAATCTCAAGGCGTGCCTTGATCAGGCGCAGGGTGAATTCGTCAAGTTCATGTGTGACGACGACCATCTCTATGCCGCCTGCATCGAGCAGCAGGCGCACGAGATGTTGCGTGAGGAAGTCAGCCTGGTGCTGGCTCAGCGGCTGTTCTGGGACGCCGACGACATCATTCTGCCGGCGCGCCTTGAAAACACTTCGTTGTCACCGGCCAGCGGTCTGTTCAAGGGTGACGACCTGCTGGGCATCTTCGAAAAATTTCCGGTCAATGTGCTGGGCGGTTTCTCCAGCGCCTTGTTTCGTCGTTCGGACCTCGTCGACTTGTTGCCGGCGCTGACTCAGGACGGCCACTGCTTTGTCGCCACCCTGGATTTCGCCTTGTACGTATGCCTGCTGCGACGCGGCAATCTGGCGATGTCGAACACCGTGCTCAGTGCCGAGCGGCTGTATCCGGAGCGCTTGAGTGCTCAGCAGCCGATGAAAGACGCGGTCGAGGTCGAGCGCGAGTGGATTCTGCAAATGCTCAAGGCGCGCAGCGGCGAGTCGGCGCCAGCGCCGGGTTGGGTGCGCTATGTCCCGCTGACCAAGGCTGACGTAATGCCGCGCGTCTGGGAAGAGCTGCCCCTGAGCCGTACGCTGGGTACCAAGCAGAGTCGCCAGGAGTGGTGCGTCGGCATCGATAGCTGGAGCTTCGCCGAACTCTACGCGCACTGGCTGCAATGCCGCAGTCTCACTGAAGGGCAGCGCAAGTTACTGCCGGAAACTCTGGCCGCCTGGCCACAACAGCCGCGAATAGTGCCGATCGTCATTGATGCCCAGGGCAGTCGCGATGGAGTCGAGCGCACGCTTGAGGCGCTTGCTCGGCAGGACTATGCCCCTGAACTGATTCTGGTGCTGTCCGCTTCCTGTAACGAGGCGACGCTGGATGGCCGCGTGTTCCACATGCCACTGGAAGGTGACGGGCTGGGTCAGATCAACGCGTTGTTGCCCCAACTGGAGGGCGCCGACTGGTTTTACCTGTTGCAGGCCGGTGACCGGCTGATGGCGCCGGCCTTGCTGGTCATGGCTGACCGGATCGCGCACTCGCCGTCGCTCGGTTGCGTGTACAGCGATGAAGGCGGTCTGCGCGATGGTGAGTCCGTGGAACCCGCCTTCAAACCCGATTTCAACCTTGATCTGATGCGCAGCTACCCGTATGTCGGGCGCGCCTTGGCGTTCAAGCGCGAACGCTTTCTGGCGCTGGGTGGTTTTGACACGACGTTCACCGAACTGGCTCCTCACGACATGCTGTGGCGCATGGTCGAAAGCGACGGCACCCAAGTGATCGGGCATGTCGCCGAAGTTCTGCTGGAGTCGCCATTCGATCTGTCGCGGTGGTTGGCCGAGCCAGGCGTCATCGAACAGAACCCTCGTGTGCTCGAAGCGCATCTGCAACGCATTGGCGTTGCCCATGAAATCCGCCGTGGCAGTTGCCAATTGCTCAATCGTGTCGATTATCGGCACGCGCGCCGTCCGCTTGTGTCGATCATCATCGTGACCCGGGATCAGACCGCTGCCTTGCAGCGGTGTGTCGAGACCGTGCTGGAAAAAAGCGCCTACGCCGAATACGAACTGCTGCTGGTCGACAACGGCAGCGAAACCGCTGAGGCCAGAGCATGGCTGGACGGCATCGCGCAATTGGGTGGTGACCGAATCCGCGTGCTGACGTACCCGCAGCCGGACAACATGGCTGCCCTGCACAATTTTGCCGTGACCAAGGCTCGTGGCGAATATGTGCTGCTGCTCAATACCTTTGCGGTGATTACCCACGCCGACTGGCTGGACGAGCTGCTCAATCATGCGCAGCGCCCGGAAGTCGGCGTGGTCGGCGCCAAGTTGTTCAACCCGGATGGTTATGTGCTGCATGCCGGCATGATTCTGGGGATGCAGGGCGCGGTCGGGTTGCCATTTTATGGACAGTCGCTGCAGTCGGACGGTTATATGTTCCGGCTGCAGGCCGCCCACGATCTGAGTGCGGTCGGCGGTGATTGCCTGATGGTGCGCAAGGCGGTTTTCGAGGCGGTGGCAGGGCTTGATGAAGAGGATTTGAAGCAGGCGCTGAACGTGGTGGATCTGTGCCTGCGCATCGGCCAGGAAGGCTACCTGGTAGTGTGGACGCCTTATGCCTTGCTGGCTCAGGGCGTGCGCCCGACTGTCGAGTCGACAGCTGAGCAAGGCGAGCAACATTTGCACGAGCAGGAAATCTTCTACAAGCGCTGGCTGCCGCGCATTGCCCGCGATCCGGCCTTCAATGTCAACCTGTCCTTGCAGGGCGTCGGCGCGACGAGTTTCAGCCTTGAGCCGGGCCTGCGTACGGGGTGGACTGCTTTTTCCAGGCCGCAATTGCCCAACGTACTCGCCGTGCCGATCAATGCCTCAGCGATTGGCCATTACCGCATGAGTCAGCCGCTGATAGAGCTGGAAGCGGCGAACCGGGCCGAAGGGTGTATTCGTTACGGCTTGCCGTCGATCATTGAAATCGAGCGTCAGTCGCCGGATGTCATCGTCCTGCAAGGGCGCTATTCCCAGGGCGCGATCGATGAAATCCCGCCGCTGAAAAAGTTCTGCCATGCCCGGCGCATCTTCGAGCTGGATGACTATGTAATCGATGTTCCGCATCGCAATGCGCATATCCGCAACATGCCCAGCAAGCAGGAAATGGAACGGATGGTGCGCCAGGCGATCAGCCTGTGCGACCGCGTGGTGGTGTCGACTCAACCACTGGCCAATGCGCTGTCGGACATGCACCACGACATTCGCGTAGTCCCCAACATGCTCGCGCAAAACCTCTGGACCGGTTTGCGGGGTCAGCGCCGCACCTCGAAAAAACCTCGCGTGGGTTGGGGCGGAGGCACCAGCCACCATGGCGATCTGGCGGTGATTGCCGATGTCGTGCGTGAGCTGGCCAACGAAGTCGACTGGGTATTCTTTGGCATGTGCCCGGATGACCTGCGTCCGTACATGCACGAGTTCCACGGTGTGATTCCTCTGGACGTCTATCCGGCCAAGCTGGCCAGTCTGAACCTCGACCTGGCCCTGGCACCGCTGGAGTTTCACATTTTCAATGACTGCAAGAGCAATCTGCGTTTGCTGGAATACGGCGCCTGCGGTTACCCGGTCATCTGCACTGATACCGAAGCCTATCAGGGCTATCTGCCGTGCACGCGGGTGAAGACCAACAGCACTGATGAGTGGCTGCAGGCGATTCGCATGCATCTGGCCGACCCTGACGCCAGTTATCGCATGGGTGACGAGCTGCACGAGGTGGTCATGCGCGATTATGTGTTGCGTGGTGACAATCTGCGGTATTGGGAGAATGGCTGGCTGGCGGATTGATCGTTTATACAGGCGGCTTTTTGGGGTTGCCTTTTTTTTGGGGCCTTGGCGGCCTTGGCGGCCTTTGGGCCGACCAGGCTGTTGGGGGTTTTGGGTGTAGATCCGTTTCTGCGGGTGTTGCTGATTACGGTTCCGCCCTTACGGCGGGTCACCTTTTTCAAACGCCAAAAAGGTAACCCAAAAGGCTTGCTCCTACGTTCGGCCCTCGCAGGCTCGGGTCCCTTCGCTCCGGGACTGATCCGGGCGCAGCGGCTCCGGTTTGCTTCGCTGCACCTCCTTCCGCTGTGTCTGGCTGCGCCAGACGGTCGCTACGCTCCCACGCCCGGATCAATCCCTCCACTCAGCCTTCCGACGTCGCCGGTGGATCAAGATCAAGAGCACTCGAGCTTGCGCTCATTGTTGAGTGGGGCGGCTTTGCCGCGGGCAGCTGCGCTGCTTTGATTTGATTTGCTTTGCTTTGCTTTGCTTTGCTTTGCTTTGCTTTGCTTTGCATTTGCATTTGCACTTGCTTTTGCACTTGCTTTTGTGGGAGCGAGCCTGCTCGCGAAGGCGGCCTGACCGCCGACCCATTTCTTGCTGGATGCCCACGATCCAACTGTAGGAGCTGCCGAAGGCTGCGATCTTTTGCTCTTGCTCTTGCTCTTGCTGTTCTGTGGGAGCGAGCCTGCTCGCGAAGGCGGCCTGACCGCCGACCCATTTCTTGCTGGACGCACGCGATCCAACTGTTGGAATTGGCGAAGGCTCGGGCTGCGATCGGACGATCTTTTGCTTTGGCTTTTGATCTCTTGCCCCTCCACGCCCTCAGCCCGTCCGTCATTCTGTTGCCACTTCCATCGAAGCCTCTATCAGCTATCTCCCAAAACCCGGCTACGAGCTGGCGCGTTTCCTGCAAGTGCCCCGCAAATCGCCATAAAACGAGCGCTCGCGGTGTTTCCTCCTGCGCCCGTAGCGGCAGAAGGTTTGGCCAGAAGGCCTGCGACGCTCAAAAAAGCAGTGCGCAGCCCGGTGACGTACGAGAGGGGAGACGATGAAGGCAGTAATTTTGGCGGGTGGCCTCGGCACGCGCATCAGTGAAGAGTCGCACCTCAAGCCCAAGCCGATGATCGAGATTGGCGGCAAGCCAATTCTCTGGCACATCATGAAGCAGTATTCCGCCCACGGGATCCACGACTTCGTCATTTGCCTGGGCTACAAGGGCTACGCGATCAAGGACTTCTTCGCCAACTACTTCCTGCATACATCCGACGTCACTTTCGACATGCGCAACAACCGCATGGACGTCCATCAGAACTACAGCGAGCCGTGGAGTGTGACCCTCATCGATACCGGCGAGGAAACCATGACCGGTGGCCGCCTGTTGCGTGCCGCGCGTTATCTCAAGGATGAAGAGGCGTTCTGCTTCACCTATGGCGATGGCGTTTCCGACATCAATATTGCTGAGCTGGTCGACTATCACAAGGCTCACGGCCGCCTGGCGACCGTCACTGCGGTGCAGCCGCCAGGTCGTTACGGCGCGCTTGAACGGCAAGGTGACCAGGTGCTGGGTTTCACTGAAAAACCCCGTGGGGACGGTGGCTGGATCAATGGCGGTTTCTTCGTGCTGTCGCCAAAAGTGCTGCCCTACATCAGCGATGACAGCACCACCTGGGAAGCCGAGCCGTTGGCCCGTCTGGCTCAGGACGAACAACTGAAGGCCTTCGAGCATGAAGGTTTCTGGCATCCGATGGACACCCTGCGCGACAAGAACCATCTCGAAGCGCTGTGGCAGAGCGGGGAGGCCCCATGGAAGCAATGGGCCTGAGTGCGGAGTTCTGGCGTGGCAAGCGCGTCTTGGTCACCGGACACACTGGATTCAAAGGCAGTTGGCTGACCCTTTGGCTGCAAAGCCTCGGCGCGCAGGTCAGCGGTTTTTCCCTGGATCCGTCGACTGAGCCAAGCCTGTTCGAACTGGCGCGCGTACACGAAGACATCAATGATCAACGCGGCGATCTGCGTGACCTCGGCGCCTTGCTGGAAATCATCGCCGAGACCGAACCGGAGATCGTCCTGCATCTGGCGGCGCAGCCGTTGGTGCGCGAGGGCTATCGCGATCCGCTCGGCACCTATTCAAGCAATGTCATGGGCACGCTGAACCTGCTCGAAGCGATTCGTCAGGTCGGCGGCGTGCGCGCCTGCGTGCTGGTCACTACCGACAAGGTCTACGCCAACAAGGAATGGCTGTGGCCGTACCGCGAAGACGAAGCCCTCGGTGGCCACGATCCTTACAGCA
The DNA here is from genome assembly GCF_054667725.1 of Pseudomonas sp. S3_B08. Classification (NCBI taxonomy): domain Bacteria; kingdom Pseudomonadati; phylum Pseudomonadota; class Gammaproteobacteria; order Pseudomonadales; family Pseudomonadaceae; genus Pseudomonas; species Pseudomonas sp. S3_B08. The sequence goes on from NZ_CP162750.1 coordinate 533,933, forward strand.
GCAGCAAGGCCTGCTGCGAGTTGCTCGCGCAGTCGTATGCCGCGTCGTTCTTCCCGGCGGACAAACATGCCGAGCATGGTTTGGCCCTGGCGACCGCACGCGCTGGCAATGTACTGGGCGGCGGTGACTTTGCCCCGGAGCGACTGATTCCCGACGTGCTCAAAGCCTGGAGTGCCGACGAGCCGGTGACCCTGCGTTACCCGCAAGCCGTGCGCCCATGGCAGCACGCCCTTGAACCGCTGGCGGGTTACCTGCAATTGGCCGCAGGCCTTTATGAGCGAGGTCCGGAGTATGCCGGCGCGTGGAACTTCGGCCCCGGTGAGGCGGACATGTGCAGCGTCGGCGAAGTCGTCGAATTGCTCGCCAGCCGCTGGCCGCAGGCACCTGGTTTGCGTATCGAAAAAAGCGAACTGCATGAAGCCGGCCTGCTGCGCCTGGACAGCAGCCGTGCGCGGCAATTGCTGGGTTGGCAAGCGCGCTGGACCTTGCAGCAATGCCTGGCCCAGACCCTCGACTGGCATCTGGCCTGGCAGAACGGCGATGACATGCGCGCTGTAACTCTGGGCCAGTTGAATCTGTACCGAGGCGCGCTGTGAGCGAGTTTTCCCTGAAAGCGTTGCCATTGGCCGGTCTGTTCAGCATTCAGCACAAACGTTTCGAAGATCAGCGCGGGCACTTCGCCCGGTTGTTCTGCGAGGGCAGCCTGATTGCGTTCGGCAATGAATTTCATATCCGCCAGATCAACCACTCCTGCACCCGCGAGAAGGGGAGTGTGCGTGGCCTGCATTATCAGAATGCCAACGCCCCGGAAGCCAAACTGATCACGTGCCTGCGCGGTGAGGTCTGGGATGTGGCGGTGGATCTGCGGCCGGACTCGGAGACGTTTTTGCACTGGCACGCCGAGCACTTGAAGGCGGGCGATGGCCGCAGCCTGTTGATTCCGGCCGGTTTCGCTCATGGCTTTCAGACGCTTACCGCAGACGCCGAATTGCTCTATCTGCACAGCGCCGATTACGCGCCGGAGCACGAGGGCGGCTTGTCGGTGAACGATCCTCGGCTGGCGATTGCCTGGCCGTTGCCTGTCAATAATTTGTCAGCGCGCGATTCCAGCCATCCTGCGCTCGATCAACACTTTGCTGGAGTGCGTCTATGAATTGCCGTGGGTGCGCCGCACCGCTGAATCTGCCGCTGATCGACCTCGGCACTTCGCCGCCGTCCAACGCCTACGTGCACGCCGATCGCCTGGAGCAGGCCGAGCAATGGGTCCCGCTCAAAGTCGCGGTGTGCCAGCAATGCTGGCTGGTGCAGACCGAGGACTACACCAGTGCCGATAGCCTGTTCGATGCCGAGTACGCCTACTTCAGTTCGTTCTCCAGCACTTGGCTCAATCACGCCGAGCGCTATGTCGCCGAGATGAGCGAGCGCTTCGGACTTAACGCCGACAGTCGTGTGGTCGAAGTCGCCGCCAACGATGGTTACCTGCTGCAATACGTCGCCGCGCGCGGGATCCCGTGCCTGGGCGTCGAGCCGACTCGCAGCACCGCACAGGCTGCACGCGAGAAAGGCCTGGAAATTCGCGAGCTGTTCTTCGGCCGCGACACCGCCACGCAATTGCGCAAAGAAGGCTGGAACGCCGACCTGATGGCGGCCAACAACGTGCTCGCGCATGTGCCGGACATCAACGATTTCCTCGCCGGCTTCGCGACGTTGCTCAAGCCGACCGGCGTCGCCACTTTCGAGTTTCCGCAACTGCTGACGCTGATGGCTGGCGCGCAGTTCGACACGCTGTATCACGAACATTATTCCTACCTGTCGCTGACCGCCGTGCAGACCCTGTGCGAGCGCAATGGCCTGGAAGTGTTCGACGTCAGCCAGTTGAGCACTCACGGCGGCTCGCTGCGCGTATTCGTGCAGCGCAAGGACGGCCGGCGCCGCGCTGTTCTCCCGGCAGTTCAGCAACAACTGCAGGCCGAACTCGCTGCCGGGATAAAAACCCCTGATTACTACGCGACCCTCGCGCCTGCTGCCGAACGCATCAAACATGACCTGCTGCGCTTCTTGTTGCAGGCCAAAGCCGACGGCAAACGTGTGGTCGGTTACGGCGCGGCGGCCAAGGGCAATACCTTGCTCAACTACGCCGGAGTCAAAGCGGATCTGCTGTCCTGGGTGGCCGATGCCAACCCGCACAAACAGGGCAAGTTCTTGCCGGGCAGTCGCATCCCGATTGTTGCGCCAGCGCAGATCGACATTGAGCAACCGGACTACGTGCTGGTGCTGCCCTGGAACCTGCTGCACGAAGTCAGTCAGCAACTGGCGCAGGTGCGTCAGTGGGACGGGCGCTTCGTCATCGCCGTGCCTGAGTTGAAAGTGCTGTGAAAGTTCTGGTCACTGGCGCCACGGGCTTTGTCGGTCGGCATCTGGTTGCTGCATTGCTTGAGCGCGGCTGTGAAGTCCGCGCGGTGGCGCGCAACGCAGAAACCGCGCAGGGCATGCCATGGATCAACCACGTCGAATTCGTCGCGGCAGACATTCACGCTGCCGACCTGAATGTCGTCGCGCTGACCGAAGGCATCGACGCACTCGTGCATCTGGCCTGGCCGGGGCTGCCGAACTATCGGGCGCTGTTCCATTTCGAGCACAACCTGATGGCCGATTACCGCTTTATCAAAAGCGCGATAGAGGCGGGCGTGTCGCAGGTGCTGGTGACCGGCACTTGCTTCGAATACGGCATGCAGAGCGGTCCGCTCAGCGAGTCAACCGAGCCACGGCCGAGCAATCCCTACGGTCTGGCCAAACATACGCTGCACCTGTTTCTGCAGAATCTGCAGCAGGAGCAACCGTTCACATTGCAGTGGGCGCGGTTGTTCTATTTGCACGGCGAAGGGCAGAACCCCAACAGCCTGTTGGCCGCGCTGGACCGGGCCATCGATAGCGGCGAGGCGTCGTTCAACATGTCGGCCGGTGAGCAGTTGCGCGATTTCCTCGCGATTGAAACCGCCGCGAGTCATCTCGCCGCGATCCTCCATCAGCGCGAGTTCGACGGCGTGATCAACTGCGCCAGCGGCCATCCGGTGTCGGTGCGTGCGCTGGTCGAACAGCGCTTGCGTGAGCGTGGCGCAACACTGGCTCTGAACCTCGGCCATTACCCGTATCCGACCCACGAACCGCTGGCGTTCTGGGCCGTTACCGAGCGCTTGCAACAGTTATTGGGAGAGTCGCCATGAGGCACGAGTTGTACCGGGCCACCGGCCTGCCGGTATTGCAGAACCGCACTTTCGCCGATGCCGAATCGGCGCGTGCCTCGGCCAGCGCCGACATGCTGCTGGTTCAGGACGAGCGCAGCGGTCTGGTTTTCAACGCCGCGTTCGATGCCGACAAGCTCAGTTATGACGCCGACTATCAGAACGAGCAGGCGCACTCCGGTCAGTTCCAGAAGCATTTAAGTGACGTCGAAGGCATCATCGGCAAGCACTTCAAGGGCCAGGAGCTGATCGAGGTCGGCTGCGGCAAGGGCTACTTTCTCGAGCTGCTCAAAAGCCTTGGCTATTCGATTACCGGCATCGACCCGGCTTATGAAGGCGAAAACCCCGAGGTGATCAAGGCGCCGTTTACGCGCGGCCTCGGCCTGGCGGCAGATGCCATTGTGCTGCGTCATGTGCTGGAGCACATCGAAGACCCGGTGAGCTTTCTGGCCGTGATCGCCGAGGCCAATCAGGGCGGGCAGATCTATATCGAAGTGCCGTGCCTGGACTGGATCCTCGAGCACAAGGCCTGGTTCGACCTGTTCTACGAACACGTCAATTATTTCCGCCTCGATGACCTGCGCCGGATGTTCGGCACGGTGCACGAGGCCGGGCATCTGTTCGGCGGTCAATATCTGTACATCGTCGCTGATCTGTCGACGTTGCGCCTGATACCCGAACAACCGGTGCCGCGCCTGACTCTGCCGGAAGATTTCAGCGCCAGTCTCGACCGTGCCGTGCAGATCATCCGCTCGGCGCCTGCGCAGGGTTCAGCGATCTGGGGCGCTTCGTCCAAAGGCGTGATCTATTCGCTGTACCTGCAACGCGCCGGCGTTGCGGTCGATCGCGTAGTCGATATCAACCCGGCCAAGCAGGGGCGTTATCTGCCGCTGAGCGGCGCGCGCGTGTCCTCGCCGCAAGAGGCCATGGATGCGCTGCCGGAAGGCGCGCACCTGTTTGTGATGAATTCCAATTACCTCGAAGAGATCAAGCGGATGACCGGTGGACGCTACGTCTATCACGCCGTCGACAGCGCTTCGTTTCAGTGACCCTTGAGATGACCAACATGACCGACAACAGCATCAACCAAGCCTTCGAAGCCGAGTGCCGCGAGCAGATCGCCCAGCAAGGTGACGACCCGAAACTGACCGGCCTGGCCCGGGATTTCTTCAACGAATCGGCCAAGCACAAATACAGCTACCACTTCTCGTGGATGGGCCGCCCGATCATCCAGCTGCCGCAAGACATGATGGCCATGCAGGAGATCATCTGGCAGGTCAAGCCGGACCTGGTTATCGAGTGCGGCATTGCCCACGGCGGTTCGATCATCTACTACGCCTCGCTGCTCGAGCTGCAAGGCCACGGCGAAGTGCTCGGCATCGACCTCGACATTCGTCCGCACAACCGTGAAGCCATCGAAAGCCACCCGATGGCCAAGCGCATCAAGATGATCGAAGGCTCAAGCATCGACCCGGCCATTGCCGCTCAGGTGCAGGCCGCCGCCAAAGGCAAGAAAGTCATTCTGGTCCTCGACTCCAATCACACTCACGATCACGTGCTCGAAGAACTGCGCCTCTACGCGCCGCTGGTGTCGGTCGACAGCTACTGCGTGGTCATGGACACCGTGGTTGAAGACATGCCGGCCGATTTCTTCCCGGATCGTCCATGGGGCCCGGGCGACAACCCGAAAACCGCCGTGTGGAAGTACCTGGAAGAGAACCAGGACTTCGAAATCGACCAGCAATTGCAGAACAAACTGCTGATCACCGTGGCGCCGGACGGCTACCTGCGTCGCGTTCGTTAATTCGCAACATTTACCCAGAGTTGTTTCGGCGAGTCGCCGGTTGTGGAGAGAAGTTATGCAAGGCAAGTACAGTTCTGAACTGACGCTACCGCTTGATGAGCTGTTGACGGTGGTGCTGATTACCCACAACCGACCGGCGTTCCTGCGTCGGGCTGTGAAGTATTACAGCGACTTGCCCTGCAAGATCATGGTGCTCGACTCCTCGCCGGAACGTCCGGAAGGCGATTTTTCCGCCGTCGATTACCATCATGTGCCGCAATTCGCGTACTGGGGGATGCAGGCCAAACTGGCCTATGGTGTCGAGCAACTGACCACGCCGTACATGGTGCTGGCGGCCGATGACGACTTCATCCTGCATGATTCATTGGCCGAATCCGTGGGTTTCCTGCAGGCCAATCCGGATTACGGCATGTGCCACGGCTACTGCCTGATGTACCTGACGCTGGCCGGTGGCGTCAGCTACTACCGCCGCGACAAAAAGGTCCAGGAAGACTACTGCTCTGAACAGGCTCAGGAGCGGGTCATCGATTACATGAGCCAGTACATCCCGCCGTTCTATGCGGTGACCCGTACTGATCTGATGAAGACCTGGCACTCGGCATTGCCACCCGGCACCAGCTTCCAGTGGCAGGAAATCGGCCATGTCTATTTCCTGCTGGCCAGTGCCAAAGCACGGATTCTGCCGATCCCTTATGTGGTTCGGGAGATCAACTACGGTGCCTCCGAGCACAGCACCGAGGTGTATCACTCGCTGACCTACGTCGATGCCAAATCGGTCGCCGAGCGTGAAGCCTTTGCCGAGTTCCTTGCCGCGCTGCCAACCCAGATCAAAGGGCTGAACGCCGAGCAGGGCAAAGCGCTTGCCCTGCAAAGCTTCGAGGCAATGGTCGACAGCCTGCAATCGAATCGAGCGCTGACTGCGGAGCTGATCATCCAGTCCACCTGGAATCAGGAGCTCAAGTACCCGGATCGTCGTTTCGGACCTTTGCAGTACGTGGAAATGCCGTTCTACAACGAGGCATTTTTCGACCGCCTGGCGCAGTTCGAATTCATGCTGCACGCCATGCCGGCGGGGCGCATCCAGCTTGAAGGCCTGGAGGGCGTCTGGACCCGTCAGGCGCACTTGCTGCAAGCACGCAACAACGACACGCCGGAAAGCGTTCTCGACCGTTTGTGGCAGGCTCACGATCTCAATGCGTTCAATCGCACCGTGGTCAAGCGGCTGGCGGCTCAACTGACTTCGATGGGCCAAGCCGAAGAGGCGCAAGCGATGCAGGCCTGGATCGAGCGTCTCGAAGCGTTGACCGTCGATGACCATCATGCGGTCATGGACAAGATGCAGTCCGGTCGCCTGCTCAACTGGCTGGCCGCACGTGCGCCCGGCGCTCACCTCGAGGCAATCGGCCAACATCTGGCGGTGAATGGCGGCGGGCCGCAGTTCGGCATTTTTCTGCTGGATCTGGACGACGACATCGACAAGCTTCAGGTGTCTCTCGACAGCTTGCTGGAAGGGCAGTGCAAGGCCTTCCGCATTGTCGTGTTCACCACCGGCGAAGCGCCCGCCGCGACCACGGCACAGAACACCCTGCATTTTGTCCGAGTGACCGCGGGCAATCTGATCGACAAGCTCAATCAAAGCGCTCGTCAATCGCCGTGTGACTGGCTGCTGTTGGCTGAAGCCGGTGATGAGTTCACTGCCAGCGGATTGTTGCGCGCCAGCCTGGAGTTGATGAACGCCGGCGATTGCCGCGCGGTATCCACCGACGAAATCCAGCGTCAGGAAAACGGTGCCCTGACCGACGTGTTCCGGCCGGGCTTCAACCTTGATCTGCTGCTGAGCCTGCCAACGCTGATGGCGCGGCACTGGCTGGTACGGCGCGATGCGCTGGTCGAAATCGGCGGCTATCGCGCTGATTTCAGTCAGGCACTGGAGCTCGATGTGCTGCTGCGTCTTATCGAAGAACACGGCCTCAACAGCCTGGCTCACCTCGACGAGCCGCTATTGATCAGCCAGGCACCAGAGCTGGTCGAGAATGCTGACGAGCGCCTGGCGCTGCTGCGCCATTTGGGCAATCGCGGTTACAAGGGCAAAGTGACGTCAGCGGTTCCGGGGGTTTACCAGATCGACTACCACCACAGTGATCGTCCGCTGGTGTCGATCATTATTCCGGCGGGCAGCGATCTGGCGGTGCTGCAACGTTGCCTTGAAGGTGTGTTGCTGCGTACCCGTTACCATCACTATGAAGTGCTGATCGCCGCCACTGCGGATCAGACGGCTGAGATCAATGACTGGCTCGGGACTTACAAGCACTCCAGAGTGCAGGTGCTGCGTACTGATCGGACGTTGAGCGCAGCAGGATTATTCAACGCGGGCAGTCGTCAGGCGCGTGGCGAGTACCTGGTGCTGCTCGCCGCCGATGCGGAAGTGGTCAATCCGAACTGGCTCGACTCTTTGCTCAACCATGCTCTGCGTCCGGAGGTCGGCGTGGTCGGGCCAAAACTGATCGACCGTGATCGCAAGATCAGCCAGGCGGGATTGATCCTGGGCATGAATGGCGGGGTCGATTCGCCCTTCGTCGGTGAAGATCACGATGCCGATGGTTACCTGCACCGCTTGGCGGTGGAACAGAACTACTCGGCGGTATCGAGCGTGTGCCTGATGGTCCGCAAAGAGTTGTACGAGGCGCTCGGCGGTCTGGACGAAAGCACATTTGCCGAAGGCTTCAGCGATGTCGATCTGTGCCTGAGCGCCGGGCAGGCCGGTTATCTGACGGTATGGACTCCGGCGGTGCAAGTCATCCATCAGGGCGGTATGCCTGACGCCCCGCAAGCGCTGCTGGCCCTGCGCGAAAAATGGCCGGCGGCATTCGTTCAGGATCAGGCCTACAACGCGAACCTGAGCCTGAAGGGCAAAGGCTTCGTGCTCGATGACAATGCTTCACTGGACTGGGCACAGTTGCTCGCTTAAGCCTGGCGACAGGGACGGAATTGAAAAAATGTTCAACGGTAAATCGATCTTCATCTCCGGCGGCACCGGCTCGTTCGGGCGCAACTTCATCCGTCACTTGCTGGAGCAATACCAGCCCAAGCGTGTGGTGGTGTTCTCCCGCGACGAGCTGAAACAGTACGAGATGCAGCAGACCTTCAATGCGCCGTGCATGCGTTATTTCATCGGTGACGTGCGTGACGCCGACCGCTTGCGTCAGGCCATGCGCGGCATCGATTATGTGGTGCATGCCGCCGCGCTAAAGCAGGTGCCGGCGGCGGAATACAACCCGACCGAATGCATCCGCACCAACGTCAACGGCGCGGAAAACATCATCGCCGCTGCGATCGATAACGGCGTAAAGAAAGTCGTCGCGCTGTCCACCGACAAGGCGGCCAGCCCGATCAATCTGTACGGCGCGACCAAGTTGCTCTCGGACAAATTGTTCGTCGCCGCCAACAACATTGCCGGCGAGCAGCAGACCCGATTCGCGGTAGTGCGCTACGGCAATGTCGCCGGTTCGCGCGGCTCGGTAGTGCCGTTTTTCAGCAAGCTGATCGCTGACGGCGCGCAGGAGTTGCCGATCACCGACGAGCGCATGACGCGGTTCTGGATCACCCTCGACCACGGCGTGCAGTTCGTGCTCGACAGCTTTGCGCGGATGCACGGCGGCGAAGTGTTCGTGCCGAAGATCCCGTCGATCCGCATCGTCGATCTGGCGCGCGGCATGGCTGAACATCTGCCGCACAAGAACGTCGGCATCCGTCCCGGCGAGAAGCTGCATGAGTTGATGGTGCCGCTGGACGATGCGCGCATGACTCTGGAGTTCGAGGATCACTACACGATTCAGCCGTCGATTCGTTTTACCAGCGTCGACGTCGATTTTGCCGTCGATAAACTTGGCGAACGTGGGCGTGCGGTGGGCGAGGATTTCGAGTATCGCTCGGACACCAACCCGCATTTCCTTTCAGTGGGGCAGATCGCCGATCTGCACGCGAAGCTGTCGGTATGATTCCTTACGGTCGGCAGAGCCTTGATCAGGCGGACATCGATGCGGTGGTCGAGGTGCTGCAATCGGACTGGCTGACCCAGGGGCCGACTATCGAGCGCTTCGAGCAGGCCATGGCTGAGCGCTGTCAGGCGGATTTCGCCGTGGCGGTGTGCAATGCCACGGCGGCGCTGCACATTGCTTGTCTGGCCGCTGACCTGGGGCCGGGCGATCACTTGTGGACCTCGCCGAATACGTTTCTGGCTTCGGCCAATTGCGGGCGCTATTGCGGCGCTGATGTTGATTTCGTCGACATCGATCCGCTGACCTGGAACCTCGATGCCTTCGCCCTTGAAGCGAAGCTCGAACAGGCCGAACGCGACGGCACGCTGCCGAAAGTCCTGGTCGCCGTCGCGTTCTCCGGGCAGAGCTGCGATATGCGCAAGATTGCCGACCTGGCGGTGCGCTACAACTTCACCGTGATCGAAGACGCCTCGCACGCGGTGGGCGCCAGCTACGCCGGGCGTCCAGTCGGTTGTGGCGACTTCGCGGCGATGACGGTGTTCAGTTTTCACCCGGTGAAAATCATTACCAGCGCCGAGGGCGGCATGGTCCTGACCAATCGCCCGGTGCTGGCCGAACGTCTGCGACGCCTGCGCAGCCACGGCATGACCCGCGATCCCGAGCACATGACCGAGCCGAGCCACGGGGCGTGGTATTACCAGCAAGTCGAGCTGGGCTTCAATTACCGGATCACCGATCTGCAAGCGGCGCTGGGACTGTCGCAACTACGCAAACTTGATGAGTTTGTCGCACGTCGCCGGGAACTGGCCGCGCGTTACGATCAGTTGCTCGCCTACCTGCCGCTGACCTTGCCGAGCGCGCAGCCGGAAGCCGATTCGGCGTGGCACCTGTATGTGGTGCGCTTGCAGACCGAGCGCTGCAACCTCAGTCATCGCCAAGTGTTCGAAGGTTTGCGCAACGCTGGCATCGGCGTCAATCTGCACTACATTCCCGTGCACTTGCAGCCTTACTATCGCGAGCTGGGCTTTGCCGAGGGCGATTTCCCCGAGGCCGAGCGCTATTACGCCGAAGCGATCAGTTTGCCGCTGTTCCCTTTGCTCAGTGAGGCACAACAAGATCAGGTGGTCGAGCAACTGCGTCGGCTGCTGCTTGAGGAGTAAGGCACCGTGAGCTGCGTCGCGATCATCCCCGCCCGTGGTGGCAGCAAGCGCATTCCGCGCAAGAATCTCAAACCGTTCGACGGCGTACCGATGATCGTCCGCACGATTCGCACGGCGCTGGAGTCAGGGCTATTCGAGAGCGTTGTGGTCAGCACCGACGATGACGAAATCGCCGACTTCGCACGAGCACATGGCGCTGAAGTGCCGTTCATGCGACCGGCCGATCTGGCCGATGATTTCACCGGTACCGCTGCGGTGATCGTGCATGCCTTGCAGCAATTGCCGACGTTCGATTACGCCTGCTGCGTGTACGCGACCGCGCCATTGTTGCAGGCGCGTTATCTGCGTCAGGGTCTGGATTTGCTCAAGCAGCATCCGCACAAGTCGTTTGCCTTTTCGGTGTGCGGTTTCGGTTTCCCGGTGCAGCGCGCACTGACCCTCGACGAGGAGGGCGCTTTGATGTCCATGTACCCCGAATTTCGTACCACCCGTTCGCAGGATCTGCCCGAAGCGTTTCAGGATGCCGGGCAATTTTACTGGGGGCGCAGCGAAGCGTGGCTGCGTGGCGAGACGCTGTTCTCGCCAGCGAGCCTGCCGGTGATCCTGCCGCGTCATTTGGTCCAGGACATCGACACACCCGAAGACTGGCAACGCGCCGAATATCTGTACGCCGCACTCAGAGCCGGCGGAGAACTGCAATGAGAGTGCTGATCCGCGCCGACGCCTCGCCAACCATCGGCAGCGGCCACATTGCCCGCTGCGTGACTCTGGCGCGGATGCTGCGCGGGCAGGGCAGTCATGTTGCGTTTGCCTGTCGGCGTTTGCCGGGGCATCGACTCGAAGCCTTGAATGCCGAAGGCTTCGAGACCTTTGCACTGCCCGAGCGCTATCGCGACGAAGACCCGCTGCAGGCCATCGAATCGATGTTGCCGTGGCAGTTCGATATTGATGCACTGGGCCTGCTGCTGGATGGGCAGGCACCGTTCGACTGGATCATCGTCGACCATTACGGCCTCGATCATCACTGGCAAACCGCTGCCCGGCGCTGGGCGCATCGAATCGCCGCCGTGGATGATCTGGCCACGCGGCGTTACAGCGTCGATCTGCTGCTCAATCAGAACCTCTCGGGCTTGAGTGAAAACTACGCGGCGCTGCTGCCGCCAGGCTGTCGCACCTTGCTCGGCCCGCGCTACGCCATGCTGCGCGAAGAATTCAACTGCGATGCCATCGAGATCAAACCGAAGGCCCGGCGCGTGCTGGTGAATTTCGGCGGTTTCGACGCGGCGAGGCAGACTCATCATGCGATGCTGGCGCTGGCTGATTTCACTGAGTTGCAGGTGGACTTCGTCGCTGGCGCCGACAACCCGGCGTGGACGCAGATGCAAGCGTTGGCCGAGACGCGACCGAACTGGCGCCTGCACAGTTTCGTCAGCGATTTCCATCAGCGCATGACTGAGGCCGATCTGTTTATCGGCGCCGGCGGTGGCACCAGTTGGGAGCGCGCGGCGTTGGGTTTGCCGACGATCTGCATCGCCGTGGCGAACAATCAGCAGGCCAACGGCGAAGTCATGGCCGCTGCCGGTGCGCATGTGTTCATGGGTGCTCGGGAACAGGTCAGCGTCGAGCAGTTGCGTGATGCGGTCGGCTTCGTCGTAAACAATCATTTTCTACGCCGCAGCCTCGCCGAGCGCTCGCGGCAACTGGTCGACGGACGCGGTGCCGAACGCGTGGCGGCGGCGCTGGCCGGTGCGGTGCTGAAACTGCGCCCGGCAACCCAGGACGATGCGCAGTTGCTGTTCGATGGACGCAATGCCGAAGCAGTGCGGCGCTGGTCGCTGGAAACCGGCGTTATCGATTGGGTGCAGCATCTGCACTGGCTGACGGCGAGTCTGCGCAATCCGCAGCGACTGCTACTGATTGCCGAGGCGGACGACGGCCCGGTCGGGGTGCTGCGTTACGACTTGCGCGGGTTCGAAGCCGAAGTGTCGATCTATCTGCTGGAAGGGCGTTTCGGCCTCGGTTGGGGCAGGGCAGTGCTCAGCCGTGGCGAAGCGTTTGTCGCTGCGCACTGGCCGCAACTGACACGCATCACTGCCCGGGTCATGCCCGCCAATCAGTCCTCATTGAAAGTTTTTCGCGACGCCGGGTTCATCCAGGAAACCTGCGCGTTCAGCCGTGTTTTGAAGGATCACCCGCATGTCTAGTTTCAAGATTGGCCACCACACCATCGGTGCCGATGCGCCGCCGTTCATCATTGCCGAGATGAGCGGCAACCATAACCAGTCTCTCGACGTCGCTTTGCAAATCGTCGAGGCGGCAGCCAAGGCCGGGGCGCATGCCTTGAAGCTGCAAACCTACACCGCCGAAACCATGACCCTGGATTTGGCTGAAGGCGAATTCTTCATCAAGGATCCGGGCAGTCTGTGGGCCGGCACGTCGCTCTACGATCTCTACGAAAAAGCCCATACACCGTGGGAGTGGCACGCGCCGATTTTTGCTCGGGCCAAAGAGTTGGGAATGCTCGCGTTCTCGACGCCGTTCGATGACAGCGCGGTGGATTTTCTCGAAGGCCTCGAGGTGCCGGCGTACAAGATTGCCAGTTTTGAAAACACCGATCTGCCGTTGATCCGTCGAGTGGCAGCGACCGGCAAACCGCTGATCATCTCCACCGGCATGGCCAGCATCGCCGAACTGGATGAAACCGTGCGTGCCGCGCGCGAGGCCGGCTGCAAGGATCTGGTGTTGCTCAAGTGCACCAGCACCTATCCGGCCACGCCACTCAACAGCAATGTGCGCACGATCCCGCATCTGCGCGAGCTGTTTGGTTGCGAGGTGGGGCTGTCGGACCACTCGATGGGCGTTGGCGTGTCGGTGGCGGCGGTGGCGCTGGGAGCGACGGTGGTGGAGAAACACTTCACCCTTGATCGTTCCGCCGGTGGCGTGGACGCGAGTTTCTCCCTGGAGCCTGCGGAGCTGGCCAGTCTGGTCGTCGAAACCGAACGTGCCTGGCAGGCCATGGGGCGTGTTCAGTATGGTCCGACCGAGGCCGAGCGCAAGTCGCTGGTCTATCGCCGCTCGCTGTATGTCACCGCTGACATGGCTGCCGGTGAAGCCTTTACCGGCGACAATCTGCGCGCCATTCGCCCCGGTCTCGGTCTACCGCCCAAGCACACCGAAGCCGTCCTCGGACGCCGTGCGCGCACCGCGATCAAGCGCGGTACGCCGCTGGACTGGTCGCTGGTCGAATAGGCCAATCTGCCATCGATTCGGCAAAATAGCGTGACCTGCGAGTCATAACGCGCATCTTCACTGTATTGTATTGACCGGGGAGATGGCGCCTGGCCCGTTTTGCGGTTCCAGTGATAGCCCTTTGCGCTTCCCGTGGCTGCCCGTTGTGGCGGCCGTTTTCTGTTTGTCGGCGCCCCTCGAATCCTTGCGAGCGGTGGTTTTGGGCTGTTTTTTATTGGGAAGCCGTAATGATTGGCATAAAAAGCATTGCGAGCTACGTTCCTGTAGCCGGCGTGGACAATTACGCACAAGGTGCAAAATTCGAGAAGGATGAAGAATTCATCCTGGGCAAGATCGGTTCGGCGTTCCTGCCGCGCAAAGACGCTGAGCAGGAAACTTCTGACCTGTGCGTGGAAGCGGCCAATGCGCTGTTTGCCAGCAACCCTGAACTGAAGCGTGAATCGATCGACGCGTTGATTGTCGTCACCCAGAACGGTGATGAAGAAGGCCTGCCGCACACAGCGGCAATCGTCCAGGACAAGCTCGGCCTGCCGACCAATGTCGCAGCGTTCGATATCTCGTTGGGCTGCTCCGGTTATGTTTACGGCATCTACGCGATCAAGGGCTTCATGGAAGCCGCCGGCCTGAAGAATGGCCTGCTGATCACCGCTGACCCGTACTCGAAAATCGTTGACCCGGAAGACCGCAACACCACCATGTTGTTTGGCGATGCCGCCACCGCCACCTGGATGGGCGAAAACCCGACCTGGGCGCTGGGCAAGGCCAAGTTCGGCACCGACGGTTCCGGCGCACCGCATTTGAAAGTCAGCAACGGCGTGTTCTTCATGAATGGTCGTCAGGTCTTCAACTTCGCTCTGCTGAAAGTCCCGGCGCACTTGCACGAGTTGCTCGACGATTCCAATCTCAAGGCCGATGACATCGACGCATTCTGCATTCACCAGGGCAGCGCGGCGATTGTCGACGCCGTGGCGCGACGCTTCGAAGGCGAACCGGAGAAGTTCATCAAGGACATGGTCGAGACCGGCAACACCGTGTCGTCGAGCATTCCGCTGCTGCTGGAAAAACACGTCCTCGACTCTGACTGGCAGCGCGTTGCGCTGAGCGGTTTTGGTGTCGGTCTGTCGTGGGGCTCGGCGATCATCTATCGTCCGTAAGCCGCAGCAAAAACCTCTGATACAAAAATAGCGTTCAAGGTTAACCTTGAACGCTATTTTTTTGCCCGAGAAGGAGCGCGAGGCGCCATGAGCGAGTTTTTCCAAGCCAATGCCGAGGTGTTGCAACGGCGCTGGCCGGCGCTGTTCGAGCGATTGATGGCCGAAGACAGCGCGTCCGTACAGGCCGAACTCGTGCAAGGGCTGGGCTCGACGCTGAGCGTCGATGGCATTCAGCTCACCAGTCGCCATGATCGTCTGCATGAGGCGCAAATCCAGGCGGCGAGCCTGCCGGAAAAACCGCATGTTCACGTCTATGGCACTGGCCTCGGCGATTTGCCCGGTGTGCTGCTTGAGCGCGCAGGGCTGGAGCGTCTGTACGTGCACATTCTCAACGGCGCGCTGTTCGCGCTGGTGCTGCAACTGCTCGATCAGCGCCAATGGCTGGAGGATCCTCGGGTCGAACTGTTTTACGCGGGTGATCACCCGGACTTTTTCACCCCGTTCTTTGCCCTGCCGGCCGAGATGTTATTGGCCGATGACTTCAACGCGAAGATCCGCGACCGGCTGATCAATGAAGTACACCTGACATTCAACAATCGCGATTTCGATCCGCAGTCGCCAGAAATCCAGCAACGCTTGCAGGAATGTCTGCCGGTGCTGCTTGGCGATAACGATGTCGCGCAGCTGTTCGGCAGTTGCGCTGGACGTGAAATCTACGTGATCGCCACCGGGCCGACACTGGAGCAGCATTTCGAACGTCTGGCGGCGATCCGTCAGCTTGCTGAGCGGCCGTTGTTCATCTGCGTTGATACGGCCTATCGGCCATTGCGTGAGCACGGCATCGAGCCTGATCTGGTGGTGAGCATCGATCAGCGCATCGGCTTTCGGCATCTGCCGTGCGAGGCGTCCGAGAACGTTGCGCTGGTGTACTTGCCGATGAGCGATCCGCAGGTATTGAAGGCATGGAAGGGCAAGCGTTATGGCGGCTATTCGGCCAGCCCGATCTACAGCGACCTGCGAGAACAGTATCCACGCGGTGAGCTGCATGTCGGCGGTAGCGTGATCCATCCGGCGGTGGATCTCGCGGTAAAAATGGGCGCGAGTCGAATCACTCTGTTCGGCGCCGACTTCGCCTTCCCGATGAACAAGACCCACGCCGGTTGGGACGACGGCGATTTAGGCCCGCCGCTGGCCCAGGCGCGGCACTGGGTGCGCGATGGTCATGGTCAGCGCGTCAGCACTCAGCTGAATTTTCGCGGCTATCTATGTGTGCTTGAGCGTTATATCGCCGCGCATCCGCAGGTCGAGTTTCTCAACAGCAGCCGCGCCGGTGCATCGATTGCCGGGACCGCTTTCAATCCGGAGTTCGTGCAATGAGTGCGCTGAACCAGAGTCAGCATCAGTGCCGCCAGTGCGCGGCTTTGTTTCGCTTGGGGCGTGATGTCGAGGCGGCGTTGACCATGGTCGATGTGTTCGAACAGGCCCAGCAATGTCTGGCGTCTGCCTCAGTGGATATCCAGCAAGCGTGGGCACAGGTGCTCACGCAAATGCTCGACTGTCAGGAGCGCCAGGACTGGTTGGGCCTGGCTGACTATATGGAATACGAACTGGTTGAATTGCTGGAAAGTGCCAGGCGCTGAACCGCTGCGCCGCGCTGGCCCGCGGCTTTGCGTTACAGGCGGTTTTATGACGTCATTTTTTCGCGCTGGATGTGCTGCTAAGTCTTTGTTTTCTCGGGGGTGGCGTGGTGATGGCAAAATTTTTTCAAAAAGCCCTCAAGCAACCTGCAAACCCGACGATAACTATTACGAAGGTTCTCTAGGCCATACCCGGCGGTTGCCAGGGCCGGAAGCCGCAGTACCCAACCAACGAGGAATTCGTCATGGCTTTAACAGTAAACACCAACACCACATCGTTGAACGTTCAGAAAAACCTGAACCGCGCTTCCGACGCTCTGTCCACCTCGATGCAGCGCCTGTCTTCCGGCCTGAAAATCAACAGCGCCAAAGACGACGCCGCTGGCCTGCAGATCTCCAACCGTATGTCCTCGCAGATCCGCGGTAACACCCAGGCCATCCAGAACGCCAACGACGGTATCTCCGTTGCCCAGACCGCTGAAGGCGCTCTGCAAGCTTCGACCGACATCCTGCAGCGTATGCGTGAACTGGCTGTTAAAGCTCGTAACGGTACCAACGGCACCGCTGACCAGACCGCTACCAACGCTGAATTCGCTCAGATGTCTGACGAAATTACCCGTATCTCGGCTGCTACCAACCTGAACGGCAAAAACCTGCTGGACGGTTCGGCTGGTACTGTGACCCTGCAAGTTGGCGCAAACACCGGTTCGGCTAACCACATCGACCTGGTACTGAGCTCCAAGTTCGACGCCGTCAGCCTGTCGGTAGGTAGCGGTACTGTAGTTCTGACCGGTACTTCGGGTACTGGTGCTGGTTCTGCTTCGCAGAACATCGACAACGCGATCACTGCAATCGACGCCGCTATCGCTGCAATCGGTGCAACCCGTGCCAGCCTGGGTGCTTCGCAAAACCGTCTGACCAGCACCATCTCCAACCTGCAGAACATCACTGAAAACACCACCGCTGCTCAGGGTCGTGTACAGGACACCGACTTCGCCGCAGAAACTGCTAACCTGACCAAGCAGCAGACTCTGCAGCAAGCTTCGACCTCCGTACTGGCTCAAGCCAACCAACTGCCTTCCGCTGTACTGAAGCTGCTTCAGTAATCCGGAACAAGTTTAAGCGGGGGAGTGCGCTTGTCGTGCTCTCTCGCTTTTTTACGTTAAGAGGTGATGGGCATGGACATGAGCGTAAAGCTTAACGTGTCTTATCCGGCTCCCAAGCCAGTGACACCGGTTGCTGACAAACCGTCAGAGCTGCCTAAAGTCCAAAAGACTGAAGCACCGGTCGCTGCCAAGGATCAGGATTCGGACGGCGCCAAGTTGAAGCTGGCGGTGCAAGAGATCGAAAAGTTCGTCCAGTCGATCAAGCGTAATCTGGAGTTCTCGATTGACGAGCATTCCGGCAAGGTCATCGTCAAGGTGATCGCGAGCGAGACGGGTGAAGTCGTTCGACAGATTCCTTCCGCCGAAGCCCTCAAACTGGCCGACAGCCTCGCCAATGCAAGTCATGTATTGTTCGACGCCAAGGTCTGATAAATGGCATGAATAGTGTTTGTTCGTTCTCAGGACGCGTGTAACGGTCAAAAGAATGGCAGCAATCTGAAGGGAGATGCACATGGCAAGTCCAATTTTACCGGGTTCCGGACTGGGTTCCGGCCTGGACATCGGCGCGATCGTGACCGCGCTGGTCAACGCCGACAAGTCTGCCAAGCAGACGCAGATCGATACCGCGACCAAAAGCAACAGCCTGAAGATTTCCGGCGTTGGTTCGCTGAAAAGTGCATTGGCGGCCTATCAGAAAGCGATGGGTGATCTGAACAAGGCAACAAGCCCGGCGTTTGCCGGTTTTACTGCAACCTCGGATGCGCCAACTGTCGTCGGTGCCACTTCGGATAAAACCGCCGTGCCGGGTACTTACAGCGTAGTCGTGAAAAACCTGGCCACCGGCTCCAAAGTTGCCAGTGCCGCCTTTGCCGGCGGGGCCGCCAGTGCCATTCCGAGTGGTACTCTGAAAATCAGTCAGAATGGCATTGATTACAATGTCGCGATTCCGGCCAATGCCACCTTGCAGTCCACGCGCGATGCGATCAACACCGCGCAGTCCAGCAATGGCATTTCCGCGAACATCGTGACTGACAGTACCGGCGCCTCGCGTCTGGTACTGAGCTCCAACAAGACGGGCGCCGGCATGGACCTGCAGGTCAGCGGTATCGCCGGTCTCGAGATCGATGGCACCCAGAAGATGGGTGACAGTCCTGCGGCAGGGGCATCCGGTGCGGTCGGTGATGTGGCCAAGGACGCGAGCCTGACCATCGACGGACTGGCCGTTACCAGCAAGACCAACACCGTCACCGGTGCGATCAGCGGCATGACGCTGAATCTGGTCACTGCGAGTCCCGTCGTGGGCGGCGTGCCAACGCCGGCTACTGTATCGGTTGCGACCAATACCGCCGGCATCCAGACATCGCTGCAATCGTTCATCGATTCCTATAACACCCTGAAGAAAACCATCGACACCTTGTCCAAGGCAACGCCGGATGCCGATGGCAATCTGACCGTTTCGGCGGCGTTCACTGGTGACGCTCTGCCGCGTTCGTTGATGGCGGACGTGCGCGCTCAGTTGACAGATCCAGGGGCGGGCGGAGCAGGCCAATTGTCCGTGCTTTCACAGATGGGTGTGTTGACTGACAGTAAAACCGGTTTGCTGACGCTCGATACTGCAGTGTTCAACAAGCGTATGGAAATCCCGGGCATGGCTGGCCAGGTTCAGCAGCTCTTCAGCGGCACCGATGCCAAGAATGGTCTGTTGGCGCGTATGACTGCGGCGGTTGATCCGTACGTCAAGACCGGTGGGCTGCTGGATCAGCGCAGCTCCAACCTGGCGAGTCTGACGAGCGGCTTGCAGAAGCAGCAGGCGGCGCTGGATCTGCGGGTTGCCAACCTGACGTCGACATTGACGGCCAAGTACAACGCCATGGACTTGCTGGTAGGGCAGATGAAAGCAACGGCGAGCAACATCACGTCGTTCTTCAGCTCGCTGAACGCTCAGCAGTCGGCGAAGTAACAGTCAGTAACGACAAAAACCCGGCTACGCTTTATCGGCGTGCGCCGGGTTTTTGTCTTTTGATCTAAAGTTTTCGGGCCGGTTGGCGATACACTGGTTATACGAGTCAACGTGGCAATGAGGTAGAACATGAACCCGATGTTAGCCCTTCGGCAGTACCAGAAAGTCGGCGCCCATGCGCAGACGTCCGAAGCGAGCCCGCACCGCCTGGTGCAAATGTTGATGGAAGGTGGCCTGGCCCGGATTGCGCAGGCCAAGGGCGCCATTGAGCGCAAGGATATTCCCGGCAAGTGCACGGCGATCAGCAAGGCCATCGGCATTGTCAGTGGCCTGCGTGAAGGTCTCGACCTTGAAAACAATGCAGAGGCACTGGCCGATCTGGATGGCCTGTACATCTACATGATGAAGCGCCTCGCCGAGGCGAACATCAGCAGCGATCCCCGTGTACTCGACGAAGTCGCCGGCCTGCTGACCACGGTCAAAGAAGGTTGGGACGCCATCGCGCCCGTGCCGGCTCCGCAGTTCTGAAGGAGATCACCATGAGTCTTGTATTGCAGCGAATTGCCGATACCCGTGAAGCGTTGGTCGGAGCATTGGCCGAACGAAACTGGGAAGCCATCGGCGAGCTGGATCTGGCTTGCCGTTCCTGCATGGAAGACGTCATGGCGGAAGCTTCGCTGGACGAAGTTGCGTTGCGCGATAACCTTGAAGAGCTGCTATTCGTCTACAAAGAGCTTCTCGAGGTGGCAATGGGCGAGCGGCAGGCGATAGCCAACGAGATGTCGCAGATCACCCAAGCGCAAAAGGCTGCAAAGGTTTACCATCTGTTTGGTTGATTAACCGTCAGTTGAACCAGAGATGTGCGCCATAAATTTGACTGTGCACGGTTTTTTGACTTAACTAGTGGCTATTATCAGATTTAGGGCGTCTACAGGCACATGGTGTCCTGCAAGCGTCTCGCTTGCCTTATTTTTCGGGCATTGAGTTGACTAGGGAAGTTGCTATTGCATGTGGCGTGAAACCAAAATTCTGCTGATCGATGACGATAGCGTCCGCCGCCGCGACCTGGCGGTGATTCTAAATTTTCTTGGCGAAGAAAATTTACCCTGCGGCAGCCATGACTGGCAGCAGGCTGTCGGCTCTTTGTCGTCTAGTCGTGAAGTCATTTGCGTACTGATCGGGACCGTTAATGCTCCTGGCGCGCTTTTGGGCTTGCTAAAGACACTCGCAACCTGGGATGAGTTCCTTCCGGTTTTGTTAATGGGCGATAATTCTTCCGTTGACCTGCCTGAAGACCAGCGTCGCCGCGTGCTGTCGACCCTGGAAATGCCGCCCAGCTACAGCAAATTGCTCGATTCGCTGCATCGCGCCCAGGTCTATCGCGAAATGTACGACCAGGCCCGCGAACGCGGCCGTCATCGCGAACCCAATCTTTTCCGCAGTCTTGTCGGCACCAGCCGTGCGATTCAGCACGTCCGGCAGATGATGCAGCAAGTGGCCGACACCGACGCCAGCGTGCTGATCCTCGGCGAGTCCGGCACCGGCAAGGAAGTGGTCGCGCGCAACCTGCACTACCACTCCAAACGCCGCGACGCGCCATTCGTGCCGGTCAACTGCGGGGCGATCCCGGCAGAGCTGCTGGAAAGCGAACTGTTCGGCCACGAGAAGGGCGCCTTCACTGGCGCGATCACCAGCCGTGCCGGGCGCTTTGAGCTGGCCAACGGCGGCACGCTGTTTCTCGACGAAATCGGCGACATGCCGCTGCCGATGCAGGTCAAGCTGCTGCGCGTATTGCAAGAGCGCACCTTCGAACGCGTGGGCAGCAACAAGACCCAGAGCGTCGACGTGCGCATCATTGCCGCAACGCACAAGAATCTCGAAAGCATGATCGAGATCGGCTCGTTCCGTGAAGACCTCTACTATCGCCTGAACGTGTTCCCGATCGAGATGGCGCCGCTGCGTGAGCGCGTCGAAGACATCCCGCTGCTGATGAACGAACTGATCTCGCGCATGGAGCACGAGAAGCGCGGTTCGATCCGTTTCAACTCGGCGGCGATCATGTCGCTGTGCCGTCACGGCTGGCCGGGCAACGTCCGCGAACTCGCCAACCTGGTCGAGCGCATGGCGATCATGCACCCGTACGGGGTGATCGGCGTGGTCGAATTGCCGAAGAAATTCCGCTACGTCGACGACGAAGACGAGCAGATGGTCGACAGCCTGCGCAGCGATCTGGAAGAACGCGTGGCCATCAACGGCCATACGCCGGACTTCAGCGCCAACGCGTTGCTGCCGCCGGAAGGTCTCGACCTCAAGGACTACCTCGGTGGCCTGGAGCAGGGCCTGATTCAGCAAGCGCTGGACGATGCCAATGGCATTGTCGCCCGTGCCGCTGAGCGTCTGCGTATTCGTCGTACCACCCTGGTCGAGAAGATGCGCAAGTACGGCATGAGCCGGGCTGGAGGAGATGAACAGGCGGATGATTGACGCCTGTTTTTCAAGCGCTTCATTTATAAGCGGTTTTTTTTAGGCACGGGTATTGCTATAGCCCTCGCAACGTTCCGTTTCACTGACGGTCAGCCAAGCGAGAGAGCCCAATGCCCCAAGCCGCCCAGATCTCTTCTGCCTCCAATATCGTGGGGCAACCCTCGTCCGTAGAGCAGGCAAGTCGTCAGGGACTTGAGCAGGCCTTCCAGCTGTTCAACCAGATGTCGAGCCAGCTGACCGACTCCTACAGCCTGCTCGAAGCGCGGGTCACCGAGCTCAAGGGTGAGCTGGCCGTGGTCAGCGCCCAGCGCATGCAGGAACTGGCGGAAAAAGAACGCCTGGCCAATCGCCTGCAAAACCTCCTCGACCTGTTGCCCGGCGGCGTCATCGTCATCGACGGCCACGGTCTGGTACGCGAAGCCAATCCTGCCGCCATCGATCTGCTCGGCTCGCCACTCGAGGGCGAACTCTGGCGCCATGTGATCGCGCGCTGCTTCGCTCCCCGTGAAGACGACGGTCATGAAATCTCCTTGAAAAACGGTCGACGCCTGTCGATTTCCACCCGCTCGCTGGATGCCGAGCCGGGGCAGTTGGTGCTGCTCAACGACTTGACGGAAACACGTCATCTGCAAGACCAGTTGGCGCGCCACGAACGTTTGTCATCGCTGGGGCGCATGGTTGCCTCGCTGGCCCACCAGATTCGAACACCGCTGTCCGCCGCTTTGCTCTACGCCAGTCATTTGACTGAACAGCAACTGCCAGTGGAAACCCAGCAACGCTTTGCCGGCCGCTTGAAAGAGCGTCTGCACGAACTCGAACATCAAGTGCGCGACATGCTGGTGTTCGCTCGCGGTGAATTGCCGCTGACCGACCGCCTCACGCCCGGTGCCTTGATGCAGTCGCTGCAGGCTGCGGCGCTGACCCATGTGCAGGACCTGCCGATCCGCTGGCAGTGCGACAGCCATGCCGGTGAGTTGCTGTGCAACCGCGACACGTTGGTCGGCGCATTACTGAATCTGATTGAAAACGCCATTCAGGCCAGCGCTGGCGAAGCGCGCCTGAAAGTGCATTGCTACACCAGAGGCAATACCCTGCGTCTGTGTGTCAGCGACAGCGGCAGCGGCATTGAGCCGACAGTTTTGGCGCGCCTCGGCGAGCCTTTTTTTACTACCAAAGTAACCGGCACCGGCCTCGGCCTGACCGTGGTCAAAGCGGTGGCCCGTGCGCATCAGGGAGAATTGACCCTGCGTTCGCGAGTCGGGCGCGGCACTTGCGCGCAGGTCAGTCTGCCGCTGTTTTCCGCTGCACAAGGAGTTGAATAAACGTCATGGGCATCAAGGTGTTGCTGGTCGAGGATGACCGTTCGTTGCGCGAAGCGCTGGCCGATACGCTGCTGCTCGCCGGCCACGACTATCACGCCGTCGGTAGCGCCGAAGAAGCGCTGACGGCGGTCGCGCAGCAAGCTTTCAGCCTGGTGGTCAGCGACGTCAACATGCCGGGCATGGACGGTCATCAATTGCTTGCGTTGCTGCGCGCACGCCAGCCGCAATTGCCGGTGCTATTGATGACCGCCCACGGCGCCGTCGAGCGTGCGGTCGATGCGATGCGCCAAGGCGCGGCGGATTATCTGGTCAAGCCGTTTGAGCCCAAGGCATTGCTCGATCTGGTGGCGCGGCATGCGCTGGGCTGCATTGATGCTGGCGAAGCGGAAGGCCCCGTCGCCGTTGAACCGGCCAGTGCGCAGTTGCTTGAGCTGGCGGCACGGGTCGCGCGCAGTGACTCGACTGTGTTGATCTCCGGCGAGTCCGGCACCGGTAAAGAAGTGCTGGCGCGCTACATTCACCAGCAATCGCGACGGGCGAGCCAGCCGTTTATTGCGATCAACTGCGCGGCGATTCCCGACAACATGCTCGAAGCAACACTGTTCGGCCATGAGAAGGGCTCGTTCACCGGCGCCATCGCCTCGCAGGCCGGCAAGTTCGAGCAGGCGGACGGCGGCACCATTCTGCTCGATGAAATTTCCGAAATGCCACTGGGCCTGCAAGCCAAGTTGCTGCGCGTCCTGCAAGAGCGGGAAGTGGAGCGAGTGGGCGCGCGCAAGCCAATCACTCTGGACATTCGCGTGGTCGCCACGACCAACCGTGATCTGGCCGGCGAAGTGGCGGCGGGGCGTTTTCGCGAAGACCTGTTTTACCGCTTGTCGGTTTTCCCTCTGGCTTGGCGTCCACTTCGCGAACGCACTGCCGATATCCTGCCGCTGGCGGAAAAGTTGCTGGCCAAACACGTCAATAAAATGAAGCACGCAGCAGCGAAGCTGTCCGCCGAAGCTCAAGCTTGCCTGACCGCGTATCCGTGGCCAGGCAATGTACGTGAACTGGACAACGCCATTCAGCGCGCGTTGATTCTGCAGCAGGGCGGTTTGATTCAGCCGCAGGATTTTTGCCTGAGCGGTGCGGTGACATTTGCGCCGTTGCCGGTCGCGGCACCAGTGATCCGCGAGGTGGAAATCGAGGCGGATTCTTCCGGCGCGCTGGGCGATGACCTGCGCCGCCGGGAGTTTCAGATGATCATCGACACCCTGCGCGCCGAGCGTGGCCGCCGTAAGGAAGCTGCCGAAAAGCTCGGCATCAGCCCGCGCACCCTGCGCTACAAACTGGCGCAAATGCGCGATGCTGGGATGGATGTCGAAGGTTATCTGTTCGCCACCTGATCGATGCTGCAAAACATTCCAGATGCTTTTCTCAGGAGGGTGCCCACTAGCTGGCACCCTTGTTGCTAATACCTGTGTACCCGCCGAGTGAGTGTCAAAAAATTGCGGGCCGCCCAAGAGAGTAGACCATGAGCCAAGGTATTGAATTTAATCGGTTGATGATGGACATGCAGGCCATGAAAGTGGATGCCATGTCTGCGCGTAAATCGACTGCCGCTGTCCCTGAAATCGCGGGCAGCAGCTTTTCCGACATGCTCGGTCAGGCGATCAATAAAGTCAGCGATACCCAGCAGGCGTCGACTCAACTGGCCAACGCGTTCGAGATCGGCAAGAGCGGTGTCGACCTGACTGACGTCATGATTGCGTCGCAAAAAGCCAGCGTGTCGTTCCAGGCTCTGACCCAGGTGCGCAACAAGCTGGTCCAGGCTTACCAAGACATCATGCAGATGCCGGTTTAAGGGCGAAATAAGTCATGGCAGAAGCAGTCGCTGATAACGTTCCGGCCAAGGCCACCCCGATCGACGGCAAACCGCCGCTGTTCGGCCTGTCCTTTCTGGAAAACCTTTCCCAGATGACCGTGCTGCGTCAGGTCGGCCTGTTGGTCGGTCTGGCGGCGAGCGTGGCGATTGGCTTTGCCGTGGTGCTGTGGTCGCAGCAGCCGGATTACCGTCCACTGTACGGCAGCCTTGCCGGCATGGACGCCAAGCAGGTCATGGAAACCCTGGCCGCCGCTGACATTCCCTACAACGTAGAACCCAATTCCGGCGCCTTGCTGGTCAAGGCCGACGACCTGTCCCGTGCGCGGATGAAACTCGCTGCCGCTGGTGTCACTCCCAGCGACGGCAACATCGGTTTCGAAATCCTCGACAAGGAACAGGGTCTGGGTACCAGCCAGTTCATGGAAGCGACCCGTTATCGTCGCGGCCTCGAAGGCGAACTGGCGCGGACCATTTCCAGTTTGAACAACGTAAAGGGTGCTCGCGTGCACCTGGCCATTCCGAAGAGTTCGGTGTTCGTCCGTGACGAGCGCAAGCCGAGCGCTTCGGTACTGGTCGAGCTGTACAGCGGGCGTTCGCTGGAGCCGGGTCAGGTGGTGGCGATCATCAACCTGGTGGCGACTTCCGTGCCCGAGTTGAGCAAATCGCAGATCACCGTCGTCGATCAGAAGGGCAACCTGCTCTCCGATCAGGCGGAGAACTCGGAAATGACCATGGCCGGCAAGCAGTTCGATTACAGCCGCCGCATGGAAAGCATGCTCACCCAGCGCGTGCACAACATTCTGCAACCGGTACTGGGCAACGATCGTTACAAGGCTGAAGTCTCCGCCGACGTCGATTTCAGTGCCGTCGAATCGACCGCCGAGCAGTTCAACCCGGACCAACCGGCGTTGCGCAGCGAGCAGTCGGTCAACGAACAACGTACCGCCAGCAATGGCCCGCAAGGTGTGCCGGGTGCCCTGAGCAACCAGCCGCCGTCGCCTGCCTCGGCGCCGCAGACCACCGGTGGCACCGCCGCACCGGCCGGGATGATTCAGCCAGGTCAGCCATTGGTTGATGCCAACGGCCAGCAGATCATGGACCCGGCCACCGGCCAGCCGATGCTCGCGCCGTACCCGGCGGACAAGCGTCAACAATCGACCAAGAACTTCGAACTCGACCGTTCGATCAGCCACACCAAGCAGCAGCAGGGCCGTCTCAATCGCCTGTCGGTGTCGGTGGTGGTCGACGATCAGGTCAAGATCAACCCGGCCAACGGTGAAACCAGCCGTGCGCCGTGGAGCGCCGACGAATTGGCGCGCTTTACCCGCCTGGTGCAGGACGCGGTCGGTTTCGACGCCAGCCGTGGCGACAGCGTCAGCGTGATCAACATGCCGTTCTCCGCCGAGCGCGGCGAAGTGATTGCCGATATTCCGTTCTACTCCCAGCCATGGTTCTGGGACATCGTCAAACAAGTGCTGGGTGTGCTGTTCATCCTCGTACTGGTGTTTGGTGTGCTGCGTCCGGTGCTCAACAACATCACCGGCGGTGGCAAAGGCAAGGAGCTGGCCGGTCTGGGCAGCGACGTGGAACTTGGTGGCATGAGCGGCCTGGACGGCGAACTGGCCAACGACCGCGTGAGCCTCGGTGGTCCGCAGAGCATTCTGTTGCCGAGCCCGAGCGAGGGTTATGACGCACAGCTGAATGCAATCAAGAGTCTGGTAGCTGAAGACCCGGGTCGCGTGGCTCAGGTCGTGAAAGAGTGGATTAACGCAGATGAGTGATAACCGAGCCGCCACCGTCAAACTGACCAAGGTCGACAAAGCCGCGATTCTGCTGCTGTCCCTGGGTTCGACCGATGCTGCGCAAGTGTTGCGCCACATGGGGCCCAAAGAGGTTCAGCGCGTCGGCGTGGCCATGGCGCAGATGGGCAACGTCCATCGCGAACAGGTCGAGCAGGTGATGAGCGAGTTCGTCGACATCGTCGGCGATCAGACCAGCCTCGGCGTCGGTTCCGACGACTACGTACGCAAGATGCTCACCCAGGCCCTGGGCGAAGACAAGGCCAACGGCCTGATCGACCGCATCCTGCTCGGTGGCAACACCAGTGGCCTCGACAGCCTGAAATGGATGGAGCCGCGCGCCGTCGCCGACGTGATCCGTTACGAACACCCGCAGATCCAGGCAATCGTGGTCGCGTACCTCGACCCGGATCAGGCCGGTGAAGTGCTCGGCAACTTCGACCATAAAGTGCGTCTGGACATCATCCTGCGCGTCTCGTCGTTGAACACCGTGCAACCGGCCGCCTTGAAAGAACTCAACCAGATTCTCGAGAAACAGTTCTCCGGCAACTCGAACGCCTCGCGCACCACCCTGGGTGGCATCAAGCGTGCGGCCGACATCATGAACTTCCTCGACAGCTCGATCGAAGGCCAGCTCATGGACTCGATCCGCGAAGTCGACGAAGACCTGTCCGGTCAGATCGAAGACCTCATGTTCGTGTTCAACAACCTTGCCGACGTCGACGACCGTGGCATTCAGGCGCTGTTGCGCGAAGTCTCTTCCGATGTGCTGGTGCTGGCCCTCAAGGGCTCGGACGAGGGCGTCAAGGAAAAGATCTTCAAGAACATGTCCAAGCGTGCCGCCGAACTGTTGCGCGACGACCTCGAGGCGAAAGGCCCGGTGCGCGTCAGCGATGTCGAAACCGCGCAGAAGGAAATTCTCACCATTGCCCGTCGCATGGCCGAAGCCGGCGAGATCGTGCTCGGTGGCAAGGGCGGCGAGGAAATGATCTAAGCCCATGGATAAGCCTGACGAGTCTGTGACGGATCTGATCCGCGCCCGCGATGTTCGTGGTTTCGAATCCCGGGCGCTGCCCAGCTTCGACCCGCCGAAACCGGAACCCGAGCCGGAACCCGAGCCTGAACCGCCGGAAATGGAAGAAGTGCCGCTGGAAGAAGTCCAGCCACTGACCCTGGAAGAACTCGAAAGCATCCGTCAGGAGGCTTACAACGAGGGCTTCGCCATCGGCGAAAAAGAAGGTTTTCACAGCACCACGCTGAAGGTGCGTCAGGAAGCCGAAACAGCGCTGGCGGCGAAAATCGCCAGCCTTGAGCTGCTGATGGCCAACCTGTTCGAACCGATCGCCGAGCAAGACACCCAGATTGAAAAGTCGCTGGTTGACCTCGTGCAGCACATCACCAAACAAGTGATCAAGCGCGAACTGGCCATCGACTCGACACAGATCGAACACGTCATGCGCGATGCCCTCAAGCTATTGCCGCTGGGCGTGGAAAACGTGCGCCTGTACGTCAATCCGCAGGATTTCGCCCAGGTCAAAGCCCTGCGCGAACGCCACGAAGAAACCTGGCGCATCGTTGAAGACGAGTCGCTGTTGCCGGGCGGCTGCCGGGTTGAAACCGAACACAGCCGCATCGACGCCAGCGTCGAGTCACGGGTGACCCAGGTTATGGCCAAACTGTTCGACCAATTGCATGAGCAGGCTCTGCATCCGGCAGCGCCTGACTTGAGTCTGGACATTCCCGAAGACACCCCAGCGGCTGTCGACTCTGACGAGCCGCGCGCGGACGCCAGCGATGCGCCTTGAACGCACCAGCTTCGCCAAGCGCCTGAGCACCTACGCCGAGGCCACCGAGATTGCCGGCGCGCCGATCCTTGAAGGTCGGCTGCTGCGCATGGTTGGCCTGACCCTCGAAGCCGAAGGCCTGCGCGCCGCCATGGGCACCCGCTGCATGGTGATCAATGACGACAGCTACCACCCGTCTCAGGTGGAAGCGGAAGTCATGGGTTTTTCCGGCAGCAAAGTCTTTCTGATGCCGGTCGGCAGCGTCGCCGGGATTGCCCCGGGCGCTCGTGTGGTGCCGCTGGCCGATACCGGTCGTTTGCCGATGGGCATGAGCATGCTCGGCCGTGTTCTTGACGGTGCCGGCCGCGCGCTGGACGGCAAGGGTGGCATGAAGGCCGAAGACTGGGTGCCGATGGACGGCCCGACCATCAACCCGCTCAACCGTGATCCGATCAGCGTACCGCTGGACGTCGGCATCCGTTGCATCAACGGTTTGCTGACGGTCGGCCGTGGCCAGCGTCTGGGTCTGTTCGCCGGTACCGGTGTCGGTAAATCGGTGCTGTTGGGCATGATGACCCGCTTCACCGAAGCCGACATCATCGTCGTCGGCCTAATCGGTGAGCGTGGTCGCGAAGTTAAGGAATTCATCGAGCACATCCTCGGTGAAGAAGGCCTCAAACGCTCGGTAGTGGTTGCCTCGCCAGCGGACGATGCACCGCTGATGCGTATGCGCGCGGCGATGTATTGCACGCGCATCGCCGAGTATTTCCGCGACAAGGGCAAGAACGTTCTGCTGCTGATGGACTCGCTGACCCGTTTCGCCCAGGCCCAGCGTGAAATCGCGCTGGCCATCGGCGAACCGCCAGCAACCAAGGGCTATCCGCCCTCGGTGTTCGCCAAACTGCCGAAACTGGTGGAGCGCGCCGGTAATGCGGAGAAGGGCGGCGGTTCGATCACGGCGTTCTACACCGTACTGTCCGAAGGCGATGACCAGCAGGACCCGATTGCCGACTCGGCGCGGGGCGTGCTCGACGGCCACATCGTCCTGTCGCGGCGCCTCGCCGAGGAAGGCCACTATCCGGCGATCGACATCGAAGCGTCGATCAGCCGGGTGATGCCGGCGGTGGTTTCGCCGGATCACATGCAGCGCGCGCAGTATTTCAAACAGCTCTGGTCACGCTATCAGCAGAGCCGCGATCTGATCAGCGTCGGTGCCTATGTGGCCGGTGGCGATCGCGAGACCGATCTGGCGATTTCCCTGCAACCGCAGTTGGTCAGGTATCAGCGCCAGGGCCTCAACGACAAAATCAATCTGGGTGAAAGCCAGGCCTATCTGGAAACCCTGTTCGCCCCTGCGGCGGGCGGGTAACCGGCCATGGCCGTCAGCCGCGCCGCGCGCCTGGCACCGGTGGTGGACATGGCCGAGAAGGCCGAGAAAGCCGCCGTGCAGCGCCTCGCCTACTTTCAGGGCCAGGTCAAAGTTGCCGAAAGCAAACTGGCCGACCTCAATGCCTTTCGTCTGGATTACTCGCAGCAGTGGATCGTGCGCGGCAGCACCGGCGTGACCGGGCAATGGCTGCTGGGTTTTCAG
This sequence comes from Pseudomonas sp. S3_B08, assembly GCF_054667725.1. Classification (NCBI taxonomy): domain Bacteria; kingdom Pseudomonadati; phylum Pseudomonadota; class Gammaproteobacteria; order Pseudomonadales; family Pseudomonadaceae; genus Pseudomonas; species Pseudomonas sp. S3_B08. The sequence continues at coordinate 564,090 of NZ_CP162750.1, forward strand.
GGCTTTCTGGCGCAACTCGACACCGCCGTCGACCAGCAACGGCAGAGCCTGGTCTGGCACCAGAACAAGCTCGACAAGGCGCGTGAGGAATGGCAGCAGGCGTTTGCCCGCGTCGAGGGTTTGCGCAAACTGGTGCAGCGCTATCGTGATGAAGCGCAACGCCTGGAAGACAAGCGCGAGCAGAAGCTGCTCGATGAACTGTCGCAGCGTCTGCCACGGCGTGATGCCTTCTAAACCTCACCGCCAAACCCTGTGGGAGCGAGCCTGCTCGCGAAAGCGCCGTGTCAGTCAATCCTGTAGTCAACTGACAGAATGCTTTCGCGAGCAGGCTCGCTCCCACACTTGTTCCACTGTTGCGCCTTGCCCCAACCCTATCCAGGTGCTAAACCTTGTACAGGTTCGTCAATGACAAGGAAGCCAGTCAATGTCAGTCGTTACAGAAGTCTCTCCAGACCAGAAAAAGCTCACGATCGCCGTCAAAGGCCGGTTCGATTTTGGTCGCCATCAGGAATTTCGCGAGTCGTATGAACGGCTCCCACACAAACCCGAATCCATCGTGGTCGATCTCAAAGAGGCCACTTACCTCGACAGCTCCGCGCTGGGCATGCTGCTTCTGCTGCGTGATCACGCCGGTGGCGACGAGTCGGATATCCGCGTCGTCAACAGCAGCTCCGATGTGAAGAAAATCCTCGCGATTTCCAACTTCGACAAACTCTTCGACATCAGTTGACGCCCATGCAGGCGCAAGAGTCGCTGACTATCCTTATCGCCGAAGACAGTGCCGCCGACCGGCTGCTGCTGTCGACCATTGTCCGCCGTCAAGGTCATCAGGTGCTGACGGCGGCCAATGGTGCGGAGGCGGTCGAATGCTTCCAGCAGCAACAACCCGATCTGGTATTGATGGACGCGCTGATGCCGGTGATGGACGGCTTCGAAGCGGCGCGGCAGATCAAGGCGCTGGCGGGTGAAGCGTTGGTGCCGATCATCTTCCTCACCTCGCTGACCGAGAGTGAAGCGCTGGCCCGTTGTCTGGAGGCTGGCGGTGACGATTTTCTGGCGAAGCCGTACAACCAGGTGATACTCGCCGCCAAAATCAAGGCGATGGATCGCTTGCGTCGCCTTCAGGCCACGGTCCTGCAGCAGCGCGATCTGATCGCGAAACATCATGACTATCTGCTCAACGAACAACGCGTGGCCAAAGCGGTGTTCGACAAGGTCGCGCATTCCGGGTGCCTGAGTGCGCCGAACATTCGGTACCTGCAATCGCCTTACGCCCTGTTCAATGGCGATCTGCTGCTCGCGGCGTACACGCCGGCCGGTGACATGCACGTCATGCTCGGCGATTTCACCGGGCATGGCTTGCCGGCAGCGGTGGGGGCGATGCCGCTGGCCGAAGTGTTTTATGGGATGACCGCCAAGGGCTATGGCCTGGCCGAAACCCTGCGCGAGATGAACGCCAAGCTCAAGCGCATCCTGCCGGTGGACATGTTCTGCTGTGCCACCTTGCTCAGTCTGAGTTTCCAGAGCCGTTCGGTGGAGGTGTGGAACGGTGGCATGCCCGACGGTTACTTGCATCGCATGGCCAGTGGCGAGCGCGTGCCCTTGCCGGCGCGGCATTTGCCCCTGGGGATTCTCAGCGCGCAAGCCTTCGATGACCGTACGGATGTCTATCCGATGGCCGTCGATGATCGAGTGTTTCTGTTATCGGACGGGGTGATCGATACCTGCGATGCCAATGACCAGTTGTTCGGCGTCGAACGCTTGCAGCAGGTGTTTGCGGCGAACCGTGAGCCGGATCGGTTATTCGAGGATATCGAGCAAGCGTTGCGCGATTTTCGTGGGCAGGCCCGTGATGATGTGAGCATGGTCGAAGTCAGTCTGCTCGAGTCGGCCAAGGCCCACGGCGCAGCGCCGGTGTATTCCGACAGCGGCCAGTCGTGCCCGCTGGACTGGTCGGCCAGTTTCGAGTTTCGCGGCGCCACACTCAGGCGCTTCAATCCATTGCCGTTCCTCTTGCAGTTGCTGCTTGAGGTGCATGGCCTGCGCGCGCAAAGCGGGGCGCTGTACAGCGTGCTCGCCGAGTTGTATTCCAATGGGCTGGAGCATGGCGTGCTCGGGCTGGACTCGAGCCTCAAACGCGATGCGGCAGGTTTCGCCCGCTACTATGAAATGCGCGCGGCGCGGTTGGAGGCGCTGCAAGACGGTTTCGTGCGAGTGCATTTGCAGGTCCAGCCGCAAGGCGAGGGTGGGCGGCTGGTCATTCGTGTCGATGACAGTGGCAAGGGGTTTGATGTGGCGCGGGTCATGGAAAGGCCCGTGGATAACGTCCGCTTGTCGGGACGCGGCATCGGTCTGGTCCGGCAACTGGGGCGCAACGCCAGTTGGTCGGACCAAGGTCGTAGTGCCAGCGTGGAGTTTTTCTGGGAGATTGAGGCATAATCCGCCCATTCTTGATCAAGGAGTGAGCAAGTGACAGACGCACATGTAAATCGCGAAGTCCTCGATACTTTGCGCGAGGTGATGGAGGACGGCTATACGGAATTGCTGGAGACTTTTCTGGCAGATTCGCAAAGCCGCCTGCACGAGTTGCAGGACAGCACCAGCGCCAAAGCGCTTTCCGATGTAGCGCATAGCTTCAAGGGCAGCGCCAGCAACATGGGCGCGGTTCGACTGGCCGAGTTGTGCCAGGACCTGGAGTCGAACGCGAAGGACAAAAGCCCGGAAGCGCTCGCTCAGCTAGTCGCCGATATCCATTCTGAATTCGCCGAAGTACGTCCGGTGTACGAAAGCGAAAAGCACCACGCCCACATCCACTGAAGCTGCCGTCCGGCGCTTTTCGCAAGTGTCTGGCCAAACTGGCCCGGCACTTGCAGTCATCTTGCTCAACTGTACCTACGATCCCAGTGCAGCGGAGACCGTGTCATGCCTGCGACCCCCAACATTCTTCTTCAGACCGCCGCTCAGGCCAAGGCGCAAGCCGCCGCTGCCAAATCGTCGGCAATGGCCGCAGACGCCGGGGACAAGGCCTCCAGCTTCGCCAAAGTGTTTGCCGATCAGGCGCCGGCCAAGCCCGCCGTGAGCGCTGACAATGCAGTCAAGCCGGCACGCGATAAGGTCGCGGACAGCAGCGGCAAAAAGGATATCGGCAAAGAGCAGTCTGCCGCGCCCCAGCCAGCAGTTGCCGATAGCGGCAAAGCGTTGCCTGCCGACAAAGCGGCGGCGAGCGACGACGCGACAGCGACTGCCGATGACACCACTGAAACCGTACAAACCCCTGTGGCCGATGCCGCGCCTGTAGACCCGGCCCTTGATCCGGCCCTGGCGCAAGTCGTTCAGCCGTTGGTGGCAGCGCCTGTGGTGCAAGCACCAACAGTCACCACGCCAGCCCAGCCGGAAACCGAAACGCCTGCACTGGCGGTCGTGTCGGGCATGGTCAAAGATCCGGCGGCCACCGACAGCGATTTCGATCCATCGGCCGACCCGCTCGACTCGATGCCGGCCGTGCGCATGGCGATGGAGCAGGGCGGACATATTTCCGCCGCCAGCCAGGCGCAACCGAAAGCTACGCCTGCTCAAGCTCAGGCTGACGGTGAATTGACCGCCGCGCAGAACTTTGCCGCCGGCATGGCCAGCATGCTCGACGTGCAGGCCGACAAGGACAGCACCAGCCAAGGCGGCGAACAAGCTTTCAGCGGGCTGATCGACGATGGTCTGAAGGATCTGAAATCGGCTACCAGCGACACCCGCGTCGATGACTTCGCCAACCGTCTGGCGGCACTGACCCAGGCCGCTACGCCGAAAACCGCCAATGCGCTGCCGGTGAATCAGCCGATCGCCATGCACCAGAGCGGCTGGACCGAAGAAGTGGTCAACCGCGTCATGTACCTGTCCAGCGTCAACCTGAAGGCCGCCGACATTCAGTTGCAGCCGGCGGAGCTTGGGCGTCTGGATATCCGCGTGAACATGGTTCCCGATCAGCAAACCCAGGTCACCTTCATGAGCGCACACCCAAGCGTGCGTGAAGCGCTCGACAGCCAGATGCACCGCCTGCGTGACATGTTCAACCAGCAGGGCATGGGCCAGGTGGACGTCAACGTCGCCGACCAGAACCGTGGCTGGCAGGGGCAGCAAGGTCAGGAACAGGCGCAGCAGGGGCAGAGTGGCCGGACCAGCGCTGCGGGTGGCCGCTTGGATTCGGCGGATGAGGAATTGCCACCGGCTACTGTCGCTGAAGTGGCGGCGCAGACTACCAGCGTAATTGGCAGCAGCGCGGTCGACTATTACGCCTGAGCAAATCAAGAGCCCCCTCACCCTAGCCCTCTCCCAGAGGGAGAGGGGACCGATTGGGGAATCTTGAAGAACTACGCCGACCTGAACGAGCATCGCTGAATCCGTTCGACATTCGGCGGCCTGTTGATTCCCGCTCTGAACTTTCAATCACCTCGGTTGTGCAGGTCGATGTCCAGCCCCATTACATCTCGGTCGGCCCCCTCTCCCTCCGGGAGAGGGCTGGGGTGAGGGTGCTTTTGACTTTAGCGTCGTTCTCGACCTCCGACACTTCTGGCATAACACTTGCTCTTGCCTTGCCGTGCGACTGTGAAACCCCCGATTAGTGACGGATTATTGGCATGGCGAAGAGCGAAGCTGCAGCAGTAAAAGACCCCGCAACCAAAGGCAAACTCAAGCTGATCATCGTGATCGTGCTGGCGTTGCTGGTGGCCATTGGTGCATCCGTCGGGGCGACCTGGTTCTTCATGCACGGCGCGCAAAGCAAGCCTGCCGAGGCCGCTGAAGCAGCGCCGGTCGGCAAGCAGGCGGCGATTTTCGAGCCGATGGCGCCGGCCTTCGTGGCCAACTACAACCAGAACGGCCGTCAGCGCTACATGCAGGTGAGCATCACCATGCTGGCGCGTAATCAGGCCGATCTGGACGCGCTCAAAGTGCACATGCCGGTTATCCGCAACAACCTGGTAATGCTCTTCTCAGGTCAGGATTTCGCCACACTGGCGACCCCGGTCGGCCAGGAGATGTTGCGCCAGAAGGCCACCGCCAGCGTCCAGGAAGTGGCGCAGAAAGAACTGGGCAAAGTGGTCATCGAACAGTTGCTTTTCACTAATTTCGTACTGCAGTAGGAACACGACATGGCCGTGCAGGATCTGCTGTCCCAGGATGAAATCGATGCGCTGCTGCATGGCGTCGATGATGGTCTGGTACAGACCGATAATGCTGCCGAACCCGGCAGTGTCAAAAGCTACGACTTGACCAGTCAGGATCGCATCGTCCGTGGACGCATGCCGACGCTGGAAATGATCAACGAGCGCTTTGCCCGCTACACCCGCATCAGCATGTTCAACATGCTGCGCCGCTCGGCGGACGTGGCTGTCGGTGGCGTGCAGGTGATGAAGTTCGGCGAATACGTGCACTCGCTGTACGTGCCGACCAGCCTCAACCTGGTCAAGATCAAACCGCTGCGCGGCACCGCGCTGTTCATCCTCGACGCCAAACTGGTGTTCAAGCTGGTGGACAACTTCTTCGGTGGTGACGGCCGTCACGCCAAGATCGAAGGGCGTGAGTTCACCCCGACCGAACTGCGCGTAGTGCGCATGGTGCTCGAGCAGGCTTTCGTCGATCTGAAGGAAGCCTGGCAGGCGATCATGGAAGTCAATTTCGAGTACATCAACTCGGAAGTGAACCCGGCCATGGCCAACATCGTCGGCCCGAGCGAAGCGATTGTGGTCTCCACCTTCCACATCGAACTCGATGGCGGTGGCGGCGATCTGCACGTGACCATGCCGTACTCGATGATCGAGCCGGTGCGCGAGATGCTCGACGCCGGTTTCCAGTCCGACCTCGACGATCAGGACGAGCGCTGGGTCAACGCCCTGCGCCAGGACGTACTCGATGTCGACGTGCCGATCGGTGCCACCGTAGCCCGCCGCCAGTTGAAGCTGCGCGACATCCTGCACATGCAACCGGGGGATGTGATCCCGGTCGAGATGCCGGAAGACATGATCATGCGCGCCAACGGCGTGCCGGCCTTCAAGGTCAAGATGGGCTCGCACAAAGGCAACCTCGCGTTGCAGGTGATCGAGCCGATCGAGCGTCGCTGAGGCGGCGCTTTTCACCCCCGTATTTAACCGAATTGTTGCCCGCCGAGGACACATGATGAACGACGATATGAACGCGCAGGACGACCAGGCACTGGCCGATGAATGGGCTGCGGCCCTAGAAGAAACCGGTGATGCCGGCCAGGCTGACATCGATGCACTGCTGGCCGCCGACGCCGGCACTTCCAGCTCCAACCGTCTGCCGATGGAAGAGTTCGGCAGCGTGCCGAAGAACAACGATCCGGTGACCCTCGACGGTCCGAACCTGGACGTGATCCTCGACATTCCGGTGTCGATCTCGATGGAAGTCGGCAGTACCGACATCAACATCCGCAACCTGCTGCAACTCAACCAGGGTTCGGTGATCGAGCTTGATCGTCTGGCCGGTGAGCCGCTCGACGTGCTGGTCAACGGCACCTTGATCGCCCACGGCGAAGTAGTGGTGGTCAACGAGAAGTTCGGCATCCGCCTGACCGACGTGATCAGCCCAAGCGAACGCATCAAGAAGCTGCGCTGAGTGAAAAGGTTTCTCTGGGTGCTGCTGGCATGGCCGTTGAGCGTGCTGGCTGCCGAGCCGGGCGCAACCACTGCCGCGCCTGCCGCCACCGCGCCAATGGTCAACAGCGGCGTGGCCGGTCAGTTGACGCAACTGGTGTTCGGTTTGCTGCTGGTGCTGGGTTTGATCTTCTTCCTCGCCTGGCTGTTGCGCCGCGTGCAGCAGGCGGGGCCAGCGGGCAAGGGCCAGGTAATCGAGCTGATCGGCTCACGCGCGCTCGGTCCGCGTGACCGCTTGATGCTGGTGCAGGTCGGCAACGAGCAGATTCTGCTCGGCCTCAGCCCCGGCACCATCACCGCGCTGCACGTGCTCAAAGAGCCGGTCGAAGTCCCCACCGCCAGTGAAAAAGCGACGCCGGAATTTGCTCAGCATCTGCTGAAGATTCTTGGCAAGGACCAAAAGGATACGAAGTAATGGGTGCGCTCCGCATCGTCTTGACGCTGGTCCTGTTGCTGGCCGCGCCGCTGGCGTTCGCCGCCGATCCGTTGTCGATCCCGGCGATCACGCTGGGCACCAATGCCGACGGCGCGCAGGAATATTCGGTCAGTCTGCAGATCCTGCTGATCATGACCGCGCTGAGCTTTATTCCAGCGGCGGTCATCCTGATGACCAGCTTCACGCGGATCATCATCGTCTTCTCGATATTGCGTCAGGCCCTCGGCCTGCAACAGACGCCGTCGAACCAGATCCTCACCGGCATGGCGCTGTTCCTGACGCTGTTCATCATGGCGCCGGTGTTCGACCGGGTGAACAACGACGCGCTGCAACCGTATCTGGCGGAAACCCTCACCGCCCAGCAAGCGGTGGAAAAGGCTCAGGTGCCGATCAAGGACTTCATGCTCGCGCAGACCCGCACCAGCGATCTGGAGCTGTTCATGCGCCTGTCCAAGCGCACCGACATTGCCAGCCCGGATCAGGCGCCGTTGACCATTCTGGTGCCGGCGTTCGTGACTTCCGAGCTTAAAACCGCCTTCCAGATCGGCTTCATGATCTTCATTCCGTTCCTGATCATCGACCTCGTCGTGGCGAGCGTGCTGATGGCCATGGGTATGATGATGCTCTCGCCGCTGATCATCTCGCTGCCGTTCAAGATCATGCTGTTCGTGCTGGTCGATGGCTGGGCGCTGATCATCGGTACTCTGGCCAGCAGTTTTGGAGGTGTTTCGCCATGACGCCGGAAGTCGCGGTCGATATCTTTCGTGAAGCCCTGTGGCTGACCACCATGATGGTTGCCATCCTGGTGGTGCCGAGCCTTCTGGTCGGCCTGCTGGTGTCGATGTTCCAGGCCGCCACGCAGATCAACGAACAGACCCTGAGCTTCCTGCCGCGTCTGCTGGTGATGCTGGTGACCCTGATCATCGGCGGTCCGTGGATCGTGCAGACGTTCATGGAATACATCATCCAGCTGTACAAAAACATTCCGATGGTCATCGGCTAAGCCATGCAATCGCTGCTTCAGCTGACCGACACCCAGATCAGCACCTGGGTGGCGTCGTTCATGTTGCCGTTGTTTCGCGTGGCGTCGATGCTGATGGTCATGCCGGTGTTCGGCACCACCCTGATCCCGCGCCGCGTGCGCCTGTATTTCGCCGTGGCGATCACCGTGGTCATCACCCCGGCGCTGCCGCCGATGCCCGCCGTCAGCCCACTCGATCTCAGCGGCCTGTTGCTGATCGGCGAGCAGATTCTGGTGGGCGCCGTACTCGGCTTTTCCCTGCAACTGTTCTTCCAGGCTTTCGCCGTCGCCGGGCAGATTGTTGCGATCCAGATGGGCATGGGCTTCGCCTCGATGATCGACCCTACCAACGGCGTTTCGGTGGCGGTGATCGGGCAGTTCTTCACCATGCTGGTGACGTTGCTGTTCCTGTCGATGAACGGCCATCTGGTGGTATTCGAAGTCCTCACTGAAAGTTTCACCACGCTGCCGGTCGGCGGCGGTTTGATGGTTGCGCATTACTGGGAACTGGCCGGCAAACTCGGCTGGGTCCTCGGCGCCGCATTGCTGCTGGTGTTGCCGGCCGTCACCGCACTGTTGGTGGTCAACATCGCCTTCGGCGTGATGACCCGCGCCGCGCCGCAACTGAACATCTTCTCGATCGGTTTTCCGCTGACCCTGGTGCTCGGCCTGTTCATCGTCTGGGTCGGCCTTGCGGATATTCTCAACCAGTATCAACCGCTGGCCAGCGAGGCCTTGCAGTTGCTACGCGAACTGGCACGGGCGCGCTGAGTCATGGCAGAGAGCGAGAGCGGTCAGGACAAGACAGAAGACCCCACGGAGAAACGCAAAAAGGACTCCCGTGAGAAGGGTGAGATTGCCCGTTCCAAAGAGCTCAACACCCTCGCCGTGATGATGGCCGGCGCCTCTGCGCTGCTGATTTTCGGCGGCATGCTTGCGCAAGAAATGATGGACGTGATGCGCCTGAACTTCACCCTGTCCCGCGAAGTGGTCATGGATCAGGGCGCCATGGGCCGGTTTTTGCTGGAGTCGGGCCTGATCGCCTTGCTGGCGATTCAGCCGGTGATGATAACCCTGTTGCTCGCCGCCATCATCGGGCCAATCTCCCTGGGTGGCTGGCTGTTCGCGGCAAGTTCGCTGGCACCCAAATTCAGCCGGATGAACCCGGCCGCCGGCCTCAAACGGATGTTCTCGTTCAAGGCTGTGGTTGAACTGCTCAAGGCCCTGGCCAAGTTTCTGATTACCTTGGGGGTGGCGCTGTTGGTGTTGTCCGCCGACGTCGACGACTTGCTGCGCATCGCCCACGAACCACTGGACATGGCGATCATCCACAGCGTCTTGCTGGTGGGCTGGAGCACGCTGTGGCTGGCCTGCGGTCTGATCATCATCGCCGCCGTCGACGTGCCGGTGCAGATCTGGGAGAGCATGAAGAAGCTCAAGATGACCAAGCAGGAAGTGCGCGACGAGCACAAGGATCAGGAAGGCCGCCCGGAGGTCAAGCAACGCATTCGCCAGACCCAGCGCGAAATGTCCCAGCGACGGATGATGGCGGCGATTCCCGAAGCCGACGTGGTCATCACCAACCCGACCCACTACGCGGTCGCGCTCAAGTACGACTCGGAGAAGGGCGGCGCACCGGTGCTGCTGGCCAAGGGCAGCGACTTCATCGCCCTGAAAATCCGCGAAATCGCAGTGGCCAACAACGTCATGCTGCTCGAGTCGCCTGCGCTGGCGCGCTCGATCTATTACTCAACTGAGCTTGAGCAGGAAATTCCTGGCGGGCTGTATCTGGCAGTGGCGCAGGTATTGGCCTACGTCTATCAGATTCGCCAACACCAGGCGGGCAAGGGCAAGCGGCCGGACCCGTTGAAGGATGATCTGCCGATTCCGCCGGATTTGCGTCGGGATTCCTGACGTTGCTGCGCAGCCTTTTGTCTGAGATTCCCCTTTACTGTCAACTCTGACAGGTGCAGTCGCCGTGATTTTGCAGTTTGATGCAAGATGCAGCTGCGTACTGGCGCGGTCAGGCGAGCGAGTGCAAGGGAGCACGACGATGAAAGGTATTTTCAGCAGCTACGATGAAAAAACCGGCAAAGGCACCATCACGCCGAAGCCGACGGGACGATGCCTTTCCTTTGCCGAAGCCACGGGTTTTTTTCTGACTGCCAAAGAGTACCGATTCAGCGTTCCATTGGCTGAGGCCTTGCAGGCGAAGATCAAAGTGGGCGGCGAAGTCGAGTTCGAATTGCCCAGAACCAAAAATGGGAAAGTGAAAATCCTTCGGTATTGAGCAACCGATCGCAAAGCCCCGAAACGAAAAAACGCCGCCCTTATTCAACGATGCGGCGTTTTCTTATGCCTGAAGACATGCATCGGCTACCGGGTCGCTTTCGCGAGCAGGCTCGCTCCCACAGGTCCGTCGTCTAGACAAAAGGTTTGTGATCGACGCCAATCTCTGTGGGAGCGAGCCTGCTCGTGAAGACGTCAGCCTCCACAGCGCTTTACTCAAGCTCGTCAAAAATCCCTGCTACTGCGGCAACTCCAGATTCTCCAGCACATGACTCACCGCCCGACTCACTGCCAGCTCGCCGAGCACAATTAGTTGCGCGATTCCCAGCAGGGTTCTGCGCTGTGATGCGGATTGAGGTTGGCGAAGTCATTGGTGATGGTTCTGGCCGAGGCAAGGCTGTCGCAGCCGTTGGCCAGCAGGTCTTCACTTTTGGCGTCGGCGGTAACGGCATACAAGGCGATCGCCGCTCCTGCGTCAAACTCATTCCGGTAACAAGCACCAACCATGTGCTTGGGAGTTGTTGCCGGTGAAGCAGGAAATTGTCCAGGCATTTGGATTATTGGTTACTACCGAAAGGTAGTGCCCAGCGCCGCATCCATCAGTTCGGCATAACCAGCCGCCTGCGCTGGACACCAGTGGCCTGAATTTGACTTTAAGAACATCGATGGCTGCATTCGAAACGGGTGATCCACCTATCGAATTCATCCAATTAATGGCTGCACCGATGCTGTAGGTATGGGTAGGTGTCATAACAAGGCGAGTAACATTCTGCACTCTGACGGGGAACGAAACTTCTCGTTGCGTGCTGTTTTCTCGTACCGTAATAGTCGCACTGCCGTTTTTGCAGCCGCTGACCAGTCCGTTGCTGTCGACTGTCGCTACATCTGTAGAACTGGAGAAATAGGCATAGTCACCATCGCCAGAGGTTGGTGAGCGCGTTTGGGTTGTTCCGGGTGCTGGAGTTCCGGTCAGAGCAAGAAAGTCAGCATTGATGTTCAGACCATTAAGCTCCATGAGGACGGTTTCTATGGTGAAAGGATGTAATGCCTTGACGGTATAAATACGCGACGGCAGAACTACCGCCTTAGCGGCATCGGCGACCCCATCAAGGTTTACTTTCACGGTTGTCGTCTGCTTCGTCCCGTCCTTGAGAGCCTTGAGCCATTCAATTGGCGCTTCCACTGACAAGCCGTTCGCTGATTCATTGAACTCTCCCGACCTCACATGCTTGCTGACGGCATTGCCATTCTTGTCAAAGCCGGCACACGTTACCCAAATCGGTTGTCTTGGTTCGAACAGCGGCCATCGCGCCGCAAGAATCCGCGCTTCTGGTGAGAGTTCTGTGGTGTTCAGTAAGTCGCCGGTATTGCCGGCAATGTCAGGCGTCGGCAAACGCGGGTCTCCATCGGCGATTTTCATAACATCAAAATTGGCAGATGGTGATTCGTAGGCTGGTACCCCAGCGCGAATCAAATCCCACCGCAACTCAATCGCCTTGCCATGCCAAGCCGCCAGAAACGCAGCGCTCAATGAAATCTCTGCAATCCCACCAACAAAATCCACCACCGGAAACGGCGGCGCACCGGCCGGCGCGTTCACCTGGACGAATTGAGCTTTATCGTCTTTCTCTGCTGCGAAGCCTGTTATCTGAAGCTTCACTCCATCCGGATTAGCCAAAACGTCAATCGGCACTGTGGGCGGGTTCAAGGTCGGGGGTGGCAGGTCAAGTTGCAGGCCAATGACGGTATACACCTGATCCGGAAACCGCGTGGCGCTAGCGAAGTCATTGCTCTTGTCCTCCGATACCCAGAATTCCAGTTTCAACAGCGATCCTTCTTTCAATTCTTTCAGAAAAGCTATGAGCAGCGGTTTATCCCAGAACCCCTGACTGACCCAGGTCGCATTCACCTTGTGGGTGTCACCATTCCAGAATTGCAGGACGTGCGCCGAGCCGTCAGGTTTCTGGCCGGTGAGCTTCAACCACACCTGCTGACCGACCTGGATTCCCGTCCAGTCGCGTGCTCGCAGCGTGGCGTCCTGGCCCCTCAGTGCGGCCACGTCGAGCATGCCGTCCACGGCCTCAGCGATTATCGGCGAGTTGTACACCTTCTGATTGGCGGTGATAGTGATCGGGGTCGTCGCCGACTCATTGTTGTTGGTCAATTGATCGCGCACCCTGGCGAAGACCGAATGGGTGCCGTCGCCAATCAACTGCAATTCGGCAGCCGTCAGGGTATGGTTGATCGGGCTTGTGGGGTTGGCAAATGTGATGCTCCAGGTGCCTATGGTGAGCGTGACCGTGTCGTGAGGCCGTGGGTAACCGACGGTGATCGTGATGACTGCCGTCTGCCCCGGTGCGACGCTGGGTGGATGGCTGACGGTGACGGTAGGCGCCGGGTTGTTGTAGAGCAGCTTGAGTGTGGGTGAGTCAGCGTCGTTACCGCTGGCTCGGGTCACTCTGTAGCGGACATCGTTGACACCGTTTGTGAACCAGCTCGCCGGCACGTGCAAAAGAATGCGTTCCTGCTCCTCACCGGGATAGATGGTTTTGCTGATGCCGGTGTTGACTCCGTTGACAAAAATAGTCACGACGTCATAAGCCGCCATGACCCAATTCCGCAAGCCGGTTATGGGGTCGATGACAAGTTCTACCCCAGATGGAGTGAATGCCGAGAGAGGAAGGCCACCGTCGGCAGTACCTGGAGGCAGCACCGGTGTTATCCATTGCGGGGGGTACACGGGATACAAGGCCAGGGCTGCGTTGGCTTCGGTTGAATAGACTTGAACGCTCATTCTGTTCTCCTCGAACACTGGTGATGAACAATGGCGGGCAAGGTTCATCACAGCGCAGAACGAGGCGTCCGTCACCTGTCAGATCTGACAGGTGGGGACGGTTTTCCGACCAATGGTATCGCTTTGTGTGTGTTTTTTTTGCGAACTCCGGAGCTTGGATTAACCTTTTTTATTGATTCAGGTGCGGGGCGGCTTATCGTACACATCTAAAATTGTCGATGGCGATCGCGTCATTATTTGTGATTATTTCCACTCGAGCAACATCAGTGCCTCTAAATTCGATAAGTTGCGCGGGATCTTTTACTGTGGGAGTCAGAAGTTGATATCCTAGGAAAGATCCTTTTGAATCATAATAGTTTGCCCTGTTTGTTACGTTTCCCCAGGCTTGATAAAAGCTGATGTATGTGAATGCATGTTTAAAGTTAAAGTGTATTTGGCAGGTTCCCAGTGATGTAAAAACTACTTGCCTCTCAATGTTTTGTAATGGGGGGTCACCGCTGCCACTTGCCGGCGATATTGATATGGGGTGCGACGAAGATATATTAGTGATAGTGACATACTGCGTTTCGAGTGACTCCCCGGTGTACAGTGCTCGAGACGGCTCATTATCAAAGTTTATGATTATCTCGTTTGGAATTATAATGAGAGTGAGGATTAACGTCGGAAGCATTATGGTCGGAATGCCGTTGCTTGAGGCAAATTCTACCCATGCTTTAATTTGAATCTCTTCGTTGTCCTTAAGTTTATTGAGCTCGCTTCTTGATAGGCTCTCTATAAAACCGTGTTCGATATTTTCCGCAGTGATTTGATGGTTGGTCAGAAGCTCGATTGTGTGGGGGGTGCCAGAGTTGTCGACTCCAATGCACTGTAGATTAATAATCTGATCCGTCGAAATGCCAGTCCAGTGATCTAATGTCACTTCCGCATCGCCCGTGAAGCTGTTTAAGTTTAACGTTTTATTATCCTGTGCCTGGGTCACGTTCGGCGTTGGCAAGCGGGGATCTGCATCAGCGATAATCCTGACATCAAAGCCGGCTATTGCTGATGCCCCGGCCGGTTGTCCAGCGCGAATCAAATCCCACCGAAACTCAATCGCCTTGCCATGCCAAGCCGCCAGAAACGCAGCGCTCAATGAAATCTCTGCAATCCCACCAACAAAATCCACCACCGGAAACGGCGGCGCACCGGCCGGCGCGTTCACCTGGACGAATTGAGCCTTATCGTCTTTCTCTGCTGCGAAGCCTGTTATCTGAAGCTTCACTCCATCCGGATTAGCCAAAACGTCAATCGGCACTGTGGGCGGGTTCAAGGTTGGGGGTGGCAGGACAAGTTGCAGGCCAATGACGGTATACACCTGATACGGAAACTGCGTGGCGCTAGCGAAGTCATTGCTCTTGTCCTCCGATACCCAGAATTCCAGTTTCAACAGCGATCCTTCTTTCAATTCTTTCAGAAAAGCTATGAGCAGCGGTTTATCCCAGAACCCCTGACTGACCCAGGTCGCATTCACCTTGTGGGTGTCACCATTCCAGAATTGCAGGACGTGCGCCGAGCCGTCAGGTTTCTGGCCGGTGAGCTTCAACCACACCTGCTGACCGACCTGGATTCCCGTCCAGTCGCGTGCTCGCAGCGTGGCGTCCTGGCCCCTCAGTGCGGCCACGTCGAGCATGCCGTCCACGGCCTCAGCGATTATCGGCGAGTTGTACACCTTCTGATTGGCGGTGATAGTGATCGGGGTCGTCGCCGACTCATTGTTGTTGGTCAATTGATCGCGCACCCTGGCGAAGACCGAATGGGTGCCGTCGCCAATCAACTGCAATTCGGCAGCCGTCAGGGTATGGTTGATCGGGCTTGTGGGGTTGGGAAATGTGATGCTCCAGGTGCCTATGGTGAGCGTGACCGTGTCGTGAGGCCGTGAGTAACCGACGGTGATCGTGATGACTGCCGTCTGCCCCGGTGCGACGCTGGGTGGATGGCTGACGGTGACGGTAGGCGCCGGGTTGTTGTAGAGCAGCTTGAGTGTGGGTGAGTCAGCGTCGTTACCGCTGGCTCGGGTCACTCTGTAGCGGACATCGTTGACACCGTTTGTGAACCAGCTCGCCGGCACGTGCAAAAGAATGCGTTCCTGCTCCTCACCGGGATAGATGGTTTTGCTGATGCCGGTGTTGACTCCGTTGACAAAAATAGTCACGACGTCATAAGCCGCCATGACCCAATTCCGCAAGCCGGTTATGGGGTCGATGACAAGTTCGACCCCAGATGGAGTGAATGCCGAGAGAGGAAGGCCACCATCAGCAGTACCTGGAGGCAGCACCGGTGTTATCCATTGCGGGGGGTACACGGGATACAAGGCCAGGGCAGCGTTGGCTTCGGTTGAATGGACTTGAACGCTCATTCTGTTCTCCAGGAACAATGGCAGGCAAGGTTCATCACAACGCAAAACGAGGCGCCCGTCACCTGTCAGATCTGACAGGTGGGGACGGTTATCCGACCAATGGTATCGCTGAAGGGGTGGGCGCTCCTGCGCCGCCGAGAGGCCTAGCTCGCGCAAGCTGCACTCGACAGGATCTTCAGCCGCTGCAAGATTTGCATCCAAGAAGATCAAAATGTGGGAGCGAGCTTGCTCGCCAAAAGGCCGGCTCTCTCACTCGAATCACTCAGCCGAACCGCATCATCCAGGCAACTCCAGATTATCCAGCACCCGATTTACCGCCAGTTCCCCGAGCATGATCAGTTGCGCAATCCCCATCAGCGTTCGGCGCTGCGATGGTTTGACCGGCCCGGCGAATTCCTGGGCGATGGTTTTGGCCGAGGCGAGGGTTTCGCAGGCGTTGGCCAGGAGGTCTTCGTTTTTGGTGTCGGCGGTGACGGCGTACATGGCGCGGGGGCTGAAGGGTGGTGGGGTCGAGCCGGGTGGGCAGAGGTAGTGGTCGAGGGCGCGATCGGCGGCTTGGTGGAGTTTTTTTGAATCGAGGGATTCGTAGGTGGAGGTGGGGGCGGATTCGGGCGGGTTGGGTGTTGGTTTGATCATGGTGAAGCTCCTGAGGTTATGGAGCCACGTTCCCCCTGTCGCTAAACAAGTGAAGGTGGCAGCTGTACGCAGGTTAGCGAACCGGTCTCAGGCACCCCGGTAGACCCGAAGGTCTCCCGCATACAGCCGCCATAACGTTATTGCGGGCGAAAAATCCCGCAACGAAGCCATGATCGCTGATGCACTGAGTTGGTCCGAGTCGCTAAACCCGATCGCTGATTCGTCAGCGACCGGACCACAATAGAATCCGACCCCAAAGCGCACAAGCCGGCGGATTCTGGCTTGGCTGTAGGCAATGGCGCAAGGATTTGTAGCCTTGAGACCGTGTCTGCTGGTGTCTTGTAAACAGCTTCGTTTAAATCGAAAAAAATGCGCCGCATTCGAAGGCCTCTTCGCGAGCAGGCTCGCTCCCACAGGGGCCGTATTCCAAATGTCCGATTGGGAATGCATGTCAAACTGTGGGAGCGAGCCTGCTCGCGAAGGGGCCAGCCCAATCAGCCGATAAATCCCAAGTAAACCCTCTCTATTTCATTCCCCGGCAAAAGTTGGAAAGCTTCTTGCAATAGCCGCCCTGCGCCCGTTCGGGGCGTCAAAAGTTTGCTTTAAAGGAACGGGGAAAACCGGTGGATCGCACTCAGTTATTCAATACAGCACGCACCAACGTTGCCGATCTCAGTCGAGGCAATCTGGGCGTGCCGTTGTTGCTGCTGGTCATGCTGGCGATGATGATGTTGCCGGTACCGCCGTTCCTGCTCGACGTCTTCTTTACCTTCAACATTGCCCTGTCCATCGTCGTCCTGCTGGTCTGCGTGTATGCGCTGCGGCCGCTGGATTTCGCCGTGTTCCCGACGATTCTGCTGGTGGCGACGCTGCTGCGACTGGCGCTGAACGTGGCCTCGACGCGAGTGGTCATGCTCCACGGTCAGGACGGCCACGCCGCTGCCGGTAAGGTGATTCAGGCGTTCGGTGAGGTGGTGATTGGCGGTAACTACGTGGTCGGTATCGTGGTCTTCGCGATCCTCATGATCATCAACTTCGTCGTGGTGACCAAGGGTGCCGGGCGGATTTCCGAGGTGAGCGCGCGCTTCACCCTCGATGCGATGCCCGGCAAACAAATGGCGATCGACGCCGACCTCAACGCCGGCCTGATCGACCAGAATCAAGCCAAGTCGCGCCGTCAGGAAGTCGCCCAGGAGGCGGAGTTCTACGGTTCGATGGACGGTGCCAGCAAGTTCGTCCGTGGTGACGCCATCGCCGGCCTGCTGATTCTGTTCATCAACCTCATCGGCGGCATGGCCGTGGGTATCTTCCAGCACGGCATGAGCTTCGGCGATGCGGGCAAGGTTTACGCCTTGCTGACCATCGGTGACGGTTTAGTGGCGCAATTGCCATCACTGTTGTTATCTACAGCAGCGGCGATCATGGTGACCCGTGCGTCCGGCTCGGAAGACATGGGCAAGCAGATCAACCGCCAGATGTTCGCCTCGCCGAAAGCACTGGCGGTGGCCGCTGGTTTGATGGCGGTGATGGGGCTGGTGCCGGGCATGCCGCACTTCTCCTTCCTGAGCATGGCCGCGCTGGCCGCAGGCGGCGCTTACCTGTTCTGGAAGAAGCAGAACGTCGCCAAGGTCGTGGCGCTGGAAGAGGTCAAGCGTCAGCAGGAACTGCTGCCGTCGCCGGCCCGCGCCATGGAAACCAAAGAACTGGGCTGGGACGACGTGACGCCGATCGACATGATCGGCCTGGAAGTCGGCTATCGCCTGATTCCGCTGGTGGACCGCAATCAGGGTGGGCAATTGCTCGCGCGGATCAAGGGTGTGCGCAAGAAGCTCTCGCAGGATCTGGGCTTTCTGATGCCGACCGTGCATATCCGCGACAACCTCGATCTGGCGCCGAGCGCGTATCGGCTGACGCTGATGGGCGTGATTCTCGCCGAGGCCGAGATCTACCCGGATCGCGAACTGGCGATCAACCCGGGTCAGGTCTACGGCTCGCTCAACGGTATCAACGCCAAAGATCCGGCTTTCGGCCTGGAGGCGGTGTGGATCGAAATCAGCCAGCGCGCCCAGGCGCAATCGCTCGGCTACACCGTGGTCGATGCGAGCACCGTGGTCGCCACCCACTTGAACCAGATTCTGTACAAGCACTCCAGTGAGCTGATTGGCCACGAGGAAGTGCAGCAACTCATGCAATTGCTGGCCAAGAGCTCGCCGAAACTGGCGGAAGAGCTGGTGCCGGGCGTGGTTTCGCTGTCGCAGTTGCTCAAGGTCCTGCAAGCGCTGCTCGCCGAGCACGTGCCGGTGCGCGACATTCGCAGCATCGCCGAAGCGATCGCGAACAACGCTGCCAAGAGTCAAGATACCGCCGCGCTGGTCGCCGCTGTGCGGGTCGGCGTATCCCGTGCAATCGTCCAAAGCATTGTAGGCACTGAGTCCGAGCTGCCTGTAATCACATTGGAACCAAGGTTGGAACAGATATTGCTCAATAGTCTGCAGAAGGCAGGACAAGGCTCGGAAGAGGGCGTTCTGCTGGAGCCGAGCATGGCCGAGAAGCTGCAACGTTCGTTGATCGAAGCGGCCCAGCGTCAGGAAATGCAAGGCCAACCGGTGATCCTGCTGGTAGCAGGCCCGATTCGCGCGATGCTCTCGCGTTTCGGCCGCCTCGCAGTGCCAGGGCTGCATGTACTGGCCTACCAGGAAGTACCGGACAACAAGCAAGTGACCATCGTTGCGACAGTAGGGCCCAACGGCTGAGGTAGTGGTTTATGCAAGTTAAGCGTTTTTTCGCCGCCGATATGCGTCAGGCCATGAAGCTGGTTCGCGATGAACTGGGCGCTGATGCCGCCATCATCGGCAACCGCCGCATCGCCGGCGGCGTCGAGTTGACGGCGGCTCTGGATTACAAATTGTCGGCGCTGGCGCCACGGGTTCCGAACATGGAACTCGAAGACGAGCTGCGCAAGACCCAGTCGCGCATCGTCACCGCCCAGGCCGAGCTGAGCCTGCGTGGCGAAGCCGACGGCAACACCAATCAGCAGTTGTTCGCCGGGCTGCCGTTGACCGCAGGCCTGCCGCTGACTGCTGCCGAACCGTTGAGCGAGCCGACCTACGCCGCGCCGACGCGCCCGGCCGCAGCGCCTGCGCAGGCCTCGGCGGGTGTCGATCCGCGTGCACTGGATTCGATGCGTTTTGAATTGAACAGCCTGCGCGAGCTGATGGAAGTGCAGCTCGGCACCCTGGCCTGGAATCAGCTGCAAGGCAGCCGTCCGGCCCAGGCCAATCTGTATCGCCGTCTGCAGCGCATCGGCCTGTCCGGCCCGCTGTCGCGCGATCTGTTGGCGATGATCACCGATATCGAAGAACCCCGTCAGGCCTGGCGCATGCTGCTCGCGCACCTGGCGCGGATGATTGCCGTGCCGGAAGTCGAGCCGCTGGAAGAGGGCGGTGTGATTGCCATGGTCGGCCCCGCCGGCATGGGCAAGACCACCACGCTGGCCAAGCTCGCCGCGCGTTATGTGCTCAAGTACGGCGCGCAGAACGTTGCACTGGTGAGCATGGACAGCTTCCGCATCGGCGCGCAGGAACAATTGAAAACCCTCGGGCGCATCCTCAACGTGCCGGTAACGCACGTCGATCCGGGTCAATCGCTGGTGCAGGCATTGGATCCACTGCTACGCAAACGCGTGGTTTTGATCGATACTGCCGGGCTGCAAGCCAGTGATCCGGCGTTGCGCATGCAGCTTGAGAGCCTGGCCGGGCGTGGCATTCGCTCAAAAAATTATCTGGTCCTGGCAACCACCAGCCAGAAACAGGTTCTAACCGCCGCTTATCACAGTTACAAGCGTTGCGGGCTGGCCGGCTGCATCCTGACTAAACTGGATGAAACGGCCAGTCTCGGCGAAGTGTTGAGCCTGGCGATCAGTCATGAATTGCCGGTCGCGTACCTGACCGATGGCCCACGGATTCCGGATGATCTGCATCTGCCGCGTCGTCATCAATTGGTCAGCCGCGCCGTCAGCGTGCAAATGCAGGAAGAACCCAGCGAAGAAGCCATGGCTGACATGTTCGCTGATATCTATCACAGCCCGACCAAGCAGGTTGGCTGAGGTAATCATGAACAGTTTTTGTACCTACATCGATGGTCTGCCACGCATTGTTCCGATCAGGAACGCGCAGCCAGTAATGTGGCCTCCGTCTATGCAAGACAAGGTAAAGAAATAACATGGGCAGCATGCATCCCGTACAGGTGATCGCGGTGACCGGCGGCAAAGGTGGCGTCGGCAAGACTAACGTGTCAGTGAACTTGTCGCTGGCGCTGGCAGAGCTTGGCCGTCGGGTCATGCTGCTGGACGCCGACCTGGGCCTGGCGAACGTCGACGTTCTGCTGGGGCTGACACCCAAGCGCACACTGGCCGACGTTATCGAAGGCCGTTGCGAACTGCGCGACGTGCTGTTGCAAGGCCCGGGCGGGATTCGCATCGTGCCGGCGGCCTCCGGCACGCAGAGCATGGTGCACCTGAGCCCGGCGCAACATGCCGGCCTGATCCAGGCGTTCAGCGACATCGGCGACAATCTCGACGTGCTGGTGATCGACACCGCTGCGGGTATTGGTGACTCGGTAGTCAGTTTCGTTCGTGCCGCGCAAGAGGTGTTGCTGGTGGTCTGCGACGAGCCGACTTCGATCACCGACGCTTACGCGCTGATCAAGTTGCTCAACCGCGACTACGGCATGAACCGCTTCCGCGTGCTGGCCAACATGGCGCAGAGCCCGCAAGAAGGGCGCAACCTGTTCGCCAAGTTGACCAAGGTCACGGATCGCTTCCTCGACGTCGCCCTACAATACGTCGGCGCCGTGCCATACGACGAAAGCGTGCGCAAGGCAGTGCAGAAGCAGCGCGCCGTCTACGAAGCCTTTCCCCGTTCCAAGTGCGCACTGGCCTTCAAAGCCATCGCCCAGAAGGTCGATACCTGGCCGCTGCCCGCCAACCCGCGCGGGCATCTGGAATTTTTCGTCGAGCGTCTCGTGCAGCAAACCGCAGGGCCTGTGATATGACCGCCAGTGGCATGAATCTTTACAAAAAGTCGGCGCGTGACGCGCAATACGAATTGATCGAGCGTTACGCGCCACTGGTCAAGCGCATTGCCTATCACTTGCTGGCGCGCCTGCCGGCCAGCGTGCAGGTCGAAGACCTGATCCAGGCCGGGATGATCGGTTTGCTGGAAGTCTCGACCAAATACGACGCCAGCAAAGGCGCCAGTTTCGAAACGTACGCGGGCATTCGAATCCGCGGCGCGATGCTCGATGAAGTGCGCAAAGGGGATTGGGCGCCACGCTCGGTTCACCGTAATACCAGGATGGTCAGCGACGCGATTCGCTCGATTGAAGCTAAAACCGGCCGTGACGCTAAAGATCACGAGGTTGCGGCCGAACTCCAATTGAGTCTCGACGATTACTACGGGATTCTGAATGACACCTTGGGCAGTCGCCTGTTCAGTTTCGACGACCTGTTGCAGGACGGCGAACACGAAGGGCTGCACGAGGATGGCGCCAGTGCTCATATGGAGCCGTCACGCGATCTGGAAGATGAACGCTTTCAGGCGGCGCTGGCGGACGCGATTGCCAATTTGCCGGAGCGTGAGCGACTGGTGTTGGCGCTGTACTACGACGAAGAGCTGAACCTCAAGGAAATCGGTGAAGTCCTTGGCGTCAGTGAATCGCGGGTCAGCCAGTTACACAGCCAGTGCGCGGCCCGTCTGCGGGGGCGTTTGGGGGAGTGGCGAGCGCGCTGAAGGCAGTGTGGGGACACTGCGAAACGAGGCTGGTGCGGTGATGAACGGCGCCGGTCTCGATCCGTTGTGCTCCAGACAAACTTTAAGTGCTGCGCCGATTGATTGAAGTGGCGCGTCCAGGTGCTGGGCGCGTTTAAGACTGCTTGGAGGTCGAATTGAACAAAGACATGAAAATCCTCATCGTTGATGACTTCTCAACGATGCGGCGGATCATCAAGAACCTGCTGCGCGATCTTGGGTTCACCAACACCGTCGAGGCCGACGATGGCACCACTGCCATTCCGGTGCTCAACAGCGGCAGCATCGACTTTCTGGTAACGGACTGGAACATGCCGGGCATGACCGGTATCGACCTGCTGCGTCACGTGCGCGCCGATGAAAAACTCAAGCACCTCCCGGTGTTGATGGTGACTGCTGAAGCCAAGCGCGAGCAGATCATCGAGGCCGCTCAGGCCGGTGTGAACGGTTACGTAGTCAAACCTTTCACGGCTCAGGCGTTGAAAGACAAAATCGAGAAGATTTTCGAACGCATCGGCTGATGAATGCGCGGGGGAGCTATGGAGCATAACGAATCATCACAGGGCGATTTCGAATCGACCCTGAAAAAACACGCGGTCGAACTGGTCGAGAGCCTTGAAAAAGGCAAGTTCGGCGACGCGGTGCAACTGATCCATGAGCTCAATCAGACCCGTGACCGCGGCCTGTATCAGGAAGTGGGCAAGCTCACACGTGAACTGCACAGTGCGATCGTCAATTTCCAGATCGATCCGCACATGCCGCAGGCCGAGGAAGTGTCGCAAATCACCGACGCCACCGAACGCCTGGGCTATGTGGTCAAGCTGACGGAAGCCGCGGCCAACCGCACCATGGATCTGGTGGAAAGCGCCACCCCGGTGGTCAACAGTCTGGCTGATGAAGCGCAGACGTTGAGCGCCGATTGGGGCCGCTTCATGCGTCGCGAGGTCGGGGCTGAAGAGTTCCGTGAACTGGCGCGCCGGGTCGACGGTTTTCTGTCACGCAGCAGCACGGACAACCGTGCGGTGTCGAGCAACCTCAACGACATCCTGCTGGCTCAGGATTACCAGGACCTCACAGGTCAAGTGATCAAGCGTGTGACCCAACTGGTCACCGAAGTCGAAAGCAATCTGCTCAAACTCGTGCTCATGGCCAGTCAGGTCGACCGCTTTGCGGGCATCGAACATGACCGCGCCGCAATGCTTGCTGAAAAAGATCCACAAAAACATCTCTCGCAGGGTGAAGGTCCGCAGATTCATGCCGATAAACGAGAAGACGTTGTGTCCGGTCAGGACGATGTGGACGATTTGTTATCCAGCCTTGGATTCTAGAGTTTCGGAATTCGGGTTTTTTGGGTTTTTAGACCTGTAGGAGCACCCCATTAATGAGCTTCGGCGCCGATGAAGAGATCCTTCAGGATTTCCTGGTTGAGGCCGGCGAGATTCTTGAGCAACTGTCCGAACAACTGGTCGAGCTGGAAAGCCGTCCGGATGATGCAGATCTGCTCAATGCAATTTTTCGCGGTTTCCACACTGTAAAAGGGGGCGCCGGCTTCCTTCAGCTCAATGAGCTGGTGGAGTGCTGTCACATCGCCGAAAACGTGTTCGACATCCTGCGCAAGGGTGAGCGTCGCGTTGATGCAGAACTGATGGACGTTGTGCTCGAAGCACTGGACGCGGTGAACAGCATGTTCAGCGAAGTCCGTGAGCGTGCACCGATCACCGCTGCCACGCCGGAACTGCTGGCCGCGCTGGCGCGTCTGGCCGAACCGCAATCGGCGGATGAAGCCCCGGCTTCGCCGGTTGCCGAGATGATCGAAGAACTGGTCGTTGAAAGCGACTCCTCGGACGACATCACCGATAACGAATTCGAACAACTGCTGGACTCGCTGAATGCCGTCAAGGCCCAGGCTGAGGCTCCGGCCGCTGCTGTGGCGCCCGCGCCGGTTGCCGACACGGCGGCGAGCGATGAAATCACCGACGCCGAATTTGAATCGCTGCTCGATCAGCTGCACGGCAAGGGCCAGTTTGCTGTCGATGCGGTCGCTCCGGCGGCACCAGCAGCGCCGGCTGCTCCGGCCGCGCCTGCTGCGGGTGACAGCTCGGACATTACCGACGACGAATTCGAAGCCTTGCTCGATCAGTTGCATGGCAAGGGCAACTTCGCCGTTGACGCGCTGGAATCGGCCATCGCTTCGGCCCCGTCAGCACCTGCTGCACCGGCAGCCGCTGCGGCCGGCAGTGACCTGATCAGCGATCACGAATTCGAATCGCTGCTCGACGAACTGCACGGCAAAGGCAAGTTTGACGCCAGCGCTGCGACTGCCGGCTCCGTGTCGAGCGTCGCCACGCCAGCGGCGAAAGCTCCGGCTGCCGCTGCTGCGCCGAAGCCTGCCGCCAAGCCTGAACCGAAAGCCGAGGCGCCGAAACCGGCCGCCGCTGCTGCACCGGCTCCGGCCCGCGCGCCAGCTGCTGCCCCGGCAGAAAAGCCGGCCAGCGAAGCGGAAACCACCGTGCGCGTCGACACCGCGCGGCTCGACGAGATCATGAACATGGTCGGTGAGCTGGTGCTGGTGCGTAACCGTCTGGTGCGTCTGGGCCTCAACAGCGGCGACGAAGCCATGTCCAAGGCCGTGTCGAACCTCGACGTGGTCACCGCTGACCTGCAGACCGCCGTGATGAAAACGCGGATGCAGCCGATCAAGAAGGTCTTCGGGCGCTTCCCGCGTCTGGTTCGCGACCTCGCACGTCAGCTCAAGAAAGAGATCAACCTGGAACTGGTGGGCGAAGAAACCGACCTCGACAAAAACCTTGTCGAGGCTCTGGCCGACCCGCTGGTCCACTTGGTGCGCAACGCTGTCGACCACGGCATCGAGTCGCCGGAAGAACGCGAAGCATCGGGCAAGGCCCGTGGCGGTCGCGTGGTGCTGGCGGCCGAGCAGGAAGGCGACCATATCCTGCTGTCGATCTCCGACGACGGCAAAGGCATGGACCCGAACGTCCTGCGTTCGATCGCGGTAAAACGCGGTGTGATGGACAAGGACGCGGCCGATCGCTTGAGCGATACCGAGTGCTACAACCTGATCTTCGCCCCGGGTTTCTCGACCAAGACCGAGATCTCCGACGTGTCCGGCCGTGGTGTCGGCATGGACGTGGTGAAGACCAAGATTTCCCAGCTCAACGGTTCGATCAACATCTACTCGACCAAGGGCCAGGGTTCGAAGATCGTCATCAAGGTGCCGCTGACCCTGGCGATCATGCCGACGCTGATGGTCATGCTCGGCAATCAGGCGTTCGCGTTCCCGCTGGTCAACGTCAACGAAATCTTCCACCTCGACTTGTCGACCACCAACGTCGTCGACGGTCAGGAAGTGGTGATCGTGCGCGACAAGGCGCTGCCATTGTTCTACCTCAAGCGCTGGCTGGTCAGCTCCGCCGCTCACGAAGAGCAGCGCGAAGGCCATGTGGTGATTCTTTCGGTGGGCACTCAGCGGATCGGCTTCGTCGTCGATCAACTGGTCGGCCAGGAAGAAGTGGTCATCAAGCCATTGGGCAAAATGCTCCAGGGAACTCCGGGCATGTCCGGCGCCACCATCACCGGTGACGGCCGCATTGCGCTGATTCTCGATGTTCCAAGCATGCTCAAGCGTTACGCCACAAAGCGTATTTGAATCCGGGGCGGCGGCGCGATGACGCGCCGCTGCACCTAATGGAGTGTTTATGGCAGTCAAAGTCCTGGTGGTGGACGATTCGGGTTTTTTCCGCCGCCGCGTCTCGGAAATTCTTTCGGCGGATCCGAGCATCCAGGTGGTCGGCACGGCCACCAACGGTAAAGAGGCGATCGATCAGGCCATGGCCCTCAAGCCTGACGTGATCACCATGGACTACGAGATGCCGATGATGGACGGCATCACGGCAGTGCGGCACATCATGCAGCGCTGCCCGACCCCGGTGTTGATGTTCTCCTCGCTGACGCATGAAGGCGCGCGGGTAACCCTCGATGCGCTGGACGCCGGCGCGGTGGATTTCCTGCCGAAGAATTTCGAAGACATCTCGCGCAACCCCGAGAAGGTCAAGCAGCTGCTGTGCGAGAAAGTCCACAGCATCTCGCGCAGTAACCGTCGTTTCAGTGCCTACAGCGCGCCGGCTCCCGCCGCTGCGCCAGCGCCGACGCCTGCTCCGGCAGCGTCGAGCTACGGCAGCCACACGAGCCACAGCAGCCCTGTCCCGGCACGTCCGGCACCTGCGCCTGCGCCTGCCCGTGCATCCGCTGCCAGTGCTTCGTCGCCGGCTCCGAAACGCAAAGCCTACAAACTGGTTGCCATCGGCACCTCGACTGGCGGCCCGGTCGCGCTGCAACGTGTACTGACGCAGTTGCCGGCGAACTTCCCGGCGCCGATCGTGCTGATCCAGCACATGCCGGCGGCGTTCACCAAGGCGTTTGCCGAGCGTCTCGACAAGCTCTGCCGTATCAGCGTCAAGGAAGCCGAGGATGGCGACATCCTGCGTCCGGGCCTGGCGCTGCTGGCGCCGGGTGGCAAGCAGATGATGATCGACGGCCGTGGCGCGGTGAAGATTTTGCCGGGTGACGAGCGTTTGAATTACAAGCCGTGCGTGGACATCACCTTCGGTTCTGCAGCCAAGTCTTACGGCGACAAAGTTCTGGCAGTGGTGCTGACCGGCATGGGCGCCGACGGCCGCGAAGGCGCGCGTCTGCTCAAGCAGGGCGGCAGTTCGGTGTGGGCGCAGGACGAAGCTAGCTGCGTGATCTACGGCATGCCGATGGCCATCGTCAAAGCCGATCTGGCTGACGCGGTGTATGGTCTGGACGACATCGGCAAGCACATCGTCGAGGCGTGTATCTGATGGATGTTCTTAGCCTAATCGGCCTCATCATGGCGTTCGTCGCCATCATCGGCGGCAACTACCTTGAAGGCGGTCACCTCGGCGCGCTGGCCAACGGCCCGGCAGCGCTGATCGTGCTCGGCGGCACGGTCGGTGCTGCGCTGCTGCAATCGCCGATGAGTGCGTTCAAGCGCGCCATGCAGATTCTCGGCTGGATCTTCTTTCCGCCGCGTGTCGATCTGGCCGGCGGCATCGACCGCGTGGTCAATTGGAGCCTTACGGCGCGCAAGGAAGGCTTGCTCGGCCTCGAAGGCGTGGCCGACGCTGAACCTGACAGCTACTCGCGCAAGGGTTTGCAACTGCTGGTCGACGGCGCCGAGCCGGAAGCCATTCGCAGCATTCTCGAAGTGGATTTCTACACTCAGGAATCCCGCGATATCGAAGCGGCCAAGGTGTTCGAAAGCATGGGCGGCTACGCGCCGACCATCGGCATCATCGGTGCGGTGATGGGCCTGATCCACGTGATGGGCAACCTCGCCGATCCGTCGCAACTGGGTAACGGGATTGCCGTGGCGTTCGTCGCGACCATCTACGGCGTGGCCAGTGCCAACCTGATCCTCTTGCCGGTCGCGGCCAAGCTCAAGTCCATCGCGTTGCGGCAGTCGCGTTATCGCGAAATGTTGCTGGAAGGAATTCTGTCGATCGCCGAAGGTGAAAACCCTCGTTCCATTGAGTTGAAGCTGCAAGGCTTCATGGACTAAGGGAATAACCTCATGGCTCGTCGTCGCCACCAGGAAGAACACGTCAATCACGAGCGCTGGCTCGTGTCCTACGCGGATTTCATCACTTTGCTGTTCGCGTTTTTCGTGGTGATGTACTCGATCTCGTCGATCAACGAAGGCAAGTACAAAGTCATTTCCGAAGCGCTGATCGGCGTGTTTACCGACTCCGACCGCTCGCTCAAGCCGATTCCGATCGGCGACGAACGACCGAAAACCGTGACCCCGGCCAAGCCGCTGGTCAAGGATGCCGAACAGGTCGACGCCGGTATTTCCGGGGCCAGCGATCCACTGAAAAGCATCGCCGATGACATCAGTGCCGCCTTCGGTGACTTGATCAGCTCCAACCAGATGACCGTGCGCGGCAACGAGTTGTGGGTCGAGATCGAGCTCAATTCCAGCCTGTTGTTTGGCAGCGGCGACGCCATGCCGAGCGACATCGCGTTCAACATCATCGACAAGGTCGCGGCGATCCTCAAACCGTTCGATAACCCGATCCACGTCGAAGGCTTCACCGACGATCAACCGATCCGTACCGCGCAGTACCCGACCAACTGGGAACTGTCCTCGGCGCGCTCGGCGAGCATCGTGCGCATGCTCGCCATGCAGGGCGTAAACCCCGGGCGACTGGCGTCGGTGGGCTACGGCGAATTCCAGCCAGTGGCGAACAACGCCACGGTCGAAGGCCGGGCGAAGAACCGTCGAGTGGTGCTGGTGGTGTCGCGCAATCTTGATGTGCGCCGCAGCCTGACGGGCACCGGAACCGCCAATGCGCAACCGGACGCGGCGTTGAAGCGCGCTGGCACACAAACTGCACCGACCCCGGTCAAGACGCCGGGACGCGAGAGTGCCGTCAATTCTCCGTCGCCCGCATTAACACGCTGAAGCATGTCTCGGCCAATCAACCTGGCCGGGAGGAACGAACTGAATGAGAGTCTGGGCAGTCGCCAATCAAAAGGGTGGTGTTGGTAAAACCACATCCTCCATCGCTTTAGCCGGATTGCTGGCCGAGGCGGGCAAGCGCGTGGTTGTGGTCGATCTCGACCCGCACGGCTCGATGACCAGCTATTTCGGTTACGACCCCGACAGCCTGGAGCACAGCAACTACGATCTGTTTCTGCACAAGGGCAGCGTGCCGCAAGGCCTGCCGGGGCAGTTGCTGTTGTCGACCAGCGACGAACGCATTTCCCTGCTGCCATCGAGCACCGCACTGGCCACCCTTGAGCGGCAGTCGCCGGGGCAGAGTGGCCTGGGTCTGGTGATCGCCAAGAGTCTGGCGCAATTGTGGCAGGACTTCGATTACGCGATCATCGACAGCCCGCCGTTGCTCGGTGTGCTGATGGTCAACGCCCTCGCGGCGAGCCAGCAACTGGTGATCCCGGTGCAGACCGAGCACTTGGCCGTGAAAGGTCTGGAGCGCATGGTCAACACCCTGGCGATGATCAATCGCTCGCGCAAACAACCGCTGCCGTTCAGCATCGTGCCGACCCTGTTCGACCGCCGCACGCAGGCGTCGATGGGCACCTTGCGCGTGCTGCGTGACAAATTCCCCGACGACATCTGGCACGGCTACATCCCGGTCGATACCCGTCTGCGCGACGCCAGCCGGGCCGGCGTCACGCCTTCGCAATTCGACGGCAAGAGCCGTGGCGTGCTGGCCTACCGCGCACTGCTCAAGCACCTGCTCGCGCAGCAACTTGTTCCGCAGGTGGCCTGAGCATGATCTTTATTCGTGTAGGAGCTGCCGAAGGCTGCGATCTTTTGATCTGGCCTGTCAGTGCTCCTGAAAAGATCAAAAGATCGCAGCCTTCGGCAGCTCCTACAGGGAGTCGCGCATGAACCGGCCGGTGAAGCTGACTTCTCGTCCGCAACAGGCCTTGCAGTCCTATCTGGCAGACCTGTTGCTCGACCTGCCCGAGGACTTGCCTGCGCCGGTCGAAGCGCCGCCGCCAGTCGTCGAACAGGCGCAGCCTGAAGTGGTGGAAAGCACCGAGGCCATGGACGAGTTCCAGGCCGCGGTGCTGGAAGAACAGGCCCGCGACGCGCAGAAATCCGTCGCTCCGATTACCGCGCCCGCTGCTGCCCCCGTGGGCAAGGCGCCAGTCGCGCTGATCGACGAACCGCGCGCGCCGCTGTCGACCTTGGCGCCGCTGCTGCAAACGCAATTATTGACCGTGCCGGAACCCGAGCCGGAGCCAGAACCCGCGCCGCCAGTGGCGGAACCGCAGGTGCTGGTCCCGCCGCTGGTCGAAGTGCACCTGCCACCGAACAACCCGCCGCCACCGGTCGAACCCGATGGCCGTCCGGCCTGGGCTGCCGATGCTTTCGAATGCTTGCTGTTCGACGTTGCCGGGCTGACCCTGGCGGTGCCGCTGGTGTGCCTCGGCTCGATCTATTCGCTGGCCGGCCACGAGCTGACGCCGCTGTTTGGTCAGCCGGAGTGGTTCCTCGGCATTCTGCCGAGCCAGGCTGGCAACCTGAAAGTTCTGGACACCGCGCGCTGGGTCATGCCGGATCGTTACCGCGATGACTTCCGTCAGGGCCTGCAATACGTGATTTCGGTACAAGGTTACGAGTGGGGGCTGGCAGTGCATCAGGTCAGCCGCTCGTTGCGCCTGGACCCGAATGAAATCAAATGGAGAAGTCACCGGGGTCAGCGGCCATGGCTCGCCGGCACCGTGATCGAGCACATGTGTGCATTGCTTGACGTATCCGCGCTGGCCGAGTTGATCGCCAGCGGCGGGGCAAAGCACTTGAGTGGCAACAAGCCGCTACATAAACCGACATAGCAGCCGACATAACAATCAGGCGATGGCATTTTCCAATGCCACCACACAGAACACACACCGCCCGGGGCGGTTTTTTCGAGGGGTCAGGGTATGAGTAATCAGGCGTCGAATGCAAAAGGTTCTGAAGATCCGATCCTGCAATGGGTGACCTTCAAACTGGATAACGAAACCTACGGCATCAACGTGATGCGCGTGCAGGAAGTGCTGCGCTACACCGAGATCGCGCCGGTGCCGGGTGCACCGAGCTACGTGCTGGGCATCATCAACCTGCGCGGTAACGTGGTCACCGTGATCGACACCCGTCAGCGCTTCGGCCTGCACAGCGGCGAGATCAGCGACAACACCCGTATCGTCATCATCGAAGCCGACAAGCAAGTCGTTGGCATCATGGTCGACAGCGTGGCCGAAGTGGTTTACCTGCGTCAGTCGGAAATCGAAACTGCGCCGAACGTCGGTAACGAAGAATCGGCCAAGTTCATTCAGGGCGTGTGCAACAAGAACAATGAGCTGCTGATTCTGGTCGAGCTGGACAAGATGATGAGCGAAGAAGAATGGTCGGAACTGGAGAGCATCTGATTTGATTCTCGAGGTTGCGGTAATTGTTCTGTTCCTGTTCTGGGCCGGCACGCTGGCGATGTTCGTCTCGTACATCAAGGCGCAGCGAGTGATCGCTGCACAGCAGGCCCAGGGTGATGCGCTGCGTGATCAGCGCATCAAGGAACTGGCCAAACGCGTCGACGATTACCAGAACGGCAACGTGCGCATGGGCGAGGCCCTGCACGAGTTGCGCGCGGTGGTAAGCCCGTTGCCGGACAAGATCGTTGCACTGGAACAACGCGACCCGTCGAGCCTGTCATTCGCCCAAGCGGCGAAACTGGTGGGCATGGGCGCCAGCGTCGATGAACTGACTCAGTCGTGCGGCTTGACCCAGGCTGAGGCGGAGTTGATGCGCAAGTTGCATAAGAGCAGCTAGGAGTTTCAAGCTCCAAGCTTCAAGCAAGATCAAAAGATCGCAGCCTTCGGCAGCTCCTGCATCGGGATTCACGTTTCCCTGTAGGAGCTGCCGAAGGCTGCGATCTTTTGCTTTTGGGCTTCAATAATCATCCCCACGGGCGGTGATGTCCTTCTCGACCATCGGCGCGTTCGGGTCTTGTCCTTCGGGGAATTTGCCCTTCAGATTCCAGGCAAACGCGATGATCTCGGCGATGGTGCGATAGAGCTCTTCGGGAATGCTGTCGCCCAGTTCCATCCGCGCCAGCAGGCGCACCAGTTCGGCGTTCTCGTAGATCGGCACTTCGTAATCGCGAGCGATACGCAGGATTTCTTCGGCCAGTTCCTCGTCGCCCTTGGCGGTGAGCGTCGGGGCGTGGTTGCCGTCGTATTTGAGGGCGATGGCCTGGCGTGGGGCAGTGGAATCGTTCATGCGGTTTCGTCGACCCAGCGGTGTTCGAGGCGGGTTTGGTTGCCTTGCGGCGGGGTGCCGTGGTGGCAGTCGAGGTCGCCGACGTTGAGCCCGGAATCGAGCAAGCGCTGGCGCAGGGCGAACAGGTTGTTCTCGATCAGGTCCGCGGTGTACGGCCGCTCGGCCCACAGCTGACTGGACAGGCTGCCAGCGATCAATTGCGCCTGAATCTGCATTGGCCCGAGCGGTTCCAGATCGAAGGCCAGATCGACGCGCCACAATTGCTGTTTGGCTTCGCGCTCATCGCGGCGCTCGTGGGGCTGCGGCTCGCGCTCTGGCGCTTCTTCACGCTGAAACTTGACCTGCAACGGCACGATGTCTTGCAGGTTGCGCATGGGGATTTCCAGCTGCCAGGTGCTGAGCAGGCGGCCATCGTCGGTGACGCCGGTCTGTTCCAGGCTCGACAGCTGGTGGCTCTGGAGACGCGACACCGCAGCGGCGGCGAGGCGCAGCAGTTGTTCGAGATCACCTTCGCCTTCCAGTTTCGCCAGCAGTCGTTCGGGCAACGGGAAGCTGCTCGGCACCGGTTTGGCGCTGACCTGGCCTAGGGTGCCGAGGGCGTTCCGGACGAAACTCGGCAGTGCCTGGGCCAGGGTATTGGCGGCGATGATTGCATTGAAATTGGTGTTGCTTGGCAGGCCCGGGGTCAGTTGCGCGATCAGTTTGAGCAGGTCGGCTTTCATGTCCGGGGCGAGAGTCGGGTTTTGTCCGCTGAGCAATTTCGCTTCGAGGAACGCGCCGCTGTTGGCCAATGCCAGCGCCACGCCCTTGGCGGTGCTCATTTGCTGCAGGTCCGGCAGGCTGGCAAGCAGCTTGTCGACCACCGCGCGCAGATCGGCCGAAGTCTGATCGCTGGATGGCGGCAGGTTCTGCAACATCTTCAGCAGGCCATCGAGCGAGCCCTGACGACTTTGCTGACCGAGCAATTGCTGACTGACCGCCAGTTGCTCCTGACGGCTGCTCAGCGGCACGAATTTGAGGGTTTGCGCATCCTGCACCTGCGCCGACAACAAGGTGCCGATGCGCAGCGGTTGCGGGCTGTCGACGGTCAAAGTGCTGCCGCTCAATGCGGTGTTGAGCAGGGTGACCATCGAGCGAAACACCGCCGCTTGCCCCGGCGTCTGCGGCAGGGCCTGCGAGGTCACGACTTTGCCTTGCAGCAAGGTGCCTGCGGGCAATTGCGCGGTATCGATGCGGGTGAGGGTGGCGACGCTGCTGGCGATCGCTTGCTGTACGGTGATCGCCAGATTACCGGCCGATGGCTGAGTGATCGCCAGGTTGGTGCCCTGTGGCAACGGCAGGTTGCTGCTGGCCTGCACGGTGGTCTGACGGCCGCTGTCGAGGGTCACTTTCAACAGCAATTCAAAGGTCTGATCGGCCTGCTTGAGCGACAACACCTCGGCCTTGGCGCTTTGCCCCGCGCCGATCAAGCCCTCGACCGGCGTCAGCAGCTTGAGCAGTTCACCCGTCTGCGGGCGAGCGCTCGCCGGCACGGTGGGCGGCAGCGGGAGGATGTTCATTTCGCCTGTCATACGCGGACACAACCTGAGGAAATTGCGCTCTTGAGAGTAGGCACGGCATGTATAATGCCGCGCGTCGTGCGCTTCGTTCAAAAAACCTGGCAATTGTTTGATCCAGCTCGCCAGATCGAGCGATCAAAGCATCTATGCTGCATCTCTTTAACGGCCGCTCTAGAGCCGACTTGAACCGTATAAGGCCCGTGATCCCTTGACCAGTCCTGTCCTGCAAACCGTTGCCCTGGCGTGTGAACGCGACCTCAGGCTGCTTTTCGAAAACCTCGAATTGCGCCTGGCCAGTGGTGACATGGTGCAGATCAGCGGCCCCAACGGCAGCGGCAAGACCAGCCTTTTACGTCTGCTCGCCGGTTTGATGCAACCCACCGACGGCCAGGTGCTGCTCAACGGTCAGCCGCTGACCGAGCAACGCAGCGAACTGGCGCGAAACCTGTTGTGGATCGGCCACGCCGCCGGGATCAAGGATCTGCTCACTCCCGAAGAAAACCTTTCCTGGCTCTGCGCCCTGCATCATCCCGCCGAACGCGAGGCGATCTGGCAGGCGCTGGCAGCGGTAGGATTGCGCGGTTTCGAAGACGTTCCCTGCCACAGTCTTTCCGCCGGCCAACAGCGCCGCGTGGCGCTGGCGCGGTTGTATCTGGACAGCCCGCCGTTGTGGATTCTCGACGAACCTTTCACCGCGCTGGATAAGCAGGGTGTCGCTCAGTTGGAAGAGCATCTGGCCGGCCACTGCGAACGCGGCGGTCTGGTGGTGCTGACCACCCACCACACCCTGAGCCGCATGCCGGCCGGTTATCGCGATATCGATCTGGGGAAATGGGCGGTATGAGTGTCTTCGGCCTGCTGCTTGCCCGCGAATCGCGACTGCTGTTCCGCCGCCCGGCGGAGCTGGCCAATCCGCTGATTTTCTTTGCCATCGTCATTGCCCTTTTCCCGCTGGCCGTCGGCCCGGAAACTCAAGTCTTGCAAAACCTGTCCCCGGGGTTAGTCTGGGTGGCGGCGTTGTTGTCGGTCCTGCTGTCGCTGGACGGATTGTTTCGCAGTGACTTCGAAGACGGCTCGCTGGAACAGTGGGTCCTTTCGTCGCACCCGCTGCCGCTTCTGGTCTTGGCCAAGGTGCTGGCACACTGGCTGTTCTCCGGTCTGGCGCTGGTGCTGCTGTCGCCGTTGCTGGCGCTGATGCTCGGTTTGCCGGCCGCGTGCCTGCCGGTGCTGCTGTTGTCGCTGCTGTTGGGCACGCCGGTGTTGAGCCTGCTCGGTGCAGTCGGGGCGGCGCTGACGGTCGGCCTGAAGCGCGGCGGGCTGTTGCTCGCGCTGCTGATTCTGCCGTTGTACATCCCGGTGTTGATCCTTGGCAGCGGCGCGTTGCAAGCGGCGCTGCAAGGCATGCCGGCGACCGGATACCTGTTGTGGATGGCCAGCCTTACAGCGCTGGCGATCACCCTGACACCCTTTGCAATAGCCGCTGGCCTGAAGATCAGCGTCGGCGAATAATAATGAGGCCTGGTCAAAAATTGACCACTTCTTCCAGAAGAAAGGCATGACCCTCTGCCAGCTCGCGATGATGAGCGGCAACCGTGATGGAAACAGTATGAACTGGACCTGGTTTCACAAGCTCGGCTCGCCCAAGTGGTTCTACGGCATCAGCGGCAAGTTCCTGCCGTGGTTGAGCATTGCAGCATTGCTGCTGATCGGCGTTGGCGTGGTCTGGGGCCTGGCCTTCGCGCCGCCGGATTACCAGCAAGGCAACAGCTTTCGCATCATCTATATCCACGTGCCAGCGGCGATGCTCGCCCAGTCGATCTACGTAATGCTCGCGGTGTGCGGCGTAGTCGGGCTGGTGTGGAAAATGAAGCTGGCCGACGTTGCCCTGCAATGCGCCGCACCGATCGGTGCGTGGATGACCGCCGTGGCGCTGGTCACCGGGGCCATCTGGGGCAAGCCGACCTGGGGCTCGTGGTGGGTGTGGGATGCGCGCCTGACCTCGATGCTGATTCTGCTGTTTCTGTATTTCGGTGTGATCGCGCTGGGCAATGCCATCAGCAACCGCGACAGCGCCGCCAAGGCCTGCGCGGTGCTGGCGATCGTTGGCGTGATCAACATTCCGATCATCAAATACTCGGTGGAGTGGTGGAACACCCTGCACCAGGGCGCGACGTTCACACTTACGGAAAAACCGGCGATGCCAGCGGAAATGTGGCTGCCGCTGCTGCTGACGGTGCTGGGTTTCTACTGCTTCTTCGGCGCCGTGCTGTTGCTGCGCATGCGTCTGGAAGTACTCAAGCGCGAGGCCCGCGCCAGTTGGGTGAAAGCCGAAGTGCAGCAGAGTCTGGAGGCGGCACGATGAGTTTTGCTTCATTCGGCGATTTTCTCGCCATGGGCCATCACGGCCTGTATGTCTGGTCGGCCTACGGCATCTGCCTGGCGGTGCTGGCCCTCAACGTAGTGGCGCCGATTGCGGCGCGCAAGCGTTATCTGCAACAAGAGGCGCGTCGTCTGCGCCGGGAGAACGGCAAGTGAATGCGCTGCGCAAAAAACGTCTGATCATCATTCTGGCGATTCTGGTCGGAGTGGGCGCTGCTGTCGGCCTGGCCCTGAGCGCGTTGCAGGAAAACATCAATCTGTTTTACACGCCGACGCAGATCGCCAACGGCGATGCGCCGCAGGACACGCGCATCCGCGCCGGCGGCATGGTCGAGGCCGGTTCGCTGCAACGCTCCAAGGATTCGCTGGACGTCAGATTCGTCGTCACCGATTTCAACAAATCCGTGACCATCGCCTATCGCGGCATCCTCCCGGATCTGTTCCGCGAAGGGCAGGGCATCGTTGCCCTCGGTAAGCTCAACGCTGATGGCGTAGTGGTCGCCGATGAAGTGCTGGCCAAGCACGACGAGAAGTACATGCCGCCGGAAGTGACCAAAGCGCTGAAGGACAGCGGTCAATCCGCACCGACGCCTGTGAAGGAGGGTTGATCGATGGCTGCTGCACTGTTTATTCCCGAGCTGGGCCATCTGGCGATGATCCTCGCCCTGTGTTTTGCGCTGGTCCAAGCGCTGGTGCCGATGCTCGGCGCGTGGCGCGGTGACCGCTTGTGGATGAGCCTGGCGCAACCGGCGGCGTGGGGCCAGTTTGCCTTTCTGCTGTTTGCCTTTGGCTGCCTGACCTACGCGTTCATGACCGACGATTTCTCGGTCGGCTACGTTGCGATGAACTCCAACAGCGCGCTGCCGTGGTACTACAAATTCAGCGCGGTGTGGGGCGCCCACGAAGGTTCGCTGCTGCTGTGGGCGTTGATCCTCGGCGGCTGGACCTTCGCCGTGTCGGTGTTCTCCCGGCAGTTGCCACAAGTCATGCTCGCCCGGGTACTGGCGGTGATGGGCATGATCAGCACCGGTTTCCTGCTGTTCCTGATTCTTACCTCGAACCCGTTTTCGCGGATCCTGCCGCAGATTCCCGCGGACGGTCGCGACCTCAACCCGTTGCTGCAGGACATTGGCCTGATCGTGCATCCGCCGATGCTGTACATGGGTTACGTCGGTTTCTCTGTGGCCTTCGCATTTGCCATCGCCGCGCTGCTCGGCGGCCGTCTCGATGCGGCATGGGCGCGCTGGTCGCGGCCATGGACCATCGTCGCCTGGGCCTTCCTCGGGATCGGCATCACCCTCGGTTCGTGGTGGGCGTATTACGAACTCGGCTGGGGCGGCTGGTGGTTCTGGGACCCGGTGGAAAATGCCTCGTTCATGCCATGGCTGGTCGGCACCGCGTTGATTCACTCGTTGGCGGTCACCGAGAAACGCGGCGTGTTCAAGAGCTGGACGGTGTTGCTGGCGATTGCCGCTTTTTCGTTGAGCCTGCTCGGCACCTTCCTCGTCCGCTCGGGCGTGCTGACTTCGGTGCATGCCTTCGCTTCGGATCCCGAGCGCGGCGTGTTCATCCTGATTTTCCTGCTGTTCGTGGTGGGCGGTTCGCTGACGCTGTTTGCGCTGCGTGCACCGGTGGTGAAAAGCCAGGTCGGGTTCAATCTGTGGTCACGGGAAACCTTGCTGCTGGGCAACAACCTGGTGTTGGTTGTCGCTGCATCGATGATCCTCCTTGGCACTTTGTATCCGCTGATTCTTGATGCCATCAGCGGCGCCAAGCTGTCGGTCGGCCCACCATACTTCAATGCGTTGTTCATTCCGTTGATGGCGTTGCTGATGCTGGTCATGGCGATCGGCGTGATCGTGCGCTGGAAGGACACACCAGTGAAATGGCTGGCGAGCATGCTCACTCCGGTGCTGCTCGGCAGCGTCGCATTGGCCGTGGTGGCCGGCGTGGCTTATGGCGATTTCAACTGGGCAGTGATCGCGACGTTCCTGCTGGCGGCGTGGGTGTTGCTTGCCGGTGTGCGCGATCTGTTCGACAAGACTCGGCACAAAGGCCTGATCAAAGGTTTGCCGACGCTGACCCGCAGCTATTGGGGCATGCAGATCGCCCACCTCGGCATCGCCGTGTGCGCGCTGGGCGTGGTGTTGTCGAGTCAGAACAGTGCCGAACGCGACCTGCGTCTGGCACCGGGCGAGTCGATGGATCTGGCCGGCTATCAATTCGTCTTCGAGGGCGCCAAGCATTTCGAGGGGCCGAATTTTACCTCCGACAAAGGCACCATCCGCGTCATTCGTGACGGCGAGGAAATCAGCGTGCTGCACCCGGAAAAACGTCTGTACACCGTGCAGAACTCGGTGATGACCGAAGCCGGCATCGATGCCGGTTTCACTCGCGATCTCTACGTCGCCCTCGGCGAGCCGCTGGATAATGGCGCCTGGGCCGTGCGCGTACACGTCAAACCGTTTGTGCGCTGGATCTGGTTCGGCGGCTTGCTCACCGGATTGGGTGGTTTGCTGGCGGCGCTGGATCGGCGTTATCGGGTCAAGGTGAAAAGCAAAGTGCGCGAAGCGCTGGGCATGACGGGAGCGGCGGCATGAGGCGTTGGTTGATGTTGTTGCCGTTGGCGATTTTTCTGCTGGTGGCGGTGTTTCTCTATCGCGGCTTGTACCTGGATCCGGCGGAGCTGCCGTCGGCGATGATCAACAAGCCATTCCCGGAGTTTTCCCTGCCGAGTGTGCAGGGTGACAAGACGCTGACCAAGGCCGACATCCTCGGCAAACCGGCGCTGGTCAATGTCTGGGGCACCTGGTGCATTTCCTGCCGCGTCGAGCACCCGGTGCTGAACAAACTCGCCGAGCGCGGCGTGGTGATCTACGGCATCAACTACAAGGACACCAACGCTGATGCCTTGAAGTGGCTGGCGGAATTCCACAATCCATATGCGCTGGATATTCGTGACGACGAGGGTTCGCTGGGCCTCAACCTCGGTGTCTACGGCGCGCCGGAAACCTTCTTCATCGACGCCAAAGGCATCATCCGCGACAAGTTCGTCGGGGTGATCGACGAGCAGGTCTGGCGCGAAAAACTCGCGGCCAAGTATCAGGCGCTGGTCGATGAGGCCAAGCCATGAAGCGTTTTCTCGCTGCGGTCGTGTTGGGTTTGAGCCTGGCCGGTGTCGCCCATGCGGCCATCGACACCTACGAATTTGCCAAAGAGGGCGACCGCGAGCGTTTCCGCGAACTGACCAAGGAACTGCGCTGCCCCAAATGCCAGAACCAGGACATTGCCGACTCCAACGCGCCGATCGCCGCCGACCTGCGCAAAGAGATTTTCCGCATGCTCGGCGAGGGCAAGGACAATCAGCAGATCATCGACTTCATGGTCGATCGCTACGGTGATTTCGTCCGCTACAAACCGGCGCTCAATGCCAAAACCGCGCTGCTGTGGTTCGGTCCGGCCGGATTGCTGCTCGGTGGTTTCGTGGTGATCGCGCTGATCGTGCGCAGGCGTCGCGGGCAACGTGCCGAAACGCCGTCATCGCTGTCTGCCGAAGAACGTCAGCGCCTCGACCAACTGTTGGATAAAAACCAAGAATGATTGATTTCTGGCTCGCCGCAGGGCTGTTGCTTCTGGTCGCCCTGAGTTTTCTGCTGATCCCGGTACTGCGCGAACGCCGCGCTCAGCGGGAAGAAGATCGCACCGCGTTGAACGTCGCGCTGTACCAGGAACGGGTTGCCGAGCTGCAAGCGCAGCAGGCCGAAGGCGTGCTCGACGCCGCGCAACTGGACAGCGGCCGCGCAGAAGCCGCGCGTGAATTGCTCGCTGACACCGAAGGCGTCACCGCACCGCGTGTCTCCCGCCTGGGCAAGCCGTTGCCGCTGCTGGCCGCCGTGTTGGTACCGGTGCTGGGTCTCGGTCTGTACCTGCATTTCGGCGCCGCCGACAAGGTCGAACTGACCCGCGAATTCGCTCAGGCACCGCAGTCGATGGAAGAGATGACCCAGCGTCTGGAACGTGCGGTCGCCGCACAACCGGATTCCGCTGAAGGTCTGTATTTTCTCGGCCGTACCTACATGGCTCAGGACCGTCCGGCAGACGCGGCGAAGATGTTCGAACGCGCCGCCAACCTCGCCGGTCGCCAGCCGGAACTGCTCGGCCAGTGGGCGCAGGCGCAGTATTTTGCTGACGGTAAAAAGTGGTCGGAGCAGATTCAGAAATTGACCGACGAAGCGCTGAAGGCCGATCCGAAGGAAGTTACCAGCCTCGGCCTGCTCGGCATCGCCGCGTTCGAAGGCGAGCGTTATCAGGAGGCCATCGACTACTGGAATCGCCTGCTCGCGCAACTGCCGCCGGATGACAACTCTCGCGCTGCGCTGCAAGGCGGCATCGAGCGTGCCGCCGAACGCTTGAAAGCCAGCGGCGGCAAAGTTGCCCAGGCACAGGCGCCGAAAGCGGCATTGCTGACAGTCAGCGTTGATCTGGCCAGCGAACTCAGGAGCAAGGTGCAACCGGGCGACAGCGTGTTCATCTTCGCCCGCGCCACTTCAGGCCCACCGGCGCCGCTGGCGGCCAAACGTCTGACCGTGGCTGACCTGCCGGTGACCGTCGAACTGGGCGATGCCGACGCAATGATGCCGCAGTTGAAACTGTCCAACTTCCCTGAAGTCCAACTGGTTGCGCGCATCTCACGGGCCGGTCAACCGACTGCCGGTGAGTGGATCGGTCGCAGCGGCCCAGTGGCCAGCAGCACCACCGCGCCACAAAAACTGACCATCGACAGCCCGGACAAGTAACCGGACCCAACAGGAAAGCACCGCCATGCACACCATCGCCCGCATCACAGTCCTCACACTGGCCCTGGGCTTGAGTGCATGTGCGGTACAACGCCCGGAACCGACCACCAGCCTGCCGCCGATCCCGCCCTCGCAACCGAGCCCGACCCCGTCGACCTCGCCGACCCCCGGCAAAAGCATCCCGGCCAAACCCGCCAAGCCCGTGCCACGTACCTCGGCCAGCTTTGCCCCGCCACCGGGCGGCAACAGCCACTGGGACCAGAAGCTCGGCGTCTACGTGCTCGACGACCAGACCAACACCTTCTACCGCCAGCGCACCTACTACCGCTGGAACAACGGCTGGAGCCGCTCGGTCAGCCCCAACGGCCCGTGGGAAGACACCAACATCCACGGCGTCCCGCCGGGATTGGGCAAGAAGTTCGGGCAGTGATGAGAAACGGCGATCCTGGGATCGCCGTTTTTTTTGCGTCTGATTTTCAGAGAATCGCACGATAGTTACCTAACGCCTTTACCGACTCGTCCAATCCTTGCCGTTGGAGAAAGCCAAGTTATTTGTCCACCTCCACATTGGGCGTTTTCAATTGCCGTCGCTGGCTTTGAGCCGCAGCGACGACGGCAGCCGAATCAAGATGGAAAAGGTTTTCCACAAACTCATCCGGGTGCTGAGCTTCAATGCCGTATGGCGCGAGGTGACGGGTGGGGAAATCTTTCAGGTTGAACGTCACTATTACATCGGCACCGCATCGGATTGCGGCCGCTAGAACATGGCGGTCGTTCTCATCAGGCAGTGTCAGGCCTGACACCAAGTCTTCATAGCCATCGATACACGCGTCTGGAATGGCCAGGTCCATCAATTGCGATGTGCGATCGAGTTGTTCGAGGGTCAGGTCGGACCTGTTCTTCAATAAGTTACGCTTCCATTCGTGGTGTATTTCCTGAATCCAGCGAGCCCGATACAGCCCTGACAACGCGAGCCACATCAGAAAATCTCTTAAAGGCGCCGGATATAAAACGCATGCATCGTATACAGCAGTGAAAGAGCAATGCCTCACTCGTATCCTGTCCTTAGCGCCTGTGCCTGCTCCGCGAGAAGCGTCATTGCCTGCTCGCTGGCGGTGTCTCGTCGGGTTTTATATTCCATCAGATCGGCAAAGCGCACACGTCGGTGCTTGCCTGTTTTGTGGTAGGAAATCTCACCGCTCTCCAGCAGTTTGATCATGTGCGGACGTGAGACGTTGAGCAGATCGGCAGCTTCCTGCGTGGTCAGCTCCGCGTGGATCGGTACCACCTTCACAGCGTTGCCCTGCGCCAGCGCCGCGAGGATATCGCTCAGCAAGCGCAACGCCGATGTTGGCAGCTCGACGCTGTGGGCTTCGTTCTGTTCATCAAAAATCTGGATTCGCTGAGTTTCAAAACCGCTTGCGAGAAATGCGGTCAGGGCGCGCTGGCCTTCAATCGCGGCTTTGACCTCTCGTTCGACAGGCAGATTGATGGCAGATGGAGTAGCAGTGGTCATAAGACTGTTCCAGCATTGTAAGGAAGATCCGCGGACGTTATTCGAATCAAACGAAATTCGCAATAAACGAAACTGGTGCAGGAATACTTTGTAAAACAACCAACCGTCACCCCGTCCCATTCTGTGCTTGAGTAAAGATAACTCTAGAGTTATTTTTAATGGGCCAAGCCAAGGAGGCGGTTGGTGCAGAGCAGGCTATTGATGAAGGAGCTGGAGGAGGCGGGCTGGACGCTGGATCGGGTTGCGGGCAGTCATTACATCTTCACTCATCGTTACAACCCGAACACGATTGCCGTCCCGCATCCGAAAAAGGATTTACCGTTGGGGACAGTCAAAAGCATTCGGCGGCGCGCGGGGTTATTCAGCCCGCCAACCCGTCATGAAGGAGATCCGTAATGCAATATCCCATCTGCATCGAGTGGGGTGACGAGAACACTGCCTTCGGTATTCAGATCCCCGATATTCCCGGCGCAGTCACGGCCGGGGACAGCTTTGAGGAGGCCTACAACGCGGCCGTGGAAGTGGCTCACCTCATGCTGCAGGAGATCGCGGCGGCCGGTCAGGCGATTCCGATGCCGACCTCGGCAGCGGCGCATCGCAATCATCCGGATTTTGCCGAGATGGGCTGGGGCATGCTGGAGCTGGATATCTCGCCGTACCTGGGCAAGACCGAAAAGGTCAACGTTACGCTGCCCGGCTATGTGATTCAGCGTATTGATCGCTATGTACGCGAGCATAACGTCAAAAGCCGCTCTTCGTTTCTGGCGGATGCGGCGATGGAGAAACTGGTTCGGTATTGAGGGTCTGCGCAATTGTGGGAGCGAGCCTGCTCGCGAAGGCGTCAGGTCAGGCACTGATCTATGGCTGACACACCGGCCTTCGCGAGCAGGCTCGCTCCCACTATGACATCGCGTCAGGACGCGACTTTTCGCTGCGCCAGCGCAGCGTTTTGCGATGCACTCAGAAACCGCACCAACGCCAACAGCGGAAAGACGCTGCCGACAATGACGATCCACAACCAGCCGCCGTGCTCGTACACCGCGCTGGCCACCGACGAGCCGAACGCGCCGCCGATGAAGATGCTGGTCATGTACAGCGCGTTCAAACGGCCACGACTTTTCGCGTCCAGCGAGTACACCGCGCGTTGGCCCAAGACCATGTTCATCTGCACGCAGAAGTCCAGCACCACGCCGGTCACGGCCAAGCCGATGACGCTGTAGGCCGGGTGAATGAAGGCGGGCAGGAAGCTCAGGCTGGCGAAGAGCATGGCCAGCAGCGAGGCGATGCGTGTGTGACCGGCATCAGCGAGGCGGCCGCTGATTGGCGCGGCGATGGCACCGATGGCGCCGACCAGGGCGAAGATGGCGATTTCGCTTTGCGACAGGCCATGGTTGCGTGCAAGTTCCAGTGGCACGGCGGTCCAGAACAGGCTGAACGTGGCAAACATGCAGCCCTGATAAAACGCCCGCTGACGCAGCACCGGTTGCTGGCGCAGCAGCGTCCACAGCGAGCCGATCAATTGGCCATAAGTAGCGCTGTGATCTGGCTGGCGCTTGGGCACGGTCAGCGCCAGCACCACGCTGATAGCCGCCATCAATGCTGCGGCGATCATGAACATGGCGCGCCAGCCGAGGTGATCGGCGACCACGCTCGACACCGGTCGCGCCAACAGAATACCCAGCAGCAAACCGCCCATGATCCCGCCCACCACGCGGCCACGGGACTCTTCCGGCGCCAGATGCGCGGCCAGCGGAATCAGGATCTGCACCGACACCGAGCTGAAGCCGACCAGCAGCGAGATCAGCAGAAATACGTTCGGCTGTTCAGTGAACGCGGCGCCAAGCAGACTGGCGATCGCCACCAGCGTAGTGATGATCATCAGCCGACGGTTCTCCAGCAGATCCCCCAGCGGCACCAGAAAGAACAGGCCCAACGCGTAACCGATCTGCGTCAGCGAGACGATGAAACTGGCCATGGTGTCGGAGAGGCCGATGTCCGGCGCGATCAGGCCGATGATCGGCTGTGCGTAGTAGATGTTGGCAACGATGGCGCCGCAGCAGAACGCGAACAGCAGGACCATACCTCGGGTCATTGCGTGAGGAGTGGTGGTCATAGGGGATCTCGGGTCGGGCACAGGAAAGGGCTGAGGCTAATGGACAACGTGGACTGGCAGAAGACGTTTTCGGATGATAACTGTTATTACGCAGTGTAATGAGCGGTATTGCCGCGCAACAAAAAGGCGACCCGGTGGGTCGCCTTTTGATTTTTTCAGATCAAGCCTTACTGCCCGCTATAAATCTGATCAAACACGCCACCATCATTGAAGTGGGTTTTCTGCACCGTGCGCCAGTCACCAAAGGTCTTCTCCACCGAAAGGAAGTCGACTTTCGGGAAACGGT
Organism: Pseudomonas sp. S3_B08; assembly: GCF_054667725.1. NCBI lineage: Bacteria > Pseudomonadati > Pseudomonadota > Gammaproteobacteria > Pseudomonadales > Pseudomonadaceae > Pseudomonas > Pseudomonas sp. S3_B08. The sequence goes on from NZ_CP162750.1 coordinate 608,611, forward strand.
CGGTGTACTTCGCCAGCACCGCCGGGTCACGCGGGCGCAGGTAGTTGGCCGCCGCAATTTCCTGACCTTCCGGCGACCACAGGTACTTCAGATACTCATCAGCCGCAGCGCGCGAGCCTTTCTTGTCGACCACTTTGTCGACCACCGAAACCGGTGGCTCGGCTTCCGCTGAGACGGTCGGGTAGATGACTTCGAACTGATCGCGACCGAACTCGCGGGCGATCATTTCCGCTTCGTTTTCGAAGGTCACCAGTACGTCGCCGATCTGGTTGGTCATGAACGTGGTGGTGGCGGCGCGGCCACCGGTGTCGAGCACCGGCGCCTGCTTGAACAGCTTGCCGACGAAGTCCTTGGCCTTGTTCTCGTCGCCACCGTTTTTCAGCACATAGCCCCAGGCTGACAGGTAGGTGTAGCGGCCGTTACCGGAAGTTTTCGGGTTCGGCACGATCACCTGTACGCCGTCCTTGAGCAGATCCGGCCAGTCTTTCAAAGCTTTCGGGTTACCCTTGCGGACGATGAACACCGTCGCCGAGGTAAACGGTGCGCTGTTGTTCGGCAGGCGCGTGACCCAGTTGTCCGGCACCAGTTTGCCGTTGTCGGCGAGGGCATTGATGTCGGTGGCCATGTTCATGGTAATGACGTCAGCCGGCAGGCCGTCGATCACCGAACGCGCCTGCTTGCTCGAGCCGCCGAAGGACATCTGCACGGTGATGTTCTCCTTGTGCTCGGCTTGCCAGTGCTTCTGGAACGCAGTGTTGTAGTCCTTGTAGAAATCGCGCATCACGTCGTAGGAAACGTTGAGCAGCGTCGGTGCGGCCTGAGCGATGTTGGCCAAGGCCAGGCCGGCGGCGAGAAGTGAGGCGCCAAAGAGTTTTTTCACTGCGCATTCCTTGTTCTGTGGGGGTGTTATGCCAAAAATGAAGCCATTTGCCAGCGACTATAACGGGCAGCGCATAGTCGCTTAAAGATTAAAAAGCTCTGTGCTTATTCCACTTTCTTGAACAGCTGACTGCCGCAGCGGGAACAGAACGCTGCGCTCTGCTCGTGGGTCTTTTTCTGGCAGCCCGGGCAGTCATGTTGCAGCTGCTCGCCGCGCATAGCGTTGGCCAGCTCAGCGGTGAAGATCCCTGTCGGCACAGCGATGATCGAATAACCGGTGATCATCACCAGCGAGGAAATCACCTGACCCAGCGGCGTCTTCGGCACGATGTCGCCGAAGCCCACAGTGGTCAAGGTCACGATTGCCCAATAGATGCCTTTGGGAATGCTGGTGAAGCCATGTTCCGGGCCTTCGATCACGTACATCAGCGTGCCGAACACTGTCACCAGCGTGCACACACTGACCAGAAACACGACGATTTTCTGCTTGCTGCCACGCAGCGCCGACATCAGATAGTTGGCTTGCTTGAGATACGGGCTGAGCTTGAGCACACGGAAAATCCGCAGCATCCGAATGATGCGGATGATCAGCAGATACTGCGCATCGCTGTAATACAGGGCGAGGATGCCCGGCACGATCGCCAGCAGATCCACCAGGCCATAAAAGCTGAAGGCATAGCGCAGCGGCTTGGGCGAGCAGTACAGACGCAGGATGTATTCGCCGAGGAAGATCGCCGTGAAGCCCCACTCGATATAGGCCAGAACGTCGGCGTAATTACGGTGGATGCTGTCGATACTGTCGAGCATCACGATCACCAGACTGGCGAGGATGATCAACAGCAGGATGCCGTCGAAGCGACGCCCGGCCGGGGTGTCGCTCTGGAAAATCATGACGTAAAGCCGTTCGCGCCAATTGTTGCTGCTGTCCATGGATAACGCCTGAATCGAAGATCAGCGCAGCCTAGGGTGATTCTCCTCGTGAGCGCAAGACTCATGCGCGAGCGAAGCTTTGCCAAGCATTTGAATGCCAGCCCGGATCAACCAGCAGGCGAGGATGAACGGCGCGGTCAGCGTGGCCAGCCCGAGGGCGGCAAACAGCGGCGTCACCAGCAAGGCCAGGACAATGGCGAGCAGCGGCAGCCACGGATTTTGTCGCTGAGCGCTGAAGGCGAGGGCGGCGAGTACGGCGTTGTAGCCACCGAGGCCGAGCAGTGCGGCGGACGTGTCGTGGTGCAGTAGACTCGAGCCGAGGCCGATCGCCGACGCCAGCAGCGCCCAGCAGAACGCGCGGCGATCGGCGAGCAGCAAGCCGCTGGCGATCAACGCCCCGGCCAATGGATGGTCGAGAAACATCACCTGGCCGAATCCGCGCAGTTCAGCGGCCAGCAGATTTGTCGTGTTCAGGTCGACCGATGCCGCCGGCGCGGACGGCTCGGCGAACATCAGCAGCACCCAGCTGAGCGCCACGAACGGCGAGGTATACGCCGGTATGGCGCGACTGCGGTACACGTGTTTGAGCCATTGCTGAGTAAGCATCGCGCTCAAGCCACCGGCTGCAAGAATCAACGGCGGCAGCAGTGGCGACCAAGGGAAATACAGGCTCAGCAGCAGGCCGAGCAGCACGCCGTTGTAGCTGAACAACCCGGCCTGGCGATCGGCCTTGGCGTAGTTGCGCCGCTGCGCGGTGAGCAGACCGGCAACGCCACCGAGCAGCGCCCCGGCGAACAGCACCGGCGCCGTCAGCAGAATCGCCAACAGACACAGCAGGCCGCACAGCGGATGGCGCTGGAAGAAAATCTGACTGAAACCGTTGAGCAAAGCCTCGGCCCAGTCGGGGCAGTGGGTGTTGAAGTGATTGGCAGGCATGGCAGTTCTGAAAGTCAGGGAAACCGAGGTGCCTGCTTCGCGAGCAAGCTCGCTCCCACATGGATCTGCGTCCAGTCATTGAGTTTGTGGTGCACACAAATCAACTGTGGGAGCGAGCCTGCTCGCGAAGAGGCCGGTACAGGCGCTAAATCAACGTCTCAATGCGCAGCGAATTGGTCGACCCCGGCTGCCCGAACGGCACGCCAGCAGTGATCAGCAGCGTGTCGCCACGCTCGGCCATGCCTTGCGCCTGAGCAATCTCCAGCGCGGTCGAGCAGACTTCGTCGACCTGACGCAGGCGATCGTTGACTACCGAATGAATGCCCCACGCCACGCTCAAGCGCCGCGCCGTTTGCAGGTTCGGCGTCAGATTGAGGATCGGTGCTTTCGGCCGTTCCCGGGATGCGCGCAACGTCGAGGCGCCGGACTCGCTGTAATTGACCAGCACCGCCACCGGCAGCACGTTGCTGATCCGGCGGATCGCACAGCTGATCGCATCGGAAACCGTCGCCTCGGCTTTCGGTCGGCTGACGTCAAGCTGGGTCTGATAATCCGGGCCGTTCTCAACTTGACGGATGATCTTGCTCATCATCTGCACGGCTTCCAGCGGGTATTCGCCGGACGCGGTCTCCGCCGAGAGCATCACCGCATCGGCGCCTTCGGCTACGGCGTTGGCGACGTCAGTCACCTCGGCACGGGTTGGGGCAGGGGAGAAGCGCATTGACTCGAGCATCTGCGTCGCCACCACCACCGGTTTGCCCAGCGCGCGGCAGGTGGTGATGATGTTTTTCTGAATCTGCGGCACGCTCTCCGCCGGCACTTCCACACCAAGATCGCCGCGCGCGACCATGATCGCGTCGCTCAACTCAGCAATCTCACGTAGTTGCTCGACCGCTGAAGGCTTCTCGATTTTCGCCATCAGAAACGCCTTGTCGCCGATCAATGCGCGGGCTTCGACAATGTCCTGCGGGCGCTGTACGAACGACAGCGCGACCCAGTCCACACCCAATTCCAGGCCGAAGCTCAAATCGCGGCGATCCTTGGCGGTCAGCGGGCTGAGGTCGAGCACCGCTTGCGGCACATTCACGCCTTTGCGATCGGACAGTTCGCCGCCGTTGAGCACGCTGGTGTCGATCGCATCGGCGTACTTGGTGACCACGCGCAGGCGCAGCTTGCCGTCGTCGAGCAGCAGGTCCATGCCCGCTTCCAGCGCGGCAATGATTTCCGGATGCGGCAGGTTGACCCGGCGCTCATCGCCCGGTGTCGCATCGAGATCCAAGCGGAACGCCTGACCGCGATGCAACTGCACCTTGCCGTCAGCGAACTTGCCCACACGCAGTTTCGGCCCTTGCAGGTCCATCAGAATGCCCAGCGGATAGTTGAGCTGGCGCTCGACTTCGCGGATCCATTGATAGCGCTTGGCGTGGTCGGCGTGATCGCCATGGCTGAAATTCAGCCGGAAGATGTTGACCCCGGCCTCGACCAGCTCGCGGATGTCGTCGATACCGTCGACCGCAGGGCCGAGGGTGGCGAGGATTTTGACCTTTTTATCAGGCGTCATGATTTGCAGTTCTCAAGGATCAGAATGGCGCGGAAGTCGTTGACGTTAGTGCGGGTCGGCTCGGTGACGATCAGCGCATCGAGCGCCTGGAAGTAGCCATAGCCGTTGTTGTTATCCAGCTCGTCGCTGGCGCTCAGACCCAGTGCGGCGGCGCGGGCGTAGCTGTCCGGAGTCATGATTGCGCCGGCGTTGTCTTCCGAGCCGTCGATGCCATCGGTGTCGCCGGCCAGCGCGTAGACGCCGGGCTGGCCCTTGAGGCTGTCGGTCAGGCTGAGGAGGAATTCGGCGTTACGCCCGCCACGGCCATTGCCGCGCACGGTTACCGTGGTCTCACCGCCAGAAAGAATCACGCACGGCGTCGCCAGTGGCTGGCCGTGATTGATGATCTGTCGGGCGATGCCGGCGTGGACTTTCGCCACTTCGCGGGATTCGCCTTCGAGATCGCCGAGAATCAAGGTGCTGAAACCGGCCTGACGGCACTTCACCGCCGCCGCGTCCAGCGATTGCTGCGGGCGGGCGATCAACTGGAAGTGGCTGCGCGCCAGGGACGGGTCGCCGGGTTTGACGGTTTCCGATTCCGGACTTTGCAGCCAGGTGCGCACGGAGGCGGGAATGTCGATGCCGTAGCGCTTGATGATCGCCAGTGCTTCGGCCGAAGTGCTCGGGTCGGCCACGGTCGGGCCGGACGCAATGACGGTGGCGAGGTCGCCCGGCACATCGGAAATCGCGTAGGTGTAAACCGTCGCCGGCCAGCAGGCCTTGCCGAGGCGGCCGCCCTTGATCGCCGAGAGGTGCTTGCGCACGCAGTTCATCTCGCCGATGGTCGCACCGGATTTGAGCAGGGCTTTGTTGATCGACTGCTTGTCAGCGAGGGTGATGCCTTCGGCCGGCAGGGCGAGCAAGGCAGAGCCGCCGCCGGAGAGCAGGAAGATCACGCGGTCGTCTTCAGTCAGGTTGCTGACCAGTTCCAGCACACGTTTGGCCACGGCCAGACCGGCGGCGTCCGGCACCGGGTGCGCGGCTTCGACCACTTCGATTTTTTCGCACGGGGCGCCGTGACCGTAGCGGGTCACCACCAGACCGGTGACTTCACCCTCCCAGCAGCGCTCGACCACTTGCGCCATGGCGGCAGCGGCTTTGCCGGCACCGATGACGATAACCCGACCCGTGCGATCGGCAGGCAAATGGGCTTCGAGGACTTGGTTCGGATGGGCCGCGTCGATGGCTGTGGCAAACAGCTCGCGCAGCAGTTGTTGCGGATCGACCGACATGGCGGGCTCCCGGAATTCTTGTTATTCGAAAGGGCGACTCAGGTCCCTTGTGGGAGCGAGCCTGCTCGCGAACGCGGTATGTCAGCCAACATGGATGTTGAATGTGAAGCCGCTTTCGCGAGCAGGCTCGCTCCCACAGGGTTTTGTGCAGGCTTTATTTATTGTCGCGAATCGAGAAATTGGCCATGTGCTCCAGGCCCTTGATCAGCGCCGAGTGGTCCCAGTTGCTGCCGCCGATGGCCGCGCAGGTGCTGAATACCTGCTGGGCATTGGCGGTGTTCGGCAGGTTGATGTTCAGTTCCTTGGCGCCTTGAAGGGCCAGGTTCAGGTCCTTCTGGTGCAGGCTGATGCGGAAGCCCGGGTCGAAGGTACCTTTGATCATGCGCTCGCCGTGCACTTCGAGGATCTTCGAAGAAGCGAAACCGCCCATCAGCGCTTCACGCACCTTGGCCGGATCGGCACCGTTTTTCGAGGCGAACAGCAGGGCTTCGGCTACGGCCTGGATGTTCAGCGCGACGATGATCTGGTTCGCCACTTTGGCGGTCTGGCCGTCGCCATTGCCACCAACCAGGGTGATGTTCTTGCCCATGGCCTGGAACAGCGGCAGGGCGCGTTCGAAGGCATCGGCGTCGCCACCGACCATGATGCTCAGGGTTGCGGCCTTGGCGCCGACTTCACCGCCGGAAACCGGAGCGTCGAGGTACTGCGCGCCTTTCTCGTTGATTTTGGCGGCGAAGGCTTTGGTGGCGGTCGGCGAAATCGAGCTCATGTCGATCACGACTTTGCCCTTGCCGATACCGGCCGCGACGCCGTCGGCGCGGAACAGCACGTCATCGACCTGCGGGGTATCCGGAACCATGACGATGATGAATTCGGCTTCCTGCGCCACTTCGCGCGGGTTGGCCAGGGCGACGGCGCCAGCGGCGACCAGATCGGCCGGGGCCGCGTCGTGGTGTTGCGACAGGAACAGGCTGTGACCGGCTTTCTGCAGGTTCGCCGCCATTGGGTGGCCCATGATGCCGGTGCCGATGAATCCGATTTTAGCCATGAGAAAATCCTCTTGTTTTTTTCGTGCTCAAGCAAATAGGGGAGCTGCTTTTCATGTGGGAGCGAGCCTGCTCGCGAATGCGGTGGAACATTCAATATCCGTGTTGACTGAACCACCGCATTCGCGAGCAGGCTCGCTCCCACAGGGGATTTGCTGTGTTTCTTAGATTGCGTTGTGTGATTTCAACCAACCCAGGCCCGCTTCGGTGGTGGTCAGCGGTTTGTATTCGCAACCGACCCAACCCTGATAACCGATGCGATCAAGGTGTTCGAACAGGAAGCGGTAGTTGATCTCACCAGTGCCCGGCTCGTTGCGCCCCGGGTTGTCCGCGAGTTGCACGTGGTTGATCTCGCCCAGGTGCGATTGCAGGGTGCGGGCCAGATCGCCTTCCATGATTTGCATGTGATAGATGTCGTATTGCAGGAACAGATTGGCGCTGCCGACCTGCTCGCGAATCGACAGGGCCTGCGCCGTGTTGTTCAGGTAGAAACCTGGAATGTCGCGGGTGTTGATCGCTTCCATCACCAGTTTGATGCCCACCGCTTGCAGCTTGTCGGCGGCGTATTTGAGGTTGGCAACGAAGGTCTTTTCCACAGTGGCATCGTCAACGCCTTGCGGGCGGATACCGGCCAGGCAGTTGACCTGGGTGTTGCCCAGCACTTGTGCGTAGGCGATCGCCAGATCGACCCCGGCGCGGAACTCTTCGACCCGATCCGGCAGGCAAGCGATGCCACGCTCGCCCTTGGCCCAGTCACCGGCCGGCAGGTTGAACAGCACTTGGGTCAGCCCGTTGGCCTCGAGTTTTGCCTTGATTTCAGCCGAGCTGAAGTCGTACGGGAACAGGTATTCCACCCCACTGAAACCGGCCTTGGCGGCGGCGTCGAAACGGGCAAGGAAATCCTGTTCGGTGAACAGCATGGACAGGTTGGCTGCGAAACGCGGCATGGTGGTCTCCTAAAAACTGATGAGGCACGGTAGGTCAGACTGAACGCGATCAGTCCCCTCTCCTTGGGGAGAGGGTTAGGGTGAGGGGGAATCCTGAGTCAGATCCCGATTGTGCGAACACCGCAAAACCTTTCCCTCACCCCAGCCCTCTCCCAGAGGGGAGAGGGGGCTAAAAGCAATCAATCGAGCAACGAAATCGCCGTCGGCGCATCGTTGCCGACCAGTGCCAGGTCTTCGAACTCGTTGACCGCGTTGATCTCGGTACCCATGGAGATGTTGGTCACACGCTCCAGAATGATCTCGACGATCACCGGCACCTTGAACTCTTCGATCATCTGTTCGGCCTTGCGCAGGGCAGGGGCGATTTCCGACGGTTCGAACACACGCAGCGCCTTGCAGCCGAGACCTTCGGCGACTGCGATGTGGTCAACCCCGTAACCGTTGAGTTCCGGCGCATTCAGGTTATCGAAGGACAGCTGCACGCAGTAGTCCATTTCGAACCCGCGCTGGGCCTGACGGATCAGGCCCAGGTACGAGTTGTTCACCACGACGTGGATGTACGGCAGTTTGAACTGAGCGCCGACCGCCAGTTCTTCGATCATGAACTGGAAATCATAGTCCCCCGACAGGGCCACGACTTTCCGGCTCGGATCGGCCTTGACCACGCCCAGCGCCGCCGGAATGGTCCAGCCCAACGGGCCGGCCTGGCCACAGTTGATCCAGTGACGCGGCTTGTAGACGTGCAGGAACTGCGCGCCGGCAATCTGCGACAGACCAATGGTGCTGACGTAGCAGGTGTCCTTGCCGAACACCTGGTTCATTTCTTCGTAAACGCGCTGCGGTTTGACCGGCACGTTGTCGAAGTGGGTCTTGCGATGCAGGCTGGCCTTGCGCTGCTGGCAATCCTGCAGCCAGGCGCTGCGGTTCTTCAGCTTGCCGGCGGCTTGCCATTCACGGGCCACTTCGATGAACACGGTCAGCGCGGCAGCGGCGTCGGAAACGATGCCCAGATCCGGGGTGAACACGCGGCCGATCTGCGTGCCCTCGATGTCGACGTGAATGAACTTGCGGCCTTCGGTGTAGACATCCACCGAACCGGTGTGACGGTTGGCCCAACGGTTACCAATGCCCAGCACCACGTCGGATTTCAGCATGGTGGCGTTGCCGTAACGGTGCGAAGTCTGCAGACCGACCATGCCGACCATCAGCGGGTGATCGTCAGGGATGGTGCCCCAGCCCATCAGGGTCGGGATGACCGGAATGCCGGTCAGCTCGGCGAACTCGACCAGCAGGTCGCTGGCGTCGGCATTGATGATGCCGCCGCCGGCGACCAGCAATGGACGCTCGGCCTGATCCAGCAGCGCCAGAGCCTTCTCGACCTGTACGCGGGTTGCGGTCGGTTTGGCCAATGGCAGCGGTTGATAAGCGTCGATGTCGAATTCGATCTCGGCCATCTGCACGTCGAACGGCAGGTCGATCAGTACAGGGCCTGGACGGCCGGAGCGCATTTCATAGAAGGCTTTCTGAAACGCATAAGGCACCTGGCCCGGTTCGAGAACCGTGGTCGCCCACTTGGTGACTGGCTTGACGATGCTGGTGATGTCGACAGCCTGGAAATCTTCCTTGTGCATACGGGCGCGGGGTGCCTGACCGGTAATGCAGAGGATTGGAATCGAGTCAGCCGAGGCGCTGTAGAGCCCGGTGACCATATCGGTGCCGGCCGGGCCGGACGTGCCGATGCACACGCCGATATTGCCGGCCTTGGTGCGGGTGTAGCCCTCGGCCATGTGCGAGGCGCCTTCAACGTGGCGAGCAAGGACGTGATCGATGCCACCGACCTTCTGCAAGGCGGAGTACAGCGGGTTGATCGCTGCGCCCGGGATGCCAAAAGCGGTATCAACCCCTTCACGGCGCATCACCAGAACGGCGGCTTCGATTGCTCTCATTTTGCTCATGGTTTTGTGCCTCTTTACGTTTTGTAATTGTATACAAGTGGCTTTGCGCAGAGTGTATTCACGGCGGACGGCGCAGGTCAATCCATTTTCTCAAGCGGCTGTTTCATTCGTCGGAAGCCCGATGTGCTGTGGCTTTTCGTCGCATGTGGCGCTTTTCGAGAATTATTGTATACAAAAAAATAATTCATTGTGTTCTATTTGTGGCATCGGACTGCGGCACAAACGCGCGGTCCCACGACTTTCCCTATAACAAAATGAGGACGGCACCATGAGCGCTTTAACCTTGAAAGTCGCAGTCAACCTGGTCAGCGAAGCCATCAACGCTGGACGCGGCATCAACGCCGCACCGCTGACCATCGCGGTACTCGATAACGGCGGCCACCTGATCGCCCTGCAACGCGAAGACGGCGCCAGCCTGCTGCGCCCGGACATCGCCATCGGCAAAGCCTGGGGCGCCATCGCTCTCGGTAAGGGCTCACGCCTGCTCGCCCAGGACGCGCAACAACGCCCGGCGTTTTTTTCTTCGTTGAACAGCATGGGGCAGGGCAGCGTTGTGCCGGCCCCGGGTGGCGTGTTGATTCGCAACCAGGCCGGTGAGGTGCTGGGCGCGATCGGGGTCAGTGGGGATTTGTCGGATGTGGATGAGCAGGTGGCGATCAGAGCGGTGGAGGCGCTGGATTTGAGGGCGGATGGTGGGGTGGTTGGTTGAATGTCAGTGTCTGAATAACCGCTTTCGCGAGCAGGCTCGCTCCCCCATTGGATCAGGGTTGGACACAAAATGTCTGAACACCTGAAGCCCACTGTGGGAGCGAGCCTGCTCGCGAATACGATCTGCGCTACACATCTTGCTAAAAGTCTGACGCTCCCTTTGCCATCTCCACGGCTAGCCTTCTCATGATCAACATATGAGAAGGCAACGGAATGCCGGGTTTATCTGCTTCACATCGCTTGCGCATCGGACGCTATTCAGAACACAACCGCATTTACCTTCTGACCGCCAATACCGCCGGGAGAGAACCCGTATTCAGCGATTTCTTCCTGGGCAGATTGCTTGTAAACCAATTTCGGGCAGCTGAGGAAACGGGATTGGCCAATTCTCTGGCTTGGGTCGTAATGCCAGATCATTTTCACTGGCTGATTGAATTGAAGAGTGGCTCGCTCGGCGAATTGATGCAGCGAACTAAATCCCTCAGCACCAAAGCGGTAACGCTTTCGACCGGTAGAAAGTCCAGCCTTTGGCAACCTGGCTTCCATGACCGGGCACTGCGTAAAGAGGAGAATCTGGTGAAGATGGCTAGGTATGTCATTGCCAACCCATTGCGGGCAGGGCTGGTCAAAAGCCTTGGCGACTATCCGTTGTGGGATTCGATCTGGTTATGAGTTGAGATCTGCGTTGCGGCCATTCGCGAGCAGGCTCGCTCCCACAGGAGAATGCATTCCAAATGTGGGAGCGAGCCTGCTCGCGAAGCGGTTCCCCCGATCTCACCGATCCGGCTCACACCCCTTCAACACCAACCGGATAATCGTCTGCGCAGCCGCTTCATAATCGGCTTCATCCAGCTTGTCTTTTCCGGTCACCGCGGAAATCTGCCAGTCGAAGTCGGCGTAGGTCTGGGTCGCGGCCCAGATGCTGAACATCAGGTGGTTGGGATCGATCGGGGCGATCTGGCCGCGGTCGATCCAGCTCTGGATGCAGGCGATGTTGTGTTTGGCCTGGGCGTTGAGCTGCTCGACAAGATCAGCGCTCAGGTGTGGGGCGCCGTGCATGATTTCGCTGGCGAACACCTTGGAGGCGTAGGGCAGGTCGCGGGAGATGCGGATCTTCGAGCGGATGTAGCCGCTCAGCACTTCGCTCGGTACGCCGTCCGGGTTGAACGGGGTCGAGGCCTGCAGAATCGGCTCGATGATGCTTTCCAGCACCTCGCGATAGAGGTTTTCCTTGGATTTGAAGTAGTAGTAGACGTTGGGCTTGGGCAATCCCGCCTTGGCGGCGATGTCGCTGGTTTTGGTCGCCGCGAAGCCCTTGTCGGCAAACTCTTCGCTGGCGGCGCGCAGGATCAGTTCTTTGTTACGCTCGCGGATTGTGCTCATAAACCCGGTGGTTCCTTGCCTGTTCTGGCGGTGGCGCATGGTAGCACCGGCCTTGAGCGGCGCTCAACAATGCAGCCTGTGGCCGGCGGTCGCGTTATGCTTGGCAACATTCATACACAGAAGGAAACAGGATTCATGGCAGGAAGCAGTTTGCTGGTGCTGATCGATGACATCGCCACCGTTCTGGATGACGTTGCGTTGATGACCAAGATGGCCGCGAAGAAGACCGCCGGAGTGCTCGGTGATGATCTGGCGCTCAATGCCCAGCAGGTATCGGGCGTGCGCGCCGAGCGGGAAATTCCCGTGGTGTGGGCGGTGGCCAAGGGCTCGTTCGTCAACAAACTGATCCTCGTGCCGTCGGCGCTGGCAATCAGCGCCTTTGTGCCTTGGCTGGTGACGCCGCTGTTGATGGTCGGCGGCGCGTACCTGTGTTTCGAGGGTTTTGAAAAACTCGCGCACAAGTTTCTGCACAGCAAAGAGGAAGACGAGGCAGAACACGCACAGTTGACCGAAGCAGTGGCCGATCCGGCGACCGATCTGGTGGCGTACGAAAAGGACAAGATCAAAGGCGCGATCCGCACTGACTTCATTCTCTCGGCAGAAATCATTGCGATCACCCTCGGCACCGTGGCAGATGCCTCGCTGACCCAGCAAGTGGTCGTCATGTCCGGCATAGCCATTGTCATGACCGTGGGCGTTTACGGTTTGGTGGCGGGCATCGTCAAGCTCGACGACCTGGGGCTGTGGCTGACGCAGAAGCCCGGGCAGATGGCGAAAAAGATCGGCGGCGGCATTCTCAGCGCCGCGCCGTACATGATGAAAACCCTGTCGGTGGTTGGCACGGCAGCGATGTTCCTGGTCGGCGGCGGCATCCTGACCCATGGCGTGCCGGTGCTGCATCACTGGATCGAAGGTGTCGGCGCAGCGGCGGGCAGTGCCGGGTTTGCCGTACCGATGCTGCTCAATGGTGTTGCGGGGATTATTGCCGGTGCTGTGGTGTTGGCGGTGGTTTCGGTCGTAGGCAAGCTCTGGAAAGCGCTGAAGGGTTAGTCAGCAACACATAACAAATGTGGGAGCGAGCCTGCTTGCGAATGCGGTAGTTCAGTCAATATCGATGTTGACTGAAACTCCGCGTTCGCGAGCAGGCTCGCTCCCATAGTGTTTTGCGCCAGCCGATTTACTCGGCGATCTGCAACTTGCGCGCTTCGGTGTAGACGTACCGCACTTTCTCGTACTCGAACGGCGAGTTCATCTGGCCGTAGCGGAAGCTGGTCTGGTAGCGCTTGTCGATCGCACGCAAGGCCCAGACTTCCGGGTGGTTGGAGCTGACTTCCGCGACGTTGAGGAAGTTGATCGCGGTGTCGGCGGTGTAATCCACGGCCAGACCTGCGGTGTCGCGGATGTTCGACGGGCCGAAGATCGGCAGTACGAAGTAGGCGCCGCCCGGTACGCCGTAGAAGCCCAGAGTCTGCCCGAAGTCCTCGTTCTGGCGCGGCAGGCCCATGGCGGTTGCCGGATCCCACAGACCGGCGATGCCGATCGTGGTGTTGAGCAGCAGGCGCGCAGTGGTTTCCATCGAGCGCTGGCCCTTGAACTGCAGCAGGCTGTTGACCAGGTTCGGCACGTCACCAATGTTGTTGAAGAAGTTGCTCACCCCGGTACGCACGAAGCTTGGGGTGATGTAGCGATAGCCATCTACCACTGGCAAGAACACCCACTGGTCGAAGCGGTAGTTGAAGTGATAGACCCGGCGATTCCACGATTCCAGCGGGTCATAGACGTTCAGCGCATTGAGCGTGGAGCGTTCGAATTCGCGCTGATCCAGGCCCGGGTTGAACTTGAGTTTGGTCAGCGGCTGCTTGAAGCCGTCGCTGTCGACCACCACCGGTGCATCGGCTTTACTGTTGTCGGCCTGGGCCACGCCTGCACAGAGGAACGCTGCAATCAGCAGGAGATATTTAGCCACGGAAGAACTCCAGCATGGCGTCGCTGTTGACGCGATAGTTAAGGTTGCCGCAGTGGCCGCCCAGTGGATAAACGGTCAGGCGATCACCGAAGGTTTTCCGCAGGAAGCCCAGGTCGCCAGGGCCGAGGATGACGTCGTCGGCGTTGTGCATGACGGCGATTTTCGGGCTGTCGTGCAGGTAGTCCTTGAGCGCATACAGGCTGACCTGATCGATCAGTTGCAGCAGGCTGCCGCCGTCGGTGCGTGCGCGCCACATCGGAATAACCTGCTCGGTGATGTAGCAGTCGAAATCGCATTGCAGCGCACGCTTGAGGAACGGCGTGAGGCTGGTGCCTTCGGTGATCGGGAATTTCGGCGGGGTGATCAGGCCGCGACGGTTGACCAGGTCCGAGGTGTAGGCAATGTCGGCTGCAGAAAAGCGGAACGACGTGCCGATGAGCATGGCCATCTGTTCGTTGGTCAGGTGCTGTTTGGACTGCTGGAAGTCATACAGCAGCGCATCGTTGAGATCGATGTAGCCTTTCTGTTGGAAGTAACGGGTCAGCTTGGTCAGTACCAGTTCATAGAACGTGGTGCTGTTGTTGATGCCTTTCACCTCGGTCTGTACCAGCTTGTCGAGGTTGGTCACCGAGGTATAGAGGTTGACCGGCGGGTTCAGCAACAGGACTTTCTTGAAGTTGAAGCTGCGGCGCGTTTCGTCCAGATGCGCGACGAACGCGGCATCGAGGGCGCCGAGGCTGTAACCGGTCAGGTAATACTCGGTGACCGGCAGTTTCGGGTTCTGCGCCCGCACGGCCTGCATCACCCGGTACATGTCTTCGGCATCTTCCTTGGTCACGCCCGGCGTGGCGAAACGCGAGGCGGCGCTGATGAAGTCGAAGCTGGTCGGCGACGACAACTGCACGACATGGTAGCCGGCCTTGTAATACAGCTTTTTCAGGTATTCGTTGAGCGTGCTGTCAAAGCGCGCGCCGGTGCCGGCGATCAGGAAGATCAGCGGCGCAGGTTTGTCCTGCGTGGCGATGCGGTAGGTGAGTTTTTTGACTGCCCAGAAATTGTCCGGCAGCTGGAATTCACGCTCCGGGCGCAGGGTGAGGCTGCGGTCCGATTGATTGATGTCGTCGTCCAGCGGCAGCTCCGGACGCAGGTCCGGTGGTGTCGTGGCGATCGTCGCCTCGAACGGGTTGGTCAGCGGGTAGCCATAGCTGGCGGCGTCGATATCCACCGCCAGCGCGGACGCACTCAAGATAAGGCCGCTGAACAGCGCGGCGAAGCGCAAGGAACGGAGCATGACTAGATCCCTTAGAGGAAGGTGCCGATTGAAGTTCGCAGGCTATGACCACCGGCCGTGCGCCAAAGTGCCATGCTGCGGCACCAAACAGGCGGAATTCGGGGTAATAGTAGCTGGACGATACACGTTGCAAGGGCTCGCTGAACAGTTAACAGTTGTTAGTGCTTGCGAATGCCGGTCGGCAGATTAAGCTGGCCGCCGATTTCCGCAGATTGGAGTGCTCCATGTCCCGCCGCTTGCCCGTTATTGTGCTGCTCGTTTTGTTGCCGCTGTGGCTGGCCGGCAGTTATGCCGCGCGCTATGGCTTCATGGAAGACGGGCAGTGGGTGGGCATCTGTGTCGACGACGCCGGCCGTTGGGAATGCGTGGTGCGGTCGAACCTGGGGCTGATGATTCATTTCAAGGTGCTGGGCTGGGCGGCGGTGGGCGCGGCGGTATTGGCGTTTGTATTGCCGGGACGGGCAGGGTGGTGGCTGGCGGTGCTGGCGCTGGTGTTCGGCCTGCCGGCGCTGGCGTTGTACAACACCACATTAGCGGTATTTGCGGTGGTGATTGCCGGATTGCGCCTGGTCCGCGAGTCCCGCAGCGCCTGACAGTCAGTCATCGCGGGCAAGCCCGCTCCCACAGGGATTGAGGTGAACACAACATTTGTGTGCAGCAGAAATCCTGTGGGAGCTGGCTTGCCAGCGATGGCGATTTCGAAAGCGCTGAAATCAGGCCTTGCGAACCCGCAGACAGCGCCACAACGCCACCACCATCAATCCACTGACCAGCGCCCAGCCCCACGCCTGCTGATTCAGCATCCCTTCCTGATACAACTGCGGTGCAATCCCCGCGCCAACGATAAAGGTCAGCAGAGCAACCTCCCGACGCGGCACGCTTACCGGGCGGCACAGGTAGACCAGCGCCGGGAGGACGAACGCCATGCTGGCGAAACTGCGATAGCGCGGGTCGAAGACCATTTCCAGCATCATCACCGCCGCGGCAAAACCGGCCACCGCGACCAGCCAGCCGGCGCGACGCTCGAGCAAATCGAATGCTCGCGCGCGCCAACCGCTGCGTGCGCTCAACGTCAGCGCGGCATGCGCGAGCACCAACAGATTCAACCCGGTCAGCAAGCCGACCCACAGCCATTCACCGGCAAACCGTGTGGTCAATCGAGCCAGATCGCCCCAGGCGCCAATCGAGCACGCTGCGACCGCGCCCAGCAGCGGTAGCAGCAACGCCGAACGAGTGGTGCGCACGCGTCCACCAAGGATCAGCGTGCCGAGGAAAATCAAAGCACCGACTGCCAGCCATTCTTTCCAGTACGGCACATTGCTCACCGGTCCGGCGAGCACGCCTTTGTCCTGCCGATCCGCATCGAACAGCCCCCAGTAGCCGCCGACCGCGCCTTCACTGCCGCGCTTCCACGGTTGATCGAAGGCTTCGATCAGGTTGTAACGCCAGCCTTCCTGCTCGGCCATCGCCACGAATCCACGAATGAATTTCGCCTCGTTGACCCGGCTCGGCACGGCGGTTTCGCGCTGGCGGCCTTCGCTGGGCCAACCGGTTTCGCCGATCATCACGTCCTTGGGCGCGAACTTGTTGCCGAACACCTGACGTACATCCGCCACATGCCGCAGCGCCACGTCGATATTCGACGGATCGTCTTCCCAGTACGGCAGCAGGTGGATGGTCAGAAAATCCACAGCCGGCGCGACTTCCGGGTGCTTGAGCCAGAATTCCCAAACATCGGCGTAGGTCACCGGTTGCTTGACCTGGCTTTTTACCTTGTTGATCAGCCGGGCCAGTTGCGCGCCAGTGACCTCTTTGCGCAGCAGCGCTTCGTTGCCGACGATTACGGCGGTGACCACGTCGGGGTTGGCATTGGCCGATTTGATCAGCAGGTCGACTTCCTGCTCGGTATCGACGGGGTTGCTATTGACCCAGGCGCCGATCATCAACTTCAGACCGTGCTTGCGCGCCAGATCGGGCAGGGCGTCGAGGCCGGTCATCGAGTAGGTGCGGATGCATTCAAAGCGCGTCGCCAGCAGCGCGAGGTCGGCGTCCATGCGCTCGGGGCGCAATTTGAACGGCACGTCGAACGGCGATTGGTCTTTGTCGAACGGTGTGTAGGAGGCGCATTGCAACTTGTGCGTCGGCGTCGCGGCGTCCGGCAGGATCACCGGTTGGCCGATGCCATACCAGAAACCGCCAAGGGCCAGGAGCCCGAGCAGGCAGGTGAACAGATAAGGCAGAAAAGGAAATCGGTACGTTGCGGACATGGTCAGGCCGAGTGGCTGCAAAGCGACGCATGTTACCTGCATTTATAGAAGGGCTGGTGGCTTGCAGGCGTTGTACATGCAAAGTTCGGGCGGATTGTCTGGCGTCAATTAATCGCGCTTGATTAATGGCTTTCTGATGTCGTTTCTCGCTGCCTTGAGGTCGCTGACAGAGCAGGTCGCCGGCCGCTTGAGGTTGATGATCAAACCATCAGTACCCTTTTTGAAAAATCGGCTGATGTTCGGTGTGTGAGGTCCGGCGTGATGGGGGCGCTGTGCACCATAACAATACGTTGACGATGCCCGGCATCCGTCGGGCGCAGCATTTCGGGGAAGTAAACGATGAAGATGCGACGACTTTTAGGCGCAGGTGCCGCTCTGGCGCTTGCGATGAGTTCCACTTTCGCCAACGCTGAAAAACAGACCCTGAACATCGGTTACGTTGACGGCTGGTCCGACAGCGTCGCGACCACCCACGTGGCGGCCGAAGTGATCAAACAGAAGCTCGGTTATGACGTGAAGCTGCAAGCCGTCGCCACCGGGATCATGTGGCAGGGCGTGGCCACCGGCAAACTCGATGCGATGCTCTCGGCCTGGCTGCCCGTGACCCACGGTGACTATTGGACGAAAAACAAGGATCAGGTCGTCGATTACGGCCCGAACTTCAAGGACGCGAAAATCGGCCTGATCGTGCCGGAGTACGTCAAAGCCAAATCGATCGAAGACCTGAAAACCGACGACACCTTCAAAAACCGTATTGTCGGCATCGACGCCGGTTCAGGCGTAATGCTCAAGACCGATCAGGCGATCAAGGATTACGGCCTGGACAAATACAGCCTCAAGGCCAGTTCCGGCGCCGGCATGATTGCCGAGCTGACCCGCGCCGAGAAGAAGAACGAATCCATCGCCGTCACCGGTTGGGTGCCGCACTGGATGTTCGCCAAGTGGAAACTGCGCTTCCTCGACGACCCGAAAGGCGTGTATGGCCAGGCTGAAACCGTGAACAGCATCGGCAGCAAAGGCCTGGACGCCAAGGCGCCGGAAGTGGCCAAATTCCTGAAAAACTTCCAGTGGGCCTCGAAAGACGAAATCGGCGAGGTCATGCTGGCGATTCAGGACGGCGCCAAGCCTGATGCAGCGGCCAAGGACTGGGTGGCCAAACACCCGGATCGTGTAGCTGACTGGACCAAATGATTTAAATCCCGCCGCACCCCTGTGGGAGCGAGCCTGCTCGCGAATGCAATCTGTCAGTTGATGCAATATCGACTGATACGACGCCTTCGCGAGCAGGCTCGCTCCCACAGTTGTTTTTGTGTGTGCTTGAAAATGGCCAGAACATCATGGCCATCTACTACTAAGGTCGTCTGGAACCTCTCTCGCAGCCGCATACATTAGCTACGTTCCAACAATAATTTGTGCTGCGAGGATAAAAACAATGAACGACAGCATTTACCTCTCGATTCAAAACAGTCCCCGATTCAAGGAGCTGGTTCAGAAACGGGAACGATTCGCCTGGATTCTCTCGGCAATCATGCTTGGGCTCTACTCCGCATTCATCCTGCTGATCGCATACGGGCCGCACGTGCTCGGGGCGAAACTCAGTCCTGAATCCTCGATCACCTGGGGCATCCCGATCGGTGTCGGTCTGATCATTTCAGCCTTCGTCCTGACCGGCATCTACGTGCGCCGCGCCAATGGCGAGTTCGACGACCTGAACAATGCGATTCTCAAGGAGGCTCAGCAATGATCCGGCGTCTACTGGCTTTATTGAGTGTTGCGGCTTTCGCGCCGAGTGTCTGGGCGGCTGACGCATTGACGGGGGAGGTGGCCAAACAGCCGCTGAACATCCCGGCGATCCTGATGTTCGTGGCCTTCGTCGGCGCGACTTTATACATCACCTACTGGGCTTCAAAGAAAAACAACTCGGCCGCCGACTACTACGCGGCGGGCGGCAAGATCACCGGTTTCCAGAACGGCCTGGCGATCGCTGGCGACTACATGTCGGCGGCGTCCTTCCTGGGGATTTCCGCACTGGTGTTCACCTCCGGCTACGACGGCCTGATCTACTCGATCGGCTTCCTCGTGGGCTGGCCGATCATTCTGTTCCTGATCGCCGAACGCCTGCGCAACCTGGGTAAATACACCTTTGCCGACGTGGCGTCGTACCGCCTCGGGCAAACCCAGATCCGCACCCTGTCCGCCTGCGGCTCGCTGGTGGTGGTGGCGTTCTACTTGATCGCGCAAATGGTCGGTGCCGGCAAGCTGATCCAGCTGCTGTTCGGCCTCGATTACCACGTAGCGGTGATCCTGGTCGGCGTGCTGATGTGCATGTACGTGCTGTTCGGCGGCATGCTCGCGACCACTTGGGTGCAGATCATCAAGGCAGTGCTGCTGCTGTCCGGTGCCTCGTTCATGGCGCTGATGGTGATGAAGCACGTGGGCTTCGACTTCAACACGCTGTTCTCCGAAGCGATCAAGGTGCACGCCAAGGGTGAGGCAATCATGAGCCCGGGCGGTCTGGTGAAGGATCCGATCTCGGCATTCTCGCTGGGTCTGGCGCTGATGTTCGGCACCGCTGGCCTGCCGCACATTCTGATGCGCTTCTTCACCGTGAGTGACGCAAAAGAAGCGCGCAAGAGCGTGCTGTACGCTACCGGTTTCATTGGCTACTTCTACATCCTGACTTTCATCATCGGCTTCGGCGCGATCCTGCTCGTCAGCACCAACCCGGCCTTTAAAGATGCAGCGGGCGCCTTGCTCGGCGGCAACAACATGGCGGCGGTGCACCTGGCCAACGCGGTGGGCGGCAGCATCTTCCTTGGCTTCATCTCGGCAGTGGCGTTCGCAACCATTCTGGCTGTGGTAGCCGGTCTGACGCTGGCGGGTGCTTCGGCGGTTTCTCACGACCTGTACGCCAGTGTGATCAAGAAGGGCAAGGCCAACGAGAAAGATGAGATTCGCGTGTCGAAGATCACCACCATCGCCCTGGCGGTGCTGGCGATTGGTCTGGGCATTCTGTTCGAAAGCCAGAACATTGCGTTCATGGTCGGCCTGGCGTTCTCGATTGCGGCGAGCTGCAACTTCCCTGTGCTGCTGCTTTCGATGTACTGGAAGAAGCTGACCACTCGTGGCGCGATGATTGGTGGCTGGCTGGGTCTGGTCAGTGCTGTTGGTCTGATGATCCTCGGCCCGACCATCTGGGTGCAGATTCTGCATCACGAGAAGGCGATCTTCCCTTACGAATATCCGGCGCTGTTCTCGATGATGATTGCGTTCATCGGGATCTGGTTCTTCTCGATCACTGACAAGTCGGCGGCTGCGGACAATGAGCGGGCGCTGTTCTTCCCGCAGTTTGTGCGTTCGCAGACCGGGTTGGGGGCGAGTGGGGCGGTTTCGCACTAAGAGATCAGTTGTAAGCTGCAAGCTTCAAGCTTCAAGAAAACGCCCTGGTTGAGAGATTGGGGCGTTTTTTTTGTGGGCGGTTATCGGTTGGTTTGGTGTGTATATCCGTTTTTTGCAGTGCTGCGGCTGGCGGTTTCGCCCTTACGGCGACTTACTTTTTTACAAGCGCCAAAAAAAGTAAGCAAAAAACGCTAGCTCCTGCGTTCGGCCCTCGCAGGCTCGGGTTCCTTCGCTGCGGGATCGATCCGGGCGCAGCGGCTCCGGTTTGCTTCGCTGCACCTCCTTCCGCTGTGTCTGGCTGCGCCAGACGGTCGCTGCGCTCCCACGCCCGGATCAATCCCTCCACTCAGCCTTCCGACGTCGCCCGTGGATCAAGATCAAAAGCACTCGAGCTAACGCTCATTGTTGAGTGGTTAGAAGCGTCGCATGGCTTGAGATTTTCGGTGGATTCGCCCCTCACCCCAGCCCTCTCCCCAGGGAGAGGGAGCCGATTTGTGTGGTGTTCAAAACCTGCATTCGACTCGGTATCGCAAGTCGGCGTGTTTCGCCCAAACACCTCGGTCAGTCCCCTCTCCCTCTGGGGAGAGGGCTAGGGTGAGGGGCTCTTGATCTGGCTTTGGCTTTTGCTTTTGATCTTTTGCCCCTTCGGCAGGCTTCGTTACGGGATCGATCCGGGGGTGGGAGCGTAGCGACCGTACGACGCAGTCGTACACAGCGAGTGTAGGTGCAGCGAAGCCAACCGGAGCCGCTGCGCCCGGATCGGTCCCGTAACGAAGGTACCCCGAGCCCTAGCGAGCGGGCCGTACGCCGGGGCAAAGCCTTTTGGGTTACCTTTTCGGCGTTTGGAAAAGGTGACTCGCTGTAAGAGCGAAACCGCCAGCGGCAGCACCCGCAGCAACGGATATGCCCCCAAAATCCAAGAACCAGTCGGCCCGAAGGCCGCTGAAACCACAAACAAAAACGGCCTCTATATAAGAGGCCGTTCCTGACACACCACTAAACCATCACAAAAAAGAAAAACCCTTATTTGCGATCTTCCAGCTTGGTAATGTCACGCGACTCGTAACCGGTGTACAGCTGGCGCGGACGGCCAATCTTGTACGGGCTCGAAAGCATTTCTTTCCAGTGCGAAATCCAGCCCACAGTACGCGCCAGGGCGAAAATCACCGTGAACATGCTGGTCGGAATGCCGATCGCCTTGAGGATGATCCCCGAGTAGAAGTCGACGTTCGGGTACAGCGAGCGCTCGATGAAGTACGGGTCGGTCAACGCGATCTCTTCCAGGCGCATGGCCAGTTCGAGTTGCGGATCGTTGTTGATGCCCAGTTCCTTCAGCACTTCGTCGCAGGTCTGCTTCATGACAGTCGCGCGAGGGTCGCGGTTCTTGTAGACGCGGTGACCGAAGCCCATCAACTTGAACGGATCGTTCTTGTCCTTGGCTTTGGCGATGAACTTGTCGATGTTCGACACATCGCCAATCTCGTCGAGCATGGTCAGCACGGCTTCGTTCGCACCGCCGTGGGCAGGACCCCACAGTGCGGCGATACCGGCAGCGATGCAGGCGAACGGGTTGGCACCCGAAGAGCCGGCCAGACGCACGGTGGAGGTCGAAGCGTTCTGCTCGTGGTCGGCGTGGAGGATGAAGATCCGGTCCATGGCCTTGGCGAGTACCGGGCTGATCGGTTTGATCTCGCACGGGGTGTTGAACATCATGTGCAGGAAGTTTTCCGCGTAAGTCAGATCGTTGCGCGGGTACATCATGGGTTGGCCCATGGAGTACTTGTAAACCATCGCTGCCAGGGTCGGCATCTTCGCAACCAGACGGATCGCGGAAATTTCGCGATGCTGCGGGTTATTGATGTCCAGGGAGTCGTGGTAGAAGGCCGAGAGGGCGCCGACTACACCGCACATGACGGCCATCGGGTGGGCGTCGCGACGGAAACCGTTGAAGAAGGTTTTCAGCTGCTCGTGAACCATGGTGTGGTTCTTCACGGTGCTGACGAACTGGGCCTTCTGTTCTGCGGTCGGCAATTCGCCGTTGAGCAGCAGGTAGCAGGTTTCCAGGTAGTCCGACTTTTCAGCCAGCTGTTCGATCGGGTAGCCGCGGTGCAACAAAATGCCGTTGTCGCCGTCGATATAGGTAATTTTCGATTCGCACGAAGCGGTCGACATGAAACCCGGGTCGAAAGTGAAGCGGCCCGTGGCCGTCAGGCCCCGAACATCGATTACATCGGGACCAACGGTGCCGGTTAAAATGGGCAGCTCGACGGGGGCTGCGCCCTCGATGATCAACTGCGCTTTTTTGTCAGCCATGTGGCCTCCTATTTATGCTTGAACCATCAGACAGACCCCCCACGCAGGGCCCGCACCACTATAGTGAGATAAATTCGAATGTCAATTTGCCTAAAGTCTTGCTCCAGAAGGCTTTAAGCCGACTTTTTCCTCGAAATTGCCTGCCATTTACGCCTTTTATGCAACTTGTGCAATCCGCTATTGGGGGTAGGTGAACGCGTTGTCATTAGTAGCCTAACTGTCTATACTCGGCCACCGACCGCCAAGGGCTTTTGGGCTTGCTTTCATTGGGGGTCGCATCCCTGGGTGGTGGTTACCTGACCAGTGCACTCCCCAACAACTTTGCCCTGATTGTTAGGGGCTCTTCAGTGTGAAAAAAAAGCCGTGAAAAGCCAACGACCTGTAAACCTAGACCTAAGGACCATCAAACTCCCAGTCACTGCTTACACGTCCATTCTTCACCGTATCTCCGGTGTCATCCTCTTCGTGTGCCTTGCCATCATGCTTTACGCATTGGACAAGTCGCTGAGCTCCGAGGAAGGCTTCGGTCAGGTGAAAGCGTGTCTGACCAGTCCGCTAGCCAAGCTAGTGATTTGGGGCATCCTGTCCGCTCTGCTGTATCACCTGGTAGCCGGTGTGCGCCACTTGATCATGGACATGGGCATCGGTGAGACGCTGGAAGGCGGCAAACTGGGCTCGAAAATCGTTATCGCCGTTTCCGTGGTGGTAATCGTTCTGGCAGGAGTCTGGATATGGTAACTAACGTCACTAACCTGTCGCGTTCGGGCCTCTATGACTGGATGGCACAGCGTGTGTCTGCGGTCGTTCTCGCGGCTTACTTCATCTTTCTGATCGGATACATCGTCGCCAACCCTGGCCTCGAGTATGCCCAGTGGCATGAACTGTTCGCTCACAACGGAATGCGTATTTTCAGCCTGCTGGCCCTTGTTGCTCTGGGCGCTCACGCCTGGGTCGGCATGTGGACCATCGCGACCGACTACCTGACGCCAATGGCGTTCGGCAAGTCCGCAACGGCGATACGTTTCCTTTTCCAGGCAGTATGCGGCGTTGCGATGTTCGCTTACTTCGTCTGGGGTGTGCAGATTCTCTGGGGTATCTGATTCATGGCTAACATTCCAACGATTTCTTTCGACGCCATCATTATTGGTGGTGGCGGTGCCGGCATGCGCGCTGCGCTGCAGCTGGCACAGGGCGGCCACAAGACTGCGGTGATCACCAAGGTTTTCCCGACCCGTTCGCACACCGTGTCCGCACAGGGCGGCATCACGTGCGCCATCGCTTCCGCCGACCCGAACGATGACTGGCGCTGGCACATGTACGATACCGTCAAGGGTTCCGACTACATCGGTGACCAGGACGCTATCGAATACATGTGTCAGGAAGGCCCGGCTGCCGTGTTCGAGCTGGACCACATGGGTCTGCCGTTCTCGCGTACCGAGCAAGGCCGCATCTACCAGCGTCCGTTCGGTGGCCAGTCCAAGGATTACGGCAAGGGCGGTCAGGCTGCACGTACCTGCGCTGCATCCGACCGTACCGGTCACGCGCTGCTGCACACCCTTTATCAGGGCAACCTGAAAGCCGGTACCACGTTCCTCAACGAGTACTACGCTGTTGATCTGGTGAAAAACCAGGAAGGCGAATTCGTTGGTGTGATCGCGATCTGCATCGAAACCGGCGAAACCTCCTACATCCGTGCCAAGGCCACCGTTCTGGCGACTGGCGGTGCAGGCCGTATCTACGCGTCCACCACCAACGCCCTGATCAACACCGGTGACGGCGTCGGCATGGCTCTGCGTGCTGGCGTGCCGGTACAAGACATCGAAATGTGGCAGTTCCACCCGACCGGCATTGCCGGCGCCGGTGTACTGGTTACCGAAGGTTGCCGTGGTGAAGGTGGTTACCTGATCAACAAGCACGGCGAGCGTTTCATGGAGCGTTATGCTCCGAACGCGAAAGACCTTGCAGGTCGTGACGTGGTTGCCCGTTCGATGGTCAAGGAAATCATCGCCGGCAACGGTTGCGGTCCGAATGGCGACCACGTAATGCTCAAGCTCGACCACCTGGGCGAGGAAGTGCTGCACAGCCGTCTGCCAGGCATCTGCGAACTGTCGAAGACTTTCGCCCACGTTGACCCGGTAGTTGCTCCGGTTCCGGTCGTGCCGACCTGCCACTACATGATGGGCGGCGTTGCCACCAACATTCATGGCCAGGCGATCACCCAGAACGCCGAAGGTCAGGACCAGATCATTCCTGGCCTGTTCGCGGTAGGCGAAGTGGCTTGCGTATCGGTACACGGTGCGAACCGTCTGGGCGGCAACTCGCTGCTCGACCTGGTGGTCTTCGGTCGCGCTGCCGGCCTGCACCTGGAAAAGGCGTTGACCGATGGCATCGAATACGACGACGCTACCGAGTCCGACATCGAAGCTGCATTGTCGCGTCTGAACGCGCTGAACAACCGTACCGACGGTGAAGACGTTGCCACCCTGCGTCGCGAGCTGCAAAGCTGCATGCAGAACTACTTCGGTGTATTCCGTACCGGCGAATACATGCAGAAGGGCATCGCTCAGCTGGCCGATCTGCGCAAGCGTATCGCCAACGTGAAGATCAACGACAAGTCGCAAGCGTTCAACACTGCACGTATCGAAGCGCTGGAACTGCAGAACCTGCTGGAAGTGGCTGAAGCTACCGCCATCGCGGCCGAAGTACGTAAAGAGTCCCGCGGCGCTCACGCCCGTGAAGACTTCGAAGACCGTGATGACGAAAACTGGCTGTGCCACACCCTGTACTTCCCGGGTGACAAGCGCGTCACCAAGCGTGCCGTGAACTTCTCGCCGAAGACTGTTCCGACTTTCGAACCTAAAGTCCGGACTTATTAAGGGTGACCGCCATGTTGCAAGTCAGTGTTTATCGCTACAACCCTGATCAGGACGCCGCGCCGTTCATGCAGGATTTCCAGGTCGATACCGGTGGTAAAGACCTGATGGTGCTGGACGTGCTGGCCCTGATCAAAGAGCAGGACGAAGGTTTCTCCTATCGTCGCTCCTGCCGTGAAGGCGTCTGCGGCTCCGACGGCATGAACATCAACGGCAAGAACGGTCTGGCCTGCATCACGCCGCTGTCTGCCGTTGTAAAAGGCAACAAGCTGATCGTTCGTCCACTGCCAGGTTTGCCGGTTATCCGTGACCTGGTCGTCGATATGAGCATCTTCTACAAGCAATACGAGAAGGTGAAGCCTTACCTGCAGAACGACACGCCGGCTCCGGCCATCGAGCGTCTGCAGTCGCCAGAAGAGCGCGAAAAGCTCGACGGTCTGTACGAGTGCATCCTGTGCGCCTGCTGCTCGACCTCTTGCCCGTCCTTCTGGTGGAACCCGGACAAGTTCCTGGGTCCTGCTGCGCTGCTGCAAGCCTACCGCTTCCTGGCAGACAGCCGCGACACCAAGACCAGCGAGCGTCTGGCTTCACTTGACGACCCGTTCAGCGTTTTCCGCTGCCGGGGCATCATGAACTGCGTCAACGTATGTCCGAAAGGCCTGAACCCGACTAAGGCCATCGGTCACATCCGTAACATGCTGCTTTCGAGCGGCGTGTGATTCAGCTGCTGTAACCGTTGCACCGTAGAGGCTGTGGCGCGGGCTTCAACCCGCGTCATGGCTATAACCAGAGCCGTAGCCATAAGCTGCAGCTCTTCTTTTGAAGAAATGAGACAAGCAGGGGCATCCGGGCTGGTACCCGGACTATCAGTGTGATCCTAGGTGGCTTGTTTTAGTCGCTGCATTCGGACTTCTGCAAGTTTGCTCGGTGTCGACACCGATGGTGTTCCCCTAACCGAGGGTGACCAAGCATGCAAGAAAGCGTGATGCAGCGCATGTGGAACAGCGCCTACCTTTCAGGTGGAAACGCTGCCTATGTGGAAGAGCTTTATGAGCTCTACCTGCACGACCCTAACGCTGTGCCAGAAGAGTGGCGCACCTACTTTCAGAAGTTGCCAGCCGACGGCAACTCTGCCACTGATGTTTCGCACTCGACGATTCGCGATCATTTCGTGCTGCTGGCAAAGAACCAGCGCCGCGCCCAACCGGTTTCCGCCGGCAGCGTGAGCAGTGAGCACGAGAAGAAGCAAGTTGAAGTGCTGCGATTGATCCAGGCCTACCGTATGCGTGGCCACCAGGCAGCCCAGCTTGACCCGCTGGGGCTGTGGCAGCGTCCTGCACCTGCAGACCTGTCGATCAATCATTACGGCTTGACCAATGCCGATCTTGATACGACCTTCCGTGCCGGCGACCTGTTCATCGGCAAAGAGGAAGCGAGCCTACGCGAAATTCACGAAGCGTTGCAGCAGACATATTGCCGCACCATCGGCGCTGAATTTACGCACATCACCGATT
This sequence comes from Pseudomonas sp. S3_B08, assembly GCF_054667725.1. Lineage (NCBI taxonomy): Bacteria > Pseudomonadati > Pseudomonadota > Gammaproteobacteria > Pseudomonadales > Pseudomonadaceae > Pseudomonas > Pseudomonas sp. S3_B08. The sequence goes on from NZ_CP162750.1 coordinate 635,850, forward strand.
CCGAGCAGCGCCAGTGGTTCCAGCAGCGTCTGGAAAGCGTGCGTGGCCGTCCGACGTACTCCGCCGACATCAAGAGCCACCTGCTTGAGCGCGTGACTGCCGGTGAAGGCCTGGAAAAATACCTGGGCACCAAATACCCGGGCACCAAGCGTTTCGGTCTGGAAGGCGGCGAAAGCCTGATTCCGATGCTCGACGAACTGATCCAGCGTTCCGGCTCGTACGGCACCAAGGAAGTCGTCATCGGCATGGCCCACCGTGGCCGTCTGAACGTGCTGGTCAACACCTTCGGCAAGAACCCGCGCGAGCTGTTCGACGAGTTCGAAGGCAAGAAGAAGGTCGAGCTGGGTTCCGGTGACGTTAAATACCACCAGGGCTTCTCGTCCAACGTGATGACCACCGGCGGTGAAGTTCACCTCGCCATGGCGTTCAACCCGTCCCACCTGGAAATCGTTTCCCCGGTGGTCGAAGGTTCGGTGCGCGCCCGTCAGGACCGTCGCAACGACCTGACCGGTGAGAAGGTACTGCCGATCTCCATCCACGGTGACGCGGCATTTGCCGGTCAGGGCGTGGTCATGGAAACCTTCCAGATGTCGCAGACCCGCGGTTTCAAGACCGGCGGTACCGTGCACATCGTGATCAACAACCAGGTCGGTTTCACCATCAGCAACCCGCTGGACTCGCGCTCCACCGAGTACGCCACCGACGTTGCCAAGATGATCCAGGCGCCGATCCTCCATGTGAATGGCGATGATCCGGAAGCCGTGCTGTTCGTGACCCAATTGGCCATCGACTACCGCATGCAGTTCAAGCGTGACGTGGTGATCGATCTGGTCTGCTACCGTCGTCGCGGCCACAACGAGGCCGACGAGCCAAGCGGCACCCAGCCACTGATGTATCAGCAGATCACCAAGCAGCGCACCACCCGTGAGCTGTACGCTGATCGCCTGACTCAGGCCGGTGTGCTTGACGCTGAACGCGTTCAGGCCAAGGTCGACGAATACCGCAACGCGCTGGACAACGGTCTGCACGTAGTGAAATCGCTGGTCAAAGAGCCGAACAAAGAGCTGTTCGTCGACTGGCGTCCGTACCTGGGCCACGCCTGGACTGCGCGTCACGACACGCGTTTCGATCTCAAGACCCTGCAAGAGCTGTCCGCCAAGCTGCTGGAAATTCCGGAAGGCTTCGTTGTTCAGCGCCAGGTCGCGAAGATCTACGAAGACCGTCAGAAGATGCAAGCCGGCGGCCTGCCGATCAACTGGGGTTACGCTGAAACCATGGCGTACGCGACCCTCGCGTTCGAAGGTCACCCGATCCGCATGACCGGTCAGGACATCGGCCGCGGTACGTTCTCGCACCGTCACGCTGTGTTGCACAACCAGAAAGACGCGGGCACCTACATTCCGCTGCAGAACCTGTACGACGGTCAGCCACGTTTCGACCTGTACGACTCGTTCCTCTCGGAAGAAGCCGTACTGGCATTCGAATACGGTTACTCGACCACCACGCCAAACGCGCTGGTGATCTGGGAAGCCCAGTTCGGCGACTTCGCCAACGGTGCTCAGGTCGTGATCGACCAGTTCATCACCAGCGGCGAGCACAAGTGGGGCCGTCTCTGCGGTCTGACCATGCTGCTGCCACACGGTTACGAAGGCCAAGGCCCTGAGCACAGCTCGGCTCGTCTTGAGCGTTACCTGCAGCTGTGCGCCGAGCACAACATTCAGGTGTGCATGCCGACCACGCCAGCGCAGATCTACCACTTGCTGCGTCGTCAGGTGATCCGTCCGCTGCGCAAGCCGCTGGTCGTGCTGACGCCGAAGTCGCTGCTGCGCCACAAGCTGGCCATCTCGACGCTGGAAGATCTGGCCGAAGGTTCGTTCCAGACCGTGATCCCGGAAATCGATGCACTGGACCCGAAAAAGGTCGAGCGCGTGGTTCTGTGCAGCGGCAAGGTCTACTACGACCTGCTGGAAAAACGCCGTGCCGAAGGCCGCGAAGATATCGCCATCGTGCGTATCGAGCAGCTGTATCCGTTCCCTGAGGACGACTTGAAAGAAGTCCTGGCTCCATATACCAACGTCAAACACGCCGTCTGGTGTCAGGAAGAGCCGATGAACCAGGGTGCCTGGTACTGCAGCCAGCATCACTTGCGTCGCAGCATCGCCAACCTCGACAAGACTCTCGTACTTGAGTACGCGGGCCGTGAGGCTTCGGCTGCGCCAGCTTGTGGTTACGCATCGATGCACGCCGAGCAGCAGGAAAAACTGCTGCAAGATGCTTTCACTGTTTAACGCCTTCGCGCTGACTGAAACCGAATTTTAAGGACCCACAGATAATGGCTATCGAAATCAAAGCCCCGTCATTCCCGGAATCGGTTGCCGATGGCACCGTTGCCACCTGGCACAAGAAACCAGGTGAGGCCGTCAAGCGTGACGACCTGATCGTCGACATCGAAACCGACAAAGTCGTGCTCGAAGTGTTGGCTGAAGCAGACGGCGTGCTGGGCGCAATCGTTGCCGAAGAGGGCGCTACCGTTCTGTCGAACCAGGTCCTGGGCTCGATCGAAGAGGGCGGCGCTGCTGCTGCCGCTCCTGCCGCCGCTGCCGCTCCGGCCGCTACTGCCGCTGCCGCACCAGCTGCTGCCGATGGCGAAGATGACCCGATCGCCGCTCCTGCCGCGCGCAAGCTGGCTGAAGAGAACGGCATCAACATCGCTTCCGTTGCCGGCACCGGCAAGGGCGGTCGTGTGACCAAGGAAGACGTGGTAGCAGCAGTTGCTGCGAAGAAAGCCGCTCCGGCTGCCGCGCCTGCCAAGGCTGCTGCTCCTTCGGCTGCTGCGCCTGTGTTCGCTGCCGGCGACCGCATCGAGAAGCGCGTACCGATGACTCGCGTACGTGCCACCGTGGCCAAGCGTCTGGTTGAAGCCCAGTCAAACATGGCGATGCTGACCACGTTCAACGAAGTCGACATGACCGAAGTCATGGCGCTGCGTTCGAAGTACAAGGACCTGTTCGAGAAGTCCCACAACGGCGTACGCCTGGGCTTCATGTCGTTCTTCGTGAAAGCGGCCACCGAAGCGCTGAAACGCTTCCCGGCTGTCAACGCGTCGATCGACGGCGGCGACATCGTTTACCACGGCTATGCGGACATCGGCGTTGCCGTTTCCAGCGACCGTGGCCTGGTGGTACCGGTTCTGCGTAACGCCGAGCTGATGAGCCTGGCTGAAATCGAAGGCGGCATCGCAACATTTGGCAAGAAAGCCCGTGACGGCAAACTGTCGATGGACGAGATGACCGGTGGTACCTTCACCATCACCAACGGTGGTACCTTCGGTTCGATGATGTCGACGCCGATCGTCAACCCGCCGCAGGCAGCGATTCTGGGCATGCACAACATCATCCAGCGTCCGATGGCCATCAACGGTCAGGTCGTGATCCGTCCGATGATGTACCTGGCTCTGTCCTACGATCACCGCCTGATCGATGGCAAAGAAGCTGTGACCTTCCTGGTGACCATCAAGAACCTGCTGGAAGATCCGGCTCGTCTGTTGCTGGATATCTAAAAAGCAGCTGCAAGCTTTCAGCTACAAGCCTCAAGCTCAGGGCGAGCGGGTGGGCTTGCAGCTTGGAGCTTGCGGCTTGTAGCTTTATTGCTAAAGAGGATTTTTTGAATGTCGCAGAAATTTGACGTAGTAGTGATCGGTGCCGGCCCTGGTGGCTATGTAGCGGCCATCAAGGCTGCTCAGTTGGGCCTGACCACTGCCTGCATCGAGAAGTACACCGACGCAGAGGGCAAGCAAGCCCTGGGCGGTACCTGCCTGAACGTAGGTTGCATTCCTTCCAAGGCGCTGCTCGACAGCTCGTGGAAATACAAGGAAGCCAAAGAGAGCTTCAACGTTCACGGTATCTCGACCGGCGAAGTCAAAATGGACGTCGCTGCGATGGTTGGCCGCAAGGCTGGCATCGTCAAGAACCTGACCGGCGGCGTTGCCACCCTGTTCAAGGCCAACGGCGTTACTTCGATCCAGGGCCACGGCAAGCTGCTGGCCGGCAAGAAAGTCGAAGTCACCAAGCCGGACGGTTCGGTTGAAGTCATCGAAGCGGAAAACGTCATTCTCGCGCCAGGTTCGCGTCCGATCGACATTCCACCGGCTCCGGTTGACCAGAAAGTCATCGTCGATTCGACTGGCGCTCTGGAATTCCAGTCCGTACCTAAACGTCTGGGCGTGATCGGCGCTGGCGTGATCGGTCTGGAACTGGGTTCGGTATGGTCGCGTCTGGGTGCAGAAGTGACTGTTCTCGAAGCACTGGACACTTTCCTGATGGCAGCGGACACCGCCGTTTCCAAGGAAGCGCTGAAAACCCTGACCAAACAGGGCCTGGACATCAAGCTGGGCGCTCGCGTTACCGGTTCGAAAGTCAACGGCGAAGAAGTCGTCGTCAACTACACCGATGCCAACGGCGAACAGACCATCACTTTCGACAAGCTGATCGTAGCCGTTGGTCGCCGTCCGGTGACCACTGATCTGCTGTCTGCCGACTGCGGCGTGGAAATCGACGAGCGCGGTTTCATCGCGGTCGATGACCATTGCGTCACAGCTGTACCGGGCGTCTTCGCCATCGGTGACGTGGTTCGCGGCATGATGCTGGCCCACAAGGCTTCGGAAGAAGGCATCATGGTTGTCGAGCGCATCAAGGGCCACAAGGCTCAGATGAACTATGATTTGATCCCTTCGGTTATTTATACTCACCCGGAAATCGCGTGGGTGGGCAAAACCGAGCAGGCGCTGAAGGCCGAAGGCGTTGAAGTCAACGTCGGCACCTTCCCGTTCGCCGCTTCCGGCCGTGCCATGGCTGCCAACGATACCGGTGGTTTCGTCAAGGTCATCGCCGATGCGAAGACCGACCGCGTATTGGGCGTGCACGTGATTGGCCCGAGCGCTGCAGAACTGGTTCAGCAGGGCGCGATCGGTATGGAATTCGGCACCAGCGCTGAAGACCTGGGCATGATGGTTTTCTCCCATCCGACCCTGTCCGAAGCCTTGCACGAAGCTGCTCTGGCAGTGAATGGCGGCGCCATTCACATTGCCAACCGCAAGAAGCGTTAAGACATAATAAGAAACCACGGCGGCAACGGCCCGTCGTGAGCCTTGCGAGCAAGACTCACCGCGGAATGTCCGCCGGACGCAGTCTTGCGTAGCCCAGCTACGCAAGCAGCAGTCACAGGTGGCGCGGCACTCAAACGAGCGCAGCGCCGAATGCGCAGTACCTAACGAAGACGGTAAAAAGCATGAATCTTCACGAGTATCAGGGTAAGCAGCTGTTCGCTGAATACGGCCTGCCAGTTTCCACTGGTTACGCAGTAGACACCCCGGAAGCAGCAGCAGAAGCTTGCGACAAAATCGGCGGCAACGAGTGGGTCGTCAAAGCCCAGGTTCACGCCGGTGGTCGCGGTAAAGCGGGCGGCGTAAAGCTGGTTCGCAGCAAAGAAGACGCCAAAGCCTTCGCACAGCAGTGGCTGGGCAAGCGTCTGGTGACTTACCAGACTGACGCCAATGGCCAGCCAGTCACCAAGATCCTGGTTGAATCGTGCACTGATATCGCTAAAGAGCTGTACCTGGGCGCTGTCGTTGACCGTTCGAGCCGTCGCATCGTGTTCATGGCTTCCACCGAAGGTGGCGTGGACATCGAGAAAATCGCTCACGACACTCCAGAAAAAATTCTCAAGGCCACTATCGATCCACTGGTTGGCGCTCAGCCATCCCAGGGTCGCGAGCTGGCATTCCAGCTGGGTCTGGAAGGCAAGCAGGTCACTCAGTTCGCCAAGATCTTCGTAGGTCTGGCCAAGCTGTTCAAAGACCACGACCTGGCTCTGCTGGAAGTAAACCCGCTGGTGATCAAGGCTGACGGCGATCTGCACTGCCTCGACGCGAAGATCAACATCGACGCCAACGCCATGTACCGTCAGCCTAAGCTGAAGGCTTTCCACGATCCGTCGCAGGACGATCCGCGCGAAGCGCACGCTGCCAAGTTCGAACTGAACTACGTAGCGCTGGAAGGCAACATCGGCTGCATGGTCAACGGTGCCGGTCTGGCCATGGGCACCATGGACATCGTCAACCTGCATGGCGGCAAGCCAGCCAACTTCCTCGACGTAGGTGGTGGCGCTACCAAGGAACGCGTTACTGAAGCGTTCAAGATTATCCTGTCCGACCAGAACGTCGCGGCAGTACTGGTCAACATCTTCGGCGGCATCGTTCGTTGCGACATGATTGCCGAAGGCATCATCGGCGCCGTGAAAGAAGTCGGCGTGAAAATCCCGGTTGTTGTTCGCCTTGAAGGCAACAACGCTGAGCTGGGCGCTAAAGTACTGGCAGAAAGCGGTTTGAACATCATCGCTGCTACCAGCCTGACCGACGCTGCTCAACAAGTTGTCAAAGCTGCGGAGGGCAAATAATGAGCGTCCTGATCAATAAAGACACCAAAGTTATCTGCCAGGGTATTACCGGTTCGCAAGGTAGTTTCCACACCCAGCAAGCCATCGAATACGGCACCAAGATGGTTGGTGGCGTAACTCCGGGCAAGGGCGGCACCGAGCACCTGGGTCTGCCAGTGTTCAACACCGTAAAAGACGCAGTAGCTGCCACTGGCGCTACCGCCAGCGTGATCTACGTTCCGGCTCCGTTCTGCAAGGACTCGATCCTGGAAGCGGCATTCGGCGGCATCAAGCTGATCGTCTGCATCACCGAAGGCATTCCTACCCTGGACATGCTGGACGCCAAAGTTAAGTGCGACGAGCTGGGCGTAGTCCTGATCGGCCCTAACTGCCCAGGCGTGATCACCCCAGGCGAATGCAAGATCGGCATCATGCCAGGTCACATTCACTTGCCAGGCAAGGTCGGTATCGTTTCCCGTTCCGGCACCCTGACCTACGAAGCTGTGAAGCAGACCACTGACGCCGGTTTCGGTCAGTCGACTTGCGTCGGCATCGGTGGTGACCCGATCCCGGGCTCGAACTTCATCGACATCCTGAAGCTGTTCCAGGAAGACCCGAAGACCGAGGCGATCGTGATGATCGGCGAGATCGGCGGTTCGGCTGAAGAAGAAGCGGCTGCCTACATCAAGGCTAACGTGACCAAGCCGGTTGTTTCCTACATCGCTGGTGTGACTGCTCCTCCGGGCAAGCGCATGGGCCATGCTGGCGCAATCATCTCTGGCGGCAAAGGCACTGCAGACGAGAAATTCGCTGCGCTGCAAGACGCAGGCGTAAAAACCGTGCGTTCGCTGGCAGACATCGGCAAGGCCCTGGCCGAGCTGACTGGCTGGGAAGTGAAGAAGTAAGCTTCGGCTGACTTTTTAGCTCCAGCAACAAAGGCCACCTTCGGGTGGCCTTTGTCGTTCCTGGCGTATGAGAATTTTGAGAGCTGTAGTGGCGAGGGGATTTATCCCCGCTGGGCTGCGAAGCGGCCCCCATGCTAGCGACCATGATCAGTCAGGCAGTTCCAGCTCGGATTCTTTGGGACTGCTGCGCAGTCCAACGGGGATAAATCCCCTCGCCACAGGTTCGTTGTGATGAATACAGGTTCTCTGTATGAAAAATAGATATGTAAACGCGACACTGAAACGTCGCGTATCGGATAGTTCGCCCTCTAACAGTGCGTTTGTCAGCCAAATTCGTTAGGCTGGCAGCCATTTTTGCGTCCGCCGCCCACAAGGCAGCTACGCGCTTTAAGGGTCAGTCCCATACGGATCGACAGCATTTCCCTAATCCAACAGGGCAATCCCCCTCTAAATTCCGATTTCAGTAGTGTGGTATTACCTTAATGAAAGTTTTGAAAGGTCAGGACATCCTGGCACTTGGTTTTATGACGTTTGCCCTGTTTGTCGGGGCCGGTAACATCATTTTCCCGCCGATCGTCGGCTTGCAGGCCGGACCTCACGTCTGGATGGCCGCACTGGGTTTCCTGATTACCGCCGTTGGTTTGCCGGTGGTCACCGTGGTGGCGCTGGCCAAGGTCGGCGGTGCGATGGATGCGTTGAGCAGCCCTATCGGCAAGATCGCTGGCGGTATCCTCGCGGCGGCATGCTACCTGGCCGTGGGTCCGCTGTTCGCCACCCCGCGTACCGCGACCGTATCCTTCGAGGTAGGTCTGGCGCCATTGACCGGCGAAAGCCCGCTGGCGCTGTTCCTCTACAGCTCGGTGTACTTCCTGCTGGTGTTCTTCATTTCGCTCTACCCTGGGCGGTTGCTGGATACCGTTGGCCGCTTCCTCGCACCGCTGAAAATCATTGCGCTGGCAGTACTGGGCATCGCCGCGTTCGCCTTGCCGGCGGGTGACATCGGTCACGGCACACCGGAATATGTGGCGGCACCGTTTTCTCAGGGCTTCATCAATGGTTACCTGACCATGGATACCCTCGGCGCACTGGTATTCGGCATCGTTATCGTCAACGCGATCCGCTCCCGTGGCGTCGAGTCGCCGGCGCTGATCACCCGTTACGCGATCATTGCCGGGCTGATTGCCGGCGTGGGTCTGGCACTGGTCTACGTCAGCCTGTTCCGCCTCGGTTCCGGCAGCCATGAAGTCGCGGTCGGCGCCACCAACGGCGCGGCGGTGTTGCATGCCTACGTGCAACACACCTTCGGTTCGCTGGGTAGCGGTTTCCTTGCGGTGCTGATCTCGCTGGCGTGTCTGGTCACGGCGGTCGGTCTGACCTGTGCCTGTGCTGAATACTTCAGCCGTGTGCTGCCACTGTCCTACAAGACGCTGGTGATTATCCTCGCGGCGTTCTCGCTGCTGGTCTCCAACCTCGGTCTGACCAAGCTCATTGCGTTCTCGATTCCGGTACTCACCGCGATCTACCCGCCGTGCATCGTTCTGGTCGCACTGAGCTTCTGCAAGGATTTCTGGCATGAGCACGGGCGCATTCTTGGCCCGGTGATGCTGGTTTCCTTCGTTTTCGGCACCATCGACGCCCTGAAAGGCGCTGGTCTGGCCGACTGGATGCCAACTCAGCTGACCCATCTGCCGCTGAGCGAGCAAGGGCTGGCATGGCTGGTGCCATGCGTGATGACCCTGGTGGTCGCCGTGGTCTGTGATCGCCTGCTGGGCAAGCGCAGCGAAGTCACTGCCTGACGTGATGTGACCCGCCACAAGCGGGTCAGGCACGGTTAAACAGAAATGCCCCGTATCAATCGATACGGGGCATTTTTTATCAGAGCTGATAATCCTCAACCCAGATAACGTACGACCAGAGCTCCCACATTGACGTTGTCGCTGTCACGGCTCAGGAGTATTCGCTTGTCGGGCTGCACTGCCACCGAGATCCATTGCATACCGGGCCCCATAGAGTGAGTAACGTATCCCTTGCCGTCCCCAAAGGTTGTGTCCAGTTCACCCGTTGCCAGATAGCGGCAGGCAAGCATTTGCTCCCTGGTTATTTGCCCTGTACTCCCCACCACAACCAAACCATCTTCAGGTTCCCCACTTAGATCGAACAAAGTGCAACCGTCGGTTAATCCAAGATCAGTGACAACAGGCTTACCCTGATTGAATGCGAGATTTGGTCTACCGTTCGGGTTGTACGCGGCCATCATTGCTTTGCGTCCTTTCCCCCAAACGTCGTTGGGGGATGTGTCTACCTGGCCAGCAACAAAGAAGCTGCCGTCAGCACGTAACATCAGGCTTCGTACGCTGACCGGGTAATCCGATGGAATGTAGACGGTCCCGGTGCCATCATCGCCGAAGTCTTTATGGGGCGTTCCATCGACGTTCAGGCGCACAATCTTCCCTTCTCCAGCCCTCGAACCTGCAACTGTGATTACTCCATCCTCTGCTACTGAAATCGAAGCAATGCCCATTGCAAGATCCAGCCAGCCTTTGTTGTTGAAAGCGGTATCGAAATCTCCATTCTGATCAAGTCTGAACAGTCGGTCGCTTTGACCGACGAGTATTTTTTCATCAGCAGTCAGTACTAACCTGGTTCTGGATTGCGACGTGATGGAAGCTTCCGGTTTTGGCAATTGCGATTCGGACTGTGGCAGGAAAGGGACGTAAACCGTCCCATCGGGACCGAAATCGCGATCTCTTTCACCATCAGCGAAGAATCTGGCAAGCGCAAATCGAGTTCCTTGGTCCTCATCATATTGATACCCAAAAAGCAGCGCCTTGCCGTCTTTATAAAGACAGGCGCCAGTTCCGCTGGCTTGTCCCGAACCTGTAAACGTACCTACGATCAAACCGTTTTCGTTGAAGCCAGTATCGTTAGTACCGTCCGCGAGTAATTGCGCCAAATGAAAACTGACTTTGCCCTCTACAACAGTTTGTCCCACGAGAAGGATCTTTCCATCCGGGCGCAAGCCTGCGATTTTCAAAGCCTGGCTTCCCGTAGCAAATGACTCGGCGTACCCCCGGTTGCCAAACGTTGTGTCAATGGGCAGCGCAGCGTTCAAAGGTCTCATGCTCAAATCCTTGTCTGATAGGGGAGCGGTCAGTGTTCCCGTTTGAGAAAACGACCTTATGCCTCGCCATACCCTCGGCGCTACTGTCAGAGTTGACAGGTATAAGCCTCTGAAAACTGATAGCTGCGGTCTATTTTGAATAAATTTGACTCTTCAATGAGCGTGTCTTTTTACGAGCCAACACGTCGAAACGAAGGGTTCCCTCCATCATTCCTCTTGCTCAGGACAACGAATGTCGTTCATCCAAGCCAATCTGATCCACTTGCTCGCCGCCGTCTGGTTTGTCGTCTGCTGGGGCGGTTACACCCGTTATGCCACCTGGAAGGCCCGTGATACGGCGTGTCTGGCCAGCGTGTTGCACCTGTACCGCGAAGACTGGATGCGCCGCATGCTGCTGCGTGACAACCGCATCGCCGATGCCAGCGTGATCGGCAATCTGGAACGCAACGCGTCGTTCTTCGCCTCCAGCACGCTGATCATCCTCGCCGGTATCCTCACCGTGCTCGGTGCGTCCGACCGAGCCGTATCGTTGTTGGCGGATATTCCGATGGTGCAGCAGGCGTCGCAGGGCATGTCGGAGATCAAGTTGCTGTGTCTGGCACTGGTGTTCGTCTATGCGTTCTTTACTTTCAGTTGGTGCATGCGCCAATACAACTTCGCGGCGATTCTGGTCGGGTCGGCGCCGATGATCGGTGAGCGCCAAGTGACCGAGCAGGAACGCAAGGCCTTCGCTTCGCGGGCGGCGCGGGTGATTTCGATGGCGGCCAACCAGTTCAACTTCGGCCTGCGTTCTTATTACTTCGGCATGAGCATGCTGGCGTGGTTCGTCAGCCCGTGGCTGTTCATGATCATGAGCGCGGGAGTCGTGGTGGTTTTGTATCGCCGCGAGTTTCATTCCGACGTTCTCGATGTCATGGTCTATACCCCTACAGAGGCGCCCGTCCCTGAGGCGAACAAAGAGGCTGTTTGATGAGTATTCCGTTCTGGTGTGTGTTTATCAGTGCTTTATTGATCTATGTGGCGCGTATGCCGGTGGCCAAGGCCATGAAAGAGCAGGGCGGGTATGACAATCACTTGCCGCGGCAGCAGCAGGCGCAGTTGACTGGCTTCGGTGCGAGGGCGCTGGCGGCCCATCAGAACAGCATCGAAGCCTTCATCCTCTTCGCCGTCGGCGTGCTGATGGCGCATACCACGCAAACCGCGGGTTGGCTGATCGATGCGCTGGCGATCATCTTCGTGATCTCGCGGATTTTCTATCTGTGGTTCTATCTGGCCGATCTGGCGAAGTTGCGCAGCCTGATGTGGCTAGTTGGCTTCATCTGTTCGCTGTTGCTGATGATTAGTCCGACTTTTAGAACCGTGTTGCTCTAACCGGTAAATCGCAGGCAAAAGAAAACCCGCACTTGGCGGGTTTTCCTTTCACACCACAAAGCTTATTGCTTTTTGGCGGCTTCTTCTTGAGCAGCGGCGTTCGATTCAGCCTGAGCTTTGGCAGCTTCGGCGTTTTCTTTTGCTGCGTCGTTCACTTTATCCTGAGCTTTGTTCATGTCTTGCTGAGCTTGCTCAGCATGTTGGTTTGCATCTTGAGCTTTGTCCTCGGATTTTTTATCGCAGGCAGCGAGACCGAGGGAAGCGGTCAACATCAAGGCAATAGCTAAAGTCTTACGCATGGGGTGTATCTCCTTATGGAAAATAACTACTGGCCTTAAGAACTCGGCGCTACGGGTTAAGTTCCTCAATTGTTTCAGATATATAAGTTTGTTTTATCACGGAACTTTTGCCGCTTTTCTCAATACTGGCACAAGGCCCAAACGCGAGTAATTATCACATGGCCGAAAACCCCGTTTTTGAGCGCGCGACGCGCTTTTTATCGGCATTGCGCCACTGTCAGGTCCTCGGTCTGCAGGTGCACAGTGCCTCCAGCGAAGGGCTGATGGTGATCCTGCCGTACAGCGAAAAAATCGTCGGCAATCCCGAAACCGGAGTCATCCACGGCGGTGCCATCACTTCATTGATGGACACCGCCTGCGGCATGTCGACACTGTGCGTGCTGCCGGAGTTCGAAGTCTGTCCGACCCTCGATCTGCGCATCGACTACATGCACGCCGCTGAACCGCATAAAGCGGTGTACGGCTTTGCCCAGTGCTATCGCGTCACCACCGATGTGATCTTTGCCCGTGGTTTTGCCTACCAGGACGATCCCGAGCAACCGATTGCCCACGTCGTCGGCACATTCATGCGCATGGGCATCGGCCTGAAGGGCAGCAAGGGTTTCGCGGGCGCGATCAAGGGAGCGAGCCAATGAGCAACGATCTCAGGGAGCAGCTGCAACAGGCCCACGCGCAGGGCGATTACACGCCGCTGCTGGCGTTGATTCCTTATGCCGGGCTGATCGGTATCGAGTGCTCGCGAGTCGGCGATGAGTTGCTGTTCAAGCTGCCGGCGAACAAGGACAACATTGGTAACCCTTTATTGCCGGCGATCCACGGCGGGGTAATTGCCGGCTTCATGGAGCTGGCCGCAGCCCTGCATCTGCTGATTTTCACCGGCACGCCGGGTGTGCCGAAGATCATCGATTTTTCCCTCGATTACCTGCGCGCCGGGCAGTTTCGCGACACGTGGGCCAGGTGTCAGGTCTGCCGTCAGGGGCGTCGCGTGGCCAACGTTGCGGTCACGGCGTGGCAGAGCACCGAGGGCGAACCGATCGCCACCGCCCGCGCGCACTTCAAAATTGATGAGCCCTTGAAATCCTGAACAGCGCCCCCAACTCAGATGACAACCCGCCGCAGACCATTTCGGGTCGCGGCCACTGCCATCTGATTGGAGTTTGATGACCATGAGTGTGGAAACTCAAAAGGAAACCCTGGGCTTCCAGACCGAGGTAAAGCAGCTGCTGCACCTCATGATCCATTCGCTGTATTCGAATAAGGAAATTTTCCTTCGCGAATTGATCTCGAACGCCTCTGACGCTGTCGACAAGCTGCGCTTCGAAGCCCTGGCCAAGCCGGAGTTGCTCGAAGGTGGCGCTGACCTGAAAATCCGTGTGAGCTTCGACAAGGACGCCAAGACCGTCACCCTCGAAGACAACGGTATCGGCATGAACCGTGACGATGTGATCACCCACCTGGGTACCATCGCCAAATCCGGCACCGCCGATTTCATGAAAAACCTGTCCGGCGATCAGAAGAAAGATTCGCACCTGATCGGCCAGTTCGGTGTCGGCTTCTATTCGGCCTTTATCGTCGCCGACAAGGTTGATGTATACAGCCGTCGCGCCGGCACTGCCGCCAGCGAAGGCGTGCACTGGTCGTCGAAAGGCGAGGGCGAGTTCGAAGTCGCCACCATCGACAAGCCAGAGCGCGGTACCCGCATCGTCCTGCACCTGAAATCCGGTGAAGACGAATTCGCGGATGGCTGGCGTCTGCGCAACATCATCAAGAAGTACTCCGACCACATTGCTTTGCCGATCGAACTGCCGAAGGAAGTCACTCCGGCCGAAGGCGAAGAGGCTCCGGCCGTTGAATGGGAAACCGTCAACCGCGCCAGCGCCCTGTGGACCCGTCCGCGCACTGAAGTCAAAGACGAGGAATACCAGGAGTTCTACAAACACATCGCTCACGACTTCGAGAATCCGCTGTCGTGGAGCCACAACAAGGTTGAAGGCAAGCTCGAGTACAGCTCGCTGCTGTACGTGCCGGCCCGCGCGCCGTTCGACCTGTACCAGCGTGAAGCGCCGAAGGGCCTGAAGCTTTACGTGCAGCGTGTGTTTGTAATGGATCAGGCCGAGTCGTTCCTGCCGCTGTACCTGCGCTTCATCAAAGGCGTGGTCGATTCCAACGACCTGTCGCTGAACGTGTCGCGTGAAATCCTGCAGAAAGACCCGATCATCGATTCGATGAAAACCGCGCTGACCAAGCGTGTGCTCGACATGCTGGAAAAACTGGCGAAGAACGAACCTGAGCAATACAAGGGCTTCTGGAAAAACTTCGGTCAGGTCATGAAAGAAGGCCCGGCAGAAGATTTCGCCAACAAAGAGAAAATTGCCGGTCTGCTGCGTTTTGCATCGACCCAGGGCGACGACGGCGAGCAGATTGTCGGTCTGGCTGACTACCTGGCCCGCGCCAAGGAAGGTCAGGACAAGATCTACTACCTCACCGGCGAAACCTACGCGCAGGTCAAGAACAGCCCGCACCTGGAAGTCTTCCGCAAGAAAGGCATCGAAGTGCTGCTGCTCACCGATCGCATCGACGAGTGGCTGATGAGCTACCTCAGCGAATTCGACGGCAAGACTTTTGTCGACGTGGCGCGCGGTGACCTCGATCTGGGCAACCTGGACTCGGAAGAGGACAAGAAAGCCGCAGAAGAAGTCGCCAAGTCCAAAGAGGGTCTGGTCGAGCGCCTGAAAACTGCGCTGGGTGATTCCGTGGCTGAAGTTCGCGTGTCCCATCGTCTGACCGACTCGCCGGCCATTCTGGCCATCGGCGAACAGGATCTGGGTCTGCAAATGCGCCAGATTCTCGAAGCCAGCGGGCAGAAAGTCCCGGATTCGAAGCCGATCTTCGAGTTCAACCCGAGCCACCCGCTGATCGAGAAACTCGATGGCGAGCAGAGCGAAGAGCGTTTTGGCGATCTGTCGCACATCCTCTTCGATCAGGCCGCCCTGGCGGCGGGCGACAGCTTGAAGGATCCGGCCGCTTATGTGCGCCGGCTGAACAAGCTGCTGGTTGAACTGTCGGTTTGATCACGTTGTAGGAAAAACCCGCTTCGGCGGGTTTTTTCATTCTGGTGTTTACACAATCAGGAGTCAGAAATGAGCCAAGTCACTGTACGTTCCGTGGTCTATCAGATTGACGGCCAGACCTACGAAGGTCGCCTGGCGTTCGACGCCGAGCACAAGGGCGCGCGCCCGGGTTTGCTGATGGCGCCGAACTGGATGGGCGTCAGCGCCGGTGCTGAAGACATTGCCAAAACGGTGGCGGCCGAGGGCTACGTGGTGCTGATCGCGGATGTCTACGGCCAGAGCGTGCGTCCGCAGAACGCTGATGAGGCGCTGGCAGCGATGATGCCGCTCAAGGACGACCGCGCGCTGTTGCGCAAACGTCTGCAAGTGGCATTTGAGCAATTGCAGAGCCAGGGCGAAGCGGCAGTGGATACCTCGAAACTGGCGGTGTTCGGTTTCTGCTTCGGTGGTTGCTGTGCGCTGGATCTGGCCCGCACCGGCGCGCCGGTAAAAGCGGCGGTGTCGTTCCACGGCACGCTGGATTCGCCGAACCCGGCGGATGCGCAGAACATCAAGGGCTCGGTGCTGGTGCTGCATGGCGCGTCCGATCCATTGGTGCCGAAAGAGCAACTGCCAGCGTTCGAAGATGAAATGAACGCGGCGAAAGTCGACTGGCAACTGCTCAGCTACGGCGGCGCGGTGCACTCGTTTACCGATCCGCACGCCAATGTGCCGGGTAAGATGATGTACGACGAAAAGACCGCCAAGCGCGCGTTCAAGTCGATGCATGATTTGCTGGATGAAGTGTTCAACGGCTAAAAGCGAAAAGCCCCTCACCCTAGCCCTCTCCCGGAGGGGAGAGGGGACTGATTGAGGGTTGCTCGGGAGTGGCGTCGACCTGAACGTGAATAGGCGAATCCATAATCGCCGAGACTTTTCAGGTCGATGTATAACGCAAGACGCCTCGGTCGGCTCCTTATCCCTCTGGGATAGGCGACTGATTGAGGGTTGCTCGGGAGTGACGTCGACCTGAACTTGAATAGGCGAATCCATAATCGCCGGGATTTTTCAGGTCGATGTATAACGCAAGGCGCCTCGGTCGGCTCCCTATCCCTCTGGGATAGGGGACTGATTGGGGGTTGCTCGGGAGTGGCGTCGACCTGAACGTGAATAGGCGAATCCATAATCGCCGAGACTTTTCAGGTCGATGTATAACGCAAGACGCCTCGGTCGGCTCCCTCTCCCTCTGGGAGAGGGCTGGGGTGAGGGTAAGCGGCCTAGCGCGGTAGTTCGATCCGCTCGACTTCCCCCGGCACCGTCGGCCAATCCCCGGCCGCCCACTTGCGCCGTGCCTCATCAATCGCCGCCGGATCGCTTGCAACAAAATTCCAGTTGATCCGTCTCGGCCCGTCCAGTGCCGCGCCGCCGAACACCACCGCGTGTACATCGGTTTCGGCAAACAGGCTCATCTCTTCGCCGGCTGGCAACACCACCAGCGCATGCGGCTCGATCGCCTCGCCATTCAACTGCGCATCCCCGCTCAACACATACACCGCGCGTTCTTCATGCTCGGCCGGAATCAGCAATGTGGTCGCGGTCTGCATCTTCACTTCCGCATACAGCGTAGGAGAAAGCACCGGCACCGGCGATTCCAGGCAAAAGCCTGACCCGGCAATCATGCGAATCTGCACGCCGAGGTTATCGCTGACCGGCAACGTCGCTGCCGGGTGATGACTGTAATGCCCCGGGCCTTCTTCGTGTGCCTTGGGCGAGGCCAGCCAGACTTGCAGGCCGTGCAGGGTGAAGGTCTCGGCAAGCAGTGGCGCAGGCGTACGCTCGACGTGGGCGATGGCGCTGCCAGCGGTCATCCAGCTGACATCGCCGGCGCCGACCACCTGATCGGAGCCCAGACTGTCTTTGTGCTGCAATTGCCCTTCGAACAGATAGGTAAGTGTCGACAGGCCAATGTGCGGATGCTGTCGGATATCCATGCCTTTACCCGTCGGATAAATCGTCTCGAGCATGTGGTCGAAAAACACGAAAGGCCCGACGTTGCGGCATTTGGCTGACGGCAGCGGGCGCAGAATCGGCTGGCCTTCGACGTCTTCGGCGCGCGGGCGGATGATCAGGAGTGGCGTGTCCATGGTGCATTCCAGGCTGAGCGGGTGATGCCAGAAGCATAACCCGCCGCTGGCATTGGGAGGATTATTGGCTGTCAAAGCCTTGTGGTGCGTGGGTTTCGATGCTGACTTCACTGGTGGTCATCAGCTTGTGGATCGGGCAGCGATCGGCCACGCGCAGCAGTTCCTCGCGCTGGGCGTCAGTCAGCACGCCTTTGAGCGTCAGGGTGACATGCAGGGCGTATTTGCCTTTCTGTTCCTGGCTGTTGTCGCGCTTCACTTCGACTCCCACGCCGGTCAGCGGGATGTCTTTTTTCTTAGCATACATTTTCACGGTCAGCGCTTTGCAGGCGCCCAGCGCAGCGTCGAAGTAATCGTGTGGCTCTGGCGCGGTGCCTTCACCTCCGGCGGCTTTCGGTACATCGGCAAACAATTCGTGGTCGTCGATCTGGACGGTGTGACGAAAACCTTCGGCGGAGACGGTATTGACGGTAACAGTCATGGAAACCTCACAGGCGGCAGGAGAAATCGTTCGATCAAAGCAGACCTTGCAGTTATAGAGCATTCCCGGCAGTGGGCGTTCCGCTTTTCAGCAGGGATGAACCCTTGTCGTTCGGGCGCGGTCTAGGCTATGCCCATCTGCCGGAGATTACTTGTGTCCTTGTCTCGTCTGAGTCTTGCCTGTCTGCTGCTGTTCGCTGGCAGCGCCAGTGCCCGCGAATACACCTACAGCGATGCGCACCTGCATTACGTGGATTTTTTCCAGGAAAGCGCCGGCATGCAGAAATTGCTCACGGCCATGAAGGACAATTCCATCGAGCACGTCATGATTTCCGGCATTCCCGTGGCGAAGAAATGGCACGAAGACGAACCCAAGCGCCCGCGTTATTACGCCGGTGATGACGCCGATGCCTATTGGTACAGCGCCACCGATGTGATCATTGCCGATGCGGTGGAAAAACTTGCGCCGGAGCAGCGCCAGTACTTTCATCCGTTCCTGTCCGGCTTCAATCCCAATGACAAGAATTCCGCCGCGCACATCCAGCGCATGCTCGATCTGTATCCGGGGTTGTGGCAGGGCATCGGCGAGGTGTTCACCCGACACGATGACCTGACCGCGCTGACCTCCGGCGACACGCCTCGAGCGAACAACGAGGCAATGACCAAGATCTATCACCTCGCTGCGGAAAACGATCTGCCGGTGATGCTGCACTCCAACATCACCTCCAAGCGTGAGAAAAATCCGCTGTACCTGAAGGAAGTCGAAGAGCCGCTGCGCAATCATCCGCACACGCGATTCATCTGGGCGCATGCCGGCACCAGCGCCGAGATCCATCGGCATCAGACCCAGTTGCCGTTTCTCCTGGCAACCCTGACGCGCATGCTTGAGGCTTATCCGAATCTGTTTATCGACCTGTCGTGGAGCATGCTCACGCCGTATCTGCTCGACGAGCAGGGCAAGCCGCGCGCCGAATGGCTGGCGCTGGTGGAAAAGTATCCCGAGCGCTTCATGCTCGGCTCTGACGTGGTAGGACGGTTCAATAAGCTCGGTCAGGAAATGCACAGCTACAAGCCGTTTCTCGATGCGCTGCCGGAAGGGGTAGCGCGCAAAGTCGCGCGGGATAACTTCCTGGCGATATTGCCGCGCAACACTGGTAGACCCGCCGGTCCGCGCTGAAACGTCAAAGCCATGAGTTCGGACTAGCCGCTCGTTTGCCTATCGCTTTTTCGTCTTACGCAATTTCACGGCAATGCCGATACCTTCTAAAGCAACCCGCTGCAGGCTGATGCAGCGCTTTTGGAAGGAGCCAGAGTGATGAATATCCGTAGTCTCAATATTGCCCCGCGCGCCGGTCTCGGTTTTGGCCTGCTGGCCCTGATGGTGTTTGCCCTCGGGGCGTTCGCCTTGCTGCAAATGTCGAACATGCGTGCGCAGTCCGATGAAGTCGACAACAACTGGCTGCCAAGCGTGATGGCGGTCGGTGAAATGAGTCAGGACATGCTGCGCCTGCGTGCGCTGACCATGCGCCTGTTGCTCAACCGTGACCCCAAGGCACTGGAGCAGAATGCCGCCAAGCTCGACGAACTGCGCAGTGGCTTGAGCGAAGCGCAGCAGCGTTATGACGGTCTGATCGTGCTGCCTGAAGAGCGCGTATTGTTCGAACGCTTCAAGGGCACCGAGCACAAATACCTTGAGCTTCAGGCACAAGTCCTACAGCTGTCGGCGCAGAATCGGGTCGCTGAGGCTGCGACGATTCTCAATGATCAGATGAGCCCGCTGGCCGATGAAATCGCCGCCACTTTGCGTGAGCTGGTCGAGTTGAATAAACAGAATGCCGGTCTGGCCACTGAGGCCGCGCGGCTGGTGTTCAAGCAATCGCGGCTATGGGTCGCAGTAATGATCGCCATGGCTGCGCTGATTACTGTCGGCCTGGCGTTGCTGCTGACGCGCAGCATTGTCGTGCCATTGTCGCAATCGCTCAGCGTGGCCGAGGTGGTGGCCGGTGGGGATTTGACCGGTGACATTCACATCACTGGCAAAGACGAGCCGGCGCGTCTGCTGCAAGCGTTGAAAAGCATGCAGCACAATCTGCGCGACACGATCCGGCGCATCTCCGAGTCGTCAACGCAGTTGGCCTCGGCAGCCGAAGAACTCAGCAGTGTCACCGAAGACGCCACTCGCGGCCTGCATCAGCAGAGCCAGGAAATCGAACAGGCCGCCACTGCGGTCAACCAGATGACAGCAGCGGTGGAAGAGGTGGCGAACAACGCCGTGGCCACGTCCGAAGCCTCCCGCGAGTCCGACCGCATCGCCCGGCAAGGGCGCGAGCAAGTGCAGCAGACGGTGACGTCGATCGAGTTTCTCGCTGGCGATGTCACCAATAATGCCGCGCAGGTCGAGGCGCTGGCGCAAAAGGTTCATGGCATCAGCAAAGTGCTGGACGTGATTCGCTCGATCGCTGAACAAACCAATCTGCTCGCCCTCAACGCCGCGATCGAAGCCGCGCGCGCCGGTGATGCCGGGCGTGGCTTTGCAGTAGTGGCAGATGAAGTGCGGGCGCTGGCGCATCGCACCCAGCAGTCGACCCAGGAAATCGAGCAAATGATCGGCGGGATCCAGCAGGGCACCGATTCAGCGGTCAGTTCGATGCAGCAAAGCAACTCAAGGGCGCGCTCGACCCTCGAGCTGGCGAAGAGCGCAGGCTCGGCCCTGGAGGAAATCGCCTCAGCGTTTACCTTGATCAACGAGCGCAATCTGGTCATCGCCAGCGCCTCGGAACAGCAGGCAGCGGTGGCGCGGGAGGTGGATCGCAACCTGATGAATATTCGTGATCTGGCGATGCAGACATCGGCTGGGGCCAATCAGACCAGTGCGGCGAGTCAGGAGTTGTCGAAGTTGGCGGTGGATCTGAACGGGATGGTGGCGCGGTTTTCGGTGTGAGTTTGACCTTCAAAAGCCCCTCACCCTAACCCTCTCCCGGAGGGAGAGGGGACTAATCGTGCGATGCTTTGGAATCCATATTCGACTCGGTTTCTCAGGTCGATGGTTAGCGGCAGACACCTCGGTCGGCTCCCTCTCCCTCGGGAGAGGGCTGGGGTGAGGGGTAGGGCCGCCGCGCAGTATCATCGAACAGATAAACAAAAGCCCCGCATTCGCGGGGCTCTCTGTTCTTGCGACGGATCAGCTGCCTTTGACAGTCTTACCGTTGACCGTACCGTCCTGGAGCATGATGTTGTACTCCTTGCCGTCAGTCTCGACCTGTTGCAGGCGCACCAACAGGTAATCCCAATCCTTGGCGAACCACAGCACGGTGATGCGCTTGCTTTGCGTCGGGTCGCGCACGCGCTCGACCTTGATCGCATCGATCTGGCCGGCCTTGGTGTCGACCTTTTCCGAACCCAGCACGCGGAAGTCGTA
Organism: Pseudomonas sp. S3_B08; assembly: GCF_054667725.1. Taxonomy (NCBI): domain Bacteria; kingdom Pseudomonadati; phylum Pseudomonadota; class Gammaproteobacteria; order Pseudomonadales; family Pseudomonadaceae; genus Pseudomonas; species Pseudomonas sp. S3_B08. The sequence goes on from NZ_CP162750.1 coordinate 657,067, forward strand.
GGTATCGACTTCGCCATCATCAACCACCTGATAGCTCATGCTTTTCTTGCCGGCGGCAACGTCGTGCTGCAGCGCCAGTTGATAGGTCGACTTGTCGACCATGCCACGGTTCAGCGGGATCTTCACCGCGTCGCCACGGTCGGTGCCGGTCACCAGTTTATTGGCCCAGTCGAAGTCCAGATCAGCTTTTTTCGCTTTGCCCAGACCACCACGTTCAAAGTGGTAGGACTGCGGCAGCAAGGTGTCCTTGTCCAGCTTCAGGGTGCTCTCTTCAGTCAGGCTGGCGATCATCATCGAGGCCTTGAAGCTGAGCTTCCAGACGCCGTCGGCTTCCTTGGTCAGACTGCGTTCGGCGGTGCCGCTCATGGGCAGCTGCTTCCAGTCGGCGGTGTAGCTGGCGGAGAACGGTTGAAGGTCCGCTGCCTGCGCGAAGGGCAGGGCGAGCAGAGCGCAAGCGAAGAGCAGGGCGCGACGCATAATATCTCCTAGTGTCGAATCAAGTGGCCGCTGGCGGCGAGTGGCTGACCGTCGAGTAAAGCACCCTGGTCACCGAGTGTCAGCCTGCCTTCGGCAAACCAGCGTACTGCCATCGGATAGATCAGGTGTTCCTGGGCGTGGACTCGTTGCGCCAGACTTTGCGGCGTGTCGTGCAACTCTACCGGTAATACTGCTTGTACGACCAGTGGTCCGCCATCGAGTTCCTCGGTGACGAAGTGCACGGAGCAGCCATGTTCCGTATCGCCGGCCTCCAGCGCGCGCTGATGAGTGTGTAACCCTTTGTATTTGGGCAGCAGCGACGGGTGGATGTTGAGCAGGCGACCCTGGTAGTGACGCACGAAATCAGCGCTGAGAATGCGCATGAAGCCGGCCAGTACCACGAGTTCGGGGTTGAATTGGTCGATCAGTTCGATCAGCGCGGCATCGAAGGCCTCGCGGCCCTCGAATGCCTTGTGATCCAGCGAGCGTGTGGCGATACCCGCGTCGCGGGCGCGTTGCAGGCCGTAGGCGTCGGCGCGGTTGGAAATCACCGCAGCGATGCGGACCGGGCTGTCGCCGGTCCGCGTGCTGTCGATCAGAGCCTGCAAGTTACTGCCGGTGCCGGACAACAGCACCACGACATCACAGGACTTTGGCATCAGTGAGCCTTGAGGTTCTTCAGCTCGACCTGCGCAGCGCCTTCGGCGGCCACGGCGATCTGACCGATGACCCAAGGCTGCTCGCCGGCGTCACGCAGGGTGTTCAGGGCCACTTCGACGTGCTCCTGAGCCACGCAGATGACCATGCCGACGCCGCAGTTGAGCACGCGGTGCATCTCGGTTTCATCAACGTTGCCTTTCTCCTGCAGCCAGTCGAATACGGCCGGGCGAGTCCAGCTGGCCACGTCAACCACTGCTTGCGCGCCTTTTGGCAGTACGCGCGGAATGTTGTCGAGCAGGCCGCCACCGGTGATGTGGGCCATGGCCTTGACCGCGCCAGTGTCCTTGATCAGCTTGAGCAGTGGCTTGACGTAGATGCGGGTCGGGGCCATCAGCAGGTCGGTCAGCGGTTTGCCGTCGAGCTGGGTGTTTTCGATGTCGGCGCCGGAGACTTCGATGATCTTGCGGATCAGCGAGTAGCCGTTGGAGTGCGGGCCGGACGATGGCAGGGCGATCAGGGCGTCACCGGTGGCGACTTTCGAGCCGTCGATGATCTCCGCTTTTTCCACGACGCCGACGCAGAAGCCGGCCAGGTCGTAGTCTTCGCCTTCGTACATGCCTGGCATTTCAGCGGTTTCGCCGCCAACCAGCGAGCAGCCCGACAGTTCGCAGCCAGCGCCGATGCCGGTGACAACCTGGGCAGCGGTGTCGACGTTCAGTTTGCCGGTGGCGTAGTAGTCGAGGAAGAACAGCGGCTCGGCGCCGCACACCACCAGATCGTTGACGCACATGGCGACCAGGTCGATGCCGATGCTGTCGTGCTTGTTCAGGTTCAGCGCCAGACGCAGCTTGGTGCCGACGCCGTCGGTGCCGGAGACCAGCACTGGCTGCTTGTAGCCGGCCGGGATTTCGCAGAGGGCGCCGAAACCGCCCAGGCCGCCCATGACTTCCGGGCGCGCAGTGCGCTTGGCGACGCTCTTGATGCGTTCGACCAATGCTTCACCGGCGTCGATGTCTACACCGGCGTCCTTGTAGCTCAGGGAGGGTTGCTTGCTCATGATCCAGGCCTTTAGGGGAGGGGATTCAGGGGGTAACGACCGAGTTCAGCGGGAACATCGAACTCGATGGGCGATCGCCTCACGCGAGTTTCGAGGGGCCCGGCTGTTGCCGGTCTGCGAAGGCGCGCGATTTTATCAGGCTTGAGGGGCAGCGGCCATCCTCGCACCGACGGGCAGGGCCATATCGGCGGAAATTTTTTGCAATCGCAGCGTATGACTGCCTGTATAAGGTGTGGCGATTAACCGTCTATCGTTAGGACTGTGCAAAAACTTACCGCCACCGTGTGAATGTTTTGCAAGAGGTGGGGGTCACAGCCTTGCTCAACCGGTTCACGCGGCGTGTTCCAGCCGCTCCTGTCGACGGGAATTTTCCATGCGTTTTTGTAAATTGTTATTTGTAGGCTGCCTGACGCTGGTCAGCCTGGCGAGCCATGCCGAAAACCTCAAAGGTCTGTATCAGGTGCGTCAGCCGGTCAACGGCCAGGCGCCGGAAGAGCGCGATCGCGCCACGCAGGCAGCGCTCGATACCCTGGTGCTGCGCCTGACCGGCGACCCGAAAGCCGCGCAGAGCCCGGGGCTGGCGCCGATCCGCAAGGACCCGCAGCAGATCATCAGCCAGTTCGGTTTCGATGCCGGGCCACCGGAAGTGCTGAAAGTCGATTTCGATCCGGCAACCACCGAGCAGGCCTTGCGTCGGGCCGGGTTGCCGGTGTGGGGCGCCAGTCGACCGTCGATCCTCGGCTGGTGGCTGAACGATTCAACTGAAGGTGCGAGCCTGGTCGGTGACGGTCAGGCCGCAGCCTCAGCGTTGCGCACGGCCGCACAACATCGCGGTTTGCCACTGCGCTTGCCGCTGGCTGATCTCAGCGAGCAACTGGTCGCCACCGCACCTGCGCTGGAAAGCGCTGACCCCGCGCCCTTGCGCAGTGCTTCGGAGCGCTACAACGCCGACGCCTTGCTGGCGGTGCATGCCCGCGAAGAGGGCGGACAGTGGCAGGCAAAATGGCGCTTGTGGCTCGGTGATCAGAAAGAGGCCGGCAGCGTGCAGGGCGCCGATCAGGCTGCGGTTGCCGATGCGGTGATGCTGGCTGTGGCCGAGCGTCTGGCGCCGCGATTTGTCGCCAAACCCGGCGCATCGGGTCAGCAGACCCTGGAAGTGCAGGGCATGAATCTGGAGCATTATGCGGCGCTGCTGCGGTTACTCGAACCCTTCGGCGTGCGTCTGCAAAGCGTGCAGGGCGATCGGATCGTCTATCGGGTCAATGGCAGCGCCGATCAGTTGCGCGCGCAATTGTCGCTGGCGAAGTTGCAGGAGCTGCCGGCCGAAGCGCCGGCCCCGGTGGCGCCTGCCCAGCCAGCGGCGGATGGTACGCCTGCGGTGGCAGCGCCAACCCCGGCAGCGGCGGCACCGTCGTTGCGGTTTCGCTGGTAAGTCTTTCCTTATATAGAAGCATCAGGAGTGGTAAATGGCCGATACGCGGCGTTGGTTCTGGCTCGGTGGGGTAGTCCTGCTTTGCGCGTTTGTATGGTTGCTGCACCCGATCCTCACGCCGTTTCTGGTCGCGTTGTTGCTGGCTTATCTGTTCGACCCGCTGGTGGATCGTCTGGAGCGGCTTGGGCTGTCGCGAACCTGGGGCGTGATTGCCGTGTTTGCCTTGTTCACCTTGATCGTCACGGCGTTGCTGCTGGTGCTGGTACCGATGCTCGCCAAACAGTTGCTGCGTTTGTACGAGCTGGCGCCGCAGATGCTCGACTGGTTGCAGCACACCGCTGTGCCGTGGGCGCAAGCGAAACTGGGGCTGTCGGACGGCTTCTGGAAGTTCGATAAAGTCAAAGCCGCGATCAGCGAGCACATGGGTCAGACCACCGACATCGTCGGCGTGGTGTTGAGTCAGGCAACGGCCTCGAGCCTGGCGCTGATCGGCTGGCTGGCAAATCTGGTGCTGATCCCGGTGGTGAGCTTCTATCTGTTGCGCGACTGGGACGTGATGATGGGCAAGATCCGCAGCCTGCTCCCACGTGATCGCGAAGAGCGCGTGGTTGCGCTGGCGGGCGAGTGCCACGAAGTGCTCGGCGCGTTTGTGCGCGGGCAGTTGCTGGTGATGGTTGCGCTGGGCGTTATCTACGCCGCCGGCCTGATGATCGTCGGTCTGGAGCTGGGGCTGTTGATCGGCCTGATTGCCGGGCTCGCGGCGATCGTGCCGTACATGGGGTTTGTCATCGGCATCGGCGCGGCATTGATCGCCGGGTTGTTCCAGTTCGGTGGCGATCTGTACCCGATGGTCGGGATTGTCGCGGTGTTCATGGTCGGTCAGGCGCTGGAAGGCATGGTGCTGACGCCGCTGCTGGTCGGGGATCGGATCGGCCTGCACCCGGTGGCGGTGATCTTCGCGATTCTCGCGGGTGGCGAGCTGTTCGGTTTTACCGGCGTGCTGCTGGCGTTGCCAGTGGCGGCGGTGATCATGGTGCTGGTGCGTCATGTCCACGACTTGTATAAGGATTCCGGGATCTACAGCGGCGTTGACGAACCTGAGTTGTGATGGCGCGGGCCGCCCGGCGCTTGGCCGGGCTGGTCCGTTTCGTTCGAGCGAGGGCGCCAGAGAATCTGTCATCAAACCGCTGCGTCAACGCAAACCTTTGATTTTGCTTGGGGTCTGTCGCATTGTGCGCTCAGCCTCACGGGTATAAACTTCGCCAACTTTACACAGAGGCCACTAACGGTTCCTTTGAGAACTGTTCAGTCAGCATGAAACCGATTCAGCTGCCCCTAGGTGTGCGTCTGCGTGACGACGCCACCTTCATCAACTACTACCCAGGCGCCAATGCCGCTGCACTCGGCTATGTCGAGCGTCTCTGCGAAGCCGACGCCGGGTGGACGGAGAGCCTGATCTACCTGTGGGGCAAGCACGGCGTCGGGCGCACGCATCTGTTGCAGGCCGCGTGCCTGCGCTTCGAGCAGATGGGCGAACCGGCGGTGTATCTGCCGCTGGCCGAGTTGATGGACCGCGGCGTGGAAATCCTCGACAACCTTGAGCAGTACGAACTGGTCTGTCTGGATGACTTGCAGGTGATTGCCGGCAAGGCCGACTGGGAAGAGGCGATGTTTCATCTGTTCAATCGTCTGCGTGACAGCGGCCGACGCCTGCTGATCGCCGCGTCCACTTCGCCGCGCGAATTGCCAGTGAAGCTGGCCGACCTGAAATCGCGCCTGACCCTGGCGCTGATCTTCCAGATGCGCCCGCTCTCCGATGAAGACAAATTGCGTGCGTTGCAATTGCGCGCATCCCGTCGCGGTCTGCACCTGACCGATGAAGTCGGGCACTTCATTCTCACTCGCGGCACGCGGAGCATGAGCGCGCTGTTCGATCTTCTCGAGCAGCTTGATCAGGCGTCCCTGCAAGCGCAACGCAAGCTGACCATTCCCTTCCTCAAGGAAACTCTTGGCTGGTAGTAGTGGGCTTTTGCCAGCTTTCAGGCGCCAGAAAACCCGCGTCCCTGCGCCGATTCACCGGCCAGACGAGTTACGCGCTTAGATGTAAACGCGAAACCGGGAAGTCACATAAAGTTCGATTGAATTTGCAAATGAGGACGATAGCGGGCATAGTCTCGGCTTCTTTACAACTATCAGCCACGGTCGTGCCCATGCTAAAGCGCTTCGCACCCCTCGTGCCTCTCGCACTCGTTACCCTGTTATTCGGTTGTGCTGCTCATTCTCCGGTTCAAGAGCCGCCGCAACAGGTCAAGAATTCTGCTACCGCCCAGTCTTCCGTTATTTACCAGGAAGAGCTGGACACCGAAAAAGAACTCAACCAGTTCAACGGCAGCAAGCCTTATCAGCTTCCTGTACTGGCTGACAGCATCCTCGAACGCGGCATGTCCCTGATCGGTACTCGTTACCGTTTCGGCGGTACCTCTGAAGCCGGTTTCGATTGCAGCGGTTTCATCGGTTACCTGTTCCGCGAAGAGGCGGGCATGAACCTGCCGCGCTCCACTCGCGAAATGATCAACGTTGATGCGCCCCTGGTTTCGCGCAGCAACCTTGAGCCGGGTGATCTGCTGTTCTTCGCCACCAATGGTCGTCGCGGTCGTGTCAGTCACGCCGGCATCTACCTGGGTGACAACCAGTTCATTCACTCCAGCAGTCGTCGCAGCGGCGGTGTTCGCATCGACAGCCTGGGTGACAGCTACTGGAGCAAGACCTTCATCGAAGCCAAGCGTGCACTCGCCATGGCGCCGACCGTGGTCACCGCTCGCAAGTAAGCGCGATGTCGCTGCGTTCGCGGCGACAAAACGGCACGGCAACGGAGTAGACCTAAACTTTACAAGGTGAAGTTAAAGTCTTACTTGAAGTTTGCCGCGTAGCCGCTAGAATCCTGAATCTATATTGATGGCAAACCGCCTGCGTGATGACGCAGGCGGTTTTGTTTCTGTCCATTCGGCAGAGAAAGCCGCAGCCAGATCAGGATGTTCTGCTTATGACGATGTCGGCCCGCCTCACCTTGATCCTTTGCGCCGCGCTGCTCAGCGCCTGCGCCAGCCGCACACCGCCGCCAGCCCCCGTGGTTCGCGCGCCGATCGTGTTCGCTCCCTCCCAGGCTTTTTCCCCCGTTGCTGAAGACGTGCTGTTCCGCGCCCTCGGCCTGGTCGGCACGCCGTATCGCTGGGGCGGCAACACGCCAGATTCCGGTTTCGATTGCAGTGGTCTGATCGGTTTCGTCTACCGCGACGCGGCGGGCATTTCGCTGCCACGCTCGACCCGCGAAATGATCGTCATGCAGGCGCCGAATGTCGGCAAGGAAGGCCTGCAGACCGGCGACCTGATCTTCTTCGCCACCAATGGCGGCTCGCAGGTCAGTCATGCGGGGATTTACGTCGGCGAGGGGCGCTTCGTGCATGCGCCGGCCACGGGCGGCACGGTCAAGCTCGATAGCCTGTCGAAGGCGTATTGGCAGAAGGCGTATCTGAGCGCCAAGCGGGTGTTGCAGCCGGGGCAGCTGGCGCATAACCCCTAGTGCGTATGCATAACTAAATGTGGGAGCGAGCCTGCTCGCGAAGGCGGAGTGTCAGTTGACAATGATTTGACTGATAAACCGCTTTCGCGAGCAGGCTCGCTCCCACATTTTTTGCTTCGCGCTTAACTTACTTGCTGGCAGAAACGCGCCACACCTTGTTGCCCACATCATCTGCCACCAGCAAGCCACCTTGCTGATCGATCACCACGCCCACCGGGCGGCCCAGCGCGTTCTCGTCCTTGTCGAGGAAGCCGGTCAGCACATCCACCGGCTGCCCGGTCGGCTTGCCGCCAGTAAACGGCACGAAAATCACCTTGTAGCCACTGTGCGGTTTGCGGTTCCACGAGCCGTGTTGGCCAATGAATGCGCCTTCCTTGAATTGCGCCGGCAAGCGGTTGCCCTCGGCGAAGGTCAGGCCCAGCGAAGCGGTGTGCGGACCGACCGCGTAATCCGGAGCGATGGCCTTGGCCACCAGATCTGGATTCTGCGGTTTGACCCGCACATCGACGTGCTGGCCGTAGTAGCTGAACGGCCAGCCATAGAAGCCGCCATCCTTGACCGAGGTGATGTAGTCCGGCACCAGATCGCTGCCGATTTCGTCACGCTCGTTGACCGCTGTCCACAAGGCGCCGCTGGTGGGTTCCCAAGCCAGGCCGTTGGGGTTGCGGATACCCGAGGCGAAGATGCGGTGGTTGCCGGTCGCACGATCGACTTCCCAGATCGCCGCGCGGCCTTCTTCCTGATCCAGACCGTTTTCGCCGACGTTACTGTTCGAGCCGACGGTGACGTAGAGCTTGTTGCCGTCCTTGCTGGCGATGACGTTCTTGGTCCAGTGGTGATTCAGCGTGCCGCCGGGCAAGTCGACGACTTTGATCGGTTGGGTCTTGATCTCGGTGGCGCCCGGCTCGTAGTTGAAGCGCAGCAGGCGGTCAGTGTCGGCTACGTACAAATCGTTGCCAACCAGCGTCATGCCAAATGGCGAGTTGAGGTTCTGCAGGAACACCGTGCGGGTTTCCGCGACGCCATCGTGGTCGGCATCACGCAGCAGGGTGATGCGGTTCGGGCTGGGCACGCCGGCGCCGGCCTTGCCCATGACTTTCTTCATCACCCAGCCACGAATGCCTTTGCTGTCATCGGGCTTGGGCGGCGCATTGGTCTCCGCCACCAGCACATCGCCGTTGGGCAGCACGTAGAGCCAGCGCGGGTGATCGAGGCCTTCGGCAAACGCGGCGACCTGGGTGCCGGCCGCTGCGGTCGGTTTCGCGCCGTCCGGCCAGCCCACCGCCGGGGCGATGTTGACTGTCGGGATCAGCGTCTTGTTCGGTTCGGGCAGTTTCGGTGACGGACCGGTGCCGTCGGAGACTTGCAGGCTGGAGGTTTCACCGCAGGCGGCGAGCCCGCCAGCGACGGCGATGATAAGAGCGAGTTGGGCCTTGCGCATTGCTGATCTTCCCTATGAATGCATTCCTAAACATAGAGGAGGGCGCAGGCCCGATGGTTCAACTGCTCAACCGCGGGCTTCCTTGAACAGCATGGCGATGCCCGGATGATAGTTGCCCGCGTCGCTGTGCAATTTGCGATAGGCGTAGGGGAAATACCAGGCCACGGCGCAGGTGTGTTCCTTTTGCAGGTCGTCTACCATGTCCTGCAATTCTTCGGGGCTGGCGCTGTGCTGAGGTTTTTGCGGAGCAACAAAGAGGCAGCCGAGCTTGAGATCGCTGGCGTAACTGATGCGCTTGGCATCGGCGGTGACGTCGAGCAGTGCCTGGGTCAGGTTGAGGTTGTTGACCCGTGGCCAGCGTTGCGTGGCCTGAATGAACGCGCGGTCTTCGGCGCCGGCAATCAGCAGGTCGGCGCGAGCATTGCGTTCGCCTTCTTCGTTCTGTTTGCGCGTGGCCGTGTCGTTCAGCGTGACCATTTCAGCCATCCACGCCGCTGCCGAGAGCAGGCCGAGATTGGCTTTCTCGTCGTGCCAATATGGCGTTTCGTTGTCGCCGCGTACGGTGTTGTAGCGATCGATACAGTCAAACCAGCGTTCCAGCACCGGGCGCAGAAATTCCAGGCGCGGGTTGCTGATGATCATGCCTTGCATCGTCGTCATCCTTATTGTTGTAGTGGGCTTTTCGGGAAAAGCATGGCTCTTTGATATCACTTGTCGCAGTCTGGCACAAGATTGCCGCTGCACAATGGATCAACGGCAGTTATTCGCGCGCAAAGCGCCTCTTCAATTGACGCTCCACCCCCAACCCTCTAACCTTCGCCGCTTGTTTCAGGTGCTCTGTGGCCCCGCGTCGACAGAGTGAAACAGGGAAGCCGGTGAGGGTGGTCTTCAAGCGAAGCCACGACGATCCCGGCGCTGCCCCCGCAACGGTAAATGAGTGAAAACTGCGCCTTGAGCCACTGCCTCGAAAGAAGCGGGAAGGCGCGCAGTCCGGCGAAACGCCGCTCATGAGCCCGGAGACCGGCCTGATCCATCTCAGCGGCATCACGGTGGGCGATGCCAGGCTTTTTGCCGTCTATTCTTGTGCCTGCCCGCCGTTATCCAGCCTCAACGGAGAGCTCCCCCATGACTGATTCCCCCGAGCGTGACGAACGCCATCTGGCGCGCATGCAGCGCAAGAAAGCCGTGATCGACGAACGCATCGCCAACTCTCCCGACGAGTGCGGCCTGGTGCTGGTGCTGACCGGCAACGGCAAAGGCAAGAGCAGCTCGGCGTTCGGCATGCTCGCCCGCGCGATGGGCCACGGCATGCAGTGCGGCGTGGTGCAGTTCATCAAGGGCCGCAACAGCACTGGCGAAGAATTGTTTTTCCGCCGCTTCCCCGAGCAGGTGCGTTTCCACGTCATGGGCGAAGGCTTCACCTGGGAAACTCAGGATCGTCAGCGCGACATCGCCGCTGCGACCGCCGCTTGGGAAGTTTCGCGTGAATTGTTGCGCGACCCTTCGATCGGTCTGGTGGTGCTCGATGAATTGAACATCGCCCTCAAGCACGGCTACCTCGATCTCGATCAGGTGCTCAGCGATTTGCAAGCGCGCCCGCCGATGCAGCACGTGGTGGTCACCGGTCGCGGCGCCAAGCCGGAAATGATCGAGATGGGCGACACGGTTACCGAGATGGGCATGCTCAAGCACGCCTTCCAGGCCGGGATCAAAGCGCAGAAAGGCGTCGAACTTTGAAGCCACCACGTCACTGCCCCGCGGTGTTGATCGCCGCGCCGGCCTCCGGTCAGGGCAAGACCACCGTCACCGCCGCACTCGCCCGTTTGCATCGCAATCAGGGGCGCAAGGTGCGCGTGTTCAAATGCGGCCCGGACTTTCTCGACCCGATGATCCTCGAGCGCGCCAGCGGTGCGCCGGTGTATCAACTGGACATGTGGATGGTCGGCGAGCAGGAAAGTCGCCGGCTGTTGTGGGAAGCCGCCGCCGAGGCTGACCTGATTCTGATCGAGGGCGTGATGGGCCTGTTCGACGGCACGCCATCCAGCGCTGATCTGGCGCGCCACTTCGGTGTGCCGGTGCTCGGCGTGATCGACGGCACCGCCATGGCGCAGACCTTTGGCGCCTTGGCGCTGGGCCTGGCCAAGTATCAGCCGGACTTGCCGTTCGCTGGCGTGCTGGCCAACCGCGTCGGCACCTTGCGCCATGCGCAATTGCTCGAAGGCAGCCTCACCGAAGGTCTGCGCTGGTACGGTGCGCTGTCCCGCGAAACCGGTATCGAATTGCCGAGCCGCCACCTCGGCCTGGTTCAGGCCAGCGAATTGAATGATCTGGATCTGCGCCTCGACGCGGCCGCCGATGCGCTGGCCAGCAGTTGCGAGGTCGCGCTGCCACCCGCCGTAGAATTCGCCGCGCCTGAGATCATCGCCGCCGAGCCTCTATTAAAAGGTGTGCGCATCGCCGTTGCCCGCGATGAAGCCTTTGCCTTCACCTATGGCGCCAGTCTCGATCTGCTGCGGGCTATGGGCGCTGAATTGCGCTTCTTCTCGCCGATCCGCGACACGCAATTGCCCGAGGCGGACAGCCTGTATCTGCCGGGCGGCTATCCAGAGTTGCATCACGTCGCGCTGGCGCAAAACGCTTCAATGCTGGCGGCGATCCGCGCGCACCATGCGGCGGGCAAGCCGTTGCTCGCTGAATGTGGCGGCATGCTTTATCTGCTTGATTCTCTGACTGACGTGGAAGGCACCCGTGCTGAGCTGGTCGGTTTGCTCAAGGGCGATGCGGTGATGCAGAAGCGTCTGGCGGCGCTGGCGTTGCAGGCGGTTGAATTGCCGGAAGGGGAGTTGCGTGGGCATACCTATCATCATTCCCTGACCACCACAGAGCTGACGCCGATTGCCCGTGGGCTGAGTCCCAATGGCGGGCGCGGCGCTGAGGCGGTTTATCGCGAGGGGCGGATGACGGCTTCCTATGTGCACTTTTATTTTCCGTCGAATCCGACTGCGATTGCGGCATTGTTTGCGCCAGATCGTGAGGCCGCCTTCGCGAGCAGGCTCGCTCCCACAATGGATGACCTGAACCCTGTGGGAGCGAGCCCGCTCGCGAAAGGCCCATGACCGACAACACATTCTCCGAAGCCGAACGCGCAGCGGTCTACAAGGCCATCGCCGAACGCCGCGACATGCGCCACTTCACCGGCGGCAGCGTCGAGCCGCAGTTGCTGCGTCGTCTGCTCGAAGCCGCTCATCAAGCGCCGAGCGTCGGTCTGATGCAGCCCTGGCGCTTCATTCGTATCAGCGATCGTGCTCTGCGCGGGCAGATCCGCGATCTGGTGGAAGAAGAGCGCATCCGCACCGCCGAAGCCCTTGGCGAGCGCAGCGATGAGTTCATGCAACTCAAGGTCGAAGGCATCAACGACTGCGCCGAAGTGCTGGTCGCAGCGCTGATGGACGATCGCGAAAAACACATTTTCGGTCGGCGCACGTTGCCGGAAATGGACATGGCCTCGTTGTCCTGCGCGATCCAGAATTTGTGGCTGGCCTCCCGTGCCGAGGGCCTGGGCATGGGCTGGGTCTCGCTGTTCGAACCGCAGGCACTGGCGGATTTGCTCAAGTTGCCGGCCGGTGCCAAGCCGCTGGCGGTGTTGTGTCTCGGCCCGGTCAAGGAATTCTATCCGGCGCCGATGCTGGTACTTGAAGGCTGGGCGCAGGCGCGGCCGCTCAACGAGTTGCTGTACGAAAATTATTGGGGAGTGAGTCAATGAGTGTGGCGTTGCTGAGTGTCGCCGCAGTAGCGCTGGATGCGCTGCTTGGTGAACCGAAACGCTGGCATCCGCTGGTGGCGTTCGGCAATTTTGCCGGGCGCATCGAGCAACGCTTCAACGCCGGCGGCCGTGGCTGGCGCAGCCATGGTGTGACCGCGTGGGTGCTCGCGGTGCTGCCGCTGACTCTGCTCGCCACCGCATTTTCCTGGGCGCCCTATGTGGGCTGGATTGTCGAGATTCTCGCGCTGTATTGCGCCCTCGGCATGCGCAGCCTCGGCGAACATGTCGCGCCGGTCGCGGCTGCGTTGCGCGCCGATGATCTGGACGAGGCGCGCAAGCGTGTCGGTTATCTGGTCAGCCGCCAGACCGATGAACTCGACAGCACTGCCGTGGCCCGTGCCGCCACTGAATCGGTGCTGGAGAACGGCAGCGATGCGGTGTTCGCTGCGCTGTTCTGGTTTGCCGTCGCCGGCGCGCCGGGCGTGGTCCTGTATCGCTTGAGCAATACCCTCGATGCGATGTGGGGTTATCGCAACGAACGCTTCGAGCGTTTCGGCTGGGCGGCGGCGAAAATCGACGACGTGTTGAACTACATTCCTGCGCGTCTGGTGGCATTGACCTACGCGCTGCTCGGCAAGACCCGCCTCGCGCTGAAGTGTTGGCGCACCCAAGCGTCGCAGTGGGACAGCCCTAACGCCGGCCCGGTGATGGCGGCCGGTGCCGGTGCGCTGGGCGTCGAGTTAGGTGGACCGGCGATCTATCACGGCGAACTGCATGAGCGCCCACAACTGGGCGAAGGTGCGCCGGCGGATGCCGATTCCATTGACCGTGGCTGGCAATTGGTCCAGCGCGGCGTATGGTTATGGCTGCTGATGCTTTGCCTGGGGGCGGAATTTTATGCTTGAGCACGGTGGCCGGTTGCGCAAGGCTGCACTCGATTACGGGATTGCCGAAGCCGACTGGCTCGACCTGTCCAGCGGCCTCGCGCCGTGGCAGTTCCCGATCCCGGAGATCCCGCTGCGCGCCTGGGCGCGCTTGCCGGAAACCGACGACGGTCTGGAACAGGCCGCCTGCGATTACTACGGCGCCGCGCAGGTGTTGCCGGTGGCCGGCTCGCAAATGGCCATCCAGTTGCTGCCGCGTCTGCGCCGGGCCGGCAAGGTCGGCGTGTTGTCGCCGTGCTATGCCGAGCATGCCGAAGCCTGGCGGCGCAGCGGTTACATCGTCCGTGAAGTGCTCGAGCAGGAAGTCGAGTTCTTTCTCGACAGCCTTGATGTGCTGGTGGTGGTCAATCCGAACAATCCGACCGGCCTCAGCCTGACCCCGGCACGCCTGCTCGACTGGCATGCGCGGCTGGCGCAACGCGGCGGCTGGCTGGTGGTCGACGAAGCATTCATGGACAACACACCGCAACTGAGCCTGGCGCCCTATGCGCATCAGGTCGGGCTGGTGGTGTTGCGTTCGTTCGGCAAGTTTTTCGGTCTGGCCGGGGTGCGCCTCGGTTTCGTTCTGGCCGAGCGCAAGTTGCTCAAACTGCTCGCCGAACAGGTCGGGCCGTGGGCGGTGAGCGGGCCGACGCGGGTGCTCGGTACGGCGTGCCTGCAAGACACCGAGGGTCACACTCGTCAGCGGATTCGCAGCGATGAAGCGAGCGAACGGCTGGCGGCGCTGCTGACCCGTTGCGGTTTTGCACCGCAGGGTGGCTGCGCACTGTTTCAGTGGCTGATCACCGAGCACGCCGAAGCGCTGCACGAATTCCTCGCCCGGCGCGGCATCCTCCTGCGCCTGTTCAGCCACAACAGCAGCGTGCGTTTCGGCCTGCCAGCGGATGCCGCGCAAGCGCTGCGTCTCGAACAGGCTTTGCAAGCTTTCACCAAGGACCATCCATGACCACTCTGATGGTGCAAGGCACCACGTCCGATGCCGGCAAAAGCACTTTGGTGACGGCGTTGTGCCGCTGGGCCACCCGCCAGGGCGTGGCGGTGGTGCCGTTCAAACCGCAGAACATGGCGCTCAACAGCGCAGTCACCGCTGACGGCGGCGAGATCGGCCGCGCGCAGGCAGTGCAGGCGCAAGCGGCCTTTCTCGAACCCCACACCGACATGAACCCGGTATTGCTCAAACCCAACAGCGACACCGGCGCGCAAGTGATCATTCATGGCCGCGCGGTGACGACGATGAACGCCGTCGCCTATCACGATTACAAGGCTATCGCGATGCAAGCGGTGCTCGCCTCGCACGAGCGACTCAGCGCTGCGTATCCGCTGGTAATGGTCGAAGGCGCCGGTTCGCCGGCGGAGATCAATCTGCGCGCCGGCGACATTGCCAACATGGGCTTTGCCGAAGCGGTGGATTGCCCGGTTTTGCTGATCGCCGACATCAATCGCGGCGGCGTGTTTGCGCATTTGGTCGGTACCCTGGAATTGCTTTCACCGAGCGAACAGGCGCGAGTCAAAGGCTTCATCATCAACCGCTTTCGCGGCGATATCGCCTTGTTGCAACCGGGCCTCGACTGGCTGGAGCAGCGCACTGGCAAACCGGTGGTCGGCGTCTTGCCCTACGTGATGGACCTGCACCTTGAGGCCGAGGACGGCATCGACCAACGCCAGACCGACAAGGCCGAGCAGGTGTTGAAAGTGGTGGTGCCGGTGCTGCCGCGCATCAGCAATCACACCGACTTCGACCCGCTGCGTCTGCATCCGCAGGTGGATCTGCAGTTCGTCGGCCCGGGCCAGGCGATTCCCGCCGCCGACCTGATCATCCTGCCGGGCTCGAAAAGCGTGCGCAGTGATCTGGCTTATCTGCGCGCCAACGGTTGGGATGCGGCGATCAATCGGCATCTGCGCTACGGCGGCAAGGTGCTGGGGATTTGCGGCGGTCTGCAGATGCTCGGTGAGCAGGTGCACGATCCGCTTGGGCTGGAAGGCGCTGCCGGCTCCAGCGCCGGTCTGGGGCTGCTGGCGTTCGAAACCCAACTCGAAGCCGAGAAGCAATTGCGCAACGTGCGCGGGCGGCTGGCGTTGGAAAGCGCCGCAGTCAGCGGTTACGAAATACATGCTGGCGTAACCAGCGGGCCGGCGCTGGAGAATCCGGCGGTGCATTTGGACGACGGTCGTTGCGATGGTGCGCAAAGTGCCGATGGTCAGGTGTTCGGCACCTATCTGCATGGCTTGTTCGAATCCCCCGAGGCGAGCGCGGCGTTGCTGCGCTGGGCCGGGCTGAGTGATGTACAAGAGGTCGATTACCACGGCTTGCGCGAACGCGATATCGAACGGCTGGCGGATCTGGTGGAGAAGCATCTGGATACCGGGCTGTTGCGGCAGCTCTGCGGGATTTGAGTTGTCTGGACTGGCCTCTTCGCGAGCAGGCTCGCTCCCACAGGGAGACGCGATCAACGGTGGGAGCGAGCCTGCTCGCGAAGGGGCCGGTTGTCTCACCACACATTTTTGGATGAACCCATGCTCCAACTGATCCTCGGCGGCGCCCGCTCCGGCAAGAGTCGTCTGGCGGAAAAACTCGCCAGCGACAGCCATCTGGCGGTCACCTACATCGCCACCAGCCAACCGCTCGACGGCGAAATGAACCAGCGCGTCGCCCATCACCGCGCGCGCCGCCCGGTCGAATGGGCGTTGATCGAAGAGCCACTGGAACTGGCCCGCGTGCTGCGCGAATCCGCTGGCGCCGAGCGCTGCCTGCTGGTCGATTGCCTGACCCTGTGGCTGACCAATCTGCTCATGCTCGACGACGCCGAACGTCTCGCCGCCGAGCGTGAAGCGCTGCTCGACTGCCTGGCGTCGTTGCCGGGTGAAATCATTTTTGTCAGCAACGAGACCGGAATGGGTGTCGTGCCGCTGGGCGAATTGACTCGCCGCTATGTCGATGAAGCCGGTTGGCTGCATCAAGCTCTGGCCGAGCGCTGTCAGCGAGTTGTCCTGACCGTCGCCGGCCTGCCCCTGACTTTGAAAGGATCTGCGTTATGAGCCCGACCTGGTGGCTGAACCCGTGCAAAACCGTGAACTCGGACATCATCGCGCAAGCGACCGAGCGCCAGCAGCAACTGACCAAACCGGCCGGTTCGCTGGGGCGCCTTGAATCGGTGGCCGTGCAACTGGCCGGTCTGCAAGGTCAGCTCAAGCCAACGCTGGAACAAGTCTGGATCGCGATTTTCGCTGGCGACCATGGCGTGGTAGCCGAAGGCGTATCGGCTTATCCGCAGGAAGTCACCGGGCAGATGCTGCTCAACTTTGTCAGCGGCGGCGCGGCGATCAGCGTGCTGGCGCGTCAGCTCGGTGCGCAACTGGAAGTGGTCGATCTGGGCACGGTGAATCCGACGCTGAATTTGCCCGGCGTGCGCCATCTGAACATCGGCGCGGGAACGGCGAACTTCGCTCAGGGCGCAGCGATGACTCAGGCACAGGGCGAATCGGCCTTGCAGGCCGGTCGCGACAGCGTCTTGCGCGCGAAAGCCGCCGGCACCCAGTTGTTCATCGGCGGCGAGATGGGCATCGGCAATACCACGGCGGCCAGTGCGCTGGCCTGTGCCTTGCTCGATTGCCCGGTGGCGCACCTGACCGGCCCCGGTACCGGGCTGAATGCCGCTGGCGTCAGCCACAAGGCGCAAGTCATCGAACGCGCGCTGGCGCTGCATGCCGCACAGCGTGGCGATGCCTTGCAGACGTTGTTCAATCTTGGCGGTTTCGAGATTGCCGCGTTGGTCGGCGCCTATCTGGCCTGCGCGCAGGAAGGCATTGCGGTGCTGGTTGACGGCTTTATCTGCACGGTCGCCGCGCTGGTCGCGGTGCGCTTGAATCCGGCCTGTCGCCAGTGGCTGTTGTTCGGCCATCGCGGTGCCGAGCCGGGCCATCGTCATGTGCTGGAAACCTTGAGCGCCGAACCGTTGCTGGAACTCGACCTGCGCTTGGGCGAGGGCAGTGGCGCAGCGTTGGCGGTGCCGTTGTTGTGTCTGGCCTGTGACCTGCACGGGCAAATGGCGACGTTCGCCGAAGCAGCCGTGGCGGATCGCCCGGCATGAGTCTGCGCCTGGATCTGCTGCGCCACGGCGAAACGGAACTCGGCGGCGGCTTGCGCGGCAGCCTCGACGATGCGCTGACCGCAAACGGCTGGACGCAGATGCGTGCAGCGGTGGTCGACGGCGGGCCGTGGGATCGAATTGTCAGTTCGCCATTGCAGCGCTGCGCGCGCTTCGCCGCTGAACTCGGCGAGCAATTGAACCTGTCCGTGCATCTGGACAAGGATCTGCAAGAGCTGCATTTCGGCGCGTGGGAAGGGCAGAGCGCGGCGGCGTTGATGGAAACGGATGCTGAAGCGCTGGGGCTGTTCTGGGCTGATCCCTATGGCTTCACGCCACCGCAGGGCGAGCCGGTCAGCGCGTTTTCCGCGCGGGTGTTGGCGGCGGTCGCGCGGTTGCAGGCGGCTTACGCCGGCGAACGGATTCTGCTGGTCAGCCACGGCGGCGTGATGCGCTTGTTGCTCGCGCAGGCACGTGGTCTGCCGCGCGAACAGTTGCTCAATGTCGAAGTCGGCCACGGCGCGCTGTTTGCGCTGACGGTCGAGGCTGACGGCGCGCTCAAGGAAGGTCACTGAGATGTTGCCGCTGTGGATCGCCTTGCAGTTTCTCAGCAGCCTGCCGATTCGCCTGCCGGGCATGCCCGAGCCGCAACAGCTTGGCCGTTCGCTGCTGTTTTATCCGCTGGTGGGATTGCTGTTCGGGTTGATCCTCTACGCCTCGAATCTACTGCTTGGCGGCACACCAATGTTGCTCCATGCGGCGCTGTTGTTGACCGTGTGGGTATTGCTCAGCGGCGCGCTGCATCTCGATGGCTTGGCGGACAGCGCCGATGCCTGGCTCGGCGGTTTTGGTGATCGTGAACGTACGCTGACGATCATGAAAGATCCGCGCAGCGGGCCGAGCGCGGTGGTCACGCTGGTGCTGGTGTTGTTGCTGAAATTCGCCGCGCTGCTGGCGCTGATCGAGCAAGGGCATACCCTGGCGCTGATCATCGTCCCGGTGCTCGGGCGAGCGGCGCTGTTGGGGTTGTTTCTGACTACGCCGTATGTGCGTGCGGGTGGATTGGGTCAGGCACTGGCCGATCATCTGCCGCGTAAAGTGGGGTGGTGGGTGCTGGGGTTGAGTGCCTTGGGCTGCGTGTTGATCGCTGGCTTCGGTGCGGTGCTGATTTCGCTGGTTGGGTTTGTCTGGCTGCGGCGGCTGATGATGCAGCGGCTGGGCGGGACTACCGGGGACACGGCGGGGGCGTTGCTGGAATTGCTGGAGATGGGGGTGTTGGTGGGGCTCGCTTTGGTCTGAAAGATTTGCGTAGATGATGCCGGCCCCTTCGCGAGCAGGCTCGCTCCCACTTTCGAAATGCAATCCCCTGTGGGAGCGAGCCTGCTCGCGAAGGGGCCTCACCGGCAACAATGATGTTCAGAGTAAACTCATCTGTAACTTGATTTAACACACTCGCGGGTATATACACGCATCATGCTTCCTTCTCAGTGTTTGTGCACCAACCTGCGTCGCGCCGCGCGTGGCGTCAGCAGGCATTACGACGGCGCTCTCGATGGCTTCGGGATCAACGTTGCCCAGTATTCTCTGCTGTGCAATCTGCAGCGGCTGGAGCAACCGAGCATTTCCGAACTGGCTGAGGCCATGGGCCTGGATCGCAGCACGCTCGGACGCAATCTACGTGTGCTGGAGGGCGAAGGTCTGGTGGCGCTGGCCGAAGGCGAGGACATGCGCAACCGCATCGTGCGCCTCACTGAAAACGGCGTGCAGCGCCTGGCAGCGGCATTGCCGGCGTGGGAAGCGGCGCAACAGCGGCTGATCGACCGTCTCGGTGCCGAGAAGCGCGAAACCTTGCTCAAACTGCTCGACGAACTGGCCTGACGGCGGTTTTTTCGCGCTCAAGCGGGTATATACCCGCGACTGGAGAATAACAATGACATCGATGTGGCGTACGTGCGGTTGGGTGTTGCTGGGGAGTGCGCTGATCCTGGCGTTGTCATTGGGCGTGCGCCACGGTTTCGGTCTGTTCCTGTCGCCGATGAGCGCGCAGTTCGGCTGGGGTCGCGAAGTGTTTGCCTTCGCCATAGCCCTGCAAAACCTGATCTGGGGCCTGGCGCAGCCGTTCACCGGCGCGCTGGCCGACCGCTTCGGTGCGGCGAAAGTGGTGCTGGTCGGTGGGATCCTCTACGCGGCGGGCCTGGTGTGCATGGGCCTGTCTGATTCGGCGGTGACTCTGTCACTCAGTGCCGGTCTGCTGATCGGTATCGGTCTTTCGGGCACTTCGTTTTCGGTCATTCTTGGTGTTGTGGGTCGCGCTGTGCCGCCAGAGAAACGCAGCATGGGCATGGGTATCGCCAGCGCCGCCGGTTCGTTCGGCCAGTTCGCGATGTTGCCGGGCACGCTGGGCCTGATCGGCTGGCTCGGCTGGTCGGCCGCGCTGTTGGTGCTGGGCCTGCTGGTGGCGATGATCGTGCCGCTGGTGAGCATGTTAAAAGACAAGCCACTGCCGGTTCTCGGCCACGAACAAACCCTCTCCGAAGCGCTGCGTGAAGCCTGCTCGCATTCGGGATTCTGGCTGCTGGCGTTCGGCTTTTTTGTCTGCGGGTTTCAAGTGGTGTTCATTGGCGTGCACTTGCCAGCGTATCTGGTCGATCAGCATCTGCCCGCCAGTGTCGGCACTACGGTGCTGGCGTTGATCGGACTGTTCAATATCTTCGGCACTTACACCGCTGGTTGGCTCGGTGGCCGCATGTCCAAACCGCGTCTGCTGATGGCGTTGTATCTGCTGCGCGCGGTGGTGATCGCGCTGTTCCTGTGGTTGCCGGTGACGACCACCACAGCGTATCTGTTCGGCATGGCCATGGGCTTTCTGTGGCTGTCGACGGTGCCGTTGACCAACGGTACGGTGGCAACCTTGTTCGGCGTGCGCAATTTGTCCATGCTCGGTGGCATCGTCTTTCTGTTCCATCAGCTCGGCTCATTCCTTGGTGGCTGGCTGGGCGGGGTGGTGTACGACCGAACCGGGAGTTATGACTTGATCTGGCAAGTGGCGGTTCTCTTGAGTCTGCTGGCGGCGGCGCTGAACTGGCCGGTGCGCGAGCGTCCGGTGGCGCGCCTGCAAGCTGCGGCGAGCGCAGCATGAGCCGGATCTGCGCGCGATTCGCGCTGACCGCACTGGCTGCTGCGCTGTTGGCGCTGGTGTGGTGGGGCTGGCAACGCGGCGGTCTGGCGCTGATGCAGTTGGGCATGAGCATTTGCTAGATGGCAGCGTGGCGAGTAACGTCGAAGCCTGATGACTGCCCAAGGAAATTCGACATGTTGATGCGCTGGTGTGCTGTTCCCGCGTTGCTGATGGCGTTGACTGGCCTGGCCCAGGCCGCCGACTGTCCTGAGCTGTTGCAAGGCTCGCTGCCCAAGCTGCGCGCCAAGGAATCCATCGATCTGTGCAAGCAGTACGCCGACAAACCGCTGGTGGTGGTCAATACCGCCAGCTTCTGCGGTTTCGCGCCGCAGTTCGAAGGGCTTGAGGCGCTCAACAAGCGCTATAAGGATCAGGGGCTGGAAATGCTCGGCGTGCCGTCGAATGACTTCAAGCAGGAGTCCAAGGACAGCGCCGAAACCGCCAAGGTCTGCTACGCCAATTATGGCGTGACCTTCAACATGACCGAGCCGCAGAAGGTCCGTGGCGACGACGCCACGCATCTGTTTCAGGTGCTGGCCGCGCAGAGCAATGCGCCGAAGTGGAATTTCTACAAGTATGTGGTCGACCGGCAGGGCAAGGTCGTGGCGAGTTTTTCCAGCTTGACCAAACCGGATGACCCCGAGTTTATCGCCGCGATCGAAAAGGCCATTGCCTCCAAACCGCTGAAGCCCTGAAGCCCTGAAGCCTTGTGATGGTCCTGTAGGAGCTGACGAGTGCAACGAGGCTGCGATCTTTTGATCCTGGAATTTCAAGAACAAAAGATCGCAGCCTCGTTGCACTCGTCAGCTCCTACCGGTTTGTTCGATGCCCAGGCATGAAAAAGCCCCGCCTCTGTAAAGAGAGCGGGGCTTTTTCTTGGGCGAGGGGTTAGCCTCGCCACGGTGCATCAGAAGCGGTATGTCGCGCCGACACCGAAGCCGTTTGCCGAGTTTTCATACTTGGCATCGTAAGTCTGGCCACGCGCGTTTTCGTTGCGGATGTTGACCGACTCTTCTTTCAGGTACGAGTACGCGACGTCGATGGTCAGGTCGTCGGTCGGGCTCCAGCCGGCACCGATACTGAAGATGGTGCGGTCGCCAGTCGGGATACGCGGCGAGCGGTCTTCGTTATTGGTTGGCGACTGGTCGAAGGTCAGACCGGTACGCAGGACCCATTCCTTGTTCAACTGGTACGAGGTACCCACGGCATAGGCCCAGGAGTCATGCCAGTTCTGGTCTTCGTTGATCGAACCGAACTGACCGGCCAGCAGAGGCTGCACGCCGGAGTTCTTCACGGTGATCTTGTCCAGTTGGCTCCAGCGGGTCCAGGTGGTGCCGGCGTAGACGTTCCAGCGATCGTTGATCGCCTGGGTGACCGACAGGTCCACGGATTCCGGCGTGGTGATCTTCAACGAAGCGTCGTACTTCTGGTTGGCGCCAACGCCCACCAGCGCCAGAGCGTTGTAGTTGACCTTGGTGTCGCCTTCGAGCTTGTAGTCGACCTTGGAGTGATAGGTCAGGCCGACACGGGTGGTGTCGGTGGCCTGGACCAGCAAGCCGACGTTGTAGCCCAGCGCGGTGTCGTCACCCTTGATCTTGACCTTGCCGTCCGGCAGTGCCTGGGTGATCGACAGGTTGGATTCCAGCGAGCCGTCGATGCGGTTGATGGTCGGGCCGAAACCGATCGACACCTTGTCGTTGAAGGCGTAGCTGACGGTTGGCTGGAAAGTAATGACTTGCACTTCGGACTTGCTGCCGAAGTAACGACCGGCGAAGCCGTTTTCGTAATCCGTGATCAGACCGAACGGTACGTACACACCGAGGCCGAATGCCCAGTGATCATCGATCGGTTTTACATAGAAGCCCATCGGTACGGCAGTGAGGGGCACCATGTCGCCCTTGTTGCTGCCGCCGTTCGGGCTGGAGCTGGTATCGCTGATATCGGTATGCGCGTCGACCAGGGCGACGCCGCCGGTTACTTGTTCGCGCTTGATGCGCGCCATGCCGGCCGGGTTGCCATAAACAGTGCTTGCGTCGTCGGCAGAAGAAGATCGCCCGGCAAAACCAGTCCCCATCCCACTGATGCTTTGTTCGTTGAGGGCAAAACCTGCCGCGAAGATTTGTGTGGAGGCAAGGGTAACGGCGAGGCTAAGGGTGGTTTTGAGCATGACTTTTTTCATTATTAGAACTCCTGGTGATCACCGGGGCGAAAATTACCAACATTTTCGTCCCAGCGCTATAGCTTGTAAGCCTTGAGTTAGAGCGGTTTTGTAGGACAATCCGACCAAAATGGCGACTTGTTGCGAGAACTTGTGAAACCGCCCGGTCAGCAAGCGACCTGATTCAGCGGTGAAACACAGGTTTGCCAGGCATAGGTGAAGTCGCGCAAACGGCCTTGCGGTTGAAAGGTCTGGCGCCAGATGCGCGCCATGCCGAGCAGGTCGGTCGGAGCGGGGAGGATGGGGTTCTGTTCTTCTACCAGCAGCCAGGCGATGGCCGTGGCGTAACGCAGGTTGACGGTCAGTTCCAGATGCGGGCCGCTGAGGAATGCATGCTGACTGGCGAGGCCGCGCACCAGGCTGGCGCGCTCCGGGTCGAGCGCCAGATAATCGTCCCAGAGCGCCTGATGCCGATGCTCGGCAATCCGGTAGAGGCCGTGGCCACGGCGGTCGTGCAGGGCAGAGCCGAGGGCGGATTGGCTGGCAGCGATACCCAGCAGCAGGGATTCGGCGGTTGCGCAGTGGCGTCCCAGATAGATCAATGTGGGACGGATCACATAGCGGCACAGTTCGCTGGCAGCGATACCCATAACACCCTCGGTTCTTATTGTTGAGGGCGAGTCCTGAAGGGGCTTTGGCAGCAGTGGATCGAATCAGGCTCGCCGCAAGCGGGTCAAGCCGCTTGAGTTGAAGTGTAGTGTCATATTCAGCCTGTAAAGGCCTGTTTTTAAAATATTTCCGCCATCGCATCCCGGGCGTTAGATCGGAACATGCTTAGAAGCGTTGCGCTAAAAGTGAAATATCAGGCAATAAAAAGCCCCGCTTTTCAGCAGGGCTTTGCTTTTGCAGCCTGTCCGGCTTTCAGGCAACCAGTGCCTGACGGGTACGCTCGATCACGGCCTGCAGCGGTTCGGCGCTGGAGTATTGATCGGGGTACAGACGCTCGCTGTGACGAGCGATACCGTGTTCATTGACTACGGTGAAGCTGAAGCAGCCTTTGCGAGCGGCCATGATCAGGCAGTTCATTGGAGCAAAAGCGTTGGTTAGGGTGCGAATGGCATCCTGAGTCTGGATTTGAGTAGACATAGTTATTAGGTGTTCCTACAAATGACACGGATAAGAACCGTGCAACGTTAAAACGTTCCAGTAACGTTGATCACCATTGATCGAACGAAGAACCCGACTGGAACAAAGCAGCCAGTTTGAAGCGCTGATAAGTGAGCGCGCTTGGGCTGGCAGGTAGGTACTTAGGAGGACAGGCATCACAGCGAGGGCAAAGGTTCTGGGCCCGGGGTGAAGATCCTGATCAATTTGCAGGTTGGTTCGGTCAGAGTAAGTGTTCTTCGCAACGCCCTTTGCTTTCGTTCAAAGGCAGCGTCGTCGCAAGAGTTACCTGGAAACCATCGAGGGGTCGTTCCCGCTTTTTTCGGCAGTGTCTTCCTGTTGGAAGTTGACCGTGGGAGATGTTCGACCGGAATTGACTTTCAGCTTGGTACTAACGCCGCGGATAGTAACGGATCCGTTCGGGCGAAGCAAACCCCATGACGAAAAAAGCTTCGCACGGAATGGTCGTGTCACACCGTCCGTCGGCGTGCATGCTTTTCGCAGAGCCTTTCGGTCGTTCGCAGCTGCGCAAAATGACCCCAAAAAGCGCACGCATATAACCGGCGCACAGGTACTTGTGCACATTAGTTGCGCAGAGCGTAACGCAACTGTCACATCGATCCTGACTCCAGTCGCTGCCTGTATCAAAAGTTTAAGTCAATGAAAAATATCGTCTTTTTTTGTTGGTGAAAAAATCGTCAGTTTGACTGCGAGCCCCATTCCATAAGGCTTTGCGAGGATCACAGAGCGGTTGTCCACTGACTTATCCACAGCTTCTGTGGATTGTCCCTAGCGCTTGCTCTAGGACGGGCGTGCCGGGTTTTTTTCGACTTTACCTGTAAGAAAAAGAGAGTAAAGTGGCGCGCCTTCCGATCTGTCCCGCAGTGCTTTATGAAGTTTCGCTCAGTATCAGACTCTGTTACCTCCAATCCGAACTCTGTTACCGCTCCCAAGCGTTTTTCCGTACGTGTGGCTGAGTGGCTGCTCGATGCGCCGCGCCTGAGCGACAGCCCCAGCGCCAAACACCTCGCGGGCCGCCTGCTCAAGCAACCGGCCCGTGAAGGTGTAGTCGCTGCGCAAAGCCGTCTCGGCCAATTGATCTGCCGTGAGTGCGGCAATGCCCGTGACCGGCGTATCGGTCAGGAGCTGCTGCGTCAGGCCGCCCGCGCCGGTGACCGTCGCGCACAGCAGGAACTCGGTCTGATCGAAGACTGAGCTGTCCAAGCCCAGACACCTTGGTTAACCTTCAGGCTTTATCCGATTGGCAGGAGTCGCTATGGCTATGGACTTGACCAGCATATTGCTTGGTCTTGCGGCAGCAGGGGTGCCGCTGCTGGCGCTGGCCTGGCAACTGCAACGCCGGGCCGGCAATGCCCAGGCCGATCTGGCCTTGCTCGAGGAGCGCCTGGCGATGGCGCAACTGGCCCAGGACGGCCTCACCGCGCAGCTTGAAGCGAGCCGCGATGAAATCGCCGATCTCGGCCAGGCCAATGCCGCCAAACAGGCAGACCTCGCCGCCCTGCGCCGCGAAGTTGAATTGCTGCAGATCGAGCGCGATGACGCCCGCGACGCCTCCCACGCCTGGAACCTCGAACGCGCCAACAAGGACGCTGAGTTGCGCCGCCTCGACGCCCAAGCGGCCTCGCTGAGTGCCGAACTGCGAGAGCAACAGGAAAGCCATCAACAACGTCTCAACGACCTGCAAGGCTCGCGCGATGAGTTGCGTGCGCAATTCGCCGAGCTGGCCGGCAAGATCTTCGATGAGCGTGAGCAGCGCTTTGCCGAAACCAGCCAGCAGCGGCTCGGGCAGTTACTCGATCCGTTGAAAGAACGCATCCAGTCCTTTGAAAAACGCGTGGAAGAAAGCTATCAGGCCGAAGCCCGCGAGCGCTTCTCGCTGGCCAAGGAGCTGGAGCGTTTGCAGGCATTGAACCTGCGCCTGAGCGACGAAGCGACCAACCTGACTCGCGCGCTCAAGGGCCAGAAAACCCAAGGCAATTGGGGCGAACTGATCCTCGAGCGCGTTCTTGAGCATGCAGGTCTGGAGAAGGGCCGCGAGTACCAGACCCAGGTCAATCTCAAAGGCCCGGACGGTGAACGCTTCCAGCCCGATGTGATCATTTATCTGCCCGGCGACAAGCAGGTGGTGGTCGATTCGAAAGTCAGCCTCACGGCCTATCAACAATATGTTGCGGCTGATGACGACACGTTGGGGCAGATCGCGATTAAGCAGCACGTGTTGTCGCTGCGCAATCACGTCAAAGGTCTGGCCGGCAAGGATTACAAGCGCCTGGAAGGCCTGCACAGCCTCGATTTCGTTTTGTTGTTCGTACCGATCGAAGCGGCATTTTCCGCTGCGTTACAGGCTGAGCCGTCGCTGTTTCAGGACGCTTTCGACCGCAATATCGTGATCGTCAGCCCGACTACGCTGCTGGCCACGCTGCGGGTGATCGACAGTTTGTGGAAGCAGGAACGGCAGAGCCAGAATGCCCGGGAAATCGCTGAGCGGGCGGGTTGGCTGTACGACAAGTTCGTGTTGTTTATTCAGGATCTGGACGAAGTGGGCAATCGTCTGCAGCAACTGGACAAGGCTTACAGCTCAGCGCGCAATAAGCTGACAGAGGGGCGCGGTAATCTGGTCAGCCGCAGTGAGCAGTTGAAGTTGCTCGGTGCGCGGGCGAGCAAGAGCTTGCCGGCGGATTTGCTGGAGCGGGCGATGACGGATGTTGATGGGTTGGTTGAGTTGCCTGAGTAGGCGTCGTTTTTTGGGCTGATTTTGGGGGCATATCCGTTGCTGCGGGCGTGGCGGCTGGCGGTTTCGCCTGACGGCGACTTACTTTTTTACAAGCGCCTAAAAAAGTAAGCAAAAAACGCTAGCTCCTGCGTTCGGCCCTCGCAGGCTCGGGTTCCTTCGCTCCGGGATCGATCCGGGCGCAGCGGCTCCGGTTTGCTTCGCTGCACCTACACTCGCTGTGTCTGGCTGCGCCAGACGGTCGCTGCGCTCCCACGCCCGGATCAATCCCTCCACTCAGCCTTCCGACGTCGCCGGTGGATCAAGATCAAAAGCACTCGAGCTTGCGCTCATTGTTGAGTGGGGCGGCTGCGCCGCGGGCAGCTTCGCTGCTTTGCTTTTCTGTGGGAGCGAGCCTGCTCGCGAAGGCAATCTGCCGACCAACCATTCCATTCAGATATCGACGGTCCAACTGTAGGAGCTGCCGAAGGCTGCGATCTTTTGCTCTTGCTCTTGCTCTTGCTCTTGCTCTTGCTCTTGCTCTTGCTCTTGCTCTTGCTCTTGCTCTTGCTCTTGCTCTTGCTCTTGCTCTTGCTCTTGCTCTTGCTCTTGCTCTTGCTCTTGCTCTTGCTCTTGCTGTTCTGTGGGAGCGAGCCTGCTCGCGAAGGCGTCTGCAAGGTCACCTTCTACAACGGCAAATACCGACTCAACAGTGCCCGCAACGCTGCCGGCTTCACCGGTTTGGCCAGGTAATCCAGGCCCGCAGCATGCACTTGCGCTACGGTCTCCGGGCGTCCATCCGCGCTGATGACCACGCCGGGCACGGGTTCACCCAGGCGCGTGCGCAACCACGCCATCAGCTCTGTGCCGGTATCGCCGTGGTCGAGGTGATAGTCGACCAGCGCCAGTTGCGGCCGCACACCTTCATTCAATATCGCTGCGCATTCTTCGCGATTGCGCGCCGTCCATACCTGGCAGCCCCAGCGGCTCAGCAGGCTGTTCATGCCGATCAGGATGCTGTCTTCGTTATCGATGCACAGCACCTGCGCGCCGCTGAGCATTTTGCTGTTTGGCTCGACCGTGGCGCTCGCCGCAGGCGTTTGCGTGCGCGCCAGCGGTACCGTGACGCTGAACACACTGCCGCGCCCCGGCCAGGAGCGAACGCGCAGGGTGTGCCCGAGCACGCGGCACAAGCCGTCGGCGATCGCCAGACCCAGGCCCAGACCTTTTTCGGCGCGGGTCTGGTGGCTGTCGAGGCGTTTGAATTCTTCGAAAATCACTTGTTGTTTGTCTTCCGGAATGCCCGGGCCGCGATCCCAGACTTCCAGACATAACTCACCACCGCGCCGACGCACGCCCAGCAGCACCGGGCCTTTGGCGTAGCGGAACGCGTTGGTGAGGAAGTTCTGCAGAATCCGCCGCAGCAGTTTGATGTCGCTGTCGATGCGCAATTGACTGCCGCGCACCCGGAACGTGAGCTTTTGCTCTTGGGCGAGCGCCTTGAACTCCGCGCCGAGGGTGTCGAACAGTTCATTGACGACGAACGCTTTGCGGTCCGGGTTGATCTTGCCGTTTTCCAGGCGCGAGATGTCCAGCAGATCGCTGATCAGGTCTTCCGCCGAACGCAGCGAGCTGTCGAGGTGTTGCACCAGTTGTTGCGCCTCTGCGCTCAAGCCTTCGTTTTGGTGGGAGAGGGCGGCGGAGAACAGTCGCGCGGCGTTCAGCGGTTGCATCAAGTCGTGGCTGACGGCGGCGAGGAAGCGGGTTTTCGACTGGTTGGCCGCCTCGGCATTGCCCTTGGCTTCGGTGAGCGCGACGTTGAGTTGCGACAGTTCCTGGGTGCGCTCGCTGACCCGTTGTTCCAGCCCTTCGTTGGCCTCGGTCAGCGCCTGTTCGGCTTCGCGGAACGCGGTAATGTCGGTGAAGCTCATGACAAATCCGCCGCCGGGCATCGGGTTGCCGATCAGCTCGATCACCCGGCCATTGGGGAACAGCCGTTCGGAAGTGTGCGCGCGGCCCTGACGCATCCAGTGCAAGCGTCGCGCGACGTGCACTTCCGCTTCGCCGGGGCCGCACAAACCGCGTTCGGCGTTGTAGCGAATGATGTCGGCAATCGGCCGGCCGACGCTGATCAGGCCGTCGGGGTAGTTGAACAGCTCCAGATAACGCCGGTTCCACGCCACCAGTTTCAGCGACTGGTCGACCACGCTGATGCCCTGGGTGATGTTCTCGATCGCGCCTTGCAGCAGGGCGCGGTTGAACTGCAGCACTTCCGAGGCTTCGTCAGCGATTCGGACTACGTCCTCCAACTGCATTTCCCGACCTTCGATGGCGGCCTTTACTACGGCGCGCGTCGAAGAGGCGCCAAGGACACCGGCGAGCAAGCGTTCGGTGTGGGCAATCCATTCGCTGTCGGCGTTCTGGTTGGGGTTGAAACCCTTGCCCTGACGGTAGGCGAAGCGAATGAAGCTCTGCCGCGCGCGTTCTTCGCCGACGAAACGCGCCGCCAGTTGCAGCAGATCGTCGATCTGCACCGCCAGCATTGAACGAGCATTAGGCCGCGCGCTGATTTCCTGACCGATGAAACGCCCGGCCTGCCAGTGCTCGGAAACCCGCGTGCGCGACAGCACCGAGACCCAGGCGAACAGGGTGAAATTACCCGCCAGCGACAACACCACGCCTTGGGTCAGCGGCGTAATCGGCAGGTTCAGCGGATTACTATGCAGCCACGCCAACCCCGGAAAACTCGCCAGCGACCAGCCGAGACTGTGCGCGGCAATCGGCAGCACCAGCGTGTAAAACCACAGAAACGTCCCGGTGGCGAGGCCGGCGAACACGCCCCGGCGGTTGGCCTGTTTCCAGTACAGCGCGCCAAGCATCGCCGGCGCCAGTTGCGTTACCGCCGCGAAAGCGATCTGGCCGATGGTCGCCAGGCTCGCGGTCGAGCCGAGCAAGCGATAACTGACGTAGGCCAGCAGCAGAATCACCACGATGCTGACGCGGCGCACCGAGAGCATCCACTGGCGGAACACTTCGAACGGGCGCTCGGCGTTGTTGCGCCGCAACAGCCACGGCAACAGCATGTCGTTGGAGACCATGGTCGACAGTGCGACGCTGGCGACAATCACCATGCCGGTCGCTGCCGATGCACCACCGATAAACGCCAGCATCGCCAGCGCCGGATGGGCCTGGGCCAGCGGCAGGCTGATCACGAACGAGTCGGGTAGCACGTGGCTGGGCAGCATCATCTGACCGGCAAGGGCGATAGGGACTACAAACAATGCGGCCAAAGCCAGATAGGCGGGGAAGACCCATTTCGCCAGTCGCAGATCCTGCGGGTCGATGTTCTCCACCACGGTGACGTGAAATTGCCGCGGCAGGCAGATGATCGCCATCATCGCCACGCCGGTCTGCACCACCATCGATGGCCAGTTGATGGTTTCCTTCCAGTACGCCTCAAGGCGCGGGGCGAGCATCGCCTGATTGAACAGGTCGTCGAAACCGTCATACAGGCCGTACGTGACGAAGGCGCCGACGGCGAGAAAGGCGAACAGCTTGACCAGCGATTCGAACGCGATCGCCAGCACCATGCCACGGTGGTGTTCGGTGGCGTCGAGGTTGCGCGTGCCGAAAACGATGGTGAACAACGCCAGCACCAGCGACACGATCAGCGCCGTGTCTTGAGCGCGGGTGCCCATGGCATCGGCGCCGGCGCCGATCAGCAGGTTCACGCCAAGGACAATGCCTTTGAGTTGCAGGGCAATATAGGGCAACACGCCGACCAGACAGATCAGCGCCACAACCACCGCCAGCGATTGTGATTTGCCGTAGCGCGCGGCGATGAAGTCGGCGATGGAGGTGATGTTCTCCTGTTTGCTGATCATCACCATTTTCTGCAGGACCCACGGCGCGCCGACCAGCAGCAGGATCGGCCCGAGGTAGATCGGCAGGAATGACCACAGTTGTTCCGCCGCCTGACCGACCGCGCCGAAGAACGTCCAACTGGTGCAGTAAACCGCCAGCGACAGGCTGTACACCCAAGCGCGCACCCGTGGCGGCAACGGCGTGCTGCGACGGTCGCCGTAGAAGGCGATGGCGAACATGATGGCCATGTAGGCCAGGGCAACGACGGCGATCAGCCCGGTGGACAACGACATGCAGCACTCCCGACAAAAGACTCCCCGGCACTCCTGCCCGGGCGGACAGTCTCGCACGCGCGCGGCGGTTAGTCAGTGTCGACCAAGGTCGTGGCGTGGCGGGGTGTCGCAGGCGGGGTACCGGGTGGTTTTTGTGGTGCCCGGGCGGGCCTCTTCGCGAGCAGGCTCGCTCCCACTTTCTGGAATGCATTCCCTTGTGGGAGCGAGCCTGCTCGCGAAGGCGTCAGTCCTGCCGCAATGCAATATCGATCAACCGATGCAACTCATCCACCTCCAGCGCCGTGGCCGAAAACAGAATCCGGAACACCACCGGCGCCACCACCAGATTGATCAAGCGGTCGACACTCGGTGTGTTTTCATCCGGATAGCGATCGACAATGGTCTGCAACTGCGCACCGATGATCGCCACGCAATAGCCGGGCGTAGCGCTGGCCTGCACGTCGCGCATCATGTTGCGCCCGACCTCCGAGCTCATCTCGTCGAGATATTGCTCGGCCCAGGCGCGGATATCGCCGCGCAGGCTGCCAGTGTTCGCCGGCTCGCTGTCCGGGCGCATGCGGGCGAGGGCGACGTCCGCCAGCAACGCCGCCAGATCACCCCAGCGGCGGTAGATCGTCGACGGCGTAACCCCCGCGCGGGCGGCAATCTGCGGGACGGTCACGGTGGAACGTTCCTGCTCTTGCAGCAGCGCATTGACCGCCGAATGAATCGACTCCTGCACCCGGGCACTGCGGCCACCGGGGCGTAAACCTTCTTTAATAGCCATGCGGCAGACCTTAACACAAAGAATTTGCTTTAAGCGCTGGGCGGTAGCACACTCCGCAAAAGCAAAAAATTAGCTTTTGCGGAGTATGCCCATGACCAGCCCCTTGAATAGTGTCGCTTCCCACCGGTCCAGCTTGTGGTTTCTGGCGATCACCTTACTCAGTTTTCTCGCCGCTTCCACCGCTCCGACGCCGTTGTATCACTTGTATCAGGATCAGCTGCATTTCTCGGCAGCGATGTTGACGCTGATCTTCGCCGTTTACGCTTTCAGTCTGTTGGCGGCGTTGCTGACGGTTGGTTCGCTTTCCGACCATCTCGGACGCAAACCGGTGATCTTCAGTGCAGTGCTGCTCAATGCGCTGGCGATGCTGCTGTTCATTTATGCCGACAGCGTGTCGTGGTTGATCAGCGCACGGGTGCTGCAAGGTTTCGCCACCGGCATGGCCACTGCCGTATTGAGTGCAACGCTGCTCGACACCGACCGTCAGCAGGGGCCGCTGATCAACAGTGTCGCGCCGTTACTCGGGATGGCTTTGGGCGGTTTGGGCTGTGGCTTGCTGGCAGAATTCGCACCAGCGCCGTTGCAGCTGACCTATTGGTTACTGTTGGCACTGTTTGTGTTGCAAGGCGTGTATGTCTGGCGCCTGCCGGAAAGTGTCTCGCGGCAAGGTGGGGCGCTGGCGTCGTTGCGGCCGACCCTGCACGTGCCGGTGCAAGCGCGTTCAACGTTGTGGCGAGTGCTGCCGCTGAACACCGCAACCTGGGCGCTCGGAGGTTTTTATGCCTCGCTGGCACCGTCGTTGGTGCGCACGGCCACTGGCTCTTCCTCCAATCTGATCGGCGGCGCTACGGTCGCGGCGCTCACCGTGACCGGTGCGTTGATGATTTTCATGATGCGCAATCGTCCGGCCGCTCAGGCGTTGCGGCTGGGTGCGAGCTTGCTGCCAATCGGGCTGGTCCTGATGCTGCTCGGTGTGCATGGCGCCAGTCTGTCGTTGTTTTTCTTCGGCACCCTGGTCGCCGGTTGCGGCTTCGGTTCCGGTTTCCTCGGTGCGGTGCGCAGTCTGGTGTCGCTGGCTTTGCCGCATGAACGAGCCGGGTTGATGTCGGCTTATTACGTGCTCAGTTATCTGGCGTTCTGTCTGCCGGCGCTGCTGGCCGGGCATCTCGCTCGCAGTTTCGGGTTGCTGGCGACCACTGATGGTTACGGCGTTGTATTGATCGTGCTGGCCGTGGCTGCGCTGCTGCTCAGTCTGCGTCCGCAGACAGGCAGAGTTTGCAGCGCTCCTTGAGCGCGTGTAGGCACTTATCTGCAAAACAGATAACAGTTAGAGATATTACCCGTTATATCGATATTCGATTCGGATCTACCATGGACTCCACCTCACCAGAGGACAGGAGTTCATGATGATTTGCCCTAATAGTGTCACGCCCGGCTACAAACCTTTCAGCCAGCTTCAGCATCCGCGCGAAGTGATCCGCCAGTTCACGCCGAACTGGTTCGCCGCGACCATGGGCACCGGTGTGCTGGCATTGGCGCTGGCCCAGTTGCCGCTGGCCATTCCCGGATTGCGCGCTGTGGCCGAAGGGCTGTGGCTGTTCAACATTCTATTGTTCAGCTTGTTTACTGCTGCCTACGCCGCGCGCTGGATTTTGTTCTTTGACGAGGCGCGGCGGATTTTCGGTCATTCGACTGTATCGATGTTCTTCGGCACCATTCCCATGGGCCTGGCGACGATCATCAACGGCTTTCTGTTGTTCGGGCTGCCGCGCTGGGGCGACGGTGTCATTCAGCTCGTTGAAGTGTTGTGGTGGATCGATGTAGCGATGTCGCTGGCCTGCGGTGTGTTGATTCCGTACATGATGTTTACCCGTCAGGAACACAGCATCGATCAGATGACTGCGGTCTGGTTGCTGCCGGTGGTGGCGGCGGAAGTGGCAGCGGCCAGCGGCGGTTTGCTCGCCCCGCATCTGACCGACGCCCATGCGCAACTCGTCGTACTGACCACCAGCTATGTGCTCTGGGCTTTCTCCCTGCCGGTGGCGTTCAGCATTCTGACCATCCTGTTGTTGCGTATGGCCTTGCACAAACTGCCCCACGAAAACATGGCCGCGTCGAGCTGGCTCGCCCTCGGTCCGATCGGCACCGGTGCGCTGGGCATGTTGCTGTTGGGCGGTGAGGCGCCAGCGATTTTTGCCGCCAATGGCCTGGCTGGCGTCGGTGAAATCGCTTCGGGCCTGGGCCTGGTGGCGGGGATTACGCTGTGGGGGTTTGGTCTGTGGTGGATGTTGATGGCGCTGCTGATCACCGTGCGTTATCTGCGTGACGGCATTCCGTTCAACCTCGGCTGGTGGGGCTTCACCTTCCCATTGGGCGTGTATTCGCTGGCAACGCTGAAACTGGCAAGCGTCCTCAGCCTCACGTTTTTCAGTGTGTTCGGTACGGCGCTGGTGATTTTGTTGGCGGCAATGTGGCTGATCGTCGGCAAGCGCACCGTGCAGGGCGCGTGGCGTGGCGAGCTGTTTGTCTCGCCGTGTATTGCAGGTTTGAAGAAATAATCCGAAAAGTTTAGGTAAGGTGTGGCCTGGATCGTGGTGCGGGATTCCAATAACAAGCACCCAGGCCTCACTACCTAACATCAGGAAACACGGAAGATGAGTCACCCCTCACAGTTCAACCTGTTGCGCACCCGGCGCTTTTTGCCCTTCTTTATTACCCAGTCGCTCGGCGCGTTTAACGACAACGTGTTCAAGCAGTCGTTGATCCTCGCCATCCTCTATCGGTTGACCATCGAGGGCGATCGCTCGATCTGGGTCAACCTCTGCGCGCTGCTGTTTATCCTGCCGTTTTTCCTGTTCTCGGCGCTGGCCGGGCAGTTCGGGGAAAAATTCGCCAAGGACGCGTTGATCCGTCTGATCAAACTCGCGGAAATCGCCATCATGGCCGTAGGATCGATCGGCTTTCTCTTCGATCATCTGTCGTTGATGCTGGTGGCGCTGTTCGCCATGGGCACGCACTCGGCGCTGTTCGGCCCGGTGAAGTATTCGATCCTGCCGCAGGCCTTGCGCGACGATGAACTGGTCGGCGGCAACGGTCTGGTGGAAATGGGCACGTTTCTGGCAATTCTCGCCGGCACCATCGGCGCCGGGATCATGATGTCGACCGAGCACTACGCGCCGGTAGTCTCCGCCGCGATCGTCGGCATTGCCGTGCTGGGTTATCTGGCCAGCCGCAGTATTCCGCGCGCGGCGGCCTCGTCGCCGGAAATGCGCCTGAACTGGAACATCTTCAGCCAGTCCTGGGCGACGCTGAAACTCGGCTTGGGCCAGACGCCAGCGGTGTCACGCTCGATTGTCGGCAACTCGTGGTTCTGGTTCGTCGGGGCGATTTACCTGACGCAGATCCCGGCCTACGCCAAGGAATGGATGCACGGTGACGAAACCGTGGTCACGCTGATCCTGACCGTGTTCTCGGTGGGCATCGCGCTGGGTTCGATGCTCTGCGAGAAGCTCTCCGGGCGCAAAGTCGAGATCGGACTGGTGCCGTTTGGCTCGTTTGGCCTGACCGTGTTCGGCCTGTTGCTGTGGTGGCATTCCGGTGGGATCCCGGACAGCGTCACCGGCCATAGCTGGATTGCCGTGCTGGGCTTCGTGCACACCTGGGCGGTGTTGATCGACATCCTTGGCCTCGGCATTTTCGGTGGCTTCTATATTGTCCCGCTGTACGCGCTGATCCAGTCGCGCACGGCTGAAAACGAACGGGCGCGGGTGATTGCCGCCAACAACATTCTCAACGCGCTGTTTATGGTGGTGTCGGCGATTGTTTCGATCGTCTTGTTGAGCGTCGCCAAGCTGTCGATCCCGCAACTGTTCCTGGTGGTGTCGCTGCTGAACATCGGCGTCAACGCCTACATCTTCAAGATCGTTCCGGAATTCAGCATGCGCTTCATGATCTGGCTGCTCAGCCATTCCATGTACCGCGTCGAGCACCGCAACCTTGAAGCGATCCCGGACGAGGGCGCGGCGCTGCTGGTGTGCAACCACGTGTCGTTCGTTGACGCCTTGCTCATCGGCGGTGCCGTGCGTAGGCCGATTCGCTTTGTCATGTACTACAAGATCTACAACCTGCCGGTGCTGAACTTCATCTTTCGCACGGCGGGCGCGATTCCTATCGCCGGACGCCAGGAAGATATCCAGATCTACGAGAAAGCCTTCACGCGTATCGCTCAGTATCTGAAGGACGGCGAACTGGTGTGCATTTTCCCGGAAGGCAAATTGACCGCCGATGGCGAGATCAACGAGTTTCGCGGCGGCGTGACGCGGATTCTCGAAGAGACCCCGGTGCCGGTGATTCCGCTGGCGCTGCAAGGATTGTGGGGGAGTTTCTTCAGTCGCGATCCGAATAAGGGTTTGTTCCATCGCTTGTGGTCGCGGGTGACGCTGGTGGCGGGGCCGGCAATTACCGAAGGGACCGAGCCGGCGAAGTTGCAGGTGTTGGTGGGGGAATTGCGCGGATCCGTCAGATAGTTGTTGACTGGACGGCCCTCATCGCTGGCAAGCCAGCTCCCACAGGTTCGATGGTGTACACCAATCTTGTGGGAGCTGGCTTGCCAGCGATGGGGCCGGTGGCTTAAGCGCTGACCTTGAGCCCGATCAACCCGGTAACGATCAACGCCACACTGGCCAGCCGAATCAATGCCATCGACTCGCCGAACAAAATGATCCCGGCGATCACCGTGCCCACCGCACCTACGCCGGTCCAGATCGCATAGGCCGTACCCAACGGCAATTCCTTCATCGCCAAGCCCAATAGACCCAGACTGATAGCCATGGCGGCAACGGTCAGGGCGGTGGGGAGCGGGCGGGTGAAGCCGTCGGTGTATTTCAGCCCGACGGCCCAGCCGACTTCGAACAGACCGGCGCAAAACAGAATGATCCAGGACATGCAGGACCTCCATCGATTGACGGGGTCGTCCCCAGATGAATGACTCGATCGAGCCGCAGGGTCGTCCCCGCGTTGCGCAATATACTGACGAGCATTAACCCGGGGATCAAGTTTTCAGCTCAGTCGGCAGCCCTTTGCGCGAGGTTGTCGCGATCTTCTTTTTCGCTCATGCGCCGGAAGTACGTCGACAGCAGCGCCCCGGAAATATTGTGCCAGACGCTGAACAGCGCGCTCGGCACCGCCGCCAGTGGCGAGAAGTGCGCACTGGCCAATGCCGCGCCCAGTCCCGAATTCTGCATGCCGACCTCCAGTGCCAGCGACTTGCGCTGAGCCAGCGGCAAGCCGAACAGGCGCCCGGTGAAGTAGCCGAGCAGATAGCCGAAGCTGTTGTGCAGCATCACCACCGCCATGATCAGCAGGCCGGACTCGGCGATTTTCGCCTGACTCGCCGCGACCACGGCGGTGACGATAATCACGATGCTGACCACCGACACCAGCGGTAACACATCCACCGCATGCCGCACCTTGTCGCCGAGTAAACGCTGCGCGACCACGCCGAGAACGATCGGCAACAGCACCACTTGCAGGATTGACCAGAACAGCTCCATGAACGATACCGGCAGCCACGCCGAGGCCAGCAGCCAGATCAGTGCCGGGGTCAACAGTGGGGCGAGGAGGGTAGTGACCGCGGCAATCGCCACTGAAAGCGCCAGATCACCGCGTGCCAGCCAGGTCATCACGTTCGAAGAGGTGCCGCTCGGGCAGCAGCCGACCAGAATCACCCCGACGGCGATTTCCGGCGGCAGGTGAAACACCTGGCAGAGCAACCACGCCACACCGGGCATGATCACGAAATGCGCAACCACGCCCAGCGCCACCCGCCACGGATGGCGAGCGACGGCAGCGAAGTCGTCGAGCTTGAGGGTCAGGCCCATGCCGAACATCACCAGACCCAGCAGCGGTACGATCGCGCTTTTCAGGCCGATGAACCACGCCGGTTGCAGGAAGGCCACGACGGCGAATATCAGAACCCAGTAAGCGAAGGTATTGCCGACAAAGCGGCTGAGTGCAGCCAGTGCGCGCATGGCTTGATCCTTATTATTGGTTACACCACAAAACATTGTGGGAGCGAGCCTGCTCGCGAAAGCGGTGAGCCAGATACATTAATGTTGCTGGCGCACCGCATTCGCGAGCAGGCTCGCTCCCACAGGTTAGATGCTCGTCAGAGTCAGATCCCCTGCGGCATCTCTTCCCCACCCAACGCTTCAACCAGTGCCGGCAGGAAGTCGCCGAAGGTCAGCATCATCAGGGTGAAGCTGGCATCCAGTTGGCCCAGGGCTTCATCACCACCGTCCTGTTCCGCCTGATCCTGCAGCAGATCCTCGAATTTCAGGCGCTTGACGGTCATCTTGTCGTCGAGCATGAACGACAGTTTGTCCTGCCAGGCCAGCGACAGCTGAGTGACGACTTTGCCGGTGCTCAGGTGCAGCTGGATTTCCTCGCTGGTCAGGTCCTGGCGCTTGCAGCGGACGATGCCGCCGTCTTCGTGGGTGTCGCGCAGTTCGCACTCGTCCAGTACATAAAAATCGTCGGCGGCTTTCTGCGTGGTGACCCACTCGGTCATCACCGCAGTCGGTGCCATTTTCACGGTCAGCGGACGCACGGGCAGGGTGCCGATCACTTCGCGCAGCGTCGACAGCAGGTCTTCGGCGCGTTTCGGGCTGGCCGAGTTGACGAGGATCAGGCCCTGTTTCGGCGCGATCGCGGCGAAGGTCGACGAGCGACGAATGAACGCGCGCGGCAGAAACGCCTGGATAATTTCATCCTTGATCTGGTCGCGTTCCTTCTTATAGACCTTGCGCATCTGCTCGGCTTCGATCTCTTCGACCTTTTCCTTGACCGCGTCACGCACAACGCTGCCCGGCAGAATACGTTCTTCTTTACGCGCAGAGATCAGCAGGAAATCGCCGCTGACGTGTACCAGCGGCGCATCTTCGCCCTTGCCGAACGGTGCAACGAAACCGTAAGTGGTCAGCTCCTGGCTTGCACACGGCCGCGCCAGTTTGGTCGCCAGTGCAGTTTCCAGCGCCTCGGCATCGACAGGCAGGTCTTGGGTCAGGCGATAGATCAGCAGGTTCTTGAACCACATGGGGCGAGTCACTCCTTTATACAAAGGGGGGCATTATTGTCTTCGCCGGGGCGTAGGCCAACCCTTCTCTAAGCCTTTGGAAGGCCTCGGAAAATTATTTAAAAAAGTGCTTGCCAGAGGTAGGGGTGCTCCGTAGAATGCGCGCCACACCGAAGCGAAGGGTGATTAGCTCAGCTGGGAGAGCGTCTGCCTTACAAGCAGAATGTCGGCGGTTCGATCCCGTCATCACCCACCATTCGTTTCAAGTGTTTAGCGCAGCGGTAGTTCAGTCGGTTAGAATACCGGCCTGTCACGCCGGGGGTCGCGGGTTCGAGTCCCGTCCGCTGCGCCATATTCGGTAACCTGGACCACTGAACGCCAGGTCACCACGGAAAAACCCGCTGAGGCGGGTTTTTTTCTGTCTCAAGGTTGTACCCGCGGGATGTATCGTTTCACCGGTTTTCAGATTTTTTTGAAAAATATTCAATTAAATCAACACTTTACGAAAACTTGTGGCATAATGCGCCCCGTAACGAAGCGAAGGGTGATTAGCTCAGCTGGGAGAGCGTCTGCCTTACAAGCAGAATGTCGGCGGTTCGATCCCGTCATCACCCACCATTCGTTTCAAGCGTTTCGCGCAGCGGTAGTTCAGTCGGTTAGAATACCGGCCTGTCACGCCGGGGGTCGCGGGTTCGAGTCCCGTCCGCTGCGCCATATTCGGTATCTGGAACTGAACGCCAGACACCACAAAAAGCCCGCCTTGTGCGGGCTTTTTGCTGTCTGCGATTTATGAAATCGCCGCGCTACTGCGCCGCATTGCGGGCATGCCGATAATCGCTCACCGCCTCGTACACTGCCTTGCGCAAGCGATTGATCCCGCCAATCGGCCGATGCGCCTCGATGCCGAACCACGGGTTGAACGACAGGTTGTCGCATTGCAGATTCAGCGCCGGCGTATCGAAGTCCTGCGCAGGCAGAGTGATCCGCGCCACGGTTTCAAACGGTGCATCTTGCTCACGCCACTCAATGCTGGTGTCCTCGATCGGCATGTACTTGTTCGCGTCCTGGCGCTGGATCTGCAGGGCAAAACACGCCGGCACCCGATCCGTGGATAACTGTTGATTCAGTGCACTGCGCAGAAAATTCGGCAAGTCGTGATTCTGTTTGGGCAAGGTATACGCCGGGCAACGCTCCGGATCCGGCACGACGCGGAATTTCGCATTGGCCTCACCGAACTTGTAGGGCGATACCGAGAAATATGTAGTCTCGGTCGGACTGTCCGGCGGCGCTGACAGCGTAGCCAGCGCGATAGACAGATGACGGACTTGCCAGGTGCGCGGATCCCATGTCGGAAAAAACGCCATTACCTTCTTGCCGTCAGCCTGCGCCGCCACATTCTGACGATACTCGGCGACATCGCTGACAAAGAAATTCGGATGGCTGAACATCACGAAATCCTGTTCATGCTGGTCCTGGCGGTTGCCTAGCAGTTGCGTGCCAGGAACCTCAAGCAACTTGATCGCCATTCCGCGCGCGTCGCGAATGCTGTCGAATTGCGGGTAGGCATTGCCGTTGGACAACCGGATCAGCGCCTGCCAGGTCTTGCCCGGCTCGCTGAACACACCCTGTCGCAGCGATTGCGCCAGTTCCGGTAAAACCTGCACTTGCGCCTTCACGCAGCCATGCGCTTTGGCGTGGGCATCGCGCAGATAACGCGTGCTTTCGCGATGCTGGTCGACGATGCGCACAGCGGTTTGAATGATGTCCTGGGTCATCGCCGCTTCGCCTGGTGGAATCTGTTCCTGCGCCGACACCGGCCCACGATGCTGCCAAGCGAACCACGCGGCGGCGATGGCCCAGCCGAGCAGGCCGATGATCAGCAGGATCAGCAGCGTCTTGCCAAGCAAACGCCCCAACCAGAGCCAGAAGCGAGCCAGTGGCGGCAGTTCTTTTTTGAATGTCGGCATGATCATGGCAACTGCGCCTCCAGTGATCCGCCCAGCACTTTCAGGTATTCGAGCAGCGCCCAGCGCTCCTCTGGTTGCAGGAGGCGGCCGATCACCCCGTTGCCGCGAGCGCCAGCGCGGAATTCGTGGCCGCTGTTGTGGTTGCCGCTGATGCGCGTGTCGAACAGAAAACCGTTGGCGAAAGGCTCGGTGCGATAGCCGAGGTGGCGCGGGTCGTATTCGAGCGTGCCTTTATAGAAGGTGGTGGCGCGCTCATCCTGCGGTGACAGCAACTGATAGATGCTTGGCACCGAACCGTTGTGCAGAAACGGCGCAGTCGCCCACACGCCAGCCAGCGGTCGAGCCTTGTAAGCGACCTTCTCGCGCACGCCGATCGGCAGGCCGAAACCGTCCATGCGCGGTTTTTCTTCCGGCGTGATCTGCGCGTCGCGATAGGCACGGTTTTCCACGAACGCGGTGACGTAAGCCAGGCCCTTGGCCACCGACAATTGGCTCAGATCAAGCGGCGCTTTAGGTTCGGGGTGCAGTCTGACGTCCATTTTTTCCAACTCTTTGACATCCCATTGCAGCGCGCTCAGGTCGAAACGATGGCTGGCAACGTTGTTGGCCGCATTGGGATCGGTACCGATCACGTCTACGGGCAGCATGTGCAAGTGCTGCACCCAGCGTTCGCCTTCCTGCGATTGGCGCGGGACATGGCAGCCGACGCAGTTTTCCGCGAACAGCGCGCGGCCTTTGGCGGCCAGCGGCTTGTCGATCGCACCGAACAGATCTTCCGGCCAGGTCGGCGGCTTCAACTGCTGCAAGGTTTCTTCGATGGCGTGCAGATCGCGCACGCGCACGCTGGAGGGGTAGCGCTCAGCACCTTGCAGCGGCTGGCCGTTGCCGTCGAAGAAATTCAATGTGGCTCCGACGCCGAGCGCTTCGCCGATATTGCGCGCCATCGGCTGCTGGGCCGAGCCATTCCACTGCACCCAGTCGAACGTCCACATGTCCCACAGCTGCGGATAATCCACCGGGGCATCGGCTACGCGGTAGTTGGCAGGGGAAATCGCATCGCCAAACGTCGCGTTGGCAATCCGGCCGAACGCATCGGTGCGCCCCGGGCCTTCCTCGGTCGGGTACAGGCCGCGATGGGTGTCGTTCCACGCCACTTTGATGAAGGTGTTCAGCGAGGTCTTGAACTCGCTGCGCAATTGTTCGCGGCGCGCTTCGTAATCATCTCCGAGCACCTGGCGGGCGAAGCGCTCGAACTTCCACGGGTTGTAGTAAGTCGAGGCGAGACTGGCGACCAGGGCCTGTCCGAAACTGCCACCGCGCAACGTAGGAACGCTGGAAGGCAGCACGTGCTGTGCGCTGCCGCCATCGATACGTACGGCCTGGCCTTTGACGCGCAACTCGCCGGTGTGGCAAGCGGCGCAGGTGATGTCCAGATAATGCTCCGAGGCGTTGCCGGGATTCTGGTGCCGGGCAAAACCGACGGGAAGGTTGCCGGGGTTGTTCGCGCTCGCTTTCTGCTGCGGGTCGACCAGGAAGCCGAAACGGGCGAGATATTCAGGGGAGGCGAAGCGCTGCTCGGAGAAGGGCAATTCCAATGCCTGAAACCACTCGTAACGCAGGCCTTTGACTTGCGTACCTTGGGGCGTGAAGTAGTAGGTCTGCCGTTGCTCTTCGCTCCATTGATCCAGGTAACGTACCTGTTGCGGCGGGGTGTAGAAGGGCAATTTCGGGCTGGCGACGTAATAGACGATCACCGCGAGGGCGATTATCGCCAGCACGATCACCAGAGTGAGAACGCGGAATAGAAGGCGCAAGTTAAACATCCTTGTCGAATTGTTGCGCTGTTATGCCTGAGCCATGACTGCTGGGCAAGTGGCCATTACGCCAGACGCTGAGGCAAGCTCCGATGACGCTTGTCGTCCGTGGATGACAGAAGCTTCATCCAGCCGTTGCCCAAATGCGTTTTAATCCCTGAACTTATCGGAAGATTCCTGCTCTCATGCCGGTAGCCATTGGTCGTGGCGGCCTGATAAGCTCGCGGCTTTACTCGATTGCCCATTCGGCGCATGAACAAGGAAATAGCATGAAACAGCATCGGTTGGCGGCGGCGGTAGCCCTGGTTAGCCTGGTACTCGCGGGTTGTGACTCGCAGACCAGCGTAGAGCTGAAAACCCCGGCGCAAAAAGCTTCCTACGGCATCGGCCTGAACATGGGCAAAAGCCTTGCCCAGGAAGGCATGGATGATCTGGACTCCAAAGCGGTAGCCCAGGGCATCGAAGATGCCGTTGGCAAGAAAGAACAGAAGCTGAAAGATGAAGAACTGGTCGAAGCCTTCGCCTCGCTGCAAAAGCGTGCTGAAGAGCGTATGGCCAAGATGAGTGAAGAGTCGGCAGCCGCCGGCAAGAAATTCCTCGAAGAAAACGGCAAGAAAGCCGGTGTGACCACCACCGCTTCCGGCCTGCAGTACGAAGTAGTGAAGAAAGCCGACGGCCCACAGCCTAAGCCGACCGACGTAGTCACTGTTCACTACACCGGCAAGCTGACCAACGGCACCGTGTTCGACAGCTCCGTAGAGCGCGGCAGCCCGATCGATCTGCCAGTCAGTGGCGTGATCCCGGGTTGGGTTGAAGGTCTGCAACTGATGCACGTTGGCGAGAAGTACAAACTGTACATCCCTAGCGATCTGGCTTACGGCGCTCAGTCGCCAAGCCCGGCAATCCCGGCCAACTCGGTTCTGGTTTTCGACCTGGAACTGCTGGCCATCAAGGATCCAGCCAAAGAAGACGCCGCTGCCAAGTAACACGCAACGGCTGGAAAACAACGCCTCGCACATGCGGGGCGTTGTTGCATCTGCAGGTCAGGGAAGGTAAACAGAGCGAACTGACAGCGATCAGCACAGTCATAGCTTTGAGGCTGCCCGCGCTAGACGCCCTGAGCTGCCAAGTCAATGAAATATTGGGCTTTTTTATGTGAGTAAAAAACGCCCGATCTGAGCGCAGCCCTTATGAAACGGGGCTCTCAGCGCTGAAATGCAGCTCTGTTCACAAGGTTATCCACAATTTGTGTGGATAACATTTCAACGGGAAGAATAGATGAAAGCTCCGTGGAATTTCGCTCGATTCCTGCCGTTGGCCGGTCGCCTGCTGGCCCGTGGACGCTTGCCGACCCTGTTGTTTGCCGTGGCCAGCAAAGGCGCCGCGCAAGGCAATCGCCTGGGCAAACTCAAGGATGATCTGCGCTTGCTGCAGTCGCTGTGCCTGGCCTACTGGCGTGGCGAGTATCGCGCGATCAGTGCCAAGTCGCTGATTTCGGTGGTGGCCGGCCTGATGTATTTCCTCAGCCCGGTCGATGCCATTCCGGATTTCATTCCCATGTTCGGCATGCTCGATGACATCGCTGTCCTCGCCTGGCTGATGAAAACCCTCGATGACGAGCTCAACGCCTTCCGCCTGTGGCGCAAGCGCCAGCAACCCGAGAAGCTGGCGGTGGTTGAGCGCCTTCCTGATACCCCTGAACAATTGCAGCTGCAAGGCCCGAAAAAGCCCTGACTGACGAAGACTGCCTACAGATAGATACCACTCGCGACCTTGGCCGCTGTTAGGATTACACTTCTAGGGAAAAGTGCCGACTCGCTAAGTGGTGTTGTCCTACGGGGTAGTCATGGATATTCAGATAATTGCACGCGATGGCGAACCCGAATACGCGGTTCTGCCGTGGGCTCAATATCAGGCTTTACTGAAAGCAGCAGGGATCAACGCAACACCGGTGCAGCAGCCAGCAGCGCCGCTCGCCGCCTCGCCGGAGCCGATTCTTCCGGGTCTGGATCAATT
Source organism: Pseudomonas sp. S3_B08 (assembly GCF_054667725.1). Lineage (NCBI taxonomy): Bacteria > Pseudomonadati > Pseudomonadota > Gammaproteobacteria > Pseudomonadales > Pseudomonadaceae > Pseudomonas > Pseudomonas sp. S3_B08. The sequence goes on from NZ_CP162750.1 coordinate 701,529, forward strand.
ACGCAGTTTGCGCGAAGGGAAGGGCATCGCCATCGAGGCGCTGGCCCGCACGGTAGGTATCAGCCCGTCTTATCTGGCCATGATCGAAAGTGGTGAGCGTCAGCCCGACGCCGCGATTCGCCGCAGCCTGGCCTGGGAACTGACGGTGCCGGGTTGGAGGGACGAATCGTGAGCGTACGAATCAGCCGTCAACATTGGGACGGATTGCTGGGGGAACTGGACCAGGCGCGTCGTCAGCGCCATCTTCTCACTTATCGAGCCTTGCTTGAGCGTTTGCAGCTGCCGACGCCGGCGATGCAGACACTGACGGCTGCGCTGGAGCATCTGGCCGCACTGGACGCCAAAGCCGAGCAGCCGTTGCGCAGTTCGCTGGTCATCAGTCAGGGCGCCAGTCGTTTGCCGCGTACCGGTTTTTTTGAATGTGTCGAGCGTCTGGGGCGCTTTTCCGGGCCTTCGGATGGCGTTGCAGCGGCGTCCTGGCATGCGTCGGAAGTGGTGCGCGTCTTCGAATACGAATACCCGGAATCGGCGGAGGCCTGAGTGTTTCTGCGCCTCAAGGCGCGGGCCGGTTACTGGCTGGCCCGCAGGCTGTTTCATTGGTCGTGGTTCGTTCGCCAGCCGCGTGGCTGGCGCTGGCTCGAAGGCCAGTTTGCACGCATGGCCAACCTCGGCGATGTCGGTGCGCAAAGCTTTTATGGGCACATTCTGACTTTTCGCGGCGTCGGGTTAGGCGCGCGTGAAGAAGGCGTGCGCTTACTGCGTCTGGCGGCGTTGGCTGGTGATGGTAAAGCGGCGTATCAAGTCGGCGTGATCAGCCTCGCCGGTACCCCGAGCAAGGCGCCGGATCCCGCTGAGGCCGCTCGTTGGTGGAGCATGGCCGCCGAAGCCGGCCACCCGTTGGCCGAGCTTAAGCTGCAACAGCTGATGGCTGGTGATTCAACGCAGTAATTCCATGTATGTCTTCTAAGTAAACGCGGCGTGAGGTTTTCCTCACGCCGCGTTTACGTTTTTGCCTGCACGTTTTTCGCTGGATGTTGGATTGCAGATTAGTCCTACATCCTTTGCCTACTCGCCTGACTTCTTTCCTTTCTGATCCCCCGCACAGTTCCCGCGACTAATTTCTTGCGCGAGGGACCGCTCATGCTTCAGCCCGTTTTTCAGCCCACCTTGTCTGCCTGCGTGTGTTGATGGAAGCCATCGCTCGCATCGAGCAGGAACTCGACAGTTTCCCGCAAACGCTCAGCCTCTACCGCAAACAGCTCGATCACTGGCTCAGTCGCAGGGTGGACCAGATCAGCGAGGCAGCAGACCTGCCATCGCTGGTGGGCATGGAGCGGATCATTCGCTTCGGCGATCGCAGCACGGCGGTCAGTAGCAGCGACGAGGAGTTTTCTTCCAGCGTCGTCCAGTGCCCGCAGGGCGGGCTCATGCAGATCGAGAGCAAGTTCGAATCGGTCTACGACATCCCGCTGGGCAACATTTCCGTCGATGTGGTCGACGTGGATAGCGGCAAGACCGCGCCGGTCACCCTTGATCAGCAGGGCAAGGGCGAATTCAGAGGTGAAGAGGGCAAGTTCTACCGCGTTCTTGTGCACAGCGCTGTCACCTCCAATCAAGTCGCGAAGCTGTTCGAATCCTATGACGGTTTGACCGGCGAGCTGGACGGCTGGCTGCGTAGCGAGTGGCAAGGTTTCAAGCCGCAGTGGTCACAGTCGGTAGCGGCCGCAGCCAGCAACGGCATGCTCGCCGGCAGTTGGGCGGCCATCGAGGGGGTATGGGACAGCCTCGGACTGCTCTCGGAAATTCTTCAGGAACCCGGCAAGTTCGCCGAGCGTTTGGGCAGTGGCGCGGCTGATCTGATCGAGCTGGCACAGACCGCTCCGGATCTCATGGAAAAGCTGCAGTTGCTGGTCAGTGACGAAGCGGCGATGTGCTTGCTGCTGCGGTCGGCAAGCCTGTGGCTGGACATGCTGCCGCCCAGCGAGATTGCCGGCAAGTCTGCTGAAGTGGCGTCGATGATGATCGTGCAACTGATCATCGATGTGTTGATCAGCGTGGTGCTGACGTTTGTCGGAGCGGGGGCGGGGATCGCTTATCTGACGCTGCGTCTGGCTGACCGCGCAGCGCAGCTGTTCAACGTCGCCAAGCGTCTGGTCAAGGCGCTGTTCAGCATCGTCAACGCCTTTATTGAATACGTCGACCGCTACAAAGCCGTTGCCGCGCGGGGCATCGCCGCCGGGGTGAAAAAGGGCCGGATGCAATTGCGCTGGGATGCCAAGCGCAACGCCATGTTGAAGAAAGACGAGCCCCACGACGACGTCCCCGACCAGGCGAAAAACCCCAACGGCGATGCCGCCGACTGCGTCCCCAATACCTGCAAAAACGGCTGCCCGGTGTCGATGGTCACCGGCGAAGAACTGCTGACCCTGACCGACGCAGTGCTTGATGGCGTGCTGCCCTTCGAGTTCACCCGCTTGTACCGCAGCAGCGCGGTCGAGATCGACATCGGCCTGGGTTTTGGCTGGAGCCACACGCTGGCCCATCGCCTGTCCTTCGACGGCGACGGCGTGATCTGGATCGACCACGAAAACCGCCGCACTCGGTTTCCCCTGCCCAACGTCGCGCGTCCAGCGATTCACAACAGCCTGTCGCGGGCGGCGATCTTTCTCGGTGATGAACCGGAAGAACTGATCCTCGCCCTGGCCGGGGAAAACGCGCGCTTCTACCACTTTCGCGCCGGCCGGCTGACCGCAATCAGCGATGTCTACGGCAATCGTCTGACCCTGCAACGCGATCGCTCCGACCGCATTCAGCGTCTGGACAATGGCGCCGGCCGCTCATTGCTGTTGCGTTATGACCGCACGCAGCTGGTGGCGATCGATTATCAGGTGTTCGTCCAGGGCGAGTGGACCACCGAGCAAAACCTTGCCACCTACAGCTTCGATGCCCGGCAACGCCTGCTGGTCGCGACCAACGCGGTCGGCGACAGCGAGCGCTACGACTACGACGACCACCACGTCATCCTCCAGCGCCAGTTGACCGGCGGTGCGAGCTTCTTCTGGGAGTGGCAGCGCGAGGGCAAAGCCGCCCGCTGCGTGAGGCACTGGGCTTCGTTCTCGCAGATGAACACCCGTTACGTCTGGAACGATGACGACGCCAGCGTGACCGTGCATTACGTCGACGGCACCGAAGAAGTCTACGTCCACGACGAGCGCGCGCGACTGGTGCGCCAGGTTGCGGCCGATGGCGGCGAGCAGCTCAAGGCTTATGACCAGCAGGGGCGATTGATCGCCGAGCAGGATGCTTTGGGCGCGGTTACCGAATACCGCTATGACGAACTCGGACGGCTGATCGCGCTGATTCCGCCGGACGATGCACCAACGTCCTACGAGTACCGCAACGGCTTTCTCTACAAGCGTTGCCGTGGTGATGCGGTGTGGATCTATCGGCGCAACGCTGAAGGCGCCGTTACCGAAGCGGTCGATCCCGACGGCCAGGTCACCCATTACTACTACAACCTGCGCGGCCAATTGCTGTCGCTGCGTTACCCGGACAGCAGCCGCCACCGCTGGGTGTGGAACGAGCTCGGCCAGCTCATCGAAGAAACCCTGCCCGATGGCGGCGTGCGGCGCTTTTCCTACGATGCGCTGGGACGGCGGATTACCACCCAGGACGAATTTGGTGTTGTCAGTCGTCAGCAGTGGGACGCGGCCGGCCGACTGATCCTGACGACTTCTCCTACGGGCAGCACGCGCGCCTACAGCTACGGCGCTTACGGCCAGATCACCGCTGAGCGCGACGAGCTCGGACGCATCACCCGCTACGAATATGACGACGACCTGCACTTGGTCTCGCGGCGGATCAACCCCGACGGCACCCACGTGCAGTACCGCTATGACCATGCGCGGCTGTTGCTGACCGAGATTGAAAACGAGTCCGGAGAAAAGTACCGACTGGATTACACGCCGACCGGATTGATCCGACAGGAAACCGGGTTTGATGGGCGGCGCACGGCTTATGCCTACGACCTCAACGGGCACCTGCTGGAGAAGACCGAGTTTGGTGATTTCGGCCCCAGTCTGGTCACCCACTATGAGCGCGATAAGGCCGGGCGTTTGCTGGTCAAAACCCTGCCCGATGGCGCCAAGATCCGCTACGACTACGACCGCCTCGGGCGCTTGGTTGCCGTTGATGACGGGCAAAACCATCCGCTGGCCTTCGAGTACGACCGTCAGGACCGGCTGATCACCGAGCATCAGGGCTGGGGCACCTTGCGCTATGCCTATGACGCCTGCGGTCAGCTCAAACGCCTGCGCCTGCCGGACAACAGCAAGCTCGACTATCACTACGCCAAAGGCGGTGCGCTGTCAGCCATCGACCTTAACGGCACGCCGCTCACGCGCCACGTCTACCAGTCCGGTCGCGAACAGCAACGCCAGCAAGGCTTGCTGCTCAGCGAATACTCCTACGACGATCAGGGCCGCTTGCTTGCCCATGCTGTAGGCCATCGCCACGCCTCGCTGTACCGCCGCGATTATGCCTACAGCGCCAACGGCAATCTCGAGCACATTGCCGACAGCCGCCACGGCCAGCGTACCTACGGCTACGACGCCCTCGACCGGTTGATCCGCGTACGTCACTCGCGCGACGAACTGCCCGAATCCTTCGCCCACGACCCGGCGGGCAACCTGCTGATGCAGGACCGCCCCGGTCCCGCGCAGATCAAGGGCAACCGCCTGCTGATGCAAGGCGACCGCCATTACGACTACGACGCCTTCGGCAACCTGATCCGCGAACGCCGAGGCCACGGCCAGACCCTGGTCACCGAATACCGCTACGACTGCCAGCACCGCCTGATCGGCCTGACCCGCCCCGACGGCCAGACCGCCACTTATCACTACGACGCCTTCGGCCGGCGCATCCGCAAAACAATCGACGGCGCCGTCACCGAATTTTTCTGGCAAGGCGAACACCTCGTCGCCGAAAGCAGCGCCACGCAATACCGCAGCTTCCTCTACGAACCCGGCACCTTCCGCCCACTGGCGATGCTCGACGGCAAAGGCCCGAAAAAAGCCTGCCCGTTCTACTACCAACTCGACCACCTCGGCACCCCGCAGGAACTCACCGACTACAGCGGCGAAATCGTCTGGTCCGCGCAATACGACGCCTACGGCAAAGTCGCCGCCGTCACCCTCGCTGGCGAAGACTACCTCGACCAACCGCTGCGTTTTCAGGGGCAGTACTTCGATGTTGAAAGTGGGCTGCATTACAACCGGCATCGGTATTACGACCCTAGGTTAGGGCGGTATCTGACGCCGGATCCGGTGAAGCTCGCGGGTGGGTTGAATCAGTATCAGTACGTGCCGAATCCGACGGGGTGGGTGGATCCGTTGGGGTTGAACGGATGCCCGCCAGATGGAGACGGAAAAGGGAATCCAACGGCACCATGCGGGAATGCAAAGGTTGATACCAGAGAACCTCTTCCACCGGATATAGAATGGTCGAGTCCTAGCGTTAAACGAGCTTCTGCGCTGCTGGATCAAGGTGCTAAGGACGTTACTGTTAACAGTCGAGCTGAAGCTGAAGAATTGTTCAGAGGGAAATATTTAGGTCAAGGATATAAGAATGCTGAAGAGTTCAATTCCGTTACCGCCAAAGACTATTTCCAAACGCCCTTTGGGAAAGAATCGTACTATCACTGGGATGACACAGCTGTATCTAATGTTGTGAATCGAAAAGTTTACATGGCAAATCATAGTCCTGACGATCCGCATGCTGTCATGCCTCATCTACAATTACATCCAAAGGACGGCAAAGTAATCCGAATTTACTGGCCAAACTCATTTGCAGGTCAAATATGAAACAGCAGAAGAAAATCGCTCGTAGCGTATGGTATGGACTCGAAGGGACGAGCTACGACAATATTGCACAAGAACTTCCGTGCAAAGATCACTCAAGTCGAAAGTGGGTCTCAATATATGCTAATTACAAATATTCTTTCTCAGGCGATCCGCATCAATATTACGATTTTATTCATAAATCGAAAGGGTTCAGGTTTTCGATTGTAGTGTTTACTGTGGCTATTGAAGAAATTGGCTCCAGCGATGGTATTGATGATCGGGATATCGTGATATTAAACTTTGTACCCGTTAATTCTGAGGAGGATATCTATACGGTTTTGGAACGGCTCGCGATCGATCCGGAATTATTCTGCCCTCCATGGCGGTGCGGGTATCCGATTTGAGTAGTCCGATAGATTGAGAATTAGTAGTCACTACTTAGTACCCTTGCGTGTCTTAAGAGGGGGCATGTGATCGCTAGATTATGATTGTGAACTACATGGAGTTCATGATGCGCTACTGTGCTGGGGTTTAACCAACTAGCTGTGATGTCTGGGCCGGAGGCGCTATAGCATCGAGCAAATACACACTAAACCCCACAACCCCCTTCGCATGATGCTTAGCCTGCGAAGCCATCTCCGCAAGCTGGCTGGCATCAAGCGCTGCACAAGCCTCAGGTCGCAGATGCACCACCCCGATCGATAACGACAACAACGCAAATTCTTGCCGCACACCCTGTCGGTTTGGCGCTACAAAACAACCGGCTTCCAGATGCTCGGGCCGATAGAACCGGCGGCATTGGCTTTGGAAATCGTCGAGCAGTTGGTTGAGGCGTTTGCGCCAGTCTTCGGGGCCGAGGACGAGGAGGAAGTCGTCGCCGCCGATGTGACCGACAAAGTCGCGGGTGGGGTCGATGCGTTCGTTGAGGCATTGCGCGAGGCAGAGCAGGACTTCGTCGCCGCGACCGTAGCCGTAGATGTCGTTGAAGGGTTTGAAGCTGTCAATGTCGACGTAGCAGATGATCGATTCGCGGGCCTGTTGCAGCAGGCGGGTGAGGCACTGCTGGATCGGTACGTTGCCCGGCAGCAGGGTGAGGGGATTGGCGTAGCGCGCCTGCTGGATTTTCAGTTCGGTGATCAGCTTCAGCACGTCGATGACCCGGCCGAGGCCGAGGTAACTGCCGTTGAGGGTGATGATGAAGTCTTCTTCGATGCGCTGGCGGGCGCGGCTGGTGATCAGGCGGCTGACTTGCTGCAGTGACTGACTGATTTCCACGGCGAGGAAATCATCGTTCATCAGGCGGCTGATCGGTTTACGTGCAAACAAGTCCGTGGCAAACGGTTTGAGCAGTGCGTCGGACAGGGAATGGCGATGGACGATGCCACAAGGCTGGCCTTGTTCGTCGAGCACCGCGAGCGAATTGAGGTTGGCCTGGCGGCGAAAGGCTTCCAGTACCGTCGCGGTGGGCGTATCGCGTTGCACGGCGGGCTGCTCGTTGAGCAGGGCGCTGAGGTCGCTGCCTTCGTCATTCAGCGCGACGGCGCTGCTGTCGTGTTTGGGCATCAACGCGCGAGCGTCGCGGGACGGATGTTCCTGAGGGCGGCCGAGCAGGTAGCCTTGCACCAGGTCGACGCCCATTTCAGTCAGCACCGCGAGTTCTTCCGGTAGCTCGATGCCCTCGGCGATGACTTGCGCGCGCGAGGCTTTGGCGATTTGCAGAATCGAACCGACAAACTCTCTTTTCAACGCATCCTGATGAATGCCATCGATGAAGTGCCGGTCGATCTTCACGTAATCCGGACGCAATTCCGACCACAGGCGCAGGCTCGAATACCCCGCGCCCAAGTCGTCCAGCGCAATGGAAAAACCCATCGCCCGGTAGTGATGCAGGGCGGTTTGCAGCAACTGGAAGTCATCGATTGGCGTCTGCTCGGTGAGCTCGATGACCACTTGGCTCGGCGCAATGCCCAAGTCCTGCAGCAGTTGCAACGTACGGCCGGGTTGGTGCGCGGCTTCGAGCAAGGATTCTGGCGACACGTTAAGGAACAGCTTGCCCGGCAGTTGCTGCTCATTGAACCGTCGGCAGGCGCTTTGTCGGCAGGCGATTTCCAGTTCACTCAATCGACCAGCCTGTCGCGCCACGGCGAACAGGGCAATCGGAGAGTGAAGAGGGCTGTTGGACGGGCCACGGGTGAGGGCTTCGTAACCGAGAATGCGGCGTTCGGAAAGACAGATGATCGGCTGGAACAGACTGTGTAAACCGCTTTGAGTCAGGATCGAGCCCAAGGCGCTCAGCTGTTCGGTCGTGGTCATGGCAGTCTCTGGCGATAAAAAAAGGACCGGGAGCGCTTGCTCCCGGTCCTTTATTGCACGACAGAATGATGACTGTTTGATGACGATCCGGGGATCGTCAGCACTAAATTGCCATCACTTACTTCTTGGCCACCTGATTGCTCAGTTTCAGGTAATCCAGCAGCACGCGCCCGGTTTCGCTCAGGTAGGCATCGTCTTCTGGTTTGACCTTGTCCGGCTCGGCAGCGGCCAGTGCGTCTTCGTCTTCTTTCTTCAGCTCTTTGAGCGGTTCTTCGCCTTTGGCCTTGCGACGGATGTTCTCCATCGCCAGTTGCTTGGCGTCGATGTCGGCGTGCTGGGCACGACGATCGGCTTCGTTGAGGCTGACGGTTTTTTCTTCCATCAGTTTCTGCGCCAGGGCCAGCTTGTCGCGGATGAACACGAACTCGGCATCCTTGTTGGTGCGCGAGTCATGTTCGGACTTCAACTGGGCGAGGAACGGCTTGAACGGATCGGCCGCCGGCTTGATCGCCGCGCGAATGGTGTCCCACGGCATGGCTTCCGGCAGGGCACTTTCGCCGATTTCCTTGGTGTCGATCAGCGACGGGTAGTCGATGTCCGGCAGTACACCCTGATGCTGGGTGCTCTGCCCGGAGACACGGTAGAACTTGGCCAGGGTCAGTTTCAGTTCGCCGTGGTTCAGCGGCTGAATGGTTTGCACAGTGCCTTTACCGAAAGTCTGGCCGCCGATGATCAATGCGCGATGGTAGTCCTGCATGGCGCCGGCGAAGATCTCCGAGGCCGAGGCGGACAGGCGGTTGACCAACAGCGCCATCGGGCCTTTGTAGAACGCGCCCGGGTTTTCATCTTCGAGCACGTCGACACGGCCGTCGGCGTTACGCACGAGTACGGTCGGACCTTTGTCGATGAACAGGCTGGTCAGCTCGGTGGCTTCCTGCAGGGAGCCGCCGCCGTTGTTGCGCAGGTCGATGACCACGCCGTCGACTTTGTCCTTCTGCAGCTCGGTGAGCAGCTTCTTGACGTCGCGAGTGGTGCTCTTGTAGTCCGGATCGCCGGCACGGAATGCCTTGAAGTCGAGGTAGAAGGCCGGGATCTCGATCACGCCAAGTTTGTAGTCCTTGCCGTCCTGTTTCAGGCTGAGAATCGACTTCTTCACGGCCTGATCTTCGAGCTTCACCGCTTCACGGGTGATCGGCACGATCTTGGTGGTCTGGTCGTTCGGCGCATTGCTCGCCGGAATGACTTCCAGACGCACCACGGTGCCTTTAGGACCGCGAATCAATTTGACCACTTCGTCCAGACGCCAGCCGACCACGTCGACCATTTCCTTGTTGCCCTGAGCAACGCCGATGATCTTGTCGGCCGGAGCGACCTGCTTGGTCTTGTCCGCCGGGCCTGCCGGCACCAGACGCACGACCTTCACTTGATCGTTGTCGCTCTGCAATACGGCACCGATGCCCTCGAGGGACAGGCTCATGTTGATGTCGAAGTTTTCCGCGTTATCCGGCGACAGATAGTTGGTGTGCGGGTCGTAGGACATGGCGAAGGTGTTGATGTACGCCTGGAAGATGTCCTCGGCGCGGGTCTGGTCGAGACGCGCCAGCTGATTCTTGTAGCGCTTGGTCAGGGTTTCCTGGATCTGCTTCGGCTCTTTGCCGGCGATCTTCTGGCGCAGCACTTCGTCCTTGACGCGTTTGCGCCACAGGTCGTCGAGTTCCGCGGTGGACTTGAGCCAAGGCGCGTCCTTGCGATCGATCAGCAAGGTCTCCTTGGTGTTGAAGTCCATCTTGTCGACGCCTTTGTTCAGCTCGGCAAGTGCGAAGTCCAGACGCGATTTGACGCGGTCCAGGTAGCGCTTGTAGATGGTGAACCCGGCGTTGAGGTCGCCGCTTTTGAGGAAGTCGTCGAACTGGGTCTTCCACTTGTCGAATTCGGCGATGTCGCTGGCCATGAAATAGCTGCGCGACGGGTCGAGCAGCTTGATGTAGCTGTCGTAGATGATCACCGAGCGCGCATCGTCGAGCGGCGGCTTGCTGTAGTGGTGACGCTTGAGCAACTCGACGACGTTCAGGCTGGCGATGACTTCATCGCGATCAGGCTGCAACTTGTCCCAGCTGTTGGCTGCGAATGTGGTGCCCGACACCGGCAACAGGCCGATACCGATGAAAAGAGCGAGGGCGGTGCTGGGGAGCAGATGCTTCATGCTGATTCGACGCGGGGACAATTGATAACGCATATTAGGCCGTCTTTGAAGTCGCCGGTTCTTTGAGAGCCGGTCGCATAATGCAAAAAGCCCGGCGCTACAGCTTCGGGCTCAGTCCAGACTCACTATGGAGGCAGTGTGAAGGCATTGCAAGGCGTTGAAGGTCAAGTGGCATGGGTTGAAGAGCCGAGTCCGACGTGCGATGTAGGACAAGTCCGCATCCGGGTGGCGGCAGCCGGCCTCAATCGCGCCGATTTATTACAGAAAGCAGGGCTTTATCCGCCACCACCCGGGGCCAGCCAAGTGCTTGGTCTTGAGTGCTCCGGGGTGATCAGCGAGGTCGGCGCGGGCTCGTCCTGGCAGGTTGGCGACCGGGTTTGCGCCTTGTTGGCCGGGGGCGGCATGGCTGAAGAGGTGGTCGTCGACGGACGGCATGTGCTGCCCGTGCCCGAAGGTGTTTCGCTGATCGAGGCGGCGGCATTGCCCGAGGTGTACGCCACCGTCTGGCTGAATGTGTTTCAACTTGCAGCGCTGAAACCCGGTGAGAAAATTCTCCTGCACGCCGGCGCAAGTGGAATCGGTTCAGCCGCCATTCAGCTGTGCAAAGCCTTCGGTAACCCTTGTTGGGTCAGCGTCGGTTCCGCCGAACGCCTGGCTTACTGCGAAGCATTGGGTGCGCAGGGCGGCGTGGTCCGCACCGATGAAATTGAAAGTCTGCGCGACTTCGGGCGGTTCGATGTGATTCTCGACCCGGTGGGCGGCAATTATGCGGCGCTGAACCTCAAGCTGATGGCGCTGGACGGACGTTGGGTGCTGATCGGTTTGATGGGCGGGCGCGAGGCGAAACTGGATCTGGCGCAGGTGTTGGCCAAGCGTGTGCAACTGCTCGGTTCGACGTTGCGCAGCCGTAGCGATCAATTCAAGGCCGATCTGCTCAGTGATCTGGGCCAGCATGTGTGGCCGCTGTTTGCCGAGGGCCGCTTGCGTCCGCAATTGGCCAGAGCCTTTGCGGTGAAGGATGCCGAAGCAGCGTTTGCCGAACTGGCGAGCAATACGGTGGCGGGCAAGTTGGTGTTGGTGATCAATGAGGGTTTGAGCTGACAGCAAAGCAAGGTCAAAAGATCGCAGCCTTCGGCAGCTCCTACAGAGGCACGCATCCAAAAGTAGGAGCTGCCGAAGGCTGCGATCTTTTGCTTTTATTTCCAGAGGTGGATCGGCCAGCCGGATTTTTCCGCGTGCTCGAGTAGCACCGGATCCGGATTGACCACGTGTGGAAAATCCACTTTCAACAGCAGCGGCAAGTCATTGCGCGAATCGGAATAGAAACTCGCGCCCTCGAGGTTTTCTTCTTCGGCGTCCAGCCATTCCAGCAGGCGAGTGATCTTGCCTTCGCGGTAGGTCAACGTGCCCACGGTATGGCCGCTGTAAACGCCGTGCGCGACTTCCAGTTCAATCCCTAGAATCTCGTCGATGCCGAGTCGATCGGCAATCGGTCTGACCAGGTGCGTGCCCGACGCCGAGATCACCAGAATCCGGTCGCCGGCCTTGCGGTGCGCGGCGATGGTTTTGGTCGCGTCGCTGAAGATGATCGGTTCGATAAAGTCTTCAACCCACGGCCCGACCAGGTGCTCGACTTCTTCTGGCGTACGGCCGATCAGCGGTTCGAGGCTGAACGCCATGTAATCTTCCATGCGTAATTTGCCATGGCTGTAGGCGTCCATCAGTTCGTTGTTCTTGCGCATGAACGACTCGGGATCGACCCAGCCCAGGCGCCCCATCTGCTCGCTCCAGAGGGTGGCGCAGTCGCCGTGGATCAACGTTTCGTCCAGATCAAAAATTGCCAGGGCCATCAGTGCAGTTCTCTCTTCAACGTCAGCAAAGTCATCAGGCTACCTCACACAGGGCCGTAGGATCGATGGAAAGTGCCAGGCGCTGTCCGTCGGGATGCAGATCGGCGGCGGAGCGGTTGAGCACATCGACCACCAGTTCCACGCCGCGTGCTTCGACGCGATAGCGAATGACGTTGCCGAGCAGGCTGTGGCTGCGGATCTGCGCGTCGAGTTCGCCGTCAAGGCTCAGTTCGATGGCTTCCGGGCGGATGGCGATGCGGTGGTTGATCGGCCGTTGCAACAGCTTCGACGCAGCCTCGGCGTCGAGCAGGTTGTAGTTGCCGATGAAGCCGGCGGCGAATACATCGACCGGCGCGGTGTAGAGGGTTTCGGCATCGCCACTCTGGACGATCTTCCCCTGATTCATCAGGAAAATCCGGTCCGACATGGTCAGCGCTTCTTCCTGATCGTGGGTGACGAAGATCGTGGTCAGGCCGAGTTCGCGCTGGATCTGACGAATCTGTTCGCGCAGGTGTTTGCGAATCCGTGCGTCGAGCGCCGACAGCGGCTCATCCAGCAGCAACAAGCGCGGGCGGGTCACCAGCGACCGGGCGAGGGCGACACGCTGGCACTGCCCACCTGACAGTTGATGCGGATAGCGGCTGGCGAAGTCGTGCAGTTCAACCAGTTTCAACACTTCAGAGACGCGCTTGTGGCTGTCATCGGCGTTGACCTTTTGCATGCGCAGGCCGAAGGCGACGTTCTGTTCGACGGTCATGTTGGGGAATAGCGCGTAGCTTTGAAAGACCATACCGATGCCACGTTTCTGTGGGCTCAACGGCACGAGGTCGACACCGTCGAGGAGGATCTTGCCGCCATCCACCGGGGTCAGGCCGGCGATGCAACGCAGCAAAGTCGACTTGCCGCACCCGGACGGGCCGAGCAGGGTGACGAACTCGCCTTTGTTGATTTCGCAATCGATGTCGCTGAACACCGTGGTGCCGGCATAACTTTTCTGCAGGTGTTGGACGCTGACGTAGCTCATTCGCTTTTGTCCTTGTTCAAGATGTTGGCGATCCAGGTCAGGACCAGCACGAAAAAGAAATACGAAATGACCAGCGCACTGGTGAAGTGACCGCTGCTGTTGCGCATGTTGTTCAGGTATACCTGCAAGGTTTCGTAGCGGGTGCCGACGAGAATGTTGGCGAACACGAACTCACCGAAGAGGAACGAGAATGACAGTAGCAGCGCCACCATCAGGCCTTTGCGCAAGTTCGGCAGCACCACCAGAAACGCCGCTTGAAAGGTGCTGGCGCCGAGCAGTTGCGCGGCGTCCATCAGGTCGCGCAGGTTGATCGCTTGCAGGTTGTTGGTGATCGCGCGGTACATGAACGGCAGCGCTACGGTGAAGTAGCAGCCGATCAGAATCCACGGTGTGCCGACCATCGCCATCGGCCCGGAACCGTAGAGCTGCAGCAGCCCCACCGAGGACACCACCGGCGGCACCGCGAAGGGCAGCAGGATGAGGATGTTCATCAGCGCATCGAGTTTCGGAAAGTAGTAATGCACGACAAACAGCAGCGGCAGGATCAGCACCACCGATAACACCAGCGCGCCGACGCAGACGATCAGCGACTGCCCGAATGCGTGGAGAAAGCGCGGATCGCTCCACAGCTGGATGTACCACTTGAAGGTGAAGCCGCTCGGCAGAATGGTCGCCGACCAACTGCTGGCGATCGAATAGACCAGCGTGCCCAGCAGCGGCAACAACAGGATGGCGAACAGCAGATAGACCACGACGCGGTGGTAGAGGCCGGCCGGGCCGGATTCAGCGCGAGACATGGTAGCTCCTCTTCAACAGCAATTGATGCACGACGGTGACAATGGTCATCAGCGCCACGAGCACCACCGCCAGCGCGCTGGCCAGGTTCGGGTCAAGGGAAATGTCGCCGGAGACCATCGCCGCAATACGGATCGGCAGAACGTTGAAGTTGCCGGTGGTCAGCGCATAAACCGTGGCGTAGGCGCCGAGGGCGTTGGCCAGCAGGATCACGAACGTGCCGAGCAACGCCGGGGTCAACACCGGCAGGCCGATGTGCCGCCAGAACTGCCAGCCGTTGGCGCCGAGCAGTGCGGCGGACTCGCGCCAGTCTTCACGCAGAGCGTCGAAAGCCGGATAGAGCAGCAGCACGCCGAGGGGAATCTGGAAATAGGTGTAGAGGATGATCAGGCCGGTTTTCGAATACAGGTTGAAGTCCTGAATGATCCCCGACTGCTTGAGCATGATGGTGATGCTGCCGTTGAAACCGAGCAGGATGATGAACGCGAACGCCAGCGGCACGCCGGCAAAATTGCTGGTCATGTTGGCGAAGGCATTCACGAAGTTGCGCAGCTTCGAATCGACGCGGCGTAGTGAATACGCACCAAGCACGGCGATGATGATGCCGAATACGCTCGACCAGAAACTGATCTCCAGGCTGTACTGGATTGCCTGCCGATAGAACTTCGAACCGAAGATCTTGCTGAAATTGGCCAGGCCCCACCCGGACTCTTCCGATTCCAGGCTGTTGATCATCACCCAGACCAGCGGGGCGATTTCGAAGACGATAAAGAACAGCGCGAAAGGCACCAGACACAGCGCCGCGAGCCATTTGCCGCGAGTCATGGCATTCACTTGAGCAGCTCCCGGCACACAGGTTTGTCGTGGGGCACGCCGAGCAGCTCGCAAACCGTGCCGCAGAGCTCGGTCTGCTTCGGTGTGACATCAGGGTTGAGGCTGAACGCCTCGCCGAGGACGAACAGCGGCACCTGACGTTCTTCCGCCAGCAGGCCGTTGTGCGAGCGATCGTTGTTCATGCCGTGGTCGGCGGTCACCAGCACCTGATAACCAGCGTCGAGCCAGGTCTGCAGATAGTCGGCGAGGATGACGTCAGCCGAGCGCGCGCTGTTGCGGTATTGCGAGCTGTCGAGGCCGTGCTTGTGCCCGGCGTCGTCGATGTTCATCGGGTGGATCAGGAGGAAATCCGGCGCATGACGCAGGCGCAGGTTCTCCGCGTCGGCGAACAGGTGCGAATCCGGATAATGGTCGTTCCAGTAGAAATGCCCGTGCTGGATCGGCAATGTCGGATCGTCGGTGTGGCGGTCGCGCGCAGCCACGAACGGTGAGCGGTTATACAACTCGCTGACCCAGTGATACGCCGCAGCGGCGGTTTTCAGCCCGGCATCGCGGGCGTAGTGATAGATGCTGCGCTGGTTGGACAAGCGCGAGACATTGTTGTGGACGATGCCGCTGCCGATCGGTGGCACGCCGGTGAGGATACATTCGTAAAGCGGTCGGGACAGGGCGGGCAATTCGCACTCCAGTTGATAGAGCGCCGCGCGTCCTGCGCCAACATAAGCCTGCAGATGCCCCATGGCGTGACACGCAACCTCGTAGTTGAGGCCGTCGAGCACGACAAGGATGACGTTGTGCTTCATAGGGGCAAGAACTCCGAAAACAAATCTGGAACCAATCTGTGTCGGAGCTGCCGGACGCTGCGATCTTTCGATGTTGCTTTTAAAGGGCAAGATCAAAAGATCGCAGCCTTCGGCAGCTCCTACAGATGAAGGATTACTTCATCTCTACGATGACTTCTTCGTTCCACTGCTGCGGCAGGGCTTTGGAGGTCTTTTCCCACGCGTCGGCGTCCTTGACTGGCGTAACGTTTTTGTATTGCTCGTTCGGCAGCAGCTTGGCTTTCACGTCTTCCGGCAGTTGCAGGTGTTCGGCGCGGATCGGCCGGGCGTTGCCGCGGGCGAGGTTGGTCTGGCCGGCGTCGCTGAAGATATATTCGCGCGTCAGCTTGGCGGCATTGGGGTTTTTCGCGTACTTGTTGATGATCGTGGTGTAGCCGGAAATCACCGAGCCGTCGGATGGAATCAGCACTACGTAATCATCCGGGTTGGCCATCTTGGCTTTGTAGCTCAGGCCATTGAAGTCCCAGACCACGCCGACTTCAATCTCGCCTTTTTCCATAGTGGCGATGGTCGGGTTGGCCATCGACAGACGACCCTGTTTGGCGAGGTCGGCGAACAACAGCAGTGCAGGCTTGATGTTTTTCTCGTCACCGCCATTGGCCAGTGCGGCAGCGAGGACACCGTTGGCGGCCTGGGCAGCAGTGCTCACGTCGCCGATGGAGACTTTGTATTTACCGGTTTTCAGGTCAGCCCATTTGGTCGGCACGTCGGAGCCGTTCAGCAGCTTCTTGTTGACGATGAAGGCGATGGTGCCGGTGTAGGCCAGTGCCCAGTTGCCGTCCTTGTCCTTGGCCCAGTCCGGAATCTGATCCCAAGTGCTTGGCTTGTACGGTTGCACCACGCCTTGCTTGACCGCGATCGGGCCGAAGGCAGCACCGACGTCGCCGATGTCGGCGGTGGCGTTGTCTTTTTCAGCGGCGAACTTGGCGATTTCCTGAGCCGAACTCATATCGGTGTCGATGTGTTTCAAGCCGTAATTCGCAGCCAGATCATCCCAGGTGCCTTTCCAGTTGGCCCAGTTGTCGGGCATGCCGACGCTATTGACGGCGCCTTCCGCTTTCGCAGCGGCTTCGAGGGTTTTCAGATCGGTGTCGGCCGCCATGGCGGCGCTGCACATTGCAATGGTCGAGCCTAACAGTGTTGCCAGGAAAAGCTGTTTCATTCCGAAGCTCCTTGGTCGTGTTCAACGCTGCGATTGCGGTTGGGTTGGTCTAGGTCAGCAATACCTGAGCCAATTTAGGCGGGCTGGATGACATTTTGATGTCGATGGCCTTGTGGCTGATCTTTTCTCCGCCCGGGATTGGCGGTTGCCAAACAAGCGTAGACCATGACGCAGGCCCGATACGCAAGGGACTTGGCCGATGTATTGCAAGCCGTGAAAACGACCGTTGGGTAGTTTTTGTCATCTGTCGGTCATCTGCACTGCCTAGGCTTGCAACACACGAAAGCGCTCTGAGCAGCGCCCGGATTTGCCCTGAAACAGTGCTGGTCTAGTCCAGATAGGTAACGTTGATGCGCGATGAGGCAACGAAAGCGGTGACAGCGATTGGTCAGGTGCTGCAGGAGCAGATCAATCATGGTTTGCTGGCGGCCGGGAGCAAGTTGCCCGCTGAACGCAAGCTCAGCGAGTTGTTCGGGACGACGCGGATCACTGTGCGTGAAGCGCTGTTGCAATTGGAGGCGCAAGGGCAGATTTATCGTGAGGAGCGGCGCGGCTGGTTCGTGTCGCCGCCGCGTCTGGCGTACAACCTGATGCAGCGCAGTCATTTTCACGCGATGGTCAGTGCGCAGGGGCGTGAGCCGTCGACCGAGGTGATTTCGGCGCGGTTGCAGCCGGCTTCGGCGGCGGTGTGTGCGTGGTTGCAGCTGCCGGCGTTGTCGAGCGTGATCCAGATTTGCCGCTCGCGGCGGATTGATGGGCGACTGGTGTTGTATGTCGAGCACTACCTGAATCCGCAGTTTTTTCCGGGGATTCTTGAGTTTGATTTGAATCAGTCGATCACTGAGTTGTATGCGCGGCATTTCGATTTGCACTATGGGCGGGTGCGGTTTGAGATTGTGCCTACGTCTTTATCTGTCGATGCGGCGGCGGCTTTGCGGGTGTCGGTGGGGAGTCCGGGATTGAGGATTGCTCGGGTCAATTATGATCAGCATGGGCGGCTGATTGATTGTGATCTGGAGTTTTGGCGGCATGATGCGATTCACGTAGGGGTTGATGTGGTTTGATCTTTTTTGACCTTGGCGGCCTTTGGGCCGACCAGGTTTTGGAGGTTTGGGTGAATATCCGTTGCTGCGGTAACGGCTTCTTATGGTTCCGCCCTTACGGCGGGTCACTTTTTCAAACGCCAAAAAGTAACCAAAAGGCTGCGCCCTGACGTTCGGCCCGCTCGCTGGGGCTCGGGGTTCCTTCTGCGGGATCGATCCTGGCGCAGCGGCTCCGGTTTGCTTCGCTGCACCTACACTCGCTGTGTACGACTGCGTCGTACGGTCGCTGCGCTCCCACGCCCGGATCAATCCCTCCACTCAGCCTGCCGACGGGCTCCGAGATCAAGATCAAAAGCGGTGCTCGAGCTAACGCTCATCGTGTGTAGGAGCTGCCGAAGGCTGCGATCTTTTGTTTTTGCTTTCGCTTTTCTGTGGGAAGCGAGCCTGCTCGCGAAGGCGGCCTGTCAGCCGACCAATCTCTGTCGGATGTACTTAATCCCTGTGGGAGCGAGTCTGCTCGCGAAAGCGCCCCCACAGTCACCCCTTCCTACTTGCCCACCGCCGCATTCCCATACAGATAATCCGTCGCCAACGACGCCAATGTTCTCACCCCAACCACCAGCGCCGACTCATCCACAAAGAACCCCGGATTGTGATTCGGCGCGGCCTTGCTCATGTCCTGATCCCGCGGCGTAACCCCGAGAAACACAAACAATCCCGGCGCCTCTTTGGCGAAGAACGAGAAATCTTCCGCCCCACCCACCAGCGGTCCCTGCACCACATCATCCTTGGCCGCCCACTTCAATGTCGGCAGCATTTTCTCGGTCAGTGCCGGGTTGTTAATCGTCGGGTCGTATTTTTCGATGATGGTGACGTCGGCTTTGGCGCCGCCGCTTTCGGCGATTTTCTCGATGGTCTGGCGTACGTCGCTGTGCAGTTTCTGGCGGATGCCGTAGTCGTAGGAGCGGATGGTGCCGGTCATGTCGAGTGATTCGGGGATGATGTTGTAGCGGGTGCCGCCGTTGATGGTGCCGATGCTGACCACCGACGGGTAAGAGGAAATGTCGGTGCGGCGGCTGACCACGGTTTGCAGGCCGACGATGGTTTGCGCGCCGACGGTGATTGGGTCGATGCCATCCCGGGGGCGGCCGGCGTGGGTTTGTTTGCCGTGGATCTTGATGCGCAGGTCGTCGGAGCTGGCCAGGGTCGGGCCGGGGCGGTAGGCGATCTGGCCTGCGGGGACGCCGGCCCAGACGTGCAGCCCGAACACCGCGTCTGGTTTCGGCGATTTCATTACGCCTTCCTCGACCATCATCTTCGCGCCCCAGGTGTTTTTGCCGTCGGGAATGAAGTCGCTCGGGCCTTCTTCGGCGGGCTGGAAGTAGAACACCACGGTGCCGGGCAGGGTGTCGCGCATGCCCGTCAGAATTTTCGCCGCGCTGAGCAGGATGGCGGTGTGGGCGTCGTGGCCGCAGGCGTGCATGACGTCGACTTCCTTGTCGAGATACGTGCCTTTGGCTTTTGAAGCGAACGGCAAGTCGGAGATTTCCTTGACCGGCAGCGCGTCCATGTCGGCGCGCAGGGCGACGGTCGGGCCGGGCAGGGCGCCTTTGAGAATGGCGACAACGCCGGTGCGGGCGACGCCGGTTTTCACTTCCAGGCCCATGGCTTGCAGCTGTTTGGCGACCAGTTCAGCGGTGCGTTTTTCAGTGTTGCCAAGTTCTGGATGAGCGTGAAGGTCGCGGCGGGTTTCCAGCAGCTCCGGCTCGAGCTTCTGCGCCTGCTCGGCGATGCGCGTGCGGGCGCTGTCCATCGTCGCGGCACTGGCGTGGCTGGCGACCAGGGTGAGCAAAAGGGTCTGGGCAATGCGCGTCAGTTGCATGGGCTTCTCCTTGATTATTGTTGTTGGCTTCCTTGCCTGTGACAAAGGCTTTGCACGCAAGTGCGATCGGGTCCGGAAAGCGCTATGCGCTCCGACAGATTTACGTTTGAGCATAAGTTATCAGCGAAAACTCCTACCGCTTTATCAGTTTCGTCCGGCGTGACAGATAAAACGCGGGCGATAACCATGTACCGCACCGCACAACATCTATTTCCATAAATTTCTCCAGGTGCCGGTCACGTTATTGGCTGTTTGAGGGTAACGGGTCAGTGCGACAAAACTATTGTCCATGGAGGACTTATAAATGCAGCGTAATGGAATAACGCTTCCGCCGATTGTTGTGCGTCCGGATAAACAAGATGAATATTTACATTATTTAGGTGCAGGGGACGGCTCGGGACCAGGCATTAACTTTGCGCCGTTGGGTGAAATACTCGATATGGAAAGTATCTATAAAGATACTTCCAGGAATATTGCTCAGGTCATTGAAAATGAACTGGCAGAAGCGAGGGCGGCAGGTGATCAAAGTGTCTTGCCGCCTTTGGATGCGCTGGCGCGGGAGATGCAATTCAGGGATTCCCTGATCGCCAGGAAGTTTGGTGCGCTTTTGGTGGCCAAGGACGTGGCCATCGAACGTTTCGGCCACGCCCAGGTTGAAACCTTTTTCAACGGAGGCCGCTTACCGCAAGTCAATCGGCGAAGCGCCAGCGTCAGCGTACGGCAGGCTTATAGCGCTCTGTTCAACGCCAAGTTACTGGTTGAGGGCATTGGCGTGTTGAACAGCCAGTCGGCCACGGTCAAGGGCATGATTGCCGTGGTGCAAGCGCAGGAAGCCGAGCGGATCGCTCAGGAGCAGGCGCGGTTGGCGGCGGAATACGCCGGGCAGGTTGCACAGGAACAGGCCCGCGTCGCTCAAGAGCAGGCGCGGCGGCAGGCGGAGGAGCTGGCGCGGCAGGCCGCGGCCGATGAAATCAGGCGGCTCGAAGAGGAACAGGCCCGTTTGGCGGCTGAGGCACTAGAGCGCAAGCGTGCCGAGGAACAGGCAGCGCTTGAGGCTGAGGCCGAAGCACGCAGGGTTGCTGAGGAAAAGCGCTGGCAGGACACCTCCGGTGGGCACAGTAGCCTGTTGCGCTTTCAGGGCAATACCAGCCACGCCCAACTGGTATTTGCGACGTCCGCTGGTGCGGTCGCGATTGCAGACAACCTGATGGCGGGTTTTGCCGCTTCGATTCGCGCGGCGGTGGCCGGTTTATCGGAGGTAGCTGCCGGCGCGGCGTCCGGGCTGATGGTGGGGGGGAGTGCGTTTGTCTATTCCCCGGTGTTGGGCAATGGAGAGTTGCCTGAACGCTTTCTGCTCAGCCTCCCACTGGCAGATCTGCTGCCCGGTCAACTGCCTGATCTGGACAGGCTGGCAAGCGAAAGAGCACGACTGAATCTGCCGGTACGTTTGAGCGCCCGTCCGCTGACGGGCTCTCTCGCCGAACTGCTTGTCGTTCCGGTAGCGGGGACAAAACGGCCTTCCGGCGTTCGCGTGGTTGCAGCTGGTTTCAACGCAGGGAACAACACTTACAGCGCGACCCTCAATGACATCCCGCCGACAACCGCGGTCTGGACTCCCGCAGTAACGCCGGCAGACAGTTCAACGCTGTTCCCCATCGAGAATCCGTCCCCACCGCGATATATCGGCGGCAACCTCGTGCCGATTGAAGGACGGATCGACGCTCACCCAGGGCGGGGCAGCATTCGTTTCGACGACTTCATTCTGGTCTTCCCGTCGGAATCGGGCCTGCCACCGCAGTACGTCATGTTCCGGGATCGACGCAATGATCCAGGGGTGGCGAGTGGTCATGGAGCGCCGGTTGCGGGTGGATGGCTGGAGGCGGCTACGCAAGGTGAGGGGGCGGCAATTCCCTCAAAAATTGCAGATCAATTGCGAGGCAAGAATTTCAAGGATTTCAGGGCATTCAGGGAGACTTTCTGGAAAGCGGTGGCCGCTGATGCGGAACTGGCGATGTCGTTTGATCCAGGTAGTCTCAGTGCAATGAGCAAAGGCCGATCACCGTATGTGAAAGCGGGCGATCGGGTTGGTAAACGAGTGAAGTTTGAGTTGCACCACGTCTCATCGTTATCGGATGGTGGGCAGTTGTACGATATTGACAACCTGCGGTTGCTAACTCCGAAACAGCATTTGGCAGTTCATAAGGGAGGCGAGTAATGAAAAAATTAATGATCAATGAAATGTCCGAAGAGCAATTCTTGCATTTCGTACAAAAGATATACCAATCGGATTACGCGACTGAGAAGGGGCAAACCTCAGCTGTAATGGAGTTTGAACGACTGAGCGAACATCCAGCGGGTTCCGATTTGATCTACTACCCAGAATCGGGGAAAAGCGGTCCGGAAAATATTGTGGCGGAAGTCAAAAGGTGGCGGGCCGCCGAAGGAAAACCTGGTTTCAAAGCCAGATAAAACTAGCCCCCTATTGGTATTACCTGCCAATAGGGGGCCATCTCTGTTCAGCTTTCCTTTTTGATTTCCACCCCAGGCGTAATCACCTGCACACTCATCCTTGGTGTCGCCAGATCCAGCCCCGCCTCATCCAGTTGCCTTTTCAGCGACAAATTGAACGCCCGGGAAACTTCCCACTGCTTGATCGGCGCAGTCTTGAACCGTGCGCGCAGAATCGCGCTGCCGGACTCGAAACTTTCCACACCCTGAATCTCCAGCGGCGACCAAATATTGCGGCGCTGCAACGGATCGCTGCGCATCTTCTGGCCGACGTCGCGCATCAGTTTGATCGCGTCGTCGATTTCCATGTTGTATGGCACGGCGACGCGGAAGATCGCGTAGCCGAATTCCCGCGAGTAGTTCTTGATGCTTTTGATTTCGCTGAACGGGATGGTGTGGACGATGCCGTCGATGTCGCGCAGGCGTACGGTGCGGATGGTCAGACCTTCGACGGTGCCGAGGTGGCCGCCAACGTCGACGTAGTCGTCGATGGCCAGCGAGTCTTCGATGATGATGAACAGGCCGGTGATCAGGTCAGCGACGAGCGACTGCGCGCCGAAGCCGATGGCCAGACCGATCACGCCGGCACCGGCCAGCAGCGGTGTGACGTTCATGCCCATGTTCGCCAACGCGACGATCAGCGCGATGATGAAAATCGCCACGAACAGCACGTTGCGGATCAACGGCATCATCGTCTGCGCCCGTGCATTCGCCAGGCCTTTGCGCGAGCGGGTGAGGGCGTGGTGCACGGCGGTGTCGGCGAGGATCCAGATCAGCCAGGAGAAAATCAGCGTGCCGATCAGGCTGAACAGTTTGACGCTGATGTCATGGCCATCGCCTTCGGCGAACGCGATCAGCGAATGGCCCCAGACGCGCAGGCCCAGTTCGATGAAGATCAGCCACACCAGCAAATGCGTCAGGGTGTAGAAGAAGTTTTTCAGTCGCTCCGAATACAGCGCATGGCGTTTCGGCCCGCGTTGCGGTTTCAGCGAATGGCGGCGCACGAGGCCGTTGATAACCATGCACAACACCAGCAGCACCGTGCAGATCAGCGACTGGCGCAGCGCGGTGCTGGTGTCGCCGGCGGAGACAAACGTGGCGAACAGCGAGATGCCGACCAGCACCAGTGCCGGCACGTACCAGAAGGTGCCGAGGATCTCGATGGTGTCGCTGAGGGCGCGGCGGGTCAGGCGGCGTGACAGCGGTTGGTTGCGGATCAGGTGCGCGATCGGTCGGCGGAATCGCAGAATGAACAGGCCGGTCGACAGCGCCGCAAGCACATTGGCCGTGGTCGCGGCGGTGTGCGCCAGATGTACGCCCAGGCTCTCGACCAGACGCGGATCGCTCAGCGCTTCACCGAACGCGGCGAAGCTGCCGATCAGCCACAGCGGCCGAAACGCCTGATGACGCAGGATGTACAGCGCGCGATGGCGATGCGGGCCGTCGAGCAGGGAGAAGGCGATCACGCAGATCGCCGAGAAACAGGTGCCGACCACCAAGGCATAGGCCAGCACCATCGCCAGGCTTTTGCCCAGCGAAGACGGCAGCACGTAGCTCATGTACACCGTCATCACCAATGCGATCAGCCACGGCCCGAGCTTGCGCAGGGCAAAGCGCAGCATGTCGAGGGCCTTGGGGTGTTGCGGCAGTTCTTCGGTGAGGCCGAAGCGCAGACGCACGCGGTGGCTGAGCCAGATCAGCGCGGCGGCGAGCAGGCTCCAGACCATCAGGATCACCGCGAAACCGAAAATGATCGGCAGCCATTCATTGGCCGGCAGCAGCTTGCTGGTCAGTTCGTCCTTGGCCAGATCGAATTCGTTGGACCAGCGGGTGAGCGGGCTGTCGGCGCCGGAAAACTGTTTTTCGAAGCTGGCGAGGGTGCCGCCGATCAGGCCCAGCACGCCTTCTTCGGGGGTGGCTTGAGCTTTCTTCGTAGCGTCGCGCAGCTTCTTCAGATCGCTGAGCAACTGCGCGCGTTGCTTGTCGTTTTCCAGCGACTTGATCACTTCGTCCAGTGACTGGCCGAGGGGTTCCACGGCTTCAGGCTGCGGTTTGGAAGTGTTGAGCAGGCCGGGCAGACCGACCGCTTGGGCGGGCGCCAGCGGCAGCAGCGTCATCAGGCAGACAAGCAGCAGACCGGGCAAAGCAAAAAGACGAGCGAACACCAGAAGACAACCTCGCGATAGGCGGATGCGCTGGAGTGTACGAGGCCCTTTGGCTCAATGCGAGCCGGGCGCGGTCATTCGTTGAGTTTGGCGAGGATCTTGTAGACCACCGTGGCGAGGATCATCAGCATGCCGATCCACATGGCGAACACCCCGGCGTTCTTGTCGCGGAAGTTGAAGCCGATGGCCAGCAGGATCATTCCGCTGAGGATGGGAATGAGCATGGCGTGGAAGGAGGACATCGAGATCATGAAGACTGCCTTGTCTGTGGGGGATGTTTGCAGTCTAGGCGGGTTTTCGAGGCGGGGTGTGATGTGGCTCAGGAATGCATCAGGCCGGGAGGATTCTGCTGTCTGCACAGGCGATTTCGCGAGCAGGCTCGCTCCCACAGGTGAATGGCATTCCATTGTGGGAGCGAGCCTGCTCGCGAAGCTTGTCAGCCGTTACGGCAATTCACGGCTGGCATAGAACGCACTGAGCACTTTGACCAGATGCGCCAGGTCATGGCTGCCGCACAGCTCGCGAATCGAATGCATGGCGAAGGTCGGCAGGCCGATGTCGACGGTGCGCACGCCCAGATGGCTGGCGGTGATCGGGCCAATCGTCGAGCCGCAGCCCATGTCGCTGCGCACCACGAAGCTTTGCACCGGGACTTCTTCGGCCATGCACAGATGGCGGAAGAAACCGGCAGTTTCGCTATTGGTGGCGTAGCGCTGGTTGCTGTTGACCTTGATCACCGGGCCGGCGTTGAGTTTCGGGCCGTGATTGGCGTCGTGCTTGTCTGCATAGTTGGGATGCACGCCGTGGGCGTTGTCGGCGGAGACCAGCAGGGATTTCTGAATCGTGCGGACGAACTCGTCGCCTTCTGGCAGCAGGCGGCGCAGAGTCTGTTCGAGCATCGGGCCGTCGGCACCGCACGCCGAGCACGAGCCGACTTCTTCGTGGTCGTTACAGACCAGCACGCAGGTCTCGTCGGTTTCGGCGGTGAGCAACGCTTGCAGGCCGGCGTAGCACGACAGCAGGTTGTCCAGACGCGCACCGGCAATGAAATCGCCGTTCAGGCCGATCACCGCAGCGCTTTGCGTGTCGTAGAAACTCAGCTCGTAATCCAGCACCACGTCGGCGTTCAAACCGTGTTCGCGGGCCAGTTGGTCGGTGAGCACGGCGCGGAAATCGACGCGCTCGTCACCGGCGAATTGCGCCAGGATCGGCGGTAGTTCGGTCTGCGCGTTGATCGCCCAGCCCTGGTTGGCTTCACGGTTGAGGTGAATGGCCAGGTTGGGAATGATCGCGATGGGTGCCTTGAAGTCGATCAACTGACTCTCGACCTTGCCGTCACGGCGGAAGGTCACGCGGCCGGCCAGCGACAGATCGCGGTCGAACCACGGCGCCAGCAGCGCGCCGCCGTAGACTTCGACGCCCAGTTGCCAGAAGCCCTGACGTTGCAGTTCCGGTTGCGGCTTGACCCGCAGACACGGGCTGTCGGTGTGAGCGCCGACCAGACGGATACCGTCGTGCAGTGGCGAGTTGCGGCCCATTTTGATCGCGACGATCGAGGAGTCGTTACGGGTAACGTAATAGCGGCCGTTGGCCTCGGTGGACCATGGCTCGCGCTCGTCGAGGCGCACATAACCGGCGGCCTCCAGACGCTGAACGAGGCTGGCGGTGGCGTGGAACGGGGTAGGGGAGGCCTTGAGAAAGTCGATCAGGCCCTGGTTCAACTCTGCGCGCATAAGAAACTCCAGACAGCAATGGGCGGCAGTTTAACGCATCACTCAGCGCCATTGGGCAAGTGGTTTGCGCAAGCACGCTCAGGAGTGCTGATCGATGCGCTTGCGCAGGTAGGCAATGATGGCTTGTTGATCATCCTTTCTGGCGGGTTTCGGCAGGTGCTTCGGCCAGCCCTTGCCGCTGCCGAAGAAGGCCTTTTGCGTGACGCTGTCCCAACGCAGGATTTCCCGCGACGCCGATTCCCACCATTCGTGACGGCAGATCTCGTAATACGGGTGGGCAGGTGCAGCACTGCCGAACAGCAACGCCCGGCCGACTTTCTTCATGCCGCCGCGCTTTTTGCGCAGCTTCCACTTGATGCGCAGGCGCTCCCAGGTTGAGGGAACGGGTTTGCTGCGCGGAACCTCGTTGCACAGCTCTGGCAGTTCGGGGTGGAAGGCCTCGCCGTAACGGGCGAAAAAATGTTTCTGCATGGCGTGGAAGAAGTTCTTGTCGGCGAAGTAGTGATAGATGAATTTCTTCGCTTCCTGGATCGGCTGGTCGCGCATGGCAAAAGACAGTGCAATCTGTTCGATCGTATGGATGTCGAACGAACCCTGCGTCCACTCATCGATCAGCCGGACCGATTTCTCCAGCAGCGCTGCATCGCCATCGGTGACGCCGCACAAGCCGCTGTTGTAGAGCTTGAAGCTGTTCGTCGACGAGATGCCGTGGACTTGCAGGCAGCGCGCGAGTCTTTCGTAGTCCGCCCGGTTACAGACGTAACTCCAGTCATATTCGAAGCGGTCCATCACGTAACGGCCGGGCGTGATCATGCTGAACAGCCGGTGCGGCGAACCGAGAAACAGCGTATCGGTGTCGACAAACAGGGTTTTTTCGGCGAGTGTCAGGCCCAGCGCAATGGCGCACGCTTTGCGGCGGTGGTGGTAGCCGTTCTCGCCCTGCCACTGGATCAGGGTCTGCTCGCTCAAAGGGACGGTATCGACCGGCCAGCCGGCATAGTCCTGCGGATGATCGGTCAGGACTCGGATGCACAATGATTCACCTGGCTGCAGTTGTGCCAGGGCGGTGAGGATGCTGAATTTTGCCTCGCGCCGATAAACGTCTTTGTCGCCATAGATCAGGTAGAGCAGCTGGTGCGGTACTTTTTCCAGGGGGGGAAGGCTTCGCGCATAAGCGGCTCCATACGGCGGGGGGCGCGAGTTTACCGTATTGCTCCGCTGATTTGCAGGCCGGGCACTTGCTTCAAAGTGTTGCCAGGGAGGGCGTCAACCGGTGATCAATCTGCCAGAGAGGAAGACTTCACGGCGTTGCTTGCGACCGACGTATTCATGTTTGCTCAACTGATAGACAGCCTCGAACCTGTCTCTCGATAAGCCAGGCAGTGCACTGAGGTATTGATCTACCAGGCGATCGTAGGCGGCTTCGGTGATGAATTTGTAGATATCCCGACGATAGAAGAAGCCGAGTTGAAAACCGAGTGTTTCACTTGCGTGCGCGGTCGGGCCTGCGAAGCAGTTTTCAAAGTCGATGGCTTTGAGTGGCCTTTGCGTTTGCTCGGGCACCATGATGTTGCCCACCCAGAAATCCATGTGGGTGATGTTCTTGCTGGCGAGCGAGCTGAGCAGTTGAAACGCGTCGAGGATAAAGGCTTCGATGTTTTCGGGATTGCGTCTGATGCACTCGGCCCCATCCATATGGCCTTCGAGCAGGTGAGTCAGCAGGAAGAACTCCTCGGTCAGGCCTAGTCTGCTGCGGGTATAGCCATAGCCCTTCAGTGGAGGCATCTCCACGCCCCGGCGCTGAGCTTCGAGGGAATTCATCAGTTCTTCGAGCGGCCAGTCGAAGCGCCCGTTGCGTTGCGGTTTGTTCAGGCTCACCCGCACCTTTGCCTTGAACGTGTCCAATGGCTGGACCTTGGCAAATAGTGGTGTGTCACAGGACGATAACGGTGCGCTGGCTCGGGTCAGTTTGTGCGCGCGGCGTTTTTTAATGAGCTGCTCCAGGGCCTGGCGTGCCTGGATGCTGGGTGCTTCGCTCAAGTGCAGGGTCGTGTTACCGAATGCGTAGATGATCGGGTATTCGGATTGAAGTGTTTTGCTGCAGAACACGGAAAGGCCTCCTGCCTGATATCGAAGTGCCATGATTTTATATTTGATTACAATTTTATGACAGTTCTTTACGTCAATATATTGCCGGTGGATTTTTGGCAGGACAAAAAAGCCCTTCACCAGGAAGGGCTTCCAAAGTATTCACGCAATTCAGAACGGAGCCGGGCACTCGAAGCGCAGGCGCTCGCCGGTCTGCGGATGAGTGAAGCTGAGCATGCTCGCGTGCAGGCACAGACGCGGCCAGGCCGCCAGCGCTTGCTCGTGGGCGTAGAGTCCGTCACCGAGCAGCGGATGGCCGATCGACAACATGTGCACGCGCAGTTGATGCGAGCGGCCGGTAATCGGTGTCAGTTCGACACGGCACCAGTCGCCGCAACGTTCCAGCACCTTCCAGAAGGTCAGCGCATGCTTGCCGAATTCGTGATCGACGACATGCCGTGGCTTGGTCGGTGGGTCGTAGCGCAGGGGCAGATCGATGCTGCCGCTGTCCAGCTCCGGCTGACCCCAGGCCAAAGCGGTGTAGGCTTTTTCGGTTTCGCGGTCGTGAAACTGCCGCGACAGTTCGCGATGAGTGTCGGCGTCACGGGCCAGCAGGATGATGCCGGAGGTTTCCCAGTCCAGGCGATGAACGATGCGCGCTTCCGGGTAGCCGTTTTCCTGCAGGCGGGTAATCAGGCAGTCCTTGTTGTCGTCAGCGCGACCGGGCACCGAGAGCAGCAGGGTCGGTTTGTCGACCACCAGTACGGCGGCGTCCTCATGGATGATGCGGATGTTGGACAGCGGCATTAAAACAGCCTCGTAACAAATGCCAACGGCGGCTCGGGACTGCTGATAACTCTGTAGGAGCTGCCGAAGGCTGCGATCTTTTGACTTTGAAGATCAAAAGATCGCAGCCTTCGGCAGCTCCTACACGAGCATCAACAGCCCGAGCCGCCGTAGCGACTGCCAAATCGACTCAGCGATCGGGCAGGGTGATGTTGAGTTCCAGAATCGAGCAACTGCCCTGGCTTTCCAGTGCAACATGTACGTCGTCGTTGCCGATGTTGACGTACTTGCGGATCACGTCGACCAGTTCCTTCTGCAAGGCTGGCAGGTAATCCGGCGTGCTGCGCTGGCCGCGCTCATGCGCCACGATGATCTGTAGACGCTCTTTCGCTACCGAGGCGGTACTTGGCTTTTTGTTGGCACGAAAGAAGTCAAAAAGGTTCATTACCTACCTCCAAACAGGCGCTCGAAGAATCCCTTCTTCTCGACATCGAGGAATCGGTGGGCTTTTTCTTTGCCCAGCAGGCGGTCGACGGTATCGCTGTAAGCCTGACCGGCATCGCTCTGGTCGTCGAGAATCACCGGCACGCCCTGGTTGGAAGCCTTGAGTACCGCCTGGGATTCCGGAATGACGCCGAGCAGGGTCACCGAGAGGATCTCCTTGACGTCTTCAACGCCAAGCATCTCGCCCTTTTCGACACGCTCCGGGTGGTAGCGGGTGATCAGCAGGTGTTCCTTGATCGGCTCTTCGCCACGTTCGGCACGGCGCGATTTGCTCGCCAGCAGGCCGAGCATGCGGTCCGAGTCACGTACCGAGGAGACTTCCGGGTTGGTCACGACGATCGCTTCATCGGCGAAATACATGGCCAGGTGCGCACCTTTCTCGATGCCCGCCGGGGAGTCGCAGACGACGAACTCGAATTGTTCCTTGAGCTCCATCAGGACTTTTTCCACGCCTTCGACGGTCAGCGCGTCTTTGTCGCGGGTCTGGCTGGCCGCCAGTACGTAGAGGTTTTCCAGGCGCTTGTCTTTGATCAGTGCCTGTTGCAGGTTGGCTTCGCCGTTTACCACGTTGACGAAGTCATACACCACGCGGCGCTCGCAACCCATGATCAGGTCGAGGTTACGCAAGCCCACGTCGAAGTCGACGATCACTGTTTTGTGGCCGCGCAGAGCGAGACCGGTACCGATAGCGGCGCTGGTGGTGGTCTTACCCACACCACCCTTGCCGGATGTAACCACGAGAATCTTGGCCAAGGTGTTTCACCCCTAAGGAAGAAGGACTGTTCAGCCCCTGAAAAACATCTCTTGAAAACTACTGCAGTCGGACAGCCTTGGCTGGAATTTGGCTTTGGGCCTTTTTCCTACTTCGTTTGAGCCGTTTTCGCTACGTTTTAGAGATGCTTGGAAAATGCGGCAGTATCCGTTAAAGCCGAATGATGTTCAACACGTCGCCTGACAGGCTGACCTGGACGCCCGAGCCCCACATCGGATCGCGACGCAAATCCTCGGAGACCTTGTAATGACCGGCGATGGAGATCAGTTCAGCGCTCAATTGCTGACAGAAAATCCGTGCCTTGGTGTCACCTTTGACGCCGGCCAGCGCACGGCCGCGCATCGGGCCGTATACATGGATGTTGCCATCGGCGAGAAGTTCCGCCCCCGGACTGACCGATGAGACCACGACCAGATCGCCACCCTGGGCATATATCTGCTGGCCACCACGTACTGGCGTGGTGATTACGCGGGTCGGTTTGACGGTCGGCTCAGGCGGCTTTTCCGGCTTCTTTTTGACTTCGGCTTCCGGCGTCTCCAGCGGACGCTCGCGGGCGCCGGAGGGCGGTAGCACGGGGATGTCGATGGCGATGGCGGCGGCGATGTCTTCGATGCGGCTGGCGCGAATGGCCAGGGTACGCAGACCGTGCTGACGGCAGACGCGCATCAGCCCCGGCAGGTCAACCGCGCCCTGATTCGGCGGCAGTTTGTCCAGAGCCAGAACCAGCGGTGCATTGCTGAAAAAATTCGGCGCCTGGGCGACTTTGGCGGCCAATTGCCGATCGAGGCTTTCGAGGTCGTTACGGGCCAGTTCCAGCACAGTGATGGCCAGCATGCTGCCCTTGAGCTGGAATACGGGATCTTGGTCTAACGGGTCGGTTTGGCTCATGTCGGCATACAACGGCTTGTCACTAAAAGTGCCGAGACTTATAACGAGAACGCCCGCGAGCCGCAAGCCGGGTCGAACGATGTAGAATGCGCGGCCACTGTATTTACGGAAGCTTTAATGGATCGCCCGCGTTTTCGAAAAGCATATCTTGCTCCGCGCTTCTGGCCGCTCTGGTGCGGCCTGGGGCTTTTGTGGCTGATCGTGCAGTTGCCGTATCCGGCGCTGCTGACCATCGGTCGAGTTTTGGGCGCGTTGATGTATCGCGTCGCCAGCGACCGGCGAACCATCGCCCGGCGCAATCTTGAGTTGTGCTTCCCGGAAAAATCCGCCGCTGAGCGCAAACGCCTGCTCAAGGAAAACTTCGCCTCCACCGGCATCGCCTTCTTCGAGATGGCGATGAGCTGGTGGTGGTCGCGCGAGCGTCTGGCGAAACTGGCCCACGTCGAAGGCCTTGAACATCTGCAGAAAGCCCAGCGCGAAGGCAAAGGCGTGATCCTCATGGCCGCGCATTTCACCACCCTGGAAATCGGCGCGGCGCTGCTCGGCCAGCAGCACACCATAGACGGCATGTACCGCGAACACAAAAACCCCTTGTTCGACTTCGTCCAGCGCCGTGGCCGCGAGCGGCACAATCTCGATTCGCTGGCGGTGGAGCGCGATGACGTGCGCGGCATGCTCAAACTGCTGCGCTCGGGACGGGCGATCTGGTATGCGCCGGATCAGGATTACGGCGCCAAGCAGAGCATCTTCGTGCCGCTGTTCGGCATTCAGGCCGCCACCGTCACTGCGACGACCAAGTTTGCACGGCTGGGCAAAGCGCTGGTGGTGCCGTTCACTCAGGAACGTCTGGCCGACGGCAGTGGTTATCGTCTGGTGATTCATCCGCCGCTGGAAGATTTCCCCGGCGAGAGCGAGGAGGCCGATTGCATCCGCATCAATCAGTGGGTCGAGAGTGCTTTGCGTGCCTGCCCCGAGCAGTATCTGTGGGCGCATCGGCGCTTCAAGAGTCGCCCACCGGGCGAGCCGAAGCTTTATCCCAAGCGTCGTTGATTCACCCGTACTGACAAGCACTGTGGAGTGTTGCGATGAGTCCTGCTGAACCGGTCACAGGTTTGATTCTTTCCGGCGGCGGGGCTCGGGCGGCTTATCAGGTCGGGGTGCTGGCGGCGATTGCCGAGTTGCTGCCGGTCGGTGCGGACAATCCGTTTCCGGTGATCGTCGGCACCTCGGCCGGGGCGATCAATGCGGTCAGCCTGGCCAGCGGTGCCATGGATTTTCGCGCTGCCATCGAACGCCTGACCCAGTTCTGGCAGGGCTTTCGCAGCCACCGCGTGTTGCGCAGCGACTGGCCCGGGGTCATCCATCAGGCCAGCCGTTTTGTCAGCCACAGCCTGCTCGGCCTCGGTCGGCAGATGCCGGTGGCGTTGCTCAACAGTTCGCCGCTGCGCGAGCTGCTCGAGGAAAAACTGCACCTGCCCGGCATCGCCGAATCCATCGCGCGCAAGCAATTGCACGCGGTAGCGGTGACCGCTTTTGGCTACGAATCGGGGCAAGCGGTGACGTTCTATCAGGGCGGCGGCACCATCGACGCCTGGCTGCGGCACCGCCGTATTGGCGTGCCGACGCAATTGTCGGTCGATCACCTGTTGGCCAGTTCGGCGATTCCGCTGTTGTTCGCGCCAGTGAAAATCGGCGAGGAATATTTCGGTGACGGCGCAGTGCGCCAGTCGGCGCCGATCAGCCCGGCGCTGCATCTGGGGGCCAGTCGCGTGCTGGTGGTGGGCGTCAGCGGCAACCCGCGCGGCGTCGATCCGCAGCAGCCGCTGGAGCGCGCCTACAGCGGCCAGCAACCGACTCTGGCGCAGATTGGCGGGCACATGCTCAACAGCACGTTCATCGACAGTCTGGAGAGCGATATCGAGTTGCTGCAGCGTCTGAATCAGTTCAGTCATTTGCTCCCGGCCGGCACACCCACTCGCGCGCTGGGTGTGGCGCCCGTGGAAGTGCTGGTGATTGCGCCGAGTCAGCCGATCGACGAAATCGCCGCGCGGCATCGCCAGGAGTTACCGGCGGCTTTGCGCCTGTTTCTGCGTGGGCCGGGGGCGACGAAGACGAGCGGGGCGGGGGTGCTCAGTTACCTGCTGTTCGAGGCGGGGTATTGCAGCGAGTTGATCGAGTTGGGGCGGCGGGATGCGTTGGCCAAGCGCGAGGAGCTGTGCCGGTTTTTGCGGATATCGGAAGCGGTGGCTCCTGCCTGAAATCTGCGGTGAGGCCTTCGCGAGCAGGCTCGCTCCCACATTGGAACTCGGTCTGAATGTGGGAGCGAGCCTGCTCGCGAAGCTTTCAGGGTCAGAAGTGGAACTTGACCAGGAAGCTTGTGGTGCTCTGATCGGTCTTGAAGTACTGGCTGTCCTTGATCCCGTACTTGTCCGACCAGTAGTCGTACTCGACACCGACATACAACTGCTTCTCGCCGAAATTCAGCGCCTTGCCCAGGTCGTATTTGACCTGCGGGTTGAAGTGCAGGTTGGCGTGGTAGTCGCCCTTGGAATTGGAGTCGTTGTCGACCACCCAGTCCATGAAGCCGTCGATGAGGATGTTCGATTTGCCCACCGGGATGGTGTAGGACCACACCGGGGTGATCTGCCAGACATTGTCACCGGCGCGTGCGCCCTGGGTGTGACGCTGGTAGAAGTTCAGCTGGAAGTAATCGAAGCCTGGAATCGCCAGGTCGAAGCCCGGACCGATCAGGTACGACTCGGTATCGCCTTCACCGAACTCGTAGGTCATGGCCAGCAGCACGTCAGTCACCGGACCAAAGGCCAGTTTCTGATCGAAGATCTTGCCGAACGACAGGCGCGGGCTGAGCTCGCCGTAGTAGGTGTTGGAGCCGACGCCGCCATCATCCTTGCCGTTGTAGAAGATCTTGTCGATGAACAGGAAGTTGTCCCCATACTTCCAGGCATCGGCGTGCTCGAAGGTCACGGTCTGCTGAATGCGCGGGTTGACCTGGAAGTCCTTGCCATACAGGTAGGTCAGGCTGTTGTTCTGCCACTGCAGCAGGCCTTCGGCCATCGCCTGGCCGCCGGCGAACATCGATCCGGCCAGCATCAGGCTGGTGCACATACGTTTCATTCGGTTGCTCCCAAAGTAGGTGTTCCACGTTATTTTTTTAAGATCGGCGCTCTGATGTGGCGCCTTTTTTCGTACCGCAAATTTCATCCGATCGGTCAGCTTTGAATGCTGGTAGCAAAAGCTGCGCCAAGGCTTTTGAAAAACCAAAAAACGCCCGTTCGGCTGCTGAAAAACAGTCGACGAGCGTGTTTTCGGGATGCCTCAGGACTGACCGCAGCCGGGATAAGTTGGCTTTTCGGTCAGAAATTGAATTCAGGCTTTTTTTTAGAGCGAATTCGGAAGGCCGCGGAGAATACTGACTCCTCGGCCAACGCTCAAGTGCCCCGCAACAGAGCACCGACGGCAAGCATGGCGCACGGTTGCGGGCCATCTCAGAAGTGCACCTTCAGCAGCAGGCTGGCGGTGTTCTGGTTGGTATCGAACGCGTGGCTGTTTTCGATGCCGTATTTGTTCTTCCAGTAGCTGTACTCGGTGCCGACGTACAGCTGTTTCTGGCTCCAGCCCATGGCTTTGCCGAGGTCGTATTTGATCTGCGGATTGATGTGCAGGTTGGCGTGGTAGGTGCCGCGCGAGTTTTCGTCGTTGTCGACGACCCAGTCGAGGTAGCCGTCGATCAGCACATCGGAATTGCCCAGCGCAAAGCTGTAGGACCACGCGGGGGTGATCTGCCAGACACCATCG
The DNA here is from genome assembly GCF_054667725.1 of Pseudomonas sp. S3_B08. Classification (NCBI taxonomy): domain Bacteria; kingdom Pseudomonadati; phylum Pseudomonadota; class Gammaproteobacteria; order Pseudomonadales; family Pseudomonadaceae; genus Pseudomonas; species Pseudomonas sp. S3_B08. The sequence goes on from NZ_CP162750.1 coordinate 736,577, forward strand.
CCGGGGCGCGGGCCTTCGGTCTGGCGGCGGAAAATGTTCAGGGTGACGTAGTTGAAGCCGGGCACTTTCAGGTCGAAGCCGGGGCCGATCAGATAGGCCTCGGTTTCGCCTTCGCCATACTCGTAGGTCATCGCCAACAGCACATCCTTGATCGGGCCGAACTCGATCTTGCGGTCGAGGATCTTGCCGAAGGACAGACGCGGGGTGAACTCGCCGTAGAAAGTATGCGCCCCTTTGTTCGGGTCTTCCTTGCCGTTGTAGAAGATCTTGTCGACGAACAGAAAGTTGTCGCCGTACTTCCACTTGTCGGCGTGCTCGAAGGTGACCGTCTGCTGATACGAGGGGTTGATCGCGAAATTCTTGCCGTACAGATAGCTGAGGCTGTTGCTCTGCCACAGCAGCAGATCGCCGGCCATGGCCTGACTCGCGGCCAGCAGGCCGCCACTCAACAGAACGTTGCTTTGCGTGCGGATCATCTGTTGCTTCCTGTTGTTTTTATTGTTTGAGGCACAAGCAGTTGCGTAGTCCCTATGGGAGCGAGCCTGCTCGCGAAGCGGTTGTGTCAGTCGCCATCAATGTTGAATGACACAGCGCTTTCGCGAGCAGGCTCGCTCCCACAGGTGGCGTGGTGGTTTCAATCAGTGAGCATGGCAATCATTGATCGCCGCACGCTCCTTGCCGCCGAGGATGTTGAACAGCAGGTTCAGCGTCAGCGCGCTGAGGGTGGCCATGGCGATGCCGCTGTGGGTGATCGGGCTCATCCACAGCGGCAGGTGGGCGAAGAATTCCGGACGTACCACCGGGATCAGGCCCATGCCGATGCTTACCGCGACCAGCAACTGATTGCGGCGGTCACCGATGTCGGCCTCTTGCAGGATCTTGATGCCAGTGGCCGCGACCATGCCGAACATCGCAATCGCCGCGCCGCCCAACACCGCCGGTGGAATCGATGCCACCAGAAACGCCGCTTTCGGCAACAGGCTGAGGACGATCAGCAGGCCACCGGCAACGATTGTCACCGAACGGCAGCGCACACCGGTCATCTGCACCAGGCCGATGTTCTGCGCGAACGAGGAGTGGGTGAAGGTGTTGAAGAAACCGGCGAAGAACGACGCGCCGGCATCGCACAACAAGCCACGACGGAGCATGCGCGGGCAGACTTCCTGGCCGGTGATCTTGCCCAGCGCGAGAAACATCCCGGTGGACTCGACGAAGATGATCACCACCACCAGACACATCGACAGAATCGGTGCCAGCTCGAATTTCGGCATGCCGAAATGCAGTGGGGTGACGAACTGAATCCACGGTGCGCTGGCCATGCCGCTGAGGTCGACCATGCCGATCACGCCGCACAGTACATAGCCCAGGCACATGCCGATCAGCACCGAAATATTGACCCAGAATCCGCGCATGAAGCGATGAACCAGCAGAATGGTCGCCAGCACCAGCGCAGCGATGGCCAGATAAATCGGCGAACCGAATTGCGCGGCGTCGACACCGCCACCGGCCCAGTTCACGGCCACGGGGAACAGCGATAAACCGATCGAGGTGATGACCGTGCCGGTCACCAGTGGCGGGAAGAAACGCACGACCTTGGACATGAACGGCGCGATCAGCATGCCGAAGAAACCGGCAGCTATCGTCGCACCGAAGATCCCTTGCAGACCGATGCCGGGCATGCCGGCCATGGCCACCATGCTGCCGACCGCAGCGAAACTGGCGCCCATCATCACCGGCATGCGAATGCCCATCGGGCCGATGCCGAGCGACTGCACGATGGTGGCGATGCCGGCGACCAGCAGGTCGGCGTTGATCAGGAAGGCGATTTCTTCACGACTCAGGCCAGCGGCCTGTCCAATGATCAGCGGCACCGCGATGGCACCGCCGTACATCAGCAGAACATGTTGCAGACCGACCAGGATCAGTTGCAAAAGGGGCAAACGCTGAATGGCGGGTGCGTCGGGGATGCGCGCTTTGGACAGCTCGGACATGCAACACCTCGGATCTTTTTTATTCTTGTGATTAACAGCTGCCGGGTTGCTTGCAGCTGTTTCTTTGCATCAGGCAGACCGCGGAGCGGCCATTCGCGGGCAAGCCCGCTCCCACACAGGTTATGCAAAACCCTGTGGGAGCTGGCTTGCCAGCGATGCTTTTAACGATTAATTGGTTTGCGCTCCCTGGGCAATCCAGGCACCGATCAGGTCACGTTCCTGCTGGGTCATCTGGGTGATGTTGCCCAGTGGCATGATCTGCGTGGTGATGGCTTGCGCCTGAATGCGCGCGGCGTTCTGGCGGATCTGCTCGGGGGTGTCGAACATCACTCCGGCCGGGGCTGCGCTGAACAACGGGCTGGTCGGCTTGGACGAATGGCACACCGTGCAACGCTCTTGAATCACGTTGTGCACTTTGTCGAAACCGGGGCCGGCATTCGAGGCTTGCGCGGGTGCCGCCGCAGGAGCTGCGGGTGCCGCAGGTTGCGCCGCTTCGGCCGGCTTCGCGCCACCGCCCAGTGCCGTTTCCGGCAGCGGTTGGTACTCGATTTTCGCTGGCGCCTTGGCCACTTCAGGTGCAGTCGACATCGGCGTCGGACCAGTGACGTAGGCCAGGCAGATCATGCCCACCGCTGCCACCGGCAGGGTCCAGGCAAACTTGTGGCTGTCGTGACGGGTGTTGAAGTAGTGACGCACCAACACCGCCAACACTGCGATCCCGGCGAGGATCAACCAGTTGTACTGGCTGCCGTAAGTGCTCGGGAAGTGGTTGCTGATCATGATGAACAGCACCGGCAGGGTGAAGTAGTTGTTGTGTCGCGAACGCAGCAGGCCCTTGGCCGGCAGGGCCGGATCAGGCGTGCGGTTCTCGGCGATCGCCGCGACCAGTGCCCGTTGCGCCGGCATGATGATGCGGAACACGTTACCGACCATGATGGTGCCGATGATCGCGCCAACGTGCAGGTACGCACCACGACCGCTGAACACCTTGCTGAAGCCATAGGCGGCGGCAATGATCAGCACGAACAGGATGAAGCCGAGCAGGGCGGGTTTCTTGCCCAGGGCCGAATCGCAGAGGAAGTCGTAGACAAACCAGCCGACGATCAGCGAGCCGATACCGATGGCCACGCCTTCAGGACCGCTGAGGCCGCTGCCGGGTGCGACGAGGTAGAGCACCGGATTGGAGTAGAACACCACGCACAGCAGCGCGATCCCCGACATCCAGGTGAAGTAGGCTTCCCACTTGAACCAGTGCAGGTTGTCCGGCATGGACGGTGGGGCCAGTTTGTATTTTTCCAGGTGGTAGATGCCGCCGCCGTGGATCGCCCACAGATCACCGGCCAGACCGGTTTTCGGGTTGACGCGGTTGAGGTTGTTCTCCAGCCAGACGAAGTAGAACGACGCGCCGATCCAGGCCACGCCAGTGATCATGTGAACCCAGCGCACGCTCAGGTTCAGCCATTCCAACAGATGTGCTTCCACAGTCTTTACCTCTCGCCTGTCACTCTTGTTGTCGAGTGATCAGACCTTCTCTTATTGGTGGGGGGCGAGGATCAACCGCTCATCCTCTTTGAAAAAATGCTCATCGCAGTTATTGCCTGTGCCACTGCGATCAACCACCAGGAAGTCATCCCGCTTTTCGATCGTCAGCACCGGGTGGTGCCAAACGCCGCGATGGTAATTAATGCCCTGCCTGCCGTTGGTGACGAAGGCGCGGACCAAGCCTGATACAGGTTCATCGCCAACTGGCGCGACCACGATCAGAAAGGGGTTGCCGAGCAGCGGTATGAAAGCCTGGCTGCCCAGCGGATGGCGTTCCAGCATGCAAACGGTCAGCGGCATGTCCTGCGCGTCGGCGCGGAAAATGCTGATGATTGCGTTGTCCTCAGGCGTCGCGGTTTCGACCGTCGCCAGTTTGTGGAAGCGCATGGTCGAACCGTTGTTGATCATGAAGTGATCGCTGCCGTCGGTTTCGATCACGTCACCGAAAGGGGCGAAGGCTTCTTTGGTCAGCGGTTCAATCGTCAGTGTGCGCATGCTGTTCTTCTTTTCCGAATTCTGTTTTGTTGGTTCTGACGCTTTCGCGAGCAGGCTCGCTCCCACCTTTGGAATGCTATTCCCTGTGGGAGCGAGCCTGCTCGCGAACGGATTCAACCCTATTTAGCGACCTTGCCGAGTACACGCAGGCGACTCACGCCACCATCCGGGAACACGTTCAGGCGGATGTGGGTGATCGGGCCGAGTGCCTTGATCTGCTCGACGAAGGTGTGTTCGGCGTGCATTTCCAGCTTCTGGCTTGGCAGCAGTTCGCGCCAGAATAGCGACTGGGTTTCGATCTGGCTGTCGGTGCCGCCTTTCACGAACGCGCCCTGGATCGAGCAAGTGTCCGGGTAGTTGCCTTTGAAGTGCAGGGTGTCGACGACGATCTTCTCGATCTCGCCCGGATGACCCAGCGCGACGATCACCCAGTCATTGCCCGGCGTGCGACGACGCGCGGTTTCCCAGCCGTCGCCCATGTTGATGCCACGGCCCGGGTTGAGGATGTTGCTCATGCGGCCGAAGTGTTCGTCGGAGCAGGCGAGGGCGCGGCCACCATTGAGGGCTGCGGCCAAGTCCACTTGCTCGTTGTCGCCAACAGCAGACCAGTCGCGGAACGGAATGCCGTACACACGCAGACGGGCAACACCACCGTCCGGGTAGATGTTGAAGCGCAGGTGGCTGAACGCTTTGTCGTTGCTGATTTCGTGGTAGTGGTGGCTGTTGCCCTGCAACTCGACGGCCGACAGCACTTCGGTCCACTGGGTGTTTTCATCCGGCTCGCCCGACGCCAGGAAGCAGGCTTCCAGCGAGGCGGATGGCGGATAGTTACCGGTGAAGAATGAAGTGTCGATGTCCACGCCTTTGATCGAGCCCGGTACGCCCAGACGGATCACCGCGCTGTCGAAACCTTCGAAGCGCTTGCGGCGCGACTCCCAGCCGTCCATCCACTTGCCGTTGTCATCGAACACGCCCTCCTTCCATACGGCCGGGGTCGGTTGGAACAGACGATTGGCGTCTGCGAACCAGTCATCGGTGACCGAGATGATTTTGGTGCCCAGACGGGCGTCGGCCAGGTTGACGTATTTTTCGAAAGGTACGGCGTAAGCTTTCATTCTTCTTGTCTGCCTTTGATAAGTTGGCTGGGGATGCTCGCAGGGCCCTGGGCGTTTGCGCGTTCATTCACGCTCGGGCCAGGCTTGCTAAAGAGTCAGTAAACGGAACAGGGCAATCTTGTTGATCTCCGCCAGCGCGCATTTGAACTCGGCTTCCACCGAATGGTTGATGCGCGTTTCGAACGCCGCGAGGATCTGATGCCGGTTGCTGCCTTTTACCGCCATGATGAAGGGAAACTTGAACTTGGCTTTGTAGGCGTCGTTCAGCTCGGTGAAGCGCTGGAACTCTTCGGCCGTGCATTGGTGAATACCGGCGCCAGCCTGTTCATTGGTGCTGGCTTCGGTCAGTTGGCCCTGGACGGCAGCTTTGCCGGCCAGGTCCGGGTGAGCGTTGATCAGGGCCAGCTGGCTGGCATGATCGGCGCTCAACAGGATATCGCTCATGCGCTGATGCAGGGTTTCGATCTCGTCGATCGAAGCGTCCGCACCGAGGTCGTAGGCCTTTTCGGCCACCCATGGCGAATGTTCGTAGATGTCGGCGAAGGCTTTGACGAAAGCGTCGCGGCTCAGGGTCGACGGTTGCAGGGTTTGAAAGCGGCTCATTTTGCAGTCCCTTGGTACGGGTGGGTTTCTTGCCAGTGACGCGCGATGTCGACGCGACGGCTGAACCACACCTGTTCATGACTTTTGGCGTATTCGATAAAGCGCTTGAGCGAAGCGAGGCGACCAGGACGGCCGATCAGGCGGCAGTGCAGACCGATCGAAAGCATTTTCGGCGCCTCGGCACCTTCGGCGTAGAGCACGTCGAACGCGTCTTTGAGGTATTCGAAGAAATCGTCACCCTTGTTGAAACCCTGCACTTGCGTGAAACGCATGTCGTTGGTGTCGAGGGTGTAGGGGATCACCAGATGCGGCTTACCGGTCGGGTTGTTCGGTTCCCAGTAGGGCAGGTCGTCGTCGTAGGTGTCGCAGTCGTAGAGGAAACCGCCTTCTTCCATGACCAGCCGACGGGTATTCGGCCCGGTACGGCCGGTGTACCAGCCCAGCGGACGTTCGCCGGTCAGTTCGGTGAGGATGCGGATCGCTTCGAGCATGTGCTCGCGTTCCTGCGCTTCGTCCATGTACTGGTAGTCGATCCAGCGGTAGCCGTGGCTGCAGATTTCGTGGCCGGCCTCGACCATCGCACGGATCACGTCCGGGTGACGCTGGGCGGCCATGGCCACGGCGAAGATGGTCAGCGGAATATCGAATTCCTTGAACAGCTTCAAAATGCGCCAGACGCCGGCGCGGCTGCCATACTCGTAAAGCGATTCCATGCTCATGTTGCGCGCGCCCTGCAGCGGCTGGGCAGCGACCATCTCGGAGAGGAAGGCTTCGGATTCCTTGTCGCCGTGCAGAACATTGCGCTCGCCACCCTCTTCGTAATTGAGCACGAAGGACAGGGCGATCCGGGCATTGCCCGGCCAGTGTGGGTGAGGAGGGTTACTGCCGTAACCGATCAGGTCGCGTGGGTAGTCAGCGCTCACTGCAGTCTTCCTTCTTGTACGTTGACAGATTGGTGTGGCGGCCTGGCAGGCTGGCGTCACAGCGATGGGCTGATTGTATACAACTTTATTTACATTTTGTAAGCCTGAATTTTCGCATTTTTCACCGGCCGTCATCTTTTGCTGTTAATGGTTCCGGCCTGCAAGAAACCTGCCTGACCAGTCAGCTAATGAATAGAAGGTTCAATGATCAGGCGCTTTGGCTACAGATTGGCGATAAAGGCCCGGATGGCGGGGGTAAGGCGAAAAATGTCGTTTTTATTGTGTACAATTTTTTTGAAAAGTGTCTTAATCAGTCGCTCGCCGCAGCGTTTCGTGCTCCGAAACGGTGCGGTCTCCTTTTCAACTGACTTCGGGAGGCGCGAAGTCTGACCGCTTGTTGCGGCCGGGCGCGCAGAATCAATGGGACGTTTGACAACACACGTTTTGGACGCTGCACACGGTTGCCCGGGCAGCTCGATCAAGGTCGAGCTGTACCGCGTTGAAGGGTCGCACCTGGAATTGGTCGCCAGTGCGACAACCAACAGTGATGGCCGGGTCGATGCGCCGCTGCTGCAGGGCGATGATTACCGCACCGGGGTTTATCAGGTGCAGTTCCATGCCGGCGATTACTACCGCGCCCGGGGCGTGCAACTGCCCGAGCCGGCCTTCTTGGACGTGGTGGTGCTGCGTTTCGGCATCTCCGCCGAGCAGGAGCACTATCACGTGCCCCTGCTGATTTCGCCTTACAGCTATTCCACGTATCGGGGCAGCTGACCCCCAAGCAGCTGCCCCCACCGGGAAGCGACTGCGCATATAGCTTCTTTGGTCTTTCGCCCGCTCACACTGCGGGCTTTTTTTATGCCTGTTTACAGCTCATCTGCCGGTGCAGGCGGGTAGCGGCTCAGCGCTCGCGGATAATGAATACCGAATCTGGCGTGGACGCGACCTTCAATACGCCCCCGATCAGCCATACCACTTTGTTCTGCGCGGCTGCATCGGTCAGTGCCTTGAAGGCGTCCTGACCGATTCTGGCGGGCAAGCCCGGTTCCGCCAGTTCGTTGCCAGGCACATGAGTCAGGCCGGCCTGACTGATCGCACCCAGTTTCAAAAAGAAGATCTGATCGTGACCGGCTCGTTTGAAGACCAGCGTCGGCATTCTGTGCTCATAAGTCAGTGGAAACAGCTCGTAACCACAGCCGACCAGCAACGCGCCGAGCAATCGCCGCAGATTCAGATCCGAGGGATAGGTCTTGTAATGATTCCAGGCAGAGGGGAAATGCTGCGGATCGAAGCTCAGGCGTTGCAATTCGCTGTCGGTCTGGGAAGGCATCGGAATAAGCCGTTTGCTTCCCAGGTCGATGTCCGGCGCAACGGCCAGCATGTTCAGCGGGTCGGCAAAATCGGGAGCTGTGGAAAACGGCAGTTGTTTCCACTGATGCAGAACGGCCTGGACATTGATCAATCCGGTGCCGGTAATCGTCTCGGAGTGATCGGCGAGTTCGAACAACCTGCGGGCGACGGCCCTTGCTGTTGCTTCAGAGAAATCGGGGAACGCGCGAGCGACGGACGTTGATATCGGCTCTTCAAAAAAACGTTTGCCCGGATGGACCTCACCCGGATCACTGCCGATGCGAAAAGTCGCTACCGGCTGTCGCTCGGGCATGTTTATCAGCATGCTTTCGAAAGTATTGAAATCTGTCGGGACAAACTCGGGATGACATACGAAATACACTTTGGGTGTCGTGTTCGAGCCGACAGGGACGATTGGATAATGCAGCCAGCCAAGCTGTACCGATTCGATGTGCACAGGTTTGTTCAGGTGCCCCCGGGGCAGCCAGAAATATGGGGTCAGCTCCTCAGGCGGAGTCGTGGCTTTCGACGCGGTAAGTGTTTCTGTGGCCTCGGCAAGTCGTGGACGCTTGCTCGGGCCGGGTACTGCGTTGTCGGACTGGCTGGCTTCGGGCTTGGTACCTGATGGCTTCGTCCCGGGTGTTTTTCGCCGCCAGAAAACGGTGCCGGGGATTTGCTCGAAGAAAACGTCGGGTGCATTGGTCGTTGAGGCAAACGCTTGTTGATATTCACCGTCCTGGTTTTTGCGCACCATGACGGTGCCGTCTACCGTGGTTACGAAGGTCTGCCTGAGTCTGTTGTAACGAAGGCCTTCTGTCGCCATTTCCGGCTTGGTCAACGTCATGGCGTCGGCCGGCGAGATGTATGAGGGCAAGTGTGGTGTGGAGGACGCAGGCCGGTTGGAGGGCCTCTCGGGCCGCTGGATTTGCCAGATCGCCTGACCCTCGGTTCGCGTCAGAGGCAGGCCGGGCACGCCGGGCGCGAAGGTCAGTGGCACATGGTAGTTGCCTTGCCCGTCCTGCTCGACGACAAACTGGCCTTCATTGGCGATTTGAGCGTAGGTGCGCTGATCCGGTCCAGTGAACAAGCCATCGTTCTGCGTCACCGGCACCAATTCGTGGAAGCGCTCTTGCGGCCAGGCGATTGCGGTCCGAGTGGCGCTGAAATCATGCGCTGCTTCTGGCAACGCATGAAGGCTGACCGTGGGCACTGCGTTGGCTGCGGCAGAGGTGGCTGGCGCTTGGCTGATCGCCGGCGAATCGATGCCCAGGAGCAGGGCGTCAGGCATGTCCAGACCCACATTTTTGACGAGGGGCGGTGATCCGGGATGTGTGGCATCGGGCGAATCGGGCGATTTTATGGTCGGGATTTTTTTGGGTGATTTGGCCATGGGAAATACTCGGAAAAAGAGCGCGCAGACGCGTGCGGGTGCCGCGTAGACAGTACGCTGATAAAAAAAGGGTGTTTGTTGACGGGTTACCGCGAATTACGCGGGAGGCACTTTCATCAGCGAAACAGGGCGGAAAATGTTGGTCTGGTGACTGCAGCGATTCACTACTCTTAACGCAGACTTTTCGATGCGGGATTTGTCGGCACGCAATACCCAGCCATGGGCGGCCAGGTTGTAGCCCACGCGCGCGGTTTCGTCGTTGACGCAGATAACGTTCCAGACTTTGACTTCGTCGTTGGCCAATGCGGCAAGATATGGCGGGAGCGCTTTTGAGGCGTCGGGCTCTTCGAAAAAACGTGCATCAAGCCCATCCAGATAAATGCGATCAAAGACCAGATCGACCGTGTGCACAACTCCACCGGTGGTAATAACGCGGATTTGATCTATCAGATCTTCGCTTCCATAGACCGGCAGATAAAAAGTGGTTGTGCCGATGGAGAGTCGGTTTTCTTCCAGCCTTATTTCGACCTTGCCGAGCTGCGTTGCATCAAGTTCCCAAGTGGATGAATAGGGCAGGCGAACTTTGGCATCGGCAAGTGCGCCGGGAGTCGAGAGTTTGATGGTCATGTCCGGGAGTACGTGGATGAGATAACTCGAACCTTCTCCTTCGTAGTTGTCCATGTCGGTTTGCACGGCCAGTCGAATCGGCGTTGCGCAAACTCTTGTACGGCCCATCGGTTCAGCTGCTTTTTCAGCCAGATTGTGAAAGTAGCGCGGAGAGCGAACCTCGAGCGGCAGTTTCATCTGGGTCACCCAATCCCGCGATACCGTGAAATCCGTAAAGGCAGGTGCGATTTCGGTTTGCGCTGTAAGCTCGGCATCTGCAACGACGCCATCCTTGAAGATCAATACGTAACGGCTGAACGGACGAACAGCCATGGTGCGCAGGATCTTCGTAATATTGTCGTGATCGTCTTCGTTACGCGCAGCGGAGTAATAATTGAGCTTGATGCTTTTCGCGCCGAAGTGATAGACGAGATGGCAACCAACAGTCAGGTGATATGACTTGGGTTTGTCCGAGAAAAAATGCGCCTCCGCTTTTGTCAGCTCGTCGCTGCGGAAATCCAGATATATCCGGGTAATGACATCAGAACGTAAAACTGCGTAAAAAGTGGTTGTCTTGCCGGTTCTCGGGACGTAATAGGCAGCGGGTTTGCGGTGGCGGATCCAGCATTCCGCTGCATAAATAATGATCGGGTTTACCGGTTTTCCACGTTTGAGGAAGATTTCGGTTATTTCTACGGTGTGGCCGTCCGGGATTGTGTCTGGCAGATCAAGTCTGAAATGGAAATCATCGCTGGTTACGAAAACCAGGTTTTTGTTGCTCAGCTTTCTAGTGTGTTCGGTGTTCGTATAAACGTCATGAATGGTCAACACGTTTTTGAGGTGGTCAGACGTTTCGAAACCTGAGCGGATGACCAGGTCGTTACCCTCGATATCAAAGGATTCAATCAACTCCTTGCGCCAGTTCATGACGATGTAGCTGGTCTGTTCACCATCATCGACAATGGAAAAACGGCCCGCCACATGCGCAATGTAATATTGATCGGTGCCGGCGCCTCCCGACGCTTTTGCTCTTTCGTGAGAGAGAAATATCTGGTCGTCCCCAGCGCCAGCTTCAATGCTGTCGCTGCCCCGGGATTTGATGATGTTGTTTTGCGCGGAGCCCGTTACCACGCTTGCCGCGCGATGGACTGTCTCAACGTTTTCGATGCTGTCCAGCAAACTGTGCAGGATAGATATCCGGTTATTGTCGGCATCGACATCGCTCGTGATGATCTGCAATGTTCCAGCCAGCAGATCTACGTCATAGCCAGTTCTGTTGGTATTTCGGGAGGAGTAGCTGCCGCCGAGTACCAGTGTGTCATTTCCTGCGCCGCCGCTCAGCGTCGAATGATCTGCGACATGGCGACCCCTTTCAAGGAAGTCCGCTGCGTTCTCAAACAGGAATTGGTCATTTTCTTCGCCGCCCGAAAGTTGTTTTTTTCCTGACTTGTAATGGAAGGTGTTGGGTTTTTTTCTACCCCTCTGATCGAGTCGTTGCCCTCGCTGATAAACCAGAGAACGTTCTTGCCCTCTGCGGCGACCCCCAACTCCGCGCCGGGTGTATCTTTTGTTACCCCCGCCCGTGCATCAATGATGTCATCAGTGCCTACCACTTCAGGGACATTGACCGATTCCCACGCATCCTGTTTGGTCCACCAGTTTCGTTTCCAGACCCGCGTTGGTTTCAGACGCACATCGAACTTGCCGTTGACGATGGCTTCGGTGGTCTCTTTCAAGGGGCCATCGAGCAGCGTTCTGGCGGACTTTTTCAGTTGCAGAGAGTGCTGCAACAGCGTCTTTGCCTTGATATAGCGGTTTTGAACGCTTTGATCGACCTCCATCATGCAGAACGAAAACCAACCGCTACGCCACCGTTCATCGACAGTCAATTCAATGTAGTCATCTATATCGTCAACGATACGCACCGCACCGTAGACCTGTGAGCCAATGGCGAGGATCGCGCCGGCTGCAAGTCCGACAGGGCCGGCAAACGAGAACCCGGCCATCGCGGCGGACCCGAGGATGACAGTCATGGCTGCACTGGTAATGCTCAGGCCAGCGCTGACGTAGTGATCCATCGCTTCTTTGCCGGTGGCATTCTGAGCGGCGTTCATCGACCTCACGGCGGTAAAGATGTCGAAGGGCAGCGTCAGCATGCCGCCGACCAACCCTCCCGATCGACCCAATCTGAGTGCAAAGCGGGTTTTGGCGAAGTCCCGATAAGCACTTTGCCCGGCTGTGAGCATCTGCGTGGCTATCTTGCTCACCGCGACATCGGCCGCGATGGAGCCCAGCTCCGATACAATGCCTGCGCTGTTTATCGCCATTTCAGCAGTGTTTTCGGCTTTGATCGCATCGACAACGCCGCGAATTCCCATAAAGATGCCGAAGCCCTGGATGCCCACGCTGGAGCCCAGCGTCGCGTAACTTTTGGTCAATGCGGCCCAGCGGGGATGATGTTTGGGGACGTGCACGTGTTGCAGATCAAGCGACTGTGCGGCACTCAGAAGTTTGACAAGTTTGTCGCGGTAATTGCCGGATACAGTATCTGCAGCACTCTCCCTCAAGAGCCGGGGAGCGGTGAGCGGGCGCTGGCTGGCCATTTCAAACAGGAGCGTGGGCAACAAGTAGCTATCGCTGCCCGTTGAAGTTTTCAGGTAGTGTTCAACTTTATTGGCGTCGAACTGCAGGCTATTGATAAAAGAGCGTTTGGGGCGGCGAAAGAAACTGTTCTCGCCATTCAACGGATGACCATCAATGGTCGCGCCTAATCCGTCGAGTGCAGTACGGGTAATCGAAATGTCGCCAATTTCGAAAGGGCCGAAAACTTCGTCCACCATTTGCAACTGACTCGATTTTTCGTTAGTTCGGCTCTGATCGATGGTTGAGGGCTTGTATTCGTTGGCTTCATAGCCCAGATCCATGATTATTACGGTATCGGAAACAGGTTGCAGGTCCGCATGTATTGAAGGGTCGGTTTGTGCTGTTGCTTCGCTTATCAGTGTGGCCATTAGAACTTCCTTGTTCCGGCAATTGTCGTTAAGGCGAAGAATATTACGTTGGCTTTTCCAGAGCTGTATATCGGGGGGTTGTTGCTATCTATTGCATATCAAAGATTGAATGTTGTTCGAGTTGAATTGATTCAAAACAACACATCATCCCGCCCGAGGTCCGTTCCGGCAGGATGATCAATAGTGGCGCTTTTCAGTGGCTGCCAAGCAACGACGCGGCGCCAGCACCACCAAATAGTCCGGCACTGACCCGATTGAACCAACTCTGGCCTTTGCCGCTGCGCAGATAACGTGCGGCGCCATGGGCGCCCAGGCCATAGGCCAGCTTGCAGCACAGATCGAGCACTACCCAGGTCGCGATCATGATCAGCAATTGCGGCAGAAAAGGTTGCTCAGCGCGGAGGAACTGCGGCAGAAACGCGGCGAAAAACAGGATGTCCTTCGGATTGCTCGCACCCAGTACAAAGGCGCGTCCGAACAATGTGCGAAAGCGCGGCACCGGTGCAGCCTCAGGTACTTCGGCGCCCGTCGATGGCTGCCGCGACTGCTGCCAGCTCTGCCAGGCGAGGTAGAACAGGTACAGCGCACCGACTATTTTCAGTGCGCTGAACAACTGCTCCGAAGCCATTAGCAATGCGCCGAGGCCAAGTGCCGACGCGCTGAGCAGGCAGATCGAGGCGATCACGCCACCCAGGAACGCGGGGTACGACCGGCGCAAACCGTAATTCAGACTGTTGCTGATCATCAGCAATGACAGCGGTCCCGGGATCAGGATCACCACCAGCGCAGCGCCACTGAACAGCAGCCAGGTTTCCAGACTCATCGTATTGCTCCTTTGTTGTTATCGAGATGTGCAAAAGCCCCACCGGTGAGGGTGAGGCTGGTTTGAAGCCTGAACCGCGCAGCGTTTACAGGAAGATGAACTTGGCGATGAAGATCGCGCAGAGCACCCACAGGCTGACGGAAATTTCCTTGTACTTGCCGGTGCCGGCCTTCAACGCGACGTAAGTGATGAAGCCCAGGGCGATGCCGTCGGCGACCGAAAAGGTCAGCGGCATCATGATCGCCGTGACGATCGCCGGAATGGCGTCGGTCGCTTCGTCCCATTCGATGTGGGCCATACCGCCCATCATCAGCATCGCCACGTAGATCAGTGCACCTGCCGTGGCATAAGCGGGAATCATGCCAGCCAGCGGTGCGAAAAACATGGCCGCTATAAATAGCACACCCACGGTGACGGCGGTAAGACCAGTCCGACCACCAGCGGCCACGCCAGCGGCACTTTCCACGTAACTTGTCACAGGTGGAACCCCCACCACGGCGCCGAATACGCTGGATGCGCTGTCAGCCTTCATGGCTCGGGAAAGATTCTCGATGCGACCGTCAGCGGCGACAAGGTTGGCGCGCTGGGCCACGCCCATCAGCGTACCGGCGGTGTCGAACATGTGCACGAAGAGGAAGGCGAGCACCACGCTGATCATGCTGACGTTGAACACGCCGGCGACGTTCATTGCCATCCAGGTCGGCGCCAGGCTCGGCGGCGCGGACATGATGCCCTCGTAGTGCACCAAACCCAGGCCCCAGCCGGCGAGGGTGACGGTGATGATGCTGATCAGGATCGCACCGAACACGCGGTGGTAACTGAGGATCGCGATCATCAGGAAGCAGATTGCGGCGAGCAGCGGGCCAGGTTCACGCAGCGAACCCAGCTTGATCAGTGTCGCCGGGCTGTCGACGACGATACCGGCCGTCTTCAGACCGATCAGGCCCAGAAACAGACCGACACCGGCGCCCATCGCGAACCGCAGGCTGACCGGGATACTGTTGAGCAGCCACTCGCGGATCCGCGAAAAGGTCAGGAACATGAACAGCACGCCAGAGACGAACACCGCGCCGAGGGCGGTTTCCCAGTTGTAGCCCATGGTGCCGACCACGGTGTAGGTGAAGAAGGCGTTGAGGCCCATGCCCGGTGCAAGCCCTACCGGCCAATTGGCATAGAGCCCCATCAACAGGCAACCGAGCGCAGCGGCGATGCAGGTGGCGACGAAGGCCGCACCGTGATCGATGCCTGCGTCGGCCATGATGTTCGGGTTGACGAAAATGATGTAAGCCATGGTGATGAAGGTTGTCAGACCGGCAATCAGCTCGGTCTTCACCGTGGTGCCGTGCAAGCTGAGTTTGAACAGACGCTCCAGCAGGCCATTGCGTAATGGCGGCGTGAGCTCGAGCGGCGGTGCTTCGGATTTGCGGCTTTCCACAGCGAGTACTCCTCAAGAGTTTTATTGTTATTTCCAGGGCCGGACCCATGAGGGGTGGCAGCGGCCCTTTGAGGCATACGCGAATTTGTTGACCGTATAGTCAGGAACTCGCACGCAGTGGATTATGCTTTTGTGTACAAATAAAGCAAATATTGTTTTTTGTTTTGTCGGCGATTTTTTTGCCGATAGGGATATATGGCTATCAGGATGGCTACGCGAGCAGGCTCGCTCACACAGGAGAATGCGTTCCAATGTGGGAGCGAGCCTGCTCGCGAAGAGGGCGGTCCTGTCAATCGAGTTGCAGCTGATTCCCCCCAAGCGCCAGATTCACCGCCAACCACCCATTCACCGCCGCTTCCCCAGCCTCGGCAAATACCCGCTCGAGCAATTTCACCTGCTCACGGCGCAGCGCTTGCTCGAACTTCGCGCCTTCCGCCGTCAGCTCAAGCAGGCGCTTACGCTTGTCCGTCTGCGAAGCGACGCTGTCGACCAGGTGCATTTCCTGCAACTGGCGCAGGGGCATGTTCAACGCTTGTTTGCTCACGCCCAGCAGGGCCAGCAACTCTTTTACGCTGAGGTTCGGATAGCGCGCGATGAAAAACACGATGCGCTGATGCACCCGCGAGAGGCCGCGACGCTCGAGCATTTCATCAGCCTTGGCAGTGAATGCCTGATAGCCGAAGAAAAACGCTTCCATGGCCTGTTGCTGAGTGGAGGGGTTTTTAAGGTCAAGCATGTTGACGTACTCGCTCAAGCTGTCGTAATTTCAGTCAACCAGTTTGACTCATTTCCTGCATGCCTTGCTACGGTGCCCTCCATGGCTTTTTCCGAACGTGTCTCGCGCCTCAAAAGTTCTTTGATCCGAGAAATCCTCGCGGCGGCCCAGCTTCCGGAGGTCATGTCGTTCGCCGGCGGTTTGCCCGCTGAGGCGATGTTGCCGAAGGTGGAGTGGGACGAGATGCCGTTATCGCTGGGTCAGTACGGCATGAGCGAAGGCGAGCCGGCCTTGCGCGAAGCTTTGGCGGCAGAGGCGAGGGCGCTGGGCCTCGAGTGCGATGCGAGTCAGGTGCTGGTGGTCAGTGGTTCCCAGCAAACTCTGGATCTGGCGGCTAAACTGTATATCGACAAGGGCACGGAGATTTTGCTGGAGGCGCCGACTTATCTGGCCGCGCTGCAAATCTTCCAACTGTTTGGCGCCGATTGCCTGACCGTGCCGCAGGAAGCCGACGGACCCAACCTGGCGCAACTGCGCAAACGTCTGGAACAACACCGTCCGGCGTTTATCTACCTGATCCCGACGTTTCAGAATCCTTCCGCCGTGCGCTACAGCGAGGCCAAGCGCGCCGCAGTCGCGGCATTGCTCGATGAATTTGGCGTCACGCTGATTGAAGATGAGCCATACCGCGAACTGACTTTCGATGGTGGCAGCGCGAAGCCGATTGCCGCGCGTCTGAGAAAAGCCAGCTGGATCTACACCGGCACCGTCTCGAAAACCTTGCTCCCGGGTTTGCGTGTCGGTTACTTGATCGCCAGTCCGGATCTGTTCCCGCACCTGCTCAAACTCAAGCAATCGGCGGACCTGCACACCAATCGCATCGGCCAGTGGCAGGCGCTGCAATGGATCGGCTCGCAGAAGTATCAACAGCATTTGAGCGAGTTGCGGGATTTCTATCGGCTGCGGCGAGATGCGTTTCAATTGGGGCTGGAAAGCCATTTTGCCGATCTGGCTGACTGGGACATGCCGCAAGGCGGACTGTTCTTCTGGCTGACGCTGAAGCAACCGCTGGATACGCGCACTTTGCTCAATGAGGCATTGGCCAATGATGTGGCATTCATGCCCGGTGAGCCGTTCTTTCCCGAGCCGGACAAGCATCATGGGCATTTGCGCCTGAATTTCAGCCACATCGATCCGGCGCGGCTGGATGAAGGGTTGAAGCGGTTGGCGGCGGTGGTGCGGCGGGCGCAGATGGAAAGGGCGGCCTAGCAAAAACGCCGGCTTAAGGGCCGGCGTTGTCAGTGCGGGCCTCTTCGCGAGCAGGCTCGCTCCCACAAAATGGAATGCGTTTCAAGGGTGGGAGCGAGCGCGCTCGCGAAGGCGGCTATCGCTCCAACCCGTTAACATCAGACCGCCGCAAACCGCTTATCCAGATAATCAATAATCACCTTGGATTCATACATCCAGGTTGTCTGCCCGTTCTCTTCAATTCGCAGGCAAGGCACTTTGATTCGGCCACCCTGTTCCAGCAGGGTCTGGCGATCCTGCTCGTTGTTCTTCGCGTCTTTCAGCGCCACCGGCACATTCAGGCGATGCAGGGCGCGGCGGGTTTTCACGCAGAACGGGCAGGCGTGAAATTGATACAGCGTCAGGTCCTTCGCGGCAGCGTCGACTTGCGCCTGAGCAGCGGTGGGGCGTTTTTTCTTCCCCGGGCGGGTAATAAAGTCGATGAAGATAACCAGTTGGCCGAGGCCGACACGAAGCGCTTTGACGAACACGTTGAAAGCCTCACGGTGCAAATGAAGAAGGCGCGCAGCTTACCCGATTTTTCACGGGCGAAAAAAAACCGGCGATCAACGCCGGCTCTTTTCTGTTGCGAATTACTTGATGAGGCTGAGGAATTCGCTACGGGTTGCCGCGTTTTCACGGAATTCACCGAGCATCACCGAAGTGATCATCGACGAATTCTGCTTTTCGACGCCGCGCATCATCATGCACATGTGCTTGGCTTCGATCACCACGGCCACGCCCAGCGCGCCGGTGACTTGTTGCACCGCATCGGCGATCTGGCGGCTGAGGTTTTCCTGAATCTGCAGGCGACGGGCGTACATATCGACGATCCGCGCAACCTTCGACAGGCCCAGCACTTTGCCGCTCGGGATATAGGCGACATGCGCCTTGCCGATGAACGGCAGCAGGTGGTGTTCGCACAACGAATACAGCTCGATGTCCTTGACCAGCACCATTTCGCTGTTGTCGGAGCTGAACAGGGCACCATTGGTGACCTCTTCGAGCGTCTGTGCATAACCGCGGCAGAGGTACTGCATGGCTTTGGCGGCACGCTTTGGCGTGTCGAGCAGGCCCTCGCGGGAGACGTCCTCGCCCAGTTGGCCGAGAATCGCGGTGTAATTCTGTTCCAGGGACATGAAACTACCTGTGGGGATTTTCGCAAAGGGCAAGGGTACGGTGGCGGACACAACCCTGCAAGTTCGGTGTGATGGCTTTATTCGTCGCGACCTTCCATCATCGTCCGTTTCAGCATCACATAAACCGCGCCGGCGCCGCCGTGACGGGCCTGGCAGGAGCAAAAGCCGAGGACTTGGGCGTGCTGGCGCAGCCAGGTGTTGACATGGCTTTTGATCATTGGCCGCTTGCCATCGAGGCGCACAGCCTTGCCATGAGTCACGCGTACGCAGCGGATTTCGAACTTGGTCGCTTCGGCGAGAAAGGCCCAAAGCGTTTCCCGGGCCTTTTCCACGCTCATGCCGTGCAGGTCGAGGCTGCCTTCGAACGGGATCTGCCCGACCTTGAGCTTGCGCATCTGGCTTTCCTGCACGCCGTCGCGGGACCACATCAGTTCGTCTTCCGGGCCGACGTCGATCACGAACTGGTCGGACAAGCCGTCAATGATGGTGGTTTCGCTGCGCACGGTGGCGGACTGACGCAGCTTGGCAATCTGCGCGCGGTCAGCCTTGGGTTTGCCGGTGTCGGCGCGGTCGTGCTTGATCGGCTTGACGCCCTGGATCGCACTTTTGAACAGAGAAAAATCGTCGTCTTGCATGTCAGCCTCCGCGAAGGGCGGCCAGTTTACCCAAGTCGACAGAAAACGGCCCGGCAAAAAGCCAGGCCGTTGGGTCAGTCGTGTTTTTTCATCAGATGCGGGGCCATGTTCAGTTCCCGCGATTGCCGTGCGCGACGGCGGCAGCGGCGCCACAGGGCAACGCCGAAATACAGAAACAGCAAGCCGACGGCGAGCATGATTGCCGAGCCCAGCGGTGATGCGTTCAGGTCACCCAGCGCCGGCGGGCGGCCGAGCAGGCTGGCTGCCCCGGCCATCGCCAGCAGCACGCCGAACGTCGCCAGAATGGCCGAGATCGCCGCGCCAAATCGAAAACGCCAGTTGCTTTGGCCTTTGGGCCGCAAACGGCGTGCGTCAAATCCATCGGATAACTTCATTCCGACCTTCCTCAATGGTATCGGCCCTTCGACCGGGAGTTGACCGGGTTGTTCCTGAGGCTATGGCATTTGCGGCAAATCAGCGGATATAGCGGATGAGCGGCGCCAACGCACCGCTCGCAAGGGCAGGATCAGATCAGGTCCTGAGTCTTGGCCAGCGTGGCGAAGTTGTCGGCCATGATCGCCATTTCCGCTTCCTGCACGCGTTCGGCGCTGAGTACACCGCCCTTGAACGGCAGATCGCGTGTCGCGCAGGCGTCTTCGACCAGGGTGCAGCGGAAACCGAGATTCTTCGCCGCGCGCACGGTGGTGCTGACGCTGGAGTGACTCATGAAACCGCAAACGATCAGGTCCAGCGAGCCGAGGTTCTGCAGGCGCTCGAGCAGTTCGGTGCCATGGAACGCGCTCGGCAGCAGTTTGCCGATAATGGTTTCATCACCCTGTGGTTCCAGACCGGGGATGAACTCGCCACGTTCGCCCTGCGGGTCGAACAGGCCACCCACGGTGCCGAGATGACGCACGTGCACGATCGGCCGACCGGCGGCACGGGCTGCGGCAACCACTTGTTTGATGTTCGCGACGGCCGCGTCCATGCCGCTCAGGGCCAGCGGGCCACTGAGGTATTCCTTCTGGGCATCGATGATGACCACGGTGGCATGGCTCAGTGTGGCCGCTGCGTAACCGCGGCCGCTGAGTTGAAACATCGTTTTTGGAACGGACATTCTGGGGCTCCTCGGGGTGGGGCTTTTGCGACATTGTCCTCTGGCTGAGCGGTTCTGTGAATCGCTACCATCGTAGGCGCCGTCGTTCTTGGCCTGCAGCCTTGTCAAGTTACACGTTCCGTTCAATGCCTGATGCAAAAAAAAGAAATCTCCTACCGTTGCCGCGCGGTTTTTCCTGCGTCGTCGTCGCGCGTTTTGGCTGCTAGAATCGCCAGTCGTTTTTTCTGGAGTTCTACGCCGTGATCACTTCCCGACTTCGTACCCTGCGCGACCACATCCGTTGGGCCGTCAGCCGCTTCCATGGGGAGGATCTGTTTTTCGGTCATGGCACCGACAACGCCTGGGACGAGGCGCGCCAGTTGGTACTGGGCGCTTTGCACCTGCCTTGGGAAATCGCCGACAGCTATCTTGATTGCGCGCTGGAAGACGACGAACTGGTCAATCTGCAGCGCTTGCTCAAGCGCCGCATCGAGGATCGCGTTCCCACCGCCTATCTGCTCGGCGAGGCCTGGTTCTGCGGCATGTCGTTCATCGTCGACCCGCGCGTGTTGATCCCGCGTTCGCCGATTGGTGAACTGATCGAAAACCGCTTTGCGCCGTGGATCGGCAACGAACCGGCGCGGATTCTCGACCTGTGCACTGGCTCCGGCTGCATCGGCATTGCTTGCGCTTACGAATTCCAGAATGCCGAGGTAGTGCTCGCGGACCTGTCGTTCGAGGCGCTGGAAGTGGCCAATCAGAACATCGAGCGCCATGGCGTCGATGAGCGCGTCTACACGGTGCAGGGTGATGGCTTCGATGGCTTGCCGGGTCAGCGTTTCGACCTGATCGTGTCGAACCCGCCCTACGTCGACGCGGAAGATTTCGCCGACATGCCGGACGAATATCAGCACGAGCCGGAGCTCGGTCTGGCCTGCGGTGATGATGGTCTGAATCTGGTCCGGCGCATGCTCGCCGAAGCGGCGGATCACCTGACCGAGAAAGGTTTGTTGATTGTCGAGGTGGGCAACAGCCAGGTGCACGTCGAGGCGTTGTACCCGGAAGTCGATTTCGCCTGGCTGGAGTTCCAGCGTGGTGGGCATGGCGTGTTCATGCTGACAGCCGAGCAGTGCCGCGCGCATCAGGCCCTGTTCGCGTCCCGCGTCTAAGGTTGTGACAGATCGTTCCCGCGCTCCGCGTGGGAATGCATCAATGGACGCTCTGTGTCCGCTTTTGGGACGCGGAGCGTCCCGGGCTGCATTCCCACGCAGAGCATGGGAACGATCAGTACGCGCTCAAGCCCTCAGCGGTGCGTAGCAATCCAGATCAACAACCCCGCCTGAAACACCGCAAATGCCACCAGACACGTAATGGTGAAACGCAGCCCGGCATCTTCGCGCTTGAACTTGCTGACTTTTTCTTCCTGCTTCTTCAGCTTCACTTCCTGCTCCGCGAGATTCTGTTCGGCCTGCTGGAGCATCTGCGCGGCTTCAAGAATTTCGACGATCTGCAGCTTTTCGCTGTTCCAGTCACCAAGCAGATCACCGAGCTGTACCGCCTTGATGCTGCCTTTCAAATGCTGGGCGTCGGCGTAAGCCACATCGAAACCGTGCACGCGCAGGAAATGGTCGCGACGCAAGCGAGTGTCTTCGTTGAGCGCGTCCTTGTTGTTCAGGTCCATGCCGTCGAAGGTGTAGCCGGGCCAGCGTTTTTTCGCCCAATTGATGCCTTGCGCAGCCATGAAGCGGCCGATACCGCGATTCAGCGGTTCAATCTGCAAGCCGCTATCGGGACCGAAGCTCACCCGTTTGCTCGCGTGGTCTACCCACACATCAAGATGATTCTGCTCTTTGCGCACGCGCTGGTTGGGCAGCTTGATCGCCATGCGCATCAGGCTGCGCTCTTTGCTGTTGCGCTCGGCGTAACCGAATTCGACAAAGCGCAACGGCCGGCCGCCGGTATTGCGGTCGGTCTGCAGCGGCGCCAGGCGGAGCATCTTGTGGTGCTCGGCCTGAACGTCCGCCCACGGCAGTTCGACCGCTGGCGGTGCGTCTTTTTCAGCGCTGGTGTCGGGTGAAGTCTGGGTTTCAGTCATAACGGCGAGATCCTGTCCAAGCCCTGCTTGCCGCCAGACGTTGCGCTGGCGACAAAGGCTTATCGGCCGTTTTCTGTGAGGCTGGAGGGTAAAACGCAGTTAACTTGCACGAATTCCGTCAATAAATTCGATGACGGCGGCGCCCAGTTCGGCGGCCAGGGGCAAATTCGGGTCCTTGTAGGAGGCCAATTGCCGCTTCATGTCGTTGTGGACGATGCGCAGCACGTGATTCATGCCTTCGATCACCGTCAGTTGCGCGTCCGGTTTCGCCGCCTTGAGCAGCTTCGCGTCCTCGGTGCCGACCTGAATGTCGTTGCTGCCCTGGACAATCAGCGCCGGCATTTTCAACTGGGCAAAGGCCTGCGCCGGGTCCTGACGGAACAGCGAAATCAGGTACGGCTGCACGCTCGGGCGAAAGATCACCTGCAACGGCTGCGGCACGTTGTCATCGGTATGGCCGGCCTTGAGGCTGTCGAGCAGTTCGTTGCTGCGCAGCATCAGTGGCGGCGGCAGGCTGCGCGCCAACTGTTCGCGGATTACCTGATCGACCGGGCGCGCGCTGCCGGACAGCGAGATCACCGCCGCTGCGTCCAGCTTCGGCGCGGCGAGGCTGGCAATCAGCGCGCCTTCGCTGTGGCCGAGCAGAATCAGTTTGCCGAAACGCGGATCGGCCTTGAGCTTCTGCCCCCACGCCACGGCGTCCGCCGCATAGCCTTCTACAGACAAATCACGTTCATCGGGAGCGGCCGCCAGGCTTGCCGCAACGCCACGCTTGTCGTAGCGCACGCTGGCGATGTTGTGTTTGGCCAGCACCCAGGCCAAGCGCTTGAGGCTGTCATTGCGTCCGCCGTCGGGGTTATTTCCGTCGCGATCTGTAGGACCTGAGCCAGAAATCATCAGAACAATCGGCACCGGGCTGTCGGACTTGGGCAGCAACAGCGAACCGAAAAGTTCGCCGCTGCCGGTGTCCAGAGTGACCGGGCGCTGTAGGACTGTCGCTTGGGCAAAGCCGGTAAAGAGGGTAAGACTCAAGATCAGAACTCGCAGCATCATCACGCCATCATTGGTCAAGGTGCCGGTTGGACTCGCCAGCACCACTAAGGTTCGAGGATGAACTACTCGGTTAGCCTGCGTATACTGGCGCGCATCAAGAATTCGGGTTTGATTTCACGGAGCGTCCTGCATGTCCGGCAATACCTACGGCAAGTTGTTCACTGTCACCACCGCTGGCGAAAGCCATGGTCCGGCGTTGGTCGCCATTGTCGACGGCTGCCCGCCGGGCCTGGAGATTTCCCTGGAAGATCTGCAGCGCGACCTCGATCGCCGCAAGCCTGGCACCAGCCGCCACACCACCCAGCGCCAGGAAGCCGATGAAGTCGAAATCCTCTCCGGCGTGTTCGAGGGTCGCACCACCGGTTGCTCGATCGGCCTGCTGATTCGCAATACCGACCAGAAGTCCAAGGACTACTCGGCGATCAAGGACCTGTTCCGCCCGGCTCACGCCGACTACACCTATCACCATAAATACGGCGAACGCGATTATCGCGGCGGTGGCCGCAGTTCCGCGCGGGAAACCGCCATGCGCGTGGCGGCCGGTGCGATCGCCAAGAAGTATCTGGCCAGTCAGGGCATCGTCATTCGCGGTTACATGAGCCAGCTCGGCCCGATCGAAATTCCGTTCAAGACCTGGGATTCGGTCGAAGAAAACGCCTTTTTCAGTCCTGACCCGGACAAGGTCCCGGAGCTGGAAGCGTACATGGACCAGTTGCGCCGCGATCAGGACTCGGTCGGAGCGAAGATCACCGTGGTCGCCGAAGGCGTGATGCCGGGTCTTGGCGAACCGATTTTCGACCGCCTCGACGCCGAACTGGCCCACGCGCTGATGAGCATCAACGCGGTCAAAGGCGTGGAGATCGGCGCCGGGTTCGCCTGTGTCGCCCAGCGTGGTACCGAACACCGCGATGAACTGACGCCGGAAGGATTCCTCAGCAACAACGCCGGCGGCATCCTCGGCGGTATCTCGTCCGGCCAGCCAATCGTTGCGCATCTGGCATTGAAACCGACCTCGAGCATCACCACCCCGGGGCATTCGATCGACGTGAATGGCAACCCGGTCGATGTGATCACCAAGGGGCGTCACGATCCTTGTGTCGGCATCCGCGCGACGCCGATCGCCGAAGCGATGATGGCCATCGTGCTGATGGATCACCTGCTGCGCCACCGTGGGCAGAACGCCGATGTGCGCGTGAGCACGCCGGTGCTGGGCCAGCTCTGATGGCCGCGCTCAAAGCCGTCGCGGCATAACCGGCGTGGCGGCGCTTCCTTACTGGCGGTTGTCCAGTTTCTATCTGTTCTATTTCGCCTTGCTCGGATCGACAGCGCCATTTCTGGCGCTGTACTTCGATCACCTCGGCTTCAGCGCCGCACGCATCGGCGAGCTGGTGGCGATTCCGATGCTGATGCGCTGCGTGGCGCCGAACATCTGGGGCTGGCTCGGCGATTACACCGGCAGGCGTCTGGCCATCGTGCGCTTTGGTGCGGTGTGCACGTTGCTGACCTTTTCGCTGATTTTCGTCAGCCAGACCTACGCCTGGCTGGCGATGGTCATGGC
The DNA here is from genome assembly GCF_054667725.1 of Pseudomonas sp. S3_B08. Taxonomy (NCBI): domain Bacteria; kingdom Pseudomonadati; phylum Pseudomonadota; class Gammaproteobacteria; order Pseudomonadales; family Pseudomonadaceae; genus Pseudomonas; species Pseudomonas sp. S3_B08. The sequence goes on from NZ_CP162750.1 coordinate 761,439, forward strand.
CCTGCATGCGTTCTTCTGGCACGCGGTGCTGCCGCAGTTCGAAGTGATCACCCTCGCGCATCTGCAGGGGCAGACCTCGCGTTACAGCCAGATTCGCCTGTGGGGCTCGATCGGCTTCATCATCACTGTGGTGGTGCTGGGACGGCTGTTCGAATGGCTGAGTCTGGACATCTACCCAGCGGCGTTGGTGCTGATCATGGCCGGTATCGTTCTCAGCAGCCTGTGGGTGCCGAATGCACAGCCGGCGCAAGGCAATCGGCCGACGGGTGAGGGCTTCCTCAAGCAATTGCGTCATCCCGGCGTGCTGGCGTTTTATGCTTGCGTCGCGCTGATGCAGGTCAGCCACGGGCCGTATTACACCTTTCTGACTTTGCACCTTGAACGCCTCGGTTACAGCCGTGGCGTCATCGGTATGCTCTGGGCCGTGGGCGTGGTGGCCGAAGTGCTGATGTTCATGGCCATGAGCCGCATTCTGGCGCGCTTTTCCCTGCGCCGGGTGCTGCTGGCGAGCTTCCTTCTGGCGGCGTTGCGTTGGGTGCTGCTCGGTTCGTTTGCGGAGTTTCTCTGGGTGTTGTTGTTCGCCCAGGTGTTGCATGCAGCGACATTCGGCAGCTTTCATGCGGCTGCCATCGCTTTCGTGCAACGTAGTTTCGGCGCCCGCCAGCAAGGCCAGGGCCAGGCGCTGTATGCGGCACTGGCCGGCACCGGCGGGGCGCTCGGCGCGCTGTATTCCGGCTACAGCTGGAATGCCCTCGGCGCAACATTGACCTTTAGTATTGCCAGTCTCGCAGCGCTTGCCGCTGCCGTTATCATTGCCACATGTATGCAAGAGGACAGGCCATGAGCCTTAGTCGTGAACAGCTCGCCCAGCAGATCGTTGACGCCGGGCGTTTTCTATATGGCCGTGGCTGGTCGCCAGCTACCAGCAGCAACTATTCGACACGCCTGTCGCCGAGCGAAGCGCTGTTGACCGTATCGGGCAAGCACAAGGGCCAGTTGGGTGTGGATGACGTGCTCGCTACCGATCTGTCCGGCAATAGCCTGGAGCCGGGCAAGAAACCCTCCGCCGAAACCTTGCTGCACACCCAGCTCTACAGTTGGCGCGCGGAAATCGGCGCGGTGCTGCACACCCATTCGGTGAATGCCACGGTGCTGTCGCGCCTGACCCCGGAAGATTTCATCGAATTTGAAGACTACGAATTGCAGAAAGCCTTCAGCGGCATTTCCACCCACGAATCACGGGTGCGTGTGCCGATTTTCGACAACGATCAGGACATTGCGCGCCTCGCCGCCAAGGTGCAGCCTTGGCTCGACGCCCATCCCGATTGCGTCGGTTATCTGATCCGCGGCCATGGTCTCTATACCTGGGGCGCGCAGATGAGCGACGCGCTGCGGCAGATCGAGGCTTTTGAATTCCTGTTTGAATGCGAGTTGAAAACCCGCAGCGTCATGAACCGCCAAGGCTGAGTTCATCTGAAACAGCCCGTTTGCCTGATGCCATGCGGCGCCCGACCGGTCTTCAAGAGCCGGACGGCGCCGCCGCTACCGAGGAATTGCCCATGAGCAGCCTGTCCGTTTATCACGTTTCCAGCCCTGAGATTCCCAACAAGGTGCTGACCCATTTCGAAGACATCGCCTCGACGCTGGCCGAGCAGGGCGTGCGTTTCGACCGCTGGCAGGCCGCCGCGAAGATTCAGCCCGGCGCCAGTCAGGAAGAGGTCATCAGCGCTTATAAAGAGCAGATCGACAAACTGATGACCGAGCGCGGTTACATTACGGTCGATGTGATCAGCCTCAACAGTGATCATCCGCAAAAAGCCGAGCTGCGCGCCAAGTTCCTCGAAGAGCACCGCCATGGCGAAGACGAAGTGCGATTTTTCGTCGCCGGTCGTGGCTTGTTTACCCTGCATATCGACGATTACGTCTACGCCGTGCTCTGTGAAAAGAACGACCTGATCTCGGTTCCGGCCGGCACCAAGCACTGGTTCGACATGGGCGAACATCCGCATTTCGTGGCGATTCGTCTGTTCAACAACCCGGAAGGCTGGGTTGCCAATTTCACCGGCGAAGACATCGCCGGTCGTTTCCCGCGTCTGGAGGACTGAAACCGTGTCGATCAAAGCCATCCTCACCGACATCGAAGGCACCACCAGCGCGGTGAGTTTCGTCTTCGACGTGCTGTTTCCCTACGCCGCCGAACATTTGCCCGACTTTGTGCGCCAGACCGCTTCGCGTGCCGATGTCGCCGAACAGCTCGACGCCGTGCGCCGAGACAGCAATGAGCCGCAGGCCGATGTCGAGCGGGTTGTTGAAATCCTCTTGAGCTGGATCGCTGAAGACCGCAAAGCCACGCCGCTCAAGGCGTTGCAGGGCATGGTCTGGGCGCAGGGCTATCAGGCCGGGCAGTTGAAAGGGCATGTTTATCCGGATGCCGTTGAAGCGCTGCAACGTTGGCATGCGGCCGGTTATCAACTGTTTGTTTACTCGTCCGGCTCGATCCAGGCACAGAAACTGATTTTCGGTTGCTCGGAAGCGGGGGATCTGACACCGCTGTTCAGCGGCTATTTCGACACCACATCGGGGCCGAAGCGTGAGGCGCAGTCCTACCGCAACATTCAGCAGGCGGTGGGTGTTGAAGCCGATGAAATCCTGTTCCTGTCGGATATCGTCGAAGAGCTCGACGCTGCCCAGTCAGCCGGCATGAAAACCTGTGGCCTGGCGCGTGAAGGCGGGGAGTTGGCAGGACACGTGACGGTGGACAGCTTTACCGGGATCGAACCGGAAGCGTTCTGACCATTGCACGCATCCCTGTAGGAGCTGTCGAGTGAAACGAGGCTGCGATCTTTCGATTTACGCATGAAATCAAGATCAAAAGATCGCAGCGTACCGCAGCTCCTACAAAAATCATGCGCACAAAAAACAGGCCGTGAAGCGCATGCTCCACGGCCTGTTTTTGTTTAAAGCCAATTACAGCGAGTGATAGGTCGGCAGAGCAAAACGCTGCTGGCTCTGCAGCATCGCAATTTGCGGCAGCTCGCTGGCTTGTTCGGCCAGGTCGCGGCGGATCGCGCTGATCGCCCACGACAGTTGGTCACCGGCATGCAGTTGCTGATACGAGAGGGCGCGTTTGAAGACTTTGCCGTCGCTGCTACGCAGAGTGAGCAGGATGCCACCGTCAGGACGCGGGGCAGTGCTGACTTCGTAGTTGGAGAACAGCGATGTAAATTTTTCTTGAATCAGGCTCATGTCATCAGCTCCGTATGTACTTGAATGGCAAGCATGCGGAGGTAGTTGCAGCGTTTGTGCCAGTATTGATTCGAATAAAATCCCTTTAAAATCAACAAGTTGAAGGCGTTGCATTTTGCAGGCGTCGTGCAATCTGCATGAATGGCCATCGTGCATCCTGCATTTTGCGTGATTTTTCTCCGTACAACGGAACCAAACGTCCGTACCAGAATCCGCTCTTCCCCGGAGGCGCGACGGGATACAAATCATTGCAAAAACCGCGTGTACAGCCCCGCGAGCACTGACGTACTTTCCTTCTCGACCCACGGAGTAAACGCGTCGGTCGCAGTCATTACCCGATAACAAGAACAGCGGTCTGCACGTCAAGATCGAACGGGGAGCTTTCATGCGTCACGCACCAAGCGACACGATTACCTGGGGCATGATGCTCCGCAAACTGCCGATGATCGCCAAGGCCATCCCCCGGGTGGTCAAAGGCATGAAGGTGGCCAACGTCACGGATCCGACCCAAACGTGCGGCCTGGGTTGGACGTTCGAGCAGGCGACGCTGCGCAATCCCGATGGTGCGGCGTTGTTGCAGGGCGACGTTGCCTTGACCTATACACAGGTCAATCAGTGGGCCAATCGCATCGCGCATTACCTGAGCGAGCAGGGCATCGGCAAGGGCGATGTGGTCGCGGTGTTCATCGAGAACCGTGCGGAATTACTGGTGACAATCCTGGCGCTGGCCAAGCTCGGCGCGGTCAGTGCGCTGCTCAACACCTCATTGATGCGCGACACGCTTGTTCACAGCATCAATCTGGTTGCGCCTGTGGCCATCGTGGTCGGCGAAGAACTGACCGCTGCCTATGCCGGCGTGCGTGATCAGGTAGCGATCGCAGCGCCCCGCACCTGGTTTGTCGCTGATCAGGACACATACAGCCACCCGGGCATCGCGCCCGAGGATTACGTCAATCTGATCAGCGCCAGTGCTGACGCCAGCAGCGATAACCCGCCGAGCAGCGCGCAAGTATTCTTCGACGATCCGTGTTTCTACATCTACACCTCCGGCACCACCGGTCTGCCCAAGGCCGGGGTTTTCAAGCACGGACGGTGGATGCGCAGTTCGGCGAGCTTCGGCATGATCGCCCTCGATATGCGCCCGGATGATGTCGTTTACTGCACCTTGCCGCTGTATCACGCCACAGGTCTGTGCGTGTGTTGGGGATCGGCGATCAACGGCGCCTCGGGTTTCGCCATCCGCCGCAAATTCAGCGCCAGCCAGTTCTGGAATGACGTGCGCCGCTATCGCGCGACCACCATCGGCTATGTTGGCGAATTGTGCCGCTACCTGGTCGAGCAACCGGTCAGCGTCGATGACAGCCGTCACGATGTGCGCAAGATGATCGGCAATGGCCTGCGTCCTGGTGCTTGGGCCGAGTTCAAATCACGTTTTGCGGTGGAGCATATCTGTGAGCTGTACGCGGCCAGCGACGGCAACATCGGTTTCACCAACATCCTCAATTTCGACAACACCGTCGGGTTTTCGCTGATGGCCTGGGAACTGGTCGCTTACGACCATGACAGTGGCGAACCGTTGCGCGGCGAAGATGGTTTCATGCGCAAGGTCGGCAAGGGCGAGCAAGGCCTGCTGCTGGCGCGGATCGACGAAAAAGCGCCGCTGGACGGTTACACCGATCCGCAGAAAACCGCCCGCGTCGTATTGCACGATGTGTTCAACAAGGGCGATCGCTTTTTCAACACCGGCGACCTGCTGCGCAACATCGGTTTCGGCCATGCTCAATTTGTTGATCGCCTCGGCGATACGTATCGCTGGAAGGGTGAAAACGTGTCGACCACCGAAGTCGAAAACCTGTTGCTGCAACATCCATTGATTGCTGAAGCTGTGGCCTACGGTGTCGAAATCCCCAACACCAACGGGCGCGCCGGAATGGCCGCCATCACTCCTGCGGAATCCTTGGCCACGCTGGATTTCGCTGAATTGCTGAGTTTCGTCCGGCAACGTATGCCGGCTTATGCCGTGCCGTTGTTCCTGCGGGTGAAAGTGAAAATGGAAACCACCGGGACCTTCAAATACCAGAAGACTCGCCTGAAAACGGAAGGCTTTGACCCCGGGCTTACGGGCGATGATCCGATCTTCGCCTGGTTGCCCGGCAGCGAAACTTACGTGCATGTCAGTGAGCAAATCCTCGCTGAAATTCAACAGGGCAAACATCGATATTGAGTGTGGCTATCGGGACGCTCGGAAAATACCGAGTGACAGGCACCGTCGCGCTCGGGAAACTGTCGGCTTTCCGATAGACCGAAATGGAGTGCCACATGTCTGACCAAAGCCGCCAGATGACCCCTGAAGAAGCTGCCGAATTCACCGAGCAGGTTTTCAACAAGGCGCGCGACGGTGATGCCGAGATGCTTGATCGCCTGGTCACCGCCGGGCTGCCGGTGAACCTGAAAAACAGCAAGGGCGACACCTTGTTGATGCTCGCCAGCTACTACGGCCATGTTGATGCGGTGAAGGTTCTGCTTAAACACAAAGCCGATCCGGAAATGCGCAATGGCAACGGCCAGAGCCCGATTGCCGGCGCTGCGTTCAAAGGCGATCTGGCGGTGGTCAAGGCGCTGGTTGAGGCGGGCGCCGAGATTGAAGGTTCTTCCTTCGACGGCCGCACGGCGCTGATGATGGCGGCGATGTTCAACCGCGTTGAAATCGTCGATTACCTGATCGGCCAGGGCGCTGACCCGAGAGCCAAGGACGCCAATGGCGTGACCGCGCTGGATGCGGCGCGGACCATGGGTGCAGTCGATACCACTGCGCAGCTGGAAAAGTTGCTGGCCTGATAAACGATCAAAAGATCGCAGCCTGCGGCAGCTCCTACACTTGATGCGTTCGCCAAGTGAGCGCAGGACCTGTAGGAGCTGCCGAAGGCTGCGATCTTTTGCTTTTCTGCGCTATTCTTCGCGCCCGAAATTCCACTGTCACTACAGGATCCGCCCTCATGAAAGCCGCACTCGTCGAACTCATCAGCAAAATCAGCTCCGGCTGCATGGGCGAGGACGAGATCCTGAAAGTGGCCGACGAAGCCGCGCAGGCCTACGCCGATGCCAATGCTTTTCTGGCCGCCAATCCGGACATCAACTACGACGACACATTCCCGATCCCGCTGGGTGAGTGGGTAGTGGTCGGCAGCCTGCCGGAAACTGTGCTGTTCCAGGCCGATACCTATGTCGATCTGTTCGCACAAATCGTTGCTTCGTTTGGCCCCGGCGTGGATTTCAACCTCAAGCCCAAACAACTGGCCAAGACCGAAGCACTGACCGCACTCAACCGCATCCAGGTGCAGATGAGCAGCCTGAACAAGGAAAACGGCGGTTACACGTTGATGAACTTCAGCCAGTTGCTCGACGATGAATTGCAAATGGTCCTGGTCTACGGCAACGACGTGCCCCGCGTGCTGGAGTTGTGCGCCGAGGTCGGCATCGCCGCTGCGCCGGCACTGGAAGCCTTGAAGGTCGCTGTTCACGTCTGAACGCAATAAAAGGGAACCCTGCGCGCGACCGTCTATCCTAAAAGTGCATGCCACTATTCTGGAGCGACACCATGGGTTCCACGTTCAACGGTCTGATCGGCCTGATTATCCTTGCCCTCGATATCTGGGCCATCATCAATGTGCTCAAAAGCGGCGCCTCCACCGGGATGAAAATCGTCTGGGTGTTGCTGATTATCCTCCTGCCGGTGCTGGGCCTGATCATCTGGGCGATTGCCGGACCGCGGGGCAACGTCCGGATCTGAGCTGATTTTCGATCACACGGTCATCCCTGTGGGAGCGAGCCTGCTCGCGAAGACGTTGTGTCAGTCGCCATCAACGGCAACCGACGCTCCGCTTTCGCGAGCAGGCTCGCTCCCACATTGGTTTGCGGTGGTAAAAACAAGCTGAGGTTCGACCTGTCATCTTCGGCAACGTAGAATGCGCGCCTTTCCCGGGCAATCGTCCCCACGATGGCGCCCGCGCATTTATCGGAGCACTTGACCATGACCGTTACCAAGACCAGCGAGTACCTGGAAACCCTCTACGAAGGCTACGGCCAGCGTTTTCGCATGGAAAAACTGCTGCACGAAGTGCGCACCGAACACCAGCATCTGGTGATCTTCCAGAACCCGCGCATGGGCCGGGTGATGGCGCTGGACGGCGTGATCCAGACCACCGAAGCCGACGAATTCATCTACCACGAAATGCTCACCCACGTGCCGATCCTCGCCCACGGCACTGCCAAGCGCGTGCTGATCATCGGCGGCGGTGACGGCGGCATGTTGCGCGAAGTGACCAAGCACGCCGGCGTCGAACACATCACCATGGTCGAAATCGACGGCACCGTGGTCGACATGTGCAAGGAATTCCTGCCGAACCATTCCGCCGGTGCCTACGATGATCCGCGCCTGAACCTGGTGATCGATGACGGCATGCGTTTCGTCGCCACCACCACTGAAAAATTCGACGTGATCATCTCCGACTCCACCGACCCGATCGGCCCGGGCGAAGTGCTGTTCTCGGAGAATTTCTACCAGGCGTGCCACCGCTGCCTGAACGAAGGCGGCATCCTCGTGACTCAGAACGGCACGCCGTTCATGCAAATCGACGAAGTCAAAACCACCGCCGGTCGCCTGCGCAGCCTGTTCCCGGACTGGCACTTCTACCAGGCCGCCGTGCCGACCTACATCGGCGGCTCGATGACCTTCGCCTGGGGCTCGACCAACCCGGCCTACCGCAAGCTCAGCCGTGAAACCCTGCAACAGCGCTTCATCGGCAGCGGCATCGTCACCCGTTACTACAATCCGGAAATCCACATCGGCGCGTTCGCCTTGCCGCAATACGTGCTGCAAGCGGTCAACAAGCCAAGCAACGACTGATCACTCTGAAGTCGCTCTGCAAGGGAGCTTTTGTGGCGAGGGGATCTATCCCCGTTGGGATGCGCAGCATCCGTGAACCGGCCTGCGCGGTGTCTCCGTTAAACCGCAATGGACGGCATTACGACTGCTGCGCAGCCGAACGGGGATAAATCCCCTCGCCACAGAGTCCGCCCTATCGATCGGATGGTTATTTTCACCGTTGGCGGCTGTAATCCTTTTGAACCAACTCTCGCGGAAAAAAGTCGAGATAGAGGTAAGCCCATTTACGGGTTGATCGAGGAGGCACTGATGCAAAAGTGGAAAGTCACTTTCGTGGATGATCACGGCGAAATTGTTGATGAAGTCTTCGAACGTGAGGAATGCCCGTCCGATGATGAAGCCGCGCGGCTGATCAAGGAGCGGCTTCTTCCGGTCGCCGCCCAGCTGGATCTCAACGATCTGGAAGGGCGCACCGCCGATGCCGGGGTGAAAAACCTCAAGACCCAGAACGGCATCGAAATCCTCAGCATCACCCCTGTCTGAACACTTCCTGTCATCTCGTAAACCAGGCCTTGGCAGCGGCGCTCTCTTGGGGCTACTCTGCAAGCGAGATCAGCGAATGGATCGCTAAGGTCTGGTCTTGTCAGCTACATGCTTGTTTCCCGCGCGCAACCACGTTGCCGTAGTACTTAGGCCAAAAGGCCCGGGGCGGGAATACGGAAAGTCTATCCATCAATCGAGGGGGACGATTCATGAGCACAGCCTATCAAGAAGACATCAGCAGCAACGTTCTGCGCCGCATGAAAGAAGGCGGCTTCGATTTTTCCCGGTTCCATCCCATCGAGTTCTACGCGATTTTCCCGGACGAGGAGCGGGCGCGCAGGGCAGCAGGCAAATTTCGCGGTGAATCCATCAATGCCCAGGTCAGTGCGCGCGACGACGGCGCCTGGTCGCTGGAATTGAGCAAAGTGATGTACGCAACCTATGACGACATCGGCGATTTCGAGCAAGGCTTTTCTGCCGTGGTCGAACCGCTGGGCGGCATTATCGAGGGTTGGGGCGTGAAGCAGGAGGTGCGCAATCGTTACCGGTTGAATTGATATTGCGCATTGTTTGTCGGGCAACGGCTGACCTTCGGGTCGGCCGTTGTCGTTTCTGGCTTCTGCACATCGCAGTGGCAAAACCCTGAAACAAGAATCCCGGGCAAAAAAAAGCCACCGGAGAGGGTGGCTAAAAGGGAAGACGGGTGTGCAATAAAGTCCTGTCGGGACGGGGCTGCCAAGGCAGTTCAGATCAGTTGAGCTGACTACTTCGCGACGGCGTGCCGGGGAAGTTTTGCAGCGAATGCGCGGATTATCCGCAATCGCGGCCGGGCAGTGAAATCAACTCTGACTATGCTGGTGATAGGCGATGCAGTGCGTCGCAATGAAGCGGGGGCAATCGGGCCGGGGCATTTGCCGCACAGGAATGGTGCGCAGCGTTCGGCGTGGATCTACAACCGATTGAAATCAAAGCGTTTATGCCGATGGCACGGGCCTTGCGAAGGCCTGTATGTCCGGAGTGACAAGGAGTACGGCATGATCCGCACCTATTTTGACGAGATGTACGATGCCGGCGGCCTGGTCCGCCCGCATTACCGGGAATTTGCCCGCTGGCTGGCCGAGACGCCCGACGAGCTGCTCGCGCAGCGCCGCCGCGAGGCCGATCTGCTGTTCCACCGTGCCGGGATCACCTTCACGCTCTATGGCGACGAGCAGGGCACCGAGCGCCTGATTCCGTTCGACACCATTCCCCGCAGCATTCCCGCCAGTGAATGGCGGATCGTCGAGCGCGGCTGCATCCAGCGGGTCAAGGCGTTGAACATGTTTCTCGCCGACCTCTACCACGAGCAGCGCATCATCAAGGCCGGGATCATTCCCGCCGAACAGGTGCTGGCCAACGAGCAATACCAATTGGCGATGCAAGGTCTGGATCTGCACCGCGATATCTATTCGCACATCTCCGGCGTCGATCTGGTGCGCGATGGCGATGGCACTTATTACGTTCTCGAAGACAACCTGCGCACACCCAGTGGCGTCAGCTACATGCTCGAAGACCGCAAGATGATGATGCGCCTGTTTCCCGAACTGTTCTCCGCCCAGCGCATCGCCCCGATCGATCATTACCCCAATCTGCTGCTTGACACCCTGAAAAGCTCAAGCCCGATCGACAACCCGAGCGTGGTGGTGTTGACGCCGGGACGCTTCAACAGCGCGTTCTTCGAACATGCGTTTCTGGCGCGGGAGATGGGCGTTGAACTGGTGGAAGGCGCAGATCTGTTCGTGCGTGACGACAAGGTGTTCATGCGCACCACCGATGGCCCGAAAGCGGTCGACGTGATCTATCGCCGCCTCGACGATGCCTTCCTCGATCCTCTGGCATTCAACCCGGATTCGATGCTCGGTGTGCCGGGGCTGCTGTCGTCCTATCGCTCCGGCAACGTGGTGCTGGCCAATGCCATCGGCACCGGGGTCGCGGACGATAAATCGGTTTACCCGTTTGTCACCGACATGATCCGTTTTTACCTCGACGAAGAGCCGATCCTGAAAAACGTGCCGACTTGGCAATGCCGCAACCCGTCCGAGCTGTCCCACGTACTGGCCAATCTTGCGGATTTGGTCGTCAAGGAAACCCAGGGCTCCGGCGGTTACGGGATGCTGGTCGGACCGGCCGCGACGACGGCGGAAATCGATGCCTTTCGCGAGCGCATCAAAGCCAAACCCCATGCCTACATTGCGCAGCCGACGCTGTCGCTGTCGACCTGTCCGACCTTTGTCGAAAACGGCATCGCGCCGCGCCATATCGACTTGCGTCCGTTCGTGCTGTCCGGCCGCGAAACCCGTGTGGTGCCTGGCGGTTTGACCCGTGTCGCGTTGCGTGAAGGCTCCCTGGTGGTGAACTCCTCCCAGGGCGGCGGGACCAAGGACACCTGGGTAGTCGAGGATTGAAGGAAGCTTGCCATGTTAAGTAGAACTGCCTCGGATCTGTACTGGATGTCGCGTTACCTGGAGCGTGCGGAGAATCTCGCGCGCATGCTCGACATCAGTTATTCGCTGTCGCTGATGCCGCAGGACGGGCGCGGCGACGGTCTGCACGAACTCGCCATGCCGTTGCTGATCACCGGCACCCTGGACGATTACCTTGAACGCCACGGCGACCTGCACGCAGAGCGCCTGCTGCATTTCTTCGCACTGGATGCGGCCAACCCGGCCAGTATCTACAGCTGCCTTGGTGCAGCGCGGGCCAGTGCCCATGCCGTGCGCGGGCGAATCACTGCGGACATGTGGGAAAACATCAACGCGACCTGGCTGGAAATTCGTGGCATCGCCGAGCAGGGCCTGAGTCGTTATGGCATGAGCCGGTTCTGCGAATGGATCAAGGAGCGTTCGCACCTGTTTCGTGGCGCCTCATACGGCACGATCATGCGCAACGACGCGTTTCGCTTTATTCGTCTGGGCACGTTTATCGAGCGCGCGGACAACACGCTGCGCCTGCTTGATGCCCGTTACGAAATGGCCGGCGATCAGGCCGAAGCAGTCAGCGACGGCACGGCGCACGCCTATTACCAATGGAGTGCGCTGCTGCGGGCCTTGTCCTCATTCGAGGCCTACACCGAAATCTACCGCGACGCGCCCGGCGCCCGGCATGTCGCCGAATTGCTGCTGTTGCGCGCCGATGTGCCGCGTTCGCTGCGTGCCTGTACAGAAGAGATTGACCAGATCCTCGCGCAACTGCCCGGCGCCAACGGCCGCCCGGCACAACGCCTGGCGGCGGAAATGGATGCGCGCCTGCGTTACACCGGCATCAACGAAATTCTCGAAGAAGGCCTGCACGCCTGGCTGACCGAATTCATCCCGCTGGTGCGCCAGTTGGGCAACGCCATTCACAGTTCCTACCTGGAGGCTGCATGAGACTTTCCATAAGCCACGAGACCACCTATCACTACGAAGATCAGGTGCGCGCGAGCATCCAGTACCTGCGCCTGACACCCCACGACAGCGAGCGTCAGCATGTCCTCAGTTGGCAACTCGACCTGCCGCGTCCGGTGCGTGCGCAGCTCGATCCGTTTGGCAACATCCTGCATGTGCTGACCATGGACGAGCCCCACGAAGCGATCATCATTGGCGCCCGGGGTCAGGTCGATATCGACGAATTGCGCGAGGCCGAACATGAGAGCCAGTCGGCGCTGCCGTTCCTGCGCTTCACGCGCCTGACCGAAGCCGACGAAGCCTTGCGCGAGTTTGCCGCGAAGAACTGCAAGCAACGGCGTGATCGCACCGCGCTGATCGACTTGATGCACGGTCTGAATCAGCACATGAGCTACACGCCGGGCTCCACCGAAGTCGACACCAGCGCCGCCGAAGCTTTCGCCGGTCGGGCCGGGGTCTGTCAGGATCATGCCCACGCCTTCCTAGCCTGCGCCCGCAGTCTCGGCGTGCCGTCGCGTTACGTGTCGGGTTATCTGTACAGCGAAGATTGCGAGCATCTCGCCAGTCATGCCTGGGCGGAAGCGTGGCTGGATGACGCTTGGTACAGCTTCGACGTGACCAACCAGCTGGCGCGCCCGGAGCGACACCTGAAGCTGGCGGTGGGCCTGGATTATCTCGATGCCTGCCCGGTCCGTGGCATGCGCCGGGGCGGTGGCTGCGAGCAGATGCATGCGAAGGTGTTCGTCTCGCCGACACCGGTTATTTCCGTGCAGCAACAATAGATTCGGGATACCGCTATCGCTGCCAAGCCAGCTCCCACAGGATGACCGCTGATTCGAACTCTGCGCATACCCTGTGGGAGCTGGCTTGCCAGCGAAGAGGCCAGTAATAACACCCTAAGGCTTACGGCTTAACTTTGCGCCCGGCCATGTGCTTGAGATAGCCCACCAGCATTTCAAGATCGGTATCCGGCAATACCTCAGCAGAAAACCCCGGCATCTTCGCCTGCGGCCACTGGCGCAAACTCTGCGGATCGCGGATGTAGCGCTTCAAGAAATCCGCCCCGAAATACTCGGTCGGGCTATACGGAATATTCAGATCCGGACCGAACTGCGCGTCTCCGGCACCATTCAACCGGTGACAGGCCAGGCAGTTTTTTTGAAACAGGGCAAAACCCTGGTTCACCGGATCATCGGCCTTCAAGGCAGGATCGGGCAGCAGGGCAGGAAAGCGTTGGGCCACCGGCGCCATCAGCTTGATGCTGGCGACTTCGAACGGCCACTGTTCGGGGCTGATATTGCCCGCCTGCGGATCGGTCCAGACCAGATAGAACGGCCCGGCGCTGTGCTTGCCGGCAGACAGCGGTGGCCACGGCCGCGCCGGGTCCTCGATTGCCAGCCATGCTCGTGCGCCGTCCTTGTTCAGCAAGGGTGCAGCGGCCAGCTCTGCGGCAAAGCCATCCAGCGCCACCGCTTGCAAGTGATCCTCAGGTCTAACGCCCGTTAGCAAGGCGGCCAGCGGCACGGCCCGATAGGTCATGTCCTTCTTGTAGGAAACATCATTGTTGATCGTGAGAGTTTGCAGCTGAGGATGCTTGAGCAGCTCTTCGGTCTGCCAGGTGCGGCTGTTTGCGCCCAACTGCAGATCCAGTTGTGCGGCAGCCAAGGGCAAGCTCAGTAGCAAGGCACCGAGCGCAATGAGGGTTTTCAAATGATCGCCGTCCATGTCGTGGTAGTGCGCAAAGGTTGGCACAACCGCGCTGGCCCGGGTAGCGGGCCAGTCACAGTTTCAATGGCGACATACAGCACGCGACGTTTGAATCAGCCGATGACCTTGGTCAGATTCGGCAAGATCAACAACAGCGTCGTGGCGAAAAGAATGAGTCCTGCTTGACGTACTTTCGGTTGTTTGAACATGGCTTGACCGCCTTTATTGTTATTTCCTGATGCGTGCCTGACTGCATTTCCCTGACGGCACGCGTTGCACTTCCTGTTGAAGCACGCCCGTCTCGGCAAAACCCGACGACGATGGCGTACATGTTCACCTTAGAGCCCGCGTCACTCTTCGCTTAGATCCATTTCATATGGGGATCTTGAAAAAAGCTTTTAAAACGGCATGAGGCGTATTGCCAGCTTCTTTGCCGCCCGCTGGCTAGACAACTCGACGACCTGAACCGGTTCACCTGAGGTCCGATGACCGTCCGTCTGAGCGTGTGCGTCAAGCGCTTTGAGCAATGTGGTCATTGCTTGCCAGTCGGCGCAGGGCGAAAGTGAAGTGACAATAAATCAGGTTCGAGGACGTCATGACTGAAGCTTTGATTTTCGATGCGTTACGCACTCCGCGTGGCAAAGGCAAGGCCGATGGCGCGCTGCACAGCGTGAAGCCGGTCAACCTGGTGGCGGGTTTGCTGAGCGCTTTGCAGGCGCGCACCGCGCTGGATACCAGTCAGGTCGATGACGTCGTCCTCGGCTGCGTCACGCCGATCGGCGATCAAGGTTCGGACATCGCCAAGACGGCAGTGCAAGTGGCCGACTGGGACGTCAGCGTCGCCGGTGTGCAGATCAACCGTTTCTGCGCTTCGGGTCTGGAAGCGGTGAATCTTGGCGCGATGAAAGTGCGCTCAGGATTCGAGGATCTGGTGGTGGTCGGCGGCGTCGAGTCGATGTCGCGGGTGCCGATGGGCAGCGATGGCGGCGCCTGGGCACTGGACCCGCAGACCAACCTGCACAGCCATTTCACCCCGCAGGGCGTCGGCGCCGATCTGATCGCCACCCTCGAAGGCTTCAGCCGGCAGGATGTCGATGACTACGCACTGCACTCCCAGCAAAAAGCCGCACGAGCGCGGGCCGACGGCTCGTTCAACAAGTCGCTGGTGCCGGTGCAGGATCAGAACGGCATCATCCTGCTTGACCACGATGAGTTCATCCGCGCCGAGTCTACCCTCGAGGGCCTGGGCAAGCTCAAGCCGAGTTTCGAAATGATCGGGCAAATGGGCTTCGACGCCACGGCGTTGCGGGTCTACAGCCATGTGGAGCGGATCAACCACGTGCACACGCCGGGCAACAGTTCCGGGATTGTCGACGGTGCGGCGCTGATGCTCATCGGCTCCGAAGCCAAGGGCCGCGCGCTGGGGCTGCAGCCACGCGCGCGTATCGTCGCCACGGCCGTCACCAGCACAGATCCGACCATCATGCTCACCGGCCCAGCGCCGGCGACCCGCAAAGCCTTGGCCAAGGCCGGACTGCGCGTGGAGGACATCGATCTGTTCGAGGTCAACGAAGCGTTTGCTTCGGTGGTGTTGAAATTCATCAAGGACATGGCCGTCGACCCGGGCAAGGTCAACGTCAACGGCGGCTCGATCGCCATGGGCCACCCGCTGGGCGCCACCGGTTGCGCGATCCTCGGCACCCTGCTTGATGAACTGGAAGCGCGCAACTTGCGCTACGGCCTGGCGACGCTGTGTGTCGGCGGCGGCATGGGCATTGCCACCATCATCGAACGCCTCTGAGCCCCGACTTCAAGGAACCCTGTTATGAGCGAAGCCATTCGTTACGAAAAAGGCCAGGACGGTATCGTCGTGCTGACCATGGACATGCCGGGCCAGAGCGCCAACACCATGAACGCCGTGTATCGCGAGGCCATGGCCGCTTGCGTTGCTCGTTTGTCAGCGGAGAAGGACAGCATCGCCGGAGTGATCATCACCTCGGCGAAGAAAACCTTTTTTGCCGGCGGCGACCTCAATGAATTGATCAAGGTTGGCAAGCCCGAAGCCAAAGCTTTCTACGACATGGTGCTGACCCTCAAGGCGCAATTGCGCAGCCTGGAAACCCTCGGCAAACCGGTGGTCGCGGCGATCAACGGCGCTGCGTTGGGCGGCGGCTGGGAGATCTGTCTGGCCTGCCACCATCGCATCGCTGTGGATGATGCCTCGGTGCAACTCGGTTTGCCGGAGGTGACGCTGGGCCTGTTGCCGGGCGGCGGCGGGGTGGTGCGCATGGTGCGCATGCTCGGCATCGAAAAAGCCCTGCCGTACTTGCTTGAAGGCAAGAAGGTGCGCCCGCAACAGGCGTTGCAGGCCGGGCTGATCGATGACCTGGCAGCGAATCGCGATGAGCTGCTGGCCAAGGCGCGCGCGTGGATTCTCGCCAATCCGACGGCAGGGCAGCGCTGGGACGTCAAGGGTTACCAGATTCCTGGCGGCACGCCATCGAACCCGAAAGTGGCGCAGATGCTGGCGATTGCGCCGTCGATCCTGCGCGCGAAAACCCACGGCACCCTGCCGGCGCCGGAGAAGATTCTATGCGCGGCGGTGGAGGGCGCTCAGGTCGATTTCGACACCGCGCACCTGATCGAAACCCGCTACTTCACCGAGCTGACGACCGGGCAGATTTCGAAAAACCTGATCGGCACGTTCTGGTTCCAGTTGAACGAAATCAACGCCGGCGGTTCCAGACCGCAAGGTTTTGCGCCCTATAAAACCCGGAAAGTCGGTGTGCTCGGCGCCGGAATGATGGGCGCGGGCATCGCGTTTGTCAGCGCTTCGGCCGGTATCGAAGTCGTCCTCAAGGACATCAATCTCGCTGCTGCCGAGAAAGGTAAGGCGCATTCAGCGGCGCTGCTGGATAAAAAAGTTGCCCGTGGCCAGCTGACTGTCGAGCAGCGCGAGGCGGTGCTGGCGCGCATCGTTGCGAGCGAAAGCGATGGCGATCTGGCCGGTTGCGATCTGATCATCGAAGCGGTGTTCGAGGATCGCCAGCTCAAAGCCAAGGTATCTGCCGCCGCGCAACAGGTGGTGGGTGGCGACGCTGTCATCGCCTCCAACACATCGACCCTGCCGATCACCGGCCTGGCGACGGCCGTGCCCGATCAAAGCAAATTCATCGGCCTGCATTTCTTCAGTCCGGTGGAAAAAATGCCGCTGGTGGAAATCATCAAGGGCGCGCAGACCAGCGACGAAACTCTCGCTCGCGGTTTCGACTTCGTTCTGCAAATCAAGAAAACTCCGATCGTGGTCAATGACAGTCGCGGCTTCTTCACCTCGCGGGTTTTCGGCACATTCACCAACGAGGGCATCGCCATGCTCGGCGAGGGTGTCAGTGCGCCGATGATCGAGACCGAAGCGCGCAAGGCCGGGATGCCGGTCGGGCCGCTGGCCATCTCCGATGAAGTTTCCCTCAGCCTGATGAGCCATATCCGTCAGCAGACGGCCAAGGACTTGCAGGCAGAAGGCAAACCGCTGATTGAGCACCCGGCCTTCGCCGTGATTGACTTGATGCTCAATGAATTCAAGCGACCGGGCAAAGCTGCCGGAGGCGGTTTTTATGAGTATCCAGCGGGCGCGCAGAAGCATTTGTGGCCGGAGCTGAAAACGCGCTTCGAGAAGGCCGACGGACAGATCTCTGCGAAGGATGTGCGTGATCGGCTGTTGTTTGTGCAGGCCATCGAAACCGTGCGCTGTGTGGAGGAGGGCGTGCTGACCTCGACGGCGGATGCCAACGTCGGTTCGATCTTCGGCATCGGTTTCGCCGCGTGGACCGGCGGGGCGCTGCAGTTCATCAACCAGTATGGCCTGAAGGACTTCATCGCCCGCGCGCAGTATCTGGCCGAGCAATACGGCGAACGTTTTACCCCGCCAGCGCTGCTGCTGGACAAAGCGGCGAAAGGTGAAATGTTCTAGGGCGAGCGAGCATTTCGGGGCTTGCCTTGGCCGGGTGTTTCAGGGCAGGCTCTGGGTGTTCATTATTCCCATCACGTGTCAGGTATTTTTTATGTCGCTGCGCATCTGCATTCTCGAAACCGACATCCTGCGGCCCGAATTGATTGACCAATATCAGGGCTATGGGCACATGTTTCAGCGGCTGTTCTCGCAACAACCGATCGCCGCTGATTTCACTGTCTATAACGTGGTGAAGGGGAATTACCCAAGCGACGACGAGGCTTTCGATGCGTATCTGGTCACTGGCAGCAAGGCAGATTCGTTCGGCACGGATCCGTGGATTCAGACCCTCAAGACCTATCTTCTGAATCGCTACGAACGCGGCGACAAATTGCTCGGCGTGTGTTTCGGTCATCAATTGCTGGCGCTGCTGCTTGGCGGCAAGAGCGAGCGGGCCTCTCAGGGTTGGGGCGTCGGTACTCACAATTACAAGCTGGCAGCCAAGGCGCCGTGGATGAGCCCGGTACGCGAAGAGCTGACACTGCTGATCAGTCACCAGGATCAGGTAACCGAGCTACCGGAAAACGCCACGGTCATCGCGTCCAGCGATTTCTGCCCGTTCGCGGCGTATCACATCAACGATCAAGTGCTGTGCTTCCAGGGTCACCCGGAATTCATTCACGATTACTCCCGCGCGCTGCTCGATCTGCGCCAGGAAGCGCTGGGCTCGCAGATCTACAGCAAGGGGGTTGCGAGCCTAGAGCAGGAACATCATGGCGCTACGGTTGCGGAGTGGATGATGCGGTTCGTGGCGCACAAACCAGAAACGGCTCAACGCTAAAAGGGCCTGCTCCCACAATCCCTGTGGGAGCGAGCCTGCTCGCGAATCTCCGGGGCAACGCGGTCCCGGCTACAGCCACCCGGACCGCTTGAAGCTCGCCCACAAACTCACACACCCCACCGCAATAAACCCCAGCACTGCAAAATAACCGTAGTGCCAGGTCAATTCCGGCATGTTCTGGAAATTCATTCCGTAGATCCCCGCCACCGCTGTCGGGAACGCCAGAATCGCCGCCCACGCTGCAAACTTGCGTTGCACCACGCTCTGCCGTGATGCCTCAAGCAACACGCCAATCTCGATGGTCTGGCTGGCAATGTCCGCCAGCGTGGTCAGGTCTTCCATCTGCCGCGTTACATGAATCTGCACATCGCGAAAGTACGGGCGCATGTTCTTGTCGATGAACGGGAAACTGAGCTTTTGCAGCTCCTCGCCGATCTCCACCATCGGTGCCGCGTACCGACGCAAGCGCACCACATCGCGGCGCAGACCGTGCAGCTTTTGAATGTCGCGCTCGTTGAGGGCGCTACACAAGACGTTGCGCTCCAGCTCATCGATCTCGGCGTGGATCGCTTCGCCCACCGGCTGATAGTTCTCGATGACGAAATCGAGCAGCGCATAGAGGACGAAATCCTCTCCGTGCTCGAGCAACAGCGGACGCGCTTCACAGCGTTGACGCACATAGGCGTACGACGCGGAATGGCCGTTGCGTGCGGTAATGATGTAACCCCTGCCGGCGAAGATATGCGTTTCGATGAATTGCAAAACGCCGTTTTCGCGAACCGGTGAGTAGGTGACGATAAACAGTGCGTCACCAAAGGTTTCCAGTTTTGGTCGGCTGTGTTTTTCCAGCGCGTCTTCGATGGCCAGTTCATGCAAGTTGAACTGACGTTGCAGGTTGGATAATTCCTGTGCGTCCGGTTCTTCCAGGCCGATCCACACGAAGTGGCCGGGTTTGGCCGCCCAGGCAGCACCTTCGTCCAGCGCAATATTGGTGACTTTCTTACCCTCGCTGTACACCGCAGCAGCAACAACTCGACCCATGGTGGTGATTCACTTCTTCTTGGCAGATGGCAGGGAAACTAGGCTTCAGCTTAGCCGTGTCGCTGCTTGAGAGTCAGTGAAACTTCTACAGTTCACCCGGCAAAAGAAAACCCGCACGGGGCGGGTTTGGTTTCACGCGGCTTGCAGTTGCCGATCCATCGACTCGATGCACTCGCGCATCTGCTCGCGGCATCGCTCGATGAGCATGGGTATGTCGTCCATGGTCATTCCGACTGTAGGAATTGCCGGCAAGGAACGTATGAGAACGTTGCCGCTGCGCCAGCGATTCAGGCGCATGTGTTTGATATAGCTGCTCACGCACACCGGAACGATCGGCACGCCGGCGGCAATTGCCATCTGGAACGCGCCTTTCTTGAACGGCAACAGATCTTCACCGAGGTTGCGGGTGCCTTCCGGAAACACCCAGATCGAGGTGTCTTCGTTCTGCAAGGTGTGGGTCGTCGTCAGCATCGACTGCCGCGCCTTGTGCGCATTGCCACGGTCGATCAACACATTGCCGGCCAGCCAGAACAACTGGCCGAACAACGGCACCCACTTCAGGCTCTTCTTGCCGATACAAACGGTGCGACGAGGGACGACATTGCCGAACACGAACAGATCGTAGTTTGACTGATGGTTGGCGATGATCACGCAACTGTCAGGCTTGTTCATCAAACCGTTGACCTCGGACCTGACCCGCAAACGCAAGATACACATCGCCGGCAAAGCGTAGAGGCGGGCGCACAGTCGACTGTTGTCCGGGTTGAACGGGCGGCACAATCCAAGGATCACGCCGAGCACGCCGGCCAGAATAAAGTGCAGGCCCATCAACAACATACGAAACACAAACAGCATTTTTGCAGGCCCACCGGGACAAAAGGTGGCGCAGTGTACGGATGTGCACTGTTTTCGGCAATTGCCGCTATAGAGTCCGGAGATGGCCGATGTTTAAGCGCATGTTTCAGCGTTGCCTGTCAGGCGCGTCCTAGAGCTTTCAGCGAATCTTCAACGCTGAACGTAAGAAAAAGCCCGACCAAGGTCGGGCTATTCTCTTACCGGCAGATTTTGGACGAGTCAGCCCAGATGTTGCTGATCCTGCAGGATCGCGTCGTCGAGGGTTTCCAGCAGTTGCTTGCGCACTTTGAGCTTGGTGTTCTTGTGCGCCAGCATGTTGATCTTCTTCAACTGACGCGCGGCAGCCAGCGCGGCGCCCTGCAATTCTTCGGCAGTGACGACTTTGTCGAGGAAGCCTGCATCAACGGCACTTTGCGGATCGAACATCTCGCCATTGATTACCGAGCGATGGAAAGCCGAACGCCGCAAGCGGTCGCGTGCCAGCTCAATACCGGCGTGGTGCATGGTCATGCCAATCTGCACTTCGTTCAGGCCGATGCTGTACGGGCCATCGACACCGATGCGGTAATCGGCGGACAACAGCAGGAAAGCGCCCTTGGCCACGGCGTGCCCCGGGCAAGCAACGATCACCGGGAACGGGTGAGAGAGCAGGCGGCGGGCCAGGGTCGAACCGGCCGTCACCAGCGCAACGGCTTCTTTCGGGCCGGCGGTCATCACCTTGAGGTCATAACCACCGGAGAGAATCCCCGGCTGCCCGGTAATGATCACCACGGCGCGATCCGCCACCGCCTGATCCAGCGCCGCATTAAACGCCGCAATCACGTCCGGAGAAATCGCGTTGACCTTGCCATTGTTCAGGGTCAGGGTCGCGATACCGTCTTCGAGGTGGTAGGCAATCAACTCGCTCATGACGCTATTCCTTATTAGAAAGATGGGCAGACGTTACCCACCGCCGCAGGCCAGGTAAAGCGCCGTGACTGACCTGCCAGTCACCGTTTTGCGCTTCGGCCAGCGCTGCGCGCGTGTTGCCTGCTATAAAAGGAAGCGCACGGTTTACCCAAGATTGGCGGGTTTGCCATCGTCCGCTCTGGCTGAACGCAGCGGCCTCTCTTAAGCGCATGAAAATTCTGAAAAAAAGTTTGCCATCGGAAAAGCTTTCGACTACATTAGCGCGCCTCGACAGACAGAACATGTCTGCAGAGATACGGTGAAGTGTCCGAGTGGCTTAAGGAGCACGCCTGGAAAGTGTGTATACAGGAAACTGTATCGAGAGTTCGAATCTCTCCTTCACCGCCAAATTTGAAACGACTAAACCCCTGAAAACTTAGAGTTTTCAGGGGTTTTGCGTTTCTGAAAGCCAAAAAAGTGAATATCAAAAATAACCCGACTCAGTGTCGGTTTGTTTGTGCCTTGGATGGATGCGCCAAGCGCACAGCTCCCTTGAGCCCTTCACCTTTTCTCGCCAAGAATATCCGCGCTGATATAGCGGTGTCCCAATTCTGGTACTCGGAAAAGAGCACTGCCTGCTGGAAACGGAAAAGTCGCTCTTCCTCACACAACTCGCAGAATTCGCCTACAACCGCGCGTTGAGTCTCTCGTTATCCTGATGCAGTAACAGTCTGCAGCGATCCCATCAAGAAATACGTTTTCCGCAGAAAGCAGGCTTTCTCCTCGTAATTGCGGGTTGACCCAGTTGCCCTATTATCGCGGTATCATGATCTAATACCATGAACAACAAACAGCTCGGCACGCTTAAAGCTATTTTTTCAAGGCCGGTCCCAAATAACCTGGAGTGGGTTCGTATGGAATCCCTCTTCGGCGCAGTAGGCGCCCAGACCATCGAAGGCAGCGGCTCTAGAGTGCGTTTTGAATTGAACGGTGTGGTCGTGACGTTTCACCGGCCCCACCCAGACAAAGAAGCGAAGCCCTATCAGGTGCGCGACGCTCGGGCTTTCCTTGAGCAAGCAGGAGTCATCCCGTGAATGTAATGAACTACAACGGCTATGCCGCCCGGATTGAATACAGCGACGAAGACGGCCTCTTTGTCGGCCACATCGCCGGTATCAAGGACGTCGTTGGATTCCATGGAGAGTCGGTCGCAGAACTGCGAAACGCGTTTCAGGAGGCCGTGACTGATTATCTCGAAACCTGCGCCAGGCTCGGTCGCGCACCGCAGAAACCCTATTCGGGAAATCTGAGCCTGCGTTTGGCACCAGGGCTGCATGCGACGGTCGCTGTAAAGGCGCAGCTTGCTCACAAGAGCATCAATCAATGGGTTGCAGACGTGCTCGATCGTGAAGTCCACGCGTAGCCGCGAAATCCAATTTTCGGCAGAAGTTGTACAAAACCCTGTCACCCGTCGAAATCTCCTACACGCCTCATTGACCCCCCGAACCGTCCCGAGTTTACTGTATGCGCATACAGTAAATTCACTATCAGGTTCGTATCATGAGCGTCATCATCCTCGGCCCTTTGTCAGGCGCGGGCGAACAGCTTGCGCTGTATTCGTTTCGGATTCCCGCCGGTTTTCCTTCGCCGGCGGCTGATCACATTGAAAAGCACATCTCTCTGGACGAGGTTTTTGATATTCGTGCACCGCACGTTTATCTGGCGAAGATCGAAGGCGAGAGCATGCAGGATGCGGGGATATTTTGCGGTGATCTGGTGATTGTTGATCGCAGCCTGAATGCCGAGCACGGCGATATCGTCATCGCCGGTCTCAACTCCGAACCTGTCTGCAAGCGCCTGCACATGCGCGACAACACCATCATTCTTCTTTCGGCCAACAGCAAATACCCGCCTCGCTATGTGATGGAAGGGGATGAGCTGGTGATCTGGGGTGTGGTGACTTACAGCGTGCGCGACCATGGCAAATCGTGAGCAGGTTTTCGCGCTGATCGATTGCAACAGCTTCTATGCCAGCTGTGAGCGAGTGTTCCGGCCCGATCTGGCGAAGACGCCGATTGTCGTGCTGAGCAATAACGATGGCTGCGTGATCGCGCGCAGCTACGATGCCAAACCTTTTGTGAAAATGGGCGCGCCGTACTTTCAGATTCGTGATGATCTGCGCCGCCACGGCATTCAGGTGTTCAGCAGTAATTACGCGTTGTACGGCGACATGAGCGAACGGGTGATGACGATCATCGAATCCATGGTGCCGGCGGTCGAGGTTTACAGCATTGATGAGGCGTTCGCCGATCTCAGCGGCATTCCTGGGGACCTGACAGGTTTTGGCCGGACCATCCGCTCTGCTGTTTATAAGCGCACCGGCATCCCGGTCGGCGTCGGCATCGCCCCGACGAAAACGCTGGCCAAGCTCGCCAACCACACCGCGAAACGCCTGCAAGCGCATACCGGGGGCGTGGTCGACATCTGCGATCCGTCCAAACGCGACTGGGTGTTGCGCAATACCGATGTCGGTGAAGTGTGGGGCGTCGGACGGCGGATGAAAGCTCATCTGGAAAGCATGCAAATCAGAAGTGCGATGGACTTGGCGAAGGCCGATCCGTGGACACTGCGGCGCAAGTTCAGCGTGGTGATCGAGAAGACCGCGCGCGAACTGGGCGGCACATCCTGTCTGGAACTGTCGGAAACAGAACCGCCGAAGCAGGAAATTTGCAGCAGCCGCATGTTTGGCAACCGTTTGACTACCATTGAGCCGATCAAGGAAGCCGTTGCTACTTATGTGCATCGAGCGGCGGAAAAGCTGCGTGCGCAGAGTTCGCTGTGCAAAAAGATCCGCGTGAGTATCCGCACCGGCATGTTCAATCCGGAAGAGGCGAAGTACGCCAATGGCGCGCTGATCGAGTTGCCTTATCCGACCAATGATGTGCGATTGCTGAGCAAGGTGGCGAGCGAAGCGATCGATCGATTGTTCCGGCCGGGGTTCAAGTACAGCAAGGCTGAGGTGCTGTTGATGGATCTGCGACAGCCCGGAGAATTTACCGAAGACCTGTTTGCACAGTCCCAACCTCAAGCGGCGGAGAGGGTAATGGGCGTGCTGGACCAGATCAATCAGCGCTGGGGGCATGGAACGTTGCGAGCGGGGAGTGTGCCGGCGGATCCGGCCTGGGGCATGCGGCGGGAGATGATGAGTTCGAGTTTTACGACGAAGCTGGATCAATTGTGGGTCGTTAAATCCAATTGAGGCACGGGCCAGATCTGGTGCCGCGTTACAATCGCTGCCTTCACTTATGCAGTAAAGGGACGACTTTCATGATCATTTCCACCACTCATTCCGTCGAGGGGCGGCAGATCACGGCCTATCTGGACATCGTCAGCGCCGAGTCTGTGCAGGGCGTCAACGTGATCCGCGATATGTTCGCCGGCATGCGCGACTTCTTTGGCGGGCGGTCGCAGACGTTGGAGCGGGCTCTTAAAGAAGCACGCATTCAGGCCACCGACGAACTGAAAGATCGAGCGCGGGCATTGCAGGCTGACGCGGTGGTCGGCGTGGACTTCGAGATCAGCATGCCGGCAGGCAAGGGCGGCATGGTCGTGGTGTTCGTCACCGGAACTGCGGTCAAGCTGCGCTGATCATTGTGTTCAAGGCAAAGTCCACTCGCACAACGAATGGGCTTTTTCGCGTCAATCAGCCTTGTGGCTTGAGCAACACAGCGCCTCTTGAGTCATAGGTCAGCGGTGTATCGATGGCAACGAGGGGCGGCGTCCCGTCAGGCTGCGCCGATGGTGCGGGCTCGCTGGGATGGTAGACGACGCCCGGTTGCAGAAGCGGTTTGTCTGGGTATTTGATGGTGATTTCACCCGAGGCGATCTTTTCCTTGAGTTTTTCCGCACCGGCCTTGCCGGCAGCGATCTGCTCGTCCGTGAGTTTTACGACTGGCATGTTCGGGAATCCATTGATCTGCATGATCTCTCCTTGAGATTCATTTGTAGGAGTAAGGGCAGCGGCCGTTCGATGGAAATCTTTAGCGAATGATCGTTCACGACGCTTTTTTCCATTCGTCGGTGATCAGTCTTTCTGAACGGCAAGTCCAGTAGTGACCAGCTAGTCTCAAAAGCGCTGAGGGGCGATATTTTCCAGGCAAAACTGTTTTGTCGGTGTCGACCCAGTTGCGTAGGGGAGAGTCTATGTCAGGTCCATTTATCGAAGATGATGGCGCAGAGTTTTCATTCAACAATTGTGTGCGCTGCGGTCAGTCGGAGTATCAGTCGGGGTTTGGCGAGGATCCGGTGAGCATCGGCAAAATCAAATCCACAGCCCCCAAAGGGCCGAAAGCGAAATTCCTACCCAAGGTCACGGCAAGGACCAGAAAGTGATTTTATCCTGCACCCCGTCACTGAACGGGGTTTTTTATGTGCGCAAGAATAGGGGTTTGAAATCTCTGGCAAGCATTGACATTAATGTCGGTTTTTTTTCACAAACTTTTCACGTTGGCCAACGTAGTGTGAAGCCATCCGTTAGAAAGCAAGTCTCCAGCCCGTCTCCCCAGCGGGCTTTTTTTTGCCCGGCATAAAACCTTTTCCCTGATCGCGGTCCAAACGACGCTGTCGCCTGCGTCTGGACTTTCCTGGGCCGAGCGCATTAAATCCCGCTCCTTTTCGTCATCCCGTTTATTTGAGGTTTTCGTCATGCGTTTAACACTGCCTGCTCTGGTTCTTGGCCTTCTGGTTGCTCAAGGTGCGATGGCTGCCGGTGATGGCACCGCTGCGCTGGGCGGTGGCCTGGGTGGCGCGCTGGGTAACGTGGTCGGTCAGAAAATGGGCGGCAGCACCGGTGCCGCCATTGGCGCTGGCGTCGCGGGCGCAGCAGGCAGTGCCGTCGCCGCACGCAAGGGCAGCCGCACCAAAGCGGCGATCGGCGGCGGTGTCGGTGCAGCCGGTGGTTCGGTGATCGGCAACAGCCTGGGCGGCCGCAACGGCGCCACCATCGGCGCGGGCCTTGGCGGCGCGGCCGGCGGCGCAGTCGGCAGCAACCTGGGCAAAGGTCACAAGCGCCACTGAGACTGATGGCCTGTCAGAAAAAGCCCGACTCGATGTCGGGCTTTTTCATGGCTGAACGTTTCGTCAGAAATCATCTCCAATCTGCATACGCCCCGCTTGGGCGGACTGTCCCGATTCGGGAACTGCGAGGTTCATATGCGATTGTCATTATCTGCACTGTTTTTTGGCTTGGTCGTGGCGCAGGGCGCGATGGCGGCCGGAGACGGCACCGCTGCCGTAGGCGGTGGTCTCGGCGGTGCGCTGGGTAATGTGGTTGGCGGACAACTTGGCGGCAGTACGGGCGCAGCGGTCGGCGCAGGTGTTGGCGGCGCGGCCGGCAGTGCCGTCGGCGCGAACAAACGCAACCGCACCGAAGCCGCGATTGGCGGCGGTCTTGGCGCAGCAGGGGGCTCGGTCGTCGGCAACAGCCTCGGCGGCTCCACCGGCTCCGCCATTGGCGCGGGCCTGGGCGGCGCAGCAGGCGGCGCGGTAGGTAACAATCTTGGCGACGACGACGGCGGATCTCATTCCGGCGGTCACAAGCACAAGAACAAACACAAAAATAAACATCGCTGATTGATCAACGAAAACCCGGCCTGGCGCCGGGTTTTTTGTGTCTGGCCGTCAGGCAGAGGAACGATTGGCGGCAGGGCTTTTCGAACGTCATACATCCCACACGCTCAAGAGGTGCGCCATGACTCCTGAAACTGAAGGCAAAGAAGAGAAGGGCCCTAATGGGCTGCCGTTTATCAATGATCCGGGCAGTGAAGATCCTGGTGCGGTGACGGATGATGCGCCGGTGCCGTTGAATGATGCGGATGAGGCGGATATGGAGTATGAGGAGGATGGGGATGGGGATGAGCAGTGAGGGGGTGTTGAGGGTTTGAATGATGGTTTAAGGGCCTGACTCAGCAGGCCCTACAGAAAATCTGTTCCTCAGAACGAGACGTCGATTCTTTGTGCTCTGATTTTTACAAACTGACCATTGAGGTGCGGAAAATCGAAGTGGATATCTTGATCCGCAAATTCGACGAACGACTTGAGCGTATCGCCTTCTAAGCGCCCGTAGATATCGCATGAGAAACCATTGTCAATCATCTTGACACGTGTTCCGCTGCCATCACATTTTGAGATGTCTATTTCGTCCGGCAGCACCATTTCGAACTCGGCTGAGTAGGTCTCACCTACTTCGATTACTGACGGGCAGTGGCCTGCGAAGCATCTCACAGTCACACCGTTGATGCTGAGTAGGACCATTTCTTCGATGATTGGGTCGATCTCTACAATATGCGCGGGATATTTCTTAGTCATCTGCGAGCCATGCTCTCGTTTTCTTTCAGAGGATTGAGGTGATCAGTGAAGTTTTTTATGAGTTGGACTTTGCCATAATGGCCTGAGTCAGCAGGCGCTTAAGTCTCGTTTTCAGAGGTTTTCCGGCGGGTCGATTAATTCATAGAGGTCATCGGAGGGCGATATTTTTTTGATTCTGCCTGAGCCTATATAAGACTTGAACTCGCTCTCAAGAAAATTTATGTCAGTGTATTTTTTGTACTCTTCAGGTCTGTCGGTGGCATACATTTAAAGGCGCCACTCATCAAAACCATCGATCCTGTTATTCGAACCGTAATCGAAATCCACTGATTCAGTGGGAAAATGAATAGCACAGCCTATGCCGTGTAGTTCATATTCAACGCCATCGATGACTTCTCCGCAACTTTCTATTTTGCCGCTCCCCAAAGTCTTAGGATGTTTCGAGTGCCAAATTTTTCTTGTAATAGCGTTGTTCCTTCTTCAACTTTGCTGGGGAAGTCTTTGATCAAGTCTTCGAGATGTATCATATTGTTACTCATGTTTTTCTATTGTCATCCAGTCGATCGATATCGAGTCTTTTTAGGCTGACATGTTTTATTCACTCTTGTCTCAAAAATGGTTTCCCAAATATTTCTAATGATTTTTACGTTGTGAATTTTGGTGTTTGTCTCACAAGCAGGTGCGGAAGTCAGGGGGATTTTATGTGTTTTGGTCTATTCGTTTTTTTCAGTTGGTCCATATATACAAGTTGCTAATTAAGGAAATTTTCTTGATTTTTTTTAGATCTATGTATTCGGCGAATTCTTTTTCGATTATTTTTTTGTCGCAGTATTTTCTATATTTAGATGGTCTTTCACAAGCAAAGAAGTATAAGCGGCGAATGTCAAACCCATTGATTTCACCATTAGGCCCATAGTCAAAATCTACAGTTCCTGTCGATAGATTAATGCGGCAGCCAATGCCGTGCAGTTCATATTTAACGCCTCGAGTGACTCTCCCGCGACGCTTTATCGCCCTGGTATGCCAAAGCCTTCGAATGTCCCGAGTGCCAAATTTTTTTTCAAATATAAGCGTGCTTGTCTCTACCATAGAAGTAAAGTCATGTATCAGGGTATCCAAAGTTTGATCTTGGTCACTCATTTTTTTCTCCGGTTTTGCGAAATATCTAGTCCAATGATTTGGCTGGCTGGATTGCATTTTTATTGTTTAAAAATTGCTGAGTGCTCTTTGGGGTGGTAGTGATTTTCAGCCTTGGTGATATTGCTTTTGGTCTTGCAGGCGATGCGCGAGGAGTGTTTGATGCGTGATGTTTAGAAAAGTGACTCTGTTAAGTAGACGCTAGGTTCTCTTAATCTCAATGATGATGTAATGAATTTTATCTCGGAAGTCTCTGATGCAACGCAAACTAAGTGCCTGCTCTCAATAGTTTGAATGGATAATTGAAATTTTTCCCGTGTGGGGAGATTGGATGTCGTCAAGCTTGTAACTTCACTGCACGTCATCCCTATGCGGCAAGCATTGTATTCTATGGATTCCCACGTCTTCGGAGGCGTGTCTGGAATTTCTCTGATGTCAAATGCCAGAGTCAGTGTTGAAAGATTATTGTCTATGTTTAGAGTGAAGAGCTTAATCTCTCCGATAGGTATATTTCGGCTGAAGACCATATTGAAGAATTTGCTGCCATTTATCTCATTCCAGTATTTCATGTGTTTCTTTTACTCTGTCGATCTATTTCTAGAAAGCGCCTTCATGTAGTGTTGGTTAATGCTCGGCCTGCGTTTTTCTAAATATTCACATGGGCGCCATTTGTCCATTCTGTCGTCACGAGATATGTCGTTCTTCCCCTAAGTCCCTATCCACTGTAAGAAAAATTCCCTCTGTAATTCTGGCGAGTTTGTTAGGTTTTCATTTTCGTAGTCAAATATCGACACTACGTCTTTTAGTGATGGTTCTGCTCCATTTGTCAATTCATAAGCTTTTAATCCAAGAGACATTTGTGATGATAAGCTCGAGGGGTGAACATTTAGCTTTGAGCCTTTGCAAAAAAAAGTTACTAGAGGGTTGTCCTTTCGGATCAAACCGAAACAATGATAAAAATTTTTGCCGGCATATGTTTTTGGCGATAAACCGTCCAGGTTTAGAGTTATGCTTATTTTCTCGCTATCGCAAATCAGAACTACATCTTTGATTGCATATTCTTTTTCTACGATAATTGTGAATTCCGAAATCATTTGTCAATTTTCCTATATGGATTCGGGATGGAGTAACCAAAGTCACGCCCATCATCAATAATTATCGTGGCGCCTAGAATATCTTCGTTTTTGATGATTTTTGGGACGGCGAATTCCTGTTCTCGGGAAAATTTGTATCGGTTTCCTAATTCTTGCTTCAAATCATAGCCATTGACTCTCTTCAAAGTATAAAGAAACCCGGTTTTTGTAAAAAAGCTGGTAGCAAACTCTTTTCCCACGTCTCGAGAGGGGGAGGTGCTGATAAAGCCGCTTGGAGGAAAATCGCTATCAATGGAGTGGAGGAATAAGTCCTCGCTGTCTCCCTTGCTTTTGAATCCGTTCACAAAAACATCGGACGGGTCTCTTGAATCTCCTCGGTACAGATATTCCTGCTTTTTCTTAGGCGCTGGTGCATCAGGCTCCCCCTCATCAACCTTAACCCCATCACTCGCCCCCGGAACCTCACACCCAGGCTTCTTCGGCGGTGGGCAATTGGACGTCAACCCCAATGGATCCACCCACCCCGTCGGATTCGGCACGTACTGGTACTGATTCAACCCACCCGCGAGCTTCACCGGGTCCGGCGTCAAATACCGCCCCAATCTCGGGTCGTAATACCGATGCCGGTTGTAATGCAGCCCACTTTCAACATCGAAATACTGCCCCTGAAAGCGCAGCGGTTGGTCGAGGTAGTCTTCGCCGGCCAAGGTGACGGCGGCGACTTTGCCGTAGGCGTCGTATTGCGCGGACCAGACGATTTCGCCGCTGTAGTCGGTGAGTTCCTGTGGGGTGCCGAGGTGGTCGAGTTGGTAGTAGAACGGGCAGGCTTTTTTCGGGCCTTTGCCGTCGAGCATCGCCAACGGGCGGAAGGTGCCGGGTTCGTAGAGGAAGCTGCGGTATTGCGTGGCGCTGCTTTCGGCGACGAGGTGTTCGCCTTGCCAGAAGAACTCGGTGATGGCGCCGTCGACGGTTTTGCGGATACGGCGGCCGAAGGCGTCGTATTGATAAGTGGCGGTCTGGCCGTCGGGGCGGGTCAGGCCGATCAGGCGGTGCTGGCAGTCGTAGCGGTATTCGGTGACCAGGGTCTGGCCGTGGCCTCGGCGTTCGCGGATCAGGTTGCCGAAGGCGTCGTAGTCGTAATGGCGGTCGCCTTGCATCAGCAGGCGGTTGCCCTTGATCTGCGCGGGACCGGGGCGGTCCTGCATCAGCAGGTTGCCCGCCGGGTCGTGGGCGAAGGATTCGGGCAGTTCGTCGCGCGAGTGACGTACGCGGATCAACCGGTCGAGGGCGTCGTAGCCGTAGGTGCGCTGGCCGTGGCGGCTGTCGGCGATGTGCTCGAGATTGCCGTTGGCGCTGTAGGCATAATCGCGGCGGTACAGCGAAGCGTGGCGATGACCTACAGCGTGGGCAAGCAAGCGGCCCTGATCGTCGTAGGAGTATTCGCTGAGCAGCAGACCTTGCTGGCGTTGCTGTTCGCGACCGGACTGATACACATGCCGGGTCAGCGGCGTGCCGTTGAGGTCGATGGCTGACAGCGCACCGCCCTTGGCGTAGTGATAATCGAGCTTGCTGTTGTCCGGCAGACGCAGGCGTTTGAGCTGACCGCAGGCGTCATAGGCGTAGCGCAAGGTGCCCCAGCCCTGATGCTCGGTGATCAGCCGATCCTGACGGTCGTACTCGAAGGCCAGCGGATGGTTTTGCCCGTCATCAACGGCAACCAAGCGCCCGAGGCGATCATAGTCGTAGCGGACTTTGAGCCCATCGGGCAGGGTTTTGACCCGCAAGCGCCCGGCCTTATCGCGCTGGTAGTGGGTGACCAGCGATAAACCCTGCTCGCCAAACTCGGTCTTCTCCAGCAGGTGCCCGTTGAGGTCGTAGGCATACGCCGTGCGCCGCCCATCAAACCCGGTTTCCTGTCGGATCAATCCGGTCGGCGTGTAATCCAGGCAGTATTTTTCCCCTGACTCGTTTTCAATTTCGGTCAGCAGCAACCGCGCATGGTCGTAGCGGTACTGCACGCGGGTGCCGTCGGGATTGATCCGTCGCGAGACCAGGTGCAAATCATCGTCATATTCGTAGCGGGTAATGCGCCCGAGTTCATCGCGCTCAGCGGTGATCTGGCCGTAGGCGCCGTAGCTGTAGGCGCGCGTGCTGCCCGTAGGAGAAGTCGTCAGGATCAGTCGGCCGGCCGCGTCCCACTGCTGACGACTGACAACACCAAATTCGTCCTGGGTGGTAATCCGCCGGCCCAGCGCATCGTAGGAAAAACGCCGCACGCCGCCGTCCGGCAGGGTTTCTTCGATGAGCTGGCCGAGCTCGTTCCACACCCAGCGGTGGCGGCTGCTGTCCGGATAGCGCAGCGACAGCAATTGGCCGCGCAGGTTGTAGTAGTAATGGGTGACCTGGCCGTCGGGATCGACCGCTTCGGTGACGGCGCCTTCAGCGTTGCGCCGGTAGATCCACACCGCATCACCACGGCAACGCTTGTAGAGAAAACCGTTGCGGTACTCGTAGGACGTTGGTGCATCGTCCGGCGGAATCAGCGCGATCAGCCGTCCGACCTCGTCGTAGCGGTATTCGGTAACCGCGCCCAACGCATCCTGCTCGGCGATCAACCGGCCCTGCTGGTCATAGGCCTTGAGCTGCTCGCCACCATCGGCCGCGACCTGCCGCACCAGCCGTGCGCGCTCGTCGTGGACGTAGACTTCTTCGGTACCGTCGACGTAATGCACGGTCACGCTGGCGTCGTCATCGTTCCAGACGTAACGGGTGTTCATCTGCGAGAACGACGCCCAGTGCCTCACGCAGCGCGCCGCTTTGCCCTCGCGCTGCCACTCCCAGAAGAAGCTCGCGCCGCCGGTCAGCTGGCGCTGGAGGATGACGTGATGGTCGTCGTAGTCGTAGCGTTCGCTGTCGCCGACCGCGTTGGTCGCGGTCAGCAGGCGTTGCCGGGCATCGAAGCTGTAGGTGGCGAGGGTTTGCTCGGTGGTCCACTCGCCCTGGACGAACACCTGATAATCAATCGCCACCAGCTGCGCGCGGTCATAACGCAACAGCAATGAGCGGCCGGCGCCGTTGTCCAGACGCTGAATGCGGTCGGAGCGATCACGTTGCAGGGTCAGACGATTGCCGTAGACATCGCTGATTGCGGTCAGCCGGCCGGCGCGAAAGTGGTAGAAGCGCGCGTTTTCCCCGGCCAGGGCGAGGATCAGTTCTTCCGGTTCATCACCGAGAAAGATCGCCGCCCGCGACAGGCTGTTGTGAATCGCCGGACGCGCGACGTTGGGCAGGGGAAAACGAGTGCGGCGGTTTTCGTGGTCGATCCAGATCACGCCATCGCCGTCGAAGGACAGGCGATGGGCCAGCGTGTGGCTCCAGCCAAAACCCAGGCCGATGTCGATCTCGACCGCGCTGCTGCGGTACAAGCGGGTGAACTCGAAGGGCAGCACGCCATCGAGCACCGCGTCGGTCAGGGTCAGCAGTTCTTCGCCGGTGACCATCGACACCGGGCAGCCGTTTTTGCAGGTATTGGGGACGCAGTCGGCGGCGTCGCCGTTGGGGTTTTTCGCTTGATCGGGGACGTCGTCGTGGGGCTCGTGGCGCTCAAGGCGCGCCATGCCCTGGGATTTTTCCCGCGCGAGCGGCGCCGGATTCGGCACGCGGAGCACCACCGCGTCGGCCTGACGAATGTTCAGCGGAATCGATGGCGTCGGCTTCAGCTCCACTTCGCGGGCATGGAACATCAGCGGCTTCAGCGTGCTCGCGTGCTGCTTAAGTTCCGGTGCCGAAGTCAGCTCAGCCAGACGCAAGGCTGAGGCGGCCAGCCACTCCCGCGCCCGTGGCGATTTGATCTTCGCCAGGACCTTGCTGCTCAAACGCAGCGATACGCCGGCACCGCCCGCCACGCGCATCAACAGGAAGCTGATCAGCAACTCGGTGCGAACTTCGGCCACCACCTCGGCGAGGTATTGCGGCGGCAGCATTTTTAGCCAACTGGTGAACGCGGCCAGATGAATGAACAACAACGGCTCGTCGCTGAGCATCAACAAGGCGTTGGCGATCGCTTCGTTTGAAGCGGCAAGCAGCGCCTCGAGTTCGACTTCGCTCAGGTATTCGAGGAGCTTTGCGCTGTGCTCCTGCAGATCGGCAAGTAGGGCGAACAGCTGTTGAATGTCATCCCAGACGCCATTCAGGGCTTTTTCCAGGCCGCGCCAATCGGCCCGCTGCAACTGCCCGTAACGATCAAGAAAACCGGCGCTGGAAAACTCCGTCCACTGCGGCTGGAAGCCTGTCCATTCGCTGCGCAGCCAGCCTTCAAGGCCGGCAATGACCCCTTCATATGAGGCATACAGGGCGCGGACATGGGCGGAGGAAACGTTGGGAAAGAAGGTGACGCGATAGCGCTGGCCACGCATGCAATCGGTCACCTCGAGGATCCCGCTCGGGCCAATGGTGTAGCGCTTTGGTTCGCCGAAGGTCAGCACGCCGTCGACGTCGCTGAGCAGCGGTTCGAGGGTCACCGGGGTGTCGCCGATCGGCACGAAGCGCGCTGCTTCAAACAGATGCACCAGGGTCAGCGGTCCGCTGGCCGAACACATGACCACCGATGAACTGACAGGTGCGCGCGAAGTGATCGGCGCGCTCAGTTGTACGTCATTGCCAACCTTGAACACCTGCTCGATGTCCAGCGCCGTCCCCGTCCAGAATTGCTCGGCCCAGGCGTCGTAGTTGTTCAGGCACAGGCGGAACTCGTCGATCAGCGCTTCAAAATCTGGCTGCTTCGGATTCAGGGCGGCCACCACCAGCAGTCCGATGCTGTTGTTCAGGGCCAGGAGCTGATCGGGTTGAAGCATTCGCAGTCGCTCGCGCATATGAAGAAACGGGAGCGCGGACTTTGCGGGGGATCAAAAAGGAAAGAAGTCGGGGAAGTAGGCAGTGTCTGTAGGAGTTTTCGCTAAATGCGAAAAGGCGTCGATGGCATTGCCCGTTGCTCAATGTCCATCGGCCTCGCTATGCTGCTGAACCCATTAATCAGATCCGCGTTGCGGCACGTTGCCTGTCGCCCGGGATGTCTTTGTTAACGGATCCGATGATGAATGCACCGCTGAAGACGTTCGGCCCGATCAAGGCCGTGATTTTCGATATGGACGGTTTGCTGCTCGACACCGAGGGCATTTACACCGAGGTCACCTCGCTGATTGCCGGGCGCTACGGGAAAACCTTCGACTGGAGCGTCAAGCAGAACATCATTGGTCGCGGTGCCAATGATCTGGCCAACTACGTGGTGCAGGCGTTGGAGTTACCGATCACTCCGGAAGAATTTCTGCAGATCCGCGAGCCGCTGATGCGCGAGCGTTTCCCCAAGGCGCAAGCGATGCCGGGGGCCGAAGCGCTGGTGCGTCACCTCAAGGCGCACAACATCCCGATCGCAGTCGGCACCAGTTCGTCGCGCCAGTCGTTCGGGCAGAAAACCACCTTGCACCGTGAGTGGTTTGCGCTGTTCGATTTCATCGTCACGGCGGACGATCCGGAAGTCGGCGCGGCCAAACCGGCGCCGGATATCTTCCTCACCGCCGCCCGGCGCCTGGGCATCGCGCCCGGGGATTGTCTGGTGTTCGAGGATTCGCCGTTCGGCGTCACCGCCGCGAAAGCGGCAGGCATGACCGCAATCGCCATCCCCGACGCAGCGATGGCTGATGAGAAATATGCTCACGCTGACGGCATTATCCGCTCGCTGAAAGCATTTATGCCCAGCGCCTTTGGCTTGCCGACGCTGGAACTGGCTTGACCGTCCGCACAAAAACGCCGCCCTTCCTATAAAGAAGAGCGGCGTTTTTTCTTGCCGGTCTGTCAGGCGCCGAAACCACCGTCGATGGTCAGGCTGGCACCGGTGATGTAGCCGGCTTCCGGCCCGGCCAGGTAGGCGACGAAGCTGGCGATTTCATCGGCGGTGCCGTAACGACCGACGGCCATCAGCGGGATCAGGCTGTCGGCGAATTCGCCGTGGGCCGGGTTCATGTCGGTGTCGACCGGGCCAGGTTGCACGTTGTTGATGGTGATACCGCGTGGGCCGAGATCGCGGGCCAGGCCTTTGGTCAGGCCGACCAGTGCCGATTTGCTCATTGCGTACACGCCGCCACCGCCGAAGGGCATGCGGTCGGCGTTGGTGCTGCCGATGTTGATGATCCGCGAGCCTTCGCCCATGTGTTTCGCCGCTTCCTGGGACGCAATGAACACGCTGCGCACGTTGATGGCCAGGGTCTGATCGAAGTCTTCGAGTTTGAAGTCTTCCAGCGGCGCGATGGCCAGCACGCCGGCGTTGTTGACCAGAATGTCCAGGCGCCCAAACGCTTCGACGGTGGCGCTGACGGCGTGGCGAATCGCGCTGGCGTCGGCGCTGTCAGCCTTGATCGCCAAGGCTTTGCCGCCGTTGCCGGTGATGCTGTTCTGTAGTTCTTCGGCTTTGGCGGCGGAGCTGACGTAAGTGAAAGCGACGGCGGCGCCTTCAGCGGCCAGACGTTTGACGATGGCTGCGCCGATGCCGCGCGAACCGCCTTGAATCAGAGCGACCTTGCCGCTGAGGTGTTGAGTGGTCATGTTCGATCTCCAAGTGTTCAAGGCGGAATGCCTTGGTGTTGGTGCCGAGTATCGGCCTGGCATCGACAACCGGGTAGACCATGATTGCTATAGTCTGTGTAAACCAGAAGTTTATAGTGGCGATCATGGAAACATTCAGCAGTATCGAATGCTTTGTGCGCAGCGCCGAAGTCGGCAGCTTTGCCGAAGCCGCGCGACGCTTGAGCCTGACCCCGGCGGCGGTCGGCAAAAGCGTGGCGAAACTGGAGGCGCGGCTCGGCGTGCGGCTGTTCCAGCGCAGTACACGCAGCCTGACCCTGACCGAAGCGGGGCAGCTGTTTTTGAGTGAAGTCAGCGCCAGCCTGACCACCATCCAGAATGCCGTAGCCAATCTGGCCAGTGCCGGCGGGCAACCGGCCGGCACGCTGAAAGTCAGCATGGGCACGGTGTTCGGTCGTCTGTATATCGTGCCGCTGCTCGGTGAGTTCTTGCGGCGCTATCCGGCGATCAACCCGGACTGGCATTTCGATAACCGCCAGGTCGACCTGATCGGGCAGGGCTTCGACGCGGCGATTGGCGGCGGCTTTGAGCTGCCACAAGGCGTGGTTGCGCGCAGGCTGACACCGGCGCATCGGGTGTTGGTGGCATCGGAGGACTATCTGCAAAAACATGCGCCGATCAGCCATCCCGATGACCTCAGGCAACACGACGGCATTCTGATTCGCTCACCGCAGACCGGGCGCGTGCGTTCCTGGCAACTGACTCACCGCGATCAGCAACACAGTCCGCTGACATTGCGGGCGCGGATGACCATGAGTGATTCCGAGGCTGCCTGTGCAACGGCGATGCAAGGTTTGGGCATTGCGCTGGTGAGCATGCCGTTTGCGGTCGCGTATCTTCACGCAGGGACGTTGCAGCGAGTGCTGCCTGACTGGTTTGTCGATGACGGCAACATTTCGATCTATTACGCCGAGCACAAATTGTTGCCGGGCAAGACCCGGGCGTTTGTGGATTTCGTGATTGAACAGTTTGCTGAGCAGGGACTGGGGCGTCGGTTTAGTGCTATCTGAGCCAGGCATCAAACCGAGTTGCGGCTATCGCGGGCAAGCCCGCTCCCACAAGTTTTGAGTTGTTCACACATCTTGCAAACAACACAAAACCCTGTGGGAGCGGGCTTGCCCGCGATGAACGATAACTCGGTCTATCGAGCAAAGCGCTGCGCCCAACCAACAATGTTCTTCGGCCGTGGCGTCGCATAAGTGCGCACCTTGGACGTCGACAACTTCAAACGCACCAGCGACTCGGCAATCGTCACCGCCGCTGTCACGCCATCCACCACCGGCACGCCGGTGCGCCGACGGATCTGTTCATCCAGCCCGGCCATGCCGCCGCAGCCCAGGCAAATCACCTCGGCCTTGTCCTGGGTCACCGCCAGTTCGGCCTGCTGCACGATCGCTTCCAGTGCGCGCTGCGGTTCGTGTTCAAGCTCCAGAACCGCCAGACCACTGGCGCGCACCGAGGCACAGCGATCCCACAGGCCGGACAATTTCAGCCGATCCTCGATCAGCGGCACGGTGCGATCCAGCGTGGTCACCACCGAGTAGGCATGGCCGAGAAACATCGCGGTGCTGGCCGCCGCGTCAGTGATATCTACTACTGGCACGTTGAGCAGTTCCTGCAAACCTTCGCGGCCATGTTCGCCGTAGCCGGCCTGGA
Source organism: Pseudomonas sp. S3_B08 (assembly GCF_054667725.1). Classification (NCBI taxonomy): domain Bacteria; kingdom Pseudomonadati; phylum Pseudomonadota; class Gammaproteobacteria; order Pseudomonadales; family Pseudomonadaceae; genus Pseudomonas; species Pseudomonas sp. S3_B08. Next base: position 799,708 of record NZ_CP162750.1, read on the forward strand.
TCACCGCATCGAAGGGTTGATCGTAAGACATCACTCGATCCATCACGGCGATGGCGGCCAGGTAGCTTTCGAAATTGCCTTCAATCGATTCGGCGCCGAAGTACGGCGTCAGGCCGACGATTTCGGTACCGGGCGAAGCGACGGCCTGCGCCGAGCGGGCGATGGCGTCGGTGATGGATTCGGTGGTGTTGACGTTGACCACGAGAATACGCATGGAAAATCCTTATTGCGGGCAGTGGTGCGGCCCGAAACCGGGCCGCGAAGGGATCAGTGGCTGACGTTATCCACAGCGATGCACTCGCCGCTGACGTCGGCGTAATGCGTGTGGCGTTTGGCGACGATCAGGTAAAGCATGCCGGCGATGCCGGCACCGATCAGCCAGGAGAACGGCGAGACGCTGTGGAAACCGGGTACCAGCGCCAGGATGATGGCGATCAGCGCTGCAGGAATAAACGCCGCCACCGCGCGGAAATTGATGCCACGGCTGTAGTAATAAGCGCCGTTGGGGTCTTCGCTGTAGAGCTGCGGCACGTTGATCCGGCCTTTGCGGATCAGCCAGTAGTCGACCATGATCACGCCGTACAACGGGCCGAGCAGGGCGCCGAGGCCCGACAGGAAATACACGATCACCAGCGGGCTGTTGTAGAGGTTCCACGGCAGGATCAGCACGGCGATGGTCGCGCTGATCAACCCGGCGCGGCGGAAGGTCAGGTACTTCGGCGCCAGGTTGCTGAGGACGAACGCCGGGGCGACGAAGTTGGCCATGATGTTCACCGCAACGGTGACGATCAGAAAAGCCAGGCAGCCGAGCACCAGAAAGAACGTGTTGGGGATCGAAGCGATGATCTCGGTCGGACTTTCGATGATCCGCCCGTTGATCTGGAACTGCGCGCCACACAGCAACACGGTAATCGCGGCGAATACCAGAATGTTCACCGGCAAGCCCCAGAAATTTCCCACCTTGATGGTTTTGCGGCACGGCGAAGAACGGGCGAAGTCGCAGAAATTGAGGATCAGCGTGCCGTAGATCGCCAGCCACAACGCGCCGCCGGCAAAGATGTTGCGCCACATCTCGCCACCGGTCAGCGGCTCGCGGATCGACCAGGCAATGGTCGCGTTGGCCTGGAAGTACATCCACCCGGCGAGCGCAGCAACGGTCAGCAGAATCACCGGCCCGGCAAATGCCTCGTAACGGCGCACCATCTCCATGCCGTAGGCGAGGATCGCCAGTTGCACCAGCCAGATTGCTACAAAGCACACCCAGCCCAGACTCGACAGGCCCAGAATTGAGTCGTGATCGTATTCGGCAAAGCCGGGATGCACGGCGGTCAGCAGGACGCGGAATACCACCGAGGCGAGGTACGTCTGAATACCGAACCAGGCGATGGCGATAACCGCCCTGATCAATGCAGGAATTTGCGCACCGTGGATGCCAAAACTGATCCGGCTGATCACCGGAAACGGCACCCCGGTTTTCTGCCCCATGTACCCGGACAGGTTCATGAAGAAATACACCAGCGCCGCGCCGATCCCCAGCGACAACAGAATCTGCCAGCCGCCCAGACCCAGTGCATACAAGCCGATGGCGAACGAGTAGTTGGCGATGTTGTGCACGTCATTCGTCCACAGGGCGAAGATGCTGTACCGGCCCCAACGTCGGCCTTCGGCTTTGGTCGGCGCCAGATCGCTGTTGTGCAGACGCGGGCTCAGTTGCAGCGGCTCGCTCAGTCCGTCATCGGGCAACGGTTGATCAAGCGTGGAGGAGGGCAGATTCAGCACGATGTTATTCGAAAGACTTGTACGCATTCCGGCAGGCTCCTGACGTTCACTCCCGCGATGACTGTGCATGAGCGCTCAGGCTCGACAAATCTTCGTCGCGGCGGTGAAAACATCACTGGTTACGGGGCATCTGCAGCCTGTACGGGATAGGGCGCTTCAGGCTTGCGGATCGAAAGTGTGCATGTTTTGCAGTTTTGTATACAAAACATGTATGCGATAAAGCCAGATTTATGCCAGTTATGAATCTATGGGCAGCCACGTTCATTTCGAATAGTTATCGATGCAGCATAAGTCGCTGAAAAACCGGCGATATAAATTGATCGATTGGACAGGAATTTTTTTCAGGGGAGGGAGTTTGCAGACGGGCAAGCAGATGGGGATTCTGCTGGGGGATGTAACTTTTCAGGGCGTAAAAACAGAAAGTGCACACATAAATGGCACCGATGGTGACAACCTTGTGTACACCTTTTGCGTGCCTGGCACATATCAATGTGGGAGCGAGCCTGCTCGCGAATGCGGTGTATCAGGCAACTGAAACGTTGACTGGAACTGCGCTTTCGCGAGCAGGCTCGCTCCCACAGGTCTTTCTATAAATGGGGGATCAAGCCTTGCTCTTGCTGATGATATTCCCCGCATGCAGTCCGCATTCTTTCTGCGTGGCTTCTTCCCACCACCAGCGGCCTTCACGCTCGTGCTGGTTCGGCAGCACCGGGCGGGTGCAGGGTTCGCAGCCGATGCTGATGAAACCGCGCTCGTGCAGGCTGTTGTAGGGCAGTTCGAGCATGCGGATGTAACCCCAGATCTCCTCGCTGGTCATCTGCGCCAGCGGGTTGAACTTGTACAGGGTGCGTTCCGGTGTCGAGAAGGCTGTGTCGATTTCCAGCACCGCCACGGCGCTGCGGGTGCCCGGGCTCTGGTCGCGGCGCTGGCCGGTGGCCCACGCTTTGACGTCGGACAGCTTACGGCGCAGCGGCTCGATCTTGCGGATGCCGCAGCATTCGCCGTGGCCGTCCTTGTAGAAACTGAAAAGGCCTTTTTCCTTCACGAACGGTTCGAGTTTCGTGTAGTCCGGCGAGACGATTTCAATATCGATCTTGTAGTGCTCGCGCACTTGCTCGATGAAGCGGTAGGTCTCCGGATGCAGGCGGCCGGTGTCGAGGCTGAACACTTTGACGTTCTTGTTCAGCTTCCACGCCATGTCCACCAGCACCACGTCCTCGGCGCCGCTGAAGGATATCCACAAGTCATCGCCGAACTCGGCGAAGGCGAGCTTGAGGATGTCCTGGGCGGATTTGTTGGCATAGGTCGTGGCGAGTTCCACGACGTCGAACGTTGGGCTCATCAGGGCGGCTTCCTACAGGTCAATGGCGCTCGGGCGCTCTATAGGGGGCCGATGGTAACAAAAAGCTGCCGCGGCCGGGGCGTCCTCTGCGTTGCGCGCCTCGGGTGCAGACGCTAGAGTTCGGCCTCGCTTGACTCAAATAATCACTATAAACGGGAGTGTCTTGTGGAAATTGCTTGCCTGGATCTTGAAGGGGTACTGGTACCGGAAATCTGGATCGCCTTCGCCGAAAAAACCGGAATCGACGCCCTCAAGGCCACCACCCGGGACATTCCCGATTACGACGTATTGATGAAGCAGCGTTTGCGCATCCTCGATGAGCACGGCCTCAAACTCTCGGACATTCAGGAAGTGATCGCCACGCTGAAACCGCTGGATGGCGCAGTGGAGTTCGTCAACTGGCTGCGCGAGCGCTTTCAGGTGGTGATTCTCTCGGACACCTTTTATGAGTTTTCACAGCCACTGATGCGCCAGCTGGGCTTCCCGACTCTCCTTTGCCATCGCTTGATCACTGACGAAAGCGGGCGGGTGACCAGCTATCAACTGCGCCAGAAAGATCCCAAGCGTCAGTCGGTGCTGGCGTTCAAGAGCCTGTACTACCGGGTGATCGCGGCGGGGGATTCATACAACGACACGACCATGCTCGGCGAGGCGGACGCGGGGATTCTGTTTCATGCGCCGGACAACGTGATTCGCGAGTTTCCGCAGTTCCCGGCGGTGCATACGTTTGAAGAGCTGAAGCAGGAATTTCTCAAGGCCTCTAATAGAGAGCTGAGTTTGTAGTCGTCTGGAAGGACGTCTTCGCGAGCAGGCTCGCTCCCACATTTGGAATACATTTCCCTGTGGGAGCGAGCCTGCTCGCGAAGCTTTTAAGTTTTTAGAGGTTTTGCAGGGTATCGAGCAGGATCCGCACTTTGGTCATCGACTCCTGATACTCCGCCTGCCAGTCCGAATCGGCAACAATCCCGCCGCCGCCCCAGCAGCACACCTGGCCATCCTTGACCAACAGACTGCGAATAGCGATGGAGCTGTCCATCTCACCGCGCACGTCCAGGTACAGCAACGATCCGCAATACAAACCGCGCCGGGTTGGCTCCAGCTCGTCGATGATCTGCATCGCCCGTATCTTCGGTGCGCCGGTGATCGAGCCGCCGGGGAAGCTGCCAGCGATCAGGTCCAGCGCATCACGATCCGTCGCCAATTCACCGGTCACGCTGCTGACCAGATGATGCACATTCGGATAGCTCTCCAGGCTGAACAACTCCGGCACCCGCACCGAGCCGATGCGGCAGGTGCGCCCGAGGTCGTTGCGCAGCAGGTCGACGATCATCAGGTTTTCCGCGCGATCCTTGGGGCTGGCTAGCAGTTCGGCGGCGTTGGCAGCGTCTTCGGCTGGAGTCAGGCCGCGTGGGCGAGTGCCTTTGATCGGTCGGGTTTCGACTTGGCGCTGGCTGACTCTGACGAAACGTTCCGGTGACAGGCTCAGCACCGCGCCGCCGTCGGGCAGGCTCTGGAAGCCGGAGAACGGCGTCGGGCAGGCCTGACGCAAAGCGCAGTAAGCCAGCCACGGATCGCCCTGGCATTGCGCGCGGAAGCGTTGCGCGAAGTTGACCTGATAGCAGTCGCCGGCCTGGATGTATTCCTGAATGCGTTCGAACGCCTGACGGTAATCGTCGGCCGAAATATCAGCGGCCATCGGGGCGCTCAGTTTGAAGGGAGCCATCGCGTCAACTTGCGGCTGAGTGAACAGCGCGACCAATCGCTGCCGTTCACTGTCGACAAGCGAAGGATGAAAGACCAGTTGGCTGGTTTGCCCGTGGTGATCGCTGATCAGCGCCCAGTCGTACAGGCCAAAACGCGCATCGGGCAGTTGCAGGTCATCCAGTGCCTGACTCGGCAGGTTTTCCAGATGCCGGCCGAAGTCGTAGCTCAAATAACCGATCAGTCCGCCGGCGAACGGCAATTGGTACCCGGCAGGCAATTGTGCTTCGCCCAAGCGGCTGAGATTGTCACGCAGGCGCTGGAGGAAATGCGCGCCGCTCTCGTCCGGCAACACCGCCAGTTGTTCCAGCGGCCAGGCGCTGAGCAAGTCATAACGGCCGCGTTCAGCGCTCGGCCGGCCGCTGTCGAGCAGCACGGCGCCGGGTGCGTTGCGAATGGCCGCGAAATAGTCGGCCGGATTGGCGCGGTAGGGCAGTGGGTGTACGGAGCAGGTCAGCATGGGCGGGGCAGATCGGCCGTTGAGGCGGGGTGGGGATTGTAGTCCTCTGCGCTGCCAGATCAAAGTCAAAAGCCTCCCCCTCACCCCAACCCTCTCCCCCAAGGGGGCGAGGGGGAAAGGGAGCAGATCGGGGGCTTTTCAAAACTTGGGTTCGGCTCGATATCTTGGGGGAGGGAGCCGATCTTCATGCTTTTCAAAGCTTGAGTTCGACTCAAGACGTTCAGGTCGGCGTACCTCCAACATCCACCTCGGTCAGTCCCCTCTCCCTTTGGGAGAGGGTTAGGGTGAGGGGCTCTTGAGCTTTTAGCCTTCGACAGCTGGAATATGCCCAAACATCTCCTGGGTAAACGCCACCCGCTCTTCAACCGACTCCGTCACGCCCCGCGCCTTCAGCTCTTCCAGCCGCGCTTCAACCGCGTGGGTACGCAAGGTCAGGCCGCAATCGTTGGCGATCTGAATGTTCAGCCCCGGCCGCGCATTCAGCTCGAGGATCAGCGGGCCTTTTTCCTGATCGAGCACCATGTCCACGCCGATATAACCCAGCCCACACAACTCATAGCAGCCGGCGGCGAGTTTCATGAAACCGTCCCAGTAGGGCAGTTGCACGCCATCCACCGCGTTGGTGGTGTCAGGGTGTTTGGTGATGATGTTGTTCAGCCAGGTGCCGCGCAGCGTAAGGCCGGTGGCCAGATCGACGCCGACGCCAATGGCGCCCTGGTGCAGGTTGGCCTTGCCGCCGGACTGGCGGGTCGGCAGACGCAACATCGCCATCACCGGGTAACCCATCAGTACGATGATGCGGATGTCCGGCACGCCTTCGTAGCTGATGCTCTTGAAGATCTGATCCGGGGTCACGCGGTATTCGATCAGTGCGCGGTCGCGGTGGCCGCCCAGCGAGTACAGGCCGGTGAGGATGCTGGAGATGTGATGCTCCAGCTCTTCGTGGGCGAGGATCTTGCCCGACACCGTGCGATAACGGCCTTCGAAGCGGTCGGCGATGACGATGATGCCGTCGCCACCCGCGCCCTGCGCCGGTTTGATCACGAAGTCGCTGCGCCCGCCGATGATCTCGTCGAGCTTGTCGATTTCCTTCTCGGTGGAGATCACCCCGTACAGCTCCGGCACGTGAATGCCGGCGGCGATGGCGCGTTCCTTGGTGAGGATCTTGTCATCGACGATCGGGTACAGGCTGCGCTTGTTGTACTTGAGCACGTAGTCCGCGTTTCGGCGGTTGATGCCCATGATGCCGCGCGCCTCGAGGGCCTTCCACGTCTTCCAGAAACCGAACATCAGACGTCAGCCTTCTTCAGGAAGGCCTTGAAACGTACTAGTTCGGTCAGGCGGTAGCCGCGATAGCGACCCATCGCCAGCATGAAACCGACCAAAATCAGCAGGATCGCCGGGAAGGTAAACACGAAGTACACCAGCTCCGGCACGGTCATGATCAGGTGCGCGAGGGAGGCAGCGAACAGCGTGCCGATCGCGACTTTCAGCGCATGGTTGGCGCCGCGTTCTTCCCAGGTGATCGACAGACGTTCGATGGTCATGGTCAGAATCACCATCGGGAACAGCGCCACCGACAAGCCACGCTCAAGCCCCAGCTTGTGGCTGAACAGACTGATCGCCGCAATCAACACCACCACGAACGTCAGCACCACCGACAGGCGCGGCAGCATTTGCAGCTTTAGATGTTCGAGATACGAGCGCAGCGACAGGCCCAGCGCGGTGATCACCGTGAACAGCAGAATGCCGAAGCCCAGCTGCGTTTCGCGAAAGGCGAGGGCGATCAGGACCGGGGTGAATGTGCCCAGGGTCTGCAGGCCGACCAGGTTGCGCAGGATCAGGATCACCAGCACGCCGATCGGGATCATCACCATGATCATGAAGGTCTGCTGGGTCTGCAGCGGCAAGCCGTACAGCGAGTAATCGAGGAAGTTGGCGTCAGTGTTTTCGTCGGTCAGCTTGGCCAGACGAATCGCGTTCATCTCGCTGTTGTTCAGGCTGAAGGTCACGTTGGCTTTCTTGCCGCCGTCGACGGTGATCAGGTTTTCGTCACCGGTCCACCACAGCAGGCGATCGGTCGGCAGGCCTTGCTCACCGGTTTCCGGGTTGAAGTACAACCAGTCGTTGCCGTTGAAGCTGCGCAGCCACAGTTCGGGAGTCTGAGGCTGATCGGCGACGAGGCGGATGGTGTGGACTTTTTCTACCGGAACGTGGGCAATCGACAGCAGCAGTTCGACGATCTTGGCTTTGTGCGAAGTCGACGGATCGCCGGCCAGCAGCAATTTGACGTTGTCGTCGTTGACGTTGTTGACGCGCTTGATCGCCTCGCCAATAAAGGTTTCGACGTCGGCCGAATGTTGGCGGATCGGCGCGAGCAGGGCTTCGGCGGCGATTTTTTCCGGGCCTTCGATGACCATGCTGTCACGGAAGGTCGGGCCTTTGACCTTGGATTTTTCCGCGGTGTAGCGCTTGGTCAGCACCAGACGGTAATACAGCGTCTGATTGCCCTTGGCGCGACGGGCCGACCAGGTCACCTTGCGGTTGCCGTCGATGCGGTTGACTGCGACGCCGTAGTTATTGGAGATGAAGCTTTCGTTGAGGCTCACGTAATCGCGGCTCAACGGCGGCACGAACATCTGGATCTTCACCGGATCTTTGGTGCTGGCGACGAACTCGACCTTGGCGTCGATGTTCCACAGGTCGTCGGTGGCGTCTTCGGTCACCGGGATGCCGAGCACGAAAATCTGATAGGCCGTAACCGAAACGCCCAGCAGCACCAGCACGGCGATCAGGATTTTCAGGTGGAAGGTTAGAGAACGCATGGAAATTACTCGGCGGTGTGAGCGGCGATGGTGCAGGCAGGTTTGCCGGCAGCGTATTTAAGACTGGGGTCGACCAGCGCGTCGAAGCGTTTCAGCGCCTCGGAGCCGATCAAAAGCGGGTATTGGAACGCACTTCGGTCGGTGAGGTTCACTTCGATGCTGCGCATTGCCGAACCCATGCAGATATCCAGCTCGATCACCGGACGGGCGGTGTACTGCTTGCCTTCTTCCGGATCGTAGTCGCCGGCGCGGCGCTTGATCTTGCTGACCCGCGCCAGCGGCCGTTCGATGGGGTGCGAATGCGCGGTGTCGATCGCCAGGTAGAAACGTACCCAGGATTCACCGTTGCGTTTGAAGCGTTTGATGTCGCGGGCACTCAGCGAGGCGGTTTTCGCCCCGGTGTCGAGTTTGGCCGCAACTTCGAGATTGATGCCGTCAAGCGAAGCGTATTCGTTGAGGCCGTACACGGTTTTTTCCCCCGCGGCGGCGAGGCCGGGCAGGCAAAACAGAGCAAAAAAGGTGGGGAAAGGCTTGAGTCTCATAAATCCTGGTGCGCAGCGTTCCGTTATCGGTTCAGGTGCCCGCACAACCGTGCGCAAGCCCCCGCGTGTGCCTGGCAGCTTTTTATGGCAAGCCGTACAAAAGACCCGCAAATGCGGGCGGCATTCTAGCACGGTGGTTTTATGGCGCCAGCGCTTGCGCCGACCCATGAGCTGCAAGGGATGCCACTCTTGTGGGAGCGAGCCTGCTCGCGAAAGCGCTGTGTCATTCGATGCAGAAGCCGGCTGATGTGCCGCCTTCGCGAGCAGGCACGCTCCCACAGTAATAGATGATCGATTGGCTGCGGTTATTAGACGATTGTCGACAATACCTATTTATCCTTTGACTCATCGGGCCAGATTGGCTAGTTTTTGCCGCATTGGATTTAAAGGTGTCGACAATCATGCTGGATCAACTCGATCCCCCGGTCATCAGTGGCGACGATTCCGAGACGCTGTCGGAAAACGTCTTCCGGCGCATCCAGGCCGCAATCGTCAAAGGCGAAATCGCCCCGGGCAGCAAGATCTCCGAGCCGGAGCTGGCGCGCACCTATGGCATCAGCCGGGGGCCGCTGCGTGAGGCGATCCATCGTCTGGAAGGGCAGCGCTTGCTGGTGCGCGTGCCGCACGTCGGTGCGCGGGTGGTCTCGCTCAGCCATGCCGAATTGATCGAACTCTACGAAATCCGTGAATCTCTCGAAGGCATGGCCTGCCGCCTCGCTGCCGAGCGCATGAGCGTCGAGGAGATCGACGAACTGCGCCGGGTCCTGGAAACCCACGAGCGCGATGCGGCGTTTCAGGCCGGCGTCGGTTACTACCAGCAGGAAGGCGATTTCGACTTTCATTACCGGATCATCCAGGGCAGCGGCAATCGCACGCTGACGCAGATGCTCTGCGGCGAGCTGTATCAACTGGTGCGCATGTACCGCATCCAGTTTTCCACCACGCCGAATCGCCCGCACCAGGCCTTCGCCGAACACCACCGCATTCTCGATGCCATCGCCGACCGTGACGGCGAACTCGCGGAACTGTTGATGCGCCGCCACATCGGCGCCTCGAAACGCAACATCGCCCGTCACTACGAGGACGGCGCCCACAACAAGACAGCCACTGAACGAGGTGATGCATGACTTCCAACCTGAACACGCCGGGCCAGCGCTTCCGCGATGCGGTCGCCAGCGAGCATCCTTTGCAAGTGGTCGGCGCGATCAACGCCAACCACGCGCTGCTGGCCAAGCGCGCCGGTTTCAAGGCGATCTACCTGTCCGGTGGCGGTGTAGCCGCAGGTTCTCTGGGCGTGCCGGATCTGGGCATCACCGGGCTGGACGACGTGCTCACCGACGTGCGCCGCATCACCGATGTCTGCGACCTGCCGCTGCTGGTGGATGTCGACACCGGTTTCGGCTCGTCGGCGTTCAACGTCGCGCGTACGGTCAAGTCGATGATCAAGTTCGGCGCGGCGGCGATTCACATCGAGGACCAGGTTGGCGCCAAGCGCTGCGGCCATCGCCCGAATAAAGAAATTGTCAGCCAGCAGGAAATGGTTGATCGCATCAAAGCCGCCGTCGATGCGCGCACCGACGACAGCTTCGTGATCATGGCGCGCACCGATGCGCTGGCGGTGGAAGGTCTGGAGTCGGCACTCGATCGTGCGGCGGCGTGCATCGAGGCCGGCGCTGACATGATTTTCCCTGAGGCGATTACCGAGCTGGACATGTACAAGCTGTTCGCCAACCGCGTGAAAGCGCCGATCCTGGCCAACATCACCGAGTTCGGCGCAACGCCGCTGTACACCACCGAACAACTGGCCGGCGCCGACGTTTCTCTGGTGCTGTATCCGCTGTCGGCATTCCGCGCGATGAACAAGGCGGCGGAAAATGTCTACACGGCGATCCGCCGCGATGGCACGCAACAGAATGTAATCGACACCATGCAGACTCGCATGGAGCTCTACGATCGTATCGATTACCACACGTTCGAGCAGAAGCTCGATGCGTTGTTTGCACAGAAGAAAGGCTGAACAAAACCCTGTGGGAGCGAGCCTGCTCGCGAAGACGGACTGACATCCAACATTGATGTCGACTGATCCAGCGCTTTCGCGAGCAGGCTCGCTCCCACAAGTTTTCCCCATACAAATTCAAGAAGATTGGAGAACACAATGGCCGAAGCAAAAGTACTCAGTGGCGCCGGGCTCCGTGGCCAGGTAGCCGGGCAAACCGCACTGTCCACCGTGGGCCAGGCCGGAGCCGGGCTGACCTATCGCGGCTACGACGTGCGTGAACTGGCCGCCGACGCGCAATTTGAAGAAGTCGCGTATCTGCTGCTGTACGGCGAACTGCCGACCAAAGCGCAACTGGCCGACTATCAAAGCAAACTGAGCAAGCTGCGCGACCTGCCGCAGGCGCTTAAAGAAGTGCTTGAACGCATTCCCGCCGACGCGCATCCGATGGACGTCATGCGCACCGGTTGCTCATTCCTCGGCAACATCGAACCGGAGAAGGACTTCGCCGAACAGCGCGACAAGACCGACCGCCTGCTCGCCGCTTTCCCGGCGATCATGTGCTACTGGTATCGCTTCAGCCACGACGGCAAGCGCATCGACTGCGTCAGCGACGAGCCGACCATTGGCGGCCACTTCCTGCATTTGCTGCACGGCAAGAAACCGAGCGAACTGCACGTCAAAGTCATGAACGTGTCGCTGATCCTCTACGCCGAACACGAATTCAATGCCTCAACCTTCACCGCGCGAGTTTGCGCCTCGACCCTTTCCGATCTGTACTCGTGCGTGACGGCGGCGATCGGCTCGCTGCGTGGCCCGTTGCACGGCGGCGCCAACGAAGCGGCGATGGAAATGATCGAGCGCTTCTCGTCGCCGGAAGAGGCGATTAAAGGCACCCTCGGCATGCTCGAGCGCAAGGACAAGATCATGGGCTTCGGCCACGCGATCTATAAGGACAGCGACCCGCGCAACGAGGTGATCAAGGGCTGGTCGAAAAAACTCGCGGACGAGGTCGGCGACAAGGTGCTGTTCCCGGTTTCCGAGGCCATCGACAAGACCATGTGGGAGCAGAAGAAACTGTTCCCGAATGCCGACTTCTATCACGCCTCGGCTTACCACTTCATGGGCATCCCGACCAAGCTGTTCACGCCGATCTTCGTCTGCTCGCGCCTGACCGGCTGGGCCGCGCACGTGTTCGAACAACGCGCCAACAACCGCATCATCCGCCCAAGCGCCGAGTACACCGGCGTCGAACAGCGCAAGTTCGTGCCAATCGAACGTCGCTGAAATGGTGGGCTGACCCGGAACCAGAGAACACCGCTAGACCCTGTGGGAGCGAGCCTGCTCGCGAAGACGGACTGACATTCAACATTGATGTCGACTGATATACCGCTTTCGCGAGCAGGCTCGCTCCCATAGTGGACGGTGTGTAACTCAGGTTTCTGGCCCACCCTTTGCAATCACCGTGACCCGAGTCCTGACCCGATGAACACAGAATTCCGCAAGAACCTGCCCGGCACGCCGCTGGATTACTTCGACACCCGCGCGGCGGTCGAGGCGATTGCGCCCGGCAGCTACGACACCCTGCCGTACACCTCCCGCGTGCTGGCGGAAAACCTTGTGCGTCGCTGCGACCCGGCCACGCTCACCGACTCGCTCAAGCAACTGATCGAACGCAAGCGCGACCTCGATTTCCCGTGGTTCCCGGCGCGGGTGGTCTGCCATGACATCCTCGGCCAGACCGCGCTGGTCGACCTCGCCGGTCTGCGTGACGCCATCGCTTTGCAGGGCGGTGACCCGGCGCAGGTCAACCCGGTGGTGCCGACGCAACTGATCGTCGACCACTCGCTGGCCGTCGAGGCGGGCGGTTTCGATGCCCAGGCCTTCGAGAAGAACCGCGCCATCGAAGACCGCCGCAACGAAGACCGTTTCCACTTCATCAACTGGACCAAAAAGGCCTTCAAGAACGTCGACGTGATCCCGCCGGGCAACGGCATCATGCACCAGATCAACCTGGAGAAAATGTCGCCGGTGATTCAGGTGCGCGAAGGCGTGGCGTTCCCCGACACTTGCGTCGGCACCGACAGCCACACGCCGCACGTCGATGCGCTGGGTGTGATTGCCATCGGCGTCGGCGGCCTCGAAGCCGAGAGCGTGATGCTCGGCCGTGCGTCGTGGATGCGTCTGCCGGAAAGCGTTGGCGTCGAACTGACCGGCAAGTTGCAACCGGGCATCACCGCCACCGACATGGTCCTGGCCCTGACCGAATACCTGCGCAAACAGAAAGTCGTTGGTGCCTGGCTGGAGTTCTTCGGTGAAGGTGCAGCAGCGCTGACCCTCGGCGACCGCGCGACCATTTCCAACATGGCCCCGGAATACGGCGCCACGGCGGCGATGTTCTACATCGACCAGCAGACCATCGATTACCTGAAACTGACCGGCCGTGAAGACCAGCAGGTTCAATTGGTCGAGCAGTACGCCAAACTCACCGGCCTGTGGGCTGACAGCCTCAAAGGTGCGCAATACGAGCGCGGCCTGACCTTCGATTTGTCCTCGGTGGTGCGCAACATGGCCGGCCCGAGCAACCCGCACGCCCGCGTCGCGGTGTCCGATCTGGCGGCCAAAGGCATCTCCGGCCAGTGGGATGACGTGCCGGGGCAAATGCCCGACGGCGCGGTGATCATCGCCGCGATCACCAGTTGCACCAACACCAGCAACCCGCGCAACGTCATCGCCGCCGGCCTGTTGGCGCGCAATGCCAACAAGCTCGGCCTGACGCGCAAGCCATGGGTCAAATCCTCGCTGGCGCCGGGCTCGAAAACCGTGGCGCTGTACCTCGATGAAGCGGGGCTGACCACTGAACTTGAACAGCTCGGCTTCGGCGTCGTCGCGTTTGCCTGCACCACTTGCAATGGCATGTCCGGCGCGCTCGATCCGCTGATCCAGCAAGAGATCATCGACCGCGATCTGTACGCAACCGCCGTGCTTTCCGGCAACCGCAACTTCGACGGCCGCATTCACCCGTACGCCAAACAGGCATTCCTTGCTTCGCCGCCGCTGGTGGTTGCCTACGCGATCGCCGGGACCATCCGTTTCGATATCGAGAAGGATGTGCTGGGCGTGGTCGATGGCCGGGAAATCCGCCTCAAGGACATCTGGCCGAGCGACGAAGAAATCGATGCGGTGGTGAAGTCGTCGGTCAAGCCCGAGCAGTTCCGTCAGGTCTACATTCCGATGTTCGCCGTGCATGAAGACACCGGGCCGAAAGTCGCGCCGCTGTACGACTGGCGCGAGATGAGCACCTACATCCGCCGTCCGCCGTACTGGGAAGGCGCACTGGCCGGCGCCCGTCCGTTGAAGGGCATGCGCCCGCTGGCGGTGCTGCCGGACAACATCACCACTGATCACCTGTCGCCATCGAACGCGATCATGCTCGACAGCGCCGCCGGCGAATACCTGGCGAAAATGGGCCTGCCGGAAGAGGACTTCAACTCCTACGCCACCCACCGTGGCGACCACCTGACCGCACAGCGCGCGACGTTCGCCAATCCGAAGCTGTTCAACGAAATGGTCGTGGAAAACGGCAAGGTCAAGCAGGGTTCGCTGGCGCGTGTCGAGCCGGAAGGCCAGGTCATGCGCATGTGGGAAGCCATCGAAACCTACATGCAGCGCAAGCAGCCGCTGATCATCATTGCCGGTGCCGACTACGGTCAGGGTTCGTCCCGCGACTGGGCGGCTAAAGGCGTGCGCCTGGCCGGTGTCGAGGCGATTGCCGCTGAAGGTTTCGAGCGCATTCACCGCACCAACCTGGTGGGCATGGGCGTGTTGCCGCTGGAATTCAAACCTGGCACCAACCGCCACACCCTGGCCATCGATGGCAGCGAAACCTACGACGTGATCGGCGAGCGCAAGCCGCGTGCGGATCTTACGCTGGTGATCAATCGCAAGAATGGCGAGCGTGTCGAAGTGCCGGTGACCTGCCGTCTCGATACCGCTGAAGAAGTGTCGATCTACGAGGCCGGCGGCGTGTTGCAGCGCTTCGCGCAGGACTTCCTCGAAGGCTCGGCGGTCGCCGTTTAAATCAACTTGTGGGCATGGGATTTTCAAGTCCCATGCCTTCGGTAAGGAGCACCATGGCTCACGCACCACAAATAAAAATCCCTGCGACTTACATGCGCGGCGGCACCAGCAAAGGCGTGTTCTTCAGCCTGACCGATCTGCCCGAAGCCGCGCAGGTTCCTGGCCCGGCACGCGATGCGCTGCTGCTGCGGGTTATCGGCAGTCCCGACCCGTACGACAAGCAAATCGACGGCATGGGCGGCGCAACGTCGAGCACCAGCAAAACCGTGATCCTGTCGAAAAGCACCCGCGCCGATCACGACGTCGATTACCTGTTCGGCCAAGTGTCGATCGACAAGCCGTTCGTCGACTGGAGCGGCAACTGCGGCAACCTTTCGGCGGCGGTCGGTTCGTTCGCCATCAGCAACGGTCTGGTCGACGTCAGCCGCATTCCGCACAACGGCGTGGCGGTGGTGCGCGTGTGGCAGGCCAACATCGGCAAGACCATCATTGCCCACGTCCCGATCACCAACGGCGAAGTGCAGGAAACCGGTGATTTCGAACTCGACGGCGTGACCTTTCCGGCGGCGGAAGTGCAGGTTGAATTCATGGATCCGGCGGCGGAAGAAGAGGGCGGCGGTGGCTCGATGTTCCCCACCGGCAATCTGGTCGACGAGCTGGAAGTGCCGGGTGTCGGCACGTTCAAGGCGACGATGATCAACGCCGGGATCCCGACGATTTTCGTCAACGCCGAAGACATCGGTTACACCGGCACCGAACTCCAGGGCGCGATCAACGGCGATCCAAAAGCGCTGCTGATGTTCGAGACGATTCGTGCTTACGGTGCGTTGCGCATGGGCCTGATCGCCAATCTGGAAGAAGCCGCCAAGCGTCAGCACACGCCGAAGGTCGCATTCGTCGCCAAGCCTGCGGATTACGTAGCGTCGAGTGGAAAAGCGATTGCCGCTGGTGATGTGGACCTGCTGGTGCGCGCGTTGTCGATGGGCAAGCTGCACCACGCCATGATGGGCACGGCGGCAGTGGCGATCGGCACGGCGGCAGCGATTTCCGGCACGTTGGTGAATCTCGCTGCGGGAGGCATTGAACGCAACGCGGTGCGTTTCGGCCATCCGTCGGGGACTTTGCGCGTGGGCGCTGAAGCGACGCTGGAGAATGGCGAGTGGGTGGTGAAGAAAGCCATCATGAGCCGCAGTGCGCGCGTTCTCATGGAAGGTTACGTCCGCGTGCCCGGAGATTCCTTTTAAGCGACAGCAATATCCTTGTGGGAGCGAGCCTGCTCGCGAAAGCGATGCATCAGACATGCAAAGGTTGACTGACACTCAGCCTTCGCGAGCAGGCTCGCTCCCACAGTGGATTGCATTTCAATCATAAGAAATCGTTAGCCCTGAACCGAGGTCCCATCAACGAACCACTTTACGAGTGAATCGAACATGAGCGCCAACGTCGACCTGAACAACCGTCCCGATTACGACGCAGTCCTGCAGGACATCGCCGACTACGTCCTCACCTTCAAGCCCGAATCCGCCGAAGCGCTGAACACCGCGCGCAACTGCCTGATCGACACGCTGGGCTGCGGTCTGCTGGCTCTGCGTTTTCCCGAATGCACGAAACATCTCGGCCCGATCGTCGAAGGCACGGTTGTACCGTTCGGCGCACGAGTGCCGGGCACCAGTTATCGCCTCGATCCGGTCAAGGCCGCGTGGGACATCGGCTGTATCGTCCGCTGGCTCGATTACAATGACACCTGGCTTGCCGCCGAATGGGGACATCCATCGGACAACCTCGGCGCCATCCTCGCCGTTGCTGATCACCTGTCGCAGAAACGCGTCGCCCACGGTGAGGCGCCGCTGACGGTTCGTGATGTGCTGGAAGCGATGATCATGGCCCACGAGATTCAAGGCGTGATCGCTCTGGAAAACTCCTTCAACCGGGTTGGACTCGACCACGTCATTCTGGTGAAAGTCGCCTCGACCGCCGTCAGCGCCAGACTGATGGGTGCCAATCGCGAGCAGATGCTGTCGGCGCTGTCCCATGCCTTCGCCGACGGTCAGGCGCTGCGCACCTATCGCCACGCACCCAATGCCGGCTCGCGCAAATCCTGGGCGGCGGGGGATGCGGCGAGTCGCGGCGTGCGTCTGGCCGACATCGCCATGCGCGGTGAGATGGGCATTCCCGGCGTGTTGAGCGCGAAGCAGTGGGGCTTCTATGACGTTTCGTTCAGCCACACCAACAACGATCTGGCGCTGAAACCCGCGGACAAACGCGCTTTCAGCTTTTCCCGGCCGTTCGGCAGTTACGTGATGGAAAACGTGCTGTTCAAGATCAGTTTCCCCGCCGAATTCCATGCGCAGACGGCATGCGAGGCGGCGGTGACCCTGCATCCGCAGGTGCGCAATCGCCTGCACGAGATCGACCGCATTGTCATCACCACCCATGAATCGGCGATCCGCATAATTTCCAAGGTCGGCCCGCTGGCCAACGCAGCCGACCGCGACCACTGCCTGCAATATATGACCGCCGTGCCGCTGGCATTCGGCAATCTGGTGGCGGAGCACTACGAAGACGACTTCCACAAGGCGCATCCGATCATCGATGTGCTGCGCGAAAAAATGCTCATCGTTGAAGAACCGCGCTTCACCCGCGAATACCTTGAGCCCGACAAACGCTCGATTGCCAATGCCGTGCAGGTGTTTTTCAAGGACGGCAGCAGCACCGAGAACGTCGTGGTGGAGTACCCGATCGGCCATCGCCGCCGCCGCGCCGAAGGTATTCCGTTGCTGGAGGACAAGTTCAAGGCCAACCTGGCCACGCGGTTTGCCGGGCAGCGTTGCGCTGAGATATTTGCGCTCTGTGAGGATCAGGCGCGGCTGGAAGCCACAGCGGTGAATCGATTCATCGATCTGTTTGTGCTCTGACAGACCGCGTTATCGTTCTTCGCGGGCAAGCCCGCTCCCACAGTCGTTACGATGCAGGTCTACTGTGGGAGCGAGCCTGCTCGCGAAGGCGCCAGATCAGGCGACGCCGGACTACTTGAACCGCCGCTCAACCCCTTTCTCCACCAGAATCTTCGCCGAAATCTCTTCCACCGAGAAATGCGTGGAATTGATGTGCGGAATGTTCTCGCGGCGGAACAGGTTCTCTACTTCGCGCACTTCGAATTCGCACTGGGCGTAGCTCGAATAACGGCTGTTGGGCTTGCGCTCGTTGCGAATCGCAGTGAGGCGGTCCGGGTCGATAGTCAGGCCGAACAGCTTGTGCTGATGGGCGCGCAGGGCCGTCGGCAGGGTCAGGCGCTCCATGTCGTCTTCGGTCAGCGGATAGTTGGCCGCGCGGATGCCGAACTGCATGGCCATGTACAGACACGTCGGCGTTTTGCCGCATCGCGACACGCCCACTAGTATCAGATCGGCTTTGTCGTAATAGTGGGTGCGCGCGCCGTCATCGTTGTCGAGGGCGAAGTTCACCGCCTCGATGCGCTCCATGTAATTGGAGTTGTGCCCGATGGAATGGGACTTGCCGACGGTGTAGGAAGAGTGCTCGGTGAGCTCCTGTTCGAGCGGCGCGAGGAAGGTCGAGAAAATGTCGATCATGAAACCATTGGACGTTGCGAGAATCTCACGAATGTCCTGATTGACGATGGTGTCGAAGATGATCGGCCGAAAGCCGTCGGTTTCAGCGGCTTTGTTGATTTGTTGTACCATGGCCCGCGCTTTTTCCACGCTGTCGATGTAGGGCCGCGTGAATTTGCTGAAGGTAATGTTTTCGAACTGCGCCAACAGGCTTTGACCCAGGGTTTCGGCGGTAATGCCGGTGCCATCGGAGATGAAGAAAGCAGATCGTTTCATTTGCACCTTGGGCCTTAAGCTGATGAGCATTTCTGGATATGATAGGCGCGATTTGCCGGCCGCCATTGGCCCGCATTCTCACTTATTTTCCAGGTCCAGGCCATACAACCGGCCAAGGCTCCCCCGGGCCGCCGGTTTCTGAGCTTTTCCAACACAGTTAGTGGAGAGATCACCTTGGTAGAGTACGTAGTTTCCCTCGATAAGCTCGGCAAACACGATGTTGAGCATGTGGGGGGCAAGAACGCATCCCTGGGCGAGATGATCAGTAACCTGGCAGGCGCCGGTGTTTCGGTCCCCGGCGGCTTCGCCACGACGGCTCAGGCCTATCGTGACTTCCTCGAACTGAGCGGCCTGAACGAGCAGATCCACAAGGCCCTCGACGCGCTTGACGTCGACGACGTCAATGCCCTGGCCAAGACCGGCGCGCAGATCCGCCAATGGATCATGGACGCCGAATTCCCGGAAAAACTCAACACCGAGATCCGCACCGCGTTCGCCGCGCTGTCGGCGGGCAACCCTGACGTAGCCGTGGCCGTGCGTTCTTCTGCTACCGCCGAAGACCTGCCGGACGCCTCGTTCGCCGGTCAGCAGGAAACCTTCCTGAACATCCGTGGTGTGGAA
Organism: Pseudomonas sp. S3_B08; assembly: GCF_054667725.1. Classification (NCBI taxonomy): domain Bacteria; kingdom Pseudomonadati; phylum Pseudomonadota; class Gammaproteobacteria; order Pseudomonadales; family Pseudomonadaceae; genus Pseudomonas; species Pseudomonas sp. S3_B08. Next base: position 818,959 of record NZ_CP162750.1, read on the forward strand.
AACGTAATCCGCGCCGCCAAAGAGGTGTTCGCTTCGCTGTTCAACGACCGTGCGATTTCCTACCGCGTGCACCAGGGCTTCGACCACAAACTGGTCGCCCTGTCGGCTGGCGTGCAGCGCATGGTGCGTTCGGAAACCGGCACCGCCGGCGTGATGTTCACCCTCGATACCGAATCGGGTTTCCGTGACGTGGTGTTCATCACCGGCGCTTACGGCCTGGGCGAAACCGTCGTACAAGGCGCGGTCAACCCGGATGAGTTCTACGTACACAAAGGCACACTGGAGGCCGGTCGTCCGGCGATCCTGCGTCGCAATCTGGGCAGCAAAGCCATCAAGATGATCTACGGCGACGAGGCCAAGGCCGGTCGTTCGGTCAAAACCGTCGATGTCGACAAGGCCGAACGCGCGCGTTTCTGCCTGACCGACGCCGAAGTCAGCGAGCTGGCCAAGCAGGCGATGATCATCGAGAAGCACTACGGCTGCCCGATGGACATCGAGTGGGCCAAGGACGGTGACGACGGCAAGCTGTACATCGTCCAGGCGCGTCCGGAAACCGTGAAAAGCCGCACCCAGGCCAACGTCATGGAACGTTACCTGCTGAAAGAAACCGGCACCGTGCTGGTGGAAGGCCGGGCGATCGGCCAGCGCATCGGCGCCGGCAAAGTACGCATCATCAAAGACGTCTCGGAAATGGACAAAGTCCAGCCGGGCGACGTGCTGGTTTCCGACATGACCGACCCGGACTGGGAACCGGTGATGAAGCGCGCCAGCGCCATTGTCACCAACCGGGGCGGGCGTACCTGCCACGCGGCGATCATCGCCCGTGAGCTGGGCATTCCGGCGGTGGTCGGTTGCGGCAACGCCACCCAGCTGCTGAAGGATGGCCAGGGCGTGACCGTGTCCTGCGCCGAAGGCGACACCGGCTACATCTTCGAAGGCGAACTGGGCTTCGACATCAAGAAGAACTCCGTCGACGCCATGCCGGAGCTGCCGTTCAAGATCATGATGAACGTCGGCAACCCGGACCGCGCCTTCGACTTCGCCCAATTGCCGAACGCCGGCGTCGGTCTGGCGCGTCTGGAATTCATCATCAACCGCATGATCGGCGTGCACCCGAAAGCGCTGTTGAACTACGACGGCCTGCCGCAGGAAATCAAGGACAGCGTCGACAAGCGTATTGCCGGTTACAGCGACCCGGTCGACTTCTACGTCGACAAACTGGTGGAAGGCATCAGCACCCTGGCTGCAGCGTTCACGCCGAAAAAAGTCATCGTGCGTCTGTCGGACTTCAAGTCCAACGAATACGCCAACCTGATCGGCGGCAAGCTCTACGAGCCGGAAGAAGAAAACCCGATGCTGGGCTTCCGTGGCGCTTCGCGTTACATCAGCGAATCGTTCCGCGACTGCTTCGAACTCGAATGCCGCGCGCTGAAACGCGTGCGCAACGAGATGGGCCTGACCAACGTGGAAATCATGGTGCCGTTCGTCCGTACTCTGGGCGAAGCCAGCCAGGTGGTCGATCTGCTCGCCGAGAACGGCTTGAAGCGTGGCGAGAACGGTCTACGCGTAATCATGATGTGCGAACTGCCATCCAACGCGATTCTGGCTGAGGAATTCCTCGAATTCTTCGACGGTTTCTCGATCGGCTCCAACGACCTGACCCAACTGACGCTGGGTCTGGACCGTGACTCGGGGATCATCGCGCACCTGTTCGACGAACGTAATCCAGCGGTCAAGAAGCTGTTGGCCAACGCCATTCAGGCCTGCAACAAGGCTGGCAAGTACATCGGCATCTGCGGTCAGGGTCCTTCGGACCACCCGGATCTGGCCAAGTGGCTGATGGAACAGGGCATCGAAAGCGTGTCGCTGAACCCGGACACCGTGCTGGAAACCTGGTTCTTCCTCGCCGAAGGTCAGGCTTGATCAGTATGTAATTGGCCCGCGCCCCATGTGGGAGCGGGCCTTGAGATTGAAGTAGGGCGGGCTCCAGCGGATGCCGCCCTTTTTTGTGCAAGAGCATTATGCAAAGCAGCAGCAACCTGTTTCCTGTCGCGCTGATCAGCGCCGAGCGGCGCGGCGATCTGAGCGAAGACGTCTATCGATTGAAACCCGGCAACAGCCCGGACTGGTCCGTGGAAATCGCCGTCACCCGTTTGGGCATGGCCGATGACACGGCGCCACGCGGCGTGCCGGTGATTCTGTTGCACGGCAGCTTTTCCAATCGGCGCTTCTGGTTTTCCCCCAAAGGCCTCGGTCTCGGCGCGTATCTGACCCGGCTTGGCTTCGACGTGTGGATTCCGGAAATGCGCGGTCACGGCCTGTCCCAGCGCAACGAAGACTATCGGCGCAACCGCGTGGCCGACTACGCCCGTTACGATCTGCCGGCGATTGCCGCGTTCGTGCGTGAGCAGAGCGGACAGATCCCGCACTGGATCGGCCATTCGCTCGGCGGCATCACCCTGGCGGCGGCGCTCGGTGGCGAATATCTCGGCGAACCGGCCGTGGCCTCGGCGGCGTTTTTCGGCACGCAGGTCAGCCGCACCTACTGGCCGTTGAAAATCCCACCGGTGGAGTGGGGCGGGCGCTTCATTCTCAAGCGGTTCGCGCAGCTGTCCGGCTCACGCCTCAAACGCGGTCCGGAAGACGAGCCGATCGGCCTGGCCATCGAAAGCATGCGCTGGTACGGCTTGTTCGGACGCTTCGGCGACAAGGACAAGGACTGGTGGGCCGGGCTTGCCGAGGTTCAGGTACCGGTGCTGGCGGTGACGGCAGCGGGCGATCATCAGGATCCGGCGTGGGCCTGCCGCAAGCTGTTCGAGCAGATCGGCTCAGAGTGCAAGCAGTTCATCAACCTGGGCCGCGAGCAGGGCTTCTCGGATAATTTCGGCCATGTCGAAATGCTGGTGAGCAAAGCAGCGCAGGCTGAAGTGTGGCCGCTGGTGGCGCGCTGGTTGAAGGATCAACAGACACCGTTGCTTGCGCAGCCAGCGAATCTGGCCGCCGCAGTGTGAGGGGCGTTCCGTTCAGCCTGGCTTGCGGCTAAGATATGACGCATTGTGCGGTTCTGGTCATATTTCGTGACTGTTTAGCTATTACGTTTCAGGGTTTGTTCAGGTTGCGTCAGCGACCATGGCATGGACTAAGGTAAACAGCGACCGCCGGAACTCGTCTCATCAGAATGCGGCATCCTTGATCGTCTTCCTTGTTACAGGAGTTTTTCGATGGAACATTACCTTACGCCTGATCTGTGCGACGCCTACCCGGAGCTGGTGCAGGTGCTGGAACCGATGTTCAGCAATTTCGGCGGCCGGGATTCCTTCGGCGGCGAAATCGTGACCATCAAATGCTTCGAAGACAATTCGCTGGTCAAGGAGCAGGCCGAACTCAACGGCAAAGGCAAAGTGCTGGTGGTTGATGGCGGCGGTTCGCTGCGCCGCGCCCTGCTGGGCGACATGATCGCCGCCAAGGCCGCGCAGAACGGCTGGGAAGGGCTGGTGATCTACGGTTGCATCCGTGACGTCGACGTCATTGCCCAGACCGATCTCGGCGTGCAGGCGCTGGCCAGTCACCCGATGAAAACCGACAAGCGCGGCATTGGCGACCTCAACGTCCCGGTGACTTTCGCCGGTGTGACTTTTCACCCGGGCCAGTACATTTATGCGGACAACAACGGCGTGATCGTTTCGCCGACTCCGCTGAAAATGCCTGAATAAGGTTTTCGACAAGGGATGCGGATGTTCGAGGAAGAAAACGCGCAATGGGGGCTGGTACATGCCCTGGTACTGGACGGCAAGGGCGGTGCGCGTTCGATAGCCCGGACTGAGCTCGACGATTTGCAGCTGCAGGCCCATGAAAGCCTGTGGCTGCACTGGGATCGCAGCCATCCGCAGACCCAAACCTGGCTGCGCAAATCCAGCGGGCTCAACGAATTCACCTGCGATCTGCTGCTGGAAGAGAACACCCGCCCGCGTCTGTTGCCATTGCCCGACTCCGAGCTGCTGCTGTTTCTGCGCGGGGTCAATCTCAACCCGGGCGCCGAGCCGGAAGACATGGTCTCGGTGCGGATTTTTGCCTCCGCTCAGCGCGTGATTTCCCTGCGCTTGCGTCCGTTGCGCGCTACAGATGAGTTGCTGGCGCTGCTGGGGGAGGGCAAAGGTCCGAAAACGTCTTCTGAATTGATGCTGTATCTGGCGCAGTTCCTCACCAATAAAGTGCAGGATCTGGTCACGTGCCTGTCGGAAGTGGTCGATGAAGAGGAAGAAAAACTCGACGCCGACGAACGGTATACGCCCGAGCACGGGGCCATTTTGCACATCCGCCGCAGAGCGGCCGGGCTGAAGCGTTTTCTCGCGCCACAGCGGGATATTTTTGGACAGCTGACGCGGATAAAATTGCCGTGGTTCGTCGAAGACGACGCCGACTACTGGAACGAATTGAACAACAGCCTGACCCGTTATCTGGAAGAGCTCGAATTGACTCGAGAGCGTGTGGGGCTTGTGCTGGAGGCCGAAGATCGGCGTTTGAGCGTGCACATGAATCGCACCATGTACCGCTTCGGCATCATTACCTGCATCTTTTTGCCGATGAGTTTCATCACCGGTCTGCTCGGGATAAATGTCGGCGGTATTCCGTTTGCCGAAAGCCCGTATGGTTTCCTGATTGCCTGCCTGACGGTACTCGCCCTGGCGTTCGGTCAGTGGTGGTTGTTCCGTCGATTGCGCTGGGTGTGAACATGGCGCATGTGACCCGAGTAAAACTGCCCGCGTCTTTCACAGACATCACGAGAGGTGCGTATGCACGATCCGTTTGAACAGTCTTTGCGCGACATGCTCAACGCTTCGCCGTCCAGCCGCGACGACGATGCGTGCCTGGGCCGCGTACTCAAAACCGCCAACCGCCAGGTCGGCGCCGGTGATCTGTTCAGCTTGCTGGGCCGCTGGCTGCCCGCGCTGATGATCGCCCTGAACAATGGCTCGGCGCATGTCTCGCCGGTTTCCCGTCTTCGTAAAACCACTGCTCGCACTGCTGATAAGGCTGATTGAATATGGAACTTGATCTCTGGACTCAGAGCCTCGTCACTGCAATGACTGCGTTGTGGACCAAAGTCGCTAATTTCATTCCGAACCTGTTCGGCGCACTGGTTGTGCTGCTGTTGGGTTTCGTCGTGGCCAAGCTGCTCGACACCTTGCTCTCCAAATTGCTCGCCAAACTCGGCCTTGATCGTCTGATGGGCGGCACCGGGCTGACCAAGCTGATGTCGCGCGCCGGGCTGCAAGTGCCGATCTCGACGCTGATCGGTAAAATTGTCTATTGGTTCGTTCTGCTGATTTTTCTGGTTTCTGCGGCAGAATCCCTTGGCCTCGAGCGAGTTTCAGCTACGCTGGACATGCTGGCGTTGTATCTGCCGAAAGTATTCGGCGCCGCGCTGGTGCTGCTGGTCGGTGTCCTGCTGGCGCAACTGGCCAACGGGCTGGTGCGCGGCGCAGCAGAAGGCGTAGGGCTGGACTACGCTTCCGGGTTGGGGCGGATCGCGCAGGGGCTGGTGATCATCATCAGCATCTCGGTGGCGATCAGCCAGCTCGAGGTCAAGACCGACCTGCTGAACCATGTAATTGTCATCGTTTTGATTACCGTTGGTCTGGCAGTTGCGCTGGCCATGGGTTTGGGAAGCCGGGAAATCGCCGGTCAGATTCTTGCGGGAATCTATGTGCGTGAGCTGTATGAGGTTGGGCAACAAGTGCGTGTTGGCGAGGTCGAAGGCCAGATCGAAGAGATCGGCACGGTTAAAACCACATTGCTGACCGATGAGGGTGAGCTAGTCTCTCTCTCCAATCGGATCCTGCTGGAACAGCATGTGAGTAGCCGCTAAACCGGCAAACCCTGCTAATGTATGCCGCCGCAAAATGCCAGCCGAGGCTGGTTGTGGCGGACATTGACCTGACTGTCGGCACGACTTGTTTTGAATAAAGCCCAACCGCTATCCACGCGCTACGACCCCCGCGAGCTCTCTGATGAGGAGTTGGTCGCGCGCTCGCATACCGAGCTGTTTCACGTAACGCGCGCCTACGAAGAGTTGATGCGGCGTTACCAGCGAACATTATTTAACGTCTGCGCGAGATATCTTGGGAACGATCGCGACGCAGACGATGTCTGTCAGGAAGTGATGCTGAAGGTGCTGTACGGCCTGAAGAACTTCGAGGGGAAATCGAAGTTCAAAACCTGGCTTTACAGCATCACTTACAACGAATGCATCACGCAGTATCGGAAGGAACGGCGTAAGCGTCGCTTGATGGACGCTCTCAGTCTGGACCCTCTTGAAGAAGCGTCTGAAGAAAAGGCGCCGAAGCCGGAGGAGAAGGGTGGGCTTGATCGCTGGCTGGTGTATGTGAATCCGATTGACCGCGAAATTCTGGTGCTACGATTTGTCGCAGAGCTGGAGTTTCAGGAGATCGCAGACATCATGCACATGGGTTTGAGTGCGACAAAAATGCGTTACAAACGCGCTCTAGATAAATTGCGTGAGAAATTTGCAGGCATTGCTGAAACTTAGTTCAGCGCAAATATCTCTTACGTGTAGGCAAGTTCTGATAGACTTGCCGCCGAGTTGTCCCCCGGTTTGCGGGACTGCTTCACAATCACCAGATGGGGATTTAACGGATGAAACTGAAAAACACCTTGGGCTTGGCCATTGGTTCTCTGATTGCCGCCACTTCGTTCGGCGCTCTGGCACAAGGCCAAGGCGCAGTTGAAATCGAAGGCTTCGCTAAGAAAGAACAATTCGACAGCGCTCGTAACTTCAAGAACAACGGCAACCTGTTCGGCGGTTCGATCGGTTACTTCCTGACCGACGACGTTGAACTGCGTCTGGGCTACGACGAAGTGCACAACGTACGTGCCGACGATGGCAAGAACGTCAAAGGCGCTAACACCGCTCTGGACGCTCTGTACCACTTCAACAACCCAGGCGACATGATTCGTCCATACGTTTCGGCCGGTTTCTCTGACCAGAGCATCGACCAGAACGGTTCGAACGGTCGTAACCGTTCCACCTTCGCCAACGTTGGCGGCGGTGCCAAGCTGTACTTCACCGAGAACTTCTACGCCCGTGCCGGCGTTGAAGCTCAGTACAACATCGACCAGGGCGACACCGAGTGGGCTCCTAGCGTCGGTATCGGTGTGAACTTCGGTGGCGGCTCCAAGCCAGCTGCTGCTCCAGTTCCAGCACCTGCTGAAGTCTGCTCCGACAGCGACAACGATGGCGTTTGCGACAACGTTGACAAGTGCCCGGACACCCCAGCCAACGTAACCGTTGACGCTGATGGCTGCCCAGCAGTTGCTGAAGTTGTTCGTGTTGAGCTGGACGTGAAATTCGACTTCGACAAGTCGGTAGTCAAGCCTAACAGCTACGGCGACATCAAAAACCTGGCTGACTTCATGAAGCAGTACCCATCCACCACCACTACTGTTGAAGGTCACACTGACTCCGTCGGTCCTGACGCTTACAACCAGAAACTGTCCGAGCGTCGTGCAAACGCCGTTAAGCAAGTTCTGACCAACCAGTACGGTGTTGAATCGTCCCGCGTTCAGTCTGTTGGCTACGGCGAATCCCGCCCAGTTGCTGACAACAAAACTGAAGCTGGCCGCGCTGTAAACCGTCGCGTAGAAGCGCAGGTTGAAGCTCAAGCTAAGTAATTAGCTGCCGCTGATGGAAAAGCCCGGCTCAGGCCGGGCTTTTCTTTGTCTGCGATTTGGCTTCGCCGCTTAAAAGCGCGTGCGCGCGTTACGCCGTGCAGGAGCTGCCGAAGGCTGCGATCTTTTGCTCTTGCACGACACCAGCCACCGCACCAATCACCAGAATCGCCGGACTTTTCAACTCAAACGTCGACGCATCCTCAGCCATCGCACTCAGGTCACTGCGACATTCACGCTGATGCGCCAAAGAAGCGTTTTCGATCATCGCCACCGGCGTATCCGCCGCCATTCCTCCCGCCAGCAGCTGATCACGAATCTCGCCCAGCTTGGCCACGCCCATGTAAACCACCAGCGTCGTCCCGCCTTGCGCCAGCGCCTGCCAGTTCAACTGGCTGTCATCCTGGGTGTGCGCAGTCACCAGCGTTACCCCGCGCGCGACGCCACGCAACGTCAGCGGAATATCGCACTGCGTCGCCCCGGCCAGCCCGGCGGTAATGCCATTGACCAATTCCACTTCAACCCCGCGCTCGCGCAACCACTGCGCTTCTTCGCCACCGCGGCCGAAAATGCACGGATCGCCGCCCTTCAGGCGCACTACGCATTTGCCTTGGCGTGCATAACGCAGCATCAGCCGATGAATGAATGCCTGCGGCGTCGAGCGGCAGCCGCCGCGTTTGCCGACGGGGATAACCCGCGCAGTCGGGCAGTGTTCCAGCACGGCGTCGTTGACCAGATCATCGATCATCACCACATCGGCCTCGCGCAACGCCCGCACCGCTTTGAGCGTCAACAACTCCGGATCGCCAGGGCCTGCGCCCACCAGCCAGACTTTCGCATTCATGGTGTTGTCCTCGTTAAATGACCGCGATCGGCCGCGCTTCGGCAGCCAGCAGACGCTTGATTTCCGGCACGCAGGAACCGCATTGCGTGCCGCATCGGAGATTGTTTTTCAGGCCTTGCAGATCCAGTCCCTGGCGAATGCCGGCGCAGACTGCGTTGAGACTGACGTTTTCGCAATTGCACAAGGTCTTGTCGCTCGCAATGGCGCCGACAGCGCCCGGCGGCGCGCTCATCGGCGCGAGCAGCCAGCGCCGCAGTTGTTGGTCGGCGCGGCCCTCCAGCCACAGGCTTTGCAGCCAGTGTTGCGCAAGGGTTTCGCCGGCCAGGCGAATCGCGGTGATACGTTCGTTTTCGATACGCACCCGCTTGCCGATGGCTCGGCGAGGGTCGTCATAGGCCAGAACCGGGCCATCCTGCAGTGACAGACACTGGTCGATCTCACCCAGCAGCTGTGGATCCGGCGCCTGGCCGTGTGCAGCGCGTATCAGCAACGCAGGCCGCTCACGACCGACAAGGCTGAGGCTGACGTAGGAAAACGCCTCACACAGCGGCCGTAGCGTCTCGAAATGCCGTTGAACATCACCCTCGATCAAGGCGAACAGTTGCCACGGCAGGTTGACTGCCTCCAGACGCACGCCGCTGTGCTTGAGCTCCGGTTGCTTGGACAGCGGATCAAACGCCGGCAAGGTCAGCTTGTTAACACCGCCCTTAAGATAGCGATCGCCCCAGTGCATCGGCAGAAACGCCTGGCCCGGACGCACGCTGTCGTCGCTGCCGACCGCAACAATCAGGGCGCCACGGCGGCTTTTCAGATTGACCAGATCACCGGGCTGCAAGCGGTGCCGACGCATTTCGTCAGGGTGCAGGCTCAGCACGGCTTCGCTGACGTGGCCGAACAATTGCGCGGCGGTGCCGGTGCGGCTCATGCCGTGCCACTGGTCACGCAGGCGACCGGTGATCAACGTCAGCGGGAAGCGCGCGTCGCGTTGTTCCTTGGCGGCGCGGTACGGATCGGCAATGAATTGCGCGCGACCATTGGCTGTAGGGAAAATGCCGTCGCCGTACAAGCGTGGCGTGCCTTGGCGGGCGCCGGCAGGGAAGGGCCATTGCTGCGGACCGATCTCGTCGATCAAGGCATGACTGATTCCGCACAGATCCAGGTCTCGCCCTTGGGTCAGCAGTTTGAATTCATCAAACAACTGCGAAGGCTGATCGAAAGCGAACAGACTTGGCTGCCGAGGACGCAGACGTTTCTCCAGACGCTGTGCGAAATCCACCGTGATGGCCCAGTCCGGCCGCGCTTCGCCCGGTGCGACAACCGCTTTGCGCACGTGGGAAATGCGCCGTTCGGAGTTGGTCACCGAACCTTCTTTCTCGCCCCAACTGGCGGCGGGTAACAGCAGGTCGGCAAATGCAGCGGTTTCGGTGGTCCGAAAGGCTTCCTGCAACACTACAAAAGGGCAGGCCTCAAGCGCTGCGCGGACTGCGCTCTGGTCTGGCATCGATTGCGCCGGGTTGGTACAGGCGATCCACAGTGCTTTGATTTTGCCGCTGCGCAGGTTTTCGAACAGTTCGATGGCGCTCAGGCCCGGCGCCTCGGGCAAGCTCTCGACGCCCCAGTACGCCGCCACTTCGGCGCGATGTTTCGGGTTGGCGGCATCGCGATGGCCCGGCAACAGATTGGACAGACTGCCGGTTTCCCGCCCACCCATGGCATTTGGCTGACCCGTCAGGGAGAAAGGTCCTGCACCGGGTCGGCCGATTTGCCCGGTGGCCAGGTGCAGATTGATCAGCGCACTGTTTTTTGCGCTGCCGGCGGTGGACTGATTCAGGCCCATGCACCACAGCGACAGGAAGCTCGGCGCAGTGCCGACCCATTCTGCGCATTGCTGCAGTTGTTCGATGCTGATGCCGCACAGTTGCGCAACCATCTGCGGGGTGTAATCGCGGACCAGCGTCTTGAGTTCGGCGAGGCCGTCGGCGTGCGCCTTGATGAAATCGCGATCGATCCAGTCTTCCCACAACAGCAGATGCAAAATCCCATGGAACAAGGCGACATCGGTGCCCGGAAGAATCGCCAGATGCAGGTCAGCCAAATCGCAGGTATCGGTACGACGCGGGTCGATTACGATGACTTTCATCTGCGGGCGACGGGATTTGGCTTCCTCCAGCCGACGGAAAAGTACCGGATGGGCGTAGGCCATGTTACTGCCGACGATCATCACGCAGTCGCTCAGCTCCAGGTCTTCGTAACTGCACGGCGGTGCGTCGGCGCCGAGGCTGCGTTTGTAGCCGACCACCGCCGAGGACATGCACAGCCGCGAATTGCTGTCGATGTTGTTGGTGCGGACCAGCGCCCGCGCCAGTTTGTTGAAGGCGTAGTAGTCCTCGGTGAGCAACTGCCCGGAGATGTAGAACGCCACGCTGTCCGGGCCGTGTTCGGCGATGGTTTCGGCAAACACGTTGGTCGCGTGGTCGAGGGCGGTATCCCAGTCAGTACGGCTGCGCGCCAGGCCTTTGCCCAGGCGCAGTTCCGGGTACAAGGCGCGGGCGGCGAGGTCGCCGGTCAGGTGCAGCGTCGAGCCTTTGCTGCACAGTTTGCCGAAGTTGGCCGGGTGCGCCGGATCGCCGCTGACGCCGAGGATGCGCTCGCCGTCATGCTCGATCAGTACGCCGCAGCCGACCCCGCAGTAACAGCAGGTCGAGGCGGTCGTCTGGCGGTTCATCAGATGGCGTCCCGCAGGGCCAGTTGCACCCGGCCATTCTCGACCCGCGCCGGATGATGGTGCGCACAGCCGATGTCCGGCGCCTGGGCTTCGCCGGTTGCGAGGTCGATCTGCCAGTTGTGGAGCGGGCAGGCCACGCGCTTGCCGTAGATCAGGCCTTGCGACAATGGCCCACCCTTGTGCGGGCAGCGATCATCGAGGGCGAAAACCTCGTCGTCGCTTGTACGAAAAATCGCGATGTCTCCTTTCGGCCCGGCAATGATCCGCGAACCGAGGGCGTTGATCTCTTCCAGCGCACAGATGTCGAGCCAGTTCATGCCGGCACCTCCAGGTTTTTCACGGGGATCACGTCGAATTCTTTCTTCAGTTGCGGCTGCGCCAGGCGCTCTTTCCATGGGTCCTGTTCGAACGACAGGGAGAATTGCAGGCGCTCGTTGAGGGCCTTGCGCCGCTCGGCGTCTTCGAGCACGTTCTTCTTGATGTGCTCCATGCCGACCCGTTGCAGGTAGTGCACGGTGCGCTCAAGGTAGAAGGCTTCTTCGCGGTAGAGCTGGAGGAATGCGCCGTTGTATTCACGGACTTCCTCGGCAGTCTTGAGCTTGACGAAGAACTCGGCGACTTCGGTCTTGATCCCGCCGTTGCCACCGATGTACATCTCCCAGCCGGAGTCGACGCCGATAATTCCTACGTCCTTGATGCCCGCTTCCGAGCAGTTCCGTGGGCAACCGGACACCGCCAGCTTCACTTTGTGCGGCGACCACATGTTGAACAGGTCGTGCTCGAGTTCGATGCCCAGTTGCGTCGAGTTCTGCGTGCCGAAGCGGCAGAACTCGCTGCCAACGCAGGTTTTCACCGTGCGGATGGATTTGCCGTAGGCGTGGCCGGACGGCATGTCGAGGTCTTTCCAGACGCCGGGCAGATCCTGTTTCTTGATCCCCAGCAAGTCGATGCGCTGACCGCCGGTGACCTTGACCATCGGCACGTTGTACTTGTCGGCCACATCGGCGATCCGCCGCAGTTCCGATGGGTTGGTCACGCCGCCCCACATGCGCGGCACCACCGAATAGGTGCCGTCCTTCTGAATGTTGGCGTGTGCGCGTTCGTTGATCAGGCGCGATTGCGGATCGTCCTTGGCCTCGCCCGGCCAGGTGGAAATCAGGTAGTAGTTGAGCGCCGGGCGACAGGTCGCGCAGCCATTCGGTGTGCGCCAGTTCAGGTAACTCATGGTCTCGGCGATGGTCAGCAGGTGTTCCTGGCGGATCGCCTGACGAATCTGCCCGTGGTTGAGGTCGCTGCAACCGCAGATGGCTTTTTCGCTTTTCGGTTTGACGTCCGCCGCGCCGCCCACGGTATTGATCAGAATTTGCTCGACCAGACCGGCGCAGGAACCGCAGGAGCTGGCAGCCTTGGTGTGTTTCTTCACTTCATCGACGCTGAACAGGCCGTGTTCCTGGATCGCCTTGACGATGGTGCCCTTGCACACACCATTGCAGCCGCAGACTTCGGCGCTGTCGGCCATGACCATGGCTTTGTCCTGGCCCTGATGTCCTACGTCGCCTAATGCATGTTCTCCAAACATCAGGTGATCGCGGATTTCGCCGATGGCGTGATTCTCACGAATCTGCCGGAAATACCAACCGCCATCTGCCGTATCGCCGTACAGACAGGCGCCGACCAGCACGTCATCCTTGATCACCAGTTTTTTGTACACACCGCCGATCGGGTCGGAGAGGGTGATGGTCTCGGTGCCTTCGCCGCCCATGAAGTCGCCGGCGGAGAACAGGTCGATGCCGGTGACTTTCAATTTGGTCGAGGTCACTGAACCCTGATAGCGAGCGAAACCCAGTTGCGCGAGGTGATTGGCGCAGACCTTGGCCTGTTCGAACAGCGGTGCAACCAGACCGTAGGCGATGCCGCGATGGCTGGCGCATTCGCCGATTGCGTAGATGCGCGGGTCGTAGGTTTGCAGGGTGTCGTTGACCAGAATCCCGCGATTGCACGGAATGCCGGCCTTTTCTGCCAGTTCAGTGTTGGGACGGATGCCGGCGGCCATCACCACCAGATCGGCAGGGATGATGTCGCCGTTCTTGAACTGCACCGAGCCGACCCGGCCATTACCGGCGTCGTGCAGGGCTTGGGTCTGTTCGCACAGGCGAAAATGCAGGCCACGGGATTCCAGCGCCGATTGCAGAAGCTGGCCGCTGGTCTTGTCCAGTTGCCGCTCCAGCAGCCATTCGCCGAGGTGCACCACGGTCACGTGCATGCCGCGCAGCATCAGGCCGTTGGCCGCTTCGAGGCCGAGCAGACCGCCGCCGATGACCACGGCGTGCTTGTGGGTCCTGGCGGTGTCGATCATGGCCTGGGTGTCGGCGATGTCGCGGTAACCGATCACGCCCTGCAAAGTGTTGCCGGGGATTGGCAGGATGAACGGAGTCGAGCCGGTGGCGATCAGCAGACGGTCGTACTCGGCTTCGGTGCCGTCCTCGGCGATCACTCGGCGTTTGACCCGGTCGATCTCCACCACTTTGCGGTTGAGCAGCAACTTGATGTTGTTTTCCAGGTACCAGTCGAGGTCGTTGAGGACGATCTCTTCGAAGGTCTGCTCACCGGCCAGCACCGGCGACAACAGGATGCGGTTGTAGTTGGTGTGCGGTTCGGCGCCGAAGACGGTGATGTCGTAGAGCTCGTCGCTCAGCTTGAGCAGTTCTTCCAGGGTACGGACCCCGGCCATGCCATTGCCGATCATCACCAGTTTGAGTTTTTTCATCAGGTTCTCCGGGAGCTGCGGCTGGCCTCTGGTGGGCCGTCGGGCCTTGCTCGACAAATTTTGCGCAAACAAAAAAAGGCGTCCCGCTAGTTGCCTAGCGAGGACGCCTTTGTCCTGGTCCCGTTCTCTCGGGAAGCGCAGCCTTCGTCGTTGAAGGATGGGCTGTATGTATGGTGAAAAGGGTAATGCAGTGGTTGTGCCAACTCGGGGGGACGCGGATTTATTGGGGATTGGGGTTGTGACAGGAGATTTTTTTGCACCGAATCGAGGCGTGTTGCTCGTTCGTGGCGCGTTAATTCTTGGGGTTATGCGGTGTGAAGCCGAATGCCTTCGCGAGCAGGCTCGCTCCCACAAGGTGTCTGCGAACGACACAAATTCCCTGTGGGAGCGAGCCTGCTCGCGAATGGCGCGGTGCGGTTCAACTGTGAAACAACAAAACCAGCAGCACCACATTCCCGAGCAATGCCAGAAGCGCCATGGTCCGCCAGACCTTCAACGGCTCCCGCTCCAACAAAGGCCGGGGCCGCACACTCAAACTTTGCCGCTCACCCTGTTCCAGCACCAGCAGCCACTCTTCAGCGGTTTCGAAGCGTTGCTGCGGATCGGCGGCGACGCCGCGTTCCAGACTTTGCGCCAGCCAGTCCGGCAGGTCCGGGCGATAGCGACTGGCACTCACCGGCACGCCAAATCGGGGCCGTTGGAACGCTTCGATCTCGCCATAAGGGAAATGCCCGGTGAGCAGGTAATAGAGAGTGACGCCGACTGAATACAAATCCTGCTGCGCATTCGGTGGTTCGCCACGAAACGCTTCGGGGGCGATAAAGCTTGGCGTTCCCGGCAGGGTCGACGGCGCGTCTTCCGACAGCCCGGGGCAGTAAGCCAGACCGAAATCCAGCAGGCGCAGCTCGCCGTCGTCACCTGACAGCAGGTTTTCCGGTTTGATGTCGCGGTGCAGAATCTGCCGCCGATGCAGCAGCCCGACCGCGCGCAATAGCCGCTCGGCGATGTCCTGCCACTGCGCCAGTGGCAACGGGCCGCTGTGTTGAAACACGTCGGCCAGCGTCGTCCCGGCGTATTCGCGCATCACGTAGTACAAATGCTGACGCTGAGTGCAGGCATGGATTTGCGGAAAATGCCGGCCGGCCACGCGCTTTAGGAACCATTCTTCCGACAGCAGCGCCTGCCCGGCTTGCGGATCGTCGGCCAGGCGCGTCGGCAAGGTCTTCAACAGCCAAGGCTGGCCCTGACTATCGAGCACGCGATACAGCAATGATTGCTGGCTCTGGCCGATGCCGCCTTGCACCTGCCAGCCTTCAAACGCTTGCCCGGGTTTCAGCGTTGGCGGCAGTGGCCATTGCTGCAATTGCACCAGCGCATCGCCGATGCTCGCTTCGCCCAGCGCATCGACGCGCACCAGCAGGGCACTGGCGTTGTCCTGACTGCCGGCCATATGCGCGGCGTTGACCAAGGTTTGCGCCGCGCTGGGCAGATCCGCTTGATCACGCAGAATCGCGGCGATCGCGGTATCGCCCAAGGTCGACCAGACGCCGTCGCTGAGCAGCACGAAGCTTTCGCCCTCACGCAGTTCGCCGTCGAGGAAATCCAGGACCAGATGCTGATCGAGCCCGAGCGCACGCTTGAGCACGTGTTGCATGCCCGGTTGCTCCCAGACGTGATCCTCGCTGATGCGCTGCAAGCGCTCGGCGTGCCAGCGATAGACCCGGCAATCGCCGACATGGGCGAGGGTGAAGCGTCGACCACGCATCACCAGCGCGCTGACCGTGGTCAGCAGCGGTTGCCCGCCGCCGTTGGCCTGCAGCCAGCGATTTTGCGCGAGCAGCAGGCGATCCAGCGCCTGGGCCACGCTCCAGGTTTCCGGCGTCGCGTAGTAGTCCAGCGCCAGGGCCTGCAAGGTCGAACGCGCGGCGAGGCCGCCATCGGCGCACTGGCTGACGCCGTCGGCGATGGCGAACAGATAACCCTTGCTCACCGCCAGTGCCGGCGCCGGTGTCACTGAACGCAGGGCGTCCTGATTCTCCGCGCGCGGGCCGGTGGCGCTGGCTTCGGCGAAACTCAGTTGCAGGGCCATTCGAGCCTCAGACCCGCGCCGCTGTCACCGCCGCCGAGCCCCAGGTGGTTCTCCAGCGACGCTTGACGCCGTGCAGGCCAAACCATGCCAGCACGCCGAGGCTGGCGAACAACCACAGCGCCAATTGATAGCTGCCGGTGCTTTGCTTGATCGCGCCCATACCGGCGGCGAGGGCGAAGCCGCCGATGCCGCCGGCCATGCCGATCAGCCCGGTCATCACGCCGATCTCCAGACGAAAACGCTGCGGCACCAATTGGAAAACCGCACCGTTGCCGGCGCCCAAGCCGAGCATGGTGCAGACGAAAAGCGCCAGCGCCGCGTAGGAACTTGGCAGATTGAAGCCCACCGCTGCGATGCAGATCGCAGCGACGGTGTACATCGCCAGCAAGGTGCGGATGCCGCCGAAGCGATCGGCCAGCGCGCCACCCAGCGGCCGCATCAGGCTGCCGCCGAACACGCAGGCAGCGGTGTAATAGCCGGCGGTCACCGGGCTCAGACCGTATTGATCGTTGAAGTAACCGGGCAGCGCGCTGGCCAGGCCGATGAAGCCGCCGAAGGTGACGCTGTAGAAAAACATGAACCACCAGCTGTCGCGATCACCGAGGGCCTTGAAGTAGTCGGCCATGGCTTTCGGTTTTGGCCGCTGCGGGGCGTTTTTTGCCAACAGGGCGAACAGCACCAAGGTCAGAACCAGCGGGATCAGGGCGAAACCGAAGACATTGCTCCAGCCGAACGCGGCGGCAATCACTGGCGCCAGCAGCGCGGCGAACACGGTGCCGGAGTTCCCCGCACCGGCGATGCCCATGGCTTTGCCTTGATGTTCTGGTGGATACCACTGCGAGGCCAGCGGCAGGGCCACGGCAAACGACGCGCCGGCCATGCCGAGGAACAGGCCGAGGATCAGCGCCTGTTCATAACTGTGGATGCCGAGTTTCCAGGCGCCGAACAGCGCGCAGATGACGATGACCTGGCCGATCAGTCCGGCGGTCTTCGGCGACAAGCGATCGGCGAGCATGCCCATGGCGAAGCGCAACACCGCGCCGGCGAGAATTGGCGTGGCGACGACGAGGCCGCGCTGCTGGGTGGTCAGGTGCAGGTCGGCGGCAATCTGCACCGCCAGCGGGCCGAGCAGGTACCAGACCATGAAGCTCAGGTCGAAATACAGGAAGGCCGCGAACAGGGTCGGGGTATGGCCGGATTTCCAGAAGTTTGAATTCATCGCGCACCTCGGCTGAAAAGAGTCTCGAAAGGAGTCATGCACAGCAGGTGGAGCGCCTCACGGCCGCACCACCGGCCCCGTTCTGTGGGGCCAAAACGCAAAAACGCCGCTACCTGATTCGCCGAGGGGCGAACGGGGTGAGCGACGTCTTTGTCGTAGGTGGGGCAACCGCCGTTGGTTACCTGTGCGGTTTACTTAGCGAGATTTGTGCCAACAGCTGAAAAGCGAAAGCCCCTCACCCTAGCCCTCTCCCAGAGGGAGAGGGAACCGAGCGGGGGATGGCCGAATCATTTGCCGATCTGAACGATTTCGAGTGAATCCATAATCGACTCGGTCGTTCAGGTCGGCGGACAGCGCCAGACAACGCGGTCGGTCCCCTCTCCCTCCGGGAAAGGGCTAGGGTGAGGGGCTCTTGATTTGCAGCGAAAACTTCAGCCCAGCAACTCGCTCATGGCAATGATCTGCTCCGCCACCTGAATCAGCTTCTGCTGGCGGCTCATCGCCTGGCGGCGCATCAGCGTATAGGCCTCTTCCTCGTTGCAGTCCTTCATCTTCATCAGCAACCCCTTGGCCAGTTCGATGCGCTTGCGCTCGGCCAGTTGCTGATCGCGCGCCTGCAATTGCGCGCGCAAGGCCTGGTCACTCTCGAAGCGCGCCATCGCCACGTCGAGAATCGGCTGCAACCGTTGTGCGTGAATGCCTTCGACGATGTAGGCACTGACCCCGGACTTGATCGCCTGACGCATCACCCCCGGGTCATGTTCGTCGGTAAACATCACAATCGGCCGGGGCTGGTCGCGGCTGACCAGCACTACTTGCTCCATAACATCGCGGCTCGGTGACTCGGTATCGATCAGGATCACGTCCGGGCGCACTGTTTCGACGCGCGCCGGCAGGTCGATGGTCAGGCCGGACTCGTCGATTACCTCGAAGCCGGCCTCGGTCAGCGCCGCTTTCAGGCGTCCGACTTTTTTCGCGGTGTCGTTGATCAGCAGAATGCGCAACATGTTCGCGGTCTCCTGTCAGCGCTGGGCGAGAAGGGGGGCGGTGTCGCTCAGGGCATGCAGCTTGAAACTGCGCGCATAGCCCGCCGGGTCGCTGCCGTCCCAGACCTTGCCGTCGAGCAACTGGCTGCTGCGCAGGTCTGCGTACGAAGTCGCAACGCCGACCGCGCTGGCGGCCTCGCGATACAGATCCAGGCGCTGAACCTGACGGGCGACGGCCAGATAATCCGGATCCTCGCGCAACAGACCCCAGCGACGAAACTGGGTCATGAACCACATGCCGTCGGAGAGGTACGGCAGATTGACCTCGCCACCGCCGTGAAAACGCAGCGCATGCGAGTCCTGCCAGCGATTGCCGAGGCCGTCGGCGTAATCCCCCATGAAACGCGGCTCGATGCACGGGGTGGGGGTGTCGAGGTATTCGGCGGCACTGAGCAATTGCGCGGTGCTGCGGCGGTTCTCCGGGCTTTCTTCGATGAAGCGGCTGGCCTCAAGGATGGCCATGACCAGCGCCCGCGCGGTGTTGGGGTATTGCTCGACAAATTCCCGGGTGCAACCGAGGACTTTTTCCGGGTGGTCGGGCCAGATGCTCTGGCTGGTCGCCAGGGTGAAACCGAGATTCTGCTGCACGGCGCTGGCCGCCCACGGTTCGCCGACGCAAAAGCCGTCGATGCGCCCGGCTCGCAGGTGCGCGACCATTTGCGGCGGCGGCACTACCACGCTGTCGACGTCCTGCAACGGATGAATGCCCTGGCTCGCCAGCCAGTAATAAAGCCACATCGCATGGGTGCCGGTGGGAAAGGTCTGGGCGAAGGTCAGTTTTGCGCGGCTTTGGTGCACGTGCCGATCGAGCGCTTCAGGACTGTTCACGCCAGCCTGTTGCAAGCCATGGGACAGGTTCAGGCTCTGGCCATTCTGGTTCAGGCCCATCAGCACCGCCATGTCGGTCGGGGCAACGCCGCCGATGCCCAGGTGCACCGCATAAATCAGCCCGTACAGACTGTGCGCGGCATCCAGTTCGCCGCTGACCAGTTTGTCGCGCAGGTTGGCCCATGAGGCCTGACGTTTGAGGTTCAGCGTCAGGCCGTAGGGTTGGGCGAAGCCCTGGGTGGCGGCGACCACCACCGAGGCGCAGTCGCTCAGCGCCATGAAGCCGAGATTGATCGCGCTCTTTTCCGGCGCATCGCTGCCATTGACCCAGGCCAGAGGCCCCAAGGACGTTTCGTTCATACGCTACCTCAAAAAAAACGTCGTCCCGGATTCTGCGCAGGCAAAACCCGGGGACGACGCCATTGTCCTGGCCTGCGCGCCGTCATTGGTCGGCAGACTGATGAGCAGGGTGGTGCAAGGCATATGCCAGTCGCCTGATTCGCGCAGGCGCCTCGCGCCGGGGGACGATGCCCGGCTATAATCGCCGCCTCTTTTCGCCGCCCGAGTCATTGCCGCCCATGTACACCCTGGCCCGTCAGCTGTTGTTCAAACTTTCCCCGGAAACCTCCCACGATCTGTCGCTGGATCTGATCGGCGCGGGTGGACGTTTGGGCCTCAACGGCTTGCTGTGCAAGGCACCGGCGAAAATGCCGGTGACCGTCATGGGCCTGCAGTTCCCGAACCCGGTAGGGCTGGCGGCAGGTCTGGACAAGAACGGCGCGGCCATCGACGGCTTTGCGCAGTTGGGTTTCGGCTTTGTCGAAATCGGTACCGTGACCCCGCGTCCGCAGCCGGGTAACCCGAAACCACGGATCTTCCGCCTGCCGGAAGCCGAGGCGATCATCAACCGCATGGGCTTCAACAACCTTGGCGTGGATAACCTGCTGGCGCGGGTCGCTGCGGCGAAATACCAGGGCGTGCTGGGCATCAATATCGGCAAGAACTTCGACACCCCGGTCGAGCGCGCGGTCGACGATTACCTGATCTGCCTGGACAAGGTTTACGCCCACGCCAGCTACGTCACCGTCAACGTCAGCTCGCCAAACACCCCGGGCCTGCGCAGCCTGCAGTTCGGTGACTCGCTCAAGCAATTGCTCGCTGATCTGGCCACGCGTCGCGCCGAACTGGCCCTGCGTCACGGCAAGCATGTGCCGCTGGCGATCAAGATCGCGCCGGACATGACCGACGAAGAAACTGCGCAGGTCGCCCAGGCGTTGATCGAAACCGGCATGGATGCGGTGATCGCCACCAATACGACTTTGAGCCGTGTCGGCGTCGAAGGCATGGAGCATGGCGACGAGGCGGGCGGTCTGTCGGGTGCGCCGGTGCGTGAAAAGAGCACCCATACCGTGAAGGTGCTGGCGGGCGAATTGGCCGGGCGTTTGCCGATCATTGCTGCGGGCGGGATTACCGAGGGCAAGCACGCGGCGGAGAAGATCACGGCCGGTGCAAGCCTGGTGCAGATCTATTCGGGCTTCATCTACAAAGGCCCGGCGCTGATTCGTGAATCGGTAGACGCCATCGCCGCGTTGCGCTGAGGATTGCCGAGGCCTTGGGGAGCCTTTGTGGCGAGGGGATTTATCCCCGCTGGGCTGCTCAGCAGCCCCAAACCTTCCACAGTGATATGCCAGGTAGATTGAAGTTCGGACTTCGCGACTGCTGCGCAGCCGAGCGGGGATAAATCCCCTCGCCACGTGGATCCCGGTTAACCCTTTTTGCAGGCATAAAAAAGGGCTCCTCGAAGGAGCCCCTGGGCCGTAGCCCGCCGTCCGGGAAGGACGTGCGTGGTTAATTCAATGCAAATTCAGATTGTCGTGTCGGAATAAATGCCCTGTGTCAGCCGACGGCGTGAAGTTCGTTGAGTCTGTGGATTCCCGCAGTGCCGGTCATACCGTCCCAGTTGTCGCCGCGTCCTTCTCGCCAGCCGTTGATCCAGGCTTGACGTACCGACGGTAGAGTAAATGGGCAAAGCTCACGGGATTTGCCACCAACGCCATATTGATATCCGCGCAAAAATGCTCTTTCCAACGGATCACGCTTAAGTCTTCTCATAGGGTGTTTCCCTCACTTGTTGACTGTAGTGTCGCGTTGACCTCAATTGAGGTCTGGCAGAAAAAACCTGCCATCGTGCGGCTCGCTGCCGGCGTGGCGAGCCAAGGTGTTGACGCCGTTGCGACGTCAACCTGTGCTCAGTTCTAACCAATGAGTCACACCGAGGGAATGATCGTTTTGTCATAAGCACGTAACGTAAAGGATGCTATGGCGATAAGTAACCGCGTATTTATTCAACGTTCATTGCGCAAACCCCGGTATGATCGGCGCCCCGCTGACTCAGGGGGTTAATCCTTTAGTGAGAATGACCCACGTTTGCGCTTGGGTAATATTCGACGAAGGGTCGCTTTCAGTCTTTTTGTTTCACCAACTTTTTTATCTGTCCCGGCATCTAAGCTCTTTTAACCCGAGCAGCGGGGATGGAACGGCACACCTTCGTGCCACGCGGGCGCTCTTTCAGAAAAGCGCCTGATTGAAAACCGGGTCGGCAATGCGTTGCCGGCCCACTAGCCAAAGGCTCTGGAATTACCATGTCCGATCGTTTCGAACTCTTCCTCACTTGCCCCAAAGGCCTTGAAGGCCTGCTCATCGAGGAAGCCGTCGGGCTTGGCCTTGAAGAAGCGCGCGAGCACACCTCCGCCGTGCGTGGCATGGCGACCATGGAAACCGCTTATCGCCTGTGCCTCTGGTCGCGTCTGGCCAACCGTGTGTTGCTGGTGCTCAAGCGTTTCCCGATGAAGGACGCCGAAGACCTCTACCACGGCGTGCTCGACATCGACTGGCAGGATCACATGCTCAGCGACGGCACCCTGGCCGTCGAATTCAGCGGCCACGGCTCGGGCATCGACAACACCCACTTCGGCGCGCTGAAAGTCAAAGATGCCATCGTCGACAAACTGCGCACGCCACAGGGCGATCGTCCATCCATCGACAAACTCAACCCGGACCTGCGCATTCACCTGCGACTGGATCGCGGCGAAGCGATTCTGTCCCTCGACCTGTCCGGCCACAGCCTGCACCAGCGTGGCTATCGCTTGCAGCAGGGTGCGGCGCCGCTGAAGGAAAACCTCGCGGCGGCAATCCTCATTCGTTCCGGTTGGCCGCGCATTGCCGCCGAAGGTGGCGCACTGGCTGACCCGATGTGCGGTGTCGGTACGTTCCTCGTCGAAGCGGGGATGATCGCTGCCGACATGGCGCCGAACCTGCGTCGCGAGCAGTGGGGCTTTACCGCGTGGCTCGGTCATGTGCCGGCACTGTGGAAAAAACTCCACGAAGAAGCCGTCGAGCGTGCCGCCGCCGGTCTGGCCAAACCGCCGCTGTGGATTCGCGGTTACGAAGCCGATCCACGACTGATTCAGCCAGGCCGCAATAACGTTGAGCGCGCCGGCCTCAGCGAGTGGATCAAGATCTACCAGGGCGAAGTGGCGACCTTCGAGCCGCGCCCGGACCAGAACCAGAAAGGTCTGGTCATCTGCAACCCGCCGTACGGCGAGCGTCTCGGTGACGAAGCCAGCCTGCTGTATCTCTACCAGAATCTCGGCGAGCGTCTGCGTCAGGCCT
Source organism: Pseudomonas sp. S3_B08 (assembly GCF_054667725.1). Taxonomy (NCBI): domain Bacteria; kingdom Pseudomonadati; phylum Pseudomonadota; class Gammaproteobacteria; order Pseudomonadales; family Pseudomonadaceae; genus Pseudomonas; species Pseudomonas sp. S3_B08. The sequence continues at coordinate 841,838 of NZ_CP162750.1, forward strand.
GCCTGAACTGGGAAGCGGCGGTGTTCACCGGCGCCCCGGATCTGGGCAAGCGCATGGGTATCCGCAGCCATAAGCAGTATTCGTTCTGGAACGGCGCGCTGCCGTGCAAACTGCTGCTGATCAAGGTTCTGCCGGATCAGTTCGTCACTGGCGAACGTCGCACCCCGGAACAGCGCCAGGCCGAGCGCGAGCAAGCGGCTTACGACCAGACCCCGGACGAGCCGCAAGAGCGCAAGTTCAACAAGAACGGCAACCCGATCAAGCCGACGCCAGCCCCGGCGCCAGTGATCGAACAGCCGCGCCTGAGCGAAGGCGGGCAGATGTTTGCCAATCGCTTGCAGAAAAATCTCAAGGCAATGGGCAAGTGGGTCAAGCGCGAAGGCATCGATTGCTACCGCGTTTACGATGCCGACATGCCGGAATACGCGATGGCCATCGACCTGTACCACGACTGGGTGCACGTTCAGGAATACGCCGCGCCGAAATCCATCGACCCGGAAAAAGCCTCGGCGCGCATGTTCGATGCGCTGGCGGCCATTCCGCAGGCGTTGAACGTCGACAAGAACCGCGTGGTGGTCAAGCGCCGCGAGCGCCAGAGCGGCACCAAGCAGTACGAGCGTCAGGCTGCGCAGGGCAAGTTCGTCGAGGTCAATGAAGGTGGTGTGAAGTTGCTGGTCAACCTCACCGACTACCTCGACACCGGCCTGTTCCTCGATCACCGGCCGATGCGCATGCGTATCCAGAAAGAGGCGGCCGGCAAGCGCTTCCTCAATCTGTTCTGCTACACCGCGACCGCCAGCGTACACGCGGCCAAGGGCGGCGCGCGCAGCACCACCAGCGTCGACCTGTCGAAAACCTATCTGGACTGGGCGCGCCGCAACCTGTCGCTGAACGGCTTCTCGGACAAGAACCGTCTGGAGCAGGGTGATGTGATGGCGTGGCTGGAAAGCAGCCGCGACGAATACGACCTGATCTTCATCGACCCGCCGACGTTCTCCAACTCCAAGCGCATGGAAGGCATCTTCGACGTACAGCGCGATCAGGTGCAGTTGATCGACTTGGCGATGGCGCGGCTGGCACCGGGTGGCGTGCTGTATTTCTCCAACAACTTCCGCAAGTTCCAGTTGGAGGAAAACCTCGCCGAGCGTTATGCGGTCGAGGAAATCAGTGCGCAGACCATTGATCCGGATTTCGCCCGCAATACCAAGATCCACCGCGCCTGGAAAATCACGGCTCGTTGACGCTTTCACTGGTTGGATCCACAGAGCCTTGATTTTTAACGGCTCGGTGGATCCAGCGGTGCTGGCTAAATTAGTGGCTAATAGCTATAACTCACACACCGCCAATGGGGTTTTCCCGTGAATCTGGCGGAGTGAGTCGTGCTTATGCCGTTGCACCCCGTGCGCCCGAAAATCCTCGGTTTCATCAGTGAAGACGTCTCAGCCTGGCTGGTCGCTTTGCTGGTGTTGCTTGCCGGCGGGATTCTCACCGGGCTGCTCGCGTGGGGCACCTTCAACCAGTTTCAGCAACAATCGCGTCAGCGCTTTCAACTGCTGGCCAACGAACGCTACAGCCGTATCGCCGAACGTTTTCACGACCAGGAGCAACGTCTCGATAGTCTGCGCCGGTTCTTCGCCAACTCCGAATCGGTGTCCCGCGCCGAATTCGACGGCTACTCCCGCCCTTTATTGCTGCGCACCCAAGCCTATACCTATGCCCCGAGAGTCAGTGGTGCCGAACGCGCCGCGTTCGAACAGCAGGTGCGTGACGAAGGCCTGAGCAACTTCACCATTCGCGAGCTCGACGCCAATGGCGAGCTGCAACTGGCGGCAGCGCGCGACGCATATGTGCCGGTGCTGTACACCCAGACCCAAAGCCGATTGGCGCCACCACTGGGTTATGACTTGCTCGCCCAACCCTTGCGCCGCGAAACCCTGCAACGCGCCGACCAGCTCGGCAGCATGGCGGTGTCGCAACCGATGCACCTGGTCGGGATTGAGCCGTCCTACGCGCGTGGGGTGTTGCTACTGGCGCCGGTCAGTCGCGCCGGAGAATCGCAGCCGTTCGGCTATGTGATGGCGGTGATCAGCATGCGCCAGTTGCTCGCCGATGGTTTGCCCGATGCCCTGCACGATTACCTGTCGGTGCGCATTCTCGACCTGTCGACCCAAGATCAGCACGAGGCGCTGTTCGAATCGAGCAACGAGGCGGTGCCCGGCGATCTGGCGGCGACGCGCTTGCTGCGCATGGCCGACCACGACTATCAGGTCGATATCCTTCCGAGCGAGGCGTTCATGCAGGCCAACCATTCGTCGGTGGGCAGCGTGATCATTCTTGGCGGCTTGCTCAGCGCATTGCTCAGCGCCTTGCTTTACGTGCTGGTCAGCCAGCGCCAGCGCGCGGTGCGGCTGGTCGAGGTGCGCACCCAGGAATTGCACGAGCGCGAGCAGGAACTGCGCGGCACCCACGGTCAGTTGCGCGGCGTGCTGAATGCCGCCACTCAGGTCGCGATCATTGCCACCGACCTGCGCGGCGTGATCAACACTTTCAATCCCGGTGCCGAGCAAATGCTCGGCTACAGCAGCGCCGAAGTGGTCGGGCGCATGACCCTGGAGAACCTGCATTTACCCAGGGAACTGGCGGCGCGTTCGGCCGAGTTGAGTGCGCGCTACGGCAAAAGCATCCCGACTTGCCACGCGATGCTGGTCGAGGGCGGCGAAGTCGGCGGCCATGAAGCACGCGAATGGACCATGGTGCGCAGCGATGGCAGTCATCTGCCGGTGAACATGCTCGCCACGCCGGTGCTTGACGAGCAAGGCCTGTGGGTCGGTCATCTGGCGATCTGCATCGACATCACCGAGCGCAAACGCGTGCACGAAGTGCTGGCAGCACGCGACACGTTGCTGAAGAAGCTCAGCGCCCATGTTCCGGGCGGCATTTACCAATTCAAAATGGAATTCGACGGACGCTTCAGCGTGATCTACGCCAGCGATGGCATCCGCGAAATCTACGAGCTGGAGCCGGATGTGCTGCTGCTCGACTCCGAGGCGATTTTCAGCCGCATTCACCCGCAGGACGCGATTCGCGTGCGCTCATCAATCCGCGAATCGGCGGAAAATCTCAGCCCGTGGCGCGAGGAATACCGCGTGCAACTGCCCGAGCGCGGCCTGCGCTGGGTGCGCGGCGAGGCGACGCCTGAAGAACTGCCGGGCGGCGGGGTGCTGTGGCACGGTTATATCTCGGATATCTCCGATCTCAAGCGCGTGGAAGAAGAATTGCGCGCGTTGTCGATCACCGATTCGCTGACCGGCATTCACAACCGTCGCTATTTCCAGGAACGCCTGACCACGGAGATGGCCCGGGTCGAGCGGGGCGGCGGCGAGTTGTCGGTAATCATGCTCGACATCGACCACTTCAAACGCATCAACGACCATTACGGCCACGCCGTCGGCGACCGTGTGCTGCAAGCAGTCTGCGAGCGAATTGGCCATCGTCTGCGTCGCACCGATGTGTTCTGCCGTTTGGGCGGCGAAGAGTTCATGGTGCTGTGCCCGGACATCGACGGCGAGCACGCGTACATGCTGGCGATGGAGTTGTGGGAAGGCCTGCGCAGCGCGCCGGTGGATGTGGTTGGCGTGGTCACCGCCAGTTTCGGCATCGCCAGCTGGCGGCCGGGGGAGGGCGCGGATGCGTTGTTGCTGCGCGCTGACTCAGGGGTTTACGCAGCGAAGCAGAATGGCCGGGATCGGGTTGAGCGGGAGATGAGCTGATTCGAACCTGACACCTGACCCTGTGGGGCAGAGGGGATCTGGCGCTGATTTTCTGTGGGAGCGAGCCTGCTCGCGAAAGCGGTGTGACAGTCACTGAACATGCTGACTGAACCGACGCCTTCGCGAGCAGGCTCGCTCCCTCAATTGCATCTGCTGCGCCTACAGCACCGAAGCGGTCTGCGGCAGTTTCGGCTGTTTGTACAGATCCAGCAGCACCTGATCGAGCACCGACGAGGCGCCGAACGGGGCCTTGTCGTTGAGGATCGCTACCACCGCCCAGGTATTGCCATTCACATCACGGCTGAAACCGGCGATCGCGCGCACGGTGTTCAGGGTGCCGGTCTTGACGTGGGCTTCGCCGCGCATCGCCGTGGTTTTCAGACGTTTGCGCATGGTGCCGTCGGTGCCGGCAATCGGCAGCGAGCTGATGTATTCGGCGGCGTACGGGCTGTGCCAGGCGGCCTGCAGCATGTTGGCCATTTCCCGCGCACTGACCCGCTCGGCCCGCGACAGACCAGAACCATTCTCCATCACCAGATGCGGCGCGGTGATGCCTTTCTTCGCCAGCCACTGACGCACCACGCGCTGCGCAGCCCGGGCGTCGTCACCGTCGGCATCGTTGCGGAAACGCTGGCCAAGGCTGAGGAACAGCTGCTGGGCCATGGTGTTGTTACTGTATTTGTTGATGTCGCGGATGATCTCGGCCAGATCCGGCGAGTACGCGCGGGCAAGCAGTTTGGCGCTGCTCGGCGTCGGCGCCAGACGATCCTTGCCCTGAATGCTGCCACCCAGTTCCTTCCAGATCGCCCGCACGGCGCCGGCGGTGTAGGTCGCGTGGTCGAGCAGTGACAGATAAGTCTGCGAGCTGCAGCCTTCGCCCAACTGGCCGCCGACGGTTACGGTCACGCTGCCATCGGCCTGCGGCACCGGGTTGTAGCGCACGCCGCCGGTGCATTGCTTGGACGGCAGGGCTTTGACGGTGTTTTCGATGCGGATGTTCGCGATCGGCGGCTCCACGGAAATCAACACGCGGCCACCGTCATTGCGCGCAACAAAGCGCAGGGCCTTGAGGTTGACCAGCAGCGAGTCGGGCTTGACCAGGAACGGCTTGTTGTCGTCGTTGCCGTCATCGTTGAATTCCGGCAATTGCGGCTGCACGAAGAAGTTGCGGTCGAGGATCAGATCGCCGGTGATCTGGGTCACGCCGTTGGCGCGCAGGTCGCGCATCAACAGCCAGAGTTTCTCCATGTTCAGCTTCGGGTCACCGCCGCCCTTGAGGTAGAGGTTGCCGTTGAGAATGCCGCCGCTCAGGGTGCCATCGGTGTAGAACTCGGTTTTCCACTGATGGTTGGGGCCGAGCATTTCCAGCGCCGCGTAAGTGGTGACCAGTTTCATCGTCGAGGCCGGATTGACCGAGACGTCGGCGTTGAACACGGTCGGCGTGCCCGGACCGTCGAGCGGCACCATCACCAGCGACAGCGCAGTGGGCTGCAGCTTGCTGGCTTTGAGGGCTTTTTCGACGTTCGGGGTGAGGGAAGTGTTGATGGTGGCAGCGGAGACAGGCAGGGCCAGAGGCAGAAGAAGGCCGGCGAGAAACAGTGGACGCAACGATTTGATCATATGCAATAAAACCCTGCAAAAGAGGGGAAAAAAGACGAGGACATGGATGAAAAGGCCCTCAGTGGTCATGAAAGTGTCGGCATTATGCCCCAAGCTGTAACAGCTTGTGCCGTGTCGCGACCGGCCAATCGCTTATTTTTTTACAGGCGGTCGGCCGCAGCGACCAGAGAGTCGGGCAATCGCCGGCTTAAACTGGTAAAGTGCCGGCCGTTATTACTTAAGAGGATTGTTCCAATGGCGACTAACCGTTCCCAGCGTCTGCGCAAAAAACTGTGCGTAGATGAATTTCAAGAGCTGGGTTTCGAACTGAACCTGGACTTCAAAGAAGACTTGTCCGAAGAAGCCATTGACGCTTTCCTCGAAGCATTCATCAAAGAAGCCATGGAAGCCAACGGTCTGGGTTATGTTGGCGGCGACGACTTCGGTCTGGTGTGCCTGCAGAAGCGTGGCTCGGTCAACGAAGAGCAGCGCGCTGCCGTTGAAGCCTGGCTGAAAAACCGCTCCGAGCTGACCAAGTACGAAGTCAGCCCGCTGCTGGATGTGTGGTATCCGGAAAAGCCGATCAACGCGGCTAAGTGATACTGAAAAAACGGCGACCTGAGGGTCGCCGTTTTTTTTCGTCTGGTGTTTAGGTGATACGGCTTGGATTTGATGGTGGACTCGCCCCTCACCCCAGCCCTCTCCCGAGGGAGAGGGAGCCGATCTGTGGGCTTTTCGGGATGTGAGTTCGACTTGATATCCCTCGTCGGCGTATATCTTCCGAGCACCTTGGTCAGTCCCCTCTCCCTTTGGGAGAGGGTTAGGGTGAGGGGCTTTTGATCTTAAGCTCTGCGCCAATTCAAAATCACCAGCGTCAAAACCCCCGCCACGATCCCCCAAAACGCCGAACCAATGGAAAACAGCGTCAGCCCGGACGCCGTGACCATGAAGGTGATCAACGCCGCTTCCCGTTCTTTCACCTCGCTCATGGCAATGCTCAAGCCATTGATGATCGAGCCGAACAGCGCCAGCGCCGCAATCGACAGCACCAGTTCTTTCGGCAACGCGGCAAACAACGCCGCCAACGTGGCACCGAACACCCCGGCAATCCCGTAGAACACCCCGCACCACACCGCTGCGGTGTAACGCTTGTTGCGATCTTCATGAGCATGCGGACCGGTGCAGATCGCCGCGCTGATGGCCGCGAGGTTGATGCCGTGGGAGCCGAACGGCGCCAGCAACAGCGAGGCGATGCCGGTGGTGGTGATCAGTGGCGAGGCCGGGACGTTATAGCCATCGGCGCGCAGCACGGCGATGCCGGGCATGTTCTGCGAGGTCATCGCCACCACGAACAGCGGAATGCCGATGCTGATGGTAGCGGCCAGGGAGAAGTGCGGCGTGGTCCACACCGGGGTGGCCACTTCCAGGTGAAAGCCGCTGAAATCCAGCAGCCCCATGAAGCCCGACAGCGCAGTGCCAATCAGCAGCGCTGCGAGCACCGCATAGCGTGGCGACAGGCGCTTGACCAGTAGATAAGTGAAGAACATTCCCAGCACCAGCCCGGTACGGTGTTGCGCGGCGACGAAGATTTCGCTGCCGATCTTGAACAGAATCCCTGCCAGCAGAGCTGCCGCCAAAGAGGCCGGGATCTTTTTCACCAGCCGTTCGAAGCTGCCGGTCAGGCCGCAGATCGTCACCAGTACCGCGCACGTGATATAGGCGCCGATCGCCTCGCCGTAACTGACGCCGCCCAGGCTGGTGATCAGCAACGCTGCGCCGGGGGTCGACCAGGCGATGGTGATCGGCGTGCGATAGCGCAGCGACAGGCCGATGGAACACACCGCCATGCCGATCGAAATCGCCCAGATCCACGAAGAAATCTGCCCGCTGCTCAGGCCGGCGGCTTGCCCGGCCTGAAACATCAGCACCAGCGAACTGGTGTAACCGGTCATCATCGCGATGAAACCGGCAACGATGGCGGAAGGCGAAGTGTCGGCCAGAGGGCGCAGGCGGGCGTGGGTGGCGTCGGTCATGACGGCGGTGTTCCTTATAGCAATGGAGATGTCCGCCACAACACAGAACCTCTGTGGGAGCGAGCCTGCTCGCGAAAGCGCTATGTCAGTCAACATTCATAGTGAATGTGAAATGGCTTTCGCGAGCAGGCTCGCTCCCACGGGGGATTGCGGTCATGCAGCGGATTCTGCGATCAAGCCTAAACTCAAACCTGACAAACCGTTGCAATACAGCCGCAGGCGCAAATAGCCGTACAGTCGTGTTGCCACCATTCATTGTGTACAATCGCGCTGTTTTTTACGCGATACTTGCCAGCGACCTACTGTGCCGTATTACAGTCACGGTCTATTCGCCGCAGTTTTCCCGACTCGAGTGCCCATGAACGAACAGTTGCAACCCCTCAAGAAACAACCGCGAGCAGGCAAAGCCGGTCGCAGCGGAACCCAGGACGATATTGTCTACGCGCATATCTTCGAGGCCATCCTCGAACAGCGTCTGGCGCCCGGTACCAAGTTGAGCGAAGAGGCGCTGGGGGAAATCTTCGGGGTCAGCCGCACCATCATTCGCCGCGCGCTGTCGCGTCTGGCCCATGAAGGCGTGGTGCTGTTGCGGCCGAATCGTGGCGCCGTGGTCGCCAGCCCGAGCGTTGAAGAGGCGCGACAGGTGTTCCTCGCCCGCCGTCTGGTTGAGCGTGCGATCACTGAATTGGCCGTGCAGCACGCCACGGCCGAGCAGATCGCCGAATTGCGGCAGATGGTCAACGATGAGCGCGACAGCTTCTCGCGCGGCGATCGCGGTGCCGGTATTCGTCTGTCAGGCGAATTCCACCTGAAACTGGCGGAAGCGGCGATGAACGCACCGTTGATCAGCTTCCAGCGCAGCCTGGTTTCGCAGACCTCGCTGATCATCGCCCAGTATGAAAGCGGCAACCGCTCGCACTGCTCGTACGATGAACACACGCAGTTGATCGACGCCATTGAAAAGCGCGACGGTGAACTGGCGGTGAACCTGATGATGCATCACATGGATCACATCGACAGCAAGCTCAACCTCGACGAGGAAGGCGCGTCGGATGATCTGCATGCGGTGTTCTCGCACTTGTTGCAGACCAAGAAGCCGGGGCGTCCAGCGGCCAAGCTCTAAGCTGAAACCGAGTCGCGGCTTTCGCGAGCAGGCTCGCTTCCACAGGGGAATGCATTTCAAAGGTGGGAGCGAGCCTGCTCGCGAAGACAACCTGACCGGCAACAAAAATCCTCCGTGGTAAACACCACCGGGGATGATCGTTCCCACGCTCTGCGTGGGAACGCCTCTAGGGACGCTCCGCGTCCAGTGACGCGGAGCGTCACGGGCTGCATTCCCGCGCAGAGCGTGGGAACGATCAGTGCGAAGAGGTTAGCGCTGATGCACCAGCGCCCCCGCAGCGTAAGTCTGCTGCACCGTCCGGTCATCGCCCAAGGTCATCAACACAAACAATGTCTCGGCAATGTTATTCGACTGCTTTAAGCGATAACTCAGCAGCGGCGTGGCGTTGTAATCCAGTACCAGGAAGTCGGCATCGGAGCCCGGTTGCAGATTGCCGATCCTGTCTTCCAGACGCAGCGCCCGCGCACCACCCAGGGTCGCCAGATACAGCGACTTGAACGGACTCAGACGCGCACCCTGCAACTGCATGACCTTGTAGGCTTCGTTGAGGGTTTGCAGCAGGGAGAAACTGGTACCGCCGCCGACGTCGGTACCGAGGCCGACATTGAGCTTGTGCTTCTCGGCCATCGGCAAATTGAACAGGCCGCTGCCGAGGAACAGGTTCGAGGTCGGGCAGAACGAGATCGCCGAGCCGGTTTCCGCCAGTCGCGCGCATTCTTCGTCACACAGGTGCACGCCGTGGGCGAATACCGAGCGTTCGCCGAGCAACTGGTAATGATCGTAGACGTCGAGGTAGCCCTTGCGCTCCGGAAACAGCTCCTTGACCCACTCGATTTCCTTGAGGTTTTCGCTGATGTGGGTCTGCATGTACAGATCCGGGTATTCAGTCAGCAGTTGCCCGGCGAGGGTCAGTTGTTCCGGGGTGCTGGTGGGGGCGAAGCGCGGCGTCACCGCATAGTGCAAGCGGCCCTTGCCGTGCCAGCGCTCGATCAGCGCCTTGCTGTCGACGTAACTGGATTCGGCGGTATCGACCAGATAGTCCGGGGCATTGCGGTCCATCATCACCTTGCCGGCGATCATGCGCAGATCAAGCTTTTCCGCCGCTTCAAAAAACGAATTGACTGACTGCGGGTGCACGCTGCCGAACACCAGCGCCGTGGTGGTGCCGTTGCGCAGCAGTTCCTTGATGAAAATGTCCGCCACTTCGTCGGCGTGGGCCTTGTCGCCAAACTGGCTTTCGCAGGGGAAGGTGTAGGTGTTCAGCCAGTCGAGCAGTTGCTCGCCATAGGAGCCGACCATGCCGGTTTGCGGCAGGTGAATGTGCGTGTCGATAAAGCCGGGGGTGATCAGCGCATCCTGATAATGGTTGATCTCGATATCCGCCGGCAGGGTTGGCAGCAGTTCGCTGGCGTGGCCGAGGGCGCTGATCTTGCCGTCGTCGACCACCAGCAGGCCATCCTCGAAATATTCATACGAGGCTTCGATGCCGACTTCGGCAGGGTCGGCGATGCTGTGCAGGATGGCGGCGCGGTAGGCTTTGCGAGTCAGAGGCATGAGGGTTCTCTAATCAGTTTGAGGCTTTGAGTTTGGCGGCCTGACTGCGGCGCGAGGCGGGCAGCAATCGGGCAATCGGTTCGGCGCGGGCGCTGTGCTGGCCGAAATTGGCGTTGTAAGTGGCGATGATTTCGCCGGCGATGGAGATGGCGATTTCCACAGGCAGTTTGCCTTTGACTTCGCCGATGCCCATCGGGCAGCGCATGCGCTGCACCACGCTCGGGTCGAAACCACGATCACGCAGGCGGTGTTCGAATTTGGCGCGTTTGGTTTTCGAGCCGATCAGGCCGAACCAGGTGAAATCGTTGCGCTTGAGAATCGCCGCGGTCAGTTCCAGATCAAGCTGATGGTTGTGGGTCATGACGATGCAGTAGCTGCCGGCGGGCAGGTCATCGACTTCATCCACCGGTTCTTCGCTGACGATTTTACGCACGCCGTGGGGGATGTGTTCAGGGAACTCGGCCTCGCGCGAATCGATCCAGCGCACCCGGCAGGGCAGGCTGGCCAGCAGCGGGACGAGGGCGCGACCGACGTGGCCGGCACCGAACACGGCAATCTGCGCCTGGACTTGGCCCATTGGTTCGAACAGCAACACCGTGGCGCCGCCGCAGCACTGGCCGAGGCTGGCGCCGAGGCTGAAGCGCTCCAGATGGGTGTCCTGCTTGCCGCTGGCGAGCATCTCGCGGGCGATCTGCATGGCTTTGAATTCCAGATGCCCGCCACCGATGGTGTCGAACAGGCGGTCGGCGCTGACGACCATTTTCGAGCCGGCGTTGCGTGGCGTCGAACCGAGTTCTTCGATGATCGTCACCAGCACACAGGGCTCGCCCTGGTTCTGCAGGTCGGCGAGGGCGTCGATCCAGTTGTACATGTTCACCTCGACATCTTCGTTGTCTGTGCCGGCCTCTTCGCGAGCAGGCTCGCTCCCACATTTGGAATGCATTGCCAATGTGGGAGCGAGCCTGCTCGCGAATGGCCGCGCCTCGGTCCTAGAGCGGAGCCAGCTCGGTTTCAGCTTCGACAGCCTTCACCGCTTTGAGCTGGCGCATCTGCTCGCAACCCCACAACACCCGCTCCGGCGTGGCTGGCGCGTCGATTTTCGGCTGATGCTGATAATCACCGAGGCTCGCCACCGCGTCCTTGATCGCGCACCAGGCGGCGATGCCGAGCATGAACGGCGGTTCACCGACAGCTTTGGAATGGAACACCGTGTCTTCCGGGTTCTTGCGGTTTTCCACCAGTTTCACCCGCAGATCCAGCGGCATGTCGGCCACCGCCGGGATCTTGTAGCTGGCCGGGCCGTTGGTCATCAGCTTGCCCTTGTTGTTCCATACCAGCTCTTCCATGGTCAGCCAGCCCATGCCTTGCACGAAACCACCCTCGACCTGACCGATGTCGATCGACGGGTTCAGCGAGGCGCCGACGTCATGCAGGATGTCGGTGCGCAGCATCTTGTACTCGCCGGTCAGGGTGTCGACGATCACTTCGCAGCAGGCTGCGCCAAAGGCGAAGTAATAGAACGGACGGCCCCGCGCCTGACTGCGGTCGTAATAGATTTTCGGGGTCTTGTAGAAGCCGGTGCTGGACAGCGAGACCTGATTGAAATACGCCTGCTGGATCAGCGCTTCGAAGGTCAGAATCTGCTCGCGCACCCGCACGTGGCCGTTGCGGAATTCGACGTCTTCTTCGCTGACCTTGTAGTGCCGCGCGGCGAACTCGACCAAGCGTTGCTTGATGGTCTGTGCTGCGTTCTGCGCGGCTTTGCCGTTCAGGTCGGCGCCGCTGGAGGCAGCGGTCGGCGAGGTGTTCGGCACTTTGTCGGTGTTGGTCGCAGTGATCTGCACACGATCGATTTCGACCTGGAACACTTCCGCCACGACCTGAGCGACTTTGGTGTTCAGGCCCTGACCCATTTCCGTACCGCCGTGGTTCAAGTGGATGCTGCCGTCGGTGTAGATGTGGATCAGCGCACCGGCCTGATTGAGGAAACTGGCGGTGAAGGAAATGCCGAATTTCACCGGGGTCAGCGCCAGGCCTTTTTTCAGGATCAGGCTGTTGGCGTTGTAGCGACGGATCGCTTCGCGGCGCTCGGCGTACTGGCTGCTTTCTTCCAGTTCGGCGGTCATCTCTTCGAGCATGTTGTGCTCGACGGTCTGGTAGTAGTGGGTGACGTTGCGCTCGGTCTTGCCGTAGTAGTTGGCCTTGCGCACCGCCAGCGGGTCGAGCTTCAGATGCCGGGCAATCGCGTCCATCACTTCTTCGATGGCGACCATGCCTTGCGGGCCGCCGAAGCCGCGATAAGCGGTGTTCGACGCTGTGTTGGTTTTGCAACGGTGACCGTTGATGGTTGCATCGCCGAGATAGTAGGAGTTGTCCGAGTGGAACATCGCCCGGTCAACGATCGAGGCGGACAAGTCCGGCGAGCAGCCGCAGTTGCCGGCCAGCTCCATATTGATCCCGTGCAGACGGCCGCTGCTGTCGAAGCCGACGTCGTATTCAACGTAGAACGGGTGGCGCTTGCCGGTCATCAGCATGTCTTCGACACGCGGCAGGCGCATCTTGGTCGGTTGGCCGGTGAGGTGCGCGACCACTGCGCACAGGCACGCCGGACTCGCGGCCTGGGTTTCCTTGCCACCAAAACCACCGCCCATGCGGCGCATGTCGACGACGATCTTGTTCATCGACACGTCGAGCACTTCGGCGACCAGTTTTTGCACTTCGGTCGGGTTCTGCGTCGAGCAGTAGACGATCATGCCGCCGTCTTCAGTAGGCATCACCGAGGAGATCTGTGTCTCCAGATAGAAGTGCTCCTGGCCGCCGATGTGCAGCGTGCCCTGAATGCGGTGTTCAGCCGTGGCCAGCGCCGAAGCCGAGTCGCCGCGCTGATGGGTGTGGCTGTCGAGCACGAAGTGGCGTTTGCGCAGGGCTTCGACCACGTCGAGCACCGGTTCGAGGTCTTCGTATTCGATGATTGCGGCCATCGCTGCTTTGCGCGCGGTCTCCAGATCTTTCGCTGCGACTGCCAGCACTGGCTGGCCGACGAACTGCACGTCATCGATGGCCAGCAGCGGGTCACCCGGCATCAGCGGGCCGATGTCCTTCAGGCCCGGCACGTCTTCGTGGGTGATGACAATGCACACGCCTTCGAAGGCGTAGCACGGCGACGTGTCGATGCTGAGGATTTTCGCGTGGGCACGGTCCGACAGGCGCGCATACAGGTGCAGCTGGTTGGGAAATTCCAGCCGATCATCGATGTACTGCGCTTCACCGGACACATGCTTGGCGGCGCTGTCGTGCTTGACGCTGCGGCCGACACCGGTGGTCAGATCCTTGGCGAACAATTCGGCCAATTCAGCCTGGGTCTTCTCTACGGCGTGATGGTTAGACATAAGCGGTCACCCGAGTCTCGATGTGCGGTGTTTGCAGTTCGATGAAGTATTTGCGCAGCAGGTTCTGCGCGCTGAGCAGGCGATATTCCTTGCTGGCGCGGAAGTCCGAGAGCGGCGTGAAGTCTTCGGCCAGCGCGGCGCAGGCGCGTTCGATCACCGCGTTGTTGAACGGCGCGCCTTGCAACACGGCTTCGCAGTGCGCAGCGCGTTTCGGAATCGCCGCCATGCCGCCGAAGGCCACGCGCGCGTCGCTGATCACGCCATTTTCCACGCGCAGATTGAAGGCAGCGCAGACGGCGGAGATGTCGTCATCCAGGCGCTTTGACACTTTATAGGCACGGAACAACTGCTCGGCGCTGGCGCGCGGGACGATGATTTTTTCGATGAACTCGCTTTCCTGGCGCGCGGTGACGCGGTAGTCGATGAAGTAGTCTTCCAGGTCCAAGGTGCGGCGGGTTTCGCCTTTGCACAGCACGAGCTGCGCGCCAAGGGCGATCAGCAGCGGTGGCGAGTCACCGATCGGCGAGGCGTTGCCGATGTTGCCGCCGAGGGTGCCTTGATTGCGGATCTGCAACGAGGCGAAGCGGTGCAGCAGTTCGCCGAAGTCCGGGTACTCGGCATTCAACGCCTCGTAGCAGTCGGAGAGGGCAGTGGCGGCGCCGATTTCGATGCGGTCATCGAAGGTTTCGATGCGCTTCATCTCGGCGACGTTGCCGACATAGATCATCACCGGCAGAGTGCGGTGGAACTGGGTGACTTCCAGCGCCAGATCGGTGCCGCCGGCGAGCAGCCGCGCTTGTGGATAAGCGTCGTAGAGGTCGGCCAGGTCAGCGACGGTCAGCGGCACCAGGCAGCGTTTGTCGCCGCTGTTGAGTTCACCGATATCGGTCGGCGCGATGGCCTTGAGGCGGGCAATGGTTTCGGCTTCGCGGGCGTCGAACTGATCCGCTGGCTTGGCGCAGCAGGATTGTTCGGCAGCGGCGAGAATAGGCCGGTAGCCGGTGCAGCGGCAGAGGTTGCCGGCCAGCGCTTCGTGGGCCTTGGCCTGATCCGGCGCATCGCTGTTCTTTTGCAGGGCGAACAACGACATCACAAAACCGGGGGTGCAGAAACCGCACTGCGAGCCGTGGCACTCGACCATGGCTTTCTGCACGCTGTGCAGTTCGCCCTTGTGCTTGAGGTCTTCGACGCTGATCAGTTGTTTGCCGTGCAACGACGAAACGAAGGTCAGGCACGAGTTGAGGCTGCGATAGCGAATATGTTCACGCCCGGTGTCATCGGTCTGCAACTCGCCAACCACCACGGTGCAGGCGCCGCAGTCGCCACTGGCACAACCTTCTTTGGTGCCGGGCTTGCCCACGTGTTCACGCAGGTAATTGAGCACAGTCAGATTCGGGTCCAGGGCGTGCTCGCTACGGAGTTCCTGGTTAAGTAAAAACTGGATCACGGAAGGCCTCGCAGACTCATTATTGTTGTTAACCGACGTGAACCGAATTTAGCAGGTCTGACTTTTCGGTCAATGGTTTTCTGACTTAAAGGTCAGGAAAATCCGTTTCGTCGATCAACAGCGTGTCTATTCAGTATTGACCTTCATCGGTCACTGCGCTTTTTTGCGGGATTCGTGCCAAAAACCGCTGAGTGGGCACTCCGCCATGACCGCGCATTTGCGCTACACTGCGCCGCTTGTGCAGATCGATAGAGTTTGAAGGACAACCATGACGTTCAAGGCGCCGGACAGCCTCGCCGAGCAAATCGCTCACCACCTCGCCGAACGCATCATTCGTGGCGAAATGAAGCCGGGAGAGCGCATCCAGGAACAGAAGGTCACGCTGGCGCTCAACGTCAGCCGCGGTTCGGTCCGCGAAGCCTTGCTGATCCTCGAGCGCCGTCACCTGATCGCGATCCTGCCGCGTCGTGGCGCCCACGTTACCGAGCTCACGCCGCACAAGGTGCAGAGCCTGTGCACGCTGATGAGCGAGCTGTACATCCTGCTCGGCAATTCCGTGGCCAATGGCTGGCAAGTGCAGTCGGACATGGCGCCGTTCGTGCAGATCCAGCAGCGCCTGACCGCCAATTACGAACGCGGCGATATCCGCAGCTTCGTCGATGACAGCTTCGCGGTGATGCGCGCCGCCTATCCGTTTGCCAACAATCCGTACCTGCAAGAAACCGTCGAGAACCTCCAGCCGGCGATGAGCCGCGCGTATTTCCTCGCCCTCGAACAGCGCAAGGCGGAAATGAGCGAGTTCCTCGAACTGTTCGAACGCTTGCTCGCCGCCGTACTCGCCCGTGATTTGCCGCAGATCCGCATCGTGCTCACGGCGTATGCCCAGCGCAGCTGCGATCTGGTGGTGTCTGCGCTGACGGTTGCCTGAGCGTGCGGCTGAAGTGCATCAAACTGGCGGGGTTCAAATCCTTCGTCGACCCGACCACGGTGAACTTCCCCAGTAACATGGCGGCGGTCGTCGGGCCGAACGGTTGCGGCAAGTCGAACATCATCGACGCCGTGCGCTGGGTGATGGGCGAAAGTTCGGCGAAGAACCTCCGTGGCGAGTCGATGACCGATGTCATCTTCAACGGCTCGACCAGCCGCAAACCGGTGAGCCAGGCCAGCATCGAACTGGTGTTCGACAACTCCGACGGCACGCTGCTCGGCGAATACGCCGCCTACGCGGAAATTTCCATCCGCCGCAAAGTC
This sequence comes from Pseudomonas sp. S3_B08, assembly GCF_054667725.1. Taxonomy (NCBI): domain Bacteria; kingdom Pseudomonadati; phylum Pseudomonadota; class Gammaproteobacteria; order Pseudomonadales; family Pseudomonadaceae; genus Pseudomonas; species Pseudomonas sp. S3_B08. Next base: position 858,004 of record NZ_CP162750.1, read on the forward strand.
ACCCGCGACAGCCAGACCACCTATTACCTCAACGGCACCAAATGCCGTCGGCGCGACATCACCGATATTTTCCTCGGCACCGGCCTCGGTCCGCGCAGCTACTCGATCATCGAACAGGGGATGATCTCCAAGCTGATCGAATCCAAGCCCGAAGACCTGCGTAACTTCATCGAAGAAGCCGCCGGCATCTCGAAATATAAAGAGCGCCGCCGCGAGACCGAGAACCGCATCCGCCGCACCCACGAAAACCTCGCCCGCCTCACCGACCTGCGCGAAGAACTGGAGCGCCAGCTCGAACGTCTGCACCGTCAGGCCGAGGCGGCGAAAAAGTATCAGGAACTCAAGGCTGAAGAGCGTCAGCTCAAGGCGCAACTGTCGGCGCTGCGCTGGCAGGATCTTAACGAGCAGGTCGGCCAGCGCGAGTCGATCATCGGCAACCAGGAAGTCAGCTTCGAAGCGCTGGTCGCTGAACAGCGTAACGCTGACGCCGCCATCGAACGCCTGCGTGACGGTCACCACGACCTGTCCGAACGCTTCAATCTGGTGCAGGGGCGCTTCTATTCGGTCGGCGGCGACATCGCCCGGGTCGAGCAGAGCATCCAGCACGGCCAGCAGCGTTTGCGTCAGTTGCAGGACGATCTGAAAGAAGCCGAGCGCGCGCGTCTGGAAACCGAATCGCACCTTGGCCACGACCGCACGTTGCTGCTGACTCTCGGCGAAGAACTGGACATGCTCACCCCCGAGCAGGAAGTCACCAGCGCCGCCGCCGAGGAAGCCGCCGCTGCGCTTGAAGAAGCCGAAACCACCATGCACGGCTGGCAGGAGCAGTGGGACGCTTTCAACCTGACCGCTGCCGAACCGCGCCGTCAGGCTGAAGTCCAGCAATCGCGGATCCAGCAGCTGGAAAGCAGCATGGAGCGCCTGGCCGACCGGCAGAAACGCCTCGCCGAAGAACGTGCGTTGCTGTCCGCCGACCCGGAAGACGCGGCGATCATGGCGCTCAATGAGCAGCTCGCCGAGTCCGAAGCGACTCTCGAAGATTTGCAGACCAGCGAAGAAGCGCAGGTCGAAAAGCTCGAACAACTGCGTCAGGAATTACAGCAGGCGTTGACTGCGCAGCAGCAGGCGCAGGGCGATCTGCAGCGGCTCAACGGTCGTTTGGCGTCGCTGGAAGCCTTGCAACAGGCCGCGCTCGACCCGGGCACCGGCACCGCCGAATGGTTGAAGGAACACAATCTCGCCGAGCGTCCGCGTCTGGCCGAAGGCCTTAAGGTCGAGGCCGGTTGGGAGCTGGCGGTGGAAACCGTGCTCGGCGCCGATCTGCAAGCGGTGCTGGTCGACGATTTCAGCGGTTTTGATCTGTCCGGTTTCACCCAAGGCGATTTGCGCCTGCTCAGCCCGGCCAGTGATGGCGTGCGGGTGGCTGGCAGCCTGCTGGACAAGGTCGAGGCGCAGATCGATCTGTCGCCGTGGCTCGGTCAGGTCAAACCGGTCGACAGCCTTGAACAGGCGCTGGCGTTGCGCGGTCAGTTGAGCGCCGGGCAGAGCCTGATCAGCCGCGATGGCTATTGGGTGGGTCGACACTTTTTACGCGTACGTCGCGCCAGCGAAGCGGAAAGCGGCATGCTCGCCCGTGGCCAGGAAATCGAAGACTTGCAGCTTGAACGCGAAGAGCGCGAAGCCACCGTCGAGGCCATGGAAACCCGCCTGCAAACCTTGCGCGCGCAACAGCGCCAGCAGGAAAACGGCCGCGAACATCTGCGCCGCTTGCTGCAGGACGAAGCGCGCCAGCAAGGCGAACTGAAAGCGCAGTTGTCCGCCGGTAAGGCCAAAGCCGAACAGCTGACATTGCGCCGCACCCGTCTCGATGAAGAACTGGTCGAACTCGCCGAACAGCGCGAGCTTGAGCACGAACAGGTCGGCGAAGCGCGCATGCAATTGCAGGAAGCGCTGGACGCCATGGCGCTCGACACCGAGCAGCGCGAGTTGCTGCTGGCCCAGCGCGACAGCCTGCGCGAACGCCTCGATCGCGTGCGTCAGGAAGCGCGGCAGCACAAGGATCATGCCCACCAATTGGCCGTGCGTCTTGGCTCGTTGCGTGCTCAGCACGACTCCACGCGCCAAGCGCTGGAACGTCTGGAAATGCAGGCCGAGCGCCTGACTGAAAAGCGCGAACAGTTGAGTCTGAATCTGGAGGAGGGTGAGGCGCCGCTGGAAGAGCTGCGTCTGAAACTTGAAGAACTGCTCGACAAGCGCATGACCGTCGATGAAGAACTCAAGACCGCGCAGATCGCCCTGGAAGACGCCGATCGTGAATTGCGCGACGCGGAAAAACGCCGCACCCAGGCCGAGCAGCAATCGCAGTTGATTCGCGGCCAGCTCGAACAACAGCGCATGGAATGGCAGGCGCTGACCGTACGGCGCAAGGCTTTGCAGGATCAATTGCTCGAAGATGGCTACGATCTCAACGGCGTGCTCGCCACATTGACCGCACAAGCCAGTGAACGCGAGGCCGAAGAAGAACTCGAACGCATCAACGCGCGGATTCAGCGCCTGGGTGCGATCAACCTCGCGGCCATCGATGAATACACGCAACAATCGGAGCGTAAACGTTATCTGGATGCGCAGGACGCCGATCTGGTCGAGGCGCTGGAGACGCTGGAAAACGTCATCCGCAAGATCGACAAGGAAACCCGCAACCGTTTCAAAGATACCTTTGATCAGATCAACGGCGGTTTGCAGGCACTTTTCCCGAAAGTTTTCGGTGGCGGGCGCGCGTATTTGGAACTGACGGGCGAAGATCTACTCGATACAGGGGTGACGATCATGGCGCAGCCGCCCGGGAAGAAGAACAGCACCATCCATTTGCTCTCCGGCGGCGAAAAGGCCCTGACTGCACTGGCCCTGGTTTTTGCCATCTTCAAGTTGAACCCGGCGCCGTTCTGCATGCTCGATGAGGTTGACGCGCCACTGGATGACGCTAACGTTGGACGCTACGCACGCCTGGTCAAAGAGATGTCGCAGACCGTGCAGTTCATCTACATCACCCACAACAAGATCGCCATGGAAATGGCCGAGCAGTTGATGGGTGTGACGATGCATGAACCGGGCTGCTCGCGACTGGTGGCGGTGGATGTCGAGGAGGCGATGGCGATGGTGGATGCCTGAGTCGGTGTGGTGTCGGAATAGTTTTGGAGGTCTGTAGGACTTTTTACTGACATCGGCGGGATGGCCAATCGACATATTCGCGCAAGCCAAATGAGACAGACGGTGTAAAGTTGTCTTTGGTCGTGCTAGTTTAATGTCAATTTTTCGTATACGTGGGCAAAACGCCTGTCAGAACATAGAGTTGGCGCCACGTTTTAAAGCGGTTTACGCAGTGTAAACCCCTTATTTTTCAGCATTTTTTATAGAGGCACGGGATTACATGGAAATCGGTCTGCGCGAGTGGCTGATCGTCATCGGCATCATTGTGATAGCCGGTATTCTTTTCGATGGCTGGCGCCGTATGCGTGGCGGCAAGGGAAAGCTGAAATTCCGTCTCGACCGGAGCCTGTCCAATCTGCCGGACGAGGACACCAGCGCCGAGCTGTTGGGCCCGGCCCGCGTCCTGGATACGCACAAAGAGCCGCAACTGGACGAGCACGATCTGCCGTCGGTGAGCATGCCCAACCGCGAAGCCCGCGAGCCGCGTGAATCCGGTTCGAAACGTGGCAAGCGCGGCAGCAACGGCCCGGCGCAGGGCGACTTGAACCTCGACCTCGATCTGGACGGCGGCCCGAGCTTCAGCAGCCGTGACGACGATTTCGCCGAAGACAGCAAGCCTGCAGCGGCCGTGGCGGAAAAAGATCAGCCACAAGCCGAAGAAGTCCTGGTGATCAGCGTGATCTGCCGCGACCCGGCCGGCTTCAAAGGCCCGGCGCTGCTGCAGAATATTCTCGAAAGCGGCCTGCGTTTCGGCGAGATGGACATTTTCCACCGCCACGAAAGCATGGCCGGCAACGGCGAAGTGCTGTTCTCCATGGCCAACGCGGTCAAGCCGGGTATCTTCGATCTGGACGACATTGACCACTTCAGCACCCCGGCGGTGAGCTTCTTCCTCGGTCTGCCAGGCCCGCGTCATCCGAAGCAGGCCTTCGACGTGATGGTCGCGGCAGCCCGCAAGCTGTCCCAGGAATTGAACGGCGAATTGAAAGACGATCAGCGCAGCGTACTGACCGCCCAGACGATTGAGCATTACCGTCAGCGCATCGTCGAATTCGAACGCCGCGCATTGACCCAGAAGCGCTAAGGCCGGATCAAAAGATCGCAGCCTTCGGCAGCTCCTACAGAGGATCGCGATACTGTAGGAGCTGACGAGTGCAACGAGGCTGCGATCTTCTGGCCCCGCTGCCGATAATGGAATAAAACTGGAGCAGCCTCGGCTGCTCTTTTGCTTTATGAGAGAACACCCATGACCGCCGCCAAAACCCGCATTCTAGAGCTGCGCGCTGAGCTGGATCAGCACAACTATCGCTATCACGTTCTCGACGAGCCGAGCATTCCCGATGCCGAATACGACCGCTTGTTTCACGAGCTCAAGGCACTGGAAGCGGCCAACCCGGAACTGATCACCAGCGATTCGCCGACCCAGCGCGTCGGTAGCATGGCGTTGACTGCGTTCACTCAGGTGCGTCACGAAATCCCGATGCTCAGCCTCGGCAACGCCTTCGAAGAATCCGACATGCGCGAGTTCGATCGCCGCGTCAACGAAGGCCTCGACGTGCCGGCCGGCGATCTGTTTGGTGGCGGCGCGGCGGTGGAATACAGCTGCGAGCCGAAGCTCGATGGCCTGGCGGTCAGCCTGCTGTATCAGGATGGTCTGCTGGTGCGCGGCGCCACCCGTGGCGATGGCACCACCGGCGAGGACATCAGCGTCAACGTGCGCACCGTGCGCAATATTCCGCTGAAGCTGCACGGCGAAGGCTGGCCGGCAACGCTGGAAGTGCGCGGTGAAGTGTTCATGTCCAAGGCCGGTTTCGAGCGCCTCAATGCTTCGCAACTGGAAATCGGCGGCAAGACCTTTGCCAACCCGCGCAACGCGGCAGCAGGCAGCCTGCGCCAGCTCGACTCGAAGATCACCGCCAACCGGCCGCTGGAATTCTGTTGCTACGGCATTGGCCAGGTGTCCCACGATATTGCCGACACTCACATCGGCAACCTCAAGCAGTTGCAGAAGTGGGGCATGCCGATCAGTCACGAACTGAAGCTGGCCAAGGGCATCGACGAGTGTCTTGAGTATTACCGCGACATCGGCGCGCGCCGTAACTCGCTGGCCTATGAAATCGATGGCGTGGTGTTCAAGGTCAACAGCATTGCCGACCAGCGTGAACTGGGCTTCCGCGCCCGCGAGCCGCGCTGGGCGATCGCGCACAAATTCCCGGCGATGGAAGAACTCACCGAGCTGCTCGACGTGGAATTCCAGGTCGGCCGCACCGGTGCGGTAACTCCCGTGGCGCGCCTGAAACCGGTGAAAGTCGCCGGCGTCACCGTGGCCAATGCCACGTTGCACAACATGGACGAAGTGGCGCGGCTGGGCTTGATGATCGGCGACACGGTGATCATTCGCCGCGCCGGCGATGTGATTCCGCAAGTGGTGCAAGTGATCACCGAGCGTCGCCCCGATGACGCGCGCCCGGTTGCCATTCCTCAGAGCTGCCCGGTGTGCGGCTCCCACGTTGAACGCACGCAACTGGTCAAGCGCAGCAAGGGCAAGGAAACCTTCAGCGAAGGTGCGGTGTATCGCTGCGTCGGCCGACTGGCCTGTGGTGCGCAATTGAAGCAGGCGATCATCCACTTCGTCTCGCGCCGGGCCATGGACATCGAAGGTTTGGGCGACAAGAGCGTCGAGCAACTGGTCGACGAAGGTCTGGTCAGTTCGCCGGCCGATCTGTATGCGTTGAAGTTCGACGACATCGTCGATCTGGAAGGCTTCGCCGAGGTATCGAGCAACAAGCTTCTGAAAGCCATCGAAGACAGCAAGCAACCGAGCCTGGCACGTTTCATCTACGCCCTCGGCATTCCCGATGTCGGTGAAGAAACGGCGAAAGTGCTGGCGCGTTCGCTGGGTTCGCTGGAACGCGTGCAACAGGCCCTGCCGCACGTGCTGACCTACCTGCCGGATGTCGGCCTGGAAGTGGCGCACGAGATTCACAGTTTCTTTGAGGATGCGCACAACCAGCAGGTCATCAGCGAATTGCTCGGCCATGGTTTGCAGATTCAGGATCAGGGCGAGTTGGGCGCCGAATTCGCCGCCAGTACCACGCTGGGCGGCTTGCTCGACAAACTGCACATTCCCTTCGTCGGCCCCGGTGGTGCGCAGAAACTCGCCGATCGCTTTGGCTCGCTGGAAGCGGTGATGAACGCTGACTGGCTGGATATGCGCCAGGCATTGCCAGAGAAGCAGGCCAACTCGGTGCGCGAGTTCTTCGCCTCGCCTGACCATCGGCAACTGGCCGAGCGGGCCGAGCAGCAGTTGCGCGATTTCGGCATGCATTGGCAGAGCGAGAAGAAAGTCGTCGAAGGTCTGCCGCTGTCCGGGGAAACCTGGGTGCTGACCGGCAAGGTCGAACTGATGAGCCGGGATGTGGCCAAGGATCATCTGGAAAGCCTGGGTGCCAAGGTCGCCGGTTCGGTGTCGGCGAAAACCCATTGCGTGGTCGCAGGCCCGGGTGCCGGCTCGAAACTGACCAAGGCCAACGAGCTGGGTGTGAAGGTCATGGACGAGGAAGCGTTTATCGCCTTCCTCAAAACCCACGGCGTCGCCGTCTGACCGGATGAACCCCTGTGGTGAGGGGATTTATCCCTGTCCGGATGGACACCTGTGGCGAGGGGATTTATCCCCGCTGGGTCGCGCAGCGACCCCAAAACCCTGCGACCGATCATTTCATCTGTATCGCGTGTACGGTTTTTTGCGACTGCTGCGCAGTCGAGCGGGGATAAATCCCCTCACCACAATGGTGCTATCACCCGCCTGCGCGGTTATGGGTGGGAACGATGTTGTCTTCAGAATGATCTAGTCTTGGCCAGTCCCAGGGAGAGATCGCCATGCACCGTTTTTTCGAGCAGCTCAGTTCCCGCATCATCGCGCCGTTCGTGGCCGGATCCTCGCGCAACAGCAAAGTCTGGCCGTGCCGTTGCGGCCAGTCGCTGTTCTTTCGCAACAGTCAGTGCCTGGCCTGTAACGCCTTGCTTGGCTATCAACCTGAACAAAGTCGACTGACCTCGCTGCAGCCGGGGCCGGAAGAGGGCACCTGGACGCTCGACGTCGATCCCGACGCCGGACTGTTCCGCCGCTGCGCCAACCTCGACATGCCCGCCGCGTGCAACTGGCTGCTGCCGGCCAACGATCACGACACCTTGTGCATCGCTTGCAGCCTTAACCGCACCATCCCTGATCTCTCCGTCGCGGAAAATCCCGAACGCTGGCGCAAGGTCGAAATCGCCAAGCGTCGACTGGTCGCGCAACTGATCACCCTCGGCTTGCCGGTCATCCCGAAAACCACGGATGAAGAAACCGGGCTGGCGTTCGACTTCATCGGTGTCGACCTTGAAGGCAACGCGCCGATGACCGGCCACGCCAATGGCCTGATCACCCTCGATATCAAAGAGGCCGACGACGCTCACCGTGAGCAGGTCAGGGCGGCGATGCACGAACCTTACCGCACGCTGCTCGGGCATTTTCGCCATGAGGTCGGCCACTACTACTGGGATCGCCTCATCGCCAACGGCCCTTGGCTGGAGGCGTTTCGTAACCTGTTCGGCGACGAGCGCGCCAGTTACGCCGACGCGCTGGACCGGCATTACCAGCAAGGCGCACCGCTGGACTGGCCGCAGCACTACGTCAGTGCCTACGCGACCATGCACCCGTGGGAAGACTGGGCGGAAACCTGGGCGCACTACCTGCACATGATGGACGCCGTGGATACCGCGCTTGGCTTCGGCATGAGCGCGCGGGAAATGGACTTTGACTATCAGCCGTTTCCGACCAGCACCCTGTACGACCCGGAGCACCCCGGCGGTGGCGCTTTCCTGTCATTCGTCAATGCGTGGATCGAGCTGGCGGGCATGCTCAACGAACTGTCGCGCAGCATGGGCCAGCCGGATTTCTATCCGTTCGTACTGCCGGCAGCGGCGATCGCCAAGCTGCATTTCATTCATCTGGTGATCCAGGATGCGGGCGGTCGCGCAGACGAAGTCCTGGCCCTGTAGAAGCTGCCGCAGGCTGCGATCTTTTGGCGTCACCGCATGTCCTTGAACCTGTTGGTATTTTTTATCTGCAACCAACGGTTGTAACTTCATCTCAGACAGGTACAATGGCGCGGCTCGCCGACAGGCAAGCGTCGTTATGGTGACCCCATCGGTCCCCCCGCAACGATTACCCGTGAACCTGGTCAGATCCGGAAGGAAGCAGCCACAGCGGGAACATTGTGTGCCGGGGTGTGGCTGGTGGGGGCACCACCTTAACGAACCAGCCAAGGCTTCAGACAGAACTGCATGGGTTTCGCCCACTGCGGTTTTTTTATGCCTGCGATTTGGCTAGTGGCGTTGCTCCGCCAGCAAAAATGCTCGGATCAGCCGGGCAGCTTCCAGTGCCCGTGCGGCTGTCGACAGCGAACAGTGGCATACTCCCCCGCCTGGCAACGAGAGGTAAGGCAAGTGGGTGAAATTGACGATCTGACCCGGGAAAAGCTGCGCGAATGGCAGTTACGTCGTCTGGAAGTCAAAGCGCAGATGCAGGATCAGCCCGAGCGCACGCTGGAACTGTCGCGAGTGCTCGATCTGATGGATGAAGAACACGCTGCGATTCTGGCGGCATCTGCTGTTTTCAACGCGGCAGACGAGCCTGAACAGTCGGTCCCGGTCGAGGCACAATCGGCGATCGTCGAGCACGCATCAGCCTCGCTGACCGCAAAGTACGACCTGCAACTGCACGCCACCGCTCAAAACCCTGAACACCTGCGCAAACTGCTCGAAATGGCCCTCTACGAAGTGCAGGCGCAGATCGATGCGGCGGCGGTGGCCAGCGGCACTGAACGACGCGGCATGTCCGGCACGCTCGGCGACTACTCCTTCGAGCTGCGGATCAACCCCGAGGCCGGCAGTGAAGGAAACTTGCCGCAGTCCCATGAAATGCACGACGAGAATGACCAGGACTGATCTGGTGTTGTATTAAGGCCCAGGCGGCGAGGTTGTATGCACCCGGAACATTTTGATTTGGCCACCCCGGTATTTCTGCCCATCACCCATGATGTATGTACGGCGCTGTTGCAGCCCGAGGGTGACGCGGCACTGGCCAACCTGAGCGACCCGGAACTGGCGGCGGTGCTGGTCATCCAGAACCTTGCCCAGGCCACGGAAAAGGACCTGAGTGCCAGCGCAGCGGAGAAAATTCTCGCCAGACTCATTGACTGGTCTGTCACCTCCCGGCGCTCCGGATCGGCGGGATTGCTTGCAGAGGCGCGGCGTCTGTTCGATTCGCGCAAATTGTATTTCGGCCTCAATGCGCTCAAAGGCCTGAACCTGCGCTTTCTCATGGCCGATGAAGTCGCCGCACAGGAATATCTGTTACCCGGCGGGCAATGGGATGTGGACTACAAAGTCCGCCACCAGCAACAGAACAACCCGTTTCGGCAGCAAATGGTCACGCCACGCGAGCGCGAGCACTGGTTGAGCGCGGCGCAGGACAAGCTGCTGCGAACCTTTCGCGCCAACCTCGACGAAGACCTGCACGTGCAGGGTTATGCGGGCATCGGCAAGAGTTACATGCTCAGCGCGCTGATCGAATGCCTGCGCTCGAAACGCACCCTGGTACTGGCGCGCACCCCGGCGAAACTGGCGACGTTGCGCAAGCACATCGTGCAGGTGCACGACACGGAAATTGGCCAGACCTTCTACGATTTTGCCCAGGCCCAGTTGCTTGGCCCCCGATCGCACATGGCCAGGACGCCAGCGCGGATCCCGAGCAGGCAGGCGCTGGCGCAGGAACTGAATATGTTCGGCTTTCGCCACCACGATGGGCAGGGCACTCTGGAGGTTTGTCTGCGCGTGCTGGAGCTGTATTGCGCCTCAAGAGATCACACGCTATCCGCCAGGCACCTGCCGCATTTTCAGCAGCCGTTGACCGGCGCAGACTCACAGGCGCTGCTGGAATATTCCAGTCGCCTGTGGGTATATCTCGAGGCCAATCCGGCCTGGGCCAGCCAGAGCGGTTTTCCCACGTTGCTCATGATCAAACGCGCCAGTCTCGCCGGTTGCCGCGTCCCGCCGCGCTACACCCATGTGATCATCGACGAAAGCCAGGATGTGCCGGCGTCGTTGCTGCAAATCATCGAGCGCGGGCAGCAGGTGCTGATCACCCTCGGCGATGAGTATCAGCAGGCCACGGGCGAGGCGCCCAAGCGCAAGCGTGAAGTTCGTCAGAGCGATATCTGCTATTCGGTGCGCTCGGGGCGCAATGTCGAGCGCCTGGTCAATCCGCTGATCTCGCGCCATACGCACAAGAGCAAAGTGCCGTTCGAAGGCGCTCGTCACGCCGACGTCGATATCGAGTACTACCCGCAAGCCTTCGTGCCGCCCGAAGGTTGCGTGGTGCTGACCGCTTCACCGTGGGACACGATGATGTGGGCCATCCATCTGCACGACTCCAGTTGCGCCTTCAGTTTCCCCGACCGGGAAGCGCAGGACGACATCAAGCATTTCATGACAACCGCCATCGAGCTGTTCCGCCGCGATTTCTACAATGCCGGGTCCAGCGAGAAAGGACCGCACCCGTATTTCAGCGACATGGCTGATTGGCAGCAGGTGCGCGCCGCCAACCAGTTCGATGAAGCTTTCTTGTGGATCGAGGCGCAGTTGCAAAACGGCTTCATGATTGCCGACCTGACGCGACTGAGCCAAAAGATCATCGAGCCGGGCAAGGCCTGTCTGTTGATGATGGCCGAGCGGGCTGGCGGCATGGAGTTCAGGCGCGTGCTCTTGACCCGGACGTTGCTCAGTAACGAGAAATTCAAGGATGCCTACGAGTTCGATCAGCGCATCTGCGCGGTGTACATCGCCGTGTCCCGTGCCCGGCAGCAGCTCTATCTGCCTTACGACGTGGTCGAGTGGATCGATTATCACCACAGCCGTGAGCCGAAATTCCGCGAATCGCACGGTTATTGACCCGGCCCACATGGGGTTAGGGTGTGGTTGAAGAGGCGCCGGTGTACAACCGGATAATGTCGTCGATCTCGCCGGACATTTTCATCCGCAGCAACGTGCGCAGGATCCGCTGCACCGGCACGTTCGGGTCGTTCCTCACATAGCAGCCGATATTCTGTTCTTGCAGCACCGCGACCCCTTGCAGCTGCTGCTCCGGCAGCAGGCGCTGATTGATCCAGTCCAGCGTCCACTGATTGCTCACCGCATAGCGATATCGCCCGGCTAGGAGCTTTTCCAGTACCTGTTCCTGATTGCGCGCGTCTTCGCGTTGCAACTGGTCGGCGTCGAACAGCGGTTGCAGGGTAGGGTAGCTGTAACCGAGGACGGTGCCGATGGCCTGGCGCGGCAGTTGGGCGGGATCGATCTGCGCCGGTTGCTCCTTGCGGCTGACCAGCAGGTCGCGCTGGAACCACAATGGCACGCTCCAGATGTAATCGCCGGACTGATTCGGCAGCCACGACTGTGCGGCATAGCAGCGCACGTCGATGTCGCCGTGCTCCATGGCGCTCTGTACCCGCGCGCGCGGCAGGACGACGAATTGCGCTGGCGCGCCGACCTGGGTCGCCAGGCTGAGCAGGACGTCATGCAGGATGCCCTGGGTCGGTCTGCCGCCTTGCAGTTGCACCATCGGCATCGCCCAACTGTCCGGCACGGCGAAGCGCAACGGCGCTTGCGCTGCCATCGCGTTGAGGCTGATACCCAGCAATGCCGCCACGGCCCACCGCATAGACGCTCCGGTAATTCCCCATCCCGAGCTGATAAAAGCCTCTGCTGATGCAGCTTAGCCATATTAGACGAGGACACCGGATGCAATTTTGCCCTTGCTCCGCTAGCATTAGCCGCTTCTGCTTCCTTCGCTGCGACGGTTTTCGATGAGTTATCAGGTTCTTGCACGTAAATGGCGTCCACGCTCGTTCCGCGAAATGGTCGGCCAGACCCATGTGCTCAAGGCTCTGATCAATGCCTTGGACAGCCAACGGCTGCACCACGCCTACCTGTTCACCGGGACGCGCGGGGTCGGCAAGACCACCATCGCGCGGATTATTGCCAAGTGCCTGAACTGCGAGACAGGTATCACCTCCAGTCCCTGCGGCGAGTGTTCGGTGTGCCGCGAGATCGATGAAGGCCGTTTTGTCGACCTGATCGAGATCGACGCCGCCAGCCGCACCAAGGTCGAAGACACCCGCGAACTGCTCGATAACGTGCAGTACGCGCCAAGTCGTGGGCGCTTCAAGGTCTACCTGATCGACGAAGTGCACATGCTTTCCAGCCATTCCTTCAATGCGCTGTTGAAAACCCTCGAAGAGCCGCCGCCCTACGTCAAGTTCATCCTGGCGACCACCGATCCGCAGAAACTTCCAGCAACGATTCTTTCGCGCTGCCTGCAGTTCTCCCTGAAGAACATGACGCCCGAGCGTGTGGTCGAGCACTTGACCCATGTGCTGACCGCGGAAAACGTACCGTTTGAAGACGATGCACTGTGGCTGCTCGGCCGCGCTGCTGATGGCTCGATGCGTGACGCCATGAGCCTGACCGATCAGGCCATCGCGTTCGGTGAAGGCAAGGTCCTCGCGACCGACGTGCGGGCCATGCTCGGCACGCTGGATCACGGTCAGGTCTATGACGTGCTGCATGCGCTGATCGAAGGCGACGCCAAGGCGTTGCTCGAAGCCGTGCGTCATCTGGCCGAGCAAGGCCCGGACTGGAACGGCGTGCTCTCGGAAATTCTTAACGTGCTGCACCGCGTGGCCATCGCTCAGGCGTTGCCGGAAGGCGTCGACAATGGCCACGGCGACCGTGATCGCGTATTGGCCCTGGCCCAGGCGTTGCCGGCCGAAGACGTGCAGTTCTATTACCAGATGGGCCTGATTGGTCGCCGCGACTTGCCGCTGGCGCCGGACCCGCGTGGCGGTTTCGAGATGGTCTTGCTGCGGATGCTCGCGTTCCGCCCGGCGGATACGGCGGACGCGCCGAGGCAACCGCTAAAGCCAGTGGGGATCAGCCAGGCCACAGTTGATTCCGCAAACTCAGTGGCTGCCGCGCCGAAGCCTGCGCCGGTGGTCGCTGCGGCTGCGGCTGCTGCGGCTGCTGCGCCAGCACCCGCGCCCGCTGCCGAGCCAGAACCGGTTGTGCCGGTTGTCGAAGCGCACCCGCAGCCTGAGCCAGTCGCCGTCGAAACCGTGGTCGATCTGCCGTGGAACGACCCGGTGGAAGCCGAGGCCGAGCCTGCGCCCGTTCAACAACCCGCCGTCGAGCCGGTATTGGAAACCGCTGGCGAGCAGCCCGAGCTGCCGCCGATGCCGCTGCCGACCCCGGACAGCGTGGTGCCGGATGCGCCGGAGTGGGCCGCTGCGCCAATTCCCGAGCCGTCCGTCGCCGAGGTCGATGCCGCTACGCCGGGCATGGACATGGACGACGAACCGCCGCTGGATGAAGACTACATCGAGCCGGACATGGATTCGGCCTACAGCTACCTCGACGAACTGGCCAGCGAACACGCCGCCGATCCCGAGCCTGAGCCTGAGCCGGAACCTGCCGCCGCGCCGGCCACCGGCCTGGCCCTGCAATGGCTGGAGCTGTTCCCGAAGCTGCCGATTTCCGGCATGACCGGCAGCATCGCCGCCAACTGCACGTTGATTGCGGTCGACGGCGATCATTGGTTGATGCACCTCGATCCGGCCCACAGCGCGCTGTTCAACGCCACGCAACAGCGTCGTCTCAACGACGCGTTGAACCAGTTCCACGGGCGCACGCTGACGCTGACCATCGAGCTGATCAAGCCCGAGCAGGAAACCCCGGCCCAGGCCGCCTCGCGCCGCCGCGCCAATCGCCAGCGCGAGGCCGAGGAATCGATCCACGGTGATCCGTACATCCAGCAGATGGTTCAGCAGTTCGGCGCGGTGGTGCGAAGCGATACTATTGAACCTGTCGACGCCTTGGTCACCCAAGGCTAATAACTGAAGGTGCTCGGCCTCGATGGCCGGGCGCTGTTTTATCCAAGTACGTTTGAGGTGATTCCCATGATGAAAGGTGGCATGGCCGGCCTGATGAAGCAGGCGCAGCAGATGCAGGAAAAAATGGCCAAGATGCAGGAAGAACTGGCCAACGCCGAAGTCACCGGCAAGGCCGGCGGCGACATGGTCACCGTGGTGATGACCGGTCGTCACGACGTTAAAAGCGTGAGCATCGACCCAAGCCTGGTCGAAGGCCTGAGCGAAGACGACAAAGAAATGCTGGAAGCCGTGGTCGCTGCCGCCGTCAACGACGCCGTGCGCAAGATCGAAGCAAACAGCCAGGAAAAAATGGGCAGCATGACCGCCGGCATGAACCTGCCGGCGGGTATGAAACTGCCGTTCTGATTCGCCATTGCGCGGCAGATGAGCTACACAAAATGCCAGGCATTGCGCCTGGCATTTTTGTTTCTGCCTGATGGGCATGTGCCGCAGACTGACGCTTTCGCGAGCAGGCTCGCTCCCACAGGGATTGCATTTCCAAGTGTGGGAGCGAGCCTGCTCGCGAATGAAGTCACCTCGGCACAACTGAAGAAACATCGAACACACCACCGCTACCAAGGTCTGCTCCCTATACACCGAATTCCTCATTCACAGGAGACGCTGACATGTCCGACCCTCTCACCCTCAATCAACGCTTCGTCCTCGCCTCGCGCCCGAGCGGCGCGCCGACCCCGGAGAACTTCCGTCTGGAGCGCGAGGCGCTGCCGGATCTGCAGGACGGTCAAGTCCTGCTGAAAACCCTGTACCTGTCACTCGACCCGTACATGCGCGGGCGCATGAGCGACGCTCCGTCCTACGCTGCGCCAGTGCAAATCGGCGAAGTCATGACCGGTGGTGCGGTCAGCCGGGTCGAGCAGTCCAATCATCCGAAATTTCACGTAGGTGATCTGGTGGTTGGCGCCACCGGTTGGCAGAGCCACAGCATCAGCGACGGTCGCAACATCATGCCGATCCCGGCCGGCCTGCCGAGCCCGTCGATGGCCCTCGGGGTGCTGGGTATGCCGGGCATGACCGCCTACATGGGCCTGATGGACATCGGCCAGCCGAAAGAGGGCGAAACCCTGGTGGTGGCCGCGGCGTCCGGCGCCGTCGGCTCGGTGGTCGGGCAAGTGGCGAAGATCAAAGGCCTGCGCGTGATCGGTGTGGCCGGTGGGGCCGAGAAGTGCAAATACGTGGTCGAGGAGCTGGGTTTTGATGCCTGCATCGACCACAAGGCCGATGACTTTGCCGAGCAACTGGCCAAAGCCTGTCCCAACGGCATCGACATCTATTACGAGAACGTCGGCGGCCATGTCTTCGACGCGGTCTTGCCGTTGCTCAACCCCAAGGCGCGCATCCCGTTGTGCGGCCTGATCGCCGGCTACAACGCCGCCGAGGCGCCGACCGGCCCGGATCGTCTGCCGATGCTGCAACGCACTTTGCTCACCAAGCGTGTGCGGATTCAGGGCTTCATCGTCTTCGACGATTACGGTGATCGTCAGCCGGAATTCATCAGCCACATGGTGCCGTGGGTACGCGACGGCAAGGTGAAGTTCCGCGAGGACGTGGTCGAAGGCCTGGAGCAGGCGCCCGAGGCGTTCATCGGTCTGCTGGAAGGGCGCAACTTCGGCAAACTGGTGGTCCGGGTCGCCCAGGACTGAGGATTTGACGCTGGCCAGAGGCGCGGGTATAAACCGCGTCTCGTTGTTTAGTCGGACTGTTTACCCATGAGCTTCAGCCCTTTGATTCGCCAACTGATCGACGCTCTGCGCACCTTGCCAGGCGTGGGTCAGAAAACCGCTCAGCGCATGGCGTTGCAGTTGCTCGAACGTGATCGCAGCGGCGGTACGCGTCTGGCCCAGGCCTTGAGCCAGGCCATGGAAGGCGTTGGCCATTGCCGCCAGTGCCGCACGCTGACCGAAGACGACCTCTGCCCGCAATGCGCCGACCCGCGCCGCGATGACACGCTGCTTTGCGTTGTCGAAGGGCCGATGGACGTTTATGCGGTGGAGCAGACCGGTTTCCGTGGCCGCTATTTCGTGCTCAAGGGGCACTTGTCGCCGCTGGATGGCCTGGGGCCGGAAGCGATCGGTATTCCGCAACTGATGGCGCGGATAGAAGAGGCGGGGACCTTTACTGAAGTCATCCTCGCCACCAACCCGACAGTGGAAGGCGAGGCGACGGCGCACTACATCGCGCAGTTGCTCAACAACAAAGGCCTGGTCGCCTCGCGGATTGCCCATGGCGTGCCGCTGGGCGGTGAGCTGGAGCTGGTCGATGGCGGCACGCTGGCGCATTCGTTTGCCGGGCGTAAACCGATTTCCCTCTGAATGCGGCGTCTGAACTGACGCCTTCGCGAGCAGGCTCGCTCCCACAGGGGATTTGTGAACGACACAAAACCAATGTGGGAGCGAGCCTGCTCGCGAATGGCGCACCACGGTCCATCTGATTCACACAATTTCATTGATAACCAAGCAAGCGCTCGGTTAACGTCGGCGAACCCCTCCGTGGAGCTCGCCCATGCCTGCCATTCAGGAATACTTCGACCCCAGCCACCAATTGGTCCGTGACAGCGTCAGACGTTTTGTCGAACGTGAGATCCTGCCGGACATTGATCAGTGGGAAGAAGCCGAAAGCTTTCCCCGTGAGCTGTACCTCAAGGCCGGTGCGGCGGGCATTCTCGGTATCGGCTATCCCGAGGCGCTCGGCGGCAGCCATGAAGGCGATCTGTTCGCCAAGGTCGCCGCCAGTGAAGAGTTGATGCGCTGTGGCTCAGGCGGGCTGGTGGCGGGGCTGGGTTCGCTGGATATCGGCCTGCCGCCGATCGTCAAATGGGCGCGGCCTGAGGTGCGAGAGCGGGTCGTCCCCCAAGTGCTCAGCGGCGAAAAGATCAGCGCCCTGGCGGTGACCGAGCCCGGCGGCGGCTCCGACGTCGCCAACCTGCAAACCCGCGCCGTGCGTGACGGTGACTTCTACCGGGTCAGTGGCAGCAAAACCTTCATCACCAGCGGTGTGCGCGCCGATTTCTACACGGTCGCGGTGCGTACCGGTGCGCCGGGGTTTGGCGGCATCAGCTTGTTGCTGATCGAGAAGGGCGCGCCGGGGTTCAGTGTCGGTCGGCAGTTGAAGAAAATGGGCTGGTGGGCGTCGGACACCGCTGAGTTGTTCTTCGACAATTGCCGCGTGCCGGCAGGCAACCTGATCGGCGCCGAGAACATGGGCTTCGCCTGCATCATGGGCAATTTCCAGAGCGAACGCCTGGCGCTGGCGCTGATGGCCAACATGACGGCGCAATTGGCGCTGGAGGAGAGCCTGAAGTGGGCGCGCGAGCGTGAGGCGTTCGGCAAACCCATCGGCAAGTTTCAGGTGATCAAACATCGCCTCGCCGAAATGGCCACGGCGCTGGAAGTGTCGCGGGAGTTCACATATCGGCAAGCAGCGAAAATGGCGGCGGGGCAGAGCGTGATCAAGGAGATTTCCATGGCGAAGAACTTCGCCACCGACACCTCGGACCGGATCACCACCGAAGCCGTGCAGATTCTTGGCGGGCTCGGTTACATGCGTGAAAGCCTGGTGGAGCGGCTGTATCGGGATAATCGTATTCTGTCGATTGGCGGCGGGACGTGGGAAGTGATGAACGAAATCATCAGCAAGCAGATGGGGCTCTAAGTCCTGCGGTGTAGCTGCCGGCCCCTTCGCGAGCAGGCTCGCTCCCACAGTTGAAATGCATTCCCCTGTGGGAGCGAGCCTGCTCGCGAAAGCGGCCTGTCAGACGCTGCTTATTTATCAGTCAACGCAAACTGCGTCAGGCAGAACGTCGGAATGCCCATGTCCTGCAAGCGCTGCGAGCCTTGCAGCTCTGGCAGGTCAATGATCGCCGCCGCTTCATGCACCCGCGCGCCCATGCGGCGAATCAGGTTGGCTGCTGCGATCAGCGTGCCGCCGGTAGCGATCAGGTCATCGAACATCACCACCGAATCGCCTTCACACAGGCTGTCGGCGTGCACTTCCAGAAACGCTTCGCCGTACTCGGTGGCGTAACCTTCGGCCAGTACGTCCGCCGGCAGTTTGCCTTGCTTGCGGAACAGCACCAGCGGCTTGTTCAACTGATAGGCCAGTACCGAACCGATCAGAAAACCACGGGCATCCATGGCGCCGATGTGGGTGAAGTCGGCTTCGACGTAGCGATGGGCGAAGCTGTCCATCACCAGGCGCAGGGCCGTCGGCGACTGGAACAGCGGGGTGATGTCGCGAAAGATCACGCCCGGTTTCGGGAAGTCGATCACGGGGCGGATCAGGGATTTGATGTCGAAGGAGTCGAAGACCATCGGGGTGTCCTGGCAGGGCTGCAAACGGCGCAGTATACCCGCGGCTGAAACGATTCGCTCAACCGCGGGTCGTGATCAGCCTTCGATCGAACCGCCGGCCAACGCGCACAGCTGGATCGGGTCGAGGATGTGGATTTCTTTGCCCTCGGCGGCGATCAATTCGTTCTGCTGAAAACGGGTGAACACCCGCGACACGGTTTCCACCGCCAGGCCCAGATAGTTACCGATTTCATTGCGCGACATGCTCAGGCGGAACTGGTTGGCCGAGAAGCCGCGAGCGCGGAAGCGTGCCGACAGGTTGACCAGGAAAGTAGCGATGCGCTCGTCAGCGGTTTTCTTCGACAGCAGCAGCATCATTTGCTGGTCGTCACGAATCTCGCGGCTCATCACCCGCATCAACTGGCGGCGCAGTTGCGGCAATTGCAGCGCGAGTTCATCAAGGCGCTCGAAGGGGATTTCGCAAACCGAAGTGGTTTCCAGCGCCTGGGCCGAGACCGGGTGTTTTTCGGTGTCCATGCCCGACAGTCCTACCAGTTCGCTCGGCAGGTGGAAACCGGTCAGTTGTTCTTCGCCGGCATCGCTCAGGCTGAAAGTCTTCAGGGCACCAGAGCGGACTGCATAAACGGAATCAAAGGTGTCGCCCTGGCGGAACAGGAATTCGCCTTTCTTCAGCGGGCGGCCGCGTTTAACGATTTCGTCGAGCGCATCCATGTCTTCCAGATTCAGAGAAAGTGGCAGGCAGAGCGGGGCCAGGCTGCAATCCTTGCAGTGGGCCTGGTTGTGAGCGCGCAGTTTGACTGGCTCGGACATTTCTTCAATCCTTGTGGGAAAACACACATAAGCCGTAAGGGTAACCCACGGGAGGACATTCAGGCCAGCACGTGGCGGCGTTGTCCTACAGACATAAAGCCGCAGCACCGGCGGCCGATAACCCGCTATCAGCATTCAACCAAGGAAGGCCCCGATGACCGCCATTGGTACGCTAAGCCCCGGCAGCAGCGGCGTTGCCGCTTCGCCGGAGATGACCAGCACCGACGCTGCAATCGATCGCGATGAAGACTTGTCGCACACGGCAACCCCGACCTTGGTCGAGGGCGTCAAAGTGTCGCTCTCCGGCGCGGCCATCGCCAAATCCGCCGCTGTCGGTGGCGAAAACAGTGACATCGACAACAGTGGCTTACCGGAGAACATCCAACAGTTGCTGAAGATGATTCGCAAGATTCAAAAAGAAATCATCGAGAAAAAAGCGCGCATGGCGGCGGTCATGTCAGACAGAACCCTCTCCACCGAGGAAAAGATCAACAAGCTCGCCGCACTGCGGGGCGCCATCGCCGCCCTCAACAGTGGCCTGATCACCGCCAACCTCGCCCTGTCGAAAGTCATGAACCAGTCGGCGCTCAACCCTGACCAGAACCTCAAAGTCGGCTCGTTGCTGACCAAGCCTTAAATCACCCGCGAGAAACGCTGGCGGTTCTGCTGCTCCAGGTACGCATCGAAAACCATGCACACCGAGCGCACCAGCAATCGGCCCGCTGGCAACACCTCGATGCGCTCGCGCTCGAGTCTGATCAGGCCATCCTCGGCCATACCTTGCAACTGCGGCCAGAGCGCGCCGAAGTAGCCTTGAAAATCGATGTTGAACTGCTGCTCGATCTCGGCGAACTCGAGTTTGAAATTGCAGATCAGCTGCTGAATCACTGCGCGGCGCAAGCGGTCGTCGGCGTTGCACACCAGACCGCGACTGGTCGCCAGCTGCGCGCTGGCCAGGCTGTTCTGATACGCGTTGAGGTCGCTGCTGTTCTGGCAGTACAGATCGCCGATCTGGCTGATCGCCGACACGCCCAGGCCAATCAGGTCGCAATGGCCGTGGGTGGTGTAACCCTGGAAGTTGCGTTGCAGGGTGTGCTCTTCCTGCGCAATCGCCAGTTCGTCATCAGGCAGGGCGAAGTGGTCCATGCCGATGTAACGGTAGCCGGCAGCGGTCAGTTGCTCGATGGTGCGCTGGAGCATTTCCAGCTTGTGCGCCGGGCTCGGCAGTTCGCTGCTGTTGATTCGCCGTTGCGGCATGAAGCGTTCCGGCAGGTGCGCGTAATTGAATACCGAGAGGCGATCCGGTTGCAGGCTGATCACTTCCTCGACGGTGCGGGCGAAATTGTCGGGCGTCTGCTTGGGCAGGCCATAAATCAGATCGATGTTGATCGAGCGAAATTGCAGGGTTCGCGCCGCATCGATCACCGCGCGGGTTTCTTCCAGGCTTTGCAGGCGATTGACCGCGCGCTGCACCGCCGGGTCAAGATCCTGCAGGCCAATGCTGACCCGGTTGAAACCCAGTTCGCGCAGCAGGCCCATGGTCGACCAGTCAGCCTCGCGCGGGTCGATTTCAATGCCGTAATCGCCCGAGTCATCGTTGAGCAAATTGAAATGCTTGCGCAGGTGCGCCATCAGCTGGCGCAATTCGTCGTGGCTGAGAAAAGTCGGCGTGCCGCCACCGAAATGCAGCTGCTCGACGGTTTGCGCCGGGTCGAGGTGGCAGGCAATCAACTGGATTTCCTGCTCGAGCCGTTGCAGATACGGCTGCGCACGGCCGCGATCCTTGGTGATGACCTTGTTGCAAGCGCAGTAGTAACAAATGTTCGCGCAGAACGGCACATGCACGTACAGCGACAACGGCCGCTGGGCCTTACGGCTGTCGCGTAGGGCGTGGAACAGGTCGAAAGTGCCGACCTGACCGTGAAATTGCACGGCAGTCGGGTACGAGGTGTAGCGTGGCCCCGCCAGATCGTAGCGGCGGATCAGATCAGAGTCCCAACGAATGGCGTCGAGCATGCGGGCATTCCCCCGGATAGGCTGGCAGTGTGGCGAGTCTAGGGGAGTGCGTTACAGGGCATCTTGATTTGCATCAACGGCGAGGATTTGTGTTGTTCGTGCGGGCGTCTTCGCGAGCAGGCTCGCTCCCACATTGGATTTGCAGCGTACTCAAGACCTGTGGGAGCGAGCCTGCTCGCGAAGGCCGCGCCACACATTTAATGGCCCATAAGCCAATGCTGATGCGGGCCGGGAAGGGTCCACAGGCCAAACAGGATCACCAGCAAGCCACCCGCCATGCGCACGCTGCGTTTGCGCAGGATCGCGGTGACCCGCTCAGCCGCCAGCCCGGTGGCGAGCAGCACCGGCCAGGTGCCGAGGCCGAAAGCGAGCATCAGCAACGCACTGTCCAGCGCATTGCCCTGACTCGCGCTCCACAGCAAGGTGCTGTAAACCAGTCCGCACGGCAGCCACCCCCACAGCGCACCGAGCAGCAAGGCACGCGGCAGGCTGTAAACCGGCAGCAAGCGATTCGCCACGGGTTGAATAAAACGCCACAAGCCACGCCCGAGCGCTTCGATACGCGTCAACCCGCTCCACCAACCGGCCAGGTACAAACCCATGGCGATCAGCAGCAAACCGGCCAGCACGCGCATGAACAGCGCCGCCGGGCTGTTGGCGACGGCCCAGCCGGCCAGACCGATGAGCAGTCCCGCCGTGGCATAGCTGAGAATCCGCCCGAGGTTGTACGCCAGTAACAGGCGAAAGCGCCGGCTGCGCTGCTCCTTGGGGATCGCCAGGGTCAGCGCGCCCATCAGACCGCCGCACATACCCAGACAGTGGCCGCCACCGAGCAGGCCGAGGATCAGCGCCGAGACCAGCAGCGGCGCCAGTTCAAGCATGGGGTGGCGCCTTGTCGTCCGGTTTGCCGGCGTTGGCTTCGTCCACCGCAGCGGTATGGTTGGGGTCCTGATCGTCAAAAAGGATGCTGTGTGCCGGGCCGTCGAGGTCGTCGTACTGACCGCTGTCCACCGCCCAGAAGAAGATGTACACGGCGATGGCGACGATGAGCAAGGCAGCGGGAATCATCACATAGAGAGCTGGCATCGGTAACTCCAGGCCCGCGCGGCTCAGGCCGGCAGCGGGCGGGTTTGGGTCGGGCTGCCGGCGGCCGGCGCGCTCGGCAGACGAGTCAGGCGCAGGGCGTTGAGCACCACGGTCAGCGAACTGATCGACATGCCGACCGCCGCCCACACCGGAGTGATCCAGCCGAGGGCGGCGAACGGCAACATGAGGCCATTGTACAGCGCCGCCCACAGCAGGTTTTCGATGATTACCCGGCGCGTGCGTCGCGCCAGCGTGAAGGCTTGCACCAGAGCGTCAAGGCGATTGGACAGCAACACTGCATCGGCGCTGGTTTTCGCCAGATCGGTGGCCGAGCCCATGGCCACGCTGATATCGGCCGCAGCCAGCACCGGCACGTCGTTGACGCCGTCACCGAGCATCAACACTTTGCGACCTTCGCGATGAAGTTGCTGCAGCACTTGCAGTTTGTCATCCGGGCGCAAGCCGCCACGGGCCTCGTCGATGCCCAGTTCGGCGGCGACACTGGCGACCATCGGCGAACTGTCGCCGGACAACAGCAAGGTGCGCCAGCCCCGCGCTTTGCAGGCCGCGAGCAGGGCGGGGGCATCGTCACGCAGGCGATCGTCGAGGACGAACCATGCCAGCGGCCCCTGAGTGTCGGCGAGCAGTAACCATTGTCCGGCCTCATCAGGCATTGACGGCAGTGCCGCGCCGCTCAGGGCACAGGCGAACGGCGCCTGACCGATGCGCAAGCGTTGCTCACCGACCACGCCTTCCAAGCCCAGGCCTGGTGTGCTGTGCACGTCCTCAGCGGCCAGTGGCGCACGCCCGAAAGCGCGGGCGATCGGGTGTTCCGAACGGTTTTCCAGCGCAGCGGCGAGGCTCAGGCATTGCTCGCTGTCGAGCGCGCCGAGCGGGCGAATCGAGCGCAGCACCAAGCGGCCTTCGGTGAGCGTACCGGTCTTGTCGAAAATCACCGTGTCGATCTGGTTCAAGCCTTCCAGCACATGGCCGCGGGTCAGCAGCAGGCCGAGTTTGTGCAGGGTGCCGGTGGCGGCGGTGAGGGCGGTCGGCGTCGCCAGTGACAGCGCGCACGGGCAGGTCGCCACCAGCATGGCGAGGACGATCCAGAACGCCCGCGCTGAGTCCAGTTGCCACCACAGCACGCCGATCACTGCTGCGGCAATCAGCGAGAGCATCAGGAACCATTGCGCGGCGCGGTCGGCGATTTCTGCCAGACGCGGTTTCTCCGCCTGAGCGCGGTCGAGCAGGCGCACGATCGCGGAGAGACGCGTGTCCTGTCCCAGCGCCTGCACTTGCACGGTCAATGCGCCTTCGACGTTGAGCGTGCCCGCAGTAACAGCATCGCCCAGCGTGCGTGGCTGCGGCAGGTATTCGCCGGTCAGCAGCGATTCGTCGATGCTCGACTGGCCATCGATGATCTTGCCGTCAGCCGGCAGAATCGAGCCCGGCTGCACCAGAATCCGCTCGCCGACCTGCAATTCGCTGAGCAGGATGCGTTCACTCTGGCCATCGCTATCCAGGCGCAGGCACGAGGCCGGTAACAGGTTGACCAATTGCGCGGTGGCAGCAGCGGTGCGTTCGCGGGCGCGGCGTTCCAGATAGCGTCCGGCGAGCAGAAACAGCGCGAACATGCCGACCGCATCGAAGTACAGCTCGCCGACCCCGGTGATCGATGTCCAGATCCCGGCGATGTAAGCGCTGCCGATCGCCAGTGAAACTGAAACGTCCATGGTCAGGTGGCGCGTACGCAAATCGCGCATCGCGCCTTTGAAGAACGGCGCGCAGCTGTAGAACACGATGGGTGTGGTCAGAAACAGCGCGACCCAGCGCAGGATCGTGTGCAGCTCGGGACTGAGGTCGATGTTGAATTCCGGCCAGGTGGCCATGGTCGCCATCATCGCCTGAAACCACAGCAACCCGGCGACGCCGAGCTGGCGCAGGGCCAGGCGATTCTCGCTGGCCAGCTGTTCGCTGGCGCGGTCGGCCTGGTACGGGTGGGCGGCGTAACCGATGTGGCGCAGCTCGGCGAGGATCTGGCTCAGCGGCAATTGTGCGTCGGCCCAGCGCACGTGCAGGCGATGGTTGGACAGGTTCAACCGCGCTTCGGCGACGGCGGGCAGGGTGCGCAGGTGTTTCTCGATCAGCCAGCCGCAGGCGGCGCAACTGATGCCTTCCATCAACAAGGTGGTTTCGGCCAGATCGCCTTCATGGCGGACGAAGGGTTGCTGCACGTCGGCGCGGTCGTACAGCGCCAGTTCATCAGTCAGTTGCACCGGCAGCGCTTCGGGATTGGCCGACGCTTCGCTGCGATGCTGGTAATAGCTTTCCAGACCCCCGGCGACAATGGCTTCGGCCACCGCCTGACAGCCCGGGCAGCAGAACTCCCGGGCCTGCCCGAGGACGACGGCGGTGAAGCGGCTGCCGGACGGGACGGGCAGGGCGCAGTGGTAGCAGGGAACTGGGGTGGTCATGGCATTGATGAGGGTATGAGCCCTTGCATTGGGGGTGTTCGCTTGCCCTCACCCCAGCCCTCTCCCGGAGGGAGAGGGAGCCGATCGGTGTAAGCCTGAAGAGCGGCTTCAGTCGCTGACATTGTCACTGTCATACGCCCCGCTTCCAAGCAACCGAGATCAGTCCCCTCGCCCTCCGGGAGAGGGCTAGGGTGAGGGGCTCTTGATTTTGATTCACTTCTTCAGATCTTCCGCACCCTGCAATGGCTCATCACCCAGCAGCAGTTCCTTGTCATGACTGACCAGTTCTTCTTCAAACATGCGCCACACGTGCTCGTCCTGGCTGCCGAGCAACTCGACAAAGCGCCGCCCTTCGACCTTGTCGCTCAACTGGCCGATGTAGCGCCCGCTCTCGCTGCCACTGCGGGTCAGAACGATCTTGCGATCCTTCTCCGGCTGGGTTGGCGAGATCAGGTTCAGCTCCAGCGTTTGCGGCTGGCTTTCACCGTTCAAGCGCAAGTCGACTTCCCCGGTCACATCATCCAGATGCACCGCTGCACGCAGCTTCAGGGTTTGCGCCAGCAGCTCGCGATCCAATGAACGGTTGATGCCTTTGCCCGCCTCGTAGTAGTTGTCGTTGACCAAGTTGTCCGGGTTGTTCACCGCGATGGTCACCATGGACAGGGTCAAGGCCACCGAGCAGGCCAGAATCGCGATGATGATCCACGGCCAGAGGTGCTTGTACCAGGGACTTGCGGCGTTTGCAGCGGGCATGTTCAAAATTCTCTCAACGGATTTGTGGGCCGATGAATCGGCTCTTGGCTTCAACGTGGACGCTGTCGTCATCGGCGTCCTTGAGGATGAATTTCACCTCGTTGGTGCTCGATGGCAGTTGTTCCGGTGCGCTGGACAATTCGACCGGCATGCTGACGATATCCCCGGCGGCAACCTTGATCTCGCGCTTGCCTTGCAGGCGCAGGTCCGGCAGACCCTCGGCTTGCAGCAGGTAAGTGTGGTCGCGCTGATCCTTGTTCATGATCTTCAGGCTGTAGACGTTCTCGATCCGGCCTTCAGCGTTTTCGCGGTACAGCACGCGGTCTTTGCTGACGTCGAAGCCGACCAGCGAACGCATGAAGAACGCAGCGACCAACAGGCTGATCATCGCCAGCAGCACCACGGCGTAGCCGATCAGGCGCGGTCGCAGTTTATGGGTTTTCTGCCCGGAGAGGTTGTGTTCGGTGGTGTAGCTGATCAGCCCGCGCGGGTAATCCATCTTGTCCATGATGCTGTCGCAAGCGTCGATGCACGCCGCGCAGCCGATGCATTCGATCTGCAGGCCATCGCGGATGTCGATGCCGGTCGGGCAGACCTGCACGCACATCGTGCAGTCGATGCAATCGCCCAGCCCCAGGGCTTTGTAGTCGATGCCTTTCTTGCGCGGCCCACGGCTTTCGCCACGGCGCGGGTCGTAGGAAACGATCAGCGTGTCCTTGTCGAACATCACGCTCTGGAAGCGCGCATACGGGCACATGTAGATGCACACCTGCTCACGCAACCAACCGGCATTGCCGTACGTGGCGAGGGTGAAAAAACCGACCCAGAAATACGACCAGCCATCGGCCTGGCCGGTGAAGAACTCGATGACCAGTTCGCGAATCGGCGAGAAGTAGCCGACAAAGGTCATGCCGGTGACAAAACCGATCAACAGCCACAGCGAGTGCTTGGCCAGTTTGCGCAGGAATTTGTTGGCGCTCATCGGCGCCTTGTCGAGCTTGATGCGCTGGTTGCGGTCGCCTTCGGTGACCTTTTCGCACCACATGAAAATCCACGTCCACACGCTCTGCGGGCAGGTATAACCGCACCAGACACGCCCGGCATAGACAGTGATGAAGAACAGGCCGAACGCGGCAATGATCAACAGGCCCGAGAGCAGGATGAAATCCTGTGGCCAGAAAGTCGCGCCGAAGATGAAGAACTTGCGCTCCGGCAGGTTCCACCACACCGCCTGATGACCGCCCCAGTTCAGCCACACCGTGCCGAAATACAGCAGAAACAACGCCGCACCGCCAAGCATCCGCAGATTGCGGAACAGGCCTGTGAAGGCACGGGTGTAGATTTTTTCTCGTGAGGCATAAAGATCGACGCTGTTGTTCGCGTTCTTGCTCGGTGGCGTGACGTCGTGTACCGGAATCTGATTGCTCATCATTGCATCCCACGGCAGTGGAAAAATGCCTCGGTCGATACGTGCCAACCGAGGTCAAAAAGGCTGTTGCAGTAGCGCGATGATACGCCTGCCGCTCTGGCTCAAGGGTGCGACCTTTGGTCGCGTTGGGTAAAAAATGCGGATGGTGTAGCGATTGCGCAAAAGCCTGACGCAGATCAATTGACTTGTTGAGTATGGACGCTTTTGCCGAAGTGGCTAGTTCATCCTTTCAATTGTTTGTTCACGCCACTGCCGTTGATTTCGCAAGTTGAATAACACCCGTGATTGTTTTCGTCCAGGCGACAACTCAGGCCGGACGCTACGGGTTTCTATTGATTCGTATGTTGTAAGTTGTTGGGTCTGAAATATATTCACTCGATTGTTGTAGGTGAAGGCTTTGAAGTTTTCGCTGTATTCGAATAAGTTCTGTTCGCGCGAAACTTCTTTTGCGTACCGAAAATTAATTGAAATGGAATTTCAAGCATGGCTTTGAATAAATTCATGAGCATCTTTATGGGTGCTTGTCTGGTAGCTTCGGCTATTACCGCTCAGGCTACAGCTGGTATGCCGAAACATATGGTCTTTACTTCGGATACTCAATATCCATGGACAGACAAGACCGATATCCGCGAGCCCGAATCGGATTCAGAATTCACGGCGCGCTCGAAATGGCTGATTGAAACCCAACTTGCGAGCATTGCCGAATTCAGAAATCAACACGGCTCTCAAGCGCAGGTTCCTTTGATGATCAATGGCGATATAACCGCTTTTGGTCATGGCTGGCAGCGCTCGTTCATGAAGGATTCGCTGAACAGGCACTTCAATGGTGAATATCTTTACGGCTTGGGTAATCACGACTATGAAAACAATGTTGATGATTGCTTTACCAATAACTGTGCTGCAGGAAGTATTGTCGAGTTCAAAGAACATCATGAAGGTAAAGTCGATAACTTTGATCTGAAAATCACTGACGGTTTTCTGAGCAGGACGTATTCCGGTAGTCTCGCCTATTCGAAAAATATCGGCGAAGTGCATATGGTTCAGCTCAATAACGAGCCGACCTACACTACCCGGATTGCTCATCCGTTGAACCCGACGACGTTCGAAATCAACGACGCACTGGACTGGCTCGAGACCGATCTGCGACTGGCGCGAGCGTCGGGCTACGCCATCATTATCAATATGCATAAACCCTTGCGGCACCAGGGCAGCCCCGAGCAAAAGAAGCGTTTCCATGACATGGTCAACAAGTACCAGGTGACGGCCATTTTCGCCGGCCACCTGCATACCGAGGGAGGAAGTTCCTACTGGGAGGGCAGCGTCCCCATGTATCTCAGCGGAAGCACCTCTCAGCAAACCTACCTGACTGCGAATTTCACCGAGGATCGCAAGCATTTGCAGATCTATCTGGTGAAGAACAACCAGTGGCGTGAGCGGACGCTGATCGATACCACGGTTGTGCATTCAATCTTTGCCCAACGCCCATGAAAAAAGCCCCGCCGGTGATAGGGCGGGGTGTTCAGCAGTCAGTTATTGGCAGCGATCCATGGGTTGATCAGATTGACGCCGCTGAGTTGAAAGTCCGCAATGTTGCGAGTTACCAGCGTAAGCCCGTGCACAAGCGCGGTGGCGGCGATCAAGGCGTCGCATTCACTGCTGCGGTCGGGAACATGCAATCGTGCGCACCGGGTGGCGACGCTGGTATCGACAGGCAGGATTCTTCCAGAGAACGCCGGTTTGACGTGATGTTCCAGCCAGTTGCGCAGCAGCTGGCCTTGTGAAGGGTCACGACGTTCGATACGCAGGGCGCCCGTTTCCAGTTCCAGCACAGTGATTGCAGATAGATACAGGCTGGCTGGGGAAACGCTGTTTGCCCATTTCACCACATGCCTGTCGGCTTGTTTTTTCCGCAGCTCGGAAACTACATTGGTATCCAGTAGGAACATCAGGAAAGGTCCACGCTGCGAGGAGTGATTACAGCGCGCTCGGGTTCGAATTCGATTTCAAGCGCATTCGGCATCGCCAGTAGCTCAACGATGCTGGTCTCGCAACCGGTCAGTTTCTGGTACTCCTCAATGCTGAGCAATACGTGGGCAGGCCTGCCTCGGTCAGTAATGATTACTGGACCTTGACGCGTGGCTTTTTTGGCTGCACTGGTGTCCTGATTGAACTCGCGGCTGGAAATGGTGGTGATGGCCATCATGTTTGGCCTCCAGAAATTCTGATGTAGGAACGTTACTATTTTGAGGTTTTCACCGCAATCGAAAAGGCAGGTCGGGGACGATCGGTTTGTCAATTTCATAAGGGCACCGGCGAAGGCGCCTCCCGCCAAGGCGTGAGGCACTGGATACAGGGCGTAAATTCGGTGTTTTTGCTGCCCTTGTCAGAGCAATCTACCGCCGCCGAGGCCGTCGAGTCCGCCACCGTCGCCGGGGCTGTTCATGGTTTGCTGCGATACCTCGAGTAACGGTTTCACAGATGTTCGTTCGAACCCTGCCCTATGGGTAGAGCCGGGTTGAGGCTGATTTTGCAGTGCGCTTTGGTGATCTTTCGACATTGGGCTTCATCCTTGAAGTGGACCCGATATGGATTAT
Organism: Pseudomonas sp. S3_B08; assembly: GCF_054667725.1. NCBI lineage: Bacteria > Pseudomonadati > Pseudomonadota > Gammaproteobacteria > Pseudomonadales > Pseudomonadaceae > Pseudomonas > Pseudomonas sp. S3_B08. The sequence goes on from NZ_CP162750.1 coordinate 887,728, forward strand.
CGGGGCGAAAAAAACCTACCGTGCATCGCAGCTCAGGTCCATTGAGCAAGCGTTTCGAATCATGAATGCCAGCATGAAAAAAGGCCCCGCCAATTCCCATTGGCGGGGCCTTTTTTGCTTCAAGCGTTGGCCTTACTCAGCCTTCGCCTCCGGTGCTTTTTCACCGTGAGACAGGCTGTAAACATACGCCGCCAGCAGGTGCACCTTGTCATTGCCCTGCAGTTGTTCCTGCGCAGGCATCTGGCCCTGACGACCGTAACGGATGGTCTGCTGCAGTTGCGCGAAGCTCGAGCCGTAGATGAATGCGCCCGGATGGGTCAGGTCGGGCGCACCCATGGCCGGCGTGCCTTTGCCGGCAGGGCCGTGGCAAGCCACGCAGTTGGCGGCGAAGAGTTTCTGGCCGTTGGCCGGGTCGGCCTTGGTGCCTTCCGGCAATTTACGGCCGTCGAGATTGGTCACCACGTAAGCAGCCACATCGGCCACGCCTTGCTCACCGATCACTTCCGCCCACGCCGGCATCACCGCGTGGCGGCCGCCCATGATGGTGGTCTTGATGGTTTCCGGCTCACCGCCCCAGCGCCAGTCGGCGTCGGTCAGGTTGGGGAAGCCATAGGCGCCCTTGGCGTCGGAACCGTGGCACACCGAGCAGTTGGACGCGAACAGACGGCCGCCCATCTTCAGTGCTTGCGGATCCTTGGCGACTTCCTCGATCGGCATCGCCGCGAACTTGGCGAAAATCGGACCGAAGCGCGCGTCCGAACGGGCCATTTCCTTTTCCCACTCGTGGACGCCGGTCCAGCCAGTCTGGCCGTTGGCGAACGCGGTCTGTTTCTCGGTATCCAGATAGTTGTAGCCCGGCAGCAGACCTTTCCAGTTGCCCAGACCCGGGTACAGCACCAGGTAGCCCAGAGCGAACACGATAGTGCCGACGAACAGCATGAACCACCATTTCGGCAGCGGGTTGTCGTACTCCTCGATCCCGTCGAAGGAGTGGCCGACCGTCTCGTCCGTCTGTTCGCTGCGTTGGCCCTTGCGGGTCGACAGCAGCAGCCAGGTCAGGGCGAAGATCGTACCGAGACTGAGGACTGTGACGTACAGACTCCAGAATGTAGTCATTCTTTGTTACTCCTAGAAGCTTGCTCGACGTGCTTGATGGCTTCGGGATCATCCGCAAAAGGCAGCATGGTCGCGTCGTCAAACTCCGACTTGCGCTTGGGGCTGAACACCCACAAGGCCAGACCGATGAAGGCCACCATCACGACCACGGTGCCCAGGCCTCGAATCATCCCGATATCCATCAGATTCACCGTTTGCTTTTGATGATGGTGCCCAGGCCTTGCAGATAGGCCACCAGCGCGTCCATTTCGGTTTTGCCCTTCACGGCATCCTGTGCACCGGCGATGTCTTCGTCGGTGTACGGCACGCCGAGGGTGCGCAAGACTTCCATTTTTTTCGCGGTTTCCTTGCCGTCGAGCTTGTTTTCCACGAGGAACGGGTAAGCCGGCATTTTCGACTCGGGGACCACGTTGCGCGGGTTGTACAAGTGCGCACGCTGCCAGTCATCGGAGTAACGACCGCCCACACGGGCCAGATCCGGGCCGGTACGTTTGGAGCCCCACAGGAACGGGTGGTCCCAGACGCTTTCACCGGCGACCGAATAGTGGCCATAGCGTTCAGTTTCAGCGCGGAACGGGCGGATCATCTGCGAGTGGCAGCCGACACAACCGTTGGCGATGTAGACGTCGCGGCCTTCCAGTTCCAGCGCCGAACGTGGCTTCATGCCCTCGACCGGCTTGTTGGTGACGTCCTGGAAGAACAGCGGAACAATTTGGGTCAGGCCACCGACGCTGACGGCGATGACCATGAAGAAGGCCAGCAGGCCAATATTCTTCTCGACAGCTTCATGCTTCATCAGTGAGCTCCAACGACGGCAATCTTGGCGGCGGCTTCGGCTTCAACCGGATCCGACGCACGGACAGTGCGGTACACGTTGTAAGCCATCAGCAGCATGCCGCTGGCAAAGAAAGCACCGCCCAGCGCGCGGACGATGAAGCCCGGGTGGCTGGCCTGCAGCGCTTCGACGAACGAGTAGGTGAGGGTGCCGTCATCGTTGATTGCACGCCACATCAGGCCTTGGGTGATGCCGTTGACCCACATCGACGCGATGTAGAGCACGGTGCCGATAGTGGCAAGCCAGAAGTGCGCATTGATCAGCCCGGTGCTGTGCATCTGCGCGCGGCCGAACAGTTTCGGGATCATGTGGTAGATCGCGCCGATCGAGATCATCGCTACCCAACCGAGGGCGCCGGCGTGTACGTGGCCGATGGTCCAGTCGGTGTAGTGCGAGAGCGAGTTGACGGTCTTGATCGCCATCATCGGCCCTTCGAAGGTCGACATGCCGTAGAACGCCAGCGACACCACGAGGAAGCGCAGGATCGGGTCGGTGCGCAACTTATGCCAGGCGCCCGACAGGGTCATCATGCCGTTGATCATGCCGCCCCAGCTTGGCGCCAGCAGAATTATCGACATCGCCATGCCCAGCGATTGTGCCCAGTCCGGCAGGGCGGTGTAGTGCAGGTGGTGCGGGCCGGCCCAGATGTACAGGGTGATCAGCGCCCAGAAGTGCACGATCGACAGACGATAGGAATAGATCGGGCGTTCGGCCTGTTTCGGCACGAAGTAGTACATCATCCCGAGGAAACCGGTGGTCAGGAAGAAGCCCACCGCGTTGTGGCCATACCACCACTGGATCATCGCGTCAGTGGCACCGGAGTAAGCCGAATACGACTTGAACAGGCTGACCGGCAGCGACATGTGGTTGACGATGTGCAGCATCGCGGTGACCACGATGAACGCGCCGTAGAACCAGTTGCCCACATAGATGTGCTTGGTTTTGCGCTTGGTGATGGTGCCGAAGAACACCAGACCGTAAGTGACCCAGACAATCGCCAGCAGAATCGCGATCGGCCATTCCAGTTCGGCGTATTCCTTGGTGGTGGTGTAACCCAGCGGCAAGGTGATGATGGCGCCGACGATGACCGCTTGCCAGCCCCAGAAGGTGAAGGCCGCGAGGCTGTCGGAAATCAGTCGCGTCTGGCAGGTTCGCTGCACGACATAGTAGGAAGTGGCAAACAGTGCACAACCGCCGAAGGCGAAAATCACCAGGTTTGTGTGCAACGGGCGCAAGCGTCCAAAGCTCGTCCACGGCAGACCGAAGTTCAGTTCCGGCCAGACCAGTTGCGAGGCGATGAAGACACCGAGCCCCATGCCAAGGATCCCCCAGACCACCGTCATGATGGCGAACTGGCGGACTACCTTATAGTTATAAGCAGTCGGACTGATTGCTGTGCTCATTCTAAGGTTCCACGGTTTGGGTATTTTTATAGGGATAAAATCGGCCGCAAGTATGTATAAAGCAGGGGGTCATTGCAACGCGCCATGACCTGGGTCAATGCTTTCCAACGCTGATTCTGCGGCCTTTCCATGCGCCGCGTAGGGTCAAAAATGGCCTCTGAAAAAATGTCGCAGTGCGCGTAAAAAGCTCGCAATCCGGATCGCCGTCAACGGTGCCCGTTCACAGGTCGTGATCGGGAAATTGCGGGCAATCGGCGCAACAGCCGTTATCTACCTGCGTTTGCGGCGAATCCATCAACCGGATCACGGCGCGCATCGTTCGGGATTGATCTGGAAACCGACTTCAGCCGGTCCGCTTCGATGAAGCGTAGACCCGAATCCGGGGTTCCGAAAGGAGAGGATCCAAGGGGTGCGACAATGCGTCGCAAAGGGGCGGGAAACTGCCGCAGCGAGAAAGCTGCGGCAGTGGTGTACGCAATTACTGTTTCTTGGTGTCTTCAGTTATCAGTTTTTCTGTGTTCAATCCGTGGCTCAGGCTGTACACATAAGCGGCTAGCAATTGCACTTTATCGTTGCCCAGCAATTCGTTCTGCGCTGGCATATGCCCCTGACGACCATGGCGAATGGTCTGCTCCAGTTGGGTCAGGCTGGTGCCATAAATGAAGCCGGCCGGGTGGGTAAGATTCGGTGCGCCCATGGCAGGGGTGCCTTGGCCAGTTGCGCCGTGGCAAGCCACGCACGTGGTGCTGAACGCCTGCTGTCCGGCTTGCAGGTCTGCCTTGCTGTCGGCGGGTAGCGGCAGGCCGGCGAGTTCGTGGCGCACGTAGGCGGCAACGTTTTTCACCCCGGCCTCACCGAGCACTTCGCCCCAGGCCGGCATGGCCGCCATGCGGCCGCCCATGATGGTGGTCTTGATCGTCTCGGCATCGCCGCCCCAGCGCCAGTCGCTGTCGGCGAGGTTAGGGAAGCCGAACGCGCCCTTGGCATCCGAGCCGTGGCACACCGAGCAATTGGAGGCGAACAGACGACCACCCATTTTCAGCGCCTGCGGATCCTTGGCCACTTCTTCCAGCGGCATCGCCGCGAATTTGGCGAAGATCGGGCCGAACCGGGCGTCCGCCTTGTTCATTTCCTTTTCCCATTCGTGCACGCCGGTCCAGCCATCCTCATAGCCGGGCAGGATGCCTTTCCAGTTGCCCAGGCCCGGATAGAGAATCAGATAACCCACCGAGAACACCAACGTGCCGGCGAACAGCATGAACCACCACTGCGGCAGCGGATTGTCGTACTCCTCGATGCCGTCGAAGCTGTGGCCCATGGTCTGGTCGACGCTGCCCTTGGTCTCGCCCCGGCGCGTGCCGATCAGCAGCCACGTCAGGCCGATCAGGCTGCCGATGGTCAGTACGCAGATCCACGTACTCCAGAAGGTGGTCATGGCCGGGTACTCCTTGTTTCAGGTGCTTGGGTAGTGTCGGGTTGCGGTTCATCGGCGAACGGCAGCAGACGTGCTTCGGCAAACTCCGGGGTGCGCTTGCGGTTGAACACCCAAAGCGTCAAACCGACGAAGGCGACGAACACCACGACCGTGCCGAGACCGCGAATCAGGCCTGCACTCATTTCAATGACCATGGCTCACCTCTTGCTCTTGATTGCAGTGCCGAGCACTTGCAGGTAGGAAACGAGGGCGTCCATTTCAGTCTTGCCCTTGAGGCTGGCGACCGCGCCGCTGATGTCGTCATCGGTATACGGCACGCCGAGGGTACGCATGGTTTTCAGCTTGGTTTCAGTGTGGCTGCTGTCGACCGCTTGGGTGACCAGCCACGGGTAGGCCGGCATCTTCGACTCCGGCACGACGTTGCGCGGGTTGTACAAGTGCGCGCGGTGCCAGTCATCCGAGTAACGCGCGCCGACCCGGGCGAGGTCCGGACCGGTACGTTTCGAGCCCCACAGGAACGGGTGATCCCAAACGCTTTCGCCGGCCACCGAATAGTGCCCGTAGCGTTCGGTTTCGGCGCGGAACGGACGGATCATCTGCGAGTGGCAACCGACGCAGCCTTCGCGGATATAGATATCGCGACCTTCCAGTTGCAGCGCGGTGTATGGCTTCATGCCCTCCACCGGTTTGTTGGTGACGTCCTGGAAGAACAGCGGGACGATCTGGGTCAGGCCGCCGATGCTCACGGCGAACACCATCAGCAGCATCAGCAGGCCGACGTTCTTTTCAATCGTTTCGTGTTTCATGGCGGACTCCTCAGGCCATCTGCGCGGCAGCGACGACGTCGGCAGGCTGCGAGGCCCGCACGGTGCGCCAGGTGTTGTAAGCCATCAGCAACATGCCGCTGAGGAAAATCGCCCCGCCGATCAGTCGCACGACGAAGCCCGGATGGCTGGCCACCAGGGTTTCGACGAAGGAATACGTCAGCGTGCCGTCCTCGTTGACCGCGCGCCACATCAGGCCCTGGGCGATGCCGTTGACCCACATCGAGGCGATGTAGAGCACGGTGCCGATGGTCGCCAGCCAGAAGTGCGCATTGATCAGGCCGACGCTGTGCATCTGCGCTTTGCCGAAGATTTTCGGGATCATGTGGTACAGCGCGCCGATCGAGATCATCGCCACCCAGCCGAGTGCGCCGGCGTGTACGTGGCCGATGGTCCAGTCGGTGTAGTGGGAGAGGGCGTTGACAGTCTTGATGGCCATCATCGGACCTTCGAAGGTCGACATGCCGTAGAACGCCAGCGACACCACGAGGAAGCGCAGGATCGGGTCGCTGCGCAACTTATGCCAGGCGCCGGAGAGGGTCATCATGCCGTTGATCATGCCGCCCCAGCTCGGTGCCAGCAGGATCAGCGACATCACCATGCCCAGTGACTGTGCCCAGTCCGGCAGCGCGGTGTAGTGCAAGTGGTGCGGGCCGGCCCAGATGTACAGGGTGATCAAGGCCCAGAAGTGTACGATCGACAGGCGATACGAATACACCGGACGTTCGGCCTGTTTCGGCACGAAGTAATACATCATCCCGAGGAAACCGGCGGTGAGGAAAAAGCCCACAGCGTTGTGGCCGTACCACCACTGCACCATGGCGTCGGTTGCACCTGCGTACACCGAGTAGGACTTGGTGAAACTCACCGGCAACTCAAGGTTGTTGACGATGTGCAGGATCGCCACGGTGATGATGAACGCGCCGAAGAACCAGTTGCCCACATAGATGTGCTTGGTCTTGCGCTGCATGATCGTGCCGAAGAACACGATCGCGTAGGCGACCCAGACGATGGTGATCAGGATGTCGATCGGCCATTCCAGTTCGGCGTATTCCTTGGAGCTGGTGTAACCCAGCGGCAGGCTGATCGCCGCCAGCAGGATCACCAGTTGCCAGCCCCAGAAGCAGAACGCGGCGATTTGCGGCGCAAACAATTGCGTCTGGCAGGTGCGTTGCACCGAATAGAAAGAGCTGGCGAACAGCGCGCAGCCACCGAAGGCGAAGATCACCGCGTTGGTGTGCAGCGGGCGCAGACGGCCGAAACTGGTCCAGGGCAAATTGAAGTTGAGTTCCGGCCAGACCAATTGCGCCGCGAGAAAAACCCCGAGGCCCATGCCGACGATGCCCCACACCACCGTCATAATGGCGAATTGGCGGACCACCTTGTAGTTGTAGGCGGTACTGATAGAAGTGTTCATGGTTCCCCATCCACGGTTCAGCCGAAGTGAGCGCGCGCAAACGACGCGAATCCTTCGCCTGGAGTTATAGGCAGACTAAAAGCGAGGCAAGCATGGACAAACAGCACAAGGCCAGTATTGACGGGGATCAATGGGCGCAGTGTGTGCTCGATCATGGATGGTTGTGGGATGTCGCTGTTGGTGAGGCTTCGGCAACGCTGATTCTGGCGCACGGGGCGGGGGCGCCGATGGATAGCGACTGGATGAACGACATGGCTGGGCGCCTTGCCGGGCTTGGGGTCAACGTGTTGCGCTTTGAGTTTCCGTATATGGCGCAGCGGCGGGTGGATGGGGTTAAGCGGCCGCCGAATCCTGCTGGCAAGTTGCAGGAATGTTGGCGGGAGGTGTTTGCGGTTGTGCGGCGTCATGTCGCTGGGCCGTTGGCGATTGGCGGCAAGTCGATGGGCGGGCGGATGGCGAGTCTGGTGGCGGATGAGTTGGGGGTGGATGCGTTGGTATGTCTGGGGTATCCGTTTTATGCGGTGGGGAAGCCGGAGAAACCGCGGGTTGAGCATTTGGCTTCGTTGCGCACGCGGGCGTTGATTGTGCAGGGAGAGCGGGACGCTCTGGGGAATCGCGAGGCGGTTGAGGGCTATTCGTTAGCGCCGGGGATTGAGGTGTTTTGGTTGGTGGCGGGGGATCATGATTTGAAGCCGCTCAAGGCTTCTGGCTTTGCGCATTCCGATCATTTGGCGGGTGCTGCGCAGAAGGTGGCTGAATTTCTCGGTGACTGATTTTGAGCCGGGCCGGGATTTTGCCTTGCATGAAGATCTGCTCCCTTTCCCTTCGCCATCTTTGGGGTGAGGGGGTAGTTGTTGATCTTGCTTTTGGGGGCATATCCGTTGCTTCGGGAGCTGCGGCTGGCGGTTTCGCCTGACGGCGACTTACTTTTTTACAAGCGCCAAAAAAAGTAAGCAAAAAACGCTAGCTCCTGCGTTCGGCCCTCGCAAGCTCGGGTCCCTTCGCTCCGGGATCGATCCGGGCGCAGCGGCTCCGGTTTGCTTCGCTGCACCTCCTTCCGCTGTGTCTGGCTGCGCCAGACGGTCGCTGCGCTCCCACGCCCGGATCAATCCCTCCACTCAGCCTTCCGACGTCGCCGGTGGATCAAGATCAAGAGCACTCGAGCTTGCGCTCATTGTTGAGTGGTGCGGCTTCGCCGCGGGCAGCTGCGCTGCCTTGCTTTTCTGTGGGAGCGAGCCTGCTCGCGAAAGCTCCCTTCCAGACGACATCAAACCACCTGCCTGTCAGAGGCAATCTCTGAACTTAAACATCATCAAATACCAATGTTTAAACTACACGACCCGTTACGCCATCCCGGCTACAACTCCTTGCGCCATTGCCTACGCCTACGCCAGAATCCGCCGGCTTACGCGTCTAGGCGGCGGGCTATATCGTTTGTCTGTCACTGAGAAACAGTGATGGGGTTTGGTAGCCCGCGTCGAAACCGTTGTATAGCGTCACCGTATGCAGTCCCGTTTCGGGGCTCGACTTTTATGGTGGGCATGCGTGGGGCTCCTTTGTGAGCGCCGGGTTTCCTGTTTCGACCGGTCTACCAACCTGCGTATGACCACCACCTTTCGTTTGGTAGCGAGGGTGTTGGCTCCCAATATTCGAAACCGGAGTACGCCCATGTTCAAAGTCACCCCCAACCCGCCACCCCCCCCACGACCGCGCTCTCGATCCGCAAAAAATCCAGGAAGCCACCGACCGCGCCCTCGATTACTACCTCAAACCCGAAGATCTGGCCGCTCCACCAAGCTCTCCAAAATATCGCCCGGTCTATGTCGTGGACCCCACGCTGGATGACGAAACCCTGTTGGTCGAGGCCTGCGAGTCGCTTTCATACGCGCATGCCATGGCCGGTAACATCGCCAACTCGATAGGCGGCCCGGAACGCAAACCACTGCTGGCGCTGCAACAGGTGATCATGCTCAACGAACTGTTGGTCAATCGACTGCTGGATAAGCTGAAGTTGCCTCAATAATTTCGCTGGCTGTTATGGCCTCTTCGCGAGCAGGCTCGCTCCCACAGGGGATTGGTGTCTGGCACCTAATCTGTGATCAGCGCAGATCCAGTGTGGGAGTGAGCCTGTTCGCGAAGCGCCATACGGCTAAAAGGGCGGGGATGCAATCTGATCGAAACGTTGTCGCGAAAAATCACAAATCATCCCTAAGCAAGTTGAAAGTACCTATAGGCTGCGTTCGGTATCCATGGCTTTTGAACTTTGCTTCAAATGTACCTTTAGCAATCCCCTTGGTGGGATGGATGTCGATAGTGACCGTGGCTTCATCAGCATCAACATAAGTAAATCCATAAAACCCAGAGGGTCCAGGTGACGAGTGGCCGTGCTGGAATGTCAGCCCGTCTTCTAACGTATAAGTTTTATGGAACGGGGCGTCACTGGTATAGGGGATCGAGAAAGAGTAGAGAAAGATGTTCTTCTCCTCCAGCGTTCCTGTAGATCCTGAGATTGACCAGCTCTTTTCGCCCGTCGGAATAAAATGACGTAGTTCAAAAGAAATTATATTGGCCGTTGTTTCAGGGTTGGTGCCGAATTGCCAAGTGAAAACATTAGACTGTTTTGGAATGGCACCTGGTTTTGGGATGAGGATGCTATGTTTGCTCATTTTTTAGCTCCTTGGTCATATCGTGATAATGAAAACCATCTGTTCAACGATTTATAGATATGCCCCTGAAACTTGAATGTCTACTGTAAGACCTGACAGTAGACATACGCTGTGTTCTGTGGATTTCCGCCAGGATTTCCGAATGTGCAGCGCAAAACTTTCTGATGAAGTTCAATATTAGATGTCTGGGTTTGGCAGGCGGCGCAATGCATGACTGAACTACTCAAGCACAGTCTCAACCTACTCAAATCCTATTGAGTAGTTCATTGACACAAGAAAAAACCCGGAAGGCTCACGCCATCCGGGTTTTTTCATTCCAGCCTTCCAATCAGCGGTTAAACCGCGCCACCAACGAATACTGCGTGTTGGCCGTCTTCGTCAGTTCTTCACTGAGCAACGCCGAGTTGTGCGCTTGTTCCGAGGTCTGATCGGCCAGTTCCGAGATATTGCTGATGTTGCGGCTGATCTCTTCAGCCACGGCACTTTGCTCTTCGGTCGCGGCGGCGATCTGGGTGGTCATGTCGGTGATGTTGGCCACCGCTTCGCTGATGCCGACCAGTGCCTGATCCGCTTCCAGGACCCGCGCCACGCCTTCTTCAGCCTGGCGATGCCCGGCTTCCATGGTTTGCACGGCGCTGGAGGCAGTCTGCTGCAACTTGGCGATCAGGGCGTGAATCTGCCCGGTGGATTCGCTGGTGCGTTGCGCCAGTTGGCGGACTTCGTCAGCCACGACCGCAAAACCACGGCCCATTTCACCGGCACGCGCTGCTTCAATCGCAGCGTTGAGGGCGAGGAGGTTGGTCTGGTCGGCGATGCCTTTGATCACGTCGACCACGCCGCCGATTTCGTCGCTGTCCTTGGCCAGTTGCGTCACGGTCAGGCCGGTTTCGCCGACGACCACCGACAGACGCTGGATCGCTTCGCGGGTTTCGCCGGCGATGTCGCGGCCGCGGCCGGTCAGGCGGTTGGCTTCCTGGGTGGCGTCAGCGGTGCGCTGTACGTGGCTGGCGACTTCCTGGGTGGTGGCGGCCATCTGGTTGACGGCGGTGGCGACCTGTTCGGTTTCCACGCGCTGGCGTTCCAGGCCGGTTGAGCTGTTGTGTGCCAGGGCGTCGGACTGCTTGGCCTGTTCGGTCAAGTGCTCGGCGGTGTCCTGCAGGCGGGTCAGACAGGTTTTCAGGCGTGCTTCCTGGCTGAGGATCGACATTTCCAGACGCGCCTGGGCGCCACGGCTGTCGGTGTACATCTGCGCGATCAGCGGGTCGGAGGTGGTCTGTTCGGCCAGGCGCAGCAGGCGCTTGAGCCCGCGTTGCTGCCATTGCAGGCCCATCAGGCCCAACGGCACCGAAAGACCGGCGGCGAGGGCGAAGCCCCACTGCGAGTTCAGCGTCGCGCCGATCATGAAGCTCAGCTGGCTGACCAGAATGAACGGCAGCCAGTCCTGCAGGAGCGGCAGCCATTTGTCCGTCGATGGAATCGCCGACTTGCCCTGGTTGATGCGTTGGTAGAGCGCTTCGGCGCGGCGGATCTGTTCGGCGGTGGGCTTGACGCGCACGGACTCGTAACCGATCACCTGGCTGCCGTCGAACACCGGTGTGACATAGGCGTTAACCCAATAGTGGTCACCGGATTTGCAGCGATTCTTGACGATGCCCATCCATGGCAAGCCTTGTTTCAGTGTGCCCCACATGTGCGAGAACACCGCCGATGGCACGTCAGGGTGGCGGACCAGATTGTGCGGCGCACGGATCAGTTCCTCCCGCGAAAACCCGCTGATCTCGACAAAATCGTCGTTACAGTAGGTGATCATGCCCTTGGCATCGGTGGTGGAAATCAACCGTTGCTGAGCTGGAAAGGTCCGCTCGCGTTGTGTAATGGGCTGGTTGTTACGCATGGTTTTTCAATCCGCAAGGCTTTGAATGGTTGTCGGCGCCGACAGGTTTTTATTGAAGTTTTTTTTCAGATTTAAGTACGCCGTCGCAAAACCGCGCTTGCGTCAACTGGCCAGCATCGGATAGGTGAACAGGCCGAAGTGCAACAGATTCAGGCCGAAATGGGTGGCGATCGCCGCGCCCAGTCCGCCGAAACGGTAGGCCAGACCATAGCCGACCCCGGCCAGTCCCGCCAGCAACACCCAGGTCCAGCCAGCACCGACATGCACCAGACCGAACAATAGCGATGCCGACAGCAGTGCGAGGTTGTCGCCGTAGGGCAGGTGCTTGAGGCGACGGCTGAGTCCGCCCTGTATATAGCCGCGAAACAGCGCTTCCTCGACCAGCGTCACCAGCAGCAGATTGTTCAGCACCCACAGCCAGGCCTGATCCGGCCATTTCGGTGCCCAGGCGATCACGCCGAGTAAAAGCGCGCCGCCGAGGGCGAGAATCGCGCACAGCGTCAGGGCGAGGGCGGTGGCATAGACCGTCAGGCGCAACGAACGCCGCGCGACGATCCACGGACAAACCAGCAGCAACCAGAAGCCCACCAGCGGTTTGTCGAGATTGAAGTACATCGCGAACGGCACGGCGTTGTCAGTGAAACGTTGCGGATTGATCACCCGGCCGTTGGCGAAGCCCGGCAGCCAGTGCATCGCCAGTGCCACGGCCAGAACGATGAACAGGCCATGGCCGAGCCAACGCGCGACCGGCACCTCTTGCTGACGCACGGCGAACGCGGCGAACAGCAAAAGCCCCACGGAGATCAATGCCAGCCAACCGAGCTGGCCGTAGCTCAGGGCCAGTCCGTAACCGAGGCCGAGCAGCGCGAGATAGAGCCAGGGCAGCGCCTTCATCGAAAGTCCTTGTGCGAGATTTCTGGAAGGGGCTTTCTACACGGGCGAGGGAGGTGGGACAAGTGAAGGTGTGGCAGTCATGCCAGACACAAATCAAATGTGGGAGCGAGCCTGCTCGCGAATGCGGTCTTCCAGATGACGTCACTGGCGCCTGACACTCCGCCTTCGCGAGCAGGCTCGCTCCCACAGGTTTTGCATTCGGCTGGATATCAGCGCAGGCCCAGTTTGGCCGCTGCGCGTTCGGTAATCTCGGTACGCAGCTTCAACGACGGCGCCACGCGCAACCGCGCTTCATCGACCACCGCACTCGGTGCCACGTCCGGGCTGCCGGCATTGAACGGCGGTGCCGGGGCATATTCCAGTTGCAACTGCACCAGTTGCGCCGTGTCGGCATCGACCAGTTCCGCCGCCAGCACCAAGGCGAAATCGATCCCGGCGGTGATTCCGCCACCGGTAAACAGATTGCCGTCGCGCACCACCCGATCTTTCACGGCAACCGCGCCCAGCGTCGGCAGCAACTCGTGATAGGCCCAGTGCGTGGTCGCACGTTTGCCCTGCAGCAGGCCCGCCGCGCCAAGCACCAGCGAGCCGGTGCACACCGAGGTCACGTAACGTGCCTGGGCGGCCTGATGTTTAATGAAGTCCAGCGTCTGCTGATCTTCCATCAACGGCCCGACGCCACTGCCGCCGGGCACGCAGATTACGTCCAGATCCGGGCAATCCTCGAAAGTCGTAGTCGGTTTCAGCAGCAGCCCGGTGCTGGATGTCACTGGCATCAGATCCTTCCAGATCAGGTGGACCTGCACGCCGGGCAACGAGGCGAGGACGTCGTAGGGGCCGGTGAGGTCGAGTTGCTGGACCTGCGGGAATAACATAAAACCGATCTGCAGCGTCATCGTTCTTGCTCCGTTGAAAGAAGTGGACGACTTCACTGTAGGCGGGTAGGTTCTGGCGCATACGCCAATAACCCCACGAATTACGCCAAATGCCTAAAGCCATTCACGTCCTCGCGTTTGCCAATATGCAGATTCTTGATGTCACCGGGCCGTTGCAGGTGTTCGCCTCGGCCAACGATCTGGCCCGCCAGCGCGGTTTGCCCACGCCCTATGCGCCGAGCGTGATCGCCAGCGGCGGCGGGGCGGTGATGTCATCGGCGGGGTTGGCGGTGCTCGCCGAACCCTTGCCAAAAACGCCCAGCGACACCTTGATCATCGCCGGCGGCTGGGGCATTTATCCCGCCGCCGAAGACTCGCAACTGGTCGACTGGGTGCGCGAGCACGGCACTCACTGCCGGCGCGTGGCTTCGGTATGCACCGGGGCCTTTCTGCTCGCCGCCAGCGGCTGGCTTGATGGCCGCCGCGTGGTTACCCACTGGACGCGCTGCGAGCAACTGGCCGCGCAACATCCCAATCTGCACGTGGAAGCCAATCCGATTTTCATCAACGACGGCCCGGTGTGGACTTCCGCCGGTGTCACGGCAGGCATCGATCTGGCGTTGGCCATGGTCGAAGAAGACCTCGGCCGCGATATCGCCCTCGACGTCGCCCGGCACTTGGTCGTCTTCCTGAAACGCCCGGGCGGACAGTCGCAGTTCAGCGTGACGCTGTCGCTGCAACAACAGGGCAACCGCTTCGATGAACTGCACGCCTGGATCGCCGAGAACCTGACCTGCGACCTCGGCATCCCGACCCTCGCCGAACAGGCCGGCATGAGCGAACGCAGCTTTATCCGCCACTACCGCGCCGACACCGGCCAGACCCCGGCGCGGGCGATCGAATTGATCCGCGTCGAAACCGCCCGCCGACTGCTCAGCGATACCGGTTTGCCGGTGAAACGCATCGCCGCCAATTGCGGGTTTGGCAGTGAAGAGACGCTGCGGCGCAGTTTTCTGCGAGCGATTGGCGTGACGCCGCAGGCTTATCGGGAGCGGTTTTCGGTCAGCGTTGTAACAGATCCAATGCCTTCAGGCGTTTTGGGTCCTATTGATGAAGATCGACCAATGACCTAAGGCTATCCAAACAACACTTTTTGCCAATGGTCTTCACTGATGATTGCTATCGGTACGCCGCTGTCCCGAAGTTCGACGGCTTTTTTGATCTTGGTGCCATAAGTACTGTGAAGCCATTGCTCATTACCGATGCTGCCTACCACCAGATAATGAATTTTTTTGCTGACGGCGCCACTGATCAGTCCTCCTCGCTCAGTCACGCGCAATTCGCATTCCTTGCGCGGCCCGTAAGCCATGACGCCGGTAAAAAGAAAGACGCGATCCATCCAGCTCAAGGTTGGGAAAGGATTATCGAAGGGTAGGGCATTTGGCGCTGTAAAGGTTTGGATTGACCCTACGGGCAGCCCGGCAAACTGATGAAGCATTCCCAAAAGCTCCACTGATTCATCCGAATCCAGCACGCCATCGCTGAGCATCTCCGCAAGGCGCTTGTAAAGGATGTTAACCACCGGATCGCTTAGATGAACCAGATGAGTTTCAATCCATGTCTTGAGAAATTCTGCTTCCTGCTGGTTGATCTTACCGTCGGCGGCAAGTCCCGCTGCGACACCAACCAAGGCATCCGCAGAGCGACGATCAATACGCGCTTCGTGAAAGAAACCGCTGCTTTGAAACTCCTGATGCAAATCGACCATCTCTGCTTCTCCTTAAGCCTCAACTTCCGCCACCTGATTGAAATACTTCGTCCGATCCGGCGTAAACGTCACCTTCATCTTCGTCCGCGAACACATCAGAGAACGCTCCTGCGCAAGATCAATATCCAGATCCTCACCGCGCAGACCCTGCCACTGCGCCAGATATTTCAGTGAGCCGTACTTCTCGTTTTTTTTCAGGCTGCGACTGACGCCACCCTTCCAGCCAAGCACCGGCAGTTCATCGGCCAGGCAGCGCTGGGCCAGTTCGGGAAAGCGTTCGGCGCGCTGGCGGCCGATTTCCCAGCATTTGATCAAGCCCTTGTCGGCGGCTTCCCAGAGCTGGGTGCGGCTCAGCCCGGTGCGAAGAGGGGAGTCGATGGTGCGCTGGACGTGATGAGGCATTCCGCTTCCTTGAATTCGGGTGTGGTTGGACAGCTCCGCTGTGCCCGTAAAAGATCAAAAGCCCCTCACCCTAGCCCTCTCCCAGAGGGAGAGGGAACTGACTGAGGTATTGGCTTCTTATCTCGACCATTGCGTTGGATGGTAGGTGTGGATGTAACGGCTGGCAACAAGGTATTTCGGCGTGTAAGCGTACGTAGCGGGAAGCGTTTCAACGTAACGTGTGTGGCTTTTGTAGGCGCAGTTTTTACACAGACTGTCGCCAGACATAACCGCCGTGCAGGTTTCACGTTGGGTATGGGCCTGTTGCCGTTGGCTGGCATGCAGGCCCGTTGTGGAAAAATCCCGTCCAGTCAGGGATCGGTCTGACATGCGCTGACGAAAAAACAGCCCTACGGCTGCCAGGAACTCTTCTCGCCACTCAGCTTGCGGTCAAGAAAACTCGCTGCACTGATCAACGCCAGATGCGTCAGCGCTTGCGGCGTGTTGCCCAGGTGCCGCCCATGGCTGTCGAACTCTTCGGCGTACAGCCCAAGCGGATTGGCATATCGCAGCAATTGCTCGAACTCCAGGTGGGCTTTTTCCACCTGGCCGGCGCGGGCCAGGCATTCGACGTACCAGAACGAACACGCGGCGAACGCGCCTTCGGTGCCGCTGAGGCCATCGATGTTGGCGTCTTCGTTGCGATAGCGATAGACCATGCCGTCACGCACCAGGGTTTTTTCGATTGCTTCCAGAGTCGACAGCCAGCGCGGATCCTTGGCGCTGACGAAGCGCACCAGCGGCATCAGCAGCATCGAGCCATCCAGTGCGGTACCGCCCTTGTACTGAACGAAATGCCCGCGTTCTTCGTCCCAGAAGTTTTCCCAGATGTCGGTGTAGATCGCTTGCCGGGTGTCATCCCAACGGGCGAACGGCGCCGGCAGCGAACGCTTGGAAGCCAGACGGATCGCCCGGTCCAGCGCCACCCAACACATCAGCCGCGAGTGCAGGAAATGATGGGTCTCACCGCGCATTTCCCAAATGCCGACATCTTCGCTCTGCCAGTTTTCGCAGACCTGATCGACCACTTCGCCGACATGCCGCCAGCCTTCGTGGGAGATCGCATCACCGTACTTGTTGACCAGATACACCGCGTCCATCAGCTCGCCGAAGATATCCAGCTGGATTTGGTCATAAGCGCCGTTACCGATGCGCACCGGTTGCGCGCCGCCGTGGCCGGCCAGATGCGTCAGCTCGGTTTCCGGCAATTCCTGCTGGCCATCGATGGCATAGAGGATGTTGAGTTTCATCGGTTTGCCACAGCAATCGCTCACCCGTCCGCGCAGCCATTGCATGTAGTGGTTGGCTTCATCGACAAAGCCCAGGCGCATGAACGCGTAAACGGTGAACGAGGCATCTCGGATCCACGTGTAGCGGTAATCCCAATTGCGCTCGCCGCCGGGGGTTTCCGGCAGGCCGAAGGTGGCGGCGGCGAGGATCGCACCGTGGCGACGCGAGGTCAGCAGTTTCAGGGCGAGGGCGGAGCGATTGACGATTTCCCGCCAGCGCCCGCGATAGTTGGATTGGCCGATCCAGCCGCGCCAGTATTTGAGGGTGCGCTCCATGCACAACTCGCCGGCGCCTTTGGCAAAACGCGGATCGTCGCTGCCGCCGAGCATGAACGCGGCGGTTTCATTGTGCTTGAGGGTGAACTGCGCGACGGCCGCTTGTGCATCGATTTGCAGTGCCTGATCTGAAGCCAGGCGTATCGACGGCTGGCCAGCGGCGTGAAACGTTACGTCTTTTTCGTCCATTTCTGCCCGGGTGTCGGCGCGGCCGTAGTCGTGGCGCACCGCGCAACGCAGATTGAACGTCGCCGAGCCGCTGACCACGCGCACCCGGCGCATCAGTAGCGGCAGTGCGTCGACATCGTCACCGATGGGCAACAGATCGGTGATTTCCACCACCGCGTGTTCGCTCAGCCAACGGGTCTGCAAGACGTTGGTGTCGGGCAGATAAATCTGTTCTCGGCGCGCGTCCGGCAAGTCTGGCGCGAGCTGGAAAATCCCTGCTTGCGGGGTGTCGAGCAGCGAGCAGAAGATCGTCGGGCTGTCGAACTCCGGCCAGCAGAAAAAATCCACGCTGCCCTTGTCATTGACCAGTGCGGCGCTGCGCATGTCGCCGATGATGCCGTGGGCACCGATGGGACTTTGTTGTTCCACTTTAGGCTCAGCCATTGCCGCGAAACTCCGGATAGAGGCTCATCCCGCCATCGATGAACAGGGTGGTGCCGACGATGTAATCGGACAGGTCGGAAGCGAGGAAAACCACTGCGTTGGCGACATCCTCGACATCGCCGATGCGCCCGTACGGAATCAGCTCAAGAAGTTTGTCGCCGGCCGCGCCTTCAGTGGCTTCTGTGTTGATAGCCGTGCTGATCGCACCGGGCGCGATGCTGTTGATGCGGATGCGCTGGTGGCTGACTTCCTGGGCAAGGCTTTGCATCAACTGATCGACGCCGCCCTTGGACGCCGCGTAATTGACATGCCCGGCCCATGGAATCCGCTGGTGCACCGAACTCATGTGAATGATCTTGCCCGCCGCGCGCGACACGCCTTCGCGCACGCCCTGACGCTGGAAAATCCGCAACGCCGCCCGTGCGCAGAGGAACTGCCCGGTGAGGTTGACGCCGATCACCGTGTTCCAGTCGTCGAGGGTCATGTCCACGGCGGCAGCGTCTTTTTGCAGACCGGAGTTGGCCACCAGAATGTCCAGCGAGCCGAAGGCTTCGACGGTCTCGGCGAACAGCCGCTCGACCTCGTCCTCTTTCGAAACATCGGCGCCGATAGCGAGGGCCTTGCCGCCCTTGGCGTTGATTTGCGCGGCCAGTTCTTCCGCAGGTTCAGCGCTGCTGTTGTAGTTGATCACGACCGCAGCACCGGCCGCAGCGAGTGCTTTGGCGGCGGCATGGCCGATGCCGGAGCTGGCACCCGTGACCAGCGCCACCTGATGAGCGAGGGAAATCTGCATGACGATTCGCGCCTTGGTTCCAGAGACTTAAGTAGCTGACTGATGGCAGACGCTGAGAGTTCATTTGCTGGATGCGGTGATTGCGCCGGCCCCTTCGCGAGCAGGCTCGCTCCCACCGGGGGACGGCATTTCGAATGTGCGAGCGAAGGGGCCTTCACAGACCGCTAACAATTGCGCGCTTCCACGGCATTCAAGGCTATGGCAACTTGGCCGCCCCTGATGAGGCTGCAATCGATGGCAAATCCCTACCGCGAATTGTTCACCGCCCCCGGCGCCCGTGCGTTTGTGCTGGCCGGGATGCTGGCGCGCATGCCCATTTCCATGACCGGCATCGGCCTCATCACCATGCTTGCGCAGTTGAACGGCGGTTATGCGCTGGCGGGGGCGGTGGCGGCGACGTTTGCCTTGGCCACGGCGTTTTGCGCGCCGCAGGTATCGCGGTTGGTGGACCGTTATGGTCAGGGGCGGGTGCTGCCGATCGCAGCGCTGACCGGTGGCGGCGGGTTATTGAGTTTGCTGCTGTGCACGCGTTTGCAGGCGCCGGACTGGACTTTGTTCGTCTTTGCCGCGCTGGCCGGGTGCATGCCGAGCATGTCGGCGATGGTGCGGGCGCGCTGGACTGAAATCTACCGTGGCCAGCCGCAATTGCAGACGGCGTATGCCCTGGAGTCGGTGCTCGACGAAGTGTGTTTTATCGTCGGGCCGCCGCTGTCGGTGGGCTTGTCGGTCGCGGTGTTTCCCGAGGCCGGGCCGCTGGCGGCGCTGTTGGCCCTGGCCATCGGCGTGACGGCGTTTGTCGCCCAGCGCAGCACCGAACCACCGGTGCACGCGCAGGAGTCGCAGCATCAGGGCTCGATCATTCGCTCGACCGACGTGCAATGGCTGCTGGCGTTGATGCTGGCGATGGGCGTGATCGTCGGAGTCATCGATGTGGTCAGCGTCGCTTTCGCTCAACATCAGGGCCAGCCGGCAGCGGCGAGTATTGTTTTGTCGGTGTACGCGATCGGCTCATGCCTGGCCGGCATCGCCTTCGGTGCGATGCGTTCGAAACTGCCGCTGCCGCGCCTGTTTCTCTACGGCGGTGTGGCGACGGCAGTGACCACGCTGCCGCTGTTATTGGCGAGCAATATTCTCGGCTTGTCGATCGCGGTATTTATCGCCGGGCTGTTCTTCTCACCGACGCTGATTGTGGCGATGGCGTTGATCGAACGCATCGTGCCACCGGCCAAACTGACTGAAGGCCTGACCTGGCTGGTGACCGGACTGAGCATCGGCGTGGCGATCGGCGCCGCCGGTTCCGGCGCGCTGGTCGATGCGTTTGGCGCGCGCAGCGGCTTCTGGCTGGCGATTGCGGCGGGGGCGGTGGTGCTGATTTCCGCGTTTCAAAGTTTCCGTCACTTGAAATAACAGTCCTGTTGTAGGAGCTGACGAGTGCAACGAGGCTGCGATCTTTTGACTTTGACTTTGGATTTTGAAGATCAAGATCAAGATCAAAAGATCGCAGCCTCGTTGCACTCGTCAGCTCCTACGCTCCTACAGGAAATGGGGTTACCAGCCGCGTCCTGAGTCGACCCAGAAGTTGACTGACAGCGAAGTCGACACCGACTCCACCTGATGGAACCAGCCCTCTGGCAAAAACAGCAGATCCCCAGCCTCCAGCGTCACCCGCAAAAACGTCACCTCCCGCGCTGCCGGGAAACGCTCATAGTCCGGCGCGTCCGGGTTGAAATCGCAGCCATCCAGGCCACCCTTGGGCGCGGTCGACCAGGTGCCCAGCGCTTCGCGATGATGTGGTGCGGCAAGGGTGAATTTTTTCTGCCCCCAAACCTGGGCGAAGAGGTTGTCGGTGTCATCGCGGTGCAACGGCGTCAGCGTGCCCTTGGGGCCGATCCAGATACGTGGCGGAATGAACAGCGACGTGTCGAAGTAGGGCGGGTACTGGATCTGCTGCAACAATTGCGCGGGCAGGATGTTGTTGCCCATGTACGCCGGCGGCTCGCCATCCGCGCCTTTGACCGCCGGGCTGTCCAGCGAGGCGATGAATTCGGCCATCGAGGTCGAGCGGAAATCACGCTCGGTGGAAAAGGTCTTCTTCACATAATCGCCATGGCGGGTGATGCCCTGCAGTTCAGCGAAATGCACCAGCGATTCCTCGCGGCTCAGGCTGAACAATGGCCAGTCGTGCAGGGCATTGCTGATCACCAATGGAATGCCGTTGGGCAGATACCGGGTTTCGAATTCGTGCCGGCTCAACCCTTCGCGCGCACGGCGTTCGATGCTGGTCTGCCGAGGCAGCGCGGCAGTGAGCTTTTCGCTGAAGCGCGGTGGCGTCGGGTAGCGCTTGTTCATGTCAACCTTTTCCACCGTGCCGCCACCCTGGCGAGCGTGGTCGATGATCTGCGGCAACATCGTCGCCAGGCCCATGTTGCCGCCGATCTTCAGGCGCCCGCTGGCGAACAGTTCCTCGACATTGACCACGCCGGCCATGATCCCGAGAAATTCCTTTTGCGCCACTTCGATGGTCACGTCCGGGCTTGGATGGCGCCCGATTTCCGTGCGCTGGCTGGTCTTGATGTCGTACCAGTACGCCTGTTGCGCGCTGAAGATGAACTGGAAAACGCCCTCGATGCCGACCGCGCCGGCGTTGGCGAACAACTTGCCCAGAATGCTCTGCAGGTCCACGGTGATTCCCTCGCGATTGTTGTTTTTTTCCTGAACAGGCAACGAGCGGCTGGCGGGGGAATTTAGCGACCGGGCGACTAATTTGTCCGGCGAGTGATCCGTCTTTCTTGCAGACACATTTTTCAAGGAAAGCGCGGTGACCAAGCTGACATTGCTGTGCCTGCCCTATTCGGGCGCCAGCGCCATGGTTTACAGCCGCTGGCGGCGTCAACTGCCGACGTGGCTGCAATTGCAACCGGTGGAACTGCCGGGACGTGGCGCGCGGTTCGATGAACCGCTGCAAACCGACATGCGCGCACTGGCGCGGCAACTGGCGCGCGAGCACAAGCCGGGGCTGCAAGGCCCGTATGCGTTGTTCGGGCATAGCCTCGGTGCATTGCTCGCCTGCGAAATGGCCCATGCCTTTCGCGAATTGGGTGTGCCGGAGCCGCTGGCGCTGTTCGCCTCCGGCACCGCCGCACCGTCCATGCGCAGCGATTACGACCGAGGCTTTGCCGAACCGCGCAGCGATGCAGAACTCATCGAACAGTTGCGCACTTTTCAGGGCACCAGCGAAGAAGTCCTCGCCAATAAAGAGCTGATGAGCCTGACCCTGCCGGTGCTGCGCGCCGATTTCATGATGTGCGGGCGCTTCACGCCTGCCGAGCGGCCCTTGCTCAATTGCCCGGTGCACGTGCTCGGTGGCAAGGAAGACCGCGCCACCACCGAACAATTGATCGGCTGGAGCAAAGAGACCCTGGGCAGTTTCTCGGTGGACATGATGACCGGCGGGCATTTCTTCATTCATGAGCATGAAGCGCGGGTCATTCGCACGATCAAGACGCATCTGGAAGTGCATCACCGGCGCCATGCGCAGGCCGCGCAACCGGCGTTCTGAGACGCGACCCATCTATCATTTTCAGGAGGCCAGTCATGGCTGTTGCTCTGGGGTTTTCCGTGCGGCCACTGCTGCCGCAGCGCGGGCGCTTGCCGCTGCTGGTCGAGGCGGGCGATGCCGACACCGATCTGTTGGCGGTATTCGATGAATTGAAGGCGTTGGTCGACGAGCACCTGCTGCGCGACGGTGGCGTGCTGTTTCGCGGTTTTCGCCTCGACGGCGCCGAGCAGTTCCGCCAGTTTGCCGCGAGTTTCGGCCATCCATTGCTCAACTACGAGTTCGGCTCGACGCCGCGCACCAACGTCACCCAAGGCGTGTACACCTCCACCGAATACCCGGCGCACCAGAGCATTCCGTTGCACAACGAGCAGGCCTATTCCCGCGACTGGCCGATGAAGATCTGGTTCTACAGCATGATCGCCGCCAGGTCCGGCGGTGAGACGCCGATTGCCGACAGCCGCGAAGTGTACCGGCGCATCCCGGTGGCGATCCGCGAGCGTTTCGTCAGCAAAGGCCTGATGTACGTGCGCAACTTCGGCAATGGCCTCGATGTGGCCTGGGAAGACGTGTTCAACACCGAAGACCGTGAAGTCGTCGAGGCCTACTGCAAGGCTCACGGCATTGTCTGCGAGTGGAAGGACGACGGTGAGCTGCGCACGCGCCAGATCTGTCAGGCGGTGGCGGTGCATCCGGTGACCGGCGACCACGTCTGGTTCAATCAGGCGCACCTGTTTCACATCTCCAACCTGCCAGCGGACGTGCGCGAAAGCTTGCTCGACATCGTCGACGAAGAAGACCTGCCACGTAATGTCTACTACGGCGACGGCTCGCCGATCGAAGACGAAGTGCTGGCGCAGATTCGCGCGGTGCTCGACGACTGTGCGATCAGTTTCCCCTGGCAGGAGGGCGATGTGCTGATGCTCGACAACATGCTCTCGGCTCACGCGCGCTCACCGTTCGAAGGGCCGCGCAAAGTCATCGTGGCCATGGCCGAGGGGCATTCGCAGGACGTGCGCTGACCTGTTCGCAACCCTTCAACTCAAATGCCGAATCCGGGCCTGTACCGGCTTCGGCATTTGTCTGTCTGGCCTTTGAACCGTCGGGCCGTGATTGCCGCTGGCGCGCTAAATCATCGCGCGGGCCATTCGTTCTTGTTGATACGACCGGGTCTCCAGGTCACGCCGCCGATCAGCAAGGACTCCACGCATGAATGCCGCAGACGCACAGAAACTAGCCCGCCGCTTTATCGAATTGCCCCAGGACAAACGCCGTCTGTTCCTCGCCGGCATGGCCCGCGAAGGCATCGATTTTGCGCAGCTTCCCATGACCGCCTGCGACGGCATCGCCGAGCGAGACGGCCTGTCTTACGCGCAGCAGCGCATGTGGTTTCTCTGGCAACTGGAGCCGACCAGCGCCGCCTACAACCTGCCGATGGCTGTGCGTCTGGATGGTGAGTTGCAAGTCGAGGCACTGGAGCAGGCCTTCAGCCGTCTGGCGGCGCGCCACGAATGTTTGCGCACCACCTTCGGCCAGAATGGCGAGCGGGCCTTCCAGCGCGTGGCCGAACCAAAGCCACTAAAACTGCCCGTCACTGACCTGAGCACGGTGCCCGAAGCCCAGCGCTGGCCGCTTGCGCAGCAGCACATGATGGCCGAGGCGACGCAGGCCTTCGACCTGCAGAATGGCCCGCTGCTGAGTCTGCGTCTGTTGCGCCTGGCCGAGCAGGAACATGTGTTGCTGCTGACCCTGCATCACATCATCGCCGACGGCTGGTCGATGAACATTCTGATCGACGAACTCATGCGCACTTACGACGCGTTGGTCGCCGGGCGTGATCCGACGCTGGCGCCGTTGAGCGTGCATTACCGCGACTACGCACTGTGGCAGCGCAGCTGGCTGGAGGCCGGTGAGCGCGAGCGGCAACTGGACTACTGGCACACGCAACTGGGCGACGAACATCCGGTGCTGGAATTGCCCACCGATCGCGCCTATCCGGCGCAGTCCAGCCATCAGGGCGCACGCCTGGAAACGGTGATCGACGCAGCCCTGCGCGAAGAGCTGAAAAACCTTGCCCAGCGTCAGGGCGTAACCTTGTTCGTGGTGTTGCTGGCAGCGTTCAAGACCCTGTTGCATCGCTACAGCGGCCAGACCGATATTCGTGTCGGCGGGCTGATCGCCAACCGCACCCGCAGTGAAACCGAAGGGTTGATCGGCTTCTTCGTCAACACGCAGATTCTGCGCAGCGTGGTCACCGCACAAACGCCCTTCACCGAGTTGCTGCAGAACCTGCGCCAGGCCGCCCTCGGCGCCCAGGCCCATCAGGATCTGCCGTTCGACGCCCTGATCGAAGCCCTGCAACCGGCGCGCAGCCAGAGCCACAATCCGCTGTTTCAGGTGATGTTCAACCATCAGCCGCTGGTCACCGATTTGCACCAGGCGCAACTCGCTTCCGGCTTGCGCGTGGGCTATCTGAGCGAGGAGCAACTGGCCGGCAGCGGCCGGCAACATGCGGCCACCAGTGACCTGATGCTCGACACTCGCGAGGAGGGCGAGCAATTGTTTGCTGCCTTCACTTACGCCACGGATATTTTTGATGCTTCAACCATCGCCGCGCTGGCCGGGCATTGGCGCAACATTCTCCAGTCGGTGTGCCGCGATCCGCAGCAGTTGATCGGCGAAGTGGCGATGCTTGCCGAAGACGAACGCCACGCCATGATCCAGGCCACCGCGCCAGCGCCTCGTTTCATTAGCGTGCAAAGCCTGTTCGAAGCGCAGGTCGCGCGCACTGGGCAAGCGCCGGCGGTGCGGTTGGCCACTGCGCCTGCGCCGGCATTCAGCTTCGACGAACTCAACAGCCGCAGCAATCGTCTGGCCCATCAATTACGCGTACAGGGTGTCGGCCCGGACGTGCTGGTCGGCGTCGCGCTGGGGCGTTCGCTGGAATTGGCGGTGGCGCTGCTGGCGGTGCTCAAGGCCGGTGGTGCCTATGTGCCGCTGGACCCACAGACCCCGGCCGAACGCCTGCGCCACGTGCTCGCTGACAGCGGCCTGAAACTGTTGCTCGGCGACCGGCAAAGCCTCGCCAGCCTGCCGCCGCTCGACGGCATCGAATGCCTGTGCCTGGAGCAGTTGCCCGCCAGCGAGCAGAGCGGCAACCTGCCGGTCACGGTCGAAGCCGACAACCTCGCTTATGTGATCTACACCTCGGGTTCCACCGGGCGGCCGAAAGGCGTGGCGGTCAGTCATGGCGCGCTGAGCGAGTTCATCGCCCGCGCCATCGACTACAGCGATTTGCGCGAAGGCGACCGGGTTCTGCAATTCGCCACCAGCAGTTTTGATGGCTTCGTCGAGCAGTTTTTCCCACCGCTGTGCCACGGCGCCAGCGTGGTCATGCGCGACGCGCCGTTGTGGGACAGCGCGACTTTGCATCAGGTCATCCACGATCAGGGCATCACTCTGGCCGACCTGCCGGCGGCTTATTGGTATTGGCTGGTGCAGGAATACGCGGCGAAACCCCCGGCAAGTTTCGGTGCGCTGCGGCAGATTCACGTTGGCGGCGAAGCCATGGCGGTGGACGGTTTGCGCTTGTGGCAACAGGCCGGGCTCGGCCATGTGCGCCTGCTCAACACCTACGGCCCGACCGAGGCCACGGTGGTCTCGACGATTCATGACTGCACCGCGCTGACCGCCCAAGACGTGTCGTGGCGCGGCATGCCGATCGGCCACGCACTGGCAGCGCGGCGTCTGTACGTGCTCGACGATGATCTGAACCTGCTGCCGCAAGGCGCGGTGGGCGAGTTGTACATCGGTGGGCCGGGTCTGGCGCGCGGTTATCACCGCCAACCGAGCCTCAGCGCCGAGCGTTTCATTGCCGACCCGTTTGCCGACGGCCAGCGCCTGTATCGCACTGGCGACCGTGCGCGGCTGCGCGGCGATGGCGCGCTGGAGTACGTCGGCCGGGTCGATCATCAGGTGAAGATTCGCGGCTTCCGCATCGAACTGGGCGAGATCGAATCGCGCCTGCAGCAATGTCCGGGCGTTCGCGAAGCAGTGGTGCTGGCGGTGCCGTTCGCGGGCGGTGCGCAACTGGTCGCCTACGTTGTGACAGAACCTGCGGTGCTCGCCAGCGCGGCGACGCAAGCGGCATTCCGTCAGCAGACCCGCGCCGCGCTGCAAGCCAGCCTGCCGGATTACATGGTGCCGGGGCATCTGCTGTTGCTGGCGAACCTGCCGCTGACGCCGAGCGGCAAGCTCGACCGCAAGGCCTTGCCAGCGCCGGATCCTGCGCAGTTGCAGGGCGATTACCGCGCCCCGCAATCACCGGCTGAACAATGTCTGGCGCAGGTCTGGGCCGAGGTGCTGCACGTGCCGCGTGTGGGCCTGGACGATCACTTTTTTGAACTGGGCGGCCATTCGTTGCTGGCCGCGCAGGTGATTGCCCGGGTCAAGGAGCAGATGGGCGTGGTGCTGCCACTGCGCAGCCTGTTCGAAAACCCGCTGCTGGCGGATCTGGCCGAGGTGCTCGGGCAACTGGCCGAGGTGAGCGGCGACGACGACTGGTCCGACATGGATCAGTTCATGAATGCTTTGCAAGGAGAAGAAGTATGAGCGGCACGATGGCGGAACGTATTGCAAAAAGGTTCGTCGGCTTGCCGCTGGAACAGCGTCGGCTGTTTCTCGCCAAACTGCGCGAGGAGGGCAAGGACTTCAGCCTGTTGCCGTTGCCGGTCAGCCGCCACGACTGCGGGCAGATTCCCCTGTCGTTCGCCCAGCAACGCCTGCTGTTCCTGTGGCAACTGGAACCGCACAGCGCCGCGTACAACATGGCCGCTGGCTTGCGTCTCAAAGGTTCGCTGAATGAGTCAGCCCTGAGCCGCTCGTTCGATCATCTGCTGGCGCGCCATGAAGTGTTGCGCACGGTGTTTCACACCGACGGCGATCAAGCGCATCAGCTGATCCTCGAGCAGCAAAGTATTGCGCTGCAACGCTTCGATCTGACCGGCACCGCCGCGCAAGAGCGCGAAGAACTGCTCGCGCAACACGTGCAAGACGTCACCGCGCAACCGTTCGATCTGCGCCACGGCCCGCTGTTGCGCGCCAGCCTGTTTGCTTTGGCCGACGATGAGTTCGTGCTGGTGGTGAGCATGCATCACATCGTCTCCGATGGCTGGTCGATGGACGTCATGGTCAAGGAATTCGTGCAGTGCTATCAGGCGTTCAGCCTGCAGCGCGAGCCGCAATTGCCGGCGCTGCCGTTGCAATACGCCGACTATGCGATCTGGCAGCGGCGCTGGCTGGAGGCCGGCGAGGGTGAACGCCAGCTCGACTACTGGCGTCAGCAATTGGGCGACGAACATCCGCTGCTGGAAGTGGCGCCGGACTTTGCCCGACCGCTGACGCAAAGCTTTGCAGGACAGACCCTGAGCTTTGATTTCGGCACCGACCTGTCGCAACAGCTCAACGTCTTCGCCCGCAGCCAGGGCATCAGCCTGTTCATGCTGGTGCTGGCCGGGTTCTCGCTGTTCCTTTCGCGTCTGGCCGGCGAGCGCGACATTCGTGTCGGCGTGCCGAATGCCAACCGTGGCCGCGCCGAAGTCGAGGGACTGATCGGTTTCTTCGTCAACACCCAGGTGCTGCGTTGCCAGGTCGATGAGCGCGGCAGTTTCGCCGATTTGCTCGCGCAGGTGCGTGAAGCGGCGTTCGGCGCACAGGCACATCAGGAGTTGCCGTTCGAGCAACTCGTCGACGAATTGGTCGCCGAACGCACCCTGGGCCACAACCCGCTGTTCCAGGCCAAGTTCAACCAGAACGTCGGCATGCAGAAACAACGCTCGATGGCCTTGCCCGGCCTGACTGTCGGCGAATACCCGCTGGCCAAGGACGGCACGCATTTCGATCTGGCCCTGGACATCACCGACGACAGCGCACTGATCCACGGTCAGATGACCTACGCCAGCGATCTCTATCGGGCGGAAACGGTCGCCGGTTTTGTGCCGATGTTGCTGGACCTGTTTACACAGTTGCTCAACTCGCCGCAGGCGCCATTGCACACCGTAGCCACGCGGCGGCCTGCTGCGCTTGCCATTCACCGCGAACCGGCGTTGACGGTGTTGCAACACTGGGCGCGTGAAGTGGCGCGGCAGCCACAGGCGCTGGCCGCTCGGGATCTCAAGCAAACGGTGACTTTCCAGGCGCTGGATGAACAAGCCAACCGTCTCGCCCATTATTTGCGTGCGCAGGGCGTCAATGTCGGCGAACCGGTGGCGGTGCTGCTGGAACGTTCGCTGGACTGGCTGACTTGCGTATTGGCGATTCTCAAGGCTGGCGCGGTGTACATGCCGCTCCACGTCAAGGCGCCAAGCGCGCGCCTGAAGCAGATGCTCGGCGCTGCGCAGGCGCGGGCGCTGATCGGTGCTGAAGGCGACGCACGGCTCAGCGAACTGGCGGCTGAGGGCTGTCAGGGTCTGGAGTTTGCGCCGGGGCAATGGCAGTCGCTGCTGGCATCCGCGCCTGAGCTGACGCTGTATGCGCAGTCGCCGGCCTACGTGATTCACACCTCCGGTTCCACCGGGCAACCCAAGGGCGTGCTGGTCAGCCACGGCGCGCTGGGCAGTTATGTGCGCGGTGTACTCGAGCGTCTGGCGCCGGCGCCGGAGGCGAGCATGGCGCTGGTCTCGACCATCGCCGCCGACCTTGGCTTCACGGTGCTGTTCGGCGCGTTGTGCTCGGGCCGATTGCTGCATGTGCTGCCGGAAGAACTCGGCTTCGATCCGGATCGCTTTGCCGAATACATGGCCCGCCATCGCGTTGGCGTGTTGAAAATCGTCCCCGGACATCTCGCCGCGCTGTTGCAGGCGGCCAAGCCTGCCGATGCGTTGCCGGAACACGCGCTGATCGTCGGCGGCGAAGCCTGTTCGCCGGCGCTGGTCGAGCGCGTTCAGCAACTTAAGCCGGGCTGCCGCCTGATCAACCACTACGGGCCGAGCGAAACCACCGTGGGTGTGCTGACCCATGAGGTCGAAGAACTCCCCGCCCAGGCGCGTAGTGTTCCGATCGGCGCAGCGCTGGCCGGTGCCCATGTCTATGTGCTCGACGATGTGCTCAACCCGGTAGCCGATCAGGTCGCTGGTGAGTTGTACATCGGTGGCGACAGCGTTGCCCTTGGCTACCTGAATCAGCCGGCGCTGACCGCCGAACGATTCCTGCCCGACCCGTTCGGCGCAGCGGGCGCGCGGGTCTACCGCAGCGGCGACCGGGTCCGGCGCAACCGCAAGCAGGCGCTGGAATTCATCGGTCGTGCCGACGACCAGGTCAAAGTGCGCGGCTACCGTGTTGAGCCTGCGGAAGTCGCGCGGGTGTTGCTCAGCCTCGACGGTGTCAGCGAAGCCGCCGTGCTCGCGCTGCCACTGGATGACGATCCGGCGCGCCTGCAACTGCTGGCATGGTGCGTGCCGGCAGTGGGCGCGAAGGTGCAGGCGCAGGATCTGCGCGAGCAATTGCAGGCGCGGCTGCCGGATTACCTGGTGCCGGCGCAGTTAGTGTTGCTGGAAAAGCTGCCGCTGACCGCCAACGGCAAACTCGACAAGCGTGCCTTGCCAGTGCCCGGCGTGGTCAGCCAGCAGTTCGTCGCGCCGGTCGGTGAGATCGAAGAGAAACTGGCCGCGATCTGGGCTGAGGTGCTCAAGCTTGAGCGGGTCGGCAGCAGCGATAACTTCTTTGAACTGGGCGGCGACTCGATCCTCAGCTTGCAGATCATCGCCCGGGCCAAGCGCCAGGGCATCAAGCTCAGCCCCAAGCAGTTGTTCGAAAAACAGACCATCGGCCAACTGGCTGCCGTGGCCAGACTGATCGAAGCCAAACCGGCTGCCGTCGCCGCACCTGTGGCACGCGGGCCGTTGCCGTTGCTGCCGATTCAGGTGCGCTTCTTCGAGACGCCGATTGCCCAGCGTCAGCACTGGAATCAGTCGGTAATGCTGCAACCGACCCTGGCGCTGGACGCCGTGCATTTGCGCAAGGCGCTGGCGACGTTGGTCGAACAGCACGAAGCGCTGGCCTTGAGCTTTGTGCAGTCGGGCGATCACTGGCAGGCACTGCCGCAGCCGCAGGGTGATGCCGAATTGCTCTGGGTACGCGAGCTGGACAGCCTCGATGCCTTGCCGGCCGTGGCCGACGCGGCGCAGCGCAGCCTGGATTTGCAACGCGGGCACTTGCTGCGCGCGGTGCTGGTCAACCTGCCGAACGCCGAGCAGCGCTTGTTGCTGGTGATCCATCATCTGGTGGTCGACGGCGTGTCGTGGCGCATTCTGCTTGAGGACTTGCAGCAGGCTTACCAGGCATTGGCGGCGGGGACGGCGCCGGTGTTGCCGGGCCAGAGCAGTTCGCTGCACAACTGGGCCGAGCAGTTGCATCGTTATGCACAGAGCGAAACGTTGGCGGCCGAAAGCGCTTATTGGCGCCAGACCCTGGCGGCGGCTGACGCGGCACTGCCACGGGATTTCGCCGAGGACAGCCAGACCCGCGCCCAGGCTGCCCGCGCCAGTACGCGCCTGAGCCAGACATTGACCGACAAACTGCTGAAAGTCGCCCCGGCGGCCTACCGCACGCAAATCAACGACCTGTTACTGACCGCATTGGCGCGGGTGTTGTGTGACTGGAGCGAGCAGCCTTCGGTGTTGATCCAGCTCGAAGGCCATGGTCGTGAAGACCTGTTCGACGACATCGACCTGAGCCGCACGGTCGGCTGGTTCAGCAGCCTGTTCCCGGTGCGCCTGACCCCGCAGGCCAATCCCGCTGCATCGCTGTGTGCGATCAAGGAGCAACTGCGCGCCGTGCCGGGCAAAGGCATCGGTTATGGCGTGCTGCGTTACCTCACGCGTGCTGCCGAGTTGCAGACGCTGGCGCAACCACGGGTGACCTTCAATTACCTCGGTCAGTTCGACGGCGCGTTCAGCGCCGAGCAAGGCGCGTTGTTCTTGCCAAGCAGCGACGGCACTGGCGCCAATCAGGATGGACAGGCACCGCTGGGCAATTGGCTGAGCGTCGACGGACAGGTTCTCGGCGGTGAGCTGGAACTGACCTGGACCTTCGGCACCGGCATGTACCGCGCCGAGACCATCGAGGCGCTGGCCGAGGCCTATCGCCGCGAACTGCAACGCCTGATCGAACATTGCTGCGCGAGCGGCGCAGGTGGCGTGACACCCTCGGATTTCAACCTCGCCAACCTGACCCAGGCGCAGCTGTCGGCGCTGCCGATGGCGCCGCGTGACATCGTCGATCTGTACCCGCTGTCGCCGATGCAGCAAGGCATTCTGTTCCACAGCCGCAACGAGCCGGACAGTCCGGCTTACACCAATCAGCTGCGCGTCGACGTCGAGCAGCTCGACGCCGAGCGCTTCCACCAGGCCTGGCAGCAGACCCTCGAAGCCCACGATATTCTGCGTACGGCGTTCGTCTGGCCGCAGGATGCCGCCGCGCCCGTGCAGGTGGTCCGCAGCCGTGTGCAGATGCCGTGGCAGGTGCAGGACTGGCGCGGTCGCGCTGGCCTGGATGCCGCGCTTGATCATCTCGCCGCTGAAGATCTGCACAACGGTTTCGATCTGCTCGACGCACCGCTGTTGCGCGTGACGTTGGTGCGCATCGATGAGCACACTCATCACCTGATCTACACCTGCCATCACATCCTCATGGACGGCTGGAGCACTTCGCAGTTGTTCGGCGAAGTGCTGCAACGTTACGCCGGCATCGTGCCGAGCACAGGGCAGGGGCGTTATCGCGATTACATCGAATGGCTCGGCCAGCGCGATCCGCAAGCCAGTCGGCAGTTCTGGAGCACGGCGCTGGCGGATCTCGAAGAGCCGACGCGACTGGCCAGTGCCATGCCGGTCAGGCTCGCGGCCAGCGGCTATGCCGATCACCAGCATGTGTTCAGCGAACCGCTGACCGCGGAACTGAACCGCTTCGCCCGCGAGCAGAAAGTCACCCTCAACACGCTGGTACAAGCGGCGTGGCTGCTGCTGTTGCAGCGCTACACCGGCCAGGATCACGTGGCGTTCGGCGCGACTGTCGCCGGGCGGCCGACGGATTTGCCGGGTGTCGAGCAGCAGATCGGCCTGTTCATCAACACCTTGCCGGTGGTGGCGGCGCCATCGCCGGAGATCGGCGTCAGCCAATGGCTGCAACAGGTGCAAGACCTCAACCTGGCCTTGCGCGAGCACGAACACACGCCGCTGTATGACATTCAGCGCTGGGCCGGGGCGGGTGCCGGCGCGTTGTTCGACAGCATTCTGGTGTTCGAAAACTACCCGATGGCCGAGGCCTTGGCTCAGGGTCCGCAGACCGGCCTGAAATTCTCGGCGATCCGCCGTCAGGAGCAGACCAATTATCCGCTGACCCTGGTGGCGATCACCGGCCGTGAGCTGAGTCTGGGCGTGAGTTACGATCAGGCCAGTTTCGACGCTCAAGCGATCAATGCGTTGAGTGCGCAGTTGCAAGGCCTGCTCGAGCAGTTCCTCGCCGACGCCACGCAGCCGCTGGGGGCGCTGCAACTGCTCGCCGAGCCACAACGGCAACAAGCGATCGAGTGGGGCAAGGCGCCGGTTACCACGCCGGATCAACGCACGGTGCTGGCGCACATTGCCGCGCAAGTGCAACGTCAGCCGCAGGCGAACGCGGTGCTGTTCGCTGAGCAATCCATCGCTTACCAAAACCTCGATGCCCGAGCCAATCGTCTGGCGCACAAGCTGCAAGGCATGGGCGTCGGGCCGGAAGTGCGCGTCGGCGTGTGCATGCGCCGCACGCCGGACATGCTGGTCGGCTTGCTGGCGATCCTCAAGGCCGGTGGCGCCTACGTGCCGCTCGATCCGGATTACCCGCAGGAACGCTTGCTGCACATGCTCGACGACAGCCGCGCGGCGGTGCTGCTCACTGAGCCAGCGGCATTGGCGATGCTGCCCGAAACCTTGAGTGCGCAGGTGCTGCTGGTGGACGAGAACGTCGCCAGCGAATGCCCGGCCACTGCGCCGCTGGTTAACCTCGCGGCTGAAAATCTGGCGTACGTGATCTACACCTCCGGCTCCACCGGCAAACCGAAAGGCGTAGCGATCAGCCACGGCAATCTGTCGGCGCTGATTCAGTGGTCAGCGGGTGTCTATCGCGAAGAACAATTGCGCGGTGTGCTGGCCTCGACCTCGATCTGCTTCGATCTGTCGGTGTGGGAAATCTTCGTCACGCTGGCCTGCGGAGGCTGTCTGGTATTGGCCGACAACGCTCTGGCGCTGGCGGATTTGCCGGCGCGCGAGCAGGTCACCCTGATCAACACTGTGCCGTCGGCGATTGCCGCGTTGCAACGGGCCGGGCAGATCCCGACTTCGGTCGGCACCATCAATCTGGCCGGCGAGCCGCTCAAGCAGAGTCTGGTCGACAGCCTCTACGCCAGCACTCAGGTGCAGCAGGTCTACGACCTCTACGGGCCGTCGGAAGACACCACTTATTCGACCTTCACCCTGCGCACGCCGCAGGGGCAGGCGAACATTGGCCGGCCGCTGGACAACACCGTGGCCTACCTGCTCGACAGTCAGTTGCAGGCGCTGCCCGAGGGCGTGGCGGCCGAGCTGTACCTCGCTGGTGCCGGGGTGACGCGCGGCTATCTGCGCCGCGCCGCGCTGACCGCCGAACGCTTTGTGCCGAATCCTTACGCGAGCAATGGCGAGCGCCTGTACCGCACCGGCGATCTGGTGCGCCAGGGCGACGATGGCAACATCGAGTACATCGGTCGCGCCGACCATCAGGTGAAGATTCGCGGTTTCCGCATCGAACTCAGCGAGATCGAAGCGCGCCTGCTGGAACTCGACGATATCGGCGAAGCGGTGGTACTGGCGCAGGACGGCGCCGCTGGCAAACACCTGCATGGCTACCTCGTCGCCGCGCCGGACAGCGAGCGGTCGACGCTGGCCGAGCGGGTACGCAATGCCTTGGCCAGTCGCTTGCCGGCGCACATGCTGCCGGGGCATCTGCACCTGATCGATGCGATCCCGCTGACGCCCAACGGCAAGCTTGATCGCAAGGCGCTGATGGCGTTGGGCGAGAGCCCGACGCAGGAGCAATACCAGGCACCGCAAAGCGACTTGCAGTGGGAGGTCGCGACGATCTGGCAGCAAGTGCTGGAAGTCGAGCGGGTAGGGCTGGCGGACAACTTCTTCCAGCTCGGCGGCCATTCGTTACTGGCGACGCTGGTGGTGACCCGGGTGCAGGAGCGTCTCGGCGACAAGGTGCCGCTCAAGGCGCTGTTCGAAACCGACACCCTCAAGGATTTCTGCGCGCGGATCGAAGCGCTGCGCGTCGAAATGTCGCCCGTTCAGGATGAATTGGCTAAATCACTGGAGGCCCTCAAACGTCTATCCCTCGATGATCTGGAAAAACTGATTTCTTGAGAGGGAAAAACGCGTGCAAGAGTTAATCGAGTCGGTAGGACAACTTTCGGCTAAGCAAAGAAAGGCTCTGGCGGTTCTGCTCAAGCAGAAAGGCGTCAACCTCTTTGACATTGCCCCGGTTTTCAAGCGCACGGCTGAAGAGCCGTTGCTGCTGTCCTACGCTCAGCAGCGCCAGTGGTTCCTCTGGCAGTGGGCACCGCACAGCGCGGCCTACAACATTCCGACGGCCCTGCGCTTGCAGGGGCCGCTGGATGTGCCGGCACTGGAGCGCAGCATCGCGGCGTTGATCGAGCGCCACGAAACCTTGCGCACGGTGTTCTCTCAAGACAGCGCGCAACCCTTGCAAGTGGTCCTGCCCGCAGGACCTTTTACCCTCGATATTCATCACCTGAGCGCTGATCTGGCGAATGACCCGGAGCGTTCGATCGAGGCTTTCGTCCAGACCCAGAGCCAGAAGACTTTCGACCTGCAGCACGGCCCGTTGCTGCGTGCCGCGCTGCTACAGGTCAACCCCGCTGAGCATGTGCTGGTGCTGACCCTGCATCACATCGTTTCCGATGGCTGGTCGCTGCAAGTGATGATCGAGGAACTGGTGCAGCTCTATGCCGGTTTCAACCTCGGTCACGACGCCGGTCTGCCGGCGCTGCCGATTCAATACGCCGATTACGCCTTGTGGCAGCGCCAGTGGATGGAGGCCGGTGAGCAGGAGCGGCAGCTGGCCTACTGGCAGGCAAAACTCGGCGGCGAACAACCGGTGCTGGAGTTGCCGCTGGATCGCCCGCGCGCGGTCGATCAAAGCTTCGCCGGCGCCAGCCATAACCTGATTCTTGATCCGGCGCTGAGCCATGCCCTCAAGGCCTTTGCCCGGCAGGAAAACGTCACCCTGTTCGTGTTGCTGCTGGCTTCGTTTCAGGCCTTGCTGCATCGCTACAGCGGGCAAAGCGACATCCGTGTCGGCGTGCCGGTGGCCAACCGTGGCCGAGTGGAAATCGAGCGCCTGATCGGCTTCTTCGTCAACACCCAGGTGCTCAAGGCGGACATCGACGCAGAGCTGCCGTTTGTCGAACTGCTGCGTCAGGTCAAACAGACCGCGCAGGAGGCGCAGGCGCATCAGGACTTGCCCTTCGAGCAACTGGTCGAAGCGCTGGAGCCGGGCCGCAGCCTCAGCCACAGTCCGCTGTTCCAGGTGATGTTCAACCACCAGGCCGAGCGCCGCGCAAGCGTCGCCACACGCCTCAACGGCCTGAACATCGAACCGCTGGAATGGCAGAGCCAGACCGCGCAATTCGACCTGACCCTCAACACTACCGAACAGGCGCACGGTATCGAAGCGGTACTCAAGTACGCCACCGACCTGTTCGACGCAGCGACCATCGAGCGACTGGCGCAACACTGGACCGCGCTGTTGCAGGCGATCGTCGCCGAGCCGACCCGGTGCATCGGCCAATTGCCGATGCTCGACGCCGGCCAGCAGCAACAGCTGTTGGCGCAATGGAATCCGTCGCTGATTGAACAACCGCTGACGCCGTGCATCCAGCAAGCCATTGAGGCCCAGGCCGAGCGGCATGCCGACGCGGTGGCCGTGACCTTCGCAGGACAACGCCTGACCTACGCTGAACTCAATCGCCGCGCCAACCTGTGGGCGCATACGCTGCTCGAGCAGGGCGTCGGCCCGGACGTGCGCGTCGGCGTGGCGGTGGAGCGTTCGCTGGACATGATCGTCGCCATTCTCGCGGTGCTGAAAGCGGGCGGCGCCTATGTGCCGCTGGACCCGAGCTACCCGGATGAGCGCTTGAGCTACATGATCGACGACAGCGGTATTCGATTGCTGTTGACCCAAGGCCATTTGCTCGGGCAATTGCCGCTGCCGCCGGGGCTGGTCTGCCTCGATCTGAATCAGGCGCCGGAACACGGCATCTCGAGTAACCCGCCATGCCTGACCACGCCGGACAATCTGGCCTACGTCATCTACACCTCCGGTTCCACCGGCAAACCCAAGGGCGCGTTGCTGCCGCACGGCAACGTCATGCGCCTGTTCAGCGCCACCGCGCACTGGTTCGATTTCGGCGCGCAGGACAGCTGGACGCTGTTCCACTCCTACGCGTTCGACTTTTCGGTGTGGGAGATTTTCGGCGCGCTGTTGTACGGCGGCAAACTGGTGGTCGTGCCCCACGACGTCAGCCGTTCGCCAGAGGATTTCTACACGCTGCTGTGCGATGAAAATGTCACGGTGCTGAACCAGACACCGTCGGCATTCAAGCCGTTGATGCAAGTCGCCTGCGAGTCGAGTCGCAGCAATGCCCTGCGTTACGTGGTGTTCGGCGGCGAGGCGCTGGAAGTACAGAATCTGCGTCCGTGGTTCGAGCGTTTTGGCGATCACGCGCCGACGCTGATCAACATGTACGGCATCACTGAAACCACCGTGCACGTGACCTACCGGCCATTGTCGCTGGCGGATATGCAGAGCAATCACAGCAGCCCGATTGGCGCGCCGATTGTCGACCTGTCGTGGTACTTGCTCGACAGCTCGCTCAACCTGGTGCCGCAAGGCTGCATCGGTGAGTTGTACATCGCTGGCGCCGGTCTCGCCCGTGGTTATCTGAATCAGGCCGGAATGAGCGCCACCCGCTTCGTGCCCGACCCGTTCAATCGCAAGGCAGGCGAGCGCCTATACCGTACCGGCGACCTTGCACGGCTGCGCGGCGACGGGGTGATCGAGTACATCGGCCGTATCGACCACCAAGTGAAGATCCGTGGCTTCCGCATCGAGCTCGGCGAAATCGAAGCGCAACTGCTCAAGCATCCACAGGTGCGCGAAGCGGTGGTGCTGGCGGTGGACGGTCTCAGCGGTCAGCAACTGGCGACCTGGGTCGTGCCCGTCGAGGCAGTGAACGCGGACGAGCAGGGCGCCCTGCGCGATTCGATCAAGGCGCACCTGCGCGAAACCCTGCCCGATTACATGGTCCCGGTCAGTTGGGCGTTCCTCGACCGACTGCCGCTGACCGCCAACGGCAAGCTCGATCGCAAACAACTGCCGCAGCCGGACGTTGCGCAAGTGCAAGAGGCTTATGCGGCGCCGCGCAGCGAACTGGAACAGCGTCTGGCGGAGATCTGGCAGGACGTGCTCAAGGTCGAGCGGGTCGGGCTTCACGATAATTTCTTCGAGCTGGGCGGCGATTCGATCATTTCGATTCAAGTGGTCAGCCGCGCGCGGCAGGCCGGCATTCGCTTTACGCCCAAGGACATTTTTCAGCATCAGACCGTGCAGCGTCTGGCCACCGTCGCGCAACAGAGCGACGCCGTGCAGACGGAGCAGGGTGAAGTGCTTGGCGATGCGCCGCTGACGCCGATCCAGCAGTATTTCTTCCACAGTGACATCCCGGCGCGGCATCACTGGAACCAGTCGATCCTGCTGTCCCCGGCGAAAACCCTGCAAGCCGCAGCGCTGCAACAGGCCCTGGCGCAGATGCAAAAACAGCATGACGCCTTGCGTCTGCGTTATCGCCAAACCGAGCAGGGCTGGCAGCAAAGCCACGGCGCGGCGGATCAGCCACAAGCGTTATTGCGCACTTTCACGCTGGACGACGGCGCGGCATTGCCAGCGCTGTGCCTTGACCTGCAACGCAGCCTCGACCTGCACAACGGCCCGCTGATCCGCGCGGCGCTGGTCGATATGCCGGACGCCAGTCAGCGTCTGTTGCTGGTGATTCATCACCTGGTGGTCGATGGCGTGTCGTGGCGAATCCTGCTCGAAGACCTGCAAAGCGCCTATCAGCAGATCAGCAGCGGACAGAGCGTGCATCTGCCGGCCAAGACCAGCGCGTTCAAGGACTGGGGCTTGCGCCTGCAAGAACATGCGCGCAGCGCGGCGCTGGGCAGCGAACTGAGCTACTGGCGCGAACAGTTGCGCGACGTTCCGCTCGGTTTGCCGCTGGATAATCCGCAGGGCCAGTTGAACAACCGCTTCGAACGCAGCGTCGACACGCGGCTGGACGCCGAACGCACTCGCCAGCTGCTGCAACAGGCCCCGGCGGCCTACCGCACTCAGGTCAACGACCTGCTGCTGACCGCACTGGCGCGGGTGCTCTGCGAGTGGACCGCTAGCGACAGCACGTTGGTGCAGCTCGAAGGCCATGGCCGCGAAGACCTCTTCGATGACATCGACTTGAGCCGCACCGTGGGCTGGTTCACCAGCATGTTCCCGGTGCGCCTGACACCAAACGCCAGCCTGGAAACCTCGATCAAAGGCATCAAGGAGCAACTGCGCGCGATCCCGAACAAGGGCATCGGCTTCGGCTTGCTGCGTTATCTCGGTACCGCCGAAGCACAAGCGGCACTGCATGAACTGGCGCAACCGCAGGTAACGTTCAACTACCTCGGCCAGTTCGATAACAACTTCGACGAAGACGCCTTGTGGCGGCCGGCCACCGAAGACAAGGGCGCCGGTCAGGACGCAAACGCGCCGATGGCCAATTGGCTGACCATCGATGGCCGGGTTTATCAGGGCCAGTTGAGCCTGACCTGGACCTACAGCAGCGACGTCTTCGAGGAGGCGACCATTGTCGGTTTGGCCCGCGCCTACGAAGTGGCGCTGAGCGAATTGATCGAGCACTGCCTCAGTCATTCCGGGGGGCTGACTCCGTCCGACGTGCCGCTGGCCGGTTTGTCCCAGGCGCATCTGGACAGCCTGCCGATCGCCGCCCAGCGCATCGAGGACATCTATCCGCTGGCGCCGATGCAGCAGGGCATTCTGTTCCACAGCCTGTACGACGCGGATGCCAGCGCCTACGTCTATCAGATGCTGCTGGACATCGACGGCCTCGACGTCGCGCGGTTCCAGCAAGCCTGGCAACGGGTGGTCGATCGCCATGAAGTGCTGCGCGCCGGTTTCATCTGGGGCCGCGATGGCCTCGATGCGCCGTTGCAGGTGATCAACCGCCAACTGACCCTGGAAATGCCGGAAATCGATGTGCGCGATGCCGCCGATCTGCCGGCGGTGCTTGAAGCACGGGCGCAGGCCGACCGCGAACGTGGCTTCGATCTGCAGAATCCGCCGCTGTTGCGCCTGTGCCTGCTGCGCACTGCCGACGATCGCCATCGACTGATTTTCACCTGCCACCACATCCTCATGGATGGCTGGAGCAACTCGCGGATGTTCGGCGAGGTGCTGCAGGATTACGCCGGCCAGCCGGTGCCGAGCGCGCAGGGTCGCTATCGGGATTTTCTGGTGTGGCTACAGGGCCAGGACAAGGCGGCCGCGCAGGAATTCTGGCGCGGGCAACTGGCCGAACTCGACGAGCCGACCCGACTGGCCTCCGCCTGCCACGGACGCACCGTGCCGGGGCCGGGCAAACAGATGCATCGTCTGCATTTCGATGAAGCGTTGACCCAGCGTCTGAACAGCTTCTCCCGTCAGCAACAGGTGACCCTCAACAGCCTGGTGCAGGCGGCATGGCTGCTGGTGTTGCAGCGCTATACCGGCCAGGCCACCGTTGCGTTTGGCGCCACGGTATCCGGGCGTCCGGTGGATTTGCCGGGCATCGAAGAACAGCTGGGGCTGTTCATCAACACTCTGCCGGTGATCGCCA
Source organism: Pseudomonas sp. S3_B08 (assembly GCF_054667725.1). Taxonomy (NCBI): domain Bacteria; kingdom Pseudomonadati; phylum Pseudomonadota; class Gammaproteobacteria; order Pseudomonadales; family Pseudomonadaceae; genus Pseudomonas; species Pseudomonas sp. S3_B08. Next base: position 927,841 of record NZ_CP162750.1, read on the forward strand.
GCCCTCAGGCCACCCTCAGTGTGGGCGACTGGGTGCGCAGCGTGCAGGACAAGAACCTGCTGTTGCGCGACTACGAACAGACGCCGTTGCAGGACATTCAGCGTCTGGCCGCATTGAGTGGCGAAGCGTTGTTCGACACTTTGCTGGTGTTCGAGAACTACCCGGTGTCCGAAGCGCTGGAGGGCAATCCGGGCGGGCTGCGCTTTTCCGGTCTGGAGCATCGCGAGCAGACCAACTACGGTCTGACCCTGATCGCCGGCGCCAGCCAAGTGCTCAACCTCGATTTCAACTACCTCACCGAACACTTCGCCGAGCGCAGCGTGCTTGGTCTGGCGGCGCATTTGCGTGAAGTGCTCGAGCAATTTATCGCAGCGCCGCAGCGGGCACTCGGCGAGATCGGTCTGCTGCCGCTGGCCGAACGGCAGACGCTGGCGCAGTGGAACGACAATCACGCGGCTTATCCGGCCGAGCGGCTGATCTCGCAGAGCTTTGAAGCAAGGGTCGCAGCACATCCGCAGGCACTGGCGTTGAGTCATGCCGGCGTGGCCCTGAGCTACGGCGAACTGAACCGGCGGGCAAACCAGTTGGCCCGGCATTTGGTGACGCTGGGTGTCACCGCCGAAGTGCGCGTCGGCGTGGCGCTGCCGCGTTCGGCGGAACTGGTGATCGCCCTGATGGCGGTGCTCAAGGCCGGCGGCACCTACGTGCCGCTGGACCCGGACTACCCGGCCGACCGCGTGGCCTACATGCTCGACGACAGCCAGGCGAAAGTTCTGCTGACCCAGCAAGCGTTGCTGGCGCAACTGCCATCCAGCGAAGCACACGTGGTGCTGGTCGAGGCCGGCGGCGAGGCGTTCGCCGCGCAGGCACCTGACAACCTGCCGGCGCGCGCCGATTCGGCCAATCTGGCCTACGTGATCTACACCTCCGGTTCCACCGGCAAACCGAAAGGCGTGGCCATCGCCCATCGCAACGTGCAGGCGCTGATTCATTGGTCCGCCGAGGTCTACAGCGAGGACGATCTGCAAGGCGTGCTGGCCTCGACGTCGGTGTGCTTCGACCTGTCGGTGTGGGAGATTTTCGTCACCCTTGCGCGCGGCGGATCCATGGTCATCGCACGCAATGCTCTGGAGCTGGCGGACTTGCCCGAGCGTGATCAGGTGCGCCTGATCAACACCGTGCCATCGGCGATTGCCGCGCTACAACGCATCGGCCAGATCCCGGCGGGCGTGCGCATCATCAATCTGGCCGGCGAGCCGCTCAAACAGGCGCTGGTTGACACCTTGTACCGCGAGACTTCGGTCGCCCACGTTTACGATCTGTACGGGCCTTCCGAAGACACCACGTATTCGACCTGGACCCGCCGCGAACTCGGCGGCCAGGCCAATATCGGCCGGCCACTGCGCAACACCACCGCGTACCTGCTCGACGGGCAATTGCAGGCAGCACCGCTCGGCATCGCAGCGGAGCTGTATCTGGCCGGTGAGGGCATCACCCGTGGCTATCTGTTGCGCCCGGGCCTGACCGCCGAACGTTTCGTGCCCAACCCGTTGGCGAGCAACGGCGAGCGCATGTACCGCACCGGCGACCTGACACGTTTTCTGGATGACGGCCGTATCGAATACGTCGGCCGCATCGACCATCAGGTCAAGGTGCGCGGCTTCCGTATCGAACTGGGGGAAATCGAAGCGCGTCTGCTGGCCCAGGCCAGTGTGCGCGAAGGCGTGGTGCTGGCGGTGGATGGCGTTGGCGGCCAGCAACTGGTGGCTTATGTGGTGCCGGCCGAGGCTGATCAGAGTCTTGCGCAACTGGACGCGCTGAGCACTGCGCTGCAAACCGCGCTCAAGGCGCATCTGCCGGACTACATGGTGCCGGCGCAGTGGCTGTTCCTCGAACAGTTGCCGCTGACACCCAACGGCAAACTTGATCGCAAGGCTCTGCCGGCACCGGACGCCAGTCAGGCGCAACGCGATTACGTCGCGCCTTCGACGCCGCTGGAGCAGCAGTTGGCCGAGGTCTGGCAGGACATTCTGAAGATCGAGCAGGTCGGCGTGACCGACAACTTCTTCGCCCTCGGCGGCGATTCGATCATCTCGATTCAACTGGTCAGCCGCGCTCGGCAGCAGGGCATTTGCTTCACGCCCAAGGACCTGTTCCAGCAGCAGACGGTGCAGAAACTGGCCGCAGTGGTTTCGCTTGAAGACGCGCAATCCGCCAGCGTCAGCGACTACCCGTTGGCGCAATTGGATCAGGCGCAACTCGATGCCTTGCCGGTGCCGGCGGAACTGATCGAAGACGTCTATCCGCTGTCGCCGATGCAGGAAGGCATGCTGTTCCATACGCTGTCGGATAACGGCAGCAGCCTCTACGTGCAACAGGTCAGCCTGCCGATCAAGGGCCTCGACGTGGAGCGTTTCCGCAAGGCCTGGGAATTCATCATTGTCCGTCAGGCGATCCTGCGCACCAGTTTCCATTGGCAGGATGGGCTGGCCAAGCCGCTGCAGGTAGTGCATCGCCAGGCGCCGTTGCAGATGCAGGTGCTCGATTGGCGTGGGCAGGACTGCAGCGAGGCGGCGATTGCCGAATTTGCCAGTGCCGACCGCGCGCTGGGCTTCGACTTGTCCGAGGCGCGTTTGCAGCGGGTGACCCTGCTGCAGCTGGGCGACGAGCAGTACCAGATGATCTGGACCAGCCACCACATTCTGATGGATGGCTGGAGCAGTTCGCGGTTGTTCGGCGAGGTCTTGCAGTTCTATTCCACGGGCCAGGTGACTGGCGAAAACGGCCGCTATCGCGACTTTATTGCCTGGTTGCAGGCGCAGGATCAGGATGCCCAAGAGCTGTTCTGGAAGGCGCGTCTGGCGGTGGTCAACGAACCGACCGCGCTGAGTCAGGCGATGCACCCGCGCCACAGTGCCGACGTTACCGGTCACGATGCGCTCTATTCAAATTGGGACAAAGCGCAAACCGCGCGCCTGCTGGAGTTCTGCCGCGATTTGCGCATCACCCCCAACACGCTGATTCAGGGCGCGTGGCTGCTGCTGTTGCAACGCTACACCGGCCAGCAGACGGTGACCTTCGGCGCCACCGTATCGGGGCGTCCGGAAAGTCTGCCGAACGTCGGCAACATGCTCGGCCTGTTCATCAACACGTTGCCGATCATTCAGACCCCACAGGCCGATCAGCGCCTGGCCGACTGGCTGGGCGAAGTGCAGGCCTACAACCTCGACATTCGCGATTACTCCCAGGCACCGCTGGCCGATGTGCAGCGCTGGTCGAACCTCGGTGGTCAGGCGCTGTTCGACAGCATCGTGGTGTTCGAGAACTTCCCGATCGACGAGCGCTTGCAGGAAGAAACCGACACCGAGCTGACCTTCGGCAAATCCATCGGCCACGGCGTGACCAACGTGCCGATGGACCTTGCGGTGATGCTCGGCGACGAATTGTCGATCGAGTACCTGTACCTGCGCAGCCACTTCAGCGCCGAGGCGGTAGAAGGCATTCGCCTGACCCTGGAAAACACCCTCGCGGCGATGATGGCCGCGCCGTATGAGCGGCTGGGCAACTTGCAGCGTCTGTCCGCCGAACAATGGCAAGCGGCGCAGACCTGGAGCGCCGAGCCGGCGCACCGCCATGAACCTCGCCTGTTGCCGGAGTTGATCAGTCGTCATGCGCAACAGCAGCCCGACGCGATCGCGGTGCAATGCGCCGGCGAAAGCCTGAGCTACGCAGAGCTGGAGCGGCAGGCCAATCGACTCGCGCAGTGCCTGATCGCGCACGGCGCCGGGCCGGAAGTGGTGATCGGCGTGGCGTTGCCGCGCTCGCTGGAAATGCTGGTGAGCTTCCTCGCCGTGCTCAAGAGCGGTGCGGCGTACGTGCCGCTGGACATCGATTATCCGCCCGAGCGCTTGGCGTACATGATCGAAGATTCGCGCATGGCGCTGCTGCTGACGCAAACCAGCCTGCGTGCGACGTTGCCGGCGCCTAACGGCGTGCGGCGTCTGGAAATCGATCAGCTCGATCGCAGTCTTTACAGTGACGCGGTCCCGGTCTGCGATGTTCATGAGCAGAGCCTGGCCTATCTGGTTTACACCTCCGGCTCCACCGGACGGCCGAAAGGCGTGGCCGTGACCCAGGGACCGCTGAGCATGCACTGCCAGGCGATCGCCGAGTTGTACGAAATGGACGCGAGCAGTTGCGAGCTGCACTTCATGTCCTTCGCTTTCGACGGCGCTCACGAACGCTGGCTGAGTACGCTGTACAGCGGCGGTCGTCTGGTGATCCGCGACGGTTGTTTGTGGACGCCGGAGCAGACCTATCAGGCCCTGCACGATTACGGCGTGACCATCGCTTGTTTCCCGCCGGCCTATCTCAAGCAACTGGCCGAGTACGCAGCCGCCAGCGGCATTGCGCCGCCGCCAGTGCGCATCTACTGCTTCGGTGGCGATGCGGTGCCGGAGCAGACTTTCGAACAGGTGAAAGCGGCGTTGCGTCCGCAATACTTCACCAACGGCTACGGCCCGACCGAAACCGTGGTCACGCCGATGCTCTGGAAAGTCGCCATCAGCCAGCAGTGCGAAGCGGCATACGCGCCGATTGGCCGCGCGGTCGGTGCGCGTTCGTTGTACGTGCTCGACGACGATCTGAATCCGCTGCCGCCGGGTTTTGCCGGTGAGTTGTACATCGGCGGTTACGGCGTCGCCCGTGGTTACTACGGACGCCCCGATCTGACCGGCGAGCGCTTCGTGCCCAACCCGTTTGCGCCCGGCGAACGCCTGTACCGCAGCGGCGATCTGGTGCGCCGTCGCCCGGACGGCGTGGTCGATTACGTCGGGCGCATCGACCATCAGGTCAAGGTGCGTGGCTTCCGCATCGAGCTGGGCGAAGTCGAGGCCAGCCTGCGTCAGTTGCCGGCGGTCAGCGATGCGCTGGTGATTGCCCGCGACAATGCCTCCGGCAAGCAACTGATCGGTTATGTGGTCACTGCCACGGGTGATGATATCGGCGATGAACTCAAGGCCGGGCTGCGCGCTTCGCTGCCGGAATACATGGTGCCGGCGCAGATCGTCTGCCTCAGCGCGTTCCCGGTCACGCCCAACGGCAAGCTCGATCGCAAGGCCTTGCCGGAGCCGGAGTTCAAAAGCGACGAATATGTTGCCCCGCGCACCGAGCAGGAACGCCTGCTGGCGGAAATCTGGGCGCAGGTGTTGCAGGTCGAGCAGGTCGGTATCAGCGATAACTTCTTTGAACTGGGCGGCGATTCGATCCTCAGCCTGCAAGTGATCTCGCGGGTGAGAAACCACCCGACCCTGCAGATGGAGCTGAAGCTGCGTGATCTGATGCGCTATCAAACCATCGCCGGCATCGTAGAGCAGCAAGTGGCGAAGGAGGGCGCCGGGCAAGCGTTGCCGGACCTGACTCAGGTCGCTGCAGAGGGTGCGTTCAATTTGCTGCCGATCCAGCAATGGTTCTTCGCCGAAGGCATGGCCGAGGCGCATCACTACAACCAGTCGTTGCTGCTCAGCGCACGTCAGCCGCTGGATCTGGATGCACTGGAGCAGGCCCTGGGCTTGATCGAACAGCATCACGATTCGTTGCGTCTGCGTTTTTCCAACGACGGCGGGCGCTGGTTGCAGCGCTATAGCAGCAGCGCGTCCGACGAGGCTGTGCTGTGGCGCCGTGAAGCGCAAAGCAGCGAAGAGGTCGAAGCCTTGGCCAACCTCGCGCAGCGCAGCCTCAAACTCGATGACGGGCCGGTCTGGCGGGTCATGCATGTGGCCTTGCCGGATGGCCAGGCGCGGTTGCTGGTGGTGATTCATCACCTGGTGGTCGACACCGTGTCGTGGCGGATTCTGCTCGACGATCTGAAAGTCGCTTATGAGGCGTGCGTGCAGGGGCTGGCGCCGCAACTGCCGATTCGCACCAGCAGTTATCGTTCGTTTGCCGAGGCATTGCAGGCGCAGGCGCCGGTGATTGCCGAGCAGGAATTGAGCTATTGGCTGGAGCAACTGGATCAGCCCGGCGTTGATCTGCCGTGCGACAACCCGCGCGGCAAGAACCTCGTGCGGCAACAGGCGCAGGCGCGGCTCAAGCTGTCCCGCGAGCACACCGAACAACTGCTCAAACAGGCCCCGGCGGTGTACGGCACGCAGATCAACGACTTGCTGTTGTCAGCGCTCAGCCGCGCCCTGTGCCGCTGGAGCCAGCAACCGTCGGCGTTGATTCTGCTCGAAGGGCACGGGCGCGAAGACCTCTTCGAATCGATCGACCTGAGCCGCAGCCTCGGCTGGTTCACCAGCATGTTCCCGGTGCGTTTGCGCCCGGACAGCGATGACATCGGCCAGTCGATCATCGATGTGCAGGCGCAACTGGCGGGCGTACCGCAGAAGGGCATCGGCTATGGCGTGCTGCGTCATCTGGCCGGGCCGGAAATCTCGGCGCAACTGGCTGCATTGCCGCAGGCACGGGTGACGTTCAACTACCTCGGGCAGTTCGACCAGAGCTTCGATGAACAGGCGTTGCTGGTGCCGGCACTGGAAGAAACCGGCGACAACTACAGCCTCAAGGCCAACCTGGGCAACTGGCTGGAAATCGTCGGCCAGGTCTATGACGGGCAACTGGCCTTGCGCTGCATCTACAGCAGCCAGCGTTACCGCGCCGGCACCATGGATGCGCTGATGAGCGATTACCAGCGTGAACTTGAAGCGTTGATCGAACATTGCATGGCGCGTGTGGGTTGATCGCCCGGTCTTTTGCGCGGGCGCTGCCCAGGCGCGCCCGTCTTATTGCGGATACAAGGATTTTTAACGATGTCGTTACACCCTGATCTGGAAGCTTTCCTTGACCTCGCTCAAGACAGCCAGGACGCCGGCCTGCCGGCCATGCACCAACTGACCCCGAGCGAGGCCCGCGCCACCTTCGAGCAGACCACCGCGCAACTGCGCTGGCCGGCGCCGCAGGATGTTGAAGTCACCGAGATCGAAACACAGGCCCGTGACGGTGCGGCGCTGGCGTTGCGTTTGTATCGGCCCAACGGTATTGAATCGCCGCTGCCGGTGCTGGTGTATTTCCACGGTGGCGGGTTTGTGGTCGGCAGTCTGGATTCCCACGACGGCGTCTGCCGCGAGTTTTGCCAGCGCACGCCGTGTGCGGTGCTCTCGGTCGGTTATCGACTGGCGCCGGAGCATCGCTTTCCGACAGCGCTGGAGGATGGCGAGGACGCTTTGGCCTGGCTGGCCGAAGAGGCTGCGAGCCTCGGCCTGGATGGTTCGCGCGTTGCGTTTGGTGGCGACAGCGCGGGTGCCACGTTGGCGACGGTGCTGGCGATTCAGGCAGTGGTGCAGCCGCACACGGTGGCTATCGCGCCCAAGGCGCAGTTGTTGTGTTATCCGGTGACCGATGCTTCGCGGGTGCATGATTCGCGGCTGTTGTTTGGTGAGGGGTACCTGCTCGAGAACGACACGCTGGAGTGGTTTTATCAGCACTATGCGCGAGGGCCGGAGGATTATCTGGATTGGCGTTTTTCGCCGTTGCTGGCGGAGGATTTGCGTGGGGTGGCGCCGGCCATTGTCGTATTGGCCGGGTTTGATCCGTTGCTGGATGAGGGGCAGGCTTATGTCGACAGGCTGCGTGGGCAGGGGGTTGAGGTCGAGGTCGAGGTTTGTGCCGGGTTGACTCATGATTTGTTGCGGTTGGGGACGGTGGTGCCTGGGGTTCTGGAGGTTTATTCGAGGGTGGGTGGGGCGCTTGCGCGGGCTTTTTGGATGGGGTGAATATCCGTTTTTTTTGGTGTTGCTGCTGGCGGTTTCGCCCTTACGGCGACTTACTTTTTTACAAGCGCCTAAAAAAGTAAGCAAAAAACGCTAGCTCCTGCGTTCGGCCCTCGCAGGCTCGGGTTCCTTCGCTGCGGGATCGATCCGGGCGCAGCGGCTCCGGTTTGCTTCGCTGCACCTACACTCGCTGTGTTCGACTTCGTCGAACGGTCGCTGCGCTCCCACCCCCGGATCAATCCCTCCACTCAGCCTTCCGACGTCGCCGGTGGATCAAGATCAAAAGCACTCGAGCTAACGCTCATTGTTGAGTGGTGAAAAGCGTGTGGTCTGCTTTGGATCTGTGTTGGATTCGCCCCTCACCCCAGCCCTCTCCCGAGGGAGAGGGAGCCGATTTTTGCGGTGTTCAAAACCTGCATTCGACTCGGTATCGCAAGTCGGCGTGTTTCGCCCAAACACCTCGGTCAGTCCCCTCTCCCTCTGGGAGAGGGCTAGGGTGAGGGGCTCTTGATCTGGCTTTGGCTTTTGCTTTTGATCTTTTGCCCCCTCGGCAGGCTTCGTTACGGGATCGATCCGGGGGTGGGAGCGTAGCGACCGTACGACGCAGTCGTACACAGCGAGTGTAGGTGCAGCGAAGCCAACCGGAGCCGCTGCGCCCGGATCGGTCCCGTAACGAAGGTACCCCGAGCTCCAGCGAGCGGGCCGTACGCCGGGGCAAAGCCTTTTGGGTTACCTTTTCGGCGTTTGGAAAAGGTGACTCGCTGTAAGAGCGAAACCGCCAGCGGCAGCACCCGCAGCAACGGATATGCCCCCCAATCCCCAATCCCAAAAACCAAAAAGCCCCGCATCTCACAATGCGGGGCTCTCTCACAGCTCAAATCAAAAAATCAAAAAATCAGAAATCAGCCTTCACCGACATCACAAAATTGCGCGGATCACCGTAGAAGTTACCGAACCCCTCGGTACCAATGGTCGCGTAATAACGCTTGTCGAACAGGTTGTTGCCGTTCAACGCCACCGACCAGGTGTCATCAATCCGATAACCAATGCGACCGTTCCAGACCGCATAACCCGCGCCGTCGACATTGTCCCCGCCCAGAGGCGAAACCCGGTAGGTGCCCGTCTGCGCATTGACACCCGCACCAATCGTCACACGGTCCAGCGGCCCGCTCAGGGCGTAATCACCCCAGACGCGCAACAGGTGACGCGGCACGTAGGAGTTGTAGACCGCGCCATCCTGAGTGGCATCGGCATCTTCCAGCACCTTGGTCTGGGTGTAGGTATAACCGGCCAACAGTTGCAGGCGGTCGATCACTTCACCGCTGACTTCAGCTTCAAAGCCCTGGGCGCGGACCTTGCCCGAGTTGATCTGGCACGAACTGTCTTCGCACCGCAGGTCATCCTGGGCCGCGTCTTTCTGGATGGTGCGGAACAGGTTGAACGTGGTGTTCAGACGACCGTCGTACCACTCACCCTTGATCCCCAGCTCGTAGCTCTGGCCAATCAGCGGCTTGAGCGTGCTGCCGTCGATGGTTTTGTACGAGCCTTGCGGGGTGAAGATGTCGGTGTAGCTGGCGTAGGCGGTCAGGTTGTCGTTGAGGTCGTAGAGCAGGCCGGCGAAGGGCGTGACCTGGCCGGTTTCGGTGGACTGGGTGTTGACCTCGGTGCCTTCGCCACGGAAGTACTGCACCGAGTCAGTGTCGGATTTGTACCAGCTGACCCGGCTGCCGAGTACCAGGGTCATCGGGTCGGCGAGTTTCAGGCGGGCGATCGAGTAGGCGCCGTATTGCTTGATGTGCATGTCCACCGGGCCGCCACGGGAGGCGTTGGCCAGGTAGTAGCTTTCATCCGGCTGCGGGATGTTGTGGTTCGGGTTGAACACGTTCTGGCGCTGTGGCAATGCCGCCACCGCGTAGAAGTCGTCCTTGTGCGAACGGCTGGCGTTGGCGCCGACGATCAGTTCGTGCTGCTGGCCGAATGCGTCGAATTTGCCGTCGACGTAAGCATCGAAACCGTAGTCGCGCTGATCGTAATCATAGGTACTGCCGAGCATCAGCGTGTTGGTGGCGGTCGCGCCCAAGGGCACTGTGCCGCTCGGGAAGGAATATTCCATGTCCTGGGTGTTGCGCGAGTACACGCCAGCGACTTTCAGCGACCAGTCATCGTTGAACTGGTGTTTGACGTCGGCGAAGTAGGTGGCGCGTTTGCTGCGCTGGTTGTTCCACGAGGTGTTCAGGCAGGTGGAGCGTTTCAGGTGCAGGTCGGAGCCGTCGGCGTAGCGCGGCAGGCCGCCCCAGCACGGGGTGGCGTCGACGTCTTCATAGGCCATGCCCAGACCGAGGGTGGTGTCGGGGCTGAGGTCGAAGTCCAGGGCGCCGTAGTAGATCTGGTCGCGGCGTTCAGCCACATCGTAGAAATACTTACGGGTCTGCTGGGTCACCACTGCGCGGCCACGGACAGTGCCGGCGTCGTTCAGCGGTCCGCCGGTGTCGACCTGGCCGCGGTAGTTGTCCCAGGTGCCGGCCGACAGCGACAGCTGCGTGTGCGGGGTGTCCTGGCCGCGCTTGCGCACGAAGTTGACGCCGCCGGCGGTGCCGCCCGCGCCCTTCATCATGCCCGCCGCGCCGCGGAGGATTTCCACGCGGTCGTAGATGGCCATGTCGCTGTTGAAGCTGTCCGCCTGCACGTAGCTGCTGCCGATGTCCAGCGGCACGCCGTCGTACTGGTACTGGCCGGTCATGCGGAAACCGCGCGAGTAGAAATATTTGCCGCCCATGGGCGAGTCGTAGACGGTGATGCCCGGGGTCTTCTCCATCACCTGTTCGATGGTGTTGAGGTTCTGGTCGTCGAGCATCTTGCGGGTCATCACCGTGACCGACTGCGGCGTTTCCTTGAGCGAGTGCACGCCTTTGCCGATGGTCACGCCGCCGGTGGTGTAGGAGTTGCTGCCTTCGGTGGTGGCGCCGAGGCGGTTGGCGTTGACGTTGGTCGGCGCCAGTTCCATCGCGTTGCCGCTGGTGGCCGGGCCGAGCACGGTGACGGTGTTGCCGTCACGCTGATAGCGAATGCCGGTGCCGCTGAGCATCGCCTTCAGTGACTCGTCATCCTGGTAGCGGCCGTTGAGGGCGCTGGAGCGCAGGCCTTGCAGGCTTTCCGGGCTGTAGATGATTTGCAGGCTGGTCTGCTGACCGAGGGTTTGCAGGGCCTGGGCCAGCGGTTGGGCCGGGATGTTCAGGGTCCATTCCTGGGCCTGGACATACGGCGCTGCCGCGAGGGTCAGTGCCAGACCCAGGCCGCTACCGGCCAGGCGTGTGCGGGTCGCGCCGTGCATCAGCAGGGCTCGAGTCAGAGGGCGAAGCATGAAACGGGATGCGGACATGAGGTTAAGACCTTGGCAGGTATAGTTGTTAATGGTTCTTATTCATCTCATTAAGACGAGGAAGCCGCGGCAAACCGGAAAAGTTTTTCTCCGGCCCGGTCGCGGCTGCTTCGATCAAGCGGTTTGCAGTTCGCTTTTGACCTTGCCGGCCTCCATGCGCACCAGTTGATCGGCGACGTCGAAGTAACGGTCGTCGTGGGAAATCACGATGATGGTTTTGCCCAGACGCTTGAGGTCGGGCAGCAACTCGGTATAGAAAATCCGCCGGAAGGTCGGGTCCTGATCCGCCGCCCATTCATCGAACACCAGCACCGGGCGCTCTTCGAGCCAGGCGTTGACCAGTGCCAGGCGTTTGCGCTGACCGGTGGACAGGTCGGTAGTGCTGAAGGCGCCGTCGCGCACGCTGACCTTGTGCGCGATCTCCAGACGTTCCAGGTAGCGGGTGGCATCCTGCGGCACTTCACGATCGCCCTGAATCAGATCATCGAACAGGTAGTAGTCGGCGAAGATCGTCGTGAAGTTCTGCCGGTAATCATCGCGATTGACCGCAGTGATCGGCTTGTCGTTAACGCGAATTTCGCCCTCGGTCGGCGCGTACAGGCCCAGCAGCAATTTGATCAGCGTGGTCTTGCCGCAGCCGTTCTCACCGACGATAAACACAATGTCGCCCTGTTCGATGCGCAGGTTCACCGGGCCGAGGCGGAACGGCTCGCTGCCTTCCACCGCCGGGAAGGCGTAGCGCACGTTGCGCAGTTCCAGACTATTGACGGCGGCCGGCTTGCCGCCCTGATCCTGCAGCAACAGGTGCGGTTCCGGTGAGGAGAACTGTTCACTCAGCTCGGCGATGCGGCGGAAGGCAATCTGCGCGCGGCTGATGATCGGCAGGGTGCTGATCAGGTGTTCCAGCGGTCCCTTCATGTACAGCAGCACCAGAACGAATCCGCTCATCACCGCTTTGTCGGCACTCGGCCACAGCGATTGCAGGGCCAGGGCCATGCCGATGACCACGAAGAACAGCATCGAGCCAAACGACTTGGCGATGACGAAGGTGTTGATCGATCTGATTTGGGTGTCGCAGATTTTCTCGGCGGTTTTCTGAATGCCGGCGACGAACATGCGCTGGCGGCGCGGGCGGTGAATGCGCAGTTCCTTGGCGCCTTCGGCAATTGCGTTGTAGTGCTTCTGCAGTTCGTCTTCGGAATCGCGGGCGGCGTAGAAACCGCGCATGCCTTTGGCCCGGGCGATGGCCTGGATGGTGGTGCCGATGGCGATGGCCACCAGCATCATCAGGAACATCGGCCACGACAGCATGGCCAGATAGCCGAGACAACCAAGGGTCACGGTCATGGAAATCGCCAGCGGCGCGAAGGCGAAGGCGAAGTCGCTGATGGTGTCGACGTCGTGGGTCAGCACCGGAATCAGGCGATGGCTGCGATAGCGTTCGATCTGGTCGATCGGCGCCGACAGGACCTTCTCCCCCAGCTCTTTGCGCAGTTTGGCGATGATGTGCTGGCCGACGTAGTTGGTGCCGATGTCCGACAGGATCGTGGTCAGCAGGGCCAGGGCACAGAGGCCGGCAAAGATCATCACCACGGTGCGGGTCAGGCCGTCATCGGAATGCAGGGCGTTGTTGATGGTCGCCAGCAGCACGGTGACGCTCAGGCCGCCGAGCATGCCGAGCACGATGGACGCCGAGACGATCAGGCGGAAGGGCTTGAGCAGGGCGAACAATTCGTTGATCGCCCCACGCGTAGGCTTGGTCATGGAGGATTCCTGCTTCGATGCGGAGGGAGTGCCGGTACTTAAGGAAAACGAATGGTCGCGGAGTTTCTTTAACCGAGCGCAGGCGTGGCTGCGCTCGTCGAGGGCGGGATCAGAGGTCGCGTACTACGCGAAAGCCCAGCCAGTCGCCCTTGCTGGTCGGCCAGCTGCTGTTGCGGTTGCCCGAGCGCGAGAAGATCGGCGCCTCGCCCCAGTCGTTGCCGCGCATGACTTGGCGTTCGCAGTTTTCCTGGGTCCATGGGCGACCGTCGGCGGGCACGCCGGAGTAGTCCGGGTGGTAGCAGTCGGCGGTCCATTCGTAGACGTTGCCGTGGGCGTCGAACACGCCAAACGCATTGGCCGGGAAGGTGCCGGCCGGCGAGGTGAAGTTGTAGCCGTCGGCTGCGCCATAGGTGTTGGCGTGTTTGGATATCTGGTAATCCTTGCCCTCATCGAACGGGAACGGGAAAGGCCCGGTGCTGCCGCCCCGGGCGGCGTATTCGCGGATCGATTCGCTTTGCAGGCGATAGGCGTGCCCGGTCTTTTTCGACAGCCAGTCGATGTAGCCCTGGGCTTCGGCGACGTTCATGCACACGGCCGGGTCGCGTGGCGTCTGTTTGAATTCCGGCTTGCCGGCGGTGCAGCGGCGGCCGGGGCGGTCATCGAAGTCGTAAGGTTTGTTGCCGGTCTCGCGGACATAGGCGTCCCATTCGCCCACCAGCACCTGCGAGCGGCTGATAGCGAATGGTTTGCTGAACGTCACCGTGTGCAGCGGGCCTTCGTCGGGCTGCCGGCCGACCTCATCGTCCGGTGTGCCCATGGTGTAGCTGCCGGTCGGCAACACGACCATTTCCGGGCAGTCCTTGCAATCCTTGAACACTTTGCCCGCAGCGGGTGCTGTCGCCGCGTGCGCGGTGCCGGGCATCAGTGCGCCGCAGAGGGCGCTGAGCGCCAGTGCGGGCAGGGTTTTGGAGAGGAGTGACGCGTGAGGCTTTTTCATGGGTCGTCTCTTTGAAAGGAAAACGGCAGTCGAGGGTCAGGCACGCAGCTTGGTGCCGAGGATGTCCATGAAGCGATCCACTTCGGCTTCGTTGTTGAGCAAGCCCGGTGCGGTGCGAATCACCGGCCCGACGTCGCGGCTGACCGCGTCGCAGATCACCCGGTTCTGCATCAGCCAGGCAGCTACTTCATCGCTGTCCTGGCCCTTGATCCGGAAGAAAGTGAAGCCGGCGGAGAACTGCGAGTCGAGCGGGGTGACCAGTTCGATGTTGCGGTGCTCTTGCAGGCGTTGCTTGAGGTAACTGTTGAGCTGATGAATGCGCGTCTGCACCTCGGCCTTGCCCAGTTGCAGGTGCAACTTGAAGGCTTCGTCCAGCGCCCAGCGATGCTCGAAGGCGTGGTAGCCGCCCGGGGTCATGATGGTCGAGAAGGCCGTGGCCTCGGAGAAGGTCGGCACGCTGGGGCTGACGTATTTCAGTTCTTCGGCGCGGCTGCAAACGATGCCGGTGCCGCGCGGGCCGAACATCCACTTGTGCGTGCCGGCGATGAAAAAGTCGCAGTTCATCTGCGGGAAACTCAAGTCGTCGACGCCAAAACCGTGCACGCCATCGACCACGTAGATCAGCCGGTCCTGGTCGTCGCGCTGACGGTTGTGCTCGTCGACCAGCCGCGAGATGTCGCTGATCGGCAGCTTCACGCCGCTGCCCGAATGCACCCAGGTCATGCCCAGCACGCGGGTCTCGGGGCGGATGTTGCGATTGATCGTGTCGAGTACCTGATCCAGAGAAATGCTCTGCGGGGTTTCGAACAGCTTGAGTTTGCGCACGCGCGTACCGTCACGACGGCTGCGGAAATCGAGAATGTTGCGCGTCGAATAATGTTCGTGAACCGTGGTGAGAATTTCCTGATCCGCGCGCACCTGCACGCTGCCGTAGATCATCGCGAGGCCTTCGGTGGTGCTGCCGGTCAGGGCGATCTGCGCCGGTTTGGCTTGCAGATACTGGCCGGCCCAATGGCGCACGTTTTCTTCGCGCTTCTCGGTGACGCCCAGATCCCAATCCATCGCCAGACCCGGATTCAGATCCAGCGCCGCGCGATGGCGTTCGATCGCTTCGCGCACCGGTTTCGGATGCGAGGTGACGAGGAAATTGGCGAAGTGAATCGCTTGGGGATCCTGATCGAACATTTGACGCAATTGCGCCCATTTGTCTCGCGACGCAGTCGGCACGGCAGCGATGGCCGCCGGAGCACTCAGGCTGGCGCCCAGGGGCAGGGCGGCGGCGAGCAGGCTGGCCTGCTTGAGAAAAGTGCGACGATCGGTCATGGCCGGGCCACCTCCTGGCGTGACGCCAGCGCCGGTTTCGCGGCTTTTTGCACCTGATCCCAAACGCGCATGAAGTTGCCGCCCCAGAGCTTGGCGATGTCCGCTTCGGAGTAGCCGCGCTGCAGCAGTTCGGCGGTGACGTTGCGAATCTCGCCGACGTTTTCCCAGCCCTTGATGCCGCCGCCGTCGTTGAAGTCCGAGGCGATGCCGACGTGGTCGATACCGATCTTGCGCACTGTGTAATCGATGGCGTCGCCGAAGTCCTTTAGGGTGGCTTTCGGTTCTTCTTCGAGGATCGCGTAGAGGCCGCTGGCGTATTGGCCGAGCTTCTGTTCCGACCAGGCGGTGATGATCGGATCGCCCGGCATCAGTGCCATGGCCAGATTGGGCAGTGGCGGCAGATCGAAGCGCGCACGCAACGCATTGAGTTTGTCCTGCGTGCCCTGGGTCAGCGGTTTCAGGTACTGCGAGAAGGCGACGACTTGCACCACGCCGCCACTGTTTTTGATCAGTTGCAGTTCTTTGTCGCTGAGGTTGCGCGGGATATCCACCGCCGCCCGTGGCGCCGAGTGCGAGGCCACCAGCGGTGTACGGCTCAGTTCGGCGACTTGCTCGAGGGCCTTGGTCGACATCTGCGAAACGTCGATGATCACGCCCAGATCGTTCAAGCGCTGCACCGCTTGTTTGCCGATGTCCGACAGACCATCGAGGGCGTCGGGCGAATCATTGAAAAACGGCAGCGGCCGCGACGAGTCGGCCCAGCTGTTGTTGCCGATGTAACTGAAACCGAACATGCGCATGCCGCGCCCGGCCCACAGGTCGAGCTTGCTCAGGTCATTGCCCAGCGGGTAGGCGTTGAGCATGCTGATGAAAATCGCAAACTTGCCTTCGCCATGCAGGCGGCGGAAATCATCCGGCGTGTAGGCGATGCCGGCCTGATTGGGAAAGTCGCGGACGATCCCGGAAATGATCTTGTAGCGCACCTCCTGCTGATTGCGCGCTTCTTCGACAAAACCCTCGGTCGGACGGTGCGGGGCATTCGGGCCGTTCCACATTTCCGGCCAGCCGAACACCGTCAGCGCGGCGCCGGACAGGCGTCCGCGATTGGCCTTGATGAGGTCGAACTGGCCCGAGCCATCCTTGTCGGCTTCGTGGTCGTGGCTGCCGAAACTCAGCGGTACGGTGATGTGGCTGTCGAACGACAGCAGGCGATCCTGCAACTCCGTCGCCTGTTTCATCACCTTCACCGGATAGCCGGGGTTGTTCAGGTAATCCCAGGCCAGAAATCCTGCGCCGGCACTGATCGCCAGGGCCAGCGGCAGGCCGATGAATAGAGCCTTTTTCCAACGCGGTTTTGTCATTGCCATCTCATTCAGGTTCGCCGTCGAGGTACAGGCGCAGGGGCCTTTGCTATCTGGGAAGAACGAGTGGCTGAACGGCTAATTTAGGTGTGCGTTACAAATGCTCGGCGGCGGCGCAGGGATGTTTTGCCGGCGGCGTAAATTTCCCCGCCGAGCAAACGTTCTAGCTTGGATAAAGCCTGCTTCATGGCTGACACAGGTAGGGCAATGACGATCTCTCGACGCTGGTTCATGGCGGGCATGGCACTCACGGGCGCCGCGCTGCCTGCCGCTTTTTATGCACATCGTGAACTGACTCGCGAGGAGTTTCCGATCACCCCGGGCGAGGCCACGGTCGATCTGGCGGACACCGCCGGGCAACAGCTGGCGGACAATTTGCGTGGGGTCTGGGACATTCGCTTTACCGGTGCGGCGGCCGGGCTTGATGGTTTGCCGGCGCAAGGCCTGGAGCTGTTTCTCGACATCGCCCACCGTGGTCGCGGCCTGCGCGGTTATCTCGACACCGGAGCGAATCTGCGTGCCGAAGGGCCTGTGCGTTATCAAGTAATTGGCGATCTGGCACCGGGCAACGGCGCCGAGATGTATTGGCGCCTGCTGCGCACCGAGGCGCCACTTGCGCCGCCGGTGTATGAATTCAAAGTCAAACTGGATGAAGTCTGGGCGGCGTTCGGCAATGCCGGCAGCGCCACGTTCACCGGGGAAGTGCTGCGTCTGGATCGGCCGTTGGAGTTGCCCGAGCTGGACAACCAGTTCATCGCCATCAAACGACGTTTTCCCGAGGCCCGCGAACGCACCGGGCTTAATCCGCAACTGTTGGCCTGGCTGGTGGCGCCCGAGCATCGGTTGTTCCACCAGCTCTGGCACGCCACCCGCGACAAGTGGCACAAGCTCCCGGAGAAAAAACGCGAAGCGCTGCGCGGCATCGGCTGGCAGCCCGGGCCGCGTGA
The DNA here is from genome assembly GCF_054667725.1 of Pseudomonas sp. S3_B08. Classification (NCBI taxonomy): domain Bacteria; kingdom Pseudomonadati; phylum Pseudomonadota; class Gammaproteobacteria; order Pseudomonadales; family Pseudomonadaceae; genus Pseudomonas; species Pseudomonas sp. S3_B08. Next base: position 945,381 of record NZ_CP162750.1, read on the forward strand.
CAAGGAGCGCGACGCCCGTGGGCCGAGCAAGGATCGCAATGGCTCGGGCGTGGACTTTTTCTTTATGCATCGGCACATGCTCGGCATCGCCCGCTCGATGCAGGATCTACCTTCCTGGCCGGCGTTCCCGCAGCCGCAGCCTGAGCTGGAGCGGGACCGCCAGGGTTTCGCCCGTTACTTCGACAATCATGACGGCAATTCGCTGCCGCCGACCTGGCTGGCCGAGGGCGATGACGAGTACACCAAGTGGGTCAGCGACATCAAAGCGGCGGAGACTTTCCAGAGCAATTTCCTGGTCTGGGAATCGCAGTACCGTGACCCGCGTTACTTGTCGAAATTGACCCTTGGCCAGTTCGGTTCGGAAGTCGAACTGGGCCTGCACGACTGGCTGCACATGCGCTGGGCTTCGGTGGCGCGTGACCCATCCAACGACATTCCAGTGCCGATGGCGCGCGATCAGGCAGACTTCGCTGCGCGCTGGTATGCGCCGGAAAACGACTTTCTCGGCGACCCGTTTTCCTCCCATGTGAATCCGGTGTTCTGGCGTTTCCATGGCTGGATTGATGATCGCCTGGAAGACTGGTTCCGCGCCCATGAACGTTTTCACCCGGGCGAAGTGAGTCGTCTGGAAGTCAACGGCGTGCCGTGGTTTGCACCGGGACGCTGGGTGGAAGTCGCCGACCCCTGGCTCGGCCCCGACACCCACGGCTGCAGCACCGTGCCCGGCCTGCAAGTCGGACGCTCAGTGGAGATGGACCCGGAGACCATGAAGCTGGCGCTGCGTATCACCTTCGGCGATGAAGACAACATGACCGAGCTGTTCCGCAAAGTGCCACAGCGCCCTTGGTATGCGCGGCACCTGAAGGTCAAGGGCCGACAGCTCTAGATTGGTTCAAACACACACACTCTCTGAATTGGTCGCAATCCCTTGTAGGAGCGAGCTTGCTCGCGGAGGCTTTTTTTGGGGCGGTGGGGGCATTTTGAGTGAGTACATATCCATCGCTGCGGTAACGACTACCTAAGGTTTCGCCCTTACGGCGACTCACTTTTTTTACAAACGCCTAAAAAAAGTAAGCAAAAAAACGCTTGCTCCTGCGTTCGGCCCTCGCAGGCTCGGGTTCCTTCGCTGCGGGATCGATCCGGGCGCAGCGTTTCCGGTTTGCTTCGCTGCACCTCCTTCCGCTGTGTCTGGCTGCGCCAGACGGTCGCTGCGCTCCCACGCCCGGATCAATCCCTCCGCTCAGCCTTCCGACGTCGCCGGTAGATCAAGATCAAAAGCACTCGAGCTAACGCTCATTGTTGAGTGGGGCGGCTTCGCCGCGGGCAGCTGCGCTGCTTTGCTTTTCTGTGGGAGCGAGCCTGCTCGCGATAGCTATCTCAAAGATACGAATGAACAGCAGATTTACCCTGATCCCTGTGGGAGCTGGCTTGCCAGCGAAGGCGTCAGTTCAGTCGACGCATCGCCCTCAGATCACTTCCCAACCACCCCCCAGCGCTTTGTACAAGGCAATGCTCGCCTGCAACCGCGACAGGCGCAGTTGGACGTTCAGGTCTTGCGCCGCATACAGCGTGCGCTGAGTTTGCAGGACGGTGAGCAGGTCTTCGGCGCCGGCCTGGTAGCGGCTCTGGGCGATGTCGAAAGCGGTCTGTGCCTGGTTCAGTTCTTCGCTTTGCCATTGCCGCTGTTCGTCGAGGCCGCGAATGCTGCTGAGGGCTTTTTCGACGTCGGCGAAACCGTTGATGATTGCCCCGCGATAGGTCTCCAGCAGTTCATCCTGGCGGGCCTTGGCCTTGTCGCGTTCGGCGCTGAGGCGGCCGTTGTTGAAGATCGGCGCGGTCAGCCCCGACGACAGGTTGTAGAACGTCGTGCGCAGCAGGTCGGCGGCAAGGTCGGCGCCGCTGCCGAGGCTGGCGGTCAGGGTGATTTTCGGCAGCATCGCGGCGCGGGCGACGGTGACATCAGCCTGGGCTGCGGCGAGCTTGGCCTCGGCGCTGGCAATGTCCGGACGCCGACTGAGCAAGTCGCTCGGCACGCCACTGGCGATGTCCGGCCAGTGCAATTGGGCGAAGGATTGCTCGGGCAACGGTAACGCTTGCACCGGTTGGCCGAGCAGGGCGGCGAGGCTGATCAGTGCTTCGCGGGCCTGTTGTTGCACCAGCGGCAGGCGACGCTGTTGTTCGGCCACCAGGCTTTTCTGCTGGGCCAGTTCCAGCGCGGTGGCGCTGCCGGCGTCGAAACGGGTCTGCACCAGATGCAGCACATTTTGCGCATTGGCCAGATTGAGTTCGGCGATCCGCGCCTGCTCACGCAAGGCCAGGGTTTGGGTGTAACTGTTGGCGACGCCGCTGAGCAAGGTCAGCTCGACGGTGGCGCGGTCGAACTCGCTGGCCTGCACACCGAACACGGCACTGTCACGCGCGGCACGCTTGCCGCCCCAGAAATCGATCTCGTAACTGGCGCTGAGCTCGGCGTCGTAATAATCCAGCGAGCGATTCTCGGGACTGACATCCAACTGGCTGTAGCCCTTGCCGTGGATCAGTTTCTGCCGGTTGGCGTTCAGCCCGGCCTTGAGTTCGGGCAGCAGCGGGGCGCCGGCAATGGTTGCGCTGGCCTCGGCCTGTCTGACCCGTGCCACGGCGGCGGCGAGGTCGTAGCTGCCCAGCCGCGCCTGTTCCACCAGCCGCTCCAGCTCGGGGCTGCCGAATTGCGTCCACCATTGCCGATTGCTCTGCAGCGCGCCGGGGGTGTCGGCGGACTGCCACGCGCTCGGTGGCTGCACGCCGCTGTCGAGGCGCGGCGCCGGGCTGCTGCAGGCTGCCAGCAACAGGCTGGCGGCGAGGAACGTCAGTCGCACTTTCATAGGTCGATCATTCACTGGTAAGGGCCGTGACCGGGTCAAGCCGGGCAGCTTTGCGGGCCGGCATGAAGCCGAAGATGACACCGGTGACCAGCGCACAGGCAAACGCACCGATCACCGCCAGCGCTTGAAAGGCGATCGCCACGCCACTGAGCAACAACACGCCGCCGACCAGCAGCGCCAGGCCGATTCCGGCAATTCCGCCGACCACCGAGAGCATCAAGGCTTCAGTGAGAAACTGACGGAGGATGTCGCGCTGACGGGCGCCGGTGGCCATGCGAATACCGATCTCGCGGGTACGTTCGCGCACGGTCATGAGCATGATGTTCATCACGCCGATACCGCCGACCAGCAGGGAAATCGCCGCAATCGCCCCCAGCATCAGCGACAGCGTGCCTTGCGTGCGCGCTTCGGCCTGGATCATCGCGGCATTGTTGGTCAGCTCGAAATCCTTCTTGCCGTGGTGTCGACGCAACATCGCCTGTTCGATGGCCTGTTCGGCGTCCTTGACCTTGCGCGCGTCCTTGGCGGCAATCACCACGTATTGTGGATTGCGGCTGCCGAACAGGCGCGTGCTCGCCGCCGAGTAGGGAACGGCGATGCGGTTGTCGCTATCGGAGTCGCCGGAGCTGGCGCCTTTTTCCGCAAGCACGCCGAGGATCTGGAACGGCACGTTTTCGATGAGGATGTATTGACCGATGGGGTCGGCGACATCCTTGAGCAACTTGTCGCGAACCTTGGTGCCGATCACCGCGACGGCGGCGGCGCTGTCCTCGTCGGCCTGGGTGAAGTAGCTGCCCTGAATCACCGGCCAGTTGAAAATCTGCGGAAAGTTGGTGTCATTGCCGCCGACGTAACTGCTGTGGTCGGCGTTGCCAAAGCGCACCCCGGCGGTCGAGCCGTTGACCGGCATGATGCGCTCCACCTGGGGCAGGGCGGACAGTTCGGCGACATCGTCGAGGGTGATGATGCCCTCCGGCGTACGCGGGTTCGGCGCCGAGCCGCTGAGGTAAATGATGTTCGAGCCGAACGCACCCATTTGCGCCATGACCTGACGCTTGCTGCCTTCGCCGACGGCGAGCATGACCACCACCGAGGCCACGCCAATGACGATGCCCAGCAGGGTCAGCGCCGTGCGAAAGCGGTTGATCCACATCACCCGCCACGCCGCTTGTACAGCGTCGAGCAGTTCACCTTTCCAGGCGCCGGTCTGGCTGCTGCCGTTGCTCAGGCGCTGGCGCAGGTCGACCGCTTGCAACGCCCCGGGATTGGCCGCAGGCGGCGCGCACGCGTGCTCGGCGCTGTCGCTGATGATCAGGCCGTCACGGATTTCGATGATGCGTTTGGCCCGTTGCGCCACTTCGCGGTCGTGGGTGATGAGGATCACCACATGACCCTGATCGGCGAGTTCGTCGAGCAGGCTCATGACCTCGGCGCCGCTGTGGCTGTCGAGGGCGCCAGTCGGCTCGTCGGCGAGGATGATATGGCCGCCGTTCATCAGCGCACGGGCAATCGACACCCGCTGTTGCTGGCCGCCGGAAAGCTGATGCGGACGATTGCCAGTGCGAGTGCCGAGGCCGAGACGTTCCAGCAGCGCGTGAGCTCGGGCATGCCGCTCGGCGGCCGGGGTGCCGGCGTAGATCGCTGGCATCTCAACGTTTTCCTGGGCCGAGCCGGAGGGAATCAGGTGGTAGCCCTGAAAGACAAAACCGAAGGCTTCGCGGCGCAGCCAGGCCAGTTCATCGCTGTCCAGATGCGCGACATTTTCCCCGGCGAACAGATACTCGCCGCTGGTGGGACGGTCGAGGCAACCGAGGATATTCATCAGCGTCGATTTGCCCGAACCGGAGGCGCCGACAATCGCAACGAATTCGCCGGCGTGGATCGACAGATCGATCCCGCGCAGCACTTCCACCCGCGGGCTGTCATCACCGCCGTAGGCTTTGCGGATCTGCCGCAGGTCGATCAGGGGCGTGTGCATTCAGCCTCCATGACCAGCGGCCGGCGCGCTGAGAACATGCTCGCCCTCGGCCAGACCTTCCAGCACCTGGGTGCGCAGGCGATCGTTGATGCCGGTGCGCACTTCCCGCGTTTGAATATCACCGTTGGCAGCGACGATCTGCGCCCGCTGCCACTGCGGACGCGAGCCCGGTTGCAGGGCAGCAGTCGGCACGGTCAGGGTGTCTTGCGCCTGTTCGGCGACGAAGAACACCTGGGCGGTCATGTCGGTCATCAGGCTGTGATCGGCGTTGTCGACGTCGAGCAGCACGGTATAAAGAACCACGCGTTCGCTGCCGCTGCGACCACTGGTAGGGCTGCCGCCCTGATTCTGTTCAAGCGGACGTGGTGGCACCGGCAGTATCTGCCGCACCGTGCTGCTCCAGCGCCGGCTGCCGCCGCTGAGGGTGGTGAAGTAGGCGGTCATGCCGGGTTTGACGTGGCCGATGTCGGCCTCTGAAACCTCGGCCCACACCGTCATCGGCGACAGCCGGGCGATGCGCAGGATCAGCGGGGTCTGTTGTTGCGCGTTGAGGGTCTGGCCTTCGCGCGCACCGATGGCGACCACGGTGCCGCTCATCGGCGCGTAGATGCGCGTGTAACCGAGCTCCGCTTCGTCGCTGCGCAGGCTGGCCTGCGCCTGGCGGATCTGCGCCTGGAACATGTCGATGCGCGCCTGGGTTGCGCGGACCTCGGCGCGGGCGGTCTGCACGTCTTCTTCGCGGGTGGCGCCACCGGCGGCGAGTTTCTGCTGGCGCTGGTATTTCTGCTGCGCCAGATCGTGCTGGGCGCGTTGCTCCTGCAACTGCGCCTTGAGGTTTTCGATGGAAAAGCGCCCGGCATCGAGCTTGGCTTTCTGTGTCGACGGGTCGATTTCCACCAGCAACTGGCCTTCCTTGACCGTATCGCCAGCCTCGACGTGAATCTTCTGAATCTGCCCCGAAGCCTGTGCGCCGACATCCACGTAGCGGCGCGGCTGCAAGGTACCGAGCGCCGTCACGCTGTTTTCGATATCGCCCCGGCTGACCTGCACAGTGGCAACGGCGTCGCGACCGGGTGGCAAAACCTGCCAGGCAGCAACGGCGATCACGGGAATCAGACAGAGGGCGGCAAACAGCGCGCGACGGGCGGGGCGGGGACGATTCATGCAGGGTTCCGGCCAGTGGTTGCGGCCCGTCGCAAGGCACGACAGACACAGGGGCTGTCCTGTAAACGAGGCATGGGCGACGGAATTTAGCCGCAGACACATCGAGTTACCGTAGCCGGGCGACGACTATTTGTCCGGGATATGGAATCAACTCTTTAAATCTATATGAGAATTACTATAAATTACGCACCTCAAGTTGCCACTATCTTGCTACTGCGTGATCCGCAGGTCTGATCAGTGCGCTCAAGGACAGAAACGGCATCGATGCGGTCGGGAGTCATGTTGGAAAACTACTATCGTGAGCTGGTGTGTTTCCTCAACGCCAGACTGGGCAACCGTCAGGTCGCCGAGGATGTGGTGCATGACGCCTATGTACGCGTGCTGGAGCGCTCCAGCGAGGTGCCGATCGAACAACCCCGGGCCTTCCTCTATCGCACCGCATTGAACCTGGTTATCGACGATCACCGTCGCAACGCGCTGCGTCAGGTCGAATCGCTGGACGTGCTCGACAACGAAGAGCGCTATTTCACCCCGTCCCCCCACGGCACCCTCGATCACGGCCAGCGTCTGGAAATGCTCCAGCGCGCACTGGCCGAGCTGCCGCCGCTGTGCCGCGACAGTTTTCTGCTGCGCAAGATCGAAGGCCTGTCCCATCCGGAAATCGCCCAGACCCTCGGCATCTCCCGGGCGCTGGTGGAAAAACACATCGTCAACGCCATGAAACATTGCCGCCTGCGCATCCAGCAATGGGATGGCCAGTGATCCGCGCCGGTTAAATTTCCTCTCATCGTCCTCGTTCCTACTCAACAGACGACCTGCTGACCTGATTCAGGCCGGTCAGGCCACCCAGGCTTTATTTCCCCGCGTTGAGGGGTTCATCCAGAGGACACTGGAAATGACACAGGCAATTGCATCGCCCATCGTTCACGACCTGATCGGCGTCGGTTTCGGCCCTTCGAACCTGGCACTGGCCATCGCCCTGCAAGAGCGCGGCCGGATCCAGGGCGAACTGGATGTGCTGTTCCTCGACAAGCAGGCCACTTACAGCTGGCACGGCAACACCTTGTCGACGCAGAGCGAGTTGCAGATTTCCTTCCTCAAGGACCTGGTGACCCTGCGCAATCCGACCAGCCCGTACTCGTTCGTCAATTACCTCAAGCACCACGGGCGTCTGGTCGACTTCATCAACCTCGGCACCTTTTATCCATGCCGCATGGAGTACAACGACTACCTGTGCTGGGTGGCCGGGCAGTTCACCGAGCAGAGCCGTTACGGTGAAGAAGTGCAGTTCATCGAACCGGTGTTGCACAACCAGCAGGTTGAAGCGCTGCGGGTAATTTCTCGGGGCAGCGACGGCCAGCAATTCGTGCGTACCACACGTTCGGTGGTGGTCAGCGCTGGCGGCACACCGCGCATTCCGGAGGCGTTCAAGGCGCTGAAGGGCGATCATCGCGTGTTCCACCATTCGCAGTATCTGTCGCAAATGGCCAGACAGCCTTGCGTGAACAATCAACCGATGAGCATCGCCATCATCGGAGGCGGACAGAGCGCGGCGGAAGCCTTTATCGATCTGAACGATTCATTCCCGTCGGTGCAGGTCGACATGATCCTGCGCGGCTCGGCCTTGAAGCCTGCGGACGACAGCCCATTCGTCAACGAAGTGTTCTCGCCGGAATTCACTGATCTGGTGTTCCAGCAGAACAGCGTCGAGCGCGAGCGTCTGGTCAACGAGTACCACAACACCAACTATTCGGTGGTCGACATCGACCTGATCGAACGCATCTACGGCATCTTCTACCGGCAGAAGGTTTCCGGGATTGCCCGCCATGCGTTCCGCACCCTGACCACCGTCGAGAGCGCCACTGCCACGGCAAACGGTATCGAACTGGCAGTGCGCAACAATGCCACCGGCGAAGTCACGGTGCGAATCTATGACGCCGTGGTGCTGGCCACCGGTTACGAGCGGCAGATGCACCGCAAGTTGCTCGCGCCGCTGGAGGAATACCTCGGCGAATTCGAAGTGGATCGCAACTACAAACTGATCACCGACGAGCGCTGCAAGGCCGGCATATATATGCAGGGCTTCTGCCAGGCCAGCCATGGCCTGAGCGATACGCTGCTGTCGGTGCTGCCGATTCGCGCCGATGAAATCGCTGGCTCGTTGTACGAGCATGGCAAGCAGCGCGGGCACAGTCGCTCGGTGGCGGAGCTGTTGTTGGCGACTGCCAGCTGAAGTATGCGGCGCCTGTCACACCGCTTTCGCGAGCAGGCTCGCTCCCACAATGGTTCTGTGAATGCAGGCCAGAATGTGGGAGCGAGCCTGCTCGCGAAGGGGCCATGGAAAGCCCCACAGATCCTGAATCTGAACCCTTCCTGAACACCCCCCACATTCCCGGCAAACACCTCTTCCAGCGGTTTAGCTGCGGGCGTAAGCTGCGCGCGTTTTCATCAATTGCGGAGACCCACAGTGGGTACTTGTTCGAGTGACAGTTGTCGGCCGGTCTCGATCACCGGCAGATTCTCGGCAAGATAACGCGCAGCCTTTCCCTGCCGTTGTCTCGCCGTAACAGCGAGCAGCGGCATCCCGTGCACGACCCGTTCCGGATCGTGTCTCGACGTCCTTCTCATCGACGCTGAACCAAGCGTGCTGACGACCTCAGTCGTCATCGCAGCCTATCGACACGCCTGTCATTCCCGACGGGCGCGCTACGCCTTGCCGTGCCGGTTGTCCCGGTGCCAGGGCGCGGCGGTACCTGCTCGACGGTTTCCCGGCTGACCACAGGGGACACAGCCATGAAACTTACACTCAAGGAATTTTTCGCAGGCTTTCTGCGCAGCCGTCACATCGCCCGGCACTTCCGTCGCCTCGCGTTGCTGGATTCGATCAACGACACCGGGGTCAACCGTGAAGTGCCGCCGACGCTGGCCAGTACGCTGGTGGCTGCCGCCCATGCCGACAGCGCCGCGCTGCTGTCGTCGTTGGGCACGCACGGCGAGGGGCTCACCGAGGTCGAGGCCGATGCACTGCGCGCGCAACACGGCCTCAACGAAGTCGAACACGAGCAGCCGCTGCCGTGGTGGACCCATCTGTGGCACTGCTACAAAAATCCGTTCAACCTGCTGCTGACCTTGCTCGCGGTGATCTCCTGGCTGACCGAAGACCTCAAGGCGGCCGTGGTGATTTTCTCCATGGTGGTGCTGTCGACGCTGCTGCGCTTCTGGCAAGAGAGCAAATCCAATCAGGCCGCCGATGCGCTCAAAGCCATGGTCAGCAACACCGCCACGGTGCTGCGCCGCGATGGCCCACGCCGGGAGCTGCCGATCAGGCAACTGGTGCCCGGCGATCTGATCGTACTCTCGGCCGGCGACATGATTCCCGCCGATTGCCGCGTGCTCAGCGCCAAGGACCTGTTCGTCAGCCAGGCAGCGATGACCGGTGAATCGATGCCGGTGGAGAAATTCACCCGGTACACCGATCGCGACACGCGTAACCCGCTGGAGCTGGACAACATTCTGTTCATGGGCACCAACGTCGTTTCCGGCAGCGCGATTGCGCTGATTCTCACCACCGGCAACAGCACCTATTTCGGTGCGCTGGCGCAACGGGTCGGCGCGACGGACCGCGCGGTGACCTCGTTCCAGCAGGGCGTCAACAAGGTCAGCTGGCTGCTGATCCGCTTCATGTTCGTCATGGCGCCACTGGTGCTGTTCATCAACGGTTTCACCAAGGGCGACTGGACCGAAGCGCTACTCTTCGCGCTGTCGATTGCCGTCGGCCTGACCCCGGAAATGCTGCCGATGATCGTCACCTCGACCTTGGCCAAAGGCGCCGTGTTTCTATCGCGCAAAAAGGTCATCGTCAAACGCCTCGACGCGATCCAGAACTTCGGCGCGATGGACGTGCTGTGCACCGACAAGACCGGCACTCTGACTCAGGACAAGATCTTTCTGGCGCGTAATGTCGATGTCTGGGGTGAGGATTCTGACCATGTGCTGGAACTGGCCTACCTCAACAGCTACTACCAGACCGGCCTGAAAAACCTGCTGGATGTGGCGGTGCTGGAACACGTGGAAATCCATCGCGAATTGAAAGTCGGCAGTGCCTTTCGCAAGGTCGATGAAATCCCGTTCGATTTCAATCGCCGGCGCATGTCGGTGGTCGTGGAGGGCCGCGGTCAGCCCCACCAATTGATCTGCAAAGGTGCGGTTGAAGAAGTGCTGGCGGTGTGCAGCCGGGTGCGTCACGGCGAAGTTGATGAGGCTTTGAGCGATGAATTGCTGGCGCGGATTCGCCAGGTCACCGGCGCTTTCAATGCCGAAGGTCTGCGCGTGGTGGCGGTCGCGGCTCGCTCAATGCCAGCAGGCCGCGAGATTTACAGCCTGGCCGATGAGCAGGAACTGACGCTGATCGGTTACGTGGCGTTCCTCGATCCGCCGAAGGAAAGCACCGCGCCAGCGCTCAAGGCCTTGGCCGAGCACGGCGTGGCGGTCAAGGTACTGACCGGCGACAACGAGCTGGTGACGGCGAAAATCTGCCGTGAGGTCGGCCTCGCGCAACAGGGTTTGCTGCTGGGCAATGACATTGAGCGCATGAGCGATGCTGAGCTTGCGGTGGCGGTCGAGACGACCAACGTCTTCGCCAGACTCACGCCGTCGCACAAGGAGCGCATCGTCCGTGTGCTCAAGGGCAACGGCCATGTGGTCGGGTTCATGGGCGATGGCATCAACGACGCGCCGGCGCTGCGCAGCGCCGACATCGGCATTTCCGTGGACAGCGCGGTGGACATCGCCAAGGAAGCGGCGGACATCATCCTGTTGGAAAAAAGCCTGATGGTGCTGGAGGAGGGCGTGCTCGAAGGGCGGCGTACCTTCGCCAACATGCTCAAGTACATCAAGATGACTGCCAGCTCCAACTTCGGCAATGTGTTCTCGGTGCTGGTGGCCAGTGCATTCATCCCGTTCCTGCCGATGCTGCCGATGCACCTGCTGGTGCAAAACCTGCTGTACGACATTTCGCAGATTGCCATTCCGTTCGATAACGTCGACGACGAGATGCTGAAACAGCCGCAGCGCTGGCAGCCGGCTGACGTCGGGCGCTTCATGCTGTTCTTTGGCCCGATCAGCTCGATCTTCGACATCACCACCTTCGCCTTGATGTGGTACGTGTTCGACGCCAATACCCCGGATCACCAGACGCTGTTCCAGTCCGGCTGGTTCGTGGTCGGGTTGCTGACCCAGACGCTGATCGTGCACATGATCCGTACGCCGAAGATTCCGTTCCTGCAAAGCCGTGCAGCCATGCCGCTGATGGTGATGACGGCGATTATCATGGCAGTCGGCATCTTCCTGCCCATGGGCCCGCTGGCGCATTACTTCAAGTTGCAGGCATTGCCGTCGCTGTATTTCGCGTTTCTGCCAATGATTCTGCTCGCGTACATGGCTTTGACCCAAGCGGTGAAAGGCTTCTACATCCGTCGATTCGGCTGGCAATAGCAGCCATGGAATGCTCTCCCCTGTGGGAGCGAGCCTGCTCGCGAAGGCGCCGTGTCAGTCAATACGTCTCTGACTGGTATAGCCCCTTCGCGAGCAGGCTCGCTCCCACAGGGGATATTGGTGCGTCTGGGGCGCCGGATGAATGGCCTGCTTTTTAGGAAAAGTCCTACAGAGCTATCCCCGACGCTTGCGTAGTCTTGCCCTCCCCAAACCTCACCGGGAGAATGACCATGAGCAACAAAGCGTTGCGCATCCTGATCGCCGACCCGCAGCATTTTCATCGCATGAAAATCGAGCGCCTGTTCAACTCGCTCGGCTACTACCGCGTCGCCCCGGTGCAGAATCTCGGCGAATTGTTGACCCTGGTCGACTACGGCTGCGAGCCGTTCGATGTATTGGTGATCAATGCCGAGCTGGCGGCAGGCTCCCTGGATCTGTCGGGCTTTCTGCTCGATCACCCACAGGTTCGCCACGCTCTGATCTACAACGAACCGTCGGCGCCCTTGCTGGCGGTTGCGGGGTTTGCTCAGGAAAACGCGCAGATCAGCCCGACGCCATTGCCCAATTTACAGCTCATCGGGCAGGTGATGGCGAGAGTCGAAGCTTGCGACGAACGCCAGGCACCGCCCGACTCTCACGCGTCGTTGCGCCATGCCAATGCATAAAAAACCACTCTGCACAACTGTCAGACCTGACAGGTGATTCTCTTGCTCATCCATGTAACAGTGCCGGCGCGGCCACCGACTCCGGGACAGACTGTTGCGGTGTCTTCGATTTTGCAGGAGTACCAATGAAGTCAGCGCTGATCGTCGATGATCACCCAGTCGTGCGCGCGGCCATTCGCATTGTCCTGCAGGCTCAAGGCTTCACGCAGATTCATGAAGCGTCCAATGGCAATGAAGTCGTGCCGTTGATTTGCGCGCATGATCCACACCTGGTCGTGCTCGATCTCGGCTTGGGGTCCATGGACGGGCTGGAAGTGCTGACGCGAATCCAGATCAAAGCGCCGACGGCACGCTGCCGGATCCTGGTGTTCAGCATGCATGAGCCCACGCATTACCAGGAGCGCTGTTTGCGCGCGGGCGCGCGGGGTTACGTGACCAAGAGCAACCATCTGACGCTGCTGCACGACGCTATCAAGGCACTGATGTCCGGCCACACCTATTTCTCCGCCTTGCCCAATACCAGCGGTCTGTACAACGCGGTGCAACGCACTGAACAGGAGCTGATCGCGCAGCTGTCCGATCGAGAGTTATGCATTTTCGTGAACCTGGCGTTGGGCAAACCAAACAAAGCCATCGCCCAGGAGATGCACCTGAGTCACAAGACCGTCAGCACCTACAAGACCCGCATGATGGCGAAACTTGGCCTGGGTTCGCTGGTGCTTCTGCGTGAGTTCGCCAAGCGCAATCACTTGATCTGAGTACCTCGACATGACGCAGGGGCTGCGGGTTTTAGGACTGTGGCTGGGGCTTGTTGCCTCGGTCGGGGCGAATGACCAACCGCAGACACTGGAGGTGCTGGCGCGCCTCGAACCGGGGGGTATCCAGGTCCGCCTCGATGATCGGGAGCGCCAGTGGCTGCGTGAGCATCCAGTTTTGCGCATGGGCATCTCCGGCCCGGATTACCCGCCCTTCGAAATCACCCGCCAACAGCATGAGCTGGAAGGGCTGACCGCCGATTACGCCGATCTGCTGGCGCAACTGCTCGGCATCAGGATCGAAGTGCGGCGTTTCGCCGATCGGCCGGCACTGATGGCCGCACTCAAGCGCGCTGACGTTGATCTCTTGGGCACCTCGAACAGTTTCGAAGCGGCGGATCCGGCCTTTGTTCTGTCGCGGCCGTATGCTGAAGATCAGCCTATGCTGGTCACGCGTCACGACGAGAAGCTGACCGCCGACCTGACGGCCAAACGCATCGCCATGGTCGAGGATTACCTGCCACTGGCCCATGTTCAGGCGTTCTACCCCGGCGCCCACGTGCAGCTTTATGCTTCGGCCATGGATGCACTCGGCGCGGTCGCCTTCGGTGCCGACGACGTGTACCTGGGCGACTTCATCAGCGCCAATTATCTGATCAACACCAACTATCGCAACGACCTGCAATTGGCCGGGCCGTCGGGGCTTGATGCCAATCCGTTCGCCTTTGCGTTGTTGCGCAGCGATGTGGCGCTCAAACGCATCGTCGACAAGGCCTTGCTGGCCGTGCCCATGGAACGTCGGCATCTGATCGAACAGCGCTGGAGTGTCGGCCTTGCCGAGATGGCCGAACAGTCGCGGGTACAGCTCAGCGCCGCTGAACAGCAGTGGCTTGATCAGCACCCGGTGGTGCGGGTGGGCGCGGTCGAAGACTTCGCGCCGTTGGCGTTTTTCGATGCCGATGGACGCTTCAACGGCCTGGCAGCGCAGTTGTTGAGCCTCATCGCTCAGCGCAGCGGGCTGAATTTCGAGATCGTGCGTGGCACCTCGTTGAACGATCAGTTCGAGCAGCTCCAGGCGGGTGAACTTGATGTCCTGCCGGTGGTGACGCCGAGCACCGAGCGGGAAGCGCAGCTGCAATTCACCCGCGCCTATCTGAACAATCCGTTCGTGCTGGTCAGTGCGGCGAACGGGCCACATCCATTGCCGCTCGACGACCTGGCGGGCAAACGCCTGGCCATCTATCGCGGCCACCCGTTGCGCGAATACCTGCTGCAACGCGTGCCCGGACTACGTCTGGTCGAAGTGAAAAGCCCCGCCGAAGGCATGGCGCTGATTGCCCGAGGACAGGTCGACGTAACGGTGAGCTCGTTGCTGGTGGCGCGTTTTCTGATTGCCCGGCAGTACCGCGATCGCCTGCGAATCACCGGCACCGTTGGCGATCAGCCGGCGCGCATCGCATTGGCCACGGCGCCGCAATCGGCATTGCTGCACTCGATCCTGAACAAGGCGTTACTGAGCATTGCGCCGCAGCAAATGGATGAACTGGTCGAGCGCTGGAGCCACGATGTAGTGGTCGAGAACAGCTACTGGCTGCGCCACCGTCAGGAGATTCTGCTTGGTTTCGCCAGCGCAGCTGCCTTGCTTCTGTTGGCACTGCTGTGGATTGGCTGGCAGCGCCGGCAGATCCACCAGCGTCAGCAATGGTTGCTGCAACTGCAACAGGCCAAGGACGCGGCGGACGAAGCCAGTCGGGCCAAGAGCACTTTTCTGGCGACCATGAGCCACGAGATCCGCACGCCGATGAACGCCCTGATCGGCATGCTCGAACTGGCCCTCAAGCGCGCAGAGGAGGGCGTGACCGATCGACTCGCCATTCAGGTGGCGTCGAATGCCGGCCAGCAATTATTGGCGTTGATTGGCGACATTCTCGATATCGCTCGTATCGAATCGGGGCATTTGTCCCTCGCGCCCGAGCGGGCCAACCTGCGGGAGACGGTGTCGTCGGTATGTCGGGTGTTCGAAGGGCTGGCGCGGCAGAAGCGCTTGTTGTGGCGCATCGAGCTTGATCCGCGCGCCGACGTGGATGTGCTGATCGATCCGACGCGCTTCAAACAGGTGCTGTCCAACCTGTTGAGCAATGCGATCAAATTCACCGAGGCAGGCGAGGTCAGCCTGCGTCTGCAGATCGTTGCGATATCGGACGAGCAAGTGAATGTGCAGGTGCTTATCGAGGACAGCGGCATCGGTATAAGTGCCGAGGATCAAAAGCGCCTGTTCAGCCCGTTCGTTCAAGCGAGCAATAGCCTTCAAGCGGCGCGCAGCGGTTCCGGCCTGGGGTTGGTGATCAGCCGTAATCTCTGCGAAATGATGGGCGGCACGCTGGGTCTCGATAGTGATCTCGGGCAAGGCACGCGAGTAAAAATCAATATCCAGTTGCCGCTGCTGACGTCGGTGACGACCACACTGGCAACGCACGAGGCGGCAGCCGCGACGTGTGCATTAAGCGTGTTGGTGGTGGACGATCACCCGGTCAACCGCTTGCTGATGTGCTGGCAATTGAGCGAACTCGGGCATCACACGGTAGATGTGGGCGATGGCGAACAGGGGCTGGACCGCTGGCGAACCCAGGCCTTCGATGTGGTGATCACCGACTGCAACATGCCGCGACGCAATGGCTATGAACTGGCACAGGCGATTCGCAACGAAGAAGCCGCCAGCGGCCGCAGGCCCTGTCTGATCCTCGGTTTTACGGCCAACGCGCAGATCGAAGAGCGCCTGCGCTGTCTGGATGCCGGCATGGACGGCTGCCTGTTCAAACCGATTCGCTTGCATGATCTGGCTGAAGCCATGAACGGCGCCCGCCGTTGCGAGCTTCACGAAGATGAACCGCCTGGCGCCGAGTCGGTCGAGATTGACCTGAGTGCCCTGGAGCAGATGGCCGGGACCGATCACTCGTTGATCGAGCGTTTGCGCAAGGAAGTCGGCAATAGCCTGCGTGATGATCTCCAGGCTCTGGATCATATCCACGTCGGCGACCGCAACGGCCTGCGTGAGCTGGCCCATCGCATCAGGGGCGGCGCGCAAATGGTCGGCGCTGCGCGGGTTGTTGCGGCGTGTGCAGATCTGGACACGGCGTGCCGAGACGGTGATAACGCGTTTATCGAGCGTGCCATCGGCAAGCTGCGCGACGCCATGTACGGCCTCGCACGGTGCCTCTGAACCAATGCAGTCTGCTGTGGGAGCGAGCCTGCTCGCGAAATGCGCGCTGCTGACCCAATTGTTCTGCACATGGAACACTCAAGCCGGTTTTCACCGTCTAGTCGAATATTCGATATGCCTTTAGGCTTAATCCAATGCATTTACCCATTGGAGACCCCATGAAAAACATCATCGGCATTTACACCAGCCCGCGCGGCCATTGGGTCGGCGATGGTTTCCCGGTGCGCACACTTTTCTCTTACGACAACCTGGGCAAGCACATCAGCCCGTTTCTGCTGCTCGATCACGCTGGTCCCGCCGAATTCACCCCGACCACTGAACAGCGTGGCGTCGGCCAGCACCCGCACCGTGGTT
The DNA here is from genome assembly GCF_054667725.1 of Pseudomonas sp. S3_B08. Lineage (NCBI taxonomy): Bacteria > Pseudomonadati > Pseudomonadota > Gammaproteobacteria > Pseudomonadales > Pseudomonadaceae > Pseudomonas > Pseudomonas sp. S3_B08. The sequence continues at coordinate 961,871 of NZ_CP162750.1, forward strand.
TTGAAACCGTGACCATCGTTTACGACGGCGAAGTGCAACACCGCGACTCCACCGGCAGCGGCGGCACCATCGGCCCGGGCGACGTGCAGTGGATGACCGCAGCGTCCGGTATCCTCCATGAAGAGTTTCATTCGGAGAATTTCGCCAGAACCGGCGGCAAGCTGGAAATGGTCCAGCTATGGGTCAACCTGCCGGCCAAGGACAAAATGGCCGCGCCGGGTTACCAGACCATTCTCGACCGCGACATTCCCAGCATCGCGCTCAAGGACAACGCCGGCAGCCTGCGTCTGATCGCCGGTGAATTCGACGGGCACACCGGACCTTCGCGCACCTTCACGCCGATCGACGTCTGGGATCTGCGTCTCAATGCCGGCAAGTTGCTGACGCTTGATCTGCACGAAGGACGCAATACCGCACTGGTGGTGCTGAAAGGTTCGGTGCAGGTCAACGGTGCGGAATCGGTAGGGGTCGGGCAGTTGGCGCTGTTCGAACGCGACGGTGATCGACTCACTCTCCAGGCCAGCGAAGACGCGGTGGTATTGCTGCTCAGCGGCGAGCCGATCGACGAACCGATCGTCGGCCATGGCCCGTTTGTGATGAACACCGAGCAGGAAATTCATCAGGCCTTCGCCGACTTCCAGTCCGGGCGCTTTGGCCAGATGCACGCCTGACCCCGAGCTTTACTGGCAACTGAAACACCCCTGTGGGAGCGAGCCTGCTCGCGAATGCTCTGATTCAGTCGAAGAGGTAGTGACTGACAGGACGCCTTCGCGAGCAGGCTCGCTCCCACAGGTTTTTCAGCGTCTGATCGTTCCCACACTCTGCGTGGGAATGCAGCCGGGGACGCTCCGCGTCCCACATCTTCAAGATCGCAGCCTTCGTCAGCTCCTTCAGGGTTTTGCAGTGTTTGTAAGCCGGTGCTCATCCACCGAAATCAATTGCTCCTACACTGTGCCAATCTGTGCGATCTTCTCGCGATTGGCCTTTGTCGGAGTTGTTTGATGCTGTCTCTGCTGACCGAACACCCGTTGTTTAGCGCGTTGATCCTGATCCTGCTCGATCTTGGCTTGTGGCGGCTGATCAGCTCTCGCGGCAGCGAATGGAAGCTGCTGGTGCGGGTGCTGATTTTCGCCCTGTTCAGCATTGTGCTGTTCAACGAAGGTCTCAACCCGATGGAACCGGCGCCGTGGGCCGACAACGTGCCGCTGCATCTGGCGGCCACCGGGTTGCAGATCGGCTGGTGGCTGTTTGGTGCGCGGACCCTGACGGTGCTGATCGGCGCGGTGATGATGCAGCGGGTCGGCCACACCGGCCGGCTGTTGCAGGACTTGCTCGGCGCGGTGATTTTCCTCATCGCGATCATTGCGGCGCTGGCGTACGTGCTCGATCTACCGGTCAAAGGCGTGCTGGCGACGTCCGGCGCGTTGGCGATCATCGTCGGTCTGGCCTTGCAGAGCACGTTGAGCGACGTGTTCTCCGGCATCGTCCTCAACACCACCAAGCCCTATCAACTCGATGACTGGATCTCCATCGACGGCACCGAGGGCCGCGTCACCGACATCGACTGGCGCGCCACGCGTCTGCAAACCAGCCAGGGCAGCATGGCCGTGATACCCAACTCGCTGGCGGCGAAAGCCAAAATCATCAACTTCAGCCGACCGAGCAATATGTTCGGCGTTTCCGTCAGCGTGCCTGTCAGCCCCCATGCCCGGCCCAGCTCAGTGATCGAGGCGCTGGAGCGGGCAATGCAGGGTTGCCGGCAATTGCTCGACACGCCGGCGCCGAGCGTATCGTTGAAGAGTTCTGCCAGCGGCGGCGCGGAATACGAAATCAGTGGATTTGTCGCCTCGATGGGCGAGAAGCGCGTGGTGCGCAATCAGTTGTTCGACCTCGCTTACCGGCATTTGCAGGCCTCCGGCGTCAACCTGCTGTCGAGCAACGAGACCAGCGCCGCACCGCAGTTGTCGCGGCCAAGGGCGTTGTTAGAAAGCTCACCGATCTTCTCGACTCTGCGTGAAGAAGAGAAAGACACCTTCAGCCAGAACATGACCCTGCAAACCTTCCGCGCCGGCGAAACGATTCTGGCGGGCGGGGAGGTCAGCGATCATTTGTTCATCATTGAATCCGGCGTGGTTTCGGTGACGCTCAAGCGCCATGGTGCACCCCTGGAATCCGGGCGCATGGGGCCGGGCGAGGTGATCGGCGAGGCCGGGATTCTTTCCGACACCGCGTTGCCGGCGGATTTTTCCGCGAAGACTTTCTGCGCCCTGTATCGCATCGAGAAGTCCTACCTGAAACCGTGCCTGGACGCGCGCCATGACATCCATGATGCGATGCAGGCGTTGCTCGATTTTCGTCTGCACAAGGCGCAGTCGCTGACCGAGGACGCGCCCGTGGTCGCGCCGAAAAGAGGCTTCCTGCAATGGCTGCGTAATCGCGTCTGAGCTGTCGCATTGTCATTCGATGCAACCTGCGCGGCGTTCTCAGGGTCACAATTTGCAATCCCACCGGGCAGGAGTTGCAGACGATGAAAAACCTGCGGATCGCCACCTTCAACGTCAACGGCATGCGCGCGCGGCTGCCGAATCTGCTGGAGTGGCTCAAGCGCGAGCAGCCGGACATCGCCTGCCTGCAAGAGCTCAAGTCAGTCGACAGCGCGTTTCCCGCCGCCGAACTGGAGGCCGCCGGTTACGGCGCGATCTGGCAGGGCCAGGCGTCATGGAATGGCGTGGCGATTCTGGCGCGTGATGCGCAGCCGCTGGAGAGTCGACGCGGTTTGCCCGGCGATCCCGATGACACGCACAGCCGCTATATCGAAGCGGCGGTGCACGGTGTGCTGGTCGGTTGCCTGTATCTGCCCAACGGCAACCCGCAGCCGGGGCCGAAATTCGATTACAAACTGGCCTGGTTCGAGCGTCTGATCAATTACGCCAAAGACCTGCAAGGCAGCGATCACCCGGTGGTGCTCGCCGGTGACTTCAATGTCGTGCCCACCGACATGGACATCTACAACACGCGATCCTGGCTCAAGGATGCTTTGTTGCAACCCGAAAGCCGCGAGTGCTATCAGCGCCTGCTGGGCCAGGGCTGGACCGATTCCCTGCGCCACGTGTATCCCGAAGAACGCATCTACACCTTCTGGGATTATTTCCGTAACCATTGGCAAACCAACTCCGGCCTGCGCATCGACCACCTGCTGCTCAATCCGGCATTGAGCCCGTATCTGCATGATGCCGGCGTCGACGCCTGGGTGCGCAACGAACCGCACGCCAGCGACCATGCACCAACATGGATTCGCATCGCTTCGCGGAAAAAGCGCTGAGCGGGCGATTGGCGAAATCAATTGTCGGAAGCCGTGCCTGATCCCGTATACAGGGCAATATCCACGCAGTGTTCTGCGGCCCCACGCATAAGGATCGAGCAATGAGTGCGCTACGGCTGAGCAATACCAATCTGTATCTGCAACGTTTGGGTTTCGATGCGCCGCCGCCACCGACACTGGATACGTTGCGTCAGTTGCAACTGCGCCATACCGCCGAATTTGTTTTCGAAAATCTGGCTACGATCATGGGTGAACCGGTGTCGATCGACCTGGACTCCATCGAAAGCAAGGTGCTGCAGCAGGGGCGGGGCGGCTACTGCTATGAGCTCAATCATTTCTTTTATGCGCTGCTGCTTGAATTGGGCTTCGACGCGCGGGCGATCAGCGGGCGCGTGGTGATGAATCAACCGGAAGGCAGCTGGACGGCGCGCACCCATCGTCTGAGTCTGGTCACCATCGACACAGTGCGTTACATCACCGACGTCGGCTTTGGCGGCATGGTGCCGACCGCACCGCTGCTGCTCGACAGTGAACATGAGCAACTAACCCCGCACGAACCCTACCGCATAGACAAGCAGAACGATGGCTACCTGCTGCGCGCCCAGGTCGCAGGCGAGTGGCGGCCGATGTACCTGTTCGATTTGCAACGCCAGGAAGACATCGATTACACCGTTGGCAACTGGTACGTCTCGACGCATCCCGAGTCACCTTTTGCCCAGCGCCTGATGCTGGCGCGCACCGGCGCTGGTTGGCGCAAAACCCTGAACAACGGCAGTTTTGCCATTCATCACATGGGCGCGGACAGTGAGCGGCGCGAGGTGGCGGATGTCGACGAGCTGATGAAATTGCTGCGGCGTGAGTTTGATCTTCAAGTGCCTGATTCACCGCGTGTGCGGCAAGCGCTGGCTCGGGTAATCGCGCCAGCCTCCATCTAAGGCTTTACATCAGGCTCCAATACGCGACGGATCTCCCCGATTGCCGCTGACAGCTTTCTCTCGAGACTCTTGAGATCGGTGGCGGTGATGCCTTTCTTGAATTGCCCCGTCAGACCTGAATCGTCAGCGCTTTCCTGTTGGCGTGCGCCATCAAGCAGAGCATGGCGCAGGGTGTTGTTGATCACAGTCTGGTAGCCAAAGCCCTCGGTTTCTGCGGCGCTACGCGCCGCTTCGATCACCGCGTCATCAAGCATGATGGTGATGCGGGTCTTGCCCTTGTTCGGCACTACTGCGCCGCGTTTACCTGCGGAAAAGTCATATTCGTCTTTCATCGGTCAAGCCTCCTTAACTCCGGTCGTAACTGAATCTCCTCAATTTCATTATGCATACTTTATATGCATAAAAAAGAGCGCAACTACACCGTCGGTCGCCGTAGACACTTCAGCCTAGTGGGCACTGGCGCGAGCGCAGCGGGGATGTGTTGCCGAATTTGTTGGGGCAAGAAGCGCAGACTAGAAGGTTGGATGGCTACCTAACCATTATGTGACTGAAAAGTTGTATACAACTCTATGGACATTTGTCCTGAGTATTGAATACAGTGTGCGCATAACAAAAACCAGGGAACCCCCCACCATGAAAACGCCCCATGTTTCACACCAACGGCCCGAGGACGAAAACCTCGGGGTCGGCGCGAATATGGCTTACGGCCTGCAACATGTTCTGACCATGTACGGCGGTATCGTTGCGGTGCCACTGATCATTGGCCAGGCGGCCGGTCTGTCGCCGGCGGACATTGGTCTGTTGATTGCTGCTTCATTGTTTGCGGGGGGCTGGCGACGTTGCTGCAAACCCTGGGTCTGCCGTTTTTTGGCTGTCAGCTGCCGCTGGTCCAGGGCGTATCGTTCTCTGGTGTGGCGACCATGGTCGCGATCGTCAGCAGTGGCGGGGAGGGCGGTTTCCAATCGGTGCTGGGCGCGGTGATTGCCGCCTCGTTGATCGGCTTGCTGATCACGCCAGTGTTTTCGCGCATCACCAAGTTCTTTCCGCCGTTGGTCACCGGCATTGTGATCACCACTATCGGCCTGACGCTGATGCCAGTGGCCGCACGCTGGGCAATGGGTGGCAACAGCCACGCGCCGGACTTCGGCAGCATGCAGAACATCGGTCTGGCAGCGGTGACGCTGGTGCTGGTGTTGCTGTTGAGCAAGGTTGGCAGCGCGACCATTTCTCGGCTGTCGATTCTGCTGGCCATGGTCATCGGCACGGTGCTGGCGGTGTTCCTCGGCATGGCGGATTTCTCCAGTGTCACCACCGGTCCCATGTTCGGCTTCCCGACACCGTTCCACTTCGGCATGCCGACCTTCCATTTCGCCGCGATCCTGTCGATGTGCATTGTGGTCATGGTGACGCTGGTGGAAACCTCGGCAGACATCCTTGCCGTGGGCGAAATCATTGACACCAAGGTAGATTCCAAACGCTTGGGCAACGGCCTGCGCGCCGACATGCTGTCGAGCATGTTTGCGCCGATCTTCGGTTCGTTTACGCAAAGTGCTTTCGCGCAAAACGTCGGCCTGGTGGCGGTGACCGGGATCAAGAGCCGATTCGTGGTCGCCACCGGCGGCCTGTTCCTGGTGGTGCTCGGCCTGCTGCCGTTCATGGGCCGGGTGATTGCCGCCGTGCCGACTTCTGTCCTCGGCGGCGCAGGGATCGTGCTGTTCGGCACCGTGGCGGCGAGTGGCATTCGCACGTTGTCGAAGGTGGACTACCGCAACAACGTCAACCTGATCATCGTTGCCACTTCGATCGGTTTCGGCATGATCCCGATCGCCGCGCCGAACTTCTACGATCACTTCCCGAGCTGGTTCGCGACGATTTTCCATTCGGGCATCAGTTCATCGGCAATCATGGCGATCCTGCTCAATCTGGCGTTCAACCACTTCACGGCCGGCAACTCGGATCAGCAGTCGGTGTTCGCTGCAGCCGAAGAGCGCACGCTGCGTTATCGCGATCTGGCCGCGCTGCGTGAAGGCGATTACTTCAGCGACGGCAAGCTGCATGATTGCGATGGCAAGGAAGTGCCGGTGATCGAGCCGGATGACCATGATCATGGCCACGGCGCGCCGAAGGTGCAGGTGAAAAGCAGCGAACATGTCTGACCGCTGCGTCTGAAACAGGAAAGGCCGATCTGCCCAAACAGATCGGCCTTTTGGTATTTTTAATGCGCCCACAAAAAAGCCCCTGAACCTTGCGATTCAGGGGCTTTGCTATTTGGCTCCACAACCTGGACTCGAACCAGGGACCCAGTGATTAACAGTCACTTGCTCTACCAACTGAGCTATTGCGGAATTGGTGCGTATGTTACTGATTCATAAAGAGAAGTCAAGCGTCGCCTGGCAACTTTTGCGATTCATGGGGACGGACGGCATTTTGTCAGCGATTGGCGGTTACCAGAAAGACTTCAGAGGTCTACCATGGCAGCCCGGAAGTGGTCACACGCGCTGCCGGCCATTCGCCGCAAAGGTACGCGCCATGACTCAAATCACCCGTAACATCGAGGTGCTCGCATGAGCACTGCACAGATCAGCCTGCCCAAACGGATCGGCCCGCACGCCGAAAAACTCTTCGAGGCAATCACCGGCGCCAGTACCGCCGAAGAATTGAACCGCGCCGGCGGCAAGGCCGAAGGTTTCGTCCTCGGTCTCGAAAGCAGCAAGGCCATCAAAAGCCAGGTCGCCGAATCGCTGTATGTGATTTACGACGATGCCGCCACCCAGCGCTCGGCTGAACTGGCTTAACTGCCGAAAGTAATCGTGCCGAGCATCAGCTTGGCATAGACCGCTGTCGCCGCCAGTTGCACCAGCCACAGGGCCAGGCCACCGAGGAATACCCCGGTGGCGACTTGCAGCACCAGGCTCTTTTCACGCTTGGCCGGAGCGCGCGGGACGAAATCATCCAGGTCGTCACGGTCGGCGCGCAGGTTGTCGTTTTTCATGTGGGTTCTCGCAAGGTTCCGGGTTCGGCTCATGTCCTGTGGGAGCGAGCCTGCTCGCGAAAGCGTCTTGTCAGATGACATAACATCAACTGGTCGACCGCATTCGCGAGCAGGCTCGCTCCCACAGATTTGAATTGTGTGCAGTCTAGAGGTTGCACGGCGGTTCCAGGGACAAATAAAAACGGGAAGCCCAAAGGCTTCCCGTTCTTCATCGCGCGGCGAAATCAGATGACCTGAACGATCGCGTCCGTCACAGCCTTGATGTTGCTCTGGTTCAGCGCAGCCACGCAGATGCGGCCGGTGTCCAGGGCGTAGATCCCGAACTCGTTGCGCAGGCGATGCACTTGTTCAGTGGTCAGGCCGGAGTAGGAGAACATGCCGCGCTGACGACCAACGAAGCTGAAATCGCGGCCCGGGGCTTTTTCCGCCAGCAGGGCAACCATCTGCTCGCGCATGCCGCGAATGCGCAGGCGCATCTCGGCCAGCTCGGCTTCCCACTGTGCGCGCAGTTCCGGGCTGTTCAGCACCGCAGCAACAATGCTGGCGCCGTGGGTCGGCGGGTTGGAGTAGTTGGTGCGGATCACGCGCTTGACCTGCGACAGCACGCGCGCGCTTTCTTCTTTCGATTCGCTGATGATCGACAGTGCGCCAACGCGTTCGCCGTACAGCGAGAACGATTTGGAGAACGAGCTCGAGACGAAGAAGGTCAGACCGGATTCAGCGAACAGGCGCACAGCGGCGGCGTCTTCATCGATGCCGTCGCCGAAACCCTGGTAAGCCATGTCGAGGAACGGCACGTGACCTTTGGCCTTGACCACTTCCAGTACCTTGTTCCAGTCCGCCGGGGTCAGGTCGACGCCGGTCGGGTTGTGGCAGCAAGCATGCAGGACAACGATCGAGCCGTTCGGCAGGGCGTTGAGGTCGTCGAGCATGCCGGCACGGTTCACGTCGTGGGTGGCAGCGTCGTAGTAACGATAGTTCTGCACCGGGAAACCGGCGGTTTCGAACAGCGCGCGGTGGTTTTCCCAGCTCGGGTCGCTGATCGCCACGACAGCGTTTGGCAGCAGTTGCTTGAGGAAGTCGGCACCGATTTTCAGTGCGCCGGTCCCGCCGACGGCCTGAGTGGTGATGACGCGACCGGCGCTGATCAGCGGCGAGTCGTTGCCGAACAGCAGTTTCTGCACGGCCTGGTCGTAGGCAGCGATGCCATCGATCGGCAGGTAACCGCGCGAAGCGTGTTGCGCGACGCGAATCGTCTCGGCTTCGATCACCGCGCGCAGCAGTGGAATTCGCCCCTCTTCGTTGCAGTACACGCCTACGCCCAGGTTGACCTTGGTGGTCCGGGTATCGGCGTTGAATGCTTCGTTGAGGCCCAGGATTGGATCGCGGGGTGCCATTTCGACAGCGGAGAACAGGCTCATTATTACGGCGGCTCTGAATGGAGAGTGGAGGGACGTGTAGCGCTCCAGCCGAATGCACTAGAGCGGTGCACAAACGGGGAGCTAGTATAGAGGCCATCACCGCGCAATGGCGACAGGCGAATCGGCTTTTGGGGTAAGTTTTTCCGATTATTTCTGGACCGTTAGTCGATTGACTTTGTCAGACTCTTTACCGGATGTAGGACGTTTGCCTTGAAAGGTCAGGCAATCGCCACCACATTCAGCACAATCCAGGTTTTTTCTTGCGCGACATCGGTCGTTTGCGGTCGTCCTCGTGGTGCTCCGTCTGACGCGGAGCGCCGCGAATCCAGAGGTGTGTATGTCGGAATTCCAGCTAGTCACCCGCTTCGAGCCTGCCGGCGATCAGCCGGAAGCCATTCGCCAGTTGGTTGAGGGCATTGACGCCGGGCTGGCGCACCAGACATTGCTCGGTGTGACCGGCTCGGGCAAGACCTTCAGCATCGCCAACGTCATCTCCCAGGTACAGCGTCCGACGCTGGTTCTGGCGCCGAACAAGACCCTGGCCGCGCAGTTGTACGGTGAGTTCAAGGCGTTCTTCCCGAACAACGCCGTTGAATACTTCGTTTCCTATTACGACTACTACCAGCCCGAAGCCTATGTGCCGTCGTCCGACACCTTCATCGAGAAGGACGCGTCGATCAACGACCACATCGAGCAGATGCGACTGTCCGCGACGAAAGCGTTGCTGGAGCGCAAGGACGCGATCATCGTCACCACGGTGTCGTGCATCTATGGTCTGGGCAGCCCGGAAACCTATCTGAAAATGGTCTTGCACGTGGATCGCGGCGACAAGCTCGATCAGCGCGCGCTGTTGCGGCGCCTGGCTGACCTGCAATACACCCGCAACGACATGGATTTTGCCCGGGCGACGTTCCGCGTGCGCGGTGATGTGATCGATATCTTCCCGGCGGAATCCGATCTGGAAGCGATCCGCATTGAGCTTTTCGACGACGAGGTCGAGAGCATTTCCGCGTTTGATCCGCTGACCGGCGAAGTCATCCGCAAGATGCCGCGCTTCACTTTCTATCCGAAGAGCCACTACGTGACGCCTCGGGAAACCCTGCTCGACGCCATCGAAGGCATCAAGGTCGAATTGCAGGAGCGCCTCGAATACTTGCGCAGTAACAACAAACTGGTGGAGGCCCAGCGCCTGGAGCAGCGCACCCGTTTCGACCTCGAGATGATCCTCGAACTGGGTTACTGCAACGGCATCGAAAACTACTCGCGCTACCTTTCCGGGCGTCCATCCGGCGCGGCGCCACCCACGCTTTACGACTATCTGCCTGCCGACGCCTTGCTGGTGATCGACGAATCCCACGTCAGCGTGCCGCAGGTCGGCGCGATGTATAAGGGCGACCGTTCGCGCAAGGAAACCCTCGTTGAGTACGGCTTCCGCCTGCCTTCGGCGCTGGACAACCGGCCAATGCGTTTCGACGAGTGGGAAGGGGTCAGCCCGCAGACCATTTTCGTTTCGGCGACCCCCGGCAACTATGAAGCCGAGCACGCCGGGCGCGTGGTCGAACAAGTGGTGCGGCCGACCGGCCTGGTCGACCCGCAGGTTGAAGTGCGGCCGGCACTGACTCAGGTCGATGACTTGCTCTCGGAAATCACCAAGCGCGTGGCGATCGAAGAACGTGTGCTGGTCACCACGCTGACCAAGCGCATGGCCGAAGACCTGACCGATTACCTCGCCGACCACGGCGTGCGCGTGCGGTACCTGCACTCGGACATCGATACCGTCGAGCGCGTCGAGATCATCCGCGATTTGCGCCTCGGCGTGTTCGATGTGCTGGTCGGGATCAACCTGCTGCGTGAAGGCCTCGACATGCCGGAAGTGTCGCTGGTGGCGATTCTCGATGCCGACAAGGAAGGCTTCTTGCGTTCCGAGCGCTCACTGATCCAGACCATCGGCCGCGCGGCGCGTAACCTCAATGGCCGGGCGATTCTCTACGCCGATCGCATGACCGGTTCGATGGAGCGGGCGATTGGCGAGACCGAGCGCCGTCGCGAGAAGCAGATCGCTTTCAACCTTGAGAACGGCATCACCCCGAAAGGTGTGATCAAGGACGTCGCCGACATCATGGAAGGCGCCACCGTACCGGGTTCGCGCAGCAAGAAGCGCAAAGGCATGGCCAAGGCCGCCGAAGAGAACGCCAAGTACGAAGCCGAGCTGCGCTCGCCAAGCGAAATCACCAAACGCATCCGCGCGCTGGAAGAGAAGATGTACCAACTGGCGCGGGATCTGGAGTTTGAAGCGGCGGCGCAGATGCGCGACGAGATTTCCAAACTGCGCGAACGATTGCTTACGGTATAAGGGATCGTTCCCTGTGGGAGCGAGCCTGCTCGCGAATGGGGGCGACTCGGTATAAGCGAGTCCCGGTCTCCGGCTTAAATACCCTGCCCGCTGGAGCGGGGCGGGTGTCGCCTGTTACCATTCGCCGCTTGATTGTTCTGCTCTTCATTTTTTCGAGACAAGCCATGACCACCGTCCGCACTCGCATCGCGCCATCGCCTACCGGGGACCCCCACGTAGGTACCGCTTACATCGCATTGTTCAACTACTGCTTTGCCAAGCAGCACGGCGGTGAGTTCATCCTGCGCATTGAAGACACCGATCAGTTGCGTTCGACCCGCGAGTCCGAACAGCAGATCTTCGACGCCCTGCGCTGGCTCGGTATCGACTGGAGCGAAGGTCCGGATGTCGGCGGCCCGCACGGCCCGTATCGGCAGAGCGAGCGCGGCGACATCTACCAGAAGTACTGCCAGCAACTGGTCGACATGGGCCATGCGTTCCCGTGCTTCTGCACCGCTGAAGAACTCGATCAGATGCGCGCCGAGCAAATGGCTCGTGGCGAAACTCCGCGCTACGACGGCCGCGCGCTGCTGCTGTCGAAGGAAGAAGTCGCGGCGCGCCTGGCCGCTGGCGAACCGCACGTGATTCGCATGAAGGTGCCGAGCGAAGGCGTCTGCGTGGTGCCGGACATGCTGCGTGGCGACGTCGAGATCCCGTGGGATCGCATGGACATGCAAGTGCTGATGAAGACCGACGGCCTGCCGACTTACTTCCTCGCCAACGTCGTCGACGATCACCTGATGGGCATCACCCACGTGCTGCGTGGCGAAGAATGGCTGCCATCGGCACCGAAACTGATTTTGCTGTACGAATACTTCGGCTGGGAACAACCGGAGCTGTGCTACATGCCGCTGCTGCGTAACCCGGACAAGAGCAAGCTGTCCAAGCGCAAGAACCCGACCTCGGTGACGTTCTACGAGCGCATGGGCTTCATGCCGGAAGCGATGCTCAACTACCTCGGGCGCATGGGCTGGTCGATGCCGGACGAGCGCGAGAAGTTCTCGCTGCAGGAAATGGTCGACAACTTCGACCTCAAGCGCGTTTCCCTCGGCGGGCCGATCTTCGATATCGAGAAGCTGTCGTGGCTCAATGGCCAGTGGCTGCGCGATCTGCCGGTGGAAGAGTTTGCCGCCCGCGTGCAGAAGTGGGCGTTCAATTCCGACTATATGATGAAAATCGCGCCGCACGTTCAGGGCCGTGTTGAAACGTTCAGTCAGGTCGCACCGCTGGCGGGGTTCTTCTTTGCCGGCGGCGTGAATCCGGATGCCAAGCTGTTTGAGTCGAAAAAGCTCTCCGGCGATCAGGTTCGCCAGTTGATGCAATTGATCCTGTGGAAACTGGAAAGCCTGCGGCAGTGGGAGAAGGACAGCATCACCGCGACGATCCAGGCGGTGGTCGAGTCCCTCGAGCTGAAACTGCGCGATGCGATGCCGTTGATGTTTGCTGCGATCACCGGGCAGGCCAGTTCGGTGTCGGTGCTCGATGCGATGGAAATCCTCGGCCCGGACCTGACCCGTTTCCGTCTGCGCCAGGCGATTGACCTGCTGGGCGGCGTGTCGAAGAAAGAAAACAAGGAATGGGAAAAGCTCTTGGGCGCCATCGCCTGATTGCTTTTGCTTCTCTGCAGGACTGCCGAAGGCTGCGATCTTTTGATCCTGCCTTCGGCGTTTCTCCCGAATTTACGGGGGAGGGCGGTAAGTGATTGTTATCCCGGCAAAAAATTTTGAAATTTTTCAAAAATAAGTTTGACAGGCTTTCGATACGCCCTTAAGATTCGCCCCGTCCTCAGCGATGAGGGGCTATAGCTCAGCTGGGAGAGCGCTTGCATGGCATGCAAGAGGTCGACGGTTCGATCCCGTCTAGCTCCACCAATTTACACTTCGAGGTCTGGCCACACCGGCCTTGAAGCGATCAACACTCAGCGTTGATCAGTTGTATAGAAGGGTTTGCGTCCCCTTCGTCTAGTGGCCTAGGACACCGCCCTTTCACGGCGGTAACAGGGGTTCGAGTCCCCTAGGGGACGCCAGTTTTACAGAAGTGATGTTGCAAGAGATCACTCCGCCGCGAGGCGAAAAATCCGGGGCTATAGCTCAGCTGGGAGAGCGCCTGCATGGCATGCAGGAGGTCAGCGGTTCGATCCCGCTTAGCTCCACCAATTTTACAGTTCAAGGTCTGGCCACACCGGCCTTGAATCGATCAGCTCTCAGCACTGATCAGTTGTATAGAAGGGTTTGTGTCCCCTTCGTCTAGTGGCCTAGGACACCGCCCTTTCACGGCGGTAACAGGGGTTCGAGTCCCCTAGGGGACGCCACGATTACCCGCTCTGCGGGATTTTATAAGGGTCATTCAATTATTGAATGGCCCTTTTGTTTGTCTGGCGTTTGGCCAACTCTCCTTTTTCCTTACACTGTGCTTCAGACCAGCGGTCATATTCATGACTTGCGGAATATTATTATGCGAATAATATTCTAGTCGTAATATTCGGAGGCAACGATGAACGATAAAAAAGCTCAAACCCGCGAACGCATCCTCAAGGCTGCCAGCGCCGCATTGATTCAACGCGGCCCGGCAGACCCGAGCGTGGGTGAAGTGATGGGCGCCGCCGGGCTGACTGTCGGCGGCTTCTATGCGCACTTCGAAAGCAAGGACGCGATGATGCTCGAGGCGTTCAAACAGCTGCTGGGCCGCCGTCGCGACCTGATTGCCGACATGGACGCCGATCTGACCGGCGAAGAGCGTCGCGCTTTGGTGGCTGCGTTCTACCTGTCACGCAAACACCGGGATTCCAGCGAGGCTGCATGCCCGATCCCGGCCTCGATTGGGGAGCTGGGGCGTTTGCCGGAGTCGTTCCGCATTGCGCTGAACGAGCATTTGGAATTGATGGTCGCGCAACTGGCGGCCAGCCCTGAAGACACCGACAAGGCTTTGGCCGATGTCGCGTTGATGGTCGGTGGTCTGGCCTTGGCCAGAGCGCTGGGTCCGGGAGATTTATCCGATCGATTGCTGCGCGCTGCCAAGTCGGCGGTGCGTTGACCTGAAGGCAACAAGCCTGAGGAGAGTGCGATGAACGCGTTGAAGTGGGTTCGTGGCGTTAACGGTACCTTGGGCTGGTTTGCACCGAAACTGGTGGCAAGCAAAATGCGTCTGGCGTTCATGACGCCCCGCGCGCTACCGCTGCGCGATTGGGAGCTGCCGCTGTTGGCCAGCTCCGAACGCATCACATTGCGCTTCGGTCTGTCGGCGCTGCGTTGGGGCCAAGGTCCTACAGTGTTGCTGATGCATGGTTGGGAAGGGCGGCCAACGCAATTCGCTTCGCTGATAAACGCTTTGGTTGATGCTGGCTATACCGTCGTCGCGCTCGATGGCCCGGCCCACGGTCGCTCCCCTGGGCGAGAAGCCAATGTAGTGCTGTTCGCCCGCGCCATGCTTGAAGCCGCTGCCGAATTGCCGCCGCTGCAAGCGGTTATCGGCCATTCCATGGGCGGCGCCAGCGCGATGCTCGCCGTGCAATTGGGGCTGCGCACCGAAACCCTGGTCAGCATCGCCGCACCGTCGCGCATCCTCGGCGTGCTGCGCGGTTTCGCGCGCATGGTCGGCATGCCGCCGCGCGCGCGTTCGGCGTTCATTCGTCAGGTCGAGCAGGACGTCGGCATGCGCGCCGCGACGCTGGACGTGGCCCACTATCAACTGGATATGCCCGGCCTGATCGTGCATGCCGAGGACGACAATTTTGTCTCGGTCAAAGAATCGCAATTGATTCACGAAGCCTGGTTCGACAGCCGCCTGCTGCGCCTCGAAAGCGGCGGCCATCAACGCGTGCTGGCCGACCCTCGAGTGATTGATGGCGTGTTATCACTGCTCGCCGGTCGCAGTCTTCAGGCGCGCCAATCGGCCTGAGCTCCGTTACACTGCCCCGGTTGAATACTTTGACCGGGAGTGGGGCATGGGCTGGGATCGGGCAACGCCGTTTACCATTGATCTGCAAGTAGGCGCCGAAGACATCGACGGGCTCGGGCACGCCAACAACGCCGTTTACGTGACCTGGCTCGAGCGCTGCGCCTGGCGCCATTCACAGCGCCTCGGCCTGGATCTGGTCGAATACCGGCGGCTGGATCGGGCGATGGCGGTTGTCCGCCACGAAATCGATTACCTGGCCGCCGCCTATGAAGGTGATGAGCTGCAACTGGCGACCTGGATCGTCGACTGGGATCAGCGCTTGAAAATGACCCGGCATTTCCAGCTCAAACGCCCCAGCGACAACGCCACGCTGTTGCGCGCACAGACCACGTTTGTCTGCATCGAACTGTCGACCGGCAAGCCCAAGCGTATGCCGGCTGAATTTATCGACGGCTATGGCCCGGCGATCCAGATTGCAGAAGCCATGTGAATCTCACCCTGTGGGAGCGAGCCTGCTCGCGAAAGCATCGCGTGAGTTACGCATGCGTCAACTGACAGACCGCCTTCGCGAGCAGGCTCACTCCCACAGAGATATGTGTAGTTCTGCGGATTTGTGCGATATCCAGTAAACTGCCGCACGTTTTTTCTTCAAGTAGTGTTTCCCCATGCAAATTGCTCTGGCGCCCATGGAAGGGTTGGTCGACGACATCCTGCGCGACGTGTTGACCCGCGTTGGCGGCATCGATTGGTGCGTGACCGAGTTCATTCGGGTCAACGACCAGTTGCTCACGCCGGCCTATTTCCACAAGTTCGGCCCCGAGCTGCTCAACGGCGCTCGCACCGCGTCCGGCGTGCCGCTGCGCGTGCAATTGCTCGGTTCCGATCCGGTGTGCCTGGCGGAAAACGCGGCGTTGGCCTGCGAGCTTGGCTCGGAAGTGATCGACCTCAACTTCGGCTGCCCGGCCAAGACCGTCAACAAATCCCGTGGCGGCGCTGTGCTGCTGAAGGAGCCGGAGCTGCTCAACCAGATCGTCGAGCATGTCCGTCGCGCCGTACCGGCGCATATACCGGTTACCGCGAAAATGCGCCTGGGTTTCGACAGCCCGGACGGCTCGCTGGTCTGCGCCACGGCACTGGCCGAAGGCGGGGCAGAGCACATCGTCGTACATGCGCGGACGAAAATGGACGGCTACAAACCGCCGGCGCATTGGGAGTGGATCCCGCGTGTGCAGGATGTGGTCAAGGTCCCGGTCTTCGCCAACGGAGACATCTGGAGCGTCGAAGACTGGCGCCGTTGCCGCGAAATCAGCGGCGTCGAAGACATCATGCTCGGTCGGGGGCTGGTCTCCCGCCCGGATCTCGCTCGGCAGATCGCTGCCGCTCGCGCTGGTGAAGAGGTCGTCGAGATGACCTGGGCCGAGCTGACGCCGCTGATTCAGGACTTCTGGCTGCAGGCCAAGGCGCAGATGACCGCGCGCCAATCGCCCGGTCGCCTCAAGCAATGGCTGGCCATGCTGACGCGCAACTACCCGGAAGCCGCCGAGCTTTTCACCGTTCTGCGCCGTGAAACCGAGCCGGATCAGGTCTCGCGCTTGCTCGGATTGCCGCTCGTCGAAGCCGCATAAAAAATCTCAAAATATTCTCTTGAAATCAAAACAGCGGTCCCTATCTAAGGGTTACGCGATGCCGAATTCGGGTCGCGGAGACACAAAACCTTGCTGATTGTTTTCAGGAGATTTGAATCATGAGTACTGCATTTTCTCTCGCGCCACTGTTCCGTTCCTCGGTAGGTTTCGACCGTTTCAACGACCTGTTCGAAACCGCCCTGCGCAACGAGCCAGGCAGCAGCTATCCACCCTACAACGTCGAAAAACACGGTGATGATCAATACCGTATCGTCGTCGCGGCCGCCGGTTTCCAGGAAGAAGACCTGGACCTGCAGGTCGAGAAGGGTGTGCTGACCATCAGTGGCGGCAAGCGTGACACTGACGAAAGCGTCACGTTCTTGCATCAAGGCATCGCCCAGCGAGCCTTCAAGCTGTCGTTCCGTCTGGCCGATCACATCGAGATCAAGGACGCTGCGCTGCGCAACGGCCTGCTGAGCATCGACCTGCTCCGTGTGATCCCGGAAGAAGCGAAAGCCAAGCGCATCCCGATCAATGGAGCGCAGCAGCCGGCGTTGCAGCATTGATTCATGTGCTGACACACAATCGCCCGAATCGGCGATAAGCCGCTGAACGAAAGGCCCCGATACGTCGGGGCCTTTTTTGTGCGCGCAAAGAAAGCCGACGCAACGTTTGCTGCTGGCTTTGTGGCTCTTTACAATCCGCGCCATCAAGGCCAGCCCCCCCCCTTAATTCCCGCTGGCCCCGGAGCCTTTGTTCATGGACGAAATGGAACAGCGCTGGCTATACGCGCTTTCTGCGCCTTTGGTCGCCCTCAATCCCGACGCCGATTACACCGCACCCACCTATTGCTTTGACCTCAAACATGTCGATGTCGAAGGTGGTTGGGGCATCACTACGCGCGAACAGCTGTTGGACATGCTGCGTACTGCCGATGACGGCCACGCTACGCAGTTGAACGAAGCCTATCGGCAGTGGCAGAGGTGTCTGCCGTCCGAATGGCAGGCCTTGCTCGCAACACTCGACACTCGCCAGCGAGCTTTCTACGAATTCGCCAGTCGCACATTTGGCGAGTGCGGTTCAGGTGGCATCCGTGCCTGGGACCTTGGTCGCATGGGTTTTCTGCTGCGTTCTGCAGTGCTGCACGGCTGGATTGATCTCACCGAAAGCCTTTGGCTGCATGGTCGCATGGCGGCACGCGCGCGCTACTACTACGACAGTTGGACGAGCTACCTTAACGGCTTTGTCTTCGGCAAAGCCTTCTGGCATTGCCTGGGCAACAAGGATGAAGAGCTGGAGCACGAATATGACCGGCAAGGCGATTACATAGGCACCACCGTGGTCATCAGAAAGCTTGATCGTGATGCGCGCGCGCTGTTCGCACAATTGCCTTGGGACATGCCCTTGTATCCACCCGAGCGGCCTGATTCGCTAGGGGAGTTCGACTGGTCATGAGCTGCTGGATTCGCTTGGGTATCGAGCCCACCAAAGACAACGACGTCATTCGCGGCGCCTATCGCGCACGCTTGCCGCAGCACCATCCGGAAACCGATCCGGAAGGTTTTCAGGCGCTGCGTGAGGCTTATGAGCTGGCATTACGCTTTGCCCGCGAGGAAGCCGGGGAGCCGGATCAACCGGTTGCCGATGAGATCAGTCCTGCCGATCAGACGATGGCCGACTTTGAAGCATTGCTGCTTGATCCAGCGCGTCGCTTCCAACCGGTGGCCTGGCAGGCATTCAACCTTGAGCTGGACCGCCTGCCGCTGGAGGTGCTGGACGAAGTTTGCTGGCCATTGCTGCGCGAATTGCTCGACGCCGGCCCGATTTCCCATGTCTGCGCCCGTTTGTTGGCCCAGCGCCTGGGCTGGGCGAGCCGCATGCTGGATCTGGATTTCGACAACGCACGGCATGTCGACGAGTTTTTGCAGCGGATCAGCGCGGCGGATCCGTTCGACACCTCGTTGATGAGCCATTGGCCCGCTGTCGCGCAGTTGGAAACTCTCTGGTATGTGCGAACCCTGAATCACCTGCACCGAGAGGCGTCGCTCGACGACTACCGTCATTTCGCCGGCCTGCACACTTGCATCCCCCTGCCTGCTGATGACGGGTTATTGCAACGCCTGGCCATACAGTTCAGTCAGGCTGATATCGCCAACAAAGACTTTCTCGACATTATCAGCGAGCAGCATCGGCTTGCGCCTGAAGATGTCGACTGGCTGTATCTGTTGGCCTGTCAGCGCAGTGCGCTGGGAATGGAAGAGTTGGCACTGCAGGCATGGGTGCGGCTCTGGCGCGAACATCAGCATCCGAAAGCGGCGACGTGGTTACTGGCGTTGTGCGCGCGACATCAGCCTCAGCGCCTGCCGCTGCTGATTCAGGCCTTTGATCGTCTGGAAAACTTCCGCGACTGGTCCGAGGATCTAGGTGATGTCACTCAAGAGTACGGCAGTCCATCACAGCGCCCGGAAACACTCGGGCGTTGGTTCAGGGCCAAGCAGCTCGAGTTGCAGGACATTGCCGGTGCATTTGTCGAATGGCGTGTCAGTGGTGACGAGTTGCCGTTGTTGGCGGCGCTGATCATTGACAGTGATGACCGTCCGTTGCAAACGCTCTACCAGCATGCCTGGGCTTTGCACCGTGGTGATGTGCCATTGCTGCGACGCATCATGCAGGCATCCGAGCCGGGGGATGTGCTCGATCAACTGGTGCTGGAAGGCTTGCAGTATCAGGCCGGGCAGCAGATCTGCTGGTTGACCCGAGCGCCGATTCCTCAGGCCCTGGAAGCGTTTCTGGCCAGCGACTCGGCATCGATACTGCCGTCGGCGCTGGAAAAGGGCGAACCGCTTGAGCTCAGTCTGCTGTGGATGCGCCGTTTGCGTGCTTACGACGCCCGATCGCTGGCGCGGCTTGCCGAAGCGTTCAGTCTCGACAAGCGTGACGAACGGCTTGCGGGGCTCAAGTTGCAAGCGCAACTGGCCGCGCAAGGCATGCTGCTTCCGGCGGTCGATAGCTACTCTGATGTCTGGGAATGGCATCGTCAGGCGATTTACCTGCTGGCCACCCTCGACGATCCGACGCGTTGGCTGGGCGCGCAATCGGGACACTGCGTCGACGCCATGAGCATTGCGCGTGAACACCCCTTGGCCCGTTTGCAGCCGCTGCTCTGTCGCCTGAGTCGCGAGCAGGGCAGCGCCAGTGGCCTGCTCGGCTGGCTGCAAGCGGCGGATCCGGTGCACTCGCTGCTCGCGCGCAAGTTGTTCAGTGTGCATGAGGCGCTCGATAGCACTCGGCTGTTGGGTAATGACCGTTTGTTCGAGTGCATGCGCAGCGACATCGTCAGCTTCAACGAAGATTTGCTCGGGCGCATGCTCTTGGGTGGAGTCCTTTACCACGATCCGTTGCTCACTGCGCAACAGCGTAAATACCTGCTGGAAAGTATCACCGAGGTGGTCAATCCACAGGACTGGTTCGACGGCTTCCGTCACAGTCTGATCAAGGGTGAGCCTGTTCACCCGCCCCGTGAGGCTCTCGCGGAGGAGGGTGTCAGCGACGCCTTTTACCTGGCGCTGGATGTGCTGAAGGATCTGGTGCGTTTTGGCAATCTGGGCTTGCCAAGGCAGAAGGTTCTGTTACGCATGCAGCGGGCCAAGGATGACTCGGAAAATGGACTCGGTTTGCGCTTCGCATTCAGTGCATTGCTGTCGTGGTCTGAGCGTTTGCTGTTAGCCAAGGCAACGACCCGTCCAACCCCCGCAGCTGCGTTCTGGAGCCTGGGTACCCGGCTGGGGCGCGGGGCGTTTATCTGGCAGGTCATTGGCGCGTTGCTGGTGACGCCCGTGGCGGCGCTGCTCAGCGGTACGCCCGTATCCGGCATCGTCGTGTTGCTACTGGGCCTGGCGTTTCTGCTCGGTGCGGTCCTGCGCCGTTTGCATGACATGGGGCGGGGCATTCCGATGTTGCTGATTTTGGTAATGCTGTCGCCGGTATTGCCGTTTCTGCCGCTGATACTGTTCGGTTTTCCCGGAGAGAAGCTGCCCAATCGTTATGGCGTGCCACCGGACAGTGGCGGTGAAGATACCTTGTCCGGTGGTTTGCAGGCGACCTTACGGCGACTTATCGGCTAGAGGCGTAACTCATCCAGAACCTTGTTGAGTTGTGAGCGGTGGCTGGCGATTTCTTCCGATCGCTGGTCGCCCAGCACCGTGGTGAAACTGTCCAGCCAGTCGGCAATCCGCTGGCGTTCTTCGCCCAGACTTTGCGTCCACGCCCGTTCCAGTCGAGCCAGCAGGGTTCGATTGGGCAGAGTGTCGCGGGGGTGAATTTTCAGCGTACTCAAGCGTTCATGACTGGTTTGCCGCGATTGCGCATCGAGTCCGGTCGGGCTGCGGTCAATGCTGTGGCTGTGGCGTTCGCCCGTCCTTGGCAGGGTGACGTCAACTTCGAGCAAACCGTTGATGTCATAACTGAACCGCACATCCAGCGCCTGGATATCATCGCTCGGCGTCAGCGTGACATCGAAAGCATCGATAAAAATGTTGTCGCGTACCCACGGACGTTCGCCCTGATAGACCGCAATACGGATGACTTCCTGTCGTGGAGATGTCGTGTGGTAACGCTCCACCCTTGAGGTCGGGATGATGGTGTTGCGCTCGATGATCGGCGAGAACGCGCCACTGACGCCTTCGCCACGATTGGTCGAAATCCCCAGCGTATACGGACAGACATCCGTCAGAATCAATTCCTCGACCGCACCGTCCCGCGCCTTGCATGCCGCCTGCGTCGCTGCGCCCAGCGCCACGATGGTGTCCGGATCAAGATGCCGATAAGGCAGGCGTCCAAACAACGTGGCGACCATTTGCTGTACCGCCGGCATGCGCGTGGCGCCACCGACCAGCACCAGGCTGTCGAGGTCGCGCGGTTTCAGTCGGGCATCGCGCAGAGCCTGTTCGATTGGCGCGCGCAAGCGGGCCAGCAACGGCTCCCAGATTTTCACCGCAGCGGCTTCATCCAGTTCCCATTCGAATGTCTGCTCGGCATACCGCCAGCTCAAGTGCTGCGCGCCTTCGCCGAGTTTGCATTTCAGCTGTTCGAGGGCATCACCGAGGCTGGCCATGGCTTGTGCATCGATCGTTGAGGGGGCGAGTTGCCAGTGTTTCAGGCAGGCCTGCAACAGGGCGGCGGTGAAGTCTTCGCCGCCGAGAAAGTTGTCGCCAGTGGAGGCATGCACTTCAATCAGCGGCAATGCGTATTCGAGCACGGTGACGTCGAATGTGCCGCCGCCGAGATCGAAAATCAGCGTGCGTTCGAACTTCTGTTCGTGCAGGCCGTACGCCATGGCGGCCGCGGTCGGTTCATTGATCAGGCGCGTCACGGACAGCCCGGCCAGTTCGGCGGCGAACAAGGTGCGCTTGCGCTGCTCGTCACTGAAATATGCCGGTACCGAAATGACCGCTTCTGTGACCGCTTGGCCGAGAAAGGCCTCCGCGTCCTGCTTGAGTGAGCCAAGTACCAGCGCCGACAACTCTTCCGGGCTGAACTGGCGAGAGCCGAGCTGGATTTGCCTGTCGCTGCCCATGAAACGCTTGAACGCGGCGGCAGTGCGTTCCGGGTGCGTGGTCAGGCGGGCGCGGGCGGCTTTGCCGACCAGAATCGTGTCGTCTTCATCAAGGCTGACCACCGACGGTGTCAGCACATCGCCGAGGGCGTTGCGGATCAGTTCGGCGCGGCCTTCACGCCAGACGGCGATCAGGCTGTTGGTGGTGCCAAGGTCGATGCCCAGCAGGGCCGGGCGGGGAAGGGATGCATCCTGCATGGTTGATCTCGAAGCGGCGCAAAAAACGCGACCCTACAGGCTGACGCAAACCGTGGCAATTGTTGCTCTGTTGCCAGTCTGTGCGACCGCCGATTCAGGGCAGCAGTTTTTTCAGATCCTCCAACCCCACCGGTCGGCTGTGCAGATAGCCCTGATACAAATGGCATTCCAGCCCCTGCAAAAACGCCAGCTGTGCTGGCGTCTCCACTCCTTCGGCAATCACTTCCAATTCCAAGCTGCGCGCCATCGCGACAATCGCGCGAATGATCTCGGCAACATTGGAGTCAGTGGTCGCATCGCGGATGAACGACTGGTCGATCTTCAGGGTGTCTACCGGCAGACGCTTCAAATAAGTCAGCGACGAATAACCGGTGCCGAAATCGTCCATGGCGAAGCTCACGCCGAGCTTTTTCAGACGACGCATTTTGCTGATGGTGTCTTCCAGATTCTGAATGACGATGCCTTCGGTGATTTCCAGTTTCAGCAGAGAGCAGGGCAGGCCGTGGCTGGTCATGCTGTGTTCGATGCGTTCGACGAAATCGTTCTGGCGGAACTGCCGGGGACTGATGTTCACGCACAGGCTGAAGTTGAGCGGGTCGACCAGTTTCAGTGCGATCAGTTGTTTGAAGGCGTTGCAGGCTTCATCGAGGATCCACGTGCCGACTTCGAGAATCAGGCCGCTGTCTTCCAGTACCTTGATGAACTCGGTGGGCGATTGCGCGCCGAGTTCGGGATGATTCCAGCGCACCAGGGCTTCGGCGCCAATGATGCGGTTGTCGCGGGCATCGACCTGTGGCTGAAAGTGCACGTTGAACTCGCCGCGCGACAGCGCCAGGCGCAGGTCGGTCTCCATGCGCAGGCGTTCGCTGGCCGCTTTCTGCATGGTGTTGTGATACATCTGCGTGGTGTTGCGCCCGGAATCCTTGGCCCGGTACAGGGCGATGTCGGCGCGTTTGAGCAGGTCGGTCGGGGTCGAGCCGTGATCGGGGATCAGCGCGACGCCAATGCTCGGCGTCACTTGCAGGCGCTGGCCATCGAGGAACATCGGCTCCGAGAGCAGTTCGCGAATGGTGTCAGCCAGCGCGCGCACTTGCTCGCTGACTTCACTGCGCGATCCTTCGAGGCCGCTGAGCAACACCACAAACTCATCGCCACCGAGGCGCGCCACGGTGTCTTCCATGCGCACACTGGCTTCGAGCCGCGCGGTGATGATTTTCAGCACGGTGTCGCCGACCGGGTGGCCGAGGGAATCGTTGATGTGCTTGAAGTGGTCGAGGTCGAGAAACAGCAAGGCGCCGCGCAGATTGTGGCGCTTGAGCAGGGCGATCTGCTGACTCAGGCGATCCATCAGCAGGGCGCGGTTGGGCAGGTTGGTCAGCGGGTCGTGATAGGCCAGGTGACGAATCTGCGCTTCGGCGTTCTTCAACAGGCTGACATCGCGCGCGGTCAGCAGCAGGCACGCGGTTTCATTGAGGGTGATCGGCTCGACCGAGACTTCCACCGTGAGCAATTCGCCGCGTTTGTTGCGCCCGAGCATTTCCTGATGATGCACGCGGCCCTTGATCTGTAACTCGGCGAGTAAGGTCGAGCGCTGTTTCTCTTCGGCCCAGATCCCCACCTGATAAACGGTTTTGCCCACTACTTCGTCGGCGCGGTAACCGGTGAGGCGACAGAAACCGTCGTTGACCTCCAGATAACGCCCGGTGTCGCGTTCGGTGATGGTGATCGCGTCTGGACTTGAGTGAAACGCCTTGGCGAACTTTTCTTCGCTAGCCTTCAGCGCTGCTTCCGAGCGTTGTTGCTGAGTAATGTCGCGCAGGGTGGTGACGATGCACGGCTGATCGCCGACGCTGATCTGCCGGCTGGAAATCACGCAGGTCAGCGACTGGCCGTCCTTGTGCTGGACGAGAATGGCCACGTTGCTCAGGCCTTGTTCGCGAATCACCCGTTCGATGCGTTGCAGGCTTTTCGCCGAGGCGTCCCACAGGCCGATTTCCTCGGCGGTGTGGCCAATCACATCGGCGGCACTCCAGCCAAAAGTCTGGCTGAAGCTCGAATTGATCTCGATGAACTCCCCGGTTTCCTGGCGCGTCACGCAGATCGGATCGGGGCTGACCTGAAACAGCGTGGCGAATTTCTCTTCCGAGGCTACCAGCCGCTGCTCGCGCTCGACCTGATCGGTGATGTCCAGCAACGTGCCGGCCATGCGCAGCGGCGCGCCGTTGTCGTCGCGATAGAGTCGCGCGCGGCTTTCCAGATAGCGCGAGCTGCCGTCGGGCAATTGCACGCGATAGGTCAGTTGATAATTGCCGGCGGGGCCTTCGCGCAGGCTGCGGTAGGCGTCGCGCATGCTGTCGCGTTCCTCGCCCGGCACGCCTTCGAAAAACTCCTCGAATGATTCATGGAATGGAATCGGCTCCAGCCCGTGCAATTGCGCAGCGCGCGCCGAGCCGTAAAGCATGCCGCTGGGGATGTGCCAGTCCCAGGTGCCGAGTTGCGCCGAGTCCAGCGCCAGGTCGAGGCGTTCCTGGCTGTCCTTCAAGGCCAGTTCGGCGGCTTTGCGTTCGGTGGTGTCGAGGAACGTGCTGAGCAGATAGGGCTGGCCTTCGAGCTCGACCTTCTGCGCGCTGAGGATGCCGTCGTGCACCTGGCCATTGCTGGCGCGAAACTGCACTTCCATGCTGATCAGCTCGCCCTTGGCTTTGGTTTTCTTCACCAGTTCGGCGCGTTGCTCGGGGTGCACCCACAAGCCCAGTTCCAGGGTGGTGCGGCCGATCGCGCTTTGCACCGGCCAGCCGAACAGGCTTTCGAAATACTGGTTGGCCTCGCTGATCAGACCGTCATCCTGACGGGTCAGCAGAACCATGTTCGGGCACAGGTGGAAAAGTGTCGCGAAACGTTTCTCCGAGCTGCTCAGGGCCTGCTCGCGCTGGCGTTGGTGGGTGATTTCGCGAATCACCCCGATCATTCGGGGCCGGCCGTTCTTGTCTGGCAGCAGGCTGCCGCTGATCTCCAGCCAGTGCAGGCTGCCGTCGGGCCAGCGAATGCGGTGATGCATCGCCTGCTCCAGAGGGGCGCCGGCGATCACCGCGTGGAAAGCACGCACGGTTTTCGCACGGTCTTCCGGCGGCAACAGGTCGAGGTATTCCAAATCGGCGGGTAATGGCTGCCGTGGATCGAAACCGAACAATGCTTGAGTGCCCCGCGACCAGCTGATTTGCCCGCGCTCGATGTCCCAATACCAGGCACCGAGCCGCGCGCCGTTGAGCGCGGCGAGCAATTGCGGCGCGCTTTCCCAGCTCTGCTCGGAATGGCGCGGATCGACAGCCTGGATTCGCGGCATTGGCGGAGTTCGGTCAACAGATTTCGGCATTGTCAGCGGGCCTTGAGCTGAGTGGCGTTAGGCACAGGAGCGGCTCTATAGGAGTAGCACAAGTCAGGCCGGGATCCCTGGCCGATCGATTTGTGCATCCAGCAGGGCCATGAAGGCGCGTGCTGCATTCGATAGCGTCCGTTCGGTGTGCAAGATATAGCCTAGCTGGCGAGTGAGCTGTATGCCCGGCAATGCGATGCTTGCCACTTGTTCGTCGAGCATCGTGCGCGGCAGCACGCTCCAGGCCAGGCCAATGGAGACCATCATCTTTATGGTTTCCAGATAGTTGGTGCTCATGGCGATGTTCGGCGTCAGGCCCTGAGCTTCGAACAAACGCTGGACGATGTGGTGGGTAAACGTGTTGCCGCCGGGGAAAACCGCCGGATGGCCGGCGATGTCCGCCAGACTGACGGCACCGTTGTTGATCAGCGAATGCTCCGGGGCGACGACGAAATCCAGCGGGTCGTCCCACACCGGCGTGGCTTTGACCAGGGTGTGCGGCTCTGGCGCGAGGGTGATGACCGCCAGTTCTGCGCGGCCGTGGAGAATTTCCTCGTAGGCCACTTCCGAATCAAGGAACTGAATATCCAGCGCAACCTGTGGGTAGCGGCGGGTGAACTCCCTTAATAGAGGCGGCAAGCGATGCAGACCGATGTGGTGACTGGTGGCCAGGGTCAGGCGGCCACTGACCTCGCCGGTCAGGTTGGTCAGGGCGCGGCGGGTGTCGTCGAGCACATTGAGAATCTGATAAGCCCTTGGCAGCAGGGCGCGACCCGCCTCGGTCAGACCGACTTCGCGACCCAGTCGATCAAACAGGCGTACCTTCAATTGCTGCTCAAGCCCGGCGATGCGCTTGCTGATCGCCGGTTGGGTCAGATGAAGGCGTTCGCCGGCGCCGGAGAAGCTGCCGGTCTCGGCGATGGCAATAAAAGCATTCAGGTTAGCCAGATCCATGTCGCATTCCAGTTGGTTATCCAAAGCATAAAAAATATGAATTTGAGTTATTTAATCTAACCCCATAGGATCGGCCTCACAAGCCAAAGGGTTATTGATAAGCCCAGGGCATAGAAACAAGCTGATGAGGAACCGTCTGATGGCCGGCAAAACGCTCTACGACAAGCTCTGGGATTCGCATTTGGTCAAGCAGCGCGACGATGGCTCGGCGCTGATCTACATCGATCGTCACATCATCCACGAAGTGACTTCGCCGCAAGCTTTCGAAGGCTTGCGTCTGGCCGGGCGCAAGCCTTGGCGCATCGATGCCAACATTGCGACCCCGGACCACAACGTACCGACCACTCCGGAGCGCAAGGGCGGCATCGAAGCCATTGCCGACCAGGTTTCGCGTTTGCAGGTGCAGACCCTCGACGACAACTGCGATGAATACGGCATCGTCGAATTCAAGATGAACGACGTCCGTCAGGGCATCGTTCACGTGATCAGCCCGGAGCAGGGCGCGACCTTGCCGGGCATGACCGTGGTCTGCGGTGACTCGCACACTTCGACCCACGGCGCATTCGGGGCATTGGCCCACGGTATCGGTACATCTGAGGTCGAGCACGTGCTCGCCACCCAGTGCCTGGTCGCAAAAAAAATGAAAAACATGCTGGTGCGCGTCGAAGGCCAATTGCCGTTCGGCGTGACCGCCAAGGACATTGTCCTTGCGGTGATCGGCAAGATCGGCACCGCCGGCGGTAACGGCCATGCCATCGAGTTTGCCGGCAGCGCGATCCGCGATCTGTCCGTCGAAGGCCGCATGACCATCTGCAACATGTCCATCGAAGCCGGCGCCCGCGTGGGCCTGGTGGCGGCAGATCAGAAGACCATCGACTACGTCAAAGGTCGTCCATTCGCGCCGAAGGGCGAGCAGTGGGACATGGCCGTCGAAGCCTGGAAAGATCTGGTCTCCGACGCCGATGCCAAATTCGACACCGTGGTCGAGCTCGACGCCGCGCAAATCAAGCCGCAAGTCAGCTGGGGCACTTCGCCTGAAATGGTCTTGGCCGTGGATCAGAATGTGCCGGATCCGGCCAAGGAAATGGATCTGGTCAAGCGTGACTCGATCGTTCGCGCCTTGAAATACATGGGTCTGACCGCCAATCAGGCGATCACCGACATTCAGCTTGATCGCGTATTCATCGGTTCCTGCACCAACTCGCGCATCGAAGACTTGCGCGCCGCTGCGGTCATCGCCAAGGGCCGCAAGGTCGCCTCGACCATCAAGCAGGCAATCGTCGTGCCGGGCTCGGGTCTGGTCAAAGCGCAGGCTGAAGCCGAAGGGCTGGACAAGATTTTCCTCGAGGCCGGTTTCGAATGGCGCGAGCCGGGTTGCTCGATGTGCCTGGCGATGAACCCGGACCGTTTGGAGTCCGGCGAGCATTGCGCCTCGACTTCCAACCGTAACTTCGAAGGCCGTCAGGGCGCCGGTGGCCGTACCCACTTGGTCAGCCCGGCCATGGCGGCAGCAGCAGCGGTGAACGGCCGTTTCATCGACGTTCGTGAATTGATCCAAGGAGCACAGTAAAGATGAAGGCATTTACTCAGCACACTGGTCTTGTCGCGCCTTTGGATCGTGCCAACGTCGACACCGATCAGATCATTCCCAAGCAGTTCTTGAAGTCGATCAAGCGCACCGGTTTTGGTCCGAACCTGTTCGACGAGTGGCGTTATCTGGATGTCGGCCAGCCGTACCAGGACAACTCCAAGCGCCCGCTGAACAAGGATTTCGTCCTCAACGCCGAGCGTTATCAGGGTGCCAGCGTATTGCTCGCCCGCGAGAACTTCGGCTGCGGCTCGAGCCGTGAACACGCGCCGTGGGCGCTGGAAGAGTACGGTTTCCGCAGCATCATCGCGCCGAGTTACGCCGACATCTTCTTCAACAACAGTTTCAAGAACGGCCTGCTGCCGATCATTCTCAGCGATACAGAAGTTGATGAACTGTTTAAGCAGGTTGAAGCCGAGCCGGGTTATCAATTGCAGATCGACTTGCAAGCGCAGACCGTGACCCGCCCGGATGGCAAGGTGTACAGCTTCGAGATCGATGCGTTCCGCAAGCACTGCCTGCTCAACGGTCTGGACGATATCGGCCTGACCTTGCAGGACGGCGATGCGATCGCGACGTTCGAGGCCAAGCATCGAGTTAGCCAGCCGTGGTTGTTTCGCGACGCGTGATTCGAGATTGATGTAGTCAGGGCTGGCCCCTTCGCGAGCAGGCTCGCTCCCACCTTGGAATGCATTCCCCTGTGGGAGCGAGCCTGCTCGCGAAGACGGCAGCGCAAACAACATAGATACCAGGATGTGCCCATGACCAGTACCGCCCAACACACTCAGGTCGTACAAAAGCAATTCGGTGAACAGGCCGCCGCCTACCTGAGCAGCGCGGTTCACGCTCAAGGCACCGAATTCGCATTGCTACAGGCTGAGCTGGCCGGGCAGGGCGAGGCTCGTTTGCTGGACTTGGGTTGCGGCGCAGGCCATGTCAGTTTCCACGTCGCTCCATTGGTCAAGGAAGTGGTGGCTTACGACCTGTCGCAGCAAATGCTTGATGTGGTTGCCGGCGCTGCCGTTGATCGCGGCTTGAACAACATCATTACCGTCAACGGCGCTGCCGAGCGCTTGCCGTTCGTTGATGGCGAGTTCGATTTTGTGTTTAGCCGGTACTCGGCGCATCACTGGAGCGACCTCGGTCTCGCCTTGCGCGAAGTGCGCCGGGTGCTGAAGCCGGGCGGGGTGGCGGCTTTCGTTGACGTGTTGTCACCGGGCAGTGCGTTGTTCGACACTTACCTGCAAAGCGTCGAAGTGCTGCGCGACACCAGCCATGTCCGCGACTACTCCGCCGCCGAGTGGCTGCGCCAGGTCAGCGAGGCTGGTCTGCATGTGCGCAGTACCACCCGGCAGCGCCTGCGTCTGGAGTACAGCAGCTGGGTCGAGCGCATGCGCACACCTGACGTGATGCGCGCGGCGATCCGCCAGTTGCAGCAGTCGATGGGCAACGAAGTGCGTGAGTATTTTGAGATAGATGCCGACGGCTCGTTCAGTACCGATGTGATCGTACTGATGGCCGAGCGATAGGAATTTTTCCCGGCGCGCCGTTCACTGGCGCACCGCTTGAAGACACGAGGAAAGCATGAGCAAGCAGATTCTGATTCTCCCGGGTGACGGTATTGGTCCGGAAATCATGGCCGAAGCGGTCAAGGTGCTGGAATTGGCCAATGACAAGTACAGCCTGGGCTTCGAGCTGAGCCACGACGTGATCGGCGGCGCGGCCATCGACAAGCATGGCGTGCCGCTGGCCGACGAAACCCTTGATCGCGCCCGCGCTGCCGACGCCGTGCTTCTGGGCGCGGTCGGTGGCCCGAAATGGGACACCATCGAGCGTGACATCCGCCCTGAGCGCGGTCTGCTGAAAATCCGCGCGCAACTGGGCCTGTTCGGCAACCTGCGCCCGGCGATCCTCTATCCGCAACTGGCCGACGCGTCGAGCCTGAAACCGGAAATCGTTGCCGGTCTGGACATCCTCATTGTCCGTGAGCTGACCGGCGGCATTTACTTCGGCGCGCCGCGTGGCACCCGTACGCTGGACAACGGCGAGCGTCAGTCCTACGACACGCTGCCGTACAGCGAAAGCGAAATCCGCCGCATCGCCCGTGTCGGTTTCGACATGGCCATGGTTCGTGGCAAGAAGCTCTGCTCGGTGGACAAGGCCAACGTCCTGGCATCCAGCCAGTTGTGGCGCGAAGTGGTCGAGCAAGTGGCCAAGGATTACCCGGAAGTCGAACTGAGCCACATGTACGTCGACAACGCCGCCATGCAGTTGGTGCGCGCACCCAAGCAGTTCGACGTGATCGTCACCGACAACATGTTCGGCGACATCCTCTCCGACGAAGCGTCGATGCTCACCGGCTCGATCGGCATGCTGCCGTCGGCCTCGCTGGATTCCAACAACAAGGGCATGTACGAGCCGTGCCATGGTTCGGCGCCGGACATTGCTGGCAAAGGCATTGCCAACCCGCTGGCGACGATCCTGTCGGTATCGATGATGCTGCGTTACAGCTTCAATCTGCACGACGCTGCCGATGCCATCGAAAAAGCCGTCAGTGTCGTGCTCGATCAGGGCTTGCGCACTGGCGACATCCACTCGGCCGGTTGTACCAAAGTCGGTACGCAGGAAATGGGCGACGCAGTAGTCGCCGCGCTGCGGAATCTGTAATCTCTCGGGCCCGCTGCGAAATTCAATACAAAGCAGCGGCCCACTTTCAAGAAGGTGTAGTTGCGATGAAACGTGTAGGTCTGATCGGTTGGCGCGGGATGGTCGGTTCCGTGCTCATGCAGCGGATGCTGGAAGAGCAGGATTTCGATCTTATCGAGCCGGTGTTTTTCACCACGTCCAATGTCGGTGGCCAAGGCCCGTCCGTGGGCAAGGACATTGCTCCGCTCAAGGACGCTTACAGCATTGACGAGCTGAAGACCCTCGACGTGATCCTGACCTGCCAGGGCGGCGACTACACCAGCGAAGTATTTCCCAAGCTGCGCGAAGCCGGCTGGCAGGGTTACTGGATCGACGCGGCGTCGAGCCTGCGTATGAACGATGACGCGGTGATCATTCTCGATCCGGTCAACCGCAAGGTCATCGACCAGCAACTGGACGCGGGCACCAAGAACTACATTGGCGGCAACTGCACCGTCAGCCTGATGCTGATGGGTCTGGGCGGTCTGTTCGAGGCCGGTCTGGTCGAGTGGATGAGCGCCATGACCTATCAGGCGGCCTCCGGTGCCGGCGCGCAGAACATGCGTGAACTGATCAAGCAGATGGGCGCGACCCACGCCGCTGTCGCCGATCAACTGGCCGATCCGGCCAGCGCGATCCTCGACATCGACCGTCGCGTGGCCGAAGCCATGCGCAGCGACGCGTACCCGACCGAAAACTTCGGCGTACCGCTGGCCGGCAGCCTGATCCCGTGGATCGACAAGGAACTGCCGAACGGCCAGAGCCGCGAAGAGTGGAAGGCCCAGGCCGAGACCAACAAGATCCTCGGTCGCTTCAAGAGCCCGATCCCGGTCGACGGCATCTGCGTGCGCATCGGCGCCATGCGCTGCCACAGCCAGGCGCTGACCATCAAGCTGAACAAGGACGTACCGATCGCTGATATCGAAGGGCTGATCAGCCAGCACAACCCTTGGGTCAAGCTGGTACCGAACAACCGCGAGATCAGCATGCAGGAGCTGAGCCCGACCAAGGTCACCGGCACCCTGAATGTACCGGTCGGTCGTCTGCGCAAGCTGAACATGGGTTCGCAATTCGTCGGCGCCTTCACCGTCGGCGACCAGCTGCTGTGGGGTGCGGCCGAACCGCTGCGCCGCATGCTGCGAATCCTGCTCGAGCGTTGATCGCTTGAAGCCATGAAGAAGCCCGTGCCTTGAAAGAGGTGCGGGTTTTTTTATGCCAAGGATTTCTCCGGTGTCTGTACTGCCGTTTTCGCGAGCAGGCTCGCTCCCACATTGAAATGCGGTCCCTGTGGGAGCGAGCCTGCTCGCGAAAGGGCCGGCACAGCCGCCGCAAATCCCGCAGAAATTGCCTGCGCGCCACCCACCCGGTAAAGTGCCGCTCCCCCCGTTTTGCCAGAGGTAGCTCCATGACCCAGACTTTCGATATCGCCGTTATCGGCGCCACCGGTACTGTCGGCGAAACCCTCGTACAGATTCTCGAAGAACGCGACTTCCCGGTCGGCAACCTGCACCTGCTGGCCAGCAGTGAATCGGCCGGCAGCTCGGTGCTGTTCCGCAACAAAAACGTCCGCGTGCGCGAGGTCGACGAGTTCGATTTCAGCAAGGTCAGACTGGTGTTCTTCGCCGCCGGCGCTGCGGTGTCGCTGAGCTACGCCGCTCGCGCCCATGCTGCCGGTTGCTCGTTGATCGACTTGTCCGGCGCCTTGTCCACCGATCAGGCGCCACAGGTGGTGCCGGAGGCCAATGCCGATATTCTCGCCAGTCTGAAAAGCCCATTCCAGGTCAGCAGCCCAAGCCCGTCTGCTACGACGCTTGCAGTGGTGCTGGCGCCGCTGCTCGATCTGCTCGATCTGCAATACGTCAACGTCACCGCCAATCTGGCCGTTTCGGCGCAAGGCCGCGAGGCGGTCACCGAGCTCGCGCGGCAGACCGCCGAGCTGCTGAACATGCGTCCGCTGGAACCGACGTTCTTCGACCGGCAGATGGCCTTCAACCTGCTGGCACAAGTCGGTACGCCTGATGCGCAGGGCCACACGCTGCTGGAAAAACGATTGGTTCGAGAGCTGCGCCAGGTTCTGGCAAAACCTTTATTGAAGATTTCTGCCACTTGCGTTCAAGCCCCGGTGTTTTTTGGCGATAGCTTTAGCGTGACCTTGCAGTCAGGCAGCGCTGTTGACCTGGAAAAGGTCAACGCAGCGCTTGAGGCTGCACCGGGCATCGAGCTGGTCGAGGCCGGTGATTATCCGACCGCGGTCGGCGATGCGGTGGGGCAGGACGTGGTCTACGTAGGCCGCGTGCGGACGGGCGTCGACGACCCGGCGGAACTAAATCTTTGGCTGACGTCAGATAACGTACGCAAAGGCGCGGCGCTCAACGCCGTGCAACTGGCTGAGTTGTTGATAAAAGACCTGCTGTAAAAGATACTTGGCAACAATTTGTCGACTGATTCTAGGTGAGCGCTATGCTTGCCCGAAGCGCGTCGATGACGAGTCACCCTCCGGGACTTTCCGGGGCAGCACCGAAATGATCGCGCGCGGCGACCCCCGTCGTCGCGCGCAATGCCTTACGGCAGCGGTATTCAAAAGCTTCTCGCTGGCCGAGGAACGTTCAAACAAAGGATGAGGCTATGGTTCAAGTTCGCAAACTGGTGTTAGCAATAGCGGCCGCCTCGGCGCTGTCCTCCGGTATGGCGCATGCCCTCGGGCTCGGGGAGCTGACCCTGAAGTCGACCCTGAACCAGCCGTTGGTGGCTGAAATCGAGCTGCTCGACGTCAAGGATCTCACCGCTGCCGAAGTGGTGCCGAGCCTGGCTTCCCCTGAAGATTTCGTCAAGGCCGGCGTCGACCGTCAGGCTTTTCTCAATGACCTGACGTTCACCCCGGTACTCAACGCCAACGGCAAAAGCGTGTTGCGCGTGACCTCGAGCCAACCGCTGTCGGAACCGATGGTGAAGTTCCTTGTGCAGGTGATGTGGCCCAATGGCCGCTTGTTGCGTGATT
The DNA here is from genome assembly GCF_054667725.1 of Pseudomonas sp. S3_B08. Taxonomy (NCBI): domain Bacteria; kingdom Pseudomonadati; phylum Pseudomonadota; class Gammaproteobacteria; order Pseudomonadales; family Pseudomonadaceae; genus Pseudomonas; species Pseudomonas sp. S3_B08. Next base: position 995,865 of record NZ_CP162750.1, read on the forward strand.
ACAGCGTGCTGCTCGATCCGTCGAAGTTCTCGCCGCAGACCGCAGACGCCGCCGCGCAACCGGCGCCGTCGCAGACCATCACTGCGCCCACCACTGGCGCCACCCATCGCAATCAATACACCACCACGCCGCGCGATACCCTGTGGGAAATCGCCGCGAAGGCGCGCAACGGCGGCTCGGTGCAGCAGACCATGCTGGCGATTCAGGCGCTCAATCCGAATGCCTTTATCGACGGCAACATCAACCGTCTGAAAACCGGCCAGGTGCTGCGTCTGCCGGATCCGGTACAAAGCACGGCGCTGCCGCAGTCGGCAGCCATCGCTGAAGTGGCGGCGCAGAACGAAGCCTGGCGTCAGGGCCGTCGTTATGTGGGCAAGCCTGGCACCGGTCAGCAGCAGCTGGATGCGACCAATCGTGGCCGTGGCAATACCGGTGCAGCGGCCAACACCCAGGACAATCTGAGCTTGGTCTCGGCGGAAAGCGCCAAGCCCGGTGCGAAAGGCCCGGCCGGCGACGCCAAGGCGCTGAGCAACAAACTGGCAATTACTCAGGAAAACCTCGACACGACCCGTCGTGACAACGAGGAACTGAAAAGCCGCATGGCTGATCTGCAGAGCCAGCTGGACAAGCTGCAAAAGCTGATCGAGCTGAAGAACAATCAACTGGCGAAGATGCAGGCCGACGGCGCCGGCGCTGCGCCTGGCGCCACTGCTGCTGTGCCGCCGGTGCCGGCGATCACTGCCGAACTGGCCGCAACACCGCCAGCCACCCCGGCCGACGCCGCAGCGGCTTCACCGACTCCAGAGTCGGCCATCGCGCCGCCAGCGGAAACCCCGGTTGAGCCGGTCGTCGAGCCGGTGGTCGAAACCACGCCTGCTGCCGCCGATGACGACAAAGCCTTCAATGAACTGCTGACCAATCCGATTCTGCTCGGCCTGATCGGCGGCGGTGCGGTGGTTCTGCTGCTTCTGCTGTTGCTGCTGGCGCGCCGTCGCAAAGCCCAGCAGGAAGCCGAAAAGCACCTGCGCATGGCCCGCGCTCTGGCTGAAGAGCAAGAGTTCTCCGCTGAGCAGGATCTGCCGGAAAGCAGCTTCTCCGGCCTGGAAACCCCGGCAGCCAGCGTCAAGCTCAACACGCCAGCTCCGGCACCTGCGCCAGCCCCTGCACCGGTCGTCACTCCGGTGGTGATGGCTGCGCCGATTGCCGCACCACTGGTGGCCCCGGCCGGCGAACGCTCTGATGATGTGCTCGACAAAGCGCAATCGCACATCAATGCCGGCCGCCTTAATCAGGCCGCTGCGCTGCTGGAAGAGGGCGTCAGCCTTGAGCCGGAACGCAGCGATCTGCGCCTGAAGCTGATGGAAGTCTACGGTCAGCAGGGCGACCGCGATGCGTTCGTTGCGCAAGAGCGTCAACTGGTGGCCAATGGCGATAACTTCGCCAAGGTCGAAGCGCTGAAAAGCCGCTTCCCAGCCATGGCTGTCGTCGCTGCCGGTGGGCTGGCAGCTGCCGCCGTCGCTGCCGAACTGGACGCGCAGTACGTCAAGGAATTGCTGCAAGACGAGCCGCAAGCGCCCGAGGCTGCCGCTGACGATCTCGACACCGCGTTCGATTTGAGCCTGGACGACCTCGACAACATCACCCCGGTCGATCCTGCGCCAGCGGTCGAGCCAGAAGCGCCTGTCGAGCTCGACGCATTTCCGGCCGAAGACGATCTGAGCTTCGCTTCGGTGCTGCAAGAGCAGACCGAGATGAAAGACAATCTCGACGATCTGTCGGACTTCGATCTGGACATGGATCTGGGCGCCGAACCATCGCCGGCTACGTTGGCTGAAGATGACTTCCTGCTGGATCTGGACGACGGCGTGAAGGACTTGCCACCGGTCGAGACGCCGGTAGTTGCTGACGTGCCGCAGGACGATCTGGAACTCCCAGCCGATTTCGACCTGTCGCTGGCCGACGAAATGGACACCAACCCAGCCGCCGAGCCGGATGCTTTCGCGGCCGAGCTTGACGACGTCAATGCCGAGCTGGATCGCCTGTCGCAAAGCATGGCCGAACCGAGCTTCACCGAAGCGGACGCAGCGTTGGGTGATGACCTGGGTGAAGATGATTTCGACTTCCTCGCCGGCACCGACGAAGCAGCGACCAAACTCGATCTGGCCCAGGCTTACATCGACATGGGCGACGCTGACGGTGCGCGTGACATCCTCAACGAAGTGTTGACCGAGGGTGACGAGAAGCAGCGGGGCGAGGCCAAGGAAATGCTTTCCAACCTGGCGTAAGTTAAGCGGTAAACAACAAGCGGCAGCCCGGTGGGGCTGCCGTTTTTGTTTGTGCCGGATGAAGGGTTGTGAGTGCCGTCGTCATCGCTGGCAAGCCAGCTCCCACAGGTTGGGTGCACGCCGCAAATCAATGTGGGAGCTGGCTTGCCAGCGATGGCGGCAGATCATGCGATAGAGAACTCTGGCATCCCCAGCCCACCGCCTTATAATGCCCGCCTTTGCAAATCAGCAGGCTGTCCCACCTTGGCAAACATAGATAACCCGGTCGCCGAAATGGCGCCCGACGGCTTTTACCGCGTCGCGCTGGGCGTTGAGTACAAAGGCTCGCGCTACAGCGGCTGGCAACGGCAACTGACCGGAGTGGCGACGGTGCAGGAAGAGCTTGAAAAAGCCCTGTCGAAAGTCGCCAATTCGCCGGTTTCCCTGCAATGCGCCGGGCGTACCGATGCCGGCGTGCATGCCTGCGGCCAAGTGGTGCACTTTGACACCCAGGTTGATCGCTCGCTGAAAGCCTGGGTCATGGGCGCCAACATCAATCTGCCCCACGACATCAGCGTCAGTTGGGCCAGGGTCATGCCGGCACATTTTCATGCTCGGTTCAAAGCCATTGCCCGGCGTTATCGCTATGTGATCTACAACGATCAGATCCGCCCGGCGCACCTCAATGAAGAAATCACCTGGAATCACCGTCCGCTCGACGCCGAGCGTATGGCCGAGGCCGCGCAGTACCTGATCGGTACCCACGATTTCAGCGCATTCCGGGCCGGTCAGTGCCAGGCAAAGTCGCCGATCAAGAAGATGCATCACCTGCGCGTGACCCGTCACGGCAAGATGATCGTGCTCGACATTCGTGCCAACGCGTTCCTGCATCACATGGTGCGCAATATCGCCGGTGTGCTGATGACCATCGGTGCCGGTGAGCGTCCGGTGGAGTGGATGAAGGAAGTGCTGGAAAGTCGCGAGCGTCGCTCCGGCGGGGTGACGGCGCATCCGTACGGGCTGTATCTGGTGCAGGTCGAGTATCACGACGAATTCCCGTTACCCGAGCGCTTTATCGGGCCACATTTCCTTACGGGTTTCTCCGAACTTGACGGCTGACGCCCTCGGGCGCTTTTGTTACCATCCGGGACGTTTTCGGATTTTGCCTTGAGGTTTTCCTGACATGTCAGCTGTTCGCAGCAAGATCTGCGGCATTACCCGCGTCGAAGATGCGTTGGCCGCCGTCGAAGCCGGTGCCGACGCGATCGGCCTGGTGTTTTACGCCAAGAGTCCGCGAGCGGTGAACGTGCAGCAGGCGCGGGCGATCATCAAGGCGCTGCCGCCGTTCGTTACCACCGTGGGGCTGTTCGTCAATGCCAGCCGTTGCGAGCTCGGAGAAATCCTCGATGCGGTGCCGCTGGATCTGCTGCAGTTCCATGGCGACGAAAGTGCGGAGGAGTGTGAAGGCTGGCATCGTCCGTACATCAAAGCGCTGCGGGTCAAGGCGGGTGATGACATTGCTGCTGCCTGCGATGCCTTTCCCGGCGCCAGTGGCGTACTGCTCGACACCTATGTCGAAGGGGTGCCCGGTGGAACCGGCGAGGCGTTTGACTGGTCACTGATTCCGCAACACTTGAGCAAACCGCTGATTCTGGCCGGCGGCCTGACGCCGGAGAACGTTGCCGACGCGGTAGCACGGGTCAAGCCCTACGCGGTGGATGTCAGCGGCGGGGTAGAAGCGAGCAAAGGCATCAAGGATCACCACAAGATTCGCGCATTCATCAACGCGGTGCGCGGCAATACATCGTCGATGTGACGGCTGGCAGTCTGCCGCCGTCCATCAATGCACTTGCACAAAGCAGGCGCGGCTGAGGGTTGCTGAATCGTACGCAGGTCATGTTCCGCGCTGACCGCCACTGTTCGGCAACCATCGCCACACACATGAATTTAGCTCAAGGGCATACGCGGGGCTGCGAACCAGAGCGTTCGGGCCGCCGGTACTGGAGAAAGAAAGCATGAGCAACTGGTTAGTAGACAAACTGATCCCTTCGATCATGCGCTCGGAGGTCAAGAAGAGCTCGGTGCCTGAAGGTCTGTGGCACAAATGCCCGTCCTGCGAGGCGGTGTTGTACCGTCCGGAGCTGGAAAAGACCCTGGACGTTTGCCCCAAGTGCAACCATCACATGCGCATCGGCGCACGTGCGCGCATCGACATCTTCCTCGATCCGGAAGGCCGCAACGAACTGGGTGCTGACCTGGAGCCGGTTGACCGTCTGAAATTCCGCGACGGCAAGAAGTACAAGGATCGCCTGGTTGCCGCGCAAAAGCAGACCGGCGAAAAAGACGCGCTGATCTCGGTCAGCGGTACCTTGCTGGGCATGCCGGTAGTGGTTTCGGCATTCGAATTCAACTTCATGGGCGGTTCCATGGGCGCCATCGTCGGTGAGCGCTTCGTTCGCGCTGCCAACTACGCACTGGAAAACCGCTGCCCGATGATCTGCTTCGCCGCCTCCGGTGGTGCACGCATGCAGGAAGCGCTGATCTCGCTGATGCAGATGGCCAAGACTTCGGCCGTGCTTGCGCGTCTGCGTGAAGAAGGCATTCCGTTCATTTCCGTACTGACCGACCCGGTCTACGGCGGCGTTTCCGCCAGTCTGGCGATGCTTGGCGACGTCATCGTCGGCGAACCGAAAGCCCTGATCGGCTTCGCCGGTCCGCGGGTAATCGAGCAGACCGTGCGCGAGAAACTGCCGGAAGGCTTCCAGCGCAGCGAGTTCCTGCTCGAGCACGGCGCGATCGACATGATCATTCACCGTCAGGAATTGCGTCCGCGTCTGGGTAACCTGCTGGCACAGATGACCGGCAAGCCGACGCCGAAGTTCGTCGCCGCGCCGATCGAACCGATCGTGGTGCCGCCGGTGCCTGCCAACGTATGACCCAGCGCACCCTTGGTGAATGGCTCGCCTACCTTGAGCAGTTGCATCCGTCGGCCATCGACATGGGCCTGGAGCGTTCGCAACAGGTAGCGTCCCGCATGCGGCTGGGCCAGCCGGCGCCTCGGGTGATCACGGTCACCGGCACCAACGGCAAGGGTTCGACCTGCGCGTTCGTGGCTTCATTGCTGCGTGCGCAGGGCCTGAGCGTTGGTGTCTACAATTCTCCGCACCTGCTGCGTTACAACGAGCGGGTGCAGCTCAACGGCGTCGAAGCCACTGACGTGCAGCTCTGCGAAGCCTTTGCTGCGGTCGAGGCGGGCCGCGGCGACACTTCCCTGACTTACTTCGAAATGGGCACTCTGGCAGCGTTCTGGCTGTTCCAGCAGGCGGCGCTTGACGCTGTGGTGCTTGAGGTCGGGTTGGGCGGGCGTCTGGATACCGTCAATGTGGTCGATGCCGATATTGCGCTGGTCACCAGCATTGGCGTCGATCACGCCGATTATCTGGGCGATACCCGCGAATCCGTGGCCTTCGAGAAGGCCGGAATTTTCCGCCAGGGCAAGCCTGCTCTGTGTGGCGACCTGAATCCTCCGCAACCACTGCTCGACAAGGCGCACGAACTGGCTTGCCCATTCTTTCTGCGTGGACGCGATTTCGATCTCGGCATCACTGACCAACACTGGCAATGGCGCGGCACCGATGCCCTGGGCCAAGTGGTCGAGTTGCGCGACTTGCCGCTGCTCGATCTGCCGATGGAAAACGCCGCGCTGGCGCTGCAAGCCTATCTGCTGACAGGTTTGCCGTGGAATGCCGAACAGATTGTCCCTGCATTGCAGGCGACGCGCGTGGTCGGACGCCTCGATCGTCGGTCATTCGAATGGAATGGCAAGCGCCTGAACGTTTTGCTTGATGTTGGTCACAACCCGCACGCCGCTGAGTATCTCGCCCGGCGTCTGGCCGCGCGGCCGCCGGTTGGCAAGCGTCTGGCGGTGTTCGGATTGCTGGCCGACAAGGATCTGGATGGTGTTGTTGGCGAATTGAATGCTAGTGTCGCGCATTGGGCTGTCGCGCCGCTGGATTCGCCGCGCGCGCGTCCGGTGGCTGAGCTTGAGGCCGCGCTGCAGAACCTTGGTGCTTCGGTTACGTCCTATGCCAGCGTTGCGGCCGCTCTGGAAGGGCAGTGCGCGATTGCGACCAGCGACGACGAGATTCTCTTGTTCGGATCATTTTATTGTGTCGCCGAGGCCCTTGAATGGCTGGCCCGGCGCTCCACGGAGGAAGCGGCAAATGGCTTTGCTGGATAAAGCGTACAAGCAGCGCATGGTTGGCGCGCTGGTGCTGGTGGCGCTGGCGGTGATCTTCCTGCCGATGCTGTTTTCCCGTCAGGACGAGCAGCGTCAGGTGACCGTCGAGGCCCCGGCTGCGCCTCAGCCTTCGGCCATGCCGCAAGTGCAAATGGACCCGGTCGCCGTGCCCGAGCCGCAAGCCTTGCCGCAAGAGCCTGTGCCGACTGACGAAGAAGTTGCTGAAGAAGCGGTGCCTGCGGCCCCGGCTGCACCGGCTGCGCCAGCACCGACCATCCCTGCGCAGATAGCCCGTCCGGCAACGCCGCCACCGGTGGCCAAGCCGATTCCGGCGCCGGCTCAGCCGATCACATCCGCAACCAGCAAGCCTGACACCACGCAGAGCCGCGTCGATGCCAACGGTCTGTCGGTGAGCTGGTCGGTGCAACTGGCCAGTCTGTCGAGCCGCGCCAGCGCCGAGAGCCTGCAGAAGAACCTGCGCAGCCAGGGTTATAACGCCTACATTCGTTCTGCCGATGGCAAGAATCGGGTGTTCGTCGGTCCGCTGATCGAGCGTGCCGAAGCCGATCGTCTGCGCGATCTGCTGAGTCGTCAGCAGAACCTCAAGGGCTTCGTTGTCCGTTTTCAGCCTGAACGTGGCTGAAATCTATCACCTCGATTGAAAAGCACTGACAATCGCAGCTTACCGACAGCCATGCGCTCTGCTAAAATGCGCCGCCTTATCCGTCTGTAGGCTGCACTGTGCCATTTACCTGGGTTGACTGGGCGATCGTTGCAATCATCGCCATCTCCGCTTTGATCAGTCTGAGCCGCGGCTTCGTTAAGGAAGCTTTATCGCTGCTGACCTGGATCATCGCAGGAGCGGTTGCCTGGATGTTTGGTGGCTCACTGTCCGAGTACCTCGCCGGATACATCGAAACCCCATCGGCTCGCGTGATCGCGGGCTGTGCCATCATGTTTGTCGCCACACTGATCGTGGGCGCAATGATCAATTATCTTATCGGCGAGTTGGTTCGCGTCACCGGGTTGTCCGGGACCGATCGATTCCTCGGCATGGCCTTCGGCGCAGCGCGTGGCGTGTTGCTGGTGGTCGTGGCGGTCGGGCTGTTGAGCCTGGGGCCGGTACAGCAGGACGGGTGGTGGAAAGAATCACAGCTCGTGCCCAAGTTTCTATTGGTCGCCGACTGGTCCAAAAACCTGATACTGGGGTGGAGCAGTCAGTGGCTTGCCAGCGGAATCAGCGTACCCGCTGAGATTCCGTTCAAGGAGCAGCTCTTGCCGACGGCGAAAACGCCTCAGTGAGTGCTGTTCAGTTCAGATCCATTAAGTAGGGGTTGCGTCGCATGTGTGGCATCGTCGGTATCGTCGGTAAGTCGAACGTCAATCAGGCGCTGTATGACGCGCTAACCGTGCTCCAGCACCGCGGCCAGGACGCTGCCGGTATCGTGACCAGCCATGATGGCCGGTTGTTCCTGCGCAAGGATAATGGCCTGGTGCGTGACGTGTTCCAGCAGCGTCACATGCAGCGTCTGGTCGGCCACATGGGTATCGGCCACGTCCGTTACCCGACTGCCGGCAGCTCGACGTCGGCCGAAGCCCAGCCGTTCTACGTCAACTCGCCGTACGGCATCACTCTGGCGCACAACGGCAACCTGACCAACGTTGAACAGTTGGCCAAAGAGATCTACGAATCCGATCTGCGTCACGTCAACACCAGCTCCGACTCGGAAGTGCTGCTCAACGTGTTCGCCCACGAGCTGGCCCAGCGCGGCAAGCTGCAGCCGACCGAAGAAGACGTGTTCGCCGCCGTGACCGACGTGCACAACCGTTGCGTTGGGGGTTACGCCGTGGTGGCGATGGTCACCGGTTACGGCATCGTCGGTTTCCGCGACCCGCACGGCATTCGTCCGATCGTGTTCGGCCAGCGTCACACCGACGAAGGCGTCGAGTACATGATCGCCTCGGAAAGCGTTTCTCTGGACGTGCTCGGTTTTACCCTGATTCGCGACCTCGCGCCGGGTGAAGCGGTGTACATCACTGAAGACGGCAAGCTGCACACCCGTCAGTGCGCAACCAACCCGTCGCTGACCCCGTGCATTTTCGAACACGTCTACCTGGCGCGTCCGGACTCGATCATCGACGGCGTGTCGGTTTACAAGGCGCGTCTGCGCATGGGCGAGAAGCTTGCCGAGAAGATCCTGCGCGAGCGCCCTGAACACGATATCGACGTGGTCATCCCGATTCCGGACACCAGCCGTACCGCAGCGCTGGAGCTGGCCAATCACCTGGGCGTGAAATTCCGCGAAGGTTTCGTCAAGAACCGTTACATCGGTCGCACCTTCATCATGCCGGGCCAGGCTGCGCGCAAGAAGTCGGTACGCCAGAAGCTCAATGCCATCGAGCTGGAATTCCGTGGCAAGAACGTCATGCTGGTCGATGACTCGATCGTGCGCGGCACCACCTGCAAGCAGATCATCCAGATGGCCCGCGAAGCTGGCGCGAAAAACGTCTACTTCTGCTCGGCGGCACCTGCGGTGCGCTTCCCGAACGTGTACGGTATCGACATGCCGAGCGCCCACGAACTGATCGCGCACAACCGTTCGACTCAGGACGTGGCCGACCTGATCGGTGCAGACTGGCTGATCTATCAGGACCTGCCTGACTTGATCGAAGCGGTCGGCGGCGGCAAGATCAAGATCGAGCACTTCGATTGCGCAGTGTTCGACGGCAAGTACGTGACCGGTGACGTCGACGAGGCTTACCTGAACAAGATCGAGCAGGCGCGCAACGATGCCTCGAAGGTCAAGACCCAGGCAGTCAGTGCGATCATCGATCTGTACAACAACTGAGTTTCCACCGGCCCTGAGGGGCCGGTTTTGTATCTGATATTTATTGTTCGAGAACAGCAAGGAGAGACAGCATGAGTCAGGAATGGGATGCCGGTCGGCTGGACAGCGACCTCGAAGGCGTAGCGTTCGATACCCTGGCCGTCCGTGCCGGTCAGCACCGCACGCCGGAAGGCGAACACGGTGACCCGATGTTCTTCACCTCCAGTTACGTGTTCCGCACCGCTGCCGATGCAGCGGCGCGCTTTGCCGGCGAAGTGCCCGGCAACGTCTATTCGCGCTACACCAACCCGACCGTGCGCGCGTTCGAAGAACGCATTGCCGCGCTGGAGGGCGCCGAGCAAGCCGTCGCCACGGCAACCGGCATGGCCGCGATCATGGCGGTGGTGATGAGCCTGTGCAGTGCTGGCGATCATGTGCTGGTGTCGCGCAGCGTGTTCGGATCGACCATCAGCCTGTTCGAGAAGTATTTCAAGCGCTTCGGCGTCGCAGTCGATTACGTCCCGCTGGCCGATCTGTCAGCCTGGGACACGGCGATCAAGTCCAACACCAAACTGCTTTTTGTCGAGTCGCCGTCCAACCCGTTGGCCGAGCTGGTGGATATCGCCGCCCTGGCTGAAATCGCTCATGCCAAGGGCGCGCAGCTGGTGGTCGACAACTGCTTCTGCACCCCGGCGTTGCAGCAGCCGCTGAAGCTCGGCGCGGACATTGTCGTGCACTCGGCGACCAAGTTCATCGACGGTCAGGGCCGCTGCATGGGCGGCGTTGTCGCCGGTCGCGGTGAACAGATGAAAGAAGTGGTGGGTTTCCTGCGGACCGCCGGGCCGACCCTCAGCCCGTTCAACGCGTGGATCTTCCTCAAAGGCCTCGAGACCCTCAACCTGCGCATGAAAGCGCATTGCGCCAACGCTCAGGCGCTGGCCGAATGGCTGGAGCAGCAGGACGGCATCGAGAAGGTCCATTACGCCGGCCTCAAGAGCCATCCGCAGCACGAGTTGGCCCAGCGCCAGCAGAAGGGTTTTGGTGCGGTGGTCAGCTTCGAGGTCAAGGGCGGCAAAGAAGGCGCCTGGCGCTTTATCGATGCTACTCGGTTGATTTCGATCACCGCCAACCTCGGCGACAGCAAAACCACGATCACCCATCCTAGCACCACCTCCCACGGCCGTCTGGCGCCGCAGGAGCGTGAAGCGGCGGGGATTCGCGACAGCCTTATCCGCGTGGCGGTTGGTCTGGAAGATGTCGCTGACCTGCAGGCTGACCTGGCGCGCGGTCTGGCGGCATTGTGATCGAGTTGTCCACACCGGCGGCCAATACCCATGGCCGCGTGGCGCTGGTCACCGGCGCTGCACGCGGTATCGGCCTCGGAATTGCCGCCTGGCTGATCAGCGAAGGCTGGCAAGTGGTGCTGACCGATCTTGATCGGGTGCGTGGTTCGAAAGTGGCGAAGGTGCTCGGCGAAAACGCCTGGTTCATCGCCATGGACGTCGCCGAGGAAAATCAGGTCGCACTGGGCGTGGCCGAGGTGCTGGGGCAGTTTGGTCGCCTCGATGCGTTGGTCTGCAACGCGGCGGTGGCCGATCCGCACAACATCACCCTGGAAAGCCTCGATCTGGCGTATTGGAATCGGGTGCTGGCGGTGAATCTGAGCGGGCCGATGTTGCTGGCCAAGCACTGTGCGCCTTATCTGCGTGCGCACAACGGTTCGATCGTCAATCTGGCCTCGACCCGTGCGCGACAGTCGGAGGCGGACTCCGAGGCGTATGCGGCGAGCAAGGGTGGGCTGTTGGCGCTGACCCATGCGCTGGCAATCAGCCTTGGACCGGAAATCCGCGTGAATGCGGTCAGTCCGGGCTGGATCGATGCGCGTGATCCCTCGGTGCGTCGCGCCGAGCCGTTGGCCGATGCCGATCACGCCCAGCATCCGGCGGGCAGGGTGGGGACGGTCGAAGACGTGGCGGCGATGGTGGCGTGGTTGCTGTCGCGCAATGCGGGATTTGTCACCGGGCAGGAATTCGTCGTCGATGGCGGCATGACCAAGAAGATGATCTACACGGAATAACAAGCGAAGCCGCGTCCTGTGGGAGCGAGCCTGCTGGCGAATGCGGTCCATCGGTCGATGGCTTCTTCAGGAATGAAGCAATTTCGTCTTTTTCAGAAAAACTCCAATCCTGCTATTGACTTAGCTTCGCCACCTGCGTAAATTTCGCGGCCTCGGAGATGCAAACGGGTGATTAGCTCAGCTGGGAGAGCGTCTGCCTTACAAGCAGAATGTCGGCGGTTCGAACCCGTCATCACCCACCACTCCCGAGAAGCTTGCGCAAGCAAGAGAGTAGGCTGAAAGTGCCTGCACCGACGCGCAGCGGTAGTTCAGTCGGTTAGAATACCGGCCTGTCACGCCGGGGGTCGCGGGTTCGAGTCCCGTCCGCTGCGCCATATTTTACGAGTCAGATTCATCTGGTTCGCGATTGCAAGGCACCGAAGCCGGCAATCAAAACGAGTTACTTGAGCGCAAGCTCAAAGCGATACGCAGCGGTAGTTCAGTCGGTTAGAATACCGGCCTGTCACGCCGGGGGTCGCGGGTTCGAGTCCCGTCCGCTGCGCCATATCTGTTTCAAGGACCACTGAACGCCTTGAAGCGCCGAAATCAGCCATTGGCTGAATCGGATCGATAGCAAAGACCCTGGTCGAAAGACCGGGGTTTTTTGTGTCTGAAATTTGGTTATTCCTCATTCCTCTCTCCTTAAGTCCATGCGAATCCCTGTGGGAGCGAGCCTGCTCGCGAAAGCGCCGGCACGTTCAAAATCTGTATTGCCTGGAAAAACGTTTTCGCGAGCAGGCTCGCTCCCACATAGGCACGCTCTGTTATCTCGGCAGATCGGATGCGGTGCTACGTCGCATTGATTTTTTGATTATTTAGTCAGGTTTTTGTAACTGGTTGTTTGCTGTGGGCGCAGAAACCTTTAAAGTTAACCTTTCGGTCAGCTTTGCACTGTCAACACAGCTCTTTGCTTCGCCAGAAAGAGCTTCTGCACGACTCGAGATCCCCAGTAGATAACCACAAGGGCGGACCTATAACCGCCCAGAGGATGATCCATGTCCAACCGTGAAATATCCCGGCGCTCGTTCCTCCAGGGCGGGCTGGTGGCGGGTGTGAGCGTTACGCTTACGCCGCTCAGCAGTCAGGCGCTGGCTGCCTTGATGGAAAACAGCGTCACCGTGCCGTCCGAGAAATGGCTCGGCAATAACGGCAAGGCCCGTCAACGCAACGATGCCTTGTCCAAGGTCTGCGGCAGCAAGGTGTTTGCCCGCGACATCCGCGCCAAGGACATGCCTGGCTGGCCCGAGCAACAGGGCCACGCGATGCTGCTGAAAACCATCAAGGCCGACCATATCTACGCAGGTTACGACCTGTCGTGGCTCGGCGCCGATCTGCAGCCGGACCGCATCGTCACCGCTGCCGATCTGGACAAGGACGGTATCCACTTCCCCGAAGAGCACGCGCCTGATCCATTGCTGCCCGAAGGCAAGGTGCCGATGTTCATCGGTCACCCGGTGGCGATCCTGATCTGGAACGATTTCGAGCGTTTCCGTCGGGCCAAGAACCAACTCAAATTCAATGACAAAGCGATTCGTTACGGCGCCAAAGTGCCGTTCTACGAAGGTGATCCCTACGGCAGCTTCCGCTATGTGCGCGTCGGTGGCGCGACCTCGGCGGATGAAGACGAGTTCGCCAGCCTCAAGGATTCGATTCTGTTCCCGATGCTGAAGAACCGCCGTCCAGTGTGGAATGCATCGCCGAACCTGCATGGCAACCTCACCGAGCGCGGTCTGTTCTACGCCGATCGCATGAAGCAGGAGATCGACACGCCGCCAGACAACTGGCTGGTGTTCGATGAGCGCTACAAGACGCCGTCGATCGAACCGGCCGCCCTTGAGCCGGACAACGGCAACGGCTGGTACGACCCGAAAACCAAAACCCTGCATTTCGTCGTGGCGACCCAGTGCCCGCTGGAAGTCGCGACCGAGACAGCGAAGATGATCGGGCCGTCGCGTTTCGGCCTGGCCAACCTGAACATGCATCCGGGCTATACCGTCGGGTATGGCTCCAAAGACCACAACATTTTTGTCTACTATGCAGCCCTGGCCGCGCTGTACGGCGCCGGTGTGCCGGTGCGTCTGGCCAACGACCGCTATGAGCAATTCCAGAGCGGCATCAAGCGTCACCCGTTCGACATCCGCTACCAGTTGGCCGTGGACAAGAATGACTACACCTTCAAGATTTTCCGCGCGGAAATGAGCGTCGACGGCGGCGGTCGGGTCAACTACAGCCCATCGGTGGCAGCGGTTGGCGCCACGGCTGCGCAGTCGATCTACTACATGCCGCAGAACGATCTGCAGGTCACCGCCTATCACTCGCGCGCAGTCGAAGCGGGTTCGATGCGCGGTTACGGCACCCTGCAAAGCATGGCGGCGACCGAAATGATGGTCGACGAAATCGCTAATCGTCTGGGTGTCGACGCCATCGATTTGCGCCGCAGGAATGCACTGCGGTCCGGCATGAAAAACACCCAGGGCGCAATCCCGGCCGGTGCACTGCGCCTGCACGAAATTCTCGACAAGGCCTCGGTGCACGAAGTCTGGAAAAACCGTGACACGATCAAGCAACAACGTGAAGCGGCAGACCCGGATAACTGGTACGGCGTCGGTTTCGCCATTTGCCAGAAAGACTTCGGTACCGGCTCCGAAGCACCGATGGCCAGCATCGAATTCACCGCTGACGGGCGCATCACCCTGCGCCATATCGGTATCGAAATCGGCACCGGCATGTCCACTTCGCAAGCCTTGGTCGTCGCCGATTTCCTCGGCAGCCCGGCGCATGATGTGAAGACCGGAGAAACCGAGTGGCAGGAAATGCAGCTGATCACCAGCGGCAACCCGTACATCATGAGTCAGGCCGAGCAGGATAATCTGCTGCGCAACCCGCGCTGGGTCGGCAAGCTGGCGTCGGCGTCTTCGGCGACCAACTCCGCCTATTACTTCAGCCATGCAACCCGTGAGGCCGCGCGCGTGCTGTTCAACCATGGTTTGTGGCCCGCGGCGCTGGAGATATGGCGTCAGGGGCCGTACGGCGGCCAGGCCAACCCTTACGTGGTGCGTCGCGAAGATGCACATTGGGTCGACGGCAAGCTGACCGCCAACGGCATGCAGCCGCTGAGTTTCGAAGAGCTGGCCAAGCGCGCCCACGAACGCGGGCTGGTGACGGGCGCCACGGTGCACGGTTTCAACCGTTGGAGCTGGGCCGAAGCCGAATACAGCATCGACGGCGTGCGCGAGCGCTTGCCGCTCGACGGTCTGGCGGTGAAATACGGCGATGGCGCGCCACAAGCGAAGAAAGCGCAGATGAACAGCGCCGGCTTCCACTTGCTTGATCGGCAGAACGTCAACTACCCGGTAGTCCAGTTGAACAACGCTGCCGTGACCTATTACAGCCCGGTCGCCACGTTGGTCGAGCTGAAGGTCAACAAAGGCTCGGCGGAGGTTCAGGTGCTCAACCACCATTCTTGGATCGAGTGCGGGCGCGTGTTGGTTGAAGAGTTGGTCAAGGGCCAGCTCGAAGGCGGTATCGCCATGGGTATTGGTCATGCGCTGATGGAAGAAATGCCGTTGTACGAAGGCGGGCCGGGGGAGGGTGACTGGAACTTCAACCGTTATCGTCTGCCGATGGCCCGTCACGTTGCCGTGTGGAAGCAGACTGCGGAGATTCTGCCGCCGCTGTCGCCGAGCGATCCGTCCAAGGGCATCGCCGAAGTGGTGATGATCCCGATTGTCGGTGCCATCGGTAACGCCGTGGCGCACGCCATCGGTAAACGTGTTCGTGACTTGCCTATCACCGCTGCGCGCATCAAGGAGGCCCTCAATGGCTAACCGTCCGCTTCAACTGACCCTCAATGGTCAATCCGTCGGCCCGGTGGACATCCCTGATGACCTGCCGATGATCGACTACCTGCACGAATACAAAAACCTCACCGGCTCGCGGCTGGGCTGCGGTCAGGGGATCTGCCACGCCTGCGTGGTGATCGTCGATAACCCCGACGGTACCAGCGAAGAAGTGCGCACCTGCATCACCGGCGCGCACTACTTCGAGGGCAAGAAAGTCCGCACCATCGAAGGCCACGCCACTCGCGACGAGCAGGGCCAGGTCACCGAGCTCAATCCGATTCAGCAGCGCTTTGTCGACGAGTTCGCCTTCCAGTGCAGCTACTGCGCGCCAGGCTTCGTCAACGCCGCGACGGTGTTGGTCGAGAAGCTGCAGCGCCAGCCGATTGTCAAAAGTCAGCTGGAACAGGTGATCGAGGACAGTCTCGGTCATCACGTCTGCCGCTGCACCGGGTACGTGCGTTATTACAACGCCACGCGCAACGTGCTGACCGATCTTGGTCTGGTCAAGGAGGGTTGAGCATGAAGCGTTTACTGACCCGCCTGACTTTTGCGGTCGGACTGGCTGCGCCGCTTTTGGCGGTCCACGCCGACGATCAGATCAAGCGCGGCGAATACCTCGCCCGCGCCGCTGATTGCATGGCTTGTCACACCGCACCCGGTGGCGCGCCCTATGCCGGCGGCCTGCCGATCGTCTCGCCATTCGGCACGATCTACGGCACCAACATCACCCCGAGCAAAGAGCACGGCATCGGTCTGTACAACGATGACGAGTTCTTCGCTGCGCTGACCGAAGGCAAACGGCGCGACGGTGCGAATCTGTATCCGGCGATGCCGTACACCTCGTATCACCTGATGCCGCGCGCCGATTCCGATGCGATTCACGCGTATCTGAAAACCATCGAGCCGATCGAACGCGCCGCGCCGGTGACCAGCCTGAGCTTTCCGTTCAATGTGCGTCTGGGCCTGACCGGCTGGAACATGCTCTACGGCAAAGACGTCAAGCTGGAGCCCGCCGAAGGCAAAAGTGCGGCGTGGAAGCGTGGCCAGTATATGGTCGACGTCCTCGGCCATTGCGGTGAATGCCACACGCCACGTGGCCTGCCGGGCGCGATGCAAATGGACAAGCGCATGACCGGCGGCATTCTCAATGGTTATCTCGCGCCGAGCCTGCTGGCCACCGACCTGGCCGCGCGCGGCTGGAATCAGCAGGATCTGAGCACGTTTCTGAAGCATGGCATGAGCGCGCAAGGAACGATGTTCAACGAAATGTTCCCGGTGTTTCACAACAGCACTCAAGGTCTGAGCGATGCTGATCTGGCGGCAATGGCGACGTTCCTGCTTGGCGAGCAACCGCCACCAGCCAAAGAGCTCGTCGAAGTACCGCTGGACAAGCTCAGCGCGAGTGCTCAGCGCGGCCGTCAGGAATATCTGAACGTCTGCGCCGGTTGTCACGCGGCTGGCGGTGAAGGCAAACCGCACATCGCAGTGGCCATGCGCGGCAACACCACGTTGCGTCTGGAAGATCCGCGCAACCTGTTGCGAGTGATCGAGGACGGCATCGGCGAACAGAAGTTCTCCGGGTTCGAGCGCATGCAGCCGATGCCGGGGTTTGCTGAAAAGCTCAGTCCTGAGCAATTGACCGATCTGCTCAACTACCTGCGTCAGGGTTGGGGCGGCCAGAGCGCTGAGCTGGCAGTAAGTGAAGTGCAGAAGCTGCAAGCCGACGCGCCGAGCGTCGAGCACAAGGCCCACTGATATGCAGCATCTCGATCTGCAAGTGGTGCGTAAGGCGCTGGAATGGTCGGTGGCCGGGCAGCGAATCTGGCTGTGCACGGTGCTGACCACTTACGGCTCGGCACCGCGCGCGCCGAGTTCGCTGCTCGCGGTGAACGAAGGCGGGCAGTGGATCGGTTCGCTGTCGGGCGGTTGCGTTGAGGAGGATTTTCTTCAGCGCGTTGCCGAAGGTGCGTTTCTCCAAGCAGTAAGCGTCGTGCGTTACGGCGAAGGCGATGATCCGCGCTCGCGGGTCAGTCTGCCTTGCGGTGGCATTCTTGATGTGCTGGTTGAGAAACTTGACGCCGACTGCGCGGTGCAGGCGCACCTGCGTGAACTGGAATCGGCGCTGCTGGGGCAGCGTCGTCTGCTTCGCGAAGTTGATCTGGCCAGCGGTGCGCGCACTCTTTTCGCTGACCGCGAGCAGGGTGCGCGGATCGAGCGTGAGATTGATCGGGTGCGCATCCGTATCGGTGCAGCACAGCGCTTGTTGCTCGCCGGCTACTCCAGTGTGGCGCAGGTCTGTGCCGAGTTCGCGGTAGGACTTGGCTTCGAAGTGATTCTCTGCGATCCGCGCGAGGAGGTGCTGGAAGGTGTGGTGCTCAATGGCGTGGAAATCCGTCGGCAGTTGCCTTCGGTGTTTATTGCCGACGGTGGTTGTCATCGCGATACGGCGGTAGTGGCGTTGACCCACGATCCGCGTATCGATGATCTGGCGATGATGGAGGCGGTGCGCACCAAGGCGTTTTACATCGGTGTGATGGGGTCGCTGCAGACATCGCAAAAACGCTTTGAGCGCTTGCGTCGCATTGGTGGTTTGAGCGAGGCGGAGCTGGCGCGGATTCATGCGCCGATCGGCCTCAACCTCGGCAGCAAGACCCCGGCGGAAATTGCGCTGGCGGTGCTGGCGGATATCCTGCGGATTCGCAGCGGGATCGCTCGGGATCAGCTCTGATCCTAAGCCTTGCTGAATCTACTGTGGCGAGGGGATTTATCCCCGTTGGACTGCGTAGCAGTCCCCTCCTGCTCAAGAGGGGGCGCTTCGCACCCCCAGCGGGGATAAATCCCCTCGCCACAATGGTGTTTATAGACCGTACTTATCGCGCAGCCCGTAATACCAGGCCCCCAGCGCGGCAAACGGTGTGCGCAGCAATTGCCCGCCGGGGAAGGGGTAGTGGGGCAGGTCGGCAAAGGCATCGAAGCGCTCGGCCTGACCGCGCAATGCTTCGGCGAGGACTTTGCCAGCCAGATGCGTGTAGGTGACGCCGTGACCGCTGCAGCCCTGCGAGTAGTAGATGTTGTCGCCCAGGCGCCCGACCTGCGGTAAGCGCGAAAGGGTCAGCAGGAAGTTGCCGGTCCAGGCGTAGTCGATCTTCACCTCCTTGAGTTGCGGGAAAGCTTTGAGCATCTTCGGGCGAATGATCGCTTCGATGTTCGCCGGATCGCGAGCGCCGTAAACCACGCCGCCACCGAAGATCAAGCGTTTGTCGGCGGTCAGGCGATAGTAGTCGAGCAGATAGTTGCAATCCTCCACGCAGTAATCCTGCGGCAAAAGCGCCTTCGCCAGCTCATCGCCCAGCGGCTCGGTGGTGATCACCTGGGTACCGCACGGCATCGATTTGGCCGCCAGCTCGGGCACCAGATTACCAAGATAGGCGTTGCCGGCGACGATGATGAACCTGGCCCTGACCTTGCCTTGCGGTGTATGCACAACCGGATTGGCCCCGCGCTCGATGCGCACGGCAGGTGATTGCTCATAGATGGTGCCGCCGAGAGACTCGACTGCCGCTGCTTCACCGAGCGCCAGATTCAGCGGATGGATGTGGCCGCCGCTCATATCGAGCATGCCACCGACGTATTGATCGCAACCCACCACTTCACGGATGCGGCGTTGATCCATCAATTCCAGCTGGGTGTGGCCGAAGCGTTCCCACAGGCGCTTTTGCGATTCCAGGTGGCCCATTTGTTTGGCGGAAAGGGCGGCGAATACACCGCCGTCTTTCAGGTCGCACTGGATGTTGTATCTGGCCACACGCTCGCGAATGATCCGGCCGCCTTCAAAGGCCATTTCGCCGAGCAGTTGCGCCTGCTTGGGGCCGACCGTGCGTTCGATGACATCAATGTCGCGGCTATAGCTGTTGACGATCTGCCCACCGTTTCGGCCTGAAGCGCCAAAACCGACTTTCGCCGCTTCCAGCACGGTTACGCGAAAACCGTTCTCCAATAGGAACAGGGCGGACGACAGCCCGGTATACCCGGCGCCGATCACACAGACGTCCGTCTCCACATCATCCTGCAGCACAGGGCGTGGTGGTACGGCATTGGCCGACGCAGCGTAATAAGACTCTGGGTATTGGTTGTTCGCCATCCTGCCGCCTCTGTTTAATATATTTTACGAGTGCGTCGATCCTACCCGAGTTGAAAAACCTCCGCCAGCTACCGAAAAATCTTCGTCGCTGAGGCGAAATTAAATATTTTGCATATTCATAGGGTTAGGTGAAAAAAAGGTGTTGACACCCCTCCGGAATTCCGTAGAATGCCGCCTCACAGCAGGCACGTAGCTCAGTTGGTTAGAGCACCACCTTGACATGGTGGGGGTCGTTGGTTCGAGTCCAATCGCGCCTACCAAACAAAATCCGCTCTGCTGGGCGGTCTGGAAGGGCTCACCGAAAGGTGAGCCCTTTTTTGTTGTCTGCGATTTGCGCAACGCTTGTTCCCGGTCATTTCCACTTCGCTCTGATCAGCTCTCCATTCATTACTATTTGGGCAAAGTGATCAAGCGCCATTTTGGTGCGTTTTCTACCATTTTGTTGTTGAAAACACCTGAATATCCAAAGGCTTACAGCTATTTTTCTCCAACCGGTTATCGAAAAAGCCTTGTTGCATATTGGGAATTTAAGTAACATCCGTTCCGCGTTCACCACCACGGTTTATGCATTTTTAAATCCCAAGCTTCCATCAGCTGCTTGGGATTTTTTTTGCCTGCGTTTTGGCGTTTGGCATCTGTCTCGCCGTCAGCTCCAAGCGAGGCCCCGCTTTTTCGTCTACTACTGACTGGCCGATTTTCAACTCTTTGTAAGGGGGTGCGTCGATGCTGAGTCAGTGGATCCTTGCGGCTGTTCATCTATTCGCGTTTGCCTTGGCTTTCTGGGCGGTACTGACGCGCGGCACAGCGTTCAGCCAGCTCTCGGCGGGCACGGGAGAGCTCAAGCGCGTGCTGCTCGCGGATAACCTCTGGGGCTTTCAGCTTTGACGCTGCTTATTACCGGAGCGATGCGCGCATTTGGTGGTTACGAGAAAGCCTCCGACTATTACCTGCATCAGCCGCTGTTTCATCTGAAGATGACGCTGTTCTTGCTGATACTACTGATGGAGCTTGCACCGATGATCACGCTGATCAAATGGCGCATCGCATCGTCGCGCGGGGTAGCGCCTGAAGCCGGGCGTGCGAAGTTGTACGCGCGAATCAGTCATGTTGAAGCGCTGCTGCTGATCCTGATGATGGTCGCGGCGACAGGCATGGCGCGTGGCGTGATATTCGCTTAGAAGGCGAAATTCGCCGTGCTCTATCGGAAACGTCCGACAGCCAGCTCCAGGAGTGAAAGGTAATATCGGCGTAAGAAAGGAGGGAGGGGCAAGTGAAAGGAGTCAGCATGCTTCAGGCGCCGTGCCCAGCGGGGTGAAATGCGGATGGCTAAACGGCGCGTGAATCTTTAGCCAGTCTTGCGCGGGGGCAAAGGGACTGGCTACGTAATGCAAAGTGGCTCAGGGCGTTTGCGGCTTGTCCGGAGCGGTCAGGCCGGCCTGAATGCGTTGGTAAATTTCTTCACGGTGCACTGCCACGTTTTTCGGAGCGTTGATGCCGATGCGAACCTGTTGGCCGCTGACTCCGAGGATGGTGATCGTGATGTCATCACCAATGTTTATGCTTTCACCGACTTTGCGGGTGAGTATCAGCATGGTCTTCTCCTTGATTGCTTTGTAGGGCACCTGATTCAGACAGTGCAGAGGTCGGTGGTATCTATAGATTAGTGCGAAGTCTCACGGTTTGGGTGCCTCTTTCTGACGCGCAGATGCGGCATTAATTCCCAGGGCGTAACTATACAGAGGCTGCAATCATCATTCTCGTTGTTTTGTGCCCATTTTGCGGGGCTCGCGAAGTATTTATGAATGATAAGATCGCCGCTTTGTGAATTCCGAGGAAAGCGTTGTGCGCAAATTGGTTTGGCTGGTAGCGGCACTGGCATTGGCAGGCTGCGGTGAAGGCAAGAGTGTAGATGCGCCCAAGCCTGAGACAAAGGTCGCGGCAGCGCCGGCGGCCGCCGCGCCACAGTGGGATCTGGAAGTGCGTGGCGAGACCCCTCAGGCCGTCAGTGACCTGAGCGGCTGGTTGATCGAGCACGCTTTCGTTCCGACGGTCGTCAAGGACGGCAGCGGTAAAACACGAATTCTGATCGGTCCGTTCAATTCCCAGGCTGACGCCGAGGCGCGAAAGGTGCAGGTCGATGCAGCGCTGGTTAAAGCCAAGAAACAAAATATCGAATCGGTGGTGATTGAGCATCCGCTCACGCCATAAGCGTAGCGCCTTCAAACAGATTGAACGCCAGACATGAAAAAGGCCTCGAGCATAACGCTCGAGGCCTTTTTATTTGTGCTGCGATCAGCCGCAGGCTTTCAGATTTACCGAGCCGACAAACTCGTTGCCACGCCCCATCACGCACGCCACGCTCTGGTTGCGCTGACGTTCCCAGTCCTGCACTGGATAGGTCTTGTCCCACGCCTCGTACAACTGCCGATCCTGCTTCGACAGGCGCAGTCCGTATTGTTTGCTCATATAAAAATACGTGCGGGCGATCATGCCGCGAATCGAAGGGCGGGGCATGACTTTCTTCGCTTTGAAGTCGACCTGGGTCAGGCAGGATCCATACTGACCGGACTGCACCGGCAACCAGCCGTAGCTGAAGTTGCTGCGATCACCGTTGACCTCACCGATGCTCGGTACCAGGTTGTGCAGGTCAGCTTCGGCCTTTTGATAAACCGGATCGTAACGCGTGCAATTCTTGCGTCCGCCTTGCTGCCAGCACTGCCGCTGATGCCCGATCTGCCACGCCGGCACGATGTGCTCCCACTCGATCCTCGATGCACGCTTGGCGTTCTTGCGCGGCACATAGCCGCAAGCCTTGAGATCGACGCGGTTGCCGGTGTACTTGCAGCCGCAGTAGAACTCCGTGGACTGCGGCGCATAAAGTTTCCATGCGGCTTTCTTGGCTTCGGAAAATGTACGTGGGGCGCCAGCCTGGGCGCCCACGGCGAAAAACAACAACAGCAAAGCAACACAGCGGACACTCATTGAATCAATCTTCCTTCGGCACAACCCAAAAAATCTGCACGCCACCGTCATCGCGATAGGCGAGGGTGACGTTGTCGTTCTCGTCGATTTCCTCGAGCAAGCGCTCCCAGTCGTCCATCGGCTCATCCGGCAGACGGAAAATCAGTGCGGCTTTGGCTTTTTGGGCGGTGGGGGAATTGATGATTTTCTGAACGCGCATACCCATGCGTTCATAAGCGTCAGGAGCAGCAGGAGAGGTGGCCACGAGGTTATCCTTATTAAGCTGTACGTGCATACAGTATTTAACTGTAAGCGATTTCGCAACTGCTTAAAATTCAAGAAAATCCTCTGACAGCGGGTTTCCGATTTTGGTGTAGGACTTGTCGAGATTTTTGTGGGAAAAGTATTGGAAGGGTGTAAGCGGGGCACCACCTGCCAAGCTGACAGGTGATGCGCAATTGCCCGATCGAGAAGTGATCAGGCGATGTTCAATCAGTATTCCCAGAACATCCGTTGCAGCTCTTTGCTGTCGTTGGTCTTGGTCAGTGCAACCATCGCCAGGATGCGGGCTTTCTGCGGGTTCAGGTCGTGAGCGACAACCCAGTCGTATTTGTCGTCGGGCTGTTCGGCGTTACGCAGGACAAAGCCGCCGGCGTTGACGTGGGACGAGCGAATGATCTGCACGCCATCCTTGCGCAGGGCTTGCAGGGATGGAACCACGCGAGAGGATACCGAACCGTTGCCAGTGCCGGCGTGGATGATGGCTTTGGCGCCGGCTTGAGCCAGTGCCTTGTAGGCGGTATCGCTGACGTTGCCGTAGGAGTAGGCAATTTCTACGTCAGGCAGGCTCTTGATGTCCTTGATGTCGAATTCCGAATCCATGGTGTGACGCTTGGCCGGCAGGCGGAACCAGTAGGATTTGCCTTCGACCACCATGCCCAGCGGACCCCAGGCGCTTTCGAATGCTTCGGTCTTGATGTTGATCATTTTGCTGACGTCGCGACCGGACTGGATCTCGTCGTTCATGGTCACCAGCACACCTTTGCCGCGTGCTTCTTTGCTGCTCGCCACGGCGACGGCGTTGTACAGGTTAAGCATGCCGTCTGCCGACATGGCAGTGCCCGGACGCATCGAACCTACGACGATGATCGGCTTGTCGGTCTTCTCGACAAGGTTCAGGAAGTAAGCGGTTTCTTCGAGGGTGTCGGTGCCGTGGGTGATAACGATGCCGTCCACGTCCTTGCTGTCAGCCAGTTCGGAAACGCGACGACCCAATTGCAGCAGGTTGTCGTTGGTGATGCTTTCCGAAGCGATCTGCATGACTTGTTCGCCACGCACGTTAGCCAGTTTGCTCAACTCGGGAATGCCGGCAATCAGTTGTTCGATACCGACTTTCGCTGCCTGATAAGTGGCGCTGTTGGCAGCACTGGCGCCGGCGCCAGCGATGGTGCCGCCTGTGGCGAGGACGACGACGTTGGCCAGTTTCGTCTGGGTTTCGGCTTCTTTTGCCTGAAGGGCAGCAGGCAGGAGCAGGAGGAGGGCCAATGCGCCCGGAATCAAAGTATTGAAAGCAGATTTCATTATTTTTCTCTCTAGTCGTGAGACGGTGCTGATGCAGGTTCATCTAGATGCGCCCCAAGCCGATCTGAATGCTCGAGGTGCAAGGACGGGAGCAGGATTCATACCATGCGTAATGTGCTGGCGGAAAATGTTTAACCCAATGATTTAAATCAATATTTGTCGAGGGCTGGAGCATCGTTGAGGATCCATCCATCCGGGATTCCGAACGACAGGCGGATTCGTGTTCGGCTCGCCGATAGGCAATCTCTGAAAAGCCAGGCGGGTGACAAATCCCCGCTAAAGAAATGTGCTCTCAGGCCGATGCGTCCTCAAGGAAACCAAATCTTAGGAGTTCACATGTCACTGACGGTCGGTTTTGCCAATCCCGCTGCAGTCACCATTGGCGGTAAAACTGCAGCGACGATCAACAGCCTGAACGATGCGACCAATGAGACTTCGGCGCAGGCGCTGGGTACCGAAAAGACTGAGAAGAATCAGGTCAGAACCGGTGGCGGGCCTGTGCAGGAAAACAGTGAAACCGAGGCTGACAGCAATCTCAGCATCACCGTCAAGACGTTGCTCAAGCGGATGAAGGAATTGCAGAAGCAACTTCAGGAGCAGCAACAGCAACTGGCTGCGGCTCAGGCTGCAAGCTATCCGACTCCCGAAGCGAAGTCCCAGGCAGTGATGTCGATTCAGGGCCAGATCGCGCAAACCAGCGCCGCACTGGCAGAAGTGGCGGGTGCGTTGGTCAAGGAGATGTCGAAAAGCGCTACCAGCGGTGGCCTGGTCAACACGACCGCCTGAAGCGTCTGATGGCCGACTCAGCGATTCGGCCTACAACAAAAGACGATTTCTGATTGTTGACAAATGTCAGCGGGATTCTCATAGTTCGGTCTACGCAAACGTTTGCGCGACTTGGAAGGGCATCTGCTCCCGGAGTCGTGACGTAGCTTACGTCAGCGCAAACGTTGCTCACAATAATCATAAGATCGGAGTGAACCCATGAAGCTGCCATTCGCCGCACGTCTTCTTGCTGTCGCTATGCTGGCTGCCACAGCCGCCGCACTACCTGTCTCCTCGGCGTTCGCCGAATCTGCAGAAAAGCCCAAAGTCGCGCTGGTCATGAAATCCTTGGCCAACGAATTCTTCCTGACCATGGAAGACGGCGCCAAGGCCTACCAGAAAGAACACTCCGCCGATTTCGATCTGATCTCCAACGGTATCAAGGACGAAACCGACACTGCCGGCCAGACTCGCATCGTCGAACAGATGATCCTGGCCAAGGTGAATGCACTGGTGATCGCGCCTTCTGACTCCAAGGCCATGGTGCCTGTGATCAAGAAGGCCGTAGACGCCGGTATCACGGTGATCAACATCGACAACCAGCTTGATCCCGCCGTGGTCAAAAGCAAGAACATCAACGTGCCGTTCGTAGGTCCGGACAACCGCAAGGGTGCACGTCTGGTTGGCGAATATCTGGCCAAGCAACTGAAGGCGGGCGACGAGGTCGGCATCATCGAAGGCGTGTCCACCACCACCAACGCGCAGGCGCGCACGGCCGGTTTCAAGGACGCGATGGAAGCCGCGCAGATCAAAGTGGTCTCGCTGCAGTCCGGTGACTGGGAAATCGACAAGGGCAACAAGGTTGCGGCTTCGATCCTCAGTGAATACCCGGATGTCAAAGCACTGCTGGCCGGTAACGACAGCATGGCGGTCGGTGCCGTTTCCGCAGTCCGTGCCGCTGGTAAGGCAGGGCAGGTGAAAGTCGTCGGTTACGACAATATCAATGCCATCAAGCCAATGCTCAAGGACGGCCGCGTGCTGGCGACGGCTGATCAGTTTGCAGCCAAGCAGGCCGTGTTCGGCATCGAAACCGCGCTGAAGATCATCAAAGGCGAGAAAGTCGACAGCGGTGCCAACGGCGTGATCGAAACACCGGTCGAGCTGGTCACCCAGTAAGTCATTTGGCGACACAACGGCGCTCGTCCGTCCGGGCGAGCGCATGGAGATTTCTATGTCAGTTTCCGCCCCGAACGCTGTCCTCTCGGTCAGCGGTATCGGCAAGACCTATGCGCAACCGGTGCTCACCGGCATCGATCTGACGCTGATGCGCGGTGAAGTACTGGCGCTGACCGGCGAAAATGGTGCCGGCAAAAGTACCCTGTCGAAGATCATTGGCGGTCTGGTCACACCCACTACCGGCCAGATGCAATTCCACGGCAAGGATTATCGTCCGGGCAGCCGTACCCAGGCCGAAGAGCTTGGCGTGCGCATGGTCATGCAAGAACTCAATCTGTTGCCGACGCTGTCGGTGGCGGAAAACCTCTTTCTGGATAATCTGCCGAGCAGCGCGGGCTGGATCAGCCGCAAGCAGTTGCGCAAGGCCGCGATCGAAGCCATGGCGCAAGTCGGCCTCGATGCGATCGATCCGGACACGCTGGTCGGCGAACTCGGTATCGGCCATCAGCAGATGGTTGAAATCGCGCGCAACCTGATCGGCGACTGCCATGTGCTGATCCTTGACGAGCCGACCGCGATGCTCACGGCGCGCGAAGTCGAAATGCTCTTCGAGCAGATCAGCCGATTGCAGGCCCGCGGCGTTTCCATCATCTATATCTCTCACCGTCTCGAAGAACTGGCGCGGGTGGCGCAGCGTATTGCCGTGCTGCGTGACGGCAACCTGGTCTGCGTCGAGCCGATGGCCAACTACAACAGCGAGCAACTGGTCACCTTGATGGTCGGTCGCGAACTGGGTGAACACATCGACATGGGGCCGCGCAAGATCGGCGCTCCGGCGTTGACGGTCAAAGGCCTGACCCGCTCTGACAAAGTCCGCGACGTCTCTTTTGAGGTGCGTGCCGGGGAGATCTTCGGCATTTCCGGATTGATCGGGGCAGGGCGCACGGAATTGCTGCGGCTGATATTCGGTGCCGATGCTGCCGACAGCGGCACCATCGCGCTCGGCTCCCCGGCCAAGGTCGTGAGTGTTCGCTCGCCAGTCGATGCCGTACGCAATGGCATCGCGTTGATCACCGAGGATCGCAAGGGCGAAGGGCTGCTGCTCAGTCAGTCGATCAGCGCCAACATCGCCCTGGGTAACATGCCGGAAATCTCCAGTGGCGGTTTCGTCAACAACGGCGACGAAATCTCCCTGGCGGAGCGTCAGATCGAAGCCATGCGCATCCGCAGCTCGAGCCCGACGCAGTTGGTTTCGGAACTGTCCGGCGGCAATCAGCAGAAGGTCGTGATCGGTCGCTGGCTGGAGCGCGACTGTTCGGTGCTGCTGTTCGACGAGCCGACTCGCGGGATTGATGTCGGCGCCAAGTTCGATATTTACGGTTTGCTCGGTGAGTTGACCCGTCAGGGCAAGGCGTTGGTGGTGGTGTCCAGTGACTTGCGCGAGTTGATGCTGATCTGCGACCGGATCGGCGTGCTTTCGGCGGGGCGTCTGATCGACACCTTCGAGCGCGACAGCTGGACCCAGGATGATTTGCTTGCCGCCGCATTCGCCGGCTACCAAAAACGTGATGCGTTGCTCAATGAGGCAGCGCCTAGGGATCTCCCATGAAAACTGCATCTTCTGCCAGTAAACGTAGTGGCAATTTCTTCGGCCTGGGCACATATCTGGGCCTGGCCGGTGCCTTGCTGGCGATGATTGCGCTGTTCTCGGTTCTGAGCAGCCATTTCCTCTCGTACAACACTTTCAGCACCCTGGCCAACCAGATTCCCGACTTGATGGTGCTGGCGGTGGGCATGACCTTTGTGCTGATCATCGGCGGCATCGATTTGTCCGTCGGCTCGGTGCTGGCGTTGGCCGCATCGACGGTAAGCGTTGCGATTCTCGGCTGGGGCTGGAGCGTTTTGCCAGCGGCGCTGCTCGGCATGGCGGTGGCGGCGCTGGCCGGGACCATCACTGGCTCGATCACCGTGGCCTGGCGGATTCCGTCGTTCATCGTCTCCCTCGGCGTGCTGGAAATGGCCCGCGGTGTGGCGTATCAGATGACCGGGTCGCGGACTGCGTACATCGGCGATGCGTTCGCCTGGCTGTCGAATCCGATCGCGTTCGGTATTTCACCCTCGTTCATCATCGCTTTGCTGGTGATCTTCATCGCGCAGGCAGTTTTGACCCGCACTGTTTTCGGCCGCTACCTGATCGGCATCGGCACCAACGAAGAAGCCGTGCGGCTGGCCGGGATCAATCCCAAGCCCTACAAGATTCTGGTGTTCAGCCTTATGGGCCTGCTGGCGGGCATTGCCGCTCTGTTTCAGATTTCGCGCCTGGAAGCGGCTGACCCGAACGCAGGTTCGGGCCTGGAACTGCAAGTGATCGCGGCGGTGGTTATCGGTGGTACCAGCCTGATGGGTGGACGCGGTTCGGTAATCAGTACTTTCTTTGGCGTGCTGATCATTTCCGTGCTCGCGGCCGGACTCGCACAGATTGGTGCGACGGAGCCGACCAAGCGCATCATCACCGGTGCGGTAATTGTTATCGCCGTGGTGCTCGACACCTATCGCAGTCAACGCGCCAGTCGCCGGGGCTGAACCATGGCAACGATCAAGGATGTAGCGGCGCTTGCGGGTATTTCCTACACCACCGTGTCGCACGTGGTTAATAACACCCGCCCGGTGAGTCAGGAAGTGCGGCGCAAAGTCGAGGCGGCGATCAAGAGCCTCGACTACGTTCCCAGTGCCGTGGCGCGCTCGCTGAAAGCCAAAACCACGGCGACCATCGGCCTGCTGGTGCCTAACAGCCTCAACCCGTACTTCGCTGAATTGGCGCGCGGAATCGAGGATTACTGCGAGCGCAACGGTTACTGCGTGATCCTCTGTAACTCCGACGACAATCCGGACAAGCAGCGCAGTTATCTGCGCGTGTTGCTGGAAAAACGCATCGACGGTTTGATCGTCGCCTCCGCCGGCGGTGACAGTGGTCTGGCGCAAGGGCTGGCGGGCGTGAAGACGCCGATGGTCATCGTCGACCGAGGCCTGGAGGGTGTAAATGCCGATCTGGTGCGCATCGACCACGAATACGGCGCTTATCTGGCAACCCGTCACCTGCTCGAGTTGGGGCATCGCGACATCGCCACCATCGGCGGTCCGGCCAGTACCAGCGTGGCGCAAATGCGTCAGGCCGGTTATTGCCGAGCGCTGCAAGAGGCGGGAATCGAGGTGCGCGAGGAGCGTATGCTCGAAAGCGACTTCACCAGCACCGGCGGTTACAACGCCGCTGCCCGGCTGCTCGAAAGCAATCCCCCGAGCGCGATTTTTGCCGGCAACGACATGATTGGCATCGGTGTGCTGCGTGCGGCGGCTGAACGTAATGTCCGGGTACCGGCCGAGCTGTCGGTGATCGGCTTCGATGACATTCAGATGAGCCGTTATGTCTATCCGGCGCTGACCACGGTCGGCCAGTCGATCCTGCAACTGGGCGAGATGGCCGCCGAAGTGCTGTTGCGCAGAATTGCTGCGCCGGATTCGGGCACCGATCAACGCATCGTGACCCCGAGCATTGTCCTGCGCGAATCGACCGCGCCGCTGTCCGGCGTGTTCACCGAATATCGCTGAAACCGAATTGATGAGTAGTGATGTATGCCAGCAAATGTAGTGGTAATAGGCAGCCTGAACATGGACCTGGTCACCCGGGCCCCGCGGCTGCCGCGCGGCGGTGAAACGCTGATCGGTCATTCCTTTGCCACGGTGTCTGGCGGCAAGGGCGCCAATCAGGCGGTTGCTGCTGCGCGCTTGGGCGCTAAGGTGGCGATGATCGGTTGCGTCGGAAATGACGACTACGGTGTGCGATTGCGTGATGCCTTGCTCGCCGAGCACATCGACTGCGAGGCTGTCAGTGTCGTAGAGGATTCCAGTGGCGTAGCGCTGATTGTGGTGGATGACAACAGCCAGAACGCCATCGTGATTGTCGCCGGTGCCAACGGCGCGATGACGCCGGCAGTGATCGACCGTTTTGATGCGGTTTTACAGGCCGCCGATGTAGTGATCTGTCAGCTCGAGATTCCCGATGCGACGGTCGGACATGCGCTCAAGCGTGCGCGTGAGCTGGGCAAAACCGTCATCCTCAACCCGGCGCCGGCCAGCCGTCCTTTGCCGGCTGACTGGTTTGCCGCCATCGACTATCTGATTCCCAACGAAAGCGAAGCCGCCGCATTGAGCGGGCTCGCTGTCGACTCGCTGCAGTCGGCAGAAACGGCTGCCACTCAGTTGATTGCCATGGGCGCGGGCAAAGTCATCGTCACGTTAGGCGCGCAAGGCTCATTGTTCGCCAACGGCAACGGCTTCGAACATTTCCCCGCGCCGGCCGTGAAGGCGGTCGATACCACGGCGGCGGGCGACACTTTCGTCGGCGGTTTTGCCGCAGCGCTGGCCGATGGCAAGTCTGAGGCCGAGGCGATTCGCTACGGGCAGATCGCCGCTGCACTGTCGGTTACCCGCGCCGGTGCGCAACCGTCGATTCCAACCATGTCCGAAGTACAGGCGTTCAAACCCGCATGAAAAAGACTCCTCTGCTTAACGTCGCGCTGTCGCGACTGATCGCTTCTCTTGGCCACGGTGACATGGTCGTGATTGGCGATGCCGGTTTGCCCGTGCCACCGGGTGTCGAGTTGATTGATCTGGCACTGACCCATGGCATCCCTGATTTCGTCAGCACGCTGAAAGTTGTACTCAGCGAGATGCAGGTCGAGAGCCATGTGCTGGCCAAAGAGATCTTCGACAAACAACCCACGGCGCTGGCCGATCTGGACGCGTTGAACGAAGAGGGCGCGCTGGGCCGTAGGGATCTGCTCACCCACGAGCAGTTCAAGGTGCTTAGCCGACAAGCCAGGGCGATCATTCGTACAGGAGAATGTCAGCCGTACTGCAACATCGTTCTGGTCGCCGGGGTTACATTCTGATTTCCGATATCACCTGCACAAGGAATGCGCTATGCAACGCTATGCTGAAAAACTCCATCAAATGCTTCGGGGTCTGCTGCTTTTGTCTGTGATAACTGCGACCGGCGTTCAGGCCGCTGAAAAAATCGATTTGATCATCGACACCGATCCAGGCGCTGACGACGTTGTCGCTTTGCTCTTCGCGCTGGCGTCGCCGGATGAATTGAATATCCGCGCGTTAACGACTGTCGCCGGCAACGTGCGCCTGGACAAGACTTCGCGTAACGCGCGACTCGCTCGCGAATGGGCAGGGCGCGAAGACGTGCCGGTTTACGCTGGCGCACCGAAGCCGCTGATGCGCACGCCGATCTACGCCGAGAACATTCATGGCAAGGAAGGTTTGTCAGGCGTCACGGTTCACGAACCGAAGAAAGGCTTGGCGAAAGGCAATGCGGTCAATTATCTGATCGACACTCTTAAATCGGCCAAACCGCACAGCATCACCATTGCCATGCTCGGTCCGCAGACCAACCTGGCTCTGGCATTGATCCAGGAGCCGGAAATCGTTCAGGGCATCAAGGAAGTGGTGATCATGGGCGGGGCGCATTTCAACGGTGGCAACATCACCCCTGTGGCTGAATTCAACTTGTTCGCCGATCCGCAGGCTGCCGAGGTGGTGCTCAAGAGCGGGGTGAAACTCACCTATCTGCCGCTGGACGTGACCCACAAGGTCCTGACCAGCGATGCACGCCTGAAGCAGATCGCCGCGCTGAACAACAATGCGAGCAAGATCGTCGGCGACATTCTCAACGAATACATCAAGGGCGATATGGAGCACTACGGCATTCCCGGTGGCCCGGTGCATGACGCGACGGTTGTGGCGTATCTGCTCAAGCCTGAGTTGTTTACCGGTCGGGCGGTCAACGTCGTGGTGGATAGCCGTGAAGGACCGACATTCGGCCAGACCATTGTTGACTGGTATGACGGCCTGAAAGCACCGAAGAATGCATTCTGGGTCGAAAATGGCGACGCCCAGGGATTCTTTGATCTGCTGACCGAGCGCCTGAAACGCCTGAAATAATTCGTCAACCCGCAGGCGGTTTGCCTGCGGGTTTTCACTGCGGCTGTTCAGCCTGGCTGATCGGATAGCGTTCGAATACCTGATTGATAAAATGCTGCGCCGCTTCTATCCCCAACTCCTTGACCAGTAAATCAATGCCGATCAGCGCCAATTCTTCCGTCGTGCCGGGGCTGTAAGAGCTGTGTCCTTCGGCCCATTTGGCGTTGATGGCGGCGTCGATGCTTACACTGGTCATGGGAGGCTCGAAAGGTCAGGATGTCTGTTTTCGAGTTAACCATTTTGTGCGGCATTTGGCACTGCGACTTAGGCATGAGCGGAGCGCTATGCGACACTTGGTCTTTTCCGGCTTGCAAAGGACCCCGCTGTGCAGATTGATCTGAATACCCCTGACGGCCTCACACTCGAAGCAGTGCGCCAATTGCTTGCCTCGGGCAGTGACGACGTGCACAACCAATTGCGCGTGACCAAAGATGGCATTGCCTATCTGTCTACGGTGACCGGTGGGCAGGATATCGAGGGTCTGCTGTTTCGCCTGGAAACCTGGGCGAAGGGGTCGGGCTATGTGGGTAACGTCGCAGCCAGCGATGAAGTCTGGGTGATGCAGATTTTCAACGCACTCAAAGACAACTGGCCGAATCCGCCCTACGACTACATCGACGTTTATTGAGGTCGTTAATATTCAGTCACGAATGTTTGATGAGCCGGACAGGGCGGCTCAGGCACACTCGGCATTTTTCCGCTCGTGGGGCAGGGCATGGCTTGAGCCTTGAAACCAAACGCCGCATTGGCGGTCGCACGATCTCTGCTTAAACATTTGAAAACAAGGAGGCTTCATGCCTTTGAAGTTCGCGACACTGGGTGCACTTATGGCCGCTGCTCTGTTGGCTGGTTGCAGCACAACCTCCAGCGAGTCGGCAAAGGAGCCCGTGGCGGCTGAATCAGGAAATAGCCGCTGCGAAGCATCGGCAGCGCAATTTGCCATCGGCAAGAAGGCATCCCCTGAGTTGCTGGATCAGGCGCGTGCCAAGGCTGGGGCGCAAAATGCGCGTTTCCTCAAGCCGAACGACATGATCACCCTGGAATACCGCTCCGATCGCCTGAACCTGAACACCGATAACAACCTGGTAGTTACTCGCGTCAACTGCGGCTGAGTCCTTTTGTGTCAGGCATAAAAAACCCCGTCACCAGGACGGGGTTTTTTTAGTGCGCCGAGAAATTACTCTGGGCGAACCTGTGCAGCTTGCATACCCTTTTGGCCTTTCTCAGCCACGAAAGAGACGGTCTGGCCTTCTTTCAGGCTTTTGAAACCGTCGGATTCGATAGCTTTGAAGTGTACGAACAGGTCGTCACCGCCACCTTGAGGAGTGATGAAGCCGAAGCCTTTTTCATCGTTGAACCATTTAACGGTGCCGGTTTGGCGATTAGACATGGTGTATCTCCAAGAAACATATATTTTCAGTAGTGCTGTGCTGCTCAGGCCAACTGGGCACACCCGGGTATCATAGTCGAAATGTTCGCTTTGGTAGCCCCCCGGACGTGCTGTTTGCCAATCAGTCGTGTTTTCTTTACCACCTGGTTGCGCTGAAAGCCCCGGTTTGAAAGGCTTTCAGCGAAACGTAAAGACGATAAAAAAACCTGTAAAACCTGCATAAATCGTCTGAAAAGCCTCATTTCCAGCACTTTTTTCCGCCTTTCAGCCGATGTTAATGACCGGTTTTCTTATTTTTTCGGGGCGGTATTTGCCTTGCATTTGGTGATCTGGCCAAGGGCTTTCTTTTGCAATTCAGGCGTCGCCTTGTTGTCCATCAGCGCCTGAATGTCGCTGGCCGGATAGGACTTGATGGCGTCAGCTCCGCAAGCGCAGTGGGATTTCGCCGCGGCAGCACCGATTTGCTGGGTTGCAGCCTCAGTGCACTGGGCCATGTACTTCTCGCGCTCGCCTTTCGGCCAGTCGGCATGGGCGCTCAGTGGCAGCAGCAGAACGACGGGTGCGACGAGGGCGAATAAGCTTTTCAGACGCATGCGAGGATGCTCCTTGTGGGTCAATGTCTTGTTATCTGAGGGCGCAAAGGCCGATCAAGTTCAGCACTTTGGCATAAAAACGGACATTTGACCTTCTGCCAAATCAGGACGTAAGCGACCGCTCATCTGTGCTAGCATGCCGGGCTCAAGCGTTCTCAGGCTTCGGATGACCTTCAGTCCCGAAGCGGTCGGCGTGCGAATTTTTCCGATTTGAATCCCAGTCACTCTGGTTCGGTTTTCCGGTTGGCCGCAAGGCTCCTGCCGCTGTAAGGCAGGCGTTCGTCATTGAATGGCCTGGATCGGATCTTGTACTGGCTCATCCCAACCCACGTGACCTTTGGTAGGGGTCACCACTAGGAGAGGAGGCGCCATGCCAACTATTACTCTTCCCGACGGCAGTCAACGTTCATTCGATCACCCGGTTTCCGTAGCCGAGGTCGCCGCATCCATTGGTGCAGGTCTGGCCAAAGCCACGCTCGCGGGCAAGGTCAATGGCCAACTGGTCGACGCCAGCGACATCATCAGCAGCGACGCGACCCTGCAAATCATTACGCCAAAGGATGAAGAGGGGCTGGAGATCATTCGCCACTCTTGCGCGCACCTGGTTGGCCACGCGGTCAAGCAGCTGTACCCGACCGCGAAGATGGTCATCGGCCCGGTCATCGACGAAGGCTTCTATTACGACATCGCCTACGAGCGTCCTTTCACGCCGGAAGACATGGCGGCCATCGAGCAGCGCATGCAGCAGCTGATCGAGAAGGATTATGACGTCATCAAGAAAGTCACTCCGCGCGCGGAAGTGATCGAAGTGTTCAAGGCCCGCGGCGAAGATTACAAGCTGCGTCTGGTCGAAGACATGCCGAACGAGCAGGCCATGGGTCTGTACTATCACGAAGAATACGTCGACATGTGCCGCGGTCCGCACGTGCCGAACACGCGTTTCCTGAAATCCTTCAAGCTGACCAAGCTGTCGGGCGCCTACTGGCGTGGCGACGCCAAGAACGAGCAATTGCAGCGCGTCTACGGCACCGCTTGGGCGGACAAGAAACAGCTGGCGGCTTACATTCAGCGCATCGAAGAAGCCGAGAAGCGCGATCACCGCAAGATCGGCAAGCGTCTGGGCCTGTTCCACACTCAGGAAGAGTCGCCGGGCATGGTGTTCTGGCACCCGAATGGATGGACTCTATACCAGGTGCTCGAGCAGTACATGCGCAAGATCCAGCGCGACAACGGCTACCTTGAGATCAAGACTCCTCAAGTCGTCGACCGCAGCCTGTGGGAAAAATCCGGGCACTGGGCCAACTACGCCGACAACATGTTCACCACTCAGTCGGAAAACCGCGACTACGCCATCAAGCCGATGAACTGCCCATGCCACGTGCAGGTGTTCAATCAGGGCCTGAAAAGCTACCGCGAGTTGCCGATGCGTCTGGCCGAGTTCGGTGCTTGCCACCGTAACGAGCCGTCGGGTGCGTTGCATGGCATCATGCGCGTGCGAGCGTTTACTCAGGACGACGCGCATATCTTCTGCACCGAAGAGCAGATGCAGGCCGAGTCCGCTGCGTTCATCAAGCTGACCATGGATGTCTATCGCGATTTCGGCTTTACCGAAGTCGAGATGAAACTGTCCACTCGTCCGGAAAAACGCGTCGGCTCCGATGAGCTGTGGGATCGCGCTGAAGCTGCATTGGCTGCAGCCCTTGATTCTGCTGGCCTGCCGTACGATCTGCAGCCGGGCGAGGGTGCTTTCTACGGGCCGAAGATCGAGTTCTCGCTGAAAGATTGTCTCGGTCGAGTCTGGCAGTGTGGTACCTTGCAGCTCGATTTTAACCTGCCTGTCCGTTTGGGCGCTGAATACGTCTCTGAAGACAACAGCCGCAAACACCCGGTGATGTTGCACCGCGCGATCCTCGGTTCGTTCGAGCGTTTCGTCGGGATTCTGATCGAGCACTACGAAGGTGCTTTCCCTGCGTGGCTCGCGCCGACCCAGGCGGTGATCATGAATATCACTGATAAACAGGCAGATTTTGTTGCAGAGGTTGAAAAAACTCTCAACGAAAGCGGATTTCGTGCCAAGTCCGACTTGAGAAATGAAAAGATCGGCTTTAAAATCCGCGAGCATACTTTGCTCAAGGTTCCCTATCTTTTGGTTATCGGAGATAAGGAAGTCGAGATGCAGACTGTCGCTGTGCGTACTCGTGAAGGTGCTGACCTGGGCTCGATGCCCGTCGCCCAGTTCGCTGAGTTTCTCGCGCAAGCGGTTTCCCGGCGTGGTCGCCCAGATTCGGAGTAATTATTATTAAGCGTGAAATGAGACAAGATAAACGAGCTGCACCGAAAGCCCCGATCAACGAGAATATCTCGGCACGCGAGGTTCGGTTAATTGGCGCTGATGGCGAGCAGATTGGCATCGTCTCGATTGATGAAGCGCTTCGTATCGCTGAAGAAGCAAAGCTTGATCTGGTGGAAATTTCCGCAGATGCAGTCCCGCCTGTTTGCCGGGTGATGGACTACGGCAAATCGATCTTCGAGAAGAAGAAGCAGATTGCCGCGGCGAAGAAAAACCAGAAGCAGATTCAGGTTAAAGAAATCAAGTTTCGTCCAGGGACGGAGGAAGGGGATTACCAGGTAAAACTGCGCAACCTGGTACGTTTCCTGAGTGACGGGGACAGGGCCAAGGTATCCTTGCGATTCCGCGGCCGTGAGATGGCCCACCAGGAGCTGGGGATGGAACTCCTCAAGCGGGTTGAACAAGACCTGCTCGAGTACGGTTCGGTCGAACAGCATCCTAAGATGGAAGGACGCCAGCTGATCATGGTCATCGCCCCGAAAAAGAAGAAGTAATCAACAGGGCACGGCAGGCCTTCTGATTATGTTTATCAACTGAATGCGGAGTATCCGAACATGCCAAAAATGAAAACCAAAAGTGGTGCTGCCAAGCGGTTTCTGAAAACTGCTAACGGCATCAAGCACAAGCACGCTTTCAAGAGCCACATCCTGACTAAAATGTCGACCAAGCGTAAGCGTCAACTGCGCGGTAGCAGCTTGCTGCATCCGTCTGACGTGGCAAAAGTCGAGCGCATGCTGCGCCTTCGTTAATTTAGTCAAGAATAGAGGAAGTAACTCATGGCTCGTGTAAAGCGTGGCGTCATTGCCCGTAAGCGTCACAAAAAAATTCTGAAACTTGCTAAAGGCTACTACGGCGCACGCTCCCGCGTATTCCGTGTTGCCAAGCAAGCGGTAATCAAGGCAGGCCAATACGCCTACCGTGACCGTCGTCAGAAAAAACGTCAGTTCCGCGCTCTGTGGATCGCTCGTATCAACGCTGGTGCTCGTGTTAACGGTCTGTCCTACAGCCGTTTCATCGCTGGCCTGAAAAAAGCGTCCATCGAGATCGACCGTAAGGTTCTGGCTGATCTGGCAGTGAACGAAAAAGCGGCGTTTGCTGCGATTGTCGAGAAAGCTAAAGCCACCTTGGCTTAAGTACCCCCGACAGTCACCCGGCCTCACCTCTGTGGGGCCAGGTGTTAAACGTCATAAATAGGGGAAGAGCCTTCAAGCTCTTCCCCTATTTTGTATCTGGAGTCTGTACATGGAAAACCTGGACGCGCTGGTCTCTCAAGCACTAGAGGCTGTGCAAAGCGCTGAAGATATCAATGCCCTGGAGCAAATCCGGGTTCAATACCTTGGCAAGAAGGGCGAATTGACTCAGGTGATGAAGACCCTGGGGAATCTGCCGGCCGAAGAGCGTCCGCAAGTCGGTGCGCTGATCAACGTTGCCAAGGAACGTGTTACAGGCGTTCTCAATGCGCGCATGGCATTGTTTGAAGAAGCCGAACTGGCTGCCAAACTGTCTGCCGAATCCATCGACGTGACGTTGCCGGGCCGTGGCCAGACCTCTGGCGGTCTGCATCCGGTCACCCGGACTCTGGAGCGCGTCGAGCAGTTCTTCACCCACATTGGCTACGGCATCGCCGAAGGTCCTGAGGTCGAAGACGACTACCACAACTTTGAAGCGCTCAACATCCCAGGCCATCACCCGGCCCGGTCGATGCATGACACCTTCTATTTCAATGCCAACATGTTGCTGCGCACCCATACCTCGCCGGTACAGGTCCGCACCATGGAATCCAAGCAGCCGCCGATCCGCATCGTCTGCCCGGGCCGCGTCTATCGCAGCGACTCCGATATCACCCATTCGCCGATGTTCCACCAGGTCGAAGGCCTGCTGGTTGATCGCGATATCAATTTTGCCGATCTCAAAGGCACCATCGAAGAATTCCTGAGGGTGTTCTTCGAGAAAGAACTGGCCGTGCGTTTCCGTCCTTCGTATTTCCCCTTCACCGAGCCATCCGCTGAAGTCGATATGGAATGCGTGATGTGCAGCGGCAAAGGCTGCCGCGTCTGCAAGCAGACCGGCTGGCTGGAAGTGATGGGCTGCGGCATGGTTCACCCGAACGTGCTGCGCATGTCCGGCATCGATCCGGAAGAGTTCTCCGGATTTGCCTTCGGCATGGGTGTCGAGCGTCTGGCCATGCTCCGTTACGGCGTGAACGACTTGCGTCTGTTCTTCGACAACGACTTGCGGTTCCTCGCGCAATTTCGCTAGTCGTAACGAATTCTTAGGAGAGCAGGATGAAATTCAGTGAACAATGGCTGCGTGGCTGGGTCAGCCCGCAGGTAGATCGCGACGAGCTGGTTGCCCGTCTGTCGATGGCCGGTCTTGAGGTCGATAGCGTTACTCCGGCCGCCGGCGTATTCAGTGGTGTGGTGGTGGGTGAGGTGCTGAGCACCGAGCAGCATCCGGACGCCGACAAGTTGCGCGTATGCCAGGTCAGCAATGGCGCGGAAACCTTCCAGGTCGTGTGCGGAGCGCCAAACGTGCGCCCGGGCCTGAAGATTCCGTTCGCCATGATTGGCGCAGAGCTGCCGGGCGACTTCAAGATCAAGAAGGCCAAGCTGCGTGGCGTCGAGTCCAACGGCATGCTGTGCTCGCAGGCAGAGCTGCAGGTCGGTGAGGGCAACGACGGTCTGATGGAGTTGCCGGCTGATGCGCCGGTGGGCGAAGATTTCCGTGTGTATCTGGATCTGGAAGACGCCAGCATCGAGGTCGACCTGACCCCGAACCGTGGCGACTGCCTGTCCCTGGCCGGTCTGGCTCGTGAAGTCGGCGCGCTGTACGCCGTGCCGGTAACCCGTCCTGTGGTGGCTGCGGTTGCAGCGGTACACGACGAAGTCCGCTCGGTCGAGGTGCTGGCCCCGGCGGCCTGCCCACGTTACTTGGGGCGGGTCATCCGTAACGTCGACCTGACCAAGCCAACCCCTCTCTGGATGGTTGAGCGTCTGCGTCGCGCCGACGTGCGCAGCATCGACGCTGCCGTCGACATCACCAACTACGTGATGCTCGAGCTCGGCCAACCGCTGCACGCTTTCGATCTCGCCGAAATCAATGGCGGCATTCGTGTGCGCATGGCTGAAGAGGGCGAGAAGCTGGTTCTGCTTGATGGTCAGGAAGTCAGCCTGCGTAGCGATACGCTGGTCATCGCTGACCACACTCGTGCACTGGCGATCGCTGGCGTCATGGGTGGCGAGCACAGCGGTGTTTCCGCGACCACGCGCGATGTGTTCCTCGAATCTGCGTTCTTCGATCAGATTGCTGTTGCCGGCAAGGCACGTTCCTACGGCTTGCACACCGACGCTTCGCATCGCTACGAGCGTGGCGTTGACTGGCAACTGGCCCGTGAAGCCATGGAGCGCGCCACTGGCCTGCTGCTGGAAATCACTGGCGGCGAAGCTGGTCCGATCATCGAGACCGTCAGCGAGCAACACCTGCCATCGATTGCACCGATCACTTTGCGTGCTCAGCGCATCACTCAGATGCTCGGCATGGAGATGGATTCGGCACAGGTCGAGCGTCTGCTCAGTGCCCTGGGCCTGAGCATTACCGCTGATGGCGAAGGCCAATGGCGAGTTGAAGTGCCAAGCCACCGCTTCGATATCAGCCTGGAAGTCGACCTGATCGAAGAGCTGGCACGTCTGTACGGTTACAACCGTCTGCCGGTTCGCTACCCGCAAGCGCGTCTGGCGCCGCAAGCCAAGGCAGAAGCGCGTAGTGATCTGCCTGAGCTGCGTCGTCTGCTGGTTGCTCGTGGTTATCAGGAAGCGATCACTTACAGCTTCATCGATCCGCGTCAGTTCGAACTGTTCAATCCAGGTGTCGAGCCGCTGTTGCTGGCCAATCCGATCTCCAACGATATGGCCGCCATGCGCTCGTCGTTGTGGCCAGGTCTGGTCAAGGCGTTGCAGCACAACCTCAACCGTCAGCAGGATCGCGTGCGTCTGTTCGAGAGCGGCCTGCGCTTCGTTGGTCAGCTTGAAGGCTTGAAGCAAGAGCCGATGCTGTCCGGGGTTGTTTGCGGGAGTCGCTTGCCGGAAGGCTGGGCGCAGGGTTGGGATACTGTCGACTTCTTCGACGTGAAGGCTGACGTGGAAGCGGTGCTGGGTTTCGCCGGTGCCCTGGATTCGTTCACCTTTGCTCCGGGCAAGCACCCGGCGCTGCATCCGGGTCAGACCGCGCGCATCGAGCGTGAAGGTCGCGAAGTAGGCTTCATTGGTGCGATCCACCCAGAATTGTCGAAAGCCTTGGGGCTGGATCGTCCGGTGTTCGTCTTCGAGCTGGTTCTGGCGGAAGTGGCGCTCGGTAAAATGCCGAAATTCCACGAGTTGTCGCGCTTTCCTGAAGTGCGTCGTGACCTTGCACTGATCGCGCACAAAGACGTCGCGGCCTCGGCTGTGCTGGACGTAATCCGTGAAAATGCAGGCGAATGGCTCACAGAGCTCAGGCTGTTTGACGTGTATCAGGGTAAAGGTATTGATCCTGATAGAAAAAGCCTTGCAGTCGGCTTGACCTGGCAGCATCCATCGCGCACTCTTAATGACGAAGAGGTGAATTCGACGACGCAAAATATCCTCACCTCGCTCGAACAAAGGTTGAACGCCACGTTAAGGAAGTGACGTATGGGGGCTTTGACGAAAGCTGAGATGGCGGAACGTCTGTATGAAGAGCTGGGCCTGAACAAGCGGGAAGCCAAGGAATTGGTCGAACTGTTTTTCGAGGAAATCAGGCACGCTCTTGAAGACAACGAGCAGGTCAAATTGTCCGGTTTCGGCAATTTCGACCTTCGGGACAAACGCCAGCGGCCTGGCCGCAACCCGAAAACGGGGGAAGAAATCCCGATCACGGCTCGCCGTGTGGTCACCTTTCGTCCAGGGCAGAAGTTGAAGGCCCGAGTTGAGGCTTATGCTGGAACCAAGTCATAACGACGAACTACCCGTCATCCCGGGCAAACGCTACTTCACCATTGGTGAAGTCAGCGAGCTGTGTGCCGTAAAGCCACACGTGCTGCGCTACTGGGAGCAGGAGTTTCCTCAGCTCAACCCCGTCAAACGCCGCGGGAACCGCCGGTATTATCAGCGCCAGGACGTGCTGATGATCCGGCAGATCCGCGCGCTCCTTTACGATCAGGGTTTCACCATCGGCGGCGCACGTCTGCGCCTGTCCGGCGACGAAGCCAAAGATGACACCACACAGTACAAACAGATGATTCGGCAGATGATTGCCGAATTGGAAGATGTGCTGGTGGTACTCAAGAAATAAAAAGCTGCGTTTGAATACTTCCAGTTTTCAAAAGCTTGCGATATATTCTTGAGCGTTCTTCGAGGTGAAGAACGGGGTGCAACATCAGTCGGGGCGTAGCGCAGTCCGGTAGCGCACTAGCATGGGGTGCTAGGGGTCGAGTGTTCGAATCACTCCGTCCCGACCATATTTTTCAATGACTTAGGCCAATGTTCACAGCATTGGCCTTTTTCATGTGTGTGAGATTTGCGGGGCTACTCGATCACGCCTGCGACTCGCACCAAGTGTTTGGATTTGTAAGAAAGTCCGCTCGTCGAGCAAATAGCACTCTCTGTGCGCCGATCTTCTCTTACTTATTAAGCGCAGCCCCTGCGCCACTGACGGGAGAGAATGATGATCGACGACAACAACGGCCCTGAAGCGCCATATCCGGGACCAGACGAACAAACCCCTGATTCTGGCGAGGGTCATGATTCCGGCCTGGAGCAGGCTGATTCTGAGCCGAAGCAGGGCACCGACGAACGACCAGAGGACTGGAATCCGCCACCCGGCAATCCTGGCTCTGATCAGGACGCCCAGACGGGCCGAGATAATGGCGGCGCTAAGTAAGCCCGATCAATTGTAATAGTTCACGAGACCCGGCCATCGCGCCGGGTTTTTATTGCCGCCCAACCCTCTATCGACATCCTTGGGCGCAGACGGTTATTTGGGCGTGGGTGGGCGAAGCCGAGCGGCGCCGGCGGCTGGACGCTTCGATCCAGGCGCCGGCAACAAGCATGTTCACTCTACGATGCAGATCCAGCGATGGTTGTATCGATAGGGTGCGCGGGTGAAATGGACGTCTGAGACCATTTTCATGCCTCGCTCTTGGAGCGCTTCGGTCAGTTGTACGAGTGTCTCTGCCTGGATAGTCATTGCTGTCACCTCGTCAGATTTACTGCGTTCATAATTCTTGACCGAGAGATCAGGCGGCTAATTCATTTTTTCTACAGTCATCATTGAAGTAGTGCGATCAAGAGCGCTGTGCTTCACTTCGTGTCCACTAACTTGCCCCATTCAAGTCCGAACCGCGCCAGGTACTTCCTCAAGCGATCGGCATCATTAGGCTGCGCCTTGGCCTGCCGGGAAACACTGAACAGCTGTCGGCCGGCATCGGACAAGCTGTCGGCCTGCCGGCACACCTCAATGACAGCCTTCAACTGCAATCGATCGAACAAGTCCATGCTCTCGCTATCTCCCGGCAACTCAGTTGATACCGCAGTGGGTTGCGCCAAGCCCCATGCATATCGCAATCGATCGATCTCATCGTCTACCTGCGCTTCATCGATGCGTCCGCTTTCGGCCAGAGTTGCCATCCGTGTAATCGATGCGGAGAGTTCGCGAAAGTTGCCCAGCCAGGCTGCTGCAGGTGAGCTGGCGAAGGCCAGGTAGCGTCGGCGTGCTTCGAGATTGAGACGCGCGCGTTGCCCATGTTCGCGCGCGTGGCGTTCCAGTTCGAAATCGATATTTGGCTCGATGTCCTCGCGGCGGCCGGCGAGGCCGGGCAGGTCGAATGTCCAGAGGTTGATCCTTGCGTACAGGTCCTCGCGAAAAAGGCCTTCGGCGACGCGGCTGCGCAGGTCGCGGTGGGTGCCGGCGATTATCAGAAAATCACTCTCGACTTCCTTGTCCGAGCCCAGCGGGAAGAAGCGTTTCTCTTCGATTGCTTTTAACAGCATCGCTTGTTCGTCTGCGCCGAGCTCGCCGATTTCATCGAGAAACAGCATGCCGCCGTTTGCGGCGCGCAGCAGGCCATCGCGAGCGTTTTGCGCGCCGGTGAAGGCGCCTTTGACGTGGCCGAACAAGGCCGACATCGCGCCGTCGCCACGCAAAGTAGCGCAGTTGACTTCGACAAAGCGTCCCTGCATCTGATGGCGATTGCGTTTGAGTTCGTAGATGCGCCGCGCCAGGAAGGATTTGCCGGCGCCGGTCGGGCCGATCAGCAGCATGGGGGCTTTCGAGCGCAGCGCAACGCGCTCTATCTGTTCAATGGAGCGGTTGAAGGCCGGGTTGCGCGTGGCGATGCCGGACTTGAGAAATTCGAGGCCTTCGAGACGTTTGCTGGCGAAGCGTGAGGCGATGCGATCATAGCGCGACAGATCGAGATCGATCAGCGCGTGAGTGCCGCAGGCGGGCTCGTTATCGTTCTTGCGCTTGGCGGGGGAGGTCTGAATCAGCCGGGCTGGCAGATAGCGCGCCTCGGTCAGCAGGAACCAGCAGATCTGTGCGACGTGGGTGCCGGTGGTGATGTGGACGAGGTAATCCTCGTGCTCAGTGTCAAAATTGTACGCAGTGGTGAAGTCGTGCAGTGCGCCGTACACCTCTTCGAAATCCCAAGGATTGCGCAGCGACATTGGATGCAGGCGCACTTCGGTGCTCGGAGAAATCTGCTGGATGTCCGCTCGGACACGCTCGGCGAGGCTGACGTCGCGCGCGTCGAGGCCGTGAATCAATTCAAGCCGATGGATAGGGAGTTCTGTTTGTTGGCACAGACCTACGCTTGGTCGCCAATAATTCCAACGGCTGGCACCTTTGCCGACACGATCCAGGGTGGCTCCGATAAATCCGATGGCGACCGTGCGTTTGTTGGGCATGCTTATCTCATAAGATAAATGACGATATGCAATGATAATTTTGCTGGTCTGATTTGTCTTCCATAGATTATCGAGACTCGTCGAATCAGAGATAAAAGCTATTAAAATCAGAAACATAGCAGAA
The DNA here is from genome assembly GCF_054667725.1 of Pseudomonas sp. S3_B08. Taxonomy (NCBI): domain Bacteria; kingdom Pseudomonadati; phylum Pseudomonadota; class Gammaproteobacteria; order Pseudomonadales; family Pseudomonadaceae; genus Pseudomonas; species Pseudomonas sp. S3_B08. The sequence goes on from NZ_CP162750.1 coordinate 1,040,203, forward strand.
AAAACCATAGCCGCATCCAAAGCTGGCACAGCGGCTGCAATGCTGGTGGAAACGAACATGGACACCAAGATATGAAAGACCAAACCTACCAGCTTCTCGAAGTCGCCGACGGCAAGCCAATCAAACTCTGGACCGAAGGCGTTCCAGTAGAAAATGAAGCCCGCGCGCAATTGATGAACACTGCGAAAATGCCCTTCATCTTCAAGCATCTGGCGGTGATGCCGGATGTGCACCTGGGCAAGGGGTCAACCATCGGCAGCGTTATTCCAACGGTCGGCGCGATCATTCCCGCAGCGGTGGGCGTCGACATCGGTTGTGGAATGATCGCTGCCCGTACATCGCTGATGGCTTCGGATCTGCCGGACAACCTCCACGGACTGCGTAGCGCCATCGAGCAAGCGGTGCCACATGGCCGCAGTTCGAATCGTTCGCGGCGAGACAAAGGCGCCTGGGATGAGATTCCTCAGCAAGCCGATCAGGCCTGGGCGGGGTTGCAGCCGCGCTTCAAACTGATCACCGACAAGTATCCGAAACTGGCCAACACCAACAACCGTGGGCACTTGGGGACGCTCGGCAGTGGCAACCATTTCATCGAAGTGTGCCTGGACGAGGCCAATCGGGTGTGGTTCATGCTGCACAGCGGTTCGCGTGGCGTCGGCAACGCTATCGGCAACCTGTTCATCCAGATGGCCCAAGCCGATATGCGTCAGCACATTGCCAACCTGCCGGACCGTGACCTGGCCTATTTCGAAGAAGGCAGCCAGCACTTTGATGATTACGTGGAAGCAGTGGGGTGGGCGCAGGACTTCGCCAGACAGAACCGCGAACTGATGATGCGCGCGGTGGTTCAGGCCACGCGGCAGATCATCCGCAAGCCGTTCGAAGTGGCGCTGGAGGCGGTCAACTGCCACCACAATTACGTGCAGAAGGAACGGCATTTCGGTGAAGACGTGCTGATTACCCGCAAAGGCGCGGTGTCAGCGAAGAAGGGCGAACTGGGGATTATTCCGGGCTCGATGGGCGCCAAGAGTTTCATTGTGCGCGGTCTGGGCAACGAAGAGTCGTTCAGTTCCTGCAGCCACGGCGCCGGGCGCACCATGAGCCGCACCAAGGCCAAGAATACCTTCACCGTCGCCGATCAGATCCGCGCCACTGCCCACGTGGAATGCCGCAAGGACGAAGCGGTGATTGACGAAATTCCGATGGCCTACAAGGACATCGACAAAGTCATGCACGCCCAGCGTGAGCTGGTGGAAGTGCTGCACACCCTGCGTCAGGTGGTGTGCGTCAAAGGCTAAGGAACTACAGTGCTGGCGAGAATTCTGCGTCCGGCGCTGCCCCGGTTCATCGCGGCTGAGCTGAAGCGCGAATTATCAATATTGATCGTAACTCAGGAAGACCCACGACGGTTTAACGGTACCTCAGAGACACCGTCGGGCTATACGCGTAAGGATTTGCAATGAAAGAGATAATCGAACTGGACGGTGCCATCGGTGGCGGCCAGGTGTTGCGCAGTGCGCTGAGCCTGTCGATGGTGACAGGTCGGGCGTTTCGCATTAAACAGATTCGCGCCAGACGCAGTCGTCCGGGATTGCTGCGTCAGCACCTGACAGCCGTGATGGCTGCGGGCGAGGTTTGTGGTGCACAGATATCTGGTGCGCATCTGGGGTCGCAAGGCCTGAGCTTCGAACCGGGCGAAATTCGCGGCGGCGACTTTCAGTTCGCTATCGGCACGGCCGGCAGCTGCACGCTGGTGCTGCAGACGTTGCTGCCAGCCTTGCTGCGGGCATCGAAGGCCAGTCGGGTGACGATCTCCGGTGGCACGCATAATCCGCTGGCGCCGCCGACGGATTTCCTGTCGCGCAGTTGGTTGCCGCTGCTGCGGCGCATGGGCGGCGATGTCGAGTTGGAGTTGCTGCGTCATGGTTTCGTACCGGCTGGCGGTGGCGAAATTGCGGTGAAGGTGCAGCCCTCGCGCCTCACGCGCCTGGACCTGTGTGAGCGCGGCGAGGCAGTCTCACGACGCGCATTGGCGCTGACCGCAGGTCTCGCACCCACTGTCGCTCAGCGAGAGCTGAGTCAGGTGGCCAAGCGTTTGAACTGGCCAGTGGAGGCGCTGCAACCTATGGCGCTTGACCCGGCACGCGGTCCGGGCAATGTGTTATTGCTGGAGTATGTTTTCGAGCATGTCACTGAGGTGTTCAGCGCATTTGGCCAAGTGTCGTTACGCGCCGAGAAGGTGGCCGATGCCGCAATCAATCAGGCCGTCGACTGGTTGTGCAGTAATGCTGCTGTCGCTGAGCATCTGGCCGATCAGTTGCTGTTGCCGATGGCGCTGGCCGGTGGCGGATCGTTCACCACGCCGCGCATGACTGATCATCTGCGCAGCAACATCGAAGTCATTCACCTGTTTTTGCCGGTCCGTATCGATTGCCGAGAGGAGGGCGGCGATCGCTTGCGGGTAGACGTTTTCCAAACCGATTAACAGCGGCCGGCAACCGGAAAGCAGTTGCACAACCTCATGCAGGTGAGGCTAGCCTTCAGCCATTAGCACATCCGACCTAATTGCCCCCGTTCTGGCTCGACCTTAAAGTCATTTCGCTTGGCAGGTTATTGCCAGTATTTCTCCGGTATGAAAATCAAAAAGGTCGATCTGCAATGAACTCATCAAGGACTATCCCGGTTCTCGCTTTATTCGCAACAATGGCGCTCGCAGTTACTGGATGCCAGACCGTCAAACCGGGAGAGAGTGATCTCAAGAATCGCGCACAGACCACCATCGGTAAACCCGTAATCAAGGTTTCAAATATCCGCAGCGACTTCAATACAACCTTCTACACCGCGCAAACCGAAAGTGGCGAATATACGTGCGAACTGCCGAGCGGCCCGATGGTTGCTCTGGGTTCCATGGGCATGGGGCTGGGCGCTCAGTGCACCAAGCAATGACTAATCAATCCTTTCGAAGCTGAAATAAAAAGGCCAATGTCGATGACATTGGCCTTTTTATTTAACGAATACTCGGCGCAGATCAGCTGTTTTTCGAGTTCAGCTTGCGCAGTTCTTCGTAGGTCGCCGATTGCACGAACCAGAAGCCAGAGACGATGCACCAGCCCAGGGTGCCGCCTACAAACATGCCGAGACCCGAAAGAAAGCTCTGGCTCATCATGAAGAGGGAAACGATCAGGATGACCGCCAGTGCGATGTAGAGAACGATGTTGTTGACGCCGATGACGAAATCTTTCATTTGCATTCCTTGGATGTATTTTCCTCTGGCCACCTTCTATGGTGGCCAGTGCGCGCATCATATTGATATCACCGTGGATTGCGCTAGTTCGGCGTCGGTATTTCGTTATGAATAGCAAAGTCCGTGGTTACTGAGCGGGCTTTTTCTCAAGATCTTCAGAGTCGCTCGACGTCGCCGCATCCTTCTCCGTCTCGTGCGGTTCTGAGCCCGCATTGGCGCCTGAAGACTCTTCACCTTTCTTGTTGGCCTTCTCATCATGGTCACTAGAGCTTTGTGCATGATTGACACCGGGCAGGGCGGTGGCGGGGGTGGCAGCGCCCGCTGTCGTTTCGGCTGCCCAAGCGTGGAGCGGGCCAATCAAGCATAGACTGAAAAACGACATTGCGAAGATTTTCTTGTTCATCACGTGAGCCTTCTACGCGGTGGGATGTACTGCTTTGGATAAGCCTGTCTGCCAAAGGTGCGCAGTACTGGACGAGCGGCGAAGCCTGATTGTATTCAGCCGGATCAGAAATCTCGCGACAGCAGGCAAATTGCTGGCCCCCATAGGTATTTCGCACCGGCAAAATCGCCTTTTTTCAAAAGGTTAGGTTGGCTATATGCGCACGATTGTCATCACCGTTGTGACGCTTTCCCTGGCTTTGATCGCCTCGGGAGTGCAGGCAAAAGAGTTGAGCAAGGGCCATCGCTTTGCCTGCACCTGGGGCTCGGATATTGCTGCCGGGGCGCAGCGATCAAAACTGTCCGGGGTTTCGCTGTATGGCGCGCGCAAGCAATTGCAGGTTCGCCGATTCCAGCAACCCTGGATGCGCATGACAGCGATGGGGATTACCGAGCAGACCTACAACAGCAGTTCGAAGCTCAAACCGGCAGCGGTCAAGCAGACCTATTACGAACAATGCGTACGCCATGAGTTGGCTCGGCGCTGATGCCGGTTTCTCAGGGCTGATTTACACAGCTCAGGAATCGCGAGAGCCCTTGGCGACTGCCGGCCCGGCAACCCGCGGCGCCGCTTTGGTCTGCATCAGTGCATCCAGAGCCTTGCGATAGCCCTGGCCGCCAAGCGCCATGCTGTTGTTGTGCGTCGCGCCGGGCACGAGCAGCAGGCGTTTGGGCTGCTCTGCGGCATTGAATAGCTGCTCGCTGAAGCGCGGCGGCACGAAGGCATCAGCCAGGCCATGCACCACCAGCAGTGGCATGTGAATGTCGGCGATCTTGTCGATGGAATCGAATTTCTGCGACAGGAGCCAACGCACAGGAAGCGAGGTGTTGGCCACGGCGGCAGCTACGTCGGCGAGAGAAGTGAAGGTAGATTCGATGACCAGACCGCGAACCGGCAGAGGTGTGTTGTTGCGCGCCGCGTTCTGTCCGAGCTCGGCCGCCAGATCAATCGCCACCGCACCGCCGAGAGAGTGGCCGTAGATCAGGCGCTTGTTCGGGTCCGGTTGCAGCAGCTGGAAGCGCTCCCAGGCCACGCGGGCATCTTCATAAACGCTGCTTTCGGATGGTAGATCACCCTTGCTTTGGCCGAACCCGCGATAATCGATGGCCAGCACCGAATAGCCCGCCGCGCGTAGTTGTTCTATGCGGAATAACTGTCCGGTGAGGTTCCAGCGCACACCATGCAAGTAAAGGATTGCCGGGGCATTGGCACGTTCCGCCGGCCACCACCAGGCATGGATGTTCTGCCCGGCCTTGAAACTCTTCGGTTGCAGATCGAGTTCCTGAACGCTGCCGGGCAGACCGCGATACCAGCCGGCGGTGCCCGGCTCGATGCGAAACAACAGTTTGCGCTCGGTGTGTTCCAGCACCGCACAACTCGTCGGCACGCCAATGATCAGCGCGGCCATCATGGCGAACGCCAAGCGGCGGCGTCGCAGACGGGTCAGGAAGGACAGGAACATTAATCGTTTCACCACAGCGCAGACAAAGAACGCTTTTTACCAGATGCCTCGGTCTGCGCGTGACTGTTTTTCGACCACCGTGCACGCCCAACGATTACAAGATGCTGCAATCGATCACGCCACCTGCAGCACAATCTTGCCGATATGATCGCCGCCCTCCATGCGGGCATGGGCCTGAGCCGCGTCAGCCAGCGGGTAAACCTTGTCGATGATCGGCAGGCAGCGCCCGGCGCTGAGGGCAGGCCAAACGTGTTCTTGCAGTTGATCGGCGATGGCGGCTTTTTCCGTAGCCGTACGCGCGCGCAGCAGCGAACCGGTGACCACCGCGCGTTTGCCGAGGATGGCCAGCAGATCGATGTCGTTGGCGCGGGCGCCGCCGAGAAAGCCGAGCATCACCAGTCGGCCATCCATTCCCAGTGCGCTGATGTTGCCGTTCAGATACGAGCCACCCATGATGTCGAGAATCACGTTCACGCCTTGATCTGCGGTCTTCTCGGCAATGACCTTGGCGAAATCTTCCTCACGATAGTTGATCGGTTGCCCGCCAAGCTGACGGATCGCGTCGCATTTTTCAGCACTGCCTGCGGTAGCAAACGCCTCGATGCCAAATTCACGACAGAGCATCAGCGCGGTGGTACCGATACCGCTGGTGCCACCGTGAATCAACACGCGCTGCCCGGCCTTGGCGGCGCCGAGGCCGAAAAGGTTGGCCCAGACGGTGAAAAAGGTTTCTGGAACTGCGGCGGCCTGGACCCAATCGACTCCATCCGGCACAGGCAAAGTCTGGCCGGCCGGAACCGCGCAATACTCGGCGTAGCCACCGCCATTGGTCAGCGCGCAGACCCGATCGCCGACCGCGAAACGCGTTACTCCGGCGCCAACCGCGACCACTTCGCCAGCCACTTCCAGACCGGGGATCGGGTCCATGCCGGGCTTCATCGGGTACTTGCCGGCGCGCTGCAAGGCGTCCGGACGATTGATTCCGGCGGCGTGAACACGGATCAGCACTTGGCCCTCGGAAGCAGTGGGCAGAGATACGCGCCTGGCTTGCAATACTTCAGGGCCGCCGGGTTGGGTGATTTCGATACGGGTCATTTCTTTAGGCAGTGACATGTCGATTCCTGTGGAGAAGGTCGTGTAGATGGGAGCGCAGACAGGGTGCAATGATTCCCCTCAGTTCGCCGCGCAGCGCGTTTCATTAGCAGAGGGCAGCCAGCGCATGGCTAGCTCCAGCAGTAGAGCCACGACGATTGCGCCAGCGGCGATCACAAACAGCAGCGTGTGCTGGCCGCCCGAGGCATTGAACAATGCCGAATAGGCAAACCCGGCCAGCGCCTGAAAGGTTGCGAATGACACAGTGGCACGGCTCCAGGCGATCTGCTGACGGTGATGCGACGGCACCAGCTCATGCACGCGGGCCAAAGCCAGAGGGACGATGCCCGGCGGGAACGAGCCGAGAATCACCGCCAGTAAAGCCAGCGCCAGAAACGCATGGGAGACGGCGAGCAAACCGAGGGCAATGGCTTGAACTACCAGCACCACGCGAATGCCAGTGCGTGCACCAAGCTGGTCGGCCAGGAAGCCGTAAGTCACCGGCCCGACAATCGCTCCCAGGCCATACATCACCCAGACCATTGCGCCGATATGCGCCCCGGCGCCCAGTCCGCGAGCCACGTAATCCACCAGAAACACCATGGCAGGCACCAGCCCGGCGGCCATGAACGCGTATTGAGCGAACAACAGGTAAACGCCCGACGGTGTCGGCTCATCAGCCGACGTTGCGTGCGCAGCCACAGGGTGCGCGGTATCCGCAGGCCAGCCGAACCAGCTCAACGCGGTCAGCAACAACGCCAGCGCGCCCAGCCCCAGCCATATTGCCTGCAAGCCAAGAGTCAGCAGTGGCGGCACGATGGTGCCGGAGCCAGCAATCCCCAGGCCGATGCCAAGGAAGATTGCGCCACTGGCCAGACCTCTGCGCGGCGCCGGAACGTGAGGCAGCACGGTTGCCGCCACCAGCACCATGATCGCGCCACCGGCTATGCCGGAAAGCAAACGCCAGCCGAAGAACCAGCTCACCGACAGCGGATAAGCACAGGCAAAAAATGCTCCCGTGACCGCGAGCATCATCAGGCGCAGGGCGTTGCGGTTACCCAGTCGATGGGCCATGGGCCGACCGAGCAGGGCGCCGATCAAGTAGCCGACCAGATTGGCCGCGCCGAGATAGACGACATCATTGGCGGAAAACCACTGCGCCTGAATCAGCGAAGGGATCAGCGGCGTGTAGGCGAAACGCGCCAGGCCAATGCTGACCAGGCTGGCACAAAGCCCGGCGAAGATCGGCAGCCAGATGCCGGAGGAATTTGCAGTACGCATGATAGCGATCTCACAAGAGGTGTATGGCGCTCAGCTTATCGGCTATCTTGGCTGCGCATATGCAGCGATTAAGCGGCAGAGTGATGCAAAAATGCTTCGATGAGGACCAGCATGAATTGGGATGATGCGCGGGCTTTTCTGGCGGTCTGTCGCGAGTCCACCTTGCGCGGAGCTGCACGAGTTCTGGGCGTGGACCAGGCCACTGTCGGGCGGCGTATTACCGCGCTGGAAAAGTCTTTGAGCGCGACGCTGTTCCTGCGTACCTCCGATGGCTACGCGCTGACCAGTGTTGGTGAAGCGGCGCGTAAAAGTGTGGAAAAAATGGAGCATTCGGCACTGGAACTGGAGCGGCACATCCACGGGCTGGACGATCGTCTGACCGGTAACGTACGGGTCAGTACCACCGACTCGATGGCCATCGACTTCATCATCCCGGCGATGGCGCGCCTGCATGACCAGCACCCCGACGTGCAGATCCAGTTGGATGCGTCGACGCAAATCCTCAGTCTGGCCAAGCGCGAAGCCGATATCGCAGTGCGCAATACTCGGCCGGATAACCCGGATCTCATCGCTCGGCGAATCGCCCGTTGGCCTGTAGGACTTTTCGCAGCACAGGCCTATGTCGAGCGCCATGGAGAACCGCAGCCCGGCAACGCTTTCGAGGGCCATGATCTGGTGGTGTATCAGCCGTACTTACAGAGCAAAAAAGACCTCACGCTGGTCTCTGAACCGTTGACCCGCGGACGCATCGTCGCCACGCTCAGCTCCAGCCTCTTGGTGCGTCGAGCCCTTGCCGCAGGCCTCGGGATAGGCGAGATACCGGTATACATGGGCGAACGCGATGGCCTCGTCAGACTTTGGCCGGAGCGGACCCGGCCGCTGCCGTATGAAGTGTGGCTGGTCACCCACGCTGACCTGCGTCACACCGCGCGGGTACGGGCGGTCATCGAGCAGATCGTTGAGGCTTTTGCGCTGGAAAACGAATAAGTGGTTCAGGGTTTTGCCGAGGCTACAACTGCTGACGAAACAGCCTACGTCCGAGACAGAATGGGCCGGCTTGTTGTAGTCCGTGATGAGTTCTATTGTCACTGCAGCTCGATGCAGACCTCAGTGACGCATCGAAACGAAGAGCCAGGGAAGGCCGCGTAGCCGCAGAAAGGTGTCGAATTGAAAATCAGGGAAGTGAATCAATATGCAGTCACGGACAGATCGGACGCGGGGCGGAACAGGCAAATCATGAGCAGCATAAGTCGCGAAGAATTCGATGCCAGGATAGAAACCATCGAGACGAGGATGGATGGCCGCGTGGCAGAAATGCGCGCCGACATTCGCGGGTTCCTGGCTGCTCAGGCAGAGCGGGACAAGGTCTATCTTGAACGGGACAAGGCCCTGCAGGAACGGGACAAGCGTTATGACCTGATGTGGATGGGCGTGCAGAAAATCGCCGACGAATCGCGGGAAGCGATCAGACAGGCATCGACGGTAAAGGCCAATTACTGGGCTGCCACCACTGTGCATTTCCTCGGCGTGGCTTCCTTGCTGGTTGGCGCACATTTTGCCAATCAGGCGGCGTTGTTGACCACGATACAAACCACGCTGGCAGCGATTCAGATTGGCAAAGAGGTATCGTCACCCAAACCTGTCGTACAACCCTCAGCAGTGCCGCCGCAATAAGAAACGGCCTTCAGTGGAAGGCCGTTCTGCATCGCGCCAGATCATGGCATTTCCGGCAACTCCTGAGGCCGCAAGTCGAACACCAGCACTTCGGCATCGACCCCGTTGCTCAAGGTGAGCAGCTGTTCTTCACGAACCCGCACGCCGTCGCCTTCCTGCAAGGCTTGGCCATTGAGTTCGACGCTGCCACGCGCAACGTGCACGTAAGCGTAACGATTGGCCGGCAATTTCAGCGTGGCACTTTCCTCGCCGTCAAATAACCCGGCGTAGACCCGCGCATCCTGACGGACTTTCAGGGAGCCATTGCTACCGTCCGGCGAGATGATCAGTTGCAGGCGACCACGTTTTTTCTGCGCGCTGAAGTGTTCCTGTTGATAGCGCGGCTTGGCGCCGCTGACATCCGGCACGATCCAGATTTGCAGAAAGTGCACGGGCTTGGTGGCCGAGTGGTTGAACTCACTGTGCGCCACGCCGCTGCCGGCACTCATCAATTGCACGTCCCCGGGACGGATCACCGAGCCGGTACCGAGGGTGTCCTTGTGTTCCAGCGCGCCTTCGAGCACATAGGAAAAGATCTCCATGTCGCGGTGCGGGTGCTGGCCAAAGCCTTTGCCGGCGGCGACCCGGTCATCGTTGATCACCAGCAGATCGGAGAAACCCTGTTCACGCGGGTTGCGGTAGCTGGCGAAAGAAAAGGTGTGAAACGACTTCAACCAGCCGTGATTGGCGAGGCCGCGATCGGAGGCTTTGCGAAGAGTCAGCATGATGAAATCTCCTGGCGGGACGTGAATTCGTCCGAGTGAGGAGAAGGTTACTGGTTACCCGGTGAGGCAATAAGTAGATGGAAATTGAAAGACTGTCCGGCTCAGGTTGACAGTTTTGCGTTATGGTTCACCCATTCGATCACGCTCCTGAACACTCGGTCCGCCATAATGCCTTGGCTGAAGCGTGCGTATTGACCCTTGAATATGTGTGAAACCTCCCATGAAAACCGTGGCAATGGTGCTGTTCCCTGACTTTCTGATGCTCGACATGGCGGGGCCGCTGGAGGTGTTTTCAGTCGCCAACCGTTATCTGAAACCTGATCTGCACTATCAATTGACGACTCTCGGGACAGAGCGCGGCTTGCTGAGGGCGTCCAACGGCGTGCAGGTTCAGGCTGACTTGCACATCGACGAAGCGGCCGAGCGCTATGACCTGCTATTGGTGCCGGGCGGACCCGGCGCCTATAACCAGAGATTTCCCGAGCTGTTTGGCTGGTTGAAAAAAGCCGTGCCGCGCGCGGAGCGTTACGGTTCGATTTGCACTGGCGCATTCATCCTCGGCCACGCCTGCCTGCTTGATGGTTATCGCGTCACCACGCATTGGAACTACACCGAACGGCTGATCAAGGCTTTCCCGAAAACCACGGTGACCACCGATCAGATCTACGTCGAGGATCGTAATCTCATCACCTCCGGTGGCGTTACGGCCGGCATCGACCTGGCGCTGGCGGTGGTGGCCAGAGATCACGGCAAGAAAATCGCCCAGGACGTTGCCAAGGTCTTGTTGGTGGTCATGAAGCGCCAGGGCGGGCAAGCGCAGTTCAGCCCGTTGATGGCGGCAGTCTCACCGCAAGAAACGCCCATCACCCGCGCGCAGAATTACGTCCTTGAACATCTGGATGAAGCGTTCACCGTCGAGCGCATGGCCGGATTGGCGAACATGAGCGCACGGCACTTTGCTCGCCTGTTCGCCCGTGACGTCAATATGACGCCGATGGAGTTTTTGCAGAATGCCCGCATTGACTGCGCGCGAAACCTGTTGGAAACCGGCGATCTGCCGCTCAAGACCATCGCCTACAAAAGCGGCTTTGGCAGTGTCCGGCACATGCGCTCGTTGTTCGCCGAAAAGCTCGGTCTTACACCGTTACAATACCGCGAACAGTTCAGCTAGAGCGGTTCTGTCCGTCTGACGCAGTCGGATGTCCGTGCTGCGTCGGCTCTGGCGGTTGTATCGTCACGCGAGAGTGCCAAGATGTTTGGCATGAATAATCACAACGACACAAGCCACGGTTCAGTGCTGCGTTTCGGCCCCTACGCCTTTCATGTGCGCCAACGTCTGGTCCTTGAAGGAGAGCAGCCGTTGCGCATGGGCGGGCGCGCCATGGACATCCTTCAGGCGCTGCTCGAACACGCGGGTGAGGTGGTCAGCAAAGAGCAGTTGATTGCTCGGGTATGGCCGACCTCGGTCGTCGAAGAGATCAACCTGCGGGTGCACATTGCGGCGTTGCGCCGCGCACTGGGTGACGGCGTAAACGGGCAGCGTTTCATCATTCACGTGGCGCACTGCGGCTACAGTTTTGTCGCCCCGGTGGAGCAGGGCACCAGTGATGCGCTGACCATGCCCGCTGCCGCGCTCATGCCCCTGCACAATCTTCCGGCACGACTGACGCCAGTCAGTGGGCGCGACGCCCTGATTGGTAGTCTGGTTCGACAAATGCCGGTATGCCGCTTGATGACGATTACCGGTGCGCCGGGTGTTGGCAAGACCACAGTGGCATTGCGCGTGGCGGAATTGCTCCTGCAATACTTTCGCGATGGCGCCTGGTGGGTCGACCTTGCCAGCCTCGAAGATGACATTCCATTGCTCGAGCGCCTGTTGCACACCCTGAAGACAGACTTTTTCGCACTGACCGGCCGGCACGCCTTGTTGATCCTGGATAACTGCGACCACCAGCGCGACAGCTGTGCGGCACTGGTGGAAACGCTGTTGCATGCTGCGCCTCGCCTGTCGATTCTGGTCACCGGCCGCGAAGCCTTGCAAGTCGCGCAGGAGACCGTTCATTACGTGCCGCTGTTGGCGATTCCCAAGCGCTCGACATTGAACACCGTCGAAGAAGCCATGGGCTATCCGGCGGTGCAGTTGTTCGTCAATCGCGCGCGGGCACGGCAGCATGGCTTCTGTTTGCGTGAGCAGGATTTGCCAGGTGTGCGCGAGATCTGCCGTCAACTGGACGGTCTGCCGCTGGCGATCGAGCTCGCCGCTGCACAGATCGACGCGCTGGGCTTGATCGGCTTGCAGGCACAGGTTGAAAACGGCCTGCAGTTGCTTGGCCAAGGCCGGCGCACCGCGGAACCGCGCCATCAGTCGATGGCCGCTGCGATCGATTGGAGCTTCCAGTACCTGACGGCAATGGAACAGCGTGTGCTGCTGCGTCTGTCGGTATTCAGCGCGGGCTTTACCCTGGAGGCCGCACTGAGTGTGATCAGCAGCGCGGATCTGGCGGGTTCCAGACTGTCCGCGATAATCGAAGGGTTGGCGCGCAAATCTTTGCTTGTTCGAGAACCCAACCGTGCGACGGCCCGCTATTGGATGCTCAACACCGTGCGCCGCTATGCTCGTGATCAGTTCGAGCGCAGTGACGACAAGTTCGAACTGAAACAGCGCCATGCGCGCTATCTCAGCAGAACGCGCAACGCTTCAGGCCGGGCACTGCTCGTGGAGGCTGTCGAGTAGCAGGCGGACCTTGCGCAAGTCCGGTGTGGCGTAGCCTTCGGTGAAGCGCTGGTAAATGGGGCTGAGCAAATCCCATGCTTCGCGATGGCGGGACTGGCGCTGCCATAATCGGGCGAGGTCCGTGGCGCTGCGCAGTTCCCAAGCGAGGGCGCCCCGGCTTCTGGCGATGGCCAGAGCTTGTTGCAGGGTTTGTTCGGCTTCTCGGGTTTCAGCGGTGTCTGAGCGGGCCGATTCGCGAGCAGGCTCGCTCCCACAGGATGAACCCTTCAACAATGCCGCCGCCCGCGCCCGCAATATCTCCGCTGCACTCCATCCCGCATCGCCATTGCGCGCGCGCTCCACCAGTGCATCATCGACAAAACGCTCATCCAGCGTAACCATCACTTCCCGAATCAGACCGCTGCTCTGTGCTGGTACGGGCATGGCATTATCCGGATCGATCACCTGCGCATACTGCCGGCCCCAGTTATTGAACAGCAGCACCGAGTGCTTCTGCGATTGTTCCAGCAGCAACTGCAGCAGCGCGCGGGCGTTTACATGGTCGCCGTTGTAATGAGCGATCAGACAACTGGCCAGCGCCAGGGTGTAACAGATCGATGTGCCGTGATTGATCTGCACGGCGATGTCCAGCGCCTGCCGTGCGGCGCGCCAGGCTTGCTCGGGCAGACCCTGCAACCACAGCACTCGGGCCAGTACTGTCAGCGAAGCGACGCTCTGGTCGTATTGCACGCCAAAACCATGGGTGAAACGATTGAGATGGCCGCTGTGCGCCATGCGTTGCAGCACCTGCTCGGCATGTACGCGTGCCTGCGGCTGGTCGCCGGCATAATGCAGGGCCAGCACGCGCAAGCGATGTGTGCTCAGTGACAGCAGCGGTTCGCCGTGCAGGCCGATGCGGTCGAATTGCTCACTCTGGGCCAAAGCCATGCGGTAATGCCCGCAACTCAGATTGACCGCCATATGCCCCGATATCGCACGCAGTTGCCCGGCCAGATCGCCGTGTTCCTCGGCCAATTGGCAGGCGTCGACGAAGGCCTGAATGGTTTGTGGCGTGCCGCCCCAGGTGTGATAGCTGGCGCTACCGAGCGCCAGTTTCAAGGCGATTTGCAGGCGAGGGCAGGGCGGTAGCAGCGAGTCTGCTGGCGAAGCCTCCAGCAGACTCAGTGCCCGGCGTACATAGCGGCTGTAATCGCGCAGCAACGACAGCTCCTGCCACAAAGGCGCCGACGCGGCTGCCAGTTGCACCCCCAGCTCATCCGGTCCCGGGCCGTTGAGGCTCCAGTCCAGCGCCGCGCGCAAATCCTCCAGACCCCGGGCATAGCGCTCCATCCACAATACAGTCGGAGTATTGTCCCAATCCGCCTGCGCCTGCTGCATCAGTGTCAGGCAGCGCTCGGCGTGGCGTTGGCGGGTTGCGCTGAGCTCGTCGGCCTGCTCGAGTTTTTCCAGTGCGTAGTGGCGGGTAGTGTCGAGCAAGCGATAGAAAACATCTTCGTCGCCCACTTCGACGCTCAGCAGGGATTTGGCCACCAATTGCGTGACGGCGGTGAACACCGCGCCGGGATCAATCTGTTGGCCGATGACCACCGCTGCTGCCGAGGCGAGGGTGAAGCTGCCGCGGAAAATCCCCAGTCGCCGCAGACAGGTTTGCTCGCAGACGTTGAGCAGGTTGAAACTCCAGTCCATCGTCGCGCGCAGGGTCAGGTGGCGTTCGGCGCTGCTGTGGTGTCCGGCCGACAATGGCGGCAAACCCTCGCGCAATTGCTTGAGCAATCCGTCCATGCCCAATTCGCTGACCTGCGCGGCGGCCAGTTCCAGTGCCAGCGGAATGCCGTCCAGGCGCTGGCAGATTTCGATCGCTTGCGGCAACTCGGCGTGGCTCAGTCGGAAGTTTTCCCTGGCTGCGGTGGCGCGCTCGACAAACAACTGCATCGCAGCAAAGCCCAGTGCTTGGGCCGGCTCCATCGGGGTCGACATGGACGGGCATTCGAGCGATTCCAGACGCTGCACGAACTCACCCTCAGCGCGCAGGCTCTCGCGGCTGGTCGCCAGGATATGCACCTTTGGTGCCCCCCGCAGAATCTGCTCGCTGAGCGCGGCGACCGCATCAATCAAGTGCTCGCAGTTGTCGATCACCAACAACATTTGCTGTTCTCGCAGGCCGTCGACCAGACCAGCCTGCGCATCGCCTTCAGCTGCGGACAGATCAAGCAGCGTCGCCAGATGCGAGCCGATCAGCGCGGGATCGGCGATGGGCGCCAGATCCACCAGGCGGATGCCGTCGCGATACTGGTCGAGCAATTGTTCGGCGACGCGCAGGGCGACGGTGGTCTTGCCAATGCCGCCGGGGCCGACCAGAGTGATGCAGCGTCGGCGCGGCAGTTGCGTAATCAAGTGATCGATCAGGGGTTGGCGACCAATCATCCGCGTACGACGCAGCGGCAGGTTGTGCCGGGGCGCGGCGACCGCAGGCGTTGCTTCGATGCTGTCGAGCACGAATGGTGCAACAAAGCTGTAGCCGCGCTGCGCCACGGTGACGATGTAGCGCTGGCCGTTCTGCCCGTCGCCAAGCGCTTTGCGCAGCGCCGCCATGTGCACGCGCAAATTGATGTCTTCAACGACACTGTCTGGCCAGACCCCGGCCATCAATTGCTGTTTGCTCACCACTTCACCGGCATGGGCCAGCAAAATCAGGAGGATGTCCATCGCCCGCCGTCCCAGGCGCAAAGGCTGTTGGCCTTCAAGTAGCAATCGTTGCCCGGGATGAATCCGATAGGGGCCAAACGCAATGGCCTGATTCGGGGAAGAACTCAACAGCGCGCTCCTGCGGTGATGCGGCGGACAGGGCGAATCAGTGCCTGGCGCATGCGCAGGCCGTCTGATCCGGGGTGTACGGGCATAATCCTCAGGTTTGAGCATCAGTGCAACGGGTGGCGTAACGGCAGCAGTCAAAACACCGCAGGCTGCGCTGCGGTGTTTTTCGGTTTATCCATGACTCGACAGCGCCAGGCGAAGGGATTGATGCCCTCGCTGCGGGTGAACATGTGGCAGAAGTGCGCCTGATCGCAGAAGCCGCATTCGAGGCTGATTTGCGTCAGGCTCAAGTCGGTGTGCTGGATCAGCAACTTGGCTCGAGCCAGGCGCTGGGCGCGGATCCAGTCCTGTGGCGACAGGCCGGTGCTGCACTTGAATGCGCGGGAGAAATGACTGCGTGACAGTGCACATGCCCGGGCCAGTTCAGCCACTTCGAGGCTTTCGCCCAAGCGATCCAGGATCAACTGTTTGATCTGGCGTTCGCGCTGCGGACTGAGTCCGCCAGTCGTGTTTTTACGCGGTTCGCTGGCAGGGGCGAGGGCGACGGATTGCTGTAGATAAGCCATGGCCAAGGTCCGTGTCGGTGGGGAAGGCACGGTCGGCGCATTCCCTCAGGTCAAAAAAGCAACGCTGCGCAGAGGGCTTCATTGTTGGGCGATGCCTTGAGACTGACGAGTTAATCGTTGTTAATTTCCTCGCTCAGGCTGGAACTCAGCACATCCTTGCAAGTCAGCGCCCGGCGCTTTGCGCGACGATGTCGACAAAGCACGGCCGCCGTTGGCCAGGTTCAAAGGGGAATGCAATGAAAAGCTTGGTGAAAGCGGCAACGACGCTGGCGGTCGTGCTGGCAATGTCCGGCGCCATGGCGCAGGCACCGCAGGTTGGCACTCAGGCGCCGGGTTATTTCCGGCTGGCTGTCGGCGATTACGAAGTCACCGCGTTGTTCGACGGTTACAACGATTTGTCGCCGAAGTTGTTGCAGGGCATGAGCCAGAGTCAGATTCGCGCGCTGCTTGCGCGCCGTTCGATTGAAACCCCTGGCGTGCAGACGGCGTTCAATGCGTTTCTGGTCAACACTGGCAAACAACTGATTTTGGTCGACACGGGCGCAGGGCAGTGCATCGGCGCCACCGCAGGCCAACTCTCGGCCAACATGCAGGCCGCCGGTTACAAGCCTGAACAGGTCGACACGATTCTGCTGACGCACCTGCACCTCGATCACGTCTGCGGTCTGGTCGACGCCGAAAAGAAACCGGTGTTCGCCAACGCCACCGTGTTTGCAGCCAAAGCCGAGGCCGACTACTGGCTCGATCCGGCAGCGCTGGCCAAGGCCCCGGCGGGCGCCAAAGAGTTTTTCAAGATAGCCCGGGACTCTACGGCGCCTTATGTTGCCGCCGGTCGCTTCAAGACGTTTGCCGCCGGGCAATCACCGCTGCCCGGGCTGGTCGAAGCAACCCTGGAAGCCGGCCACACGCCGGGCAGCACCACGTACCGCTTCACCTCGCAGCAACAGAGCATCGTGTTCATGGGCGATCTGGTGCACAACCTCGCGGTGCAGTTTTTGCACCCGGAAGTGTCGATCGGTTTCGACGTCAACAGTCAGCAAGCGATCAGCAGTCGTCAGGCAGTGTTCAGTTCTGCGGCGGCAAGCAAGACCTGGGTGACGGCAGCGCATCTGCCGTTCCCGGGCATCGGCCACATCACCTTCGAGGGCAAACATTTCCAATGGGTGCCGGTGGAGTACGGTCCGTACAAACGCGCGGCGAAAGTGCCATTGATCGAGTAAAGTGCCCAACGCCTGTGGCAAAAAGCGTCTGACACCGATAAGGAAACCACACCCATGAACCGTAACGATCTGCGCCGCGTCGACATGAACCTGCTGGTGATTTTCGAAGCGCTGATGTTCGAAAAGAATCTGACCCGTGTGGCGGAAAAACTGTTCATGGGCCAGCCGGCGGTCAGTGCTGCGCTGGGGCGCTTGCGTGATCTGTTCGACGATCCGTTGCTGCTGCGCAACGGTCGCGGCATGGAGCCGACAGCGCGGGCGCTGGCGATCCTCAAGGAATTGCAACCGGCAATGGACGTGATTTCCGGCGCAGTCAGCCGCGCCAAGGAGTTCGAACCGGCCAGCAGTTGCGACGTATTTCGCATCGGTCTGTCGGACGACGCCGAGTTCGGTCTGTTTCCACCGCTGTTGCGCCAGCTTCAGCAGGAGGCGCCGGGGATCGTCGTGGTGGTGCGCCGCGCCAACTATCTGTTGATGCCGGCGCTGTTGGCTTCGGGGGAAATCTCCGTGGGTGTCAGCTACACCACGGATCTGCCGGCCAACGCCAAGCGCAAGAAGCTGCGTGATATTCCCTGCAAAGTGCTGCGCGGCGACGACCGTCCGGGGCCGTTGACCCTGGACGAATATTGCGAACGTCCGCATGCAATGGTGTCGTTCTCCGGTGACCTGAGCGGCAATATCGATCTGGATCTGGCCAAGATCGGCCGTTGCCGCCGAGTCGTTCTCGGCGTGCCGCAGTTCAGCGGCTTGCGCGCCTTGCTCGCCGGTACCGAGATGATCGCGACGGTGCCGGACTACGCCGCCTGTGCCTTGGTTGAAGGCTGCGCCCTGCGTGCCGAAGATCCGCCATTCCCGATCGATGCCGCGCAATTGTCGATGGCGTGGAGCGGGGTGCATGACAACGACCCGGCGGAGAAGTGGCTGCGCTCGCGCATCAGCCAGTTCATGGCGGCGCCGCTGGATATTCCGGCGCTTTAACCGCCCTCGATTACACAAGCAGTTCTCCTGTGGCAGCGAGCCTGCTCGCGAAAGCGGTGGGTCAGTTAGTGTGGATGTGACTGACCTGACGCCTTCGCGAGCAGGCTCGCTCCCACATTGTTTTTGTGGCGGTCTGCAAATTGAATGCACGCCGCCAATCCTTGTGGGAGCGAGCTTGCTCGCGATTGCGGTGTGTCAGTTGGTGTGGATGTGACTGACCTGACGCCTTCGCGAGCAGGCTCGCTCCCACAGAGAAATTCGGGGCTGACCGGGCTTTGTGATTCGGCACATAGACTTGTGGGAGCTGGCTTGCCAGCGATTGCGGTGGGTCCGTCAAAGAAGGTGGTGGATGTGCCGACCAATCGCTGGCAAGCCAGCTCCCACAGGGATACGGGGTGGAATGAACATTGTTGGTCACCACAAAAACCTGTGGGAGCGAGCCTGCTCGCGAAAGCGGTGTGTCAGTCAATGTGGATGTGGCTGACCTGACACCTTCGCGAGCAAGCTCACTCCCACATTGTTTTGTGGCTGGCGGCAGAACATCAAAGACCTGAAAAGCAACTAAGCACACCCATCCAATTTCTCCCGCGCCGGCCTTGGCATGATTCCCGTCAATGACATTCAAAGGGTCGGGTCATGATTGCTACGAGGGATGAACAGGCGCGCGACATCGGGTTGCTGTTCCTGCGGGTCAGCGGTGGATTATTTCTGCTGTGGGTGCACGGCTTGCCGAAGTTGCTGGACTTCACCGCGCAGCTGCAACTGATCGAAGACCCGTTCCACCTCGGCGCCCACCTGACCCTGATCCTGGCGATTTTCGCCGAAGTCCTCTGCCCGTTGCTGATCGTCGCCGGTGTGCTGGCGCGATTGGCTTGTTTGCCTATTCTCTTTGTACTGCTCGTGGCGTTGCTGGTCGTGCATCCGCAATGGAGTGTGGCTGAGGGGCAGTTTGGCTGGTTGCTATTGATTCTTTTCACCACCGTCTTGATCGCCGGGCCGGGACGGCTGGCGATTCCTGTTCGTTTGCCCGGAGTGCTGCGTTATGCCTGAAGTCCTCAATTCACAAGCACCGGGGGCCGATGAGACCGTCACGTTGATCATCAAACACTCGGTCAAGGCCGGTTTCGAGTCGGCCTATGAAGCATGGCTGCGCAATATCGTGCGCGTCGCCGGGCAGCGCGAAGGGCATTTGGGTGTCGACGTGGTGCGCGGCAAGCGCGGGCGTCTGGATTTCTACACTTGCGTATTGCGCTTCAGCTCCACCGAAGCGATGCAGGGCTGGCTGGAGTCCTCCGAGCGTCAGGCGCTGGTGGCTGAAGCCGCACCGATGCTGGCCGACGGTGATCAGACCGAAGTCGCACCGGTCAATGAATTCTGGTTCACACCGCTGGCCGAGGCCGGCTCGCCGCCGCCGCGCTGGAAGCAGGCTGTCGTCACACTGTTGGTGATTCTGCCGCACACCCTGCTGGTGCCGCTGATCTGGGGCCCGCTGCTGGCGCTGCATCCGCTTCTGTCCAACTACGTGGTCGCCACGTTCCTGATTACCCTGACCATCGTCCTCTCGGTGGTCTACGTGGTGATGCCGCCGGTCACCCGTCTGTTCACCCCGTGGCTGGAAGCCAGTCAGGCCCATGAACACCTCGATTCCCAAGAAACCTCGCCGCGTTGAGCGGGGTTTGCTTCTTTTCACTTTCGCTTGAGGAACTGCGATGAGCGCCGATCTGATTTTATTCAATGGCCAATTTCATACCGTAGACCGGGAAAAACCACTGGCCAGTGCGGTGGCGATCAAGGATGGCCGCTTCGTCGCCGTCGGTAACGACGCCGAGGCCATGGCCCTCAAGGGCAGCGCCACACAAGTGGTCGACATGAAGGGCCGCTGCGTCATCCCCGGCCTCAACGACTCGCACTTGCACCTGATTCGCGGCGGTCTGAACTACAACCTCGAACTGCGCTGGGAAGGCGTGCCATCGCTCGCCGACGCGCTGCGCATGCTCAAGGATCAGGCCGATCGCACGCCCACCCCGCAGTGGGTGCGTGTGGTCGGTGGCTGGAACGAGTTCCAGTTCGCCGAAAAACGCATGCCGACCCTGGAAGAAATCAACCAGGCCGCGCCGGATACTCCGGTGTTCATCCTGCACCTCTACGACCGTGCGCTGCTCAACCGCGCTGCCCTGCGTGTGGCCGGCTACACCCGCGACACGCCAAACCCGCCGGGTGGCGAAATCGTCCGCGACAGCAACGGCAACCCGACCGGCATGCTGGTCGCGCGGCCGAACGCGATGATTCTCTACTCGACCCTGGCCAAAGGGCCGAAGCTGCCGCTGGAATATCAGGTCAACTCGACCCGCCAGTTCATGCGTGAACTCAATCGTCTCGGCCTGACCAGTGCGATCGACGCCGGCGGTGGTTTCCAGAACTATCCGGACGATTACCAAGTCATCGAGCAACTGGCCAAAGACGACCAGTTGACCGTACGCATCGCCTACAACCTGTTCACCCAGAAGCCGAAAGAAGAGCTGACCGATTTCCAGAACTGGACCGGCAGCGTCAAGCTGCATCAGGGCGACGATTACCTGCGCCACAACGGCGCCGGCGAAATGCTGGTGTTCTCTGCCGCCGACTTCGAAGACTTCCTCGAACCGCGCCCGGACCTGCCGCACACCATGGAACAGGAACTGGAACCGGTGGTGCGCCACCTCGTTGAGCAGCGCTGGCCGTTCCGTCTGCACGCCACGTACAACGAATCGATCAGCCGTATGCTCGACGTGTTCGAGAAGGTCAACCGCGACATTCCGTTCAACGGTCTGCCGTGGTTCTTCGACCACGCCGAAACCATCACCCCGCAAAATATTGAGCGTGTAAAAGCGCTGGGCGGCGGTATCGCGATTCAGGATCGCATGGCGTTCCAGGGTGAATACTTCGTCGATCGCTACGGCAAACAAGCCGCCGAAGCCACACCACCGATCAAGCGCATGCTCGCCGAGGGCGTACCGGTTGGCGCTGGCACCGACGCCACCCGAGTGTCCAGTTACAACCCTTGGACTTCGCTGTACTGGATGGTCAGCGGCCGTACCGTTGGCGGTCTGGCGCTTTACGAAGAAGGCTTGCCACGCAGCACCGCGCTGGAACTGTTCACCCACGGCAGCGCCTGGTTCTCCTCGGAGCAGGGCAAGAAGGGCCAGATCCGCGTCGGCCAACTGGCAGACCTCGCGGCACTGAGCGCGGACTTCTTCAGCGTTGAGGAAGAAGCGATCAAGTGGATCGAGTCGGTGATGACCGTGGTCGGCGGCAAGATCGTCTACGCCGCCGGCGACTTCGAAGACCTCGGCCCGCGTTCGATTCCGGTGCTGCCGGACTGGTCGCCGGTAGTCAAAGTCCCGGGCCATTGGCGCCCGAACTCGCCACTGCAGGCGCAGGTTCACCAGTGCAGCGGGCCGTGCGCCGTGCACACCCACAGCCATGAAAAAGCGCGGATGTCGAATGCGCCGGTCAGCGATTTCGCCGGTTTCTGGGGCGCGTTCGGCTGTTCCTGCTTCGCGTTCTGAGTTTGAAAAAAGCGCCGGTCATCAGGGCCGGCGCTTCCCGCAACAACCATCCATCCAGGAGTTTTGCCATGAGCGTTCCTTACAAGCGTCTGAACAAAGATGATGCCGTCGTCCTGCTGGTCGATCACCAGACCGGTCTGATCTCGCTGGTGCAGGATTTCTCGCCGAACGAGTTCAAGAACAACGTGCTGGCACTGGGCGACATCGCCAAGTTCTTCAAGCTGCCGACCATTCTGACCACCAGCTTCGACGCGGGTCCCAACGGCCCGATCGTGCCCGAGCTGCTTGAGCAATTCCCCGACGCGCCGTTCATTCAGCGTCCAGGCCAGATCAACGCCTGGGACAACGAAGACTTCGTCAAAGCGATCAAGGCCACCGGCCGCAAGCAACTGATCATCGCCGGTGTAGTGACCGACGTTTGCGTAGCTTTCCCGACCCTGTCGGCGATTGCTGAAGGCTTCGAAGTGTTCGTCGTCACCGACTCGTCGGGTACCTTCAACACCACCGTGCAACAAGCGGCGTGGGCGCGGATGTCGGCCGCCGGTGCACACCTGATGAACTGGTTCGCTGTGGCCTGCGAGCTGCAAGGCGACTGGCGCAACGACATGGAAGGTCTGGCGCATCTGCTGTCCGAGCGTCTGCCTAACTATCGCAACCTGATCAACAGCTACACCAAGTTCACTGCCAAGTAAGAAAATCGAAAGATCGCAGCCTTCGGCAGCTCCTGCATGGGAACGCATTCTCCCTGTAGGAGCCGCCGAAGGCTGCGATCTTTTGCTGTTAGCGTTTTTGCAACCAACCCAAGAAACCACCTTTTTTCACCGCCACCGGTTTGGCCATCAACGCGAGGCGACTGTTCTGCTGACGCACCGCCTGCAACTTGTTCAAGGCCCGGCCGACTTCGCTGCGCTTGTCCATGCACTCACGGGTCAACTGTTTGTCGAGACGATAAATGATGCTCGACGTCAGTGCTGTGAACGTCGCCTGCGACGGTGTATCGGCAAGAATGCTCTGTTCGCCCATGACTTCGCTCGGCCCCATGCGCCCGGCCTCGGTCTGGCCATTGCCGTCCGGCACCGTCGCGCTGACCACGCCCGTGGCGATCACGAACAGACTGTCCGGCACCTCGTCCAGATCCAGCACCACCTGACCGGCCGTGTACTGCTGCGCGACCATCGACTCAGCCAGGCGATCACGTTCCTCGCTGCTCAGCGAGCGGAAAATCTTCACCTCATCCAGCAACGCACGGGCGCGGCTCGACGGTTCGATCACGCCGTCGGGATGGCGCGAAATACCCGCCGCTTCGAGATGACGGTGGGCGAGGTCGAACAGTTGATTGCGCACTTCGCTCTTCTTGCCCAGCTCAGCGATGAAACCGCTGGCAACGTATTCCGACATGGTTTCGCCGGCTTCTTTGAGTACGGCTTTCGGCGCCGGGCTGAGCAACAGCGAACTGCTGCCCTGCAGAGTGCGATCAAGGGCATCCAATACCCGACGCGGACGAATGTGGTTCGGCACTTTGATACTGATCGAGACACCGTGCATGTTGCTCGGCCGGCTGAGATTGACGATTTTCGCCTTGGCCGCCACCGAGTTCGGTACTACGGCCATGGTGCCGGCGCTGGTCAGCAGGTGCGTGGCGCGCCAGTCGATATCGAAGACCTTGCCTTCGACGCCGTCGATCATCACCAGATCGTCCACCTGATACGGCTTGGTGGTGTTGAGGACGATGCCGGAAAACACATCGGCGAGGGTGCTTTGCAGCGCCAGACCGACCACGATGGCGACCACCCCGGAAGTGGCCAGCAGACCTTTGACCGGCAGTTCCAGCACGTAACCGGCCGCCGCGACAATCGCGACCAGAAACACCAGCGCACCGATGACATCCTGCAGCAAGCGACCGCTGTGACCGATGCGGCGCATCAGCGCCAGGCCGATCACTTCGGTCAGCACCCGTGCTGCGTACAACCACCAGAGAATCCCCAGCGCCGTCGCCCCCAGTTGTGCCACGCGATCATCAGCGAAAAGCGGCGCCTGCAACGGGCTGACACCGGCGTTGATCACCAGCGCGCTGAATGCCAGAAACAGTGCCAGACGCACACCGACTCGCGGCGCGCGATGGCTGAAGGGCGAGAAATGCCAGAGCGCGGCGTCGAGCAGCAACAGCACAGCGCTCCAGGACAGCAGGTGGGCGTAGAAAAGGGTCATGACCGAAGCTCCGCAATGGCTGCAAATGAAAAGATCGCAGCCTGCGACAACTTCTACTTTGGAATGCGTTTTCCTGTAGGAGCTGCCGCAGGCTGCGATCTTTCGCTTTTATGGATTCAGATGAGTCTTCAGTTCAGCCGCCGCTTGACGCACCGCCGCTTTGACTTCCGGAATCTGGCTCAGGGGATTGAGCAGGCCGAAGTCATGAATCATCCCGTTGTAACGCACCGAGGTCACCGGCACGCCGGCCGCATCCAGGTGCCGCGCATAGCCTTCGCCTTCGTCACGCAGCACGTCGAACTCGGCGGTCTGCACCAGCGCAGCGGGCAGGCCCTTGAGCTGTTCGGCGCTGGCGTTGAGTGGCGAGGCATGGATCTGCGCACGCTCGGCCGGGTTGGTTGTGTAGTTGTCCCAGAACCACTGCATCATGCCCTTGGTAAGGAAGTGTCCCTCGGCAAATTGCTGGTAAGAAGCGTCGTCGAATTGCGCATTGGTTACCGGCCACATCAACAGCTGGAAGCGCAGGGCAGGGGTTTTCTGCTCCTTGGCCATCAACGCCACGACCGCCGCCATGTTGCCGCCGACGCTGTTGCCGGCCACTGCCAGACGTTTGCCATCGACACCGATGTCCTTGCCGTGCTCGGCCACCCATTTCGTCGCGGCGTAAGCCTGATTGATCGCGGTCGGGTACTGCGCTTCCGGCGATGGCGTGTAATCGACATACACCGCAACAGCGCCAGAGCCGACCACCAGATCACGGATCAGGCGCTGGTGCGTCGGGAAGTCACCCAGCACCCAGCCGCCACCGTGGAAGAACATGAACACCGGCAACTCGCCTTTGACCTTGGCCGGGCGCACCACTTTCAGGTTGATGGTCTGGCCGTCGACCTTGATCGCCTTGTCGCTGACTTCCACGCCGGACAGATCAACCTTTACCGACGCTTGGGCACCAGTCAGCACTGCACGGGCGTCCTTCGGGCTCAGTTGCTCCAGCGGACGACCACCACCAGCGGCGAGGGCATCGAGGAACGCCTGGGTGTTGTGTTCGACGCCGGGACTGCCAGCGGCGAAAGCGCTGCTGACGGACAGGGCGAGGAGGGACGCGGCTAGGGTTTTCTTGATGCTCATGTTCAATTCCATTTTTGAATGTGTGATGTAGGAGCTGCCGAAGGCTGCGATCTGATCGTTCCCACGCTCTGCGTGGGAATGCAGCCGGGGACGCTCCGCGTCCCAACGATCAGATGGCTGCCTTCGGCAGCTCTTTGTGTTCAGGGTTGTTTTCAAACCGTGAGCACAGATTAATGGGCTGCTGAAAAGCGAAAAAGCGGCTATAAAGCGTTTAACTGTCCACCAGAGAGTGACAATGAACCCGTTCGAAGACATGCGTATTTTTTGCCAGGTCATGGACTCCGGCAGCTTCACCGCCGCGGCCGATCAGTTGGGGCTGTCCAAGCAGTTCGTCAGCCGCCGTTTGATGCAACTGGAAGAGCGCCTCGGTGTGCGCTTGTTGAATCGCTCGACCCGCCGCCTCGACGTCACCCCGCTGGGGCAGAGCTATTACGAATCGGCGTTGCGCTTGTTGGGTGAGGTGGAACAGGTCGAGCAGGGCATCGCCGGCGAAACCGCCGAGCCGCGCGGCACGATTCGCCTCAGCGCGCCGTTGTCGTTTGCCGTGGCGCATCTGGGTTGTCTGCTACCGCTATTCCTGCAGCGTTATCGCGAAGTCACCGTCGAAGTGGATCTGAGCGATCGCCCGGTCGATCTGCTCGGCGAAGGCTACGACCTGGCCCTGCGCATCGGCGTGCTGGAGGACTCGACATTGATCGCCCGACGTATCGCCAGCATCGAACGGGTCTACTGCGCCAGCCCGGCCTACCTCGCCGAACGCGGCACACCACTCAAACCCGAAGACCTGCACAGCCACGACTGCCTGCCTTACGGCCACGGGCGCTCGGTGCAATGGCGTTTCAACGAAGCGCCGGGCAAACCGCTACTTATCAACGTCACCGGCCGCATGCGCGTCAACAACGGCGAACTGCTGCGGGACGCAGCGGTGCAGGGGATGGGCATTACCTATCTGCCGACCTTTATCGTCGGCGCGGCACTGAAGGACGGGCGGCTGGTGCCAGTGCTGGATGAGTTGCGCCCGGAGCCGTTGACCCTGTCGGCGGTTTATCCGCAGCATCGCCAGGCTTCGCGGCCGGTACAGGCGCTGGTGGAGTTTTTGCGTGAGCGGCTTAACCAGAGTCATGTGAATCTTTGATAGTGGGGCCTGCTGGGCAAACGGCGTGTTATCGATCGGGCGAACGTCCTACCGTTTTTTCCTGCGATGTCTTTATGGATATTCCTGTCGGGTATGCAAAACGCTAAGTATCTCGATTCGATCCGTCACCTCATAAATCACTACGTAGTTAGGATGTACAACGATTTCCCGGGTGCCGGGAGATCGACCTTTACGGTAGAGATGGGGATGAACGGAGAGTGAGGTTGTGGATTCTTCGATGGATTTCGAGAGACTCACTGCGGCTGCAAAGTTTCTCTCGCCAATGTATCTGAGGATGTTCGAAAGATCGGCCTTGGCTTCGGGCCGCCACTCAATCTGCATCGACCTTTTTTCGCATGGATTCGATCAAGGCATGCATGTCCGCCATCACGTCCTCATGGGGGAGACTCGGATGGGGATCATCTCTGGACGCCTGCACCTTGGCTCGCAACCAGCGATCATGACTGGCAGCCTGCTCGTTGTTTTTAAACCCTGAATCGTCGGGAAAGATTTTGCCGTCCATAGTGCCTCCGGGATCAATGCCTGGCAGTCTATTCGGTACAGGGATTGCTGTCGTCGTTGTCTGGATGAACTGCATCTTGGTCGAGCTCCATGAGTACTTGTAGTTCGACAAATCCTAGACTGAGCGCTTCCGACGGCCAACCGACGGAAGATGTAGGAAAACGGTTGGGGTTTCCCGAGTTCCTTCCTTTTTCTGTAGGACTCGCTGAAGAGGACTGCGCAGTGTGATTACAACATTGGAACAACCGCCACCCCGCGTCTGTTCTACACTCACGCCGCTCAATCACGAGCTTCACCCGGAGTAGCGCCATGGAAGTGCCCAACCCCAAAACCGCCATCGAAAGCAATCGACAGGCGTGGAACGATTCCGCTCGCCATCATCAGGATTCACCGGACTGGCAGGCATTGCTCAGCGATGTTGCGCAGGGGGAGTTTTGCTGCCTTGACGACACCTTGCGCGGCTTGCTGGAAGTCGACGGCAAAGACGTGATTCAACTGGGCTGCAATAACGGTCGGGAGAGCCTGTCGCTGTTTGCGCTGGGTGCGCGCAGTGTCGTCGGCGTCGATCAATCGGCAGCGTTTCTTGAGCAGGCCCGCGAGCTCAACAGCCGCTCGCCGCATACTGCCGAATTCGTCGAGAGCGATATCCACCATCTGCCCGCATCGCTGCATAACCGCTTCGACGTCGCCCTGATCACCATCGGGGTACTCAACTGGATGCCTGACATCGGCGAATTCTTCCGTCATGTCGCGCAGGTGCTGAAGCCGGGCGGCAAGCTGGTGATCTACGAAACCCATCCGTTTCTGGAAATGGTTGATCCGCAGGCTGAAGATCCCTACCGCCTCGCCAGCTCGTATTTCCGTGCCGAGCCGTTTGTGCAGCAAGAGCCGATCGTTTACGTAGGTAAAGTCGAGCAGCCGGCGGCAAAGTCGTACTGGTTCGTGCATACGCTGGGCGCGATCTTCAGCGGCGCCATTGGAGCGGGGCTGAGCATTGTGGATTTTCAGGAATATGCGCATTCGAACCGGGAAGAGGTGTATGACTGCTACCTGAACCAGCAGGCGCAGCTGCCGATGTGCTTTAGCCTGGTGGCAAGCAAGGCCTGAGAACCTTTTTTGCGACGGCTGGCCTCTTCGCGAGCAGGCTCGCTCCCACAGGGAAACGCATTCCAATGTGGGAGCGAGCCTGCTCGCGATGGCGGCCTTGCGACCGCCACATTTCACAAGGCCGGATCAAGCCTGCGCCGCGGCACTTACCACCGGCCGGCCCGGTTTGCGCAGCGGATCCAGGCGTGAGCCTTCATAGCGGGTTTCGCGGAAGAATTTCCAGCGGCCGAACAGGCAGTAAACGTGGGTTACCCGACCCTGTTCCTGATAACCCATGCGGATATGCAGTTTAAGCGCCGGGATGTTGTGGGTTTCGCAAACGTCGACCACCTTGGTGCAACCCTGCGCCGCCATCGCTTGCCACAGTGCAACCTGCACGTCCACCGACAGGCTGCTGCCGAAGTAGGCGCGAATCATTTCGCCGCCGAATTCGAAGAACTCGCCGGGTTTGACCGGGAAGGTGCAGCCGTAATAGTGGCGGTCGTGGTAGTCGCGAATGCTGCCCCAGATAAAGCCCACGGCGTGGCCATCGGCGTCCAGGTACATGTGCCCGGTGTGGCCCTCGGCAGCCAGTTCGGCCATGGTGCCGACTCGGTCGCCGAAGTGTTTGCTGAACGCCACGGCGTTCTCCGGGGTGATGTCGACTTTGCGCAGGCCTTCATACGGGCGCAGTTTGTGTGGCGGCACCGGGCTGACCAGGTCGCGCTCCATCCACAGCAGTTCCCAGTGGAAGAACACGTAGCGTTTCCACAACGTGCCGACGGTGCGGCCCAGGCCTTTCTGTCTGATGCGATCTTGCACTTTGGTGATGATGCTCATGATGCCCCTCCAGGGTCTTGGCCCGGATGTTGTGGTGAGTGTCGTTACAGCGGTGATTCATTCGAGCGCCGTAGCGCCCTGCGTTTCCTCTCGATTGAGGTCGGCATACGAGACTCGCGCGACGCCTCTCAAACCCTGTTCGATTACCTCGCTCAACGACTCGCCGGAGTCGAGATAGGCATCGCCGAAATCGACGCCGAGGCGGGTCGGGTGGGCGACGATTTCCAGCACGCCGTCGCTGGGGACGCTGGCATTGCGCAGGTCCACCGGTGTACAGACGTAATCGGCGGTGACCCGCGCCAGACTCTGCAAACGGCCATTGAGCAAACCCTTGAATAGGCGCTTGGGCAGCGTGAGGTTGTGCCCGAGGTTGCGCGCCAGCCGAATCGGTACGCCTTGCTCGGCGGCAAACTTCGCGACGACTTCGCCGATTGGCCAGATGTTGTGTACGTGCTGGTGCGAGTCGATATGGCTCGGGCGCATGCCGTGATCGACGCAGCGTTGCCACTGCGCCTGTAACTCGGCGCGCACCGCGTCACGGTCTGCGCGACTCAGCCACAGGCTGTGGCGGGGCAGGTTGAGGTCGAACACGCCGTTGCCATCGCAAAAGGTCCGCCGCCCCAGGATCGCCTGGCTCAGCGGGTGCCCGTAGGTCAGGTTGAAGTGCAGACCGATCCGACCTTGCAGCGTCGGATGGCGGGCCATGGTGCAGGCGGGTTCAAACGCCGGCATGTTGGCCATGGCCGTGGCCGAGCTGATCAGGCCGGCCTGGAAGGCAGCGAAGATCACTGCGTTTTCGTTGGCGCTGAGACCGAAGTCATCAGCGTTGACTATGACTTGGCGAGGCATGGCCGCCCTCCGGAGTGATTGCGACAGGTTGCACCAGTGCTGCAGATTTTTTGTTGGCGCGCCTGGTACGCCACTGCTGCACGGCGGGCTTGCAGCGATACCAGATGCGCAGCGCCAGACCCAATGCCAGCCCACTTGGGCGCCACGAATAGAAACTCCAGCGCCAGTGTTCCAATTGCCCGGTCATGCGTTCGTGCAGTTGATGGCTGGAGTTTTCCAGGCTGACCCGCGAGGCATCGATCCAGCGCCAGTGCTCGTCCAGGCCCCAGCGAATCCATTCCTCCAGCAACACCCGGCCACTGCCGAGATCGGCGTACTGCGGCAGGAAGGCGAGGTTGTAATCGTAGAGCCGGCCCTGTTCGAGCAGGCCGAGGCGATAGCTGATGCAGCGGCCGTTCAGCTCGAGCATCACCACGCGTACCAGGCCTTGGCCGGCGAGGGCGGTGAAGGCGCGTTCGATCCATTGGCGACTGCGCGGTGTGGCGAAAATCCCGACGCCTTCATCGCCTTTCCAGCTCACCGCCTCGACTTCGCTGATGGTCTGCAACAAGGCAGCCATGCTCAGCGCATCCGGGGTAATCCGGCGGATCTGCGCACCGCACGCGGCAATCCGTTTGCGTGCCCGGCGCAGTTTGTAGCGCGGGTCGCCGGAGACTTCCTGATGGTCGGCTTCGCTGATCAGATGCACTGGCACCCGGCAGCTCAGGCGTCGCTCGGCCGTGGAACTGCGCGCCATCCATGCGGTGACGGCACTTTCTTCACCCGCAGGCTCCGACAATTCATTGAGTTGCAGCAGCGCATGGGGCAGGCGCTGGCGAATCAACAGCAGCGCCTCGTGCATGTCCGCGCCGCCGAGCAACGACAGCAGGGCCAGACGATCAGCCAGCGGATAACCCAAGTGATGCAAGACCCGAAACGGCACGCCGGCGAAGCGCTCGCGGCTGGCTACCAGCGGCAGGCACAGGCGTAGTTCTGCGGCTTCCCAACCGAGCAGAATGTGCAGGCGCTGATCCTCACCCAGAGCCTGTTCCGCCGCACATAACCAGCCGAGATTGTTGAACGGCGTATGGTCGGTCACGCCCAGGCGCAGCGTTTCATACGCGGTTGCCGGGAAGTCGGCGGCGCACAGGGACGTGCGCCATTCGAATCGCATCACCATAGGTTCAGGCCGCCGTTGCGTTGACAGGTGGACGGGAAGTTTTACCCAGCGCCGCCAGGCGCGAACCGCTGTAGCGGGTTTCGCGATAGAAGCGCCAGCGGCCAAACAGCGTGTAGATATTCATGATCCGCCGTTGTTCGGTATAGCTCATGCGCAGATGCAGCTTGAGCGCCGGTATGTTGTGCGACTCGCAGACATCGACCACTTTGCTGCAGCCCTGGGCGGCCATGGCTTCCCACAGGCGCAATTGCAGGTCCACCGACAGCTCTGTCCCCCAGTAGGCCCGGGCCAGTTCGCCGCCGAACTCGAAGAACTCGCCGGGCTTCACCGGGAATCGGCAGCCGTAGTAGTGCCGATCGAAATAACTGCGCGGCGTGCCCCAGATAAACGCCACGGCATCGCCTTGCTCGTCGACATGCATGTGCCCGGTGTGGCCTTCTTTGGCCAGCTCGGCCATCGTGCCGACACGGTCGCCAAAGTAACGCGCGAAAGCGCTTGCGTTGTCCGCGGTGATCCTGACCACGCGCAGCGGCGGATAGGGTTTGAGCTTGTGCGGCGGCACCGGGCTGACCAGGTCGCGCTCCATCCACAGCAGTTGCTGATGGGAAAAAATGTACAGTTTGCGGATCTTGCCCAAGGTCGCTCGCAGGCCTTTACGACGAATATGTCCGCTGAGTTTTTGCAAAACATCCATGGTCTCTTCTCCTGATGAAGGTGCCATGCGCGGCATCAAGACCGCGCGGCAGAGCATCGAAGGGCGGCTCATGAAGCGCTCCAGCTCAGGGCAAACAGGGTTTGCCCCGGCAGTTCGAAACGCACGCGCCCGTTGTCGCAGGCAAACGGTGCGTCGCGGCTGCGATTGTCGGCGCCGAAGTAACGCAGGGCGCCATGGTTCAGCGGGCACCTGGCGCCGCTCAGATCGACGCGTTGCAGGCGCGTCCCTTTGTTCACTCCGAGCAACGTGCGCTGCTCGTCGCCGGCCATCGCCAGCACATCCACCTCAAAGGCATCGTTGTCCAGTTGCAGCACCTGGTGCAGCCAGTGGCGGGCGATGAATTGCTGGGCCAGGCCGACCGGTTTCAGCTCGAAGCGATCGTCGCCCAACACGCGCAACATGCCTTTGGGGTAATGCGGTTCGTCAGCGGCCTGAAACCAGTTGAGCATGCTCAGCAAACCGTCCTGCGAGGCATTGATCACCACTGAGGCCCACCACAGCGAGGTGTAGTGGGTTTCCTGATCGTAGGGGCTGAGGCTGGAGCCGCTGGACAGGTTGGTCTGATCGAGCAGCAAGGCCTTGCGCGGCTGACCATTGGCGTCGCGGCCGACCAGTTCGGCGGCACGGCGCACGCTGTCGCGGTAGACGCGGGTGGCGAGTAGATCGCGAATCATCCATTCATGCCAGGCCAGTGCATCGACCTGATCGGCTGACTCGCTGAGCAGGCGCCGTGCCCAATCGATTCCGCGCTTGTCCGCTGCGTTATCGGCGAACGGGCCGTTGACCAGTCGCGAACTGGCCGGCATGGCGATGCGCACACCGGCGCGGGCATTCGCCGGGTCGCTGCGCACCTGACGGGCCATGCTGGTGAAAATCGCCTGATATTGCCCGTAGCTGGAATAGTTGAGATTGGGTTCGTCGGCAAAGCCGATGTAATGCGTGCCATTGCCGCCCAGCGCGCGGGTGCTCGCCAGCCAGGCGTCGAGGCCGCTGTTGCTCTGCACGTCGGCGCGCAGATCGGCCTGGCGCTGACTGCCGGCCAGCAGGGTGATGTCGTTGCGAATGCCGAAGCGCTGCTGATAGACCCGGCGGAATGCGTCTTCGAATTGCGGATTCTGCGCCGTGACGTCGACGAAACTGTAATAGCTCGCCGCCGTCGGCTTCAGCGCATCGAGCAGCGCGTGGCTGGCTGCGGGCGGCATCACATAGGGCAGGGCGATACCGAGATCCGGCGTGCGCCCGAGGACTTTGTCATGCAGCACCAGCCGGACATCTCCGACCTCTTCGCGCAGCGGTTGCAGTTGCTGCGGATTCTGCGCAAACAGATTAGCCGTGCCATCAAGCCAGAACGCCGCTTTGCCGCTGCCCTGCAGTTGCAGGCGCCAGACCTGCTCGCGGGGGCTGACTGGCAACGCGACCTGATCGAACTGCCAATAGGCGCGATAGGGCTTTAGTGCGAGAGTCAGCGCCTGGTGGTCGCCGATCCGCTGCGCCTGTAGCGCGGTGACGCCGCCGTGAAACTTGCCGGCGAGCACTGCATGCTCACCGGCCGCGACTTTGAAATACAGCACGTCGCCATTTTTGCTTTCGGCACTGAAGTGCACTTTGGCCGGGGCAAACAGGGCAACGGTGCGTTCATCGTGTTCGATGCGGTAGTGGCGGAAGCTGTAGCCGGGAATTTCCAGTCGATAACTCGCCGCGCCGGGCAGCAGCGGCCAGGTCTGGCTGCCACGGGTTTCGCTGGCCTTGATCAAGCGTTCGCCGAGCAATTTGCCGCGACCGTCGAGCAGGTACAGTTGCTCTTCGTTGGCATCCGCTTGCCACGCCGGGGTCCAGCGCACGGTCACGCTGTCAGGCTGATCGGTTTGCAGAAACAGACTGCCGTCACGAATTTCGCCCCAGCGCATCGACGCCGCCAAAGCGTCCAGCGACAGGCCGAGACCGAACAGCAGGTACCAGCCTTTCATGCGGGCTTCCTCTGCAGCATCGACCACATCGGCAGCACGTCGCGGGGCAGGATGATCAGGGTTTGCCAGAACGGCACAGCGCTCAAACGGCAATACAGCACGAGCATGGCCACGGTCACCGCCAGATAGGCGATCGATGATGCGGCGGCGGCGCCGACGATGCCGTAGGCCGGAATCAGCACCAGGTTCAGCGCCAGATTGAGCAGCGCGCCCAGGCCCATCAACAACGACACCGAGCCGGGGCGATTCTTGCCCAGCAAGTCCAGGCGCAGAATGCTCGCGTAGCACAGACCCAACAGCCCCGGCAGCAACGCCAGCAGCGCCGGGTACGCCGGTTGGTAGGCAGCGCCAAACAGGGTGACGATCAACCACTCGCCGATCACGGCCATGCTCAAACAGGCGCCGAGCATCACCGTCGCGGTCAGGCGCAGCGCCAGCGGAGTGACCTTGTCCATGCCTTCATCCTGTTGCAGCAGGCGTTTCATCAGGGGCGTAGTCACCGCTTCGGGGACGATCAACAGCAATTCGGCAGCAGCGCTGGCCATGGCGTAATGGCCCAGCGCGGTGCTACCGAGCAGGGCGCCGATAAACAGGTAATCGGAGCGCAAAATCACTTGCTGGAACAGCAGATCGGGATGGCTGCGCGCGCTGTAGCGCAGCAGCTCCTTCTGGCTGGCGCGATCCCATTGCAGCTGCAATGGCTGCGCCCGCTTCAGCCAGACCCAACCGGCGAGCACCACCAGACTGATACCGGCCAGCCAACTGATCAGCGCTGCCTCCAACGCCGCGCTCTGCCACATCCAGAACAGTGCGACGAACAGCAACAGCGGCGCCAGCGATTCGATCAGGCGCAAGACGTTGAATGCGACCACGCCACCCGAGGCGTTGTGCAGGGTCAGCAGGCCGCTTTTCAACACGGTCAACGGCACCGCCAGCAGCAACAGCCAGGCGAGCAGGCCCAGTTGCGTGGTCACGTCCAGTTGCGTGCCGAATTCGCGCACCAGCGCCACCACCAGCAAAGTCAGCAAACCGGCCAGCAAACAACCGAACACCAGCACCTGGCTGAGCAGCAAACCCATCGGCCGCTGCTTGGCCGCCTGATAACCGACCGCCGAATTCAAACCGCCGCTGGTGGCCGCGCTGATCAGGTCAGGCAGGGTGCTGAGCAGGGCGAACAGGCCGCGTTCGCTGGGGCCGAGAATCCGCGCGAGCAGGACGTTGCGCAGCAAACGCAAGGCGATCATCGCCAGCTTGGTGCCCATGCTCAACGCGAGGTGCTTGAGGTAGTTGCCTCGGCTCATGGCCGCGCTCCCCGGTAGATCCGCCACGACAGCAATTGCGGATGGCGCGCGGTGCGCTGGCTGACGCCGAAACGCGGCAGGTTCAGCGGATCGCCGTCGCCGCGATAGATCCCGGTGCCGGTGCCCAGCGCAAACGGGTAATCGTGGTCCGCGACCTGCTGGCGAACGCGATCATCGTTGTCGCCGTTGGGGTAGCAATAGACCGGTAGAGGTCGGTTGCAGCCGTTGTTCAATGCGTCGCGGCTGCGGCGGATTTCTTCGCTCAGGCGCGCATCATCGAGACCGGTGAGGATTGCGTGGCTGGCGCCGTGCGGGCCGAACCGCACCAGACCGGAGGCTTCCATTGCCCGCACCTGATGCCAGTCCAGTGCCTGTGGCAGCGAGTCCTTCGGGCATTCGTCGGTGAGTTCTTCCAGCTCCTGCGGGGCCAGGCTTTTCAGCCCTTGCAGGTAATGCAGCAGCGCCAGGCTGCGGCGCTCGACATCGATGTCATCAAGCAGCACCGGCAGCGGATGTTTGCGCGCATGCAGGCATTCGATCAGGTGCATGCGTGCTTTATCGCCATGGCTGCCCCATAGGGTTTCGCCAAGGCTTTCCCACCAGAAACGCTGGCGGCTGCCGATGAAATCGGTGGAGAGAAAAATGCTCGCCGGCACCTGGTGTTTCTGCAGCAACGGGAAGGCGTTGACGGCGTTGTCACGCCAGCCATCGTCAAAGGTCAGCGCCACCCGTGGGCGCTCGCTGCGCAGGGCGTTGGGCTGGAGAATTTCCATCAGCGGCACGCAGTCGAAATGCTTGCGCAGCCACACCAGCAAATGCTCGAACGCTTTCGGTCCGACGCACAGTTCATTGCGGTGCGGCAGGTCGGCGGCGCGGTCATTCGACAGCACGCGGTGCAGCATCAGAATCACCCCCGCGCCCTGCAACTGCTGACGGCCCACCGGCGAGTTGAGATAGAGCCAGCCACTGGTGCTTTTTATCAGTTGTTTGATCGCCATGGCTTCGGTCCTCTTAACGGTTCTGTTCCGGATTCCACTGGGCATACCGCTGACCGCGCAGGAACTGCCACAGGCCGAGACTCATCCCGGCGAGGGTGACCAGCAGAAACGCGGCGAGGCGGAACGGTTTCGGCAAGCGGTGTTGCGCATCCAGCAGCCCGGCAATTGCCACGCTGTAGCCGAACAGTTGCGCGATCAGGCTCAGGCGATAGAAAGCGTGCTCGTCCCACAGCCAGCAATTGCTCAGCAGCAATGGCAGCAGGAGTACCGGCGCCAGGCGGCGGATCAATTTGTGGCTGATCAACGCCAGGGAATACAGGCCATGCTTGAGCGGGTTGAGCAGCTCGCGGCGCTGGGCCAGGCTTTGCAGGCCGCCGACGGTGACGCGCTGACGGCGGCGAAACTGTTTGTCCGCCTCGTCGACGCCATGGTCGATCACTTGCGCTTCGGGAACGTAGACGATGCGCTTGCCGGCTACCGGCGCGCAGGTGCTGATAAAGAAGTCGTCGTTGACCTCGGCCGGTACGTTCTGGAACAGCTCGCGGCGCAGGGCGAGCAGGGCGCCGTCGGCCGAGACCATGCAACCGGTGCGGTTCTCGACCCGGCGCAACCACCCTTCGTAATGCCGATAGAGGCTGTCGCCGACACTCAGACCGCCACCGGTGACCGGGATCACCATGTGCCCGGCGCAAGCGCCGACCTGTGGATCGCTCAGCGGCGCGAGCAAGTGACCGAGGGTGTCGCGTGACCATTGGTTGTCGGCATCGGTGAACACCAGAATGTCGCCGCTGCTCAGGGCCGCGCCGGCATTCAGCGTGGCGGCTTTGCCCTGACGCGGCAGGTCAAGCACGGTGATGCGCGGATCAATCACTTTGTGCGCGCAGGCCACGGTGTCATCGGTAGAGCCGTCGCTGGCGAGAATGATCTGCAGCGTTGCCGGTTGATAATCCTGGGCCAGCAGCGTGCGCAACTTGTGCTCGATATGCCGCGCCTCGTTGTGCGCGGCGATGACGATGCTGACGTTCAGCGGCGGCGCCGGCGTGTGTCGCCACGCTGGAAACAGCGGCGCGAGGATCGTCAGCAACAGCGGGTAGCCGACGTAGGCGTAGACCGGCAGCAACAGGCACATCCAGAAAATGAACTCAGCCACGGGCAGGCCTCCTTGCGTTCCACTGACACAGACTCAAAATGAACGCCGCGCCGGCCAGGTGCAGGCGCAGCCAGTGCAGGCCCCACAGTTGCAAGAGCAGAATCGGATCGCGGTGCTTGATGCTCTGGCGAACGCTCAGGACCAGACCGGGGATCACGGTCAGGGTGACCATCACCGCCGCGTGATGGGGAAAGCCGTCTAGCAGTGCGGAAATCGCCAGGAAATCGAGGATCCACACCAACAACGACAATATTGGAAAGCGCAGCAGGCGCAGGCTCATGCCATGGGTGCGCAGCAGTTGCAGATGGCTGCCCTGACGCCACATTTCCTTGCCCATCCATTCGCGCCAGTTCATCTCGTAACCCCAGTGCAGCGCGACCTTGTCATTGACCGACAGCAGACGCGCGCCCTGTTCGTGCAGGCGCAGGGTGAATTCCTTGTCTTCGCCAGTGCGCAGGGCCTCGTTGAAACCGCCGACCTTGTCGAACCATTCGCGACGCATCAGCAGGTTGGAACTGGGCAGCCAATCGACACTGTGGCTGACGCGGTGCGACGGCTGCGAAGTGCGCCGCTGCCAGGCCGTGGCGAACCATGGCGCCTCGGCCGGCGTATGCAGATCCAGGCCGAACACATCGGCTTGGCCACTGGCTTGGATGTCGAACAAGGGCTGCAACCAGGTTTCAGGCATTTCCACGTCGGCGTCGATGAAGGCCAGCCATTCCCCGCTGGCGATCGCCGTGCCGCGATTGCGTAGAGCGCCGATCAACAGCCCCGGCAAGCTCAGCACGGTTGCGCCGAACTGCCGGGCAATCTGCGGACCCTGATCGGTCGAGCCGTTGTCGACCACGATTAGCTCGCACTCGACGTTGGCCGCGTGTGCGGCTTTCTGCGCGGCGAGCAGGGTACGGCCAATGTGCCGCGCCTCGTTGTACATCGGGATGACGATGCTGATCCGCTTCATGCCTGCGTCTCCGGGGTCAGTGGCGCCTGCTCGGCCTTGATGCGCAGGACGCTGGTCAGCGCCAGCATGATCCACACGTATTTCTGGTTCGGCGCGCTGAGGAACATCAGGAACAGGGTCAGCGATAGAAAGCTCACCCCCAGGTGGGTCATCATGTCCGCCCGATGTCCATCACCGCGCAGCATCCACGCCGCCCGCGCGCGAATCAGGTTGTACAGACCGAGCCCGAGCATGCCGACGAAGAACAGCCCGGCGGGCACGCCCAGTTCGCTGAAGATTTCCAGATAGGTGTTGTGGGCGCGGCGGTACAGATCGCCGATCTTGCGGTTGGCGGAAAACGCCTTGGCGTAACCGGTGGTCGCGTAATGCAACGGGAAGGTCCCGGGACCGGAGCCGAGCACCGGATGTTCGCGGATCATCTGGCCGCCGACGACGATGTAGGAAGCACGGCGGCCGAGGGATTCGTCCTGCGCCTTGGAGCCGGCGCTGAGGATGCTCAATGACTGGATCCGCGCCATGTAACCGGCCGGCATGGCGTAGATCGCCAGCGGAATCACGATGGCCGCACCGAGCATGACGAAACCCAGATGCCGTGGGCGGATGTGGGTCAGTTGCGCGCGGTAGTGCCAAATGCCGATGAGCAGGCTCAACGCCAATACCACCAGACCTGAGCGCGATTCGGTCTTGGTCATGCCACCGAGCAACAGCAGGCAGCAGGCGCCCCAGAACAAGCGGTGCAGCAGGTTCGGGCTGCGGATCACCAGCAGCAGACCCAGAGGAATGGCGAAGGCGATGAGCATAGCGAAGGCGTTGGGGTCTTCGAGCAGGCCGGCGGCGCGGCCCTGATCCTGAAACTTCGCCGAGAACATCGCCATGGCGCAGGTCGCGGTGACGGCGAGGGTCACCAGCCGGGCGAACAGGTCGAGGTTCAGTTCGCGGCCGATCAACAAGGTAATGACAAACAGCACCAGACCAACGCTGAGTTCGCGCAGATGCCCCAGCGACATGCCCATGTCATCGGTATTGAGCAGGCTGAGAAAATACAGAACCATGAAGCCGATCAGGCAGTGCCACAGGTTGCTGCGCAGGCGTTGCGACGGAATCTGGTGCAGCGCCAGTTGCAGCATCACGATTACCGCCAGGGACGCGCCGAGCAACTTGCTTCCCGACACTGAACTGTCTTTGAAGAACCCTTCGAACGGCACCAGCGCGGCAATGCCGAGCAGGCCCCAGGTCGGCTTGCGGTACAGGACGGTGAAACCGACCAGGCCAATCACAGCCCCCGGCGCCAGATACGGCCAGGGACTGGCCAGCAAACCGAGGCTGACCAGGGCGAACAGACTGACGATCGAGAGCGGGAAAATCATGCGCGTGTCTCCCGTGCCGTGTGGATGTACAGCTGCGACCAGCGTTCGGCCAAAGCCTTGAGGTCGTAGCGTTCCTGTTGGGTGCGTCTGGCGTTTTCACGCAACTGCGCGGCCAGCTTCGGTTCGGCCAGCAAGGTGTCGAGCTGGCGGGCGAGGGCGGCGGTATCCGTCGGCGCCGCGAGCAGGCCGTTGTGACGGTCCTGCAGGACATCGGGAATGCCGCCGACCGCGAACGCCACCACTGGCACCCCGGCCTGCATCGCTTCGAGCAGAATCATCGGCGTGCCCTCGGTGCGCGAGCTGATCACCAGCGCATCGAGTTGTTGCCACCAGCCTTGCATCGCCGTCTGGTAGCCCGGTAGGCGAATCCGCTGCTGCAACCCGGCAGCATCGATGCGCGCCTGCAAGGCCTCGCGTTCCGGTCCGTCACCGAGCATCACCGCGTCCAGTTGCGGATGCTGGTGACACAATGCGATCAGCGCATCGAGGAACAGGTCCGGGCCTTTCTCGCTGCTCAATCGACCGACGTAACCGGCCAGCCAGCGTTGCCGCTCTGCCAGCGACGGCATCGCTGGCGCCGCTGGTAAACCGTTGGGAATCACCTGCAACTTCTCCGTCCGGACGTTGGCCTGACGGTGCAGCACGGCGATACTTTCCGCCACGCAGACCACCCGTTTTACCGACGCCGTGCGGCACAGTTGCAGGCTTAGCCAGGTGTAGAACTTCTGCTTGCGACTGCGCGGCGTGAACCCGTGCTGGGTGATCACTAGCGGCAGGCGCAACAGCGTGGCGCCG
Source organism: Pseudomonas sp. S3_B08 (assembly GCF_054667725.1). NCBI lineage: Bacteria > Pseudomonadati > Pseudomonadota > Gammaproteobacteria > Pseudomonadales > Pseudomonadaceae > Pseudomonas > Pseudomonas sp. S3_B08. The sequence goes on from NZ_CP162750.1 coordinate 1,080,203, forward strand.
ACCCAGCCGAACAGCAGTCCTTTGAAGTTGTGGGTGTTGAGCAACGGTTTGTCGCCACGGCGCTGACGCAAGTGCCGCAACAGCTCGCCCGGCCCTGAACAAGCGCGAGCGTCCACCCCAGCCTCGCGAAAGCGCGAGATCAGCTCAGGCGGTGCGTCGAGGAACAGCACCTGGTGCTGCCCCGGCGTGGCCAGGCAATGATCCAGCAACATCCGCTCGGCCCCGTAGAAGCCGCCGCTGCTGAGCAAATGAATGATCGGCAGGGCGACGATTGGGGTGGACACCGCGTTCAATTGCGCACCCAGTGAACCAGGCTCGGCATGGTCCAGTTCTTGTGCGGATTGCCCGGCTGTGACGTTTCTTCGTTGAGTACCAACAAGACCGGCAGACCCAGCTCATGGCTGATTTGCGCCGGATGCTTGAAGCGATGGTCGAAGAACTCACGCACGTAGACGAACGCGATTGCCAGCAGCAGACCGGTGAACAGCCCGAAAGGGATGATCAGCAGCGGTTTCGGGAACGCTGCCTCGGTCGGTTCGAACGGCGGGCTGAGTACCCGGGCGTTGGACAGGTCATCGTTGAGCGAGCGCGTGGTGCTGCTTTCGGCAAAACGCTGGGCATAGGTCGAGAACGCTGCGTGCAGCGCATCGATCTCGGTGTCCATCTGGCGCAGTTTGCTCTGGGTCTGCTGCAGGTCGCGGATGCGGTTCTTGAACTCGGCGATGCGCGCGGTTTTCTGCTCGATCACCTGCTTGACCACGGCCAGGTCGGCGGTGCGTTCCTGGATGCGGTTGCTCACCACTTTGAGAAACTGCTGACGGGTGCGGGCGATCTGCTCGCGGGTCAACAGCATCGGTTCGCTGCCGGGCTGGAACACCGCCAGATCGTTCATGTAACGGCTGACCTGGCTGGTCAGTTGCTCGCCCATCTGTTTGATTTCCCGGTCCTCGAACGCCACGTTGTCGACGGTGGTGGTGAAGGTGTAGGGGAAGGTGTAGTCGTTGAGCTTGCTACTGCTGGCGGCGGCGAGCGCGGTTTTCAGATATTCGAGCCAGCGCTGGCTTTGCAGCAGGCGGTCCTGATACAGGTTCAGCGCCTGTTCTTCAGTGTTGATGGCGTTGAGGCGGAAGGTGATTTCCTCCTTCGGATCCGCTGCGCCGACATTTTCCAGCAGTGCTTGACGATTACCTTCCAGGCCATCGAGACGCACTTGATACTGGTGCTTTTTGGTCTCGTAGAACGACTGCGGCAAGTCGATCGATTGCAGGGCCTGACGGCTGACCAGATAGTTCTGCAGCAGGGCGCTGACAAACGTCGTGCCTTGCTGCGGATCCGGGAAGCTGTAGGTGATCGAGATCACGTTGGAACCGGGCAGGGTTTCGATTTTCAGGCTGTCGACGGCTTGCTGGGTCAGGGCGTCGAGGGTGGTGTCACGCACCGGATCGGTTTCCATGCCGAGCCCGTTGCGCAGCGGGTTGATGACGTACTCGCGCAGCGGTGTCGAGACGTAGCGCTTGAACGGTTCGCCAAGCAACTTGGCGAACACCCCGGGTGGCGGGCTGTATTCACCGTTGTCGCGCAGTTCGCTGATGGTCTGACGGATCAGTGCTGGCGAGCGGAGGATGTTGCTCTCGGTTTCCATGTCCGCCAGCGACGGCGGAATGAACGTGGCGTTGTCCACCGTGAGCGACGTGGTGGCGTCGCCCTGAGAGAGTTTTTTCGACTGCACGATGACCTGCGCGGTGATATCGAAGCTCTGTTTGAGCAGCAACGGCAGGAGCAGGGCGATGACTGCAAAGGTCAGGAAGACGCGCTTCACCAGCTGCTTGTTGGCGAAGAAAATCCTGAAGAACTCATGCAGGTAGTTTTCCTTTGGGTTCATGTCGGTCACCTGTGAGTTAGTTGTCACTGTCTTTGTTGTCGACGCGGTAGCCGAAGCTGAAACCGACGCCCTGGAACAGCACCACATCAGCCAGTTGGCGGGCGAGTTCGCCGGCGCTGGCCAGTTTGGTTTTTGGCACGTAGAGCATGTCGTCCGGTTGCAGGTAGGCGATTTGCGGGGCGTCGCCGGACAGCGCTTTTTCGACGTCGTAGCGCACGGCTTTCACCTGATTGCCGTTGCGCCGCATGATCACCACCGAATCCAGCCGCGCCTTGACGTTGGTACCGCGCGCCAGGGTCAGCGCCTCGAGCACCGACACCGGCCGGCGGATCGGATACGAGCCCGGTTGTGCGACCTCGCCGAGCACGTAGATCTCGTTGCCTGCGGTGGACTTGAGCAGCACGTCCACGGTCATGCGGCCCGGCAGTTGCGCGTACTTTTTGTTGAGGAACGATTCCAGTTGATTGACGGTCATGCCTTGCAGCGGCACGGCGCCGATTTCCGGAAAACTCGCGTAGCCGTCAGTGCCGACGGTGATCTCGCGGCTCATGCCGGTGGCCGGGTGATTGAGGGCGCTTTTCAGGTTCTGCTCGTTGCTCAGCGGGCTGATGATCTGCACGGTGAGCTGGTTGCGGTTGGGCTGGAACAGCTGTTTGCGCTGATACACGCGCTGGATTTCCTGGCGCGCTTCTTCGCTGGTCAGCCCGGCGATTTTCACCGAGGTGTTGGCGCCCGGCAGTTCGATGGTGCCGTCGGGCAGCACCAGTTGATTGCCGTTGAGCTGGCTGGCGGCGGTGAAATTCAGGCCGATCTGGTCGCCCGATTGCACGCGGTAGGCGTCCGAACCGCTGGTGCTGATATGGAAGATCACGTCCAGCACATCCTGCGGGCGCAGGGTCTGCTCGATCTTCGGCATATCGGTCGCCTGGGCGTTGGCCGGGGAGGCGGTGAGAATATTCACCGGCATGTTCTGGGTGTCGGAAGTGCTGGAGCAGCCCGCAAGCGGCAGCAACAGCAGGACAAGCATTCTGGCGTTCATGGCGTCATCCTTTGCGTTCGCTTACAGGTTTTTGTAAAGCCATTTGGGCATGTAGTACTTACGCCGGTTGAACACGCTGCCGACCACTTTCGCCCCGGCCTGAGTCAGGCGTTGCACAGCGGCCTGGGCGACTTCCCAGCGGGTGTCTTCGGCGCGCACGACAAACACCACGCCGTCGACCTGAGTGCTGATGACCAGGGTGTCGGCGGCGGAATACACCGCGTCGCCGTCGATCACCACAAAGCGGTACTGGCTGCCCAACTGGTCGAGCAACGGGCTCAGGCGCTCGGCGGTCAGGTGTTCCAGCGTGCGGATCGGCCGGCCGTTGGGCAGCACATGGAAGGGCAGGCTCGAGACCTGCACCACGCAGTCCTGCAACAGCGGCGGGTTGCCCGGGTTGAACAGCAGGTCGCGCAGGCCGCGCTCCTTGCCGAGGTTCATTTGCTGGGTGAGGTTGTTCGCCGACTGGCTGGCGTCGACCAGCAGCACCTGGCCGCTGCTCATCTGCGCCAGCTGACTGGCCAGTGCCAGCGCGCTGGTAGTGGTGCCGGCGCCGGGGTTGGCGGCGGTCAGGAACAGAATGCGCAGATCGAGATCCAGCACGGTCGAAGTCAGATTCGATTCGCTGGGGCTGGCGATGCTCAGGCTTTTATTGGTTGAACCGTCCATTAGCTTGCTCCGTGGCCGCTGAATACTTTGAAGGGGGTTTTCAACAGAATCTTCAGATCAAGCAGAAGGCTCTGCTCGGCGATGTAGCTGAGGTCCAACTCAACGCGCTGGTCGAAGTCGATGTTGCTGCGTCCGGAGATCTGCCACAGACCGGTCATGCCGGGGTAGATCGCCAGACGCGCGAGGTGATTGTCCTTGTAGCGGTAGGCGTTGAACGAGGTCGGACGAGGGCCGACCAGGCGCATGTCGCCGGTCACTACGTTGATCAGATTGGGCAGCTCGTCGAGGCTGGTGCGCCGCAGAAAACTGCCGATGCCGGTGACGCGCGGGTCCTTGTCGATCTTGAAGTCGATGGCGTCGGCCCCGTGTTTGTTCAGGTGGCGCAGCGACTCTTTGAGTTCTTCGGCGTTGCTGACCATGGTGCGGAACTTGAACATGCCGAACTTGCGCCCGCGATAACCGGTGCGTTTCTGCACGAACAGCACCGGCCCCGGGCTGGTGAACTTGATGGCCAGGGCCAGGCCCAGCAGCACTGGCGAGATCAGCACGAGAATCGTCAGCGCGCCGAGGCAGGCGACCACCCGGTTGGTCCGCGACAGCTGCCATGGGCGGCCACCATCGCGGCCGCTGAGCCAGCCGCGACCCTGACGGTGGATCGCCGCGTCGAGGCGCATGCGATGTTCCGGGTCGACGCGCTTGTCAGGGCGCATTTGTGCAATCGACACACTTCTTTCATGTCCAGTCATGGCGTCCTCCGCATTCAATCAGCCGCAAGCGGCGCACGGGCAGTGGGGTAGTAGTCGCGGAACCAGGCGATGAAGCGGCCCAGTCCTTCATCCAGTTCTATCCGGGGCTGGAATCCGGTGGCCTGGGCCAGATCGCTGGCCTCGGCGCAGGTGTTGAGCACGTCGCCCGGTTGCAGCGGCAGCAGCTCGACAATGGCTTGCCGATCGAGATGTTTTTCCATCAGCGCGAGGTAGGTTTTCAGTGCAACCGGCTGCTGCCCGCCAATGTTGAACAGGCGCCACGGCGCCATGCTGCTGGCCGGGTCGGGCTGCTCGCGATCCCACTGCGGATTGGCTTGCGGTGGCTGATCGATGAGGCGTGCGATGCTTTCGATGATGTCGTCGATGTAGGTGAAGTCGCGCTGGTGCTCGCCGTAATTGAACAGCTTCAGCGGCTCGCCTTCGCTGATCGCCCGGGCGAACTGGATCGGCGACATGTCCGGCCGTCCCCAAGGCCCGTACACGGTGAAAAAGCGCAGGCCGGTGCAGGGAATGCCGAACAGATGGCTGTAGCTGTGCGCCATCAGTTCATTGGCTTTTTTGGTCGCGGCGTACAGCGACAGCGGATGGTTGACGCCATCCTTGACCGAGTAAGGCGTGTGTTGATTGGCGCCGTACACCGAACTCGACGAGGCGTAGATCAGGTGCTCGACCGGGTGGTGGCGGCAGCTCTCGAGAATGTTCAGGAAACCGTTGAGGTTGCTGTCCAGATACGCCCGTGGATTGTCCAGCGAATAACGCACCCCGGCCTGCGCGGCCAGATGGATCACCACTTGTGGCTGCTCGCGGGCAAACAACGCGTCGATCGCTGAAGCGTGGGCCAGATCCACCGTGGCCAGCGGAAAATCGCCGACCTGCTCGCGCACCCACTGCACGCGGTCGTGCTTGAGCTGCGGGTCGTAGTAGTGATTGAAATTGTCCAGGCCGACCACCGAATGCCCGTCGCGCAGCAAGCGCAGGACGCAATGGGCACCAATGAAACCGGCGGCACCGGTCACCAGAATTTTCATGGCCGCAGCCCTTCGGGGGCGATGTGGCGCAGGCCGATGCCGCTGTAATGCAGGCCGGCGGCGGCTACTTGTTCCGGGTTGTAGAGATTGCGCCCATCGATGATTACCTTCGAACGCAGCTTCTCGGCGAGCAGTTCGAAATCGACCACGCGGAAGTTTTTCCACTCGGTGCAGATCACCAGCGCGTCGGCGTCTTCAAGGGTGTCGTCGCGGGTCGCGCACAAGTGCAGGTCGTTGCGGTAGCCGTAGATGCGCCGGCACTCGGACATGGCTTCCGGATCATAAGCCTGCACGCTGGCGCCTTCGGCCCACAACGCGTCCATCAGGTAACGGCTGGGGGCTTCGCGCATGTCGTCGGTGTTCGGTTTGAACGCCAGGCCCCAGACGGCGATGGATTTGCCGGCCAGGCCTTGCGGAAACTGCGCGCGCAATTTGCTGAACAGGATGTGCCGTTGGCTGTCATTGACGTCGGTGACGCTGCGCAGCAGTTTCAGCGGCATGCCGTTGTGTTCGGCGGTGTGCAGCAAGGCCCGCAGATCCTTGGGAAAGCACGAGCCACCGAAGCCGCAGCCCGGATAGATGAAGTGATAGCCGATGCGCGGGTCGGAGCCGATGCCTTTGCGCACCGCTTCGATGTCGGCGCCGAGCAGCTCGGTGAGATTGGCCAGTTCGTTCATGAAACTGATGCGGGTGGCGAGCATCGCGTTGGCCGCGTATTTGGTCAGCTCGGCGCTGCGGTTGTCCATGAACATCAGTTTTTCGTGGTTGCGGCAGAACGGCGCGTACAGCTCGCTCATCTGCTCGCGGGCAGCGTCGTCGCGGGTGCCGATGATGATCCGGTCCGGGCGCATGCAGTCGGCGAGGGCGCTGCCTTCCTTGAGAAATTCCGGGTTGGATACCACGCGCACCTGCAGCTCGGTTTTGCCGCGCTGCAGCAATTCGCTGGTGGCCGTGGCCAGAACCTGATCGGCAGTCCCGACCGGCACTGTGGATTTGATGATCAGCGTGCGATCGGCCTCCATCAGGCCGGCGATCTGCCGGGCGACGTTGAGTACATGGCTGAGGTCGGCTGAGCCGTCTTCGTCCGCCGGGGTGCCGACGGCGATGAAAATCAGCTCGGCGTGAGTCACCGCATCACTGGCCTGGGTGCTGAACAACAAGCGCCCGGCCTTGATGTTTTCTTCAAGTGTTGCGGACAGGCCTGGCTCACTGATAGGCGGTACCGCTTGTTGCAGTTGTTTGATCTTGTTCGGATCAATATCAATGCATAAAACCCGATGGCCGACATCGGCAAGTGCAGCGGCTTGTATAAGTCCGACATAGCCAGTGCCAAATACGCTCACGTCCATCTGCGCACCTCAATAAAACCAGAAAAGTTAACTACGGAATGAGATTGTTAAAGGGGTATAGCGCAGGGTTTGAAAAGCGTGTCAGCAAAATGACATGTTGCACGGGTATAACACTTGAGGCGTTTTTGGCGATTGGCCATCAAGTCATTGCTGCGATTGAATTTGTTCTTTCTTTGCAGATTTGTTCAGATTCAATTTAACCGACAGACGGTCTAAGTCCCCGAAATTAAAGGCTTTCATCCCCGCCGGTGTGTCAGATTTGAGTCACCGTTTTTTTGACGCTTTACCCGGCTATCAGTCATTTCTTGCGCTTTGATGGCCGGGTGCTAGTGTCAGGTTCTGACCGACAAAGCTTTGACAACCTCCCATTTCGGACGGCCGGTATCGCCATGTTCAAATACGCCAAGGAACTGCTTTTAGTTGCCTACTTATTGCTCTTTTCCGACTACTATCTGGACCGGTTAAATGCTATCGGGTGGGGTTTTAATGTACTTGTTTTTGGCGCGATGTTTTTGGCGCTTACTTTCGCGTTATATCTAACTGCCTATATACGTCAGGCTCTTGTTCGACATGCGTTCGCATTAACGCTGTTTGTGGCGGCGGTTTTTTTCGATGTCTATACCCGGGTCACGGCGGATTACCTGAGGTACAGCGATTTTGTCTCGCTGGTGTACTCCGGCGGCTTCATTCAGGAAGCGGCCTATCAGTACCGCGACGCGATCCTGCGCGCGCTGCTCAGTGGCTTGCTGCTGTTGTTCGGCATCGGGCTCAAGCCGCGTCATGCGCTGTACATACCCAATACGTTGCGAGTAGCGGCTCCGGTCATCGGCGTGTTGATGCTCAGCGCTTTGCTGTTTTTACGTGCGGGTGAGGGCGCGCGTGGTCTGCCGATCATGTACACGCCGCTGGCCTACCTCAACCTGTTTGCCTACGAAGCGTTGCATGACACCGTCGGCCCGCGTGAATCGGTGACGCTCGCGCGCGCCGCGCCTGCCATCAGCCACGATATCGTGCTGATCATCGACGAAAGCATTTCCGGCAATTACCTTGACATCAACGCGCCGTTCGGCGTGCACAGCAACCTCAAGCAAGCGCCGGCCGGGGTCGATGTCTTCAATTTCGGTTATGCCGCGTCCATTGCCAACTGCAGCGCCGACACCAACGTCACCTTGCGCTACGGCGGCACCCGCGCCGATTACAGGCGCATCAACAGCACGTTGCCGTCGATCTGGCAGTACGCGAAGAAGGCCGGGCTCGGCACGGTCTACATCGACGCCCAACGCACGGCCGGCAATTTGCAGAACCTGATGACCGCCGCCGAGAAAAACGACATCGACAGTTTCGTGCAATTCGACCAGACCAGCGTGCGCGACCGCGATATGGCGGCAGCGGCGAAGCTGATCGAATTGCTCAATGACGATCGCCCCGAGCTGATCGTGATCAACAAGGTCGGCGCGCATTTTCCGGTGCATGACAAATACCCGGACGCGTTCATGGCCTACCGGCCGACGCTGCCGCGCGGGCAGTTCACCGAAGTCGCCGACACTGGCGAACGCCCCGGTTTCAATGGCCAGCCGGATGACTGGGTGCTGTATCGCAACGCCTACAAGAACACGCTGTTGTGGAACGTCGGCGAGTTCTTCGCCCGGGTGTTTGCCCAGGCCAATCTGGACAATGCGCTGCTGATCTACACCTCCGATCATGGCCAGGATCTGCATGAGCGCGGCAACCCGGGCTTGAATACCCACTGCGGCGGCGACCCGGTGGAAGAGGAGGGGCTGGTGCCGCTGGTGGTGATTCAGGGCCGTGGATTGCAGACGCCGGACTGGGCAGCGAATCTGCCGGCAAACAAGGACCGCTCCAGCCACTACAACATCTTCCCGACGCTGTTGCAGGTGATGGGTTATGACCTTGCGGGGATTGAAGCGGTATATGGCAAACCGCTGAGCGTGCCGACGGCGGATGAGTTCACTTTCAACTACCGCTTCAATGCGCGCTTGGGGGCCAAGCCTGAGTGGAAGCATATCGATCTGGGCAGCATCGTCACCCCGGAACGAGCGCCGGCGAGTGTGGCTTCGGGGCAGTGAGTTTTTGATTGCTCGGGCGGGCCTCTTCGCTGGCAAGCCAGCTCCCACAGGGCTCGAGGTTGTTCACAAATCCTGTGTCAGCACTGGCCTCTGTGGGAGCTGGCTTGCCAGCGATGGGGCCAGCACTGACACCAGCCAATTCAAAGCTTCAGCCACCGCGCCCGATACTCCCCAGGCGCGCACCCCAGCCAGCGCGCGAAAGCCCGGTTGAATCCCTGCACATCGCTGTAACCCAAGCGATCCGCCACGTCGACCAGCTCCAGCGCCCCGGATTGCAGCAGGTCCTCGGCACGATAGCGGCGATGCTCATCAAGCAGTTCGCTGAAAGTCCAGCCCAACGCCTTCAAACGCCTTGCCGCCGTGCGCTCAAGCAAATGCTGTGTAACACAGAACTGCTGCCAATCCGCTGTCGCCAGATCTTCGATCAGATAATCGCTGAGCTGTCCGAGCAAGGTCGATTCACTGAGACGTCGGGTCTGTTCCAGCAGATCGACAAGCGTTGTTTCCAATGCCGGATTGCCCGGTGTCAACGGCATTACGAACAGCTGAGGATCCAGATAAATCGCCGCGCATGATTGCTCTGCGCTCACCGGGGCGCGCAATGCCGATTGATGCTGCTCGCGGCTTGCCGATGCCAATGCCACACCTAGCACCGGATCACGATTCACGCCGCTGGCGAGCAATTTGCGTCGTACCAGGCTGCACAGGCTGACAAGGATGTAATCGGTCAGCGCCGCCGGAGCACCCAGACTGCCGGCTTCGACCAGACGCAGTGTTACGCCGTCATCTTTACGCAGGATTTGCACACGGAAATGCCCGTTGAAAAACGCAAAGTACTCGGCGAAAAACGCACAGGCACGTTCCAGCGACACGGCGACATCGAACAGATAGGTCAGCCCGTTGGTGGCCGTCGAAACGAAACGTTCACCCGCCGCCAGACCGATCAGTGGATCCCCGCTCTGTTCCACGGCAAACGCCCAGAAGCGCCGCGACATCAGCAGCGGCATGCGCGTGAACGGCGTGCGCAGATCGAACAGGCTGCGGCGCAGCTGCGCTTCGATGGCGTCTTGGGTAACGCCGCGCGCGAGCAATTCTTCAATGGCCGGCAGCAGGGTCGGCGCGTAAAAAGCGTTGACGGGCTGCGGATCGATTTTGCTCATGTTGTGCGCGCGTCTCCCGTCGCTCCGTTAGCCGCCAGCAAACGCTGATCGACGCTGAGGATCGCCTCGATCATCGCCCGCGCTGCTGGCGTCAGGGTAAAACCGGCGCGGCTGACGATGCCATAACCCAGTTGCAGCGCCGGCTCGTCATGGGGGACGTCGACAAAGTCGAGCAGCTCGATCAGGCCTCGATCAAGTTGTTCACGCAAGGCCTCAAGCGTGGCAAGCCCCACCGCGTCTGAACGCAGCACTACGCGCTGGATCGCGTCAAATTGTGCGCACTCGACGCTCGGGGTGAAGTCCTGCTCACCGAGGATATCGGCGAGCACCTTGCGGATCATCGGAGGAATGCGCGTGCCGACGATCGGGTAATCGAGCAGGGCGCGCAAGCGCAGGTCTCGTTGCGCGGCAAGCGGATGGCCAGCGCGACAGAAAAACCGTCCCGGCCGCGTGCGCAGCAGGTGTACCTCATACTGCGGATCGCTGACGAAGTGCCGCGCATCGGCGACGAAAAACTCGATCTGCTGCTCGCGCAACCACAGCGACAATTGCTGCCAGTCGCCCTGATGAAAGCGCGTACGAATTGCCGGATGCGCCTGAATGAAATCGGCCAGCGCTTCCGGCACCAGCACTTGTGCCGGATACGGGCCGCAACCGAATTGCAGTTCGCCGCCGGTGAGGCCGTTGTATTGCGTCAATTCGTTGTGCAGCGCCTGACTGCCAGCGAGCAGGCGCCGCGCATGTTGCAGCACCAGTTGGCCTTGCCCGGTCAGGCGAAACTCACGGCTGCTGCGCTCGACCAGCTCGCAGTCAAGGTCACGCTCCAGAGTCTGGATGCTGCGGCTGAACGCCGGTTGGCTGAGGTTGATCGCCTCGGCGGCGCGACCGAAGTTGCGGTAATCAGCGAGGGCGACCAAGTGGCGAAGCTGGCGAAGATCCATCATGCGTCTCCTGCATTTTGTGAATACTTTTAATGCATTGGATCGATAGCACGTCCGCTGGCATAAGTACACGCCTGTTCTTCCATGGCCGCCTTCATGTCTCAGCCTCTGTTCGCCTCCAGCGCGTTCACCCGCACGATTCTCGCGCATGCTCGCCAGTCCGGGCTGTGCCCGCAACGCTTGATGACGCGCGTCGGGATCTGCCCGTCTGTGCTTGCCGGACAGCATCAATTGATCGCCGCACAAGCGCTTGAACGGTTGTGGCGTGAGTGTGAATGGGCCGGGGTAGCGCCGACGTTTGGCTGCGAACTGTCCGACGGGATGGCGACCGATTGCCTGCAAGGACTGAATATTCTGCTCGACTCGGCCGCGACCCTGCGGGCCAGTCTGAAGTGCTTCATTGACTGCTTGCCAAGGGTGATCAATTACGTTGCGGTGGAGTTGGTCGAGGCAGGCGACGTGGCTCGTTTGCGCCTGCATTCGCTGCAGGGGCAGCTCCATCATTTCGCCCTGGATGCGGCGGCGATAACGCTGGTGCGCAACATTGCCCGTCGACTCGGCGGGGCGCCTGGAGATTTGTTTGTGAGTGTCAGCCTGCGCCCCGCGCAAATGGCCGGTGGCTGGCTGCGTGGAGTGGGTATCGCGGTGGAGCAGGGCGAGCATCTGTGCCTGACCTTGCCGCGCTCCAGGCTCGATCAGGCCTTGCTGGGCGCCAACCCGTTTCTGCATCAGAGCATGCTGCGCCACTGGCACGCTGCAACTTGTGCGCCTGCGCGTGAGGACAATCTGACGATGGCGCGGCACTGGCTGACGGCGGGCGATCAACCGATCGAGCGGATCGCTGAGCGGCTGGGTTATCGCCAGCCGAGCAACTTTATCCGCGCGTTTCGCAAACAGTTCGGGATTACGCCGAAGCAGTTCCGGTTGAATCCCGGTCAGGCATGAGGGGCGTTTGGCCTAAGGCGTGACGATATTGAACTGCGGCCCGAACGTATCCAGGCTGCCCATCAATAATCCGAATTTCTGACCATTGCCCTGCAACTTCACCAGCCCTTTTTGCATCGCCGTCGGGAAGTCCAATTGCTTCAGGCTGATCTTCTCCAGCGTATCGCGGCTCAGGCTGACGCTCGCATCCGCCGCCGGATTCAAGCCGGCGCGGTGAGTCAGCACGCCGTTGCGCAGGGTCAGGGTGAAATCCTTTTGCACATCGTCGAACGTCCAGTTCAGCGTCAGGTCATGGGCCACGGCTTTGTCGCTGTCCAGGCGTACCGCGAGGTAATCGAAGAACATTTCCGGACTCATCGCCCGGACCATGTCCACCGATACGGTATTGGCAGACTGCGGTGGTACGCCGTTGCGCAGTTCCATCGCACCGGTCAGGTACATGTTGCGCCAGGTGGCGTTCTCGCTTTGATAACCCAACTGCTCCAGCGTCTCGGCTTGAGCGTTGCGGGCATCCGCGTTGTCCGGATCGGCGAACAGCAACTGGCTGCCCAACTGCGCGGCCCAGCGGTAGTCAGCGCTGGCCATCGCACTGCGCATTTTTTCCAGTACCGACGTGGCACCGCCCATGGCCTCGACCGAGCGTTTAGCCGCATCGACCGGCGGCAGCGGGTTGAGGTTGGCCGGGTTGCCGTCGTAGAAACCCATGTAGCGCTGATACACCGCGCGCGTATTGAAACTCAGCGAGCCGTAATAACCACGGGTGTACCACTTCTGATCGAGCGAGCCGGGCAGTTTCTTGATTGCTTCGGCAATTTCCAGCGGCGTCAGGCCCTGGTTGAGCAAGTGCAGGGTGCGGTCGTTGATGAAGGCGTACATGTCACGCTGATCGGCGAGCAAAGTACGAATGCGCTCACCACCCCAGGTCGGCCAGTTGTGTTGGGCGAACAGCACGTCCGCCTTGTCACCGTAGCGCATGAGGCTGTCATCGAGGTATTGCGACCAGGCTTTGGCATCGCGTACTTGCGCGCCGCGCGGGGTGAGGATGTTGTGCATCATCTGCGTGGCGTTTTCGGCCATGCACAAGGCTTTCAGCTGCGGCAGATAAAGGTTCATTTCCGCTGGCGCTTCGGTGCCTGGGGTCAGCTGGAATTCGACTTGCAGGCCAGCGATGGTGCGGGTTTCCAACGGCTCGGCAATCAGATCGGTAGGCGCGATCAGTGTGACCGTGCCACCGCTGGGCGCGCTCTTGCCGAGGCCAGCGTCGACCTGGCCTTTTTCACTGCGCGGCAACAGGCTGCCGAACTGGTACTGCGCGCGGCGGCTCATGGCATTGCCGGCCATGACGTTCTCGCTCATCACGTGTTCCATGAATCCCGCTGGCGCATACACCTTGACCTTGCCGGACTTGACATCGGCCTCGTCGATCACCCCGCGCACGCCGCCGAAATGATCGACATGAGTGTGGCTGTAGATCACCGCGACGACGGGTTTGCGCGGGCGATGGGCGTAGTACAGATCCAGCGCCGTCCTGGCGGTTTCGGCCATGGTCAGCGGATCGATGATGATCAGCCCGTCGTCACCTTCGATGATGGTCATGTTGGCGAGGTCGAGGCCGCGCACCTGATACAGCTTGGGGCTGACCTCGAACAGACCGGCGTGGGCATTGAGCTGTGCCAGTCGCCACAGGCTCGGATTGACCGATTCCGGCGTCTTGTCTTTGGCGAGGAAATCATAGGCATTGACGTTCCAGATGACTTTGCCGGCGGCATCCTTGATCTGGCCCTTGAACGGTGCGATCAAGCCTTTGCTGACGGATTCGAAATCGGTGCGGTCGCTGAAAGGCAGGGTTTGCAGCACGGCAGCGTTGCTTGCGGCGGTTTGCACGCTCGGCGCCACCGGACCGTCAGCAGCGAGCAACGGCTGGCTCAGGCAAGTGGTGATCAGGCAGGTCAGCAGGCCACGCGGGCTCAGGATGAAACGGGGCATGGGTGTCTCCGGTTTTATTATCGTTATGGCCGAACAGCCAGCAGCTTAGGGCGCGGCGCTGGGTTGACGATGATCATCAGCGGACAAAAACCATTCAGGGCCGCTATCCTAGGCCCAGGTTCACTGATCGGGTTTGCCCATGCTTGAGGTTCGCGACGTTTTCAAAAGCTATGCCACGCCACAGGGATTGTTGCCGGTGCTGCAAGGCGTCGACCTGACGCTGGAGGCCGGTGGCAGCCTGGCGCTGATGGGCGAATCGGGCAGTGGCAAAAGCACGCTGCTGCATCTGGTAGCGGGGCTGGACAAGGTCGACAGCGGCAGCATCCGCAGCGGCGAACATCGTCTGGAAGCCATGAGCGAAGCGCAACTGGCCAACTGGCGACGCACGGAAATCGGTCTGGTGTTTCAGCAGTTCAACCTGATCGGCAGCCTGCGCGTGGAAGACAATCTGGCCTTTCAGGCGCGCCTCGCCGGGCGCCATGAGCCACGCTGGCAAGCGCATCTGGTGCAGCGTCTGGGTCTGGGCGATCTGCTCTCGCGGTATCCCGAGCAACTCTCCGGCGGTCAGCAGCAACGAGTCGCATTGGGCCGCGCACTGGCCTCGCAGCCGAAATTGCTGTTGGCCGATGAACCCACCGGCAGCCTCGATGAAGCGACCAGCGATGAAGTGCTGCGGCTGTTGCTCGAATTGCTCGATGACACGCCGACGACCCTGCTGATGGTCACCCACAGTCAGCGCGTCGCGGCGCGATTGGCCCAGCGTGTGGTGTTGTCGAACGGGCGGGTCGCCTGATGATCTGGCGGCAAACCCTGCGCGCGCTGCTCAGCCACTGGCGGCGCCATCCAGTGCAGTTTTTCAGCGTGCTGACCGGGTTGTGGCTGGCCACCAGTCTGCTCACCGGCGTCGAGGCGCTGAACAGTCAGGCACGTGACAGCTACGCGCGGGCCAGCCAGATGATCGGCGGCGAACCGCAGGCCAGCCTCAGCACGCCGAATGGGGCGCTGTTTCCACAGCGCTGGTTTATCGAATTGCGCCGTCAGGGCTGGCCAGTGTCACCGGTGTTGCAGGGCCGGCTGACGCTCAAGGGCCAGGAAGATCAACGCATTCAAGTGATGGGGATCGAGCCGGTGTCGCTGCCGTCGGATTCGGCAGTAGCCGGGCAGGCGATGCCGATCGAGCGCATCGTCGAGTTTTTCAGCCCGCCGGGCGGCACCTGGATTTCTCCGGACACCCTGCAAATTCTCGGCTTGCGCGAAGGTGATACACCGCAAACCGTAAACGGCCAAACCCTGCCGCCACTGCTCGCGCAGAAGGACATGGCGCCGGGCCTGTTGCTGGTCGACATCGGCGTAGCGCAGCGCCTGCTCGAACAACCCGAGCAATTGTCGCGACTGCTGCTACCCAAGGACTTTCATCAAGAATTACCGGCCAGTTTCAATGATCGCTTGCAGCTCAAGAGTAGCGGCGAAGAAAACAACCTCGCGCGGCTGACCGAGAGCTTTCATCTCAATCTCGATGCCCTTGGATTTCTGTCGTTTCTGGTCGGCCTGTTCATCGTCCACGCCGCCATCGGCCTCGCTCTGGAACAGCGCCGAGGTTTGCTGCGCACCTTGCGCGCCTGTGGCGTCAGTGCACGAATGCTGATCGCATGTCTGGTGGTTGAACTGGGTGTGCTGGCGCTGATCGGCGGATTATTCGGTGTGATCAGCGGCTATTGGCTGGCCAGCGTGCTGCTGCCGGACGTCGCCGCCAGCCTGCGCGGTTTATATGGCGCGGAAGTGGCGGGGCAGTTGCGCCTGAGTCCCTGGTGGTGGTTCAGCGGCATAGGGCTGAGCCTGCTCGGCGCGTTGCTGGCCGGGGCCAACAGTCTGCTGCGGGCGGCGCGCCTGCCATTGCTGGCGGTGGCCGATCCGCAGGCGTGGCATCAACAGTATTCGCGCTGGTTGCGCCGACAGGGTTGGCTGGCGACAGCGCTGCTGACAATTGCGCTGGCGGCGCTGATCTGGGGCGACAGCCTGAGCAGCGGTTTCGTGCTCATGGCCGGGCTGTTGCTCGGTGCCGCTCTGGCCTTGCCGGTGTTGCTCAGCGCGTTGTTGAACCCGTTGCTCGGGCGCAGTCGTTCGGTGCTCGGCCAGTGGTTTCTCGCCGACTGCCGCCAGCAATTGCCAGCCCTGAGTCTGGCGCTGATGGCGCTGCTGTTGGCGCTCGCCGCCAATATCGGCGCCGGTAGCATGACCGCCGGTTTTCGCCAGACCTTCAACGACTGGCTCGAACAACGCCTGAGCGCCGAGTTGTACATCAACCCGGCCAATCCGGCGCAGGCCCGCGAGATGCACAGTTGGCTCAAGCAGCAGCCCGACGTGACCGCTGTGCTGCCCAACTGGCAGGTTTCGGTGACGCTGCAAGGCTGGCCGGCCGATGTCTACGGCATCATCGACCACTCCTACTATCGCCAGCATTGGCCGTTGCTCGACAGCAGTGGCAGCGATCCGTGGGGCAAACTGGCCACGGACGATGCGGTGATGCTCAGCGAACAACTGGCGCGACGCCTGAAAGTGAAGCCGGGCGAGCATCTGAACATTCCCACGCCGAACGGCACATGGTCGCCGCGCATCGTCGGCATCTACGCCGACTACGGCAATCCGAAGGGGCACGTGCTGATCAGCAGTGAGCACCTGCTGCGCGGCTGGCCGCAACTCACGCCGAACCGCTTCAATCTGCGTATCGACCCAGCGCAGATTCCGGCGCTGCTCAACGCCTTGCAGGCGCGTTTTGCGCTGGATGACAACCGCATCGTCGATCAGGCGCGGCTCAAGGGCTGGTCGGTGCAAGTCTTTGAACGCACATTTGCTGCGACAGCAGCTTTGAACAGCCTGACCTTGGCCGTGGCTGGCGTGGCGCTGTTCATCAGTCTGCTCACTCAGAGCCAGAGTCGCCTCAGTCAGCTCGCACCGCTGTGGGCGCTGGGCGTTACGCGCAAACAATTGATGCTGCTCAACCTCGGTCAGACCTGGCTGCTTGCCGTATTGACGTTGCTGTTGGCGCTGCCGTTGGGCATCGCCCTGGCGTGGTGCCTGGATGCGGTGATCAACGTGCAGGCATTCGGCTGGCGCCTGCCGTTGCGGGTGTTCCCGTTGCAGTTGCTGCAACTGATGGGCCTGGCCTTGCTGGCGACTCTGTTGGCTTCGGCATGGCCGCTGTATTCGCTGTACCGCACGCAACCGGCGGACTTGCTGAGGACGTTTGCCCATGAGGACTAAATGGCTCGTGCTGATGATTGCGCTGCTGCTCGCTGGCTGCGATCAGCCTGCACCCGAGGAAAAGGGTTTTGCCGGCATGGGCGATCAGGCGCAATCCTTCACCCCAGTGGTGCCCGGTCGGGTATTCAGCTTTCCGGCCGATCATGGCGCGCATGATGGTTTTCGCATTGAGTGGTGGTACGTCACCGCCAACCTCAAGGATCAGCAGGGCAATGATTTCGGCGTGCAATGGACGCTGTTTCGCAGCGCCCTGAAACCCGTCGCCGAGCAGGCCGGTTGGGGCAACCAAACGATCTGGCTGGGCCATGCGGCAGTCACTTCGCGCTCGGTGCATCATGCCGCCGAGCGCTACGCCCGGGGCGGAGTAGGCCAGGCCGGCGTGCGCTTGGCGCCGTTCGAGGCGTGGATCGATGACTGGATGTTTGCCAGTCAGGCGCAGGATCCGTTGAGCGATATGCAACTCAGTGCTCGTGACAAGAATTTCGCTTATCAACTGCGCCTTACCTCCAGCCGACCGCTGGTGCTGCAGGGCGACAACGGTTTCAGCCAAAAATCCGAAGAAGGCCAGGCGTCGTATTACTACAGCCAGCCATTTTTCCAGGCCAGCGGCACGCTGCAGATCGACGGCCAGGCCTACACCGTTAGCGGCCCGGCGTGGCTCGATCGCGAGTGGAGCAGTCAGCCACTCACCGCCAATCAAACTGGCTGGGACTGGTTCTCGCTGCATCTGGACAGCGGCGAACACGTGATGCTTTATCGCATGCGGCAGAAGACCGGCGCGCCTTATCTGACCGGCACCTGGATCGCCGCTGACGGGCAGATTCAGACGTTGCGCAGCGAGCAGATCAGCCTTGTGCCGCAGGACACGGCAAAGGTTGCCGATCGACCGATGCCGGTGAAATGGTCGATCCGCATTCCTGACAAGAAACTCGATATCAGCGTTGACGCGATCAACCGCAATGCGTGGATGGATTTGCGTATTCCCTATTGGGAAGGGCCGGTGAAGGTCGATGGCAGCCATCCTGGCCAGGGCTATCTGGAAATGACCGGGTATTAACGGCGGCACCGCTTTCTTCCCTGTGGGAGATTCTATGGTTATCCTCAAGCGATAACTGCCCCTTTCGATTGATATTCGCTCTGGTTTTTCATCAGGGCGAACGCTATGCGGGCGAGTTTACGGCTGAGCATCACCAGTACCTGTGTAGTCGCTTTTCCACAGCTGAGATGGTGGTTGTAGAACGCCTTCCAGGCATTTGATCGGCAGGCTGACATGGCGGCGTTATGCAGTAACCGTCGCACCTCCGAGCATCCGCGCTTGGTTAAATATCTACGGCCATTTTTTTGGCCCGAGTCGCTCACTCTCAGATCCATGCCTAAAAACGCGACATAAGAGTCGCCACTGGTAAAGTCGCCTCGGTTGTATGCCATGACCAAAGCAGTTGCAGTTAGAAAGCCTATACCTTCGATGGCTTGGCATCTGGCAACTTCTTCCAGCAAACCAGCTTCACGCAAGATTTCCTTGAGCTTTTTCTGAACTAGCAAATCCAGCCTTTCCATGGACTTTACGAAAGTTGCGAACACGGCTTTCAAGCTGGCGTCATTTGCCCAGCTCTGGGTCAGGCTGGTTTTGGCCTGTATCAGCGAAGCTCTACGTCGTAGAAGGCTTTGCAGCTTGCCGTAGACCGCCGGAGGTGGGGTCCAGGGGCGTAAATCTTCGCCTTCATTTTTTAGAAAACGGGCGAGAAGACGGGCGTCAGATGCGTCCGTTTTACTACGGCCACCGACACCTTTACGATAATTACTGAGTTGAAAACCGTCGATGATGAAAACGTCGTGGCCTGACTCATGAGCCAACTCAACCAAGTCGACGTGATAAACATTTGTCGCCTCAACAGCTATGGCGGTGGGTCCCGGCAACGTTTTAAGCCAGCGCTTTATGACGGGCTTTTCATTGGTTATCGAGGTGAGCAGATCTGGATCTGCTAAATAAATAACAAGTTCAGCTTTGGCGACGTCCACACCCACAATTGACTTCGACACGCGCATTGCCACTGACACTTCTCCACGCTAAGGTTTTACGACTTGTAGGGGTTTCACCCAGAGGCGCAGGCTTGTTTCTATCGTCGCTTGAACGAAGCATTCTCTATCGGCGCTTTTGGTGGAAGGGGTGGGGCGAGGTCTCCCACGGTCTGTACTGTTACAGCAGTCAGATGCGAACTGTTCGTCCCACCACCCCTTCAAGTCTAACCATACAAGCGAGCCTGCTCGCGAAAGCGTCAGCGCTGTGACCGCTGAGTTAACTGACTGGAACTCTCGCCAGCGCTCTCCGCTCTACCCAGAAACCCGCCATTTTCGGACTCACCCATGAGCGACGACCTGCAACCCCCAGACCTCGACACCTGGCAGCGTCTGTTCGACGATCAAGCCTACTGGCAGAACTCCCCTGACGCTCACTACCTCGATCTGCAACGCATCGCCGATGACCTGCTCGGCCAAGGCGCAATCGATCTTGAGCAATGGCAGTTGATGCGCGCCAAAGCCGACGATCTGCACAAGCAGTCACCCGAGGTCAACGTCGCCCGCGAACTCGAAGATCCCGAAGCCTGAGGACTCCTGCCATGAATACCACCAACAACCAGAACGACAACCCCGACGAGCCACGCCCGGCCGGCGAAACCGAGCGCGACAATGATGCCCTGCGCCCGACCGATCCCAAGCAGCGGCAGGACAGCGGCAAAGGCACGCCGAGTGGCGAATCCACCGCCCAAGAGACTGCCAAGCCACATACCCGTGGGCCACAAACCCAAGTCAAGCCCTGAACAGCGTCTATGCTCACTGGCACGCCTGCTGCTGAAGTCGTTTCGGCGGTGGGCGTCGCCATTTCATCACAGGGAAAGTAATGCATATGAAGCTCGACGCTCTGGCCAAGGCCATCACTCTCGCAACGCTGCTTTCTGCTGCCAGTTTCGGCGCTTTAGCTGCCGACATTCCGTTATCCGCCGTCGTTGAGGCCGATTCCGTTACCACCAAAGTGCTCGCCGTCGACCCGGCCCATCACCAGGTCGTGCTGGAAGGCCCCGAGGGACGTCAGGTCCACGTTCAGCTCAGCGACAAAGCGAAAAATCTTGCCAATCTCAAAGTAGGGGACCTGGTGAAGATCGAGGTGCAGCGATCTGTCGCCGCTTATCTCGATACAGACGTGGATAAAGGTCTGCCAGGCACCACCGAACGTACCGGCGAACTGCGCAAGGCCCCGGGCAGCGATAACCCGGGCGGCGAGGCCTATCGTCAGGTTCAGGTGCAGCTGAAAATCAGCAAAATCGATTTGAAGACCAATCAGGTCACCCTCCAAGATCCGTCCGGACAATCGAAGACGCTCGATGTGAAGAAGCCGGAGATTCAGGCCAAGTTGAAAGATCTGAAAGTAGGGCAGAGCGTTATTGTCACTTACACCGATATCCTGAAAGTGACCAGTCAGCACGATAGTTGAGTATTAACTCTACAAGTTTATTGCTCTTGTATAACTTTATGTATGAGAGCAATCATATAAAGTTTTTTGTAAGACAATTCCCGGGATAAATCGGTAAAACACAGTTTTTAAATTTTCAGTGCAAAAATTTCATGTTTGCCCATGACGACAGGTCCACTTGTTTGAATTAAAATCCTCGGCGTTCGCCCAGTGTCAGGGCTCTTTACCGGTGCAAGGATTGCCAGGCCGTAACACTGGGCGAACTCCACTACTGACGAAAGTTGTATACAGAATCTGCAAACAAAAAAGGCGACTTTGCAGTCGCCCTTTTTTATTGTTTTCGATCAAGTCGAAGCTTGCATACCGGTTTTGCCATGCTGCCCCTGCAAGCGCTTGAGTGTCTGCTGGTACATTTTTGTACGGCGATGATCCTTGCCATATGTGCCTGCCGCCGCGACGGTGCCGGCCTGGATGTGATCAAGGTAGCGGAAGATCTTCCGCGGCGAGAGAAACCTGACGCCATAGCCCAACCCGACCATTCGATCCTGAAGCGTGTAACCAGGCACCTCCTCATCCATGCAGAAGTGCAGCCCGAGCGACTTCATCAAACGCGCATTCCACAGCGTACAGAAACTTTTCAGATGCGTTTCTTTATACGGGCGTGGTGGTTTCGAACGCAGGCCGAAATGAACTTTTAGCCGACGAACATGATGTTTGCAGAACCGCGAAGTTAACCGCCAGGTATCACGCAGTAACCCACGATCAAGTTGCTCAACACAACCCACCGCCGCCATGTCCGCACTTTTCGTGCATTCGCGCATCATCATCGCGAACACTTCCATGTCGTAGACAAAGGTATCGGTGTGCAGCAGAAACAAATAATCGGTCTCAACTTTCGCCAAGGCCAGATCCAGCGCCTTGCCATGGGCAATATGCCCCATTTCCTTACCGGGCGACGGCCGCTCGATCAGATTGATCCAGTCCAGCGAACGCAAATAATCGAGGCTGGCATCCGCCGAATCGTTATCCACCACCCACACTGGAATGCCCTGCGCCTGAACATGCTCGCGCAACAGCTCCAGACACATGCGAGTGATGTCCGGGGTTTTGTAATTGACCAGAACCAGACTGAAGTCGGGATGCGGCTGGGTAGGCAGATCGAAGGCTTTCATGTCGGAGGGACTCATCACGGCTCAAGACGACAGGTTGATGAGCCGGGATGCTAGCGGGGGAAGCTTAGGTGAAGCTTAATTTGCCGATCTGATTGGTTTGTGAAAACAAGCGGGATAATTCAGATCCGACATTGTTTTCCAATAGATGCAGCGACCATTTGGTTTTGTCGCTTGTCCTGAACGGCGGTCCATCCGCAAAACCTGTGGGAGCGAGCCTGCTCGCGAAGGCGTCTTTCCAGTCACATCATCGGCGACTGTTACACCGCTATCGCGAGCAGGCTCACTCCTACAATAGAACGGCGCAAATTCAGGTCAGTTTGATCCGCAGCACTTCGGCACATTCCTCAATCGACCGCCGTTGCGTCTCGGCATACAACCCCAACTCATCGATGGTCGAACGCCCCAGCGCCTGTTCGAAAGCATGTCGATTGGAGTGTTCGGCGTAATGCGCCTGTGCGGCATCCCCCAGGTTCGACTGAAAAATCCCCGCCGCGCTCACCGGCAGGAAATCTTCGTACACCAGCGGCTCCGCTTTCACATAGCCTTCGCGCAATAAATCCTCCAGTGACGATTCGCCAAGTCCGTGCGCCGCGATGCCCTTTTCCGTAGCGAAATAACGAAAGTACGCCAGCCCCTGTTCGCGCATGCCCTCGATGCTGTCAGGAAATTCGGCAAAGTGCTGCGTCATCAGCGCGTCGTAGCGTGCGGCATTGGCTTCATTGGGGAAGTCGCCCAGTTCATCGCGAGCGGCATTCAACAAGCGGTCATACAGCGCGCGACCCTTGGGTGTCAGAGCTGCGCCGCGTTGTTCGATTTCGCCGAAGCGCGCGCTGTGGCTGCCACGGGTTTCGGGCTGATCGGTGAAGGCGATCGGCTCGTCCAGCGCTTTGAAGCTGGTCTGGCGCAGCAGGATCGGGCAATTGCGGCGTGGTGGACCTTCGATCACCGCTTTGGGTGTGATGCCATGGGCAGGCATCTGCTCCTGAACGGTGTCGATGTCCAGCGTGCGCGGGGTCAGGTGATTGATATGCGGGCCTTTGAACGCAACGACATCGGCGATCAAGCGGTGCTGAGCGCTGAGTTTCTGGTACTGCGCGGCACTGACGGTGGCGCTGTGGTGCCAGCGAAAAGTCTCCAGGGCCTGTCGGACGAATTCTGCGGCTTCGTCGTCATTCAGTCCGCCTGCCGTTTCCGCCTGTTCAATCAGGCGCAACGCCTCTTCAGTAAAAATCGAACGACGGGCCAGTACCGACTCGGCAAACGAACGCAATTCGGCGTCTTCAATCAGCTCCAGGCGCAGCAACGAGGTAAACACGCGAAACGGGCTGACCTGCAGCGCTTCTTCATGCACCGCGCGAAACGCCGTTGAATGCACCGGCACACCCGCCGGAGTCAGGTCGTAATAACCCACTGGCTGCATGCCCATCACTGCAAACAGGCGGGCGAGGGTGGCCAGCTCGCTCGCGGTGCCGACGCGGATGGCGCCGTGGCGTTCCATGTCCAGGCGTTCGATTTCGCCGGTGCGCTTGAGCTGTCCGGCGATGTCAGGCTGACGTGCCAGCACTTCGCGGTTGGTTTTTTCCACCAGTTCCATCAGCGCGCCGTACAGCGGCACCTCTTCGCGGTACATGTCGGACATCGCTCGGGAGAAGCGTTGGCGGATCAGGTCGGGGCTGACGAACGGCTGCACGGTCATGAAAAAAATTCCTGCCACGGTGACGAAATGGATGCCCGAAAAGATCGCAGCCTTCGCCCACGCGGGCAAACGAAGAATCCTACGAACTTCATTCTGCCAACGACTGATCCACCAGCTCGATCCAGTGTCTGACCGGTGTGCGCCCGGCGCTCGCCAGATGGCTCTGACAGCCCACATTGGAAGTGACGATCAACTCCGGTCGGCCGCTTTCCAGGGCGTTGAGTCGATGGTCACGCAGTTGCCGCGCCAGCACCGGTTGGGTCAGCGAGTAAGTGCCCGCCGAGCCGCAGCACAAATGGCCATCCGGTACCGGCGTGAGGTTGAAGCCGAGTCGGGTCAGCACGGCTTCCACGGCGCCGCCGAGTTTCAGTGCGTGCTGCAAAGTGCACGGGCAATGCACAGCGATGCGTCGTTCGCTGGCGGCGCACACTTGCTCCAGCGGTTCCTCGGCGATGATTTGCACCAGATCCCGAGTCATTTCGCTGATCTGCCGAGCCTTGTCGGCATAGACCGGATCGTCCGCAAGCAAATGCCCGTAATCCTTGATGAACGCGCCACAACCGCTGGCCGTTTGCACGATGGCTTCGGCGCCATTCTGCAAGTGCGGCCACCAAGCGTCGATGTTCTGTCGAGCGCGGTCAAGACCTTTGGCCTGGGCGTCGAGGTGATAGTCGAGCGCACCGCAGCAACCGGCCTCGCTCACCGGAGTGACGCTGATGCCCAGACGATCGAGCACCCGCGCGGTCGCGTCATTGGTGTTCGGCGACAGGCCCGGTTGCACGCAGCCTTCGAGCAACAACACCCGGCGCGGATGCCGAGGAGCGGGGCGCGACCCCATAACACCCAAGTGTTGCGGCAGTTTGCTTTCCAGCAGGCGCGGCAGCAGCGGTCGAAAGGTCGCGCCCATGCGCAGCAAGCCTTTGAACAAACCGGGATTCGGCGCCAACGCACGCAAGCCTTCGCGCAGCAAGCGCTGAGCGGCCGGGCGCGGCACCGCGCTGTCGACTACCGCGCGGCCAATGTCGAGCAGGTTGTGATAATCGACGCCGGACGGGCAGGTGGTTTCGCAGTTGCGGCACGACAGGCAACGATCCAGATGCAGTTGCGTCTGCTCGGTGGCCGGTGCGCCTTCCAGCACTTGCTTGATCAGGTAAATGCGCCCGCGCGGGCCATCGAGTTCATCGCCGAGCAATTGATAGGTCGGGCACGTCGCGTTGCAGAAGCCGCAATGCACGCAGGTGCGCAGGATCTTTTCCGCTTCGCCAGCCCGGGGCAATTTTCGCGATTGCTCGCTGAGGGTGGTTTGCATGGCTAGACCTCCGCGTACATGCGTCCGGGGTTGAACAGCCCTTGCGGGTCGAGTTGCGCCTTGAGTTGCCGGTGGTAGCGCAGCAAGGTTGGCGCCAAGGGTTGAAACGGCGAGTCGGTGGCACCGTGGGTAAAGCACGTTGCATGGCCGCCCAAGGAATGGGCGAGTGCGTGAATCTCATTGCTATCGGATTTCACCCAGCGTTGCGCGCCGGCCCAGTCGATCAGTTGCTCGCCGGGCAGCTCGAGCGGGCCGAGATTGTTCGGCAATGACAGGCGCCACAGCGGCAAGCCTTCGTCGAAAAAACTCAGGCGCTGTTCGTTGAGGTCGCGCCAGAAAACCGAGTCCAGCGGCTCGCCACCCAGGCGTTGATGCGCCGCCGTCACCGAACCTTCGCCGCCTTCCAGACGCAGATACAGGCTCCGGCCATCGTGGCACGCAGCACTGATCGGCAGCGGTTGCTGGCCCCATTCGGCAAGTTTGCTCAAGGCCCGAGCGCAGTCGATATCGAGGCGAATGCTCAGGCACTGGCGCGGTTTCGGCAGGACTTTCAGCGACACTTCGGTGAGCACGCCGAGGCAACCGAAACTGCCGGCCATCAGTCGCGAAAGGTCATAACCGGCGACGTTTTTCATCACTTCGCCACCGAAGCGCAGATGCTGACCGAGGCCGGTGATTACCCGCGTGCCGAGAACGAAGTCGCGTACCGAGCCGGACCACGGCCGGCGAGGTCCGGACAGTCCCGTGGCGACCATGCCGCCGACCGTGGCGCTGTCGGCGAAGGACGGCGGTTCGCAGGGCAACATTTGCCCGGCCTCATCCAGCGCCGCAAGCAGCTCGGACAACGGCGTGCCGGCACGTGCGGTGACCACCAGTTCGGTCGGATCGTATTGAACGATGCCGCGATGAGCACGGGTGTCGAGCACTTCGCCGACCACCTCGCGACCGAGAAAGGCCTTGCTGTTGCCGCCCTGAATCTTCAGCGGCGTGGCATTGGCCCGCGCGGCGTTGACCTGATCGAGCAGGGCGTTGGCGGCGTCGAAATCAGCCATCAGAATCGCTCCAGCTCGGGGAAGGGCAGTTGCCCGGCGTGAATGTGCATCGCGCCGAATTCGGCGCAGCGGTGCAGGGTCGGAATGTTCTTGCCGGGATTGAGCAGGCCCTGCGGATCGAACGCGGCTTTCACTGCATGAAACAGCAGTAACTCGTCGCTGTTGAACTGCGCGCACATCTGATTGATTTTTTCGCGGCCGACGCCGTGCTCGCCAGTGATGCTGCCGCCGACTTTCACGCACAATTCGAGGATCTTGCCGCCCAATGCCTCGGCGCGATGCAGCTCCCCCGGCTGGTTGGCGTCGAACAGAATCAGCGGGTGCATATTGCCGTCGCCGGCGTGGAACACGTTGGCCACGCGCAAGCCATATTCCTCGCCGAGGCTGGCGATACCTTGCAGCACAGCGGGCAATTCGCGGCGCGGGATGGTGCCGTCCATGCAGTAATAATCGGGCGACAATCGACCAATCGCCGGGAACGCGTTTTTGCGTCCGGCCCAGAAACGCACGCGTTCAGCCTCGTCCTGGGCCTGGCGCACTTCAGTGGCGCCGGCCGCTGTCATCACTTCCCGTACGCGCAGGCAATCGTCGTGCACGTCGGCTTCGACGCCGTCGAGTTCGCACAGCAGAATCGCCTCGGCGTCGACCGGATAGCCGGCGTGGATGAAGTCTTCGGCGGCGCGGATGGCCAGGTTGTCCATCATTTCCAGGCCTCCGGGAATGATCCCGGCAGCGATGATTTCGGCAACCGCTCGGCCGGCCTTCTCGACTGAATCGAAACTGCCGAGCAGGACCTTGGCGACTTGCGGTTTGGGCAGCAGTTTCACCGTGACTTCGGTGATGATCCCCAGCAGGCCTTCGGAGCCGGTGAACAAGGCGAGCAGGTCAAAACCGGCTGAATCGAGCGCCTCGGAGCCCAGCGTCAGACGTTCGCCCTCGATGGTCAGTACTTCGATTTTCAACACGTTGTGCACGGTCAGGCCGTACTTGAGGCAATGCACGCCACCAGCGTTTTCCGCGACGTTGCCGCCGATCGAGCAGGCGATCTGCGATGACGGATCCGGTGCGTAATACAAGCCAAATGGGGCCGCCGCCTGGGAGATAGCAAGATTGCGCACCCCCGGCTGAACCCGCGCGATACGTGCAGCGGGGTCGATGTGCAGGATGTTGTTGAACCGCGCCATCACCAGCAGCAGGCCCTTTTCCAGTGGCAGCGCGCCGCCGGACAACCCAGTGCCGGCACCCCGCGCGACCACGGGCACGTTGTTCTGATGGCAGAGTTTCAGCAGGGTTTGCACTTGCTCCAGACGCCGGGGCAGGGCGACCAGCATCGGCGTGGTGCGGTAGGCGGAGAGACCGTCGCATTCGTAGGGTTTGAGTTCATCTTCGCGCCAGAGGATGTCCAGGTCCGGCAGGGCTTGTTGCAGAGCCTTGAGCAATTCGCCCTTGTTCACCTCGGGCAACGGACCGTCGAGGCGTTCGTCGTAAAGAATGTTCATGGGAACGCCAACCTTCTGTCTCCGCTGATCGTTCCCACGCTCTGCGTGGGAATGTAGCCCGTGACGCTCCGCGTCACTGGACGCAGAGCGTCCCCTGAGGCATTCCCACGCAGAGCATGGGAACGATCAGTTGCGCCACCTGGGGCATTGCGAATATCCATGTTCATCGCTGTCGTTCCAGAAACTCCCCGTACAGCCGCGCGGTATTTCCCGGCTGTTCGACCATCGGCATGTGCCCGACGTGATCCCACACATCCACTTCGAGATTGGCGATGCCTTTGCTCCACACCGGCACGCTGCTGACGTCGATCAGGCGATCCTTGCGTCCCCAGAGCAACAGCGCCGGGCATTGGATCTCGGCCAGTTTCGGCTCCATCGGCGGGCTGGCGCGGAAGTCGCGGAAGATTTCTTCGAGCTCGTCACGCTGTTGCTCGTAGCGCTGGGCGACGGCGTCCAGCACCAGTTTCGGCACCCACGGCGGCGACTCCATGGTCATCGCGTAGAAGCGCTGAAATTCTTCGCGGGAGTTGATCAGGAACGGGTTGTGCCCGCGCGCCAGATGGCGCTCCATGTCGCTTGGCTCCGGAGCGGTGACGCCGGCCGGGTCAATCAATGCCAGCGAGGCGATTCGCTCCGGATAGGTCGCTGCCAGCCACGCGGCAATGTAGCCGCCCATGGAGTTGCCAATGACGTGGACTTTCTCTACGCCGCAGACATCGAGCAGCTGAATCATGCGTTTGGCCTGAACCGCAATATCGTAACCGCCGCCAGCCTTGAAGCCAGTCTCACCGTGGCCGGCCAGATCCGGAATGATCACCCGATACTGACGGACGAAGTGCCGGGCGCAGCGCAGCCAGAGGTTTTTATCGGCGCTGAAGCCGTGCAGCATCAGGATCGCGCTGGACGCCTCGTACGGCCCGCCTTGCCAGGTCGACACGGTCATCTCGGCGATCGGCACTTCGATCTTGTGCAGTTTGTACAACCTGGCCTCGCTGGCCATGGCCAGGTCGTACAGCCAATGGCCGACCGCCGGGTAACTCAACCAGCTCCAGGCCACGAAAACCGCGAGTGCGACAAACAGCAAAAGCATCGACGTCTTCCTTTTACGTGTTCAGGACAAAATATGGTCGGCCGGTTTCAGCGCCCGGGTCAGCAGGTGATAGCTGAAACTGAAGCCGGGAAACATCGCGATCACATGACCGCTCTTGCTCTGGTACCAACTGTGGCAACCACCGGACTTCCACACCGTGCGCTGCATTTCCCGGTGGATCATTGCAGTGTAGGTACGTTCTGCGTCACGGCGCACTTCGATGCTGCGCAGGCCTTTGGCCCGTACGGTGCGGATGCAGTCGAGGATGTAGTTCATCTGCGATTCGATGATGAACAGCGCCGAAGTGTGGCCAATGCCGGTGTTCGGCCCGGTGACGATAAACAGGTTGGGGAAATCCGGCAGGCTGGTGCCGAGGTAGGCGCGCGGGTATTCGGCCCAGACATCTCTGAGTTGCACCGCGTTTTTGCCGCTGACCGGGTAGGAAATCACCCCGTCGGTGGCGTCGTAACCGGTGGACCAGACGATCAGATCAACATCGAGATGCTCGCCGTCCACGCTGTTGATCCCGCTTTCGTCGATCGAAGCGATGCCGTGCTCGCGACTGTGCAACGTGACGTTGGCGCGGCTCAGCGCCGGGTAGTACGTGCTGGACACCAAAACGCGTTTGCAGCCGATGGTGAAGTCCGGAGTGAGTTTTTGCCGCAGCAGCGGGTCCGGAACCTGGCGCTTGAGAAAACGCAGCGCATGTTGTTGGACCAGATGAATCGCCGGTCTCGAGTATTTGAAGGCGATCACCCGGGTTTCGAATTGCCAGTAGATCAGCCAGCGCAGCAGCTTGTACGCCGGCTTTAGACCGAGCAGCCAGCGCTGGAAACGGCCGAATTTGCGATCGGCACGCGGCAGCACCCAATGCGGCGTGCGCTGGAATACATGCAGGTGTTCGACTTGTGGCGCAATCGCCGGGATCACCTGCGCGGCGCTGGCACCACTGCCGACGATCGCCACGCGTTTACCGCGATAGTCGTAGCTGTGATCCCAATTGTTTGTGTGGAAAGTCTTGCCTTGAAAGCGATCCATCCCAGGAAAGTTGGGGATGACCGGCTGACTCAACGGCCCGGAAGCATTGATCAGGAATTGGGTTCGGAAAGTACCTCTGGCGCGGGTGTGCACCAACCAATGCTTTT
The DNA here is from genome assembly GCF_054667725.1 of Pseudomonas sp. S3_B08. NCBI lineage: Bacteria > Pseudomonadati > Pseudomonadota > Gammaproteobacteria > Pseudomonadales > Pseudomonadaceae > Pseudomonas > Pseudomonas sp. S3_B08. The sequence goes on from NZ_CP162750.1 coordinate 1,109,749, forward strand.
CCGCTTCGTCCCACTCGACGCGCTCGACATCCGCCCCCAGTTCCACGCGCTCGCGTAAACCGAACTGCTCGATCACCTGTTCGGTGTAGCGACGCAGTTCCGCCTGTTCGGCGAACATCTGCGACCAGCGGTAGGGCGCGAATGACAGCGAATACAGCGGCGACGGCACGTCCACCGCTGCGCCGGGGTAGGTGTTCTGGCACCAGGTGCCGCCGAAGAAGTCGCGTCGTTCAAGAACGCGAAAGTCGTCGATTCCGGCCTTGAGCAGGTTGACCGCCGCGCACTGGCCGCCGAAACCGCTGCCGATGATCAACACAGCGTAGGTATGCATGTGCCCCCTTTTTATAGTTGTTTTTCCATTTCCCCTCTTTCATTTATAGCCAACTCTGGGCCGCGCGTGCGGCGCTGATAGCGCTCTATTCAGGCCTCTGGCCGGTGATGGCTATTTAACGGCGCCCTGATAGACTCCGGACACATCCTTGTCGGGATGTAACCATGCATCGCGCGGTCGAGGCCCTTATGGGAAATACGCGAGGAAAGGGACTTTCACTGGCCAGGAGGCTTTACAGGTCGCGGGTGTTCGGGCTGCTGCTCGGGCTGATGTGTGTCAGCGTGGCGATGCACGCGCTTGATCCGCCGCTGTGGGTGTGGGGCCTGATGCTGTTCAACGGCCTGGTCTGGCCGCATCTGGCCTTTCAATGGGCGCGAAGCTCGAGCGTGCCGTTTCGCGCCGAACACCGCAATTTGCTGATCGATGCATTCATGGGCGGCTTCTGGGTCGCCGCCATGCAGTTCAATCCCTTGCCCAGCGCAACCACGATTTCGATGATGGCGATGAACAACGTCGCCATCGGTGGCGGGCGGTTTTTGCTGGCGGGTACGGCGGTGCAGTTGCTCGGTATGGGCGTAGGGCTGGTGGTGTTTGCGCCGGCGTTCATCCCGCCAACAACGCCGCTGCAGCTGTACGCCTGTTTGCCGTTGCTGTTGCTGTATCCGCTGGCGCTGGGCTGGATCTGCTTTCGCCAGGCCTCGACCCTCGGTCGGCACAAGCGCGAGCTGCTGGCGTTGAGTCGCACCGACAGCCTCACCGGCCTGCTCAATCACGGCGCGTGGAAGGATCAGCTGAACCTCGCGTTCCAGCGCTGCAAACGCCAGCAGCAGGGCGCGGCGATTGCGCTGATCGACATCGACCACTTCAAAGCGATCAATGACACCTATGGGCATGTCGCTGGCGATATCGTCCTGCGCCAGTTGAGCAAACTGCTCAAACAGAATCTTCGCGCCACGGATGTGGCGGGGCGCTATGGCGGGGACGAGTTCTGCGTGATTTTGCCGGAGCTGCCACTGTTCAACGCGGCTCAGGCGATGGAAGCCTTGCGCGAGCGTTTTGCGGTGATGGGCTACGAGCAGAACCCCGCGTTGAAGGTCAGTCTGAGCATTGGCCTGGCCGCGTACGACCCGAGCCATGCCGACGCCACGCGTTGGCTGGATGAGGCCGATCAGGCGTTGTACGAAGCCAAGGCCAGTGGGCGCAATCGGGTGATCTGCAACAGCGACAACAAGCCGAGGCAGGCGCTGCTGGATTCGGTCTGACGGGCGAGCTGATACCTGTGGGAGCGAGCCTGCTCGCGAAAGCGCTGGGTCAGGCGGTATCAATATCGTTTGCCACGACGCCTTCGCGAGCAGGCTCGCTCCCACCGGGGTATGTGTTGTCGGTTAGATCAGTGTCGCATCCGCTATAGAGCCTTGCGCCGATGTCGGTTACGGTTGAATCCCTCCGACACGAAACAAGGACTGCTTCATGACGTTCTCCTTTCCCCGCTCTCTGCTGGCCGCCAGCCTCGGTCTGTCCCTCGCATTCTCGGCAGCAAACGCCGCCGAACCGCACAAACAAGTGCTCGCCGATGCCGAGCAGTATCAGCCCGAAGCCCTGAAAATGTTGGAGCGACTGGTCAATATCGACTCCGGCTCAGGTTATGAGCCGGGCCTGAAACAGGTCAGCGACATTGCCATTGATGAACTGAAAAAACTCGGCGCCACCATCGAACTGGTGCCCAACACCCCGGAAAAATCCAACCACGTGCTGGCCACGCTCAAAGGCACCGGGAAAGCGAAGATTCTCCTGATGGCGCACATGGACACTGTGTTCAAGGAAGGCTCCGCCGCCGAGCGGCCTTTCCACATCAAGGACGGCCGCGCCTACGGGCCGGGTGTAATGGACGACAAGGGCGGCATCGTCGCCGGCATCTACGCATTGAAAGTGCTGAAGAACCTCGACTTCAAGGATTACGCGCAGATCACCTTCCTGCTGGATGCCAGCGAAGAAACCGGCTCGGACGTCGCCACCGACCTGATCAAGAAAACCGCCAAACAGCACGACGTCACCCTCAACCTCGAACCGGGGCGCCCGGCCGATGGCCTGGTGGTGTGGCGCAAGGGCAGTGCGACGGCGCTGGTCGAAGTCAAAGGCAAGGCCGCCCACGCCGGCGTCGCGCCAGAGTTGGGACGGAACGCGGCGATGGAAGCGGCGCATCAGATTCTGCAACTGGGCAAGCTCGGTGACGAGGCGAAGAAGACCACCATCAACTTCACCGTGCTCAAGGCCGGCGATCGCACCAACGTGATTCCTGATCAGGCCACGGCCAAGGCGGATGTGCGCGCGGCAGTGCCGGAGGAATTTGATCGCATCGAGAAGGATCTGGCGCGGGTCTCGCAGGACAAGTTGATTGCCGATACCGAAGTGAAAACGTCCTTGCAGCGCGGTTTGCCGCCGATGCCACAGACCGCTGAGTCGGATCGCCTGATGGCCATGGCCCAGGGAATTTACGGCGAGATTGGCCGCAAGCTGACCGAGGAGGGCAGTGGTGGCGCGGCGGATGCCAGTCTGTCCGCAGGCGTAGGGACACCGACGCTGGATGGCTTCGGCATTGTCGGCGGCAATATTCACACGCCTGAGGAATATGCCGAGGTGGCGAGCGTGGCGCCGCGGATTTATTTGTTGTCACGGATGATCATGGAGTTGGCCAAGCCGCGGTGATGGGGTTTGCGGTGTGACGAGGCCGGGCGGGGTGCCAGAGAAATCGGCCCCTCACCCTAACCCTCTCCCGGAGGGAGAGGGGACTGACCGCGTTGTTTGTGGTCCATGTGGCAACCGCCAGATCAAGTTGAATTCAAATTCGCATTCAACGCGATCTCTCACGTCGGCGTAGATCCAGAGCATCCCCCAATCAGTCCCCTCTCCCTCTGGGAGAGGGCTAGGGTGAGGGGCTTTTGTGGGAAAAGTGGCAGTCGAGGACGGCGCACAAAAAATACCGAAAAGTCCGACAGAAGCTCTCGTTGCGGCCGTCGGGCGCGGCTCTTATAGTCTCCGTTCGCAGATAACTCTGCGACGATCTTGGCCGGTCGAATACAGAACCTGACCTTTCTGGAGTGAACTCTATGACCGACCAGGTAATGCCGCGCTACCTCCCCATCGACACCTACGACGCCGAATCGCCGGTGCTTTTCATCAATACCCATACAGAACTCAGCGACATGGCCGCCTGTGCGATGCACCGGTTTGTGGTCGTGCGCGATCTGGCCGACACTTTCGCCAGCCTCAACCTCAAGGGCATCTCCGATTGTGATCTGACGCGGGTGACCAGCGCGGTTCATCTGCTGATGCGCGAGGGCTGCGCGATTCTGAATGTGATTCAGGCGCGGGCGGCGCAGCGGTAGGAGGGGTATAAGACGCCGGTTTAGCGGTGCCGCAATAGACGCTTTCGCGAGCAGGCTCGCTCCCACAGGGGACCGCATTTCAACTGTGGGAGCGAGCCTGCTCGCGAAGGGGCCGGTGCAGCGTGTGCATCACTCCTTGACGCTCATGTACTCCTTGGCCCAGAGAATGTATTCCTCCGGCTGGGTATAGGTGTGCGTCAACTCGGTCGCGCTCAAATCGGAGGCCTGGGTGAAGATCTGCCGCTGTTCGCGCAGGCTGTCGTAGGTTGCTTTGATCGCGGCGAAGTAGGCGCCATGGCCGTCGATGGTCACGCGCACGCCCAGTTCGGCCAGGCGTTTGTCGTCGCGCAGGGCCGGGTTGCCGTAGGTGACCAGCATCAGCGGCACGGTCAGATGCTCGGCGATCTGTTCCAGCTGATCGAAGTCCTGCACGCCGACCATGCAGATACCGTCAGCGCCCGCCGCCTGATATTGGCGGGTGCGGCTGATGATTTCCTGATTCGGCAGAATGCCGGCGTTGGTGCGGGCGATGATGGCCATCTCGGTGTCGACCCGGGCTTCCAGCGCCGCGCGGATCTTGCCGACGCCTTCGGCCACGGTGATCAGGTCGGTGGATTTGCGCCCGAATTGCGCGGGCAGCAGGGTGTCTTCGATGGTCAGTGCAGCGACGCCCGCGCGTTCCAGTTCGACGATGGTGCGCATGACGTTAAGAGCGTTGCCATAGCCGTGGTCGGCGTCGGCGATCACTGGCAATTGGGCGACGCGGCCAATGCGCGTGGCCTGTTCGGCGAATTCGCTGAGGGTGATCAGGGCGAAGTCCGGCGCGCCAAGCACCTGCAGGGAGGCCACGGAACCGCCGAGGATACCCACTTCAAAACCCAGGTCAGCGGCGATGCGGGCGGACATCGGGTCGAACACCGAAGCCGTGTGGTAGCAGGTGTCGGAGGCCAGCAGCTGACGGAAGTTACGGCGCAAATCTTGATGGGAAAGCCTGGTCATACGAGTTCCACCAATACATAAGGAATGGAAGGGCTTGAGCAAAGGTGTCAACGCCGAAGAGTGAAAAGGCTATCACGCGAATGGGTCAAGAATCATGACGAATTTGCGCGGCAGGACTGGCGGCTGAAAGGTTTAATCTCCCGTGCTGGAAATATCAGGCCGCCACGGCATGTTGCTGTTGATGGGGCAGGAGCACTGCGCGCACTGAATTGCCCGGCTGAAGTTGCAGGCGTTTGGCGGTGAGACGATCGACAACCAGGCTGTTGCCCACCAGTCGACCGGGGGCCACGGTGATACGGCAGTTTTCCAGCCGGCGGTTGTGAATCAGCCATAGCGGCGCCTGCTCGTCCGGGGTGCCGAGGCTCAGGGTCAGTTCGAGGCTGTCGCGCACCGTGCGGATGCTGCGGATCGGCGCTTCGATGACCGGGCCACCGTCGAAAATGTCGATATAGCCTTTGTGCGTGAAACCCTCGGCTTGAAGAATCTTCAACGCCGGCTGGGTGTTCGGGTGAGTCTGGCCTATCGCCGCCTGCGCCTGTTCGGTGAGGAGGCAGGTGTACAGCGGCTGGCGCGGCATCAGTTCGGCGATAAAGGCTTTGTTGCCCAGGCCGGACAAGTGATCGGCGTGGGTGAAATCCATCTGGAAGAAGTGCCGGCCGAGGCTGTCCCAAAATGGCGAGCAACCGTTTTCATCGGCACTGCCTCGCAGTTCGGCTATCATCTTCTCGCCAAACAGATGCGGAAATTCGGCGACGAACAGCAGACGACCCAGCGACAACAGGCGGCCATTGCTGCCGTTGCGCTGGTCATGGCGCAGGAACAGCGAGCACAGCTCCGATTGCCCGGTCAGTTCGTTGTTGAGGAACAACGTTGGGATCTGCCGCTGAATGCCCAGGTCCGGTGCCGAACTGACGGTCACCCCGAGCCGGTAGTTGTACCAGGGCTCGCGCAGGCCAACGGCGCCGGCCATCGCGCTGACACCGACCACGCGCTGCTCATCATCCTCGAGGACAAACAGGTAATCGGCATCGGCCCGTTCGACCTGTTCGGCGAACGCCCGTTGCGCCCAGCGCACCCGGTGCGCAAGTCGGTCCTCGTTGGCCGGAAGGGTGGTGAAACCTGGCCCGGCCTGTTCGACGAGGGTCATCAAGGCAGGCAGGTCGCTGACTTTTACCGGACGGACAATCATGCTCCAACTCCTTTGGCGTACCGATTCAGGCGCCGATGGCTAACGCGGCTCACAGAGCGACCAGCCGTATCGAGCTGCCTTCGCTGACTTTCAGCGCCGCGCAGATGGCGGGCGTCAGGGGCAGCGGCTGATCGGGGTGATAATCGAGTTCGGTGACAATCGCGCGGTAGTCATGCAGGGCGTCATTGCTCAGCAGATAACGGCCACGGGCGTCGGTCGATACTTGTTGGCGGACAATGACCGTTTGGCTGTCAGCGATCGAGCGAATGTTTGCGGTACGCGCATACAGGGTCGGGCCGGCGTCGAACAGGTCGATGTAGCTGTTGGTTTCGAAGCCTTCCCGCGCGAGGATGTCGAACGCTTCCTGGCCGTCCGGGTGCACGCGGCCGATGCAATCCTGCGCCGCTTGCGGCAGCATCGGCACGTAGATCGGGTATTGCGGCATCAGTTCGGCGAGAAACGTGCGGCTCTGCAACCCGCACAGGCGCTCGGCTTCCGCGTACGGCAGGTCGAAGAAATGCTTGCCCAGCGCATCCCAGAACGGCGAGTGACCCTGCTCGTCGCTGTAGCCGACGATCTCGGTGATCACCGCCTCGGAGAACCGCTGTGCATGCGCAGCAATGAACAGCAGGCGCGCTCGCGACAGCAGTTCAGAAAACGGCGTGCGCACCAACGCGGTGTCAATGTGGAAACCGCGCAGCAAGGTATGCCCGCTGAGGTCATGGCACAGCGACAGCGCCGGCACGCCATGCTCGATGTTCAATTCTCGCGATGCACTGGTGAAATGGCGGTTGCGCAGGCTGTAGAACGGCTCCTTGAAGCCGGCGGTGGCAAGGATTTCCGAGCAGCCGACCAATTGCTGGCGTTCGAGATCTTCCAGTACAAAGAAATAGTTTTCCGGCCCCTGGGCTGTGGCGGCGCTGTCGAAAGACGCGCACGACGCGGCGATTTTTTCGCGCAGGTGTTCGCTGTCATCCGGCAGCGAAGTCACGCCGATCAGGCTCTCGCGGGCCAGGCGCTGTAGCTGGGGCAGATCATTCTGCTCGACTGGGCGTAAGACCAGCATGGATGTACTCCTGTATCAAAAGGTTCGGCCGATTCGCCGAACCTGACTATCACTGTCGGTGTCCACGCGTTGAATCGGCGGTCGCCTGATTTGTTGTCAGACGCCGCTCTTTTTCTTGTCAGCCTTTGCTCGGATCGGGCAGCGCTGTGCTGGCGCCGAGCTTGTTGAGGAAGAACAGGTACACCAGGCCCAGGGCAATCCAGATCAGGCCGAGTTTCTGCGCATCGACGCCCATGTTGTACATGATGGCGGCGACGATGATGAAGCCGATCACCGGGCAGAGCAGATGGCGCACAAACTGTCCCGACTTCTGCCGACGCCAGTAGTGGTTGATCACCGTCAGGTGCAGAAGCATGAAACCGCTGAGGGCGCCGAAGTTGATCAGCGAGGTGAGGATGTCGACCGCGTCGATGAACAGGTAGCAGATCAGCAGCGACAATACCGCCACCAGATAAATGCTCAGGTACGGCGTGTTGTGTTTCGGGTGGACCTTGGCCAGCACCTTCGGCAGCTTGCCGTCGCGGGCCATGCCGAACAGCAGGCGCGAGACGGCGGCCTGCGAGGTGATCGCTACAGCAACGCCCCAGGCCAGCGCCGTGGCGACGGCGGTCAGGGTCGCCAGCCAGCTGCCAGCGGCGATTTCAGCGATTTCATAGAACGCGGTGTCGGCGGATTTGAAGCCCATGCCCGCCGCCAGATCGGTGGCAATCCAAGTCTGTACGACGAAAATCGTGCCCATCACCGCCAGGGTGATCAGCGCTGCCTTGCCGACGCTGCGGCCCGGATCTTCCTTGATTTCTTCGGCGAGGGTGGAGATCGCGTCGAAGCCGAGGAACGACAGCACGGCGATCGACACCGCTTGCATCAGCAGAGCGAAGTTGAAGGTTTCCGGGTGATACAGCGGCGCCAGCGTCAGCTCACCGTTACCGCCACCGTTGTGCAGGGCGTTCCAGGCGTAGAACAGGAAGATGCCCAGCACGACCAGTTGTGCCAGCAGGAACAGCATGTTCATCCGCGCGGTGAAGGTGATGCCGCGCAGGTTGACGAATGTTGCGCTGACCAGAAACGCCAGGATGAAGCCGACCTTGGGAATGTCCGGGTACAAATGGTTGAGCGCCATCGCCGAATACAGGTACAGCAGCGGCGGAATCAGCAGGTAATCGAGCAGCATCAGCCAGCCAGCGATGAAGCCGACGTGTTGATTAAGGCCGCGCTGGGCGTAGGAATATACGGAGCCGGCAACCGGAAAGGCCTTGGCCATGCTGCCGTAACTCAGCGCGGTGAACAGCATCGCCACCATGCCGATGATGTACGCCAGCGGCACCATCCCCGGTGCTTCGGCGTTGACGTAGCCATACACACCGAACGGGGCGATGGGGATCATGAAGATCATCCCGTACACCACCAGATCGGTCAGCGTCAGGCTACGTTTCAACTCTTGCTTGTAGCCGAATTCTTCAATTTCCATGAAGCGCAACTCCTTGTCAGCCATCGGTCGGTTTATGTTTTATCGGTCCGTCATTTACAGCAAAGGTGCGAGGTAGCCGGCCCAGCGCGACACTGCTTCGGGGCTGCGCAGCAGATCGTTGCGCACCTCGATCAGTACTGCCTCAAGGCCCCGGGCATCACCGTGCACCGGCACGGTCATGTCGCCCAAGGGATCAATTCTGTACGGCTGGTTGCCCGCCACCTTCAGCGGATGCACTTGCAGCCCGTCGAGCAAACGCAGGGCATAGTCTTTGGCCTGGCCGAACAACACCCCGACTTCCAGTGGTCGCGGCTGGCCGTAATACACCGGGGTAAAACTGTGAATGCCGACCACACGCACCGGCAGACCTTTGGCAATGCGCTCGTCGATCAACATCTGCAAGCGCGCATGAAACGGCTTGAACAGGGTCTGCCGACGGTACTCGCGGGTCGCCTCATCCAGCTCGCGGTTGCCGGGTATCGGGTAGATCTCGCTCTGCAGCGGGATGCTGTCCGGCGCATGGCGCGGTCGGTTGAGGTCGATCAGCAGCCGTGAATAGTTGGCGCTGAGCAGGGTAGCGCCAAGCTGTTCCGACAACTGTTCGGCCAGTTGCAGCGCGCCGATGTCCCAGGCGATATGTTCGCGTGCGGCCGCCTCGTCCAGGCCCAGATTGTTCAGGGCGTCGGGAATGTAGCGACTGGCGTGTTCGCACACGAGGATCAACGGATTCGTCGAGTCCTCGCGGCTCAGGGTGTAGACCGGGCGGGTGTATAACCCCAGCTCGGCGGATTCAGTACAGGCGTGCATAGTGCTCACACAGGTCAGCGGGCGAGAGCTGTTCCGTCAGCGCCAGTTCCTCGGTTTTCAGGGCGTAATACGTGTCGAGCAACGGCTTGGGCAGCCATTCATTGAAGGCTGCACTGTCACGCAGGCAATCCAGCGCCTGGGCCAGCGAGGCGGGCAGGGCGACGATGCCCCGGGCCTTGCGTTGCTCGTCGTTGAGTGAATCGGGAATTTCGTCGGTGATCGCGTTCAGCGCCAGACGTTGTTCGATGCCCAGCCGCCCGGCAATCAGCAGTGCGGCCATGGCCAGATGCGGCGAGGCGGTGGCGTCCATGGCGCGGAATTCCAGGTTGAACTGCTGCGCAGCGGATTTACCCCCCAGGGTCACGGTCGGGCAGATGCGAAGCGCCGCTTCACGGTTCTGCTGCCCCAGACACGCATACGACGCGCTCCAGTGGTGCGGCTGCAAACGCTGGTATGACAGCGGCGTCGGCGCGGTGAACGCGCACAGCGCCGGTAGAAAATGCAGGACTCCGGCAGCCCAATGCTGGCCGATGCTCGACAGGCCGTTGCTGGTGCCGGCGTCGTACAACATCGGCTGGCCGGCCAGATCGAGCAGGCTGACGTGCAGGTGCACACCGTTGCACACCGCCTCGGCGGCAGTCTTCGGCGCGAAACTCAGGTCGAGGCCCATTTGCCGGGCGATTTCCCGGGTGATTTCGCGCACGTTGACCGCACGATCCGCCGCCGCTACGCCAAGAGTCGGGCGGCAGGTGATTTCGTATTGGTGCTTGCCGTATTCCGGCAGAAACATTTCCGGCTCGACGCCGCCGGCGCGCAGGGCGCTGAGCAGCCAGCCGCCGAATTCGGCGCCTTGGCGCTGCGCCTCGAGAGAGAACGCCGCGTGTTCGGCAATGCCTGCGTGCAGGTTGAATTCATGTTCGAAGGCGGCGTTGACCTGCAACCCCAACTCATCGTGATAGCGCTCGACTTCATCGCGCAGTAATGTGCGTGGGCAGGCGCCCCACGCCTGACCGTCAGTCTCGCGAATATCGGCGTGGATGAAATCCAGCACCGGCGCATTGGCGTCCGGGCCGCTGCCGACAGTGACGCGGCTGCTCAGATCCGGAATCAGCCGCAGGTCGCCGTACGCGCCCCACGGACTGCTCGAGGCGATGATGTCCTGCGGCGTCAACGCGCTGTTGGCGGGGACCCAGCCGCAACCCGCCGCCTGGTAATGCTCCAGCTCATCGCTAGGAAACGAGCGGCCCCGGGTGATGCCGATCAGGTCAGTTGTCACCAGCGTGGTCATCGGTAAAGGCGTCAGGCGCGGGCTCATGGCTGCATCTCCCGCAGACGACCGAGTACGGTGTCGGTGTCGGTGATCCAGCAGTAACCCTTGATCGCGTTGAGGCAGGCTTGATGGCGTTCAGCTGTGTAAGTGGCGCAGGCATCCTCCACCAGCGTGACCAGATAGCCACGGTCGGCGGCATCGCGCACGGCCATGTCCACGCATTGGTCGGTGACGATGCCGGCGATGATCAGATGGCGGGTCTGCAGATTGCGCAGCACGTAATCGATGTTGGTTGAATTGAACACCCCGGAGGAGGTCTTCGGCAGCGCGATTTCGTTTTCGGTCGGGGTCAGCTCAGCGATGACCTGAGCCTGCACGCTGCCCTTGGGCAGGTGCATGTCAGACAGTTTGTGATCCAGCGAGCGGTCGCGACCGTCGGCGGTCAGGCTTTCGATAATCGTGTGCAGCACGTTCTGCTGCGCCTGGCGAAAGGCGCCGAGCAGGCGCTGTTGGTTGGGTACCACCTGGCTGCGCGTGCGCTGAAGAAAATATTCGGCATCCGCCCCGCGCAGGTGTGGGTCGAATTGCGGTTCGAGCCAGGCGCGCTGCATGTCCACCAGCAACAAAGCGGTGTGGTCGGTCGCAAACGGCAGGTCCCGTGGCGAGCGGTGGGGAAGGCTGAACATCCTTATTTGTCCTCCAGCAGGTGAGTCGCAAAATCGTTGCGCAGGGCATCGATGCCTTCCAGGCGATCGGCCGGGTCTGGCACGCGCAAGGTCAGGCAGGCAATCAACGCCTCGACCTGCGCCAGCGCCGGCACCATGGTGTCGAACGGCGACGCCGATTCCACCGGCGCGCTGATGATCAGGTCGGCCAATTCGCGCAGCGGCGAGGCGTAGACATCGGTGAACAGCACCACCCGCGCGTTGTTGTTCTTCGCCGCCTGCGCAACGCGCAAAGCTTGGGTCTGGTAGCGCCGGTAGTCGAACACCAGCACCACGTCCTGACGTTGCAGATCGTACAAACGGTCGGGCAGCAGGGCGTTATCTTCCAGGGCGAAACAGCCGGGACGCAGCAGGCGCAAGTGGTTGAGCAGGTAATTGGCCAGCAGAATGCTGAAGCGGCCTCCGAAACAGTAGACCTGATGGCGGCTGTCGAGCAGCCATTCGACGAGGATGCGCACATCTTCAGGCTGGGTCAGGGCTTGGGTGTCGACCAGCAAACGCTGGCTGTCCGCCAAGTAATGCGCCCAGGCATCGTCCTTGTTCTGCTGCGAGCGCGGCTGCAACAAGGTGCGCGGTGAACGCAGGCGATGGTCCATGTCGCTGAGCAGGGCTTCCTGGAATTCGGCATAACCGCCGAAACCGAGCTTTTTCACCAGACGCACGATGGTCGGATCGCTGACGCCGGCATGTTCGGCCAGTCGCGCCATAGGCCCGAGACCGTTGCGTGGATACTGATCAAGCAGGGCGCGAACGACTTTGCGCTCCGACGGCGTCAGGTCCAGGCCGGGATCGGTGATCAGGTCTCTGAGAGGGGGCATCCGGGCTCCTGCTGGATGGGGTGTCGAATTTGTTTCACATTCCGTTAAACGAGTATTTATGTAATGGGTGCTACATGTCTAGCTAATTTTTGTACAGGTTTTCTGAGCACCAAAAGTGTGCAAGGTGCCCGTGTAATAAGGGCTACGTCGAAGTAACGCGCTGTTGTAGTCCTTTGCCGATTGCTGTGTCAGACATTGCCTATCCCAAGCTCAGCGACGGGCCGGTGACAACCCTGAACGCCAAGGTTTTACGGCACAATGCGACGCGTATCGGCTGTGTGCCATTGTTTGTTTTATCTTTCGACCGAGAACCTGCTTGTGCCAAGTAGCCGTTTGACACTGATTTGCCATGCGCGAACCGTCGCACAGAAACTGGCGCGTTTTCCTACGGACGAGCCTGTTGAAGAGTTGCATTTAGCTTCTGACGCGTGGAGGGCGCGATTCGCCCCGCCACGGCGACTGATTTGCGCGCCTGAGCTGCGTACCCGGCAAACGGCAGCGTGGTTTGGCGTCGATGCGGAGATTGATCAAGCCCTGCGCGATTGCGATTGGGGATGCTGGCACGGCCAATCGATCAAGGACCTGCAAGCCAATGAAAACCAGGCTTTGCAAGCCTGGCTGGCCGATCCTGAAGCGGCGCCCCATGGCGGCGAATCGGTCAGGCAACTGACGCAGCGGGTCTCAATGTGGCTGGACTCCATCGCCGAAACCCCAGTCCATGTAGTGGCAGTCACGCATCCGTTTGTCATTCGCGCGGCGCTAATGCAGGTGCTGCAGGGCGCGGCGTTCCACGCAATCGACGTCGAGCCCCTGGCGATGATCGACTTGCGCTTCAATGGCATCTGGCGTCTACGCTTGCCGGGCATGGCCCTTGACGAGGAATTCTGATGAAACAGCTGCTGGTCATCGGCATTGGCGCGGGCAATCCGGACTACATCACGATGCAGGCGGTGAAAGCGCTGAATCGGGTCGATGTGTTCTTTTTGCTGGATAAAGGCCAGAGCAAGCAGACGCTGATCGACCTGCGCCGGGAGATCTGCGAGCGCTACATCACCGGCCACGCTTATCGCTTTGTCGAAGCCAGCAGCCCGGAGCGCGAGCGCGGCGATGTCGACTACACGGCGAGCGTCGATGCACTCAATCGCGCCAAGCAGCAAACCTTCGAGCGGCTGATCAATGATGAATTGTCCGACGGCCAGTGCGGCGGACTCCTGATCTGGGGCGATCCGGCGTTATACGACAGCACATTGCGGATTCTTCAGGCGATTCAGGCAACAGGCCGCTGTGAATTCGACTATGAAGTCATCCCCGGGATCACCAGCGTTCAGGCCCTGGCTGCGCAGCACAAAATACCTTTGAACACGATTGGTCGCTCAGTAGAAATCACTACAGGCCGGCGATTGGCGGCGGGGCAGGTGAGTGAAGCGGACAGTCTGGTGGTAATGCTCGATGCCGAGGATTCGTACCAGCGGGTGGCGGATCGGCAGACCGAGATTTTCTGGGGCGCTTACCTGGGCACGCCGGACGAGATACTGCTCAGCGGCCGGCTGGCGGAGGTGGCCGATGAGATCGAACGGGTGCGCAAGGCGGCGCGAGCGGAGCATGGGTGGATCATGGATACCTATCTGTTGCGCAAGCCTTGAATGGTTGGCGCCTGAACACGCGCTTTCGCGAGCAGGCTCGCTCCCACAGGGAAATGCGTTGCAGAATGTGGGGCGAGCCTGCCCGCGAAGGGGTCAGAACATTCACCACCGATTGTAGACAGGCAAAAAGAAACCCGGTGCAACGCAAATCGCACCGGGTTTTTTGTTGCCAGCCAACAGCGGATGTCGTGGATCCGCCGTCAACCTAGAACTCCGTATCAGCCGCGTTCCAGCGCCAAAGCCACGCCCTGACCGCCGCCGATGCACAAGGTCGCCAGACCTTTTTTCGCATCGCGCTTGAGCATTTCGTGCAGCAATGTCACCAGCACGCGGCAACCTGATGCGCCGATCGGGTGACCGAGGGCGATGGCGCCACCGTTGACGTTGACCTTGTCCAGATCCCATTGCAGGTCTTTGGCCACGGCCAGCGATTGTGCAGCGAACGCTTCGTTGGCTTCGATCAGGTCGAGCTGGTCGATGTTCCAGCCGGCCTTGTCCAGGCAGCGGCGGGTCGCCGATACCGGGCCGATGCCCATGATCGCCGGGTCGACGCCAGCGTTGGCGTAGGCGGCAATCCCGGCCAGAACCGGCAGGCCCAGCGATTTGGCTTTCTCGGCACTCATCAGAATCACGGCGGCGGCACCGTCGTTCAGCGACGAGGCGTTGCCAGCGGTGACGCTGCCGTCCTTTTTGAACGCCGGACGCAGTTTTGCCAGAGATTCTGCGCTGGTATCGCCGCGTGGCTGCTCGTCGACCTTGAACGCCACCGGATCGCCTTTGCGCTGCGGGATCAGGATCGGCGTGATTTCATCAACGAAGCGCCCGGCCTCGATCGCAGCGGCAGCTTTCTGCTGGGAAGCGGCAGCAAAGGCGTCCTGCTGTTCGCGGCTGATCTGGTATTTGTCGACCAGATTCTCGGCAGTGATGCCCATGTGGTAATCGTTGAACGCATCCCACAGGCCATCGCTGATCATCGTGTCGACGATTTGCGCGTGACCCATGCGCAGACCGGTGCGCGCGCCCGGCATGATGTAGTTGGACAGGCTCATGTTCTCCTGACCGCCGGCGATGATCACCTCGGCGTCGCCGCAACGGATCGCCTGCGCGCCCAGGTGAAGAGCCTTGAGGCCCGAACCGCAAACCTTGTTCAGGGTCATGGCCGGTACGGCGTGGGGCAGGCCAGCCTTGATTGCGGCTTGACGTGCCGGGTTCTGGCCAGCGCCAGCGGTGAGCACCTGGCCCATGATCACTTCATCGACCTGCGCACCGTCGAGGCCGGTCTGCTTGAGCAACTGGCGGATCACCGCCGCGCCCAGGTCTACAGCGGATACATTGGCCAGGGAGCCCTGAAAACTGCCGATCGCGGTACGCGTGGCGGCAACAATGACGACGTCTTGCATGTGCGAATTCCTCACTGGGCAGCGAACTGCATTTCCGGTACGTGATCCGGGACGATCAGTTTACCAGCGGTTTTGGCGACGATTTCCTCAACACTGACGCCAGGTGCGCGTTCCTTGAGGACAAAAGCGCCATTTTCGATTTCCAGATAGGCGAGGTCGGTCAGCACGCGCTTGATGCAGCCGGCACCGGTCAGCGGCAGGCTGCACTTGGCCAGCAGCTTGGACTCACCATCCTTCGAGGCGTGGGTCATGATGACAATGATGTTGTCGGCGCCGGCCACCAGATCCATCGCGCCGCCCATGCCCTTGACCAGTTTGCCGGGGATCATCCACGAAGCGATGTTGCCTTCCACATCCACTTCGAAAGCGCCGAGCACGGTCAGGTCGACATGGCCGCCGCGGATCATTGCGAAGGATTCGGCGGAATTGAAGATCGACGCGCCGATCCGCGCAGTCACCGTTTGTTTGCCGGCGTTGATCATGTCGGCATCGATGGTTTCTTCGGTCGGGAACGGACCCATGCCGAGCAGGCCGTTTTCCGATTGCAGCATGACTTCCATGCCTTCGGGGATGTAGTTGGCGACCAGGGTCGGAATGCCGATGCCGAGGTTCACGTAGTAGCCGTCCTGCATTTCGCGGGCGACGCGTTGAGCCATTTGTTCGCGGGTAAGTGCCATGTTGTTGTTCTCCGTAGGCCTGATTATTTGCGGATGGTGCGCTGTTCGATGCGTTTTTCGAACGTGCCGCAAATGACTCGATCGACGTAGATGCCCGGGGTGTGGATCTGCGTCGGGTCGAGTTCGCCGGGCTCGACGATTTCTTCGACTTCGACCACGGTGATCTTGCCGGCGGTAGCGGCCAACGGGTTGAAATTCTGCGCGGTGTGACGGTAAACGACGTTACCGAAATGGTCGGCCTTCCAGCCTTTGACGATGGCGAAATCGCCGGTGATGGATTCTTCCATCAGGTATTTGCGCCCCTTGAACTCGCGCACTTCCTTGCCTTCAGCAACCGGGGTGCCAACGCCAGTGGCGGTGAAGAACGCCGGAATGCCGGCGCCGCCCGCGCGCATTTTTTCGGCGAGGGTGCCTTGCGGGGTAAGGATGACTTCGATCTCGCCCTTGAGCAGTTGCTCTTCAAACAGTTTGTTCTCGCCGACGTAGGAGGCGATGACTTTGCTGATCTGGCGGTCGGTGAGCAGCACGCCAAGGCCGAAACCATCAACGCCGCAGTTGTTGGAAACCACGGTGAGGTCACGGGTGCCCTTGCGCTTGATCTCGGCGATCAGGTTTTCCGGAATGCCGCACAGACCAAAGCCGCCGGCGATAACGGTCATGCCGTCTTCCAGCCCGGCCATCGCTTCCTCGTAGGAATACACACGCTTGTCGAAACCTGCCATAGGCACCTCTTTTATTATTTGCGGGCGGCTGGCTAGCCGAATGACTGGAGTGTCTCTCTGCTGGATATATTTGTTAAGTTGATTTTTAAGGTGGATTGATTGATAAATCTCACCAATACGCGTTCGGCGATGATCGTTCCCACGCTCCGCGTGGGAATGCCTCCAGGGACGCTCCGCGTCCAGTGACGCGGAGCGTCACGGGCTGCATTCCCACGCAGGAGCGTGGGAACGATCAGGGCCATCGCATCACGGCTTGCAGCTTGACGCTTGCAGCTTGCAACTGGAGCAAAGCGACCATGACCATCAAACAGATCCGGGCCTTTCTCGCCGTGGCCCATAGCCTGAGCTTCGCTGTGGCCTGCGAGCGTCTGCATTTGTCGCAATCGGCGCTCAGCCTGACCATCAAGGCGCTGGAAGAGGGCCTGGGAGGGCGTCTGTTCAGCCGTAACACGCGTAACGTGGCGTTGACCCCGGAAGGCGAGTCCCTGCTGCCGCTGGCGCGCCGCTTGATCGCCGACTGGGACAATGCCGAAGACGAAATGCGCCAGCGTTTCAGCCTGCAGCGCGGACGCGTGACGCTGGCGGCGATGCCGTCGTTTGCCGGCAATCTGCTGCCGCCGATCCTCAAGAGCTTTCGCGCGCGTTATCCGAACGTCAACGTGACGGTCAACGACGTGATCAACGAGCAAGTGCTGGAAATGGTCCGCGATCGTCAGGTTGAACTCGGTGTGGCGTTCGCGCCGATGCAGAGCACGTCGATGACATTCACGCCTTTGTATGTCGATCGCTTTGTCGCCGTGGTGCCGGCCGATTCAGCGCTGGCCGGTCGCGCCGACATCGATTGGCAGACTTTGCTGCAGGAACCGTTCATCACCCTGCAGCGGCCATCGACCGTGCGGGTCATGCTCGAAGAGCATTTGCAGGCGCGCGGAATGAAGTTGCCGGTGGAGTTCGAGAGTCATCAATTGGCGACCGTTGGCCGAATGGTTGCCAGCGGGCTTGGGGTCAGCGCGGTGCCGGCATTGTGCGCCGGGCAAATGCGCGAGCTCGGTGCGCATTGCCTGACCTTGAATGATTCTGTGGAGCGGGCGATTGGTGTGTTGACCGAGCCGGGCAATGAACTGTCGGCGGCGGCGCAGGCGTTGTTCGAGATTCTCAAGGCTGAAGATTTGCAGCGCCAGTTCGATTTTCCCCTCACCCTGGGAGCGCGGAAACAGAGCGCCGAA
Source organism: Pseudomonas sp. S3_B08 (assembly GCF_054667725.1). Lineage (NCBI taxonomy): Bacteria > Pseudomonadati > Pseudomonadota > Gammaproteobacteria > Pseudomonadales > Pseudomonadaceae > Pseudomonas > Pseudomonas sp. S3_B08. The sequence goes on from NZ_CP162750.1 coordinate 1,127,476, forward strand.
CGCTGATTCAGTGTGGGAGCGAGCCTGCTCGCGAAGAACGATAACGCGGTCTAAACCTTGGCCACGCGCCACAGATACCAGGCCGCAAGCGTCCGATAAGGTTTCCACGCCTGGCCAATCCCGATCATCTGTTTGCGCGTCGGCTGCACCTCCAGTCCCTTCAAGCGCCGATATCCCTCACGCACGCCAAAATCATCCGCCGGCAGGATGTCCATACGTTCCAGGCTGTAGATCAACAGCATCTCCACGGTCCAGCGGCCGACCCCGCGCAGGCTGGTCAGGCGTTCGATCAGGGTTTCATCGTCCATCGCCCGTGCAGTCGGGTAGTCGGGGACCACGCCGTCCAGCGAAGCCTGGGCGATCCCTTGAATCGTCGCAATCTTGCTCGCCGAAAAACCACAAGCACGCAGGCGCTCGACCTCGGTAGCCAGAATCTGCTGCGGACGCGGAAACGCCTGGCCGGGGAACAACTCCACCAAACGCCCAAGGATCGCATCGCCGGCCTTGGGGTGCAGTTGCTGATAGGCAATCGCCCGTACCAGCGATTCATACGGGTCGCGCGCTGGATGTGGCTGATGCCGACATGGCCCGACGGCGTTGATATGGCGTTGCCAGTCATTGTCTATCGCGGCCAGAAAAGCGCTGGCCATCTCATACATGTCAGCCATGTTGCGGTGATTCGGACATACCCATCGAAATCCCTGTTTGCGTGTTGGATCGCAAGGCTCAAAAAGCCAATTGTTGAGTCATTTGCAGCGCAGCGTTTTCCAGCCTGAGCAGGAACGCCTTGCGCGGTTGTCCGCCACCATAACCGGTCAGCGATCCGTCTGCGCCGATCACTCGGTGGCACGGGACCACGATCGACAGGCGATTGTGCCCGTTGGCCAGGCCGACGGCACGGCTGGCGCCGGGTTTGCCCAAGCCCGCCGCGATGGCGCCGTATGTGCTGGTGTGACCGTAGGGAATTTGCAGCAGCGCCGCCCACACCTCACGGGCGAAAGTGCTGCCGGGCAGGTGCAGCGGCACGCTGAACTGAGTGAGTTTGCCGGCGAAATAATCCGCCAGTTGCACCTCGATCTGCTGCAAGTGGGCGTTATGCCCCGGCGCAACCGCGTAGCCATAACGATTCTGCAGCGCTTCGACTTCGCGGGTCAGCGCCGGTCGATCGAGAAACTCCAACAACACCAGCCCACGCCGCTCAGCCATGGCAATCATCGGCCCCAGCGGCGTGGTCAGGCGGGTGAACAGCAACGGCTCACTGTTGGCCGCACGGCCCGGGGTGATGTGGAAGGACTTCTGAAACGCATCGCGAAAACCGCTGAGCGACTCGTAGCCGGAGTCGAACGCCGCGTGATCGATCGAAGTGCCTTGCCTGATCCCGCCCAGGGCCATGCCAAGGCGACGTGTGCGCAGCCAGGCGTGGAAGGTCATACCGAAGTGCTGCTTGAACCAGCGTCGCAGTTTCAGCGGTTCGATGCCCTCGGCGAGCAATTGCGCATCGCTCCAGCGCCGTTCGGGATCGGCGTCCACCGCATTGAGCAGGCGCTGCACCCAGTCCGGGGCAATGGCTGCCGCGTCCAGCGGTTTGCAGCGCAGGCAGGCGCGGTAACCAGCGCACAGGCATTCGTCGGCGTGGGCGAAGAATTCGACGTTTTCCGGTTTCGGCTTGCGCGCCGTGCAACTGGGACGGCAAAAGATCCCGGTGGTTTTCACGGCGGTGAAGAACACGCCTTCATAGGCAGTGTCGCGCTCGAGCATGGCGCGAACCATTTCGGCGTGGGGCGGCAGTACAGCGGCTGGTATGTTCATGGCCAGAGAGTAAATCCGCTTTGTCGATGGCTCCACCGAAAAATCGACAGTGAATTTTTTCCCTTGTGCAGCACAATGAGCGGGTCGCCGCTTTCGAGGAAGCCAACTCATGCATCCCTTTTCCATTCAGCACATCGATCATATCGTCCTGCGCGTCGCCGACCTGAAGCGCAGCATCGATTTCTACGCCAGGGTGTTCGGCGCCGAAGTGGTCAGGCATAACCAGCCGCTGGGGCTGGTGCACCTGCGGGCCGGTACGTCGATGATCGATCTCGTCGATTTGGCGGGCGAACTCGGGCGCAAGGGCGGCGGCGCCGCTGATGCGCACAAGCGCAACGTCGATCACTTCTGTCTGCGCATAGAACCGTTCGACGAAGCCGCGCTCATCGCCCATCTGCAATCGTTCGGGCTGACCGTTGCACAAGCCGCCAGGCGTTTTGGCGCCGAGGGTTACGGCTTGTCGCTGTACTGTTTCGACCCGGACGGCAATCAGGTCGAACTCAAAGGCCCGTCCGAGAGCGATCAGCCAGCGGTTTCCTGAAGCAGCAGCTCGGCCACTTGCCCGAGGGCCGAGCGGCCGTTTTGCGCTTGTTCAGACGCCAGATTGAACAGCGCCAGTTGCCGATCGGCGCTGGTGCCGCTGTCGATGATCGCCCGGGCACGTTCGAACAACTGCGCCGCGCCCAATACCTGTGCCGTTTCGGCAAAACGCTGCTCGGCCAGTTCCAGCCATTGCGCGAACGAACAGTCGCCGTCGATGCCTTCGACCAAATAGCGCCCATGAATTCCCAAGCGTTTGGCCCGCCAGCGATTTTCCTCCAGCATCGAACGTGCGGTCTGGTCATAGAGCAATCCTGGCCGCCGCTGCGCACTGGCGTGAGCCACCAGAACGCGAAAGAACGCCGCAAGGGTCAGCGCATCCTCGACCCGAGGGCAAGCGTCAGTCATACGCAGTTCCAGGGTCGGAAAACGCGCTGCCGGGCGCACGCCCCACCAACACTCGCCGGGCTGGCTGATCGCGCCGATACGCATGAGAAACGCCAAGTGTTCGTCGTAATGGCGCTGATCGGCAAACAGCGGCGGGATGCCCATGCGTGGCCACTCGTCACACGCGGTCTGCCGATAGCTCATGAAGCCGCTGGCGGCGCCATCCCAGATCGGCGACGAACAGCTCAGTGCCAACAGCAGCGGCGTCCAGGGCAGCACTTCGTTCATCACCGCAATGCGATCCAGCGGCTCTGCCACCTCGACGTGCACATGCAGGCCCGACAGCACGCTGCGGCGGGCAACATGGCCGTAGCGCTCGAACAGATGATGGAAATGTTCCTCGTCGGTCGGAACCTGCTCGCGCCAGTCGGCCAGCGGATGACTGCCGGCGCTGAGCACGCCCAGAGCAAACGGTTCAAGGGCTGCACCCAAGGCCTGACGGCTGCCACGGAGAAAATCGCCAGCGTGCACAAAGTCGCTGAACACCGGCGAAGCCACTTCGATCTGGCCCTGAAACATCTCCGTGGCAAACCACACACCCAGCGCCGCCCTGCAAGCCTCGATGGCCTGTGGGGGCGGACTGCCGACCATGCGCAGGCTCTGCAGGTCAGTGAGAAAGTACTCTTCCTCAATGCCGAATCGCGGGTGGCTCATGACGGTGCTCGAGCAAGTGGTTCTCTTGAGAACCGTGCGCCGTTGCGGTGGTTCACGCCAGGCGACCAGTGCCCCGCGAATGCACCGTTGGTCTTGTCCATTGCACTTGAGCGGCCGAGGCGTTTCCAAACAAGTCCGATCAACGTGTTCTGGAGGCAGACATGAGCAACCCATCCAGCAACGACAAAGCGCTTGAGCAAACCGTCAATGCCAACGACGACGGCTTCGCCATCGGCACGGCCGGGCGCGATGAAGACCCCAACGCCACCACCGACTGGGATGTCAGCCGCGATAACGAGGATGTCATGACGCCGGACGATACTCGCGGTCTGCCCGGTTATCCCGGCGCCGAAAAAAACAATCCTTCGAAACCCGTTGCCGACAGCAGCGTACCGGCCAACGGCGATCCATCGGTGCAGAACGACGGCGCTGATTGAGGTGGTCAGCAGTGGCAGGATAATGGCGTCGGTCGAACTTTTCTGATCCGGCGCCACTCTGAACCTGTCATAGGGTCGCAGTTCGACAGAAAAAACGCTTCGGCAGGCAGAAAAAGCCGCGTGGCGTGATAAATTCCCCCCACGTCGAGCCCACCCAGAATGGCCCCTGCCGGGTCCCACCAAGAGCGATCTACATGCAAGCAAAGGCCCGTGAGGTTTATGTGCCACCGGTGCTGCAAGATCTGCGGGCCGGCACAGCCGAACTGCACATCGCACTGGAAAAACGCCTTCCTTTTTTTACCGATACCCTCGATACCCCCGCATTCGAGCGCTTGATGGCGGCCTATTACGGTTTTTATCAGCCGCTGGAACGGGCGTTGCTCGCCAGTGGCGCTGTCCCGGATGATTTCGATCTGACGCCTCGTTTGAAGGCCGAGACCTTGCACGCCGACCTGCGCGCACTGGGCGCGACGACCAATGATTTGCCGCTGTGCGAGGACTTGCCGGTGATCGACTCCAGCGCCGCCAGTCTCGGCGTTTTGTACGTGCTCGAAGGCGCCACTCTCGGCGGGCAGATCCTGCGTCGGGAGATCGCCGCGCGGCTGAATCTGGACGCCGACAATGGCGCTGCCTTCCTCGATGTCTACGGCGCGGCCACCGGGCGGCGTTGGCGCGAGTTCATCGAATACCTGAGCAACCGGCCCATGGCGGCCAGCGAACGCGCGGCCGTGGTCAGCGCAGCACAAACCACATTCAGCTGTTTCGAGCAGTGGCTCGAGCGCCAGGAGGTACTGGCATGAACCCGCAAGACCCACAAGCCTTTGAAGAACTGCTGGCCAACTGTGCCGACGAGCCGATCCGCTTTCCTGGCGCGATCCAGCCCCATGGTTTGCTGCTGACCCTGACCGAGCCTGCGCTGCAGATCATTCAGGTCAGCGCCAACGTCGAAGCCCTGCTGGCCCGCGCGCCCGAATCCTTGATCGGCCAGCCGCTGCACAGCCTGATCGGCGCCGAACACACCGCGCACGTGCTCGAAGCCTTGCAGCAGACAGCGTTTTCCGAGGCGGCGCCGCTACGATTCGAGCTCAACGGCACTGAATTCGAAGGTTTGCTGCACCGCCATCAGGGCGTGCTGATTCTCGAGCTGGAAATTCATGTGAAGAATTTCCAGCCGCGCAACGTCGCCGGGGTCAATACCCACCTGGGCCGCATGCTCCAGCGCCTGCAAGCGGCGACCACGCTGCAGGCCCTGTACGACATCAGCGTCAAGGAAATCCAGGCGATGACCGGTTACGACCGGGTGCTGATCTATCGCTTCGAGGAAGAGGGCCACGGTCAGGTCATCGCCGAAGCGTCCGATCCGTCGATGGAAGTGTTCAACGGCCTTTTCTTCCCGGCTTCGGACATTCCCGAGCAGGCGCGCGAGCTGTATCGCACCAACTGGTTGCGGATCATCCCCAACGCCGATTATCAGCCAGTGCCACTGGTGCCGAAGCTGCGCCCGGACACGCAGACGCCGCTGGACCTCAGTTTCGCCACGCTGCGCAGCGTCTCGCCGATTCACTGTCAGTACATGAAGAACATGGGCGTGCTGTCGTCGATGAGCATTTCCCTGCTCAAGGGCGACAAGCTCTGGGGCCTGATCAGCTGCGGCAATCGCCAGCCGCTGCACGTGCCGCATGAATTGCGCATGGCTTGCCAGACCATCGGCCAGGTCCTGTCGTTGCAGATCAGTGCCATGGAAACCCTAGAATTGACCCGCCAGCGTGAAGAGAAGGTCGAAGCGCTGGCGCGGCTCAATCAGGCGATGGTCGATTCGCCGCAGAACGTTTTCGACGGCCTCGCCCAGCAGCCAGCGACGCTGATGGCGCTGGTCAATGCCGGCGGCATCGCGATCATCGAAGACAAGCAGTTGCACCGTTACGGCAACTGCCCGGCGCCGGAAGAAATTCGCGCGCTGCACAAGTGGTTGCAGGCGCGCGGCGAGCCGGTGTTCGCCAGCCATCACCTGTCCAGCGTTTACCCGCCGGCGGCGCAGTATCAGTCTGTGGCCAGCGGTGTGCTCGCCATGAGCCTGCCCAAACCGGTGGACAACGGTGTGCTGTGGTTCCGTCCGGAAGTGAAGGAAAACATCAACTGGAGTGGCGATCCGCGCAAACCGCTGGATCTGGAAACCTCCGACGCCGGGATGCGCCTGCGTCCGCGTACCTCGTTCGAAATCTGGAAGGTCGAGATGGCCGGGATCTCCACCAAGTGGAGCCACGGTGACCGGTTCGCCGCCAATGACCTGCGCCGTTCGGCGCTGGAAAACGACCTGGCCCGTCAGGTACGTCGCGAGCAGGCGGCTGTGCAGGCGCGCGATGATCTGGTGGCGGTGGTTTCCCACGACCTGCGCAACCCGATGACGGTGATTTCCATGCTCTGCGGCATGATGCAAAAAACCTTCAGTTCGGAAGGTGCGCACACCTCACGGCGTATTTCCACGGCGATCGACACCATGCAGCAGGCCACGGCGCGGATGAACACGTTGCTGGAAGACCTGCTCGATACCTCGAAAATCGACGCCGGGCGCTACTCCATCACCCCGCAGGCGCTGGAGGTCGGGCACATCTTTGAAGAGGCACAAGCGTTGCTGTCGCCGCTGGCCCATGACAAGGACATCAGCATTTCCTTCCAGGCCGATCCTGACCTGCGCATCCACGCCGACCCCGAGCGGCTGTTTCAGGTGCTGTCGAATCTGGTGGGCAACGCCATCAAATTCACCCCGCGCATGGGCACCGTCGGCGTACACGCGAAATCGGTGGGCGACGAGATCGTGTTTATCGTGCGTGACAGTGGCGAAGGCATTCCCAAGGAGCACTTGCCGCATGTGTTCGACCGCTACTGGACGATAAAGGAAGGCAACCCGACCGGCACTGGCCTGGGTTTGTACATCACCCAAGGCATCGTCGAAGCCCATGGCGGCCAGATCGTCGCCGAGAGCGAGCCGGGGCAGGGCAGCGAATTCCGCTTCACCGTGCCGCGCCTGGCCTGAGTGCCCCTGTAGGGGGAGTTTGCTCGCGATGGCGTCAGTCCTGACAAGTCTGTTGTGACTGACCGAACGCTTTCGCGAGCAGGCTCGCTCCCACAGGTCTTGTGGGGGGGCGAGATTTGAGTCTCACGCAAAACCTTGTGGGAGCGAGCCTGCTCGCGAAGACGTCAGCTCAGCCAACACTGGGCGACTGACCCACCGCTCCCTCAGAAGATTCGCAGCCTCAGGGTCATTTTCTTCAATACCGCAAATCCCCCGCCCGCTACCGTAGCCACCTCGTTCCTCGATTGAAGCAGGTGTGCAATGAGTCTGATTCTTTCCATGGCGGCGTTTGCCCTCGCCGCATCCATCACCCCCGGGCCGGTCAATATCGTCGCCTTGAGCACCGGCGCGCAGTACGGTTTCCGCGCCAGCCAACGGCACGTGGCCGGGGCGACGTTGGGGTTTGTGCTGTTGCTGGTGCTGATGGGCCTGGGCCTGCATGAGGTGCTGCAATTGTGGCCGTTCATGACCCGCGTGGTGCAATGGGCCGGGGTGGCGTTCCTGTTGTTCATGGCCTGGAAACTGGCCAGCGATGACGGCCAACTGAACACCAGCGAGTCCGGCCGTGCGCCGTCGATGCTCTATGGCGCGGTGATGCAATGGCTCAACCCCAAGGCCTGGCTGGCATGCGTGGCCGGCATGGGCGCATTTGTCGCCGACGGCGAGGCGCGGCTGGTCTGGCAGTTTGCGGCGGTGTATCTGGTGATCTGCTATCTGTCGGTGGGCTGCTGGGCGTATGCCGGGACGTTCTTGCGCGGGTATCTGAGCAATGCCGCCGGGATGCGCTGGTTCAATCGGTTGATGGCGTTGTTGCTGGCGGTGAGTGCGCTTTATTTGCTGTTCACTTGATTGACAGGCCCACCACAACCCCCTGTGGGAGCGAGCCTGCTCGCGAATGCGGTGGATCAGTCAGTGAAGTGTTGAATGACACACCGCCTTCGCGAGCAGGCTCGCTCCCACAAGGGGGGCAGTGTTCAACTTTGAGTATGAAGTCAGCCGCGATACTGCCCCGGCGTTGCCGCCAGATGTTGTTTGAACGCTCGCTGAAAATGCGCCTGATCGGCAAACCCGGCCTGGAGCGCGACATCGGCAATCAACTGGCCGCTGCGCAAGCGCTCGCGGGCGAACTGGATGCGCTGGTTGACCACGAACGCATGGGGCGTCATCCCGTAGCGCTGCTTGAACGCGCGAATCAGGTATGACGGCGACAGCTGCGCCGCCGCGCAAATCGCCTCGAGGCTGAGCACTTCGGTGCAATGTCCACGGATGAAATCAGCGGCGCGTTCCAGCTTGAAATTCGGCTCATCGACGGGCTCATCCGCCGGATTCAGGCGGACCTGCAAATCACTGAAAAACTCTACCGCCGCGCTGTGTTTCGCCAGCGCCTCCATTTGGTCGTCGAGCAAAACCTCATACAACCCCATCAATTTGCCGAACAGCTCGGCATCAGCCAGATGGGTGTCGGAAAATCGCCGGAATTCCAGCTCCCCGGCAAACCCCAATTGATGCTGCAAATCCGTCAGCCACGGCGTTTCGACATACAACATCACGTACGACCAAGGCTGATCATCGATCGGATTGCAGGCGTGTACATCGCCGGGATTCATCAGCACCACGGTGCCTGCTGCCACTTCATACTGCGCCTGCTCATGCACATAGGTACTGCGCCCGGCGGTGATTGCGCCGATGGAAAAGTGCGCGTGGGAATGCCGCGCATAACAGACTTCACGACCATCCGCGATGGCCCGCGCTTCGATGAAGGGCAGGGCGTCGTCGCGCCAGAAGCGCGGGGCTTTCTCGGGGTTTTTCGCTGTGGCGTGTTTCATCGTGATCGTCCCGGCAGGTCAGCGTCCGAGTGTATTAGCTCTGGCCGGCGAATGCCCGTTGCAGTGCGGCAACATTGAGTTCTTTCATCTGAAACATCGTCTGCATTGCAGCGCCGACTGTTATAGGCTCTGGGGGCGTGACACCACGAGCGCGATGGAGCTGAACCATGACTGCATTTACCGGCGGATGCCTGTGCGGCGATGTGCGTTTTGAAGCCTCTGGCGAGCCTTACCGGGTCGGGCTGTGCCATTGCCTGGACTGTCGCAAGATCCACGGTGCGCTGTTTCATGCCTCGGCGATTTTTCCTGAGGACGCGGTGACCATCAGCGGTGAAACCCATGAGTATCAAGGGCGGCACTTTTGCCCGCGCTGTGGTTCGTCGGTGTTCAATCGCAGTGGTGATGAGGTCGAGGTGAACCTCGGCGCGCTGGATGCGCCGGATCAGTTGAAGCCGACCTATGAGAGCTGGATTGTGCGGCGTGAATCGTGGCTGCCGGATTTTCCGCTGGCCAGGCATTACCGTGGTGATCGTGAAGGCGAAGGGCGGGCAGAGGGGTAGGGGATTGATTCAGCCTTCAGCACGCTTGCGATTTCTGTGGGGGCGAGTCTGCTCGCGAAGGCTTGTTGTCAGGCGGTGGGGGTGTTTTTGAGTGGGTACATATCCGTTGCTGCGGTAACGGCTGCTTATGGTTCCGCCCTTACGGCGGGTCACTTTTTCCAAACGCCGAAAAAGTAACCAAAAAGGCTTGCTCCTGCGTTCGGCCCTCGCAGGCTCGGGTTCCTTCGCTCCGGGACTGATCCGGGCGCAGCGGCTCCGGTTTGCTTCGCTGCACCTCCTTCCGCTGAGTCTGGCTGCGCCAGACGGTCGCTGCGCTCCCACGCCCGGATCAATCCCTCCGCTCAGCCTTCCGACGTCGCCGGTGGATCAAGATCAAAAGCAGGCGAGCTGACACTCGACCTAAGGCGAACGCGGAGACTGTAGGAGCTGCCGAAGGCTGCGATCTTTTGCTCTTGCTCTTGCTCTTGCTCTTGCTCTTGCTCTTGCTCTTGCTCTTGCTCTTGCTCTTGCTCTTGCTCTTGCTCTTGCTCTTGCTCTTGCTCTTGCTCTTGCTCTTGCTCTTGCTCTTGCTCTTGCTCTTGTAGGAGTGAGCCTGCTCGCGATAGCTATCTCAAAGATACGAATGAACAGCAGATCTACCCTGATCCCTGTGGGAGCTGGCTTGCCAGCGATGGCGGCCTTCCAGCCGACCAGTCTCTGACGGATATACCCAATCCCAACTGTGGGAGCTGGCTTGCCAGCGATGGCGGCCTTATAGCCGACCAGTCTCTGGCGGATATACCCAATTCCAACTGTGGGAGCTGGCTTGCCAGCGATGGCGGCCTTATAGCCGACCAGTCTCTGGCGGATATACCCAATTCCAACTGTGGGAGCTGGCTTGCCAGCGATGGCGGCCTTATAGCCGACCAGTCTCTGGCGGATATACCCAATTCCAACTGTGGGAGCTGGCTTGCCAGCGATGGCGGCCTTATAGCCGACCAGTCTCTGGCGGATATACCCAATTCCAACTGTGGGAGCTGGCTTGCCAGCGATGGCGGCCTTGTAGCCGACCAGTCTCTGACGGATATACCCAATCCCAACTGTGGGAGCGAGCCTGCTCGCGAAAGCGGAGTGTCATTCGCAGATAATTGGACTGGAGAGACGCCTCGCGGGCAAGCCCGCTCCCACAGGGGATCAGTGTTTGCCAATTGCAGTAAGCCTGATTGGGGCGGTTAACCGCGAATAAACGCCAACAAATCAGCATTGATGGTTTCCGCTTGCGTCGTCGGCATGCCATGCGGAAATCCCGGGTACGACTTCAGTGTGCCGTTGGGCAGCAGTTTCGCCGATAACGGTGCGGAGTTGGCGTAAGGCACGATCTGGTCATCCTCTCCGTGCATTACCAGCACCGGCACGGTGACTTTTTTCAGGTCTTCGGTGAAGTCGGTCTGCGAGAAAGCGACGATGCCGTCGTAATGCGCCTTGGCCCCGCCGATCATGCCCTGGCGCCACCAGTTGGCGATGGTCCCTTCCGACGGCTCGGCGCCAGGGCGGTTGTAGCCGTAGAAAGGTCCACTCGGCACATCGCGATAAAACTGCGCACGATTTGCCGCCAGCTGCGCCTGAAAGCCATCGAACACTGATTTCGGCAAACCGCCCGGGTTGCTTTCGGTCTGCACCATCAGCGGTGGTACGGCGCTGATCAACACCGCTTTGCTGACCTTGTCCTGACCATGCCGGGCGATGTAATGGATTACTTCGCCGCCGCCGGTGGAATGGCCGACGTGGACAACGTTGCGCGTACCCAGATGATTGACCACCGCCAGCACATCGTCGGCGTAGTGATCCATGTCGTGGCCGTCCCAGACCTGGCTTGAGCGGCCATGCCCGCGTCGATCATGAGCAATCACCCGAAAGCCCTGTGCCAGGAAAAACAGCATCTGCGCGTCCCAGTCATCCGAGCTGAGCGGCCAGCCGTGGTGGAAGTGGATCACCGGCGCGTCGCGCGGCCCCCAGTCCTTGTAGAAGATGTCGACGCCGTCTCGAGTGGTGACAAAGCCCATATTCGTTACTCCTGACCTGTGATGGACAACCGCGAGGTTCGCGGGCCGGTTGCGCAGAGATACGACGACTCAGTGCGAGCCGTTATCAACTGTAGGAGCAATGCCGGGGTCTGCATGACCGCTGGTCACAACGTGTGGCTTGCTGCGCAAATTAGGCTTTGCTGAAAGGGATAAGCGCGGGCGTCCGTAGGTTTTTGCGACCACAGCGACGCCCCTTTGCAATACGTGAGTCTGAGGAAATCACCCGATGCTGACCCTGAATATCAATGGCAAGGACCAAGAGCTCGATGTCCCCGCCGACATGCCGCTGCTCTGGGTTCTGCGCGATATCGCGCACCTGACCGGGACCAAGTTCGGTTGCGGCATGGCCCAGTGCGGCGCCTGCACCGTGCACGTCGACGGCGCGCCATTACGCTCCTGTATCACCCCGGCGACTGCCGTCGCCCATGGGCAGAAAATCCTCACCATCGAGGGCTTGTCCACCGATGGCTCGCACCCGGTGCAGCAGGCCTGGGCCGAGCTGGACGTGGTGCAGTGCGGTTATTGCCAGTCCGGGCAGATCATGTCCGCCGCCGCATTGCTGGCGAAAATTCCCAAGCCCACCGACAGCGATATCGATCAGGCGCTCTCCGGCAATATCTGCCGCTGCGGCACCTATCCGCGCATTCGCGCTGCGGTCAAACGCGCCGCCGAAATCGGCTGAGTCATTCTCTGGGAGAGGAACGATGAACAGTCCTGTATCGCGTCGCGGGTTTCTCAAGGGCAGCGCACTGTTAAGCGGCGGCCTGATGGTGGCGTTTGTGGTGCCCGGGGCCAACCGCTTTGCCCGGGCGGCAGAAAATCAGAACAAGACGTTCGCACCCAACGCGTTTCTGCGCATCGCGGCGGACAACAGCGTCACCGTGCTGCTCGGTCATTCGGAAATGGGCCAGGGCATCTGGACCGGCCTGACCATGCTGATCGCCGAAGAACTGGACGCCGACTGGTCGAAAATCCGCGTCGAGCACTCGCCAGCCTCGGCGGCGGATTACGGCTTGCCGGCATTTGGCGGCATGCAGATCACCGGAGGTTCGACATCGACCTGGATGGAATTTGACCGCTATCGACTCGCCGGGGCGACGGCGCGGCAGATGCTCGTGGAAGCGGCTGCGAAACGCTTCGACGTCGCGCCGTCGACGATTCGCACGGAGTCCGGCGTGGTCATCGCCGGGGACCAACGCGCGACCTACGGCGAACTGGCCGATGCCGCCGGGCAACTGCCGGTGCCGGACCCGAAAACCATCACTTTCAAGGAAGCCAAGGACTGGAAAGTCATCGGCAAACCGACCAAGCGCCTCGATACCCCGGAGAAGATCACCGGCCGCGCCAAGTTCGGCATGGACGTGCAGTTTGAAGGCCTGATGACCGCGATGGTCGCCCGCGCGCCGGTGTTTGGTGCCACGGTGAAATCCTTCGAAGGCGCCGCAGCGCTGGCCATTCCCGGCGTACACAAGGTTGTGCAGGTGCCCAGCGGCGTAGCGGTGGTGGCCGAGCATTTCTGGGCGGCGAAGCTGGGCCGTGATGCGCTGAAGGTCGATTGGGACCTGGGGCCGTTGGCCGACATGAGCAGTGAAAAACTGCTCGAGAGTTTCCGCAAACTGGCGGCGACGCCGGGCACTTCCGCCACTCAGGCGGGGGACGCCAAGGCCAATTTCGGCAAAGCCGCGAAAAAAATCGAGGTCGAATACAGCGTGCCGTATCTGGCCCACGCGCCGATGGAACCGCTCAATTGCACGGTGAAAATCAGCGCCGGAAAATGCGAGATCTGGACCGGTACGCAATTTCAGACGCTGGACCAAATGGTTGCCAGCAAGATCACCGGGCTCAAGCCCGAGCAGGTCGAAATTCACACGGAATTTCTCGGCGGTGGCTTCGGTCGCCGCGCCAATCCGACTTCGGACTTCGTCGCCGAAGCGGTGCAAGTGGCGAAAGCGGCGGACCTGCCGGTGAAAACCGTGTGGGCGCGCGAAGATGACATTCGCGGCGGCTACTACCGCTCGATGTACCTGCACAAGGCGCAGGTCGGACTGGGTGCTGATGGTTTGCCGATGAGCTGGCAGCATGTGCTGGTCGGCCAGTCGATCATGGCCGGGACGATGCTCGAGGCAGCGATGGTCAAGAACGGCATCGATGCCACCTCGGTCGAGGGCGTGGCCGACAGTCCGTATATCAAGGATCTGCCTCATCATCAGGTCGATCTGCATTCGCCGCAGACCGGCATCAATGTGTTGTGGCTGCGTTCGGTGGGCCACACCCACACGGGTTTTGTCATGGAATCGCTGATCGATGAACTGGCGACGGCGGCGGGCAAGGATCCGGTGGAATACCGACGCACGTTGCTCAAGGCGCACCCGCGCCATCTCGGCGTGCTCAATCTGGCGGTGGAGAAGGCCAACTGGGGCGCGCCGTTGCCGGACGGGCATGCTCTGGGCGTGGCGGTGCACGAGTCGTTCGGCAGCTACGTGGCGCAAGTGGCGGAGGTGTCGCAGGACAATCTGGCGATCCGCGTGCATCGGGTGGTCTGCGCGGTGGACTGCGGCATTGCGGTGAATCCGCAAAGCATCGCCGCGCAGATGGAATCGTGCATCACTTTCGGCCTCGGCATGGCCCTGCACAGCAAGCTCACCGTCAAGGATGGCGGCGTCGTGCAGTCCAACTATCACGATTATCAAGTGCTGCGGCTCAACGAAATGCCGGTGGTGGAAGTGCACATCGTCCCCAGCAGTGAAAAACCCGGCGGCATCGGCGAGCCCGGCGTGCCACCGACCGCGCCGGCGGTGGCCAACGCAGTGTTCGCCTTGACCGGGCAGCGCCTGCGCGAACTGCCACTGCAATTGTCGGGGGTGTGAGATGAAACGACATCTTGTGTTGGGCACCGTCGTGTTGCTGGGCCTCGGTGGCTATGCCTCGGACCTGTTTGCCGAGGATCAGCAGGCGTTGAAAGCCTTCGCCACGGTGCAGAAAGTCTTTCAGAGCCCGCGCTGCCAGAACTGCCACATCCCCGGCGATTCGCCGTTACAGTTCGACGCCGGCATCCCTCACGCGATGAATGTAGTGCGCGGCATGGATGGCAAGGGCGCCGCCGGTTTGCCCTGCGCCACCTGTCACGCTGAAAGCAATCCGCCGGCCAGTTATGGCCCCCATGCGCCGCCGGGTGCGCCGCACTGGAGCCTGCCGCCAGCGGCACACAAAATGGCCTGGATCGGCCTGCCCTCGGACAAGCTCTGCGCGATGATCAAGGACCGCGCGAGCAACGGCGACCGGGATTTCGCCGCGCTGTTAAAACACGTCAGCGAAGACAAACTGGTGCTCTGGGGCTGGAATCCCGGGGCAGGGCGCGCACCGGTGCCGGTGCCGCACGATATTTTCGTCGCGCAGTTCAAGCTCTGGGCCGATGCCGGCGGGCCTTGTCCGGTGGCGCAAATGTGATGCCCCGACGATTAAGCGCTACGCTGAACGCATGACTGTCTACGGAGTGTGCGCATGCTGGTGCCCGGAAAACCTGCCAATGAAGCTGCACGAATCGACGCCTTGCACGGCCTCAACCTCGACTCGGCGCCGGAGGAGCGCTTTGATCGTCTGACACGCCTGGCCAAGCGCCTGTTCAACGTGCCGATCGCCCTGGTCACGCTGGTCGACAAGGATCGCCAGTGGTTCAAGTCCTGTGTGGGTCTGGATGTCAGCGAGACATCCCGCGATGTCTCGTTCTGCGGCCATGCGATTTTGCAAAACGAGCTGATGCTGGTGCCCGATGCGCTGGAAGATTTGCGCTTTCATGACAACCCGTTGGTCACCGGCGCACCGAATATTCGCTTTTACGCCGGTTATCCGCTGACCGTGCCGGACGGTAACAAAATGGGCACCTTGTGCCTGATCGATACCAAACCCCGCCATCTCGACGACGAAGAGCGTGCCTTGTTGCGCGACCTCGCGGAGATGGCCGAGCAAGAGCTGACGGCGGTGCAGATGGCAAGCATGGATGAACTGACGCTGCTGTCCAATCGCCGTGGTTTCAAGCAACTGGCCCAGCATGCGCTGGATGCCTGCGCACGTTTGAACCGACCGGCGACGCTGCTGTTTTTCGATCTCAACGACTTCAAGCAGATCAACGATCTGTACGGGCATGCCGAAGGTGACAGTGCGCTGAAGACCTTCGCCGATGTGTTGCGCATTGCCTTTCGCGAGAGCGATGTGGTCGGGCGCTTGGGTGGTGATGAGTTCGTCGCGTTGCTGACCGGCTCGAGCCACGTTGAAACCACGCGGATCATGGCGCGGCTCAAGGAAATCCTCGAAGAGCGCAACGCCACGCTGCACCGTGGTTATGCGATTCGTTTCAGCGTCGGCCAGATCGAATACGATCCCAAACGCCACGAAACCGTTGATCGCCTGCTCGCCGATGCGGATGGCGCGATGTATGCGCACAAGCAAGCTCTGAAAGGCTGTTAGTAACGGCCCCATCGCTGGCAAGCCAGCTCCCACAGAGTCCAGTGACGTTAATGAGGTGTGAGTTCACCTTGAATTCCTGTGGGAGCGGGCTTGCCCGCGATGGCGGTGGGTCAGGCAATTTGATGCTGGCTGATCGAATGTCTTCGCGAGCAGGCTCGCTCCCACAGGTCTCGATGGCGCGGAGGATTTTTCAGTTCAGCACCATCTATGTAAGAGCGAGCCTGCTCGCGAACGCGTCAGCCGAACTATCGCCGGATTCGCCAGTGCTCAGCGCTTGGGCGGGCTCAGCTTCTGGTAAAACGTCAGCCATTTCTCGTGACTCGCAACGGCATCCTCGAGTTCGGGCACGCGCAATGCGTCTTGCAAGGCTTGTGCTTTAAAGGCATCGAACAGATGCCGGACAGCGGTGCTGGCGATGGCGTTGACTGTGTTGGAGGCGAAGGTATCGGGCACGGCGGCGCGCTCCTGTTGCGCCAGGGGTGCGCCCTGAATATCGAGGCGAGTAATGAACGCGTTACAAGTGGCATTCAAGCGAGGCTGGGAGCCGTGCCTGTAGGCTTCGGCGTCGACGGGCAGCGATTTCGCCGCATCATTTGCCCCCGATGGTTTGAGTAATGCAAGGTCGATATCGCGACGCAGCACCACTTCATTCCTGCCAGTGAAAATCTCGAAGACTCTGGCTGGACTCCCACGCAGCAGCGCCAAGATGCCGAATGGCGCAGTGCTGGCGTCAGCCAGCTTGTCCGTGGCTGCCGATACTGGCCGCAGGGCGAGCAGTTCCAGCTCGTGATCTTCGATGTCGATTCGCTGCGCGAACGGCAAGCGACAGAACGCTTCCTTGAGAAATGCGATATGTGCGTCCTTCATTTGCCTCAGGCGTGCGCTCAGTGCCGCATGGAAGTAGGTCGCCACATTGTGCAGTCTGGGCAACGAGGCAAGCATGGGGGCCAGTTGCAACTGTGCATTGCTCGATTGCCATCCTTGCAGGTCACCTGTCAGCTTGCCGGCGACATGCAGTTCGCTCAGCGAATAGTGCGCTGCAGAGGTCTGCGTGTTGGAGTCGGGAGCAAACAGCGCCTTCTCCGTGAGGTAGGGGGAATCGCTGAACACCTTGCGCAGATCGGCCAGGGCAACCGTGACGGGAGTGGGCGGTGCCGAAAGGAACGCCCGCCGATAAAGATCGTTCAACAGGCGATTGTGGTTGCGGAACAGGACATCGGCCTGCTTCAGCGTCGTGGCGTCATAAACAGTCACCGGAAATTCGGCATTGCGCTGGATCAGCCCTCTGGCAACCGCCCAGTCAACGACCAGTGAGGCACAGGAATCCTCGCGCAGAAATTTGTAGAAGTGCGTGGGGGCCGGGCCTTTGGTCAGTTGGTTCAGTTGCTCATAGCTCATCAGGCGTGCCACACCCGGCATTTGGCTTTCGATATACAGCACGACCTGCTTCAGCCTGACCCAACGCGAACAACTCATGTAACAGAGTGATGGCGGAATATGCCGGGTCAGAAACTCCGGCGCTATACCGGACAACAACAGATGGGTGGCCAACGTCTTGTTTTTGACCGATGCAAGAGCGGGCTGCCGATCAATGAAGCGGCGTACCTCGTCATAGCTGTCGCCCCAGAAATCACGCCCCTCCAGACGTTGCTCGACAATACGGTTCAAATCCTCACCCGCGTTCGGCTCCAGGCTGAGAATCAATGCAGCGAGCAACAGGCGATCGCGGTTGGTGGCCAGCAGGCGTTTCTCCTGCGCCGGAGCACCCAGATTCTTCACCAGCAGATTGCCCAGCGTTTGCGCGCGCGGTGTGATCAGAATTCGGCTGATCAGGTAGTCGGCTTTTGCCTGGAGCGTTTTGAGCGGCAGATCAGTATCGACACCCTCACTGAGGTAGTCGATCAACGGCGGCGAGTCTACGGGTAAAAACGCCTGTGTGGTGTCGATGATGCTCTGACGCTGTTGCGCCGTGAACCGCTCGGTTTGTGTCCACGGCTGGCCCAGCAGATACCAGTGATTCATATGTCCGGGACGGGTGTGCAGATTGATCCTGAACCATTTCACCAGCGCGAGGGCTTGCTCGACAGTGTTCGGCAAAAGCAGATTGTAGAAGCGCAACATTTGCCCAAGGGTGACTTTACCGCTTGAACGCAAGGCGCCGCCGGCTTTGCTTGCCTTGGCCTTGAGCTGGTCGCGAAAGAGTTTCAGATCAGCCTGTTTTTCCACCTGCGCCGTCAGGGTGACCCAGCCTTTTACGCTGGCAGTACCGACATGACCGGATTCGGTGACGAGCAACTGACTGTCGGCGGGCAGTCCGTGCTGCTGCAGGATGGCTTGAAAATCCTCATCGGCGCTGAGTGTCTGCAGTTGACGCTGGCCATACTTCATCCGTCCCGCCAGCGCGGAATCCGGATGGGGCTCGCTGATTTCCTCGTAATCGATCTTGGCCTTGGGCGCTTTGTTCCAGCTCAGCGCTTCAAGGCGTCGCACGATGTGCCGGTTATCTTCCAGAGCGCCAAATTCTTCACGATAACTGCGGATGGGGTCGTTGCTTTGCACGTAATCGCTGACGTAGGGCAGCGCCGGCCAGCTTTGCTGGCGCAGGCGTTGCGCAAGTGCCCTGGCTTCGCGAGCATCTTGCGGCAACGCAAACTCATAGCGGCCCAGAAGCTCGCCCAGTTTGAGGCGCGGCCCTCTGGCGGGTGCAGAAACAGAGGCCGAAGTGAGGGTTACCGGCGTGTCGAGAAAGCCTCGCTGCTCGAAAGGGTCGCTCGCCAGCAACACTTCATCGATTCGATCGGCGATCGCCCGAAAGTCTTCCAGTTGCGCGTTGCGTTCCTTCACTAGCGCTGACGTGCTCTGGCCGTTTTCATCGATGGCCGCCAGCCCGGTTTTCTTCAGCTCGGCGAGGATGACTCGGGCCTGAATCTGGTTTTGCGGTTCCGGGTAACCGTAGAACGCCAGCACCACTTGCCGTGGAAACCGATACAGCGGGTTGGCGGATTTACCGCCGATGTAGGGCAGGCCCAGCCCCGCAGGATCGATACGCTGGGAAATCGACAGCAGCATCGGCGCCATCTGCCACCAGCCTGAATCATCTTCCAGCGTGAACGTGCGAACGCCGTTGGAGCCGTTCGAGGGTGATTGCGCTTGCAGGGTATCGCCCTTGATCTGCAAGGTGTCCAGATCGATGTTAAAGCCACTGGCCCAATCGAGAAATTCAGGGCGTTCGAGGGCGCTCCAGTAAAGCTCCATCCATTCGCGCAGCCGGCATGCACGGGGAACCTCCAGCGTGCGCGCCGGTGTGGCGGCGCTGACCACCGGTACGGCGGTCAATTCTGCGATGAGATTGTGAATCAGCGTCTGTTCATGTACCGGTGTGTCGTCCATCTGCGCCTCCCTGGCGGCTGATAAGCATTGAGCGCCGAGTATCAAAGGCAGGGCAGGGTGGTTGGCGGTACATATGTAGTTGGGCGAGCTTTTCTGCAGGGATAAAAAAACCCGCCGGATCCGGCGGGTTTTTCTATCGGCTACAGGAAGATCACTCTTCGATGTTGCCCATCGCGGTGGTGTTGAAGCCGCCGTCGACGTACATGATTTCACCGCTGATGCCCGACGCCAGGTCGGAGCACAGGAAGGCGCCGGCGTTGCCGACCTCTTCGATGGTGACGTTGCGGCGCAGCGGAGTCTGCGCTTCGTTGGCGGCCAGCATCTTGCGGAAGTTCTTGATGCCGGAAGCGGCCAGGGTGCGGATCGGGCCAGCCGATACGCAGTTGACGCGGGTGCCGTCCGGACCGAGGGAACCGGCCAGGTAACGGACGCCGGCTTCCAGCGAGGCCTTGGCCATGCCCATCACGTTGTAGTTCGGCATGGTGCGCTCGGCGCCCAGGTACGACAGGGTCAGCAGGCTGCCGTTGCGGCCTTTCATCATTTCGCGACCGGCCTTGGCCAGGGCCACGAAGCTGTAGGCGCTGATGTCGTGAGCGATGCGGAAGCCTTCACGGGTGGTGGCTTCGGTGAAGTCGCCGTCCAGTTGGTCGCCCGGGGCGAAGCCGACGGAGTGCACGATGCAGTCCAGACCGTCCCACTTCTTGCTCAGCTCTTCGAAGACCTTGGCGATTTCTTCATCGCTGGCCACGTCGCACGGGAAGCACAGCTCAGGGCTCGAACCCCAGCCTTGTGCGAACTCTTCGACGCGACCCTTGAGTTTGTCGTTCTGATAAGTGAAGGCAAGCTCAGCGCCCTCGCGATGCATGGCGGCAGCGATGCCGGATGCGATGGACAGCTTGCTGGCGACACCGACGATCAGTACGCGCTTACCGGCGAGAAAACCCATGTGTTGCTCCTCTTTCAGGTTATTGCGCAGTGGCTGGTGCCAGAAAAGCGGCTTCCAGCAACTGCTGTGTATACGGATGTTGGGGGGCGGCAAAGATACTTTGCGCGTCTCCCTGTTCGACCACTTGGCCATGCTTGACCACCATCAGCTGGTGGCTCAGCGCTTTGACGACAGCCAGGTCATGGCTGATGAACAAATACGTCAGGTTGTACTTGGCTTGCAGTGAACGCAACAGCTCCACCACTTGCCGCTGCACCGTCCGGTCGAGCGCCGAAGTCGGCTCGTCCAGCAGGATCAGCGCCGGTTTCAGCACCAAGGCCCGGGCAATGGCGATTCGCTGCCGTTGCCCACCGGAAAATTCGTGGGGGTAGCGGTGCCGGGTTTCCGGATCCAGACCTACCTCCTTCAATGCCGCAATGATCGCCGCTTCCTGTTCGGTCGCGGTGCCCATCTTGTGTATCCGCAGGCCTTCGCCAACGATGTCGTTGACGCACATGCGCGGGCTCAGGCTGCCGAACGGGTCCTGAAACACCACCTGCATCTCCCGCCGCAACGGGCGAACCTCATTCTGCGTCAGGCAGTCTAGCTGCTTGCCTTCAAAGCGGATCGTGCCTTTGCTGCCGATCAGCCGCAAAATCGCCAGACCGAGGGTGGATTTACCGGAACCGCTTTCGCCGACGATCCCCAGGGTCTGGCCCTGCGGCAGGCTGAAATTGATGCCGTCCACTGCCTTGACGTAATCCACCGTGCGTTTGAGCAGGCCTTTCTTGATCGGGAACCAGACTTTCAGGTTCTCGACTTCGAGCAGCGGCGCGCCGATCTCATTGCTCGCCGGGCCGCCGCTGGGCTCCGCGCCGAGCAATTCCCGAGTGTACGGATGCTGCGGCGAACGGAACAGCTCTGCGCACGATGCCTGTTCGACGATGCAACCGCGCTGCATGACACATACGCGATGCGCAATTCTTCGCACCAGGTTCAAATCGTGACTGATCAGTAGCAGCGACATGCCCAATCGAGCCTGAAGATCCTTGAGCAAATCGAGAATTTTCAGCTGAACGGTCACGTCCAGCGCCGTGGTCGGTTCGTCGGCGATCAGTAATTCCGGCTCGTTGGCCAGGGCCATGGCGATCATCACCCGCTGCCGCTGGCCGCCGGACAATTCATGGGGCAGCGCCTTGAGCCGCTTGTGCGGCTCGGGAATGCCGACCATTTCCAGCAGCTCCAGCGTGCGTTTGGTTGCCACTTTGCCACTCAGGCCCTTGTGGATGCCGAGCACTTCGTTGATCTGCTTCTCGATCGAATGCAGCGGATTGAGCGAAGTCATCGGCTCCTGAAAGATCATGGCGATGCGGTTGCCACGAATATGGCGGATGGTCTTCTCGCTCAAATCCAGCAGGTTCTGCCCGGCGTAATTGATGCTGCCGGCCGGATGCCGCGCCATGGGGTAGGGCAGCAGGCGCAGGATTGAATGCGCCGTTACCGATTTGCCCGAGCCCGATTCGCCGACCAGTGCCAGGGTTTCGCCGCGCTTGATATCGAAGCTCACGCCTTCGACCACACGGTGTACTCGCTCGCCGAAACCGAATTCGACGGCGAGGTCGCGCACTTCGATCAGATTGTCCTGATTCATTTCACTTCCTCGGGTCGAAGGCATCGCGAGCGGACTCGCCGATAAACACCAGCAGGCTCAACATCAGTGCCAGTACGGCAAACGCGCTCATGCCCAGCCACGGCGCCTGCAGGTTGGATTTGCCTTGGGCAACCAGTTCGCCCAGCGACGGACTGCCGGCCGGCAAGCCGAAGCCGAGGAAGTCCAGCGCGGTCAGGGTGCCGATGGCGCCGGTGAGAATGAACGGCATGAAGGTCATGGTCGAGACCATGGCGTTGGGCAGGATGTGGCGGAACATGATCGCGCCGTTCTGCATGCCCAGCGCGCGGGCGGCGCGCACGTATTCCAGATTGCGCCCGCGCAGGAACTCGGCGCGCACCACATCGACCAGGCTCATCCACGAGAACAGCAGCATGATGCCCAGCAACCACCAGAAATTCGGCTGGACGAAACTGGCAAGGATGATCAGCAGATACAGCACCGGCAGCCCCGACCAGATCTCGAGAAAACGCTGCCCGGCGAGATCGACCCAGCCGCCATAAAAGCCCTGTAGCGCCCCGGCAATCACGCCGATGATCGAACTCAGCACGGTCAGCGTCAGCGCAAACAACACGGAAATGCGGAAACCGTAGATCACCCGCGCCAACACGTCGCGGCCCTGATCGTCGGTGCCCAGCAGGTTGTCCGCCGAGGGTGGCGCCGGGGCCGGGACTTTCAGGTCGTAGTTGATGCTCTGGTAGCTGTAGGGGATCGGCGCCCACAGAATCCACGCGTCCTTGGCCTTGAGCAGCTCACGGATGTACGGACTCTTGTAGTTGGCTTCCAGCGGGAATTCGCCGCCGAACGCGGTTTCCGGGTAGCGCTTGATCGCCGGGAAATACCAGTTGTTGTCGTAATGCACGACCAGCGGCTTGTCGTTGGCAATCAGCTCGGCGCCCAGGCTCAGGCCGAACAGGATCAGAAACAGCCACAGCGACCACCAGCCACGCTTGTTGGCCTTGAACAGTTCGAAGCGTCGGCGGTTGAGAGGGGACAGGTTCATCTCAATGCTCCCGGCTGGCGAAGTCGATGCGCGGATCGACAAAGGTGTAGGTCAGGTCGCCGATCAGTTTCACCACCAGCCCGAGCAGGGTGAAGATGAACAGCGTGCCGAACACCACCGGGTAATCGCGATTGATCGCCGCCTCGAAACTCATCAGGCCGAGACCATCGAGAGAGAAGATCACTTCCACCAGCAACGAGCCGGTGAAGAAGATACCGATGAATGCCGACGGAAAACCGGCAATCACCAGCAGCATGGCGTTGCGGAACACGTGGCCGTAGAGCACGCGATGGCGGGTCAGGCCCTTGGCCTTGGCGGTGACCACATACTGCTTGTTGATTTCGTCGAGAAAGCTGTTCTTGGTCAACAGGGTCATGGTCGCGAAGTTGCCGATCACCAGTGCGGTGACCGGCAATGCCAGGTGCCAGAAGTAATCGAGGATCTTGCCGCCCAGGCTCAGCTCATCGAAGTTGTTCGAAGTCAGCCCGCGCAGGGGGAACCAGTCCAGATAACTGCCGCCGGCAAATACCACGATCAGCAGGATCGCAAACAGAAACGCCGGGATCGCATAGCCGACGATGATCGCCGAACTGGTCCAGACATCGAAGTGGCTGCCGTGCCGCGTGGCCTTGGCGATGCCCAGCGGGATCGACACCAGGTACATGATCAGCGTGCTCCACAGCCCCAGCGAGATCGACACCGGCATCTTTTCCTTGATCAGGTCGATGACCTTGGCGTCGCGGAAGAAACTGTCGCCGAAATCCAGCTGCGCGTAGTTCTTGACCATGATCCACAGACGTTCCGGGGCCGATTTGTCGAACCCGTACATGTGCTCGATTTCCTTGATCAGCGCCGGGTCCAGCCCCTGCGCACCACGGTAGGACGAGCCGGCCACCGCCACTTCGGCACCGCCGCCGGCAATCCGGCTGGTGGCGCCTTCGAAACCTTCGAGCTTGGCGATCATCTGCTCGACCGGCCCGCCGGGCGCGGCCTGGATGATCACGAAGTTGATCAGCAGAATGCCGAACAGGGTCGGGATGATCAGCAGCAGTCGCCGAAAGATATACGCCAGCATCTGATTACTCCGTGCCCGCAGGGTCGGCTTGCAGTTGGGTTTCGACTTCTACGGCAGGCTTGGCGTCAGGCTTGACCCACCAGGTGTTGATGCCGATGTCGTACTTGGGCGAGGTTTTCGGGTGGCCGATGTGGTTCCAGTAAGCCACGCGCCAGCTCTTGATGTGCCAGTTCGGCACCACGTAGTAGCCCCATTGCAGCACCCGGTCCAAGGCGCGAGCGTGGGCAACCAGACTTTTGCGCGAGTCGGCGTTGATCAGGCTTTCCACCAGTTGGTCAACGGTCGGGTCTTTGAGCCCCATGCTGTTGCGGCTGCTCGGTTTGTCGGCGGCGGCGCTCATCCAGTACTCGCGCTGCTCGTTACCCGGCGAATTGGACTGCGGAAAGCTGCCGACCATCATGTCGAAATCCCGCGAGCGCACGCGGTTGATGTACTGCGAGACGTCGACGCGGCGGATCACCAGATCGATACCGAGGTCGCTGAGGTTGCGCTTGAACGGCAGCAGCACCCGTTCGAACTCGGTCTGGGCGAGGAGGAATTCGATCACCACCGGTTTGCCAGTGGCGTCGACCATTTTGTCATCGACGATTTTCCAGCCGGCCTCTTGCAGCAGTTGATACGCCTCACGCTGCTGGGTGCGGATCATGCCGCTGGCGTCGGTCTTGGGATTTTCGAAGGCTTCGCTGAACACCTGGGCCGGCAGTTTGCTGCGAAACGGTTCGAGGATCGTCCGTTGCTCGGCGTCGGGCAGGCCGGTGGCGGCCATTTCCGAGTTCTCGAAGTAACTGCGGGTGCGCACGTAGGCGCCGTTGAACAATTGCTTGTTGGTCCATTCGAAGTCGAACAGCAGCCCCAGCGCCTGACGCACGCGCACATCCTGGAACACCGGGCGGCGCAGGTTGAAGACGAAGCCCTGCATGCCGGTCGGGTTGCTGTTGGGGATCAGCTCCTTGATCAAACGCCCCTCGGTGACCGCCGGAACGTTATAGGCGCTGGCCCAGTTCTTCGCGGTCATCTCCAGCCAGTAATCGAACTGTCCGGCCTTCAGCGCTTCGAGGGCGACGGTGTTGTCGCGGTAATAGTCGGTGGTCATCGTGTCGAAGTTGTAGAAGCCACGGTTGACCGGCAAGCCCTTGCCCCAATAATCCTTGACCCGCTCGTAACGTACCGAACGGCCGGCCTTCACTTGGGTGACCTTGTACGGGCCGCTGCCCAGCGGGATTTCCAGATTGCCCTTGTTGAAGTCGCGACTGGCCCACCAGTGTTTCGGCAGGACCGGCAACTGGCCGAGGATCAGCGGCAGCTCGCGGTTGTTGCTGTGCTTGAACTTGAACAAGACTTTCAACGGGTCTTCGGCAATCGCTTCGGCGACGTCGTTGTAATAGCCGCGAAACATCGGCGAGCCTTCCTTGGTCAGCGTCTCGAAGCTGAACACCACGTCTTCGGCGCGCACCGGGTGGCCGTCGTGGAAGCGTGCTTCCGGGCGCAGGTAGAAACGCACCCAACTGTTGTCGTCGGCTTTCTCGATCTTGCTGGCAATCAGGCCGTACTCGGTGAACGGCTCGTCGAGGCTGTGTTTGGTCAGGGTGTCGTAGATCTGGCCGATGTCATCGGCGGGCACGCCTTTGTTGATGAACGGGTTGAGGCTGTCGAAGCCACCGAAGCCGGCCTGACGGAATACGCCGCCCTTGGGCGCGTCAGGGTTCACGTAGTCGAAATGCTTGAAATCGGCCGGGTATTTCGGCGGCTCGTTGTACAGGGTCACGGCGTGTTGCGGGGCGGCCCAGGCCAGCCCGGCGAACAGCAAGCCGCCGGCCTGCACGAGCAGGGTGCGAACAGCGTTCATCGATCTTTCTCCGAAGACTTCAGCCACCATGCGCTCAGGCCCAGGGTGTAGGGCGGCGTGGTGACAAAGGCCAACCGGTTGCGGTAGGCCAGACGGTGATAATTGAGGTACCAGTTGGGAATGCTGTAGTGCTGCCAGAGCAGCACGCGGTCGAGCGCTTTGCCGGCGGCGACCTGCTCGTCGCGGGTGCGCGCGGCGAGCAACTGTTCGAGCAGGTGATCGACCACCGGATTGGCGATGCCCGCGTAATTCTTGCTGCCCTTGACGTTCACCTGGCTGGAGTGGAAGTACTGCCACTGCTCAAGACCGGGGCTTAAGGTCTGGCCGAGGGTCATCGAGATCATGTCGAAATCGAATTGATCGAGGCGCTGTTTGTATTGCGCACGATCAACGGTGCGCAGGCGCGCGTCGATGCCGATGCTGTTGAGGTTTTCGATGTACGGCTGATAGAGCCGCTCCAGGCTCGGGTTGACCAGCAGCAGTTCGAAACGCAGCGGTTGGCCGTCTTTGTCTTGCAGGCGCTGGCCGTGGAGCTTCCAACCGGCCTCGGCGAGCAGGGCGAGGGCTTTGCGCATAGTCTCGCGCGGAATGCCACGGCCGTCGGTTTTCGGCAGGGTGAACGGCTCGGTAAACAGCCTGGCCGGCAGTTGCTCCTTGTAGGGTTTGAGCATCAGCCATTCATGGCCGACCGGCAGGCCGGACGCAGTGAATTCGCTGTTGGGGTAGTAGCTGCTGGTGCGTTTATAGGCATCGCTGAACAGCGCACGGTTGGTCCACTCGAAATCGAACATCAGGCCCAACGCTTCGCGCGTCCTGACATCGGCGAAGGTCGCGCGGCGGCTGTTCATGAACAGGCCCTGAGTCTGGGTCGGGATCTGATGCGGGATCTGCGCCTTGATCACCTCGCCACGACGTACAGCAGGGAAGTTGTAGCCGTTGACCCAGTTCTTCGCCTGATGCTCGATGTAGATGTCGAACTCACCGGCCTTGAACGCTTCGAAGGCGACATCGCTGTCGCGGTAGAACTCGACTTCCATGCGATCGAAATTGTACTTGCCGCGATTGACCGGCAGGTCCTTGCCCCAGTAATCCTTGACCCGCTCGAAAATCAGCTGCCGCCCCGGCGTGACCGACGTGATGCGGTACGGCCCGCTACCCAGCGGCGGTTCGAAGGTGGTGGCTTTGAAGTCGCGGTCTTTCCAGTAATGCTGCGGCAGCACCGGCAACTCGCCAAGGCGCAGGATCAGCAGCGGATTGCCCGAGCGCTTGAACACGAAACGAATGCGTTGTTTGTTGAGGATGTCGACCCGCAGCACTTCCTGCAGGGCCGTGCGATACAGCGGATGACCGTCCTTGAGCAGCAGGCGATAGGAGAACGCCACGTCGTAGGCGGTGATCGGCGCGCCGTCGTGAAAGCGTGCTTCGGGGCGCAAATTGAAGACGACCCAGCTGCGATCTTCGCTGTACTCCACCGATTGTGCGATCAAACCGTAGCTCGACGCCGGCTCGTCTCCGGACGGCGAATACTGTCCGGTACCGACCATCAGCGGCTCGTTGAGCTCGTTGATGCCGTACTGGAGAAAATTGGCGGTGGTAACCGGGCTGGTGCCCTTGAAGGTGTACGGATTGACCGTATCGAAGGTGCCGAACGCCATCACCCGCAACGTACCGCCTTTGGGCGCTTGCGGGTTGACCCAATCAAAATGGGTAAATCTGGCCGGGTACTTGAGCGTGCCGAACTGCGCATAACCATGACTTTCGGTAATCGTCGCGCTTGCGGGTGAGCTCAAGGCCAGGCTGATCAGGAGCAGGGAGAGGGCACGCTTCAAGTCAGATCCGATCCAGCGGCTTGGGCTTTGTGGGCCGTACAGTAACAGCTTGTCTGGACAGGAAAAAGATGCGGGTTAATGGCGGGTTAATCGTTTGCGCGAAGAGCCCCTCACCCTAACCCTCTCCCGGAGGGAGAGGGGACTGATCGTGGTGTCTGGGCGAATTGCACCGACGTGCGATACCGAGTCGAAGTCAGTTTCTGAAAAGCCCCCGATCGGCTCCCTTTCCCCCTCTCCCCCCGGGGAGAGGGCTGGGGTGAGGGGGATGGATCTAAAGCACACCACAAAAACTTCATCCAAAAAAAGCCCCTGAAATATCAGGGGCTCTTCAATCAGTGCGGCTGATAAACCGTAAGCATCTGCCCAGGCTTGAGTGCCTTGCCCGCACCCGGGTTCCAACGCTTGAGATGTTGCATCTCGACGTTGAACCGCTTGGCCACCACATACAGGGTGTCGCCGCGCTTGACCTTGTACTGGGTCTGCTGCTTGCTCTCGTCCTTGCCTTTGGTCTTGGTATTCGCCGCGACCACGGTGTTGACCCGGCCGGACTTGCGCGCCGGGGCACGCTTGGTGTTGTCCTGCATGACCAGGGTCTGGCCGACCTTGAGATTCTTGCCGGTCAGCTTGTTCCAGCGCTGCAGATCCTTGACTTCGACCTTGTTGGCCTTGGCGATGGAGCCGAGGTTGTCGCCACGCTTGACCCGATAAGCACGTTTGAGCTGCGCCACTTCCGACGGATCGGCGCCTTCGAACACCGGTTTCAGCGAGCGCGGGCTGATCAGTTCGTCCGGGCGCATGGTCTGCAGACTGGCGGTCAGCAGTTGCGCCTTGGACGTCGGCACCAGCAAGTGCTGCGGACCGTCGATGGTGGTGCGCTGTTTGAACGCGGGGTTGAGCTGGAACAGTTCGTCTTCATCGATGTTCGCCACCGCAGCGACCTTGGACAGGTCCATGCGCTGGTTGATTTCGACGACCTGGAAGTACGGTTCGTTGGCGATCGGGTTGAGGTTGACGCCGTAGGCTTCAGGCGCCAGTACCACTTGTGACAGTGCCAGCAACTTCGGCACATAGGCCTGGGTTTCCGCCGGCAGTGGCAGGTTCCAGTAGTCGGTGGGCAGGCCGAGCTTTTCGTTGCGCTCGATCGCCCGGCTTACGGTGCCTTCACCAGCGTTGTAGGCTGCCAGCGCCAGCAGCCAGTCGCCGTTGAACATGTCGTGCAGGCGGGTCAGGTAATCC
Source organism: Pseudomonas sp. S3_B08 (assembly GCF_054667725.1). Classification (NCBI taxonomy): domain Bacteria; kingdom Pseudomonadati; phylum Pseudomonadota; class Gammaproteobacteria; order Pseudomonadales; family Pseudomonadaceae; genus Pseudomonas; species Pseudomonas sp. S3_B08. The sequence continues at coordinate 1,156,322 of NZ_CP162750.1, forward strand.
ATCGCGGCCGTGGTCGAGGCGGTAATGTCGCGACGACCATCATAAAAACGCGTCTGGCGCAGGTTGAAATAACGCCCGGTGGACGGAATGAACTGCCACAGGCCCACCGCATCGGCGCGGGAATAGGCCATCGGGTTGTACGCGCTCTCGATCACCGGCAGCAGGGCCAGTTCCAGCGGCATGTTGCGCTCTTCGAGGCGTTCGACAATGTAATGAATGTAGAGGCTGCCGCGTTCACCGGCATTCTCGAGGAAGGAGGGGTTACTGGCGAACCACAGGCGTTGTTGCTCGATGCGCGGATTGACGCCAAGGCCTTCCTGCAACTGGAAGCCCTGACGCATGCGTTCCCAGATGTCCTGGGGCGCCACGGGAGTGGGCTTCTCGGTCAGCCAGATCGGCTTCTGCTTGGCTCGCGCAGCAATGTTCGGCGTATGCGTCGCTTCAGTCTGCGGAGCGTGGCTGGAGCAACCCGCCAGCGTGGCGGACACAGCCACCGCGATGGCTTGCGCCAGGCGGGTCAAAGCATCTGAATTGACGGACTTACGTATGGATGACGACATTGGCTGGAAGTAAGTTCCGGGCAAAAATGTCGGGCGATTCTAGAAAGCGCACCCCCTGCGGTCAACCATTGAGAATTTTTGTCCCGGCCGGCGCGCTTGTCAGAACTTGTCTTTCCATGCCCGCAGAGCCGCAAATACCTCGCTCGGCGCCCGGTTTTGAGCGCCTTCCCGTTCGTCCACTTTTTGTGTAACCAATGTTTCAGAAGTGCGTAAAAACGGATTGGTAAGCTTTTCCAGAGCCAGAGTCGACGGCAACGTCATCACGCCGTTCTGCCGTTGCTGCGTGACCTTTTCCAGACGGGCGGCGACTTCCGGGTTGCCCGGCTCGACGGCGGCGGCAAATTTCAGATTGCTCAAGGTGTATTCATGGGTGCAGTAGACCAGCGTATCTTCCGGCAGGGCCGCAAGACGGCTGAGCGAGCGGTACATCTGCTCGGGTGTGCCTTCGAACAACCGGCCGCAACCGGCGGCGAACAGGGTGTCGCCGCAGAACAGCAGGCCATGGTGGTAATAGGCGATGTGCCCCAGGGTGTGACCGGGCACCGCATAGACGTCGAAGTCCCAGCCGAGCACGCTGACGCTGTCGTTGTCCTTGAGCGCTACGTCGCGCGCCGGGATGCTTTCGCTGGCCGGGCCGTAGACCTTGGCGCCGGTCGCGGCTTTCAGGCGCTCGACGCCGCCGACATGGTCATGGTGATGGTGAGTGATCAGAATATCGCTGAGCACCCAGCCCGGATGCGCGTCAAGCCACGCCTGCACCGGGGCGGCGTCGCCCGGATCAACCACCGCGCAGCGCTGGGTCTGATGATCCTGTAACAACCAGATGTAGTTGTCGGTGAACGCGGGCAGGGCACTGATCTGTATCATCGTCGGAATTCGCCAAGCAGAAAACATTGGCGCATCTTAGTAGTTCCTGGCGCGTTGGAGAATGACATGACCGATAAAGCGTTCGCTCAGGCCGATCCCGACTGGCTGGCATTGATCAGCGCCGCCCGCGAATGGCTGTCGGGGCCGCTCGGGCAATTTCTGCTGGATGAAGAGCGGCGCATGCTCGATGACGAGCTCGGCCGCTTCTTCGGCGGTTATCTGGTGCATTACGGGCCGTCCGCCGAAACCCCGCCGGCCGCGCCGCAAGTGCAGCGCAACGTGCGTCTTGGCGCGCCGTTGCCCGGGGTCGAGATCGTTTGCGAAGAGCAGGCCTGGCCGTTGAGCGAGCACGCTGCCGACGTGGTGGTGATGCAGCATGGCCTGGATTTCTGCCTGTCGCCCCACGGCTTGCTGCGTGAAGCGGCGAGCAGCGTGCGCCCCGGCGGGCATCTGCTGATCATCGGCATCAACCCCTGGAGCACCTGGGGGCTGCGGCATTTCTTCGCCAATGATGCCCTGCGCAAGGCGCGCTGCATCTCGCCGTCGCGGGTCGCCGACTGGCTCAATCTGCTGGGCTTCGCGCTGGAGAAACGCCGCTTCGGGTGCTATCGTCCGCCGCTCGCATCACCCAAGTGGCAGAACCGTCTGGCCGGCTGGGAACGCAAGGCCGGTGACTGGCAATTGTCTGGCGGCGGCTTCTATCTGCTGGTGGCGCGCAAGATCGTGGTGGGGCTCAGGCCGTTGCGCCAGGAACGCCGCGAGCCGATGGGCAAGCTGATTCCGCTGCCGATGGCCAAGGTCAACCGCCGCCGCATCGAACCGTAAATCTTCTTTTATTTGTGGCCGGGCTTGTCCCGGCCGCGGTCATTGTCGATCCGTGATTGGCAGGACAGGCATTTTTTCTGGAAAGACTGGCATGAGCGAAAGCGTGGAAAGCGTCGATACCGTAGAACTGTTCACCGACGGCGCCTGCAAGGGCAACCCCGGCCCCGGCGGCTGGGGCGCGCTGCTGGTGTGCAAGGGCGTCGAAAAGGAACTGTGGGGCGGCGAGGCCAACACCACCAACAATCGCATGGAGCTGCTCGGCGCGATTCGTGGCCTCGAAGCGCTCAAGCGCCCCTGCGAAGTGCTGCTGGTCACCGACTCGCAATACGTGATGAAAGGCATCAACGAGTGGATGGCCAACTGGAAGAAGCGCGGCTGGAAAACGGCTGCGAAAGAGCCGGTGAAGAATGCCGATCTGTGGAAAGAGCTGGACGAGCAGGTCAACCGCCACAAAGTCACCTGGAAATGGGTGCGCGGGCACATTGGCCATCACGGTAACGAGCGGGCTGACCAACTGGCCAATCGTGGCGTTGACGAAGTGCGTGGTTACAAGCAGAGCTGATTTCGCTTCTAACCGTGGCGTAGCCATTCGCGAGCAGGCTCGCTCCCACAGGGAAATGTATTCCAGGCCTTGAATTGGAATGCATTCCAATGTGGGAGCGAGCCTGCTCGCGAAGGACCCGCCACGGTCTGACTGAAACACCCCGCCGAGCGTGTTAACATCCGCGCCTTTGCCCGATTGACCCGTTGAGAGCTGAGCACTGATGGCCACCAGATCCGTTGTACTCGATACCGAAACCACCGGCATGCCGGTGACCGATGGTCACCGGATCATTGAAATCGGTTGCGTCGAACTGATCGGTCGGCGCCTGACGGGCCGGCACTTTCACGTTTATCTGCAACCGGATCGCGAGAGCGACGAAGGCGCGATCGGTGTGCACGGCATCACCAACGAATTCCTCGTCGGCAAGCCGCGCTTTGCCGAAGTCGCCGACGAGTTCTTCGAGTTCATCCAGGGCGCGCAGCTGATCATCCACAACGCGGCGTTCGACGTTGGCTTCATCAACAACGAATTTGCCTTGATGGGCCAGCACGATCGCGCCGATATCACCCAGCATTGCACCATCCTCGATACCCTGATGATGGCCCGGGAACGTCACCCGGGGCAGCGCAACAGCCTCGACGCGTTGTGCAAACGTTACGGCGTCGACAACTCCGGCCGTGAACTGCACGGCGCCTTGCTCGACTCGGAGATTCTCGCCGACGTCTACCTGACCATGACCGGCGGCCAGACCAGCCTGTCGCTGGCTGGCAACGCGTCCGACGGCAATGGCACGGGCGAGGGCGCCGACAACTCGGCTACCGAAATCCGCCGCCTGCCGGTCGATCGCCAGCCAGCACGCATCATCCGGGCGACCGAAGAAGAACTGGCGGCGCATCTGGTGCGGCTGGAAATCATCGCCAAATCGGCGGGAGCGCCGGCGTTGTGGACGCAGATTGCCGAGGCTGATGCGCAGGTCTGAAAAATCAAAAGATCAGAAGATCAAAAGATCGCAGCCTTCGGCAGCTCCTACGGGGAATGCATTCCATAGTGGGGACCAGGAAGGCAGCGATTTTTTGCGTTTGGCGACATGGAGCCAAGTTGCCACCCTCGCCACATTCGCCGCAACCCTCTACCCTGAGTGCACTGGTCAGGTGCAAATCTGCCGCCTCAGGACACTGAGCCTCATGTACAAAGAGTTGAAATTTGCGCTGGCAATCATCCATCGCGACGGTAAGGTCGACACCGTCGGCTGCGTCAAGGAATGAGGACTTTTCCCAGTATGCAACCGGTCATGAATCCGAAATACCCAGGGTTGTCGGTGCGTGTAGCCGACGAAGGTTTTGCGCCGTATATCTGGGGCAGCGACTTCAGTTTCGAGGTCGCTGCCTACGGCGCTGCCGTGATCGGCAAACCGGTCGAGCAATGGCCGGTGACGCCAATCGTGCCGTACCGCAAGTGCTACGGCATCGATCCCGAAGAATTCAGCGCCTTTCACAACGCGCCCGACAGTGCGATTTTCATGGCGTACCTGGACGACGAGCCGGTCGGTCACCTGGTGATCAGCACCAACTGGAACGGCTTTGCCCACATCGATGAACTGGCGGTGCACGCCCCGGCCCGCCGCCACGGTGTGGCCAAGGCGTTGCTCGATGTCGCGCAGTTCTGGAGTCGCAAGAAGAAGCTGCCGGGCATCATGCTCGAAACCCAGAACAACAATCTCGGCGCCTGTCGTCTGTATGAGCGTTGCGGTTATGTGATCGGCGGCATCGACCAGTTACGCTATCGCGGCATCGATCCGCATACCGCTGAAGTCGCGTTGTTCTGGTATCGCCTGTTCGATAATCCGCTGGAAAAACCACTCAGCTCGACAACATCGCCTCGGCTTGTTCCGTGACGATCGCCAGCAAGGTCTGAATCGCCGCCGACGGCGCGGCATGTTTGAAGGTCAGGGCGTAGAGGCTGATCGGCACCGCCGGTGACAATGGGCAGACGTCCAGGCCACCGGCGCGGGCGCCCAGAGCGGTGAACGGATCGACGATGGCCAGACCTTCGCCGGCCTCGACCATGCTGCGCATCATCTGATGGGTCTGCACGCGGGTCTGAATGCTCGGTGCCGGGCGCAAGGCCTGAAGTTTGTTTTCCAGCGCCGGGCTCAGTGGATCCTGACCTTCGAGACCGACCATGGCCTGACCGGCCAGATCCACTAGGGAAATGTATTTCTGTTTCGGCTGCAGCCAGCCGTGCGGAGCGAGCAATTGCAGCTTGCCCTGGGCCAGCGGCTGGCAGTGGATATCGGGGTGTTCGGGATCGTGCAGGCTCAGGCCCAGATCGCTTTCGCGCAATAACAGGCTGCGGACGATGTCGCGAGTCGGCGCGCTGAGCAGGCTGCAAGGTGCGTCCGGCAAGCGCCGACGCAGAGTCGCAAGGCTTTGTGGCAGTAATTGTTGAGCCAGCGGCGGGGTGCCGATGATGCGCAGGGGTGGGGCGAGGTATTGCTTGAGGCTGCTGGCCAGACGCTGCACCGGCTCAAGCGCCTCATAAACGTGTGCGATTTCCACTTGCAGGGCGCGCGCTTCGGGGGTCGATTGCAGGCGACCGCGAACGCTGGCGAACAGCATGAACCCCAACTGACTCTCGGCTTCGCGCAAACGCTCTTCGACCTCGGTCACCGGCAGTTGCAGCCATTCGGCGGCGGTGCCCAGGTGACCGGTCTGCAAGAGCGCCTGAATCACTTCGATGTGGCGTAAACGCATGCGTGAAGTCCATGTTCAGCAGGTGGGGTCAGACGCTGAATCCTACCCCAAGTCCGCTCGCATGACTTCTGCTCATAATGCAGGGTTATGAAGCAACGGTTGGCTCGGGTTCGCGGATCAGGGTAATGCCTGATTGAACCAGGAGAAACTCGCTGTCACTGACCTTGTTGACCCGATCGCCAATGGCGAGTTTGTAAATGGGCTCCGAGCCAGTGGATCCGTCTGCAGACGGGTTCGATTCCTGGAATTCATGCACGGAATAAACGCGGCCTTCCGCATCTCTTGCATGAAACTGACCGACGAGTACTGCTGCCATCTGCTTAGAACCTCTGGAGATAAAACGCTTGATTTGCGGCTTTGTAGACCGTCAGCAAGCTCGGTAAGTTTTCCTACAGGAAAAAAATATTCCTCGCGCAGGAAAAACCAATGACCACTGGTGAAAATGTCACTGGATCATCTATAACTAGCGACTCTTCCCACGGACCATCGAGAGTCATCCATGAGCAATGTCTACAACGTCGCTGTAGTGGTCGGTAGCCTGCGCAAGGCATCGATCAATCGCAAAGTCGCACTGGCCCTCGCCGAACTGGCACCGGCCAATCTCAAGCTCGAGATTGTCGAAATCGGTGAACTGCCGCTGTACAACGAAGACATCGACGGCGATTCTCCGCCGGCAGCCTACAGCACTTTCCGTCAGAAAGTGGCGTCATCCGACGCGGTGCTGTTTGTCACCCCCGAGTACAACCGCTCGATCCCGGCACCGTTGAAGAACGCCATCGACGTTGGTTCGCGCCCTTATGGCCAGAGCGCGTGGAGTGGCAAACCCGGCGCGGTGATCAGCGTATCGCCAGGCGCCATCGGTGGCTTCGGCGCCAACCAGCACCTGCGCCAGACCTTCGTTTTCCTCGATATTCACTGCCTGCAACAGCCGGAAGCCTACCTGGGCGGCGCCGGTAATGCGTTCGACGAAGCGGGCAAACTGAGCGACTCGGTGAAACCGTTCCTGCAGAAATTCATCGATGCGTACGGCCAGTTCGTCGAGCAACACAAGAAATAAATTTACCGAAACTCACTGTGGGAGCGAGCCTGCTCGCGAAGGCGGACTGTCAGATAACAATTTCTAGTCTGACACACCGCTTTCGCGAGCAGACTCGCTCCCACATTTGTTCGATTTCCACCCGTTTCGCTATTTGAAGGCTTCTGCGAATGCTCGCTGCGTCACTGATTTTCCTGCTGACCATCACCCTCGTCATCTGGCAACCCAAGGGGCTCGGCGTCGGCTGGAGTGCAACGTTGGGCGCCGTGCTGGCGTTGATTTTTGGCGTCGTTCACCTCACGGACATCCCGCTGGTCTGGCAGATCATCTGGAATGCGACCGGCACCTTCGTCGCGCTGATCATCATCAGCCTGTTGCTCGACGAGGCTGGTTTTTTCAACTGGGCGGCGCTGCACGTGGCGCGTTGGGGGCGGGGCAGTGGGAGCAAATTGTTTGCCTTTATGGTGCTGCTCGGCGCGCTGGTCTCTGCGCTGTTCGCCAATGACGGTGCGGCGCTGATTCTCACGCCGATCGTGATTTCGATGCTGTTGGCGTTGCGCTTTTCACCGGCGGCGACGCTGGCTTTCGTCATGGGCGCCGGGTTCATTGCCGACACGGCGAGCCTGCCGCTGGTGGTATCGAACCTGGTCAACATCGTTTCGGCGGACTTCTTCCACATCGGCTTCAACCGCTATGCAGCGGTGATGGTGCCGGTGAACTTCGTCAGCGTGGCGGCGACGTTGGGCATGTTGCTGTGGTTTTTCCGTCGCGACATCCCGGCCGCTTACGATCCGGAACAGCTGGAAAACCCGCACACCGCGATCCACGACAAAGCGACGTTCTACGCCGGTTGGGCGGTGTTGGTGATCCTGTTGATCGGCTGCTTTGCCCTCGAACCGCTGGGCATTCCGATCAGCGCAATTTCGGCGGTGTGCGCCGCGCTGCTGCTGGGTATTGCCGCGCGCGGCCACAAAATCTCCACGCGCAAAGTGATGAAAGAAGCGCCGTGGCAAATCGTGATTTTCTCGTTGGGCATGTACCTGGTGGTGTACGGCCTGCGCAATGCCGGACTCACCGGTTACCTCGCCGGGTGGCTGGATGTATTCGCCGGCCACGGCGTGTGGGGCGCGGCGATGGGCACCGGGGTGCTGACGGCGCTGCTGTCGTCGATCATGAACAACTTGCCAACGGTGTTGATTGGCTTGCTGTCGATCGACGCCAGTCAGGCCAGCGGGGTGATCAAGGAAGCGATGATCTACGCCAACGTGATCGGCAGCGACCTGGGGCCGAAGATCACTCCGATCGGCAGCCTGGCAACGTTGTTGTGGCTGCACGTGCTGGAGCGCAAAGGCATCCATATCGGCTGGGGCTATTACTTCCGTGTCGGGATTGTGTTGACGGTGCCGGTGTTGCTGGTGACGTTGGCGGCATTGGCGGTGCGGTTATCCCTATAGACCGAGTTGCTCTTTTCGCGAGCAGGCTCGCTCCCACAGGGATCGCATTCCACATTTGAAATGCATTCTCTGTGGGAGCGAGCCTGCTCGCGAATTGGGTCGGACACCACAAATCTCAGGTTTGGCCGGGGACATTCGGCCAAAGATCCGCCACCAGAAACAACCGCTCCGCCTCTTCCCATTCGCCCTGGGCATTCTCGGTCAGGCGTACCAGCAACTGCGCCGGGGCCAGTGCTGGCAGGTCTGCCAGCCACAAACGCAGGTGCTCATCTGTCCAGACCTGATCCGCCGGGTAATGCGCCGGCGCCAGCCACGCATGGCGGGGCAGGGGTTGCCAGCGGCCCGGCGGGCGCTGCGCGACAAACGCCGGCCAGTCCCTCTGATGCAGCCAACTGCCACGCAGATGTTGTGGATGCGCGCCGTTCGGTGAGTCGGCCTGCCCCGGCCACGGATACAGCAGATAACCGCCCAGCCACAACTGCGCGCTGAAGGTTTCGATATCCAGTGCCGCGAGCACCTCGCGGCTTTCCGGGCGCGCCGAGATCGGCAATTGATGCTCGGCCAGATGTGCCAGTTTGCGATCCAGCCGGTCATGACAACCCGGCCCCAGCCACTGCGCGGGATCGCGGCCATCGCCATCCTGCGGGCCAAGGTAGAGCTTGATCGCCAGTTCCAGATGATGCACGCCGTCGCGGTCACGCAGCAGCATGTCCAGCTCGCCGAGGGTGTGCCCAGCGCGGCGAATCGGCAGGTTGGCGGCGATCAGTTCGATGCCCGGCGCATGCTCCACGGCGAACTGCCACAGACGCTCGTAATACAGGCCCAGACGCCGGGTGCGCGCCTGCGACAGCCATTGCAGCAGGCCGTAACTGTCGCGGTCGAGCTGGTGCAGCCAATGTTCGAGGCGCTGCGGGTCGTGCACCCAGTCGCTGCCGGCAAGCGGATGGCGCTGGGGCCACGGCGTGGCGGCGAGCATCGGCGGCGCGAGGATCACCCACGCCAGGTCCCGCACTTCGGGATGGCGTAATCGATGGGGCAATTGCAACAAGTCGGGGAACAGGATCATCTTGCGAGCATAGCCTTAAACCTGAGTGCACCCTTGAGGCTGAAAGGATTTTGTCTATCTGGCGCTTTCGCCCATAATCGGGTTTTCGCGTTTTCGATTGTCCGCAGAGGTCCCATGGAGCAATTTCGTAATATCGGCATCATCGGTCGCCTGGGCAGTTCCCAGGTGCTGGATACCGTCCGCCGACTGAAACGCTTTCTGCTCGACCGTCACCTGCATGTGATCCTCGAAGACACCATCGCTGAAGTCCTGCCCGGCCATGGCCTGCAAACCTCGTCGCGCAAGATGCTCGGCGAAGTTTGTGACATGGTCATCGTCGTCGGCGGTGACGGCAGCCTGCTCGGCGCCGCGCGGGCGCTGGCCGGGCACAATATTCCGGTGCTGGGCATCAACCGTGGCAGCCTTGGCTTCCTCACCGATATTCGCCCCGACGAGTTGGAAATCAAGGTCGCCGAAGTGCTCGACGGCCACTATCTGGTAGAAAACCGTTTCCTGCTGCAAGCCGAAGTGCGTCGCCATGGCGAGGCCATCGGCCAGGGCGATGCGCTCAACGACGTGGTGCTGCACCCGGGCAAATCGACGCGGATGATCGAATTCGAGCTGTACATCGACGGCCAGTTCGTCTGCAGCCAGAAGGCCGACGGCCTGATCGTCGCGACGCCCACCGGCTCCACCGCCTACGCGTTGTCCGCCGGCGGGCCGATCATGCATCCCAAGCTCGACGCTATTGTGATTGTGCCGATGTACCCCCATACCTTGTCGGGACGGCCGATCGTGGTCGATGGCAACAGTGAGCTGAAAATCGTCGTGTCCAAAGATATGCAGATCTACCCGCAGGTGTCCTGCGACGGCCAGAACCACTTCACCTGCGCACCGGGCGACACCATTACCGTGAGCAAGAAAGCGCAGAAGCTGCGCCTGATTCATCCGCTCGATCACAATTACTACGAGGTGTGCCGCACCAAGCTTGGCTGGGGCAGCAAGCTGGGGGGCGGAGGCGACTGATGCTCGATCCCGCGCGCAGTTACGACCTGATCGGTGACGTGCACGGATGCGCCATGACCCTCGAACACTTGCTGGACCGTCTCGGTTATCACAAGCAGGGCGGGGTCTGGCGGCATCCTTCACGCATGGCGGTGTTCGTCGGCGACATCATCGACCGTGGCCCGCGCATTCGCGAGGCGCTGCACATCGTCCACGACATGGTCGAGGCGGGGCAGGCGCTGTGCATCATGGGCAACCACGAATTCAACGCGCTCGGCTGGGTCACCCCGGCGCCACCGGGCAGCGGCAAGCAGTTCGTGCGCGAACACACCAAGCGCCATGCGCGGCTGTTGCAGGAAACCCTGAGCCAATTCGAGGACCATCCCGGCGACTGGCATGACTTCCAGCAGTGGTTCTACGAGCTGCCGCTGTTCGTCGATGCCGGTCGTTTCCGCGTGGTGCATGCGTGCTGGGACGCCGGGCTGATCGAGCCGCTGCGGGCGCTGTTCCCCAATGGCTGCGTCGATGAGCATTTCCTCCAGGCCTCGGCGGTGCCCGGCAGCTTCGCTTGCACCGTGTTCGACCGCTTGCTGCGCGGCACCGACATGCGCCTGCCGGGTGGCCTGACCATGACCAGTGGCGACGGTCTGGTGCGTTCGTTCTTCCGCACCAAGTTCTGGGAAGACGACCCGAAAACCTATGGCGACATCGTGTTCCAGCCCGATGCACTGCCCGAACCTGTCGCGCAGACGCCGCTGACGTCCACTGAAAAGAATTCCCTGCTGCGCTACGGCGTCGACGAGCCGTTGCTGTTCGTCGGCCACTACTGGCGCAGCGGCAAACCGGCGCCGATCCGCCCGAACCTCGCGTGCCTGGATTACAGCGCCGTGCTCTACGGCAAACTGGTGGCCTATCGTCTGGATCAGGAAACGCGCCTGGATCCGCAAAAATTTGTCTGGGTCGATGTCGAGCGGCCGGAGGTGCTGCAATGAGTGCGGTAGCGGTATTGCGCCTGCCGTTGGCGGTGGATTTGAGCGGTTTCGTCAAACTGTTGCAGCGCATGCAGGTCCCGCATCGGGTCAGCGAAGAGGCGGGCGAGCAGGTGCTGTGGGCACCAGAAGAAATCAGCGAGGACGTGCGTTCCTTGTACGAGCGCTTCCCGGCCGGCGACCCGGATCAGCAACTGAACGTACCCATGGGCCAGACCTTCAAGCGCCCGAGCTTCGCCGAGCAGCTGAAACACGCCAAAGCCACCGGATTGATTCTGCTGTTGAGCCTGATCGTCGGTGGTCTGACCTTCCTCGGCGAAAACCTCGAGACCTTGCGCTGGCTGACCTTCCTCGATTTCCGCGTGATCGGTGAGTACATCCACTTCACGCCGCTGGCCGACAGCCTCGCGGCGGGGCAGTGGTGGCGGCTGGTGACGCCGATGCTGATCCACTTCGGCATCCTCCATCTGGCCATGAACGGTATGTGGTACTGGGAGCTGGGGCGGCGCATCGAGTCGCGCCAGGGCAGCATCAACCTGATCGGCCTGACGCTGTTGTTCAGTCTGGTGTCCAACTACGCCCAGTTCGTCTGGAGCGGCCCGAGCCTGTTCGGCGGTCTGTCTGGTGTGCTTTACGGCTTGCTCGGGCATTGCTGGATCTTCCAGTTGCTGGCGCCGAACCCGGCCTATCGTCTGCCGCGCGGCGTGCTGGTGATGATGCTGGTATGGCTGGTGGTGTGCATGTCCGGGCTGATCTCGCTGATCGGTTTCGGCCAGATCGCCAACGCCGCGCACCTGAGCGGGTTACTCATCGGATGCTTTACCGGTTTGTTGGGCGGTTTGTATAACCGCCGTAAACTGGCCGTCTAACATTTTTGTTTCAGCAAAGAGCACGGAGACCCTGATGTCCTCTTTCAACGACATGATCAACAACATCACCCCGGACATCTACGAAAGCCTGAAACTGGCCGTGGAAATCGGTAAATGGTCCGACGGCAACAAACTCACTGCCGAACAGCGCGAGCTGTCGTTGCAGGCGATGATTGCCTGGGAAATCCAGAACCTGCCGGAAGACCAGCGCACTGGCTACATGGGCCCGCAAGAGTGTGCGTCGAAGTCGATCGAAGTGCCGAACATCCTGTTCAAGTCGGATGCCATCCATTGATCGAGATTGGCCGCGGTGCAATCAGCAAAATGTCGGCGCGTCTGGACGGGTCGAACGTGCAGTACGCGTTTCGTCTGGATGACGTCGAGGTGCCGGTCAATCCGTTGATCGGCAGCACGCTGCGTCTGGAGTTTTTGGGGGCGATTCACTGCACCCATTGCGGGCGCAAAACCAAAACCAGTTTCAGTCAGGGCTATTGCTACCCGTGCATGACCAAACTGGCGCAGTGCGACCTGTGCATCATGAGCCCGGAACGCTGCCACTTCGACGCCGGCACCTGCCGTGATCCGGTGTGGGGCCAGCAGTTCTGCATGACCGACCATGTGGTTTACCTGGCCAATTCGTCAGGCATCAAGGTTGGCATCACCCGTGCTACGCAGTTGCCGACCCGCTGGCTCGACCAGGGTGCGAGTCAAGCCTTGCCAATCATGCGTGTATCGACACGCCAGCAATCGGGGTTTGTCGAGGACCTGTTCCGCAGCCAGGTGGCGGACAAGACCAACTGGCGCGCGCTGCTCAAAGGTGATGCGGCGGCGGTGGATCTGGCGCAGGTGCGCGATCAGTTGTTCGAAAGCTGCGCCGAAGGCCTGCAAGGGTTGCAGGAGCGATTCGGCCTACAGGCGATTCAGACGATTGCCGATGTCGAACCGCTGGAAATCCGCTATCCCGTCGAGCAATACCCGGCGAAAATCGTCAGCTTCAACCTGGACAAGAACCCGATTGCCGAAGGCACGCTGCTGGGGATCAAGGGCCAGTACCTGATCTTCGACACCGGCGTGATCAACATTCGTAAATACACGGCGTACCAGCTCGCCGTGCATCAATAAGGATTCCAGCATGCGCACCGAACAACCGAAGATGATTTACCTCAAGGACTATCAGGCACCCGAGTACCTGATCGACGAAACCCACCTGACCTTCGAGTTGTTCGAGGACCACAGCCTGGTTCACGCGCAACTGGTGATGCGCCGCAACCCTGAACGCGGCGCCGGCCTGCCGCCGCTGGTGCTCGACGGCCAGCAACTGGAGCTGCTGTCGGTAACTCTGGCGGATCAGGAGCTGAGCGCCGCTGACTATCAAGTCTCCGACAGCCACCTGACTCTGCAGCCAACCAGTGAAACCTTCACCCTCGACACCAGCGTGCGCATCCACCCGGAAACCAACACCGCGCTGGAAGGCCTGTACAAGTCCGGCACGATGTTCTGCACCCAGTGCGAGGCCGAAGGCTTCCGCAAGATCACCTATTACCTCGACCGCCCGGACGTGATGAGCAAGTTCACCACCACCGTCGTGGCCGAACAGCACAGCTACCCGGTGTTGCTCTCCAACGGTAACCCGATCGCTTCCGGCCCCGGCGAAGACGGCCGGCACTGGGCGACCTGGGAAGATCCTTTCAAGAAACCGGCGTACCTGTTTGCGCTGGTCGCCGGTGATCTGTGGTGCGTCGAAGACACCTTCACCACCATGAGCCAGCGCAATGTCGCGCTGCGCATTTACGTCGAGCCGGAAAACATCGACAAGTGCCAGCACGCGATGAACAGCCTGAAGAAATCCATGCGCTGGGATGAAGAGGTGTACGGTCGCGAGTACGATCTGGACATCTTCATGATCGTCGCCGTCAACGATTTCAACATGGGCGCGATGGAGAACAAGGGCCTCAACATCTTCAACTCCAGCGCCGTGCTGGCCCGCGCCGAAACCGCGACCGACGCCGCGCACCAGCGGGTCGAGGCGATCGTCGCCCACGAATACTTCCACAACTGGTCGGGCAACCGCGTGACCTGCCGCGACTGGTTCCAGTTGTCGCTGAAGGAAGGCTTCACGGTGTTCCGCGATGCCGGTTTCTCCTCGGACATGAACTCGGCGACGGTCAAGCGCATTCAGGACGTGGCGTACCTGCGTACTCACCAGTTCGCCGAAGATGCCGGGCCGATGGCCCACGCCGTGCGTCCGGACAGCTTCATCGAGATTTCCAACTTCTACACCCTGACCGTGTACGAAAAGGGTTCGGAAGTGGTCGGCATGATCCACACCCTGCTGGGCGCCGAAGGCTTCCGTAAGGGCAGCGATCTGTATTTCGAACGCCACGACGGTCAGGCCGTGACCTGCGACGACTTCGTCAAGGCCATGGAAGATGCCAATGGCGTTGATCTCAGTCAGTTCAAACGCTGGTACAGCCAGGCCGGCACACCGCGTCTGGCCGTCAGCGAGTCCTACGACGCTGCGGCGAAAACCTACAGCCTGACCTTCCGCCAGAGCTGCCCGCCGACCCCGGACAAGGTAGAAAAACTGCCGTTCGTGATTCCGGTCGAGCTCGGCCTGCTCGACAGCCAGGGCAATGAAATCGCTCTGCGTCTGGCTGGCGAAGCCTCGGCACAAGGCACCACTCGGGTGATTTCGGTAACCGAAGCCGAGCAGACCTTCACTTTTGTCGACATCAACGAACAGCCGCTGCCGTCGCTGCTGCGTGGCTTCTCGGCGCCAGTGAAATTGAGTTTCCCGTACAACCGCGACCAACTGATGTTCCTGATGCAGCACGACAGCGACGGCTTCAACCGCTGGGATGCCGGTCAGCAACTTTCGGTGCAAGTGCTTCAAGAGTTGATCGGCCAGCATCAGAAAGGCGAGAGCCTGAAGCTCGATCCGCGTCTGGTGTCGGCGCTGCGCACGGTGCTGTCCGACGAGTCGCTGGATCAGGCGATGGTTGCCGAAATGCTCTCGCTGCCGGGTGAGGCTTATCTCACCGAGATCAGCGAAGTGGCCGACGTCGAGGCGATTCATGTCGCGCGCGAATTTGCCCGCAAGCAACTCGCCGAAGGCTTGTTCGAAGCGCTGTGGCTGCGTTATCAGGCCAACCGCGATCTGTCGAAAAAGACTCCGTACCTGGCCGAAGCCGAGCACTTCGCCCGTCGCGCCTTGCAGAACATCGCCCTGTCGTACCTGATGCTCAGCGGCAAGCCGGAAGTGCTGGCAGCGGCGCTGGAGCAATTCGAGGCTGCCGACAACATGACCGAGCGCCTGACCGCGCTGGCGGTGCTGGTCAACTCGCCTTTCGAAGAGCAGAAGGCCCTGGCTTTGGCCAGCTTCGCCGAGCACTTCAAGGACAATCCGCTGGTCATGGACCAGTGGTTCAGCGTGCAGGCCGGCAGCACGTTGCCGGGCGGTTTGGCGCGCGTCAAGGCGTTGATGCAGCACCCGGCGTTCAACATCAAGAACCCGAACAAGGTGCGGGCACTGATCGGCGCGTTCGCCGGGCAGAACCTGATCAACTTCCACGCGGCGGACGGTTCCGGTTATCGCTTCCTTGCCGATCTGGTGATCGAACTGAACGGTTTCAACCCACAGATCGCCTCACGTCAATTGGCACCGCTGACCCGCTGGCGCAAATACGACAGCGCGCGCCAGGCGTTGATGAAGGCTGAACTGGAGCGGATTCTGGCGTCCGGGTCGCTGTCCAGTGATGTGTATGAAGTGGTGAGCAAAAGCCTGGCTTGACGCCGATTAAATGTTGGGGCGTTTAATTGATCGTTCCCATGCTCTGCGTGGGAACGATCAACAAAAAAATGCCGCTCAACGAGCGGCATTTTCATTGGCACAACAAACAGCTATTTACGCAGATCAAACCGATCCAGATTCATCACCTTCGTCCATGCCTTGACGAAATCGTTGACGAACTGCGCCTTCGCGTCGGAACTGGCATAGACCTCGGCCAATGCGCGCAATTGCGCATTGGAGCCGAACACCAGATCCACCCGCGTCGCCGTCCACTTTGGCGCCCCGGTCTTGCGGTCACGGCCTTCAAACTCATCGGCATCCCGTGACGTTGGGGTCCACTCCACACCCATGTCCAGCAGGTGGGTGAAGAAGTCATTGCTCAGCGTTTCGGTTTTATCGGTGAACACGCCATGCCGCGTCTGGCCGACATTGGTGTTCAATACCCGCAAACCACCCAGCAGCACGGTCATTTCTGGTGCCGTGAGAGTCAGCAACTGCGCCTTGTCGATCAGCAGGGTTTCTGCCGCAACCGTGTATTTGCCTTTGCTGTAATTGCGGAAGCCATCGGCGATCGGTTCCAGGAAGCCGAACGATTCGACATCGGTCTGCTCCTGCGAAGCATCGACGCGGCCCGGTGAAAACGGCACCGACACCGAATGCCCGGCGTTCTGCGCGGCTTTTTCCACCCCGGCATTACCGGCCAGGACGATCAGGTCCGCCAACGAGATCTTCTTGCCATTGGCAGCAGAACCGTTGAACTCGTTCTGAATGCTTTCCAGCGTGCTCAGCACTTTGTCCAGTTGTTCGGGCTGGTTGGCCTGCCAGAACTTCTGCGGGGCCAGACGCAAGCGTCCGCCGTTGGCGCCACCGCGCTTGTCCGAGCCGCGGAACGTCGACGCCGCCGCCCACGCGGTCGAAACCAGTTGCGACACCGACAGTCCTGAATTCAGCACCTTGGTTTTCAGCGCCGCAGCGTCGCTGTCGTCAATCAGCGGGTGCGTCACGTCGGGCAGCGGGTCTTGCCAGAGCAATTCCTCTTGTGGCATTTCCGGGCCGAGGTAGCGAGAGAGCGGACCCATGTCACGATGGATCAGCTTGTACCAGGCGCGGGCGAATGCGTCGGCGAGCTGATCGGGATTGGCCAGGAAACGCCGGGAGATCTGCTCGTATGCAGGATCGAAGCGCAACGCCAGGTCGGAGGTGAGCATGGTCGGCGAGAGCTTCTTGTTCGGATCGTGAGCGTGGGGAACGGTGCCGGCACCGGCGCCGTTTTTCGGTTGCCACTGATGGGCGCCCGCCGGGCTTTTGGTCAGCTCCCACTCGAAGCCGAACAGGTTTTCCAGATAGTTGTTGCTCCACTGTGTGGGCGTGGTGGTCCAGGTTACCTCCAGACCACTGGTGATGGTGTCGGCGCCTTTACCGGTGCCGAAGGCGTTTTTCCAGCCCAGACCCTGTTGCTCAAGGCCAGCCGCTTCCGGTTCGGGACCGACATTGTCGGCCGGGCCGGCGCCGTGGGTCTTGCCGAACGCGTGGCCGCCGGCGATCAGCGCCACGGTTTCTTCGTCGTTCATGGCCATGCGGCCGAAGGTTTCGCGAATATCCTTGGCCGAGGCCACCGGATCCGGGTTGCCTTCCGGGCCTTCCGGGTTGACGTAGATCAGGCCCATCTGCACGGCGGCGAGGGGATTTTCCAGATTGCGTTCGCCCTGATCGGTGCGGCTTTCTTCACTGCCATGCAAATCGGGCTCAGCCACCAGCGTGCCGTCACCGGGCTCTTGCACTGGGCCATTGCTCTTGCCGTAACGGTTGTCGCCGCCCAGCCACTCGGTTTCCGAGCCCCAGTAAACATCTTCATCCGGTTCCCAGACATCGGCGCGGCCCCCGGAAAAACCGAAGGTCTTGAAGCCCATGGATTCCAGCGCGACGTTGCCGGTAAGCACGATCAGGTCAGCCCAGGAAATATTGCGCCCGTATTTCTGCTTGATCGGCCACAGCAGGCGGCGGGCCTTGTCGAGGCTGACGTTGTCCGGCCAGCTGTTGAGAGGGGCGAAGCGTTGCTGACCGGAGCCGGCGCCGCCACGGCCATCGGCGGTGCGATAGGTCCCGGCGCTGTGCCAGGCCATGCGCACGAACAGCGGGCCGTAGTGGCCAAAGTCGGCCGGCCACCAGTCCTGGGAGTCAGTCATCAGCGCTCTGATGTCTTGTTTCAGCGCCTGAAAATCGAGGCTTTTGAAGGCTTTGGCGTAGTCGAAGTCCTGGCCCAGCGGATCGGACTTGGGGGAATGCTGGCTGAGGATTTTCAGATTGAGTTGATTCGGCCACCAGTCACGGTTCGTCGTACCGCCGCCGGCGGCGTGGTTGAACGGGCATTTCGATTCGTTTGCCATGTTCGGATCCCTATCAGGTCTGCGGCCGGCTCGTGCCGACTTCGGACTGGTAAGGCTAGACCCGAGTTGGCAAGTCGGCTAATAGCCGCAGTCTTGGCAGGCGATAGGCAGGCTCTCTTGCTAGCGCGATATCGTGATGAAAAAGCAGCGTTATTTCGAAGCGATCTTAAAAACTGTCAGCTTTGACAGTTGTTGATACCACGCAATCCCAATACGTTGGAGTCAACGCAACGTCACCTTTACCTAAAGGGAATATCGACATGTATCAGGACAAAACAAGTGACCTTATGAACAAACGAAATGCTACCGGTAGCTTCGTCGCGTTTCTCGATGACGATAAATTTCTGGAGAGCAAGTTATGTGTTTATGCACAGACCGAGAAGGAATTTATCATCATCGGAACTGAAGATTTTATAAACACGGTCGATTTGTCTGTGCCGAATGCGTTAGAGGGAGATGGTCCTCACACAGTGATTTTTCCAACCATGGGGCGGCATTGGAAGGTTGTGATCAATCATTTTGACCAACCCATTATTGAGGGTGAACTCATCGTCACCTTTTCCAATTTTCGCAAAACCGTAACAGGCACTTTTGCTCTGGATCTGGGACAAGCCGGGAAAGTGACAGGCAATTTCGATCTTACACTCGTTACCCCGAAGCAAAGTGACAGGCGAGTGCAGCCTTTATAAATAAAGGCGTCAACTCGATTGCGCGGTGTCGTCCTCGGGCACGTCATCAAGAATGTCATCCTGCCCAGGCAGTTCAGTGATCACGCTGAAGTCCGATACTTCAACCGCGCCATTGCCGTAGCCCAGCAAATGAAACGAGAAGGCTTTGCGCGGCTGCGGGTTTTCAAAGCTGAAATCCATCTCCAGCGGCTGATCCGCCGTGGCTACCATTTCTGCTGGCAGGCCCAGTTGCACGTCCTGTTCAAATTCCTTGGCCTTGAGCTGAATGTACGCCGCCTGCTGCGGATCGACCGAGCGCACGGTCAGGCGCACGCGGGTGTGCGAGCCTTTGGGCATTTCCAGGTATTGCGCGCCGATCAGGTTGTCGGCCCAGTCATCCTTGATCTGCGCTTGCAGAGGGATGATGTTGTTGCTGCCGAA
This sequence comes from Pseudomonas sp. S3_B08, assembly GCF_054667725.1. Taxonomy (NCBI): domain Bacteria; kingdom Pseudomonadati; phylum Pseudomonadota; class Gammaproteobacteria; order Pseudomonadales; family Pseudomonadaceae; genus Pseudomonas; species Pseudomonas sp. S3_B08. The sequence continues at coordinate 1,175,555 of NZ_CP162750.1, forward strand.
CTGGTAGCGATGATTGAGCGGTGTGCGCAGCAAGGACAGGTCCAGCGCATCGGCGCGCGCGGCGATCTGCCGGGCCGGGTGGCCGCTGTAGGTGCCTTTGTATGTGGCACTTTCGGCGATGAAACCGGTGCTTTGGTAATAGCGGCAGCGGCGCGGCAGGTCGCACTCGGAGAAGATGCCCTGACCGTTGTGGTAACGCAGTTTGCCGTTGGTGAACGACATGATTTCTCGCCCCGAATCGTAGTCGCGAAACAGCGACCGCCCGCTCAGCGCAGTCGGCACCGGCAGGTCGAAATAGTCGAGGATCGAGGTGCTCAGATCGACGTGACCATAAACCCCGGCATTCAGACGCGGCAGTTGCGCCTGCTCCGGTGCCAGCGTCAGGTTGAAACCCCACGAGGAGGCCAGCCGCACGCCGTCGATGCCATGGGATTCATCCGAGGTGATCACCACCAGTGTGTCCTTGAGAACGCCCTGGCGCTCCAGCCCTGAAAGAAACTGATCCAGCGCATCGTCGAGATAACCGACGGCAGCCTGCTTGGGCGTCTCATAACGCTGCAGATAATCCTCCGGTGCGGAGTAGGGCTGATGGGTGCCGACCGTCAGCAGAGTCAACATCCACGGCTGCTTTTGCTTTTTCAACTGGCCGACGTAATCCAGCGCGCCTTCAAAAAACGCCTTGTCATCCTTGCCCCACGGGAACTCCAGATAGTTGCTGTTGCTGAACCATTCCAGGCCGTGGGTCGCATCGAAACCGATGTGCGGCATGATCTTGTCTTTGGCCATGAAGCGCAGGCCGGCGCCCTGCAAATAATGAGTGCTGAAGCCGTGTTCGCGCAGCTGCGCCGGCAGGCAGGCCTGATTGCGTTCGTTGAGGGTGAGCATTTCCACGCCTTTGGGCGTGCCGTTGTTGAGCTTGTCGTAGTCACCGCACAGCATGGCGTACAGACCGCGAATGGTCTGATGGGTGTGCAGCACGTAATCCGGTGTGTTCATGCCGCGCTCGGCCCAGCGGCTGAGGTTGGGCATCAGGTCTTCCTGATAGTGACTGTCGATCGCCTCGCGGTTGGCGCGGATGTAGGCGCCGGGAATGCCTTCCAAAGCGATGATCAATACGTTGCGCGCCTGCCCCGGCGCGGCCAGCAGCTTCTGGCCATTGAGATCGACGTCGGTGAGCCCGGCCATCGCAGGTGTCGGTTCTTCGACGTCGCCGTCCAGCCACTCCTCGGCCTGGATCTGCAAGTCGGCCACTTCGCTAGCGAGCAATTGATGGGGCAGGTTGTACAGGCGCCAGGCGTCGCCGTCATTCGGCCACAGGTTTAGCGCGCCCCAGTGCGCGGCGAACAAAACGATCGGCGCTGCCCAGGCCGCGCGCGGCAATGCCGGACGAGCCAGACCGCGCCCCACAAATTGGGCCAGCAGCCAGAAAACCAACGCAACCAGCAAGGCAATGGCCAGGGCAGGGTGCGCAAGTCCGCCGCCAGTGGAGTTCTCGACGAACTGCGGGTCGATCAGGTAGTGAACATCCGAAGGCGTCGGCAGGCGGCCGACGGCGCTGACCAATTCTGCCGTGGCGATCGCCAGCAGCGCCCAAATCACCAGCACCGGCAAGGCCAGCCACCACGTACGGCGATGCAGCGCTACCACCAGCAGACTACCCACGGCCAGATCCGACAAAAAGCCCAGCGGTGTCGACCAGCCCAACGCTGCACGCAGGCACACCGGCACGATCATTACCAAAACGATTAGAGAAAGAAGGCGGGCATTCGGCCGCCGCAGCCAGTTGAAAAGAGCGCTCACAAAAAAGGCCTGCTTGTCATCAAAGGGTCAAAAAAGTGTGGGTGATGATATCAAGGGCAGGAAGGCTGATCGGCTTTTTAAAACCTGCGGCCGGCGATCCCCGAAACGGCGCGTGCCCATAGCGGGCGTGGGTTGTGGGGCGCAGTGCCATTTTTCCCGAGGGCAGTTTTTTGTTTCAGACTGTTGTAGGTTCATCCACTGCTCCTGAATTCCGGCAGCAGACGTCAAATCGCTCAGTGCTATCGATATGCGATAAGGATATTTAATTTCTATTTTTTATAGCTATAAAGTCAGGCCTTTCAGCCCACCCCCATGCTGCGAGGTTGTCATGGCCACACCGTTCAAACGTTCTGCGCTGACTCTGTTGGCCGCTACTCTGGCAGCGGGTGCGCTGTTCAGTAGCGGCGCCCAAGCCGAGGGCAGGATCAGCATCGCCCAGCAATTCGGCATTGGTTACCTGATTCTCGATGTCGTGCGAGATCAAAAGTTGATCGAGAAACACGGTAAGGCTCAAGGCCTGGAGATCAAGGTCGACTGGAACAGCATTTCCGGCGCCACGGCGATGAACGAGGCGCTGCTGACCGGAGCGCTGGATGTGGTCTCGGCCGGCGTGCCGCCGATGCTCACAGTGTGGGACCGCACCAAGGGCAAGCAGAACGTCAAAGCCATCGCCGCGCTGGGCTCGATGCCCAATTACCTGCTGACCAACAACCCGAACATCAAAACCCTCAAGGACTTCAGCGACAAGGACCGTATCGCCGTGCCGGCCGCAGGCGTGGGTTTTCAGTCGCGCACCCTGCAAATTGAAACCGCGAAAGAATTCGGTGATGACCAGTTCAAGAAATTCGATAACATTTCAGTCAGCCTGCCGCACCCGGACGCCACCGCTGCGCTGATCGCCGGCGGCTCGGAAATCAACTCGCATTTCTCCAGCCCACCGTTCCAGTATCAGGCTCTGCAAAACCCCAACGTGCACAAAGTGCTGAGTTCCTACGACATCCTCGGCGGCCCGGCGACGTTCAACGTGCTCTACACCACGGAAAAATTCCACGACGAAAACCCGAAAACCTACAAGGCGTTCTACGACGCACTGGCCGAAGCCGAGCAGATCATCAAAGCCGACAAGCCCGCCGCTGCCCAAGCCTACATCCGCGTCGAACAATCGAAACTGCCGCTGGCTCTGGTCGAGCAAATCGTCAAAGACCCGGAAATCGACTTCACCGTCGTACCGCAACGCACGTTTATATATGCCGAGAAATTGCAGGAACTGGGCGTGTTGAAGAACAAAGCGGCGAGCTGGAAGGATTACTTCTTTGAAGAAGCGCATGGTGGTGCGGGGAGTTGAGGGATTGGGCATCACCCAGAATTAATGTGGGAGCGAGCCTGCTCGCGAAAGTAGAGTTTCAGCCACAGATGATTTGACTGACCTGACGCCTTCGCGAGCAGGCTCGCTCCCACAGGTTTAGCGGCGTAAGCCTTCTTCCGGCCAATAAAAAACGGGGCGGCCCGATCATCGATCAGGCCGCCCCGTTTATGTGTCGGGCGAACAGTCTTTCCGTCAGCGATCAATGCATCTTGCTGTGATCGTGGCCGCCCATGTTGGTCAGCGCGCGAACCGGTGCTTTGACTTCGATGGTTTCTTTCTCGCCCTTGGTGTTTTCCACTGTCAGGGTCAGCGGCACGCTGTCGCCTTCCTTCAACTGACCATTCAGGCCCATCAGCATGACGTGGTAGCCGTTCGGGTCGAAGCTCACGGCTTTGCCGGCAGGCAGCTCAACGGACTTCACCGGGCCCATGGTCATCACATCGTTCTTCATGCTCATTTCATGAATCTGAACGTCCTTGGCCACTGGCGAGGCAACGCTGAGCAGCTTGCTGTCGGTGTCGGCAGTGACGGTCATGAACGCGCCGCTGGCGGACTGGGTCGGCACGGTGGCACGGACCCAGGCATCGTCGACTTTGGTCTGCGCCGACACCTGGAAGGCCAGGCCGAGCAGGGACAGTGCACATACGGTGCGTTTGAGGTGATTCAGAACGGGATGCATCAGCAGACCTCCATAACAGTAAGCAAATCTTCCGTGCACTCTTGGGCTGTCAGCGAAGTGGACAGGCCCAGGCGCAACTCACCACGCGAGTCGTAGACGTAGCTGGTGGACGTATGGGAGATGGTGTAGGTGTCGCCGGCGGGGACTTTCTCGTAGAACACGTCGAATTCCTTGGCGGTGGCCTTGGTTTCCTCAAGTGTGCCGTACAGCGCGACGAAGCTCGGATCGAAGGCTTTGACGTAGGCGTCGAGGATCTGCGGCGTGTCGCGCTCAGGGTCAAGGGTGATGAACACCACTTGCAGGCGGTCGCCGTCGCGGCCCATGAGTTTCTTGATCTGCGCGGCGCGGGCCAGGGTGGTGGGGCAAACGGCCGGGCATTGGGTGAAGCCGAAGAAGATCATCGGCATCATCCCGCGAAAGCTCGACAGCGACATGGTTTCGCCTTCGGGGTTCTTCAGCTTGAAGGTGCGTCCGAGGATCTTGTCGCTCAGATCCTTGCCGTACTTGTACGACAGTTGGCCACGTGTGTCGCAACCGGCGAGCAGGCCGAGCCCGAGCACGCCCATTCCCGCAAGTACCTTGCGGCGAGTCAACAAAGCCGTCATCTAATACCGCCTTTTGCAGCCCGCGAGTCGGCAGGACTGGCGGGGGGTTAACCGTAAAAGCGCCGCATGATAGCAAACTGAGGCTGATCGCCGGCTGCCGATCGCCGCGCGGTGCGGGATCGGACGACAAAAGGTGTAAGAAGAAATGACGAATAAGCGATGCGTTCGCCGCGACCAAACTTGATTTAAATAGTATGACGATTGGAGGCGAGCGCAGAAACACGTACTCTTGCCGCTGCGCTGCAAAGACCAAAACAACAACAGGAGTCTGTAATGCAACCGATTCGTCTCGGCCTGGTGGGCTACGGCAAGATCGCCCAGGATCAACACGTCCCCGCCATCCTCGCCAACCCGGCGTTCCAGTTGGTGGCGGTCGCTACCCAAGGCAAACCTTGCGTCGGCGTGGAAAACTTCCAGTCGCTGGGCGAACTGCTCGAAAACGGCCCGACTGTCGACGCAATTGCGTTCTGCACGCCGCCACAGGGGCGCTTCGCACTGGTGCAACAGGCGTTGGCGGCCGGCAAGCACGTGCTGGTGGAAAAACCGCCCTGTGCGACATTGGGCGAGGCTATGGCCCTGGTCGATCAAGTCGCCGATCAAGGCGTCAGCGCTTTGTTCGCCTGGCATTCACGCTACGCACCGGGCATCGCCGCCGCCCGTGACTGGTTGGCCAGCCGCACCCTGCAAAGCGTTCGGATCGACTGGAAGGAAGACGTACGCAAGTGGCATCCGGGTCAAGCGTGGATCTGGCAGCCGGGCGGCCTCGGCGTCTTCGACCCGGGCATCAACGCGCTGTCGATCGTCACCCACTTGCTGGCGCTGCCGCTGTTTGTCGAAGCCGCCGAACTGCGCGTGCCGAGCAACTGCCAGTCGCCGATTGCTGCCTCGATCAAAATGTCCGATGCGCAGCAGTTGGACGTTCGCGCCGAGTTCGATTTCGACCATGGCCACGACGAACTGTGGAGCATCGAAATCCGCTGCGTCGAAGGCGTCCTGCGTCTGGACAATGGCGGCGCGGTGCTAAGCATCGACGGCGTGAAGCAAAGCGTGTCGGAGGAGGGCGAGTACGCAGCGGTCTACCGCCACTTCCAGCAATTGATCGGCGACAAGGCCAGCGACCTCGACCTGCAACCATTGCGCCTGGTAGCGGACAGTTTCTTTGTCGGCAGCCGGGCGTTGGTTGAGCCGTTTTACGATTGAAGTGGATTGTCCGGTTTGAGTGGACGGTGTAACCCTTTTCAAGCGATTTATCCCTTTGCTGTGCGTCAGTAATCTGTACCCAACTTGAACGCAACAACAAAACTCCAAACTTGAAAAGGGACGCACACCATGACCACTCCAACCTACAACCGCCTGAACAAAGACGACGCTATCGTGCTGCTGGTTGACCACCAGACCGGTCTGATCTCGCTGGTGCAGGACTTCTCGCCGAACGAGTTCAAGAACAACGTGCTGGCGCTGGCGGATCTGGCCAAGTTCTTTGACCTGCCAACCATCCTCACCACCAGCTTCGAACAAGGCCCGAACGGCCCGCTGGTACCGGAGTTGAAAGAGATGTTCCCGGACGCGCCGTACATCGCTCGCCCAGGTCAGATCAACGCTTGGGACAACGAAGACTTCGTCAAGGCAATCAAGGCCACCGGGCGCAAGCAGATCATCATTGCCGGTGTCGTAACGGATGTCTGTGTAGCGTTCCCGACCCTGTCGGCGCTGGCGGAAGGTTTTGATGTGTTTGTGGTGACTGATGCGTCCGGCACCTTCAACACCACTGTTCAGCAAGCCGCGTGGAGCCGCATGACTCAGGCTGGCGCGCAGATGATGAACTGGTTCTCGGTGGCCTGTGAGCTGCACCGCGACTGGCGCAACGATATTGAAGGTCTGGGTAACCTGCTGTCGCAGCGTATTCCCAACTACCGCAACCTGATGAACAGCTACTCGGCGCTGACGCAGCAGAAGTAAGCCTCCCATCCAAAGCTAAAGCCTGCCTCGAAAGCAGGCTTTTGCGTTTTCTACAGAACGCCGTTCGTCCATTGCCGGGCACTTGTCACGCGCCGGCATTTCACACGTTCAGGTACCTATCGCTGAATCACATCGGAGACCGACATGGACATTGATGAAAACGCACCGGGCAACCAGTCGCAACAAGCCGTGACGCGCACCACCGACAACGAGACGGGGCACGATCCCAAGCGGGAAAATCCCGAGGTGCCTTTGCCGCCGGACGATGAGGCACCGGTCGAGGAAGATATGTCAGATGTGGATGCGGCCAACTCGGTGTCAACCGAACATCCGCCGTCACGCTGATCGAGCGATTTAATCGATGCCTCCCACTCTGGAATTAGAGTGAGAGGCTCTCCCGCGCACCCTTATGCAGTTCAGTCACCGACATCGTGAAAACCAGTATCGACCGGCCAGGGTTGGAATATCCGTGCGCTAAATCCCCGGTGGGAGCGAGCCTGCTCGCGAAGACGGCGACACATCCAGCATCTTTGCCGACTGACCCAGCGCTTTCGCGAGCAGGCTCGCTCCCACAATGTTCCGTGTTGTCCATTGATTTGGTTGCGCCACAAAACCCTGTGGGAGCGGGCTTGCCCGCGAAGACGGCGGCACATCCAGCATCTTCGCCGACTGACCCAGCGCTTTCGCGAGCAGGCTAGCTCCCACAATGTTCCGTGTTGACCAATTATTTGGTGGTGCCACAAATCCCCGGTGGGAGCGAGCCTGCTCGCGAAGACGGCGGTACATTCAACATCTTTGCCGACTGACCCAGCGCTTTCGCGAGCAGGCTCGCTCCCACAGATTCACTCCTGGTCTCAGTAAGGGCTCGCGGTCGGGCGCACGATCAGTTCGCTGACGTCGACATCCGCCGGTTGTTCGACGGCATACGCAATCGCGCGGGCGATGGCTTCGGCGGGGATGGCGATCTTGCGGAATGACTTCATCTCTTCGCGGCCGCCTTCATCGGAAATGCTCTCGGCCAGTTCCGATTCGGTCACGCCCGGTGCGATGACGGTGACGCGGATATCGCCACCGACTTCCTGGCGCAAGCCTTCGGAAATGGCCCGCACTGCGTATTTGGTTGCGCAGTACACCGCTGCGGTGGGGCTGACCGCGTAGGCGCCGATCGAGGCGATGTTGATGATCTGCCCGGCGCGCTGGCGCTGCATCAACGGCAGACTGGCGGCGATGCCGTGGAGCACGCCACGGATGTTGACGTCGATCATGCGGTTCCACTCATCGACCTTCAGCGCGTCCAGCCGTGACAACGGCATGACCCCGGCGTTGTTGACCAGCACATCGACGCGGCCGTAATGCTCGACGGCGAAATCAACGAAGCGCTGCACATCCTGCTGATCGGTGACGTCCAGTGCGCGGAACTGCGCGTGGCCGCCGGCGCTATTGATCCCTTCGGCAATCACTGCCAGACGCTCGGTGCGCCGAGCCCCCAACACCACTTTGGCGCCACGTTCGGCGAGCAGGCGTGCGGTGGCTTCGCCGATGCCGCTGCTGGCGCCGGTAATCACGATCACTTTTTCTTGAATGTTCAGCATGATGTCGTCCTCTTCTGTGTGCCCGTGAGTGGGCCTGGAAGAAGATTAAGTGCGGCGGCTCATGGGCTATTAATCGATTCCTCCACCGGATTTGCCCAATTCTCCTGCGTCGCTTTTCGAACGATCTTTAACCGCCGCGTGGTGCATCGCGATAGGCACTCGGAGTGACCCCAACTTCACGGCGGAACACCTGGGAAAAGTGGCTGGGGCTGGAGTAGCCGACTTCCAGGCCAATGTCGATCACGCTGCGTGCGGTCTCCAGCAACAGATGACGCGCGCGGCTGATGCGCAGGCGGATGAAGTATTGCGAGGGCGATAAACCGGTGGCGCGTTTGAAGGTGCGGCTGAAGTGGTAGTCGCTCAGCTCGGCGATGGCGGCCAGATGACTGAGACTGAAATCCTCCGCCAGATGCGCATTCATGGCTTCGATCACCCGGCGCAGTTTGTAGGCGGGCAGGGCGTTGTCGCGGCGCGGGTTGCTGTCGGGGTCGAGATAATGACGCAGCAAATGGATCGCCAACGCCTGGGCCAGGCTGTGCACCAGCAGTGCACTGGGATGGCGCTGTTCGGTCAGTTCGACGCGCAGTTGCTCAAGAATGAAGCTGACCTGCTCGTCACGCGCACCCGACACGTCGACAAACGTCACTGCACCGGCCTGTTCGCCGAAGGCTTCGCGCGCCGCGTGTTTGATCAAGCCCAGACCAAGATAAAGGTGCATGACTTCGAAGACCTCGCAACCTTCGGTCTGCCAGCGCATTTCGTAGGGTTCCCGGGTGTTGGTCAGGAAAAAATCGCCCGCCGTGACCTGGCTCGCCTGCCACTCTCCGCCCAACGAACGTTCTTCGACCCGGGCAGTGCCGGCCAGTACCAGCACCAGCAGCGGTTCCGCCACGCACGGCACGCGGATCGGCTCAAGCAGGGTTTGATGGTGGAACAGCTGCACCACGGCATCCTTGATCTGCGGTCGCGGCGTGGTCGTTTCCGCAACACCGGGCAGATGCTCCGGCATGGCCTCGGCGGCGATGCGCGCGGGCTGGCTGATTGTCGGTGTAGCAGGGCTGGCAGAGGGCACAGGACGCTCCATGAAAAGCTTCGGCTGCGGAATGATTTTGAAGGTTAGGGCGGGCGAACGAGAAACTCCAGCGCAAAACTCCGACAGTCCCGGCAATCGCCCGAAAGCCCGGCGGCGGACAGTGCGCGACAGTGAAGCCGTGTTCACGACCGCGCCATCAGGCGCAACACCGATTCGCTATCGAGGAGTTAAAACCATGACTGATTTCAACCACACCCTGCCCCAAGAAGTCGCCGGTAAAGTTGCACTGGTCACTGGCGCGGCCAGTGGCATCGGCAAGGCGATTGCGCTGATGCTGCACGCTCGCGGCGCCAAGGTGATTGCCGAAGACCTCAACCCGGCTGTCGAAGCACTGGCTCGTCCCGATCTGGTGCCGCTGGTGGCGGACATCACCGAGGACGGCGCCGCCGAACGTGCTGTCGGCCTTGCCGTCGAGCAGTTCGGGCGTCTGGATATTCTGGTCAACAACGCCGGGATCATCATCAACAAAGCCGTGATCGACATGAGCCGCGACGACTGGGAAAAGATCCAGGCAGTGAATGCCACGGCAGCCTTCCTGCACTGTCGCGAAGCGGTGAAAGCGATGATCCCGAACAAGTCCGGTGCGATCGTCAATATCGCCTCCTATGCCTCGTACTTTGCCTTCCCGACCATCGCCGCCTACACCGCTTCCAAAGGTGCGCTGGCACAACTGACCCGCACGCTGGCCCTGGAAGTCATCGAGCACGGCATTCGCGTCAACGCCATCGGCGTCGGCGATGTGGTGACCAATATCCTTAATGATGTGGTCGAGGACGGCCCCGGCTTCCTCGCACAGCACGGCGAAGCAGCGCCAATCGGTCGGGCGGCGCAGCCGGAAGAGATCGCCGAGATCGTGACCTTTCTGGCCTCCGACCGCGCCAGTTTCATGGTCGGCTCGGTGGTCATGGCCGATGGCGGCATGACGGTAACGGCAGGCTGATAGCAGTGCGGCAAACCATGGGCACGTAAGAAGATGTGCCCATGGTTTACCCCGATCTGACCGACGCAGAATCAGGCAAATCTGCAGCATCTTTGATCTAGTCGCCGCTGGGTAAAACTGGCTAATCTTCCTGGGCAGTTGACCCACCTTCGTCTGCTTTCGAGGCCCTTTGCATGGATAACCACGACGCTTCCATCCTCCACGACACGGCGGTGTATCGCGCCGAGCTGGTGCGCCTGCTGACCCAGCGCTTTGATGCGCCGGGCACCTACGAAACCGCGATTGCGCCGCTGCACGTGATCCGTCTCGATGGGCCGTCCGAGCTGATCCATGTCGTGCACCGCCCGGCGCTGTGCCTGATCGTGCAGGGGCGCAAGGAAGTCGGGCTGGGCGACGAACGTTTCCTCTACGACCCGTTGAATTACCTGGTGGTGTCAGTGACGTTGCCGGTGTCGGGACGGGTGATCGAAGCCTCGCCCGAGGCGCCGTATTTTTGCGTACGGCTGGATTTCGATCCGGCGCAACTGACGCAACTGATTGCCGAGTCGCCGCTGACCGGCATGCCGCAAGACGCCGGGCGCGGCATGTTTCTCGACAAGATCGACGTGACATTGCTCGACACCATGCTGCGTCTGGTGCGCCTGCTGGATAATCCGCGCGACATCGGCATGCTCGCGCCGATGGCGTTGCGCGAGCTGTATTACCGCCTGCTGCGCGGCCAGCACGGGCATCTGCTGTATGAAATCGCCGTCAACGATTCGCAGACCCATCGGGTCACGCGGGCCATCGACTGGCTGAACAAGAATTTCACTGAACCGCTGCGCATCGACGCGCTGGCGCAGGTGGCCAATCTGAGCAATTCGGCGCTGCATCACCGCTTCAAAGCCGTCACCGCCATGAGCCCGCTGCAATATCAAAAACAGCTGCGCCTGCAAGAGGCGCGGCGGCTGATCATCAATGAAGGGCTGGACGTCTCGAGCGCCTGCTACCGCGTCGGCTACGAAAGCGCCTCGCAGTTCAGTCGCGAGTACAACCGCCAGTTCGGCTGCCCGCCGTCCAAGGAGCTCAGCCGCCTGCGTCAGACCGGCTGATTACCTCGGGAGTCCCGCCCATTCCTCACGAAACCCCAGCAGAAAATCCACAAACGCCCGCACCCGCTGCGGCACGTAGCGGCCGTGCGGGTAGAGCAGGGTGTAGGGGCGCGAACGTCCGGCGTACGGCTGCAGCACTTCAATCAGGCGGCCATCGGCGAGTTCCTGCTCGACGATGAACCGGTAAGTCTGAAACAGCCCGGCGCCGTGCTTGGCCAGCGTCACACCGCCGAGCACATCGTCGGAGCAGGAATAGCCACCGTCGGAAATCACTTCCAGGTCTCGGCCGTTTTCCTGAAACAGCCAGGAAATCCGCCGCCCGCTGCTGGGCAATTCGAACTGGATGCACTCATGCGCAATGAGATCGTCGAGGGTCTGCGGCGTGCCGGCTCTATGCAGATATTCGGGGGCGGCGACCACCACCAGGGCGGCGTCTTCCAGCAGGCGCGCGATCAGGGTCGAGTCCGGTTGCGCGCGTACGCGTATCGCCAGGTCGTAGCCTTCTTCAACGAAGTCGATATTGCGATTGCCCAAGTGCACGTCGACCGTGACCTCGGGGTACAACGCACGAAATTTCGGCAGCAGCGGCAGGATGCGGTGATGCCCGTAGGTGGTTGGCAGGCTGATGCGCAGTCGACCCGACGGCGAAGTCTGTGCGCCCATGACTTCCTGCTGCGCTTCGACCAGTTGCGTCAACGCCTGGCTGCACTGTTCGAAGAAGCTGCGGCCGGCGTCGGTGAGGCGGATGCTGCGCGTAGTGCGGGCGAACAGTCGCGAACCCAGGCGTTGCTCCAGACGCAGAATCGACCGGCTCACCGCAGCGGGCGTGACCCCGGCCAGTTGCGCAGCGGCGGTGAAGCTGCCGGCTTCGGCGGCCAGGCAGAACAGTTCGATACTGCCTAACTGCAAATCTTCAAAATGGCGTTTCATTGTGGCTCGCACCGAGGATCGACGGACGTTCATCCTCTGTGTACCACAACCAACGACGCCGCCGGTATCCACCGGCGGCGTTGCAGGGTTTCGATCAATGGCCGGCGCTCTGGCCACCGTCGACATGCAGGATCTCGCCAGTGACGAAATTCGCCCCGTCGAGGTAGAGGATCGCTTGCACGATGTCGTCGATTTCCCCCATGTGGCCGACCGGGTGCAGGCTGCCCAGCGCCTGATGGGTTTCCTCGGCGTGCATCGGCGTTTTGATGATGCCCGGCGATACCGCGTTGACCCGAATGCCACGCTTGGCGTACTCGATCGCCAGGGATTTGGTCGCGGCGTTGATGCCACCTTTGGTCAGCGACGCCAATACCGAAGGCACGCCGTCGATTGCATGATCGACCAGGCTGGTGGTCACGCTGACGACGTGGCCGTTGCCGTGTTTTTCCATCTCGGCGATGGCCAGTTGCGAGATGTAGAAGAAGCCGCTCATGTTGGTCGCCACGACCTGGGCATAGTCCGCCTGGCTGTAAGCGGTGAACGGCTTGGCCAGAAAGATCCCGGCATTGTTGACCAGCGTATCGACGCGACCGAAGCGGGCGACGGCGGCGCGAATCACGCGCTCGGCGGTTTGCGGATCGGCAATGTCGCCGGCAACGGTCAGGACATCCGGGTCACTCGACTCTTTGATCGAGCGCGAGGTTGCGACCACTTGATGGCCAAGGGCGCGAAAGCCTTCGACCAGACCTGCACCAATGCCTTGCGAGGCGCCGGTGATGACAACTACTTTTTTCGATGTGCTCATGATGATTTCCTCTGTCGCTGGCCCGTCAGGATGGCGGGTGGCTGTTGGAGGAGACTTTAGGAAGTTGCGTGGAGTTGATAAATGGGGGCTGAGGAACATCATTTGTACTGTGGTGTATCTAATCAGAGCGGGCCTCGAATGATTGTCCGGTTTGAGTGGACGGTGAAACGCTTTTCAGCTGATTTATCCCTTTGCTGTGCGTCAGTAATCTGTACCCAACTTGAACGCAACAACAAAACTCAAAACTTGAAAAGGGACGCACACCATGACCACTCCAACCTACAACCGCCTGAACAAAGACGACGCTATCGTGCTGCTGGTTGACCACCAGACCGGTCTGATCTCGCTGGTGCAGGACTTCTCGCCGAACGAGTTCAAGAACAACGTGCTGGCGCTGGCGGATCTGGCCAAGTTCTTCGACCTGCCGACGATCCTCACTACCAGCTTCGAACAAGGCCCGAACGGCCCGCTGGTACCGGAGTTGAAAGAGATGTTCCCGGATGCGCCGTACATCGCTCGTCCAGGTCAGATCAACGCTTGGGACAACGAAGATTTCGTCAAGGCGATCAAGGCCACCGGGCGCAAGCAGATCATCATTGCCGGTGTCGTAACGGATGTGTGTGTAGCGTTCCCGACCCTGTCGGCGCTGGCGGAAGGTTTTGATGTGTTCGTGGTGACTGATGCGTCCGGCACTTTCAACACCACCGTGCAGCAAGCCGCATGGAGCCGCATGACTCAGGCTGGCGCGCAGATGATGAACTGGTTCTCTGTAACCTGTGAGCTGCACCGCGACTGGCGCAACGACATCGAAGGTCTGGGTAACCTGCTGTCGCAGCGCATTCCCAACTACCGCAACCTGATGAACAGCTACTCGGCGCTGACGCAGCAGAAGTAAGTTCACCACCCACGAAAAAGCCTGCTTTTAACAGCAGGCTTTTTTTCCGACGGCTGCGGCCAACTTGGTTGCTCTGTAGCTTGACCCACCGCTTTCGCGAGCAGGCTCGCTCCCACAGTTGACCGTGTTCCCTCAGGAGAAATGCAATTTCCTGTGGGAGCGAGCCTGCTCGCGAAGACGGCGGCACAGTCACCCGAGCAATTCACTGATCCACTGCATCTCTTGCTTCAGCGCAAGAATTTTGTCCTCCGGCAGCGCTTGTTGCGCTCGCGTAAACTGCCCCAACGTCTTCTGCCGCTGCTTCAGCCTGCGTTGCCATTTGTGCAGAAATGCCGGGCAGCGCGCCTGCATATGCAGCGGTCCGAAAAACAGTTCCCTGGCATCGTAAGTCACCGGATCAGAACCGCGCTCGGCAACGATAATTTCGTAGTCGAAGCGATTCTCGTGCAGCACCTCTTCACAGACGATGCGGTAGCCGTTATCCATCAACCACTGGCGCAGCGCTTGCTCGCCGCCGTTGGGTTGCAGGATCAGCCGTTCGTCGCCATTGAGGTGAGCTTTGCCGTTCTGGAAAATATCGCGAATAGTTTCGCCGCCCATGCCGCACAGGGTGATGGCGCTGATGCCGTCGTCAGGCCTGATCGCCGCCAGACCATCGGCCAGACGCACGCTGATCTGGCCGTGCAGGTCGTTGTCATTGACGGTGCGTTGCGCCGCGTGGAACGGCGTGCGCGCGACCTCGCCAGCCACCGCCGCTGTAATCAGGCCTCGGCGCATCAGGGCAACCGGCAAATAGGCGTGATCCGAGCCGATATCCGCCAGCCGCGCGCCGACCGGCACGTGGGCAGCGACGCGCTCCAGGCGCATGGACAATGTCTGTTGGTTCAATGGCGACCCCGTTCACCCAGCGGTGGAAAAAGGGGTGCGACTCTGGCGAGCAACGCTGACGCTGTCAATTGTGCAGGTGAAATCCCCGAACCATCGGCAGCATTGCGCTGCCGATGGGCGCTTGCGCTTAGCCGGCGAGCGTTGCGTTGTCGATGACGAAGCGGTATTTCACGTCGCCCTTGAGCATGCGCTCGTAGGACTCGTTGATCTGGTCGGCGCGGATCAACTCGATGTCGGAAACGATGCCGTGCTCGGCGCAGAAATCAAGCATTTCCTGAGTCTCGGGAATGCCGCCGATCATTGAACCGGCAATGGTGCGGCGCTTGGTGATCAGGTTGAACACGTTCGGCGACGGATGCGGCGATGCGGGCGCTCCGACCAGGGTCAACGCGCCATCGCGCTTGAGCAGGACGAGGAAGGCGTCGAGATCGTGCGGCGCTGCGACGGTATTGAGGATGAAGTCGAAACTCTTGGTGTGTGCCGCCATTTCTTCGGCATTGCGCGACACCACCACTTCGTCCGCACCCAGCGCCTTGGCCGCTTCGCGCTTGGATTCGGAGGTGGTGAAGGCGACGACATGGGCGCCCATGGCGTGGGCCAGTTTGATGCCCATGTGGCCCAGGCCACCGATGCCGACCACACCGACTTTCTTGCCGGGGCCAGCGTTCCAGTGGCGCAGCGGCGAGTAGGTGGTAATGCCGGCGCAGAGCAGCGGCGCGACGGCGGCCAATTGCGCCTCGGGATGACGGATGCGCAACACATAGCGCTCGTGTACGACGATGTTTTGCGAATAGCCGCCGAGGGTCCAGCCCGGTGCGTCCGGGGTCGGGAAATTGTAGGTGCCGATCATGCCGTCGCAGTAATTTTCCAGACCGGATTCGCAGTCATCGCAGTGCTGGCAGCTGTCGACGATGCAGCCGACACCGACCAGATCGCCGACCTTGTAGTTTTTGACGTGATCGCCAACCGCCGAGACGCGGCCGACGATTTCATGGCCGGGCACGCAGGGGAATTGCGTGCCAGCCCATTCGGCGCGCACCTGATGCAGGTCGGAATGGCAGATGCCACAGAAGGCGATATCGATCTGTACGTCGTGCGCCGCCGGGGCACGGCGGTTGATCTGCATCGGCTCAAGAGGTTTGTCGCCAGCGTGGGCGCCGTAGGCTTGTACGAGCATGTGAGCATCCTCCATGGGGTTGTCGGACGCCCATTGTTGCGCCTGGGTCGGAGCGCGAGGTAGTGCATTTCTGTGAAATGCTTGCCTGATTCTGCTGTTGATTGCGCAACCGAAAGGCAGCCGTATGGCTGCCGTTTCAGGCTCAACGCGGATTGGGCTGGTCGTCCATCTCGGCGTTATCGGTTTCCTGACGTACCCGCTCCGGATCCAGACCGGTGTCGTCATCATCCAGCGGGATTTCGCCTTCGTTGTCGGGTAGCTCATCGATGCCGCGTTCCTTCATCGGATCGACCTCGGTACGCCCCGGACTCAGCGGGTCGGGCGTGGTTGGGAGCGGATCGTCACCTTGCTTGCCTTGATCGTTATTCATCTCACACCTCGTCATGGCCGTTTTCTACGGCTTGTGCAGGTTGGAGGTGCGGGTGATTTTCGCCGTTCGATTTTTTTGCCTGCCTTCGGTCGCCTCGCAAAAAAGCGGAATTTCTCCGACGCGCGCGGCTCCATAAACCAACAGCCAGAGGCGAGGACGCAATGATGAGCAGTTCATTCAAAGTCGGCGAAGCGGTGCGCTGGAATTCCGAGGCCGGCGAGATCCACGGCAAAGTGGTCAAGGTGCACACTCGCGATACCGAGTTCATGGGCCGCCACCGGCCGGCTTCGAAAGACGCGCCGCAATACGAGGTCAAGAGCGACAAGACCGGCCACCTGGCCATGCATCACGGCGACGCGCTGAAGCACGCTTAGAAACGTGCCAGTCGGTAGGCATCGACATTTGGCAACGCGAGAGCGGCGCCTGAGACCATCTGCCCGATCAATTCCGCCGTCACCACCGCCTGCGTCAGGCCCAGATGCTGATGACCGAAGGCAAGCAAGACCTTGCCGGCGCAAACCTGATCAATCACTGGCAGCGAATCCGGCAGCGACGGGCGAAAGCCCATCCACGGTGTGGCGCCATCAGCGTTCAGGTCCTTGCGAAACAGGCCTTGGCTCAGGCGCTGCAACTGCCAGGCGCGCGCCATGTTCGCTGGCCGCTCCAATCCGGCGAATTCGACCGTGCCGGCCAGGCGCAGCCCATCGCGCATCGGCGTCATGATGAATTTGCGTTCCAGCGAGGTGACGGGGAAGGGCAGGCGATCATGATCGTTGGGCAGCATCAGGTGATAGCCACGTTCGGTGTCCAACGGTACTTGCTTGCCAGTCAGAGCGGCGGTGAGTTTCGCCGAATGCGCACCGCAGGCCAGTAACACGCGGCCGGCCGTTACGCCGCCATTACCGGTGACTAATAGCACACCGTTTTCCTGCACGTAGCCGCCCTGAACCTGCTGTTTGAGAAAACTCACGCCGCTGCTGCGCGCCGCCTCGACCAGTGCACGAACCACCCGATAGGGGTCAAGGAAATGCCCGGTTCGCGGGAAAAACAGTCCGCCCTGAATCTGTTCGCTGAGCTGCGGCGCCGTTTCGCGAATCGGCCCCGCCTGCCAATAGTCCACCGGCACCTGCTGCTGATGCAGTCGCGCCTGCAAGGCTTCGATGGCCTGCCGGGATTCAGGTTTTTCGAAGACCAGTAACGAGCCGTCAACCTTGAGCAGATCCGGGCGCTGGATATCGCTGAGCAAGCGCTGCCACGCATCCAGGCTGCTTTCATTGAGTGCGCGCAAGCCGGCGACGGTTTTCTGAAAAGGCTCAGGCCGCAGATTCAGCAGCAATCGGGTAAACCACGGCAGCGCGCGCGGCAGGTATTTCCAGTCCAGGCGTAGCGGCCCCATCGGGTCCATCAGCATGGCTGGCAAGCGCTTGAGGATCGACACGTCTGCAATCGGAAATACCTGCTCGGTGGCCAGATGCCCGGCATTACCGAACGAAGCGCCATGCCCCGGTTCCTGCTGATCGATGACCACCACGCGCAAACCCTGGCGGGCCAGGCGCAGTGCGCAAGCCACGCCAATGATCCCGGCGCCGACCACGGCGATGTCGTGCGAAGGATTATTCGCCATGGCGTGTCGCTTCCCGTTGGCCATCGAGCAAGCGCCGAAGGTTGAGCGGATTGGTCTGTTGCAGCGCCGTCGGCAGCAAGCTGTCGGGGAAATCCTGATAGCACACCGGCCGCAGGAAACGCAGGATCGCCGCAGTGCCGACCGAGGTGCTGCGCGCATCCGAGGTTGCCGGGTAAGGCCCGCCATGCACCATCGCATCGCAGACTTCCACGCCGGTCGGCCAGCCATTGACCAGCAGGCGACCGGCCTTGCGCTCCAGGGTAGGCAACAACGCGCGCGCCAGTGCAAGGTCGGCGTCGTCCATGTGCAAGGTCGCGGTCAGTTGACCTTCCAGATGTTCGCAGACCTGACGAATTTCCTCGTCACTGCTGCATTGCACGATCAGCGCTGTCGCGCCGAAGACCTCGGCTTGCAAGCTTTGATCGGCAAGAAAATCCGTTGCATCGGTGCTGAAGACATGCGTCTGACACTGATTCGGGCCGCCGCCGACTTGGCCAACCGCTACCGCGCGTGCACGGGGATTGTCTTGCAAAGCCGTCGCGCCTGCTTGATAGGCGCCGAAGATGCCGGGCGTGAGCATGGTTTGCGCCGCGCTGCGCGGGATCAGTTCCGCTACCGCGCCGAGAAACCCGTCGAGCGCCGGGCCTTTGCAGGCAATCAGCAATCCCGGGTTGGTGCAGAACTGCCCGGCGCCCAGTGTCAGCGACGCGACAAATCCTTCGGCCAACGCCTGCGCCCGATTTTCCAGCGCGGCAGGAAACAGCACTACCGGGTTGATCGAGCTCATTTCCGCATACACCGGAATCGGCTCCGGCCGCACTTGCGCGGCTTTCATCAAGGCCAGACCGCCAGCGCGCGAGCCGGTGAAACCAGCGGCTTTGATGCGCCAGTCGCTGACCAATGCGATGCCGACTTCGTACCCCGAATCGAACAACAAGGAAAACACGCCTTCGGGCAGAGCGCAGGCCCTGACCGCTTGCGCGACTGCGCGGCCGACCAGTTCGCTGGTGCCGGGATGCGCGCTGTGCGCCTTGACGATCACCGGGCAACCAGCCGCCAATGCCGCAGCGGTGTCGCCACCGGCCACGGAAAATGCCAGGGGAAAGTTGCTCGCACCGAACACCGCGACCGGCCCCAAGGCAATCTGTCGTTGCCGCAGGTCGGAGCGCGGCAGCGGTTGGCGTTGCGGTTGCGCACTGTCGACGCGCACGTCCAGCCACTCACCCGCGCGCACCGTACGGGCGAACAGGCGCAATTGCTGGCACGTGCGCCCGCGTTCACCCTCGAGGCGGGCGCGCGGCAAACCGGTTTCGGCGTGGGCGCGTTCGATCAGTTCATCGCCAAGGTTTTCGATGTGCTCGGCAATGCTTTCGAGAAATGCCGCACGGCTGCTCAGGCTGGTTTCGCGATACGCGTCTTGCGCCGCCCAGGCCAGGGCGCAGGCTTGTTCCACCTGTTCGGCTGATGCCCCGGCGTACTGCGGTTCAAGTGCCTGGTTGGTCGCCGGATCAATCGCGCGAAAGGCTGGACGATTACCGGTCACGGCTTGCTGGCCGATCAGCATGTTGCCCGTCAGAGTCATGGTGTCTTCCTGTGAAATGAGCGAGGCCTGCCGCGAATCGTGATGACTCGCAGCAGGTGGTGGTCAGGCGAAGTTCTGTTCGGCAGACCAGTTCTCGTACCAGTGACGGAACAGCGAATACTGCTTCTCGGCATAGCGCCGTTGCGAGTCGCTCAGCACGTCTGTTTCGTTGAAGTGCAGGGTGTATTCCTTGTCGCCGTTGAGCACCATCAGGTGCTTGTAATACAGCACCAGATCACAGCCTTCGTCGAACGATGACAGCACTGCCAATGCCGATTCCAGCTCCCGTGCCTGACGCCGGGCCTTGGCATCGCCTTGCGCGGCCTGCTTGCTCAGCGCGACCAGTTGCAGCACTTCGCGAGGAAGGGCGTTGCCGATACCGGTGATGGCGCCGGTAGCGTTGCAGTTGACGAAACCGTGCACCACTTGCGTGTCGACACCGACCATCAGCGTCACGTCGTCATCCTTGGAGGTGATGTTCTCGGCCGCGTAGCGCAGGTCCGCGCCCCCACCAAATTCCTTGAAGCCGATCAGGTTCGGGTATTCACGGCGCAGTTCGAAAAACAGATCGGCGCGGGTGGCGAAGCCGTAGTAAGGGCTGTTGTAAATCACCGCCGGCAAGTTCGGTGCGGCTTGCAGGATCGCGGCGAAGTGGGCCTTTTGCGCGGTGGCTGAAGCGCCACGTGACAGCACGCGCGGAATGACCATCAAGCCTTGCGCGCCGACTTTCGCCGCATGCGCTGCGTGGGAAACCGCTTCACGGGTATTCACCGCACCAGTGCCGACGATGGTCGGCACCCCGGCGGCGACCAGGCGCGCCACGCCTTCCTGACGCTCGGCTTCAGTCAGCAGCGGCCAGTCGCCCATCGAGCCGCAATAGACCACGGCGCTCATGCCGATATCAATCAGCTCGCGTCCCTTGCTCACCAGCGCATCGAAGTCCGGTTTGCGCTGGGCGGTGCACGGGGTCATCAGGGCCGGCATGCAACCGGTGAAGATGTTGTCGCTCATGGTTCAACTCCTTGGCATTTCGTTTTATTCGAGGGAAAAAATCGGCGTGGCGGCTCAGATGCCCCACGCGAACGGGTCGCTGTCGTCGATCAGCAAGGTGCTGTCGGCGGTCATGTAGGCGCGGCCGGTGATGAACGGGCGAATGCGTTCACCTTCCCATTCGAAGCGGCCTTCGAACTGGCTGCCGGTGATGCTCGCCTGGATCCACGGTGCGCCCGGTTGCAGCTTGTCGTCGGCTGCCAGGCAGGCAAGTTTGGCGCTGGTGCCGGTGCCGCACGGTGAGCGGTCGTAGGCTTTGCCGGGACACATGACGAAGTTGCGGCTGTCGGCCTGATCGTCATCGGCGAACAATTCGATGTGGTCGATGACCGCACTGTCTTCGCCGAAGATGCCCTGATCTTCCAGCGCCTTGAGCATGGCCCAGGTGTACGCGGTCAGGTGTTCGACGTTGTCCATGGTCAGGGTCTGGCCATGCTCGGAAACCAGAAAAAACCAGTTGCCGCCATAGGCGATATCGCCGACCACGCGGCCAAAACCGGGTACGTCCACCGACACCTGTTTGCGATAACGGTAAGCGGGCACGTTGCCCAGAGTGAC
This sequence comes from Pseudomonas sp. S3_B08, assembly GCF_054667725.1. Classification (NCBI taxonomy): domain Bacteria; kingdom Pseudomonadati; phylum Pseudomonadota; class Gammaproteobacteria; order Pseudomonadales; family Pseudomonadaceae; genus Pseudomonas; species Pseudomonas sp. S3_B08. Next base: position 1,196,559 of record NZ_CP162750.1, read on the forward strand.
CGAGCCATCGTCGTGCAGCGTCGCGCTGACTTGCCCCACCGGTGTGTCGATCTTGTGCACGCCCGGCTGGATTTTCCCCAGATGCTGCAACGAATTGATCAGGCCAATAGTGCCGTGGCCGCACATGCCCAGGTAGCCGGCGTTGTTGAAGAAGATCACCCCGCAAGTGGCGTCCGCCGATACCGGTGGGCAATAGAGCGCGCCGACCAGCACATCGTTGCCGCGTGGCTCGAGCAGACAGGCGCGCCGCCACTGGTCATGCTGGTTGCGCAAGGCATCGCGTTTCTCGGCCATGCTGTTGCCGGACAACTCGGGGAAGCCGCTCATCACCAGCCGTGTCGGTTCGCCGCCGGTGTGGGAATCAATGACGTGTACTCGTTTCATGGAGAGATCCCGTTGGATGATTTCAGTAGGCGCCGGCAGGGCGGGCGGTGACGGTGGACGAGGGCGCAGGGCTTTCGCTTTCTTCGTCCTCGTCGTCCAGGCGCAGCAGATGGGCAGGCACGCCGGTTGCTGCACCCCAGTAGTAAATGCCGGTGGCGCAAGCGGCGACGACGATCGTGTCGAACGGATGGGCGAGGATGCCCAGGCCACCGAAGGTGCCGAGTTTCGACAGCACGATGGTCACCGCGTAGAAGGCGATCAGCCACGCCGATGAACGCACCTGACGCGCCAGACTCAGATGGGCGGTGGGCACAAAGCGGCCACAGAACAGGTAGATGACAAACATCAGGATCTGCAGGCCGAGCAGCCACGACACGGTGTTCCAGCCCGACCAGTAGACGATCAGCGCGGCGATGATGAACGACACCGGCCCAAGCAGGCCCATGCTCCTGACCCGAAACGGGCGCGGCATGTCCGGCGCATTGCGCCGCAACGCCGCAACCGACACCGGCGCCACCGCATAGCTCAACACCAGCGCGGCGGAGACCACGTTGATCAGCGCTTCCCACGATGGAAACGGCAAGGTCCAGAACACCGACAGGGCGAAAGTCAGCCACAGCGCCGGACGCGGGATGCCGGACTTTTCATCGATGTGGGTGAAGACCTTGAAGAAGGTGCCGGTCTGCGCCCAGCCGTAGATCACTCGCGGCGTGGCGTTCATGTAGATATTGCCGCAGCCGCTCGGCGAGATCACCGCATCGGCGACCACCAGATACGCCAGCCAGCCCACACCGAGCGCCAGGGCGATGTCGCGATAGGGCAGGGCGAATTCCTTGCTGATACCGGCCCAGCCGTTGGCGAGCATCTCCGTCGGGATGCTGCCGAGAAAAGCCATTTGCAGCAGCACGTAGATCAAGGTCGACAGCAGCACCGAGAGAATCAGCGCGATGGGAATGGTGCGCTGTGGATTTTTCACTTCGCTGGCCACGGAAATGATTGGCGTCAGGCCCAGGTAGGCAAAGATGATCCCCCCGGCAGAGACCGCCATCTCCACACCGGACAGGCCGAATGGAGCGAATCCCTGAACCTGGAAGTTCTCCGGTTTGAAGAAGGTGAACAGCACGCCGATGACCAGCAGCGGCACGATGAATTTGAACACGCTGACCAGATTGTTGGCCTTGGCGAAGGTCTTCACGCTGCGGTAGTTGAGCAGGAAAAACACGCAGAGCAGGCCGAACTGGACCAGCCAGCCGAGGATCGTCGGATCGCCACTGCCAGCCTTGGTCAGGCCGGGAAACCACGCCGCCGCGTATTGGCGCGAGGCGACCACTTCGATCGCCACCAGACTGGAAAACGCAATCAGCGTAATGAAGCCCATCAGGTAGCCGAGCAGCGGGCCGTGGGAATAAACCGGGTAGCGCACCACGCCGCCGGCACGGGGCAATGCCGCGCCCAGTTCGCAGTAGACGATGCCCAGCAGCAACACGGCAAAACCGCCCAGCAACCAGGAGAAAATCCCCGCCGGACCGGCAATCGCCGAGACATGGCTGGCGGCGAACAACCAGCCGGAGCCGAAGATCGCGCCGAGTCCGATAAAGGTGAGGTCGATCAATGAAAGCTGTTTTTTGAACTTGCCTTGGCCTGACATGGCATCGCCTTCTTGTGAGTTATTGGATAGGCAGTTGTGTCACGGGGACGAGCAGACTTTGCACCGCCCGGCAGTGGCGGCGATTGATGTTTTATGCCGGGATCGATGACGAATTCAGCACAATGGCACCGATGAATGCGCGGCCTCGACAGGGTCGCGACGTTGCTGCAATCTGCTGGCGAGTGACATTTGCGGTGGTTCAATTCGAGGGGAAGTCTTTGATGCAGTCAGCGTTTTCGATCCTGTGCCAAGGCACTGACGGCTTGCGTGCGCAGACCCTCGAAGAGATGGTCGCCGGTGCCGCGCAGCTGTTGCCGATACTCGATGTGATCCCCAATGCGGCGATCTTCATCAAGGATCTGCAAGCGCGCTATGTGCTGGCCAACCGTACGCTGGTGCAGCGCTGTGGCTTGAAGGACCTGCGCCCGTTGCTCGGCAAAACCAGTGCGCAGGTGTTCCCGGCGCAGTTGGGGCCGGGTTATACCGAGCAGGATCGCAAGGTGCTGGAGGAAGGTTTCGTGTTGGAGGATCAGCTCGAACTGCATCTGTATGGCAGTCGCGAGCCGGGCTGGTGCCTGACCCACAAGAGGCCGATCTACAACCGTGACGGGACGATCATCGGTCTGGTTGGGATCTCGGTGGATCTGCAGTCAGCCAGCGAAACCCATCCGGCTTTCGAGCGCCTGGCGGCTGTCGATGAATACATTCGCGGCAACTTCAATCGGCGGGTGACGCTGGGTGAACTGACGCGGATCGCCGGGATTTCCGTGGCGCAACTGGAGCGCTATTGCAAACGCGTTTTCCACCTGACACCACGGCAGATGATTCAGAAAGTCCGCCTGGAACACGCGCATCGATTGCTGCACAGCGACTTGCCGATTACCGAGGTTGCGCTGCAATGCGGCTACACCGATCACAGCGCTTTCACCCGTCAGTTCAAGGCCTCGACCGGGTTTACACCACGCGAATACCGGCAAGCCACCGGGCATTAGACCAACACGGCCAGCCAGGCCGAGAGCAGCAGAAGAAGGGCCAGTGCCGCGTTCATGCGCTTGAACGCCTGCGGTGAGCTGAGCAAGCGCGCGCTGCCAACGCCGAGCAGTGCCCAGAGCGTCATGCACGGCAACGACACCAGCAGAAACGCCAGCGACAACATCAACAGGCGCAACGTCTTGTTGCCGCCGCCGACGAATACGCTGACCACCGCCACGGCCATCATCCATACCTTGGGGTTGACCAGTTGCAGCAGCGCCGCGCCGAATACGCTCAAGCTTTGTTCCTGCGATTTCGGGTCCAGGGATGGCGGCGGGCTGCGAAAGATCTGCCACGCCAGCCAGCTCAACCAGAGCACGCCAGCCCAGGCCATCGCTTGCTGCACGCGCGGAAAGCGCAACAGGGTTTCGCCAGCACCGAGACCGACCACCAGCACGATCAACGCGGCCGCCGCACAGGCGCCAAAAATGATCGGCAGCGTGGCGATCAATCCGCGCCGCGAACTGTGGCTCAACACCAGAATATTGGTCGGCCCCGGCGTGATCGAGGCAACGAAAGCAAACAGCAGAAAGGGCAGTAAAGAAGCCATGGTGAAAATCCTGAAAGTCGAAACAGGGCACCATGATCGTCAGCGGGCGGGTCTCAGTCTGGAAGATTTGAGCAGCGTTTGCGGTAGTCCGCAGGGGTCAATTGATAGGCGCGGCGGAACCAGCGATCGAGATGACTTTGATCGGCAAAACCGAGCACGCTGGCGACCTGCGCTGGCGTCTCGCCGCGTGCGAGCAATTGCCGCGCCTTGGCCAGGCGCAACTGGATCAGGTAAGCGTGCGGTGCCAGACCGAACGCCGCCTTGAACGCGCGTGTCAGGCGAAAGCGATCAACGCCACAGGCTTGCGCTAGGTCGTCGAGGCCGATGTCTTCATAGGTGTGGGCATGCAGATAGTCCCGCGCAACCTGGGCAACCAGTGGCAGGCGCGGATCGAAGTCCTGACGCTTGCGCCAGTCGAGGTGGCGGGTGAGGGACGCCAGCAGGCCATCCAGCGCAGTCTGCCGGACGATGCGCAGATCGCCGTCATGTAACGCGTGGAAGGCTTGCACGATCGCAGTCGACAGGCGCGGATCGTGGCTCAGGGTGTCGGCAAAGCCTGGCTGACTGTCGGCGGGCGCCTCTTCGAACAGCGCGTGCAGTTCGCGCTCCAGCCAGTGCGGATCCAGATACAGCATCGAATAGGTAAAGCCGTCCTCGGTCGGCGCATGGCCATCGTGGATTTCTCCCGGCTCGAGCAGAAACACATGCCCCGGCGTACTGCGATGACGCACCCGGCGACAGTTGAATTGCTGGACGCCTTGCTCGGTAACGCCGACGAGAAAGCTGTCATGCCAGTGCGGATCGTAGGCATGCCCACGGAAATGCGCACGAATCGACTCGATCCCGGTATCGACATCCTGGGAGAGAGAGATCCAGTTGCGTTTGTCCATGGGACGATTCCATAGGGCGGTTGAGCAGGGGCGTTTCTAAAATACCGCGTGGGGGAGAAGAGTGTTTAGAAGATTTGTGCAGGGGCGCAGGGGGATCGAGTCAGGCAATGTGCCTTGGATGGGAGGGGGACCAGAAAACACAGACGAAAAAAAACCGCCTTCGCGGGGCGGTTTTTCAATCCTCGGTTTGGAGCCGAGGCCATGTGCTTCACTAGCCACACCAACATGTCCGCGCATGGTATTAAGTTTCTCCCGTCAGTGCAACGTAGGTTTAGCGTGATGTGGGAGGTTTTTTCGGAGCGGCCAGCGCATGCAACTGAATTCAGATCTGTCAATAAACATTGTCAGAAATACGATTTTACAAAGGTTCAGGCGTAGCCGCAGGATAACCTTGGTTACTCGGGTTTTCTCTTCTGATTTCTGCGTTAAGATGCCCACGCTCATCTTGTTGGTAGAGCAGTGAGGTTTGGCTGGGGGGCGCAAAAGGTTTCACGCCCTCTGACGCGGATTCGCACCCGCGCCGGAATGTTGTCTCGGAGGGATTTCAACCGGCCGCCTCACTAGCCACACCAGCATGTAGGCTGAAGGCACGCATGGTCCGGTAAGTTTGCTGGAGGTTTGGCCGCCAGCCCTGGAGGCCAAAACGTATGAAGCTTTTGCTGCGTACGCTGAGCCTTGTATGGAGATTGTTGAAAGCTTTGCGCTTTTACGAGTTCCTGCGAGATCACTTTGACGACTTGAAATAAGGGTCGTCTGAGTGGGAAAGACCCGTTTCGGTTTCGATCGATTCGGGTCTTTTTTTGCTTGCGTAAAGCTGTCAGAAATACGATTTTTCAGTTTTGTGCTTTAGACTTTGTAGGGCGTTTCGTCTGGACGCGTAAGCACCAGCTTAACGGTTAGGTAAGCAGCTGCTTTTACTCAACTCATCATTGATTGCGTCAATAACAACCATTAAGTCAATGAAGTTCTCATATCCACGGTGCGGCGTAAGATCGGTTCCATACCCAACCACTGCAACTCGGAGCACATCATCATGAAACGCCAGACTATCCTCGGTATCGCTTTCTCGGTTTTTGCACTGAACGCCTTCGCCGCCACCGAAACCGACCCACTGTTCAGCGACGCGGTGGCCGCTACTCAAACTGATCGTCTGTTCAGCGACGCAGTAGCCGCCACCGAAACCGACCCGCTATTCAGCGACGCAGTTGCCGCCACCGAAACCGATCCACTGTTCAGCGATGCAGTAGCCTCTGATGGCTCCGATCATCTGCAAGGCAATCGGGTTGCCGAAGGTGGCGCAGACCGTCTGCTCGAACGTCGCACCGCTTGAGCGCAACCATGAGCATCGATAGCGAATGCCGCCTAAACCACAGGCGGCATTCGTTCTGTTCATGCATTAGAACTCTGCTCTAAACCGCAGTCGGCAACACAGCCTTGTCCCGATCGCGGCCCTTGAACGTCGCCCAGAAACACAGCAGCACCGCCACGGAAAAACCGGCTGGAAATAGCCAGATACTTCTCCAGTCATGGCCCGCACTCGAAGTGAAGTGGTCAGTAATCCGTCCCGCAATCCAGAAGCCAATCAACATGCCCAACCCGTACGTGGCCAAAGTGATCAGACCTTGCGCCGAACTGCGGAAGCGTTCCGGTGCTTTTGCATCGGTGTAGATCTGCCCGGACACGAAGAAGAAGTCATAGCACACGCCGTGCAGGGCAATGCCGATCAGCAGCATGAATGCCTGATCGTCGTTATTGCCGAAGGCAAACAGCACGTAACGCAACGCCCAGGCAGCCATGCCGACCAGCAGGGCGATCTTGATGCCGAAACGATGGATGAACAGCGGCAACAGCAACATGAACAGCACTTCCGACACCTGACCGATGGCCATCTTCGCTGTCGGGTTGGTCACGCCGATCTCCGCGAGAAACGGGTTGGCGTTCTGGTAATAGAAGGCCAGCGGAATGCAGATCAGGATCGAGGCGAGAAAGAACACCAGATAGCTGCGATCCTTGAGCAAACCCCACGCATCGACGCCGAGCATCTGCTTGAGGCTTGATGAGCCCGCTGCGCTTTTCAGCGGCGCAGTGTTCGGCAGACTGAAGCTGTAAAGCCCCAACAACAGCGACGCGACGGCGGACATCAGGAACGTATTGCGCAAGCCTCCCGCCGCGATGCTTTGCTGCGAGTCCCAGGCGAACACGAAGCTGATCACCACGCCGGCGACAATCCAGCCCACTGTGCCCCATACGCGAATGCGCGAGAACTCCAGCGCCGGGTCTTTGATCTGGCGGAACGCCACGGCGTTCACCAGCGCCAATGTCGGCATGTAGACCATCATGTAGGCGAGCACATAGGGATAAAACGCGCTGAAGTCTGCCGCGCGATAGAGCTGATAGAGCAGCACCGCGCCCAGCAGATGGAGCGCCGCCAGAATGCGTTCGGCATTGAAAAACCGGTCGGCAATCAAGCCAATGACAAACGGCGCCAGAATCGCACCCCATGATTGCGTGGCGAAGGCCATGCCGACCTGGCCGCCGCTGGCAGCGAGCGTGGTGGCCAGAAAAGTGCCGAGGGTGACGAACCAGCCGCCCCAGATAAAGAACTGCAAAAACATCATCACGCTCAGTCGCGCATTCATTACGTTCATTTCAGATCACCGTATTGTTTTTATGTCGGTAACGCGGATGAATCAGTCGTCGGTCAGGCCGAGCAGGCGCCGGTTGGAAGCGGCATCGGCGCTGACCCCGGCGAAATCGTCGAAGGCCTTGGCGGTCTTGCGGATCATGTGTCGCTCGATGAACGCCGCGCCTTCCGCCGCGCCCTGTGCAGAGTCTTTCAGGCAGCATTCCCACTCCAGCACGGCCCAGCCGTTGAAGTCGTATTGGCACAATTTGCTGAAGATCGATTTGAAATCGATCTGGCCGTCGCCCAGCGAGCGGAAGCGCCCGGGACGCTCGACCCAGCCCTGATAGCCGCCGTAGACGCCGGAGCGCGCATCGGGGCGGAACTCGGCATCCTTGACGTGGAACATGCGGATGCGTTGGTGGTAACGGTCGATGAAGCCGAGGTAATCCATTTGCTGCAGCAGCAGGTGGCTCGGGTCATAGAGAATTGCGGCGCGGGGGTGATGATTCACCGCCTCAAGAAACTGCTCGAACGACGCGCCGTCATGCAAGTCTTCGCCGGGATGGATTTCGTAGCACAGATCAACGCCGGCCTCTTCGAAGCAATCGAGGATCGGCAGCCAGCGCTTGCCCAGTTCGGCGAAACCTTGCTCGACCAAACCGGCCGGACGTTGCGGCCATGGATAGACGTAGGGCCAGAGCAGTGCGCCGGAGAAGGTCGCATGGGCCTTGAGTCCGAGACGCTGGCTGGCACGGGCCGCCAGTTTCAACTGTTCGATGGCCCACTCGGTGCGCTCCTGCGGTTTGCCGCGCAGTGCTGGCGGGGCGAAGTCGTCGAACAGACTGTCGAACGCCGGATGCACAGCGACCAATTGTCCTTGCAGGTGCGTCGACAACTCGCTGATCACTACACCCGCGCGGGCGCAGACGGCGATGAGTTCGTCGCAGTAATCCTGGCTCTCAGCGGCGCGCTGCAAATCGATGAAACGCGTGCCGAGGGTCGGTACCTGAATGGCTTTATAGCCTTGCGAGGCTGCCCACTCGGCGATGTTGGCGAGGGAGTCGAAAGGCGCTTCGTCGGCGATGAATTGCGCGAGGAAAATCCCCGGACCTTTCAGGCCAGTCAAATTTTGCTGATCACTGTTCATTGTGCTGGGCTCCTGTCAGTGGGCCGGGTATCTCGCTCCACTTTTCATTGCCAAGGTGATTGGCGATGGCGGTTTCAATGAAGGCCATGCCGCGCAGGCCGGTCTCGATGCCCGGTATGCCCGGGGCATGATGGCCTTCGACGCCTTGAACAATCGCCTCGGCGAGATCGCCGTACAGGTTGGCCATCGCTTCCAGATAACCCTCGGGATGCCCGGCGGGCAGGCGCATGCGCTGACTGGCAGCGTCACACAACCACGGCTGACCGACTCCGGATCGCAGAATACGCATCGGTTCATTCAACGGTCGATGAATCAGACTGGCCGGCTCTTCCTGACGCCATTCCAGCCCACCCTTGTCACCGTAGACGCGGATCTTCAGCGGGTTTTCCTCACCGGCGCAGACCTGGCTGGCGAGCAATACACCACTGGCGCCGTCGCTCATTTTGAACAGCATCGCCACATCGTCATCCAGTTGCCGACCCTCGACATGCGAACCGAGCATTGCGCTGATGAACTGGATCGACTGGCCGGCAACGAACTCGGCGAGGGAAAACGCATGGGTGCCGATGTCGCCAATGCAGCCGCCGATCCCGGATTGCGCCGGATCGTCGCGCCAGCCGGCCTGCTTGTTGCCTTGCCCGGCGACATCGGTGCTGAGCCAGCCTTGCGGGTACTCGACGATGACTTTGCGCACGTGCCCGAGCACGCCGCTGGCGACCATTTCGCGGGCCTGCCAGACCATCGCGTAACCGAGGTAGGTGTGCGCCAGCCCGTAAATTCGCTGGCTGTTGATCACCACCGAATGCAGCGCCTGCACCTCGGCGAGATTCAGCGCCGCGGGTTTCTCGCTGAACACGTGAAAACCGGCGCTCAATGCCTCACGGGCAATCGGTGCGTGCAGATGATTGGGGGTGACAATGACCAGCAGTTGCATGCGTTGCTCGGCGGGCAGGGCGGCCTCGCGAGCGAGCAGGGTTTGCCAGTCGCCGTAACAACGTTCGGCGGACACTCCCAGGGTCGCAGCGGTGCGCTGATTATTCTCCGAGTCGCGGCTGAACGCGCCACAGACCAGTTCGAAGCGTCCATCGAGGCCGGCGGCTTGCCGGTGGGCACGGGCAATGAATGAACCTTCACCGCCTCCGACAAAACCCATTCTTGTTTTTTTTGCGGCAGCGTACATGGCGGTCCTCTCGGTAGCTGGATGCAATGCTGATGAGTGATGTAACCGGTTACATCGTGGGCGAAATCTAGGCGTGAAATAGCCGAGTGTCAAATGCCAGCGGATGATCGACAGCGTTTCGATCGCTCGTTGCCTGCGGTAAGCTCCGCGTCTGATCGGCATGAATCAACGAGGTGTTTTTGTCCAATATTCGCGAAGTGGCTCGACTGGCCGGGGTTTCCGTGGCGACGGTTTCGAGGACTTTGAAATCGCCCGAGCGTGTGCTCGCGCCAACCCGTGAGCGCGTCATGGCGGCCGTGGAGCAGGCCGGCTATCGGCCGAACCTGATGGCCGTGCAGTTTCGTTCGCGGCGCACCGGCAATCTGGTGATTCTGGTGCCGACCATCGCCAATACCTTCTTTGCCCGGGTCATCAGCGGCGCGCAGCAAGCGGCGCAGGCAGCCGGTTATCGGCTGCTGCTGTGCGACACTCAGGGCCGGGAAGAACTGGAGCGACAATTCGCCGAGCTGGTGTACGCCTATCAGGCCGACGGGGTGATTCAGTTGCGCGCCTACGATCCTTTCGAAAACGCTCCGGCCGACGCCGATGTGCCGCCGATCATCAATGCTTGCGAAGTGCTCAAGGCCGGGCGTTATCCAACCATCAGCCTGGACAACGTTGCCGCCGCCAAAGCCATGACCGAACATCTGATCGCATCGGGGCACCGACGCATCGGCCTGATCAAGGGCTCGAAAAACAGCCCGTTGACTCTGGATCGACTGGCAGGCTACGAAGCGGCACTGCGCGAGGCCGGGATTGCCTTCGACGAAGCACTGATCTGCCATGGCAATTTCAGCCTCGAGGCCGGTTTTGCCGGCGCGCAAAAGATGCTCGCATTGGCCGAGCGGCCGAGCGCGCTGTTCTGCGAAAACGATGAAATGGCCATTGGTGCGCTCAAGCGCATCCGGCAGGCCGGGCTGCGTGTGCCCGAGGATATTTCATTGGTGGGTTTCGATGACATTCCCATGGCTGCGTTCTGCGATCCGCCGCTGACCACCATCTCGCAACCAGCCGAGGCCTTCGGGGCCAAGGCGGTCGAGATGCTGATTGCCCTGATCGAAAAGCGGCCGCTGGCAGAAAGGCATGTCGTCCTGCCGTTCGAGCTGACGCCACGCAGCAGCACGGCCCGCATCGACAACACGGGCAAGCGCTAACCTGATCACGCCGCTGGCGGTTTCGCCAGCGCAATCCCCGCTGCGCCCAACCGCTTCAACACTTCAAACAACAAATCGCTCTTGGTCAGCCCGACAATCCTCGGGCTGCCCACATAGCCGGTGACCGTGAGGGTTATGCCGTCCGGGGACAACTTGCTGAAACGCACGAATGGCGCCGGTTTATCGAGGATGGTTTCGTTCTCGTGATACGCATCCAGCAGCAGTTGTTTGACCTGCTCAGGATCGATATCCAGCGGAAACACCAGCTCCAGCGATGCCACGCCCTGAGCGCTGCCGCCGAGGGTAACGTTGCGCAGGTTCTGCGAGATCAGCTGCGAGTTGGGCACGATCACGATCGAGCGGTCGCTGAGCTGGATTTCCGTGGCGCGCACGTTGATCCGGCGGATGTCGCCCTCGACGCCGCTGATGCTGATCAGGTCGCCGACCTTGACCGGGCGCTCGGTGAGCAGAATCAGGCCGGAGACGAAGTTCTTGACGATCTCCTGCAAGCCAAAGCCGATACCGACGGATAGCGCACTGACGATCCACGCCAGATTGGTCCACTGCACGCCCAGCGACGACAGCGTCAGCAGAATCACGAAGGCGTAGCCGATATTGGAGAACAGCGTGCTCAGCGACGCGCACATGCCCGGGTCCATGTCGGTCTTGGGCAGGAATTCGTTGTCGAGCCAGCGGCTCAATGTACGGATCAGCCAGATGCCGATCAGCAGCGCCAGCAGCGCATTGAGCAGGTGCCCGGGGACGATATTCAGCTTGCGCAAACCGGCGCCGCCAAGAATCGACATGATGTTGGTGACCAGTTGGCCGAGCGTGGTGCCGATGCCGCCGACAAACAACGAAATCAGCGCCATCAGCATCAGGCCGGCGCGGCTGACGCCGGACAACAGGATCGACGTTTGCTCAAGGCGTCGATCGCTGACCCCGAGCAATTGCTTGAGCGCCTGGCCGCTCGCGTGTTTCGGTGAAAACAGGTGTTCACAGGCGTCCTTGACCAACTGAATGAGCAAATAGAAACCCGACAGCACGACGTAGCTCCACACCAGTTCATAACTGATGAACCGCGCCAGCGAAACATAGCCGGCAAGCAGGGCAATGGCCGTGACAAACATCGAGACGCTGGCGACGCTGTAGATCAGCCCGGCGAACACGCTGTTCGTCGCCGAAGCGTCGTTGGCGGCGACCAAGGCCTTGCGCACTTTGCCCACGCGCACCAGCATCGTGCCGATGATCGCCAGCACCACCATGGAAATCACGCCGCGCCCGGCCATCACGATGTGGCTGCTCATGCCTGTGGCATTGGCGACTTGCACCAGCGTCACCAACACCAGCAACGCGCAGGCGAGGATTCGCGGATAAGGCTTGAGGGCCAGCGCCACTGGATCAGCAATTGCCGGCAGGCGCCACGACGGGTGCTCGGTGGACAGCAATGCACGGCTGAGCCCGGTGATCAGCACGCAGGCATAGACGACTTTTTCGAACTCTTCGGAGAAGGTTTCCAGCACCGGCGGCAGGGCGTCGTGGCGGGTGCAGGCGTAGAACAGCAGCTTCAGGGCGATGGCGGTGGTGATGAAGGTCGCTATGGCTGAGGCGAAGGCCAAGGCACTGCGGCGCAGTCGGCCCTCCGCCACGCGATGAATGCAGAACCAGGTCAGCCCGCGCTCAGCCAGACGTCGGCCGAAGGTCCAGATCAGCAGCGCCAGCAGCACCAGTACGCAGGTGTAAAACCGCTCGCCCGGCGCCCAGACCGTGGCCCATACGTCAGCCACCTGCTCGACGAACAGTCGCAGGCGCTGGCGGTCGTCCTCGCTTGGATTGATCAGTGGCGCCCAGAACTGCGGACTCAACACACTGCGCGTGCTCAGGGTCAGTTCGCTTTCCAGTAGCGTGCGGCGGATGCCGGCGATTTGCGTGATCAGGTCGGCGGCATTCTGTTTCAGTGCGGCGAGGCTTTTCAGGGTGCCGTCGACCTTGCTTTTCTGTTCCGCCAGCGCAGCCCGTTGCGCGACGATATCGGCTTGCTCGGCAGCCACCTCAGCGTCTGGAGCGGTGCCGAGCACGCCCAGTTGCACCGCCAGTTGCGCCTGTTGCGGCAACAGCGCTGCCGACAACCGATCGACATCGAGAATGAACGCCTGCACCCGATCCTGCGGGCCTTCGAGCTGGTTGTAATTGTTTGCCGCCGAGATCTGCTGCTTGAGCCCGTCGAGGCGTTGTTGCAGGGCTTGCAGATCGCTTTGCGAAATCACAGGTAGCGGCGCTGCGCCTGAGTTCGCCGGCGCGGCAAGGTCCGCTGCCCACGGCGCAGCGCTGCCCGGCATCAGCAGCAGCAACAGAACCAAAAACAACGACTTGAATGAACAGCGCATGGGGGCGGCGGGCTCGAGTGGATCACACAGTCTATGAGGGTAGGTGATCGTGCCGAACAGGGCGGAAAACTTTCACTGGAAGAGGCGGGTATACGCTCATCCAGTCCAGCGGAATGATCCGCACAGCGAGCGGTCAACCGGCAATAACAGCTTCGAGAGCGTGCCATGTCCATCGCCAAGGAAACGATTGAATACCTGCGCCAACATTCGCTGATCATCACCACCGCCGAATCCTGCACGGCCGGGGAAATCGTCATGTTGCTGTCGGAAGTGCCCGGCAGCGGCGAGCTGATCGAATGCGGCTACGTGGTCTATTCGCCGCAAGCCAAGCAGCGCTTGCTCCACGTGAGCCCGGCGACCATGGAAACCTTCAATCTGACCAGCGTGGAAGTTGCCAGTGAAATGGCCATTGGTGCGTTGCGCGACAGCACGGCCAACGTCGCGGTCGCCACCACCGGCATTCTCGGACCCGATGATATGGACGGCATCAAGGCCGGTACGGTGTGTTTCGCCTGGGCATTCCAGTTCGATGACCAACATTTTCTGTTCAGCACCCGGCAATGGTTTCCCGGATCGCGCAGTGAAGTGCAGACCCTGGCCTGTGAGTTCGCCTTGCAGCAGTTGCCGGCCTATCACCGTCGCGCCTTGCGCGGCGAAGGAGGGTGGCGCCGATGAAGCCTGACGCTGAGCATCCCGATCTGCGCAGTCGGCAGTTCCCGGTGCAGGAGGACATGGCCTATCAACTGAAGGTCTGGCGCTTCGAGCGCATCGGTTGGTATCTGCTGGTGCTGTGCATGCTGCTGGGTCTGTTGGGGCTGTTTTCCCGGGGCGTGCTCAGTTCGCAGGACGCCCGCAGCGACGATGGCAAAGTCCAGGTCGAGTACGAGATGTTCCACCGCAACGGCTCGACCAACCCGCTGAAACTCAGCGTGCACGCGACACCTGAAGCTATCGTCGAATTGGACATCGGCGGCGAGATGCTCGATGGCTTCAGCATCGAAACCATGCAACCGGCGCCAGTGCGTATGCGCAGTTCAGCGCAGGGCATGCGTTTGTGGTTGCAGGCGGATGCGCAGGGCCAGGCAACGCTTTATCTGACCCTGCGCGGTGACGGACTGGGCCTGTTTCGCAGCCATATCGGCGCGCCGGGCTCGAGCGAAGTGAAGCTCATTCAATTCATTTATCCATAGGTGACCCATGGACTCGGTGTTGCGCGCACTCGCGATGTATCTGGCACTGATGGTGCTGTTCAAAATTGCCGGTCGGCGTTCGTTGGCCGAGCTGACGACGTTTGATTTCGTCTTGCTGATGATCATCGGTGAAGCCACCCAGCAAGCGCTGCTTGGTGATGATTTTTCCCTGACCAATGCGTTTCTGGTGATCATCACCCTGATCGCCATCGACGTTGGGTTCTCTTTGCTCAAGCAGCGTTCCAGCTGGATCTCGCGGCTGATCGATGGTGAACCAACGATCATTGTCGAGAACGGCAAGCTGTTGCAGCGGCGTCTGCGCCATGCGCGGCTGGTCGAGGCGGATGTCATGGAGGCGGCGCGCTCCAGTCAGGGCATTGAAACCATCGACCAGATCAAGTTCGCGATCATCGAGCGCAACGGCAAGATTTCCGTGATCCGCCAGGATGCGGAAGGCGGCTGAGCCTTTGGCGCCGCGCACGCGCAATTTTTTTGAACGCTGAAAAAGCCCCGCAGCCCAATGCTTACAAGTCATCGGAGGATTGCGAAATGAACGAGGCAGCGAGTTACTTCTCCATCGCCGTGGCGGTGATCATTCTGCTGGTCGACCTGTGGGCGATTGTCAGCGTGTTTCGCAGCAACAAGAGCGTCGGCGTCAAAGCCGCCTGGGCGATCGGCTTGATCGTCTTCCCGGTGCTCGGCCTGATCGTGTGGGGCATCGCCGGCCCGCGCGGCGTCAAGGAAGGGCCTTCGTCGCCGGAGCACAGTAAGGGCTGAGAGCCCGATGCAGTCCTGCAATGAATTTGCGCACATCCCGGAAGAAGGTAAACGATGCTAGGTCAAGCTTGAACCGGGTAGCAATACCACTGCTGAAAGGAGATTGTCATGAAGAAAATCTGCGTATGTCTGGGGTTCTGCTCAATGTTTCTGTTGAGCGGCTGCTTCGATTCCAACGATGCACCCAACAAGGACGGTGACAAAAGCAAACCGTCGGTGCAGATGCAGACCGAGAAGCCCGAGGACGGCAAGTAGCTGCTGGCGAGTAATCCCTGTGGGAGCGAGCCTGCTCGCGAAGGCGTCAGGTCAGACAACTCTGTGCTGACTGATGCTCCGTCTTCGCGAGCAGGCTCGCTCCCACATTGGTTCAGTCGTGTGAATAAACGTACTCCAGCCACACCCAATACATCAGCGCCACAGCACTGATCCCTCCTCCGAGAAAACACACCGCCACCCAGCCAGAGTGCGCATAGGTATACGTCGCCGCGATGGCGCCCAAACCACTGCCCACCGAGTAAAAACACATATACGCACCGACCAGTCGGCTCTGCGCATCGGGCCGTGCGGCGAAGATCAGGCTTTGGTTGGTGACGTGCACCGCTTGCACGGCGAAGTCGAGGAGGATCACTCCGACGGCCATCGCCAGCAGCGAACTGTCGACAAATGCGATGGGTAGCCAGGACAGCGTCAACAGCGCTAGGGTGATGCCGGTGGTGCGATTGCCCAAGCCGCGATCGGCCAGGCGCCCAGCCCGTGCGGCGGCGAGCGCGCCCGCCACTCCGGCCAGTCCGAACAGGCCGATCTGCGTGTGGGACAACGACAGGGGCGGGGCGCTGAGCGGCAGCACCATCGACGTCCACAACACACTGAACGCGGCGAAGATCAGCAGGGCGAAGATACCTCTGATGCGCAATACCCGCTCAGTCAAAAAAAGTTGGAACATCGAGCGCAGCAATTGCCGATAGCTGCCCTGTGCGGGCGGTTTTGCCGAGGCGGGCAGGGTGCGCCATAACAGCAGAGCCATGCCGATCATCATGACTGCCGAGACAAAATACACGCCGCGCCAACCGGCCAGATCAGCCACTACGCCGGAAACGAAACGCGCCAGCAAAATGCCCAGCACCACGCCACTGGTGACGGTGCCTACGGCGGCGCCGCGCTGTTCCGGACGAGCAAGGCTGGCGGTGCAGGCGACCACCACTTGCACCACCACCGCCAGCAATCCCACCAGCATCATGGCGCCGAGCAACACTCCCCAGCTCTCGGACAGGCCCACGGCACACAGCGCCGTTGCAGACAAAAGCAGTTGGCTGACGATGAGTTTCTTTCGATCGAGCAGATCACCCAGCGGCACAATGAACAGCAGCCCGACCGCATACCCGGCTTGCGTGGCCGTGACCACAACGCCGATTGCACCGGGTGAAACCCCGAGGCTGGCGGCCATCGATTCCAACAATGGCTGTGCGAAATAAACATTGGCCACTGCTATCGCGCAGGTGATTGCAAAGAGAAAAGTCTGCAAACGACTCAGCCCGGTCGTTGCGCTGTCAGCTGCGGCTTGCGCATTGATCAGGTTTTGCGTCTGACACGGCATCCTTGCTTCCTCGTAGTGTGGTTTTGAATTGAAACCGATACGTTGATCTTTATTCATTCGGGTTGTTAAATGCAACCACATTCAATAGCCGATCCATCAGGAATCACATGGCCCGACAACAAACATTGGCGCAGAGCGAATGCCCGGTGGCCCGAACCCTCGAAGCCATTGGCGATCGCTGGGCCTTGATGATCATTCGCGATGCGTTCGATGACGTGCGCCGTTTCAGTGAATTCCAGAAACGTCTGGGCTTGGCCAAGAACATCCTCACGGTCAAACTGAAAATGCTCGTCGAGCTCGGCGTGTTGCAGATTCAGCCCGCGTCCGATGGCAGCGCCTACAAGGAATACGTGCTCACCGACATGGGCCGGGCGGTGTTCCCCATCGTCGTCAGCCTGCGGCAGTGGGGCGAGCGTTTTCTGTTTGTCGAGGGGGAGGAGCACTCGATCCTGCTCGACAACGAACGGGCCGAGCCCGTCGAAACTATCGTCGTGCGCTCCAGCGCCGGCGCGGTGCTGGCCCCGGCAGACTGTCACCGAAAAGTGGTGACGCGCCGGTAAAGAAGCCGAGCAGATAGTCGTGGCGCGTATTCACAGACGCACTATCTCAGGGCATGGAACGTCGGGTCGGCATCTGGCGAGTTTCTGATCTAGGCTGTTTCCAACCTCGAGCAGCAGCGGTGCGCCGTTGCCAGATTGGTTTAACCAACGCGATTGCCGGAGTGCCTGATGAGTCTTTCACCTTTCCACCTCGCCATCCCGGTCTACGATCTTGCCGCTTGCCGCCGTTTTTACGGTGAAGTGTTCGGCCTGGACGAGGGCCGGTCCAGCGCGCAATGGGTCGACTTCAACTTCTACGGCCACCAGTTGGTCATCCACGAACAGCCGAAAACGGCTGCCCAGGAAAGCGTTCACAGCAACCCGGTCGACGGTCACGACGTACCGGTCCCGCACTTCGGCATCATTTTAGAGTGGCAGCAATGGGAAGCACTGGCCGAGCGACTGAAGTCATTCGGCACGCAATTCGTGATCGAGCCCTACATTCGATTCAAGGGTCAGGTCGGCGAACAGGCGACCATGTTTCTGCTCGACCCCTGCGATAATGCGCTGGAATTCAAGGCGTTCAAGGACATGGGCCAGGTGTTCGCCAAGTAATCACAGCGTAGTGGTCTGACCGTTGCGATCGCGTTCATAAACCTTGTTGGCCTGGAGCTTTTCCTTAAGCCAGCGCTCGGCCGTCCCTAGTGGCCGTTGGCGTGCCCATAACAGGTCGACGCCGATTTGCCAGTCTGTATGCGGGTACGCCGACAGCTGCAACTCGACCAGTTCGCCATTGCCCAGTTCACGCTGGATCAGCTGGCGCGGCAGGGTCGCCCAGCCGAGGCCGGCGCGGACCATTTCGAGCAGGGCCAGATAGCTTTCCGCTTGCCACAGCTGCGTCGAACGCAGGTATTCACTGCTCGGCAGTTTGCTGGCGTGCGCACTGAACGCCAGGCGCCGATGCACGTGCAAATCGTCGAACGTGACGATGTCCAGTTGCGCCAGCGGATGATCGGGATGACAGACGTGCAGCATGATCAGTTTGCCCAGTTGCTGGAACGCCAGTTCCCGGGGATAGCCCGGCTGCGAAAACGCCACGCCCAGCACCGCCTCGCCACTGCTGACCAGTTCGCTGACATCGCCGTAGACCGGGTGGCGAATGATCAGATCGACAAACGGAAAGGCCTGCTCGAACGCTTGCAGCACCGGCATGATCGGGCCGTACGGCGTTTCAATCGCCAGGGTCAGGCTCGGTTCGACGCTATCGGAAAGGCAATCAGCGTGGGCCTCGAAGGTCATGCAGCGCTCCAGTACCGCCTCTGCCTGGACCAGCAATTTATGCCCGCTGGCGGTGAGGGCAGGGCTGCGATTGCTGCGGTCGAACAACTCGACGCCAAGGTCGGTTTCCAGATTGGCGATCGCCGCGCTGATGGTCGATTGCGTCTTGCCCAGCTTGCGCCCGGCGGCGGAGAACGAGCCGCTTTTCACCACTTGGACGAACATCAGCAACTGATCGAGTGAGAAGCGCACGCGGTGTACTCCGAGCTTGAGCGAGACGGCGATTGTGCCGCGTCTTTGCCATCGAAAAAAGCGATGGTTGCCAATTTGTTTCATCGTTAAAAACATTCAAGGATGACCCCGCGTCTTCGAACGCCGGGGCCGATTCTGTTTGTGCGTCTGTCCCTGAGCGCCCGCGATTACAACCAACGCTGCCCCTTCAGGAGCTTGTGCCATGACTACACAACGCGTTCACCCGGTCGACGAGGTGTTGCCCCTGCGGCAGCTTTTCACCTTCGGTCTGCAGCATGTTCTGGTGATGTATGCGGGAGCGGTGGCGGTGCCGCTGATTCTCGGCAGTGCGATGGGGCTGACGTCGGCTCAGGTGGTTTTACTGATCAACGCCAACCTGCTGACGTCCGGTGTGGCGACGTTGATTCAGACCCTCGGCTTCTGGAAGTTCGGCGCGCGTTTACCATTGATTCAGGGCTGCTCGTTCATTGCGCTGGCGCCGATGATCATGATCGGCAAAGAATTTGGCCTCAGCCAGATCTTCGGGGCGGTGATCGCCGCCGGCTTCCTGACCATCGCACTGGCGCCGGTGTTCAGCCGCTTGCTGCGATTCTTTCCGCCCGTGGTGATTGGCAGCCTGATCACCATCATCGGTATTTCACTGATGCCGGCGGCGGCAATCTGGCTGGGTGGTGGCAATCCTGATTCGCCTGACTTCGGTCGCCCGGCCAATCTGCTGCTGGGTCTGGCCACGGTCAGTGTGACGCTGGTGATTTATGCGAAATTCAGCGGCTTCATCGGTAACCTCAGTGTGCTCATCGGCTTGTTTGTCGGCAGCCTGATCGCTGCCGCATTCGGCATGACGCACTTCAGTCGGGTCAGCGAGGCGGCGTGGTTCGAGTTGAGCGCGCCAATGGCGTTCGGTGCGCCGGAATTTTCTCTGGTACCGATTCTGATCATGACCCTGGCGATGCTGGTGATCATGGCCGAGACCACTGGCAACTGCCTGGCCATCGGCAAACTGGTCGGCAAACCGACTACGCAGCAGACCCTCGGTAACGCCTTCCGCGCCGACGGCTTGTCGACCATGCTCGGTGGTCTGTTCAACAGCTTTCCCTATAACGCCTTCACGCAAAACACCGGCCTGATTGCGCTTTCCAGCATCAAGAGCCGCTTCGTCGTTGCGACCGCTGGCGCGATCATGGTGTTGATGGGCTTGTTCCCCAAGCTCGGCGCGCTGATTGCGGCGGTGCCGACGCCGGTGCTGGGCGGCTGCGCGATCGTCATGTTCGGCATGACCACGGTGGCGGGCATTCAGGAACTGTCACGGGTGCAGTTCGAGGGCACACGCAACGCCATCATTGTTGCGGTGTCGGTCAGCGTCGGCGTCTTGCCAATGTCGTTTCCGGCCCTGTTCGAACATGTCGGCCCGACGCTGAAACTGGTGCTCGACAGCGGCATTTTCCTCGGTGCGATCACCGCCATTCTGCTCAACCTCTTGCTCAACAAACAAAAACCATCGACCGACGCCGTCGGCGCTTCCACGGCCAAACTGGCCGACTGACTTTTGTCTTTTCTCACTGCCCAGGAGTTACCCATGAATCAATTCACTCAGCTTGTTCCGGCCGGCGTCAGCGATCTGGACCTGGCATTGCTGCGCCAGACCATCGCCCTGTCGCAGGCGTCGAAACAACGTGGCCGGCACCCGTTTGCGGCGCTGGTGGCGGACCGCGACGGCAAGGTCATTGCCGAAGCGGGCAACAATTCGATGCCGCCGGAAGGTGATCCCACTCAGCACGCCGAACTGGTCGCGGTGGCTGCGGCGGCGAAGCGTTTGTCACCCACGGAGCTGGAGGCGTGCACGCTGTACACCAGCGCCGAACCTTGCTGCATGTGCGCGGGCGCGGTGTATTGGACCGGTGTCGGGCGAGTGGTGTACGCGTTATCGGAACATGCTTTGCTCGGGCTGACTGGCGATCATCCCGAGAACCCGACATTCTCGTTGCCGTGTCGCGAGGTGTTTGCCAGAGGGCAGCGCACGGTGAGCGTTTTCGGGCCGATGCTGGAGGAAGAGGCGGCTGAGCCGCATAAAGGGTTCTGGTCTTAGTTGTTATTGATCGTTCCCACGCGGAGCGTGAGGAACGATCAGTTTCGCGCGGTCAGGTACTGGTCACTTCACCGGGACGATAACCGCACATTCCCCAGCGGAATGCCCTCCATGGTCTGTTGTGGGTCGCCTGGCTGACGTGCAAGCTCAGCCAGGCGACCCGATTTGCCTAAGCCTCCGTCCAGTCCAGCGCTGCCGTCTCGCGCCACTTCACCTCCGTAATCCCATAGCGCTCGGCCTGGGGTTTGGAAACCACTTTCAACGGTGGTTTACCCGGTTTCGGAATCGGCGCAATACCGGCGTCACAGCTCGCCCAATGCCAAGCGTCGGCGTTGCGCATACTCTTGGCGCGGATGACGAATGATTTTGGCTGGTCGTGATGTTTGTATTCGATGACGAAAATATCGGTGCTACGCATGAGTTCCTCCTTACGCTCATACGTAAATGATTTTGTCCGACAAGAAAAATTCAAAGGATTTTCTGGCCAGATGATCAGCGTCACTCAGCGCTCTGAAACGCGGTTCTTCATGAAGCCGCGCAGGTTCATCAGGAACAGGCAAAGCTGCAGAACGATCAGCGCGTAAGCCCCGGCATGGACGCCCCAGATCACCCACAGCAAATTGCTCAGACTGAAACAAACGAAGCCGCTCATTCGCCGTTGCGGTCGTTGCGAACCAATCAGCCACGCGGCCAGAACGGTGACCAGCATCGCCGGCCATTGCACCCAATCCAGATATGCCAACACTCCATCCTCTGCTCAGATTTGCTTGATGCAGAAAGGGTACACAGCAACCGAAGTATGGTCACCGCCCGCACGGTTCTGCGTAGCAATGGCGGTGAAAAAGGTTTCGCCCGGCAGAAGCCGGGCGAAGATTTCAGGCGCGCAATCAGTAATCCCAAATCGCAGGTATCCAACGGAAAGCAGCACCATTGATCGCGACCCTACCCACCGAAGGGAAGGCCAGATGCGTGGCGATAAACAGCTCGCCGCTGGCGGCGGCTTCCTTGAGCATGCGCACGCGCACTTCCACCGATTTGGCCGGATCGTGTTCGAAACCGTTGTGCCAGTCAGGGTGATCGAACGCCACCGGGAACAACGCGTCACCGGCAAAGGTCAGGCGCTCGCCACCGGAGTTGACGTAGACCACGCAGTGCCCTGGCGTATGACCACCGGTGAGTTTTGCAACTACGCCCGGTGCAACCTGACATTCGTCTTCGAATATGTGCAACTTGCTTTCATAGTGGTTGATGAACGCGTTGGCGGTGCTGCGCAGGACGTCTGGTACTGGTGCGGGCATGTCGGTGCTGGTGAAGTCTGGCGTGGACCAGAAATTCACTTCGGCAGCGGTGACGTGGATGCGCACGTCGTGGCGCAGACGGCTCTTCACCGAGTCGACCAGTAGGCCGCCGATATGGTCCATGTGCATGTGCGTGATGACGATATCAGTGATGTCGGCGAGGTCCACCCCGGCAGCGGCCAGGCGCTTGGGGAACTGCCCGGCGCGCGGGAAACCGGGGAATTGGCCACCGAGGCCGGCGTCGACGAGGATGACTTGTTCGCCGCTACGCACCACCAGCACGTTGAGCGCCCAGTCGAAGGCGTCAGGGCCCAGATACATTTCCTTGAACCAGGCGGCACGGTCGGCGGGGTCGGCATTGGTTGACATGGTCTGGGTCGGCAACGGCAACACGCCGTCGCTGATCACCATCACGTCAATGTCGCCCAGGCGCAGGGCGTAGCGCGACGGCACCAGTTCTTCGCTTTGCGTTTGCAGGGCCACCGCGCGGTTGGCGGTGAAGGAATCCAGATGCAGGGTCATGGTGTTCTCCTTGTTCTCAGGGCTAAAGCGGAGGGTGAAATCAGGCTACAGGGATCAGCGGATCGGCGGCCGCGAGGGCGGCGCGACGTTCGGCGGCGGGCGGGTAGATCCACACCGTGTTGATCTGCGTCTTCAGCTCTTTGGCTTCGGCCTTCACCAGTTTCAGCTGACGATCCCAGCCTTCGGTGTACACCGCGCCCCAGGCGCCCAGATCCAGGCAAGTCACGTACTTGGGCTGGCGATACATTGTCGGAGCGACGCCGAGGATATCGGCGGCGGCGTTGTTGCCGGCGTAGCGACCCAGGCTGATCGCATGCTGGCAAGACATCGCGGCATAGTTGCCGAGGTCGTCAGTGGCGGCGCGAGCGACATCACCGGCGGCAAAGACGTGATCGATGCCGTGCACCTTGAGGTTGCCATCGACATGCAAGCGGCCCTGGCCATCGCGTTCGGCGTCGAGTTGTTCGGTGAGCGGGCTGGCGCGGAAACCTACGGTCCAGATCACGGTGTGGCTTTCGATGTGGCGGCCATCGGCGAGGGTGACGCCATTGGCATCCACAGCGGCAACGCTGGCATCGACGATCCATTCGATACCCAGGTCATTGGACGCCTCGATGATCGACGGGCGAATGCCATCGCCCATGGTCGCAGCGATGTCCTTGCTGCGATCGACAATGATCACGCGCAGGTCTTGATCCTCACCGAGAATCGCGCGCAGGCGCGCCGGCATTTCCGTCGCAGTTTCAATCCCGGTGAAACCGCCACCGGCGACCACCACGGTGTTGCGCGCAACGCTGGGCGGTTGGTTGCCGAGGGCGATGAGATGGCGTTCCAGACGCGCCGAGGATTCGATCTGATCGACATCGAACGCATGCTCCTTGAGGCCAACCACCGGAGGCCGAGCGAGCTGGCTGCCGCTGGCGAGAACCAGTCGATCGTAGGCCAGTTCACCCGGACGCCCGGCCTCGTCGCGGTAACCGATTCGGCGCGCCCGGGCGTCGATGCTTTCAGCGGTGCCTTTGACGAAGCGCACACCCACCGCATCGAACAGCGCGTCGAGCGGCGCGTACATGCTGTGCACGTCCGGCTCGTAGAAGCGCGGGCGAATACGCAATTCCGCTTGCGGGGCGAGCAGCGTGATCTCGACATCCTGACGGGCATGCATATCCAGCAAACGCGCAGCGCTCAGCGCACTCCACAGCCCGCCGAACCCTGCACCGATCACCAATAATTGCTGTTTCATAATGTGCTCCCTGACGCTGATGGATGGATGACACCCGAGTCCGATGCGGACTCTGGCGTGACGATCACTGGCCGCCGTAACTGCTTGCCGTACTGCCTGGCGCTCAATCGCCCGCTGTGTAGAGCCATGCTAGGGCGGGGAGGCTACGAGCGCAGTTGTCCATCGGTGTGCGTGGGGTACGCATGGGTGGAAGGGGGGTATACGAAGGTATGGGGAAAAAGGATCAACCCAGCGCCTTTTCCAGGCAGGCGAGCAAACGTTCAGCCTGAAATGGCTTGGCCAGACACGCGATGACCCCGGGTACGCTGTTGGGCATTTTGCCCGCATGCGCCGACACAAAAATCACCGGCATCCGCCAGCCTTGCGCCCGCAGTGCATCCAGCATCTGCAAACCACCCATGCCCGGCATCTGAATATCGGAAATCAAACAATCAGTCTGCGCCGGCCCGTCCGAGTCAAGGTAGTCCGCTGGCGCCGCATAGCAGAACACCTGATACCCCGACGCTCGCAGCAGGCTGCTCAGCGATGTGCGCATTGCCTCGTCGTCGTCCACTACCGCAATGACATGCGTCTTGTACATAAAGCTCCCGGGCCGGGCGGCCGAGCTGGTGACTCCTGTCGTTCTTGCACCATACGCTGATGGCCAGCGGGCAAAACTATACGTAGGTATAGCGGTTCAGCCATCGCGGCTGAAGCGACTGCGGTAGTCGCGCGGGGAGATCGACAGGTGGCGCTGGAAGCAGGCGCGCAGGCGTTCTTCATCGTTGAAGCCGCAGAGGCGGGCGATTCGTTCGATTTTGTGCGGGGAGTTTTCCAGCAGGCGTTTGGCCGCTTCGAGCCGGAACAGCTCGAGCGCTTTCGACGGTGTGCGCCCGGTGCGCGCTTTATAGACCCGCGTGAAGTTGCGCAGGCTCATTGCGGCTTGCTCGGCGAGGCGCTCCACCGTCAGATTCGGGTCGCCGAGGCGCTCCATGAGCCAAAGGTGCAGATCATCGAACATCGCAGCGTCCTGCGCCTGCGATTGCAGCAGCGTGCTGTATTGCGCCTGGCCGCCGGGGCGTTTGATGTACACCACCAATTCCCGCGCGACTTGCAACGTCACTTCACGGCCGTAATCGGCCTCTACCAGCGCCAGCGCCAGATCGATCCCGGCGGTGACTCCGGCCGAGGTCCAGACCTTGCCTTGCTGAATGAAGATCGCGTCGGCATCTACCTCGACCGCTGGAAAGCGATCGCGCAAAGCGTCGCACATCGCCCAGTGAGTGGCAGCGCGGCGGGCGTCGAGCAATCCGGCCTGAGCCAGCAGAAACGCACCACTGCACACCGAGACCACGCGGCGGGCGAGGTGAGCATGGTCCTGCAGCCAGTCGCTCAGTTCGCGGTGCTCCTCAAGGGTCTGGCAGATGTCAGGGGCGCCGGGCACGACCAGCGTGTCCAGCGCGGTGGTGTCGAGCGTGGTTAACGCTTGGGTGTCGATGGCCAGCCCTTCGACGGTCGGGATCAAGCCGCCGCTGAGGCTGGCGGTGTGCAGTTGATAACCGGGCTGCCCGCGCTCGACCAAGGCTTTGCTCGCCGCCCAGAACACGGTCTGCGCACCGCTGAGATCGAGCAGGCTCAGCCGTGGGTAGGCGATAAACACCACGTCGCGCGGGGCCGTTGTAAAAGCGGGATGAGTGGACATCGCGGGCCTGCCTGTTTGCAGCGCTAGAGGCGGGACTGCCTCAGCCTGGCCGATTTTCAGGGGTTTCTGGCCGGCCGGCAATGGTGCTGACTGTTAGCCTGATTGCTGACCGTCCGGCCGGTGTCTGGCTGCGGTGGCCATCCTGAACTAGATTTATTGACCAGCCCAATGCGTGCTGCGATCTCGCCGAGGAGACACAATGACCTTGTGGTCGCATTCCAGCCCTGCGCAAAGTCCCGATGTGCTCGGCGAACCAGTGGTGTACGTGGTCGATGACGATGCCTCGATGCGCCAGGCGCTCGACAGCTTGCTGCGCTCGATCGGCTTGCAGGTGCGAACCTTCGACAGCGCCGGAGATTTTCTCGCGCAAGCGCAACGTGAGGTACCCGGTTGCCTGGTGCTCGACGTGCGCCTGCGCGGCGAAAGTGGCCTGACGTTTCAGGAACAGATGGAAAAAAATGGCTTGCGCATCCCTGTGGTGTTCATGACCGGCCACGGCGACATCGCCATGAGCGTCAAGGCGATGAAGGCCGGCGCGGTGGATTTTCTGGCCAAGCCGTTCCGTGATCAGGACATGCTCGACGCCGTGGCCAGTGCGTTGGCTCGCGACCGTGCGCGGCTAGCAGCCGAACACTCCGGCGCCGTTTTGTGTCGGGCTTACCAAACCCTGACCGCACGTGAGCGCGAAGTGCTCGGCTTCGTCATTGCCGGGCTGATGAACAAACAGATTGCCGGACAGCTCAACCTCAGCGAGGTCACGGTCAAGGTCCACCGTGGCCAGGTCATGCGCAAAATGGCCGCACGTTCAGTGGCCGATCTGGTGCGTATCGCAGAAGCGCTGGGCATCGAGCCTGTCCAGCGCAACCCCTGAGCGCTGGCGACGTGCAACTCACCGTGCGGCAAAAAACCTGAGCAGTGTTGACGCAGATGGCCAGCAGAAAACAGATTTTGTGGGACGACGGCGAGCGGGTGCTGTCCCGTGAGCGCGGTTCGAATGATGGCAGCCTACTGGCGGTGCGTCCGGCGATGGGCCAGCCATTGCCGAGCACCCTGGAGCGTCTGGCGCATGAATACAGCCTCAGGGACGACCTCAATCCTGCCTGGGCGTTGCAGCCGACAGCTTTCGAGCGTACGGGCACCCGAGTTCGTCTGCTGTTCGACGATCCGGGTGGCGAGCCGTTGTCGCGATTGCTGGTCGCTCCGCTGGATATCGAAACCTGTCTGGAATTGGCCACGAACATCGCCAAGGCACTGGGCCATATGCATCAGTGTGGTCTGGTGCACAAAGACCTGAAACCGCAGCATGTCTTTGTCCATTGCCATGACGGGCAGGCGCGGCTGACCGGCTTCGGCCTGGCCACGCGCTTGCCACGGGAACGGCAAGCGCCCACGCCACCGGAATCTATCGCCGGCACGCTGGCTTACATGGCGCCGGAGCAAACCGGGCGGATGAATCGTTCGATCGATTCGCGTAGTGATCTGTATGCCTTTGGCGTGACGCTGTACCAGATGCTCACCGGCTCGCTGCCGTTCAGTGCCAGTGAACCGATGGAGTGGGTGCATTGCCATATCGCGCGGCTGCCAATGCCCGTGTGTGAACGGGTGGCGACGGTGCCGCCGATGTTCTCGCGAGTGGTCATGAAACTGCTGGCGAAAACTGCCGAGGAGCGCTATCAGAGCGCAGTCGGTGTCGAGCATGACTTGCGCCGTTGCCTCGATGACTGGCGCCGTATGCGGCAGATCGAGACGTTCACGTTGGACGAGCAGGGCGCCTGCGAGCGCTTGCTGATTCCGGAAAAACTCTACGGCCGCGAACACGAAGTGCAAACGTTGATCGATGCCTTCGCCAATGTGGTGCAGACAGGCGCGCCGACACTGGTGCTGGTATCCGGCTATTCCGGCATCGGCAAATCGTCGGTGGTCAGTGAACTGCACAAGGTGCTGGTGCCGTCGCGTGGCTTGTTCGCCGCCGGCAAGTTCGACCAGTACCAGCGCGACGTGCCTTATTCGACTCTGGTTCAGGCCTTTCAGGGGCTGGTGCGGACGCTGTTGGGCAAGCGCACCGACGTACTGGCGGGCTGGCGCGAAGCACTGTTGCGGGCACTGGAAGCGAATGCGCGGTTGATCACCGATCTGATCCCCGAACTCAAGCTGATCATCGGCGAGCCGCCGCCCGTGCCTGAGTTGGAGCCGCAACAGGCGCAGCAGCGGTTCCTTCAGGTCTTGCAGCGTTTTATCGGCGTGTTCGCTCAGTCCGAGCATCCGTTGGCGCTGTTCCTTGACGACCTGCAATGGCTCGACGCGGCCACCCTTGATCTGCTCGAAGATTTGCTCAGTCGCGCAGAGACCCCTCATCTGCTGCTGGTCGGTGCTTATCGCGACAACGAGGTAGATGGCGATCACCCACTCAGCCGCACACTCAAGACCCTGCATCACGCCGGCGTACACATTGACGAAATTCGTCTGGCGCCACTGGCTGGCGCGCACATCGAACAACTGATCAGCGAGTCACTGCGCTGCCCGCCGGCGAGCATTGTCGCGCTGGCGCGGCTGGTGCTGGACAAGACCGCTGGCAATCCGTTCTTCGTCATCCAGTTTCTGCACGCCCTGGCCGAGGAGAAGCTGCTGACATACGAGCCTGCGTGCCAGCGCTGGCGGTGGGATGTGCACCTGATCAACGGCAAGGGCTACACCGACAATGTCGTCGATTTGATGGTCGGCAAACTGGCGCGGCTGCCCCAGGAAACCCGCCAGGCGCTGCAACAACTGGCCTGCCTGGGCAACGTCGCGCGTCTCGACACGCTGGCCACAGTCCTTGATGTGCCGGTGCCTCACGTTCACTCCGCATTGTGGCCGGCGGTGCGGCTTGAGTTGGTCGAGCGTCAGGACGGTGCCTACAGGTTTGTGCATGATCGCATCCATGAGGCGGCGTATTCGCTGATCGCTGAAACCGAACGGGCGCAAATGCACCTGCGCATCGGCCGGCTGCTGGCACTGCAAACCCAGGGTGAGCGGCGCGAGGAGGCGATCTTCGAGATTGTCGGCCAGCTCAATCGCGGTGCGCATCTGATCAGCCTGCGTGCCGAGCGCGAGCAACTGGCCGAGTTCAACCTGCTCGCCGGCCAGCGAGCGAAGGCCTCGACCGCTTATACCTCAGCACTGACCTATCTGGGCGCCGGCGCAGAACTGTTGGGCGAGCAGGGTTATGACAGTCGGCATGAACTGGGTTTCGCTCTGGAGCTGAACCGTGCCGAGTGCGAATTTCTCACCGGCCAACTGCAGCTTGCCGACTCGCGCCTGGCGACATTGGCCGAGCGCGCCGTGACCACCGTCGAGCGCGCGGCGGTGGCGTGCCTGCAGATGGATGTCTACTTGCTGCTTGATCGCAGTGACCGGGCGGTGACGGTGTGTCTGGCCTTTCTGCGTCAGGTCGGCATCGATTGGCCAGCGCGTCCGGACGATATTCAGGTGCGCGACGAATATCAGCAGGTCTGGACCAGCCTGCGCGGGCGCAGTATCGAGCAGATGATCGACTTGCCGCTGATGGAGGATCCTGCCGCGCGGGCCACCCTCGATGCGCTGGGCAAACTCTTCGCGCCGGCGGTGCAGTCGGATCTGAACCTCGCCAGCCTGACCATTTGCAAAGCGATCAGCCTGAGCCTGCAATATGGCAACTGCGACGCCTCCTGCCTGCTCTATGCCAACTTCGGGCGCGTGTCGGGGCCGCGTTTTGGCGACTATGCCGCTGGTTATCGATTTGGCCGTCTGGGCTGCGATCTGGTTGATCGGCGCGGGCTCACGCGTTATGAGGCGAGCACCTGGTTGTGCTTCTCGATCTTCGTGGTGCGCTGGATGCGGCCAGTGCGCGAGTGCCGCGAACTGTTGCGCCGTGCGCTCAACGCGGCCCATCGCAGCGGCGATCTGCCGTATGCCGCGTTCGCCGGAAACAGCCTGATTTCCGATCTGTTGTTTATCGGCGAGCCGCTGGCCGAGGTGCAGGCGCAAGCGGAATCAGGGCTGGTCTATGCACAAAAGGTCGGTTTCGGTCTGGTGGCGGATTTCATGCGCTGCCAGTTGACGCTGATCCGCATGCTGCGCGGGCAGACGCCGACGTTCGGCTGTTTCGACGATGACGGGTTCGATGAAACAGCTGTCGAGGCGCATCTGGCCGGTTCGGCGGATCTGGCGCTGGCGCGCGGCAAGTACTGGGTACGCAAGTTGCAGGCGCGCTATCTGGCCGGGGATTACGCGGCGGCCGCTGAGTGCGCGGCCCAGGCGCAGGGACTTTTGTGGGTGGTTTCGGCGTTTTTCGAGGAGGCCGAATACCATTTCTACGCGGCGTTGACCTTGGCGGCCCACGGCGAAACTGACGCCGGTGCTTTGCAGCGTCTGGGTCAACATCATGAACAGTTGCAGACGTGGGCGCGCTTGTGTGCAGAGACCTTCGCCAGTCAGGTGGCGCTGGTCGGCGCGGAAATGGCGCGCGTCACCGGACAGTTGCTCGAAGCCGAATTGCAGTACGAGCAAGCCATTCAATTGGCTCAGGACAATGGTTTGCTCCATATCGAAGCGCTGGCCAACGAACTGGCCGCACGGTTCTACGGCGCTCGCGGGCTGGTCAGGATATCCCGGGTTTACCTGCGCGACGCACGCTACGCCTATCTGCGTTGGGGGGCTGCTGGCAAGGTGCGGGAGCTGGAGCGACGTCATCGTTTTCTGCGTGCCGAAGAGGCGCAACCGAATCCGGTCACCACGCTCATTACGCCAGTTGAACATCTCGACCTGGCAACGGTGCTCAAGGTCTCTCAAGCAGTCTCCGGCGAGATCGTCCTGGACCGTTTGATCGAAACGGTGATGCGCACCGCGATCGAACAGGCCGGGGCCGAGCATGGCCTGCTCATTTTGTTGAACGCCGACATTCCCTATGTCGCTGCGCGAACCCGTATCGGCGACGGTGCCACGCAGCTGTGCAACGCGCCGCTGCACACGGTGGCGCTGGCAGAGTCAGTGCTCTACCAGACGCTGCGCACCGGCGAAAACCTGTGCCTGGACGACGCGGTTGCCGATCCGCTGTTCGCCGCTGATCCATACGTTCAGCAACGAGGCGCGCGCTCGATCCTGTGCCTGGCATTGATGAATCAGGCGCGGGTCGCAGGGGCGCTGTATCTGGAAAACAACCTGTCCGCCGGGGTGTTCAGCCCGACGCGTCTCGCCGTGTTGCGCCTGGTGGCGTCGCAGGCAGCGATCTCGCTGGACAACGCGCGCCTGTACCGCGACCTCGCCGAGCGAGAAGCGAAGATCCGTCGGCTGGTCGACGCCAACATCATCGGCATCATCGTCTGGGGCGTGGAAGGGGAAATCATCGAGGCCAATGACGCGTTCCTGCGCATGGTCGGTTACACCCGTGATGAGTTGCTTTCGGGCAGTGTCCATTGGCGTGACATGACCCCGCCGGCGATGCGCGCTAACAGCGATATTGCACTGGCAACGGCGATCCACACTGGCCGGGCCCAGCCATTCGAAAAGGAGTACATCCGCAAGGACGGCAGTCGGCTGCCGGTGATTGTCGGTCTGGCTGCCTTCGAAGCGAGTCAGCAACAGGGCCTGGCCTTTGTGCTGGATATCAGCGAACGCAAGCTGGCTGAAGAGCAAGTGCGCGAAGGCGAGCGTCGTTATCGTCAGGTGCAAACGGAACTGGCCCACGCCAATCGTGTGGCAACCATGGGTCAGTTGGCCGCATCGATTGCCCACGAAGTCAATCAGCCGATCGCCGCCACGGTGACCCATGCTAATGCCGCGTTGCGCTGGCTCGGTGCAAAGCCACCAAATATCAACGAGGTCGAGCAGGGCCTGCGGCATATCATTCTCGACGGCAACCGCGCCGCCGACGTACTCGGGCGCATCCGCGCGCTGATTCACAAAACGCCACCGCAGCGTCAGCCTGTCAGCCTCAATCTGCTGATTGAAGAAATGGTCGGTTTCAGCCGGGGCGAAGCGCTCAAGCACGGCGCCGAAGTCAGCGTTGAGCTGGCGGCAGATTTGCCTTTCGTAGTGGCGGACCGGGTCGAACTGCAACAGGTGTTGCTCAACCTGATCATCAACAGCCTCGAAGCCATGACGATCATGGCAGAGGGGCAGCGACGTCTGCTGATTCGCAGTGAGGCGCTGGGCGATAACGTGCACATCAGCGTCAGCGATTCGGGGCCGGGCTTTGCCTGCGAGCGGGCGGAGCAAGTGTTCACGGCGTTCTTCACAACCAAATCCACCGGGCTGGGCATGGGCCTGTCGATTTGCCGCACGATCATTGAAGGACATGGCGGCAAATTGTGGGCCGAGCGCAATGAGCCGAGGGGGGCGCGGGTGGTGTTTGGCTTGCCGCG
Source organism: Pseudomonas sp. S3_B08 (assembly GCF_054667725.1). Taxonomy (NCBI): domain Bacteria; kingdom Pseudomonadati; phylum Pseudomonadota; class Gammaproteobacteria; order Pseudomonadales; family Pseudomonadaceae; genus Pseudomonas; species Pseudomonas sp. S3_B08. Next base: position 1,228,436 of record NZ_CP162750.1, read on the forward strand.
TTGTGAATGAACATGATCAACAGCCAGGCTACCCGGGCATTGAGCCCGGATGTTTCTGTCGGTGAGTTCAGGCCACCGGAATAGGATTTTCCAGCAGCGACAGGTTGAACTGCTCGATCAACCCGTGCTCGTTCGCGCCCTGGTTGGCCCGCAGCGGCAACACTCGGTCGACCAGCACTTCGGTGGTGGCGGTTTCCAGCTTGATCAGGGTTTCCTCGATAAACTCGCCCAGCGGCATGGCGCGCTCGTCGCCGCTCTTGTGAATCAGGTCGGTATCGACCCAAGGTGGCGCGATTTCCAGGACCTTGACGCTGGTGTCGCGCAGCATGAAACGTTGCGACAGCGAGTAGGAATGGATCGCCGCTTTGGTCGCCGAATACAGCGCCGTGGTCGCCAGCGGCAGGTAGGCCAGCACCGAGCTGTTGTTGATGATGTAGGCCTCGGGCTGGCGCTTGAGGTGTTCGACGAACGCCGCGCTGACGCGCACCGGGCCGAGCAGGTTGGTCTGCAACAGACCTACTGCCTGCTCATCGTCGTAGGCGCCGGAACCCGCGTTGTCGAAGGGCATGATCCCGGCGTTGTTGATGATCACGTTCAACGACGGATGGCGGCGGATGACTTCGGCGGCGACGTCCTTGATCTGCTGCGCATCGTTGATGTCCAGCTGCACGGTGTCGATGCCCGGATTCGCCTGGGCAATCTCTGCCAGCAGGGTCTGGCGACGACCAGCGATGATGACCTTGTTGCCGCGCTGATGCAGGGCCTCGGCCAGTGCGCGGCCGATGCCGGAAGTGCCGCCGGTGATGAAGATCGTGTTGGCTTCAAGTTTCATGAGCTGCGTCCCGCGAGTGGATTGATTGGAATGCAAGCCATGATGGAGAAAACCTGCTCCGACCTGAATGACGTATGTGGTAGTGTTTCAGGACATTCAACAAACGGAGCGCGACCATGCATCGAGTCGGCTATCTGCTCACGGAAGGTTTTCAGGTGATGGCGCTGGCGACCCAGTCGGTGTTCGAGTTCGCCAACATCGTCACGGGCAAAGCCGTGTACAAGGTGCAGAACTTTTCCCAGGCCGGCGGCATCGTCAGCTCCTCGCTGGGCTTGCACGTCGATACGTTGCCGCTGACGCAAGCGGGGCTGGCCGACAGTTGGCTGGTGGCGGGAACGCTGACACCGCTGACGCCGCCCGATGCTGACGTGCTGCACAGCGTGCGCGGGCTCGCCGACGGCGCACGCCGCGTGGCCGGCATCTGCACCGGCTCGTTCGTACTGGCGCAGGCGGGCGTGCTGGACAACCGCCGCGTGACCACGCACTGGGCGTTCGCCCCGGCGCTGCGCAGGATGCATCCGTCGGTGAATGTCGAGGACGACCGGATCTTTATTATCGACGGCCCGGTGTGGACGTCGGCGGGCATGACCGCTGGTGTCGACATGGCGTTGGGCATGGTCGAAAAAGATCTGGGCAGCGAAATTGCGCGCTCGGTGGCACATCGGCTGGTGATGCATCAGCGCCGCTCGGGCGGGCAGTCGCAGCATTCGGAATTGCTGTCGCTGTCACCCAAATCCGATCGCATTCAGAGTGCACTGGATTACGCGCGCAAGCACCTCAATCGCCCGCTGAGTGTCGAAGAACTGGCCGAAGTGGTGCACCTGAGTCCGCGGCAATTCACCCGCGTGTTCACCGCCGAAACCGGCCAGTCTCCGGCCAGGGCGATAGAGAGCCTGCGCCTGGAAGCGGCGCGTTTGCTGATCGAGCAGAGCAATCACAGTCTGGATATTGTTGCCAGAGAAACCGGGTTTCGTGACCGTCGGCATATGCGCGAGGTGTTCATGCGCGGCTTTGGCGTGCCGCCGCAGGCGGTACGGCGGGATTCGCGGCGGAGGGTATGACGTGACCAGGGTCTACGAAAAAATGTTGATCCCCATTCTGCCGATCAGGAATACGAGCAGAATCAGGAAGAAAACTCTGATGAAACTGCTTCCATACCGTAATGCCAAAAAGACACCGGTCAGTGCACCGGCCATATTGCATAAAGCAACTATGCCGCCAATCGCCCACAAGACATTACCGGAGGGGATAAAAAATATGAGCGCAGCGCTGAACGTCCCCAGGTTGACCAGTTTTGCAGAGGCTGATGCATTGAGGAAATCAAAGCCAAAGACCTTGACGAAGATAAACAGCAGCAGGCTGCCACTGCCCGGGCCGAAGACACCATCGTAGAAACCGATCAGGCTGCCAAAGAAAACTCCAAGGCAAATGTCTTTCTTTCCGAAGTGGCGGTCGGTGCCTGCCAAACCAAGTTTTTTTTCCATAAACGTGTAGATAGCCATGACTATCAATATGAAAAAGACGACGATCTCCATCAATCTTTTAGGAACAAGGGATACCGAGAGAGCTCCGAGAAAAGAAAATAAAAAAGCGGCGAGCATGGTCGGAAGCATTAAATTCCAGCGAATTTTTATGCGCTTCAGGTAACCCGATATTGATGAAATATTGCCTGCCAGAACGGCCAGTTTGTTGGTGCCGAAAATGGTGGCAAGGCTGTACTGGGGTAGAGCATGTAGAAGTGCCGGCACCTGTACCAGGCCCCCGCCACCGACCGCAGCGTCTATCAGGCCACCACAAAACGCGAAGAAACCCAATGCAAGAACAGCGTGTTCAACATCCATGCGATAGATCCCTGCGGAACGTCATTTGGCCGGAAGGTTCATGAGTCGCTCGTGGTTTGGTTTAAATATCGTCAAAACATGCCGATCATTCTCCAAGCTCACATTATGAGAGTTCATCGGCATGCTTCGTTAATCCATAGAGATCAACAGGTCATAATCCGATGCATGGCGGAGAATGCATTGCCGACTCTTTCATTGTAATTGAGCATGATGCCCTTCAGTCGCGCAGGCTTGAATTCCAGACCTACCGTCTGACCGTAAGCTTGCGCGGCCGCCAAGGCATGCAATCCGTGTTTGTTCTCAACTTCTCCGGAGTGCCCCATTACGTAGCCTTTGGCGTTACGCAGGTTTTGCGTGTTTGTCCTCAAGAACGGATTGGCCGCGAGGAGCTTTGCTTCAATATATTGAGCGATGAAATTGTATTCACGACCGTTCCAGAGTTCAGATGAGATTGAAACCATCATCGCATCCATAATTGAAGATTTGTGTTCCTGCGAGTTTAGTGCCGTTTTATGCTTGGCGACCCCGGTGTTGTATAGGAAGTCCGCGAAGTCATTGCATTCAGCAATTTTGAATTGTTCTTCAACCCAGGCTGACGCACCAAAAGCTGCAGTCATGTAGTTGTACATTCCGTCATGGCCCTGATGTCCAAGACCGAAATCATCTTTCGCCACTTCATGCATATGCGCCATGACATTGTGGTAACCCTCACGTCTGTCGGCAGATACCGATATCGCATCCGCCGACAGGCGCATGATGATTTTTGCCGAGACAAGGCTGGTGGTTTTATGGGTTTCATTCCACCCATTGAAAAAGCTCAATACCGACGAGTCTATTACTGGCTTTTCGAGGAACGCCCTGAATGCGCTTTCAGCCGCCAGTTGCGCGTCTTGCGTGATGGAATGATTGAGTACCTCAAGCATGGCGTCCTGTATCTCAGCAACGTTGCCGACGCAGGCCAGCAACGGTTGACGCCGTTGGTTTTCTTCTAAGGTACGTCCGGGAATTTTCAAGTTGCGTATGTGCTTGGGCAGGGCCTGGATAAATGTCTCGCCAAATTCTTGCATGGATTTATGTTCAAGCGGTTCCAAACGACTCTGTGGCGATGCTGAGCTCATGATGTGTCCTTCTCCCTAAAGACCTATGAAATGTTTGGTTTTAACGCACTTTCTTGCCTTGCAGCGGCGAAATTAGCCCGATTTGTTGACCTGCGACAAGTGACTTATACTGACGCAATCATTCATTTTTAATGAGCGTTTACATGGAGTTTTCACAACTGGTCATGTTCAAGGCAGTAGCCGATCTGGGCAGTATCGTCCGTGCCTCGGAGCGATTACACTGCGTGCCGTCCAACATCACCAACCGCATCAAGCTTCTGGAACGTGAGCTTGGAGTTGACCTGTTTATAAGGAAAGGCAGAGGATTGATCATCAGCCCTTCAGGTCGGCTTTTTCTCGGCTATACCAACAAAATCCTGTCTTTGTGCGAAGAATCGCAACGAGCGCTTGATCCGTCGTCAGCTCCTTCGGGAGAACTCAGGATTGGTGCCATAGAATCATCCGCTACCGGCCGGTTACCCAAAGTGCTATCCAGGTTTCATCAACTTTATCCGGCTGTACAAATGCAATTCAGCACTGGCGATTGGTCACAATTATCCGCAGAAGTGGTCAACTACATGTTGGACGGGGCAATAATTGCCGTCAGGCCAGAACATCCGGACATCGAGAGTCTGGAGATCTATGAAGAGGATCTAGTGGTGATTGCCTCGCCGTCCGCGGGGGTGATAAACCAGCCAGAGGACCTGCGCGGTGTGGATTTATTCATGTGGCCTGAAGGATGTCCCTACAGAAAAGCTTTGTTAACCTGGCTGGAGCGGTACAAAGTTTTCAATCCGATAACAAGCATAGCCAGTTATGGCACCATCCTTGGCTGCGTAAGTTCAGGCGCCGGGATATCGTTGGTGCCCAGAGGCATGTTTGAACAGTTCCGCCAGCTCGGCGGTATTCAAGGATTCTTCTTCAATGACTTAAAGCCTGTGCAGAATTATTTTATCTGGAACAGGCACGTTGAATCTAATCGCGCAAAAGACAAGTTTGCCGATTTGCTTAAGGAAGAGTTCAAGGTTTGAGAAGTGGTCGGCAGTTGGCCCTATCCTGCAAAGTTCGCCTGCACTCGTCATTCAGCACAAGGGACCGAGCGCTTACAGAGATCACTGATAGGCTCTCGCAACCATGGTCATTGGATTGAAATAAATGAATCTGGAAGCGCAACTGCGGGATCTGATTGCTGAAGATCCCGTCCGCATGCACATCTTGCGCATAGTCAGGGATCTCAACTTGCCGGACTGCTGGGTTGCCGCAGGTTTTGTGCGCAGCCTGGTTTGGGATCATCTGCATCAGCGCCAACCTTCGCCGTTGCCCGAGGACATTGATGTCATATGGTTTGACAGAACACGTCCCGGTGATCAAACGGATTTGGCCTTGGAGGTCGAGCTTGCAGCACTGTGCAGTGACTTGAAGTGGTCGGTGAAAAACCAGGCACGCATGCACCAGCGAAATGCCGATGCGCCTTATGGGGCGGCTGCGGATGCAATGACGTTCTGGCCGGAAACTGCTACGGCAGTAGGTGTCAGGCTTGATCGGCATGGTGCGATAGAGGTTTCGGCGCCGTTGGGGCTGGAGGATTTGTTTGCGCTGAAAGTGCGGCCAACCGCCCGATTTGAAAGTGATAAATACGTGGTGTTTCTGGAGCGCCTGCAGTCGAAGAGATGGCTCGAGATCTGGCCGAAATTGACGCTCGTAACGCAGGGTTGATGCCGCCCCGATTGATCGTTTAAACCGATAAGGAAATCTTTATGCATCCCGACCTTTCGTAGAGCGCTCGGGTTTTTGATTGAGGCTTTGAAGTACCAGGGACAACTAGCGGCACACGACCGAGGAGCAAAATGGAGATTGACCCGCTGCTTAAGAAGCGACAGTTGAATGTGCAGGAGCAGAATGCTGTGACTGCCCATCGCCTGATCCCCTTGTAAGAGTGAGCCTGTTCGCGATGACGCCAGCCCATTCACCGCCACATAAACAGAAAACCCTTAGCCCGTTTAAACAGTAAATCAAGCATTAAGCAAACGGCTACAACGCCTTGCGCCATTCCCTACGACTACGCCAGAATCCGCCGGCTTGTGCGTCTAGGTCGCGGGTTCTATCGTCTGTCGGTCGCTGAAAAACAGTGATCGGGTTTGGTAGCCCGCCATAACTAGTCGCATCGCGCACCGTTCGCAGACCGGCTTCAGGTCGCTGCTCAATGGTGGCCATGCGCAGGACACCTTCGGGTGTGCCGGTTCCTAGTTACCGGTCTACCAACCCGCGTATGGCCGCCACCTTCGTTTGGTAGCGAATGTGAAGGCTCCTTTTAGCTAACTAGGAGTTTCACCATGTTCAAAGTCACACCCAATCCCCCAACCACCGACCCCGCATCCCCCTACGAATCAAGTGCATCGAAAAAACTACACGAAGCCGCCGAACGCGCCCTCGATCACTACCTCGGCCCGGCAGACATCCTGGCCAGCACCAACACCCCGGAACAGATGTTCCTCGCCAACCCGAAATACGACACCGAATCCCTGCTGGCCAACGCCAGCGAATCCCTCGGCTCGGCCACCACCATGCTCTACGACTTCGCCGCGCTGCTCGACAACCCGCGCCGCAAAACCCTGCTAGGCATCGCCCAGGTCGTCATGCTCGGCGAAATCGCGGTCAATCAGGCTTTGGACAAAGTCGAAATAGCCAAATAACCCGCAATGCGACGAGCGCAAAACCTCGTCGCAACACCCGGGCGCACCACGGCTGGCACACGGCCACGGCTTGCACCACCCGGGCTCGACTGTCACCCTTCGGGCCGTTCTTCAAGGATCAGAACAAGGAATCAAGGATTGAGTGGTTACGTTCCAAACCCGCCGAAAAACTACCGCTACGAACAAGCCAAACCCGTCGACCTGCACGCCCAGCACTGGGCCGAATATGAGAAGCACGGGAAAGAGCCCGCGCGCGAGCCTGAGAAGATAGGCATTGCGTTGAGGATCGGGGTTTTCTTTGATGGCACTGGCAACAATGCGAACAACTCTGCTGCGGGGTTGTTGTGTGGTGCTCAGCATCCGATTGCGCCTGAGGATATTCCTCCCAGTTGTCAGCCCTATATGGGAGATCCGGACAGCAGTTATGGCTCTGGCGCGACGAATATCAAAAAACTTGCCGATCTGTATTACGAGGCTCCGATTGCTGATGGAGAAGGGCCTATAAAACAGGTGTCACGCCCGTTATATATCGAAGGCATCGGTACTCAATCCAACGAGAAAGACAGTATCGTCGGTCAAAGCACGGGACGTGGAGAGACGGGAGTAGCCGGTAGGGTGCAGACTTCGTTTACGTTCATCAAACAGGTTGTTGAAGACGCCCTGCAAGAAAATCCGAACAGTGAAATTGCCTCGCTAACTTTTGACACTTTTGGATTCAGTCGAGGTGCAGCGGCGGCACGTCATTTCTGCAATGAAATTGTACGAGGCAAGCAGGGGCCGTTAAGGGATCTGCTTAGCACTTACGCCCATAATTTCAGCCGCACCTTTCTAGATCAATATGGCAGCAGTATCCGAATGGGCTTCATCGGTCTATTCGACACCGTGCCGTCTATTGCCGGTTTCACTAATTTCGGTAGAGTGCAAAGCCCCATTGCTCCGGGCATTAAACTGTATCTCGACCCTCGCTTCTTCAAGGATGTTGTCCACTTGGTGGCGCGCGATGAATGTCGTGCCAATTTCGCCCTCAGCAATGTCAATCCCGATTATCCAGAATATGTTTTTCCGGGCGTGCATTCGGATATCGGTGGTAGCTATCTCGACGAAGTCGAGGAATGCGTATTGGTCAGTCCCATGCAGAGACTTCATGTATGGAGCAACACTGACGTTCAATCAACTTCGATCTATCAGGACGCCGCGATGGTGAAAAAACAATGGGTCGCCAAAGGATGGCCTGCCGATCTGTTGGAAATCGTAACGCCCCCCGCGCTTGCTTTGCCGCCCGATCCGCAAGATCGTTTCGGGCCTAAACACAAACGTGTATACGCTGGGCTTCAGCTCAAACGCCCGGTCAGTGGCAAACTCTCAAGGGTTTATTTGAGAGTCATGTATCAATTGGCCAAAGAAAAAGGTGTTCCTCTCCACGATATTCCCGAACGACCCGAGTACGCCGTTCCCCAGGAGCTGCAACCGCTTTGTGAAAGATTCATCGCCGGTGACTTCAGCACCACAGCTGAAGAGGAGAAATTGCTGCAATTGAAATACATCCACACATCTGCCAACTGGAATCACCCGCAAGGAAGGCGGGACGGCAGCGGCCTGAAAGCTGTTTATATCAATTCACCAACGGAAAATGGCATTCGCATGCAGCATCCTCATGTAGCTGACTGGAAGCTTTGGTAATGAGAATATTCTTGGCTCTACTGGGCGTTTTGGCCTTTACCGGCTGTCACGCGACAGGCTCCAATTCAGGTGAAAACGATCCCAAATATCCTTGGTGGGAACTGGCGTTTATCAAGCCCAATTTCATGAACGTTTGGGTCGAAGACAGCTCAGTGGAAGACATCAACGGTCGAACGTTTCTGCGAGCCGGGGGAGGAAACGCCAGCGGCGCTGAACCAAATGACGACAAAGAATCCGCGCGCGGTTGGGTAGGTGTGGGAGGTACGGGGAAACCGGTTATTGGCGCAGATCTGCCCAAGCGAATTTTCGTCCGTTGGCAGTCTATACCCGAGCAAAAAACCTACCGGGCTTGGGTGGATTTTCCTGAGGAAGCCAGACGAGTAATGGTGACATCTACCCATCAGCGCTGCGCCGAAACTCCCGACAGGACAGCGCGCTTCATGGCTTCTGTGTATTTGGGACTCGCACCAGGTGGCATAGTCCAGGTCTGGGTCAGAGATCAGTGTCGACGCCCGATCAAAGTCGCCCGCACCCAAGCAGAGTTGGAACCGCTGGGGCCGGAGTTGGGCAAGAACGGTGGTCAGTATGCCTATCCCGTGAGTGAAAAGGCCAAACGATACATTGATAAGTTCGGCATCCCGTACGGTAGCTGGTAAATGACGTGGATGGAGCAGCATCTACTTTTCAGGCGCCAGACTGTTTCAATTTCGCTGGGTCGAATTAGCGGGACGGCGTCTTGAGAATAGAAAAGGCCGACCGTTTCGATGATGTCGACTACGGCGCAGGCTATGAGTATCGAGGTTTCAATTACCTGATTCTGGATGGTGTCGATGAGTTTCTCGTCAGAATTTACGATGACCAACCCGGTGGCGCGACGGTTGTGCGCCCTGCCATGACCACAAGCACCAGACTCAGGAGGCTGGCGGAATTCTTACGAACGGAGCTGGAGGTAACTGCGATTTATCTCTACAAGGGTGAAATAGGAAGCTATGTCCAGGTAGACCTCGAGAGCCTGCAATTCTGCTGATCCGGTATCGAGCCGGGGGCGATAAGCAGGACTCGCCAACCAAGAGTCCCGCCACCACACCCCCTCAAACCTCAGCCTTCACCCCAACCTTCACCGCCGCTTTGCGATACGTCAGCAAAACAATCCCACTCACTACAATTACTCCACCCACGATCTGCCCTCTGCTGAGCATTTGATCCAGCACAATCCAGCCCATCAACAACGTCGCCAATGGCTCAATGTTCATCACCGGTGCGTTGCGTGGCATGTCCAGCCTGGGTACGGAAATGAACAACACAATGAAGCCGGTCCCATAGAGCACGACGAGCGTGGCAAGGGCCAGCCAGCCGGTTGAGGTGGCGGGGAGGTTGAGTCCGCCGGGGAGGGCGCCGGTCAGGCCGGCCAGGTTGACGCTGCTGAAGACGATGAAGATGGTCAGCAGGCTGCGCACCGAGCCGCGCACTTGCGACAGTTTGTGATCGGTGATCCACAGCGCGCAGGCGAATACGCTGGCGGCGCAGAAGGCGAGTGCAACTCCCAGTAGCCATTCCGGACCGACGCTGGCGCTGTCTGACAGACGTCCGGGGACGTCCAGTACGAACACCAATCCCACGAGAATCAAGCCCATCAACATCGCGGTGCGCGCGCTTGGTCGTGGGCCGCCCAGCGCCCAGGTCAGCAAGGCGAGCAGGATCGGAAACACGTTGGCCACCAGCAGCGCCAAAGCGACCGGGACCCGCGCGACAGCGGAGTACAGACACAGGCTCTGCGCAGTAATCAGCAGGCCCAACAACAGTTGCCAACGCCACGCGCCCGCCGGCACACGCAGACTTTGCCGCTGCCACAGAACGAGAATGGCAAGCACCAGCAAGGTCCCGCCCGAGCGCATCAGAATCGCCAGCAACACGCCCGCGCCATCATCAAAAGCGACCCGTGCCGCGACGTGGTTGCCGGCGAACGCACAACCCATGCACAACAGAATGATCACGGCGAGATAACGGGGGAAGGGCGGCGGTACGGTTGGCGCAAACTCAGGACGGGACATGGCAGATCTCAAAAATGATAGCCACTCGGGGTGGCTCAGGTTTTTATTATGTTGTCGTACAACTGCCAGATTTGTACCGTAATCGAGCGGGGCCGGCAAGCTTGAAAGGCTTGTAAAATCGCTTGGTTGTGGTGCTGCTTAGATCTTAGAGGTCGTATAACTTGCTCGTTAAACCCGAGCATCGAGTCGAGTTGCCCACCCATCCTCTCGAGCCAGACCGACCAGGAAATCCACAAAAGCCCGGGTTTTTGCTGGCAATAGTTTCTGGCTGGAAAAGTACAAGTAGATCTGCCCTGCATCGACATACCAATCGGGCAAAACCCTTTCCAGCGTACCGTCCTGCAGATAAGGCAAAACATCCGGAACCGCCAACAGCGCAACCCCCAACCCCAGTCGCGCGCACTGACACAGCGCTTGCGGATCGTTGACCAACAGGCGCGGCGTCAACTCCAGGGGCGCTCGTTGCCCGGCGGGCCCTTGCAACATCCAGCTGCGCACCTTGCCGGTCTGCACCGAGCGCATGGCCAGGTGATTCAGCGTCGACAGCTCTTCAATGCGCTGGACGCGCGGGCGCCCCGACAGATACTCCCGCGAGGCCACCAGAATCAGATGCGCCGGGGCGATGGCTCTGGCGACCACACCTTGCGCGAGTTCGATGCCGCCGCCGATAGCCGCATCAAAGCCGTCCGCGATGAGATCGACCTGGCGATTGTCGACATGCCATTCGGGGATCACGGCGGGATATCGATTGAGAAATTCCGGCATCAGCGGCAGCAGGAAATCCCTGGCAAAACCCGGTGCCGCACTTAGACGCAGGGTGCCGGAAGGCTCTCCGGCATTGCCGGCCACATCGGCGATCGCCGCCTGAACACTTTCCAATCCCGAACCGACGTTGGCCAGAAAACGTTCTCCCGCTTCGGTCAGCGTGAGTTTGCGCGTGCTGCGCTGAAACAAGCGTACGCCGAGGTTGGCCTCCAGTTGCGCGACATTGCGGCTGACCGCCGCGGGTGTCAGGCCCAGGCGCCGCGCCGCTGCAGAGAAGCTTCCCGCCTCGGCGCTGCGCACGAATGAGAGCAAATTGCCTAACGTTTCCATCCGTGCACCTTCAACTAATGATTGAAAGTGATTCTAGGTGTCTTCCACTACTGGTGGAAGATCAGAAAGCGTCTCATAGCCTCATCAACTTCAACCACCCAGAGGCTCGACCATGAACACATCCACGCTTCCACTGACCGGCAAAATCGCTATCGTTACCGGTGGTTCACGCAGCATCGGCGCAGCCATCGCCAAACGGCTCGCGGCAGATGGCGCAACCGTCGCTATCACCTACAACGCATCGCCAGATCGCGCCGCAGCGGTCGTGCAGGAAATCGTTGCGGCGGGCGGCCAGGCTGTGGCGCTGGCGGCCGATGCGGGCAATCCCGAGGCTGTACGTGCAGCGATTGCCGAGGTTGCACAGCGTTTTGGCAAGATCGACATTCTGGTGAACAACGCTGGTATCAGCCTGCTCGGTGCCCCCGAGGACATCGTCTTTGAGGACTTTCAACGCATCCTTGCGGTGAACGTGACCGGCGTCTTCGTAGCCACTCAGCAAGCGCTCAAACACATGGGGCAGGGCGGCCGCATCATTCACATCGGCAGCTCGATGGTGCAATACGCTGCGTTCGCTACCGCCTCCGTCTACACCCTGAGCAAAGGTGCGCTGACCGGTTTCAGTCGTGGACTGGTGCGCGACCTGGGGCCGCGCGGCATCACTGTGAACACCGTCCATCCCGGCCCGACCGACAGCGACATGAACCCGGCCGACGGGCCTATTGCGGACTTCCTACGCCCGAACATCGCCATGGGGCGGTACGGCGAGGGCAAGGATGTTGCCAGCGCGGTGGCGTACCTGGCGAGTGCAGAGGCAGGGTTTGTCACCGGCGCAGAATTAATCGTCGACGGCGGCTTCACAGCGTAAGGAGAGCATCATGACTATCAGCATCATTGGTACTGGCTCCATCGGCACCGCCATCGCTCGGTTGCTCGTCAACGCAGGCCTGCCGGTCAGCCTGGCCAACAGCCGTGGGCCGCAGAGCCTTGCCGCTTTGGTCGACGAATTGGGTCCACTCGCACAAGCGGTGACGGCTCGGCAAGCCAGCCAGGCGGACATCGTTTTTCTGGCGGTGAACTGGTCGAAGATCCCCGACGCGGTACGCGATCTCGGGCCTTGGGATGGGCGCATCGTGATCGATGCCAACAACCCGATCGAGGCACCACTGTTCAAGCCGTTCGATCTGGGCGGCCAGCCGTCTTCGCAAGTGGTGGCGCAGATGCTGCCCGGTGCGCACGTGGTCAAGGCCTTCAACCATTTGCTCGCGGCTCTGCTGAGCGATCCCACCGCCGAGGGCGGCAAGCGGGTGCTGTTTTATTCCGGTGAAGATGCCACGAGCAAAACCAAGGTTGCAGAGCTGATTACTCAACTGGGTTTTTACGGCATCGATCTGGGCGGTGTGCAGCAAGGAATGCTTGCGCAGTTTCCGGGCGGACCGCTGCCAGCCTTGAACCTGGTCAAACATGGTTAATCGCTGAGCCCGGGCAACCGGGCTTCACACACAAATCGAGGAATCAAAAATGGCTGGCTCAGATTCGCGAAATACTGATGAAGTTGAAAACTACGACGCCTTGCTACGGGCCAATCTGCAGCGGGTGTTCAACCAACGCGATGCACAAAGGCGCTTGGCGGCGGTGCAGGAGCTTTTTGCAGACGCACCGACGATGTATGAACCGGCTGGCATCGTCACCGGGCAAGCGGCGATTTCGGCAGTGGCCGGTGCGTTGCTGGATCAGTTCGGGCCGGACTTCGCTTTTGTTGCGGAGGGCACTGCAGTTGGGCATCACGGCTTGGGTTATCTGCGCTGGCACGCAGGCCCGGGCGATGGGCCGGTCATCGTCAGCGGCGTCGATGTGGCAGAAATCAGCGAAGGGAAAATCGTGCGACTGTGGGTGTTGCTGGATGCGCCCCAAGGCTGAGCCGCACGGCAGGGTGGCAAATCGGATCCCGTTGCCGCCTGTCGCCGACTGCCGATCAGATTAATATCGCGCATTGACATATCGAAAAATCTCGATATCCTCGGCGCATGGAACTGATCGAAATCTTCAAAGCCCTCTCGAACCCGACGCGCCTCAAGATCCTTGAAGGCCTGAAGGATCCCGTGAAGAACTTCCCCCCGCAGGATGAGGGTGACGTTCTTGTTGAGGGTGTCTGCGTCAGCAGTATCCAGGAAGGTATCGGCCTGTCGCAGTCGACGGTGTCGAGTTATCTGGCCACTTTGCAGCGGGTGGGGCTGGTGGAAGTGCGGCGCATCGGTCAATGGACCTACTACAAACGCAATGAGGCAGCAATCAGCGCGCTTGCAGAGATCATAGGGAAAGAGCTGTAAATTTTTTTACTCTAGGATATCGAGAAATCTCGATATCCCTCTTTATCGATACGAGGTTTTGCCATGAAAGCGATGATTCTGAAATCCTTCGGCGGTCCTGATTCGTTCGAACTCAGCGAAGTGCCCAAACCGGTTCCGCAAGCGGGCCAAGTGCTGGTCCGAGTGCACGCTACTTCCATCAATCCGCTGGATTATCAGGTTCGGCGCGGTGACTATCCCGACCTGGTGCCGCTGCCAGCCATTACCGGTCACGACGTGTCGGGCGTGGTTGAAGCCATCGGGCCGGGCGTCAGCGCTTTCGCGCCGGGCGACGAGGTCTGGTACACCCCGCAGATATTCGACGGGCAGGGCAGTTATGCCGAGTACCACGTCGCAGCCGAAAGCATCATCGCCAGAAAGCCTGCCTCGCTGAGCCACCTTGAGGCGGCCAGTCTGAGTCTGGTCGGCGGTACGGTTTGGGAAGCGCTCACCGTGCGCGCTGTGCTCCGCGTTGGCGAAAGCATTCTGATCCACGGCGGCGCGGGCGGCGTCGGCCATGTGGCGATTCAGGTGGCCAAAGCCATGGGCGCCGGGGTCTTTACGACCGTGCGCGAGGCCAACGCCGATTTCGTCCGCAGCCTGGGCGCTGACGTGGTGATCGATTACACCCAAGAGGACTACGTCGAAGCGATCATGCGCGAAACCGCCGGGCATGGCGTTGATGTGGTGTTCGACACCATCGGCGGCGATACCCTGTCTCGCAGCGCCGACGTGCTCGCTCAGCTTGGCCGCGTAGTCTCGATCGTCGACATCGCGCAGCCACAAAACCTCGTTCAGGCCTGGGGCAAGAACGCCAGCTACCACTTCGTCTTCACCCGGCAGAATCGCGGCAAGCTCGATGAATTGAGCGCGTTGGTCGAGCGCGGCCAGTTGCGGCCACATGTGGGCGCCGTCTATTCGCTCGCCGACATCCCGCTCGCCCACGCTCGACTGGAGAGCGCCAACAACGGTCTGCTGGGAAAAATCGCCATCGCCGTCGAGCCTACGCTCATCGTCTGAATCCGCTCACTGATTTTGGAGAAGCATCATGGTTTATGAAATCGCAGTCCTGCCCGTTCACCCGCAACAGACTGAAGCCTTTCGACGGGCATTTGCCGAAGTCGAACCGTTGCTGACCCGCGCCAAGGGATACGGCGGCCACTTGCTGGCGCAAGGTATTGAAACCCCCGAGCAATTCAATTTGATCGTGCGCTGGCAGTCACTTGAGGACCACTCACCGGGGTTTGAAGAGAGTGACGACCACCAGCGGTTCATGCTGGGGTTGGAGGATTATTTTTCGGCGGAACCGATGGTGTACCACATTGAGGGTGGTGCTTTTCCGGGTGGCGACTTGAGCGTTCCGGACAGTGGCTCAAGTACAGGTAGCTGAGTGTTCTGATGGCTTTCGTCACAAGTGGCTGTTGCCGATTTTCCTCCCGCGTTGAACCAATGCAATGATGTTAGGCTGCACGAGGTCAGCCGTACCTTCTGTACTCCTGAGTTTGTTCTTTTACTGTCTGCGCCGGCGCGCCTGTCGGCGCAGATGGATTTCCTCTATGGACTACAGCCATGCGCCTGCCAGATTTCATTCTCGAAAACCTAGAGCCGATACTGCAGGCCTGGGAAGATTTCGCCCGCACCATCGAGACACCAGGTGCGGAACTCGATAACGCTGCGCTGCGCGATCACGCCGAGCAGATGTTGCACGCCATCGTTATCGATCTGCGGAGTAAGCAGACCATCAGCGAGCAAATTGCCAAGGCCCAGGGTCATGCGCCGCGCGACGATGAAGAAACGGCTGCGGAAACCCACGCGGTGACGCGGCTGATGGCCGGTTTCACCATCGATCAGATGGTTTCCGAATACCGCGCGCTGCGCACCAGTGTGCTGAGCCAGTGGCTGCGTCAGGTCAAGGATGGCAAATCGGTGAATGTCGACGACATGACGCGTTTTCACGAAGCCATCGACCAGGCGCTGGCCGAGTCGATTGCCAGCTACTCGCGCGCCGTCGAGGCGTCGCGCACCGTGTTTCTGGGGATTCTCGGCCATGACTTGCGCACGCCACTGGGGGCGATTCTGCTTGGTGCGGATATGTTGCGTCGTACCGAAGCCACCGACCCGCGCACCAGAAAAGTGGCCGGGCAGATCTACGCCAGCGTGCAGCGCGCCAGCCAGATCGTCGGCGACCTGCTGGATCTGACGCGCTGCCAGATGGGGCCGGGTATTCCGGTGAAAAAATCCCTGATCGATCTCAGCCCTGTGTGCGAACGGGTGATCGAGGAAATCCGCGCCTTTCATCCGCAGGCCAACGTGCGGTTCGATGCAAAGGAAGCGGTGATGGGAGCGTTCGATGGCGCGAGGATGGAACAGGTCTTTTCCAACATCATCAGCAATGCGGTGACCCACGGCGACAATAAGTTTCCGGTCTCGGTCCAGTTGCAGGTCCGCGAGGATTGCGCGGTGTTCACCGTACATAACGGCGGTGAACCGATCCCGGGGGATGTATTGCCGTTCATCTTCAACCCGATGGGGCGGTTCTCGCAGCGCTCCGTGGTTGATCACGGGCCGGTTGCCGGGCTCGGTCTGGGCCTGTTCATCGCCTCGGAAATCGTCGCCTCGCATGCCGGCTCGATCGAGGTCAGCTCTGACCTGGAAGGCGGAACCGTGTTTCGCGTAAAGCTTCCGGTTAATGCAGAAAGCCCCGTCACCATCTAGGCCAATCGATGGAGGGCCGGCCCCGGCCCTCCAGCCTGATCACTCCTCCATCACCTCAACCAAACCGCGATCCTCACCGAGGAACCCGCCGCTCTGGTGTTGCCACAGCCGCGCATAGGTGCCGTTCTTCTCGAGCAATTGCGCGTGGGTGCCTTGCTCGATGATGCGGCCTTCGTCCATGACGATCAGCCGGTCCATGGCCGCAATGGTCGACAAGCGGTGGGCGATGGCGATCACGGTTTTGCCCTGCATCATTTCATCGAGGCTTTCCTGGATCGCGACTTCGACTTCCGAGTCCAGTGCGCTGGTGGCTTCGTCGAGCAGCAGGATCGGCGCGTTCTTCAGCATTACCCGGGCGATGGCGATGCGCTGGCGCTGGCCGCCGGAGAGCTTGATGCCGCGTTCGCCGACCAGCGTGTCGTAACCGCTGTGGCCCTGCTTGTCGCTCAACTGGCTGATGAAATCATCGGCTTGGGCGTTCACCGCAGCGCGGTGGATGTCTTCGTCGGTGGCGTCCGGGCGTCCGTAGGCGATGTTGTCGCGGATCGAGCGGTGCAGCAGTGACGTGTCCTGGGTGACCATGCCGATCACGCTGCGCAAGCTGTCCTGGGTGACCTCGGCGATGTTCTGCCCATCGATGCGGATCTCGCCGCGATCAACGTCATAGAAGCGCAGCAGCAGGTTGATCAGCGTCGACTTGCCTGCACCGGAGCGGCCGACCAGGCCGATTTTTTCGCCGGGGCGAATGTGCAGGGTCAAGCCGTCGAGCACTTGGCGTTCGCCGTTGTAGTTGAAGCTGACATTGTCGAAAACCACTTCGCCACCGGCAGGCTCAAGCACCTTGGCATCCGGCGCGTCCTGGACTTTCGGGCCGCTGGTCAGGGTGGCCATGCCGTCCTGCACGGTACCGATGTTTTCGAACAGCGAAGTCATTTGCCACATGATCCAGTGCGACATGCCGTTGATGCGCAACGCCATGGCGGTGATCGCCGCGACAGCGCCGGTGCCGACTTCGCCCTGATGCCACAGCCACAACGCATAACCGCCGGCACCGAGAATCAGCGCGACCACCAGCGCCTGATTGACGATCTCGAACTGGCTGACGAGACGCATCTGGCGGAACCCGGTGAGCTTGAAATCTTCCATCGCCGCACGGGCAAAATGCGCTTCACGCTTGGAGTGCGAGAACAGTTTGACCGTGGTGATGTTGGTGTAGGCATCGGCAATCCGCCCGGTCATCGACGAGCGCGCATCGGCCTGTTCCTGGCCGACCTTGCCCAGACGCGGGACGAAATACACCATCGCCAGCCCGAACAAAACGATCCACGCCAGGAACGGCAGCATCAGTTTCAGCGCAAAGCCACCGGCCAGCGCAATGATCGCGATGAAGTACACGCCGATGCCGGGGAGGATTTCGATCAGGGTAAACAGCACCTCGCGTACCGACAGCGCGGTTTGCATGACCTTGGTCGTGACCCGGCCGGAGAACTCGTCGGAGAAAAACGACAAGCTTTGCCGCAGCATCAACCGATGGAAGTCCCAGCGCAGACGCAGCGGCAGATTGATCGCGAGGATCTGGTGCTGGACCATCGTGCGCAGCGCCACCAGCCCGATGCTGACCACCAGCACAATGCCGATGCCCCACAACACGCGGCTTTCCTCATCACCAGCAGCGCCGCCGGATTGCCAGGTCGAGAGCAGATCCACCACTTGCCCGAGGAACGAAAACAGCCATGCCTCGTAGATCGACACGCTGGCGCTGAGCAGGGCGAAGGCCAGAATGTAACCGCGCGCGCCCCGGGTGCAGGCCCACAAGAAACGCATCAGGCCGACTGGCGGTGGCGGCGCCTCGTCGGGCGGGAAGGGGTCGAGCCTTTCTTCAAACAGGCGAAGCATTGCGGTCTCCGAAGTGATCAGGGTGTGGGGATTCTGCCATCTATCGGCGGCGTTGAGGGTTTCACTGCCATCATCTGGATGAACCCCCGTGCCTTGTCTTGACCGCAGACCGGCGCAGAAGCTCAACACAATCCTGCCAAGCGCAACCTTTCGTCACTGATCCAGACCTGATGTCGCACGCTCATCAACCTCTTTGAACTCTCGCGCAAGCTGCTCCGTCATCTCTTATGTGGGGGCTCGAGGCAATGTTGCCGTGTAGCTCCGTTTTTCCGTTTTCAGTGAGAAGGCGAGGGGCGACATGAATACTTCAGACAGCAGGTCAGGGTATGAATCAGGTGATCCCAACGGCAAGCCTGAGCAAAGTTTTGATCATTTGAAGGACAACGTCAGCGAAGCACTGGGCGGTGCGCGGCAGCAGGCCGATGCGCAATTCGGCCAGTATCGCGACACGGCGGCCGAGCAGATCGAAGCCTTGGCGCAAGGGGCGAAAAGCTTTGTCTCGGAGCTGCAGGACAAGGACACGCTGGGCATGTCCGACTACCTGACCGACATGGCGGACTCCATGACCGGGCTGGCAGGCAATCTGCGTGGCAAGAGTGCCGAACAGTTGCTGCACGATGCAGCGGATCTGGCGCGCAGCAATCCGGGATTGTTCATCGCCGGCAGCATTGCCATCGGTTTTGGCCTGTCGCGGTTTCTCAAAGCAGGTACCTCTGCAGCAGCGACGGTCAGTGCCGAATACGATCCGGCGGCGGGCTCCACCTCGACGCCACCGCCAGCCGATTACGGCGCGCAGCGGCCCTATGAATCGTCAGTGCCGCCATCGGCCCACGCCAATCCGGGACTGGCCACCGGCATCACCCCGACCTCGCCCAGTGACAGCGATCACCCCTCTGATTTTGCCGCGGCTTCCGTACCGCACGCACCCGACGCCAAAGGAGAACTGTGATGAACAGAGATGAATCTGATCTGAGCGGGGCAAGGCCCCTCGGCCAAACGGATGACGCCTCCGTGGTCGGCCTGTTGCGACAACTGTCGCGCGAAGTCCCGGCCTTGTTCACCAAGGAACTGGCACTGGCAAAAGCCGAACTGCACAACAGCCTCAGCACGCTGAAGGCGGGCATCGCTGCGGTGGCCGGCGGCGCGATCGTGTTCCTCGCCGGCTTCATCATTCTGCTGATGTCGGCTGTGTACGGCCTGAGCATGTTCATGGCGCCATGGCTGGCCGCGCTGATCGTCGGCGTGGTGGTGATGATCATCGGCTTCGCCATGCTGCAATCCGGGAAAAAGCAATTCGAGCCATCTCACTTCAAACCTGATCGCACCCTCGACGCCTTGAACAAGGATCAGGAAGCGCTGCGGAGGAAAGTCTCATGAAAAGCGAACTGGATATCGAAGCGGAAAAAAGCCCGGAGCAGATCGAGCGCGAAATCGATGCGCAGCGCGCCAGCATCGGCAACATCGTCGATCAACTGGAGAGCAAGTTCACCCCCGGGCAGATGATCGATCAGGCCTGGGGAATGATGCAGAGCAACGGCTCGACATTCTTCACCAATCTCGGCACCAGCGTGCGCAATAATCCGGTGCCAGCGGTGCTGACTTCCGTGGGCCTGCTCTGGTTGATGATCAGCCAGAATCGCCCACCCGTGCCGCAACCGACCTATCGCAGCGGACCGGATCAGGACAAGGCCGGCGAGTGGGCCGACGGTCTGGCCGACGGCATCGACAGCGCCCGCGCGCATTTGCACTCGACTACTGACTCGCTGAAGGACGGCTACCAGTCGCTGAAAGGCAAGGCCAGCCACCTTGGTGAAAACGTCGGTGCAGCGAAGGAAAACCTGAGCCATGCGATGCATGACGCCGGTGACCGGTTGTCGCGCAATTCGCAGGTGCTCGGCCAGCAGTTCAGTCACCTGCTCAAGGAGCAACCGCTGATGGTGGCTGCCACAGGGGTCGCCTTGGGTGCTTTGCTCGGCGCGGCGTTGCCGACCACGTCCACTGAACAGCGCTACATGGGCCGCACCAGCGCTGGCATCGTCGACAAAGCCAAGCAAAAAGCTCAGGAAGGTTATGAAGCCGTGCGTGACACGGTGACCCGAACCACTGAACAAACCGAAGTCGAAACCAAACCGGATCCGGCGCGGCCGTCTTCTTCGGATCTGTCGCAGGGTCTGGGTACATCCTGACGGGGAGAAACGAGGGAGGCCTGCAATGGGCCTCCCTTCGTCGTTGTACGGCGGTGATTCGGTGCGCCGCTGTGGTGAGCCAGCCTGTGAAAACGTAGCCTTGACCCGGATCATTGTGAGAGCGAGCCTGCTCGCGAAAGCGGTGTGTCATTCAATGTGGATGTATCTGATCTGGCGCCTTCGCGAGCAGGCTCGCTCCCACAGGGATTTTGGTTGCGCTGAAGATTTTGGCATTGCCCCGGACCATTGTGGGAGCGAGCCTGCTCGCGAAAGCGCTGGGTCAGGCGATGATGAGGTTGAATGTGCCGACGCCTTCGCGGGCAAGCCCGCTCCCACAGGGATTTGGCTTGGATTGAAGAGTTGCGTTTGTCAGCGGTTGTATTTCAGTGCTTCGACAAACGCCGCAAACGCTGCCGAGCCCTGGCGCCGGTTCGGGTAGTACAGGTGATAGCCCTGAAACGTCGGGCACCACTCTTCCAGGACTTCCACCAGTCGTCCGTCCGCCAGATACGGCGCGACCAATTGCTCGGGCACGTACGCCACGCCGATGCCATCCACGGCGGCATTGAGCACGTGCATGATGCTGTTGAACACCAACTGCCCGTCGACCTTCACGCTGAAATCCTGACCCTTGTGCGCAAACTCCCAGGCGTATATCGCGCCGGCCGGTTGGTGGCGGATGTTGATGCAGGTGTGTTCCGTCAACTGATGCGGCGTGGCGGGGGCCGGGTGGCGGGCGAAGTAATCGGGCGAGGCGACCACGGCCAGGCGCCAGTCCGGACCGATGCGCACGGCGATCATGTCTTTGCTGATTGACTCACCGAGACGGATACCAGCATCGAAGCGCTCCTTGACCACATTGGTGAAACCATAATCGACGTAAAACTCCAAGGTGATGTCCGGATAGTCCTGCAAAAACTTTGCAAGCATCGGCCGAATGCACAACTCAATCTGATCGTCCGTGCAGGAAATCCGAATGGTGCCGCTGGGCTTGTCGCGCAATTCGCCAAGGGCTTCGAGCTCGGCGCTGATCTGCTCGAACAGCGGCGCAATCGAACGCATCAAGCGTTCGCCAGCCTCGGTCGGCGAGACATTGCGCGTCGTGCGAGCCAGCAAGCGGATACCCAGACGCTGCTCCAGCGCGCGGACCGTATGACTCAACGCAGAGGGCGTGACGCCGAGGCGAGCAGCGGCTTTGGTGAAGCTTTGATCCTGGGCCACCGCCAGAAAGGCCTGCAGGTCATTGACTTTGGCGTTGCTCATTGCTGAATTTTTCTCAAAAGCACATGAAGATTACCGCTACTAATCAAGTTAAGCCCGATCCGTCAAGCTTTGCAGCCTGAGTAGCGGGGCAGAAGTGCCTCGACCATTTGTACTTCCAAACAGGTTTTTGCATGACGGCCCAAGCAATCGACAACCCGACAAACCAGCCCATGGGCGTGTCCACTGCCGGCGAGCAACCGGCGTACTGGAGCGGCGTGTTCGCCATGACCTTGTGTGTCTTCGCGCTGATCGCCTCCGAATTCATGCCGGTCAGTCTGCTCACGCCCATGGCCACGGACTTGCGCATCAGCGAAGGCCTGGCCGGCTACGGCATCGCCATCTCCGGCGCGTTCGCGGTGCTGACCAGCCTGACGATCACCAGGCTTGCCGGTTCGATGGATCGCAAGCGCCTGTTGCTGCTGTTGACGGCGCTGATGTGCGCGTCCGGGCTGGTGGTGGGCCTGGCGCCCAACTACACGGTGTACATGATCGGTCGCGCATTGATCGGCGTGGTGATTGGCGGCTTCTGGTCGATGTCAGCGGCGTTGGCAATGCGTCTGGTGCCCTCCGCCAGCGTGCCCAAGGCATTGGCAATTTTTAACGGCGGCAATGCTTTGGCTACGGTGGTCGCGGCGCCGCTGGGCAGTTATCTCGGCAGCGTGATTGGCTGGCGCGGGGCGTTTTTCTGCCTGATACCGGTGGCGTTGATTGCGCTGCTCTGGCAATGGATCAGCTTGCCCGCGCTGCCGGCCGCGCCACGCAAAGCCAGCGCAGCCAACGGCTTTGCGTTGTTCAAAAGCCGCCGGGTGGCATTCGGCATGCTCGGCGCCGGCCTGTTCTTCATGGGCCAGTTTGTGCTGTTCACTTACCTGCGACCGTTTCTGGAAACCGTGACCCGGGTCGATGTTTCGGTGCTGTCGATGATTCTGCTGGTCATTGGTGTGGCCGGGTTTATCGGCACCGTGGTCATCGGTTCCGTGTTGAAGAAGGGGCTGTATCGCGTGGTGATCGCCATCCCGCTGTTGATGGCGATGATCGCAGTGGCGCTCATTGGGATGGGCAGTTCAGTGGTCGCGACGTTCGTGTTGCTGGGCGTGTGGGGATTGATCGCCACGGCGGCGCCGGTAGGCTGGTGGTCTTGGCTGGCGCGCACGCTGCCTGACGATGCCGAAACCGGCGGTGGGCTGATGGTGGCGGTGGTGCAGTTGTCGATCGCTTCGGGGTCGACCGTCGGTGGTCTGCTGTTCGACGGCAGTGGCTATCGGCTGACCTTCTTCGCCAGCGCGGCATTGCTGGTGCTGGCGGCGCTGATGACGTGGCTGACGTCGCGGCAGAAAGCCTGACTCAGCTCTCGGTATTTTCCACTGAAGCCTGCGCGGCTTCGGCTTCCAGCTTCAGGCGGTCGGCCTTGCAGATGTACTTGGGCTTTTTCGGCGCCAGTTTGGCGTTGGCCTTTTTGGCTTTTTCCTTGAACAACTGCTGCAGCTTCTTTTGACGATTCATGATTTTTCGATCGCGGGTGGAGAGGGTGGGAATCCTGACGCAAGGCCGAGTGGTCAGCAAGGAGAAATCCACTAAGCTGAGCACATTCCCCCCAACTCAAGAGCACCCCAAACCAAAGGAATCGCACATGAGAAAAGCTCGCAGATTGATTGTCGCGCTGTCTTGCCTCGCGCTGGTAGTGGGCAGCACGACTGCACTGGCTGACCCCGGCAATGGCAAGGGCCAGGGCGGCCAGGGCAACGGCAAGGGCAAACCGCAGAACATGCAGGATCATGGTAAACAGGGTGGGGGCGGTCAGGGCAATGGCAATAAAGGCCAGCAACACTCTGGCAATGGCGGCGGTGCTCCGAGCATTGATCGCGGCAATATTCTCGGCATCGTCGGCGGCTATCGCGGCGAATACTGGAATCCGGGGCCAGCACTGCCGCCGGGCATTCAAAAGAATCTGGCGCGGGGCAAACCGCTGCCACCGGGCATCGCCAAGAAGCTGGACGGGCGGCTGCTCGGCCATTTGCCTCACTATGACGGCTACGAATGGCAACAGGTTGGCACCGACCTGATCCTCGTCGCGCTGGCTACCGGGCTGATCTACGAGGTGCTCAACGGCGCGTTCGATTGATTCTGCAAAGAGGAGTGGCAGCACCTGCCGCTCCTTTTTTATTCACGCATAGCTGCATCAGATGCAGCAATGAACTGCATTCAGATTGGGTTGTTCGTTGAATGTTCAGCTTTCAGACTGAGCGCAACGGCTAACGAATGAATGGAGATGACCATGGCCAACGCAATTCGCTTCACCGCAACCGGCGCACCGGACGTCCTGCAACTGCACACTGTCAGCGAACAGACCCCCGGGGCTGGCGAGGTCTGGCTGGAGCAAGCGGCGGTGGGCGTCAATTACCTCGATGTCAGCCAGCGCAAAGGTGCAGTGCCGGTGGCGTTGCCTTCGGGGTTGGGTCTGGAAGGCGCGGGGCGGGTGGCGGCGGTCGGTGCCGGTGTGAGCAATGTCCGCGTCGGTGATCGGGTCGCTTACGCCACCGGGCCCCTGGGCGGTTACGCCTCGGCGCGGCTGTTTCCGGCAGAGCGCCTGGTGAAGATCCCCGATGAGTTGTCGTTCGAAGATGCGGCGGCGGTGTTATTCAAAGGCATCACCGCGCAGTATCTGCTGAAGGCGACTTATCCGGTCGGGCCGGGCACGACGATGCTGCTTTACGGTGTCGCGGGAGGTCTGGGGGAAATCATGGTGCCATGGGCCAAGCACCTTGGCGCGACAGTCATCGGTGTGGTGTCGAAGCAGGCCAGTGTCGACAAGGCTCGCGCGTCCGGTTGTGACGAAGTACTGGTGTTCGATGCCGAAACCCTCGCAGCCGACGTGTTGCGTATCACCGAGGGGCGCAAGGTCGACGTGGTGTATGACCCGGTTGGCCGAGTGTCTTTTCAAGCCTCGCTGGACAGCTTGCGCCCACGCGGATTGATGGTCTCGTTCGGCGCGCAGACCGGCGCGCCGGCAGCGGTGGAAATGGCCACGCTGAACGCCAAGGGCTCGCTGTTCCTGACCCGTCCGTCGCTGGCCGCGCACACCGCCACGACAGCCGAATACCAGGAGCGCGCACAAGATGTGCTGGCCGCTGTTGCCGCCGGTATCATCACGCCGCAAATCCGCGCGCGTTATTCATTGGCTGACGCGGCACAAGCGCACGCCGATCTTGAATCGGGCCGATCATCAGGGGCGATCATTTTAAAACCATGAATCTGGATGTTCTGAGCAACCCGCACAGCGATGAAATCGCTGCTTTCCTGGCCGTCGCCGCGCAAGGCTCGTTTGTCGCGGCGGGGCGTTTGTTGCAGCGTCATCCGACCATCGTTTCCAAGCGCCTCGCGGCGATGGAGAAGCGACTGGGCGTGCGGTTGGTGGAACGCTCGACGCGACACGTGCGTATCACCGAGGCCGGCCTTCAACTTGAACAACGCTTGCGCGCGGCCGTCGAGTTGATGAACGAAGCGCAGCAACAAGCGGTACAGGGCGCCAGCGAAGTACGCGGCACCTTGCGCCTGGCGTTGCCGGCGGCGATGGGGCGCTTGTGGCTGGGGCCGCTGCTGCCCGAATTTCTCAAGGCCCATCCGCAGGTTTCGCTGGTGGCCGATTACAGCGAAGGTCTGGTCGACATCATCGAGCAGGGCTTCGACGCGGCTATTCGCATCGGCGAGCTGGACGATAATCGGCTGATCGCGAAAAAGCTCAGCGACCATCGACGGATTCTCTGCGCATCGCCGGCCTACATCGAGGCCCATGGCATGCCGCAAACCCCGCAGGACCTGCTTCAGCACAATTGCCTGCGCTTCAGCGGGCTGGCGTCGTTCCCGCTGTGGCGCCTGCATCGGGGCAAGGAGGTGCAGGCCATCACGCCCCACGGCAACCTGACCGCCAGCGACAGCGAATCTCTGCTCGCCGCCGCCCGCGCCGACGCCGGCATACTCGGTGCCGGCGACTGGCTGATGAGCCGCGATCTGGCGGCAGGTCGGTTGATTCGTGTGTTGCCCGGCTGGCATCTGGATTCGGCGGGCGGCGTTTATCTGGTCAGGCCGTCATCGCGGTTTCCAGCGGCGGCGGTGGTGGCGTTCAAGGAGTGGATTGAAACTAAATTCGATCCCAGGCCACCTTGGGCGGTTTGATAACAACCTGCCTCAAGACCGACACTGACCCTGTGGGAGCGAGCCTGCTCGCGAAAGCGCAGTGTCAGTCATGGATGATCTGGCTGACCTGACGCCTTCGCGAGCAGGCTCGCTCCCACAGCTTTCGTGGTTTGCTAAGGAATTGCCGAACATACGTATATCCAATGTGGGAGCGAGCCTGCTCGCGAACGCGCAGTGTCAGTCATAGATGATGTGGCTGACCTGACGCCTTCGCGAGCAGGCTCGCTCCCACAGGTTTCGTGGCTTGCTCAGGAATTGCCGGACATACGTATATCCAGTGTGGGAGCGAGCCTGCTCGCGAAAGCGCAGTGTCAGTCATGGATGATCTGGCTGACCTGACGCCTTCGCGAGCAGGCTCGCTCCCACAGCTTTCGTGGCTTGCTCAGGAATTACCGAACATACGTATATCCAATGTGGGAGCGTGGGCCAGTTTGGGCGCACAAAAAAAGCCCGGCATTGCCGCCGGGCTTCGGTGTCTTCAACACTTCAAGCGGCGATCTTGTTGGCCGCCATTTCCTTTTTGTGGCTCGCCTTCATGGCTTCCATTCGCGCGCCCAGTTCCTCGAGCTTGGCCTTGCCCAGAAGCTTCTGCGCTTTCGGGAACATTTCCTCTTCTTCCTCCTCGATGTGGTGCTCCAGCAGTTCCTTGACCACTTTGACCCGACCGGCAAATTCCGGGCTGCCTGGATCGGTTTCTTTCAGATCAGGCAGTACCAGCGAATCCACGGTGCGGTGCTCTTCCTTGGCTTCGTAATACATGATGTCTTCTTCCTTGCTGCCGGCTTCCTTGAACGCAGGGTAGAGAATCTCTTCTTCGAGGCGGGTGTGGATGGTGATTTCCATTTCCAGTTTGCCCAGTAACTCGACGCGTTTTTTCAGCGCACGGTCGGTGGACTCACTCAGTTGGCTGAGGATGGCTTTGACTTTTTCATGGTCGGCTTTGAGAAGGTCGATGGCATTCATTTTTTGAGGCCTCTGCTTTTCACGGATTGAACACAGCGTTCTTTTTCGCGCTGCTGTGTATTCAGGAAGAGGCTATCGCAGGACTCATGCCAACTCGCCGATCAAGCGCAACCCTTCTAAATCAAGGGCTGGCATCGAAGCAGGCACAATGCTTTCGTGCAGCCTGCAAGAAATCCGCGTGGCGGGCATTGCATATAACAAGCCCGGCAAAAGCCGGGCTGTGGTGATACTTGAGACGGGCCTGCGCCCGTGGGTCACCGGTTAGCCTGGGAAGGCGAAATGCGACCGACATGCTTGGGTCCCGCCAGTGCCCAGGCGATCAGGCCGAACAGCGGCACGAACACGATCAGCACGATCCACACGCCTTTACTACTGGATTTCCCTTCGCTTTTACGCACCCGATTGATGGCCCAAAGCTCGATCAGCACAAGAATGACCGCCAATACGATCCACACGGTTTCGATTTGCATAGGCTTAGCTCCTGATGGTCTGTGCGTTAGGCGACGATAGGGGCGTTGGGTTCATTCTTTTTGCCTTGGACAAGCGGGCGGGGTGATACCCGGTTGCAAAATAAATGTCTGATCGCCGCTGCGGCCTATATCCTCTGCGCCACGTTTGGGCTGAAACAGGGACAGGGCAATGGCATTCAGGGTGATGGTTGTCGGTGGTTACGGCAATTTCGGCAGTATCGTGTGTCGGCATCTGGCGCTCATGCCAGAGATTGAACTGCTGTTGTCGGGCCGCGATGCACGCAAGTTGCAAATCAAGGTCGCTGAGCTGCAAGCGCAATCAGGCCGTCCGTGCGGAGGGTGGTGCGGCGATGCAATGGGCGCAGGTTTTCAAGCGGCGTTGCGAGAGTTGAATATTCAGTTGGTGGTGCACACCGGCGGGCCGTTTCAGGGGCAATCCTACGCAGTTGCTGAAAGCTGCATCGGCGCCGGTGTGAATTATTGCGATCTGGCTGACTGCCGCACCTTCGTCAACGGCATTGATGTGCTCGACGCCCGCGCCAGGGAGGCTGGTGTGGCCGTGCTCAGCGGTTGCAGTTCGGTGCCGACCTTGTCTTCGGCAATCATCGATCAGCAGCGCCAGCGCTTTGCGCGAATCGATTCGATCGAGCATGGCATTTCCTCCTCGGCGAAGATGCCGGGGCTGTCCACGGTCGAGGGCGTGCTCGCCTATGCCGGTAAGCCGATCAAGCAATTGAAGCACGGCCAGGTACACGAAGTGCCGGGCTGGCTCGATCTGACCGTGCGCACGATGCCACAACTGGGCACGCGGGTGCTGGCCAATGTCGATGTACCTGACATGGATATATTTGCCCGCCGCTATGGTGCGCACACACTGCGCTTCAAGGCTGGCGCTGGCCTGAAGCTCGGCGGTGTCGCCAATGCCTTGCTGGCGCAAGCCTTGCGCTTCGGTCTGGTGCGCGATCATGTGCGCTGGGCGGCGCGCCTGCATCGCCTGGGTACGTGGTTCGAACGTTTCGGTGATGGCAAGAGCGCGATGTACATCGATGTTCAGGGCATCGGGGTTGACGACCAGCCGCTGAGCATGACCGCGCAACTCACCGCGCTGAATGACAAAGGCCCGGAAATCCCCAGCTGCGCCGCCGTCGCCCTGGCAATCAAAATGGCGCGGGGTTATGCACCGCAACCTGGTGCGCGGCCGTGTGTTGGCGAAATCAGCGTCGATGAATATCTGGCGGCGATCAACGATCCGGCCAACTTGAGCCTGTCGGTTCAATTCTCCGATGGGCAGCGTTGAGATGCTCTATCTCTGCCTGAAGTACCTGCATGTAATCGCGGCGATTTTCCTCTTCGGTTTCGGCATGGGTTCCTACCTCTACCTGATCGCCGCCAGCCGCAGCGGCAACCCGCAAGTGATCGCCCATGTCGCAAGGATGGTGGTGCGTTTCGATACGTGGATCACCACGCCGGCAGGGATTGTTCAGGTCATTACCGGCTATCTGCTGATGCGGCTTTCCGGGCTTTCGATGAGCAGTGAGTGGCTGCTGACGTCGCTGATCATTTTCTTCTGCGTAGGCGCACTGTGGCTGCCTGTACTGGTATTGCAAAAGCGTCTGCAGAAGATGGCGCTGAGCGCGGGCGAGGACGGCCTGCCTCTGGATGATCGCTACGCGAACACTTACCGCTGGTGGTTCTGGATGGGCATTGCCGGGTTCGCCGGGATGTTTGTCATCGTGCTGATGATGGTGACGAAGATGACGCCGGTGCAACTGGTCGGGTTAACCGTGGGCTTTTAGAAAGCGGCTTTCATGATCCGCTGTTGGCAGCAGACAAGTGTCGTACCTGCCGAACAGCCGATAGCGGTTCAGCGCGATTCGATCGTAAGCCCAGTCACGCAGACGACGCGGGAAGATGCGCAGCAGTTTCAACGGCTGCCAGCGCATCGGCAGTTGCCCGACCACTTCAAGGAATGCATCTGATCGCTCCCAATAATTGCGGTCGCGGATCACCGCCATGGTGTCGAACTCATCCAGGGGCAAACCGGCCCACGCCAGCAAGGCCTGGCCTTCGGGCGATTGCACGGTCGCCAGACGCACATGGCGCTGATGGTCATGGCGAATCAGAAAGCGCGCCCAGCCGTTGCACAGTTTGCACACGCCGTCGAACAGCACCACGGTTTCGCCTGGCTTGAGCAATGGCGCGGGGGTCGGGCGGGTTTTCATGGCAGGCATCGGCGGATGTCCTTGGCGGCGGTTGTCGCGATCATAACCTTGATCATTGGGCTACAGGAGTGGATCGCGGCGGTATTGGCCCGGCGATATGCCGTGCACGCGGCGGAAGGCAGCGCCAAACGCCGCGTCGGACAGGTAGCCCAGTGACGCGGCGACAGTGGCCACATTGTCCCGACCATTGCGCAAGCGAAACGCGGCCACGCGCATCCGCCAGCGCGTGGCATATTCGACCGGCGCTACACCCATGCAAGTTTTGAATAACGCGGCGAAACCGGAGCGCGACATGCAGGCAATCTCGGCCATTTGCGTCAGTCGCCAAGGTTTTTCCGGGGCAGCGTGAACGGCGCGCAAGACGCCGGCAATCGCCGGTTCCCGCAGTCCGCCCAGCCAAGACAATTGTTCGGCATCCGCGCTGTTGATGTGATGGCGCAGCGCATGGATGAAGATCAGTCGCAGCAAGTCGTTGCACATCGCCTGCGAGCCGGCCTGGTGTGATGGCCACTCGCGCTCCAGTTCATCCAGCAGCCAACCAAACGACGAGGCACCTGTGGCCTCGGCGCGAATGATCAGCGAGGTCGGCAGCACGTCGAGCAGTTCGGTTGCGCCGGGTCCCGATAGCGACACGCTGCCGCCCAGCAGCTCGACTTCCTCGCCGACGCCAAAGGTCGCCGAGGCGCCGTCATGGGCAAAAACATCCGCGGCATTCACCGCCTCGACGTCGGCGCCGCTGGCCAGAATGAACGGCGTGCGCGACACCACAAAACAGTCGCCGGCCCGCAGCAACTGCGCCGGCAAGCCCTGCATGCGCAACCAGCATTCGCCTCGTCGCACCACGTTGAATTTCAGTTCGATGGGGTGAAATCGCAGCGCCCAGACGCCTCCCGCTTGCAAGCGAACCGAGCAGGCTGCTTGCAACTCGGAGAGTGCCAATACGGCAGAAAGCGGATCGCCAGCAGGATTTTGGATGATCACGACAGAAACCTGGATTTATCAGACTGGTTCGTCCGCAGAGCTTAGCCAAGAATGAAGGCCTTCGATAGCTCACTCAGGATTACGCCCATGGCTACCCTTCAACTACCTGTGCAATCACCGTTCAACGCCGCCAGCACAGCGGCGGAAGTCATGGCCGGCATCGACCTGCGCGGGCAACTCGCCGTGGTCACCGGCGGCTATTCCGGCCTGGGTCTGCTGACGGTGAAAAGCCTCGCGGCGGCAGGAGCGCAGGTCATTGTGCCGGCCAGAGATACGGAGCGGGCAGAGGTGGCATTGGCGGGTGTTGACGGTGTCCGCGTGCCGCCCATGGACCTCATGCAGGCTGAATCTGTGGCGGCGTTCAGCCACAGCGTGGTCAGCGCGGGTCAGCCAGTGTCATTGCTGATCAACTGCGCCGGAGTCATGGCCGCGCCGTTGCTGCGCGATGCCGATGGCCATGAAAGCCAGTTCGCGACCAATCACTTGGGCCACTATCGCCTGACCTGCGGCCTCTGGCCGGCGCTGGTCAAAGCTGGACAGGCGCGGGTGCTGTCAGTGTCCTCGCGCGGGCATCAGATTGCCGGGGTGGGCTTTGCCGACATCGATTTCTCGCAGCGGCCGTATGACAAATGGGTCGCGTATGGTCAGTCGAAAACAGCCAATGCCTTGTTCGCCATCGCGCTGGATCGGCGCGGACGCAGTCATGGCGTTCGTGCGTTCTCATTGCATCCCGGGCAGATTCTGACGGATCTGGCACGGCACCTGAGCACAGCGGAACTTGCCGCATTCGATGCGCTGGATGAGCAGGGCCGGCCACGGCTGGATGCCCACAACGGTCTGAAAACGCTGGAGCAGGGCGCCGCGACGGGATTGTGGTGTGCGACCAGTGCATTGCTTGCGGATTTGGGTGGCGTGTATTGCGAAGACTGCAATGTTGCGCCGATCAATCAACCTGAAGCGGGCCGCAAGGGCGTTGCGCAATGGGCGGCGGATGCTGAGCTGGCTGAGCGACTTTGGGCGGTTTCGGAGCAATGGACGGGGCTCACGGTGGCATAAATCGATTCAAAGGACAAAAGCCCCTCACCCTAACCCTCTCCCGAAGGGAGAGGGGACTGACCGAGGTGTTTAGTAGAAATTCGCCGACCTGAAATACCGGGTCGAACTCAGTTCTTGAACAGCACCCAAATCGGCTCCCTCTCCCTCGGGAGAGGGCTGGGGTGAGGGGCTGCTCGATAGAGTTACTCTCCCAGCTTCGCCCAGAATTCCTCCGCCGAAGGGCTGATCGGTGCGGTCGGGCGAGTCAGGTGTATTTCCAGTGGAATATCCCAACTGTCATCCAGCGCCCTGACCAGGCGCCCGTCAGCCATTTCCTGTTCGGTCAGGCTTTTCGGCAGCCAGGCCACGCCTTTGCTTTCCAGCGCCATCGACATCAGCACTGCCGCCAGATGGCTGCTGAACAGCGGTTTCAAATGCAGATAATCGGCCTTGCCGTGTAGCCTGTGGGCGACGATTCGGCCCAGGCCGGATTCGTGGGTGTAGGCCAGATAGGGCAGGGTTTCAGGCGACGTGCCGAACTGGGCTGAAGCACTCGCCAGCGGCACAAGTACGTCCTCGCCGACCTTCTTGCCAATGAACTGATCAGGCGCCAGCAACGGCGGAACGTCGGGGTGGCGATGGCACAACAGAAATTGCACCTGACCATGAATCAGCATCTGTTCGCACACGGCCATGCTGTCGGAATGCAGGCGAACTGCATCGATCGGCGCGCCACTTTCGGCACTGCGCAACCAGCGTGGGAAGAAGGTGAATGACAGCGAGTGAGTGGCAGCAAACTGCAAGGTTTTCGCCGCCATGCCAGCCACTTCCTGAGCCTCGGAGCGCATGCGGTACAGGCGTCTGGCCGCTTCCTGAGCGCTGGGCAAAATCTGCCTGCCGGCCTCGGTCAGCGTCGCGCCCTGCGGAGTGCGCACGAACAATTCCACGCCCATCCAGTTCTCCAGCGAGCGCACTCGGCGACTGAACGCCGGCTGCGTCACATGGCGCGCTTCGGCGGCCCGGACAAAGCTGCCGTATTCGGCCAGCGCTGAAAAATCCTCAAGCCAAACCAGTTCCAAGGGCAATGCCTCCTGTGCATAGGGCGCGGCATTAATAGCATTGGGCGGGTGTCGTCGCAACGCATAACGTTGGCCCACCACAACAAGAGGAACCCGTCATGCGTATCGTCGATATCCGTGAAAAAACCGTCTCCATTGCTTCCCCGATCGCCAATGCCTACATCGACTTTTCGAAGATGACCTGCTCGGTCGTCGCGGTCATTACCGACGTGATCCGCGACGGCAAACCGGTCATCGGTTACGGCTTCAACTCCAACGGTCGCTACGGCCAGGGCGCGTTGATGCGCGACCGTTTTCTGGCGCGGATCACCGAGGCCGACCCGGAAACCCTGATCGATCACGAGAACAATAACCTCGATCCGTTCGCCATCTGGAAAACCCTGATGACCAACGAAAAACCGGGCGGGCATGGCGAGCGTTCAGTAGCGGTCGGCACCATCGATATGGCGGTGTGGGATGCGGTAGCGAAGATCGAAGGCAAGCCGCTGTATCGCCTGCTTGCCGATCGTTATCGCAACGGTGTGGCCGATGACAAAGTCTGGGTGTACGCGGCGGGTGGCTATTACTACCCGGGCAAGGACCAGACCAAGCTCAAGGCCGAAATGCAGAGCTATCTGGATCGTGGCTACGACGTGGTCAAGATGAAGATCGGCGCAGTGCCGCTGGACGAAGATATCCGCCGCATTGAGGCGGTGCTCGAAGTGGTGGGCGACGGCCAGCGCCTGGCGGTCGATGCCAACGGCCGCTTCGATCTGCAGACCGGTATCGCGTACGCCGAAGCGATCAAGAAGTACAACCTGTTCTGGTACGAGGAAGTCGGCGACCCGCTGGATTATGCGCTCCAGGCCGAGCTGGCCAATCACTACGAACTGCCGATGGCCACTGGGGAAAACCTGTTCTCTCACCAGGACGCCCGCAACCTGTTGCGCCACGGCGGCATGCGCCCTGACCGCGATTACCTGCAATTCGACTGTGCGCTGTCCTACGGTCTCGTCGAGTACATGCGCACCCTGAAAGTGATGGAAGAGCTGGGTTGGTCTTCGCGCCGCGTGGTGCCACATGGTGGTCACCAGATGTCGCTGAACATCGCTGCCGGTCTGCACCTGGGCGGCAACGAATCGTACCCGGACGTGTTCCAGCCATTCGGCGGGTTTGCCGATGGTATCCGCGTGGAAAACGGCTACGTCGGGCTGCCGGATATCCCGGGGGTCGGCTTCGAAGCCAAGTCTGCGCTGTATGCCGTCATGCGCGAACTGGGCGAGGGCTGATTCGGTTTTATCTGCGGCCTCGATTTCCGAGGCCGCACCTTCAGGCGTCATCCTCGACGCCAAAGCCACATGCCCACCACAACAATAAAATGAGGTGCTTCCGTGGAAACTTCAAAATCACGCTGGTACAGCCAGCTCTATGTGCAAGTGCTGATCGGCATCGTCATCGGCGCTGCCATCGGATACTTCGTGCCGGACATCGGCGCCAAGCTGCAGCCGTTTGCCGACGGTTTCATCAAACTGATCAAGATGCTCCTGGCGCCGATCATTTTCGGCACGGTAGTGGTCGGTATCGCCAAGATGGGCAGCATCAAGGAGGTCGGCCGCATCGGTGTGAAAGCGCTGATCTACTTCGAGATTCTTTCCACCATCGCTCTGGTGGTAGGCCTGATCGTAGTCAACGTGGTCAAGCCCGGCGCCGGCATGAACATCAACGCCGGTACCCTCGATGGCAGCGCTGTCAACAAATACAGCCAGGCGGCGAGCGAGCAGGGCGGTCTGGTCGAATTCTTCCTCAATATCATCCCCCATACCTTCCTCGGCGCCTTCTCCAACGGCGTGATGCTGCAGGTGATTCTGTTGTCGGTGCTGATGGGCGTCGCCTTGGTGCAAATGGGCGAAACCAGCAAACCGCTGATCAACACCATCGACCTGTTCCTGCAAGGCCTGTTCAAAATCGTCGCGATGGTCATGCGTCTGGCGCCGTTGGGCGCGGGGGCTGGCATGGCATTCACCATCGGCAAATACGGCATCGGCACTCTGCTGTCGCTGGGGCAGTTGCTGGTCGCGCTGTACATCACCACGCTGATCTTCATCGTCGTGGTACTGGGCGCGGTGGCGCGATGGTCGGGCATGCCGCTGATGCAGTTTCTGCGTTATTTCAAGGATGAAATCCTGATCACCCTGGGCACCTGTTCGACCGAAGCGGTGCTGCCGCGAATGATGGTCAAACTGGAAAAGCTCGGCTGCAAGAAATCCGTGGTCGGCATGGTCCTGCCGACGGGCTACACGTTCAACGCGGACGGCACCTGCATCTACCTGACCATGGCAGCAATCTTCATCGCCCAGGCGACCAACACGCCGCTGACCTTCATGGATCAGATGATTCTGCTCGGCGTGTTCCTGCTGACCTCCAAGGGCTCGGCCGGCGTGGCGGGGGCAGGTTTTGTGACACTCGCGGCCACCCTCACCACCATTCACTCGATACCTCTGGTGGGCCTGGTGTTGCTGCTGGGCATCGACCGCTTCCTCAACGAGGCGCGAGCCGTGACCAACCTGATCGGTAACGGCATCGGCACCATCGCCATCGCCAAATGGGACAAGTCGTTCGATGTCGAAGCGTGCGAGCGGGAAATCGCCGCCATGAAGCAGGACAAGGCAGCGCGCAAGTCGCTGCTTGTGCATAAGTGATTCGGGCAACGTGAGCGCTTGATTGGCCTGCCGACGCGTACAGGTTTCAAGTCAGTTCAAAGGTTATGGACTGGGGGCGGGACGATGAGAATTGGCGCACTGACGAAAACCAGTCGGTGCTGGCACGCCACCAATCCCCAGCCATGCCAAAAAACCTGTGGGAGCGAGCTTGCTCGCGAAGGGGCCAGAACGGTCAACACGGATGGCGACCGGCAGAGCGCTTTCGCGAGCAAGCCCGTTTCCACAGTAGGTTGCGCGATTGCTGTCACAACAGTTGGCGATGTTCTTTCGCACCGGACAGTACAAGCAGTGGATTGCAAAACGTTCGCTATGAACCGTCAGGCCGGACCTGAACCCTCTACGTACGTCTGGATGACCTCATCCCAAGGCGGCGTTGCAGGGAACAACTCAAGCAAAAACGCCGTGAACGCTTTGACATTCGGGCTACCGCGACGGCTCTCCGGCCACAACGCGGTAATGGCGAAGCGTTCGACGGTGAACTGTGGCAGCACCGGGACCAGTTCGCCCCGACGAACATACGCCGCCGCTACGTAGTGCGGCGAAATACCGATGCCGCCGCCGGCAGCCAGCACCGCCGCGACCGCATCGCTGGCATCAACGGTGAAGGCCGCGTCGGGTGCCAGTTCCAACTGTCTGTCACCGGCTAGATACGGCCAGCGCAAACTCTGCCCGGTGCTTTGATAGCGGAAATTCACGCACTCATGCTCGGCGAGATCCTCGGCCGTAAGCGGAGTACCCTTGCGCTGCAGATAGTCCGGTGATGCGAACGCACCGATTCGATGCGGGCCCAGCGGGCGAGAAATCAGTCGCGAATCCGCAAGATTGCCAACCCGAACCGCGACGTCGATGCCTTGTTCGATGAGGTCGGCATACTGATCGCCGAGTCGTAGATCGATCGTCACCTTTGGATATTGCTCGCGAAATCTCGGCAGGGCCGGC
Source organism: Pseudomonas sp. S3_B08 (assembly GCF_054667725.1). Lineage (NCBI taxonomy): Bacteria > Pseudomonadati > Pseudomonadota > Gammaproteobacteria > Pseudomonadales > Pseudomonadaceae > Pseudomonas > Pseudomonas sp. S3_B08. The sequence goes on from NZ_CP162750.1 coordinate 1,264,712, forward strand.
GCGAGGATATTCAGTCCAATCGGCAACGGCGCGGTGACCTTCAATACGCCCGATGGCTCAGCGCGTGAAGCAACGGCGGCCTGATCGATGTCTTCGACTTCGCGCAGAATCCGCAGCGCCCGTTCGTATAGATCACGGCCCTCCGGGGTGAGTACCAGCGAGCGCGTGGTGCGAGTAAACAGCATCAGGCCGAAATGCTCTTCGAGCCGTTGCACGCTTTTGCTGATGGCCGACGGCGACACCGACAGTGCCCGAGCGGCAGCCGTGTAGCTGCCCAGCGAAGCCGCTCGTGCAAAGGCGATGAGCCCGGTTAAACGATCCAATCCAATTTGTGCCTTCATGGCACTAGTAAAGCGACTTCTGGCCCAATTATCAATGTGGCTTCCAAAACGTAGTCTTTGCCCATCGAACGCCATTCAGGTGTTCCAGACGGAGACTCAGCATGAACATCAGCCAAACCCTGCCTTCCACACTCACCGACAAAACCGTGGTCATTTTCGGCGGCACCTCCGGCATCGGCCTGGCCGCTGCGGTGCAAGCGAAAGCCGCTGGCGCCAAGGTCATCGTCATCGGCTCGAACGCTGCACGTGCCGAGCAGGCCGCCAGCGAGCACGGGCTCGATGGCTGGCGCGCGGCCGACGTGACCGATAGCCAGGCTCTCGATACTGCACTGGCCGATATCCTTCAGGTCGATCACCTCGTTCTGCTCGCCGGCACGTTTGTCGCTGGCACCGTGCGCGCGGCTGATCTCGATTATCTGCACCGCGCGTTCGACGAACGCATCTGGGCATCGATCAATGCGATTCGGGTCCTTGGCGACAGGCTGGCAAAAGACGGCTCGATCACGTTTATCTCCGGTTCTCTCGCTGATCGCCCGAATGCCTACGGCACCGCCGTACTCGCCGCCGCCTCGGCAGCCATGGAAGCACTGGCTCGCGGTCTGGCCCTTGAGTTGGCACCGGTGCGAGTCAACACGCTTTCGCCCGGCCCGATCAACACCCCGATTCTGGGCAAGGCACTGGGCGAGGGGCGGGATGCATTTGTCGCTTCTCTTGAGCGGGTGCTGCCCCTGCATCGCCTCGGCACAGCTGCAGAAGCGGGCGCGGCAGTGGTTTTCCTGATGAGCAACACCTTCATGAACGGCGCCGTGCTCAACATCGACGGCGGCGCACGCCTGGTTTGATCCTGCCCACCTTTTTGAGAGCCTGAACATGACATCGTTATTTGATTCCGTGCGCCTCGGCGCGCTCGATTTGCCCAACCGCATCCTGATGGCACCGATGACCCGCGCGCGCGGCACTCGCGAGCACGTCCCGACCGAGATGATGGTCGAGTATTACCGCCAGCGCGCCAGTGCCGGCCTGATCATTTCCGAAGCGATCGGCATCAGCCAGCAAGGTCTGGGCTGGCCGTATGCGACAGGCATTTGGTCGGCCGAACAGGTCGCCGGCTGGCGCAAGGTCACCGATGCCGTGCATGGCGCTGGCGGCCGGATCATCGCGCAGCTCTGGCACATGGGCCGGGTCGTGCACCCGAGTTTCCTTGGCGGCGGCCAGCCAGTTTCCGCATCGGTCACCACCGCGCCGGGACAGGCGCATACGTACGCCGGCAAGCAGCCGTATACACCGGCGCGTGCGTTGCCGCTGGAAGAAATTCCCGCACTGCTGGAAGACTTTCGTCAGGCCACTCGCAACGCAATCGAGGCGGGTTTCGATGGCGTGCAGATCCACGCCGCCAACGGCTATCTGCTCGACCAGTTCCTGCGCGACAGCGACAATTTTCGCACCGATGCGTACGGCGGCTCGATCAACAACCGTATCCGCTTGCTCAAGGAAGTGACCGAGGCGGTGGCCGAAGTCATCGGCGCCGACCGCACTGGCGTGCGCTTGACTCCAAGCAGCTACGAGCAGGGCATCCGCGACAGCGATCCCGAAGCGCTGTTCATCCGCGCCGCCGAAGTGCTGTCAGCGATTGGCATCGCTCATCTGGAAGTCCGCGAACCACCGCTGGACGGCACCTTCGGCAAGTCCGAACGCCCGCCACTGGCCGGGATGATTCGCGACGTGTTCAAAGGCGTGCTGATCCTCAATTCGGACTACGGTTTCGCCAGGGCACAAGCGCAACTGGATGCCGGGCTCGCCGATGCGATTGCGTTTGGACGGCCGTTTATAGCCAATCCGGATCTGCCGCTGAGATTCGCTCGGCAGTTGCCATTGGCGGAAAGCGAAATGAGCACTTGGTTCAGCCAGGGTTGGGAAGGGTATGGGGATTATCCGGCGGTGGATGGCGTTTGAATGTAGCGTCGGTGCCAGCCGCCGTGGCAGTGGATGCCCTGACGGGCTGGCCAGAACCCGGAAAAGCACGCTTAAGCCAGTCGCAAGAGACGGTTCACGCCGTTGATAGGAAAAAGTGAGGCCTGTGATCAGGCCTCATTTGCGTTTTACCAACTCACCTGCAACGTTTCAACGCCGCGCCGTGCGCGTGCTCACATCCACCCAGACCGCCAGCACCAGAATGCTGCCCTTGACGATCATCTGCCAGTAACTGTCGACGTCGAGCATCGACATGCCGTTATCCAGGCTGGTGATCACCAGTGCGCCGAGGAGGGCGCCGTAGACGGTGCCGGAGCCGCCGCGCATGGAGGTGCCGCCGATGAAGCAGGCGGCGATGGCGTCGAGTTCGCCCATGCTGCCGGCGGACGGTGAGCCGGCGGCGAGGCGTGCGGTGTTGACCACGCCGGCGAGGGCGCACATCACGCCCATGATGCCGAAAATCCACAGCTTGACCGCTTGCACATTGATGCCCGACAGGCGCGTGGCTTCCATGTTGCTGCCGACCGAATAGACCCGGCGGCCGAATACGGTCTGGCTGGTGACGTAACTGAACACGCCGAGCAGAATCAGCAACAGCAGCACCGGCACGGGAATGCCGTCATAGCTGTTGAGGGTCTGAACAAAACCCGCCAGCACCGCGCCGATCACCAGCACGCGCACAACATCACGCACCAGCGAATGCGCCGCCAGGCCATGCAGGGCGCGATTGCGTCGTTGTTTCCAGGTCAGGAACACCGTCAGCACAAACAGCAGCACACCCAGGCCGGTGCCGATCGCGTGAGGCAGATATCCCTGGCCGACGTAGACCAGCTCCGGGGATACCGGGGCGATGGTGGTGCCGCCGGTGATCCCCAGCAAAATCCCGCGAAACGCCAACATGCCACCGAGGCCGACGATAAATGACGGTATGCGCAAGTACGCCGCCATGTAGCCGTTGGCGAGGCCGATCATCAGGCCGCACAGGGCGACCAGACTGAGATTCGCCAGCAGCGGAATGTGATAGACCACGTCGAGTATCGCCGCGAGGCCGCCGAGCAGGCCGAGCAATGAGCCCACCGACAAATCGATCTCGCCACTGATGATCACCAGCACCATGCCGCAGGCGAGGATTCCGGTGATCGACATCTGCCGCAGCAGGTTGGAAAGATTGCGCGGGGTGAGGAAACCGCCTTCGGTCTGCCAGCTGAAGAACAGCCAGATCAGCACCACGGCAAATACCAGCGCGAGCATCTTGTAGCGGGTGAACAGTTGTTTGACCTGATTCATTTACGCGGTTTTCCGATCATTATTGTTATGGCTGCCCGGCTGGCTGAGGGCGGCGGCGAGTACCTGTTCCTGGGTCAGCTCATGGTTGACGAAGTCACCACGCAACTGGCCTTCGCCGATCACCAGCACGCGGTCGGAGACGCCGAGCACTTCGGCCAGTTCCGACGAAACCATGATGATCGACACGCCTTCGGCGGCCAGCGCGCCCATCAATTTGTAGATCTCGTACTTGGCGCCGACGTCCACGCCTCGGGTCGGCTCGTCGAGAATCAGCACGCGCGGTTTCGCCAAGAGCATCTTGGCGAGTACGGCTTTCTGCTGATTGCCGCCAGACAGGCTGGTGATCGGCAGGGACGGACTTGCGGTCTTGAGATGCAGACGGGAGATTTCCCGGTCGATGCAGCCCAGCTCGGCTTCGGCATCGATGCGGGTCATTTTCGAATAGCTCTCGAGCACGGCGAGGGTGATGTTCTGACCGACACCGAGATCCGGAATGATGCCCTGGCGCTTGCGATCTTCGGGCACCAGGCACAGGCCGGCGCGGATCGCTTTCAGCGGCGTGCGCGTGTCGATTGGCTGGCCGTCCAGCCAGACTTCGCCCTCGTGGCGGCCGGGGTAAGCGCCGAACAGTGCGGTGACCAGCTCGGTGCGGCCGGCCCCGACCAGCCCGGCAATGCCGAGAATCTCGCCGCGCTTGAGGCTGAAGGAGATGTCGTCGACCCGTTTGCGTTTGGGGTTGTCGACGTCGTAGCAAGTCATGTGGCGCGCCTCGAAAATCACCTCGCCAATCTCATGCGGCTCGCTTGGGTAGAGGTTGCTCATTTCGCGGCCGACCATCTGCGTGATGATCTGTGGAATGTCCATGTCGGCCATGGCGGTGGTGGCGATGTGTTTGCCGTCGCGGATCACCGAAATGGTGTCGCATACGGCGGCGACTTCATCGAGCTTGTGCGAGATGTAGACGCAGGCGACGCCCTTGGCCTTGAGGTCGCGGATGATGTCCAGCAGCACTTCGATTTCCGAGCGGCTCAGGGCTGAGGAGGGTTCGTCGAGAATCAGCAGGCGCGCCTGTTTGTTCAGGGCCTTGGCGATTTCCACCAGTTGCTGATAGCCGCCGCCGTACTGCGAAACCGGCAGCGAAACATTCATGTCCGGCACCTTCAATTCACGCATCAAGGCTTCGGCGCGGTGGATCATCGCCGGGTAGTTCATGCGTCCGCCGGGCAGCGTCAGCTCATGGCCCATGAAGATGTTTTCGGCGACCGACAGGTCGGGAACCAACGTCAATTCCTGATGGATGATGACGATGCCGGCGGCCTCGGTTTCGCTGATCGATTGCGCCCGGAGCGGTTGCCCGTCCCAGAGGATTTCACCGTCCCAGGTGCCATGGGGATAGACCGCCGAGAGGATCTTCATCAGCGTCGACTTGCCGGCACCATTCTCGCCACACAGGCCCACGCATTCACCGGGCCGGACCTTGATGTCGATGCCGTTGAGCGCTTTGACACCGCCGAAGGTTTTGACGATGCCGTTCATTTGCAGCAGATAGTCGGACATGGAAAAGGCTCGTATACCAGGGACTCAAACACCACTGAACCTGTGTGGGAGCGAGCCTGCTCGCGAAGGGGCCTTTTCAGCCAGAGCTGTACTGACTGACACTCCGCTTTCGCGAGCAGGCTCGCTCCCACAGGTCTGATCAAGATTTACGACCGGATCACTGCCCGGCAATCTGCGCCTTGGTGTAGAAACCATCCTGTTCGAGCAAGTCGATGTTGTCCTTGGTCAACGGCGTTGGCGTGAGCAGGATGGTGTCGACTTTCTTGCTGCCGTTGTCGTACTGCGAGGTGTAGGCCGGTTTTTCGTTGCGTGCCAGTTGCACCGAGAGCTTGGCCGCTTCGGAGGCGATGAGTTTCAGCGGTTTGTACACGGTCATGGTTTGCGTGCCGGCGATTACGCGTTTGACCGCTGCGAGGTCAGCGTCCTGACCGGAAATCGGCACCTTGCCGGCCAGTTGCTGCGCGGCCAATGCCTGGATGGCGCCGCCAGCGGTGGCGTCGTTGGAGGCGACGATGCCGTCGATTTTATTGTTGTTACGGGTCAGGGCGTTTTCGACGATGCTCAGCGCTTCGGTCGGGTTCCATTCCTTGACCCACTGCTGGCCGACGATCTTGATATCGCCCTTGTCGATGGCGGGTTGCAGCACCTTCATCTGGCCTTCACGGAGGATCTTGGCGTTGTTGTCGGTGGGCGCGCCACCCAGCAAGAAGTAATTGCCCTTGGGCGCCGCTTTCAGCACGCCGCCGGCCTGCATCTCGCCGACCTTTTCGTTATCGAAGGAAATGTAGGCGTCGACATCGGCGTTGAGAATCAGCCGGTCGTAAGACACCACTTTGATTCCGGCTTTCTTCGCCTCGGCCACGGCGTTGGTCAGCACTGTCGCGTTGAATGGCACGATGACGATCACATCGACGCCGCGAGAGATAAGGTTTTCGATCTGCGAAATCTGCTTCTGCTCGTTGGCGTCCGCCGATTGCACGAAGACTTTGGCGTCCATTTTTTCCGCCGCCGCGACAAAGTAATCGCGATCGCGCGACCAGCGTTCCAGACGCAGGTCATCAATGGAAAAGCCGATTTTCGGGTGGGTGGCGTCGGCCATTACCGGCAGGGCCAACAACGCCAGGGCACTGGCCAACAGCGTACGTTTCAAGTTCTTCATGGTGGTGCGTCCTTTTATTTTTGTTGGAAAGACACGGCCTGACGATGAATCGGGCTGGGTAGAACTGTAGAGAATCTGCCGACGCAGCAGGTACAGAATTGTCGTGCAATTGTCACAGCGTCGTTGCGTCGGCAGCCTCCCTTGGCGATCAGCGATACAGGTAACGGTTGACGATGTTTTCGAGCATTTCCTGGCGGCCGCTGACGGCTTGCGGGTTCAGCTCGTTGGTGAACGCGTGCTCGGCCAGAGACTCAAGATTGAAGTCGCCCGCCATCACCGCTTGCCCGAACGGCTGACGCCAGCCGGCGTAGCGTTGATCCTTGAGCACTTGCAATTGATCGTTCTCAACCATCGCAGCGGCGCGTTCCAGCGACAGGGCGAGGACGTCCATGGCGCCAACATGACCGTGGAACAGGTCGATCTCGTCGAGGCTCTGCCGGCGCACCTTGGAGTCGAAATTGAAGCCGCCATTCTTGAAACCGCCGGCCTTGAGGATTTCATAGGTCGCCAAGGTCATTTCTTCGACGCTGTTGGGGAACTGGTCGGTGTCCCAGCCGTTCTGCGGATCGCCACGGTTGGCGTCGATGCTGCCGAAAATCCCCAGCGAGGCAGCCGTGGCAATTTCGTGATGAAAGCTGTGGCCGGCCAGGGTCGCGTGGTTGGCCTCGATGTTGACCTTGATTTCCTTCTCCAGACCGTACTGCTGGAGGAAGCCGAACACCGTGGCGCTGTCGTAATCGTATTGGTGCTTGGTCGGCTCCTGCGGCTTGGGTTCGATCAGCAGGTCGCCGGTGAAACCGATCTTGTGCTTGTGCTCGACCACCATGCGCATGAAGCGCCCGAGTTGTTCGCGCTCACGTTTCAGATCGGTGTTGAGCAGGGTTTCGTAGCCTTCGCGACCGCCCCATAGCACGTAGTTGGAACCCTTGAGCCGATGGGTGGCGTTCATTGCGCTGAACACTTGCGCGGCGGCGCAGGCGAACACTTCCGGATCGGGATTGCTCGCCGCACCGGCGGCAAAACGCGGATTGCTGAAGCAGTTGGCGGTGCCCCAGAGCAACTTGATGCCGCTTTGTTCCTGATGCTGTTCGAGGCGGTCGACCATTTGCGCGAAGTGTTCGCGGTACTCCTTCAGCGAATTGCCTTCGGGGGCGACGTCCGTGTCGTGAAAGCAGTAGTAATCGATGCCCAGTTTGCTGAAGAACTCGAAGGCGGCTTGAGCCTTGCCGATAGCCAGTTGCATCGGCTCACCACTGCGTTGCCAGGGGCGTTTGAAGGTGCCGGCGCCGAACACATCGGAGCCCGGCCAGACGAAGGTGTGCCAGTAGCAGGCGGCCATGCGCAGGTGTTCGCGCATGGGTTTGCCGAGGATCAGTTTGTCGGCGTCGTAGTGGCGGAAAGCGAGGGGCGAATCACTGTTCGGGCCTTCGTAGCGAACCGGTTCGATATTGGGGAAATACTGCATGGACCTTGTCCTTGTTGTTCTTGGGTGTCTCGATACTAGCAACGCCCCCGTGCCCGCTGATTATGAAAAGCCTCAACCGTGAGTGCGATTTTGCGTATTGAGCTTCAGCGCGCGCAGGCCTAGTCTGTGTCCATCGTCGCCGTGACATGGCGCCCGGAACAAAAACAATTTGAGGCCGCTTTCGCGAGCAGGCTCGCTCCCACATTTGATTCGTGTCGTTCACAAAACCGTGTGGGAGCGAGCCTGCTCGCGAATGGCTTTACGCAAAATCCGGATACTGAATGAAGAGCCTACCGCCCGTGCACCGCATCGCCCTGTTGTTCAACGGCAGCAAGATCTACGACCGTGGAATCATCAGCGGCATCGGCAACTACCTGAGCAGCACCCGCGCTTCCTGGGACCTGTTTCTGGAAGAGGACTTTCTCTGCCGCTTGAAAGGCATCGAGCGCTGGCAGGGTGACGGCATCATTGCCGACTTCGACGATCCGCTGATTGGCGAGGCGCTGGCCGACATTCATTTGCCGGTGGTGGCGGTCGGCGGTTCTTACGAGGATGCGCGCGCCTATCCGAAAGCGATCCCCTACGTTGCCACTGATAACAACGCACTGATCACTCTGGCTTATTCGCATCTGGTCGAGGCGGGGTTGCAGCGCTTTGCCTGTTTCAGCCTGCCGGAAGCGCAGGCCAATCGCTGGGCGCAGGAGCGGGAAAAAGCTTTTCGCAAACTGATGCAGCGCGACGGCCTGCACGCCGAGATCTATCGCGGCATGGGCACCAGCGCACCGTTGTGGGACAGTGCCGTCGAGCAACTGATCGCCTGGCTGCACAGCCTGCCCAAACCGATCGGCATCATCGCCGTTAGCGACGCCCGCGCTCGGCAGTTGCTGCAAGCCTGCCTGACCGCCGGCATTGCCGTGCCCGAGCAGGTCGCGCTGATCGGCATCGACAACGACCCGCTGACCCGCAGCCTGACTCGCGTACCGCTGAGTTCGGTGATTCAGGGCACCGAAACCATGGGCCGCACCGCTGCGCAATTGCTGCACCAGATGCTCCACGGCATGCCGTCCACCGGCACGCAAATCCTGATTCCGCCTGATGCGGTCAATGTGCAGGTGTCGAGCCTGCACCAACCGCTGGGCAATTCGTACGTCATGCAAGCGCTGCTGTTCATCCGCCAATATGCCTGCCAGGGCATCAAGACCGCGCAAGTGGCGGCGTATGTCGGCGTGTCGCGCTCATCGCTCGAAGCGCATTTCCGCGCCGAGCGCGGTTGCAGCGTGCATGACGAAATTTTGCGTTTCAAACTGGCGGCGGCTACCAGCGGTTTGAAGCATACCGACGCTGCGATTGCCGACATTGCCCACGCGTGCGGCTTCAAATCGGCGCAGTACCTGCACACGGTGTTCCGTCGCGAGTTCGGCTGCACGCCCCGCGAGTATCAGCAGGGCGGGGCGTAGCGCTGCGCATGGCTCACGCCAGCGCAGCAGCATTGGCTCTGGAACGCCAGGCAAACGTCAGCACCATCAGCAACCCCAGACCGGCCATCGCCGCGCCGGCCAGGGAAATCGCCGGATAACCCAGCCCGGCATTGATCACCGCGCCACCCAGCGCCGCGCCGATCGCGTTGCCGAAATTGAAGGCGCCGATGTTCACCGCCGAAGCCAGATTCGGCGCGTCTTTGGCGGCTTCCATCACGCGCATTTGCAGCGGTGGCACTAGGGCGAAGCTGGCGATACCCCAGATCAGAATGGCCACGGCGGCCGGCAGCGGCCAGCGCATCAGCACCGTGAACGCCAGCAACACCACAATCAATGCGCTCAGCGACACGATCAGGGTGCGGTCAATCGAACGGTCGGCAGCCTTGCCACCCCACATGTTGCCCAGCGTCAAACCGACGCCGAACAGCACCAGCATGGCGGTGATGAACGCGGCGGAGGCATGGGTCTCGCTGCTGAGAATCGGCGCGATGTAAGTGAATACGGTGAACATCGCACTTGAGCCGACCACGGTCAGGGCCAGCGCGGCCAACACCGGACCTCTGCCCAATACCCGTATTTCTGCCAGCGCACCCGCGCCTTGCTCTGCTTTCAGATTGGGCAGGGCGAACCACAAGGCGATCATGGTCAGCACACCGAGGCCGGTAATGCCCCAGAACGCCGTGCGCCAGCCGAACAGCTCACCAAACCACGCTGCCAGCGGCACACCGCCAATGGTCGCCAGGGTCAGGCCCATGAACATCGCCGCGACTGCGCCGGCACGTTTTTCCGGCGCGACCACGCTGGCGGCCACCACCGAGCCAACCCCGAAGAATGCGCCGTGATTGAGCGAGGTGATCACCCGGGCGACCATCAGGCTGGAGTAATCGGTGGCAAGCGCCGACATCAGGTTACCCAGGGTGAAAATCGCCATCAGCCCGATCAGCAGATAGCGCCGGGGAATCTTGCCGGTGGTCAGGGTCATCAGCGGCGCGCCGAGCAGCACGCCCAAGGCGTAGGCACTGACCAGCAACCCCGCAGCGGGAATGGAAACGCCGAGATCGGCGGCGATGCCGGGCAACATGCCCATCGGCGCGAACTCGGTGACGCCGATGCCAAAGGCGCCGACAGCGAGTGCAACAAGTGGTGGATTGATACGCATGGAAAGTCTCCTCATCTATGCCGCCAATGCTACGATCCATGGTTTTCCGGCGGTAGATGGCGATTTTGGCAATCACCTTTGCGTAAGAGGCACGAATGGACTTCAACGGCAGATCAGGGGAAATGAGCGTGTTCGTCACCGTGGCGCAGGAGGGCAGCCTCTCAGCGGCTGCGCGTGCGCTGGGGCTGACGCCTTCGGCGGTCAGTCGGATCATCGCCCGCGCCGAACAGAGACTCGGCACTCGTCTGCTACTGCGCACCACCCGCGCACTCACTTTTACCGCCGAGGGCGAGGCCTTTCTGCGCGGTGCCCGGCGGATTCTCGCCGACATGGACGAAGTGGAAGGGGCCATCACCGATCAAGGCGTACCCAAGGGCCGCTTGCGCGTCAGTGCCGCCCTTGGCCATGGACGGCTGACCATTGTGCCGTTGGTCGCAGCCTTCACCGCCCGCTACCCGAACATCGTCGTCGACCTCAGCCTCGGCGACGAAGTCGTTGACATCCTCGCCGGCCAGGCGGATGTCGCCATACGCTTCGGCCATCTGCCCGACAGCCCGTTGACCGCACGCCGGCTCGGCCACACCGGCCAGGTGGTCGTGGCATCGCCCGACTATCTGGAACGTCATGGCACGCCTCAGCAACCCGAAGACCTGCTCAAGCACAACTGCCTGCGCTTCAACTTCCGCCGCGCCGAAGCCAACTGGCCGTTTATCCGCGACGGCAAGGAGTTCTCGCTGAAAGTCAGCGGCAACATCGAATGTAGCAGCGGCGAAGCACTGGCCCAGTTCGCCAGACTCGGCGCCGGAATTGCGCGGATTGGCGAGTTCACCGTCAGGGAAGACTTGCAGCGCGGCGCGCTGATCCCGCTGCTGCAAGCGTTTAACCCGGGCGATGAGGAACCGATTCATGCGGTGTTCGTCGGCGGCGCGGCGATGCCGGTGCGGGTGCGCTTGTTTGTGGATTTTTTGCTGGAGCAGCATCGGATGTAGACGTGCTGTGCGGATTCTGCGGGTCGTCCATGACCCGCAGACTGGCGGCTAAATGGTCGGGATGGTGCCGCCGTCGATCACAAATTCACTCCCGGTGATCGACGCTGCTCGCGGCGATGCCAGGAACCCGATCAGCTCAGCCACTTCAACTGGCGTCGACGGGCGGCCGAGCGGGATACCGCCCAGGGCCTGCATGATGATGTCCTTGCCACCTTGATAGTCAGTGCCTGCCTCCTGCGCGAGTCGCTCGGCGAATGCCACCGACGCTTCGGTTTCAACCCAGCCCGGCGATACCCGCACGACGCGAACCCCCTTGGGTGACACTTCTTTCGACAGGCTTTTGCTGTAGGTCGACAGCGCAGCCTTGGCCGCCGCGTACGCCGTCGTTGATTCCGGCAGTGGCAGCCTACTCTGGATGGATGTGACATGGATCACCACGCCATTACGACGCTCGAGCATGCCCGGCAGCAGGGCGCGATCAAGGCGCACCGCCGGCAGCAGATTCAGGTTGAGCTCGCGTTGCCACTGTTCCTCGTCCAGCGCCGCAAAACCACCACCGGGGGCCGACGAGCCACCCAGGACATGGATCACTATGTCGACGCCGCCCAGTTGCTGTTCGACCGCAGCGATGAGTGCGTCACAACCTTCCCGGGTCGAAAGATCAGCCGCGACCAGCAGTGCGCCCGGCATTTCGACGTCCACTTGCCGAGCCGAGGTGATGACCTTTGCGTCCTCGGCCAGGAACCACTCGACCACTGCTTTGCCGATTCCCTTGGTACCGCCGGTGACGAGCACCCGCTTGCCAGTCAATCCTGAATTCAGCATGGCGAGATCTCCAGCGCGAGGAATTGATGGATTGCGTCGGAGATTTTTTTCTCGTCGGTGACCGTGAGATACGTTTGCACGACGTTGGAAAGTTGAAGGTTCATTGCCTGACTCCTGATTGATGGTCTGGAGTCATCTTGCTGCGCCACAGATAGTTTGTTCAACTGGGACAAACCTTAATGACCTATCCCGAAAATGAGGACAATCCATGGCCCAGGATCGCTTAGCCCTTAATGAACTGGATGCCGTTATAGCGGTGGCACGCAGGGGGTCGTTCCGCCAGGCTGCCATTGATCTCGACGTTTCGACCACCGCGCTGAGCAACACCATTGCGCAACTCGAAGCGCGCCTCGAATCGCGCCTGTTCAACCGCACCACCCGCAGCGTCGCCATCACCGAAGCGGGCAGGGTGTTTCTCGAGCAAGTGGGGCCAGCCTTGCACGACTTGCGCGCGGCACTGGATGCAGTGCGATCGCAGAATGCCGGACCCTCGGGAACGCTGCGCATCAATGCCTTCGCCAGCGCTGCGCGTTCGGCGCTGCTGCCACTGGTGATCGAGTTTTTGCAGCAGCATCCGAAAGTCCACATTGACCTTGTGACCGAAGGGCGCCTGGTGGATATCGTGGCTGACGGCTTCGATTTCGGCGTGCGCTCGGCAGGCCTGGTGCCCAACGATGTGATTGTGGTGCCAGTCGGCCCGCCGCAACGTTACGCGGTGGTCGGTTCGCCGGGGTATTTTGCACAACACGGCAAACCGCGCTCGCCGTCCGATCTGCCCGGGCATCGATGCATCCGCGTACGACTGCCGAACGGGGCGATTTTCCCTTGGTATTTCGAGCGCGACGGCGAAGTCATTCGTCTGGATGTGAACGGGCCGCTGACCCTGGATGAATCGAGCGTGGTCAAGGTGGCGGTGCAGGCGGATATGGGGCTGGGCTTTTTCATGGAGCAGGACGTTCGTGACGAAATCCGCAGCGGCGAGTTCGTGCAGGTACTCAAGGACTGGACCCCGCCCCGAGACAGGTTGTGCCTGTACTACCCGAACCGCCGCAATCCCTCTGCGGCCGCCAGGGCATTCATTGAGTTGGCGCGCGCCAGTCAGGCTTGACCCGGCACGGTATTCAGGCGATCAAGCCCAGTGTCAGCCCCTTCAGAGTGGCGGCTGCACGGGTCGAGCATTGCAATTTGCGAAAGATGCTTTCCATGTGCGTGCGTACCGTGCTCGGACTGATATCCAACAGTAGCGCGACTTGTTTGTTGCTGGCGCCACGGCTGATCTCCAGAAGAATGCGGCACTCACGGGCTGTCAGCAGCGAAGGCTTGGGTTGCCGCAGGCGGCGCTCGCCACTGGCGGCGGCAATGACCGCTTCGCAGACATCGTGATCGAAAAGGCCACGACCAGCATCCTGTTTGAGTAGCGTGGCGGCTGCGGCTTCGTCGTGGGCTGCTCGCCATGGCCGGGCTTGCCTCAACGCTACCCAGGCGACCGAGGTGGCGAACAGCCGATGTTCGGCATTCAGTGCATCACCCGCCACGCCGCGAAAATAGCCGCTGCCATCGAGCCGTTCATACGCGTGGGTGGCTATTTCGGCGGGCGCGGCCAGTTCAGGAACCGGTCGGAGCGCATGTTGCGTCCAGTAAGGCACCAGCCGCACTCGCTCTGCCGCACCGTAGGGCAGCGACCCTGGGCTATTCCATAGGTGATTGGAAACGGCTGCGCGGCCGAGGCCGTAAATGAGTGCAGACTTGCCAATGTTTGCCAAAGCCGGCTCACCCAGCCCCCACAGGCGTGCCGCTTCCACGGCAACATGCGCGACCTGACGCGAATGCCCGGCCAGCCATGGCAGCTTCAAGTCAATGACGTCTCCGACCAAAGTCAGCGAGACACGACGCTGCTCAGGCGCGGGTTCAACTTTTGTGCAAAGCGTTTCCAGATCCGCCAGCCAGGCCTTGGCATTGGCCACCAGCAACGACACCAGCGACGCTGGATAGCGCCGATCCGACTGCTCGTTGATCCAGCGCAACGCCGCGTCCAGGCCGTGAGCGCGAGTGAGAATATCCAGATCACCGGCCATGACCACCTGATAGGCCACCTCCGGGATATGTTCATGCGCCACGCCGAGCGGTCGGCCAGTGCCGTCGTAGGTTTCGAACACCCGACACAGGCCCGCTTCGACGGCGGTTCCGAGCTGGAGGGTTTTGGCGATTGCACCGGACACTTCACAGTGCACGACGGCCAGCGGGGTTGCCTGATGCACCGCGTTCATCTGCTCATTGCCCAGGGTCAGATCGAGCATTGCGCGGCGACCATCGACGTCGTCACCCAGCAGGTCGGCAAAGCCTTCGGCGTTGGCCGTGCACCCAGACCAGCGCAGCAAGGCAATCTGCTCTGCAACCTGCAGATGCTCACCGTCGCCGTGGCATGCCTGCGCGAGCATCCGCGCCAAAGCGGCAACGCGCCGGGAGTGACCGAGCGGTTGCCCCATGCTGAGGTCACCGACCTGGGCGATGGTTGCCAGTGCGCCGTCCAGTGAGATGTCCAGTTGCAAGCCACTATCCATGAAAAATGCCCCGGGGTCGGATAATTGACCGATGCCCACATCGCAGGCCGGCCAGCACACTCTGAACTCCCGAACAGGAGCTCATCCAATGAAAACAATCAAATCGAAATTCGCCACCGTCGCCTTTGCCCTGGCCAGTACCTTCATGGCCGGCGCCAGCCACGCGCAGGATACAACGCCTTCGGTGGTGATCGTACACGGCGCCTTCGCCGACGGTTCCGACTGGGCCAAAGTGGTGCCACTGCTGCAAGCCAAAGGCGTGGCCGTTACCGTTGTGCAAAATCCGCTCACCTCGCTGGCCGATGACGTTGCCGCCACGCGCCGCGCGCTGAACAACCAGCAGGGCAAGGTGGTGCTGGTCGGTCACTCCTGGGGCGGCACGGTGATCACCGAAGCCGGCAACGAACAGAAAGTCAGCGCGCTGGTGTACGTCGCCGCCTTCGCGCCAGAGGCCGGGCAAACCAGCGGCGAGCAGGGTAAAGGCGCGCCGACGCCGCCGGGCATCAGTCAGATCAAGGCCGACGGTAACGGCTTCCTCTATCTCACCGCTGAAGGCATGGCCAAGGATTTCGCTCAGGATCTGCCGGCCGCGCAGACCGCCGTCATGACCGCCACACAGGGGCCGATCAAGGCCTCGGCTTTCGAAGATAAAACCACCGTTTCGGCCTGGAAAACCAAGCCGTCCTGGTACCTGCTCGCTACCGAAGACCGGATGATTCATCCCGACGTCCAGCGGTCTGCCGCCAAGCGCATCAGTGCGACCCTCGCCGAGGTGAAGTCCAGCCATGTCCCGCAGCAGTCGCAGCCGGCGCAAGTCGCGGCGGTGATTCTCAAAGCCGTGCACGGCGTTGCTGAGCAGTGATCGCGGCATCGAAGGTGAGCGGGCGTATGAATCCTCGGAGCGATCACGACTATGACTTCATTGTCTGTGGTGCCGGCACGTCGGGCTGCGTGGTCGCTGCGCGGCTTGCCGATCAGTCAGGCGCACGGGTTCTGCTGATTGAAGCCGGCGAAGGTTATTCGGGCCCCGAGGTGACCGAACCGGCGCAATGGCCGCTGAACCTGGGCTCCGCGCGCGACTGGGCATTCGAGGGGCAATCCGATCCACGCCTCAACGGTCGACGGCTCCCGCTGAGCATGGGCAAGGGGCTCGGTGGAGGTTCGAGCATCAACGTGATGGTCTGGTCGCGCGGCCATCGCGCCGATTGGGAGCATTTTGCTGCCGAGTCTGGCGACCCGGCCTGGGGCTACGCATCGGTTCTCGATTACTACCGCAGGATCGAAAACTGGCAAGGCAGCCCGGACGCCACTCGGCGTGGTTCAGGTGGGCCGGTACATGTCGAACAGCCGGCCACGCCTCAACCCCTTGCGTGGGCAACGCTGGAGGCGGCCAGCGATCTGGGCATCCCCCGATTCGACAGCCCCAATGGCGAGATGATGGAAGGCCCGGGCGGCGTCGCCATCACCGACTTGCGCATCAAACACGGCAAGCGTGAATCGGTTTATGACGCCTACATCCAGCCACGGTTGCACTGTCGCGACCTGACGGTGCTGACCGGAGCCTTAGTGACTCGCGTGTTGCTGGACGGCACCCGGGCCGTCGGTGTCGAAGTGTTGATCGCCGGCGAGCGGCGCTGCTTTCATGCCGCAGTTGAAGTCATCCTGTCCATGGGCGCGGTGCAATCACCGAAAGTGCTCATGCAGTCGGGCATCGGCCCGGCGGATGAACTGCGAAAACACGGCATCGCACCGGTCGTTCATCTACCCGGTGTGGGCGAGAATTTGCAGGATCATCTGGCGTTCGCTTGCACGTGGGAGTATCGACAACCCCAGGCCGTCGCTGGCAGCGGATGCGAAACCACCTTGTACTGGAAAAGCGACAGCCGCCTGGAAGCCCCGGACCTGTTGCAGTGCCAGTTGGCATTCGCGGTACCGTCTCCGCCTGAGGTCGCCATCGAGCCGCCGGAGCATGGCTGGACCATGTTCGCCGGGCTGGCCAGACCGGCCAGTCGCGGACGCTTGCGGTTGTCGGGTGCTGGGCCGCTGGATGCACCGATCATTGAGCCGAACTCCCTGAGCGAGCCCGAGGACATGGCCGCAGCCCATGCGTCGATCGAACTGTGCCGCGCACTCGGCAACAGCCAGGCCTTCAATGCGCTGATCAAGCGCGAAGTCGTGCCCGGTCCCAGAGAGCGTCGCGCTATGGAACAGTTCATCCGCAACTCGGCCGTGACCTATTGGCACCTGTCCTGCACGGCAAAAATGGGCCGCGATGCGCTGGCGGTGGTTGACCACCAATTACGCGTGTATGGCATTGACGGGCTGCGCGTTGCAGATGCCTCGATCATGCCGCGCATTACCGTTGGCAACACGATGGCGCCGTGTGTCGTTATTGGTGAGCGGGCGGCGGATATGCTTCTGGCTGCGTATGGGGTGACGATGGCGAACACCATGCCTTCAAGGTAATGGCCGTGCGGGCGGGGCGGCAAATCCCGGCCTGCCGTCCAGGTGGGACGATGAGTCGAGTCAGTCGATTCAATTCATCGGCACGGCGAACACGGCACTGGCGCGCGCGACCGTTCGCTCACCGACGTGCAGACTGACGCCAGCAAACGCCAGTTGGCGGCCCTTTCTGGAGTGCTCAAGACGCACTTCGAGCCACTCGTTGATTTGCACCGCGCCGAGATAATCCAGGGTCATGCTCGCGGTGATCAACGGCTGCGGCGGATCGCTGGAAAAGGCCATGGCGTAACCCATGCCCACGTCCGCTAGTGTCGCCAATACACCGCCATGCAAAGTGCCACGGCCGTTGGCGTGGCGGGAGTCGGTCAGTAAACCCAATTCCAAGTGCAGCCCCTGACCCCTGGCGTAGATCGGGCCGAGCAGATCAAGCAACGGACTGCTGCGGGTCAATGGAGTGAAACCTTCGGGAATGGCCGTGGTGTTCATGTTCCCATCCTGATGCAGGCGACTGACCTGCATGATTGGGCGAGGAAACGCAGGAGGGGGCAAGCACTATGCGAACGGGGAATTTGCTGCAATAAATGCGCGGAGCGTGGCACTGAAAATCAGTGCGACGACACAAACGGCGAAGCACTCGTCGGTGCCGGCAGCGCATAGGCCGTTTTCATCCACGCCACTTCCGCTAGCGGTGTGCGGCCGAAGAGGCGTTTGAAGTCGCGGCTGAATTGCGAGGCGCTTTCGTAACCGACCAGAAACGCAGATTTCGCCGCGGTCAGGTCGTTACGCAGCATCAGCAATCGCGCCTGGTGCAGCCGTGTCGACTTCAGATACTGCATCGGCGAGGAATCGGTAACCTTGCGAAAGTGCAGATGAAAATTCGGCACACTCATCTGCGCTTCCTCGGCCAGGGTTTCTACGTCGAGATGCTGGTGATAGCAACTGTGGATCTTGTGGATGGCGCGGGTCACTTTGCCGAACTGGCCTTGTTGGGCGATGGCGGCGCGCAGGGTGCCACCTTGTTCGCCGGTGAGGATACGGTAGTAAAGCTCGCGCAGCATCGCCGGGCCGAGGATTTGCGCGTCGGCATCGTTGCTCATCACTTCAAGAAAGCGCAGGGTCGATTGGCGTAGCGGTTCGTCGAGAGGCGAGGCGTACATGCCCATCGGCTGCGCTGTGGGGAAATCCCACAGCTCATCCACTTGCTGAATCAGCTCGCCAGCCAGGGCGAAATCCAGACGCACGTACACCGCGAGCATCGGCTCGGCTTCGCTGGCGCAGGTTTCCATGGTGAAGGGTACCGGCACCGACACCACCAGATAGTGCTGAGCGTCGTAGACGTAGATTTCATCGCCTAGATAGCCGCGTTTGCGCCCCTGACAGAGGATCACGATGCCCGGTTCATACAGCACCGGCGTGCGGGTCAGCGGTCGGTTGGAACGCAGGAAACGTACATCGTCCAGCGGGCTCAGGTTGTAGCCCTCCAGCGGGGCGAGCTGGCTCATTAGCTGGACCATGCGCGCTGTGATTGGGTCTTTCGGTTTCGGCATGGGCTGTGGGTTTCCTTGTGAAAAGGCGCGTTTGAACCTGTCTGGCTGATTGGCGGGGTGTCAGACAGAGCCCTCACCCTAGCCCTCTCCCAGAGGGAGAGGGGACTGACCGTGGTGTTAGATCGGGATCTGCCGACCTGAAATATCGCGCCGAATGCTGACCGCGCTGTTCTAGCGTAATAAGCCCTGCGGAAATCTTCGAGGCAGGCTCAGGAGTGGAATCTACCCGCGATCGGCTCCCTCTCCCAGAGGTAGAGGGGACTGACCGTGGTGTTTGATCGGGATCTGCCGACCTGAAATATCGCGCCGAATGCTGACCGCGCTGTTCTAGCGCAATAAGCCCTGCGGAAATCTTCGAGGCAGGCTCAGGAGTTGAATCCACCCGCGATCGGCTCCCTCTCCCAGAGGGAGAGGGGACTGACCGTGGTGTTTGATCGGGATCTGCCGACCTGAAATATCGCGCCGAATGCTGACCGCGCTGTTCTAGCGTAATAAGCCCTGCGGAAATCTTCGAGGCAGGCTCAGGAGTTGAATCCACCCGCGATCGGCGCCCTCTCCCTCCGGGAGAGGGCTGGGGTGAGGGTGCTTTTGATCTTTCAGCCATCCGTCGAACGACTAAGCGCTGCCCATTGCTCAATACTCTCCGCCGTCTGCTGCAACTTGTCACGCACCAGCGCCAGCGCATCACTGCCCAATAGCAGGTGAGCCGGCGGATCTGGACTGTCGATGATGGTCAGCATGGCCCGTGCAGCTTTCAGCGGATCGCCCAGCTGCTGGCCGCTTTTCTCCTCCCGGGCCTTGCGCACCGGATCGAAGCTTGCGTCGTAGTCACTGATGCTACGCGGCGTGCGTTGCATCGAGCGGCCTGCCCAGTCGGTGCGAAATGACCCCGGCGCCACAGCGGTGACAAAAATATTGAAGGATGCAAGCTCCTTGCTCAAGGTGTCGGAGATGCCCTCAAGCGCAAACTTGCTGCCGCAGTAATACGCGATCCCGGGCATGGTGATATGGCCCCCCATCGACGTGATATTAAGAACATGCCCCGCGCGGCGCTGGCGAAAATACGGGACGAACGCCTTGGTCACCGCCACTGCGCCAAACACGTTGACGTCGAACTGGCGGCGCATTTCCTCCAGCGATGACTCTTCAAAAATCCCCTCGTGGCCATAACCTGCGTTGTTGACCAGCACGTCCACCGGGCCGTGGCGATCCTCCACTGCCGCAACCACCCCATCGATGGCATCGAAATCGGTAACGTCCAGCACCACCCCATGAGCGCGTTCGGGCGACAGCGCTTCGAAGGCTGCCAGCGCTGATTCGCTGCGCACTGTGCCGATGATCTTATGGCCTTGGGCAAGTGCTTCCTTGGCCAGCGCTTGGCCAAAGCCGCTGCTGACACCGGTGATGAAAAGGGTCTTCATGGATCTGTACTCCAGCAGGCAATTGGAGAGGCCATGCTAGGGCGGATAACGCTGGCGGACGATGCCGAATCGGATCGGAGTATTGCCTGTTCCTATCAATAGGGTTTTCGATCAGGTCTTGCCTCAAAAAACGGAAAAGTCCTGCAGGTTTCAAACCTGCAGGACTTTTCTTGTTTCAGCGACACGCGCTTATGCTGCGCGACGACCTAGGGTCCGGTCTGATCCATCAGCGGCGAGGGCCTGGCCCATTGAGGTGCGGTCTGAGCCGTCGGCAGCGATGGCCTGGCCTTGTGGGGTCTTGTCATAACCGTCTTCAACCAGGCCTTGTTCCTCGAGGCGGTTGCGGCCGTTTTCAGCCAGAGCCTGACCCTGCGGCGTACGTTCCGAGCCATCGGCAGCAACAGTCTGCTGTGGTTCGTTGACCTGGGTGAAGAAACGATCTTCCTGATTGCTCGGTACGGCGAATGCGCTGGCGCTGAGGGCGAAAGTGGCGACGGCGATCAGTTGGCTTACAGTTTTCATGGCGGTGACTCCGGTCAAGTTGAGATTGAGGTCCGGGTCGTTCAGATCCGTATCTGGTTAACCCGTTGCAGTGGTGTGTTCTGCATGGGTTCAGATTAGGGGGCAGGGCGGTGTCGGCGTTAGGCGGATACTGTTGGCAATTTGCCTGATTCTGCTCGCTGAAGATGATTTACAGGCTAGCGACCTTATGGCTTCACGGCGCCGCGAGCAATCAGGTTCCGCCAGTGAGATAGCTTTGCACTTGCCTGACTACATCCCGGGCGGTGCGGGTTACGCCGATCAATGTGGCAGAAGCGAGCCCCGTCCAGTCGCCGTAACCCACCAGCCACAGATCGGGTATCGCAACGCTTCGGCTTTCGTCAACAATCACTTTGCCATCCCGGCCTACAACGCCCAGGTTGTTCAGGTGGTCGAGCGCTGGAGAAAAGCCCGTGCACCAGATGACAGCGTCCACCTTTGTCTCGATCCCCGATGACCACACAACCCCTGTCGAAGTAAAACGCGTGAACGGCCGTACTGCGTTCAGTACACCGCGTTCGCGAGCCTCCTTCACCGGTGGCACCATGACGATGTCGCCCAGCCCTCCAATGGGCTGTTGAGGCTCGACGCCATCCTGCTGCGCCTTCAGTCGAGCAGTAGCGCGTTCGAACAGGACGCGTCCATCCACCTCATCAGGTAAGAACGTTGGGGCCTGTTGCGTGACCCAGGTTGCCTGCGCCACTTTGGAGACCTCGGCGTAAATCTGGGCGCCGGAGTTGCCGCCACCGACGACAAGGACGGTTTTACCCGCAAACCCGTTCTGCCCGACGTAATGAGCGGAATGAAGCTGCCTGCCTGCAAACAACGCCTGGCCGGGATAGTCCGGTACGAACGGGCGGCTCCAGGTGCCTGTTGCACTGATAACCGCTTTGGCGTCCCAGTAATTGTCCTTTGAGATAACGCGCAACCCGCCTTCGATCTTCTCGACACCGGTCACCCGCGTGGAGCGGATGATGGGGAAGTCATACCGGCGCTCGTACTGAGTCAGGTATTCGACAACATCGTCCCGCCCGGGCGTCCCCTCGGATATGGCCGGCATCGGCCAGCCTGCAATCGAGCTCCATGCCGACGGCGAGAAAAGCCGCAGCGAATCCCAGCCATGCCGCCAGGCGCCTCCCGGTCCCGGCTCGGCATCGAGCAGCACGTAAGACAAGCCTGTGCGCTTCAAAAAATAGGCGACTGTCAGCGCGGATTGACCACCACCAATGACCACGACATCAAGTTTCGAATTCTGACTCACCAGCATCCTCCCGGCGCAAAGGCCTCAACATGTGAAAGATCGTGGTGCGCTCATACCGTTTCCGCACACAGGTATCAAATTGAACGCTGGTTGACTCGTCTGGACAGCTCTTCGGCGGATTCCTTGCGCTCGGAATAACGGTCGACCAGGTAATCCTGACGATCGCGCAAGAGCAGCGTGAACTTCATCAATTCTTCCATCACATCCACCAAGCGGTCGTAGTACGAAGAAGGCTTCATGCGACCCGCTTCATCGAACTCGGTGAACGCCTTGGCCACGGAAGACTGGTTCGGGATGGTGAACATCCGCATCCACCGGCCAAGTACCCGCAACTGATTGACCACGTTGAATGACTGCGAGCCGCCGCAGACCTGCATCACAGCGAGGGTTTTGCCTTGCGTAGGTCGTACAGCGCCCAGCGCCAGCGGAACCCAGTCGATCTGCGCTTTGAACACGGCACTCATGGAGCCGTGACGCTCAGGAGAGCACCACACCTGACCCTCGGACCATTGCATCAGCTCGCGCAGTTCCACGACTTTGGGATGCGTGTCGGGTGCGTCATCAGGCAGCGGCAGACCCGCAGGATCAAAAATCCTGGTTTCGGCGCCAAACTCATTCAGCAGGCGTGCCGCTTCTTGCGTGACCAGACGACTGAACGAGCGCTCTCGCGTCGATCCGTATAGCAGCAAAATGCGAGGTTTGTGGGGCGAAGGATTACGCGGAGACAGCTGCTCCAGCGTAGGAATGTCGATCAGGTCGGCGTGTACGTTTGGCAATGTGTCTTGCATATGAACTCCTGCGGCGGCACCTGGAGGGGGGGGCGCCTCGGTTGATCTTCAAAGCGAACCGATGCGGTTCAGTTCAGCTTGCAGTTGGTCAGGGCTCATGGTCTTGAGCGGCAGTGCGAGAAAAGCACTCACGCGTTCCTGAATTTTGGCCAGTGTGCTTTCAAACGCTGCGGTGATCTCGGCTTCCGACCCGCTAGCCTCAGACGGGTCGGCCAGCCCCCAATGCGCCTTCAAGGCTGGGCCGAAAAAGATCGGGCATGCTTCTCCCGCAGCCCGATCACAGACGGTGATCACGATGTCCGGAGGCGAGCCCTCAAAAGCATCCGAAGCCTTGCTGCTCAAGCCCACTGTGGAAATACCCGCCGCCTCCAGCGTTTGCAGTGCCCGTTGATTCACCCGGCCACTGGGAAAGCTGCCTGAGCTGACAGCGTCTACGCCCTCGGGCGCCAAATGGTTGAAAAGCGCCTCGGACAGAATGCTGCGGCAGCTGTTGTGGGTGCACATGAACAAGATTTTCATCAGACGATTCCTTGATTCAGAAACTGAGGCGCAGTGCCAGGGTGGTTGATCCGGTGGGCATGAATCAGCTGCACATGGCCTGATTGACCGGTCGGTCGCTCATGCAGCACAGGCGCTTGGCCTCGGTTTCCAGCCATGGCTGATTGGCGTCTGCCACTGCCTTCAAAACTGCTGCCACCCACGCGGGCACATCAGGATTCAGTCGGTAGTACACCCATTGACCCTGGCGACGATCCAGCAGCAAACCGGCGGAGCGCAGCAGCGCCAAGTGGCGAGAAATCTTCGGCTGACTCAGGTCGAGCGCTGCCGTCAGCTCGCATACACACAACTCGCCTTCGCGCACGACAAGCAGGGAAATTTTGGCCCGGGTGTCATCGGCCAGACACTTGAACAAGGTGGTGGGGGTCATGGGTTCTGTCATACATCCTCCAGAAGCTTGTGTCTTGACCAAAACGAAGAGCCTGATGCGCTTGCGGATGTCGTGACGCGTAGGGTGAAAGGCGGCGGGATGATTGCCGAGCAATGGATACGGATAACCGAATATACGCATAGTCATATATCTGGTAAAGCGAATATAACAGGGGTTGAACCGTCGAGACTGATAGCGACGGACCGCGCGGATAGTGCCCGCGATTTGTCTGATTCCAACTGATTGAAAATAGCCATTGACTTAGAGCACGCTCAAACCTTTACGGTGATGACATGAATCCAGAACTGACAATTTCACAGTTGGCCAAGCGCCTTGATTTGAGCGCTCACACGATCCGCTATTACGAGCGCATCGGGCTGTTCGACCCGGTTGGGCGCGGTGGCAATGGCCACCGGGTGTACGCCGAGAAGGATGTGCTGTGGGCCGAGTTTCTGCTCCGGTTGAAGGCGACCGGAATGCCGATCCAGCAAATGCTGCGGTATGCCGAACTGCGCCGATCAGGCGACTCGACCCTGGCAGAACGCCGCGAGCTTCTCGAGCAGCATCGCCGGGACGTGCAAGCGCAGATCAGCCAGTTGAGCCAGTCCCTGGAGGTTCTGGATAACAAGATTCAGATCTATCACCAACTCGAGCAAAAGGAGCATCACCATGATCCGTAAACTTCCCGGTCTCAATCGTTTGCTGTCCGCCACACTTATTGGTGCAAGCGTGACCAGTGTCGCAGCGCCCGTGGAGATGACTGATCGTCGAGCGCGCGGAGAAGCCGCTCTGACGCAGATTACTGGCGGACCTGGTCAGGCAGTGGTTGATTCATTGAAGGATACTGCTCCAGAACTTGCGGACTGGATTCTGAGTTTTGCCTACGGCGATGTCTTCGCCCGCCCCGGCCTCGACCACTGCACTCGTGAGCTGGCAACCGTTGCGGCACTGACCGCACTGGGCAACGCACAGCCACAACTGAAAGTGCATATCGGCGGCGCCCTGAACGTCGGGTGCACACCGGAGGCGGTGGTCGATGTGATCTTGCAAATGACGGTATACGCAGGGTTTCCCAGTGCCCTGAACGGTATAACGGCTGCGCGTGAAGTCTTTGCTGCTCGCGGGATCAGTGTTAAATCCTAGGTGCGCACGCTGCAGAAACTGCGGGATAAAGCCAGATTCAACCTACCACCCACCCCCCATGCAACTGCACAAACCGCACCTGCAGCCATTCGATAAACACCTGCACCTGCGCCGGCAAATGCGTGCGGCTCGGGTACAAAAGCGTCACTGGCCGAGGCAGCGGGCGCAGCGGTTGCAGAATTTCCACCAGAGCACCGTTAGCCAGATGCTCTGCCACCGCGATACCCGGTGCCTGAATAATGCCGAAGCCCGACACGCCACACTGCACGTAGGCGTTCGACTCGGTGACGGTAATACCTTGGCGGCTGACGTAGGATTTCTGTTTGCCCTCAACTGAAAACTGCCAGGGCAAGGTGCGGTTGTTCTGGCCCGAGAGAAAGTTCACGCCTTGATGGTTCGCCAGATCTCCAAGCGTTTCCGGTGTGCCGTGCTCGCGCAGGTATTCGGGCGCGGCGCAGGTGACCATGGTCGCCAAGGCGATAGGGCGGGCGATCAGGGTTGAGTCGGGCAGCTCGCCGATGCGCAGCGCGCAGTCGATGCCTTCGCCGACCAGATCAACCGCACGATCGGTGACGCCCAGCACCATATCGATGCCGGGGTAGGTGTCGGTGAATTCGCGCAGGCTTTTGATGAATTCCAGCTGCGCGAACGCCGTGGGAATGTCGATGCGCAGGCGGCCGGACAGCGTGGCTCCGGTGCGATCGAACATTGTGGTGGCGGCGGTGATCTCGGCCAGAATTTCCTGGACCCGCTGATAGAAAAGTTCACCCTCGGCGGTGAGTGCGACTTTCCTCGTAGTGCGCTGGAAGAGGCGCACGCCCAGCGATGTTTCCAGTTCCTGAATATAGCGAGTGACCTGCGGCCGGCCGATGTCCAGCGACTCAGCGGCTTTGGTGAAACTGCTCAGCTCCGCCAGTCGGGCGAACAGGCGCATTGATTGCAGTAATTCCATGACTTTTCCGGTGAGCTTCAGTATCTGGATTTGTTGCCTGAGAATAGAACAATCATGTCTGTTTCCAAGCATTTATTGCGCTGATGTAAAAGCCAATCATGGCCCCAAGGCAAGCCCGCTGAGGGTTTGCGGCCAATAATGCATTTGGAGACACATCATGAAAGCGTGGTTACTGAAAGATTTCGGGCTCGACAATCTGCAACTGGGCGAGACGCAAACCCCGCAGCCCAAGGCTGGCGAGCTGCTGGTCAAGGTCGGCGCGGTCTCGCTGAATTTTCGCGACAAGGCCATCGTTGACGGTATCTACGAGCCGCACCTGGTGCCGAAACCGCTGATTCCGGTGAGCGATGCCGCCGGTACCGTAGTTGCAATCGGCGCCGGTGTTACTCGTTTCAAGGTTGGCGACCGCGTCAATTCACATCTGTACTCGCGCTGGTTGGATGGCGAGCCGGGGCCGAGCGAGCCGGATTATTGCTTCGGTTCGCCGCTGCCCGGTGGCCTCGCCGAGTACATGATCATTCATCAGGACAGCGCCGTCGGCGCGCCGGCCAACATGAGCGATGAAGAGGCGGCGACACTGCCGATCGCCGCACTGACTGCGTGGTATGCGCTGGTGGATTTCGGCGCTATTCAACCGGGCCAGACTGTGTTGGTGCAGGGTACCGGCGGCGTATCGATTTTCGCCGTGCAGATCGCCACCGCGCTGGGCGCCAAAGTCATCGCTACCTCAAGCAGCGATGAAAACCTGCACGCGGTAAAACGTCTGGGCGCGGTCGCCGGTATCAACTACCGCAGCACGCCGAACTGGGCGGACGAGGTGCTGAAACTCACCGAGGGCAAGGGTGTGGACCTGCTGCTCGATGTGGCGGGAGGCAATGGCATCAATCAGTCGGTAGCAGCGACCAAGGCCTCGGGGCGGATAGCGCAGATTGGCTTTCTGACAGGGCAGACCGTCGAGCTGAACCTGATGCCGCTGATCTTCCGCCAGACCACCATTCGCGGCATTGCGGTGGCACCGCGTTCATCGTTCGACCGGATGAACGTGTTCCTCGCCGAGCACGACATTCGCCCGGTGATCGACCATGTCTATCCATTCGAACAGGCGCGCGAGGCCTATGAGCATCTGGCGAAAGGGGCGTTTGGCAAGGTTGTGATCAAGGTGAGCTGATCAGCGAAAACGTCAGACAAACCAAGGCCAGTCAGCTCAACGGACTGGCCTTTTTTTATGTCTGTCCTAGCGCAAATCCTCCGGCTGCATCGTCAGAATAATCTTCCCGACATTCTGCGAAGACTCCATCCTCCGATGGGCATCGGCTGCGCGGGACAGCGCAAAGGTGCTGTCCACCACCGGTTCCAGACTCGCAGCGCCGGCGAAGCGTTCCAGCCAGTGGTCGCGAAAGCGCTGGATCATCGCGTGCTTCTCCGGCTGGGTGCGCGACTTCATCACCGTGCCGATGATTTGCAGGTGCCGGTAGAGGATGTGCTCCAGCTCCACGTCGACCTTGCCGCCGCCGCCAAGAATGCCGACCTGCACCAAGCGGCCACCGTGGGCCAGCGAGGCGATGTTGCGGGCGAAGTAGGGCGCGCCAATAAAGTCGATGATCACGTCGACCCCGCGCCCTTGGGTTTTGTCGGCGATGACTGCGGCGAAATCCTCGTTTTTGTAGTCGATGGCCACGTCGGCGCCCAGGTGTTCGACGCGCGACAGCTTGCTGCCTTCGGTGGTCGCGTACACCGTGGCGCCTGTGGCGTAGGCCAGTTGCACGGCAGCGGAACCGACGCCACCGGCGGCGGCATGGATCAGCACTGAGTCGCCTGACTTGAGTCGGGCCAGGTGCAGCATCGCTTCGTGGGCGGTGACGAACACTTCGGGAATCGCCGCGGCGTGCACATAGTCGAGCTGCGCCGGAATCGGCATGGCCATGCGGTAGTCGATGCGCGCCAGTTCGGCGTAGGCGCCGCCACCGACAACGCCCATCACCCGGTCGCCGACGGCGAATCCGCTGACCTCGCTGCCGGTCTCGAGCACTTCCCCGGCAATCTCCAGACCGATGATCAACGAGTCGCCGAAGTTCGCATGGCCGTAGCCGCCGGTTCGGTGAGTCAGGTCGGCACGGTTCACGCCGGCCGCATAGACACGCACCAGCAGGTCGGTCGGGCGCACTTCAGGGTTGGGCGCTTCGCCGAGTTGCAGCACTTCTGCCGGACCGAACGCTTTCAGGTTGATGGCTTTCATCTCAGCGTTGCTCCGTGTCGGCAAGGGTGGCATTGGCGATGGCCGAGGCGGTGATGGCGCCCGGAAAACCGACGTAAAAGGCCAAGTGAGTGATCGCCGCCGACAACTCTTCATGGCTCACACCATTGCTGACAGCGCGGCGCAGGTGCGCGGGCAACTCTTCGCAGTGGCCGCCGGCAATCAGCGCGGCGACAGTGATCAGGCTGCGCTCGCGGGGTGACAAGGCGGGGTCACTCCAGATCTGCGGGTACAGCGTTGAGTCCACGAATTGCGCCAGTTTCGGGGTGAAGGCGCGGGCGGCTTCGCGTGGGCTGCTGAAATCGATAGTCGACATGGAAATCCCCTTAAACCTGGCTGATGAATTTGTTGGTGAGATAGTGCTCGATGCCTTCGATGCCACCTTCAGAACCGTGGCCGCTTTCTTTCATGCCGCCGAAGGGCAGTTCGGTGGCGACGATGCGGTACTGGTTGATGCCGATCATTCCGGCTTCCAGGCCATCGGCGACGTCGATCGCGGTGCGCGCATTGGAAGTGAACGCGTAGGCCGAGAGGCCGTAGGGCAGGCGGTTGGCTTCTTGCAGGCCATCGCTCAACTCATCGAAAGGCATCAGTATCGCGATGGGGCCAAAGGGTTCTTCGTGCATGATTCGCGCACTCATCGGCACATCGGCCAATACGGTGGGCTGAAAGAAGAAGCCTGCGCCCGGCAACGCTTCACCGCCGGCCAGCACCCGTGCACCTTTCTCCACGGCGTCGGCGATCAGGTGCTCCATCTTCGCCAGTTGCCGTGGGTTGGCCAGAGGGCCGACCTGGGTTTGCGGATCCATGCCATCGCCGATTTTCAACGCCTGGGTGGCCGCGACGAAGTGCTCGACAAACTCGGCGTAGGCCTCACGCTGGATGAGAAAACGAGTCGAGGAAATGCACACTTGGCCGGTGCCGCGAAAGCGATTGGCGACGCCTTCCACAGCTGCCTTTTCGATGTCGGCGTCGGCAAACACCAGCACCGGGCCGTGGCCGCCCAGTTCCAGAGTGATCGGCTTGACGCCTTCGGCAGCGCGGGCCGAGAGCAGCCGACCGATCGGCACCGAACCGGTGAAGGTCACTTTGCGAATGATCGGTGAGGCAATCAAATGGCTGGACACTTGATCCGGCACACCGAACACCACTTGCAGCACGCCTTTGGGCAAGCCGGCATCGTCCAGCGCCCGGGCCAGGGCCAGCGCGGTGGAGGGGCTTTCCTCGCCAGGCTTGAGCACCACACTGCAACCGGCAGCCAGCGCTGCCGAGAGCTTGCGCGCCGGGGTGATGGCCGGGAAATTCCACGGTGTGAACGCTGCGACGGGGCCGATGGCTTGGCGTTTGACCAGTTGCAGTACACCCGGACGATTGGCCGGGACAACACGGCCGTCGATGCGTCGTGCGCTTTCGGCGAACCACTCGAAATATTCCGCCGCACGGGTCACTTCATCGAGGCTTTCGCGCAGTGGCTTGCCTTCTTCCAGTGTCATCTGCGCAGCGATGTGCGGGGCGCGTTCGAGGATCAGGTCGGCGGCGCGCTTGAGGATTTTTGCGCGCTGGTCCGGCACGGTCTGGCGCCATTGGTCGAAGCTCAGTCGGGCCACTTCGAGGGCGTGATCCAGGTCTTGGGCGGTGGCGAGTGGCACCTGACCGATTTCCTCGCCGGTTGCCGGGTTGACCACGGCAGCGGTAGCGCGGTCCTGGGCGGTGAGCCATTGACCACCGATGAAGAGATAGAGCGGATCGTAAAGAGTGTTCATGGATGTCGCCTTCATGGTTAAGGATTCATTCGGCGCCTTGTACGCAGTAGTTCAGGCGTCCCGTGGAATCCAGTCTATGGAAGGCGTGCCGTTTGATTTAGCCGGCCACGAGGGAATCATTGTTGTCCCAGAAGGTAATATCGAGCGCAGGGGCGAGCGTGTAGCATCCGTCCTTATCCGCAGTGAGTGGCAGTTCTACAGGACGATCAGGATGGACAAACTTTCAAACATGTCGGTGTACATCAAGGTAGTCGAGATGGGCAGTTTCACTGCCGTGGCCAACCATCTCGACTCCACCGTCGGTAACGTATCGCGTGCGGTCTCGGCGTTGGAAAACGTACTCGACACCCGCCTGTTGCAACGCTCGACCCGGCGTCTCTCGGTGACCGACGCGGGCCGGCGGTTTTATGAACGCTGCGTGAAGATTCTCGCTGACCTGGAAAGCGCCGAAGCCGAGGCGAGCAATGCCGCCTTGCAACCACGAGGGACGTTACGCGTGCACTGCGTGCCCGGACTGGCGCGGCAACTGGTGACCGGCGCGGTGCTGGAATATCGCCAGGCGTTTCC
This sequence comes from Pseudomonas sp. S3_B08, assembly GCF_054667725.1. NCBI lineage: Bacteria > Pseudomonadati > Pseudomonadota > Gammaproteobacteria > Pseudomonadales > Pseudomonadaceae > Pseudomonas > Pseudomonas sp. S3_B08. The sequence continues at coordinate 1,295,131 of NZ_CP162750.1, forward strand.
CGAAGTGACCGTCGATTTGATGCTCTCCCAACGCATGCCCAATCTGCTTGAGGATCAGTTGGACGTGTCCATTCTGATCGCGCGAACGCTGCCGGATTCGGCGTATGTCAGCCAGAAGATCGGCGTCAGTCACTGCGTACTGGTGGCCTCTCCGCAATACCTGGCGCGGCATGGCGCCCCCGAAACGCCGGAGCAGCTTTGCGATCATCAATGCCTGCTGCTCGGTACCGTGGATTACGTGCGCGATGAATGGCAGCTCAAAAGCAAGGCGGGCGATGCGACGTTCATTCCGAGTGGGCCGAGTTTCAGCGTGAACGATATGGACGCAATGGCCGTTGCCATTCGCGAAGGGGCGGGGATTGGTCTGTTGGCAGGCTTCACGGCGATCGACGATTTGCGTGCCGGCAGGCTGGTGCGGGTGCTGCCCGATTACCACACCTACGAGCGCAATGTTTACGCGGTCTACACGTCTCGCCAGTTTGTCGATGCGAAGATCACGCGATTCATCGATACCTTGAAAACCCGGGTCGGCGCGCAGTTGGCGAGCACTGCTCAGGCGCTTATCGATTGAAGCGGTAAAGCATTTGCGTCTCAGCGAGCCAACTCTGAGACGCAATGGGTGTGCGAGATATTGGCCGGATCAGCCGTTGCTGCAACCGCTGCCCATGACCTCGTATTGCAGGATGTGCTGTTTGCCTTGGGAGTCCTGATAAGTCATGTGCACCGGCACTACGGCGCAGACATCCGGCACGGGATCTTCCGAGATGATTTTGGCGACGTCGAGGTGACTGGCGTAGGTGTATTGCTCGACGGGAGGCGTGGTAGTCGAGTCCTGAGCCATGACCACCGAGCTGAAGCCGAAGAGTGTGAGGACGAGCATTGAGACTTTCATGGGTATTTTCCTTTGCTGAAGTTGAGTGTGCTGCTGGAACAAACTCTATGCGGCGGCTGGCGGGGGAAACAGGCGCGGATTGGGTAAAGACTGTTTACGGTTTGAGCCACAATCGGCATGGGGTGAACGATCGCGCAGGGTTCAGCGCAAACAAAAAAAGGCGCCGGTGAAGGCGCCTTTTGTTTGTCTCGTTTCTTTATGGCTCGCCATGCAATCGGCAGCTACGAAAACGCCGGGCTGATTTCGGCGGTTTTCGCTGAGTAGCTTGCCACTCGCGCCGAAATCCACTTGCGGCTGTAAGCCAGCACATGGTCAGCAGTGGCGGTCGGGAAGTGAATAAACCCATGCGGACACTCCGGCAGCACATACATGTCCACCGGCGCCGCTTGCTGCCAGCGCTCGGCGATGAGCCGCGTGTCATCCAGCAGCGGATCGAGGTCGCCGGCAAACAGCAGCGCTGGTGGCAGTCCGCTGAAATCGCCATACAGCGGCGACAGTGGTGGCTGGCGTCGTTGTTCGTCGCTGATATCAGGTGTGAGCAGGCGCAACGCTTCGACCATGCCGGGGCCGTCGAGCACCAAGGTATCGGCTGGCGCGGCGCGCACGCTGGGCGTGCCGGTCAGGTCGTAGACGCCGTAATACAGCAGCGCGCCGCAGATCCGTTGCAGCAGTTGCGGCGAAGATTTGAGGGCGAGCAGGGTGGCCGCCGCCAGATGCCCACCGGCCGATTCACCGACGACGACCACGGGCAGTCCGGCAAATTCGCCATCGTTCAATATGCCGCGAGTGGCGCGCAGACAGTCTTCCAGCAAGCCCTCGATTGGCGTCGACACCGCCAGCCGATAATCCACCGACAGCACCGCCACGTCGCAAGTATTGACGATGGCGATGTTGAAGTTGTCGTTCATCTGCGCATTGCCGATCACCCAGCCGCCACCATGGAAATCCAGCACCACGCCTCTGGCTTTGCCCTTGGGGCGGATGATGCGCACGGGCACCGTGTCGATGATCTTCCGTTCGGCGCTCAGCCGATGCTGGCGCAGCTTGCCAGCGCCGCCGAGCTGACCCGCCCGCAGCAACGCCTGAATCAGCCGTGGGGTGAGGCGATTGCGGATCTTGAAGCGTGGCAGCCAGGCGAGCTTTTTGTTGAATGCGCGAACCTGTGCCAGCTCAGGCTCGCCTTGCGGCCATGGAAATTCGCTCACAGGCGATTCTTCATCAGGATCGAGCAGTTCAGCGCCGCCGCAACGCACAGCCACGCCAGGTACGGGAACAGAATCAGCCCGGTGACCACGTCCAGTTGCAGGGCGAGCACGACCATCACCGCGACCACCACCCACAGCACCGCCAGGATCACCAGCGCCGCCAGCACCTGATGCGCGCCGAAGAACACCGGCGTCCACAGCGTGTTCAGGGCGATTTGCGCGGCCCACAAGGCCAGCACCGTTTGGCTGCCGGGGATCAGGCTCAAGCGATAACCGGCCCAGGCCAGCAGCAGGTAGATGATCGTCCACGCTACCGGAAAGGCCCAGTTGGGCGGGGTGAAAGAGGGTTTGGTCAGCGATTCGTACCACGGGCCGGGTTTGAACATCACGCCAGTGGTTGCCGCCGCCGCGCAGGCCAAGAGGAAGATGAAAAAGGTCATTGCCAGTCCTTAGCTGTGATCAGCTGTTGTGGAGAGTTAAGAAGAGGACGCTTCGCTGCGCAAAAAGTTTGTTCGCAAATGCAATTTGGCAGTCAGGTTGAACTAAAAGCTGACCGCTGCGTCAGGATAAACAGTGCCTTTTCCCACCGACGCGGACGACAACATGTACACCTATCACATTGAATACCGTTTCAACGGCGAGCCTCGTACTTATCTGCTCGAACTCAAGGAAGCGCAACTGGCCGAGCACGACGCGGCGATGCATCTGCTCGAACTGCATCTGGGCGATGCAGAAAACAGCCTGGTCATGCCCACGGCGGATTCGACGCCAGAGCAGATTCTCGAGCAGGCCGAGCGGGTAGGGATTACGCATATCCGGGTGGTCAGCCGGACCAATTGACGCCCGCATGCGGCGCAGGCGTTAGCAGAATGTGCTCTGGATTCAGGCCATGCGCCGCAATACCAGCACCATCCCCGCGCCTACGAGGCCCATGCAGGCGATCAGCACGGGAAAGGACATCCACCATGGGACGCCGGACGTCATCATGCTGAACTCCGACATGCCACCGATGCCGGCGATCAGGTTCAAGGGAAGGAATACGACGTTGATCAGTGTCAGCTTGCGCAGGGCCCGGTTCATGCTGTTGTTGGCAAGATTGCCGTGGGATTCGATGAGGTTGGCGAACACCTTGGCGTGAATTCTGGCCTGCTGAAAGCTTTGTTCGTTTTCCACGATCAGATCGTTCAGCGCAGCCAGTTGACTGTCGCTGAAGCCCTGACGCTGGCCGTGGTTGCGCAGCAGCGTCAGCACCGCACCGTTACTTTGAATCGCATTGACGTAGTACACGAGGCTTTCGCTCAGGTTGTACATCTGCGCCAATTGCTGATTGTCCATTGCCCGCGTGAATTGCTGTTGAATCTCCCGGGCGATCTGTTTGACCACGCGCAAATGCCCGAGATAGTGATGAACGCTTTCAGCGAGTAACGCCATCAGCACGTCCAGCGGCCCGGTCATTTGCGCATCGTGCTCAAGACCCGAAAGCAGCGAGTTGCTCGCGCAAATGACCACCAGGCGTTTTTCGCTCAGCACCACTCCGAAGGACGAAACGTTGAATGCGCGCCCGTCGAAGCTTTCCGGACGCTTCCAGATCAGGAACAGGTGATCTGGCTTGACCTCGATGCGGGCCACTTCATCTGGGTCCAGCGACGACTCTATCGCTTGTGCGCCAATGCCCAGGCGTCTGTGCAAATCCAGTTGCTCGGCTGCGTCCGGGGCGACACACAGCCAGACAGTCGCCTGGTCCTCCGATGTCCTGTGCAGGGCGCCGCAATCAATGCAATAGCCTTCAATCATTGCTCACCACGCTTGGCCACGGTGTTTGAGCTCAAGCCTTTGGGTAAAAGCCTGTAATACGCGCCGGTACAATTCGTCGCCCAGCACCGCATCTTCGATGCCGGCGTCGAGGTTGGGGTTGTCGTTCACTTCGATCACCAGTACCCGATCGCCCGCCTGCTTGAGGTCGACGCCGTAGAGGCCGTCGCCGATCAGCCGCGCCGTCTGTACGGCGAGCTGCACGACTGCGGGCGGGGCTTGCTCGACCGGCACCGCCTCGCACATTCCGTTGATCTCGCCGGGCAGCGCCTTGTGGTTGTAAATCTGCCAATGCCCCTTGGACATGAAATACCTGCAGGCATACAGCGCTTCGCCATTGAGCACCCCGACGCGCCAATCGTATTCGGTGTAGCAATACTCCTGCGCCAGCAGCAGCACCGAGTGTTCGAATAACTCCTGCGCGGCCGTGGCCAGCGCTTGTGCATCGGCGACCTTGATCACACCCCGTGAAAAACAGCCATCGGGGATTTTCAATACCAAGGGAAAACCGAGGCGACGCCCTGCGTTTTCGAGTTCCTGCGGACGATCCTTGTAGAGTATTTCCGTTGCCGGCATGCCCAGCCCGCGACGCTTCAGCAAATCGGCCAGATAAACCTTGTTGGTGCAGCGCAGGATGGACGACGGATCGTCAATCACCACAAGGCCTTCGCTTTCAGCCTTTTTCGCGAACCGATAGGTGTGATCATCCACTCGCGTTGTTTCGCGGATGAACAGCGCGTCGAATTCGGCGAGACGTGCGTAGTCCTTTTTCTCGATCAGTTCGACATCGATACCCAGCTGTTCGCCCGCAGCGATGAAACGCTGCAATGCCTCGGGATTAGAAGGCGGCAGGGCTTCGTCAGGATCATGCAGGATGGCCAGGTCGTAGCGGGCCACACGTTTGGAGGCGGGCTGACGCCATGTCCTGCGATTGAACGCGTCCAGTGCATCAGCGAAAACATGCTGCTGTTCATCGCGAAGTTTGTGCAGTGCACCGGCCTTGATGCCTGCGATCTGCCAGGTCTCACCACGGCGGAATTCCACCAGCAGGATAGGGCAGGGGAACGCCTCGAACAGCTGACGGCCGATCTCTTGCAGCGTCTCGATCGAGGCCTTGCCGAAGTACAACGACAGCGTGAAAGCCTCGGTTTCGCCGTACGGGTGGTTCGCCAGCGCCCGCTCCAGGGTGCGCTCCAGATCATTCAGCCCGACCCCGTAAAGCGCTTTGCGCGCCAGCTCGCTGACGGTGCGTACCGAGGGGAAAACCTTGTGTCCGCGCGCTTCGGCCAGCAATGAGCAGTAATAGCCCTGACCGAGGTATTTGTAATTGCGGCAGAGGTTTATGACCTGGGTGCGATGAGGAAAATCATCGCTGTGTTCAAGGTAATCCTGAGCCAGCATCAGGCTCTCGCTGGGCAGGTAATCAGCCCAGTCATCCTTGCGTTCGACCAGTATGAGCAATCGACTTCCCGAGGGCTTGATACTGGGAGGTTCCTCGCTGAGGGAGATTGTCGAATGCTCGGTTTTGTCTAATACTTCGTTCACGTTGGCTTGCACCGCTGACATGAGTAATGAATCCCTGTTGAAGAAGACGCCGCTTCAATAAATCACGGGCCTTTCGGTCTGTCCCGGTTCGTTACTCAAACTTTACGGTGCGGTCATGTCTTTTGATTTTCGCTTTGCATCCATGGACGATATCGACGATCTGGTCGAATTGGAGCGGGTGTGTTTTACCCTCGACCGGTTGAATCAGCGCAACTTCAGCTGGATGCTCAGTAGAGCCAATGCCGCGTTGATTGTCGTTACCTCAGGCGCAATCCTTTGCGGTTACGCACTGGTGCTTTTTCACCGTGGCACCTCACTTGGACGCCTGTATTCGATTGCGGTCAGCCCTGCGTGGCGCGGACATCAACTTGGCCAGCGTTTGCTGGAACAGGCCCAGGCCTGCGCATTGGCGCGCAACTGCGCATGGCTGCGGTTGGAGGTGCGCGCTGACAACAGCGCTGCCATCCGCCTCTACGAAGCCAACGGCTATCAACGCTTTGCCAGTGTCGAGGACTACTACGAAGACCACTGCGAGGCGTTGCGCTACGAGAAACGCATCCTGCGCGAAACACCAGCGCCCGCCCGGCAAGTGCCGTATTACCAGCAGACCACCGAGTTCACCTGCGGCGCCGCGTGCCTGCTGATGGCCATGTCCGCCATCGATGCGAACCGTGCCATGACCCGAGCGGAGGAAATCCAGTTGTGGCGCGAGGCAACCACCATTTTCATGACGGCGGGGCACGGTGGCTGCAGTCCTCAGGGCCTCGCACTGGCGGCCTGGCGGCGCGGTTTCGATGTGCGCCTTGAGGTAAGTCACCCGGGCTCGCTTTTTCTTCACGGCGTACGCAGCACGGAGAAGAAGTCGATCATGAAACTGGTCGAGGATGGGTTTGCCCAGGAACTGGCTGCCACGCAAGTCGAGCAGGTTCTGGGTGATTATCTGCAGATCGGCGCTGCGTTGGCGGCCGGATACAAGCCGCTGGTGCTGATCAGCAGCTACCGATTCACCCGCTTGAAAGCGCCGCATTGGGTCATCATCACCGGGTGTGACGAGGACTTCGTTTACTTGCATGATCCTGATGTCGACCACAGCAAACTCAAGCGCGGCCTGGACTGCCAGCACTTGCCGGTCAGTCACCAGGAATTCCTGCGCATGACGGTGTTTGGCGTACAGCGGGTTCGCGCAGCCGTGATGCTGCGCTCCCGTTGAAGAGCGGTGGCTAGGCGCCGAGCACTTCCTCGCCGATACAGCAGCGATCCCTGCCTTTCTGCTTCGCGGCATAAAGCATTTTGTCAGCCGACTCGATAAGAGTGGCAGGGCTCACTTCATGTTCGGCCGGTTTGCCAACCGCAATACCTGCACTGGCGGTGACGTGACCCAGTGGATGGGCTTTGTGCTCCATTCGCAAGGATCGAATGGCCTCAAGAATTTCCTCAGCCACAAGCGCCGCCCCGCGAATATCGGTGTTGGGCAGCAACACGGAAAACTCCTCGCCGCCATAGCGCACGGCGAGATCACCCGGCCGTTTTACCGCCTGCGCAATGGCCTGGCCGACGGCGCTCAGGCAATCATCACCTGCCGCGTGCCCATAGCTGTCGTTGTAGAGTTTGAAGTGATCGACGTCGATCATGATCAGTGAGATCGACGAACCCTGGCGTCTGGCCAGACGAATTTCGTCAATCAAGGCAGTGTCCAGTCGCCGACGGTTGGCCAGCCCGGTCAGGCTGTCCGTCAAGGCCATGTCCTTCATGGCCTGGTGTGCCTTGCGCAAATCCTTTTCCATCACCATCCGCTGGCGCAGTTGCCTCAAGACGATCAGTCCGAAGACCGTGAACGCGGTGATCACCGACATCAACACAAAGCCGGTTTTGATCAGGTCCCAGCGCCACGGCGCAATGATCGATTCGCGGGACAGTCCGGTTTCGACTACCAACGGATAGGTGCTCAAAGCTCTGTAACCGTACAGACGCTTGGTGCCGTCGACGACGGCTCGGACCTCGGCGATCCCTTGATTGGAAAAGGGCAGGTAGTTCTTGAACACCTCACTGTCGGCGAGGCTCTGACCGATTACCGAAGCGATGAAGGGGCGACGCACGAGAATGGTTCCATTGCGCAACGCCAGCACCAGTGCACCCTTGTCGTCGATTTTGAAATCGCCGTAATAGTCGACGAAATAACTGACCTTGATCGTCCCCAGCAGCACGCCGGCGAAGGAGCCGTCCGGGTTATTCAATCGGCGGGAAATCGGAATGATCAGGTCGTCCGTGGATTTGCTTTTGACGACATCACCGATACGCACGTTTCGATCGGTGTTGGCGCGGTGATACTGGAAGTAGTCGCGATCGGCATTGTTCGCCGGGTCCGGGATCATTTCCTTGTCGGTGACGATCCATTTGCCGTCCGGGCCGTAGATAAACAGTCCATGCAACTGCGGCATCAATTTGGCCTGCTGCACCAGCAAGTTGTGGATGCGCGGTACGTCGATGTTCTGCAGACCGTCGCCTTCGACGCGCTCGCCCAGGGCGGCGGTCAACACATCGACCTGGCGGATGGCGTCTTCGGCATGTTGCGCGGTTGCCCGCGCGAGGTTGGTGACCGAATCACGCGCCGACGAGAAGGCTGCATGATAGTCACGCCAGGTTCGCCATCCCTCCACGCCGAGAAACGCCAGAATGACCGTCAGCATGAAGATGACTGTCAGGCGGAAAGCGGCTATCTCGCTGGCAGCTTTGATGGGAGCGGTTTCTGCGGCGTCATGCCCCTTGGTTTTGGGCATCTTACGACCGAGCATCTGAGGGTCCTTATGCTTGTCATCTCTCATCTCTTGAAAGATGACCATCCTTTTCCACCTGGAATTCAATTTACTGCCTTGGCCAGGCGGTCGCGATTGGATCGTTCAAAGCCGTGCCGGGTCAACATCTGTAATTGAAGCGCGCCTTGAGGTGAGACTTGTGAGCGATATCATCACGGCCGGTGAATTGAACATCGACCTGCGCAATGCCAACGAAACCGGCCTGTTCAAATGGCTGCTGGCGAGTTTTCTGATGGGCAAAAGGATTCAGGGCGCCATTGCCGCCAAGGCGTATCAAGTCATAGTAGAGCAGCATCACAAAGACACCCCGCAAAAGCTCGCGCAGTGCACCCACCGTCAGTTGGTGTCGATGCTGGGGCAGGCGCGTTACGTGCGCTACGACGAAAGCACGGCGTCGCGACTGCTCGCGTTGGCCAACAAGCTCAACAGCGAGTACGCCGGTAAGGTCAGTAACATCGTGGCCGCGAGCGCGGACCGTAAGGCGCTGGAGAAGCGCCTGTCCGAGTTTGAAGGAATAGGGCCAAAGACCGTCGAGATCTTCATGAGGGAAGCGGCGGCGGTACTTTTCTGAACGCCCGGTTCTGCATTGAAGACGGTGGCAACACTCGGCTCACAGAGCAGCAAGTCTTCCGGCCAGTTCGCGGTCAATGGATGGCTGCCACCTCCGATTGCTGGACTGTGGCTTGATCGGCGAAATTATTCGGCAGCAGGGTGCCCAAGCCGAATACATTCACCGCCATGCTGACTTTCAATCCTCGACAGGCCTGTTTGCAGTCGAGCTCGAAACCCGCAGATGCCTGTTCCATCAAACGTTGAAAATGTTCAGAGGTCAGTGCCAGGACTTTGCTGCTTTTCATGTGGTTTTCCTTGAGCAAGTGGCGACCCCGGTCCGGGGCCGCCGGACGGGTTCAGACATCTTTGCCTTGCACATAGCCGGAGCCCAGGTCAGCACCGGTCACCGGCTCGCTGAGTGGGTCAGAGGCTGTACGGGTCTTCATCGCTTCCAGCACCTGTTCGTCTTCAGCCGGAAGGCTGACGGTCGCCAGACCGTCACCGCCGTCGACCGCAGGCTCTGGGTTTTCCACGTACTCCCACGCACCGCCCTCGTTCCAGGGACCGCGCACGTTGGGCTCGCCAGACATATTGAAGTACTTGTTGGTGAACTCCGGCATGCCAGGCAATTTGCCCTGCGGGAAGTTCGGCTGGATCGAATGCAGGGCTTTTTCGAAGGACTGTTGATGGGCGATTTCCCGCGTCATCAAAAAGCCAAGCGCCTCTTTCACGCCCGGATCATCGGTGATGTTGATCAAACGTTCGTAGAGGATTTTCGCCCGCGCTTCGGCTGCGATGTTCGAACGAAAGTCGGCAGTAGGCTCAGTGATCGAATCCACATACGCCGCCGTCCAAGGTACGCCAGCGGAATTGACCAGAGGCGCGCCTGCGCCGTACAGCAGGCTGGTGATGTGCGAGTCATTACCGGCGCCATTCAGCGCACGGTACAGCTCGCCTTCCTCTTGAACGCCCTCGGCGAGTTGACCCTTGGCACCTCTGTTGAGCATGACGATGATCGAGCCGACCACCTCCAGATGGCTCAATTCTTCGGTGGCAATGTCCAGCAGAAGGTCTTTGCGCCCCGGATCTTCCTCGGCCAAGGCTTGGGTGAAATAGCGCGCTGCTGCGGCCAGTTCGCCATTGGCGCCCCCGAATTGTTCCAACAGCAGATTGGCCAGACCAGGGTTGGGCTCGGCCACGCGAACGGTGTACTGAAGTCGCTTGTTATGTATGAACATTCAAATTTTCCTCAGACCAGGCTATCGCGCTTTTGCCCTGATGGGCGTTAGCGCATGCATAGTTGTGAGGAGTGGGTGGAGCGGAAATTTCGTTTATTGCAGGCCGGCTGGACGGACGGCAGAGGGCGGAAAGTTCCGGAAACAGGACGGTTGGCTTGACCCTGTTCCACGACCAATGTGGGAGCGAGCCTGCTCGCGAATGCGGTACGTCAGTCACCGATTTGGCGGCTGATCCAGCGCTTTCGCGAGCAGGCTCGCTCCCACAATGGTTCGTTGGCAATCAAGCTATCTTCAACGCCCTCAGCACCACCAGCGTCTGCTCGGCGAATACCTGCGCCTGTGCGGTCAGGGCCGCAATGTTGGCTTCGGCAGTGAGCAGCGGCTGGCCGTTCTCTACCAGCACTTCACCTTGTTCGCTGATCACACTCCACGCCAGTTGCGCCCACTCGGCTGGCTGCTGTTTGCCTTGCTTGATCGAAATCAGGAACAACTGCTGGAAGCGGTTGACCGTCACGCCACCGCCAGTGACCGGGCTGGCCAGGGTCTGGATGTTGGCGCCGTACAGCGAGCGTTTGCACAGTTGCAGATTGAGCGCGGCGCAGCGACCGCTGACCTGCGACTCGGCGGCCTCGCTCTGGCACGGAGCGACAGCGCCCATACCGATCAGCACGGCCAGGGCTTGTTCGAGGTCGTCGTAAGCCAGCGCAGCCTCGGACAGCAATTGGCGCATCGATTTGGCCGCATAGTTCTGTGCCGCCAGTGCATCGAGCACCGGGCCGTAAATCTCCGGTTGCAGCGTCGCTTCGCCGGCGGGACCACTGACCGAGCCCGCCACGGTTTCCCAGGGTTGCAGCAGCACGAAACGGCTGTGCAGCATCCTCGCGCGGCGTTCGGCAGCGGACAGGCGGGTCGCGCCACGTACGTACAGGTCGCGGCGGAAGTGCTGGTTGACGAAGTAGTCCCGCGCTTGCTCGCGCATGATCGGATGTTCGATGGTTTCCAGAAAGTCCATGCCTTCAGCGCTCAGGTTGAGCGGGGCGACCGAATCCAGCGGCACTGCCGTGGTGGCGTAGTCGAGTTTGGCCGAGGCCAGCGCGTCGACCATGTCGGCGAAGTACATGCAATTCCAGTCACGGTTGAAATACTCGTGGGCGACGTAGTGACGATCCTGACCCTTGATGCTCTGCAGCCGCGCGCCGAGACTCGGCGCCGCAGCGGCGTATTTCGGGTTGGCCGCGAGCAGTGCTTCGGAAAATTGCAGTGCGGCGTCGATGCGCTGGTCGGAGCGCGACGAGGCATTGGCAAAGCGGTCATGCAGGCTGAACAGATTGCGCAGCGGCGCCGACGGCGACCAGCCGGGGAAGCAGTTGTAACTGACGTAAAGCATGCCGCCCGGCTTCAGGTGACGGCGGGCGAATTCGACGATCAGTTTTTGATTGTCGCGGCTGACCCAGGTCCAGATGCCATGCAGGCTGATGCTGTCGAACTGCGGCAGATCATTGCGCGCCAGCAGCTGTTCGAAGCTGTCGTCATACAGGCGGGCGCCGTTGTTGGCGGCAGTCGCGAGTTCGATGGCATGGGCCGCCATACCCGGGTGAAAGTCCGTACCGACAAACGAACCCGGGTTGGCGGTGGCGTGGATGTTGATCGACACGCCCTGACCGAAGCCCAGTTCGCAGTGCACGCCTTCGTTGCTTTCCAGCGTGGCGAACCCGCGCAACAACAGGCAGTAACGCAGGAACACCGGATTGATCTCCCGGCTATAGCTGTAGGTGTAGCCTTCGTCGGTGAAATAACCTTCGTTCCAGGCGTTGCTCATGGGTACAGCCTCTTGTTCTTGAAAGTGATGGCAGTCTTATAAGGGGTTGTCGCTGCGCGCGACAAATTGAAAAAACGGATACTTCCCCAAACCCTGTGGGAGCGAGCCTGCTCGCGAAAGCTTTTTTTCAGTTTGAATATAATCGGCTGACACGCCGCTTTCATGAGCAGGCTCGCTGCCACAGGGATCTTCAACACATCCAAGCAGGATTGATACCGATCACGCACTCCACGGCCCATTCGCGCAGGCATTTTGTAGCCAGCCGAAACTGTCATATTCCCTCCCACTCGTCTGCCCATAGTGACCAGCCCAACGCTGATTTCATGAGGCTGCACTGTGTTCCAACGTCTTCTGTGTTCGCTGTCCGTTCTGAGCCTGTCCATCGCCGCTGCCCACGCGGCCGAGCCTGTCAGCCTCGACACGCCGCGCTTGAGCGGCATCGACAACTTTCGCGACATCGCCGGCATCACCACCGCGTACTCCACCGCCCACGACGGCGTTATGCGCAGCGGCGTGTTCTACCGTTCCAACGCACTGACGCCGTCGACGGCGGATCTGGCGACACTCAATGGGCTTGGCATCAAAGCCATTTACGACCTGCGCACGCCCAGCGAAATTGCCGCTACGCCCGACACGATGATCACGGGCGCGGCCTATCGCAATATCGACATCATCGGCAGCACCACCTCTGGTGCGAACATCACCAATATCTCGTTCCACAGCGCCGCCGAGGCCGTGGCGATGATGGAGGAAACCAACCGCGCTTTCGTCAGCGATGCCGGCATGCGCGGGCAGTTCGGCCAGTTGTTCAATGAGCTGGCCAGTGTCGACGCCGCGCAGTTGTTTCACTGCACCGCCGGCAAGGACCGCACCGGCTGGACCGCCGCCGTGTTGCAGAGCATCGCTGGCGTTGATGAGGCGACGATCATGGCCAACTACCTGGCGACTAACGACTACACCGCCGCCCGAGTTGCCGCGACCTTGAAAGCCTTGCCGCCGAGCATGGCCGCTGTCTACGAGCCGCTGCTCGGCGTGCAGGCCAGTTATTTGCAGGCCGGTCTCGACCAGGTCGCCGCCGAGTACGGCAGCATGGACAACTACCTCAAGCAGGGCCTCGGTCTGTCCCAGGAAACCATTTACGTACTGCGCGGCAAACTGGTCGAGTACAACAGCTTGCCGGGTCAGGCCGGGCTGATCGGCAATGCCGCCGCTGGTGCCGAGTTGCTGCGCCAGCTGCAGAACTCCGAGCTGTCCGGCACCTACAGCGCCTACAACTACTACCTGCAATCGGCGATCGACGCCGGCAGTCTGGGCGGTGTCGAATCGCAAGTCGGCGGTCAGGTCCACGCTGATGCGGCCAGCTACCTGCTGCGGCAGAACGCGATGATCGAACAAGCCGCCGCACCGTTCGCCAGCGGCAGCGATCTGAAGATCGGCCAATACCGCCTCTGGACCACCGCGCTTGCCGGCTACCTCGGCACTGACGGCTCGACCCATGCCGAGAGCAGCAACGAACACAGCCAGGGCCTGATGCTCGGCATTACCCAGCGCTTCAACGAACAACTCAGCGCGCGCGGCGGCTTTGGCTACAGCAAGGGCAGCGTGGGCGGCGCGGGTGGCGAGGCCGATACGGACTTCACCTTCCTCAACCTCGGTGCGCGTTACGGCCTCACCAGCCTTGAGCGCGGCATGTTTGTCGATGCCAACGCCAGCGCCGGTTACGTCGACTACGACAGCAAACGCGAGCTTGGCGGTGGTCTCGGCACTGCCAAGGGCGACACTCACGGCAATCTCACCGGCGCGACCCTGGCGCTGGGTTATCGCGCACCGCTCAACGGCGTGACTCTCGAACCGAGCCTGGGCTTTCGCGTCAGTCATCTCGACTTGCAAGGTTTCAAAGAGAAGGGCAGTGAACTGGCGCTCGACGTCGATGGCATCGAGCAGACCCGCCGTAGCGCGGTAGCCAATCTCGAAGTGTCATTCGCCCCGGTGACGATGGGGGCGTGGCAGCTGGTCCCGGGCGTTCGCGTGGGCTATGAACGTGCGCTCGGCGATCAGCAAGTCGACAGCGCAGGTCATCTGCTGGGGCTGGATATCGAGCAGCGCGCGGCGTTCGACAATCGCGACCAGTTCAGCGGCGGCGTTAATCTGATGGCCAACCTCGGCGCCCTGAGTGTGGGCGCTGAGGTCGGGGCCAACGGTGGCGGTGACAGCCATGGTTTCAATGGCGGACTCAAGGCCAGTTACGCGTTTTGAACACAGCGAGCCCGGCAAATTGCCGGGCTCTTGCGCTCAAGCATGCTGCGCACGCGAAGGTTGCTGTGTGCGTGCCGGTTGCGCGGTGGGTTCGGGCAGCGAGGCGACATGCACGGTGCGCGCCGGGAAGGCGAACGTCGCGTCCAGCTCGGCCACCGCTTCCATGATTGCCAGATTGATACGCTGCTGCACGTCCATGTAGACGTTGTAGCTGGCGTCCAGAACGATATATACCGTCTCGAATTCCAGCGCGCTCTCACCAAAACTGCGGAAATGGCAGCGGTCGAAGCGCGCCTGTTTTTCGTTCTTGATGATGCTTTCAACGCGTTGGGTGATCTGGCGGATCTGTTCGCTGGTGCACTCGTAAGTCAGACGAAATTCGAACACCACTCGACGCTCCTGCAAGCGTTTGTAGTTCTGAATAGTGCTGCCGATCATGTCGGCGTTGGCCATGACAATCTGCTCACCGCCGAGACTGCGGATGCGCGTGGTCTTCAGGCCGACGTGCTCGACCGTACCGGCCAGCGTGCCGACGACGATGAAATCGCCCACCTCAAACGGCTTGTCGACGGCAATCGACAGCGAGGCGAACACGTCGCCGAGAATGTTCTGCACCGCCAGCGCCACCGCGATACCGCCGACACCCAGGCTGGCGACGAATGCAGTGATGTTGACGCCCAGGTTCGACAGCATCGCCAGCAGAATCACCGCCCACAGCAATACCTTGACGCCCCACAGGCTCAGGGTCGCCAAGGCGCTCGCTTGAAAGGAGCCGGTCGCGTTATGCCGCGAAAAATAGCGATGCAGCCCCAGCGCCAGCGCGCGGTTGGTCCACAGGCCGACCTGCAACGCCGCCACCACGAACCACAAACTGCTGACCCGCCCGAGCCAGCGCTCGGGCAAATCCAGCAAACCGATGCCGACCAGAATCGATGCCAACAGCAGCAACGTGGTGCTGGTCGCCGCCAGCACTTCGCTGGCCATGTACGTCAGATGCCCATTGCCGGCAGTGGCCCGCGCCTGCACCTTGCGGAAAACGAAGCGGATCGCCGTGGTGGTCAGCAGATAACTGAGCGTTGCGGCGAGCAACGCCAAGACCCAGTTCGCCAGTGAAATTCCCAGAAGTGTGTGCGTCGTGAAAAAGCCGATGAAATCCTCAGTCATTGAAACCCCCTTGCGAAGCCTGCGAAGACGCTAGCGCAGAAGCGCAGCGCCGGCCGCAGCCAGGTAAACGCCGCTTGAATCGGCGGTGCCGTCAAACGACCTGTCTGGGTTAGTCGCCCTGAGATTCCTGCTGTTCAATCAAATGCAGGTTTCGCCGGACCGAATGGTCAACGCCTGGCCTTCAGCTCCGCTGGGCTTACGCCGTAAGCGCTTTGAAAATACTGACAAAAGCGCCCGACATTACTGAAGCCAAAGCTCAACGCCACCTCCGTCACGGAGCCTGCATGCCCGCGCACCAACGCCTCATAGGCGCGCTGCAAACGCACCTGCCGCTGATAAGCGACGATCGACATCCCGACAAAACGTCGAAAACCTTCCTGCAATGCGCGCTGGCTGACATGGCTCAACCGCGCCAGATCCCCACCGCTGACCAGCTGTTGCGGATGCGCCTGAATAAACTCCATCGCCACCTTCACATGCCGCGGCGCCACGCACGGCGCCGGCCGCCGTAATGCCTCGGTGAAGTTGTGCGGCCACGCCTCCAGCACCGCATCGATCAACATCTCGCGCAACCGTGACGGCATCAACGTGCCGCTGTTGATCAAGGCATCGAACTCAGTGCCCGTGGCCAGATCAATCAACGCCTTGAGGCCCTGAAATTCCGGGGTATTCAGATCCACGCTTGGCTCAAACACGATCTTCTGCACGACCGGTTTCTCCAGCAGCGCCGACAACCGCTCGGTGAGCTGCAGACGATTGATCGAAATGCCGTGATGCGCGTGATCGTCAACAAAACGCATCGAACGGATATCCGCCTTGTCGATCGCCAGACCGATGTGCGCCATGCCGATGGACTCGGTGGCGTGGTTGAAAACGATCTTGCCGGCGGTGGGGATGACGAAAGTGATTTCGTTCTGCGGATCGGGGAGGGTGACGCTGAAGTCGCCGTGGTAATGCATACGCCGAAAACTCACCCCGTCGTGCCGCCCGTAGACCCCGCCGATGATGATGCTGGAAGGTGGCGGCGGAGTATCGGCGTAGCGGTTGCCGAAGAGCCTGGAGAACAGGGCGCCGAAGTCGGAAGAGGTGAGGTTGTCGGAGCGCAGGATGATTTTTTGCCGGGTTGGGGATGCAGTTGCGATGGGCGGCATTTTGGAATGCGGGCTCTTGGGGCGACGGTGGGGATGGGAAGATTAGTGAATTGGCGTGACTGTCTGGTGACAAGGCTTTGGAGCATCGTTTGCTTTCGACTTCAGCGGTCATTTCTGATGGCTCGCTATGGGCGGAAATCGCCAATTGGGCGCCAGCACTACATAGTTAAGTTAAATAGTGTGAGTTCGCAAAATTGAATGGCGGCGACGCTACCGAACTAAATCGAATTGTGTCCGATTGCTTTACAGTTTGGGGGTGGATAGGTGGGAGTGCTATTGGCTTTATAGTAATCGAATATATTGTCGATCCGTTCCGTGTCTAATATAAGTCCGGTACTTCTATAGCGCTTCAATAAGCGAAAAGGTGATAGTTATGAAAAAGCTCCTTTTTTGTGCGGTTGCCATGCTATTTATGATTGGCTGCGCTTCGTCCGGTAATCAAGCTGCGCTCGACGCCCATGCGGACGCACCGGCGACCGCTAAGCAGCTAACGGGCAGCGAAATAAAAACTACGGTCATAGGCCGAAAATATTCCAGCGTAACGTCCACTGGTTATCCTTTCTCTCAAGTATTAAGCGCTGACGGAACTGCACAAATTCAGATCTCCAGCGAGTCCATGCAGTCAGGAAGTTGGGTGATTACGGGGGATGTGATCTGCGTTGCCTATCAAAAATACGGTAAGGAATGCAGCAAAGTGTTAACAGATGGGGGCTCGATTTGGTTTGTTGACAGTACGACGAGTAAAACCAACAACAAATTTATCGCCAACTAGAGCGGACATCATTTTGAGAGCGGGTAGCGGCTGCTTCACGCCTGGTTCATATCAGGTATTGAAAGAACGACGCCACTGACTGGGCGTAACCTTTTCCACCTGCCGAAAGGCCCGATAGTAAGAGTTGACGTCGTCATAACCCAGAAGATACGCCACCTCTTTGAGCTCCAGGCTCGTATCAGCCAGCAGCTGCAACCCAACTTGACGCCTCGCCTCGTTGAGCAGTGCGTTGAAGGTCGTGCCCTCGGACGCCAAACGGCGCTGCAAGGTTCGCTCGCTCTGCAACAGTTCTCTGGCGAGGTGTTGCAAACTTGGCCGTCCGTTCGCCAGCGTGCGCTTGAATATTTCAATGACCTGCTCACAGAAGCCAACCGGCGCCTCGATTGCGCGTAATGCGGCATCGAGGCCGGGGCTCATCATGTGCAGCACCTGCGCATTGTGTTGCAGAAACGGCCGGTCAAGATCAGAGGCGCTCAAGATCATCTCGTCATGGCTGGCGCCGCAGTTGATGGGACAGGCGAAATAATCCGAATGAGTTTCCAGCGGTGGCTTTGGCCGCCGCAAGCTCAATGACATAGGCGTGATGTGTTTTCCGGTGCCTCGTCGACCGAGCTCCAGTACCAAGGCAAAACACGCCTCCACTGAAAGATAGGGCGCAGGCCCCGTGCCGGATGGCCACTGAATCGTGAATGACACAGTGTTCTGGCGCTCGACCATGGATAATTTGTCGGGACTGCACAGGCGCTGCAAGCGCGCCAACCGCGCAAGTCCGTCGCGATAATCAGCAGCATATAACGCCGTGATGAACGCCATTTTGTGCTTCGCACTGGGCGTGTCGCGAACCATTTTTATCGCAAAAGCCGGATCCGCCGAAAGCGCCTCAATGGCGTTCCAGACAGCGAACAACTGCTGTGTGCTGACAAAGGTCGATTCGTTCAAATGAAGGTCAGGGGGCAGTTGAGCATGTTGCTCAATCAACGAGGGATCCAGTCCCAGCTGCGCTATTGATTCCCAGAATACCCTGGGTAATTTACACCGCTCGGCGCTGGTGTGAAGGTGCGGCATTTCCAGACTCCGAACTGCAGGATAGCGGTGATGCGTGATGCAATGCGCCGCCAATGGCGCGTTCTGCAAGTATTCTGGCGGAAGGCGCCCACAGGCTCATACCGCTTCGCTTTTACCATTGTCGTCAACACACCGAGCCAAAAGGAGCTCACGATGACAATGACTTTCTATACCAACCCCAATTCTCGCGGCCGTATGGTGCGCTGGATGCTCGAAGAAATCGGCTGCGCGTATGAGACGGTGGTGATGGATTACCAGTCGACCAGTCAGTCTGACCGCTGGGGTGGTGCTGCGCTGGCGGCGCCGACGATGAACGACGCTGATGGTTCGCGCGCCAGTTTTTTTCGCGACGTTAACCCGATGGGGAAGATCCCGGCCCTGGTGCATAACGGGCAAACCATAACAGAAACCGCCGCCATCTGTGCCTATCTGGCTCAGGCATTTCCCGAAGCCGGGCTGGCGCCAGTGGCAGCGGAGCGCGCCGCTTATTACCGGTGGATGTTTTTCGCTGCGGGACCGCTGGAGCAGGCGGTCACCAACTACCGCGCCAGTTTCAACCCGACGCCGGATCAGGAGTTTTTCTTTGGCTACGGAAGCTATGAGCGCACGGTCGATCAGCTCGAGCGCGCGGTATTGGCGCATCCGTTTATCGCCGGGGAACGCTTCACCGCTGCAGACGTTTATGTTGGCTCCCACATTGGCTGGGGGTTAGGCTTGCAAACCTTGCCGCCCAGGCCTGCGTTTCTCGCCTATGCCCAGAAGTTGACCAGCCGCGAGGCCTACAAACGTGCGGTGGCGAAGGATGAAGCGCTGTTGGGGGCCAGATGACTGATGCGCCTGCCATGATTTTTCAGAAAACTCAGGGAATTTGATAATGCCGCTCAACCGACTCGACTTCACCACACGCTTGCTGATCGATGCGGGCATTGGTGAAGGGATGCGAATCCTGGACGTAGGTTGCGGTTCGGGTGATGTTTCGTTTTTGCTGTGTGATCTCGTGGGAAGAGACGGGGAGATCATCGGCGTTGATCACGATGCCGCTGCCATTGCCGTTGCACGCCAGCGCACCGCAGGACATGCGCTGACCTTTCTTGAGGGAGACCTCTTGGAATTGCCAGACTCTATCGGCAGTTTTGACGCCATCGTCGGCAGGCGTGTCCTCATGTATCAACCGGATGCGGTGGCGACGATCCGAGCGCTGTCGAGATGTCTACGTCCCGGCGGGATCATGGTCTTCCAGGAACACGATACGACGATGGCGCCTGCCAGCGTCGAGCCTTTCCCTTTGCATGCAAGAGCGCAACGTTGGTTACAGCAAATGCTTGCTCGCGAAGGAGCGGATTTGCACATCGGGTTCAACCTGCACGGCATTTTCACTCAGGCAGGCTTGACCGTTGAAAGCGTGCGAGCCGAGTGCCTGGTACAAACGCCTGATACGCCGTACAGCCTTGGCGCCATCGTTCGAGCATGCTTGCCGCGAATCATTGCGTTAGGGGTGGCCAGTGCAGAGGAGGTCGACATTGAAACGTTGCAGACGCGTCTGGATCAGGAGCGATCAGCTTCTTCGGGTATCTACGTCGGTGATGTGATGTTTGGGAGTTGGGCTCGGAAAAATTGACGTTTTGGGAGGAGGATATACCGCGGATGCGGTGGGAAAGTGCGACGCTTGGAACGACCCACTGTGCCCGCTAGTCGTACCTGTCTACGAACATTTTTACAGGTACGGCGCAATGGATAAGACAATCACCGTGGATCAACTGGCAACCACTGATCTTGAATCAATCAACGAGATATGGCTCGGCGGGACTCATACCCAGTTATGCCTGTGGCGTGGAGAGCAAGTCTTCACCCACGAAATGCTCAGCGAGGGCACCCATGACCAAAATGTTCGACGCCTGTGCTTGCAGTTGGTTGACCCTGACGATCGAGACGCAGTGGCCCGTGTTGAGGCGGTAGCGCGCGAACGACTCGAAGAAATGGGCAAGCAGGGCGAGTTTTATCCGGCCGAGGAGGCGGACACTCGTCAATAGCCGCTCCGCATCTGATGAAAAGCGCTGCTGCTAAAGCAGCGCCTCAAGCGGGCTCCTCAACCCTGCGTACATCCCCCAACGAATCACGCTGCATTGACTGCAAATTCTTTTCGATGGTTTCGCACAGCGCTTCCATTTGAATCTGGTGTTCGCTGTGGCGAAACGGGCTTTGCAGATCGGTGCCGATGCGCTCGATGGCCAGCAGCATGAACCCGACCACGGTCGACGCCAGCGGCGTGAACCAGCCGAGGGATTCCACCAGACCTATCGGGACGATCAGGCAGAACAGCGAAATGAACAGCCGTGGGAAATACACATAAGGGTAGGGCAGCGGGGTATTGGCGATCCGCTCCATGCCGCCTTGGCTGTTGGACAGATCCACTAGGGTCGACTCGAGCCGCGCCAGGCGAATACTGTCCAGATGCCCGGCCTTGTATTCGCGAGCGAGCAGAGTCGCCGAGCCGGTGAGGATATCGTTGGCAAAGTTATTGGTTGTGCCACTGCGGGCGAATTCTTCGGCGGGAATAAACGCGCGCACCTCGTCGGGACATGGCTGGCCCTGTAGGTGCGCGGCGAGGCAATTCACGTAGGCCACGTGGCGGCGCAACAGCGTGGATTTGACCGGATTAACCTCGCCACCAGCATCGTCCAGCAGCGTCAGCACCTGCCGGGCGAAGCTGCGGGAATTGTTGATCATCGACCCCCACAGCGTCCGCGCTTCCCACCAGCGGTTGTAAGCACTGCTGTTGCGAAAACTGATCAACACGATCAACGCCGAACCGAGCAAGGTCAGCGGCATCAACGGCAGGTTCAGCTTGGCGTTGAGAAACAGCATGAAGTCGACGGTGACGGCGATGTCCCAGAGCAGCAACCAGAACAAAGACCAGCCCACGTAACCCAGGGTCTTGATGATCAGACGGTATTTTTTGACGATGGCAGCTTTCAAACGGAAACCTCGTGGCGAGCAGTTTGCTTAAACGCTTAAGCTCGGACGATGCCATGCACCCGCAGTTCCCTGGTGGGGCGGTCAGCCGTCAGTCAGTCTGCAAAGTCTGGCCCTGTGCAGGGCGAATGCTTTCAAGAAAAATCCTCGTCTCTCGATTCGACCGCAGATGAACCACCCGGCAAGCCGATGGCGCCGTTGACACGAATTGGCGCATTTTGGCTCGCGAGGTTTTTCTCGTCCGCCACATGAACTTTAGAAACTCCGGCAGGTTCGCCAGCTGTTCGGGGCAGTTTTCCGGCAAGTCGGGCCGAGACTGACCGTGGTTGAGCAGCGTTCTACGCAGGACGCGCAAGAATCGAAGCGGTGGCGAACGATCGATCCAGATCAGCAGATCTGCACGGGCGACGCGATTTTCCCAAGTGGTTGAATGGCCACCTTCGAATATCCAGCGATCACGCGCCTCGACCTCCAGGCAGAGTCGGGTCTTCTCATCCGGGCTTCGCTCGATCCAGCCTGGCTGCCAATGGATCGTGTCGATATGCACGACCGGCAACCCCGTGCGCTCACCAAGCCTGCGCGCCAACGTACTTTTGCCAGACCCAGGCTGACCAACAATCATCACCCGTTGCATCGAAGCTCCTTCTCGCTCTGCAAGCTGATTTTTTGGGCGGGCGATTCTACGGCAATGCCTGTCTCAGTCAATGACCGTTGAACGCTACGCTGGGTTTTGCCGCGCTCCCGCCACACTGGCTCGGCGGTCCGCCCGCTCGCCGAGTCGCCATCCCAGCAGCCCCCACAGCAGTGCGCACAACGCGCCGACCAGCGCTGCCATGCCTGCACCTTGGCTGAGGGCGTCCAGCGCGCTTTTTGCCCAGGCACTGATGGCGTCGCCGGCGCGGTAGACCACGGTGTCGATGAAGTTCTTCGCCTTGTACTTGCTTTCGGCATCGAGCGGGGCAAACAGCATCTCTCGGCCTGGACGCACGAAGGCGTATTCACCGATGCGGCGCACGATCATCAGCGCGGCGATCAGGCCAAAGCTGGGCGCGAAGATCAGTCCGATAAACCCAGCACACATGATCAGCGGCACCATGGCCAACAGCACGCCGACGCCGAGCCTTTGCGCGAGGCGTCCAGTGATGAACAGCTGACAGAGCAGGGCGCCCGCCTGCACGACAAAGTCGATGATGCCGAACACGCGCACCTGCGCCTCGCGGTCCGGGAAGTGTTCGGCGACGACGCGTGCCTGCTCGAAGTAAAGGAAGGTGGAGACTGTCGCCAGCAGCACCACAAAACCGCAGATGCCGAGCAGATAGGGTGATTTCAGAACGGCCGTCATACCGCTGAACGGATTGCCCGGCAACGGCCTGCTAGGGCTTTCGCTCGGCGCGGCATCGGGGCGTCCTGCGCCACCCCGTTCACGCCAGCGCATCAGCTGGCGTTTGAACCACATCGCAGCGGCCAGCAGAACAGCGGCCAGCAGCATCAGGCCGGACTCACCCAGCGGACCGATCAGCAAGGCGCTCAGCGCAGGGCCACTCAGGCCGCCGACGCTGGCGCCCGCCGCGATGAACGCGAACAGACGTTTGGCCTGGGCACTGTCGAATACATCGGCCATCAGGCTCCAGGCGACCGATACGACAAACAGGTTGTAGACCGATATCCACACGTAAAACACGCGCGCCAGCCACGGGCTTTCCTCGCCCAGGAACAAGGCGGCGAACAACAGCAGGTTGGTGCAGAAGAATCCGTACACCCAGTCCACGAAATGCAGGCGCGGCACGCGTGCGCTGAGCCAGGCGAACAGCGGCACGGCCGCCAGCATGACCAGGAAGGTCGCGGTGAACAGCCACTGCAAGTTCTCGACGCCGGCAGTGATGCCCATCGATTCGCGGATCGGGCGGAGCATGAAATAGCCGGCGAACAGGCAGACGAACAGCAGAAAACCGTTGAGCGCAGGGCGCAGCTCGTGAGCCTCTGCATTGATGATGGCGCCGG
Source organism: Pseudomonas sp. S3_B08 (assembly GCF_054667725.1). Lineage (NCBI taxonomy): Bacteria > Pseudomonadati > Pseudomonadota > Gammaproteobacteria > Pseudomonadales > Pseudomonadaceae > Pseudomonas > Pseudomonas sp. S3_B08. Next base: position 1,318,389 of record NZ_CP162750.1, read on the forward strand.
CGCGGTGGGCGAGAAGAGACATATCCATGTTGCGCTCCTGTGGGAGTGGCGGGGCAATGGCACGGAGCCTGCCCGTGCCGGGCGGTCAGCGGTAGGTGACGCCGGTCAGCCGCTCGGAGAGTTGCCACAGTGTGGCCGAATTCGAGCGATCGGCAGCGGCCGGCGGCATCTTGGCGAAGCCCAGCGGGCCGCGCTTTTCGTTATCACCGGTGGGGCCGTAGTAGGCGCCGCCAACCGCCTCAAGCGCCGTGGCTGCATACAGCGTGGGTAGCGCGCCCTGCGCTGCGGAATGATACAGGTCCCGCTCTACAGCCCATTGTTTGCCGAATTCACTGTCCAGGCCAGGCCCACGGGCGATCAGCTCGGTCACGGCAACGCCGGGGTGCGCGGCGATGCTGCGTATCCCCCAACCGGCGGCATCGCTGCGCTGCTGCAGCTCGATACTCCACTTTAGAACCGCCAGTTTCGATTGGCTGTAGCTGGCGAAAGGGTCGTAATCGCGCTCAGCCTGCAGGTCATCGAAGTTCAGGCTTGCGCGCCCGGCGGCGATGCTCGACAGGCTGACCACCCGACCATCGTCGCTTTTGCGTAGCAGCGGCATCAGCAGGCCGGTCAAGGCGAAATGCCCCAGGTAATTGGTCGCCAGTTGCATCTCGTAGCCATCGGCGGAAACGCCTCGAACAGGCGGCGACATGATCGCAGCATTGTTAATCAGCACGTCGAGCCTCGGCAGGCGCCCTTGCAGACGGTTGGCGAGGTCGCGCACCGATTGCAGGTTGGCAAGGTCCAGCGTTTCGAATTGCACGCGCGCCTCGGGCACGGCTTGCTTGATGTTTGCGATCGCTTCGCGGCCGCGCTCGGCGTTGCGTGCGGCGATGATCACCTCGGCACCGGCGCGCGTCAGGGCCAGCGCGTCTTCATAGCCCATGCCGCTGGTCCCTCCGGTCACCAGCACAATGCGGCCTTTCTGGCTGGGCATATCGTGGGTTGACCAGTCCGGCTTCGGCTCCGTTCGGGGAGTCGCCTGCGCAGCCAGTGTGCCGGCCATCGCGGAAATGGCGAACAGCGTTCGGGCGGCCTTGAGGAGGCGTTGGGTCGCAGTATTGCTCGGCGTAGCGGGTGAATGGCTCATTGGGGAAATCTCATTCGCGGTACAGGTTCCCGGTTGGCGGGGCGAGTGAGCAGTATCGGTGTACGAATGCGCGAGGATAAGTCGGTCATTTGTGGATGGCCCGTACGGTATGGCGTACAGTCAGGCGCCTGCGGAGGAAGCATTCATGCGTAAACCAAACCTTACCGATGTGTCGATATTTGCTGCGGTGGTCGAGGCGGGGGGATTTCGTGCTGCCGCGCAAAAGCGAGGGCTGTCCGCCTCGTCGTTGAGCGACTGCATGCGCCGGCTGGAAAGCGACCTGGGCGTGCGCCTGCTCAATCGAACCACGCGCAGCGTCACGCCGACGGCGGCCGGCGAACGATTGCTCGAGCGCCTGCGCCCGGCCTTGCAAGAAATCGACGCCGCTTTCAACGATCTCGACGACGACGCTCAGCGCCCGGTCGGCACGCTCAAACTCAATGTGCCAGTGCCGGTGGCACGCTTTCTGTTGCCCGACCTGCTGGCGCGTTTTCTGCGCCTTTATCCAGGGGTCAGTGTCGAAGTCGTCATGGATAACACCTTTGTCGACGTCAATGCGGGCGGGTATGACGCCGGCGTGCGCTATGAAGAGAGCCTGGCCAAGGACATGATCGCCGTGCCCATCGGCCCGCGTCGCCAACGCTTCGTTGCAGCCGCCGCCCCGCGCTATCTGGCTGAACGTGGAACACCCACTCACCCCGAAGAACTGCCGGGCCATGACCTGCTTGGCCATCGCTTCGAGAGTGGCAAAGTCGGCGTATTCGAGTTCCATCGAGACGGCCGTATCGTGCGTATCCCGCCTCAGGGGCAACTGCTGACGTCGTCGCACGATCTGAAAATTCGCTCGGCCATCAACGGGCTGGGCATCGTCTATACCTTCGAGGACTTCCTGCGCGAGCCACTCTCCGATGGTCGACTGGTGCCGATTCTCGAGGACTGGTGGCAGGCCTTCGACGGCCCGTTTCTTTACTACCACGGCCGCCGCCACATGCCTTCGCCGCTGAGGGCGTTTGTGGGTTTTTTGCGGGGGGAAGGGGAGATTGCGGAGAGTTCAGGTGTTTGAAGCTCTGTTTCGTGAGGCGAATACATGGCCTGGCAGCAGAGCGCCCATGGCAACTGGCAGCAATCGGCCAGAAGCGGACGTTGGCAAGCGACCGCTACCGGCCAGAAGCGGACATCGGCAAGCGACCGCTGTCGGCCAAGAGTGGACGCTCGCGGTTTAACGCACAAAAACCTCCGGATACTGTGGATTCCGGGCTACAAAATTAAATAGATCGGACATTCACGGGCGACTTTAAGAATAGCTGCTAATTTTATTTGCCTAATCTGGTCAAGATAAAGAGGGGCGCATGGCTAACTACACGGTTACCGTACTCAACTGCAACAGTATTGACCGCGCAGATGTAGTTATTTCTGAGGGAGCGCTAAACATCAAATATGGGCCAAACGGCCTAGGAAAAAGCACCATTACGAAAGCTATTATCAGCCATATTCGTGCTGACGGCTCTCTCCACGAGTTGATCCCATTCAAGCACCGCGGCAAGCCTGATATGCCAGCCCCGGAGGTTCAGGGAGTGGACAAACTCAGGAAAGTCCTCGTATTTGACGACAGTTATGTGCAGCAATTCGTCTTCCAGAAAGATGAGATTGTGAAAAATAGTTTTGAGATTTTCATCAGAACTCCGGAATATCTGGCGGAGATGGCTGATATCGATTCGCTGCTTTCGGGTATCCGAAAAGCGTTTTCCGACAATGCTGAAATCGGGCAAGTCGTAACCGATCTAAAGGAGTTACGAGAGGCCTTCGGAAAGTCCAAGACAGGTGCCATTCCCAAGACAAGCAAGATCCACAAGGCATTCGGAACTGGCAATAAGCTGGAAAACATTCCTGATATCCTGCAACCATTTTCGACGTTTATTAAAAGTCAAGAACCCGCCAAATGGATCGCATGGCAGGTAAAAGGTAATGAATTTCTACGATTAGCAGATAGCTGCCCCTACTGTTCAACAGCGCTGACTAGCACAGAACAGAAGGACACAGCCTTAGCCGTCGAAAAAGAGTATGACTCCAACACCGTCGGGCACATTAACCTCCTTCGCGGAATCATTGACAGGCTAGGAAAATATTTCAGCGAGAAGTGCCGGGAGAATCTGGAAAATGTAACAAAGGCAAAGGTTGAATTGCAGGCGGAGGAGCAAAGCTTCCTGACGGGCCTCAAAGCGGACATTGATGCTTTGATCAACAAGCTGGAGGGGTTGCGAACTATATCTTTTTTCTCTCTACGCGATTTCGAAGAAGTTGGCGATCAACTGACACCTTTGAAAATTGACCTCAATTTGATCGACAAGCTTGATTCTGAGGAGACGCGCAAGACTGTCGACCCTATCAACCTTCAGCTGGACGACTTGATTGGGAAAGTTGGTAGCCTCAAAGGGAAAATCAATCGACACAAAGCGAAAATTAAAAAAAACATCGAAGACAACCAGAACAGCATCAATGGCTTCCTAAAGTCTGCAGGCTACAAATACGTCGTTGAAATCGTAGCCGAACCAGAATCCTACAAAATGAAGCTAATCCACAAAGACCAGGTAAATTATATAGAGACGGCCTCACGTCATCTGAGCTACGGAGAAAAAAACGCATTTGCGCTGGTGCTATTCATGCATCAGGTCCTCAGTGAAAAACCGGATTTGGTCGTATTGGATGATCCGATCTCATCTTTCGACAAGAACAAGAAATTTGCGATCCTCCAGGAGCTATTCCGGGGTAAGGCCAGTCTGCGCGGCATAACCACGCTGATGCTCACCCACGACATCGAACCCGCGATTGATGTCATAAAAAGTACTAACGCCATATTCAAAGCCGCCGAACCGTCTGCTTGCTTCTTATCTTCGCGCGCCGGTGTTGTAACGGAAGTTCCGATTGAGAGGAACGATATCCAGACCTTCGCCAAAATCTGCAAAGTTAATATCGAGGCACTTACCGACATCGTCCTGAAGACAATCTACCTGCGACGACACTTCGAGCTGCTGGACGACGCAGGCCTGGAATACAACCTACTTGCTAGCCTTTTCAAGGGTCGGGATACCCCGACAATTCAGTCAGGGTCTTCTATTCGGGACATGACGGCTGCAGAACAGGCAGATGCCGAGTCACTAATCCGCAACAACCATATCGCCGAATTTAATTACATTGCCCTAGTGGCTGAGGTGAAGGACGTTGAGGTCATCAAGGCCAAGTTTTACGCGACCGTTGTGGGTTATGAAAAAATCCAGCTGTTCAGGCTGATCAATGATGAGCACGACGACAGCGTCATCCGGAAATTTATTAACGAGTCCTATCACATCGAGAATGAGTACGTGATGCAGCTCAACCCGCATAAATTCGAGAGCATTCCGGAATATGTCATCGAGGAGTGTGTCGCGCTGCTTACGCCCGCTCCCACCGTTGCGTAAGTCAGTACCGCGGATCTGATCCCAACTGACGCTTGGGGGCTTTTTTGACCAGACGGGAATCCCACAGAATTCGGAGATCTTACCGTTCGATTTTTTCCGAATTCTGTAGCCTCCCCCTCATTGCTTACATTGAAGCTGAAACCGTACCCAAAGCTATAAAGACCCCGTTTCCTTCGGGTCGACTGCTGCCCTTCACGAGAGACAGCAATCGGCCAAAAGCGGACGTTCGATTACGGCGGCCCACACACAAATTTTACATGATCGATTTTCTTTAAAAGACGCTTAAGCGGTTCAGACTTACCGTGTTGAGCACCGCATTTGGCCCCGTAAGTCGCCTTAGCGCAATAGGCGGAGAGAAGACTCAAAAAACTGGGGTCCACGGCGGCAATAATTCCGCCTTCAACGGCATTGCTGCTTGTTGAAACCTTGCCGTGCTTAACCCGTTGAGCCATCATCGGATAGTACATAGCTAGGGCAGTCGTGACCGCGAGCGTAGACAGCCACCTCAACCGGTTCTAAGCAGAGAGCGATATGAGCAGTTATATTTTTAGCAGCATTGAAACGAGTCCGGAAGTCGAAGGCTTTTTGCATCAGCTTGCTGATTGGTGCGCCCAAAACTATGTTCAATGTTATGTTATTGACAAGCCGCTTATAGAGGTCAAAGGAAACTACGATTCAGATAGATGCTTTGCTATCTTAATACCAAAGCGAAAGATTGCATTCGTTAGCTATAATGAAAGTGAAGAAACCTTAGCTGATTATGCAGACGATTTCGTCGAGGATATAGGTTATATCTCAACGAAATTCAACTACAAGGAAAAAATAGGCAGACCTAAGCGCTGGCAAGAATTGCTCACTTTTCAACAATCAGATGCGGACAGCTTTACTATTGCGGAGTATCTGGAAGCATCTGCACTGAATAACCCGGAAGAGCAGCGACTGTCAGAGTTGCTCGTGTCATTAGCCACCGGGAGTATCAATGATATTGACCGAGTCGGAACAGATGTTCCTGAAAATGATTTGGATCGTATTAAGCGAAATATTTTGCTTTTTGACGGGGACCAGACTCGTTTTGTCTATCAAGATCTGAAGCAAAAAGAAGTTAGAATACAAGGCCTTTCCGGCACGGGCAAAACAGAACTATTGCTTCATAAGCTGAAGGAGCTATACGTCTCCGATGACATTTCTAAAATTGCAATGACCTGTCACAATAAAATTTTAGCAGCCAATCTTCGTGCAAGAATTCCTAAGTTTTTTAACTTCATGAAGGTTGAGCAACAGATTGAATGGAATGAAAGATTACTATGCGTCCACGCTTGGGGCTCCTCAGGGCAACCTTTTTCTGGAGCCTATGCTGCTATTTGCAGTGCATTCGATATCCCCTGCCACCCGTGGTCTCGATTGATGGACTTTGACAGAGCATGTTCTCTGTCATTGGAGGCTTTGAAAGCTAAGGGTGGTTCAAATGGCGTGCATGTGTTTGATTACATGCTGATTGATGAAAGCCAAGATTTTCCAGAAAGTTTTTTTGAGCTGTGTGAAATCGCTACAAAAAACTCCTTATTTATTGCTGGCGATATTTTTCAAAGTATTTTTGACGAGCGAAAAGATGCGGGCGCCAAGGCGGAATTTACTTTAAGCAAGTGCTATAGAACAGCACCGACAACGCTGATGTTTGCTCAGGCTCTGGCGATGGGGTACTTTGAAGATAGAAAACTAAACTGGCTCGACCACGACGATCTAGATGCATGTGGATACCAGACATCTACTGATCCATTCACAGGTGAGCTAATTCTAAAGCGGGAACCTATCAGCAGGTTTGAGGATATATCTCAGGAAAGCCGTAGTGTTGAGCTTATCCGGTTGAATGGTGAGTATCGTCAGCAAAGTTGCTTGCAAATAATCGAGTGCCTCAAGGCTATAAAAAGAGACTATTCGAATGTCACTGCAAATGACGTCGGAATCATTATGATTGACAAAGGCAAGTCAATCTATGAGATGTCTGATGTTTTGGCTCAGATGATACCCAGAGAAATTGGCTGGCCTGTTAATAAAGCTTACGAGTCGGGAAGCCCTAGTAGAGATGGCGAACTGTTTTTAAGCAATACCAATCACGTTAAGGGTTTAGAATTTCCGTTTGTTATTTGTGTAACATCCCATCTCTCGGAGTCATTCAATCACAGAAACGCACTCTACATGGCGATAACTAGGTCCTTTCTAAAGACATACTTTTTGATTCCTAACGGAGCTATGAATCAAACTCTTGATAAAGTCCAATCCGGACTTCAAAAAATAGCGCAAGATGGAATCTTAAGGGTTACACCTCCGCCACTGCGAGAGCAAGAACAAATCAGAGCCTCAGTTAAATGGCATGGTAGGCTCAAGTCTTTTGATGATCTTGTGTTTGATGCTCTCTTTGAACTTGGAGTGCCAGAGACTCGTCATGGCCGCTTTTTGATCGCGCTAAAATCGTTGCTGGACGCAGACGCATCGAAAGCTGAAATCCACAAGTTAGCTAAAAAGATCACCTCGGAATAGCCCTAAATGTCCGTTAACATTTTTAAGATTGACCAATATCAGGCGGAGGTTTTCAAAAAAGCCATTCGCAGCAGGTTCGACATTCTTAAAGTCTGGATGGATGCGGTGAAGCTTATTATCAACTACGCTCCACCCGCAGAGGAGTTTGTTGCTGCGGAAATCCATGTTCACAATTCCAGAATGAGCAGGCTTTTCTATTTAAGTGACTCAAAAACATTCTCGATTGCTTTTCCCTTCAGAATAGAGACTGTAGACGACTTACTGACCGTTAGAACTTCATCAGGCATTGAAGTCGACAGCGAGCTATCCTCTGAAATCACATTGGTTGCTTCGCTTCTAAAAAACCAAGGCTTGGTGAATGAGTGGGCACTGGCTGAGCATTTTGAAGATCAAGGAGGAGCCTCAGCTGAGTTTTGGCCCGTATTAGCTAGCTTGCTTGATGCAGAGGACGGATATCTACGCTTTGACCATGATCCAGTTAGAACGGATGGCCACAAGCATCCACTCGATCATGCGGATCTTTTTTATACTAATGGCGCTAGTTTCAAAGTTGGCTTGCAAAAAAAACCAACTATAGACGAGATCATTGACATCTTAAATCGGGAAACTGACTGTCACTACCTCAATCGTGTAATAGTACGAAAGTAGGCGTGTCCGACCGGCTCCTCTTGGCCCGCGCTGATGCACTGTCGGCGCGCAGCGCTGACGGTTGTTAGCTGAGTAATTGCTAACAACAAGTCCTGCGGATCATCACGAGGCTCTGGGAGCCCCTCGCGCCGCTCCTACCTTGCTGGGTGGCCAAAATCCAGACCTCTTCAGGCCGACAGCGCCTTCATTAAACTGCGGAACCGAGAATTTTCATGACTCGTTTCAAGTTGTAGGCGAGGACATTCAAGCTCATCTCCGCACTTACTCCGTTCAGCTTTCGTGTCAGGAAATGTGTGGCGCCCAGCCATTGTTTGAGTGTCCCGAAGGGATGCTCGACCGTACGCTTGCGGACTCGCATCATGTCCGGCGCGTTGCTCAGCCTGTTCTGCATTTCCTCCAATACGGCTTGATGCTCCCATCGCCGAACTCGCCGTTGCTTGCTCGGTGTGCACTTCGATTTCAGCACGCATCCCTGGCAATTTGAACTCCAGTAACGGTGCAGCGTCAGGCCTTTTTCAACGCTGGAAAAGCGCCAGATCAACGCCTCTCCAGCGGGACAAATGTATTCGTTTTTTGCCGCGTCATAGATGAAGGCATCGTTATTGAAACGCCCGTCAGCCTTGGCTCCAGAGGTCATTGGCTTGGGCACATAGGCGGTGATGCCTGCATCGTGACAAGCCAGGATTTGTTCGCTTTTGAAGTAACCTCGGTCAGCCACTACCGACAACGTATCTGACGCCATCGCCTCGCGGGCCTGCTTGGCCATCGAGCTGAGTAGATCGCGGTTGGAACCGACGTTGGTCACCTCATGCGCAACGATCAAATGGTGCTGGGTATTGACCGCTGTCTGCAAGTTGTAACCGACGATTCCAGTGCCGCGCGTCATCATGGAACGGGCGTCTGGATCGGTCAGTGAGACCTGTTTATCCGGTGATTCGTTGAGCTGAGTTTCAATGACCTGCAACTCTTTCATCTGAGCTTTGAGTTTGTCGATTTTCTCATGCAGACGAGCAGCCTTGGGCTGAGCGACCGAGGGTTCTTGCCGATCGGTTTCGTCGAGCGCAGTCAGGTACCGATTGATACTTGATTCAATTTCTTCCATCCGCCGTTTCAGCTTGGCGCTGGTGAAATTGCGGTCGCGGTTATTGACGGCCTTGAATTTACTGCCGTCGGTGGCGACCAGATTTTCTTCGAACAGTCCTAGCTGCTGGCACAGCACCACGAACTGGCGGCAGACACCTCGGATGGCCTTGCTGTTGTCTTTTCGGAAGTTGGCGATGGTCTTGAAATCGGGCATCAAACGTCCAGTCAGCCACATCAGCTCGACGTTGCGTTGGGCTTCTCGTTCAAGACGCCGACTCGATGGAATGCGTTTCAGATAGCCGTAGATGTAGATTTTCAGCAGGATCGCGGGATGGTAAGCCGGCCGGCCAGTATCAGCCGGTATGGCGCCTTCGAAACCCAGTTTGACCAGGTCGAGTTCGTCGACAAAGACGTCGACTACGCGCACCGGATTGGCATCCGTGACGTAATCGTCGAGGCTCGCGGGAAGGAAGGTTTCTTAGCCTCGATGTTCACCTTGGATAAAGCGCTTCATGGGCGATCCCTGCGATGAAATCCTCAGAAATCATAGCAGGGCTAGAGCGATGTTCTGTTCAGATATTGATGCGTTTTTCAACCGCCTGTAGTTGCCTTACCGGGTCCCAACCACTCGGCGACGCTTGAGCTTTGCTCCACCAAAGCATTCCTTTAGAGATCCATAATTTCCGCAAATCAGCATGAGCAGATGTTGCGTCATCATAGCCAAACTGCGTACCGCAGGACGGGCACATGCCAAAAGAAGAGCAGCCAACCTCATCGTATGGAGGCTCTTCAAGCCCGGGGTATCCACAAACCGGACAAAGATATGAAACGTTGCTTGCAATCATCCAACCCCCAGATTTCTAGCATCTAGCCCACGTTGTCGGCGTACCTGCTGATTTCCGGAATCTTATACTGAATCTGAGCAACTGATTTCTGACCTGGGCTGAGTAGGAAAAACACTAGAGTGGAAGCCGCTAACAAGCGATTTTGACACACTCTGGGCCGATTCCTGCCTGTCAGGACTGACTGACATCGACCCATAACTGTCTTTCTCGAACGGCAACTAACGGCCTTGATGACTGTATCTGAGACAACGTCAGGGACGCCATATGATGACTAGTCGTTGACGATGCATGATAGTCATGCTTGGTCAGTAGTTTTCTTACCACTTTCGATGATGCACATGACGCAGCTTGGGAGTACTTCTGTTAGGTGCTGTTCGGTTATTTCCACATCGTTTCACTGTAACTGGCCGTACAGCATTCCAATGGCTGCATTGGTGATCAGGCCGACCTCACCGTCGAGCTTTCCTTTTCTCCTCGTACTCATCGGCGATAATTGCACTCAATAGAGGACCTGTAGGCATTTATCAGTTGATTAGCGGCACCATTTGTTCTCGCTCCATAACTAATTATGATTGGTTTCACCTTTGTCTCAATTTGGTTATTTCGACGATGTGTTGCTTTTTTAATACAAGCATTGTTTGCGATATTTTTTATAGCTAAATGATAGAGGCAGAATAATTAAATATGCTACCATGAAACAAAAGGTAGCTTCTAATGTGGCCTTTAGAAAGTAAGCGAATTAAGGATTCGAATTTTTCTGGAGGTATCGATGTCCGCGCTAATAAAGAAAAAAGTAGATCGCGAATGGACTTGGTTTGAAGACTATTTGTATGTTGGAGCGACGTATACTTGCTTTACACCTCCGGGAAGACGCGTCCAAGTGGGCATGGGAATATATATTAACGGTACTCCGCTTGGAGAAAAAGTTGCAATCACTGAAAAGGCTGATTTCACTGTTGTCGGACCTGGGTCGGTCCATATCAGAATATATGACGACGGGCCCGATTGCGAAGTCGCGATTACGCAGGATAGTAATATTCCTGTTCCTATTTTGGTGGCTGAATTTTGATATCGTTGAGTACGGATTCAGAAAGGGTTGTGTCCTTTAGTATTCTGTAATCTGGTGTCGCTTGTTATACGGTACCTCTCTGTTCTATTGGGTCAGCGCCATGGAGGGATCTATTAAGTTATGCAGAGCCTGGGAGGAAATAAAATTAACTGATGAGAGGATATTGTTATGGTGTTTTCGCGCCCGTGCCTGGCCTTAGTCGGTATAGTGCTTGCACTACAAGTTCAAACTGTTAACGCTGACCTGGTATCTTCTGCCTTGGCTGGCTCATCTATTTCTGGACTAATCGACCAGATAAAGGGGGTCGCAGATAGTATTATTCACGAACTAGACGATAAGGTTGGTTTGAATGCTTTCCGAATTCGACAGGATTTAGCGATTTTAATCAGCGAACTTAATAATGCAGCGCTGGAACTGGAAGGAAAGACAATTTCAGATTTGAATAGTACGCAAAAATCATTCTTTCAACAGGCTGAGGCTTCCATAATAGTAGCCCAATCGACCCTCACGGCACCTCTGGAGGAACTCGGTAACATTCAAGTGCAGATGAGTGACACAATCAGCGGCTTGCCCTTTTCACGAAAAACTGCGCGAGTTCTGCAAGTGGAGCCGCATTACTTAGTGTCTACTTTTTACGGTAGTGTTGATTCGGCAACGCTCGAAAACAATGTGAGTGCAGGCGGCGTTAAAGCTTCTGATATACTTATTAAGGATATTATGAATCCTGCCCACATCAAAGAAATCGATGATATCCTGAAGCAAGTGAGCTTTGCCGTGGTGTTCTCAGAGTCTACCCCATCTCTTCCTTTTAGCTCTAAGCCTCCAAGTGCCCCAGAGGCAAAGACTTTTGTCAATCAGCCTGCGCAACCGGCTAGCCAAGTGCTTCGCGGTGATCATGCTAACTATTCTGGACAATTTCAAGATGAACTTATAACTATCAAAGGTAGTGATCTAAACTACGGTCCTGCTTCTCTTATCTTTGGTGATACCTCTTGCGTTCTCGGGGAGCAACTAGATTCACGGCTGACTTTCAATTGCCCTGGTCGCTCCTTTATTGCGAATCAGTCTATTGAGCGCCGAAGTGGAGATTTGGTCGTTACTGACTTTCAACCTTGGTATAGTCGGCTATGGGCTTGGGTAACCAACGATCCTTTACCCACCCGCACATATAAGACATTGATTACCATTGTACCCCAAAAATTAGGTGATTATTCCGTAATGGCGGTGGTCGAGACTCCAAGACTGGTTAGAGAGCCAAGATCGCAGCCGGTCGCTGTCGGAAATAGCCATTGTGATGGCGAACGTAACTACAATGTTCGGGTGAATAAACAGGGCGACCCTAATTGGAGTATTGACTTTAACTCCGTGAATTTGGTTGAAACATCAGGCAATCAGGGACGATCGGTTACTGCTCCACTTGAAACTGGCCCAACCGGATTTGTTGTTGCAGTTAATTTGCAGAATGGCGGTAGTTGTGGACCAAATCGGCCGTTCAGCGGAGATAAGCTTTGGTACGATGCACGAGCTTGGTTTTCTGGGAATGTAAGTTGGAATGAGTCTAAAACTGTTAAAGAAAATCTCCCTACCGTTGTCAGTTCAGGACCTCTGTTCTGGGGTAAAGACATGGATTTTGTCCTTCCCGATGGAACCAAGGATTTTCAGATAACAATCAATCAAGTGAATAATTTAAAACAAATTGTAATTGGTGAAGAAATTAAACCGTGGTTTCGTGTGAAAAGTGATGCTTCCAAGAAGCTACTGGTAATAAGTCCCAAAACTATTAAGGACGCCATGCAATAGACTTTACAGATGGCCAGCGACATAAGATGCATGGTTCTAACTCTCATCAAAGTTTTCGCCAGCCTGATGAAATTATGGTTCAGTATCGTTGAAATCCTTGAAATGTATGAAGCACATAAAAAAGATCGAACCATCTCTTTCATTTTGGAACGCTAGCAGCTAGATGATCCGCGCCGCTCAACCCAGTGGTGACATCCAGAATGCTGCTTCAAGGGCGAGTGGTTTTCATTAATATAAAAAACAGGAAATTGAGCGGGTCTGAGTATTGCATCGAGAATCCTCTGTAAAGAGCTACGAAGGAGGGCGTCAATACCAATCGGTATAAACGCTGCTTGGACGAGAGCGAAGCTGAGATTACCATTACTCCGCCAAGTGGTTTGAGCGACTGCATCAGCATAATTCCAGCTCTTCCTATTGCATAAAGCTAGAGTGTCTTGGCTGAGTGCTGCCCGAAGGGACCGCTATGTTGTCCATCCTTGAGCTGCGCCACATCATCGAATCGGCTTTTATCCCCTCTCCTGCAAATGTCGGATTGAGCAACTGGGTTCGTCCAAATCTACTATCCGGTATCTTGGCAGGTAGAGCTTCTGGTCACCGGCATTTCTATCTCCTGCCTGACTGGGAACTGGGCTATCACCAAGCTCATCGATAATGTTCGCGAAGAGCTCAAGATTACTCATGAGAACGGATCTTGGCCGCGTGAAAGGGCGGCAAACTGACTGTGCCTAGCTCGGTAGTGATAATGCATTCAGAACTGACCGCTTTTGGCCGTATGCGGTCGCATGGGAATGTCCGCTTCTGGCCGAAAGCCGACATTCGGTGACATGCCCACCTACGTAATATCTCGCAGCGTCTCGCGAGCAGATCCTCCAGTCGATCCTGGCGGGCTTATCTATTCAACATCGCCAGCTTCAAGCGGAATTCGCCTGATAACGTCGTCATAAGGCACCAGGTCGAGAAAGGCAACGACTTCAACTGCCTGCAGATTTCGCATGCGCATGATCCATACGTAGCTGTTGCGATAAGGCGCGCCGTCGGCTGCGGTGGCGGTGCCGTTCCAGTGCACAACGACGTCATCGCCTTCAGCCCAGATATCCGCCACCGTCGGGCGAACGGGCGAGGCGAGCCGTTTTGCGAAGGGTTGGACTGCGCGTTTCAGGAAGTCATCTCGGCCCCGGTAAGTACCCGCTGAAGGGCTCGTCCCCTTGATTGTCCAGATCACATCGGGAGACAGCACATCTGTGAAGAACGTCCGGCCGCCCTGAGCCCATTGGTTGAACGCTTGCGCAACGAATTGGCGATTGCGTTCCGTAGTCGGTTCGCTGGCCACGGCGGGCGCCGGCCCTGCAATGATTGTGGTGAAGACTAGTGCTAGCGCTGTAGAGAGGCGTTGAACAAACGTCATTTTCTGTGCTCCTTAATCTGTCCGATGAGCCCCGTCGAGTTGGATGGGCCGTTGTTGTTATCTGTAAGCCGCTAGTTGCGTTCCCACACGCCGTTGTTCTATATGGGGCATCGGCAAAGAATCGGCGTGGGTGTGGACGGCAGTACCTCTGGGCTTCATTTGAAGTGTGACTTACGAGCGGAGGAGGGCTGTTGCAGGATCGTCCTGATTTCTTGCTTGATCATCCGATACCAGATGTCTAACCGCCGCATCCCCACGTTATGGAGTTGTGTTTGAATTCCCTTTCAAAGCTTGTCGATATCATTGGTCGTCACGTCCGGGATGACGGCATTCACAGCACCGCGATTCCGGGTGTCAGCCTGATTCGTTCGGCTTCGCCCACGATGCCTATGCCGGTGGTGTACGAGCCAACACTCTGCCTGGTCGCCCAAGGACGTAAACAAGCGATGCTGGGTACTACCGCCTATGTTTACGATCCGGCCAAGTACCTGATTGCATCGGTAGACCTTCCGGTGATGGGCTCGGTCATCGAGGCGAGTGAGGCTGTTCCCTATCTGTGCCTGGCGCTGGATCTCGATACCGCTGTATTGAGTGAACTTGCGCTGCGCCATCCGCTAAGAGAAGAGAGCGTCAGTGCACCGCCGGCAGGCATTACGCTCAACGATACGACTCCAGAACTGTTGGATGCAGCGGTTCGACTCGCGGGGCTGCTCGACAGACCACGGGATATCGAAGCGCTCGCTCCGCTGGTGATTCGCGAAATGCTTTATCGCCTTCTAACCGAGAATGGCAACAGCATCATCAGGCAGATGGCACAAGCAGACAGCCGCTTGAACCAGATCGCCGAGGCCATTGCCTGGCTGCGCAGCCACTACAACGAAGCGTGTCGAATAGATGAACTCGTCGAAATCGCCGGCATGAGCCGTTCTTCGTTTCACACGCATTTCAAGGCGATCACCTCGATGAGCCCGCTGGAGTTTCGCAACCAGTTGCGGCTACAGGAAGCACGCCGGCTGATGGTCACCGAAGCGGTCGATGCCGCAGAGGCGGGATATGCAGTCGGTTATGAAAGTCCCTCGCAGTTCAGTCGGGACTACGCCCGTCTGTTCGGCATGCCACCAGCGAAAGACGCCTGGCGGTTGCGCACGGACATTTGTGGAATTTGAATCCAGCGCTTTTCGTCGCGCAGAAAAAAACGAGGCCGCATTTGCGGCCTCGTTTTCAATGTGTTCCGGACTACTGTTTGACGCTCAGGTAATCGCCGGTCGTGGCTGGATGACGACTCTTCGCCGTGAGAACGATGGACGTCCTGAGCGATCTCCCAGGCTGGCTGCCCCGAGGTGACTGGCAACGAATAGGTATGCCCGGCCTAGGCCATGAACATGGCGAGAGCAAGCGCGATTACTACCGTCGTTGTCAGTGTTTTGCTGTACATGGCGTTAAAGGTTTCAACTCGTTGACCGGGCGCTCAAGCGATTTGCCTAATCCCCCCTGGGGGGATACGATGCCAGCGTAATTCATCGAGCCCTGAGACTCAACTCATGAGTGAACACGAACACGACCACAGCCATCCCCACACCCACCAAAGTCATGAGGCGATCATCAAACGCCTCAAACGGGCGGACGGGCATTTGCGCGGCATCATCACCATGATCGAAGAAGGGCGTCAGTGTGTGGATATCGCCCAGCAGCTTCATGCGGTAGAGAAAGCGATCTGCCAGGCCAAACGCACGCTCATCCAGGATCACATCGACCACTGCCTCGAAGATACCGTTTCAGCGCTAGGCAATGGCGAGCGCGCACCGCTGGAAGCCTTCAAACAAATCACCAAGTACCTTTAGGTCTGACATGCCCGATTTCGCTGAACTGTTGCAGCAAGGCGGGGCTCACGCCTGGCTGTATTTCCCGAGCGCGATTCTGCTCGGTGCCTTGCATGGCCTGGAGCCAGGTCATTCGAAAACCATGATGGCGGCCTTCATCGTGGCCATCCGTGGCTCGGTCAAACAGGCTGTTTTGTTGGGGTTGGCCGCAACGCTTTCGCACACCGCCGTGGTGTGGCTGGTCGCCATCGGCGGCATGTACTTGGGCAAAGGCCTGGATGCTCAAACCACTGAGCCGTATTTCCAGCTTGCTTCCTCTGCACTGATCATCATGATTGCCCTGTGGATGCTGTGGCGTACCTGGCGCGGTGAGCAGATGTTCAAGTTCGAGCAAAGCGATGATCACCATCACGGCGAACACGACCATGGTCATCATGATGAAACGCACCGAATAGATACCGGCCATGGCCGTGTTGAACTGTCGATCTTCGAGGAAGGCATGCCACCGCACTGGCGCCTGAAGACCTTGAGCGGACACGCCTGGGCAGCCTCGGATGTTCGCCTGACCACGACGCGTCCGGACGGCAGCAGCCAATCGTTCGCGTTCGTCGAGCGCGAAGGCTTTCTGCAGTCGACGGTGGATATTCCGGAACCGCACGAGTTCAACGCTCGCTTGAGCCTTGGACATGCCGGGCATTCGCATGATTACGACCTGACGTTCCAGGAGCATGATCACGGGCATGCGCATTCCGAACTCGAAGGCCTGGAGCTGTCGATTGATGGCTATCAGGATGCGCACGAACGTGCTCATGCCAACGACATCCGTAAGCGCTTCACCAACCGCGAAGTGACCATGGGTCAGATCGTCATGTTCGGGCTGACTGGCGGCCTGATTCCCTGTCCGGCTGCCATCACTGTCCTGTTGCTGTGCCTGCAAGTCAAAGAGGTCGCGCTCGGCGGCATGCTCGTCCTGTGTTTCAGTATCGGCCTGGCGCTGACTTTGGTCACTGTCGGTGCCGCTGCGGCCATTGGTGCCAGACAGGCTTCCAATCGCTGGCCGTGGCTGGGAACCGTAGCGCGCCGCGCTCCTTACCTGTCCAGCGTGCTGATCATTGGCGTTGGCCTGTATGTCGGCTTTCATGGCTGGATTGGCCTGAGCGCATAAGGCCGTTTGCGCACAGCGGTGGCACTGATGCAAAGGGTTGCCATCGCAACCATAAAACCAACGACAACGACTACCACTGCCACTGACGAGCAAAAAGCCCAGCGCAAGGCTGGGCTATCGAGGAGCGCGCGATGGGGGCGAGGCATTAGCGAACGCCTGCATCCGCAGAATTACTCGACCGGCACGACGCTATCCAACGCCTGATTAACCGCCAGCTCGCCGAGCATCACCACTTGCGCGATACCTTGCAGTGTCTTGCGCGCAGATCCTTCAACCATCCCGATCACATCACTCAACATCACCGAGGCGGAGCCTAGCGATTCGCTGGCGTTGACCAGCAATTCTTCGGTCGCGGTTTTCGGGTTGGCGAGGAACATGCTGCTGGTCTGGTAGGGCGTGGTTTTGATGGTGTCGCTGGGTTTGAGGTAGTGGTCGAGGGCGCGGTCGGCAGCTTCGTGGAGTTTTTTTGAGTCGAGGGATTCGTAGGGGGAGGTTGCGTCTGACTGTGGCGGGTTTGGCGTGACTTTGAACATGGTGAAGCTCCATATGTGACCAAGGGAGCCATCACTCTCGCTACCAAACGAAGGGTGGTGGCCATACGAAGGTTGGTAGACCGGCCCACATGGAAAAACCGGCGCGCTCGAAAACGCCCTGCGCATGGCCACCATAAAACCGATGCGAAAGCATCTGCATAGGATGACGTTATGCGCCATGTGGAAAGCGGGCTACCAAACCCGATCACTGTTTTTCAGTGACCGGCCAACGATAGAACTGCGGCCCGAGGCGCACAAGCCGGCGGATTCTGGCGTAGTCGTAGGCAATGGCGCAAGGCGTTGTAGCTTGCTGGAATAGTCTGGATATCGGTTTTAAACGGGGTGTTTAGGGAATTGGTTTTGGCTGATGTTTTGTGTTGATCGGGTTGGAGTCTTCGCGAGCAGGCTCGCTCCCACAGGTGTCGAGTGGGCAATGTTTACAGCGTCTTGCCAATCGGGCCGTCACAGATTTTGAACTTTGCTTTCGGCGCCATTTCCATTGTTTGAGGTGACAACCCTCCAGCTCCTCCACACCTGAACCAAGGAATGACCGTGACGGCTCCCACTGACAAAACTTCTCTGCGCCGGGCTATCACTTTCCCGATGCTGTTTCTGTTTATTCTCGGCGATGTACTCGGCGCGGGTGTTTACGCACTCGCCGGAACGATCGCGGGGGAGGTGGGCGGCGCGATTTGGGTGCCGCTGCTGATCGCGTTGTTCTTCGCCATGTTGACGGCAGGTTCCTACGCGGAGTTGGTGACCAAATATCCCCACGCCGGCGCGGCTTCGGTATTCGCGGAAAAAGCCTTCAAGTCACCGCTCATTTCCTTCCTGGTCGGTTTTTGCATGCTGGCGGCTGCGGTCACCAGCGCTGCGGGTTTGTCGCTGGCGTTTGCCGGTGATTACTTGAACGCCTTCGTCGACGTATCGCCGCAGATTGCAGCCCTGGTGTTTCTTCTGGCTATCGGCCTGCTCAACGCGCGGGGGATCAAGGAGTCGCTTGGGGCAAACCTGGTGATGACTGTGATTGAGCTGTCCGGGCTGATTCTGGTGATCGTGGCTGCGGTCTGGTATTTCCGCACAGGCGATGCGGATCTGGGGCGGACGCTCACGTTCAAACCGGGGGTCAGTCCCATGCTGGCGGTGCTGGGGGCGGCATTGTTGGCGTTCTATTCCTTCGTCGGGTTCGAAACTTCGGCCAATCTGGCCGAGGAAATCAAGGACGTGCGCAAGGTCTACCCGCGCGCCTTGTTCGCGGCTTTGATTACGGCTGGCGTGGTTTACATGGCGGTGGGTGTGGCGGCTTCTTCGGTGTTGCCTACCGAGAAACTGGTCGCCACGTCGGCGCCTTTGCTCGAAGTTGTCCGCGCGTCGACCCTCGCAATCCCGCCCGCGCTGTTCTCTTTTATTGCGCTGATCGCTGTGGCCAACGGTGCGCTGTTAACCATGATCATGGCCAGTCGATTGACCTATGGCATGGCGAATCTGGGGCTGTTGCCGGGTGTTTTGGGTGCGGTGCTGCCTGAACGAAAAACTCCATGGGCTGCCATTGTCGCAACTACCGTGGTCGCTATTGCCCTGACACTCACAGGCACGCTGGCAACGCTGGCAGAGACGGTGGTCTTGCTGTTGCTGTTCGTTTTTCTGAGTACCAATGTGGCCGTGCTGGTACTTCGGCGGGACAGGGTAGAGGAAGACCACTTTCGCGTGCCGACCTTTGTCCCGGTGCTTGCGATCGTGTCGTGTCTGGTTCTGCTCAGTCAGCAGGGCTGGGAGACCTGGTTGCGGGCGGGGGCGTTGATCATTGTCGGGATGTTGCTGCATGGCTTTTCTCGTATCAATTTTTCCGCGATCAGTAAGGCCGGGTAGTGCAGCAGCTTGGGGAATTGGTGTTGTTTGGGCGGGCGTATTCGCGAGCAGGCTCGCTCCCACAATGGATGGGTGGTGATAGTCAGGATGTGTAACACGTTGTCAGTCGGCGGGCGGGTGAGTAAGCTGCCGACATGAATCAGTCCTCAGTTTCCCCATCCTTCCCCGGCCCGCGTGGTCCCGTTGATCACGACATTCGTGATCAGATTGTCGCGGCGGCCAACGAGCATTTCAGCCAGTACGGCTACGCCAAGACCACGGTGTCCGATCTGGCCAAGGCCATCGGTTTCTCCAAGGCGTACATCTACAAATTCTTCGATTCCAAACAGGCGATTGGCGAAGCGATCTGCGCGAACTGTCTGGGGCAGATCGTTGCGGCGGTCGAGCAGGCGATAAACGAAGAAGACCTGACCCCTACCGAGCGTTTCCGCCGGCTGGTAAAAACCGTGATCGCCACGGGTGTGAATCTGTTCTTCAACGATCGCAAACTCTACGACATTGCTGCGTTTGCAGCGGGTGAGAACTGGCCGAGTGCGCAGCGTTACGATGCGCAGATCAAGCGTTTCATCACCGACATTGTCCGTGAAGGGCGCGAGGCCGGTGAGTTCGAGCGCAGGACGCCGCTGGACGAGACGGTCGAATCGATCCACTTGGCGCTGCGGCCCTTCGTCAATCCACTGATGCTGCAACACAATCTGGATTTCATCGAAGTGGCGCCGACGCTGACTTCGAACCTCATTTTGCGCAGCTTGATGCCTTGACCCTGTGCTGATCCGAGGAGTCGGATCAGTCGCCCTAACCCCATCCTGTTCCTGACGCCACGATATTTCCGCTGTTCTGATTGTGACTCTTGGCTGGTATGGTCACTAGGGCAACATGGCCGCCGCAGTTTGGTTATTTCAGTGCTGCGTACCGGGGTTCGTACAGCGCGAAATACAAGAACAGCGCCAGCGGGCTCGGTAAATCTGTCAGCTATCGGTTCTGATTCAGCGCTGAAAATCGGGCCGGTGACTTTGTGACTGTTGACGACATCGGTCACAAGAATGAGAATATGATGATCATCCTATTTTCAGTAAAGGAATTCCATGCGCCGGCTCCGACCTTTCCCCCTCGCGGTATGTTTATTGCCCCTGGCCCTGACGGCGTGCGGTGATTCTTCCACCGCGCAGGATCCGCGTACCTTGGCGCCCTTTGTCAGGTCGGCGGCGGTGCAGCCTGCAGAAGACGGCTCCCGATCGTTCACCGGTGTCGTGGCGGCGCGAGTGCAGGGCGACCTGGGTTTTCGCGTCTCGGGCAAGGTGCTTGAGCGTCTGGTTGATACCGGCCAGACGGTCAAGCGCGGCCAGCCGCTGATGCGCCTGGACCCGATCGACCTCGGCCTGCAGGCGCGAGCCCAGCAAGAAGCGGTGAGCGCCGCTCGCGCCCGAGCCATACAGACTGCCGGTGACGAAGCGCGCAATCGCAAACTCGTCGCCGCCGGCGCTATTTCGGCATCGGCCTACGATCAGTTCAAAGCCGCAGCCGACACCGCCGGGGCGCAACTCAATGCCGCTGTCGCGCAAGCGGACGTTGCGCGCAACGCTTCCGGTTATGCGGTGCTGGTGGCGGACGCTGACGGCGTGGTGGTGGAAACCCTCGCCGAACCGGGGCAAGTCGTCAGCCCGGGACAACCGGTGGTGCGGCTGGCGCGGGCCGGTCAGCGGGAGGCCATCGTCCATCTGCCCGAGACCTTGCGGCCCGCACCGGGCTCGACCGCTCAGGCAAAACTGTATGGCGATACGTCAGCTGCCGTGAGCGCAAAACTGCGTCTGCTGTCCGATTCGGCCGACAGCACAACTCGTACCTTCGAGGCGCGCTATGTGCTCGAAGGCAGTTTGGCCAATGCGCCAATCGGCTCGACGGTCACCGTCGAAATTGCCCAGGGTTCTTCGCCAGATCAGGCGCTCAAGGTGCCCGTCGCCGCGATCTACAACCCAGGCAAAGGCCCCGGCGTGTGGGTCATCGCCGGCACACCGGCGACAGTGAGCTGGCGCCCGGTCGAGGTGCTGGGCTTGAGCGATGACTCGGCCCGTGTCGCTGGCCAGCTCAACGTCGGTGAACCGATTGTCGCGCTGGGCGCGCATCTGCTGCGCGATGGCGAAGAAGTACGCTTGCTTGCCCGCGACGATGGCCAGATTGCCGGGAGTCGTCCATGAGCGAGGGCCGGTTCAACCTTTCCGCCATCGCCGTGCGCCAGCGCGCAATCACGGTGTTTCTTATTTTTCTCATCGCCGTTGCCGGCGTTCTGTCGTTCTTCAAATTGGGCCGGGCGGAAGACCCACCGTTCACGGTCAAGCAGCTGACCGTCATCACCGCGTGGCCAGGAGCGACCGCGCAAGAGATGCAGGATCAGGTCGCCGAACCCCTCGAAAAACGCTTGCAGGAACTGAAGTGGTACGACCGCTCGGAAACCTACACGCGTCCGGGACTGGCATTCACCGTGGTCTCGTTGCTCGACAGCACACCGCCATCGCAGGTGCAGGAAGAGTTCTACCAGGCACGCAAGAAGCTCGACGATGAAGCGATCAGGCTGCCGGCGGGTGTCATCGGGCCGATGGTCAACGACGAGTTTTCCGACGTGACCTTCGCGCTGTTCGCTTTGAAAGCCAGGGGCGAGCCACAGCGCTTGCTGGTGCGTGATGCGGAGAGGTTACGCCAGCAGCTGTTGCATGTGCCTGGCGTGAAGAAGGTCAACATCATCGGCGAGCAGGCCGAGCGGATATTCGTCTCGTTTTCCCATGATCGGCTGGCGACGCTGGGCTTGGCGCCACAGGACATCTTCGCCGCGCTGAACAATCAGAACGTATTGACGCCCGCCGGATCGGTCGAAACCAAAGGGCCGGAGGTATTTTTGCGCGTCGATGGCGCGTTCGACACGTTACAGAAAATCCGTGACACGCCTGTGGTGGCGCAGGGACGAACACTCAAACTGTCTGACGTGGCCACGGTCGAACGCGGCTACGAAGACCCGGCGACCTTCCTCGTGCGCAACAACGGCGAAGAAGCCTTATTGCTCGGCGTGATCATGCGCGAGGGCTGGAACGGTCTCGATCTGGGCAAGGCGCTGGACGCCGAAACGGCCGGGATCAACGAGGAAATGCCCTTGGGCATGACCCTCTCCAAAGTCACCGATCAGGCGGTTAATATCGACTCGGCCGTCGGCGAGTTCATGGTCAAGTTCTTTGTCGCGCTGCTGGTGGTCATGCTCGTGTGTTTTCTCAGCATGGGCTGGCGTGTCGGCGTGGTGGTCGCAGCGGCGGTGCCCTTGACCTTGGCGATCGTGTTTGTGGTGATGGCGGCCACCGGCAAGAACTTTGACCGGATCACCTTGGGTTCGCTGATTCTGGCGCTCGGCTTGCTGGTCGATGACGCGATCATCGCCATTGAAATGATGGTGGTGAAGATGGAGGAGGGCTACGACCGCATCAAGGCCTCGGCCTATGCCTGGAGTCATACGGCAGCGCCGATGCTGGCCGGCACGCTGGTCACGGCGATTGGCTTTCTGCCCAACGGATTCGCGCAATCAACGGCGGGCGAATACACCAGCAACATGTTCTGGATTGTCGGCATCGCGCTCATTGCTTCGTGGGTCGTCGCCGTGGCTTTCACGCCGTACCTGGGCGTAAAGCTGTTGCCGGACATCAAGAAAGTCGAAGGCGGGCACGCGGCGATCTACGACACGCCGCGCTACAACCGCTTCCGGCGGATTCTGACGTGGGTGATCACGCGCAAATGGCTTGTGGCCGGTGCGGTGGTCGCGCTGTTTGCTGTTGCGATCCCAGGCATGGGGCTGGTGAAGAAGCAGTTCTTTCCAACCTCGGACCGCCCCGAAGTGATGATCGAAGTGCAGATGCCTTACGGCACGTCCATCGAGCAGACCAGCGCCGCTGCGGCCAAAGTCGAAGCCTGGCTGCAAAAGCAGGAAGAGGCCAAAATCGTCACGGCCTATATCGGCCAGGGTGCGCCACGGTTTTTCCTGGCGATGGCGCCGGAGTTGCCGGATCCATCGTTCGCCAAAATTGTCGTGCTGACCGAGAGCCAGGAAGCCCGTGAAACTCTGAAGTTGCGTTTGCGCGAAGCGGTCGCCGCAGGGCTTGCCCCGGAGGCCCGTGTGCGTGCGACGCAAATCGTCTTCGGTCCGTATTCACCATTCCCGGTGGCCTACCGGGTGATGGGGCCGGATCCGGCAAAGCTGCGCGACATCGCCGAGCAGGTCAGGGCGGTGATGCAGGACAGCCCGATGATGAGAACCGTCAACACTGACTGGGGGCCGCTGACGCCGACGCTGCATTTCAACCTGGATCAGGACCGCTTGCAGGCAGTGGGGCTGACGTCCAGCGCGGTGGCCCAGCAGTTGCAATTTCTGCTCAGCGGCGTGCCGATCACGGCGGTGCGCGAAGACATCCGTTCCGTGCAGGTCGTTGGTCGTGCGGCGGGCAATATCCGCCTGGACCCGGCGCAGATCGAAGGCTTCACCTTGGTCGGTGCGGCGGGGCAGCGCATCCCGTTGTCGCAGATCGGCGAGGTGGAAGTGCGCATGGAAGACCCGATCCTGCGCCGCCGCGATCGCACGCCGACCATCACCGTCCGTGGCGACATCTCCGAAGGTTTGCAGCCACCGGACGTTTCCGGCGCGATCATCCAGCAGTTGCAGCCGATCATCGAAAACCTGCCTTCCGGCTACCGGATTGAACAGGCGGGCGCCATCGAAGAATCCGGCAAGGCCGGCAAAGCGATTCTGCCGTTGCTGCCGATCATGATCGCCATGACGCTGCTCATCATCATCGTCCAGGTACGCTCGATCTCAGCGATGATCATGGTCTTCCTTACCTCGCCGTTAGGCTTGATCGGTGTGGTGCCGACGCTGCTGATCTTCAACCAGCCGTTCGGCATCAATGCGCTGGTCGGGTTGATTGCGCTGTCGGGGATTCTGATGCGCAACACGCTGATTCTGATCGGGCAGATCCATCACAACGAGCAGGAAGGGCTGGCGCCGTTCTATGCCGTGGTCGAAGCGACAGTGCAACGGGCGCGGCCGGTGTTGTTGACCGCGCTGGCGGCGATTCTCGCGTTCATTCCGCTGACCCACTCGGTGTTCTGGGGCACGCTCGCGTACACGCTGATCGGTGGCACGTTTGTTGGCACCATCATCACGCTGGTGTTTCTGCCGGCGATGTATGCGATCTGGTTCAGGATTCGGCCTGAGCGCTGACATCGAGCACGATTTTTCCCCGGGTGTGTCCGGCCCAGCTTTGTTTAACCGCGTCGACAACTTCTGTCAGCGGTACCACTTGAGCCTCAAGGCTGAGCTTGCCGGATGTGAACAGCGCGGCAATCTCGACCAATTGGCTGCCATCGGAGCGGGTGGCGAAATTTTTGCCACTCACACCGTGCTCGCTTGCCTTCTGTGCAGAGGGTGCGCTTACGGGGGAAACCAGAACGCCCCCGCGCTTGATCACACTCCATGAGCTGTTCTGAGTTTCGCCGCCGACCAGATCAATGACCGCATCGAGGTCAGCAACGCTGTCTTCGAATTTAGCCGTGGTGTAGTCAATCACCTCATCGGCGCCAAGTGAACGCAGATAGTCGTGGTTCTTCGCAGAGCTGGTCGCGATCACATAAGCACCGGCAAGGCGGGCGAGCTGGATTGCGAAGCTGCCCACGCCACCTGAGCCGCCGTGAATGAGGACTTTTTGACCTGCCTGAATTCCGGCGTGTTCATGCAGAGCTTGCCAAGCGGTCAGCGCTGCCGCCGGCACGCCGCCGGCTTCTTGCAACGATAGTGTTGTCGGCGTGTGGGCCAGACGATCTGGCGTTGAGAGGGCCTGGGTCGCATATCCGCCGGTAATCCCGATAAACCCGAACACCTTGTCGCCAACGACAAAGTCTCTGACATTCCTGCCCACCGCGGCGACTGTGCCTGAGACTTCCACGCCAGGCGTGTAGGGCAGTGGCAGAGGAATGAATTGCTGCATGGCACCGGAGAGGATTTTCCAATCGATTGGATTGATCCCACTACCGGCAACATTGATTAACACCTGATCGTCATTGGGTTTCAGATCCGCAAGTTCTTTGAGCTCCAGCGCTTCTGCCTGGCCGTACTGCGCGACTTGGATCGCTTTCATGATTCTCTCCGTTGTGATGGTCAAGGCTCGTCGGAAGGAATGGACGTGCCGGCGATTCGATTAGTGGCGACGTGCGTCGAGGCTGAAACGCCCTGCGCCGAAAGAAACGATCTGCAAGAGCCCACCGGCCATGGCGATATTCTTGAAGAAGTGAATGAACTGATTCTGGTCCGCCAGGGCGTTATGGAAAATCAGTGCGGTCAGTACGCTGAAAATCGCCAACAGCGCTGCGGTGGTACGTGTGCGATAACCGGCGATCAACGCTACGCCGCCGAGAACCTCGACAGCAATCGCCACGCCCAACGCCAGTTCGGGAAAAGGCAACCCGACAGAGCCGATGTAGCCAATCATCATGGCCGGTGCCGCGATTTTCGACAGGCCCGAAAGAATGAAGATCGCGCTCAGAAGAATCCGCCCGATCAAGGAAACGGTGCTGTTGAGGTTGGAAGACGTTGAGGCAGTGACGCTGGAAATTGTGGCTGCGTGGGACATGACGTGGATTCCGCTGATTTCAGCGCTTCACCATGAAGCGCCGTTGTGGAGCAGATGATGTCATCGCGAGGCTTTGCGCAATAGCCGACAAGTTTCGATGATCAGGTTCGAAAAACTAGAAATGCAGCAGAAATCGAAGTTGACCTTCCACTGTGGTCAGCGACGTGTGTTGGGGAGCAGGATCAGGCAAATGTCGCGGATTAATCGGATAACAGTGGCGGGGCGGATTCGGTACGTTGGTCTCGAACGCGGTTCAGCCGAATCCTGAACCGCCGCTATCTAGAGGAGTACTGCAATGAACGAGACTAAGGTTTGGTTGGTTACAGGCTGTTCCACCGGGTTCGGTCGCCACATCGCCACGGCGCTGCTGAATGAGGGTGAGCGTGTGGTGGTCACGGCGCGCAACACACAGCAGATCGAGGATCTGGCCGCCCTCGGCGACGCTTTGATTCTGCCTCTGGACGTGACCGATCCGGCGCAGGCGATGCAGGTCGTACAGGCGGCCGAGCA
Organism: Pseudomonas sp. S3_B08; assembly: GCF_054667725.1. Taxonomy (NCBI): domain Bacteria; kingdom Pseudomonadati; phylum Pseudomonadota; class Gammaproteobacteria; order Pseudomonadales; family Pseudomonadaceae; genus Pseudomonas; species Pseudomonas sp. S3_B08. The sequence continues at coordinate 1,344,917 of NZ_CP162750.1, forward strand.
TCGCTTCGGGCGAGTGGACGTGCTGATCAATAACGCCGGCGTCGGCTATTTCTCATCGATAGAAGACAGCGACGATGGGGCTGTTCGGCGGATGTTCGAGGTCAACTACTTCGGCACGGCCCATATGATTCGCGCGGTACTGCCTGGCATGCGCAAGCGGCGCACCGGCATGATCGTCAACCTCACATCGGTAGGCGGTCTGGTCGGGTTCGAAGCGGTCGGCCACTACTGCGCGACGAAGTTCGCCGTTGAGGGCCTGTCGGAAAGTCTGCGCGCCGAAGTTGCGCCACTGGGTATCGGCGTGATGACCGTTCAGCCCAGCGCCTTCAGAACCCAATGGGCGGGGTCTTCGGGCGCTGCGCAAACGGTGGCCGAGGATTATCAGGCAACCGCCGGCGCTGCGATGCGCGCGTACCAGCAATCTGTTGGCAATCAAGCTGGCGACCCAGACAGGGCGGCAGCGGCGATCTACGCCGCGGTTACCTGCGCAGCGCCGCCGGCGCGCCTGCTGTTGGGCAATGAAGCCTATGAGGCAGCGCAGGCGAAGCTTGCCGCCATGGGCCGCGAGTTCAGCGCATGGGAGTCTACCGCCCGTGGCGCGGACTTCCCGACGGCCTGACAGGCGAAGCCCGCACTGATGGCATGGACGCTACAGAATCAGGCAAACACCTGAGAGGAGTGAGTTAACGGGGACGACGCGGTGCGGGAAAAACTGGGCGAGTGAGTTGACTCGCCCAATTTTGAACGGCATTTACCGAGGAGTATTTGTATGAATTCGTCGTCCCCGTCCCGACCTTTCATGTGGCTCTGCGCATTCGCAGCGGGGGCCATGATCGCTAATCTCTATTATCTGCAGCCGATCCTGTCGTTGGTAACGGGGGCATTTGGTATTCCGCTTGCCACGTCCGGCCTGCTGGTGAGTTGCGCTCAACTTGGCTACACGCTGGGCATTGTGCCGGTCGTCCCGCTCGGTGACGTCCTCGAAAGAAGAGCGCTTCTGAGCCGGATGTTTACCATCAACGCATTAGCGCTGTTTGTGGCTGCGGCCAGCCCGAATTTCTTGCTGTTCTGCGCCGCAGTGTTGATCAGTGGAGTCACGGCATCCGCTGCCATGTTGATTGTGCCGTATGTAGCGTCCATCGCAGCCGAGCATCGGCGCGGTCAAGTGATCGGCGTGGTGATGACCGGGGCCTTGCTCGCGATACCGCTGTCGTGGCTGGTCTCCGGCGGTATCGGCAACGCGGCAGGTTGGCGCTTGGTGTACGCCAGCGCCGGGTGCGCGGCGCTGATCCTGCTCATGCTGCTCAGAATCACCTTGCCAACCGAGCCCGAGCGCCGAGGCCAGCCCGTGCGTTATGAGCAGTTGATGCGCTCGTTGTGGCAACTCATCCTCGAGTACCCAGCGCTTGCTCGCCGGGCGCTTTACGGTGCGCTGGGAATGGCCAGCTTCAGCATGTTGTGGACTGGATTACCAATACTGTTGTCGCAACCGCCGTTCAATTTTTCGACTTCGAGCATCGGACTGATCGGGCTCACGGGAGTGACTGGCGCGTTGATTCCCGGTGTGGTTGGCCGGCTCTGTGATCATGGCTACCGGCACGCGCTGGCATTCGGGTTGGCCTCGTTGATGATACTGGCCTGGGCAGTGCTGAGCTTTGCGGCGACAGGGCTCTGGATAATTATCGCTGCCGCAATGGCCTTGAACGTTGGCGTAATGGGCTTGCAGATCACCCATCAATCGGTCATCTACAAACTGGCCCCCGCAGCCAACTCACGGATTACCGCGGTGTTTATCAGTATCAACTTTGTTGGCGGCGCTATTGGCTCCGCAGTTGCAAGTTTCGGTATTCGGTATGTCGGCTGGGAAGGGCTGTGCCTACTGGGCGCTGCTTTGCCCGCGGCTCTTGTGCTGGCCTATGCATTGAAGGAACGGCCCTTTGCCCGCGTTGCGGTTCAATGAACATGCAAATGGGCGGCGAGGAAATCCATCAGGGCTCTTACGCGTGCGGGCAGATGTCCGCCTTGGCCGACGTAAATCGCATGAATCTCCGTGACGCTTGCAGGCACGAATGGTTGCAGGACGCAAACCAACCTTCCGGCAGCCAGGTCATCTGCAACCTGGCAGAACCCCAGCCTGGCTAGCCCTGCGCCCAGCACCGTCAATTCACGCAAGGCGTCGCCATCGCTGACGCGCAGATTGCCTTTTACCGGGTACATACGTTGCTCGCCGCTCTCGTCGAGCAAGGCCCACTCCATGGCGGGAGGCGAAAAGGTGAAACCCAGACAGTTGTGATCGGCAAGGTCTTGAGGCACCAGCGGAGTGCCCTTGGCCGCCAGGTAGTCAGGAGATCCTACGATCAGCCCTCTGGATTGCCCGAGTCGTTTCGCCACAAGGTTGGAGTTCTTGAGCGCTCCGGTGCGTATGGCGATATCCGCACGTGCTTCGATGAGATCGACCACCTCATCGGTGAGGAAAAGTTCGACGCTGACCCCAGGATGTTGATTCATGAACAAGTTGATGATGGGAAGAAAAAGCTGGCGGCCGATACCCACATTACAGCTGATTCTGACCACGCCCTGCGGTGCAGAACTGGCAGATGCTTCGCGTTCCGCTTCGTCAAGATCGGCCAGTATGGCAACGCTGCGTTCGTAAAAAGCCATTCCTTCTGGCGTCAGCAGTTGCTTGCGCGTGGACCTGTTCAGCAAACGTGCGCCAAGACGGCTTTCCAGGCGCGTCATGAGCTTGCTCACGGCAGAGGGGGTTATCGCGCAAGCTCTTGCGGCCGCTGAATAACCTCCGCGTTCCACCACTTTAACGAACACGCTCATCTCGGCGAAGCAATTGATATCCAGTCGTCGCATGTGAACTCACGTCATAAATCGTGTGCCTGGGCACGGGCTGTTTATCTACCATTTCGCGCGCCTAATATTTTGCCAACGCGATATGGAACGGTTGCCGACTTTGCAAGCAAAGAAGTGGCCACTTCCAACCATCGCGCTCTTGCTGTCACGTTGTTTTCTCTAACCGTAGAACATTGCCAAGTTGATAGCTGCTCGGAGGCTGAAATGACTCACACACTGCAATTAGTACTGATCCATAACAGCAACCAGTCCAACGGCGTAGACACGGCGTTGGTGCAATGGATTACCGCCGTGGTGCAAGACCGCAGCGAATTTGCGTTGAGCGTGGTAGAGCCATTTGACCTGAGATTTATAGACGATTTTTCGGAACAACCCGGTCGTCGAGTGTGCTTGAGAGCGCTAGCGGCAGCAGATGCCTATATCGTCTTGGTGCCCGCACGTCACCTTGGTTACCAGCATGGATTGAAAGTCTTGATGGCGCGCTGGCCTGAACACCTCCAGGGACGACCTTGTTCATTTGTTGGTTATGGCACCACGACCGGCGGGGAGGATGAGGTCGACGAGCTTGGATGCGAGTTGTTGAAGCTGCAGGCCATGCCTGTTGGTGGCTATGTGAAGTTCGCTGAGATTGCCGAGCGTCTCGAACAAGGCCTCGGACTGGAGCACTTTGCGCAAGCACGGGTTTCGATGGCGCAGTTGTTGATCCAGCTGGCCTGGTGGGCACGGGCGCTGAAAGATGCGCGGGCCTTCTCTCCTTTGCAGAAGTTCGCGTAGTCCTTCGCTTAGACGTTCTGCGAGCGCCTGGAGCATTGGGCAAAACCTGCGCAGGAATTGCATAACGGCACCGCGCCGCGACTTTTTACTCTTGCTTCAAATCCTGCTGAACGGCAGGAAACTATGATCTGAAAACAGGAGTTCTAAAATGTCCGATGTCGAAATTCGCGTAACCCCTGATGCGCAAGAAAACGCCACGGCAAATCCAGCCGGCGATCAGGGCAAGTACGTTGGCATGTGGGTGACAGCCGACGGTCATATTCGCCATGAGTTGCTGCCAGGAGGGCGATATGACGAGGCTCGCGGTCGGCAAAAAAGCGCTTATCAAGGGCGCTACTGGCTGGAAGGCGACCACATCGAGTATGTGGACGATACTGGCTTTACCGCAGACGGAGAGTTTCGAGATAACGTGCTGTACCACGCGGGCATGGTGTTATATCCCGAGCGCTGACGCATAAGCCGGAATGAACATTCCGGCTTTTTTATTAGTGTCGTATTACAGATTCTGTGGGCGGAATTGATCGCGCAAATCCAGGGTTTCGCCCGCCACCATAAATTTCCCCTGCCCGCGGTAATGCAGGGTTTTGGGGTTTTTCACCGACGTAGCCACATGCGCCTTGACCACTTCCCACACGAACAGACCGTACTCGCCGATAAGATTGGAGTCGAACAGCTTGCACTCGAAATTGGCGTAGCACTCTTTGATCAACGGGGCCTTTACCCGTTCTGCGGGGGCGGCTGTGAGGTCAAATTGGGCAAACTTGTCGATGGCGCCACCGCTGCTGTTGCCGACGGCAACAACCTGGTCCACCAATTCGACGGTGGGCACGTTGATGACGCACTGCTGGCTGTTGTGGATCAGCTCGTAGCTGTGGTTTGCACTCCAGATGTAGCAGCCAAACAGGGCGGGGGAGAACTGCATCATCATGTGCCAACCCATGGTCATTATGTTGGTTTCACCTTGCCAGGCGGAGGTCACCAGGACGATGGGGCCGGTTTCCAGATGCTGGCGAACCTCGCTCAAAGGGAAGTCGGATTTTCGAAATGCGGTCATGGCGCCTCCGGGGATCAAAAGAGGATAAACAGTTGTTGTCAGTCGCTTTCGACAATTCAACTTTCCTGCTTTTTGACATGCATCTCTCCGGCAGCCTTGCTCAGGCTGTCGGATTTTTGCTCTTTTCCCTGAATTGCTTACGTCGGCAAGAGCTGTTCGCCGAACCGCTTGATCAGCCACTGCCCAGCCGGACCGGGCGGCGAGTCGGTTCGATAAATCGCATCGAAGGCATAGGTGCCGCCTTTACAGTCGGGCATATCAAGCTCGACCAGGCGTCCTTCGTCCAGGTCAGACTGAACCATGGGCACCGGCATATTCCCCCATCCGATGCCCTCTTTGAGAAGCATGTGTTTGGCGCCCAGATCCGCCAGTCGCCAAGTGCGAGTGCTCACGACGGCAAAGTCCTTGTCACCCGTAAGCGTTGAACGATCCGATAGCACCAATTGAACAAACTCTCTGGCAGCGCCAGGGGATTTGGAACACTCGGTTGCAAGCGGGTGTGCAGGCGCGGCGACCGGTATCAATTGAACACTGCCCACGCCGATGCGCTCGATGCCGTCCAGGCCAATGTCCAGCGGACCGCTGATGCCGACTCCAGCTTTCTTCTCCATCACCAGTTGGGTCACTGCCCCCAAGGCTTCCATGTGCAAGTGCAGAGTGACTGTGGGAAATTCTTCCCTGAAGGTCCTCAACGCATCGACTACTCGCTCGGCAGGGAGCATTACATCGAGCGCGAGGTGAACTTCTGCTTCAAGCCCATGCAGCAAACCGGAGACTTTTGCGCGCAGCCCATTTACGCCGTTGGTAATAGTGCGTGCTTCAGCCAGGACGGTTCGACCTGCCTCCGTCAGTTGCGGTTTGCGCGTGGTTTTGCGGTCAAACAGTGAAACCCCGAGCTGCATCTCCAGATTGGAAATGGAGTAACTCACCACCGATGTCGCGCGATGCAGTTTTCTGGCCGCAGCGGCAAAACTGCCCACTTCTACAACCGTCAGAAATACTTTCAGTTGATCAAGCGTTGGTGTTCCTGGATCGGAGATCATTTCTACTGTCTCGAACGTTTGGGGAGTACTTGTCCTGATTTTGCAGACAGCAGCATATACGCAAGATTGAGCACTTGATCGGCTCTAACAATCAATTGACCGGTTTGTTTCTTCGGCAAGCCATTCGCTGCGCGTGATCTCCCACACCTCCACCGGCATCGGCCCCGACACAAACTGGCCGTCCCGTGTTTCAGCCATCCGCATGCCTTCATCTTCGGAAATCTTGCGCGAAGCGCGGTTGGCGGCGGCCTTGGGCACCTGCATCAATGGGCGCATCAACGTATCGAACCAGTAGGCATTGATCACCTTGCAGGCCTCGCGCATGTAGCCGTTGCCCTGAAACTGTGGGGCGAGCCAGAAGCCTCGATGGTTACCCGGTTGATCAAACAGGCTGATACTGCCGATGCAGCTCTCGGGCTGAACGCGGGTGCGGATCATCCAGTGCCATTCCTTTGCGGCAGCCATCGCGGGCAGCGCGACATCGCGGACGTAAACAAGCGCGCCGTCGTCCGGATACGGCCACGGAACGCGGCTGTCGAGATAGCGCACGACCTCCCATTGCGGAAACAATTGTTGCACCGCCGCTGCATCACTCAGTTGCAGCGGCGTGAGGATCAAGCGGCGGGTGTAAAGCGTGGGGATGCAATCCATGGCAATCAATCCTTGCGAGCAGTGGCGGGCAGCACCGGTACTCTCTCAAACGAGCAGTTCAAGTGTCGAGTGACCTGTGCGCCGTCTCACTCAAGTAGTTCGATCAACTCCCCACCGTCCTCTCTCAACCGCTGCAAAAACACCTGTGCCTCCAGCAACTGATACGGGAAATACAGCCCCGGCCTTACCGGCGCTTGCCCATCCAGCCCAACCAGTCGCTCCAGCAGCATGGCCACGCTGAGCCCGGTCAACGCCGCTGCACCTGATCGGTGAACCACGGCGTGGCGGGTGCGCAACGGCTGGCCATCGTGATCCGTGCCTTCAAGTTCGATGAGTATTTCCGTCGACATCGGCTGGCCCTGACGCCGGGTCGAGCTGATGCCGCTGGCGAGGTTGAACTCGACGTTCGGGGCGTCGGTGGCGGCGGCCAGGCCGGTGACGTCGATCGAGGAGAAGCCGGTGCCCTGCAGGGTCGTGCCGTCGACGGCGCGGAAGCTGACCTTGGCATCGTCGCCTTCACGCCAGATGAATTCGCCGTCACGGCGGGTCAGCGCGGCGGGCAGCATTTTGTTCAGGTGCTCGAAATCGACGGCCACGGTCGGGCCGCCGCCGTCCTGTTCGTCGACCAGTGCATGGATGTGGATGTCGTGCACGCGGGCGAATGCCTTGGCGAGGTGCAGCGTTGCCACGGTGGTGGCACCGACCATCCATTCGTAGCCGAGGACAATGGGCGACGCGTCAGGCGTGTGCATGAAACTGGCGATCTGCGGGGCGATTTCGAACACGCCGGAAGAGATGCTCAAGTGCGGCACCTTGCGCTTTTGCGCAAAGCGCAGCCCGGCGAGGGCGTGGTCCATGTAGAACAGGGCGATGGCGCTGACCGGGCGATCACCCAGCCCCAGATCATCTGCGCGAGCATCGATGACCACACCCTGGGCATTGCCGATTTGCTCGGCGGTTTGCTCAGCCTTGGCGAGGTCGCGTCCGCCGATCAGCAAGGGGACGTCGGGATGCGCCGCGCGCAATGCGCGGGCCGTCTGATGGCCGATGGCGCCGGAGCCGCCCATGAACAGAATGGGATGAAGTGGCATGAATCCACCTCATTTTTCCTGGATTGAAACGTGCTTGGGCTAGACACCCTAGCACGCACTTTCCGGATTGCCCGTGCGGTCCTCAGGCGCACCGACGAACGTTCATTTGAGCAAGTACGAAGCGTGGGCCGGATCACAGCGCCACACCGGCTCTGACAGATGCTCGGCAAAGAAGTCGGACAGCGCGCGGATTTTCGCTGGCCGACTGCGTGCAGACGGCGTCACGAAATACAGGCCGCCGCGCGTCATGTGCCACTCCGGCAGCAACACTTCCAGCCGCCCATCGGCCAGGTATTCGCTGGCGATGAATTCCGGTAGTTCGGCGATCGCCAGCCCTTCGAGCAACACCGGCAGCAGCGCATCGGAATTGGTCACGCGCAACGGGCCTTTCGGCACGACATCTTCCTCGACGCCGCTCTCGTGGGTGAAGCGCCAGACTTGTGTACGCGCACGGTAGGCGTAACTCAGGCACGAACGCGTCGCCAGATCACGCGGGTGCGCGGGGCGTCCATGAGTTTCCAGGTAGCCGGGAGACGCCACCAGCAACTGGCTCACGGCGCACAGTCGACGCGCGACCAGCGATGAATCGGGCAGGGCGGCGATACGCAACGCGGCGTCGAAACCCTCGGCGATCAGGTCGACCGAGGCGTCGTGCAAATGCAGGTCGACAAACAGCTCGGGGAATCGGCGCAGCAGTTCGGGCAACAACGGCGCGATCCAGCGCAAACCGAAAGACATGGGCACGGCGAGGCGCACTTGTCCGCGCGGCTGCACCGAGAGGTCCTGGGCTTCACTCTCGACTTCCTCGGCCTGCCGGTAAATGTCCCCGGCTTTGGCCGCCATGCTCGAACCGAACTCAGTCAGTGCCAATTGCCGCGAGGTGCGGTTGAACAGGCGACCGCCGAGGCGCTCTTCGAGCCGCGCTATCGCGCGCGACACCGTCGGTACCGAAACACCCATGACCCGTGCGGCAGAAGCGAACGAACCTTCCTCCGCGACTTTGGCGAACATCGCCAGACCTTCAAAATCAGGCAGTTTGCTCATTTCAATTCTGCAACGATGAGTTTCAGACAAGTCTATTTTGAAAGGTCTACAGCGTCGATAAGCTTTGCCCAACGCGCAACCCAACGCTGACTGGCTGTATTCACGTTCTGGAGAAGACTTATGACTGGCAAACTTCAAGGCAAAATCGCACTGGTTACCGGCGGCACCACTGGTATTGGCCTTGCCACGGCCAAGCGCTTCGCCGAAGAAGGCGCTTACGTTTACATTACCGGCCGTCGTCAGGCTGAGCTCGATGCCGCCGTTGCCCTGGTCGGCAACGCCAAAGGCGTTCAGGTTGACTCGACGAACCTCGAACAGCTCGATGCGCTGTACCAGCAAATCGGTGCCGAGAAAGGCTACCTCGATGTGCTTGTCGCCAACGCCGGCGGTGGGTCGATGCTTCCATTGGGCGAGATCACTGAGGCGCACTACGACGATACCTTTGATCGCAACGTCAAAGGCGTGCTGTTCACCGTGCAGAAAGCCCTGCCGCTGCTGGCCAAAGGCGCATCGGTGATTCTCACAGGTTCCACAGCGGGCAGTTCCGGCACGCCGGCGTTCAGTGTGTATTCCGCGTCGAAGGCGGCTGTCAGGGCATTTGTGCGCAGCTGGATTCTCGACTTGAAGGGTCGCAACGTGCGCATCAACACACTCAGTCCCGGCGCAACCAAAACCCCGGGGCTGGTGGGGCTGGCCGGTCCGGACGCTGAACAGCAACAGGGTTTGCTCGATTACATGGCGTCGCAGATACCGATGGGGCGTGTCGGCGAGCCGGCCGAAATCGCCGCTGCAGCCGTATTTCTAGCCTCGGACGACGCGAGTTTCGTCAACGGTATCGAACTGTTTGTCGACGGTGGTCAAGCGCAGATCTGAGTCTGAATGGGACGATGGTGGCCATCGTCCCAACCTCGCTACTTGGATCCAATCATTAATTCACTATATCGCACGCCGACAAGCGGTAGGCTGAGCCTATTGCTAAAAGTGATGGCGCAATGACATATTGCAGCACCTTTCCTCACTTCAAGATGTACCGAAAATGCGCCCCCTCAAGTCACTTGTTGCAGCGTCGTTGCTGCTCAGCGGGTGCAATGGAATGCCAGTCGCTTATGTTCAGGATCCTGTTTTAGACCAAGCCTTTGTCGTCCACTCCGGCGCGCCTTTGCCTTACGTGCTGATGGGTTCGGCTGTGCAATGGAATGAAGACTTCGCCGTGACGGTGAAGCACATTCCTTACTTGTCGGGCACGGTTTTCCAAGGGCAGGCAGACGTACAGTTCTTCCGCCACAAGGCCAATAGCGTGCCGGCGTGGCGCGGCTACAAGCCGGGCGAGGAGCTGACTTCAGTGGGCTTCAATTCGCTGTACATGTCGGTCAAGGGCACCGGCCAGGCGTTGCCGGCCATGGTTCGCCTCGACGTCAAAGAGGGCAATGTGCTTTACGGCACCCACAATGGCGCACTGGCCAAAGGCATGTCCGGCGGGCCGGTGTTTTCCGCCGATGGCAAAGTGGTTGGCATCAACGTGGCGTTTCTCACCCGCGATGATGTCAGCCGCCTCAAGCGCAAGGACTTGCTCGATCAACCGCGCGTAAGCATCTTTTTGCCGTACGCGGAGATCAATCGCGAGTGGTCGCGCTATCAGGCCAGCATCACCCCCACAGCGCCACCAGCGACCAAACTGGCCAGCCGCTGATCAGCGTTCGCGCAACGCTTCGCGGGCGCGGTTGAGTGGTTTGATCAGGTAGTCGAGCACGGTTTTTTCGCCGGTACGGATGTCCACCGTGGCGATCATCCCGGGCACGATGGCGAAGCGTTTGCCGGCCTTGTTGCGCAGTTCATCCGACGCGGTACGGATGAACACGCGGTAGTAGAAGATTTCCGGCTTGGCTTCGTCCTGGATGGTGTCCGGCGAGATCGTCACTACTTCACCGTCGAGGCTGCCGTAGATCGAATAGTCATAGGCGGTGATTTTCACTTTCGCCGCCTGGCCCGGGTGAATGAAGGCGATGTCGCGCGGCGAGATACGCGTCTCGATCAGCAGTTGTTCATCGAGCGGTACGATCTGCATGACCTGGCCGTTGGGCGCAATGACGCCGCCAATCGTGCTGACCTCGATGTCCTTGACGATGCCGCGCACCGGCGAGCGCAGGGTCAGGCGCGACAGTGAATCGGTGCGCCCACGGATCACCGCTTCGAGCATTTGCGCTTCGGCATTGGCCTTGGCCAGGTCCTCGCGGGCGCGGACCATGTAATCGGAGCGGGCTTCGGTGGCTTTCAATTCCAGCTCCGAACGCTGACGGGTCAGGCGCAGCACTTCGACCCGGCTCGAGGCACCGATCTTCGCCAGATTCTCGGTGATCGCCAGTTCGCTACGTACAAGTTTCAGCGAGCTCTGAATGCCGTCGAGGGTTTCCGCCAGACCTTTGCGCCGGGTCTGGTAGAGCTCGGTTTCGGCGCGGATCAGATCAGGAAACTCTTGCAGCGAGGCGTCAAACGTCAGGGGCTTTTCGCTGACCTCGGCCTGCAAGCGGTTGACGCTGGCCAGCGCCGCGCGGTACTTGGCCGCGCTTTCGCCGACGTTGGACTGGTTCTTCACTGGGTCCAGTTGCGCGAGGATCTGCCCGCGCTCGACCAAAGCGCCTTCGCTGACATTGAGCTGCTCGAGAATGCCGCCCTCCATCGACTGAATGACTTGCTCGCGCGAGCTCGGCACCACTTTGCCGGTGCCGGTCGAGACTTCGACGATCTCGAACCAAGCCGCCCAGGCAATGAAGCAGGCGAGCATCAGCGCGCAACCCCAGATCACCTTTGCGCCACCGGCAAGTGCGCGCTCATCGCGGCCATCGAGGTAGGACATCGGATCTGGCACGTCGGTCATCATCGGCTTCATACCGCCACTCCTTTACCCGGTGCGCGCAGCCGCGCCAATGCCGCGTCGCGATGGTCGTCAATGACGATGCGGCCGTTGTCGAGAACGATGATCCGCTCGACCAGTTGCAACACACTGACCCGATGCGTGGCAACCACCAGCGTTCGGCCCTGGGTCCAGGTCGCGAGTTTTTCCAGCAGCAGCCGCTCGGTGACGTCATCGAGCGCGGCGGTCGGTTCGTCGAGCAGCAGCACTTGTGGCTGGCGGATCAATAAGCGCGACAGCAACAGGCTTTGACGCTGACCTCCAGACAAACCCAGCCCGCCCTCGAGTACCAGATGATCCATGCCTTTGGGCAGCTGCCGAACAAAGTCCAGGGCACCGGTGACGGTCAGCGCAGCGATGATTTCCTGATCGCTGGCCTGACCGGCGCCGAGGGTGATGTTGTCGCGCAAGGTGCCGTGAAACAGTCGCGCCTGTTGCGAGAGCAGGCCGACATCGCGGCGCAGGTCGGCCGGATCCAGATGTGCCAGGGCGATGCCGTCCAGAGTGGTTTCACCGCTGCTTAGATCCATCGCGCCGCCCAGTGCTTGCAGCAACGTTGACTTGCCGGCGCCGTTGCGGCCGAGCAGAGCGATGCGCTCGCCGGGCCGGATGCTCAGGTCGATGTTGTTGAGCGCCGGGGACGATTCCTCGCTGTAACGAAAACTGGCCTGACGCAGGCGGTAGTCGCCGCGAATCGCCGGCAAGTTCACGCGCTGACTGCCTTCGGGATGATCCACCGGCATCTGCATGATCCGGTTCAAGCCTTCGAGCGCGACCTTGGCCTGCTGCCATCGCGTGAGCACGTGGGTTAGTTGCGCCATCGGCCCCATCATCCGCGACGACAGAATCGACGCGGCGACCAGACTGCCGGTGGTCAGGTCGCCGGCAATCACCATCGGCGCGCCGAACACAATGACCACCGCGAACACTCCGCCCTGTACGTTCTGCGTCCACGCCACCAGGCTGTTGGTCAAGGTGCGCAGGCGCAGGCTGCTGTCCGCCGAGGCGGCGTTGTACTGATTCCACTGTTGCTGGAAACGCTGCTCGGCCTGCAGCGCCTTGATGTCGTCGAGGCCCTGAATACTTTCCACCAGCATGGCGTTGCGCAGCGCCGCTTCACGCATCGACGCATTGGCCAGTCGCGCCAGACGCGGTTGCGCGATGATCCCGGGGAGCAACATGAACACCAACGCCACCAGTGGAATCAACACCAGCGGCCCACCGATCAAATAGAACACCAGCAGGAACAGCAGAAAAAACGGCATGTCCGCCAGTGCCGTGGCAGTGCTGGAGGTGATCAGGTCGCGGATCTGCTCCAGCTCGCGCAACTGCGAAATGAACGAGCCGGTGGATTTCGGCCGCGCGGAATTGCGCAGGCGCAGGGCGTGGCCGAAGACCAGATCGGAGACGCGCAAGTCGGCGCGTTTGCCCAGCACATCGGTGATGCGCAGACGCAGGATGCGCATGACGAAATCGAACAGCAGCGCCAGCATCACCCCGCCGAACAACACGTACAGGGTCGGCAGCGACTCGGCCGGAATCACCCGGTCGTACACCTGCATGGAAAACAGTACCCCGGCCATGCCCAGCAGGTTGGCGACCAGTGAGGCGATCATCACCTGGCTGTAGGGCCGCAGATCGGTGAGGACGATGCGCCGGAACCAGTGCTCGTCGTAGGGCTTGATGTAATCGTTGGTGCGCACGTCCGCCACCGGTTGCGTCGGACGGAGAATCACTGTGCGCAGGGCTTGCTCGGCGAGCGCGGTGGCGTCCATGCGGCTCTGCAAACCCTGGTCGCCACTGAAGCAGATGCCCAGCTCGCCGGTCTCGCCGATGCTTTCGAGCACGCCGACCTGACCGTCACGCAGTTGCACCACCAGCGGCGTGCGCCAGCGGCTCAGGCTCTTGTTGTCGAACACCGCGAATTTCACGCTTAAACCGGCCTGCCGCGCCATGTGCCGAACCACTTCTTCGACGCGGCCTTCGCTGTGCACCGAGGCCAGGCGCACGCTTTCCGGCGAGACGTCGAGGCGATAGTGGCGGGCGACCTTGAGCACCGCTTCCAGCCATGGCGAATAATCTTCGCGAGCTTCGGCAGCAGCGGGTTCGGGAACAGTGATGCTGGCATCGGTCATGGCAGGATCTCGACATTCTGGATGGCGCTGTGGTCGATGCCGAAGACCCGGCGAATCGCACCGCTGTTGTAGAAGCAGTCGATCTGCAGACGTTGCAGCTCGGCCTGGGTGTTGACCAGATCGAAGCGCGACTGATGGATTTCCTGCTCGGCGTTGAGCAAGTCCAGCAGCGGCCGCGTGCCCAGCTCCAGGTACTGGCGGCCATACAACATGCGTGCCTCGGTGATGCTGGTCTGGCGAAATTCCAGCGAGCGCAGCCGCCGGTTCAGACCCGAGGTTTGCGCCTGGGCTTCGGCCAGACCCTGGCGCGCTTGCAGACGGGCGAAGTCTTCGGCCGAGTCCGCTGCGGTCAGCGCATGCCCGGCGGCGCGGCTGCGCGCACTGATTGCACCGCCCTGATAGATCGGCACTTCGAGGTTGAGGAAGATTCCGACCTGGGTGCGATCGGCGCGCGAGTTCTGATCGTCGTAATGATCGTCCAGGTATTGGTTGACCGACGGTTGCAGCGACAGGGTCGGGTAGGCCTCGGCTTTGGCCTGGGCCAGCTCGGCCTGGGCCTGGGTGCGTTGCGCAGCCGCCTGGAGAACGGCGGGCAGGGTGTCGGAAATCTGCGACGCGTCGCAGGCCTGGGTCAGCGTCGGCGCGGCGGCATCGCTGACTGCTGGCGGCGTGCGTCGTCCGAGCAGACTGGTCAGAGTCGCTTGCCACCGTGCGTATTGCGCCTTGAATTCCTGCAACGTCGCCGTCGCGCCTTCTGCGCGGGACTGCGCCTGGACCATATCGGAGCGGGTGCTGGCGCCCATGTCGCTGCGCTGTTTGGCCAGATCAACGATGCCGCCGATGCCCTGAATCTGTTCACGGGCAACCTCGAGCAGACGCTGATAACGCTGCACTTCGATGTAGGCTCTGGCGGTGTCGCGGGCGATATCGTCGATCGCCAGCAGAATCCCGGCCTGACTGCGCGCCACGCGGGCGCGGGCGGCGTCGACCGAACTGGAAACCTTGCCGAAGTCGTACAGCATCTGTTTCAGGGAAATGTTCACCGACTGGCTGCCGGCATCGCTGCCGTAACCGCTGGTGTAACCACCCTTGATGCCGCCGGTGACCTGCGGGTAATAACCGGATTCGGCGACGTTGACCCCTTCGCCTTGCTGGAACAGGGTGCCGATGGCCTCGCCGATGCGTGGGTGCCAGTCCACGGCCAGCCTGACCGCTTGTTCCAGCCCCAAAGTATCCGCGTTGGCGGCCGTTTTTGAAGCAGGGGCAGGGCGCTGACGATTGTCATTGCCTGCAGGTTGTTGCAGTTGCGACGGGCTGATGCTGCGCAAGCTGCTGTCGAGGTTGTCGTCGGCGCGAACGCCGACGGTGAAAGCGGGGTAGAGGCCGATGGTCAACAGGACCACCGGCCATTTCTGGCGAAAAACTGACTCCACAGACTTCCCTTACTGTTGAGAGACCGACGTTTGATGTCTTGTTTCAAACCACTTGAATGCCGTTCTGCACCCACAAGTGGTGGCTCGGATCCTCCTGTGCCGTGTATTGAACATAGTCGATGCCGTCGGCCTGTTGCGTGCCATCGGCGACCCAGCCATCGGTCATGTGCACGCTGTCCCTGTCGTCACCCTTGATCAGCAAAGTGTTGTTGTCCGAAGAGGTAATCGCCAGCAGATCGCCGAGATTCAATGTCAGCGCAACCGCACTGGAATGGTTGAGGTCGAGGATTTCGACGTTGTGGATCTTGCTCTGCAGATCGCCGAGGTTGATCGACACATCGCCACCGGCCCAGAGCAGGGTGTCGGTGCCGCTGCCGCCGTCCACCGAGGTGAACTGCTGATCGGCGATGATCAGCGTGTCGTCGCCACCGCCACCTTGCAGCGTGACGGCGCCACCGTGCGAGCCGTCGAGGGTGTCGTTGCCTTCGGTGCCCTGGATCAGTTCGCTGCCAGCGACATGGGCCAGACCGAGGTCATCGCTGGCCAGTGCCGAGAACGCGGTGCTGGCGAATGCGCCGGCATTGTTCAGGTCGATGGTCAGCGTCGCGGTATCCACGGTGCCGTTGGGGTGGGTGAGTTGGTAGGTGAAGGTGTCTTCCTGGCCGATCACCGCATCGGTCAGCCCGGCCTTGAGCGTGTAGGTGTAGTTGCCGTTGGCCTGGACCACCAGGGTGCCGTAGTTGCCGACCAGCGAGACGCCGTTGTAACCCGGCGCGACGTAACTGCCAGCGACCAGCACGCTGAGCAAGGTATAGACCGAGCCCAGTACATCGGCACCGCCGCCCGCGGTGTCAGTGAGCAGGTTGCCCGATACCGGTGTGTAGCTGCCGACCACGAACTGATTGTTGTAGGTCGCGACGTTGATCAGGCTGGTGTTGACGCTGGTCAGCAGGCCGAGGCCGCCCACTGCCACCCGCACCTGATAACTGCCGGCGGTCTGGTCGTCGAACTTGATCCCGTAGTTGCCGCCACCGAGATTGAGCAGCGCGTTGCCGCCGTAACTCTTGACCAGTACGTACTGGTTGGTGGCGGTATTGAGTTTGTACAGGCCCACCGTCATCGAACCGAGCAGCGCCAACAGGTTGCTCGAATTGACCACCACGGTCAGGTCACTGACGGTATCGGCCGCGACCACGGTGTTGTAGTTACCGCTGCCGCCGCCCAGCAGGACATTGAACGTGCCAAGGGCAGAGTTGGTGGTGACTTCGCGGTTGATCAGGGTGACGTCAGTCGAGGCGACGTCTGGCGTGGCATCCACCACCAGCGCCGGGCTGCCAAGGTTGGCGTCATTCCACACTTCGCTGGCTTGCGGGCTGTCGATGCGCACGTACAGATTGGCGGTGTCGCTCAAGCCGTTCGGGTGCACCAGTTGATAGTTGAACACGTCGACTTTGCCGACGCTGCCAACACTGCCGTTCGGTTTGTAGCTGTAGTTGCCATTGGCGTCGATGGTCAGCGTGCCGTACAACCCTTGCACCGTGGTGCCGGCCCCAGCGCTGACCCAGGCGCCGTTCTTGAAGATCTGCAATTGCGCGCCGTTGTCCGGGCCGGTCTGATCGGCCGTGCCATCGACGCCGACGTTGGTGATGACGTTGCCGGTCACCGCTGGCCCGGCAATGCCGTTGAACTGGGTCAGGCTGCTCACATCCAGTTGCAGCTGGGTATTGACCGTGGTCAGCACGCCGATGCCGGTGCTCGAAACCGTCAGTCGATAATCGCCTGACAGCAGGTTACCGATGTCGACCCGCACGCCCTGGCCGGCGAGCGCGATCAGGTCGAGCAGACCGCCGCTGCCGTTGACATCCAGAGTGACCCAGTTGCCGCTGGCATCTTTCACTTGCAGGGTGTAGACCACGCCATCGATCAGCGAAATCAGACTGCTGGTGGTCAGCGTCAGGGTCGGATCAAGACGCGTGCCGCCGGCCACGGTGAAGGTGAAGGTTTTCGAGAACCCGGCCAGCAGTGTGGTGAACGAGTCGTTAAAGGTCTGCGACGCGGTGACCGGAGCCAGGGTGACGGTGCCAACGGCGAGGTTATCGCTGGCGATCACTGGCGCGTTGACGTCGACGTCCGGCGCAATGACGTTGGCGGCCACCGAAACGTTGCCGCGAGCGTCGCTGAGATTGACGGTGAGGTTTTCGCCGTTGATCTGCGCACTGCTCAGGGTGACGTTAAACACGCCGAGGTTGTCGACCGTGCCAGTGCCCAGAACGCTGCCGCTGGCCGACTTGATGGTCACGGTTGCACCGGCTTCACCGGTACCGGTGACGGTCAGGCCATCGGCACCGACCAGCAGCGCCGTTGCCGCAGCGGGCGGTGTCAGGTCTGGCGCCGTCGCGGTCGCCGCTGCCGATACGTTGCCACTCGGATCGGCCTGGGTAACGCTGAGCACTTGGCTGTTGATCTGCGCCGAGGCCAGTGTCACCGAGAAACTGCCGTTAGCGGCGACGGTCGCGGTGCCGAGCACCGCACCACCGACGCCGAGCACGCTGATGGTCGAACCGGGCACGCCGACGCCAGTGAGCACGGTGCCGCTGCCATTGACGCTGACGCCAGTCGGCGCGCCGAGGGCGGTAATGTCCGGCGCCGTCAGGCTGGCATTGGGCGACAGATTGCCGGCCGGGTCGACCAGACGCACGGTCAACAGCTGCCCGTCGAGTTGCGCGGTGTTCAGGTTGAAGCTGAACGTACCGCCACTGCCCACGGTGGTGGTGCCGATCAGCGCGCCGCCGGGGCCGTAGACGTTGACCGTCGCACCGGCTTCGCCCGTACCGCTCAGGGTCAGACCGTTGGCAGCGAGCGTCAGACCGCTGGCCGCGATCGGCGCCTGTACGTCAGGGGCCGTCAGATTGAAGACCTGCGACAGATTGCCCGTCGGGTCGGCCTGTTGGACGTTGAGCTGTTGGCCATTCAGTTGCGCGCTGGACAGTTGCACGGTGAAGGTGCCGCCAGCATTGACCACAGCGGTGCCGAGGACGGTACCGGCTGCGTTGGTCACGCTGACGGTCGCGCCGGCCTCACCCGTGCCGCTGACCGCCAGGCCGGTGCCGTTCAGGCTGACATTGCTCAGCGGCGCCGGCGCTGTGGTATCGGCGACGCTGAGGTTGGTAACCGGCGAAACGTTGCCCGCCGCATCACTCTGCGTGACGCTCAGTTGCTGGCCGTTGAGTTGCGCCGATGACAAGGTCACCGAGAACGAGCCATTGCCCGCCACCGTCGCCGTGCCCAGCACCGCGCCTCCCGCACCGCGAACAGTGACGGTGGCGCCGGCTTCACCGAGCCCGCCGAGCACCAGACCGGCACCGCTGAGGACCAGTGCTGTCGGAGCGGCCGGGGGAGTGATATCGGGCGCAGTTACGTTAAGACCGGATGAGGTGTTGTTGGCCGCATCGGTCTGTGTCGCATTGAGCACCTGACCGTTGACCTGCTGCGTATTGAGCTGTGCGCTGAAAGTGCCATTGGCGCCAACCGTCGCATTGCCCAGCACCACGCCGCCAGCGCCGGTGATGGTCACCGACGCGCCGACTTCGCCGCGACCGGTAACCAAAGTGCCGTTGGCGTTGACCGCCAGATCGCTGAGTGGCGCCGGCGCCGAGGTGTCACCTGCGGTGATTTCAGTCGGCAGCGAGGCGCCACCCAACGCAGTGTTGGCGGTGACTTCGAGGCTTTGGCCGTTGGTTTGCGCAGGCGTCAGCACCACGCTGAACGTGCCATCCGCGCCGGTGACGCCGGTGCCGATCAGACTGTTGTCAGGCCCATAAACATTAATGGTGGTGCCGAGCGCCGCCGTGCCGGTCAGCGTCAGACCATCGGCCGTAAGCGCCAGATTGGCTGGAGCGTCCGGTGCCGGAACCGCCGGGACAGTCAGGTTAGCGTCTGCCGAAACGTTGGTTGCGACGTCGATCTGATTCACCGTCAGCACCTGGCCGGCAGTGATGCCCGGCGCCAGATCGATCAGGAACGTACCGTTGGCGGCCACTGTGCCGGTGCCGACGATATTGCCCAGCGCATCGGTCACTTCGACACTCGCGCCGGCTTCGCCACGACCGGCGAGCTGGCTCAGATCGCCGCTGATGGTCAGACCGGTGACGGCATCTGGAGCGGTAGTATCAGCCGCCGGGTAGAGCAGCACTGGCGATGCGTTTTGCGCCTCATCCGTCGCGATCACTGACAACAACTGACCATTGGCCTGGGCCGGATTCAGCGTAACGGTATAGGTGCCGTCGCCCAATGCCACCGCCGTGCCGAGCACGGTGCCGGTGGCGGACAGCACAGTCACGGTGCTGCCGGCTTCGGCGGTTCCGGCGAGCAAGGTGCCGGCGCCGGTCAGCGATGTCACCGTTGGTGCGATCGGTGCAGTGCTGTCCGGCGCGTCGACCAGTACGGGCTCGGACTGGTTGTTTTGCGCGTCGGCTTGCACGACCGACAGTGCGCGGCCATCGATTTGCGCAGCCGACAACGTGACGCTGAAATTGCCATCTGCGGCCACGGTCGCCGTGCCGAGCACCACCGTGCCGTCGCGCACGGTGACGGTCGCTCCGGGCTCGCCGGTGCCGGTCACGGTCAAGCCGTCCTGGCTGACATTGAGGTCGGCCACCTCCAGTGGATCGGTGATATCGCCCGCTTGCACGGGCGCTGTCGGCGATGTGTTGGATGCCAGATCGGTCTGATTGACGCTCAACAGCTCGCCGTTCACTTGCGGCGGGTTGAGGGTCACGCTGAACGAGCCATTGCCGGCCACGGTTGCCGAGCCCAACACAGTGCCAGTCGCGCTGAGTACACGCACCGTGGCGCCGGCTTCACCGCTGCCGGTCAGTGTCACGCCATTGGGCGTGAGAACGAGGTCGGTGGGCGCAGCGGGCAGGGTGATGTCCGGCGCAGTGACGGGCACGATCGGCGAAGGGTTGCCCGCCGCATCGCGCTGGATCACCGACAAGGCTTCACCATTGAGCAGCGGCTGGTCGAGCGTCACGCTGAAACTGCCGTCGGCCTGCACCGTGCCAGTGCCGACGATAGTGCCCAGCGCATTGGTGACGACCACCTGCGAGCCAGCCGCACCGGAGCCGGTAATCAGGCTGCCGCTGGCGTCGATATCGACATCGGTCAGCGCGGCAGGAGGCGTGCTGTCCGGCGCGGTCAGGGTGCCGGCAGGCGAGGCATTGCCGGCCGCATCCGCCAACACCACGAACAGCGCTTGGCCATTGGTTTGCACCGGAGTCACGGTGATCTGGAAACGACCATCGCTACCCACGGTGCCGGTGCCCAGTTCGGTGCCATCGGCCGACGTCACACGGACAGTGGCGCCGACTTCGCCGGTACCGGTGAGCAGACCGCCATCGGCATTCAGTTGCAGATCGGCCGGCGTCGCTGGCGGGGTCAGATCCGGGGCGGTGACCGTCACCGGGGCGCTGACGTTGCCGGGTGGATCGGCCTGCTGCACGCTGAGAATCTGTTCGTTGATCTGCGGCGGATTGAGGGTGACGCTGAACGTGCCGTCGCCGAGTACCACGCTGGTGCCGAGCAAAGTGCCGTTGGCATCGCGCACGGTCACGGTCGCGCCGGGTTCGCCAGTACCGATGACCAGCGCGCCGGACGAGTTGATATCGACGTTGTCCAGTGGATCAGGTGGGGTGAAGTCCGGCGTGGTCAGGTTCACTGCCGGCGAGTCGTTGCCCGCTGCGTCGGCCTGCACGACGGTGATCACTTCGGCATTGGTCAACGCCGGGTTCAGTGGCAGCGTGAACGTACCGGTCGCGCTGACCACGGCGGTACCAAGCACGTTGCCGTCACTGTCGATGACCCGCACCTGCGCGCTCGGTTCGCCGCGCCCGGTCAAGCTTGCGCCGTCGCCGCCGATGCTCAGTTGCGAAACGGCCGCTGGCGGTGTGCTGTCGACCGAAGTGAACGGCGTGGCTGCCGAGGTGTTGCCCGCTGCATCCGTCAGCGACACGGTCAGCGCCTGGCCGTTGGCTTGCGGCGTGGTCAGGGTGATCGCAAACGTGCCGTCGATGCTCACGGTGCCGGTCCCGACCAGCGCTCCGGCGGTGTTGTACACGTTGACCGTGGTGCCGGCCTCACCGGTACCCGACAGCAGCGTGCCGTCAGTGCTTGCCACCAGCGCCGCCGGCGCATTGGGCGCGAGCAGGTCCGGGGCGATCAGGTTGACGCTGTTCGATTCGTTGCCGGCGGTGTCGGCCTGGCTCAGGCTCAAAGTCTGACCAGAGGTCTGTGCCGGGCTGAGGGTGACGCTGAAGGTGCCATTGGCCGCCACCACCGCGCTGCCGAGAACCACTCCGCCGATGCCGAGCACGGTTACGGTGGCGCCGGCTTCACCGCGCCCGGTCAGGGCCGTGCCGTTCGGTGCCAGGCTCAGTTCGCTGAGCGGCGTTGGCGCGGCGATATCGGCAGCGGTGTAGTCGGTCGGGGATGAATTGATACCGGTGCTCGACGTCGCCACGGCAGACAGCTGTTCGCCGTTGAGTTGCGCGGCGTTGAGGGTGACGCTGAAAGTGCCATTGGCCGCCACCAGCGCGCTGCCGAGCAACACGCCCGAGGCATTGCGAATGCTCACGGTGCTGCCGGCGGTGGCCGAGCCGGTCAGGGTCAGGCCGTCAGCGCTGAGGGCCAGATTGGTCGGTGCACTTTCCGCCAGATTGCCCGGTGCAGTCACCGGCGCCGCCGGTCCGGTGTTGCCGGCAGCATCGATCTGCACCACGGAAAGATTCGATCCAGCCACCGCCGCCGGGGACAACGTGACGCTGAAATTGCCATTGCTGGCAACGGTCGCAGTACCCAGCAAAACACCGCCGGCATCGCGAACTTCCACGCTGGCGCCGACCTCACCAATGCCGGTCAGGGTGGCACCATTGGCGCTCACCGCCAGATCGCTCGCTACCAACGGCGCCGTGCTATCGACCGCATTGACGATTGCCGGGGCCGACGGATTGCCTGCCGCGTCGGTGGCCGTCACGTTCAGTGCCTGGCCATTGGTTTGCGGGCTGTTGAGGGTAATCTGGAAAGTGCCGTTTGCGGCCGCCGTGGTGGTGCCGAGAAGATTGCCCTGACTGTCGCGCACGGTCACCGTGCTGCCGGCCTCGGCGTTGCCCGACAGTTGCACGCCGGCAGCATTGAGCGTCAATGCGCTCGGAATCGCCGGGGCGGTCAGATCCGCGGCGATGACTTCAACCGCCGTCGAAACGTTGCCCGGCGGATCTTCCTGAGTGACGGTCAGCACTTCGGCATTCAGTTGTGCTGCGTTGAGGGTGACAGTGAACGCGCCGCCACTGCCGACCTGCGCGGTGCCGAGCAAGGTGCCGTCGGCGCTGCGCACAGACACCGTGGCGCCTGGCTCGCCATGACCAGTGACGGTGACGCCGTCAGCATTCACCGCGACTTGGGTCAGTGCAGCTGGTGGGCTGATGTCGGGTGCGTTGACGCTGGTCGACGGCGAGACATTGCCGGCAGGGTCGGTCTGGCTGATCGCCAACGCCTCGCCGTTGGTCGGCGCTGGCGCCAGGGTCACGCTGAACGCGCCGTCCGCGCCAACCACGGCACTGCCGAGCAAGGTGCCGTTGGCGGTGGTGACATTGACCGTCGCGCCAGCTTCACCCGTGCCGCTGAGGGTGCTGCCATCGGCGCTGATCAGTGGATTCTGCACGGCGGCCGGCGGGGTGCCGTCGACGGTGATCACGCCAGTGGAAGTCGAGGCGTTACCATTGGCGTCGGTCAGAGTGACCTGCAGGGTTTCGCCGGTGTTCTGCGCATTGGGCAAGGTGACCTGGAAATTGCCGCTCTGATCGACTACGCCGGTCGCCAACACGTTACCGGCGGCATCGCGCACGGTCACGGTGCTGCCGGCTTCGCCCTGGCCTTTGACCACGGTGCCGACGTCATTGATGCTGACGCCAGTCGCTGCGGCGGGCGGTTGCAGATCGCTGGCAATGATGCCAGCGGGTTGCGACAGGTTGCCGGCGGCATCGCTCTGGATCGCGGTAAGCGCCTGGCCATTAAGTTGTGCCGGCGTCAGCGTCAGGCTGAACGTGCCATTGCTGGCGACCAGTGCAGTACCGAGCACGGTACCTGTGGCGTCGGTGACAGTGACCGTCGCCCCGGCCTCTCCGCGTCCTGTGAGTGTCGTGCCGTTGGCATTCAGCGCCAGATTGGTCACCGCGTCCGGCGCCGTGCCATCGATCGCCGTCACCGTGCCCGGAATCGACACGTCACCGTCGGGACTGGTGGCCGTCACCTGGAGGACTTGCGCATTGATCTGTTTGCTACTGAGCAACAGGGTGAAGCGGCCGAAGCTGTTGATCAGCCCGGAGCCGAGCACCGTGCCGCTGCTGCTGGTCACCGTCACGGTGCAACCGGGCGTACCGGCGCCGGTCAGGGTGAAACCATCGGCACTCAAAGCCAGATCGGTCGGGGTCGCGACCTGGGTACCGTCCAGTCCTGCCAGCGGCACAACGGGCGAATCATTGCCGCCGCCGTCAGTGCTGATGACTTCCAGATTGCCGCCGGGCTCGGCCGGTGGACTGAGGGTCACGACGAAGCGGCCGTCCTCACCCGCCGTTGCGGTACCCAGCACGAGAGCGCCGCCAGCGATGCTGACGGTGACCGTCGTGCCCGGTTCGGCAAGTCCCGACACTTGCGTGCCGGCCGGGTTGAGCGCCAGATCGCTGACCGCTGCCGGCGGGGTGCTGTCCGGCGCAGTGACGCTGCCGGGAAGCGAACTGTTGGCGCCGTCCGACACCACGACTTGCAAGGCTTCGCCATTGGTCTGCGCCGTATCGAGGTTGACCGTGAAGGCGCCCGTGCCGTCAGCGGTCGCGGTGCCGATGACGTTGCCGTCGGCATCCAGCACCTGCACCGTGTTATTGGGCTGCGTGGTGCCGGTGACCGTGGCACCCGCAGGATCGATGAGCAGACCGCTCGGTGCAGGTGGGGCGGTGATGTCCGGTGCCGTAACCGGCGTGGCCGGCGAGGGCAGGGCACTCGCATCGGTCTGGATCACACTCAGCACCTGACCGTCGAGCTGAGCCGGGCTCAGGTTGACGCTGAAATTGCCGTCGCTGGCGACCACCGTAGTGCCAAGCACCGTGCCGTCCGCTGCGCTGACGGTTACGGTGCTGCCGGCTTGCCCGGTGCCGGTCAATGTCACGCCGTTGCTGGCGAGTACGACGTTGTCAGGCGCCAGCGGCGCGGTGGTGTCCGCTGCGGTCAGCGGCGTGTTGGGGGAGACGTTCACGCCATCCGATTGGCTCACTTGCAGTTGTTGGCCATCGATCTGCGGGCTGTTCAGCGGCACTGTAAAGGCGCCGCTGCCGTCGACGATCGCGGTGCCCAACACATTGCCGGCCGAATCCTTGACCGACACCGTGGCACCGGACTCGCCTGTGCCACTCAGTTCAGTGCCGCCTGCATTCAGCGTCAGATTGGAAGGGGCAGTGGGGGCCTGGATATCCGGCGCTTCAACTGGAACTGCCGGGGAGCCAGTGGGCGAGCCATCGGTCTGCACAACGCTGAGGTTCTGGCCGTTGGTTTGTGGCGAGGACAGGGAGACTTCGAACCGGCCGTTGCTGCCGACCAAAGCTGTTCCCAGCACGGTCCCGTTGGTGTCAGTGACAGTAACGGTGGCGCCGATCTGACCCGCGCCGGAGACTACGGCGCCATTGGCAGAAATGCTCACATCGGTCACGGCGACCGGCGTGGTCAGATCGGGTGCGGTGACGTTGACCGGCGCCGAAGGATTGCCTTCCGCGTCGGTCTGGATCACTTGCAGTTGTTGCGCATCGGTCTGTGGTGTGGAAAGTGGAACGGTAAAATTGCCATCGGCATCCACCGTGCCCGTGCCGATGATGTTGCCGGCCGGATCGCGCACAGTGACCGACGCACCCAACTCACCCTTACCGGTGAGCGTCTGCCCCTGAGCGTCGAGCGCGAGATCGGAGACGGCCGTCGGCCCTTGGGTGTCAGGCGTCACGTAGTTCAGTGGTGCGGAAGTGTTGCCAGCGGCGTCGCTGGCACTGATCTGCAGTGTTTCGCCGTTGTTCTGCGGACTGCTCAGTTGCAGGCTGAACGTGCCGTCCGCCGCCACCACGGCCGTGCCGAGCACATTGCCGTTGGCGTCGCGCACCGTTACGGTCGAACCGACCTGGCCGCGTCCACTCAACTGCGTGCCATCGATGCTCACTGCGATGTCACTTGGTTGGGTCAGCCCGTCGAGGTCAACCGCGATGATAGTCGCTGCTGGCGAAGGGTTGCCGGCGGCGTCGGTGACCAGCACGCTCAGCGCTTCACCATCGATTTGCGCGGCATTGAGTTGCACAGTGAACGAGCCATCGGCTGCCACCTGCGCTGTGCCGAGCAGCGTACCTTGCGCATTGGTGACGCTGACTGTGCTGCCGGGTTCGCCACGGCCGGTCACCGAAAGGCCATCGCTGCTCACGGCCAGATCCGTTGCAGCAGCGGGGCCGGTGATGTCTGGTGCATTGAAGGTCACGGTCGGCGATTGCGCACCGGCGCTGTTGACCGCCACGATACTGAAGGTTTCACCGTTGGCCTGCGCACGAACCAGCGTCAGCAGGAAAGTGCCGTCAGCAGCCACCGCCGCACGCCCGAGCAGTTCGCCGTTGGCGGTACGGACTTCAATCGTGGTGCCGGCCCGGGCGGTGCCGGTGAGTTGACTGCCGTCGCTGCTCAAATCGAGATTGCCTGGCGTCGTCGGTTCGACGATCTCCGGCGCGCTGACCGTTGCGCCGGTCGAGATATTGCCTGCCGCATCGGTGGCATTCACGGTCAGCGACTGGCCGCCGGTTTGCGCGGGGCTGAGGGCGACACTGAAAGTGCCATCCGCCGCCACCACAGCGCTACCGAGCAGAGTGCCATCGGCGGCGCGCACCTGGATGGTCGAGCCGGCTTCACCGGTGCCGCCGAGTTGCGTGCCATCAGGGCTCACGCTGAGATTGCCTGGTGCGGTCGGCGCGGTGGTATCCGGCGCAGTGACCGTACCCGGCGTCGAAACGTTGCCCGCGGGGTCGGTGAGCGTGACGTCGAGCGGCTGGCCATTGTTCTGCGGCGTACCCAGGTCGACCTGGAAACTGCCATCGGCGCCAACGGTTCCGGAACCCAAAAGGTTGCCGGCTGCATCGCGTACCTGAACGACACTGCCAGCTTCGCCAAAACCACTCAGCACCCGGCCATCGGCCGACAAGGTTAATCCGGTCGCGGGCGCAGGAGGCGTCGCGTCTCCACCGCCACCACCGCCGCCGCCGCCGCCACTTCCGCCCGCAGCGGCCGCCGCACCACCCGCGCCCAACAGGCCCAGCCCGGCAATCGCCCATGCCGGCGTCGCGCCATCCACCACACCGACGCCAGCGATCAGCTCGTCCAGCGAATTGATTTCGTCAAAGGTAAAGCCATTGAACGGCTCGGCGCTGTAGCGCGCCTGCCACAGCGTCGCGTCGTCACCCTGAAAGACAATGTCATTGGGCACGCCGTCAGGGCTGGTGACAAAGAAATTGGAGATTTTGATTTGCTCGCCAGACTTCAGATTGACGATCAAATCCTGACCGCTGCGACTGGTCGACGCCAATTGATCGGGCCGAACCGGCATTTGTACAACTGAAGGCTGACTGAGCTGAACATTGCCCCAGTTCTGGGCAGTGAGCTGAGAATTGGCTTTGTCGGCAATGACGATGTTGTCCATTACTACTCCCTGTAAATGGGTGGGGCGGACGTCCACGGATGGTTTTAAAACCATAGATAGGGAGTGTCGGATGGGGCTGCCTGATTTTTGACGAGCGTATGGATGGGCCATTTGCCCACGTTTATCTATTTGAAAATCTGCTCTATTCAGGTCGTTACCGTTTGTCGGGACGTTGGATCCAAGCGGTTTTTGGGTGCAACAAAATGTGTCGGTTTCGACATTATCCAACGAGACGCTGGAAAATATCCGGGCGGAATCGAGGAGAGCGATGGCTAAGCGATATTGAATTTCTCAAAGCGCAGGCCAACCTCCGCAGCTGCCTGTCTGCGAAGGTATTAATCAATAAGCGTAGAAGGGGGGAAGGCTTTGTATAAGAAATCCTGTTGTACTGTTTCAGCGGTTCTTTCTATCCCTCAGCAGTTAATGCGCTAGCTATCGATCGCCGAAGTGATCGGACAATATCCTGCGCAGACTGATCGCTAACACTGCCGGGGCACTGATCAAACATATGTGGCGCCCCAGGGTAGACATGCAGTTCGACGGCAGCCCCGGCGCGCGACAGACGCATGGCAAATGCAACGTCCTCTTCCAGGAACAGATCCAGCGCCCCGACGGCCATAAACGTCGGTGGCAAGTCACGCAGATCGTCTTGCAGGGCCGGCGAAAACCAGCCGATTGGCAGATCATCCAGCGCTTGGTCAGCGCGCAGGCAATCCCAACAGAACTGGTTGGCTTGCGCCGGCCAGCCAATCACTCCGGTCGTGCTGTTCTGGTGAGGCGAGGCCGGGCTGCCCGAACGGTAATCGAGCATCGGATACACCAGCACCTGGCTGGCGATGGAATATACGCCGCGATCCCGCGCCACAATTGCCAGCGCTGCTGCCAGACCTGCACCGGCACTGTGACCCATGACGATCACGTTGTCGGCGTCCATGTTGAGCGTTTGCCGGTGGGCGACAACCCAGCCGAGGGCGGTGTAGCAATCTTCCAGGGGAATAGGGAAGGGGTGCTCTGGCGCGAGACGGTAATCGACAGCGACGATGATCGCCTGAAGTTCTTCGGCGAGGTTAGCCAGATAGTCATCGGCCATTTCGGGGCAACCAAGGACGAAACCTCCACCGTGGATGTACAGGATCACCGCAAAATTACCGCCCGGTGCCCCGGCGGCGGGCCGGTAAAGACACAGGCGCAAATCCTCACCGTCGTGGGCCTTGGTCCATAGGCTTTCACCGCGCGCTTGTTCTCGGGATTTGAATGTCGCATGGACACGCTCCCTGATCGCGGGCAGCGTCTCCAACGTCCAGGCTTGTGCGCCGGGGGTTAAAAAGCTTTTGAAGTCGGGATCCAGCAGTTCATGTGCTTTCACGTTCTGCCTCCTGTTCTCGAATGAGCGAGCGCCTCTGATCGAAGCGCCGCCCACGGTGGAGTTACAGCCAGGCTTTGATCTGCGCGCAGACAGCCGGCGTCGAAATGCCGTAGCGATCATGCAGCGTCGGCAGGGCACCGGCGTCGAGGAAGGCGTCGGGCAACGCGATCTGTCTGAAGGTGGGCGTCACGCCATTGCGCAACAACAACCCAGCAACCGCCTCGCCCAAACCGCCGATGATCGAGCTGTTCTCGGCTGTGACCACCAGACGCCCGGATTTACGCGCTTCGGCGAGAATGGTGTGTTCATCCAGCGGCTTGATGGTCGGCACGTGCAGCACGGCCACATCAATGCCGTCGGCCTGCAATTGCTTGGCCGCTTCCAGTGAGCGCATGGTCATCAGCCCGGTGGAGATGATCAGCACATCATTGCCCGTGCGCAGAGTCTTGGCCTTGCCGATCTCGAATTTATAACCGTACTCGTCCAGCACCAACGGCACATTGCCGCGCAGCAAACGCATGTAGACCGGGCCTTGGTGAGCGGCGATGGCCGGCACGGCCTGTTCGATTTCCAGTGCATCGCACGGGTCGACAATCATCAGATTGGGCATGGCGCGAAAAATAGCCAGATCATCGGTGGCCTGGTGGCTCGGCCCGTAACCCGTGGTGAGACCGGGCAAGCCGCAGACGATTTTGACGTTAAGGTTTTCCTCGGCGATGGCCATGCAGATGAAATCGTAAGCACGCCGCGAAGCGAACACCGCGTAGGTGGTGGCGAAGGGTACGAAACCCTCACGCGCCATGCCCGCCGCAGCGCTCATCAGCAACTGTTCGGCCATGCCCATTTGATAGAAACGCTCCGGATGCGCCTTGGCGAAAATGTGCAGGTCGGTGTACTTGGACAGGTCAGCCGAGAGACCGACGATGTCCGCGCGCTGGTCTGCCAGCGCTGCGAGCGCATGGCCGAACGGTGCCGAACGGGTCGCCTGGCCCTCGGAAGCAATCGAGGCAATCATCGCCGAGGTGGTCAGGCGCTTTTTCACCGGCGCGCCAGTAGCAGTCGAAGGCGCAGTGTTGGCGGCGTTGCTCATTGGTCTTTTCCTTCTGCAAGGTTGCTCAGTGCCAGGTCCCATTCGTGCTCTTCGACGCGAATGAAGTGGGTCTTTTCCCGGTTCTCCAGAAACGGCACGCCTTTGCCCATTTTCGTGTCGCAGATGATCACGCGCGGTTGCCCGCCGGGGTGATTGCGGGCGGCATCGAATGCAGCGACCAGGGCGTCGAGGTCATTGCCGTCGACGCGCTGGGTGAACCAGCCGAAGGCTTGCCAGCGATCGACAATGGGTTCGAACGAAAGAATCTCGCTGGAGTAACCGTCGGCCTGCTGGTTGTTGACGTCGACGATGGCGATCAGGTTGTCGAGCTTCCAGTGCGAAGCCGACATCACCGCTTCCCAGGTCGAGCCTTCATTGAGTTCGCCATCGGACAGCAGGTTGTAGACGAACGAGGCCGAGCCTTTGCGCTTGAGGCCCAGGCAGGCACCGACCGCGATACCCAGACCCTGACCCAGCGAACCGCCGGTGATCTCCATCCCCGGGGTGTAGGCGGCCATGCCCGACATCGGCAGGCGGCTGTCATCCGAGCCGTAGGTTTCCAGCTCGTCGAGGGGAATGATCTCGGCTTCGATCAGCGCTGCGTACAGCGCAATGGCGTAGTGGCCGATGGAGAGATAGAAGCGATCGCGCTGCTCCCATTCGGGATCTGCGGGGCGATGATTCATCGCATGAAAGTAAGACACCGCCAGCAGGTCAGCCGCGCCGAGGGCCTGGCCCACATAGCCCTGGCCCTGAACCTGGCCCATGCGCAATGCATGGCGGCGAATGTTGTGCGCGCGCTGGGTCAGGCTCAGCGATGCAGCGTGTGCAAGATTAGTCGTCATGATGAAACTCCGTTGACTCAACGATTGACCAAAGCGGCAGGAATACGCAGGACCAGGCTGGCGCCGAGGAACAGCACGCCGGTGATGAGGTACATGCCGATGGCGCTGGAACCGGTCAGGGTGGTGATCCAGCCGATCAGATAGGGCGAGCAAAACCCGGCGAGGTTGGCGAAGCTGTTGACCGCGGCGATGCCGGCGGCCGCAGACACCCCG
Source organism: Pseudomonas sp. S3_B08 (assembly GCF_054667725.1). Taxonomy (NCBI): domain Bacteria; kingdom Pseudomonadati; phylum Pseudomonadota; class Gammaproteobacteria; order Pseudomonadales; family Pseudomonadaceae; genus Pseudomonas; species Pseudomonas sp. S3_B08. Next base: position 1,375,193 of record NZ_CP162750.1, read on the forward strand.
CCAAGCAGCGTTGTGGGCAGCATCCAGAACAACGAGGTGGCGGATAGAATGCCGGAGGCGGCCAGGCACAGGCTGAGGATCGACAAGGTCGGGTTGCCGCCCATCATTGCTGCCAGGCTCAAGCCGATCGCACCGGCGATCATCGGCACGATCAGGTGCCAGCGGCGCTCGCGATGTTTGTCGCCACTGCGGCCGACCAGGAGCATGGCGGCGATGGCGCACAGATAGGGCAGGCTGGTCAGGAAACCGATGTGCAGCGGGTCGGAAACCCCTGCATTACGTACCAGTGTCGGCAGCCAGAAGGTGATCGCATATTGGCCCATCACCACACAGAAGTAGATCGCCGCCAGCAGCCACAAGCGCCGGTCGCGAATGAACTCGCCGACCGAGGCATGGGTGACCTTTTGCTGGTCGTCTTCGGCCAGCTCGCGAGTGATCAGCGCTTTTTCCTCGTCATTGAGCCAGGTCGCCTGATGCACGCCGTCTTTCAGATAACTCAGTACCAGCAGGCCGACGAGCACGGTGGGCACCGCTTCCAAAACGAACATCCACTGCCAGCCGGCCCAGCCGTGCACACCGGCAAAGTGGTTCATGATCCAGCCCGAAAGCGGGCCACCGACCATGCCTGACAGCGGAATGGCGATAAACCACAACACGGTCATGCGCGCCCGCCGATAGGACGGAAACCAGTAGGTGAGGTAGAGCAGCAGGCCCGGCGCCAGACCGGCTTCGGCAATCCCGAGGAGAAAGCGCAGGGCATAGAACTGCCAGGCGGTTTCGACGAAGGCGAACAGCGCCGAGACGATGCCCCAGGTGATCATGATCCGCGCAATCCACACTCGCGCGCCGACCTTGTGCAGGATGATGTTGCTGGGCACTTCGCAAAGGAAATAGCCGATGAAAAACACCCCGGCGCCCAGTCCGTAGACTGTTTCGCTGAGGGCCAGATCGTTCATCATTTGCAGTTTGGCGAAACCGACGTTGACCCGGTCCAGATAGGCGCACAGGTAGCACAGCATCAGGAACGGCATCAGCCGCCAGGCCGTTTTGCGATAGGCAGAAGAACGCACGGTCGAAACCGCTTCGAGCGACAGGGTAGTCATGATGGTCTGATCTCTTGTTTTTATTGACCGCCAGGCCATCAGGCCCGGCTGCGTCATCGATCCAGAACCGCACGGGCCACGCAGGCCCGCCCAGAGTTACTCAGTGAATCAGCATGCCGCCGTTCACATCGAGGGTGATGCCGGTCAGATACGCGGACAGGTCGCTGGCCAGGAACAGCGCGGCGTTGGCGACGTCCTGCGCTTGACCCAGGCGACCTAGCGGAATGCCGTCGATGATGGCGTGGCGGCGTTCATCCTGCATCAGGCCGCCGGTGATGTCGGTGTGAATCAGCCCCGGGGCGATGGAGTTGACGCGAATATTGTCCGGCCCCAATTCCCGCGCCATGGCCTTGCCCAGCCCCAGCACACCGGCCTTGGCCGCGCTGTAATGCGGGCCGCCGAAGATGCCGCCGCCGCGCTGGGCAGACACCGACGACATGCAGACGATGCTGCCGGAAGACTGTTGGCGCATCAGCGGAATCACCGCCTGGGACATGAGCAAAGTGCCGCGCAGGCTGACGTCCAGCACCTTGTCGTAGTCCGAAGGACGAATATCCAGAGTCTTCAGTGGCTGGGTAATGCCGGCGTTGTTGACGAGGATATCGATGCGCCCGAAGTGCTCGATGATGGCGGCGACGGCTTGCTGAACCTGCGCTTCGTCGGCCACGTTGGCCGCCAGGCCCAGATGACCTTCGCCCAGTGCTGCGGCGGCGTCACGTGCTGCGGATGCATCCAGATCGAGGATGACCACGCGAGCGCCGTGTTGCGCAAATGTGCTGGCGGTAGCGCGGCCAATGCCACGGGCAGATGCGGCACCGGTAATGATTGCGACTTTGCCTTGAAGAAGCATGGAGGATTCCCTCGAATTGTTTTTATTGGGTCGGTGTGTAAGTAACCGATGACTCAGCTTGTCCTCCGGGGCGAGCGTGAGCAATAACGCGGAAGTCACTCAATGCTGAAAAAAATTCAGCACTCGTCAGGCCGTTTCGCAAATGCTTGAATGAAACCGGTCCGTACATCACAAGAAATCACCACGGAGTCACCATGCGCTCTGACACTGAGGCATCGATCATCCTGCCACCGCTGAAAGCAATTCAGGCCTTCGAGCAAACCGCGCGCTTCGGCAACGTCGCCAGAGCGGCGGAAGTGCTGGACCTGACACCCTCGGCAGTCAGCCATCAACTGGCGAAACTGGAAGGGATGATCGGCCGGCAATTATTCGTCCGTGCTGCCCGGGGCGTCTCGCTTACGCCGGTCGGCGAGCAATACCTCAAGGAAGTCTCCGGGATTCTGCACAGTCTCGCCGTTGCCACCGAGCGTGCGGCCAGCGATGTCAGCCTCGATTGCCTGCGTTTGCACTCATCGCCAAGCTTCGGCCTGCTCTGGCTGATGCCGCGCCTGGAAGCATTTCGCGCCAGTCATCCGGACATACAGATCAACCTGTCGTGCTCGTATGAATCGCTGCACTTCAGTCGCGACAAGATCGACGTCGATATCCGTCACGGTCTGCCGAACTGGCCCAGTTATGAGGTGCGCACGGTCAGGAACGAGACGTTCGCGGTGCTGACCTCACCGAAACTGCTCGCGCAGCGCCCGATACGCGGCGCGGCGGATCTGCTGGAGTGCGATCTGATTCTGTCGGAAGCCACCCTGCTCAAATGGCCGCAATGGTTTGCCCAACATGGCTTGGCGCGTCCGGAACGGCCTTATGCATTGAGCTTCGATCGTTCCTACATGTCGCTGGAAGCGGCGAGTCATGGCTTGGGTTTCGCGCTGGAAAGCACATTGCTGGCGCAGAAGTATCTGGCGGCGGGCACGCTGGTTGAAGTCGCGCCTGAATCACTGAGTGCTGCGGTGGCGGCGCACCATTTGGTATTCCCCAAGGCGCATTCGAGCTTTCCACGGGTCAGGCGTTTTCTGGCGTGGATGGAGAGCGAGTTGGGGCACGAGTTCGCGTATTGAGTCGGGATCAATTCTTTCAAACTCTCTGAACCGCTCAAGGTCAATCCATTATCGGTCTTGATCATTCACGCAAGAACGCACTTTACCGCGCGCTGCCGATCCGCGAAAAACCAAAGGCTGAGCAGGCTGTTGTTTTCTGTGTTCATCGTTTCTTTAGAAGGGGCTGATTTATGGTCATCACATGTCTGGGATGGGGATCACTGATCTGTAAGCCGGGGAAGCGATGAGCACCCGCAGCCAGGCGCAGATTGCCGCGATCTTCGATCAGCTGTTGGCACTGCGAGAAAGCGTGGACATTCTTCAACACGTGGAGAGCAGTAGCGTCGAGTCGCTGCGTGGCCATCAGACCGTGGACGCTCCCGAGTCGCTGGATCTGGTGTTTCAAAAGCTGCATGAAGACATCGCCAGCATGGAGGAAACCTTGGCGACGATTGCCGAGGCTACCGGGGATGTGTCGAAGTTGTGAGGCGCGCGCGGGGTGGCATGCAGAGATGATTTGCCTGGTCTGGCGTCTTCGCGAGCAGGCTCGCTCCCACAATGGATTTGTGAATCGATTGATTTCCGGGATCTGACGCAAAACCCTGTGGGAGCGAGCCTGCTCGCGAAAGCGCTGGGTCAGGCACTTACTCTGTTGGATGTGCCGACGCTATCGGAGCAGGCTCGCTCCTACAACGGGGCTGGGTCTCTGACCACGCGCAACGCATCCACCACCAGTGAAAACGCCGGCGACGGTTGGCGGCGGCTGGGGTAGTAGAGGTGGAAGCCACCGAACGGTTCGCACCAGTCTTCCAGCACTCTGACCAAACGCCCTTCAGCCAGATGCGTACCGAACTCGTCTTCAGGCAGGTGGGCAATCCCTAACCCGTTCACAGCCGCGTCGGCGATGTGCACGGTGGAGTTGAACACCAGTTGCCCGTCGACTCGCACTTTCAACTTTTTGCCCTGACGCTCGAATTCCCATGCATCGACGCCGTCGTAGGTCGGAAAGCGGATGTCGATGCAGCGGTGCGCCGCCAGATCGCGCGGATGTTGCGGGGCGGGGTGCTGGGCGAAGTAGCTGGGCGAAGCGACCACTGCCATGCGCAGTGGCGGGCCGATCGGTACGGCGATCATGTCCTGGGCGACGGTATCGCTGAAACGCACGCCTGCATCGAAGCGGTCGGCAACGATGTCACGGAAACCGTAGTTGATATCGAACTCAAGCTTGATGTCCGGGTACTGCAGCAGCAGCGGTGTCAGCTTCGGCAGCAGAGTGGTCTTGATGACGTTGTCGCCGCAGGTGATGCGCACCGTGCCAGCGGGCTTGTCGCGCAACTCGGTCAGGGCGTCCAGCTCGGCTTCGATCTCATCGAAACGATGACCCACGGTGTGCAGCAAGCGTTCGCCGGCCGCGGTCAGTGACACGCTGCGCGTAGTGCGGGTCAGCAGGCGAATTTTCAGACGCGCTTCCAGCGCCGAGACTATCTGACTCACCGCCGATTGCGTCACGCCCAGCTGCACCGCCGCGCGGGTGAAGCTGCCGCTGCGGGCAACGGTGACGAAGGCGAGCAGGTCGTTGAAATTGGGTTTGGCCATGGGCGCGCGCTCGGGTTTATTGATTAGCAGAGTTTATAACCGCATTAAGCACTCATTAGCTAATCAAAGTCTCGAGCGTGCGCAACAATACCTTCATCCCGGCCACGCCTGGCTTCTCGATCAAGGACGCCCCCATGAAACGACTGTTCATACTGCTCGGGTTTCTCCTGAGTTCATTCACTGCATTCGGAGCTGACATGTCCCACGGTGCTGACAATTTTTTCAAAAGCGATAAGGTGACCGTGCAGAAGGTCAGCTTCAAAAATCAATATCAACTCACCGTGGTCGGCAACCTGTTTGTCCCCAAAGGACTCGACCCGGCAGCGCGCAGCGCGGCGATTATCGTTGGCCATCCGATGGGCGCGGTTAAGGAGCAGAGCTCCAATCTGTACGCACAGAAACTGGCGGAGCAGGGTTTTGTCACCCTGTCGCTGGATCTGTCGTTCTGGGGCGAAAGCGAAGGCGCGCCGCGCAATGCCGTGCTGCCGGACATGTATGCCGAAGACTTCAGCGCGGCCGTCGATTACCTCGGCACACGGCCATTTATCGACCGCGAGCGCATCGGCGTGTTGGGCATCTGCGGCAGCGGCAGCTTCGTGATCAGCGCGGCGAAAATCGACCCGCGCATGAAAGCCATCGCCACGGTGAGCATGTACGACATGGGCGCGGCCAACCGTGATGGCCTCAAGCACTCGCAAAGCCTTGCGCAGCGCAAGCAGATCATTGCGCAAGCGGCCGAGCAGCGTTACGCCGAGTTTACTGGCGGCAAGGTCGAATACACCGGCGGCACGGTGCTGGAACTGAAGGCCGACACCCATCCGATCCAGCGTGAATTCTTCGATTTCTACCGCACCCCGCGCGGCGAATTCACCCCGGCCAGCTCGACGCCGCAACAGACCACGCGTCCGACGCTGAGCAGCAACACCAAGTTCATGAACTTCTATCCATTCGTCGATATCGAGAGCATCTCGCCGCGCCCAATGTTGTTTATTGCCGGTGCCGACGCGCACTCCCGCGAGTTCAGCGAAGAGGCCTTTCGCCTGGCAGGGCAGCCGAAAGAACTGGTGATCGTGCCGAATGCCGGCCATGTCGATCTGTACGACCGGGTCGAGCTGATTCCTTTTGCCAAGCTGACGCAGTTCTTCAAGAGCAACCTGAAGTAACTTTCAACGCGACGGAGCCAAGCGATGCGGTTTTTTGCCCACGGCTGGAAGGGATTCGTACTGATGGCATGGCTGCCCGTTGCTCTGTCTGCACCGACCGCTATGGAGGCCAGCAGGATGTGGATGACCGTCGGAGAACAGCGTTTTGCCATTGCACTGGATGACAACCCGAGTACGCGGCAATTGCTCACGCGATTGCCGCTGAGCCTGGACATGGCTGACCTGCACGGCAATGAAAAATACGCCACCGTGCAGCCGCCATTGCCCACCCAGCCCTACCGGCCGGGCACGATCCACAACGGCGATTTCCTTTTGTATGGCGACGATACGTTGGTGGTCTTCTACAAGACCTTCGATTCGTCTTACCGCTATTCGCGTCTTGGTCGCATCGACCGGCCGCAGGACTTGGCCGAAGTCTTGGGGCGCGGCGATGTGCGGGTGACGTTCACGCTGGATGAGTGAGGAGATTCATTGATGAACCAGAGATCGTTAAATCAAGGGCGCCTTCTGCGCATTGTGGCTCTCGGCTGCGCGGTCCTCGCCAGCGCAGCCTGCGTTAATCCTAGCGTACTGCCTTGGGCGGGATGGGAGCGAGATTAGGAGGGAGTGACGGATACGTCAACAACCCCTTTTTCGTCTGACCTGTTTGTATGAAGTTGAATGTGCCCAGCGCTTTCAAATTTCAGGTGGCGACGGGGAAACGATAAATTGCGGAGGGTAAGCAGGGAAGACAGGGACTTCCGTAAGATTTGTAGGCAAAAGCGCTGTATCTCGTAGGCTCGGTTATCCGTGAGCGGGTGAGCGCGGGGCTGGGCAGAATCCGGGGAGGCACAGAATGAGAGCGGCTCTGTTACGGCGATTCTCGTCTTCAGCGCTGGCGCCGACTCGCTCCCGGTGAGCTTCCCGTTATCCGCTTGAACGCACGACTGAACGCCGCTTGGGAGGTGTAGCCCAAGCGCTGCGCCACTTCTTCGATCGGCAGTCTTTCCAGTGTCAGCCACTGACTGGCCAGGCGCATGCGCAGTTCGGTGGCGTAGCGCAGCGGCGGGGTGCCGAGGGTGGTCTGGAAGCGTTCGGCGAAGACCGAGCGTGAGGTGTTGCACAGCGTTGCGAGTTCGGCGACGCTCCAGTCGCGCCCCGGTTGTTGGTGCAGGGCCAGCAAAGCTTTCGCCAGACGAGGGTCGCGCAGGGCTGCGACGAGACCGGAGGCATTGCCGCAAGCGCATTCGACCCAGCCACGAACAATCATTGCCGCCACTACGTCGGCAAGGCGAGCGAGAATGCCGGCGAAGCCGATGCGCGCTGCGCTGACTTCGCGTTCCATGGTCGCAAGAATCGGCATGAGTCCCGGATAACGCTGGCCGCCGGCGTCGATCAGCATCAGTCCCGGCATCAGCCGACCGAGGCCCTGCAGGCTGCCGAGCTCGAACTCCATACAGCCACTGAAGAGCAGGGCGCTATCGGGCGAAACGGCGCTGTGACCGACCTGCACCGCGCAGACCGTATCGCCGAGTGGCGCGGCGACGGCGCTGTCAATGTCCTGCACTTCGGCGTTTGGGTGTGACAGCAACTGGTGCGCGGCACCATGGGCAATGAATACCGCATTGCCCGCCGCCAACTCGTAAAGGCTGCCGTCCTCCAGTCGCAACACCGTCGATCCAGCGGCAACGAAGTGGAAATACGCATGGCCCGATTTGTCGCTGAAACCCAGACCATACGGCGGACCGGCGTGGATCCGCCGATACTGCACGCCACGCAGACGCATGCTGCGCAGCAATTCTGTGATCAGGTCTGATGACAGTGAAAAGGAATCAGTGCTGCTCATGTTCGGGGTTTCGATCAAAAGTTCAAGACTGCGCATCATAGATCATCCGGTTTGCCGCTAATAGACTGCTCTCTTGAAATGTCCGAGGGAGTCTTGAAATGAATGAATGTGTAGGTGATGGGCGAACTGAAGAGGAGCCGATGGCTCCTGCGTGGATGGCGGTTTTCTCACTGGCGATGGGGGTGTTCGGTTTACTCACTGCGGAATATCTGCCGGCCAGCCTGCTGACACCAATGGCGCTGGATCTCGGCGTCAGCGAAGCGCTGGCCGGGCAAGCAGTGACGGTGACCGCAGTGGTGGCGCTCTTTGCCGGATTGCTCGTACCTGGATTGACGCGCAGTCTTGATCGGCGGCTGGTCTTGCTCGGTTTCTCGGTACTGATGATCGCGTCGAATCTGCTGGTGGCGCTGTCGTCGAGCCTCGCAGTTTTGCTGATCATGCGCATCCTTTTGGGCATAGCTCTGGGCGGATTCTGGAGCATGGCGGCGGCCGTGGCGATGCGCCTGGTGCCGGCGGCGCTGCTGCCACGGGCGCTGTCGATTATCTTCAGCGGGATCGCCGTCGGGACCGTGGTCGCGGTGCCATTGGGCAGTTATCTCGGCGGCCAGTTTGGCTGGCGCAGTGCGTTTTTCGCAGCTGCGGCGGTTGGCGTGGTGACGCTGGTCTTTCAAATGTTCACGTTACCGAGTCTGGCGCCACATCGACCTTCACGCCTGCGTACGGTGCTTGAGGTGTTGCTGCGACCGGGCATTGCCATTGGCATGTTCGGCTGTGTATTGGTGCACACCGGCCACTTCGCGTTGTTCACCTATATCAGGCCATTTCTGGAAAGCACCACCGGAGTCGGCGCGCAGACGCTGGCGCTGATGCTGCTCGGTTTCGGCGTGGCGAACTTTGCCGGCACGCTGTTCGCCGGCTGGCTGTTGCAGCGCAATCCACGCGCAACACTGGTGCTGATGCCGGTGTTGGTGGGCGTTGCTGCTCTGGCGTTGGTCGGGTTACCGGCGTCGCTCACCGGGCAGGCGTTGCTTCTGGCTCTGTGGGGGATGGCCTTCGGTGGCGTGCCGGTGGCATGGTCGAACTGGGTGGCGCGATCGATACCCGATCAGGCCGAAAGCGCAGGCGGCATGGTCGTCGCATCGGTGCAGTCGGCGATTGCCGCAGGCGCCGCCGCCGGCGGTTCGGTGTTCAGTTTCAGCGGCATCAATGGCGTGTTTGTAGCAGCTGGAATTCTGATGTTGCTGGCCGCGCTGCTGATTGCCCTGAAGGTCAATGTCGATGTGCCGGAGCCGGGTTCGGCGGCTTTGCCAGTGCATTTGTGATTTTGATCAGGGCGGGGCGGTGGCGAAGCACTGAAGCTCCGCCGATCCCGTCTCTTCAACCGCGCTTGGGCAGTTTCCAGTTAGGCCGGATGAAATGGCAGGTGTAGCCGTTCGGAATCCGCTCCAGGTAATCCTGATGCTCGGGTTCCGCTTCCCAGAATGGCCCGGCCGGTTCGATTTCCGTTACCACTCGGCCCGGCCACAGCTTTGATGCGTCGACGTCGGCGGCGGTGTCCTCAGCGACGGCGCGCTGCTCGTCGTTGAGGTAGTAAATCGCCGACCGGTAGCTTGGGCCAAGGTCGTTGCCCTGACGGTTGGGCGTGCTCGGGTCGTGGATCTGGAAGAAGAACTCGAGGATCTGCCGGTAGCTGATCACGGCCGGATCAAACTCGATTTCGATGGCTTCGGCGTGGTTGCCGTGGTTGCGATAGGTCGCATTCGGCACATCGCCGCCGGTATAGCCGACGCGGGTTTTCAGCACACCCGGATAGCGGCGCAACAGATCCTGCATGCCCCAGAAGCAGCCGCCGGCGAGAATGGCAGTTTCGGTTTGAGTGGTCATGGTGTGTGCTTCCTCTCGAGACGATGGGGGATACCCACTGTTATGAGGGCGGGTTGAGAGAATCCAAGGTTACGCTCATCAGAATCGACCACTGGCCTGCTGATCAAGCGACATGCAGGCGACTGCGATCTTCGTCAGATCGTATTCAACCAAAGCCAAAGAACGAACGCAGCTTGCTTGGCGACTTGCGCTCGTAGAACGGTTTGGTCTCCTTGAGGAAGTAATCACTGAGCCCGGCTTGTCCCGTCAGCACGCGGCAAAAATCAACCGGCCCGCCATCAGGGGCTGTGTCCCCAGCGACATTGCCGGCTTCGCGCATGACCTGTTCGATATCACCATCCGCTTCGATGCCAACGATCAGGTGCGGCTTTTCATCAACCGAGGTGTCGTGCATCAGCGCCAGGAACGCGCGTTTCACATTGGCGTGTTTGGCCAGCAGTTGCGAGAGCGAATGGACCATCGTCGATGGGTAGTCCGAAGGCTGTCCAAGCAAGACGTTGGTTTCTTTTTCGACGGTACGTTGCGTGGCGGGCCGGCCGATTTCGCCTGAGAGCAGCCGTTGCACTTCATCCGAAAGGAATTCCTTGCCGTACGGCGACTTCGGATTGAGAAAGAGCAGCGCGCCCAGCGTGATTTCGAACAATGATCGGGCCGGTATCTCCACATAGCTCTGTTCGCTGTCGATGGATTGTTGCAGCGTTGGCAGCGAGGAGAAGAACGGAATGACAGGCGTGCCATCGGGCTTCTGCCAATGGGCGATGCTGATGTTGCTGCCGGCTTCGAGATTGACATGACCTTGCGCCGCACCGGCGGTGCCGAGGATGTAGACGGTCGAGTCCAGAAGGGTGCGATAGAACTCAGGGCGATGCGCGGGTTCGTCCGCGGCCAGTCGGAGCGATGTTTCCAGAGGGTTTTCTTGGGAAGTATCCATGAGGTCAGTCCGTTATTTTCAATGGAGAGCGATGATTATCTGGTCGGTCCGAGGAGACGTGCTGTCACGATGATACTCGTCCAGAGATTCGAATCCTGCGTCGTTCTAACCAACACCACAAAGCCAACTGTGGGAGCGAGCCTGCTCGCGAAGGCGTCGTGTCAGTTGAAATAACTCACGGCTGATACACCGCTTTCGCGAGCAGGCTCGCTCCCACATTTGAATTTCGCGTTGGGTCTTATAGCAAACTCCACGAAACCCCAACATAAACCCCCATCCCTTCACCCGGAGTCGACCGCGCAGCATCCAGACCTTTGTCGTCATACCCCGGCGTGACCGTCGCCGCGTAGCGCTTGCCGGTCAGGTTGCGCATGTCCACCCAACCTTGCCAGTCGCCCTTCGGGGCGTTGTAGCCCAGCGTTGCGCCGAACAGGGCGTACGGATCGGCGTAGTAGCTATTGGCGTAGTCCACGGCAACTTTGGAGACCAGTTGCGTGTTTACGGCGGCGAAGAAGCCCTGCGGCCAGTCGTAACGCAGTTCGCCTTGGTAATAATGCATCGGCAGGCCCGGCAGGCGGTTGTCGCCGAAGCGTTCGTCGTCGCGGTAGTGGAAGTCGCTGAAGGTGTAGGCCTGGCGCAAGCTCAACTGGCGGCCGTCGGCGGCGGTCCAGAGTTTGCTGTTGAGGCTGGCCTCGATGCCCTGGTGCACGGTCGGGCTGGCGTTGAGTTCGTAGGGCGTGACGGCGTTGGCGTCCGGCAGTACCGAGAGCAGTTCGTGACGAACTTGCGCGTAGTACCAGGCCAGGCTCCATTCGCCCAGTTTGCTGTCGCCACGGCCACCGAGTTCCAGAGTGGTTGCGGTCTGGTTTTGCAGTTCGACCGGGTCGCGCTGGGTGCCGGTGGCGGCGCCGTTGCCGGCAGGGAAGCGCACGTTGGAGCTGTAGATCAGCGACCACGGGTGCGGTGCTTCGACGGAGCGGCTGAGGTTGCCGAACACTTGCACGTCCGGGGTGATCTGATAGCGCAGGCCGATGCGCGGTGCATAGTCCCAGTCGCTGAGACTGGTTTTGCCGCCGCCCTGCGGATAGGTCACGGCGCTTTCGCGGCGGGTGTAGATCGCGGCGAGGCCGGTGGTCAGCCAGAGGTCGTCGGCAATTTCCAGGTCATTGCCGAAATGCAGAACGGTGTCCGAGCCCTGATAAGTGAAGTTGCGCATCCGCGTGCCCGGGGCATAGCTGGCGGTGTTGCCACTCGGGATGCGCACGAACTCGCTTGCGCCGTCGTTGGGCAGGTGCTTGGTCACGCGCAGGCCGACGTTGCTGCGGCTTTCCATACCGAACAAAGTGTCGCGGCGCTTGTAGTCGAAGGTGCCGCTGACGTCGGTGTAAGCCACCTTCAGCCGGTTCGGGCCTTCGCGCAAATCCATCGGGTAGTCGTGGTAGGCGAGGCCGGTCTGGATGCTCGAATCGTCGTCGAGATAGAACGTGGTCTTGTTGCCGATGAAGGTACTGCCGGGCTGCTTGCGGCTGTCATCGCGGGCCACATACGCCGGGTTGGCTGCCCGTGGGCTGTGTTCGATGGAATGCTTGGTCACGCGACCGGCGAGGTCGTTGTCGGTTTCGCGATAGCGGAAGTAGAAGCGGGTTTCCAGATTCGGGTTGAAGCGATAGCCGAAGTTGGCGATCAGGCCTTTGCTCTCGCTGGCGGTATGGTCCTGATAGCCGTCGGCGTTGGCATCGGTCAGGGACACGTAGTAATCGAAATCTCCCAGCACTTGCCCGGAGCTGACCTGGCGCTGCTGATAGCCATGGCTGCCGGTGGCGTAGCGCACGTGCAGCTTTGGCGCGGTGTAACCGGTGTGGCTGACGTAATCGATAGCGCCGCCCAGTGCCAGCGCGCCGCGATCGAAGCCGTTGGCGCCGCGCAGCACTTCGACATGGTCGACCCACAACGGCTCGAGCAATTCATAAGGTGTGCCGCCGGGGCCGGTCAGCGGCAAGCCATCCAGCATCGTGTAGAGCCCCGAGGCGTGGGCGCCGGGTGCGCGGTTGATGCCTGAACCACGGATGGAAATCTTCACGCCTTCGTTGCCCGCCGACTGTGCATACACCCCCGGCTGATAGGCCAGCACATCCTGATTGCTGGCAACGCGGCCCTGCAACGGCTGGCGCATGTCGACCACGTTGGTGCCGCCGGGAATCTGCTCAAGGCGTTCCCGCGCTTCTTCGACCGCTGCATCGCTGCCACTGCGCTCATCTGCCGAAATCAGCACTTGCCCCAGCTCCAGACCTTGGGTCTCGGCCATCGCCGGGCAGGCCAGGGCCAGACCGAGCAGGGCAGTGGGCAATGATTTGGACGACGGCATCGAAAAAACTCCAGCAAACAGGGGATCGGGCAATGAACAGTGCGACGTCGGAACAACCTCAGGAAACACATGGCGACAGGGCTTTTTTGCCCGGCAATGGCAAACAACCGGGCGTGAACTAACCTCACGGATCAGGCCCTTCGGGTCAATAAACAAATTCAGCGGGCTGTTGAAGCGCGAGGACAGGTTCATGGCGAAAGACAAGAAGAAACCTGCAAAGGCAATCGAACGTCCGCGCTTGAAAAACAAGGACTATCTCGAACAGCTGCGCAAGCTCCACGTTGAGCTGGTCAAGCTGCAGGAGTGGGTCATCGCCAAAGGTGTCAAGGTTTGTATTGTTTTCGAAGGGCGCGACGGTGCGGGCAAGGGCGGGGTGATTAAGGCGATCACGGAGCGCGTCAGCCCACGGGTGTTCCGCGTGATGGCATTACCGGCGCCAACCGATCGAGAAAAAAGTCAGATGCATGTACAGCGCTATCTGCCGCATCTGCCGGCGGGCGGCGAGGTGGTGATTTTCGACCGCAGTTGGTACAACCGCGCCGGTGTCGAACGGGTCATGGGTTTTTGTACGGAGGAGCAGGCCGACAAGTTTCTCAAGTCGATCCCGTGGGTGGAAAACGCCATCGTCGATTCGGGGGTGATCCTGCTCAAGTACTGGCTTGAGGTCAGTCCGGAGGAACAGACCCGCCGGCTCGAAGCGCGAATCAATGACGGGCGCAAGATCTGGAAACTGACACCCATGGATCTGAAGTCCTACAGCCGCTGGTATGACTACTCACGGGCGCGGGACGAGATGTTCAAGCACACCGACACCGATTGGGCGCCGTGGAGGGTTGCCGACTCGAATGACAAACGTCGTGCGCGGCTGAACATCATCACTGATCTGCTCAGTCGCATCCCCTATGAAGAGGTGAAGCGCGACAAGGTCGAGTTGCCGAAACGGCAGAAGCCGGGCAAGTACCGGGAGCCGGATTATGCGTACAAGCGGGTGGCGGAGCGGTTTTGACATTTGCGGGTTTTTTGGGCGTGGCGGCCTTTGGGCCGACCAGGCTCTTGGGGTTTTGGGTGTATATCCGTTTTTTCGGGTGTTGCGGCTGGCGGTTTCGCCCTTACGGCGAGTCACCTTTTCCAAACGCCGAAAAGGTAACCGAAAAGGCTTGCTCCTACGTTCGGCCCCTCGCGGGCTCGGGGTTCCTTCGCTGCGGGATCGATCCGGGCGCAGCGGCTACGGTTTGCTTCGCTGCACCTCCTTCCGCTGTGTTCGACTTCGTCGAACGGTCGCTGCGCTCCCACGCCCGGATCAATCCCTCCACTCAGCCTTCCGACGTCGCTGGTGGATCAAGATCAAAAGCGGTACTCGAGCTTGCGCTCATTGTTGAGTGGTGCGGCTTCGCCGCGGGCAGCTGCGCTGCTTTGCGTTTGCTTTGTAGGCGAGCCTGCTCGCGAAGGCGGCCTGACAGCCGACCTGTTCTTGAGGTGGTACGCGATCCAGCTGTAGGAGCTGCCGAAGGCTGCGATCTTTTGATTTTGCTTTTCTGTGGGAGTGAGCCTGCTCGCGAAGGCGGCCTGACAGCCGACCTGTACTTGAGGTGGTACGCGACCAACTGTAGGAGCTGCCGAAGGCTGCGATCTTTTGATTTTGCTTTTCTGTGGGAGCGAGCCTGCTCGCGATGACGGAGGCACATTCAAATTAATTTGACCGATATATCGCTATCGCGAGCAGGCTCACTCCTACAAGGTTTTGCGTATCACCCGTCCATCCGTCGTCTGCCCTGAACCTCTGTCGCGCTGTTTTTTCTACCGGGTAAGTCCATCAGGAGATACCCGTATGTTCGATCAGCAAAAGAAGGCATCACTGGCGGCATGGCGCAGGATGGCGGAGCAGGCCGAGGGCGATCTGGATCCGGAACAGCAGTATGACGAGCTGCTCAAGGCTGCGGATCAGATGGAGGAGCAAGGCCTGATCACCAGTGCCGAATGGCGCCAATTAGTGCGTGACGCCGGCAACATTTTTACCCTGAACGAGGAACAGCCACAGCGCTGACAGCTGCCATCGGAGGACGTCTCATGCTCAGTTATCTGTTTATCGGCGCCAACGATGTCGAGCGTTCGGCGGCTTTTTACAAGGCGATCCTGACGCCGCTTGGCTACCGGCATGACCGTGAAGAACACTACTGTTTCTACTTGCCCGATTGCGCCGACAAGTCCAACGGGCCCGGGAGTGTGCACATCTCGCAACCGTTCGATGGTGAGTCGGCGACGCCCGGCAACGGCATGATGCCGGCATTTCGCGCCGACTCGCGGCACAAGGTCGATCAGGTGCACAAGGCCGGGCTCGACAGTGGCGGCAGCGACGAAGGCGCGCCTGGCACTCGCGAGGCCTATACGCCAGACTTCTACGTGGCCTATCTGCGCGATCCTGAAGGCAACAAGCTGGCTGTGTTCTACAGCGGCTGATGGATGGAGCCTGTTGATTCGGCCCTGATGGCGGCCCGCGCCCAGTTTGCGATCACGATCAGTTTCCACATCGTGCTGGCGGCGTTCAGCATCGGTCTGGCGAATTTCCTCATGGTGCTGGAAGCGTTGTGGTTGAAAACCGGGCGCCAGGTTTATCTGGATGTTTATCGTTACTGGCTCAAGGTATTCGCCCTCAACGTTGCGGTGGGCACGGCGTCGGGATTGATTCTGGAGTATCAGTTCGGCCTCAACTGGTCACGGCTATCGGTGCAGGCCGGTGATGTCCTCGGTCCGCTGATGTTCTATGAAGTGATGGCGGCGTTTTTCATCGAAGCGGGTTTCCTTGGCATCATGCTCTTCGGCTTGAAGAAAGTCGGCCCGCGTCTGCACTTTTTTGCCACCTGCGCTGTGGCGGTGGGCTCGCTGATCAGCGCGTTCTGGATTCTGTCTGCCAACTCCTGGATGCAAACCCCGGCCGGCTATTCGATTGGCGCGGACGGGCGGTTTCTTGCCGAGGACTGGTGGGCAATCATCTTCAACCCTTCGTTTCCCTATCGCCTGGCGCACATGCTGCTTGCCGTGTTCATCGGCAGCGCGACGCTGATTGCCGGGATCAGTGCCTGGCAATTGCGCAAGGCCCCGAAAAACCCGCGTGCTCGCCTGCAATTCTCCATGGGGCTATGGGTGATTGCGCTGCTGATGCCGGTGCAGATTGTCGTCGGGGACCTGCATGGCCGGCACAGTTTGCACGCCCAGCCGCAGAAAGTGGCGGCCATCGAAGGCTCATGGACGCGCCCGGCCCAAGGGGCAGGGGAGCCACTGCGGCTGTTCGCATGGCCGGATATGCAAGAGCGCCGCAACCACTGGGAGGTGGCGATTCCGCGCATTGGTTCCCTCTACCTGCAGCATGACCTGACCAGCACCATCGCCGCGCTTGATGAATTTCCGGCTGAGGACATCCCGCCCGTGGCGCCGGTGTTTTTCGCGTTCCGGCTGATGGTCGGGCTGGGGCTGTTGATGCTTGGGCAGGGTGTGGTCAGCCTGATCCTGCGCCGACGGAATCGCCTGTACACGGCGCGGCGCTGGCTGGGCGCGTGCGTGCTGCTGGCACCGGCCGGGTTTCTGGCGATGCTCAGCGGCTGGGTCGTCACCGAAGTGGGGCGACAGCCGTTCACCGTTTACGGATTGATGCGCACGGCGGACAGTCTGTCGTCGGTGTCCAGGGCTCAAGTCGTCGGGTCGACGTGGCTG
This sequence comes from Pseudomonas sp. S3_B08, assembly GCF_054667725.1. Taxonomy (NCBI): domain Bacteria; kingdom Pseudomonadati; phylum Pseudomonadota; class Gammaproteobacteria; order Pseudomonadales; family Pseudomonadaceae; genus Pseudomonas; species Pseudomonas sp. S3_B08. The sequence continues at coordinate 1,391,709 of NZ_CP162750.1, forward strand.
ATTCTGCTGTTTTATCTGCTGATCTTCGGCATCGGTCTGTGGGTGTTGCTGCGCCTGTTGCGCGAGCCGCCGCAGCAGGATCAACCCGGGCCGCAGCCCACCCTTGCCGACGAAACCGGGCACTGAGGAATAGCAGACATGGACACGGACTGGCTGACTCTGTTGTGCGCCGCCGCACTGGCGTTCTCGGTCATGAACTACGTGGTGCTCGACGGCACCGATCTGGGCGTCGGCATGCTCATGGGCCTCACGGATTGCAAACACCAGCGACGAGCCATGGCGGTGTCGATTCTGCCGGTGTGGGACGCCAACGAAACCTGGCTGGTGCTCGGCGGCGGCGGGCTGCTGGCGTTGTTTCCGCTGGCGTACGCGATCTTGCTACCGGCCTTGTACGTGCCTTTTATCGTGATGTTCCTCGCCTTGATCGCGCGGGCCATGGCGCTGGAGTTTCGCGATTACGCACCGAACGAGCGACGCAAGCGCATCGTCGACGGCGTGCTGGCGCTGGCTTCGCTGCTGACCGGGTTGGTCCAGGGCATGGTGCTCGGCACTCTCGTGCAAGGCGTTGCGCATCAGGGCGGTCAATACATTGGCGATGGCCGCGACTGGCTGAATCCGTTCCCGGTATTTTGCGGTTCGGTGCTGGTGCTCGGTTACGTCTGGCTGGGGACGTGCTGGTTGTACTGGCGGACCCTGGATGAATTGCAGCAGCACTCGGCCCGCCAGGCCCGCGTCTTGGCGCTGGTCGTCGTGGCGTTATTGCTGCTGCTGATCGCATGGACGGCGACGTTGCAGCCGCAATACGCCCGGCGGCTTGCCGAAATTCGGCTGTGGTTGCCAGCAGGGGTCATCCTCTGTGCTCTAGGATGGATATTCAGCAAAGGCTTTCACAGCCGCTTCGACTTCATCCCGCTGTTCGCCGCGCTGGGCGTTTTTGTGCTGGCTTTCGCGGTGATGCTGGTCGCGCTATTTCCCTTCATCATTCCGCCGGATCTGACCTTGAGCGACGCCGCATCCAGCCCGAACAGCCAGATCTTCATGCTGGTCGGATTCGCCGTGCTGATCCCCATCACGCTGGCCTACAACACGTTCGGTTTCCGCGTGTTCAGCGGCAAAGTGCGCGTTGCCAGCGATGGCTGATATTCACGTTACCCGACCTTTTTTGCTCACCAGCGACAGGCGCGAAGCCCGTAGCAGATCAGCAAAAGCCGCCTTGTCGATTGGCCGACTCATGAAATAACCCTGCACCTCGTTGCATTGATCCTTGCCGAGAATCGCCAGTTGCTCCTCGGTCTCGACGCCTTCGGCGGTCACCGTCAGCCCCATGGCTTTGCCCAGACCGATGATCGCCTGCACCACGGCACGGTCGTTGGCGCCGCTGCTGATCGAGGCGATAAAGCGTTTGTCGATCTTGATCCCGTCGAATGGATAGGCGCGTAGGTAACCGAGCGACGAATAACCGGTGCCGAAGTCGTCCATGTTAAGGCGTACGCCGAGCTCCTTGAGCTGATTCATGGTAGTCAGCGCGCCATCGGTGTCGTTGAGCATCACGTTTTCGGTGATCTCCAGCTCCAGACGGCTGGCCGGGAAACGCGTATCCACCAGCACTTTACGAACATCCTCGACGACGTCGCTGAGAGCGAACTGCGCAGGCGAGAGGTTGACCGACAGCAGAATGTCATGGGGCCATTCCAGCGCGGTTTCACAGGCTTCGCGCAACACCCAGCGGCCCAGCGGTACGATCAGGTCGGTCTGCTCGGCCAGCGGAATGAACACGTCCGGCCCGAGCAGGCCCTGGGTCGGATGCTGCCAGCGCACCAGCGCCTCCACCGAAACGATGTGCTTGCCATCAACCTTGTAGCGCGGCTGATAGTGCAGGACGAATTCGTTGTGCTTGAGCGCATGGCGCAGGTCATCTTCCATTTGCCGGCGCGTCTGGATCTGGTCGCTCATGTGCGCTTCGAAATAGCACCAGGTGTTCTTGCCGTCGGACTTGGCCTGATACAGCGCGATGTCGGCGTAGCGGATCAGATCGCTGGCGACGAAACCGTGCCGACGACTCAGGGCGATGCCGACACTGGCACCGATATGCAGTGGATGCTGTTCGTAGAGGATCGGCTGATGCAGGCTGCCGATCAGCCGTGTGCAGAATTTGTCGATCTCGTTATGGCTGTCCATGCCGTTGAGCACCACGACGAATTCATCACCACCGAGACGGGCGACGATGTCGTGCTCGCGGGTGCATTCGCGCAGGCGCGTGGCGACTTCCTGGAGAACCGCGTCACCGGCAGGATGGCCGAGGGAATCGTTGATCGGCTTGAAGTTGTCCAGATCGATCATCAGCAGCGACAGCGGTGGCGCGTGTTCCTTCAATACCAGGACGTCGTCGAGATAACGCGCCAGTTTGTTGCGGTTGGGCAGGCCGGTCAGGGCGTCATGCATCGACAGGTGCTGGATCTGCGCATGGGCGGCGACTTCGTCGGTGATGTCGCTGGCAGTGCCGCGATAGCCGACGACGCTGTTCTTGTCGAAAATCGGCCGCGCCGAGAGCCGGCAATGGCGCGGCCGCCCGGAGTGATCGCGATAAGTGCAGCGCAAGTCGCCGGCACTGTTTTCCTCGCTGAGTTTGCGCAGCCACAGTTCCAGTGGCGTGGTGTCGCAACTCAGTAATTCGCCGATGTCCTGGCCCAGCCACAGGGCTTGCGGGTAACCGGTGACTTCGCTGAAGCGCGCCGACAGATAGGTCAGCGCCAACTGATCATCAACTTCCCAGATCCAGTCCGACGCCGCTTCGGCCACGGCGCGAAAGCGTTCTTCACTGGCTTCGAGGGCATGATTGGCTTTCTCGAGTGCCTGATTCGAGGCCTGCATGGCATGAATGCTGTTGTCGACGTATTGCGATGAGCGCAATGCATGGCGGAAAAAATAGGCGGTGAGCAGCATCAGCACCAGAAACGTCGCGCCGAGCGGCGGCACCAGCGTCCACAACAATTGCTGACCGGGTCGCTGCAGGTCGGCGACCAGACTGTAGCCGGTGCTGTCGAGGGGCACCCTTGGATGGCCTTTCTCAATGGTTTCATCCGGGACCAGGGTCAGGTTCGTCAGGCCATAACCGCTGCCGATCTTGCGCAGTTTGGTCGGGGTCAGCTTGTCGACGAACACCAGCACCGAGGTGTTTCTCAATTCATCCAGCGGGCGCTCGTCATTGGGAATGATCGCGGCAGCGGTGATCAGCGCCGGCCAGCCTTCGAACAATGAATAACTGCTGATCGGCTTGGTCAGATCAGGCTGACTCAGCACCTGCTCGACCAGCGCCGAGGCGGGCGCTTGCAATACGCTGGATACGTCGGTTTCAACCATCTGCCCGCGAATCACCGCGTACTTGGTGCGATTGCGATCAAGGACGAACACGCCGTCGTAGCCGTCGCTGGTGAACAGGGTCTTGCCCATGTTCTGTTCGGTGTAGGCCCAATTGACGTCGATCGGCCCGCTCAAGGCCTCATAGGCGCGGGTCCAGTAGGCATAACTGGTGATGTAGTTTTTCGACGCGGTGATGCGGTTTTCCACGGCGCGCACGGAGTAGAACTGGTTCTGTTCCAGATCTTTCGCGTCAAGGGTATTGGCAATGCCAAGCAGGGTGCTGATCGCGGCAATAACGCCAGCGACGAACAGTGCGCCAACGGCGATGGCCAGGCGCCGGGTGACGGCGCGTTGCGGGGTGGGGATTGGCTGCGCAGGGAGAATAACGGCCATGTGCTCGTCCTTGATCCGGTGTCTTCTGAATCTAGAACAATGGCGAGCGCACAATGTTCAGATTGTTGTTATTGGTATCGCCTGGATTTTTTCAAAGTGTAGCGAATCTGCCGGAATTTCCAGCAGCGCCGGCCAGCGGCGAATCCCGAAAGGGCGAGACTTCCCGCACAAAAACCGGATAATGGCCGCCATTCGTTTAGCCGTATTCTGGTAATCCCGCATGGAAATCAAGGTCAACTTTCTCGACAACCTTCGACTTGAAGCCAAGTTCGACGACTTCACGGTGATCGCCGATCAGCCAATTCGCTACAAGGGTGATGGTTCGGCACCGGGGCCGTTCGACTACTTCCTGGCGTCGTCGGCCTTGTGCGCGGCTTACTTCGTCAAGCTGTACTGCGACACCCGCAATATTCCGACAGAGAACATTCGCCTGTCGCAGAACAACATCGTCGACCCGGAAAACCGCTACAACCAGATCTTCAAGATTCAGGTCGAATTGCCCGCCGATATTTCGGACAAGGATCGCCAGGGCATCCTGCGTTCCATCGACCGTTGCACCGTGAAGAAAGTGGTGCAGACCGGCCCCGAGTTCATCATCGAAGAAGTCGACAACCTCGACGCCGATGCCCAGGCCTTGTTGATGCCGCAGTCCGATTCCCAGGCGGGCACCTACATCGCCGGCAAGGACCTGCCGCTGGAACAGACCATCGCCAACATGTCGAAGATCCTTGCCGACCTCGGCATGAAGATCGAAATCGCCTCGTGGCGCAACATCGTGCCCAACGTCTGGTCGCTGCATATCCGCGATGCGCATTCGCCGATGTGCTTCACCAATGGCAAGGGCGCGACCAAGGAAGGCGCACTGGCGTCGGCGCTGGGCGAGTTCATCGAGCGCCTCAATTGCAACTTCTTCTATAACGACCAGTTCTGGGGCGAAGACATCGCCAATGCCGAATTCGTCCATTATCCGGACGAGAAGTGGTTCAAGCCGGGTCCGAAAGACGAATTGCCAAGCGAAATTCTCGACGACTACACCCTCGGCATTTACAACCGCGACGGCGAACTGCGTGGCTCGCACCTGTACGACACCAACTCCGGCAACACTCAGCGCGGCATCTGCTCGCTGCCGTTCGTGCGCCAGTCGGACGGTGAAGTGGTGTACTTCCCGTCGAACCTGATCGAAAACCTCTACCTGAGCAACGGCATGAGCGCCGGCAATACCTTGGCCGAAGCGCAGGTGCAGTGCCTGTCGGAAATTTTCGAGCGCGCGGTCAAACGCGAAATCCTCGAGGGCGAAATGGCCCTGCCGGATGTACCGCAAGAGGTATTGGAAAAATACCCGAGCATCCTCGCCGGCATCAAAGGCCTTGAAGAGCAGGGCTTCCCGGTGCTGGTCAAGGACGCCTCGCTGGGCGGTGAATTCCCGGTGATGTGCGTGACCCTGATGAATCCGCGCACCGGCGGCGTCTTCGCTTCCTTCGGCGCGCACCCGAGCCTGGAAGTCGCGCTGGAACGCAGCCTGACCGAGCTGCTCCAGGGCCGCAGCTTCGAAGGCCTCAATGACTTGCCGCAGCCGACTTTCTCCGGGCAGGCAGTGACCGAACCGAACAACTTCGTCGAGCACTTCATCGATTCCAGCGGTGTGGTGTCGTGGCGCTTCTTCAGCGCCAAGCCAGACTTCGAATTCGTCGAATGGGACTTCTCAGGCCAAGGCGAAAACTCCAACGCCGAAGAAGCCGCGACCCTGTTCGGCATCCTCGAAGACATGGGCAAGGAAGTCTACATGGCGGTCTACGAGCACATCGGCGCCAAGGCCTGCCGCATCCTCGTGCCGGATTACTCGGAGATCTACCCGATCGAAGACCTGATCTGGGACAACACCAACAAAGCCCTGCAATTCCGTGCCGACATCCTCAATCTGCACAACCTCAGTAAGGTTGGCCTTCGCAATCTGGTCCAAGGCCTGGAACGCAGCGAGCAGGATGACTACACCGATATCACCACGCTGATCGGCATCGAGTTTGACGACAACACACCGTGGGGCAAGCTGACGATTCTGGAACTGCGCCTGCTGATCTACCTCGCACTGCAGAAGTTTGACGAGGCCAAGGATCTGGTTGAGGCGTTCCTGCAATACAACGACAACACCGTAGAGCGCGGCTTGTTCTATCAGGCAGTGAATGTGGTGCTGGAGATGGAGCTGGACGAGGATCTCGAGCTTGAGGATTACGAAGCCAATTTCCGCCGGATGTTTGGTGACGAGCGTATGGATGCGGCGATTGGGTCGGTGAATGGCAGTGTGCGTTTTTACGGTTTGACGCCAACGAGCATGAAGCTGGAAGGGCTGGATCGGCATTTGCGCTTGATCGAAAGCTATAAAAAGCTGCATGCGGCGCGGGCTGGTGTGGCGGCTTTGTCGCGTTGAAGAGCTGGCTCAGAACGTTTCGCTTTCGGCTTGAGTGTGGCTGCGTGGCTTGAACCGCAGCCCCTCACCCCAGCCCTCTCCCGAGGGAGAGGGAGCCGATTTTCAAGCTTTTCAGAATTTGTGTTCGACTCGGATTCCCAGGTCGGCGTATTTCCACCAAGCACCTCGGTCAGTTCCCTCTCCCTTTGGGAGAGGGCTAGGGTGAGGGGCTTTGGCTTTCGCGGCCATGCGCTGCATCCGCCAACTGCCCCGTGTCCACCCGCACAAACACCGAATCACCCACTGCTGTCAGCACTTCCCCTGCATACACCTCGCAAATCACCCGGGTCTTGCGCCCGACTTCACCTTCGACTCGCGCGCGCAAGAGCAGCGGCACGCCCATCGGTGTGGGTTTGATGAATTTGATCCCGAGGTTGCCAGTCACGCAGTCGATGCGCGGCAGGCTGCCGGCTTCGCGGTTCTCCGCGCGGTAGTGCCAGGCCATGGCGGTCCAGTTCGAATGACAGTCGACAAGCATGGCAATCAGCCCGCCGTAAACCAGATCCGGCCAGCCGCAATATTGAGCTTCGGGCAGATGCTCGGCGATGACGTGATTGCCATCCTCATCCCAACGACTTTTCACGTGCAGGCCTTGCGGATTGCGGCCGCCGCAGCCGTAACAAACGCCTTCGGGGGCGGCGAGGTCTTGCAGTGGGGTGTCGTGGCTGGACATGGCGGGTTTCATCCTGGAGTGGCGAGGCCGGACAGGCGCAAGCGGTTGCGTCCGCCGCGTTTGGACTCGTAGAGCGCGGCGTCGCCAAGTTCGATCAGCGCCGCCAGACTGGCCGGCGGTTTGTCGAACAGGGTGGCGCCGATGCTCAAAGTCACCGCAGCGGACGTGGGATAGTTGTGCGACGCGAGGGCCAGAAACTGTTCGCGCAAGGCGTTGCCCAGTTCAAGGATAGCTTCGGCTGAGGCGTTGTTGAGCAGCATCAAAAACTCATCGCCACCCAGCCGCGCCGTCAGCGCATGGGGCGGCAACTGGGCGCGGATCATCTCGCTCAGAGCAATCAGCAAGCGATCACCGGCGATATGCCCGTACTGGTCGTTGACCAGTTTGAAGTTGTCGATATCGATCAACAGCAACGCACCCGGTCTTTGCGCGGAAACGCCGGCCAGCAGGCGTGGCGTACGCTTTTCCAAGGCGCGGCGGTTGTAGAGGGCCGTGAGCGGATCGCGCTCGGCGAGGCGGGCGATCTGCTTTTCCCGGCGATAACGCTCGGTGCCGGTCATCGACAGGGCGATCAACATGATCGCCATCGCACCTTCGACCAGCGAGATCTGAATGATCTCGCCGCGAAATGCCGCCAGATCAATCAGCGTGCCGGGGATCACCACGGTCAGGGCCTTGGCCACATAAAAGATGCCGTGGCCGAGCAGCACATAGCGCAATTGCACCGCGCCCACGCTCAACGACTTGCCGTGCGGGCGCAGCAGCGAACTGGCCTTGAGTGTCGGGATCGCCACCAGCAGCGAGTTGGCCACCAGCATGGCCTTGGACCACAGCGGGCCGTCCGGCAACATCAACATGATCAGCCACGTCGCGAAAATCAGGTACCACGCTGGCGACAGTCGGGTCTGGGTGAAGCGCGCCACACCGAGCAGGAAAAAGAAATGCGCGGTCACCAGCAGGCCGTTGGCGAACCAGATGCCCAGCAGCAGAAAACCGCTGCTGCGCAGCAGCGCGAGGGTGGAGCCGATGGTGATGGTGGCGAAACCGGCGCTCCAGAACAGTAGCGAAGGCTCACGAATGCTGCGCCACTCGACCGCCAGGTACAGCGCGGCAGCGGCTGCGAGGGCGATCGTGATGGTCAGCATCGTTGGCGGGTCGAGCGGCATTTCCGGGCAGGCCTGTCTGTATGGCAATAGGCCTGCGATTGTAAGCGTTTGGTCAGGTTTTTCGCAGGGGGCGTGTTGCCGGGCAGACCACTGGCGCTCCAGCGGTCACTCTTGCGGGCTTAGCCAGGTGTCTACCACGCGGCGATCGAGCTCTTCCCAATAGGCCATGCCCAGCACCCGCGTGGTATTGAGGCCGCGCAGATAACCGCGCAGTTGCTGGGCGGTATCGCGGATCAATTGCGCATCGCGGGTGTTTTTGTCCAGCAGGACGCTTTCGTACTGCACCAGGTATTCGGCTACGCGGTCGCGATATTCGGGCAGCACGGCGTCACGGATCAGATCAAACGTTCTCAAGGCGAGACCCTCATCATTTTTCTTGAATGTGCTCAGTGTGCATCAGTCTGCGCGACGCGCAACTATTGCTGGAAGTAATAGTGACCATCAAGAAACGCAAGTTCTGCTTTGCCGGCGATCGGCGGAAAATCACCTCCATCGAAGACGCAGCTCAAGGAAATTGCGCGATGAACATTCTGACTCGACTGGCAATGATCGCCCTGCTGATGGGCGGGGTAGTTATCGCACCGGCTTACGCAGACGACGCCCGGTCGTGTCACCTGCAACCCATCGCCGCCAGCGCCTCGGCCCTGCAGCACACGCAGACCGTCGGGGTGTTGTTGAGCGAAAACACACTGCAGAACCTGCAATATCTGGAGCGCTACCACGACATGGCGCTCAATGGCGCGAAAGATGCGCTGGATTCGCGAATTCGCGACGCCTTTGTTGGCAGCTCCGACCCGGAACTGGCCCTCGACTGGCTGGTGAGTTCGCTGCAGCAACAGTTCGTCTCGGTGACCGTTTACGACAATCTGGATGAGCTGCTTCAGGCCCATCCGGATGTGGTGGTCAAGCTCGATACCTTCAATCGCTTGCTGACCCAGCGCAACAGTCTGGTCGAGGCGCGCTTCTCTGCACGGTTCTACGACGCCGACCTGCAATACATCGGCAAGGCCGAGGGGGCAATCGAGCAGGAGCTGCCTTCGGTCTGGGTGCATGACCGGGCGGCGCCGCAGATCGCGGCACAGATCAATCAGCAGCGTGATCTGCAACTCAATGCGCTGAAGCAATTCGATGTGTCGCTCAAGGCCCTGGTGGCGTCGAGCTGATTCTCCAAAAAATTGAATGGCAGCGGCGATCCCGTGAAGTCGAACCGTTGCCGGTTGAACCGAACCTTTATTTTCAGGATTACCCCGATGCGTCCTTTATTCGTGCCAGCCATGGCTTTTGTTTCCCTGTTGCTCGGCGGTTGTGCTTCGGCGCCGAACGATCCGACTCTGACGTTGCAGACCAGCAAGACGCCGGCGCAGTACGCCGATTGCGTGGTGCCGAAGTTGCAGGGCAGTGCGTTGAATCCGACGGTTTCGCAGAGTCAGCGCAGTTATCGGATTGTGGTGCCGAGCAAGGTATCCGCCGACAACGTGCTGGAGGCGTACAAGGCGGGGAAGGGCGGCAAGGTGTTCATTTATGAGCGGCATTTGCTGGCGTCGAATTTGTTGCCTTCGAGTTTTGAGCGGGCGGCTCAGGAGTGCATTTGATCTGAGCGCTTGACGGGTTTTGACAGAGCTCCTTTGGTTGGCCGCAACCAACCAATTTTTTCGCCCCACACTGGTTTTCGGTTGTGGGGTTTTTTTTTGGACTTGGCGGCCTTTGGGCCGACCATGCTTTGGGGTTTTTGGGTGTATATCCTTTTTTGGTGGTGTTGCGGCTGGCGGTTTCGCCCTTACGGCGAGTCCCTTTTGGCAAACGCCCCAAAAGGAACCAAAAGGTCTTCGCCCTGACGTTCGGCCCGCTCGCTGGGGCTCGGGGTTCCTTCGCTCCGGGATCGATCCGGGCGCAGCGGCTCCGGTTTGCTTCGCTGCACCTCCTTCCGCTGTGTCTGGCTGCGCCAGACGGTCGCTGCGCTCCCACACCCGGATCAATCCCTCCACTCAGCCTGCCGACGGGCTCCAGGATCAAAAGCTACTCGAGCTTGCGCTCATCGTGTTGGGTGGCGGGACGGCCTGCTTGGTTTGCTTTTGCTTTCCTGTGGGAGCGAGCCTGCTCGCGAAGGCGGCCTGACAGCCGACCTGTTCTTGAGCGGAACGCGATCCAACTGTAGGAGCTGCCGAAGGCTGCGATCTTTTGATCTGGCCTTCGCTTTTGCTTTTCCGTTGAGAGCAAGCCTGCATTGGACTTTGGGTGTTGACCAGTTCCTGTCTACGCCACAAAAAACTGTGGGAGCTGGCTTGCCAGCGAAGGCGGCCTGACAGACGCCCCATTTCTCACTGAATGTACGCAATCAAACCTGTGGGAGCGAGCCTGCTCGCGAAGGCGGTGTGTGCCGCGATCACGAACAGCGCTCCGGAACCCGTTCACCCCGTCACACACCCAACCGGCACTTTCCCCGCAAACGTATCAACCAGACTCGCCACCACCATTTCCCCCATCCGCGTGCGTGTTTGAAGCGTGGCGCTGGCCCGATGCGGTTGCAGCACCACCTGTTCATTACCAAACAACGCTTCCGGCACATTCGGTTCATCAACGAATACATCCAGCCCAGCCCCGGCAATCTCGCCAGCCGCAAGCGCGGCAACCAGATCCGCCTCATTCACCAGTTTGCCCCGGGCGACGTTGATCAGATAACCGTCCTTGCCCAGCGCTTGCAGCACTTGCGCGTCGATGATCGCTTCGCCCTTGTCCGCTGCAGCGGCGAGGATCAGGGCGTCGCTGTCGCGGGCGAGTTGTTTGAGGTCGGCGACGAAGGTGTGGGGGACGTCGCTCATCGGTTGCAGATCGGTGTAGCTGATCGGGCAGCCGAAGGCGGCGGCGCGGGTGGCGATGGCGCGGCCGACGCGGCCCATGCCGACGATGCCGATGCGCATGCCGGAGACTTGTCGGGCCAAGGGCAGCGGGGCGAGTGGGGTCGGGCTTTGTGGCCATTGGCCGGAGCGCACGTAGCGGTCGCTGGTGCACAAACCGCGACAGACCGAGATGAGCAGGCCGATGGCGAGGTCGGCGACGTCTTCGGTGAGGGCGCCGATGGTGGCGGTGACGCGGATGCCGCGGTCGCGGGCGTAGGCCAGATCGACGGCGTCGGTGCCGACGCCGTTGACCGCGACGACTTCCAGGTTCGGCAGTTGCGCCATCAGCGCCTGGCTGATGCCGGTGTGGCCGCCGGTGATGACTCCACGGATGTTGGCGCCGTGTTCCTTTATGTAGGCGGGTTTGTCCGCTTGCTGGTAGTAGCGGCGTACGGTGAACAGTTCGTCCAGACGCGCGTTGATTGCCGGGATCAGGATCGGGCTCAGTTGCAGGATTTCTGGCTTCATGGCTACCTCGTTACGCAATAAAAAGGCCGGCTCAACCGCGGCCGGCAAACGGCATGGCGCTGGCCATGACGGTCATGTTCAGGACGTTGGCTGACAGCGGCAGGCCGGCGATGTAGCACACTGCATCGGCGACGTGTTTGACGTCGACCATCGGCTCGACGGCGATGCTGCCGTTGGCCTGGCGTACGCCTTTGGTCATGCGCACCGACATTTCGGTCAGAGCATTGCCGATGTCGATCTGGCTGCAGGCGATGTTGAATTCGCGGCCATCCAGCGCCAGGGATTTGGTCAGGCCGAGCACGGCGTGTTTGCTCGCGGTGTAGGCGCTGCTGAACGGGCGCGGCGTGTGTGCGGAAATCGAGCCGTTGTTGATGATCCGCCCGCCCTGCGGCTGTTGTTTGCGCATCAGCCCAAAAGCGCCGCGAGCGCACAGAAAGACTCCGTTGAGGTTGGTGTCGATCACGTTGCGCCACTGCTCGAAGGTCAGCTCGTCCAGCGGCACGGCGGGGGCGTTGACGCCGGCGTTGTTGAAGACCACATCGAGGCGCCCGTAGACCTCGGCAATGGTCGCGAACAGCACGTCGACACTGGCCGGATCGCGCACGTCGGTGGGTACCGCCAGCGCTGGGTGACCCTGGCTCTGCGCCAGTTCGACCAGCGCTTGCAAGGGCTCGGGCCGGCGTCCGGCGAGCACAAGGGTAAAGCCGTCGGCCATCAGGCCGAGTGCCACGGCGCGGCCGATGCCACTGCCGGCGCCGGTCACCAGCGCGACTTTCAAAGAGGTCGTCATAGTGTTGTTCTCCTTTTTTCTCAATCCGCTGGAATCAGGGCCGTGGGCCGACGCGCATTTCCAAGTGGCCGATGCCGTCGATGCCAGCGCTGATCACATCGCCGGGTTGCAGACTGTCAACCCCGGCGGGGCTGCCGGTCATGATCAGGTCGCCGGCGCGCAGGGCCACGGATTGCGAGATGCGCGCGATTACTTCACTGACCGACCAGATCTGGCTGTCGAGGTTGTCGCGCTGGCGTTCTTCGCCGTTGACGTTCAGCCACAACTCGCCTTCGGGATGGCCAGAGCGGCTCACCGGGACCACGGCAGTCATCGGCGCGGCGCCGTCGAACACCTTGGCGCCTTCCCACGGCAAACCGTTGCTCTTGGCTGCGCGTTGAACATCGCGGCGGGTCAGGTCGAGGCCGGCGGCGTAGCCCCACACGTAGGCGAGCGCTTGATCCTCGGGGATATGGGCGCCGCCTTCACCGATGGCAACGACCAGTTCGATTTCGTGAACGAAGTCCTCGCACACTGAGGGGAAGGCGACGTCGCCGACGGCATCGACCACGCAGCTTGCCGGTTTCATGAAAAACACCGGCGGCTGGCGCGACTGGCCTTGAGAGTCCGGCCATGGGTAGTTGCGGCCGACACAGAACACCCGGCCGACGGGGAAGCGCTGCTCGGTGCCGAGGACCGGCAAGGTCACGGGCAGATCCGGGGTAAAGACGTATTCGGTCATGTTCATCCTGCGGGTCATCCTGTTTGAAAGGGCAGCGTACGGCGGCTGGCGTCGGCGAAGTTGGACGAAAGCCGCCTGTGTTTGGACAAATCCGGGCTTTTCGCCTCAGCGCACCTTCAGCTCGATGCGGTACAGACGTCCGAGCAACAACGAATAGGAGAGGGTGCCGATCAGCGCCACGCCGCCAATAAACCAGAAGGCATAGGCGAAGGTGCCGGTGGCGTGAACGATGGCGCCGATCACGATCGGTGTGACAATGCCGCCGATATTCGCCGCCAGGCTGGTAATGCCGCCGGTGAGGCCGATCAGCTCTTTCGGCGCCACTTCCGACACCGCCGCCCACGACGAGGACGCGATGCCCTGGGCGAAGAAGGCGATGGTCAGCACGGCGATGCAGATCAGGTTGGAATCGGTGAAATTCACCAGCACGATCGACATGCCCAGCATCGAGCCAACCACCAGCGGCAGCTTGCGCGCAAAGGACATCGAGTAGCCGCGACGGATCAGCAGGTCGGAAACGATGCCGGCCAGCAGAATCCCCACCGTGGCACCGACGAAGGGCAGCACGGCGAAGATCCCGGCCTTGATCATGGTCAGTTTGCGTTCTTCGATCAGGTAGGTCGGGAACCAGGTGAGGAAGAAGTACAGCGCCGAGGTGCTGGCGAATTTGCCGATGCAGATCGCCCAGATCTGCCGATAACTGAACAGCTCGGCAATCTGCCGCCAGTTGAAACGGGTGCGCTCCTGGCTGCTCTTGACCAGACCGCCGCCGGTTTCGATGTACTTCAATTCTTCCTGGCTGACTTTCTTGCAGTTCAGCGGATCGCGATACAGGTACAGCCACAGCACACCGAAGACGATGCCGAGTGCGCCGGTGCTGTAGAACACGTGGCGCCAGTCGAAGGTGGTCGCCAGCCATAACAGCGCGCCGGTGAACAGCGCGGTGCCGAGGTACTGGCCGCACACGTAAATGCTACTGGCCATCCCGCGTTCCCGCGCCGGGAACCACACCGTCACCGCGCGGCTGTTGGCCGGGAAAGCCGGGGCTTCCATGGCGCCGACCGCCAGGCGCAGGCCGAACAGCGAGGCAAATCCCGTGGCGAAACCTTGGCAAACGGTGACGGTCGACCAACTGATCAGCGATACGCCGTAGGTGAAGCGCGAGCCAAACCGATCAGCGATGAAGCCGGCCGGCACCAGTGCCAGCGCATAGGTCCAGGCGAAGGCGGAAAAGATCAGGCCCATTTCGATCTTGTCCAGGCCCAGGTCCTTGGCCATGAACGGCGCGGCAATCGAAATGTTCACCCGGTCGATGTAATTGATGATCGTCGCAATCAGCAGCAACGACAGCATGAACCAGCGCCGCCGGGTAGGCAGACGCTGCGCCGAAACGGCATCGCGTGCGCCGGCTATCACCGGCGGCACCGTGGCACTGGAAGAATGGGAGTTGGACATGCGGAGACCTCGTTATCGTTAGAAGAGTCGAGATTTTTCGAGCAGCCGATGCCGTTGCCCGCAAGGTGTGGGGCAAGGCAATCGAACGGGTTGCAGCGCGGCTTTCAGACGTTCAGGAACGTCTTTCTGCGACTGATTTCAAGGGGAGGTCGGGCGGGGCGGCGAGGGGAAATAGCAGGATCATGACGTGCGCACCTTTGATTGTTTTTGAAAGAGGTTGGGCTGCGTTGGTCATTACAGTGGTCGTACAACGGTTCTAAATCAACCGATGGGTTAGAACGTTTTTTCTTGAAAAAAGTGGATTTGGCGAACGTGTCCAAAAAGATAAATACGATTTGTCTTGAGAATAAAGATCAGGTTTAAAGCATAAATAACTGAAAAATAACGACTATCTTTACTTTTACGATAATGCGGTTTTTGGACAGGCTCATCGCGAGGCTTCTTTCAAAAAAGACAACGTCATCGTATGACTCGTTGCCGCCCACCGCACAACCCTGCAAGATGACGGGCGCCACCTCACTGCCCGGAGGACCTCCCGCCCATGTCTTCACCCAGCCGTATCCCGACCTACGTCATGCAGCAACGCAGCGAATTGACCGATTTCTACATTCGCGACAAAAAGGGTCGGCGCGCCGAAACCGCGCCTCACCGGCATGAGTATTTTCAAATCCAGATCAACCTCGGTGGCGACACCGTGCAGCACATCGGCAGCGTCCAGCGGCCGTTCCCGCGCAACACTCTGGCGTTCATCCTGCCTCATCGGGTGCATGTGATTCCGCATCCCGCAGACAGCAATTTCATCGTCATCAATTTTTCCCAGACGTTCCTCTTGCCGCATCTACAGTGCGACCCGATGGATCTGGAAGAGGTGTCAATCCTGCTCGCGCCTGAACTGTCGCCGTTCCGCTTTCAGGAGCATCTGGATTTCATTTTGGGCGATGAGGATTTCGCTCAGGTCTGCGGCCTGATCGAGCAGATGCGCAGCCTTGATGAGAACCGTCAGTTCGGCACACGGGAAATGCTCAAGGGCTTGTTGCTGCAGATGATCGGCAGCGTGTGTTTTCTTTACGCCGAGCCGCTCAAGCGCCTGGCGGAAGAGAATGCCGCCGAGAACAGCCGTCGCGACGCCTTGAGCCGCATGTTCGAATACTTGCGCAAGAACATCGCCGATCCTGATCTCAACCTGATCAAAGTCGCCGCTGCGACCTATCTGTCACCGACTTACCTGACGCACTGGCTGCGCAAGGAGATCGGCAAGACGTTCACCGAGCTGGTGCTGGAGCGGCGCATGCACGCGGCGCGCAATTTCCTGCTCAACAGCACGCGCTCGGTGGGCGAGGTCGCGCGGCTGTGTGGATTTGCTGATGAGGCCTATTTCTCTCGACGTTTTCGCCAGATTCATGGCCAGCCACCGGGGCAGTTTCGTCGCCGCCAGCTCAACCCGGACACGCCGCAGACGCCACTGAATATTTAGAGCAGCGCTCAGACCCACTTGAAGCGGGCAGGGAAGCGCGCCACGAAACAGGTGCCTGCCTCGCTGTCGGACGTCACGGTCAAGGTGCCGTTGTGCGCATTGGCAATTTGCCCGGCAATGTACAAGCCCAGCCCCAGCCCTTCATTGCGCTGACCGGCTTCGGAACGTGAGAACGGTTCAAACAGCAGCGGCATCAGCGCGGGTGGAATCGGCGCGCCCTGGTTGGTCAGCGAAATCACCATCTCGTCGCCCTCGGCAAACGCCTTGAGCACGATCGGTTCGGCCGTAGAACCGTGGGTCACCGCGTTGCCCAGCAGATTCGACAACAACTGACTGATCCGCAGCGGGTCGCAATAGACCCCGGTCGGTACCTCAAGCGAATCAATAAACGTCGCCTGCGGGTACGCCACCTGGATTTCTTCCAGGGTCTGGCGCAGCGTTTGCTGCAAGTCATCGACCAGTTTGCGCTGCACCGGGATGCCACTGCCGAGCCGACCCCGGGCGAAGTCGAGGATGTTTTCGATCAGCACGCCCATGCGCACCGAACTGGTACGGATCGCCGATAGCAGCGTGCGCGAGCGCTTGTCTTCGGCTTTGCTTTGCAGCAGATCGGCGCTCATGCGAATGGCACTGAGTGGCGTGCGCAAGTCATGGCCCAGTACGGCGATGAACTGCTCGCGCAGGCGGCCCAATTCGTTGGCATCGGCCAGCGCGGTTTTGGTCGCGTGCAAATGGCCCTGGGTATCCAGGCTCATCGCAATCAGCTGGGCGAAGAGGGTGAGGGTCTTTTCGATGGCCGGGTCGTCGAGGTTCGCCGGAACCGAATCAATGGCGCAGAGTGTGCCGAAAAACTCGCCATCGGCCTTGATGATGGGAATGGAAATGTAGCTTTCCAGACCGTAGGTTTTCGGCGTGTGGTGCGTGGAGAACAGCGGGTGCTGGCTGGCATGGCCGAAGATCACCGGCTGATGGTGCTGACGGATTTCATGGCAAATCGTCGATTCCAGCACCAGCTCGCCGCTTGGCAACAGGCCGAAGTCAATCGAATCATCCACGGCGCAGGCGATCCACTTGCTCTCGGTAACCCGCGCTACGGCGGCGAAGCGCATGCCGGTCATGTGCTTGACCATGCTCAGGATCACCGGCACGGCGTCAATGCTGCCGATGGCTTCGAGGTCGGAGGAGAAATCTGTCTGGGGCATGGCCGGCGCTTCGCGAAAGTGTCGCCAGAGACTATCGGTAAACGCCGGACATGCCTAATGAACCTGCAAAAAAGGGCGCCGGGAAAACTCCCGGCGCTCTGTGTGGTGCTTGCTGAGCGCTATCGCCTCAGAACTTGTACTTGGCCGTCATCATGTAGCTGCGCGGGGTGCCGTAGTTATCGGTCGAGCCCCAGGTCACGTCGGTACCGATGGAGGAATAGTACTTGCGGTCAAAGATGTTGTTGGCGTTGACCTGCAGGTCGAGGTGCTTGTTGACCTCGTAACCGGCCATCAGGTCGGTGACCGCGTAGCCGCCCTGTTCTAGACGATAGCTGCCGCCATTGGCCAGAGCGATGTCGTTGTACATGCGGCTCTGCCAGTAGACGTTGCCGCCCACGCGCAGTTTTTCCAGCGGGCCTTTGAAACGATACACGGTGGAGACCTTGAACAGGTGCTCGGGCATGTCGGTGTCGAATTTCTGGTTATTGTTGGCCGGGTTTTCGTCCTTGATGTAGTGGGCGCGGGTGTAGGTGTAGCCGGCGCCGACTTGCCATTGCTCGGTCAGCGCACCTTGCAGTTCCATGTCCACGCCTTGGGCGCGAACCTTGCCGGAGGTTTCGTAGCAGGTCAGTTCCGGGCAGCCGAGCTGGGTCGCCGCCTGGGTGGCGCGGTTGGTCTGGTCCATCTGGAACACCGCCACGCTGCCGTTCAGCGCGCCGTCGAAATATTCGCCCTTGATTCCGACTTCGTAGTTTTCACCGACGATCGGCTCGAGCACTTTGCCGCCGAGGTCCTTCTGGGTTTGCGGGGTGAAGATATCGGTGTAGCTGGCGTAGACCGAGTGATGGTCATCGAGTTTGTAGATCAGGCCGGCGTAACGGGTCAGGTTGCGCGTGACCTTGAAGTCACCGTCGGCACTGCGATCGTCGTAGTCATACCAGTCCAGGCGGCTGCCGAGGATCAACGTCAGCGGGTCGGCCAGGCTCAAGCGCGTGGTCAGGTAAACCGCGTCCTGGGTGGTGACGTTACGCGACTTGCCACTGCGCACGAAGTCAGGCTTGGGCGCGGCGATCGGCAGACCGGTGTCGTAGGGCGAGTATTCCTTGGTGGTGGCGTCGTACACGCGGTTGCTGGCGCCGACCACCAGTTCGTGAGTGCGGCCGAACGCTTCGAACGGGCCGCTGGCGAAACCGTCGAAGGCGCGTTGCTTGTCGGTGTGGTGCGATTGGTAGGCGGTGGTTTCCAGCGGGCCGTCGTAACGCGACAGGTACGTGCCGGAGAATTCGCCTTCGGTTGTCGAAGTCGAGCCGCCGAGGTGCAGTTTCCAGTCATTGGCGAAACGGTGTTCGACTTCACCGAACACGGTGTCGACCTGCAGCTTGCGGTTTTCCCAATCGGTGCCCGGGTAGGTGGAGCGGGGCAGGTCGAGGTGGTGGCCGTTTTCGCCGATCGGCAGGCCGCCCCAGAAATAGTTGGTCTGATCGTTCTGCCGGGAGAAACCGAGGGTCGCGGTGGTGCTGTCACTCAGGTCGGCTTCACCGATGGCGTAGAACAGGCCGTGATCGTTTTCTTCCTTGTCGCGGAAACTGTCCGCGCCCTGATACGACGTCACTACCCGGCCACGCAGGGTGCCGCTTTCGTTCAGCGGGCTGGAGGCATCGACTTCGCCACGGTAGTCATCCCAGCTGCCGGCGGCGCCGGTGAGGGTTACGCGCTGATCAGCGGTTGGACGCTTGCGCACCATGTTGATCGCCGCCGACGGGTTGCCGGCACCGGTGACCAGGCCGGTTGCGCCACGGACGATTTCCACCCGGTCGAACATCGCCAGGTTCGGTTGCACCGCCAGGGTGTACGGCGAATACGAGCTGGGCAGGCCGTCGTACATGATGTTGTCGATGTCGAAACCGCGCGCCTTGTAAGTCTGCCGGCCCGGGCCGCTGGCCTCGCTGAGGAACAGCCCCGGCGTGCCGCGCACCACGTCGTTGACGCTGGTCATGTTCTGGTCGTCCATGCGCTGACGGGTGATCACCGTCACCGCCTGCGGCGTTTCGCGCATGGTCAGCGACAGCTTGGTCGCGGTCTGCATCGGGCCGGTGGTGTAGGACTGCGTGTCTTCGGTAGTGCTGCTCATCTGCGTAGCGCCGATTTCGGTCGCTTGCAGTTCCAGCGGGCCATTGGTGGGCGCAGTGGCTGCGGTTTCTTCAGCCAACGCAGGAGCGATGCTGGCCATGCCGATGGCGAGTGCGAGGAGGTTAGGTGAAAGGTTCGAGCGGCGGTGAATGGTGTGAAACGACATCTATCTGCTTCCCCAAGATTTACCCAAACGAAACTAATGCGAGTGAATGTAAGAATTATTCGCATTAGTATGTCGGAAGTTTCCGGGGGAATAAACCCGTACGAGTCAGTTAGTTAATGATTTTTTCACAATTGGATTGATGGCCTTCGGACGCAAATGTGGGAGCGAGCCTGCTCGCGAAGGCGGTGTGTCATTCAACAGATGCGTTGTCTGATACGACGCTTTCGCGAGCAGGCTCGCTCCCACAGGGTTATGCGGTTTTTGCTATCAGTCCAGATCCTTCGCCTCATGCCGCTCCGGCACCTGACTGTCTTCATCACCCCAGGTGCGATTCACTCGCTGCCCACGGATGACCGCTGGCCGCTTGGCGATTTCTTCCGCCCAGCGCTGCACATGGATGTACTCGTGCGCGGCGAGAAATTCCGCCGCCGAGTAAACGTTGTTGCGCACCAGTTGCCCGTACCAGGGCCACACGGCAATGTCGGCGATGGTGTAATCGTCGCCGGCCAGATAGGCGTTGTCGGCGAGACGGCGGTTGAGCACATCCAGCTGCCGTTTGGCTTCCATGGTGAAGCGGTTGATCGGATATTCGAGCTTCTCCGGCGCATACGCGTAGAAGTGCCCGAAACCGCCGCCCAGGTACGGCGCCGAGCCCATTTGCCAGAACAGCCAGTTGAGGGTTTCGGTACGACCGGCCGGATCCTTGGGCAGCAAGGCGCCGAACTTTTCCGCGAGATACAGCAGGATCGAACCGGACTCGAACACCCGGATCGGCGGCTCGAGGCTGTGATCCAGCAGCGCCGGGATTTTCGAGTTCGGGTTGACCTCGACAAAACCGCTGGAGAACTGATCGCCCTCGCCAATGCGGATCAGCCACGCATCGTATTCGGCCTCGCTGTGCCCGAGTGCGAGCAACTCTTCGAGCATGATGGTGACCTTGACGCCGTTGGGCGTGGCCAGCGAATACAGCTGCAACGGATGCTTGCCGACCGGCAGTTCCTTGTCGTGGGTCGGCCCGGCGATCGGCCGGTTGATGCTGGCGAAGTGGCCGCCGGACGGGGCTTCGTGTTTCCAGACCTTGGGCGGAACGTAAGACGCATTGCTCATGAAACGGACCTCGTCGATGCTGGGAGAGAACAGGTAGACACCGTAGGGAAAATTTCCGGCGGGTGCCAGCGGTGAGTGCGGTTATTCATATTGAATGATGTAAACCGATCTGCCGCCTTCGCGAGCAGGCTCGCTCCCACAGGGTATGTATTGGACAGAGAAACAGGGTTCACCCGTATTCATTGTGGGAGCGAGCCTGCTCGCGAAGCGTCGGCAGGGTCGCCGCGCCTAATGGCTCCAATACCGCCCAACCGCACCCTCGACTCCCTGCACCGGATCTGTCTCAGGAAACGCCAGCCCCGCAATCCGCGCCAACTGCGCATCACTCGGCGCGGCCCGGCAAATATCCGCCTGCTGCCCCGGCGGATAAGCACCCACCACGAGAAAATCCTCACTCGATCCCAGATTGCAGTGCCCGGTTCCGGCAGGCAGCAACAGCACATCCCCGGAGCTGACGTCGACGGCTTGCCCGTCAGGCCCGCCCAACATCAACCGCGCCTGACCGGCCGCCACGCCAAGCACTTCGTGGCCTTCAGTGTGGTAGTGGTGATAGTCATAAATGCCATAGCGCCACTGCGCCGGCCAGCCATTGGCGCCGAAGGTCTGCTCGAAGCGCGCGGCCGGATCGTCGCCCTCGACGGCCACCGCGCTGCGGTAGATCAGCACCGGCAGACGCGGATTGTTCGGCACCCAGTCATTGCGTTGCAGCAGCAGGGTTTGTACTTCAGTCATGGCCCATCCTCCTTCGATCATTCCTCAATCGACCACAGAGCAGGGCGCACGCCTCAAAAAATCATTGCTGCGCAAACACGGCGCCGATGTTGATGCCCGGAAAATCCAGCGAAACTTCATCGCGCACCGGGCTGTCCAGACCCTTACATGTCCATGCAGCGGTAAATGGCGAGGGTCAAGATGACGATGACAGTAGGTGATTTTCTGGTTGAGCGGCTCAGCGAATGGGGCGTGACGCGGATTTTTGGCTATCCAGGGGATGGCATCAACGGCGTGTTCGGCGCCATGAGCCGGACCAAAGGCAAGATCGAATTCGTTCAGGCACGGCACGAGGAAATGGCTGCGTTCATGGCCTCGGCCCACGCCAAGTTCACTGGCGAGCTGGGCGTCTGCATCGCCACCTCCGGTCCCGGCGCTTCGCACCTGATCACCGGCCTCTACGATGCGCGCATGGACCACATGCCGGTGCTGGCCATTGTCGGTCAGCAGGCGCGGACGGCGCTGGGCAGTCACTACCAGCAGGAGCTAGATCTGGTGTCGATGTTCAAGGATGTCGCCGGTGCGTTTGTGCAGCAGGCTTCGGCGCCGTCGCAAGTGCGCCATCTGCTTGATCGTGCGGTGCGCACTGCGGTCGGCGAGCGCCGCGTCACCGCGCTGATTCTGCCCAATGACTTGCAGGACCTGCCTTACGAACAACCGGCGCGCGCCCATGGCACCGCGCATTCTGGCGTCGGTTACAGCAAACCGAAAGTCGTTCCTTATGCCGCCGATCTGCAACGCGCCGCCGAGGTGCTGAACAGCGGCGAGAAAGTCGCGATTCTGGTCGGTGCCGGTGCGCTGGAGGCGACCGATCTGGTCATCGCCGTGGCAGAAAAACTCGGTGCCGGTGTCGCTAAAGCCTTGCTTGGCAAAGCGGCACTCCCCGATGACTTGCAGTGGGTGACCGGCAGCATCGGCCTGCTTGGCACCGAGCCCAGCTACAAGCTGATGAGCGAATGCGACACCTTGCTGATGATCGGTTCGGGCTTCCCGTATTCCGAGTTTCTGCCCAAGGAAGGCCAGGCGCGCGGGGTTCAAATCGATCTGCAGCCGGACATGCTCAGCCTCCGCTATCCGATGGAGGTCAATCTGGTCGGCGATTCAGCGGAAACCCTTGCCGCGTTGCTGCCCTTGCTGGAACAGAAAACCTCGAACAAGTGGCGCAAGAAGATCGAAGGCTGGCGCAGCAGTTGGGAGAAAACCCTGGAAAAACGCGCCATGGCCAAAGCCGATCCAGTCAACCCGCAACGAGTGGTCTACGAGTTGTCACCGCGCTTGCCTGAGCAGGCAATCATCACTAGCGATTCCGGCTCCTGCGCCAACTGGTTCGCCCGTGACCTGAAAATCCGTCGCGGCATGAAATGCTCGTTGTCCGGTGGTCTGGCCTCGATGGGCGCGGCGGTGCCCTATGCGATCGCGGCGAAATTTGCTTACCCGGAACGCCCGGTCATTGCCCTGGTCGGCGATGGCGCGATGCAGATGAACAACATGGCCGAGCTGATCACTGTCGCCAAATACTGGCGACAATGGCAGAGCCCGAAATGGATCTGCGCGGTGTTCAACAACGAGGATCTCAACCAGGTCACCTGGGAGCAGCGGGTGATGGAGGGCGATCCGAAGTTCGAAGCGTCGCAGAGCATCCCGGACGTGCCGTATCACCTGTTCGCGATTTCCATCGGTCTGAAGGGCATTTTCGTTGATCGTGAAGAAGAGGTCGCCGCTGCGTGGGAACAGGCACTCGCCTCGGAAGTGCCGGTGCTGATCGAGTTCAAGACCGACCCGAACGTGCCGCCGCTGCCACCGCACATCAAGCTTGAGCAAGCGAAGAAATTCGCCACGACCCTGCTCAAGGGCGATCCGGACGAAGCCGGGGTGATTGTGCAGACCGCCAAGCAGGTGTTGGGCGCCGTGTTGCCCGGGAAGAAATGACGGTGTGCGCTTGAACGAGTCAACCATCTACATCGGTTGCGCCGGCTGGAGTCTCGGGCGCGAGCACTGGCCGGCATTCCCCGCCGAGGGCACGCACCTGCAACGCTACGCCGCGCGCTTCAACTGTGTGGAGATCAACAGCTCGTTCTACCGCCCGCATCGGCGCC
Organism: Pseudomonas sp. S3_B08; assembly: GCF_054667725.1. NCBI lineage: Bacteria > Pseudomonadati > Pseudomonadota > Gammaproteobacteria > Pseudomonadales > Pseudomonadaceae > Pseudomonas > Pseudomonas sp. S3_B08. Next base: position 1,415,042 of record NZ_CP162750.1, read on the forward strand.
AGACCTACGAGCGCTGGGCCGACTCGGTGGCGCCGGACTTTCGCTTCGCCGTGAAAGTGCCGAAGCTCATCACCCATGAACAGCGGCTGGCGGACAGCGCGGCCGCGCTCGATGAGTTTCTCGGACAGTGCCAGGGCTTGGGTGATCGACTCGGTTGCCTGCTGGTGCAACTGCCACCGAAACTGGCGTTTGAGGCGCCGGTCGCCGAGGCGTTTTTTCGTGCCCTGCGCGAGCGGTTCAAAGGCAGTGTGGTGCTGGAACCGCGACACGAATCGTGGACTGGCGCTGAGGCGATGCTGGTCGATCTGCAAATCGCCCAAGCGGTGGTCGATCCCTCGCGGATCAGCAGCGACACCGCGCCGGCTGGCTGGCAAGCCTTGCAGTATTGGCGCCTGCACGGCTCGCCACGGATTTATCACAGCGCTTATGAAGCGGCTTATCTGCAACAGCTTGCCCGGAACCTGCTGCGTGCCAGTGCCGAGGGCAAACACATCTGGTGCATCTTCGACAATACCGCCAGCGGTGCCGCCACCGCCGATGCGCTGGCTTTGAAGGCGTTGATCGAAGGCGTTGAACGCTGAACGACGACGCTCTCGCCACCCACACAAAAGATCCGGCTACAGGTAAACTCCGCGCACTTTTTCAAGGAGTTCACATGAGTTACTACCAGCCGGGCATTCTCGCTACCCCTGTTCCTGCGCAAGCACGTCATCTGTTTTTCGCCCTGGCGTCGGTTGAAGCCTTGCCGCAAGCGATCGACAACCTGCTGATGCTGGTGGATGGCAAGTCGGCGGTGGTTGGCTTTGGTGAGTCGTTGACCAAGGCGCTGAATGTCGAAATCGCTGGCCTGCGCAGCTTCCCGGCGCTGACCGGAGTTGGCGTGAATAACCCGTCGACCCAGCATGCCCTGTGGATCTGGTTGCACGGTGTCGACCGTGGTGAACTGCTCAACCGCTGCAATGCTATCGAAGCCGCGCTGGCCCCGGCCTTGTGTCTGGTCGAGATGCAGGAAGCCTTCCGCCACATGGACGGCCATGACCTCACCGGTTACGAAGACGGCACGGAAAACCCCCACGATGACGCCGCTGTGGCTGCCGCGCTGCTGAGCTCCGGCGCTGACGGGCTGGTCGGCGGCAGCTTCGCCGCGATCCAGCAATGGCAGCACGATCTCAAGGGTTTTCATCGCCTGTCTGCCGGCGCCAAGGACGACATCATGGGGCGTCGCTTGAGCGATAACGAAGAAATCGACGACGCGCCGATCTCCGCCCACGTTAAACGCACCGCGCAGGAAAGCTTCGCGCCGGAAGCGTTCGTGGTGCGCCGTTCGATGCCGTGGATCGAAGGCGATCGTGCCGGTTTGATGTTCCTTGCTTTCGGTTTCTCCCTCGATGCCTTCGAAGCGCAGCTGCGGCGTATGAGCGGTCTGGAGGACGGTATTGCCGATGGCTTGTATCAGATCAGCCGACCAATCACCGGCGGCTACTACTGGTGCCCGCCGCTCAAGGACGGACGCCTTGATCTGCGCGCGTTGCGCATCGGCTGAGGACTGCATATGAACGTGGTGCGCTGGGGCATGATCGGTTGCGGTAGCGTCGCTGAACGCAAGAGCGGGCCGGCCTTCTACAAGGCGCCCGGTTCGGCGCTGGTTGCGGTGATGGGCCGACGCCTCGAAGCGGTGACCGACTACGCTGCGCGCCACGGCATTAGTCGCGTCTACACCGATGTCGATGCGCTGATCAACGATCCCGAAGTCGACGCGGTGTACATCGCCACACCGCCCGACAGCCACCACGCCTACAGCCTTAAAGTCGCCGCCGCCGGCAAGCATTGCTGCGTGGAAAAGCCCATGGCGCTCAACGCCGGGCAAAGCCGCGAGATGCAGCAAGCGTTTGCCGCTGCCGGTCTGCACTTGTTCGTCTCGTATTACCGCCGCTCGCTGCCGCGCTTCGCTCAGGTGCGGCAATGGCTGGAGGAGGGGCGCATCGGTGATGTCCGGCATCTGAGCTGGACGCTGACCAAAGCGCCGTCGCCGGCTGATCTTGAGGGTCGGGATAATTGGCGCACCGACCCTGCGGTGGCTGGCGGCGGCTACTTTGCCGACCTGGCCAGCCATGGCTTGGACCTGTTTCAGTATCTGCTTGGCGACATCGTTGAAGTCGCCGGTTTCACCGCGCGTCAGGCGGGTCTGTACGCCGCCGAAGATGCGGTCAGCGCCACGTGGCGATTCGCCTCCGGGGCGTTGGGCACGGGCTGCTGGAACTTTGTTGCGGATCGCCGTGAGGATCGCGTCGAGATTATCGGCAGCAAAGGGCGGATCGGTTTTTCGGTGTTTGACGAGCATCCGGTGCAGCTGTTTGCCGATGAGCAGATCAGCCTGGAAATCGCCCACCATGAGCATATCCAGTGGCATCACGTGCTGGGGATGAATGCGCATATTCGTGGTGATTCACAGCATCCCGCCGTGGCCGAGCAAGCCGTCAAGACCGATTGGGTAATGGACCGGATCCTCAAACGCTGAATAGCTTACGATCCCCGGTGGGAGCGAGCCTGCTCGCGAAAGCATTCTGTCAGTCAGTATCTTGGGTGACTGACACACCGCTTTCGCGAGCAGGCTCGCTCCCACAGGTTTTGCCGGCGCAACACGCATCTAAGGTTATGCCCAAACAATATTTCTCAACCTCGGCATCACATCTCTAACATCACGTCATAACTCGTTATGACAAGTGATTCCGTGATGACCGATAACGTTCTCTCCCTCAGTAGCGTTCCGCTGCACACCCAACTGCGCGACGTCCTGCGTGCGCGGATTCTCGACGGTGAATACCCGCAAGACAGTCAGATGCCTTCCGAAAGCGAACTCGGTGCGCTGTTCAAAGTCAGCCGCATCACCGTGCGCCAGGCCTTGGGCGATCTGCAGAAAGAAGGGCTGATCTTCAAGATCCATGGCAAGGGCACCTTTGTCGCCAAGCCGAAAACCTTTCAGAACGTCAGCAGCCTGCAAGGCCTCGCCGAGTCGATGACCGGGCGCGGCTACGAGGTGATCAACCGCCTGCGCAGTTTCAAATTCATTCCGGCCGACAAGCGTGTGGCCGAGCGTCTGCAGGTGGCCGAAGGTGAGATCGTCGCGCAGATCAAACGCGTGCGCCTGATCAACCGGGAGCCGATCTCGTTGGAAATCACCTACCTGCCCAAAGCCGTCGGCGAGCGGCTGGAGAAGGCCGATCTGGTCACCCGCGACATCTTTCTGATTCTGGAAAACGACTGCGGCATCGCCCTCGGCCACGCCGATCTGGCCATCGATGCGGTGCTGGCCGACAGCGACCTGACCCAGGCACTCAGCGTCGAAGCGGGCTCGCCGATCATGCGCATCGAGCGCCTGACCCACGATGCCCACGGCCAGCCGCTGGACTTCGAACACCTTTATTACCGTGGCGATGCGTTCCAGTACCGCCTGCGGATCGACCGGCAAAAAGGGGAGCAGGCATGACCCGCAACGTTCTAGAACAGGAATACGACATCGTCGTGATTGGCGGCGGTACGGCCGGGCCGATGGCGGCGATCAAGGCCAAAGAGAAGAACCGCGATTTGCGCGTGTTGCTGGTCGACAAGGCCAACGTCAAGCGCAGCGGCGCGATCAGCATGGGCATGGACGGCCTGAACAACGCGATCATCCCCGGCCACTCGACGCCGGAGCAGTACACCAAGGAAATCACCATCGCCAACGACGGCATCGTCAATCAGGCGGCGGTCTACGCCTATGCGACGCACAGTTTTGAAACCATCGAACAACTCGACCGCTGGGGCGTTAAGTTCGAGAAAGACGAGACCGGTGACTACGCGGTAAAAAAGGTCCACCACATGGGCGCCTATGTGCTGCCGATGCCGGAAGGGCACGACATCAAGAAAGTCCTGTATCGGCAGTTGAAACGTGCGCGGGTGAGCATCACCAATCGCCTGGTCTGCACGCGTTTGTTGACCGACGAGGAGGGCGCGGTCAACGGTGTGATGGGCTTCGATTGCCGCACCGCCGACTTCCATGTGATCAAGGCGAAAGCGGTGATTCTCGCCTGCGGCGCGGCCGGGCGCCTCGGCCTGCCATCGTCTGGCTACCTGATGGGCACCTACGAAAACCCGACCAATGCGGGCGACGGCTACGCGATGGCCTATCACGCCGGCGCCGAACTGGCCAATCTCGAGTGCTTCCAGATCAACCCGTTGATCAAGGATTACAACGGCCCGGCTTGCGCCTACGTCACCGGCCCGCTGGGGGGCTACACCGCCAACAACAAGGGCGAACGCTTCATCGAGTGCGACTACTGGAGCGGACAGATGATGTGGGAGTTCCATCAGGAACTGGAGAGCGGCAACGGTCCGGTGTTCCTCAAACTCGATCACCTGGCCGAGGAAACCATCCAGAACATCGAGGAAATCCTGCACAGCAACGAGCGTCCGAGCCGTGGCCAGTTCCACGCCAATCGCGGCACTGACTACCGTACGCAGATGGTCGAAATGCACATTTCGGAAATCGGTTTTTGCAGCGGCCACTCGGCGTCCGGCGTGTGGGTCAACGAGCGTGCCGAGACTTCAGTCAAAGGCTTGTACTCGGCCGGCGACATGGCTGCGGTGCCGCACAATTACATGCTTGGCGCGTTCACTTACGGCTGGTTCGCCGGGCACAACGCCGCAGACTTTGTCGCCGGCCGCGAGTTTTCCGCACTGGACAGCGAGCAGATCGCCAAGGAAAAAGCCCGGGTCTACGCGCCGCTCGACCGCGAACACGGCCTGCCACCGGCGCAGGTGGAATACAAGCTGCGCCGCTTCGTCAACGACTACCTGCAACCGCCGAAAGTGACCAAGAAGATGCAGATCGGCCTGCAGCGTTTCAGCGACATCGAACGCGATCTTGAGCAGATGAAGGCCAGCAATGCTCACGAACTGATGCGAGCGATGGAAACCAGCGTGATCCGCGACTGCGCCGAAATGGCCGCCCGCGCGTCGTTGTTCCGCGCCGAAAGCCGCTGGGGCTTGTACCACTATCGCGTCGATCACCCGCAACGCAACGACGCCGAGTGGTTCTGCCATTGCCATCTGAAGAAGGGCGAGGACGGGCGCATGACCAGTTTCAAGAAAGCCGTCGAGCCTTACATCATCCCGCTCGATGCCGAAGAAATGCAGGCCTATGACCGCCTGCGGGTCGGCGCCTTCGCCGCTTGATGCATCACTGAAAAGAGAGTCCGAACCATGGCTTATCAAGCTCAGGAAATCTTCTTCCGCTCCAACGCCCCGGTCACCGTGGACGAGGACAAATGCATCGCCGAAAAGGGCTGCACCGTGTGCGTCGACGTCTGCCCGATGGACCTGCTGGCGATCAACCCGGCCACGCAAAAGGCCTACATGGCGTTCGATGAATGCTGGTACTGCATGCCGTGCGAGAAGGATTGCCCGACGGGGGCGGTGAAGGTCGACATCCCCTATTTGTTGCGTTGACCCCAAATCCACTGTGGGAGCGAGCCTGCTCGCGAAAGCATTCGCTCATTCAACAATGATGGTGACTGACCCGCCGCCTTCGCGAGCAGGCTCGCTCCCACATTGCAATTGTGATTATCCAATAGCCATCCGGTGAACCCCGGACGCTGAATTGCAAAACACCCCTCGTTTCCCACCGCGCCCTGATCGCGGCGGAGACGAACTTCAAACAATGATTCGAGGGGAAACACTCATGTTGCGTGCAGCACTTGCCGGTCTGGTACTGGCTTCATTCACCTTGTCGGCCTCGGCCGAAACCATCCGCATCGCCATCGGCACTCAGGACACCACCATCAACTGCGCCGCTGGCGGGTTGTTGATCAGGGAACTGGGGCTGCTGGAAAAATACCTGCCCCACGATGGCGCCTACAAAGACGCGAAGTACGACGTGCAGTGGAAGAATTTCACCAGTGGCGCGCCGCTGACCAACGAGATGGTCGCCGGCAAACTCGACTTTGGCGCCATGGCCGATTTCCCCGGTGCGTTCAATGGTGTGGCGTTCGAAACGGCGGGCAAGCACAGCCTGTTCATCAGCGTGCTGTCGGGCAGCATCAAGGGCAGCGGCAACGGCATCGTCGTGCCGAGCGCTTCGGCCGTGCAGAGCTTGAGTGAACTCAAGGGCAAAACCATTTCGGTGCCGTTCGCCTCGACGGCTCACGGCATGTTGCTGCGCGCCGTGGCAGAGCAGGGCTGGGACCCGCTCAAGGATGTCAACATCATCGCCCAGCCACCGGAAGTCGCTGGCTCGGCATTGCAGGCCGGCAAGATCGACGCCCACGCCGATTTCGTGCCGTTCGCCGAGCTGTTCCCGAGCCGTGGTTTCGCCCGCAAGATCTACGACGGCGCCCAGGCCAACGCACCGACCTTCCATGGCGCACTGGTGGATCAGGCCTACGCCGGGAAGTACCCGGAAATCGTCGTCGCCTACCTGCGTGCGAGCATCGAAGCCAACCGACTGCTCGCCGCCGAACCGGAGAAGTACAGCGAACTGATCGCCAAAGTCACCGGGGTCGATGCCGAGGTCAACTACCTGTTCCATGGCCCGTTGGGCGTGCAAACCCGCGACCTGAGCTGGAAACCTGAATACCGCCAGGCTGTCGGTACCGCCATCGATACCTTGAAGCTGCTGAAGAAAGCCGATCGCGGGCTCGATCTGAACAACTTCATCGACGACCAGTACATCCGCGCCGCCTTCAAGGCTTCGAAGCTCGATTACACCGCGCAACTGGCCAACTACGCGCAGACGCCGTTGCCGGGTGTGGATGCGGCGACGGGCAAAGCCATCACCGACGTCAGCCATGTCGCGGAAATCTGGGTGCGCGGTGAGGAAAAAGTCCGCCGTTACGGCTCGGCTGAAGCGGCGTTCACCGCGCTGGCGGGGTTGAAGCAGGAGGGCAAGAACATTCGTGCGGTGTATGCGCAGGCCAGTGACAGCGGGATCAAGTTGCTCGCTGAACAGGCGTGGTTTGCCAGCGATGCCAAGGGTCGCCTCAGCGCATTTCTGCTCAAGGGCCAGGCCCAGCAATACGCTGCGGCGCAGGGTGGCAAGGTGTTCGACTTCAGCGATGCGACTGCGCAGGTTGTTGCTGCGCGCTGAAGATCAAAAGCCCCTCACCCTAACCCTCTCCCAAAGGGAGAGGGGACTGACCGAGTTGTTGGTGAGAGATACGCCGACGTGAAGTACCGAGTCGAACTGAGGTCTGCAAGCGCTGAGATCAAAAGCCCCTCACCCTAACCCTCTCCCAAAGGGAGAGGGGACTGACCGAGTTGTTGGTGAGAGATACGCCGACGTGAAATATCGAGTCGAACTCAGGTCGTGAAAAGCACGCAAATCGGCTCCCTTTCCCCCTCGCCCCCCTGGGGGAGAGGGCTGGGGTGAGGGGGTAAATCTCAGCCATCACACAGAACCCGAACTGGAAACCGGACTATGAAAACACCGTTGCGCTGGACATCAAGAGCCGCCTCACTGCTGCTCTGCCTGCTCTTCTGGCAACTCGCCGCCAGCCATCACTGGAACCTCGGCCTGGTCACCTTTGCCAACGTGCCGACGCCACTGGCGGTGATCGAAGCCGCGCTGGGCCTGGGCGACTCCGGCAAACTCTGGCAGCACCTGAGCAGCAGCCTCGGCCGGGTCTTCGCCGGTTACGTGGCGGCGTTGATCCTCGGCATCGCCCTGGGCCTGGCCATCGGCCGTTCGAAATGGGCTGAAGACATTCTGCTGCCACCACTGGAGGTCCTGCGCCCGATCCCCGCCGTGGCGTGGATTCCGCTGGCGATCCTGATGTTTCCGTCCTCGGAGTTGTCGATGGTTTTCATCACCTTCACTGGCGCGCTGTTCCCGATCCTGCTCAACACCGTGCACGGCGTCGAAGGCGTTGATCCACGTCTGATTGCCTCGGCAAAGAGCCTCGGGGCCGGGCGTCGGGCGATTCTGCTGGAAGTAATCCTGCCGGGCGCTGCGCCGAGCATCATCACTGGCCTTGCGATCGGCATGGGCACTTCGTGGTTCTGTCTGGTGACCGCGGAAATGATCTCCGGGCAGTTCGGCATCGGTTACTACACCTGGGAGTCCTACACCATTCAGAACTACGCCGACATTGTCGTCGGCATGCTCCTGATCGGCGTGTTGGGCATGGGCAGCAGTTGGCTGATCAAACGCCTGGGCGGCTTGTTCACGCCTTGGCATCGACCGCGAGGCAAAGCCTGATGAGCGTGATGCAAACCCCGGCAGGGCGGATCGACATTCGCCAGTTGTCCATCGTCCTCGGCCAGGGCCGCGAAGCCTTCGAAGCGGTGCAGGGCCTCGATTGCCAGATCGAATCCGGCCAGTTCATGTGCATTCTCGGCCCGTCCGGTTGCGGCAAGTCGACCTTGCTCGGCGCCCTGGCCGGACACTTGAATGCCAGTACCGGCAGCTTGAAAGTCGACGGCAGCGCGGTGACCGGCCCGTCGCCGCAGCGCGGCATGGTGTTTCAGCACCACACGCTGTTCCCGTGGCGCACGGTGCGCGACAACGTCGCCTTCGGCTTGAAAATGCGCGGGGTCGGCAAGGCTGAGCGCCATCGCGCCGCTGACGACATCCTCAAACTGGTCGGCCTCGAAGGCTTCGCCGAGCGCTGGCCGGATCAACTCTCCGGGGGCATGCAGCAACGGGTAGAAATCGCCCGGGTGCTGGTCAATCGCCCGCGACTGTTGCTGATGGACGAACCGTTCGGCGCGCTGGATGCGCTGACCCGTCTGAACATGCAGGAACTGCTGCTGGACATCTGGACGCGCATCCGCACCACGGTGGTTTTCGTCACCCACGACATTGACGAGGCGCTGTTTCTCGCCGACCGCTTGCTGGTGATGAGCGCGCGACCGGGGCGAATCATCGAAGACTTGCCTCTGGACTTTGCGCGCCCGCGTACCAGTGAACTGGTGACCAGCCCGGAATTCGCTCGCCTCAAGCGCCACTGCCTCGACCTGCTGCGCCACGACAACGACCGACCGCTGCCGCGCCTCAATCCGCTCGGCCTGCCTCCTGAAAACCCTTTGCCGCGATTTGCCCTATGACCTCTATTTTTGCTGTGACCGACAACGATGACATCCGCGCCCTGCAACCGCGCTTGACGGCGGAAGACCCCGGCGTGCGGCGCATTGCCCTGATCGATCTGGCCGATCTCGAAGAACCGGATGGCTTGCTCTGGCTGGTTGATCGACTTCGTCAGGATCCTGCCGAGGATGTTCGCGCTGAAGCTGCGCGATTGCTTGAAGCGTGGGAGGACGATGCGGTCGTGCAAGCCTTGTGCGAAGCGCTGACGGATCCGTCGCCCGCTGTGCAATCGGCAGCGGCGCAAAGCCTGAGCCTGCTCAAGACTGCAGCGGCGGGGCGCGTGATTCTGCCGTGGACCGAACATGCCGATGTCAGTGTGCGCATCGCCGCATTTCGGGCGTTGCGAGAATTGCGCTTTGCCGAGGCCGCGCCGGCTGCCGTCGCGGCATTGGAGGATGCCGATGCTCATGTTCGGCGCGAAGCGGTTGGCGTGCTCGGCTGGCTCAAACAGCTCGACGCGCTGCCAGCCTTGGCGCGCCTGGCCAGCGACGACCCGGACACCGAAGTGCGCCGCGCCGCGACGGGTGCGCTCGGTCTGGCCAGTGGCGCCGAAGTGTTGCCGGCGCTGAGCCAGGCCTTGCACGACCCCGCCCGGCAAGTGCGCGAAGAAGCCGCGACGACACTGGGCAAGGTTGGCCACAGCGACGCCGGCCCGACCTTGGTCGAAGCGCTGAGCGATGACTATTGGCAAGTGCGCCTGCGCGCCGCTCGCAGCCTTGGCCGCTTGCGTTTCGTCCCGGCGCTGGACGCGCTGATCGACACTCTCGGCCACCGCATCAGCAACCTGCGCAAGGAGGCCGCGCTGGCGCTTGGAGAGTTGAACGATCGCGGCGCCGTGGCCGCGTTGCAGGCAGCGCAGGACGACGGCGACCCGGAAGTGCGCAAAGCCGTGCGCATCGCGTTGAGTCAGCTGCAATGAATCCGCTGTCGGTGGGCAACTCGCAGAGTGAGCGCACGTTACACCTGAGCTGGCCGGACGGGCGCGAATCGCTGCTCAAGCATGCCGATCTGCGCCGGCAATGCCCTTGCTCGCAATGCCGCGCATTTCGCCTGCGCGGTGTCACGCCGCTGGTTGATGATCGCGTGCGCCTGATCGAACTCAACCCGCAGGGTTATGGTGTGCAACTGGTGTTCAGCGACGGGCATCAACGCGGGATTTATCCGTGGGAGTACCTGGCGCAACTGAATTCCTGAATTTTCCTGGCCCCCTGTGGGAGCGAGCCTGCTCGCGAAGGCGTCGGCACATTCACATCATCGTCGCCTGACACTACGCTTTCGCGAGCAGGCTCGCTCCCACAGGGACTGTGTTCACAGATTGATCCGATTGCAGCTCCCTGCGTCGGCATGCGCCGACTGGCGGTTCTTGTCAGGAAATTCCCACAGGAGTACAAATGTACTCCATGACTAATCTGACTCCCCGCCGTACCGCCATTCTGACCTTTATCCGCGATCGCATCGCTGAGCACGGTCAGCCCCCAAGCCTCGCTGAAATCAGCGAGGCTTTTGGTTTTGCCTCGCGCAGCGTGGCGCGCAAGCATGTGCTGGCGCTCACCGAAGCCGGTTTCATCGAGGTCAATCCGCATCAGGCCCGGGGCATTCGTTTGCTCGGCCAGCCATCGCGTCCGGAGCTGCTGGAGATCCCCGTACTCGGTCGTGTGGCCGCCGGCGCGCCGATTGGCGCCGATGCCGATATCCATAACCGTTTGCTGCTCGACCCGGCGCTGTTCTCCCGCACCCCGGATTACATGCTGCGGGTGCAGGGCGACTCGATGATCGAAGACGGCATTCTCGATGGCGATCTGGTCGGTGTACGGCGCAATCCCGAGGCGCTGAACGGCCAGATCGTCGTTGCGCGTCTGGACGGTGAAGTCACCATCAAACGCTTCGAACGGGTCGGGGATGAAGTGCGCCTGCTGCCGCGCAACCCGGCGTACAAGCCGATTGTCGTGCGTGATGATCAGGATCTGGCCATTGAAGGCGTGTTCTGTGGTCTGGTGAGGCAAGGCTGATGGGCGCCGTCGTTGCGTTGGATACGCTGTTCAATGGCGGCCAGGTCTGGCGCGGCAGGCCTGCGCCACCGGCGGCGAGTCCGCAGCCGACCGGGCATGCGGGACTGGACGCAGCTCTGCCCAGCGGCGGCTGGCCGGAAGCGGCGCTGAGCGAAATCCTTCTCGCCGGCCCTGGTGTCGGCGAGCTGCAACTGGTCTGGCCAACCCTGGCGCGATTGTCCGCGGCCGGTGAGCGCATCGTGCTGGTGGCGCCGCCGTTCGTGCCGTACCCGCAGGCCTGGGCCAATGCCGGGGTCGATTTGCGCCAGTTGTCGGTGATTCAGGCCAGCGAACGCGATGCCTTGTGGGCGGCGGAGCAGTGTCTGCGCTCGGGCAGTTGCGGCGCGGTGCTGTGCTGGCCGAACAAGGCCGATGACCGAGCCTTGCGGCGTTTGCAGGTAGCGGCGGAAACCGGCCAGACCCTGGCCTTTGCCTGGCGCCCGTTGAGCGAGGCGGTCAACCCGTCACCGGCAGCGTTGCGCATAGCCATCGATGCCAAACCGGCGCAACTCCGCGTACTCAAATGCCGTGGCGGGCTGGCGCGTGCGGCGCCGATTGCCTTTGCCGTGGGGCACTGATCGTCATGCGCTGGGTATGTATTCTCTTTCCGCAACTGGCCCTCGACGCTGTGCTGCGTCAGCGCCCCGACCCTGAAGAGCCGCTGGTGCTGCTCAGCGGTCCGGCCCAACGCCGAGTGCTGCAAGCGGTAAATCCGGCGGCGCGCAAACTCGGCCTGCGCCCCGGCATGTCGATGACCGCCGCGCAAGCAATGAGCAAAGGCTTTGCCACCGCCGATTACGAGGTGGCCGAGGTCGAGCGCTGGCAGCAGTTTCTCGCCGCGTGGGCCTATCGCTTCAGCGCGCAGGTCAGCGTGCATTACCCGCGTACCGTGGTGTTCGAGATCGAATCCAGCCTCGGCCTGTTCGGTACCTGGCCGCAATTTGAAGCTCGCCTGCGCCAGGAATTGAAAGATCTGGGCTTTCGCCATCGCATCGTCGCCGCGCCGAACCCGGTGGCGGCGCGAGTGCTGGCCAATGCCTACGATGGCCTGGTGGTGCCGGACAGCGAAGCCTTGCAGCATCATCTCGGGCAGTTGCCTGTTGATCGTGTGGGGCTGGAGCCGAATGTCGCCACGGCGTTGTCGCGCATGGGCCTGCGCAATCTCAGTCAGGTGCAAAGCCTGCCACGCCAGGCACTGGCCCGGCGCTTCGAAGCGCAGATGCTCAAGCACCTCGACACGCTGTTCGGCGCACGCCCGCTGGCGCTGGCGTTCTATCTGCCGCCAGACCGTTTCGATATCCGCATCGAACTGAATTTCGACGTGCAATCCCATCAGGCATTGCTGTTCCCGTTACGGCGCTTGACCGGCGACCTGTCGGCGTTCCTCTGTGGGCGCGACAGTGGCGTGCAGCGTTTTGACCTGCATCTGGAACACGCAGGGCTGCCGGACACAGTGATCAAGGTCGGCCTGCTCAGCGCGGAGCGTGACGCGGCGATGCTGTTTGAACTGGCCCGTGGCCGGCTGGAGCAAGTCCAGGTCGAGGCGCCGGTGCGTGGTTTTCGCTTGCGCGCCGAAGACCTGCCGAGTTTCGTTCCGCAGTATCAGGAACTGTTCGACGACCGCCCGCAGCAGACCTTGCCCTGGGAGCAATTGCGCGAACGTCTGCGCGCACGGCTGGGTGATGACGCGGTGCAGGGCTTGCGCTTTCAGGCCGATCATCGCCCCGAGTGCGCGTGGCAGAATGGCGTCGACAAACAGCCTTGCACAGGTTTGCCCAGCGTCCAGCGCCCGGGCTGGCTGCTCAACGAACCGCAGAGCGTGCCGGAAGGTTCGGCGCGGATTCTCATGGGGCCGGAGCGCATCGAATCCGGTTGGTGGGACGGTGGCGACGTGCGGCGTGATTACTACCTGATCCAGAACCGCGCCGGTCAGCAGGGCTGGGCCTGGCGCGCTGTGGGTGAGGGCGGCCCGCTGTGGCTGCAAGGCTGGTTCGCATGAGTGCCGATTACGCCGAACTGCATTGCCTGTCGAATTTCAGTTTCCAGCGCGGTGCCTCCAGCGCGCTGGAGCTGTTTCAGCGGGCGAAAAAGCACGGCTATCAGGCGCTGGCGATCACCGACGAATGTACCCTGGCCGGCATCGTTCGTGCGTGGCAAGCGGCAAAGTCCGTCGAGTTGCCGCTGATCATCGGCAGCGAGGTGCGCATCGACAACGGCCCGAAACTGGTACTGCTGGTGGAAAACCTTGCTGGTTATCATGCCCTGTGCGGCTTGATCACCCAGGCCCGGCGGCGTACGCAGAAAGGCCAGTATCAGCTGCTGCGCGAAGACTTCGACGAAGCACTGCCGGGTTTGCTGGTGTTGTGGGTGCCGGATTCAGTGGATGACCGCGAAGAAGGGCGCTGGCTGAAACAAACCTTCGGCGACCGCCTGTGGCTCACGGTGCAACTGCATCGCGGGCAGAACGATCAGCAGCGGCTCGCGGCATTGTTGGCTCTGGCGGCTGAGCTGCAGACTCCAGCCGTGGCCAGCGGCGATGTGCACATGCATGCCCGGGGGCGCCGTGCCTTGCAGGACACCATGACCGCGATCCGTCATCACGTCCCCGTGGCCGAAGCGGGTCTGCGCCTGCATCCCAATGGCGAGCGGCATTTGCGTTGCCTTGATGTGCTGCGCGAATTGTATCCGCCGGCCTTGCTCGAGGAATCGGTCAACCTGGCCCAGCGCTGCACCTTCGATCTGAGCGAGCTGCGCTATCAATATCCGAAAGAGCTGGTGCCCAAGGGCCACAATGCCAGTTCCTGGTTGCGTCATCTGACCGAGGAGGGCATTGCCTGGCGCTGGCCGAAAGGGCCTCAGGCCAAGGTGCTCAAGCAGATCGATGACGAGCTGCAATTGATCGCTGAACTCGGCTACGAAAGCTACTTCCTCACCGTGCACGACGTGGTGCGCTTTGCCCGCACGCAGAACATCCTCTGTCAGGGCCGTGGTTCGGCCGCCAACTCGGCGGTGTGTTTTGCCCTGGGCATCACCGAGATCGATCCGGATCGTACTACGCTGCTGTTCGAACGCTTCATGTCCAAAGAGCGCAACGAGCCGCCGGACATCGATGTCGATTTCGAGCACGAGCGCCGCGAGGAAGTCCTGCAATACGTGTTCAACCGTTATGGCCGGCGACGTGCGGCGCTGACCGCGGTGGTCAGCACCTATCACGCCACCGGTGCCGTGCGCGATGTGGCCAAGGCCCTCGGCCTGCCACCGGATCAGATCAACGCGCTGGCCGATTGCTGCGGGCGCTGGAGCGATGAAACGCCGCCGCTGGAACGTTTGCGCGAAGGTGGCTTCGACCCGGACAGTCCGGTGCTGCGCCGGGTGCTGAGCCTGACCGGGCAACTGATCGGCTTCCCCCGGCACCTGTCGCAGCATCCCGGTGGTTTCGTGATTTCCGAGCAACCGCTGGATACCCTGGTGCCAGTGGAAAACGCAGCCATGGCCGACCGCACCATCATCCAATGGGACAAGGACGACCTCGATGCGGTCGGCCTGCTCAAGGTGGATATTCTCGCCTTGGGTATGCTCAGTGCGATTCGCCGCTGCTTCGATCTGCTGCGCCGGCATCGTGATCTGAACCTGACACTCGCGACGATTCCACCTGAAGACAAACCGACCTACGAAATGATCAGTCGCGCCGATACCGTCGGCGTGTTCCAGATCGAGTCGCGGGCGCAGATGTCGATGTTGCCGCGCCTGAAGCCAAAGACTTTCTACGATCTGGTCATCGAAGTGGCGATTGTCCGTCCCGGGCCGATTCAGGGCGGGATGGTTCATCCGTATCTGCGCCGACGTAACAAGGAAGAGGCGGAAACCTATCCGTCGCCAGCGCTCAAAGTCGTGCTGGAAAGAACCCTGGGCGTGCCGCTGTTTCAGGAGCAGGTCATGCAGATCGCCATCGTCGCTGCCGACTATAGCCCCGGCGAGGCCGATCAGTTGCGCCGCTCGATGGCAGCTTGGAAACGCCATGGCGGACTGGAGCCGCACAAGGAGCGCCTCGCCGCCGGCATGAGAAAGAACGGCTACACACCGGAATTCGCCGCGCAGATCTTCGAGCAGATCAAAGGCTTCGGCAGTTATGGCTTCCCCGAATCCCACGCCGCCAGTTTCGCCTTGCTGACCTACGCCAGTTGCTGGCTGAAATGCCACGAGCCGGCGGCGTTCGCCTGTGCATTGATCAACAGTTGGCCGATGGGCTTTTACAGCCCGGACCAGATTCTGCAGGACGCGCGGCGGCACCAATTGCAGATCCGTCCGGTGGACGTGCGCGCCAGCGACTGGGATTGCAGCCTCGAGCCGCTGAGTGCCGGGCAACCGGCGATTCGCATGGGCCTGCGCATGATCAAGGGTTTTCGCGAAGAGGACGCACGGCGCATCGAAGCCGCGCGCCGACACGGGGCGTTTGCCGATGTCGCTGACCTGGGTGAGCGCGCCGCCCTCGACAGTCGTGCGCAGGCCTTGCTGGCAGACTCCGGCGCCTTGCGCGGTCTGGCCGGGCATCGTCATCGTGCGCGTTGGGAAGTAGCCGGGGTGCAGAAACAACTCGGCCTGTTCGCCGGCCTGCCCAACGAAGAGGAAGTCAAAATCGTCCTGCCCAAACCCAGCGTTGGCGAAGACCTGCATGCTGATTACTCGACCGTGGGGACGACGCTGGGGCCGCATCCACTGGCGTTGTTGCGTGGCGAGTTGCAGGCCCGGCGTTGCCGCAGCTCGCGGGAATTGATGGATATCGAACATGGCCGGCCGGTCAGCGTGGCCGGTCTGGTCACCGGCCGACAGCGCCCCGGTACGGCCAGCGGCGTGACGTTCGTGACCCTGGAAGACGAGTTCGGCAACGTCAACGTGGTGGTCTGGCGTGACCTGGCCGAGCGGCAGCGCCAAGTGCTGGTGGGGTCGCAATTGCTCAAGGTCGACGGCCGCTGGGAACGCGAAGGCGATGTGCGCCACCTGATCGCCGGGCGCATGAGCGACCTTAGCCCGCTGCTCAACGGCATTCACGTGCAGAGCCGGGATTTCCACTGACCTTTGTGGGAACGAGCCTGCTCGCGAAAGCGCAGTCTGAGGCAATGACGATGTTGACTGTGCCGCCGCCTTCGCGAGCAGGCTCGCTCCCACAGGGACTTTGGTTGCGATGAAGATGGTCGATCTGCCCCGTATCAGTGTGGGAGCGAGCCTGCTCGCGAATGCGGGCTGTCAGGCAATGACGATGTCGAACGTGCCGCCGCCTTCGCGAGCAAGCTCGCTCCCACAGGGATTTTGGTTGCAATGAAGATGGTCGATCTGCCTCGTATCAGAGTGGGAGCGAGCCTGCTCGCGAAAGCGCAGTGTCAGGCAACGACGATGTCGAACGTGCCGCCGCCTTCGCGAGCAGGCTCGCTCCCACAGGTTTTGGCTGTTTATCCAAAATCGAGATAAATCAAAAGGCTGCACCTTTGGGCCGAAGGCAGATATTCTGCGCTTCACACCGGTACGGGAACCCGATCAACTCCATGGCCAGCCACTGCCAGGATGAATTGCCCGACGCCAAAGGAGTGTTCGAATGAGCGAAAAGAAACTGGAAACCACGGTCGATCGCGTCTACCAAGGGGTTTACGCGGCGATCAGCAAGCGTTCGTTGCGCCCAGGCATGAAGCTGGGTGAGGCCTCGCTGGCCGAGTTGTTCAATGTCAGCCGCACGTCGGTGCGTGCTGCGCTCAAGCAATTGGAAGCCGATGGTCTGGTCACCACTGAGCCCAACAAAGGTGCATCGGTGTCGCTGCCCAGTGACGCAGAGCTGCGTTCGCTGTTCGAAACCCGGCGGCTGATCGAAATCGGCATCGTCACCGAACTGTGCCGGCGCAAAGACACCGTTGCCATGCAGGATCTGCGTGAGCACTTGTTGCTGGAGGATGCCGCCCATGCGGCCGGCGACCATGAACGGCTGATCCATCTGCTCGGCGAGTTCCACCTCAAACTGGCGCGCAGCCTGAACAATCCGGTGCTGCTCGACTGGTTCCAGAAGCTGATCTCGCGCGCTTCGCTGTATGCCGCCGCGCTCGATGACGACAGTCATCAAGCTTGCCGCGACGATGAACACCTGCGTTTGCTCGAGTACATCGAGGCCGGTAATCAGAGCGCCGCGATCGAGCTGACCTGCACGCACCTCAACGGAATCGAGAAGGCGATTCTCGACGTTGCTGCAAAAATGAAAACCGGCTATCACCCACTCAAACACTTGATTGGCGTCTGAATGGCCCTGTGTCGCATATCGGCTATACCTCCAATGAAACCAATGCGTTTTCAGGGCCTCGAAACACACGGGCGTCGCGTCGTTGTAGCGTTGCGATAGATCGGAAAACCGCAAAAAAGGACACTGAGTCAGGCGATGCAGTTTTTATCCGAAAGCCACGGCTGTGAGGGCTGGAAAGGCGAAATGGCCGGACGCATCCGTGCGTTCGACTGGAGCCTCACCGAACTGGGTCCGCTCGCCGACTGGCCGGCCAGTCTGTGTAACACCGTGCAGCTGATGCTGGCTTCGCCGCTGCCGATGGTGATGCTCTGGGGCCATGCCGGCTACATGATCTACAACGACGCCTACTCCGAATTCGCCGGTGGCCGCCATCCCTATCTGCTTGGCGTGCCGGTAGAGCTTGGCTGGCCGGAAGTCGCCGAATTCAACCGCCACGTCGTTGACACTTGCCTGGCCGGCGGCACCTTGTCCTATCGCAACAAAGAGCTGGTATTGCTGCGCGACGGCGTGCCCGAAGACGTCTGGATGGACTTGTATTACAGCCCGGTGGCAAACGATGAAGGCGTGCCGGGTGGCGTCATGGCGATGGTGGTCGAGACCACCGAGCTGGTGCATTCCGAGCGTCTGCGCCAGGCGGCGGAAGATGCGTACCGCGCCGACAACGAGCGCGTGCGTCTGGCGCTGAATGCCGGCGCGCTGCTGGGCTCGTTTGTCTGGGACATCAAGAACAATCGCTTCTCTGCTGACGAACGTTTCGCCCGCACCTTTTCCTACCCGCCGGATCAGGACCTGAGCGATCTGCAACAAGACATCGCCGAATCGCGCATCCATCCCGAAGATCATCGGTGGGTGCAGGAGCGAGTTGCCCATAGCGTGCGCACTGGCGAGCCGTACAACGCTGAATACCGCGTGCAGCGGGCCGACGGCCAGTACCTGTGGGTGTTGGCCAGTGGTGCCTGCGAGTTCGATGAGCAAGGCAAACCGTTTCGCTTTCCCGGTGTGCTGATCGACATCCATGAGCGCAAAAACGCCGAAGAATCACTGCTCAAATTCACCCGCAATCTCGAACAGCGCGTGGCGGCCGAAGTGAATGCGCGGCTCGCGGCCGAGGAACAACTTCGCCAATCGCAGAAGCTCGAAGCCATCGGCGGCCTGACCGGTGGCGTTGCCCACGACTTCAACAATCTGCTGCAAGTCATCGCTGGCAACCTGCATCTGCTCGCCCGGCATGAGCCCAACAATGCCAACGTACAACGCCGGGTCGTGGCTTCGCTGGCGGCGGTCGAACGCGGTGCCAAACTGTCTTCGCAATTGCTCGCATTTGCCCGGCGGCAACCGCTGTCACCGGCCGTGTGCAACCCTGAGCAGATTTTCGAAGGCGTCGGCGAATTGCTCCAACGTGCATTGGGCGAAACCATTCAGATCGACGTGCAGTTGCCGCCGCAGCCCTGGCACATCAACGTCGACCGCAACCAACTGGAAAACGCGATTCTCAACCTGGCCATCAACGCCCGCGACGCGATGAAGGGCGAGGGCGTTATCGGCCTCAGTGCCGCCAATGTCTGCCTGGACAGCGAATACTGCGTCGGCAAGGGCATCGCGTCCGGTGAGTATGTGCGCGTGGCGGTCACCGACACCGGCGTGGGCATTGCCCCACAAATGCTGGAACAGGTTTTCGAACCGTTTTTCACCACCAAGGCCGACGGGCAGGGCACTGGTCTCGGTCTGAGCATGGTCTTTGGCTTCGTCAAACAGAGTGGCGGCCACGTCGAGATCGACAGCAAGCTCGGCGAAGGCACGCGGGTGCAGTTGTATTTCCCGCGCAGTCTGCGTCCGGTTCGTGAAGAGACCGCCAGTGTCGGCGAGCGCAAGAGCGGCGGCCACGAAACCATTCTGGTGGTGGAAGACAATGACGCGGTGCGCGCTTCGGCGGTGGAGTTGCTGCGCGAAGAAGGCTATCGGGTGATGACCGCGTGCAATGGCGACGTGGCCATGCAGATGCTGCTGGAAGGCATCGAGATCGATCTGATCTTCACCGACGTGGTCATGCCCGGCCTGATCAAGAGTTCCGATCTTGCCGCGTGGGCCAAGGTGCAGACGCCGCCAGTGCCGGTGCTGTTCACTTCCGGGCATACCCGCGACATCATTTCCCGCGACCACCAGCTCAGCCCCGATACGCATCTGCTCGGCAAACCCTACAGCCCGCAAGCTTTACTGCAGATGATTTGCGAGGTGCTCGGCACCTGATGCCGAGCGCTGCCCAGTTTTTCAATCAAGGCAGGCCGATGATTTCCAAGCGCAATTCCAAAGCACCCGCCGGCATGGTTCGTGTGCGCGGCGCCCGCGAACATAACCTGAAGAATGTTGACGTCGATATTCCGCGTGATGCGCTGGTGGTGTTCACCGGCGTCTCGGGTTCGGGCAAGTCGTCGCTGGCGTTTTCCACGCTTTACGCCGAGGCCCAGCGGCGTTATTTCGAATCGGTGGCGCCCTACGCGCGGCGGCTGATCGATCAGGTCGGCGTGCCGGATGTCGATTCCATCGAAGGACTGCCGCCTGCCGTCGCTCTGCAACAACAGCGCGGCACGCCGAGCGCGCGTTCGTCGGTGGGCAGCGTGACGACGTTGTCGAGCCTGATCCGCATGCTCTATTCCCGGGCCGGGAGTTACCCGCCGGGGCAGCCAATGCTGTATGCCGAGGATTTTTCACCGAACACGCCGCAGGGCGCCTGTCCGGAGTGTCATGGACTTGGTCGCGTCTATGAAGTCACCGAAGCGCTGATGGTGCCGGACCCGAACCTGACCATCCGCCAGCGCGCCGTGGCGTCCTGGCCCTTGGCGTGGCAAGGGCAGAACCTGCGCGACATCCTCGTGACCATGGGCATTGATGTCGATATTCCGTGGAAGAAACTGCCGAAAAAGCAGCGCGACTGGATTCTCTTCACTGAAGAGACGCCGACGGTGCCGGTGTACGCCGGGCTGACCCCGGAGGAAACCCGCGTAGCCCTCAAGCGCAAGATGGAGCCGAGTTATCAGGGCACCTTCACCGGCGCGCGGCGCTACATCCTGCACACCTTCACCCACTCGCAAAGTGCGCTGATGAAGAAGCGTGTTTCGCAGTTCATGCGCGGCAGCCCTTGCCCATTGTGCGAGGGCAAACGGCTCAAGCGCGAGGCGTTGTCGGTAACCTTCGCCGGCTACGACATCGGTGAGCTGTCGCAGATGCCGTTGCTGCAAGTGGCCGAAGTGCTGCGGCCTGTAGCAGCGGCAAATTATCTGGAACACGCCGAGGAGAGCGGCGACACCCTCAGCCATGCGCAAACCCGCGAGGCCCGTCAGCAGCGTGTCGCCCATGGCGCGAGCGGGCATGCCAGCGCACCGGACGTGCGCCATACGCCGAACCTGTCGCTGGAAAAGCGTCTGGCGGCGCAGCGCATCGCTGAGGATTTGCTGGAGCGGGTCAGCACCCTGACCGATCTCGGCCTGGGTTATCTGGCGCTGGAACGCAGTACGCCGACCTTGTCGTCGGGCGAGTTGCAGCGTTTGCGCCTGGCCACGCAATTGGGTTCGCAGCTGTTCGGGGTGATTTATGTCCTGGACGAGCCGTCTGCCGGTCTGCATCCGGCGGATGGTGAGGCGCTGTTCGAAGCGTTGCAGCGCTTGAAGGCGGACGGCAACACGCTGTTTGTAGTCGAGCATGATGTCGAAACCATGCGCCGTGCCGACTGGCTGATCGACGTCGGCCCAGCGGCGGGCGAGAAGGGCGGGCGCGTGCTGTACAGCGGTCCGCCTGCGGGACTTGCTGATATTGCAGATTCGCAGACCCGCGCTTATCTGTTTGCCGAAAACCAACGCCCTGAGCGCGCCGCGCGCAAGCCGAGCGGCTGGCTGAAGCTCGACGGCGTGACGCGCAATAACCTGAATAATCTTAGCGCCGAATTCCCCTTGGGCTGTTTCACCTCGGTGACCGGCGTATCGGGATCTGGCAAATCGAGTCTGGTCAGTCAGGCCTTGCTCGAACTGGTCGGCGCGCAGTTGGGCCGTCCGGTGGCCGAGGCCGAGTCAGAAGAGCCGAGCCTGGAAGATGACACTCCGCCGCCCAGCACCGGGCAGATCAGCGCCGGCCTGGAGTCGATCAAACGGCTGGTGCAGGTTGATCAGAAACCCATCGGACGCACGCCGCGCTCCAATCTGGCGACTTACACCGGGTTGTTCGACAACGTGCGCAAGCTGTTTGCCGCGACACCTGAGGCACAAGCGGCGGGCTATGATGCCGGGCAGTTTTCTTTCAACGTCGCCAAGGGCCGTTGCGCTACTTGCGAGGGTGAGGGGTTCGTCAGTGTGGAATTGCTGTTCATGCCCAGCGTGTATGCGCCATGCCCGACCTGCCACGGAGCGCGGTATAACCCGCAGACATTGGCGATTCTCTGGCAGGGCTTGAGCATCGCCCAAGTCCTGCAACTGACAGTCGATGAAGCGGTAGCGGTGTTTGCCGAACAGGCGGGGATTCGTCGTTCGCTGGAAGTGCTGCGCGATATCGGCCTGGGTTATCTGCGCCTGGGGCAACCGGCCACGGAACTGTCCGGTGGTGAAGCGCAGCGGATCAAACTGGCGACCGAGTTGCAGCGCAGCCAGCGTGGTGCGACCTTGTATGTACTGGATGAACCGACCACGGGATTGCACCCGAGAGATGTCGATCGGTTGCTGGAACAACTCGATACGCTGGTAACGGCGGGGCACACGGTGATTGTGGTCGAACACGAAATGCGTGTCGTCGCGCAGAGCGACTGGGTGATCGACATCGGCCCCGGCGCCGGTGATCAGGGCGGCAGGATCGTCGCCGCCGGCACACCACAGAAAGTCGCCGCCAGCAAGAAGAGCAAGACCGCGCCGTTTCTGGCTCGGGCTTTGAGCCGATAACTGCAGCGCCTTGCTGGCCGCCATCGCTGGCAAGCCAGCTCCCACAGAAATTCAAGTTGTTGCCGAAAATCTGCGCACACTGATGCCCCCTGTGGGAGCTGGCTTGCCAGCGATGGCGCCAGTTCAGGCGCCATCCAGCGTACGGCGGACCTTGTCGAGCAGTTCGCTGATCTGGAACGGTTTGACCAGCATGTCCATGCCGGTGCCGAGGAAGACCTGGCGGTTGAGCGCGGTTTCGGCGTAGCCGGTCATGAACAGGATCGGCAGCCCTTCGTGCCAGCCACGGGCAACATCCGCCAACTCCCGCCCGCTCATGCGCGGCAGGCCGACGTCGGTCAGCAGCAGGTCGATCGACGGGTCGTTCTGCAAGCGCTCCAGCGCCGATTCGATATCCGCCGCTTGCGTGCAGCGATAGCCGGCATCCTCCAGCACTTCGGTGACGAACAAGCGCACCGTGGCCATGTCCTCGACGATCAGCACATGCTCGCCACTGCCTTTCGCGTCAGGCACGGGCACAGGTGCGTCGGCCCCGGTCGGGTCGTTGGTGCCGGGCAGCATGATGGTCACTTCGGTGCCACGTCGGGCGACGCTGCGGATGTGCGCGTCACCGCCCGACTGACGGGCAAAACCGTAGATCGTCGACAGACCGAGCCCGGTGCCCTGGCCCAAAGGCTTGGTGGTGAAAAACGGTTCGAACACCTTGTCGATCACGTTGTGTTCAATGCCGGTGCCGTCGTCGCGTACCGACAGCGCCACGTACGCGCCATCGGCCAGATTCGGATCGCCATGGGAATAAGCGGCGTAAGTATTGACCCAGATATTGCCGCCAGAGGGCAGGGCATCACGGGCGTTGATCACCAGATTGAGCACCGCGCTTTCCAGCTGCACCGGGTCGACCAGCGCAATCGCCGGTTTGTTGGTCAGTTCCAGCTTGAGGGTGATGCGCTCGCCGATGGTGCGCACCAGCAATTCTTCCAGCGAGCGGACATGCTCGTTGATGTCCACCGGCCGTGTATCGAGCGGCTGCTGGCGGGCAAATGCCAGCAGACGATGGGTCAATGAGGCCGCGCTCATGGCTGAGTTCAGCGCTGCTTCGGTATAGAACTGCACCTTGTCCAGACGCTCATCGGCCACGCGTTTCTGGATCAGTTCCAGACTGGTGATGATCCCGGTCAGCAGGTTGTTGAAGTCGTGGGCGATACCGCCGGTGAGCTTGCCCAGCGCATCCATTTTCTGCACTTGCAGCAATTGCGCTTCGGCGTGCACGCGCTCGGCGACTTCCTTGGCCAGCTGCGTGGTGGTGTCATCCAGCCGCGCCAGGTGCGAGCGCTCGCGATGGCGGTGTTCGGTGACGTCCTCGACGAACACCAGACTCAGTTCCGGGGTGCGATACGGCGAAATCTGCCATTGCGTCTCGCGAATCTCGCCCTGCACACGCATGTTCAGCGTGCCTTTCCAGCGCTCGCCGTCGACCAGACGCAGACGCAGTTCATCGAGGATCGAGCATTGATCTTCGGCAAAGCATTCACGCAGCGCCTGCGGGTCGCGGTTATCGACGATCAGTTGGGCAAAGGCGTGATTGCATTCATGCACTTTCAGATTGGCATCGAGCACGGCGATCGGTGCCGAGACGTTGGCAAAAATCTCGCGGAAACGCGCCTCGCTTTCGCGCAGGGCATTTTCCGTGTCGCGCACCCGCAGCAGGGTACGCAGGGTCGCCAAGAGCACATCGGGGTCGACCGGGTGAATCAGATAGGCATCGGCACCCGCGTTGAGACCAGTGATGATATCGCCGGTCTGGATCGACGCCGCTGACACATGAATCACTGGCAGCAGCGCGGTGCCCGGGTCGGCGCGCAGCAGGCGGACGATGTCGAAACCGCTCATGTCCGGCAGGTTGACGTCGAGGATCAACGCATCGAGGGCTTCGCCCTCGATCAGGGCCAGGCCGTCGCTGCCGGTGCCGGCTTCGAGCACCGTGTAGCCATGGCGCTCCAAGCGCCGGCGCAGGGCGTAACGGGTGGCGACGTTGTCATCGACGATCAACAGGCGGATGTCACGATTCATCGACGTTCTCCAGAGCGATCGCCAGCGGGATGATGACAAAGAACGTCGAGCCGACGCCCGGCGTACTGTCTACCCCGACTTCACCGCCGAGCAGGGCGGCGAAACGCTTGCACAGTGACAGACCCAGACCGGTGCCGCGCAGACGTTTCTGCAATGGCGAATCGACTTGGGAGAAGTCTTCGAACAGCGTGTCATGCAGTTCGGCCGCGATGCCGATGCCGGTGTCGCTGACGGCAAAGCGCACTTTGTCTTCACCTTCCATTCGCGCCGATACCCGCACTTCGCCACGGGTGGTGAATTTCAACGAGTTGGAAATGAAGTTGCGCAGGATCTGCCCGAGCTTCTTGTCATCGGTATACAGGCGCGGCAGGCCCAGTGGCTCTTCGAAGATCAGATCCACCGCCGAGGCGTCGACGATTGGCCGGAACATCCCGCGCAGGGCGGAGAACAGGTCGAACATGTCGAACCAGGCCGGGGAAATGCTGATGCGCCCGGCTTCGATCTTCGCCAGATCGAGCAGGTCATCAACCATGTCGCTGAGCTCGCGGGCAGCGGTGCTGACGAAGGCTACCTGCTTGTGCTGTTCAGGGCTGAGCGGACCGTCGAGTTCGTCAGCGAGCAGACTGTTGATGCTCAGTATCGAGCCCAGCGGCGTGCGGAATTCATGGCTCATGTACGACAGGAAACGGCTCTTGAGATCCGATGCCTGACGCAGTTCTTCGGCCTGATTGTCGAGCTCGGCGTACAGCGCCAGAACACCCTGGTTGGTTTCATCGAGTTCTTCGCGCAGGGCAGTGGTTTCGCGCTGCAACTGAGCGATGAGCGCCGCCTGTTCGGCGTGGCTCAAGTGAGTCGATTCAGCCATGGGCGGCCTCCAGAGCCACGACCAGCACCGTCACGTCATCGCGACCACGGCAAAAGTCGCGGTGCAGGACGCTGGCTATCACGGCAGGATGGCGATGCACCAGGCCGGGGTAGTCTGCAAGATTCCAACGGGACTGTAGGCCGTCGCTGTACATGATCAATAAATGTCCGTTCACGTGAGCATAGTCAAAGGGTTTGGCTTTACGGTACTGGCCGCCAACAATACCGGGGTGTGAGGCCAGGCCGCGGGATTTGCCAGGCTCCAGCAGACTGGCGCCGATGTTACCGACACCGGCGAACGTCAGGCCGTCGCGCTGGCTGTCAAACTGCGCGAACGCCACGGCGCCACCGCGCGTGCCGAGCATTTCCTGATGCAGGTCTTCCATCAATACCACAGGATCGGCAAACGGTGCCCGGGCGAATGCCTGCGCCCCGGCCAGGCCTGCGCGCTCGGCGTCTTCGCCATGACCGAGGCCATCGACCACCAGCGCGCTGATCCGCGAGCCTTCATATTTCAGATGCCAGACATCGCCGCAGGCCGGATCGGCATGCAGCGAATGCTGGCTGACCCCGAAGCGGATATCGGCCTGCCGATCGCTGCGGGCAAAGATCCGCGCCAGCAACACCGCGCCACGGTGGTCGGCGTAGACATCAAAGACACTGGTCTGCCGCGATACGGCGCCGAGGCCGATGCCTTGTGTGCCGCCAGTGGAAAAGCCATCCGCCAGACAGGCATCCAGATCAAAGCCCTGGGCCCGATCCACGGTCTGCATTTCGATGCCGAAACCGCTATCCGGCCGAGCCAGTAAACGCAGGTGAAATTCACCACGCTGGGCGTGCTTGAGTACGTTGCTGGCCAGTTCGGTCGCGACCAGCGCCACGCGGCCGGCATCGTTTTCGTCGAAGCCATGCTGCTCGGCGAGTTTCTGCGCGGTGCGCCGGGCGTGTCCGATCTGGCTGCTGTCCTCGATCGGCAGAACCTGGGTCAACGACCCGGTGATATTCATGTCCATCGTGTGATCGTAATGCGCGTGCCTTTGCCGGGCTCAGTGTCGAGTTCGAATTCATTGACCAGGCGCTTGGCGCCAGTCAGGCCAAGGCCCAACCCGCTGCCGGAGGTCCAGCCGTCGGTCATCGCCAGTTTGATGTCGGGGATGCCAGGGCCTTCGTCGCGGAAGGTGATGCGCAAACCGACCCGGCCGTTTTCCTCGAGAATCTGCCAGTCCATGTCGCCGCCGCCGCCATAGACCATGGTGTTACGCGCCAACTCACTGACAGCGGTCACCAGTTTGGTCAGGTCGATCAGGCGCATGCCACATTCGGTGGCGAGCTTGCGCGTGGTCTGGCGGGCCAGCACTACGTCCTGTTCAATGAGAATGGGTTGCGTACCGCTACTGCGCACGGTCATTGTGCAAGTACTCGTTCCCGCAGCAGTTTCATCCCGCGTTCGACGTTCAGGGCGGTGCTCACGTCTGGCAAAGTCATGCCCAGCTCAACGAGCGTGATCGCCACTGCCGGCTGCATGCCGACCAGCACGGTTTTGGCGTCCATGATTTTCGACAGCCCGGAAATGTCGCCGATCATGCGCCCGATGAACGAATCGACCATGTCCAGCGCCGTGATGTCGATCAGCACGCCCCGGGCGGATGTCCGGCTGATGCGCTCGGACAGATCGTCCTGCAGGGTCAGGGCGAGTTGGTCATGCATGTCGACCTGAATGGTCACCAGCAAGATATCGCCCATTTGAAGAATCGGAATACGTTCCATGGTCAAGCCGTCTTGACGAGGCTGACACCCAAGCGGGTCAGGGCCAGTTTCAATGCGTCGGCCAGGTTGGCCTTGGTCACTACGCCTTGCAGATCCAGACCCAGGTGAACGATGGTTTGCGCAATCTGTGGACGCACGCCGCTGATGATGCAATCAGCGCCCATCAGGCGAATTGCGGTCACGGTTTTCAGCAAGTGCTGGGCGACCAGAGTGTCGACGGTTGGCACGCCGGTGATGTCGATGATGGCGATTTCCGAACCGGTGTCGACGATGCGTTGCAGCAGCGATTCCATGACTACTTGGGTGCGCTGCGAATCGAGGGTGCCGATCATTGGCAGGGCGAGGACGCCATCCCACAGCTTGACCACCGGAGTCGACAGTTCCAGCAGCTCTTCCTGTTGACGCTTGATCACCGCTTCGCGGGATTTCTGGAAGGTGCCGATGGTGTGCATACCGACGGTGTCGAGCAATTCGGAGACTTCCAGCAATTGCTCGGCAAGCAGTGCCGGCTGGTCCTGATAATGGTTTTGCAGCAGGGCGAACAACGGGCCTTTCAGGGCAAAGATGAAATTGGCGGTTTGCTGGGAATCCTGGCCGAGGAGGGCACGGCTCTGCGACAGCTTTTCAAGGAACTGACGGGTATCCTCCCAACCCGCAGCGGCAATCTTGCTGCCGTTGCCGTTTTCCAGACCCGCCAGGAGCAGGCCCAGCAAGTCGCGGGTTTGCTGAGCGAGGTCGTGTTCCTTGAGGTTGCGTGTGGCGCCGCTGGCTTCGAGGCGTTTGGTCCACTCGCTCAACAGCTGAGTCTGGTTGTTCTTGATTGCTTCAACTGTGCTGTTCTGCAGTGCTGCCATGTGCGTGTCGCTCCGTTACGTATATGGGCCGGCTCGGCGAAATGACCGGCGCGATTTGACTGACATTTACCGCTTGAAATAGTTGTTCAGCTAGCGATGAATTTTTCTGCCTGCCGCGTCGAACGCCCCGCTAACTCTAGTCGGCGTGGCGGCAGGCAACGATCTTTTGAACGAATCTACGGCGTCAGGCTTCGAATCTGCATGCCCGACGTTTTCCAGTCGTGCTGGAAGAAGGAGGCAGGACTATGAATGAGGTGGATATGAACGAGCAAGCGCCGCAACAGCAAAATCAGTCCTCAGAGTCAATTAACCGCAACGACCCGGCCATCGACCCGCAAACGCCGGGGCAAAATACTCCCGCGCCGGTTGAAGAAGGGCAGGCGGACAGCGCGGCTGCCGAGGTCGATCAAAAGCAGCATCACAACGACAACAGCAACGACTTCAGCCCCGGCTTCAAGCCTGACCCTGACCGTCCTGAACCGGGCGAAAGCACCGACGCCGATATTGACACCGATGGCGGTTGATCGCTGAAACGCAAAAAGGCCGCATCGAAGGATGCGGCCTTTTTATTGCCGGCCGGTTACTTGCTCGGATGTTTGGCTTGCAGCTCTTTGGCGTGGGCCAGGTGTTTTTCCAGCGCTGGCAACATCTTCTGCGCAAACGCTTTCAGTTCAGTAGCGCCCTTGGCCTTGTCATCGGTCACGGTGTTCGCCTGCTTCTTGAACAGCTCGATGGTCTCTTCGTGAGCCTTGACCTGGTTGTTGGCGTAGGCCGCATCGAAGGATTCATCGCGCATGTCGAGAATCTTTTCCTTGGCCTGCTTGACCAGGGTGGTGTCGTCAGGGACTTCGATGTCATTGGTGGTCGCGATCTTCTTCAGCTCTTCATTGGCCTTGGTGTGATCAGCGATCATTTGGTTAGCGAAGGCTTTGATGTCGGCTGACTGGCTTTTTTCCAGTGCCAGCTTGCTGGTTTCGATTTCGGCGATGCCACCAGCGGCGGCATTGTCGACAAAGTCGTTGTCGGTTGCGGCAAAGGCGCTGCCCATGCCGGCAGACAGTGCAACAGCCAGAGCGAGATGACGCAGGTTGAATCCGTCCATTGGGTATCTCCACGCAGGTTTTTGTGAGCGTTATCCAATGGAGCGAGCGCAGACGCCAAAGGTTTTATCGCATTTACGACAGGGCGACGAACGGCAACCGCTGGTCTGACAGGGAGTCGACAGAAGTCATCGGGCAAGGCCATGCTGATAATGAGTCAGCGCATCGGTCGCGCTGGTTGTCGATCAAATTGATGGAGGTGTTTCATGCCGGTTTCACATGATCTGTATCAGGACCTGGGCTGCAAGAAGGAAGAGATCGAGCAAAAACGCTCCGAGGATCCGAAGCTGGATTCGCTGCTCAACAAATATTTCGACGTGGATAAAGCCGTGGTCGAAGCGGAGAACGCCCAGTCAGACGCCCCCACTGACGACGAATTGAAAAAGCTCAAAGAGAAGCGCGTGATCGTCAAGGAACAGATCGTTGCTCAACTCGCCGGGCAGCCGCTGACGGGACAGTAGTCCCCCGACCCGTGGTCATTTTCTAAAGGGAACGGCTACGGCCAATGGCACCTCCAATGTGCAGAGTCTGCAAACCATCGACTCGTTGCGAGGTGCCATATGAACGACCCCAAATTCCCCAGTGAAGAGCAGGGTGGTTTCGACCCGATTCCTACCCGTCCTGAACCGAACAGCCCGGCGCATACCACAGCGCATCCGGAAAAAACCGTGAAAGAACTGCCGGAGGATGAAGATCCGGAGAAGTTCGACCGGTCCGGCAACTGACAGACCGCTATCGCTGGCAAGCCAGCTCCCACAGGTTCATCTGGTGAACACATATTTGGAGTTCACACGGACACTGTGGGAGCTGGCTTGCCAGCGATATCGTCGGTCCATACGGTGAAAATTTTTCTGTTTTACTTAAGCGCCGCATCCAACCCCATTCGCCCCATATGCATGGCCTTCAACGAGCCGAAATACAACCACTGCCCATACTCGCGCACCGTGGTAATCGGCGAATAATTGCCTTCGCTCGCGTCCTGCAGATTGGCAATCACCTTGCCGTCCAGGTCCAGTCCCAGCACAAACCCGCGCTTTTCGACAGGCTTGGGCAAAACCGTCAACGCCCGCACGATCATCTTGCGCACGAACGGGTGTTCAGCGGTGCCATCGAGCAAGGCATTGCGCGGCGCATACAGCGCTACCCAAAAGCGATTGCTGCCATTGAACGAGAGGTTGTCCGGAAGCCCTGGCAAGTTGTCGATGAACACATCATGGGTACCGGCCTTCGGCCCGCTCAGCCAGTAGCGGCTGATGCGATAAGCGCCGGTTTCATTGACCAGCACATAGGCCTCGTCCGGACCAAGAGTGACGCCATTGGCAAACTGCAACTTGTCGAGCAAGACGCTGGTCTTGCCGGTTTGAAAGTCGTAGCGCAGCAGACGTCCGTCGGCGCCGTGCTCAATGATCGCCTCGCCGTCATGACCATAGCCCCAACGGCTCGAGGCATCGCTGAAGTAGGCGTAGTGGCCTGACTTGTCGACCGCTACATCATCGGTAAATCCAAATGGCACGCCGTTGGCCTCGGTGGTCAACGGAATCACGCGGCCCTGCGCATCCAGCGACAGCAAGCCTTTGACCGCATCGGCAACTACCAGCATGCCGTTCGGATGACGGGCCAGGCCCAGTGGACGGCCACCGGTGTCGGCCAGGACCTTGCGCTGCGTACCGTCGAGGCTGTTACGGATGAGCCTGCCGTCATGCAATCCGGTGATGAGGAATTCGTCTTCCAGTAGCAACGCCTCAGGCCCTTCGATGTCGCTCGGCCCGACCTTCGCCACAGCTTTGAGGCGCTGGTTGTCCGCGTAGATCCCGTCTTTCAGCGAGGGCGCCGGTGGCGGCGTCCAGGCGACCGGTTCGACCTTGGTCGGCAGCAACAACAAGAAGGCGATGACGAGAACGATCAGCAGGCACAGCACATAACGTAATTTCACGCGCTGGCCCTCGCCGCGCCGATAAACTGCGCAGCCATGTCGCGCAGGGCGAGCATGGATGCGGCAGATTCGCGCTCGATGCGCCGCTTGAGCAGCAGGCGATTGGCAAGACGCATGAGCAAACCGTCAAAGCGATATTCCAGCGTGCGCACGAAACGCGTGCCGCCAGCCTCCGCTGAGCACTCGTAAGTCAACCGCAGGGACAAGCCCTGATCACTTTGCGCGCGTGCGCACCAGCGCCGGCCCGGCAGATATTCAGTAACCTCCCAGCGCAAGTGACCGGCACGTCCGCCGGCATGGATGTCCTCTTCGAAACGTGCACCGGCATGCAGTGGACCTTGCGGACCGTCAATCTTCAATGAGGAGGGATGCCAGTCCGGCCAATGACTGACGCTGGCGGCATAAGCCAGCACGGCGACCGGTTCGCCGGCGATATCGATCTGGTGCTGCATGCGCGTCATGGGCATTTTCGAATAACTCAAAGGGGCGGGTTCCGGCTCGCGGTACAGCGTGCCGAACAGGTAGTCCATCAAGGGCAGAACGATGTTGAAATTGCGCTCCTGCATGCGCTCGCGGCGGTGATGCAGTTCGTGCAGACGGCGCATCTGGCGAATCCACGGCAAACGAGTCAACGGATTCTGCGGCGGCAGATGCTCACAGGCATGGAATACCTCATAGAGCAGATAACCGAACACCATGCACCCGGCAAACAGCCCGGCGACATTGGCGTTGACCTGCGCGAGCAGCCACCAGAGGGGCAGGGTGATCAATAGCGTATGAATGACGATCAGCCAGGCTGGAAACAGAATCACTCGCCAGTCCCGCGCGCTGTCGTAGGTCATATGGCCGGGGGTGAAAAAGCTGTGATGGTCCCCGGCATGTCGTGCGTAGAACATCTTTGCGAAAGCTTTTTTGTGATGGCCTAAATGACGATGGACCATGTACACGCCGAAGTTGAACAACAACAGGCTCAGCGGCACTGTCAGCCATTCCAGCCAGCTCACTGAATGCACCGTGCGCCAGAACGCAGCGACGGTGAAAATGCCGAACAGCAACACGAACGCGCCATGCAACCACGGATTGTATAAAGGATGAATGGCCGCACGGTAGCGGCTGCGGAATGCCTCGGTGGTCTGCCTCAACGCTTTCACCTGCGGGTATTGTTGTTATACCCGGCAGATTAGCCGATCCGCTGACTTGTGCAGGGCGAACCTTGCGGCCTTAAGCGCCATGCTCTGGACTGAAGCCGCCCGTCAGCTCAACGGGTTCCAGCGCTGCGACCAGTCATCATCGGTGCGGATCACCTCGCGCAACAGATCGAAGGCCTGTTGCAGCACTGCCGAGTCGCGATCGCGGGAATACACCAGATAGGTCGGATAACCGAATTCCGGGGCTTTGGTGACGGCTTCCAGCGCGCCGGTCTCCAGATAAGTGCGCACGACCCGGGTACGGAAATAACCGCTGCCACCATGTTCGAGGATGTATTGCAGGGCCAGTGGGCCAAGGTTGAAGCTCAGCGCGGCTTTGGCTTTTTCCGGCAGGGCGGCGTCGTGCTGACGACGAAAGTCCGGTCCCCAATCGATGTAGACGTAAGGCTCCGGACGCTCGGGCGCGCGCACCAGAATCAGTTTTTCCTCCAGCACTTGCTCGACCTGCAATCCCGGCCAGTATTCCGGTTGATAAACCAGCGCCGCATCGAGCACACCGAGTTCGAGCTGACGCAAAAGATTTTCGCCGTCGCGAATTTCCATGCGCAGTGCGTGGCCGGGGATTTTCTCGCGCAGTTCCGCCGCCCAACTGAGCATCAACGGGTTGCACAGGCTGACCTCACCGCCAATGTGCAGAACGTTGTGATAACCCTCGGGCAGCGGCAAGTCGCGGCGCGCGGCTTCCCAGGTCTGCACCAGTTGATTGGCGTAGACCACGAACGCTTCGCCATTGGCCGTCAACTTCGCCCCGGCGCGATTGCGCACGAACAGCGTACTGCCCAGCTGGCCTTCGAGTTTCTGCACCCGTGCGGTGATCGCCGTTTGTGTGACGAACAGCTTCTGCGCGGCGGCGGCAAGACTGCCGTGGCGGACGATTTCGAGGAAAGTGCGGGCGAGGTCGATGTCCATGGGGCAGGGCCGGTGTCTGGAGGTGGAGCGCATTGTAAGTCAAAAGTCCCTCTCCCCAACTTGAAAGCAGCAATGGACTGAACCGCTGAAAATTGCGTTTCAGTCCTACGGAAACAGGAGCGTTTTGATCAGATGAGGGGATATTTCTGACGACTTTTTCAGGTTGGTCGTCGGACGCCGGATCTATAGGATCAGTCCTGACATTGAAGTCATCGAGCGCACAGATCGCTCTGGACCTGGACAAAGGATGGACTATGCGAATCCCACTGATTGAAAGCCATACGCCTGCTTACTCGCCTCGCCATTACTGGCGCGACGACCGCGCGAGATGCCCCTCGGAGGACGTTGCCATGCCGAGCGCCAAAGTGCCCCGGCTCACGGGCTTGAAGAAGCTTGAGGGCAAACCTCTGGAATTGCTGTTGCGAGGGCAGGACACCGGCGACGATCCGATGCTCATTCTGCGCTGCACAGCCGAAGGATTTGCGCTGCACGATGTGGTGAACATGATCGCAACCTCCGAACTGTACCAACAGGGAGAGATGGTCAAACGTATCACCGGCAAATCTGTGAGAACCGTGCGACGTCTGCTCAAGGAAGGCGCGTCGGTGCGCCTCGACACGCCGCAGAGCATCATCGCCTACCAATATGCGGCAGCGCTGGAGCTGGCCATCGAGGTGTTCGGGCGACAGGCCAAGGCCGAATCATGGCTGGAGCAACGCGCCACTTACTTCTACGGTTATGTGCCGCTCGATCTGGTTGGAAATGCGTTGGGCTTCAGGATGGTGGAGGAGTATCTGAACCAGATCAAATACGGGGTTTATCAATGAATCCCTTGCCCTGGGATGATCGCTGGTACGCGTGGCGGCTGGATCGCGAGGTGTAAAGCGAGACCTGGGACAGCGGCCTGGGGTCGAAACGGGACGGCGGTCGCTGGAATACGCCCGGCCGCAGAGTCGTTTATGCGTCGGTCGACCCCTCCACGGCGATACTGGAGGTGGCCGCCCATGGCAGCTTCGATGCACTTGATCAGGAGCCCTACGTATTGACCTGTTTTGAAATCACCCACGACGCCAGCGTCAGAATCGTGCAACCGGAAGATGTGCCCAATCCGCATTGGCTCACCCCGATAAAAACCTCGCCCAACCAGCGAAAGTTTGCCGACGCACTGCTGGCTGAACATCCATTTGTTCTGGTGCCATCGGTGGCCACCCGACACTCGTGGAATTTGCTGGTGAGTTGCGATCTGGCGGAAGGTCAGTTCAGGATGGTTTCGCAAGAGCGGTTTGGGCTGGATACGCGGTTGTTGCAGGAGGGTTGATCGTACCTACGCGAACGGAGAGCGAAGCCGAGGCCTGCGCTGATCCCCTTGCATGAACGACAAATCCCGCCAAAAGGGCGGGATTTGTTTGAACCAGGCTGCTTCTTACGAAGGGAACAGCTCGGACAGTTTCATCGACAGCATCATGTCGCCTTCAACGCGCAGCTTGCCGCTCATGAAGGCCTGCATGCCGTCGGTCTCGCCGCTGACGATACCTTTCAGGGTTTCGCTATCCAGCACCAGCGTGCAGTTGGCGTCCGGGTTTTCGCCTTCCTGAATGTTGCAGGTGCCGTCTTTGACGATCAGTGCGTATTGCTTGTCTTCGTCGGTGATTTTGAAACCGAAGACCAGATCCAGACCGGCAGCGGCGGCTGGGTTGAACTTGGCTTGCATTGCTTTTACGGCATCAGCTACGGAGGTCATGGTTCGATCCTTTCTTGGTCATGGGAGCTGGGTGGTTACAGCCAGGGTCACAGTAAGCCGGACTCAGCGAAAAGTGATGAGTTCCGGGGCCTTCAGCAGTTGCAGGTGTGCGTGACTGTTGAAGGAAGCCAGAGCCACCTCGCGACCACGAAACTTCAGTTGGTTGAGCGAGGTGTTGACGATTTGCCAGTTCAATTCAAAGGCCTGTCTGGCAGGCATTTGCGTAATCAGGTGGAGCAGGGCAGTGATGGTGCCGCCGGAGGTAAACACGGCGATTTTCTGGTTCTTTTCCGCCAGGTCGAGGATGCGGTGCAGCCCGGCCTGAACCCGTTCGACGAAACCCAGCCAGCTTTCCAGTCCGGGTGTGTCGTAGGTGCCGGCAAGCCAGCGCTCGACGATCAGGGCGAAGATGCGCTGGAATTCACCGCGGTTCTGCGCGGCGTTGCGCAGGATGTCGAGGGCTTCCGGCTCTTCCGGCAGCATGGCCGGGAGCAGGGCGCGGATCACCGCGTCGGCGTCAAATTCGTTGAAAGCGGAATCGGTTTCGAGGACTGGAACCGGCAGGCCTCTGGCGCTGAATTGCTCCAGTGCACTGCTGGCGGTGTGCTGTTGGCGGCGCAGATCACCGGCAAGGCAACGATCGAAGCTGATACCAAGGTCGGCGAGGTGCTGGCCGAGAATTTCTGCCTGACGCACACCGGTCGGCGACAGGACGTCGTAATCGTCTGCACCAAAGGAGGCCTGGCCATGTCGTATCAAGTAGATGCTGCCCACGTCCGCGTCGTCCCGGTACGTTGAAGGTCAGGCGAGGTTATGAGGATGGCGTAAGGCTGTCAATGAAAAAACATACGCTTGTTTGAAATGCCCGTTACAGGCGTGTTGCCAGAGGTTTCACGGCTGGCCGACGAGCCGACGCATGGGTATGCTGGAGCCATTCCGCGTGTAATACACCGTCACGCATTGCTTTGAGGAGTCTCTGTGGATTTTTTCACCGAATACGCCAGCTTTCTGGCCAAGACCGTCACACTGGTGATCGCCATACTGGTGGTGCTCGCCAGTTTCGCCGCGTTGCGCAGCAAAGGCCGGCGCAAATCGGCAGGGCAGTTGCAGGTCAGCAAGCTCAACGATTTCTACAAGGGGCTGCGTGAACGCCTGGAGCAGACCTTGCTCGACAAGGATCAGCTCAAGGCATTGCGCAAGGGCGAAGCGAAAACGGAAAAAAGCGCGAAGAAACAGAAGAACAAGCCTGAGACCAAATCCCGGGTGTTCGTGCTCGACTTCGACGGCGATATCAAGGCTTCCGCCACCGAGAGCCTGCGCCACGAGATCACCGCACTGCTGACCCTGGCCACGCCGAAGGACGAAGTAGTCCTGCGTCTGGAAAGTGGCGGCGGCATGGTGCACAGCTACGGTCTGGCGTCGTCTCAACTGGCGCGAATCCGTGATGCGGGCGTGCCACTGACTGTGTGTATCGACAAGGTCGCAGCCAGTGGCGGTTACATGATGGCCTGCATCGGCGACAAGATCATCAGTGCACCGTTCGCCATCCTCGGTTCTATCGGCGTGGTCGCGCAATTGCCTAACGTCAATCGCCTGCTGAAAAAGCACGATATCGATTTCGAAGTGCTGACCGCTGGTGAGTACAAGCGTACCCTGACCGTGTTTGGCGAAAACACCGAAAAGGGCCGCGAGAAGTTCCAGGAAGACCTCGACATCACTCATCGCTTGTTCAAAAACTTCGTGGCGCGGTACCGCCCGCAACTGGCGATCGATGAAGTGGCTACCGGTGAGGTGTGGCTCGGTATCGCTGCGCTGGAAAACCAACTGGTGGATGAGCTCAAGACCAGCGATGAATACCTGGCGCAGAAAGCCAAACAGGCTGAGGTTTATCACCTGCACTACGCCGAGCGTAAAAGCCTGCAGGAACGCATCGGCATGGCCGCCAGCGGTTCGGTAGACCGCGTGCTGTTGAGCTGGTGGAGTCGTCTTACTCAGCAACGTTTCTGGTAAACACCAGGCATAAAAAAACGCCGGTCAATGACCGGCGTTTTTGTGTCCGCAATAAACCCGCTGGCTTAGCGCCGACGGAACAGCGGCAGCGGTTCGTCACTGGCGGCCTGGTAGGTCACCGAGAAGTCCTTGAGACCTTCCAGTGCTTCGTACGGGTCTTTATCCGCGCGAATGGCAAAGGCGTCGAAGCCACAGCGGTGCATGTAGAACAGCTGGTCCCGCAGCACGTCGCCAATCGCGCGCAGCTCGCCTTTGAAACCATAACGGTCACGCAGCAGACGGGCATTGGAGTAACTGCGGCCATCGGTGAACGCCGGGAAATTCAGCGCGATTACCTGGAACTCACCGACGTCTTCACCGATTTCTTCGGCTTCCTCGTCAGCATCCAGCCACACGCCCAGACCGCCGTCGCGGGCCTTGAGCATGCGGCTGTGCTCGCGCCACAACTGCAGAGGAACGATCAGATCGTCGCAGTTGCTGATCTCATCGATGTTGAAATCCTTCGGCAACAGGTGCCAGGTTTCGTCGACGACTTCGTTGTTCTTAATGATTCGCTGCATAGACGCGTTCCTTGAAGAGGTCGATGCCAATACGCTGATAAGTGTCGATGAAGCGCTCGTCTTCGGTACGTTGTTCAACGTACACGTCGATCAGCTTCGAGATCACGTCAGGCATGGCTTCCTGTGCGAAGGACGGGCCGAGGATCTTGCCCAGGCTCGCATCACGGCTGGCGCTGCCGCCGAGGGAAACCTGGTAGAACTCTTCGCCTTTCTTGTCCACACCGAGGATGCCGATGTGGCCAACGTGGTGGTGACCGCAGGCGTTCATGCAGCCGGAGATGTTCAGGTCCAGTTCGCCAATGTCGAACAGGTAATCCAGGTCATCGAAACGGCGCTGGATCGATTCGGCAATCGGAATCGATTTGGCGTTGGCCAGCGAGCAGAAGTCACCACCGGGGCAGCAGATGATGTCAGTCAGCAGGCCGATGTTCGGCGTGGCGAAACCGCTTTCACGCAACTCACCCCACAGGGTGAACAACTGGCTCTGCTCGACATCGGCGAGAATGATGTTCTGCTCGTGGGAGGTGCGCAGTTGACCGAAGCTGTAGCGCTCGGCCAGATCGGCGACGGCGTCGAGCTGCTTGTCGGTAATGTCGCCCGGGGCAACGCCGGTCGGCTTCAACGACAGCGTCACAGCGACATAGCCCGGTTTTTTGTGCGCCAGGGTGTTGCGGCTACGCCAGCGGGCGAAACCCGGATGCTCTTTGTCCAGATCGGCCAGTTGCGCGGTCTGGTTGTCGAGGGTCTTGTAGTCCGGATCGACGAAGTGCTTGGCGACGCGATGCAGTTCGGCCTCGGTCAGCGTGGTCTGGCCACCGCGCAGGTGCTCCATTTCCGCGTCGACTTTCTGCGCGAACACCTCAGGCGTGAGCGCCTTGACGAGGATTTTGATCCGCGCCTTGTATTTGTTGTCGCGACGGCCGTAGCGGTTGTACACCCGCAGGATGGCGTCGAGATAGCTCAGCAGGTCTTGCCACGGCAGGAATTCATTGATGAATGCGCCAACCACCGGCGTACGACCGAGGCCACCGCCGACCAGCACTCGGAAGCCCAGCTCGCCGGCAGCGTTATAGACAGGTTCCAGACCGATATCGTGGACTTCAATGGCTGCGCGGTCACTGGTCGAACCGTTGACGGCGATCTTGAATTTGCGCGGCAGGTAGGCGAATTCCGGGTGGAACGTGGTCCACTGACGGACGATTTCGCACCATGGACGCGGGTCGATCACTTCATCGGCGGCGACGCCGGCAAACTGGTCGGTGGTGACGTTGCGCAGGCAGTTGCCGCTGGTCTGGATGGCGTGCATCTGCACGGTCGCGAGTTCAGCAAGGATGTCCGGGATGTCTTCAACCGCCGGCCAGTTGAACTGCACGTTCTGCCGCGTACTGATGTGGGCATAGCCCTTGTCGTAGTCGCGGGCGATCTTCGCCATCATGCGCACCTGGCGCGAAGTCAGCTGGCCGTAAGGCACGGCCACGCGCAACATCGGCGCGAAACGCTGGATATACAGGCCATTTTGCAGGCGCAGGGGGCGGAATTCTTCTTCGCTCAGCTCACCTGCCAGATAGCGTCGGGTCTGATCACGGAACTGCTTGACGCGGTCCTCGATGATCCGCTGATCGTACTCGTCGTATACGTACATATAAGTCCTGTTCTCAGGCTTGGGCTTCTCGGAAAACGCTGCGTTTTCGCTTGCTGGAGTCCGATGTTGCCTCTGCAATTCTGCGCGCACGGCCGCGCACTCCGTCACGGAGCCGGGGCAATATACCCGTTTGCAGTTATGCGCAAAAGTGATGTTTGAGTATATGTAAAGAACCAAATCGCCTAACGTGCGTGCCGGTCATCTAATCCACATTTGTCGTGCGGACAATCATCGTCTTAACTGTGATCGAGTCTTTGTGCAATCACCGATAAAACCGACAAGAGGCGATGCAATGAGCAACCCGACCAAAGCCAGAAAAAGCGACAGCAGTGTCGACGCGTGGGCCATTTTGTTTCTGATCATTCT
The DNA here is from genome assembly GCF_054667725.1 of Pseudomonas sp. S3_B08. Lineage (NCBI taxonomy): Bacteria > Pseudomonadati > Pseudomonadota > Gammaproteobacteria > Pseudomonadales > Pseudomonadaceae > Pseudomonas > Pseudomonas sp. S3_B08. The sequence goes on from NZ_CP162750.1 coordinate 1,454,431, forward strand.
CGTAGTAGGAACAGCGGTCTTCTGGGTCAGTCACCAGTAACATCCGCGCTCCGGGCCGTTCTCCCAAGGCCCGGATAACCTGTGGCAGATGCCTGTTCAGTGCCATCACACCCCGGCCAGATACAGCACCAGCTTGACGATGGCAAACAGCGTCAGGCCGAACACCGCCGTGAACAAAACTCCCAGAATCACAAAGTGACTGGGTTTGCCGTGGGTAAAATCCCTTTCCCGGTTCTTGCCGCTCTGCACCCCGAACGCCGCCGCCATGACGCTGTGCAGCATCTGCCAGAAACTCGGCGGTTTGTTGTCGATTGGATCGTCCATAAATCCCTCTGCGAAAAGTCATCCTCCTGAAGCATAGCCAATCCGCTGGGTCCGGGATGCCATCGAAGCAGCCCGGACAAGTTTGAGCGATACCCGAATAACGCAGAAGCGATAACGCGACATGGTTTGCTGACCGCTCCATGAAAAAGGAGTGACCATGAACGTTATCCCCCCCGAACCAGTGTCGACGCAGCCTGCGTCCACCGCTCAGCAGGCAGCCCCCAACCGGTCTGCAAAACTCATCGCAACACAAAGCCTGCACGGCGAGTTTCTCGAGACATCGATCCCGCAATGGTTGACCAGCGCTTTGCCGCATCGGCGCGAGGCGCTCAAGGCGGTTCCGACCGCGTTACCGGCCTGGTATCAGCATGCGACGCCGGCCCAGCGTAAAACCCTCGACGAGACTTTCAAGGCCAGCGTTATCGCCCAGAACAGTCTCGACAAGAGCATGGCGAAATTCGTCGATGTCGAATCATTCGCCAGGCCGTTATTGGTCAAAGCCTTGAAGGACCAATACGCGCTGGAAATCGATGTAGACAAAACCCTGTTATGTCTGCGGCGCCCGGTCGAAATGGGTATTCAGAGAACCGTATTGGCCTCGTTCGAGGTTCTCAAGATCACGCTGCTGGAAGCCTCGCTGCACAACTTCGAAGCTGACGAATGCGAGGGGACCTATCATTCGAGCTCCGGTTTTGTTGTGGCGACGCCTGCTGCGGACACATTCAAGCACGTCGACACAGGCCTCTCGGTCAGCCAGTTTTTGCACCTTTGCCGCAATCTGGATATAGGTCAGCAATACCAGACTTACCTGCAGGGTTTTTTTCATCCGGGGGACGCGGTGGCAGAGGCGGTGCTCAGCGAACGCTTCATCGCCAGCCAGAAGGCAGCGATGCGCGCTGCAGCCGAACAGGCGCTATTGCGCAATGACATCGAGGCGGCAGATCACGCGATGATCCTCTCGGTCATCGACGGCGAAATGCACCCGTGGATGGGGCGCAAGCAAGTCTGGTTCCAGGACCTCGGCCTGATGAAAAAAAGGCTGACCGGGTGCGTGGCTTTCGTCATCTGCGAAAAATACCGTTACACCGATGAACTGATCCTTTACATCCCCAACGACCCGGAACATCCGCTCAAGCGCTACACGTTCGAGCAAATGCGCGAAGAGCTCAAGCGCTTGCTCACTGCACGTGATGCGTCGCAACAGACCAGCGCAGAGCCCACCGCATACCAGCGTTTTTTAAGTCAGTTCCTGCCCTATGATCAGCGCCCGTACTATTTCAGCCAGTTCAGGCAAAAGGCAGCCGACTCACCTGGCGATGCCTGGGACGTTCTGCGTTCCCCTTGGCTGGCCTTCGTACAGGGTTTTACCGGTGGTTCTACATTCACCACCATCGAACAGGTTCCACCCGAACGCACAGTCAAGTGGGAGCCGGCGGTTGATCCGTACATCGCGCCTTCGACAGTCGAACGCAAGGGCAGGGGGCTTTGGGCGCCCAACGAGGACTTGTGGCAATACCTTTATGCGCAGAATCGCGCCAAGGTGTTGGCCGACGCGCGAAGCCACGCGGTACCCACTGCCGATGTCGATGCGAACGCACGAGATGCCAAACTGGCCCATCTGATGCAGATCGGCATGCTGGGCTTGAATCTGGTGTCGATGTTCGTGCCTGTGCTGGGCGAAACAATGATGGTCGTGATGGCGGGACAACTGCTGTATGAAACCCTTGAAGGCGCTATCGAGTGGAGTGAAGGTGATCGCAGGGCCGCCAGGGGTCACCTGGTCGACGTGGCCGAGAATCTCGCTCAGGTTGCCGTGATGGCGGGTGTTGGAGCAGGTGTAAGGAAGTTCTCGGCCGCCAGGGCTGTACCGGTCATCGAACAGTTGAGTCCGGTCACGTTACCCAATGGCGAAACCCGCCTGTGGAAACCTGATCTCAGCGGCTACGAGGCCGCTGTTGTCCTTGACGCACACTTGACCCCGAATCCTTCCGGGCAGTATGCGGTGGATGGCAAAACCTGGATCCGTCAGGACAACAAGGTGTATGAGCAGGTCTTCGACGACTCGATCAACCAGTGGCGCATCAAGCACCCGACCGATCCTGCAGCCTATCAACCTGTTCTGCAAAGTAATGGCCATGGAGCGTGGCGCCATACCCTGGAGCGTCCTCTGGAATGGGATCGTCTGACGCTGTTGCGGCGCATGGGCCACATCTGCGAGCCGCTATCCGATACGGAGCTGCTCAAAGCGATGGATATCAGCGGCGTCAGCGACGATATGTTGCGCAAGATGCACCTCGACCATGGGGTGCCGCCACCGGAGCTGATTCAGGCCATGCGCCTGTTGAAAACCGATGCACAAGCCGCGCAAGTCATTGAGCAACTGGAGGGCGGGGCGCCGGTCGATGACAAGTATCTGTATGCCCTGCCACTGGTCACTGACATGCCGCGCTGGCCGGCCAATCGCGTACTGGAAGTCTTTGAGGGGACGCAACTGACCGGCAGATCCGTCAAGTATGGCGGCGGATATCGGGTGCGGGGTGTCGGGGTTAAGGCGCCGATCCGGATTTCCCGGGCGGACGTCCTCAGCGGCGACCTGCCGCAGCTTGTTCTGGGCGGACTGGATGAATCGGAAATCGTCCACCTGCTCGGAGGTGAAGGTGCGCGGGTTCGAGAAGCGAGACCTGCAGAACTCGCCAAGCAAATTGCGGCCTATGCCCAAACCCGCCAATCGGCCATTTACGACAGTATTTATCAGGGCACCGAGCCTGTCGCCGATCAGGTCAGGCAATTGCAGAACGCCTGTCCGGGACTCAGTGAGTCAGCTGCACAGCAAGTGCTGGCGCAGGCGCGGCCGGATGAACTGCAACGGCTCGGCTCAACTCGTCCCATACCGCTGCGCATGCTGGAGGAAGCTCGCTGGTATGCGCGCCGCAGCCGGCAGGTGCGGGCATATGCGGGGCTGCGCAGCGAGAATATTGCCTCGGCGGACAGTCGACGCCTGGCGTTGCACACGCTTGAACGGTTGCCCGGCTGGCCGGACAACTTGCGCCTTGAAATACGCGAGGGCAGCGACAGCGGTCCGTTGCTTGAGAGCATTGGCAGCCAGACGGCCTTCGAGAGAAAGTACCTGATCAAAAGCGGCCAGCAATTTCAGGCATTCAACGACCGAGGCGAAACGCTCAACAGCCTGCCACGCCACGGCGACAACTTTTATGCCTCTCTCATGCACGCTCTGCCGGATCACGCGCGGCGCGCCCTGGGGGTGCCCGAGGTCAGTCAGTCGGCCGAACTGCAAAAGAAAATCATCGCCCACGCTGACCAGCACCACGGCATGGCGGCCGCATTGCTGGAACAGCCAGCGCAGTGGATGAGACCGCCGGTACGGGTAAACGAAGCGTTGATCGGCTATCCCGCCAGCGGAAGAGCGGGTTGGCTGGAGCGCAATCTGGTTGCCGACCTGCGCGACCTCTACCCGGGCCTCACCGATCAGCAGGCCAGTGGATTGATCCTTGAGCAGGTGCGTGCGGGCAGAAACAACCGGGAGATTTTTCGGTGGTTGCAGTCGCGACGCGAAGAGTGGCAACAACTTGAGGCAACACTGGACGAGTGGGCGGGGACCAACGCGATGGCTCCCTGGGAACCTTCCGGTACTGTTCAGAATCTGCTGGTCGCGCAAGCGCTTAAAACCAGTTGGCGCAATGCCCTTTTGGTCGATGAAGTGCCCAATGCGGATCAACTGCGCCTGGTGACTTACGATGCTTTGCCCGCGCTGACAGCAGACTTTTCCCACGTGCGTAAATTGTCCCTTCGCGGAGATGGCATTACTGATGGCAATGCCGACGCTTTTCTTGCCCTGTTTCCCGGCCTGGAAAAACTCTCGCTGGGTGAGCGCGAGAGTTATTTTGATTTGGGTATGCACCAGCAGTCGCTGTCCTCTCTGCCCGCAAGCTTAGCCAGGATGCCTGCATTGAAAACGCTCAAGCTGAGGACCTCGGCCCCGGCAATGGCCACAGATTTCCCTCAGCGGGTGAAAATGTTGACCTCGCTCGAAGCCCTTGAACTCGATTTTCAAGGATTCATTGACGAGAACCCGCCGGCACTGGAACTGGCCGCGCTCAAACACCTGAAACGACTCAAGATCGAAGCCCCCGGCATGACGCAATGGCCAGCATCGGTACAAGCGCTTCCCGAGCTGCAGAGGCTGGATCTGTTTCGGACGTCAATCGCTTCCATTCCTCCAGCGCTCTATACCGGCCATGAAAAACTGTGGGCGGGCCTGTCACTGAATTGGTCGAACTTCTCCCATGAGGCATTCAAACCAGCATTCGAGTACGTCAAAAATTATTCGGGGTCCATGGGGCATCTGATGGACCTGAACTTGATGGTCCGCCAGTACTGCCTCGGTGAACTGAAATTCCTCACGGGTGAAGGCCGCTTTCTCGATCCGTTGCCTGAGCACATCATGACTGTCTGGAATACCCCGGAAACCCGGTTGAAAGCGATCGAACTGCTGCGCCTGGAACACGCCGGGATCTTCCGCCGGTTTTATCAACCGACGACGTCCGATGGCCTGCGTGGCGCTGCACGCGAGCCGCGCTGGCAGTCGCCGCCGAACAGCGCGGTGGTGCGTGAGCTTGAGGAAAACTGGCGCGCGAGCGTACGCAAACGCTATCGCCTGCTCGACCTGGGGGACGATTCTCTGGTATTCGAGCTGTCTGACACAGACGGTTTGAACCATGGCGCGGCCATCAGCGAGCTTGTGCCATTGCCGGCCGGTACATTTTCCCATGTGCAGACCTTACGTCTGGATCGGTTGAACGTGCCGGCTGGACAGATTCAGGCTTTTCTGCAAGCGTTCAGCGGCGTGCGGACACTGCAAATCACTGGCTGCGGATTGACCGAGTTGCCGGTGAAACCGGCGGATTTTGCGCAGCTGACGCGGCTGGACCTGTCCAGCAACCAGATCACCTCTACGGGGGAAATTCAAAGCCAGTTCGCCGAGCTCAAGGCGCTTGAGTTTCTGAACTTGCGGCGCAACCGTTTGACGGCGCTGGACGTGACGGCCATGCCGAAGCTCGAAGTGCTGGATTTGAGTGGCAATAGCCTTCAAACGTGGCCAGCGGGGGCGGAAAATCTGTCCGGGTTGAAGTGGCTGGATCTGCGAGACAACAGCCTCGATTCGCTGCCCGAGCGCGTTCTGGCCATAGACAGCGTATTGCTCAAGAGCCATCTGACCGGGAACCCGTTCAGCGCTGAGGCAGAGGCAGCTCTGACAACGGCGCGCGGGCGTATCGAGGCGAGCAACGGTTTGCCTCGAGGTGCATTGAAAAGCTATGAAAGTCAGCCGGCCGGCTACCTGGTCGCTGCGAACACGTCGGTGCCAGGCACCGCGTTTTCCCGGATTCACGAGTTTCTGTTACCACTGCGTACTGCGTCATCTGCGGCTGAAGGTAGCGCAGGTCTGGTCAGGCGGTTGCGGGAATTGAATCCGGACCTTTCCCAGGAACAGGCCCAGCACTGTATTGCGCGGTTGGGCGGCGCAGGGTTGGATGAAGCGCAGATTGATGCCCGGATCAAGGACTGGCGAGAGAGTGACGAGGCGCTGACGCGTCAGTTGAACGGTTGGATCTTCAAGCCGGCGGCCGCGAGGGTTTCGACGCAAGACAGAGTCTTCACGGCGATGAGAATCCGTGATTGCTGGGTCGATGGACTGACCCGTCATACCGAAGAAGCGGGTCGCAAGCTCGACCTCAGCGGCTTGCACATTGTTGAGTTGCCGCCTCTGTCGAACGCGTTTACGCAAGTACGAACGCTCGACCTGACTTCGGTAGGGTTTTCCTTGCAGAGCCTGAATGATTTTTGCAGCGCTTTCCCTGAACTGACCACGCTGGTGCTTAACTCCAACAATCTGGAGGGGCTACCGGAGGCTGTCGGTACATTGCACAGGCTGGAGCATCTGGAGCTACGCATTAACCATTTTGCTGAAGCGCCTGGCGTTTTGCAGCAAATGGGCAATCGCCTGCGTTTGCTGGATCTGAGTCATAACCAACTGAGCCAATTCAACGCCAGCGCACTTACCCGGATCGAGCGCCTGAATCTGTCTCTCAATTCGATAAGCCACTGGCCTGATGGGGTACAGGCACTGGAGCATTTGCAAACTCTAAATCTTCTTGGCAACCGTATTTCCCTATTTCCCGACACGCTGCTGGATGGCAACCATGAGCGACTGGTGGCAGGCACCGACCTGCGCGGAAACCGACTGCCTCTCGAGAGTCTGGAACAGCTCAGGGACTACAGTGCGGCTAACGCGAACCGTGGCGTCATGGGGTATTCGTTTGCATCTCTCGAGCGCGCAATTACCGAGTATGAAGCGACGTCCGAAAGCGAGCCCGATACGCCTTTTGATTCCGACAGTAGCGATAGCGATGACAGTAATGCCGGCGGTGCCGGACGCGTGGACAGGCATGAAGCCGTAGAAGCAGACGAAATCATCGCCAATCCGCAGCAAGACGTAGATGAGCAGGCAATGAACACCTGGCTCAATTACACCCGGACCCAGACGCGCGAAACGCGGCAAGCGCTATGGCTGCAATTGGCGCGCGAACCCAACCATGAGGCGTTCTTTCACCTGCTGTCGATGTTGCACGACACTGCCGATTTCAGCGTGTCGGGCGCTGATCTGACGCAACGGGTATGGCGGGTGATAGAAGCGGCAAGCGAAAACACGGAGTTGCGCGAGTTGCTCTTCTTCAACTCCGCGACTCACGGCACCTGCCCCGATGGCCGAATACTGTCGTTCAGTGAGCTGGAAACACGGGTCTATGAATACACCGCATTGCGCGACATCCCACGCCATCTGCCTGATCAGCGCGGCATAGCGTTGGTCGAGCTGACGCGGCGCCTGTTCCGACTGGAAAGGGTCGACAGGCTGGCGGAAGCAGCTGGCAGGTTCCAGGACCGGGCCGAAATCCGTCTGCAGTACCGAATCGGCATGACGCGCGGCTGGCCCGACGGGTTAGAGCTGCCTGCGCAACCGGATCACATGTTGTACAGGACACCGATCGAGGGACAACTGCTGAGCGAGGCACGCGCTTCTGTGCTGGCCGACGAAGCGTCAGACCTGTTCCTCGAGGATTTGATTGCCCGCGATTACTGGATTCGCTACATGCGCGACCGACACGCCGCCATCTTCGATGAGCTCGAACGCAGCGCCACACATCGTCAGGAAGAAGTCGAGGATGCGCATCCAGACAAGTGGAACGACGAGGACTCGCGAAGACTGTACGTGGAAGCGATGAGCCAGTTGGAAATCGAGCTGGCGCAGGCACGCACCGACAAACTCAAGGAGCTGTCTCGCCAGGAACTGGTAAACCTTGCGCGGGTCGCTGCAGGGGATTCGCAGACACGCCCGGCGTCACCGCAACCGGGGCCGTCCTCGCGTCGGGACTGAGGAGCTGACCCGATCCGGGAATCGCAAACTCCCGGATCGGCTTTGCAACAAGCCTCAGCTGTCGTAACCCAGATTCGGCGCCAGCCAACGCTCGGTCACGCTCAGGTCCTGGCCTTTACGCGCGGTGTAGCTCTGCACCTGATCCTTGTCGATCTTGCCCACCGCAAAGTATTGCGCTTGCGGATGGGCGAAGTACCAGCCGCTGACCGCTGCGGCGGGGAACATTGCGTAGTGTTCGGTGAGGAACACGCCACTGCGCCCGGCGCGCATTTCCGCAGCCTCTGGATCGAGCAGGGTGAACAGTGCCGCTTTCTCGGTGTGATCCGGGCAGGCCGGGTAGCCGGGAGCGGGGCGGATGCCACGGTATTGCTCTTTGATCAGTGCATCGTTGTCGAGGGTTTCATCCTTGGCGTAACCCCAATGTTCTTTACGCACTTGCTGGTGCAGCCATTCGGCGCAGGCCTCGGCCAAGCGGTCGGCGAGGGCCTTGACCATGATCGAGTTGTAGTCGTCGCCAGCGTCCTGATAAGCCTTGGCCACTTCTTCGGCGCCGATGCCGGCGGTGGTAATGAAGCCGCCGACGTAGTCGGTGACTTCGCTGTCTTTGGGCGCAACGAAGTCGGCGAGGCAGAAGTTCGGCTTGCCGTCGGTCTTGATGATCTGCTGGCGCAAGTGATGCAGCTTGGCCAGCGGCTTGCCGTTGTCGTCGTACAGCTCGATGTCGTCTTCGTTGACCTGATTGGCTGGCCAGAAACCGAACACCGCACGGGCGCTGATCAGCTTTTCGTCGATCAGTTTGGTGAGCATTTCCCGGGCGTCCTTGTACAGCGCAGTGGCGGCCTCACCGACCACTTCATCTTCAAGGATGCGCGGGAACTTGCCGGCCAGGTCCCAGGAAATGAAGAAAGGCGTCCAGTCGATGTACTCGGCCAGCACGTTCAAATCGATATTGTCGAGCACCTTGCTGCCGGTGAAGGTCGGTACCACTGGCTGATAATTGGCCCAGTCGAATTGCGGCTTCTTGGCGATGGCGGCGGCATAGCTCAGGCGTTCGGTGCGGGCGCTGCGATTGGAAGTGCGCTCGCGCACGTCGATGTATTCCAGGCGGGTTTTTTCGACGAAACCGGCCTTGAGTTCCTTGGACAACAACTGTGTCGCCACGCCGACGGCGCGCGAGGCGTCGGTCACGTAGACCACGGCATCGTTGCTGTACTTCGGCTCGATCTTCACCGCAGTGTGCGCCTTGGAGGTGGTCGCGCCACCGATCATCAGTGGCAGATGGAAGTCCTGACGCTGCATTTCGCGGGCAACGTGGACCATCTCGTCCAGCGACGGGGTGATCAGGCCGGAAAGGCCGATGATGTCGCACTTTTCTTCTTTGGCGACCTGCAGGATCTTCTCGGCCGGAACCATCACGCCTAAGTCGACAATGTCATAGCCGTTGCAACCGAGCACCACGCCGACGATGTTCTTGCCGATGTCGTGCACGTCGCCCTTGACTGTGGCCATGAGGATCTTGCCCTTGGCTTCCGGCTTGTCGCCTTTCTCCAGTTCGATGAACGGGATCAAGTGCGCCACGGCCTGCTTCATCACGCGGGCGGATTTCACCACTTGCGGGAGGAACATTTTGCCGGCGCCGAACAGGTCGCCGACGATGTTCATGCCGGACATCAGCGGGCCTTCGATCACTTCGATCGGCCGCGCAAACGACTGGCGGGATTCTTCGGTGTCTTCAACGATGTGCGTGGTGATGCCCTTGACCAGCGCGTGCTCCAGACGTTTGTTGACGTCCCAGTTGCGCCATTCTTCGGTCTCGGCTTCCTTGACGCTGCCGTCGCCCTTGTACTTGTCAGCGATGGCGAGGAGGGCGTCGGTGCCGTCCGGGGTGCGATTGAGGATCACGTCTTCGACCGCGTCGCGCAGCTCCACCGGGATCTGATCGTAGATCTCCAGTTGACCGGCGTTGACGATGCCCATGGTCAGCCCGGCGCGGATCGCGTAGAGCAGGAACACCGAGTGAATCGCCTCACGCACCGGGTTGTTGCCACGGAACGAGAACGACACGTTGGACACGCCGCCGGAGCTCAACGCATACGGCAGCTCGTCGCGGATGTAGGCGCAGGCATTGATGAAGTCGACGGCGTAGTTGTTGTGCTCTTCGATGCCTGTAGCGACGGCGAAGATGTTCGGGTCGAAGATGATGTCTTCCGGCGGGAAGCCGACTTCGTTGACCAGAATGTCGTAGGAGCGTTTGCAGATCTCTTTCTTGCGCGCTTCGGTGTCGGCCTGGCCGGCTTCGTCGAAGGCCATCACCACCACCGCAGCGCCGTAGCGCTTGCACAGCTTGGCGTGGTGGATGAACTGCTCGACGCCTTCTTTCATGCTGATCGAGTTGACGATGCCCTTGCCCTGGATGCACTTGAGGCCGGCTTCGATGACTTCCCATTTCGACGAGTCGATCATGATCGGCACGCGCGAGATATCCGGTTCGCCGGCGATCAGATTGAGGAAGGTCACCATGGCCTTCTTCGAATCGAGCATGCCCTCGTCCATGTTGATGTCGATGATCTGCGCGCCGGCCTCGACCTGCTGCAGCGCGACTTCGAGGGCTTCGGTGTAGTTGTCTTCACGGATCAGGCGGGCGAATTTTGCCGAGCCGGTGATGTTGGTGCGCTCGCCGACGTTGACGAACAGCGAGCTGCGATCAATGGTGAACGGCTCCAGACCCGAAAGGCGGCAGGCCTTGGGGATGTCCGGAATCTGCCGCGGCGCATAACCGGCCACAGCTTTGGCAATCGCTTCGATGTGCCCCGGCGTGGTGCCGCAGCAACCGCCGACGATGTTGAGGAAACCGCTCTGGGCGAACTCTTCGATGACTTTCGCGGTTTGCGAGGGCAGTTCATCGTACTCGCCGAATTCATTGGGCAGGCCGGCGTTCGGGTGCGCCGAAACGTGGGTGCTGGCCTTGTTCGACAGCTCTTCCAGGTACGGGCGCAGTTCGCTGGCGCCGAGGGCACAGTTCAGGCCTACGGAAATCGGCTTGGCGTGCGCTACCGAGTTCCAGAACGCTTCGGTAGTCTGCCCCGACAGGGTTCGGCCGGAGGCGTCGGTGATGGTCCCGGAAATCATGATCGGCAATTCGAGGTGCAGCTCTTCGAAAACACCTTGCACGGCAAAGATCGCCGCTTTGGCGTTGAGGGTGTCGAAAATGGTTTCGATCAGAATCAGATCGGCGCCGCCCTCGATCAGGCCTTTGGTGGCTTCGGTGTAGTTTTCCACCAGCTCATCGAAGGTGACGTTGCGGTAGCCGGGGTTGTTGACGTCGGGCGACAGTGAGCAGGTGCGGCTGGTCGGGCCAAGCACGCCGGCCACGAAGCGCGGCTTGGCCGGGTTTTCGGCGGTCTTGGCGTCGGCAATCTTGCGCGCCAGACGTGCGCCTTCTACGTTTAACTCGTACGCCAGCTCTTCCATACCGTAATCGGCCATGGAAATGCGCGTGGCGTTGAAGGTGTTGGTTTCGAGAATGTCGGCGCCGGCGTCCAGATAGGCTTTTTCGATACCGCCGATCACGTCCGGACGGGTGATCACCAGCAGGTCGTTGTTGCCCTTGACGTCGCTCGGCCAGTCCGCGAAGCGCTTGCCGCGATAATCCTGTTCTTCGAGCTTGTAGCTCTGGATCATCGTGCCCATCCCGCCGTCGAGAATCAGGATGCGCTCTTTGAGGGCTTGCTTGAGAGCTTGAAGGCGGACGCTGCGATCGGACATGTGGACTACTCGGAAAGACCATTACGAAGGAGCGCGATCATAGCAAACCTGTGCGCTTTTGGAGCATGTGCAGCTTTTGCATGAATATCGCTCATGTTGGTGCGAGCGTCATAACGGTAGAATCGCAGCCTTTTTTTATCATCGAGATCAGCAGCATGCCGCACCGCTTCATCAGTTTATGGTTGCTGGTCCTGAGCGGGAGCGTTGCGGCGCAAGATCCTGCCATCTCTTCTTCCATCTCCTACACCCGCGATATCCAACCGATCTTTACCGAGAAGTGCGTAGCCTGCCATGCCTGCTATGACTCGGCCTGTCAGCTCAATCTCGGCAGTGGCGAAGGCGCCGCCCGTGGCGCGAGCAAGATGCCGGTATATGACGGCGAACGCACCCAGGCGGCACCGACCACGCGCTTGTTTTACGACGCCTTCGGCAAGCGCGCCTGGCAACAGAAAGACTTCTATTCGGTGCTCGACGCCCAGGGCAGTCAGGCCGCGCTGATGGCACGGATGCTTGAACTCGGCCACAAGACGCCGCTGACGCCGAACGCCAAACTGCCAGAAGAGATTGTTCTTGGGCTCAATCGCAACAATCTATGCGCAATGCCTGCGGAGTTCGACGGATATGCCGGCGCGCACCCGAAAGAGGGCATGCCGCTGGCGGTCACTGGCCTGACCGACCAGCAATACCAGACCTTGCAGCGCTGGCTGGCGTCTGGCGCGCCGATCGACGAACAGAGCCTGGCGCCGAGTGCCAAAGAGGCCATGCAGATCCTGCAGTGGGAGAACCTGCTCAATGCTCCCGGTGCTCGGCAAAGTCTGGTCGGGCGCTGGTTGTTCGAGCACTGGTATCTGGCGCACATCTATTTCAAGGACGGCGAGCCGGGGCATTATTTCCAGTGGGTGCGTTCGCGCACGCCGAGCGGCCAGCCGATTGATCTGATCGCCACTCGCCGCCCCAACGACGACCCGGGCACGCAGGTGTATTACCGCTTGTGGCCGGTGCAAGGGGTGATCGTGCACAAGACGCACATCACTTATCTGCTGAGCGCGGCGAAAATGGCCCGGATCAAGAGCCTGTTCTACAGCGGCAACTGGCAGGTCAACGCGTTACCGGGTTACGGGCCGCAAAGCCGCGCCAATCCGTTTGCCACCTTCGAGGCGATTCCGGCGCAGGCGCGCTATCAATTCATGCTCGATAACGCTGAATACTTCGTCCGCACCTTCATTCGCGGCCCGGTGTGCCGTGGGCAGATCGCGACCGACGTGATCCGCGACAACTTCTGGGCGCTGTTCCAGGCGCCGGAACATGATCTCTATATCACCGACCCGAACTACCGCGGCCAGGCCACGCCGCTGCTGGCGATGCCGGGGCAGAACGACGATGTCGGCAGCGTGCTGAGTCTGTGGCGCAACTACCGCGACAAGCGCAACGAATACGAGGCACTGCGCCGTGACAGCTATGCCGATCTGCCGGCGCCGAGCTGGTCGACGCTGTGGGCCGGCAACGACAACGCCTTGCTGAGCATTTTCCGCCACTTCGACAGCGCTTCGGTGACCAAGGGGCTTATCGGAGAGGTGCCGCAAACCATGTGGCTGTTCGACTATCCGCTGCTGGAACGCACCTACTACCAGCTCGCGGTCAATTTCGACGTGTTCGGCAACGTTTCCCATCAGGCGCAGACCCGTCTGTATTTCGATCTGATCCGTAACGGCGCGGAGCAGAACTTCCTGCGCCTGATGCCCGCCGACTCGCGCGAGGACTACCTCAACGATTGGTACCAGGATGGCGGCCAATTCAAGATGTGGCTCGATTACGAGGCCATCGATGACGACAAACCGACCGCATTAAAGCTCGACGAAAAAGACCCGAAACATGATTTCGCCATGCAGTTGCTGGCGCGCTACGGTGATCTGAACGCGCGGCCAGACCCGATCAATCGCTGCGACGGCGCTTATTGCTCGCGACCGAATATCGATCCGGCGTTGCAGAATGCCGAGCAGGCTTTGAGCCGTCTGGCCTCGCGCCCGGCAGCGGGACTGAAAGTCATCGACCAGATGCCCGAAGCGACCTTGCTGCGTGTCGAAACCGCCAGCGGCAAGCGCGAGGTCTACAGCGTGCTGCGCAACCGCGCCCACAGCAACGTGGCGTTTCTGCTCGGTGAATCGCTGCGCTATCAGTCGGGGCTCGACACCTTGACGATCTATCCGGGCGTGCTCAGCAGTTACCCGAATTTCATGTTCAACATCCCGGCCGAGCAGGTGCCGGCGTTTGTCGATGCCATGGAAAACGCCAGGGATGTCAATCGGTTCGAAAAGATCGTCGAGCGCTGGGGCATTCGGCGCAGTCATCCGCAGTTCTGGCTGTATTTCCACGATCTGAGCCAATACATCCACGAAACCGACCCGGTGGAAGAGGGCGTGCTGGATATGAACCGGTACGAGAACCTTTGATGATTCGCAGGCGTGTTACGAGATTCTTTCCCGACAAAAATACTAGGACTTTGTCAGCCGCGCCGATTGGCGTAAACTGCGCCCACGCCTGCGAGGAGTTTTTATGACCGCTATTACCATTACCGACGCCGCCCATGATTACCTGGCTGATCTGCTCTCCAAGCAGAACACCCCGGGCATCGGCATCCGTGTCTTCATCACCCAGCCTGGTACCCAGTACGCCGAAACCTGCATTGCCTACTGCAAGCCGGGCGAAGAGAAACCTGAAGATACCGCGCTGGGGCTGAAAAGCTTCACCGCCTACATCGATTCGTTCAGCGAAGCGTTTCTCGATGACGCGGTCGTTGATTACGCCACCGACCGCATGGGCGGCCAGCTGACCATCAAGGCGCCAAATGCCAAAGTGCCGATGGTCAATGCCGACAGCCCGGTCAACGAGCGCATCAACTACTACCTGCAAACCGAGATCAACCCGGGGCTGGCCAGCCACGGCGGTCAGGTCAGCCTGATCGATGTGGTCGAGGACGGCATCGCCGTGTTGCAGTTCGGTGGCGGTTGCCGGGGCTGCGGCCAGGCTGACGTAACCTTGAAGGAAGGCATCGAGCGCACCTTGCTCGAGCGCATCCCGGAGCTCAAGGGCGTACGCGATGTGACCGACCACACGCAGAAAGAAAACGCCTACTACTAAGGTGTTCGCTGCGAACATGAAAAACGGCGCCCCGTGAGCGCCGTTTTTTTATGGGTAACTTTTGCCGCACCCATTCGCGAGCAGGCTCGCTCCCACATTGAAATGCAATCACCTGTGGGAGCGAGCCTGCTCGCGAAAGCGTCTTCAAGGGCGATAAAGATGCGCATGCCCGGCCCGATACAACGAAGACTCGCTGAACACCTCGCTGCCCAGCACCCTGCCAACCAAGATCAGCGCCGTACGCCGAAAGCCTTTGGCCTCGACCTTTGCGGCAATGTCCGCCAATGTACCTACCACCCAGTCCTGATCCGGCCATGTCGCGCGGTGAATAACGGCAATCGGGCAGTCCGCGCCGTAATGCGGCAGCAGTTCAACCAGTATCTTTTCCAGATGATTGACCCCCAGATGAATGGCCATGGTCGCGCCGTGCTGCGCCAGGCTCGCCAGTTCTTCGCCGGCGGGCATCGCGGTCTTGTCGGCGTAACGGGTCAGGATCACGCTTTGCGAAATGTCCGGCAGGGTCAACTCGGCGCCCAGCAGCGCTGCGCATGCCGCCGTCGCGGTTACGCCCGGAATGATCTCGAAAGGAATGTTCAGCTCACGCAAGTAGCGGATCTGCTCACCAATCGCGCCGTACAGACTTGGGTCTCCGGAATGCACACGGGCCACATCCTGGCCTTGGGCATGGGCAGTCCTGATCAGATCGATGATCTGTTCCAGATGCAGTTCAGCGCTATTGGCCACGATTTCGGCCTGATGACCTTCCAGCACCGCTGCGGGTACCAGCGAACCGGCGTAGATAATCACCGGGCAGCTGCGAATCAGCCGTTGGCCTTTGACGGTGATGAGTTCCGGGTCGCCGGGGCCGGCGCCGATGAAGTAGACGGTCATCGTTGAATCCTTGTGAAGAGGCGCAGGCACACTGCAGATGAAGCGTGCTCATGATCGATGGCGGGGATTATCGGGATTTTATGCAGCGCCGGCCAATGCCAGCGTGGCCTGCGCATATTTCTGCCGGTGGATCAGCAGTTTCGCCGGCGCCTGAATCAGTTGCTCGGCGAGCGCCAGCGCGGCGCTTTCCGCCACGCCGTAGCAGCCGGTGCGCTCAAAGGCGATCTGCGATTGATGGCTGAGGCGCTGCTGATAGGGCGCCAGTTCGGCACTGTTGAAATACTGCAGCGGCAGGTTCAATTGTGTGGCCAGTTCCAGCAACCCCGGTTCGTCGCGCTTGAGGTCGATACTTGCCAAAGCCTTGACCGCTCGCAGCTCGATGCGGTGCGCCTGCAACGCTTGATCGAGTAACGCACGCAACGTACTGGCCGGGCAGCCCCGCTGGCAGCCGAGGCCGACCACGAGGGTCGGCGCTGCGCGGTCATCGGTCATGCCTGATATGGGCCTGCGCTTTTGCGGCGGAACAACCATGCACTGATCAGGCCCAAGGCCAGCCAGAACGCGACGTTGGTCAGCTGCGAAGCGATTTTGAACTGGGTTTCCAATGCCTCTGGAGCGAGCATCGAATGCACCTGCGGTTGCGGGGCGCCGATCACATGCGGCACGGCGAGAATCGCCACACCGAGAAGCTTCATCAGCCAGTGACGACTGAAGGCAATCAGTGCCAGACCGACGGCGGTCGAAGCGGCAGTGCCGATCCACCAGATCTGCCGCGAGGCCAGATCGGCGGCGGCTGTGCCCGGCAACTCAGGTGGCAGGCCCAGGGTCGGCGCGAGAACGAACGTGGCATAACCGGCCAGACCCCAGAGCAGCCCTTGCGAGGTCTTGGTCGGCGCGCGCAGGGTATAAAGACCGGCGAGCATCAGGGCGAAACCCACCGCTACCACCAGATTACCGCCAGTGGTCGAGACCACACGCTGCCAGCCGTCTTCCGGCTCCCAGGCTTCGCCATCATGGCTGTGGGCGGCGGTGCCGGCGGCGTGTTCGTGGACTTGCGCGACCGGTTCGGATTTCTCGAAGGTTTCGGCCTGCAGAATCAACGGTGATACCCAGAAACTCTGTAGCAAGGTCAGCAGCAGGGCGGCCAGCAAGCCGGTGAAGCCTGCGGTTTGCGCGATACGCTTGATCATTTCGGCAGGCCTCAGTGGCACGGGAACGCGGCGCTGTGGCGGGTATCGTGGGCGGCGTTGTGCACCGCTTCGATGTGCGAGAAACCGGCGAACCAGACCAGGCTGGCGCCGAGGATCGAGGCAAAGAGGGCGGCGGCGACGCGTTGGCCGAGTGTGGTGCTGCTGGAAATGGGGTCAGTGTGGCTGACAGTGTTACTGATGATCGACATAGCGCTTCCCTCTGAAATGTCAGCGGGTAAACAGAGCGCATGAAAATCCCTGCGGGCCGGGCACGCAGGGATTTCGAACAGCGCCCGCCCACCGCGGGTTTGTTTGTGTTCAGCGGCGCTTGCGCGTGCTGGGTGTTGCGGGCCGGTCTCCGGGCTCGCGAGGGGTTGGCTGGTCGCCGACCTGCAAGCATCACCTTCCCATGCCGGGGCACAGTGGATCTGACGCTTCGCTCGCTTACCGTTGCGGGGGCAGCACCGGACTGACATGGCTTTGAGTAAAGCACATGATTCACCGGTTTCCCGTTTCACCCTGTGAGGGGCACCCGTAACAAGGTGTGCAGGAGAACATGGGTTTGGGTTTTTAGTCAATTTCCGGGAGTTTTCGGTACTGCGGTGGGGGTATTTTTCTGATGTTTTTGTGTGTATATCCGTTGCTGCGGTAACGGCGGCTTAGGGTTTCGCCCTTACGGCGAGTCACCTTTTCCAAACGCCGAAAAAGTACCCAAAAAGGCTTGCTCCTACGTTCGGCCCTCGCAGGCTCGGCTTCCTTCGCTCCGGGACTGATCCGAGCGCAGCGGCTCCGGTTTGCTTCGCTGCACCTACACTCGCTGTGTACGACTGCGTCGTACGGTCGCTGCGCTCCCACGCCCGGATCAATCCCTCCACTCAGCCTTCCGACGTCGCCGGTGGATCAAGATCAAGAGCACTCGAGCTTGCGCTCATTGTTGAGTGGTGCGGCTTCGCCGCGGGCAGCTGCGCTGCTTTGCTTTTGCTTTTGTGGGAGCGAGCCTGCTCGCGAAGGCGGCCTGACAGCCGACCTGTTCTTGAGCTGGTGCGCGATCCAACTGTAGGAGCTGCCGAAGGCTGCGATCTTTTGCCTTTGCCTTTGCTTTTGCTCTGGCTTTTGATCTTTTGCCCCTTCGGCAGGCTTCGTTACGGGATCGATCCGGGGGTGGGAGCGCAGCGACCGTACGACGCAGTCGTACACAGCGGAAGGAGGTGCAGCGAAGCAAACCGTAGCCGCTGCGCCCGGATCGGTCCCGTAACGAAGGTACCCCGAGCCCCAGCGAGCGGGCCGTACGCCGGGGCAAAGCCTTTTGGTTCCTTTTTGGCGTTTGAAAAAGGGACTCGCTGTAAGAGCGAAACCATAAGAAGCCGTTACCGCAGCAACGGATATACCCCCAGTTTCAGACTCACCGACCATTGACCCACGACGGACCCATGCGTAGCCTTGCGCTTTCGAGGTTCTTCGGCACTCGCCGAAGCTAAGAAGGGAACGCGGTCAAAGCCGCGGCTGCCCCCGCAACTGTGAACGGTGATGTTCGTTGCCACGCCACTGCCAGCTCAACCGATGAGCCAGCGGGAAGGCGCAATGGACGCCAGGCCCAACGCCTGAACGCCGTCAGCCAGGAGACCTGCCTCGTCACAGATTCTCACTACAACCGGGCGGGGTGATCCGGTGGCGAATGCTTCCGGCGTGCACGCGCGCTGCCGGTTCTCGTCCCGTATGCCCGCCGCTTGCCAAAGGGCATACCGATGAAAACACTGGCCAAACTCCCCGTCACCATCGTCACCGGTTTCCTCGGTTCGGGCAAAACCACGCTGCTGCGGCACATGCTCGACAACGCTCAGGGCCGGCGCATTGCGGTGATCGTCAACGAGTTTGGCGAGCTGGGCATCGACGGTGAAATCCTCAAGCAATGCACCATCGGCTGCACCGAAGAAGAGGCCAGCGGCCGCGTTTATGAGCTGGCCAACGGCTGCCTGTGCTGCACCGTGCAGGAAGAATTCTTCCCGGTGATGCGCGAACTGGTCGCCCGTCGCGGTGACCTCGATCACATTCTCATCGAAACCTCGGGCCTGGCCCTGCCAAAACCGCTGGTGCAAGCCTTCCAGTGGCCGGAAATCCGTAGCGCCTGCACCGTTGACGCGGTGATCACCGTGGTCGACAGCCCGGCCGTCGCTGCTGGCACCTTCGCAGCGTTCCCGGATCAGGTCGATGCCCAGCGCAAACTCGATCCGAACCTTGATCACGAGTCGCCGCTGCACGAATTGTTCGCTGATCAACTGGCCAGTGCTGACCTGGTCATCCTCAACAAAGCCGACCAGACCAGCGCGGAAGATCTGGCTCGGGTGCGCGCTGAAGTCGCCGAAGAGCTGCCGCCAGCGGTAAAAATCATCGAAGCCAGCAACGGCCGCCTGCCGCTCGACGTGCTGATCGGTCTCGGTGCCGGCTCCGAGGAGCACATCGACAGCCGCCACAGCCACCACGATCACCACCATGACGGTGATGACGACGACCACGATCACGACGCCTTCGATTCGATCTCCATCGAATTGCCGCAAGCCGACGAAAGCCTGCTGCTCGACGCGCTCACGCAACTGGTGGTGCAGCACGGCATCCTGCGGGTCAAAGGCTTCGCGGCGATTCCGAACAAGCCGATGCGCCTGTTGATCCAGGGCGTGGGCACGCGTTTCGACAAGCATTTCGACCGCCAGTGGGGTGCCGACGAAGCGCGGGTGACGCGTCTGGTGCTGATCGGTCAGGAGCTTGATGCGGCACAACTCGAAGCGCAATTGCGCGCTGCGCTCAGCGTTTAAGCCATGCACCTGCTCAGGACCCAGCCGGGCGGATTCGTCTCGGACGACAACATTGCCGACCTCGGACAAACCCCCGCCGAGCTGGTGATCCTGTGCAGCGGCGATTCCAGCCTGGCGCTGCTCGCGGAGGCTGCGCAGCAACTGCCCGATGATTATCCGAGCCTGCGTCTGGCCAACCCGATGCAGGTGCAGAATCATGCCTCGGTCGATCTGTATGTCGACGAAGTGCTGCGCCACGCCAAGGTCATTCTGATCTCACTGCACGGCGGCATCGCCTATTGGCGCTACGGTGTCGCGCGGCTGGTCGAGTTGTCCGAACGCGGCGTGCAACTGATTCTGGTGCCCGGCGATGACCGCCCGGACCCCGAGCTCAGCGACTTGAGCACGGTCAGCGCCGACGTGCGCGATCGACTCTGGCAATTCCTGCGTCAGGGCGGCATGGGTAACGCGCTGGATTTCTTCCGTTGCCTGGGCAACCAATGGTTCGCCCGCGATTACCCGTGGAGCGAGCCGCAAACCCTGCCGCGCACGGCGATTTATCACCCACAGAAAAACAGCGCTGCCCTGAGCGACTGGCAAGCCGAATGGCTGCCCGGTCAACCGGTGGCGGCGCTGTTGTTTTATCGCTCGCATTTGCAGGCGGCGAACACGGCGTTCATCGATGTGTTCTGTCAGCGTTTGCAGGCAGCCGGACTCAATCCGCTGCCGATCGCGGTGGCCAGTCTGAAAGAACCCGGTTGCTTGTCGGTGGTCGAGGACTGGCTGGATGAAGTCGAGGCGGGGGTGATTCTCAACACCACCGGTTTTGCCCAATCGAGTCCCGAGGCGCCGCATCTGCGCCCGTTTCGCCGCAACATCCCGGTGATTCAAGCGATCTGCGCCCAGGACAACGAGCCTGGCTGGCGCGACAGCGAGCAGGGCCTCGGGCCGCGCGATCTGGCGATGCACATTGCTTTGCCCGAACTTGACGGACGCATCATCAGCCGCCCGATCAGCTTCAAGGATCTGGCCTGGCGCAGCGAGCGCAGCCAGTCCGATGTGGTCTGTTATCGCGCCCAACCTGAACGCATGGATTTCGTCGCCGAACTGGCGCGGCGCTGGATTGCTCTGGGGCGGGTGCCCAATGGCGAAAAACGCATCGCGCTGATCCTCGCCAACTACCCGACCCGCGACGGCCGCATCGGCAACGGTGTCGGCCTCGATACGCCAGCGGCGGCGCTGAACATCCTCCGCGCTTTGCGCGAAGAGGGTTATCCGGTCACGGCCGAGTTGCCCGATAGCGGCACCGAGCTGATCCAGCAATTGCTCGGCGGTGTCAGCAACGACCTCGACAGTCTCGACCTGCGCCCGTGCCAGCAAAGCCTGGCGATGGACGATTACCTGGCAATGTTCAACGCGTTGCCGGAGGCGAATCGCGCGGCGGTACTCGAGCGCTGGGGATCGCCACACAACGATCCGATGTGTCGCGACGGCCGGCTGATGATCGCCGGTCTGCGTTTCGGTCTGACCTTTGTCGGCATCCAGCCGGCCCGCGGTTATCAGGTCGATCCCAGCTCGGTGTATCACGACCCGGATCTGGTCCCGCCGCACGGCTATCTGGCCTTCTATTTCTGGTTGCGCAACACCTACGGCGCCCACGGCGTGATCCACGTCGGCAAGCACGGCAATCTCGAATGGCTGCCGGGCAAAGGTGTTGGGCTGTCGGAAAACTGCTGGCCCGACGCGCTGCTCGGGCCGTTGCCGAATATCTATCCGTTTATCGTCAACGATCCGGGCGAGGGTGCCCAGGCCAAACGGCGCACGCAAGCGGTGATCATCGACCACTTGATGCCACCGCTGACCCGCGCCGAAACCTATGGGCCGCTGCGCAATCTGGAGTTGCTGGCCGACGAATATTACGAGGCGCAACTGCTCGATCCGCGCCGTGCCCGCGAGTTGCAGCGCGACATTCTGCAATTGGTGCGGGACACGCAGATCGACCGCGAGCTGCAACTGGATGCAGCGCTGGACAGCGATGCCGATGCGGCGATCTGGTTGCCGCGTCTCGACACTTATCTGTGCGATCTGAAGGAATCGCAGATTCGCGATGGGTTGCACATTTTTGGTGAATCGCCGAGCGGGCGCTTGCGTATCGACACCTTGCTGGCGTTGCTGCGCATCCCGCGCGGTGACGGTAAAGGCGCGCAGTCGAGCTTGTTGCGAGCGTTGGCCAAGGCGTTTGAGTTGGGCTTCGACCCCTTGGATTGTGCATTGGCCGATCCTTGGAATGGCCCGTGTCCGATCGAGTTGCAGGCCATCAGCGAAGAAGTCTGGCGCACCGCCGGCGACACCCGCGAACGCCTCGAACTCTTCGCCGCAGACCTGATCTTCCAAGCACTGAATGTCCCCTGTGGGAGCGAGCCTGCTCGCGAAAGCGGTGAGTCAGGTAAATCATTGTTGAATCACACACCGAGTTCGCGAGCAGGCTCGCTCCCACAAGGGGCGGGTTGGGCTGAGGTTGATTCGATACTCGAGCATCTGCGCGAAGTCGTCGCCCCGCGCCTCGACGCGTGCGGCCCCGCCGAAATGCGCGGTCTGCTCGACGCCCTCAGCGGTCGTTTCGTCCCGGCCGGCCCCAGCGGTGCGCCCAGCCGTGGCCGCCTCGACGTGTTGCCCACCGGGCGTAATTTTTATTCAGTCGACGTGCGCAATCTACCGACCACCACCGCGTGGCGCATCGGATTCCAGTCGGCAACGCTGATTCTCGAACGACACTTGCAGGATCACGGCGATCACTTGCGCCACCTCGGCTTGTCCGTGTGGGGCACTGCAACCATGCGCACTGGCGGCGATGACATTGCTCAGGCCATGGCGCTGATGGGCGTGCGTCCGGTCTGGGCCACGGGCAGTCAGCGCGTGGATGATTTCGAGATTCTGCCGCTGAGCCTGCTCGATCGTCCGCGAGTCGACGTGACGCTGCGGGTGTCGGGGTTTTTCCGTGATGCGTTTGCCAATCTCATCCGCCTGTTCGACGCCGCCGTGCAAGCGGTGGCCGCGCTGGACGAGCCGGATGACTTGAACCCACTCGCCGCCAAGGTGCGTGCCGAACGCGAAGCGCTGTTGCAATCAGGCCTCGACGAGGACACGGCGCGGCGTCAAGCCGGGTGGCGGATTTTCGGGGCGAAACCGGGAGCGTACGGCGCCGGGGTGCAAGGCGCTATCGACGGACGTCTGTGGCAGTCGCGCGAAGACCTCGCCGAGGTCTACCTGAACTGGGGCGCCTATGCTTACGGCGGTGCCGACGAGGGCACGGCCGCCCGCGCGCAATTCAGCCAGCGCCTGAGCCAGGTGCAAGCGGTGCTGCAAAACCAGGACAACCGCGAGCATGACTTGCTCGATTCCAACGATTACTACCAGTTCCAGGGCGGCATGCTCGCGGCGGTGGAGACGCTGCGCGGCGAAGCGGCGGCCAGCTATCACGGCGATCACAGCCAACCGGATCTGCCGAAGATTCGTACCTTAAAGGAAGAATTGAACCGCGTGGTGCGCTCGCGCGCGGCGAATCCGAAGTGGATCGACGGGGTCAAGCGTCACGGCTACAAAGGCGCGTTCGAACTGGCGGCGACGGTTGATAATCTGTTCGCCTTCGATGCGACTACGCAATTGATCGACGACCATCAATATGCGTTGCTGGCGGAGGCATATTTGCTCGATCCGGCGACCCGGGATTTTGTTCGTGAGCATAATCCCCATGCGCTGCGCGACATGACCGAACGCATGCTCGAAGCGCAGCAGCGCGGGATGTGGCAGGAGCCGGGGGCTTATAAGGAAGCGCTGGAGAATTTGCTGTTGGATATCGAGGAAGATATGTAGCCGCTAAAAAGCTACCCTCACCCCAGCCCTCTCCCGGAGGGAGAGGGGGCCGATCTTTAGCGCTGTCGAAGTTTGCGTCGACCCGATGCATCACGTCGACAGAACTCGAGAGGCCATCACGGTCTGTTCCCTCTCCCTCTGGGAGAGGGCTAGGTGAGGGCAACAACTGACACACCACAACGTCACGACCATCCACGACCACGAAAGAGAAACCCATGACCGACACCCCGCATTTCCCGCTCTCCGCCGTGGTCGGCGCCGATGACTTGAAACTCGCCCTGTGCCTGACCGCCATCGACCCGAAAATCGGCGGCGTACTTATAGAAGGCCCGCGCGGCATGGCCAAGTCGACCCTGGCCCGGGGCCTGGCGGACCTGCTCGCCAGCGGCCAATTTGTCACGTTGCCATTGGGCGCAACTGAAGAGCGCCTGGTCGGCACCCTCGATCTCGACGCTGCCCTGAGCGGCGCTCGCGCGCAGTTTTCGCCCGGTGTCCTGGCCAAGGCTGACGGTGGCGTGCTGTACGTCGATGAAGTCAATCTGCTGCCCGATCATCTGGTCGACCTGCTGCTCGATGTCGCCGCCAGCGGTACCAACCTGATCGAACGTGACGGCATCTCCCATCGGCATTCGGCGAAATTCGTTCTGATCGGCACCATGAACCCGGAAGAGGGCGAGCTGCGGCCGCAACTGCTTGACCGCTTCGGCTTGAACGTTGCCCTCAGCGGCCACACCGCGCCCGCCGAACGTGGACAGATCATTCGCCGGCGGCTGGATTTCGACAGCGATCCACAAGGGTTCTGCGCGCAGTGGGCGAGCGAGCAACACATCCTGCGTTCGCGCTGTGAAAGCGCCCGCGAGCGCTTGGCAGCCATCCCGCTGGATGATGCGGCATTGGCGTTGATTACCGAGCGTTGTTTCGCCGCCGGCGTCGATGGCTTGCGCGCTGATCTGGTCTGGTTGCGCGCGGCTCGCGCCCATGCGGCATGGCGTGGGGCCGATGCGATTGCTGAAGAGGATATCGACGCGGTGGCCGAATTTGCCCTGCGCCATCGCCGTCGCGAACAACCTTCATCCAGCGCCCAATCACAAGCGCAATCTCCGTCAGGCACAGACAGCAAATCCGGCGAAGGCCAGGGCCAGTGGGGCGAGATGCCGGCAACGGCGCAAGCCACCGGTGCCCGCCGCGAAGTTCCGAGCTGGCCGCCACAGGCAAAAAAGCCCTAGGCATTCGCCCCCGATCCGACGCGGGGGCGAATGCCAGACCCCGTGCCGGACAACTCGATAACGGTCGTCAGGGCCAACGCCAGAGCGCCAGCAGCGGTTCGGTGAACTGGCCGGGCACGCTGCTCAATGGCCTCCCTCAGCGTCGCGCTGATTTGCTGTTTCAACAGCGTACCCGTTCGCCCCATGAAGTCTGGCTGGTGATCGTCGACGCGTCGGCTTCGACCCGTCGCCATCAGGCCTTGAGCGATGCCAAGGGCCTGCTCGCGCAGTTGTTCGACGATGCTTACCGCCAGCGGGCGCGGCTGGCGTTGCTGACCGCCAGTGGTTCTGCGCCGAAATGGCAGGTGCAAGGCTTGAAGGCCTCAAGCGGCCTGAGCGCCTGGCTTGACGGTCTGGGCGCTGGTGGCGGCACGCCGTTGCTCGCGGCGCTGGAGCAGGCGCAGCAATGGCTGACGGTTAGACGCAAGCGCTTTCCCGCCGAACAGCAACGCTGCCTGATCGTGACCGATGGTCGCTTGAAAGAGCTGTCGGGGTTGCCGGTGCTGGCGTGCCCGGGATTGCTGATCGACATCGAACGCGGGCCGATTCGACTGGGCCGGGCGAAGGATCTGGCGACCGCGCTGCAAGCGCAGTATCAGCATATCGATGAGCTGGGTCTACGCTGAAACCGCCGCACCGCTCGCACCCTGTGGGAGCGAGCCTGCTCGCGAAGGCTTTTTCGGCAACGCTGAAAATCTTCGGTTACATTGATTCATACAGATCTTGAAATGATTTACCGCTGTGGAGCGGACCAGTCGACCCTGTACGCTCGAAGGCCATTTTTCATTCAGGATCTACATGAACACCCTCTCGGAGCCTCCCAGTCAGCACTCTCCAGCGCAACGTTGCGCGGTCTTGATCCATTCGCAGCATCCTGTTTTCCGACTCCCGACTATGGTTGATAACGCGGCTCTTGAGCCTTCGCGTTGCACTTCGCCGTGTCCGGCCGCCTGAATTCACTGAAGAGAGATCGAGACGTTTTATGGAATGGTTAGCGGATCCCACGGCCTGGTTAGGCCTGTTGACTCTGATCGTGCTGGAACTGGTGCTGGGTATCGACAACCTGGTATTCATCGCAATTCTTGCCGACAAACTGCCGCCGCATCAGCGTGATCGTGCGCGCATCATCGGCTTGTCGCTGGCGTTGATCATGCGCCTGGGCCTGTTGGCGAGCATTTCCTGGCTGGTCACGCTCACGCAACCGTTGTTCGAGGTGTTCGACAAGAGCTTCTCCGGCCGCGACCTGATCATGCTGTTTGGTGGTGTGTTCCTGCTGTTCAAAGCGACGATGGAGTTGCATGAACGCCTCGAAGGCCACGTCGGCGAGCGCTCGACCAACACGACCTACGCGCTGTTCTGGCCGATCGTGGCGCAGATCGTGGTGCTCGACGCCGTGTTCTCGCTCGACGCGGTGATTACCGCCGTGGGCATGGTCGATGAACTGGCGGTGATGATGATCGCCGTGATCATTTCCATCGGCCTGATGATCGTCGCCAGCAAGCCGCTGACCCGCTTCGTCAACGCACATCCGACCGTGATCATGCTGTGCCTGGGCTTCCTGATGATGATCGGTTTTGCCCTGACCGCCGAAGGTCTGGGCTTCCATATCCCGAAAGGTTACCTGTACGCGGCCATCGGTTTCTCGATCCTGATTGAGGTGTTCAACCAGATCGCCCGGGCTCGGCGCAAACGTTCGATGCAGGGCGTGCGGCCGATGCGTGAGCGCACGGCACATGCAGTGATGCGTCTGCTCGGCGGGCGCAAACTGGCGGCGGAGGAGGTTGGCGAGGAAATCTCCGACCTGCTGGACAACGGTGAAGCGCCGGTGGCCGAGCTGTTCGACCGTCGTGAGCGGGTGATGATCAGCGGTGTGCTGCAACTGGCGGAACGGCCGATTCGCAACCTGATGACGGTGCGCGCCGACGTTGACCTGATTGATCTTGCGGATGACGCCGAAACCATTCGCACGAAGTTGATGCATTCGTCCTACTCGCGCTTGCCGTTGATTCGCGATGGCGCGGTGGACGAGCCGCTGGGCTTCGTACACAAGAAGGAACTGCTCAAGGAATATCTGGCGGGCAACGAGCCGAACCTGGAGCATCTGGCACGCAAGACCGTCAATCTGCTCGACAGTTACTCAATCCTCAATGCCCTGGAGCAGATGCGCGCGGCCTCGACCCACATCGCTTTCGTGGTCAACGAGTTTGGCGATTTCGTCGGTGTGTTGACCATGACCGACATCCTCGAATCGATCGCTGGCGAACTACCCGATGCCAGCGAAATCGAAGGCCCGGACGTGGTCGAAGAGCGCGGCGGGTTTCTGGTCAGCGGCGCGCTGCCCTTGGCTCGCGTTCGCCAGCGTACCGGCTTCGATGCCGAGCCGACGGAGGACTATCAGACCATGGCCGGGTTGGTGATGAGTCTGCTGGATCGCTTGCCGATGACCGGCGATCAACTGGAATACGAGGGCTGGCAATTGACTGTCAAAGCGGTGGAAGAGCGGAGGGTGACGCGGGTGTTGCTGGAGCGCGCTGCCGCGTAATACTTGCGTTTTCTAAAAGCTGTGCCGGCCTTTTTGCGAGCGGGCTCGCTGCCACATTGCAATGCGGTTCAATGTGGCAGCTAGCCTGCTCGCGAAGGCAATTTGGCAGGCACTCCATACCTCTGAGGAGGCTCGTTCAGTACATCCTCCGTAGGCGCCCATGTGGGACGGTACGCAAAGTACGAAGTGTCTGACGCAGCCAAGGCAGATCATGCTTCCGTTTACGCGCGGCAAAGGGGGCTTTGGTCTTGCCGATGTGCACGGCGAAATCCCGTGCGAGGGTTTCTTCAGTGCCGATACCTTTGAGCTTTTTCATCAGCCTGCCGTTTTTATAGAACAGCACGGTTGGCGTGCCCGTGACATTCGGGTGCTTGGGCGATTGGCTGGTATTGAGCATATAGATGTTGGCGCGCAGTCGGTAAGGCTCGGCAATCTGCCGAAAGATCGGCCCGGACCATTCGCAGGCGGGGCAATGTTCATTGGCGAAATAAAGAATGACCGGACGCCAGGTTTTCAGGGCTTTGCGGTAAACCGGGGCCAGCGCGGAAGTTGTGTTGGTGACGTTCATCGAAGGGTCCTTTTCAACGAGCGGATAGGTTCCTTGACGTTAAAGGAGTAGGCACGTCTGGGTCTACTGTCAGAAATTACAGGTGGACTGCGTAACCACGAGAAGTGCTGTCGTCACGGTGATAGCCGTCGCGAGACGGCAGGGTGGTGATGTCTACGGGCAGGCGCTAAAGCGCTGATACCGGGTTTTGCTCAACTGTCACCCTGATTCGCACCACAACGGCGCGATCTGACCCAAGTTGGGAACGCATTACCCCTTTCCTGGCTTTGTCAGGTGTTTCCTTCGCTCCTGGTCGGGCCAAACCCTTTGGTCCACGAAACATATCTTGTTGATTCCAAAAGCGTTCAACGCAGTTACAGATTTCGCGAGATTCCTGTGGCACACTTTCTGCTGTCTATTCCGTAGTAACAAACCGTGTTCCGGTATAGCGGAATAAACACAATTCTGGAGTGCTTGCCATGCGTCGCCATCCTTCGTTGTTCAAAGCGTGTGTTTTTGTCCTTGCGGCTTCTTCCTCGGTCATGGGTCTGGCCCAGGCGGCCGACAGCAAGCTCGACAGTGTTCTCGCCCGTGGCAAGTTGATCGTGGGCACCGGCAGCACCAACGCGCCGTGGCACTTTCAGGGCGCGGACGGCAAGTTGCAGGGTTTTGATATCGACATCGCCAGGATGGTGGCCAAGGGACTGTTCAACGACCCGAGTAAAGTCGAGTTCGTGGTGCAGTCGTCCGATGCGCGTATCCCCAACCTGCTGACCGACAAGGTCGACATGAGCTGCCAGTTCATCACCGTCACCGCGAGCCGCGCGCAGCAAGTGGCATTCACTCTGCCGTACTACCGCGAAGGCGTCGGCCTGCTGTTGCCGAACAACAGCAAGTACAAGGAAATCGAAGACCTGCAGGCAGCGGGCGATGACGTTACCGTTGCGGTGCTGCAAAACGTCTACGCCGAAGAATTGGTGCATCAGGCATTGCCCAAGGCCAAGGTCGATCAGTACGACAGCGTCGACCTGATGTATCAGGCAGTGAACTCCGGCCGTGCCGATGCCGCCGCAACCGATCAGTCGTCGGTCAAATACCTGATGGTGCAGAACCCGGGCCGCTACCGCAGCCCGAGCTATGCCTGGAGCCCGCAGACTTACGCCTGCGCAGTCAAACGTGGCGATCAGGACTGGCTGAACTTCGTAAACACCGCGCTGCATGAAGCAATGACCGGGGTTGAGTTCCCGACCTACGCCGCCTCCTTCAAGCAATGGTTCGGTGTCGATCTGCCGTCGCCCGCGATCGGTTTCCCAGTCGAATTCAAATGATCCCGTGAGAGTGGGGCGATTTCAGTCGCCCCGCTCAAGGTACTGCTGACCATGAATTATCAGTTGAACTTTGCCGCCGTGTGGCGCGATTTCGACACCTTGCTGGCAGGGCTCGGGCTGGGCTTGCAGCTGGCGCTGGTGTCGATCGCCATCGGCTGCGTGATCGGCCTGCTGATGGCGTTTGCCTTGCTCTCCAAACATCGCGCCTTGCGGGTGCTGGCCTCGGTGTACGTCACGGTGGTGCGCAACACGCCAATCCTGGTGTTGATTCTGTTGATCTACTTCGCACTGCCCAGTCTTGGCATTCGTCTGGACAAGATTCCTTCGTTCATCATCACGCTGTCGCTGTATGCCGGCGCGTACCTGACCGAAGTCTTTCGTGGCGGCTTGCTGAGCATTCCCAAAGGCCAGCGTGAAGCCGGGCTGGCAATCGGTCTCGGTGAATGGCAGGTCAAGGCTTACGTCACCGTGCCGGTGATGCTGCGCAATGTGCTGCCGGCGCTGTCGAACAACTTCATTTCGCTGTTCAAGGACACCTCGCTGGCGGCTGCGATTGCGGTGCCGGAGCTGACCTATTACGCGCGCAAGATCAACGTCGAGAGCTACCGGGTGATCGAAACCTGGCTGGTGACCACGGCGTTGTATGTCGCGGCCTGTTACCTCATTGCCATGCTGCTGCGTTACCTCGAGCAGCGTCTGGCGATCCGCCGATAGGAGGCTGCGATGTACCAATCTCCCAGTTGGTTGCATGAATTGTGGCTCGCCCGCGAGCCTTTGTGGCAGGGCTTTCTGACCAGTGTGCAGGTCTCGGCGCTGGCCATCGTCTTGGGCACCATGCTCGGCGTGGTTGCCGGCCTGGTCCTGACTTACGGCAGATTCTGGATGCGCGCGCCGTTTCGGCTGTACGTCGATCTGATTCGCGGCACGCCGGTGTTTGTATTGGTGCTGGCCTGCTTTTATATGGCGCCGGCGCTCGGTTGGCAGATCAGCGCGTTTCAGGCCGGAGCCTTGGGCCTGACGCTGTTCTGCGGCTCGCACGTCGCCGAAATCGTCCGTGGCGCCTTGCAAGCCCTGCCGCGCGGGCAGATGGAGGCGGGCAAAGCCATCGGTCTGACGTTCTACCAATCCCTCGGCTACGTACTGTTGCCTCAGGCGCTGCGGCAGATTTTGCCGACCTGGGTCAACTCGTCCACCGAAATCGTCAAGGCTTCGACCTTGCTCTCGGTGATCGGCGTCGCCGAATTGCTGCTCAGCACGCAACAGATCATCGCCCGAAACTTCATGACCCTGGAGTTCTACCTGTTCGCCGGTTTTCTGTTCTTCGTCATCAACTACGCCATCGAGTTACTCGGCCGGCACATTGAAAAGCGGGTGGCCTTGCCATGACTCAAGCTCAAGTTGTTTCACAGAATCAGGCGTTGCTGGACATTCGCGGCCTGCACAAACAGTACGGCGCGGTGGAAGTGCTCAAGGGTGTCGACCTGAGCATGCAGCGTGGCAACGTCGTTACGCTGATCGGCTCCAGTGGCTCGGGCAAGACCACGCTGCTGCGTTGCGTGAACATGCTTGAAGAGTTTCAGGGCGGGCAGATTCTGCTCGACGGCGAATCCATCGGCTATGACGAGGTCAACGGCAAACGCGTTCGCCATGCGGAAAAGGTCATTGCCCGTCATCGTGCGATGACCGGCATGGCGTTCCAGCAATTCAACCTGTTTCCGCACCTGACCGCGTTGCAGAACGTCACCTTGGGCCTGCTCAAGGTGAAGAAGATGCACAAGGACGAAGCCGTGGTGCTTGCCGAAAAATGGTTGGAGCGTGTCGGCCTGCTGGAGCGGCGCAATCACTTTCCCGGTCAGTTGTCCGGCGGCCAGCAACAGCGCGTGGCGATTGCCCGAGCTATTGCGATGAACCCGAGCCTGATGCTCTTTGACGAAGTCACCTCGGCCCTCGATCCGGAGCTGGTCGGTGAGGTGCTCAACGTGATCAAGGGGCTGGCCGAGGACGGCATGACCATGTTGCTGGTGACCCACGAAATGCGTTTCGCTTTCGAGGTCTCGGACAAAATCGTATTCATGAATCAAGGGCGGATCGAAGAGCAGGGGCCTCCCAAGGAACTGTTCGAACGCCCGCAATCGCCGCGTCTGGCGGAATTTCTCAAAAGCACGCGGTTTTGAATCTGCACTTTTGCAATCAGGAGAAACACCCATGAGCATTACGCGTTACGGCACCGGCAGCACCGCCGCCGGCGGCCAGCCTCGTCCATTCGCCCGCGCAGTCGAAGCGGATGGCTGGCTGCATGTGTCCGGCCAGGTACCGGCAGTAGATGGCGAGATCATCGTCGGCGGGATTGTCGAACAGACCCACCAGACCATGAAGAACCTGATCGCGATTCTTGAAGAGGCCGGTTATGGCCTTGAGGACGTGGTTCGCGCCGGCGTCTGGCTGGACGATCCACGGGATTTCAGCAGCTTCAACAAAGTCTTCGCCGAGTATTTCAAACCCGAACACGCCCCGGCGCGGGCCTGTGTGCAGGCGAGCATGATGGTTGATTGCAAGGTTGAGATCGACTGCATTGCCTACAAGAAGAAGGCCTGAAACAAGTGCAGCCCTCTTCGCGAGCAGGCTCGCTCCCACATTTGGAATGCGTTTTCCTGTGGGAGCGAGCCTGCTCGCGAAAGCGATGTAACAGGCGACACTGGACTCTCGGTAAACTCCCGGCGACTTTGAATGGAAACCACTGACATGACCGAAGACACCATCAAGCGCCGGGCACGTGGTCTGGACCGGGCGTTCGATATCCTCGATTTTCTCAAGGAAATCGGCCAGCCCCTGCGCCCCAATGACATCGCCAACGGCATCGGCGGCCCGAAATCCACGGTCTACGAGCTGGTCGCATCCTTGCTGGAACGGCGGATTCTGGAACCGGTGGGCAAGGACGGCCACGTCTATCTCGGCCGCCAGTTGTACTTCCTCGGCCAAGCGCATCTGCGTCATTTCGACCTCAGCCGCGAGGCCGATCACGCCTTGCAGGAGATCGTCAGCCAGACCCGCGAAACCGCGCAGATGTGCCTGCTCAACGGGCGCAAATACACGGTGGCGTTGATGAAGGAGGGCGAGCGGCATTTCCGCATCTCATCGGATATCGGCGAAAACGCGCCGATCCCGTGGACCGCCTCCGGGCGCTTGCTGCTCGCGCATTTGAGCGATCAGCAGATCATCGACCTGATCGACGAGGACGACTACATCCTGCCCGACGGCGAACGCCTGCCGCTGGAACGCTTTCTGGCGGAGATTCGTCAGGCTGGCCTCGATGGCTTCTTCTCCTTCGACAGCGTCGCCGACACGTTCACCCATTGCTTCGCCGCGCCGGTGAAAGACCCGCAAGGCGTGGCCATTTGCACGTTGTGCATCGTCGCCCCACGCGCCGATGCAAAAAACAATTACAACGACTATCGCCGGGTGCTGATCGAGAGCGCCAACAGCCTCGCCCGGCGGATCAACGAATAACCGCGGCTGCCTGCGGCCGCGACTGTGAGGACTGGACCATGACCACTGCCATCAACTCTGCCGTAGAAAAAGGCGACGCCGCCATCGGCGCGCAACTGACCCGCGACGTCAGCCTGCCGGCGTTGGTGCTGCACCGCGAGGCGCTGGAGCACAACATTCGCTGGATGCAGAAATTTGTCAGCGACAGCGGCGCCGAACTCGCGCCCCACGGCAAAACCAGCATGACCCCGGCACTGTTCAAGCGACAGCTCGACGCCGGCGCCTGGGGCATCACCCTCGCCAGCGCCACCCAGACCCGCGCCGCTTATGCTCACGGCGTACGTCGGGTGTTGATGGCCAATCAATTGGTCGGCACGCCGAACATGGCGTTGATTGCCGATCTGCTCGCCGATCCGACGTTCGATTTCTATTGCATGGTCGATCACCCGGACAACGTCGCCGACCTCGGGGCTTACTTCGCTTCCCGTGGGGTCAAGCTCAACGTGATGATCGAATATGGCGTGGTTGGCGGGCGCTGCGGGTGCCGCAGCGAGCAGGAAGTCATCGAGCTGGCCAAGGCCATCGATGCGCAACCGGCGCTGGCACTGACCGGCATTGAAGGTTACGAAGGCGTGATTCATGGCGATCATGCGGTCAGTGGCATTCGCCAGTTCGCCGCGTCGCTGGTGCGCCTGGCGGTGCAGCTGCAGGACAGCGGCGCTTTCGCCATTGCCAAACCGATCATCACCGCATCGGGTTCAGCCTGGTATGACCTGATCGCCGAATCCTTCGAAACCCAGAACGCCGCTGGCCGCTTCCTCAGTGTGTTGCGCCCGGGCAGTTACGTGGCCCACGACCATGGTATCTACAAAGAGGCGCAGTGCTGCGTGCTCGACCGTCGCAGCGATCTGCACGAAGGCCTGCGCCCGGCGCTGGAAGTCTGGGCTCATGTGCAGTCGCTGCCGGAACCGGGTTTCGCGGTGATCGCCCTGGGCAAGCGCGACGTCGCATTCGACGCCGGTTTGCCGGTGCCGTTGTTGCGCTACAAGGCCGGTGTGGTGCCGGCGACAGGTGATGATATCGGTGCGTGCAAGGTCACGGCGGTGATGGATCAGCATGCGTTCATGACCGTGGCGCCGGGTGTAGAACTGCGGGTCGGCGACATCATTTCCTTTGGTACTTCGCATCCGTGCCTGACGTTTGACAAATGGCGTGTTGGGTTGCTGGTGGATGAGCAGTTGGCGGTCATCGAGACCATGGAGACTTGTTTCTAAGGCTTGAGACCGAGGCGCGGCCAATCGCTGGCAAGCCAGCTCCCACAGGGCCGGAGGTGATTACCCAATTTATGTTCACCTTGACTATGTGGGAGCTGGCTTGCCAGCGATGACGCCACAACAGCCATCACCGAACGACCAGAGACCCTACCAGATGACCACGCTCAGCCCTCTGGGGCCCAACACCCCACGCATCGCCCTGATCGGCGAATGCATGATCGAACTGCAACAACGTGCCGACGGCAGTCTGCAGCAAAGCTTCGGTGGCGATACCCTCAATACGGCCGTGTACCTGTCCCGCGCGCTGGGCGACAAGGCGCAAGTCGATTACGTTACCGCGCTGGGCGATGACAGTTTCAGTGACGCAATGTGCCAGATCTGGCGCAGCGAAGGCATCGGCCTCGATCTGGTGCAGCGCTTGCCCGGTCGGCTTCCCGGTTTGTATTGCATACAGACCGACGCCAACGGCGAGCGGCGCTTTCTGTACTGGCGCAACGAAGCGGCGGTACGCGATTGCTTCACTACCCCTGCGGCCGAGCCGATTCTCGCGGCCTTGCCGGACTACGACGTGCTGTATTTCAGCGGAATCACCCTCGCCGTACTTGGCATGCAAGGCCGTGCCCGCCTGATCAAGACGTTGAGCGAAGCCCGGCAGCGCGATGCGCGCATCGTGTTTGACAACAACTACCGCCCACGCTTGTGGGCTTCTGTGGAAGAGGCCCGCGCGGCATATCGCAGCGTCTTGCCCTATGTCGATCTGGCGTTGCTCACCGTGGATGACGAACAGGCGTTGTTCGGGTTTGCCGATTGCGCTGAGGTGTTTGCGACGTATGCGCAGATTGGCACGCCAGAAGTGGTGCTCAAGCGCGGCGCGGAGGCGTGCCTGATTCGTTGTCAGGGGGAGGCGTTTGAGGTGCCGGCGCAAAAGGTCGACAAGGTTGTCGACACCACGGCGGCGGGGGATTCGTTCAGTGCGGCATATCTGGCCCGGCGCTTGCTCGGCGGCAGCCCGGCAGAGGCGGCCCAAGCGGGACATGAATTGGCCAGTCAGGTGATACAGGTGCCAGGGGCGCTGATCCCCAGGTAGTCAGAGAATGGCCGCTTGCTGCGCAATCGGTTCGCGAGCAGGCTCGCTCCCACGATGAAAATCCGGTCGAAATGTGGGAGCGAGCCTGCTCGCGAAGAAGCTCGACAGCCAGCCGATCAATCCCGATAAAACACCTGCACCAGGTGATAACCAAACTTGCTCTTGATCGGTCCATGCACGGTGCGCAGTGGTTTCTTGAAAATCACCGCATCAATCGCGCCGACCATCTGTCCTGGACGTACTTCGCCCAGATCACCGCCGCGTTTGCCGGACGGGCAGGTGGAAAACTTCTTCGCCAGCACATCGAATGCTTCGCCCTTGGCGATGCGCTGTTTGAGTTGTTCGGCCTCTTCGGCGGTTTTCACCAGAATGTGGCGGGCTTGGGCTTTCATCGTGCAATACCTGATAACGGGGTGACAGCGGGGCGCGCGATTATGCCTCAAGTCACGGGGTCGGGTTGCTCAACTTGCGAATCTTGCTCGCCAACACTTCCAGGACAAAAGGCTTGGCGACCATGTCCATGCCCTCTTCAAGAAAGCCCTGGCGCTCGGCAGCAATCTGCGCGTAACCGGTCATGAACAGCACTTTAAGGCCGGGACGATGCTGGCGCGCAATTTCCGCCAACTGGCGACCGTTCATGCCGGGCAGCCCGACATCGGTGACCAGCAGATCGACACGTTGCGCGGACTCGAACAAGGGCAGGGCGATCTTGGCGTTTGCCGCTTCGAAGGTTTTGTAGCCCAGCTCCCTCAGCAGATCGAGCACCAGCATGCGCACCGCCGCGTCATCCTCGACCACGATTGCGGTTTCGCCAGAAGATGAAGCAGCAATCGGTTCGGCTTTCTTCACAGATGAGGTTTCCGGCGTCGGCTCAAGCAAGCGCGGCAAGTACAGGCGCACGCAAGTACCTTGCCCCGGCACGCTGTCGAGGCTGACGTGACCACCGGATTGCTGGGCGAAACCGTAGATCATCGACAGCCCGAGCCCGGTGCCCTGGCCGATCGGCTTGGTGGTGAAGAACGGATCGAACGCTTTGGAGCGAATTGACGGAGTCATGCCGGTGCCGTTATCGCTGACCGCGAGCATCACATATTCCCCGGCCTTGACCGGTTCGAGAATGGTGATGTCACTGCTGTCGAGGTAGACGTTGGCAGTCTGGATCAGCAACGTGCCGCCTTCGGGCATCGCGTCGCGGGCGTTGATCACCAGATTGAGCAAGGCATTTTCCAGCTGGCTGACGTCGGTGCTCACCGGCCAAACGTCTTCGGGCAGGCGCAGTTGCAGGTCGATCGGATCGCCTTTGGTGCGGCGGATCAGATCTTCCAGCGAGTGCACCAGCTCATTGACGTTAAGTTGCTTGCGGTCCAGCGACTGGCGCCGCGAGAACGCCAGCAAGCGATGCGTGAGCGCCGCCGCGCGATTGGCCGATGACACGGCCGCTTCGGTAAAACGGCCGATCTCGTCGGCACGACCATTGGCGATGTAGCGCTGCATCAAGTCCAGACTGCCGATAATGCCGGTGAGCATGTTGTTGAAGTCGTGGGCGATGCCACCCGTGAGCTGGCCGACGGCTTCCATCTTCTGCGCGTGGCGCAAGGCATCTTCGGCGCGCTCGCGTTCGAACATCTCGTTCTGCAAACGCTCGTTGGCCTGAGCCAGTTGCTCGGTGCGCGCGCTGACCCGCTCTTCGAGGGTCTCGTTGAGATTACGCAGGGCTTCTTCGGTTTTCTTGCGCTCGGTCTCGTCGATGACAAAGATGTAGAAGCCGTTCACTGCACCGTCTGCGCCATGTCGCGGCAGATAATTCATAAGGGCATGACGGATGCTGCCATCGCGGTGCGGTGTGTAGAAACTGAAGGAACAGGCGCGCCCGGCCAGCGCTTCGGCGATGTACGGTGCGCGCAGGAAATACGCCTCTTCGCCGATGACTTCGCGAATCTTGCGCCCGTACAACTCTTGCGGTGTGAGGCCGTACCAGTCGAGATACGCTGCGTTGTTCAAGCGAAAACGTTCTTCGGCGTCGACATAGCTGATCAGGATCGGCATGGCGTTGATGATCAACTGCAATTCGGTCTGGCTCTGACGCAGCGCTTGTTCGGTGTGTTTGCGTTCGGTCAGGTCCAGCGCCGAGCCGAGAAAGCGCATCGGCCGACCATGATGATCCTTGTAGCAACGCCCGCGCGCGAACACCCAGCGCAGCGTGCCATCGGCCTGCAACAAGCGATATTCCTCAGCGTACTCGGTGCCGTGGGTGATGCAGTGCTTGATGCCGCGCGCAACCATTGCGCGGTCTTCGGGGTGCACCCCGTGCATGTATTCGCTGATCGGCAATTGCCCGGCCTTGCTCGGATCAACGCCATGCAGTTCGGCAAAATGCGCATCGGCAATGAATCGGTCTTCGCCAATGTCCCAGTCCCACGTTCCGACGGCGTCGGCGGCGGCGAGGGCCAGTTGCAGACGCTCTTCGGACTGGCGCTGAGCCTTGAGGCTTTCCTCGGAACGGCGCTGCAATTCCAGGGCAATACGGCGGCGTTCGTTGGTCTCAATGGCAGTGATCAGAATGCCGGCGACCTGTGCGGTTTCATCGCGAATCGGGCTGTAGGTCAGGTCCAGCCAGAAATCGGTTTTTTTGCCGTCCCGCTGTACGCTGAAACGCTGCTCGCTGAAGCTGCGCACCTGACCTTGCAGCACCGCCTGGTAAATCGGCTCGGCAAAATCCCGTACTTCCGGCCAGATCTCATGCGTTGGCTGGCCGAAGGCTTCGGGATGCTTGCTGCCGGCGAGCAGGGCAAAACCATTGTTGTAGATCTGCGTGAGTTGCGGCCCCCACAACAGCAGCATCGGCATCGGCGAATGAATCACGATGTCCACCGCTGTGCGCAGACTCTGCGGCCAGGTGCCGGCGGCGCCCAGCGGACTGCGGCTCCAGTCGGTGCGGGCGATCAGGGCCTGGGCGTCATCGGTGGTGGGTACAGCATTCATGTTTCAATCCTGAGCGTGGTTCGGTGAGACGGGGTCTATCATTGTTGCAGGAGCCGCGCCAAGCGTAGGCCAAATCTGCTCATTCAATGCTTCGCGGGTGCTTTCAGCCATGGAAATCGATGCACTGTTGTCAACATTGTCGCAAAAAAACGGTTCGGATCTTTTCCTTTCCACCGGCGCACCACCGAGCGCTCGCATTGATGGTGTGCTGACGGCGCTCAGCGATCAGCCATTCAAACCTGGCGAAACCGCGGCCATCGCCACCTCCCTGATGGACGCCGAGCAGCGCCGGGAGTTCGACCGGGATCTGGAAATGAACCTGGCAATCTCCCGAACGGGCGTCGGCCGGTTCCGGGTGAACATTTTCAAGCAGCGCAACGACGTTTCGATCGTTATCCGCAACGTCAAGCTCGACATCCCGCGGTTCGAAGACTTGAAACTGCCGCCGGTGTTGCTGGAAACGGTGATGCTCAAACGTGGCCTGATTCTTTTTGTCGGCGCTACCAGTTCGGGCAAGTCGACCTCCCTGGCGGCGCTGATCGATCATCGCAACCGCCACAGTGCCGGACACATTGTTACCATCGAAGACCCGATCGAATATATCCATCGGCACAAGCGCTCGATCATCAATCAGCGTGAGGTTGGCGTCGATACGCGCAGCTTTCATGCCGCGCTGAAGAACACTTTACGCCAGGCACCGGACGTCGTCCTGATTGGTGAGATCCGTGACCGCGAAACCATGGAGCACGCGCTCTCGTTTGCCGATACAGGGCATCTTGTGTTGTCCACGTTACATGCGACCAATGCCAATCAGGCGCTGGATCGCATCATCAATATGTTTCCCGAGGAGAAGCGCGAGCAGCTGTTGCAGACATTGGGCAACAACCTGAAAGCCTTTATCTCGCAGCGCTTGGTACGCACTGTCGACGGCCAGCGCAGGGCGGCCGTGGAAGTGTTATTAGGTACGCCGACTGTTGCTGATGCGCTCCGTCGCAATGAGTTGGCTGAGTTGAAAAGTATCATGGAGAAATCCGAAGACTCAGGCATGCAGACATTCGATGCTGCACTGTTACAGTTAGTCCTTGCGCGTGTTATTACAGTAGAAGAAGCTTTGAAAAACGCGGATTCGACAAACAACTTACGGTTAGGCATCAAGCTTAAACTTGATTCTCCAATCAACGAAAAAGCATCGACAGGGGATTGGGGGTTGGTGGAGTAAGTTGTCGTGTCTGTAGGCTGCTGAGCGGTCAGGTGATAGATGTTTGAAATCTAGACTAATACTTGGTTAGTTGTGGTTTGGCCTGTTTTTATTAGATTTGCGATCTCGATAGCAAGTCCATGTAAATAAACAGGTCAATAAAATGAAAAATCGATGTGGTGCAGGTGCTCTTTCCAAATTGAGCGCTGCCGATAATGTGCGTTGTTCTGCCGCAGATGAATTAGAACGAATGGCACTTCTAGGCCAGTTGAAAAGATTTCTTGTTGAAGCTCCGGAAGACGTTGCGCGGGATATTTCAAACGACGACCAAAAGATCATCTGGCTCTCGCCTGAATCCTCTTTTGGACGTTTACAGAAACCGGCCAGCGAGATGCTTCAGGATCTGATGAGCTTACTCGGCTCCGGCACCTACAGTAGGGTTACGTCTTCGGGTGAAATTCACATATACGTTACTCATGAAGGGTGGATGGATGTATCGGATAACGTCAAGAGTAATCCCGACGCGAATGAGAAGTTCGAGAAGTTAGTTGCTATTGCAGCAGGTCTTGGTGGATTCGTTCACCTTGATAACGCAGTGCTGTTGTCGCAGTGGTTGCGTTTTCACGGGTTCAACGTGCCGGATGACAGAGAAAAACTAGAAAGCTTGATTGGCTTTTTGGAGTGGAAGTGGCCTGAAGGAGATGATTTTGGTAATTACTGGGGGCAGATAACTGGGCTAAATGATACGTCGATCACCTTG
This sequence comes from Pseudomonas sp. S3_B08, assembly GCF_054667725.1. NCBI lineage: Bacteria > Pseudomonadati > Pseudomonadota > Gammaproteobacteria > Pseudomonadales > Pseudomonadaceae > Pseudomonas > Pseudomonas sp. S3_B08. Next base: position 1,494,320 of record NZ_CP162750.1, read on the forward strand.
ACACCACAGCAGTGTGCAGAGATTCGCGCAGTGACGAGTAAACTTTTCCCTGCGAATGAGAATCTACTTAACACAATCTTCAGAAGCGTCAGACCGTATAACGTTACTACCGTTAATTGGGACAGCGCTAACGAGGTCGTTGCAATGCTGGTTCGTCATCCAGCGTCGCAGAAAATTGCCAAGGAATACGTCATTGCACTGGACTGGTGGGGGGCGAAGGATTCCGAGGAAATCAGTGGTGACGATCTAGCTCAGGTATTGCTCACCGCAATAATTTTGCAGTTGGATTCATCCATAGGCGTTACTGGTAAGCGCAACTGCATCGGAACCTTTGATATATACGATTCGAGCACCATGGCTGATAGGCCGTTATATGCCATACGTGAAAATTTTGAGGCTTACCTTGTAGCAAAGGGCCATTCGCACTCGATTATTCCTCTCGCTTCCCACCTGCTCCTGGCTCATGTAGCGCCTTGTCTCTTGGTTAAAAATCTGCCCCAAGAGCTTTACGCTGGCTCGATCGGCTGGGTGACGTTTTGCCAGGCGGTGAGCTTTATCGAGATCAATTGTCGAGGCGTCTCTCGCTTCATGACATATGAACAAGTCATGAAGTTTGCAAGCATGGAAACGGTCAGCCCGGTACTGGGGGAGCTGCAAGGTATTACTGCGATCGACCCTATCATTGACTGGGCATTGATGAATGAAGTCATCACTCATGAGCAACTGAGCACGTCTGCTCTTACAGCAGCTCAAGACGCTTTGAATGCGTATAAAACGCACGTGGATGATATTGTTTTGGGAATCAAGGCATTTGGGGCGGCTCCGCCCAATCGGAAACGACTGGCGATGACTGCATTGAAGCAGGCGGTTGCTGATTTTGATGTTATTGAACAACCTCTTTTGCGTCCTGAGACTTATTCTGCAATGAGAGTGTCGATGCTTGATCTTCATATCGAAGGGTTGCTGGCGTCCGGAACATGGGATTGGAATAAAGAGCCCGGCATTTTCGATAAGTATCCGCAGCTTTTGGCCTTGCCTGCCATCAAACCAGCATTCGAAGCTGAGCTCGTTAGCTATCACTGCAATATTCATAAGGCGATGGCTTCAAACATAAAGCTGGCGATAGCAGGAATGCCTCGAGCCGATCGAGATGTCTTTGCCTCAAGCAAGATCACGTTTTTTACTGTACGTCCTTCGGTTGCAGAGATTTACTATCCGTCATCGGCTAATTATAACTTGGTCGGCGCGGGTAATCAGCCACCAAAAAACATAGAAGTTCAGCTGAAGAAAGACCAGGCGGTGGGGCGGTTCGGCGTAATTATGATAGCTTCCTTCGGGAATAATCAGACTTTATGCTATGAAATGTTTACCTTGCTGGGGGAGTGCAGAAGAAACGATGAGCTAGGCAAATTGATTATTTATACCCAAAAAATGAACATGCCTGGAAGGGTTGAATATACAGGGGAGCCCAATGATGCATTTTTCCCTTTGCCCCCCACGCATAACGTTCCAACTGATTTCGATAGCTACATTGTCGGAAAAAAGCCGTCGCCGAATGCCTCTGGGATTATGGTTATAGAGAAACTTGGCACTGTTATCGCTCCGACTTCTGCGTCGCGGGTCGTTCGTAATAATTATCAGTTTTTCGTAAATGAGCATATCGAAAATATTGCCCAATTTGTTGTGAAGAACAGACCTTTGGGCAGCCTCCAGGATTTCAGGGAAGTCTTCACCGAATACACTGATAAAGAGCGTGCGGAGAACACTTATAACGAGGTGCTGACGTATATCATTGACCTGTGTGTCCCGTTCAAGAAATGTATCGAAGACTTGGCTTCCGGAAATAGAAATCAGGTGGTTGACGGAATTTACGCGTGCACGATGGATGCTATCGGTATTTTCTTCACTGTACTGGGTGCCCCGGCTAAAATTCTGCATATCGCAGCCAAAACAGTTTCGTTAACGGCAAAAATCGGCAGCCTCGTCAAGTTTGGCATTTCTCTGACAGTCTCCACTTTCAATCCGATTGATGGATTGCCAACTGCTGGATACCAAGCGTCAAAAGCATTGTTCAAAAGCGTCATGCATTTGGGCGCGTCGGGCGCAAAAGTCGTGGAATCTGCCGTTGTCCAGATGAGCAGACTCACCGGTACGGCGCGGGAATTTCACAAGCTGGCGAATGCTACCGATGTTGGTTTCGGGAGGTGGCGCCCGCTTGGAAGCACCGCGTCTTCTTTCAATGTCTGTGCCATCAAGAAAAGCAGTGAGTGGTACGCGGCCAATCGGCTAGGTAAGCCGTGGGGAAAACGACTCGTCAATTTCGACCTGCAAGAGAAGTTTAGTCTGCCATTACTGCAGAAACCGGTTCCGGGTGTTTTTACAGCTCACATTCTCGAGCGCAGTCTGCCACTGGCCCGTTTCAAAATAGACAGCGCAATTGAAATGCTGGGCTCGCCGGCGCTGAATTTCAAAACCGACCCCGCGATTGGATTGTTTTTTGGCAGTACCTCGGCGGCGCGTGACGAATTGTCCAATCTGCTAAGCGCCATCAGGCTGGATTTCGGCGGAACGTCCGCCAGTAATTTCCTGTTGGATAGCCTGAAACTAGATGATGGCGTCATTGAGGTAAATCCATTCGATTACAGCAAATGGAAGAGCGCAGGAGCTACAGATAAAAAGCGTGTTCAGTACATGACGGTCAATACACGTAACTTCAACCAGCGATTCAGCCTGACAGGTTACGGCGAAATCGCTGATGACCTCATCCACGAAATGATTCGGGTCAACCCCGCCAAGACCAGTCTGATCACTGCCGAGGGGGCGACCCGAGATGGTAAGGTCGGTTTGGATGTGGCGCCTTTACTAAACTTGGCAAAGGGACGCTTGCCCCGGTCTGAGCCTATCACTGGCAGTTTTCACGAAAGTGCTCAAGCGCTCCTCAATGCAGACTCGCTGATGCTCGTTATTGCCTTGCTCAGTTTGTTGAAAACAAACGAAGCGTTGTTTTCGCTGAATCTCAGCATCATGCGCGCAGCGATCGAAGCCAGTGGAGATCAGCCCCTCACCGGTGAAGTTGTAATACAGCTGAATTGAGGCTGCGCCAGACGAAATTCAGTGTTTAATAACTTCGGTCATGGCCAGTTCGCGCCGATCCCGAAACTGCTCCAGCGCTTCGGGATTGGCCAGTGCATCGGTATTTTTCACTGGCCTCCCATGCACGACATCGCGCACCGCCAGCTCTACGATTTTGCCGCTGATGGTGCGCGGTATATCGGTTACTGCGACGATGCGTGCGGGAACATGCCTGGGTGTGGTACTGGCGCGGATCACTTCGCGGATTCGCTGTTCAAGCCCTTCACCCAGCTCGACGCCGTCGCGCAAACGCACGAACAACACGACGCGCACATCCTCCTGCCATTGCTGACCGATGGCGACGCTGTCCAGCACTTCACTGATTTTCTCGACCTGCCGATAAATCTCCGCCGTGCCGATGCGCACGCCGCCCGGATTCAACACCGCATCCGAACGGCCATGGATCATCATCGCTCCATCGCGCATTTGCTCGGCGTAATCACCCTGTGCCCACACGCCGGGAAACTGGCTGAAATAAGACTGGTGCAGTTTTGTGCCGTCGGGGTCATTCCACAAGCCGATCGGCATCGCCGGGAAGTGCCGCGTGCAGACCAGTTCACCTTTCTCACCGATCACCGGCTGGCCAGCGTCGTTCCACACCTCGACGGCCATGCCCAGGCTCTTGCCCATGATTTCTCCGCGACGTACCGCTGACAGCGGGTTGCCATTGACGAAGCACGAAACGATGTCGGTGCCACCGGACATCGAGGCCAGACACACCTCGGTTTTGAAGTCGCGATAAACGAAATCGTAGCTTTGCGGTGACAAAGCCGAGCCTGTGCACAGCAGGGTTTTCAAACTGCTCAAATCATGACTTTCGCGGGGCTTGGCGCCGCTGCTTTCCAGCGTCGCGAGGAATTTCGGACTGGTGCCAAACACGCTGATGCGTTCATCGTCGATCAGGTCGAGCAGGCGCTGGTGATCCGGGTGGAACGGCGAGCCGTCGTAGGGCACCACGGCGCTGCCCACTGCGAGTGCCGAGACCAGCCAGTTCCACATCATCCAGCCGCAGGTCGTGTAGTAGAACAAGCGATCACCGGGACCGAGGTCGCAGTGCAAACCATGTTCCTTGACGTGTTGCAGCAGCACGCCGCCGGTGCTGTGGACGATGCATTTCGGCACGCCGGTGGTACCGCTGGAGTACAGCACGTAGAGCGGATGATTGAACGGCACCGGGGTGAAAACCGGTTCGCCGCCGGGTTGATAGAAGTCTTCCCACAAGCAGACATCAGCGTGGGTTTGATAATCCTCGATGCGCGCTTGCGGACGGGCGTACGGGACGATGATCAACTGCTGCAGTGACGGCAGTTGTGCAAGGATTTCGTTGAGCTTGGCGGTCTGATCCAGGGTTTTTCCGGCGTATTGATAACCGGCACAGGTGAGCAGCACTTTCGGTTCGATCTGGCCAAAGCGATCGATCACGCCGTGGGTGCCGAAGTCGGGTGACGAGCAGGACCAGATCGCGCCGAGGCTGGTAGTGGCCAGCATCGCCACCAGGGTTTGCCAGGTGTTGGGCATGCACGCCGCCACGCGATCACCCCGGCCAACGCCCGCCGCGCGCAGGCTCGCCTGAAACCCGGCGACCTGTTCGGCCAACTCGGCCCAGGTCAGTTGTTCGCGCTGACCATTCTCTGCAACTGCGATCACGGCCACGGCATCGTCGCGTCGGCGCAACAGGTGTTCGGCGAAGTTCAGGGTCGCGCCGGGGAACCACTCGGCGCTGGGCATTTCTGCACCTTCACGCAAGACGGCGTCGGGCTGAGTGTGGAAGCGGATGTCGAAGAAATCGACGATCGCCTGCCAGAACGCCGGGCGCTGATCGATGCTCCATTGGTGCAGGGCAGGGTAGCCGTCGAGCTTGAGCGAATGCCGCTGATTGATATCGCGCCGGAAGGCATCCATACGCGAACCGGCGATACGCTGGGTGTCGGGTTGCCAGAGAATGTCGGACATGGGCTTGCCTCTTCTTATCGGATTCGTACAGGCCAGGGAGATCATTCCCTGTGGGAGCGAGCCTGCTCGCGAAAGCGTTGTCTCAGTATCCCGAACTGTGTCTGATAAACCGCATTCGCGAGCGGGCTCGCTCCCACAATGGCCAGGTGTTTATTGCGCCAGCCAGCCACCATCAATGTTCCACGCCGCGCCGCGCACCTGGCTGCCGGCTTCGCTGCACAAGAACAGCACCAGCTCACCCAGATGCTGCGGTGTGACGAACTCCAGCGAGGGCTGTTTTTCCGCCAGCAGATCATGCTGCGCCTGCTGCGGATCGACGCCCTTGGCCGCGCGATCGTCGATCTGCTTCTGCACCAGCGGCGTCAACACCCAGCCCGGACAGATCGCATTGCAGGTGACATTGCTGGTCGCGGTTTCCAGCCCGACCACTTTGGTCAGGCCGATCACGCCATGCTTGGCGGCAACGTACGCGGCTTTGCCGGTGGAGCCGACCTGGCCATGCACCGAGGCGATATTGATAATGCGCCCCCAGTTCTTGCGGCGCATGCCCGGCAGACTCAAACGGGTGCTGTGGAACACCGATGACAGGTTGATCGCAATGATCGAATCCCAGCGCTCAACCGGAAACTCTTCTACCGCCGCAACGTGCTGAATGCCGGCGTTGTTGACCAGAATGTCGACGCCGCCAAACTCGCGCTCGGCGTAGGCGACCATGTCGGCAATCTGCGCTCGGTCGCTGACATCGGCGGGATGATGGCCGACCTTGCCGCCGAACTGAGCGACTTCGGCGATCACCTTCGAAGCATCGCCGAAGCCATTGAGAATCAGGTTGGCGCCAGCCTTTGCGAGGGTCAGCGCGATGCCCAGGCCGATACCGCTGGTGGAGCCGGTCACCAAAGCTGTCTTGCCGGAAAGAGTGGTCATGAATACCTCACACAATACCAGTGGCGTAGAAAGTGCCGATCACCACGAAAACCGCGAGGGTCTTGATCAGCGTAATACAGAAAATGTCTTTGTAGGCTTCGCGGTGGGTCAATCCGGTCACCGCCAGCAGGGTGATCACCGCGCCGTTGTGCGGCAGGGTGTCCATGCCGCCACTGGCCATCGCGGCCACGCGGTGCAGCACTTCCAGCGGGATATTCGCCGCATGTGCTGCACTGATGAACTGCTCGGACATCGCCGCCAGCGCAATGCTCATGCCGCCCGAGGCCGAACCGGTGATGCCGGCGAGCAGCGTCACGGTGATGGCTTCGTTGACCAACGGATTGGGAATCTGCTTGAGCCAGTCGGCCAGCACCAGAAAGCCCGGCAGCGAAGCGATTACCGCACCAAAGCCGTATTCAGACGCGGTGTTCATGGCCGCGAGCAACGCACCGCTGACCGCACTTTTGCTGCCTTCGGCGAGCTTGCTTTTAATCGCCTTAAAGCCGAACGCCAGCACCATGAGGATGCCGACCAGCAACGCCGCCTGCACCGCCCAGATCGCCGTGAGCTTGGCGATTTCGGTAGTGACCGGCGCGGCCATGCCCGGCAGTGCGAGGCTGTGGGTCTTGCCATACCACTGCGGAATCCACTGGGTGAACAGCAGGTTCATGATGCCCACGGCCAGCAATGGCGACAGGGCAATCCACGGGTTGGGCAGCTTCAGGTCTTCGGCAGTTTCCGGTTCGTTGCGCAGTTCAGTGCCGTAGCCTTCGCCGGCACGTTGCGCCTTGTTGCGTTGGCGCTGCAGAAACAGCATGCCGGCGCAGAACACGAAAATCGTGCCGATCACCCCCAGCCACGGCGCCGCCCATGCGGTGGTGTTGAAGAAGGTGCTGGGGATGATGTTCTGGATTTGCGGCGTGCCGGGCAGGGCGTCCATGGTGAACGAGAATGCACCGAGGGCAATGGTCGCCGGAATCAAACGCTTGGGGATATTGCTCTGGCGGAACATCTCCGCTGCAAACGGATAAACGGCGAAGACAACGACGAACAACGACACGCCGCCATAAGTGAGCAGGGCGCACACCAGCACGATCACCAGCATTGCTTGTTTGGTACCGAGCAGGCGAATCGCAGCGGCGACGATCGAGCGCGAGAAACCGGACAGTTCGATGAGCTTGCCGAACACCGCGCCGAGCAGAAATACCGGGAAGTAGAGCTTGATGAAACCGACCATCTTGTCCATGAACACCCCGGTGAACGCGGGGGCAACGGCGGACGGATCGGTCAGCAGCACCGCGCCGAGAGCAGCGATCGGGGCGAAGAGGATGACGCTGTAGCCACGGTAGGCGGCGAGCATCAGCAGCGTCAGGGCTGCCAAGGCAATGATCACACTCATGGTGTGTCTCTCCAGATTGTTATTTTTGTGGGTGAAACGGGTGTGGAGAGGTGTTAGCGAGATTTGTGCCAATCTTCTAACTGTTTGAAATATAAGGAAATTAGATCTCGGTCGAGTTCTCGAAGCTGTTTTTGTCTCTTAGTTGAGATTTTCTTTGAATGGGCCGGAGCCTTCGCGAGCAGGCTCGCTCCCACATATGACATGCATTCCCCTGTGGGAGCGAGCCTGCTCGCGAAGCTTTTGTTTTGTCTTCATACAGAGATTCGATATCTCTTTATGTAGACTCGACAATCCCCAGCGCAGCCATTTTCTTGTACAGCGTCGACCGCCCCAGACCCAGCCGAACCGCAGCCTCCGGTACCTTCCCCGCGCATTGCGCCAGGGTCGATTCGATCAACTGCCGATCAAAGCGCGCCCGCGCCTGCGCGAATGTCTCCCGAGCCGATGCGTGCGTGCTCGGCTCGGACGTCCGCGCAACGGGAGTAAACGTGCCAATCGCCCCGCGAATATCCTGCTCGGTCAGCATGAGGTCATCACTGAGCAACGCCGCCCGCTCCAACACATTGCGCAACTCACGGATGTTGCCCGGCCAGGCATGCTGGCCCAACAGCGCCAGCGCATCGCGGTGCAGTTCATGCTGGCTGCGCAGTTCTTCGAGAATCGCCTCGCTCAGCGCCGGCAGATCATCGAGACGTTCGCGCAGCGGCGGCACCTGGATCGGCAGCACATTGAGGCGGTAGTACAAATCGGCGCGAAATTCGCCGCGCTTGATCGCTGCCTGCAAATCCGTCGACGTCGCGGCGATTACCCGCACATCGCTCTGAATCACTTCATTGGAGCCGACCGGCTCGAACTCCTTTTCCTGCAACACGCGCAACAGTTTGCTTTGCAGCGGTAGCGGCATATCGCCGATCTCGTCGAGAAACAGTGTGCCACCCTGAGCGATTTGTAATTTACCGGTGCGGCCCTTGCGGTCAGCGCCGGTGAAGGCGCCGGGTGCCGTGCCGAAAAATTCGGCTTCCAGCAGCGCCTCTGGAATTGCCGCGCTGTTGATACTGACGAAGGCTTTGTGCGCGCGCGGCGAAGCGCTGTGAATGGCTTGTGCGAGTAACTCTTTGCCAGTGCCGGTTTCTCCCAGCAGCAACACGGGCGAATCAGCGCTGGCGCTTCGTCGCGCACGTCGTTTGACTTCGAGGCTGGCAGCGCTGGTACCGATGAAGTGGGCGAAGTTGTATTTGGTCTGCCGCGCACGCAGCAGCGAGCGGGTCGAGGCCAGTTCCTCCTGCATGCTCAGGTAACGCTTGAGCATCGGCGACAGCGTGCGCAACTCGTCGAACAGGGCAAAACCGATGGCGCCGATCACGCTGCCGGCATCGTCGTGGATCGGCAGGCGCATCACCACCAGCGGTTCCTTTGGGGTGTCCTGCATGTCCAGCAGAATCGGCCGACCGGTGCGCACCACCTCGCGCAGCAAACTCCCGGGGATCACGCTTTCGCAAGGCTTGCCGATAGCGCCTGCCGCCGATTCGAGACCAAAGCGCCGGGCATAGCGTTCGTTCATCCAGACGATGTTCGCATCGCGATCGACAATCACCGTGCCCTCACTGGATTGCTCGATGATCTCGAACAGCGAACGGATCGCCAGAGTGCGCACCCGTTGGTAGTCCTTGAGGCTTTCGGTGGTGTTCATGGAGGCTGATCCTGATTGTTTGTTGCCGGTACCGATCCCTTCGCGAGCAGGCTCGCTCTCACAGGGGCCTGCATTCCAAATGTGGGAGCGAGCCTGCTCGCGAATGCCGCGCCGCGAATTAGCAGAAAAAAACCTACCCCGGATGCGCCGCCGCCAACAGCTCCTTGGTGTAGGGATGCTGCGGGTTGTCAAACACGTCGTGACTGGCACCACGCTCGACCACCTGACCGTCCTTGATCACGATCATGTCATGCGCCAACGCGCGTACCACCGCCAGATCATGGCTGATGAACAGGTAGGTCAAACCGTATTTTTCCTGCAAATCACGGAGCAGGGCGACCACTTGTTTCTGTACGGTGCGATCGAGGGCCGAGGTCGGTTCATCGAGCAGGATCAGCGCCGGTTTCAGCACCAAGGCCCGGGCGATGGCAATGCGCTGGCGTTGGCCGCCGGAAAATTCATGCGGGTAGCGATGGCGGCTTTCCGGGTCGAGGCCGACTTCCTTGAGCACGCGAATCACTTGCTCATCACATTCATTAGCGGTCGACTCGCAATGCACTTCCAGACCTTCGCTGATGATCTGTGCCACCGACATGCGCGGGCTCAGGCTGCCAAACGGGTCCTGAAACACCACCTGCATCTGCCGCCGCCACGGCCGCAGCTGCTTTTGATTGAGGCCGTCCAGCGCTTCGCCCTGAAAGCGAATGCTGCCCTCGGAATCCAGCAAGCGCAGGATCGCCTGACCCAGCGTCGACTTGCCCGAACCGGATTCGCCAACAATGCCCAAGGTCTTGCCGCGCTGAATATTCAGACTGATGCCATCGACTGCGCGCAGATACTGCTTGCGCCTGAACAGCCCGCCGCCGACCTGGAAATCGACGCGCAGGTCAGCGACTTCCAGCACATTTTCACGTTCGTCACGGGGCAGGGCTTCACCTTCCGGCTCAGCGTTCAACAGCACGCAGCTGTAAGGGTGTTTGGGTTCGGTGAACAGGGTTTCGCAGGGTGCCTGCTCGACGATCTCGCCAGCCTTCATCACACACACCCGCTGCGCGATGCTGCGCACCAGATTGAGATCGTGACTGATCAGCAGCAGCGACATGCCCAGGCGCTGTTGCAGGGACTTGAGCAGCAAGAGAATCTTGCGTTGCACGGTGACATCCAGTGCCGTTGTCGGCTCGTCGGCAATCAACAACTCCGGTTCGCAGGCCAGGGCCATGGCGATCATCACCCGTTGCCGTTGCCCGCCAGAGAGTTGATGCGGATAGGCTTTCAGGCGTTCCTTGGGCTTTTGAATGCCGACCAGTCCGAGCAATTCGAGAATGCGCTGCTGCGCTTGCTTGCCGCCGAGGCCGCGGTGCAGCAACAGAGTTTCGCCGATCTGCTTTTCGATGGTGTGCAACGGATTGAGCGAAGTCATCGGCTCCTGAAAGATCATCGCGATGCGATTGCCGCGCAGTTCTCGCAAGACCTTCGGATCAGCACCGAGCAGTTCCTGCCCGCGATAGCGGATGCTGCCACGGGTTTGCGCCTCGCTCTCAGGCAGCAGTTGCAGGATCGAATGCGCGGTCACCGATTTCCCCGAGCCCGATTCGCCGACCAGAGCCAGGCACTCACCGGGGCGGATATCCAGGCACAGGTCACGCACCACGGTCTGACCATGGAAGGCGACATTGAGGTGGCGGATTTCAATCAGGTTTTCAGTCATGGTCACGCTTCAGGATCGAGGGTCAAAAGCGTCACGTAACGCTTCGCCGATGAATACCAACAAGGAGAGGATCAGCGCCAGGGTAAAGAACGCGGTCAACCCGAGCCACGGTGCTTGCAGGTTCTGCTTGCCCTGACCGATCAGTTCGCCCAGCGAAGCGCTGCCGGCCGGCATGCCGAAACCGAGGAAATCCAGCGCGGTCAGCGTCGAAATCGCTCCGGTCAGAATGAACGGCAGGTAGCTGAGCGTCGCGTTCATTGCGTTGGGCAGGATGTGCCGGAAGATCACCTTGCGGTCAGTCAAGCCCAGGGCGCGCGCTGCTTTGACGTATTCCAGATTGCGCCCGCGCAGGAACTCGGCGCGCACCACATCGACCAGCGCCAACCATGAAAACAGCGCCATGATCCCCAGCAGCCACCAGAAATTCGGCTCGACGAAACCGGAGAGGATGATCAGCAGATACAGCACCGGCAGCCCCGACCATACCTCCAGCACGCGTTGTCCGAGCAGGTCGACCCAGCCACCGTAATACCCCTGCAATGCGCCGGCGGCGATACCGATCAGCGCACTGACAAATGTCAGCATCAAGGCAAACAGAATCGACACCCGAGCGCCAAAGATGACCCGCGCCAGCACATCGCGCGCCTGATCGTCGGTGCCCAGCCAGTTCACCGAGGTCGGAGGACTTGGCGCCGGTTTGTTCAGATCATAGTTGGGGGTGTCGTCGCTGAACGGAATCGGCGGGAACAGCAACCAGCCATCGTCCTTGCGTATCAGATTCTGCACGTACTCGCTGCGATAATCGGCCTGAAACGGCAGTTGGCCGCCGAACTCCTGTTCGGTATGGCGCTTGAACACCGGGAAGTACCACTGGCCCTGATAACTGACCATCAACGGTTTGTCGTTGGCGATCAACTCGCCACCCAGCGTCAGGATGAACAGGCCGATGAACAGCCACAGCGACCACCAGCCACGACGGTTTTTCTTGAAACGTTCGAAACGGCGACGACCCAAAGGCGAGAGCTTGAACATCAGGCATTCCTCGCGGCGAAGTCGATACGCGGGTCGACCAGGGTGTAGCACAGGTCGCCGATCAGTTTTATCAGCAGGCCGAACAGGGTGAAGATGAACAGTGAGCCGAACACCACCGGATAATCCCGCGATACCGCTGCTTCGTAACTCATGCGCCCAAGGCCATCGAGGGAGAAGATCACTTCGATCAGCAGTGAGCCGGCGAAGAACACACTGATGAACGCCTGAGGTATCCCCGAGACCACCAACAGCATGGCGTTGCGAAACACGTGTCCGTACAGCACGCGGCGTTCGCTCAAGCCTTTGGCGCGGGCCGTCACTACATACTGTCGGGTGATTTCATTGAGGAACGAGTTTTTTGTAAGGATCGTCAGCGTCGCGAATCCACCGATCACCAGCGCCGTGACCGGCAGCACCAGATGCCAGAAGTAATCGGCAATCTTGCCCAGTGTCGACAGCGATTCGAAGTTGTCCGACACCAGCCCGCGCACCGGAAACCAGTTGAGCGAAGTGCCGCCGGCGAATACGACGATCAGGAACATCGCGAACAGAAACGCCGGCATGGCGTAACCGATGATGATCGCCGTGCTGCTCCAGATATCGAAATGGCTGCCGTGGTGCACAGCCTTGCGGATGCCCAGCGGGATCGACACGAGATAGGTGATCAGCGTCGCCCACAGCCCGAGCGAAATGGTCACCGGCATCTTTTCCAGAATCAGGTCGGTGACTGTCGCGCCACGGAAGAAGCTCTTGCCGAAGTCCAGTTGCGCGTAATTCTTCAGCATCAGCCACAGACGCTCGTGGGCCGGTTTGTCGAAACCGTACTGCTTTTCGATGTCCTTGATCAGTTGCGGATCAAGGCCGCGGCTGGCGCGCGAGGCAGAGCTCGAGGTCTCGCTGGCACCGCCGCCAACACTGGCACCGCCAATGCCTTGCAGGTGGGCGATGGCTTGTTCGACCGGTCCGCCGGGCGCGGCCTGAATGATCACGAAATTGACCAGCAGGATGATCACCAGCGTCGGAATGATCAGCAGCAGGCGCCGCAGTATGTAACCCCACATCAGTGCGGTCCTCCGGGTCTGCCGCGACTGATTTTCTCAGCGGTCATCTGTTGATTGGTCAGTGGCGTGCGGCTGATTTCCCACCAGCTCTCGATGGCTTCGTCATTGCTCGCCTGCACCGTGGGAATGCCGAAGCGGTTCCACCACACGGTCGAAGTGCCCGGCGGGTAATAGTTGGGAATCCAGTAGTAGTTCCATTGCAGCACTCGGTCCAGCGCATGGGCGTAATGCAGCATGTCCGACTGAGTAGAGGCGCGGATCAGGCCGTTGATCAAGGTATCGACCGCCGGGTTTTTCAACACCATGTAATTGTTCGCGCCGGGATCGTTGGCCGCTGCCGAGCCGAAGTAGTTGAGCAACTCGCCGCCCGGAGAAGTAGTAACGGGGTAGCCGGTGACGATCATGTCGTAGTCGCGACTCATCAGGCGATTGACGTATTGCGAGGCGTCGATGCGGCGAATATTGAGCTCGATGCCGATCTGTTTCAGCGTGCGCTTGTAAGGCAACAGCAGGCGGTCCATTCCATTCTGGCTGACCAGAAAAGTGAAGCTCAGCGGTTCGCCGGCGCTGTTGACCAACTGGTCGCCATCCGGTTTCCAGCCGGCCTGCTCGAGCAGTTTCAGGGCTTGCAACTGCTTGTCACGGATGATGCCGCTGCCATCGGTCTTCGGTGCTTCGAAGACTTTGCTGAACACTTCCTCAGGCACCTGACCGCGCAGCGGTTCAAGGATTTTCAACTCCTGCGTATCGGGCAACTGCCGGGCGGCGAGATCGGTGTTGGAGAAGTAACTCTGCTGGCGGATATAGACGTTACGCATCATCTGCCGGTTGCTCCATTCGAAATCCCAGAGCATCGCCAGTGCCTGGCGCACGCGGCGGTCCTGGAACATCGGCTTTTGCAGGTTGAACACGAAACCCTGGGCCGATTGCGGCGCTTCAGTGGCGAGGTGGGCTTTCTGCAAACGGCCATCGCTGAGGGCAGGGCTGTCGTAGCCGATCGAATAGCCGGTCGCGGAAAACTCGCGGTTGTAGTCATAGGCGCCACCACGCAGCACCTGGCGGGCGACATCGGTGTCGCCGAAATACTCGATGCTGAAATGGTCGAAGTTGTACAGGCCGCGGCTGACCGGCAGGTCCTTGCCCCACCAGTCGCCATTGCGTTCGAACGTGATACTGCGCCCGGAGTCGACCTTGCCAACCCGGTACGGCCCGCTGCCCAGCGGCGGTTCATAACCACCGCCGCCGGCGAAATCGCGGCTCTTCCACCAGTGTTCGGGGAATACCGGCAAGGTCGCGATGTCCAGCGGCAAAGTTCGGTTTTCGTTGCTTTTGAAGTCGAAGCGCACGGTCAGCGGTGCCTCGATCTCGACGCCTTTGACGTCGGCAAACTGGGTGCGATAACGCAGGCTGCCCTGGGTCATCAGCAGGTTGTAGGTGTAGCGCACGTCTTCGGCGGTAATCGGTTTGCCATCGGCAAAGCGCGCCTTCGGGTTGATGAAGAAACGTAGCGAAAGACCGTCGTCCGAACGTTCCATCTTCTGCGCAACCAGACCATAGACGGTGTAAGGCTCGTCCAGCGAGCGTTGGGCCAGCGGCGAGTACAGCAGGCCGTCGATCTGCGTCACGCCGATGCCTTTGTCTATATAAGGCAGCAAATGGTCGAAGTGGCCGATCTCGATGGCCGAGCGCCGCATCGTCCCGCCCTTCGGCGCTTGCGGATTGGTGTAGTCGAAATGGCTGAAACCGGCGGGGTATTTGGCCGGTTCGCCGTAAACGGTCAGTGCGTGTTGCGGGGCAGCGTTCACGCCAGCGGCGCCAATGAGAAAGGCGAGGGCGGTGAGCATCAGTGTGGGAAAAACCAGTCGCATCGTCAGCCTTGGAACGCAAAATCGATAAGCGCAAGTTGTACGCGACCCGCGCGCCACTCGCCAGCCGTATGTGTAACTGAAACACAACGGCCCACCAGAAGGCGGGCCGTTGTCAGCAATCGGACGACGAGTCAGTCCTGACGGCTGGTGACTTCCAGCAGGTGATAACCGAACTGGGTTTTTACCGGGCCTTGCACGACGTTGATCGGCGCGCTGAATACCACGGTGTCGAATTCCTTGACCATCTGGCCTGGACCGAACGAGCCCAGATCGCCGCCCTGACGGCTGGACGGGCAGGTGGAGTTGGCTTTGGCGACTTCAGCGAAATCGGCGCCGGCTTCGATCTGAGCCTTGAGTTCGTTGCACTTGTCTTCGCTGGAAACCAGGATGTGGCGGGCAGTGGCTTTGGCCATGGGGAATTCTCCGAACTGTTTCAATAAAAGGTGGAGCGTACCGGAATCAGTCGGCGAATTCTCGGCAAAGTTCCATTCTGCGTTCCTTGCCCGATTCATAGATCCGCCGCTTGCAGACGCTGGGCATGTTCGACGTACAGGTCGATCGGATCCGGCGAGGGCGCTTTTGTGCCCGCGCTCCGCCGCAGGCTGGCCAAATGATCCATTGGGTAATCGGAACGGATCACTTGGCCGAGATGGCTACTGAAGCGTCCGACGAAACCATCATTCTGCTGGGGTTCGGTGGTGAAATATTGCGACAGGACCCGGCAGGTTGCTTGAACCGGATCCAGCACTGGCAACGTGGATTGCGCAACAACCCCGCTCCACGAGTAGTAGCGCACGCCGTTGACTTGCTCAGGACCATGCCCGCCCCAGGTTTGCGGCAGTCCCTGGGGAAATTTGTCATTGAATTGACCGACGCCGACCGTGGTCAATGCGTTGAGTGCGGCTAACGCATTCTGCGGCAATGTCACGCTGCCGCTCAGGAGTGACAGCAAGTCGGCAAATTGTGTCGCCACGTTCTGTGCGACGGCTTCGGGAAGCTTGCCCGGAATCAGTGCCCTGCGCAGGAAGTCGGCGAGCTCCGAGCCGTGGTTCGGGCCACTGACGGAGGTGACCGAAGCGACGACGTTTGGCGCAAGCGCCGCGGCATAGCGCGCAGCGAGTGCGCCCTGACTGTGTCCTATGAGGTTGACTTTCTTCGCGCCTGTGCCTCGCAGCACGCAAGCAATCTGTGACAGCAGTTGCTCGCCCCTCATTTCATTGTCGTGGGTGGCCGAAAGGTGTGGAACAAACAATCGACATCCGGCGGTTTTCAGCGCGGACTTGACGTCATGGAACAGCTCGAAATGACCGATATGCTCGAACCCGAACAGACCGTGGACCAACAGGATGGGATAACGAGTTGTAGCATTCCGTTGCATGTTCTTACCTTTTTCGTAGAAGTTCATCGGGAAATCACCGGGCCACTCTAAAACACTCATCCCGTTGAAGAAGTACGAAGAGGCTTCACATTGCGTTTGGAAATGGACTACGAGGCGTACGAAATTTCGGAGAGCTGTGAAATCCGAATCGGAAGTTCAGTGGGTCGTTTGTCGGCATAACCGCGTGACCTCTGCTGTTGCCTACTTTGCGAGTAGCGGTTACGCCGTTGTCGCGGTGGATTCGGCTGACATCCGGAACGTTCAAAGAGGTCCTCAATGTAGATGTCAGTGTCGTCATTCGGGGCGGCACGTTTTCCAGGGAGTGGAAGCGAAAATGAATAGCCATGAAATCGAGTTTTGCTGGCGGATGCGCCAGCCGATGGTTGCCGAAGTGTCTATCGAACCTCTGGTCGCGCCAACGATTGACGGGCTCCAAGGGAGCGTGTTGGATCCTTCGCTGGCCAAGGCCATCGTTCGCATTTCCCCTTATGCCAACATGAGCTGCGGCGATCAGATCGTGCTGTCTTGGGAGGGGCTGGATATCGAAGGCTTTGCCTATCAATACGAGAGTGTTCGATTCATCAGCCAGGTCCAGGTTGGCAAAGACGTCATCTTCGTCATCAAGGCGATGCATGTCGCTGCGCTGGACGGGGGCTCGCTGGAGGTTTACTGGACACTGCAAAGTGCGTCCGCGCCCAAGGCAGTGGAATCTGCTCGCCTGCAACTGTCTGTCGGGGACGTTGGACCGCATCTGTTGGCGCCGCAAATAGAAGGCTCGGTAAACGGAGCGCTGGAGCCGTCGCGAGTGGTCGAAGGCACCCTGGTGACCCTGCAGCCTTACGCTCGGATGTCAGCGGGCGACCGGATCATGCTGTCGTGGCATGGAGATGCTTCGCCTGAAATATTCACCGACTCGTTGAAGGTCGAGGCCTGCGCCGTCGCGCAAAGCCTGTCCTTCTGGGTGCCGGCCAGCTACGTCGAAGCGCATCGTGGTGGCGAGGTGGTGGTCGCCTACCGTGTTGAACAACGCTGTGGAGCCATCCGAACCTCGGAGCCTGCGACGGTTTTCATTGGGCCGGCAGTGCGTGCTGAACTGGCCGCGCCGGATATTGTTGGGGCGATCGATGATGTGCTGTCGGTGAAGGACTCGATAGAGGGGGGTTCCATTCTGATTGAAGACCCGCTGGTGCAGGAAGACGAGTTGGTCTATCTCAAGTGCGATGGTGATTTTTTCAGTCATCGCGATGATCTTGAAATCACTCGGGAGACGGCCGGGCAACCGGTGAGTTTCATTGTTCCCCATCGGTTCTGGCGCGAGCACCACGGCACGACGGTGGAGATTGCCTACACCATCGAACGTCTGGACGATACCAGTCAGCAATCTGCCGTGAGGCGGATCAGCATAGTGGCATAACCTGGGGAAGGTCAGCCCTCCGCGCTTCGTATGGAACGGGAGGGCGATCTGCGATCAGGCCCTGGCGTTAGCGAGGCGCCGTGCGGCGTCGGTCAGCAACTGTTCCGTTGCGTCAAAGCCGAGGCAGCCATCAGTGATCGATACGCCGTAGCGTAGAGAGGTGCTCAGCGGCTGGCAGCCTTCGAACAGATGAGATTCCAGCATCGCGCCGATCAGCGAGTGGTTGCCACGCAGGCGTTGTTCAAGCACCTCGTTGAACACGGCTGGCTGGCGCAGGGGATCCTTGCCGCTGTTGGCATGGCTGCAATCGACCATGATCCGGTTGGGGATCTTCAGTCGGCTGAGCTCGGCGCTGATGTTGGCTACGCTGGTTGCATCGTAGTTCGGCCCTTGATGGCCTCCGCGTAGCACGATGTGGGTATCAGCGTTGCCAGCTGTCTGCACGATCGCCGGATGCCCTTGGCTGTCCACACCGAAGTGCCGATGCGCATGGGCTGCCGAGCGCATGGCGTCGACAGCAATGGCGGCGCCGCCGTCGGTGCCGTTCTTGAAGCCCACCGGCATGTTCAAGCCACTGGCCATTTCGCGGTGGATCTGCGACTCGGTGGTGCGGGCTCCAATGGCCACCCAGCTCAGCAGGTCATCAAAGTAGCTGGCGGCCATGGGTTGCAGGAGTTCCGTAGCGACCGGTAGTCCGAGCTGGATCATTTCCAGCATCAGTTCGCGCGACAGCGTCAGGCCGGTAGCCATGTCGTCAGTGCCGTCCAGATGCGGATCGTAGGCTAGCCCTTTCCAGCCGACCGTCGTACGCGGCTTTTCGACGTAGGCGCGCATGACCAGCAGCATTTCACTGCTGACATCTTCGGCCAGACGAGCGAGTTTGCTGGCGTACTCAATCGCTGATTGCGGGTCATGGATAGAGCAGGGGCCAACGATGACCAGCAGGCGTGGGTCTTCACCGTCAAGGATGGCGCGCACCGCCTGGCGATGAGTGTTGACCTGTTGATGCAGGGAATGGCTGAGCGGCAATTGCTGTTTGAGCTGCAACGAGCTGGGCAGACGCAGAGTCAGCGCTTCGTTGGCAGAATCGATTGTGGACAGCGGCAAAGCGGAAACTGAAGAGTTCATGTTCGGTCTTCCTGGGCGGATGGCGGGTTTTTCCCGCGCACTCGGCCCTACTGGGGTGTTCGACAAATGGCCGTACTGGCTAGGCATGTGTGTTTGCCACCTATGGGTGACCGATCGGAGGCGGCAGGCTGTCCCGAGCGGAGGCTGGTAAATCGCCAGGCGCTAAAGCTGTCGTAACGGTAATAAGGGGCGTGGTTCATGGTGTAATCCTCGAAATGTGGTATGTCGCTGAAAGTGATGGGCCTGAAAAAACAAAACCCCAGGTCGGGAGGCCGACCGGGGGTTGAGAAATCTCTGGTAGGCGACCCGTTATCATGGGCGCCGTTTGGGTATCAGGCGCGCCAGTGGCTAAACCAATACCCAAAATAAAAATTGTCAGGAGCGCAAGTGTGATTCACCCGGGCAGCCGCGACCGAGCGCAGGGCGCTGGTGGTGCAAGACTGTGGAAGGGTGTTGAACATGTGCTGTCTCCGTTGAATGCGCCGAGCTTACTCGACGCTGATACGCATCAGCAATCAGAAAATGCTATTGCCCGCCGCTCGAAACGCCTATCACTGGCAAACCATGCGGGTGAAGGGCAACTTTGCAGTCATGGAGAAAGCTGAATGAGTTATCGAATCCGGCATGCCACCCGTGATGATCTTGCTTTTGCGCGGGATCTGACCTGTCGCAACATGCTGCGCTATTACATTGACCACGACCTGTTGTGGCAGGACGAGGCGTTCGACGCAGGCTGGCAGTATCGTGACAACTGGATGATCCTCCAGGATGAACTGGCGATCGGTTTTTTCAGTCTGAGCCAGGATGCGCGGGCGCTGTACATACGCGAATTGCAGATTGATCATCTCTGGCAAGGGCAGGGCGCCGGTTCCTGGGCCATTGGTCAAGTTACCGAAATGGCTCGTCAGGCAAGACGACCGGCACTGCGACTGACAGTGTTTGACAATAACCGGGCGCAAGAACTGTATGCACGCAAAGGACTGCGCATCGTGGGCAGGGATGAGTGTTTCCTCAGGATGCAGCTCGATTTGAGTACAGCTGTGCTCTGAAACCCACAGCCGGCAAGCCCTGAATGATGAATTGAAACTTTTTAAATGCGGCTTTCCGCTAGGTCTGTCTGGCACTTTTTGCTAAGGTGTCCGGCATCCCAATAAGACCATATCGCGAGGTGTCTGCTTGATTAGGGTGCTAGTGGTCGACGACCATGATCTCGTTCGCACAGGCATTACACGAATGCTGGCCGATATCGATGGCCTGCAGGTGGTGGGTCAGGCCGAGTCAGGTGAAGAGTCCCTGATCAAGGCCCGTGAATTGAAGCCTGACGTAGTGCTCATGGACGTCAAGATGCCCGGCATTGGCGGCCTCGAAGCCACGCGGAAGCTGCTGCGCAGCCACCCGGACATCAAGGTGGTTGCCGTTACGGTGTGCGAGGAAGACCCTTTCCCGACGCGTTTGCTGCAGGCCGGGGCGGCTGGTTACCTGACCAAGGGCGCGGGTCTGCCGGAAATGGTTCAGGCCATTCGTCTGGTCTTCGCCGGGCAGCGTTACATCAGTCCGCAGATCGCTCAGCAGTTGGCAATCAAATCATTCCAGCCCACCAATGATTCGCCGTTCGATGCGTTGTCCGAGCGGGAAATCCAGATTGCGTTGATGATTGTCGGTTGCCAGAAGGTCCAGATCATTTCCGACAAGTTGTGCCTGTCGCCGAAAACCGTGAATACCTACCGCTATCGCATTTTCGAGAAGCTTTCGATCAGCAGCGACGTCGAGTTGACACTGCTCGCGGTGCGTCACGGCATGGTGGATGCCAGCGCCTGACCATGACCGAGAAATTTGATTCCAGTGCTTTCCTGTCGACCGTCAGCGGTCGGCCCGGCGTCTATCGCATGTTCGACAGCGAAGCGCGCCTGCTCTATGTCGGCAAAGCGAAAAACCTGAAGAAACGTCTGGCGAGCTACTTTCGCAAGACCGGGCTGGCGCCGAAGACGGCCGCACTGGTCGGCCGTATCGCTCAGGTCGAGACGACCATCACCGCCAACGAAACCGAAGCGCTGCTGCTGGAACAGACGCTGATCAAGGAGTGGCGCCCGCCGTACAACATCCTGCTGCGCGACGATAAATCCTATCCGTACGTGTTTCTCTCCGACGGGCAGTTTCCGCGCCTGAGTATCCATCGCGGGGCAAAAAAGGCCAAGGGCAAGTATTTCGGCCCATATCCGAGTGCCGGTGCCATACGCGAAAGCCTGAGCATCCTGCAAAAAACCTTTTTCGTCCGTCAGTGCGAAGACAGCTATTACAGGAACCGCACCCGTCCGTGCCTGCAATACCAGATCAAACGCTGCAAGGCGCCGTGCGTGGGGTTGGTCGAGCCTGACGTCTACGCCGAAGACGTGCGCCACTCGGTGATGTTCCTCGAAGGTCGCAGCCATGCGCTGACCAACGAGCTGTCCATGGCGATGGAAGAGGCAGCGATCAATCTCGAGTTCGAGCGCGCGGCCGAATTGCGTGACCAGATCGGATTGCTGCGCCGGGTACAGGACCAGCAGAGCATGGAAGGCGGAACCGGCGATATCGACGTTATTGCCGCATTCGTCAACCCCGGCGGCGCCTGTGTTCACCTGATCAGCGTGCGCGGCGGGCGAGTGCTGGGCAGCAAGAATTTTTTCCCGCAGGTCGGCATCGAGGAAAACGTTTCCGAAGTCATGGCGGCGTTTCTCGGCCAGTACTACATCAGCAGCCCCGAGCGCGATTTGCCGAGCGAACTGATCGTGAATGTGGTTCACGAAGATTTTCCAGCGCTGATCGAAGGGATTCATACCTTGCGCGGCCGCGAATTGGCCATCAGTCACCGGGTGCGCGGTACCCGTGCGCGCTGGCAGCAACTGGCCGTGACCAACGCTGAGCAAGCGTTGGGCGCGCGTCTGGCCAACCGTCAGCACACCGCCGCGCGATTCGACGCGCTGGCCGAAGTGCTGAATCTGGATGAGCCGCCGCAACGTTTGGAATGCTACGACATCAGTCATTCCAGCGGCGAAGCGACGGTTGCCTCCTGCGTGGTGTTCGGGCCGGAAGGCGCGATCAAGTCGGATTACCGCCGCTACAACATCGAAGGCGTCACTGCCGGCGACGATTATGCGGCCATGCACCAGGCGCTGACCCGCAGGTTCAGCAAACTCAAGGACGGAGAGGGCAAGTTGCCGGACATCCTGCTGGTTGACGGTGGCAAGGGCCAATTGTCGATGGCCCGCGATGTGCTCAACGAACTGGCCGTGCCGGATCTGATCCTGTTGGGCGTCGCCAAAGGCGCCACGCGCAAGGCCGGTTTCGAAACGTTGTATCTGAATGATGCAGCGCACGAGTTCACCTTGCGCGGCGATTCGCCCGCGTTGCACCTGATTCAGCAGATCCGCGATGAGGCACACCGCTTTGCAATTACGGGGCATCGCGCCCGTCGCGGCAAGACCCGCCGAACCTCGACGCTTGAGGGTGTCGCAGGGGTAGGGCCGACGCGCCGCCGTGACCTATTGAAACATTTTGGTGGATTGCAGGAGCTGTCTCGTGCAAGCATCGAAGAGATCGCCAAAGCCCCGGGGATCAGTAAAAAGCTCGCTGAGTCGATTTATGCGAACCTGCATAGTGAGTAGAATGCCCCTTCACCTCGTAGCCAGTTGTGCCGATGAATATCCCTAATCTGATTACCGTTCTACGCGTCCTGCTCATCCCGATCTTCATATTGCTGTTCTATCTGCCTTACCAATGGAGTTACATGGCCTCCGCTTCGGTTTTTGCCTTTGCGGCTGCAACCGACTGGCTCGATGGTTATCTGGCGCGCCGACTGGAGCAAAGCACACCGTTCGGGGCGTTTCTCGATCCGGTCGCCGACAAGCTGATGGTCGCTGTTGCCCTGGTCTTGCTGGTGCAGGAACACGGCAATCTCTGGCTTACGCTGCCCGCAGCAGTCATCATCGGTCGCGAGATCGTGATTTCGGCGCTGCGCGAATGGATGGCCGAACTCGGCGCCCGGGCACAGGTGGCCGTTTCCAATCTCGGCAAATGGAAAACAGCGGCGCAAATGCTCGCGTTGGTGATTCTGCTGGCTCATCCAAAGGCATTGAGCTTCTGGGTCGTGCTCGGTTATACGCTGCTGATCGTCTCGGCAGGGCTGACCCTGTGGTCGATGGTTCAATACCTTCGCGCCGCCTGGCCGCACCTGAAGACTGATGTAGAAAAGAAATAAAAGTTTTTTGAATCAAGGGGTTGACGGGGCTTCTTAATTCTATAGAATGCGCCACACCAAGCGGGAATAGCTCAGTTGGTAGAGCACGACCTTGCCAAGGTCGGGGTCGCGAGTTCGAGTCTCGTTTCCCGCTCCAATTTGTACAGTGTTTGTTGTTGCGCTACTGACAGCAAATACTTTGAGGCCGAGTAGCAAAATGGTTATGCAGTGGATTGCAAATCCACCTACGCCGGTTCGATTCCGACCTCGGCCTCCACTATCAAAAACCCCGTAGATCAATGATCTACGGGGTTTTTTGTTGCTTGTGGGAAAAGTGTGGTGTTCCGCATCGTTTGAGTAGGGTCACTCAGTCAGACACGCCCCGGTCTTGATATGGCTGGCACCTTCCACCGTCAGATTCGAGAAAAAGATGCAGCCAATAAGGCGTGCGAATAACGTCAGTGTGTCCGCAAGATCCGGGTTATCAAACAGAACGGCCCTTGAATCCAGAGCACATAGGGCACCCCAGAGTCTTCCGTCCGGCAGGAAAACAGGCGCGCCTGCGTAGCTTTCAATTGAATACTGCTTCACCACAGGACGTGACGACAGTCGTCCATCCTTGCTGATTTGTGGAAGGAAGAGGGCTTGAGGATTTCGTCGAAACTCACTGCAGAGCGTAGTTTCCAGATCCAGCGTATCGCCTACGTTTATTCCCAGTTCAATCGGATCGTATGCCGAACAGACGATCCATTCCGTTTCCGTGAATTTTGCGATTCCGGCAAAGCGTGTACCGGTCAGGCGGGTGACAAGCTGCAGGATATTGGTGGTCGCTTCGATCTCGGCGATCGCCGAGCGCTCCTCTTGGCTTAAAGACGCTTTTAGAACGGTGTCACTCATTTGCATGGAATCAAATCTCCTGATTGCTTGTACATCCCTGAGCTCTGCTCTGGTGACGTTCTGTGAGGCGTGATCGTGGTTGAAGGGGGGCGTGCTGATACCCTTTGATTATTGATTTCGGCGCCAACCTTTAGCGTAGACATCCCGTCCAGACTTGGGTTGCCTGCTCATAATCTCAATCGATGAAACATCTGTCACCCGTGCAGCCAAGGTGATGGTGAGCATCTGAATCTTTTGAGTTTATCGCCACAATTTCCAGTCTGGTTGCTGCGATTTGCCAGTTACCTCGGCCTCTACTTCAAGCAAACTCCGTAGCTCCCTGATTTATGAGGCTTTTTGATTTTCTGCGGTCAGCGATATTTAGTTCTCAAATCGCGCACTCCAAACTTGCTTCACCGGGACGTGATGTATATATTCCCCGCTCGGCTTTTCAAGCGGTCATCCTGTCAGGATCCAACCGCAAGGCTGAGCAGAGCAATACCGCGCTACCGCCCGAATGGCGAAACTGGTAGACGCATGGGACTTAAAATCCCCCGCTCGTAAGGGCGTGCCGGTTCGATTCCGGCTTCGGGCACCATCTTAAATCAAGGGTTTGCGGGCGAAAGCTGATGCAAACCCTTGTTTGTTTCTGGTCCGCTATTCTGGAGTTGGTCCGCAATTCACTTGGTAGGCATGACTTTTTTGCCTTTTCGATTGCGGATGTACTGCTCGGTCATAACCACCGTCGTATGCCCAAGTTGATCTCTGGCTTGCAAGATATCGCCACTGGATTCGGCCTTATCGGTACCCGCCTTGGCGCGCAAGTCGCGCATCTGAAATTCAGCTTTCGGCACGCCGGCCGCTTCCCTGGCCAAGTCGAATCTCCTGCGCAACATCGCCACCGTCATCGGTGTGCCGTCCTCTGTAACGATCAGCCGCGTCGAGCGGACCTTGTGTTCTGACTTGCGGGACATGATTCGATCAATCAAAACCTTCAGCTCCCCCGTTATCTCGATCCGCCGCTTCGCCTTTGTCTTGCCCTGCAACACCCAAATCTGCCCGTCACGCACGTCGCGCTCATCCATCAGCCGGGTATCTGTTACCCGTTGCCCGGTCAGATAGGCGAGGTCCATTGCGTCTTGCAGGCCCACATCTGCCTTGTCGTGCACGCGTTTGAACAGCGCATCCTCGACATACGTATCCCGCCCGGTTTCCTTGTTTCCCTTGATGCCGGCGCATGGATTGGCAAGAGACGTATAACCCTTGTCCCGAGCGTAATTCCAGATGGCGCTGAGCAGCGCTTTCTCGCGGTTCGCGCGCACCGGCGCGGCCTTGCGCCATGTCAGGTACTGGCGTACGTGCAACGGCTCGATCGTTTCCAGCGGCGCTGGCGGGTCGTCGAAGAAAGCGATCAGATTCTTCAGCTCGCGCTTGTTGTCAGCCTGGGTCGCCGTGCCTTTGGTAGGGACGACGTCGACCATGTATTTTTCGGCGACGTAGCGGAACGTGATGACCTTGGCGACCAGATCGGTTGCGGTGCGATCACGCTCAAGCTTCGCGTACTCCATGATCGCCAAGCCGTAGTCGCTGCCCAGTGGAATTTCCTTTCTGTCTTTGCCGCCCGTGTCGTAGTAGTAGAACACCCGGCCGCTGGCTTTCTTGCGCTCCCGCAGCCTGGCGATCGAGCCGGGTTTACTTGGTCGTCTTCCCATGTCAGCTGGCCTTACGTGATTTCCATACGGGCTTTTCTGATTCAAATGCGCCGACGGCGGTGACCGCCATCGCGGTGACGCTCGGCCAGCCGTTCACTTTAATCGTATGGCGGACGCCGTTCTTTTTCAGGTTGAGGATCTGACCTGCCTTGGTTCGCGCGCCGGTGAGCTCGCAAACCTCCTCGTGCGATAGAAACTGAATGGTCATGTGATGCTCCATGCCGCGCGTGGCGCGCAGAAGGTGGTGTGAGCTACAGGTTCACTACCTGACTGTTCGGATCGAAAGGTTTGCCGTCGGGATCTACCACCAGGCGCGGCACGTTCTTTTGAAGAAACTCATCGAAACACTGAGGGCAATAACTGGCCTGAGTGGTCTGAAGCTGAGCGTGCCCGGTGTAGCCGCACTTCGGGCACTTGAGTGCTGTGGGGATAATGAAAGCCATGAGGATTCCTCGCCCGCCGTACACCGGCAGGCTTTTGAGTTGGGGGAGGGGTTAGGGCTTGGTGGTGTGCTGGCGTTTGCGTGCAGCGGCAACCAAAGCTTTGGATGTTTTCGCCACGCCGCCGGCAACGTCCTCGGGGAGGATTGCGGCATTGCAGTGAGGGCAGAGCGGCGCCATCTTCGTGCTGCGCCAGGCTTCGTCCATCACCTTTGCGGCGCGGCTACGGATCTGGAACTGTTCAGCTTCTGCCAGCTCACGGCGCCGAGTATTCAGCTTGGTCATGCCGGCGCTGAAAACCTCGACTATTCCAACAAAGGCGTCGAAAGCCTCAACCTCTACTTCACAGTCTTGGCACCAGACGCGCCGCTCTCCTTGGTCATAAACCAATTGTTTGTGTCGGCAGGAGGAAGCTGGGCGCCGTGTTAATCCTCTGGCTACGCGCAGGTCTTCGATCTGAACGACCTTCACGCCGTAAATGTAATCCTGCGGCTCAATCGGGGCGTCACTCATCACCGCGGCCCCTTGTAGCAGTACACGTAGGCGAACCAGGCGAGGGCGATCATGGCGTCACCCGCTTGAACTCGACGACCCAGACCCACGGGTTTGCGTCCCAGTCGCCGCCGGTGGAGTTCCACAACTCCTTCCACGCCTCCGGGTACCAGTCTCGGTAATTCGGCGAAACATCATCGCTTGCCAGCTCCGGCGGACACTGCAGGCCTTCCGCCCGGATATCGGCGCGGCTGATGTCCTGCAACCGCTCGACGCGCACGTCAGTGATCTCCAGCAGGATGCGGCTGGCCCAGCGCGGCATGTGGATGCTTGGCTTCCAGACTGGCTGATCGGCTTCATATGGGGTCAGCCCGTCGGCGGCGTACACCAGCGTGCCGTCGTCGCGTGCCTCGATCACATCCAAGTCATCCGGTTTGAGGTAGGGGCCGCGCATGACCTCGTTGTGATCGCAGTACCAGGTCTCGCGCACCCACAGCCGGTCGCCGGGGTTTCCGAAGGGGCATTCCGGATTGCACTTCGTGACGTCTGGGTTACGGATGAAGGGCTGGCCTTTGCCGTAGCTGCCAATGTCGGCACGTGAACGCGGCTGAACTTTGACCGGCCGCCGCGTGACCGTCTTCCGGCCATCCAGAACGGCGCGCACCATCGGCGCCGAGAACAGGATCGGCCGTTCCTTTATTTGACTCATGGGTCGTCCTTGCCGCTATAGCGGCTAAAATATGTACAAGGGAATTGGAGCTGTAGAGGTATTGAAACCAGCCGTCCGTAACCGCTTCGGCGCCGTTGCGCTTCGTTCGATCAGGTCTATCTTTGGAGGAGTTTTAAGCCCCTATCAAGGAACAGGCAGGAGGGCGGTATGAGGCTTCGCGGCGACATTTTCTGGGCTTGGGCAGATCCCGAGATCCACAACCGAACACATGATGAAACTCTCAGTAATGGAACTCACATCGACGTGCAGGTCAGGCTATCTCGTACCGGCGAAACTCAAATGTTCATCGGTGTTTATGCTTCCGGTGGCATGGCGTTGCATGAAGAAACCGTTAACCCAAGTCCGGGTGAATCAATGACCAGAGCTATGGCTTGGGGCGTAAGCCGAGCTCGTCAGTTGGCTGCTGCTGGAAGTGCGAGTCCTAAGTCAGCGTCCTCGAAATAGCGGCTGACTTTGAAGGGGGAGGGGGTTACTTGTTCAGGAGGGCGTCGATAGCGGCGTCGAACCTGTCCGCGTGGAAATAAAAAACGTCCCCACCATCAGTTGTGGCGGTGTCTTGCATTTTCTTGAAGCGATAGGGCGTCACTTTTCGCAGGAAGCGATACCGCACCGCTTCGCGCTCCGCCGCCTGGCACGCCTGCTGTTCTGCCTGGCGCCGCTGCTCCAGGCTATGCACCTGCTCGTCGCGCTCATTCAGCAGGAGCTGCAGGGCGTCACGCTCGGCGGTGACCCGGTCGAAGTCATCGCCGAGAACGTAAACAGTCATGGCCGGGTAAAGCTTGAGCAAGGCGGAAGTAGCTTCGACGAGCTCGCCCATTCGTGCGTAGCGTTTAACTTCGATCATCCTGCAATCTCCATCGATACCCGATCATGGGCATTCACAACCGTCATGCCGAGGCGTTCAGCGATCAGCACTTCGAGGCGGGCGCCGCTTGAGGAGTGCCAGCCGGGAAGCCTGGCCACTGTGTCGCAATCCATCAGCGCCTTGATGTCGCGGCGCATGCATTCGCTCCAGGTGCCGCCGTCCGGGTTGAGCTCGGCAGGGTTGGTCACCGTGTGCCCTGCGTCGCGGAGCTGGGCGGTCATGGCGTGGAAAGCTGGGAAGTTGAGACCGGGAAGGCCTGTCATGGGACCGCTGAGGTAGATGCGCTTCATGCGGCCACCTTCGGCGTGTAGGTCAGCGTGCCGTCGAGGATCGCTTCCTTGATGGCTTCGAACTCCCAGGCGTAGTACTGCGATTCGACGTAGACCCGCATTTCGCCGTAGTCGTGCTTCTTGCGCTGGATGAACGCTTCGGCGGCATCGCGAGTGAAGTGACTGTTCAGGATTTCCCAGCGCTTGTTCCAGCCGGTGACGGTGTGGTCATCGCACTCGGCGAGATATTCCCACTGGTCGTCCTCGTCCAGATCCATAAAGCTGCATTCCCGATCAGCCATCAGTGCCTGGTCGATCTCTGCGCGCTCTTCGTCGTCGAGGTCGTCCCAGTATTCTTTCGGGCTGAACCACGACCGATCCTCGAGGCGGACAACCCGACCTTCGGCGTAGTCGATCTCGTAGCCGTAATCGATCCGCTTGGTCTGCACAGTGAAAATGGCGGCCGCTGTGTGGTGCCATTTAACGCCGGCTCCGTTGCAGTGATAACGGAGGCGCTCGACGAAGTCGGTCCAGGTCGAAGCATCAAGCGCTGCGCCGGTCGCCAATGTCGGCAGCAGCTCGGCCGGTTTGTTTTCTGTGGGCATGGGGCGTCCTATGCCGGGGCATGCCCGGGCGGTGGAGGGTGGTGAGGGATCAGCTACAGTTCAGCGATCAGCCAATGGAGGTGGGTATGACCTGTTACATCTGCGGGAAAGACGTCGAGGCGATCAAGTTTCCAGATAGTGAGGAAATTCCGTGCCCTGACTGCTCGCATTACAGGATTTCAGGAACAGCGATCGCCTTGTTTAAACAGCACAATTGGCGATTTAACGTTGAGCTGGCGCGCCTTTGGATCACGTCTCAGCAGGGTTCCGGTGTTATTCCTCTGATCGATTCGAGTAGAGCGGCGAGCCTGCTTTAGGCAGCAGCTTTCAGCGCCTCGATGATTCGCTGGCCAGCAAGGGGCGGAACAGCGTTCCCAGCCATGTGCATGGTCAGCCTGTGGTTGTCGGGACGCAGGGTGTCGGCGGGGAACGACATGGCGGCAAGCGCCTCATTTGCCGAGAGCATCCGCATTTCATCGCCTCGAACCAGCGCCCAGCGATCCAGTGTGGTGATGGTGCCGATCGGGCGGTTGATATCACGACCG
The DNA here is from genome assembly GCF_054667725.1 of Pseudomonas sp. S3_B08. Taxonomy (NCBI): domain Bacteria; kingdom Pseudomonadati; phylum Pseudomonadota; class Gammaproteobacteria; order Pseudomonadales; family Pseudomonadaceae; genus Pseudomonas; species Pseudomonas sp. S3_B08. Next base: position 1,523,757 of record NZ_CP162750.1, read on the forward strand.
GTCAGCCCTGAGCCCTTGCCGTAGTAGGGCATGATGAACTGATCGCCGAATCGCTCTCGGCCATTGCGCACCCGGTCCAAAGTGGCCTGCGCGCGCCCCGGCTTCTCGATCGGTGACCAGCGCCCAGCGTCGAACTGCAGGAAGCTGGCGGCGGGAACGTGCTGGCGCCGGTGGAGCTCGAGCATCAGCGGCGATTTACTGCGAGTGCAGACCAGGAACAGGCGCACTCGGTGCTGTGGGACGCCAAGGTCAGCACAATCGACCACGTGGGGCGCGATCATGTAGCCCAGCGCTGCCATGGCCTGCGACCAGGCTGGATACAGTGCCCAGTCTGTGAACTCCTCGACATTCTCGACCAGCACCACTTCGGGCTTGTGGAACTCGGCGGCGGACACAACCGCCCATGCTGTCGAGCGGGATGCGTCGTGCTGTGCATTGCCTGACTTCTTTCCGCGGGCCTTCGAATGGCCTTGGCAGCAGGGTGACGCGAGCATGATGTCGTGAGTGGGCACCTTCGACCAATCCGCCTGATGCAGGTCTTGGCAGACGTGGACGGCCTCCGGGTGGTTGGCGCTGTGCCATTCGACGGCGACCGGCCAGTGGTTGGCCGCCCAGATTACTTCGATACCTGCATTGCGGGCACCGGTGGACCATCCGCCGAGACCGGCGAACAAATCGATAGCAGTTGGCATTGTTCGGCCCCACATGTATGTTCACGTAAAAGTAAAGAGTTATGGTTATGGACTTTTCTGAGGTGTATCGGCTTTGCAAGAGGAGCCAGTCGCTTAAGCGTGGAGTGAAATCTGTAATAGATCGCTTAGATAGCTCAGGCGTGCAATACATTGCGCTCGAAGAGGTGAATGTTAATTATTTTGCTGCGATTCCGGGCTATCGATTTACAACAATTGAAGGCACCGCTTTCTTTCCTCGCGATTTAACTAAGGTGCCAAATTCTCAGGGTGTGACTTGGGTGCGGGATGCATTGATTCAAGCGGATATAGTTGTGCCGCCTTATTATGGAATGGGTTTCGTCGGAAGTTATGCGTCACGCATACTTTCGGCCCGAACAGATCAGGACAAACTTGATATAGGTAGTGAGATGCTCAGGAGGATGTACCCGTCGGATGGTTTGGCAGAACTCATCTGCGGAGTCTGGGCCTTGAGGCAAACTTATGAAACCTTTCACCAGACGCTGATTGAGTCAGCTAAAGCTTATTCTATCGGACTGCATAGCGTAGCTATTATTGGTCTGCTCCCATGTATTGAGGGGATAATCAGAGCTCTTGGTGTGAAGGTGGGGCTGCGCGTAGAAGCCGCCGTTAATATCCATCAGCTGCTTAGAGTATTTGATCGACTTAAGTCAAAAGAGCTGGATATGATGTTTGATGGATACGATTGGTTGCCCTCTGACTTGAATAGCAAGCTACTGAGCCGGTTTCATGAAAGAGTTCAGATGTACGACGGCATATCTGAGTATTTTAGTACCAAACTTTATCAGCACACGAGTGACGTCAGCGATTCAACGTCTCTAAATCGACACGGAATCGCGCACGGGCTATTTTACGGTTATGCGACCGCGGAAAATTATCTTCGTCTATTCAATCTCTTAAGCGCGTTGTCGATGGTTGCAGCTATCGCTGAGGGTAAGGGTAGTATGTTGCATCCAGGAGCAAGCGATAGCTCTAGAGCGCTAACTCAAAAGTTAGAGATATGTCGGGCTGTTGCAAAGTCGGTTAGGTGATCCGAACATTCAAGATTAAATGAACTGCGCGGCTAAGGGTTATTTGTCGTGGTGAATACGAAGTGCTTCGCGGTCAAAGGCAAGCTTTAGTTTCCGCGACACGTTTTCGGGTATCACGTATTCGTGTCGCGGCGGTGGCTCAAGCAGTGGAAGGGCGCCGCCCGGGCCAAGTCCGTGCAGGTGGTGAATCATCAGGGTAATGGCCTCGCCCTGTTCCTCGATGCCGCTCCAGGCCATCAGCTCAGCGAGTGCTTGGCGAGTACCGGGCAGGCAGTGCAGCCTGATTTCCTCTTCGCCGCGCTCCTTTCTCTTCGCCGCGGCTTTCGCTGAGCGATCTGCATTGCTCTTGGCCATGGGCTACCTCTTCAATTCCGCTGGCCGGCAAGTCCAGCCAGGTCTGTCGTTTACGTTGCTGGGTGCGGAAACGTCTCACGCAGCTACCTTCACCTGATGCCAGGCGCCGACCGAAGCCAGCAGCGCTGACAACCGCGCTTCTGGTACCGGCCTGTCACCGGGCACGGCCAGCCAGCCCATGCCGATCCGGTGATTGGGATTGCAGTCGGCCTTCACCTCTTCGTAGAAATGCTCCAGGACATCCGAGAGTCTTTCCACCAGATGCACGCCGTCCGGCTTGATATCGATCGACTTGATGTACTTGGCGCCGTCCTGACGAATGCAGATGCCTGCGATGTAAATCGTCCAGCGGTGCGCGACATCGCAGAGCGCGTCGGAAACCGCTCTCGACAGGATCTGCTTGCCGTTCTTCCAGTTGATCATGACCTGCAGGCCGCTTGGATCAATGTTGATGACAGCTGCGTGGTGGGTGTTGACCAACGCCCGCATGCTGCGCTCGATCTGCACGCGCCGATTGCATGGCTTGCGTTTCGACTTCATAGCGAGTCCGCCATTTTGCGCAGAGCCTTGCGCTCAGCGGCCGATATCGGCTTCGGCCGGCGCTTGAGGACCGTTTCAGGGTCTATTTTCTTCGAGCGAGGAGGCGGCAGCGGGTTGCGCGGCGGGCTTTTCAGTTGATCGATCCGCCCGCCAGCGGCCAGGTATTGCGCGATTCGCTCAGCGATCGACTCGGCGTCAGATCGGTGCTGCTCGACGAGATTGAGGTGGTTGCTGATCATGCTGCGATCCCCAGTACCAAGTTCATGCGATCCTCAAGGATCTCGTAGAAGGTTTTCACCCGCTCCGAGAGCTTGCGGATCATTGCTTCGTCGCGGTAGGCGCGTTTAATGAATAGCGGCATGCCCGGCCAGTAACAGACGAAGTCGATCCACTCGCGTTCCGACACCCACAAGCCGCCCTGGCATTGGGCGATGTGCTCTTTCGGGATCTCGCCGCCGAGGATTACCTCGACCTGCAGCTTCGGCAGCTTGGTTTTGATTTCTGTCAGACCGTCCTCAAGCACCAGGGAATCCGGCGAGTAACCGATGCCGTGGTTGAGGATGATGCCGACCTGCGTCGTTTTCAGTTCTTCGCGATCCTCGTACAAGATGCGCGCCGCGCCTTCCAGTTCGTGGCCGCGTTCGGTATGGCGGTTACCAGTGAATGGGTCGGCAAGCTCGCCGGTGATGCGTTCGCCGATCAGGGTGTTCATGTAGGTGAATGCCCCTGCGCCGAATCCAGCTTCACCCTTTCCGTTGACCAGTAGGCTGTCCAGCTCCGAGCAGGTGACAATGCCAAGGCGCAAGGCAAGCCACTCAGGCGTGCCTTGCTGAATATCGGTGATGATTTGCATGGTTTACTCCTGCGGCCGGCTGGCGGCTTTGGTGATCCGCGCTGAAACTGCATCGAACTCGGACTTGAAGACGTTGGCTGCACACCCGTATTTGGCCGCGAAGTTGTCCTGTAGCACCTGACTGCACTTCTTCAGCAACGCGTCCAGTTGAGCGGCCTGGCCAGCGGTGATGACCGGCTCTTTCGGCGGTTCGGGATTCTTATTGGCGCCTTGGCCGTCATCGTCTTCGCCCGTGGTGGTGAAGTTGAGCAATGCGCCGGCGGTGTAGCGTTTCCCGTAACTGACAGAGCTGGCCACCGCCTGAACGGCGTTTTTATTTCCGCTGACATCCGCAGGGAGAAAGATCGACGTCACCTCTCGATGGCCGGCGCGGTGGCTGAGTACGCCCTCGACCTCAACCCCGCCCTGAGTGCGTGGAATTCGGAACGACAAGCCAAACCCGTGCTTAGCGAGGACGGGTTTGATTTGTTCGTTGATGTCTTCCCACAGCGCGTAGGTGGATTGAACGTTCTTGAACTTGTCGCGGATCGCTCCGCGTTCGCCGATCACCGGCATTTCCTCCTGCATCTGAGCCAGCGCTTCGTCGTACTGCTGTTTCGCCTGCTGCGCCTGGTAGCGTTCGTGCATCGCCATCAAGCGTTCCATCTTGTCGATGTCAGCATCCGGGGACATCGCCACCTGCTGGATGATCGACATGATTGTTGCCGATTCGGTTTGCACGGCCGGGACGCGCTCGACCTTTTCTGTCACTGCCAGATTGCTCATAGCGACCTCAGTAGCTGATTGAAATGGCGGGGATCTTGCGCTGGGCGATCAGAGTGATTGCCTGCTTGGCGCATTCTTCAGGCATGCCGCCGGCGATAAACGCTTCGAGTGCGGCGCGGTTGATTGCCCTGCGGTGTGCTTCGTCCTGCTCGCGGGCTTCCTGTTGGCGGAGGATTTCGGCAGCCGCTGCATCGGCGCGGCGTCGCTCGTCGGCGCGCGCTTGCTCTGCGGCCTGTTCGGCGCGTTTTGCTGCGGCTTGGCGCTCCTGCTCAGCACGTTGCTCGGCGGCGATGCGATTCGCTTCCGCCTGCTCGGCCACAAGTCGAGCCTGCTCGGCCTGCTGCTCAAGCTGGAGGCGCTGACGCTCGGCCTGTGCCTCTGCTTCGCGGGCAGCTTGCTCGGCGGCACGCTGCGCTGCGGCAGCCTGATCAAGCAACTCTTGCTCGCGGCGGGCGGCGGCGTCTCGTTCTGCCTGGGCACGCTGCTCAGCTTCGCGGCGGGTGCGCTCTTCAGCTTCCCGGGCGATCTGTGCATCCCGATCGCGCTGAGCCTGTGCTTCGGCTTCGGCGCGCAAACGGATCAATTCGGCCTGCTCAGCTTCGTATCGCGCTCGCTCGGCGTGCAGGGCGCGCAGCTTGATCAGCGTCTGATCTTTCACTTGGGCGGCTTCGGCCAAGAACTCTTCCCAGCTGTCGCCGATTTCGAGCAGTTCGAGGTCGGCGATGATGTTGGCCAAGTGGGCGGACGTTGGCGCTATTTCGAAGATGGCGAGATCCTTGATCTGCTGGATCGCGTCGACGTGAGCGTCTGTCCGGGCAATCTCGGCCTGCTCCCAGTCTGTCAGCGGCTGGCGAGTGGCGTCACGCAGCGCGTCCATCTTGTTCACGAACTCGCGCAGCTCGGCCTCGACGATCTTTGGCATTTCCTTCAGGCGTTTGAGGTAATCGCGGCCCGGCTTTTCCACGGCTGTCTTCGACTTGCTGACCTTTGCCGCCAGAGAGGCGATACGCTCGCGGCCCTTGCGAGTGGTCAGGTCTGGAACCTCGGCGGTGACCTCAGCAGCTACCGCGTCGAAGAACTGGCCAAGGCCGCCGGCGACATAGATGGCCGGTGCGTTTTCTTCGCTGATGTCGTCAATCTTGATGACTTGCTGTTGTGCGGACACGGGGAATCCTTGCCGCGACGTGCGCAGCGCTTGAAGTTGAAAGTCAGGAGGTGATGCGGTCGGCGAGGGCGCTGAGCAGCATAAGAAGGGTGAAAACGCCGATGGCGGAGAACGATCCGCGCCAGATCAGCGTTCGGCGGGCCATCTGCCGGCTGGTCATCGGAATACTTGGTAGGTGGTGGAGCGCGGCACCTGGCAAGTGCCCGAGCCGTCTTTCACGATGCCGTAGGCGCCTGCGCCGGCTACAAGAATCACAGCGAGAATCCAGTACAAGAGATTCATGGCCGAGCCCTCACAGCGATGCGTCCGCCTTTCATGGTCACCGACAGGCGCTGCGGGAGGCTGTCGACCAAATCCTCGCGCTTGCGGCCTATAACCTCGTTGAAGGGCAGGCCGAAGCCGAGTATCGCGATGCGGCGCTCGATATCGTCGAGCTGCTCATCAACCAGCGTTTTCACCAGAGGGGTTGTCATGCCGAAACTCCTTTCAGATGCGTGTTGCGCTCGACGAACTTGGCGTCCAGCGCATCCCGATAACGATTGGCGGTGCGGGTGTCGATGATCTCGGCGAACTCTGCCATTTCGATCATGCCCATGACGAAGGTGCGATCCGGCACCGGGGTGCAGGACTTGCGCATCTTCGCGATCTCAAGGCCCAGCCGGGCCAGTGCTACCTGATTGCTCATAGGTCGTTGTCCTCGGCCTGGGCGACCAGCGCGTCATCGGCAAGGGGTCGAAGTAGGCCCTCTGCGATTTCACCGAGCTTGCCCAGTGGGTGATCGCTTGGGCCGAGGAGTTCGGCGGCGGCGACCTTGTCAGCGTGACCGCGCTCGGCGGCAATCAGCAGGTAGCCCAGCGAAGCCGTGGTGGCCTCGCAGTCTGCGAGCCGTCCGTTTGCATGCTCGTCCACTGCAAGGGCGAATTGGGCCACGGTGACGCCCTGAGCTGGTCGCAGCCGGCGCTGGAACTTCACGCCCGTCCGGAACCTGACCAGTTGTTCGGTGGCTTCGTACAGCCACTCAGCCCGAGCCACTTCCTGCGCGCTCTCGCTCACCATCGGAGGCAACTGCGCGTCGTGCATGGCCTGACAAATCTTCAGTGCTGCGTTCATGCTGCCTCCGGCCAATGGCGCTTAATGCTCTCTTTTGCGTAAATGGAAAGCCGCTCGTAACTGTTCACGCCACCGCAGCCGGGCATGGTTCCTTCCAGCTCGACGCAGGCGCGGATATCGCAGCGGCGCGAGCAGCCCCAGCCGCCGTAATGACAGTGGCGGACTTCACCTTTCGGCTCAGGGTGATAGGCGAGGCCGCCTTTCCATGAAGGCGAGCCGCGCAGCTTGAGCCCGCAACCTCGGCAAACTGCTTGTGTGTCAGTGCAGTTGTGCATGACGACCTCCAGTGTTTGGGGTTAGGCGGTGGCGGGGACGGCTTCACGGAAGCGCGAAGGGCTCCAGTCGCAAGACTCATCCGCAGGAATATGGCCGAACATCGCAGTGCAGCGCTTGCAGTGCACGCAGTCGCCGCAGGTCTTACCCTCAGGCAGGTTCATCTGATCAGCGTTGTCCGCCGACCGTGGATACGGCGCTCGTTGCTCGGCCATGATTTGCTCCATGTGGTTGATCCAACAAAACTCGGATGCACTCATCCGCTCCGCTGGTTGCCGTTGGGCGCGGAGGGGAGTGCATTCGAGTGGTGTCGGGGTAGGGAAAGGCCTGTTTTTACAGGGGCAGGCTCCCTGTTTCCTCACTTTCCACAGTCGAGGGAAAACCATATGCTGCAGCTCCACAGTCGAAACAAGGAACGAGTTATGGCGCAGTATTTGGTAAGGGTTGAGCTTTTCGGGGCTGATGGTGAAGGTTATGAGGACCTACACGAAGGGATGAAGGCGAATGGTTTTTCGAGATCAGTTAAATTTGATGATGGAAAAACATATTCGATGCCGATAGGCACTTACTTCGGAACAAGCAACCTGGACGTGGTTTCATTGAGGGATAAAGTTAGGTCTGTTTCAAAACCACTTTCTCCCACGAAAGATGCAGCGGTTTTTGTGTGTGTTATTCAAGATGCGCAGTGGGCGGCCTTTTTGTACACGGTTTGATGGGGCTGCCAGCCTGGCCTTCCCCCTTTGGCGTGTTTAGGGTATGCAGCCTCAGCACGCCAATTGCCACCTTTAGAGCAGCACCGAATGAGGTGCTGCGCTCATTTGCGATCTCTTGAACAATTTCCCGCACCTGCTTTATCTGAGCCTCATTCATCGTTTACCTCTCTAATCTCAGGTTGTCATCCCAAAGCCCGCTCAGTGAACGGGCAGAGGTGATGCTTCACGCGGCTTCAGGCGTGTCTTTGTCGTATTTCTCTCCGCAAAACATGCAGTAGTTGCCGAGCAGGCTCAGTGTTTCTTTTTGTTCACGCATACGGCTCGGCTTTTTGGCGGTGCATTTAGTGGGGGATCTGTACGTCGCCGTAACTTCGGAATAATTCTTCATGCTCACCGGGCCGCTGAAGATCATCGCGTAGCCGCCGAGACTCACCTTCAGGCCGGTTGCGCCTTCTGGGAGCTGTTTGGCGAAGTGCTCGGTCAGCCGCTCCTCGTTCTTGCTTCTGCAATCACACATCGTCCTGTCCTCGGTTGTCTTCCCAATGCACCCGTCACCAGGTGCATCAGTGAAAAATTCCGTGTTTCTCCGCACCCGCTTACCAGGTCATTCACTCAGTTCGGTCAACACCTCGTCCGCCGTCGCAGTGGGCTGCGCGTGGGCAGGCTTTCGGGCCTGTCGGATCGCCGGTCGCCGGTAGAGGCAAGTGCGGTTTTGTTCATCGGTTTACTGACCTCCCACCGATGGAGCCGGGAGTGACCTAACCGGACTGGCCGGGTAGTCGTTCATGGCGCTGATTGTTAAAGAGCGGCGGGTCTGTCGACCTTGGCGCCGGATTGCTTTGGCGTTGAAGCAAATCTACAACTGAAAATTGTAATGTGCAAGCGTGAGTTGTAATTAATTTTGCAGTTATGCATGGAAGGGTTTCCTGCAGGCGTAAAAAAGCCCGCGCTTGGCGGGCTTTGTAGGGCACTAGATTATTTTGCGCGAGAGGCCCATCGGGTATGTGTCCAGTAAGTAGATCGGCTTAGGCCGGGCGCTTTCGAATTCTCGGCCCCGTTCTTCAGTTCGATCTCCATTCGGTCATCGCGCATTTGTACAACCGTCCATGAGGTATTTTGGCTGATATCCATCTGCTCAAAGCATAATCCACGCGTGACCATAACAGCGCTCAACGCATAATCGCCATGTGTGTAGCTGGAATACGCTCGATCAAAATCGTCAGGAGTGATGCAGCCGAAAGCCTGTATGTCGAGATGAATTAGATCTTTCGCCTTCAGCTTATAGGCGACAGATTTTTGCTGAACAGGAACCGCTGAGCTACCGGAGGTCTCGCGGTAGACGAACGCACAAAGGGTCACGCAAACCATGAAGGCACCCAGAATCACTTTCCAGTGAGTGCCTAAGATTTTCGTAAGAGGTTTCACGTCGGGCCGCGAGTGGCAAACACCACACTCCACTGCCTGCGAAGAAACGTCAGCACCGCAGTGCTTACACTTGATGGCCTCGGCTTTGATCGTTTCTGCGCAATAGGGGCAGGCTTTTACCGCTTCGTCCATGTTGAAGCCTCTGAATTCAATTCGCGCGGGAGTACATCGCCCACCAAAAAACATGTCCAAGAATCGCTATCTGCTGCTCTTGGATCTGCTCGAATGTGTAGTTCTCGTCCGGGTGTTCGTCGTGGTTGAAGCTACGAAGCTTGATGCCCGTCGGAGTCCGATAAACCTGCTTCACACGCAGCTGACCGTTATGGTTCACCGCGTACATCTCGCCGTCGACGATATCGCCGAGCGAGTTTTTGCCCATGTTGACGCCCACGGTGGCGCCATCCCGAAGCACCGGCATCATGCTGTTGCCGCTCACCGTCACGCACTTGGCATTGCTGAATTGAACGCCGTTGTTGCGTAAATCCTTCTTGAAGAAGCGAAGCCTTGCACTGTCGCTTTCTTCTATCGCGAATCGCCCAGTGCCCGCCGCCAGTTCGACTTCCTTGAGGAAGGGGACGTAGACCTCGTCGTCGCCTAGTGGCGTCTCGTCATCCCACGTTTCGATTGAGCCCAATGAAGTGTCGGCAGTGCGGCTCTGACTTTCGAGCGGGCCAGCCTCGCCCATCAGATAGGCGACCGAAACTCCAAGCACGTCGCTCAGCATTTTGATCTTCGGGTTTCTCGGGACAGTTCGCCCGGATTCCCAGGCTTGGACGGATTGCGGGCTCACATCGAGCTTTCGCGCCAGCTCGGACTGATTTAGCCCAGCAGCCTCGCGGGCCGCAGCGATTCGGGAGGAGGTAGTAGTCATGACCGCGAGAATACAACTCGAACTTGTAGCTAGCATTGCAATTCTCACTTGTAGTCACGATTCAAAAGCTGTAACTTTGCGTTGTAATTACCAGTTTAACGAGGACGCTATGGAACAGAACGCAGCAGAGCGTGCAGCTAAGGCAGCAGGCGGCCAGTCGGCCCTCGCTCGCGTCCTTGGCTGTACGCCACAAAACGTACAGCGCTGGTGCGCCACCGGCCGGGTTCCGGCCGAGCGTGTAATTCCCGTCGAGCAGGCAACCGGCGTATCCCGCCATGACTTGCGCCCCGACCTGTATCCCAACGAATCCAGTAAAGCCGCATAACCATTTTCCATTCACCCAGGAGCAAGACCCCTATGGCCTACGACGACAGCCGTCACCTGAAGGATCGGGAAATCAAATCCCGCTACGACGATGAAACCTATGAGGCATTAAGAGCCGTAGCGCGTCTTCACAAGCTGCAGCCCGCTGTATTCGTGCGCATGTGCGTTGAGGAAAAGCTGGAGAGCATCGTCGAGATGGATGCTAACGGTAAACACATGCAGGCCTGAAGGCCCTGAAGGAGGCTATGTGCCTGAAACCACGATCTGCCATGGGATCGATGGGCGCCTCTACGAAAAGCTTGAAAGGTTGGCAAAGGCCGCAGGAATGAGTCCTGACGACTATGCCGCAAAGCTTGGAGCGGAGCGCTTTTTCGAGAAGACCAGGCCAAAAGGCGCCGGAAAACTCCGGCATCTACCCACTGCAAGGCGAGCCCAACAAGGTCCCGTAATAGGGACTGAAAAAGGAGGGGCTGATGAAGTCCCCGAATGACAAAACCCAAATCGCAGGCGAAAAAAAACCACCAGGCCCGGTGGTTTCTTCTACTGCATACAACAAAAGCATCTGTGAGGCGAATTATGCATACCTCTAACCATGATGTACAGGCCCTCAAAAAGCCCGCGACACCTTTTTGTAATTCCGAAAACGTGTCGCGACACACAATGTCTTCTCGCGAGATCGCCAACGTAACCGGCAAGCGCCATGCGAACGTCAAGCGCGACATTCTCGCAATGCTCAAAGAGCTCAAGGCAGATGCACTCAGTTTTGAGCACATCTACTTGGACGGCCAAAACCGCGAACAAATCGAGTATCTGCTGGACCGCGAACACACCGATTGCCTGCTTACCGGCTACAGCGCGCCAATGCGGATGAAGGTGATTCGCCGCTGGCGTGAACTGGAGCAGCAGGATGGCGCCCGCCAAGCTGTTCTCGCCAACGGCACGAAGGTAGTGGGGGAACTGGCAATTCTCGAATGCTTCACGCGCCTGCTGAAGCCCGCGCCGTCCAGCCAGGTGCTGATGCTTGCCCAGATCGCAAAGAACAACGGCTTGGAGTCGAGCTTCCTCCCAGGATACGCAATCTACGCCGCGCCCGATGCCACCGGCGGCTCCTCGATGCCTACCAAGTCTGCCACAGCGCTGCTGAAGGACAGCGGCATCCGCTGCGCGCCGGCCGCTTTCAATCGTGCGCTGGCCGACCACGGCTTCCTCAAGCAACTCCAGCGCAAGAACTCCAAACACGAGATGGTCGACTTCTGGTCCGTGACTGAAAAAGGCCTCAAGTACGGCAAGAACCTCACCAGCCCTCAATGCCCGCGCGAGACGCAACCTCACTGGTACGTCGATCGCTTCCTTGAGCTTGCCGTGCTTATCGGCAAAGGACACCCATGATGGCCAGATCCAGAAATATCAAACCGGGGTTCTTCTCGAACGAACACCTGGCTGAAGTAGATTTTGCAACGCGCCTCCTTTTCATTGGCATGTGGACCGAGGCTGATCGGGAAGGGCGCACTGGAAGATCGCCCGCGCCGCCTGAAAATGGCTCTGTTCCCGGCTGACAACGTTGACATCGAAAAGATGCTCGCCGACTTGGATCATTTGGGGTTCATCGCGCGGTACACCGTTGGATCATTCAAGGCCATCCAGATCGTGAACTGGTCGAAGCACCAGAACCCTCACGTCAAAGAGGCGAAGAGCGTCATCCCTGAAATGCCCGGCGTAGAGGCTTCGGAGGGGGAGCATGGTGCAAGCCCGGTGCAAGCACCAGAAAAGAACAGTTCTTTCCCGGCTGATTCCCTCTCTCTTGATTCCGGATTCCTGATTCCTGATTCCCTCTCTCCGTCGCCTGCTCCGGTGGTGGCCGAGGATCTATTCCCGAAGTTCTGGAAGCTCTACCCGCGCAAGGTCGGAAAGGACAAAGCCGAGAAGGCGTGGGCGAAGCTCAAGGTCACTCAGGCGCTGTACGACCTGATGGTCGCAGCTCTGGCCAAGCAGGTTCTGACGCCTGACTGGACCAAGGAGCGGGGCCAGTTCATCCCGCACCCTGCGACGTGGCTCAACGGCAAGCGCTGGCAGGACGAGATCCCCGAGCTCGCCAGCAATGTGCACCCGTTCCCGCAATCCCGTCACACCGGCTTCGCCGATCGCGATTACACCTCCGGCCTGAAAATGCGGGAGGACGGCAGCTATGCGCTCTGAGCCAGTCCAAGCCACTCCAGAATTGCCGCCGGGCACTCGCATCCAGCCTGCAGAGTGCGAAACCCACGGCGCCTACGAGCAGCGGGTCTTCTCCGTGCTGAGCAGGGAGCTCAGAAGTAACTGCCCTGAGTGCACCCGGATTGCCCGCGAAAAATCCGAGGCTGCCGAGCAGGCCAACAAGGCGATGGAACTGCGCATGTCTCTCGCTCGCAAGCTGGGCGATGCGCTGATCCCGAAACGGTTCACCACTCGCACCTTGGGCAACTACCAGGCCGAGAACGACGGCCAGCGCAAAGCCCTCCGGTTCTGCCAGCACTATGTGCAGATCTTTGACGAGATCCTGAAGACCGGTCGCTGCATGGTGCTGATCGGCAAGCCCGGTACCGGGAAGACGCACCTCGGCGCCGGCATGGCCAACGAGCTGCTGCACCACACGTCTCGCACGGCCGTGTACCGCACTGTCGGCGCAATCCTTCAGGCGATCCGCTCCACGTACGACAAGCACAGCGAACGCAGCGAGGCCGAGATTTTGTCGAGCCTGATCGATCCCGATCTGCTGGTGCTGGACGAGGTAGGCGTGAGCAAGGAGCAGCCGAGCGACTTTGAGCTGACGACCCTGTTCGCAATCATCAACGGCCGGTACGAGCAGGAGCGCCCCACGGTGGTGATCTCCAACCTCGAAGCCAGCCAGTTGCCGGCCGCAATGGGTGACCGCTGTGTCGATCGCCTGCGCGAGGGCGGAATGATCGTGGTCCCGTTCGATTGGGGATCTCAGCGCGGCAAGGAGGGTTTCTGACATGACCGTAAAACTTTGGAGCATGCGCGAGCAGTGTCACATCGTCCGAGGTGTTCGCGGGACCGTGTTCGAGCTGGCAAAGCACTTCGGGATTCCGCCAAAGGTCGCGCAAAGCCGAATCGCTCGGTATGGCTGGAGCGTCGAGAAGGCCGTAACCGAACCGATGCGTGAAGACTCTCGGAGGAAACGTCCATGACCGAGTTCGCAATCCGCAGCCAGCGCGATATCAGCCGCCTCATGGGCGTCCTCCATGCAACCGACTTCACCAAACCCAAGATCGTGGTCATCAAGGACGAGAAGCGCCCGGACGTCTGCAATCGCAAGATGTGGGCAATGCTCAAGGACGTATCCGAGCAGGTGATCTGGCACGGCAAGAAACTCACCAGTGAAGACTGGAAGTGCCTTTTCAGTGCCTCGCTGGAGAAGCAGCGCGCAGAGCCTGGCCTCGACGGTGGCTTCGTCGTGATGGCCGTATCGACCCGCAAGCAGTCGCAGAAGTGGTTCAGCGATCTGTTCGAGCTGATGCACGCCTTCGGCGCCGAGCATGACGTGCGCTGGACCGAGCAGGACAAGTGGGGAGGGCGGTACTGATGCGAGAGGACAAAACCTTCGCCATTGCCGACGCCAAGTGCATCACCACCTGGTATCTGAAGGGCACCGCGATTATCAAAACTGCCGAGGACATCCCGCCTGAATGCGGTGATACGTTCCGCCTCGGCTTCAAGGACTACACAGTGGTCGCGGTGTGCGGCGATTACAGCTATCGGTCTGCTTGCGCGACGATTGTTCCCAAGGAGGCCGAGCCATGCGCGTAGCCCTCAAGGAACAGAAGGCCCCGAAGCCGAAGAAATGCAAGAACCCAGCGTGCGGCATCAGCTTCCCGCCGCAGCGCTTGGGCCAGGCGGTGTGCAGTCCGAAATGTGCGCTTGCCATGGCGCCGGCGAACAGCGAGAGAGCCAGTAAGGCGATCGCCCAGCTCGGTCGCCGCGAGATCAAGGTCCGCAAAGAGGCCCTGAAAAGTCGCGGCGATCACCTCAAGGATGCCGAGAAGGCGGTACGCGACTACCGGCGCACCTATGAGCTGAGCATCGGCAGCGGCTGCATCAGCTGCGGGGAGTCGCAGGAATCGATTCTGGCCGCCCAAGGCTGGAAGGTGGGAGGGGCATTTGACGCGGGTCATTTCATGGGCAAAGGCGCCCGGCCGGAGCTGCGCTTAGAACCATCCAACATATGGCTTCAGTGCAAGGCCTGTAACTCAGGCTCCTACATGCACGCCCGCAAGGGATACACCGTCTCCCAAGGCTTCCGAACTGGTCTTATCGCCCGCATCGGCCTGGAGGCCGTCGAAGCGCTTGAAGCCGACCACGAACCGCGAAAGCACACCGTAGACGAACTCAAGGCGATCACCGCCGAATACCGGGCCAAGACCCGAGAACTGAAGAGGGCTGCAGCATGAACTACCACAACGTGATTTCCGCAGTAGTCCGGGCCTTGGCAGCCGAGACGATCAACAGTTCCGGCGGATGCAACGTCGAGCCCGGGGTGCAGGCCAGCAAGCTCAAGGGCGAGATATCCGGGAAGGATGCCGCGCTTTTGGCTGACTGCATTGTGCACAAGCTCTTGCACGCCCAGCTTTCCCCGAGGCACTGGAACGCCCTCGTCGCGAAGTACACCACGCACCGTGGCCGCAAGATCGACTCCATCGGCCGGCTGGTCGCCGTGGTGAATACGCCGGCACCGCAGCGCTTCACGCAACAGGCCGTTCTCGTTTGGGCGGTACCGCAGCAGGTGAAGGGCATTCAGCGAGCGGTGACCCAGATCAAGGCGCCGAAGCACCGGGAGAACAAGGTGGAGGGGCAGTGGGATTGGCGCAACGCGGCAGCAGACGCTGATGTCGCTCGGGCCAACAAACATGCGCGTGCGGTAGCAGAGGAAAAGCCAGGCGAGATGATCGTGCTGGCCGACTCGAACTACGACATGACGAATTGGGATTCCCAAGGGCTTACAGAGCGCACCTACCAGCGCTGGAACAAGGCCATCAAGGACGGCTTGGAGTCGCTTGTGAACGAGGCTCTGGTCGAGGCGCAACACATGCTTGAAGCAGTCGGAGTGCTGGAAGGCGAGGCGGCATAAAATAGTCCCTCAAAAGGGCTTGCAATGTCATGTCGCCATGTCGCATGATTCACCCATCCTGTCATTCCTGCGTGTTTCAGGATTGGATAGCAGCCCGGCCATTGCGTCGGGCTTTTTTGTGGTTTAAGCATTGCCTATTTCAAGCGAGATGTTTCGGCTGCTGAATGACGGGCGTTTAATCCTCGTCCCAAGTGACTACAGCCGATTCGCGCCATTTCACATCAGTGAGGCCGAACCTTTCTGCCATTGGTTTTGAGACCCGTTTTAGTGGCGGTCGACCAGGCTTAGGTATCGGAACAAGTCCCGCGTCGCAGCTAGCCCATTGCCATGCTTCTGCGTTATTCATCGTACTCGTGCGAATAACAAAAGTTCTTGACTCTCCGCGGAGTAAGTACTCGACGTAATATGTGGTGCTCATGGGTATGTCTCCGTTTGCTCATTGGTAAGTGAGTTCACGGGATCACGGAAATTCAAGTTATTATCAAATTTTTTAAATACGACGCAGTAGCACATTTATTCGTAAATACCTTGGCGCATCGATCCGCGAGAGGATATTTACAGCCGCGGATTAATGGTTTTTCTTGAAGATAGAGCGAGCCTCATCCCACGCTTTTTTGCCTTCAAGCGTTTTAGCATCGGCTGCGGCCCTTGCGTTCTGAAATTCAATCATTGCTTCGGGTGAGTCCCCTGCATGAGTTAGAAGCTCGTAAGCAATAGCGTTCAGCCGATCCGCCTCTTTGAAAAGCGCGCTGCTGCGGTCGGTGGCTATATGCCACGCTGATGTCGTGCTCGGATTATTTTTCATCTTTTCTTCGCTCTTCTGACCGGCATCCCTGATTGCCTGCCGGCACCCAAATTTTCCTATTCGCTCCATTTTATGAACTTTATTAGTGGGTATCGCAAATGATGACTGATGATCGGAAAGGGAAACCTAGCGTGATATTCCGAGATACTCCCCAATTGTCGTAGTGCATCGACAATCGCCTACGAAACAATGTTTAACTTCCGGCACAATTTATTTCTAATAATGTGAACTGTTCGTGCCGATTAATACATAAAACCTCTACAAACTTAGATCCCTTGTATCGTTTGTCATGAGTGGACAGAAGTTTTTTATTCGGCTCCCACGCCCATTGCTCCCAGCTGGGAGTGCAGCGGACGCCGACCTATTTGCGCTGGCCTGACGGGTCAGCTTTTCATGTTGGAGTTGCGATGGATCCTACTGACCTCGGCCCAGGCACAGCTACCTGGCTGGGCGGTACCGGAACCGTGTTGCTGGCCGGCTTCCTTTGGCTGCGTAAATTCCTCTCGAAGGATGCTGCTGACAGGGCGATGGATAACGCCGACATTTTCACGCTTCGCCGGCTGAATGAGCTTCTGGACTCCGAGCGTGTTGCGCGAAAAGAGGCCGAAGCCCGCGCTGACCAGTTCGCCAAAGAGCGCAACGAGCTCGCCGCAGCAGTAGGGCGGATGGAGGGGAAGATCGAAGCCCTCACCAGCCAAGTCGTACAGCTCACCGCCACGGTTACCTCGCAGAGCGAAGAGATCGCCCGCCTGCGTACCAAGCTGGGAGGCATCAACTGATGGACAGATGCGCTATGGAATTCATCGCTCGCCGCTGGTGGCGTCGGGCAGAGGTATGGTTGATAGCTGCGCTGTTGCTGGCCGGCGGCCTGATCCTCGGTTTCCAAGCTGGTGTGTGGTCAGCCAGTAGTGAACAGACGAAGCAGCTCGCCGAAGTTCGCGCAGCCTACGACGCAGCGCTGGGCAAACGAGACGTTCGCCTCAACAGCCTGGCCGAGAAGACGCAGGACGCGGCAGTAAAGGTGCAAGAGGCATCGAACTCAGCAGTCCAGGCAGCCGATACCGCGAGCAAGGCAGCGGAGAAGGTCAACGAAGCCGTAGAGCGGCAGACCCCGTGAACGCGTTGCTGAAGCTGGTTCCTGCGTGGGTGTGGGTAGTGCTGGCGTCGCTCGCAGCTGTCGGTTATCTATCGCTGCGTCTCGATAGCGTGAAGGACGATCGAGCAGCCATCGCCGCCGAGCTCGACACCGCGACCGCCCGCGTAAATTCGCTCACCCACACACTCCGCATCCAGCGTGAGATCACCAATGACATCAATCGAGTCTCCGACGATGCGAAAGCCAAAACTGAGCATGTGTCGGCTGCCGTTGTTACTGCTGATAACCGGGCTCGCAGCCTGCAGCAGCAAATCACCGACCTCATTGCCAAGCGACAGCCCTGTGCTGCCGAGATTGCCAGCGGAAGCAAGGCAAGAGCCGACCTTACCGTTTTGCTCGCCGACCTGCGTAGAAGCGCTGACGAAGAAGCGGGAAGACTGGCAGAAGCGCTTGACCGAAGCCGAATAGCCGGCTTTGCGTGTGAGGCTGCATACGCCGCTGCACAGAAGAGCAAGTAGGTCGCGACACGTTTCGCGAGAGTGCAAATTGTGTCGCGACACCACAAGGAGAAGTTCATGGTTCACGGGCGTACGAATCCAACCTGCCGAGGCGACATGCGGCTCGGCACGGGATGTGGTAGCTGTGTGCGATGCGAGGCGTTCAAGCCGGCCGAGATTCAGCATCTTGCGGACCATCGTCCTCACCTGATGGTGGCAGCCAGTGACGGCGGCCACGTTATCCCGCGCGCACTGATCCAGTCAGTGATCGACGGCAAGCAGCCTTCCACCATCCTCACCGAGCCGGTAGTGCAGCGCATCATTGAAGAGTGGCTGCAGAAGGTCACCAATTAGGATTCCCCATGACAACCAAGCAACCCGACTGGGAGGCGATCGAACGAGCCTACCGGGCAGGTTCGCTTTCCATCCGAACAATCGCTGAGCGCCAAGGCGTGAGCGACACCGCGATCAGGAAGAAGGCCAAAGCCCTTGGGTGGGCAAGAGACCTTTCTGATCAGGTACGCAAAGAGGTTCGCAGCAAGCTGGTTCGCGGAGAGGTTCGCAACGACCAAGGCGCGAACTGCGAACTGGACGCCGAGATCATCGAAGAGGCCGCCGAGGAAGGCGCACGGGTGGTTCGAAGTCACCGGCGCGATATTCGCAAGGCGACGAATCTTGCGAACCTGCTGATGGATGATCTGCTGTCGACCATCCAGCGCCGCGAAGAGATCGAAGAAGACATCGAGGCCGAGACCTCCGAAGACAACAACGGTATGCGCCGCGCCTCTATGCTCGCCGCCGTCTCGCTGCCCAGCAATTCGAAAACACTGTTCCAGCTTTCCTCTGCAATGAAAAACCTGCAGGTTCTGGAGCGTCAGGCATACAGCCTGGACGAGAAGGAGAAGACGGACGAAGCCGACGAACTCTCGAAGATGATGGACGAACTATCGAAGGACGCCTGACATGAAGCCCGAGCACATGAAGCTGCTCCGGGATAAGCGTTGGCGGTTGAACAATCTCTACTTCATCACCGACAAGCAGGGCAAGAAAGTCCGCTTCCGGATGACGGATGAGCAGATTGAATACTTCGACGGGATGCACACCCGGAACATCATCCTGAAGGCTCGGCAGCTCGGTTTTACAACTGAGTGCTGCATCATCCAGCTGGACGCCGCTCTTTTCGAGTCGGCGAAGTGCGCACTGATCGCTCACACCCTGAACGACGCCAAGCGCCTGTTCCGGGAAAAGGTGAAGTACGCCTACGACAACCTGCCGAAAGAGATCCGCGCCGCGAACCCTGCGAGCAACGACGCTGCCGGTGAGTTGGTGTTCAGCAAGGGCGGCTCGCTCTATGTCAGCACCTCGTTCCGGGGCGGCACGCTGCGCTACCTGCACGTCTCAGAGTTCGGGAAGATCTGCGCCAAATTTCCGCACAAGGCGCGCGAGATCGTCACCGGCGCGTTTGAGGCGGTGGCCACCGATTGTTTCGTCACGATTGAATCGACGGCGGAAGGCCGGGCCGGCTACTTCTTCGAGTACTCGCAGAGTGCGGAGAAACAGCTGCTGTCAGGCACGCCGCTCGGCAAGCTGGACTGGAAGTTCTTCTTCTTCAGCTGGTGGAAGAACAAAGCCTACTGGCTCGATCCGGCCGAGGCGATCATCCCGCAGCGGCTGACCGACTACTTCAACGAGTTGTTCGCCAAGCATGGCATCGACACGAACCCGGGGCAGCGCGCCTGGTACGCCGCCAAGGAGAAGACCCTCGGCGACGACATGAAGCGGGAATACCCGTCGATCCCCGCCGAAGCCTTCCAGCAGTCGATCGAGGGCGCCTACTACGCCCAGCAGTTCACCAAGCTGTATGCCGCTCAGCGCATCGGCACGCTGCCAGACAACAGCCACCTGCCGGTGATGACCTTCTGGGACATCGGCGTCGGCGACTCCACGGCCATCTGGTTCGTGCGTCAGGTCGGCAACGAGTACCACGTCATCGACTTCTACCAGAACAGCGGGGAAGGCCTGCGGCACTACATGAAGGTGCTCAAGGACAAGGGTTACACCTACTCCGAGCACTGGGGGCCGCACGACATCGACAACCGCGAGTTCGGTAGCGATGCCAAGACCCGCCGGGAAATGGCGCGCGAAGGCTACGAGATCGACGGCCAGCACTACCGCATGACGTTCCAGGTCGTGCCTAAGATCGGCGTCGACGACGGCATCGACCAGGCGCGGGAGATCCTCGCTAACTGCGCCTTTGACGAGGCGAAGTGCGAAGAAGGCATCACTGCGCTCGAGAACTACCGCAAAGAGTGGGACGACAAGAAGGGCTGCTGGAAAGACCGGCCGCTGCATGACTGGGCGTCTCACCCTGCTGATGCATGGCGCTACTTCGCAGTCGCGAAGAGCAAGCGCGTAGCAGTCACGCACATTCCTGTCACATTCAGCTTCTGAGGCCATCCATGGCGAATTTCAGCACTCCCCGGGCAGAGTACGCACAAGCCCTGCCTGGCTGGCAGTTGGTGAAACGCTGCGTCGCCGGTGCGCGAGAGGTGCGCAAGCACGACGAATACCTGCCAATGCCAGACCCGGAAAACAAATCACCGGAGAATCTGGCTCGGTACAAGCAGTACAAGAAGAGGGCGATGTTCCTCAACATCACCGGTCGCACGCGCACCGGCTTGATGGGTGCGGTTTTTCGCAAAACTGCCGAACTCTCGCTGCCGACTGCGGTGGAGTACCTGAAGGAGAACGCCAGCGGAGACGGCACCAGCCTTGAGCAGTTGTCGAAAGAATCGGTTGGCGAATGCCTGGACAGCGGGCGAGGCGGCTTTCTGGTCGACTTCCCAGCCGTGGCCACTGAAAGCGGTGTCAGCTCGATGGCCGATCTGGCAACCAAGCGCGCTCTGATCCACCACTACGACGCCATGTCGATCATTGATTGGGACGAGCAGGTGATCGATGGCGTGAAGCGTCTGGTGTACGTGAGCCTGCGGGAATGTGTTTCTGAGTTCAACCCTACCGATCTGTCCCGCGAGACGTACAAGCAGAACCGGGTCTTGCTCTTAGTCGATGGGCGATACATTCAGCGTGTCTACAAGGAAGGCGAGGAAAGCGTCGAGGAGACGCAGCCTACCGATAAGGCCGGCCAGCCATTCGATCACATCCCGTTCAGCTTCTACGGCGCCCAGAACAACGACGCCAGCATCGACAAGTCTCCGCTGGAAGACTTGGCCGACGTCAACATCCTGCACTACGGCAATAGCGCCACGGTGGAGGAGAGCGGTTTCATCAGCAGCCAGCCGACGCTCTTCATCACCACCAGCATAGATGCCGACGAGTTCGCGAGACTCAATCCGAACGGGATGCACATCGGCTCTCGTCGCGGGCACAACCTTGGCAAGTCCGGGTCTGCGGTCATGTTGCAGGCCACTGAAACCCAACTCGCCCGCACCCTGATGAAGGACAAGGAAGAGCAGATGCTGATGATCGGCGCCCGTGTCGTCCAGAAGGGCAGCGGCGCCGAGACTGCAGAGGCTGTTCGAATCCGGTACAGCTCGGACAACAGTGTGCTGGGCACGATCGCCGGCAACGTATCCGAGGCCCTGAAGCGAGCCATCCTCGACGCCGAGCGCTTCATGATGGATGCGCCAGACGAGAAGGGCACGGTGTTCTGGCTCAACCAGTCGTTCTTTGACGAGACAATGACCGCGCAAGACATCCTCGCCCAGGTGCAACTGTGGCAGCAGGGCTTCATTGCGAAGTCTGATGTCCGGGTGAACCTGCGTCAGGGCGGCGTGATTGAGGCAGATCGCACCGACGAGAAGATTGACGAAGAGCTGGCCAGCGCGCCACCGGTAGGCGGAAACGATGAGTAACGAAGGCTTTCTTGAGGACGCCGCCACGCGTCACCAGATTTACGTTCAGCGGTATGCAGGCGGAAACCTGAAGCGCGTGGCGTCGTTCATCAGCAAAGCAATCAAGACCGCCAAGCAGCGCGTGTCGGACGGCCTGAGCGCTTACGGTACGCGTCGGTACAACACTCAGATCGAAACGCTTCAGGGCGACTTGCGGGGCATCTACGACGATCTTAAAGGGCGCGCTCAGCTAGACCTCGGCGAGTTCGCCACCTACGAGGCCCAGTTCAACGCGACGATGCTGGGCAAGGTTGTCCGTGCGGTGGTTCAGCTCAATGTGCCATCAGCCGAGATTATCTCCGCCGCAGCTCTGGCTGATCCGCTGCAGCTCGAAGCGCGCAAGGGCATTCAGCGCATCAGCATCAGCGGCGCACTCGACCAGTTCGGAACCAAGAAGGCCGCCGAGATCATCGGCGAGATTCAGATCGGTTCGAGCTTGGGCGAGACTAGCCAGCAGATCAGTCGGCGCCTGACCAGCATTCACCAGCTGCAGCAAGATCAGGCTGGCGCACTGGTTCGCACCATGACCAACCACATCGCCAGCACGGCGCGGGTGGAGACGCTGAAGGCGAACGACGACATCCTCGCAGGAATGCGCAGGGTGGCTACCCCGGACTCGAAGACCACGCTCTTCTGCATGAGCGTCGACCAGACGGTGATCCCGCTGGATGGGCCGAAGCCGCCGTATCACTGGGGCTGCCGCACGACGCTCATACCGGTTCTGACGGAAGAGTTTGCCCGCGAGATCAAGGGTTCGACTCGGCCCTCAATCGGCCCTGATGGCGTGACACTGGTATCGAGCAAGACGAGCTATCAGGAATGGCTGGCTCGTCAGCCGGCGGCCTTTCAGCGCGATATTCTCGGGCCGAACCGGTATGCGCTTTTCAGCAAGGGTGAGTTGACCCTCGATAAGTTCATCGACGGAAACGGCAAGACGCTGACCCTTCAGCAGTTGCGTGAGCGCGAGCCGCTAGCTTTCGAAAAGCTTAAGAGTTAGCTTAAATCACTTAACTTTTACGAGGATAAGCGAGTGGCGAACAAGGGAATGATCGAGAAAGATCTTAACGATCTAAAAGGTATGGATCTTCAATGGGCCTTGGCGGTTTATGCCAGCGAAAAAAAAATCGCAAATCTTGGCCCGATGGGGCTCGGCGTAATTACCGGCGAAAAAATTGTTGTCGAGGGTAAAAACGGCGACTCAGATAGGCGCATTTCCGAAATCAGACCGTACTCGGACGAAGACCACTTTGAAATACTAAAGTCATTCGATCTTGATTTTGTTGAAGAAGGCATTGATTTCATTTACAGCGTCGAAGGCGTCGGTAAGTTCAAAAGTGTCCTCCAGTCTGATGCCAAGGCAAGAGCGATCATTGCTACTTGCACGGGCAAGTCGAGCATCCTGTTTCCGCAATAATTCATACGAACCATTCTAAACCGCCCATGTGGCGGTTTTTTTATGCCCGCAGGCAGGGCCTGCTCAACGTCTCTGGGAGACAGCAATGACCTTGAAATTCCAACTGGACAGCCTCGAAGGCGTCGACGAATCCGTTCAATCCATGTACGTCGAAAAGGACGGCAAGTTCGTTTTGAGCATCGAGGGTCTGCCTCAGCCTGAAGATGTATCAGGGCTGAAAAACCAACTCAGCACACTCCTCAATGAGGCCAAAGAGGCAAAGCGCTTGAAGCGCGAAGCTGAAGAGCAAGCGCAGCGTGATCGTGAAGAAGCTGCGCGTAAGTCCGGCAACGTGGAAGAGCTCGAGCAAAGCTGGTCCGAGAAATACAACCGCCGGGAAGCCGAGCTGACCGGTGCGCTGGAATCGGAGCGCAACACCCTGCAAGGCCAGATCCGGGATCTGACCGTGGGTCGTACCGCTACCGAGATAGCGACCACTCTGGCCATTCCGGGTAGCTCCAAGGCATTGCTTCCCCACATCGAACGCCGGCTCAGCGTTGAGCAGCGCGACGGCAAACCAACCGTCGTCGTGCTGGACGCGGCCGGCAAGCTCTCGGCGGCAACGCTGGACGAGCTGAAAGCAGAATTTACCAACGATCCGGCCTTTGGCCCGCTGATCGCTGGCAGCAAGGCATCCGGCGGCGGGGCCGGCGGTGCTGGGAAAGGCGGCGGGGCCGCAAAAGGAAACATCGGCGGCACCAAAGAGGAACGACAGGCCGCAATCGCGAGCCGGTTCCCAGACCTCCCTCAGAAATAAGGAAAATCACTCATGTCCCTGTCGCAAATGCAGGTCTTCAACGAATACGTAATGCCGGCGACCATCGAGACGCTGGATCAGATGCTGGTCGCGTTCAACGCAGCCAGCCGTGGCGCCATCCTGCTGTCGCCTGACGGTTTCACTGGCGACTTCCTCCAGGAGTCGTTCTTCCAGACCCTGGCTGCCGCCCAGCGCCGCGTCGATCGCTATGCCGCCAACGGCGCCGCACCGATCACCGACCTGACCGAGCTGAAAAACTCCTCGGTGAAGGTGGCCGGCGGTTTCGGCCCGATCCGCTACGAGCCATCGCAGATGACCTGGCTGGAGCGCCCAACCGCGCAGGGCATCGAAGTGGCATCGCGTGCGTTCGCCGAGATCCTGCTGAAGGATCAGTTGAACACCGCAATCGCTGCACTGGTCGCCGCCATCACTGCTCAGGCAGCGGCCGTGAATGACGTCTCTGCAACCGCCGGCATCAGCCAAGCGGCACTGAACAACGCTCACGCGAAGTTCGGCGATGCAAGTCAGTCGCTGGTCACCCAGATCATGCAGGGCACCACCTACCATAAGCTGGTCGGCCAGGCGCTCACCAACAGCGAGCAGCTGTTCCAGGCCGGCAACGTCCGCGTGGTGGACATCCTCGGCAAGATCTCGGTTGTCACCGACGCCCCGGCGCTCATGCAGACCGGTACGCCGAACAAGGAAATCGTTCTGTCCCTAGTGCAGGGCGCGGCGATGGTGCACGACGGTCGGGACATCATCAGCAACGTCCAGACCACCAACGGCAAGGAGCGCATCGAGACCACGCTTCAGACCGATTACACCTTTGGTCTGGGCTTGAAGGGTTACACCTGGGATACCACCGCCGGCGGCAAGTCTCCGACTGATGCCGAGCTGGCGACCGGCACCAACTGGGACAAGACCGCCACCAGCATCAAGCACACCGCCGGTGTGGCTCTGATCGGTGACGCCTCCAAGTAACCCTGACTGCTGAGCCGGGCTGCGTGCCCGGTTCCGCGAGGACATGATCATGAGCAACAAAATCTGGTATCTGCCCGGCCCGTTCCACCAGTATCGGGAAAACGTGAAAGAGCTGGCTAAGGAATACGGTTTGCGCATCGTCGACGCGAACGTCACCGAAGACCGCGAGGGTGAAGCTGTTGATGCGCCTGAAGTGACACTGCGACAGGCAGCTCCGGTGCCGGTCCTGGTGATCGACGGCCAAGGCGGTGTTGATGGCGCAGCGCTGCAGGAGCTGATCGACAAGTTGAATGCAGAGCGCGACAGCGTCGTGCTGTTGATCGAAGCGGCCGAGGGTCTCGCTCCACTGGAACATCCTGGCACCGGCGAACTGCCGATTCGCCTGTTCGATGCCTTGACCTCCATTCACGAAGGCATCGCCTCGCTGAAGAGCAAGCGTGATGAACTGCTGGGTGAAGTTGAATCGCTCCGCGAAGACGTCGCGCGGCTGACTCCTGCATCGCAGAACAATGGCTCAGCTCTCGACGAACTGACCGTCGTGCAGATCAAGGAACAGCTCGACGCCAAGGGTGTTGGCTACAAGGTCAACGACTCGAAGCCTGAGCTGCTCGCTCTGCTGAAGGCCAACCAGTAATACCGGGGGCTTCGGCCCCACTTATTCAAGCGGAGGCCTGATGGCTACCTACATCACCGTGGCGGACGTTGACGCCGAGCTCGGGCCTTCATGGGCGCCAGATGACAAGAAGGCCCGCGCCGTGCTGCAGGCGAATGCCTATATGACCTCGCTCAACCTGGTAGGCGTCGACATGGACGCCATTCCCGACGAGGTGAAGCAAGCCGGCGCCGAGCTGGCAGTTGTCGCCTCCGAGGGCAAGCTGTACCAGCAGCACACCGAGGGATCACTGGAAGCTAAGACGGTAAAAGCCGGATCGGTGACCACCAGTAAGACGTTCGCCTCGATCGACACCAGCAAATCCACTGCGCTGCCCGATGGCGTCCAGTTCGCGCTGGGGCTGCTCGCGCCATGGCGTGTCAGCGGCTTCAGCTTCAACGTGTACAGGTGACTCATGGGCCTACGTGAAGAGATCCAGGCGGATCTGGCCGAGGCCTTCGACACTGATCTGGCGGACGCCGTGAAGCCATTCAGTGGCGGCGTGACGCTGCCGGGAACGTGGGATCCGGTCAATGAGGTGGCGGGCGATCCTGTGGTCATCGCCTACACCGGCCGGGGCGTGTTCGACGCCTTCAAGATTGCTCAGGTCGACGGTGTGAACATCCGCGCCACCGACCAACTGCTGATCGCTCTGACCAACGAAACGATCGGCGGGGTACCGGACATCGGTCACAAGATCAACGATTTCGACGTGGTCAACGTCCAGACCGACCCGGCCGGCGCCCACTACGAGATCCAGCTGAGGAAAGTCTGATGACGAACAAGGCGGGGTGGAGCCATAGCCTCACGGACTTCGCCGATCAGGCTGGCGAGGACATCACCCAGATGGCGCGCGTCATCGCGACCGCCATGCTCACGGAGGTGGTGAACCGCTCGCCGGTGGGCAACCCTGACCTGTGGCAGGCCAACGTGGCGTTGCGCACGAAGAACGTGGCGTTGGCGGATGCCTATGACGCGAACGTCGACGCCCGCAACGCGGCGCGCACTGGTGGCCGGGCCTTCAAGAAGCTGACCAAGCGCGAGCGCGAAGAGAACTACTTCGTCAAAGCGCAGGCAGCGGGGAAGGGCTACATCGGCGGAACGTTCCGAGGCAGTCACCTGGTATCGATCGGCGCGCCCGACATGACCGTGACCGACAACATCGACCCGTCCGGCCGCGAAACGATCAGCAAGGGGAGCATGCTCATCAAGGCATCAGGCCAGTTTCCCGTCATCTACATCCAAACGAACAGCCCCTACGGCGAGATGCTGGAACTGGGGCATTCCACGCAGGCGCCCGGCGGGGTTTATGACCTCGCGTTCATCGGCGTATCCGAGGCATACAAATGACCTTCGAGCAGATCAGAGCGCTGATCACCGCGCGCATGGTGGCCTTCACTGGCATTGAACAGGCGCGGATCGATTACCCAAATCAGCCGGAAGTGTTCACGCCGCCGGCTACCGGCCTCTGGTGCCGCCTGAATATCCAGTACGCCTCGGCATTCATGGCAGGCATGGCCGACCGACCGCATACCCGCAAGCCCGGGCAGATCAGCATTCAATGCTTTGCCCGCGAGCGCACCGGTACCAAGGCCATCAACGAACTCGCCGACGCGCTCGAAGCGCACTTCGCCTACTGGATGTCCGGCGACCTTGAATGCATGGAGGCCAGCCAAGTGGTCGCCGGCGAGTTCGAGGGCTTCTACCAAATCAACGTCAACATCCGGTTTCGCGCCGGCTAAGGCAGTCCGCAATATTGGCGAAGCGCAAACCAGCGAGGTGATACTCCCAGTTTCTTTGCAGCGTCTGCGCCACCGCGATATTTATCCAGTGTGTCCGCTTTTCCTTCTGGCCACTCAGAGAAGGCATGAACGATTATTGCTGATGCCTTGTGGAGTTCGACACCGTTCAAACCGTTGCTGTAATACTCCTGAGTCATTTGCCCAAGTGGTTCGAGCCGGAGGAAAAACTGGTGCCTCCAATGCTCCTCATGACTTTCACACTCTCTCAGAGTCAGCTTTTCTTTAATTAAGCATTTTGTTGATTTGTACTCCTCAATCAGTCGAGCGCATGTCAGCCAAGCAAGTCGATCAGGAGCCGGCGGCCTTCCAGCGGGTGTTCCCTCGCATAAGGCCGAAAATGCTCGCTCCAAGCTTGACTTCGCATGATTCAAAAGATGGGTGTTCTTGCGATCTTTCGAAGCCTTCCGAATTGCCCATCCTGCGAAGACTGCTGACAGTCCGCCAGCGATTGCTGCAGAGGCTTGTGAGATATCGACAACAAGCTTCCAGGTATCGGCATCCATCAGCGCTATCCCTTATTCCGTAAGTAAGGGCTCGATCCTAAGCGATGAAAGTTCATCTGTTCTACAGCCAGCCCCGCCATGAGCGGGTTTTTTTATGCCCGCGAATAGGAGGCTCCAATGAGCTCTGGCGCAAAAGTTGTAAGCCACATCATTGCGGAGGTGACGCCCGGCGTCACTCCCACCGGTACCTGGGACACGCTGCGCCTCACCGGCAACGCGCTGACCCCGACCGTCAACACCGAAGTCAGCGATGAAATCACCGACACCCGCCTGAGCCAAGGCTCGGTGGCCACCAGCATCGATATCGGCGGCGATTTGACGGCGGAGTTCTCGTTCGGCTCCTTCGATCAGTTGCTCGAAGCCGCCTTCTACGGCGTATGGACGGCTGACGTGCTGCGCGTAGGCGATACCCGCCACACCTTCAGCATCGCCAAGGGCTACAACGACGTCGGCGTCTATGGCGTGTTCAAGGGTGCGCACGTCTCGACCTTTGCACTCGACATCCCGTCGGAAGGCAAGGTGACCGCCACGTTCAACATGGCGTGCCTGGACTACACCGATGGCGACACGCCGATTGTCGTCTCGCCGAATGCGCCGACCACCACCCCGTTCCTGTCGAACAACAACGTCGGCACGATCTTGGTTAACGGCCAGTCGCTCGAAGGCGTGGCCTGCGTCTCGGCCATGACCGTGAATCTGGACAACAGCCTGCAGACTCAGCGCTGCCTTGGCTCCGATCGCCTTGGGCCGGGCGCGCACATCGCCACCGAGGCGGCGGTCACCGGCAGCATCACGCTGGCCTGGTCGAAGCGCGCGTGGGAGTTCTGGAAGAACACCTTCACGCGGACGCCGATCGCAGTTGTGTTCCCGATCACCGACTCGCTGGGCAACAAATACACGTTCAACTTCCCAGCAGTGGAAGTGGACGGTGAGCTGCCGAATGGTGGTAAGCGCGACCTGATCGAGGTCACGCTCAACTACACCGTTGCCAAGCTCAGCCCGACCATCACTCGCGCTCCGTTCGTGCCGGTGACAAGCGTCTCGGTGGCGCCTACGACCGCATCCATTGCGGTAGCCGCGACTCGTCAGCTCACTGCGTCGGCGTTGCCGGCCGAAGCCGCGCAAAACGTCACCTGGTCCAGTTCGGCGCCGAGCGTTGCCACTGTCAGCTCCTCCGGCCTGGTCACTGGCGTTTCCGCTGGCTCCGCGACTATCACCGCTACCAGCGTGTCGGACGTCACCAAAACTAGCACGGCGGCGATCACCGTCACTGCATAAACCAGCTCGACCTTTGGCTGCCTCGGCATTCACGCCGGCCGGGGCGGCCCTTTTATTGGCGCGGCGTTGAGGAATTACCATGGCTCTGCAATTGGGCAAAAAGAAGCCGGCAGTCACCGGCGAGCGCTGGGCGAACTTCGACAAAGAAACCAAGGTGCTGCTGGCCGGTATCGACAATCCTGAGTATCAGGTTGCGCTGGAGCGCATGCGCCGCCGCATTCAGCGCAACGATGCGCGCTTTGAAGAGGGGCAGGTTGGCGTGGTCGCCGGCGAGAAGACCGAGCACCAGAATCATTCGATGCTGCTGGCAAGCTTCGTAGTGAAGGACTGGGATGGCGTGCTGGACGCCGAGGGCAACCCGATCAAGTACAGCCCGGCGATTGCCGCTGAGCTGCTGGAAAACAATACCGAGTTCTTCATCTTCGTGCTGCGCGAAGGCGCGCTGGCCGCCAACGATGCCGCCGAAGAGCGGGCAGAGTCGGTGGGAAAGCCCTTTCCCGCTTCGAGTGGGAGCAGGAGTGGGGCGGCGAAAGCGAAAAGCGCCGGGCAGTCTACGCGCGCCTGAAGCTGGCGGTACCGGATGAACCAGAACGAGACCCGATCACCGCGTATCTGCTGAACCTGTACCGCAATATCTGCCGTGGGCGCCGGTACATCACCGGCATGGCCGGGGCGTTCCCGCTTCCTCTATCGGCGCGGGAGATCTCCGACTGGCTGGAGTCGCACCCGTCGCCACTGCCGCGTGATGAGGTTGACGATGTGATGTTTGCGCTGGATGCCTTGTGTTTGGCGGTCGATGAAGGATAACCACAGTGCGTGACTCTAGCCCGATTGTCTCGGGCTATATCTATGGCTTTTTATCCTGTTTTTCGGGCGCCGGAGGCGGTGCAGGCGGTGTGGACGATGGTAACGGGCGACGAAGTACACCTGGTTGAGTGAAGTTTTCAGGGCTGTACGTCAATTCACCACTTCTGATCTTACGCAGTATTTCCTGTTCGGCAGGAGTCATGCTGGCATCTCATCCTTGTTTGGGTTTTTCAGACGAAGGTGGGGGAGGCGGAGCTTTTGGAGTCGTAGTAGGCAACGCGGTCCTCTGTCCGGTGGGGTTGATATTTAGTCCCTCATTGCCGGTTAGAAGCCCTTTGTGCAGGAGCTCATTGGGTTTAGCGTCGTTTTGATTATTCATAAATCCACACCTCAGTTTAGGAATTCAACCCATTGAATATCTGTAGCGTTGATCATGATGGACTGCGTCTCGGGGCATTCTAGACGATCGCCCCCTGTTATCCATGTGGGAGAGGATACCAAATACACGCCCGTGCTTTTGGAGCTTGGATAGGCGTCGAGATAGCCCATAAGTCGCCGGCTGTCGGAGAAATGCAATACTACACCGCAGTTGGCCATAGCTTTGTGGATGTGCACAGCGTCATCTTGGGACGCTCGAGTCGTCAGCTTAAACGTGCGCGCAATGCTGAAAGCCGTATCGTTATTGCAGAGATAAGCAAGAATTAACCCTATCGTGGTTGCAACGGCTAGTGCCCACAGGTCCGCCGACGTGTTATCCCAAGTACCAAAATCGTAATAATTGCCCAGCACGTAGCACAGTTTTTCTATCCCTGACACAATTATTTGTACTACTGCAGTGCCAATGAGTGCCTGGAGTACTCTGTCAACGGCTGTTGGTTTTTGCGCTTCTGCGAACCAGTAGAAAACAAGCATCGCCAGAAACCCTGGCATGAGCTGCTTAAGTACTGGGACCAGATCTGCTGATATGCCGTCCATGGTTTTGAGTTATTCCTTCGGAAACTTCTTGCGGGGAGTCGGCCCTTTTGGCGAAGCAGTGCCATCCTGCCACTCATCTAGAACCTTGATCATGGCATCCATTACCGCTGCGTTAAGGTCCCTTTTGGTCACGGGTCTGTCTTGATCAAGTGACGCCATCAGCTTTTCTTTCGAGATGCCGCGCTTAATGGGCATTGGTTCGGTAGCAGGTAGATAGAAAGGGTGTTCGGGATTCAACCGATCCCTGTCACTGATACCCATTTCATCAGTATCGCCGACGCTGCGCTCAAGCCGCGCAACGATTTCGGCGGTAAGAGAGCGCCGATTCCGCTTGGCGAGAGCTTCAAGCTCATCCTTTAGGGATGCGGGCATTCGAAAATTGACCTGAAGGTCTACACGGCTCATTTGGTGGCGCCTTTCACTGAAAGTAAAACGAGTAAAAGGATGAAGCACTTTGCTATAGACGGCAATAAAGCAAAGTGCTTTAATAAAAACCAAGCAAAGTGCTATACAAGGAGTGAGCTGATGAGCAGGAAAGATCCGCAGTTCAATTTGAGGTTGCCGGAGGAGGTGAAGGAGTGGGTAGAGCAAAGCGCGAAGGAGAATTGCCGGTCCCAGACCGCAGAGATTGTTTTCTGGCTGACGGCGGCAAAGAAGCGGCAAGAGCAAGCAGCAGCATGAAAATGAAGCAGCCCCAGTGCGGGAACACTGAGGCTTCGGAAAACGAGATCAACTTCGAGGAAGAAATCGTCATGTCGAATATTAGCACAGCGGTCTCCAATGTCATCCCGTTTGATTTTCGCGGCAATAGCATCCGTGCGGTGTCCATTGATGGTCAACCATGGTTTGTTGCATCGGATGTTTGCCGAGTTCTTGATGTGGCGAACACAACCCAAGCAGTGCAGTCGCTGGATGAGGATGAGCGGTCTATGTTCAACATAGGTCGTCAGGGGCAGGCCAACGTGGTGAACGAGTCAGGCCTATACACGCTGATTCTGCGCAGCCGTGATGCTGTTAAGAAAGGCAGCAAGCCACACGCATTTCGGAAATGGGTTACCGCCGAGGTATTGCCCTCAATTCGCGAGCAAGGCCATTACCTTGACGAGCATGCAGTCATGGGAGACCTCGTCGGCGCCGTCATCGGCACCAGCGGGGAGAACGTACTCGATCGCGTGATTGATCAGAAGGCATCACCAGTACCTCATTCGCTCCAGCGCAGCTTCAAGCAGACCATGAAAAGTCGTTTGCGCTCGCGCTTCAATGTGCATCGCACTGCGCTGATTCCGGCTGAGTGCTTGGCCGACGCCTGCAACTTCGTTGCGGCCTACGCTCTGGAAGGCGAGTGGATCGGTCGTCCCGATACCGAAGGCTTGTTCTTCAGCAATCAGGAAGTCGGCCACATTTATTTGCTGATGAGCCGCCACTACTGCCTTCAGGAAGACCGGTCGGCAATCCTGTCTTCGGCGCGCACACTCGATTCGCGCGTGCTGATGAGGGTTTTCGACCAGATCAACGAGGGGCGAAGTTCGTTCGCCGCGCTTGATGCTCGGAGGTCGGAAATTTACAGCATCTACCGCGCAAATGGCTGCTCACCCGGTGGTTATGCAATTGTTGCTTGATCTCAATTGAGCCACGACCCCGCACCTGCGGGGTTTTGGCGCTTCCCTCGGATGGTGGTAGATTGCTGCCATTAATCAGGGAGGTTTGGCATGCAAAACGATACCGGTCCACTGGGAGTGCTGGTCCTGTTGTTCGTGGGGTTTTTGGTCTACTTCATGCCAAGTCTCAACGCGCGCCACCGCCGGCATCCAAATTTCAACTCGATCCTCCTGTTGAACCTGTTCCTCGGCTGGACGCTAATTGGCTGGGTGGTCTCTATCGTGTGGTCCGCATCGTCCATTGCACCGATTGAACCAATCAGGGTTCGCCCTGAGGCTGAGCCTTCTGAGGACAAGTATCAAAAGATAGAACGGCTCGGCGGGCTAAAAGAGAAAGGCCTCCTCACTGAGACCGAGTACGAGGCTGAAAAAGCCAAAATCTTGCAGAGCTGAATGCCTGCACAAATGACCCGCTTCGGCGGGTTTTTTTATGCCTGGAGAAAGCTATGGCTCAAACATCACGCTTGGTTTTGGAGATTGATAGTCGGGACGCGGAACAGAAAGCTGCGGACACGCGAAAGGCTCTGGAAGCGCTGGAAAACGCCGGCCTTCGCGTCAAGCCTGCGATGGATAAGGCCGGCAATGGTATGGAGGGAGCAGGGAAGAGTGCCGATAAGGCCACGAAATCCTTCGCATCCGAACGAGATGAAATCGAATCACTCCTTGGCCGAATCGATCCGCTTACAAAAAAACTAGGGGAGCTTGACCGCCAAGAGCAGGAACTGGCTCGTCATCGCGCTTCCGGTAACCTGGACCTCGATACCTACACTGATTATCAGTCGAGAATCAGTGCAACCCGAGCCGAGCTCACCCGCTTCAACGATTCCATGACTCGCACGGGCAACACCTCAAAGCAAACAGCCGCCGCAATGAGAATGCTGCCGGCTCAGTTCTCAGATATTTTCGTCTCGCTTCAGGGAGGGCAGGCACCGCTGACCGTTTTCCTGCAGCAAGGGGCTCAAATCAAAGATTCGTTTGGCGGTATCGGTGCGGCCTCCAAGGCGTTGGGCGGCTACCTGCTGAGCCTTGTTAACCCGTTAACTGTTGCCGCGTCGGCAGCGGGCGCGCTGGCGCTGGTGTATTACGATGCCGAAAGAGAGGTAAGTGCCTTCAATAAGGCTCTGTTTTCAGGTTCGGCAAGCTCTGGACAGACGTCGGCAAGTCTTTCGAAAATATCAAAGGACACCGCGACAATCACCGGCAACTTGTCTCAGGCCAAAGACGCCGTGGTGGCACTTGCCGCCAGCAGTGGGCTCAGCCAGGTTCAATTCAAAAATCTGGCCGAGGCATCAGCTTCAATTTCAGGGTTTACCGGGAAGGGCGCTGCCGAAGTCGCCAAGTCTTTGGGGGATATGGGCGACAACGCTACCAAAGCGGCCGAGAAGATAAGCGCTCAATATGGTCTGCTCACATCCGCACAGTACGAGGTGATAGTCGGGCTAGAGAACCAGGGCAAAAAGCAGGAGGCGCTTGATTCGCTCAGTGAGTCTCTGAACCAAAATGCCCAGGAGCGTCTGAAAAAGTATCGTGAGTCGCTTTCGGAAATCGAGCGGGACTGGAACGATATTGGCACCGCCATCAGCAACGCTTACTCGAATGTCAAAAGCTCCCTTTTCCCAGACCTTAATCAGGAGATTGCGAATCTGGAGAAGGTTCTGGAGGGGCGCAAGTCCGGTGGCTTTCTGTCGGGCTTCTTCAGTGATGAACTCGGCCCAGACAGCCAATCGACAAAATTCATTGAGGCGCAGCTCAAGTCTTTGAAGCAGCAGCGTGATGTAGCAGCCTCAAAAGCTGAAATAGACGCCGCAGCTACACGCCAGAATCAGGACCGTATCGCCGCTGAGAGCAAATGGAATGCCCTGTCTAAAAAGGAGCTTGGTGATCAGGCAAAGCTGGCCAAGGACATCGCGGATGCGAGAAGGCTTGGCGTTGAGGCAGGCAGGTCGCAGGCGGAGATCGACAAGGTCGTTGCTGACATTCAGACCAAGTTCGACAAGAGCCAGCCAAAGGCAAAGGCATACACCGAAAACGCCGGCATAAAAGCGCTCGATCAGGCCAAGCAGCAATACGCGGTATTGCTTCAGCAAAATTCGCTGATCGGGGCGCAAGGGGATGGCGTTCAAAAGCTCGGGGCCGCGCAGCAAGCGCTTATCAAGTGGGAGCAGGAACTCGCTGACATCAAAGGAAAGAAAACGCTGACCGCGGATCAGCAGTCGCTTTTAGCGAATCAGCAGTTGATCACAGCTCAACTCAAGCGCAACGCGGGTCTGGAGAAAGAGAACGAACTCAAAAAGATCTCGACTGACCAGACGCAGAAACTGATGGCATTCCAGGAGAATTTAAATTCACAGCTCAAGCTTGCGCAAAGCGGGTTGAACGATAAGTTGGCCGGCGCAGGTTTGGGGGATAAGGCTCTTCAGCGGTTGCAGGAGCAGCAGCAAATCCAGCAGTCGTATCAGTCGCAGATGGATCGGCTGACCTATGATTACAACAAAGGCGATAAGTCCTCAGGCAGCACCGAGCTGTACAACCAGCAAACCGAAGCCCTCCGCTCAGCGCTGCAAGCCCGCCTCGCCATGCAGCAGCAGTACTACACTGACGTGGATAAGGCCCAATCGGACTGGGCGCTCGGCGCTTCGTCGGCATTTCAGACCTATTCGGAGCAGGCGCGCGATGTCGCCGGACAGACCCGCAACCTGTTCACCAACGCCTTCAGCAACATGGAAGACGGCATCATCCAGTTCGTGAAGACCGGGAAGTTGTCGTTCAAGGATCTGGCGGACGGCATCATCGCTGACCTGATCCGCATCCAGGTGCGACAGGCGGCGGTGGGCATCTTCGGCACCGTCTTCAGCGGATTGACCGTCGGCGCCTCAGCCGGCAATGGCCTCGCAGCCGGATCTGCCGGCGCAACGTCTTCCACGCTCGGCGCATCTGCCGCTGGCTACGGCTCGAAGTTCGGCTTCTCCGACGGCGGCTATACCGGCGACGGCGGCAAGTTCGAGCCGAAGGGCGTTGTGCACGGCGGCGAGTTCGTGGTCCGCAAGGAAGCGGTGAGCCAGCCGGGCGCCCGGGAATTTCTCGAGCGCATGAACGCGAACGCCAAAGGGTACGCAGATGGCGGCTACGTTGGCGCTACCGCTGCGGCATCGACCTCCAATGTCGTACCGATCTCGTCGGGCTCGTCCACTGCTCCGGTCATCCAGCAGAGCTTCAGCTTCCAAGGCACGCCAGATGACGCGACCGTCAACATGGTGCGCGAGGCGGCAATGCAGGGTGCCAAGGGCGGCTACGAGCTGGTCGTGCGCGACCTGAAAATGAACGGAACCATCCGCCAGCTGATCGCGCGGCGCTAAGCAATCTAAGGAGTACTGCATGGCTCTCACGTGGCCGGCTTCGCTGCGCCCGTCAGAAATGACGTGGGGCATCGTCAACAACAGCAGGGCGTTCACCTCGACGCTCTCGAATGCCCAGCAGATCGTCGGCTACCCGGGCGCTTACTGGCAGTGCACCTTGACCTTCGGACTACTCACCAGAGCCCAAGAGCGCGAGCTGTCGGCGTTTATCGGGAGACTGGATGGGATGTTCGGCACCTTCAACCTGCCGGCCTTCACCCGCCGGCGAACCAACAGCGTCGGCGCGCTCTCAGTGGTCACCGGCAACGCGCAAGCGCGGTCGATGGTCATCGGCGGCGCGCCGGCGAATGCTGCTGTGTTCGCTGCTGGCGACTACATCACCATCGCGGGCGAGATGTTCGAGATAACCGATGCAGCGTCGGCGAGCGCGCAGGGCAGGGTGACGGTTTCGCTCAACAAGCGGATCCGTAGGACGCTCACAGCCGGTACCGCCGTCGAGTACCTCAACCCCTATTCCGAAATGCGCATGACCACCGACAGCTGGGCGATGTCCGTAAAGCCGGTGATCGCCAACGGCAGCTACCAATTCAGGGAGGCGTTCTGATGCCATCAGCATTCCCGTTCAGCCAGAGCGTGGTGAACATCATCGCGACCGGCCGCTTCATGCCTGTGTACGCCGTTCAGCTCGACTTCGTCGACGGCATGGTTTTCGCGCACACCGGTACCGGCGATCTGGTGATCGACGGCATCACCTACCTTGGCGTGGGCAATTTTGGCCAGGTGAGCCAGTCGCAGGAGAGCGACAACTCAGGTTCGCCCATGTCGGTGGAACTGACCCTGAGCGGCCTGGATGCCTACATCCTTTCCGAAACCAACGTCCGAGGCTGCCGTGGGCGAATGGCCAAAGTCATGTTCGTGGTGTTCGACGAGGCCGGCAACTACGCGGCGGACATTCTGTTTTCCGGCCGGATGGACGCGGCGAAGTTCTCTTTCGCCGGCAATGGCGAGGACGGCAACAGCATCACCGTCCCGGTTATCGATCGCATGGCCGAGTGGAGCCGCACCGGTACCGAACGATTCACCGACGAAAACCACCGCGCACGCCATCAGGGCGACCGGTTCTTCTACGCCATCGCCCAAATGTCCGAGTGGCCCATTTACTGGGGCTCGAAGAAGGACGCACCGACATTCACCTATGGAAGCTAGCCATGCGCTACCGAGACTGGACAACCCGTCTGAACGAAACGATCAAGGCCGCCCAAGAGCGGCCTTTTTCATGGGGCGAATTTGACTGCTGCCTGTTCGCCGCCGACTGCACGGTGTCGGTGTGTGGCGTTGATCCGGCGGAGAACTATCGGGGCAAGTACACGACGGAAACCGGTGCCAAGCGGCAGCTGAAGAAACAGCACGGCAGCCTTGAGGCTGCATGGGATACCCATTTTGCCCGGGTGCCGCTGCCGTTCATCCAGCGCGGTGATGTCGTGCTGTACGACGCGCCCGGCGGCCGAAGCATGGCCGTGTTCTGGGCAGGAGATTACTGGGCGGCGACCGATGACGGCGCCGCCCGGGTTGAGTGCGAGCCACTGGCCGCGTGGAGAATTGAATGAGCGGCGGCGTTAAAAAACTCGCATCGGTCGTCATTGGCGCGGTGGTTGGTTTTGCTCAGGGCGGACCATGGGGCGCGGTCGCGGGCGCAGCGCTTGCCTTTTACGCCGCCGAGCAGCAGGAAAAGCTGAACACCAAATCGCCCCTGCGCGACAACGAGCCGTCTGCCCAGACCGTACGCTCCTCGAAGGCACCCGTGCGGTTCATCCTCGGTCGCGTCTCGACCGGCGGCGTGCTGGTGTGGGCGCAAGAGCAGTCCGGCGATCAGGGCGAGGGCGAATGGCTGCACCTGGTGTACGTGCTGTGTGAGGGCGCAATCGAAGCCCTCGAAAACATCTACCTCGGCGAGGAAGAGATCGGCGCGTTCGGCCCGCTGGCCAGCTACGAGCTGGTCGTCAATCCGACTCAAGTCAACGCATTCCTGAAGGCAAACTGCCCCGACTGGAAAGACTCGCAGATCGGTCGCGGCCTGTCCTACGTGCGGGTTTCCCTGCGTTACAGCGCAGAGAAGTTTCCATCGGGCATCCCCGACACGCGTTTTGTGGTTCGTGGCCGGAATGATATCTACGATCCGCGCACCGGCGCGGCGGGTTACAGCGCAAACACTGCGCTGCACCTGCTCTGGTTCCTGCGCAACCGCTGCAACGTGCCGGACGATGAAATCGTTTTCGAGACCTTCGCCAGCGCGGCCAACGTCTGCGACGAAGGCGTGACCAATGCCGACGGCTCGACGAGCCAGCGGTATCGCACCGGCTGCGTGATCGGCGCGGACGAGCAGCGCACCGGCGTTCTCCAGAAGCTGGAAGCGGCGTCTGGCGGGCATTTGATTCGTGTTGGTGGCCGCTGGATGTTCCAGGCTGGCGCCTATTACGGCCCGTACGACTTCGAGATCACCGAGGACATGGTGATCGGCACAGTCACCGGCAGCACCGAGCCTACCAATGACACCGCGATCAACACCGTACGCGGCACCTTCATTGATCCGGAGCAGTCTTGGACCGAGACGGATTACCCGGAAGTCAGCGTAGCCGAATGGATCGTTGAGGACGGCGGTGAGGCGGCGGAGACGCTGACCTACTCCTATGTCACCAACCCCTACCAAGCGCAGCGCCTGGCGAACATGGAGCTGCGCCGGCGCCGCGCCGGTGGCGCAATCAGCATCCCGATGAACTTCGCTGGCTACAACTGCCGGCCGGGCCGCGTGGTTCGGGTGAACCTGCCGTCGCTGAACATCCTTGGCGAGTTCATCGTCTCCGACTGGTCGATGGGCGATCGCGAGGGCTGCACGGTTCAGGTCAAGCAGTACGAGCCTGCGATCTTCGATGACGCTGTCGGCCAGCCGTACAACCCGATTGGCTTCATCAATCTGCCATCCGGCGGATTGGGCACGCCAACGAATCTCGCGTGGACGCAGGACACCACGGCCGAGGTGACGCAGGGCGTTCTGTCGTGGACGCCTCCTGCTGGCGTGGTGAAGGAGTACATCGTCATCGTGCGGCAGGGGGCAACCGCGATTCAGTCGCACAACGTGCCTGCGACATCGACGGAATGCGCCATCAATGGCTTGCCGTCCGGCAACTACACCATGAGCGTGGCGGCTGCCGGCCCGATGGCGCGATCAGGAGAGGTGACGATCACCGTCAGCATCAACGGCCCGCCCATTCCGGAAAGCTGTGTGGTGCAGTCCTCGATCGACAACATCGTGCTGATTCCCAGCAACGCGCAGAACGGGCTGAATGGCGGCACCTATGAGTACTTCTTTAGCACGTCGCCGACTGCTACTTCGGATGACGCCGAATATTTAGGGCAGGGGCTTTCTTTTACGCACACTGGTCTGGGCTTCTGGACGAACTACTACTATTTCGTCCGCTCCTCCAATGCGTACGGGAAAAGCTCGTTCCTCTACGTGCCCGCGCAGACCTCGAACGATGTCTCGGCATACTTGGCGGCGCTTCTCGGCAAGATCACTCGCACCGAGCTGGGCGAGGACGTCCTGAGCGAAATCGACAAAATCCCCGGCCTTCAGGATCAAATCTACGCGCTAGATGGCCTCTCTGCTTACAAGCCTGACCAGGTCTATGAGGCCGGGCAAATGGTGGTCGAAGATGGGCGCATCTACCAAGCGACCGAGCAGGTGCCGATCAGCACTCCGCCGCCTAATGCCGATTACTGGCTGGATGTCGGTCAATCGATCGAAGCGGCGAACGGCCTTGCCCAGCAGGTCGCGACCAACACCGCCGAGATTATCGAACTCGACGGCGAGGTCACGGCTCAAGCTACAGCCTTCGAGGCCCTTCGCGCCTCCTATCGAGACGATGACGGTGCTGGCGATCTCGCGGACGCGATCAAAAGCTATACCAACACGGCGGCGATTGCGTCCGAATCGAAGGTTCGCGCCTCCCAAAACGAGGCAATGGCGAGCCGTGTAACGACCTTCGACGCGAAAATCGGCGAGAACGCGGCGAACATCACCGAGCTTGAGCAGGTGGTGGCCACGAACGAATCGGCGACCGCGACGAAGATCGACCAGTTGAATGTTTCCGTTGGGGAGAACTCGGCAGCGATTCAGCAGACGTCCACAGCCTATGCGGACACGGCGGGTAAGCTGAACACGATGTGGTCGGTGAAGATGCAGGTCACAGCCAATGGGCAGTACGTCGCGGCGGGCATTGGGCTTGGCATTGAGAACACCGGGGCAGGATTGCAGAGCCAGTTCCTCGTCAGCGCTGACCGCTTCGCCATCGTCAACACCATTGCCGGCGGCGCCATTTCGGTGCCGTTTGCGGTAGAGGGTGGGCAGGTCTTCCTGAATACCCTTTTTGTGAAAGACGCCTCGATCGGAAACGCCAAGATCGGTTTCTTCATCCAGTCAGACAACTACATCGCAGGTGTTCAGGGCTGGCGCATCGACAAGGCTGGCAACTTCGAGCTGAACAGCCCGCTGGGCGGTGGCGCTCGCCAAGTCATCAACAACAACGGCGGCAAAGTGTTCGACGAGAACGGCGTGAAGCGCTATCAGTGGGGGAATTTGAACGCATGAGCTTCGGCATAAGGATATGGGGCGCCGATGGGGCGCTCCAGCTGGATGAGAACTCATTCACGATTCGCGTCGTGCTCTCGGTGCAAGTCACGTTTGCACTGGGGGCCAGCAAAGGAACGCAGGATTTCGCCGTTCCCGGCGTAGGTCCTGGCAACGGAACCGCAATCGTGATCCCGATCGGTAGCTATTCGCAGAACCAAATGCAGTTCGAAACCGAGATGCTCGACGGAGTCGTCCGCGTCTACAACTACACCCGGACGTACGCGGCGAGTACCACGTCTTCCGGAACCATGCGCTTGATAGTAATGAGGTGGAGCTGATGAGCTACGGCGTTCAGTTCACAAACAACAATAACGTCGTGACTTTGGATTCAGAGTTTGCACGGCTGATGGTCATTGCTTCAGGGCGATACGCACCAAACCAAGAGTCTGGGCTTGGCTCGGTTACCACGTTTGCACGCCCAGTTACTTCGCAAGAGCCCCCGCTGGTATTCGTGCGACCGGACACTATCAACGGGGTGGCGGGGCTTTGCCGGATGAGCCTTCTGGGCTCTGCGGGTAACTGGACTGGCTTTTATGTCAGGGCGTACGACGTCAGCGTTGCCGGCCTGAATGGGCGTTATTTTGTTGCCGCCTTTGGTGCCCAGCCTGTTGCTCAATACGGGATGCGCTTGTGGGATGGCGCCGGGAAACTGCTTTTTGACTCAGGCACGCCGAACGCAACGTTTACCCGTGCATTCCAGAACTGGACGTATGTTCGCTATGACACCACGCCTCAGGGCCTGACGCGAATCTTCTACAGCGTTCCGTTCAACTTCCCCGAGAACGAGTTCATGTTGCTGAACACATTCGGCATGCCGATGACTTCGGGCAGCGGCATCCCTCGCGATCTTTATTGCTGGTGGGATTTTCCCAACAACACGCTCTACGCCATCACCATTGCGGCATCGAACCCCTTCGCTTTCTTCCTGCCGGCAGTGTTCGCAAAACAAGCCGCATAATCCCATTTATAGGATGCACACCATGCCCTGGTACAAATCAGGAACGGTTTCTGTCACCCAAAATTCCAATGCGGTGATGGGCACGAACACCGCGTTTATTGCCAACAGCCGGGTCGGCGATGGTTTTCGCGGGCCGGACGGCCGTTGGTACGAGGTGACCAACATCGCGAGCAATACGGCTCTGTCGATCACGCCGAACTATGAAGGCCCGACAGCGGCCGGTGGCTTTTACTCAATCATGCCAGTGCAGGGCTATCAGAAGGATTTGTCTGACCAAGTGCGTGCGATCCTCAACAACTACGGCGATAAGCTGGCGGCGCTGGGCACCACAGGCAACTACGAGATATTGCCGCTGGAGAAGGGTGGGACCGGGAGCAGCAATCCAGGAGAAGCACTTACCGGACTAGGCTTCTCGGATTTCATGAAAACGATAGTTGATGACCCCAACGCTACGGTGGCTAGAGGAACCCTTATTGCCGCCAAAAGCGGGCCGAACTCGGACATTACAGAGCTGAATGGCCTTACCAAACTGTTGACATTGGCACAGGGCGGAACAGGCAAGACGTCTATGGGGGCCGCCGCGATTGGTCCGGTGAGTCAGGTCGGGGGAGTTCCAACAGGCGCCATCTTCGAAACCGGAGTCAATAGCAACGGTCGCTAT
Organism: Pseudomonas sp. S3_B08; assembly: GCF_054667725.1. Classification (NCBI taxonomy): domain Bacteria; kingdom Pseudomonadati; phylum Pseudomonadota; class Gammaproteobacteria; order Pseudomonadales; family Pseudomonadaceae; genus Pseudomonas; species Pseudomonas sp. S3_B08. The sequence goes on from NZ_CP162750.1 coordinate 1,565,856, forward strand.
ACCAAATACGCGGACGGACGGATGTACTGCGAGGCGACGATCCCGAAGAATCCATTCGCTGTTACATCAGGAATCGGATCTCTCTTCTATGGTTTTACCGGCCTCTGGACGTATCCCGCTCCGTTTGTGGGTGGAACACCCTTCAGCATCTGCATGCCTATCGCCAATGGACAAATCATTTGGGGGGTCAACAGAGCTGTCAACCAGACAAACTCGGCTGTCGAGTTCGTAATACTCAGCGTGGTTTCTTACACGCAAGACACTACTTTTATCATGCGTGCCTGGGGGCGCTGGTTCTAATGAACATCAATCTTTCTCCGCAGCGCCGCGATGACTCTCTTGCTGTGTCAGTGTCGGGTGACGTTTTGAGCATCAATGGCGAAGCGTTCGATTTTTCAAGAATGGTCGACGGCGACACCCTTCCTGCATCGGCCATCAATTCCGAATGGTTTGTTGGTCAGGTGAACAGAACGGGACAGGAATTGGAATTAACGCTGATTCTTCCTCTGCCAGCCAACTACAGCCCTGAACAGGCATTTCCTGCGCCGCTGTTCAATGTTCGAAACGGCCCAGTGTTCTTGCCTAAACCTTTGCCGGCCTCTCTGGAGTCTTTGGCTGTATCAGAAGGAGATGTGGAAGCATGAATATTGATTGGTCACAGCTGATCACGAAAGCCGCAAAGGAAGCAGCAGTTGCTGCCCAGCATCTTGCTGATGTGATCGCGGAAAACTCTCGGCGTCGGGAGATTGCGGACAAGGCTATCGCGCCGCTGCAGGACGCCGTTGACATCGATGATGCCACTGAAGTGGAAGTCGCGCTGCTCAAGGCATGGAAGAAATACCGGGTCGCGCTAAACCGCCAACCTGATGAGCCAGGTTATCCCGACAACATTGTTTGGCCTGTCCAGCCCAGTTGAGTTGATCTGTACCCGAGCCCGCAATTACGCGGGTATTTTTTTGCCTGGAGAAAAGTGATGCCTGTTACCGAAAAAGACCGCGACATCCTCGCCCGCACGATTTGGGGTGAGGCGAGAGGCGAGGGACCCGCTGGCCAGATCGCCGTGGCCTGGACGATCTGCAACCGCGTGTTCGATGGAAAGGAAAAGTCGTGGTGGGGGGAGGGCTATGCCGGCGTCTGCCAGAAGCCGTGGCAATTCAGCTGCTGGAACAAGACCGATCCAAATTATCAGTTCCTGATCGGTGTGAAGCAGATCCCGTTCCTCGAGCTGGCGCAGTGCCGTATCGCTGCTGACAGGTCATCGATGGCAGGGTGCAGCACCCAACAGGCGGGGCCACCCACTATTACGCCACCAGCATCAAGGCGCCTGCATGGGCGGCAAAGGCCAAGCAGACATTCAGGCTCGATCACCACATCTTCTTCAAGGATGTGCCGTGAGGCAGCCGCTATCTGTTGCTGAACCCAAAGGCAGGAGGCGGCATGGTAGGTGTAGAACTAAGTAGGTGGCGTTCTCTCTAAAGAAAATTACGATATTTGAGAGGGGCTGAGTAATAGGCGGTCCTCACATCCACGCCTAAGAATTCTTGAGTTCCTCTTTGTTATCTTTAACTTTATTTCCATGTTGGTCTGCCCAATATAACAGTTTGGCCCTGATGTGACCCGAGAGCCGGCTCTCAAGATAGTGATGAGAGATAGTAGCAAGAAGCAATGCAACTGATGTGGTGAGAAATACATGCGACCATGTGTGCGTCAAATCTGGTCGTCCCAAAGTTGTTATCAATTTTGACAATACTTGCTGCGCTATCGGGTGGCAAAGGTAAAGCGAGAAGGATATCTTGCCTAGCCATAATAGGACTGGCGGGGCTTTGATAGACTCAACGGAGCGGGATATTGAAAGCAGGATGAAAGCAATAGCAAGTGGTCCGCCCCACTGGTCCATTCCATGAAATTTGTAAAGGCCCGAGTAGGCGCACCAAATTGCGAATGCCACGGCTATTAGCGTGATTGAATAATCGACATGGCCACGCGGTAGTCTCAACTTTGAGCTGAATGCGAGGCCCGCGATAACTCCGGCTGGGAATGTCCAGAGCATTGGATTGGTTATCAGATTTAAGTATCGCGACTCGAAGCCATAGTTGTTCATTGCGCTCGTTGAAACATAGCCCGTAGTGATAAGTGGTAAAATAATAAGAGATGCTACTAGCCAAAGCATCGCCACAGTCCAGCGATGCTTGCCAGCCATAAGGCAGAGCCCAAATACTAGATAGAAATACATCTCGAAATTGAGCGTCCAGCCTACGCTCCAAGGCATGTCAAAAAAAGGCGGATTATTAGAGTTGATTGGTATGAAAATAAAGCTAAGAAGTATTTCTTTAAGGTGTGTCGGAGCGCTTAAATACTCTCCATTTTTAACTAGCAATAAGCCTGTAATTGCTACTACTAGATAGACTGGAAGTATTCTCGATCCGCGCTTGATTAAAAACTTGATAGTGTACTTCAACGTTCCATCAGCGTCCCTAGTCGTGTAGGCCATGATGAAGCCGCTGATTAAGAAAAAAAGATCCACTCCCATCGCACCTGGAAAGAAAACGGCTTCAGCTGGCCCTTCACTCGGTGTTCCCAGTAGAAAGTATCGGGCATGCGTGAAGACCACCAATATAGCTGCGACGCCACGCAGGCATTGAAGCCACTCCAAATTCCTCGTTTCCATGTTGTTCCTTTTTAAATATATATCGGCGTTGATTATACGTAGCCAACTCTGAGTGGCCACTGGGTACGGGCCATTTGTAGTGAGTTGCGGTCTATCACCAGTGGAGAAACTATGTCTATCACTACGCAAAATTTGCTGCTGATTCTACCGAACGCCCGCACCCAAGCGGGCGTTTTTGTTTCCGCCCTGAACACTGCCATGCAGCACTACCAGATCGTCGGCCCAAAGCGCGTTGCCGCGTTCATCGCTCAGATCGGCCATGAATCTGGCCAGCTGCGCTACGTCCGTGAGATCTGGGGGCCGACCGCTGCCCAGCGCGGGTACGAAGGCCGTGAAGACCTGGGCAATACCGTGCCGGGCGATGGCCGGAAGTACTGCGGTCGTGGCCTGATCCAGATCACCGGCCGGACGAACTACGCCAAGTGCGGCGAGGCGCTGGGGCTCGATCTGATCAGCCACCCGGAACTGCTTGAGCTGCCGCAGCATGCCGCTATGTCGGCGGCGTGGTACTGGAAGCAGAAGGGCCTGAACGATTTGGCCGATCAGGATCAATTCAACATCATCACTCGGCGGATCAACGGCGGGCTGAACGGTCTGGCCGATCGGCTGGAGCTGTGGGAGAAGGCGCGCGAAGTGCTGGCGTGACCGCACCGCGCTGATGTTGATGGCTCTGAGCCACGCTTGCGGCGCCATCGGCCTTGAACCATCATTCCTTTTTGATGATGGCGTTATGTTCGTGGACAAGCGACTCGCAGGGCTTTCGTTTTTGATGACCCTCGTTTGGGTTACGGTCGTCCTAGCAGTGATGTATTGGATGTCGCGCTGAATATAAAGGGTAAATAGTTGTGGAAGGCGTAGTGATGGGCGACAAAATGCAGCGAGAGGCCGATCGCCTGCTGGCGCAGATCGTCCGGACAGATTCGATGATCACTGCAGTGAAGGCGGGAGCACGGGCTGAAGGTTTCGTGCTTGGGCTGGAAACCGCCGGCGCATTGCGCTCCGGCGATGCTGAAAGGCTCTACATCATTTTCGAAGCTGCTCTGGTGGAGCACCTGAAAACCTTGTCGCAACGATGAATCATTCGGCCGGATTGATCAGTTCCGGCCCCTGATTGCGTACGTTACCCACGGCGCGGTCAACCTTGAACCACTCGAAAGCCTCGGATGGTTCGCCCTCATGCAGCACCATCTGCTCGGCCCGTTCTTTCGGTGTCGCTGGGTCCAGCCATTCGCGGGCAAGCTCTGGCGAGAGAACCACCGGCCGCCTGTCGTGAATGTCGACCATCCCGCCGGCGCTATCGGCAGTAATGATCACAAATCCGTCGTGCTCGCCAGGTTCGTGCTCCTCTTGCGGGTATTGGCCGATTGCGGCGCAAAGGATTGGGGATTGGTCGCGGTGCCGGATCAGGTAGGGCTGCTTCTTCGGCCCGCCTTCGTCTACCCACTCGAACCAGTTGTTGATCGCGATGATTGCCCGGTGCGGCCAGATCGCGCGGAAGAACGGGCCGTGGGCGACTTTCTCCACGCTGGCGTTGATTGGCGCGGCGCGGTCTTTCGCCCAATGCGGGCGCCATCCCCAGCGAACCATGTCCGCGTGCAGAAACTCACCTTCCTGGTGGAAGAGGGCCAATTGAGTGGTCGGCGCGGCGTTGTACCGCTCGAGCGGTTGCTCACCCACCGAGTTGATCAGCGCGTTCTGCATGCTGAGCGCCGCTACGAAGTCGTGAATGCCGCTGTATTGGGTGAGTCGTCCGCACATTGCCGTGCCCTCGGGGGGATCTGATTCAGCGTAGACCCGCTGGCGCTGGCTTCGTCACAAAACCTTTTCCGGCGCATGTCGTGCAGTCGTCCCCGGCACCGAAGCGATCGAGGCACTCAGGACAAATGCAGAACGCCGCCGACTCGATGTGAGGGCGTAACTTTTCAAACGCCCGAAGATCCCGCTCCTCTTGAGCGACCTGCGCCGCATCGACGAGCGCCCGGTAGACGTCAGCATCCGCGAGAGCGCGGTGGGTAACGCCGTCAATCATTCGCTCGGTTTCAATCAGCCGGTACAGGCAGCCGTTCATCTCCATCGCCAACCCGGCAATCTTTCCGACCCTACGAGAGATTCCAAGCGACAACCAAACTCCGTTGGGTTCGGAGTACACCTTTCCGTCATAGCCAGAGTAAGCGCCGCGCGGCTCACTCTTTGCGAAGTTGAATATTGACCGACTGATGGTGCCAAGCAACTCCCCGTTGTCGATGTGCACCACGTCATAGCTCGATGCGCCCCGATACTGGCCAGGCAAGCTCTGCAGTTCTTCCACTGCGTGCCAATAAGCTGCGTCGGCCATTTCGTTCATGTCGAACTGCTCGAGCTCGTCGATCAGGCCTTCACTCAGCAAATCCATCGCCATTTCTCGCAAGGTCGCCCGGTGCGCTCCGGGGCTTTGCATACGGAAGTCGTGATCATCGAGAGTGGCTCGCCAGCGATCGAGGCGAAGGGATTTTGCTTGGTTGAAATTCATGAAACGGGTTCGCTGTACGAGTGCTGTATGCATGTACAGTAATCGAGGCGAAGCCCGTGGGCGAGAGTGAGGCGACGAGCTGTCAGTCGGGCGTCATCAAAACAGCCAAGGTCATTTTGATGAATTCTTCATTTCGATCGAGCGCGGCCAGAGAGCTGCGGACGTTTTCCGCGATGTCGGCGGATCCGCGCTGCTCGACCCAGAGGGTGAGCTCCATGATGGCGGCTTCAAGGGCGAGCTGGTTTTCATTGATTTTGAAGAGTAGGGAAGGGAGCAGATCAGAGTTTGGCATTGGTTTCCTCCTTGGACGAAACCAGAGTAGCAGGGGGATTGAATGTCGGCAGAACGCCGGAGAAGGGCAAAGCGCTGGATTATGCAGAGTCGGCATAATGCCAGCTTCTCAGTGCCCGATAGGATTTCAATCTTTACGTGAAATTTGAGGTATTTTTTCGGGCCGCAATCATTCTGCGGTATGCGAAAACATTGGGCCGAATGGCAGTCTTTCGAATCGAATTGCGGCCCAAAAAATCGCATCCAAGCCGCAGCCCGCTTGATTCTGGCGCGGGACTTAAAATCCCCCGCTCGTAAGGGCGTGCCGGTTCGATTCCGGCTTCGGGCACCATAAATATCAAGGGCTTGCATGACATATGTCATGCAAGCCCTTATTTTTTGTGCCATGGAAATGTTTTCCACGCTCCTGACTGGCCATTCCGTCGCCGTCTGGTGCCTGGAGTTCCACTCCTTTCTTCAGCGTCGACTGCATCCATCAGCGAGTAAGCGTTTCTGGCGCTACCACCCATACGCTACAGGGCATTTTGTACAACAGATGCTCGACCGTGCTGCCAACCAGTCGGCCTATTCCTCGATGAGTGACGCGGCCCATTACGATCACATCGATGTCGTAAGCATCGGCATAGCTGGAAAGCACCTTGGCGGGATCGCCCACAATCATGTGCTGGTTTTCTGCCGGAATATTGTTGCGTGCAGCCAGCGCCTGGAAAGCTTCGCCTTGGGCATCGAACAGTTTCTTGGCTGCGCTGGAAGAAAAGATCGCGGACGCGTTATTGAAGCCGAATTCGGCAGCGCTGATCGATGACAGGTCATGGGCATAAATCACGTCCAGGCTGCCATTGCAGACACTGGCCAGTCTTGCTGCTTCGCGCAGGATCCGATCGTTGAGGCCCTGGTATTGGCCCTCACGATGGAAAGGGTCGACCGCCGCGACGATTCGGCGTGGCAGAGCGTTTTGAGCGTGGCTGACAAAATGCAGCGGCACCGGGCATTCGCGTAACAGGTGGATGTCCAGCGGCGTGAACATCAGCCGCGACAGAAGTGATTCGTGCTCCAGAGCCTTTATAAGGGCGGCCATCGGCTGTTCCTTCAAATGGATAAGGATCTCCTTCAAAGGATTGTCCACCCAGACGACCTCGGTGGTGACGGTCACTCCGATCTTGCGCAGCGGCCGGGCTTGGTCTTCGAGCCATTGATGATGGCGTTCGACATAGCCCAGACGCATCTGCTCCAGGGCTTGCTCGTTGACCATTCCTGCGGTCGCCAGGCCCTCCAGATAATCAAACGCGACAATATGCAGTGCGGCATCCGACGCTTTGGCCAGTGCGGCGGCGCGGTCGAATGCGGGACTGTTTTTCATCAGCGGCGACACGACCAGCATGAAACGCGATTGCTCAGACATGACAGAACTCCCGAGGCAGTCACCCAAGCATTGCGCTGCATGCCTGGAGTGAGTAGTGGCGCATGCGCTTATCCTGGAGCGAGCCAGCAGGGCGGGGTTGATATTTATCAACCAGACATCAGCGCGTGGTCGTGAGCGGATGTACGGTCGAGCAAGACCACTGATCCTCGGATAGTTGACCATTATCAACTACGACCCTGTCCCCGCGGCTCAAGCTCTGCTCTGCACTCACCTGTCGGCGGAGGGAAAGTCATCATGGCCACCATGAAAGCCGCAATATTCATTGAAAAAAACCGCATTGTGCTCGATGACAAGCCGATTCCCGAGGTCGGGCCGCTGGATGCGTTGATCCGCGTGACCACCACCACCATTTGCGGCACCGACGTACATATCCTGCGCGGCGAATATCCAGTGGCCAAAGGGCTGACCATCGGGCACGAACCGGTCGGCATCATTGAGCGATTGGGCTCGCAAGTACGCGGTTTTATCGAAGGGCAGCGAGTGATCGCCGGTGCCATCACCCCAAGCGGGCACAGTTACGCGTGTTTGTGTGGCTGCGGCTCGCAGGACGGCCCGGACACCCGGCACGGCTTCAAGGCCATTGGCGGCTGGAAGTTTGGCAACACGATCGACGGTTGCCAGGCCGAGTACGTATTGGTGCCGGATGCACAGGCCAACCTGTGCCCGATCCCCGATGAGTTGAGCGATGAGCAGGTCCTGATGTGCCCGGACATCATGTCCACCGGGTTCTCGGGGGCGGAGCGGGGCGAGATCGCCATCGGCGACGCTGTCGCAGTATTTGCATTGGGTCCCATCGGCCTCTGCGCCGTGGCCGGAGCGCGCCTGAAGGGCGCCACCACGATTATCGGTGTCGACGCGGTGCCCGAACGCATGGCCATGGCGCGCCAACTGGGCGCGACCCATACCGTCAATTTCAAGGACGGCAATGTGGTGGAGCAGATCATGGCGTTGACCGATGGCCGTGGCGTGGATGTGTCCATCGAAGCGCTGGGCACCCAAGGCACGTTCGAGTCGGCATTGCGGGTGCTGCGCCCGGGTGGGCGCTTGTCCAGCCTCGGGGTGTATTCCAGCGATCTGCACATCCCGCTCGGCGCGTTTGCCGCCGGATTGGGCGATTACAGCATCGTTTCCACCCTGTGCCCCGGCGGCAAGGAGCGCATGCGGCGCCTGATGGCGGTGGTGCAGAGCGGCGCCGTCGATCTGTCACCGCTGGTGACTCACCGTTTCAGGCTGGACGACATCGAGCAGGCGTATGAGTTGTTCGCTCATCAACGCGACGGGGTCATGAAAGTCGCAATCACTCCTTGAAAGCACCTTGGCGTGCCGCTGAAACCGGGGTTTGCATGAACATCAAGATCGCTGAAAAACACGCTCCCCATGGCTGGGTCGTGCACATGGATGACTGGGATGTGGGCTTCAGGAGCCTCAAGGCTGCGCAGGAGTTTGTCGAGGTGCTTGAGGCCCGTATCAACGCTCCTCATGAGTGGCCGAATGCGTTTGCCCAGCCGTTGCCAGCGAGGCCGGCAACGGCTCGCCGCATCAGCGCAAGTGCTGAATGCTCGCCATAAGCCAAGTGCAGAGCAGGGTGCGCAAACCCTGCGGGACGCTACCCATCATGAATGAGGTTTTTGATCTGTCCGGCGCCGCTGCGGCGTTGGGGATCGGCATGCTCATCGGTCTTGAGCGTGAACGGCACAAGGGCACCGGCGATGCGCGACACTGCGCCGGCTTGCGCACGTTCGCCATTACCGCACTGTTGGGATATGTCGCGCTACAAGTCGGCGGTGGTCTGCTGCTGGGGTTCATCGCCGTCTGTGTCACGTTGCTGACCAGCGTCGCGTACTGGCGCAGTCAGAGCGACGATCCCGGGGTGACCAGCGAGGTGGCGTTGATCGCGGTGCTGATCCTGGGCGCGTTGTGCGCAACTGCGCCGGCGCTGGCCATTGCCCTTGGCGTGGTGATTGCGGGCCTTTTGGCGTATCGCCAGACGCTGCATCACTTTGCCAACAGCCAGTTGTCCGAAACTGAAATGCGTGATGGCCTGATCCTGCTGATCGCCGCGCTGGTCATACTGCCATTGGCACCGGACCGATATATCGGCCCGTACGCCGCGATCAATCTGCGCACCATTTGTACCGTGACGGTGTTGCTGATGCTGGTCGGCGCGTTCGGCCACGTTGCCGTGCGCGCTTTGGGCTCGCGCTATGGCTACGTCATCAGCGCGATTGCATCCGGCTTCGCCTCCAGTACCGTGACGATCGCGACCATGGGCCAACGCCTTGCCCATGAGCCGGGCAATATCCGCATCCTCAGCGCGGCCGCGATTTTCTCCAATCTGGCAACGGTGATACAGGTCGGACTGATCCTCATGATGGTTGATCCGAATCTGCTGAACAGTATATGGACGCCTCTGCTTTTCGGCCTGATCGCTACGTTGTTGTACGGCGCCTGCCTGATGGTTCCCGACCCCACGCGAGGGAGCCGCAGCAAACCGGTCGACACGGCAGGGGCGTTCAATCTGAAACTCGCGGTCATCGTGACACTGACCCTTACCGGCATCACATTCGTCTCCTCGGCCATGCTCAGCCACTTTGGTCAGGCAGGCTTGTGGCTGACCGCAATGCTTTCGGGCTTTGCCGATGCGCACTCTGCCACAGCGTCCATCGCAAGCCTGGCCAAGGCGGGCCAGGTGCCTTATGACTCGATAGTGGTGCCAGCGCTGATTGCCGTCAGCAGTAACTCGTTGAGCAAATGCGTGGTGGCGTGGGTCAGCGGCGGCAGGCGTTTCGCTGCCTGCGTGATCCCGGGCCAGGTATTGCTGACCTTGGCCATGTGGGCGGGCACTGTGCTGTTTTGAGCGCAATCGGTGCTCTTGCTGACAAAGATCAAGCTGCCAGTGGCCACAGCATTCACCCTGAAGTCTGTTTCTCCTGGCTGGCCGCATGGCGAGGTATCCCATGTCACAGATTCCGCGTTTACTGTTGATCGCTCCTTCAGCCATGGAGCACACGCCAGCGTTCGAGCGCGCGGCTGCGCTGGCCCAGGCCATGCAATTGCCGTTGCACATCGTGGCCTTCGATTACTTGCAGGCGCTGGCGGTGGCAGGGCTGTTCGCGCCTGAGCAGATCCGCCTCGCCCGCGATGGTTATCTGCGCACTCACCGGCAGTGGCTCACAGAGCAGGCGTCGTTGCTGGCAAGGCATCAGATCATGGTCACCAGCGAGGTGATGTGGGTTCAGGATCCCTTCGCCGAGATCCTGCAGTTCATCAACGAAATGCCGTTGCTATTGATCATCAAGGATGTGCAGCACGAGTCCGTGCTGGAGCGTATTTTCTACACCCCGCTGGACTGGCAACTGTTGCGCGATTGCCCGGTGCCTGTGCATCTGGTGACCGACGACACCCATCCGCGCCCACGCCGTGTGCTGGCCATCGTCGATGTCTTGCGCAGCGAAGAGCAGGACTGCCTGTTCAACGATCAGATCATCGATGCCGCCGCCCAACTGGCCGCGCAGTGCGATGCCAGTCTTGATGTGGTGCATGTTTACGACTGGACGGCGGCTTACGCCACGGACATAGGGTTCGGCGCACTGCCATTGGCCACCGGGATCCATGAAACGCTGGGCACTGCGCAGCATGAGGCATTTACGGCCCTGGCCGAGCGCCACGGCGTGCCGGCCTCATGCCGGCACTTCATCGAGGGCGCGCCGGTGCGCAGTATCTGCGAGTTCGCCATCAACAAGCAGATCGACGTCATTGTCATGGGCACAGTGCAGCACCACGGCTTGAGCAAGTTGTTAGGCAGCACCGCCGAACAGCTGCTGCATCGGGCACCTTGCAGTGTGCTGGCGATCAAGCCGCAACCCACACTGCAATCCTGAAACACGAACGCCCCGAGGTGAATCGTTGGCCGACTCACCTCGGGGCGATTCATTTACAGGTCAAGACGATGAATGACCTGGCGTGCGTCGTCCGGATCATTGTGGGTTTCGAAGCCCAGGCTTTTGGCCAGATCGCGCATCGCCGCGTTACTGGCGGCATCGACCGAGTACATCTGGCGAAATCCGTTGTGGCGGGCTGCCTTGATCAAGTGTTCCATCAGCAACGTGCCCAAGCCCAAGTGCTGCCATTCATCGGCGACCGTCACCGCGCACTCGCATTGATGTCCGCCTGTGCTGGCATAGCGGCTGATGCCGATTTCGATCAACTTGCCGTTCTCGTGAACCAGTGCAATGAAGGCGGTGCGCTGTTTGTTATCGGTGTCCATCAACTGGTCGAGCAGAGCGGTGCCGGGTTCGCCGATCTGGGCGAGAAAACGCATGTGCCTGGATTCGGGGGACAGGCGCTTGATGAAGTCGTATTCGCGCAGGCGATCCTTCTCCGTGAGCGGCCGGATCAATACATGGCGACCGTCCTTGAGCGCCTCAATCCAGTATTGACCGGAAACCGCTGCATAAGCGGCCACGGCCTGATCGTTGTGGTCTTTGACGGTGAGCATGGTCATTCTCCATCCGGTTCAAAAGGCTGGCGGGCGTTGAAAAAGCGTCCGCTTGCCTCCCTTCTACGCGGTTGCCCATGGCCACATCTGATCTACATCAGACAGCTGCCATGCGCCTCGCTCATTGACCCGGGTTTGATGTAAATCAACGCCCGGCCAGGGCGAGCGGGCGCAGTCTTGAAGCCTGCCGGCCCACCGCGCCGGTGCCGAGCGGAGGTGTGTGATGGGCCAATATGAACGTCTGTTGCTGGTCGCTGACCAGACGCTGCATCAATCGGCGGCGATGCTGCGTGCCATCGCACTGGCCAAGGCGAGCGGGGCGGCACTGGATGTGCGGGCCTTCGTCGAGCCGGTGCCGATCACCCATCTGTGGGAGGAAAAAATCGATGACGTGGATGCTCAGCGCTATCAGCGGCGCTACCGTCGCTGGGTGGCCGATGAGCTCGAGCAGCTCAGCAACCAGGGGCTGGACGGCACCGTTGATGTGGTCTTCTCCAGCCATCCGCTGCTGGACATCCTCAAGACCGTCCATGTGCTCAAGCCCGACCTGTTGATCAAGGATGTGCGACTGGAACCGGCGCTCAAGCGCGTGTTCATCACGCCGCTCGATTGTCACCTGCTGCGTGAGTGTCCGATCCCCGTGCATCTGGTCAATCAGATTCGCTATGCGTTGCCGCATCGTGTCGTCGCGGCCGTTGATCCGTTTGATCCAGATACCCAAATCAATGGCTTGAACGACGTCATCATACGATCGGCGAACGCTTTGGCGTTGCAATGCGACGTGCCGTTGCACCTGCTATGCGCCTACGATTTGTCCGCCGCTTTCAACGGCGATGCACCAATGATCAACGGTGGCTGGAACGAAGATCTGGCGAACGAGCTGCGTCAGACACTGCATCAGGCTTTTATCGCCCTTGCCGATCGTCACGGTGTGCCACCTGAGCGTCGACACTTCGTCATGGGCCATCCAGTGCAGGTCATCAATGAGTTTGTCGAGCAGTACCTGGCCGACGTGGTGGTGATGGGCACGGTTCATCGCGTGGGCATCGAACGCGTGATCGGCAGCACCACCGAGCGCGCCTTGTATTCGCTGCCGGGGAGCATTCTGGCGGTGAGGAAAGAGCCTGTGCGGTGAGCATGATCGCAGCGTAGCGAGCCAGCCTGTTCGCTGGCCCGCTACGGTATTGCATAGATCTTGAACAGCTTCCTGGCCGCATCGCCGGCGCCGCCCAGATGTTTGTCGAATGCCTGTTCAATTTCGCCGGATCGGTACATTTCACTCAGCGCCGTGTCGACCAGCAGACGGAAATCCTCATCCTCTCGATCCACTGCCATCGCCGTCGGTGCGTACTCGAAAATCCGCTCCAGCAGCACCAGGTTGCCCGATGGATAATTTCTGGTCAGCAGATGCTTGAGCAGCATGCGTTCAGCGAAAAACGCATCGGCTTTGCCATTGGCAACCAGATTCAGACCGGCTTCTGCGTTCTCTACGGTGACCAGCGTGGCGACCACACCCAGCAATCGCATCTGCTGTTGTATCCACGTTTCGGTGACCCCGCCGGCGATGGCGGCATACGTCTGGTTGGCCAGACCACGGTTCACCGTGGCTCGCCACGTTGGCCCGGTATGGGCCACTTTGCCATTCAGCACATTGAGCAAGGTTTCGGAAGCATCCTGGCGCACCACGGCCGAGAGACCGGCGGTGTAAATCGGCACCGAGTAGCTAACGACCCTGCGCCGCGCCAGCGTGGGTGGGGTCGGCGTACAAAGAATGTCGATCCTGCCGGAACTGACGGCGCTCATCTCGTCGTTGAGCGAGACCGGTTGGTACTGGATTTTCAACGTCGGCAGATTCAGATCGATCCTGACCTTCTCGGCTATTTTCAGACAGAGATCGATGGCATAGCCGCTGGCTTTATCGGCGGCCTGATCACTGAAAGGCATGAAGTCAGGCACGTAGCCAAGGGTGATCGCTTGACTGGCACGGATGCGCTCAAGCGTGTTGCCATGGGCGATTACCGGTAGCAGCGCAATCAGGCAGACGAGCAGCAGGTGGTGGGCTCTGATCAGTTTCACGTTCATGCGCGCGGTTCCTCGAATTCAGATTTCTGTGCTGTACCGAAGACTTCGATCAAGGGTTATCAGGCCGGGGGCCTACAGGCGCAGGGGCAGCGACAAAACGTTTGGCAAGGAAACCGTAAAGCAGGTAGCCGAACACCAGGACCAGGATGCCGCCGAATACCGCGTCTTTGCCGCAGGCATACAGCGCATACAACGAATAGGCCACGGCAACCACTAACAGCAGGGTATTGCGCGTGTATACGGCGGCGCTGACTCTGGCTTTGTACATCATGACCAGCAGCCCGGTGGCTGCCGTCACGTAGGGAATCAGGTTGGTCACCGCCGCGAGGCTGACGAGTTTTCCAAACTGCGCGCTCGCGTTCGGCGAAATGGTCGACAGCGCCATCAAGGTCTGCAGGACGCCGCAGACCAGCATCCCGACGATGGGGGCGTTGCGTGCGCTGACCTTGCAGAACAGTTTTGGAAACATCCCCTGATCAGCGGTCACCTTGGCCGTTTGCGCCAACGTGAACTGCCAGCCCAGCAGCGAGCCAACACAGGCCATTACCGCGAGCGCCATGATGATGTTGCCGACCAGGGGATTGAACATGTGTGCATAAACGAGCGCGAAAGGAGCAGATGAGTTGGCCAGTTCGGCGTTGGGAATAATGCCCTGAATGACCGTCGTCGAGAGCACATAGATCACCGCTGCGCCCAATGTCCCGAACAGACAGGCCAGCGGTACGGTGCGCTTGGGGTTTTCCACCGCATCTGAGGCCTGGGCTGCCGACTCCATTCCGAGAAACGCCCAGAGCGTGAGGGGAATCGCTTTGCTGATGGCCTCGGATATCGGCAGTTGATTCGGGTTCCAGGCGGCGATGATCAGATCGGGTTTGAACCAGAACCAACCGATGATGCTCAAGCCCGCTACAGGAATGATCACCCCCCACACCGTAACCGCACCAATCCTGCCGGTGATGCCTGGGCCGCCGAAATTCGCCACGGTGGTCAGCCAGAGCAGGCCGACCGTTCCAACGAATAAAGGAATGGCGCCGCTTCCCAGCCAAGGCATGAACGACGTCATGTAGCCCACTGCCGAAATGGCCACCGCCACGTTGGCGATGGCCAGCGACAGGAAGTACAGGTAAGAGCACAGAAAAAAGCCTGACTTTGCATGCGCCTCTTCGGTGTAGGCGGATAGCCCGCCTGAGCGCAGGCAGAAGATGCCGCATTGGGAAAAGCAGTACGCGATAGCCATCGAGCCGACAGCGGTGACGATCCATGACAGCAATGAAACAGCGCCGAGTTGGGCCATGCTCGTCGGCAACATGATGATGCCTGAGCCCATCATGTTCACCGTCACCAGTGTGGTGAGCCCCATGAGGCTCATTTTCTTGCTTGAGTCGGCCATCGGAGTTCCCTCGATTTGCGCAACGCATCACCGCTCAGCCAACGCACAAGGTTTTGCCGGCATCGGCAGTACGCAGCTTTTCAAGCGACGTTCAACGGTTAGAAAGACAGGTGATTTCAAGTGCATCGAAACAGCGCGCCCATCGCTTCGATATGGATTGCCCGAGGGATGGCGAAGGCATGGCAGGAACTCATGGACGGGCTCAATGCTGCTGGCGGTTGCAGCCCGACACCATCTGCTTGAGGCCGTCCATGTTGCGGATTTTTACGTCGCGTGCGGTGATTTCCACCAGGCCCTGATCGCGCAAGTGGGCAATGCCGCGGCAAATGGTTTCCAGACGCAGCCCAAGGTAGGAGCCGATTTCTTCGCGGCGCATTTTCAGCACGAACTCTTTCGACGAATAGCCACGGGAGCTGAGGCGTTGTGAGAGGTTGAGCAGGAAAGCCGCGAGGCGCTCATCGGAGTTCATATTGCCCATGAGCATCAACATGCTGTGATCGCGCACGATTTCCCGGCTCAGCAGTTTATTCAGATTGTGCTGCAGGGATGGCAGGCTTTGCGCGAGTTTTTCCAGCTGTGCGAAGTGAATCGGACAGACTTCGCTGTCTTCCAGCGCATACGCAGTACACGCGTGTTGATCGATGCTGATGGCGTCCAGCCCGAGCATTTCGCCGGGAATATGAAAACCGGTCACTTGCTCGCGGCCATCGACGGAGACCACGCTGGTCTTGAACGAACCTATTCGCACGGCGTACAGCGAGCGTAGCGGGTCCCCGGTCCGGTAGAGAGCGACACCTTTCTTCACCTTGTATCGCTGCACGATCAGCGTGTCGAGCCGCTCGACCTCCGGGCCCGTCAAACCGAGCGGCAGGCATAACTCCACCACACTGCAATTGCAACAGGCAGTTTTAAGAATCGGCGGGGGCGAGTGGGCTTCAAGCATGGATAAGCAGCCTCCAGTGAGTGTGATAAGCATAGAAGTCTTCGCAGCGCACGTGCCTTTCGTTTGGCGTGCCAGCGTGATTACGGACGAACGGCGGGGAGGGGAATCACAAAGGCAACGGCCTCTGCGCCGCTCTTGTGTCGCAGGCTTGATGGGGAGACTTGATGCATATCAAGCGTGGCGGTTGGCAGAGTTGCAGAATCGTCCAATGGCGCTGACTGGAAATACACGTGATGTTCAGGCTCAAACGCATTCTGTTGATCGCACCCGCCGAAATGACCCGCACCCCGGCGTTTGATCGCGCCCAGGCACTTGCTAGGGCCAGTGGCGCGTTGCTGCACATCGTAGCGTTCGATCATGTCCAGTCCTTGGCGTTGGCCGGTCTGTTCGATCACGACGCCATGGCGCAAGCGCGTGAAGGCTATTTGCAGATGCATCGCCAGTGGCTGGAGCAGCAGGCCCGGTTTCAACGTGGCGCCGGCGTGCAAGTCAGCACCGAAGTGGTCTGGGCCAGGGCCACGCCGGCGCATGTACTTGAGTACATCAATGACTTTCATGTCGATCTGGTGATCAAGGATGCTCACCATGTTTCGGCGCTCAATCAAACGTTTCACCAGCCGTTGGACTGGCTATTGGTACGAGATTGTCCCGCCTGCGTGCATCTGGTCATCGAGGCCGCACATCCGAAACCCTTGAAGATACTGGCGGCCATTGACCTGTCGCATCTCGAGGATCTGACCCAAGGGCTCAACGACCGGATACTCGGCGTTGCATCGACATTGGCAGCGAAATGCGATGCGTCGCTGCACTTGTTGAATGTGAGCAACTGGTCAGTGGTGGGTGATGCGGCGATGAGTGTGCCGAACTTGAGCCTGGACCACAGTTTGCGCGATGCGATCAACGATACTCAGCAGGAAGCCTTCGATACGCTGGCCGAGCGCTATGGTCTCGATGAAGAGCATAGCCACTTGCTCTCGGGTGTCCCGTTCCGGGTGATCGAAGACTTCGCCCGGCAGAACGCGTTCGACCTGCTGGTGCTCGGCATCTGTCACCATCAAACGCTGGACGGCTTCATCGGCGGCACGGCCGAATGCCTGATGAACTGGGCTCCGTGCAGTTTGATGATGGTCAAGGCAATGCCTGCCACAGCCTGCCCGGTCATCGCAGCAGTTGATGGTAATCGGTTGAGGGTAATCAATCAGTGACTGCGCCCACCATGTGCGTATTGCCATTGTTGCCAGGCGTGCCGATATTTCTCATCGGCGCGTTTCCTCGCTTCGCTGAACTTGTGCATGGTGTCTGGAGAAAACGGCTCTTCAAGGACGGCATAGGCCTGTTCGCTGAGCCGATCGGCTTCGTGAAACAGTGCGCCACTGTCATCGATTGCGTCGCGGACATTGGCGGTTGTCATGGCTGGATCATTGATGACCATATCGTGAACCTCGCAAAGCAAGAATGAGGGTGGGTTGCGGACCTGTCACCCTGTGGCCGCATCTGTAACTTTCACGTGTTCGAGCAGCTTGTGACTGTCGCTGATCCGAAACGCGGGCGCCGCCGAATCATGACCCTATTTCGATCCGGTTTGTCGTCGCAGCGATTGATCCAGATCAATGCCGCTCGCCAGTTTCATCGCCGCTTTGTCGGTTTCCCAGGCGCTTGCGCAAGGGTGGTGGACAAGCCTCCATATTCAGGTTTTTCACTGTACCAGGACCCCTGCAGCGTACTGGCGGTCTAGCGCAAACGCTGGTGCACCTTACAAAGTCAGCGTTCCGGCCCACAACATCCGGCCAGCGTAAATCGCGGCGGCCCAGATGATGATCAACACACCCGTTTCCGGACCGCTGAGCGGCTGACCCTGACGCGTTTTCAGCGTGCCCAGGTAAATCAACGAGCCAGGCGCGTAGAGCAGAGCGCTGAGCAGCAGGTATTTGGGGCCGGCGGCATACAGCTGAATCAATCGGATGATTATTCCCCTGCCGGAATCGATAACGTCGCCCTCAAACCGCCCTCTGCGCGGTTCGCCAGTTCAATCCGTCCGTTCAGTCGCATCGCGATGGTGTTGACAATGGTCAACCCCAACCCGGCGCCATGCTCCGTGCCACGGCTGTAGAAACGCTCGAACAATCGCTCTCTGTCCGATTCATCGATTCCCGGCCCTTGATCGTCGACCGTCAAATGACAGAAGCCATCGGACTTGCTCAGGTGCACGGTGATCGCACCGTGTTCGGGGGAGAAATTCGCCGCGTTGGTGATCAGGTTATTCAGCGCGATATCGATGGCGGCGGGGTCGGCGAGGACATGAAACGGTTGGTCGCTGACCTCGAAGATCAACTCAAGGTGTTTGCTCAGCAACCATGGTGTCAATTGCACCAGGCAGTTGCGTACGGTTTCGCTGAGATCAATGCGTTGCAGTGGCGGCGGGTTGGGTTTGGGTTCAAGACGTGCCATGGTCAGCAGTTGGTTGACCAGCCGGCTGGTGCGGTCGACTCCGGAGATCAGAAATTCCAGCGACTCACGGCGCTCCTCTTCGGTACCGGCCTCCTGCAGATTTTGCGCATGCACCCGCAGCACCGCCAGCGGCGTGCGCATTTCGTGCGCGGCATCGGCGATAAAACGACGCTCCCGGCCGAGCACTTCCTGAATCTGCGCGAGCATGCGATTGAGCGCTGCCTGCATGGGCTCCAGCTCACTGGGCAGGGGCGTCAGTTGCAGCGGCTCAAGTGAACCACTGTGACGGGCGCGCAGAGTCGCCGCCATGTCTGCCAGGGGCTTGAGCCCCCAGCCTATGGCCAGCCAGATCATCGCGGCGAGGATCAGGCTGCCAACTATGTTCGGCCACAGTGTGTGGCGCACGATGCGGTCGACCAGGTCGGTGCGCACATCGTCGCGCTCGCCGACCCAGATGCGCAGGCCATTTTGCTTGTCTTCCAGCATGAACGCTCGCCATTGCCGACCTTTCAGATCGACCACGTCGCTGAAGCCCGTTCTCGTCGGCGGCGCAGTGAAGGAGGGCGCACTGGCGGTATGTACCAGCACCTCGCCTTGCGGGTTCCACACCTGGAAGGCGATTTTGCTTTCGTAAGGATGTCCATCAACCCGTGGCTTGGCTTCGCCGAGAGCCTGATTGAACGCCTGATACAACTGCGCGTGCTCGGTACTCGCCATCGGCATACGCATCACGCCCTGCAGCAGGCGTGCGTTCTGCGCCAATTGCGCGTCGTAGACCTCGGCGATTTCGTGGTTGCTGTCATGCACGTTGAAGAGGCTGAGTACCGCCAGACCGGCCAGTAACAGGCCGATGATCAGGGTCAGCGTGCGCCGGCGGATCGAGGTCATCGACGCTCCTCCACCAGATAACCCACGCCGCGGATGGTGCGGATCAGGTCGGTAGAGAACTTCTTGCGCAGGTGATGAATGTGCACTTCCAGGGTGTTGCTTTCCGCTTCTTCATTCCAGCCGTAAAGCAACTGGATCAATTGATCGCGAGTCATCACCCGCCCCGGCGGCGACAGCAGTTCGTGCAGCAACTGATATTCCTTGGGGGTGAGCGCGACCGGTTGGCCTTGATAACTGACCTGCTGGGTGCCGGGGTTGAGGCTGATGCCGGCGTGTTCGATCAGCGCCTGGGCGCGCCCGGCACTGCGGCGCAACAGGGCACGCAGGCGGGCTTTGAGTTCGGCGAGGTCGAACGGCTTGACCAGGTAATCGTCAGCACCGGCGTCGAGTCCGGCAATGCGGTCTTCGGTGGCATCGCGAGCGGTGAGAATCAACACCGGCAGGTTCGAACCGCTGTCGCGCAGGCGGCGCAACACTTCGAGGCCATCCATGCGTGGCAGGCCGAGGTCCAGCACGGCGACATCAAACGTTTCGCTGAGCAGGGCATGCAAGGCGCTGCTGCCGTCCTTGAGCCAGTCGACCGTGTACCCCTCGCGGCCCAGCGCCTGATAGATGCCTTCACCCAGCGCCACGTCATCCTCGATCAGTAATAAACGCACGCGCACTCCTTTCAGTCGAGTTTCTTGTTCACGTCCACCAGCAAGGCGTCGATCTCTTTACGACGCCCGGCATCGGCACTTTCGCGGCCCGCACGGGGTGCGGCTTGTCTGGCCTTGATCAGCGCTGCCTTGGCTTCAGCGTAGCGCTTCTGACGGTAGAGATGGTCGCCCCAGAAGTACAGACTGTCGATGCCATCGGGGTTGAGCTGCAGGGCTTGTTTGAGCAATTGCTCGGCCTTGTCGCTGTCGCCGAAGCCGATCGGCCAGCCCGGTACCCGATCGTACAATGCAGCGAGGCTGGTGTATGCCGAGCCTTGCAGGGCTTTAGGGTCAAGCGTCAGGGATTTTTCCAGGTCCGCTTTGGCGTCCTTGGCTTTGCCCAGGGCACCGAGCCCGCCCTCGGCACCGGCCCAACTGCTGGTGACGATGCCTTTCCAGATCCAGGCTTCGGCCACATTCGGACGTTGCGTGGTGAACGCGTTGGCTTCGCTGGCCAATTGCTCGAACGCCGCGGCGCGCTGCTTTTCCGCGACCTCGTATTGAATGTGCGCCCAGTTCTGCTGGATGCCGGTGAGACGTTGCTGATCAGCCGGCTCAAGCGCCCAGACACTTTGACTGAGGGCGGCAAACAGCAGGCATGTGGAGAGTTTTTTCATGGCTTTGAAGCCTCGTTGTCAGGTTTTTCACTGAGACGGCGGATCAGTGGCAATTGCTTGCGCAGACCGCGATCCACCAGATGCGGAAGTAAGCTGTTCAAACGGACGAAAAATCGCTCCGGCCAGCCTAGGTAGAGATCACGACGGTCGCCGGCAATCGCATGCATCACTGCCGACGCCACGGTCTGCGGATCGTCAACGCTGGCCTTGAGGGCATCGTTCAAGGCTTGTGCAGCGGCGCTGTTCATCGAGGTGCGGGTGGCCCGGGGCGCTACATACAACACGCTGACCCGCGTGTCGGCCAGCTCGCGGCGCAACGCCTCGGAGAATCCGCGCAGGGCGAATTTGCTCGCGCAATAACTGGCGTAACCTGGGTAGCCGATGGAGCCATAGGTCGAGCCGACGTTGACCACCATCGCGCTGTCAGCCTGCTTGAGCTGCGGCAACAGCATTTTGGTCAGGCAGATTGGCGCGCTGATGTTCACCGCCAGCATCGCGTTGATGTCACTGTCATCGAGCTGTTCGAGCATGGCGAAGTGATTGACCCCGGCGGCGTTGATCAGCAGGTTGATGCCGCCGATGGCGTCGGCGGCGGCCAACACTTTGCGGCGATCGCTGAGGAAGGTCAGGTCGGCGGCGACCCAGCACAGGTTCTGCGGATACCGCTCAAGCAGCGGCAACAGCGCCTCCTGATGCCGCGCCACGGCCAATACCCTGGCACCGGCGGCGCACAAGGCACTGGCGATGGCCAGGCCGATGCCGCCACTGGCACCTGTCAGCACCACGCGGGCTTCATGCAGCTGCATATTGGGCCTCAGCGTCGCGCGGCAGATCACGGAACATGTCGGTGTAGAGCCGATAGACGACTTTCGAAGCATGAATGACCGCCGCTTGATCGTCAGGGTCTTCCAGCTGATTCATCAACCGCCGATAGGTCTGCATGTGCTCGATATCGAGTGCGCCGTGGGAGCTCAGATAGCTGAATGCCGTTTCCGGCAGCGCCAGGCGATCGCGAATGCTCCCCGCCGCGTGGGTCGCCAGGGCAATGCTGGTGCCTTCGAGCACGTTTACCATGCCGAACAGACCCACCGGATTGCCCCGGGCGATCAGGTCGTAGAGAAAACTGACCATCAGCTCGATTGACAATGACGGCTGGCCATCGCGCACGGCGTCGCGATCACCACCACAGGCGGCAATGTCGTTGAGTACCCACTGCTCGTGGCCGTATTCATCTTCAATGTATTCGCACACCGCTTTGCGCAGCCATTCCAGGCGCGTCGGCAGGCGTGCACCGCAAGCCATCATCAGCGGCACGGTGTGGCGCACGTGGTAGTAAGCCTGGGCAAGAAAGGCCCGATAGCTGTCGAGGCTGACCTTGCCTTGCAATGCATCGACGATGATCGGCAGGTTGAACAGTTCGTGGCGTTCGCGTTGCGTGGCTTCTTGCAGGGTGTCGAAAAAACTCATTATGCGGATTCCTCGGAAGTGGCGGATTCGGTCAGTTGCGTGCGGTACTGCGCGATGATGGCGTCGCGGCGCGGCCGGCCATTGGCGGTGAGCAGGCCGTTGGCGGCGGTGAAGGGCTGCGCCAGGCGCGTCCACTGATGCACCTGGGCGTAATCGGGCAACGCCTCGTTCGCTTCGGCGACGGCAGCGGCCAGCTCGGCATCGGTGCAGTCCGGACGATGCGGCCAGAGCAGGGCGTGGTTGTGCGGCATCGCCTCGCCATAGACGAACGCTTGAGCGATGTGGCGGCGCTGGGTCAGTTCCGACTCGACCCATTCCGGGTTGACGTTTCGCCCGTAGCTGGTGACGAATTGGTGTTTTTTGCGGCCCTTGAGATAGAGAAAACCTTCCGGATCGAACTCACCGAGATCGCCACTCGGCCACCATTGATCGGTATACGCCGGCTCCCCCAGATAACCGAGCAACACCGAACCCTTGATCAGCACTTCACCGTCCTCGGCCAACCGCACCTCGAGGTGGGGCAGAGGGCGCCCGACGCTGCCCGGACGGCGCGCGCCGGGGCGATTGAGGCATACGACCGAGGCGCACTCGGACAAGCCGTATCCCTCGTAAACCGCTAACCCGACCCGTTGCGCGCGGTGCAGCAGATCCGCTGACACCCGCGCTCCACCGACCGCGGCGAAGAGCAGGGTTTGCGGATCGAAAGCCTTCTGTTCAGCGGCGCTGACCAGAACTTGCAGCAGCTGTGGCACGAGTATCAGACTCTCCGGCGCACGCTTGCCCAGATAACCGAGCAGGCGCGCAACATCGATGCCGCTGGCACCTTGAATGCCGAGGGTTGTCTGGCTTGGCAGGCTCAACACCGCACCGGCGTACAGCGCGGCATAACAGCCCAGGTTCTCCAGCAGGATCGCCAAAGGCAACAGCGCCAGATGGTGCTCCGGTCCAGTGGCTGCGCTTGCCTGATCAAGCTCCCGGGCAACTCGCAGGAAGCTGTCGGCGCTCAGGCACACCCCTTTCGGCGTGCCGGTGGTCCCGGAGGTAAACGTGAGTTTCGCGGTGCCCGCCGGCATGCGACTCGGGCCATTGAACGAGCGACACCAGAATTCACCTCGTAATTCATAGCCCGCCGCCAGCAGCTCGGCTTGCAGTTCCGGCTCGGCGATCACCCGTTCGGCCTGGCTCTGCTCCAGACAATGGGCGCGCTGCGCGGCGCTGAAAAACGGCGGCAGCGTTACGCAGGTCAAGCCTTCGAACAACACAGCCAGATCCCAAAGCATCGCGTCGACGCCGTTGTCCAGCGCCAGCGCAATCACCTGCACCTGCTCATCGCGCAGGCGCTCCTGGCGATACAACACCTCGGCATACAGCGTGGCGTAATCTATTCTCAGCGTGTCGCCCCACAGGGCTGAGGCGTTGTCATTGCGCCGGGCATGGTCGCGCAGGGTTTCCTGGAAGCGTTGCAATTCAAGCGACATGGCAGGCTCCTTCAACAGAAATCGGCAAACCCAGGCGAGTGAACAGGCCAATATTGCGCAGATGGACAAATCCCGCGCGAATGTTGCCGACGTGCACCCAGGGTTTGCTTTCGTAATAACTGCCCCATTGTTGACGCTCGTCACCCAGTCGCTGTGGATCAGCGGCGCACAATGTCACGGGCTTCAGACCCAGGCGATGGAAGCTGTTGACCAGCCCGATGTTGCCGGTGAAGGTCACCCATTCCAGGCCACCCATGGCCAGCAGATAGGTGATGGCGATGATGCTCAGGCGCGCACTGCCGGTATCGCTGGCGGCGAGGTTGCCGACTTCGACGATGACCGTGCGATCCACTGCACGACCGGCGGCGGCGCTGATCAACGGCTCGATCGGTTCATCCAGATAGCGCTCGAGAAACAGTGCCTGCAGATGCGCTCGACGGACCCCGGCCACTGCGCACAACTGGCCATCGCTGTTGTGCATGCCGAACAGCTCGGGCATGAAATGGCGGATTTCGGCACCGTGAGCCGTGCGAAAACGCTGCTGGATAAAGGCTTCGAAGGGCGCGCGCAGCTCGTCCTCCGGCAACGCGTTTCTCAGCGTCATCGGCAACGACTCGGCTTGGCCGAAGTGCAGGGGCAGCGGGATGTTCCAGTCGAATTCGGGCATGGGCAGAACGCCTCCCTCAATGGGTTTGAGCGCAGTATCCAAGCCATTTCTTAACGAAGTCTGAAGATGAAAAACCGTTAACCGCAGCGCCGATCTTCAGACTCCCTTAAGGCTGGGCAAGCATGGTTAGCCTTGATTCAGGGCAACCGGATCGATAATTTCGAGCGAGATGATCGTCGCTCCACAACAATCACGAGGCGTTTCCTATGATTCGCGACACCGCTGTAACCCGTTATGGAAAACTCTCAATCATCCTGCATTGGCTGATGCTGGCGTTGTTCGTTGGTGTGTATGCGTGCGTCGAAATAAAAGGCTATATGCCCAAAGGCAGCGAAGCACGCGGCCTGCTGATGGGTATGCATGGGCTGTTTGGCGCAAGCATCTTCGCGTTGGTGTGGATTCGTCTGATCGGCCGATTGACCCCGCGTCCACCGATCACCCCCAAACCGCCGGCGTGGCAGACCGCAGTTGCGCACCTGACGCACCTGGCGCTGTATGGATTGATGATTGTCACACCGCTACTCGCCTGGCTGATGCTCGCGGCGGGCGATAAACCGTTTCCGTACTTCGGTTTCCATGTGCCGGCGCCGGTGGCTATTGATCCGGACCTGGCCAAACAACTCAAGTACTGGCACGAATGGATTGGCAGTGCC
This sequence comes from Pseudomonas sp. S3_B08, assembly GCF_054667725.1. Taxonomy (NCBI): domain Bacteria; kingdom Pseudomonadati; phylum Pseudomonadota; class Gammaproteobacteria; order Pseudomonadales; family Pseudomonadaceae; genus Pseudomonas; species Pseudomonas sp. S3_B08. The sequence continues at coordinate 1,590,576 of NZ_CP162750.1, forward strand.
GGCTACTGGCTGATCGGCCTGCACGCGCTGGCGGGGCTGTTCCACCATTACTGGGTGAAGGACAACACGTTGCAGAGGATGCTGATTAAGCGTGCCCGCTCTTGAGGCAAGCATCTTGCGCTGTTCGTCGAAGGGAATGTTCGCCGCAACTCAAGCGCATGGCTGCGGTGGAGTTGAAAATCCGGAACTGCCAGCCCTCGCCGATGCCGAAACAGCATCGACAACGAGGGCAAAGCCATGACTGAAGAAAAAACCGAAGTGCCGCAAGAAGTACCGGATCAAACCACCCCGGCGCATTCCACCGAAGAAGAGCGCGAGCGCTTGAAGGACTTCAACAAGGATGGCATCCCGCCGGGCAGTTGCTGATCAGCGGTCACCGTGGCTGCGTCACCAGTTCCCCGCTGATCGCATCCATCATCGCCGGATGCTCCTCAGCGGCCACGCGCAAATCCTCGGTGACCCGCAACTCCGCACCTGTCGGTGAATAGGTGGCTGCTGCCGTGAACGGTGCGGGGTTGGCCGGCACCGGGCGTTTGCCACGGCGCCAGAAGAAAAAGCTGACCATGCTCAGATTGACCACAGCGAAGACCCAGAACAGACCGTTGGCGCCGAACGAGTTCATCACCGGCGAGATCATCATCGGACTGATGGCCGAGCCCAGCGAGTTGATCAGCAGCAAACCCTGAATCATCGGCACCAGCGCTTCGGCCGGGGCGCGGTCGGCCGCGTGGCTGACGGCAACCGGGTACAGCGCGAACACGCCGCCACCGAGCAGAAACAGCATCGCCGCGAGCATTGTCGAAGACAGCGGCAGCAGCACAATCACCAGCGATAATGCCGTGCATGCCACCGTCAGAAGTGTCAGCACCTGCAAGCGATCGGTGCGGTCGGACCAGCGTCCGACCGGATACTGCAGCAACATCGCGCCGAGAATCGTCCACGCCATCATGGTGCCGACTTCACCGACGTCCAGACCTCTGCGTTGCAGATACAGCGGCAACAAGGTGTAGATCGCCGCGATGGTCACCCCCGAGCCGAAACAGCCGACCAGCCCGGTCGGCGTCACGCCCAGCAGTTGCCGGGGCTTGAGCGGCTCGACCTGATCGAGCAGCGGCGACACACGCGGCAGGATCACGATCGGCAGCACCGACAGCGCAGCAAGCATGCCGGCAACCATGAACGGCGCGCTGTCGCTCATGCCGGTGATGGTCCCGAGCGTCGCCTGGCCCAAAACGCCAGCGCCATAAAGGACGATCATGTACAGCGCGAGCAGGCGCCCGCGAATCTTCTCGTCACCGGCCAGCAGCAGCCAGCTCTCGATCACCAGAAACACACCCACCGTGGCCCAGCCATTGATCAGCCGCAGGACGAGCCAGCCCCAGGTGTCGTAGAACAGACCCTGCAACAGGATCGTCACGGCAATCAGCGAGGCGAAGCTGCCGTAGGCGCGTATATGGCCGATGCGCAGAATCAGCCGGTCATTGAACACCGCGCCTAGCGTCAGGCCCATGAAGTAGGCCGAGGAAACAATCCCGATCATCGTCGCCGAGGCGCCGGCGGCGTCCAGGCGAAGGGTGGTCAGGGAAGACAGAAAACCATTGCCCAGAGCAATAATGAACAGCCCGAGCAGGGGCGCCAGCGCCATGGCCAGCAAACGCGGAGACATAAAAACCTCAAGAAATAGTACAGCGCAACGTGCGCCTCTGCGCGTGCGGTTGCCAGGCTGGAACAGGTGTTGTGCAAGAGTCTGCCGATCGGGCAGGGCGGTGGCGTCGAACGACATGGCCAGCCCTGCAGATCGCGACTGTGACGAGACACGCGATGCCAGAGCGCGCGGGATTCTACGGCTTGCGCAGGATTTGCCAATAGCTGAAGGCTGCGACGTTAGGACGCAGGCTGTTTTGAGGTTCGAGAGGAGGCTGAAAACCAATCATCGGGCTGAGCTCCGACAAGGGCCATGCATGCAAAAGCTATGCAGGCCCTTGCTCGTTTCAGCGCCTAAGTATGCGATATCAACAAATCACTGATGATGCAGATCGAGCCATCCTCTGGCGGGGTGGCGTCGGTGTAGTCGATCTGGTTGTAGACCCCGCCGTGGAAATTGAACACCTGCGAATTCCAGGTTGAGTCGAGCTGCAAATCACCTGATGTACCGACAACGCCGTTGTAGTCGACGGTGACTCGAGCTACGCCGGCAGAGTTGGCGCGAATGGTCACCTTGAATTTCGCGCCCAGCGGTACGCCCTTGAGCACCGTGGTGTTGACCGGGGTGGGCTGGTTGAAACTCTGGCGGAAGCCCATGGTGATGTTGCCTTTCTGCCAGAACACCTTGATGGCGGGGCTGTCGTCGTTTTTCACATGCATCTGCGAGATAACCACTTTCTGCGCAGAGTTGACCTTGGTCACGGTCATTTCCTGAAAGTTGAGGTGGTCAGCGGCGCTGGCCAGCGACCAATAGAAGGATTCTTTCCATTCGCAGCGAGTGCGGTGAGTGCTCTTGCTCGAGGCGCCTTTGGTTGGCGCGGACAGTTGCAGCGATCCATCCGGCAGCACCGTGACGATGCTGGGAAATTGCGCAATGGCTTCGGCGCCGTTGAGCTCCAGTGCGACCGGATTGGTCGCCGAGACGGGTACCGGGGTGGAGAGGGTGAGATTGCTGATGCTTACGGCCATGGTTTGTACTCCTGACGATAAAAATCATTAGCGACCCAAGCCTTCGGTGGATTGGCACATCTGTCTGCGCGGACTTTCACCATCTCTTGGGCACAACACCATGGCGGCGCAAGCGGCCGCCGCGAAAACACACAGGGCAAAGGTCACGCCCGTTGCCTCCAGCACTGCGCCGAAAACCGGCGTGCCAGCGGTCTGACCGAGCGCCAGAAGCAGAAACGGAATGCCCAGTCCCAGGTCCGGGCGGTCCGGCAACAAACGAATGCCTTGCAGCAGATAAACGCCTGAAGAAACGATGTAGGCCGCGCCAAACAGGCACATCGCGGCGAGGCCCGATCCGGCTGAAACTGATGCGCCAGTGAGGCCCAACGTCCCGAGGGCGATCCCGGCAAGCGCCAGATGCTGCATGCGTGCGACACCGAAGCGGCCGGTGAGCACACCGGTCATGCAGCCGCTGATTCCCGCAGCGCCCAATACGATCCACGCCCACGCAATGCCCTGATCGGAGAAACCAGCCTCACTGCGCAAAATATCGGCGCCGAATGTCCAGATCGCCGTGCTCGCCAGGCCCATCAGGAAAGCACTGGCGCACAAAGGCAGTACGCCGGGTCGACGCAGCATTGCCAGCGAGAAGCTCTGCGCGACGTCACGCTCGACCCGGCGCGGTACCGCAAACCAGAGCCAGATCGTGACGCCGATGCCGGTCAAGGCAAACAGGGCATACAGCTGGCGCCATTGCCCGGCCGCCAATATCGCCGCAAAACCGGAAAAAACGATTCCCGCCGCTGTCCCGGCATTGATAAAACCATTGGCCCGCGGGCGATCCGCATCATCAAGACGCGCTGCCACCGCGCTGGCCAATGGCGGCGAAGTCAGACCCGTGCTCAATCCCGCCAGCGCCACACCACAGCCCAACGTCAGCCCCGACGAGGCCACAACCACCAGGCCCATCCCCAGCGTGGCCGCTGCACCGGCCATCACCGTCAACCCGCGCGGACTGATTTTGCCATTGCAGACAAACGTCGCAACGATGCCCACACAGTAAGCGGCGAACGCACTGCCACCAATCCATCCCGCAGCGGTCACGCTGAGCGTCAGATCCTGACGAATCTGCGGCAGCAGCAATCCGTAAGCGAAGCGCGCGAGGCCATAGGACAACGCCGTCAGCGCGAACGCTGCCGTGACAAGATTGAGGCTGCGCCGGTCAAGGCTCACGGTGAAATCGGATCGCTGGCAGGACAGGTTGTCTCGACCGCATGCTCCGGTCTGGACCAGATGCGATCGGAGTTGGAGGGATCATTAGCCATGAGTGTCCTCGAGGATGTCTGTTGCTGGAGTGGTTATCGATTCTGATAACGGACTTGCACTTGGGTTTGATGATTTTCCAACACAGCCGATGGATGGTAGAGCAAAGGGCGAGGGCAGCCGCTCGGTTGGCTTGGCGCACGTCAACCTTTGCGAGCAGGATCGAGTGATGTTTGCGGGTATCGAGGGGCGGGGGATGGCGCTTGGAGAGAGGCGAGTTAGTGCAGGACGGCACGCCGGAAGAACTGCGCGAGCGTCAGGGAGTTTTCCGCGCGCGGTGGCGGATGCAAGCGAGGGTACAAAACCGTTGAACACAGCACTACTGCGCTGAGCGCGTCCAGACCCGCACGTAATCGATGCGAAACACCGACGGCAGGTCAGCATCGTCGACCACGCCGAACCAGTCCCACATCGCTTCGCTGTCGAAGACGATTTGCATCGGGAAATGCCAGTAGCTGTTCTTCGCCTCCCGGACCAATACGCCGTCGACGTACCAGCGCAAGGTCTCGGGTTGCCAGTCGAAACCGTAGACATGAAAGGTACTGGCCAGCCGCCAAGGGGCATTCCACGTGCTGCCGGAACTCAGGTGTTGATCATTCTGCGGTCTGGCCCAGACATGGGCGTTCATGTTGTACCGGCGGTCGAACGCTTCGTTGCGGGTTTTGCCGCCGATTTCGAAGATGTCGATTTCCGTGGCGTTGTCCGGAAGCCCGGTCCACGCCAGCCAGAACGCACTGGAGCCGGCAGAGTTCATCGGCTTCGCCCGGGCTTCGTAATAGCCGTACATGCCCCGTTCATGGGTACGCACCATCGCCGAGCTGTAATCCTTATAGCCCAGGGCTAGGTATTTTTCCGGCAAGGTCTGTTTGCGGAAAGTGATGTTCAGATTGCCGTTGCCGACCTTGGCGTTCTCCGGCAAAAACAGCGCCGGTTTGCGCCCGAGGGAATCGGTGCCGGTGGCGTTGTTGACGTGCCAGCGTTCGGCATCGAGGGCGCTGCCGTTGAATTCGTCGGACAGCCGCGTATCGCGTTTCCAACCGCCGGCATTGGCCTGGTCCGATAACGGCAGGTCGGGCGTAACGTGCGTCGGGGTCGGGCCTAATGGGCCGACGCGAGTCCAGGCATCGACCTGTTGCGGAATGGCGACCGCCCACTTTTGCGCCAGATACTCGAACACGTTGCGGCGTTCTTCCTGGCTGCTGAATGGGCGGTCATAAACCAGTACTTCGGCGATGTCACCGCGGAGGATTTCCGAGGTGCCCACCACATTGCGCGCCACCGCGAACGGGCCGATCGGCACGTCACTGGTTTCCAGCAACGCCAGCGCCGGCTCGTAGGCGGTGGTCTGCTGCACACTGATGCCGAAATTCGGTGCGACGTTGTCGTTGTCCGCCAGTTGCGGCCGCGAGCTGAACAGGCGCTGCCAGGCCTTGCCGCCGGCCTGCTCGGGCAAGCGCCGCGAGACGACGAACACCGTCACCGGGCCTTTGCTCGTGCGAATCGCCTGGCCCATGAATGCCGCTGTGCCGCTGAAGCGCACCACGCCGTGGCCGTTGAGGGCGTTGTCGACGCGCGTGGGCAATGTCGTCGCCGCGCGATTGTCGACGGTGACGTCATTGCCCTTGCCGGATTTATCCAGCCAGCGCACGACCTGGTTTTGCCCCTCCAGAGTCATCGAGGCGGGATCATTGCCGTCCAGCCACAGCACCAGTCCGTCAGCCACCGGTTGGGGAATATTGGCGCGGGCGCCAGCGCTCAGCAGCAGCAAGACAAACAGCAAGCATCGTGATCTGTTCATGAGTCGTCCCTAACATGGATGTGCGCCGGTTCAGCTACCCACCGCCAGCAGCGGCGCCGGTTGCGGGCGGTAGCCCCATGGGTTGCTGGTCTGCCAGCGCCAGCTGTCGATGAGCATTTGCGTCAGCTCGCGTTGTGCCCGCCAGCCCAGCTCGCGCCCGGCCTTGCTCGCGTCGGCGCGGCACTCGGCGATATCTCCGGCGCGGCGTGGGGCGAAGCGGTAGGGAATGCGCAGGCCGGTGACGTCTTCGAAGGCGCTGATGATCTGCAATACGCTGTAGCCGGTGCCGCTGCCGAGATTCCACACGTGCAGGCCATGCTCGTCGTCCTGCAAAACCTGTAGCGCCTTGAGATGACCTTCGGCCAGATCCAGCACATGGATGTAATCGCGAATACAGGTGCCGTCGACTGTTGGATAGTCGTTGCCGTAAACGGTCAACGCAGCGCGCTGGCCGCTGGCAACCTCGGTCAGGCACGGCAGCAGATTGTTCGGCCGTCCATTGGGCGCTTCACCGATCAATCCGCTTTGGTGCGCGCCGATCGGGTTGAAGTACCGCAGCACGGCGATGTTCCAGCGCGCATCCGCGAGGGCAAGGTCGCTGAGCAATTCTTCGATCATCAACTTCGAGCGCCCGTAGGGATTAACCGGTTTGCCGGTGCCGTGCTCTTCGACGATGGGCATGCGGGCCGGCTCGCCGTACACCGTCGCCGAGGAACTGAACACCAGATTGAACACGTGGGCGCGGGCCATCACCTGACACAGGTTCAGCGTGCCGAACACATTGTTGGCGTAGTAATCCATCGGCCGGCGCACGCTTTGCGCAACCGCTTTGAGCCCGGCGAAATGCAGCACCGCGTCGATCGCGTAGGTGCTGAAAATCTCTTCCAGCAGCGCTGCGTCGCGGATATCGCCCTCGATGAAATCGACGTGCGAATGACTCAACAGCTCCAGCCGTGCGACTGCTTCGCGGCTGCTGTTGCACAGATTGTCGAGGATCAGCACCGAGTGTCCGGCTTCGATCAGTTGCAATGCCGTGTGCGAACCGATGTAGCCGGCACCGCCCGTGATCAACGTGGTTTTGCGCATGACGACGTGCTCCATTGCGAGGAAATCCGGCTCAGCGGGCGGTGAACACCAACTTGAATTCTTGCGGCCAGCGCGGGTGCAGCAGGCTGTAGGCCAAGGCATAGGTCAGCGTGCCGATGGCAATGTCGCCGGCCAGGTGCGCATAACCGGACAGGCCGGTCTGCCGCGACAGCCACATCACCACGACGACCATCACGGAAGAGGCAAGCAGGCTGCGGTAACTGGACTGAAAGAAGCTGCGCCAGTCGTAACCGATCGCGGCGTGCAGGCCGCGTACCTGCAACGGCGTGATCAGCAGCATGCGCAGCAGCAATGCCAGCGCCGCCGCCATGCCGCCGTAGGTCGCGCCAAGCAAATAGACCAGCGCCAGCGCGAGCAGGGTGGTGGCAACTTCCGCCTTGAGGGTCAAGTGCGTGCGATTGACCGCCACCAGCGCAGTGGTTGCATACAGCGCCAGATTGCCCAGCGCCGCCGTGCAGGCGAGCACTTGCAGCAAGGGAATCGCGTCGGCCCATTTCGCGCCGAAGATCAGCAGGATGATGTCTTCGGCGGTCAGGGCGATGCCGAAGAACAGCGGCGTGAGCACGAAGCCGCTGATCGCCGTGGAATCGCCAATCATCCCGATCAGCCGCGCCGGTTCGGCACTGCGCCGGGCGAACACCGGCAAGGCGTAACTCATCAAGCCGTTGTAGATCGCCGAGCGCGGCAGATCGATGATGCGCATGGCCAGATTGAACATGCCCACCGCGTGCGCCCCGGCAGTCAGGCCAAGAATCAGATTGACGCCGCGTTGCAGGGTTTGCGAACTCATCACGTTGACGCAGACCGGCAGACCGGAGCGCAGCAGTTCGCCCAGCACCTGGCGGTCGATCAGCAAGGGAATGCGCCGACGTTCGCTGCGCATCAGCACCAGCGTGGAAACGCCGTCCATGATCAGCGCTTGGGCAACCACCGCCCACGGGCCGAAACCCAGCAGCGCAACAGCCACGCCGCCAACCCCGCCAGCCACTTTGCCGAGCAAGGTGCGCGAGGCCAGCAGCTTGAAATTGCCGCTGCGGCGCATCTGTGCCACATACACCCGCGCCATCAGGGTGAAAAGGATTTTCACCGAGGCCACAGCGGTCATCCAGCGCAGCGCGGTGGACGGCGTATAGAGCACGACCGCCAGCGAAATCAACGCGATCGATAGCAGGCTGACCAGCACCGCAAACCAGAACACGCTGCTGATGTGTTTGTCTTCCATCCGCTGCAGGCGCACCAGCGGGTCTTCCAGCATCGACGAGAACAGAATGCCGACCACTTCGACCACGGCGATGATCAGCGTGCCGATGCCCAGCTCAGTCGGCGTCAGCAGATGCGCGTAGACGACAAAGGTAATCATCGACAGAAAGATCAGGCCGAACTTCTCGGTGAAAATCCATGCGAGGGTCATCAGGCGACGGTTGGCCATGGCGCGATCCCTGAAATTCAGCGGCTGTTGCCCAGACTTTTCAAGCAGGCGTAGAGGTAGCGAAGGGTCGGTTTGCCCCGGGAGAACAACAGCGTCTGCCACGAATGCCCGAGCATCTGCCGGAACACCTCGATGACCCGGCGATGATCGCCGCGCCGGGAAAAGGCATTGAGAAATTCCGCGTGATTGGCGAGGACGAAATAGATCCGCTGCTGCTGGTTCAGCCGGGTGCCGTAACGCGCCAGGTACAGCTGGATGAAGCGCAGCTTGTGCGGGTAATACTTGTGCGGTTGCGCGGTGATGTTGGCGGCATTGACGGCGCGCCAGTGCAGAATCTGCGGCACGCTGTGGATCTCGCTGATTTCCGCGATGCGCGTCCACAACAGGCGATCTTCAGCGAAGCGCAGGCTCTGATCGAAGCCGCCAATGGCGACGATGATCTCGCGCAGGGCGAGTACGCCGGAGGTGCCGTTGATGATGTTCTCGCGCATGAAGTCGGCAAAGTGCTCGCCGTGTTTACAGCGATCCTCCAATTGGCGTTTGCCATCACTGAATTCGCTCATCTGAAAGCAATCGATCAAACCGACTTTGCGTCCCTGTCGGGTCAATTCCGCGTGCAGTGCCAGTTGTTTTTGCAGTTTTTCCGGATGCCAGCGGTCGTCGGCATCAAGGAAAGCGATAAAGGTTTCTTCGGCGCTGAACACGCCGCGATTGCGTGCACTGGCCGGGCCTTGGTTGGGCTGCTGCAACAGCACGATGGGGAAGGGCGCGGCGTACTGCCTGACGATCTCTGGCCCGGCATCGCTGGAACCGTCATCAACGACAATGACTTTGTCCGGCGGGCGGGTCTGTGCGCACACCGAGTCCAGTGTGCGTTGAATGCTGGCGGCGGCGTTGTACAGCGGAACCACCACGCACACGGTGACGGCCGAGGGATCATTCAGCATGGGCGTTGTTCCCGGAAAGTGCCGCGCATTGGCCGAGCATTCGCCGCTGGCAGCGGCTGCGGACGGGCGACGAGGTGGTGGCGGAAGGTCAGGCTGAGCACGCAGAAAATCAGGAACTCACCCGAGCGATAGTTGGGGATCACGTAGGCGACGTAATTGGTAACGACGAACAGGCCGATGATCACCAGCGCACAGGCCTGATAGCGCGCGGACTGATCTGCGGTGATTGCGCGATAGCGCTTGCTCAGGGTCTGGGCAAACATCAGCAGCAGGGCGATCAACTGAATCAGGCCGCCATTGAGCAGGGTTTCGACGTAGCCGCTGTGCGCGTTGCCGATGTAGCCCCAGCGCGTAATGAACGCATCTGCATCGGCACTGGCCCAGAACGCGCCGAAACCATAGCCCTTGAGAAATTGCGCATCGATCAGCGGCTGCAACAGCTCCCAGATCAACGTGCGGTCAGTGAGTGACGGGTCGCGGCCGACCAGTTCCAGCAGCATGGCGTAGTTGGCGTAAAGCACCCCACACAAGAGGAAGAACACCAGCGTGGCGGCGGTGAAGGCCAGCAGTGAGCGGTTGATGCGCAGCCGGATCAGCGTGATGAAGTAGGCGTAACTGGCGGTGCCGGCGACGATCAGCGCAATCGCCGTGGCTGACTGCGCCAGACCGATGGCGATCAGCGCGAACAGCCCATACAGCATGGCCAGCGGGTTGCGCTGGCGGATCATCGGCAGCAGCAACAGGATCGCAATCGCGTTCAGGCGTGCGCCAGCGTTCTTTTCCGCGAACACCCCGCGAAAGGCCCCGTCACGGATGCCGCCGGAAATAAAGGCGATGTCCGGGCGAATCACGGCGAAGATCAACCCGACTAGCGCCGCTGCACCGATCACGCAGCCGAACAGAAAAGCGATCCGCTCGATGCTGTAGCGCCAAGCGATAAAACCGGCAAAAAACACCACGCTGAGCAGCGCAACGAAACGCTTGAAACTGAGCATCGGCTCGCTCGACCAACTGATCGACGCCGCCACGCAGCCGAGAAACAACAGCAAAAACAGGTTCTGCCGGTAGAAACTCTTGCTGAGGAACACTTTGTGGCGAATGAAGAAGAAGAGCGGCACCAGCAACGTCAGCAAGCCGCAGACCTGATTGGCCAGATTGCCTTCCAGATCCTGCTGGGCATCGTCCAGCGTGCTCACATTCCCCAGGCGCAGAAAGAAGCCGATCACTTGCGTATAGAACAGCACGCCAAACAAGGTGAAGGCGTCGGCCAGTGTCGAATAACGCACTTGCAGGCGGTTCATCTCAGCGCCTCCCGAGTAACGCCTTGAGGTAGGTCTGCACCGCGCGGCCGCTGACGAAGCGCGCGGCGGCATCAATCCGCCGCTGGCGATGCAGGGCTCGTGGCGCGGCCATTTGTGCGCTGATTGCGCTGGCGAGGGCGGCCGGATCGTCCACCTCGACCAAGGGGGCGACGGCGCCATCTGCGAGGATTTCCTGCGGGCCGTACGGGCAGCGGGTCGCCACGACCGGCGTGCCGGTCGACAGGGCTTCGACCAACGCGTTGGGGCTGCCCTCGAAACGCGACGACAGGACGAAACAGTCCGCTCGGGCAATCTCGGCGATAGGGTCACTGGCGTATCCCGGTAGATCGCAACGCTCTGCGACGCCGAGCGCTGTCGCTTGGGCCAGCAGTTCGCCGCGCAGGGCGCCTTCGCCGAAGATGATCAGCCGCGCATTGCCTTGCGGCAGGCGGGCGAAGGCGTCGATCAAAGTGTCGAAGCCTTTTTGCTGCGCCAGGCGTCCTACAGCGACGATCACCGGAGTGGTTTTGGCCTTGAGCCAGGGATGGCTGGGCGCGGCGGCGGGTTTGTCACGAAAATCGTTGTCGAGCACCGGGTTGTCAGCGGTCGTCACATCGCGCGCACGGGCGATGGTGGTGTCGACCAGATCCTCGGCGACGCCTTGTGACACGCAGATCACCGGGTTGGGAATCAGCCGGTACAGCCACGGCGCCAGCCAGTAGGCGAGCTTGACCGACAATGCCGGGTTGACGTGTTTGTCCCGCGAAAAGGCATTGCGCTCGCTGACATGCAGCCGCGCCAGCGTCCCGGACAGCGCGGCGGCGGCAATCGCCACGACGTTGACGTGGGTGAGGGCAGCCAGTTGCGCGTCGTACTGATTGCTGCGTAAAAACCGTGTCAGTGCCGGCACAGCCGCCGCGCTGCGCGGACTGTCGAGCAGCACTTGTCTGACTCGTGGGTCGAGCGCCGGCTGATTGATGCCGGCACCGGTGAGCATCAGCAGCGTGACTTCGTTGCCGGCCTCAACCAAGGCACCGGCGAGGCGCACCATCATTTTCTCCGCGCCGCCGGCGCCGAGGTCCTGGAGAATGATCAGCAGCTTTTTCATCGGTTCCACACCTGGTAATAAGCCTGCGCGGCGTACTGGCTGGTATAGGGCAGGATCGCGTCGCTGACTGAGCGTCGGGGCGGCGGCTCGGGTTCGCGGCTGGCCAGACTGTCGAGCAGCGCCTCGGCCAGGGCTGGCACATCGTTGACCTTGACCAAACGCCCGAGGCGTCCATCGTCGAGCAACTCGCGCGGACCGCTGCCGCAATCGGTGGAGATCACCGGCGTACCCAGCGCCAGCGCCTCGACCAGTACCGTCGGCAAACCTTCGTGCAATGAGCTGAGCACCAACAACTGCGCATGGCGGATCAGCGGATAGGGATTGCGCAGATGCCCGGTGAAATGCACCAGGCGTTCGATGCCCAGCCGTTGTGTCTGCGCTTCAAGCGCTGCGCGTAACGGCCCGTCGCCGGCAATCACCAGATACGGCAGCGGGCGTTGTTGCGCCGCCAGCGCGTAGGCGTCGAGCAGCAGCGCGAAGCCCTTGGTTTCCACTAGCCGGCCGACACCCAGCCAATAATGATGGGGCACGCCACCGGGCAACGGCGCCTGAGCCGCACGCAACAGTTGCTCGCTGATCACCGCGTTCGGGCAATAACGGATGCGCGGCTGGCCCCACGGCATCAACCCGGCAAGGGACTGGCGCAGACCGTGGGACACCGCGACTACCTTGCCGCTGCCGCACAGGTACAGCGCGTACAACAGGCGCAGGCTGGCGCGCCCGGTGTTCTGCTCGGCGCAATCCAGCGCGGCGTGGCGGGTGTAGATGACTTTGCAGGCACTGCCCAGGGTGGCGAACCAGGTGCAGAGGTTGGCCTGCTCCTTGGCGCCAATCAGATGCGTCACGCTTTCGCGGCGAATCAGCCGGCGCAACAGCACGATCGACTTCAGCCAGCCCGCGAGCCCACTGCCGCCACCGGCCATGCTCGGCGCGCCGTCAACATTGGGCGAGTCGCCGTTCATGACGTAAAAACTCACCCGCCGGCCGTCCGCCAGAAACTGCTCGGCGAGGCGTTGCTGCACGCACTCGACGCCGCCGCCAGTCTGGTAATCCTTGAGCGTGAACAGAATATGCATCGGCACAATCCTCATGGGGCAGTGACATTGATTGCCACTTGCTGGCGCAGAATCAGTTCGGTCAGGCGCAGGGCATTGCTCGGGTAGTCGAGCAGGTAGCGCTTGATCGTGTGCGGCTCGCGGTACATGCGGTAGAAGGCGCGCAGGTGCAGGCGGTTGATGGCGTCGGGGTAGTAACGCTCGCCGGCATCGGCTTCCTGACGAATGAAACCGCCGCAGGTGAACGCCACGCCGCTGAAGCCACCACGCAGCGCATCGAGGACAAAGCGCTCCTGCAGACCGGCACCGAGCCCGACCAGCAGCAGGTTGGCCCGCCGTCGACGGATATCAGCCTGAAGCGCGGCGCCTTGCTCGGCATCGAAGTACCCGTTGTGCGCGCCGACCAGTTGCAGGCGCGGGTACTGCATGCCGAGCTTTTCCACAAAACGATCAAGCTCGGCCTGCCGCGCACCGACCACATAGACGCGTTTGCCGCGCTGCTCGGATTCACGCAACACCGGATCGGCAATCGAGGTGAAATCGAAACTGACCCGCTGCACCGCGCGCCCGGTGATGCGCGACATGAACCCGGACATCAGCATGCCGTCGCAGAAATACGCCAGCGACGACGGCGGCTGGCGGATGAAACTGCCGATCGAGGCGAAGTTGAGAAAGGAGAACGCGCGGTTGGATTCCAGCAGTGCTGGCGAATAACGGTCGAGCAATTCCAGGCGGATCATGACGCGAGATCCTGTACTTGGGCGGCGCAGGTCGGCCGGCCGACACTGATGTAGGTGAAGCCGCGCGCGCTGAGGCGCTGCGGATCGAACAGGTTGCGGCCGTCGAAAATCAGCGGATTTTTCAACTGGCGGGCGAGCAGTTCGAAGTCCGGCGCGCGAAACGCTTGCCACTCGGTGACGATCACCAGCGCGTCGGCATTTTTCAGCGCCGCCTCTTTGGTGCCGGCCAGCGTCAGGTCATCGCGCGGGCCGTAAAGCTGCTGCGCCTGTTCCATGGCTTTCGGGTCGAATGCCTGCACATTGGCGCCGGCTCGCCACAACGCCTCCATCAACACGCGGCTGGGCGCTTCGCGCATGTCGTCGGTGTTGGGCTTGAAGCTCAGGCCCCACAGCGCGAAGGTCTTGCCTTCCAGCGCACCGTTGAAGTGCTCGGCGATCTTGTGGAACAACGTGCTTTTCTGCTCGTTGTTGCGCGACTCCACCGCGCGGAGCAGGCGCGCATCGATGTCGACGCCGTGGGCGGCGTGGATCAGCGCGCGCACATCCTTGGGGAAACACGAACCGCCATAACCGATGCCGGGGTAGATGAACTGGTAGCCGATGCGCGGATCCGAGCCGATGCCATGGCGAACCATTTCGATGTCGGCGCCAAGCTTTTCGGCAAGCCCGGCCATCTCGTTCATGAAACTGATCTTGGTCGCCAGCATGCAGTTGGCGGCGTACTTGGTCAGTTCGGCGCTGCGCACATCCATGACGATGATTTTTTCGCGGTTGCGATTGAACGGTTCGTAGAGCTCGCGCATCAGCGCTTCGGCGCGCGGGCTGTCGGTGCCGATGATGATCCGGTCGGGGCGCATGCAGTCGTCGACCGCGCAACCTTCCTTGAGAAATTCCGGGTTGGAAACCACATCGAAGGTTAGTGCACCACGCCCGCTTTCGCCGAGGATGGCGCTGATGCATTCGCGCACCCGGTCCGCCGTGCCCACCGGCACCGTGGATTTGTCGACGATGATCTGCTCGCCGCGCAGGTGTTCGCCGATGGTACGGGCGACGCTGAGGACATGTTTGAGATCCGCCGAGCCGTCCTCGTCCGGCGGCGTGCCGACCGCGATCAGCAACACATCGCCGTGCTTTACCGCAGCGGCCAGATCACTGCCGAATTGCAGACGGCCGCTGTGATGATTGTCCCGCACCAGGCTTTTCAGACCCGGCTCGTAGATGGGCAGGCTGCCGTCGTTCAAGGCCTGCACCTTGGCCGCGTCGACATCCACACACAGCACGTTGTGGCCGACCTCGGCCAGCGCGGCGCCCTGGACCAGTCCGACATAACCGATACCGAATACACTCACATTCATGGGAAAACCTCATGCGTGGCGGGGTGGGCCAGAGCGCTGGCCGCTGTCAGTAGATGTTTTTCGAGAACAGGGTGAAGGGCGTTTTCAGCAGGATCTTGATGTCCAGCCACAGCGACCATTGATTGATGTAATTGAGGTCTTGGGCGACCCGGCGCTGCATCTTTTCCACGGTCTCGGTTTCGCCGCGATGCCCGGTGATCTGCGCCAGCCCGGTAATCCCAGGCTTGAGCCGATGCCGCGCCATGTAGGCGCGCACCTTGCCGGTGTAATAGATGTTGTGGGTGACCGCGTGCGGACGCGGCCCGACCAGCGCCATGTGGCCGAACAGCACGTTGAACAGTTGCGGCAATTCGTCGATGGAGCTGCGTCGCAGAAAGCGTCCCAGCGGTGTGACGCGGTCGTCGTCGCGGGTGGCCTGACGCACTTGCTGATCGTTGTGCACGCGCATCGAGCGAAACTTCCACACGCGGATCACTTCGCCGTCGCAGCCATGGCGGTTCTGCTTGAACAGCACCGGCCCCGGCGAGCTTAGCTTGACCGCGATGGCCACGCCGAGCAGCAGCGGGCTGAGCAGAATCAGCGCCACCGCAGCGACGCTGCGTTCAAACAGGTCCTTGCAGAACAGGCTGCCGGGGTGCGAGGTGAGCAGGCTTTCGTTGAGATAGATCGCCGGCATCCGCTCGATCTCGGAGATCGAATGATTGAGCAAGACCATGCTGCCCAGATCCGGAATCCACACCACGTCGACGTTCATGTCGAGGAGGTTGATGTACAGCGCTTCGATCGTCGCCGCCTCGGCCATCGGCAGCACGATGTACACCCGCCGCGCCTGCAAACGCATGATGATTTCGCGAATGTCCTCGACCTCGCCGAGCAGCGGCAGGATGCTCGGCGCCGGGCCGCTGTCGGCTTTCGCAGCGACAAACCCGAGCAGTAACGCGCGATCCGGGTCGAGGAGTTTGCGCGCCAGTTCATGGGCGGTCGGGCAGGTGCCGATGATCACCGCGCGGCGCTCGTTGCAAATCATTTTGGTGTACATGCGCACGAACAGATGCAGCGGCAGAAACGTCGCCGCCTGGGCGAGAAAACCGACCACCGCCCAGACAATCACCACCTGCCGCGAGAACAACGCGCTGGTCTGGGTGACGAAGGCGATGCTCATCAGCAGTCCGAGCAGAATCAGCCAGCCGGCCAGCAAACGGCCGAGCCCGACCAGCAGGCCATGACGTTTGTGGTAGACCTGAACGAGGCTGTAGACCGGCATCGAGCCGAGCACCGTGAGGATGATCAGTAGCCGGTATTCACTGGGCAAGGCGCCGATGCGCCAGTGCACCAGAACAATCAGCAACAGATTGACCAGGGTCATTGCGCACAACCATTGCCCCCAGAAGGTGAGGCCGCGACGGTGTGCCATTTGCGCGGAATATTGCGAGGTCATCGGCGCGATCTCCGATTCGTCGAACAGGGAAGGACAGGCTGCGGCCGGGCGGCACGGCCCGAAGGATCAGCGCGGGGCGAAGTCGTAGTCGTAGAAGGAACGGGAATGGCCATGGCCGTACTTGCGCGCCTTGCGCAGATCGACCTGATTGAGCACCACGCCGAACACCGGCGCCTGGCTCTGCTGCAATACGGCGATGCTTTTGCGCACCTGGCCGACCGGCGTGCTCTGCGCCTTGACCACGTAGATCACCGCATCGGAATGCTGGGCCAGCAACAGCGCGTCACTGACGATTTCCGCTGGCGGCGAATCGATGATGATGTGCCGGTAGCGCGACTTGAGAATCTGCAACAGCCGACCGAGGCGCGGTGAGCTGAGCAAGTCCTGCGCGGGGGCCACGGCGTTGCTCGAACTGCTCGAGACTTTCAAGCGTGGTGCCTCGAACGGGTCCAGCGCTGCGGGCGTCAGGCAGCCGGCCGGGAGCATGTCCAGATTACCGACGCTGCGGATGCAGTCTTCCAGCCGTGCGCTGCCGGCCATGAGGTTGGCGAGGCCGGGGCTCTGCGGCGGGAAATCGAAGTTCAGCGACAGCGTCGGCTGACGCATGTCGGCATCGATCAGCAGCACCCGTTCCAGTGGCGCCAGTGACGAGGCAAGGTTGTTGGCGATGGTACTTTTGCCTTCGCCGGACACCGAGGAAGTGACGAGCACCACCTGCGCCGGGCGTTCGTTGTTCTGCAGCATCAGCCAGGTGCGCAGGTTGCGGATGGTTTCGCAGAAGCGCGGGTGGTCGTTGTCTTCGAACAGCCGCGCCAACTGTCGCCGGCTCTTCTTCATCACCAGCGGCACGACGCTGAGCAACGGCACATTGAGCAGACTCTCGACGGTGTCGTCGGTCTTGAAGGTATTGCTGAGCGTATCGAAGAGGAAGGCGAGGGCGACGCCAACCACCGCAGCGACCAGCGCAACAATCGCGAGAATCAGGTTCTTGCGCGGTTTGCTCGCTTCCAGCGGTGCGATCGCCGGGTCGACGATGCGCGCCTTGGCCGAATCCATGTCCGAAGTGGCGGCGGTTTCCTTGAGGCGGGTGACGAAGGTTTCATACAGCGCGCGGGTGCTGTCGACTTCACGCTGGAATTCGCGCAGCTGGAATTCCTTGCGCGAAATGTCCTGAATCTGCGCTTTGTTGCTGTTGAAGGATTTGCGCAGGGCGTCTTCGCTGGCCACCGCCAATTGGTATTGACGCTCGATGCCGGCGACCACTTGCTGCACTTGCAGGCGCAGACTGTTGGCGGCGGTGCGCTGTTCGGAACGGGCGGATATCAGCGCCGGGTGTTTCGGCCCGTAGCGGCCCGACAACTCTTCGACTTTGGCCTGAGCCTTGGCCAGGTCGGCCTGGAACTGCTGAATCAGCGGATTGCTCAGCACTGCCGGCACGCTGGACAAACGGCTGATGTCGCCGTTGCTCAAGGCTTGCGCCTGACGGAACTGGCTCTCCGCTTCAGCACGGTCGCGGCGCGCATCGATCATGCGGTTGCCGGTCATCTGCAGCTCGTTGGCACTGATGGTGGCGACACCGTCGACATCGACCAGACCCTGTTCCTCGCGGTAGGCCTGCAACTTGTTTTCGGCAACGCGCAGGTTGTCGCGCAACTCGACCAGGCGGGTGTTCATCCAGCTGGTGTTGTTTTGCGAAGACTTGAGGCTGGTGTCCTGCTGGCTGTCGATAAAGCCTTGGGCGAGGGCGTTGGCCACCGCCGCAGCGAGTGCCGGGTCGGGCAGTTCGACGTCGATCTCCAGCAATTGACTCTTGCCGACAAACTTGACGCTGGTGTGCAGCATCAGGTTTTGCGTGACGTCGTTGAACACCTGTTCTTCAGTCGCTGGCGGCTTCGGCGGCGGCAACAGGTCCAGCCATGGCAGCCATTGGTCGCGATTGAGCTCCGCCAGCCATTGGCGCGGGGTGAACCAACTCTGCGCCTGCTGGCGTGGATCGGTGACCGGGTGGGTGGTGAGGCCCAGTTTGCGTACGGCGCGCTCGGCCAGCTCCCGCGATTGCAGCAGCGCTTGCTGGGTCTGCAAGTAATCGGTGGTGGTCGCGCCACCGGCTTCGGCGGCTTGCTGAAAACTCATCACGGGCGGCGTCTTGTCCTTGATCAGCAACGTCGCACTGCCGACATATTGCGGCGTGATGAACGACAGCGCCACCACGGCCAGCGCGCAACTGAGCAGCACAAGCCAGGCGATGTTCCACTTCGCCGACCAGATCACCCGCCACAGATGCAGCAGATCAAGGGTGTCCGACTCGTCGGCGGCTTGCGTTGGCAAGTGGCCCTGGAGCGGACGTTCGAGGTAGGTGCTTGGGCTGTTGTCCATGATCAGAAAAAGCCTTGTGCAATGGAAATGGTGTCGCCGGGGGCGATGACGGTGGTGCGCGAGACGTTTTCAGTGACCGGCGGGCCGCCACTGCCGCGCAAAATCGTCACGCGTTTCATTGAGGCGCGTTCGGTCAGGCCGCCACCCAGGGCGATGGCTTTTTCCAGAGTGAGACCGGGCTGGAAGGGATAACTGCCGGGCTTCTGCACCTCGCCGTTGATGTAGAACGGGCGGTATTCGATCTGGCTGAGGCTGACTTTCGGATCGACCAGATAGCCTTGCCTGAGGCCATCGACGATCTTCTGTTCGACCTGATTGGGCGTCAGGCCCTTGGCGACGATTTCGCCGAGAAACGGGTAGGAGAACGTGCCGGCATCATTGAGGCGAATCTTCTTGAAGCTCAGTTCCGGCTCGCCGAACACGATGATGCGCAAGACATCGCCAGCGGCCAAGCGGTAATGGGTGTCGGTGTCCGCCGCCTCGACCGTGGGCACTGTCCAGAGCAGCAACAACAATAAAATCAGGCGCGTGTGCATGGCCCAACCCTCCTAAAGACTGACGTCGAACGTGATCTGGAAAACATTGCGGGTGAAGCTTTCGTTGTCGGCATCGGAGTCGTTGTCGCGGTGGCGGTAGGCGACTTCGACGTCCAGCCAGCGGCGCATTGCGTAATTCACGCCGAGTTTGTAGTCCTGCAAATCGTCGCTGCGGTCCTGGCCTTCGTAGACGTAATGACCCATGCCGGCTTCGGCGACGGTGGTGATGCGCTCGGTCCAGCCGTGGCGCCAACCGATCTGGGTGAAGGTGGCTTTCACCGCGTCGGAGCCGTCATCGCCTTCGGCCATGGCCTGGCGCGCGAGAAAGGTGAAGGTCGAGTAGGTGCGCGGTTTCCACGCCAGATCCACTTGCCAGGTGGGGTTGCTCAGGTCGTCGGAACCGCTCTGGTCGAAATTCTTTCGCTCGTAACCGACGCGCAGCTTGCCGGTGGTTTTCGCTGTCATGTCCCACTCGGCCCCAGCCAGCACCGCGTCGGAGCGACTGCTGCGCGGGCTGTTCGATTGCAGGTAATCGAAGCGGGTGTGGTCGTATTCGAGCAGGCCACGGGTCTTGCTGCCGAGGCGGTGATACCAAGTGCTGGACAGATTGCTGGTGTTGCGCTCCTTGTCATCGTTGATGCCGTCGGCGTTGTCATAGCGAAGCTGTGCGTAACTGGCGCCGAGGTCGATCTGGTTCAGCGCACTGCGCGCGCCGAAGGTGTAGACGCCGCCGACGCGCTGGCTCTCGATTTTGTCGTTGATGCCGTCGACGGCGGTCGAGGTGGTGCGCTCGTACTTGCGTGCCTCGGCTTCGAGTTTCAGCCGATGCCGGTCGGTGAACTCCATGATGCTGTCGGCGCGCAGACGCTGGGCGGTGTTCGAAGCGTCCGAGGCGCTGTGGTAGATGTAGCGGGTCGGCTCCCAGATCACCCGCGTGGCGCTGTTGCGGTCCTCGGCTTTGAGCTCGAAGGCCGGCGCCAGGCGGGTGACCATGGTCGATTCGACATCGTGTTCGACTTCACGAAAGTTGTCGTCGTAGCTTTCCGACAAGGCAAAGGTCGGGGTGAAATCGAAGCCGTACACATTGATCGCTTGCGGCTCAACGCTCCAGGCAGCTTCGGGGGCACAGCATGCGACGACTAAAACCAGGGAACAGCGAGGCTTCAGAGCCATGGATCACGCTCCTGATTAAGGGGGTCGGGGTCAGGGCGAAGCGGATCCGGACTATTGTCGCTGGCGTTCGAGGTAACTCAGCGGGACGCTGACGTGCTGTTGGCGGTTGAGGAAATTGAGCAGGATCATTACCCGCTCATCGCCCTGCATGGACAGGAACACGCCTTCGAGCGGGGACAGTGGACCCTGGACGATTTGCAGAGGTTCGCCGGGCTTGAGTGTCGGTTCCGCAGGAAAGCCGATCGACTCCTGACTGCGCTCACGCAATTGCGCGATCACGTCTTCATCGACCCGGGCGGGCACATGGTTGAATTCGACGATGCGGCTGACACCACGGGTCGAGCGAATCGGTGCCCAGTTGTCGTCGCGGCTCAGTTGAATGAACACGTAGCCGGGAAACAGCGATTCCAGTGTTCGTTGGCGTTTGCCACGAATACTTCGCTCGCTCACCAGCTGCGGCCGAAAGGTCGAATAGTTCTGTTGCTGCAGATTGAGTTGTGCCCGTTCATCCTGGCGGGGCTTGCACTGCAATAAATACCAGTTAGAGCCGTTGCGGCAAACCGTTAGCATGCTGGAGTACTCCATACATAGCGATCGTGTAAGCAGGGCGGCCGATAACGTGGGACTAGCCGCCAAGCTTGCTAGTAGGTAGTAGGCTGATCAAGGCAAAGTGCCGAGCCAGATGCATCAATGTTTATTGGCAGAAGAAGTGTTTCAAAAATGAATCAACTTGGTTGGTTATTGTTATATCCGTGGCCGTCTTGGCTATAACGAATCGGCGCGCTTTCATTCAGGCAAAGCTACCGCACGGTTCGCAGTTGCGACCTTCAGGATCCAATTACATAAGTAGCCGGAGAGCAGAAAAGTGCGCGGCGGCGCGAGCTCTTCGGGCAGTGCTAAGTTATCGACCAGTCTTTGCAAGCTGTCAATTAATAACAGTCAAAAAGACTGCCTTTCATCCGCTGATAATGGCCGTGTTCCGTAAGTCATTGTTTGTGAATGGTGAAATTTATTCGTCGGATTTTTTAAACTTTTCGAAGTTATTGAAGTCGCGGGTGTTAGATGGCGTCCGTGATAGCAAATTAGTTTCAATCTTACATCTTTCGATTCATCGGCAGTTCGGCTTTTAAATACCTCGCGTCGGATGCTGCTGGCCAGGGTAACTAGGGTCGTCTATCAATAGTTGCCGTTGTTGGCCGGTAAATGTTCGGTGCTGTGTATCTCCTTAAAGTCCAACCGGTGAGCCGAGGTGATCATGAGTGTTCTGGTAACAGGTGCCGCAGGTTTTATCGGTTATCACACGGTCATGCGTTTGTGTCGCGAGGGGCTCGAGGTTGTGGGTATCGACAATCTCAATCCTTATTACGACGTCAAACTCAAAGAGGCGCGTTTGCACAGATTGCAGACGCTGGCCAATTTCACTTTCCATCGACTGGACATTGTTGATCAGGCGGCGTTGAACGCGCTGTTACAGCACGGACACTTCAAACAGGTCATTCACTTGGCCGCCCAGGCCGGTGTGCGCTACTCGCTGGACAATCCTGATGCATATGCGCAATCGAATCTGGTCGGGTTTCTCAACGTTCTGCAGGCATGCCGTCGTCATCCGCTGGAGCACTTTATCTACGCCTCGAGCAGCTCGGTGTATGGCGCCAATACCAAGATGCCGTTTGCAGAAGACGACCCGGTCGACCAACCGGTTTCGTTGTACGCCGCGACCAAGCGTGCCAACGAATTGCTCGCGCACAGTTACTGCCATCTCTACGGCTTGCAAGCCACCGGCCTGCGTTTTTTTACCGTCTACGGTCCCTGGGGTCGACCGGACATGGCGCTGTTCAAGTTCACCGAAGCGATGCTGCAGGGGCGCGCCATCGACCTTTACAACCAAGGCGAAATGGCGCGGGATTTCACCTACATCGATGACATCGTCGAAGGGATTTTCCGACTGCTCGACAAACCGCCCGCACTCAGCGCCGAGCGTGGTACTAACCGGCTGTTCAATATCGGTCGCGGCAGTCCAGTAGCGCTATTGATCTTCGTCGAATGCTTGGAGCAGGCATTGGGCATGAAGGCCCAGCGCCGTTATCTGCCGATGCAGGAGGGCGATGTATTGAAGACTTGGGCCGACGTGTCGGCGCTGGCACGCTGCATCGACTTCAGCCCGCAGGTGCCGATCGAGCAGGGCGTGCAAGCGTTCGTGCAGTGGTATCGCGAGTTTTACCAGCTCTGATTCAGTGCAGGGTGACGGCCCTGCGACTTTCCCCGATGCGGATCCGGTCGAGGGCGCGGTTCAACGCATCCAGTGCATCGAGCAGCGCCTTGGCCTCGGCCTCACGCCCGTCGCTCCACAGGCGTTCGGCCATTTTGTTCAAGGCCAGAATGGCGCGTTCGATGTCGGCTGCGCTGGCGGTGTTCTCAGGGGCTGGTGGTTTTTTCGGCATTCACGGTTCCTCGGCGGGCGGCAAACCACCATACCGCCAAGACGCCGAGCTATACAGCCAGAAGTGTCGCCGATCAGCAGCGAATGCTGTCTGATCAGCGAGCCGCCCCAATCAACTCCGCCTCGATAAACCGCACCGAACTCTCCAGCGCCTGCTGCCCCTCGGCCAGCATGCCCGCGTAGAAATGCCAAGCGTGAAACATGCCGGGCCACACTTCAAGATTGACCCGGACGCGGTTGTCCGCCAGGTGATTGGCCAGACGCATGGCGTCACTGAGCATCAGTTCGTTTTCGCCGATCTGCACCAGAATCGGTGGCAGTCCGGTGACGTCGGCGAACACCGGCGACGCCAGCGGATGGTTGGCCAAGGTGTCGCCGAGAAAGGCTCGCGCGAGGATATCCAGCACGGGCTTGGAGTTCAGCGGATCAAGGCCTTCACGATTGCTCATGGAGACGCCGGTGTGTTCGAGGTTGGCCCATGGCGAGATGGACGAACCCACTGCGGGCAAGGGCAAGCCTTTGGATTTTGCCGCGACCATCACGCTGACCACCATCGCGCCACCCGCCGACTCGCCTGCGAAGGCAATCTTGCTGGCGGCGATGTTCTGCTCAAGCAACCACTCATAGGCGCGCAAAGTGTCATCGATGGGGGCGGGGAACTGATGCTCGGGTGCGAGGCGGTAATCCGGCATGTACACCCGCGCGCCGAGCATTTTTGCGTAGTTGCCGCCGATGCCGTGGTAGCCGTCAGGTCGACCGACGATGTAGGCACCGCCGTGGATGTACATCAGCACCGCGTCGGTCTTGAGTTCATCCGGAGTCACCAGCGTAGCGGGCACGCCGCCCATGTCGACTGCTTCAAACCTCACGCCAGCCGGTGGTTGATTCTGCCCGAGCATTTTTGCGTAGGCATCGCGGATGTCGCTCATCTTAGTGGTGGTATCGATACCCTTCAGCACGGGCACCAGATCGCTGAGGCTGTTGGCCCAGGTTTGTACAGCTGCTTTTACTTCAGTGTTCATATGACCTCGATCAGACGTTAGTGATGGCTTAACTAATCGAGATGGTATGCTCATGATTGGGGAATAGGGTTCCCCATAACCGGTGCCAAGCCGCTTGAATGCCAAACCCGGAGGCCTCATGGAACTGCATAACCTGAACGACATCGCCGCCTTCGTCGCCTCGGTGGATACCGGAAGTTTTACGGCGGCTGCCAGGCAACTCGGGCTGACCCGCTCGGCCGTTGGTAAATCGATCGTGCGGCTTGAATCGCGTTTGCAGGTCCGTCTGCTCAACCGCACCACCCGCAGCCTGAGCCTTACCGACGATGGTCGGGTGCTGTATGAGCGATGTGTGGGCATCTTGCAGGATCTGGACGAGGTCGAAGAGGCTTTGGCGTTCCGCCGTTCGACGCCCAGCGGCCGCTTGCGCATGAGCCTGCCGGTCGCACTGGGCCGGCTGCACGTTGTGCAGCACATCGAGCGCTGCCTGAGAGACTGGCCGTCGCTCGCCATCGACGCGACGTTTTCCGATCGGCTGGTCGACCTGATCGACGAGGGTTTCGATCTGGCGATTCGCATCGGTCCGCCCAAGGAAGACTCCGGACTACTCACGCGCACGGTGGCTTACCAGCAAATGATCACCTGTGCCTCGCCCGATTATCTGAAAGAACATCCGGCACCGCAGACACCCGAAGATCTGGCCGGGCATGCGTGCCTGCACTTCGTCAGCGGCGGCCGATTGCTGGCGTGGAATTTTCGCGTCAATGGTCAGCCTGTGCCGGTCATTCATGCCGGACGGCTGCAAATGGACAGCGCCGAAGCCTTGCACCAGGCGACTGCGGCAGGCCTCGGTATCGCGACGTTGCCATCCTATGTGGTCAACGATGACCTGCGCAGTGGCAAGCTCGTGCAGTTGCTCGCTGAGTACGCCGAGGCTGCCGAGCCGATCCGGGTGATTTACCCGAGCAAGCGACACCTGTCGCCGAAGATTCGGCTGTTTATCGACAGGCTGGTGGAAGCGTGGTCACCGGCGCCTTGGGAGTGATCAGCCCGCCATAGGAGCTGTGCCGCAAATTCACAGCAGGTGTGCTTTTTCAGCTATATCCAGCCAATCTTGGCGAGCCGTACTCTTGCAAACAGTGGCGCAGAAACTTGCGTGTCATCGCCACTGTAATCCGACGATGTCTGTGCTCGGCACGGATCATTTGAAGGAACAATAAAAACAATATCTGCGGGAGATGAATCCAATGAGACTCGCTCAAGAGGAAGCCGTGGCCGTGGCGGCTACCGCGAAAAGCTGGCTGAAAGCTGCCGGCATCCTGCTTTGCCTGTCCACCCCGGTCGCCGCGCTCGCGGACATCAGGATCGGTGCGCTTTATCCCCTGAGTGGATCCCTGGCGTTACTGGGCGACGAGAGCTTCCGTGGCCTCGAACTGGCCGTCGCCGAACGAAATGCCTCGGGCGGTTTGAAGGGCGAGCCGATCAAGTTGCTCAAGGCCGACGCAGTCGATGCGGGACAAGCGGTCGGTGCCGCGCGCCGGCTCACCTCTGTTGAGAACGTCACTGCTGTATTTGGCAGCTATTCCTCGGCGCTGTCATTTGCGGCCACGCAGGTGACGGAGATGGCGGGGGTGCCGTTTTTCGAATTGGGTGCGGTGTCCGACCACATCACTGAGCGTGATCTGAGCTACGTGATGCGCAGCAACCCGACCGCCAGGAATTTCGCCGAAGGCACCATCACCGCCATCACGGACATTGTCAGCCCGTCGCTCAAGGTCGATCCGAAACAATTGAAGGTCGCGATCATCCACGAGGATGCGCTGTACGGTACAACCATCGCCGGGTTTCAGAAAAAAATCGCTCAGGAGCAAGGTCTGAATGTGGTCGAGGTACTACCGTATTCGGCCAAAGCGGTCGATCTCTCATCGCTGATCCTGCGTTTGAAAGGCGCCCAGGCGGATGTGGTATTGCAGACCAGTTATCAGAACGACACGACGCTGTTTTTCCGCCAGATCCACGAAGCCGGTTTCAGGCCCAAAGCCGTTATCGGCGCCGGCGGCGGCTATTCCATGCAGGACACGGTCAAGGTCGTCGGCGCAGCCAATATGGAAGGCGTGCTCGATGTCGATTTCCCACAGTTCCAGACCAATGAAAACGGCGCTCCCGGTATCGGGGCGTTCGCCAAGGCATACAAGGATCGCTACGGCAGCGAACCGCGCTCGGGCCACAGCCTGATCAACTATGTCGGGGCGAAGATATTCCTCGATGCCATGGAAAACAGTACTTCGCTGGACGCCGATGCGATCCGTGCCTCGGTGGCAACCATCGATATTCCTCTCGGCGGTACGGCTGCCGGCATCGGTGCCAGGTTTGGCAAGAACGGCCAGAACCAGCGCGCCAATACGGCAATCATGCAGTGGCAGAACGGACTGCTGAAAACCGTTTACCCCCAGGCAGCCGCCGTTGCCCAAGCGCGTTTTTCCCACCAACCCTGATACCTGAACCCCGCAATCTGCTGAAGCTTGATCATTGAGCTTCACGGGTTCGTTCGCTCGCAAAGAGGGCGCCAACCGTGGAAATTTTCATCCAGCTCCTGTTGAACGGCTTATTGCTCGGTGGCACGTTGGCCATCATCAGCATCGGCCTGACTCTGATTTTCGGCATCGTGCGAGTGGTCAACTTCGCCCATGGCGAGTTTCTGATGATCGGCCTGTATGCCGTGTACTTGCTGAATTCGCACTTCGGCATCCACCCGTATATAGCGATCATTCCTGCGACGATCCTGTTGTTTGCCGCTGGTGCGGCAATGCAGCGTTTCATCATTCAGCCGTTGCTTGGCGCTGAGGGACATATCCAGATTTTCGCCACCGTGGGCGTCTCGATTGCCCTGATGAACGGCGCGTTGCTGATCTTCGGTGCCGACGTCATGACGGTGAAGAACATCAACGTCGGTACCACAACCGTCAGCTTTGGCGCCTTTCGCGTCAGCAGCGGTCAGTTGATCACTTTTGTCGCGTCGCTCGCACTGGTCGCGGGGCTGCACTGGTTTTTGCAGAACACCTTTCTCGGCCGGGCCGTCCGCGCTACTGCACAGCATCGCAACGCGGCGCAACTGATGGGTGTCAACGTCAAGAACATCTATGTGTTTGCCTTCGGCCTGGGTTGCGCCTGCCTGGGCGTCGCCTCGGGACTGATCGCTCCGCAATATCCGGTCTTTCCAACCGTTGGCACTTTCTTCGTGCTGACGGCGTTTGTGATTGTGGTGCTGGGCGGCCTGGGCAGCCTGTCCGGCGCACTGATCGGTTCAATGCTGATCGGCATCGTCGACAGTCTCGCCGGTTACTACATCGCGCCGGACCTCAAGGAGGTCGTCTATTTCACGATTTTCCTGGGCATCCTGGTGTTTCGTCCGACAGGTCTTTTCGGCGCCGGTCGCGGGTCTGAGTGAGGAAAATGGTCATGAATATTTTGCACCCGCGTGTCTATGTCAGTGCACTGGCCCTGGCGCTGTTACTGATCATTCCATTGAGCGTTGGCTCGCCGTTCGTTTATCACCTGTTCATCCTCATATGCAGTTATGCGGCACTGGCCAGTGCCTGGAACATCGTCGGCGGGTTTGCCGGCCAGCTGTCGTTGGGTCATGCCGTGTTCTATGGAGTGGGCGCTTACACGACGACGCTGTTGATGATGAAACTGGGCATCAGTCCATGGATCGGCATGTTCGCTGGCGCAATCCTGTCGTCAATTGTCGCGGTGCTGATCAGTTGGCCGTGCTTCAGGTTGCGCGGGCCGTTTTTTGCCTTGGCGACCATTGCGGTGCTGGAGGTCGTGCGTCTGGTGGCGATCAATCAGCATGACGTGACCGGTGGTGCGGCAGGGCTGGGCGTACCGCTGAAGCTCGGTTTCGAGTGGATGTTGTTCCGCCCGCGCTGGCCATACCTGCTGATTGCCTTCGCGTTTCTGCTCATCACATTGGCGGTGTCGTGGAAGATCAAGAATTCCCGACTGGGTTATTACCTGATCGCCGTGCGTGAGCGTGAAGACGCCGCCCATGCGGTGGGCGTGAACTCGGTCAAGGTCAAGCTGATCGCCGTGGTGTTGTCCGCATTTATCACCAGCCTGGTCGGCAGCTTTCACGCGATGTACCTGACCTTCATCGAACCCGGCTCGATGTTTTCTCTGGAGATGTCGATTCAGATCGCCATGTTCGCGTTGATTGGTGGACTGGGCACGGTATCGGGACCGCTGATCGGCACTTTGCTCGTGCTGCCGCTGGCTGAACTGGCACGCGGCTGGCTGGGCGATCTGGGCAGCGGGGTGCACGGTCTGGTCTATGGCATCGTGCTGGTCGCGGTGGTGCTGACTATTCCGCAAGGCGTGGTGGGGCGTTTTGGGGCCCGGATATTTGCCTGGATCGACTCATTGCCCGGCGGCTGTCGTCCGATGGCAAATACAGAAGCACCGATCGGGCCGACCTTGGCGCAAGCCCACTCGGCCACGCACGGTGAGCCGGTTCTGGTCGCAGAAAACCTGCACAAGTTCTTTGGCGGACTGCACGCCACCAACGATGTTTCGCTGAGCTTGGCCGAAGGCGAAATCGTGGGTGTGATCGGCCCGAATGGCGCCGGCAAAACTACGGTGTTCAACCAGCTCTCCGGATTTCTCCTGCCGTCCAAAGGCCAAGTGAAAGTGCGCCTGCTCAATGGCGACTGGGTCACCCCGAACAGCCCGGCCGAGTTCGCCAGGGCAGGCATTGGCCGGACCTTTCAGATCGTCCAGCCATTCGCTGATTTGAGTGTCTGCGAAAACATCATGCTCGGTGCA
Organism: Pseudomonas sp. S3_B08; assembly: GCF_054667725.1. Taxonomy (NCBI): domain Bacteria; kingdom Pseudomonadati; phylum Pseudomonadota; class Gammaproteobacteria; order Pseudomonadales; family Pseudomonadaceae; genus Pseudomonas; species Pseudomonas sp. S3_B08. The sequence goes on from NZ_CP162750.1 coordinate 1,619,179, forward strand.
TTCATGCACACCGCCGACGCGAAGGAGGCGAGGGCGATCGCCGAGCAAGTCGCCGAGCTGACCGAACTCACCGCGCTGCTCGACACCCGGGCGCGCAACTTGACGGTCGGCGGCATGAAGCGCCTGGAAATGGCCCGCGCCCTGGCGACGCGCCCGCGCATCCTGCTGCTCGACGAGGTCATGGCCGGCCTCAACCCGACGGATGTTGCCAAGGCCATCGCAGTCATTCGCCGGGTGCGTGATTCGGGTGTCAGCGTGTTGATGATCGAGCACTTGATGCAAGCCACCATGAGCCTTTCTGACCGCATCGTCGTGATCAGTTCCGGCACGCTGCTGATGCAGGGCGCGCCTCACGATGTGATCAACGATCCTCAGGTTATCGAAGCCTACCTCGGTAAGGAGTACAGCCATGCTTAAACTCGACAACGTCCACAGCGGCTATGGCGGTACGGAGATCCTTCGTGGCGTGTCCTTCGAGGTCAATGCCGGTGAGGTGGTGACTATCGTCGGCGCCAACGGCGCCGGCAAAACCACGACCCTGCGCAGCTTGTGCGGCATCGTCACACCGTCCCAAGGCACGATCGAATTCGAAGGCCAGCGCATCGATGGCAATCGCCCCGATCAGATTGTCGACGCGGGCCTGACACTGATACCGGAGGGGCGCCAGTTGTTTCCCTTCATCAGCGTGCGCGACAACCTCTTGATGGGCGCCTACAAACGCAGTGCACGAGCAGGCTACAGGCAGCGTCTGGACAATATTCTCGATCTGTTTCCGAGGGTGCGCGAACGCCTTGATCAGAACGCCGGGACACTGTCGGGCGGCGAACAACAAATGGTTGCCATCGCCCGGGGCCTGATGGCCGAGCCGAAATTGTTGATGTTTGATGAGCCGTCGCTGGGCCTGTCACCGCTGCTGGTGTCGCAGGTCTTCGAGATCATCGACAGGATTCTCCAGTTGGGCACCACCGTGTTGATCGTCGAGCAGAACATCGTTCATACGCTGCGCATTGCTCATCGCGGTTACGTGCTGGAGAACGGCGAGGTGGTGCTCAGCGGCACCGGCCAGGAACTGCTGGAGAACCCGCACGTCAAGCGTGCTTATCTGGGGCTCTGACCCAGTCCATTCATCTGCAAGCGAGAGAAGGTCATGACTCATTCCAGACACGCCGGGCGCACCGTATTGGTCACCGGCGCCGGGGGCGGCATCGGTGCGGCGATCGCGCGGTTGTATTGCGAAGAAGGTGCAGCCGTGGCGCTGCTCGATGCTGATGCCGACAAGGTGCAACAGCAGGGCGTGGCGTTGCGTGATGCCGGTTTTGCGGTCGCGTGGGCGCAGGCTGATGTCGCGAGTTTTCAAGACTGCGCTGCTGCCTGCGAGCGCGTGCAAGGTGAGCTTGGCCCCATCGATACCCTGATCAACAACGCCGGCATTTCGCCCAAACACCACGGCGCACCCGCGCCGATCTGGACCATGGCGCCGGATGAGTGGCTGCGGGTGGTCGATATCAACCTCAATGGCTCCTTCAACCTGGTGCGAGTGCTCGCGCCCGGCATGGTCGAGCGCCGGTTCGGGCGCATCGTCAATATGTCTTCGGTGGCGGGCAGCGCGTTCTTGCCGATTGTCGCAGCGCACTACAGTGCGACCAAAGCCGCAATCATCGGCTTTACCCGCCACCTGGCCGGCGAACTCGGGCCGTTCGGTATCACCGCCAATGCGCTGGCACCGGGACGAATCGAAACGCCATTGCTCAAGACCGTATCAGCCCAGGCCAATCAAGCCGTGGTCGACGAGACACCGCTGCGCAGGCTGGGCACACCGCTTGAGGTGGCAAGGGCGGCGTGTTTTCTCACGTCGAGTGAAAGCGACTTCATTACCGGCCAGGTGGTTGATGTCGCGGGCGGCTGGTTGATGCGCTGATGACTTCTTGCGAGGACGTTTGTCATGGTTAAAACAATGGGATTTCCCGGACGCTACGAGCAGGGTCCGAATGCATTGCACCAATTGGGCAGAGTGCTGCACGACATGGGCCGATCGCGGCCGCTGGTGCTTTGCGATGAGTTTGTCGCCCGGCATCTATGGCCGCAGGTTGGCGCCGCGTTGCAGGACCAGGGATGGGAGCCATTGCACATCGAGTTTCCCGGCGAGTGCACGCGCGCTGCGATTGCGCAGTTATCCGAGCAGGCATTGCTGCACGCCCCCGACACGATCATTGCGCTGGGCGGTGGCAAGACCATCGATACGGCGAAGGGGCTGGCGGCCAATCTCGACGTACCGATCATTGTCTGCCCCACGATCGCTTCAAGTGACGCGCCAACGAGTCGGCTGATCGTGCTTTATGACGAAGAGCACAAAGTGGTGGGCGTGGAGTTCCTGAAGATGAATCCCGCTGCGGTGATTGTCGATACAGAGGTCATCGTTCAGGCGCCGGCACGGTTCTTCGCGGCCGGGATCGGCGATGCCATCAGCAAGAAATTCGAAGCCCGACAGTGCTACGCCGCCGGCGGCCACAACTCTTTCGGCACACCGCCTCTGCACACGGCGTTGATGCTCACCAACCTGGTTTTCGACACGCTGATGCAGTACGGCGTCCCGGCTTATCAGGCGGTGTGTCGTCATGAACTCACCGATGATGTCGAGCGGGTCATCGAAGGCACCGTGCTGATTAGCGGTGTCGGTTTCGAGAGCGGTGGTTTGTCACTGTCCCATGCCCTGGTTCGGGGGCTGACCGCGATACCGGCGATGGCGTCGATGCTGCACGGCGAACTGGTAGCGTTCGGCACGCTGGTGCAGATGGCGGTGGAGGCGCGACCGGTCGAAGAGATTGAACAGGTCGCGCGTCTGCTGCACGCGGTGAAGCTGCCTGTGACGTTCGCTGAGCTGGGTCAGCGCACGCCATTGACGACGGCGCAGATCACTATCCTCGTGGACGCGACCTTATCGGCGGTTTACGCCAGAAACATGCAGCCGCCCTTGACCTACCAGCGCCTGGTGGAAGGATTGGCGGCGGCTGACAGCCTGGGTGCGCGGTTGATCAGAGGCTGCGCGAAGCCGCCCGCGACGCTGTGATCCTGTGTCACAACAGGTATGACCAAGTAGCTGTTTTCTCCCGTACAGCGACGCCATAACCTTTCCCTCAAGCGAAATCCTGGCGCAATCAAGTGCTGTGAGTTCGTCAAGAAAACCTAGAGGCCTGACAATGAATACTCCTGTTAAACCTGATGAGCTCGCCATTGCGTACCAGTTGCCGCAAGTTCCATTCATGACGCCCGACATGGTGCATCCGGGCGTCATGACGCAGTGGCTTGAAGACGATGCGCTGTGGGTGCCGGTAACGAAATCTGTCTCCTTCAAGCCATTGCTGCTCAACACCAGCGGCGGCTATTACATCAACCTGTTGCGGGTGCGTCAGGCCGGCGTGCTGTCGCGTCACCGCCATACCGGCGGCGTGCATGCGATCGTGCTCAAGGGTCGCTGGTACTACCTGGAGCATGACTGGGTCGCGGAGGAGGGGTCTTTTGCCTATGAGCCGCCCGGTGAAACGCATACCCTGTTCGTCCCCGAGGATGTGAGTGAAATGATCACTTGGTTCCACGTGCAGGGTGGCTACACTTACGTCGATCCGCAGGGCGTTGCCGTAGGTTACGAAGATGTGTTCACCAAGCTTGAAGCCGCCCGAGCGCATTACAAGACGCTGGGTTTGCCGGACGACTACATCGAACAGTTCATTCGCTGACCCGGACCCCAGGAAAAAGCGCGCTTCGGCGCGCTTTTTCATGAGCGTTGAGACAACATGCCTTCAAGCTTTTCGCCAGGACCGGCCATGGACAATTATTCGCAGCTACTCGCTTTTATCTGGTCTACCGAATGTGGAAGTTTTTCTGCTGCCGCGCGCGCCCATCACCTGACGCCATCAGCGGTCAGCAAACTGATCACCCGCCTGGAAGATCGCTTGCAGGTCCGGCTGTTCCAGCGCGGCTCACGCGTGCTGACGCTGACCGAGGAGGGCGCCGCTTACCTGCGCAGCGCCAAAGCCGTCGTTGAAGCCATGAACGAGGCGGACTCGCTGGCCGAGGCGTTGCCCTCCAGGGTCAGTGGCACCCTGCGCATCCACACCATGACCTCTTTCGCCAAACACCAGATCGTGCCGTGGCTACCGGAATTTCTGGATTTGTATCCCTCACTGGACGTTGAGATCCAACTCGGCGCGCAATTCGTCGATCACTTCGAGCAAGGGCTCGATATCGCCATCCACAGCGGCGTATTGCCCAGCTCATCACGCATTGCCAGACGCATCGGCGAATGTGAATGGCTGATCTGTGCCTCGCCGCAGTACCTGGCTGAACACGGCACACCAACCACACCCGCAGATTTGCTGAATCATCGTTGCTTCAATTTCAGCTTCGTCAGCCCGTGGAACAAATGGTCATTTTTGCAGGATGGAGACGGCGTCTCGGCACCGGTGACCGCCAGCGCGTCGTTTACTCAAGGCGATCTGTTGCGCGACATGGCGCTGTCAGGCGCTGGCGTGGTGAAGCTTGCGGACTTTCATATCGGGCTTGATGTAAAAGCGGGAACGCTAGTGCCGTTGCTTGAGGATTTCAAAACGGGTGTGGTCGAGCCGATCTACCTGCTTTATTCGGATCGCAAGCATTTGAGTCCACGGATACGAGTATTCATCGAGTTTTTTCAGAACAAGTGGCGTGAGCATCCGTGGAAGGTCTCCTGACGTTCAGCTCTGGGGGCAGCGTATTGATCAACGCGATGCTCAAACTGCGCATTAAAAAGCCCTGAATCATCAGGGCTGAGTTTTGGTTGAGGGGGCGTAGAGTGACAAGCTCGCGGTCGGTCTACTTCGCGCTCGAAGAGCAGGCCAACCGGTATTGCTCATAGTTCAAGCCTTCGACCTTTTCCGGCAGCTTGTACGGCACGGGGCAGCTTTTGCCCTGCCACTTGATGGTGATGACACCGTGATCTTTGGTCACCAGCGCCAGGGCCTTGCCCGTCGGATCTGACAATGCCAGTTGTTTGCCGTCGCTATCCAACAGCACCGCGCCGAATGGAATCGGCTGGCCGTTGGCATCGTACAGTTCAAACTGGACGCGTCTGCCTTTGCTGCCTTCGAAGCGTGCAAGAACTATCGAACCTCGTCTTGGCACCAGTTGCTGGGTGGCATTGTCCAGCTCGATCTCACCGCCCAGGTTACGCGTGTCCAGCGTTACCCAGTTCACGCGGTACGGTTGCGCGTTAGGCAGAACCGCATAGCCGTTCAGGCCGGTTTTCACACCCGAATAGCTGCTGACTTCGACGCCCGACATGCCGGGGACTTCCACCAGGCCGAACGTTTCACCGACGGTCTGGCCCATATTGATGCCGCCGGCATGAGCCACGATCGATCCGGCCGCACTCAGGTTCTGCGACTCATAGCCGCTGCCTCGGTTGTAGCCAAAGCCCAGATCGCCCATCGACGTACGGGTACTCAAACTGAGCGAGCCAGAGCGCTCGCCCTGGACGCTGCGCCCGGTCTGCACGGAATAGTAGGTGTCGCTGTCCTCGGTCAGATAACCATTGATCCCGGCTTGCGTGCTGGTACCGGCGTTCTGATGGTTACTGGAAACGTAGGCACGCGGTGCGCGTGGTGTCGATCCGAGCGGGAACGATATTGAAACGCTTAATTGCGTATCGTTGCTGGTGTCACCGCGTGCGCCGAATTCCTGGGTTTTGCTCAGGCTGATGTTGTAGTTCAGGTCGCGCCAATTGTTGTTGTAGCCGGCGGAAAAGCTGCGCGAGCCACCGCGATCCCAATAGCGCTGGTCACTGGCATTCAAATAAAGCGAGCCGAACTGGCGCGCTTCGCCAAGGGTCTGGTTGACCGTGAGATCTGTACGGGTTTTGGCATTGCCCGCGCGCCGCGTAGCGCCAGCGCTGGTGTCCTGCACATGGTCGGTCAGCGTGCGGTAACCCTCGGTCGAATAACGATAGGCGGCGAGAGTGAAGCTGGTATCGGTACCGGTGAAGGTCTTTGCATAGAGCGCGCGGACACTGCTGCCCTGGGTAGTTTTGCCGAATGCCTTGCTGGACGATTGCGTAACGTCCAGGGACATCGCGCCAATCGAGGTGTTCTTCGCCGCACCGATGGACAGCGCCTTGAAGCCGTTGCTCGCCTGAATGCCGGCAATGCCCGTCAGATTGCTGGTCAAGCCGTAGGCGAAAGTGCCCCCAAGGAAAGCCGGTTTGTCATAGCCCTCGCTGTTGTTGTTGAACTTGCCGCTCGACAGGCTGTACTTCAGTTGCCCCTCACGCACCATCGTCGGCAGGGCGGAGAACGCCTGCCGGGTTACCTTGCGCCGACCATCCGCTTCGACAATGGTGATCTCCAGGTCACCGTTGGAGCCCGATGGGTAGATATCACTGATCTCGAACGGACCCGGCGGTACATTGGTGGTGTAGAGAATGTAGTTGTCCTGGCGGACCTCGATCTTCGCATTGGTTTCCGCCACGCCACGAATGATCGGTGCATAACCGCGCTCACTGTCCGCACGCATGCCTTCATCAGAAGCGATCTTGACGCCTTGGTAGCGCACGCTGTCGAACAGATCCGAGTCGGAAAAGATTTCACCCGCGCTCAGTTGCCCCTTGATCGCCGTGAGGTCGCGCTGGATGAACGTGCGGTTGCTGACAAAACGGTTGGGCCGGCCGGTGGAGCTGCTCAGGTTGGATTCGTTGCGCAGACGCCAGGCACCAAAGTTGATGCCGTTGCGCAGCCCCAGGTTATTGGAGATTTGCGTGGTGTAATCGGTTTTGCTGCGGGTGCTGCTCAGCTGGTAGTTGATGAAACCGGCGGCCACACCTTGGTCCCAAAGCTCTGGATCTACATAGCCGCGCATGCCACGCGCCATGGCGACCTGCGGCACACTGATATTGAGGCGCAGGCGGTTGGCATCGAAATTGAGACTCGCTTGCTCGATCATTGCAGGCAGGTCGTAGTGATCGGCAGGGTGCTGCTCGTCAACAAGACCCTGCTCACGAAGTTTGCGCATGTCCACACCCAGCTGCTGCAACAGTTCCAGAGTGATGCGTGGCTCGACTTTGCCGTTGACCGGGTTGGCCGCGAAATCAACGTCGCGTCGACCGACCAGCGTGCCGTTGCTGAAAACGTCAACGCGGTATTGGCCCGGCAGTACGCTGTTGGCATTCAACAAGGGTTGCAGATCGACCGCTGATGAACCTTCAAGAAACAACGTATTGAAAGCTTCACCCGCTACCGCGGCCGGCGCGTCGGCACCTATGGCAAATCCACAGATAGCCATGTTGATTGCAAAGCACAATGGATGCAGGCAGCCCAACGCCGCTTTGTTTTTCTGGCGCGCAACATGATGCTTAACACAACTTTCAGATGTGTGGTGTTGGGAGGGAAACATGCAATTTGCCTTATCAGTCCGTGTTGCTTCAACCGGAGTCCGGAACTTGTGAATAGCTTGTAAGTTGGCAGGGTGGGGTGGGGGATTTACTGGGCGGAGGCATCTTTCACGCGCTCGGCATGGCTTTCGGCAACGCTTAGTGGTGCATCGAATCGTTGTTGTGCGCCGTAATCGTTAATTGCTGAAAAACTCAAATGCGAAGTACCAGCTGGCAGATCTTTCAGATTGAATGAGCGAACTTCCCCTGGAACGATCATTGTCGAATCAATTACCAATTCCGCTTTTTTTCCTGCAACGACTTTCAGATCGGCCAGCGACACGTGGTAGTTGCTTTGGTTTTTTACTTTCAGCACCGACTTGCCAGCCTGAGTGACCAATTGCCATGCAAGTTGCTCCGGTGCCTTTGCGGCATCACCGGTGAGTCCGTCCGGGCGGAAGAAGACCTTGATACGCTGACGTACCGCCAATTGCAGCGTGTTGACATCGGCAGCACTGGCCTGGGGGATTTCCTGCACGTTCAGCCATACCACCGACTCCTTGTCCGCAGGCATGCCGCGGCCTTCATAAAGAATCCTCAGTAATTGCTGTTGATTGGGCTCAAGTTTGGCCAGTGGTGGAGTAACTGCGAAAGGCGGTGCGCTGCCAGCGGTGTCGCCGGCATCCAGCCACGATTGCGCCAGAATGGTTTGTCCGCCGTTGCGCACGGTGACATTCGCCTCTTTGTGCGCGCCATCGAAGATAATCCGGGTGGAGCTCAAGGAGATGCTGGCGAATGCCGAGTGCGTCATCAACACCCCGGCAAGCCCCAGGCAAAGCGGAAAGTAGCGACTTAACATAGATTTCACCGATTAATCTGTTCGGGAAGGACGAGGCACAGCGGCCCCGTCCAGGTATTGCGGGCTGCTTATTCGTATTCGAGAACGAACGGCAGAGTGGCGTTACCGGTACCGGCAGTAGCGGTGGTCTTGTCGCCGGTGGTGACGTAAGCGGCTGCGAACGACAGGGTGCCATCACCACCTGTGGTTGCGTCGCCAGTCAGGTTGGTCTGCACTTTGGCAGTGGCTTCGGAGCTCAGGTCGATCAACTGGCCATTGCTGTCCAGCAGTGCGATACCAACGCCCTTGGCCGCGTCTGCACCCTGCAGCTTGAGAACTTTCTTGCCATCAACCAGGCCCGAACCGCCGTTTACGGTTGGTTTGAACAGCATCGAAACCTTGGTGCCAGCGTTGCAGTTCACTTTCAGGTTGAAATCGTTGGCGGCCACACGACCGGCGCCCGGAGCAGAGTCGGTGCCCATGTCTTTGATCGACACGCTGCCCATGTCCACGGCAATCATCTTGTCGTTACCCGAAGCGCCGTCTACCGAGCAGGCGTCGTTGTTGATAACGCCGGTGAAGCTGATTTGACCGCTGCCGCCCTTGACAGCTTTAGCGGCTTCTTCTTCAGCCACTGCACCAGTGGAGGCAGCCAGTACGGAAAGAGTGAGTACTGCGAAAGCGAACTTTTTCATGTTTATATCCGAAGTTATTGTGAAGTGCTGCATTGAAATGCCAGGCCATATTAGGTGTGCGGTGGTGGCGGGTCTTTGGGATTTGTCTTAAAGCGATAAAGGTGCGAGCCAGTCAGTAATATGGCAGTGGCGTATTCATATTTGCGGTAATGGTGCAGCGAGCCAAATGAGACAATTCTCAAAGTCGTGCGGTCTTTGTCTGGCTAGTATTCGCGGATGCAGAAATTCTCAGTCAACGCAAAGTTTGTGAGCGGGCGTCCTGCTTGAAAGATTATTCAAACTTTCGCTATTAACGACTGATAGAAAGAGGTTCCAGGTTTGTGAACACGCTTCGTATATTGGTCTTGGAAGATCACGCCTTTCAGCGCACGGCGGCAGTCAGTGCGCTTAATAGTCTGGGGTACAAAAATATCTTTCAGGCGGCTGACGGCAAGGATGCGCTGGCTGTGATATCCCAGGCTGGAGGCGTGGACGTTGCATTGTGTGACTTGAGCATGGCCGGGATGGATGGTTTGACGTTCTTGCGCCTGGCGAGAGAGGCCGGTTTGATTCGTGCAGTGATCATCTGCAGTTCACTGCCTGAAGACTTGTTGCGCACGGTTGACCGGATTGTCACGTTGCAGGGGCTGGAATTGCTTGGCAGTGTCGGCAAGCCTCTGATGATCGATGTGCTGGGGCCATTGTTGGCGCGTTATCGGCCGCACACTCCGGGCGATACCAAAGTGGTGGAAAGTCATCTCGATCAGCCTTCGGAGAACGAAGTGCTCGAAGCGATACGCCGTCAGGAATTTCGCGCCTACTTCCAGCCCAAGTTTCATCTGCGCAGTGGTGAGGTGGATGGCGCCGAGGTGCTGGTGCGATGGCAGAGCCCCAGTCGCGGCTTGCTCTCGCCAGGCATGTTCTTGCCGACGATCGAGCGCTGCGGGCTGCTCGATGAGATGTTTTTCAGCCTGCTCACGCAAGGCTTGAGTCTGCAGCGCTTCGTCCAGTCTCACGGCAAGCCGTTCAAGCTGGCGTTCAATCTCGACGTGACGCAGATGGCCAATCCGAATCTTGTCGACCGGATCAAGGCGCTGTTGCGCATCCATGGCGCCTCGCCAGCTGGGCTCATTTTCGAGCTCACGGAAACCGGCCTGCTGCAGATGCCCGAGATCAGCATGGAAAACATGGTGCGTCTGCGCATGCTCGGCTTCAGTCTGGCAATCGATGATTTCGGTGTCGGCTATTCTTCACTTGAGCGGCTGTGCCAGATGCCGTTCAACGAAATCAAACTCGACGCCGGCTTCGTGCAGAATTTCCATCAGGCGCGCTACAGCGCGGTCATCCACGGGGCGTTGGCCTTGGCGCGGGAATTGGACATGCGCGTGGTGGCAGAGGGTATTGAAACCGCAGATCAGGTTCAGCATCTGGCGCGGCTTGGTTGTCAGTGGGGGCAGGGCTTCTTCTATGCTCGCCCGATGAATTGGGCGCATTTGGTCGACTGGCGTTTCGAAGGCCAGAAGTCGTCCTGGCGCCGCGCAATAGGCACATCCGATCGTTGATGCAAGCGGCATTCTGACTTTTGGGACAAAGCCCTATTTCGTCACGCCTTCAAAACACTCATCATGTGCCGAGAAATCAATCAGATGCACCTGAATGCTTCGGTGATGCCCGGAATTTGCTGCGGTTGCCAAGTGCTGATGGTCCTCCAACACTCTTCATCATGGAGCTGTTCATGCATTGGTCAGTCGTGAATCCGTTACGCGTTGCCATCCTTGATGATCACTCGCTCATACGTCTGGCGATGAAGTCGCGGCTGACGCGCGAAGCCGAGTTCAGTGTCGTAGGTGTGTATGGCAGCAGCGCGCAGTTGCTCACCGGATTGCGCGAAATCGACATCGACCTGCTGATACTCGATTACAAACTGCACGATGGGGAGCTGGACGGGCTCAATCTGATCCGCCTGCTGCGCAAGCAATATCCGGGCATGCGCATCCTTGTCTCATCTTCCGAAGAGCGCCCGGCGGTAGTGAATATGGCGATCGGGGCGGGCGTCAGCGGATTCTTCGGCAAGTCGCAGTCGGTCGATGACCTGATCACCGCCATCCGCAGTGCTGCGTCCGGCCAGTTGTATCTTTCGCCGGAAATGGCCTTCGAACTCGATGTGCTGCCTGCGTCGGTCGACGAACCTGCTGGTGCCAATGACGATGGCGCGGCGCACGGCGACGACTTCCTCAGTAATCCTCTTCTGTCACCGAAAGAAAAAGAAGTATTGCGCTGCTGCCTCGAGGGGATGGGAGTGACGCAGATCGCTTTGAAGTTCTCGCGCAGTCGCAAAACCATCAGCGGGCAAAAACAGGCCGCTTTCAAAAAGCTTGGCATTCGTGGTGATGCGGAGCTGTTCAAGTTGCAGCACAGCCTGACGGCGGACAACCAGGGATAACTCGCTTATGTTTCATCTGTTGCGCGGTGTTTTGCTAGTCAGTGTGCTTGTCATGTTCGGTAGCGGGTCGTTGTGGGCAGCAGAGCCGCGCACTCTGCAGGTGTTCGGTCGGTCTGACTGCAAGGAGCTACAGGTCGATCTGGCCAATGAAGACTGGAGTTGGCTGCGGCAGAAGCGCAGTCTGGTGCTGGGCTCGGCGCTTCCGGATTTCCCGCCTTATGTCATGACCGCCAGCGGTACGCGGTACGAGGGAATAGCCGCCGACATCGCCTGCATTATCGGTCAGGCCTTGCATGTCGAAGTTACCGTCAAGGCTTATCCCGACCGTCGCGACGCCATGGCGGCGCTCGAGCGTGGCGACATCGACATGCTGGGCAGTTCCAACAGTTTCGAGTTGATCGACGGCCTCGTCACGCTCAGTAAGCCTTATGTCGAAGACGTGCCGGCAATGTTCATGCGCGGTGATGATCGGCGCCCGATGCCGGCCAATCTGGCCGGTTTGCGTATTGCGGTTGCCGACGATTACCTGCCTTCCAGTCAATTACACGCGTTATACCCCAACGCCGAATTCGTGCTTTTTCCATCGAACGAGTTGGCACTGGCTGCGCTGGCTTTTGGCAAGGTCGACCTGTTTCTCGGCGATACGGTGTCGAGCAATTACCTGATCAACCTCAACTACTTCAACTATGTGCGGCTGCACTCTTTCGTCAAAACCCAAACCAGCGGTTTCAGCTTTGCCTTGCGCCGGGGCAACGACCAATTGCTGCGTCTGATCGATTCGACCCTCGAGTCGCTGGGTGATGCGAAGATTGCCGAAATTACCAAGCGCTGGTCGGGCGGCGGCGGGGCGCTGACGCCCAAACGCATTGACCTGACACCCGGCGAAGCACGTTGGCTTGAGCTGCATCCGGTCGCGCGGTTCGTGATCAATGACGATCAGGCACCGTTTGCATTCTTTGATGGTGACGGCAACTTTGGCGGGATCGGCGCTGATCTGCTCGAGCTCATCCAGCGGCGTACCGGCTTGCAGATCAATGTCGAGCGCACCGACAGCTTTTCCAGTCTGAGCACGCGTCTGCTGGATGGCAGCGCGGATATTTCTCTGCTGACACCAACGGTCTCGCGGGAAGTCGGCATGCGTTTCACTCATCCGTTCCTTGCCAGCCCCTTTGTGATCGTCACCACCAAGGACGCAGGCGCGCCTTCAAGCCTGCAGGAGCTGCGCGGCAAGCGCGTCGCAGTGCCCGAAAGTTCGGCTGAGCGTGAGCTGCTCAAGGACTACCCCGACATCGAGATCGTTGATAACGAAACAGTTCTGGGCGCCTTGGCTGACGTGAAGGACGGTCGAGCGGACGCGATGATTACCACGTTGCACAGTGCGCGCTACTACATCGCCCACATCTACAGCGACAGCTTGCGTATCTCCAACATCGTCGGCATGAACAAAGGCTTCCTCGCTTTCGCCGCGCGGCGTGCCGATACCGAACTGGTCAGCATTCTGAACAAGGCGCTGCTGAGCATTCCGCCGGATGAGCTGGACGTAATCCTCAACAGGTGGCGTCCCATTGCAGCGTTTTCGGGGTTGTCGTGGCGCGATTACAAGGCGCTGATCTACCAGATCAGCGCTGGCGCGTTCCTGATTATCCTGGGATCGCTGGCGTGGAATTTCTACATCCGTCGGCAGATTCGCGAACGCAGTCGTGCAGAGCGCTTGCTCGGCGATCAGCTGAAGTTCATGGGGGCGCTGATCAACGGCACGCCGCATCCCATTTACGTACGTGACCGGGAAGGTCGGCTGGTGACCTGCAATAATAATTATCTGCAAACATTTGGCCTGTCAGAAAAGGACGTGATCGGCAAGACCGTGCTCGAAAGCGGCAAGCGCAATCGTCAGGAGGCGTTGCAATTTCACGACGACTACCTGCGCGTCATCGAGCAGGACGAACCTTACGAGGTGGATCGCACGCTGCATGTGGGTGATACGCGGCTGATCATTTACCACTGGATCCAGCCGTATCACGACACGGCGGGTGAAGTCAGAGGCGTGATCTGCGGCTGGATCGATATCAGCGAACGCCGTGAACTGATCGAGGAGTTGCGTTCGGCGAAAGAGCTGGCTGACGAGTCGAGCCGCGCCAAAACCACGTTCCTGGCGACCATGAGCCACGAAATCCGTACGCCGATGAGCGCCGTGATCGGCATGCTCGAACTTACCCTCAAGCGTGCCGAGCAAGGTCACTTCGATCGGCCGGCGATTGAAGTGGCATACGACTCGGCAAAAGGTCTGCTGGAACTGATCGGCGATATCCTCGATGTGGTACGCATCGAATCGGGCCATGTCAGCCTTTCGCCGAAACGTGCCAACCTGCGCGAATTGGTCGAATCCGTGGCGCGGGTGTTCGACGGCTTGGCCAGGCAGAAGAGTCTGGTGCTTAAGCTCGACATCGACGCCACTGTCGGCTGTGACGTATTGGTTGATCCGATGCGCTTCCAGCAGGTGCTCTCGAACCTGGTGGGCAACGCGATCAAGTTTACCGACACCGGTCATGTCACCGTCTCGATTCGCGGCCAACGTCTCGCTGACGAACGCTTACAGGTCGACCTCAAGGTCGAGGACACCGGCATCGGCATTTCCAGCGCCGATCTGCAGAATCTGTTCCAGCCGTTTTCCCAAGCCAATCATGGCCCCTCCAGCAGAGGCGGCACCGGTCTGGGACTGGCGATCTCCCGTTCATTGTGCGAATTGATGGGCGGGCGGCTGAACATTACCAGTACGCTTGGCAAAGGCACCTGCCTGGAAGTGTCGCTGTTCTTCAATATTCTCAGCCCGCTTGGCGGCAAAGTGCTGCCTGTTTCGGTTGTTCAGGACAAACCGGTACCGACACTCAGGATTCTCGTAGTCGATGACCAGAGCGCCAACCGCCTGCTGTTGACGCAGCAGCTGAGTTTCCTTGGCCAGGCGGTGCGTGATGCCGCCGACGGTGCCCAGGCATTGGCGCTGTGGCGCTCGGAGCCGTTCGACATTGTGATCACGGACTGCAACATGCCGGTCATGAACGGCTATGAGCTGGCCCGCACCATTCGCCAGGACGAACGCGAAAGTGGTGGATCGCCGTGCATCGTACTGGGCTTCACGGCCAACGCGCAGCCGGAAGAAAAAGTGAAATGCCGGGAGGCCGGGATGGATGATTGTCTGTTCAAACCGATCAGTCTCGGCACCTTGTCGATCATGCTTGCAGGCTGGGAAAAAAATGTTGAAACCCAGCCATTTGAAAGCCCGCCTGCGGCGACTATCAAGGAGCTGGGTTCGATTCGCGAGCGTCTTGACGAGCTCACCGGAGGCGATCTCGACATGATGAAAGAACTTCTGCGCGAGGCGCTGTCGAGTTGCGAAAAGGATCTGGAGGAGTTGCATTCGCTAATACCCGAAAGCGATCCCGGGCTGTTGGCTGACCTGGCGCACCGCATCAAGGGGGCGGCGCGCATTGTTGCCGAGCATCAGGTCATTGAGGCGTGTAACGAGCTTGAAGCCGAGTGCGAGGCGCCTGTTATCGATCCGCTGGACCTCAATCGCAGTGCATTGAAGCTGGAGCATGCACAGGCTGATCTGATCAAGAAAATCAAACGGATCGAGCTGTAAACGTATCGGCTCATGACCATCCGACTGGCCTTGCATTGAAGCTGACGTTAAAGATCATTTTGCAGCGGGCGATACCTTGGTTAATAACCATGGAGTTTCGCGATGATCATTCGACGTCCTTTATTGATTGCCTGCCTTTGCCTGCTCGGTTTTGACACCGTCAGCGCAGCCCAGTCTGCGCCGGTCAGCGGAGTGATTCGCTTCAGCGGTCGAATTGTCGAGGCAAGTTGCATTGCGAGTGGCGCCAGCCATTCTTCTGTCGAGTTGCTTGATTGCCCCCAGGCAAGCACCGGGCAGATTTTTACCGTGAACAACGTCAGTGCGGCAGGGCGAGGTGAGTCGCGCCAGCAGGTGTTTGTGAAGGTGATTGCCGATACTCATGAGCAGGACGATTATTACGACCAGCGCTTGCTGCTCACGGACAACAAGGGTCACCAGATAACGAGCGGTAATTACGTAGTGACGATGACGCTGCCTTGATGGCTTGGAAAGAATGAGTCTGCGCCCCTTGTTTCAAGGTTACTGACAAAAAGGGGCGTTAATAATGAGAATTGTCTGGTTCGCACAGAACCGTCCCGCGCTTCTGGCTTGTCGCCACTCCCCTGCGTTGCAAAATCCCTCCTTCAACACTTTCTGAGCCAGACCATGCGCCGATCGCTTGGGCTGTCGTCAAGGTGTGGCTTTTTATCATCTATCCCTGCGTTCATTTTTGAGACAAGTCTCATATCAGGCAGGTTGGCCCTTGGTTATTTTCTTGAAAGGAAGAATGGAGCTGCCAAAGGTGTCCGATGTTTCTTGAAAATAACCGCAGTCGATCCTTGCGGATCCTGATCGCCGATAGCGATGTGCGCAGAGGTCTGTCAATCGAACAGCAGTTCAACAAGCTGGGCTGTCTCAGCGTCTTGAACGTTTGCACTTATCGTGACCTGAAAATACTGACGTATTACTGCCCTCAACGGTTGAGCCTGGTCGTCGTCAATGCTGAGTTGCTCAGCGAAATGGCGATGGATCCGCTCGACTTTTTCGGGGAAAACCCGCTGATTCGTCATCTGCTGATTTTCAATCCCAACGATGATCACCAGTGGTCGAAGACCTTCTTCAACCCGCATCCGCAACGCTGGATGCGCCTGGTCTCGAAAATCAATCTGCCGCGCCTGGCAGATTTTCTGATGCTGGCCGACCCGGCGCTCAAGGAACTTGCGGAGCCGGCCTCGACCGACTCCACACTCTCTTCGTGCGCAAACCGCTAGCTGCTTCACCTTCCCGCGATGATCCACGTAGACGCTGAGGTGCTATTGCCCAGCGCCTGCTGTGCCGCCCACTCGTTTGCCCCATTGTCTTGAATACACTCTAAGGTAAGGCATCATGCTGCTTCGTAAACTCAATCTCGCGCCTCGTTCGGCGCTGTGTTTCGGCTTGTTCTGTCTCATGATTATCGCGATCGGATTGATCGCTCTGCAGCAAGTCGACTTGCTCAACAAGGCAGAAACGTACGTCGAGACGACGATCGTGCCGAGTATCAAGCTGCTCGGCCAACTCGATCGAGAGTTCGTCGAAATCAAGGGCAACAACGCTCGCTTGCGCAATCCCATCGAAACCCCTGAGCGCAAGGCGCAAGCCCTGATGGACATTCAGCAGTCGCGTCAGCTGATCAAAAAACATCAGCAAGCGCTCATTGATCTGCTGGCCACTGACGCTGGGCGCGAGGCGTTCGAGGAGTTTGCCAAAGCACAGAAGGTCAACGATCTGGCTCAGGAGCAATACCTTCAAACCGTGGCGAACGGGCAGCTTGAAGCGGCCATTGCGTTGTCAAAGAATCAGATGCGTGCTGCCTCGGATGGTGTACAAGTCGCGCTCAAGAAGCTGATTGCACTCAACGAAATAGAAGCTTATGAGGCGGGCAAGCAGGCCGACAATGTCTATGAGCACACGCTGTTGATCGTCAGTGTGTTCATTCTCATCGCGATCGGTGCTTCGTTGGCCCTGGCCGTGTTGTATACCCGCAGCCTGACGGTACCCATTGCAGGCTCGCTAAGGGTGGCGGAATGCATCGCCGCCAATGATCTGAGCGAAACCATTGCGCTGGATGGCTCCGATGAGGCCGCGCAAATGCTGTCGTCATTGGCGGCGATGCAAACCAGTCTGCGAGATGCCTTGATCATGATCCGTGATTCGTCCACGCAGTTGGCCGAGACCTCGGAGGTCATGCACGGCGTCACTGAAGATATCTCGCGTATCACTCAACGTCAGAGCCATGAAATCGAAATGGCCGCCACCGCCGTCACTGAAATGAGTGCAGCGGTGGAGCAGGTTGCAGACAACGCCGCATCGACCTCGCAGTTGACGTCGGAATCAAGTGCCGCAGCCGTCGCCGGTCGAAGCCAGGTCA
This sequence comes from Pseudomonas sp. S3_B08, assembly GCF_054667725.1. Classification (NCBI taxonomy): domain Bacteria; kingdom Pseudomonadati; phylum Pseudomonadota; class Gammaproteobacteria; order Pseudomonadales; family Pseudomonadaceae; genus Pseudomonas; species Pseudomonas sp. S3_B08. The sequence goes on from NZ_CP162750.1 coordinate 1,636,559, forward strand.
GCGACACGGTAGCCGCAATCAACCTGATGGTGTCCAGCGTGCACAGCACCTCGGCTGAGGTGCAGGCGCTATCGACCATGGCGAGCGATATCAGCAGCGTGCTGGACGTTATCCGAGAGGTTGCCGAACAAACCAATCTGCTTGCCTTGAACGCAGCGATCGAAGCAGCGCGGGCGGGGGAGGCGGGTCGCGGTTTTGCCGTGGTTGCCGATGAGGTGAGAGGGCTGGCGCAGCGTACTCAGAAGTCGACCGAGGACATCGAGTCCATGGTCAGCTCCATTCAGTCGGGCACCAGCCGCGCAGTTTCCTCCATGAGCCACACCCGCGCTCAGGCCGAGAGAACGCTCGAAATGGCCAATATCGCCGGCGAAGTGCTGACCGACATCACTGGCTCGCTGAATCTCATCAACGAGCGAAACCTGCTGATGGCAACCGCTGCCGAGGAGCAGGCTCAGGTTGCGCGGGAAGTCGACCGCAGCCTGATCAGCATTCGTGACCTGTCATGTGAAACCGCAGAGGGGTCGAAACAGACGGCAGTCGCATCGGCGGAGCTGTCGCAATTGGCGGCGTCGCTGAACAAATTGACCAAGGAATTCAAACTTTAATCAGTAAACGTAAAGCCCTGGCTACCAGGGCTTTTTGATCAGCGCTCGATCGGCGCAGCAAAGTCTTGCGCATGGGGTGCAGAGTCAGTTTGTGCTGGCGATGCGGTTTGTGCTGTCAACTGCTCAATGCAGCTGGCGAGTTGTTTTTCATAGCTTTCAAGTACCGCTTCGGCTTCAGCTTCGCGCTCATCACGCAGGCGGAAGAAATCGTCGCGATTGAGTTGGTCCGCAACAAGTCGGATGTTTTGCTCGATGATCGCGCACAGTGAATCTTCATCCTCTAACGCCGCGCTGGTCAGGGCTGCCTGTCGATTGTTTTCGAGTTCGGTTTTTGCGTGCTCAGCGGCCTTCGCCTGTTCCTTTGCGCTAAGCAGGTCGGCTTCCAAAACCTGTTTCTGTTCCGCCAGGCGCTTCAGTTCTGCGCTCATCGACTGGATTGCATCGGCGCGCTGGGTGAGTTGGACCTCCTGTTGTTGCACCACAGCCTTCAGTGGAAACAGTTCATTGAGTTGGTAGCCGGCGACCACAGTCATGGCGATCAGTGCCAGCGCAAGAATGGTCAGGCAGTAGATGGCGGCGTTGCTCTGGGGTTTTGAGCTATTGAGGGTATCGAGGGCTCTCACGGAATCGTTTCTCCTATCAAGAGTAGACAGTGTAATAACCTCGATTCGCTGGGCCTTTAAGACGAGTCTTAAATTGTGCTCTATTTGCGTATGTCGATAACGGCTAACATTTGTTAACGAATTCGCAGAAGGCTTCTTGTTTAAACCGACTATCTAAAGTTTCTTGTGGGTCCATGAGAATTGTCTTGTTTGCGAATAAATAAACTTTTTGCTCAAGCTCCTTTTTTTCATTATCGTCTGCTGCCGCTTTGGTGGCGTTTACTGCTGATAGTTCACGCAATCGTCCGCCATTCAAATGTTTGCAAACACGGCGAGTTCAGAGAGATTGCTATGAAGTTTTCCCATGTTTTAATTGTCGGTTTTTTGTATTTACTGCCATTTAACGCAATGGCTGCAGTTTGCGAATTTTATCCCGACCATTCCAAGGGCAGTGTCAGGGTGGTTCTTCCAGCCACGATCTCGGTGCCTCGTGACACGCCCAACGGCACGGTTATCTATGAAAGCCCGATCGTGACCCTGGGCGCCATACCCAGCTCATTCAGGTGCTCTGCGGTACACAACGAAGGTGTACGCAATACTGTCGGCGTTACTCAGCCGGGCGCGGAGATTTTTCCTATCGGAAATACCGGAATCGGCTGGCAATGGGTCCGACCGCCATCGGGGAAAGCGTGGAAAGGCTTTCCAGGAACTACCGACACTGCTGGCGGTTGGGGTTGGAATGGTTCTGAGCACATCTTGCGTTTTGTAAAGACGGGAACTATTTCCGGCAGTGCGACGATACCCTCAGGCCAACTTGGGACCTTCGTCGCTGCAGAAATCGAGCCTCTGGCAATGAATACAAATGGCACGCGGATCGTCTCGCAGTCTTGTGAAACACCTGATGTGAAAGTGGATATGGGCAGCTACACCATGAGCGATTTTTTGCAGAACGGTGACTATGCCAAGGAGAAATATTTCTTTCTTGATATGAAAAACTGTCCTCCCGGAATCAATAACTTCAGGTACTCCTTTTCGCCCACTGCGGGCAGCCCTGCATGGAGCGCTGATACCGGCGTGGTACACCTCAACAGTAATTCCACTGCCAAAGGGCTGGCATTGCAAATGCGCTTCAGTGACAGGACGATACTCAAGCTGAACCAGAATTACATAATGAAAGCGCCAACATCAAGCGGCGGTAATGCATCCGTTTCCTTGCAAGCCCGCTTCGTGCGCATCGAGCCTTCCAATGCGCAAATGCGAGCGGGCGATGCCAATGCCGAAATTGCCTTTGTCGTCGAGTATCTATGAGCCCAACAGCCTCTTTACCTCAGCCACAATCACCGCAATATCAAACGGCTTGGGCACCACCACATCAAACAGATCCGAACGCTGCATGCCGATGTGCGCTTGCGCGCCACTCATGAGAATGATCGGCAAGTGTTTGACGGACGGCTGGGCACGCACGGCTTCGGCGAATTCGAGGCCGTCCATGACCGGCATCATGAAGTCAGTGATGACCAGGGCTGGACGTTCTCTTTCCAGCACTTCGAGAGCCTTCTTGCCATTGCTCGCGGTCACAGTCATGAAGCCCTCATCCTCAAGCGCAAAGCCAAGAATGTCAGCAATCAGATACTCGTCGTCGACTACCAGGATGGTGGTCATGTTATTTCAACCCGCTTGCAGACTTACGAAATTGAACCAGGCAATGACTCAGCTGTGACTGAAGGTTCATTTTTCAAAGCCTTTTCCAGGAACACATCTTGATCACGGATAACCACCTCGAACCGCGACGGGTTGTAGGAGCTATCACGTATCTTGAGAATGGAAAGCGTCCTGTGAAGTTCAGCGTGATTCTCAAAGAAACGCATGAGCATCAGGTTGTCGACAATACTGGACAGGTCGGAGTTCGGTGCGCTGACCTCGGAGCCGAACAAATCGCGCATTTCCCATGAGGCGAACACCGTAACGCCTCTGGATCGCAGCTCATTCATCAGCGCGCTGAAAAAGTCGGTGATGCGTTCCGGTGTGGTTGAAACCCGAGTCATGCCGCTGAGGCTATCGATGAACAGGCGCTTGATGCCTTTTTCATCGACCAGGCTCAGCAGGCGTGCGCCGAGGCCGTCCAGCAAGCCTTCGGTAGTTGGCTGCCAGGCAATGCTCAGCGCACCGCTGTGTTCCATGTGTTCGATATCAATGCCCAGCGAACGGCCTTTGAGCCGCAGCCGCTGCGGGCTTTCATAGAAGCCGAAGTGCAGGCCCGGCGCTTCGGCCGTCGACTGTGCGATGAACTTCAGACCCAGCGTGGTCTTGCCGATCCCGGAAGGCCCCATGACCAGCGTCACGCTGGAGCTGTGCAAGCCACCACCGAGGATGTCATCCAGTGAAGCAATGCCGCTGGGGATGCGCGTCATGTCCGCGCTGTCAGGGGCGGAAGGGCGCTTGTAGAGGCTTTCGAGGCGAGGGTAGACGACCAGGCCGTTATCGGTGATCTCGCACTCGTGAAGACCGGTCAACGCGCCGCTGCCGCGAGTCTTGCGCAAATGAATGCGGCGCACCGAACGGGTACCGAACAGCTCTTCACCCATTTCGATGACGCCGTCGACCATCGTGTGCTCGGGGCTGCCGTCGTCCAGGCGCGAGCTGGTGAGAAACAGCACGGTGCAACCGGCGAACGCCGCATGGCCTTGCAGTTCGGAGATGAATTTTTTCGTATCGATCGGCGAGTCGGCCTTGGAGCGTGCGTTGAGCAGGCCGTCGACGACCATGACGGTCGCCTTCTGCCGGGTGATTTCGCGTCGCAGCAGCTTCACTACCTCATCGAGGCCTTCGTTTTCCAGCGTATCGAATGCGCTGACAAACTGAATTTCGGCGCCGACTCGCGAGGCGTCGAAGAAACTCATGGTCGACAGAAACTGGAACAGACGGTCGTGGGACTCGGCCAGCAACGTGGCGACCAGCACACGGCCGCCGTTTCGGGCGTGGTGAAATCCGAGCTGATTGGCAAGGATGGTCTTGCCGGAGCCCGGACGCCCTTGAATGATGTACGAGGCGCCCGCGACAAAGCCCCCCTGAAGCAGCGCGTCGAGCCCTTCGATCCCGCTTTGAAGGCGTTTTAGCTTTTCCACAATGCAACCCTGATCTGAATAAACAGGCTTGTTCAGCCGAATGAGTGAAATGCTAACGCCATTTCCGGTTGAGGGCCATAAAGGCTGGGGAAAAGTAGCGTTTTTGCAATGTGAACCTCGCACGTGACTGCTCGGGATCAGGGGGTAGTGACAAGTCCGGCACAGGAAGATTCGATTTTTCGAAACCCGGAGGCCGATTACATCCATAGGCGCTGCTGCGGACCATGAGGGTAACGCTTGCCACTTTGCTTTCATGAAATCGTCACAAAACTGCTGCAGAGTTCGGGAGCCCGTAATCACTAGGTGTCATTTAATGAAAAGTTTGATGAAGTCTGCTGCGCTCGCCATTGCGGTATCTCTTTGTGCCACCTCGGCCTCCTTTGCAGCAGAAAATGTTCGCCTGACGGGGTCCGGAGCAAGTTTCCCGGCGCCGATCTATCTGACATGGTTCAAGGATTTCAGCAAGAAATCCGATGGTGTCACTGTCGATTACCAATCCAAGGGCAGTGGCGCGGGCGTACAGGACTTCTTGAACAAAACCGTGGATTTCGCTGCCAGTGACTCGGCAATGAAAGACGAAGATATCGCCAAGGTCGCCGAAGGCGTGCAGTTGCTGCCAATGACCGCCGGGGAAATCGTGCTGGCCTATAACCTGCCGGGCAATCCCAAGGGCCTGAAGCTGCCACGCGACGTCTATTCCAACATTTTCCTGGGCAAGATCACGCGCTGGAACGATCCGCAGATCGTCGCAGCCAACCCGGACCTGAAACTCTCCGATACGCCGATCACGGTTGTCGTGCGTGCAGATTCCAGCGGTACTACCGCGGTATTCACCAAGCACCTGGCAACCGTCAACGCCGAGTTCAAGCAGGCGTTGGGTGAGGGCAACACCGTCAACTGGCCGGCCAGTGACAAGTTCATCAAATCGCCGAAAAACGATGGCGTAACCGCTACCGTACGCCAGACCCCTGGTGCGATTGGTTACATCGAATATGGCTTCGCCAAGCTGGCCAAGGTCGACTTTGCCCAATTGCAGAACAAGGCAGGCAATTACGTCGTGCCAAACGCCGAAAGCGGTGCCGAGGCCCTGGCGGCGGTGAAGATGCCGGAAAACCTGGTGGCCTGGCTGCCTGATCCGGACGGTGCCAAGTCCTACCCGATCACCTCTTATACCTGGATGATTTTCCGCAAGGACAATGGCAACCCGGCCAAGGCCAAGGCCATGCGTGAAATGGTCGAATACAGCCTGACCGAGGGGCAGAAGATTGCCGATTCGATGGGTTACATCCCGTTGCCGCAATCGGTCGTCGAACAGGTTCGCAAAGCGTCCGCCAACATTCAGTAACGCCGTGAGGTCTCTCTCGGCGTGTGCGTCTGCACCACGCCGGGAGAGTTTTCCCCCTGTTCCGGACTTAGCCCATGAACAAACCTTTTGTCGTACCGGTTAATCCCGACTCTGCCTGCCAGCCACCCTCGACGAAGGATTTCCTGGTTGATCGCACCTTCCGCGCGCTCGCGCGCATCGGTGTGGTACTGATTCTGGCGCTGGTATTTGCACTGGTGTTCGAAGTCGGACGCAAGGCACTTCCCGGTATGGAGAAGCACGGCTTTGATGTGCTTCTGGGCAGTGTGTGGGACGTCAACCAGGGCAAATACGGCATCCTGCCGGCCATCTGGGGCACGCTTTACAGCGCCTTCATCGCTTTGCTGATCGCCGGTGTCTTTGGCGTGAGCATGGCGATTTTCCTGACCCAGGACTTCCTGCCGACCAAGCTCGCTGCGCTGTTTCGCACCATCGTCGAACTGCTCGCGGCCATCCCCAGCGTGGTCTATGGCCTGTGGGGGATCTATGTGGTGATTCCGGCGATTCGGCCGCTGACGACCTGGCTGAACAGCGAGCTGGGCTGGATACCCTTTTTCGGCACGTCCCTGAGCGGTCCGGGCCTGCTGCCCGCAGCTCTGGTGCTCGCCATCATGATTCTGCCGACCATTGCCGCCGTGTCGCAGGACGCGCTTACGGCTGTGCCGATGAAAACCAAACAGGCCGCGTACGGCATGGGCACAACCCATTGGGAAGCGATTCTCAAGGTGATGGTGCCTTCGGCTGCCACCGGCATTTTCGGCTCTCTGGTGCTGGGCCTGGGGCGCGCGCTGGGTGAAACGATGGCGCTGGCCATGCTGGTCGGCAATGCCAACAACATTTCCCTCTCGTTGTTTGCACCGGCCAACACGCTTGCCGCTCTGCTGGCGCTGAACTTCCCCGAAGCCGGACCGAACGAGATCGAGGTGTTGATGTATGCCGCGCTCGTGCTGATGTTGATTACGCTGATCGTGAACATTTTCGGCTCGATGATCATGATGTACGCCCAACGGGGTAACAAGGGATGACTGATCTGACCGCAGCAACAGACCTGACGGCGCCAACCGGTGCGATGCCGAGTTTGCAACGCAGGTTCGAAGGCCGCGCGCTGCGCAGCCTGATCCTGACCACCCTGGTCTGGGCAGGTGCTTTGCTGGCCAGCGTGCCGCTGATTTCCGTGCTCTACATGCTGATCACTCGTGGTGGCGCGCGTCTGAACCTGGAAGTCTTCACTGAACTGCCGCCGACCGGCTTCGAGATGGGTGGCGGTTTCGGCAATGCGATGGCGGGTACTTTCGTGATGGTCGGTATCGCGGCAGCGATCGCGGTGCCGGTCGGGATCATGGCGGCCATTTTTCTGGCTGAACTGGGGCCGGATAGCAAGCTGGGGAACGCCGCGCGTTTTGCCGCCAAGATGCTTACGGGCCTGCCATCAATCCTGGCAGGTGTATTTGCCTACGCTTTGGTTGTAATGACGACTGGCACATATTCGGCACCGGCAGGTGGCGTGGCGCTCGCCGTCCTGATGCTGCCTATCGTGGTGCTCACCGCAGAAGAATCGATGCGGATGGTGCCCAAGATCATGAAAGATGCTGCTTATGGCATGGGCTGCACTCGCTCGCAGGTCATCTGGAAAATCATCTTGCCGACCGGCATGCCGGCGATCCTGACTGGCGTGATGCTCGCCGTGGCGCGTGCCGCAGGCGAGACGGCACCTTTGTTGTTTACCGCGCTGTTCAGCAACTACTGGATCTACCACCAGGGCAATCTCGATGTCATGAATCCGACTGCCTCGCTGGCGGTGCTGATCTACAACTTCTCCGGCATGCCTTTCGATAACCAGATCGAGCTCGCATGGGCGGCCTCGTTGGTGCTGGTGATGATCGTGCTGTTCGTGAACATCATCAGCCGGATTTTCGGCAAGCCCAAGTATTAAGAACGGGAGCATCTGATTTTGAACGTATCCACTGCGCAAATTGCCGCTCCGTTTGTCACCCAGGCGCCTGTAGTCATGGACTGCAAACTGGACAAGATTTTCTACGGCAACTTCATGGCAGTACGTGACAGCCACGTGCCCATCGAGAAAAACAAGATCACCGGATTCATCGGTCCCTCAGGCTGCGGCAAAAGCACCGTGCTGCGCAGTCTCAACCGGATGAACGATCTGGTGAAGGGCTTTCGTTTCGAGGGTCATGTGCATTTCCTCGGCCAGGACGTCTACGGCAAGGGCGTCGATCCGGTGGTCGTACGCCGCTACATCGGTATGGTGTTTCAGCAGCCTAACCCGTTCTCGATGAGCATCTTCGACAACGTGGCTTTTGGTCTTCGCCTCAATCGCTACAAGGGCGATATCGGTGACCGCGTCAAGCATGCGCTGCAAGGCGCCGCGTTATGGGATGAGGTCAAGGACAAGCTCAAGGTCAGCGGCCTGTCGCTCTCCGGTGGCCAGCAGCAACGCCTGTGTATCGCCCGGGCAATCGCCACCGAGCCGGAAGTCCTGCTGCTGGATGAGCCTTGTTCGGCACTGGACCCGATCGCCACCCGACGCGTCGAAGAGTTGATGGTCGAGTTGAAGAAGGACTACACCATCGCACTGGTCACTCACAACATGCAGCAAGCCATCCGTGTTGCTGACACCACAGCGTTTTTCTCGGTGGATATTTCCCAGGGCACGCGCACCGGTTATCTGGTCGAGATGGGCCCGACGGCGCAGATCTTCGACAACCCGCGTGAACAGATGACCGGCGATTACATCAGCGGCAAGTTCAGCTAAGTCACAGCACCGGTCACGGCCGCCTACCTGCACAAGCCAAATGGATTTGGCGGGCACCGGCGGACATTTACCAAGCGTTTCCAAGGAGCTCCAATGCCTGCCACGCATCGCCTTGATTTGCCTGCGATTGAACGCGCACTGCGTAACGTGCAGAGCCGTTTCGCCGAGCTCAGCCGGCACTTCACCGAGCCCCGAGACCCGTTCACTGACGAAGTCCTGAACAATGTGCTTGAAGGTTATGCGTTGGTTGACGAATATGTTGCCCGCGGCATCGACCTGTTCGATCTGCAGCAACTGAACCTGATGCTGGAGATCAATGCCACAGTGCTTTGTGGCCGGGATCCGGCGCGCCGGCTGGAATACGCCCAGCATCTGGCAGCCACCGAGGCGCATTTCTTCAACAACGTCGAGGGCGGCATCAAGGACTTGTACAACTGGTATTGCGCGTATCGCAGTGAGTCAGTCTGGAAACGTGCAGCCGGTGTCTATGTGCGCATTCTGAGCAAGCCGCAGCTGTTTATCGAAGGCAATAACCGCAGTGGCTCGCTCATTGTCAGCTACCTGCTCATGCGGGCGGGGCTGCCTCCATTCGTGTTGACGCTGGAAAACGCCGAGGGCTATTTCAACCCGTCTTCGGTCATCCGCAACTCCGCCAAGCATGGCGTCAAGGCGTTGTACGAATTGCCCAAGATCAAGAAAAAATATGCAGCATTCTTAGAAGAACAGGCGCCCGATCCAATGAAGTTCTTTCTCAAAGGCAAGCCTTTGCCTCTCTCTCAAGGTGGCCATTGATGAACTGGGCACCAGCATTTGCCAGATTGAGAACCTTCGGCAGCCGGGCAGGGCAGGCTATCCGCTGCGCTTTGCCGCAGTTGTTCGAACGTCAGCGCATACGAATTTCGTTCGATATCGATGACACGCTCGCTTGCCAGCTCCACCACTGCGCAGTGGAGAAGAGTCGACTACCGGCCTGTATTCATCGCTGGCTGGGTGAGCCGTTGCGGATGGGCACACGATCGCTGATCCGAGAGCTGCGTCGCCAGGATTGCAGTGTCTGGGTCTACACCTCATCCGGGCGCACGCCGTCCTATATCAGGCGCTGGTTGGCGCTGTACGGTATCCGCGTCGACGGCGTGGTCAACAGTGTGCTGCACAACCGTGCCCTGACGGCGCACGGGATGTCGAATGCGCCTTCCAAGTATCCGCCAGCGTTCGATATCGACTTGCATGTCGATGATTCGGAGGGCGTGCAGATTGAAGGCAAGGATCATGGCTTCCGGGTGGTCGTGGTGCATCCCGAGGATGATCGCTGGGCGCAGAAAGTGCTGGATTCGGTGGCCAAGGTCCAGGCGCAGCTCGCCTGGCAGCAAATGCTCAGACCTCAGGCGCCGGTGCAACAGCGTGCGGAGGCTGTCTTTGAGTCGCTTGGCTGAGCGGGTACGCATTGGCTATTCGGGCAGCAGCGCCTCAGGTGTACGAGGCACTGCTGTGAAATGACTCAACAGATGCGCAAACGATGCTGCGCAAAACATATCTCGCAGAAACGACAAAGCCCTGAATAATCAGGGCTTTGTCGTATAAAGATGGCGGAGGCGATGGGATTCGAACTCATGGACCTGTTACAGTCGACGGTTTTCAAGACCGTTGCCTTAAACCACTCGGCCACACCTCCGTTTGCGTTGCGGGCGCCATAATACCTGAATGAAACACACTGTCAAACTCTCTGCATGGCTTGTTACAGAGCGTCTGTTATGATCTTTGCGACTGAACGTTTCAAACCAACAGGAGTGTCGCCATGCGCGAACAGGATTACGCAGTTAATAACAGCGTGCAGGCTGAGCAGCTAGAGGTTAGCCGCGTCCTGCGCAACACTTATGGTCTCTTGGCTCTGACTCTCGCATTCAGCGGTGTGATGGCCTTCGTAGCCCAGCAGATGCGTGTCGGCTACCCGAACATTTTCGTCGTGCTGATCGGCTTCTACGGGCTGTTCTTCCTCACCAACAAACTCCGTGATTCCGCGTGGGGCCTGGTGTCCGCCTTCGCGTTGACCGGTTTCATGGGTTTCCTGCTCGGCCCGATCCTGAACCGTTACCTGGGCATGCAGGGCGGCGCTGAAGTGGTCAGCTCGGCTTTCGCCATGACCGCACTGGTGTTCGGTGGTCTGTCGGCCTACGTGCTGATCACCCGCAAGGACATGAGCTTCCTCGGTGGCTTCATCACCGCCGGTTTCTTTGTCCTGCTGGGCGCTACACTGGCGAGCTTCTTCTTCCAGATCAGCGGCCTGCAACTGGCGATCAGCGCCGGCTTCGTGCTGTTCTCGTCGGTCTGCATTCTGTTCCAGACCAGCGCGATCATCCACGGCGGCGAGCGCAACTACATCATGGCGACCATCAGCCTGTATGTATCGATCTACAACCTGTTCGTCAGCCTGCTGCAACTGTTCGGCATCATGAGCCGCGACGACTGATCGTAATGGCTGCAATAAAAAACCCGCTTCGGCGGGTTTTTTATCGTCTGGACAAAAGTGTCTGCTCAGTTGATGACGATGCTGCCGTCCACTTGCTGACGGTAGATGGTGTAGGGCAGCAGCAAGGTATCTAGGGCGCCGGACACCACGGCGTCCACCAGCACCACCGGAATCGCCGCGTTGCGGTGATCATCGGGATCGATGCCTGAGGCCAGCGGAGCGTTCAGCGTGCAGAAGTCATAAGCGAGGCCGCTGTAGATTCTCGGTACCGCGCCGCAATAACTTTTCTGCTGCTTGAGTCCGTCAACAGCAGCCTGATCGTTGCGCGCCACCGTTTGAATCGTGCCACAACCGCCGAGCAGCAGGGCCGCCAGCAGCATTGCCTGAATTTTCATAGCGCCATTCCTTAGCCGCGAAAAACCCACAATCTACGCCGAACAACGGAAAAAAACACCTACGCCATCGGTGGCAGGCGTCGCTTGACCGGGGTCTTCTTGACGATCGCAGTGTTGGTTTCGGCCAACGTATTCAGTCGGTCTAGCAGGGTATCGAGCTGCTCCATCGAGCGCACGTGCAGGCGGGCAATAAAGCAGTCGTCACCGGTGACCTTGTCGCACTCGGTGAACTCCGGAATCGACATGATCTGCCGCTCAACCTCGTGCAATTGCCCTGGCAGTGGCCGTACGCGGACGATCGCCTGCAACTGATAGCCGAAGCATTTCGGATCAATCTCCACCGTGTAGCCCTTGAGCACGCCACGTTCTTCCAGACGCCGCAACCGCTCGGCCACGCTGGGCGATGACAGGCCGCTGATCTGCGCCAGCGCTTTGAGCGAGCGACGCGAGTCTTCCATCAGCGCGCTGATAAGGATCTGATCGATATCGTCAGTCACATTCAAACTCCGGATTAGGCGAAGGGCGCGAATCACCCTCGATAAAAAAGGCGAAAACCAAGTTTAGCCTGCTTTATGCGCTGGAGCAGCCCGAGGTGCGCTTGGCATACTTTTGCCATGCTTCGCTCACAGCCTCAGGAGAAGATGATGGACAACGCAATTCGCCGCGGCTCGCTGGAAATGACCGCCGCCATGCTCATATCCGGGACGATCGGCTGGTTTGTGCTGGTGTCCGGGCAACCGGTGCTCGACGTGGTGTTCTGGCGCTGCGTGTTCGGCGCCGGCACCTTGCTGTTGGTCTGCGCCGCGTTTGGCTTCCTGCGTCCGGGGATGCTGACCCGCACAACGTTTCTGCTGGCGGTGCTCAGTGGCATGGCGATTGTCGGCAATTGGGTGCTGCTGTTCGCATCCTATTCCCGCGCCTCGATTGCGATCGGCACGGCTGTCTATAACGTACAGCCGTTCATGCTGGTCGGCTTGGCGGCGTTGTTCCTCGGCGAAAAAATCACCTTGCAGAAGCTGTTCTGGTTGGCGATTTCGTTTCTGGGCATGCTGGCGATTGTCAGCGCCCATGGTACCCAAGGCGAGAGCGGCAATGACTATCTGCTGGGGATTGCCCTGGCGTTGGGCGCGGCGTTTCTGTATGCGATTGCCGCACTGATCATCAAGCGCCTGACCGGCACGCCGCCGCACCTGATCGCGCTGGTTCAAGTGTGCACCGGTGTGTTGTTGCTCGCGCCGTTCGCGCATTTCGATGCGTTGCCGCAAGGCGTCGATGCCTGGGCCAGTCTGCTGACTCTCGGGATCGTGCACACCGGTCTGATGTACGTTTTGCTGTACGGCGCGATTCAAAAATTGCCGACGGCATTGACCGGCGCGCTGTCCTTTATATATCCGATCGCGGCGATTTTCGTTGACTGGTTCGCCTTCGGCCATCGCCTCGAATTGCTGCAATGGATAGGCGTCGCAGCGATCCTGCTCGCCGCCGCCGGCATGCAACAAGGTTGGGGCTGGAAAGCCCGGCGGCTGGCGGCGCAATAAGAATCAGATGTTCCAGCGCGGTGCGGTTGCGGCCAGGCGCTGGCGCATCTCGCTGATATTGGCCGCCAGTTGCCGCGTCAGCATCCGGTAGCCGTCGAGCGTATTGGCGACTGGCGCATCAAGGTCCGCTGCTGGCAGCTCCATCGGCCGCTCCAGCCGTTGCGAGGCCCCGGTCTTCAAGGCGCGAGCCATCCCGATCAGTTGCACGCGAATCTGCCGGTGTTCGGCCTTCAGCGCCGTTTGCAGATGTGCCGTGGCCTGCGGGTCACTTGCGTTGGGGCGGATATTGCCGAGGATCTCCAGCGTGCTGATGCACATGCGCAGGTTGCGCTGAATCGCGTCCAGCTCGGTCATGGAGATTTTCACTTCCTTGGACACCGACGGCATCAGCGAACGTAATTGCACCATCACCGCGCCGAGCTTGCTCATCAGCCGCACGTGTTCGTCGGCGCTGACCGCTTCACCGTTGATGATGCGCCCGTACACCGTGGCGCAATCGCGCAAGGCATCGGCGAGGTTGTAGCGCCACGAGTAGACCGCGTACAGCGGCAGGGCGAAGGAAAACGCCAGGGCGAGGGCGATGCCGATCAGGATGTCGACGCCGCGCCACAGACCATCGGTGATCGGGTTGTCGCCATGCCCGGCGACGATGAACACGGTGATGGCGGAGAGCAGGGCGGTGTAGCCGCCCTTGCCGATCGCGTGATAGGAGAAAAAACCACAGACCACGGCCATGGAAAAATAGGTCAGCCACGGCATGCCCAGCCACGCATGTTGCGCCACCAGTGCCAACCCGACTCCTGCACCGATCAAGGTACCGATGGCGCGCTCGGCGGCTTTTTTGCCGATGTTGCCGTGGTGCTGCAAACCGCCGATCACCACCAGCATGGTCACCGATGCCCATTCGCCGTGGGGCAGATTGATGCCAGTGGTCAGCAGAATCGTCGCCAACAATCCCAAGGCCACCCGCACGGAATGGATCAGTCGGGCGTGACGGTAGCGCCGATACGGGTCCAGTAACGGACGCAGGATACGGCGCAACAGCGGTGGCAGGCGGTGGGTGCTGTAAGTAGTCAGTGCGAACCTCGTGAGTCAGTCAAATCAGTGGAAGGGGAAAATGTAATTCATCCAGGCGGACATGCGCAGCAGGATTTTGCGCATCGCGCCGATGTGGTGAAAGTGCTGACTGTAAAGCGCCGCTTGCCCGTAGGCGCCCCCCGGCATGAGCGCGCTGTATTCGGCGAACGCTGGGTCAGTGATTTCAATGATCACCGGCACCCGTCCGGGCGGTGGTGAGCCGGTGTAGCTGATCAGGGTGCCGGAAGGTTGCACCTGGCCCTCGGCTATCACCCCGATCACACTTTTCACCCGACCGGCGAAAACCTTGCCGGGAATGCCGTCGAAGGCGACTTCGGCCTCGTCGCCCACGGTCAGACGCAATAGGCTGTTCTGACGCATCCAAGCGGCGAAGTACTGACCTTCCTGCGGGATAAACACCATCGACGGGCGCAGCGGCAGCTTGCTCGCCATCATCCCCGGTCGCAGCGAAACGTGGGTGACGAAGCCTTTGCTCGGTGCTCGAACCACGGTGTTGTCCAGCTCGAACTGCGCATTGTCCAGTTGCGCCTGCAGATCGTCGGTGCGGGCGATGGCCGCGTCCAGTTCACGCTGGGTGCCGAAGTTGCGGCGAATCAGTTCGGTGATGCGGTAGCGGTCGCCTTTGGCTGCAACCAGTTGCGCCTTGAGCGATTTCAGGCGGTTCTGGAAAGGCGTGGGATCAATGCGGAACAGCACGTCGCCTTTTTCCAGGGGTTCGTTGCCCTTTACCGGTACGTCGATCACCTGGCCACTGATGATCGGAATAACCGGCACCGAGACGAAGTAGGAGCGCGCCACCTCAGAATAGGGATGGTTGTAGTTCATGGTGAAAATCAGCGCGCCGATGATCAGCACGCCACCCAGGACAGCGGTGGGCACCGTCCATTTGTTCAGCGGAATGCGGAAGATCTTGAAAATCGCGACGCAGAGCGCGGCATACGTGAGGATGAGCAACAGATCCATGCTCAGATCCCCCGGCTGTCAGATTGAGGCGCAACCGGCGACTGCGCTTCGAGCCGCTCGATCCGGGCTTGCAGCTCGACGACCTGTTGCTCCAGTTGATTGACGTGGTTCTGAATGGGTTTGCCATCGCCGAAACCCCAACCGCGATCCTCGCGATAGGCCATCGCCCAGATCCACAGAAATGGCCAGAGTGCATGCAAGGTGAACAGACTGACCCAGCCAGTGGCATGGATCGCGTCCTGGTGCGGGTGGTTGCGGTGGACAGCGATCTCGTACGGGATGTCATGCAGCACGATGATCCCGTAAAACAGCACGAGACCGACAAAAACCAACAGACCCAATGCGAAGTAATCGAGCATGGTCAGCCTCCCGGGCATCCAGCAATGCTGGGCTCAGTGTAGTCACTGAATCGCCGGGGGGCTGACGGATCGGCAGGATCATTCAATCCTGCCGATCACCCGTCAAAAGATGTAATCGGTGGTCAGGAAGCTCGAATCACGCCCGCGAATGATCTCGCTGATCAGATCCTTGTTGCTCTCCTGGAATTTGGTCGCCACCAGGGTGCGGATCGAAAACACTCGCAATGCATCGTGAACCGACAGCGTGCCTTCGGCGGAGTTTTTGCGGCCATTGAACGGGTAAGTGTCCGGGCCGCGCTGGCACTGGGCGTTGAGGTTGATCCGCCCGACCTGATTGGCAAAGGTGTCAACCAGCCGGCCGACCGCCACCGGGTTGGTGCCGAAGATGCTCAACTGCTGGCCGAAATCCGATTCCAGCACGTAGTCGATCACGGTATCGAGGTGGCGGTACGGCACGATGGGCACGACCGGGCCGAACTGTTCTTCCTGATACACGCGCATCTGCGGGTTCACCGGATATAGCACTGCCGGGTAGAAGAACGAGGCGTGGGATTCACCGCCATTCGGGTTGACTACCTGGGCGCCTTTGCTTTGCGCATCCGCGACCAGACCGTGCAGATAATCGACCTTGCCCGCCTCCGGCAGCGGCGTCAGCGCCACGCCGCTGTCCCACGGCATACCCGGTTTGAGCGTGGCCAGTCTGGCGTTGAATTTCTCGATGAAGCTGTCGACCACGTCTTCATGTACGAAGAGGATTTTCAGTGCGGTGCAGCGCTGACCATTGAACGACAGCGAGCCGGTGACCGCTTCGCTGACGGCGTTGTCGAGATCGACTTCGGGCAGAACGATTCCCGGGTTCTTTGCATCCAGACCGAGAGCGGCGCGCAAACGGTGTGGTTTCGGGTGCAGCTTCTTCAGGTCGCTGGCAGCCTTGTTGGTGCCGATAAAGGCGAAGATATCGATCTTGCCACTGGCCATCAACGCACTGACGGTCTCGCGGCCGCTGCCGTAGATGACGTTGATCACGCCGCTCGGGAAGCTGTCGCGGAAGGCTTCGAGCAACGGGCGAATCAGCAGCACGCCGAGCTTGGCCGGTTTGAACACCACGGTGTTACCCATGATCAGTGCCGGAATCAGCGTGGTGAAGGTTTCGTTCAGCGGGTAGTTGTAAGGTCCCATGCACAAGGCGACGCCGAGCGGCACGCGGCGGATCTGCCCGAGGGTGTCCTGCTCCAGCTCGAAGCGGCTGGAGCGGCGGTCGAGTTCTTTCAATGCGTTGATGGTGTCGACGATGTAATCGCAGGTGCGATCGAACTCTTTTTCCGAGTCCTTGAGGTTCTTGCCGATCTCCCACATCAGCAGCTTGACCACCGCCTCGCGCTGCTCGCGCATGCGGCCGAGGAATGCTTCGACGTGCTGGATACGCTCGGCCACGCGCATGGTCGGCCACAGACCCTGACCTCGGTCGTAAGCGCGAACGGCAGCGTCTAGGGCGGTAAGGGCGGTGTCGGCATCCAGCAGCGGCGTGCTGCCGAGGATCACCTGTTCTTCACCGTTTGCGCCTTTCAGATAAACCGGGCTGCGCACCTGCGCGAGCGGGCCGTCCCAGCGGCGCAACTGGCCATCGACCAGATATTCACGCTGCTCGACCTGAGCGTCGAGGCGATATTTTTCCGGGATGTCGCTGACCGAAGGGAACAGGTTGCCAAGGATGTTTGCTGTGGTCATGTCACTACCCTGTGTTGAAGTCGGCGTGCCGATTGAAAGTCTTGTGAAGGTTATACGCCTGAACGGGCCGGGATTTAACCCCGTGAATGTCACGCGAATGTCACGCAACGGTGCAACCACAGTCCACCTTGTGGGAGCGAGCCTGCTCGCGAAGGCGGCGGCACATCCAACATCCTCATCGCCTGACACAGCGCTTTCGCGAGCAGGCTCGCTCCCACGGTCGATCATCTACATCCGTCAATCCATCTTCGGTAATGAAGCTTTTATGACAAAAGTTCGGTAGCCCTTTGCCAGTCCGGTCATGCCTGTGTAACGCGCTTGAGGGGCCTTTCGGGGCGCACTTTGCAAGCCGAGGCGGGACGCCGGGAGTGAGGCAATGGGGACTATGGAACGCTATTCGAAAGTGGGCATGCAGGAGCTCGATCAACGCCTGTCGAAGATCGTCGAAGCCGCGCGCAAGAAGCCGGTTTCGGTGTATCGCTACGGCGCGCCGTGGGTCTGGATCGTCTCGCAGGAGGACTGGCAGGGCGCTTTGAAAGAAGTCTCCAGCTACATTCCGCCGGGCCATTCGCTGGTGTTGCTGCGCCCGCAGATCGACGATCTGCTCGACGCCCACCAGGACCTGCTGCGCGACCTCAATGCCGCACCCGGCATGCTCATTCCCGCGCAGACGGTGATGCACATCCTGCTCCTGCAATTGCTGTATTCGGTGCCTAGCGAACAGCAGCTCTATGAACAACTGAACTACAACCTGCTGTTCCGCTGGTTCGTCGGCCTTGGCCTGAACCAGAAGGTCTGGAGTTTCACCGCCCTCAGCCGTGACATCGCCACGCTGCTCAACGAGCCGCGTGCGGTGCTGCTGATTCAGAAAATCATCGGCGAAGTGTTCTGTGGTGCCTTGCTGCAAATGCCCGAGTTCTCGCTGAACTTTGCGCTGTTGCACACCTGGCTGGGCAAGCACGCCTGCGCCACAACGATCAGCAATTGACGCAGCACACCGGGCGCTAACGCCTACAGGTCATCGCGAATTTCAGGGGGTAGTGTGGAACGGATTTTCACGTCACGGCTGGCACTGTGGGGCTGGCTGCTGGTGACGGCGGGCGCGCAGCCGGCGCTGGCCGAGGAGGGCACAGAAGCGCCCGCCGCGCAGCGACTGGTCGACGTCAACGAATACTTCGTGCGCGGCAACACCGTGCTTGATGCGCGGGCGATCGAAGAAGCGGTGTATCCGTTTCTCGGCCCGCAGAAAGCCTTGAGCGACATCGAAGGCGCCCGTGATGCGTTGCAGAAGGCCTACCAGGAACGCGGCTATCAATCGGTGTTTGTCGAGCTGCCCGAGCAGGCCGTGGCTGATGGCATCGTCTATCTGCAAGTCAGCGAAACCAAGGTCGGCCGGGTGCGCGTGGTCGGCGCCAAACACTATTCGCCGCTGGACATTCGCGACAACGTCCCGGCGCTGAAAGAAGGCGAGGTGCCGGACTTTGCCAAGGTCCAGGGCGAACTCGCGCAGCTCAACAAGACCCCCGGTCGCCAGGTCATGCCGCTGGTGCGCGAAGGTCAGCGCCCCGGCACTATGGATGTCGACTTGCAGGTCGAAGACCAGAACCCGTGGACGGCCAGCGTCGGCCTCAATAACGACTACAGCGCCGACACCGAAAAGCTGCGCAGCGTCACCAGCCTCGGTTACAACAACCTCTGGCAACTCGGTCACAGCGTCAACCTGACGTTCTTCACCGCGCCGCAAGAAACCGACAACGCCAAGGTCTGGTCCGGGTCCTACACCGCGCCGCTGAGCGAGCGCTGGAGCGTGCAATTCTCCGGTTACCAGTCCGACAGCAACGTCGCCACCATCGGCGGCAGCAACGTGCTCGGCAAGGGTCACAGCTACGGCGTCGCGGCAATTTACACGCTGCCCTCGAGTGGCAACTGGTCGAACTCGCTGTCGGCCGGCATCGACTTCAAGGACTTCGACGAGCGCCTGAGCCTGTCCGGCGAAAGCGACAAGGTGCCGCTCAAATACGCGCCGTTCACCTTCGCCTACAACGGCTATCGCTACAGCGAAAAGAGCCAGCTCGGTCTCGGTCTGAGTCTGGTTGCCGCCACGCGCAGCGTGTTCGGCTACGGCAGCGACGACGAAGACTTCGACTACAAACGCTATCGCGCCAAACCGGGTTTCGCCGTGCTCAAGGGCGACACCAACTACACCTGGACCTTCGACAGCGACTGGCAGAGCGCAAGCAAAGCCGCATTCCAACTCGCCTCGGGGCCGCTGGTTTCCAACGAACAATTCTCCGCCGGTGGCGCCACTTCGGTGCGCGGCTATCTCGCGGCTGAACGTACCGCCGATGACGGCTACCTGCTCAGCCAGGAATTGCGCACACCGTCGCTGGCGAAATTCGCCGGCACGTGGATGCAGGACTGGCGCTTCTATGCCTTCGCCGAAGGCGCGCAGTTGTACCTGCGCGACGAACTGCCGGATCAGGACGCCAATTACGCCCTGGCCAGCGTCGGCCTCGGCACCCGCGCCAGCCTCAGTAAATGGCTGTCCGGCAGCCTCGACTGGGGCTACCCGCTACTCGAAGGGCCGAACACCTCAAAGCAGGAATCGCGCCTGCACTTCAACCTTCAAGCCACTTTCTAACGGAGCACGTCCATGCAACGCCTCTTCCTTTCGTTGTTGATCTGCCTGGGCTTCGTGCTCCCGGCCACGGCTCAGGCCTGGTGGCAGGACGACTGGCATTACCGCAAACAGATCGCCTTCGACACCACACCGCAGGGCGCGGCGATCAATCAGGCCCTTGGCCGCACCGCGCTGCTGGTGCGCCTGCACACCGGCAACTTCACCTTCGACGGCGTGAAAGAGGACGGCTCCGATCTGCGCTTTGTCGCTGTCGATGACAAAACCGTGCTCAACCACCAGATCGAGAGTTTCGATGCGCTGATGGGCATGGCGCTGATCTGGGTCGATGTGCCGAATGTCGAGGGCGGTCAGCGTCAGGACATCTGGATGTATTACGGCAACCAGAAAGCCCCGGCTACCGGCAACGGCCAACTGACTTTCGATCCGAATTACACCGCGCTGTATCACTTCGACGGCGCCACCGGCACCCCGGCGAAAGACACCACGGCGTACGGCAACACCGCGCAAAGCGCGACCGGCACAGCGATCGATGGCGTCGTCGGCCGTGCGTTGCAGTTCAGCGGTCAACCGTTGCTGCTGCCGGCCAGTCCGTCACTGCAACACAACGCCGGCAGCGCGTTCACCTTCAGTGCCTGGCTGCGTCTGGATCAGGCGAGTGGCGAGCAACTGATTCTCGCTCGACGCGAAGGCTCGCAGAGCCTGCTGATCGGCGTTAGCCAAGGCCTGCCGTTCGTGGAAATCGACGGCCAGCGCGCCGCTGCCACCCAAGCGCTGGCGCCGGGGCAATGGCAACACCTCGCACTAACCGCCGAGGGCTCGAAAGTCACCCTGTACATCAACGGTCGCGAGAGCGCTGCATTGGCCCAGGCGATGCCGGCATTCAACTCGGTCATGGCCATCGGCGCTGATCTGCAGGAAGGCGCGTTGCAGCCATTCTCTGGCGCCATCGACGAACTGCGCCTGTCGAAAATCGCCCGACCTGCTGCGCTGTTGCTGGCCGATGCCACCTCGCAAGGCGCCGAGTCGAAACTGGTCGCTTACGGCGTCGATGAAGAACAATCCGGCTTCGGTTTCGGCAGCCTCGGCTTCCTCCTTAACGCGGTGCCCATCGACGCCTGGGTGATCATCGCCGTGCTGGTGCTGATGATGTTCCAGTCGTGGATCATCATGCTGCGCAAGAACCGCAGCCTCAGCCGCGTCACTGCGGCCAACGAAGACTTTCGCGTGCAATTCGCCAAGGTCGGCACGCGTCTGGAGATGTTCGCCGACGACGCGCAACTGGCTCAACGTCTGCAGCATTCGTCGCTGTGGCGCCTCTATCTGGTGGCGGTCAAAGAGATCCGCACCCGCCGCGAGCAGGGCGCCGATACCTCGTCGGTCTCTGCCGCGACCATCGAAGCCATCCGTTGCTCGATGGACGGTGTGCGCACCCGCGAGAACCAGCAACTGAGTTCGAAACTCTCGACCCTGTCCAACGCCATCGCCGGCGGTCCGTATATCGGCCTGTTAGGCACGGTGCTGGGGATCATGGTGGTGTTCCTCGGCACGGCGATGGCCGGCGACGTGAATATCAATGCCATCGCGCCGGGCATGGCCGCCGCTCTGTTGGCCACGGCGATGGGCCTGTTCGTCGCGATCCCGGCGCTGTTTGGCTACAACCGCCTGATCACCCGCAACAAGGAAGTCAGCGCCGACATGCGCGTGTTCGTCGACGAGTTCATCACTCGTCTGGCGGAGATGCATGGCGAGAGCCAGTTCAGTGAGGCGTCGCACCAGCGCGGCCATCACGCCAACCACTCCGTACCGGCCTGAGGAGCACTGCCATGGCGTCCGTAAATGCCTCCCACGACGATGATGACGATGCCGCAGTCGACAGCATCAACATCACTCCGCTGGTCGACGTGCTGATGGTGGTGCTGGTGATGTTCATCCTCACCGCCACCGCGCAGGTTTCCGGGATCCAGATCAACCTGCCCAAGGCCAGCGCTTCGGTGTCGCTGTCGGAGGCCAAGACCAAGGCGATCTCGGTCAACGACGGCGGCCAGGTGTTTCTCGATGCCTATCCCGTGACGTTGGCGGAGCTGGAAGAACGCCTGCGCATCGAGAAAGCGCAGAGCCCGGATTTTCCGGTGATCGTGCGCGGCGATGCGACGGTGCAGTACCAGAAAGTCATCGAAGTGCTCGACCTGCTGCGTCGGCTCGAACTGTCCCAGGTCGGTCTCGTCACCGGCAAACCGAGTCAGGGCTGAGTCATGACCGCACAACTCCCGATCGAGCCGCCGCCAGTGAAAAAGACGCCGTTGCGCTATGTGAAGTGGGGCGCCGGATTGCTGGTCGGCGCACTCGCCGCGTGGTTCCTCTGGCAGTGGGCCAACGACATGGCCGGCGTGCGTCGCGAAGCGCCGAAGGTGCCGACGATCATTCCGTTGCCGCCACCGCCACCACCGCCGCCGGAGAAACCGCCAGAGCCGGAAACGCCGGTGGAAGAAAAAGTCGTCGAGCCTGAGCCAACGCCGGAGCCGGAGGAGGTCAAGCCTGAAGAAGAAGCACCGCCATCGCCGGCGGACGACCTGGCCAACCCGATGCAAATGGACGGCGACGCGCAGGCCGGCAGCGACGCTTTCAACATCGGCGCGGGCAAGGGCGGCGGCATGGCCGGTGCCGGCGGCGGGCGTTTGGGTACGGGCACGTACAGCCAGTTTCTCGCGTTCACCTTCCAGCGTTTGCTGCGTGAGAACCCCGAGCTGCGCAACCTCGCGTTCTCGCTGCAGGCCGATGTCTGGCTGAGCAGCGTCGGCGAGATCACCCGTGTCGAGCTGATCAAGTCCAGCGGCAACCCGCAAATCGATACCCAGGTGCTGGCCGCTTTACGCGGTGCGCCAGCGCTCAGCGAAAGGCCTCCGGCCTCCATCACTTTGCCCGTGCGCCTGTCCCTGCAAGGGCGGCGTCCGGGTTAATTCACTTATTCAAGCTTTGGCAAAAGGAGTTGTGTGCAGATGATTTCCAACGTGAATCGATTGTCCCTGGCGGTCGGCATGGTCATTGCGACCCTGGTCGGTCAGGTGGTGGCAGCGCCTGCGCCTTCGGAGAACGCCACGATCAATCTGATCCGCTTGCTGGTCGAGCAGGGCATTCTCAAACAGGACAAGGCCGACGCGCTGATCGCCCAGGCGCAGAACGAAGCGGCGCAGGCGAAACAGGCTGCCGCGTCCACTGCCGTAGCGGCTGGACCGGTCGCCGCGCCGGGGGATGTGCGCGTGCAGTACGTGCCGGCAGCGGTGCGCGACCAGATCCGCGATCAGGTCAAAGCTGAGGTGATGGCCACCGCCAAACAGGAAAACTGGGCAGCACCGAATACCTTTCCGGACTGGGCCTCGCGCATCAGCTTCGACGGCGACATTCGCCTGCGAGACGAATCGCGTTACTACTCGGGCAACAACAGCAACGAAATCGTCGACTTCGCCAAGCTCAACAACAATGGCCCGTACGACGTAAACCCCAACAGCAGCACCAGCCTGCCGCCGTTGCTCAATACCCGCGAAGACCGCGAAAACCTCTTTCGCCTGCGCGCACGCCTGGGCATGAAAGCGGTGATCTCCGAGGAATGGACCGCCGGCATTCGCATCGGCACCGGTTCGGACAACAACCCGGTATCGACCACGCAGAACCTCGGTGGCGGCTTTGCCAAGAAGGACATCTGGCTCGATCAGGGCTACCTGACCTGGAAGCCAATGGACGAATTGACTCTGACCGGCGGGCGCTTCGCCAACCCGTTCATGTCCACCGACATGCTCTATTCCAATGACCTGAATTTCGACGGTGTGGCGGCGATTTTCGATCACATGCTCAACCGCGATTGGGGCGTGTTCGGCACGGTCGGCGCGTTCCCGGTGGACTACACCAACGACACTTCCAGCAGCAACGGTTTCGACAAGGAAGAGAGCGACAACAAGTGGCTGTACGGCGCGCAGCTCGGCGCGAAGTGGGCGATCAATAGCAACAACCGCCTCAAAGGTGCGCTGGCCTATTACCGCTTCGACGATATTCAGGGCCAGCGCTCCAGCCCTTGCGAACCGTGGGCCGGCGCGCCGGGCTGCGACAGCGACGGCACCCGCGCGGCGTTCATGCAGAAGGGCAACAGCGTGTTCCTGCTGCGTGACATCACGCCAAACCCGCTCAACCCGAGCACTACGCCGCAGCCGCAATTCGTCGGCCTCGCGTCCGAGTTCAACCTGCTCGATCTCAACGTCGTGTGGGACGCCGACCTGCCGCAGGACTTCAAACTGCGCAGCCAGGGCAACTACATCCACAACCTCAGCTACGACGAAGGCGACATGCGCAAGCGCTCCGCCGGGCAGATCGTCAACAACCTCGACAGCAACGGCGAGATCGAAAGCGGCGCCAACGCGTGGATGGTGCAGTTCACCCTCGGCAACGCGCTGGACCTCAAGCGCAAGGGCGACTGGAACCTGTTCGCCGGCTACAAGTACATCCAGCCGGACGCCTTGCCCGACGGCTTCAACGACTCGTCGTTCCACCTCGGCGGCACCAACGCCAAGGGCTATTTCATGGGCGGCAACTACGGCCTGGCGAAGAACGTTTCCGCCACGGGTCGCTGGATGAGCACCGAAGCGGTGTACGGCGCGCCGTTCGACATCGACGTCTTGCAGCTTGAGATCAACACGCGCTTCTAAGGCGCCGGGAGAGCTTTATGAACACGCGTTTTCTCGCGCTGGGCCTGGGTTTGTTGATTGCCACCGGGGCGAGCGCCGAAGGCATGGAAGAACGCTTGCGCACGCAATTGCGCAGCACCACCCAGCAATTGCAGGCCCTGCAAAGCCAACAGGCCCAGGCCAGCGCCGCGCAACTGGCGGCGCAGAACGAAGCCAAGGCAGCGCAAGCGCAAATCAAGCAATTGACCGCCGAACTGGCCAAGGCCAAAGGCCTCGCCGAGCAACTCGCCGGGCAGCAACAGAGCCTGCACAGCCAGGCGCAGGCGCAAGTCGCGGCCAGTGCCGAGCAGACTGGCAAGTTCAAAAAAGCCTACGACGAGTTGCTGGTCCTCGCTCGCGGCAAAGAAGCCGAACGCTCAAAGCTGCAAGCGCAACTGGCGGAACGTGACACACAAGTGCAGCAATGTTCAGCCAAGAATCAGCAAATGTACGGCGTCGCCAAACAGATCCTCACGGCCTACGAAAACATCGACGTCGCCGAAGTGATGAAGATCCGCCAGCCCTTCGCCGGCAGCGCCCGGGTCAAGTTCGATGAACTGGCCCAGGGCTTTGGCGACGAGCTGTACAAAACCCAATTCGACGCGCCGCAAGCGGCGATCGCTCACTGATAACAAGGAAGAAAGCCATGACTCAATTGATCACCCACGTTTCCCCGCAATCACTGACCGACGTCCTGCAAGCCGCCGGTTACCGCGTCAACCAGAGCGAACAGAACGGCATCGTCCAGTTGCTCAGCGCCAGTCAGGGCATCGGCTACGCCGTGCGCTTCGGCAACCCGGCGGTGGAACAGGGCAGCTTTGTTGATTTCACCTTCAGCTGTGCGCTGCGCGTGCAGGGCGACTTGCCCAGGGCGTGGCCGAGCAGTGGAACGCTACGCGGCGGTTTGCACGGTTGTCGTTGCAGGGTGAGTTTCTGCTGATGGAAATGGACGTGGTCGTGGCCGCAGGGGTGAGCAACGAGCACCTGCGCGGCAATCTGGAGTTGTGGGATCGCCTGTTGCAGGAATTCATCGTTTACCTGCGCGATTTTAGCCAGACCGCTGCTGTGCAACCCGCCAAATCCGCTGTCGCCGAAGCAGAGGAAGTCGCACTGTGAAAAAGCCTGCCATGGTGATCGGCGCCGGAGCGGTGGCGTTGTTGGTGGTGGCCGTGGCGCTGGTGCTGCGACCGGGAAGTGATCCGGTCGCCGCCCAGCAGCCGTCGCCGTTGCCGGCGGTTGCAGCCGGGCCAGCGGTCGCGCGGTTGGGCAATCAGCAGGTTTCGCCAGAGGAATTGCAGGCGCTGCTGGCCACCGTCCCGGCGCAAACCCGCGAGCAATTGCGCGGCAACCGTGAGGCACTGGAGCGCTGGATTCGTGCGCGGCTGGCCGAGAAAGCGGTGCTGGAACAGGCCGATGCGCAGGGCTGGGCGCAGCGTCCGGACGTCGCCCGGCAGACCCGTGCTGCGACTGAGCAAATCGTGTTTCGTGATTATTTGCGCTCGGTGAGTCAGGTGCCGGCGGAGTATCCAAGCGCAGCTGAATTGCAGCAGGCGTACGACGCCGGCAAGGCCAATTGGCAGACGCCGCCGATGTACCGGGTCAGTCAGATTTTCCTTGGCGTCAGTGACGCAGCGAATGTGGAAACGGTGCGCAAACAAGCCGCTGAATTGAGCAAGAAGGCGCAATCAGCACCGGCTGATTTTGCGGCGCTCGCTACGCAATATTCGCAGGATCGCGTCACGGCAGAGCGGGGCGGTGATACCGGCCTGCAACCGTTGCAACAACTCGTGCCGGAAGTGCGCAGCGCCGTGGCGCGGCTCAAGGTGGGCACCGTGTCCGATCCTGTGCAAAGCGCCGCCGGTTTCCACGTGATCAAGCTCACCGAACAACAACCGGCCCGCACCGCGACGCTGGAGGAACTGCGCGACCAACTGACCCAGGCCCTGCGCGCACAACGCCAGGAACAGATCGCCCAGGCTTACCTGGACGGCATGCTCAACACCGCGACGCTGAGCATTGACGGTGCCGAACTGAACAAAGTGATAGGTAACTGACACACGGTGTTTCTGTAGGAGCTGTCGAGTGAAACGAGGCTGCGATCTGTTGATTTTGCTTTTAAAGATCAAAAGATCGCAGCGTGCCGCAGCTCCTACAAAGATTTGCGTAACGACACCACATTAGATCGACAGGGAGTCATCAATGTCATTCACCGAACCCGCAGGACGCCCGGGCACCGTTGATTATCAATCGCCGCAATCCCGCTCCGAGCCCTGGCTAAACCAGGCCGCGACCATCGACAGCGAAGTCGCCCAATACTTCCTGGTCAGTGCTCGCTGCGGCTGCTTCATGCAAGCCGCGCGCAGCCTCAACGTGCGCTCAACTGTATTGCGCAAACAACTCGCGCAACTCGAACAGCAACTGCAACGCAGCCTGTTCAGCTTCCAGGGCAGCGCCCTCAGCCTGACCCGCGAAGGCCAACAGTTGCAGGCCCGACTCATCACCCTGGCCCACGAACGCAAACTCCCGGTCATCGAACAACCGCTGATTCGTCTGGCCATCGCCGAATCGATCCTGCACGACATCCTCGGCCGCGACCTCATCGCACTGCTGCGGCGCAACGCCAGCCTGCGCCTGGAAATTTTCGCGCTGGATAGTGAACTGGCATTGCGTGCGGTCAGCGCCGACATTGTCCTGTGGCTTGCTCCTGGCGAATGCCCAAATCCCGGCCCGACCTTTTCCACTAGCGAACCGCAACACCTCGCGCGGATTGCGTATCTGCCGCACATTGCCAAGCGCTATTCGCGGGTGACAGCTAGACCGGAAAGTACGGATGAACTGGCGGATTTCATGCTGGTGCAGTGGCAGCATGACCGGCGGGTTGAGAGCTTTCGCCCTTGGAATGAACTGGTTGAACAGCGCTTGGCCGGGGTGGTGCAGATGCAGTCTTATGAATTGATGCTGGAGATGATCCGCTGTGGCGCCTGCATTGGCTTGCTGCCGGCATACATGAGCCGCTTCGACCGTGGCCTCATCGCACTGCCCGGATTATTCGCCGAACCGATGCAGCTCCATGCTTGGCTCGCCGTCAACACCGACTCGCAAGACTCCCCCGAAATCAAAGCCCTCACCGACCTCATCCAGCAAACCTTCAACGAACGCCACGAATGGTTCCAGCCGTAACCCGCCCCCGTGTAGGAGTGAGCCTGCTCGCGAAAGCAATCCGCCAGTCGAAGCCTCAGTGACTGACCCACCGCCTTCGCGAGCAGGCTCGCTCCCACAGGAATCTTCATTGCTTACGCGTTGATCGTTCCCACGCTCCGCGTGGGAACGCAGCCCGGGACGCTCTGCGTCCCCACCAGAGCTGGAACGCGGAGCGTCCCTTGAGGCATTCCCACGCAGAGCGTGGGGACGATCATCAAAACCTTCAACGAACGCCACGAATGGTTCCAGCCTTAACCCGATCCCCTTGTAGGAGTGAGCCTGCTCGCGATGGCGCCAGCCCAGACACTGCACCCGTAACTGAATAAACCGCATCAACAGTGGGAGCGAGCCTGCTCGCGAATGCAATCCGCCAGTCGAAGCCTCAGTGACTGACCCACCGCCTTCGCGAGCAGGCTCGCTCCCACAAGAATCTTCATTGCTTACGCGTTGATCGTTCCCACGCTCCGCGTGGGAATGCAGCCCGGGTCGCTCTGCGTCCCCTCAGAGCTGGAACGCGGAGCGTCCCTTGAGGCATTCCCACGCAGAGCGTGGGAACGATCATCAAAGGCCCGCTACTGCGGCAACTCCAGATTATCCAGCACCCGATTCACTGCCAGTTCGCCGAGCATGATCAACTGCGCAATCCCCATCAGCGTTCGGCGCTGGGATGGCTTGACCAATCCGGCGAACTCCTGGGCGAGGGTTTTGGCCGAGGCGAGGGTTTCGCAGGCGTTGGCCAGCAGGTCTTCGTTTTTGGTGTCGGCGGTGACGGCGTACATGGCGCGGGGACTGAAGGGTGGCGGGGTAGAGTCGGGTGGGCAGAGGTAGTGGTCGAGGGCGCGGTCGGCGGCTTGGTGAAGTTTTTTTGAGTCGAGGGATTCGTAGGGAGAGGTGGGGTCGGATTCGGGTGGGTTGGGTGTGGGTTTGATCATGGGTGAAGCCTCTAGAGTGGTGAAGCTGCCACCGTTCGCTGCTAACGAAGGAGGTGGCGGCTGTACGTGGGTTAGCAGACCAGGACTCTAGAACCCGGCGCACCGAAGTGCCCCACGCAAAGCCGCCATAACGGCAAGACCTTGTGCGTCTAGAGATAACCCGGGCTGCTAAACCCGATCACTGAACATTCAGCGATCGGACCACAATAGAATCCGCCCCCAAGGCGCACAAGCCGGCGGATTCTGACTTGGCTGTAGGCAATGGCGCAAGGGTTTGTAGCCTAGAAGGCGTGTCAGCGCGTGTCTTTTAAACGCCTTGGTTTAAATCAAAAAATTGCGCCAAACCTGTCGGCCCTTTCGCGATCAGAAGAGATGCCTTGATCATGCCCGCTGCTTAAATCACCGGTTGGATAGATCCGCCCCATATTTATGAGTAAAGCTTGAAGGTGTCAAAATAAAAGCCTGTACCCGTTGCAGGCGGTGCGGGTATGTATGGAATGATCCTGATTTTTCGAATGTCTTTGCCCGAGAAGTCAATATTTTTCTGGCTTGGAGTTGGCGAGGCTACCATGTCAAACTTTCCCAAAAGTTGGTTTTGAATGTCTAGAAATTCGATGGAGCCTACAGTTTGATGAAAATTATTTATATTAACGGCGCAATACCAGAAATTCACTGCATGGTAATTTGAGTGAAGGTGCAGAGTGAATTCGCTCACGTATGGCGCTGTATTTGTACCCGTGTAGAGCGCTTGGTTTTGCATCTCTTCGGTTATCGGGAGAGGGGGGTTCGAAGGCTTGTCTTGAAGCTTGAGTAAATAAAGTGCGCCTTTAGTGCATGCAAATTTCATTAACGGGCTATCTATTGACTGACCTGCAGTAATCGTAAAAGAGCGTAATAAATCAAAGTTTTCTAATGTATAGCTCGGATTCGCAATGAATACATATGTTCGCGCAGGAAAAAATAATTCTTTATTGTTGTTCGCGTCGGCTTCTGGTTTCGTGCCAAAGTTGATATTTAGCTTGCTTTGGCTTTTAAGTGTACGCAGCCACTCCATTGGTGCTGCCACAGATAATCCGTCGGTCGAATAATGGGGTTGCCCGTTATATATCACTTGTTCCGTGCTATTTCCCTCGGTGTCAATGCCTTCCAACTTCAAAAAAACCGGATTTCCACTTTCCTGAAATGACCATCTGCTGACAATTATTTCAGCGTTGTCCGGAAGTAGATCAATATTGAGTTGATCACCGGTTTCCCCTGCAATATTTGGCGTCGGCAACCGCGGGTCGTACTCGGCTATGGCATTGATAACCAACGTCAACTCCGGCGAATTCCCCACCGGGTCACCGTCACTGATCAACGTCCAGTAAAAACTTCTACTGCTTCCCCGGCGCGCCACCAGAAACGCTGAACTGAGCGAAAAATCAGCCTGTTTACCTGGATCAAGCGCCAGTACCGGAAACGGTTTACTCCCCGGCAACGGATCATGTTCCTTGAGCTGCGCTTGTTGCCCTGGTGACGCTTCCGGAAACATGACACGCAAGATGACACCTTGTACGTAGGCCAGGACATCGATGGGGGTGACAGCTGGAGACAGCAATACTGGCGGCTGCATGGCCACAACATTGATCGTATAGACATCGGAACTCTGCCCCGCTCCATACAGTTCCTTCGCCACGAAAACGTGTGTGGTCTTGTCTAGCGCGGTAATGAGCAGCGTCCAGACGCCTGTTACCGGGTCGGCAGTCGGCTGCCCCTTTGAAGTAATGCCATCCAGTACATCGACTTTCTGCCCTTTGGCAGCAACCCCGCTCAAGGTTATGGCGGTTTCGACGGTGGTGCCGCCGTTGGGAATCTCCTCGCCGTTGTCAGTAGCTGTAATCGAATCAATCGTCGGCGCAACATCCGCTGTCACCGTAAAACTCCGCGCGTCAGAATCCACCTCACCACTGTGATACAACGATCTCGCAAATAACCGGTGCTTCCCTTCAGCAACAGTTATTCCCCGTGTCCAGATCCCCGTCAGCGGGTCGGCCGTCGCTCGGCCTTTGGCAACCGTGCTCGACCCATCATCATCGAACACCTCGATATCCAGTCCCTTACTGGCAGTTCCCGACAACGTTAAGCTAGTGCTGACCGTCCATCCCCCTTCCAGCACTTCCTCACCGTTCGAGTCCAATACCCTGTCCAGTGTCGGCACAACCAGTTCCACAGACTTGATCGTGTAAACCCGATCCGGAAATTTCACTGCGTTCGTTTCGATATTGCTCTTGTCCAGCGCCACCAGGTACTTAAGCGTCAGTGTCGTGCCATGCCCCAATTGCACGAGATAGCTGTTAGCCAGCGACTTCGGCCAGAAGCCTTGCCTGATCCAAGTGCTGTTGACCTTGGCCGGTAATCCTGCCCAGATCGTCAGATTATGCGCAGTGCCATCAGCCTTCTTACCCTCAAGCCGCAGCCAGCAGGGCTGTTCGGCTTCAATCAAGGTATGCAGCAGCGCATGAATGGTTGCGTTTTTGGTGCCAAGCGCCGTTATGTCGAGAAAATTGTTGGCATCGGCCTCGACAATTTTCGGGGAGTTCAAAGCGGTTGCCGGCAGCGGCAGAATGTCCAGCAGCAACACAGCCGACTCCACGGGTTTGTCGTCGCGGTCGATAAAATAACTGACTGCAACCCGTTGGCCCAGGCTGTAGGCGAGCACCGAGCGCGGTACCGCAATCTCCAGGCCGGCACTGACCAGCCGAGGCGGGCTTGGGTAGGAGCCTTCAGGGACAGCCGTCGCGCCTTGCCAGTTCACCCACAACGTGTCGGTGGGCAGTAACGAACCCTGCGGTACTAGGACTCTGATTTCCGGAGTGGTCGGACTGAACTGATTGCCGTTCATGCCACGGACGGTGGGTGCCAGCAGAGAAAGGCGACCGAGGTGAATGTCCACGCGCTTTTCACCTGACATGACGGCATTGCCCAATTGGTCAAATACTCTGAATTCCGCCACAGCATTCGGATTGTCACCGGCACGCTGGAAGGTATCGGTGAACAGCGTCAGGTTGACCGGGGCCGGCGCGTCGGGCACGTCGAAGCGCACGGTGGTATCGCCGAGCGCAAAAACGATGGAGTCGAAGTGGCGTCGGTTGGTGTAAGTAAACGCAAATGTCACACCTCGTGCGGCGAGCTCCGGCCCCACGCCTTCATGTTCTACATCCGGCGGAATGATCAGATCCAGAGATTCCGGCAGACGCAAATGGTAGAGGGCTAGCGTGTCCCGAGACGATTCATCGTTACCTCCTACGCGCGTGACCTTGTAATACAGGCGATTGACGCCCTGATTGAGCCAGCCGTGGGGCAAGTACAAGCGCACCCGCTGTTGTTCTTCGCCCGGGGCAACGGTCTTGCCCGTTGCGGGAGTAGGGTTGTCGTTGACGTACAGATCGACGCGGTCATCAGCGGCCATGGTCCAGGAAGCGAGCTGCATTTCCGTCCACGGATCTATCAGACATTCCAGACCCTGCGTCTCGCCATCGTAAAGCACCTTGGGAATCCCGCCTTGGGCAATGCCCTGCGGCTTCACCGGTGTGACCCAGCCCCTGATGATGACCGGATACAAGACAAACAATTCGTTGAAAATCGAAGACTGGATATCCATGGAAGCGCTCCCTGAGAATTTTGCCGTGCCGTGCCGTGCATTGAATGGGATCCATCTCACTCCAGTTTGAAAAAAAGCACACCTGTCAGATCTGACAGGTACAGGCGGTATTCAGACGAGCGGTCGAGCCGGCTCTTGTTTGCGCGGTTGTTGTGGGAGCGAGCCTGCTTGCGAATTTGTCGTAATGTTCGGTTGCAATGCTGACTGCTCCGACGCTTTCGCGAGCAGGCTCGCTCCCACAGGAATCTTCATTGCTTACGCGTTGATCGTTCCCACGCTCTGCGTGGGAATGCAGCCCGGGACGCTCTGCGTCCCCACCAGAGCTGGAACGCGGAGCGTCCCTCGAGGCATTCCCACGCAGAGCGTGGAAACGATCATCAAAGGCCCGCTACTGCGGCAACTCCAGATTATCAAGCACCCGATTCACCGCCAGTTCGCCGAGCATGATCAACTGCGCAATCCCCATCAGCGTTCGGCGCTGGGATGGCTTGACCAATCCGGCGAATTCCTGGGCGATGGTTTTCGCTGAGGCGAGGGTTTCGCAGGCGTTGGCCAGAAGGTCTTCGTTTTTGGTGTCGGCGGTGACGGCGTACATGGCGCGGGGGCTGAAGGGCGGCGGGGTGGAGCCGGGTGGGCAGAAGTAGTGGTCGAGGGCGCGGTCGGCGGCTTGGTGAAGTTTTTTTGAGTCGAGGGATTCGTAGGGAGAGGTGGGGTCGGTTTGGGGTGGGTTGGGTGTGGGTTTGATCATGGTAAAGCTCCTAGAGTCGACGGAGCTGCCACCTTTCGCTGCGATACGAAATGGTTGGTGGCAGCTGTACGCGGGTCGCAGACCGGGACTCTAGAACCGGCAGACCCGAAGGTCTCCCACGTACAGCCGCCATAAAAACAGCGGGTGTTGTGCGTCCAGAGATCGACGGGCTGCGAGACCCGATCGCTGATTCGTCAGCGACCGCACCACAATAGAACCCGCCCCCAAGGCGCACAAGCCGGCGGATTCTGGCTTGGCTGTAGGCAACGACGCAAGGATTTGTAGCCTGGAAGGCGTGTCAGCAGGTGTCCTTTAAACAGCGGTGTTTAAAAAGCAAAAAATTGGCGACAGCACGGCAGACGTTTTTGCCGGGAAGCAGGTGTTGGCTATGAGGTCGCTTTCGCGAGCAGGCTCGCTCCCACAGGAATCTTCAGTGCTCACAGGGGTTGTGCCCGGGCTGGATCAAAATGTGGGAGCGAGCCTGCTCGCGAATGCAATCTGCCAGTCGAAGCTTCAGTGACTGGCCAACCGCCTTCGCGAGCAGGCTCGCTCCCACAATTTCATCTCGCCAGATTCCAGATCAGCGGTTTAGAGTGACCAGCCACACGCTGATCACGGACCGATCCCATGTCAGACCCAACCTCCACGATCCATCTCGAACGCTCCAACGAATCCCACCTCGAAGGTATCACTGCGCTTTACAACGACCCCGTCGTTGCACGGCAAGTGCTGCAAATGCCGTTTCAATCCACCGAGGTCTGGCGCCAGCGACTGCAGGCTGATAACGAACGTGCGCTGAAACTGGTTGCCCTGGACCAAGGCGTGGTGATCGGCAATCTGGGCCTGGAAGCTTATTCCCGCATGCGCCGCGCCCACGCCGGCAGCTTCGGCATGGCAGTCGGGGCGGCTTGGCAGGGCAAGGGCGTCGGTTCGATGTTGTTGGCGGCGGCGCTGGAGGTCGCCGATAACTGGATGAATCTGCACCGCGTCGAACTCACGGTCTACGCCGATAACGAGGCGGCGATCGGGCTTTATCGCAAGTTCGGTTTCGAGGCCGAAGGGCTATTGCGTGATTATGCGGTGCGCGACGGGCAGTGGGTCGACACCCTGAGCATGGCCCGTCTACGCAATAGCCTGAAAGCCTGAGTCAGTCGCCCAGTGCGAACGCCACTGCCGACTGCGCATGCAGCTCGGTAGTGTCGAGCAGGGGCAGGGCGCTGTGTTCGGGTTTGATCAGCAGACCGATTTCGGTGCAGCCGAGGATGATTGCCTGGGCGCCACGGGCGGTCAGGGATTCGATGACGCCTTGATAGATTTCTCGCGATTGTTCGCTGATTACACCCACGCAGAGTTCGTCGTAGATGATCCGGTGCACCTCTTTGCGCTCGGCATCATCCGGCACCAGCACGGTCAGGCCTTGGGCGATCAGACGCTGCTTGAGAAAGTCCTGCTCCATGGTGAACGCGGTGCCGAGCAACCCGACAGTGCGCGCGTCGATTTCCAGTGCAGCCTGCGCGGCGGGTTCGGCAATGTGCAAAAACGGAATGCTGATCGCCGCCTGAATCTGCTCGGCGACCTTGTGCATGGTGTTGGTACACAGCACCACGCATTCTGCGCCGCCAGCTTCGAGCCGGCGCGCGGCATCCACCAGAATCGCCGCTGCATCGTCCCAGCGCCCGGCGTGCTGGGCCTGTTCGACCGGACCGAAATCGACGCTGTACATCAGCAACTGCGCCGAGCGCAACGGGCCGAGGCGCTCGCGAACCTGTTGGTTGATCAGGCGATAGTATTCGGCGCTGGACTCCCAGCTCATGCCGCCGATAAGGCCGATGGTGCGCATTGGATTTCCTCAAGCAAATGTCAGTGTCGAGCATTCAGGGCTGCCTGAAGTTTCCTTCTGTTCGAGACTCGACGCCAGTACCGACTGACTGTACCGCCGATCTTTCCCGCAACTGTGCATCTGCAAGAACTAAACGTACGCCGCGCCGGGGATCTGCCACTATCACCCTTCGCAGGTCCTTTCCGAGGAACACCGCAATGAACGACATACAGCAACTGGGCGAAATGCTTCGCCACTATGCCGAAAGCGAAGCGCACAAGAAGCAACTGTTCACCACGCAATCGGCTGCTTGGGCTGCTCGGATTGGCGCGCTGTTCGACCAGATCGAGCAATGGCTTGAACCGGTCAAGGCGCCCAATCTGCTGGAGGTCAGCCGCGAGGCGTATGTCGCGTCCGGGCCGAGCGTGCCGGTGGAAACCTCGACGTTCAAGACGGAAAAACTGAGCATTGTGATTGCCGGCAAACCGGTGGAGTTTGTGCCGGACGTCATGGGCAGCGGCGGGCAGATTTCTTTGGCAGTGATGGGGCTGACGGCGGCGCGGTACGGGAGCATTTCCCTGGTTGGCCTGGCGGATGGTGCGTGGCAGTGGCGCAAGACCAATGGCTTGAAGGATCCGGATACGTTTGCCTTCGACGCCAATTTCCTTGCTCAGCAATTGCAGAGCCTGATACCTCGCGATCGCGGTTAAGATCAAAAGCTTACCCCCTCACCCCAGCCCTCTCCCCAAGGGGGCGAGGGGGAAAGGGGGCAGACCGAGTGATGTTCAAAACTTGAGCTCGACGCGATATTTCAGGTCGACGTGAGTCCTACAAACACTTCGGTCAGTCCCCTCTCCCTCTGGGAGAGGGCTAGGGTGAGGGCAGCCCGCCGCCAGCCACAAAAACATCACGCCCAGCGCATCAAAAAGCATCTCCATCACCTGAGCCCTCAAGCAATTTGAGCATGACGCCGGGCCAGCGCCACATCCGCAGGAGGAGTGAGGCGTAGACCGGGGAAACCCTTAGGTTCGGTGCCAATCCGGCATTTTCCCTTGGGTCACTGATGGCCTTTTGGTAGAGTCGCCGTCGCCAGCGGGTTTTCGGCTGGAAGATGGAACCGAAGAAGGGAGTCTTATCAGTGAGTGCGGGTAAAAAAATCCTCGGTCTCACGGCGTCGCTTTTGCTGCTGACGCTGTGGGCCAGTTACTTTTATGTATTCAAGGAAAACCGCGACGGCCACCTTGGCGGTGTCGGCGAAAGCACCGCGTGGTGCGGCACGCCACCGACCAGTGAAGCGGCGTTGCTGGGCAAGGATCAACTGACCTTGCGCGTCACCAACAACCTGCGCGGCGAATTCATGGTTGGCGGCTCGCTGGTGGTTTCCGAACGAACCTTCAACCGCTACGACCTGGGCCGCAACGAACTGCGCCTGCGTCTGGAACCGCTGCAGTGGTCGTTCGGCGTCACGCCGATCTTCCTTGAGCAGGTCAAGGTGCAGCCGCTGAGCCGCAACCTCTCGTCGACCAATAAAAGCGCTTTCGCCGAACTTGAGCCTCGCGCAATCGGCGTGCACGCTCAGACTGCCGCGTTCCCCTTCGATACCTATCGCTACGGCTATAAACCGGTGCTGTATTACCTCAAGGGCAGCGAGCGCATCGACTTGCGCTTCAAGAACATCACCACGCTGATGGAGATGTCCAACACCTTTACGCCGATCCAGAAGTACAACCGCGCCGACTACATCAACGAGAAAAACTCGATGATCCGCGATGAGGACTACAAGCCGTACGGGGCGCATGAGTGCGCGTTCAGCGTCGAACGCAAAGGCTCGTTCAAGGTCGTGGTGCTGTTGCTTCTGCTGGTGCTGTGCCTGCCACTGATGTTGGTGTTCTACCGCGATGAACCGGGGATCGACTTTCTCGCGACGCTGGTGGGAATTGCGCTGGTGCGTACATTGCTGATCGGGCCGGTGGAAGATTTCCAGCTATACAACATCGACTTCTTGTTTGGTGCGGCGATTCTGCTGGTGGGAACGGTATCGCTGATCAAGGCGATGCGCGCCAATAGTCGGCGAGAGATGGCGTTGCGCAGTGGCGAGACATCGTCCTGGTAATACCGGTTGGCGAGGCACACGCGCTGTCGGATGTGAACTTTGCAATTGGCCATCGCATTTGCCGGGGTTTTGGCTATACCTGTATCTCCCCTATGCAAAATGTCTTGGCCTTCTCAAAGGAATTACAGCATGAAGCTAGCCGTCGTGATGGGCACGCTGTGCATTGCCACCCTTGGCGTGGTGGGTTGTTCCAGCAAAACCGTCGAGCCTGACCAGTATTCCGGCTTTCTCAAGGATTACAGCCAGCTGAAGGAGGCCAAGTCACCCTCTGGTGCCGAGGTGATGCGCTGGATGGACCCGAAACTCGACATCAATAAATTCACCAGCGTTTACGTAGAGCCAAGCCAGCTCTACCCGAAGCCGCAAGCCACCGAGAAAATCCCCCAGCAGACTCTCAATGGCATAACCAGTTATTACGATCAGGCGCTCAAGCGCGAACTCGGCAAATCGCTGCCGTTGGCCGCAGGTCCCGGGCCGGGCGTAATTGTGGTGCGTCCGGCGATTACCGCAGTCAGCAGCAAGACCGAAGGCCTGCAAGTCTATGAAGTGATCCCGATCGCACTGGTCGCCGCAGCGGTAAGTACGGCCTCTGGCATCCGCGACCAGGAAACCACGCTGGCCACCGAAGCGGTATTCATGGACGGCGCGACCAATCATGTCATCGCGCAGGTGGTGCGCAAAGGTACCGGCAAACCGCTGGAAAACTCTTCCCAGGTGATGAAAGCCGACGACATGAAAGCGGTGATCGATGGCTGGGCAAGCGATCTGCATCAGTCGTATCTGAAACTCAAATCTGAAGCCAAATGATGCAGTAAGGCCGGTTGCCTTTTCGCGAGCAGGCTCGCTCCCACACTGGACTCGTATTCAGTATGGGAGTGAGCCTGCTCGCATTTCGGTGTATCAGTTTCGAATGTCCTGCCTGGCACAACGCTTTTGCTAGCAGGCTCAGCCCTACAGGAAAGCTGCGGTGGGTTGTATACAATGTCACCGCTCAGCACCCAACAATTTCCAACAGGGCATAGGTCGTCAGCCGATTTCGTGGTTAACTTCCGCCTCTTGCATGCTTTCCAATCAAAAAACAGAAGGACTCAAGTCATGGCTCAAGTCACCCTCAAAGGCAATCCGGTTCAAGTCAACGGCCAGTTGCCACAAGCCGGTTCCAAGGCGCCAGCCTTTTCCCTGGTAGCCGGCAATTTGTCCGACGTCACCCTGAAAGACTTCGCCGGCAAGCGCAAAGTCCTGAACATTTTCCCAAGCGTCGACACCCCGACCTGCGCCACCTCCGTGCGCAAGTTCAACGCCCAGGCCAACGACATCAGCAACACCGTGGTGCTGTGCATCTCCGCTGACCTGCCATTCGCCCAAGCACGCTTTTGCGGTGCTGAAGGTCTGGAAAACGTACAGAACCTGTCGACTCTGCGCGGCAGCGAGTTCATCGAAAACTATGGCGTGGCCATCGCTGACGGCCCGCTGAAAGGCCTGACCGCTCGCGCGGTTGTGGTGCTGGATGAAAACGACACCGTTCTGCACAGCGAACTGGTCAAGGAAATCGCCGAAGAGCCTAACTACGAAGCGGCACTGTCCGTTCTCAAGTAAGGCTTTTACAATTGTTAACGGCCTGGCCCTGTCCAGGCCGTTTTCATTTGTGTATCAGGGTTTTGCCTCACACCTTGAAACGTAAGTGGAAGGTAAATTGCCGGTAAAGCTGCTTTGCTTAAATCCACTCAGTGCTTATCGTTCAGCCTCCCGTAATAGAAGCCCACGCGCCCAATGGTCAATAACTCCATGCAATCGTCCCCCCGCAAATCCCGTCGCTGGCTGATCAGCCTGCTGGTCCTGTTGGTCATCGCTGTCCTGTGCTGGAAATTCTGGCCCACCGGCTCTGCTGACAAGGCGGGCGGCGACAAAGCGGCCGCTGGGCATACCGGGCGCTCGGGAATGATGCGGCCTGGCTTCGGCGGCGGTACCGGGCCGATTCCGGTGCGTGTGGCGCCGGCGGTGAAGGGCGACTTCCCGCTGTATTACAAGGCGCTGGGCACGGTCACCGCGCTGAACACCATCAATGTTCGCAGCCGCGTGGGCGGCGAGCTGGTAAAGATTCATTTCGAAGAAGGGCAGATGGTCAAGGCGGGCGACCTGTTGGCCGAGATCGATCCGCGTCCTTACCAGAACGCTTTGCTCCAGGCCGAAGGCACGTTGCTGCAGAATCAGGCGCAACTGAAAAACGCTCAGGTGGACGTCGAGCGTTACCGCGGCCTGTACAAAGAAGACAGCATCGCCAAACAGACCCTCGACACCGCCGAAGCGCTGGTTGGCCAGTACCTGGGCACGGTCAAGACCAATCAGGCGGCGGTCAACGACGCCAAGCTCAATCTCGAATTCACCAAG
The DNA here is from genome assembly GCF_054667725.1 of Pseudomonas sp. S3_B08. Classification (NCBI taxonomy): domain Bacteria; kingdom Pseudomonadati; phylum Pseudomonadota; class Gammaproteobacteria; order Pseudomonadales; family Pseudomonadaceae; genus Pseudomonas; species Pseudomonas sp. S3_B08. The sequence continues at coordinate 1,675,766 of NZ_CP162750.1, forward strand.
ATCCGCGCGCCGATTGCCGGTCGCGTCGGTCTGCGTCAGGTCGACGTCGGCAACCTCGTCGCCGCTAATGACACGACGTTCCTCGCAGTGATCACCCAGACGCAACCGATCAGCGTTGCCTTCACCTTGCCGGAGAACAGCCTCGACACCGTGCTCGCGCGTTACCGCAGCGGAGCTAAACTGCCTGCCGAAGCGTGGGATCGGGGCGACACCAAGCTGCAGGCTACCGGTGTGCTGCAAAGCCTCGACAACCAGATCGACGTCGCTACCGGCACCCTCAAGTTCAAGGCCCGTTACGATAACCGCGACCAGTCGCTGTTCCCCAATCAGTTCGTTAATGTTCATTTGCTGGCCGACACGCTCAAAGGTGTAGTGCTGGCACCGTCGGCAGCGATTCAGTTCGGCACCAATGGCACCTTTGTCTATGCGCTGGACGGCGACAAGAAAGTTACCATTCGCCAACTGAAAATCGGTGCCAGTGACGGTGACAACACCGTGGTCACCGAAGGCCTCGCCGCGGGTGATCGCGTGGTGCTCGAAGGCACCGATCGCCTGAAGGAGGGCAGCGAAGTCGAAGTGGTCAATGACAGCAGCGAAGTGCCGACCTCGCCGACCGAACACCTGCAAGGCAAATCTGCCGCCAATCCCGATGCGACCACAGCCGATAAGGCCAAGAAGGGCGCATGAACATTTCGCGGCTGTTCATCCTCCGTCCGGTAGCCACCACCCTGAGCATGCTGGCCATTGTCCTGGCCGGCCTGATCGCTTATCGCCTGCTGCCGGTTTCGGCCTTGCCGCAGGTCGATTATCCGACCATCCGCGTCATGACCCTGTACCCCGGCGCCAGTCCGGACGTGATGACCAGCGCCGTCACCGCGCCGCTTGAACGCCAGTTCGGGCAGATGCCGGGCCTCACACAAATGGCCTCGACCAGCTCCGGCGGCGCTTCGGTGCTGACCCTGCGCTTCAGCCTCGACATCAACATGGACGTCGCCGAACAGCAGGTGCAAGCCGCGATCAACGCCGCGACCAACCTGCTGCCGACCGACCTGCCGGCACCGCCGGTGTACAACAAGGTCAACCCGGCGGACACGCCTGTTCTGACCTTGGCCATCACCTCGAAAACCATGCTGCTGCCCAAGCTCAATGATCTGGTCGATACGCGCATGGCGCAGAAAATCGCCCAGATCAGCGGCGTCGGCATGGTCAGCATTGCCGGTGGCCAGCGTCAGGCGGTGCGGATCAAGGTCAACCCCGAAGCGCTGGCGGCCAACAGCCTCAATCTGTCGGACGTGCGCACGCTGATCGGCGCCTCCAACGTCAACCAGCCGAAAGGCAACTTCGATGGGCCGACCCGGGTGTCGATGCTCGATGCCAACGACCAACTGACCTCGCCCGAGGACTACGCGAATCTGATCCTGACCTACAAGAACGGCGCGCCGTTGCGGCTCAAGGACGTCGCGGAAATCGTCGATGGCGCCGAGAACGAGCGTCTGGCCGCGTGGGCCAACCAGAATCAGGCGGTGTTGCTGAACATCCAGCGTCAGCCGGGCGCCAACGTTATCGAAGTGGTCGACCGCATCAAGGCCTTGCTGCCGAGCATCACCGACAACCTGCCGGCCGGCCTCGAAGTCACGGTGCTGACCGATCGCACCCAGACCATCCGTGCCTCGGTCACCGACGTGCAACACGAACTGCTGATCGCTATCGCGCTGGTGGTCATGGTCACGTTCCTGTTTCTGCGCCGCGCCAGTGCGACGATCATCCCGTCAGTGGCCGTGCCGCTGTCGCTGATCGGCACCTTCGGCGTGATGTACCTCGCCGGTTTCTCGGTGAACAACCTGACCCTGATGGCGCTGACCATTGCCACCGGTTTCGTCGTCGACGACGCCATCGTCATGCTCGAGAACATTTCGCGCTTCATCGAAGAGGGTGACAGCCCGATGCAGGCCGCGCTCAAGGGCGCGAAACAGATCGGCTTCACCCTGATTTCCCTGACTCTGTCGCTGATCGCCGTACTGATTCCGCTGCTGTTCATGGCCGACGTGGTAGGGCGCCTGTTCCGCGAGTTTGCCATTACCCTGGCGGTGGCGATCCTGATTTCCCTGGTGGTGTCGCTGACCCTTACGCCGATGATGTGCGCCCGCCTGCTCAAGCGTGAACCGCAAGAACACGAGCAAGGCCGTTTCTACCGCGCCAGCGGTGCGTTCATCGACTGGATGATCAAGGAATACGGGCGGATGCTGCGCTGGGTGCTCAAGCATCAGCCGCTGACCTTGCTGGTCGCCATCGGCACGCTGGCGTTGACCGTATTCCTTTACGTGATCGTGCCGAAGGGTTTCTTTCCGGTGCAGGACACCGGGGTGATTCAGGGCATTTCCGAAGCGCCGCAGTCGATCTCCTTCGCGGCGATGGGCGAGCGGCAGCAGCAACTGGCCAAGATCATCCTCGAAGATCCGGCGGTGCAGAGCCTGTCGTCCTACATTGGTGTCGACGGCGACAACGCCACGCTCAACAGCGGCCGCTTGCTGATCAACCTCAAGCCCCATGGCGAGCGCGATCTGACGGCCAGTGAAGTGATTTCCCGCCTGCAACCGCAACTGGACAAACTGGTCGGCATTCGGCTGTTCATGCAGCCGGTGCAGGACCTGACCATCGAGGATCGGGTCAGCCGCACCCAGTACCAGTTCAGCATGTCCTCGCCGGACTCGGAATTGCTCAGCCAGTGGAGTGGCCGTCTGGTCGAAGCCCTGGCCCAGCGTCCGGAGTTGACCGACGTGGCCAGTGATCTGCAGGACAAAGGCTTGCAGGTCTATCTGGTGATCGACCGCGACGCCGCATCGCGCCTTGGCGTGTCGGTGGCGAATATCACCGATGCGCTGTACGACGCCTTCGGCCAGCGGCAGATTTCGACCATTTATACTCAGGCCAGCCAGTACCGCGTGGTGCTGCAAGCCCAGGCCGGGGAGAAGATCGGCCCGCAGGCACTGGATCAGATTCACGTCAAGACCACCGACGGCGCGCAGGTGCGCCTGTCGAGTCTGGCGCATGTCGAAGAGCGTCAGGCGCAACTGGCGATCACCCACATCGGCCAGTTCCCGGCGGTGATGATGTCGTTCAACCTCGCGCCGGGCGTGGCGTTGGGGCATGCCGTGGACATCATCGAGCAGGTGCAGCAGGACATCGGCATGCCGGTCGGCGTGCAGACTCAGTTCCAGGGCGCGGCGCAGGCGTTCCAGGCTTCGCTGTCGAGCACCTTGCTGCTGATTCTGGCGGCCGTGGTGACCATGTACATCGTCCTCGGTGTGCTCTACGAGAGCTACATCCACCCGATCACCATTCTTTCGACCTTGCCGTCCGCCGCAGTCGGTGCCTTGCTGGCGTTGCTGCTCAGCGGCAACGACCTGGGCATGATCGCGATCATCGGCATCATTCTGTTGATCGGTATCGTCAAGAAGAACGCGATCATGATGATCGACTTCGCCCTCGACGCCGAACGCACCCAGGGCATGGCCCCGGCAGAGGCGATCTATCAAGCGGCGCTGCTGCGCTTCCGGCCGATTCTGATGACCACGCTGGCGGCGTTGTTCGGCGCAGTGCCGCTGATGCTGGCCACTGGGTCTGGTGCTGAATTGCGACAGCCGTTGGGTCTGGTGATGGTCGGCGGCTTGTTGGTGAGCCAGGTGTTGACGCTGTTCACCACGCCGGTGATTTACCTGTACTTCGACCGCCTCGGAAGGCGCTTTGGCAAGGCCAAAGCCGAAGGTGAAGAGGTCGCGGTATGACTGTCGGAATATATCTCCCCTGTGGGAGCGAGCCTGCTCGCGAAAGCGGGAAGTCAGTCACTGCCAAAGTTGAAGGTAAGGGCGCATTCGCGAGCAGGCTCGCTCCCACAGAGGTATGCGGGGAGAACAAGAGTCGATGAACCTCTCCGGCCCTTTCATCAAACGCCCCGTGGCAACCATGCTGCTATCCCTGGCAATCATGTTGCTCGGTGGGGTCAGCTTCGGTCTGTTGCCGGTATCGCCATTGCCGCAGATGGATTTCCCGGTGATCGTGGTTCAGGCCAGTCTGCCGGGCGCCAGTCCCGAGGTGATGGCTTCGACGGTGGCGACGCCGCTGGAGCGGTCGTTCGGTGCGATTGCCGGCGTCAATACCATGAGCAGCCGTTCCAGTCAGGGTTCGACGCGGGTGATTCTGCAGTTTGACCTCGACCGCGACATCAACGGCGCGGCGCGGGAAGTGCAGGCGGCGATCAACGCCTCGCGCAATCTGCTGCCGAGCGGGATGCGCAGCATGCCGACCTATAAAAAGGTCAATCCGTCGCAGGCGCCGATCATGGTGCTGTCGCTGACCTCGGACGTGCTGGAAAAAGGCCAGCTTTACGACCTGGCTTCGACCATCCTCTCGCAAAGCCTGTCGCAGGTGCAGGGCGTTGGTGAAGTACAGATCGGTGGCAGTTCGCTGCCGGCGGTGCGCATCGAGCTCGAACCGCAGGCGTTGAACCAGTACGGCGTGGCTCTCGACGATGTGCGCAAGACCATTGCCGACGCTAACGTACGGCGGCCCAAGGGTTCGGTCGAGGACGGCGAGCGCTTGTGGCAGATCCAGGCCAACGACCAGTTGGAGAAAGCCAAGGATTACGAGTCGCTGATCATTCACTACGCTGACGGCGCCGCATTGCGTCTCAAGGACGTGGCGAAAGTCAGCGATGGCGTCGAAGACCGTTACAACAGCGGTTTCTTCAACGACGACGCGGCGGTATTGCTGGTGATCAACCGTCAGGCCGGCGCCAACATCATCGAGACGGTCAACGAGATCAAAGCGCAGTTGCCCGCGCTGCAAGCGGTGCTGCCGGCCAGCGTCAAACTCAATCTGGCCATGGATCGCTCGCCGGTAATCAAGGCCACGCTGCATGAAGCCGAGATGACCTTGCTGATCGCCGTCGCCCTGGTGGTGCTGGTGGTTTATCTGTTTCTCGGTAACTTTCGCGCCTCGCTGATCCCGACGCTGGCGGTGCCGGTGTCGCTGGTCGGTACCTTTGCGGTGATGTACCTGTACGGGTTCTCGCTGAACAACCTGTCGCTGATGGCGCTGATTCTCGCCACAGGTCTTGTGGTGGACGATGCCATCGTAGTGTTGGAGAACATTTCCCGGCATATCGACGAAGGCGTCAAGCCGATGCAGGCCGCGTACCTCGGGGCCAAGGAAGTCGGTTTTACCCTGCTGTCGATGAACGTCTCGCTGGTGGCGGTGTTCCTGTCGATCCTGTTCATGGGCGGGCTGGTTGAAAGCCTGTTCCGCGAGTTTTCCATCACCCTGGCGGCGGCGATCGTGGTGTCGCTGGTGGTTTCCCTGACGCTGACGCCAATGCTCTGCGCGCGCTGGCTCAAGCCGCACACGCCGGGCCAGGAAAACCGCCTGCAACGCTGGAGCCACAAGACCAACGACTGGATGGTCGGCAAATACGCCACCAGCCTCGACTGGGTATTGCGTCATCGCCGTCTGACCTTGTTCAGTCTGCTGCTCACCGTTGGCGTCAACATTGCGCTGTATGTGGTGGTGCCAAAAACCTTCCTGCCGCAGCAGGACACCGGCCAGTTGATCGGTTTCGTGCGTGGCGACGACGGTCTGTCGTTCAACGTCATGCAGCCGAAAATGGAAACCTTCCGCCGCGCCGTGCTCAAGGACGAAGCGGTGGAAAGTGTCGCCGGCTTCATTGGTGGTAACAACGGCACCAACAACGCCTTCATGATCGTGCGCCTGAAGCCGATCAAGGAGCGCCAGCTTTCAGCGCAGAAGGTCATCGAACGTCTGCGCAAGGAAATGCCCAAGGTGCCCGGGGCGCAGTTGATGCTGATGGCCGACCAGGACCTGCAATTTGGCGGCGGCCGCGAGCAGACCAGTTCGCAATACACTTACATCCTGCAAAGCGGCGACCTCGCTGAATTGCGCAAGTGGTTCCCGAAAGTGGTCACCGCGTTGCGCGCCTTGCCCGAGCTGACCGCCATCGATGCCCGCGAAGGTGCCGGGGCGCAGCAGGTGACACTGATTGTCGACCGGGATCAGGCCAAGCGCCTGGGGGTCGACATGAACATGGTCACCGCCGTGCTCAACAACGCTTACAGCCAGCGGCAGATTTCGACGATCTACGACAGCCTCAACCAGTATCAGGTGGTGATGGAGGTCAATCCGAAATACGCCCAGGATCCGGTGACGCTCAAGCAGGTCGAGGTGATTACCGCTGACGGTGCGCGCGTGCCGCTGTCGACGTTCGCCCATTACGAAAACAGCCTGGAAAACGACCGGGTCAGTCATGAAGGCCAGTTTGCGTCCGAAAGCATTTCATTTGATATGGCCGAAGGCGTGACCGTGGAGCAGGGGAGTGCCGCCATCGAACGAGCGATCGCCAAGGTCGGTTTGCCGGAGGATGTGATTGCGAAAATGGCCGGCACCGCTGACGCCTTCGCCGCCACGCAGAAGAGCCAGCCGTTCATGATCCTCGGTGCATTGCTTGCGGTGTATCTGGTGCTCGGTGTGCTGTATGAAAGCTACATCCACCCGCTGACCATTCTCTCGACCTTGCCCTCGGCCGGGGTTGGCGCGTTGCTGTCGATCTATGCGCTGGGCGGCGAGTTCAGCCTGATTTCCCTGCTGGGGATATTCCTGCTGATCGGCGTGGTGAAAAAGAACGCCATTCTGATGATCGACCTTGCGCTGCAATTGGAGCGGCATGAGGGCCTGTCGCCCCTGGAGTCGATCCGCAGCGCCTGTCTGCAACGCTTGCGGCCGATCCTGATGACCACGCTGGCGGCGATCCTCGGCGCCTTGCCGTTGCTGCTCGGCCGCGCCGAGGGTGCGGAAATGCGCCAGCCGCTGGGCCTGACCATCATTGGCGGCCTGGTGTTCAGCCAGGTCCTGACCCTTTACACCACCCCGGTGGTTTACCTTTATCTCGACAAGCTGCGCCATCGCTTCAACAAATGGCGTGGCGTGCGTACTGATGCCGCTCTGGAAACTCCGCTATGACTGACCGTTCGCTTATCCAATTGGCCACCGTCCGCGGCTCGCGCCTGTTGAGCCTGTCGCTGTGCGTGGCGCTGCTCAGCGCTTGCGCAGTCGGTCCGGACTACCAGCGCCCGCAAACCGCCGAAATCGCTCAGTTCAAGGAAGCCGAAGGCTGGCGTCAGGCCAACCCAAGCGACTCGCTGGCCCGGGGCGCCTGGTGGGAGTTGTACGGCGATCGGCAGCTCAATGCCTTGGTGGAAAAACTCAACAGCTCCAACCAGACTGTCGCCCAGTCCGAAGCGCAGTTTCGTCAGGCGCAGGCTTTGGTGCGCAGCGCGCGCGGGGCGTTTTACCCCAGTGTCGACCTGAGTCTGGGCAAGAACCGCTCGAGTCAGGGCACCGGCAGCAGCAGTTCGAGCCTGAGCAGTTCCTCAAGCGGTATTCGTGATACCTACACCGCGCAACTGGGCGTCAGTTGGGAAGCCGATGTCTGGGGCAAGCTGCGCCGTGGGCTGGAGGCGGATGAGGCCAACGCCCAGGCGAGTTTTGCCGATCTGGCGGCGATGCGTCTGAGTCAGCAGTCGGAGCTGGTGCAGAACTACCTGCAACTGCGCGTCATCGATCAGCAGAAGCGTTTGCTTGAAGCCACGGTTGCCGCTTACGAGCGATCACTGAAGATGACGCAGAACCAGTACCGCGCCGGGGTTTCCGGGCGCGATGCGGTGGCGCAGGCGCAAACTCAGTTGAAAAGCACTCAGGCCGATCTGGTCGACCTGATCTGGCAGCGCGCACAGTTTGAAAACGCCATTGCCGTGCTCACTGGCGAAGCCCCGGCCAACTTCAGCATTGCCGAAAGCCATAACATCCCGAATCTGCCGCAAGTGCCGTTGAGCCTGCCTTCGCAATTGCTCGAACGCCGTCCTGACATCGCTTCGGCAGAGCGCTCTGTGATCGCCGCCAACGCCAATGTCGGCGTGGCGAAAGCCGCGTATTACCCGGACCTGACACTGAGCCTGAGCGGCGGCTACAGCAGCAGTACCTCGAAAAACCTGATCAGCCTGCCGAACCGTTTCTGGTCGGTCGGCCCGCAGCTGTCGTTACCTCTTTTCGATGGTGGCATTCGTTCGGCCGAGGTTGACCGCAGCGAGGCGGCCTATGACGAAACCGTCGCGCGCTACCGCCAGACTGTGCTCGACGGTTTCCGCGAAGTGGAAAACTACCTGGTCCAGCTCAAGGTGTATGAAGACGAAGCAGCAGTGCGCCAGGAAGCGCTGGATGCCGCCCGCGATTCCCTGCGCCTGACGGAAAACCAGTACAAGGCGGGCCTGATTGCCTATATCGACGTGGTCGTGGTGCAAGCCACAGCGCTGAGCAACGAACGCAGTGTGCTGAATATTCTGCAGAACCGACTGATCGCCAGCGTGCAACTGATCGCCGCGCTGGGCGGCGGCTGGGACGGCCAACTCGACGTCAGCGACAACCGCTGAACCTGTGGGAGCGAGCCTGCTCGCGAAAGCGGTGGGTCAGGCAACTACGATGGTGGCTGTGCCGACGCCTTCGCGAGCAGGCTCGCTCCCACGGGGATTTTTGTCTGGCATGAGATCGCTTTCACAGGGTGAGGTTAAAGCCCACCGCAGAGCCTTGTAGGACGATCGAACAAGCGTTTCATCGGCTTGATGGCAATTTGGTTACTTTGTCAGTGCGTTCTTCCGCGCAATCAGTACAATCGCCGCATTTGCCCGACCGAGAATGGAAGCAGTACGGTTTCGGCTTGTCACGAGAACGTCCATGCTCATCGGCAGCTACTCCTTCACCCTGGTTTTCATTTCGTTGTGCGTGGCCATTCTGGCTTCCTACACGGCGCTCGATCTCACCGGACGCATTGCCACGGCTAAAGGCCGGGCCGTGCATTTCTGGACGGCGGGCGGGGCGTTGGCGATGGGCGTTGGCGTCTGGTCGATGCATTTCATCGGCATGCTCGCCTTCAAATTGCCGATCGACCTGGGCTATGACTTCGCCCTCACTGCGCTGTCGCTGCTGATCGCGGTGCTGTCCTGCGGTTTCGCCTTGTGGCTGGTCAGCCAACCGAAACTGCCGCTGGCGCAACTGGCTTTCGGTGCGCTGATCATGGGGGCGGGCATCAGCGCCATGCATTACACCGGTATGGCCGCGCTGCGCATGACACCGGGCATCGATTACGACCCGACCCTGTTCAGTGCCTCCCTGCTGATCGCCGTCGGCGCCTCGGCAGCGGCATTGTGGATTGCCTTTCGCCTGCGTCAGCAATCGCCCTATGTGCGGCTGATTCGTGCCGGCGCGGCGGTGATCATGGGTGTGGCGATTGTCGGCATGCACTACACCGGCATGGCTGCTGCGCAATTTCCTGACGGCAGTTTCTGCGGCGCGACGCTCAATGGTTTGAAGGGCAATGGCCTCGATAGCCTGGTCGTGGTCACTACGCTGGCGGTGTTGTCGATTGCCCTGTTGACCTCGATTCTCGACGCCCGGCTCGAAGCGCGCACGGCTGATCTCGCGCACTCGCTGACGGTGGCCAACCGCGAACTCACCCAACTGGCCCTGCACGACCCGCTGACCAGTCTGCCCAACCGCATGCTGCTCGACGACCGCATCAATCAGGCGATCAAAAAGGTGCAAGAGCAGGGTGGCTGCTTCGCCTTGATGTTCATCGACCTCGACGGTTTCAAACCGGTCAACGACGCATTCGGCCATCACATGGGCGACCAATTGCTGCGTGAGGTCGGCGCGCGTCTGCGTGAAGACTTGCGCAGCCAGGACACCCTGGCGCGAATCGGCGGCGATGAGTTCGTTTTGCTGGTGCGCTTGAGCGAGCCCAATGACGCCTTGAGCCTGGCTGCGCGTCAGGTCAGCCTTATCGGTCGCACGTTCCGCGTCGCTGAACATGATCTGCAGATTTCCGCCAGCGTCGGCATTGCCCTGTATCCGGGCAACGGCGCCAACGCCCAGGAACTGCTGATGAACGCCGACGCCGCGATGTACCACGCCAAGGGCGGTGGCAAGAACGGCTACAGCTTCTTCGATGCGTCGATGAACACCAACGCGCGCAAACAATTGCAACTGTTACAGGATCTGCGCGCGGCCATCGAGCACAACCAGTTCTGCCTGCATTACCAGCCCAAATTCGACGCCGCCAATGGCCGTCCGGTCGGTGCCGAAGCGCTGCTGCGCTGGAAGCATCCGCTGCATGGCATGCTGATGCCGGATAAATTCATCGATCTGGCGGAGAAAACCGGGCTGATCATTCCGATGGGTGAATGGGTGCTCAACGAAGCCTGCCGGCAGATGCGTGAATGGTACGTGCTCGGTTACACCGACTGGCGCATCGCCGTGAACCTCTCGGCCTTGCAGTTCTGCCATGCCGGGCTGGTGCAAAGCGTGGCCAAGGCGCTGGCGACCCACCACTTGCCGGCCAACAGCCTGACCCTGGAAATCACTGAAACGACAGCGATGAGCGACGCTGACGCGAGCATGACCGTGCTGCAAGAGTTGTCGGACATGGGCGTCGACCTGTCGATCGACGACTTCGGCACCGGTTATTCCAGCCTGATGTACCTCAAACGTTTGCCGGCCAATGAGCTGAAGATCGACCGCGGTTTCGTCCGCGATCTGGAGCATGACAGCGATGATGCCGCAATCGTCTCGGCGATCGTTGCGCTGGGGCAGGCCCTGGATTTGCGGATTGTCGCCGAAGGTGTCGAAACCGGCGCGCAACAGGACTTCCTGACCAAACTGGGCTGTGATTCGCTGCAGGGCTATCTGCTCGGCCATCCGATGCCGGCGGAGCGCTTCATGCAGGACATCGTGCGTGGGCAACGGCTGGCAGTGGTCTGAGATACCGAGTCATCGTTCTTCGCGAGCAGGCTCGCTCCCACAGGTGATCGCATTCCCTTGTGGGAGCGAGCCTGCTCGCGAAGGCGCTTGTGCAAACACCATAGAACTCATGCAAAGCCATGAATGGCAGTTATTCTTCCCCCGACTGTTACGTGTGCACGTGGGGGAAGGCCAGCATGGATAAAGTCATTGTCATCACCGGGGGCGGGCGCGGAATCGGCGCGGCTACGGCATTGCTGGCAGCCGAACAGGGCTACCGGATCTGCATCAACTACCAGTCGGATGAGCAGGCCGCACACAGCGTACTCGAACAGGTTCGAGCCTTGGGCGCGCAGGCCATCGCGGTTCGCGCCGATGTCAGCATCGAAGACGAAGTAATCGCGATGTTTCATCGCGTCGACACCGAACTGGGCCGTGTCACCGCGCTGGTCAACAACGCCGGCACCGTCGGACAGAAATCGCGGGTCGATGAAATGTCCGAATTCCGCATCCTCAAAATCATGAAAACCAATGTGCTGGCGCCGATCCTCTGCGCCAAACACGCGATCCTGCGCATGTCGCCCAAACACGGCGGGCAGGGCGGCAGCATCGTCAACGTGTCCTCGGTCGCGGCACGCCTCGGTTCGCCGAACGAGTACGTTGATTACGCCGCATCCAAGGGTGCGCTCGACACCTTCACTATCGGTCTGTCGAAAGAAGTCGCGGGTGAGGGCATTCGCGTCAATGCCGTGCGTCCGGGCTACATCTATACCGACTTCCACGCGCTGAGCGGCGACCCGTATCGAGTCAGCAAGCTTGAGTCGGCGATTCCCATGGCCCGGGGCGGGCGGCCGGATGAAGTTGCGGAGGCGATTGTCTGGTTGCTGTCGGACAAGGCATCGTATGCGACCGGGACGTTTGTTGATTTGGGGGGCGGGCGGTAAACCGGTGGGTTTGCAGTGTTAAAACCGGCCTCTTCGCGAGCAGGCTCGCTCCCACAGTGGATTTGTGAATACAGACCCCATGTGGGAGCGAGCCTGCTCGCGAAGGGGCCAGTCCAGACAACATCTATCCCTCAGAACGACCGCACAATCCGCCCCAACGTCTCCATGGCCTTTTCCGATTCCTCGGTCCACGGGCTGCCGTAATTCAAGCGAATACAGTTCCTGAAACGCTGGGTCGGCGAGAATATCGGCCCAGGCGCGATGCTGATGCCTTGCGCCAATGCCATCTGAAACAGCTTCAGCGAATCCATCTGCTCCGGCAATTCCAGCCACAGAAAGTAGCCGCCCGCCGGTTGGCTGACCCGGGTCTGCGCCGGAAAGTAGCGGGCAATCGCCGCGAGCATCGCGCTCTGCTGTTCTTCCAGGGCATAACGCAGTTTGCGCAGATGCCGATCGTAGCCGCCGTGTTGCAGATAATCGGCGATAGCCGCTTGCGCCGGCATCGAAGCGCACAGTGAGGTCATCAGCTTCAGCCGTTCGATTTTCTGCGCAAAACGCCCGGCCGCCACCCAGCCGATGCGATAACCGGGCGCGAGACTTTTGGCGAACGAGCCGCAATGCATGACCAATCCTTCGGTATCAAAAGCCTTGGCCGGTTTTGGCGCCTGTTGCCCGTAATAAAGCTCGGCGTAGACGTCGTCTTCGATCAACGGCACCTGATGCTGACGCAGCAGTTCGACCAGTTCCTGTTTCTTCGCCTCGGGCACAGTCGCGCCCATCGGATTCTGGAAACTGGTCATGCACCAGCAGGCCTTGATCGGATGGCGTTCCAAAGTCTGCGCGAGCACACCGAGGTCGATGCCATCGCGCGGGTGCACGGGGATCTCCACAGCTTTGAGTTTCAGACGCTCGAGCACCTGCAGGCTGGCGTAGAACGCCGGGGCCTCGATGGCCACCAGATCCCCGGGCTCGGTCACCGCTTGCAGGCACAGGTTCAGCGCTTCGAGCGCGCCGTTGGTGATGAGCAATTCTTCCATCGGCAACATCAGCCCGCCGACCATGTAGCGCAGGGCAATCTGCCGGCGCAGTTGCGGGTTGCCCGGGGACATATCGGTGACGACCATGCGCGGGTCCATCTCCCGCGCGGCGCTGGCCAGGGAGCGCGACAGGCGTTGCAGCGGGAACAGCGTCGGGCTGGGGAAGGCCGAGCCGAATGGCACGGTGTTGGGGTCTTTGATCGAATCGAGTACCGAGAACACCAACTCGCTGACGTCGACTTCAGTGGATTCGTTGACCTGGCTGCTGATTACCGGCTCGGAGAATGTGCTCGGCGTATGGGCGTTGACGAAGTAACCGGAGCGCGGCCGGGCGCGGATCAGGCCGCGGCGTTCGAGCAGGTAATAGGCCTGGAACACCGTGGACGGGCTGACGCCGTAGGTCTGGCTGGCGTAGCGCACCGACGGCACCCGCTGGCCGGGGCCGAGGACGCCGGAGCGGATCAGTTCAGCGATGTCGTCGGCGAATTTTTCGTAGCGTTTCATCGGTGGGCCTTGGTGGACTTGATTTTGTGGGGTGTCAGGGAAGGAGCCCTCACCCTAGCCCTCTCCCAGAGGGAGAGGGGACTGATTGGGGGATGCTGATGAAATACGCCGACCTGACAGTGCTTTGCCGAATCCATAATCGACTCGGTCTTTCAGGTCGATGCATAGCGACAGACACCTCGGTCGGCTCCCTCTCCCTCCGGGAGAGGGCTGGGGTGAGGGCAGCAATGCCAAATTCTCAACGATTTATCGGCGCCACAAACCGGCTCTTCGCCACGCTGTATACCTGCGGCTCGTCACTGTCTTCAATCCTGAAATTCAACGTCTGCGAACTGCTCGCCGGCCGCTCGGTGGTCATCGCCACCGACACCGGCACATCGACAATCTCTCCCGGCGCCAGGCTCAATGCCGTTTTGCCCTGCAACTCAAACCCGTCGCCATCAACCAGACTCAACCGGTATTCCTGTCGCTGCTGAGTCTTGTTGATCACTTTCAGCGAATAAATATTCTCGATCTGCCCCTGAGCGTTCTCGCGGAACAACCCGCGATCCTTGGTCACGTCCAGCGACACCATCGGCCGCGCGATCAATGCCAGCGCCAACGCTCCGATCATCACCAACAACACCGCCGTATAGCCAATCAAACGCGGACGCAGCAGATGGGTTTTGCCGCCCTGCAATTCGCGCTCGGAACTGTAGCGGATCAGGCCGCGCGGGTAATGCATTTTGTCCATGATCGAATCGCAGGCATCGATGCACGCTGCGCAGCCGATGCATTCCATTTGCAAACCATCGCGGATGTCGATGCCGGTCGGGCAGACCTGCACGCATAACTGGCAGTCGATGCAATCACCCAGGCCGGCTTCGACCGGGCGCACATCACGCTTGCGCGGACCACGGTTTTCGCCACGGGCGGCGTCGTAGGCAATGGTCAGCGTGTCCTTGTCGAACATCACACTCTGGAACCGCGCATACGGGCACATGTGCATGCACACGGCTTCACGCAGCCAACCGGCGTTGATGTAGGTGGCGGCGGCGAAGAACAGCACCCAGAACAGACTGATGCCACCGATCTGCAGGGTCAGCAAATCTTCAGCCAGCGGCCGGATCGGGGTGAAGTAACCGACGAAGGTCAGGCCGGTCATCACGCTGATCGCCAGCCACAACGTGTGCTTGGCGGCGCGCCGCGCCAGTTTGTTCAGGCTCCACGGCGCCGCTTGCAGCTTGATTCGCTGGTTGCGTTCGCCTTCGGTGATCTTCTCGCACCACATGAAGATCCACGTCCACGAACTCTGCGGGCAGGTGTAACCGCACCAGACGCGACCGGCGAACACGGTGATGGCGAAGAGTCCGAACGCAGCGATGATCAGCAGCGCCGAGAGCAAAATGAAATCCTGCGGCCAGAACGTCGCGCCAAAGATATGGAATTTGCTTTCCGCCAGATCCCACAGCACCGCCTGCCGACCGCCCCAGTTCAGCCACACGGTGCCGAAGAACAGCAGGAACAGAAACCCGGCACCGCTCATACGCAGGTTGCGGAACAGGCCGGTGAAACTGCGGGTGTGGATCTGCTTGTCGGTGGATCCGGCAGTCGCTTTCAGAGGGCGTGCGGGTACGCTTCTTATCGTCGGCGCTGCTTCTACGGTTCGGACGGGGATTTGCTCGCTCATGTTCGTTCGCTCATCAGCCTCCATCAGGCCGATGCACTATGAGCGCCGATCTGTTTGCAGAACAGACTCAGGTTTGGCAATAAAAAGCGGATCAGATGGGGTTTGGCGCAATCCCTGCGACAACTTGAAGCATCAGGGTGGGCGCGGCGCAAACGCCTATTGCAGGCGCCTGCGCCGGGTGTTGATCGAAATCAATCAAACCACCGAATCACTGTCATCGGCCTTCAGATGTTTGCGCCCGTCCTTGGCCCCGGCGACGGTCAAGACATCGGCTTCTGCTTCGGTGATGTAGGCGCGTTTGCCTTCGATTTCCACGAACGACATGGCTTTTTCGCTATCGGTCTCGACTGTCAACGTGTCGCAGATACGGATTTGCTCACCATGCTCGACGGTGAAAAAACACACTTTCTGCTCAGGGTTGGATTCATCGATTCGAACGGTCATGGCGGCAGTCCTTTCAAGTGAGGTCTGCACGTTAGGAAACGCAGCGCGCAGTTCGTTCTGCGCAACCGATTAATGGTCGCTGTTGTCCATCGTTTATCTAACCAATAACAAGGGAGGCACGATGGAAGACTGGTGGGATGAAGTGTGGGCCACGATGCAAGCCGAATTTGCCGACATCGGCGACGCCTCGCAAATGACCCGGATCACCGTACGCCTGCTGATGGCGGCGATTCTCGGCGGGATACTCGGATTTGAGCGCGAGCATAAAGGCAAGGCAGCGGGCGTGCGCACGCACATGCTGGTGGCGTTGGGCGCTGCGCTATTCGTGTTGGTGCCGCAGACCTCGGGCGCAGAATCCGATGCCATGAGTCGGGTCTTGCAGGGTGTGATTGCCGGGATCGGCTTTCTCGGCGCCGGCACCATTCTGAAAAATCAGCAGGGCGACGAGGCCCATGTCAAAGGCCTGACCACGGCGGCGGGCTTATGGATGACGGCGGCGATCGGCGTGGCGGCGGGGCTGGGCAAGGAAGCGACGGCATTGCTCAGTACCATTCTGGCACTGGCGATCTTCAGCGTGATGCCTTACGTGGTGAGAGTGTTCGAAAAGGATGTCGACAAGAACGACCACCTCTGACTTCCCGCCGGCTGATGATCGTTGCCTGATCGTTGCCTGATCGTTCCCGCGCTCCGCGTGGGAATGCAGCCCGGGACGCTCCGCGTCCCTTCTGGAGCCGAACGCGGAGCGTCCGTTGAGGCATCCCCACGCGGAGCGTGGGAACGATCAGGGGGGCAGGGTCAGACGATCACCGGCGGCATCGTATTCGGTGGCTCTTCTTTCGGCGGTGGCGTGGTGCCGGGTGGCTCTTGCTCGGGCACCGGTGGCGGCTCGGTATCCGGCAGGGTGGGTTTGTCGATGTTCGGATCAGGCGTTTCCGCCGGGATCGGGATGTTCATCTGATGACCTCCGTATGGCACATGGCGTGGGACGTGCTTAAGTGAGTTGACCCGGCCACGGCAAATTCGATCCGCCGGTTTGTCTTGTTAATTTCATCTGAACTTTTCCCCGCGCCGGTTGCTCGGAACCTAAGTGAGTTCATGACAGGGCCGGCGCTTTGTCGCGAATACTGTTCCGGCACAAGAGCGTCCTTGGGGCGTTAAGGAGAGATGCTCAATGACTGCTGAAAGACCTTCAGAGCTGAGTTACAACCCGCACATGCCATTGTCGCAGGCGTTGCTGCTGCCTCGAATCGTCATCGAAAACACCATGCCGACCCTCGACGGCGGCCAGTTTGCCGTCAAGTCGATTGCCGGGCGCGAAGTGGTGGTGACCAGCAAAGTGTTTGCCGACGGCCATGACAAGCTCGCCGTACGCATCCGCTGGCGCGAAGAAGGCCAGGAAACCTGGCAGACCGAGGTCATGTCCGATCAGGGCAACAACACCTGGCAAGGCCAGTTCCGCCCGCAAGAGCAGGGCCGCTATCTGTATTGCATCGAAGCGTGGATCGACCATTTCGCCAGCTTCCAGTACGAACTGGAAAAGAAGCACAACGCTGCTGTGCCGGTTTCCCTGGAGCTGCAGGAAGGCCGAACCATGGTGCAACAAGCCGCAGAACGCAGCGAAGGTCAGCTCAGCGAGCAGCTTGCCGCGCTGCACCATGAATTGTCCGGCCTGCTCGAAACCGAGCAGGTTGCGCTGTTTCTGCACTCGCGCAGTGCAGAGCTGATGGCCCAGGCTGATCACCGCGCCTACCTCAGCATCAGCGCCGAATTCCCCATGGACGTCGAGCGCGAACTCGCCGAGTTCGCCAGTTGGTATGAGCTGTTTCCGCGCTCGATCACCGACGATCCCCAGCGTCACGGCACTTTCAACGACGTGCACTCGCGTCTGCCGATGATTCAGGACATGGGCTTCGACGTGTTGTACTTCACGCCGATTCACCCGATCGGCCGCGCCCACCGCAAGGGCCGCAACAATTCCCTGACTGCTGGCCCGGATGATCCCGGCAGCCCGTATGCGATTGGTAGCGAAGAGGGCGGCCACGAGGCGATTCACTCGCAGCTCGGCACCCGTGAAGATTTCCGCCGGCTGGTGGCTGCCGCCGCCGATCACGGTCTGGAAATCGCTCTCGACTTCGCCATCCAGTGCTCCCAGGACCATCCGTGGCTCAAGGAGCATCCGGGCTGGTTCAACTGGCGCCCGGACGGCACGATCAAATACGCCGAAAACCCGCCGAAGAAGTACCAGGACATCGTCAACGTCGACTTCTATGCGCCGGATGCAATTCCGAGTCTGTGGGTCGAGTTGCGCGACATCGTCGTCGGCTGGGTCAAGGAAGGTGTGAAGATCTTCCGCGTCGACAACCCGCACACCAAACCGCTGCCGTTCTGGCAATGGCTGATCGCCGATGTGCGCACCCTGTATCCGGAAGTGATCTTCCTCGCCGAGGCTTTCACCACGCCGGCGATGATGGCGCGTCTGGGCAAGGTCGGTTACTCGCAGAGCTACACCTATTTCACCTGGCGCAATACCAAGGCCGAACTGGCGGAATATTTCACCGAGCTGAATCAGTCGCCGTGGCGCGAATGCTACCGGCCGAATTTCTTCGTCAATACCCCGGACATCAACCCGGCGTTTTTGCATGAGTCGGGGCGTCCCGGTTTCCTCATCCGCGCTGCCTTGGCAACGATGGGCTCGGGCCTGTGGGGCATGTATTCCGGCTTCGAGTTATGCGAATCGGCACCGGTGCCGGGCAAAGAGGAATACCTGGATTCGGAGAAATACGAAATCCGCGTCCGCGACTTCACCGCGCCGGGCAACATCATTGCCGAGATCGCTCAGCTCAACCGCATCCGCCGGCAGAACCCGGCGCTGCATACGCATCTGGGCCTGAAAATCTATAACGCCTGGAACGACAATATTCTGTTCTTCGGCAAGCGCAGCGCCGATGGCAGCAATTTCATTCTGGTCGCAGTCAGCCTCGATCCGCATAACGTTCAGGAAGCGAATTTCGAACTGCCGCTGTGGGAAATGGGCCTGCCGGACGATGCCACCACCCATGGCGAAGATTTGATGAACGGCCATCGCTGGGACTGGCACGGCAAGTATCAGTTTATGCGCATCGATCCGGCGTATCAGCCGTTCGGGATTTGGCGGATTACCGCTTCGTAACATTTGCACCGCCTCCGTGGCGAGGGGATTTATCCCCGTTGGGGCGCGCAGCGGCCCCTTTTTTCAAGCTGCACCGCGTTAACAATTTGCGACTGCTGCGCAGCCGAACGGGGATAAATCCCCTCGCCACAGGGGCTCACCACTGCGAGTCCCTCGGTGTATCAGAGAATTTTTCAGGAGTTCCACATGGCGAAGAAACCCAAGGCAGCCGCCTTCATCAAAGACCCGCTCTGGTACAAGGATGCGGTGATCTATCAGGTTCACGTCAAATCGTTTTTCGACTCCAACAATGACGGGATCGGTGACTTTCCCGGGCTTATCGCCAAACTCGATTACATTGCCGACCTCGGCGTCAACACCATCTGGCTGCTGCCGTTCTATCCCTCGCCACGTCGCGACGACGGTTACGACATCGCCGAATATCGTGGTGTGCACAGCGACTACGGGACCATGGCCGATGCCAAGCGCTTCATTGCCGAAGCGCACAAGCGCGGGCTGCGGGTGATCACCGAGCTGGTCATCAACCACACCTCCGACCAGCACCCGTGGTTCCAGCGTGCGCGTAAAGCCAAGCCGGGTTCAGCGGCGCGGGATTTCTACGTGTGGTCCGATGACGATCAGAAATACGACGGCACGCGAATCATCTTTCTCGACACCGAAAAGTCCAACTGGACCTGGGATCCGGTCGCTGGCCAATACTTCTGGCACCGCTTCTACTCGCACCAGCCGGATCTGAACTTCGACAACCCGCAAGTGATGAAAGCCGTGTTGTCGGTGATGCGTTACTGGCTCGACATGGGCATCGACGGCCTGCGCCTCGACGCGATTCCGTACCTGATCGAGCGCGACGGCACCAACAACGAAAACCTGCCCGAGACCCACGACGTCCTCAAGCAGATCCGTGCCGAGATCGACGCCAACTATCCCGACCGCATGCTGCTGGCCGAGGCCAATCAGTGGCCGGAAGACACCCAGCTGTATTTCGGTGACACCGACGCTGCTGGCGTCAATGGTGACGAATGCCACATGGCCTTCCACTTCCCGCTGATGCCGCGCATGTACATGGCGCTCGCGCAGGAAGATCGCTTCCCGATTACCGACATTCTCCGGCAGACCCCGGAAATTCCGGCGAATTGCCAGTGGGCAATTTTCCTGCGCAACCACGATGAACTGACCCTGGAAATGGTCACCGACCGCGAGCGCGATTACCTGTGGAACTACTACGCGGCTGACCGTCGCGCGCGGATCAACCTCGGTATTCGCCGTCGTCTCGCACCGTTGATGGAACGCGACCGTCGCCGCATCGAACTGCTCAACAGCCTGCTGCTGTCGATGCCCGGCACGCCGACGCTGTACTACGGCGACGAAATCGGTATGGGCGACAACATCTACCTCGGCGATCGCGATGGCGTGCGTACACCGATGCAGTGGTCGATCGACCGCAACGGCGGTTTCTCCCGCGCCGATCCGGCCAGTCTGGTACTGCCGCCGATCATGGACCCGCAGTATGGCTATCAGTCGGTCAACGTCGAAACCCAGTCCGGCGATCCGCACTCGCTGTTGAACTGGACGCGGCGCCTGCTGGCCGTGCGCAAGCAATCGAAAGCGTTCGGCCGTGGCACGTTGAAAATGCTCTCGCCAGCCAACCGTCGCGTGCTGGCTTATACCCGCGAATACACCGATGCCGACGGCAAGCACGAAATCATTCTGTGCGTGGCGAACGTCTCGCGCAGTGCGCAAGCGGTCGAGCTGGACCTGTCGGCGTATGTCGGCATGGTGCCGGTGGAAATGCTCGGTGGTAACGCGTTCCCGCCGATCGGTCAGTTGAATTTCCTCCTGACCCTGGCGCCGTACGGTTTCTATTGGTTTGCACTGGCAGCAGAGAACCAGATGCCGAGCTGGCACGTCGAGCCGGCACAGAGCCTGCCGGACTTCACCACGCTGGTACTGAAAAAACGCATGGAAGAACTGCTCGAAGCGCCATCGCGGACGACGCTGGAGCAAAGCATCCTGCCGAGCTGGCTGCAGAATCGTCGCTGGTTTGCCGGCAAGGATGCGGCGATCGAGAAGGTCAATCTGGCTTACGGCGTGCGCTTCGGTGACGCCCAGCACCCAGTGCTGCTCAGCGAAATCGAAGTCACCAGTGGCGGCCAGACCAACCGTTATCAGCTGCCGTTCGGCTTCATTGGCGAAGACCATGTCGGCCCGCCATTGCCGCAGCAATTGGCGCTTTCGCGTGTACGCCGTGTGCGTCAGGTTGGCCTGATCACCGATGCGTTCACCCTGGAAACCTTCGTCCGCGCCGTTCTGCAAGGCATGCAGAACAACACCGTACTGGAGTCGATCGAAGGCGAAATCCGCTTCGAACAGACAGATCATCTGGAAAAACTCGGCCTCGGCGCCGAGTCGGATGTGCGCTACCTGTCGGCCGAGCAATCGAACAGTTCAGTGGTAATCGGCAACAGTCTGGTGCTTAAGCTGATACGCAAAGTCGCTTCTGGCGTACACCCGGAACTGGAGATGAGCGCTTACCTGACCGAGGCCGGGTTTGCCAATATCTCTCCACTGCTCGGTTCGGTGATTCGCCGCGACGCGCAAGGCGAAGACAACTTGCTGATGATCGCCCAGGGTTACCTGAGCAATCAGGGCGACGCATGGGAATGGACGCAGAACAACCTTGAACGGGCGCTGCGTGATGAACTGGCCGACGCCATGTCCGAGCAGGAGCAGCATTACAACGCCCTCGGCGAGCTGAGAGACTTCGCCGGCATGCTCGGCCAGCGTCTGGGCGAGATGCATCAGGTGCTCGCTGCGCCAACCGACAATGCCGACTTCGCGCCGCAAGTGTCGTCGAGCAAGGACATGGCCGCGACGGGCAAGGATGTCACCGCCCAGGTCGAACACGCCTTGAAGCTGCTCAAGCAGCATCAAGGCGAGTTGAATGCGGCGGATCAGAAACTGGTCAAGCGTCTGCTCGACGAGAAGAAAACCATTCTTGCCCATGTGCAGGATCTGGCGAAGAAAGCCACCGGCGGCTTGCGCATTCGGGTGCATGGCGACTTGCATTTGGGCCAGGTGCTGGTGATCAAGGGCGACGCCTACTTGATCGACTTCGAGGGCGAACCGGCGCGGCCATTGAGCGAGCGTCGCGGTAAACACAGCCCGTACAAGGACGTCAGCGGCGTACTGCGTTCGTTCGATTACGCAGCGGCGATGACCATCAATGTGCATAACGTTGATAACAGCGTCGAAGCCGAAGCGGCGCGCAAACGGGTCGCCGAGCGTTATCTGCGTGAGGCACGCGAGGTATTTGTCCAGGCATACCGCGAGGCAGCAGCTAGTCTTGAGCATGCCTGGCAGGATCCCGAGGGTGCCGACGCCGCGCTGGCGTTGTTCGGCCTGGAAAAAGCCGCTTATGAAGTGGCTTACGAGGCAGAAAACCGCCCAACGTGGCTGCCCGTGCCATTGCACGGCTTGTATGGATTATTGACAGGGCTTAAACCCTTTTCCGATCTTGGTGGAGAGTAGTCATGAGTTTCTCGAACAAGGAACAGGGTGTGGTAAAGGAAGCATTGTTACCCTCGGCGCGCGACATCGATGCTTTGGTGCGCGCTGAACATCAGGACCCGTTTTCCATTCTCGGCCCGCACGGCGATGGCGCCGGCGGGCAGTTCATCCGCGCCTATCTGCCCGGTGCGCTGAGTGTGGCAGTGCTGGACAAGGACAGCGGCGAAGAGCTTGGCCCGCTGGAGATGACCGAAACGCCGGGGCTGTTTGTCGGCCATTTCGACCAGGCGCGACCGTATCTGTTGCGCACACGTTGGGCCGGTGGCGAGCAGGTTGCCGAAGACCCGTACAGCTTCGGCCAGTTGCTCGGCGAGATGGATTTGTATCTGTTCGCCGAAGGCAATCACCGTGACCTCAGCGCTTGCCTCGGTGCACAGCTGAAAACCGTTGATGGCGTGGACGGTGTGCGCTTTGCCGTGTGGGCACCGAATGCCCGCCGTGTTTCGGTGGTCGGCGATTTCAACGTCTGGGACGGGCGTCGCCATCCCATGCGGCTGCGTCATCCGTCCGGTGTCTGGGAACTGTTCATCCCGCGCCTGCAAGCGGGGGAGTTGTACAAGTACGAAATTCTTGGTGCCCACGGCATTTTGCCGCTCAAGGCCGACCCGATGGCACTGGCCACCAGCCTGCCGCCGGACACCGCTTCGAAAGTTGCCTCGCCCCTGCAGATCGACTGGCAGGATCACGACTGGATGAATTCCCGTCAGGATCGCCAGCAGCGCTCCAAACCTCTGTCGATCTACGAGTTGCACGCCGGTTCCTGGCAGTGCGAGCTGGATGATCTCGGCGAGGTCGCGCGCCAGTACACCTGGCCGGAACTGGCCGAGCGCCTGATTCCTTATGTCAAAGAGCTGGGATTCACCCACATCGAACTGATGCCGATCATGGAGCACCCCTTCGGCGGTTCCTGGGGCTATCAGTTGCTTTCGCAATTCGCCCCGAGTGCGCGTTATGGCACGCCGGATCAGTTCGCCGAGTTCGTCAACGCCTGTCACCAGGCCGACATCGGGGTGATTCTCGACTGGGTACCGGCGCATTTCCCCACCGATACCCACGGCCTGGCCCAGTTCGACGGCACCGCGCTCTACGAATACGGCAACCCGCTGGAAGGCTTCCATCAGGATTGGGACACGCTGATCTACAACCTTGGTCGCACCGAAGTGCACGGTTACATGCTGGCCTCGGCGCTGCACTGGCTGAAACACTTCCATATCGACGGCCTGCGTGTCGATGCGGTGGCTTCGATGCTGTACCGCGACTATTCGCGCAAGGCGGGCGAATGGGTGCCGAATCGCCACGGCGGTCGGGAGAACCTGGAGGCCATCGACTTCCTGCGGCATTTGAACGACGTGGTTGAGCTGGAAGCGCCGGGTGCGCTGGTGATTGCCGAAGAGTCCACCGCCTGGCCGGGCGTCAGTCAGAGCACCCAGCAGGGCGGTCTCGGGTTTGCCTACAAATGGAACATGGGCTGGATGCACGATTCGCTGCACTACATCCAGCAGGATCCAGTGTACCGCGCACATCACCACAACGAGTTGAGCTTTGGTCTGGTCTACGCCTGGTCGGAACGCTTCATCCTGCCGATTTCCCACGACGAAGTGGTGCACGGCAAACACTCGCTGATCGACAAGATGCCTGGCGATCGCTGGCAGAAGTTTGCCAACCTGCGCGCCTATCTGAGCTTCATGTGGACGCATCCGGGCAAAAAGCTGTTGTTCATGGGCTGCGAGTTTGGCCAATGGCGCGAGTGGAACCACGATCAGCAGCTGGACTGGTACCTGCTGCAGTATTCCGAGCACAAAGGCGTGCAGAAACTGGTTGGCGATCTCAACCGGCTGTATCGCGAAGAGCCGGCGCTGCACGACCAGGACGATGCGCCGCAGGGCTTCCAGTGGTTGATTGGCGACGATGCGATCAATAGCGTTTACGCGTGGTTGCGCTGGAGCAAGGATGGCTCGCCAGTGCTGGTGGTTGCCAACTTCACCCCGGTACCGCGCCAGGCGTATCGGGTCGGCGTGCCGTTTGCCGGGCGCTGGACCGAGCTGTTCAACAGTGACGCCGACATTTACGCCGGCTCCAACTATGGCAATGGCGGCGGAGCGTTGACCGAAGAAGTGCCAAGCCATGGTCAGTCGTTGTCGCTGGAACTGAACCTGCCACCATTGGCGGTGTTGATTCTCAAGCCGCAGGGCTGATCCAGGTACAGTAAAACTGTGGGAGCGGGCTTGCCCGCGATGAGGCCGTCACATTCAGCACCTTTGTTGACTGACACTCCGCCATCGCTGGCAAGCCAGCTCCCACAGGGTTTTTCACTGATCAGCAGATCACCAACGCATCCGCACTCCAAGGCTGCCGATAATGCCGTTCAGGTCATTGTCATCCACATCGCTGCTGTAATCGGCGCTCATGTACAGGCTTACCGCCGGTGTGACCCGCGCCACCAGTCCCAAGCCCAATTCCACTGTTGAAGACTTGCGGCTGCTGCTGATCTTGTCGACCTGATCGAGGGTCACCGTGCTGCCGGTGTACACCGTGTGCCAAAGGTTGGTGCGCACGTAGGGTTCAACAGGCAACCCGTTCAAGTCATAACTGCCTTTCAATCGCGCACCGACACGGCCACTCCACGCGGTCAGGTCGGTCGACGAGGCGTTGCCCGAGCCTGCATAAGGCGCGTCGAGGCTGATGCGCTGGTTGATCAGTTGCGCCTGTGGTTCGACCACCCAGTTGTCACTCAAGCCGATCGGATAACCGCCTTCAACGGAAAAGGTCATCGCGTTGCCTTCGGTGGCTTGCCGATTGCCTTGCGGGGTCCGACTGAAACCGCTGACCCGACCGCCGCTGGCCGACAGGTCGACGTGCCAGCCCTGCGCGCCGACCAGGCTGTAATAGGCGCCAAGGCTCTGGCCTTGCAGGTTGAGGCTGTCAGTGTTGCGGTCGGCGAGGGCGCGTCGGGTCAGCGCACCATCGGCATTCAGCTGGACCTGATTGTCGCCACCTATGAGGCCAAGGGTCTGGGTAGTCCCGTTAGCGCTTTTCAACGTGACCACGGCCGGACCTTTGAACTCGCCACCGGCCATCGCATAACCGGAAGACAGTGCGTCGGTCTGTGCTTGCCGGGCGCTTTTGCCGTACAGCTCGTCCCAGGCAGACGGGGCAAGATCTTCGGTGATCAGGCGCGAACTCTGCTGACTCAATGGCAGCGGTCCGGGCGTTATCACGGTCACTGGCAAGGTCATCACAGGGACATCGGCGCGATACCACGCGGGTTCATCCGCCGAAAATTCCGCATGCGCCTCCATGGACGAGCACAGCAACAGCGAACCTGACACTGTGCAAAAAGTGATTTTCAATTCATGTGGGGTCAGTGAAGTTTTCATGGAGGTCTACCTTGCAAGCGCATGCGTCATCTCGAGTTTGGCGTCTCTCCTACCCCGAACGAGGGGCGACCGAATAGAGCGGGGCGAACCGCGGCTGCTCGATTTCGCGAGTGCCGGAAGGTCAGCCCCAGTAGTGATTCCGGGGGTAGTAAGGTAGAGATAAGAAGAGCGATGCTCGCGCGTCAAGAAAATGCACGATGAATGGCGCGCTTAAATCAGCAACCGCAAGCGTTTGTTTTTCTGCACATAACTAAGTGCTTGTTTGCATGGAAAAACGCTTGCGAAGGGTGCATCTGACGGTTTTTTGCCGCCGACGAAAGGTCCTTCCGAGCGGTTATGGCCGGAACGACCTGTCATTGGATGGCTGTCAAAAATGAAGCTAGAGGTGCACTTCAACCGCCAAGGGAAGATGATCCGACAAATGCGTCCACGGCTTGTTGCCGAGAATCCTTGGATCGTGGCTGCTGGCATTGCGCAGGTAAATCCGGTCCAGGCGCAACAGCGGAAAACGCGCCGGATAGGTTTTCGCCGGGCGCCCATGATGACGTTCAAAAGCTTCGTGCAAATAGTCGCGACGGGCGAGGGCGGCGTTGCCCTGCAACTGCCAGTCATTGAAATCACCGGCAATGATCACCGGCGCATCGTCGGGCAGTGATTCAAGCAACTGGCAAAGCAGCTGCAACTGCAATTGCCGATGGCTCTCCAGCAGACTCAAATGCACACAGATCGCGTGCACCTCGGCATGCCCGGGCACATCAAGAATGCAGTGCAACAGGCCGCGCCGTTCAGGCCCGGTGATCGACACGTCGAGGTTGCGGTATTCGCGGATCGGGTATTTCGACAGCAGCGCGTTGCCGTGGTGGCCGTCGGGGTAAACGGCGTTGCGGCCATAGGCAAAATCGCTCCACATACTGTCGGCGAGGAATTCGTATTGCGAGGTCTGCGGCCAGTCGTTGTAGCGACTCGAATGGCGTTCGTGTTCACCCACCACTTCCTGCAGAAACACCAGATCGGCCGAGGTACTGCGCATCGCTTCGCGCAGCTCCGGGAGAACGAACCGCCGATTCAGCGCGGTGAAGCCCTTGTGGGTGTTGACCGTGAGTACCCGCAGGCGATGAATGACTGGCGCGTCGACCACTTGACGCTTGGGATCGCTGGACACGTTCACTCCTCTGATTTGGGCCATGCCTGTTCATGCGACTGGTTTGAGGGGGTGGCAGTTCCTTCCGATGATTCACTGCTGGGCCAATGTGGGAGCGAGCCTGCTCGCGAAGACTTCATCACGTTCAATACATCTGACACATGACACACCGCTTTCGCGAGCAGGCTCGCTCCCACAGGTATTGTGAGCTTCCGCCGTTCAGAAGAAGACGATTTCATACGGCAAGCGCATCCGCTCCAGCAGCACCGGGGGCAGCAGCGGGGCGATGCCGATGGCCGGTTCGCCCTTGAGCTGGCTGGCGTAGGCGTGGGTGGCGTGGCTCTTGCGCGCGACTGTCCAGGTGTCGAGACGCAGCTTGCGCGCGCGTTCCCAGGGAATCATGCGCTGCTCGCGCTCCGGCCAGTGCCAGGCCCACACCGGCACATCGTGATAGGTCGCCCCGGCCTTTTGCGCCGCGTCGAAACTGGCGCGGCCGACCACTTCATGATCCGGCGGGCCATCCTTGCGCCAGGTACTGAACACTACGTCGCCCGGTCGCAGGTAGCGGCCGATGAACTCGGTGAGCTGGCTTTGCTGATCACTCAGTGCGTTGTCGGTAAAGCCGCCGCGCACCCACTTCAGGCTGTGCATGGGCAGGCCGAGGCGGCGCAGGGCTTCGACGCTTTCCTGCGGGCGGAATACACTCAGGCGTTGTTCCGACCATTGCCGCGAGCCGGGGTGGCTGGCGCTGCCGTCGGTAATCGAGAGCAATTGCAGGGGATGGCCAAGGCTGGAGAGCAATTGCAGCAAACCGCCGCAAGTGACCACTTCATCGCCCGGATGCGGGGCGATGACCACGGCGCGGGCGCCGGCGGGAACCAGGCTGTGGGTGTTGATGACGGGAATATTGTCGAGTTGCGGCGCGCTGTTCCAGATCTGTGCTGGCAGGCCGTGTTCGTTGATCAATGACGATTTCATGAGTGCGACGTCCTTGTGGTATCTCGCCCTCAGTCGTGAACAGCCAACGCTGATCGCGGCCCGTGAAGGCAAATGAATAGCAACGGTGCAGTGCTCCAACCCTTGGATTACTGCGAAGCAGAGTATTGCTCAAGACAGCCGATTCGTCGCGTCACAGATCAATCTGATCCGTATTTTTTTATTCCAGCTGTGCCAGATTGCGCAGAAAGTCACCGAATCCGCCCTTGGCCCGACTGTCGAGACGGGCGCTGGTGTGCACTTGCGGGCGATGACTCCAGGCGATATTCGCACCGCTGCGCTCCAGCGCACGCACCAGTTGCACGTCCTCGTCACAGGTCAGCGGTTTGAAACCGCCGGCCAGGCGATAAGCCTCGGCGCTGACACCGAGATTGGCGCCGTGAATGTGCCGATGGCCATCGCGGGCCTGATAATGGCGGTGATAGCGAATCTGCGCCGCTTCATCGATCGATTCGTGCCAGTGCTCGACGGTCACCGTGCCGCACACTGCGTCCGCCTCCAGTCCCAGTTGCGCCGCCAGCCAGTCATCGGCGACGCGGCTGTCGGCGTCGGTGCAGGCGATCCAGCGGGCACCGCGCTCGAGCAGCAGTCGCGCACCGGCGGCTCGGGCTTCGCCGACGTTGCGTGCGTCGATCTGCAGGCTCAGCACCGGATAAGCGCTGACGATCTGCGCCGAGGCGTCGCTGCAACTGTCGAGCACCACCAGGATTTCCACCGGCTCGCCGCCCAGTTGTGCATGCTGGCTGGCCCGCAGGGCGGCGCGCAGGCATTCATCGAGCAGCGCTTCTTCGTTGTGTGCAGGAATCACGATACCGATCAACGCAAGCCCTCCAGTGCCGCCACCGAGCGTGGCTCGCGGCTCCACAGTTCGAGAATGAAATCCGCTTCCTGATGCAGCACCAGACGCGGCAAAGCCAATTGATCGTGGATCTGATCGTGGACCTGACGTGCATTCAACGGGCAGCCCTCGATCGGCGGGCGCCAGTGGCAGGCCAGCAATTGTCCGTCGGCGGTCAGTGACTCACTGATCCGGCGGATCATTTCTGTCAGATCTTTTTCGTCGAGGTAGTAGCCGATTTCGCTGAATACGATCAGGTCGAATTTTTCCTCCGGCCAGTCAGCCGGAAGGCGGCCCTGACGGACTTCGGCATGCTCGAACACGCTCAAGCGCGTACGCGCCAGCTTCACTGCCGCGCTCGCCGTGTCGCAGCAAAACAGGCGGTCGCAGCGCGGAGCCAGTTCTGCACTCAGTTCGCCGTTGGCGCAACCCGGTTCGAACACCGACCTGTAGCGCGGACGCGGCAGGGCGGCGAGGGTGATCGCGCGTTTGCGCTGCTCGTACCAGCGCTGGCGGAACGCCCATGGATCGTCGTTGCCAGCGAACAGGCCGTCGAAATAGCGGTCATCGACGCTCACAGGAACACCACTTCAAAAGGTTGCAGCAAACGATCAAGCACATAGGGAGCGAGCACCGGCCCGAGCCCGACGTCGCGGTCGCCTTCCAGCTGGCTGGCGAACGCGTGGGCCGCGTGGCGTTTGCGCGCGATGTGCGTGGGTGACAGAAGAATCTTGCGCGCGCTTTCCCATGGTACAGAGGCGTCTTCCGGGGTTGCCCAGTGCCAGGTCCAGACCGGAAGTTCAAGGCAGGTCGCACCGACGCGTCGCGCCGCCTCGACACTGGCGCGGCCGACGGCCTCGTGATCGCTGTGACCGTCCTGGCGCCAGGTAGTGAAAACCACATCATTGGCGTGCAGATAACCGGCGATGAATTCGCTCAACCCGGTTTCCTGAGCCGCCACTTGGGTGTCGGTAAACCCGCCGCGCAGCCATTTCAGGCTGTGCATCGGCAAGCCGAGGCGGCGCAGAGCTTCGGCGGATTCCTGCGGTCGCACCACGCTCAAGCGTTCGACCGTCCAGCGTTGCGAGCCGGGGTGACTGGCGCTGCCATCGGTAACCGAGATCAATTGCAACGGCCGTCCGGCTGCCGCCAGCAACTGCATGATGCCGCCGCAACCGAGCACTTCGTCATCCGGATGCGGCGCGATGATCACCGCCCGCGAACCCAGCGGTACCAGGTCAAGAACGTCGATGGCGGGCAGTTCGGCCAGACGCCGCGAACCCTGCCATTGCTGCAGTGAAGTGCCCTGGCCGACGATCGGGTTGTCCTTCATAACGCCCAGACCTCGCAGGATTGACCGGCAATCCGCTGGCCCAGCGCAGCAAGGTCGCGCTCGGCGTGACTCTGGCGCAGAAACACCGGCAAGTCGGCACTCAGTCGCGCAAAATGCCGATCCTGACAAAACGGCCCGGCACCCAGCGCCCGCCCGACTTCACGCATGACCTGTTCGGCAGACTGTTCGACCACCGCGCGGGCGCGACGGGCCAGCAGTTCAGCGTCAGCCTCAGGCTGCGCATCGATTTGCAACGCGCTGAAGCGCAACACGTCGGCCGCTGCTTGCAGTGCTGTGTCAGTCGCACCGAGATGGGCGAGGGCGTGCGGTTCATCGCGTTGCGCGCAATGCTGACGCAGCCCTTCGGCAATCCGCCGTGAAGCGCCGTACCAGCAAGCCGCGATACCGATCCCGCCCTGCCAGAACCCCGGCCGTTGCAGGTAATCACCGGGGTTGCCAATGGCCTGCGCTTCGGCGTTTTCAAACAGCACTTCGACGCTGCCGGTGGCCGCCATGCCCACGGCTTGCCAGCCCTGATCGGTGATGGTCACACCGGGTTGATCGAGTGCGACTGCAACCAATTGCTGCTGATCATCAGCGTCCCACGCAGTGAGCAAGGCGTGGCTGAGCACCGCCGCGCCAGAGCACCAGGCCTTGCGCCCGTTCAGCGTGACCATATGCCCGGCCGGCGTGACTTTGACCCGCGCCTGCGGCGGTTCGGCAGCCCACATACCCCACGTGCTGCCTGGGGTTGGCGTGCCGCCCAATTGCTCGATGATCGCCAGCGCGTCGGTATGGCCTTCGTAGAGTTTGCACAGCCCCAGATCGTGTCCGCCCACCTCCGATAGACGCTGAAAGCGCTCCAGCGTGTGACCGCTGCCGGGCAACGGCAAGCGGTCGAGACCGGCCTCGACCATCGCCCGCAGGCAACGGCCGAGGGCATTGGTGTCGGCGTAATCTGGCGGACGGCGGGCCAGATAATGTTGAAAGTCCATATCAATCTTCTTCGTCGCGTTGCAGTTCGAACAACAGCAACGAACGCCCGGTCACCGAATACTCGTGGCCGAATTCGAAGCGTTCCTGGCCGCGAATCGATGGCTGATTGGTGTCGATCATGCAGGTCCAGAAGCCGCCGTCCGGCACTTCTGGCAGCGTGAAGTTGACGATGTCGTGGTGGGCGTTGACCACCAGCAGCAGCGTCGCGTCGGCGCCTTTGCGACGGATGCCGGTTTCCTGCGCGCGACCGTCGAGCAGCATGCCGAGGCAGCGATTGTGCGCATCGTGCCAGTGCTCGGTGGTCATTTCGGTGGCGTCCGGTGCCAGCCAGGTCACGTCCTTGACGCCGATATCTTCGTTGTACTCGCCGACCAGGAAGCGTCCACGACGCAGGATCGGATAAGTCAGGCGCAGCTTGATCAGGCGTTTGACGAACTTGAGCAGGGCCTTGCCGTCCTCGCTCAGGTCCCAGTTGACCCAGCCAATCTCACTGTCCTGGCAATAGGCATTGTTGTTACCGTCCTGGGTGCGGGCGAACTCGTCACCGGCGACGATCATCGGCGTACCTTGGGCCAGCAGCAGGGTGGCGAAGAAATTGCGCATCTGCCGGTGGCGCAGAGCGTTGATTTCCGGATCGTCGGTCGGGCCTTCGACGCCGTGGTTCCACGACAGGTTGTTGTTGCTGCCGTCCTGATTGTTTTCGTCGTTGGCTTCGTTGTGCTTGTCGTTGTACGAGACCAGATCGTTGAGGGTGAAACCGTCGTGCGCGGTGATGAAGTTCACCGACGAATACGGCCGGCGCCCACGCTGGTTGAACATCTCCCCGGAAGCGGTCATGCGGCTGGCGAAATCGGCGAGCTGGGCGTCGTCACCTTTCCAGAACGCACGCACGGTGTCGCGGAACTTGTCGTTCCACTCAACCCAGCCCGGCGGAAAGTTGCCGACCTGATAACCGCCGGGGCCGCAGTCCCAGGGTTCGGCGATCATTTTCACCTGACGCAGCACCGGGTCCTGACGGCAGGCGACGAGGAAGCTGTGGCGCTCGTCGAAACCATCGTGGTAACGGCCAAGAATGGTTGCCAGGTCGAAACGGAAACCGTCGACGTGCATCTCGCTGGCCCAGTAGCGCAGGGAGTCAGTGACCATTTGCAGCACGCACGGGTGACTCAGGTCCAGGGTGTTACCGGTGCCGGAGTCGTTGATGTAGTAGCGCTTGTCGTCGGGCATCAAGCGGTAGTAGGAGGCGTTGTCGATACCGCGCATCGACAGGGTCGGGCCTTGCTCGTTGCCTTCGGCGGTGTGGTTGTAGACCACGTCGAGAATGACTTCGAGATTGGCATCGTGCAGGTGCGCGACCATTTCCTTGAATTCGGCAATCTTGCCGCTGGCCAGATAACGCGGGTCCGGGGCGAAGAACGCGATGCTGTTATAGCCCCAATAGTTGGTCATGCCCTTTTGCAGCAGATGCTGATCGTTGACGAAGGCGTGAATCGGCAGCAGTTCGACAGAAGAAACACCGAGCTTGCGAATGTGCTCAAGCACGTCGTCGACCATCAAGCCGCCAAAGGTGCCGCGCAGGTTTTCCGGCACCGAAGGATGACGCATGCTGATGCCGCGCACGTGGGTTTCGTAAATGATGGTCTTGTCCCACGGCACGCTGACACGATGGTCGTTGCCCCAGGTGTGGGCCGGGTCGATAACCTTGCACTTGGGCACGAACGGCGCACTGTCACGCTCGTCGAAACTGAGGTCAGCGTCGGGGTGGCCGATGGTGTAGCCGAACAGCGCCTCCGACCATTTCAGCTCGCCGACCAATTGTTTGGCGTAAGGGTCGATCAGCAGTTTGTTGTGGTTGAAACGGTGACCATTGGCCGGGTCATAAGGACCATAAACGCGGTAGCCGTAGATCAAGCCAGGATGCGCATCCGGCAGGTAGCCGTGGTAGATCTCATCGGTGTATTCCGGCAGCTCGATGCGTTCGAGTTCGACTTCGCCGGCATCGTCGAAAATGCACAGCTCAACCCTGGTGGCGTTGGCGGAAAACAGAGCAAAGTTCACCCCCAGACCATCCCAGGTCGCACCCAGCGGGAAGGGCAGGCCTTCACGGATTCTCGACGGCTCGGCGTGCGCAGCGGGTTCGGCTTTCTTTGGACGGGTCATGATTGCTCCTGCAAAAAAACGGGACAGTTCAGGCAATGAGATTTCCTGGTGGGAGCGAGCCTGCTCGCGAAAGCGTCGGTACATTCGACGTTTTCACCAACTGACCTAGCGCTTTCGCGAGCAGGCTCGCTCCCACAGGGTGGTGTGTTTTGCCCCAAGAAGGGCTTTCTTCGGGGCGCAAGAACCCCCTTGTGGCGAGCACGCTCGCCACACAGTCATTCAGTTCAAAAATGGATCGGGTCAGTTCGCCGGAGGCTTCTTCGCGGCTCGCGGCTTTTTCTCGGCAGCCTTTTCGCCCGGCGGGACTACTTTGGCCGTGGCCGCAGGCTTGGCTTTCGCCGCTGGTTTGGCTTTGGCGGCTGCCGGTGTCTTGCCGTCGGTGCTTTTCGCTGTTGCCGCTGTAGTCTTGCCAGCCACTTTGCTGCCAGCCGCTTTTGGTGGCTTCTTGGGTGCCAGCGCTTCGGCCTCGGCCAGCTTGCGCGCCATTTCCCAATGACGTTCTTCGTGGCCTTCAGGTTTCCCTTCCGACTCCCAGATCTGATAGGCGAATTCGCGAATGCGTTTATCGTCGGTGCTCATCGCAATGCTCCTGAACTGAACTCATGCTTGTGTTAAGTGTTGGATAAAGAGATTGACCGGGACATCCCCCAGCGCTTCGCTGACATTCAGCTCCCTGTTTTGTGTGACTACGCTGCTTGCAAAAAGTCCCTTCAGGTTTGCATCCGAAGCGGCAGACGGTAAAACGACCCGCGTATCGCCCCAGCGCAGCGCATCGACCTGCGGGATGGCACTGTTTTCCAGCAACGTCGCGCAACGCACCGGCACTACGACAATGGCCCGCACGCCTTCGTGTTCACGCGCGAATGCCAAGACGTTGTGCGCCTGACTGCCCAGTACTTCCAATGGCTGGTAATCGCCACGGCGGAACAGCTCGCCGTGTTCCTTGCGCAGGTTCAACACCTCACTGATCAGCGCCTGTTTGATGCGCCCGTCACGCCAGTCCTTAAGCAGCTCGGTACCCGGCACGGATGCCTGCAACGCTTGCTCGCGGGCGGCGTAATCCACCGGGCGGCGGTTGTCCGGGTCTACCAGACTGAAATCCCAGTACTCGTTGCCCTGATAGAGATCCGGCACACCCGGCACGGTCATGCGCAGCAAGGTTTGCGCCAGCCCGTTGAGCGCGCCGGCAGCGGCGATGCTGTTGACGGTCTTGCTCAGCGCCGCGCGCAGCAATTCGCCTTCTTCGCCGGTCAGCAGTTTTTCCGTGAAGGCTTGCGCTGCGTTTTCATAGGCTTCATTCGGCGCGCTCCAGCTGCTTTGCAGCTTGGCTTCGCGCAGGGCTTTCTGTTGCCACTGCCAGATGCGCTTGGCGTAATCGGCGAAACCGGCCTTGTCGTCGTCCTGCAGGTCCAGCGGCCAACTGCCGAGCAATGCCTGATAGAGGATCAGTTCGTCGCCAGCGGAAGGCGCGTCATCTTCGATGCGCACGGGGCGGGCGAGGGCGCGCCACAGTTCGACCTGATCGGCGTACCAATGGCTGCGCTCGCTGAGTACGGCCAGCCGGGCGCGGGTGTCTTCACCGCGCTTGTGATCGTGGGTGGCAGTCGCCAGAAGGTTGTCGGGAAACTCCGTCATGCGCTGTTGATTGACTTCGTGGAACTCGCTGACCGGCGCGCTGAACTGCTCGGTGTTGTAACCGACATCATTGCGCGACAGCAGCACCGCCGAGCGATACAGCGCAGTATCTTCCACAGCCTTGGCCGCTGCCGGCGAGGTCAGTTGCTGGAAACGCACGCAGGCATGTTTGAGAATCTTGCGCGAGCGCCCCCGTGGCTTGCGGCGCCATGGCGTGCCGCCAAGCCAGCTGGCGACCGAGTCGAGCACGGGCCAGTCAGCTTCGCTGAGGGTTTGCCGCGCACCGTCCATGGCGTGCAGGAAAATCGCTTCGTCCTGCTCGGAACGGCCCATCGCGCTGATGTAGGTGCGATAAACCGGGAAGTGCACGATCAACGCGTGGAGCACGCGGCGGATCGCGCCCAGGGTCAGGTCGCGGGTCATCAAGTCATCACGTGCTACCTGATGCAGCGCTTGGGCAACACTTTCGAAGTCGCTGGCCAGCGAACCATTGAGGATTTGCTGACGGGCCAATTGCGCTTCTTCAATGAACGCTGCCGGGCGCTCGGTACGGCGCTGCCAGAGTTCGCCGAGGACATGTTCGCCGTCCGGGTCGTGTTGCAGCAGCGACAGCTGGTTCATGAACTCGTAACCGGTGGTGCCGTCGACGCTCCAGTCGCGGCGCAGGGTTTCGCCCTCGCCGAGGATCTTTTCGACGTAGATGGGCAGATGACGTCCCGGTGCCAAGTGATCCAGACGCCGACGCAATTTGCGGCAGTAGCCACGCGGGTCGGCAAGGCCGTCGATGTGGTCGATGCGCAGGCCGTCGACCAGACCTTCTTCAACCAATTGGAAGATCTTGCCGTGGGTTGCTTCGAACACTGCCGGGCGCTCCACGCGCAGACCGCCAAGCTCGTTGATGTCGAAGAAGCGCCGCCAGTTGATGTCGTCCGCCGCCGTGCGCCAACTGGCCAGGCGATAGCTTTGCCGTTCCAGCAGTTCGTGAAGCTTGTGAAAGCCTTCCTCGGTGGTGGAATCGTACTGTGCGAGGTTGCCTTCGATAGTCGCCAGAACACGCGGATCGCTCGCCAGCTCGCGCAACTCTTGCTTGAGCGGCATCGCCAGCGAATGTGCGTCGGTCTGATAGCTGAGTGTGCTGAAGCGATCTGCCAGAGACTTCAGCGTGTCGTCGGACTTGAGCAGCTCGCCATAGTTGTTCGGGCAGATCGGGAAGTGGTGGTCGTAATGCTCGACGTAAAAAGTGCCGGCCTGCGCGTTGAACTTGAGCTTGAGTGTGCCTTCCTGCAACGCCACGCCGTAGTCACTGCCAAGAAACGGCAGCAGCAATTGGCCTTCCATCAACGGGTCCGGCGAGTGCCACTGAATGTCGAAGAATTCGCCATACGGACTCAGGCGTCCCCATTCCAGCAGGTCGAGCCACCACGGGTTGTCGTTGCCACCCACGGCCATGTGGTTGGAAACGATGTCGAGGATCAGGCCCATGTTGTGTTCACGCAGGGTACTGACCAGTTGGCGCAATGCCGGCTCGCCGCCCAGCTCAGGGTTGACCTGAGTCGGGTCGACCACGTCGTAGCCATGCATGGAACCGGCGCGCGCCGCCAGCAATGGCGAGGCGTAGATATGGCTGATGCCGAGGCGGGCAAAGTACGGCACCAGTGGCACCGCTTGTTCGAGAGTAAAACCTTTATGAAATTGCAGGCGCAACGTGGCGCGCAGTGGCTGGATTTGCTGTTGATTCATTGGTCACGCTCAGAGGCTTGAAGGCGCGCGCAGGCCAGCAGTTCCAGGCGGCGGGCGGCATCGGGGCCGTCCAGCAACGCTTCGCTGGGACCGGGCAAACGTCGCGACCAGTTCGGATGTGAATCGGTGGTGCCAGGCAGGTTCGGCTGTTCATCGATACCCAAGGCATCTTCCAGCGGCAGCAGCACCAGCGGCGCGCGGGTGTGGCCGAGGAAACGCACACTGGCATCGACCACTTGATCGGCTTCGTGGGACTCTTCGCGGAAGTTCTGCGGATCCTGGCGCAGCGCATCACGCAGGCCTTCGCGTTCACGCTCGCGATGCCGGCGCCAGTCGATTTCGCCGTTGGCATCGACCAGACCGAGGCGCGCGTTCCAGTCGATATCGCGGCCATGCCACCAGCCATTGAGTGTCGGCAGGTCATGGGTGCTGGTGGTGGCGAGCGCGTCATCCGGCCAGTCGAGAATCGGTTTGAAGCGGGTATTGTCCTGTTCGAACAACAGCACGCGCATGCCGAGAATCGAGCGCGCGGCGAGTTTTTCCCGCAGGCCTTCCGGCACGGTGCCGAGGTCTTCGCCGAGCACGATGGCTTGATGCCGATGCGACTCGAGGGCCAGCAGACGCAGCATGTCGTCGAACGGATAATACAGATAGGCGCCATCGGCCGGGGCGGCGCCGTTGGGAATCACCCACAGGCGTTGCAGGCCCATGACATGGTCGATGCGCAGGCCTCCGGCGTGGGCGAAGTTGGCGCGCAGCATCTCGATGAAGGCACGGAAACCGTTGCGGATCAGCCCTTCCGGCGAGAACGCGGAAATGCCCCAACCCTGGCCGCTGCGGTTCAGGATGTCCGGCGGCGCGCCGACGGTCAGCGAGGCGAGCAATTCATCCTGAAAACTCCAGGCCTGACTGCCGGCACCGTCAGCACCGACGGCGAGGTCGGCGATCAGGCCAATGCCCATGCCGGCACTGCGCGCGGCAGATTGCACGCGCTCGAGGCAGCGATGGATCAGCCATTGGCAGAAGGCGAAATAACCGATGCGCTCGGCATATTCTTCGGCAAAAGCGCCCAGCGCCGCGCCGCGCGGGTCGTGCCAGTGCTCCGGCCATTCGCGCCAGTCGAGGCTTTCGCCACGGGCGGCGCGCATTTCCTGAATGGCTTCGAAGCGACAATGATTCTCCAGCGCTTCGCCACCGGCATGGCGGAAGCTGGCGAAGTCGGCGTGCAGCGGATGCTCGCCAGCGACGAAACCGTCATATAAGGCTTGCAGCAGTTTCTGCTTGGCTTGGGCGGCGGCAGGCCAGTCGATCAGCTTGAGATTTTCCAACTGGTCGAACTGCGCGGCCAGGCCACTGGCATCGATTGCGTCACGCAATGCGCGCTCGCCGAGAATGCTGCCCGGCGCTGCGTACAGTGAATTGAGAAACAAGCGGCTGGACGGCGAATAGGGGCTGTAGCGGCCATTGTCTGAGCTGAACATCGCGTGCATCGGGCTGATCGCCAGTGCATCGGCGCCACGTTCGCCCGCTACACGAACCAGTTCCTCCAGCGCTTGGGTGTCGCCGAAGCCACCGTCACCCGGACGGCGCAACGAATACAACTGGGCGCTCAGACCCCAGGCGCGCGGGATCGGGCTATCGACCGCATCGCCAACGCTGAAACAACGCTCAGGCGCCACAGCGAGAGTGAAATACTGATCG
This sequence comes from Pseudomonas sp. S3_B08, assembly GCF_054667725.1. Lineage (NCBI taxonomy): Bacteria > Pseudomonadati > Pseudomonadota > Gammaproteobacteria > Pseudomonadales > Pseudomonadaceae > Pseudomonas > Pseudomonas sp. S3_B08. The sequence goes on from NZ_CP162750.1 coordinate 1,713,874, forward strand.
CCGATGTGCACTTGCTGGTAACCCACCGGAATCAAGCCGGGCAACATGGCTTCGTTGTCCAGCTTGAGGTTCATCTGCGAGCCGTCTTCAAGATGAATCTCGCAGGGCGTCTCCGGTGTGAAGTAGCGACTCAGGTCGAGGGCAACGCCAACGTCGCAGGTCAGCAGGGGCGGCAGATGGCGGTCTTGCTGGACTTCTTGCAGTTGCAACAGGCTGGCATCGATTTCTTGCGCGGTGCTGGCGGGGTGGCCGAGTCCGACCAGGACATTGCGCAACACAGCGGGAGCGACTTTTTGCTGACGCCCGTTGGCGTCGATCCAGTCGACGGCAAGGCCGGCTCGACTGGCGAGTATTTCCAGTTGCGCATCGCTCATAGGCGCTCTCCATCCAGGGGGTGCAAAAGGGGTGCGGCCGTGAGGCTGACGAGCGCGGTGTACGCCGGCAGTTGGTTCGGGTCCGACAGTTCGATCGCGGCTGGCTGTTGAAACAGCCACTCGGTATCGGTCTGTGCAGGGTTGACCACTGGCGTGTCACTGAGGTTCAGGTCAATTCGCAGCTCACTGCCGTTGCCCAGTCGCCAGCGCGCACTGACCGCTCCATAGCCGAGCATTTGCGCGCCCAGAGCCTGGGTCCCGGAGAGATGGGGAATGATGTACTGATGGCGCAACTTCAGCAGTTGCCGGTAGAGCTCTTGGGTCTGCTGTTGCAATGGCGTGCCGCTCCCGGACAGTCGCGGCTGCGAAGCGTGGAAGGTGCTTTCGGCATTTGGATCAGGGATCTGTTCGCGCTTGTGCGGATCGGTAAAGGCACTGAATGCGGCGAACTCGTTGCGCCGGCCTTCACGCACCAGTTCCGCCAGTTCACCGTGGTGGCTGGTGAAAAACAGGAACGGTTGCTCGGCGGCAAACTCGTCGCCCATGAACATCAGCGGAATCATCGGCGACAGCAGCAACAACACCGTCGCCGCCTGCACCGCACGCGGGTCGGCAAGCTGATGCAGACGTTCGCCAAACGCGCGGTTGCCGATCTGGTCATGGTTCTGCAGGAACAACACGAAAGCGGTGGAGGGCAGATGTTCGCTCGGCTCGCCGCGAGGTTCGCCATGGCGAGTGATGTGGCCCTGGAATACGAAGCCCTGACTCAGGCAGCGCACCAGTTGCTCGGTGGGCTGCGCGGCATAGTCGGCGTAATAGGCGTCGGTTTCGCCGGTCAGCAGCACATGCAACGCGTTATGACCGTCATCGTTCCATTGCGCGTCGTAATCGTTTTCCAGCAGGCTCGACTGGTTCAGCTCGTTCTCGACGGTCAGCCAGACATGCCGGGTCGGGTCGATCTGCTGGCGAATGCGCCGGGCCAGATCGCTGAGGAAATCCGGGTCTTCAATCGCGTGCACCGCGTCCAGGCGCAAACCGTCGAAACGGTATTCGAGCAGCCACATCAGTGCATTCTCAATGAAGAACTCGCGCACTTCCGGGCGGCGGAAATCGATCGCTGCGCCCCAGGGCGTGTGCTTGTCCTCGCGGAAAAAGCCTTTGGCGTAACGATGCAGATAGTTGCCGTCGGGGCCGAAGTGGTTGTAGACCACGTCGAGAATCACCGCCAGGCCATGGCCGTGGGCGGTGTCGATCAGGTGTTTGAGTTGTTCGGGGGTGCCGTAGGAGGCTTGAGGCGCGTAGGGCAGCACCCCGTCGTAGCCCCAGTTGCGATCACCGGGGAATTGCGCCAGCGGCATCAGTTCGATCGCGGTAATGCCCAGCGCCACCAAGCGCGCCAGATGCTGTTCAACTTCGGCAAATCCACCGAGCGCACCGACGTGCATCTCGTAAATCACCGCTTCGCTCCACGGCCGACCATTCCAGGTCGTGTGCCGCCATTGATAGGCATGGGGGTCGACCACCACGCTGTGGCGGTCAAGGTCACCATCCTGCGCTCTGGAGGCCGGGTCCGGCACCTCCAGTTCGCCATCGATGCAGTAACGGTAGCGACTGCCCGCCGGGCAATTGGCCTTGATTACAAACCAACCGTCACCCTGAGGCAGCATGGGCAACGATTTTCCATCTTCCAGTTCCACACTGACGTAGAACGCGTCAGGCGCCCACAACGCAAATTGCGTGTGCTCGGCATCCAGCATGATCGCGCCGTGGGGCCAGGTTTCTTGGGTCCTTGACGGCATTTTTTGCAACTCCCTGGTTATTTGTGGCTGGCTTTACCCAACGCCTTGGCGACCAGTTGTTCGTAAAGTTCGGCGTACGGTTCAACCGCTTTGCTCCAGTTGAACGGTGCAGCCATGGCCCGGCAACGCATGGCATTGAGCAATTCCGGGAAGGCGAAGACCTTGAACGCGCGGCTCAGGGCTTCCTTGTAGCTATCAACGGTGGACTCATCGAAGAGGAAACCGGTGACGCCGTTTTCAATGGTGTCGGCCAGACCACCGGTGTTGCGCGCGACCGGCAGCGAGCCGAAACGCTGGGCGTACATCTGGCTCAAGCCGCAAGGCTCGTAACGCGATGGCATCAAGAGGAAATCGCTGCCGGCGAACATGCGTCGGGCATCGGTTTCGTTGAAGCCAATCCGCACGCCGATCTGGCCAGGAAAGCGCAGGGCCAGTTCACGCATGGCTTGCTCTTCTTCCGGCTCGCCGCGACCGATGATCGCGATTTGACCACCGTTCTGCACGATGAACTCGGACACCGCTTCGGTGAGGTCGAGACCTTTCTGATAGACCAGGCGCGAGACCACGGCGAACAGCGGGCCGGTAGAGTCATTCAGGCCGAACAGCTCACGGACGTGGGCGGCGTTGACCGCTTTGCCTTCCCAATCGCCGATGGCGAACGGGGCGAACAGGTGCGGGTCGGTCGCCGAATCCCAGCTCTCGTCGATGCCGTTCGGGATACCGCTGAGCAGGCCTTGCTGGGTCTTGGCGGCAAGGAAACCGTCGAGGCCACAACCAAAGTCCGGGGTGGTGATTTCTTGCGCATACGTCGCGCTGACGGTGGTGATGTGGCTCGAATAGGCCATGCCGGCCTTGAGGAACGACATCTTGCCGTAGAACTCCATGCCTTCCTGTTGCAGGGCATGGGTGGGAATCCCCAGCTCCGGGCAGGAACCGAGGCTGGTCACGCCCTGGTAGGCAAGGTTGTGAATGGTGAACAGCGTTGGCGTGCGCTGCCCGCGCCAGTGCATGTAAGCGGGCGCGAGGCCAGCCGGCCAGTCATGGGCGTGCACCAGATCCGGGCGCCAGTGGATTTGCGCAAGGTTGGCGGCGATGTCGGCAGCAGCCAGGCCGAGACGGGCGAAGCGGATATGGTTGTCCGGCCAGTCGCGACCGTTGTTGGCGCCGTAAGGGCCACCCTCACGCTCGTAGAGTTCAGGGCAGATCAACACGTAGATCACCAGACCATCGGGCATGTCCATACGACCGATCTTGCAAGGTGGCAGCGCGGCGTGGCCACCCAGCTCGCCGATGATGTGAATCGGGTTTTCGCTGTGCACCACTTGCGGATACCCGGGAATCAACACCCGCACGTCATGCAGGTGGGCCATCGCCCGGGGCAGGGCGGCGGAGACATCACCGAGGCCACCGGTCTTGACCAGATCGGCGATCTCAGAGGTCACGAACAACACTTTTTTCTTGTTGGGATTCTGGCTTGCTACCGGAGCAAGCGTCTTGGTGCCGGGTACGTTGATCTGTCGGCTGCCGGGAACACTGATGGTGCTCGATTCTCCAAGCGACTGGTGAGCACGCTCTCCCTGAATATCCAATGCCGCACTGATCATATGTATCTCCCGTGTGTGATCTGATTCTTGTCTCGAACAAGCTGTTTCGTGGCCAAGTCCTGTGGCCGGGCGCAAAGGCGCCACGCATCGGTGAGCAAGTGCTGACCCAACACGCGCAAGCAGAATGGGTGGTGAGGCCGTTGCAAGGATTACACCAGTCGCTTTCGCCCAGTTGTTCTGATGACCTGTGGCGTGAAGCAAAAGTTTCGACTTTTTTTCGTCGGTATGACCGAGTGGTTTGGCCACTGAAAAATCAGTCTAGGCCAGATCCTAGAGCGGGTCGGGGCAAATGGGTAAATTGTTCGACAATCGGTTGTATCGGGATGTTAGCGAGGGTTCAGAAGGGAAAACGCTCCGACGAAGGGCATGTTTTTTGGACGGAGTGGGCCAAAACAGTGACTGGGTAGTCACGGTTTTGTGCTAGGGGATGGGCGAGTTGCACCGTTGTGGTGCGAGCGTATTGCAGAGTGGTATCTGAGATGACCTCTTCGCGAGCAGGCTCGCTCCCACATTGGACCGCGTACAACCTGTGGGAGCGAGCCTGCTCGCGAAGAGGGCGGTTGAAGCAACTCAACTTTAAAGTGATGGACTCAGTTCAACAGACGCACCGGCTCCCCAGCTGCCCAACCCTGAATATCCTCGATCATCTGCCGGAAGAACTGCTCGTAATTCTGCCGACTGACATAGCCCACATGCGGCGTGGCGAGGACATTGTCCAGCGTGCGAAACGGGTGCAGGGCCGGCAACGGCTCTTGCTCGAATACGTCCAGCGCTGCTCCGGCAATGCGCCGTTTCTGTAGCGCCTTGATCAACGCGGTTTCATCGACGATCGGCCCGCGTGCGGTGTTGACCAGCAATGCGCTCGGTTTCATCCACTCCAGCGCTTGCGCATCAACCAGACCGCGACTGCGTTCGCTGAGCACCAGATGCACCGACAGCACGTCGGCCTGCTCGAACAATTGCTGCTTGCTGACGTACGTCACGCCGGCCTGTTCAGCGCGTTCGGCCGTGAGGTTTTCGCTCCAGGCAATCACCCGCATGCCGAACACCTGACCGAATTGCGCGACCCGCTGGCCGATGCTGCCCAAACCGAGAATACCCAGGGTCTTGCCGTGCAGATCCCCGCCGAGGCCCTGTTGCCAATGGCCGGCGCGCAGGGCATTGGCTTCCTTCACCAGATCACGGGTGGCCGCCATGATCAGCGCCCAGGTCAGTTCCGGCGCGGCGTGTTTGTAACTGTCGGTGCCGCAGACCTTGATGCCCAGCGCTGCAGCGGCCGGCATGTCCAGCGCGGCATTGCGCATGCCGCCGGTGACCAGCAACTTCAGATTGGGCAAGCGCCCGAGCAAGTCGGCGTCGAAGCGCGTGCGTTCGCGCATGACGCAGATCACCTCGTACTTGCCGAGGCGCTCGGCCAGTGCCGCGTTGTCGGCCGGGTAATCATGCACAAAGGTCACTTCACCAATGCTCTCCAGCACGGACCAGTCGACCACGTCGCGTGCCACGTCCTGCCAGTCATCGATCACTGCAATCTGCACCGTCATCGGCTTACCTCATCATGGAGCGGAAGGAGTCTTGCCCAGCCAGCCGAGCAGCGCCTGATGGAATTTTTCCGGTTCCTCCATTTGTGGCGCATGACCCATGCCCGGGAATTCGATCAGCGTCGACTGCGGAATCAGCTTGGCGACCTGTTTGCCGAGCACCTCGTAGTGGCCGATTTTCGCTTTCACTTCCGGCGGTGCGAGGTCCTTGCCGATGGCGGTGGTGTCTGAGGTGCCGATCAGCAACAGGGTCGGCATCTTCAGGTCCTTGAACTCGTAGTACACCGGCTGGGTGAAGATCATGTCGTAGATCAGCGCCGAGTTCCACGCGACCTGGGTCTTGCCCGGACCGTTGCTCAGGCCGGCGAGCATGTCGACCCAACGATCGAATTCCGGCTTCCAGCGGCCGTCGTAATAGGTGGTGCGCTCATAATCGCGAATGCCCTTGGCCGTGACCTTCAATTCACGCTGATACCACTGATCGACGGTGCGATACGGAACGCCGAGGGCTTTCCAGTCTTCCAGACCGATCGGGTTGACCATTGCCAGTTGATCAACCTGCTCAGGGAACAGCAGCGCATAACGGGTGGCGAGCATGCCGCCGGTGGAGTGGCCGAGCACAGTGGCTTTCTGAATGCCCAAAGCCTTGAGCAATTGCTGGGTGTTGGTGGCCAGTTGCTGGAAGCTGTACTGATAATGCTCAGGTTTGCTGGAGGTACAGAAACCGATCTGATCCGGCGCAATCACGCGGTAGCCGGCGTCGCTCAGGGCTTTGATCGAACTGTCCCAGGTCGCTGCGCAGAAATTCTTGCCGTGCATCAGCACCACGGTGCGGCCGTTGGCCTTGCCATTGGCGGCGACGTCCATGTAGCCCATTTGCTGCTTCTGGCCTTGGGATTCGAAGGCGAAATGTTTAAGCGTGTACGGGTATTGGAAACCTTGCAGCTCCGGGCCATAGGCAGGCCCTTCGGCGGCAACGGTTTCAGTGGCTGCGTGCGCCATTAACGGCAAGGCAGCGCTGAGGACCAGGCCGGGCAGCCAGCGGGAAAGCGTGACGGACATAAGCACAAACTCCTTGAAAATTGGCCGACTCTGGAAGGTCGGGATTACGCCGACGTTAAACAAAGGCAATCACACTGAGGGTTGGTTCAACCTAGCCAGCCAAGTGTCAGCAAGGCCAGCACGCCATAGCGCGCGCCTTTGGCAAGGGTGACGATCAACAGAAAGCGCCCGAGCGGTTCGCGCATGACGCCTGCTATCAAGGTCAGCGGATCGCCGATCACCGGCAGCCAACTGAGCAGCAGCGACCAATGCCCATAGCGCTCATAGTGCTTGCGTGCCTTGGCCATATGCCCAGGGCTGACCGGAAACCAGCGTCGATCCTGAAACCGTTCGATGCCACGGCCCAGCCACCAGTTGACCAGCGAGCCGAGTACGTTGCCCAGCGTCGCTACCGCGAGCAAACCCCACAGCCAGTAACGCTCGCTGACGATCAGGCCGACCAGCAGCGCCTCGGATTGCAATGGCAACAACGTCGCCGCACCAAACGCAGCAAAGAACAGGCCGAAGTAAGCCGCACCCATCAACGGGCCGGGTAGTCCGCCACCACCACGTCGGCGCCGTCCTTCTTCAGACCGATCACTTGGTACGCATCGCTCATGCCGTCCATTTCCATGCCCGGCGAGCCCATTGGCATGCCCGGTGCAGCCACACCCAGCAGATCGTCGCGCTTGCTCAACGCAAGCACCTGATCGGCCGGCACATGGCCTTCGACGAATTTGCCATTGATGATCGCCGTGTGGCAGGACGCCAGACGCGGTGGTACGCCGTGCTGCTGTTTGAAGCTGCTCATGTCGCTTTCGACGTGATCTTCGACTTTGAAGCCATTGGCTTCGAGATGGCTGATCCACTTTTTGCAGCAGCCGCAGTTGGCATCGCGGTGCACTTCGATCGGGATCAGTTCGGCGGCTTGCGCCAGGGAGGAGATGAACAGGGTGCTCAGGGCGAGCAGACGCAGTTGGCTTCGCATGGGAATGGGCTCTCGACTCGGTGAAGGTCAGCAAGAGCGCATTTTGACCGGTTTTTCCATCCCGGCATCAACTGAGTGTTTCCAGTTGCTACAAGACAGCCGAACCAATGTGGGAGCGAGCCTGCTCGCGAATGCGGTTGACCAGCCGCAGATACAGTGACTGAAAAATCGCTTTCGCGAGCAGGCTCGCTCCCACAGGGGATTGGCGTAAAGGCCGAAATCCCCGTGGTCGCGGTTGGCTTAACTGACCTTGAACCGCCCCATGATCGCGCTCACGCGGCTATTGGCTTCGAGCAACTGGCGGGTATTCAGCTCGCTGGCCTGGCCGCTCTGCACCAGTTCATCGACCATGTGGCGAATCTGCACCATGCTGCGGTTGATCTCTTCGGTCACTGCGCTTTGCTGTTCGGCGGCGGTGGCGATCTGCGTGCTGAGGCTGTTGATATGGCTGACCGAACCGGCCATTTCGTCCAGCCCCGAGTTGACTCGGGCGGTGGCGTCAGCAGCGGACTGGCAACTGGCCTGGGTGTTTTCCATGGCGCTGACCGACGAACTCACGCCTTGGGTCAGACGGGTCAACATTTCGTTGATTTCCGAGGTGCTGGCCTGAGTGCGGGCGGCGAGGGCGCGGACTTCATCCGCCACCACCGCAAAGCCGCGACCCTGTTCACCGGCCCGGGCCGCTTCAATCGCGGCGTTGAGGGCGAGCAGGTTGGTCTGCCCGGCAATCGCGCCGATGACGCCGAGGATTTCGGTGATGCGCTGGGCGTCCTGCTGCATGTTTTCAACTTTGTGTGTAGCGCTGGCCACTTCGTCGATCAGCGCGACCACGCTGTTGGTCGCTTCACCCACCACGACGCGCGAGCGGTCTGCGTTCTCATTGGCACGCTGGGTGAATGCAGCGGTTTCAGCGGCGTTTTGCGCGACGCTTTCAGCAGTCGAGCTCATTTCGTTGATGGCGGTGACGGTCTGATCGGTTTCCGAAGCGTGACGCAGCAGAATCTGGCCGGTATGTGCCGAGGTGCGCTGCAGGTTGTCGAGGCTGGAAGCCATGGCGCCGGTGGCCTGGGTGACTTCGCCGATCATGTTCTGCAGATAGGCGATGAAGGTGTTGACCGAGTGACCGATGGCGCCCAGTTCGTCTTCGGCGCGAATGGTGATGCGGCGGGTCAGGTCGGCGTCACCGCTGGACAGCGAATCAATGTTGGCCTTCAGCGCTTTCATGCGCAGCACCAGTTTACGAATCGCGTAAACCTGCAACAGCACCAGCAGGATCACCAGCGGAATCTGGATCAGGCTGAGGCTATGGAGTACGTCATCGCGCTGGGCAGTGAGCATCTTGGTCGGCAGGGCGGTGGCGAGGAACCACGGTGTGCCCTCGATAGGCCGCATGAAGAAGGTGGCGTCTTCACCGTTGTTATCGAACTCGACGCGTTGCGCTGTATCGCGATTCTGCAGGCCGGTCTTGATCTGATTGACGAAGGTCGAGCTGGCCGTCAGTTCGCTGATGTTCTTCAACACGATCGGGCCGCTGATGCGCGAGCTGTTGCTGATGATCTTGCCGTCAGCCTCGACGATGAGCATTTCGGCGTTGAGGTCTTTTTCCTTGCGCGCCACCAGGTCGTTGAAGAAGCCCAGGGTCACGTCGATGGTCGAAACACCCCAGGCGCTGCCGTTCTTGTAGATCGCCATGGCGCAGTTGGTGCGCGGCTCGGCACTGGCGTCGTCTTTATAGGCAGCGGCCCACGCGCACTGGCCGCGCGGAGTGGCCATGCCGCCCTTGTGCCAGCTCTGGTCGTAATAGTTTGGCGCCGCATCGCTGTTCCAGAACGTGTTGACCTTGAGTTGGCCAGAGGCGTCACGGTGCCAGAAAGTGCTGAATTTGTTACGCCCGGCTTCGCGCTGGCCCGGCAACGGCCAGATACCGCCGCCAAAGACTTTCAGTTCGCCATACTGATCCACCAGCCCTGGCAGCACCACGTCGATGGCGGCGCTGTCGAGCAGCGGGATAGTCTGGGTGATGCTGCGTTGCTGCGCCTGGACCTTGTTCAGTTCGCCCTGGATCTGCACGGCGACTTCGGCGATGCGGTTGAGCACGACCTTCTCTTCGGTATCGCGCAGGGTCGGTGCCACCAGTTGGCTGATGCCGACCACGGTCAGTACGGACAACAGCAGGATGAACAGAATCAGAAACAGCGTGTAGCGAGCCTGAATAGTGCGCAGTGCGGGCATGGAACTGATCCTTGAGCGGCTTTTTTGTTGGAGGGCAGGAATAAAACAGGGCGGGTATCACAGCGTATCGTCGTTGCGGGCCGAAGCTTTAGGTGCTTGCGCGCCGAAACAACGCTGGGCGATGACCGGTTGGTATCGGGATGGGTACAAACCCCCGGATCGCCACGTTTGTTACATCAAGATGACGGCTCTGAACCAATGTTTACGGGATGCAGGCTTGTGTCACGAATGTACGAGATTTGTAAAAAAGCGCACAAAAGACTTGGTGCGATCAGGCGCATCGGCCGATACTCGCGCCCATTCAATTGGTTGGAACAAGGACATTTCATGCTCACCGCACAAGGAATCCTCGCATGACGATCGGCTATACCGGCGCCTGGGAAAGCAAGGCAGGCGTAATGGTCCGTGATACCGGCGCGAAAAAGCAGGTTTCGCAGAGCGTCAAAGTGCAGCAGATGCTGACGCTGGTCGGCAACGATCCGAATGCGCTGAATGTGGCGGAGATGGATAAGCAGGGTTTGCGCAAGCAGATCAAGGGCTTCGACCCGGCCAACGTTTCCGTCAAGCAGTTGGGCAACCTCAGCGAATTCCTGCGCGGGCGCGGCCTGATTTCCGAGATCACCTCGATCACTTTGCTCAATGCCGGCGACAAATTCGACCGCTTCGGCGTGCAGAAAGACCCGGAGGCGAAGTTCAACGCGCTGGAATATTTCGCCACTCAGCTCGATGCCATCCAGACCAACAGTCTCAATGGCAATTACTACGGCAAGAGCCTGATCCCCGAATTCAAGAAAGCCATTTACGTCCTGCAGAATCTCAAGACCTATGGCGAAGGCAATGCGGCAGTTCCGTCCGACAAAGGCCTGAAGGCAAAGGCGTAACGTCTGCTGATGACGCCCGCTCATCCGTGTGCGGGCTCATGCTGTTTACGCCGCCGGCACGGCTTGCCGAGTGATGTGACGTTGTGCCTGGTCATGCAACTGCTGCATGTGCGGACAATGCAATGTCTGCCTGCGCGTGCGGTAGCCACGATGAAACAGCGCCAGCCATCCCCCTCGATTATCCTGTGCAGGCGCCAGGCCGGTGAAAGCAAAACCGATGGCGTTGAGGCTGTGCAGATCCACGGCAAACTGTCGCGAAAGCTGTAGACGAATCGAAACCAGCCAATGCCCGGGCAGTGATCGCAACTGGTCGAGCAGTTCCGGATTGAGTTTTTCCAGCCACATTTCATGGCGGCTGCCGTGCTGCTGGACCTGAACCGAAGCTCCGCGCCAGCGTCCTGCATCAGCCCCGACGCCGAACACAGCGCTCAGACGCTCCATCAAGGGGCGGCAACTGGCTGGCCATGCCTGTTCTGGCAATGGCCGTTGATAGCCATCGATAGCACGTACACCCAACACGATCGACTCGGGTTTTTTACAACCAAAGGGTGAGCGGACATAGTCCGGCAACAATCCAGTGTTGTGAAAACCGAGGTTGATAGCCATGCGTTGGGTGTAAGGGTGATGGGTGACCTGTTTGATCGAGACGCTGCGACAGCCCAACGCCTGCGCATGAGTCAGCAGTTGTCCGCCCAGCCGTGTGGCAATGTTCTTTCCACGGGTATCGGGATGTACGACGCTCAAGGCCAGTTCGGCATCGTGCGAGCTTTCGCTTTGCCGATACAAAGTGGCATGACCAAGAATCCGCTCACCCTCCACTGCAACCAGTGAATGCCAGCGTTTGTCGGCGTGGTTCTGATTGATCAGGCAGGGCATGTAAACGTCGGTTTGCACGTAATGATCACCGTAGACCTCGCGAAACAGCTGGCTGACGGCCTTGGCGTCGGTGTCACGGTAATTGCGCAGAATCAACGACTCCATCACGCACCTCCCTCTCGTCCGGGCCATAGCAGCGCAAGTCAACGATCCGCAGGCTTTTCCCTGCGCGAGGATGGCGCGCCAAGTCCTCAAACCGGCAACTCTGGATGCGCAGCTCCAATAACCGCTCAGCCCGCAGTTGCGCGATCGGCGGGTACAGTTCGATCAAGCGGGCCTCAAGTTTCTCGTCGATGAGCGCCGATCGTTCGATGACTGCGTATTTCAACGTCAACACATCAGCGCTGTTGGCTTGTTCGATCAGCAATTGCCAATCGTCGCTGCCAGTAATGCTCCGTACGCTTTCGCTGATTTCATCGGTCATCAGCGACAGAATGCCGACCCGCACCCGCTGGCTATTGCCGCTGCGTCCTCTCAGGGCGAATTTGCGTCGTGCAGTGCCCGGCGGTTCGCGCCAGCACGCTAGATCTCCGACGGGATAGCGGATCAGCGGCATCAAGCGGCGATGCAGATTGGTCAATACGAGCAGACCGGTTTGATTGCAGGCCTCGATCGTTGCGCCGCTGTGCTGATCGACAATCTCCAACAGGACGTGACCGTCGGGTGTGCGATGTTCTCCTTCGATGCAGTCAGGATGACTGGCGCCAATGAATCCGCCATCGACGCTGGCGTAGCCGATCGAGGCAATGCGCGCGTTGGGCAGCACTTGCTCAAGGAGCTGGCGTTGTGAGGCAAACAGGCTCTCCCCGCCGTAAAGCACACTATCAACCAGGGGCAACGTAAGGCCGCGTTGTTTGAGCCAACTGGCGAAAGTCAGTAATTGCGCGGGCACGCCAGCCATTACATTGATTCGATGCTGGTTGATGGCGTCGGCCAACTTCGGTGGATCAACCTCGCCGGTAAACGGAAACTCGCTGACAGCTGTTTGAACATGGGCGAGTGAGTCATGAATAAACACAAAACTGGCGTAGAGGTCGCCAGCGAAAAACAGGTTGGCGACACGGTCCCCGGGGCTGAACTGCTCGCTCAGACTGCGGCCGAAATCTTCCACCGTGCGCTGCCATTCCGTGCGGGCATACACGGACAGCCTGCCACCGCCGGTTGATCCACCGGTCTTGAACACCAAGGCGTGCCCAATGGGGGCCGTCAGGACCGGCCATTGCGCGAGATCCGCGCTGTCTTTCCAGAAGTCTGCCGGATCAAGCAGTGGCAGTTCGCACAGTGAACTTATCGCCTCGGGGATGTTGGCGAGACTGTTCTTGTAGTAGGGCGAATGCTCACGGGCGAAACCCGTTAATTCGCTAATCGAGTCGGTTGTTTTCACGGTGTGTTCTTCTTGATTCGAATGAGCCAGCTCACGGCAAGCGTCAGCGGCGGGAGTCAATGACCAGCGGCGTCTTGCCACTGTGTTTGTTTCGAACGAAGTGTTCGGGCGAGCATTGCTCGATCTGCAGCACCAGCAATCCGCTGTCGATGATGGTCGTCAGGGTCAGGTAATCGGCGAGACGTGTTTCAACGGTGGCGGCTGTAAGTTCGCAATGCAGTTGCATGCGCTCGACGCCCTCGGCGCTGTGGTCCAGATGCAACTGAAACGGCACTTGCAGCCGTGACGCCAATTCGCTCAGGGAGATAAAGTCAGTGCCGATACGCAACAACTTGCCGTGGCGTTGCAACAGTTCAAAGCGGGGCGACTTCAGCCCGCAGGCGCAGACGCCCGGGAGCCAGCGTCCGCTGTCGCCAATCTCATAACGCTGCACGCGCTGACCACCCTCGCGGGCGAGCGAGGTCACCAGCAGCCGGCCCACCTGATCATCCGCCACCGGCACATCCTCATCGAACGCGACAATCTCCAACTGCTGGATCTCGCTCATCAGATGGAAAACCCCATCCGCCGAATCCTCGCAGGCATGCCCAAGCGGACCGGCGTCGACGCTGCCGTAAATCGCCGAGCGAATGGTCGAGACGCCACAACTGCGCAGCAATTCACGGTTCTGCTCGCTCAGGTGCTCGCCACCGAGAAAGACCTTTTCGACTCCGGCATAAGCACGCAGACGCTCCTGTTGATTGAGGAACAGACGATGCAGGGTGCCGGGCATACCGACCAGCACGTTGACCCGTTGGTCGATGATCAATTGGGCAATCTCCCGATAATCGTCATCAGCAGGGGCGGCCATGGGCAGGTGCGTCACCTCGAGCAGTTCCAGCGTTTTGCTGAAGCTGAGAAAGCCGCCGTACAGCCCGCCACAGAAGAACAGGTTCATGACTCGGTCTTGTGCTGGATCCAGACCGGCAGCGAACAGGCCATCAGCGGTCGCGCGCATCTGCCGATCAAAGTCGCGATAGCTGTAGCCGGCCAGAGCAGGGGTGCCGCTGCTGCCTCCGGAGCGGAAATACAACTGCGCCTGATCGTTGATGGGCTGGGCGACGAAGGCTTCTTTGTCCATGATCGCAGCGCACGGCGTCGCCGCTGATGGTGCTGGATCGAGACTGGCCTGATTCGGCAGTTGCATGGCCGCCAGACTCACCGATACCCGTCGACTCAAACGTTGCAGCGCATAGACGCCATCATGGGGTTCGCCCTCGTACCCGTCGTGAATGTTGCCGATCGGTGCGATCCGCGTGACTCCGGCAGCGATCAACGCATGGGTAAGCTCGACAATTTGCGATTGTGCGCATACCAGCGCACAGCTTTGCAGGACGTTGCGCCACGGCAGCAGAGTGGCGGGCAGCAGCGCCTGCGGCACCGGGTGCAGCAATACGCTGCGAAACAGCGGCGAAGGTGCGAGTTGCCGATCATGGGTCCAGATCACCCGCCAGCCTGGGCCGTGCCAGACTTGCCCGGTGTGACCGGCGAAACTCTGACCGAGGCGGGCCATTTGCGTGTGCGTGGTAATTTGCGAAGCTTCCTGGCGTGTCGGCACCAGTGCCGGCCACTGTGCGGCGCGTCGTTGCAGGGCCTGCGCCAGGCGTTCACCGATATCGCGCAAGACTTGCGTGTCGTCGCTGTCCACCAACAGCCATTGCGGGCTGGAGCAGGCCTGCTGATCCAGTCGGCAAACTTCGTCGGCGACGGCATCAAGCGCCTCTGGCGTAGCTGATGCAGGAGTGAGATAGACGAAGCTGATGCGATGCCCCCAGTCGATCCAGCGACAACCCGGCGCGAGCTGTTGCCGAATGGCTTGCAAGGCCGCTTCGCCACCCCACGCCGCGACGCCATTGGCAGATTTGCATAATTGGCCGATCTGCTCGGTGCTCGCTGGAACCACCGCCACGTGGCCGGCCAGTTGTCCGCTCGCATCGCAGTTCACCAACGCCCGCAACAGTCGCGCCGTCAGGCCTTGATCGCTGCGGCTGGGGCGCAACCAGTTGACGTTGCCGGCGAGCAGACTTTCCACCACCGCGCAAAAGGCCAGCAGCGGCGCGTTGGCCGGGGTGATGTGCACCACCAGCCCGAGCGGGCGCCAGGCTTCGAAGCGCGGCAGGCGATAATCGATACGGCGCAGGGAGTCGGCAGCGACGCCGAGTTCGCGCTGGCGTTTGATCGTCAAGGCTTCAGGTTGGCAGAAATCGATCAAGGCCTGCCGTTGTTCGCTGTCGAGGGGCAGGTTCGTGCGCGAGTCACGCAGCAGCTGGGCAAAAACAGTTATCGCCGTGATGACCGTGCTGCTGTCTAGCGACGTCGCCAAACGCTGGGGCAACTTGTGTTGCAGGTCTTGCAGCGCTTGGTCGAGGCTGTAAATGTCGTGCAGTTGTCCATTTATCAAATACATTTCAGTGACTTCCCAGTAATTCGGCGGCGGCCATCGCGCAGCTTCTGCCGGCCGTGGTGCCGGCGCGGCCGTGCAGTTCGAACCAGTCGCTGGTCAATCCACAGCCGCAACTTGCGCCCGGGTGCAGCGTGGCAAGGTCGCTCATCACCACGGCATGCGCCGGGCTGGATGAGATGTAAGGCGAGACGAAGCCGAGCAGGCCTTGTTGGCCATAGGGCAGCAGAGAAAAATCCGCCGCATCGCGAATCAGCACCCGCGAATACACCGGCACATGAAAGCGGTGACGGGCGCATTCGATATAAGGCACCGCATGCTCGACAGCGCCGTAACCGTCGCGGCAGCGGGCGGTTTCGATGCCCAATTGCCGATGGATATGGGCATAAAACTGTTGTTTAGGAATTTCCTGCGCAGCCAGGGTTTTCCAGCCGCCGCCAAAAAAGGCCAGCGAACCGGCGGGCAATTGCACATCCTGTACAGCGGTAGCCTGCATGCGTTGCAGGGTCTGCCAGAGAAACGCCGGGAAGCCGAAAATCCGTACCGGCAAACCTTCTTCAGCGAATGACTGCAATGCGGCGATGACACCGAATACGTCGAACTGATGGCCGCTACCGGTGTTGCGCAAGGCGTAAACCACGCGATTGACCGGGGCAAACCGACAGAGAAACTGGTCGGTAAACGAAGTGCCGAGCGTAATGTGACCCTCGGGTTCGTAGCTCAGCAGCAGGTAATTGCACGGCGTATCCGGAGTATCCCAACCGTAATGGCGAAAGATCTGCGCAACCATGAACTGCGCCCGCGCCAGGCTGCGTTCGTCGTAACGCATCCGGCTTTTCTGTCCGCTGGTGCCCGACGAGGTCAGTTCCAGGGCGTCCGCCCCCGTGCTGCTGAGCAGCAAGTGTTGCTTGAAGAAACTGGCAAAGATCGGCGGCAGACGCGACCAGTCATCAAGACTGTCGAGGTCTTGCGGCGCCAATCCATGGGCGTTGAGCCAATGGGCGTAACCCGGGGTGTGGTCGCAGTGAAAGCGGCTGATTTCCTTCATCGCCCGATCAAACAGACCGGGCGCGGCTGAATCCGCGCAATAGGGTTGCTTCAACGCGCACAGCGCGTCGGCATAGGGTAGGTGAGTCATCAGTGTTCCTTACTGAGGCGAGGCCACATCAGCTGTGGTGGTTTGCAGGAGCCGGTACACCATGGGCAGGCACATCAGCCCGCCGAATGCGGCCCAGAGGGCGAAGTATTCAAGACGGTCGCCGCCACCGATGGCCGCAATCAGCGAACCGCCAAGGCCCATGACGGCGATCGAAATCATGCCGGTCAGCGCCGACACCAGACCTTTGCTGTCGTCGCTGGCAAACAGCGCCAGGCGATACACCGCGGCGTTGCTCATGCCCAGCCCGACGGCGTACAGCGACAAACTCGCCACCACCGGACCAAGCCCCGCGCCGAACAATGCGCACGCGGCCAGAAACAGAAGGCCCAGACAGAACGGCCAGAGCGCCAGTTGAATCAATTGCGTCAGCGAATGAGTCTGCAGCAAGCGGTCGAGAATCAGATTGCCGGCAATCACCGCTGAGAAAACCGGAATCTGCCACAGGCCATATTCCAGCGGCGGCAGTTCCAGCACCCGCACCAGCAGCAACGGTGCCAGGCCTATCCATGTGATCAGGGGCAGACTCATCAGGCCCAGCGCCAGACTGGCGCAGAGAAAACGCGGGTTGCCTAACAACGCGCCATAGCGCCGTGAAGTGCAACGCCAGGAGAAGGGCACACGGGGTGTTCGATGACCATCGCGGCGCTCGACGCCTACGGTTTCCGGCATCCACAGCAACAGACCGAGCCAGACCAGCGCTGCCGTGAATCCCAGCAGCAGAAAGATTTCCCGCCAGCTCAGCCATTCCAGCAACAGGATCCCCAGTAGCGGCCCGAGCAGCGGCGATAACAACGCAACATTGCCGAGCAAGGCCATCAGCCTGACGGCGTCCGCTTCACAGAACACCTCCTGTAGCGCCGGATAGCTGACTGCGACGACAAACCCCAGACCCATGCCTTGCAACAGCCGCAACAGGTTGAACGCCCCAATACTGTCGGTGAAAAAAGCCGCCGCGCACGACAATCCGAACAGCGCGCTGCCCGATAACAACAGTGGTCGTCGGCCGTATTGATCGGACAACGGGCCGAGCAACCATTGCAGGCACACGCCACCCAACAGATACAGGTTGAAGGCATGGGGAACATGCCGTACGTCCGCGTCGAGGTCGGTGGTGACATCCAGCATCGCTGGCATGATCACATCGCTGGCCATGTAAGTGAGCAGTTCGAAAGCGGTCAACGCCAGACAGAAACCCGCAACCTGTCTGGGGCCGATATTGATAAGTGTTCTCTGCATGAACATCCCTGTTTTATGAGTGGTAGGAAGTTCGCAGAGCCTAGGCGCAGGCGCACAGCCGACCTAGCCGTTTGCTGCGTCAGCAGATTTCAAAAACTTACGGCATGTTTAAAGGATTGGCGCGGCGTGAAACCTGTTTACCTGGCTGCCATTGCGGCGCAAACAACGATGCCCGCGTCAGTGCGGGCATTGATTGCGCCAGAGCAGGGAGGGCCATGCCTTAAGGTCGGGTTACCTTGCAGCCAAAAGTCTTCAGGGGCGGTAACATGAGCACCCGTTTGCCCCGGCGCATACCCGTAATCCGGGGAACGCTCGGCGTGCAACCGGCTACATTTCAATGTTTCAGGAAACCGCAATGACCCAGAAGCAACGCTTGATTTATTCGATTCTGATCGCTCTGTCGGTACTGGCGATCATGCTGGGCCTGTCCTGGCTGCAGAATGCCGGCATGATCACCGAGAAGACTTTCCAGTACGTGGCAATCGGCGTGGCGGTCGTGGTGGTCATCATCAACGGCGTGATGCGCCGCAAGGTCAAGCCCTGAAGGCGAGCCTCATTCGTGGTTGAGGACCGCTGCAGCCTGCGGGTGCAGGCTGTAACTCTTGTCGGCGTTGAAGGTGATCACGCCTTCGGCGCACAAGCGTTTAAGCACTTCTCGCACGCTGAGAAACGACAGCGGCACGTCCAGATCGAGCAACTGGCTATGCACGCCACGTACGCCAAGGCGACGATTGCTCTGTGCCGCCACGAGCAGGGCGTCGATGACTTTCAGGCGAATCAGGCTGGTGCGCAGGCCGAAGCTCTTCAGTAGCACGCGAATACGCTCGTTGCCCGGGCGCTCGCCGCGCTGGGTGAAATTGCCAGAGTGCGAACTCATGGAAACGCCCTGTGGCGTCTGGCTACCGTCCGTTGGTAGTTGCGAGTTGTACATGCGATTACTCCTTTTCAGAGCCAGATCGGGAAAGGTTTTGTTGCGCTCTCTAAACAAGACGTTTCAGCACGACAAATCATGAAAGAAAAGATGTAGAAATTTCGTCGCTAATTCGTCTCAGCCTTGTGATGACGGCATTGCCCCAATGGGCTACCCGCTAAATTTTTTCCCTCAGCTTCGTTTCTTCGACAGGCTCATTGCGCGTGGACGCAGGGGCAATCGACCTTTCGATCAGGAGCAAGCGTGATTATTTCCAGGCAACTCACCGGGCTGGCCCTCGCCAGCACCTTGTTCGGACTGAGCCTGTCGGCCCATGCACTGAGCCCGGCTGCACAAACCAGCGCCGATATTCGCCGCACCAGTTTCGGCGTGCCGCACATTCGCGCTGAAAACGAGCGCGGTCTGGGTCTCGGCATCGGTTACGCCTACGCCCAGGACAATCTGTGCCTGCTGGCCAACGAGATCGTCACGGTCAATGGTCAGCGCTCCCAATATTTCGGCCCGGAGCAGTTCACTGTTGAACAACGGCAAAACCGCGTCAGTGATGTGTTCTTCACCTGGCTCAATACCCCTGAAGCGGTCGAAACCTTCTGGCAGGCGCAACCGACGCAGGTCCGCGACCTGGTCGAGGGATATGCCGCCGGTTACAACCGCTATCTGGCTGAACGCCGTCAGCAAGGGTTGCCGCAGCAATGCCAGGGCGAGTGGGTACGTGACATCAGCGCCGAGGATCTGGTCAAACTGACGCGGCGCCTGTTGGTTGAAGGTGGGGTGGGGCAGTTCGCCGAAGCCCTTGCTGGCGCGACGCCGCCGCAAGCGACCGCGCAGGTGAAGCGCGACACCGAGGCGTTCCAGTTGGCCGACGCGCGCCAGCAACGTTTCGCCCTGGATCGCGGCAGCAACGCCGTGGCGGTCGGCAGCGAGCGCTCGTTCAATGGCCGTGGCATGTTGCTGGCCAACCCGCATTTCCCATGGGTCGGGGGGATGCGCTTTTATCAGATGCACCTGACCATCCCCGGCAAGCTTGATGTGATGGGCGCCGCTTTGCCGGGATTGCCGATGATCAATATCGGTTTCAACCAGCATCTGGCCTGGACCCACACCGTCGATTCGTCGAAACACTTCACCTTGTATCGCCTGCAACTTGATCCAAAGGATCCGACTCGGTATTTGCTCGATGGCAAGTCGCTGCCGCTGAACAAACAGACGGTTGCCGTGCAGGTCAAGCAGGCTGACGGGCAGGTCGTAGCGGTTGCGCGCGACATCTACAGCTCGCAGTTCGGCCCGATCGTGCAATGGCCGGGCAAGCTCGACTGGGACAGGCAATATGCCTACAGCTTGCGCGATGCCAACCTCGACAACGACCGCGTGCTCGAACAGTGGTATGCGATGAACCAGGCCAGCAATCTCAAGGATCTGCAAGACGCGGTGCACAAGATCCAGGGCATTCCGTGGGTCAACACCCTGGCAGTGGATGACAAGGGCCAGACGCTGTACATGAACCTGTCGGTGGTACCGAACGTCAGCGCGGAAAAACTTGCCAAGTGCAGCGACCCACGCCTCGGTCTGCGCATGATCGTGCTGGACGGTTCCAACAGCGGCTGTGCCTGGGATGTCGATCCGCACGCGGCGCAGAAGGGCATCTTCGCTTCCAGCCAGTTGCCGCAATTGCTGCGCAGGGATTTCGTTCAGCACTCCAATGATTCGGCATGGCTGGCCAACCCGGCTCAACCGCTCACCGGCTATTCACCGCTGATCAGTCAGGAAGGACAACCGCTGGGCCTGCGCTCACGATTCGCGCTTGATCGTTTGGGTGAACTGAGCAAGAAAGGCCCGCTGGCAGTCAAGGATCTGCAGCACATGGTCATGGACGATCAGGTCTATCTGGCCGCGCAGGTCATGCCCGATCTGCGGAAGTTCTGCGGCGCCGATCTGGGCAGCGATGCCGCGACACTCAAGTCTGCGTGCGCCAGCCTCAAAGCCTGGGACGGCCGCGCAAATCTGGATTCCGGGCTCGGTCTGGTGCATTTTCAGAACATCATGCAGGCGCTGCTTGAATCAGCGGATATCTGGCGTGTTGCATTCAATCCGGCAGATGCGCAACACACTCCTCGCGGCCTGGCAGTCGAACAACCTGCCGTCGCCAAAGCACTGCGTGAAGCGATGCTGGCGTCGGTCGAGCGGGTCGCAAAAATGGGCCTGAAACCTGACACCCGCTGGGGTGATGTCCAGGTGGTCAGCAGCGGCGGGCAGCAAACGCCGATTCATGGCGGGCCGGGGACGCTGGGCATCTACAACGCGATGCAAAGCGTGCCCCGCGAAGACGGCAAACTTGAAGTGGTCAGCGGCACCAGCTATCTGCAAGTTGTGAGCTTCGATGAAAAAGGCCCGCACGCCCAAGGGCTGCTGGCGTTCTCGTTATCCAGTGATCCGATGTCGAAATACTCGCGGGATCAGACTGCTGCATTTTCGAAGAAGCAGTGGAGTGTTCTGCCGTTCACCGAACAGCAGATCCAGGCGGATCCGCAATATCAGGTGCAGACGATCAAGCAGGATCAGGCAGGGAAGGTGGCAGCGCAGTAAAACAGTCACAGCTCGAAACAAACGAAGGCCGCCTCCCGCAAGGGACGCGGCCTTCAGCTTTTCGGCGGGCGTTGCGGCATCGAATTGATTACCGGGTTGCCTTCCTTGTTGCGCGTCAAATAGACCGGCAGCACTTTCGGCAGGCTGTTGGCGAGGTGGTTCATCTCTTTGATGTTGTAGACGCCGCCCACGCGGATCGCGCCGGTACTGGTGTCGGCCAGCATCAACGGCTTGTCGAGGTAACGGTTGATCAGCGGCAGGGCGTCGTGCAGCGCGAGGTTGTCGAGCACCAAACGGCCGCTGCGCCAGGCCAGCGAAGTATCGCCAGGGTAGGTCTGACTGATTTGCGGCGCGTAATCGCCATGCCGGTAGCGCGCCTGCATCGAGGGACTGAGGCGCAGACCGTCGCCAGGCAAGTCGCGATTGCTGCTGACCAGCACCGAACCTTCGATCAGATTGACCCGCACCTGATCTTCGTACATCCACACATTGAACCGCGTACCGGTCACGCGGATCTTGCCGTCGCCGGCGCGAACCACGAACGGATGAGACGCGTCATGGCTGACATTAAAAAACGCCTCGCCCTTGTTCAGGGTGACGCGACGTTCATGTTTGTAATTGCTGAAGCTCAGGTCGGTGTGCAGGTTGAGTTCGAGCTGGCTGCCGTCACTCAGGGTGATCTGACGCACACTGTCGGTGGCGGCGTAATGCTGATAACTGTTGGGCACCCAGCCCAGACTCCAGCCGCTGTAAGCCGCGAGTGGCAAGGCGAGGGCGCAGGCGCCAGCAATGACCGCGAACTTGCGCCACGAACGCGAAGGCTTGCGCTGCGCCGCGAGTGCCTCGGGCTCGGTTCGAGGCAGATCTCCGGCGACTTCCCAGATTTCTTGCATGGCTTCGTATTCGAAGGCATGCAAAGGATGTGCAGCGTGCCAGGTCTCAAATGCGCGACGCTCCTCGTCCGTGCAGTCAGCGGCGTGCAGACGCATGCACCAGTGCGCGGCGGCATCGGTGATCGCATCGTATTCGGCTTCCGAGAGAGTGTCTTGGGTCATTGACTCGTCCTGATTTCGCTCATTCTAACCTCGCCGGCAGGCTGCCGAGAACATCCGTCATGGCATTTACCCATCAACGTGGAACTTATTTTTCCCTGTGGCGCCCAAAAAAACAGGAAGCAACTGCCTACTATCCATAAATGGAGTGAAAAAATGATCAAAAAGACATTCGCAGCCCTGATCGCCACTGCTGGTTTGCTCGGTGCCGGTGCCGCTCTGGCGGACAAGCCCGGCGCAGGCTGGATCACCATCGAAAAAGCCATCGAGGTCGCCAAGACCAAAGCCGGCTATGTCGAAGTCTATGAGATCGGCGCCGATAATGACGGCTACTGGGAAGGCAAAGGGCGCAAGGCCGATGGCACCGCCTACGAGTTCCGCATCGACGGCGCCTCGGGCAATGTGCTGCGCGAACAGAAGGACTAACCGACCGTAATCACTTTTGACTCTGGTCATGAGCAATGCGCTGGCGTTACGCCGGCGCATTTTTTTTGTCGTCACGCCAGCGCTTGCGAGGATCCCGCCTGATCTGCAACCGGCGCCGATAGCGGTATGGGCGCGGGAAGCGGGTCGAGCTGGCGCCCCAGTTCGCTGATGAGCAGGGCGATCGAGTCGGCGTTGGCGAGCATCACGTCGACCCGCGCGTCTGCTGAAACAGGACTGCGAAACGCTCGGCGCGCGTCTGCAAGGTTTGTGGTTTTGGTAAGGCTGAGGATTTTCAGGTAATCCGCGGCATGCGTCGGCATTTTGTCCAGATCGGTCCAGACGTGGTTATCGGATTTCACCGCAAACAGGTGCGAGAGATTGCCGTAGCGCGACAATAACCTGCGATAACGTTCAAGCGAGTCCTTGGCCGCTTGCCCCTCTGCCGTCGTCGTGTCGATAAGGTCGAGATAAGGCCCCATGGCCTGGACCGTCACCAGATCTTCGCTGTCGCAAACCAGATGCGAGAGTTCATGGATAATCGTTACCGCGCGTGCGTGTGAATCAACATTGAATCGAGGAGGCAGATGGGCGGTGTATTTGTCCATTCTGGGATTGAAAAAAACCTCGGTGAGATGAATTATTTTTTGTTTGTCCTGTTTGAAAACGAAAGCAACGGTATTGGCGCTGCCAGGCCCATTCAGACCAGTAAAGAAGCGCTCGGTGTAGAGCAAATCATCTTTTGGGTTCGTCAATTCCTGGCAGACAGGAATTATCACTTTCTCGAGTTTTGTGAGCAGCAAGGGCGTTACCTCATGCACCTCGAAGAACTCCTTCAAAACCGTCTCCAGCCGTGTGCCCGCAGGATGGCTGCGCTGTGTAACGTAGTTATGCAGGCAGTTGACTGCGTATTCTCTTGCACGGTTTACGGCTTGCTGTATCACGAACGCCCTGGCCGGATAGCGACGGTGGATCTGGGCCATGCCTCTGGCCTGGATATACATTTCTATTGAGCGGTTCTCCTCGACTTCATGTTGAGCAGGGTCACGACGTTTTGATCGGCAGCGATGAACCGGCTGGCTGGCGCTTGCAACAACCAGACGGGCATTTTTCTCTTCGAGTGCCGGCCCCTGACTGCCGTCTTTTTTGCGCAAATACCAGTTTTTTTCGAGCTGGACTGCCGGATACACCTTGCCGGCAATGGCGGCGTATTTTTGCGTCGTTGACGAATCCCCATAGACCAGCTTATTGGCATCAAGCTTGAGGGATTCCAGCGCCGTACTGCTTTCAAAGGGCTGCAAATCAATCCGAGCGGGCGTGACGGGCGACACCTTTGCCCAGCCAGAGGCGACTTGCACCGTTGTGGCTGTACCCGCAGGTGCTTGCGCCTCTGCGGCGAATTCGGAGCCGGCCGTTTCTGCCTCGCTTTCCCATGACAGACGTCCCAGGCTGAAGAGGGTAATCGCCCCTGCGATGAAGCTTTTCAGGGCATTTGCCCAGTGGTGATCCTGAAGGCCTTCGGCGGACGCCTTGAAGTCCTGGTAGCTTCGCCACAGAAAAAAACCGGACGCGAGTTTGCCCGGTAGCAAATGTGGCACCAGGCGCACGCCGTGACTGAAGAGAAACTTCACCGCTTCCCAATCCGCTTGGCCATTGATCTGTGGCTGGCTGCGCAACAGTTGCGGCAGAAGGCTCAAAGTGTCCTGGTGAAACCGCTCGAGCACGTTGCCATTGATGGGCGCGCCATGAAGAGTGATTTCACTGTCTTTGCCGATCGTTGTTTTCAACAGGCTCTTGAATATCGCCTGCTGAGCTTCAGGCAGACGCCGGATGATCAAATCCTGGAAGTGCCCGGGGGTATTCAGTGCCTCGATCAGCTGCGCTTCGTTTTCGAATTCGCGAAACACATACCTGGAGTAAGGCGCATAGAGGATCCGGGGGCCTGTTTTCTCTGCGCCCGGACCGAAGACATACAAACCGAGTGTGTCGACACAATCAGCGCCTGGGGTCTTGATCAGCGATAGGGGGCAGGCGATGGCATGAGCGCCCTCGACCGCAGCGCGCGCTATCGCGTCGGGCATGTCGAGGACCTGGCAAATGTAGTCATAGCCGGTATCCGAGAGCTGTTGCTGCAATTTCATCGAGTGGGCGTGTTGCATCAATTGCCAGGGCAACTGGCGCAAGAACCGTTCTTTGCTGGTGCGAGCAGACGGGCTGTCGGCTGACAGCGCTTCGGTGACTTTCGCGGTGTAGGTGGTAGCAACATCAAGAGATTGCAGTAATTGCCGTACCGCGGCCTGGGCAAACTCTTTTGGTAAGGCTGTGGCCGTTGTCGAGGCGACTTTGAAACCGCTGCCTTGCACGACGTTGTAGTGATGCAGGGCAAATTCCAGCAAGTCGCAGGCAGGGCCGGCCAATATCAGATTGGGGGTAATCCGGATGTCCTGTGGCTTGAGCCCGTTGCCTGGAAATCGCGCGTCGAGCAGGGTTTTGAGGGTCTGCTCGATATGAGTGGCCAGCGCCGGGACCTCATCGAGGAAATCCTTGCCATCGATGAACGCATGCCGCAGTTCATCCAGCAGCGCGAGTTGCGTGCGTTGCTCCGTCGCCGAGGCCATGCGCAACCAGTCCGGGTAATCCAGATGACGCGAAAGGGTTCTTGCAAGATCGATCGCGCGTCGCAGGTTGGTATCGATGACAGCATTCTTCATTTGATCAAGGAAGCTCGCCAATGTCTTTGGCTCCTTGATGCAAACTCGCAGCAGTTCACATTCCGCCAAGAACTGTTCAATGGCAGATTGCATGCGGTCTCGGGAGACACTGCCATTAATCAATTGAAACTCGCCCAGGGTGTATTGCTGGTCCAGTCTGTGTTGCGCCTTTGGCAGATTTTCCAGCAGCGTGTGGCTCTGATTGTTGTCGTCCAGTCGTTGTTGCAATTGCTTTTGCGCATTGGCGATGTCGTCAAACAGCTCCAGGCCCAGGGCCGGTGTCCAGAGGATGGCGCGCCCGGAATGTTTCACGTCCATGCCGCCGCGCTCGGTCAGCAGCACACAGTGAGCGAGCGGCAGCGCAGCGTTGGGCTCGGTTCCGATGAGGGTCAGTGACCAGGCATCGGGGCGAAAACCATTGAGTGACTGGCGGTCCCTGCGTGTCGGGTGCCTGGAATCGAACACGGTGTCGACGATCTTTCGTTCCGCCTCCAGCCATGACCCGCTGAGGCTGCGCAGGTACGCCTCACCACGCAGGCCGTCTTCGAATGCCTGGGCCAGTTTCCACAGAATGCCTTCCAAAAAGACGCGCTGTTCTGCGCCGTGCGCGGTCGGCTGGTCTTTGAAGTGGCTGGTCAGATTATCCAGCGTCCGTCCCAGAAGTGTCGCCTGCTGCGCAGCCTTGTCTGCCTGCACGAGTGACGATGGCGGTGTACTGGTAAACAACGGCCGGGTACTCCAGCGCTGATTGACGTCGAGCTTGAGCAGCCGTTCATGAATCATTGAGCGGATATCCAACGCCTTGTCGAAGAGCGCATGGATGTCAGTGGTGCGCTCGCTCTGACGAAAACGCTGCAGAACGAATTCAACGTTCTGACGTTGCTTGGTGATGATGGCCTCGAACAGCGTGGTCATGATCTCACCGCCAATGTTTTCCCCGGATACCTGCGCGTTAGCGAAGCCAAGGTAACGATTGCGTTCTTGCAGATTCATCAGCCCGTAGAGTTCGTCTTCGTGTCCGGCAGCCCGCATTTTCGCGGTCAGTGTCTGTTTGAGATCCGCGTAGTCGGCGAGTACCTGCAGGCCCTGGCTGGGCGTATAGAGATAAGCCTTGTCGTGATTGATCATCAGTGAACCGGCCAGCTCGACACAGGCTGTCTCTTCACTCAAACACACGGTTTCAAACGTTGGCCGCCGTACCGCAACGGTTGGCTCACGTACCAGGCTGTGCAGGGCGTTGAACTCGCCGGCGGTGAGGATCTGCGTTTCGCGCTTGATCATCAGATCCGCGCGCGCCTGATCCTGCACCGTCTGGCTGAAGAAAGTACGTCTGGGCGAGCCTTCGAATGAGGCGCCGTTCCAAAACACCTCAAGCTGTCGAAACAACAGCATGGTCAGTTTTCCCGATGCCGACTTGATCGCATTGGTCCAGGCCGACTGATCGTCTTCGCGTATCGAACGGGCGGGATGGGTGAATTCTACGGCCTGACCGTGGGGCCAGCCCTGACGGTGAAAGTGCACCAACAGCGCTTCAGTCAGCGACAGCGAGTCGACCCACTGTTTCCCCTCCGAAGAAGTCACCGAATAGAAACCGACGCGAGTAAGCGATTGTTGCACCGCGCCAAAATGCGCTTCGAGCAGTTCGTCGAGAATCTTTTCCAGCAGCGTTGCAAGGGATGGCAGGCGTTTGAGCTCGTCCAGCAGGTCACGGGCGCACCTCTCCAGAGAGTCGCCGATTGCCAATTGCTGGTCCTCGAACACATCACCTTCGATGGTTTCGCAAGTCAGGGTGATACTGCGTTTTTCCACCAGTTCCTTGCGCAATGAAACCGAGAGGAAAGCCAGCAGATCATCAGCTTCCCCGGCATTGTCGAGGCGTGTCTGCAGGGCGTCCGTCAGTGCCTGGCGGTCAGCGAATTTTTTCAGGCCATCGTAGGGCGTATAGAGAAACACGCCGTTGTCATCCGGCCCTGCGCTGAGTATGAAGCTGCCTGCCAGCGGCACGGCCAGTTGCTTGTCGGCGTTGAGCAGGATGCGTTCGGCCAGCATTGGCGGGGTTTGCTTGTTGCGCAGCGATTGCGTAGCGAGTTGCGCGTGTGCAAGCCAGTCGAAGTCTTTGCTGTTGAGACCGTGTGCCGGAGCGAGGTCAGCGTGCAGGCCGGGTGAATCGAATATCACTGGAAACAACAGCGGGGCAGTCGGGGTGGACATCATTGCAACTCTGAACAGGGCGCCATTGGGCTGGAACTCAACAGTAAATGCGCAGAGTGGAGCACTTGCGGTAGACAGTTACCGCACGTGCCGAGATCAAAATGTGCATCAGGGCGCGCCAACCGATGGCAATGAATCGAAGGGTTGACAGCTGGCAGCTCGGACAGGGTTAATCGGTGGGCAAAATCGACCGTACGCTGTTGTTCCCTCCAATAATCATTCTGGAGCTTCAGATGTCTGCGCCACACGATCATGGCTCGTCCACAGTGTCCCTCGAAGCACTGACGCAATTGCTTGAAACGATTTTTCTGCGCCACGGCACCTCCAGCGAAGTCGCACGGGTACTCGCCGTCAACTGCGCCAACGCCGAACGCGACGGCGCTCATAGTCATGGCGTGTTTCGCATCCCCGGTTATGTCTCGACGCTGAAAAGCGGCTGGGTCAATGGCCATGCCGTGCCACAGGTTGAAGATGTCGCGCCGGGGTTTGTCCGGGTTGACGCTGGCAACGGTTTTGCCCAGCCAGCGTTGGCAGCGGCCCGACCCTTGCTGATCGAGAAGGCGCGTCATGCCGGCATCGCGGTGCTGGCGATTCGCAACTCGCATCATTTCGCCGCTTTGTGGCCGGATGTCGAGCCCTTCGCCGACGAAGGTCTGGTGGCGCTGAGCGTGGTCAACAGCATGACCTGCGTGGTGCCCCATGGCGCTGATCGGCCATTGTTCGGTACCAATCCGATTGCCTTCGCCGCGCCAAGGGCCAACGCCGCGCCGATTGTGTTCGACCTTGCCACCAGCGCCATCGCCCATGGCGATGTGCAAATTGCAGCCCGTAAAGGTGAAAAACTCCCGGCCGGCATGGGTGTCGACAGCCTCGGCCAGCCGACCCAGGACCCCAAAGCGGTTCTCGAAGGCGGCGCCTTGTTGCCGTTCGGCGGGCACAAAGGCTCGGCGCTGTCGATGATGGTCGAGTTGCTGGCGGCGGCATTGACCGGCGGCAATTTCTCATTCGAGTTTGACTGGTCCAACCATCCCGGCGCGAAAACCCCGTGGACCGGTCAGCTGTTGATCGTCATCGACCCGAGCAAGGCCGCAGGGCAGAGCTTCGCCCAGCGCAGTGAAGAGCTCGTGCGGCAGATGCACGGGGTCGGGCTCAAGCGACTGCCGGGGGATCGCCGGCATTTGCAGCGCAGTCGATCAATGGCGCAAGGGATCGTACTGGATGAGCAGACGCTGGGGCAGTTGCGGGAGTTGGCGGGGGAGTGAGTCTTTTGTTGTTCTGACGATTGCAGTGACAAGGTCAAAAGCCCCTCACCCTAGCCCTCTCCCGGGGGGAGAGGGGACTGACCGCGTGGTTTGGGCGAGGTACGCCGACTTGGGATACCGAGGTGAATTCAGTAATGGAAAAGCAAAGCGGTTGGCATAAAAAAAGCGAACCCTGAGGTTCGCCTTTTTCTGTGCGCCTGACTCAGCGACGGCCGAGCAGCAGGCCCACCACCAGGCCGAAACCGGCGGAGATCGCCACGGTTTGCCAAGGGTGACCACCGATGTAGTTTTCGGTGGCTTCGACGGCGGGTTTGGTGCGATCGCGCACGCTGGACACCGAATCCAGTGCCAGCTGCAGTTTCTGGGCGATTTGTGCACGCAGCGTTTCTGCTTCTTCGCCGACCAGTGAAGCGCTGCTCTTGAGCAGTTTGTCCGATTCTTCGATCAGAGCCTGAAGCTCGCTGAAAGCTTGATCCTTGATTTGCTCTTCGGCAGCTTGCGAGGCGGTTTTACGGGCCATTGGGTGACTCCTTGCAGGTGAATGGACAGTGACCAATGGAGTGTAGCGGCAGGCGAAAAGTTGCATGTCATTCGTGGAGAAGGGAAAAACCTGCACCGGAGATTTCCATCGAGCGTGTAAGATGTCGCCATTTTACGCAGCAGGATAAATCCCCATGAGTTTCAATCTGGCCGACAAATCCCTCGCAGAGCGCGCAGCGCTGGAAGATGAGAAATCCCGTCTGTTCGAACTCTGGCAGAACAATCTGGGCAAAGCCAAAGGCGAAGCCGCGCGCTTGTTTGGGGAGCGCTCCAAGCGCAAGGGCAAATGGGCCGAGTGGGTCCGCGCCGAACTGGACGGCATGTCGCCGCCGGAGTTCGCCAACATGGTGCGCAGTGAAGTCAATCGCTTGATGGCGGCGAACAAATAATCCGCTTCACGCCTGGCTGAACGTGGCGACAATCGCCTCGCGAACCTTGACCAGCACCGGATCGATCTGCGTGCTGGTGCGCCAGCCCAGTTCCACCGGATAGCGCGGTAAAGCCAGAGGGCAGGGCAGCAACGCCAGCCCGCTCAGCGTCGCGATGCTTGCGGCGGCATGGGCCGGGATGGTCGCCACCGCCTGACTGCCCTTGAGCAGAAAGGGCAGCGCGGCGAAATGCGTGGTCGACGCGCAGACTCGCCGGCTCAAACCCACTGCCGCCAATCCCTCATCGGTAATGCCGATAAAGCCGCCCGACGACACCAGAATGTGCTCGCGTTCAACGAACTCTTGCAACGCGATCTGCTGTTGGCCTGGCGCGAGACTGGCCGGGTCGACCAGACACGCATAGCCGCCTTCCCCCAACACCTGACGACTGAGCAGACGCTCGGAAAAGCCGCCGGCAGTGATCGCCAGGTCGATGCTGCGTTCCATCAGCGCGCGGGCAACGATCTGGCTGTGGGTCTGGCGAAATATCAACCGCAGCTTCGGCGCACGGCGGGCGATTTCCTCGATCAAGTGGCGCCCGTAGGCAATTTCAAAATCATCTGACAGACCGATCGCCACCGAGCGTCCTTCGTATTGATTGGCCGCCGGATCGAGCATGGCCAGACTTTGCCGGCATTTGTTGAGCGCATCGCTGATCACCGGTTTCAGCTGATTGGCTTGCAGGGTCGGCGCCAGTCCGCGCCCGGTGCGCACGAACAACTGATCGCCATACACCTCACGCAAGCGGCGCAATGCCGCGCTGACTGCCGATTGCGTTACGCCCAGGCGCAGGGCGGCGCGACTGGCACTGGATTCGTCGTGCAGCGCTTCGAAGACTTTCAGCAGGTTGAGGTCAATGTCGGCGATATTCATTTGGCTCATATCATTCAGCAGTCGGCAGGGCTTTATTCATGATCGCGTGACGCCGGAGAATCGGCAACACCTGAACCTGATGGAGTAAATACGATGGCCAGATCCATAGTGGCGGCGTTGCAGATCGGTGCATTGCCCGGCGGCAAAGGCGAAACCCTTGAACAGATCCTTGCTTGGGAAGACGCAATCCGCGAATCCGGCGCCGCGTTGGTGGTGATGCCGGAAGCCTTGCTCGGCGGCTACCCGAAGGGCGAGGGCTTCGGCACCCAATTGGGCTACCGACTGCCCGAGGGGCGTGAGGCGTTCGCACGTTATTTTGCCAACGCCATCGATGTACCGGGCGCCGAAACCGAAGCGCTGGCCGGATTGTCAGCGCGCACCGGAGCCAATCTGGTGATCGGCGTGATTGAGCGCGCTGGCAGCACGTTGTATTGCACGGTGCTGTATTTCGATCCGCAGGCCGGGCTGCTCGGCAAACACCGCAAGCTCATGCCCACCGGCACCGAGCGACTGATCTGGGGCAAGGGTGACGGCTCGACGCTGCCGGTGTTCGACACCCAGGTCGGCAAGCTTGGCGCCGTGGTCTGCTGGGAAAACATGATGCCGCTGCTGCGCACGGCGATGTATGCCAAGGGCGTTGAGGTCTGGTGCGCGCCGACCGTGGACGAGCGCGAGATGTGGCAGGTCAGCATGCGCCACATCGCCCACGAAGGCCGCTGTTTCGTGGTCAGCGCCTGTCAGGTGCAGGCCTCGCCGGATGATTTGGGGGTGGAGATTGCCAATTGGCCGGGTGATCGACCGTTGATTGCCGGTGGCAGCGTGATCGTCGGTCCGATGGGCGATGTGCTGGCGGGGCCGTTGCGCGGGGAAGCGGGCTTGCTCACGGCGGAAATCGACACTGATGAACTGATCCGCGCGCGGTATGACTACGATGTGGTCGGCCACTACGCGCGGCCGGATGTCTTCGAGTTGACCGTTGATGAGCGTGCGAAGCCGGGGGTGCGGTTCAACTCCTGACCTTGATACTTGTTTTGAACCTGTGGGAGCTGGCTTGCCAGCGATGGGGCCATGTCAGTCGACATCTTTTTGGCAGATGCACCGCTATCGCTGGCAAGCCAGCTCCCACAGGGATCGGTGCGCGATCAGAAAACTTTTACCAGGTCGCCGCACTCGCCTTGGGCAGGCTCAACTTGCCGCTGTCGGTAAAGCGCATCGTGCCAAACAACCCGCCCGCCAGTTTGCCGCGCAGCACGTAGGGCAGATTATCGAGGCTTTGCGTCTGGCTCAGGCCCAGCGTCTGGCGCAGCACCGAGAACGCCGAGACGCTGACCGGCACCGTGACAATGGCTTCAGAGAAACGCGGGATCGAGCCGCTCTGATCGCTCACACCGGACGCCAGCGAATGACCATTGACCTCCAGATCCAGGGCGATGCCGTTGTAATCGATCGCCGTTTCATTGGGGTTCTGTACGCGCAGCTTGATCGCGAAGCGTACTTCCAGTTCCTGGCTGGGTAACGGTTCGAGGCCGACCACGTTGATGTTCACCGGATCGCGGTTGGGAAACAGCGCGCAGGCGCTGAGCGACAACAGCACAAGCGACAGGATGACGGCGTGGACGCGGCGCATAAAAATCTCTCGACAAAAAAAGGGCTGAACCGTCGCCGGTGCAGCCCTTTTTTTCGAGGCGTGACGTCAGCGGTTCAACTGTGCGACAGCCGCCGCTTGGCCGGGTTCACCTTTGGCGGCGACGTCGGGGTTTTCCATGACCTGCAGAATCGAAGCTTCCGGGTCGAAATCATCTTCTTCCAGCTCGATGAATTCTTCCGGCAGGAAGATGTTCAGCACGATAGCGCACAACGCACCGACAGTGATTGGCGATTCGAAGATGTTGCGCAGCGCTTGCGGCAGTTCGCGCAGGACTTCCGGCACCGCCGCGATGCCCAGGCCCATGCCCAGCGAGATCGCCACGATCAGCATGTTGCGTCGATGCAGGCCGGCCTCGGCGAGGATCTTGATCCCGGCCACGGCGACGGTACCGAACATCACCAGCTCAGCGCCGCCCAGCACCGGTTTCGGCATCAGTTGCAGCACTGCGCCGATCATCGGGAACAAACCGAGCAACACCAGCAGCCCGGCGATGAAAAACGCCACGTAGCGGCTGGCCACGCCGGTTAACTGGATCACACCGTTGTTCTGCGCAAACGTCACCATCGGCATGCTGTTGAACACTGCCGCCATGGCCGAGTTGAGACCATCGGCGAGCAGGCCGGATTTGATCCGGCGGATGTACAACGGGCCTTTCACCGGTTGCCGGGAGATCATCGAGTTGGCGGTCAGGTCACCGGCCGCTTCCAGCGGCGACACGAGGAAAATCACCGCCACCGGCACGAATGCCACCCAATCGAAGTTGAAGCCGTACTTGAACGGCACCGGCACGCTGACCAGCGGCACTTCGGGCATCGAAGCGAAATCCACCGTGCCCATCAGCCAGGCCACCACGTAGCCAAGGGTCAGGCCGATGACGATCGCGCCCAGGCGCAGAAACGGCACGTCGACACGGTTCAGCACTACGATGGTACCGATCACCAGCGCCGCCAGAAATACGTGACTGGCTGCGCCCAAGTCAGGCGCGCCGAAGCCGCCGGCGATGTCGGTCATCGCCACTTTGATCAGCGACAGACCCATCAGCGTGATGATCGTGCCGGTGACTACCGGGGTGATCAGCATGCGCAGCTTGCCGATGAACTGGCTGAGCACCACTTCAATGAACGCAGCGAAGAAGCACACGCCGAAGATCGTCGAGAGGATTTCGTCAGTGCCACCGCCGCGCGCCTTGACCATGAACCCGGCGCTGAGGATCACACTGATAAAGGAAAAACTGGTGCCTTGCAGACACAGCAGACCGGAACCGACCGGACCGAAGCGCTTGGCCTGGACAAAGGTGCCAAGGCCGGAGACGAACAGCGCCATGCTGATCAGGTAGGGGATTTCACTGTGCAGACCGAGGGCGCCACCCATGATCAGGGTCGGGGTGATGATGCCGACGAAACTGGCCAGCACGTGCTGCAACGCGGCGAACACCGTGGCGGTCAGGTGCGGACGGTCGTTGAGGCCGTAGATCAGGTCGTTGTTGCGCGGGGTTTTGTCAGAGGCGGTCATGGTGATGTGCGCGCCGCAAGGCGGGGCCGGGTCAGAAAATGGGTGCGCAGAATGCCGGAAGAGGGCGGCGAGGGCAACGAGCAATAACTGCCTGAAAGGTCAGGTTTTACTGCCTATGTGGGAGCGAGCTTGCTCGCGAAAGCGGTGGCTCAGTCTGCATCTCGGTGACTGACGAGCCGCCTTCGCGAGCAGGCTCGCTCCCACAATGATCGTCCACGCCCGTTAATCAGCAATGGCCAATCGCCCGTGGCATACTCCCGCGCATGACTTTCGACTCTCCCCTCAGTGCCTGGCAATACGCGGTCGACCACAAGGGTTTCATTCAGGATGAAGCCCAGGAACACGCGGTCTGGGCCTTGCAAAAATGCCATGAAGCCTTGCACGCCGGCGCCCGCTCGGTCGACGGCGTGTACCTGTGGGGGCCGGTCGGGCGTGGCAAGACCTGGTTGATGGATCAGTTCTACCAGAGCCTGCGCGTGCCGGCGCGGCGTCAACACTTTCATCACTTCATGGGCTGGGTTCATCAGCGATCGTTTCAACTCAGTGGCATCGCCGATCCGTTGCGCGCTTTGGCCAAAGAGCTGGCCTGCGAAGTGCGGGTGCTGTGTTTCGATGAACTGTTCGTCAATGACATCGGCGACGCGATCATTCTCGGCCGGCTGTTTCAGGTAATGTTCGAGGAAGGCGTAGTGGTGGTCTGCACGTCCAACCTGCCGCCTGATGATCTGTACGCGGACGGCTTCAATCGCGACCGTTTCACGCCGGCGATTGCGGCTATCAAGGCACACATGACAGTGGTGGCGGTGAATGGCGCCGAGGATCATCGCTTGCATCCCGGAGCGATTGAGCAGCGCTATTTTGTCAATGAAGCCGATTCACCGAGCGCACTGGGTGCCGTGTTCAAGTCGCTGGCTGCAGATGAGACTGTCAGCGATGAGCCAGTCGCCGTGGGCCATCGCACGCTCAACGTCGTGCAAGCCAGCGAATCGGTGCTGTGGTGCCGCTACAGCGGTCTGTGCGAACAACCTTTCGCCGCCATGGACTTCATTGCCCTGTGTGATCGCTACCGGGCTATTCTGTTGAGCGAAGTGCCGAACCTCAGCGCACAAAAACGCGAAGGGCGCATTGCGCGGGGCACCGAAGATGGCGCTGAGCGCGTGGTCGCCGGTGACCGGGAATTGCCGCAGTTATCGGTGCATGACGATGGCGTTCGCCGCTTTATCGCGCTGGTCGACGAATGCTACGACCGCAAGGTGCCGCTGTACGTCGAGGCAAGCGTACCGATGGACGCGCTGTACACCGAGGGCTACCTGGAATTCCCGTTCCGCCGCACCCTCAGCCGTTTGCAGGAGATGCAATTGCAGCGCTTCGCTGAAGCCTGAAAGAAGAGGGCGCCGACATGAGTCAACCGCTGTCCCATCATTTGCTGACCATGGCCTATCAGAATGCCTGGGCCAATCACCGCCTGGCAAAGGCCTGGAGCCAGCTCGACACCACTGAACTGGCGGCGCCACGGGGGAGCTTCTTCCCCAGCATCCGCCTCACGCTCAACCACATCCTCACTTGCGACTGGTTCTACGTCGACGCGCTGGAGCGGGAATTGCGCGGTGACGAGCCACACCCTGATTGCTATGTTTTCTTCAATGCAGACGAGCCGTTTACCGAGGCTGCGGCGCTGCGTGCAGAACAGGCCCGCGTTGATCGCCGCCTGATCGCCTATTGCGAGCAACTGCGCGATGCCGACCTGTCGAGAATCGTCACCATCGCCCGTGACATGCCGCAACATGACAGCCGCCTGCGCATGCTCTCGCACCTGTTCGAGCACCAGCTCCATCATCGTGGCCAGGTGCACGCCATGCTCAGCGGCACGGCGGTCAAGCCACCGCAACTGGATGAATTTTTCTGTGTCGGCGAAAGCGCATTGCGTGCCGAAGATTTCGCCGAACTGGGCTGGACCGAAGAGCTGATCTGGGGCCACTGACCGCAAAAGATCGCAGCCTCGTTGCACTCGTCAGCTCCTACACATATCGGACCGTAGGAGCTGACGAGTGCAACGAGGCTGCGATCTTTTGATCTTCAGCTTTTCAAGTTGCCCTCTCCGGCGCACCCAAGCTAAGGTCCCCCCCAGGCCTTTCAGCTAGCACCTTGCGCGCCGGGGCTTTTTGCTTATCGGGGATGGAAATGGATTCCGCAGAAATACTCGTACTTCAGGCCAGCTACAGCAACCCGGTGCACGCCGAAGCCATCGGCATCGTGCTCAACCACTACGCCGAAGATCCCATGGGCGGCGGTCATCCGATCGCGCCCGAACTGCTGCAACGCCTGCCCGAAGAACTCGCCCGCCGCCCGCATGCCTTCAGTGTGCTGGCCTTCGTCGGCGGCGAACCGGCCGGGCTGGTCAACTGTTTTGAAGGGTTCTCCACTTTCGCCTGCAAACCGCTGGTCAACGTTCACGACGTCGCCGTGGTCGGCAAATTTCGCGGCCTGGGGCTCAGTCAGAAAATGCTGCAGAAAGTTGAAGAAATCGCTCGTCAGCGTGGCTGCTGCAAGATCACCCTGGAAGTGCTGGAAGGCAATGCGGTGGCGCAGGGTTCATATCGCAAATTCGGCTTTGCACCGGGGATGTTCAATCCAGATCACGGGCGGATGCTGTTCTGGATAAAGGATTTGCAGGCCTGAAGGCTCCTCACCGCCAATCACCAACATAAAAAAAGGCGCCCCGATCAGGGCGCCTGAACTGTCATCTCCCGGGCCAGACCGGAGCCACGGAAGGTCCATCGGTTGCTCGGTAATGCTCAGTCGCGATAAGACTCGGTCACCTGCGCCGTCTGGTCAGCAGGGACGCGGATTTCTTTCGCGCTGGCGTCGGTCTTCTGCTCGCTTTGCGCGTGCTGGACCGGGAAATTGTCGTAGTAATAACGCATGCGTTCGGCACCGCCTTCAGCGAAGGCGCTGGTGGAGCCGAGGGCGAGCAGGGTGGTGAGAATGAAGGTAGTGGTTTTCATGGTGCCTCCTACTGAACAAGTGGGAGTCGGTTCGTCCGTGAAGCAGACCGCGAAAGAAAGTCTGCGGCGCGGCCATTAACAATGGGTTAACGCTGGTTCAGCGCAAATATTGCGGCGTATTACAGAAACACTGCGGCCGATGGGCACAAAAAAGGGCCTTCTCGGCCCTTTGTCGTTTTACTTCTGCGCGACTTCCGCCGGAGCAGGGTGTTTGGGCTTCATCAAACTGAAGTCAATCAACGCGCGCCTCGGCGCCTGGTACGGGTCGCCAATCAACAGCTTGCGCGGTACAAAGCTGTCGCTGACCAGGCTTTTGCTGCGATCCAGTTCATCGGAACTCAACCCGGCCAGATCCGCCCAGGTGTGAATGAGTTGCGAGCTGCTGTACGGGCGGCTGAGGTCGCCGGCGAAGTTCCAGTCGTGGTTTTCCTTCCACTTCGGCGAGGCCCAGGCCATGAACGGGATGGTGTACATCGGCGCGGTCGGTTTGTTTTCGTTGCGGCCCAGCGTGCCGTGACCGGCGGAGTCGAAGACATCTTCACCGTGGTCGGACAGGTACAGCAGGAAGCCATTCGGGTCGGTCTTGGCGTAGTCCTTGATCAGGCTTGAGACCACGAAGTCGTTGTACAGCACCGCGTTGTCGTAGCTGTTGTAGGTCGGCACCTGATCGTCACGCACGCCAGCCGGAACGCCCTGGCGATCCTTGAACTTGTCGAACGTCGGCGGATATCGGTACTGGTAGCTCATGTGCGTGCCGAGCAGGTGCACGACGATCAGCTTGCGCGGCGCCGCATCGGCCAGCGCCTTGTTGAACGGCTCGATGACGTCGCCATCGTACTGCGCCGAGTTCTGGTTGCGATTGTTGTTCAGGTACACCTGCTCGTCGGCCTGTTCGGAGAAGGTCGTGAGCATGGTGTTGCGCTTGGTCATGGTCTGCTGGTTGGTGATCCAGAACGTCTTGTAACCGGCCTGTTTCATCACGCTGACCAGCGATGGCGTCGACAGGTACAGGTCGGGGTTCTGCTCGTCAGCGAAGGTCAGCACTTGCTGCAGCGCTTCGATGGTGTACGGGCGCGGGGTGATGACGTTGTCGAAGATCGCCAATTGATCCTTGAGTTTGTCCAGTTCCGGCGTGGTGTTGCGCGGATAACCGTAGAGGCTCATGCGCTGACGGTTGGTCGATTCACCGATGACC
Source organism: Pseudomonas sp. S3_B08 (assembly GCF_054667725.1). Lineage (NCBI taxonomy): Bacteria > Pseudomonadati > Pseudomonadota > Gammaproteobacteria > Pseudomonadales > Pseudomonadaceae > Pseudomonas > Pseudomonas sp. S3_B08. Next base: position 1,751,803 of record NZ_CP162750.1, read on the forward strand.
AGCACCAGGGTCGCCGGTTGCCCGGCCGAGGCGTCCTTGAGGTTTTTCAGCGGCGGGATCTTGCTGGCACTGTCGAGCATGCCTTGCATGTCCCCCAGCGTTTCCAGATAGCGGTGATACGCCACGGCCATCTGCCACGGCACGGCGGGCTCGATGCGGGTTTCGAATTTCTCGAAGCCTTCGGCGAAATTGCCCATGCGCATGGTTTGTTTGATCAGCGGGTAGCCGGCGACGGCGATCACGATTGCGGTGGCTGCAACCAGTGCGCGACCACGGGGCATGTACACCGGGCGCAGGCGCGTCCACAGAAAGTAGGCGAACGCGGTATGGGCGAGGAACGCCGGGATCATCCACCAGGCGAAATACTGCGTCATGTACTCGCCGGCTTCCGACACGTTCGACTCGAACATGATGAAGATGACGCTCTGCGAGAATTCCTGCTGATAAATGAAGAAGTAACCCAGGCTGGCCATCGAGCAAGCCCACAGCACCACACCGATGATTGCCGCAAGCAGACGCGTCTGTTTGGGGAACAGCAACATCGGCGCCAGCCACAGTGCGCTCATCACGAATGCCTGACGGAATCCCGTGAAACCAGACGTGCCGGTCAGCTGGATCAGCAGTTGAGTGATGCCCGAGAAGTACCAGAAGAAGACGAACAACCAGATGAATCCGGCCCAGTCGAAACCGGTCGCAGTCGTTTTGCTGCGTTTGAACAATGCCATTCAGCGCTCCAGCTCAATCATCAGACCCACGCCGGAAACGCTTCCATGACACCGACGAACAGAGGCCGTACACGCAGGCACGGCCAGAATGGGGCGAAGTATCCCCAAGGGCTTGTGAAAGATTTGTTAAGCGCCGCTGTTGGTGTGTATCAAGCGGTCAGGGGTGCAACGTGTCGGGAACGACGAGGGCCGTTCCCGAAGCAGGCGGGGATCAGGCGTGGGGTGCGCGCTGCACAACCGGACGAGGTTGCGGCTGCGAGCCCTGGGTCAGTGCGCGCAATTGCGCCAATTCGTGCTTCAACTGGTCGCGCTCGTCTTTCAACTGGCGCAATTCATCGCGACGGATCGTAACGTAGAGGGTTTGTGGCGGCATTGCTGTATGTACTGTGCCCATTGCTCACCTCGCAAATGGCGTGCATCAACTGTAAGTCACTCCTCGTTTTGAGGCGCTTGACTTACTATCGGCGCCAATTTTGATTTCTTTTGCCCTGGAAGGGAACTTTTTTATTTTTCATGGTCGGTGTGTCTTCGGCAGGATTCGGGGCGTTATCACTCTGGATCGGGCACAATGCCCGGAAACTTCATCGCAACGCTCTGGACTAACCTCCATCAGTCGCGTTGGGCTATAACCAATGACACACATTTATTTGTAGTAAGGAGCATCAGCACATGCAACTCGGGATTATTGGACTGGGCCGCATGGGCGGCAATATTGCGCGACGTCTGATGCTCAACGGGCACACCACCGTTGTTTACGACCGCAATACCGCTTTCATCGATAACCTGGTCGCCGAGGGCTCCACCGGCGTCGCCGACTTGCCAGCACTGGTTGCCGGCCTCGACAAGCCGCGTGCTGTCTGGGTCATGCTGCCGGCTGGCGCGCCGACCGAAGACACCATCAACACCCTGAGCGAACTGCTCGAACCCGGCGATACCATCATCGACGGCGGCAACACCAACTACAAGGATGACATTCGCCGGGCCAAAACCCTGAACGACAAGGGCCTGCACTACATCGACGTCGGCACCTCCGGCGGCGTCTGGGGCCTGGAACGCGGTTATTGCATGATGATCGGTGGCGATGCCGAAACCGTGCAGCGTCTCGATCCGCTGTTCGCCGCACTGGCGCCGGGCATGGGCGACATTCCGCGCACCAAGGATCGCAAGTCCGATGACCACCGTGCCGAGCACGGTTACATCCACGCCGGTCCCGCCGGCGCCGGGCACTTCGTGAAGATGATTCACAACGGCATCGAGTACGGCATGATGGCCGCGTTCGCCGAGGGCTTCGATATTCTCAAGACCAAATCCAGCGAACGCCTGCCGGAAGATCAGCGATTTGATCTGAACGTGGCCGATATCGCTGAAGTCTGGCGTCGTGGCAGCGTGGTGTCGTCGTGGTTGCTTGACCTGACTGCCGACGCACTGGCCAGCGATCCGAAGCTCGACGGTTTCTCCGGTTCCGTGGCTGACAGCGGCGAAGGCCAATGGACCATCGAAGCGGCCATGGAGCAAGCAGTGCCAGTACCGGTGCTGTCCAACTCGCTGTTCTCCCGTTACCGCTCGCGCGGGCAGGGCACCTTCGGTGACAAGATCCTGTCGGCACAACGCTTCGGCTTCGGCGGCCACGTGGAGACCGCGAAAAAATGACCCGTACGATCCGCAGAAAATCCAAGGCAGAACCCGCACCACCGACCACGCTGTTCCTGTTCGGTGCCCACGGCGACCTGGTCAAGCGCCTGCTCATGCCGGCGCTGTACAACCTCAGTCGCGACGGCCTGCTCGACGACAATCTGCGGATCGTCGGCGTTGATCACAACGCCATTACCGATGAAGCCTTTGCGCAGAAGCTCGAAGACTTCATCCGTACCGAAGTGGCGGCGAAGGTCGGCAAGGGCGATCAGATGCTTGATCCGGTCTTGTGGGCCAAGCTCGCCAAAGGCATCAGCTACGTCCAGGGCGATTTCCTGGACGACAACACCTATTCAGCGCTGGCGGCGAAAATCGCCGACAGCGGTACCGGCAATGCGGTGTTCTACCTGGCCACCGCGCCGCGTTTCTTCAGCGAAGTAGTGCGCCGCCTCGGCAGCGCCGGTTTGCTTGAAGAAACCCCCGAAGCGTTCAGAAGAGTGGTGATCGAGAAGCCGTTCGGCTCCGACCTGCACACCGCCGAATCCCTGAACGCTTGCCTGCTCAAGGTCATGAGCGAGAAGCAGATCTACCGGATCGACCATTACCTGGGCAAGGAAACCGTGCAGAACATCCTGGTCAGCCGGTTCTCCAACAGCCTGTTCGAAGCGTTCTGGAACAATCATTACATCGACCACGTGCAGATCACCGCGGCGGAAACCGTCGGTGTGGAAACCCGTGGCAGCTTTTACGAACACACCGGCGCACTGCGCGACATGGTGCCCAATCACCTGTTCCAGCTGTTGGCCATGGTCGCCATGGAACCTCCCGCTGCTTTCGGCGCTGACGCGGTGCGCGGCGAGAAAGCCAAAGTGGTCGGGGCGATTCGTCCCTGGTCGACAGAGGAGGCCCGGGCCAACTCGGTGCGCGGCCAGTACAGCGCCGGCGAGCGCGATGGCCAGCCATTGAAGGGTTATCGCGAAGAAGCCAACGTGTCGCCCGACAGCACCACGGAAACCTACGTAGCGCTCAAGGTGATGATCGATAACTGGCGCTGGGTCGGCGTGCCGTTCTATCTGCGCACCGGCAAGCGCATGAGCGTGCGCGACACAGAGATCGTCATCTGCTTCAAACCGGCGCCGTACGCGCAGTTCCGCGACACCGAAGTCGACGAGTTGCAGCCGACTTACCTGCGCATCCAGATCCAGCCAAACGAAGGCATGTGGTTCGACTTGCTGGCCAAGCGCCCGGGGCCGGCGCTGAACATGGCCAATATCGAACTGGGTTTTGCGTATAAGGATTTCTTCGAGATGCAGCCTTCCACCGGCTACGAAACCTTGATCTACGACTGCCTGACCGGTGATCAGACGCTGTTCCAGCGTGCCGACAACATCGAGAACGGTTGGCGAGCCGTGCAGCCTTTCCTTGATGCCTGGCAGCAGGATGCGAGCGTCGAGACGTATGCGGCCGGCGAAGATGGCCCGCAAGCAGCCGAAGATCTCCTGACTCGCGATGGTCGCGTCTGGCATGGTCTCGGATGAGTGATTTGCCGAAACAACCCATACGTTTTCTGCTCAGCGACATGGACGGCACGCTGTTGCTGCCGGATCACACGCTGAACCAACGCACCATCGACGCCGTGCGCTCGCTGCGCGATGCCGGCGTGCTGTTCAGCCTCGCCAGCGGCCGTCCGCCGAAAGCCATGTTGCAGCAGATCGAGGCGCTAGGCGTTGATCTGCCGACAGCGGCGTTCAATGGCGGCACCATCGTCAAAGCGGACGGCACGCTGTTGGCCGCGCATTATTTGCCGGCGACGACCGCGCTGATTGCTCTGGCGCAGTTTGCCGATCAACCGGAGGTGGAAATCTGGGTGTTCAGCGGTGGCGACTGGCTGCTCAAGGACCCGCACGGGCCGATGGTCCCACGTGAACAGAGTGGCCTCGGCTATCCGCCGGTGGTGGTCGAGAGTTTTGAACCGTATCTGGAGCGCATCGACAAGATCGTCGCTACCAGCAACAACACTGAGTTGCTGATTGAGCTGGAGGCGCAGTTGTTGCCCAAGGTCAACGGCATGGCGCAAGTGTCGCGCTCGCAGCCGGTGTATCTCGACGTTACGGCGCTTGAGGCCAACAAAGGCACGGCATTGACGACCATCGCCGAATACCTCGGCGTGCCGCTGGAGCAAACCGCTGTCATCGGCGACGGCGGCAACGACCCGGCGATGTTCAAATGCGCTGGCTTTTCGATTGCCATGGGCCAGGCGGAAGAGGCGGTGAAGCACCAGGCTGATGTCGTTACAGCGCCAAACACTGAAGACGGCGTCGTCCTGGCGATCGAAAAATACATCCTCCCGCACTGACCCAACACCAAAACCAATGTGGGAGCGAGCCTGCTCGCGAAGGCGGTGTGTCATTCAACAGATTCGTTGCCTGACACGACCTCTTCGCGAGCAGGCTCGCTCCCACAGGTTTTCGCGGCGCGTGCAAACCCCGGTAACCCACAGGTTTATTCAGTGTTGCTTAGAGCCAATAGCTCACCGCATACCAGCCCAGCAGTCCCATCACCACGGTATACGGCACCGCCATCCACACCATGCGCCCGTACGACAAACGCACCAGCGGTGCAATCGCCGAGGTCAGCAGGAACAGAAACGCTGCCTGACCATTAGGGGTCGCCACGCTCGGCAGGTTGGTGCCGGTATTGATCGCAATCGCCAATGTCTCGAAGTGCTCGCGAGTCATGTGCCCGGCGAGAAAAGCCTGTTTCACTTCGGTAATGTAAATGGTCGCAACGAATACGTTGTCGCTGATCGCCGAGAGCAAGCCGTTGGCGATGAACAACATGCCCGGCTGTTGATCCATCGGCAGCGCCAAGACCCACTCGATCAGTGGGACGAACAGATGCTGATCGTGAATGACCGCCACCACGGCAAAAAACACCACCAGCAGTGCAGTAAACGGCATGGCGTCCTTGAACGCGCTGCCCAGACGATGCTCGTCGGTGATCCCGGTAAACGCGGTGATCAACACGATTACCATCAACCCGATCAGGCCAACTTCAGCCAAGTGAAACGCCAGGCATCCAATCAGGATAAGCGCCGCCGCCCCTTGCACCAGCAGCGCCGCCGTCTGACGAGGCGTGCGTTTGGCGTTGTCCTCGGCGGCGTAGTTGGCCAACACGGCGCGGACGTTGTCTGGCAGCAGCGTGCCGTATCCGAACCAGCGCAGCTTCTCCAGCAGCACGCAAGTGACCAGACCCGCCGCCAGTACCGGCAGCGACACCGGGGCTACCTTCTGGAAGAACTCGCCGAAATGCCAGCCCATCTCATGGCCGATCAACAGGTTCTGCGGCTCACCGACCAAGGTGCAAACCCCACCGAGCGCTGTGCCGACCGCTCCGTGCATCAACAGGCTGCGCAGGAAAGCGCGGAATTGATTCAAGTCCTCATGGTGTCGCGACGGTAAATGCTGATCGTCAGCGAATTCGCTGTCCTTGCGTGGATCATTGCCCGACGCGACGCGGTGATACACCGAGTAAAAGCCGACAGCCGCACTGATGATCACCGCCGTCACGGTCAGCGCATCCAGAAACGCAGAGAGGAACGCTGACAAGAAGCAGAACATCAGCGCCAGAATCGCTTTCGAGCGCACGCCCAACAGGAGCCGCGAGAAGAGAAACAGCAGCAGATCTTTCATGAAGTAGATGCCGGCAACCATGAACATCAGCAGCAGGATCACCGGAAAGTTGTGCAGCAACTCATCGTAAAGCGCTTGCGGCGTGGTCATCTTCAACAGCAACGCTTCAATCAACAGCAGGCCGCCAGGCATCAACGGATAACACTTGAGGGCCATGGCCAGGGTGAAGATGAATTCGATCACCAGCAACCAGCCTGCGGCGACCGGCCCGACGGTGAACAGCACCACGGCGTTGAGAATGAGAAAACCGACGATGGTCGCCTTGTACCAGCGTGGCGATTGCCCGAGGAAGTTGTGCGCGAACGCCTGGGCGATTGAACCGGACATCGGCTGCTCCTTTTATTTAGAAGCGCGAAAGTTGCCGGATGTTTCAGGGAAGATCAAGTCGCCGATAACCTCGATCCTCATGTCGGCTGTTGAATGCTCTATGGATTCAGATAACGCGCAACCATTGCCCGGTAGTTGCCATCCAGCGAATAGCCACCTACCACAATCGCCCCGTCAGTATGTACGGTCAGTGAATTGGCGGTATCGAGACTTCGCCCCAGTCGCGTGCGCAACCAGCCATGGCCCTCACCGAACGCTGGATCAAGGCTGCCATCGAGTTGATAGCGCGCCACCATGAAGTCAGCTTCGACTCCGCCGATGGTCGCGCCCACGGCGACGATGCGGCCGTCGCTCATTTGCTGGGCGGCGTTCCATTGGCATCCGCTGGGGCCGATGTCCAACACCTGTGGCTGGCCATGATGACAGTGCAGGTCCGGTCGACCGTTGGCGTGCAGGACAAACGTCAAACAGCGGATTGGATCGCGGCTGCTGCCGAAGCAATAAAGCCTGTCGTCGGACTCAATAATCTGGCTGACCTGAGCGCTGTTGCCGTGAGCCTTGAAGGCCATGAAGCCATCGACGGCGAAGCGCTCGTCCAGGCTGCCATCGGGCCGATACACCGCCAGCAGGCCTTGCTGAGGAAAGTCGATGGAACCTGCGACGACGATGCGCCCATCCTCCTTCAACAACAGCGTGCTCAGCCAGGTATTGAGCAGCAGGTGGCGGACCACTACAAATCCGCGTCCGTTGAATGATTCGTCGAGAAATCCATCGGGTTGCAGGCGGATCAATATGCCGGCGTGGTCGGCAAGGCTGAAATGATGGTTGGCGATCAGTAGAATACGGCCGTCTTCCTGCACCACAAAGTCACAGGCTTCGACGCCCGGCACGCCCGGCGGCAACCAGTTGTCGCGGGTGCCCATGGACAGCTCGCCGGGCAGTCGCACCACCTGGAAACCGTCATCGCCGAAGAATCGGTCTGGCTGGCCGTTGGCATCGAACAGGGCGAGGGCGGGCAGGGTGCGTTGGGTATTTTCATAATGCAGGCCGGCCAGCAGAATCTTGCCGTCGGCTAACACCTGAACCTTGCCGGCCTTGGCTTCGAAACCCTCGACGAAACTGCCGATCACGCTGCCCTGAAAGCCGAACGACAAATCCGCCGAACCATCGGCCAGCAGCCGCGCGAGGCCAAAACGACTCCCCTTGGATGTACCGACCTTGGCGGCGACCAGAATCCGACCCTGTGCATCGAGCGTGACATGTTGGGTCTGGCTGGACAAACTGCCGGCAAAGTACACCTGCGCAACACCGCCAATGGCGAATGTCGGGTCGAGCGAACCGGGGGCGGTCCATGCAGTAGGCAGCGCGTAAGGGCTCAGGGTGGACATGCACGCGTCTCCTTGTGCCTGAGCCGATACCCAGTGGTTGGGAGGCTGACTGCACGAGCGAAACATTCAATCCCTGAACCGCGAGAAGTACAACTGGGGGAACTAACAGAAGGACGGTCGCACTGTGCCAGAACAGTGTCTTGTTGAACCACTCGCAAGCGAGCCAAGTACTTTGGATGAAACTGCGCTGCAAGTACGTTGCTTATTTGACTACGCATACAACAAGGGCGGATGACTTTAACGTCATCCGCCCTTGTTCGGTAATCAGTGTGGCATCGACCACGATTGCAGTGTGTGGCCGTCTTCGCTGAGCTCAGCGCGGGCCTGCTGCAGCAGTTGTTCGAGTTGCGCCGGGTCAGAGTAGGCGCTGCTCGGGATCTGTTTGCGACCGATGTGGGAGTTGGTGCGGTCGACGACGGTCAGGCTCAGTTCGCCATTGCCGTCTTGTGGCGCCCAGGCCACGCATTGAAAAGGCTTGAACGCGTGGTTGGCAATCAAAAGAGCTTCGTTGATACGCAGCGGGGCAGTCATGGGGTCTTCTCTCTATTGGCGCCCAATCAAATGATGTGCCGTCGGTTGGGCTTACCGTGCGGCGGGTTACTTGTACTGATGCACGCAACCGGGGGGCGGGTCACACGTGAAACAAAGAAATTTCAGATTCTTTACATAACGTAAGTTCGTTTCGTTAATCCTGCACATGTCCGAACACCGCGCTGAATTCACCCCTCACGCCAGCCACTCCCCGAGGAGAGGGAGCCGAGTTGTGGGCCTTTCAAACTCGAGTTCGGCTCGGTCTTTCAGATCGGCTGACCTCGCGTAAACACCTCGGTCAGTTCCCTCTCCCTCGGGAGAGGGCTAGGGTGAGGGGCCGCTCTTTGATTCACGGCAAATAGTCGATAGCTAACTAACAACCAACTTTCTTATAACTCTTTTAATACCCAGCCTATAAGCAATCGGTACAAGCCCCCGTCAAAATCTTGCTAGTGTTACAACCGGGTCTGCCAAATGACTGTTTTTACGATCATTTATCAAATTTGGCGCCAAGGAACAGTCATGAGCGAAGCGCCTGCATCGAGACGTTTACTGGTGGTCGATCCCTGCGACGACTGTTATCGCCTGTTGCCCGGATTGCGCGCTGTGGGTTGGGATGTCGACAGTTGTAATCTGGAAAACGCCGCATCCCGGGCCTGCGATGTCGGCCTGCTGCGTTTGCAGCCCTACCACCTGGAACGACCCGAAGCCGTCAAAGAGCTGATCAGCCGCAGCGGCACCGAGTGGATCGCCGTGCTCAATCAGGAAGTCCTGCGCTTGCAGAACGTAGGTGACTTCGTCTGTGAATGGTTTTTCGATTTCCACACCTTGCCCTTCGACGTTTCCCGCGTACAGGTCACCCTCGGCCGCGCCTTCGGCATGGCACGCCTGCGCGGGCAGGGTACGATTCATGTCGATCAGCCGGAGCACGAACTGCTCGGCGACAGCAAACCGATCCGCGAACTGCGCAAACTCCTTAGCAAACTGGCCCCGACCGAATCGCCCGTGCTGATTCGCGGCGAAAGCGGCACCGGCAAGGAACTCGTCGCGCGCACCTTGCACCGCCAATCCCAGCGCCACAACAAACCGTTCGTAGCGATCAACTGCGGGGCGATCCCAGAGCATTTGATTCAGTCCGAATTGTTTGGCCACGAAAAGGGCGCGTTCACCGGCGCACACCAGCGCAAGGTCGGACGCATCGAAGCGGCCAATGGCGGCACGTTGTTCCTCGACGAAATCGGCGACCTGCCGCTGGAATTGCAGGCCAACCTCCTGCGTTTTCTGCAGGAAAAGCATATTGAACGGGTAGGGGGCAGTCAGCCGATACCGGTGGATGTGCGCGTGTTGGCCGCAACCCACGTTGACCTGGAAGCAGCAATCGAGAAGAAGCGCTTTCGTGAAGACCTTTATTACCGGCTGAACGTCCTGCAAGTGGTGACCGCGCCGTTGCGTGAACGTCATGGCGATCTATCGATGCTGGCCAACCATTTCTCGCACTTCTACAGCCATGAAACCGGGCGCCGACCAAGAAGCTTCAGCGAAGACGCGCTGATTGCCATGGGCAAGCACGACTGGCCGGGCAATGTGCGCGAGCTGGCTAACCGGGTCAGGCGTGGGTTGGTGTTGGCCGAAGGCCGCCAGATCGAGGCGCGGGATTTAGGGTTGATCAGTCAGCATTCCATCGCCACGCCGATGGGCACGCTGGAGGATTATAAGACGCGGGCGGAACGGCAGGCGTTGTGTGATGTGTTGAACCGGCACAGTGATAATTTGAGTGTGGCCGCGAAAGTTTTAGGGGTTTCGCGGCCTACGTTTTATCGGTTGTTGCATAAGCATCAGATTAGGTGAGCGTTACGGTTTAATCTTCATAATTAAAATTTTAAATACTAATCATAGTTTTCTCAGTCGTAGATTTTTGATAGAGAAAATGTGTGTGGGGCTGTACGCAGAATAACTCAGCATCAAAGTTCCCGGCGTAGAAGACTTCGCAGAGTAAAAGCGTACGACTGTGGTCTGCCATATTTCGCTTTTAGCGACCTGTTCGTAATGCTCTTCGACGCCATTTTGAAAAAGTCGAATGTCTAATGGAGTTGAAGACCTGTGATCAAGGCTGAATTCAAATGGAGAGTCCGTCTCGATCCCTTGAAAGCACTTGCTAAGCCATGTGTTGGGATGGTACGAGGGGTTACTGATTGATTCTAAAAAATACTCGTTATCAGCAAGCGTAATCTTTGATGGTATCTGATAATTGGATAATGCCCAATGATTCCAGTCATAGCCATCAAACGTAGTCAAATCATCCAACCCAGCCTTGACCCCATAACTCCTCACCCGACACGCCACCGCGTCACTCTCAACCGCCCCCGCATGCAATCCCACCTTCAATACAACAGCCAACTTCGAATCAGCCTTACACCCGCGCAACCACTCCACCTCAGCCAAATAATCAAGCCCCCCTACCTGATCATGCGCCGCCCCGACAAACTGCTCCTTGACGCGCTCTCCACCACTCGTGAACGTCTCCACATACCTTAACCAGATCGGTAATCCCGCCTGCTGAAATGGCCAAGCCTCACACAAAACCTTCGTGTCATCGTTGAGCATTCCAACATCCAGCACCTCACCATCAAAACCCTCAAGTTTCGGCATCGGCATGCTCGATTGCAGCAACTCGCCAATCAACAACGTCACGCTCTGCACAGGCGTCGGCTGGCCATTGACGATCAAGTTGTATTTCAATTCCACACTGCGCTGCAGATTTGCCCCGGTGATAGAAGAATCGATATCGAATTGCACTTTCGACTGTCCCGCCACCGGCTTGTGCTGGGGAGGCACTGAGCCGGCGCCGGGTCTGCCGGCGATTTCCAGTTGCACTTCGTGATTGGCGCCAAACGTCGAAGTGTCAAACACCACGGTAAATCCGCTTTGATGCAGATTCGGGTTCAGCCTGTAATCGGGCGCCTGCACAACCGTTGGCGGTTTCAACTGACTGGCTTCGCCGGTGACCGCGATCACAATGTCATTGGAGGGGCGCGCAGGTGCGCCGGCGCGCAGCAGCTGAAAGCCGACCTTGGCCGAACCGTTGACGATCGCTGTGATCTTGTCGTTCGGGATCGGGAAGTCGTGATGGCCGGGCACGCTGTCGACAGTTTTTTCCAGCGGGCCGACGGTCACGGGCTGTCCTCCAGACGTCGTGCCGGACCAGGTCAGGACGACCTTGTCACCAGCCTGGTAGTCGGGGCCTGTGAAGTAAACCCGGGCAGCGGCGTCGCTCGTGCCCAGTACCTTCAGGTCGATGGTGGTGACGTTCTGGCCGTTGACCCAGATCGTCGGCGCCGGCAAGCGATTGTTCAGATCCACCGAGACGTAAGTGATTTTCGCCCACCGTGCCTTCGGATCCGGCAGATTACCCACCCGGTCGACGACCTGATAGCTCACTTCGATATTGTTGCCGTTGCCTTGCGCCCTGATGACGTCCTCGGTGAAGGTAGCGAAGATCGGATGGTTGACCGGATCGTCGATTTGCTCTCTGGTGACCGGGTAGTACGTCACCACCTGATCACCCCAACGGCACCGAAGGGTGTCGAAGATGGCGATGTTCTCATAGGGTACGATGTTCATGCGGATTCCCCGCCGGGCCAAATCCTCATTCACGCCATTGGACGGATCCGGACTAAGCGTATAGATCAGGCCGGAGTTGCCTTCTTCGCTGTCGCTGTCGGTGCCACCTGGTTGTGTGAGTTGGACCCACACACGCCGTACCGGCTCGGAGCTAACCGGGTCCTGACCCAAGCGCTGTACGGTGTAAACGATCAGTGCTTCGCCATTGGTGACTTGACCCTTGGGGACTTTGAATTCGAGCCGCTTATTCAAGTTGCTTTCATCGACCGGAATTGTCCCAACTTCGACGCCATCAAAATACATTTTACAGTTGTCATACATCGCCATCCCTACCCACGGATCTACGATGATCAGCAAATCATTTTCGACGGTCTCGAGCGAAATGCCACCGTCGTAGCCCCCATCCTTCAAAACGGCCTGTTTCAAAACAAAGGGTGGATTCAGAGCGAGAATGCGGTTTTCATCCGGCGTCTGGTTCATGTCGATGCTCCGTTACGGCCTGTTGCAAGGTGCGAGGCGCTGGAGTCATGTAAGCGGATTCAGCGGTAGGGCGCACCTGTCAGATCTGACAGGTGCGGACGTATTTCCGATAAGTGGTCGCGAGTTGCACCAGCAGCGAAAAGCCGACAGATCAAAGGATCGCAGCCTTCGGCAGCGCCTACACGAACTGTAGGCGCTGCCGAAGGCTGCGATCTTTTGCTTTTAGAAGTAATACGGGAATTTCAGGCTGAACGAGAAGTCCGGCGCATCATCGGTCATGCCGATCGACAAGTTCGGCACGATCGTCAGGTTGTCGGTGGCCGCAATGGTCATGCCGACGTTGAAGTAACCGGCGTTGGCATCACTGGACACCACCGATTCCCAATCGCCGCCGTCCTGTTTCAGCTTGCTTTTGCGTTGCACCAGGTCGGAGACCGAGAACGACATACTCATCTTCTCGTTGAGCGCGAAGGCGATACCGGCACCGATCTGGAAGCTGTCGCCGATGCGCACCTTGCCCGGGTTTTTCTGGTTGACCGTGGAACTGATGTCGTCGAACGACTCCTCGAGGTTGTGGGTGTAGGAGAGGCTGCCGAACAGCACCGCCGGGTCAAACGTCTTGACCAGCGAGATACCCGGCGTGATCGACCAGACGCCGTTGCCGGTGGGCAGGGTGTCGGGGACGAACAGGTTGGAGTTGGCGTCGGTCTGGCGCAGTTTGATGCCGAACGGGTCTTTGCCGGTCGGCGCCTTGACGCGCAAGGTGACGACGGCGTCCGGGGTGTTGACCGATTCGTCGAGGAACTTGTAGGCGATACCGAAGTTGACGTCGCCGATGGTTGGATCCTTGGTGACGGTTTCTTCTGTTGTTACGCCAGCCGCGCCCTCGTTGCCGCCGCCGGATTGATACGTCGACTCGCGATAGATCACCGGCACGTTCAGGTCGAACTGCCAGCGGTTATCGAAGTTGTAGCGGCCGGTGAGGTCCAGGGTCCAGGTGTCGGCCTTGATCCGGTCGAGGTTGATGTTGCCCAAAAAGATCGAATCCAGCGCGAGGAACCCGTTCAGGATCAACTGACGGGTGTCGTAGCGTGAATAGGTCAGGCCGGTTTCCACGCTGAACTTGCCGCCGCCAAAGAAACCGCTGGCTTCGTCATACAGGTTGGAAACGCTCTGCGCCGGTTGTGAATCATCGGCCAGCGATTGGCCATAGGAAGCGCCACTGCCCCCGGCGGCGCCTCCCGATGCAGCGGCCGCACCGGTGCCTGTGGCGGCTCCGGCGGCGACGCGATTGCCTTTCATGTCGGACGGCGATTTCGCCAGTCGTTTTGGCGGTGGGGCCGCGGGTGTTTCTTCTACCTGGCGGACCCGTTGTTCAAGTACCGCCAGCGCTTGTTGTTGTTGTTCGTATCGTTGTCTCAGTTCCAGAAGTTCCCGTTTCAGGGCTTCTACATCGGCGTCGGGTGCTGCTTGCAGCATTGCCGCCGGGAGAAGGGTACTCAAACACACTGCGGCACGCAGTGATACTGATCGATACATGAATAAGCCGTCCCTTTAAGCCCAATGATCGAGACTCAGCGTAGTTCAATATCCGATATTGCGTAGGGCCCCGAGTTGGGTCAGGTTGCAATCCAGTGCACCGGCGCTTCTGCCGTTATTGTTCAGTACGACGTTGAGTTGCGTAAGGTTGTTGACCACGTTGGCGCTGCCCAGCAATCGGGTGTTCTGCAGCAGCCCGCCCTGGGCGACTTGTTGCAGTGCCGTGCCTTGATTGCCGCTGGCCTGAATGGCCATTTGCACGCCACCGCCATTGGCTGAAACCGCGACACTGCCGGCGCCGTTGCTGCCAGTAATGGTTTGTCCGGCGATAAGGGCCTGGCCTTGCGATGGCACCAGTGCCGGGGCCTGACTGGCTTCGCTGACGTTGATCGCGACGTTGTTGTTGGCGGTGTTGCCATCGCCGGCGGCGCGTACGCTTTGCGTCACACCCTGGCTGCTGTTGAGGCCGGCGCCACCGATTACGCTGCCGGTGCCTGCGGTGAGGGCGCTGCCGTTGCCCGACTCCTTGATGGTCGAGACGTAGAATTCCGGTTTGACGGTTGCGGCCTGGATCTGCATCGAGGTCGCGGCCCCAATCAAGTCGCCGCTGGCGTTGCGCCAGGTGCTGCTCATGACAATGCCGAAGCTGATGATCCGCCCCGGCATGACGTACCGACCGCGCAGCTCGGCGAGCTCCTGGTCCTTGATTTCGATGGGTTTGAATCCGGCATGGGCTAAACCTGACGCACTCGCTGCCAGGCAGGCGGCGGCCAGCCAGTATGAGCTTTTCATCTGCTGCTCCCGGGACATCCAGTCCCATTCTCTAACTCGGCGATTAAAAGAAGTCGCTCTGAATGAACCCGAAATCCATCAATTCCGCATCTTTGACCGGGTTGAAACTGTCCAGCGAGTTCTTCGCCGTCAGCGGCACGGGAGGGCTGCGCAAGGCGTTGGCCTTGTCGTAACCGGGGCCGACGATGGCAAAGACAATGCCGTTCCAACCTTTGACAAAGTCGTCGTGCTTGTAGCGCTTGTGGCCGAGAACCGGGTCACCGATGTAGACCCAATCCTTGTCCGAACGCTGCAGGACGACGAAATGCTTGTAACCACGAATGTCCATCAGAACCACCACCGGAATGGTCACCGCTTCGAGTTTCTCGGGCGGGATCCGGTAGCCACGGGCACGCATGCCGATGCTTTCTACGTAGCGCTTCATGTCGAGCATGGAGAAACCCTGGGTTCGCACCAGGTCCTGGTCAGCGTTGACCAGCATGCCTTTGATGATGTGCTCCTCATCGACGTCGAGCCAATAGGCCTGGCGCAGGACCGTCGCCAGTGCAGCAGCGCCGCAGCTGAAGTCGGTTTTCTGTTCGACGATGTCGGCAAACTTGCGCTCACGAATGCTTTGCACATCCTTGTAGACCAGCACGCCACCCGGCAGGGCAGCGACGGGCATCTGGGCCGCCTGAGTCAGGCCGCACAGACAAAGCAGAGCGAGGAGGGCAGGAGTCCGCATGATCGAATACGCCTTGTGGAACCGAGGAAAAGCCCCGTTGCCGGGGCTTTCGTTTCGATCGCGATTACATGCAGGCTTTGCAACCTGCGGCGATGGACAGCGAGTTGCTTTGTTGGTTGCCCACACCCGCCGAGACGTTGGCTCCGCCGTTGCCGGAGAAGTTGTTCATCGAGTTGGTCATGTTGGCGTTGTTGACGACAGGAGTTTTCCAGCCATCTTTGGTCAACACTTGTTGGGTGGTGACGCCAGCGAGGCCAAAAGTACCCACGGCTTCGAACTTGGCTTTCTGATCATCGTTGCCGCCATGGCCGCCGCCACGGTTACCCCAACCACCATGGTCGTTGTCGTCTTCGATGGTCGCAGTGCCTTTGGCTTTGAACACGCCAGCGGCTGCATAAGTACCGGTAAGGGTGTCGGTTTTGTAAGCCTGCACGCCTTTGTTTTCCACGACCAGGCCAGTCGAGGACTGGTTGGCAGAGGCGGCAGCCTGCGCTACACGACCACCGGAAACGGCGATGGCGAGGTTGTTTTTCTGTTGGTTGAAGTTGCCGGCGGTCACGTTGATGCCGATGTTGCCGGAACCGTTGTTGCCAGTATTGGTGAGGTTGGCGTTGTTGAAGGTGGAAGAGTTTTTCACATAGTTGTTGGTGTTCACCTGAGTCGCGCTCGAGGCGGCAACAGCATTGCCGAAGATGAAGCTTTCGTCAGCGGTGGCCAGTGCAGCAGCGTTGTCCTGCTGGTTGCCGTCGCCGCCCGCCACGTTGGCACCCATGTTGCCGTTGGAGCCGTTGAGCGAGTCGCTGGCATTGGCGTTGTTCAGGGTGCCCTGGTTTTTCACCACGTTGCCGTCGCTGTTTTGTGCGTCAAGTACAGCGGCGCCGGCGCCTGCGGTGATCTGCAGCAGTTGTTCAAGATTCGGACCTTGTGGCTGGCCGTGACCATTGCCGTGCCCGTTACCATGACCGTTGTTGTCACCACGGCCGCCAGCCTGTGCTGCCATTGCCATCACTGCTGCGAGTGCGAAAACCAGTGGTTTGAGAGCCATTGTAGGTTTCATGGTTGTTTCTCCGTCGTGCTTATTAGTTGGTTAAGTGTTGGGACTTTTCTAATTGCACTGCTTTTTGTTTGGGTCAGTCTGCGACCCGGATGCTCAGGGTGTTAGCCATGCGGTTCCCCACCCCGGCACTCTGGTTCACCTGGATTACCCCGCGGCTGCCGGTGAAGGCCTGATCACTTGTCGTGACCTGGCGACTGCCGATTGAGGTACCAGTTGCTCCTGAGCTCGGTAAAAACGCCACGTTCTGTTGTGAAAGGGCGCTGTCGTCAACGCTCTGCGGGCCGGCACTGATGCTGACGCGCGTGACGTTGGCCATTTGGTTGTTGGCACCGGCGCCCTGGTTCACACCGAGGATGCCGTTGCCATTGCTGAAAGAGTTGCCGCCGATGTTGGCGCTCGCGTCGATGGCGCGGCTGGCGGGCGTGTCGATGGTCTGCCTGACGCTGGTGGTGGCATGGGCTTCGGTGCCGATGGCAATCGCCTTGGTGTTGGCTTGTTGCATCTGGTCACCGGCAGCCTGGTTGACATTGAAGTTGCCGCGATACTGAGCGCCGGAATCCTGAATGTTTGCCTTGTTGACTGAAGCCGAATCGGCCATGGCGCTGGTGCAGCCGAGCAGGGCGAGAAGCAGCAGGGTGCGATTCATGTCATTGGCCTCCGGCCATACGAGTCAGAGGCGCCAGCCCGGTGCTCATCGCCCGGTTGACGGTATTGGAGATCGAGGCGCCAGAACCACCGCCGCTGCCAGTGCGCATACCGGGCAGGCCGTTCTGATTGGTCAGGGTGTTCATGCCGGGCAGGTTGGAGCTTGGCGTGGTCATGTTGCCGCGAATCGATGAGCCGCTGGCGACGCTGGCGAAATCACCGTCAGTGAGTTCGGTACTGCTGAGGGTCTGGTTGATCCGCGCCGAAGGGTTGGCGTTGACCGTGGTCGGATAGGGGTCTTTGCCGCCATTGCGCCCGATCGCGATGGGTTGAACGTCGCGGTTGAGGACGATCACGCCGTTGCCTTCAGCCTGGGCGCTGACGCTGATCAAAGCGCTGGCGGCTGATCCGATCAGCAGGAGGCAGGTCAGGCCTTTATTGAAATTCCCCACGGCTGCAATTCCTTCTTCAGTGGGCTGGGTTATTCAGCGTTGTGAAGAAGAGAGCGAAAGCTGTGCCGGTTTTGAATTATCGTTTTATTTCAACGACTTACATGCTTTGGGAAGTTCCCTGTTGCGGGCACTGTTTCAGCGCTGAGACACAGGGCGGATCGCTTGCGGGGCAATGGGCGCCGAAAAGCTCTGGAACAAGGGTTTGCGCCGAGGTGTTTCATCGGCGTAACAGATCACGTGACGCAATGATGAATGACGCTTGGGCGGGGCCTTTGCGCGGTCGGGAGTGTTTCAAAAACGGACAGTTTTGCGTTAAAAGCCGCCGGGCGGCTTATCTGGACAGCAAACGCTCGACCGCCGCAAAGGCTTGTGTCTGGCGCTCGGCCCAATTTCCTTCGATCACTTGCAACGGCTGTTGGTGCTGGATCAGCCAAACGCGGGTGGCTTCGTAGAACGTCAAGCGATCCGCAAGATCCGGTTGGCAGCGCTGGCCGTCTTCGGTCCAGTCGATCTGTTGTGGGGACAACAGCAGGTGCAGGTCGTAATGGCGCGCCAGTAACTCGGTTTCCAGCCAGTCCGGGCAGGCGCCAAACAAAGTCTGGCTCCAGAGGATGTTGCTGAGCAGGTGGGTGTCGAGAATCAGCAGTGGGGGCTGTTTCGCGCGCGCCTGATCTTCCCATTGCAACTGGCCCTGGGCGATATCAGGGATATCCGCAAGGCAAGTGTCGCGTGGGTTGTCTTCGATGAACCGACGAACATATTCATCAACGCGCACGCCGCCGAAACGCTGCTCCAGCCCTGCCGCCAGCCAACTCTTGCCGGTGGATTCCGGGCCAGTCAGAACGACGACTTTCATGTGCGCAACGCCGGATCGGCGCGCCATTCCCGCCAGCCTTGCACCGCGAGCAAGGTAAACAGCGCGTAGAGCGCGGCGGTCAGGTACAGGCCTTTGTAGATGAACAAGCCGACAAAGATCACATCGAGGACGAACCACAGCGGCCAGCATTGCAGACGTTTTTGCGCCATCCACAGTTGCGCGACCAGACTGAAACCGGTGAGCGCGGCATCGAGCCACGGCTGTGCGGCGTCGGTCCAGTGCGCCATCGCCGCGCCCAGCAACACACTGCCGATCGCCCCAACGCCGAGGCCGAGCACCATCGAGCGTGCATCGAGGCGGGTAACCTGGCGACCGTCATGCATCGTCCCGGCGCGGGTCCACTGCCACCAGCCGTAGATCTGCAGCGCGGCGTAGATCACTTGCAGCAACATGTCCGAATACAGCTTCACCTCAAAGAAGATCCAGCTGTAGAGCAACACCATGACCAGCCCGATCGGCCAGCACCACGGATTCTGCTTGACCGTCAGCCACACGGCGATGACACCGAGGGCAGCGGCAAACAGTTCAAGCCCGGACATGAGTGATCCTTGGGGGAGTTGAGAAGGGGGCGGATTGTACTGCATTAGTCAGGTCAAAAGCCCCTCACCCTAACCCTCTCCCGGAGGGGAGAGGGAACTGACCGCGTTGTTTGGTCGAGGTACGCCGACTTGGAATAACGCGTCGAACGCAGATCATGAAAAGCGCAGTGATCTGCGATCAAAAGCCCCTCACCCTAACCCTCTCCCGGAGGGAGAGGGAACTGACCGCGTTGTTTGGTCGAGGTACGCCGACCTGGAATAACGCGTCGAACGCAGATCATGAAAAGCGCAGTGATCTGCGATCAAAAGCCCCTCACTCTGACCCTCTCCCGGAGGGAGAGGGAACTGACCGCGTTGTTTGGTCGAGGTACGCCGACCTGAAATAACGCGTCGAACGCAGATCATGAAAAGCGCAGTGATCTGCGATCAAAAGCCCCTCACCCTAACCCTCTCCCGGAGGGAGAGGGAGCTGATCGCGTTGTTTGGTCGAGGTACGCCGACCTGGAATAACGCGTCGAACGCAGATCATGAAACGCCCAGTGATCTGCGACCAAAAGTCCCCTCACCCTAACCCTCTCCCGGAGGGAGAGGGAACTGAGCGCGTTGTTTGGTCGAGGTACGCCGACCTGGAATAACGCGTCGAACGCAGATCATGAAACGCCCAGTGATCTGCGATCAAAAGCCCCTCA
This sequence comes from Pseudomonas sp. S3_B08, assembly GCF_054667725.1. Lineage (NCBI taxonomy): Bacteria > Pseudomonadati > Pseudomonadota > Gammaproteobacteria > Pseudomonadales > Pseudomonadaceae > Pseudomonas > Pseudomonas sp. S3_B08. Next base: position 1,771,513 of record NZ_CP162750.1, read on the forward strand.
CCCTAACCCTCTCCCGGAGGGGAGAGGGAACTGACCGCGTTGTTTGGTCGAGGTACGCCGACCTGGAATATCGCGTCGAACGCAGATCATGAAAAGCGCAGTGATCTGCGATCAAAAGCCCCTCACCCTAACCCTCTCCCGGAGGGGAGAGGGAACTGACCGCGTTGTTTGGTCGAGGTACGCCGACCTGGAATATCGCGTCGAACGCAGATCATGAAAAGCGCAGTGATCTGCGATCAAAAGCCCCTCACCCTAACCCTCTCCCGGAGGGGAGAGGGAACTGACCGCGTTGTTTGGTCGAGGTACGCCGACCTGGAATAACGCGTCGAACGCAGATCATGAAAAGCGCAGTGATCTGCTCCCTCTCCTCGGGGAGAGGGCTGGGGTGAGGGGGGGCTCACCTCGGTGACCGGTCAGACCCGGAACTGGCGCAGCAACCCGTTGAGCTGTTCGCTCAGTTCCCCAAGCCGCAGGCTGGCTGCACTGGATTGCTCAGCCGCCAACGCGGTGCTATGGGAAAGCCCGGCCGCCTGGGTGACGTTCTGGTTGATGTCCTCAACCACTTGCGCCTGTTGCAGCGTAGCGCTGGCAATCGACGCATTGAGACCGTTGAGATTACGTAATGCCTGGCCAATCGCATTAAGGCTCGCCCCGGCCAGTCCCGCCTGTTCGATGGTCAATTGCGAGGCCTTGCTGCTGTCGCCGATCACCTTCACCGCAGCCTCCGAATGATTCTGCAAACGCTCGATCATCGACTGAATCTCCGCCGTCGATTTCTGCGTACGCTGGGCCAGCAAGCGCACCTCATCGGCGACTACGGCGAACCCGCGACCCTGTTCTCCCGCGCGCGCCGCTTCAATCGCCGCGTTCAAGGCCAGCAGGTTGGTCTGTTCGGCAATCGAACGAATCACCTCCAGCACGCTGCCAATCTGCGTACTCTCCGCCGCCAGGGTGCGGATCACTTCCACCGCCTGATCGATCGTGCCCGAGAGCTTGTCGATCTGTTGCAGGCTGCCGTCAATATTGATCTGCCCCTGTTGCGCCTGCGCTTCGGCATCGCGCATTTCTGCGGCGGCGTGTTCGGCGTTTTTCGCCACGTCCTGCACGCCGTAGGTGACTTCGTTGATCGCTGTGGCCACCAGTTCCATCTGCTGCGACTGCTGCTGGCTGCGCTGCTGCGCCTGCGAGGCATCGTTACCCAGCTCGCTGGAAGACTGGCCCAAAGCGCTGGCCGAGACCTGCAGATCACCAATCACTCGGCGCAGCTTGGCCGTGAACGCATTGAAATGATGGGCCAGTTCGGTGACTTCATCCTTGCCATGGGTATCGAGGCTGCGGGTCAGGTCGCTTTCGCCGCTGGCGATGTTGGCCATCGCATTCACGGTTTCCTGCAACGGACGGACGATGCTGCGTGCGATCAGAATCACCAGCAGCGCCATGATCAGCGCAATCGCCAGGCCGATGGCCGACGCCTTGATCATCTGCCCCTGGAATTCGGCTTGCACATCGTCGACGTACACGCCGGAGCCGATCACCCAGCCCCACGGCTCAAACAGCTTCACATAAGAAGTCTTGGCAACGGGATCAGTCGCTCCCGGCTTCGGCCAGCGATAATTGACCATGCCCGCGCCTTTTGCCTTGGCGATGGCGACCATTTCGTTGAACACCGCAAAGCCGTCCGGGTCGCGGATCGCCGAAAGGTTCTGGCCTTCGAGTTTGGGGTTGGTCGGGTGCATGACCATCACGGGCGTGAGGTCGTTGATCCAGAAGTAGTCGCTCTGGTCGTAGCGCAGGCCACGGATCGCGGTCAGCGCCTGCTTTTGCGCGGCATCCCTGGTCAGGGTGCCAGCGGTCTCAAGACCTTGGTAATAGGTGAGCAGGCCACTGGCGGTCTGCACCACGTGCTGGGTTTTCTGCGCCTTGGCGTGGTAGAGGTCGTCATGGATCTGCTTGAGCATCAGCACGCCCAAGGTCAGCAACATGACCACCGCCACGATCAAGATGAGCCACAAGCGTCGGCTGATCGACACACTGCGCAAGCTGTTCATAACGCTGTCACTCCGGATTCTTGTTCTTGTAATAAACGATCGCCAGCATCCAGCCACCGCTGTGGGCTCGCGATTGCGCGACTTGAGCCGCCTAACGCGGGGAGCGCTATTAAGGCTTGTCTGTTAGGATTTCGGCCCCGCGCGCGAAAACCTGAATCCGGTTTTGATATTTCACGGAATTTTTACCGTTTCGTGTGGATCCTGTGCGCGCGCAATCGCTACAGCTTTTACCGGCTACGCTGGACGCAGTGAACGAAAAAATACTATCGGGGCATGCCCGCGTGCATCGCTCTTTGGGGGATTGATGGATCTTTGGACCGCCTTGCAGGCACTGATTCTAGGAGTTGTAGAAGGGCTGACGGAGTTTTTGCCCATTTCGAGCACCGGACACCAGATCATCGTCGCCGATTTGCTGAACTTCGGCGGCGAACGGGCCATGGCGTTCAACATCATCATCCAGCTCGGCGCGATCCTCGCGGTGGTCTGGGAGTTTCGGCGCAAGATCCTCGACGTGGTGATCGGCCTGCCGACCCAGCCGAGCGCACGACGTTTCACCGCCAACCTGCTGATCGCCTTCCTGCCGGCCGTAGTGCTCGGCGTAATTTTTGCCGATCTGATCCACGAATACCTGTTCAACCCGATTACCGTCGCGGCAGCGCTGGTCATCGGCGGGATCATCATGTTGTGGGCCGAACAGCGCCAGCATGAAGTGCATGCGGAAACCGTCGACGAGATTCGCTGGACCGACGCGCTGAAAATCGGCTTCGCGCAATGCCTGGCGATGATTCCCGGCACCTCGCGTTCTGGCTCGACGATTATTGGCGGCTTGCTGTTCGGCCTGTCGCGCAAGACGGCCACCGAGTTCTCGTTCTTCCTCGCCATGCCAACCATGGTCGGTGCGGCGGTGTATTCGGGTTACAAATACCGCGACCTGTTCGTGCCGGCGGATTTCCCGGTGTTCGCCATTGGTTTTGTCACGGCGTTCATCTTCGCCATGATCGCTGTACGCGGCCTGCTCAAGTTCATTGGCAGCCACAGCTACGCAGCGTTTGCCTGGTACCGGATTGCGTTCGGCCTGTTCATTCTGGCCACCTGGCAGTTCGGCTGGGTGGACTGGTCGGCGGCCAAAGCATGAATGATTCGCGCACGCGCCGCCCTGAGGGGCGACCTTCTGGCGGGCGCGTTCAGCATCTGAAATTGAAGCTTGTGGTGCTGCTGATCGTCTGCGCGCTGCCGCTGTTCGGCTCGCTGTCGATGTGGCTCAGCGGCATCTCGCGGGTGCCGTTGGCGGCGTACGGGATTGTCAGTGTGCTGGCGTTCTTTCTGTACTGGGCCGACAAACGCAAAGCCCGCGCCGATGCCTGGCGCACCCCGGAAAATATCCTGCATGCGGTCGAACTGGCGGGCGGCTGGCCGGGAGCGTTGATTGCGCAGCAGGTGTTTCGGCACAAAACGCGCAAGGTGTCGTTTCAGATTCTGTTCTGGGCGATCGTGTTGCTGCATCAGGTGTTCTGGATTGACCAGATTTTCCTCGGTTCCAACCTGTTGTCTTTGATCTAAAGAACACACTTACCCCTGTAGGAGCTGCCGAAGGCTGCGATCTTTTGGGACGCAGAGCGTCCCCGGCTGCATTCCCACGCAGAGCGTGGGAACGATCAATCCTCGCTGATGAGTCGCCTGACAAACCGCCTTCGCGAGCAGGCTCGCTCCCACAGGATTTGCGTGCTTACAAAAGCAGGCCGATTTGGGTTTTCTTAGGCAACTTGCCCACCACCAGTTGATGCGATCGCTGCAACAAACCCTGTAATTCCTCGGCACCCAGCGGGTAGGGCGGGTGCATGATGATCCACTGCGCCCGCGCCAGATACGGCGCCGGATGAATCCCCGGGCGGTCGCAATGGCCGAGAAACAGATCCTTGTCGACCTTGAACGCCAGCGAATCTCCTCGCAGCCCCTGCAAGGCAAACATCTTGTTGCCGGCAATCGAGAACACCCGCACGCCGCCCCATTTGTAATCTTCCCGCGCGCCGGGCAGAGCCAGACAAAACTCGGCGACCTCGGCTTCGCTCATTCTTCCTTGTTTCATAGAAATCTGTCCCCGCATGCATTGAACGATTCGACCAAGTGATCGATCCATGCGCGCACCGCTGGCATTACCCCGCGCCTGTGCGGGTACACCGCTTGCAGCCAGCCGCCAGGCAATGACCATTGCGGCAGCACTTGCACCAGTGTGCCGTTACGCAATTCGGTTTCGCAGAACATCATCGGCAGCACGGTAAAGCCCTGACCGGCGAGCACGCAGGCCTTGCGCACCACGAAGTCATCAATGCCCAGCCGCGCTTCCATGCTCAGATCGACGCTCTTGCCTTGCTGATCGAGCAGACGGACGTGAACCATGCGGTCGGCTTCCAGCGCGCCGAGTACCGGCAGGTTTTTCAGGTCCTGCGGATGAGTGATCGTCTTGCCTTGCATGAACGCCGGGCTGGCGATCACCACTGCTTGCGCCTGCCGCAAGCGCCGGGTGACCAGCAACGGGTCTTCATCGCCGTGATCGCGCACACGCAAGGCGACATCGATGCCTTCGGTGACCAGATCGACCCGGCGGTTGAGCAGGACGACCTCCAGCTGCACCTGAGGAAACTTGCCGAGGAAATCGCTGATCACCGTCGGCAGCATTTCATGGGCAAGCCCGGTCGGGCACGACACCCGCAAGCGTCCGCGAGGCTCGCTGGACATGCTCGCCACGGCCTCGTCAGCCATTTCCGCTTCCAGCAGCATCGCCTGGCAGTGGCGCAAATAGCGTTCGCCCACGGCAGTGAGGCTCAGTTGGCGAGTGGTGCGTTGCAGCAGACGTGCACCGAGGCGCTCTTCCAGCTCGGCAATTCTTCTCGAAAGCCGTGACTTGGGAATACCGAGCAAGCGCCCGGCGGCGGCAAAACCGCCGGCTTCGACCACTTTGGCGAAATAGTAGAGATCGTTGAGGTCCTGCATGCGCGTTTCCAGTCGTTCTATCAATGGGACGAACTATCGCATTGTCGGCGACTAATCAGCTATTGGTTTGTTGCGTAGGATTGTCTCCATTCCGTCGCCGCCGGCGATTCTTTCAGGAGAACCCACATGAAACTGTTGCACATCGATTCGAGCATTCTCGGCGACAACTCGGCTTCCCGTCAGTTGAGCCGTCAAGTCGTCGACGCCTGGCAAGCCGCCGAGCCGAGCGCCGTGGTCACCTACCGCGACCTGGCGGCCGATGCGATCAGCCACTTCTCGTCGACCACGCTGGTTGCCGCCGGCACCACCGCCGAACTGCGCGACGCTGCGCAACAGCACGAAGCCGAGCTGAGCGCTTCGACCCTGGCCGAATTCATCGCCGCCGACGCCGTGGTGATTGCCGCGCCGATGTACAACTTCACCGTGCCGACCCAGCTCAAAGCGTGGATCGACCGCGTCGCCGTCGCCGGCCAGACGTTCCGCTACACCGAAGCCGGCCCTGAAGGCCTGTGCGGCGGCAAGAAAGTGGTGATCGTGTCGACTTCGGGTGGCATTCATGCCGGTCAGGCCAGCGGCATCGCTCACGAAGAGTATCTGAAGCTGGTACTGGACTTCCTCGGCATCACCGATATCGAAATCGTCCGCGCTGAAGGTCTGGCCTATGGCGAAGAAGTGCGCAACAACGCCATGAGCGCTGCGCAGGCAAAGATCAGCGAGCAACTGTTCGCCGCCGCGTAAGGCTTGCGTAAAGAACAGCGTCTGTTCAGGCAATCCCCGAAAAACTCTGTATTCTGGTTCCGCAAGGGCTGAATACGGAGTTTTTTGTTTCTGGCTGTTACATAATCTGGCCCGGGTTATGCAGTTTCAGCACATCCGACGATGTGGTCCGACAGGGTGGGGCATTCATGAGGCATCTTTGTGCAATGTTGCTGATTTGCCTGCTGGGCAGCCTGAATTCAGTGCAGGCCGCGCCGGGGCGGCACCCTGTCTGGAGCGTCGGTTATCACGAGATGACCTTTCTCGACCCGCTCGATCTGCAACCGATGCGCGCCATCGCTTTTTACCCGTCCAGTGACCGTGAGCATATGAGTTTGCTTGAGGGCTATTCGGTCGAGGCTGGAGAAGACACCAAAGTTGCCATCGGCCGCTTTCCCATGTTGATGCTCTCCCATGGCAATACCGGCACGCCGCTGGCCTTGCATGATCTGGCCACTTCGCTGGCGCGCAAGGGGTTTGTCGTGGTGGCGGTGATTCATCCCGGCGACAACTGGCGCGACCATAGCCGACTTGGCACGTTGAGCAATCTCTACGGCCGGCCAATCCAGATTTCCCAAGCGATCACCGCGACCCTCGGCGACAGCATGCTGGCGCCGTACGTCAACGCTGAACAGGTCGGTGTGATCGGTTATTCGGCTGGAGGCGAGACCGCGCTGATTCTCTCAGGGGCGCAACCGGATCTGGATCGTCTGCGCCGCTATTGCCAGGAACGTCCGGACGATCACGACGCCTGCAACACCCAGGGCGAGCTGATTGTTGATCGCGATGACTTGCAGCCAGTGGCCGATCCACGGGTTCACGCGTTATTGCTGATGGCACCGCTGAGCCTGAAGTTCGGCCGCCACACCCTTGCCGATGTGCACGTACCGGTGCTGCTCTACAGCGGCGACGGCGACAAACTGGTGGCCTTCGATAAAAACGCTGCGGCCCTGGCGCGCAAACTGCCCACCGCGCCGGACTTCAAACTGCTCGCCGGAGCAGGGCACTTCGTGTTCATGGCGCCGTGCACCGAAGAGCAGATCCGCGCCATGCCGGCGTTGTGTACCGATGCCGACGGGGTGGATCGCGAGGATATACACCGCAACCTGATCTCCGAGGCCGGACGGTTTTTTGCCCAGGCACTGGGTAAATCGAGCAGGGCGGGGATGCAGACGGCGGATCAATAACTTCATCGCCGCCACCAATTCCTGTAGGAGCTGACGAGTGCAAGGGGATCGGTGGTTTCAGGAGGTAGCGCGACGCTTGAGCAACAAGGTCAGGCCCAGCCCGGTCACCGACAACAACGCCGCGCTGAAGAAAATCCACGAATAGCCCAGATTCAACGCCACCGCGCCCATCAACGGTCCCGCGATCGCCAGTGCCAGATCGAAGAACACTGCATAAGCCCCCAACCCTGAACCACGGCTGGAACTCGGCACCTGTTTGATCGCTTCCACCCCGAGCGCCGGGTACACCAACGACAGCCCAAATCCCGCCAGTCCTGCGCCAATCAACGCATACGCAGTGGAGGGCGCCAGCCACAACATCACCAGCCCGACAGTTTCAACCGACATGCAAACGATGGCTGAGGCAAACCCGCCAAAGCGGGCGATGGCCGAGATAAACAGCAACCGCGAGAGAATGAAGCACACGCCAAACACGGTCAGGCAGTACGCCGCGCCGGTCCAGCCTCGGTTGAGGTAATAAAGAGTGATGAAGGTGGTCAGGGTGCCGTAGCCGATCGAGGCCAGCGTCAGGCTGGTGCCGTACGGCGCAATCTTGCCGAACACGGCCCAGAACGAAAGGCGCTCGCCACGAATCACCGGCACCGAAGGTTTGTTGCGGATCAACCACAGCGCACCTGCCGCCAACGCCGATAGCGCGAGGCCAAGGCTGACAAAACCATATTCGGCAACCATAACCACGCCCAGAGGCGCACCAATGGCGATCGCGCCGTAAGAGGCGATGCCGTTCCAGCCGATGGATTTTGCCGTGTGCTCGACACCGACCTGGCCCATGCACCAACTGATGGTGCCGACACCGATCAGGCCTTGGGCAATGCCAAGCAGCAGGCGCCCGGCGATCAGGATCAACAGGCTGGTCAGCGGAAAACTTTGCAGCAAGGTCGACAGCAACGTCAGCGCGCCACTGAGAACAATCCCCCACAAGCCATAAATGATCGCCCGCTTGGTGCCGAGGGTGTCCGACATGCGCCCGGCCATTGGCCGGCTGAGCAGGGTGGCCAGATACTGCGAACCGATCACCAGGCCGGCAATGATCGCGCTGAAACCCAGTTGCTCATGGACGTAACCGGGCAATACCGCGATCGGCAACCCGATACAGAGAAAGGCAATGAAGGTATAGAAAACGATGGAGACGATCTGCAGGGTGATCGCCAGGGAGCTTTGCGGTGGCAGTGGCTGCGCAGACATGAGCACTCGTTCGCGGGCGGCGGTGGGAGAGTTGCCGACATCATGGCGCGGGGCTGGGATAAAAGAAAGCAGGCTAACTACTTTCCCTTGGGATTGATGGGGCTGCTGACGGCCCATTCGCGAGCAGGCTCGCTCCCACATTTGAAATGCATTCCCCTGTGGGAGCGAGCCTGCTCGCGAATATCTGCGCACCCACAACTCCCAAACGCCGAATGCAAAAAGCCCCGTCACAGGGACAGGGCTTTTAACTTGGAGCTTGCAGCTTGAAACTAAAAGCTGCTCTTAAAAAACGACGCCCTGGCTACGCAGGTAGTCGTCATAAGTGCCGCTGAAGTCGGTCACGCCGTTCGGGCTCAGCTCGATGATGCGCGTGGCCAGGGACGATACAAACTCACGGTCGTGACTGACGAAGATCAACGTGCCCGGGTAGTTTTCCAGCGCCAGGTTCAGCGCCTCGATCGATTCCATGTCCAAGTGGTTGGTCGGTTCGTCCATGATCAGCACGTTCGGCTTTTGCAGGATCAGCTTGCCGAACAGCATGCGACCTTGCTCACCACCGGAGATGACCTTGACCGACTTGAGGATCTCGTCGTTGGAGAACAGCATCCGGCCCAAAGTACCGCGAATCATCTGCTCGCCCTGGGTCCACTGACCCATCCAGTCGAACAGGGTGACGTCGTCTTCGAAGTCGTGAGCGTGGTCCTGAGCGTAGTAGCCCAGTTCAGCGGCGTCAGTCCATTTCACGCTACCGGCATCCGGGGTCAGTTCGTTGACCAGGGTGCGCAGCAGGGTGGTCTTGCCGATACCGTTCGGGCCGATGATCGCAACGCGCTCGCCGGCTTCAACCTGGAAGCTGAAGTCCTTGAACAATGGCTTGCCATCGAAACCCTTGGCCATTTTCTCGACCATGACCGCCTGACGGTGCAGCTTCTTGTTCTGCTCGAAACGAATGAACGGGCTGACGCGGCTGGAAGGCTTGACCTCGGCCAGCTGGATCTTGTCGATCGCCTTGGCGCGGGAGGTGGCCTGCTTGGCTTTCGAGGCGTTGGCCGAGAAGCGGCTGACGAACGATTGCAGCTCGGAGATCTGCGCTTTCTTCTTGGCGTTGTCCGACAGCAGTTGCTCGCGGGACTGGGTCGCCACGGTCATGTATTCGTCGTAGTTGCCCGGGAACAGGCGCAGCTCGCCGTAATCCAGGTCAGCCATGTGCGTGCACACGCTGTTCAGGAAGTGACGGTCGTGGGAGATGATGATCATCAGGCTGTTGCGCTGGGTGAGGATGTTTTCCAGCCAGCGAATGGTGTTGATGTCCAGATGGTTGGTCGGTTCGTCGAGCAACAGCACTTCCGGATCGGAGAACAGTGCCTGCGCCAGCAACACGCGCAGTTTCCAGCCTGGCGAGACTTCGCTCATCGGGCCGAAATGCTGTTCCAGCGGAATGCCCAGACCCAGCAACAATTCGCCGGCACGGGATTCGGCGGTGTAGCCGTCCATCTCGGCGAACTCGGTTTCCAGCTCGGCAACGGCCATGCCGTCTTCTTCGGACATTTCAGCCAGCGAGTAGATGCGATCGCGCTCGGCCTTGACCTTCCACAGCTCTTCGTGACCCATGATCACGGTGTCGATCACGGTGAATTCTTCGTAGGCGAACTGATCCTGGCGCAGCTTACCCAGACGCACGTTCGGCTCGAGCATGACCTGGCCACCGGACGGATCGAGATCGCCGCCGAGGATTTTCATGAAGGTCGACTTGCCGCAACCGTTGGCACCGATCAGACCGTAGCGATTGCCTGCGCCGAATTTGACCGAAACGTTTTCGAACAGCGGCTTGGCGCCAAACTGCATCGTGATGTTAGCTGTGGAGATCAATTACCTTACCTATCAATGGTTTAGAGCTGGTCTTTTTTGCCTGATACCGATTTGATACCAATCTGGAGCTTTTCCAGCTCCCCCAGTCTGAGCTTGAGTTGAGCCAACGCGCATACGTCGTCAGCAACATTTGGACGCTGTGGCCAAGTTGCTGAGCGATGAATGCGGGGTTCATGTTGGACATTAAGCATATTGTCGCATAAGTATGACGGCAGTTGTACGGCGGCCGATAAGGCATCGCTAGCGCCTTCAGAGCTGGCCTCCATTGTTTGTGCAGGTCCGAGGTCTGTTTGATGTACTCGCTGTTCTTCGAAGGCGGGAACACGTAAGGCGTGGTTTTGATCTTGCCGATGCCATTTGCGCGACGCTCTGCGTATTGACGGGCGAACTCGAGGGCGTGGAGGGCTCGTTCATTCAGCAGAACAAAGCGGTCCTTGCCGGTCTTGGTTCGCTCCTCGACGAGGCCAAGAGCCACGGTGCGGCAGACATGAACCTGGCGTTTCACCAAGTCGACCGCATCCCAGCGCAGCGCCGCGACTTCCGACAGTCGCAGCCCGGTGAAGAATGCGAACTCAAAGAACGCGGCGTAGATCCCGCTCGGCCAGTGTGTTGTCTGATACAGGTGGGCAATGATGCTGTTGGCTTCGTCTAGGGAGAATGGGCTGATCTCCTTTCGCGATCGCTTGGGGCGGTCTATTGTCGTTGCCGGGTTCTTCTTGATCAGATCTTCAGCGACTGCCGCCTCCAAAATCGTCGAGAGTTTGACCAGAGCGTTACGCCGAACACCAGGCGATGTCCACTCCGTGGCCGCAATAACGCGGCGTAGGAGTGCGGGAGTGATTTGATCGAGGCGTATCAGTGCCAGTGGCGGAATCCAGTACAGGTTGAGCGCGCCTTTGTAGTTCTTGCGCGTGCCGGTAGTAATAACCCGACCATCTAGCCAAAGCTGGGCGTACTCGTGAAACGTCGGAATGCTGTTTAGCAGAACGACCGAGCCGGGGAACAGCTCGGCGTACTTGGTATCATCCAAGAGGCCGAGCTTGATCAGGCTTCTTACTTGATCGCGTAGTTGGGATGCAGCTTTAATACCTTTCGGCGTCGCGGGGTAAGGGAGCGTTTCGCATCTTCGGGCGCCATTCCAAGTAAAACGAATCCGGAGGGATTTGCGGAAGATTTCCACTCCACTGGGCAAATCCATTGTGATTCTTGCCATTCTTCATACCTTTTTCTGCTGTACATAATGCGGTTCCCCTGCTTATTCCAGACACCTTCAGGTATCTGTTTGCGTGCGCGACGAGTCGCAAGAGCCCTAAAGGAGATGCCCAAGATATGGGCCATAGCCTCTTCAGAAACCTTATCAACGTCGGGATGAGGCACCGTTTCCAACGTGCTATTTGTCATAAAATTTGCCCTCGCTTATGCGTGTACGGAGCGCTTCGAATGCGCTTGCTGCCACGACTGGAACCTGTCCGTTGCCAATGGCCTTAAGTCGGTCCACCCGATGGGCCATCCCATTAGCCACTCGGCCCATTCCGGGTTCAGATGACCACCATCCAATGCCATCACGGCGTGATCCAGACGATCTTTCGAGCGGTCGGCCCCGGATCGGCGAGTCAGTGCGGCGGGGGAGGATCCCTTTGCCATGCTCGCCACCGGTGTTGGCCATCGTCTGACGTGTGTCCTCTGCGATGAGCCAGATCCGGTCTCGCTGATGAGGGGCGCCGAGGTCAGCCGCTCCGATAACACCCCATCGCGTGTCATACCCCATTTCGGCAAGGTCACCGAGCACCACGGCAAGTCCTCTTCCCACAAGCAATGGTGAGTTCTCCAGGTCGACGTAGCGCGGTCGTACCTCATCGGTAATTCGTGCCATCTGCCGCCACAGTCCGGAGCGGGCGCCGGCGATACCGAGGCCGTTGCCTGCGACCGAGATGTCCTGACAAGGAAATCCTCCCGAAACCACGTCAACAAGGCCTCGCCAAGGGCGTCCGTCAAAACTGCACACGTCAGACCAAATCGGGAAAGGCGGGAGCAGTCCATCGGTTTGTCGTTGCGCCAGTATTTGTGCGGCGTAGGCATCACGCTCAACGGCGCAGACGGTGCGCCAGCCGAGGAGGTTTCCGCCGAGTATTCCGCCACCAGCGCCTGCGAAAAGAGCCAGCTCATTCACGCAGCCTCCACAGTGACTTTCTCGGCGCTGGCGAGTGGTTTTCCGGCCAGGCTGTCTTCGATTTCTGACTGCGGTTGCGCAGTCATTGCAAGCACCTGTTCGCGCAGGGACCAAGCATCAAGCTCGAGTTTCTTGCCAGTACGAAAGGCGCTGAAGGTCTCAGCGGCGATCCGCAGCAGCTCGCCGATGGCGATCAGCGTCTGGTGCTCGGCCGGGCCGAACAGCTGACCTGCTTCAAGTCGTTTGCAGGTGTGTGCCAGACGCGTGTGATCGGCCCGGATGAACTGCAGGGAGGCTTGAAGCTCGCGGATGGTTTTGGCACTCGCGGCGCGCTGGATGTCTTCACCCTCGCGCAGACCTGTCTCCAGACCATCACTGCGGCCCATGATGTAACCGCCCCAAAGCAACAGGGCGGCCAGAACTATCAGGATGACGAGTGCACCGATTTGTATTGGGGTCATCATGTGGTGTGCTCCTGGAATTGTCGTTGGCCGGTGGTGACGGCCGTCAGTGGTGTGGGGGCAACACGGCATTGGCCGTCCTGCTGTCGCTGCATGTCTTCATCAGCCTTGTAGGCGCGGATGTCGATCAGCGAGGCGACGTGGCGGATGTGCGCGTACTTCAAGGCCTTGCGGCTGGTGTCCAGCGTGGTGATCGGAAGCTGGATTCGGCCGCTGTTGATCTCCGTCACGAACGACTGTTCGTTGAGATTGCGAAAGTACTGCTCGCGGACTTTTTCCAGCGGGATCAGGACGTCACCGAAGATTCGATAGAGCAGTTCAACGGTGGCCGACTCGGGCGCCGGATGCAGTCGAAGCGGATTCTGTGCAGCGTTACTCATGGCCTTTTCGAGCCTCCTTGCGTTGTTGTCGTGCCGGGTGGTTCCAAGCGTTCAGGCAGTGGCGTTTAGTCAGCTCGCGCAGATGTTCGGGCACTTCGAGGAGCGCGGCGTTGCGCTCCTCGCGTGTGCGCATAGAAACGATCTGGCGGGCGTACTCCCTAGGCCACGTCACGGCGATCTGCCGGAATGGCAGGAAGATCGATGTCCAGCTGCTCGGCCAGCCAGCGGATGCCGGCTTGCATGACGCGTGTCGACTGGCTGTACTGCATTCCGCATTTTTCGTCATACCAAGGGCTGTCCTTGATCCGCAGGTACGCTTTGTCGCGCTTCGGGTCCGCCGGCAGGTTTCCCTTGAGCAAACCTTTTTCCCGCATGAGAGCGATTAGTTTGGGGCGAGTGAGGCCGAGTTGAGCGGCTGCTTGGGCAAGGGTGCGTTCCATTGCGTCCCCTCATGCCGCGTGCGCAGCAGGAGTGGCTGCTGCAGCAAGGTGGTTGATGGACTCAATGAGCCTTGCGTAGATCTCGGCATCGGGGTCGTACAAGGTGAAGCAGCGTGTATGCGGACTCTTGTTGCCGATGCTCAAGATGGCGGTGACGCCGCGGCGCGTATGAGTGCGATGCAGAGCCACATGCAGGGGAAGTTCAAAACCCATGTCGAGGCTCAGCACGCCGCCGGTGTGCACCAGTTCGAACACGCGCTGCTTGTCCTGGACATCAAAACGGCCGTATTGACGATCGGCATGCGGGAGATGCGCCAAGTCGCTGGAGTTGCGCGCGTCGAACGGACCGTTGGCAATCTCTTCAATAAAGTCGGCCAGTTTGAGGTGCATTTTCTTGTCGTTTGGCAGGGTCAGCGTGTGGCGTTCGCTGCCCAGCTCCACGACAAAAGTGCTTTCCACTGCGCCGCGCTCAGCCTTGAGACGGAATGCCAGGCATTCACGCTTCGGGGCTGTGCGCAGGACGTGGTTGAAGGTCTCGGTCAGGTTGACCTGGGCGTTGAGCAACTGCAGGGTGCGGTTGTCGATTTTGTACTTGATCATGCCGCGTGCCCTCCACCGTTCGGATCGATAGGAGAGGGCTGGCAGGACTTGGCAACAAGCTTGGGTTTGCTGTTATGAATGACGACCAGACAGCCCGTGGCGAGCTGTAGCTGTTCGATCAGTTTGCGATTGCTGACGCATGCAGGATGGACATGTAGGGATGCGGTGGCGCGCATGGTGATGCCTCACTGTGGTTGGAGAGTGAGGCAAGTAAACAATTTGTTTGGTTTTTGGTCAACACATTTTGTTTGGTGTCAGATCAGAGAGGGGCCTTTCAATGGACGTATTGATGACCACCAAAATATGCGGCCAAGAATTACCACCCGTTGAGCCATGATCTGATCGAAGTCATAGTCTTCGTCAGCGTATTCCTGTGAATTGAAGCTCCTCATCTTGATGCCGTTGGCAGTACGTTGAAGAAACTTAATCCGAAAATGCCCGTCGTGGTCGATTGCGTACATTTCGCCGTCAACGATTCGCGTCATTCCCGTATCAATGCCGACTGTCGCTCCCGAAAGAATCAGTGGGTGATTACTGTTCCCGCTGTTGGTGGCAAATACAGCGTTTGAGGGATCTACTCCGCAAGTCCTCATCGTAGCTCGTGAAAAACGAAGCTTAGGCCCAGCGATCTCCTGAACCTCTGTACGCGCAACCTTTCCAGGTCCAGAGGATAACTCCACTTCCTTGTACAACCTTAGCTCCACCTCGTCATTGTCTATTGGTGTTTCTGAGTCCCAAGGAGCCATTGGCTCCAGCACGTAAAGCGGCGAATCGTTAGCAGCCGGGCGTAACGGGTTTCGCTCAGTGCTCTTGGTCCGCATTGGTACATCTTTCCCTTCTAGCCACTCGCGCTCCACGACAAGTGTCAGCGCAACTTCGCCGACCATGTACGCGGGGACGCCCCTAGCTTTCCAGTTCGTGATGTTCTGGTCGTTCTCGAGATCGAGAATTCGAGCGAGCTGGGCCCCCGTCAATCCGGAGTCTTCGAGCGCTTCACGGAAGCGTTGGCCTTTGAGGTTTTGCGTGTGTTTACTCATAAACAGAATGTTACAGCGCTTGCATTCAGATGATAACAAACGTATTGTTTGGTCTTGCCGTTCAAATTGTTTGGTATGGATAACGTCATGAGTACACCTGCTCAGATATTTGATTTAGTACTGCAGGTTGCTGAGGCCTCCGGCAAAAGCCCTTCCCAGCTTTCGCGAGAGTGCAAAATCAGCCCTCAGAGATTCTTTAATTGGCGTCGGCGAGGTATTCCA
This sequence comes from Pseudomonas sp. S3_B08, assembly GCF_054667725.1. Classification (NCBI taxonomy): domain Bacteria; kingdom Pseudomonadati; phylum Pseudomonadota; class Gammaproteobacteria; order Pseudomonadales; family Pseudomonadaceae; genus Pseudomonas; species Pseudomonas sp. S3_B08. The sequence continues at coordinate 1,786,919 of NZ_CP162750.1, forward strand.
GTCGCACAGGTTCGACATCTATCGAAAGCACTTTCTGGAGTGCTGCTACCTCATCAGCTTAGGCCGGATTTACCCGAGATATTCCCAGCCGAATCCGACGCTGAAATACAAGCTGCATAGAAAAAAGGCGACCCAAGGGTCGCCCAGTTCCTCCCGACAGCATCACCACAATGCTATCGGGTCGCGATGTCAGCAGGCGAGCACACCACATGCCGCCGACTTTCATCGCGTGTCCAAGGCTCGGAAGCCTTGGTGTTGCTGCCGTTCTTACCACAGAGCTGGCAGCTGTTGCGCCAGGGGTGAACAACGGATTGTTCGCTCCGGCACGGTGCCGGTGTTGGTCTTAGGAACCTAGCCGGCTTTGGGCCTCTCCAGACCACGCGGCAAATGTATCACCAACTTCTGTCGCGCGGCACTGGCAACTTTTAGGATTAATGCCATGAGCCGTATCGCTCTGAGTTCTCTGGAACGGGCGCAGCGGGAAATCCTGCCGCTCGATTTAGCGCTGTACCACGCCGCTCGCGATTACCCGGGCGGCGCTGCTGCCATCGCAGCCACCACTGGCCGCAACCCGACCACGCTTCAGCACAAGCTGTCGCCAACCCACCCGAGCCACTCCATCAACATTCAGGAGTTTGGCGAGATCCTCGAACTGACCAAGGATCGCCGCATTCTCGATGCGGTGCATGCGCTGGTCGGTGACACGGTCTGGCAGGAACTGGCCGACACCTACACCAACGATATGCCGGAGACTCTGACGACGGGTATCGCCGAGTACTTCCGCCAGGTCGCAGATCTAGCCGAGACCTGGGCCAAGAGCATCGGCGACGGTGTGGTGACTGATCAGGAACTGGCGGCGATTCGCCTGCAGGTGTTCCGGGGTATTCAAGGGCTGCTGGGTTTGTTCAACCGCGCCACCTACGTCAACCAGACGACGCGAGGTGCTGACCGTGGCTGACATCGCCGATTTCGCCAATGATCTGGTGCAGGAACGCATCGATCAGGCCATGGCTGCACGCAGCGCTGCCAAGGCCGAAAGCGCTGCCCATTCCTTGCTGTTCTGTGAGGCCTGTGACGATCCGATTCCGGAAGCCCGTCGCCTGGCCTCACCGGGTTGCTCGCAGTGCATCAGCTGCCAGTCCCTTTCTGAGCGGGGGATTCAGCATGCTCGATGAGGTATTGGTCCAATTCGCCGATTACGGTCTGGAGCCAGCGCAACCGCTGGTGTTCGGCAAGCTGACCCGCTGCAAGACATCGCAGGACAAGGGCAAGGAAAAGAACGGTTGGTACGTGGTCCACGAGCAGCGCACGGAGAAGGGCGACACCCTGATCTTCGGAGCCTTCGGTGACTGGCGTTCGGGCGAGACGCAGAAGATCAAGGTCAAGGCCGGTCGCATGTCGCCGGAAGAACGCGAAGTGATGCGCGCCCGCCAGGAGGAGGCCAAACGCCGCGCCGCCGAAATCGCGAGTAACGCTGCGCGGCGGGCCGCGAAAAGGGCGCAGGGTTTGTTTGAGCGCATGCCGACCACCGGGCGCAGCGAATACCTGGACCGCAAGCAGATCGTCGGTATCAAGGTGCGTTACGCGCCGCGCACCGGTGCGGTACTGGTCCCGATGAACAATGCTCGTGATCAGATCATGGGCCTGCAGGTGATCTTCCCGAACAAGCAGGAAGACACCGGCCGCGACAAATCCTACTGGCCCTACGGCATGGCGAAGGAGGGCACCTTTCACCTGCTCGGTCCGCATCCGGTACCGGGCGAACCAGTGCTGGTCTGCGAGGGTTACGCCACCGGCGCCAGCCTGCACATGGCGACCTCGCTCGCTGTGGCCGTAGCCTTCGATGCGGGCAATCTCTTGGCTGTGTGCAAGGTCATGCGCGAGCGGTTTGCGGGTTGCCCGCTGATCATCTGCCGCGATGACGACTGGAAGACCACCAAGCCTAATGGCGATGCGTGGAACCCGGGCGAGGAGAAAGCGAGTAATGCGGCCCTGATCGTCGGCGCCCAGGTGGTCGCGCCGATCTTTTCGATTGAACGTCACGACAAGAGGACCGACTTCAACGACCTGCACGTCGCCGAAGGTTTGGACGCGGTTCGCCGCCAAGTGTTGGCCGTGGTCCGCCCACCGGCTGCCGGCGGCTGGAAAGATCAACTGGCCCGCAGCGAAAGCGGGGCACTGATCGCGCACATGCAGAACGTCGAACTGATCCTCGCCCATGATGAACGCTGGGCCGGGGTGATCAGCTACTGCGCCTTCAGCTCGAAGATCGTCAAGCTGCGAGCCGCTCCTTATGGCGGTGGTACCGGCGAATGGGCCGACATCGATGACGTGCGCGTGATGAAGTGGCTCGCGCAGCAGTACAACCTGCGCGTGAAGTCGTCGCACGTGATCGAGGCCGTCAGCGTCGTGGCCCACGACCACGCCTTTCACCCGGTGCGCGAGTACCTGAGAAAACTCGAATGGGATCGCGTGCCGCGCCTGGAGCGTTGGCTGACGGATGTCATGGGTGTGAAGGCAACGGACTACACGTCCAAGGTCGGTAAGCGCTGGATGATCTCGGCCGTGGCGCGGGTGATGAAACCCGGCTGCAAGGCTGACTCGGTGATGATCCTCGAAGGCGTACAAGGCGCCGGTAAGTCGACCGCCATGAGCGTGCTCGGCGGTGAGTGGTTCATGGACACGCCGTTTGCCCTCGGCGACAAGGACGGCTTTCAGGCGATCCGCGGCAAGTGGATCGTCGAGCTCGGCGAGCTGGACAGCTTCAACAAGGCCGAGAGCACCAAGGCCAAGCAGTTCTTCTCGGCGTCGACCGACACCTACCGCGAAAGCTATGGCCGCAGAACGTTGGACGTGCCACGCCAGTGTGTTTTCGTCGGTACCACCAACCAGGACGAGTACCTCAAGGACGCCACCGGCAACCGACGTTATTGGCCGGTGGCCTGTACCAAGGTCGACGTGGCGTTGCTGCGCGAGATCCGCGACCAGCTGTGGGCCGAAGCGATGTTTTGCTTTGAGGCCGGCGACCTCTGGTGGGTAACACGAGAGGAAGCGCCGATGTTCAGCGAGGAACAGGACGAACGCTTTGTGGTGGACGAATGGGAAACGCCAATCCTGACCTGGCTCGAAGAATCGCAGATCGGCGAGACCACCACCGGCAGTGAAGTGATGAGTCAGGCGCTCAAGCTCGATCCCGGCCACTGGGGCAAACCGGAGCAGATGCGCGTGGGTGCGATCCTGCATCGATTGGGGTGGCGACGGTTCCGTTTGGGTGCCTTGAGCAAGAGCGGCCAGCGGCCTTGGGCGTACAAGAAACCTGAGGGTTGGGGCAGGGCGCAGGCGCTGGAACAACCTGAGTTCGAGGAGCCGTGCTTCGATGATTAAGGCGATCGATATGGCGCTCAAGCAATGGGCGCAGGAGCTGCACAGCGATGAGGTGGCCGCCGGTTACTCGGGCGGCAACATGGTCGCCATGATGATGGAGAACGGTGGTCAGCTTGTGCGCGGAAGGCGCGGGAGCAGGGTGCCGCTGGAGGCCTCCCTGGACATCGAGCGCATCGTCAAGAAACGCCTTGATCCCGAGTTGATGACGGTGGTCCAAGTGCATTACTTCCAGCCTGATGCGCCTCTGACTGCGCGTCTGGCTGAGAGTGGCTGCACACGCAACCTCTACTACCAGCGCCTGCATGACGCTCACATCGTGGTTGAGCACTTCCTCCTGGGGGAAGCGGCTTGATCGTGGGCATTACTCTGGCTCACGCCGTCCCACTGGCCTGCCTCCGTCCCACTGCTTTTTGCGGTGGTGGGACGGGCGCAGGCCCCGTCGTTGTTGGGCTGTCCCACCGTCCCACCTTTTTCATGCCTCCCGCCCGTGTATGCGTAGCGGGCATCAATGCGCGTGTTCACGCGCACGCGTGTTTTTAAATATTCTCTCTATACACGAGAAAAGAGAGATAAAAGTAGGACGGTGGGGCAAAGCCCCAATCTGCGGGGCTTTCAGACGTCCCACCTTGATTTAGAGAGGTGGGACGCATGGGACGCCAGAAAAGCAAAAGACAGCCGGGATAGATATTCACCGACATTCGCCAGCCGTTCACCGGGCGTAAGCCACACATTCACCGGATGGCATTAAAACGGTCTTGCTGCCACCAGAATCGATCTGTAAAAAGGGGCCATCTTCGATGGGTGCGACCGCAAAGCGCGGCAGGCCACCCACCACCTGACCCGGCCATTGCGCCGGGTCTTTTTGTTTAAGGGGCAGGGCAATGACGAACGAGCAACAGGCACTGGCAGAGATGCCGATCTGGTTGGTGATTGCCCTGTCATTGGTTGGAGGCGTGTCCGGCGAGATGTGGCGTGCTGACAAGGATGGGGCGCGAGGCTGGGCGTTACTGCGCCGGTTAGCACTTCGGTCCGGTGCCTGCATCGTTTGCGGCGTGTCAGCGATGATGTTGTTGTTTGGTGCGGGCCTGTCGATCTGGACGGCGGGCGCTCTGGGTTGCCTGACCGCAATGGCCGGCGCGGATGTCGCCATCGGCTTGTACGAACGCTGGGTGGCCAAGCGGCTGGACCTGAATGAGGCCGAACCGAAGGCATGAGCTGGGCAGGCCGGGTGGCGCTCCGATTTTACGGGTCCTCCTCAAGGGCCGCCCCCTACACGGGTTATCGAACTCGCGGATTCTTTCTAGCTGAAACCTTTGCTGGGATGTCCGTCTTTCCAAAAGGATGGGGGCAGGGCATGGCACTCGGATGTTGAGTCGACCGACCGGACCGGGCAGAAAACCGCCGGGGACCACGGGGACTTTCGAAGGGTACGGGGTCGGAAACCCGCGGGATCTTGTTAGTGGGAGGCCCACCAGCTTACTGAAATTTCAATCCACTGAAATCTTGAAAAGATTCATTGAAAAGCAGCTGAAAAGGAGGGCTTATGAGCACAGCTACATACCTGTCAAAGAGCGCCTTCGCTGCGCACATCGGCCGATCACCGAGCTACATCACCTGGCTCAAGGAAAACGGCCGACTGGTCCTGTCTCCAAATGGCAAGCAGGTCGACGTTCTGGCCACCGAAGCATTGATCCGCGATACCGCTGATCCGAGCAAGGCTGCCGTCGCTGCTCGCCACCAACAGGAGCGGCTTCAGCGTGATGTGTACAGCCACGTCGCTGCACAATCCGAACCGACTAACATGGCTGCGCCGCCGCCCGCTGATCCTGCGCAAGCGCAGACCCCAGACTTTCAGAAAGCACGAGCGCATCGCGAGCATTACCTGGCGCGGATGGCGGAGATGGAGTTTCGCAAGGCGCAGGGGGAACTGGTGGAAATCAGCTTTGTGCAGAAAGCCGCTTTTGAAACGGCGCGTTCGCTCAATCATTCGTTGATGAGCCTGTCGCCCCAATTGGCACCGCTGTTAGCTGCCCTATCTGATCCATGGGAAGTAGAGCGGCAGCTAACCGCCGCGCTGCGCCAGCGGCTCAACGAGGCGGCTCAGGTGTCCAGCGACGACTTTGGATTAGCATTGGACGATTGCTGATGATGTGCCGATCTTATTCGTCCGGAATGATCGTTTAGCACCGCTCGCTTTCGGCAAGAAGTGGACGTTCTGGCGTCTCATTCTTCATCGAGACTTATTCACTTTTCGAAAGCTGTATTAAGATCGGCAGTTGGATCTGAAATCCGATGGCGCGGGAATCGCGTCATGCAACAAAATGACTTCGGCTCGCAGAATGCAGTTGAATCGCACTGCCCGATGGTTGGCCAGCTCAACGAAAATCGCATTCGCTGAGCGGGCACCCGTCTTTAGCAAATCTCAAGTGGTAGCGAATTCAGACACAGGTTTCTTCTGTCTAATGGTCATGATGATAGCTGCAGCAAACAAGCACAGTACACCTGCCGTGAAAAACGCTGGCAGGTAGCTAAGCAGATTTACTCGGGACCACCCAGCTCCGTAAGCGGCTACCGCAGCACCAATCTGATGGCCGGCGAATACCCATCCGAACACCAATCCAGCACGCTCTGGCCCGAACTTGTTGACGGCGAGGCGAACTGTGGGTGGCACGGTGGCAATCCAGTCGAGTCCGTAGAATATTGCGAAGACCGACAAACCGAAGATCGTAAAGTCTGAATACGGTAGCGCGATCAGCGATAGGCCGCGCAATCCGTAGTACCAAAACAGCAGGTGCCGGCTGTCGTAACGGTCTGAAAGCCAGCCTGAGAGAACAGTGCCAATCAGATCAAAAACACCCATGGCTGCTAGCAGCCCCGACGCTTGGATCTGGTTAATACCGAAGTCACCGCACAGCGGAATCAGGTGCACTTGGACCAAGCCAGCGGTACTCGCGCCACAGATAAAAAAGGTGGCGAATAGAACCCAGAAGACACGTGTTCTGGATGCATCACGCAGTGTATGCAAAGTCGCCATAAACACTGACTCGCCACTTGCGACGGGCTCGACGATTGGACCTGTGTTCGTGTTGCCGTATGGTCGCAGTCCTAGATCGCTCGGACGGTCGCGCATGAACATGAGCACTGCGAACGCCGCCAGCGCAAGCAGCGTAGAGAGCAAAACGAGCGCCCAACGCCAGCCATAATGTTCGGTAACGCTTGCGAGCAGCGGCATGAATACAAGTTGACCTGTGGCGTTACTCGCGGTCAACACACCGATCACAAGACCTCGGCGCTGGTCGAACCAACGCGATGACACGACAGCCCCTAGTACCAAGGCGGTCATGCCTGCGCCTACACCAACACCCACTCCCCATAATGCAATTAACTGCCAGACCTGCGTCATATTGAGCGACACAAGAAGGCAGGTCATTATCAAGGTGATAGCTACAACCGTGACATTGCGCGGCCCATATTTGCTCATTAATGCAGCAGCGAACGGAGCCGTCAGTCCAAACAAGACAAATCGAATCGAAAGTGCTGATGAGATGTCCGTAGTGTTCCAGCCAAATTCCATCTGCATGGGTACGATGAAAATGCCGGGCGCACCTACCGCTGCTGCACTTACCAGGGCAGCCATAAATGTTACGGCGATCATGGCCCAGGCATAGTGGGAACCTCGTCGCGCGAGGAGGTTGGAGAGCCATTCTGAAAGCATAGGTACCCCTTAAATTTTCACTTGGAGATTAGAAAAAGAACTGCCAGGTGGCTTGGTTTGATTGAAAGCAATCCCGTTAATGGCCCGAGCGGGACTTTATTGCCGAAATTCTTTCTTATAAGGGCGAGCGATCCGTCCCTGATACTCCAGTAACTAGTGCGAGAGGTGGGACAGGATCTGAAAGGTCGCTGAAAACCTAGGAGCCTGAAGGCAACTTGGTGGAAGCAGCCGCTGTTGAAACGGCGCCTCCAAGCCTTCTACTGTTCTAAATTAGGTATTTGCCAAGCGTATAACGGGGATTGGCCGATAGCACTCTAGATCTGGGTGAAGCCGCCATCTACGAACATTTCCGAGCCCGTGGTGAAGCTACTGTCGTCGGAAAGTAGGAACACGGCTGCTTTGGCGATTTCTTCAGAACGGGCCATTCGACCTAGTGGAATAGTCGATGCAATCCGGGTCTTGATCTGAGCGGTCTGCTCGGCTCCTCCCGGTGAATCGAATGCGGGAGTATCAGTGGGGCCAGGACTAATTGCGTTAACACGGATATTACGAGACTTGAGGTCATTGGCCCAAGACCGTGCAAATGATCGAACCGCCGCCTTCGAAGCTCCGTAGATGCTGCGACCGGGGTTGCCTTTTGACCCAGCGACGGATGCCATCAGCAGAACGGAAGCGCCGTCAGACAACAACGGTAAAGCGCCCTGTACGGTAAACAAAGTGCCGCGCACATTCACGTCAAAAACGCGGTTGTACTGCTCGATGTCTATCGCACCCAACGGCGCGCTGGCTTGAGCTGCCGCATTGGCAAATACCATGTCGAGCCGGCCTTTCTCTTCGGTGATGAGTTTGAACAACCGATCCACGTCATCAAGATTACTCGTGTCGCCCTGGACCCCCGTCACATTGCGACCAATCGAACGGACAGCTTCATCCAGATTAGCCTGACGACGACCCGTGATGAATACGTGCGCGCCTTCTTCGACCAGCAAGCGTGCTGTCGCCAAACCAATGCCAGAGGTGCCACCGGTGACGAGTGCAATTTTCCCTTCAAGTTTTTTCATGCTGTATTCCCCAGTAATTTCAGCCGAGTCATCCGCGTGCTGCGGCGACTAGATGTTGTAGCCGCCATCGGCATCGATGATCGTGCCAGTGATGTAGGACGCGGCAGGGCTGGCTAGAAAGAGAATGGGTGCAACGACTTCTTCCAGTCGGCCAAATCGCGGGAAACACAAGCGCTCTACCAAAGGCGCCAAAGCGTCCCGCAGATGTGCGTTGAGGTCGGTTTTCATAAACCCAGCGTGCACCACGTTGACGGTAATGTTGCGCTCGGCCAGGTCACGGGCGACCCCCCTGGAATAGCCATCGATGGCTGCACGCAATGCTGCGAGATCGGCGATACCCGACATGCCAGGTCGGTTACCTAGGTTAGAGCCGATCATCACGATTCGGCCTTGGTCGCTGAGTACTTTGGACGCCGCGCGCACAGTCGCCATGAACCCCGAAAGCGTAACGGCCCAGAAGCGATCGAATGCTTCGGCGTCGCGGGCGGGATCATCGACTCTGCCCAGCTGATCGATGGAGGCGTTGTTGATGAGGATGTCGATACGGCCGAACTTGGCCATTACTCGATCAATAAGCGATTGCGCGGCGTCGACGTCCGCCTGATCCGCTTGAAATGCTTCGCCTCGCACGCCTTGAGCGGTCACGTACTCGATCACGTTGAGTGCCTGCTCTTCGGCGAACACGTAACTGATGGCTACGTCGGCGCCTTGCTCGGCGAGGGCCTTGGCGGTCGCTGCGCCTAAGCCACGCGACCCGCCAGTTACCAAGGCGACTTTGCCGGTAAATAATTTTGTCATGCTGAATCCCGTAATGGCTGAAGACTTTCGTTGATGAGTCTTGAGCCAAAAATAACCGGGAGAAGGGCGGGTGATAATTGCCCGAGCCACGATAAAACCTATCGATAGGCGGAATAAATCAACATGACATGAACACGGCCGGTTATGTCAGGCCAGGATGTGCTTGGCTACCTCGTCAGGCAGATCGAACTGCGGCCAATGTTCTGCATCGAGTGTCGTCAGCGTCGCGTGAGGGCAATGGCTGGCGATATCTTTAGCGACGGCCGTGTTGAGGTATTTGTCCAGACCACCCCAGATCAGTTTGACCGGCTTATTGAATTTAGCCAGTTCAGGACGGCGCCGGTCATTTGCCGCAAGGTTTGCGTACGCATTCCCGGTCATGGCCAGGAAAGCGGGCATTGCACTCGGCTGCTGGGTGAAGTTGTGCGCAATGATAGGTTGCAACACCGTTTCGAAGCGCGTCCTCATTGCCGGCGTCATGTTGGCCAACAGTAGGCCCTGCTGAAAATTGAAGAGGTAAGCTGCTTGCTTAGGGTCCGTCATCATCGCGTGGGCCAAAAGTTTGGTTTTCGGATTGCAGCACAGTTCAATGAAGTCGGGAAAGGCCAGCACTGAGGCGTTGGCGTAATAACAATTGAGCAGAACAAGCGAGTCCACGCGATCCTGATTATCCAGTGCGAAGTTGACCGCTGCCGGCCCCCCTGCGTCGTGCCCGACCGGGATGACTGAATTCAATTTTAGATCATTGACTACAGCGTTGAAGTCGGCCAATTGCTGTTCAAAGTCGTAGCGGAAGTTTGTTGGTTTGTCGGACGCGCCGAAGCCAAGAAAATCGAAAGCGATGACGCGTCTGCCAGCGGCGCTCAGACGTGGGGCCAAGTCTTCATAGATACGACAGTTATCGGGAAAGCCATGCAGAAGGACATAAGCAGGTTCTTTGCCGGGATAGTCGCGAACGTAGATTCGATGGTTGTCCCTCAATACGATTTTTTCAGTGAAACCTGATGCGAGTTTTGGGTTACTGGGAGGTGCCGGCGACTCTGAAGTGGCTGCCCAAGCGGAGCCATGATTGATCGCCGCCATTGCTGCGGCCAAGAGCATGGATTGCTTGAGTACGTCGCGGCGTGACAACTCACTGCGCTTGAGGCTTTTCATTTTTCTTCCCCGTTTTGTTCCCGTGCAAATCAGCCACTTGGGAATGGGTTTCCAGTTCAATGGAAATCCAGCAGCACCTGCGATTGCTCAGCAACAGATAACGAGCAATAGCCTTCATGATTTATTGAAGGCGGTCACTATGAATGTGTCAAGGCAGAACGTCGTCATCGGGGCGCCCCGCGATCAACGTGATCAAGCGCGAAGTTTTTCAGAGAGGATGAGCCCGCGCATGACACAGGCTCAACTCACCGTCTTCATACGTCGAACAGATCTTTGTGAAGAGTGACGAACTCTTGCACGGTCATTGGCGCTTGTCCGGTGACTTCTCGAATGATCTTGTCTTCGCCTTCGAACACACCATGCTGGTAATCCAACGCTACTTCGACCAGATGTTGAACGACGAATGGAGGTAAACCTGCTTCAAGCAGTTCGTGTTTGTATTCTTCAAGGCTGATTTGCTGATAGGCGATTTTGCGCCCCAGCACTTCGCCGATAGCGTCGGCGACACCTTGCTGGTTCAACTCGGTAGGGCCATGCAGGGTGTAGGTTTGGCCTTCATGCTGGCTCGGATTTTCGAGAATGGCGGCAATCAGACGAGCTTGATCCTCAGCGGCGATTGGGGCGTGCCGGCCTTCACCAAACGGTAGGCGGATCTCACCTTTTTCCAGGATGTGCGAGCGGAAATGGGGATAGATCAGCCACTGTGCAAAATAGGTTGGGCGTAGGTGAGTCATTGCCAGTCCTGACCAATCGAAAACCCGCTCTGCCGTCCAATGATCAAGCGCCGCATTGCTCTTGGCTTCGCGTCTCGCGGAAATCTGCGACATGTTGACGACGGCTTCGACGCCGGCTTCCTTCGCTGCTTGAGCGAAACGAGCGGTCGCATCAATCAAACCCGGAGTAATCGGGTACACGAAGTAGGCGGTGCGAATACCTTCGAGTGCGCTGCGCACGGCATTCAGGTCCAGCAGATCACCGAGCACCACTTCGGCGCCCATTGCACGAAGCTCTGCCGAACGTTCATCTTCCTTGTGCACCAGGGCTCTAACCGGAACACCTTTAGAGGTAAGGATTTCGACGGTTCTACGACCGGTGTAACCAGTAGCGCCTGTTACGAGAATGGTAGCTTGCGTCATGTTGGTAGCCTCAGGTTATGGTGCGAAAGGTTAAATATTACGCTCGTCATAAATATAGATGTTAAGTAACATCTAAGTCAAACACCATTGATCAGGATTTTTGGCATGCGCAAATCACGGCAGGAAACCAGCGAGACCCGGCAACGAATCGTTGATGCTGCCAGCGTCGAGTTTCGCAAGAACGGTATTGGCGGGACGGGACTTTCTGGTTTGATGTCTGCGGCGGGCCTGACGCACGGCGGCTTCTACCGCCACTTTCAATCCAAGGATCAGGTCGTGGCAGAGGCATGCGGCGCAGCAGTTGACGGACTAATGTCAGAGCTGGAGAAGGTCGCTGACGACGGAGGCTTTGATGCAATCGTGGGGCATTACCTTTCGCCTCTACACCGGGATGCCTTGGAGCAAAGCTGCCCCTATGCGGCGCTTGGGAGCGAACTGGTCCGGAGCAACGAGCAGGTAAAGCAGGTCGCGACCCAAGGTCTGGAAAGGATCATCGAGTTATTGGTCGCTCAGTCCAAATCTGAGAAAGGCGAGTCGGAACGCGCTCGTGCACTCGTCGCGATGTGCACGATGATGGGGGCGCTCACCTTGTCGAGAATGGCATCGCGCTCGGCGCTGTCAGCTGAAATTTTGGAGACAGCGGTAACTCATCTGACTCACGCCGAGCTGTCAGATGCTTAGGAACCGGCTGAGTTGGCAACCGCCTTCAGATTCTGTCTAGTTGCCGTAATGATTTCATCAGCAAGCAGAGGGTTCGTGGTTTTGGTCGCCCGCGCGATGGCGACACTGCCGACCATACTGCACATGAAAAACAATGCTTCGCGACGAGCAGTTTCATCCGCGAAATCCCGAGCCAGCACTTCCTGGAGGATTGCGACCATGTCCTCAAAACCGTGGGTGAAAGTGTTTTGGATGGCTTCATCCTGACTTTTGATTTCGCATGTATAAGCAGCCATCGGACAGCCCTCAGCGACGGCCTCGACGTGCTCGGGGGACACATAGGCGTCAATTAGCGTTTCCAAGTCGTTCGCAGCCGTGCCCATCATGGCGCGCCATGAGTCGCGACCGTTGGCCATAGCTTTCCGGCAAGCAGCTTCGACCAACCGGCTCTTAGATTTAAAATGTCCGTAAAAACCACCCTGGGTTAGTCCCGCCTCCTCGCTGATTTGCGCGACGCCAGTGGCGGCGAAGCCCTGCGTCTGGAACAGGCTGGAAGCCGCAGCAGTGAGCGCTTCACGGTTGTAAGCATTTTGTTCTTTTGAAACCTTCACGCATCACTCCTGAACTACACTGATCCATTCATTGTGATCGCTTCCAATAGAATGGATACTTTTGCGGGCGATCACTATGATAGGTGTTCGGCATGGACATTTAAACCCTCACGCAGGTACTCCCACATGAAAGCGATACAGATCAACGCTTACGGCAACCCCCTCGAAAGTCTGGAGTTGGTCGACATCGCTGAGCCACCGCCACCCGGATCGGGCGAGGTGCTGATCGGTCTAGAGTTCGCCCCAGTTAACCACAACGATTTACTGTTGTTTGGCGGTAAGTTTCCGGTGCATCCGCCATTACCGAGTGTTGTCGGCAACGAAGGCGTTGGTATCGTGTTGGTCGTTGGAGCGGGCGTGGACAATGTAAAGGTCGGGGATCGCGTGACGCCACCGCTCTATAGCTTTACCTGGCGCGAGCGGATGGTCATTCCCGCCGCAGATCTCTTCGCTTTGCCCGTGGACGCGGATATTCAGCAGCTCGCCATGTTGCGTATCAATCCGCCCACAGCGGCACTTTTGCTGAGTGAATTCGTTGACCTAAAACCCGGCGATTGGGTGGTGCAGAATTGCGCGAACTCCGGGGTGGGTAGGGCGGTGATCGCCATCGCCAAGGGGCGCGGGTTACGGACGGTCAATTTTGTGCGGCGACAGGAGCAAGTCGCTGAGGTGGAAGCGGCTGGTGGAGACATTGTTTTGGTGGATGAAAATGATGCGACTGAGCGCGTTCAAGACATGGTCGGTGACGGTGCAGTGCGCTTGGCGCTCTGCGGCATCAGCGGAGTGGCGACTGCGCGATTGGTTAGCGCGTTATCGGCTGGGGGATCGTTGGTCAACTACGCACAAATGAGCGGCGACATGTCTGCACCGGGAGATCTCAGGCCGCTGATGAGAAAGAGCATCACGATGCACAACTTTTATCAGAACAAACCCGCATTCAGGGTGAAAGTGCCTGAAATATTGCATGAAGCGGTCGAGTTGATCAGATCCGGAAGTCTGCAAGTACCGGTTGCAAAGGTGTATCCGCTGGCAGCCTTTAAGGACGCCATCGTCCACACTCAAAAAGGCGGCAAGGTGTTGTTAGAGATCAACGGGGCTCACTGACGGTTTGGTTGAGGAGGCGCCGATGTTCGGCGCCCCCGCACAGTCAGATCAGAACGTGATACCGAACGCGGAAAACGCTCGGTCCATGCGGTCGTCCAGCAGCTCTTTGGTTTCTTTCCAGGCCGGAACTTCATCCAGCAGGCGTTGCTGCCAAGCCATGATGTTCGGGAATTCATCGTACGGCGTTTTGGTTCTGGCCATCTGCGAGAACGGTGCTGCGATATCGAAGTCCGCCAGCGTCACCTGGTCACCGACGATGTATTTTTTGCCTTCGAGGTGTTTGTCGAGCATGGCGGCGTTGCTGCGGATGTTGGTGAAGATGAACTCGACCATAGTCGGGTCTTCCGCCACGCCCATCACGCGTTTGCCGATGCGTTCGTTGAAAAGGTAGGACGAAAATACGCGCCAGTGTTCAGCGGACCAGAACATCCACTGCAAGGTTTCATACCGGGCGGTGCCCTTGGGCAACAGCGGCGAGTCGAACTTCTCCGCCAAGTAGAGGTTGATGGCCGAAGCTTCGGAGATGACGATATCGCCATCGACCAAGACCGGTACGCGACCGACCGGGCTGATCGCCAGAAATTCCGGCGCTTGGCTTTCGCCTTTCAACAAGTCGACCGGGATATGTTCGAACTGAATGCCCATGTGTTTTGCAGCGGTCCATACGCGGCGAAAACTGCCGGAACCACTGTCGCCGTAGATGCTGATGGTCATGACTGACTCCATAAAACTGAATGTTAAGGGCGTTGCGCAGAGCCAGACTAATAGAGCGGTTCAAAAGTGATAATTGGTTGGCCGGCGATAAAATTTATCGCCGGCCGGAATATATATGCAGGCCGGGTATGACAGCGGTAGAGGGGCGGTGTGGACAGATTTTCGGCGTTAGAAATCTTCGTGAGGGTTGTCGAGATCGGCAGCTTTTCGCGCACGGCGATTGAGCTGTCGATCAGTCAATCTACGGTCAGCAAGCAAATTACCGATTTGGAAAAACAGTTACAGGCGAAGCTATTTTCACGTACCACCCGCCGGTTGTTTTTGACCGATGCCGGTGAGCGGTTTTATGAGCAGGCGAAGCTTATTCTTGAGCAATACGCCATGGCTTTAGGAGATGTATTCAATACCCGTCAGACGCCTTCAGGCACCTTACGTATCGCTACACCAATTCTGCTCGGGCGAAAGCAATTGACTCCGTTACTGCCGCGCTTTTTCCAGCGCTACCCCGACATTGTGTTGGAGCATTTCCTGAGTGATTCGGCGACAGATCTGATTCGCGATGGCGTAGACGTGTCTATCCGCGTTGGCGAAATGAAAGATAGCTCTCACCAAGCGCGAAAACTTGGTGCTCTGCAACCGGTCACCGTAGCCTCGCCGGCGTTCCTGGAGGACCATCCAGCGATTCTTCATCCTCGTGATTTGGCTCGTGTACCGTGCCTGATTTACCTGCGCAACCCGACGCCTTTCGAGTGGACGTTCAGCGATGTCAACGGTGAGATAGTGTCGGTTGAAGTTCAGGGATCCTATCGGGT
This sequence comes from Pseudomonas sp. S3_B08, assembly GCF_054667725.1. NCBI lineage: Bacteria > Pseudomonadati > Pseudomonadota > Gammaproteobacteria > Pseudomonadales > Pseudomonadaceae > Pseudomonas > Pseudomonas sp. S3_B08. The sequence continues at coordinate 1,802,069 of NZ_CP162750.1, forward strand.
GAACGTGTTTGAAGCGCTTTGCGAAGCCGCGATCGCAGGGCTTGGAGTTTTGAGAGCGCCATTGTCGGCCTGCGGCGAGGATCTGGAGGCCGGTAGATTGGTTAGGCTCCTGGCAGATTACGACGCCGCTTTCGTTCCCATCTATGCGGTGATGCCTGCCTCATCCTGGATCCCACAGAAGACCCGCGTGATGGTGGATTTCCTAGTGGAAGAGTTCCAGAACAATCCGTGGCTTAGAGGGCCAGACTAAAGCTCTGGGCCAGCTGGAAACGCTTGCATGGCGATCTGCACGATCTCCAGAAGTTGGTCAGAAGTTGCACCATCTCTGGCTTGCACAGCCAATCCTCGGGCCAGCACATTGAAGTAGGCGGCTAATGCTTTGACATTGGTGTCGGCGGACACGTCACCTTCATCGATGCCGCGCTGAATCCTCGCCTCCATTGCATGGCGTGCCATCGATCTGTGCTCGGTCATCATTTCGCGAACCGAATGCAACGCTGGAGGAACGTGAACGCATGCTACGGAAATCATGCAGCCGGAGGGTAGATCGTCTCGGGTGAACTCGGTAGCGGTCGCCTCCATCAATCGTCTGAAGGCGGTTCGCGTGTCAGTCGCATCATTCAAGATGCCGAGAAACCACTCACCTGACGCTGCCAGATAGGCATTAGTCGCCTCTGCGTAGAGCTGCTCTTTACCCCCAAACGAGTTGTAAAAGCTCGACGCACTGATTCCCATAACCGCAATCAGGCTTTCGAAGGATGTGCCTTCGTAGCCCGACTCCCAAAACAATTTCATTGCTTGGTGTACGGCAATCGCCCGGTCGAAATTCGATGGCCGCCCGCGACCACGTTTTTTGGGTTCAGATAATTTTGGTTCAATCACTCCAATATTCCTTGACGAGGGGATTTCCATCGCCATAGTATTGCATATCGGAGTGATCACTCCAAAAAACATTTCCCTGGATTTAACGCATCGCTAATGAGGTCGCTTTTATGAAAATTGGGATGTTGGGCTCGGGCACTGTGGCGCTGTCCATTGCTAAGCACGCGATTGATCAGGGCCATGAGGTCTTGCTGAGTAATCGCAGCGGAGCGACTAAATTGGGCGATGCACTGTCGCAGTTGGGGCCTAAGGCTTCCGTCGTCACGCTCGCCGAAGCCGCCGCAGCACCAGTGGTGCTGCTAGCTACGCCTTGGACAACTATCAAGACAGTTCTCAACGGACTGCCAGCTTGGAACAGCCGAATCCTAATTGATGCTACTAACCCGTTTTTGGAGACAACGCCCGAGTGGGTGTTTGACGACCTTGGAGGGCGTGGCGCGAGTGAAATTGTTGCCGAACTGGCACCGGGAGCGAGGGTGGTTAAGGCGTTCAACAATCTTGAAATGGCTAACTTCAATGCTGGCCCCGTCCACAACCAAGGTCGAAGGGTGCTGTTCGTGTCAGGCGATGACAGCGAAGCCAAAGAATTCGTGACCGAGTTTATTCACAAGATTGGCTTTCGCACCGTCGATCTCGGGGAACTCAAAGAGGGTGGAAAAATGCAACAGGCCGGCGGCCCTCTGGCCGGGCACGACTTCTTACTCCCTCAATAATCATTCTTTCTAAACAAACTATCCTTCTGGAGTGCAAAACGATGATTGACGAAAACGGGCCACACTATTTTGTAGCCTTTCACACCCCAGGGCCGAAATGGGTACCGGGCGTGAAATACAACGAACAACCTGAATTTATGACTCATGTGAATTACATGATCGAACTGCATCAGAAGGGGCTGATTGTGCTCAGCGGCCCTTTCATGGAAAAGGCGGGCGGGCTCAATGGAGTGTTGGCAAACGGCGGCATGTCGATTTTCAAGGCCGCTGATTTTGAAGACGCAAAAAAAATCGCCGGCGACGATCCAACGGTCAAGTCCGGCTTCCTAAACCTCGAAGTCAAAATGATGTGGGTCCCATTCCATACCTGACAGCACATCGCTTTTGAATCCCCCATTTTCCTTTTGGAGTAACAATCATGATTGACGAAAACGGCCCGCACTACTTTGTCGCCTTCCAATCGCCGGGCCCGAACTGGGTTCAAGGCGTTAAGTACAACGAACAGCCTGGGTTCATGGATCACGTGGGCTACATGATCGAAATGCAGGAGAAAGGCCTCACCGTGCTCAGCGGGCCGTTCATGGAGAAAGCCGGTGGCCTCAACGGTGTGCTGGCAGACGGTGGCATGACGATCTTCAAGGCCGCTGACCTCGAAGAAGCCATCAAGATCGGCACTGACGATCCAACGGTTAAGTCAGGCCTACTGAATGTCGAAGTGAAGATGATGTGGGTGCCGTTCCATACCTGATAAGCCCAGGAAGACTCATATGATGTTCTTCGGGGTTTAGTTTTCATCCTTTGAGCGGCGCTTTACAGCCCGCTCTTTTTTTCAGGCGCGGCAGGCCAGCCACTGATGACCGACTGCAAGAACTGCTCAGATAATTGAGGGCTGTCCAGCGCTCTGGCAATCAGCATTGCACCAGCGATTGAGGAAAGTATGCGAAGAGATTCCCGGTACTTCTCGTCATGAGTTTCGCCTTTGACCAGCGCCATCAGCGTTTCAATCAAGTCCTCAATACCTTTGGTAAACGCACTGCTGACTGCACCGCCAGTGCGAGCGACGTCTGCACCTAAAGCGGGGATGGGGCAGCCCTCCATCCAGTTATCCAGATGCGCTTGCGTCAAGTAACCCTGTATGAGTTCTGAGATGGATTTTGCGCTCTGCCACTCCTGGATGTTTGACTCGAAGGTTCTGCTGACGGCTTCCGATGCTAGCTGTTCCTTTCCGCCAGGAAACTGTCCGTAAAATCCGCCATGGGTCAGACCCACTGATCGTGAGAGTTCACCAATGCCAATTCCATCTATACCTTTTTCGCGGTATAGGCGGGATGCAGCGGTGAGGATCGCCTCCTTATTCGCCGCCGCTTGTTCTTTCGTGACTTTCATGAGGTGTTCCTCTAGGACAGGCGAACCTGCTTGGACCGGTTTGCTACGATGCTAGCATTGATTACGGTGATCATATAACGTCGTAGACGAACGTCTATCGGGCCTCCGCGATGCTAGGCGTGTCCCGAGTCTGCGACTCTAGTCAAAATCTATACGGGGATCTGTCCCATGAAACGTAATGAGCTGCGCAGTATCGATTTGAACCTGCTCGTTGTCTTCGAAACGCTCATCCAGGAACGTAACTTAACTCGTGCAGGTAAGAGGCTATCGCTCGGCCAGCCAGCGGTGAGCGCTGCGTTGATCCGACTTCGTAGGCTGTTCAACGACCCATTGTTTGAGCGCAATGGTCGCACAATGGTGCCAACGCCTAGAGCTTTAAGTGCAGCGCAAATGCTGGGCCCGGCGCTTGATTCTGTTTGTGTTGCTCTTGCGGATACCAAGGGTTGAACAGGGCCAATTCTTCTTTCGGCTTTAAACATGATGCCTATCATTAATAGTGATACCTAAGTTCACTCCGTTCAATTCGTCGAGGCCTCGCGTGAGGCCGAGAATCCACAAATCCCTAAACCCGTCTGGCGGACACATCCCATGGAACAGTCACTAAAACCTTTGCGTTATCCTCTTGCTGCGTTGGCCCTGACAGTTCTGGCAGCGTGTGACCGCACACCTGATGCAGCGTTGGCTTCAGCAGCGCCACACGTCACCGTTGCCAAGGTGCTCGAACAGCCCATCACCGAGTGGGATGAAGTCACCGCTCGACTGGAGGCGCCAGAAACCGTCGAGGTTCGTCCTCGGGTTTCGGGTCAGATCGACCGTGTGGCCTTCACCGATGGTGCGCTGGTAAAAAGAGGTGATTTGCTGTTTCAGATTGATGCACGTCCGTTCGAACATGAAGTCCATCGCATCGAAGCGCAGCTGCAACAAGCCCGAGCAACTTTGGTTCGCACAGGCAATGAAGCTCAGCGCGGCCAGCGCTTGTTAAGCAGCAACGCGATTTCCGCAGAGTTAGCCGACACTCGCACTACCACTGCACAAGAAGCGCGGGCCGGTGTCGATGCCATTCAGGCGCAGCTGGATCTCGCACGCTTGAACCTCAGTTTCACCCGCGTTACCGCACCGATCACCGGTCGAGTCAGTCGGGCGGAAATCACCGCCGGCAACATCGTCACCGCTGACACCACGCCGCTTACCAGCGTTGTCTCCACCGATAAGGTCTACGCCTATTTCGATGCTGACGAGCGCATGTTCCTTAAATACAGTCTGCTTTCCCGCCAAGGACAGCGCGGTCAAGCCACTCCGGTGTACATGGGCCTGTCAAACGAGGAGGGCAACAGCCACGTTGGGCAGATGAACTTTGTCGACAACCAGGTCAACTCGAAAACCGGCACTATTCGCGGCCGCGCGGTATTCGATAACGCTGACGGTCAGTACACCCCCGGACTGTATGCCCGCTTGAAGTTAGTCGGCAGCGCTGCCTACCCCGGCTTGCTGATCAAAGACGAAGCGGTGGGGACTGACCTCGGCAAGAAGTTTGTGCTGGTCGTCGATAAAGACAACAAAGCTGTCTATCGCAGCGTCGATCTGGGACCAAAGCTTGAGGGGCTGCGCATCGTTCGCAGTGGTTTGCAGAAAGAAGATCGCATTGTCATCAACGGCCTTCAACGCGTTCGTCCTGGCGCGGTGATTGATCCGCAGGATGCGCCAATGGCTAGCCCGGAAACGGTTGCCACACTGGCGAGCCAGCGTCAGGCAATTGAAGCCAGTAATCGTCCCGTCATCCAGTCGCCCGTCTCTGTCAAATCACCCGAACTGGTGAAGACGGAAACTGCGATTTCGCCTCGCGGTTAATGGAGATCTGACATGAAATTTTCCCAGTTCTTCATTACGCGGCCAATTTTCGCCGCCGTACTGTCTCTGCTGATTTTAATTGCTGGCACTATCTCGCTGTTCCAATTGCCCATCAGCGAATACCCCGAGGTGGTTCCTCCGACCGTGGTGGTCCACGCCAACTATCCGGGTGCCAACCCAAAAGTTATTGGGGAAACGGTGGCTGCTCCACTGGAGCAAGCCATTACTGGCGTAGAGAACATGCTGTACATGTCCTCGCAATCAACCGCTGACGGTCGCCTGACTCTGACAGTGACCTTCGCCCTCGGCACCGATCTCGACAACGCCCAAGTTCAGGTGCAAAACCGCGTGACCCGCACCGAGCCAAAGCTGCCGGAAGAAGTGACGCGCATCGGTATTACCGTCGACAAAGCCTCGCCTGAACTGACGTTGCTGGTGCATTTGGTGTCGCCGGACAAGCGCTACGACATGCTCTACCTGTCGAACTACGCAATCCTCAATGTAAAGGATGAATTGGCCCGCCTGAACGGTATCGGCGACGTGCAGTTGTTCGGTATGGGCGACTACTCGCTGCGCATTTGGCTCGACCCAAACAAGACCGCTTCGCGCAATCTGACCGCAACTGATGTAGTCAGCGCGGTACGTGAGCAAAACCGTCAGGTCGCTGCTGGGCAACTCGGTGCGCCACCGGCGCCGAATGCCACCAGTTTCCAAATGTCGATCAACTCCCAGGGACGGCTGGTCACTGAAGAAGAGTTTGAAAACGTGATCATTCGCAGCGGTGCCAACGGCGAAATAACGCGCCTGAAGGACATCGCCCGAGTTGAACTCGGCTCAAACCAGTACGCTTTGCGCGCCTTGCTGAACAACCAGGAAGCGGTAGCGATGCCGATTTTCCAGCGCCCCGGTTCCAACGCCATCGACATCTCTAACCAGGTGCGGGCGAAAATGGCCGAGCTGAAGAAAAACTTTCCGGAAGGCATGGATTTCGAGATCGTTTACGACCCGACTATCTTCGTTCGTAGCTCCATTGAGGCGGTGGTCCACACCCTGTTCGAAGCCCTTATTCTCGTGGTGCTGGTGGTAATCCTGTTCCTGCAAACCTGGCGCGCCTCGATCATTCCCCTGGTCGCGGTACCTGTTTCGCTGATCGGTACCTTTGCCGTGATGCACCTGCTCGGATTCTCGCTTAACGCCTTGTCGCTGTTCGGACTGGTATTGGCCATCGGTATCGTGGTCGACGATGCGATCGTGGTGGTGGAGAACGTCGAGCGAAATATCGAGGGCGGGCTGGAGCCGATCGAAGCGACCAAGAAAGCCATGGGCGAAGTGACGGGGCCAATCATCGCCACGGCATTGGTGCTCTGTGCGGTATTCGTACCGGCGGCGTTCATCTCTGGCCTTACCGGGCAGTTCTATAAGCAATTCGCGTTAACCATTGCCATCTCGACGGTCATTTCGGCATTCAACTCGCTGACCCTTTCGCCGGCACTGGCGGCGGTATTGCTCAAGGCCCACGGCGCGCCGAAGGATCGCTTCTCGAAAGTGCTCGATCGTTTGCTAGGTGGCTGGTTGTTCAAACCTTTCAACCGCTTCTTCGAAAAGGCCAGCCACGGTTATGTGGTGGCAGTAGCCAAGATCATTCGGGGCAGTAGCGTTGCGTTGCTGATTTACGCTGGCCTGATCGCGATGACCTACATGGGCTTCAGCACCACCCCAACCGGGTTCGTGCCGACGCAAGACAAGAAGTACCTGGTGACCTTCGCCCAATTGCCAGACGCCGCCAGCCTGGATCGCACTGAGAATGTAATCCGTCGCATGAGCACCATCGCCATGAACGAACCGGGCTTCGACAGCGCCGTGGCGTTTCCGGGCCTGTCGATCAACGGCTTCACTAACAGCCCGAACGCCGGTATCGCGTTCATCGGGTTGAGCAACTTCGAAGAACGCACCGACCCGAGCCTTTCGGCGATGGGGATTTCCGCATCGCTGAACGCCAAGTTCGGCGGCATCCAGGACGCCTACATCGCGGTGTTCCCGCCACCACCGGTACAAGGCCTGGGTACCATCGGTGGTTTCCGTTTGCAGATCGAGGACCGGGGCAACTTGGGCTACGACGAGCTGTACAAGGAAACCATGAACATCATCACCAAAAGCCGTTCGGTACCGGAATTGGCCAACCTGTTCACCAGCTACACGGTCAACGTGCCGCAGGTCGAAGCAAACATCGATCGCGAGAAAGCCAAGACTCACGGCGTGGCGATTAGCGATATTTTCGACACCTTGCAGGTCTATCTCGGCTCGCTGTACGCCAACGACTTCAATCGATTTGGCCGCACATATCAGGTCAACGTCCAGGCTGAACAGCAGTTCCGCCAGGAGCCTGAACAGATCGGCCAGTTGAAGGTGCGCAACGACCGTGGCGAGATGATCCCGCTGGCGACCTTCGTCAAGGTCACGCCGACCTCCGGCCCGGATCGGGTGATGCACTACAACGGCTTTATCACAGCGGAAATCAACGGCGGCGCGGCACCGGGCTACAGCTCCGGCCAGGCTCAGGCAGCGATAGAAAAACTGCTCAAGGAGGAACTGCCCAACGGCATGACCTACGAATGGACCGACCTGACCTTCCAGCAGATTTTGTCCGGCGACACCGCGTTGCTGGTGTTCCCGCTCTGCGTACTGTTGGCGTTCCTGGTATTGGCGGCACTGTACGAAAGCTGGAGCCTGCCGTTAGCGGTGATCCTGATTGTACCGATGACCCTGTTGTCGGCGATTGCGGGGGTAATCATCTCCAAGGGCGACAACAATATCTTCACCCAGATTGGCCTGATCGTACTGGTGGGCCTGGCGTGCAAAAACGCGATCCTGATCGTCGAGTTCGCCAAGGACAAACAGGATCAAGGGCTGTCGCCACTGGACGCGGTGCTTGAAGCCTGCCGTATGCGTCTGCGCCCGATTCTGATGACTTCGTTTGCGTTCATCATGGGTGTGATTCCGCTCGTGACATCGACCGGTGCCGGATCGGAAATGCGCCGTGCCATGGGCGTTGCGGTGTTCTCCGGGATGCTCGGCGTGACCTTCTTCGGCTTGCTACTGACACCCGTGTTCTTCGTGTTGATTCGCCGCTACATCGAACGCAAAAACGCCCGCAAGGTTGGCAAGGCTGAGCAAACCCACGCTTCGAATCCGGAGGCACACTGATGAACACTCTTAAGCTTTTTTTACCCAGCCTTCTGGTTCTAGCCCTCGCAGCCTGCACGGTAGGTCCGGACTACAAGGCACCCGATACCGCTCCCGCGACGATCGCGGCAGCGCACACCAGCCAGTACGATCAGTCGCGATTTGAAACGGTATGGTGGCAACAGTTCGATGACCCCACGCTCAATCAGTTAGTGAGCAAATCCCTGCAAGGCAACCGCGATCTTCGTGTTGCGTTCGCTCGCTGGAAAGCGGCACGGGCGATACGCGATGACGTCAGCAATGACAATTTGCCGGTGGTCACAAGCCGTATTAGTAGCGAGCAAGGGCGGGCTCAAGTGCCGGGCCAAACGGAACGCCGAGTCAATCAGGAACGTTACGATCTTGGTTTGGACATGGCTTGGGAAGTCGATCTGTTTGGGCGTATCCAGCGTCAACTGGAGTCCAGTAATGCGCAGGAGGGCGCAGCAGCGGCCGATCTATACCAACTGCGCGTGACGATGATTGCCGAATTGGTGGACGCCTACGGACAACTGCGCGGCGCCCAACTGCGAGAAAAAATCGCCTTGGCGAACCTGAAGAACCAACAGGACTCGCGCACCGTAACAGTTAGTCTGCGCGATGCCGGAGTCGGTAATGAACTCGATGTAGTGCGCGCCGATGCGCGTCTGGCTGCTGTCGAGGCAACTGTTCCGCAGCTACAAGCGGAGCAGGTGCGGCAGCAAAACCGAATCGCCACGCTGTTGGGTGAGCGCCCGGATAAACTGAGCGTATCGTTGGCCCCTGCGGACTTGCCGGCCATCGCGAAAGCGCTGCCAGTAGGTGATCCAGCCGAGTTGCTGCGCCGACGTCCGGACGTGCTCGCTGCCGAACGCAGACTGGCATCCGCCACTGCGGATATCGGCGTGGCCACCGCAGACCTGTTCCCGAGGGTGAGCTTGAGCGGCTTTCTGGGTTTCACCGCCGGCCGAGGTTCGCAGATTGGCTCCAGTGCTGCCAGAGCCTGGGGGCTCGGACCTAGCATTACCTGGGCGGCATTTGACTTGGGCAGCGTTCGCGCACGCATTCGTGGCGCCGACGCCGACGCTGAAGGCGCCTTGGCCACCTACGAGCAACAAGTGTTGCTGGCTCTGGAAGAGTCGGAGAACGCATTCAGTGATTACGGAAAACGCCAACAACGGCTGCTATCGCTGATCCGGCAGAGTGAGTCGAGCCGTGCAGCAGCTGATCTGGCAGCCATCCAATACAAAGAAGGGACCGTGGATTATCTGGTGTTATTGGACGCACAGCGTGAGCGCCTCAACGCCGAGGATGCTCAGGCGCTCGGCGAAACCGATCAATACCGTGCGATCGTTGCGATCTACAAAGCACTGGGAGGAGGCTGGGATAGCGATAAAGGTTGATCAGGCCCCTAAGTCTCAGCGATTTGCATCGCTGAGACGGTTTGTTAATCAGAGCCCTTGTTCAACTGCTTGCTCAAGCGACGGACCACTAGGTTGCCAATCCAAAAGCTTGCGCGCGTTGATGGCGCGTACACGTGCGTTTGTCGCCAGCGCAATCCGAGCGAAACCACCTAGTTCAGACATCGCATCATTTATGTCCCAACTTAGGGTTTTGCCTTCGAAGCCAAGGGACTTGCTCACTGCGCGCGCGATTGATTCGAAGGTGCTTTCACCATTCTCTGCAAAGAAAAATGCTCCGGATGGCGCGCGTTCCAAGGCTGAAAGGTAAAGATCCACAAGGTCGTTGATGTTGACGTTGGACCAGATCGTTTTGCCGCTGCCGATGTAAACCCCGGCACCCAGTTCTTTGGATTTCGCGACGATTTTGGGTAATTGGTCACTCACGACTTTCATGCCTAGGCCGTTGCCGTAAACCGTCGACGGGCTGATTACAAATGCGCGCAAACCTTGGTTGACGCCCGCAGTCCTGACCATGCGATCGATTTCAATTCGGGGCACGCGGTGCAGCATGGGTGTGAAAGGCTGATCATCTCCGTAAATGGCCTGACTAGGTTCACCTCCCATCGCGTCGTCACAGACGATGCTGGCTCCGCTGGTATGGATGAGCGTTTTCCCAGTACCGGCCAACGCAGTGATCAATGCTCGAATGGAGAAGTAATGATCTGAGTTCGCGGCATTGATAGTGGCGTCGGCGGAGCGCGCGATCTCTTGAAGCAAATCGGCGTCATCAAGCGTTCCGATCTGCGCAGCAATGTTCCGTGCTTCCAGCCATTCAGCTTGTGCAGCCGTCCTTACCAAGCCGATAACCTCATGTCCGTTTTCGACCAAGCGGTGGCTGATGGAACCGCCTAAGTAACCCGATGCTCCAGTGACAAATACTTTCATCTTCAATCCTCTGTGGTGGCGTTTTAGCTCACCACGCTGTGCATCACAGCGCGGCGCAGAGCGTGTTGAAGAATGGTGCGGTATTCGCAAAATGGAGACTATCGGCTGATTATGAATATCACCTATCCGAGATAAAAATGAGTGATCGTTTCCAAGAGTTAAAGGTGTTCGTGAGAGCGGCTGAGACAGCGAGCTTTTCGGCAGCAGCCCGGGAGCTTGGATTATCTCAGCCCTCCATCTCTCGAATAATTTCTGAACTCGAATCAAGATTAAATACGCGGCTATTGCTGCGTAGTACCCGTCGAATTGTACCAACGGAGGCCGGACAGGTTTTTTTGCAAAAAGCACGGCAAATTCTGTTTGATTTGGAGGAGGCCGACCACGTCGCGATGGGGATGGACAGCCTGAAAGGTGTACTGCGAGTGGCGCTGCCCTCCATCCTGGCGGGAAGGATCGTCATCCCCCAGTTGTCGAGATTTTTGGCAATTCATCCTGAGCTGAAACTGGAGCTTCTGACGTTGGACAGAATGCATGATTTAGTAGCTGAAGGCGCTGATATGGCGATCCGTTTTGGTGAATTGGAAGACTCGTCATTTGGTTTCAAGCGGCTAGCAATTGAGCACAGGTTGCTGGTTGCCTCGCCATCGTTTTTGGATGCCGTGGGCACTCCTCAGCATCCATCGGATCTGGTGAATTTTCACTGCATTGCAGGGCCTGGCGGGTCAGCAAGTCCGGGCTGGAATTTCAGCCGTGATGGCGTATCGACGGTGGTGAAGATGTCACCGCGTATCCGTGTCGCTTCGGCAGAGGCTGCCTTGGCCAGCGCATGTTCGGGGCTAGGATTGACCATTGCGTCTGCTTGGATATGTGAAGCTGAGTTGGACTCTGGGCAACTGATTTCTGTGTTGCCGGACTGGTCGCTGGATTCAATTGAGGTCAACGCCGTTTACCCTGCCGGACGGGTACCTTCGCAAAAAGTACGGCTTTTCACGGAGTTTCTTTCAGAGGTGCTGTCGCTTTGAGTGGCAACAAGCTGGGTTGAGCTGTAAAGCTTGTAGGCCTTACTGGATGCTGCTCTATTCAATCGCGTGAATCCGATATTCCGCTCCCCAAAAAGAAAAAAACTTTGCTGATTTTTTCATTGAGCTGTTAGATTCTCTTTAATGATAGCGATCGCTATCAATGTTGTTGGTAGTCCAACGTAAGCTCAATGGTGGGGCCTTCCAGCATGTCAGTATCAAGCGTCAGCAATGCAGCCGGTACATACTCTCAACAAGCCTTGTTTACTTCCAGGCCGAAACCCCAGACAACCGATGTAACTACAAATACTGACCGTCCAGCCGACGTCGTCAACGAACCATCTCCATCCACTGTAGTGACTCTTAGCGAGGCGGCGAAGAATCCTGCCTCACAGGTTGATGCAGAGAAATTTCCGGGGCTTGCCGCTTACGCCCGAGGTGAGAAAAACATCACTCTTACCGTTGAGGAAGGGAATGAGGGCGTGCGTCTCGGCATCATCAAAGTTGGAGTAGACAAAAGCTCCATGCCGCTTAGCGAGGCTTGGGCGCCACAGCTTTTCGTTCAAGCAGGCGGCGGCAAGGATCTCGATCGCAGCCGTTTCGTGAAGCAGCTAAATCGCGCTGGAGTCAGCGACGCCAACGCCCAAATCATGTTCAAGATCTTCGACAAGTCTGGTGATGGCAGCCTATCGCTTGATGAGTACTACGCCGGTATCAAGTCGGGCGGCAGCCAGAACACCGAACTGTTTCAGAGGCTCATCGACACCTACACACGCAATGCGGATGGCAGTGTAAACGACACCGCTACCAACCAGTTCCTGGCTCAGGGTTTGGCCGTCGCCACCGCGTTCTGGTCACGCCATAACGATTGATTCACTGCTTGGACTCTGAACTCCATAAGAGTGTCTTATGAACAATTTGATAGAGCTGTATGGCGCAAACACAGGAAACAGTTTTCGGGCTGCAATTGCGTTGGAAGAAGCGGGTATTGCCTACGCTGCCAGAAAAGTGGATCTGTGGGCACATGAACAGCGCGACGTACCCTACAAGGCTCTCAATCCTGCCGGTAAAGTTCCTACTCTGGTCGACCATTCGGAGACGCCAGTGCTGATCATCAATCAGTCGAACGCGATCATCCAATACGCCGATGCCAAAGTTCCAGGTCAGCTCGCGCCAATTTGGCCCGGCCCAGAAACTGTCAGAGTTTATGATCGCTACTTCTTTTTCGTGACTGACGTTATTGCTCCTAGCCACGCCGCATTCTTCCTACGCCAAGCGGGATTGGACGATGCCGCCGCAGTGATGGGCGAGCGTGTCATCGAGCAGCTCATTTTTGCAGAGAGTTTTCTGACACAGGGATTTATGGCCGGAGATCGTTTCTCTATGGCAGATATTTCTGCATTTACGATCGCTTCATCTGTTCGCGACCGTTTGGACTGGAAAAGCCATCCTCGACTGGCAGAATGGTTTCACGCCATCGAAGCAAGGCCCGCCGTTCAGCGGGGCTTGAACACTTTCCAATAGCAGGGAGAGTAAGTGTTGCTGGCGAGGTAAGGTTAGTCGCCAAGATCTCAACGTCTTGGCGTAGTTGTGTGGAAGAGTTTTTTAACGTCAGTGTGGATACCAAACAAATCACGGCAAAAAGCGTTTTGCTCGCAAGCTAGCAATCATTTCGAGCAACGCGACTTCGGTGTGCATAGGCTCTGTGAAACCGGCACGGCGAATCTTACCCATGTCAGATAACAGGTCCTGTTGGAAGTTGAACACAAAGTCTCCGAACCCCCAGTTCACTAACTGTGCAAATGGTATGGGTTGCAAGTCGTGTTTCTCTGCGAGGTGCTGCCAAACATCTGCCTGATCAGCCATGTGTGTGCTCATCGACATCGGTTGTGGCTCATCGATCGGCAAGTCAAGGGCTTCACCCAGCTTCTTCCACAGGTGATTCCAGCGGAACGGTTCACCCACTAAGTTAAAGGCCTCATTGCGCGCACTATCGGCAGTTGCGGCCCATAGGCTTGCGCGTCCAAGCCAGCGGGCATCTGTTAATTGAGCGTAAATGCCACGATAGGTGTGTGGCGAACCGGGGAATTTGAGTGGCACGCCGGATTCGCGGCACAGTGCCGCGTAAGCACCGATGACCATGGAGATATTGAAAGGATTGCCAGCGATGTCGCCCAATACGGCATCCGGCCGCAGAATTGACCATTCTAACTCGCCGGCGAGCTGGCGTTCACGCAGGACGTCTTCCTGAGCGAAATACAAATTCGCCGCCAGATGCCGAGACGCATCTTCGTAAAACGGCGTAGGAACCGGCCCGCCCAAGTGGCCGCCGTAGACTTTCGCGCCCTGGTACAGCACGACCCGGTGAACGTTGGCTCCAGCGGCTTTCAACCCGTCGAGGACGTTGCGCAACATCGCCGCATTGGTCTGTGCCTCAATGAGAGCATTGCCATTGGGCTGGTAAGCCGCGAAAAAAACGTGGGTGATATCGCTGACATCCCGCAGTGCGGCCTTGGTAGCTGCTGCATCTGTGAGGTCGCACTCGATGGAATCGACATCCGGGTTCAGACTGCGGCGTAGGGCGCGGACACTCCATTGGGGATCTGCCACCAAGGTCTCCACCACCGCATTACCGATGATGCCGCTGGCTCCAACGACCAACGCATGAAGATGAGTATTCATGCTCGGCCCTCCTTGGTCATGCAGACACACGTACGGCGGGCTGCAATTTGAGCGCTTGAAAGGTTGTTGCCATAGCTGAACGAAAGCACCATGAGAATTCCTGAGCAGATAAGAATGGCGTCACGCGACGAGCAGCTATGCTGCGTCATTCATCATTCCTTCGGTATCCACTAACCGTGAACATCAGATATCCGAAACTCAAATGAGTAGTGGTTTTGAGGAAGTGACACGGCTGATCAGTCGTGCCATTTCGTGGCTTTCAGAGCACATTATTGACTAACCGCTATTGGCCAAAAGCAGCCTACTGCTCAATTAAAAACTCGTCTGTCGCATTAAATCTGGCAACTGAAATTGACGGGATGAGGGCGGACTGGAAAGAAGGGTTGCGGAAATTGCTGAAAAGATGCGGAAACGATCCACAAAAAGAGGAGCAAAATTTCTGAATGCCAGAAACGACAAAGCCCTGAATAATCAGGGCTTTGTCGTACATAAGATGGCGGAGGCGATGGGATTCGAACTCATGGACCTGTTACAGTCGACGGTTTTCAAGTCCACTGCCTATTTTCGTCATTTCAACAGCTTAGGGTTACGCGTTCCGCTTAGCTTCTACCACGGCTGATTTCGTTAAATAAAAATCGAGGTGCTATAAATAAGAAAACTGCCTATTGTTTTTTTTCGTCCACTGAAATGATTACATAGGACGATGCGAACCAAATAGAATCCTTCCCGTTTATTTTGCTTCCTCCTTCGATGTTTTGCTTGGCGTTAAAGCTGCACTCGCTATTACTTGATTCTGGTGCGGCATCCTTTGAGGAGAGTGCAGAAAAAGTAACGTAATAAACACCGGGTTCTTTAACGGCGGCAAAAAAACTTAATTTTCTCTCCGAAGCAATTGGGACGCGTAAATCGTAAAGTGGGTTGTTTTTTATTTTTGGATTGTCTGAGATTTTTTCGTAGTATAGAGGGAAGACGGTTTTGTCCGCTCTGGCCTGGCCTTCAAAGTTATAGGCGATCTTGCTAACTGATAACGAGTCTGGGCATAACTTGAAATAAATAGCTTCATTACTGCTATTTTTAATCGTGACTGTGGGGGTGAGGTAGTACCCATCAGTCGATTTAGATACGGGGACTTCCACTGATAGGAGCGTGGATTCAGTGTCCCTGATTCGTTTCTGAATATCGGCTAGCTCTGCAATCGCTCGATCTTTTTGTTGAAGAGCATCAAAAGTATATGCGCCCCATACTAAAGTTGCCAAGGCGCATGAGGCTATTACAAAATTATTGTAGGCCTGATGATGTCTCAAAAAGTCGCAAGCTCGCGTAACTAGCGCGGCTCTGAAGTAAATTATCGCAACTAGTAGGGCAATCAGCCCCCCGAACGAGATAAGCCATATCAACGTGGTAGACATGTTTTTTACCTAGTTGAGTATCGCGGGGCGCCATCTTCTGGGAACAGTTCCGATGATGGCTCTTGATCTACAAAAGATCTGTTTTGACCTGCTGGCTTGACCCAAAGCGTCTTTTTGACGGCGTCCAAATCTACATTGTCTTTAACCGCAGAAAGATTTTGCATTACGATTGGAGTTACATCGTTCTTAACTTTTTCTAGATTTTCATCGGCGAATGCAATCGTCTGATTGAAAAGCATAGCTAAGCCAACGAGAAATGCCACACCCGATCGAATTGAGTTAGATTTGAAGCCGTACCATAAGTCTCCAGGAGACATGACCACTTGCTGAGACGTGAGAACCAGCAAACTTTTTTCATCGAAGAGCTTCATAAAGCCTAGGAGAGTCTCAAGGGACACAGGCCCCTCTCCTAGAAAAGAGGTCTCCTCACTACCAATCATCAAGGATAATACTTGAAGTCTATCCATCACCTCTGAAAGATTCTTGAGTGAATGGTGACTAAGGTCGCCAGCCTGATTGACCCTAAGACTGCTGTAATAAGTCCCGTCACTTACAAAGAAAGCGCTAAGCCAGTGATGGATTTCTTTTGAGTTGTCACCTAAAGAAAAAACGGCTTGATAGGCATGAAAGCTTTTGGCAAGAGTTATAGGGATCTTGCTACGCTCAATTGGGTCACCCCAAGTAACGGTGCGTCTAACTATGAATCGCTCTGAGCCAGAGAATGCTTCATTTGCCACATAAGGAGTGCTAGTAATGACTCCAGGATAAATATTCGCACCAGACAAAGTGAAAACAACATCGCCGACGGCCATTTCCTTTATAAAAGACAGCACCTGGCCTCGAACATTAATAGTCAGGTTGGGTGCCAGCTCGTTGCAAATGGTAAATATTGCCTCTCCTTCTGCTTCGCGAAGCTCTTCAAAAACCTCCTCGTCGGGGCTGACGTCATCCAAATGCGCCATTGCAATACAGCCAAGCTCTAGGAAGTTATTAATAAACTTGTACCTGGCTCCAGGTCGCACTACCCAGCACTTTGATTTGAGATTGGCGTGTCTGACTATAATGTTGGAGTCTTGGAGCTCATCCATGGCTTGACTTTAACTCTTCTTTGATGGTGCTGATTTGTGTGTGATGGCGCAAAGCTATATCACCCATTCGAAATTGTCAATAATGAGCATTTAGGACGCTCTGCCGACGGTCCCTGGCAGCCTCGCGAGTGATATTTTCCGATGGCTTTATTTGCAATAAGTGACCACTTAGAGTGATATATTTTGTGAGGTTGCGTCTGGCATGGAATCTGCTTGATTTGTTTTTAATTGCTTCAGAAAATTTCACTTGATGTTTTTTCTTTCAGAGGAATGTGGGTCTTTATGTTAGGAGGCTAAAAATAGTTCAATTTTAATTCGTATATAGGGAGGAGCTTGAATTGGTTTTGATTTGAAGAACTATTGACGGTTGGTGAGGGCGGTTTTTTTGTTATGAGGCTTACGCAGGTGGAGTCCAGCAAAAACACTTAAGTGGGACTACAATCCATGTGACATCCGAATGAGCCGGTGAAGCTATGAATCTGGCTCCTCGCGATACTAAATTCACAAGTCAAAGGATTATCAATTGTTGAAGCCTGCTCTGCGTCATTTTGAACGTGCTGCGTGTGAAATTGCTGCACACGGGGATAACGACACGCTTCCATTTGATTTGGATGTCCGGTTCTGTGGCGACCGAGCCCAAGAGCTTGCTTTCATTGCATTTGGCTTTTACGAAGAACTACGCGACGGTCCTTTAAAGGAGAATCACGACCGGATAGCGGCAATACGTGTGAATGGAGAGAGGCTGATCGCGGCTTCAGGTCCGACCGGATTTCGAGTCGTAACAAAGATTCATCTTTTCTGGAATATTTATCTCAATGGCTTGGCCATTGCGATTGCTGAGGCGTTAGAGCCGCAACGAGCGATCTATGCGCATTCGTACAGATTCATGACTCTCGGTGATGAAGAACTTTTTGATTCAAAGCGCTCATGGCGTGCCTTCAAGGAGGCCACCATTTCACGAGCAAGCTTTGAGGGCCAAGATGCAGTTGTCGTCCAGACCGACATCTCCAGCTTTTACGAGCATGTATCGCATCATTACATCGAGAATTTCATTAATGATCTCGGTGGTGATGGCAAGCAAGTCTCGAAACAGATCAATGTGCTGCTGAGCAAGCTTTCAGCAGGGAGATCCTTTGGGCTCCCTGTAGGTGGGCAGGGCGCGCGCGTGTTGGCAGAGCTACTGCTTAATCAAGTAGATTCGGCTTTAACGGCATCAGGGATAAAATGGGACCGATATGTTGACGACTATGTTTTGATCGCCGCCAGCACGGCTGACGCCTATCGCTCACTTGGGGTCCTAGCCCAATGTCTGATGGATTACGGCCTTAGTCTAAACAGGTCGAAGAGCGTGTTCTTGTCATCGAAACACTATCGAGATTACGTCCAGTCTCAGTTGGGCGATGGAGATGATGAAGCGGTCAAGCTTCGAACGATCGATCTGAAGTTCGACCCTTACTCTGACACCCCGGATAAGGATTACGAGTCGTTGAAGGAAACCGTCGAGACACTTGAGGTAAGACTACTACTCAACCGAGAGCTGGAAAAGGCACTCCCAGACACGTTCTTGGTTGCGCAGATTGGACGAACGATGCGACTGCACGAACCTAAAATCGCACTTGAGATTGCGTCTACATTGTTGAATAGTAAAAATCTTCATGCGTTCCGTTCATCCTTTTCTACCATCATGCGTGGCATCGCCACCCTACGAGGCGACGTGCGTTTCACGTCGATCCATGAGCGTATTGACTCATTGCTAGACGCTGTCCCACAAAACTCATCGCACCTTCTTAATGTCGACACTAGCCTTTTGCATTACATGCGCTGCTTAAGATTTTGCAGTACTTCGGAGCGTTCTAAATATGTGCGGAATCTCTTTGACACAACTCAGCTTGACACAGTTAGACGCGCATGTTTGGGTTGCTGGCGAAACTGGGGTGATAGGGCTGGGTTTAATTACTTGCGCAACCGCTGGCAACAAATGACCGCTGAGTGCCAGCGCCTTTTTTGGCTGGCCACCTATGAATTTGGTGATGAAGGAGCAGCTGCACGACGTCAGTTTCGCCACTCTATTCCTCAAGGATGGGCGCTAGGCGTAGAAGTCTTATTGGATGAGGAGAAGGACCGGGAAAAACTCAAAAAACACCGTCGCGGTGCAGAGCCTCGGTTCGCGGCCGTATATGCGACATGGGCAAAAGAGACTAAAAATGCAGATTGACCCGCGTTCAGTTGCTCGCGATATTCCAGGTGTTTTTTATGAAGTATTTCCACAACTGACTCCAGGAATTGTGGCCCACTTCAATTCATATGCCGACAAATTTAAAATGCAACTACTGCCGCCAGATCTGCTTTCTCAGTCTGCTCTACAGCGACCTATGCTGTTTGAGCTCGGGTATGCAGTCGGGGAGTGTTTAGTAACTGGAGTCGAGATAGATTGGTGTGAGTGTTTTGACTTGACTTTGAGGCGGCAAAGGGTGTTCTTCGATGCAGTACTACCCGACCAACTTACTTCAGGAGACCAGAAGCTAGCTGAAATTGTTGGACGGAATCTGTCAGCGGAGCTCATAGCAATGAGTCTCCAAAGTGAAGCGACAATCGTTCTGCGTCCAAGAATTCCAGGCTTCGAATGGATTTCGAGTGGAAACGGTGATTTTTCGATAGGTCATACCCTTATTGAAGTCAAATGCGCAGCCAAGCGCTTTTCATCGGCAGATTACCGTCAAGTAGCCATCTACTGGCTCCTCAGTTACGCAGCAGCCATCGAGGGTAGAGGCGAAGAGTGGAAGCATTTTGTTCTGTTGAATCCACGCAATGGTGAAAAGGTATCAATGAGCTATGACTCCTTCCTTGCGGTAATCAGTAGCGGACGAACGAAGGTAGACATCCTCCAATTGTTCCAATCGCTAGTCGGTACTCGGTTTAAGCGTTAGTGATAATCTCTCTCATTAGTCTCGATTTATATTTCCTCAGCTCATCTATGAAAACTAGGTTTTTCGTGCCAGAAAGTACTTCCGCAATTTTTTTGGACCCTTGTGTCTACTAGTTTTTATGGTCTCAAGAAACTGAGATATGCGGAAAAATAAGCACGGTAACTATTTGAAAAATAAGAATATCTGGGCGGACTTAAAATCCCTTGCTAAGAGGGAATGGGTTTTTCTTGGTGGGTGGGTTTTTCCACAACTGCTGCGGCCATCATGGCTTCCAGTGTGAAGCGACGATAAAATTTTATAAAGCTCAAGTAAAACAAGTAAGAGACTACGCTTAACGCTGGCAAGGTGATTGCTATTGTTAGTAGACTCGCATCACTGTATATGAGGTGCCAACTAGCCACCCAGAATAGCAAAATGAAATAAAATGTTAGTGTCCGCATTAAGCCAAAAAGAGCTACGTAGTTTTGCATCTTTGGCACGTGTTGAGGCGCGTTTTCCAGCGCGAAGTGATAGATGAACAGGAAGTAGTTTGTTTCTATCAGGGAATCTGCAAGCAGAGTATCTGAGCTGGAAACTCTTTTAAGTGTGTCTTCCATTTTCTGTTTGAGCAGTTCTCTAGTAGCCGGGTCAAGTTCTTTGTTGATGATTTTTTGTGTTTTGAGAGTCTTGCTTAGGAAGAAGTCTATTCCGCTGAGAGGTAGAAGCAATAGGGCAACCATCAAACGGATAATGTTTTTTTGAATGCTGAACTCGCCACGCGTGAAATAGCTTTTTTGATAGATACCGAGAAGAGTTTTTGAAGGAAAACCATACATCCAATTTAAATGTTTTTCGACGGTTATGGCAGATATGAAGTTTATCAAATGCCCGGAAATATAGGCTATTAAGATTAGTGGAGTGTAGAGCTCAACACCTTTCAAGTCGGACAGGTTGATTATTTTTAAAAGTGAACTCTCCTTGAAGGACGCGTGTGCAGAGATGCTGAAAAGCAAATAAACGACCAAGGATCCAGGTACGAAATAGCCGAGGAAGTCATAAAAAGAAAATGGGTTTTGTTTGATTTCCATTTTTTGTTTTCAATCTTGAGCCGCCACGGTGGCCACTGCGCGTTGGAGAGATTAGCAGTGGTCACTGAAAACGCTCAAAAATGCTAAACGATTGAGGCTGCGAGCGAAGGATTCGTGCCGGTGCAAATAGACGAGCTGCGGGGAAGCCCTGGCGACTAGCTCGGGATTGCGGAGGCGACTAGACTTGGGCTTTATTGATACCATTTCTGATACCAAAGCCGTGTATCGGGGCGTTTTTTAGCGATTTCTTGCGAGCTAAGCCGTTGATTTTTATACGCTTGAGGCAACATCACAATGCTAATAAGATCGCATCGTGATGTTAGCTGTGGAGATCAATTACCTTACCTATCAATGGGTTAGAGCTGGTCTGTGGTGCCTGGTACAAACCTGAGTACCAATCTGGAGCTTTTCCAGCTCCCCCAGTCTGTGCTTGAGTTGAGCCAACGCGCATAAGCCGTCCGCAACTGGGGCCGTTGAAGGCAAGCTGCTGAGCGACGAGTACGGGGTTCTTGTTGGACATTGGCGCGCATTGTCGCATAACTCAGACGGCAGTTATATGGCAGGCAAACGGGCGTACGCATCGGCTCGTCCGAGAAGTCCCCGATATCCGCTGATCAAAATCTCGAAAACCCGAATGAACTCACTCGGCCATTTTCACTTCGGAAAGTGGAGCAGCAGCCATTTTCGTTCAAACGAGTGAGGACCAAGCCATGCGAGCAATGACCTATCACGGCGCCCATGACGTGCGCGTCGAAACCGTACCGGACCCGAAACTTGAAGCCGCCGACGACATCATCCTGCGCGTCACCGCTACCGCCATCTGCGGGTCGGACCTGCACCTGTACCGAGGCAAGATACCCACCGTCGAGCACGGCGATATCTTCGGTCATGAGTTCATGGGGATCGTCGAAGAAAGCGGGCCAGCCGTCACGGCCGTGCAGCGCGGCGACCGAGTGGTGATTCCGTTCGTGATCGCCTGTGGCGATTGCTTCTTCTGCCAGCAAGAGCTTTACGCCGCTTGCGAGACCACCAACGAAGGCCCCGGCGCTGCGCTGAACAAGAAAATGATTCCGCCGCCAGCAGCGCTGTTCGGCTACAGCCGTATGTATGGCGGAATTCCCGGTGGCCAGGCGGAACTGGTGCGCGTGCCGAAAGCCAATACCGGCCCGTTCAAGGTACCGGGCACGCTGTCGGACGAGAAAGTGCTGTTTCTCTCTGACATCCTGCCGACTGCCTGGCAAGCGGTGATCAACGCCGGCGTTAAACAGGGTTCGAGTCTGGCGATCTACGGCGCCGGGCCGGTCGGTTTGCTCACCGCAGCCTGCGCGAGAATGCTCGGTGCCGAGCTGATCTTCATGGTCGACCATCACCAGTACCGCCTCGATTATGCCCAGCGCACCTACGGCGTGATTCCGATCAACTTCGATAAGGACGATGACCCGGCGGATACCATTACCAGCCAGACTCCCGGCCATCGCGGCGTTGATGCCGTGGTCGATGCCGTCGGCCTTGAAGCCAAGGGCAGCACCACCCAAACGGTCATGGCTACACTCAAACTTGAAGGCAGCAGCGGCAAGGCCTTGCGCCAGTGCATCGCCGCCGTCCGGCGCGGTGGTGTGGTCAGCGTTCCGGGGGTGTATGCAGGATTTATCCATGGCTTCATGTTCGGCGATGCTTTCGACAAGGGCCTGACCTTCAAAATGGGCCAGACTCACGTACAGCGTTTTCTCCCGGAGCTGCTTGGCTACATCGAAACCGGCAAGTTGCAGCCCGAGGCGATCATCACACACAGGCTGTCGCTGGAGCAGGCGGCCGAGGGTTACAAGATCTTCAATAAGAAGCAGGAAGAATGCCGCAAGGTGATTCTGACCCCGGGTGGCAGCGATGTTCCGCTGGCGCAGCTGGATGAAACCACGCCGTTCGTACCGGCCACCTGAAACCGAGGACTTTTCATGGCGCTACCGTCATCTTCGTTCGCCGCCCCCGTGCGAGCATGGTTTGTAAACCTGTCGCGCACGGGCTGGGGAGGGCGGGTTTTCTGGCTGACCCTGGTCGGTGTAACCGTGTTGTTGCTGATCAGCGGCTACACCGGTTTGGTCAGTACCGGCCGCGACACGCTACGCCTCGCCACCCTCGGCGGGCTGTCGGGTTTTGCCGCCACGGCAATCGGTGCGTTGCTGGCCCTGGCGTTGCGGGCGATTACTTCGCGAACTCAAGACACCATGCTCGGGTTTGCGGCAGGGATGATGTTGGCTGCCAGTTCCTTTTCACTGATCCTGCCGGGGATTGCGGCGGCGAAGGAAGCGGTGAGCAGTCCCATGCTCGCCGCTGCCGTCGTTGTGGCCGGCATGGCTTTAGGCGTGGCGTTGATGGTCGGTCTCGACCGCTTCGTCCCCCACGAACATGAAAAAAGCGGCCGGCGCGGGCCTGAAGCCAAGCGCTTCAATCGGGTCTGGCTGTTCGTGCTGGCGATCACTCTGCACAACCTTCCGGAAGGCATGGCGATCGGCGTCAGCTTCGCCACCGGCGACATGAAAATCGGCTTGCCGCTGACCACCGCCATTGCCATTCAGGACATCCCCGAAGGTCTGGCTGTGGCGTTGGCGCTGCGGGTGACCGGCATTTCCGCAGGGCGTGCAGCGTTGATTGCCGCCGCTTCAGGATTGATGGAACCGTTGGGCGCGATTGTCGGATTGGGCATCACCAACAGTTTTGCGTTGGGTTTTCCGGTGGCGATGGGCCTGGCGGCGGGCGCGATGATCTTTGTGGTGTCGCATGAAGTGATCCCGGAAACTCACCGCAACGGCCACGAGACGCCTGCCACGCTCGGGCTGATGCTTGGGTTCGGCGTGATGATGTTTCTCGATACCGCTTTGGGTTAAAAAACGACGTGCACCACTGAGCCTATCGTCTCGCACAAAAAAGGAATTTTTTTCAGCGCCAATCACTCTTTCGTTTATAGGCAATGCCAATAACGCAGGGGAATGAGTCATGTCGCTGATCGAAATCCCGACCAGGAAGTCTTCGGGTAAAACATCCACGCCGGCGGATACCGAGCGCCGGCTTTATGACCGATTGCTGGCGGAAGACTCCACGGTTGATCGTGCGGCACTGGACTTCCTGCGCCGGCAGCTGAGCAAGGCGGCTGCGCTGTCTGACGATTTGCCGGCCAGCGCCGAAGAGCTGCTGCAATGGTCGGAAACCCGCTGCGCTAGCGTGGCGGCCGAGTACGCCGATTACCTCGAACAACGTCAGCAGGGCGCGCCGCGCCGCTATTTCCGCAACAAATCCCACGCGTTGTATTTCATCTTGCATGTGGCACCGACCAAAGAGGTCGATGGCGCTTGGCTGGCTGGGCTGTTGCCGCAGTGGCAGGACCCGCGTTTCGACGATTTGCTCGATACCTATCTTGAAGAGCTGGGCGAGGGCGTGCCACGGCAGAATCATGTGGTGATCTATCGCAAGCTGCTCGCCGAGCATGAATGCTCTGATCTGAGCGGTCTTGCCGACGAGTATTTTCTGCAAGGCGCGGTGCAGCTGGCACTGGGACGTTTCGGCGGGCAGTTTCTGCCAGAAGTCATCGGCTTCAACCTCGGCTATGAACAACTGCCGCTGCACTTGTTGATCAGTGCTTATGAGCTAGCGGAGCTGGGCATCGATCCGCACTATTTCCGCCTGCACGTGACCATCGACAACGCCAGCACCGGCCATGCGCGCAAGGCTGTGCAATCAATGCTCGAACTGATGCCGCTGGGCGATGAACGCGATGAGTTCTACCGGCGCATGGCCGTCGGTTATCGCCTCAACGACGTGGGCAAAGGCACAACCGCCGTCATCACAGAGTTTGATCTGGACCACGAAGTCATCGCCATGCTTGAGCGCAAGGCGGTCTTTGGCCGGCACATGCATTCCGACTACTGCCGTATCGAAAACCGCACCATCAATCAGTGGCTGGCCACGCCGGGACAGATGGGCGAGTTTCTTTCGGCGCTGGAGCGCAAAAGCTGGATCAAACGCGGTGAGGCGGTGGAAGAAAGTCGTTTCTGGCGTTTGATCGACGGCAGCGATGCGGCGATGTTCGGGGTGTTCAATGGCTATGAGAAACAGCTGTTGCGCGACTGGATCACTCAGGATTGCCCGGCCTCCCAGCCTCGGCCTTACGTACGCCGCGAAGCTGCCGTCGAAGAAACCTTTGACGATGACGCCGATCTGCTCAACCTGGAAGCGGCACTGGCCGACAAGCCTGCCGCCGAACAGATGTCATTGTTGATGCCATGGCTGCAACCCCAGCGGCACTGGCGTCCGGCCGGACTTTTCGCGACGCGTCGCTTCATGCAACTGCGCGCCCGCTTGCGTTGAAACAAGGAGGCTTCATGTCGGCACAAGAAACATCGGACAGAGCGCTGTTCGAGTTGGGCAAGCGCCTGCTCGACAGCGGTTATCACTTCATTACCCCAACGCCGTTGACCCACGAACGTTTTCTGCAGCGCTTTGCCACGCCGTTGGCGAAAGATCTGCGTGATGTGTTTGGCTGGTCGATGCCGTTTCCTTCAGAGCTGTTTCGCGCAGAAGAACTGGCCACGCTGGAGCAGGCCGGCGTAGTCGAACGCGATGGCGCGGTGTGGCGCAGTCGTGTGCGCTGGTCGACGCTGAATGACCGGTTATTCGCCCACTCGGCGTTTCCGACCACCGCGAGCGATGCGGTGTTCTTTGGCCCGGACACTTATCGTTTTGCTCAGGCGATCGAAGCGCAGTTGCAGCAGCGCTTTTCGCCGATCAGGCGCGCAGTGGACATCGGCTGCGGCAGCGGCGCCGGGGCGGTGCTCATCGCCAAGGCACGGCCGGATGCCCAAGTGCTGGCGGTGGATATCAATCCGCAGGCGTTGCGCATGAGTGCCGTCAACGCTGAGCTGGCCGGGGCCAGCAACGTGTCGGTGTACCACAGCGATCTGCTCGCCAGTGTCGAAGGTCAGTTCGACTTGATCATCGCCAACCCGCCGTATATGAACGACCAGCAACAGCGCGCCTATCGCCACGGCGGCGGGGCGCTGGGCGAAGGCTTGTCGGTGCGTATCGTGCGTGAGGCGTTACCACGTCTGGAGGTCGGCGGCACGTTGCTGGTGTACACCGGCGTGGCGATCGTGGGCGGGCAGGACCCGTTCCGCGAGGCCGTGGCGCCTCTGCTCAAGGGCGAACGTTTTGGCTGGACTTATCGTGAACTCGATCCGGACGTGTTCAGTGAGGAATTGCTCAAGCCGGAATATGAGCGCGCCGAGCGAATCGCCGTGGTCGCACTGACGGTAACCCGCGAGCAGTGACCGACGTGTGGGCCACTGCTGACGCGGTGGCCTTCAGCGATTTCTGATGCGCGAGATCGTCAGCAGACAAACTCCTACCAGCATCGCGGCCCCAGCCACCAAAAGCGGCGACGGGCGAATCGGCTGTCGCGAGATACGCTCGATGCGCCCGGCGAGGGAGGCGCGCACCGGCGCAAGGGGTTCCGCCAGATAAGGCGCTTCTTCGATCTCCAGGCGTAAGCCGTCCGGCATCACCAGCGTCAGCCCTTCAATCGTACCGGCAATTCTGCCCGGATAAACCGGCTCACCGGTCGGGTCGAGCTGGTCGTAGAAAAACATTTGCCCTTCAAGCCAGCCGACGGCGGTCTGCAATTCAGGCCCCAGGTAATACTTTCCATCGAGAAAAAAGCCAGAGAATTGCGGCGCGCGCTCGACGCTTTCAATTCGATAGCGCTGACCTGGTTTCATACCGGTTTGTGGGGCGATCATGGGGGTTCCTCCGTTATTGGTAAGCGATAGAGGAGCGCGTGCCAAGCGTGGTTCCATCCAAATGAGCAACGGGCGTTTGTATGGATTCAAGTGTGCTGGAGCTTTACACGCAAACGCGCAAGACAGTTTTTCACAGTTGAGGGTTCACTATCGGTTACGAACTGTGGCTAAAATGCCACCCTTTCACCGAGCGCCCGGAAACGGCGCGGGCCATGGACGCGCCCTGTGCATCAAGACCGCTGCATAAGACGCTGGGCCTCAGGTCGCCACGCGCGCAGTTTGTTCACTTTTGACGTGTGACCCTTTTCCGTGAAACTCATCATTGCCGCTGTTTATGTCATCTCCATTGCTTACGTTCACTTGCGTGGACGCGTGCGCCACAAGCTGGGGCGGCAACTGAGTGACCACTCGACGTTCCTCGCGCCGATCAACTGCTTCCTCTATCTGTTTTCGAAAATTCCCAACAAGCCGTATCTGAACCCGGCGGACTTTCCCGATCTGAGCCCGTTGCAGGCGCACTGGCAAGAGATTCGCGAGGAGGGCCAGAATCTGTTGCGTGCCGGCGAGATCAAGCGCTCGAATCAGTATGACGATGTCGGCTTCAACTCTTTCTTCAAGACTGGCTGGAAGCGCTTCTACCTCAAGTGGTACGGCGACAGCCATCCATCGGCGATGAAGCTGTGCCCGCGCACCACTGAATTGGTGCAGAGCATCGGCTCAATCAAGGCGGCGATGTTTGCCGAGCTGCCGCCGGGCTCGAAGCTGGTGCGCCATCGCGATCCTTACGCCGGTTCCTATCGCTATCACCTGGGTCTGGATACGCCGAACGATCCTGGCTGCTACATCAACGTCGACGGTGAGAACTATCACTGGCGCGATGGCGAAGCGGTGATGTTCGACGAGACGTTTATTCATTACGCCGAAAACACCACGGATCAGAACCGGATCATTCTGTTCTGTGATATTGAGCGGCCGTTGAAGTACCACTGGGCGGCGGCGTTCAACCGCTGGTTCAGCCGCACCGTGATGTCAGCGGCAGGCGCGCCGAATGATGCGGGGGACAAGACCGGTGGTATCAACCGCTTGTTTACCAAGATCTACAAGATCCGTTTGCGCGGCAAAGAGCTGAAGAAGCGCAACCGTACGCGGTATTACCTGGAGAAGTGGGCGATTTTTGCGGCGTTGTTGGCGATCTTTATTCTGATCTGAGACTTGCGGTGTCAGTACCGGCCTCTTCGCGAGCAGGCTCGCTCCCACATTTTGAAATGCGTTTCCCTGTGGGAGCGAGCCTGCTCGCGAAGGCGGCCTCACTTCAAACATACCTCTAGCTGGCCCAACGCTTACTCCCCGGACGCCTTCCGAGTCTTCTTGGCCGGCGCCGCCTTACTGCTTGATTTGGCCTTGGGCTTGGCCGGTGCCTTGCCACCGAGGCTGCGTTTGAGCAGCTCGGTCAAGTCGATAACATCGGCAGTCTTGCGTTCTTCCTCGCCAGTGGTGGTCTCGACGTCCTCAATCTTGCCTTCGTGGGCTTTTTTCTCGACCAGCGCCATGATCTTGTCTTCGAACTCGTCCTTGTAGTCCTCAGGCGACCACTCCGAGGTCATGTCTTCAACCAGACGTTTAGCCATGTCCAGCTCACCCTTGGCCAATTGCGGCTTGGTCACTTCACTGCCCAGCGCCAATTCATCAAGACTGCGCACTTCCTGCGGCCAGCGCAGTTTCACCAGAACCAGCGCCGACTCCAGCGGCATCAACGCGGCCAGGTATTGACGGGTATGCAGGACAACGCGGGCGAGGGCGACCTTGTTGGTTTTGCTCAGGGTTTCGCGCAGCAACGCGTAGACCTTGCCGCCGCGCTTGTCTGGCGCCAAATAGTAGGGCGTATCGATGTTCTGCAGCGGAATCTGCTCGGCGTCGACGAAAGAGAAAATATCGATGGTCTGTGTCGAGACGGGGTGCGCCGAGCGGATTTCTTCCTCGCTGAGCACCACGTAGCGGCCCTTTTCGTAGGCCACGCCTTTGACGATGTTTTCTTTGGTGACTTCCTTGCCGGTGACCTTGTTGATGCGTTTGTAGCCCACCGGGTCCATGCTGCGGCTGTCGAGCCAGTCGAAGTCCACGCCTTGGGACGACGTCGCTGAAACCAGCGCCACGGGGATGTGTACCAGTCCAAAACTGATTGCGCCTTTCCAGATTGCCCGAGCCATGACCTGTCCTCCGAGTGATGATCAGGTGACCCGTGGCGCGGCGAGAAAGTTTCCAGTGATTGCGCGGCTTCCAGCGGTACGGTCAAGCCGTGTTACATGTTGTTTAAGGCACGAGGGTTAACAAATCCGAACCCACGGCGTAGCTTGGGCTCCAAGGCTCTAGTCCACGCACATCGAGAGGTATTCCCATGAACCGGTTTCTGATTGGCATCGCCGTCCTCGTCTTAAGTGGTGGCCTGGTTCATGCCGATGTCGTGCTCGCACAAAGCCCCACCGGGAACAGCAACAATCCCTACAACAGCCCGATCCGCCGGGCCAATCCCAACAGCATGCAGGGCACCCAGCCCAGCGCTCCGCCGCTTCGCGGGCCGAACACCGTTCCCGTGCCACGTCAGCCGACCGTTGAAAATCGCGGCATCGGCAATGGTCAACCGATTCGTTCGGTGCCGAGCAATCCGCCAACCTTCATTCCCAACCCGCCCTCACGGGGCACCGGCAGCAACCGTTGAACGGCAGGACTGATGTTCTGTCAGCCTTTCACACGAACAAAAGGAATCGTGCATGTTGCGTAAAACCCTCCTAGCCACCTGCTGCGCCGCCGCGCTGATCAGTGCCCCGGCGTTCGCCGCCGCGCCCAAAGAGCTGAAAAGCGAACAGGGCATTCTTGAAGTCACCACCATTGCCCAAGGCCTGGAACATCCCCGGGCACTGGCGTTTCTGCCTGATCAGAAGGGCATGCTGGTGACCGAACGTCCGGGTCATCTGCGCGTTGTGAGCAAGGACGGCAAACTGTCGGAGCCGATCAGTGGCGTGCCGCAAGTCTGGGCCAAAGGGCAGGGCGGTTTGCTTGATGTGGCGCTGTCGCCAGACTTCAAGCAGGACCGCATGGTCTATCTGTCGTATGCCGAAGGCGGTGGTGAGGGCGGCAAGGCTGGTACGGCGGTAGGGCGCGGACGGCTTTCCGATGACCTGAAGACGCTGAAGGACTTCAATGTGATCTTCCGTCAGGAACCGAAGCTGTCGGTGAGCAACCACTTCGGTTCACGGCTGGTGTTCGATCGCGACGGGTATCTGTTCATCACCCTCGGCGAAAACAACGATCGGCCGACTGCGCAGGACCTCGACAAGTTGCAAGGCAAAGTCGTACGCATCTTCCCGGATGGCAAGGTGCCGGACGATAACCCTTTTGTTGGCCAATCCGGTGTCAGGCCTGAAATCTGGTCCTACGGCCTGCGTAACCCGCAAGGCGCGGCGCTCAATCCGTGGACCGGCACGCTGTGGGAGAACGAGCACGGGCCACGTGGCGGCGACGAAGTGAACATCATCGAACGTGGCAAGAACTACGGCTGGCCGTTGGCGACCCATGGCATCAACTACTCGATGCAACCGATTCCTGAGGCGAAGGGCAAAACTGCTGAAGGCACCGTGGCGCCGCATCATGTCTGGGAAAAATCCCCCGGGGTTACCGGCATGGCCTTCTATGACGCGGATCGCTTCACGCCGTGGCAGCACAACGCGTTTATCGGCGCACTGGTGACCCAGGAGCTGATTCGCCTGCAATTCGATGGTGACAAGGTAGTCCATGAGGAGCGTTTGCTGGGTGAGTTGAATCAGCGTATCCGTGACGTGCGCCAAGGGCCGGATGGCTATCTGTATGTGCTGACGGATGAAGAGAATGGCTCGCTTTACAGGCTGGGGCTGAAATAATTGCGTGCGGTGAATGATCCGACGCCTTCGCGAGCAGGCTCGCTCCCACATTGAAATGCAGTCTCCCTGTGGGAGCGAGCCTGCTCGCGAAGAGGCCCGCGCATCTTGCGCAGACTTCGGGCAGTCCCGCATTTGGCCGAACCGCCGCCCCCTTGCCTTGTTATAGTTCGAGGCTTATTTCCCAGCCCGGTAAAGGATCACTGCCATGACTCAATACTCCGCCTTCAGCGTCGAACTGGCCGACAACATCGCCCATGTGCAGATCAATCGCCCGGAAAAGATCAACGCAATGAACGCGGCGTTCTGGAGCGAAATCGTCGAAATCTTTCACTGGGTTGACGATACCGACGAAGTCCGCGTGGTGGTGCTCAGCGGTAACGGCAAGCATTTTTCATCGGGCATCGACCTGATGATGCTCGCCGGTGTCGCCAATGAACTGGGCAAGGACGTGGGCCGTAATGCGCGCCTGTTGCGGCGCAAGATTCTCAATCTGCAAGCCTCGTTCAACGCCGTCGACAATTGCCGCAAACCGGTGCTTGCTGCAATTCAGGGCTATTGCCTGGGCGGGGCAATCGATCTGATCGCCGCCTGTGACATGCGTTATGCCGCCGAGGACGCGCAATTTTCCATCAAGGAAATTGACATCGGCATGGCCGCTGATGTCGGCACGTTGCAACGGTTGCCGCGAATCATCGGAGACGGCATGCTGCGTGAACTGGCTTACACCGGTCGCACCTTTGGCGCCGAGGAAGCACGCAGCATGGGCCTGGTCAATCGCGTCTACGGCGATAAGGACACGCTGCTCGAAGGCGTGTTCGGCATTGCCCGTGACATCGCTGCGAAGTCGCCGATCGCCGTGACCGGTACCAAGGAAATGATCAGCTACATGCGCGACCATCGCATCGACGATGGTCTTGAATACGTTGCCACCTGGAACGCCGCCATGTTGCAATCCACCGATCTGCGCGTGGCCATGGCCGCCCACATGAGCAAACAGAAACCCGAATTTCTGGATTGAGTTAATCATGATCTCTCGCTGGACCACTGCAGTACTCGACACCGATCAACCCGGCGGCTGGGCCGTAGCGCGCAGCCCCGAAGGCTTCCTGTTCGATGACAACGGCGCACTGTTCCCGCGCGAGTGGCTCAAGCGCCAGGACCTTTCAGTCCTCGCTGAGCACGGGATTGGTCATCTCGACGGCGAACCGGTCTATCTGCTTGAGTTGCACAGCGTCAGCGATGTGCCCGGTTGCGGCTGGAAGGGGCTGCGAGCGTTCATGCTCGAAGGCGATCACACGCTGTACAAAGTGCTCGGTTATGCCGCTCAGATCGGCACTTGGGCACGAGAGCATCGCTTCTGCGGCAACTGCGGCCAGCCAATGACGCAAGTCCCGCGCGAACGAGCGATGTATTGCCAGCCGTGCGATCTGCGCAGTTATCCGCGCATTTCACCAAGCATGATCGTGCTGATCACCCGTGGCGACGAAATCCTTCTGGCGCGCTCGCCGCGTTTCGTCACCGGGGTTTACAGCACGCTGGCCGGTTTCGCCGAGCCGGGGGAATCGGCCGAGGATTGCCTGATTCGCGAAGTGCGTGAAGAAGTGCAGATCGAAGTGAAGAACATCCAGTACATCGGCAGCCAGTGCTGGCCGTTCCCGCACTCGATGATGCTCGGCTTCCATGCCGAATATGCCGGTGGCGAAATTGTCTGTCAGGAAGACGAGATCGAGGACGCCCAGTGGTTCAACGTGCATGACTTGCCGCCGTTGCCGGCGTCGCGTTCAATTGCCCGTTACCTGATCGACGTCTACGTCGCGCGGCGCTTAGGCCACGCTGAACCAGTGCTGCCAGGCTAGGCGCACAGTCAGGCCAAGCACTACGGTGATGAACACTGGACGAATGAATTTGGCGCCGCCGCTGATTGCGGTGCGCGCGCCAAAGAAAGCCCCGACCATCACCGACAGGCCCATGCATAGGCCAATGATCCAGTCGACCTGTCCGGAGAAGATGAACACCGACAGCGCCGCGATGTTGCTGACAAAGTTCATGCTGCGCGCCACGCCGCTGGCCTTGACCAGGTCGATCGGGTACAGCAGCAGACTGCTCACGGTCCAGAATGCGCCCGTGCCGGGACCGGCCACGCCATCGTAGAAGCCGAGGCTGAAGCCTTGGGTCGATTGCCATTTCTTTTTGATCGGCGCGTCGCTGTCCAGCGGCGCTTTCGGCGTGCCGCCAAACAGCAAATACAGGCCACAGGCGAAAACGATCACCGGCAGCATCTTGTTCAGCCACTCGGCCGGCAGGTAATGCGCAACCACCGCGCCAGTGAGCGCGCCGACCAGGGTGCCGACAATCGCGTGGGTCCACTGGCGTGGATGAAACAGTTTGCGTTTGTAGAAGGTGAAGCTGGCGGTCGCCGAACCGAAGGTCGAGCTCAGCTTGTTGGTGCCCAGCACCAGATGCGGCGGCAGGCCCGCCGTCAGCAGCGCCGGCGTGGTCAACAGACCGCCACCGCCAGCGATGGCATCGATGAAACCGGCAAGGAAAGCAACAGCAGCCAGAATGGCCAGGGTGGTGAGGTCAACGCTGAGTTCGAAAGGCATGGAGTCGGCTTATTCGGCAAGGCGCAGAACGTGGGCTGCGGGGAGGGCGGTTATGTTACCTGTATCGAACTGTTGCGGCGAGCCAGAGCATGCCGTCGTCAATTACAGTCTGGAATACATTCCTGTGTAGGAGCTGCCGAAGGCTGCGATCTTCTCGGGCGCGGAGCGCCCCGGCTGCTGCGCGTGGGAACGATCAAATCAAGATCAAAAGATCGCAGCCTTCGGCAGCTCCTACACATGGGTGGGTTGGCTTTAGAGACCGAGTTCACTCAGCCCCGGATGATCATCCGGCCGGCGGCCCAGCGGCCAATGGAATTTGCGCTCGCTTTCCTTGATCGGCATGTCGTTGATGCAGGCATAGCGCTGGAACATCAGGCCGTTGTCATCGAACTCCCAGTTCTCGTTGCCGTACGAGCGGAACCAGTTGCCGGAATCGTCGTGCCATTCATAGGCATAACGTACCGCGATACGCGTATCGGAGTAGGCCCAGAGTTCTTTGATCAAGCGATAATCCAGTTCCTTCGCCCATTTGCGCATCAGAAACGCCTTGGCCTCTTCGCGGTTGTTGGCAAACTCGGCGCGATTGCGCCATTTGGTGTCGAGGGTGTAAGCGAGCGAAACCTTTTCCGGATCGCGGCTGTTCCAGCCATCCTCGGCCAGACGCACCTTCTCGATGGCTGACGCATGGTTGAACGGGGGCAATGGCGGACGTACCTGGGCTGCAGTCGACATGTTCAATCTCCTGTTTCATTTAATGTATGAACAACAAGTCCGGCTTATTAAGAGTTACAGGCCCAATAACTTTCGCGCCATGCATTGCGCATTATCGGCGGCACTGTGATCACCCATCACAAGCGCTATGGTAATGGCGCCTTCAATCAGGATCAGCAACTGTCTGGCCAATAGTTGCGGATCCTCGGCACCATATTCGGTACATAGCTCGCACACGTAGTCGAGCAGCTTCTGTTTGTGTTCTTTGGCCACCAGCCGCACTGGATCCTGTGGATCGCCGGTTTCGCCGCTAGTGTTGATAAAGGCGCAGCCGCGAAAGCCTTCCGAGTCGAACCAGCCCTTGAGCACAGTAAACAGGTTGAGCAGACGATCGGCCGGGGTTTCGACCTGATCGACGGCACTTGTGAACCAGTGCATCCAGCGAATATCCCGCCGTTGCAGGGCTGCGACCACCAAGGCGTCCTTATCGGCAAAGTAACGGTAAATGCTTTTTCTGGAGACGCCGGCGGTCTTCACCAGCAGATCCATGCTGGTGGCAGCGATGCCACTTTTGTAGATCAACTTTTCGGTGACATCCAGAATGATGTCGCGTGTGTCATTGCTGATTGATTCGTTCATGTGGCGAACAGTAGAACGACTGTTCTCCTTGGTCAAGCGAATTTCTTCGGCGTGTGTGAAAACGCTTTCGCGAGCAGGCTCGCTCCCACAGGGGAATGCATTTTAACGGTGGGAGCGAGCCTGCTCGCGAAGGGGCCATTACTGACACTGACAAGACCCGGCGCAGACGATGGTGTAAGCTCTCAAACTCTTCGGAATCGAACCTTGCGAGCCTTATGCCGTTGCTTTTCAAACGTTCTCTGCTGCCCAAACTGCGCAGCTTCGCGCTGACCGCCGAGGCGGTGAGCATTCTGTCCAGTGCTGCCGAATTCCGACGCTGCCTGCTCGAGCAAATCGCCGCAGCGACGCAGCGCATCTACATCGTCGCGCTGTATCTGCAGCAGGACGAAGCCGGTCAGGAAATCCTCGATGCCCTGCACGCAGCCAAGCTCAAGCGTCCCGAGCTGGAAATCGCCGTGGTGGTCGACTGGTTGCGTGCCCAGCGCGGTCTGATCGGCGCGGGCAAGCAGCCGGGCAACGCCGCCTGGTATCAGGACATGACCCGCACGCACCAGAGCGAAGTGCCGATCTACGGCGTGCCGGTGCAGACCCGCGAGCTGTTCGGCGTGCTGCACCTCAAAGGTTTCGTGATCGACGACAAGGTGGTCTACAGCGGCGCGAGTCTGAACAACGTCTACCTGCACAAACTCGACAAGTACCGCTTCGACCGCTACCACGTGCTGCACAGTCGCGAGCTGGCGGATTCGATGCATCATCTGGTCAAGCACGGCCTGATCGAATCGAAAGCCGTGCACCGCCTCGACCTGCCCAACCTGCCGACTACCCGCAGCCTGCGCAACGACATCGGCGACCTGCGCAGCCGTCTCAAGTACGCGACTTACGACACCGGGGCCGGCAGCACAAGTAAAGAAGGGCTGTCGGTCACGCCACTGCTCGGCGTCGGCAAGAACAACCCGCTGAACCGGGCGATTCTGGAACTGATTGCCAGCGCGCAAAAGCAGCTGACCATCTGCACTCCGTACTTCAACCTGCCCCTGGGCGTGATCCGTGAGATCAATCGAGCGCTGGCCCGTGGCGTGAAGATCGATATCGTGGTTGGCGACAAGACCGCCAACGATTTCTACATTCCGCCGAACGAGCCGTTCAAGGTGATCGCCGCGCTGCCGTATCTATACGAGATCAGCCTGCGCCGCTTCGCCAAACGCCATCAGCACAGCATCGACAGCGGCCAGTTGAACCTGCACCTGTGGCGCGACGGCGACAACACCTATCACCTCAAGGGCATGTGGATCGATCAGCGTTACACCTTGCTGACTGGCAACAACCTCAATCCGCGCGCGTTTCGCCTCGACCTGGAAAACGCGCTGCTGATTGAAGACCCGAAAGGCGAGTGGCTGGAGCCACGGGCGAAAGAGCTGGAAAACATCTTCCGCCATACCACGCGGATCGATAACTTCCAGTCGCTTGAAACGCTGCCGGATTACCCGGCAGGGGTGGCGAAGTTTCTCAAGCGGGTGAGTCGGGTGAGGATTGAGCGGTTGCTCTACAGGATTCTCTAGCGCGTCCGGAATTGCTTTCGCGAGCAGGCTCGCTCCCACAGGGAAATGCATTCCAACTGTGGGAGCGAGCCTGCTCGCGAAGGGGCCAGACCAGAGGCTAAAAAATCAGTTCAGACCCAACTTCCCGCGCATCATCGAAAGATCCTCCGCCAGCGTATTCACCGGCCCGACCAGCGCTTTGCGGTCGTTGTCCTTGACCTTGTCATAGGTCTCAAACCCGCCATCCGCCGTTTTGTACTTGGCGAGTATCTTGTCGACCGTGGCGAAGTTCTTGTCGACCTTGGCAACAAACGCCTTGTCCTGCTGTTCGATCTGCGGACGGAACAGATCAACGATCTTCTTCGCCCCGTCGATGTTGCCCTGGAAGTCGTACAGGTCGGTGTGGCTGTAGCGGTCTTCCTCGCCGGAAATCTTCGTCGCCGCGACTTCTTCCAACAGCGCAGCAGCGCCGCCGACGACCTTCTCTGGCGGGAAGGTCAGACCGGCCACACGGGTTTGCAGGTCCTGCACGTCTTTGTTCAAACCGTCGGCCAATGCATCCAGGCCCTTAGTGGACTTCTCCGCGAACAACGAATATTCGATCCGGTGAAAGCCAGTGAAGTCCTCGGCCTTAACGCCTTTTTCGTGATCGTCAACGCGAGAATCGATGGACGCATCGAGATCGCTGAACAGCTCGGCGATCGGCTCGATCGACTCGTAATAGACCCGCGTCGGCGCGTAGAGCTTCTGCGCGGTGGCGAGATCGCCTTTCTTCACCGCGTCGGTGAACTGCTGGGTGTGGCTGGCCAGCTCATCGAGTTTCTCGGTGACGTAAATCTTGTAGTCCGACACCGGCCCCACCAGATCCAGCGGCGCGGTCGCGGCGAACGCCGCCAGCGGGGTGTTGAGCAAACCAAGGGTCAGCAATAACGCGAGTGGCGTCTTTTTCATGGGGCGGCTCCAGTGTCGGTTGGGTGTCATGCGGTTTTGTTTTGGGAGGTGGCAGCGAGTAACGAGCGACCGATGAAGTCGTCATCGCCGGTAGCGCCGGGCAGGGTGAAGAAGTAACCGCCGCCAACCGGTTTGAGGTATTCCTCGAGCGGTTCACCGTTGAGGCGGGTCTGCACGGTGATGAAGCCTTGTTCCAGGTCAGCCTGGTAACAGATGAACAGCAGGCCCATGTCGAGCTGGCCGTTCTTGTTGACGCCGTTGGAGTAGTTGAACGGCCGGCGCAGGATCAGATTGGCCTGGGTCGCGGCGGTGCGCGGGTTGGCCAGACGAATGTGCGCATCGAGCCTGGTCAGCTTGCCGGCCGGATCCTTGCTGTAATCCGGCACTTCGCTTTCAGTGTGGCCACCGATGGGCGCGCCGCTGCTCTTGACCCGGCCGAGAATGCTTTCCTGCTCCTGCAACGGCGTGCGATCCCAGCGCTCGACGAAGTTGCGGATGATGCGTACCGCTTGATAACTGCCATGGGCAGCCCAGGCCGGCTCGTCGCTGCCCGGTTGCACCCAGACGATGCGGTCCATGGCCTTGGCGTCGTTGGAATCAGGGTTGGCCGAGCCATCGCGAAAACCGAGAAAGTTGCGCGCCGACTGCGCCGGTACGCCGGGTTTGGCCGGCGCTTGCGGCGGGACGCTGCCTTCCTGTTTCCAGCGCACCAGCAGCAGGTCAGGCAGGTTTTTGACGATGTCGCGCAGGGCGTGAATGTTGGTGTCGGCGGTGTTGGCGCAGAACTGCAGACTGAGGTCGCCATGGCAGCAATCGGCGTCCAGTGCATCGTTGGGAAAACCGACCATGCGTTGCAGACGCTTGGGCTTTGCCGCCGCGAGACCGAAGCGCTCGTCGAACAGCGAGTCGCCGACGGAAACGGTGATGGTCAGGTTGTCCGGGGTGACCACCGGGCCGAGGATGCCGGAGTCCAGCGGCGGCAGTTTCGGGTCGATCTGCGCGACCGGGCCGCCCTTCATCAAAAACGCGATGCGTTCGTTGAGGGTGCGAAACAGCCGCTCGAGGTCTTCGCGATCGCTGGCCAGCACATCGAACGCCACCAGCATCCCGGAGGCCGGGCGCGGGGTGACGATGCCGGCCTGGTGCACACCGTGGAAGTCGTGGCGGTCTTCGGTCTTGTCGCTGCTCGGCGCTTCGGTGACTTGCGCAGGCTGCGCGGCCATGGCCGGGCAACTCAGCGCCGATCCGGCAAGGGCGACACCGGCGGCGCCCATGCCCATAAGCACGCGGCGCCGTTGCAGGTTGAGAGGTTCTGAATCGTTCATCTGTCGTGGTCTTCTGCTTACAGGCCGGAAAGGCCGAGGGCGGGGTCGATGCCATCCAGTGCCGTGGCCAGAGCCTTGGCTTTGGCGGCGATCTGCTGGCGTTGCGCAGCGGTCACGGCGTCGTAACTGACGTAGCCATCGGCGGATTTGAAGGCGTTGAGCTGGCTGTCGAAATCGTCCAGCGCCTGGTCGATCTTCGGCAACAGCTCAGCAGCGGATTTGCTCAGCATCGGGCGCAACAGGTCGACGACCTTGCGCGCAGTCTGCGCGTTGGCGGCGAAACCGTTGAGGTCGCTGTGGCTGTAGCGTTCTTCTTCGCCGCTGCCGGCGCGCACATCGGCGAGGCTGTTGAGGTTGCGCACGACGATACTCACCAGTTGCTCCGGTGGCAGCGACTGCGCGAGCAACTGTTGCTTGAGGGTGGTGACATCTGCGAGCAAGCGCTGGGCAATCGGCGCAACGTTGTCGAGATTGCGCTGCTGGAACAGCGCGTATTCGAGGCGATGGAAACCGACGAACGCCGGATCCTGCTCGCGCTTTTCGAAATAATCGGCGCGGGCATTGATGTGGTTGTCCAGCTCGGCCAGACGCTGCGCCGCCGGCGCCAGACGCTGATAGGCAGCACGCGCCGGCAGGTACAACGCTTGCGCCTGCGCCAGATCACCACTGGCGATCGCCTGATTCAGCGCCGTCGCCGCTTTGATCAACGCGCTGCCCTGAACGGCCAGATACACGCGAAATTCCGACAGCGGCCCGACGAACGCGACCATCGACGGCTTGGCCTTGGCCGCGGCATCCGAGGCTGCCGTCGGCGTCACGTGCAAAGTGCCGCGCGGGTTGCTGAGCAAGCCGCAGGTGATCGCATAGTCGCCCGGTTGCAGGTTGGCGTTAATCACCTGGCTCAGGCCCGGCGCGATGTTTTCCCGCTCTTCGACCACCAGCACGCCGTCGAGAATTTCCCACTCGACCGCCCGCTCGGAGCGGTTGACGATGCGGAAACTGGCGCGGCCGGCGGGCACCGTCAGTGTGTTCGGCTCGCAACTGTGCGGATGGATGTTGACGACGATTTCGTCATGGTTGTGCTGACGCTTGGCGGCGGCCATGTTCGAGGCGTACCAGAACAGCCCGCCGGCGGCGACCATCAGCAGCACCGAGCCGGCCAGCGCCCAACGCAGGGCCGGAGGGGTTTGGGTAGTAGACATGAAGGGCCTTATTGGCTGGAAACGGAAGTCGTTGGCGTCGCCTGGCGCGGCGCGGGCATGAAGAACATCACCAGCGCCAGCAGCAGATAAACCAGGTACGCGCCAAGAGTGCTGACGGTCGGCGCATCCTGATAGCCGAACATGCCGGCCAGCACCGAGCCCAGCGGGCCGTCCATCGGCAGCGTCGCGCTGAAGTCGAACAGCACCGTTTGCAGGTGATTCCACAGCCCGGCTTCATGCAGCGCCTGCACCGAGTTGGCGAGGATCCCGGCAGCGACCACGAGGATGAACAATCCGGTCCACTTGAAGAATGCCGACAGATTCAGGCGCATGCTGCCGCTGTAGATCAGGAAACCGACAATCACCGCCAGGATCAGGCCGAGCAGGGCGCCGATCGGCGCGCCCGGGCCTTCGCTTTGCTGGAACACGGCGAGCAGGAAGAATACGGTTTCCAGGCCTTCGCGAGCGACGGCGAAAAACACCATGGCGATCAGTGCAATCACTTGATGCCTGGATTGCGTCAGCGCTTGATCCAGAGAGGCTTGCAGCGAGTGCTTGATCGACCGCGCGACCTTGCGCATCCAGAACACCATCGAACTGAGAATACCCACGGCGACCAGACCGACGACGCCCTCGAACAACTCCTGCTGCTTCTGTGGGAATTCAGCGCTCACCAACTCCAGGCCACCGCCGACCAGCAGGGCAAGGGCAGCAGCGAGGAAGACGCCGATCCACACCGCTGGCATCCATTGGCCACGGCCGGTCTGCTGCAAATAACTGGCAATGATGCCGACGATGAGCGCGGCCTCGATGCCTTCGCGCAACATGATCAAAAAGGGAACGAGCATTGGCGAGCCACAGCGATTTAGATAGGAGGCTAAGTTGTAACATAATGACACTCATTCCCAAATGGCATTCATTGACATTTAGCTGAACGCTAGCTGAACAACTGTGATTCCTGTGGGAGCGAGCCTGCTCGCGAATGCGGTATGCCTGTGACATTTGTTTATCTGACACATCGCGTTCGCGAGCAGGCTCGCTCCCACATTGGCCCTGCGGTGAAATCAGCAGCTGGGTTAAGATGCCCACCACCCAAAAAACAATAAGGCTCATCTCGCTCCATGGCGGAAAAAGACACCATTGCCATTCAACTGGTGCGCGAAGCGCTGCTGCAAAGTTGTGCCCCGGGTGCGGCAACGGATGAGGCGTTGAGCAAGGTCGGCATCGATCCGGCTTTGTTAGCGGCCGATGAGGGCAGGGTGCCGGCCTCGCAATACGCCAGACTCTGGCGCCTGCTGGCGCGACGCTGTGATGACGAGTTCTTCGGCATGGACCCGCGCCCGCTCAAATCCGGCAGCCTGGCGTTTTTGTGTCGCAGCGCCATGGCGCAACCGACGCTGGCGGCGGCGCTGGATACTGGTCTGACGTTCCTGTCGCTGATGCTGGAAAAACTGCCGGCGCAACTGGTGCATCAGCAGAGCCTTGCGGAAATCGTCCTGCTCGAAGACGACGCCGAACCGCGCCGCGCCTTCACCTACTTTACTTACTGGATGATCGTGCACGGCGTCGCGTGCTGGCTGGCCGGGCGGCGGATTCCGATTCTGGCGATTGAACTGCGCTGCGCTGAACCGGATTTCACTGATGACTATCGGGTGATGTTTTCCGAAAACCTGCGGTTTGAGCGCCCACGTACGCGGATGATCTTTTCCGCCGATTGCCTCGATCTGCCGATCAAGCGCAGTGCCGAAGAACTCAAGCGCTTTCTCGCCCAGGCGCCGGCCAACATTCTGGTCAAGTACCGCGACCCCGACAGCCTCGCCAGTCGGATCAAGCAGGATCTGCGGCAAGTGCCCGCCGAGCATTGGCCGGAAACCGAGGCGCTGGCTCAGCAATTTTGTATGTCCGCGTCGACATTACGCCGGCGTCTGGCCGAGGAAGGGCAGACCTATCAGGGCCTCAAGGACAGCGTGCGCAAGGAGCTGGCAATCACTTGGCTGGCGGAGCCTTCGATCAGTTTTGTCGAGATTGCTGCACGGCTGGGCTTTGCTGATGCCAGTTCGTTCTACAAAGCGTTTCGCAAGTGGTCGGGGTCGAACCCAGGGCATTACCGGACGCTGATCCTCAATGAGGTGGTCTGACCCGACGCCTTCGCGAGCAGGCTCGCTCCCACATTTTTGAAATGCGTTCCCCTGTAGGCGCTGCCGAAGGCTGCGATCTTTTGATCTTGTACTTGATGGTAAAAATCAAGATCAAAAGATCGCAGCCTCGTTGCACTCGTCAGCTCCTACAGGGCATGCGGCCGCAACCTCTTGGCCAAACCAGTCAACCACGTTGATAGCTTTGACCATTGCCCCAAGGCCCGCGCGGCGCGACTATCCCTGTGTTGTTTACGGTTCCCAGCCTAATAAAAACACCGAGGGATTCTGGCAATGCGCGATTACTTGTCTGCCACCGAACAGTTCGATTATCAGCACACTGTCGATGCGTCGCTCAGCGGCACGCTGGCGGCACTCAACGCCTGCGTTGAATGTTGCGACCGCCATGCCTTGCCCGGGCGCATTGCGTTGTTCTGGGAAGGTCGCGACGGCTCAAGTGCGACTTACACCTTCACTGATCTGCAAGACAAAGCCGCGCGTTTCGCCAATTTCCTCCTCGCCCAGGGCGTGCAGAAGGGCGATAAAGTCGCTGGCCTGCTGCCACGCAACGTCGAATTGCTCATCACCGTGCTCGCCACCTGGCGCATCGGCGCGGTGTATCAGCCGCTATTCACCGCATTCGGGCCGAAAGCGCTAGAGCACCGCCTGAACAGCTCGGGGGCTAAAATCGTGGTCACCGACGCGGTCAACCGGCCCAAGCTCAATGAAGTCAGCGCATGCCCGACCATCGTCACCGTGGCCGGCGCCAAAGGTCAGGGCATTGTTCGTGGTGATTTCAGTTTCTGGGCTGAGCTGGCCAACCACTCCAATGTTTGCGAACCGGTATTGCTGACCGGCGAAGACCCGTTCCTGCTGATGTTCACCTCGGGCACCACTGGCCCTGCGAAAGCCTTGGCGGTGCCGCTCAAAGCCATCGTCGCTTTCCAGAGCTACACCCGCGATGCGGTGGACCTGCGTCCCGAAGACGCGTTCTGGAACGTCGCCGATCCGGGCTGGGCCTATGGCATCTATTTCGGCGTCACCGGGCCATTGGCGCTGGGGCACCCGATTACCTTCTATGATGGCCCGTTCACCCTCGAAAGCACCTGCCGGGTGATCAACAAATACGGCATTACCAATCTCACCGGCTCGCCCACTGCCTATCGTTTGCTGATTGCCGGTGGCGAGGAGTTCGCCAGATCGATCAAGGGCAAACTGCGCATCGTCAGCAGCGCCGGTGAGCCGCTGAACCCGGAAGTGATCCGCTGGTTCGCCGATAACCTCGACGTGGTCATCCACGACCACTACGGCCAGACCGAACTGGGCATGGTGCTGTGCAATCATCACGGCCTCGAGCACCCGGTGCATGTCGGCGCGGCCGGTTTCGCTTCGCCGGGCCATCGCATTGTCGTGCTTGATGAGCAGTACAACGAACTCGGCGTCGGTCAACCGGGCATTCTCGCCATCGACCGCCCGCAGTCGCCGATGTGCTGGTTCGGCGGCTACGAAGGCGCGCCGACCAAGGCCTTCGTCGGCAACTACTACCTGAGCGGCGACACCGTGGAGTGGAATCCGGACGGCAGCATCAGCTTCGTCGGCCGCAGTGATGATGTGATCACCACTTCGGGCTACCGCGTCGGCCCGTTCGACGTGGAAAGCGCGCTGATCGAACA
The DNA here is from genome assembly GCF_054667725.1 of Pseudomonas sp. S3_B08. Lineage (NCBI taxonomy): Bacteria > Pseudomonadati > Pseudomonadota > Gammaproteobacteria > Pseudomonadales > Pseudomonadaceae > Pseudomonas > Pseudomonas sp. S3_B08. Next base: position 1,845,116 of record NZ_CP162750.1, read on the forward strand.
CCCGGCCGTGGTCGAGGCGGCGGTCGTCGGCAAACCCGACCCGGAACGCACCGAACTGGTTAAAGCCTTTGTCGTGCTGAGCGCCCAGTACCGCGCCGCGCCGGAGTTGGCCGAAGAACTGCGCCAACACGTGCGCAAGCGTCTGGCCGCGCATTCGTACCCGCGTGAAATCGAATTTGTCAGCGAATTGCCCAAAACCCCGAGTGGCAAATTGCAGCGCTTTATCTTGCGCAACCAGGAAATCGCCAAGGCTCAAGAGGCCGCGGCGCACAGAGTTTCAGCTTGAATCCAAGGGAACACCGTCATGCAGATCGAGAACAAGGTTTTTATCGTCACCGGCGGCGCGTCAGGCCTCGGTGCCGCGAGCGCGGAATTGCTGGTCAGTGCCGGCGCCAAAGTCATGCTGGTCGACATGAACGCTGAAGCCGTCGCCGCTCAGGCGCAGCGCCTGGGTGCGCAAAGCGTGGTTGCCGACATCAGCAATGAAGCCGACGCCGAAGCCGCTGTGCAGGCGACCGTTGCCGCATTTGGCAGCCTCAACGGCCTGATCAACTGCGCCGGCATCGTTCGCGGCGAGAAAATTCTCGGCAAGAACGGCCCGCACGCCCTGAGCAGTTTTGCTCAAGTGATCAACGTCAACCTGATCGGCAGTTTCAACATGCTGCGCCTGGCTGCGGCGGCGATCGCCGAGAGCGAAGCCAATGCTGACGGCGAGCGTGGAGTGATCATCAACACCGCCTCGGTCGCAGCGTTCGACGGCCAGATTGGCCAGGCCGCGTACTCGGCCTCGAAAGGTGCGATCGCCAGCCTGACTCTGCCGGCCGCCCGCGAGCTGGCGCGCTTCGGCATCCGCGTGATGACCATCGCACCGGGCATTTTCGAAACGCCGATGATGGCCGGCATGACCCCGGAAGTGCGCGATTCGCTGGCCGCGGGTGTGCCATTCCCGCCGCGTCTGGGCAAGCCTGCCGAATACGCCGCGCTCGTGCGCCACATCATCGAAAACAGCATGCTCAACGGCGAGGTGATCCGTCTCGACGGCGCCTTGCGCATGGCCGCCAAGTAAGGAGGATTAGTCATGACTATGTCCAATGATCCGATTGTTATCGTCAGCGCCGTCCGCACGCCGATGGGCGGTTTTCAAGGTGAACTGAAAAGCCTCACCGCACCGCAACTCGGCGCGGCGGCGATCAAGGCTGCGGTCGAACGCGCCGGTGTCGCCAGCGACGCGGTTGATGAAGTGCTGTTTGGTTGCGTACTGCCCGCCGGCCTCGGTCAGGCGCCGGCACGTCAGGCTGCGCTGGGCGCCGGGCTGGATAAATCGACGCGCTGCACCACGGTGAACAAGATGTGCGGCTCGGGCATGCAGACCACCATCATGGCTCACGACATGCTGCTTGCCGGCAGCGCCGACGTGGTGATCGCCGGCGGCATGGAAAGCATGTCCAACTCGCCGTACCTGCTCGATCGCGCCCGCGCCGGCTATCGCATGGGTCATGGCCGCGTGCTTGATTCGATGTTCCTCGACGGCCTCGAAGACGCCTACGACAAGGGCCGCCTGATGGGCACCTTCGCCGAGGATTGCGCCGAGGCCAACAGCTTCAGCCGCGAAGCGCAGGATGCTTTCGCCATTACCTCGACTACCCGCGCGCAACAGGCGATCAAGGATGGCAGCTTCAAGGACGAAATCGTCCCGCTGACTGTGAGTGTCGGTAAAGAGCAGGTGGTGATCAGCAACGATGAACAGCCGCCAAAAGCCAAACTCGACAAGGTTGCCTCGCTGAAACCGGCGTTCCGCGAGGGCGGCACGGTCACCGCGGCCAACTCCAGCTCGATTTCCGACGGTGCGGCGGCGCTGGTGCTGATGCGCCAGTCCCACGCGCAGCAACTGGGCCTCAAGCCGCTGGCGGTGATTCATGGGCATGCTGCGTTCGCTGATACCCCTGGCCTGTTTCCCACCGCGCCAATTGGCGCGATCAAGAAACTGGTGAACAAGACCGGTTGGGCGCTGGATCAGGTGGATCTGTTTGAAGTGAACGAGGCGTTTGCCGTGGTCGGCATGGCGGCGATGACGCACCTGGAGATTCCCCACGACAAGCTCAATGTGCATGGCGGCGCCTGCGCGCTGGGCCATCCGATCGGCGCCTCGGGAGCGAGGATTCTGGTGACGTTGCTCGCGGCACTGCGGCAGAAACAACTCAAGCGCGGCATTGCAGCGATCTGCATTGGCGGCGGCGAAGCCACGGCCATGGCTGTGGAATGCGTTTACTGAAGGCATCGCCGATCAACTGTGGGAGCGAGCCTGCTCGCGAAGACGTCGTTTCAGCCAGCACATGCGTGACTGACACACCGCTTTCGCGAGCAGGCTCGCTCCCACAGCGTTCAATGTCGTACTCAGATTTCAAGGAATCACCATGATCCCCAACGAAGACCAGACCCAGATCCGCGACATGGCCCGGCAGTTTGCCGAGGAACGGCTCAAGCCGTTCGCCGCCGAGTGGGATCGCGAGCACCGTTTCCCCAAGGAAGCCATCGCCGAGATGGCTGAGCTGGGCTTCTTCGGCATGCTCGTGCCGGAGCAGTGGGGCGGCTGTGACACCGGCTACCTCGCGTACGCCATGGCTTTGGAAGAAATCGCCGCAGGCGACGGTGCCTGCTCGACGATCATGAGCGTGCACAACTCGGTCGGCTGTGTGCCGATTCTCAAGTTCGGCAATGACGACCAGCGCGAGCGCTTCCTCAAACCGTTGGCCAGCGGCGCGATGCTCGGCGCCTTCGCCCTCACCGAACCCCAGGCTGGTTCCGATGCCAGCAGCCTGAAAACCCGCGCACGACTGGAAGGCGATCACTACGTGCTCAACGGCTGCAAACAGTTCATCACCTCCGGGCAGAACGCCGGCATCGTGATCGTGTTTGCCGTGACTGACCCGAGCGCCGGCAAGCGCGGGATCAGCGCGTTTATCGTGCCGACCGACTCGCCGGGCTACAAAGTCGCGCGGGTCGAAGACAAACTCGGCCAGCACGCGTCCGACACCTGCCAGATTCTTTTTGAAGATGTGAAAGTGCCGGTCGCCAACCGCCTTGGCGAGGAGGGCGAGGGCTACAAGATTGCCTTGGCCAACCTTGAAGGCGGCCGCGTCGGTATCGCCTCGCAAGCCGTCGGCATGGCCCGCGCCGCGTTCGAAGCCGCTCGTGATTACGCCCGCGAGCGTGACACCTTCGGCAAGCCGATCATCGAGCATCAGGCCGTGGCGTTCCGCCTGGCGGACATGGCCACGCAAATTGCCGTCGCCCGGCAAATGGTGCATTACGCCGCAGCCTTGCGTGACAGCGGCCAACCGGCGCTGGTCGAGGCGTCGATGGCCAAGCTGTTCGCCTCGGAAATGGCTGAGAAGGTCTGCTCCATGGCCTTGCAAACCCTTGGCGGTTACGGTTACCTCAACGACTTTCCGCTGGAACGCATCTACCGCGACGTGCGCGTCTGCCAGATCTACGAAGGCACCAGCGACATTCAGCGCATGGTCATTTCGCGCAATCTCTGACAAGGAATTTTATTCATGACTTACGAAACGATTCTGCTGGAAACCCGCGACCGCGTCGGCCTGATCACCCTCAACCGGCCACAGGCATTGAACGCGCTGAACGCGCAACTGGTCAGCGAAGTGAACCACGCCCTCGATACGCTGGAAGCCGATGCGCACATTGGCTGCATCGTCCTCACCGGTTCGAAAAAAGCTTTCGCCGCTGGCGCCGACATCAAGGAAATGGCTGAGCTGACCTATCCGCAGATCTACATGGACGATCTGTTCAGCGACAGCGATCGCGTGGCCAACCGGCGCAAGCCGATCATCGCCGCGGTCAATGGTTTCGCCCTCGGCGGCGGCTGTGAACTGGCACTGATGTGCGACTTCATTCTGGCTGGCGACAACGCCAGATTCGGCCAGCCGGAAATCAACCTCGGCGTGCTGCCGGGCATGGGCGGCACCCAGCGCCTGACCCGCGCGGTGGGCAAAGCCAAGGCCATGGAAATGTGCCTGAGCGGGCGCATGATCGACGCGGTGGAAGCCGAGCGCTGCGGCATCGTCGCGCGGATCGTGCCAAGCGATGAGCTGCTTGATGAAGCGCTGAAAGTCGCGGCGGTGATCGCCGGCAAATCACTGCCGATTGCGATGATGATCAAGGAGAGCGTCAACCGCGCGTTCGAGGTCAACCTGAGCGAGGGCGTGCGTTTCGAGCGCCGGGTGTTTCATGCAGCGTTTGCGACGCAGGATCAGAAGGAAGGGATGGCGGCGTTTATTGCCAAGCGTCAGGCTGAATTCCAAGGCAAATAGTGTGTGAGCTTCAAAAGCCCCTCACCCTAGCCCTCTCCTGTATGTACCGGACACATGGTGGACAGGTGTTCGGAGACATGGTGGACACTTTTTAATAGGCACATTGCTCATCATCAAGGAAATGACCTGTGTCCTGGCAAGAGGCATCCACCATGCAACTTCGTACAGAGTTTGTGCATTTGGTTCGGCAAGAAGGGGTGAATATTCGGCAGCTTTGCCGTCGATTCAATATCAGCCCAAGTACTGCCTACAAATGGCTCAACAGGTTTGAAACCTCGGGTGCAGAGGGCTTGCACGATCAGTCCCGGCGACCAAAAACATCCCCCAAACGTTGTGCTGATGAGGTTGAGCAGCAAATTTTGACCATGAGTCAGCAATACGAGGCTTGGGGCGCCCGCAAGCTCAAGCGCGTGCTGGAAGATGAAGGCGCTGTGATGCCCTCCGTCAGCACGGTGCATGCGGTTTTGCAGCGTCATTCGCGTGTTGATCCAAAGGCTGCCGAGATCAAACCATTTATCCGCTTTGAGCACGAGGCGCCTAACGATCTATGGCAGATCGACTTCAAGGGACATTTCAGTCTGAGCCACGGACGTTGTCATCCATTCACAGCCCTGGATGATCACTCACGCTTTTCGCTGTGCATTGCCGCATGTGCCAATGAACAGCGCCAAACGGTACAGGACCATCTAATCCGGTCGTTTCGACGCTACGGCCTGCCGTTGCGCATGACGATGGACAACGGCTCGCCATGGGGCGATCAGACAGGCGTTTACACCGCGCTGGAAGTCTGGCTGATGAGCCAGGGCATCAAGGTCGGCCACTCCCGGCCTTATCACCCGCAGACTCAGGGAAAACTGGAGCGCTTCCACCGCAGCCTGAAAAATGAAGTCCTGCAAGGCCGGTTTTTCACCGATCTCGACGACGCACAACGGGCGTTTGATACCTGGCGCGACATCTACAACCAGAAACGCCCTCATCAGGCGCTGGGCATGGCGGTGCCGGCGACTCGTTACAGTGGCAGCCCACGGGAATATCAGGAGCAACCGGCGGAGCCGGAGTACAACGACGCAGATGTGGTCAGGAAGGTACAGGTGGGAGGCGAAATCTTCTGGAGGAATCGGGAATACAAGATCGGAAAGGCTTTTTATGGCAGGTGCATAGCGATCAGGGAGACGACGGAGGACGGCATCCACGATGTCTACTGGAGTAGACATCGTGTCGCTCGAATCGACTTGAACTTGCAGATCGTGACGGCAGGTAAGAAGATCTAAAACCGTCCACCATGTCTCCGAACATGTGTCCACCATGTCCCCGGTACATACACTCCCCAGGGAGAGGGGACTGACCGCGTGATATGGGCGAATTACGCCGACCTGAAAAGTTGCCGCTGAATCCGTAACCGACCCGGTCGGCTCCCTCTCCCTGGGGAGAGGGGACTGACCGCGTGATATGGGCGAATTACGCCGACCTGAAAGGTTGCCGCTGAATCCGTAACCGACTCGGTCGGCTCCCTCTCCCTGGGGAGAGGGCTGGGGTGAGGGGAAGGGCCAACGCCATTACAACTGATAGTTCTTCAAATCCCGCGCAATCACCATCCGCTGTATCTCGCTCGACCCTTCATAGATCTGGGTAATCCGCGCATCGCGGTAGTACTTCTCGACCGGGTAGTCCTCCAGATAGCCATAGCCGCCATGAATCTGGATCGCCGACGAGCACACCTTCTCGGCCATTTCCGATGCGAACAGCTTGGCCTGCGAAGCCTCGGACAAGCATGGTTTACCCGCCGTGCGCAGCCGCGCTGCATGGAGGATCAGCAACCGTGCGGCGTTGATCTGCATGTGCATGTCAGCCAGCAGATTGGCGATGCTCTGGTGCTCGATGATCGGCTTGTCGAATTGCACGCGTTCCTTCGAATATGCCAGCGCCGCTTCAAAAGCCGCCCGGGCAATGCCCAATGCCTGCGCGGCGATGCCGATGCGTCCGCCTTCAAGGTTGGACAGGGCAATCGCCAGGCCCTTGCCACGCTCGCCGAGCAGATTGGCCTCGGGGATGCTGCAGTTGTTCAGCGTCACCGCGCAGGTGTCGGAGGCGCGGATGCCCATCTTGTGTTCGGTGCGATCGACGATGAAACCCGGTGTGTCGGTCGGCACCAGAAACGCTGACAGGCCTTTTTTGCCGAGATCCGGATCGGTTACCGCGAAGACGATCGCCAGTTTTGCCCGTTTGCCGTTGCTGACGAATTGCTTGGCACCGTTGATCACCCATTGGCCGTCGCGCAGTTCGGCGCGGGTGCGCAGGTTGTGCGCTTCGGAACCGGCCTGCGGTTCGGTCAGACAGAAGCAACCGATGGTTTGCCCACTGGCCAGATCGGCGAGCCAGGTTTGTTTCTGCTCATTGCTGCCGTAGTTGAGCACCGGGCCGCAGCCGACCGAGTTGTGGATGCTCATGAACGCACCGGTGGCGCCATCGCCGGCGGAGATTTCCTCAACGGCCAGCGCATAGGCGACGTAATCGACGTAAGTGCCGCCCCATTCCTCAGGTACGACCATGCCGAGCAAGCCCAGCTCACCCATCTTCGCCACCAGAGCATCGTCGATCCAGCCGGCCTTTTCCCAGGCCTGGGCGTGCGGGGCGATTTCGCCACGGGCAAAGTCCCGGGCCATGTCGCGGATCATCACTTGTTCTTCAGTCAGTTCGAGATCGTGCATGGCTCAGCTCCCGCTCTCATCAAAACCATGGAAGAAACTTGCGACCTGCGCAGCGTCCAGCTCAGCGACGGTCGGCGGGTTCCAGCGCGGTGACTTGTCCTTGTCGATCAACAGGGCGCGAACGCCCTCGATCAGGTCGCCACGGGCAAACCACTGGCGATCCAGATGCAGCTCCAGAGCAAAGCAATTCTCCAGACTCAGGTGCCTGCCACGACGGAGCATTTCCAGGGTCACGGCCATGGCCAGCGGCGAGCGGGTTTCCAGCAGATCTGCCGTGGTGAGCGCCCATTCGTGGCTGTCGGCAACGGTGACGGCGCGCAATTGCTCGATCATGCTCGGCACATCGGGCAGGGCGAAGAAGTGGTCGATGGCCGGACGCAGCGCCTCGAGTGGCGCATCCGACAGGGTTTGCACGGCATGCTTGGCCAGCAGATTCTGCAGCGACTTGAGCGGCGTGTCCTGCCATTCCATCTGATCGAGTTTCTCATCGAGCAGGGCCAGTTTGCTGCTGTCCAGGTACCAGTCGGCGAGGCCGCAGTACAGCGCATCGGCCGCGCGAATCTGCACGCCGCTGACGCCCAGATAAATCCCCAGCTCACCGGGAATGCGCGGCAGGAAGTAGCTGCCGCCGACATCGGGAAAATAGCCGATGGCCACTTCCGGCATCGCCAGACGGCTCTTTTCGGTGACCACGCGCAGATCGGCGCCTTGCACCAGGCCCATGCCACCGCCGAGGACGAAACCATCCATCAAGGCCAGCACCGGTTTGCGGTAGTGATGAATGGTCAGGTCGAGGGCGTATTCCTCGACGAAGAAATCTTCGTGCAGCGTGTCGCCGCTTTTGTAGCTGTCGTACAGCGAACGGATATCACCGCCGGCGCAGAAAGCCTTTTCACCGGCACCGCGCAACACCACGGCGTGCACATCGGCGTCAGACGCCCAGGCATCGAGCTGCTGTTGCAGCAGACGCACCATGTCGAGGGTGATTGCATTGAGGCCCGCAGGGCGGTTGAGGGTCAGGTGGCCGATATGGTTGCGCACCTCGGCCAGCAAGTCGTTTTGCATGGCATCCATGGACGGGGTCCGCCGGGATGAAGCCTGAGCTGTCATCAGTAACTCCCTGCTTTTATTGTCTTTATTCGAGAAGCCCGGGTGGGGGCGTTAGCGGATCGTAACAGTGCAAATTTGTCGTGTACAACGGGGATATGTGCAGGGGGAATCTGCGTTTTTCTCTCAGGGCCGCTTTCTGTGCGCGTAGGAGCTGACGAGTGCAACGAGGCTGCGATCTCTGGATTTCAAGAAACAAGATCAAAAGATCGCAGCCTCGTTGCACTCGTCAGCTCCTACAAGGCGATCATCGGAAGGTTTCGGTAATGCTGCGGCGTTTGGCGTGCAGCTCGCTGGCATGGATCAGGCGTTCGAGGTCTTCGGGGGTGACGTCGATGAAGGCTTCCATGTCGGCGAGCGCCAGTTTCAGGTCTTCGACAGTAATCGCCTGGCTGTCGACCGGGACCACGGGCGGCGCAGGATCGGCGGGGCGTTTCGGGTAGCGGATGCGGGTCAGATTATTGTAGGCCAGCGCGCTGGCGAGCATGCACAGGGCGCCGAGCATCACCGGCTCCATGGCTTTCCAGTCCATGGCGATGGTCGCAGGGTCGGCCAGTACCAGCGTCAATGCCAAGGCACCGGCCGGTGGATGCAGGCAACGCAGCCAGCACATCAGAATCACCGCCATCCCGGCGGCGAGGCAGGCGCTGCCCAGCGTTCGCCCGAGCACATGGGCGACAAGCAAAGCGACCACGCCGGCGCATAAGTACCCGCCCAGAATCGACCATGGCTGGGCGAGAGCGCCGGACGACACGGCGAACAACAGCACCGCCGAAGCACCCAGCGGGCCGATCAGGTGAAAGGCAACGTCATGCCCGAATACCTGCGCACACATCCACACGCTGAACAGCGTACCCAGGCTCATGCCGATCGCGGCACGGCTCCATTCGGTGGGGCGAGTGTTGATGGCGGCGGGCAACCAGCGAGCAAGCATGTAGAACTGATCCTGTGCAAAATCCGGGGCAAAAAAAAGGACTTGTCCGGCAAATCCGGAAAGCCCTAGAAGCGTTCCAACATTGGGGGAGGAACGCGCGTAGTTTGCCGATCAAAATCGATGCTGACAAATTCATATAAATGCAGTTTTAGTGCACTATTTTTGCATTGAAGCGGTGCGCCGAGCGCTGACGAAGCACAGATAACCGCCCAGCGCCGCCAAGCCGCTCAAGGCGTAGAACATGCTTGGCGCAGGCGTGTGCATCAATAGAAAACCGCACATTACCGGGCTGGCAGCCCCGCCAAGCGCTGACAGGTTCTGCGCGCCGTAGTAACTGCCGCGCAGTGCCTCCGGGGCGAGGGTGTCAACGAACAGGAAGTCAGCGGGGTAAATGATCATCTCGCCCAGGGTGAAGATGAACATCGCCACGCACCAGCCGAGCAGGCTGTCCGCCAGACTGAAACCGATCAACCCGACGATGAACAGCGCGGTGCCGCCGGCAATCCAGTGACGCAGGTGTTCGCGACTGAGCCAGCGACCCACCTGGTACTGCAGCAGGATCACCGTGATTGCGTTGCAGGCGAGCAGGGCGGCCATGGTGTCGAGCGTTTGTTGCTGGGTGTGGGTGACCAGCAGGTATTGCGACAGGTACAGCGTAAAGCGCCCGTGCACCAATGTGCTGAGCAGGCAACCGAGGGTGAACAGCACCATGGTGCGGTCGTTTTTCAGGATCATCAGCGTGTCGAGGAAACTTTGCGGCGCACTGCCGGAAGTTATCGGACTGGCATCCCTGGTCGCGCCGAGCAGCAGAAAAATACTGCCAATGGCGATCGCACCGGCAACGATGAACGGCGCGGACGGCTGCACCCCGGCAATCACCACGCCAATCATCGGGCCGACGGCGTAGCCGATATTGGTCAGCGTGTAATTGAGGGAAAACGCCTTGACCCGCTGGCCCACCGGCAGCTGTTCACTGAGGGTCGCCTTGGAGCCGATGAGGAACAGCGCCGACGCGGTTTCGCTGATGATTAGCACCAAGGTGACCACATACAGATTCTGCGCGAAGGTCAGCAGAATCAGGCCGATACCGCTGGAGAGCATGGCCAGGACCAGCAACTGGCGCTTGTCCAGCTTGTCGATGATGTAACCGCCGTACAGCGACAGCAATGTTGCGCTGAACACGGCGATGCCGAGCAGCAAGCCGACATCCTGCGGATTGAGGCCAAGCTTGTTGCTGAGGAACAGCGTCAGCAGCGGGCTGATCAGGGCGCGGCTGATGACCACGGTCAGCGAGCTGAGCATCAGCCGGCGAATGAACGGCGAATAGATGGCCAAGGGAGGGGGAATGTCCTTATTCGGATTGCCTAGGGCGAACGCCATCCTCTCTGGGCAGCCGCCACCGGTCAAGCTGATACACCAGCGTCTCTCGGAGCACATGATTTCCCTGTGGGAGCGAGCCTGCTCGCGAAGGCGGCGGATCAGTCACCTGCTATGTCGCTGACATACCGTATTCGCGAGCAGGCTCGCTCCCACAGGGTCTGTGTAGCTCACAATTTGCAATGACTCCCACAGGGCCAGTTCAAGCCACATCCGAAGCCGCGGGCCACTGCCGCAAGGTGATCGGCAACTTGCACGATTCACCGCGCCCCATCGGGAAATACTGAAAGCCATTGCGCGTCAGGCGCTCGGCGTCGTACAGGTTACGGCCGTCGAAGATCACCGGGCTATTGAGGCGCTGTTTGATCAGCTCGAAATCCGGGGCCTTGAACTGTTGCCATTCGGTGCAGATGATCAGCGCATCGGCGCCGGCCAGTACCGATTCCGGCGTGCCCATCAACATCAGCTTCGACTCATCTGGATAGAGCTTTTGCGTTTCGACCATGGCCTCCGGATCAAACGCGCGCACGCTGGCCCCGGCAGCCCATAAATCTTCTAGCAGAACCCGGCTCGGCGCGTCGCGCATGTCGTCGGTGTTGGGCTTGAACGCCAGGCCCCACAGGGCAAAGGTCTTGCCGCGCAAATCGCCCCGGTAGAACGCGTTGATGCGCTCAAACAGCTTGTGCTTCTGGCGCTGGTTGATCGCCTCGACCGCTTGCAGCAAGTCGCTGGAACAGTGCGCTTGTTCGGCACTGTGAATCAACGCGCGCATGTCTTTGGGAAAACACGAACCGCCGTAGCCGCAACCCGGATAGATAAAGTGATAGCCAATCCGCGTATCGGCACCGATGCCCTGGCGCACTGATTCGATGTCCGCGCCGAGGTGCTCGGCGAGTTCGGCGATCTGGTTGATGAAACTGATCTTGGTCGCCAGCATGCAGTTGGCGGCGTATTTGGTCAGCTCGGCGCTGCGCAGGTCCATGAACAGGATGCGGTCATGGTTCCGGTTGAACGGCGCGTACAGATCGCGCATCACATCGCGCACTTCAGTACCTTCGCAACCAATGACAATGCGATCCGGTCGCCGGCAATCAGCAACCGCTGAACCTTCCTTGAGAAATTCCGGGTTGGAGACAATATCGAACTGCAGCAGGCGGCCAATCTTGATCAGGGCCTTTTCGATGTGGCTGCGCAAAGCGTCGCCCGTGCCCACCGGCACCGTGGACTTTTCCACCACGATCAATGGCTGCTCGCGATGTCGGGCAATCGCGTCGCCAACCGAGAGGACGTAGCGCAGGTCCGCCGAACCATCCTCGCGTGACGGCGTGCCCACCGCGATGAACGCCACACGCCCATGCAACACCGCAAACCGCTCATCGGTGGTGAATTGCAGGCGTTTCGAATCCAGGCCTTCACGCACCAGACTGGCCAGCCCCGGCTCGTAAATACTGACGTGCCCCTGGCCCAATTGCTCGATCTTCTGCGCGTCGACATCCATGCACACGACGTCGTGACCGACCTCGGCCAGCACCGCCGCTTGCACCAGACCGACATAACCACTGCCAAACACCGTGATCTTCATGCCGCACTCCTGCTCGCAGTTCCCTGCACTGAACATAAGAGCGCGATGTTTCAGTTCGCCTACTGCTGAAGAATCAGCAAACAGACCGTTCGGGGAATGCCCGATTGACTTTTACCGCCTCGAACGGCAGGTTGTCGGCCTTTCGCGGTAACCCTTGTCATCGAGTCATGCCGTTTTTTGCTTTTCATTTCATGCATTTATTGTTTTTGTTGAATCGTTTTTTATTTCAAGGCCGTTTCGTTTGAGTGATTTGTCGAGTACCCAACCTGCACCGTCCAACAACAATCCGCTGACCGTTTACCTGGCGCGACTGGCACCTTCCAGCCAGTTGACCATGCGTTATGTGCTGCAAGACGCCGCTGACCGCCTCGGTTTCGAGGACGTCGATATCGAAGAAATCCCCTGGCACGGCCTGCAACCGGAAGACGTGGTGGCGCTGGTCGCCGCTTTGCGTGCCGATGGTTATGCACCGAACACCTCGTCGCTGTACGTGAACGCCGTACGCGGGGTGATGAACGAAGCATGGCGCATGAGCCTGATCAGCCAGGATCACCTGCTGAAGATGCGTTCGGTCAAGGGCATAGCCGGCACGCGGCTGTCCCAGGGGCGCAACCTCAAGCGCACGCTGATTCATGAACTGATGGAAGTCTGCGCTGCCGACCCGCGCCCGCAGGGCCTGCGTGATGCGGCGGTGATTGCGCTGCTGTACGGCACCGGCATGCGCAAGTCGGAATCGGTGGATCTGGATCTGAGCCAGATCGACTTTCACGAACGCAGCCTGACGGTGACCGGCAAGGGCAACAAGCAGTTGATCAAATACGCGCCGGCCTGGGCCTTTGCCAAGCTCGACGCCTGGCTGGAACTGCGTCGTTCACAGCTCAAGGAGGGCGAGAGCGACGATGCGTTTCTGTTCAACCGTATTCGCCGGGGCAGCCACATCACCCGCGAGCGCATCACCAAACACGCGATTTACTACATTGCCCGCCAGCGCGGTACGCAGGTCGGGGTGAAAATCATGCCCCATGACTTCCGTCGTTCATTCATCACCCGGGTGATCGAAGAGCACGACCTGTCGATCGCACAGAAACTGGCGCATCACAGCAATATCCAGACGACTGCCAACTACGATGTGCGTGATGACAACGAGCGGCGGCGGGCGGTGGATCGCTTCGATTTGTAAACGGTGTCAGGTCTGCGGCGGGCAGCGCGAGCCGCTGGCACCCTGCGCGATGTGCGCAGCGAGGCGTTTGATGTTGTTCTGTTGCGCGGTCACCAGTTCGTCGATGCTCGGCCCTGAAGGCGTCTGCAAGACCGAGCGACAGCTCAGCAGCGCCGCGTCCGCCGCACCTAATGGGCGCACTCGCCATTTCACGTCGATCAAGGCGTACTGACCGGGAATCGAATCGAAACGCTGCACGTCGATACGCACGGAAGCGCGCTGCTGGCCGACGCCGCCGCTCAACTGATCGGCCAGCGCACCGCGCAACTCATCGGCGAGGGTGGCGCTCCACCAATCGGTATCCAGGATGGCCACGCCGCTGTTGCCTTGGCGAATCACGATCTGCGCGCGATCGACCTGCGGCGGCACGCTGATGCTTTCGATGGCGATATCGGCGCCGGTGCGGCTGGCGCCCGGTTGCGCCGGGGTCAGCGTGTGGAAGCTGATCGGGTCGCTACGGCACGCGGCCAGCAGCACCAGCGCAGCGAGCAGGGTGATCTTCAACGGTAAAACCATGGATTCAGCTCCTGTGCTCAATTGCGTGGCGGTCCTTTGAGGTCCAGCGGCGCGGCGTTGTCCGGCCGCCCGCGAATCAGCGACTCAGGGTGGCGACCGAGGTAATCCGACAGCTCTCGCAACGAGCGCGACATGCGCCCGAGCTCGTCGAGGGTCTCGGTCAGTTGCTCGCGTTGCGGTGAGTCCTCGGCGAGAGTCGAATTGGCGGACTGCAAGGTCTTGCTGACATCGGCGAGGGTGCTCTGTACACCCGGCAGAGTCCTGGCGTTGAACTGCTTCAGGCCTTTGCGCAGCTCGACCAGATTGCCGTCGAGGTTGCTGGCGATGCGCTCCACCGGCAGCGCGTTGATCTTGTTGACCATCGCCTCGAGTTTTTCCTGCAATTGCTCGAGGCTGCCAGGGACGGTCGGAATGGTCACCGGCCGTGCCGTAGGGTCAAAAGCGACTTTCGGCGCTTTGGGGTAGAAATCCAGGGAGATATACAACTGACCGGTGAGCAGGTTGCCGTTGCGGGCCTGGGCGCGAAGGCCGTTTTCGATGAACGTGCCGATCAGGCGCGCGCCGGTGGCCTCATCGTTTTCGTCGCCATGGTAAGCCTTGAGCATTTTCGTGTGAGCGCGGCCCAGACGCTGCGGATAGATGACGATGCCGACATTCACCGGGAAGGTGCGCTTGACCTCGTCGAAGTCGAGATTGACTGCCACCACCCGGCCGATTTCAACTCCGAGGAACTCCACCGGCGCGTCAACCTTGAGCCCGCGCAAGGCTTGATCGAAGCGCAGCGCCAGATATTGTGCCTTGCCGTTTGGCGGGGCGAGGGCGGTGGCCTGGTCGGCGAACAGTTCGAAACCCTTGTCTTCACTGGCTGGCGAATCGTTGGGACTGTAATCCGGAGCGCGGAAAGCGATGCCGCCCACCAGCAGGGTCGACAGCGACTCGGTTTTCACCGCAAAGCCGTTGGCACCGACATTGATGTCGATGCCGCTGGCGTTCCAGAAACGGGTGTTTTCGGTGACGTAGGCGTCGTTCGGAGAATGCACGAAGACTTCGATGTTGACCCCTTTGCCGTCCTGGTCCAAGGCATAGGACACCACTTGGCCAACCGGGATCTTGCGGTAATAGACGGGGGAGCCGATGTCCAGCGAGCCGAGGTCGGCGGTGTGCAGGGTGAAACGCTTGCCCGGTTCGCCATAGGTGATCGGCGGCGGGTTCTCCAGACCCTTGAAGTTTTTTGAGCGGGTATTGGCCTGGCCAATGTCGGCACCGATGTAGTCGCCCGACAGCAATGTGTCGATGCCCGATACCCCGCCGGCGCCGATGCGCGGACGTACCACCCAGAATTGCGAGTCCTCGCGGGTGAAGGCTTCGGCCTGCTTGGCGAGTTTGATCGTGGCGTTGACGTGTTTATGGTCGTTGGCCAGTTCGACGTCGGAGACATGGCCGATGACTACGTTGCGGTACCTGACTTCGGTCTTGTTGGCGGTCAGGCCATCGCCGGTCTTGAAGGTGACGGTGATCGTCGGGCCTTCCTGGAGGATGTTGTGAATCACCAGCGAAATGCCCACCAGCACCGCCACGATCGGCACGATCCATACCAGCGAGATACCGAATCGGCGGGTTTTGATCGGCGCCTGACCGGGTGCTCGCGGCTCGTCGCTGGCTGACGACTTCATCCATGTCCTCCTCAATTAATCGGGCACTGAGCGTCAGGAACGCAAAAGCACTTCATCAATATAGAAGTGCTTGGCGATAGAGCAAATGTGTATAGCTGGCGTGGGACGCGATTGCAGTCCAGGAGCTGCCGAAGGTTGCGACCTGATCGTTCCCATGCTCTGCGTGGGAATGCAGCCCGGGACGCTCTGCGTCCCAAGATCGCAGCCTTCGGCAGCTCCTACAGGGGCCAGAGTCGTGGCGGGCTCAGCCGAGCATTTCGCGCAGGCGATACCAGAACATGCCCAGCGCCAACAACGGCGAACGCAACGCCGGGCCGCCGGGGAACGTCATGTGCGGCACGCTGCTGAACACGTCCATGCCCTGGCTATGCCCGGCGTGAATGGCTTCGCCCAGCAATTTCGCGCACCAATGGGTGACGTTGAGGCCATGGCCGGAATAGCCCTGCGCGTAAAACACGTTCGGGTGCTGTTTGAGCCGGCCAACCTGGGGGAAACGATTGGCGGTAATACCGATCTTCCCGCCCCATTGGTAGTCGATGCGCACGTCGGCCAGTTGCGGGAACACCTTGAGCATTTTCGGTCGCATGTAGGCGGCGATATCCGCCGGATCGCGCCCGGAGTAATGACAAGCACCGCCGAACAGCAGACGTCGATCCGCCGAGAGACGGTAATAATCGAGCCCGACTTTCTGATCGCACAGCGCCAGGTTCTGCGGGATCAACTGCGCGGCGCGAGTTTCGCCCAGCGGCTCGGTGGCAATGATGTAACTGCCAGCGGGCAGAACTTTGCCGCTGAGTTTCGGCTCGAGGTCATCCAGATGCGCGTTGCAGCCAAGCACCAGGCTGCCGGCGCGTACTGAACCGGTGGCGCAGCGCACCTCGACGGTCGGGCCATGGAGGATTTCCAGGACCGGACTCTGCTCAAAGATCCGCACGCCCAGCGACGCGGCGAGACGCGCTTCGCCCTGAACCAGATCAAGCGGATGCAAATGGCCCGAACCCATGTCGATCAATCCGCCGGCGTACACACCGGCGTCGACCACTTGCGCACGGATCTGCTCCGGCCCGACCAGCCTGGTTGCGTGGGCATAGTCGAGTTCGGCAAGGCTGTCCTGCTCTTGCTGGAGCGCGGAAAATTGCGCGGCGGTGTTGGCCAGTTCGCAAAAGCCCCAGCGCAGATCACAGTCGATGGCGTTTTCAGTGATGCGCTGGCGCACCAGCTCCACCGAATCGATGCCGGCGCGCTGCAGATAGCGCACGCCGTCCTGGCCGACGTAACGGGCGAAACCCTCGACTTCATGGCCGATGCCGCGAATCAGCTGCCCGCCATTGCGCCCGCTGGCGCCCCAGCCGATACGTCGCGCCTCGAGTAACACCACCGATAAACCGCGCTGCGCCAGTTCAATCGCCGTATTGACGCCGGTAAAGCCGCCCCCGATCACGCAGACGTCGGCAATCAGATCGCCGTCAAGCGACGGGTAGGGCGTGCTCGCCCGTGCAGAAGCTGCGTAATAGGAACGTGCGTGTTGTGGGCTGTGCTGAGTCATTTGTTCGACTTCACTTTGCTCCAAGACCGGGTCATCAGGCGCATGATCGCTTGGGGCGGGGTCGAGGAAATGTAGAGTTTGTCGAGTACCGACTGCGGCGGATAAACCTCAGGGTTGTTGACCAGCTCCTGATCCATGAACGGCTTGGCCGCCGGGTTCGGGTTGGCGTAGCCGACGGTGGCGCTGACCTTGGCGATCACCTGCGGATCGAGCAGGTAATTGATGAAGGCGTGGGCCTCTTTGGCGTTGCTCGCGTCGGCCGGAATCGCCAGCAGATCGAACCACAGGTTGGCGCCTTCCTTGGGAATGGCGTAGGCGATATTCACGCCGTTCTTGGCTTCCCTGGCGCGATTGGCGGCCTGGAACACATCGCCGGAGTAACCGAACGCGACGCAGATGTCGCCATTGGCCAGGTCCGACACGTACTTGGAAGAATGGAAATAGGTGATGTACGGACGGATGCTCAGCAGCTTGGCTTCGGCCTTTTTGTAGTCTTCAGGGTTTTCACTGCGCGGATCCATGCCCATGTAGTTGAGGATGGCCGGGAAGACTTCGTCGGCGGAGTCCATCATCGACACACCGCACTGGCTGAGCTTCTTCAGATTCTCCGGTTCAAACAACACGGCCCAGGAATCGATGTGGTCGATGCCGAGCACTTGCTTGACCTTGTCGACGTTGTAACCGATGCCGTTGGTGCCCCACAGGTAAGGCACCGAGTGCGCATTGCCGGGATCATTTTTCTCTAGCAATTCAAGCAGTTTCGGGTCCAAGTTCTTCCAGTTTGGTAACTGTGAACGGTCGAGCTTCATAAACGCGCCGGCCTTTACCTGACGGGCGAGGAAGTGGTTGGACGGCACCACCACGTCGTAACCGGTCCGGCCGGCGAGGAGTTTGCCTTCAAGGGTTTCGTTGGAGTCGAAGACGTCGTAGATCACCTTGATCCCGGTCTTGCTCTGGAAGTCGGCGAGGGTGGTTTCGCCGATGTAGTCGGTCCAGTTGTAGACGCTGACCTGGGGCTCGGCGTGGGCTGCTGCACTGAACAGCGCGCTCAGTGCGACCGGGAGTACGGATTTCATTAGACGCATATCGACACCTCTTGGATTTATTGGAATTCTCAGGCGCTGCACAATCCCATGTGGGAGCGAGCCTGCTCGCGAAAGCGGTGTTCCAGTCGACGTCAATATTGAATGTACTGACGTCTTCGCGAGCAGGCTCGCTCCCACAGGGACGGGCGCGCCGTCAGACGCTGAGCAGTAGAAATTCACGCTCCCACGAGCTGATCACGCGCTTGAAGTTTTCGTGCTCGGCGCGTTTGACCGCGACGTAGCCGCGGACGAATTTACTGCCCAGGTACTCGGCGACCTTCGGGCACTCTTCCATCTGCGTCAGGGCTTCTTCGATGGTGATGGGCAGGCGCAGATTGCGGCGCTCGTAGGCCCGGCCTTCGACCGCCGCGCTCGGCTCGATCTTCTCGACCATGCCGATGTAGCCGCACAGCAGGCTTGCGGCAATCGCCAGGTACGGGTTGGCGTCGGCGCCCGGCAAGCGGTTCTCCACGCGCATCGATTCAGGACCAGAAGTCGGCACACGCAGGCCAACCGTGCGGTTCTCTTCGCCCCATTCGACGTTGACCGGCGCCGAGGTGTCCGGCAGGAAGCGGCGGAACGAATTGACGTTCGGCGCGAACATCGGCAGCACTTTCGGGATGTATTTCTGCAAGCCACCGATGTGATGACGGAACAGCTCGCTCATGTTGCCCTCGGCATCGGCAAAGATCGGCTGACCCGTCGCGATCTCGACCACACTCTGGTGCAAGTGCATGGCGCTGCCGGGCTCGTCGCCGATCGGCTTGGCCATGAACGTCGCGGTGACGTTGTGCTTGAGCGCTGCTTCGCGCAGGGTGCGTTTGAACACGGTGATCTGGTCAGCCAGATCCAGCGCATCGCCGTGGCGGAAGTTGATTTCCATCTGCGCCGGGCCGTCTTCGTGGATCAGCGTGTCGAGATCCAGACCTTGCAGTTCGCACCAGTCGTAGACGTCTTCGAACAGCGGATCGAACTCGTTGGCGGCATCGATCGAGAATGACTGGCGACCGCTTTCCGCACGACCCGAACGACCCAGTGGTGCCTTGAGCGGCAGGTCCGGGTCTTCACAGCGTTGGGTCAGATAGAACTCCATTTCCGGCGCGACAATCGGCTTCCAGCCCTTGTCGGTGTAGAGCTGCAGAACTTTCTTCAGAACGTTGCGCGGCGACAGTTCGATCGGATTGCCAAACTTGTCGAAGGTGTCGTGGATGACGATGGCAGTCGGCTCGATTGCCCAAGGAATGACATACACGGCATCGGAAACCGGCTTGCAAACCATGTCGATGTCAGCCGGGTCGAGCAGGTCGTAGTAGATGTCGTCGTCGACAAAATCCCCGGTTACCGTTTGCAGCAGCACGCTTTCCGGCAGGCGCATGCCGCGCTCATGCAGGAACTTGTTGGTCGGTGCAATCTTGCCGCGGGCGATGCCGGTCAGGTCGCTGACCACGCATTCGACTTCGGTAATCTTGTGATCTTTCAGCCAGGTGAACAGCTGATCGAAAGGGGCGTTCATAAAGACCTCGTTATTGGTTTTGTAGACGCCGGGGAGGGCGGGTTTCATCTTCCGCCCCTTCCCCTGTGGCGCGTTGGCGACTATCTTGGGCGCGGCTTGCGATTCCATCTATCCACTTTCAGCAGCACCAAAGCGCACCAAAAGAGTGCGCAGGGTCACCCCATGACAACGTGCAATCCGCTTCAGGTTCAAGCGTTCAATACCGCCGATGTGGCCGAGCAAATCCGCGCTACACCGGGCTGGGTCCAGCATTACCAGCAGATGTCGCCGGGGCATTTCGCTGGGCAGATTCGCTATCTGGATCTGCAGGGCGTCGAGGTTTACGAAGAACAGATGAACACCCGGGTCGAACAGAATTTCAGCGCGCCATCCGGGGCTCTGGCGTTCTGTTTTGATCGCAGTGACAACGCGCTGTATCTGCTCAACGAAGAGAGCCGCAACATCTGGATCACCCCGGAGAACTACCGGGAAATCGCTGTGGTGTTCGGCCCGGATTTTGTCCGCGAGCACGGTTTACAAGTGGCAAAGCTCGAGGGATTGTTCATGTCGCCGCTGAACTGCGGACAGAACGCTTTGTTCAGCGGCTGGTTAAGCTCGACTCTCACGAAGTTATCGCAAGCTGCTGATCCACTTGATAAAGATCGCCTGACTCGGCAACTGCTCGAGGACTGCCTGTTCATCCTCGACAACGCTCAAACCCGTCTTGATCGTGGAGGATTGCAGCAGCGCAACAACGAACGCCAAATCATGAAGCGAGTAGGGGAGTGGGCGGCTGATTCGCCGGAAGACACGGTCAATCTGCTCGAAGTTTCCCACGTTGCCGGCGTACCCCTGCGCCAGTTGCAGCAAGCTTTCAAGGCCTACACCGGGATGACCCCGAGCCACTGGTTGCGCCTGAGGCGGCTAAACAGTGCGCACCGTGAATTGCTCAAGCGCCGACCTTGCGAAACCACCGTTGCCGAAGTGGCGATGCGCTGGTCGTTCTGGCATCTGGGGCGGTTTTCCAGCAGTTACCGCGCGCTGTTCAAGGAGCTGCCGAGCGAAACGCTCAAGCGCTGAGCAGAAAAAGGCTTTGTGTCCTCGCAGAAGTTAAATAGAATCAGTCTCATTTGAATCTACCTTCGCGCAGGGTCTCTTGAGATGATTGAAGCCACGTCACCGTCGGAGCAGAGCCTGCAGCAGTTGTATCGCGAGCACCGCGGCTGGCTGGAAACCTGGCTGCGCCGGCGCATGGGCAATGCGTGGGATGCGGCGGACCTCAGTCAGGACACCTTTCTACGCGTCCTGTGCAACGCGCCGCCACTGGCCGAGTTGCGCGAGCCGCGTGCGTATTTGCTCACCGTTGGCAAACGGCTGCTGAGCAATTTCTACACGCGGCGCCATCTGGAAAAAGCCTACCTCGATGCCTTGGCGCAATTGCCGGAAGCGTGCGCACCGTCGCCGGAGCAGCGCTGGTTGCTGCTGGAAACCTTGCAGGCGCTGGATGAATTGCTCGATGGCTTGCCGCGCCCGGTGCGCCGGGCATTTCTTTGGAGTCAACTCGAGGGCCTTGGCTACCGCGAGATTGCCGAGCGCTTGCAGGTTTCCGAGCGCACGGTGAAACGTTACATGGCCCAAGCGTACGAGCATTGCTTGCTGGCGGATCTGTGATGCGCGTTGCACCCAATGATGAAATGCGGGAAGTGGCGCGGGCAGCGGCGCACTGGCTGGCACTGCTCGAGTCCGGTGGTGCCAGCGAGGAAGATCACGCCCGATTGCAGCATTGGCGCGCCAGTGACAGTCGCCACGAGAACGCGTGGCAGAAAATCCAGCAGCTTCGCCAGCGTTTCGCAGGTTTGCCGCCGACGCTGGCCATGGCCACGCTGGATCGGCCGGATCCGGCGCGGCGCGCTGCTCTCAAGCGTGCCTTGGGCGTGGCGGCGCTGGTGCCGGCGGCGTGGTTGATCAGTCGGGAGCTGCCGCTGGAGGTCTGGCGCGCCGACCTGCACACCAGCACTGGCGAGCGGCGCAAAGTGCGTTTAGCGCAGGATTCTTCATTGCAGCTCAACACCGACAGCGCGGTGAATGTCGATCTGCCTGCACGTCAGCTGACGCTGATCCGTGGCGAGATGGCGCTCAACGTCGCGGGCGATTCAGCCTTTATCGTCAACGCGCCTTATGGGCGGATGATCGTCAATCACAGCGACATCTCGGTGCGCCTCAATGCGCGCGATTGCCAGGTCTGCGTGCTGCGTGGTTCGGTGCAATTGCAGCCACTGCACGGCCCGACGCTGGTATTGCAGCAGGGCCAGCAAGTCAGCCTGCAAGCTTCGGGCGCGGGAGCGGTGACGGCATTCGAAGCGTTGATGCCCGGTTGGCGCGACGGTGTGGTGATGGCGCAAAACCAGCCGCTGGGTGATTTCCTCCGCGAGCTGAGTCGCTACCGCTCGGGCGTGCTGCGCTGGGATCCGGCGCTGGAATCGCTGCGCGTCACTGGCAGCTTTCGCGTCGACGATACCGATCAAGTGCTGGCACTGCTGGCAGCCAGTTTGCCCGTCGATGTGCATACGCGAACGCGATTTTGGGTGTCACTGGTACCGCGTGCAGAAAAAACTGGCTGAAGCCTGTCCCTTTTTTCGCCTCACTGGTCATTCCAGGCAAGTGAACAAAATCGAGAGCTTCTTCCAATGCCCGCAGTATTTCCAGGTCGTTTGCGTCCGTTGTTGCAGTTGAGCCTTTTGCTGAGCCTGAGTGCCAGCCCCGTGTTGATCCAATCGAGCTGGGCCGACGATGGCAGTCGCCGCAGTTATCAGGTGCCGGCCGGTAGTCTGAGTACAGCGCTGACGCGCTTCGCCGGTCTCGCCGGCGTCAATCTGTCGGTGGATCCGGCACTGGTCAGCGGCCGCAACAGCAATGGTTTGTCCGGTGAATATGGCGTGGAGGAGGGGTTCAGCCGGTTGTTGCTGGGTTCGGGTTTGCAGCTGCAACCGGTCGGCGATCAGGCTTATACGCTGGTGCCCGCAGCGCAAGGCAGCACCTTGCAACTTGCGCCGACATCCATTCTCGGCGCGAGCGGTTCAGCGGATGCCGACGTGTTTGCTGGCGGTCAGGTCGCGCGGCGTGGCTCGCAAGGGTTGTTGGGTTCCAGGGATTTCATGGAAACCCCGTTCAGCATGACCACCTACACCAGCGAAACGGTGAAAAACCAACAGGCGCGCACGCTCGGCGATCTGATCAGTACCGACCCTTCGGTACGCGCCACCAACCCGGCCGGTGGCCGCTATGAGCAATTCACCATTCGTGGTTTCAGCTTGTTCAACAGTGATGTTGCCTACAACGGCCTCTACGGTGTGTTGCCGACTTACACCATCGACATGGAAATGGCCGATCGCGTCGACATCCTCAAAGGCCCGAGCCAATTGATCAACGGGATTTCGCCACGGGGCAGTGTAGGAGGGGGGATCAACGTCGTGCCGAAACGCGCGACCGACAAGCCGATCACCTCGCTGACAGCCAATTACGCCTCGAACAATCAAGTCGGCGGCGCGGTGGATGTCGGACGGCGTTTTGGCGAAGACAATCAATTCGGGGTGCGCTTCAACGGGGTCAAACAGTCCGGTGATACAGAATGGGATCATCAGAGTGTCGATCGCGACATGGCAGTACTCGGTCTGGATTTCCGTGGTGAACGCTTGCGACTTTCCACCGATATCGGCCACACCGAACGCGACACCGACGCACCGCAGGAACGCGTGCAAGTCGCGACCAACGCCAAGGTGCCGAACGCCAATGATGTGCGCGACAACTATGCGCAACCCTGGAGCCGGGCGCGAACCAAAGACACTTTCGGCACGCTCAACGGCGAGTTCGATGTCAGCGATTCGGTCATGCTGTATGGCGGCGTCGGCGCACGCAAAAGCAATCACGACTTCTTGCGCCACGCGGTGTCGGTGACCAATGACGCCGGCGACTTCAGCGTCCAGCCGCGCGACTTCACTCGCGACGAAAACGTTCGCACGGCTACCGCTGGGGTGCGTAACTGGTTCCAGACCGGACCTGTCAGCCATGAAGTGAACCTGGCGGCCAACTACTTTTATATGGACTTCGAAAACGGCGGCGCCCGTTACGCAGCCGGGCGCAGCAATCTCTACGACCCGGTGGAAATAGCCAGACCCGGCACGCCGACCCGCAATGACGCCAAGGTCTATACCGAGAACCGCTTCAGCGGCGTGGCGTTGTCCGACACGCTTGGCTTCTTCGACGATCGCCTGTTGCTGACTTTGGGGGCGCGCTGGCAGCGAGTCAAAGTCGATGACTGGAGCGACGGCATCAAGGGCGACACGGCTTACGATGAGGAAAAAGTCTCGCCGTCGGGCGGCATTCTGTTCAAGGCGACGGACAAACTCTCGCTGTACGCCAACTACATGGAAGGCCTCAGCCAAGGCAAAATCGCGCCATCGACATCTATCAACGAAGACGAAATCTTCCCGCCATTCATCAGCCGTCAGGTTGAAGTCGGCGCCAAGTACGACGCGGGCTCATACGCCCTGACGGCAGCGGTGTTCCGCATCAAACAACCTGCCTACGAAACCAATGCGACCACACGAGTCTTCGGCCCGAACGGCAAACGCGAAAACAACGGCGTAGAACTGAGCGTGTTTGGCGAACCGCTGAAGGGCTTCCGATTGCTGGGCGGTGTGATGTACATCGATAGCGAACTGACCCACACCACCAACGGCACATTCGACGGCAACCGCGCACCGGCGACACCGAAATACAACGTCAACCTCGGCGCGGAGTGGGATGTGCCGACTGTGCAGGGTTTGACATTGACCAGTCGTGCGATCTATTCGAGTTCGCAGTATCTGGATCAGGCGAACGACAAGGAAATCGACTCTTGGGAACGATTCGATGTAGGCACGCGCTATGCTTTCAAGCTGGACGAGAAAACGATCACCTTGCGCGCCAATGTCGAAAACGTGCTGGATAAACGCTATTGGAGCTCGGCGGGTGCATCGGATGATAGTGAGCCGGGGTTGACGCTTTCTACGCCGAGGACGTATCTGCTGTCGGCGGCGGTAGACTTCTAACGGAGCAGGGTAAGTGCGTCGATCGTCGTCGAAAATACGTTAACTACACTAAATGACCGTTTAGTTGAGCTAACAAAAAACCGTACCTGCAACGGAGAAGGCCATGATTCAGCGCAAGCCGAATGCTACAGATGTGATTGCTGCGCTGAATCTACAGCCCCATGTCGAGGGCGGTTATTACCGCAGAACCTATCAAGCCGATCACCGTGCCTGCCTCGAAACGCAGCAAGGCACGCGATATCTGCTGACCTCGATCTACTATCTGCTCACTGAGCAATCGCCGGCGGGCCAGTTTCATTTCAACCAATCCGACATCCTGCATTATTTTCAGTTGGGCGACGCCATCGAATACAACCTGATCTACGCCGACGGCTCACTGCAAACGCTGGTGATGGGCAGCGATGTTTTGGCTGGTCAGCAACTGCAATTGCACGTACCGGGTGGAATCTGGAAAGCCTCTCGATTGCTGGAAGGCTCGAATGGCTTTGGCTTGATCAGCGAAGCGGTTTCGCCTGGGTTTGATTTCGCGGACATGGAAGTCGGTAATCGCGCAAAACTCACGGCACAGTATCCGCAGCATGGAGCGCTGATTGAAATGCTTACGCGCGGTGAAGATTGAGAGTTGTAGATTGGGACAAATGCAGTTTGCAGGGAAAGCTGGTTTTGAAGCGACCGCGCAGATTCAAATCTCTCGGGCAACCACGCTAACCCTGTAACATCTTGTTACGTGTAATGTATATTATGTTAAATCGTGGATGCGAACGGCCTCAGGCTTTAGATATCAGATCCACCACTCCCAACCTCTCAGTCTAAGCAACGCCATTCGTTTGCAGCTTCAACAACCAATGTCTCTCGGTAGTCCATCCGATAAAAACCTGAGCACCTTCGCTTGCTTGGCGAGCCTCGGTCAACGGTGCACCAGAAGCCGCTACTCGCAATCCTCTAATCGCCGGCAGGAACCTTTCACGAAATGCACTAGGCTGAACCGCGAAATGAGCTTCGATACGTTCAATCGCGAAACGCATTTCTGCCTCATCAAGCATCGCTAGATAAAAGACCATTTGCCGCCAGGCATAAGCCGTATTTTTGATCACCACTAGGCTGGAGTGATAAAACCGCAACTTCATCTGCTGGCGTACGCATATCCATCTGAAGCATTCCTCGGCCATCGAAGCCAGGCGATGCTGCAACAGCGCCTTCAACCCGAGCTCACCAAACAACAGCGCAAGGTTTTGCGTCGTCAGGATCTGTTGTTGCTCGATGATTTTCCCGTTAGTCGCCGGTCGCCATGTCCCCAGGCCCGCATCAGCCCGCTGGGAGCACAATCTGGCCAATGCGTCCCTGGAACTAGCGTCAGGTCTGGAGAACCTTTTCCGCCTGGATTTCGGTTGATCAGGAAGCATCGCCAATTGGCTTGCATCAATGTCGTAGTAATTGGCGTATAGCGTGCCACCTGTCAAAGATGCTGCCTGCCTGGCAGCTCTTATGTACTTGTTCGAGAAAGCGCCCATGAAAATGTCCGAGGCGACCTCTTCCACAAAAGGCAGATCCAGCTTGGCCATCGCACCAAGCGCAGCAAATTCCTGAATGAGTTTGTTGGGCAGGATCGCTTGAGGAAAAGCGCAAAGAGTCATTGCTGCGGATTGGATCAGGGACTGTTTCGCTGCCTCAGCGACCACCGCGTCCGTTTCTCGCTGGTCCTCAACAGCCGCCACCCACGGCAATTCATTCATCCTGACCTGACTTTCCAGATCCAACAGCAACAATGAGCGGCGTTGTCGAAAGGCGCGATAGGTTGCTACAGAGAGCATCCGCAGCGACATATCGCGAAATCCTGCACTGCAGATCTCAGCCGTTATCGCTGGCAGCAGCCGCGCCACGGTATCCCCGGATGTAATCAATCCCTTATCGATCAACTCGGCAATTGTGCCCGTTCGACACAGCTCGACGCGTCGACGAATATCAGTAGGAATGCCGATACCTGTTAACAGCGAATATGCGGTCGCTTCTTCGCAGGTAACGGGTTGCAGCAGAGATGAAAAGTCGGAAACTCCGTCCGAACCGGGATACCTGCTCAGACGTGCGGCAACCGCTTTAGCAAATAGATGGTGCCCGGGTGAGGACACGTGACTGCGTTGAGACTCTCTGTGCTTTTGATGAGATTCGGATTCGGGATGACCATGCTTGCGTACGAAATCGTCGACGATCCTGCGAATTCGTCCGACTTGCCGTCCCGTAAGCGACGCCGCATCGCTAGCGCAACTCCCCAGCAATGCAAACAACTCCCCTGCCCGATCCCTTGAGCTTTCAGCTTCACCTGAAGCGCTGGGGCAAGAAGCATCGAACTGCCGCTTCAGAATATTCGCCTGCTCAAACCAGCCCTCGGGGTACCGGCGACAAGGCCAATCATCCTGATACGTCAAAAGGAAAAGCGACACCGCCGCATCGTAGAGCGGCAAGCGAGTCTCGACGACATGTTTTTGCGCTGCCAGACGCGTCTGTGCTGGGCGGTTTGAAAGCACGGTTCTGACATCACCGACAGTAAAAACCTGCACTTGCCCTGCTGAAAGCGGCGAACCGTCAGAAGCCATCGGAAAGAATCGCAGCTCTTCAAAGAAAGGCGCTATCGCTTCAACCAGGTCCCATGCGTTCTCTGTACGTTGTTGGCCCAGCAACCAGGCCACCGTCAGCAGTGCAGCTTCTTCTGGCACCTCGATTCGATAATCCCCGCTCGCCAGCTTCGTTTGCAGTACCTCAATCCCCTCCTCCGTAAGGTGCCAAGTGTTGAGATCGAGTCGCTCGAAGCCAGGACGGATACCAGGAATCGAAGCAGCCAAATGTCGCTCGTACTCGGTCAGTGCGCCACCGGCCATGTACTGCCCAGTGGCGAAACCTCCCGTGACGACTTCCAGCGTGACCCACTCAGGCACATCCGCGAATGGAGTTCGTGAGCCATACGACGCAGATCCCTGCAATATGTGCTCGATTACATTGCGCCAGCGCTCGATGCGCTTGCTCGTCTGTCCGTTATCGTCGAGGCCCGATGCAGCGAGTGCCCGAGACAGTTGAAAGGCTGCATAGCCGGCACCTATGCCGGCATTCGCATTCGATTCCCTATCGTCCCTGAGCATGAGTCCTTCCGAGCCTGCGATGTTGTGGGTCCGGGGGCTGGATTCGAACCAGCGCCCACCCGGTTAAGAGCCGAGTGTTCTACCGCTGAACTACCCCGGAACAGAGCGCGGATTGTCCACCAGCGCTGAACGATTGTGAAGATCGAAAACATTGCCGCTTGTGAACCTGAACGTAATCAGGTGATCTCGGGAAGAGTCGTCAAGACCAGCGCAGTTTGATCGAGTCCTTTGCACCGGCGTCGCGAACCAATACGCCTGGAGCCCGACGACTTTATTTCGGGTTGCGGGATTGTCAGCGAGTTTAGCGCTACTGTGCGTAATCGATTACTTCGCCGTTCCAATAGCAATTGTACGGGCTGGAGCGGCCGCGATTGGTATTGCACTCAGAATTCGTTTGAGTTCGATCCCCAGTGCCTCCCCTTCTGATTCTGCACTGATTTGCCAGGCTCCGACCCCATAGTCCGCATGATAGGTCGGGCTGATAAGCGCCGTTACTTTGTCTGCCCTAGGTATCAGCAGCAATGAAACGTCAGGCTTGATGCCCTTCCACTGGAGACTGTCGTGATAAATGTGCGCTGACTCCATTGCATCCAGGACGCTGGCGCGGGCGCTGCGATACTTCGCATCGAAAACCAAGAAGCGCTTCGTCGAAGGCGAGTCCAACGTCACGACGATGTCCGGATATCGCTCTCGCGATAAGCTTTGAAAACCGCGATGCGCAGGTTGATCAATCGCTGGGCATCGGACTTGGTAACATGCCTCAACGGTCACATCAGCCGCTATTCCCCGCCACACGATTTCTTTTAAACCCATCGATCGATATTCACGACTCCAGACGAGTTCAGGAAACTGACGTTGCAGCTGTGAGACTACAGTTACAAAGCACCACCGCTCATAAACCTCCCATGTTGGGCTGACCCACAGCGTCTCATCAGGATCCTTTCCCAACCAACCTGAACGCAACGCGTACCAACCAAACCGATAAGCTCGCGCGTATGCAGACGGATGCGGAGTCCAACCGCTTGACCGTGTGCGCACTCACCGACGTGCGATCACTCTTCAAGGTTGTTAACGGCCGCTGAGATATCTGTTTGAGCGCGCGGTGAAACCGATCCCCATAGCGCCTCAGCCTCGCAAACCAAGTCGTTGGCTGGCGCTCAGGCCATAATCGCTCGAACCAGAAAATCACCTTGGCCGGACACCTACCTGAGCTCTCAGTCGGCAAAGTTCATATCACTGCACATGAGTTCGTCTTTAGCATGGACGAGAGCAATCGTTGGCGCGCTGCCATGTGCCTCTCACCACACTCGATTCGCTCTTGGGGGCTTCACCCGCCTTAAACCCGGAGAGGCTGCGGACTTCTGAAGCTTTCGATGCCTCTCCGAGTAAAGGACGAAGAAAGATATGGAAATGCATGGCATCAAAAGCTACGGCGAGAGACTTCAGTTCGCATATACCCTTCGTGGGTTTCCAAAACTCTACGCGCTGTCACACCGAATCGGTGTGACGGACAGCGCCCTCAGTCGGTGGTTTCGTTCAGAGCCAATCAGTATGGAGAACTTCGCCAAGCTGTGCGTCGAGCTGAACGTCAATGCCGATTGGCTTCTGCTCGGCCGTGGACAGCACTCGCTCGGCGCCATGCATGACGCGCCGCATCGCAAAACGCTCGCGGACGTGATTGAAAGAATGGCCGACAACGATGTTCGTAACCTCGCCAAGTTTCTTGATGAAGTGACTACTCCAGCACCTTGAGCGCCACGCAATATTTTCAGGGCAATTCGTGAGCCCTGCTCAACCGACTGAGCTTCACGAAGGGGCCGATATTGATAACTTCTAGATGCCCAAGCAATGACGCCTGGGTATGAGCTGGAGATCATCATGTGCACTAAGGAATCTGCAAAAGCTGATGTAGAAGTGAAGTTCGAGTCCCAGAAAACGTTCAGCCTTTTCGGTCGGAACATCTCAACTTGCCAAGCGGCCCTGGGGGCTGGTGCTCACGTGCAAGTCACCAACACAGAAGGCCTGAACTACCATCTGAATGTTTTCGCGAAATGCGAGTGCGACGGGCTTCTGAAGAGACTCAACGTGGCAATCGACAAGTCCATAGGTAACCCTCCCGAAGGCTTGCGTGACGTCCCTTTCACTATCGACCGCACTTCCCATCCCGACTGGCGCTCTCGTCAAGCCTATCTTCGCGATGGTGTGGGGTTTACGAGCAGGATCATCACCTGCGCTTGGCCTGCCCTTGCGCCGCCGAAGCTGGGCAGCGTACTAACCGGTGGAACTACGACGACAATCGACGCCACAGCCATCGACTCGCAGTTGGTTTATGCCATGACCGATGCTACCCCGGAGCAGGTCAGCGCATACTCCCACCTGAACCTCTACGCACAGGGGGCTGCGCGCGCCGTCCTGAAAAACAAGGGCGTGGACATCACCAATACGGACTATCTGCAGACGAAGCAATGGTTCGATGCTGTGGTTTACCAACTGACCGATCTGGGCTTTACCGTAAAGGCAGCGAGTGGCGGCCAGGTCAGGCAGGATGTCTCTTCAGGTGACGTGGACATCGGTAGTTTGCTGACCACCATCGTTGGCACGTATCTGGGAGCGACGGAACTCGAGAGTTTCAAGCAGCTCGCGACGCTCTTGGCCAAGGATCCCAACGATTCGGGCACCCACGACTTCATGACCTTCTGGTGGAACAAGGCAAGCACTAAGGACGGCCGCACGACTGTCGCCTTTGGCCCCATCAAGAACGATCAGGGCATGGCTTCGGTGACGGTGGTTTACCTCGTGTTGGATGTGGAATTCACAGACTGGCACTCATTGTTTGTCAGCTATCACCATGAAGGTGTATTGATCCGCAGCGCTGCCATTACCCTGGATCTCGACATGGAGGTCTACAGCAACAATGAAAAAGCAATCTTCGACGCCATCTCTGGCGCAGTGGCCAATCACATCAAGACTCAGGAACTGAGTTTCGACTGATAGCCCATAAATACGGGGCTCCAGCACATATTCGCAACGCTGGAGCCCCGTTTTTTTGTGCAATGGCACTTTCCGCGCTGCCTGTCTTAGTCGACCGTGATCTGCCTTGAGGGACTGGCGCTAAGGAACGCGCAGGCGGCTCATCACCCGATTAATCTCCCCTACCACCCGCCCCGTCGCCTCCTCGATCGTTCCCTCATTCCGACACAAAAACCAACCCTGATCGGCAGCGGCTTGCTCAAAAGCCTGGGTACAAGCTACATGCTCCTCCAGACCGCGAAGCACAGTACTGCTCAAGCCACGCCGGCGTGCCCCTGCCCTCGCCCACGAAATCTCCGCCGTCGTGACCACGCCAACATGCAGGTCTGGCACCTGAACGTTGCGATCACGGTTTAATTGCAGGATTTC
This sequence comes from Pseudomonas sp. S3_B08, assembly GCF_054667725.1. Classification (NCBI taxonomy): domain Bacteria; kingdom Pseudomonadati; phylum Pseudomonadota; class Gammaproteobacteria; order Pseudomonadales; family Pseudomonadaceae; genus Pseudomonas; species Pseudomonas sp. S3_B08. The sequence goes on from NZ_CP162750.1 coordinate 1,876,306, forward strand.
AGCAAACGGGACTATCCGGCGAAACGCCGCATCGGATGGATACCAGCGATCGATCAGGATGATGCTGTCGGTGGGTTGTCTGGTCAGCACGTTTCGGGAAATCCAGCTGCGGCTATCAGCGAGGCGTTGGCAGACTTCCAGTTCCAGATCCCGGTCAGGATGTCGGACGAGTCGGTTCACCAGATGCATTGTCTCGCCCCTGAACGGGTCGCTTTTTTTCTCGCACAGTCGGATGACTTTCTGGTTGTCTGCCCTCAGGACTTCAGTGATGGCCTCCAACAGCGAGGTTTTGCCGACGCCTTTGGGGCCATCAAGGGAAACAAACAGCGGACGAGTCATTGTTCACAGGCTTTAACGGGAAGTGGTGAACACTCTAACGGATTTTCAGGTTGAACCTCTTCTGCTCAGGCGGACTCCCAAACCTGAATTCAGGAGAAACCTATGACCCAGACAGCTCTAGTCGTGGGCGCCAGCGGCATTGTCGGCAGCGCCATCACCCAGTTACTTATCGACAACCAGTGGCAGGTCGCCGCGCTGTCGAGGCATCCATCTCAAGTTCAAGGCGTGATGCCTGTCGCGGCAGACCTTCAGGATACTGCTTCTCTGGAACAGGCGCTGAGGGATGTGAAACCCACGCATGTGTTCATTACCACATGGTCGCGGCAAGCCACGGAGGCCGAAAACATTCGCGTCAATGCCGCCATGGTGCGCAACGTGCTCTCGGCCATTCGCCCAGCGAAAAGCGTCAAACACGTAGCACTGGTTACCGGCCTGAAACACTATCTCGGCCCTTTCGAAGCCTATGGGAAAGGCAGTCTGCCGCAGACGCCGTTTCGCGAAGAACAGGGTCGTCTCGATGTCGAGAATTTCTATTACGCTCAGGAAGACGAACTCTTCGCCGCTGCTGAACAGGACGGTTTCACTTGGAGCGTTCATCGCCCGCATACCGTCACTGGGGTGGCCGTGGGCAACGCGATGAACATGGCAACCACCCTCGCCGTCTATGCCTCGATTTGCAAACACACCAATCGCCCTTTCGTATTTCCAGGATCAAAAGTGCAGTGGGACAGCCTCACCGACATGACCGATGCGCGGCAGTTGGCGAAACAACAACTGTGGGCGGCCACCACGCCGGCTGCGGCGAATCAGGCATTCAATATCACCAATGGCGATGTATTCCGGTGGAAATGGATGTGGGGCCGCATTGCCGAATACTTCGACCTGCCTGCTGCCGATTATCCCGCTTCAGTCTCACCCCTTGAAAAGCAGATGGCTGACGATCAAGCCGTATGGACGCAAATAGTCGCGGAGCACGGTTTGAAAGAGTCCGATATCAATCGCCTGATTTCTCCATGGCATACCGATGCCGACCTTGGTCGCCCCATCGAAGTGGTCACGGACATGTCGAAAAGCCGCCTGATGGGCTTCACTGCCTATCAGGCGAGTGATCAGGCATTTTTCGACGTGTTCGACAAACTGCGCGAGATGCGCTTGATCCCCTAGGCGGTTCCAGACAGATAAGGTGGGCACCTGGCGTGTCCCCTCATTCAACAGTAATTTCCACGCCCTCGCCCCCCACATCTGCGACTTTCATTCGCCCTGTGAAATCCTCCTGCCTGTCACCGGCAGAACGCAGCCAATCGTATAGCCCAACTCCAAAATAGCGCCTTCGACAGGCACTGCTCTGTATCCAAGTGTGTACGGACGCAAACACGTTACACAACATTGATCTTCCCGCCCCCTCAGACACAAGCGAGATACACCAGCACGATGAACTGCGCCCACGGCCAGCGCAGTTGCTCCTGTGCCTGAAACCTCTCATCAGGAGCACCTGAACGGCTTCCACTTTCTTGACGACAAGTCGGAGGATTAAACCCATGCAAACAAACGCGTCATCGGTCTTGAATCGGCTGCAACTTAATCTCGATCGCGCTGGGGACTGGATCGCCCCTTTAAGCCTGCGCGTTTTTCTGGCCTGGGAGTTTTTTGAAGCGGGATGGGAAAAGTGGAACGGTGAGAACTGGTTCCCGAGCATTCAAGGGGCATTTCCTTTTCCCTTCAATCAACTGCCGGCTACGTTCAATTGGCAATTATCCATGTGGGCAGAACTGCTCTGTTCCATCGCTTTGCTTGTAGGTCTGGGAACACGTCTTTCGGCACTGATCCTCATAGTGGTCACCGTCGTGGCAACTGCCGCAGTTCACTGGCCAGCAGAGTGGTCGACGTTGAGCGAACTGGCTATGGGCTACTCCATCAGCAACAAAGGCTACGGCAATTTCAAACTTCCTTTGATCTACCTCGTAGCCCTTCTGCCACTGGTGTTCACAGGCGCCGGCAAGCTGAGCCTGGATGCATGCATCGGTCGGTATCTCAAGCGTTTGAATGCACGCTGAGTGTTATCGCGTCACCAAGGGTATCGCTCTCAACCCCCACTAGTTAATCAGGAGTTTCACCATGACCCATATTGATAAAGTGCTGTACACCGGCAAAGTCCATACCTCTTCGGGTGGACGCAATGGCACCGCCCTCAGTGACGATGGCCGACTGGATATAAAGCTGTCGTCGCCTGGCACCTCTGGCGCCGGTACCAACCCAGAGCAGTTGTTCGCCGCTGGTTGGTCGGCCTGTTTTATCGGCGCGATGGGGATTGCGGCGAGCAAGCTGAAAGTCACCCTCCCGGGTGACCTTGCCGTCGACGCCGAAGTGGATCTAGGCACAACCGATGGTGCGTATTTCCTCCAGGCTCGCCTCAATGTCTACCTTCCCGGGCTGGATCGAGAAGTCGCTCAAGACCTTATCGATACCGCACACCAGACATGCCCGTACTCCAAAGCGACGCGGAACAACATCAACGTGGTGATCAACCTCGTTTGAGCAGAACCGTGGCGGGTTTCAACCGCCCGATCCATGCCCGCCCGGCTGCCATAGGTGACCGTGGAGGTGGCGTGGATCGGGCGTTTCAGACGTCGAATCGGAGTATTTAGCTCATGCAAACGAACACTTCATCATCAACGCATTTAGATCCACAGCTTCCCCCTGCGGCGACCGTCGGGCTCGGGTTGCGCCGTGCGCTGCTCAACACGCTTCGTGACGCTCCAGTCGGTGATTTCGATTTTCTAGAGGTTGCTCCAGAGAACTGGATCGGCATCGGCGGCGCGCATGGAGCGGCCCTGCAGATGCTAGCTGAACGTTATCCGCTGTCATGCCATGGTCTGTCACTTTCGCTGGGTGGCAGTGCGCCGCTGGACGAGTCTTTTCTTGAGCAAGTCCGCGGGTTTCTCGATCGCTTCAACGTGCCGTTCTATAGCGAACACCTGAGTTACTGCAGTGACGATGGCCATCTCTACGACCTGCTGCCGTTGCCATTCACTGAAGAGGCAGTTCATCACGTTGCGGCGCGCATCCGTCGTGCACAGGACATTCTCGGCCGGCGTCTTGCTGTAGAGAACGTCTCTTACTACGCCGCTGCTCATCAGGACATGGACGAACTTGCTTTTACCAATGCAGTGCTTCGCGAGGCCGATTGCGACCTGTTGCTCGACGTAAACAATGTGTACGTCAACTCAGTGAACCATCGCTTTGATCCAGCGGTTTTCCTCGCCGGCCTGGAACCAGAACGCGTAGTTGCCATGCATGTGGCTGGACATTATGACGAAGCCGAGGACCTGATCATCGACACCCATGGTGCGTCGGTCAAACCGGTAGTCTGGTCATTGCTGGGACAGGCTTATGACCTTTTCGGCGTGAAGCCGACCCTGCTGGAGCGCGATTTCAACTTTCCGTCCTACGACGAACTGGTGGCTGAGCTGAACACCATCAGGCGCTTGCAACGCGACGCCAATGCTTTGGTGCGGGTGACCGTCGATGGCTGACTCCCCTTCAAGTTTGCACAGTCAGCAGCTCGCGCTGACCCGGTACCTGCGTGACCCGGACAGTTATGCGCCGCCTGCGCAGATGAATCCCGCAAGAGCGCAGGTCTATCTCAACCTGGTGTTGAACAATCTGTTGGGGTTGCTGGGTGGGACGTTTCCGGTGCTGGTTGCCGTGCTGGGTGATGCCGGTTGGCGTGCGCTGGTACGACGTTTTTTGCGTGACTACCGCGCGCAAACACCACGCTTCGGAGAAATTGCTCGTGAGTTTGTAGACTTCGTAGCGAGCCTGGAAGACTCGCCCGGTCACGAACACCCTTGGTACCCGTTCTTGCCTGAATTGGCTCATTACGAGTGGGTGGAGATGGCGCTGCAACAGTTGGACGCTGCGCCTTTAAAGCCCAGTGATGCGGCGCATTTACTCGATCGTCCCCTCAGGCTTTCCCCGCTCGTCTGGCCGCTGGCTTACACCTGGGCCGTACATCGTCTCGGCCCAGGCCACTTGCCTTCTGAACCGCCAGAACAACCGACGTTGCTGCTGATCAGCCGTGTGCCGAGTGGCCAGGTGCAATTCTCCCAGGTCAGCCCTCTCGCGTTCCGTTTGTTGCAGCGGATCGAGCACTTCCCTGACATGGATGGACGAGCGCAGTTGCACGCTTTGGCTGCGGAGGCTGGTGCATCAGACGTGACCAGCTTCGTCGCTGACGCACTGGTGCTGCTGCGCCAGCTGCATGCGCAAGCTGTTGTCGGGGTAGCAGCGACACCCGTTTTAAAGCTGTTGTCCTGACTGACGCGCAAAGGCTGAGGTCGGTTTTTGTATCTCTATGTACCCAAACGCGAAGTCTTGGGATTGGCTTACAAATGCTCCGCTCGCCGATACATCGCCGATACATGACTCCCGCTAAATAGGCCTGCCCGAATAAGGTCGCTCTGTCGAAGTGGACGACGCGTGCGCCCTTCGCCTTGAGCTTCCTTGAGGGTCTATCCGCCCTGTGGCATGAACCGCGGCCTCGCCGCGCAAAGCATCTGGAGAAGCACTATGTACCGTAAACCAATGTCGAACAAAACCAGTCTCGGCCTGGCCGCAATTGCTTTAGCCGGTGGCATGAGCCTGGCATCGTCTGCCGCTTTTGCTGTTGAGCCATTGCCCCAAGGCTACCAACTGGCATCGGCCGATAAAACCGGCGAAGGCAAGTGTGGTGAAGGCAAATGCGGCGCCAGCGAAGCCAGCGACAAGTCCGCTACTGCCGAGGGCAAATGCGGTGAAGGCAAATGTGGGGACGACTCTTTCGCTCGCACAGATACCGACCATGATGGCCTCGTCTCTCTTAAAGAGCTGCTGGCTGTGGCACCTCAGGGCGGTGAAGAATTCAAAGCGATGGACACCAACCACGATGGTTTTCTTTCGGAAGGTGAGGTCTACAAGTTCAGAACCAACCAGTACATCTCCAATGGCAAAAAAGTCCCAACCGAGCTATTTACCCGCATGAGCAAAGCGCAGAACTGATTCCTCCCGCCGTAGCATTCGCCCTCCCCGCGCCTGCAGCCAGGGAGGGCGATCTACTTTCTGCAAAGCGCTCAATGTTAAATGCGGATTGATTACACAGCGTTATAAGTGATGTTCTCCGCCCCTGATTTATCCCCTGAACGCAACACTCTAAAGTCGATCCCACTGCTCCCCTTCATATCGATGGGGTGCCTACAGGAGACTTATCCCATGCCTTTCATCAGCGTTCGTATCACTCGCGACGGCGTTACCAAAGAACAGAAATCCCAAGTCATCGCCGAGATCACCAAAACCATGCAAACCGTCCTCAACAAGGACCCGCACCTCACCCATATCGTCATTGAAGAGGTCGACACCGATAACTGGGGCTATGCCGGAATTACCACCACCGAGTACCGCCAACAGCTGGCGGAGTCGAAGAAATGACTTTCCCCGTCCGTATCGACTTTGTGTCGGATGTGGTGTGCCCCTGGTGCGCACTCGGCGCCACAGCGCTGGAACAAGCCATCGCGAACGTTGCCGGCGAGGTTGCCGTAGAACTGACCTTCAAGCCGTTCGAACTGAACCCGGACATGCCGGCCGAGGGCGAGCACGCCATCAAGCACATGATGCGCAAATACGGGCGCAGCGCCGAAGAAGTCGCCTCGCGCAATGAAATGATCGTCGCGCGTGGCAATGCCATCGGTTTTCAGTTCGACCTGGACAAGCGCAGCCATTTCTACAACACCTTCGATGCCCATCGCCTTCTGCTCTGGGCCGTGCAGGAAGGCCGCCAGGTCGCGCTGAAGAAAATCCTGATCGAGGCTTATTTCACCAATGGCGAGAACCCCAGCGACCACGAAACACTGGTGCGCCTGGCCGGTGAAGCTGGACTTTCAACCACCCGCGCCCGCGAGATTTTGACTAGCGAGGCGTTCGCTCTCGAGGTCCGTGAACTTGAGAGCTTTTACCTTGAGTGCGGGATTAACTCGGTCCCGGCCATGGTGCTGAACGGTCGTCAGTTGGTGTCCGGATCGCTATCCGTCAAGGAATACGAACAAATCCTCAGGCAAGTGGCACGAGAGTCCGCCACTGCCTGACAAAGCGACTTAACTGCAATCTCAGTTATTAAGCATTTCGCCGGGGCTTGTTGAAGTGACCGCCCCACTTCCTTCCATCAACGTCAAGTGAACCGTCATGCCTCACGACTTGAATCAACTGGAAACTGCGCTGGCTGCTTACCCCCGAGTGGCGCTGCTGGAAGGCCCGACACCGATTCAGAAGCTGTCCCGCCTGAGCCGGGCCGCCGAGCTGCATGGCTGCGATCTCTACGTCAAACGCGATGACCTGATGGGCCTCGGCGGCGGTGGCAACAAACTGCGCAAACTCGAATTTTTGCTTGGCGAAGCATTGGCCGAAGGCGCGGACACACTGGTTACCTGGGGTGGTTTTCAATCCAATCATGCCCGATTGACCGCCGCCGTCGCGGCCCGCCACGGCTTGGCCTGCGAGCTTATTCTGACTCCGTCTGCGGTGCGCAGCGATGATGATTTTTGTCATAACGGCAACGTATTGCTCGATGGCCTGTTTGGCGCAAAGGTCCATCGACTGCCGCGCGGTTTGACGCCCGATAGCTACGCTGGTGAATTGCTTAGCGCGCTCAAAAGCCAGGGCAAAAAACCCTTCCTCATACCATTGGGCGGCTCCAGCCCCAGGGGCAGTCTGGGCTACGCCGCTTGTGCGGGAGAGATCCTCCGCCAGGCAGACGCGCTCGGCGTTCACTTCGAGCGGATCATCATCCCCAACGGCAGCGCAGGGACCCATTCAGGACTGCAGGCCGGTCTGGCACTGGCTCGATCATCAACCGAAGTTATCGGCTATTCGGTATTGGCAACTGAGGAGCAGGCCACGGCCGCGACCCTGGGAAAAACTCGGGAAACCTTGCAGCTCCTGGACCCGTCCGCAACCCTTCTGCAAAGCGCAATCACTGTGGATGGCAGTCAACGTGGCGACGCCTATGGCGCCCCCACCGAATCGATGCTCGAAGCGGTCCGGCTGCTGGCCTCCTTTGAGGGCTTGCTGACGGATCCGGTCTACGGTGGCAAGGCCTTCGCCGGGTTGCTCGCTGCCGTGCGCCGGGGCGACTACCCGCCAGGAAGCAATCTGCTGTTTGTGATGACCGGCGGCTTGCCCGGCCTCTTTGCCTACCGCAGCGCCTTCAACTGACTTGAGCTTTTTCGTCGCCATAAAAATCTGATGCCCGGGCGAGCCCACGGCATCGGTCATTCAACTTGCGTGGAGTACATTGTCATGTCGAACGCCCCTTATCCGCTGAACCGCACCGCTTATCTGCTGGTCGATCCGTACAACGATTTTCTCTCGGAAAACGGCAAGGTCTTCCCCTTGATCAAGCCGATTGCCGAGCAGGTCGGGCTGCTCGACAACCTGCGAGCCCTCGATCGCGCCGTACGGGCGCAGAACATTCCGGTGGTCATCGTGCCGCACCACCGCTGGGAACATGGCGACTACGACGGCTGGGATCATCCAACACCGACCCAATGCAAAATCATGCACATGCACCACTTCGCACGCGGTGAATGGGGCGGCGAATGGCATCCCGATTTCGCGCCGAAGGACGGCGACATTGTCGTGCAGGAACATTGGGGCTCCAGCGGCTTTGCCAATACCGACCTTGATTTTCGTTTGAAGCAGAAAGGCATCACCCACGTCATCATCGTCGGCCTGCTCGCCAACACCTGCATCGAAGCGACCGCCCGCTACGCCTCGGAACTGGGCTACCACGTCACGCTGGTGCGGGATGCGACCGCCGCTTTCCGTGCGGAAATGATGCACGCCGCCCACGAGTTGAACGTGGCCGACTTTCGCTCATTCAATCGTGACCACCCAGGAATTGATTGAGGCGCTTGCAGCGCAGGTGTAATGGCGAGGAACCTCACCGATTTCGCCAGTTTGCCGTAGCGCGCTCACTCCAAGGACAACTCAGCGCTTGATCGACCGCCAATAAGAGCTGTGCAGAAATCAGCTTGAGCCACCTGTTCTTGTCGGCTTCAATGGCAGGAAAATTCGCTGATGGTCGATGTAGATCCGTCTTCCCGGCGAAACGCTTCTACAACATTTGCTCGCGTAGAAAATCGATGAACGCCATCGTCCGCGCTGAACGTCGTCGCTCGCGGCTGAGTACGGCGCTGACAGGCAGCGCGCTGGTCTGATAGCTGTCGAGTACGGTACTCACCCTGCCCTGCTCGACGTCAGCTGTGAACAGCCATTGCGGTGAGAGAGAAATACCCAAACCGGAGAGCACCATTTCGCGGATGGCCTCGCTGCTGTTGCTGGTGACGTTACCCTGAATGGCTACATCGAGTTCTTCGGCGCTGTGGGTAAAGTGCCAACGGTCGTAATGCTCCAGCAACGTGAAGCCGATGCAGTTGTGATCGGACAGTTCGCTTGGCTCAAGTGGCACGCCGTGCAGAGCCAGGTAACCGGGCGCGGCATAGACACGCCGTGGGCTATTGCCCAGTGGCAGTGCTACCAATCCCTCGCTCTTCACCGCGCCAATGCGGATAGCCAGATCGATGTTTTCCTTGAGCAGGTCTTCATTGTGGTCACTCAGCCGCAGATCAATCCGCACATCAGGATGGCGTTGCAGGAAAATCCCTATGAGCGGTGCGATGCATAACCTTCCATAACTGACCGGGGCGGCGACTCGTAAAGGGCCGGCGATCTGCTCCTGGCCACTGGTAAAGCTCCGTGTAGCAGTTTCGACGTGGCCGAGAATTTCCTGGCAGTGGTCGTAGAAGCGTTGACCTTGGTCGGTCAGGGCCAAATGCCGAGTGCTGCGTGCGAACAATGGCCCACCCAGATACTGCTCCAGCGCGCGCACTTGCTTGCTCACTGCCGGCTGCCCCATGTTCAGTTCACGGGCGACCGCCGAGAAGGACCCGCGCTCCACGACGCGAACAAAGACATGCATGCTGTCGAACAGATCCATCGACGATTGGTTCTCTTTGCGGAATAAGTCATATGCGAATTGGGTTTCTTATCGGAATGATTAAAGCGCGGCAATCTGTAAGCGTCCATCCCAACACAGGTTCCCGTCATGAAACATTCCATGCTTGCCGCCATCGCCGAGTCCGCTCAATCCCCTCTGGCCATCCGTCACATCGATCGCCCTGTTGCCGGTAAGGGGCAAGTATTGGTCAAGGTTCACGCCGCAGGGGTCAATCCGCTCGATACCAAAATTGCCGCCGGCGCAGGGGCTCACGCCCGCCAACCGCTGCCGGCCGTGCTCGGCCTTGACCTCGCCGGTACGGTCGTCGAAGTGGGCGAAGCGGTCGACGGGTTCACCCCGGGCCAGGAAGTCTTCGGCATGCCCGGCGGGATCGGCGGTGCCCAAGGCACCATGGCCGAGTACATTGCCGTGGATGCCCGGCTGATCGCGGTCAAGCCACACACCCTAAGCATGCGTGAGGCGGCTGCATTGCCTTTGGTATTCATCACCGCGTGGGAAGGTCTGGTCGATCACGCCAATGTCCGCTCCGGCCAGCGTGTCCTGATTCATGGGGGCGCGGGTGGGGTCGGCCAAGTGGCTGTGCAACTGGCCAAGGCTCGCGGTGCCGATGTCTACGCCACCGGTTCGGCGGGCAGTCTGGACTTCATACGCTCGCTGGGGGCGACGGCGATCGACTATCAGGCACAGAGCGTTGAGGATTATGTCGAGCACTACACCGCCGGCGAAGGGTTCGACATTGTCTACGACACCGTCGGCGGCAGCACGCTGGATGCATCATTCCAAGCCGTGAAAGCCTATACCGGGCACGTGCTGAGCTGCCTGGGCTGGGGCCAGCACAGCCTGGCACCGTTGTCGTTCAAAAGTGCCACCTACTCGGGCGTCTTCACTCTGGCTCCGCTGCTCACCGGCAAAGGACGCGAACATCACGGCGCTATCCTGTGCGAGGCCGCTGCGCTGGCCAACGCGGATCAACTGACGATCCGCGTGGATCAACAGTACTTTGCACTGCAAGACGTCAACGAGGCGTTTCGCCAAGTCGCCGAAGGCCGCGGCAAGGGCAAGACGGTGATCGAGTTTGTGGGTGCATAGCTTCTTGTAATCTCTTCATAGCGCTAACGGCCAAAAGCGTCCGCCTTTGGCCGTTAGTTGCCACACAAGGGCAACCGCTTTCGGCCAAGAGCTGCCGCCCCCATGGTCTTTTCCAGCCCAAAACGCTGTCGCCATTTGCTGCCGAACGTATGGCACACCTACTGGCATGGGCCGCACACCATATGGATGGCAACCCGATTCCTGTAGGCGGCTCGTTTTATGAGAGATGGCCTCTCACCCATTTGTATTTACCTGGCCTGAACAAACCGCTGCTCAAGGTTTTCTTTTGCATTGCTCTTCGGGCGCACCATATCCCCAAGTGATGATGGCTTCGGCCTTATGTTCCCAAAGCGATTCATTACGCCCGACGTACTTGATGCCAATGCCACTGAGTTGCTGGTACATCAGCGATACGCTGTCGCCACGCTCGGCTATTAATGTCGGCGGATCAGTTTCGAAGAACCTGACAGTTACCTCGTTTGCAGGGTTGCCGTCGCATTCGTAAAAGACAGGCCCAGTGCCAGAGATCAGTCGGTACCGTGCTTGCAACTCAGCGATGCGGTTCTGGTATTCCATGCGCAGGCATGCACCGACGTCATCACTCTTCCAGCAATCGTCCCGCCCCTTGATCCACCCCCGCTGCTCTGCTTTGAGCATTGGTGGATGCTCGTTGGCGGCCTTAATACTGGCACTGGCATACACTGCCGAGAGTTTGCGATCGAGGGCAGATAATTCCTTGTCTTCACATGTCAATGCTTCGATACCGCCAGGCTCCGCCTTTGAGCAATCGTAAGATGGACCAGGTGACGAATTGATAGCCGACGATGTTCCCGTGCGCGCCCCGGTCGACTGTATCGCACTGATTTGCTGATCAATGTAATTGCACCACTGCTCGGAGCTTCGCTCTGGGACATCTGACCCATCTTGAACCCCCAGCTTTATCTCGATCACTGACTTCCATTCGTCAGAACCTAAATCCGGTCCGTGCCCCTGCATATCAGCCGTATGCAGAACCTTATCGACCGATTGATACCACGTGTTTGAGCATTGAGATTGCGCCTTGGCAACGCCTGTGACGCCAATCAATAGCAAGACCAAATATTTGCGCATGTGCGGTTTCCCTGGATTTACGCAGTCGCCAACCACTCATCTTAGCCGGTCTCATCCGCTAGCGATCGGTGAGTCAATAGTGATTGCAGCATAAGAAGTCCTCGCTGCGCAGGCACGCCTGATGCGTCTAGGCCTTCAGCACAGTTCGGGTTTGCTCAGCAATTTCCAGATGTCGATATTTGGCGATTGTGTATGTATATGGTGGTGCCCTCCACGTGGGTGAAGGACCGGGGTGGATCAGTCGCACGGCACCGTTGTCGGACTCGGCCAGAAGCAGACACTTAAATAGCTCAACGATCAGGTTCTCATGTCATGAAATCATCCGGCTGCCGTACCATCGGCACATCGACAATACGGAGGTTGATATGGGAAATGGTCAGGGCAAAAAGGTCGTTGTCATTGGGGCAGGCATCGTTGGCGCGTCATTGGCGTATCACTTGGCAGGTAAAGGCGCGAATGTCACTTTGCTAGAAGCTGAAGATATAGCTTCGGGAGTGACTGGCAGCTCATTCGCCTGGCTCAATGCCTCACACTCCGAACCCGACCCAATCGCGCAACTGCGCGGTTCTGCCATCAAGGAGTACCGCCGACTCGAAACGCAGCTGCCAGGTCTGGAGATAAGATGGACAGGTGCCTTGTCTTACAGTGCGATGGCGATTGAGGCGCTGCCGATCTCAGGTCACCAGGCTTCGGTAAACCAGGTGTCTCGATCGCAGATTCTCGACTTGGAACCAAATCTCAAGAACCCTCCCCAGTCTGCTCTGTATGCGGCTGAAGAAGGAGCGCTGGACGCAGTAGCAGCTACGCATGCGTTGATCGCAGGTGCGCAGGCATATGGGGCGAAGATTCTCACTCAGACGCGAGTGCTCGGTTTGGTAACCCAGAGTGCAACGGTGACTGGAGTCGAAACAACGATAGGCAGCCTCGATGCCGATATTGTCGTACTGGCAGCCGGGGCAGGCATCACGAAACTGACAGACATGCTTGGAGTGTCCCTGCCAATAGAGGCCTCCCCTGCCATTTTCATCCGTTACAAGTCACAACCCGACCTCGTACACACCCTCATATCCAGCCCTGAAATGGAAGTGCGGCAAAGTTCGGATGGTGCGTTGCTCGCGGCGGAAGATTATCTGAACGATGCCGTGGAAAATCAGCCGGCAGCGATAGCGCTTCGCACTGCCAAGACAATCCAGAACGAACTCCATGGTGTCGTCTCCATAGAACTGGAACGGGCTTGTGTCGGCCTCAGGCCCATGCCTGCCGATGGCATCCCGATCATCGGTTATCTCCCCAAAGTAGGTGGCGTCTACGTTTGTGCAATGCACCCTGGAATTACTCTGGCGGCGATAGTGGGACGTCTGGCCAGCGAGGAGATCATCGATGACAAGGTGTCCAGTGCCCTTTGCCCATGCCGGCCTGATCGATTTTTGCAAGCGGAGGGAGCCTCTTGTGAGGCAGAAATCGGCCAAGAGCAGACGTTCGAACCCAAGGTGATGCGATGAAGGGACAAACCAAGAATGACTGCACCTCTGACCAGTAACGCAGCAACCCAGCCTGGGCCTATTACCGGGATCGGCGCGTCAGCCTGAACTGTGGCCAATTGTCCAAGAAACCCGGGGCGTCATTTCGCCCGAAACAGACACTACGCGCGACGTATTTGCCTGATGGCCCAACGCCTGAGTAGAATGCGATTCATTATCAATCATGTATGTCCCGGGATGCCGATGCGTAGCGACGAAACACTAGGTACTGCAGATCCAGGGCTGCTCTATCGCACCCACTTCTCGTGGTTACAGGGCTGGCTGGTCCGTCGCATTGGCTGTCGCGATAATGCCGCAGATCTGGCGCAGGACACCTTTGTGCGTGTGCTCAAACACCGTCATCAGTCCGGCGCTCTGCGCGAACCACGTGCTTATTTGAGCAGCATTGCCCGAGGGTTGATGATTGATCAGTATCGTCGTCGCGAACTCGAACGTGCCTACCTGGAAAGCATCACCTTGCTGGCGCAACACGAGGTTCCATCGGAAGAAAGCCGGCTGATGATTCTCGATGCGCTCGAGCGCATAGACCGTCTGCTCGACTCGCTTAAACCAAGAGTACGCCAGGCGTTTTTATTTGCCCGTCTCGACGGTCTGACCTGCGCGCAAATCGCCGAAAAGCTCGGTGTTTCCCGCGCGACGGTGGAGCGCGATCTGGCCACGGCCCTGCAACATTGCTATCGCTTGCGTTATGTCGAGGCCTGAGCCCGAGGCGCTGGATCCGGCCATTGTCGAGCAGGCGATCCAATGGCTGGTGCGCCTTCGCTTCAATCAGGCCGATGAACAGACACAGCGCACGTTTGAGCACTGGCTGCAGCAGCGCCCGGAGCATGGATTGGCGTGGCAGCGTGTGGAAACGCTTGGCGATGAATTCGAAGGCGTGCCAGCTCAGCTGGCTCGACAAACCCTTAAGGGCGCCCAGCATGGAATGCGCCGGCGGGAAAGCCTGAAGCTACTGGGCGTATTGGCGACGGTCGGCACGGCAGCCTGGCTCGGCCGCGACTACACCCCCCTGCCCTCCATGCTTGCACAGCAGCGCAGCAGCACCGGCGAGCAACGACGTTTCCAACTCGACGATGGCAGTCTTATCCAGCTCAATAGCGATAGCGCCGTCGACAGCGATTTCGACGCCCAGCGACGCCTGATCATCCTGCGCCGAGGTGAAATCATCGTGAATGTCGGTGCGGATCAACACTCGCCGCGAGCGCGACCATTGTGGGTGCAATCACGCGACGGAATGATGCGAGCCCATAGCTCGCGCTTTCTGGTCCGCGAGCGTGACGACGGCACTCTGGTCGCGGCCCAGGAAGGATCAGTCACGGTGTTCCCCGGCTCCAGTCAAACGCCTGCGAGCCGCAACGTCCTGGCAGGAAACCAACTGCTGTTCACCCCAAGCGGCACCCGAACGTTCAGGGACAACGGCCTTGATCCATGGGGTTGGGGTGACGGAGTGATCAGTGCGAACCACATGCGCCTTGGTGACTTTATCGCGGAGTTGTCGCGTTATCGCCCGGGAGTCTTGCGCTGCGCCGAAGAGGTCGCTGATCGACGCGTTTCCGGCACTTTCCAGCTCGCCGACAACGATCGGGTCCTGGCATTGATCGCGCAGTCACTGCGCCTGCACATTGATTACCGAACCCGTTATTGGGTGACCGTAACCGCTGCCACCTGAGTCCACCTGAATATTTTTCTGCTATCTGAAAAATAATGAGGTGGTTTCTCATTCTCGTTCGACCTCTAAGGAAGGCCGGAATACAGGCCAGTCTGCCGATGTCCTTTCTTGGAGCGAGAAAATGAGTTCGTCCCCGGTTTCACAGCGCCATCCTTTGAGTCGTGCCTTGCACGGTGCGATTTTGGGTTTGATCGTGAGCAGCTATGCATTGCCATCGCTGGCGCAAACCTCGGGCGCTGACCACAGCGATCAAGTCAAACAGTGGAATATCGCCCCCGGCCCACTGGCGCCGGCGCTTGACCGTTTTGCGCGTGAGGCTGGCATCAGCCTCTCCTTCGACGCCTCGAGTGTGGCGAACCGCACCACGGCTGGCGTGAATGGCACGCTCGATACATCGGCAGCGCTGTCATCCTTGCTCCAGGGCAGCGAGTTGCAGATCGAACAGCAAGGCCCGAATGCTTACCTGCTGACCCCTCAAGCAAAAACCGCCGGCCCGCTGGAGCTCGATGCAACGGCCGTCGAGGACTACCGCCTCGCCCCGCTCATCATCAATGCCAAGGTTCGGGTCAGTGCCGACGACGACGCCAACTCGGTGGTCGCCAAGGAACTCTGGGTTGGCGGCAAGGTGGCCACCAGCATTCTCAATACACCGGCATCGGTGTCGGTGGTGACCAACAAGGAAATGCAGCAACGCAGCGTCAGCACTACGGAAGAGGCGCTGCAATATACGCCGGGCGTGGTCAGTGACTTTTATGGTACGGATGATCGTAACGACTATTTCCAGATCCGCGGCTTCCAGGCCACCACCTACCGTGACGGCTTGACCCTCAGCTCGATGCGCGGCGTACGCGAAGACCCATTCGCCTATGAGCGCATCGAGATTCTGCGTGGCGCCAACTCCACGCTGTTTGGCCCTGCGGACCCGGGCGGTTCGGTAAATTTCGTGACCAAACAGCCGCGCTTCGAGAAGTTTGGCCAAGGCTATGTGACCTACGGTTCGTTTGACCATGTCGAGACCGGCATCGATGTCGGCGATGCGCTGAACGACGAGAAAACCCTGGCCGGCCGTTTTACTGCCAAAGGCCAGAACAGCGACCGCGAGTACGATCACTCGCAGGACGATAACCAGTTGTTTATGGGTGGCCTCACCTGGGCACCGACGGATTACACGTCGGCTACGATGATTCTGGATTACCTGAAAACCGAAAGTTCGCCCAACAGCGGCGGCTATCCGCTGGATCGGGAATACGACCGCAGCAAGTTTTATGGCGAGCCCAGCTACAACTTCCACGATGTCGAGCGCACCAGCCTCAGCGGTAACGTCACCCATGATTTCGACAACGGTTTCGTGCTGCGCAGCAATCTGCGTTACAGCAAGTTGACCGATGATTTCGGCTACGTGTACCTCAGCGACAGCGCCGCGCGTGTCGGTACCACCGTTGATCGATACCTGTTTGGCACCGACACCGAAGCTGACCAGTTCAACGGCAATCTGATGCTGCAATACGATGCCCGCTTCGAGAACATCGACAGCAGCAGCCTGGTGGGCGTGGAGTATCTCGATTCGACCACCAAGGAAAGCTCGGTCTACGCCCTGACAACCCCGATCGATATTGCCAACCCTGTGTTTACTGGCGTTCCACGCTCAATCGCGCCGTATGCCGTCAACAAGCGAGAGGCGACCACCAAGGCCGTCTTCCTTCAGCAGAACCTGTCGTTCTACGAGCGTTTCATCGTCACCGGAGGCGTGCGCAACGACTCGATGGACCTGACCAGCAAAGGCTTGCAATCCACTGAAAAAGACAACTTCTCCGAAACCTCCTACCGAGGTGCGTTGACCTATATCGTCAACGATGAGGTGTCCACCTACGTGAGCATGGTCGAATCCGTCTCGCCGCCGCAGGTTGGCGTGACACCGCAGACAGGCAGGCAGTACGAAGTGGGCGTGAAGTATGCGCCGATGGGAATGGATGCACTGTTCTCCGCCGCCGTGTATGACCTGACCCAGGAAAACGTCACCATCGCCGTGGTGCTGCCGAGCGGCATCATCGAGCAGCAGACAGTGGGCGAATCGCGGGCGCGTGGCCTCGACCTGGAGGCCAAGGCGCAGGTGACGCAAAACCTGAGCCTGATCGGTGGTTATTCCTACATGGAGTCCGAGGTACTGCGCGGTTCGTTGTACGACGGCAGCTCGCTGAAGGGTAACGAATTCGCCACGGCACCCAAGCATTCAGCTTCGCTGTGGAGTTACTACGACGTACCCGCCACTGATGTCAGCGTGGGCCTGGGTGCGCGCTACGTCGGCGCTTATTACTTCGATGCAGCCAACTCCGGCAAAAGCGATGGCACTACCCTGTTCGACGCCGCCTTCAACTACAAGATCGCCAAGGGCACCGACCTGGCGGTGAACGTCAGCAACCTGCTGGATGAGCAGCACGTGGTCGGCTCCGGCACCGCGAACTTCTACAACCCGGGCCGCGAGATTACCGCCAAGCTGAGCTACAACTGGTAAGCAGACGGGTCAGCGTTTTCCCCACACAGAAAACGGTGCCCGCGTTACCGCGGGCACCTTCGACTTGGTTGTTAGCCGCCGACCTCACGCAAAATTCTCTCAAGCTCAGGACGGGTCCACCTCTCCCAAGGGAATACCTCCCGGTCATCGCCGCTGTGCCAATACTCGCCCGCATCAAATGCCTGATAGATCGAAAATGCCGGCTCGGGCATCTCTGCGTACAAGGACAGATCGACGATATCGCTGATGACAATATTCATCACCTCATCACAGTAGTGAAAATCGCGGCCGCCGGTGATAAACAGTCTTGCCACTGAGATCGCCAACTGATTGAGAAGATCGCGGCTGTCGATCTGCAGGTGCTCACACATAACATTTAATTCGGTGTTTGGGGCTTTCTCAATCATCCCCAGTACGTAATCAAGCTCGGCATCACTAAGACCTGTGGCCATATGATCAAAGTACTCGTGAGTTCGGTTTTGCGATGGATTCAGGACAAGCCTGTTAGAAAACATGTTGGCAGATTTGCTGTTAAGCGACAGCTATGGTTCGAAAGCAGCTTCTGATTGGGTGGTCCCGTTTTCCCCCGGGGCTTATTCGGCAGAGGTCGACTTGGACTGTCATCAGATAAACGTGACAAAGCGGGTATCGAGACCCGCGCTCACTGGCGCTAGCGAATTGAGATAGTACACAAACACAAGGGTGGCCGCTTTTGGGTATTTGGCGATCCGTGACACGGAGATCGGCCAGAAGCGGCCAGTCAGTATCGATGAGATACGTTGGATGATTCCATTTTCAAATGAGCCGCGGGCAATACCCAGGTTGATCTACGCTTGAATGAAATCACGCGGAGAAACCGATCATGTCCCTCGCTCCCGGAAGTCTATTGGCCCTGGCTTTGGGTGTCTGCTTTTGCCCATCCGTGCTCGGACAAGGGGCAGCAGACAGCGATTCTCCGCTGGCGATACTGCCCTTGGCATCCGAGAGTGCGCCGAGACTCATTGCC
Organism: Pseudomonas sp. S3_B08; assembly: GCF_054667725.1. NCBI lineage: Bacteria > Pseudomonadati > Pseudomonadota > Gammaproteobacteria > Pseudomonadales > Pseudomonadaceae > Pseudomonas > Pseudomonas sp. S3_B08. The sequence continues at coordinate 1,894,618 of NZ_CP162750.1, forward strand.
TACCCGCCGCTTGCCGAGCCACTCGCCCGCGGAGTGGTCATCATCCAGTTTCGAACAGAGCACGCCAGGATCATGCCGGTGTTTGGCAAGGTGGCTGCGCAGGTATCACCACGCTTAGGTCACCTTCACGTGACCGTCGATGACTGGAAAGGTACGTGGGCGCACACCAGTGAAGACCCGATTATCCTGGTCGGGCTAACGCCCGGTCCTCACAAGGTTCTCTTGGAAGTGGCCGACCCGACGCACCAGATCATCACCAGTACGACAGTGAGTTTTACAGTACCGGAGAATAAACCGACGGACGCTCCCCGTACTGACGATCATCACGCGGTAAAACCATGACCGCCGTGCTATCACCGTAACAGGCAACAATCGGCGTCTCTGCCAGCGATTGACTGGCTCAATATCTCCAGAAGACCGGGGTCACGAGCACCAACACCGTCAGGATTTCCAACCTGCCTAGCAGCATGCCAACGGTGAGTAGCCATTTGGCCGCATCCGGCAGTGACGAGAAATTACCTGCCGGCCCGATGATTGTGCCCAGGCCGGGGCCGACGTTACACACCGCCGTAGCGGCACCGCTCAGAGCGGTAATCCAATCAAGCCCGATCAGTGCCAGGCCCAAAGCGATGGCGGCAATCGTGATGGTGAAAAAAAACGAGAAGGTCAGCAGCGAACGGACGATCTCCTCGTCGATGGGATGGCCGTTGTATTTTTTCTGAATCACGGCCCGAGGGTGAATCAACTGCTTCAAGCTGCTGACCAGAAGCGCGGCAGCCACCTGAAAACGGAAGATTTTCAGCCCGCCTGCCGTTGAGCCGGAGCAGCCACCGACGAAGGTCAGATAGAAAAACAGCAACACAGCGAAGCTGCCCCACAAGGTGTAGTCGCCAACCGCAATTCCGGTGGTCGTGACGACCGAGGTCACATTGACCGCCACGATACGAAACGCGTCCCACCATCCGTAGTCGCTGTGAAAATACAGCCAGGTACCTACTGCCAACGATGTGACGAGCAGGAATCCAATAAACCCGCGTACCTGGTGGTCCCTGATCAGCGCACGCCGATTGCCCCGACAGGTTGCGACGTACAAGGTGAATGGCAGGCTGCCCAGGATCATGATGACTACCGCCACCCAGTGGATTGCTGGCTGCTCCCAGTGCCCGAGGGAGGAGTCCGACGTCGAGAACCCGCCGGTAGAGATCAACGACATTGCGTGGTTGATCGCTTCGAATGGGGTCATTCCTGCGAGCCAGAGCGCCAAAGTGCCGATACCCGTCAGGCCCAGATAGAGCAAAAGAATGTACTTGGCTGCGACATGAGAACGTGGTGTCACTTTCTCCGACCAGTCCGAGGACTCTGTCTGAAAAAGACGCATGCCGCCGACTCGCAAGAGCGGAAGAATCGCGACAGCCATTCCGATAAAACCGATGCCGCCTAACCAGTGCAGCATGGAACGCCAGATCAACAAGCCGGGAGAGGCGATATCCAGACCGGTGAGTACCGTCGAGCCAGTGGTGGTGATGCCCGACATCGTTTCAAAGAACGCATCGGTGTAGCTGATATCACTGATGAAAACCATGGGTAACGCTGCGAAGGCGCACACAACAACCCAGCTAGCGGTAGTCAACAGGTACATGTCCCTGGGCCGAAGATTGCCAGTCTCCGGACGCCCTCGCACGATCAACAGCAGACCACAGATGAAGGTAATCAGACTCGACCAGAGAAAGGCCGACAGTTCGTCGCTATGCTCATAGATCACCAGCGTCATCATGGGTATAGCCATGCTTACCGCCAGGGTGATCAAAAAAATACCCAAAATGAAGCCGATAAGCCGAATTGCTGCGAGGGACATCACGATACCGTTCCAAATTAGCGCCGCGCAGTATCGGATGCCCTCAATAAAGACTGCGTAAATTCTCCGTAAAATTTTGACCTGCAATCAGTCAGGCTGCGGGAGTCAAAGCGTGGCTATGAGTCAATTACAGGCCTTCGCAACAGGCCGGAAACGGCAGAAGCCGCCAGTGCCAGCCCTCTTCGCATCAAACGAGTCCCGGCCTGACGCTGCATGTTGCGCGTAAAATCTGGCTGCAGCATGCAGCGCCGTGCAAACGGGAGTTGATCTGCGCTGATCGCTCATCAGGAGGAAACGAGTTTCTCGTAATCAGAGAAGGGCTTGAGCGCGCAGTACTGCACGTGTAGCAGATTCCCTTTGACGTAAGGCAGCGCCTCGATGTAATCACGCGCCTCTTCGAAGGTGACGGACTCCAGTTCAAACGCGGCACCGGGACCATCGGCCAGCCCATGAACTGCGCGCACGATACCGCCAGCGAAGCCTTGCCAAACGTGCACTACCTCCGGTTTCGCCAGCCGCTTGAAGTCTTCTGCCGCTCCATCAGCACGGCGAGTCAGAATCACGAAGGTTTTCATGTCACCTCCTCCGTTTTCAGCTGCTTGCGCTGGATTGTTTCACCATAAGCAACGTGCGCCATTATGCCGCTCTGGCCCACGGCCACATTCGGTTTAAGCTCATTGCGGGGAGTGTAGTCCCCACCGTTTTGGGGCCGGAAGGGTATTGGCGCATCTGTGAACAAATCCTCGAGTCGGGTGCGCCAAGCCTCTTTAGCTGCGACGGCATCTGCGGCGGTCAAGTTGCCAGTGCCGTATATGGCGAACGTCGGCAGCACATCGAACCCAGGAAAGTAGAGCGAGCCGTGCGTGATCGGAAACAGCAATTGCTCGAGTGGTCCGTTGATGCCGCGCGGCGAGTAGTCTTCTGCGGGGCCGCCGACAGCGACTGACAACATGGCCCGCTTGCCTTTGAAAGCGCCGTCACCATAGCGGTAGGCGTTGCCAGCGTCCTTGTAGCCGTGGGCGAGTCCGGCTGCCCAGACGCGATCTATCCATCCCTTCATGATGGCAGGCATGCCGTACCACCAGAGCGGAAACTGGAAGATGACTACGTCTGCCGCTAGAACCTTGTCTTGCTCCGCCGCCACGTCAGGGCTTTGGCTGCGATGACGATAGGCGTGGGCGGACTCTGCTCCGAACGAGAGCCGCTGAGGGTTGGCCCGCTGAGGAAAGTCGTGCTCGTCGAATATCGCTTTCCAGCCCATGGCGTATAGATCGGATTGCAGGACCTCGTGTCCTTGCGCAGTCAAGCATTCAACAGACACATCCACCAGTTGCCGCGTTAGCGACGAAGGCTCGGGATGGGCATAGATGATCAGTACTTTTTTCGACATGAAGGACGGCTCCGCTGTGATTTCGAAGGAGTGTCGCGGGGCTCGGGCCATCTGTGAAATCGCAAAATTTTGCTGCTAACATAAGATCGATGGATACCAGACGCCTTGATCTAAATCTGCTTGTGACGTTGGAGGCCCTTCTCATTGAGCAGAACGTGACCCGGGCTGCCGCTCGTCTGCATTTGAGCCAGCCAGCAGTCAGCGCTCAGTTGAGCCGTCTGCGCGACGTCTTCAACGACCCTCTTCTGATCCCCGCGCAGCGTGGAATGACGCCCACCGTCAAAGCCTTGGAGCTGCTCGTGCCGCTTCGCCAGGCACTTGACCAGGTAAGGGCGACCGTCACTACTCATCTGAATTTCGAGCCCGCGACGGCGAGCCTGACGGTATCAATCGCCTGCACGGATTACGTGCAGGCGGTTTTGATCAAACATCTCGTTGTCGCCATGCGACGCGAAGCGCCGGGTGTCCGCATCGCACTGCGCGTCCTGGACGTACCACAGCTGGAGCTGCAGATGACCCGCGGCGAGGTGGATCTGGCCGTGATAAACATGAACGGGGTTCCGCCCGCACTGCACTCGCAACACCTCTATGATGAGAGTTACGTGCTGATCGGGCGTCGTGGGCATCCAAGCCTGCGCGCGGGCCTGACCGTGGATGAGTTCGCGCAGCTGGAACATGTCGTGGTGTCACTGCGCGGCGGAGGCTTCTCTACCTCGGTGGATCACGCCTTGGTAGCGCACGGGCTGCGGCGTAACGTCGTTCATTCAGCGTCGTCATTTCTTCCAGTACCGGAGTTGGTCGCGCAGTCGGATTGTGTGGCCCTGGTTCCAAGTCGTCTTGTAGACGGTCGCAGCGAGCAACTGCTGTGCGTAGCCCCTCCCTTGCCGGTGGAAGGTTTTGCGATTGGCTTGTTCTGGCATGAGCGGTCGGATGGGCACGCCGGCTTCAAATGGGTACGTGAGTTCATCACTCGCGTGGCCGATTCTCGTGCATCCGATTATGGCAACCCAAGAACTCTGACAACCTTAAAACCCGTCCAGACAAGCTAGCGTGTCGAGTACTCGATAGGTCAAAGGCTCGCTGGTTGGCTCGCTCTTGCAAGCTCGCTGAGGCAATAAATTTCCATCCATCTACGTATGGCCGATTATGGTTTTATCGGCATACCTGAATGACTGTTTTTGGCCGGAAGCTGCCTCCCAGGCAGCGAACCGTGAATGGTCACTCGTCAAACAAGGTCCAGCCATGGCAAATGCCGGCAAAGTCTTTTGCCGTAAAAAATAATGTCAGTTCCTTTGGGTCAAATTCTTTGTAGAGCCAATGCCCAGGAATGGGGCCTCTCGTTATCGCGTATTCCAAGCGGTATTTTTGAACAGGTCCAAAACCGATGGAGCGTGAGTTCAACTCAAACCTGTCACCTCTGTTGAGCGCCCATAGCTTTTCAACAAGGCAGTCATCAAGCACCACCTCTCCCGCTACCTCAATGAGATACTTTGAATGAAGTTTCTGTTGAAGCCTAATGCTTCTGGCCATGCATCAACCTACCTATGAATAGTCCGAGCATCGACGCAATAATACTTGAACATGATGACGAGCGCTTTGGGTTGAAAAAAGTTCGCTGGGCGTACGCTCTGGCCGATAGCTGCCATCCGCCACCGGCAGCTATGAGCTGAGACGCCCGCACATCGGCGCCACGCAAGCCGCTCACCAAACCTGACCCCAGGTTTGTCCTGCCTGAAATCCCAAACCCGCACAAAAAAATCACCGATTCATTGTCAGTTGATTTTTTTCGGCCTATCTTGAATAAAACCTATACAGCCAACCTGTATGCGTACAACCTTTTCACCCGACTGTGTCCTTAACCCGCACCGCCACGAGTAACCCGAATGAGCCCACTACTAGCCAGCCATTACCGTGAAATCCTCGTTGGCGTCGGTGAGAACCCGGAACGCGAGGGTTTGCTGGACACGCCCCAGCGCGCCGCCAAGGCGATGCAATACCTGTGCAACGGTTACGCGATGAGCCTGGAAGACGTCACCAACGGTGCGCTGTTCGAGTCGCAGGGCGATGAGATGGTGATCGTCAGCGACATCGAGCTCTATTCGCTGTGTGAGCACCATATGCTGCCGTTTATCGGCAAGGCGCATGTGGCGTATATCCCCACTGGCCGGGTGTTGGGGCTTTCGAAGGTGGCGCGGGTGGTCGACATGTTCGCGCGGCGCCTGCAGATCCAGGAAAACCTTACTCGGCAGATTGCTCAGGCGATCCAGCAGATCACCGATGCTGCCGGTGTCGCGGTGGTTATTGAAGCCAGGCACATGTGCATGATGATGCGCGGTGTCGAGAAGCAGAATTCGATCATGACCTCCTCGGTCATGCTCGGTGCCTTTCGCGACAGCTCGACGACGCGGCAGGAATTTCTCCAGCTCATCGGCCGGCGCTAGGCCTATACACAGCCTGTTAACTGTACAAGCACAAGGAGTAGGAAGATGACCCGATTTCTGCTGCTGTTAGGACTGGCGCTCAGCATTGCAAGCTGCGGCAGTGTCGATGTTGCTCGTTATGCGGATCAGCAACCGGCATTGAGTCTGGAGCAGTTCTTCAGCCAGCCCGTCAAAGCCTGGGGGATGTTTCAGAAACGCAACGGCGAAGTGGTCAAGCGTTTCGAGGTTGATATCGCCAGCCGTCGTGAAGGTGAAAACCTGATCCTCGACGAGCGCTTCCGTTACAGCGACGGCACCCGTGAACGCCGAGTCTGGACCCTCACTCCCGGGGGCAATGGTCAGTGGAGCGGTCGCGCGCATGATGTGGTCGGAGTTGCTCAGGGCCAGATCGCAGGCAACACCTTCCACTGGCGTTATCGCCTGAACCTGCCAGTTGATGATTCGACCTACGAGATGAGCATGGACGACTGGATGTACCTGGTCGACGAAGACACGTTGATCAACCGCACCCGTATGTCCAAGTGGGGTTTCGAAGTCGGTCAGGTGACGGTGTTCTTCCGGCGCCAGAACGCTGGAGCGAACCCATGAGCAGTGGGTTGACCCTGGCCTCGTTCGGCGACGGTTATCGCGCCTTGGTGATCGGCGCCAGTGGCGCCCTCGGCACGGCGTTTTGCCAACATTTGAAGCAGGATCCACGCTGCGCCAGCGTCCGTACGCTGGGACGCAAAACTGTGCCGAAGCTCGACCTCGAGCAGCCCGAAACGATCGCCAGCGCCGCCGCCGAACTGGCAGGCGAAGCGCCCTTTCACCTGATCATTCACGCGGCCGGCCTCCTCCATCGTGACCGGATCAAGCCGGAAAAAAGCTACAGCGCAATCGAAGCCGAGTCGCTGCAGGCCGTGTTTCAAGTCAACACGCTGGGGCCTGCATTGCTGCTGCGCGACTTTCTGCCATTGCTTGCACCTCAAGGCGCGATGGCGATGCTTTCGGCAAAAGTCGGCAGCATCGGCGACAACCGTTTGGGCGGCTGGTACGCCTATCGCGCCTCCAAGGCTGCGCTGAACATGCTGATCAAGACCGCCGCCATCGAGCTTTCGCGCACGCGACCGCAGAGTCGCTTGCTCAGCCTGCACCCGGGCACGGTGGTCTCGCCGTTGTCGCAACCTTTTCGCGGAGCCGCAAGCGCCCGCCCGGCAGACATTGCCGCTGCGCAATTACTGAGTCTGATTGACACGCTGACGCCGGCCGATAGCGGCCATTTCTTCGCCTACGATGGAGAACGCCTGCCCTGGTAGGCAAGGAGTGAAGCATGAATCTGCAAACCCTCACCGAACGTGCGGCCAACAGTGAAGTTCGCGAACTGGAGCTGCTGTCACTCGAAGGTGGTTTTTATCTGGCGAGGATTCGCGTGGATCAAGGCCAGTTCACCTTGCTCGATGACGCGGCCAAGCCAATGCACCTGCGTTCGATCACCCACCTGCGCGACTTGCTGCAAACCGTGCCGGCGTTTCCCTGCGTACTGGTGCAACAATGCGTGCACGACGAAATGTGCGGTCGGGATTCAGGGCCGGTTGAAGAGCTGCGCATTCCGTTTTCGCTGACCACGCCTTTATGAGGCTCAAGCGCGGCGAGCACTGAATGGCAGGCTGATAAGGCGCGCGTCGCCCAAGGGCGACGCATTTATCGAACCCCTGTCCCGTCCACGGGTCTGCTTCACATCGATTCCCTGGAAGTAAACCCCATGTCCACTCAACACACGCTTGTCCTGCTTGCCCGAGGCGGATACGCCGCGCGCGGTGTTCTGTATCTGATTATCGGTATCTTCGCGCTGTTGGCAGCGCACGACTCCACCAAACCGAAAGACAGCCACAAGAGCCTCGAAGCATTACTCAGTCAGCCATTCGGCTATGTGCTGATCGGTGTTGTGGTCGCCGGCCTGCTGGCCTTCGCCGCGTGGCGTGCGTTGCAAGCGATCCGCGATGTCGACCACCACGGCAGCGAGTTCAAAGGTCTGGTCATTCGCGCAGGTTTGCTCGCCGGCGGTCTGGTCAACGCGGCGCTGGCCTTCTTTGCCTTGGGCCTCTTGGTGAGTGGCCTCAGGAGCTCGGGCGGTTCCGGGGATGGCAAGACCAAGGATCTGCTTGCGCAGCTGCTGTCGTTCGAGCATTCGAACCTGTTGATCTACCTGATCGCGCTGATCCCGCTGGGTGTCGGTATCGCCCACATCATCAAAGGCTGGAAGGCCACGTTCGAGAAATACTTCGAGGCAGATGACGAAGTGATGCGCTACGTGCGCCCGGTGTCGCGCTTTGGCTTGATCGCCCGAGGCGTGGTGTTTATCGAGATTGCGCTGTTGATGGCGGTCAGTGGCTCGGTTTATCAAGCGACCAATCCACCCGGCATGAAGGAAGCGCTGGATGCTTTGCAGAATCTGCCGGCAGGCGGTGTGCTGTTGATGCTGATGGCCTTGGGGCTGATCGCGTTTTCGGTGTACAGCTTTTCCGAAGCGGCCTGGCGCCGGATCGAAATGGATGTGCCGTTGTAAGCGGCGATTCGAGGGGGCGTGTGCCCCCTCGACTTTTCGTCATCAAGTGAACAGATCAACGCCCAACTGAAACGCTACCCAGAGCGCCAGCCCGGTGGCAAACAACAGCGCGATGTTTTCAAACAGGTTGTTGCGGTATTGCTTGCCCAGCAACGATTTCTGGTTGGACATGATCAGCAAGCCTAGGGAAATCACTGGCAAACCAATGATGTTCAACGCGCTGACACCGATGGTCAGGGTGACGAAATCCGGCATGCCCGGCATCGACCAGATCAGCGGCGTGACCAGGATGAACAGCATGAACCACTTGTGCATCGGGTCGTGATGGAACTCTTTGCCGTACTTCTCGCGGCGCTCAGGACGAACATGCTGGAAGGCATCGGTGATCAGCATCGGAAACGCCGTGGTCTTGCCTGAAATACTGGCAAACAAGGTCGCGAACACGCCGATGAAGAACACGTACCAGCCGATCGGGCCGAAGAAGATTTCCAGCGCCTTGCCCAGATCGCCCAAGGTTTTCACCTCGATGCCGTTGGGCCGCAGGATTTCCGCGCCGACAATCCAGATCGCCAGGTTGATGATGATCCCGACGAACACCGCAAACAGCAGATCGTTACGCTGAATGCGCTTGTGCTGCGGCCCGGTCCAGCCTTTCTGGCGCATGACATAGGGGTGCACGAAGTTGGCGATCGAGCCGGCGACCGCGCCGATTACCGAGACCGCCACCAGCAACGCGCCATGCACGCCTTCGTCCGGCGGAATGCTGAAGCCGATGGTGCCTTTGATGATGCCGCTGACATCCGGGCCGGACATCACCGCCAGGGCGATGAACGCCAGGGTCATGATCGCCAGCAGCAGCTTCATCACGCCTTCGATCATCGTGTAGATGTTGCGCCCGACCAACATCCACACCGCCAGCACCACCGCCACCGAGCACAGCAATGGCTGATCGATCTTGAACAGCATCGCCAGCGACTCCCCTGCCCCCTTGATCATGTAGGCGTTCATCAAGTGCCCCATCAACAGGGCATAAACCAGCATGAACCAGGCAAACACTGGGTTGAGCTGGGCGTAGCCTTGCAGAATGGTCATGCCCTGGTTATTGCACAGCTGGAAACGGGCAATGATGTTGACGATCAGGTACCTGAGCAACAGCGAGACCGCCAGCACCCACATCATGGCGTAGCCGTAGTTCGCACCGGCCACGGAGGATGTGATCAGGTCACCCGCACCGAGCCACGACAGCACGGCGATAATGCCGGGGCCGAGCAGTTTCAGCGTTCGCAGGAACAGGTTTTGCGGTTTCGCAGCGGCCTGATGATCGAGTGGAGCCATGCTCGTCATAGGGGTATCTCCGTTATTGTTTTTGTGAGAATTGATGCAGTGCGCACATTAGGTAGGATGTCGTACAACAACGCTAACAGGAGAGTATGTAAAAATGTTTCACAACTCGCTGATTACCGTACTGCTCGATCATTTCTGTTGATCAACATCCTCTAATACGCGTCTATAAAACTAGGCTAAGCGACGTTCCAGCTCCATGAAATAGACATTGAAGCCTTAGCCAATCACTCATAGGATGACTGATCACAACAACAATAAGGCCGGAAATGATGAAAAGAACCATCGCAATCGCTGCGCTCGCTTCAACCCTGAGCGTGACGGCCAATGCCGCCACCTATGCCTACATCTCAAGCCCCGGTGACGGTCTGATCTCGCAGTATCGCCTTGATCAGAGCAATGGCGCGCTCACCCTCGTTGAGCAGATTCAGGCCGGTGATCAGGTCAATCCCATGGCTCTCTCCCCGGATGGCAAGGTGCTGTTTGCAGCCTTGCGCGTCAAACCCTTTCAGGTGCTGGGTTACCGGATCGATCGCCAAAGCGGTCGCCTGACAAAATTCACCCAAGCGCCCCTGGCAGAGAGCATGGCCTACCTGTCGACCGATCGAAAAGGTCGCTACCTGCTCGCCGCGTCCTACGGCGCCGACACCCTCAGCGTTCAGAAGATCGGCGAGGATCAGCAACCTTCCGCCGATATCGTTCGCTACAAGACCGGCCTGCATGCCCATTCGATTCGCACCGAGCCGAGCAATCGCTTTGCCTACGCCGGCAACCTGGGCACCGACAAGGTGCTGCAATATCGCCTGGATGCCAAGACTGGCGAGCTCAGCCCGATCGGCAACGGCTCGGTCAGCGTCCCGGACAACACCGGCCCTCGGCACCTGGCGTTCTCGCCGAACGGCAAATTCCTTTACGTTGTCGGTGAAATGAGCGGCACCGTGACCGCGTTTTCAATCGACGACGCCAGCGGCGCGTTAACGCAAATCGCTGTGGCCAACGGCATTCCCGAACGTTTGCAACTGGCCCACGGCGAAGTCCGTGATGCGCGCAACAACGACCTCAAAGACGACCCGACCCCGCGCATCTGGGCTGCCGACCTGCGCATGTCGCCGGATGGAAAACTGCTGCTGATGAGTGAGCGCACCAGCAGCAGCGTTTCGGCATTTGCCGTGGATCCGGCATCAGGAGGACTCACGTTTCACGACAACTACCCCGTGCAAGAACAGCAACCACGCAACATCGCCTTCTCCCCCGATGGCCACTGGCTGCTGGTGACGGGCGAGAAAAGCGCCAAGGTCGGTACGTACGCGGTGAGCAAGGATGGCGCGCTGAAGCGTGTCGGTGAAGCGGCCTCCGGCAAAGGCGCGTTATGGATCGAAGTCCTGCAAACGCCTGACGCATGAATATCTGCGGAGCAGCAACTGCTCCGCCGTTCTGCAACTAATCCCCCGCCGCTTCGGTCATTAGGTTTGCCGAGGTTGATACATTTTCGCAGACCTCACTTTCAAGAGACTGCCCCCCGTGATCAGCCATCTCGATCGCCGCAACAACCGTTCGCTGGACAGTCTGAATTTCTTTCTCGCCGATGTCCGCGACGGCCTCGGGCCGTACCTCGCCATCTACTTGCTCGCCGTGCACCACTGGGACCCGGCCAGCATCGGCGTGGTCATGACTCTCGCCGGTATCGCTGCACTGATCACGCAGACACCGGCCGGTGCACTGGTTGACAGCAGCCGGGCGAAACGTGCGCTGGTCATCATCGCCGCGCTGTTGGTGACGGCGAGTTGCCTGGTGCTGCCGTTCATTACTTCATTCAGTCTGGTGGCGTTGACCCAAGCCTTGAGCGCGGCGGCAGCATCTATTTTCGCCCCGGCCATCTCCGCGATCACCCTGGGCATCACCGGCCCGCGAGCATTCACCCGGCGCACCGGTCGCAACGAGACGTTCAACCACGCCGGCAACGCGTGCGCAGCGTTGTTGGCCGGTTTGTTTGCCTATCTGTTCGGTCCGGTGGCGGTGTTTTATCTGATGGCGGTCATGGCGCTGGCCAGCGTGATTGCCGTGCTGTTCGTCTCGGCCGAGGCGATTGATCATGACGTCGCACGCGGGTTGCAGCCTGGCGATCAAAGCCATCAGCCGTCCGGCTTCAAGGTACTGCTGAGCAATCGTCCGTTGCTGATGTTTGCCCTGTGCTGCGCGCTGTTCCACTTGGCCAACGCGGCGATGCTGCCGCTGGTGAGCCAGAAACTCGCCCAAGCGAATTTGCACCTGGCCACACCGCTGACGTCGGCGTGCATCGTAGCCGCGCAACTGGTCATGGTGCCAATGGCGTTGCTGGCCGGCGCGAAAGCCGATGTCTGGGGGCGCAAACCGTTATTGCTGGCGGGTTTTCTGATCCTGCCGCTGCGTGGCTTGCTCTACACCTTCTCGGATGATCCGTACTGGCTGGTCGCCGTGCAGTTGCTCGACGGTGTCGGCGCTGGTTTGTTCGGCGCGCTGTTCCCGGTAATGGTCAAGGATCTGACCCTCGGCTCCGGGCATTTCAATGTCAGCCTTGGCGCGCTGACCACAGCGTTTGGCCTGGGCGCGGCGCTGAGCAACGGGCTGGCCGGTTTTGTCGTTGAGGCCGCCGGTTACAGCGAGGCATTCCTGACCCTCGCCGGAGTCGCAGCGGCAGCGTTCCTGCTGCTGTTGATCGGTGTCCCGGAAACGCTGCAGCGGACTGAGAAAATCGAGTCCGCTGCGGTTATGGGCCAAACCTGAGCTAATCGCCACCGCAGCCATTGCCTAAAACGCTGTAAGTGGCGACATGCCGCTGACCGTGGCTGTCTTCATAGACGACCTCCACCGGAACAATTCCGCAGGCGGCGCTGGTGTCGGTGATGCTGATGGTTTTGGCGATGTCCAGTGGCACGCCGGTCTGTGCAGGTTCGGTGGCGGCGAACACGTTGCCGGCGAGGATGGCCAGGGCCAAAGCAAAAAACGGTTTCATGGTGTGATCTCTCTATAAAGGATGGGGAATTCAGGCCTGACGTTCAGTCAGCAATTGGCGCGCGGAATCGGCCATCATTGGCAGCGCTCCGGCGAGCATCAGGACGTCCTTGAGCACCAGGCGTCCGGCACCGGACAGATAGGGAAAACCGTGCTGACCATCACCCAGCGCAGCGACCCAGGCTTCAGGCGTGGTAACCAGAAAGCTCAGGGTCACCAGCGGCGTAGCGAACGCCAGCGCGCCACCGAGCAGGCCGGTACGGCGAGAAAGCGGATTGGACAGGACCAGCAGACCGATGAGAATTTCCACCACGCCAAGCCCGGTGGAAAAGCCGTAGGTGTTGTTCGCGGTCTGCCAGGCGCGCTTGTCGGCGTTCAGCTCGCCCTCATGGGTCAGGTGCGCCTTGTAGTCCTGCGGGTGTTCGTAGAAGAACGACATCACCGGGCTGTTGGCGACGAAAGGCGTAATGCTGTCGGCTTCGTACGGGACGAATTTCAACGCGCCGATCCACAGGAACACGATGGCGATGGCCACGCGCATCAGCGGGATGCCGAGGCGATCGAGTTTGCCGAGCTGTTGTAGTCCGGCGTTGATTGAGGTGAACATGCGACGTCTCCAGATCAATGAAAGTGGAGTCAGTCTGCGGTGCTATCGAATCGCGCTTTTGTCGGTCATGCTCAACGTCTTGCTCAATCGTCTCAACTTTGCGGATTCCTTCGTGATGGGTGCCAATGAACTCGCTCGATAAGCTCATCAGCCTGGCCAACGTGCGCGGCAGTCTTGATCTGCGCTGCCAGTTCCAGGGCGACTGGGCGCGCGATCATCAACAGGAAGCCTTGGGCAAGGCGCCCTATCACGTCGTGCTCAAAGGTGAGTGCCGGGTAGAACTGGCCAGCGGACAACGCCTGGCGATGCGCGCCGGCGATATTCTGTTGTTGCCACGGGGCACGCCGCATGTGCTGCACAGCGGCGGTAAAGATGTAGCGCCAATGCTGCCAACGCTGATTCCCGGCGGGGTGTTGCCGATCTATCGGCTGGGTGGCGCGAGCGCCGATCTGGACATGCTTTGCGGTGGCTTTCATTACAACCGCGCATCGATGCTGTTCGCCGCCCTCCCCGATTACCTGTTGATTGCCAACGATGGCTTACCGATTGATGCGCCGCTGACCGCCCTGATTGCGCTGTTGCGCAGCGAAGCCGACAGCGAACAGCCGGGTGCACGGTTCCTCCTCGACTCACTGTCCCAAGCGTTGTTCACCTTGATCCTGCGTGCGCACCTGGCGCGTGCCGATCACGACAAAAGCACCCTGGCGCTGCTCGGCGACCAGCGCCTCGGCCGCACCTGTCAGGCGATATTGGCCGACCCGGCGCACGAATGGACCATCGAGGCCATGGCCGACACCGCGAACATGTCCCGCGCGACGTTCATGCGCACCTTCGCCCGGGTCGCTGGCGTGTCGCCGTGGGTGCTGCTGACTCAATTGCGCATGGAGCTGGCGTTCAGTCTGCTCAGCCATTCGCATCTGGGCCTGAATGACATTGCCGTGCAGGTCGGCTATCAGTCGCAGGCTGCCTTCAGCAAGAAATTCAAGGAAATCTACGGCGAGGCCCCGGGCAAAGTCCGCCGCGCGATCTGATTGAATGGATCGCTTTGTATCAGCGTGTAGCTTTCGCCGCCCCAGATACACACTCATGCGAAGTTCGGCCGTGCGCACACACAACTGACACATTTAGCGCGCTAAATACCACTGTCGCTTCCATTCATGCCCCACCCAATCGACAGGACATCACCATGAACAAAGTCTTCGCAACCCTCGCCCTTACCGCCGCCATGTTCGGCGCCACCGCTGCGTTCGCCGCGCCGGTCAAACCCACCGTGGTGCTGGTGCACGGTGCCTTCGCCGATTCGAGCAGCTGGAACGGCGTGGTCAAGATTCTCGAGAAGGATGGCTATCCGGTGATCGCCGCTGCCAACCCGCTGCGCTCGGTCAAGGGTGATGCGCAATCGGTGGCGGATGTGCTGGCCAGCGTGAAAACTCCGGTGGTACTGGTCGGCCACTCCTACGGTGGCCCGGTGATCAGTGAAGCCGCTTACGGCAATGCCAATGTCAAAGCGCTGGTGTACGTCGCAGCTTTTGCACCGGAAAAGGGTGAAACCGCCGCTGAGCTGTCCGGGCGTTTCCCTGGCAGCACCCTTGGCCCGACCCTGTCGGCCCCGGTTGAGCTGGCCGATGGTGGCAAGGATTTGTACATCCAGCAGGACAAATTCCATGAGCAGTTCGCAGCCGATGTTTCCCCGGCAGATGCGAAGTTGATGGCCGCCACCCAGCGCCCGGTGACCGTCGCCGCGCTCAACGAAGCCGCCACCGAGCCTGCATGGAAAACCGTGCCGTCGTACTTCGTCTACGGTGACCAGGACAAGAACATCCCGGCGCAAGCCTTGGCGTTCATGGCCGAGCGCGCGCACTCCAAGCAGACCGTCGTGGTCAAAGGCGCTTCGCACGTGGTGATGGTGTCCAACCCGAAAGCCGTTGCCAGCCTGATCGAAACCGCTGCGGCCGGGAAGTGATCCAGCGCTGAGTTGAACCTTGAAGCCTTAGCCGTGAACCCTGTTCACGGCTTTCAGCGCTGGGTGGTGTTGCAGCCGCTCGCTGAGAAAATCCACAAACGTGCGCACCTTCGCCGGTACGCGCGGATGTTTCAGATAGACCAGTTGCACCGGTAATGCCGGCGGCTCAAATGCCTGCAACACCAATTCCAGTTCACCGGCCGCGACCTGGCTGGCGACTTGATAAGACAGCACCCGGGTAATGCCCCAACCGGAACTGGCGATGTTGATCGCCGCCTGATTCGCGGTGACCACCAGACGCGGCTCGAAGCGAAAACTCAACGGGCCATCGGCATGGGCGAATTGCCAATCGCTGAGCAAATGACTGGCGGACGACATGACGATATTGGCGCGGTTCAGCTCGTTCGGATGTTGCGGTCGGCCATAGCGGGCGAAGTAATCGGGGGTGCCGCAGATGACCTGACGGACCTCGCCGACCTTGATTGCATGCTGATTGTTCTCGTGCAAATGGCCGATGCGCACGGCGACATCGATACCCTCTTCCGCCATATTCACCACGCGATCAACCAGCAAAGCCTTCAGATGCACCGAAGGAAACGCATCGACGTATTGCGCCAGCAACGGCGCGATGAACAACTCGCCAAACAATACCGACGCGGTCACGCTCAAGTGCCCGCACGGCACCCGGTAACTGCCGGCGGCCGCCTCTTCGGCTTCGTCGACGTCGCACAGAATTCTTCGGCAATCGTCCAGATAACGATGCCCGGCTTCGGTCAGGTGCAGGCTGCGCGTGGTGCGCGACAACAGACGCGTGCCGATGCGTTGTTCCAGCGCGGCAATGGCGCGGGTGACGCTGGGGGGCGAGGTGTTCAAGCGCCGGGCCGCCGCCGCAAAGCCGCCCTCCTCGGCCACGGCCAGGAACATGCGCATTTCCTGAAAACGATCCATAGCTGGGGACCTGTAAAAAACCTCGAAAACACAGTGAAATCATGTGGGAGCGAGCCTGCTCGCGAAAGCTTTCCGTCAGTCAACATCACCGTTGCATGACACACCGCTTTCGCGAGCAGGCTCGCTCCCACAGGGTTTGGTGTACAGAGTTAAATTTGGGCAATGCTTCAACTCCCGCCAGTACGCCCGCACATTCGGATATTCCTCCAGCGAGACAGTGTCTTCCAATGCATGGATGGGACAGCTGACGCCAAACCCGTGGGAGCGAGCCTGCTCGCGAAGGCATTCTGTCAGTCAACATCACCGTTGAATGACCCACCGCTATCGCGGGCAAGCCCGCTCCCACAAGGTTTTTTGGCGTGCGCTGATATCAAGCGCTTTGCAGGCCCACCGCTGTGCGCTGCATACCGACGAATTTCGGCAGCGCCTCGACCCGCCCGAGCCACGCCCGCACATTCGGGTAATCCTCAAGTGAGACATTGCCTTCCGGTGCGTGGGCGACGTAAGTGTAGGCGGCCACATCGGCGACGGTTGCCTTGTCGCCGGCAAGGAATGCGCTGTTGGCCAACTCGTCTTCCATCACCTGCAACAACGCATGGGAACGCTTGATCGCATCAGCTGCGTCGTAACCGGCGCCGAACACCGTGATCAAGCGCGCCGTGGCCGGGCCGGAGCTGATCTGCCCGGCAGCTACCGATAACCAGCGTTGCACCTTGGCTTGTTCGACCGGATCGCTCGGCAGCCACTGGCCGTTGCCGTATTTGCTCGCCAGATAAACAAGAATGCCGTTGGAATCAGCGAGCACCGTACCGTTGTCGTCAATCACCGGCACTTGGCCGAAACGGTTGAGGGCGAGGAATTCAGGGGTTTTGTGTGCGCCCTTCATCAGGTCGACGAACACCAGTTCGGTCGGAACATCCAGCAGGGACAGCATCAACTCGACGCGATGCGAGTGGCCGGACAACGGATGACGATACAGTTTGACGGCTGACTGAGACATGACGTGCTCCTGGATTTTTTGAGGTCGACCCGCTGATCGTGTCGATGGGCTCATCCTGCTCCCCTGCCGCAAATCGCGGAATCCTCAGCAAATACAATCGAGCATTTCAGCCAGTGAAATAATCATCCTCGTCCTTAGGCGCGCGTAGGGATCATTTCACCGCGTGAAACAGTGGATTGCAGTTTCTGGCCATTCCCTCGCAACCGGCCGAGGGCGAACATGAGCCCACTTGAGCTTCAGCCCCTGGCGGCTCACCGGCCCGTTTGCACCCGAGGAGAATCGAAATGGACACAGCGTCGAAACCGCAGCCCTCGCCCTGGCATGAAGGTGAGCTGACCCTGCAACGTGCCGTCGGCGCGGTGGAAATGATGGTTGGTGTCGGCCAGCGGCAACTGGCCCGCGACTGGATGCCGGATCAGCACCGCGAGTTCTACGCGCAACTGCCCTTCGTCGTGCTCGGCGCCGTTGATGGCCAGGGCGACCCGTGGGCGACGCTGCGCACCGGTCAACCGGGCTTCATGGATTCGCCGTCGCCACAGGTTCTGAAGATCAAACTCGACGCCCAGCCTAACGATCCGGCGAATCAAGGCCTGCAGCCCGGCGACGCGATCGGCATGCTCGGCATCGAGCTGCACACCCGTCGGCGCAATCGCATGAACGGCAACATCAGCCGCCGCGCTGACAACAGCCTCGAGATCGGCGTGACACAGGCTTACGGCAACTGCCCGCGCTACATCAATCTGCGCCATTACGCGTTCGTCGACGAAACCACCGACACCGCGCTCGACCTGCCTGTCAGCGAACCCTTGGTGCGCGACATGATCACCGCCGCCGATTCGTTCTACGTGGCCACTTACGTGGTGCGCGACGGTGAGCGGCAAGTCGATGTGTCCCATCGCGGCGGCAAATCCGGTTTCGTCCATATGGACGAGGACGGCACCCTGACCATCCCGGATTTCTCCGGCAATCTGTTCTTCAACACCCTGGGCAACATCCTGCTCAACCCGCGCGCCGGGCTGACCTTCATCGATTTTGAAAGCGGCGATCTGTTGCAGATGACCGGTAGCGCGGAAGTGCTGCTCGATGATCCGCAAATCGCCGCGTTCCAGGGTGCCGAACGTCTGTGGCGCTTCAGGCCGCAGCGCATCGTTTACCGTCAGGCCGCGCTGCCACTGCGCTGGGCCGAGCAGCCGCAAGGCGACTCGCCCAATTCGCAAATGACCGGCAGCTGGGAACAGACCCGCGAGCGTTTGCAGGCCGAGGCGCTGCGCAATCAATGGCGCGCGCTGCACGTCACGCGGGTGGTCGATGAGAGTCCGCAGATCCGTTCTTTTTACCTGCAAGCCAACGACGGCTTCGGCCTGCCGCGCTTCGAACCGGGCCAGCACTTGCCGATCAAGGTCTTGCTCGACGGTCAGGATGCCGCGTCGATCCGCACCTACAGCGTGTCCAGCGCGCCGTCGGACGAGTTCCTGCGCATCAGCGTCAAACGCGATGGCTCGGTATCCTCGCATCTGCATGATCGCGTTCAGGCATTGGACTTGATCGAAGCCCGCGCGCCGCAAGGCGATTTCACCGTCGACGCCACCGAACGCCGGCCACTGGTGCTGTTGGCCGCAGGGGTTGGGGTGACGCCGTTGCTGTCGATGCTGCGCGAGGTGGTCTATCAGGGCAAACGCATCAGCCGCATGCGCCCGACCTGGGTGGTGCAAAGCAGTCGCACCGTCGAGGATCTGGCCTTTCGCGAAGAAATCGACGCCTTGGCTGCACGCGCCGGTGACAAGGTCAAGGTGCTGCGCGTGGTCAGCCAGCCGCCGCTGGAAGCAACAGCGCATGGTTACGATCATGCCGGGCGCATCGACATCGCCTTGCTGAAAAGCCTGCTGCCGCTGGATGACTACGATTTCTACCTGTGCGGCCCGGGCAGTTTTACCCAGGCGCTGTACGACGGCCTGCGCAAAATGCGCATTCCCGACGATCGCATCCACGCCGAAACCTTCGGCCCGTCGACGCTGATCCGCGATGTCGAAATCAGCACCCCGGCGCCGCCGCAAGTGCCGGTCGCGGAAGAGCCGGTCAAGGTGCTGTTTGCCACGTCCGGCAAGGAAGCACGCTGGGAACCGGGCAGCGGCACCTTGCTGGAACTGGCCGAGGCGCGTGGCTTGAATCCTGAGTTCAGCTGTCGCGGCGGCTCGTGCGGCACCTGCAAAACCCGCCTTACCAGCGGCCAGGTGCATTACCTCACCCCGCCGGCCATGCGTCTGGCGGATGACGAAGTGCTGATCTGCTGCGCCGCCCCGGCGCAGGGCAGCGACACCCTGGTGCTGGATGTTTGAATGTTGAGGAGGTGTGCCATGAAGCCGTTTGCCGAAACCAGCGTCGTTTGGCCGCAAGAGAAAACCGGACTGTCCGCCAGCGAATGCGAACGCAGCTTTTTGCTGCCGCAATTGATGGGTTCACTCGCCGGTGAAACCTGCGCGTTGACGGGCTCATTCAATCAACGTGAGCATCTGCCTTCGAGCCCGAACGGCTGGTTTTCCCGTGGGCTCAAGGCGTTGTTTGCTTAGGCTTTGCTCACCGCCGCCACTCTGCCCGCCGGCCCATGCTGGCGGCTGGTGATCAATCCGACGAAGGAAATCAGCAGCGCCAAGCCAATGGTCGAAGTCACTTCCAGGCGATGTTCAGGGGTGATCATCATCACTGCCAAAGCCGCACAGATGAAGGCGATGACCAGCCAGGTAAGCCAGGGAAACAGCCACATGCGCAGGGTCATTTCGACCTTTTCCCGTTCCAGTCGGCGGCGCATGCGCAACTGCGAAATGGCGATCACCAGATACACCAGCAAGGCGATTGCGCCGGAGCTGGCGAGCAGGAACTGGAACAGCCCGGCCGGCATGAAATAGCTGAGTAACGTCACGCCTGCGCCGATCACCGTGCTGGCGATCACCGCCGCGCGTGGCACGCCGGCCGCCGAAGTCACCTTCAATGCCGGCGGCGCATCGCCGCGTCGGCCCAGCGAATAGAGCATGCGCGAGGAAATGTAGATCGACGAGTTCATGCAACTGGCCACCGCGATCAACACCACCACGTCGACGAGGAATTTGGCGTTGGGGATGTTCATCAGTTCCAGTGCGCGCTGGTAGGAGCCGACCGAGGCGAGTTGCGGGTCATTCCACGGCACCACGGAAATCACCACGAAGATCGACAGCAGATAGAAAATGCCGATACGCCAGATCACCGAACGGGTGGCCTTGGCGATGTTCTGCGCCGGATTGTTCGATTCCGCAGCGGCAATGGTCACCGCTTCGGTGCCGATGAAACTGAACATGATGGTGATGAACGCGCCGACCACCGCCGACATGCCGTTCGGCGCAAAGCCGCCGTGCTCGGCCATCAGCGTGCTCAAGCCACTGGCTTCACGCTCGGGAATCCAGCCCATCAGCACCGCAAAGCCCAAGCCGATGAAACCGATGATCGCGATGACCTTGGCCATGGCGAACCAGAATTCGAACTCGCCGTATTTCGACACGCTGAACAGGTTGGTGATCACCAGCAGCACGATCGACAGCAAGGCGAACAACCACGCATCGACCTGGGGAAACCACTGATTGAGCACGTGCCCGGCGGCCAAGGCTTCGATGGGAATCACCAGCACCCAGAACCACCAGTAGAGCCAGCCAATGGTGAACCCGGCCCAGCGGCCAATGGCTTGATCGGCGTAGGTGGAAAACGAGCCGGTGTCGGGGTGCGCCACGGCCATTTCGCCGAGCATGCGCATCACCAGCACGACCAGCAGACCGGAGAACAGATAAGCGAGCAGCACCGCAGGTCCTGCGGCGGCGATGGCGTGGCCTGAGCCAACGAAAAGTCCTGCGCCGATGATGCCGGCAATGGAAAGCATGGTGACGTGACGCGGTTTGAAACCTTGCGCCAACTGACCGTTGGAGTCCTTGGGGTTCAGGCTAGTCATGGGTTCTTATTGTTCTCATGATCGACGTTTGGGCCACTGACTGAGCGTCAGGCGATCATCATTTCCGGTGTCGGCATCAGGCGAAAGCTGCGACGCAGACGCTTTGCCGACGAAATGATGCTTCACATTACGTGGCCCGACCGCCGCGCAACTAGCCTGAGTGCGGCATGCCGATGTCTGATTTCGACATGCCACTCTCAGGCCAGCATGGGTCGGCGGCAACCGCTGCGGCGATTTACAGCGTGTAGGAAATCCCCACCTGCACGGTTCGCGGCGCCCCCGGGTAGGCGTAAACGTTGCCGAAGGCGCCCTCTTCGTAGTCACGATCGAAGATGTTTTTCACATCGAGATTGAGGCGCACCTTGTCGTTGACCTTGTAGAAGCTCAGCAGGTCGACCACGGTGTAACTGCCCATGGAAAACGCGGTGTTGGCGGTCTGCCCGGCGCGCTCGTCGACGTATTTCAGGCCAGTGCCGAGACCCAGACCTTTAAGCGTGCCGTCCTGAAATTCGTACATATTGAGCAGGCTGAAGCTGTTCTTCGGGATGTTCAGCAGTCGGGTGCCGGAGCGCAGCGTGTTGTCCTTGGTCACCTCGGCGTCGACGTAGGCGTAACCGCCGACCACTCGCCACTCAGGGGTGAGGTTGCCGGTGACGTTGACGTCGAAACCACGGCTGCGCACTTCACCGGCGGCGACGCTGAAAGTCGAATCCACCGGGTCGGTGGTCAGCACGTTGCGTTTTTCGATCTGGTAGATCGCCGCGTCGACGCTCAACTGCTGATCCAGCGCTTCCCACTTCACGCCCATCTCGTACGACTTACCCTTCTCCGGAGCGAAGCCGCCGCCTTCGCGACTGGCGCCGGTGTTGGGCTTGAACGAGCGCGCGGTGTTGGCGTAGACCGCCAGGGTATCGGTCAAATCGTAGGTGACGCCGATACGCGGGGTGACGGCGTTGTCGCTGGCCTGCCAGCTCTTGCCGCCGGGCACGTAGGTTTCGTAATCGTGCTCGAAGCGCTCGAAACGTGCGCCGGCCAGCACTTTCAGTTTGTCGGTGAGGGCTACCTGATCCTGCACGAATGCCGCGTAGGTCTTGAGGTTTTCCTTGTCGTGAGTCGGTGTGCGGGTCAGCGCCGGGCGTGGCTGGCCGTAGACCGGATTGAAGATGTCGATCGGGTAGGCACTGACCGCGCCGCTGGAGCGCTGGATGATCGACTTGTAATCGTAATCTTCGTACTCGATGCCGGTGAGCAAGGTGTGCTGCAGACCGCCAGTATCAAAATGCCCGGTGAGGTTAAGCTGGGTGTCCTTGTCGGTCCATTCCAGCTTGCGGTAGTTGAAGTTGCGCCCCAGCGTGCGGCCGTCAGCGGCAATGCCGTTGGCCTCGATCGCATTACCCTTGAGCGAGCCGTCGAGCCACTGGAAACCGCCGCCTAGGGTCCAGTCGTCGTTGAGCATGTGCTCGAAACGCAGTTGCGCCATGTTGTTGTCGTTGTGCAGTTTGCCGACGTCTTTCTCGCCGAAGAAGGTATCGCGCGAGGCGGTGCCGATCTGCGCCGGGTAGCGCGTCACGCCACGATCGAGCGGCGCGTTATTGCGCATGAAATCGCCTTCGAAAATCAGCTTGGTCGCGTCGGTGGCCTGCCAGGTCAGCACCGGCGTGATGCCGTAGCGCTCGTTCTCGACATGATCGCGGAAGGTGTCACCGCCCTCGCCCACCACATTCAAGCGATAGGCCAGACGCCCTTCTTCGTCGAGTGGCCCGGAAGCGTCGAGGGTGCCGCGCTTCATGCCTTGGTCGTTCAACTGGCTGCCTAACGTAACGGTGCGCTCGGGCAACGGCTGTTTCGACACCACGTTGAAGGTACCGCCTGGGTCGCCACGGCCATAGAGCATGGTCGCGGGACCGCGCAGCACTTCCAGACGCTCGATGGTGTTGGCGTCGGGCATGTTCGGGTAGCCACGGTTAATCGGGAAACCGTTGCGGTAGAACTCGCCCGTAGTGAAGCCGCGCACGGTGAACGTGGTCAGGCCCTGCCCACCGAAATTGTTCGCCCGCCCGACGCCGCCGGCGTAATCCAGCGCATCCTGCAAACGCGTCGCGCCGAGGTCTTCAACGGCATCCTTGGTCACCACGCTGATTGACTGCGGGGTTTCATGAATCGAAGTGTCGGTGCGCGTGGCGCTGGCCGAACGGGTCGCGCGGTAGCCTTGCACCGGGCCGTCTGCCCTTTCGTAATCCGCTGTGCCGACTACGTCGGTAGCTTCCAGCTCAAGCGTTGAAGAAGTCGATTCGGCTGACTCAGCCCACGAGGAAGAAGACAACGCCTGCAGCACACAAATGGAAAGCAGAGTTCGACGCATGAGGTGAAAACCTTTACGAATAGGCCAGAACGAAGGGCAAAACCGCCAGTGAAAACGTCGCGCATGGTATACGGTCGCATTAGTAATTGAAACGTATTCCTATTTGTCATGTTGATCTGGATTGGTGAGCGAGATTCATCACTCCATCCTGAATCCGCGCATTATCAGTGGCGCGTCGATGGCCTAGGCTCGTAGAGATCCGACGTCAACCGATGGCTGCGCCGCGCTACGTGTGCGTCGCCAGCCTGTCTGGAAGGAATTTGCAGATGAAATTCGACACCCCGGCCGACTCCAATCCGATCGACCAGCTGAAGGTGATCGGCCAACCTGCCGACCGCATCGACGGCAAGCTGAAAACCACCGGCACCGCCCCCTACGCCTACGAGCAAAACGCAGCGGTGCCGGACGCCGCTTACGGCTATATCGTCGGCGCCGGGATCGGCAAAGGGCGCATCGCCTCGATTGATTCGACGCAAGCGCGGGAGGCGTCCGGGGTGATCGCCGTCGTCACTTACGAAAACGCCGGGCCATTGGCCAAAGGCGAGTTTTACGTAGCCAGGGCCTTGGCCGGGCCGCATGTCGATCACTATCACCAGGCCGTGGCAATTGTCGTCGCAGACACTTTTGAACAGGCGCGCGCGGCCGCCGGCTTGCTCGACATCCGCTACGTGGCCGAACCAGGTTCATTCGATCTGGCGGCTGCGAAAGACTCCGCAACCCCACCGCCACCGGCCGGTTTCGGCCCGCCGCCGCAGACCAGCGTCGGTGACTTCGAAGGCGCCTTCAACGCTGCGCCAGTGCAAATCGATCAGCACTACAGCACGCCTGACCAGGCCCACGCGATGATGGAACCGCACGCAACCATTGCCCGCTGGAGTGGCACGCAGTTGACCTTGTGGACATCGATCCAACAGATCAACTGGGGCGTGCGCGATCTGGCGAAAACCCTCGGTATCGCCAAGGAAGATGTGCGCCTGATCTCGCCGTATATCGGCGGTGGTTTCGGCGGTAAGGGCACGATTCTTTGCGACGCTGTGTTGGCATCCCTGGCCGCTCGACATGCCGGGCGACCGGTGAAAGTCGCGCTGCCGCGGCCGCTGATGTTCAACAACCTGACCCATCGTCCGGCGACGATTCAGCGCCTGCGCATCGGTGCCAACCGTGACGGCGTGATCACCGCGATCGGCCACGAGAGCTGGTCGGGCAATCTGCGCGGCGGACGCGCCGAAGCGGCCACCGCGTCAACCCGATTGCTTTACGCCGGTGCCAATCGCATGACCCGTTTGAATCTCGCCGTGCTCGATCTCGCCGAGGGTTCGGCGATGCGCGCGCCGGGCGAGGCACCGGGGATGATGGCGCTGGAAATCGCCATGGATGAACTGGCCGAAAAGCTGCAGATGGATCCGCTGCAACTGCGCATCCTCAACGACTCGCAGGTCGATCCGGAGCAACCGGCGCGGCCGTTCTCCAAACGGCAGTTGGTGGAATGCCTGAACACTGGCGCCGAACGCTTTGGCTGGCGTCAGCGCAACCCTCAACCCGCTCAGCGCCGTGAGGATGGCTGGCTGATCGGCATCGGGCTGGCCTCGGCGATTCGCGGCGCACCGACCACCGCTTCGGCGGCGCGGGTGCGTCTCGATCGTCAAGGCGTCATCACCGTGGAAACCGACATGACCGACATCGGCACCGGCAGTTACACCATCATCGCCCAGACCGCTGCCGAAATGATGGGCGTGCCGCTGGACCGTGTCGTGGTGCACTTGGGCGATTCGCGGTTTCCGGAATCGTCGGGCTCCGGCGGCCAGTGGGGCGCGGCCTCCTCCACTGCCGGCGTGTATGCCGCGTGCGTGAAACTGCGTGAGGCCGCCGCTCGCGCCGTCGGGATTGACCCGCAGCAAGCCGAGTTTGTCGATGCACAGATTCGCGCAGGCTCGCAGCAGGTTGCCTTGGCTCAGGCCGCAGCCAATGGCGAGCTGACGGGCGAGGACCGCATGGAGTACGGAGACCTTGCCCAGCGCTTCGCCCAGCAGACCTTTGGCGCGCATTTCGCCGAGGTCGCGGTCAATGCGGCGACCGGCGAAATTCGCCTGCGTCGGCAACTGGCCGTGTGCGCCGCCGGGCGCATCCTCAACCCGAAAACCGCGCGCAGCCAGATCATCGGCGGCATGACCATGGGCGCAGGAGCGGCATTGATGGAAGAGCTGGCGGTGGATCATCGAATCGGCTTTTTCGTCAATCACGATCTGGCCGGATACGAGGTGCCGGTGCATGCCGACATTCCCCATCAGGAAGTAATCTTTCTCGATGAAGTCGACCCGTATGCCACCCCGCTGAAGGCCAAAGGCGTCGGCGAGCTGGGTATCAGCGGCGCCGCGGCGGCGATCGCCAACGCGATCTATAACGCGTGTGGCGTACGGGTGCGCGATTATCCGATTACGCTGGATAAACTCATCGGCGAGTTGTCCTACCCGGTCTAAGACTCGATCGCGCAGGATATCGCCCATGTACCCCACCACCCCCGATGGCCGCTATTTTGTGGTCAAGCAACAGCTGTGGCGTTGCAGCAATCCATCACTGCCAGCCGCCGAACGTGAGGCGTTTGTAGCCGAACTCATGTCCGCGCGGCGTGCGGTCAAAGAGGCGAAGCGTGCGGAGGATGCACAGGCGTTGAAGTCGGCGAGAGCTCGCGTCAACGACGCCAAAGTCGCGCTGGGTGAACGCGGGCCGGTGTGGTGGGATGACGGCAGCCCGGACTACAACCGTTTCAAGGTGAGCAATACACCGTATGCGCAGTGGTTCGCCCAACTGCCTGAAGAGGACAGCAGTTCTGCCTGAGTTTTGAATGGCCTGCTGATCTCCAATCCCACCAATCAACACAGATCTCCTGTGGGAGCGAGCCTGCTCGCGAATGCATTGGGTCAGTTAAAGAAGATGTTGGATGTGCCGCCGTCTTCGCGAGCAGGCTCGCTCCCACAGGATTGGGGATTGAATGAAGATCGATGGTTCAGCACGAAACAGTGTAGGAGTGAGCCTGCTCGCGATTGCGTTGGATCAGGCAATGAAGATGTTGAATGTGCCGCCGCCATCGCGAGCAGGCTCACTCCTACAAGGGATCTGCGGCGAGGCTCAGACTTGCAACAACTGCCGGGTCATCGCCATCGAGGTTTCCAGCGACTGTCCGGTGCGCTGCAATTTGTTCAGCAGGCTGGCACCGAGCCAGAGCTGATACAGCGTCTCAGCCAACTTCCGCGCATCGCCCTCGGGCAGGCTTTTGTCATTTTGGCCTTGTTCGATGCATTCGGTGATGCGCGCGACGATGCGTTCGGCGCCGTCGCGCAAGGTCAGGCGCATTGATTCGGACAGGTCGGCGACTTCGGCGCTGAGTTTCACCACCAGGCATTCATCGCCGTGGCCTTCGAGGGTGCAGCGCTTCTGCCAGCCCTGCCAGTAATCCATCAAACGCTCGAAGGCAGTCAGCCCAGGCAATGTCAGGCGGCGCTCCATGTCGGCGAGGTAGTCGACGAAGTAATCCTCGAGCAGCGCCTGGCCATACAACTCCTTGGATTTGAAGTAGTGATAGAACGAGCCCTTGGGCACGCCAGCGGTCTGCAGGATCTCGTTGAGGCCGACGCTGGTGAAGCCCTTCTCGGCCATCATCCGGTGGCCGGTGTCGAGCAAGTGTTGGCGGGTGTCGTCAAAGGTCGGCTTCATGGTGAGCAAAATTCCAGACAATAGACCAGTCGTATACTTTTCAGGACCGGGAGTTTGCCATAACCGACGGGCAAAAACATTTTCTGAAAAATTACTAGACGACTGGTCTAATTGGAACCTATGCTGCGCCCCGAGACACAAATTCATGCGGTGCCGACGCTGAGCGAATTCCTCGCCCTGTGCCGATGCCTGACCAAACCAAGGGTGCTCTATGAAAATCTTGATGGTTCTGACTTCCCACGAACAACTCGGCAACACCGGCAAGAAAACCGGCTTCTGGCTGGAAGAGTTCGCCGCGCCCTACTACGCCTTCAAGGACGCCGGCGCCGACGTCACGCTGGTATCGCCTGCCGGCGGCCAGCCGCCGCTCGATCCGAAAAGCGATGAGCCAAGCGCGCAGACTGCCGAAACCGATCGCTTCCGCGCTGATTCGGCCGCGCAACAGGCGTTGGCCAACACGGGTCGCCTGGCTGATGTGAAGGCTGAGGATTTCGACGCAGTGTTCTACCCAGGCGGCCACGGCCCGCTGTGGGATCTGGCCGAAGACAAGGCCTCGATCGCGCTGATCGAAGCCTTCGACCGCGCCAACAAACCTCACGGTTTTGTCTGCCACGCACCCGGCGTGTTGCGTCATGTGGTGCGTGCTGACGGCCAGCCGATCGTCAAAGATCGCGACGTCACCGGTTTCACCAACGCCGAAGAAGCTGCTGTTGGTCTGACTGACGTGGTGCCGTTCCTCATCGAAGACGAATTCCAGCGTCTGGGCGGGCGCTATTCGAAAGTCGCCGATTGGCAGGTGCATGTGGTGGCTGACGGGCACCTGGTCACCGGCCAGAACCCGGCCAGCTCCGCCGCCGTTGCCGAAAAGCTGTTGAAGATGCTCGGCTGAATC
Source organism: Pseudomonas sp. S3_B08 (assembly GCF_054667725.1). NCBI lineage: Bacteria > Pseudomonadati > Pseudomonadota > Gammaproteobacteria > Pseudomonadales > Pseudomonadaceae > Pseudomonas > Pseudomonas sp. S3_B08. The sequence continues at coordinate 1,922,634 of NZ_CP162750.1, forward strand.
CCTCGCTCTACCCCGATCAACGCCGCGTGCGTACCGCCCGGCGTTGTTTTTTTGCCCAGTCACTAGTCGACTGGTCTAATCAGATTCAAGGCTTACTCCATGAATAACGCTTTCTTCACGCCTGCCAAATTGGGCGCACACACCCTGAAAAACCGCATCGTCCTGCCACCTCTCACCCGCCAGCGCAGCACGCAACCGGGCAATGTCGCCAACGAATTGATGGCCGAGTATTACCAGCAGCGCGCCGGTGCCGGTTTGCTGGTCACCGAGGGCACGCAGATCGAACCGCGCGGCCAGGGTTATGCGTGGACGCCGGGCATTCATACGCCGGAGCAGATCGCCGGTTGGCGCAAAGTCACCGAGGCGGTGCATGCCGTGGATGGCGTAATCTTCGCCCAGCTCTGGCACGTCGGTCGGGTCTCGCACACGGCGTTGCAGCCTAATGGTGATGCGCCGGTGTCGGCCTCTGCGGTGGCGACGGACCGCGTCAGCGTGTTCATCGAAACCGCGCCTGGTGTCGGTGAACTGGTGCCACCGTCTGCTCCGCGCGCGCTGAGCACCGATGAAGTGCAGGAACTGATTCAGCTGTATATCCAGGCCGCGCGCAACGCGATGGATGCGGGTTTCGATGGCATCGAACTGCACTGCGCCAACGGTTATCTGGTCAACCAGTTCATCTCCGCCCACAGCAACCTGCGCACCGATCAGTACGGTGGCTCGCTGGACAATCGCTTGCGCTTCTTGCGCGAAGTGGTGGCCGGTGTTGCCGAATGCATCGGCAAGGACAAGGTCGGTGTGCGTTTCGCGCCGTTGTTCACTACAACCGATGAAGCGCGGACGTATCTGGGCCTGGTCGAGGAAGATCCGCACACAACTTACATTGCGGCGATCAAGATTCTTGAAGACGTCGGCATCGCCTACCTGTCGATCGCCGAAGCCGACTGGGACAACGCGCCAGCGATGCCGCAGACCTTTCGCCAGGCCGTGCGCGACACCTTCAGCGGCGCGATCATTTATGCCGGTCGCTACACCGCCAAAACCGGCGCGCAATTGCTTGAGTCAGGGCTGGCCGATCTCGTTGCGTTTGGCCGACCGTTCATGGCCAACCCGGACCTGCCGGCGCGGATTGCTCATGACTGGCCGTTGAACCAGTTGAATCCGGCGACAGTGTATGGCGGCGGTGCCGAGGGTTATATCGATTACCCGACCTACCCCGCCTAAGAACCCAAAACAAGTTCCTGTGGGAGCGAGCCTGCTCGCGAAGGCGGTGGGTCAGTCAGCACTTGTATTGACTGACAGGACGCTTTCGCGAGCAGGCTCGCTCCCACAATAGGATGTCAGTGGCCGCTAAAACCTATACATAACAAACAATCTGTATAACTATTGGAGTTCGAATCGTTCACCGGACTTAGCTCCATGCCCCCTGCCCACCGCTTGCTCCTGATCCTCGGTGACCAGCTGTCTTTCGACCTGGCCTCCCTGCAGCCACTCGATCCCCAGCAAGACCTGCTGCTGATGGTCGAGGTCATGGAGGAAGCGACCCACGTCGCCCATCATCCGCAAAAGATCGCTCTGATCTTCAGCGCCATGCGCCACTTTGCCGAGGCGTTACGCGATAAAGGCTTCCGCGTCCAGTACGTCAGCCTCGACGACCCGGACAACCGCGGCTCCATCCCCGGCGAATTGCAGCGCTGGCAAACCCTCACTGGTGCCGACGAAATCCACATCACCGAATGCGGCGACTGGCGCCTTGAGCAGTCAATCAAAGATTCGGGCTTGCCCGTGCACTGGCATTCAGACAGCCGCTTCCTCTGTTCTCGCGAAGAGTTCTCCAACTGGGCCAGCGGCAAGAAGCAGCTGCGAATGGAGTTTTTCTACCGCGAGATGCGGCGCAAGAGTCGGCTGCTGCTGAACGGGGACGGTACGCCGGTCGGCGGTGCGTGGAATTTCGATGCGGAGAATCGCAAGGCGCTGCCCAAACACGCCAAACCGCCCTACCCGGCACGTTTCGCCAATGACGCAATCACCCAAGAGGTGCTGGCGTTGGTCGGCGAGCGCTTCGCCAGCCATTACGGCACGCTGGACGACTTCAACTACCCGGTGACCCACGCCGACGCAAAGGCCTTGTGGCAATACTTTCTCGACTATGCGCTGGCCGGCTTCGGTGATTACCAGGACGCCATGGCCAGTGATGAACCGTTTCTGTTTCATGCGCGGATCAGTGCCGCGCTGAACATCGGCCTGCTCGATTTGCGCCAGCTGTGCAGCGATGTCGAGGCGGCTTACTGGTCGGGGAGCATCGGCCTCAACGCTGCCGAAGGCTTCATTCGGCAGTTGATCGGCTGGCGCGAATACGTGCGCGGTGTGTACTGGCTGAAGATGCCGGATTACGCCGAGGGCAACGTGTTTGCTAACACGCGCCCGCTGCCGGAGTTCTACTGGACGGGTGAAACGCAGATGAACTGCATGCGCCAGGCCATCGGCCAAAGCCTGCAACATGCCTATGCGCACCACATCCAGCGGCTGATGGTCACCGGCAACTTTGCCTTGCTCGCCGGGATTGCGCCGAAGGAAATCTGTGAGTGGTATCTGGCGATCTACATGGACGCCTTCGACTGGGTCGAACTGCCCAACACCCTGGGCATGGTCATGCATGCCGACGGCGGGTATCTCGGCTCCAAGCCTTACTGCGCCAGCGGCCAGTACATCAATCGAATGTCGGATTACTGCGGCGACTGCGCCTACAAGGTCAAGGAAAGCAGCGCGGACGATGCCTGCCCGTTCAATGCGCTGTACTGGCATTTCCTCATGCGCCACGGCGACATTCTGCGTGGCAATCAGCGCATGGGCATGATGTACAAGAACCTTGATCGCATGCCGCTGGCCAAGCAGGATGCGCTGTGGCAACGCGGGCAGACGCTGTTGGCGAAACTGGATAACGGCGAAGCTTTCTAGTGCGCCTCAGGCCTGCCCGGCCATCCCGTTGCGCCCCGCCGCTTTGGCGCGGTACAGCGCCTGATCGGCGGTCTGGATCAACGCCGGCAGCGAATCCAGCTGAGCGCCCGTCCCCACCGCCATACCGATACTCACCGTGATCCGAGCAAACGGACTGCCCGGGTGGGCGATGTTCGCTTGCTGCAAACGCTCGAGCATCAGTTGCGCCACCACCGTCGCACCGGCGCTGTCGGTGGCTGGCATGATCACCGCCATTTCCTCGCCACCGTAGCGCGCGACCAGATCCGAGGGGCGTCGCACGCAGCCTTCAAGAATCTTGCTGACCGCTTGCAGGCAGGCATCGCCGGCGACGTGGCCCAAGGCATCGTTGAACAATTTGAAGTGGTCGATATCGATCATCAGCAACGCCAGCGAAGTCCCGTCACGCTGCGCGCGCCGCGCTTCCACCGTCAGGGTTTCATCGAAACAGCGGCGGTTGGCCAGGCCGGTCAGCGCATCCTTCAGCGCCAGTAACTCCAGCTGCCGATTAGACGCGAGCAATTGCTGCTGGGCATCGCGCAAGGCTTCTTCGGCCTCGGTGCGGCGGCGGATATCAAGGATCAGGAACCAGCCGATCAACCCGGTCAGCCCCAGCAGCCCGATCACCACCACCGCCGACAGCGCCGCTTCGATGCGCCACGCCGCCAGCGCTTCGTCCTTGCCCAGGGCCACGGTGGTGATCAGCGGTAGCGTTTCGCTTTTGCGGAACGCGTAGAGCCGCTCGACACCGTCGAGGCTGGAGGTGTAGGAGGCAGTGCCGACCGAGCGGTCAACGAGGTATTTGGCGTAGATCGGCGATTTGGAGAAGTTGCGGCCCATGTCCTGCTCGCGGAACGGATAGCGGACCAGCAGCGTGCCATCGGTGTACGACAGGCCTATCGCGCCGTCCTGGCCAACGTCGAGTTTGCCGAACACCCGCAGGAAGTTTTCCACCCCCAGCGTCACCGCTACCACGCCAGCGAACTGGCCACCGGCGTCATTGAAGCGCCGACTGATGGTCACCACCCATTCATGATTGGCACGGCTCTGGATCGGCGGGCCAATGAACGGCTCGCGGCTCCGGTTTTCACGGTGGTGAATGAAATAGGCGCGGTCGCTGCTGTTGGCGCCCTCCGGAATCGGTCGGTTGGAGGACATCAGCCAATGCCCGTTCCGGTCATAGATGATGATGCCGCTGAGCTGTGGCATCAGCGGCTGCTGGCGGTCGATCAGGCTCTGGATGCGCTGAATCTGCGCCGGGCCGTTGCCCTCGGTTTCCAGACGTTCGACCAGTCCGAGCAAGAGCAGCGAGCTTTGCCGGACGATGCCTTCGGTGTAGGTATTGAGCGCCTGGGTCAGGTTCAGGCCATGCACGTCGACTTCCGCCAGCGCACGCTCGCGCGAAGACCAGACCTTCCAGATCGTCAGTGAAGTCAGGGAACAGCCAATCACCAGCAGCAGGAGCATTACAAGGCGAGTATCACGCTTCACGTCAGTACCTTAAGGAAGTCCGGGATCCATTCCAGCCATCATTCGAACGTCGGCACTCACGGCGGCCACGTGTTCCGGGGCGCAAGCATACAAGCAGTGTGCAGCGGCTGCAGCAACAGAGTGTGCAGCGCTAAGCGGCAGGTGCGGCGGGTTTGAGGATTTCCACGAGAAAATCGATGAACACGTTGATCCGGCTCGATCCACGGTGGTTGGGCAGGTACAGCGCGTTGATGCAACTGCTGGCACTGCCGGGATTGACCTCGTAGTGCTCAAGCAAGCGCGTCAGGCGCCCGGCGGCGACGTCGTCGCGCACCAGCCAGTCGGCCAGCAGCGCCACCCCGCCACCGCCAATCGCCGCTTCGCGCAGGATGTCGGCGTTATTGCTTTGCAGGCGGCCCGCAACGTTGAGCTGAATCGGCTCTTCGTCGCCCTGAAAGGTCCAGTGATGATGGCTGCCGCCGTAATCGAAACGCAGGCATTGGTGCTCAAGCAGATCCCGCGGATGTTCGAGCACGCCGCTGCGCGCGAGATAATCCGGGCTGGCGACAATCCAACGCTGAAACTGCCCGACGCGTTTGCTGACGATGTCTTCACTGACCACCGTCGAGCCGAGCCGCACTGAAACGTCGATCTGCTCGCTGAGCAAATCGCTGACCTGATCGCTCAGCGACAGGCTGATCTCCAGCCCCGGATGACGTTCGAGCAAGCGGCTCAGGTGCGGCGCGATCAGCCGGCGGCCAAACTCCACCGGCACGCTGATGCGCAAGCGGCCCTGGGCATCACTGCCACGATCGGCGACCACCGCATCGGCTTCGTCGATGGCATCGAGAATGGCCACGGCCTTCTCGAAATAGGTTTGACCGGCGACGGTCACGCTGGTGTTGCGCGTGGTGCGATTGAGCAGGCTGGCGCCCAACTCGTTCTCCAGCCCCGCCACTTGCCGTGTCACCGAAGACGTCGAAATCCCAAGCTTGCGCGCCGCCGAGGAATAGCCCCCGCAGCGCACGGTTTCAACAAACATCTTCAAGGCCAGCAACTTGTCCATAAGCGGGATCCGGTGGTGAGGGAACGCCGCTGATTGTGCATCAGTGCTCGCCACACGTCTTGTATCGTCGTGCTTGCCGGGCCTCATCGCGACCTCAGCCATCAGCCTTGCGGCTCAGGAACAACGCCAGCGCCAGCGCCGGCAACACCGCTACGGCGACGGCAGAGAGGTTCCAGCCGAAGTGTTCGTACAGCGGGCTGGCGACCAGTGAACCGAGGGCGCCGCCGACGAAGATGCTGGTCATGTACACCGCATTCAGGCGTGCGCGGCTGTGCGGGTCGAGGGCGTAGACCTCGCGCTGGCCGAGGACCATGTTCAACTGCACGGCAAAATCCAGCAGCACCGCACACACCACCAGCCACACGTAACCACTGCCCGGCAACGCGGCGATCAACAGTGACAGCGGCGCCAGCAGCAACGCCACCAAGGTACCGCGACGACCGTGCCCGGCATCGGCCAGACGCCCGGCAATCGGCGCAGCAATCGCACCCACCGCGCCGACCAGAGCGAAGATCGCCACCTGCGCCTGGCTGAAACCGTGGTGACGCATCAGCTCAATCGGCGCGAGCGTCCAGAACAGGCTGAAACTGGCGAACAGCAAACCCTGATACAGCGAACGCTGGCGCAACACAGGAAAGCGTCGGGCCAAGGCAAACACCGAACCGATCAACGCGACATAGGTGGCTTTGTGCGTCGGCACCCGGCGCGGCAGTGCCACAGCGGTAATCAGCGCGATTACCGCCATCAGTGCCGCCGCGCTGTAAAACACCCCGCGCCAGCCGAACACTTCAACCAACAGGCTCGACAGCGGCCGCGACAGCAGAATCCCCAACAACAGGCCGCTCATGATGTTGCCGACCACGCGGCCCCGGCTGGCTTCCGGCGCCAGGTGCGCGGCCAGCGGCACGAGAATCTGCACTGCCACCGAAGTCAGGCCGATCAGCAAAGAGAGCAGCAGAAACAGCGACGGCGAATGAGTCAGGCCAGCGCACAACAGCGTCACGCTGGCGGCGAGGGTGAAGCCGACCACCAGACGGCGGTTTTCCATCAGGTCGGCCAGCGGCACCAGCAGCAACAAGCCCAGCGCGTATCCGAACTGCGTCAGCGACACGATCAGGCTGGCATTGGCGCTGGACAGGCCGATCTGCGGCGCGATCAGTTCGACGATGGGTTGTGCGTAATACAGGTTGGCGACGACCGCGCCGCAGCAAAATGCCAGAAACGCGACCATCAGGCCGGAGAGTGAAGCAGGCTGTTCGGCGGGGGCCGCAACGGCAGGGTTGCCCGTAAGCATGGTGACACCTCGTTGAGTTCGGGAAAGTTGTGCCAAGGCTACGGTGAGCCGGCGGGGGCGAGAATCCGTGCCACTGGCAACGCACTGATGCGCGGCGCGCAACGTTGCTTGTGGCGCAACGCGCTGTTGCGCGGGCCAGTGATTCTCCGCTGCAAGGGTCTTCTCTACGCTTTGGCCCTGGCGCAGACGTCCGCATCGGCGCCCTTCCCCCGGCTGCTACAAGGAGCGTTTCCATGACCCGCACTGCACTCGTCCTGCCACTGTCCGCCGCGTTTTTCTGCCGACCATGAACAGCCATTTGCTCAAATCCAGAACCCTGTGGATCAGCGTCGCCGTGCTCGCGGTACTCGGCCTGATCGTCGCCGTCGCGCTGATGTGGCGCCCGGCGATCGCGCCAATCAAACGGCCGACGTCATTCGATACTGCGCAATTGCAACGCGGCGCACGGGTGGTCGAGGCCGGCGACTGCGCGGTGTGCCATACCCGCCCCGGCGGCGAATACCTGGCCGGCGGGCTGCCGCTGGTGACGCCGTTCGGCACGCTATACAGCACCAACATCACCCCGGATGCGCAGACCGGCATCGGCGAATGGTCACTGCCGGCCTTCGAGCGGGCGATGCGCGAAGGCATTGCCCGCGACGGCCACTTTCTCTACCCGGCGTTTCCTTACGTGCACTACCGGCGCATGAGCTCCGAAGACATCGCCGACGCCTATGCCTACTTGATGAGCGGCCCCGCCGTACATGCGCCCGCCATGCAGAACCAGATGAATTTCCCGATGAACATCCGCCCGCTGGTGTCGTTCTGGAATCTGCTGTTTCTGCATGGCGAGCCGCTCACGCCGCAGGCCGAACACAGCGCGGCATGGAATCGCGGACGCTATCTGGTCGACGGCCCGGGCCACTGCGCCGGCTGCCATTCGCCGCTGAACCTGATCGGCGCGGAGAAATCCTCGGAGTATTTGAAGGGCGGCAGCGTCGATGGCTGGGAAGCGCCAGCACTGGTCGGCCTCGGCCAACGCGCCAATCCGTGGAATCGCGAGCAATTGGTCGGCTATCTGCGCGCCGATGTCGTCGATGGCCACGGCACACCGGCCGGCCCGATGCGCCCGGTCAGCCTGAGTCTGGCGCGCTTGCCGGCCAGTGAAGCCGAAGCGATTGCCGACTACCTGCTGAGCCTGAAAAGCCCGCACGCGTTGAGCGAAATCACTGCGCAAAAGCCGCCGAGCAGTCCAGCGGATCACAGCAGCGGCGCCCTGCTCTTCAGCAGCGCCTGCGCCGGATGTCACGCACCCGCCGCGCCGATGCGTGAAATCGACGGCCGCCCAGGCCTGCAAAGCACTTCGGCGCTGCAAGCGGCCAGCTCGCGCAACTTTCTCAAGACCGTACTCGAAGGCGTGCCCGCCATTCCCGGCGCCCCCGGCCCGGTGATGCCGCCGTTCGCCGCGAGCCTCGACAACGCCCAGCTCGGCGCCCTCGCCGCGTATCTGCGCGAGCAAGCCAGACCCGAGCAGCCATGGACTGACCTTTCTTCCACTATTGAAGCGTTACGTCAGGAGACGAAATGAGCCAGATCACTCTCACCGTCAATGGAGCCACCCAAGCGCTGGAGCTGGAAGCGGACATGCCGCTGCTGTATGCGCTGCGCAACCACTTGAACCTCAACGGCGCCAAGTACGGCTGTGGCCTGGGCCAGTGCGGCGCGTGCACGGTGATCGTCGACGACCAGCCGGTGTTCGCCTGCCTCACGCCCTGCGCAGGCCTTGAAGGGAAAAGATCCGCACCGTGGAGAGCCTCGGCAGCGCAGAAAAACCCGGCCCGTTGCAAGCGGCATTCATCGACAAGCAAGCGGCGCAATGCGGTTACTGCATCGCCGGCATGCTGATGCGCGCGCAGGCGTTGCTCGAACGTGATCCGCACCCGGACGAACAAACCATCCGCGAGCACATGGCCGGCAATCTGTGCCGTTGCGGCACGCACTTGCGCATCATCGAGGCGATCAAGCAGGTGGCCGGGCACAACGGGAGCCGGACATGAGCGAAACAAACGGCTTGAACCCCAGCCGCCGGGCCTTCCTGCGCGGCGGCGCGTTGCTCATGGCTTTTACCCTGATGCCAATGGCGCGGCGGGCCTTGGCCGACACCGAAGTCGACACCCTCGGCACCGTAGTGCTGGCCCCCGATCTGCCCGGCAGCCTGCGCACCAACCCTTACCTGGACGCGTGGATTCGCATCGGTGCCGACGGCATCACCGTGTACACCGGCAAGGTCGAACTGGGCACTGGAGTGAAAACCGCGTTGCTGCAAATCGCTGCCGAGCGTTTGCAGGTGCCGGCCAGCGCGATCAACTTGCTCACCGCCGACACCGCGCTGACGCCCAACGAAGGCTACACCGCCGGCAGCCACAGTGTTTTCGACAGCGGCACCGCGCTGTACAACGCTGCCGCGCAGGTGCGGGAAATGCTCGTCGATGCCGCTGCGCGCAGTTGGCAAGTTGATGCTGCGCAACTGAGCACCCGCGACGGCATCATCGAAGGACCGAATGGTCAGCGCATGGCTTATGCCGAAGCAGTCCAGCATGTCGATGTGCACCAATACGCCAAGGTGCAATCACCGACGATGGCGGCGGCCGACTTCAAGCTGATCGGGCACAACCTGCCGCGTCTGGACATTCCGGCCAAGGTCAGCGGCGGCGCGGCGTTCGTGCAAGACATGCGCCTGCCGGGCATGCTGCATGCGCGGGTGATTCGCCCGCCGCGTCCCGGCTGCACGCTTCAGGCGTTCGATGCCGCGTCCATCGAGGCGTTGAACGGCGTGGTCAAAGTGATTCGCGACGGCAACTATCTGGCCGTGGTCGCCGGTGATGAGTGGCAAGCGATCAAGGCCATGCGCGCCGGCATGGAAAGTGCCAAGTGGAGTGGTGGCGAGGCGATTCCCGAAGCCGCCGGGATTCACGATTTGCTCAAGCAATTGCCCTCCAAGCGCTATCCGATCAGCAACACCGACAATCCCGGCGGCGCGACCGAAACGCGCTTCAAGGCGCGGGTCACCAAGCAGTATTTGATGCACGGCTCTATCGGCCCGTCCTGTGCGGTGGCCTGGTTTAACGATGGCGTGCTCACGGTGTGGACCCACACCCAGGGCGTCTATCCACTGCGCGCCGGTATCGCCGAAATGCTGCGGCTGCCGCCGGACCGTGTGCGCTGCATTCATACCGAAGGCTCGGGTTGCTACGGCCACAACGGCGCCGATGATGCCGCCGCCGATGCTGCGCTGATCGCGATGCGCCTGCCGGGCACGCCGGTGCGCGTGCAATGGATGCGCGAGCAGGAAAATCTCTGGGAGCCGTACAGTTCGGCGATGGTCACCGAAGTCGATGCCGGCCTCAGTCAGGGCCGTTTGCAGGACTGGAACTACGAGCTGTGGACCACGCCGCACAACGAACGCATCGTCAATGCCGGGCGTTTGCTGCCGGCACGTCTATTGGCCAGACCCTTCGCCTCGGCGCCGTCGGTGCCAATCGCTCAGCCCGAAGGTGACGGTGATCGCAACGCGGTGCCGCTGTATGAACTGGGCGCGACGCGGATCAACATGAATTTCGTCACCACCATGCCGTTCCGCACTTCGGCCATGCGCTCGCTGGGTGCGCACATCAACATCTTCGCCATTGAGGCGGGTATCGATGAGTTGGCGATCAAGGCTGGCCTTGATCCGGTGGCGTTGCGTCTGGCGCATCTGCGCGACCCGCGTGCCCGTGCCGTGATCGAGCGCGTGCGTGATGAAATCGGCTGGCCACACAAGAGCAACGAGCCCAGTGCTGGGATCGGTTTTGCCTTCGCTCGCTACAAGAACATCATGGGTTACTGCGCCCTCGCGGTGAAATTGCGGGTGCATCCGCAGACCGGTGAAATCCGCGTTGACCATGTGGTGACGGCGGTCGACGTCGGCCAGATCGTCAGCCCCGATGGCCTGCGCAATCAGGTCGAGGGCGGCATTGTCCAGTCGGCCAGCTGGACGCTCTACGAACAAGTCGCCTACGACGCGGGCGGCATTCGCAGCTACGACTGGAGCAGTTATCCGATTCTGCGTTTCACCCAATTGCCGAAAAAAGTCGATGTGCATTTGCTTGATCAACCGGGCGAACCCTTCCTCGGCGCTGCCGAAATCGTCCAAGGGCCAATGGCTGCTGCCCTCGGCAACGCGGTCAGCAATGCCACCGGCCGGCGCTGGCTGAATCTGCCGCTGACTCGCTCGACCCAACCCGCCTGAACCACGCCCGCGCCCGTCATGGATGGGCGCGGGTTGCCGTTGCGTTGCGCGCAAAACTGCGTAGCGCCGGCCACGGATTATCAGCCCCGCCACCCCCGGTTAAGTTACCTGCACAGCACGCGGCAGCTGGCTGCCGCGCTTGAACCTTACTCATCGACATCCGGAGCTACCCATGACCCGTCGCCTGTTCCAACCGATCGCCCTTGGCCCTTACACCCTTGCCCACCGCGTAGCGATGGCGCCCCTGACGCGCTCGCGCGCTGGCCAGCCGGGCGACGTTCCGACCACGATGAACGCCGAGTACTACCGCCAACGCGCCAGTGCTGCGCTGATCATTACCGAGGCCACGCAGATTTCTCAGCAAGGCCAAGGTTATGCGTGGACGCCGGGGATCTACACCGATGCGCAAGTCCAGGCGTGGCGCGAAGTCAGCACGGCGGTGCACGCAGCGAACGGTCTGATCTTCATGCAGCTGTGGCACGTCGGCCGGGTCTCGCACCCCAGCTTTCAGCCGGACGCCGGCTTGCCGGTGGCGCCAAGCGCCCTGCCAGTGCCGGGCAAGACCTTTATCGTCGATGAACAAGGCAACGGCGTGTGGGGTGATGTGCCGGTACCGCGCGCCCTCGAAACAGCGGAAATTGCCGACATCGTCGAAGACTATCGCCGCGCTGCGCGTAACGCGTTGAACGCTGGCATGGACGGCGTGGAAATCCATGCCGGCAACGGTTATCTGCTCGACCAGTTCCTCAACAGCAACAGCAACCAGCGCGACGACGCCTATGGCGGCAGCGTAGAAAACCGCGCGCGCTTCCTGCTCGAAGTGGTCGCCGCCGTGGCTGATGAAGTCGGTGCCGAGCGCGTCGGCGTACGACTGACGCCGATGGGTCGCTTCATGGGCATGGGCGATGACACGCCCGAAGCGACCTTCGGTTATCTGGTCGAAGCGCTCAACCAGTGGAATCTGGCCTACCTGCACCTGGTCGAGCCGGCCATGGTCGGCACGGTCAAGGACGAAAACTTTGATCCGCGCTGGGACGCGATCATCGCCCAGTTGCGCCAGACCTGGAACGGCGTGCTGATCCTCGCCGGCGGTTATGACGCTGAATCTGCCGAACAGGCGTTGAACGCCGATCGCGCCGACATCATTGCCTTTGGCCGGCCATTCCTGGCCAACCCGGATCTGCCGCGTCGGCTGCACGATGGCCTTGAGCTGAACACGCCGGATCCGAGCAGTTTCTTCGGCGGCGACCAGCGTGGTTATGTCGATTATCCGTTTCACGCTTGAGTTTCTGAGGCGAAGTGCTGGCGTTCGGCTTTGGTATCGCGCCGGATTCACCCCTCACCCCAGCCCTCTCCCCAGGGAGAGGGAGCTGATCTATGGAGCATTCAGAGCCGGAGTTCGACCCGATATCAGCGCCTGGCGTAAATCGCCCAAACAACTCGGTCAGTCCCCTCTGGGAGAGGGTTAGGGTGAGGGCGCCTCGATGACTGGCAACGATGCCGTCATCGAAGCGTGACACACCGCCAGAATCTCATCGGCCAGCGCCGAGTCATCCGGACAGGCCCGCGACAGCATGATCGCCCCGACCGCGCGGGCCAGCAGATCGATCATCCGGGTTCGGCCCTCACCTTGCGGTGCATCCGCTGCCGTCGGGTATTTCTCGCCGAGCGTCCGTAACGTGCGCTCGATGCCTTCAGCGAACGCCGCTTTTACGTCCCCGGACTGTCGCGCCGCATCGCCGCACAGCGCCGCCATAGTGCAACCGGTGGAACGGCCGTCGCGATGGTCGCGCGACACGTACACGTCGATGAAATCCTGCACGCTCATGCTTTCGGCGGCGGCCGTGGACTGCGCCAGGCTATTGGCCGAGGCTTCGGCCATCAGGTCGGCCTTGGAGCCGAAGTGTTTGTAGAAACCGCCGTGAGTAAAACCGGCGGCCGCCATCAGGTCAGCCACGCCGACCCCGTCATAACCGCGTTCGCGGAACATCACTGATGCCGTTTCGACAATGTGCTCGCGATTGGCCTGAGCCTGAGCTTTGGATACGCGCATGTTGAATCCTCCAGCGCTGAAAAATCATGGCTCGATGATACATAGATGTTAGCCATAATCAAAACCGTTGACAGTTTAGATTTGGATCATCATCCTAAAAGCCCGCAATCAGTCTTCACCTGAAAAAGAGCCAACACCATGACTACTCGCCCTACTGTTCTGATCACTGGCGCCTCCACCGGCATAGGCGCCGTCTACGCCGCACGTTTCGCCCAGCGCGGGCACGATCTGCTGCTGGTCGCCCGTGACCAGTCGCGCCTGGACACCCTTGCTGCCGGTTTGCGCGCTGAGCACAACGTCAATGTCGAAGTGCTACAGGCCGACCTGACGCAACTGAGCGACCTGCAAACCGTCGAGGCGCGTCTGCGTGACGACGCGCGCATCGGCATTCTCGTCAACAATGCCGGCGCAGCGCAGTCCGGCACCTTCATCGAGCAGAGCACCGACAGCGTGGCGCAACTGGTCGCGCTTAACACCACCGCGTTGGTGCGGCTGGCTAGCGCCATCGCCCCGCGCTTGGCCAAGGCCGGCGACGGCGCGATCATCAACATCGGCTCGGTGGTGGGCCTGGCGCCGGAGTTCGGCATGTCGGTGTATGGCGCGACCAAGGCGTTCGTGCTGTTCCTCTCTCAAGGCCTGAGCCTGGAACTGTCGCCACAAGGCGTGTATGTGCAAGCGGTCCTGCCCGCCGCCACCCGCACGGAAATCTGGGACCGCGCCGGTATCGACATCAACACCCTCACCGACATCATGGAAGTCGGCGACATGGTCGATGCAGCGCTGGTCGGCTTCGACCGTCGCGAAGTCGTGACCATCCCGCCGCTGCACGAGGGCGAGCGCTGGGATGCCCTGCAAACCGCGCGGCAGGGCCTGTTGGGGCAGATCCGCCAGTCGGCTGTTGCGCAACGTTATCTGACTCAGGCCTGACCTCATTCAAACCCGCCGCTATGCCGGCGGGTTTCTACCGACAAGAGCATCCGCAATGAAGGCATTTTTCATCGAGCGCTACGGCAAGCAGAACGGCCGGATTGGCGACCTGCCCGAACCGCTGGTTGGCGCTCACGACGTGCTGATCCAAGTGCGCGCGAGTAGCGTCAACCCGCTGGATCTGAAGATTCGCAGCGGCGAATTCAAGATGATCCTGCCCTATCAAATGCCTTTGATATTGGGCAACGATGTCGCCGGTGTGGTGCTCAGCACCGGTGCGGCGGTCAAGCGTTTCAAGCCGGGCGATGAGGTTTATGCGCGTGCGCCTGATAACAGGATTGGCACGTTTGCCGAACGCATCGCTGTCGATGAAACAGCGGTCGCGTTAAAACCCGCCAATCTCGCCATGACCGAGGCGGCTTGCATGCCGCTGGTGGCGTTGACGGCGTGGCAGGCACTGGTCGAAGTCGCCAACGTGCAAAAAGGCCAGAAGGTACTGATTCACGCCGGCTCCGGTGGCGTTGGCACGGTTGCCATCCAACTGGCCAAACACCTCGGCGCTTTTGTTGCGACTACGACCAGCACGGCGAATGTTGCGTGGGTCAAAGCGCTGGGCGCCGATGTGGTGATTGATTACAAACAGCAGGATTTCGCCATTGAGCTGCGCGACTACGACGTGGTGCTCAACAGCCTCGGCGGCGATGTGCTGGAAAAATCGTTGAGGGTGTTGAAACCGGGCGGGCAACTGATTTCCCTGTCAGGGCCGCCGACTGCGCAGTTCGCTCAGGAGCAAGGTTTGTCGTGGCTGCTCGGGGTGCTGATGCGCCTGCTCAGCAGTGGTATTCGCCGTAAAGCACGCAAACACGGGGTGGGTTATTCGTTTCTGTTCATGCGTGCCGACGGCATCCAGTTGCAGAAAATCACTGCGTTGATTGAGGCCGGGGTGATCAAACCGGTGATCGATCGTACTTTTCCGTTCGATCAGATAGCTGACGCCTTGCACTACGTAGAAAAAGGCCGGGCAAAGGGCAAGGTTGCCATCGCGGCCAACCTCAAAAGCCCCTCACCCTAGCCCTCTCCCAGAGGGAGAGGGAACTGACCGAGTTGAATGCGCGAGTTACACCGACCTGAGATACCGAGGCGAACACAGGTCTCAAAAAGCCCACGAATCGGCTCCCTCTCCCAGAGGGAGAGAGGACTGACCGAGTTGAATGCGCGAGTTACACCGACCTGAGATACCGAGGCGAACACAGGTCTCAAAAAGCCCACAAATCAGCTCCCTCTCCTCGGGGAGAGGGCTGGGCGGGCGGCGTTCCGATGAGGGGTGAATCCAGCGCGGTGTCCAAGCATGTGCATTGCAATACCACGCTCAATCCGCCCCTCCTGCTGAAACCTCGAGAAACCCCTCTCAACTTGCGTTTTGCTAATCCTGCACCACGCTTGATTCACAGAAGTGCACGTTTTCATGGCAAAACTGCGGTTAACTGAATGGTTAGTTACCGCTATAATCCCGCGCTTCATTCAAACGGGACTTTCAATGTGAACCACAGTCAACGCGTCTCAGGCGTTTCAACGTTCATCCTGGTCGGCCTTGGCGTGATCATCGCCCTGCTCGGTCTGGCGCTCGCGGCCGGCGGTGTGAAGCTGGTCAGCCTGGGCGGTTCCTGGTACTTCCTGGTCGGCGGTCTGGCGATGACCGTTTCCGGTGTGCTGATCGCACTGAAGAAAACTGCAGGCGCCTGGCTGTTCGCCGCGTTTCTCGTGGCCACCGCGATCTGGGCCGTGGCTGACGCCGGGCTGGTGTTCTGGCCGGTGTTCTCGCGGCTGTTCATGTTCAGCGCCATCGGTATGGTCGTCGCGCTGGTCTACCCGCTGCTGGCGCGCGCCAATGGCCGCGTGGCCGGTCGTGGTGCGTATGCCGTGGCCGCTGTGCTCGCGGTCGGTGTCGCGGTTGCCGCCGGCAACATGTTTGTCGCTCACCCAACCGTTGCCGCCACTGGCACTGGCCCGGGCCTGACTCCGGTCGAGCCGGCCAAGGCGCAGAAAGACTGGGCGCACTACGGCAACACCGAAGGTGGCAGCCGCTTCGCCGCGCTCGACCAGATCAACCGCAACAACGTCGACAAGTTGAAAGTCGCGTGGACCTACCATACCGGGGACGTCGCCGAGAGCGATGGCAACGGCGCCGAAGACCAGCTCACCCCGCTGCAGGTCGGCAACAAAGTATTCATCTGCACCCCGCACAACAACCTGATCGCCCTCGATGCCGACACCGGTAAAGAGCTTTGGAAGAACGCGATCAACGCGCAATCGAAAGTCTGGCAGCGCTGCCGTGGCATGGCCTATTTCGACGCCACCGCGACCATCGCTCAGCCGAGCAACTCTTCGATCATCGAAGCCAAACCGGCGCCGGCTGCCAACTGCCAGCGTCGTCTGCTGACCAATACCATCGATGCTCGCCTGATCGCGGTCGACGCTGACACTGGCGAGTTCTGCCAGGGTTTCGGCAACAACGGCCAAGTCGATCTGAAGGCCGGTCTGGGTGATGTTCCGGACAGCTACTATCAGTTGTCGTCCGCGCCATTGATGGCTGGCACCACCGTAGTGGTTGGCGGTCGTGTTGCCGACAACGTGCAGAGCGACATGCCGGGCGGTGTGATTCGCGGTTTTGACGTGATCACCGGCGCCATGCGCTGGGCGTTCGACCCGGGCAACCCGCAGGACCGCAACGCACCGGCCGACGGCAGCACCTATGTGCGCAGCACGCCGAACAGCTGGGCGCCGATGTCCTACGACGCGGCGACCAACACCGTATTCCTGCCGATGGGCAGCTCGTCCACCGACATCTATGGCGTCGAGCGCAGCGAACTGGACCACAAGTACGGCGCCTCGATCCTCGCGCTGGACGCCAGCACCGGTGAAGAACGCTGGGTGTTCCAGACCGTGCACAACGATCTGTGGGACTTCGACCTGCCGATGCAGCCGAGCCTGATCGATTTCGACAAGGACGGCCAAAGCGTTCCGGCGCTGGTCATCGGCACCAAGGCCGGGCAGATCTATGTGCTCGACCGCGCCACTGGCAAGCCGCTGACCGAGGTCAAGGAAGTACCGGTGAAAGCCGCGAACATCCCTAACGAGCCGTACTCGCCGACCCAGCCGAAATCCGTGGGCATGCCGCAGATCGGCGCGCAGCACCTGACCGAATCGGACATGTGGGGCGCCACGCCGTACGACCAGTTGCTCTGCCGTATCGACTTCAAGAGCATGCGCTACGACGGTCTGTACACCGCGCCGGGTACCGACAAATCGCTGAGCTTCCCGGGTTCGCTGGGTGGCATGAACTGGGGCAGCATCTCCACTGACCCGGTGCACGGTTTCATCTTCGTCAACGACATGCGCCTGGGTCTGTGGATCCAGATGATCCCGTCGCAGAACAAAGGCCAGGCCGCTGGCGGTGGCGAAGCGCTGAACACCGGCATGGGCGCTGTTCCGCTCAAAGGCACGCCGTACGCGGTGAACAAGAACCGCTTCCTGTCGGTGGCCGGCATTCCGTGCCAGGCGCCGCCGTTCGGCACCTTGACCGCGATCGACATGAAGACCCAGAAAGTCGCATGGCAGGTTCCGGTCGGCACCGTTGAAGACACCGGTCCCCTGGGCATTCGCATGCACTTGCCGATCAAGATCGGTCTGCCAACCCTCGGCGGCACCCTGTCGACCCAGGGCGGCCTGATCTTCATTGCCGGCACCCAGGACTTCTACCTGCGCGCCTTCAACAGCGGCAACGGCGAAGAAGTCTGGAAAGCCCGTCTGCCAGTCGGCAGCCAGGGCGGCCCGATGACGTACGTTTCGCCGAAGACCGGCAAGCAGTACATCGTCGTCACCGCTGGCGGCGCACGCCAGTCGACCGATCGTGGCGATTACGTGATGGCCTACGCCCTGCCGTAACTCATTGCCGCACAACCAACCTCCTCCAAGCGCGCGGTGCCCCAAAGCACCGCGTCGCCGTTTTATTGCGTTAAAGATTTCAGCAGGAAGGATTCACATGTCATCGGCTGTTCGCTTTTCTCGTACCAAGCTTTCCACTGGCCTGTTGCTGGGCCTGAGCTGCGCTACTGCCCTACCCGCGCTGGCCGCCAGCGATTCCGGTCTGCTGACCCGCAGCACCCTGACCGGTGACTGGGGCGGCTTGCGTCATCAACTCGATGAAGACGGCATCAAGTTCACTGGCGATTACAGCGGCGAAACCGCTTACAACGCCGACGGCGGCCTGCACCGTTCGGCGCGCTACTCGCAGAACATCAAACTCGGCGTGCAGTTTGATCTGAGCAAACTCTACGGCGTCGATAACGCCGGCAAAGTGCAACTGACCATCAACGACCGGCGCGGCAACAGCGCGTCGGAAGATCTGGTCGGCAACCGGCTGCCGATTCAGGAGAACTACGGCGGCCTGTACACGCGCCTGACTGAACTGAGTTACGAGCGCAGCCTGTTCACCCCGGCGCTGAATGTGAAGCTCGGTTACATGGCCATGGGCAACGACCTCGGCGGTCTCGACAGCGGCATTCTGTGCAACTTCATGAACGCCGGTTTCTGCGGTCACCCGCTGAACATGTCCGGCGGCAGCGGCTGGACCAACTACCCCAACGCGCGTCTGGGCGTGCGGGTCAAATACGACCTGTCGCCGTCCTGGCAACTGCGTGTGGCGGCGTTCAACGTCGACCCCGAGAGCAACGGCAATTCCAGCCGCGCCTGGCATCTGGGGCCGAAGCACACCACCGGCACCGTCGTGCCGATCGAGTTGGTGTACAAGCACGCCGGCGAGCTGCCGGGTGAATACAAGCTCGGCTATTACTACGACAGCTCTGACGTCAAACGCATTGGCAGCGACGATGAAGTCTCCGGTCGCGGTGGGCATTATCTGCTGATCGATCAGGCGGTTTGGCGCTCGTCGACTTCCGAGGGCCGCAGCCTGCATGCCTTCGGTCAATACTCGGCGGCCAGCGAAGCGGCCTCGCCGTTCAGCAAGTGGTACGGCACCGGCGTGGTTTTGTACAAACCGTTCGAAGGCCGCCCGCGAGACACCGTGGCCCTGGGCTATGGCCGCGCCGTGCCGAACCCGCGCAGCCGCGATTTGCAACAGGATGCCGCGCTGGCCAATGGTGCTGCGTTTCCGAACCTCGATAGCGCCGAGCAGTTGATCGAGTTGGGCTACGGCTACCAGGCCACCCCATGGCTGACGCTGCGCCCGAACCTGCAATACATCATCGAACCGGGCGCGTTTTCCGGGCAGGACATCGACAATGCGTTGGTGGTGGGTTTGCAGGTGAAGGCTGCGCTATAAGTCCCTGCGAAACACAAAACCACTGTGGGAGCGAGCCTGCTCGCGAAAGCGCCGGGTCAGGCGACTGCGATGTTGAATGTGTCGCCGCCTTCGCGAGCAGGCTCGCTCCCACAGGGGATTTGTGTTGGATCAGGGAATTGTGATTCGCCGCGCGAAACTGTAGGAGTGAGCCTGCTCGCGATGGCATTGGTTCAGACAACCGCTATCTTGAATGCTCCAACCAAGCCCTTCAGAGCACCGACCACCAGCCCCACCTGTCGAAATTAATTCCAGCCCATCGGTGAATTATTTCGTGTCCGCATGTATCTGAGCCAGAAGAGCCGGCGCCATCATGGAGATGGCATCGCAGCGGTAATCTGGATCAGCGAGCGGGAACAGCGCAATGAAATCACGCAAGAACACCGTCAAACCGATCGGTTTGAAAGACATCACCATTGTCGACGACGCCAAGATGCGCAAGGCGATTACCGCCGCCGCACTGGGCAACGCCATGGAGTGGTTCGACTTTGGCGTCTACGGCTTTGTCGCCTATGTGCTCGGCAAGGTCTTCTTCCCCGGCGCCGATCCCGGCGTGCAAATGATCGCCGCGCTGGCGACCTTCTCCGTGCCCTTCCTCATCCGTCCGCTTGGCGGTTTGTTCTTCGGTGCGCTCGGCGACAAATACGGACGACAGAAAGTCCTCGCCGCGACCATCGTCATCATGTCCCTGAGCACCTTCGCCATCGGCCTGATTCCGTCCTATGCCTCGATCGGCATCTGGGCGCCGATCCTGCTGTTGCTGGCGAAAATGGCGCAGGGTTTCTCGGTCGGTGGCGAATACACCGGCGCCTCGATCTTCGTTGCTGAATACGCGCCGGACCGCAAACGCGGCTTCCTCGGCAGCTGGCTGGACTTCGGCTCGATCGCCGGTTTCGTTTTCGGCGCCGGCGTGGTGGTGCTGATTTCGACCATCCTCGGTGAACAGCGCTTCGAAGAATGGGGCTGGCGGATTCCGTTCTTCCTCGCCCTGCCGCTGGGCATGATCGGCCTGTATCTGCGCCACGCCCTGGAAGAAACCCCGGCGTTCCAGCAACACGTGGAAAAACTCGAACAAGGCGACCGCGAAGGCCTAGCCGGTGGCCCGAAAGTGTCGTTCAAGGAAGTCGCGACCAAACACTGGCGCAGCCTGATGACCTGCATCGGTGTGGTGGCGGCGACCAACGTCACCTATTACATGCTGCTCACCTACATGCCGAGTTACCTGACGCACAACCTGCACTACAGCGAAAACCACGGTGTACTGATCATCATCGCGATCATGGTCGGCATGCTCTTCGTGCAGCCGCTGATCGGTTTCATCAGCGACAAGATCGGCCGCAAGCCTTTCATCGTCGTCGGCAGCATTGGCCTGTTCATCTTCGCCATTCCGGCGTTCATGCTGATCAACAGCGGCAGCATCGCCTTGATCTTCTCCGGCCTGCTGATCCTCGCGGTGCTGCTCAACTTCTTCATCGGCGTGATGGCCTCGACCCTGCCGGCGATGTTCCCCACGCACATCCGCTACAGCGCGCTGGCCAGTGCCTTCAACGTCTCGGTGCTGATCGCCGGTTTGACCCCGACTGCCGTGGCCTGGCTGGTGGAAAGCACCAACGATCTGTACATGCCTGCGTATTACCTGATGGTCATCGCCGTGGTTGGGCTGGTCACTGGTGTGACCATGAAGGAAACCGCCAACAAACCTCTGCGCGGCGCGGCCCCGGCGGCTTCCGATCTCGAGGAGGCCAAGGAACTGTTGCAGGAACACCACGACAACATCGAGCAAAAAATCGAAGACATTGATGCTGAGATCGCCGAGCTGGAGGCCAAGCGCAAAGTGCTGGTCCAGCAGCATCCGCGCATCAATGAATGATCCGCTGGACGCAGAAAAAATCGGCGGGGCCGTCACCCCGCCGATTACTCGAAGCGCGGCTTGGTGTTAAATAGGCGCCAGTCTTGACCTTGTCGCTTAAAGCCGTGCAACGAGAACCGCTATGAATACTCCTGCCCCAAACAACCACGCTCAACAGGTGACCCCATGATCGAAGTCACCGAAGTCTCCATTGCCCAACTGCGCGCCGCCCTCGAATCCGGCCAGACCACTGCCGTGGAGCTGGTGCAGGCCTATCTGGCGCGCATTGATGCCTACGATGGCGCCGACACTTCGACGGCACTCAACGCCGTCGTCGTGCGCAACCCTGAAGCGCTGAACGAAGCCCGCGCCTCCGACGCCCGCCGCGCCAACGGTGAAACCCTCGGCCCGCTCGATGGCATCCCCTACACCGCCAAAGACAGTTATCTGGTCAAGGGCCTGACCGCCGCTTCCGGCAGTCCGGCATTTGCCGATCTGGTCGCCCATCGCGACGCCTTCACCATCGAGCGCCTGCGCGCTGCCGGGGCGATCTGTCTGGGCAAGACCAACATGCCGCCAATGGCCAATGGCGGCATGCAACGCGGCGTCTATGGCCGCGCCGAAAGCCCGTACAACGCCGCTTACCTCACTGCACCGTTCGCCTCCGGCTCGTCCAACGGTGCCGGCACCGCTACCGCTGCGAGTTTCGCTGCGTTCGGCCTGGCTGAGGAAACCTGGTCGAGCGGACGCGGCCCTGCGTCGAACAACGGCCTGTGCGCCTACACCCCGTCGCGCGGGGTGATTTCGGTGCGCGGCAACTGGCCGTTGACCCCGACCATGGACGTCGTCGTGCCGTTCGCGCGGACCATGGCCGACCTGCTCGAAGTGCTCGACGTGGTCGTCGCCGAAGACCCGGACACCCGTGGCGACCTCTGGCGCTTGCAACCGTGGGTGCCGATCCCGCGCGTCAGCGAAGTGCGCCCGGCTGCGTACAGTGAACTGGCCGCCGATGCCAAAGCCCTGGCTGGCAAACGCTTCGCCATCCCGCGCATGTACATCAACGCCGACCCCGACGCCGGCACCAGCGAAGCCCCCGGCATCGGCGGCCCGACCGGCCAGCGCATCAACACCCGCGCGTCCGTGATTGATTTGTGGAAGCAGGCGCGCCAAGCCCTCGAGGCCGCTGGCGCCGAAGTCGTCGAAACCGACTTCCCGCTGGTCTCCAACTGCGAAGGTGACCGCCCCGGCGCACCAACCGTGTTCACCCGTGGGCTGGTGTCGAAAGAGTTTCTCCATCATGAATTGTGGGATCTGACCGCGTGGGCGTTCGACGACTTCCTGCAAGCCAACGGCGACCCGAAGCTTAATCGTCTGGTAGATGTCGACGGGCCGAAGATCTTCCCGCACGACCCCGGCACCCTGCCCAACCGCGAAGGTGATCTGGCCGCAGGCATGGACGAATACGTGCGCATGGCCGAACGCGGCATCACGCCGTGGAATGAAATCCCTACCGTGCCTGATGGCCTGCGCGGTCTGGAGCAGACCCGACGCATCGACCTCGAGGACTGGATGGACCGCCTCGGCCTCGACGCCGTGCTGTTCCCGACTGTCGCTGACGTCGGCCCGGCCGACGCGGATGTCAATCCTGCTTCGGCCGACATCGCTTGGAGCAACGGCGTCTGGGTGGCCAACGGCAACCTCGCGATCCGCCACCTCGGCGTTCCGACCGTCACCGTGCCCATGGGCGTGATGGCCGACATCGGCATGCCCGTCGGCCTGACCTTCGCCGGCCGCGCCTACGACGACTCGAACCTGCTGCGCTTCGCCGCCGCTTTCGAATCCACCGGCAGCAAACGCCAGATCCCACCGCGTACACCGCCGCTGGCTTAATGCACTGTGTCAGCTCCCACAAACCCTGTGGGAGCTGGCTTGCCAGCGATGGCGGCCTGACGGCCGCCACAGTTCTAATTGACTACCCCCGACTCCCACAGGTTTTGTGGTGAAAGCTGCCAACTCAGCACATCAACCCAATCCTCTTTGTTCCCAATCTTCGATCATCAGCGCCATTCGAATCACCACCGGCACTGACCATGATCAACCGCGCGCCCTCCCGCCTCACCCTGCTTGCCATGCTCTGCGGTCTGACCGGCACCGCCCATGCCAGCGGCTTTTTCGACGACGCCAAAAGTGATGTCCTGCTGCGCAACTTCTACCTCAGCAACGACTACCGCTCGCCCACGCCCTCCGGAAAAAACTACAAACAGGAGTGGGCACAGGGCTTTATCGGCAACTTCTCATCCGGTTTCACCGAGGGCACAATCGGTTTCGGCATTGACGCCCACGCTTTCGCCGGCCTGAAACTCGACGGTGGCAAGGGCCACTCCGGTACTGGTCTGCTACCGGTCGACAGCGATGGTCGCAGTGAACACGACTATTCCAGCGCTGGCGGTGCGTTCAAGCTCAAGGTCTCGCGCACCACTTTGGCCTTCGGTGAAATGACCGTAGAAACCCCGGTCTTCGACACCTCCGACAAACGCCTGCAACCGGAATACGCCACAGGCTTTTTGCTCAACAGCGCCGAGCTCGACAACGTCAATCTGGTCGCCGGGCACTTCACCGCGTTCAAGAATCAGGACAGCTCTTCCGGCCAAGGCGATTTCTACGGTTACGGCGCCAACACCGAAGCGGGTGGCATCAGCTTCGTCGGTGCCGATCTGTTCAGCTCAAGCCCGATCGGCGGCGCGTTGTATGCCTCAGAACTGAGCGACACCTGGCATCAGTATTACGGCAACCTGCATTTTAAACAGTCCGGCGTGCTGCTCGACGCCAACCTCTACCATACCCGCGACACCGGCCGCGCATTGGCCGGCGAGATCGACAACACCGCCTTCAGCCTCTCCGGCAAATACAGCTTCGGCCCGCATGCGGTGATGCTCGGCTGGCAGCGGATCAATGGCGACACGCCGTTCGATTTCGTCGGCGGCGACTCGATCTACCTCGCCAACTCGATCAAATACGCCGACTTCAACGGCGCCAACGAACGCTCCTGGCAAGCCCGCTACGACCTCGACCTCGGCGCCTTCGGCATCCCCGGCCTGAACTTCATGACCCGCTACGTCAGCGGCAGCCACATCGACGGTACGCACGCGCCCAAGGGCGGCGCCTACAACCCGTTCGACGCCGACAGCGGCGACTATCAACCGCAACAAGGCAGCGGCGGCAAACACTGGGAACGCGATATCGACCTGAAGTATGTCGTGCAATCCGGCGCCGCGAAGGATCTGTCGGTGCAGCTGTCGCACGTCACCCACCGCGCCAACGAAGCACAGGCGGGGGATGACATTGACCGGATTTACGTGGTCGTTCAGTACCCACTTGGGTTCTGAAAAAATCACTCACGTCCTTCTGAAATACGGCTCCCTGTAGGAGTGAGCCTGCTCGCGATGGCGGTGTGTCAATCAACACCAATTTTTCGCAAGGACGCCATCGCGAGCAGGCTCACTCCTACATGGGGTGCGTTTCCCATCCAAACAGTAGCCGAATCCACCCTTGCAGCACGGCCATCAACGCTAGCCAAATGCCATTACCTCCCTTATCCTGCGCACCCGCGAAAAAAGCCAAGCCAGGAAGGCATTGATTTGACCTTCCTGTTTGTAGTCAATCAACGCAAGCAGATTCAGGGATGTACATGTTTCAGCTATTCAAACTCGGAGCGGCCGTCGTGCTCGCCGCGACGCTCAGCGGCTGCATTACCGAAAGCGCTTCCTGGGTCAGCGAACCCTTGCAACCCAAGGCAAGCGAGCCAGTCAGTTATCTCGTTGGCTCAATCGGGCCGCAATCACTCAAGCAATCAGCCGCTGACAACCAGCGAATCTTTTTCCGCAAACGCGGTTCCGAATACGGTGCGGCCGGCGTCTGGAAAATGGCCGGCGCTTACTCCACGCCGCAGGATGTTCAGGACGGTGTCGGCGCAGCGAGCGTATTCGTGCTTCCCCTGAAGCCGGGCGATTACGAGTTCTATGATTTCCAGTTCTTTTCCGCACGTTATCAACCTGGGCTAGGCACTGTTTTCACCTCGAGAGAAGCGCGGGAGAAGTTCAACCTGCCGATGCGCCTGGAACCCGGCAAGGCCTATTACATCGGCGAGTTCCGTTCGTTCTGCCTGACCGCCGGTTTCTGCGCGTTCCGCTGGAGTGATCAGAACGCCCGCGATGCGCTGATTGCGCAACGTCTGGCGCCAGGATTGCCAACGCTGCAACCGCTGAAACTCGACCTGAACAGTGCTCAGCCCTACATCTTCACCGGCCCCATTCCGGGTATTGCCGTGGACGCCAAACCATGAAAAAAATCACCGCCCTCACCGCCGCCGTTCTGTTGACCGGTTGCGCGGCGACCAACACCTTGCCCGAGCGCACGCTTACGGACGGTCAGGATTATCTGCAGCCGATTCACGTTATGGTCGATGATCCGGAAAATGGCTCCAGCCTGCGCAACCACCTGCGTCAGACCGGTGTGTTCCGCACCATCGAAACCGGCAGCGGTAAAGCTGACGAGTACAACGTGCAGGTCAAACTCAATGTGGAACGTCATCTGCCGCCGTTTCCGGTGATTCTGCTGAGCACCGCGACGTTGTTCTTGCTGCCGCTGTCGAACGAATTCGATACGCAAACCGAATTCACCGTGTACCAGGGTGACAAGCGACTGAAGCAATACACCTATCGCAACATCACTCAAAAATACGTCTGGCTACTGGATCAGGGCGGCGAGATGCGCGAACAGAACCTCGGCCGCATCGCCCGCGCCTTCGCGCAGGATGTGCAGCAGGACCGGCTGATCCCGGCAGTCGCGCAATGAACCGCGCGATGATAAAAGTCGCCGGCCTGCTCTGTGCCTCACTGATGCTGGGCGGCTGCGCCAACACCTTGCAACCGCTCGATTACCATGCCGATCAGGCCTACGTGCCGGTCACGCTCGGCATGGGGCCGGCGTATACGCGCATCGACGAGCAGCATCAGCGCGAAACCGTCAGCGTCCTGAAAAAGACCGGCGCGTTCTCGATGCTCGACGGCGGTTACACCCGCAATGGCTACAGCCTGTTGATCACCGAACCCAGCGACGGCAAGGTCAACTGGCTGGCGCTGGTCAACATCTTCACCCTGTTCACCTTTCCGATGCCCTACCACTACCAGGACAACCTGCGCGGCTCGGTCTTCAAGGATGGCCAACTGCTCAAAACCTACAACTACTCGCGCGAAGGCTGGAGCGTGATGACGTGGTATGTGCCGATTCCCGGGGTCGAGAACAAACGGCAGATGCTCGATCAGTTGTTGGTTGAAATGGACCGGGACAAGTTGATTCCGTATCAGCCATAAGGTTGGGTTTTGGGCTGGTGCGGTGGACTGCGGCGCAATGAATTGCAATGTGGGAGCGAGCCTGCTCGCGAAGAGGCCATCAGGTTCGGCGCAATTCTTTGATTTAAACGAATCTGTTTAAAAGACACCTCCAGACACGGTCTCAAGGCTACAAATCCTTGCGCCGTTGCCTACAGCCAAGCCAGAATCCGCCGGCTTGTGCGCCTTGGGGGCGGGTTCTATTGTGGTGCGGTCGCTGACGAATCAGCGATCGGGTTTAGCGACCCGGATCTTGAATAGGTGCATCAGCGTTCCATGCTTTGTCGCGGGTTCAATGTCTGCGACTGCGCCATGGTGGCTGTATGTGGGAGACCTTCGGGTCTGCCGGGTGCCTATAACCGGTTCGCTAACCTGCGTACAGCCGCCACCTCACTGTTTAGCGACAGTGCCTGACGGCTCCACCTAATAGGAGCTTCACCATGATCAAACCAACACCAAACCCACCAGAATCCGATCCCACCTCCCCCTACGAATCCCTCGATTCGAAAAAACTTCACCAAGCCGCCGACCGCGCCCTCGACCATTACCTCTGCCCACCCGGCTCTACCCCGCCACCCTTCAGCCCCCGCGCGATGTATGCCGTCACCGCCGACACCAAAAACGAAGACTTGCTGGCCAATGCCTGCGAAACCCTCGCCTCCGCCAAAACCATCGCCCAGGAATTCGCCGGATTGGTCAAGCCATCGCAACGCCGAACGTTGATGGGGATTGCGCAGCTGATCATGCTCGGGGAACTGGCGGTGAATCGGGTGCTGGATAATCTGGAATTGCCGGGGTAATGCGGGCCGGCTGAGTTATGCGATGCCCGTGCCGGCCTCTTCGCGAGCAGGCTCGCTCCCACATTGATCCTGGTCGGACGCAAACTTTGCGACCACTGAAGGAACCTGGGGTAGCGAGCCTGCTCGCGATCACAAAGGGACGGATTATTTAACCCGATGGATGTGCTCGGGCAGCAGATTCGGTTGCGGGTCTGAAAATGCAGCCTGCGGCAGTTCGAGTGATATACGCATGAGCTGCCGAAGGCTGTGATTCGTTCTTGTAACGGCTAGGCTCATACTCGCTAGCGCACCATTAGTATGATAATTTGCGCAAAGCTCCCCATCCGCAAAAGGCCCGACCATGGCTACCGTAAGAAAAACCATAACCGTGACTGACCAGCAAGACCATTGGATCAAAGCTCAAATAGAAGCGGGACATTACACCAACGACAGCGAATATATCCGCGATTTGATCCGTCGAGAGCAAGAGCGAAACGCTGAACTGGAAACCGTCCGCGCAGCCCTTCGAGAAGGAGAATCCAGTGGTGCCCCCCGGCCATTCGATGCTGATGCTTTCAAAAAGAGAATGTTGAGGGCGCATGGCTGAATACCGACTTACCCCCGCCGCCGAAGCGGATCTTGAGGCTATCTGGACCTATACAGCTCAACAATGGGGTTTGGATCAGGCCAATCGCTACATCGACATCCTGACTGCGTCTTTCGAGCAGTTGGCTGATCGTCCCAAAACAGCACCCGCATGCGACGCGATCCGCCCCGGTTACCGACGCTGCAGCGTGGAGAGTCACGTGATTTATTTTCGAATCACCGCCTATGGGATCGCGATAATCAGAATTTTGCATGACCGGATGGAAGCGCAGCGTAATCTCTAACCTTCTCGTATCACCGAAAATCAAAAGATCGCAGCCTTCGGCAGCTCCTACAAATCGATGGAGCTGCCGAAGGCTGCGATCTTTGCTTTGGAAAACTGGCGGAAGACAGCCGGAGTCGAACCTGCCCGGGAACGGATGCCGTCCCCAACCGGGTTTGAAGCCCGGCCGCGCCTCTGGTCGTGCGCCGGCAAGGGGCAGCGTATCGTCGAAAACAAACCAACCGTCCGTCGCAAATCCGCCCTCCACTGTCAGATCTGACAGTAGCCAACTTCCCCCACCCGGTATCTGATATCTCCATCCCGGCCAGCCCTCCCTGGCCGTCTCATCAGGAAGGTGTGCGATGGACAATGCTCAATCCGACAACGACGTCATGACACTGCATCCCGTGAAAATATACCTGGCGACCGAGGGGGTTATCAGCGACCCGCCGGCGCCGGAAGGCGTGCCGGTATTGGGCGTGCCGTTGGGGATTTTTGGAGAAGTCACACGCAGTGGTGTCCGCGCGCCGGCTGTGCAAGTGGTGGTCGACCCGCCTCTGGACATTGGCCAATTTGTCGACATCAGGCTCTACGTCAACGGGGTTCAGAGCGGCAATGCGCAGCCAGTCGTCAACGAGCGAATGACTTTTACCGTGTTTCAGAGCGAATTTCGCGACGGCATCATTAATGTCATCAAATACGTGCTGAAAACCATCAGCGGCAATGACAGCGAATCCATCGAAACGTGGGTGCTCTACAACGACAACTTACCCGGCGGCAACAATGTGCCTGGCACCGGTGATCACCCGGGACTAATGATCAGCCTGCCAGAGCGGCTTGGCGATCCGGCGGTGATTGACAAGGATGAGGCTGAGAAAGGCGTACTCCTGAAGTTCGATTACCCTTATTGCCGAGCCTACGATGCGGTGGAATACGAGATCAATCGCCAGCGTTTCACTCACAGGGTGACGCCGGAAGAAGCCGGCAAGCCGTTCTCGGTGCTGATTGATTACGACAGGCTGAAAGAAATCGGCAGTATCAACAACTGTCCGTTCTCCTACACCGTGATTGATCAACTGAAAAATCCGACCCACAAAAGCCGCTGGTCGAAGTTCATTTTTGCCAACATTGATCTTGAGCGCACATTTCTGCCCAAGCCACTCTTGCGCGAAATTGCGGACGATGACATGGACAATCCTGCGCTTGTGGACCTCGAAAAACTCGACGGTCGGCCGCTATTGATCGTCATTTCTCCCACTACCTCGCATTTTCAAAAGGGCGACACGGTCAAGGCGTTTTATCGACTGAACGAAGCGACCGAGAAATCGACTCAACCGGGCGTGATCACCGACAGGTTCGGGGTACTGCAACCCTGCATTCTGGAACTACCCAACGATCAGCTGACTTCCGGCGCACGCTTGCAGGTGCGGTTTGAACTGGAACGGCCGGCGGGCAGCGTCATTGGTCATTCCGGAACGGCTGAGGCCGAGATCATTGGCGAAGCGGCGCCGGATCTGGTAGCGCCCATAATCAAACAGGCACCAGGCAACAGCCTGGATCCGCTTGCAGCGAAAGATGCGCTGACCGCCCTGGTCTTCGATCCTTCCATTCAGCTCAATGATGTACTCGTCGTGCGCTGGACCGCCGCCCCGGGCGTTCCCGCCGATGGCTCCGATACCTCGCCGCCTCACGTGGTCAGAGCACTGGGAACGCAGGAGATTGCGCTGGACAACAAGGTGCTTGCGTACAGTTTCGGCAGGAACGTCACTGTGGATTACAGCAAGACAACCGGATCTGAAACACGGGATTCCCTGCCACTGACACTGGGTGTGCAGGACATTGCCGACGGCCATCCCGGATTACCCACTCCGGCGATTGATCGGGTGACGGGAGATGTGCTGGATCCGGCGGATTTGTTGCCGACGGATCATACGCGGACGGCGGCTTGGCCGTTGATTGCCGTTGGGCAAAGAGTTTGGCTGACATATACCGAAATCAAAAGTGATGGCAGTACGGGAATTGTTGAAGAGGCTTATAAAGGGAAAGAAGTTACGGCGGAAGATCTGGGAGGGTTAAAACATCCGGTACCTGTAGAAAAGCTGGCTTTAATAGCGGACGGTTCGACCTTGAAAGTCGAGGTTCAAATCATTTTCGATGGAAATGAAACAGGCAGAAAAATCAGGCTTCCAACACGCAATTATAATATTAGCAAAGGATTTGACGACCTGACGACATTCACAAATTCGAACTTGAATGGCTGGGAGATAAGCGCAGGCACCATAATTCAAACAAATGAAGATTTTTTTCTAAGATCAAAAACTGTACAGAGCGGATACTTCATCACTTTGCGCAAACAATATAGCAATGGAAAAAAGGGTGAGCCTTGCGAATTAAGTTTCGATCATCGCGGCGGAAGCGGTGTATTCACAATTTATCTCAACACGCAAGACAAACAGCCTATTGCAACGCTTTATGGGCCTAACTTAGCTAACAATGGCGCTTGGAAAAACTATGCATACAGGTTATATCTGGACTCACCTGCATACGTCGAATTCCCACACCGGGTTTTAGCATACAGAGTAATAACTTATGCGAGATAGATAACATACGAGTCAGAACTATCAGTCGCACCACGACGACCAACATTAAGGAACAAAAAATTTGAATGCGTTACAGGTGGCGGAAGACAGCCGGAGTCGAACCTGCCCGGGAACGGATGCCGTCCCCAACCGGGTTTGAAGCCCGGCCGCGCCACCGGGCGCGATTGTCTTCCTGAACTCAGGGTCCGCAGGCGTCAGCCAGCGCGTTGTCGGGGCGGATCTGGCGGGATTCGCCGAGGCGGCGGGTCAGGCCGAGTCGGTCGAAATATTCCAGATACTGAATACAGCGTTTGCGTCCCAAGCCTAGCGCATCGCGGAAGGTTGTCACTTGAATCGACGGATTTTCTTCGGCGAGTTTCAGCAGTAGCGCCGCCATTTGCCGCAGGACGATGTCGCTGATAAACAGGTCGCGCACCACCTGGTGCATCAGGCCCAGCCGTGCGAGTTTGCGCAGCACCAGGCGGACGCTGGCGTCGTCTTCGCCGAGCATTTTCGCGGCGTCGCGTACCCACGGTGGGTCGAAACCGGCCTGTTCGAACAACGGCTGTAATTGCTGCCAGAGGATTTCGTCGTCGGCATTCAGGCGCACCTGATGGTCGGGCAGGTGCAGCCAGGGGCCGCTGGCGCGGATCGAGCCGGCGTTGAGCAGTTCGTCGAGCAGGCTGATGAACGTCGAGCGTTCCAGTGCCAGCGCGCTGAAGCGGCGCAGGCGATCACGGTCCGGCCCCATCTGGTCGGGTTCCTGTTCGTGGAATCGCGCCAGTTGCTCGAGCAAAGTGAATTTCAACTGGCCCCAGCGCTGCACGTTGAACAGCAGCGGACCTTGGCGGGTGTCGATCAGGCGGATGTTTTCTGCCAGCGTCCACTGCGGGCGCGGGCGGTTGAACTGGCGTTCGAGGCGTTGCGGGTCGAGGCCGCCGGGGCTGTGATTGAGCAGTGCCGGCAGGGCCTGTTCGAGGCTGACGCTGAGGCCGAGGGTTTGCAGTTGCGCGAGGCGTTCCGGGCTGCGGCGTTGGCGCGCCGGAGCGAATGGGTCGAGCACTGTGCCGCCGCCGAGGGTTCGCTGGGCGCTGGCGTCGCGCAGGATCAATCGATCGCCATTCATTGCGTGCACCGGCGCGTTGATCAGCAGTTGCGCGAACATGCGCTCGCCGGGGCTCAGGCGCGGGCCTTGTAGCAAAGCGACGCGGGCGATGACATCTTGGGTGCCGAGGTGCAGATGCACCGGGTGAAAATGTTCAAAGGTGCGCTCGCCCGGCAACAGCTGAAAGTCGATGTCGACGCGCTGGGTCGGGGCGTGCAGCCAGTCCGCCAGCAGCCATTGGCCACGGTGGATCTGCGTCAGTTCCAGACGTTCGCCGCTGAGGTTCAGCGCCACGCGCTGGCCGGCGAAGGCCTGTTCGGCGGCCTGGTTTTGCGCGTGCAGGCCACGGATGCGCACCGATTTGCCGGCAGGCGCCAGAACCAGTTTGTCGCCCACTGCAACCGTGCCCGATAGCGCCGTGCCCGTGACCACAATCCCCGCACCCGCGACGCTGAACGCCCGATCAATCGCCAGACGAAAGCCGCCTTCGCAACCGCGCGCCTGCACCTCGTTGTGTGACTGCAATAACGCCGCGCGCAACTCATCGACGCCCTGCCCGTTCAAGCTCGACACGGTAAAAATCGGCGCATCAGCAAATGGCCCGGGCGCCAGCAAATCGAGCACCTGACGCTGCACCTCTTCCACCCTGCCCGCTCCCGCCCGGTCGCATTTAGTGATCGCCACCAGCGCGCGGGGAATGCCGAGCAGTTCGACGATCGCCAGATGCTCTCGCGTCTGCGGCATCACGCCGTCGTCGGCCGCGACCACCAGCAACACCAGATCGATGCCCTGCGCGCCGGCGAGCATGTTGTGGGTGAATTTTTCGTGGCCGGGCACGTCGATGAAGCCGGTCAGCCCGGCGCCCGCTGCGAGTTCGGCGTAGAGATAACCGAGGTCGATGGTCATGCCGCGTTCGCGCTCCTGCGGGCGGCGGTCGCCGGTTTGCCCGGTCAGCGCCTGCAACAGCGAGGTCTTGCCGTGGTCGATGTGCCCCGCCGTGCCGACGATCACCGGTCGACCTGCAATTGCGGCAACTGCGCCAGCCACGCTGGCTCATCGTCGAGCTGGCGTAGATCCAGCCACAGCGCATCGTCGCCGATTCGCCCAAGCACAGGGATCGGCAATCCGCGCAACGCCGCTTCAAGATTGAGCAGATAGCGCCCGCGCCAGCGCCTGGACACTTGCGGGCGACAACACAGCGCTGCACTCGGCAAGCGCGCCACCGGTTGGCTGCCGCTGCCGATCATGCCCAGCACCTCGACAGCGCTGACCTGCCAGACCTCGCCCAACACATCGGCGAGCAACGGTTGCAAACGCAGAGCCTGAGCATGAATCTCGGCTTGCGGCCGGGTCAGCAGGCGCAGGCTCGGCAGACGCTCGGCGAGGCGATCCGGATCGCGGTACAGACCGAGCACCGCCTCCAGCGCGGCCAAGGTCAATTTGTCGACCCGCAGTGCGCGCTTCAGTGGATTCTTCTTGATCTTCGCGATCAGTTCTTTGCGCCCGACGATCAACCCGGCCTGCGGCCCGCCGAGCAATTTGTCGCCGCTGAAGGTGACGATGTCAGCGCCATCGAGCAGCGCTTGCCGCACGGTCGGTTCCGCCGGCAGCCCCCAGCGCGTCAGGTCGAGCAGACTGCCGCTGCCCAGGTCCTCCAGCAACGGCAAGCCATGGGCGTGCGCCAACTCGGCCAGTTCAGCAGTCGCCACCCGCGCGGTGAAGCCTTCGATGCTGTAGTTGCTGGCATGTACGCGCATGATCAAACCGCTGCGCGGACCGATTGCCGCTTGGTAATCCCGGGCATGGGTGCGGTTGGTGGTGCCGACTTCGTGCAGGCGCACGCCGGCCCGGGCCATGATGTCGGGGATGCGGAAAGCGCCGCCGATTTCGATCAGCTCGCCACGGGAAATGATGCCTTCCTTGCGCGCGCCGAGGCTGTTGAGCGTGAGCAGCACGGCAGCGGCATTGTTGTTGACCACGGTCACGGCTTCGGCGCCGGTCAGTTCGCGGATCAGGCCTTCGATCAGGTCGTCACGATCACCGCGCTTGCCGCTCGCCAGATCGAACTCGAGATTGAGCGGATAGCGTGCAGCCATCTCCACCGCTTCAATGGCTTCTTCGGGCAGCAAGGCGCGGCCGAGATTGGTGTGCAGCACCGTGCCGGTCAGATTGAACACCCGACGGACCTGACTGCGCTGCTGTTGCGCCAAGCGTTCGCCGACGCGGCCGGCGAGCACTTCGGGGCCGATCTCCACGGCCGCCAATTGCCCGCTCAATACGCCGGGCCGCAGCTCATCAAGCAACTGACGCAGGCCAGTCAGCAACGAATCCCGGCCGTAACGCTCGGCCAACGGCGCGCACGCCGGATGACGCAACAACCCATCAATGGACGGCAACCGCAGGGCAACGCTGGAAGACATCAGCCACTCCTGATTTCACTGAAACAATCCCTTTTGAGAGCAAGCTTGCTCCCAAAAGGGTTTCAGAAGTGTAGACGCACTGCCGGAGCTAGCCTGCTCGCGAATGCGGTGTGTCAGTTGGTGTGGATGTGGCTGACCTGACGCCTTCGCGAGCAGGCTCGCTCCCACAGAGAAATCCGGGGCTGACCGGGCTTTGTGATTCGGCACATAGACTTGTGGGAGCTGGCTTGCCAGCGATTGCGGTGGGTCAGTCAAAGAAGGCGGTGGATGTGCCGACCGAATCGCTGGCAAGCCAGCTCCCACAGGGATTCGGGGCGGAATGAACATTGTTGGTCACCACAAAAACCTGTGGGAGCGAGCCTGCTCGCGAATGCGGTAAGTCAGTCAAAGATGATGTGTCTGAAACGACGCCTTCGCGAGCAGGCTCGCTCCCACAGGGAAATCCGGGGCTGACCGGGCTTTGTGATTCGGCACATAGACTTGTGGGAGCTGGCTTGCCAGCGATTGCGGTGGGTCCGTCAAAGAAGGTGGTGGATGTGCCGACCAATCGCTGGCAAGCCAGCTCCCACAGGGATTCGGGGTGGAATGAACATTGTTGGTCACCACAAAACCTGTGGGAGCACACCCCCTTCCACAGTTTCGCTCTGGTCATTCGTCTCCCGGCGCCAGCAACAGATTGGGCGCCAGACGCTGATAGCCGTCCTGGGCCAGACGCATGTCCAGCAGCAAACTGCCGAGATCCGCCGACAACGCCTCGGCTTCGGCGTCGTTCTCCAGATAGAGCAATTTCAGGTAGCTGTTGCAACTCGGGCAGACTTCGGCGCGCAGCGGCGCCTGTTCGGCGCTGTGCCGGTCGTCTTCCTGGCTCAGATACTCAAGGCCTTTGCTTTGCTCGCAATACACGCACTTGACCCGCACCACATGCCATTCGCAGGCGCACAGCGAACACACCAGATAGCGCAAACCGTTGTGCTTGCCGCGATGGCGAATCACCCCGGCCATGGCCGGCGAACCACAGGCCGGGCATTGGCTGAGGCTGTCGCCAGGCTTGAGTTGCAGATTTGGCACACTGAGCAGCCAGTGGCTCCAGGCGGTTTGCAGCGCGGCGCCGAGAAACGGCACCAGCGCCGCCGGCACCAGCGAATACTGCCCACTGACCAGCGCCACCGCCCACGCGCGCAACTGGCCGGAACTGGCCCCGCGCAGAGTGTCCAGCGCGTCGATCACTGCAGGTTGATCCGCTGGCGCACAGCGCTGCAGCAAGGCGTCCAGCCACGGCTGCCAGGCATCTTCGCGCACCAAGGTATCTGCCGCGAATGGTGGCAGACCGTGTTGCTGACAGGCTTCGAAACGCTGCGCATCAAACGGCGCGGTGAGCGGCGGATCGTCGAAGACCTGCTGCTGCGCCCGGCACAACCCGGCCATCAGCCGCAGATAATCCGCCAACCCATTGCCCTCGGCCAGACGCTCGAGGCGCTCAGCGCGCAGGACAAACAGGTTACGTGGCGGCAGATACAGAAACGGCGGCGAACTGGCCGCCGCCTCGATTTCCCCAGGTTCGAGAATGCTTGGCAAAAGTCAGCCCTTTTTTGTCAGCGGTCGCTCGGGCACGTCCCGAGGCTGTTCGTCGCGGGTCACCTCGCGGTACCACAGTTCATGGTGTTTTCTCGCCCACGGCCGGCTGACCCAGCCATGCAACATGGCGTCGACCGAACCCTTGATCCACAAGCCGGCGTAGATGTGCACGATGATGCTCAGCACCAGCACGAATCCAGCCAGCGCATGCAGCAGCATGGCCCAGCGGATCGTGGTGATGCCGAAGTACGCGCTGAACCACGCGCGCCAGATCACCAGCCCGGTGAACAGCAACGCGAGCATGCACAGCAGTAAAGTCCAGAACAGCAACTTTTGCCCGGCGTTGTACTTGCCCACCGGCGGCACGCTTTCCTCATCGTTGACCATCACCCGGTTGATCCGCCGCAGCCACTGGCGGTCATTGGCGATGAAGAAATTGGTGCGCCAGAAGCTGAACACCAGGCCGAGGAACAGCACAAACATGGCGATGCCCATGTACGGGTGCAGAATCCGCGTCCAGGTGCCGCCGCCGAACAGATTACTGAGCCAGAACAGCGACGGATGAAACAACGCCAGCCCGGACAACCCGGCCATGAAAAACAGGATCGCCACCAGCCAGTGATTGGTGCGCTGGTTGGCGCTGTAACGCAGGATCGTCTTGTTGCTCATGGCCGCTCCTCCCCGCGTGGATCGAAGGTGTGCACCGTCGGATCGACCACGTGCACCGAGTTGTCGGGTGGCGTCGGATGTTCATCCTCCTCGACGCGATTCGGCCCGATGCGCACGTAGTGGAAGAACCCGGCCAGCACCGCCGCACCCATCGCCAACAGGCCGAGGGGTTTGCTGATGCCTTTCCACAAGCCCACCAGCGGACTGATCGCCGGATGGTCCGGCAAACCTGCATAGATTTTTGGCGTGTCGGCGTGATGCAGCACGTACATCACGTGGGTGCCACCAACGCCTGCCGGGTCGTACAAACCGGCGTTTTCAAAGCCACGGCTTTTCAGGTCGACGATGCGTTCGGCGGCGTGTTCTTTCATGTCTTCCTTGGTGCCGAAGACGATCGCGCCGGTCGGGCAGGTTTTCACGCAGGCCGGCTCCAGCCCGACCGCCACCCGGTCGGAACACAGTGTGCATTTGTAGGCCTTGTGATCCTTCTGCGAAATGCGCGGAATGTTGAACGGGCAACCGGTGATGCAATAGCCACAACCGATGCAGTGGTCCTGATCGAAATCGACGATGCCGTTGGCATGCTGAATGATCGCCCCGGGGCTCGGGCACGCGGCCAGACAACCGGGCTCGGCGCAGTGCATACAGCCGTCCTTGCGGATCAGCCATTCGAGGTTGCCGGCGTCGGTTTCGTGCTCGGTGAAGCGCATCAGCGTCCACGAATCCGCCGTCAGGTCCTGCGGATTGTCGTAGGTGCCGTGGTTGTGGCCGACCTCGTCGCGCAGCTCGTTCCATTCCGAGCAGGCGACCTGGCAGGCCTTGCAACCGATGCACTTGGTCGTGTCGATCAGCTTGGCAACGCCCTGCTGAGTCCTTACCGACGGCGGCACGGTGGTGGTGGCCGAGCGGGCAATGATGTCTTGGCTGGCCATTTACAGTTTCTCCACGTTGACCAGGAATGACTTGGATTCCGGGGTCTGAGTGTTGCCATCGCCGAGGAACGGCACCAGGGTGTTGGTCAGGTAACCGTGGCGCGTCAGGCCGGTGAAACCCCAGTGCAGCGGGATGCCGATCTGATGCACGACCTGGCCGTTGACCTGCAGCGGCCGGATCCTTTTCGTCACCACCGCCACCGCTTCGATAAACCCGCGCTTGCAGCTGACACGCACGCGATCACCGGCAGCGATGCCCTTCTCGTTCGCCAGCACCTCACCGATTTCCACGAACTGCTCGGGCTGAGCAATCGCATTCAACTTGCAGTGTTTGCTCCAGAAGTGGAAGTGCTCGGTAAGCCGGTAGCTGGTGCCGGCGTACGGGAAGTCCTTGGCTTCGCCGAGGGTTTCCCAGACCGAATCGAAGATCCGCGCCGCCGGGTTGCTGGTGGCCTTCTTGTTTTGCGGGTGCAGCGGGTTGATGCCGATCGGCGTTTCGAACGGCTCGTAGTGCTCAGGGAATGGGCCTTCGTTCATCTTGTCGACGGCGAAGAACCGGGCCACGCCTTCGGGGTTCATGATGAACGGATTCATCCCGGCTTCCGGCGGCACGTCGGCCTTGTAGTCCGGCACATCGGTGCCGGTCCAGGTCTTGCCGTTCCACCACACCAGCCGCTTTTTCGGGTCCCACGGTTTGCCCGCCGGGTCCGCCGAGGCGCGGTTGTAGAGAATCCGCCGATTGGCCGGCCACGCCCACGCCCAGCCCTGATGCTGGTGCATGCCGAACGGGTCGGCGTTATCGCGCCGGGCCATCTGGTTGCCGGCCTCGGTCCAGCTGCCGGCGAAAATCCAGCAACCGGACGCGGTGCTGCCGTCATCCTTGAGCAAACCGAAGCCTGCCAGTTGCGTACCGGCCTTGACCGTGACGCCGCTGGCATCGGTGAAATCGCTGACAGCGGTGCCGTTGATTTCCCGCGCCAGTTCTTCCGGCG
The DNA here is from genome assembly GCF_054667725.1 of Pseudomonas sp. S3_B08. Taxonomy (NCBI): domain Bacteria; kingdom Pseudomonadati; phylum Pseudomonadota; class Gammaproteobacteria; order Pseudomonadales; family Pseudomonadaceae; genus Pseudomonas; species Pseudomonas sp. S3_B08. The sequence continues at coordinate 1,961,201 of NZ_CP162750.1, forward strand.
AAGGCTCGTCGGGGATCTTGTACGGCCACGACAGTTTCAGCAGCGGATCAGGAAACTTGCCGCCTTCGGTCTGATAACGCTGGCGCAGGCGCAGGAACAGTTCGCTCATGATGCGAATGTCAGTCTGCGCTTCGCCGGGGCCGTCGGCGCCTTTCCAGTGCCATTGCAGCCAGCGGCTGCTGTTGACCAGCGAGCCGTCTTCCTCGGCAAAACAGGTGGTCGGCAGGCGAATGACTTCGGTCTGGATTTCGGCGGTTTTCACATCGTTGTACGGCCCGACGTTCTGCCAGAACTCCGAGGTCTCCGTGGCCAGCGGGTCCATTACCACCAGCCACTTGAGCTTGGCCAATGCGCCCATCACGCGGTTCTTGTCCGGTAACGCAGCGATCGGATTGAAGCCTTGGCAAAAGTAGCCGTTGACCTTGCCCTGGCTCATCAGATCGAACATTTTCAGCACGTCGTAGTTGGGGATGTCGAGCTTCGGCAAATGATCGAACAGCCAGTTGTTCTCGGCGGTGGCATTGGCGCCGTACCAGGATTTCATCAGGCTGACGTGGAATTTGCTGTAGTTCTGCCAGTACGAAAGCTGCCCCGGTCTGAGCGGAACCTGTGTGCGTTTGAAGATGAACTGGCCATAGTCCTGCTCGCTGTCGCTGGGCAGCGTGAGGTAGCCGGGCAAGGCGTTGGACAGCAGGCCGAGATCGGTCAGACCCTGGATGTTCGAGTGCCCGCGCAGCGCATTGACGCCACCGCCGGGCATGCCGACGTTGCCCAGCAGCAATTGCACCATCGCCGCGCTGCGAATGATCTGCGCGCCAATCGAGTGCTGCGTCCAGCCGAGCGCGTAGAGAATCGTCATGGTCTTGCCCGGTGTCGAGCAGGTGGCGATCTCTTCCCAGATTTTCTGCATCGCGTCGACCGGCATGCCGCAGATCTGGCTGGCCAGGTCGATGTTGTAGCGGCTGTAATGCTGCTTCATCAGTTGATAGACGCAGCGCGGGTCTTGCAGGGTCGGGTCGACGCGGACGAAACCGTCCTCGGCGAATTCGTAACCCCAGCCGGACTTGTCGGTATAGCTGCGTTTTTCCGCGTCATAGCCGCTGAACAGGCCGTCTTCGAAGCCATAGCCGGCTTTGACGATGAACGACACGTCGGTGTAATTGCGCACGTATTCGTGCTGGATCTTGTCCTCGGTCAGCAGGTAATTGATCAATCCGCCCATGAAGGCGATGTCGGTACCGGTGCGGATCGGCGCGTAATAGTCGGCCACCGAAGCGGTCCGGGTAAAACGCGGGTCAACCACGATCAGCCGCGCGGCGTTGTGCGCCTTGGCCTCGGTCACCCATTTGAAGCCGCACGGATGCGCTTCTGCTGCGTTGCCACCCATCACCAGGATCAGATTCGCGTTGGCGATATCGGTCCAGGTGTTGGTCATGGCACCACGGCCGTACGTCGGGGCAAGACTTGCCACCGTCGGGCCGTGTCAGACACGCGCCTGGTTATCGAACCCCAGCAGACCGAGGCTGCGAATCACCTTCTGAGTGATGTAGCCGGCTTCGTTGGATGCCGCCGATGCCGCGAGAAAACCGGTGGTCAGCCAGCGATTCACCGTTTGCCCGTTGGCATTTTTCTCGATGAAGTTGGCGTCGCGGTCGGCCTTCATCAGGTCGGCGATGCGATCGAGGGCTTCGTCCCAGCCGATGCGCGTCCATTCATTGCTGCCGGGCTTGCGCACTTGCGGGTACTGCAAGCGGCCGGGGCTGTGAATGAAGTCGAGCAGGCCCGCGCCTTTCGGGCACAGCGTGCCGCGATTGACCGGGTGGTCGGCATCGCCTTCGATGTGAATGATGTTTTGCGCCACGTTCTTGCCGGCATCGCCCTGGCTGTACATGATCAAACCGCAACCGACCGAGCAATACGGGCAGGTGTTGCGGGTTTCACGGGTGTGGGCGAGCTTGAAGTGACGCACCTGCTCGGCGAAGGCCGCCGTCGGGGCCATGCCCAACGCGCCCAGGCTTGAGCCTGCAAGGCCGATACCGGCGACCTTGAAGAACTGACGACGGCTGAGATCCATCGTGCACTCCTGATCAGGTGGAACCCGGTACTTGCGCCGGGCTTTATCTGGACAATCACGGTTGCGACGCCTTGACGCCGACTTTTTCACTGTAGACAAAGACCTTGCCGATTGTGTGAAAACCGACCGTCGGGTGTCTGGCCCGGATTTCCAGCCAGTGCACACCCCCCTGTGGGAGCGAGCCTGCTCGCGAAAGCGCTGGGTCATCCAACTCGATGCTGCCTGACCCGACGTATTCGCGAGCAGGCTCGCTCCCACACAGGTCGCGTTGCGCATAGAATGTCCGGCAGAACCAAACCCGCCTCGACGAGACCGCGCATGACTTTCGATTTTGATCAGCTGTTCGACCGCCACCACACTGGCAGTACCAAGTGGAGCCGCTACCCGGCCGATGTGTTGCCGATGTGGGTCGCTGACATGGATTTCGCCGCGCCGCCGGTCATCGTTCAAGCCTTGCAACAGCGCCTGCTGCACCCGCTGCTCGGTTACAGCGTGGCCCAGGACAACCTGCGCGACGCCATCGTCGCCGACCTGTGGAACAAGTACGCATGGCAGGTCAAACCGCAGGAGCTGATTTTCCTGCCGGGCGTGGAATCGGGCTTCAACATGGCGCTCAAGGCGTTGGTCCAGGCGCAGCAGAATGTCGTCGTGCAAGTGCCGAACTATCCGCCGCTGCGCCATGCGCCGGGGCATTGGGGCCTGAACAAGGTCGAGCTGCAATTCGAAGCCCAGGCCGATGGCACTTACGCCACGCCATTGGACGCACTGCGCGAGTCACTGAAAGGCGGCGGCGCCCTGCTGTTGAGCAACCCGCACAACCCGATCGGCAAGGTCTTCGCCCGCGAAGAATTGCAGGCAGTCGCGGACATCTGCGCAGCGCAGGACGCGTGGATCATCTCCGACGAAATTCACGCCGAACTGTGCTTCGACGGCCGCGTGCACATTCCCACCGCATCGCTGAGTCCGGAAATTTCCAAACGCACGATCACCCTGATGTCGGCGAGCAAGGCCTACAACATCGCCGGTCTGAAGACCTCGTTCATGATCATTCAGGACGCCGCGCTGCGTGAACGCGTCAACCACGCCCGCTGCGGCATGGTCGACAGCGTCAACCCGCTGGGCATGGAAGCCACCCGCGTCGCCTACAGCGAAGCCGGGCCTTGGCTCGCGGAATTGAAAATCTACCTGCAGGCCAACCGCGACTGGCTGGTGAACGCCGTACGCACGCGGTTGCCGGGCGTGACCATCAATGTGCCGCAGGGCACGTATCTGGCGTGGCTCGATTGCACCGCGCTGGACCTGCCGGATCCGCAGCGGTTCTTCCTCGAACAGGGCAAGGTCGGCCTGAGTGCCGGGCTCGATTTTGGCGACCGGCATCAGCAGTTCGTGCGCTTGAACTTCGGTTGCCCGAGGGCGTTGCTCGAAGAAGGGATTGCGCGGATGGAGCGGGCTTTGGCTAACCGCAATCTCTGATCCTGCCCCGAGATTCCCCTTTGTAAGTGATCCCCTGTGGGAGCGAGCCTGCTCGCGAAAGCGCAGTGTCAGTCGACATATTTATCGTCTGACAGACCGCTTTCGCGAGCAGGCTCGCTCCCACATTGGTTTTGCATCGCCAACCAGAATCCAGCGCAAATCCGATCGAACTCAAGGCAAAGCCACCGGGTCAACCCGGAACACTGGACTTGAAATCAGGAGACCCTGCGATGACTGACTATCCAAAACCACCCTTCCCGAAACAAGCCCAACCGGTGCCCGGCTCGCAACGCAAGATGGAACCGTATCCAGACTGCGGCGAGCAAAGTTACGTCGGTTCCGGCCGCCTCGCCGGCAAGATTGCGTTGATCACCGGTGCCGACAGCGGCATTGGTCGCGCGGTGGCGATTGCCTTCGCCCGTGAAGGCGCCGACGTCGCCGTGGCTTACCTGAATGAACACGAAGACGCCAAGGAAACCGCACGCTGGGTCGAGCAGGCCGGGCGTCAGTGCATCCTGCTGCCGGGCGATATCGCCGAGAAGGCTCAGTGCCAGGCGCTGGTCGACAAGACCGTCGAGCGCTTTGGCCGCATCGACATTCTGGTCAACAACGCCGCGTTCCAGATGACCCACGAAAACTTCGAAGAAATCCCCGATGACGAATGGGTGATGACCTTCGACGTGAATATCACTGCCATGTTCAGGATCTGCCAGGCGGCGATCAAACACATGCGCCCCGGTTCGTCGATTATCAACACCAGCTCGGTCAACTCGGACATGCCCAAGCCGACTCTGCTGGCGTACGCCACCACCAAAGGCGCAATCGCCAATTTCACCGGTGGCCTGGCGCAGATGCTCGGGCCGAAGGAAATTCGCGTCAACAGCGTCGCCCCTGGCCCGATCTGGACGCCGCTGATCGTCTCGACCATGCCCGACGAAGAAGTACAGAACTTCGGCGGCAGCACCCCGCTCGGCCGTCCGGGCCAACCGGTGGAAGTCGCACCGATTTACGTGCTGCTGGCCTCCGACGAAGCCAGCTATATCACCGGCCAGCGCTACGGCGTGACCGGCGGCAAACCGATGCTGTAACCGTGCAGCAGAAAAACTGAACCCGAGCGGCATGGCATCTCTCCATACCTTTAAGCGCCTACGGGCCAACTGGAACAGGAGGTTGTCATGTCCGCCCCCCTCGTCAGACTCTTCACCCAACCCAACTTCGCCTGGACCGATATCCGCCGCGAAGAAGAAACCCATCCCCGCCACTACCTCGCGCATTTGCTGCTGCTCGCGTTGATTCCGGCCGTGTGCCTGTTCATCGGCACCACTCAAGTCGGTTGGAGCCTCGCCGCGGGTGAGAACGTGCGCCTGAGCACGGCCAGCGCCCTGCAGTTGAGCGTGCTGCTGTACGTGACGATTGTCGCCGGTGTGGCGGTTATCGGCGGGTTTATCAGATGGATGTCGCGTTCATTTGACGCGCGGCCAACGCTGAATCAATGCATCGGTTTTGCCGCTTACACGGTGACGCCGTTTTTCCTCGCCGGGATCGCCGGGCTGTACCCGAGCCGCTGGCTGGCGATTCTGGTGCTCGGCGCGGCGTCAATCTATTCGACGTTTTTGCTGTTCGTCGGCCTGCCGACCTTCATGCATGAGCGCAAGGAGCAAGGCCTGTTGTATTCGGCGTGCGTGTGGGGCGTCGGCCTGCTGGTGCTGGTGACCATGCTGGTGTCGATGATTCTGCTGTGGTTCAACGTGCTCATCCCCGAGTACCTGCGCACGACCGTGAGCTGACCCGGTGCGCCTGTCCTTGAGAATTCACCGAAGTGAGCGGTCATGAGTTTCGGCGTATGGGTCGCGGTGCTCGGCGCCGTGCTGCTGACGCTGGCCCTGACGTCGTCTTGGTTGCGCTGGATGCCGGTCACCACCTCGGCGGTGTGCCTGCTGCTCGGCATCGCCATCGGCCCCAGCGGCCTCGACCTGCTGCAATTGCCGCTGGAAGAATCATCATTGTGGATGGAGCACCTGACTGAAGTCGCGGTGCTCTTTTCCTTGTTCGTCTGCGGTCTGAAGCTGCGGTTGCCGTTGGCCCACAAGACCTGGCGTATCGCTTTTGGTCTGGCCGGGCCGGTAATGATTCTGACGATTATCGGCGTGTGCCTGCTATTGCATTGGGGCCTGCAATTGCCGTGGGGACCGTCGTTGCTGATCGGCGCGATTCTGGCCCCGACCGACCCGGTGCTCGCCGCACTGGTGCAGGTCAATGATGCGCAGGACGTCGACAGCGTGCGCTTCGGCCTCTCCGGTGAAGCCGGGCTCAATGATGGCGTGGCTTTCCCTTTCGTGATTCTCGGTCTGCTGTTGCTGCACGGTGACGGCAGCGCTGGCGAATGGCAGCACTGGGTGCTTCGCAGTCTGTTGTGGGCGGTGCCGGCGGGTTTGCTCACCGGTTACTGGATGGGGCGCGGCATTGGCCGCATCGCTCTGTTACTACGCATTCACAACGAGGACAGCACCCTCGGCCCGAACGATTACCTGACCCTCGCGCTGATCGCACTGTCCTACGTGGTGGCCGACGCCATTGGCGGCTACGGCTTTCTTGCGGTCTTCGCTGCTGGCCTGGGTCTGCGTCAGGAGGAAGTCAAATCCACGGGCATCACCCAGGCACCTGCCGAGCATCTGGTGCAGCCGGTGGTCGGTCATCAGAACGTCGAACCACAGAACGCCGTGCACGGCGACACGGAGCAGTTGGAAGACAGCCAGGTCGCGGCGGGAATCATGATGGGCGACATGCTCGCATTCGGCAGTCTGGTCGAGCGGGCGATGGAAGTGTTTCTGGTGACCCTGCTCGGCGTCGTGCTGATTGCGCATTGGGACTGGCGGGCGTTGTGGATCGGCGCCGTGCTGTTCTGTCTGATCCGACCGCTGAGCGTGGCGCTGATGCCGTGGGGCAATCTGCTCAGCGGGCCGCAGCGTTTGTTGATCGGCTGGTTTGGCATTCGTGGCATCGGCAGCCTGTTCTATCTGTTCTTCGCCCTGAACCATGGCCTCGATTCCGACGTGGCCAAGGTCTGTACCGACATCACGTTGTCGGTGGTGGCCCTGAGTATCCTGCTGCATGGCATCAGCACACAGCCGATGCTGGCGCGCTATGAAAGTCTGAAGCAACGAAAAAGCTGATTCTTCAACCGCTGCGCTTTGACGAAAATCATCGAAGATTTTTCTACAAAAAAATGGATCGCCGGGCGCGACCCAAGGGTCACACCTTTAACCGCGCCAACCATCCAGCGCGACCCGGCAGGTTCGGTTCCCCTGCGGTGAACAGCCTATCAAACGGAACCCCGACACAAACAAGGTCACAGTCATGAACGAATGCTCGACTCCTGCGCAAATCAAGGCTTGCAGAGCACTGGCTCTGGAACGCAATCGTCAACTGTTCGAAGAAGCCCACGAACTGAACCGAGCGGCCAACGCGCTGCTGGAACAGACCCCGACCGACTTCGAACGCTTTGAGCAATACCGGGCACTGCGCAAGAAAGCCGATGCGAAATTTGAAGATGCGATTGATCATCTGTGTGTGCTGAATGAGGATTTTCCGCCGATTCCGGCAGCGGTGCAGAATGCTGTTACGCCGCGGCGTGAGCTGGAAACCGCGTGATAAAAGTCAAAAGCCCCTCACCCTAGCCCTCTCCCCGAGGGAGAGGGGACTGACCGAGGTGTTCTCACGTGCTACACCGACCTGGCATACCGCGCCGAATGTAGATTTTGAAAAGCATGAAGATCTGCTCCCTTTCCCCCTCGCCCCCTTGGGGAGAGGGCTGGGGTGAGGGGGTAAGATCTCACAGACACCACAAAATCCAGCACCTGTCCCCTGCCCCCGACCAATCCACCTCAAGGATTGGTCACCTGAATAAACACCGCATACACCCCCAACATCACCCAGAACGTCGCAAAAATCCAAGGCGTGCGCACTGAGAACAGCAGCGACTTGCGATAGCCCTTGTGGCTCGATTCCATTTCGCTGAACAGTGGAGACTCGTCATACGCCGCGCCCATCACCGGCTCGCTGTGCAGCAACTGGCTCTGTTTGAAGTGCCAGTGATCGATGATGTCGTACGCCGCACGAATCCCCGGCCAGGCATTCAGCGAACTGAGCACGCCAAGCAGCGCCAGAAACGGCGGCACGACAAGAGTGAACATCTTGCCCCACTCGGGATTTAGGTTGGCCATGCACGAGGCGAAAGCGATCACCAGAAACGACTGCGCCGCCAGGTAGGCGTCTGTGCGGTTGGCGAGGATGCTGGTTTCGTACTGGATTTCCCGGCGATAGAAATCCAGCCGCTCCTTGGGTGAGCCAAACATCTTGGCGTCGTGCTCGGCCAAGGCTTCTTCAACAGCGCTTGGCTGGGTCAATATGCGAGACAAGAGACGTGCCCTCCAAAAGTGAACAAGACTTTTGGAAAGGCACGCGTCAGCACTAGTTCAGCCGGATCGACCAGCGCATCACTTCATCGACTGGGCGATGATCTGGACCAGATTCAACTGAGTGAACGGTTTCGGCAGACGCGGCAGATCGGCGGCGAAGCCTTCCAAACGTTCGGCGTATCCAGTGGCGAGAATGATCGGCAAATCCGGCTTGAGCATACGCAAGGCGTGAGCCAGTTGCGCGCCGCTCATTTTTGGCATGGCCATGTCGGTGATCACCAGATCGATGACTTCGCCCTGATCGAAAAGCGCCAGCGCCTGGGCGCCGGAGGTCGCGCCGATGACGCGGTGGCCGAGGTCTTCCAGCAGCAGGCTGGTGCTGGTCAGCACCAGCGAATCGTCATCGACCACCAGCACGCTGAGCCTTGGGACCGCAATGGGCGCGGCGTTGCTGTACGCCGGGCGACTGGCCGTTTGCTCTAGCGCCACCGGAATCCACAGTTCGGCCGCCGTGCCGTGGCCCTTCTCGCTTTTGAGAGTAAAGCGCCCGCCCAACTGCTCGATGAAGCCATGCACCATCGACAAACCGAGCCCGGTGCCTTTGCCCAGGCCTTTGGTGGTGAAGAACGGATCGCGGGCGCAGGCCAGCGTGGCTTCGTCCATGCCTTCGCCGCTGTCGATCAGGCTCAGGCACACGTAACGCCCCGCCGCCAGGGTCGAATGAGTTTGTTCCAGCACCACTTCGGCTTGCGCCTGAATGATCACCGTGCCGCCCTGGGGCATGGCATCGCGGGCGTTGGTCGCCAGATTGAGGATCGCCAGTTCCAGCTGATTGCTATCGGCCAGCACTGGCTGCAGGTCGTCGGGAAAGCGTGTTTCGATACGAATGCCCGGTCCGAGCGAACTGCGCAGCAGCCCGGTGATGCCTTGCACCAATTGCGGGATATCCACCGATTCGGTCTTGAGTTCCTGACGCCGGGCGAAGGCCAGCATGCGCTGGGTCAGCGAGACACCGCGCAAGGCCCCTTGGGTGGCGTTCTCCAGCAGACGGGCGATTTTCGGCGCGTCGCCGATGCGTTTCTGCACGATCTCGAGATTGCCGAGAATCACCGTCAACAGGTTGTTGAAGTCATGGGCGATGCCGCCGCTGAGTTGGCCGATCGCCTGCATCTTCTGCGCCTGGAACAACGCCTCGCGGGTCTTTTCCAGGGCCTGCTGCGCCTCGTGCGCCTCGGTCACATCACGGGTGATCTTGGCAAAGCCGAGCAGCGTGCCGGTGTCGCCGCGAATCGCATCGACGACCACGTGGGCAAGAAACCGCGTGCCGTCCTTGCGCATCCGCCAACTGCGGCTCTCGAACCGGCCTTCGCGGGTGGCAATCTCCAGCGAGCGCTGCGGCTCGCCGAGTTCGCGGTCTTCGGGGGTGTAGAAAATCGAAAAATGCTGGCCGATGATTTCTTCCGGCAAGTAACCCTTGATGCGCTGCGCGCCCTGGTTCCAGTTGCTGACGCAACCTTCGGGGCTGAGCATGTAGATCGCGTAGTCGGTAACGCCCTGCACCAGCAGGCGGAACTGCTGTTCGCTTTGCTTGAGGGTTTCCTCGGCCATCTTGCGGTCGGTGAGGTCGCGAGTGATCTTGGCGAAACCGAGCAGTTCGCCGTTGGGGTCGATGATCGGGTCGATCACCACGTGCGACCAGAAGTGCGTGCCGTCCTTGCGCACGCGCCAGCCCTCGCCTTCGAAGCGACCTTCACGGATCGCAGTGTCCAGCGCCCGTTGCGGCATGCCGTTGGCGCGGTCTTCCGGGGTATAGAAGCGCGAGAAGTGCTCGCCGATGATTTCCGCTTCTTCGTAGCCCTTGAAGCGTTTGGCGCCGGAGTTCCAACTGGTGATGGTACCGTCGGGGTCGATCATGTAGATCGCATAGTCGACAACCGCGTCGATCAATAGCCGGAAACGGCTGTCTTCGATCGCTGCGGTACTGTTGTTTTCACTCATCACACTCACCAGCCACTGTCATGGGCTGAAGTATGCGTGAATCCACTGATTTGGAAAGTGCCGGCTCGCTTTTGATTGCCCACCACTGCGGCAGCAGTTGCTGGATGCGGCTTTCGGCAAAGCGGTCATCAATGAGCATGACCGTGCCGCGATCCTCACGGGTGCGAATCACCCGCCCGGCGGCTTGTACGACTTTTTGCATGCCCGGGTACAGATATGTGTAATCGTAGCCGGCGCCAAAAATCGCCGCCATGCGCCGCTTCATCTGCTCGTTGACCGGGTTGAGCTGCGCCAGCCCCAGCGTGGCGATGAACGCGCCGATCAGCCGCGCGCCGGGCAAATCGATGCCCTCGCCAAACGCCCCGCCCAGCACCGCAAACCCGACGCCCTGGCTGTCGGCGCTGAACTGGTCGAGAAACGCCTGCCGCGCGCCCTCGGCCATGCCCCGCGATTGCAGCCACTGGGTGATGTGCGGATGGCGCTCGGCCAATAAGGTCGCGACCTGTTGCAGGTAATCGAAACTGCTGAAGAACGCCAGGTAATTGCCCGGGCGCTCGCTGAACTGGCGCGCGATCAGCTCGACGATAGGCTCCAGCGAGGCCTGGCGATGGTTAAAACGGGTGGAGATCTGGCTGACGATGTGCACCTGCAACTGCTCGGCGCTGAACGGCGATTCGACGTCGATGCACACCGTGTCGGCGGGCGTGCCGAGCAGGTCGGCGTAGTAGTTGCGCGGGCTCAGCGTGGCCGAGAACAGCACGCTGCTGCGCGCCGCGCTCAGGCGCGGGCCGATGAACGCCGCCGGCACCACGTTGCGCAGGCACAGTTGCGACAGTGGACGTTTGCGGTCGAGGTCGCGTTTGCTGATATCGAACAGGTAATGCTCGTCGTACAGCTCGGCGACCCGGGCGAATTGCAGCAGATCGAAATAGAAATTCTGCAAGCTGCTGTCGAGGCCTTGCGGATGCTCGTTGAGGTAATCACCAATGGCCGCGCAACACAGCGAGATGGCGTGCAGGAGCTTGTCCGGCGCCTTGTCGTACGCCTGATACGCCGCCAGTTGCGGCGCATGCAGCGCGTTCCATTCGCGGTTGACCCGTTGCAGGGAATTCTTCAGCGCTGCCGGCGCGGTTTTGCGCACGCTGGCGAGGGTGAACTGGTCGAGACTGGCGCTGTACATTTGCCGGCCGCGTTCGACCAGGTTGTGCGCCTCGTCGGCCAGCACCGCGACTTTCCATTGATTGAGCTGGGCCAGGCCGAACAGCAGCGCGCTGAAGTCGAAGTAATAGTTGTAGTCGGCAACCACCACATCCGCCCAACGGGCCATTTCCTGACTCAGGTAATACGGGCATACGCTGTGCTGCGCGGCAACTTCACGCATCGCCGCCTGATCCAGCAGATTGATATGGCTGGCAGATTCGCGGGCAGCCGGCAGGCGATCATAAAAACCCTGGGCCAACGGACAGGATTCACCGTGGCAGGCTTTGTCCGGATGTTCGCAGGCCTTGTCGCGAGCAACCATTTCCATCACTCGCAGCGGCAAGTCCGGCGCTTGCCTGAACAACACTTGACTGGCATCGAGCGCCAGTTTGCGTCCGGGAGTCTTGGCGGTGAGAAAGAACACCTTGTCCAGTTGCTGCGGCGCCAGGGCCTTGAGCATCGGAAACAGCGTGCCAAGGGTTTTGCCAATCCCGGTCGGTGCCTGGGCCATCAGACAGCGGCCGGTGCTGACGGCTTTGAACACTGATTCGGCCAGATGCCGTTGGCCGGGACGAAAATCCGCATGCGGGAACGCCAGTTGCTGCGCGGCCAGATTGCGCGCTTCGCGATGGGCCATTTCCTGCTCGGCCCATTGCAGGAACAAGCCGCACTGCTGCGTGAAAAACGTCTGGAGTGACTCGGCGCTGTGGGATTCGACCAGGCAGGTTTCCTTTTCGCTGACGACGTCGAAATACACCAGCGCCAGATTGATCTGCTGCAATTGCAGTTTCTGGCACATCAACCAGCCGTAGATTTTCGCCTGCGCCCAGTGCAACTGGCGGTGATTGGCCGGTTGCCTGCTCAGGTCGCCGCGATAGGTTTTGACTTCTTCCAGGCAGTTTTGCGCCGGGTCGTAGCCATCCGCCCTGCCCTTGACCTTCAGCTCGCCGAATTCGCCTTGCAGAGCCACTTCGCTCTGGTACTGCTCACTGCGCCGCGACGCCACGGTGCGATGGCCGACGATGCCTTCGAGCGCGGTTGGTGACGGGGTGAAGCGCAGGTCGAGATCACCGGTCTTGGCGGTGAACTCGCACAGTGCACGCACGGCAACGCTGTAACTCAAGCGCTCTGCTCCGCCCATTGCACGTAACACACCGCCACCGGCATCTGGTGCTCGTGGCAGAATTCCAGCCAGCGCAGCTGATTGTCCTGCAAGCGGTCGCCGGGGCCTTTGACTTCGATCATCCGGTAGGTCTTGTGCTGCGGCCAGAACTGGATCAGGTCCGGCATGCCGGCGCGGTTGGCCTTGATGTCGAGCAACAGGCGATTGAACCAGTGTTTCAGGTGTTCGGCGGGCAGACAGGCCAGCGCCTGCTCCAGCAAGTCTTCGTTGAGCGCGCCCCAGAACACGAAAGGCGACTGAATGCCCCACTTGTCGACAAAACGCTGGCGAATGGTCTCGGCGTAGCGGCCGTCATCGAGTTCGCCCAGGCACGCCTGGAACAGCTCGGCGCGGCGCTCGAGGAAGTCTTCACTGAGCAGATCCACCGGGCCGCGCTGGAACGGGTGGAAGAACGCGCCCGGCAACGGCGCGAAGATCGCTGGCCAGCACAACAGGCCGAACAGTGAATTGATCAGGCTGTTCTCGACGTAATGCACCGGGCCGTCATCGGCGTGCAAGTGCGCTTGTACGTGAAATTCCACCGACCGCGCCGGATCGCTGCGCGGCAAATGCAAATCGAGGCGCTCGACCTCTCTGGCCTTGGCACGCTTGAGCGGCGGGCCACCGAGTTTACGCCGCAGACGCGGGACGATGCGCTGCAAGCCTTGCTGCTCGGCGGCACTTTGCGGCGCCTGTTCGGCCAGCGTGCCGAGTTCCAGCGCCAATGCATATTCGCCGCAACGTTCAAGCACACGGATCATGCGCAGCCGTGCGCCCGGATAAGCGCAGTCGCGGTAAACACTCAGGGCCAGCGCAAAGTCGCCGATGCGCTCGGCGTACTGGCCGATCTGGAACAACGCCTTGGCTTGTCGGCGGCGCAGCCACGGGTTGTCGAATTGCACGGCGTTGATCTGTTCGACGATCTCGTCCAGCGCTTCACCGGCTTCGAAGCGCAACTGGCATTGATGCAGGAACAGGCAGGCGTCGACGTCTTCGCGACTGCGCAGGCCTCGGGAGTCAGCGCAGAACTCGACTTTTTCATAAGTGAAGATGCCGAGGTCGGCCAGCACGAACTCCGACCAGTCCTGATACAGATTGCCGAAGAACATCAGGCGCAGGCGATCGCACAGGTCCATCAGGGTGAGGCTGAACAGCCGATCGGCCAGTTGCGGTGCCCAGACGCGCAGGGTTTGCGCCTCGCTGAACTGTTCGGCCAGCACGGGCAGCCATTCGTCCTTGCGCCCTTTCGGTTGATCGATAAAGGTGCCGAACGCTTGCAGCAGCTCGGCCTTGAGCAGGACATCAAACAACTCTGCCAGGGTCAGCGCCGCGTGTTCATCGAGCCAGCCGCGATCAAGCAACGGCTGCGCCGCCTCAGCGATGTCGCCGATTTCCAGATAATTGAGTTTGCTCGCGCGAAAGTGAATGCCCTTGCGCATGACCATGCGCACCAGCAATCCCTGCGAGGCTTGCGGCAGCGTATTGAAGTCGCGGATGAAGCCGTGTTCGCTTGCGCTCATCACATCGGCATAGCGAAGCCCAAGCCAATCAAGCACTTGCCGGAAGTTGTTGAGGTAATAGAACGGATCGTCGAGAGGGTTGGAGGTCACGGGAATTCAAAGCCACGGCAAGCGAACACTGGTTATGCGTACAGATAACAGCTCAGCCCCGCCCGGCGCAAACGGAAAAAGATCAATGGCATTTTTTCGTGCCGCCATCGAACTTTTCCGCCGCTGCTGGCACCAACCGCGTTACAGGGCCGACAATGCCCGCAATCACATTCAAGCAAGGAGTCAGAGGTGGGTATGAAAATCAAGATGCTGGGCATTCCTGTAGCGGTCGCAGCCCTGTTGGCGCTGGGCGGCTGTTCGACCCAGACCGTGGTGACGTTGCAGAACGGCACCCAGTACCTGACTGAGGACATGCCGAAGACCGAGACCAAAGATGGTTTCTATGAGTTCGAGGATATTTCCGGCGCCAAGGTCAAGGTCCGCGCTGATGAAGTCGCGACCGTGCGCAAGGAAGACTGACTTTGCCTGAATGATCGTTTTTCGCGAGCAGGCTCGCTCCCACACTGGATCTGCGTTGTTCACAAATCCCCTGTGGGAGCGAGCCTGCTCGCGAAGGGGCCGGCACAGGCCCCGCATCAACCTCAGGCGATAACCACCCCGTCGTCGCTCAAACTCCCCAGCGCCACCCCCACCAACGTCACCGAATCCCCACCAAATGTCAGCACGGTATCCTGCCCGACCGCCGACGCGTGGGCACGGAAATCATCCCCCGGCAACACACCCTGTACGCCGAGAAACACCAGTTTGTCATCGGCCGTATAGCCAACGACCCGATCCTGGCCGAACGCGCCGTGGAACAGAAACGTATCCGCCCCGCCGCCCGATTCCAGCAGGTCATTGCCAGCGCCGCCGACAAACACATCATTGCCCGCGCCGCCGAGCAAATGATCATTGCCCTCAAGGCCAAACAGCCAATCGCCGCCGGCATGCGCCTTTAGCGTGTCAGCACCCGCCGTGCCTTTCACACTGGCCTCATAAGCGGTGAGGTTGCTGCCGACTTTCAGCCCCGTGGCCGTGACGCTGTGCAACACGTCGTCCTTGAACACGCCCCAGAGAAACCCCGGCTCTTTGCTGACAATGCTGCCGATGTCGCGGGTAATGCTGATCCCGCCGTTGGCATCGCGGATGTACAGGTTGCCGGCACCGTCGTTGGCGAAATCAAAGTTCTTCACGGTTTGCTGCAAGTCGAGCATGTTGTTGCCCTGCCCGCCCAGAATGACGTTGTAGCCGCCGATGTCGCGGAAACTGTCGTTGCCGGCGCGTCCCTCCAGATAGTCGTTGCCGCTGCCGCCCTGGATCAGGTCATTGCCGTCACTGCCAATAATGAACGTGCTGCCCTTGTGGGTTTCGGCGTTACGGTTGAGGTCCTGTACCCAAGTGTTTGCCCGCGCCGGGTCGGAGAGGTTGGCGACGATGATCGTCGAGTCGCGGCTGGTCAGGTCGTAGAACTTCGATTCCAGCACGCGGGTCATGCCGTCGCCGTAGCCAGTGGGCAGGTGCGAAATCCAGGTCGGGATATTCAGGATCGAATACGGCAGCACGTTCCAGGCGTTCGAGGCGTAGTGGTCGTTGAAGCTGACGATGTTGTCGGTGGTCGAGGCATGCGACGCGTCGTGCACGCCCACCGAAGCACTGCTGAAGGTCGAACCGTCAAGGGCACGAAACACCGGGTCGTTTTCGTAGCCGATATTCAGCACCTTGTCGGTGCTGCTTTGCGTCGGTGAGGCGTAGGCGATGTAGTTGGAATCGGCGAAAAACCCGCCCCACTTGCCAGCGCTCAAGTCAGCCATGCTGTTCACCGCCAGACCGCCCAGGCTGTGGCCGCTGACCAGCACGTCCTTGCCGCTGAGGCCGTTGGCCCGGGCGAATGCGACGACATCGTTGAGCAGATTGCCGAAAGCTTCGCCGACGTAGTTTTTTGCGTAATCGGCCGGGCCGAACGCTGCGAGCAGATCGTTGATCACGTCGCCAATCGAATCACCAATGAGGATTTCGCGCGGGCCGCTGGTGCCGCGAAAGGCGATCCCCAGTTCGGTGAGGTGACCCTGGGCATCGTACTTGCCGAGGATTTCCACCTGCGCGCTGGTGTAGCCAGCCTTCTCGCCGAAGAACGTCCCGCGTGCATCGGTCTTGCCGTCGTAGCCCAATTGCGCAGCGGTGATGGGCGTCCAGCCGGCCTTTTGCACGGCATCGAGGGCGAGTTTTTCCGAGTCGGGATTCCACGGGATACCGGGGATCACCCCTTGCGAATCGGTGCCGCCAATCAGTGCGGTGACCAGCGTTGCCGGCAGGCCCAGGCCGAAGCCGTTGTGCCGATAACCGGCGGCGAAGCCGTTATCGAGGTTGTGATAGGAATACAGCGTGATCGCCATGGCATCGCTGAACAGCGCCGCGGAATCGGCTGTGCCGAAGCTCTTGTAGTCGTATACACCCATTGCCATTGCCTCTCTTGTTGTTGGAATTGTCAGAGATAGCTCACAGCCAGAGCGCGGGGCTCTGGAGCATTCGTTACATCTTGCACATCCTCTGTAGGAGCTGCCGAAGGCTGCGTTCTTTTGGGACGCAGAGCGCCCCCGGCTGCATTCCCACACAGAGCGTGGGAACGATCATGTGTACGCCGTACCTGTGGGAGCGAGCCTGCTCGCGAAGGCGGCAGCACATTCAACATCACAATCGCCTGACCCACCGTTTTCGCGAGCAGGCTCGCTCCCACAATGAGATCTTCTGGAACTTCGGAATCAGGCAAAGACGAAACTCGAATCCGTCAGGTCAGTCACGCCGACGCCAACCAGCGTCACGGCAAAATCGCCGACCTTAAGCACGGTATCCGCGCCGGACTGCGCGGCATGCTGCTTGTAGTCATAACCCTGTCCAGCGCCCGCGACGCCCATGAACAGCAGTTTGTCGCTGCCCTGATAACCATTGATCGCATCGAAACCAAACGCGCCGCTGAACAGGAAGGTGTTGCCGCCACCCACCGCCGTCATCACGTCGTTGCCGGCGCCACCCACAAAAGTCACCTGCGACTTGTCGCTGATCAGTTGATCATCGCCACCAAGGCCAAACAGCCAGTCGCCATCGGCCGTGGCATGCAGGGCATTGCCGTAGCCATCACCGCTGAGCGAATGGTTGTACTGGGTCAGTTCGCTGCCGTTGCTCAGGCCCTTGGCGGTGACGCCCCAGGTGATTTCCTTGCTGCCCCACCACGAACCGGCCTCTTTACTGACCAGCGCGCCGATGTCGCGGGTCAGGCTGACGCCGCCGTAGGCGTCGCGCACGTACAGCGTGCCGTCGCCGTCGTTGGCGAAGCTGAAGTTCTGTAACGGCTTTTGCAGTTCGAAGGTGTTATGGCCCTGGCCGCCAAAAATGACGTTGTAGCCGCCGTCATCGCGGAAACGATCATCGCCGCCCAGTCCTTCAAGAAAGTCGTTACCCGCCCCGCCCTTGAGCCAGTCGCTGCTCTGCGTGCCGATGATGAAGGTGCTGCCGCTGTGCGGCTCGCCGCTGCGGCCCAGATCCTCGACCCAGGTCTTGCTCCGCGATGCCTCTTCGAGATTGGCGACGATGATTGTCGAGTCGCGCTCGGTCAGGTTGTAGAACGCCGAATCGATCACCCGATTCAAGCCATCGGCGTAGCCCAGCGAACTGTGCGCCGACCAGTTCAGCGGATTGGCGATGCTGAACGGCACCAGGTTCTGCGCCGTGGAAGCGTAGTTATCGGTGAAGTTGACGAGGTTGTCGGTGGTCGATTCGTGCGGCTTGTCGTGCTTGCCCATCGACGCCGTGCTGAATGTGGTGCCGTCAAGCACGCGGAATACCGGATCGTTTTCGAAACCGATATTGAGCACCTGGTTGCCGGAGTTGCTCTGGGTCGGCGAGGCGAAGGCGATGTAATTGGCATCCTTGTAGAAGCCGCCCCAGTTGTCCCCGCTCAATTCAGCAACACTATTTACCCCAAGCCCGCCGAGGCTGTGGCCGCTGATCAATACGTCCTTGGCAGCAACACCGTTGGCAATCGCGAAAGCGGCGACGGCCTTGAGCAGATTGTCGAACGCGTTTTTCGCGTAATTGCTCGCGTAATCCGACGGCCCGACCGCCGCGAGCAGATTGTTTTTCAGATCACCGAAAGTGTCGCTGTAACCCAGCCCGCCAGTGCCGCGAAAGGCAATGCCAAGGCCGATCAACTTGCCAGCAGCGTCATACTTGCCGAGCACTTCGGCCTCGGCGCTGGTGAAGCCATCCTGTTCCCCGAAGAACGTGCCTTGCACGCCGACCTTGCCCTGATAGCCCAGCGCCGTCGCCGTGACCGGTGCCCACGCCGTGGCCGGCAACGGTTTGCCGGTGGGCGTGTAGGCATACAGCGTCAGTGCGATGGCGTCGCTGTACAACCCTTTGCCGTCGGCATTTTTGTAATCGAACAATCCCATGTGCAGCGCTCCTTTTCCTTGAAAAACCGGCAGCCCGAGAAGCGCTGCCGGTTACGCCTCAGAACTGCCAGTCGAGGGTCAGACCGACGCCGTGATCCTTCTCGTTCGAGCCGATCAGGCCGTTGTAGTCAAGGTTGACCCGCACGTCGCGATTGAGCGCCAGCCCGGCGCGCACTCCGACCACAGCAGCGTCACGATCCATCGACACGCTCTGCACGGTGAACGCGCTATTGCCGTTGGCGAAGGCCAGATGGCTGTCGGCATCGACGCTGCTCAGGTTGTGCTGCCAGCCGAGACTGGCGCCCAGTTCCAACTGATGCTTGTCCGACACAGCGAAGCTGCGCTTGGCGCGCACGCCGAGGGTCGACAGCACCACGTCGCGGTTGTCTTCACCACCCTTGAGCGCGGCAGCGTCACCCTTCTCGGTGAAGCTGTCGGTGTTGAGGTGCACGTAGGACAGATTGGCGAACGGCTCCAGGTTCATCGGTTGCAGGCCCAGATCGTATGCGGCCTCGGTGAACACTTGCGCGGTGGTCGCGTCGCGTTTGGTTTTCTGTTTGCCGCTGACGTCGCCGAACTGCAGATCACGTTTGACGTCGATGCGATGCCAGCTGTAGGCGCCGCCGACGGTCAGGCGCAACGCGTCGATTTCATGGCCCAGATACGCACCCAAGTGGTAGCTGTCGACCGACGCCGACGAATGCGTGCCGCTGCCCATGCTCAACGAACTGTCGCTGTAACCGGTGACGA
The DNA here is from genome assembly GCF_054667725.1 of Pseudomonas sp. S3_B08. Taxonomy (NCBI): domain Bacteria; kingdom Pseudomonadati; phylum Pseudomonadota; class Gammaproteobacteria; order Pseudomonadales; family Pseudomonadaceae; genus Pseudomonas; species Pseudomonas sp. S3_B08. Next base: position 1,980,274 of record NZ_CP162750.1, read on the forward strand.
AACCGAGACGGGTATCTTCAGCAATCAGACCGTCGACACCAGCCAGCAGCCCACCGATGGAGCTATTGGAATCGGCATTGTCGTGTCCGCCGTCACTCTCGCCCCACGAGCCGAGGACCTTGACCCAGACGTTGCTGCGATCATCAGTCGGCGCATCGGCATTGAACAGATCACGCTCACGCAGGCGCTCGCCGACGGCTTCGCGCAGGTAGCGGCTGTCGTTGATCAGCAGCGTGCCGATGGCCGGGTGAATCTCGCCGGACAACTGTTGAAAGGCCTGCTGCGCCGACGCCGCGTTGGGCGACAGCAACAGGGTTTCGAACAGCGCGTTGCCCGCACCCAGACGTTCGGCAGCCGCACCGACGGCGCGCTGGTTCGGCGTCAGACCGACGCTGGCGAACGATGCCTCATTGCGCCCGACCGCCAGTTGAATGCCGCCCGCCGAATAATCCAGAGTGCCGCCAAGGAAGGCGTAATTCGGCAAGACCTGACCGAAGCGCCCTTCAATGCCGCCCGCCGCTTGCAGGATGTTGTAGCGAGTGCCGAGCAGGCTTTGCACTTCGCCGGTGCTGAGCAAGGTCGGGCTGTTTTCCAGCGACAGGCTCACCGTGGCACCGTCGATGATGGCTTTGCCGCCCGCAACGATCTGATCGCTGCTGGTTGGCGACAGCTCTACGGCGTAGGTCGAACCCGGCGCGAAGGTCACGTCACCGGCGACGTTCAAGGTGCCGATGGAGTTGCCCGGCGCCACCGTACCGCCGCTGTTCACTGCCAGCGCGCCGATGCGGCCATTGCCGCCGAGGATGCCGCCATTGTTGACAGTGACCGCCGATTGCAGCGAACCGTTGATGGCCAGTCGACCCTGATTGACCAGGGTCGGGCCGCTGTAAGTGTTATTGCCGGTCAGCACCAGGGTGCCGATGCCTTGCTTGGTCAGACCGCCGTGGCCGCCGATGTCGTTGCGCCAGGTGTCGAGGCCGCACGTGATATCGATGCACACGCGTTCGGTGGGTTTGCCCTGATCGATGATCGCACCGATGCCCGGCAAGTCAGCCACGAACTGGCCGGACCCGTAAGCGCCCTGCACGCGGAATTCTTCGGGAATGTCCTGCTCGGTCACGAACATCGCCGGGCCGTCGATGGCCTTGCGCAGGTTGATCATGCCCCAACCGTACAAGGCGTCGATGCCCGGCGCACCGAGGTCGGTCGCAGTGGTGCGCAACACGCTGGCGACCTGGTCGCCGCTCATGTACGGAAAACGCTCCATCAGTACGGCAATGGAACCAGCGACATGCGGCGCCGCCATCGAGGTGCCGTTGTAATTGGCGTAGCTGGTGGTCAGGTTGCCGGCGTTGGTGCCTTCGATGATCGAGCTATAAATCTTGGTGCCCGGCGCCGAGACGCAGTAACTCGCCGTATAGCCGCAGCGCGAGGAAAACGTGCTGATCACGTACGGATTGGCGCTGGCGGTGTCCGGGTTCTGCTGCAACGCGGCGACGGTGATCCAGTTCGGCGCGATGTCCGGGACGAAATAACCCAGGCCGGCAATGGCGTCGGGATTGTTCAGGTTGTAATCGTTGCCGGCGGCAAAAATGGTGACGATGCCGCTGCGAGCGGCGGCGATGGCGCCGTCGTAAGCGCCGCCGGGTTTGGTGCCGAGCAGCGTGCGGATTTCGTTGAATTGCAATTGCGCGTCGTTGACGGTGAAGTGCGGATACGCCGGATCGCGGCCGCCGAGGTCGAAGCGGTCGGTGATGCCGATGCCCCAGCTGTTGTTGATGATCCGCGCCCCGCTGGCGATCAGCGCATCCCAACCGGCCTTGTACACCGCACCATCGTTGCCGCGCACGATGCCGTCTTCCGGGCCTGGGTCGCCGTTATCGGCGCTGATGATCTGCGCACCGAATGCAACACCGTGCATCACCCCGCCGTCGCGACTGCCCGCCGCGATGCCGCCGACGTGCGTGCCATGGGCGCCGAGCTTGCCGTTGGAGCCGACCGAGGGTGAACCGTCATAGAGGAACGCATCGCCGGCCTTTACCGGGATGTACGGGTCGGTGTATTCGCGAATGCCGCTGGTGACCAGGGTGACGACTTTGTTGCTGCCGGAGAACTCCGGATGTGCGGCGTAGACCGGCTGATCGAAGATGCCCAGCTTCACGCCTTTGCCGGTGTAGCCGGCGGCGTAGGCGTAATCCGCGCCGATCGCGCCCAAGCCCCAGTCAGCCTTGAATTCATTGCTGCGCCAGCTCGACGGATCGCCGCTGCGGCCGTTTTCCACGTAAGGCGCTGCCTGTGCCATCGCACTGGCACAGAGCATGGCGACTGTCAGGGTTTTCAGGGCAAAGCGGCCACCCGATTGCGCGGGGGTATTGTTGTTATCCATCCACGACCTTCCTTAGTGATGTTGCGAAAAATCCGGTTGCCTTGATCGTTCCCACGCTCCGCGTGGGAATGCAGCCCGGGACGCTCCGCGTCCCATTGGAACGCGGAGCGTCCCTGAAGGCGTTCCCACGCAGAGCGTGGGAACGATCAATTCCCTTGCTGCACGTGGGAACGATCAGGTTTTGCGACTGCTGCGCAGTCGAGCGGGGATAAATCCCCTCGCCACGGTGACTCAAACACATGCAATCAGAACTGCCAGTTCAGGCTCAGGCCAACGCCATGCAGCTTCTCGCGGCTGGCCAGTTGGCCGTTGTAATCGAGGTTGACCCGCACGTCCTTGCTCAAGGCCAGACTGGCCTGCACGCCGACCAGTGCGGCATCGCGTACCAGCGCTGAGCTCTCCACGGAATACGGCGTGCCGCCGCTGGCAAAACGCAAATGCTGCTCCGATTCGATATCGCTGAGGCTGTGCTGCCAGCCGAGACGCGCGCTGACGTCCAGCGCTTGCTGGCTGGAAAGGTTGAAGGTTTTGCTCGCCCGCACGCCCAGAGTGCTCAGCACCACATCGCGCTGATCGCCCGAGCTTTTCAGCGCAGCGGCATCGCCCTTTTCGGTGAAGCCTTCGGTGTCCAGATGCAGGTAGGTCAGGTTGGCGAAAGGTTCCAGCGCCAGCGCTTGCAGTTGCAAGCGATACGCCGCTTCGCCGAAGACTTGGGTGGTGGTCGCGTCAACTTTGGCTTTCTGCTTGGCGCTGACCTCGTCGTATTGCAGATCGCGTTTCACATCGCCGCGATGCCAGCTGTAGGCCGCGCCAGTGCTCAAGCGCCAGGCGCCGAGATCGTGTGCGGCGTAAGTGCCGAGGTGATAGCTGTCGACTTTCGCCGAAGAATGCGTGCCCGAGCCCATGTTCAACGAGCTGTCGCTATAACCGGTGACCAGACCGATGCGGGTCTGCTCGTCCAGCGCGCCGTCGACCCCCGCCAGCAGGCCGCCGATCGAGGTGTTGTAGCCGGCCGTGTCGTGGCCCGAATCGGTACTGCCCCAGGCGCCGAGGGCTTTGATCCAGCCATTGCTGCGTGTCGCCGATTCATCGTGCAGCCGCTCGCCGACCGCATCACGCAACTGGCGGCTGTCGTTGATCAGCATCGTCCCCAGCGCCGGATAAATCTCGCCGCTCAGTTGCTGGAAGGCTTGCTGCGCCGAGCCCTGAGTCGGTGCACGAAGCACGCTTTCGTAAACCGAATTGCCGGCGCCCAGACCTTCGACTGCAGCGGCCACCGAACGCTGGTTCGGCGTTTGCCCGACGCTGGCGAAGCTTGTGGCATTGCGTTGGATATTCAGCTGAATGCCGCTTGCGGCGTAGTCGAGGGCGCCGCCGATGAACAGGTAGTTCGGCACCACCGCAGCGAACTGTCCCTGCACGCCGCCGGCCGCTTGCAGGATGTTGTACTGGCGACCGAGCAGGCTTTGCGCTTCGGCGCTGCTGAGCAAGGTCGGGCTGTTTTCCAGCGCCAGGCTGACGCTGGCGCCGCTGACGGTTGCCGTGCCGCCGGCAACGATGCGGTCGCTGCTGGTGGGCGATAGCTCGACGGCGTAAGTCGAGCCCGGGGCGAGTGTCACATCACCAGCGACATTCAAGGTGCCGATGGAATTGCCCGGTGCGACACGGCCGCCGCTGTTGGCGGTCAACGCGCCGATGCGTCCTGAGCCGCCGAGGGTGCCGCTGTCGTTGACGGTGACCGCTGAGGTCAGCGAACCGTTGACGGTCAGCAGACCGCCGTTGACGGTAGTCGGACCGCGATAGGTGTTTGCGCCACTGACCAGCAATTGCCCGGCGCCGGACTTGATCAGGCTGCCCTCATACACACGGTTTGCCGCTGCCGCATCACGCAGCATGCCGACGGCGTAATCGGTCTGGTCCTGCTGACTGGCGCCGGCCGGGACACCGCTCTGCCAGCCTTTGTCCTGTAGGGTTTGCTGCCAGGTGCTGCGCTCGGCGAGGTCTTCGTTTTGACGCTGGAGCAGCGCCTTGTCAGAGATGTCATTGCTCCAGACATCGCGCTGCCCTGCCCCCAGATTCGCGTCGAACGTACCGAGCAATTGCCCCGGCCCGCGCATCGCCCGATTGAGATTGGCGACGCCCCAACCGACGCGCTCGTTCGGTGCGTCGGTGACCGCGCCATCGAGCTGGGTGGCGGTGGTCAGCAGCACCTCGAGCGCCTGCTGATTGTTCATGTACGGATAACGTTCCATCACCAGCGCCAGGGCGCCGGTCGCGTGCGGCGCCGCCATCGAGGTACCGGACTTGATCGCATAACCGCCACCGGGAATGGTGCTGTCGATCTTCGCCCCCGGTGTGGTGATGCACCAGTATTTGGCGATGCCGCACTGGTTGTATTTCTGCTGATTGCTCTGATCGAGCCCGGACACCGCCAGCCAGTGACCTTCCAGATCCGGCTGAAAGTACGGCAGCGCCGAACGTACGCTGGCATTCGGGTAGCCGCTGTTGCCGGCGCTGAAGACATTGATCACGCCGCGCCGGGAAACATCGGCAGCGGCGTCGAGCCAAGTGCCCTTGTTCCAGTGTTGCGCGTAGGCGGCGTGCAGATCCGCGAGAGTGCGGTAACTGACATCCGGCGGCTGACTGCCCCAACTGTTGTTGATCGCCCGCACCCCGGCATCGGCGAGGCTGTCGTAGACCGCTTTGAAATAACGCGGATCAGGGCCGGGGCCGAAGAGGAAACTGTCGTTCTTGTTGGTGTTGCCGACGTAGATTTGCGCGTTGTACGCCACCCCGTGCATGCCGCTGCCATCACGGGCGGCGCCCATGGTGCCGACCACGTGGGTGCCGTGGGAATCGTTGTTGGGGTTGAGCGTGCCGTCGACGTTGAACGCTGAGCCATCGACGTAGCTGCCGCTGGCGGTTACCGGGTGATAACGGTCGGCGGAGAATTCGGGGTGGGCGGCATCGAAACCGGAATCGAGCGCGCCGATTTTCACGCCCTTGCCGGTGATGCCGGCTGCGTAGGCCTGATCGGCCTGCATGCGTTCCAGGCCCCAGTCGCGCAGGAACTCGGCACTGCGCCAACTGGCCGGATTGCCGGGCTGGCCGGGTTCCAGGTATTGCGCCTGCGTTGCCGAGGTCACCAGCAATAGCGTGCCGAGCGAAATCGGTTTGATGCGTACGTCCATGGTCATCATTCTCGTTTTTGTTGTTTTGTTCAGGGCTGAATTGCGGTGTCGCCTGTTCCCCTCACCCCAGCCCTCTCCCCGAGGAGAGGGAGCCGATTTGTGTTGATGTCAAAACCTGCGGCCTGCTCGGTCGTTCAAGTCGATGCAGCTATCGCAGGCCACTCGGTCAGTCCCCTCTCCCTCTGGGAGGGTCAGGGTGAGGGCTGTTGCGCGACCACAAATGCTTCGTCCACCCGCACCAGATCCTGCTCATTAACGTCTCGGTGCAAAGCCTCAGATCCTGCGGTGTCGCCCGTTTCCCTCACCCCAGCCCTCTCCCAAAGGGAGAGGGAGCCGACCGTGTTGTCTTCAGTTATTCAGCGACCTGGAAAACCAGTCGATTACGGATTCAGCACAGCTCGTTCAAATCGGTGCATCTCGCCAACCTTCCCGGATCGGTCCCCTCTCCCTCTGGGAGAGGGTTAGGGTGAGGGCTGTTGCGCGACCACAAATGCTTCGTCCACCCGCGCCAAATCCTGCTCATTAACGTCTCGGTGCAAAGCCTCAGTTCCTGCGGTGTCGCCCGTTCCCCTCACCCCAGCCCTCTCCCAAAGGGAGAGGGAGCCGACCGTGTTGTCTTCAGTTATTCAGCGACCTGGAAAACCAGTCGATTACGGATTCAGCACAGCTCGTTCAAATCGGTGCATCTCGCCAATCTCCCCGGATCGGTCCCCTCACCCCAGCCCTCTCCCAAAGGGAGAGGGAGCCGACCGTGTTGTTTTCAGTTATTCAGCGACCTGGAAAACCAGTCGATTACGGATTCAGCACAGCTCGTTCAAGTCGGTGCATCTCGCCAATCTCCCCGGATCGGTCCCCTCTCCCTCTGGGAGAGGGTTAGGGTGAGGGCTGTTGCGCGACCACAAATGCTTCGTCCACCCGCGCCAGATCCTGCTCATTCAGCGTCCCGGCGTAGTAATGCAATTTGGTCCAGGCCATCAGGTAGTCGTAGCGTGCCTGGGCCAGGTCGCGGCGGGTGGTGAACAGTTGCTGCTCGGCGTTCAACGCATCGAGATTGGTACGTTCGCCGCCCAGAATGCTTTGTCGGGTCGAGACCACCAGCGCCTCGGCCGACTTCAAGGCCTTCTGATAAGCACGCAATTTGCTCACTCCGGACAGGCACGCGCTGAACTGTCGGCGCAGTTCGATCAGGGTTTCGCGGGTTTTGCCATCCAGTTCGTATTCGGCCTGTTCCATGGTGCGGCTGGCCTGACGTGTGGAGGCCGACACCCCGCCGCCGGCATACAGCGGCAGGCTGACTTCCAGGCCGATGGTGTTGGTTTCGTAGCGCTGGTTATAGGTGTTGCCGCTTTCCGACTCGTTGTCGCGCATCGAGGCATAGGCGCTTACTTTCGGCAGATGCCCGGCGCGGTTGCGTTCGACTTCATAGCGCGCCACTTCCACGGCCTGACGCTGCGAAGCGAGGTTCGGGTTGTTGCTGATCGCCAGTTCATGCCAAGTGTCGAAGTTGGCCGGTTGCAGCGTGAAGGTCTGAAATTGCTGACCAAGCGGCGCCAGATCGCCGATGTCCACTGCCGGCACGCCCACCAGCGCACCCAGCTCACGCAAGGCGGCATCCTGCTCGTTGCGCGCTTCGATCTCCTCGGCAGTCGCCAGCTCATAGCGCGACTCGGCTTCGAGAATATCGGTGCGCGTGCCCTCGCCCTGCTTGAACATGTGTTCGTTCTGCTGGAACTGTTGCTCGTAGGCCTTCTTCTTCGCCTGGGCGATGTCGATCTGGTCCTGGGCGAACAAGGCTTTGGTGTAGTTATCCAGCACGCGCACCAACAGTTCCTGACTCTTGCCGCGAAAGGCTTCGTCGGCAAACAACGACTGCGCCACGCCCTTGCGATACGCCGCGTAAGCTTCGTAATCAAGCAGCGGTTGCTGCACCGTCAGCGCCGAGCCGTAACTGTTGTAGTTGCGCTCATCGGTGCGGTTGCGCGCGCGATCATCCAGAGACGTAGCCTTGGACGAGTTGCGGCCCTTGTTGTAGGTGTAGCCGATCCGTGGCAGCAACCCGGCGCGGCCAATCGCGCGGTTTTCCAGGCCTGCATCGCGCTCCTTGATTGCACCGAGAAACACCGGATCGTTGCGCAACGCCTGTTCGTAAATCTCGAATGGCCCCATGGCCGCGACTGCCGAGTGACTCGCGAGCAGCGTCATTGCGGCCCCCAGCATGCAAAGCTTTTTCATACAGCCGAACATCCTTATTCCTCGGTCAACGCAGAACCGGCGCGATCGAGCAGCGGTTTGAACAAATAGTTGAGGAGTGAACGCTCACCGGTGCGCACGAACATTTCCGCCGGCATACCGGGCTTGATCACCAGGCCGTTGAGCTTTTCCATGGCCTGATCGCTGACGCTGCTGCGCAACACGTAATACGGCACGCCGGTTTTCTCATCGACCATCTGGTCGGCGGAGATCAGGCTGACTTCGCCGGGCACGCGCGGGGTTTTGCTCTGGTTGAACGCGGTAAACAGGATGTCCACCGGCAAATGCGTACCGACCTTGTCGATCAGGTTGATCGGCAAGTGCCCTTCCACTTCCAAGGTGGTGCCTTGCGGAACGATCTCCAGCAGGGTTTCGCCCTGACGCACCACAGCGCCTTCGGTGTGCACGCCGAGGTTGACTGCCACGCCATCGGCGGTGGCGAGGATCTCGCTGTGTTGCAGGTCGAAACCGGCGGAGGTCAATTGCTCGGACAGGGTTACGCTTTTCAACTGCGCATCGGCCAGTTGCGTACGCACTTCCTTCTGGTATTCCTCGCCGTGCTGCTGCAACTTCAGGCGCGATTCAAGGATGCCCTGCTCCACGCGCCCGCTTTCGCCGGTGTTTTCCGCCAGTTGCTGCTGCACTTGCGACAGTTGCCGCTGGTAGTCCATCAAGCGGTTGCGCGGGATGTAGCCGTTGTCGGCCAGCGGTTGCAAGTTGCTCAACTGTTGCTGCAAGGAACTGGCCTGAGCATTGAGGTCGCTGCGCGCGCGGCGCATGCCGGCCAGTTGTGCGGTGGCGCCTTCGATGTTGGCGCGCAGTGCCGCTTGCTCCCGGGAGAACGCTTCGCGGCGGCTGCTGAACAGTTGCCGCTGGCCTTCCAGCACCAGCGCCAGGCGCGGGTCCGGGTCGTTGCTCAGCTCGGCCGGAAAGGTCACTTGCTTGAGGTTGTCGCGCTCGGCTTGCCAACGCGCGAGGCTGGCCCAAGCCATGCGGTACTGCGCCTGCAGCGATTGCACATCGGCAGCCACTTGCGTCTGATCAAGGCGGAACAACGGCTGGCCCTGCTTCACGATCTCGCCTTCGCGCACCAGAATCCGGCTGACCACGCCGCTGCTCATCGACTGCACGGCCTTGCGCTTGCCCGAGACCACCACCGTGCCCTGCACCGGAATGCCCTGATCCAGCGGCGCCAGTGCCGCCCAGGTGAAGAAACTGCCAGCGCCGACGATGGCCAGAATCCAGCCCATGCGCGCGAAGAATTTCGCATCGCGCTCCGGGCGCTCGTTGAGGTAGGCGTGTTCCATGTTCGCTTCGTTTTCAGTGTTCACGCTGGCGCTGCTCATACTCCCGAATTCCTTGTCGAGGGCTGATACTGCCGGCTCATGCTGAGCCCGCCCGGTGCTTGTGCAGCTTTTTCGCGTTGCTGTTCGTGCTGACCTGACAGTGCCTTGAGCACATCCTGACTCGGGCCGAACGCCTGCAAACGGCCATCGTTGAGCACGAGCAATTTGTCAGCCTGAGCCAGCACCGAAGAACGGTGCGTGACCAGAATCACCGTGGTGCCTTGCGCCTTGAGTTGCGCGATGGCGCTGGCCAGTGCGGCTTCGCCGACGGTGTCGAGGTTGGAATTGGGTTCATCGAGCACCACCAGACTCGGCGTGCCATACAGCGCGCGGGCCAGGGCCACGCGTTGCTTCTGGCCACCGGACAAGCCGCTGCCGTCCTCGCCCAGTTGCGTGTCGTAGCCCTGCGGCAGGCGCAGGATCATCTCGTGAACGCCTGCCTGTTGCGCGGCGGTGACGACTTTTTGCGGGTCGGCTTCGCTGAAGCGCGCGATGTTCTCGGCGATGCTGCCGCTGAACAACTCGATGTCTTGCGGCAGGTAACCGATGTAGGGACCAAGCTGGTCGCGGTTCCAGCGGTGAATATCGGCGCCGTCGAGGCGCACCGTGCCGCCCAGAACCGGCCACACGCCGACCAGCACTCGAGCCAGCGTCGACTTGCCCGAGCCTGAAGCGCCGAGCACGCCGAGCACTTCGCCAGCGCCCAGCGTGAAATTGACCATGTGCAAAGTGGCCGCACGCTGCCCCGGCGGGCCGGCGCTGACTTGCTCGAAGCTGATCTGGCCTTTCGGTGCCGGCAGTGCCATCGCCTCGTCGCTAGGCGGAAACGCCTGCAACAGCGCATCAAGGCGCCGGTAAGCCAGCTTCGCCCCGCTCCACTGCTTCCAAACGGCGATCAACTGATCGATCGGGCTCAGTACGCGACCCATCAGGATCGAACCGGCGATCATCATCCCCGCAGTCATGTCGCCCTTGATCACCAGCAACGCGCCCAGGCCCAGCACCAACGATTGCAGGCACAGGCGCAGGGTCTTGCTCAGCGAACTGATCACCGCGCCGGTGTCGCTGGCCTGGTTCTGCAAGCCGAGGAAGCGCGAATGCACCCCGAACCAGCGCTTGCGCAGCGAGCCGAGCATGCCCATCGCCTGAATGGTTTCGGCGTTGTGTAAGTGGCTGGTAGCCAACTGACTGGACTGCTGGGAAAAGCCGGCGGCTTCGCCCAACGGTTTTTTGGTCATGTATTCGTTGAGGCACGCCAGTGCGATCAGCAGCAACGCGCCTGCCGTGGCCAGCACGCCGAGCCAGACGTTGAACAGGTAAATGACAAACAGATAGACCGGGAACCACGGCGCATCGAAGAAGGCGAACAGCGCCGGTCCGGTGACGAACTGGCGGATGTGGGTCAGGTCGCCCAGCGACTGCCCGGCGTTACCCTCACCCTTGAACAGGTTGCGCTCGAACGCGGCCTGATAGACGCGCAGATTGAAGCGCCGCTCCAATTGGCTGCCGATGCGGATGACGATAAAGCTGCGGATCACTTCCAGCAGGCCGATGAAGGCGAAGAACCCGACCACCATCAACGACAGCATCGCCAGAGTGGTTTCGTTCTGTGACGACAGCACCCGATCGTAAACTTGCAGCATGTAGATCGACGGCACCAGCATCAGCACGTTGATCAACGCAGTGAAACAACCGACGCTGATCAGAATGCTTTTATAGTCGCCCAATGCCTTGATTAACGGAGCGGCCGGAGACTTCGCCATCTTCATTGATTCTTCCTGAGTTCATAGTCTCGTCGGTGCGGACGAGCATTCCATTGATATTTCGCGTACCTGCCAAAGATCATTTGCAAGTAGTGCTTACAATTTCATAACAAGTTGATCGGCTTCGCGGTTATAACGCTCAGTTATCGCAGTACATCAACTTCGCGCAACTACCCAGCCACCGCTTAGTGCCCGACGCGTTCGAGCAAGATAAGCAATTGCGAACTCAACCTGCTTGTGTAAGAGCCATCCCCCCGGCGGCTGAAAAAGGCGATTTTCGAACCATCCTTGCCAGTGATGGCAATGCCATCGGGTTCTGGAAACCAACCAATCGGGGCTTCGCTCAACCACGCGCCCAGACAATCGGCGCCCTCGCCCAAGGTCTTGTCTGGCGCAAGATCGACAACGCATGTGTTCGACGGTTTGTCTTGCAACGACCGCGTTTCGGGTGTGTCGTTGTGACCGGTCAATGTGGCCTGCCAGCGCCCGGCGAATGCCGAGGGTTCTTCGAGTCTGAGGCTGCTTGCCATGCTTGTCGCTCCGGTCATCATCAGCGTGACTGCCATCAGCCATGCCATCGTCGTGTCAGTTAAAACGTATCGAGTCATAGGAAATTTCACTTCCGCTCGTAGCCTTGCTCGGGGATCAGGCCGATGCAAGCGAAGAAAGCGACGCACGAGGCGCCGCTTTCCTTTCACATCACGCCACGATGTCGCTGGTCGCAGCCTGGCCCACGGTGCTGACGATGAAGTCAGCCACGCCATGCCCGGAGAAATCCACCGACAACAGGCTATTGCCGCCCGACGAGGTCAACACTGCGTCGCCGGCCGAACCGGTGAAGCTGTTGACGAAGTGCAGGCCCGCACCGTTGGTGATGCCGGTCAGGTCGATTTTGTCCAGACCGCTGACGAAATCGAGGATCTGATCGATCGCACCTGGCTTGGAGTCCGAGCTGGCGGCGAACACGAAAGTGTCCGAACCGGCGCCCCCCCACAGCTTGTCGGCACCGCCAGCGCCGTACAGGATGTCGTTGCCGGCACCGCCCTTCAGCTCGTTGGCCACGCTGTTGCCGATCAACAGATCGCTGCCGGAACCGCCAATCGCGTTCTCGATGACCGCGCCCTTGGCGATCGACACGTTACCGACCATGCCGCCAACGTCGGAGAACGAAGCGCTGTTGAGGTTGATCTTCTGGTTCTGGGTGAAACCGGAGAAATCCAGGGTGTCCTTGCCGCCGGCATCCCAGACCGAGAACACCACTTTGTCGCTCGACGACGACGCGCTGAGGAAATCGCGGCCGGTATTGGAGTTGAAGCCGTAGGTGGTGTCGCCGGTGCGGGTGGTGGTGTTGGCGCCGTAGAGTTTCTGGATGGCTGCGATGTCGTCCATCAGCGGGCCGGACGAATAGGCTTCGACGCCGCCCTTGCTGAAGTTCTGGTTGGTGTTGCTCTCGCTCCAGTAACTCATGACGCTGTAGCCACGGGTGTCCTGGCCGTAGGTCGCGTCGTTGTAGGTCGGGTTGCCGTTGCCGGCGTTGTAGTCGCCAGGGTGAGCAAGGCCCAGGGTATGGCCGATTTCGTGGGTCAGGGTCTGACGACCGTAGTTGTTCAGATCCGGGTTCTTGTTCTGCGTGTAACCGCTGTTGATCAAGTACCACGAAGTCCCGTCATAACCGGCGCCGGTACCCGGCAAATAGGCAAACGCTGCAGCGCCATCCTGGCCACCGCTGTAATTACCGAAGGTCATGTGCCCGTCGCCGCCCGAGGCTTTCTCGGTGAAAGTGACATTGGCCACATCGGCCCAGGACTGCATGGCGAGCTTGGCCTGCGCCTGTTGCTGCGCGCTGAACTGACTGAACCCGGTGATCCCGTGCTTGTTCATCGTGCTGTTCGAGGCCGAGGTCAGGAACGTATAGGTGAGTTCGATCTTGCCGCTGCTGTCCTTGTCCTGGTAGGCAGCGCCGTCACGCAGCAATTGCGTAGCCGCCTGGTCGACGGAGTACGAGGGTTTGCCATTGACCGTGAGGTTGCCGCCACGGTCATACTGATGGCTGAAGCTATTGATCTGGTTGTACGCCGAGCTGAAGGCAGCCAGCTGGAAAGCCTGTTCGGCGGAATCAACAGCATTGGTTTTAACTTTCGACATAAACACACTTCCTTGTTTAGCAATGGAACAGTTTTTGTCCGACAGGATGATCTTTGGCGAGATCGTCCTATCACTCGCCCAATGAAGGCGTAACGAACCTGACACAATTGGAAATCTGTCGTAAAGGATTTTTTTGCGATCCAATTTGGTGGTATCAGGAAACTGCCGTAAACAAAGCGTGCGGGGAGGAAAGATTGTTTTTAGTTGTAGCGAGGGCGCAAATTGTCTGACGATTTTCTATTTAAATATTAAATATCGGTAAGTTTGGATTTGTTGGGCAAGTCACACTTTCGGCCAATGGTGCCAGTGATTTGATATCAACTCTACGACGTCATTCGGACTGTAGGAGCTGACGAGTGCAACGAGGCTGCGATCTTTTGACTTTGACCTTTTGAAGATCAAGATCAAGAGATCGCAGCCTCGTTACACTCGTCAGCTCCTACAGAGGACGGAGGTTCAGCTACCGGTACGAATCTTGTTCCAAACCCGCGTCCGGATCCGGTCGATATTCAGCGGCATCGCTTCCAGCGCGAACAGCTTGCCCATCATTTCCGCGCTCGGGTAAACCTTGGTGTCGTTCTTGATCGCCGGATCGATGAGCGTGTCCGCCTGTTCGTTGCCATTGGCGTAGTGCACGTAGTTGGTGATGCCGGCCATGACATCGGGGCGCAGCAGGTAGTTCATGAAGGCGTAGCCGGCCTTTTCGTCCGGTGCGTCGGCGGGCATGGCGACCATGTCGAACCAGATGGCCGCGCCTTCCTTGGGAATCGCATAACCGATCTCGACGCCGTTCTTGGCCTCCTTGGCGCGGTTCTCCGCTTGCAGGATGTCGCCGGAAAAGCCGACTGCTACGCAGATGTCGCCGTTGGCCAGGTCACTGGTGTACTTCGAGGAATGGAAGTAGCTGACGTAGGGCCGCACTTTCATCAGCAAAGCTTCGGCTTTTTTGTAGTCTTCGGGATTCTTGCTGTGGTGCGGCAGGCCGAGGTAGTTAAGTGCCGCCGGGAGCAGTTCCGGGCCGTTGTCGAGGATCGCCACGCCGCACTTTTGCAGTTTTTCCATGTATTCGGGTTTGAAGATCAGATCCCAGGAATCCACCGGCGCGTCGTCGCCCAGCACCGCTTTGACCTTGGCGATGTTGTAGCCGATGCCGGTGCTGCCCCACAGATAAGGGAAACCGTGCTCGTTGTTCGGGTCGTTGGTCTGCAAGGCTTTGAGCAGTGCCGGGTTGAGGTTCTTCCAGTTCGGCAACTGACTCTTGTCGAGTTTCTTCAGCGCCCCACCCTGAATCTGCCGCGCCATGAAGTGGTTCGACGGGAACACCACGTCGTAACCGGATTTGCCGGTCATCAATTTGCCGTCGAGGGTTTCGTTGCTGTCGTAGACGTCGTAGGTGACGCCGATGCCCGTGTCTTTCTGGAAATTCTTCGTGGTGTCCGGGGCGATGTAGTCGGACCAGTTGTAGACCTTGACCGTCTCGGCCGCGTGACTGACGGAAGCGGCCAGCAGCAGCGGCGCCAATGCGAGGGTTTTCTGGATCATGGGGCGATTCCTGTATGGGCTTTTTTGTTGGCAGGCAATCAAAGGATCGAACAATCAGAAAATCAGCACGTAGCTCTTGCGCACGGTTTCCTGGATATCCCAGATCCCGAGCGTGTTGGCTGGCAACATCAGTGCGTCGCCGCCTTGTATGTGCAGGGTTTCGCCGCCACCGTCGGGGGTGAAGGTGCAGCGCCCGGAAATGAAATGGCAGAACTCCTGCGCGGTGATCTGCCGCCGCCAGCGGCCCGGGGTGCATTCCCAGACGCCGGTTTCGACACCGTCGTCGCGCTCGACGCTGGTGGTCGAGGCAATTGCGACAGGTTCGCCGAGGGGCACGGCGACCGGGTTGGACTCCTCGAGTTCGAGCCCGGCGGTGTTCTTGAATTGGGTGATGCTCATGGCGTGACCTGTTTGTTGAGGGAAACGACGTTCAGTGCATGAAACCTTCCATGAACCCGGCGACTTGGCTGGCGAGCTTGCGCCGCCAGGGCGCGGTCGCCGGATTGGCCAGCGTCTGGTCTTCATGCACGAAACTTTTGATGATCGCGTTGTAACCGAGCCAACGGCATGGCTCCGGTTCCCAGGCACGCAGCGCATGAATGCCACCGTCGGGCAGGACCCACGGTTGTTGGGTCAGCTCGCTGTCGCGCTCAAGAATCAAATCGGCCAGCGTCCGGCCGCCGAGATTGCTGGCACCGACGCCCTCCCCGCCATAACCGCCCGATAGCGCGATGCCGTTGGCGCGGTCGCAGAGCATGTGCGGCTTGAAATGCCGCGACATGCCGAGGTTGCCGCCCCAGGCGTGGGTGATCTGCACATTTTTCAGCTGCGGGAACAGTTCGCCGAACAGATAGCGGCGCAACTCGACTTCATCGCGAGTGAGGTTGAAGTCATGGCGCAGCTTGCCGGCGAACTGATAGCCGCCACGGGCGCCGAAAATCAGGCGGTTGTCGGCACTGCGCTGGCCATAGGTGACTTGACGGCTGAACTCACTGAAGGCTTGCCCACGATTCAGGCCGATTTCGTCCCAGGTCGCGGCGGACAGCGGCTCGGTGGCGACAATCAGACTTTGCACCGGCAACTGATAACGGCCCAGCGGCGGCAACGTCACCGAATAGCCTTCTACGGCCGGGACGATCCAACGGCTGCGCACGCTGGCCTTGGCGGTGCGCAAACTGCCAGTTTGCCAGTGGGTAACCGCGCTGTTTTCGTAGATTTTCACGCCCATCTGCTGCACGGTCCGCGCCAGGCCACGGACCAGTTTCGCCGGGTGAATGGTCGCGACATGGGGAGCGAAGATGCCGCCGTAGGGCTTGGCTACGCGGATCTGCTGAGCCAGTTGCTCGGGACTCAGCCAGCGGTAATCGTCGTCAGTCAGACCTTGGGCATGCAGCTTGCTCAGGTAATCGCGCAGAACGGTTTCCTGCTCTGGGTAGCGCGCAGCACAATAAAGCACCCCGCCCTTGCGGTAATCGCAGTCGATGCCTTCGCGTTCAACGACGATCTCTACTTCATCAGGAATGCTGTGCAGCAGATCAAACGACGCCCGCCGTTGCTGCGGCGATAAGCCTGCGAGCAAGCGATCCTCGCCCAGCAAATTCCCCATCAGCCAGCCGCCATTGCGTCCGGACGCACCGAACCCGGCGGTTTGCGCCTCGATGATGGCGATATCCAGGCCGGGCGCCTGTTTTTTCAGGTAGTACGCCGTCCACAGTCCGGTGTAACCGGCGCCGATGATCGCCACGTCGACATCCAGATCCCGCTCCAACGCAGGGCGCGCCAGCAGCGGCTCATCGAGCTGATCCATCCACAAACTGATCGTGCGCCACGCCGACATGCCAGACTCCGCCACTGAAAACCTTCGATGGCGTCGATCCTAGTGGCTGCCTTCAGTGGATGTCTTGCGCGCGTGCCCGCAGAGAAATTTGTTTGGCGTAGGCCTTGGGCGACTGGCCGGTGTGATCGCGAAAGCATTTGTAAAACGCCGACAGCGAATTGAAACCGGCGGCAAACGCCAACTCGTCGACGCGCAATGGCGGTGCGGCGCTGTCCAGTGCACGCAGCAAATGCTGCAGGCGCGCCTGGTTGACGTAGCGATAAAAGCTTTGCCCGAGTACCTGATTGAGCAGATAGGAAATCTGATTGCGGCTGTACCCGCACTCCTTCGCCACCCTTTGCAGGTCAAGCTCAGGGTCCAGATAAGGCTGCTGCTTCTCGAAATACTGCTGCAGGTCTTCGGCCATGAAGCTCAGTTGGCGCGGTGACAGACCGAGACGACTGACCGCCGGACGGCTCGGTGCCGAACTGCCGTCGGTTTGGGTACGCACCAGCGAGGCGTATTCATTGACGCGCCATATCAGGCCGTCCTTGACCGTGATCGCTTCGCTGGAACGGAACGACACCAAACCATCGCCGCCACGCAAGGTCACTTCGTACTGAATGAACGCGGTATTGCCATCCACCCGAATGCGGTCGCAATGCTCGAGCAGTTCGTCGGATTCTCGCGGCATGCTCACGCGCACGTAGTCGCGCAACTCATTAAGACCGAGTACACGGTTCTGAAAGAAATCGCTGTACTGGATATCGGCGTGATAAAGCGCCATGACGCTGTCCAGATCCCGGTGTTTCCAGCTCAGGTGATAGCGCATGACCGTGGCGGCCGTGGCCTGGGTCTGTTCTGGGCCGTCGTCATCGGCGTGCATAAGCGGCTCGGCGAAAAAGAACCGAGCTTGCCCAACTTCGTCTGCCGCTTCAATGAAAAATCCATGGTGGCGTTTTGGCGATAATCGATGAGCCAGTGACTTACATCAAAAAATGCGAATCAATCGCTAAACGGACTGAAAAAACTCACAGTTTTTCACACACGGATGCTACTTTTAAAGCTCAAGCACTGGTTGAGCCAATGAAGGCTCTTCCCACCTAACATGAGCAAAAGGAAGCGCTCGATGAAGCAGGCGGGCAACACCATGAATAAAGGGTTCAGCAAAGTCACCTTTCCAAACGCTTGCCAGCTGATGCGCTGGCATTTTCATCCCATGGGTTTCGAGGCGACGATGGATGCGCCGGGCAGCCTGATCGCCCGTCTGTTTGATCGTGCCAGCGGCGAAACCATGATCGCCATCGCTGGCATTCCCTGCGCAACGGTGATGAACGCGGCGGACGTCGAGCGCATCATCGAGGCCATCGAAGATGAGCTGGAAGCTTTCACTCCTCCGGAATCTCTCAAGAACTACGCATAACCGCCTGATTTAAAACAAAAAGCCCGCAGCGATGCGGGCTTTTTTATTGATCAGGCGCTGGCCTTCTCGGTTCGATGATCGACGAAGAACGGCTTGCCCTTGGCAACTCGATCCGATGCCCTCGGCATGTTTACCGCTTGGGTTTCCTGCGGTTCGACGTACCAGTAGCAATGGCTGACGGCGCGCGTGATACCAACGTAGGCAAGGCGCAGGATTTCGTCTTTTTGCGCATTGTCGTACGGCTCGCTATCGCCACTTTTGCCCAATCCCGCCATGCGATACACCTGGTTCTTGTACGGAGAACTGGTCAGATGCTGGCAATCACCCAGCAGAAATACTGCATCAGCCTGCAAGCCTTTGGCGCTGTGATAGGTCAGCTGTTTCAGCCGCCGCGCCTCATAGGGGAAGCTCGAATCCACATTAAGTACAGGCTGAATATGCTGCTCAATCAATAACTTATCGCTGCTTTTTCGATAAAGCATCAGGATTGAATCTCCCCGCCGGTAATGCTCGGCCAGGCGCTGCCCCAATGCTTCATCATCCCGTTCAAGCACGTTTACCGGGTGAAGCGGCTTGGGCTCACCACTGGCCTTGGCCTTCTTGCCTGCGATCGCCGGCGCTGCACGGACAATGTGTTCGGCGGCGTCGATGATGTGCTGATGGCTGCGATAGTTGTCACTAAGCATCACTCTCGTGGTGCTTGGCGACGGAAACTCCTTGTTGAACTCCATGAAGTAACTCGGAGAACTGCCGCGCCAGCCGTAAATCGACTGCCAGTCATCACCGACGCACAATAGCGACGACCGCTGCGCCCCTCGCCCAACGTGCATGGCCGGGCCACGGCTGCGGATTTCATTGAGGCTGGCACGAATCCACGAAACGATCTGCGGCGATACGTCCTGGAATTCGTCGATCATCAAATGCGCCATCGGCCGCAGCAACTCATCGCTGAGCAGCTTGAGGTTTTCCGGCGTGTGTTCGCTGAACAACGCGAACATGCGGTTGTAGGTCATCACTGGCGGTTTCTGATCCAGCAGGTGATCTTCAAATGCGCGCCAGAACAGGCTCAGCGCCTCAAAGAAAAAACGATCAGGATCGTCCTTGGCGAAGCTCATCCGGCTGACCGCGTCCGGCACATCCAGGCCGAGGTTTTCGATGAAGCCCGCTGCGGCGACAAAACAGTCCAGCAATGGCGCGGATGCCAGCTCGCCCTTGACCTTGTAATCAAAGCCGGGACCGGCACTGGCATCTCCGGCCAACGTCGCAAGAACGCGCCTGGATGACTCGTAACTATCCACCCATATCAATGGCTTACGGCAGAAAGCTTGAAACAAGGTGCGCTTGACCGCCCATTCTGCGCGGACACTCAGCTTGGCGTTGGGTCGGGTTAGCTGGGCGTTTTCCCTGGGATCAAAGCCGAGCACCACCCAGGCATCGAGGCTGGGAATATAGCCATGAGCGTGGAACTTCGAGCCATTGATTTCGAAGGCCTGCCGATTCGGCTCGATGCCTTTAATGGGCCACGCTCCTGCACGAAACCATAAATCTTCAATCACATCGCAGAGTTCTTCATCGCGCTTGGCCGCCAGTTCGGTGACCGCCATGCGTTTCTGCACATCGGGGTGGTCCCGTTCCAGTTCCTTTAATTGCAAACCCGCGCGGGACAGCGGCTGGATCAACTGGCGGAAACGCTCATCGTCGTTGAACAGCCGGTGATAACAAGCGTTCAGTTGCTGCCGCTGCGCGTCGTTGATCCGCAGGTCAAACGGATTGCTGTCGACCTCCTCTGCGCCACTTTGCGGGCGATCGCTGAGGTTTTCGAAGGCCTGCAAGCGCTCGAAACCCGGCAGGCTGCGGACCATCGGCAGGATGCGCGAGTGGAAGGTTCGCACCAGTTCGCGCGCCTGCTTGAGGTTCAACGGCTGACCCCACAGCGTGAATATTTCGATGAGCTTGTTGATGAAGTCCTTGCGCGATTCACGGGTGAAGGTCACCACAGTCATCGAATCCAGCTCAAAACCCAGATAATGGCTGAGCAACAGTATGCGCAGCACCAATGTGGTCGACTTGCCGGCGCCCGCACCGGCGACCACCGAGGTGGACGGCGTATCGCTGAAGATCATTTTCCATTGCGCGGCGCTGGGCTGGGCATGGGCCGGGAGCAAACGAGCGACGTCAGCCTTGATGCGTTTTTTCAATTCGGCGGTGAGCGGCAGGCGCCAGTCATCGAACAGGTGGTTATCGACGCTGGGCGGCCGATGCTCGGTGTTGCGGCTGTCGCGAATCAGCAGAACCTGGCGGCCTTCCTCCAGACCCTCAAGCTTGCCCTCCTTGAAACCATATTCGACGCCGGCGGTGTGCCCGCTGCGAAATCCGTCAGCTTGCCCGTGCAGCCACGATGCCCGGTGTTGGGCGCGCAGCTTGGTCAGACCGTGACCAAAGAATCGCGCGGCCAGACGCTTGAACCAGGGCATCTCGGCCAGTGGACGAAGTTCAGGGGGAAGATCGGGGGTGTGTTGCGCCACGCTGACGGACTCCAGGGTGTGAGGCTGTGGCGGCTATGGTGTCTGGATTTGCTGATGAGTTCTAGCGAAATGCTTACAGGTCATCGGTTTAGGCGACGAATTGAAAGTCGGATAAGACGATTTCGAGGCACATTCCCATCAAATAAACTGATCATGATGCGGCAGTTTTTGCGCTTTTTATCGATGATTGCCTGATAGATGATCGTCGTCATCAACCACGGGGCCCGCCCCCTGACGACCCTTATTAGGAGACGATCATGCTTGAACTCAGACCCTTCAGCTCGCTGGGCGGCGCCCATCATGGCTGGCTGGACGCGCATCACCACTTTTCGTTTGCCGAATACTACGATCCGCAGCGGATGAGCTGGGGCAACTTGCGCGTGTGGAACGACGACATCATCGCCGCAGGCACCGGTTTCCCGCAGCATCCGCACCGCGACATGGAAATCATCACTTACGTGCGTGAAGGTGCCATCACGCACCAGGACAATCTGGGTAACAAGGGCCGCACCGAAGCCGGTGATGTACAAGTGATGAGCGCCGGTACCGGCATCGCCCACAGCGAGTACAACCTCGAAGACAAGGAAACCAAGATCTTCCAGATCTGGATTCTGCCGACCGAAACCGGTGCGCCGCCGTCGTGGGGCGCCAAGCCGTTTCCCAAAGGCGAGCGCGAAGGTTTTGTCACCTTGGCCAGCGGCAAGGACGGCGACGATGAGAGCCTGCACATTCGCGCCAATGCGCGCCTGGTGGCGGCGAACATCAAGGCCGGTGAAACCGCCGAATACCGGCTCGACGAAGGGCGTCGCGCCTATCTGGTTCCGGCCACCGGCGTGATCGAGGTCAATGGCTTGCGTGCCCAAGCGCGTGACGGTGTGGCGGTAGCCCATGAGCAAGTGCTGACGGTCACGGCGATCGAGGACAGCGAGATCGTAATGGTCGACCTGGCTTGATCGGCAGGCAATAAAAAAAGGCAACCATTACGGTTGCCCTTTTTCATGTGCGCATTATTTGCTGGAAATGGCGCTATCTACCAAAGTTTGCGCCTCGGCCACCAGTTGCTTGAGGTGGTCGTCGCCGAGGAAGCTTTCGGCGTAGATCTTGTAGATGTCTTCAGTGCCCGAAGGACGCGCGGCGAACCAGCCGTTTTCGGTCATGACTTTCAGACCGCCAATGGCTTGATCATTGCCCGGTGCATGGCTGAGGATGCTCTGGATCTTCTCGCCTGCCAGCTCGGTCGAGGTGACCTGTTCCGGCGCCAGCTTGCTCAGCAGTGCCTTCTGCTCAGGGTTGGCCTTGGCGTCGACGCGTACCGAGAACGGTTCGCCCAGTTCGTCGGTCAGCGCGCGGTAGGCCTGGCTTGGATCGCGCCCGGTGCGCGCCGTCATTTCGGCGGCGAGCAAGGCTGGAATCAGCCCGTCCTTGTCAGTGCTCCACACGCCGCCATCCTTGCGCAGGAACGAGGCGCCGGCACTCTCTTCACCGCCAAAACCCAGCGAACCATCGAACAGACCGTCGGCGAACCACTTGAAACCGACCGGCACTTCGTACAGGCGACGGCCCAGGCGCTTGGCCACGCGGTCGATCAGACCGCTGCTGACCACGGTTTTGCCCACGGCGGCATCAGCGCGCCATTGCGGACGGTTCTGGAACAGGTAGTCGATGGATACCGCCAGATAATTGTTCGGCGCGAGCAAACCACCGGACGGCGTGACGATTCCGTGGCGGTCATGATCCGGGTCGCAGGCAAACGCCACGTCGAAACGCTCTTTCAGGCCGATCAGGCCCTGCATTGCGTGGCTGGACGACGGATCCATACGGATTTGGCCGTCCCAGTCGACGGTCATGAAACGGAACGTTGAATCGACCTGTTTATTCACCACTTCCAGGTCGAGACGATAGTGTTCGGCAATGGCCGACCAGTAGCGCACCCCTGCTCCGCCCAGCGGATCGACACCCAGACGCAGCTTGGCGTCGCGGATGGCATCGAAGTCGATGACGTTGATCAGGTCGGCGACATAAGTGTTCAAGTAATCGTGGCGATGGGTGGTGCTGGCCTTGAGCGCCTGCTCGTAGCTGATGCGTTTAACCCCGGCCAGTTTGTTCGCCAGCAGCTCGTTGGCCTTGGCTTCGATCCACTTGGTGATGTGGGTATCGGCCGGGCCACCGTTGGTTGGGTTGTATTTGTAGCCACCGCTTTGTGGCGGGTTGTGCGACGGCGTGATGACGATACCGTCCGCCAGGCCAGAGGTACGGCCGCGGTTGTAGCAGAGAATGGCGTGGGAAATTGCCGGGGTCGGTGTGTACTCATCGCCTTCGGCGATCATCACGGTGACGCCGTTGGCGGCGAGGACTTC
The DNA here is from genome assembly GCF_054667725.1 of Pseudomonas sp. S3_B08. Taxonomy (NCBI): domain Bacteria; kingdom Pseudomonadati; phylum Pseudomonadota; class Gammaproteobacteria; order Pseudomonadales; family Pseudomonadaceae; genus Pseudomonas; species Pseudomonas sp. S3_B08. The sequence goes on from NZ_CP162750.1 coordinate 2,003,018, forward strand.
CAGTGCGCTGGCGCCGGCCGGGGTCGACAGTGCATGGGTGTCGATGCCGACAAACAGCGGGCCGGTGATGCCCTGGGCTTCGCGATACAGACAGATCGCCTGGCTGATGGCCAGAACATGCCATTCGTTGAAACTTAAATCGAACGAACTGCCGCGGTGGCCGGACGTGCCGAACGCCACTCGCTGGGTAGAAATCGATGCATCAGGCTGGCCGGTGTAATAGGCCGTAACCAGTCGCGGGATGTCGACCAACAGTTCTGCCGGTGCCGGTTTGCCCGCAAAAGGACTGAGTGTCATGCAAAAACCTCTGAAATCGGAGTGGTTCAGGAAATGCAGCGCAGTTTACTGGCAGTTTGACCACTGTGCGACGGGATGTATCCGAAACTCGCCCGATGTTTTTTAACGTTATTGACCGGGCGACAGGCGCAAGGCATCGCCGAGCAAGCCGATGACACTCGGCAAATCCCGCTCGCCATGGTTCAGCGCGCTCAAACGCAGATGATCCGCATGCAAGCCCTGCAGACTGAACAGCTCGCCCGGCGCCACGATGATCTGTTGCTTGAGCAGGCGATGAAAGACGCTTGCCATGTCGACCGGGCGCAACGAACGCACCCACACCGTCGCCCCGCCCTGCGGCTCGACAATCTGCAGGGTATCGCCCAGACGTTCACGCAGTACCTGAATCAACACGGCTCGCCGCTCACCCAGCATCCGCCGCAACACGGATAAATGCTGATCAAGCCGTCCGCCATTCAACAGCCGCGCAATTGCCTTTTGGCGAATGGGCGACAAGCGAAACGCCCGCAGCAGAAAATGGCGCTGCAATTCCTCGCGCCAGTGACGCGACAAGACGAAACCGAATGGTGCTTCGGCGCCGATGAATTTCTCGAAAGTGGAAAACACCAGCAGACGATCAGGATCGAGCCAACTGCGCAAACGCTGCGAATCATTGCGCTCGTCAAGCTCGCTGTAGCAGTCGTTTTCCAGTACCCAGACGCCATGATGATTGAGCAACTGCGCCGTGGCCTGCTGACACTCGCGAGTGAAACCGTTGCCTTGGGGCATGCTCAGTACGGAAGACAGCAGGATCAAACGAACCGGCTCGTTCTTCAGCAGTGATTCGAGTGCCGACAGATCGAGCACGCCTCGGGCAAGCAATGGCCACTCGATCACGCGTACTCCGCACGACTCGAGCAGGCGCAGGATGACCCAGTCGCACGGTGATTCGACAATCACGGTGGCCTGACGCAATCCAAGCACCGAAATCAGAATCTCCAGGACGCCACGCAGATCAGCGCCGATATAAATGTCATCGGCATGCCAGAAGTGCTCTGTCGAGCTGGTATACCGCGCCGCCAGCGCAACCCGCAGTTCCAGTTCACCGCAAGGTTGCACGAATGTCTGCAACTGACGCGGGTATTGACGCAAGAGCTCACGTTCCGAGGTCAGCAACGGACTGTCCAACGGTTGCAGCGAGGCCGGTTCGTCAGCACTCAACACACACATCCCGGGACGCCTGGCGTTGACGTACAGGGTCTCCAGCAGGTCATTGCCGTTGCCGGGTGCACCCATGCTGAACTGCGCTTGCGCGTAATACCCTGACTTGGCGATCGAATAGACCCGGCCTTCCTTTTCCAGAAGCGAATAGGCGTATTGCACCGTTGAGATGGAGACATTCAGCCGGTCCGCCAGTTGTCGCAAGGAAGGCATGCGTACCGCCCCACCACATCCGGCAGCATCAATCAGCGTTGTCAGATATCGATAAACTGCCTGATAAACAAAGTCGTTGTCCCGCGCGCCCTTCACACCCTCAATTCCGTAGATATTGGTTCACAATCCAGGCTCTGGCTCACCGTCAGCGTTCCGTCGACCGCTCGAACGGCGCAGCCGAACGCGCCTCGTCCGAACCCGAACTCTCCGAGGAGAATTGCGCAGGTGCATCAATCTGCACAGGGCCCATTGCATACAGGCGGTTCAACAGCCTGACTGGCAAGCCGCTGACTTCCGTCAGCCACTTCATCACCTGCTCAGGTGCGTGCAGACCCTGCATGGCGCGGTGCAGGTCCGGCATGGCGACCAGCATGCCGGGATGACAATTGCGCAGGAAGCGTTCGAGACCTTTGCCGTTGTCGATGAACGGCGCAAACAGCAGGCACGCCAACTGCGTTTCGGTCAATCCGAAACCATTGCTGAGGTAATCCTCGGCAAGCATCCGCAGTTGTTCTGGCCCGCCGGCGTTGTCGTAGCTGGCCAGCAAGTGCTCGCAGACGGTTTCGGCAACCTGCTTTCGCCGCATGTCGGCCAGCGTGTGCCGGACGTAATCGTCGATGCCCGCCTCATAGGCGCGCCCCTCGATGAACCGTGCGTACAAACCTCGCACATGTGCCGAGATCAAAGGATCAGCAAACACCGCTTCGCCTTGGTATAGCGCGAGATCATCAGGTTCATAACCGAGAAACTCGCCCAACAGCGGCCAGCGGTCCTCGAGCTTGCCGACCATCATGTCGTTGATGTCGATAAAACTGGTGCGCCGGCAGGCTTCGAACTCACCTTCCGGCCGCCACACGGTCCGGTCATCATCGGCACGCAGTTCCCGGTAAAAGTCATCACCGAGCTCGTCGAGTACAGGAAAAAGCGTTTCGAATCCGGCATTGACCAGGCCTGGAGCCGGTATTGCCACTCGCTGCATCGCGCGGTTCAGGCCTTCGAGGAAATGCTGCTGACTGCCTTTGGTTTCGGTGCTGATCATGGCGTCGACGCCGTTGTTCCAGCGCGCGATCTGGCTGTAGTACTCGGCCGTCGCCAGGTAGGCGTCATCCCATAATTCAGGTGTTTCAAGCCAGGTGCGGCAGTGCCCCACCAGCAGCAGATTGACCCGGCTGGCCTCGCGCCCTTCATTGCTGACAGGCGTGCGATGGTCGAACGGCAGGACCTCGCGGTTATCCACCATCAGCACCTCGACCCGCGGATCGTCATAAAGGAATAGCGCACTGTAGCTGCGATGCAGGTTTTGCAGGGCGAGCGGGCTGTCGCCATTCCAGCGCAGGGAAGCCACGCGCAGCTGAAAGGTCGCCGGAGCACGGCCGGCAATGGTCAACTGAGCGGCCCGGAGCAAGGCCAGGGTATAGCAGCCGTCCCGCAGGCCGGACTGAGGCACCAGCACCTTGAATTGCCCGATGTTTTCCATGCCGCCTGCGGCCACCACCAGGCGCTGTATCAGCAATTGCAATGCCGTGCGCTCGGCTCGGGAAAAGAAACTCAGCAAACGCTGCAATACTTGCTGATAGACATAGTTCATTGCCTGATCATGGATCGTGCTCATCGGTATTTACCCGGTATCAAAAGTTTCATGCCGCGCAGACATGACAGTAGGCGCGCGGCAATTGGATCAATAAGTAATAGACGCTGAAATGCTAACACTTACAAAGTTGTAGTTATTTGAAACACTTCACCTGAACAAAGCCTTCCAGATGCCAGGCTGGACGCTCAACCACCCGTATTCATTGGCCTTTCGCCACTCAACAATGTTCTGAGGAAACTTCCCACAACGTCCCACGCCAAATCATTACAAGAAAAAGAGAAGCAACTTCCGAATCGCCCTACAGCAATTAAACAGAAATTGACGAAGCCAGCTGAGCCAGCCATTTGATATTGCCTCGGACAAATTGAATGCACAGCCATAGCTCATTCCTTGAGATGAAAGTAATCATTCAATTATCAGTGCTTATAGTGTGATTAGAAGATACAGATGAACGGCAAAAACCAGTTCAGTTGCTGAAAAGGCCAATGCTTCGATATCGGGGAGGGTTTACTGACAGCGAAGGGAATAAACAGAAAAGAGTCCGTGGGGGCCACGGACTCTGATGAGCGGATTTACGCGGTTTCCACTTGCAGGGCCACTCGCTCGCGGCATGGGCATTCGTCCATGTAGCGATGTGCTTCGACGAACTCGTTGAACGGGAATACACGAGTCTTGAGCGGCAGGAGCACGCGGTCAGCGGTCAACTGGTTGATGTCACGCAAAGCACGCTGCAGAGCGACGTGGTCCTGGACAATGCCCAGCTCCGGCTTGCCGGTGAAGTTGCCGATGCAGTGCACGAAGAACTGGATATTCTTCTGAAACGCCGCACACGCCGGGAACGGGGTCTGGTTGCCACCTTGCAGGCCGTACAGCACCAGACTGCCGCGTGGCGCCAGCACATCGCCGAGCAACGACATCTGCGGGCCGCCAAGACCATCGAACACCACATCGACGCCGCGGTTGTCGGTGATCTTGTTGATACGCATCAACAGATCTTCCTCTTCGGTGACGATGACCTTCTCCGCACCGAGGGACAGCAGGTACTCCCGCTCCTCCGCCGATTTGGTCGCGGCGATCACTCGCACACCCAGCGCCTTGCCCAATTGCACAAACGACGGGCCGGCGCAGTGGCTGGCGTCAGTCACCAGCGCAAATTGACCGGGTTTGACCCGCGCCAGATCGGCATAAGCGAAGTAGGCGATCAGCAGCGGCGTGTAATGCACGCTCGCTTCGATCGGGCTGAGCACATCGGGATAACGGGTCAGCGCGGTGCGCGGCAGGACGATCGACTCGCCGTAAACCGGATAGTCGTTCGGGCTTTCCGCCGGAAAACTGGCCACTTTGTCGCCGACGGACAGGTCGTCAACATCAGCGCCCACCGCAGTGACCACGCCAGCCATTTCATGACCGAGGCCCGAAGGCAGACGTGCCTGGGACGACGCCAGATTCTGGCGCCACAGGGTGTCGTACCAACTGATGCCGATTGCCTCGACACGCACCTGCACTTCGCCAGGACCTGGCTGAGCAGCCGCATGCTCTTCGCATTTGAGCACCTCGGCCGGACCAAACTTGTGAAAACGGATCGTGCGGGACATCGCAAACCTCGTCAAAGTAACCTCTAATGCCATGAACTCTATCTGGGCTTTGGACCCAAGACCATCAGTGGCTATTAATAGTCGACATGCCTGTCATTGATTCCGCATCAAGGGCGGCATTGGCAAAATCCATGAAAAAAGGCCTGCCACCGTCGCAGTAAAGCTGAATTTTCCGGTGCAGAGTACCAGCCTTTCCCCGTAAGATTCATGCCGGCCATTGTTCTCATATGGCCGCCCTCGTCAAGTTTGATGACTCTGCCAGGACTCCAGATGAATCGTAATGACCTGCGTCGTGTCGACCTGAACCTGCTGATCGTGTTCGAAACATTGATGCACGAACGCAGTGTGACTCGGGCCGCGGAAAAATTGTTCCTCGGCCAACCGGCTATCAGTGCGGCGCTGTCGCGCCTGCGCAGCCTGTTTGACGATCCCTTGTTTGTCCGCACCGGTCGCAGCATGGAACCTTCCGCGCGCGCGGTGGAAATCTTCGCCCTGCTCTCGCCTGCCCTTGATTCGATCTCGACCGCCGTCAGTCGTGCCGCCGATTTTGATCCGGCGACCAGCACCTCGGTGTTTCGCATCGGTTTGTCCGACGACGTCGAATTCGCGCTGCTGCCCATGCTGCTCAAGCGTCTGCGCGCCGAAGCACCGGGCATTGTCCTCGTGGTACGGCGGGTCAATTACATCCTGATGCCGGGCCTGCTGGCCTCCGGCGAGATTTCGATCGGCGTCAGCTACACCACCGACCTACCGGCCAACGCCAAGCGCAAGGTCCTGCGCCGCAGCGCACCGAAGCTGCTGCGCGCCGACACCGTGCCGGGGCCGCTGAGCCTGGACGACTACTGCGCCCGACCGCATGCACTGGTGTCGTTCGCTGGCGACCTCAGTGGTTTCGTCGATGAAGAACTGGAAAAACTCGGACGCAAACGGCACGTGGTGCTCGCGGTGCCACAGTTCAACGGACTGGGCACGCTGCTTGCGGGCACCGATATCGTCGCGACCGTGCCGGATTACACGGCGGACGCACTGACGGCAGCTGGAGGGCTTCGTGCTGAGGATCCGCCACTGCCGACGCGTACGTTTGAACTGCACATGGCCTGGCGTGGGTCGCAGGATAACGACCCGGGAGAGCGGTGGTTGAGGTCGCGGATTCAGATGTTTTTTGGAGATCCGGATAGTCTTTAGGAACTACTTGCCACCCGTCACATCCAGAAAAGTCCCGGTGACAAACGAAGCATCCGCGCTGGCCAGCCACAAGATGGCCCGCGCCACCTCTTCCGGCTGACCGCCCCGGCCCATCGGGATCGACTCCTTCACGCGATCCACCCGCCCCGGTTCGCCGCCGCTGGCGTGCATATCGGTATAGATGTGCCCCGGGCGAATGCAGTTGACCCGAATTCCCTCGCGCGCAACTTCCTTGGCAAAGCCGATGGTGAAAGTTTCCAGCGCGCCTTTCGATGCTGCGTAGTCGACGTATTCATTCGGGCTACCCAGGCGCGCCGAGGCAGAAGAAACGTTGATCACTGCGCCACCTGTGCCGCCGTGCCGGTAAGCCATGCGCTTCACCGCCTGCTGCGCGCACAGGATCGGCCCAAGCGCATTGACTGCGAAGATGCGCTGCATGCGTTCGAATCTCAGGTCCTCCATGCGTGACTGCTTCGCCAGCACGCCAGCGTTATTGACCAGAACGTCGATACGCCCGAATGTACGATCAATGGCCGAGAACAGCTCAGCGACCTGCTCAGGGTCAGCGCTGTCAGCACGCACTGCCAGCGCCTTTCGCCCCAATGCTTCGATATCCGCCACCACCGCCATCGCGGCAGACTCGTTGGCAACGTAGCTGATGGCAACGTCATAGCCTTGCGCGGCGGCGAGTCGGGCGGTGGCGGCGCCGACTCCGCGACTGCCGCCGGTGATCAGAATCAGCGGTGCTTGCGAGACTTTATCCATGCGACGTTCTCCTGAGCAGTTGGCCTATGTCAGCCGATGATGATGGCGCCGCTGGCGATGACCACGCATGCCAGCATCCTGCGGACGGTGAGCTTTTCACCGAGGAACAAATAGCCGAGCAATGCCGCGAACAGCACGCTGGTTTCACGCAGGGCCGACACCGCGCCCAGTGGCGCTTCGTTCATCGCGTAGATAACGATTGCGTAAGCCAGTAAGGAAACCAGTCCGCCGCCCACAGCGGCGAGCATGCCGGGCCGTACGGAAAACAGACTGCGGGCGTCGCGCAGGCCGATATACACCAATGGCATCAACACACCCCACAGGGCGCTCATCCACACCGTGTACGCGAGCGGCGCACCGGAAAGCCTGGCGCCAATGCCATCGACGACGCTGTAGGCGGCGATGAAACAACCGGTGCCCAGCGCATACGGCAGGCTCGGCACCGACAGGCTGCGCCCTCGGAACGCCAACGAAATGATCCCCCCGGACACCAGACCAATGCCGAGCAGTTCGCCGGGGGTTATGGTTTCGCCGGCAAACAGCGCGGCGCCGAGGGTGATCAGCGCTGGCGACGACCCACGGGAAATCGGATAGATCTGCCCTAGATCGCCGACCCGATAGCTGCGCACCAGAAACAGGTTGTAGCCGACATGCAGCAGTGCCGAGAGCAGCGCATACCCCCAGCTCTCAGGTGCAGGCGGGACCATGAAAACGGCGGCGAAGGCGCAGACGAGGGCGATGGCCACGCACATCATCGTCATCGACCAGAGCCGATCGGCGCCACCGCGCAGCAGCGCGTTCCAGCTGGCGTGCAGGAGCGCGGCGAACAGAACGAGGAGTACGAGATGGATTGGCATGCCGCATTCTAGACATCTCTGACATCGGCATTACAGTGAAGTCTGCTCATTACACCGTGAGCAATTGCTCATACTTCAGCGCTGTGCGCTCTGCACCTTCAACGCTTCACTGAGCAACCATTGACGAAATCTGAGGATGTGCGGCTGGGCCTCGATGCCTTTGGGGCAGACGAAATAATAAGCAAGCGGCGAAGTGAACGGCACATCGAACAGCCTCACCAGACGGCCGTCGGCAATTTCATTTTCGACATGGCCGCTGCGCACCAACGCCACTCCCTGGCCGAGCAACGCAGCTTCCACCGTCATGTTGGTGTCGCCAAACCTGACGCCTTCGCGCAGCGGTAAAAACTCCAGCCCGACGGACTGAAACCACACCTCCCATTTCGGCGCCAACTCGGCGCCGTCGCGGATAAGTAACGGCATCTGCAGCAACTCCGCGGGACTGCCCGGCCTGCCGACGCGCTGCAGCAGTTCGGGGCTGGCCACGGGAAACACCTGTTCGCCGAACAGGAACTCTGAATACAGGCCAGGGTAATTGCCCTTGCCCAAGCGGATTGCGACATCGGCTTCGCCATTGGCGAAGTGGATGATCTTGTCCGTGGTATCCAGCGACACCAACAGCTCCGGGTGTTGGCGTGACAGGTTCGGCAAGCGTGGCAGCAGCCACTTCAACGCGAACGAATAGGTGGTGCTGACAGTCAGGCGAACCCTGTCCTTTTGCTCGCGCAGATCCTCCAGCGTTGCTTCAAGGCTCATGAAAAACTCGCGCACGATCGGCGCCAGCGTCGCCCCCGCTGTTGTAAGGCGCAACGCCTTGCCGCGCTCGAACAATTGCAAGCCCCAAAGTTCTTCAAGGTGCCGGAGCTGATGACTGACGGCGCTCTGGGTCACGTGCAACTCTTGAGCGGCAGCGGTGAACGTCGGGTGTCGGGTGGCCACTTCAAAAGCACGCAGGGTCGCGGTCGGGGGCAGGTCGCGCATAAAAATGATCCGGGGACGATAAATGTCAGAGCATGAGGTTGCGCTCATGTTAGAGCGAAACTCCCTTGGTTGCCCGTTCCGCGATATTGGCGTATTGCTCCGGCAAGTGGGCGAGGCGCTGGTAACAGCGAGGTATTTAATCGCCGGATAATCCTCCGCGCGCAGCGTCGGTCGCAATCATTGCAGATCAAGCAACACAGAATTGCCTTCAGGCCGATTGTTAGCCCCCTAACGAAAGGTGCATGCTAGAGGGCTGCCTCGGCGCTTATATCATTCCGAATGATAGTTACCTTTGCTTCATTCGATTCGTGCCATCACACCCGCGCCGAGCATCATCCGCCCATCTTCAATACTTCGGCGGATTGCATCCATGGAACAATCACTCAAACATTTGCGCTTCCCGTTGGCCATGCTGGCCGTACTGGTGATGAGCGCCTGCGGCAAACTCCGGAGACTGCCGGCGCCCCGCCCGCTGCCAAAGTCAGCGTAGCCAAGGTGCTGGAACAACCGGTCAACGAGTGGGACGAATTTACCGGGCGCCTCGAAGCGCCGGAAACCGTTGAAATCCGCCCACGGGTATCGGGCCAGATCGATCAGGTCGCGTTCACCGAAGGCGCGCTGGTCAAGAAAGGCGACCTGCTGTTCCAGATCGATCCGCGTCCGTTCCAGGCCGAGGTACGCCGCCTCGAAGCTCTGGTGGCTCAAGCCCGCGCCACCGCCACTCGCAGCGAAAACGAAGCCGCTCGCGGTGAACGTCTGCGTACCAGCAACGCCATTTCCGCTGAACTGGCCGACTCGCGCACCAGCGCTGCCCAAGAGGCCCGCGCCGCCGTCGGTGCTCTGCAGGCACAATTGGACCTGGCCAAACTGAATCTGAGCTTCACCCGCGTGACCGCACCGATCAGCGGCCGCGTCAGCCGCGCCGAAATCACTGCCGGCAACCTGGTGACCGCCGACACCACCGCACTGACCAGCGTCGTCTCCACCGACAAGGTCTACGCCTATTTCGACGCCGACGAACGCGTGTTCCTCAAATACACCCAACTGGCCCGCAACGGCCAGCGTGGCGCCACTACGCCGGTGTACATGGGCCTGTCCAACGAAGACGGCAACCCGCACCTCGGCCAGATGAACTTCGTCGACAACCAGGTCAATCCGAAAACCGGCACCATCCGTGGTCGCGCAGTCTTCGACAACGCTGACGGCACCTACACCCCGGGCCTGTACGCACGGCTGAAACTGGTCGGCAGCGGCACCTACAACGCCATGCTGATCAATGACGAAGCCGTGGGCACTGACCTGGGCAAAAAGTTTGTGCTGGTAATGGATGGCGACAACAAGACCGCCTACCGCGCCGTCGAACTCGGTCCGAAGATCGAAGGCCTGCGCATCGTCCGCAACGGTCTCAACAAGGACGACACCATCATCGTCAAGGGCTTGCAACGGGTTCGTCCTGGCTCACCGGTCACCCCTGAGGTGATTCCGATGGCCAGCGAGCAGACCCTCGCCGCCCTCGCTCAACAACGTCAAGCGCTGGAAGCGAGCAACCTGCCCAAAGTTGCCCCTGCCAAGGGTGCATCGGGTTCGGCTGCGAAGCTGGCTGCTACGACCCCACGCGGTTAAGGGACGACAACTCCGATGAATTTTTCCCAATTCTTCATTTCCCGGCCGATCTTCGCAGCGGTGCTGTCGCTGTTGATCCTGATCGCCGGTGCGATCTCGCTGTTCCAGTTGCCGATCAGCGAATACCCGGAAGTCGTGCCGCCGACCGTGGTCGTGCGCGCCAACTTCCCGGGCGCCAACCCCAAAGTCATCGGTGAAACCGTGGCCGCTCCGCTGGAGCAGGCCATCACCGGCGTCGAGAACATGCTGTACATGTCCTCGCAGTCGACCGCCGACGGCAAGATCACCCTGACCATCACCTTCGCCCTGGGCACTGACCTGGACAACGCGCAGGTGCAAGTGCAGAACCGGGTGACCCGGACCGAGCCGAAGCTTCCCGAGGAAGTAACGCGCATCGGTATCACCGTCGACAAGGCATCGCCGGACCTGACCATGGTTGTGCACTTGACCTCACCGGACAAGCGCTACGACATGCTGTACCTGTCCAACTACGCGATCCTCAACATCAAGGATGAGCTTGCTCGCCTCGGTGGTGTCGGTGACGTGCAGTTGTTCGGTATGGGCGACTACTCGCTGCGCGTCTGGCTTGACCCGAACAAGACCGCTTCACGCAATCTGACCGCCACCGATGTGGTGACCGCGATTCGCGAACAGAACCGTCAGGTCGCCGCCGGTCAACTGGGCGCGCCCCCTGCCCCGACCGCGCAAAGCTTCCAGCTGTCGGTCAACACCCAAGGCCGTCTGGTCTCCGAAGAAGAGTTCGAGAACATCGTCATTCGCGCAGGCGACGACGGTGAGATCACTCGCCTGAAGGACATCGCACGCATTGAACTGGGTTCCAGCCAATACGCCTTGCGCTCGCTGCTGAACAATCAGCCGGCTGTAGCGATTCCGATCTTCCAGCGTCCCGGTTCCAACGCCATCGACATTTCCAACGAAGTGCGCGGCAAGATGGAAGAGCTGAAGAAAGGCTTCCCGCAGGGCATGGACTACAGCATCGTGTATGACCCGACGATCTTCGTTCGTGGCTCGATCGAGGCGGTGGTGCACACCCTGTTCGAAGCGCTGATCCTCGTGGTGCTGGTGGTGATTCTGTTCCTGCAGACCTGGCGCGCCTCGATCATCCCGTTGGTGGCGGTGCCGGTATCGTTGATCGGTACGTTTGCGGTCATGCACCTGTTCGGTTTCTCGCTCAACGCCCTGTCGCTGTTTGGCCTGGTACTGGCCATCGGTATCGTGGTGGATGACGCCATCGTCGTGGTGGAAAACGTCGAACGGAACATCGAACTCGGCCTGACGCCGGTCGAAGCGACCAAGCGCGCCATGCGGGAAGTGACCGGGCCGATCGTGGCCACCGCACTGGTGCTGTGTGCGGTGTTCATTCCAGCGGCGTTCATTTCCGGCCTCACCGGGCAGTTCTACAAACAGTTCGCACTGACCATCGCTATCTCGACAGTGATCTCGGCGTTCAACTCGCTGACCCTGTCGCCAGCATTGGCCGCTGTGTTGCTGAAAAGCCACGACGCGCCGAAAGACCGCTTCTCGAAAGTGCTCGACAAGATCTTCGGCGGCTGGCTGTTCCGTCCGTTCAACCGTTTCTTCGACCGTGCCAGTCATGGCTACGTCGGCACCGTGCGCCGGGTTATCCGTAGCAGCGGCATCGCCCTGCTCGTGTATGCAGGCCTGATGGTACTGACCTTCTTCGGTTTCTCCAGCACGCCGACCGGTTTCGTACCCGGCCAGGACAAGCAATACCTGGTGGCCTTCGCGCAATTGCCGGATGCCGCGAGCCTGGATCGCACCGAAGACGTGATCAAGCGCATGTCCGACCTCGCGCTGAAACAGCCGGGCGTGGAAAGCGCCGTAGCGTTCCCGGGCCTGTCGATCAACGGTTTTACCAACAGCCCGAACGCCGGCATCGTCTTCGTGACGCTGAAACCGTTCGACGAGCGTAAAGACCCGAGCATGTCCGCCGGCGCGATTGCCGGCGCCTTGAACGGCCAGTACGCGAACATTCAGGAAGCGTACATGGCGATCTTCCCGCCACCGCCGGTACAAGGTCTGGGCACCATTGGTGGTTTCCGCCTGCAAATCGAAGACCGGGGCAACCTGGGCTACGACGAGCTGTACAAAGAAACCATGAACATCATCAACAAAAGCCACAACGTGCCGGAACTGGCCGGCCTGTTCACCAGCTACACGGTGAACGTGCCGCAGGTCGATGCCGCCATCGACCGTGAAAAAGCCAAGACCCACGGCGTGGCCGTCAGCGACATCTTCGACACCCTGCAGATCTACCTGGGTTCGCTGTATGCCAACGACTTCAACCGCTTCGGGCGCACCTATCAGGTCAACGTTCAGGCTGAACAGCAGTTCCGTCTTGAATCCGATCAGATTGGTCAGCTGAAAGTACGCAACAACAAAGGCGAAATGATCCCGCTGGCGACCTTCATCAAGGTCAGCGACACCTCGGGGCCGGATCGCGTGATGCACTACAACGGCTTCATCACCGCTGAAATCAACGGTGCCGCAGCCCCGGGCTACAGCTCTGGCCAGGCGGAAAAAGCCATCGAGAAACTACTCAAGGAAGAACTTCCGAACGGCATGACCTATGAGTGGACCGACCTGACCTACCAGCAGATTCTGTCCGGCAACACCGCGCTGTTCGTGTTCCCGCTCTGCGTACTGCTGGCGTTCCTGGTGCTCGCCGCCCAATACGAAAGCTGGAGCCTGCCACTGGCGGTGATCCTGATCGTACCGATGACGCTGCTGTCGGCCATCACCGGTGTGATCATTTCCGGCGGTGACAACAACATCTTCACCCAGATCGGCTTGATCGTACTGGTGGGACTTGCCTGTAAAAACGCGATTCTGATCGTCGAGTTCGCCAAGGATAAACAGGAAGAAGGCCTCGATCCGCTCGCTGCGGTGCTGGAAGCCTGCCGCCTGCGTCTGCGGCCGATCCTGATGACCTCCTTCGCGTTCATCATGGGTGTGGTGCCACTGGTGTTCTCCAGCGGCGCCGGTGCCGAAATGCGTCACGCCATGGGTGTCGCGGTGTTCTCCGGGATGCTCGGGGTGACCTTCTTCGGTCTGCTGCTGACGCCAGTGTTCTATGTACTGATCCGTAACTTTGTCGAACGCGGCGAGCAGCGCAAAGCAGCCAAGGCGCACACTCTTCAAAAGCCACTGGAGGCGCAACAATGAGTCTGAAAGTCTTCCTGCCGAGTCTGCTGGTGCTGGCCCTCAGCGCCTGCGCCGTCGGCCCCGACTACAAGACCCCAGCCACGGAGGCGGCCAACATCACGACCGCCACCGACGGCGCCGCCGGGCAAAAGAACTTCGACCGTTCGAAATTCGAAGGCATCTGGTGGCAGCAATTCGACGATCCGACTCTGAACCAGTTGGTGAGCCAGTCGCTGCAAGGCAACCGTGAACTGCGCGTGGCGTTCGCCCGCTGGAAAGCCGCCCGGGCGTTCCGCGACGACGCCAGCAATGATGCGATGCCGACCATCACCAGCCGCGCCAGCAGCGACTTGGGCAAGGGCCAGATTCCCGGCCAGACCACCGACCGGGTCAATAGCGAGCGCTATGACCTCGGTCTGGACATGGCCTGGGAGCTTGACCTGTTCGGCCGCATCCAGCGCAATCTGGAAGCCAGCGATGCCGACCAGCAGGCCGCCGAAGCCGATCTGTATCAGCTGCAAGTCACCATGATTGCCGAACTGGTCGACGCCTACGGTCAACTGCGCGGCGCCCAGCTGCGGGAAAAGATCGCCGTGGCCAACCTGAACAACCAGCAGGAGTCGCGCAAGATCACCATCAGCCTGCGTGACGCCGGTGTCGGTGATCAGCTCGATGTCGAACGCGCCGATGCGCGTCTGGCCAACGTCGAAGCCACGGTGCCGCAGTTGCAGGCGGAACAGGTTCGGCAGAAAAACCGTATCGCTACGCTGCTCGGTGAGCGCCCGGACAAACTGACCGTCGACCTGAGCCCGAAAGATCTGCCGGCCATCGCCAAGGCGCTGCCAATCGGTGATCCGGGTGAACTGCTGCAACGTCGTCCGGACATCCTCAGCGCCGAGCGGCAATTGGCTTCGGCCACTGCGCGCATCGGCGTGGCCAAAGCCGACCTGTTCCCCCGGGTCAGCCTCAGCGGCTTCCTCGGCTGGACCGCCGGGCGTGGTTCGCAGATCGGTTCTTCGGCGGCCAACGCCTGGGCGCTCGGGCCGAGCATCACCTGGGCGGCGTTTGACCTCGGCAGCGTCCGTGCCCGTTTGCGCGGCGCCGATGCTGACGCCGAAGGCGCGCTGGCCAACTACGAGCAACAAGTACTGCTGGCGCTGGAAGAATCGGAAAACGCCTTCAGCGATTACGGCAAGCGTCAGCAACGCCTGATCTCGCTGATCCGTCAGAGCGAATCGAGTCGCAAGGCTGCTGACCTGGCAGAAATCCGTTATCGCGAAGGCACCACCGATTTCCTCGTCCTGCTCGACGCCCAGCGTGAGCGCCTGAACGCCGAAGACACTCAGGCCCAGGCCGAAGTTGAGCTGTATCGCGGCATCGTCGCGATCTACAAGGCCCTCGGTGGTGGCTGGCAACCGGAGACAGTCGCCAGCAAGTAAAGGTTGTTAAAGAGCTCCTTTGGTTGGCCGCAACCAACCAAATTTTTTGCCCCGCGTATCATTCGGTCGCGGGGTTTTTTTATGCCTGTTTGCAGCACTGGGATTTTTTGTGGGAGCGAGCCTGCTCGCGAAAGCGTCAGGTCAGACATATCAGCGGTGGCTGATACTCTGCCTTCGCGAGCAGGCTCGCTCCCACAATGGATCAGCGGTGATCCTCCAGGACGGTGACAGTGGCGGTTGTACCGGCGCGCAGGCGATTCTTGCCGGCAAAGTCACCATCAATGCCAATGCGCACCGGCACCCGTTGCGCGAGCTTCACCCAGGTGTAACTCGGGTTGATGTTTGCCAGCAATCGGCTGCCGGGCGCGTTTTCGCGGTCGGCGATGGCGAAGGCGATGCTTTCCACTGTGCCGCCGAAGCGCTCACCACTCATCAATTGAATGCGTACCCGATCACCCTCCGCGATTCGCGGCAGCTTGGTTTCTTCGAAATAGCCGCTGACGTAGAACGAATCGCTGTCGACCAACGCCAGGAGTGCCCCGCCGGCTTGTGCATAGTCACCCTGGCGGGTCAGCAGGTTGGTCACGTAACCGCTCACTGGCGATTCAACGCGGGTGCGCTGCAAGTCCAGTTCGGCTTGGGTCAGCGCGGCAATTGCCAGTTGCACATTGGCTTCGGCCAACCCGAGGTTGGCCTGATTGCGCAACAGATCCGCCTGGGCAACCGCCACGTCGGTACTGGCCTTCTCCCATTCCTCACCGGAAATGGCGAAGCCTTGCTTCAGCGTACGTCGCCGGCGCTCCTCGCTCTGACGTTGTTTGAGCAACGCTTCACTGGCGACGATTGCCGCTTGCGATTGCCCCAGCGAGGCCTTGGACACCTCCACCGAGCGTCGGGCATGCTCGACCGCCAGTTGATAGCGCGCCGGATCGATCTCCAGCAACAACTGGCCCTTGTCGACATGCTGGTTGTCCTGCACCGCCAGTTTGACGATACGCCCCGAAACATCCGCTGACAGCGTCACCACATCCGCCCTCACCCGAGCATCCCGTGTCCACGGCGCGCGGGTGTAATACTCCCAGGCAAACCAGCCGAGGACGATCGCCAGGATCACCACTGCCACGGTCATCATTCGTGCAACTAGTGCTTTCAAGACATCAGGCTCCCATCAACAGAATCAGCGTGGCGCAGACACAGGCGTACAGCGCGCCTTCGAACAGCGCTTCATGCCAGACCAGGCGCAGTACGCCCAGGCGGCGCAAGCACCAGTCCAGCAACATGAAAATCGGGATCGCCAGTAACAGAGCCTGGGCAATCGGCGGCAGATAAACCCCGCCAATTTCGAAATCAATGGGCAAGTTGCGGTTCTCCTTCCAGACCTTGAGGTTGCAAATATTCGCCGTGGCGCTCGAGGAACGACACCACAATCAGCAGCGCCACACGCATGCGAAAAACCGACCATAAATGTTCATGACTGGCGGCGTGCAACTCGTCCAGCTGATCTCCGAGTTGGTGCAACGTCGCCAGCAGCGCCGGGAGCTGCACATCAGCGCGTCCGGCAACCAGGCGACCGGTCTTGCGTAACGCTGATGCCAGGCGCTGGCTGAACGCATCGGTGAGTAACGCGTTGTTCTGCGCCTGCTGCCTCAGCTGATGCATGGCCACGCCCAGGGCTACGCAAGCCAGGCTGATTTCATACAAGCGTTGCATGGCGCGATCGTTTGCCGCTGGCAGCAGGCCGAGCATGCTGGTCAGGCGATCGGTCATCCGACTCTCGAAGGCGAATTGTTGTTCATCGGTGGCCGGCATTTTGCTCAGTTGGTACACCTGCTCCCGCGCTTCGCCGTACAGGCGCCGGATACGCAAGGCCGGGCGGAACGGGAAGATCAGCGCATAAACGATCAGGGCCAGCATCGCTGCACTGACGTAGGCGCCGGCGAATTCGAACCATTGGATCGCCGTATTCTGCCCAGTGCCGGTGTTTTGCGGCCCGAGCATGAGAAAACTCGACAGCCCAAGGCCCATGCCGATACCGGCGGTGGCCGGACTGGAAATGCCCACGGCAATGGCATACAGCAGCGGCGCCAGCAGCAAGGCCAGCAGCTCGAAATCACTGATCGCGGGCACCAGCATGAATTGATAGAACGCCGACACCACCAGCGCCAGACCCAAACCTCGCGCATAGCTTTGCGCAGCCATGAGCGGACGCGGAAAAGTCGCCATCAGCGAGCAGAGAATCCCCACCAGAATCATTCCGCCGCGCGCGCCATCCCACGCCGTTTCGATCCAGATCAATCCGCTGACCAACAGCGCGGTAAAGGCGCGAATGGCGTTCATCGAGGCCAGGGTGAAATCCAGATGCAACGGACTGCTCTGGCCGCGATAGAGGCAACTGGCCGGGCGCCCTTCCTGAATGGCGTCGCTCAGTTCGAGAATCTGCTCCAGTTGCTGCAGCAGGCGCGCCTGCTCCCAACGCAGCGCCCAGGCCAGTGAACGCAGGGTCGCGCTCATGTTCTCGGTCTGCTGCTCGGCCTTGTACGCCAACGCTTCGAATTGTTGCTGCAAGGTGACGAAACGTTGCCGGTCCGCGCCAGACAGCGCGCGGCCCTGTTGCGCCAGTTGCTCAAGCAACGCCAGTTCCTCGGCCCGCAGCTGCTGCACCTCCAGCGGCAGATCGCCCTCCCAGCGTTCGATGAGCAATTCGCGCTGATGCCGTAGCGCGGTCAGTCGCGAGGTCAGCAGCATCAGTTGATTGCCGAGCAGCAACACCAGATTGTCGGCATCGCGCAAACGTGGGGCATCGAAATACAAATGGCGCCGCAACCCCTCCAGTGCGCTGATCTCGCCGAGCAGTTGCATCTGCCGACGCTGAAAATCGGCTTCGCTTTCTTCCGTGCGAAGCACTTCGGCGGCGTGGCTGGCGGCCAGTTTGATCACCTGATCGATTTTGGCGAAATAACCTTTGGCCACTGCTTCAGGCCGGGCTGTGAGCAGGCTCACCACGCACACGCAGGCAACGGCCAGCAGGGTTTCAGTGACGCGGGTGACCGCTAGCAAAAACGTGCCTTCCTGATCCGGGATTGCCAGCAAGGCCACCACCACTGCGGTGTAGCCACTGAGCACGAACGCCTGGGAACTGGTGTAGCGCAGCAAGGTGCCGCCCGCGGTGCACAGCGCCAGCCACAACGCCAATGTCGTGATGAACGGCAGCGGCGCCTGAGGGAAAATCGCCATGATCAGCACCGCCACCGCGGCACCCACGGTGGTGCCGACCACTTGGCCGAAACTGCGCGCCAGTGCCATCCCTGCCAATGGCTGACTGACAATCACAACAGCCATGATCGACCACTTCGGTTGTTCGAGATCGAAAATGAACGCCAGATATAGGGTCAACAGCCCGGCGGCGATGGTCCGCAGGGCAAACAGCAGAACAGCCTGACCGGGATGGATCAAAGCCTTGAAATAAGCGAACAGCGCTGGCATGGGCACACTCTTTAAAACGACTTCTGCAAGCGTAGACATTGCAGCAAAAGCCTGACGGATTTCACAGTCGACACGTGTTGTAGGACGATTCGCCGGCAACGGTTTGACTCCCGCGCCAAGCTGAACGAAGCTTGCCGCTCTGCTCAAGTTCGAAGCTTTCGGAAACCCCGCATGACTCAGTCCCGCCGCAACCTGCTGATCGGCCTAGGCCTCGTACTGATCCTCGGCGTCGTCTGGCTGTCATGGCGCAGCAGCACACCGACCATCCCCGATGCTATCAAACATGGCTACAGCGAAGCGCTGAACGCCGCGCGCACTGGTGAACCCGGAGCGGCGCGCCAGTTGTACCAGCAATTGGGCCGCCCGGACATCTCGGTCAAACGCCGGGTCTGGCTGCACGGCGAGCTGCCCAACTACCCCAGCCCGCAGGCCTTGAAACTGGCTGACATCGACCTGCATCACGAAGCGCCGCAAGTGCGCGTCGCCGCGATCAAAAGCATCGTCGGGCTGGTGCCCGGCGGGCAACGCAGTCTGCTGCTCGGACCGTTGCTCGACGACGCAGAACAAACCGTGCGGTTCGCCGCGATCAATGCCCTGCTCGGCCTGAGCCCGGATGAATTGGGTTTGTACTTCGCACCGCTGCAGCAGGCTATTGATGGCTGGCAGCAGACACTGGAAAGCCAGCCGGAAAGCGCCGCCAACTATGCGCAACTGGCCCGTCTTTATATCCACAACGCCGAATACAAACAGGCCCAACAGGCGTTGGACAATACCTTGCGTCTGGAACCGGGCAACCTGGCGGCGCTGGTCATGCAGATCGATGTGCTTGACCGCCAGGGCCAGAGCGATGCCGCTCGCCAGTTGCTCGCACGTCAACTCAAGGCGCAGCCTGATTCCGCCTATCTGCAACATGCCCTCGGCCTGTGGCTGCTGCACCACGGCCAGCGCGAATATGCCCTGCTCGGCCTGTCCAAAGCCGTCGAGCTGGAGCCGGACAACAAGGATTATCGCTACGACCTCGCCACCACCCTGCACAGCGCGGAAGAACTGGAAGCGGCGCAAAAACAGCTGCAGGAAATCGTCCAGCGCCACCCCGCCGACCGCAAGGCGCGGGTGTTGCTGATCAACTACTGGAAGGAAAGCGGCCAACTGCAGAATGTGCAGATCCTGTTGGCGCAACTGGAGCAGCTGAATCCGGACGACCCGGCCCTGCAACAAGGTCTTTAATCCAGTCAGGGCGGACTCAATTGGCCGCCCGTCCAAGAAAAAGCGGAACCGTGAACACGCCGTGAGGTCAAGTTACTCAGGCGGCTCACTCTAGCCAGCCGCCGGATTACCCTAGTCATAAGAGGGCGTTTTTTGACTACATCAAACGAGTTGATCAGTGCAAAGGCCGCCGTCGGCATTGTAGGTCTGGATGACATCCTTGCCGGTGGCTTGTCTCGCGGCCATGTGTTTTTGCTCGAGGGGGAACCCGGGACCGGCAAAACCACCGTGGCGTTGCATTTCCTGCGCGCCGGTGCGCTGGCCGGGGAACGCTGCCTGTACATCACTCTCTCGGAAACCGAGAAAGAACTGCGTCAAGGTGCGCTCTCCCACGGTTGGGAGCTGAACGAAAACATCAAGATCTTCGAGCTGACACCGCCCGAAAGCCTGCTCAATGCCGAACACCAGCAAAGTCTGCTGTATTCCTCGGACCTTGAACTGGGTGAGGCGACCAGGCAGATTTTCGAAGTGGTCGAACGTTTCAAACCGACTCGCGTTGTGCTCGACAGTCTCTCGGAGATCCGTCTGCTGGCGCAGAGCTCGTTGCGCTATCGTCGGCAGATTCTGGCGATCAAGCATTACTTCGTGCGCTACGACGCCACCGTCCTGCTGCTCGACGACCTGACCACCGAGTCCCTCGACAAGACCGTGCACAGTGTCGCCCACGGCGTGATTCGTCTTGAAGAGCTGACACCGAGCTACGGCGCTGAGCGTCGGCGCGTTCGAGTGGTCAAGTATCGCGGGCAGAAATACCGTGGCGGTTTCCACGACTTCACCATCATGGGCGACGGCGTCCATGTTTTTCCACGCTTGGTAGCGGCGGAACATCGCGGCGACTACCCACGTCTGCAGCTGTCCAGCGGCATACCGCAAATGGACGCCCTGCTCGGCGGCGGTATCGAAACCGGCTCCAGCACGCTGATTCTCGGCCCGGCCGGTACCGGTAAATCGCTGATCTCGATGATCTTCGCCGCCGCAGCGGTGGCTCGAGGCGAAAAAGCCGCGCTGTTCATTTTCGATGAAGAGCTGGGCCTGCTGTTCGAACGCATGCGTCATCTCGGTATCGACCTCAAAGCCTTGCAGGCCACCGGTAATCTGCTGATCGAACAAGTAGACGCCGCCGAATTGTCTCCCGGTGAGTTGTCCCATCGCGTGCGCCGTTGCGTCGATGAGCTGGGTATCAAAACCGTGGTAATCGACAGCATCAACGGCTATCAAGCGGCGATGCCGGAAGAAAATGCGCTGGTGCTGCACATGCACGAGCTGCTGCTGTACCTTAACCGCAAAGGCGCGGCCACCTTCATGACGGTCGCCCAGCACGGTCTGGTGGGCGATATGCAGGCGCCGGTCGATATCACTTACCTGGCGGACACGGTGATTCTGTTGCGCTACTTCGAAGCCCTCGGCAAAGTCCGCCGGGCGATCTCGATTATCAAGAAACGTACCGGCAACCACGAGTCGACCATCCGTGAATACCGGATTTCCTCGCATGGCATGACCATCGGCCAACCGCTGGAATCCTTCCAGGGCGTGCTGCGTGGCGTGCCGACCTACATGGGAGCGAGCAATCCATTGCTTGAGGATGAAAGCTTGTGACGGTCAACACGCCGTTGGCCGAGCGGGTGCTGGTGCTGGCGCCCATGGGTCGCGACAGCCAGATCGCGTTGATGATCCTCAACGAAGCCGGCTACGGCGGCATGGTGGCGCCGAATCTCGGCGCTTTATGCACCGAGCTGGAGGTCGGTGCCGGACTGCTGCTGATTGCTGCTGAAGCGCTGCGCGGACCTGAACTGGAAGGGCTAATCGCCTACCTTGACCAGCAGCCCGCGTGGTCGGACATGCCAATTGTCCTGCTGACTCATCATGGCGGCGATGAACAAGGGCCGCCGTCGCGCCTCAGCACCCTGCTGGGCAACGTGACGTTTCTCGAGCGCCCCTTCCATCCCGCGACGCTGGTCAGCCTGGTCTCCGCCGCCCTGCGTGGGCGACGACGACAATATGAAGCGCGCGATCGGCTGATCGACCTGAGTGAAAGCGAACGACGCCTGCAATCGACTCTGGAAACCCTCGAACAGCAAGTCGAAGAACGCACCGCACAACTTCGCCACAACGAAGAAGCCCTGCGCCAATCGCAGAAAATGGAAGCGGTCGGCCAACTCACTGGCGGCATCGCTCACGACTTCAACAACATGCTCACTGGCATCATCGGCAGTCTTGAATTGCTGCGTCGACGTCTGGCCCGAGGCCGCACGGAAGACCTCGACAGCCTGATCGATCTAGGTGTGACGTCAGCGAACCGCGCCGCCGGCCTGACTCACCGTCTGCTGGCGTTCTCGCGCCGTCAGTCACTCGACCCGAAAGCCGTGCAAATGAACACGCTGGTGCTGTCGATGGGCGAGCTGCTGCAACGCAGCCTCAATGAAAGCATTCATCTGGAAATGCGCCTGGACGACAATCTCTGGGTTGCCGAGGCCGATCCCAATCAACTGGAAAGCGCCCTGCTCAACCTGGTGATCAATGCCCGTGATGCGATGCCCGAGGGTGGCAAGCTGGTGGTGGAAACCAGCAATCAGGTGCTGCATCGCGAATTCACGGCTGCGTACAGCAATCTGGAGCCAGGCGATTACGTGATGCTCAGCGTCACTGACAATGGCAGCGGCATGCCGCAGAGCGTGGTCAGCCGTGCGTTCGATCCGTTTTTCACCACCAAGCCGATCGGCCAGGGCACCGGCCTCGGACTGTCGATGATCTATGGTTTCAGCAAGCAGTCGCGCGGGCATGTGTCGATCGACAGTGAAATCGATGAAGGCACCACGGTAAAACTCTATCTGCCGCGTTTCCGGGGTGAGGAAGTAGAAATTCCCGTCTCGGATTCGCAGCAGGCTCCGTATGCGATGGATGGCGAAACCGTACTCATCGTTGAAGACGACCCTGCGGTGCGCGTATTGGTCAGCGCCGTGCTCAGTGAGCTGGGTTACGCGTTCGTCGAGGCCGGTGATGCCGACGGCGCCATGCCGATTCTAAATTCGACGCAACGCATCGATTTGCTGATCAGCGACGTCGGTCTGCCGGGCATGAACGGTCGGCAACTGGCAGAAGTCGGTCGGCAATACCGGCCGGGTCTGAAGGTGTTGTTCATCACCGGCTATGCCGAGCACGCTGCGGTGCGCGGAGGCTTCCTCGACTCGGGGATGCAGATGATCACCAAGCCATTCACCTTTGATCTGCTCACCGCAAAGGTGCGCGAGATGATCAATAGCTGAATCGATAGGAGCTGCCGAAGGCTCGGCAGCTCCTGCATGAGAATCAGGCCAGCAACTCCTGAATCTTTTCCTGCAACACATCCAGATCAAACGGTTTTTCCAGAATCGGTGCGCTGTTGGTAATCGGGCTGCCGGTCTCACGGATTTCCTGCGGATAGCCGCTGATGAAAATCACTTTGAGGTCCGGTCGCAATTTCACCGCCGGATCGGCAATCTGCACGCCGGAGATCCCGCCCGGCAGGCGGAAATCGGTAATCAGTATGTCGAGATGAGGTTTGCTGGCGAGGATCTCGAAAGCCTGCTCGCCATTTTCCGCTTGCAACACGCGATAGCCCTGCCCCGACAGGTAATCCGTCAGGACCATCAAGATAACCGGTTCGTCTTCGACGACGAGTACTACATCTTGCGCATCTACGCTCATGGGAAGCCTTTGTTCGGTCAATAGCTGCTGATACGACCGTGTGGTCACTCAGAGGTTGCGTCGGATATGCCGTTTTCCTGGATCGGCAGACAAACGCGAAACAGGGCGCCCTCGTTGATTTCACTCTCGACGACGATGGAGCCGCCATGGGCGGCGACGATCTGCTCGGAAATGAACAGACCCAGCCCGAGCCCGGCCACCACCGTCTTGGCGGACACCCGTTCGAACTGCTGAAAAATACGCTTCTGGTTCTCGGCGCTGATGCCGATGCCGTGGTCTTGTACCTCGACCCGGGCCTCGTCATCTTCGCGATAGACGCGCACCTGAATCGGGCTGCGACCACCGTAACGCAAGGCATTGGTCAGCAGATTGGACACCACTTGCTCGATGCGGAACTCGTCCCAGCAACCTTCTACCGGCGCCGATGCCTCGAAGGAAACGCTGGTTTCTGCCGCTTCCATTTGCGAGGCAAAATTCTGCAGGAGATTGCTGACCAGTTGCACCAGATCGAAACGACTCGGGCGGATCGACAGTTTGCCGGTGCGGATTCGCGAGACATCGAGCATGTCTTCGATCAGGCGAATCAGGCTTTTGATCTGCCGCTCATCGCGGTCGACCATCGCCTGCATCTTGTCGAGGGTGAACGCTGAGGCGTTGTCTCGCGCCAGATGCATTTTACGCAACTGGGTTTCGAGAATCAGGCCATTGAGCGGTGTACGCACCTCGTGGGCAACGATGGACATGAAGTCATCACGCATGCGCACCGCTTGTTCCAGCTCAAGCTGAGTGCTTTGCAGTTGTTGCAGCAGCGCTTCCTGCTCACGCCGGGCCTGCTCCAACGCCTCGACCTGCTGCTTCATCGCCTTGCTCTGGCGATACAGATCGACGAAAACGTTGACCTTGCTCTTCACCGCATGGATATCCAGCGGCTTGTGCAGGAAGTCCACCGCACCGCTTTCATAGCCTTTGAACGCGTAGTTGAGTTCTCGGCCGGCAGCGCTGACAAAGATGATCGGAATGTTCTTGGTCTTCTCTGTACCGCGCATCAGCTCGGCGAGTTCGAAGCCGTTCATGCCGGGCATCTGCACGTCGAGAATGGCCATGGCGAATTCGTGCTGCAGCAACAGCGATAGTGCTTCGTCCGCCGACAGAGCCTTATAGACCGTGCGATCCTCGCGCTTGATCAGCGCTTCCAGCGCCAGCAGGTTTTCTGGCAGATCGTCAACGATCAACAGTTTGGCTTGGATATTACTCAGCATGCGATTCGTTCCAGCTCGACTAGCAGACGGCCGATGCCGTGAATGGGTAGGACATGATCCGGCTGCAGAACGTTCAGTGCAGCCTGGGGCATGGTGGCGACTTGTGCATCCTCGGGGTCTTGAACAATGGTCAGGCCGGCGCAACGCTTGACGTAAGCGAGCCCGCGCGCGCCATCGTGATTGGCGCCGGTCAGCAGGACAGCGGCGAGTGTCTCGCCGTAAACGTCAGCGGCGGATTCAAACAGGTAATCGATTGAAGGCCGCGAATGATGTACGCGGTCCTCCAGGCTCAGTGACAAGCTGCGATCCGCTTCGACCGACAAGTGATAACCGGGCGTGGCGAAATACACCGTGCCGGCTTCAATGTCCTGCTTGTCTTCAGCTTCCTTGACCGGCATCGCAACACGGCGGGAGAACACTTCGGCCAGATGACTGCGGCGTTCTTCCGGCAGATGCAGAACGATGATGATCGGCAGCACATAGCCTTTGCGCAACGGCCCGAGCAGGGTCAACAACGCCTCGACACCGCCCGCAGAGGCGCCGATCACGACAGCCTCGATACGAGGCAGGCTCGGGGTGTCGTTCATGATTTGCGGTAGATCCGTTCTTGTTTGACCAACGCCTCGAACTGGTTCGAATAGTTGGAAAAATCCAGGGTTTCCTTGCTGCCCAACACCAGAAAGCCGCGATGCGACAACGATTCATGGAACAGCCCGAACGCCCGGTCCTGCAGCTTCTTGTTGAAGTAGATCAGCACATTGCGGCAGGAAATCAACTGGGTTTCGGAGAACACGCTATCGGTGGCCAGACTGTGGTCGGCGAATGTCACGTTCTCGCACAGGCTCTTGTCGAAAATCGCGTAGCCATAGGCTGCGGTGTAGTAATCGGCAAACGAACGCTGGCCGCCGGCCTGCTGGTAATTGGCGGTGTAGGCGCGGACGTTTTCCATGGAGAAAATCCCTTGCTTGGCCTTCTCCAGCGAGCGCGGGTTGATGTCGGTGGCGTAGATGATCGTGCGGTCGAGCAGGCCTTCTTCGCGCAGCAGAATCGCCATCGAATAGACCTCCTCGCCCGTGCTGCAGCCGGCAATCCAGATCTTCAGCGACGGATAGGTGCGCAGCAGCGGCACCACTTCGTTGCGGATCGCCAGGAAGTGCGACGGATCGCGGAACATCTCGCTGACCGGGATCGTCAGCAGTTGCAGCAGCTGCATGAACGCCGTCGGGTCGTGCAGGACTTTCTCTTGCAGGGCCGAGATGGTCGCGCACTCGAACTGACTCAGCGCGTGCTGCACCCGGCGCTTGATCGAAGCGCCGGAGTAGTCGCGAAAGTCATAGCTGTATTTCAGGTAAATCGCCTCGATCAACAAGCGTAATTCGATTTCGCTGTTGCGCTCGGCCGGACTGCTGCGTTCCACTAGATGCGTTCCATTTTCGGTAGCCACACACGTATCAGCGAGAACAGACGATCAAGGTCGATGGGCTTGGCCAGGTAATCGTTGGCGCCCGCTTGCAGGCAGCGCTCCTGATCGTCCTTCATGGCCTTGGCCGTTACCGCGATGATCGGCAGCTTGCGCCAGCGCGGATCCTTGCGGATTTCCATGGTGGCTTCGAAGCCATCCATCTCCGGCATCATCACGTCCATCAGCACCAGGTCGATGTCCTCGACTTCATGAAGTTTCTCAATCGCTTCGCGACCATTACGGCCGATCACCACGACAGCGCCTTTGTGTTCCAGTGCACTGGTCAGGGCGAAGATGTTGCGCACATCGTCGTCCACCAGCAGCACTTTACGACCTTCAAAGACCTTGTCGCGGCTGCGCGCGGTCTTGAGCATCTTCTGCCGTTCATGGGACAGCTGCGATTCGACTTTGTGCAGAAAGAGTGTGACCTCGTCGAGCAACCGCTCCGGGGAGCGCGCGCCCTTGATGATGATCGAGCGTGAATACTTGCGCAGCTCGGCCTCTTCATCGCGAGTCAGGTTGCGGCCGGTGTAGACAATGACCGGCGGGAACGAGCAGATGTCCTCGGTGGACATGCGCTTGAGCAGATCGTTGCCGAGCATGTCCGGCAGCTTGAGGTCGATGACCATGCAGTCGTAGATGGTCGTGCGCAGCAATTCCAGGGCGTCCTGGGCCAGGCCGACCGCAGTGATTTCGATGTCTTCGTCGCCAATCAGCCGCGCGATGCTTTCGCGTTGCAGATCGTCGTCTTCGACCAGCAGCACGCGCTTGACCTTCTGCGTCAGCTTGGCCTCAAGACGGGCGAACACGTCCTTGAGCTCTTCGCGGGTGGTCGGCTTCACTGCGTAGCCGATGGCGCCCATGTGCATGGCAGCCTCGACGCGGTCTTCCACGGAAATCACGTGCACCGGAATGTGCCGGGTTTCGGCGCGTTCTTTCAGACGTTGCAGCACAGTCAGACCAGAGTGATCCGGCAGGCGCATGTCGAGCAGGATCGCATCCGGCACGAATTCGCGGGCCAGGTCGTAACCCTCGTCGGCGCCGTGGGCGACCAGACACATGTAACCCAACTCATGGGCCAGGTCATAGAGGATACGGGCGAAGTTGGGCTCGTCTTCCACCACCAGAATGCAGCGCGTGGCGAACGGTGCCTTGTCGCGATCGTCGGCGAAGCGCGGGATGACAGCCGGAATCGCTGACGCCAGCGGTGCCGCAACGGCCACTGGTGTAGCCACCGCAGGCGCGGTATGAAAAGTCAGCGGCGCGGCCGGCGTTTCGCCGAATTCGTGATACTGACGCGGCAACACCAGGGTGAACGTGCTGCCCTGCCCCGGTACGCTGTCGACGCTGATCGAACCGCCCAGCAACGTCGCCAGATCCCGCGAGATCGACAGGCCCAGACCGGTGCCGCCGTACTTGCGGTTGGTGGTGCCATCCGCCTGACGGAACGCTTCGAAAATACTTTCCTGCTGATCGGCTGCGATACCAATCCCGGAATCCTTGACGCTGAAAGCGATGTGATCATTCGGCTGCGCGGTGATGCTCAGGCTGACGGCGCCGTGCTCGGTGAACTTGATCGCGTTGGAGAGCAGATTCTTGATCACCTGCTCCAGACGCTGACGATCAGTGAACAGCAAGCCCGGTGCGTCCGGCTGGACCTCGACAGTGAAAGCAAGGTGCTTGTCGGCAGCAAGCGGTTCGAACATCGAGCGCAAGCCATCGACCAGACGATCGACGCGGGTGTTTTCGGCAATCACTTCAAGCTTGCCGGCCTCGACCTTGGAAATGTCGAGGATGTCGTTGATCAGGTTGAGCAGATCGTTGCCGGCCGAATAGATCGATTCGGCAAACTTGACCTGCTCCGCCGACAGATTCTGCTGCGGGTTTTCCGCCAGCAGCTTGGCCAGAATCAGCGAACTGTTGAGCGGCGTGCGCAGTTCGTGGGACATGTTGGCGAGGAATTCGGACTTGTACTTGCTCGAGCGTTGCAGCTCTTCGGCACGCTCTTCGAGTTGAATCTGCGCCTGATTCAGCTCGGTGTTTTTCTTGTCCATCGCATCGCGCTGTTCGGCGAGCTGCTCGTTGGTCTGCTCCAGCTCCACTTGCTGGGTTTCCAGATGCGCCTGGGATTCCTTGAGAATCCGCGACTGTTCTTCCAGCTCTTCGTTGGCAGTCTTCAGCTCTTCCTGCTGCACTTGCAGCTCTTCGTTGAGCTGCTGGGTTTCGGCGAGCACTTCCTGCAAGCGCTGACGGTAGCGCGCCGCCTCGATCGACGTGCCGATGTTGCCGGCAATCAGCTCCAGCAACTCGATGTCGCGCTCGGACAGCGGACGCAGGAAACCCAGCTCGATCACGCCATTGACGCGGTCGTCATCACTGGTCGGCACCACCAGCACACTGTGCGGCAGGCCTGCGCCGAGGCCGGAGCTGACTTTGAAATAGTCGCCGGGGACCGCGTCGAGACGGATCAGGCGTGCCTGTTCTGCGACTTGGCCGACGATGCCTTCGCCGCTGTAAATCGTTTGATTGAGCTCTTCCTGCTCGCGGGAGAAACCATAAGTCGCCACGCGCTTGAGGCCGCCATGTTCTTCACGCACATAAAGCGCAGCGACGGCAGTGCCAAGGTATTGCGCGCAGAATTGCAGAATGTTGCGCCCCAGCAGGTTCAGCGTCAGTTGCCCCAGCACCTGCTCGGCCAATTGTGTCTGGCCGTTGCGCAGCCACGCCTGCTTCTCCAGGCGTTCGGCGCTGGCCTGTTGCGCCGCGAGGTTGGCGCTGTAATTGGTCGACAGATTGACCAGGTCACGGCGGCCGATGTAGGCCAGCAAACCGCTGATTCCCACGATGAAGATCAGATAAAGGGTGATGCTCCAGATGGTGGTGCGACGCACATCCTCGTTGCGCGTGGCTCGCAGCACTTGCTCGGTTTCGATGACGTCTTCGAACTGCTTGCGAATTTCGTCGGTCAGCCGCTTGCCCCGCCCGGCCTTGACCGCACCGCGATAATCGCCGCTGCTGCGCTGAAGGTCGATCATCGATTGCGCGTAGTTGGCCCATTCCACCTGCAACGCTTGCAGACGACGCAGGCGGTCGGTCTGCACCGGATTATCGGCGGTCAGCTCCAGCAACGTATTGAGAGCGACGTCGATACGCGGCTTGGCAACTTCGTACGGATCGAGAAAGTGCTCATCACCGCTAAGTAGATAGCCGCGCATGCCGGTTTCGAGATCGACAGTGAGTTTCACCGCCTCATTGGCGTTATTGATCACCCGGTCGGTATGCTCGACCCACTGGATGACGGACAGCAAATAGGTGATCAGTGAGACGAAAAACACCGCACTGAGCACGCCGACGCCCAGCGGCAGGCTGACGTTGCGACTCAGAAGTTTGCGGAACCGTTGTTCATCAACCGAGGACGGAGAGGACATGGGGCAGCCTTGTCGAACTGTTGAAAACCCGAGAGTTTGCCCCAAAACCCCGCCATGGATCCATTTTTCTCACACAAATGATGGCATTTTCCTACGCACACCTGCGCATTGGACGACGCCAACGGTTATCCTTGCCGCACCGCACTGACCTGTTCTTTTTTGTATCAGCTCGGGAACTTGTGGCTATGCGCCACTTACTCATGCAAGAGTCCGGCAAATTCGCTTGCCCGGTATCCCCCGATTTCATTTTTCTGAGAGTCCTGCCATGTCTGCCACTCCATCCACTATCCTGGTCGTAGAAGACGACTCCATCGTGCGCATGCTTATCGTCGATGTGCTGGAGGAGCTGGAATACACGGTATTGGAGGCTGATGACGGCAACGCGGCACTCGAAATCCTTGCGGATCCTGGCAAAGCCATCGATTTGATGATGACCGACTACGGCCTGCCTGGCATGAATGGCCGCGAACTCTCTCAAAAGGCCCGTCAGCTGCGCCCTGCTCTGCCCATCCTGTTCGCCAGCGGCTATGCCGAGAGTCTCGAAGTACCCGATGGCATGCATGTCATCGGCAAGCCCTTCTCCATCGATCAATTGCGCGACAAAGTTAAAGGCATTCTGAAATAAACCTGATAAATGTCCGTCGCAGATGCAACTTGTCACATCCGAAAATAATCAGCAACTAACTAACACTGCCATTGCTTAACCTGCCAGCTCTATCCTGAATAATCTTTGGCCGCGTTAATAAATAACGAAATACAGCCAGGGAACTTTCGATACTCATTCAGGATAGAGCCCATGCAGTTCATTTCTTCCGACGTGCCTGCCGCCGTCGATTGCTCCGCTTCCGACAAACAGGAACGCGCGCTTATTGTTCAGTCACTTGCCGAAGCCCTTAAGGCAACTGAGTTTGAAGTCTCGGCCGACAGTTACTCGGCAAGCGCCTCGCTGCCGGTCGCCACTGTATTCAATGTGCAAGATCGCTTCATACCCCGGGTCATCGGCAGCAGTTTTGACGAACACTGTGAACCAGCACGCAATGCCTTGAAAAATTTAATTGCAACCCCGGAGTTTGCGCAACTGTTACGCAACCATTCTTTTTCAGCTGATATTAACCTAGCAGTGGATACCAACGCCGGAGTTCTCGTTGTTTATGACTCAGAGTTCGAATCCCATCGTTTCAGCATTGCACTGGACAATGCTGAAGTTTCGGTGTTTTCCGAAGAACTCGATATGCTCGCCGATTTGGCGAAGAACATCGGCGGCGTCGTTTATTCCGGCCAAGTGATTGGCATAGTGCAATGGTTGAAGTTCAACGGTTATGACTTGCCGACGAACATTGCCGAAACCCGGGCTCTGATTGAATGGCTGGCCTTCGAACTGCCCGAGCCACCCGCCTTGGGCGACTACCACGAATTGCTCCACGCCGATGAGTCATCACCGTTTCATCTATCGATGGCGGACCGCAAAGTCATAACCCAGACAGTGCATGAGCTGACCCAAGGTGCGACAAGCCTGTTGCAGGTACTGGCGTTCGCCAACTTCAACCTGATTCCGGCACAGGACATACGCGACAACGCGGACAAGTTCCTGCACAACTTCCTGAGGCGAAAAACCGCTCGCGCCCTGGGAGAAACCCTGCATGCACGCCTTGGCTGGCATCTGGAAGCCAATAACGCGGACGTGCGCGAACGCCAGGTCAATGAGTTAGTCATCGCTGCGCTGATCATCGACATGCAATTGCGCTCCGATCAGCCTCTTGTCGCCGGCTATGACTTCTATCAACCGGCGAATTCCACACTCAGCGCTGCCGAAGTACGCGTCCTGTTCGAACAGCATCTGGTTGATCTGGGCCTGAGCGAAGCGCACAACGCGCCACTGGCAGCGCATCTATTGATCGCGGGTGCAGCACCGGAGTTGCTGATCGACCAGATCCCGCCCGGGCTCACGCTGGACAAGCCAGGCTGGGTAACTGCGCGCCAGAGCGCTGCCGTGGTCGAGCACGCCGCACCTGGCAGCTCGCGTGCAATGACGTTCGCACAACTCAAGGCGTTTTCCGAGCTGACCCCGGTTTCCGGTGAGCTCGACAAGTTGTACGAAGCGGCGGCGATCCCGGCGGTGGTGGACTGGGCGGTACTCAACGGAGTCATCCCTTACCGCAGCGACAAAGACTACGACAAGACCACGGTGATCAAGGCCAGCGCGTATTTCTCGCGTTACATGGAGGCTCTGGCCCAGTCTGAAACAGGCTTGTCCACCGCGCCACCGGACCGGCGCAAAATCGCTTTGCGTGCGCTGGAGCAAGTGATGCCCGCCGGCGCCTATCTCGAACAGCCGGCCTTCGAAATAAAGTACCTGGACAGTTTCGGCGAACGTAGCTGGCTCGAAGGGTTGAAGGCTGCGCATCCGGCGGGGATTCTTACCGAGTTCTGGAATTTCCTCGCCAGCGCCACTGACAACAACCAATACGCGATCAACGGCCTGTTGCGCCTACGCCTGTCGATTCTCGATCTGTATCTTTCCGGCGATCTGGTTGAAGACGGACAACTTTCGGACAAATTCAAGACCCGCGACAACTTCCACCCCCCGGCCGATGCCTTCACCCGCCTGGCCGAACTGCAATCGCCGTCGCAACTGTTTGACCAGGCGTTTGATCGTTACTACCGGAACGTGCGCGAGGGTCTATCGTCCCTGATCAAAATGGCGATCACGCAGATGCCAGAGCATGATCGTCAGGCCTTGACCAGCGGCCAAATGACCTTCTACACCGTCAGGAAGGAAGTCAATCCACTGAATACGCAGCAAGAAACGCAAATCCAGCGAGATGAGGCCAATGGGCGTTACGGGATTATTCTTTGCTGCGACAACGGTGATCGGCTGCGTGCTTACGAATTGTTCACGCTGCGCGGCGTCTGCTACGAGCGTCCGGATCTGGCGCTCAAGCTGCAAGACACCGGTCTCATTCATCAACGGCCGACCCTTTCATACACTGGCAGCAAGTACGATTTTCAGGACAAGAACAAAGCCAGCGAGTGGCCCCTCGATTACGCCGCCTACCGCGAGGGCAGCGAACCACGCCAGGGCATGACTTCCAAAGTAGTGGTGGAGAAGCTCTGGCAGTTGCAACTGCAAGAGACTGATGTGCGCGCGGTTCCGCTGTTCTTTTCTGCGCAACTGGATGAGATCGCCCAATGCGTACTGGATAACCATCCTGTCGCCCGCCGCGAAGAGTTGTATGCCGCACTGGATGTGCGCAACGGCCTGGAAGAATGGCGTGACACCAGGGAGATCGTCGAGAACCTGGCAATCAACGTCATCGTGCCGTTCAAACAGTGCATTGAAGACATTCGTTCCGGACGCACCGACCGTGTCGCCGAAGGCATTGGTGGCTGCATTCTGGATGGCCTGTCGGTCATCGGCCTGCTGGTCGGTCTTGGCGCGTCGGCAGCGAGCATCATCGCCAAGACCGGGTCGACCACCCTAAAACTGCTGAAAGTCGCCAAAGCCGTGGCCCGAGCGGCCGTGTCGCTGATCAACCCGCTCGACGGATTGCCCACCCTCGCCCGCAAAGGTTTTCGTCTGGTCAAACGCGGCGTGGTCTTTGCCGGTGAAACCGCGCTCGACACCGCGCACACCGCCACCGTGCAATTGAAAAGGTTGATCCATGGCGTCGAGAGTCGGGACTGGCTCAGGCTCTCCCACACCGGCGATGTGCGTCAGGCGACCTGGCGAGGCGCCGACGCGCTTGGCGAGGCGATCGACATCGCAGTGCTGGAACGCAACCAGGACTGGCACGCGCTGAGCATCCGCACCGGCGGTGCCTGGGGCCCGCGCCTGAAACTGCTCGACCTGGGTAACTTCGCCCCGTTGAAGCGTCTGTTCGGCCGCTTCAAGCCATTCAGTTACACCCGCGGTTATCTGAAAAAAGCCATTCCCCGCGCCCGGACCAAGCTGGACAACTCCATCAACGCGCTGTCGCAACTGTCTTCCAACGACGACATTCGCGCGGTGCTCAAGCATGTGTTCGGTAACGATTCCGATGAAGTGGCACAGCACGTGTCGAAACATCTCAGCGCGATGCGCAAGGATCTCGAGTCGATCAGCTTCAGCAATGTGACGTTCCGCCCGCATCAACCCGGCGTGATCGCCTCGCTTTCGCCACCGGCCTATAAGCGTTGGCAGACAGCGCTGCGCACCGGCGAAAAAATCGATGAGTCCGCAGGCCGGTTTCTGTCGATCTACCCGGACAATCTCGATGAGTTTTACAAGTTGTCGCGCTACGACGACGGCAGCGTCGCCGACGTGCTGATTCACGAAATGTCCCACGGTGGCCCGGACACCCTCGACCTGTACTACGGCAAGGTCTACCCGGAGTTGCATCAGGCGGAGTTCGATGCGGTCGGACTGCTGGAGCTGGCTCGGGACGCGCGCAAGGCGCATCCGGACAACCTGATCAATCCACATCACGCTCTGGCGCACCGACCGGGATTCGTCGAGTTCAACCAGGTAAAAACCAGTCTGCCGAAACTGGTCCAGGACCATCCGGCGCTGGCCAACGCTGAGTCATACATGCTTGCGGTATCGCTGCTCGATCAAGCACAAACGCGTCCGGCCATATTGAGCTTCAATGTGAAGACCATCGACGATGCCGTGCGCAACACCGCTGCAGGCAAGTTTCTACAAGGGCCGCTGCTGCTCAACCTCGCCAAACCGGTCATTTAAACGCTGAAACGGCTGGTCGGTGGACAGGGTGCATTTCAATCACTTCGCTGTGGTTTAATTGCGCCCTTTTTTCTTCCATGGGTCAGAGGATCAGTCGTGAGCCATTCGCGTACCACCAAAGTTCTGGTCATCGGCTACGTCTGGCCAGAACCGCGCTCATCGGCGGCCAGCGGGCATGTCATGCAGATCCTCGAGACATTTCTCGATCAGGGATGGGACATCACTTTCAGCAGCCCGGCCGGCCCGGGTGAACACAAGGCTGATCTGACGGCGCTGGGCATTCGCGAAGTATCGATCGAGCTCAACAACAGCAGTTTCGACACGTTCATCAGCGAGTTGGCGCCAGATATCGTGCTGTTCGATCAGTTCATGATGGAAGAACAGTTCGGCTGGCGGGTGGAGAAACACTGCCCGGACGCCCTGCGCATTCTGGAAACTTCCGACCTGCAAAGTCTGCGTCATGCGCGTCATCAGCGCCTGAAAGACCGGCTGAAAAGCAACGACGAGCAGACTGATTTCACCGGGCTGTTTGCACCGGCATTGCCCGAAGAATTCCAGCTGATGGCCGGCACCGATCTGGCCAAACGGGAAATCGCTGCGCTGTATCGGTGCGACTTGAACCTGATGATTTCCGAAGTCGAGATCGACCTGCTGGTGGAGGAATTCGGTCTGCCTCGGCAAATCCTGCATTGGTGTCCGTTGATGATTGATCTTCCGGACACCGCCCCGCCAGGTTTCGAAGAGCGCGCGCATTTCCTCAGCATTGGCAACTTCCGTCACGCGCCGAACTGGGATGCCGTGCTCTGGATGAAGACCACGCTCTGGCCGCTGATCCGCGCGCGCCTGCCTCGCGCGCAACTGCATATCTATGGCGCCTATACGCCGCCCAAAGCCACCGCACTGCACAATCCGGCCCAAGGCTTTCACATCATGGACTGGGCCGAAGATGCACTTGAAGTGATGTCGGCAGCGCGAGTCTGCCTTGCGCCATTGCGCTTCGGCGCGGGAATCAAGGGCAAACTGCTCGATGCCATGCTCTGTGGCACGCCGAGTGTGACCACACCGATCGGCGCCGAAGCCATGCACGGCGACGCTCCGTGGCCGGGAGCCGTCGCCCTCGACGCAAACACCTTTGCCGAACAGGCGGTGCAACTGTACGAAAATCCGGCGCGCTGGCAGCAGGCGCAG
The DNA here is from genome assembly GCF_054667725.1 of Pseudomonas sp. S3_B08. Lineage (NCBI taxonomy): Bacteria > Pseudomonadati > Pseudomonadota > Gammaproteobacteria > Pseudomonadales > Pseudomonadaceae > Pseudomonas > Pseudomonas sp. S3_B08. The sequence continues at coordinate 2,038,440 of NZ_CP162750.1, forward strand.
ATTCAGGCTTCGGCACTTTTGCAGCAGCGTTATCAGCGCAGCGTACATGGCCCGCGTCTGATCAACCGGATAGATGATTGCCGACAACACTTGGCACAACTTAGAAACGACAACTTCACCGGCGCCATGTTGCGACATCACACACTCAAAAGCACTCAATACATGGCTCAATGGATCGAAGCCAAAAACCAATTGAGCCCAACAGAGCGCTGATTACATCAATTACATGACTTGCATTAAAAGCCAACTTTCGCAATAACACGAACATGCTTATAAACATCCTGCGCGCAACTTACTAACCACTTCGCAGGATGTGCAACATGGAAAACTTCGACGATATACCAACCCATCAATGGATGGCTTATTCACCACAAATCGATAATCTTTCGTTATTTGAAATGACCCTGCCCGGCGCGCATAACGCCGGTTGTGACTGGGAAGCGTCTTACGCCCTTATTCCCGGGAAAAACTGGCTTGCCTGCCAGGACGTTTCCTTTTATTCGCAGTTGAATCGCGGCGCTCGCGCACTTGATGTACGCCTTGTTTACAACAGCAAGGCGAAACAACTGGCGAGATTCCGTTTTCACCACAATGGATTCAACTCTTCGCGAACGCTTGAAGACCTGATCAGGGACCTTAAGGGGTTTTATGAAAGAAGCCCGAATGAGTTTATCATTCTGGACTTTCATGAACTTTCCAGCGCTACAGATCCATTCAACCATGAGGAATTCAAAACAGCTTTGCTGGAGCACCTTGGGGAACGGATCATTCCCACCGACAATCTGCATCTGACAATTGGCCAACTCAAAGCCATCAATCCATTGCAACGCATTATGGTGGCCGCGCCGATGACCTGGGAAAGCGAAGACTTTCGTTTCTACAGACCAATCAATCACAAGTGGATCGGCAAATCACAGGTCAGCACCTCGGATCTTTATGGCTATATAGACAACGTACTGAGCACACCTGTCAGTACGCTTCGCCCATGGTCGCTGTCGGCAACCAGTTACACACTCGGCGGGCCGCAGCGAATCCTCGACAGTCTTGACGAGTGGTTCGACCCGGAAAAATCCGATTGGGCGCGCAAGTGCAACATTATCAATTTCGACTTCATCAAAAATTCCAACATCGTGCGTTTCTGCCAAATGGCCAACCTGCAAAAGGCGCGCGACAAGCTCAGTTGAGCGGTCACCACGGACGGCCGGTCGGAAGTGGCACAAATGGCAAAAAACGAGGCATGATCGCGCAGCGATAATAAAAAAGTGCCCCGTCATGACCCGAACCGCTCGCGTGACCGACCCTTCCTACGAGTTGATGGACGACCATAACGGTTTGTCCATCATCTACCGCCAGCACGGCTTCCCCTGCCCGCTGGTGCGCTGGCATTTCCACAAGGAGTACGAGCTGCACCTGATCGTGGCCAGCTCCGGCAAGGTGTTCATCGGCGATTACATCGGCAACTTCTATCCAGAGACTTTGTTTTTGACCGGTCCCAACCTGCCGCACAACTGGATCAGCCAGGTCGCCGAGGATGAAGTGGTGGAGAAGCGCGACATGCTGGTCAACTTCACCGACGAATTGTTCGAGAGCGGGCACCAGGTGTTCGCTGAGCTGAAATCCCTGGCGCCACTGCTTGAGCGTGCGCAGTACGGCATCGAATTTCGTTGCAAGCGCACGATCCGTCAGGCCATGACACTGATGCAGCGGATCGCCGACAGCACCGGCATCACTCGCCTCGGGCACTTTTTCATCCTGATGGAATTGCTCGCGGCCAGTGATGACTTCCAGTTGTTGTCCGGCGCCACCACGCCGCAACTGGCCGACGAACACAACATCGACCGCACCAACCGCGCGGTCGACTACATCTTCAGCCACTACGCGCGGGACATCTCACTGGAAGAAGTGGCCGAACACCTGGGTATGACACCGACCTATTTCAGCCGGGTATTCAAGCAGGCCACCGGGCGCAACTTCATCGAATTCGTCAATCGCCTGCGCATCAGCAAATCCTGTGAGCTGCTGGCCGATGGTGACAAACCGGTGACCGAGGTGTGCTTCGAGTCGGGCTTCAACAATATTTCCAACTTCAATCGACGCTTCCAGCAACTCAAGGGCATGACGCCGTCGCACTATCGACGGCTGGCGGTGCAGCGGCTGACTGAACAGAACCATCTCTGACGACACGCCACCTGTGGGAGCGAGCCTGCTCGCGAAAGCGGTCTGTCAGTGAAAAATCCTGTGGCTGACACACCATCTTCGCGAGCAGGCTCGCTCCCACAAAAAACCGTGCCCCGGCTGGCGAAATCTGTACGCATTCGCTAACGGTCCCTCGCGCAAAACCCCTTCCCTGCGTTCCCCCGCCCAAACCCCAGTGCAAAAAAGTATCAACAAAAGTGCTAGGGATGATTTGTCAGCTCCGCCGTGGAAGGCTGTAATCAGCGCAGATTCTTCCTGCATTCGGAAGACACAAAAACAATAACTGTCCTTCTGCCCCGTCGGGTGTCAGAAAAGGAGTGCACGATGCAACCCACTGCAAAAGCTCTGCTCGCTCTCACCTGCATGACCCTCAGCAGCGTCAGCCTTGGCGCCCAGACCCTGACCATCGCCACCGTCAACAACAGCGACATGATCCGCATGCAGAAACTCTCGAAAACCTTCGAGAGCGAGCATCCGGACATCAAGCTCAATTGGGTGGTGCTGGAAGAAAACGTCCTGCGTCAGCGCCTGACCACCGACATCGCCACTCAGGGCGGCCAGTTCGACGTGTTGACCATCGGCATGTACGAAGCCGCACTCTGGGGCGGCAAGGGTTGGCTGGAGCCGATGAGGGACCTGCCGGCCAGTTACGCCCTCGACGATGTCTTTCCGTCGGTGCGCGAAGGCCTGTCGGTGAAGGGTTCGCTGTATGCGCTGCCGTTTTACGCGGAGAGTTCGATCACCTATTACCGCACCGACCTGTTCAAGGAAGCCGGGCTGACCATGCCGGAGCGGCCGACCTGGGAAGAGATCGCCGGGTTTGCCGAAAAGCTCACCCACAAAGACAAAGAGCAGTACGGTATCTGCTTGCGCGGCAAGGCTGGTTGGGGCGAGAACATGGCGCTGGTCACCACGGTCGCCAATGCTTATGGCGCGCGCTGGTTCGATGAGCAATGGAAACCGGAATTCAGCGGCCCGGAGTGGAAAAACGCGCTGAATTTCTACGTCAACACCATGAAGAAATCCGGCCCGCCGGGCGCATCCAGCAACGGTTTCAATGAAAACCTCGCCCTGTTCAACAGCGGCAAATGCGCGATCTGGGTCGATGCCAGCGTCGCCGGCTCGTTTGTCACCGACAAGACCCAGAGCAAGGTCGCCGATCACGTCGGTTTCACTTTCGCTCCGCATCAAGTCACGGATAAAGGCTCGGCGTGGCTGTATTCGTGGGCGCTGGCGATTCCGACCAGCTCCAAGGCCAAGGACGCAGCAAAAACCTTCAGCGCCTGGGCCACGTCCAAAGAGTACGGCGAACTGGTTGCCAAGACCGATGGCATCGCTAACGTGCCGCCGGGCACCCGCGCTTCGACCTACAGCGATGCTTACATGAGCGCCGCGCCGTTTGCCAAAGTGACGCTGGAATCGCTGAAAGCCGCTGACCCGAGCAAACCGACGCTGAAACCGGTGCCGTACATCGGCATTCAACTGGTGACCATTCCTGAATTCCAGGCAGTCGGCACCCAGGTCGGCAAGCTGTTCTCGGCAGCGCTGATCGGCCAGACCACGGTGGATCAGGCGCTGGCGGCGGCGCAGCAGACCACGGAACGCGAGATGAAGCGCGCCGGTTATCCCAAGTAACCGCTGAATGCCTTGCTCCTGCCTCTTGTGGGAGCGAGCCTGCTCGCGAAGGCGTCGTGTCAGCCAACACACATGACACTGACCCAGCGCTTTCGCGAGCAGGCTCGCTCCCACATGGGGATCTCCATAGGTCTGTATGACTCGGTTGTGAATGCCATGAATACTTCAACTGCCAAAGCCCACATCGACCTGTCGCCACCGCAGCGCAAGCTGCGCGTGCGCAATCCCGGCTGGTTTCTGGTCAGTCCTTCGGTGGCGCTGTTGCTGCTGTGGATGATCGTGCCGCTGGGCATGACCCTGTACTTTTCGATGATCCGCTACAACTTGCTCTATCCCGGCGAAAACGAATTCGTCGGGCTGGAGAACTTCACCTATTTCCTCACTGATTCGGGTTTCATGCCCGGCGCGACCAATACATTGCTGCTGGTTGGCAGCGTGTTGCTGATCAGCGTGGTCTTCGGTGTGTTGATCAGCGCGTTGCTGGAGGCCAGCGAATTCCTTGGGCGCGGCCTGGTGCGGGTCATGCTGATCTCGCCGTTTTTCATCATGCCCACCGTCGGCGCGTTGATCTGGAAAAACCTGATTTTCCACCCGGTCTCGGGGATCCTCGCCTACATCTGGAAGCTGTTCGGTGCGCAACCGGTGGACTGGCTGGCGCACTACCCGCTGCTGTCGATCATCATCATTGTTTCGTGGCAATGGCTGCCCTTCGCGATCCTGATTCTGATGACCGCCATGCAGTCACTGGATCAGGAACAGAAAGAAGCCGCGCGCCTGGATGGTGCCGGCCCGATCGCGATTTTCTGGCACTTGACCCTGCCGCATCTGGCGCGGCCGATTGCTGTGGTGGTGATGATCGAAACAATCTTCCTGCTCTCGGTGTTCGCCGAAATCTTCACCACCACCAACGGTGGCCCCGGCTACGCCTCGACCAACCTCGCCTACCTGATCTACAACCAGGCGCTGGTGCAGTTCGACGTCGGCATGGCCTCGGCGGGCGGCTTGATTGCCGTGGTCATCGCCAACATCGCCGCGATCATTCTGGTGCGAATGATCGGCAAAAACCTGACTGACAAAGCGTGAGGCCTGCCATGACCCTCCAACAATCCCGCCGCCTGCAAAGCCTGCTGCTCGGCACGCTGGCCTGGGCCATCGCGATCGTGATTTTCTTCCCGATCTTCTGGATGGTGATGACCAGTTTCAAGAGCGAAATCGACGCTTTCGCCACGCCGCCGCAGTTCATCTTCACGCCAACGCTGGAGAACTACCTGCACATCAACGAGCGCAGCGATTACTTCAGCTTCGCCTGGAACTCGGTGGTGATCTCCTTCAGCGCCACCGCCCTGTGCCTGTTGATCGCGGTGCCGGCGGCCTACTCGATGGCGTTCTACGAAACCCAGCGCACCAAAGGCACGCTGCTGTGGATGCTCTCGACCAAAATGCTGCCGCCGGTGGGCGTGCTGATGCCGATCTACCTGCTGGCCAAGAGTTTCGGCCTGCTCGACACGCGCATCGCGCTGATCGTGATCTATACGCTGATCAACCTGCCGATCGTGGTCTGGATGGTTTACACCTACTTCAAGGACATCCCCAAGGACATCCTCGAAGCCGCCCGCCTCGATGGTGCGACGCTGTGGCAGGAGATGGTCCGCGTGCTGCTGCCAATCGCCAAGGGCGGCCTCGCCTCGACCGTGCTGCTGTCGCTGATCCTGTGCTGGAACGAGGCGTTCTGGTCGCTGAACCTGACCTCATCGAATGCCGCACCGCTGACCGCGCTGATCGCCTCGTATTCAAGTCCCGAAGGGCTGTTCTGGGCCAAGTTGTCGGCCGTATCGACCCTGGCCTGTGCGCCGATTCTGATCTTTGGCTGGATCAGCCAGAAGCAACTGGTGCGCGGTCTCTCGTTCGGCGCCGTGAAATGAACATCCCGAATCCAACCCTATCCCCTGTGGGAGCGAGCCTGCTCGCGAAAGCGGAGTGTCATTCAACCCTGATGTCGACTGACACGGCCCCTTCGCGAGCAGGCTCGCTCCCACAGAAAAGCCGATCTGGTTTAACCCAATAATAAATTGCGGAGGCCCATCTCATGGCCAACCTGAAAATCAAGAATCTGCAAAAAGGCTTCGAAGGCTTTTCCATCATCAAGGGCATCGACCTTGAAGTGAACGACAAGGAATTCGTGGTCTTCGTCGGCCCCTCGGGCTGCGGCAAATCCACCCTGCTGCGCTTGATCGCCGGTCTGGAAGAGGTCAGCGGCGGCACTATCGAACTTGATGGCCGCGATATCACCGAAGTCAGCCCGGCCAAGCGCGATCTGGCGATGGTGTTCCAGACCTACGCGCTGTACCCGCACATGACCGTGAAAAAGAACATGTCGTTCGCCCTCGATCTGGCCGGCGTGCCGAAAGCCGAGGTCGAGCGCAAGGTTGGCGAAGCGGCACGTATTCTTGAACTCGGGCCGATGCTCGAGCGCAAACCGAAACAGCTGTCCGGCGGTCAGCGTCAGCGCGTGGCGATCGGCCGCGCCATCGTGCGCAACCCGAAGATTTTCCTCTTCGATGAGCCGCTGTCCAACCTCGACGCGGCGTTGCGCGTGCAGATGCGGCTGGAACTGCTGCGCCTGCATAAAGACCTGCAAGCGACGATGATTTATGTGACCCACGATCAGGTCGAAGCGATGACCATGGCCGACAAAGTCGTGGTGCTCAATGGCGGCAGGATCGAGCAGGTCGGCTCGCCGCTGGACCTCTATCACAACCCGGCCAATCTATTTGTCGCAGGCTTCCTCGGTACGCCGAAAATGGGTTTCCTCAAAGGCAAGATTGCCCGCATCGACGGCGCCAGCTGCGAAGTTTCGCTGGACGCCGGCACGCGCATCACCCTGCCGTTCAACGCCGCCAGCCTCAGTGTCGGCAGCGCTGTCACGTTGGGCATTCGCCCCGAACATCTTGAGCTGGCGCAACCCGGCGACTGCACGTTGCAAGTCACTGCCGACGTCAGCGAACGCCTTGGCAGCGACACCTTCTGCCACGTCACCACCAGCGCCGACGAAGCCCTGACCATGCGCGTGCGCGGCGATCTGGCCAGCCGTTACGGCGAGCAATTGAGCCTGCGCCTGGACCCGACTCACTGCCATCTGTTCGATGCCGAAGGTGTGGCGCTGACCCGTCCGCTGCGTGCTGCGGCCTGATTTCGAGACTATCCGATGAAACTCAACCAACAGAACCTCAATCGCCTCGCCGCCCAGGTGCAACTGCCAGGCTACGACCTCGCTGACACGCGTCAGGGCATCGCCCACATCGGCGTCGGTGGTTTCCATCGTGCGCATCAGGCGTATTACACCGATGCCTTGATGAACACTGGCGAAGCGCTGGACTGGGCAATCTGTGGCGTCGGCCTGCGCCCGGAAGATCGCCGTGCTCGCGATGATCTGCGCGAGCAGGATTACCTGTTCACCCTGTTTGAACTGGGCGACAGCGATGACACCGAAGTGCGCGTGATTGGCGCGATCCGCGACATGCTGCTGGCCGAAGATGGCGCCCAGACGCTGATCGAAAAACTCGCCGGACCACAGATCCGCATCGTCTCGCTGACCATCACCGAGGGCGGCTACTGCATCGACGACAGCAACGGCGAGTTCATGGCGCATCTGCCGCAGATTCAACACGACTTGGCCCATCCCGAGGCGCCGGGCACCGTGTTCGGTTTCCTCTGCGCCGCGTTGGCCAAACGGCGTGCGGCGGGCGTTCCGGCATTTACTGTGATGTCCTGCGATAACCTGCCGCACAACGGCGCCGTCGCCCGTAAGGCGCTGCTGGCTTTCGCCGCCCTGCGTGATCCGGATCTGCGCGACTGGATCGACCAGAACGTCAGTTTCCCCAACGCCATGGTCGATCGAATCACACCGATGACCAGCACCGCGCATCGCCTGCAACTGGCCGACAAACACGGTGTCGACGATGCCTGGCCGGTGGTCTGCGAACCGTTTGTGCAGTGGGTGCTGGAGGACAAATTCGTCAACGGCCGCCCGGCGTGGGAAAAGGTCGGCGTGCAGTTCACCGACGATGTGTCGCCGTACGAAGAGATGAAGATCAAACTGCTCAACGGCAGTCACCTGGCGCTGACGTATCTGGGCTTTCTCAAGGGCTATCGCTTCGTCCACGAGACCATGAACGATCCGCTGTTCGTGCGGTACATGCGCGCCTACATGGACCTGGATGTCACGCCGCAACTGGCGCCGGTGCCGGGCATTGATCTGAGCGAATACAAGGACACGCTGGTCGCGCGGTTTTCCAATCAGGCGATTGCCGATCAACTGGAGCGTGTGTGTTCGGATGGCTCGTCGAAATTTCCCAAGTTCACCGTGCCGACGATCAATCGCCTGATCGCCGATGGCCGCGAGACCAAACGTGCAGCGCTGGTCGTGGCGGCGTGGGCGCTGTATCTGAAGGGCGTGGATGAGAATGGCGATACGTATTCGATTCCGGATCCGCGAGCGGCTTTCTGCCAGGGATTGGTGGCGGACGATGAGTTGATCACCGAGCGCCTGTTGGGCGTGGAGGAGATTTTCGGCACGGCGATACCGAAGTCGGCGGAGTTTGTTGCGGCATTCGAGTGGTGCTGCCAGAGTTTGCGCGAGGTTGGGGTTTCGCGGACTCTGGAACGGGTGCTCGGCTGAAAAGCCTCTCACCCTAGCCCTCTCCCGGAGGGAGAGGGAACCGACCGCGTGGTTCTTCCGTTATTCATCGACCTGAAATTCCGAGTCGAATACAGAGTGTGAAAGGCATGAAAATCTGCTCCCTTTCCCCCTCGCCCCCGTGGGGGAGAGGGCTGGGGTGAGGGGGTAGCTCTTGATCTTCAGCGCAATCTGACAGGCCCATACATGACAACAACAAAGCTCTTCCTGGGTATCGACTGCGGCACCCAAGGCACCAAAGCGATCATCCTCGACGCCGACAGCGGTCAGGTGCTCGGTCTGGGCGCGGCGCCGCACACGATGATCAGCGGCGCCAACGGCCGCCGCGAACAAGACGTTCAACAGTGGCTCGACGCTTTCGTCAGCGCCACCCGCCAGGCCTTGCAAGCGGCAGAAGTCGACGGTCAGGCGATCCTCGGTGTCGGCGTCTCCGGCCAGCAACACGGCCTGGTCCTGCTCGATGAGCAAGGCGCAGTGCTGCGTCCGGCCAAACTCTGGTGCGACACCGAAACCACGCCGGAAAACGAGCGCTTGCTCGCACAACTGGGCGGCGAGAAAGGTTCGCTGGAACGCCTCGGCGTGGTCATTGCGCCGGGCTACACGGTGTCGAAACTGCTCTGGACCAAAGAGCAGCATCCCAATGTGTTCTCACGCATCGCGCGGATTCTGTTGCCTCACGACTACCTCAATTACTGGCTCACCGGCCGCGCCTGCAGCGAATACGGCGACGCTTCCGGTACCGGCTATTTCAACGTGCGCACGCGGCAATGGGATGTGCAGATCCTGCGCGACATCGACGCCAGCGGCCGTTTGCAAACCGCGCTGCCGGAGCTGATCGACGCGCACGCCGCCGTCGGCACCCTCCTCCCGGCAATCGCCGAGCAACTCGGCATCAACCCCAACGCCGTGGTTTCCAGCGGCGGTGGCGACAACATGATGGGCGCCATCGGCACCGGCAATATCCAGCCCGGCGCGATCACCATGAGCCTCGGTTCGTCCGGCACGGTCTACGCCTATTCGGAGGAGCCGAACGTCAGCGCCGATGCCTCGGTTGCCACATTCTGCTCCTCCAGCGGCGGCTGGCTGCCGCTGATCTGCACGATGAACCTGACCAATGCCACCGGTGCCATTCGCGAACTGTTCAAGCTCGACCTGCCGACATTCAACGAATTGGTCGCGCAATCGCCGATCGGTGCCGAAGGCGTGAGCATGTTGCCGTTTCTCAACGGCGAACGCGTGCCCGCCCTGCCCCACGCCACCGGCAGCCTGCACGGGCTGACGATGGACAATCTGACCCAGGCCAATCTGTGCCGCGCGGCTGTCGAAGGCACCACCTTCGGTTTGCGCTATGGGCTGGATTTGCTCCGCCAGAATGGTTTACAAAGCCTGCGCATCTGCCTGATCGGCGGCGGCTCGAAGAGCGCGGTGTGGCGGCAGATCGTCGCCGACATCATGAACGCCCCGGTGATCTGCACAGAACAAAGCGAAGCCGCCGCACTGGGCGCGGCGATTCAGGCAGCGTGGTGCGCGTCGCGCTCGAACGGCGATGATGTGTCCCTGGCCGATCTGTGCGAACGCTGCGTCAAACTCGACGCGCGCAGTGAAACCCTGCCGATCGCCGCCAATGTCGCGGCGTTCCAGCAGGCCTACGAACGCTATCAACAGCATGTCGCAACCCTATAACGAGCAAACAACTATGTACCTGGTGTGTGGCGAAGCCCTGTTTGATTTTTTCAGCGAAAACGACGCCATCGGTCTGGCCTCGAAAGTCAATTTCAAGGCAATTGCCGGCGGCTCGCCGTTCAACGTCGCCGTCGGACTGCGCCGCTTGGGCGTGGACTCGGCGCTCTTCGGTGGGCTGTCCACCGACTACCTCGGCCGACGTTTGCAGCAAGTGCTGCAGGACGAAGGCGTGCGCCCGGAATACCTGGTGGATTTCGCCGCGCCGACCACCCTGGCGATGGTCGCGGTAGGCGCCAATGGCTCACCGCACTACAGCTTCCGTGGCGAAGGCTGTGCCGACCGGCAACTGAGCGAGGCGCATCTGCCGACACTTGGCGACGAGGTGCGCGGCCTGCACATTGGCTCGTTTTCGCTGGTGGTGCAGCCGATTGGCGACACGTTGCTGAAACTGGTCCAGCGCGAAAGCGGCAAACGCCTGATCAGCCTCGACCCCAACGTGCGCCTCAATCCCGAGCCGAACATCGAGCTATGGCGCGAACGCATCGCCACGCTGGTACGACTGGCCGATCTGATCAAAGTCAGCGACGAGGATCTGAGCCTGCTCTATCCCGAGCAAGATCCGCAGCATGTTATTGAAGGCTGGCTCGAACATCGCTGCCAGATCGTGTTCCTGACACGCGGTGGCGACGGCGCAACGGTGTTCAGTCGCACCCATGGCTCGTGGTCGGTGCCGGCCAACCCGGTTCAGATCGCCGATACGGTAGGCGCCGGCGACACCTTCCAGGCGGCGCTGATCACCTGGCTGACCGAACATTCGCTGGACTCGGTAGAAGGCGTCCAGCAGCTCAGTCGAGAGCAAATCGACGGCATGCTCAGGTTCGCCGTACAAGCCGCCGCGCTGACCTGCAGCAAAACCGGTCCGGATCTGCCCTATCGTCATCAATTGAGCTGAGCGCGTAGACTGTCGGCCTTTTTGCGCACGACGGAAAACAGCTCTTGAATCACAGGCACATCCTCGCCCTCCTGACCATGGCCACCCTGCTGAGCGGTTGCGGCACCTCGCCGCCCCGCTCCCCGGAAGACATCTGCGCAATCTTCCGCGAGAAAAGCGATTGGTACGACGCTGCGCAAGTCACGCAGAAACGCTGGGGCGTGCCGATCCAGGTGCCGTTCGCGATCATGTATCAGGAATCCGGCTACCGCTACGACGCCAAGACGCCGCGCAAATACCTGCTCTGGGTGATTCCTTGGGGCCGCGTCTCGACCGCGTCCGGCTACGCGCAAGCCAAGGACGAAGTCTGGGCCGACTACCAGAAAAGCACCGGCCGCAACTGGGCCGATCGCGAAGACTTCGACGACGCCATCGACTTCGTCGGCTGGTACATGGACAAGACCACCTCGATCAACGGCGTGTACAAATACGACGCCTATAACCAATACCTGAACTACCACGAAGGCTGGGGCGGCTTCCGCAACAAGACCTACGCGAGCAAAGCCTGGCTACCGCCGACCGCGCGCAAGGTGCAGAACCGTTCGGATCTGTATGCGCAGCAATATGCCGGCTGCAAGGAAGACCTCAATCGCGGGTTCTGGAGCCGGTTCTGGCATTGGTTGTAGAAGCCCTTCGCGAGCAGGCTCGCTCCCACAAGACCTTAGTGAACGCCGATTTTGTGTACACCCGAGAAACCTGTGGGAGCGGGCTTGCCCGCGATGGCAATCTCTCAAACACCATCAAAGTCTATGAAAGGCCCGATTTCACTGACCCAAACCGCCCTCCTAAGGGTTTTCCCTATGGCACTGACGCCCCACACCTACGCCATTTGCGCCTTGAATGAGGCCGTCTAATCCTGCAACATCCATCACCTGCTTATTCAACGGACGGAATTCAAGGCATGCTGGACGCCAATGCAACCCACATCACCCTCTCGATCGAAGACGCCAACGCCGACCTGCAAGTCCTCAGCTTCACCGGTCGCGAAGCCCTCAACGAACCGTTCCGTTTCGACCTCGAACTGGTCAGCGCCCGCCCCGACCTGAAGCTCGAAGAGCTACTGCACAAGCGCGCCTGCCTGACCTTCGGCGCCACCGGAGAAGGCAAGATTCACGGCCAGGTCTACCGCATCGAGCAGGGCGACTCCGGCAAGACCCTGACCCGCTACAGCATCAGCCTGATGCCGCAACTGGCGTATCTGCAGCACAACCATGATCAGCAGATCTTCCAGCAACTGACGGTGCCGAAAATCATCGCCCAGGTGCTGGAAGATCGCGGCATTCTCTCTGACGCCTACAGCTTCCAGCTCGGCGCCGAGTATCCGGAACGCGATTATTGCGTGCAATACGACGAGTCCGACCTGCATTTCATCCAGCGTCTGTGCGAAGAGGAAGGCATCCACTTCCACTTCCAGCACAGCAGCATCGGCCACAAACTGGTGTTCGGCGACGACCAGACGGTGTTCCGCAAACTGAAGCCGGTCAGCTACCAGCAAGACTCCGGCATGGCCGCCGAGAAGCCGGTGATCAAGCGCTTTAACCTGCGCCTGGAAACCCGCACCACCCGCGTCAGCCGTCGCGACTACGATTTCGAAAAACCAAAGCTGCTGCCCGAAGGCGCGGTCAAATCCGAATTCGCCCCGGATCTGGAAGACTACGATTACCCCAGCCGCTTCACCACCCGCGAGCGCGGCAAGTTCCTCTCGACTCGCGCCCTCGAACGCCATCGCAGCGACTACAAACTCGCCGAAGGCAAAGGTGATGAACCGACGCTGACCAGCGGCCATTTCCTCACGCTCGCCGAACACCCGCGCGCCGAGTGGAACGACCTGTGGCTGCTGCTGGAAGTCTTCCACGAAGGCAAACAGCCGCAAGTGCTCGGCGAAAACGTCACCAGCGACGTCACCGACAACAAAAGCGATTTCCATCAGGGCTACCGCAACAGCTTCCTCGCCACCCCGTGGGACGCGCACTACCGACCTGCCCTCGAACATCCGAAACCGAAAGTCCTCGGCAGCCAGACCGCCGTCGTCACCGGCCCTGCCGGTGAAGAAATCCACTGCGATCAATACGGCCGCATCAAGGTGCAATTCCACTGGGACCGCGACGGCCAGTCCGACGACAAAACCACCTGCTGGATGCGCGTCACCAGCGGCTGGGCCGGCGCAGCCTACGGCGGCATCGCCATCCCGCGCATCGGCATGGAAGTCCTCGTCACCTTCCTCGAAGGCGACCCCGACCAGCCCCTCGTCACCGGCTGCCTGTACCACAAGGAAAACGTCGTCCCCTACGACCTGCCGGCCAACAAAACCCGCAGCACCTTCAAAACCCTCAGCTCCCCGGGCGGCAAGGGCTACAACGAATTCCGCATCGAAGACAAAAAAGGCGCCGAACAGATCTACATCCACGCCCAGCGCGACTGGGACGAAAACATCGAACACGACCAGAAAATCCGCGTCGGCAACGAACGGCATGACACTGTTGAAGCCAATGTGCTTAGCGAATTCAAGGTTGAAGAGCACCGGATCACCCATCTGGACCGCATCAGCGAAATGCGCGCGGATGATCACCTGACGGTGGGTGTGACGCAGCATGTGAAGGTTGGGACTGGGCAGTTTGTTGAGGCCGGCAATGAAATCCATTATTACGCCGGCCAGAGAGTCGTGGTCGAAGGCGCCATGGAGCTGACCGCGAAGGCTGGAGGCAGCTTCGTCAAGGTCGATGCGGGTGGCGTGACCATCAGCGGCGCTGAGGTGAAGGTCAATACCGGCGGCTCGCCCGGGGTGGGCACGCCGGCGGCGCCGTTGTTGCCGGGGCCGATGAAGGTTGTGGATGCGGATAAGGCGGGGAAAGCACCGCTCCCTGCCCGTCTTAATGAGTCAGGTATCACCCCGCTGTGCGGAAAACAGAGTAACGGCGCTTGCAGCCGTAAGGATTGCACATGCATGTAAAAGCGCTGAGCGCTCTCCTCGCCGAGCCTCGTTACGACTTTTCAGACCTGCCCGCTACAAGCGAATCGCTGTGTTTCATCATCGACCAAGGGCTCCAGCCAGACGCTTTGGGTCGTCTTTATCGATTAGGCGAACCCGTCGTCGCTCAAGGTCTGTTTGTAGGGACAGACCTTGCAGAGATTCCTGACGAGCCATTGTGGCTGGTGGCCCCAAAGGGCGGCAAAGTGGCAAAGGTCGCTGTGGAACTATGTGAGGAACGCTTTTCGGGAATTGCAATCTCAACCCGGGATCCTGAAAAAGCTCTGGCTCATGCGCGCTGGCTGCTTAAGGCAAACGATGGTTCAGGTGGCCAAAGTCTGCTGAGTTTCCACAAGCCGAGTTTATGGGCTGCGCTGGCCTACACCGCCGATAAAGCATTCGACCAGTTACTAGGCTGCTGGGAGGCGGTCTACAGCCCTGCGCCGATTCATTTCGGTCAAGAGCGTGGGCGATGGCTGACCTGGAAGGCCACCGATCAATCAACGTGGGACGGTGACAGAGCGGCGTTCAATCTGCCCGAGGCGGCCGCGAAAGTACAAGCGCGCCTGGGCTGGATGTACTGGATCGATGAGGAATACACAGCATTCAATGAGCCATCCGATGACCGCTTGAATGACATGGCGGACAACCTCGACATGTTGCTCAAAAACAACATTTATGATGGCGATCACCTGCTCAAGCTTGGCCATGTCGTGAACGGTCCGCTGTTCGAGACCCAGCTTGGGATCATGGCGATCCTGCAATCAAAGGACGAGTCGTTTATCAAAGTAGATCGGCTCCTGGAATCAGCCGCCGTTGCCCAACACTAAGGCGACGCGACAACAGAACGGAATCACCATGGAAATTACAAATCACGCTGTGATGCCCGGCGAAACTCTGGGCCAGATTGCTACGCGCTACAACACTACTGTGGCGCAACTTCGTCAGATGAACCCCTTCATCACCAACCCGGATAACGTCAAAGTCGGATGGAACCTGAGCGTTCCGAAAAGCGCACTAACGCCTGCTGCGCCTGCCGCTCAGACACCTGCCGCGGCTCAACCGCCTGCGCAAACTACCCCGGAAGCCGCAACTCAGTGCTCTGCGGAGGATCTGGTTGAACTGGAGCCTGTCAAAGATACCCCTGATCAGAGCTCAAAGACTTTCAAACCGCACGCGCCTCCCTGCTCGAAAAAGTTTGCAAGTGCGATTTATGCCACCGAAGAGCAAGAATTTTGGCTGCTTCCCGAACGGGCAAAGTCCGCCATCAAAGAATCCATGTTCGCCCTGGATAAAATGATTGCGCCCAGCAAACCACGTGATGCACGCCTGAACGGGTTGCAGGAATCTGGTTTGCTGGAATACTTCCTTGAGCCTAAGTTGAGTAATTTCCTCACGGGCGCACAGCGTGCACGTATGGAAGAGTTTGAAGCGATGGGCGATGAGATCGAAATCGATCCAGCCACCGCTAAAAAAAGGCAGAACGAAGCTAATGGAAACAAACCGGCAGTCGCTCCTGCTCAGTCCACGGAGGAGGAGACGCCAGTATCTCGCCTCGACCGTCTAGCGGCAGACATAGCTACTGACCAGCGCGTTCACGAAGCATATGCCGACTTTTACAAGCGGCGGGCTGAGTGGGTCGCGTTAAAAAAAGAAGCGGTAGCGGCCGCTAAGTTAGAAGGCTACACCTACGAAAGCGGCTCGCTGTACTCCAAGGAGGCGATTGAAGCGCGGGCACGCGTGCAAGCTTATCTGGAGGCTCGCAAGAAATTCCTCGGCAACAAAAACTTCAAGCAGGTATCGCTGGAAGACGTTGCCAAAGCCTTGGCAGAGAAGAAAAAAAGCTACGAAAACATCTGCAGCGGCATGACTGACTGCACCGCCGATCTGGTCGGCTATGTCTACACTCTACACAAAAACGCCGATGCGCTTGAATACCACGCTTACACTGAATCCATCATCAAAGCGTCTGAATATGGTCTGGCTCTTCCGGAATTCGCCTTGATCAGTGACGGACTCCCTTCCGGTATCGAGCAGTTCAAACTGTATCTGGACACAGAGAAAGAGCAGGTAGAAGTTACAGCGCAACTTCAGGAGAAATACAAACGCTGGATCGAGGCAACAGGCCAAAATGCACAGGCGCCAGCCGGCCTCGTTGATGCAGAACGTGCCAAGTGGGATCAACTACAAAAAATCAAGGATGACCTCCAGGCCACAGCCCAAAAAAATGTCAGCACCAGTAAACCTGGGCGCTATTTAATTTGGGAACCAGAAGAGTTCCAACCGAAACCAATCGACCGTATGGTAAAGCCAGGCTTTCCACTGCGTGAAGTCAGCCTTTCTGACGCCAAGGGCACGCCCCTTGGATGGTTCAGCATGGCGAACCTGAAAGACGCAAAAAAAATCATCAATGAAGATTTAAAAAAGGCGGCTGGCTCGATAAAGAAGGTAAAAGAAAGTTTACCTACCGACGCTACCGAAGGCTCTGATAAAAACAGTGAAATCAGTTCGTTCCGCCAATGGCTCTTGGATCAGGGCGCAATAAAAATCAGTGATCAGGCTGGCGACTGTTTCGACGAAAAAGGCTGGTTCAAAGCTAAAGACTTTTACGCGTACTTGAAAAAGCAAGGTTATGAGATTACTGAACTAGAAGACGACGCGGCCCTAACTAACTGGGGCAAGCACCTTCAGCAACTAGTGTTCCAGAAAAGTGTGCGCGGCGAAGTAAGGCTGTTTGATGCAAGTCCTCAGGCTCAATTCGTCCGCTGTCTGACTCCTCCACAGCCGAGCATTCACGGTGAACTGAAGCTAGAAGGCCCGAAGATGTCCGCCGCGGAAGGCTTCCAAATATCTGGGGAGATGGGATTGAGCCTGGACTTGGCACGGGGCGAAGTTCAGTTAATGAAAGTGGACATGCCTGCCAAAGCCAACGCTCAAGAAATCATGCTTGACTATCTCTTGGACGGCAGCCCACGACAAATGAGTTTCGGCCGCTTCTCCTTTCACTTTGGTGTAAAGGCCTGGGGTTACGCTGGAGCGTCGTTATTGTTAGCTGGCAGCGTCGAGCTGAGCCCTATCTTCGGGAACGTCAAATATGGAGCGTCGCTGAGCCCGGTAAAACGCGCACAGCGTGAAGACGCTTCTGCAAAAGAAGAACGCGCCGATCACGCAGCCGCCAAGCAAGCAAAAACCGATAGCGGTGACGATAGTCCTACTCCTGATCTTGAACACAAATCGAGATCCGGCACCTACGCCGACTCCAAAAGCACAGAGCAACTGCGCGGCGGACGTTTCGCCAAAGTACAAATCGAAAACGGCGCAAAAGCCAGCTTCAATATTTTTGGAGGCTTGCAAGCCGCTATTGAGCTTACCGGCGTATTGAACTGGGCACCGCCAAAAGAACTCGTCGCCTTACGCACCCGACCTTCAATGGGGATTGGCAGCGCTAAAGACGCGAAAAACGCAAATCCCTGGTTGACGCTGGCGAAGTTGAGCGGATCAGTTGGGGTGGCATTTGGCGCGGGCTTTCAGGGAACGGCGCAGGTGTCTCTGGATAAGGGGCGTTTTATTTTGAACTTGAAAGCGGCTGTGGTACTTGGCCCCGGTGCAAATGGTAGCTTCAAGTTCGAAGTCGGTTATGAGGCAGTGGTTGATCTTGTCAACTTGTATCGCAAGGAGTTGCACAGAGCCAAAGGCAGAAAAGTGGAGTGGATGGAAACAGAAGCGGGACAGTTTGCATCGGCGCTGAACGCATTAGGAGCTGCTGGGCTTAGTGTGGAAATGTCTTACCTGATGGGTTGGAGTGTTGTCATGGACTTGTATGACGCGATGACCAGCGGAGGAAAAGGTGGTCCGATTGCTCATGCGATCATTGAATACCAGAATCCCGACGAACTAAAAGCTTGGGTAGTTGAAGCCACTCCCGCAGCACTAGGCCCCATTTTAATGACTCTTACGTCCAATCCTGAAGATTTTTCAATTGCAGCGACAGAGGAAAGCGACACGTCTTCAGCATTTAGCAAGCAAGATTACCCAAAAGACAAGGCGCATTTAGCCCAACAGCTGGCAATCGGAACAATTATCGACCACATAGTCACTAACGCGAAAGAAAAGAACACATTAGAAGAGGCTCAGAAACAATTCGAACTGGCCTGTGCCAGCATGAATAAATTTGGTATCGAACCTGTTGACATTGGTCAAAAATACTGTGAAAACCGTTATTTACTCGATAATTTCATGAGCGACGCTGTACTCAGTTTTACCGATCCAAGGGGAAATAAAGCAAGAGCACGCTATAAAGAAAACTCAAAAATTTTAGGCCAACGTATTGACGGCGCTTGTAAAATCGCAATGGGCGAAAACAGTTATATTCCTAGAACATCCGTAAAATACTTACCCGCAGCGAGCGAATAACTTTGAAAATGAAGTTCAATATAATTCGGGCACCCTTCTATGCTTTTTTTATTTTAATGTGTGCGACCGCGAATGCGGAACTCACCTCCCAACAACAGGAGGCAAAGCAGAAAGGTATAGAGCTATACAATCAATACAAAGCTATCTCTGCAATTGAACCATTACAAATAGCAGCCGATGGCGGTGACGATGAAGCACTTTATTATCTCGGTGAAGCGCGAAGAAAAAACAACCGTCACATGACTGCGGAGGCTAAAAAAGCATACGAAAGCTCCGCAAAAAAGGGGAACATCTACGCCATGATTCGCCTTGGAAGGATTGGAGAAGATTTGTGTACGACCATGAAAAACTGTCCTCCAGGTGAAGATTCTGCCAGTAGCTGGGTGATTAAAGCTAAAAGCCTTGCCGTTGAACGAGCAAAGCAGGGAGATAGCGAATCAATGTACTTGTTATATGAAATGACGGGCAACGATGAATGGTTGGAGAAATCCGCAGAGAACGGATTCGCATTTGCTCAGTTCCGTCTGGCGACGAAGTACCAAGAAGGGAATGGCTCATTTTTACTACCCTCAAGGCGCAAACAAGCTATCGAACGATGGATGAAGGCGTCCGCTGAAAATGGTTATCCACTCGCAATGATGGGGTTAGCCGCAATCATGATAGAAAAAAATGATCTAGCCTCGTTCAGATTCTGGAACGAGAAAGCCGCCGACTCAAGCTATGTAGAAGGTGTATTTGGATATGCATCCTACATAGGTGAAGAAAACTCCAAGTACGGTTTCGCATTCGACCCAATTAAGTCCTATGCTCTACTTTCAAATCTGCTGGAGCTTAATGGCGGAGGTAACGTAACACGAGATGTCAATGACACATTACCTGACATAGAAAAAAACCTGTCAAAAGAGCAATTAGAAAAAGCAAAAGAACTCGCAAAAACGTGGAAGGCCACCCACCCGCCGCTCTCGTTCTTTCCAGATAAGTTAGGGTACTGAAATTTTGCAGCACAGCCTTATCATTAATTTTTTTCGAGCACGTCAAAGCCCGTACCCTAATGATTCATATCGCAAACGACAAATGCCCGAGACAAGGGAAAAGCAACCGTAAATAACTCAGCTCATGTTCACATCGGTTAACTCAGCCTTAACGCCATAGTCAGAGACTCCATACCACCGCACACCCTCAGCTCTCCCCCGCTGACGCCCAGTGCGGCAGGCTCGTCCGGCTTCGTGCCGGGCGCCTCTCCGTTACGCTGGAGTCCTCTCATGAACATTCGTCCCTTTCTGCTCACCGCCACCCTCGCCTGCTGCTCATACGCCGCACTGGCCCAAGCCAACGACACCTCCGCCACATCGAATCAAACACCCTACCAATACGGCATGCCACTACACGTGGCGAAGGTGCTTTCGTTAACCGAGCCGCCGACCTCGGAATGCAAAGTCATCACCGCCGACATGAAATACATCGACAACACCGGCAAGCACGCACAAATCAGCTACCGGAAATTGTCTGACGCATGCCGTCAACAGAACTGACAGACGCTTCTGATTTTCCGGTTGGCCATAGGCTTGGGGTGGCTTCGGCGGTTATGCTCAGGGCCTTCCCTACTGCCGCAAGGATTGGCCATGCAGTTGTCGTTCCGCACGTTGTCGAGCTTCACTTCAATCCTGTGTTTTCTGCTGGCGCTGGTCTGGGGATTTTTTCCGGAGGTGTCGCTGGCGATCTGGAGCATTGGCTATTCGGAAGGCACTGGCGTAGTCGCAAGGCGCAGCGCGGTGCTGTTTGCGGCGTTGGGGGTGATGTTTTATTTGCTGCGCAATGCTCCGCCGTCAGCGGCACGCAGTGCACTGAGCAATGGTTTCATCGTCGGCTGTTTCGGTTTGGCGGCGTTGGGTTTTGGCGAATGGCTCAATGGCCATGCCGGCCCCGGAATTTTGCTCGCGGTGCTGGTCGAGTTCGCGCTGGGCCTTGGCTTTGTGCAGGCCCGGCGCGTGACGGTCGAACTGGGTGAAACGGTGGGTTAAACAGCTCGAGAACGAGCGCTGGTTTGATGGGTCGTGGTTTGTTGCGCGAGGTCGGAACGCAGGCCAGCGACCAGGTTGTTGATTTCACGGCAGCTGTTCAGGCGGCTGGCGTCGATTCCACTGACGTAGAGATCGGCTTGGTCGGTTCGATGGTCGCCAAATACTTTGACGGACATCGACAAGTCGGGTGACAGCGTGCACTGGCAGCGTTTCGGCAAGAAGCTGCTTTCAATGATGTTGCGTAATTCCAAGGCAGATAAAAACATGGCGAACCCTCTCCTTTCTGTGCGATTGCCAATCAAGTATTCACGCTGACCCTCTGCTGCGCCTTCACGGGTGTGCCCCCGCTGTTTCCCTGGTGCGGCAATTGGTGGTACTGCGAAATGCCCATTGGAGTGTAGGCGCCCAAATCCTGTGCGCCTCACCCAAAGAACGCATAAAACGTGCCTTTGATCGGTTCGTTTTGCTCCCTTAAAAATCAAGCACTTGGAAATGTGGCCAGTATCCTGCTATTTGCAAATTGCATGAATCGACCACCCGTCCACTGCAATCTGCAATCTTCAGGCGAATTTGCTTTCGACGACCATGACGGCAAGAATGTCTCCCATTGCAATTCAACCCGCACGGAGGCCTTCATGAATTCCTTAAGCGTTTGCGCGATCACCGGCCTGTTGATCGCCAACCTTTCCACCCTCGCCCACGCCGCCAAGCTCGAAGACATCGCGCCGTATCCCAAAGCCGAAGCCGGGTTTACCCGACAAGTCATCCATCTGCCCAAGCAAGAGCAGGAAGAGAATTTCCAGGTTGAAATTCTCGCCGGCAAAACCCTCGAAGTGGATTGCAATCGCCAGCGTTTGGGCGGTGTGCTCGATGAAAAGAATCTGCAAGGTTGGGGCTATCCGTTCTATCGCCTGGAAAAGGTCGTCGGCCCGATGAGCACGATGATGGCCTGCCCGCCTGGCAGCAAGAAAAAGCGCGCTTTCGTTCCGGTCGTCGGTGATGGCTTCATGTTGCGCTACAACAGCAAGCTGCCAGTCGTGGTGTACGCGCCTTCGGACGTCGAAGTGCGCTATCGCATCTGGTCGGCGTCGGACAAAGTCGGCACCGCCCTGCAGGAATAACCGGAGCCCAGCCCTTGATTACTTGCCACGTCAGATATGTGATCGATCCTTACCAGTTACCCGCTTTCGAAGCCTATGCCAAAGCGTGGCTCGACATCGTTGAGCGCTTGGGCGGCACCCATCACGGCTACTTCCTCCCCTCGGAGGGCGCGAGCAACATTGCTTATTGCCTGTTCAGTTTCCCGTCGCTGGCCGATTACGAAAGCTATCGACATATTGCAATGACCGACCCGGAAAGCACCGCACTGGTTGCCGATCTGGTCGAGAAGAAATTCATCGTCAGTTACGAGCGCACGTTTCTGCGCCCGCTGCTGCCCTGATCGACATCACGCCGGCACGCCGCAAGCAGCGGCGCGTTCGGCGACATGGCGCAGGCTGTCGAAGTTGATGTTGGCCCCGGAGTCGATGGCGACGAATGTCTGATCGCGAACCCCACTGCGCGCCACGTACTGCTTGATCCCCGCAACAGCCAGCGCACCTGAAGGTTCAGTGATCGAACGGGTATCGTCGTAGATATTCTTGATCGCGGCGCAGAGTTCGTCATTGCTGACCGTGATCACCTCATCTACGCAGAAGCGGCATACCTCAAAGCCATACGCGCCGATCTGCGCCACCGCGACGCCATCGGCGAAGGTGCCGACGCTCGGTAGAACCACCCGCTCGTCCGCACTTAAAGCCGCTTGCAGGCACGCCGAATGTTCGGATTCGACGCCGATGATCCGCACTTCCGGGCGCAGGTATTTGACGTAGGCCGCGATACCGGCGATCAAACCTCCGCCCCCGACCGGGATGAAGATGGCGTCCAGCGCGCCTTGATGCTGGCGCAGGATTTCCATTGCCACCGTGCCTTGTCCGGCGATCACGTCAGGATCATCGAATGGTGAAACGAACGTGCATCCGGTCTGTTCGGCCAAATGCAACGCATGGGCCAGAGCAAAGGGGAAACTCTCGCCATGCAGCAATGCGTCGGCACCGCGACTGCGCACGCCGAGCACCTTGAGCTCAGGGGTGGTAGACGGCATGACGATCGTCGCGCCGATGCCCAATTCCCGTGCCGCCAGCGCTACACCCTGCGCGTGATTACCCGCCGATGCAGTGATCACTCCCCGCGCTCGCTGCTCATCGCTCAGTTGCACGAGTTTGTTGTAAGCACCACGGATCTTGAAAGAGAACGTCGGTTGCAGATCTTCGCGCTTGAGCAGGACCCGATTGCCCAATGCTTGCGACAATGCCGGCGCAGGCTGCAACGGGGTACGCACCGCAATGTCGTACACCGGCGCGGCCAGGATTTTCTTTACGTAGTGCTCGAGCAGGGCTTGCTGGTCGGGGCTGTGCGGCATGGTCGTCTCCTGACATTTATCAGAACCCCGGAGACAGAAAGTAAAAACCCGCCTCTAGGGCGGGTTGGGTGCTGCAGCCGTGAGCTAGCCCGCCAAATGAGGAATGGCGGTAATAATGCTTGGCTGGCAGCGCGATACGGTGAAAGTCATGGGCTGGAAATTAGCCTGCCAGCGGATGACAAGTCAATGGCCCGCTGCAGAACTTTGAATCTTCCTAATGACTGAACAGTCACTGCAAAAGAGCACAACAACTTCCGCTCCAAGCCGATGAAAGTGGAGATTGACCATGAATATCCGCCAAGCGCTATTCGCCGTCCCGCTGCTGGTCGCCGCCCTGTCCAGCCCTGCTGTATTCGCTGTCGATGAAAGCGACGCCGTGAAAAAGCCCGAATGTCCGAAAGGTCAGGTGTGGGACAGTAAAACCCAGCAATGTGTGTTGCAGACCAGCGGCACAACGCAGCCCTGAAATTCGTCATACGGTTCAGGCCGTGGCCGGCAACCACAGTCTGAATCGCGCCCCACCCAACGGCGAACTCTCAACGGTCAGCGTGCCGCCCTGCGCTTCCAGCGCGCGGCGGCAGATCGCCAGACCGAGGCCGAAACCACCCGTCGCGCGATCACGGCTGCGGTCGAGCCTGTAGAACGGTTCGAAAATCCGCTCGCGCTCATCGTCGGGAATGCCGATACCATCATCGTCGACCCATATCTCACACCCTCCGGCAATGACCTGCACACCGATCTGAATGCGCTTTTCGCAATAGCGCATGGCATTGCGCAACAGGTTCTGGATAGCCCGGGCGGTCAGGCGCGGATCCAGCGCGAAGCGTTCGAGTTGACCGTGCAGCAGAACGTCAATCACGATGTCTGGCGACTCCAGTTCCTCATCGACGCTGCCGAGAATGCTGTCGATGAACTCGTCCAGCGACACCTCGATGCGCTCGGGCAATTGCGCCGGATTCTGCAAGCGGCTGTAGGAAAGCAACTCCAGCACCAGTTCATCCAGTTCACGAATATGCGCAACCAGGCTCTGCAAACGCTCGCGACTGGCGGCTGGCAAGTCTTCGGACAACGCCAGCGCCAGGCCGAAATCCAGACGCGTCAACGGCGTACGCAGCTCATGGGAAACAGCGTTAAGCAGATCGCGCTGCTGGTTGAGCAGGTTTTCAATATCGCCGGCCATAGTGTCGAACACATTGGCGAGACTGCCGATGTTCGAACTAGGGGCAATTCTGGTTCGCTCGCTCAAGTGGCCTTTGCCGAAGCGTTCGGCGGTGCCTTTCAGACGTTCAAGATCGCGCCAGTGCGGGCGCAACCAGAGCAGCAGGCAGCCGAGCAACATGGCGCCGATCAGCACGTTGATGCTCCAGTACAACAGATCGACGTCGACAGGATCCGGCGGTACGACCATACGCACGGCCATGTCCGCATTCAGCGGAGTCACCGCCAGCGTTCGCCAGCCCCAATCGCCGATGCGCACCACGTTCTCACCACGGTGCAAACGTTCCTGCTCGATGGGCGTGAACACCGGGTCGTCGATTGGCGTCAGGACGATGTGCAGCGGCTGGAATTCCTTGTCCATCGCCGCCGCAATCGCCGGCCATTGCTCTTGCGGCGCAGCATGAAACTGCTTGGTGATCAGCGATTGCAGACCTCGGGAGAACTCCAGGTTGTAGGTGACGAAGCGGTCCCGAAAGGCCATGACCACCAGATCCGGCACCAGATAGATCGCCGCACTATAGGAGACGATTGTCACCAGATACAGGCGAAACAGAATGCGAAACATCAGCTCAGCATTCCCACTCGGAGCGGCTGAACAGATAGCCCTTGCCCCACACGGTCTTGATCTTGCGCGCCTCGCCGGCGTGATCATCGAATTTGCGCCGCAGCTTGGAAATCGCCACGTCCACCGAGCGGTCAGTGCCATTGAATTCAATACCGCGCAGCCGCTGAAGAATCTGATCGCGACTCAGCACTTCGCCGGCATGCCGGGCCAGCACCACCAGCAAATTGTATTCGCCGCTGGACAGTTCAACCGCTTGATCACGCCAGGTCACGGTGCGCTCGGACAGATCGATGCACAGATTGCCCATGACGATCCGATCGTTGACCGCCAGCGGTTCGCCGAGGCTGCTGCGCCGCAACAACGTGCGCACTCGCGCCAGCAGCACTCGTGGCTCGCAGGGTTTGGTGACGTAGTCGTCAGCGCCCATTTCCAGGCCCAGTACCTGATCATGACTGTCATCGCGGGCCGTGAGCATGAGGATCGGCAGTGTCGCCGAATCGGCACGCAGCAAACGGCACACCTGCAAGCCGTCGAGGCCCGGCAGCATGAGGTCGAGGATCACCAGATCCGGCGGACTGATCCGCGCCCGCTCGCGCACATGGTCGCCACGGCCGATGACGCTGACGGAATAACCGTTGCGCTCCAGGTAGCTGGAAATCAGTTCGGCGAGGGCGGTGTCGTCTTCGACCAGGAGAATGTTGGGCATGGGGTGTTCCAGAGAATGCTGTGGCGACAGTCGGGACTCATTCGCTCGCACATTGAAATGCGATCTCCTGTGGGAGCGAGCCTGCTCGCGAAAGCGATCGAACTGTCGCAATAAATTTCAAGGCCTGCAGGATATACGCCCTCGCGCACCACCGAGCAAAACCCTTACACAATTTCACACAGCAGCTACAAAGCTTCACCGCTAACCTCCCCGTCTGGCCGTAGGATGCGGCCTTCAATATTGGGGGTTGTACATGTCTGGAAAACTGCTGGCCGGGCTCGGCCTGATCGCATTGGCGCTGACGCTGAGCGCCTGTGACTCATCCTCGAACGCCGAAGAGCAAGCACCACCAGCCACCGTGCGCATCGAGACCATCAAAACCCAGCCATTGTCGATCAGCAGCGAACTGAGCGGCCGCATCGCCGCGCCACGGATTGCCGAAGTGCGCGCACGCGTGGCCGGCGTGGTGTTGCAGCGCACCTACCGCGAAGGCAGTGACGTAAAAAAAGGCGATGTGCTGTTCCGCATCGACCCGGCACCTTTCAAGGCGGATCTGGACAGTGCCGAAGCCGCGCTGCGCAAAGCCGAGGCCAACGCCTTTCAGGCCAGATTGCAAGAACAACGCTATGCGCAGTTGATCGAGGATCAGGCCATCAGCGGTCAGGACTACGACAACGCCCGCGCCGCTGCCCGGCAGACGGCAGCTGATGTCGCGGCCAGCAAAGCGGCGCTTGAACGGGCGAAACTGAACCTCGGCTATGCCACCGTCACCGCGCCGATTTCCGGCCGTATCGGTCGCGCCTTGGTCACCGAGGGTGCGTTGGTCGGGCAGAACGAAACCACGCCGCTGGCGTTGATTCAGCAACTCAACCCGATCCATGCCGACCTCACCCAGTCGACCCGCGAGCTCAATGAACTGCGCCGGGCATTGCGCTCCGGGCAGTTGCAGGAAGTCGGTCAGGATCAAGCGAAGGCCACGCTGATTCAGGATGACGGTAGCGTGTATCCGTTGCCCGGCAAGCTGCTGTTCAGCGACATCACTGTCGATCCCGGCACCGGGCAGATCATTGTGCGCAGCGAGTTTCCCAATCCGGATCTCGACTTGCTGCCGGGCAGCTTCATCCGCGTACGCCTTGAGCAGGCAACCATCCAGAACGGCATCACCGTACCGCAACGCGCGGTGCAGCGTGACAGTGCCGGCATTGCCCAGGTGCTGACTGTCGATGAACAGATGCGCGTGGCGCAGCAACCGGTGCAACTGGGTGCGGTGCAGAACAATCGCTGGATCGTCACCGGCGGCCTGAAGCCCGGCGACCGTGTTGTCATCGAAGGCCTGCAACACGCCCGTCCCGGGGAAAAGGTGCAGATCGACGAAACCCCACTTCCACTTGCCCAGACCACTGGTCAGTAAGCAGGACGCTTCTATATGCCGCAGTTCTTTATCGACCGCCCGGTGTTTGCCTGGGTGGTCGCCCTGTTCATCCTGTTGGCCGGTGTGCTGGCCATTCCGCAGTTGCCGGTGGCGCAATACCCCGACGTCGCCCCGCCGCAAATCGAGATTTACGCCGTCTACCCTGGCGCCTCGGCGCAAACCGTCGATGAAAGCGTGGTCAGCCTGATCGAGGAAGAGCTCAACGGCGCCGATCACTTGCTCTACTTCGAATCACAAAGCAGCCTGGGCAGCGCGACGATCAAGGCAACCTTTCAGCCGGGCACCAATCCCGAGCTGGCGCAGGTCGATGTGCAAAACCGCCTCAAGGTGGTCGAGTCGCGCCTGCCGCAAGCGGTCAATCAGCAGGGGTTGCAGGTGGAGAAGGTCTCTTCCGGTTTCCTCTTGCTGATCACCCTGACCTCCAGCGACGGCAAGCTCGATGACGTTGCGCTCAGCGATTATCTGGCGCGCAACGTGATGAACGAGATAAAGCGTCTGGACGGTGTCGGCAAGGCGCAGTTGTATGGTGCCGAGCGGGCTATGCGCATCTGGATCGATCCGCAGAAGCTCATCGCGTTCAACCTGACGCCGGCCGATGTCAACGACGCCATTGTTGCGCAGAACGCCCAGGTTTCGGCAGGTAGCATCGGTGATCTGCCGTCACCTTCGACGCAGGAAATCACCGCGACAATTCTGGTCAAAGGCCAATTGTCGACGCCGCAGGAGTTTGCCGACATCGTGCTCAAGGCCAATCGCGACGGCTCCACGGTGCGCATCGGTGATGTTGCGCGGGTCGAAATCGGCAGCCAGGAATATCAGTTCGGCACACGCCTGAACGGCAAGCCGTCCACCGCCGTTGGCGTGCAGCTTTCTCCAGGCGCCAACGCGCTGAACACCGCGACACTGGTGCGGGCGAAGATGGATGAACTGGCGCGCTACTTCCCGGCCGGCGTGGAATACAAGATTCCTTACGACACTTCGCCGTTCGTCAAAGTCTCGATCACCAAAGTGATCTACACCCTCGGCGAAGCGATGCTGCTGGTATTTGCAGTGATGTTCCTGTTCCTGCAAAACGTGCGCTACACGCTGATCCCGACACTGGTGGTGCCGGTGGCGTTGATGGGCACTTTCGCGACCATGCTGGCGCTGGGGTTCTCAATCAACGTGCTGACCATGTTCGGCATGGTGCTGGCCATCGGCATTCTGGTGGATGACGCCATCGTCGTGGTGGAGAACGTCGAGCGCATCATGGCCAGCGAGGGCCTGTCGCCCAAGGAAGCCACGCGCAAGGCGATGACGCAGATCACCGGGGCGATCATCGGCATTACTCTGGTGCTGGTCGCGGTGTTTATTCCGATGGCATTTATGCAGGGTTCGGTCGGGGTGATCTACCAACAGTTCTCGCTGTCCATGGCCACCTCGATTTTATTCTCCGCGTTCCTCGCCCTGACCTTGACGCCGGCGCTGTGCGCGACATTGCTCAAGCCTGTCGGCAAAGGCGAGCACCACGAGAAGTCCGGATTTTTCGGCTGGTTCAATCGCCGATTTGAGCAATTGACCGACCGTTATCAGGGTTGGGTCGGCTATGCGCTCAAGCGTACGGGTCGCTACCTGATGATCTACGTGGTCCTGCTGATTGGACTCGGAATCTGTTTTGCGCGCCTGCCCTCCTCGTTTCTGCCGACCGAGGATCAGGGCTACACCATTACCGATATTCAATTGCCACCCGGCGCAACGAAGAACCGTACTGTACAAGTAGCCGAGCAGCTCGAAGCGCACAACGCCGGTGAGCCGGGAATCAGTGACAGTGTGGTGATCCTGGGTTTCAGTTTCTCCGGTAGCGGGCAGAACGCAGCGCTGGCGTTTTCGACGCTCAAGGATTGGTCGGAACGTGGCAGTGACGATACTGCCAGCTCAATCGCCGACCGCGCCAACGCGGCGCTGAGCCAGATCAAGGACGCCATGGCCTTCTCGGTGCTGCCGCCGCCGGTGGATGGCCTTGGCACGTCCAGCGGTTTCGAGTTCCGCTTGCAGGATCGCGGTGGTCTGGGTCATGCGACGTTGATGCGGGCGCGTACCGAGTTGCTCGCCGCGGCCGAAAAAAGCCCGGTATTGATGAACGTCCGTGAAAGCGCGCTGGCCGAAGCACCGCAGGTGCAGCTGATCGTCGACCGCAAGCAGGCGAATGCCTTGGGCGTATCGTTCGCCGACATTGGCAACGTGCTGTCCACTGCCGTGGGTTCGAGTTACATCAATGACTTCCCCAATCAGGGCCGTATGCAGCGGGTGGTCGTGCAAGCCGAAGGTGATCAGCGCAGTCAGGTGGATGATTTGCTGAAAATGCATGTGCGCAACAATGCTGGAAACATGGTGCCGCTGTCCGCATTCGTCCAGGCCAACTGGATTCAAGGCCCGGCGCAGTTGACTCGTTACAACGGCTATCCAGCGATCGCGATATCTGGTGAACCGTCACCCGGGCACAGTACCGGCGAGGCCATGGCGGAAATCGAACGACTGGTTGCGCTGGGGCCGAAAGGTCTGGGTCAAGAGTGGACCGGTTTGTCGTTGCAGGAACGCCTGTCAGGCAATCAGGCGCCGGTTCTGCTGGGCCTGTCGCTACTGGTGGTATTCCTGTGTCTGGCGGCGCTGTACGAGAGCTGGTCGATTCCGACCTCTGTATTGCTCGTTGTCCCGCTTGGTGTGCTCGGCGCGGTACTCGCCGTGACACTGCGCGGCATGCCCAACGACGTGTTCTTCAAGGTCGGACTGATCACCATCATTGGTCTGTCGGCGAAAAACGCGATCCTGATCATCGAGTTCGCCAAGAGCTTGTATGACGAAGGTCACGATCTGATCGATGCGACGTTGCAGGCCGCGCGTTTGCGTCTGCGGCCGATCGTGATGACATCGCTGGCGTTCATTCTCGGTGTGGTGCCGTTGGCCATCGCCACCGGCGCCAGTTCGGCCAGCCAACAGGCGATCGGCACTGGCGTGATCGGTGGGATGATTACGGCGACGCTGGCGGTGATCTTCGTCCCAGTCTTCTTCGTCGTAGTGATGAAACTCGTACAACGGTTCACCAAACCCCACTGATCCAAATGTAGGAGCTGTCGAGTGCAACGAGGCTGCGATCTTTTGATCTTGAAAAGCTAAAGTCGAAAGATCGTCCGATCGCGGCCCGAGCCTTCGGCAGCTCCTACAAAAGCCGGATCGCCTGCGCTATGGTGCGCTGACAGTTCACCAACGTGAGTCACCATGCGTTTCCTCGCCCGCACCCACCCTCGCCTTTCCGCTGCCGCCTCGCTCGGCCTCGCCACCGGCCTGTTGGTCCCGGCCGATTCCATCGTCAGCAAAATTCTCATTGGCTGGAACGTCGGTGTCTGGACATACCTGATCCTGATGTTCTGGCTGACCATACGCGCCAAGGCACCGGACGTGCGACGCATCGCCGAAGTCGAAGACGAGAACGCCGGACTGGTGCTGTTTGTGGTGTGCATTGCCGCGTTGGCCAGTCTCGCCACCATCACCCTTGAACTGGCCGGCAGCAAAGACCTGGAAACCTCACGCAAACTCATGCACTACGGGTTCACAGCGCTGACAGTGACCGGCTCATGGCTGCTGATAGGTGTGATCTTCTGTGTGCACTACGCCAGATTGTTTTACACCTGGGACGGCAAAGAGCCGGCGCTGCGTTTTGCTGAAGGACTGACCACCCCCAATTACTGGGATTTTCTGTACTTCTCGTTCACCATCGGCGTGGCTGTGCAGACTTCGGATGTGGGTGTTGCAACGCGGGATATTCGAAAAATTGTGCTGGCGCAGTCGTTGATCGGTTTTGTGTTCAATACCGCGATCCTCGGGTTCTCGATCAACATTGCAGCAGGATTGTTCGGCTGAAAAACACGGCTTGTTCTGGCAGTTCAAAGCTCACAAAAACGTACGCCTGTAAACTGTCAACACTGACAGTTTACAGGCGTACTGTATTCACGCTTCCATACAACATCCAGAAGTAGGACGGGTCAGTCTTTGGATGTCCCCAACCATATTGTATGGAGATAAAACTCATGAGCTATGCAGCCCGAGCCTACACGACGATCTCTCCGGTTTTAGCGCCGACCTATTTGTCAGCCACTATCAACGGCGATGCCAACCCAAACTACAGGTTTGTCAAAATCCCTCAATTCATGGAGTTTCGATCTACCTCTGTACCTTCCTTCGGGCCGAAGCCCTACCCGGAAGGCCTGCGTTACGTCCTGACAGCTGGACACACTAAGGATGGTGTGACGCGTACGCTTGAGTTTGTGTTCCCTTTTAAACCCCAATCGTCGACCTATGACCTCTCCAAAGATAGCGATGATGTCAGAAGTACCTACTATTCCAATCCTGCGACGGGTGATCTGCACGTCTCTGTGAGCGGGAGCCTGACATTGAAATATGACGACATTAAAAAAACCTTGAGTGGCACTTGGTCCGGCACATATGACCATGGTGGAGAGAGCGGCAACGAAGAGTTTCCGATCACTGGGGAGTTTGTCGCTAACGCAGACCTGAGCAAGAGAAAAAACGCTTACTGACTACGACAAAAAGGAAGCTGCGAGGCTTCCTTTTTTTAATGCTGATGCAATCAGAAACTGAAGCTCAGCCCGACACTCCCTCCTAGCTCCTGGTCAGCTTTGCTGCCCCTGCTGGTCCCTATCTCGCCATACAGTTGCCATTTGTTATTGGCCGGAACCCAATTGAGGCCCCCGGTCAGCTCTAGGCTGGTGCTGGACAAATCGTTGTTGAATCCAGTGTCATTCACGCTGACACGATTATTGTTGACGAATTCATGACTTAACGCCGCGTGCAGCCTGGGTTGCAATTTTCCGCCATTGTTCAGCACCACCTCGCGGCCAACGGTCATTCCGACCTTGCCGAGCAATGAGCGGGTCTCGTTGCTGTCTACCTGCAGTCCGTTGTCCAATTTGTAGTCCTTGCCTTTTACCGTCGCAACACCAACCTGAGCAGAGGGTTCGATGAAGTAACCTCGGTTAAAGACTATATGCTTACCCACTTCGACGGTTCCACTGATGCCGAGATTATCGAAGTCACCCTTTGTTCGAGTGTCATCGCTCAAGGTGACTTTGACGTCATTACTGAAACGGTTGATTTTGCCAACGGTATCCACGTAATACCCGGTCGTTTCGTCATACCAGGACAGATACATCCCGCCATAGGTGCTGTTGATCGTGCCGGCGCTGCCGCGGGCCAGGTTAAGGCGAGTGGTGCTGTAGCCACCAAAAACCCCGATCAACCATTGGCCATCACCTATCGGTAGTGGCGTGTCCACCCCCAATGAGACGCCAGTCTGATTTTGTTTATAACCATCACCGTAGGCATTCTTGACGTTGTACTGATTGGCATGAGTGCGTATCCACAGGCCGCTGGTCGCGTTCTGATTATCTGAGTCCAGTGCCGCAATCGATCGCGATCGCGGCTGAGTGCCGGCCATGCGACGGTCGCCGAGGCGAGTATTGAGAGTGGTCATTTCCGAATAGATAACCGTAGGAGCGGTACCGGCAATAGCCAATGCTGTTTGTGAACCTGTACTCGGCGTTGTCCCATCAGTCCGCAGGAAAATACCTTCGCCCTCTCGCACCAGTTTGTACGCCAAAGCACCACGATCAACCTGACCGTTTCTCA
This sequence comes from Pseudomonas sp. S3_B08, assembly GCF_054667725.1. NCBI lineage: Bacteria > Pseudomonadati > Pseudomonadota > Gammaproteobacteria > Pseudomonadales > Pseudomonadaceae > Pseudomonas > Pseudomonas sp. S3_B08. Next base: position 2,071,107 of record NZ_CP162750.1, read on the forward strand.
GATCGAACTCAGCATCCCCGCCAGCGATGTTAGCCACTTGAAGCGGTGCACCGGTGACAGGTTCGCTGGCGCTTGCACCAACTACCAGCTCGTGACGGCCACTGGCTGATTCCGTGACATTGAGAAAGTCCGTTTCACCGGTGGACACGTCAGCATCCAAAAAAACCGGCCGTTGCCTGACAGGTTGGCAACATCCAGACGGACGAACTCGGCGGGCGTGCCGAATCTGACGTTCCCTCCCTGCATTTCGAGATTCGATAACGAATTGCTGCCATCCAGGTTCCATTCAGCGCCACGCCCGATGGACATAGCGCTGACGCCAGTAACCGAACCGTGCAGGATCGAGTCGTTATCCAGCATCACGACGCCAGCCCCGGAGCCCTGAATGTTACCGGTGAGTATGCTTCGGGTATCAAGCGAAACAGAATCGACGTTGGTCAAATCGCCGTCAAGGCTGGCATTGTTTTGCAAGAAAACCGCGGCGGTCCCGCCGTCAGCAACCGCTACATTGCCGGTCAACTGGCTGTCGTCGATTTGAAAGCGCGCTGCTGCGCCATCCATGACCTCGAGGATATTACCGTTGCCGCCGATCAGATTCGAACGGTTAGCTATCTCGATCAATACCGGTTGATCGTCCGGCGTCGCAAAATCGACTTTGATCGCTGCGCCGGTGCGGCCCTGCACGGTTGACCCATCAATCTTCAGTACACTCTGTGCGGTGACATCGCTCGGGTTCAGGACAGTATCCTCGCCAAAGATGATCCCATTCAGTTCCCCGGTGACCTCGCTGGCTGCACTGACATTGGCGTTGCCGCCATAGAGTTCGAGACCAACACCATCGGCGTCTGTCCCTTCAACCCGGCTGTCCACCAGATTCAACGTACTGAGGGATGTCACCGCTGCACCCGAAAAACCGCCTGTCAAAGTACTGCCAGTGACGGTCGCTGTTGAGCCAACGGGTATATTCAGGTCGCGCGCAAGCGACATTGCTCTGCCATCGCTGGACAGCGTACTGCCGGATACCACTGCCGAGCTGTCGGTCAAGCTCAGCGCAGTGTCAAAATTGCTAGCCGTCACCGTTGCCGCGTCCAGAGACACTCGGGCGTCTGCGGAGGCTTCAATCTGTGAAGTGCTGGCGGAAATCGCGTTTAACGTCCCACCGCCGACAACGATGTTCAGCGTATCACCGCCATTGACGTTGAGCGTGGCGGTGACAGGGATGAACCAGGCTTCTGGCGTAGCACCGCCGGATACGGTTTCGACTTCACCAGGATTGAGATTTCGGGAAAAGGCCGTCTCGGATATTGCAATCAGCAATGCTGCGCAAGAGAGCGTGCCAGCGAGTTTTGAAACTGTCGGTCCCAAGCAATTTTCAAACGTCATATTCACTTCTCGTTGAGTTTTATCGGGACGGAAGAAAGACGGTTCAGACGTACATATTCCATCAGACGACCGTTGTAGACGGCGCTGGAGAATACCTGCTAGTCCGGACTTTCTCTGTAGGACTAATCCTCTTAATAGGTGGGCTTAATCGCCCACTCGCGACATTTCGAGATGTTTCTTACTCCGCAAATAAAATTGCATTGCCTGAAGAGGCTGGCTCTCCGGCAATGCAATGATCGCGAATGCCGTTTATGGAGCAGGCGCAGGATCCCAGCCCGGTTCCGATTCGCAGTACAAGAAGTCAGCATTGAGCAAGTAGACAATCATTTCCTGAACTTCTGACGTGGTTACAATTGGCGTCGAATACCAGATTTTTACATAACCTGCGTAAAAGTCGGTCGGATCAGGCGTGGTAGCAGGTGGACGAGGAAGATTACGAATAAAAGGTGCGTATGGCACTTCCCAAAGCATCCCCTCCGTTAACTCGAGCGAAGTGATCGCACGAGTATCGGAAAAAACCGTATCCGGCGGTGCGTCTATGGTGTATTTATCGTCATGCCAGCCTTGCCAATTGAATGTGATATTCATCCCATCGGTGAAATGATCATTAGGTTTGATCTTGAACGTCGCAACGTGATCATCCCCCGTCAAGCTCTCGCAAATAATGTATGGGTCTTCGGTGCCATCTGTAGGTGGGCGTTGGAATTCTGGCTTATCGAGAACGATGACTACAGTATTGACAGTTACCGTCTCCTTTGCCGAGTCTTGAGTATTATTCCGGGCGGGGTTTTCATATGTCCACCAAGCCTCTTTAAGCCCGATACCACCCGGACCGACAACGGTATATGGCAAATCTATCTGAACGACATTATTGATATTCGACTGAGTCATTTGAATGGAATTAACGATAATTTCGCCTTGATCCCCAAGATACTTCAGGGTAACCAGATCGCCCGGTTCGGGATCGGGAAACGACGTCCCGGCGGTGACAGGCGAGACATCGATGTGAGCCTTGGCTGTCTGATCGACATCCTGAGGGCCCAGTAAGTTATCCGTGACAGGTGGCTGTCCGCGGACGATCAGTTTCCGGAATTCGGGATTAACTTCAGGGGGCGGGGTCGTCGGGTCGACGGTATAAGGCGGATGCGTCGAGAAATCTGTTTTGACAGTTGTTGATCCGTCGTCGATGGATAAGCCGCCACGCATCAAGTCAGCTTTGACGACCACGTCCAATTCAAAATTCGTACCCGTCTGGTTATCAAAGTATTGTTTGCTCAGACTCGACCAAGGAATGGTGAACTCCAGCTCCGTGAGTGCGTTGAATGGCAGATCCTGGGCTGGTTGAGCGCCGTATGTCAGGCTCACTACGTCGGTGCCGATTGTATCTACCAACCGGCTGACTTTTACCTTCACACCTGCACGCGCATCTTTTAAATCGATCAGACCATCTTCGTTTGCCGGGACGGTAATGACGCCCAGTTTGGGCAGTGGCAGAAAACGCACGTTTTTGAAATACACGCCCCATGCGCTCTGGTTGCCAGCAGCGTCAGTAATGATGAACCAGATGAAGGCCCGGCCGCTCGTTACCTTGCGTAGCTCTGCGGTCGGGATGGACAGCTTGCCATCGGTGGGCATCGGTCCGTTGAAAAAAGGGGGCACCTGCGGAGGGTTGGTACGTGTACCTGCCACGTACAGGGTCAACGTGTCATCCGGCTGAACGTTGGCGTAGCCGGTATCAATTTGTACCTGCAATCCCCCTTCGTTACCTGGCTGACCCGCCCATGTGTCATCCAGATCCCCGGGGGCATTTGGAAAGGTGGCTGGCGGAATTGTTCTGGCGCCTGGAACCTGTCCTGGATTTGTACCTGTTTGTGCAGGTTTCGCTTGCCAGGCACCAGTACGGTCGATAAAAAACTTCATCACCGGACCGGTCAGCGGGTTGAGCCCCCGCTCATACAGCACGCTACGCACCCAGATCGGCGTCGGCCCCACCGGGGTTGCATCCTCACCCAGAAATTCGGTAGGCACTGTGATCGGAAAATCTACAGGACGGCTGGCCACGTCGCCGAGGTTTACCCTGTTTAACCGCGTGAAGTCTGTCGGCAGCGGATTGGCAGGAGGCTGGGTTCGCGTAACGTCAAGGGCGATCTGATCTCTGCTGTTAGGATTCGACCACACATTGGTCTTGACCATAAGTGTCAGCGCGGCGCCCACAGGTATCGCAGCTATCGGAATGATGTCCTTGTTCGTGCCGCGCCCGTCTGGCAATTCGGGGGTAGGTGCGACCAGAACGCCCAAGGGTGTGCCTGACTCCGCAGTTTGAATACTTGTCATGTGCCTTCTCCATTGCGTAGAAAATGTTTTTTGATCCATGCATCTTCGACAATGGCGAATGTCGCCAACTGCAGTCGTAATATCGCTGCTACTGTTGCGGCCTGATCACTTCATCCAACTTGCATCCGAGCAATACTTGCTTTCTCCCGGAATTTTCCTGTCTACCTTCACCAGCCCGGTAAACGAGCGAAAGATAGGTACACCGTCGCGCAATAGTTGGTAATTAACTAAGGCCGAATCGTTTTCCTCCATGGGTTCTATATGTGAAGCAAAGGGCTTGATTACAATCTTCACTGGCTCCTTGGTCACAACATCTGTCACAACCTCAGTAAAGTTAAACACCTGTGTCAAAGGGTTTCCCGACCCGTTTAAAGAATCCCATGCCTGCCAATCCAGGCTGAGGACATCCGTAAGCTGAAACAAGTCATCGAAAGGAATTTCGATACGTACCCCTTCCCAGATAAACAAGGCTTCCGGATCGCCGGGATGGTTCTTGTAACATCCGATATATCCCCAAGCATCCGCATCGGGAAAAGTAACCTCCTTCAAAAGTTGCGGCGGCTTAACTATCGCAAAAGTCAGGCGTCGTGAAGGTGACGTAGTAGGGTTGATCGAACGTACTGTGTAAAAAGTTCAAACGTAGCCACATCCGGAAGTTTCTCGGGAGCTACTGGAATACGAAACTCCGGCGCATCGTCCGCGGCTCCATACTCGCCAAAGGCGACGAAATCAGGGTTACCAACGATGAAAATTTCAACACGATCTTTATTCACGCCTGAAACAGGAAAGCTCGGCCAGCGGTCAATAATACAAACGATGCCCACCTGTTTTGCGTCCGGCGGCAATGTTCCGGCCGGGTCAAGCGGATCGACGCCTTCCACTCGTGGCAGGCTCAGAAGCACGCCGGGATTCAATGGATCGCTGGAGGTAATCGGCGTTTCGATCGGCATGGAATTTCTCACTGGCTGGTCATCTAGGCCTGAAAGAAATTAAGCGCTGGTATTGGAAAGATGCCTACTGTCAGATCTGACAGGTAAAGCAACCGTTTGTCGGAAATCCATTTTGCCGTGACTGCTTCCGCTGCATTTGAAGGTTGACGGCTCAAGGTCAGATAGTGTCTTCTGAAACCGGTTTCAGCGGTATCCATGCCGTTAAAACGCTACATTTCAAAAATAAGGTCTGACCCATTGAACGACTTCTCCGCCGCCCAGCGCAGCCGCGTGACCATGCTTGATGTTGCCGAACGCGCTGGTGTATCCAAGGCCAGCGTCTCGCGCTTCATCGGCGAAGACCGCGCGCTGCTCTCCGATGCCATTGCCCGGCGCATCGAGCAGGCGATTGATGAACTCGGTTACCGCCCCAACCAAATGGCCCGTGGCCTGAAACGCGGACGCACTCGGCTGATCGGCATGCTCGTCGCCGATATCCGTAACCCCTATTCGATTGCCGTGATGCACGGGGTGGAAACCGCCTGCCGTGCGCACGGCTACAGCCTGGTGGTGTGCAACACCGACCGCGATGACGAGCAGGAACGCCAGCATCTGGCGCTGTTGCGCTCGTACAACATCGAAGGGCTGATCGTGAACACGCTGGGCCATCACCGGGACGAACTGCATGAGCTGCGCCGCGAGATGCCTATGGTGTTGGTGGATCGCAAGGTCGACGGGCTCGACAGCGACATGGTCGGACTGAACAACTCGCAAGCAGTTGAAATGGCGCTCGCGCACCTTGAGCAGCGCGGATATCAGGATTTATTGCTGGTAACCGAACCGTTTGATGGCACCAGTTCGCGGATCGAACGGGTCAGCAGTTTTCAAGCGCAGATTGCCCAACGCTCGGCCCTGACCGGGGCGGTGCTGGAAACCGGCGATGATCTGAAGGCGCAACTTCAAACTTTTTTAAACACCCACGTTGACGGTCCGAAAGCACTGTTTTGCGCCAATGGCGTGGCGGCGCTGGCGGCGACTCACGCGTTGCGCGCACTCGGTGTGCGCTTGTTCGAGGATGTCGGGCTGATTGCTCTGGATGATCTGGATTGGTATCCGCTGGTGGGCAGCGGGATTACCGCGCTGGCACAGCCGACGCAAGAGATAGGCGCGCGGGCGTTTGAGTGTCTGCTCAAGCGCTTGCGCGGGGATGATGAGGTGGCGCGAATTGTGGATTTTGCGCCGGTGCTGATTGAGCGGGGTTCGACCCGAGGGATTGGCGGCGTCTGATCTGGCGCTTTCGCGAGCGGGCTCGCTCCCACAGGTGACCGTGTTGCAAATGTGCGGGCGAGCCTGCTCGCCAAAGGGCCTGCAAAAACACTACAGAATCACCTGATTTTTTTTGAACAAAAATGAAACCGGTTTCAGAGGTCAATAACAATGAATAAACCCGCCGTTTCCATCAGTCTGTCCAGCTACGGTGCCGAGCTCGTGCGCCAGCGTGGGCAGGATTGTTTTATCGACATCCTCGCGGCAGCCGGGGCGAATCGCATCGAGTGGCGTGAAGAGCTGCTGACCCGTGAAGACCCGGCGCAACTGGCTCAGGCTACCCAGGCGCAGGGCCTGCAAAGCATTTACTCCTCACCCACCGAACTCTGGCTCGCAGGGCAAGCGCAGCCAAATCCCGAACTGATTACCGCGCTGCAGCAGGCCCAGGCATTTGGCTCGAAATGGCTGAAAGTGTCCCTCGGTTATTTCACCGACAACTCTGACTTGCAGGCACTGGCCGAGCGACTCAAGCAAAGCCCGGTGCAACTGCTGGTGGAGAACGACCAGACCTTGCACGGCGGACGTATCGAACCGTTCCAGCGTTTCTTTACCGCCGTCGAGCAACACAACCTGCCGATCAAGATGACCTTCGACATTGGCAACTGGCACTGGCAGGACCAGTCCGCCGCCAGCGCCGCACGCGCGCTCGGCCGTCACGTCGGTTATGTGCATTGCAAAGCCGTTGCGCGCCGCGCCGACGGCAAACTGATCGCCGTACCGCCGGCCATCAGCGATCTGCATCTGTGGGAACAACTGCTGCGGCACATGGACCAAGGCGTTATGCGCGCCGCCGAATACCCGCTGCAAGGCGATGACCTGGTGCAACTGACCCGTGAACACGTCGCCGCCCTCGCCCGCCTCGGTCAATCGCGCCTGGAGCCAGCTCATGTCTGAGATCGATATTCTTTCTTTCGGTGAAACCATGGCGATGCTGGTCGCCGAGCAGACCGGCGATCTGGCCAAGGTCGAGCAGTTTCACAAACGGATTGCCGGGGCCGACAGCAACGTCGCGATCGGCTTGTCGCGCTTGGGTTTCAACGTCGCGTGGCTGAGCCGGGTGGGTAATGATTCGCTCGGACGCTTTGTGGTGGAAACGCTGATCAAGGAAGGTCTGGATTGCAGCCACGTCGAAGTCGATAAAAACCAGCCAACGGGTTTCCAGTTCAAATCGCGCAACGACGATGGCAGCGACCCGCAGGTCGAATATTTCCGGCGCGGTTCGGCGGCCAGTCATTTGTCGCCGCACTCCATCAGCGACAACCTGCTGAGCGCCCGTCACTTGCACGCCACCGGTATTCCGCCGGCGCTGTCAGGTACCAGCCGGGAAATGTCCTTCGAGCTGATGACCCGGATGCGCAACGCCGGGCGCAGCGTGTCGTTCGACCCGAATCTGCGCCCGAGCCTGTGGGCCAGCGAGGGCGAGATGATCCGCCAGATCAACCGCCTCGCCGCTCTCGCCCACTGGGTGTTGCCGGGGTTAAGCGAGGGCCGCTTGCTCACCGGTTTCGACGACCCAGCCGACATTGCTGCGTTCTATCTGGATCAGGGCGCCGAGGCGGTGGCGATCAAGCTCGGGCCTGCGGGCGCTTATTACCGCACGCAGCTGGATCAGGGTTTTGTCGCTGGCGTGCCGGTGAGCAACGTGGTCGATACCGTGGGCGCCGGGGATGGCTTTGCGGTGGGGATGATCAGCGCCCTGCTCGAGCATCAGAGTTTTGCCGAGGCCGTGCAGCGAGCGAACTGGATTGGCAGTCGCGCGGTGCAGAGTCGTGGCGACATGGAGGGGTTGCCGACCCGCCAAGAGTTATCGATTGAATTTGAATCCGCCTTCGCGAGCAGGCTCGCTCCCACATTTGGAATGCAATCCTCTGTGGGAGCGAGCCTGCTCGCGAAGAGGCCCGCCTGATCACCGCAAATCAATGAACCTGCTGCGACAAAAACAACAAGCTCAGGAGTCACACCGATGAAAACCGCTACCCTCGCCACCCGCCGCTGGTGGTACATCATGCCGATTGTGTTCATCACATACAGCCTGGCCTATCTTGATCGCGCCAACTACGGTTTTGCCGCCGCGTCGGGCATGGCCGAAGACCTGATGATTACACCGGGTCTGTCCTCGCTGCTTGGTGCGCTGTTCTTTCTCGGTTACTTTTTCTTTCAGGTTCCCGGCGCGATCTACGCGCAAAAGCACAGCGTCAAGAAGCTGATTTTCGTCAGCCTGATCCTCTGGGGTGGTCTGGCCACGTTGACCGGCGTGGTGTCCAACGCCTATTGGCTGATCGTCATTCGCTTCATGCTCGGCGTGGTCGAAGCGGCGGTGATGCCGGCGATGCTGGTGTATCTGTGCCATTGGTTCACCCGTGCCGAACGTTCGCGGGCCAACACCTTTTTGATCCTCGGTAACCCGGTGACGATGCTGTGGATGTCGGTGGTGTCGGGCTATCTGGTGCAGCATTTCAGCTGGCGCTGGATGTTCATCATTGAAGGTCTGCCGGCGGTGCTGTGGGCGTTTATCTGGTGGCGTCTGGCCGACGACCGCCCGGCCCAGGCCAAGTGGCTCAATGAGCAGGAAAAACACGATCTGGAAAGCGCGCTGGCCGCTGAGCAGGTCGGGATCAAAGCGGTGAAGAACTACGCCGAGGCGTTCCGCTCGCCGAAGGTGATAATCCTGGCGCTGCAGTTTTTCTGCTGGAGCATCGGCGTCTACGGTTTCGTTTTGTGGCTGCCATCGATCCTCAAGGCCGGCGCGCAAATGGACATGATCGAGGCTGGCTGGCTCTCGGCGCTGCCGTATCTGGCGGCCGTGCTGGGCATGCTCGCGGTGTCGTGGGGTTCGGACAAATTGCAGAAGCGCAAACGCTTCGTCTGGCCGCCGCTGCTGATCGCTTCGATTGCGTTTTATGGCTCGTATGCCTTGGGCGCCGAACATTTCTGGTGGTCGTACACGCTGCTGGTGATTGCCGGCGCCTGCATGTACGCGCCGTACGGGCCATTCTTCGCCATCGTTCCCGAGATCCTGCCGGCCAACGTCGCTGGCGGCGCCATGGCGCTGATCAACAGCATGGGCGCGCTCGGTTCTTTTGGCGGCTCGTATCTGGTCGGCTATCTGAACAGCTCGACCGGCTCGCCCGGCGCTTCCTATCTGCTGATGAGCGGCGCGCTGTTGCTGTCGGTGGTGTTGACCATTTTCCTCAAGCCCGGCGCCAGTGATCGCGTCGTCGCCAAAGCCGTCGCCACGCCGCGTGTGCCGGCGCATTCCTGAAAGGACTTTTGCCATGAAAAAACAGGTCGTGCTGTATAAAAAACTTTCGCCCGCGCTGATGGCGCGCCTGCAAGAGCAATTTGACGTAACGCTGATCGAAAGCCTCGACGCCGATGGCCTAATGCAGCTGCGCGATGCCCTGCCCCGCGCCCACGGTTTGCTCGGGGCCAGCCTGAAACTAGATGCCGCGCTGCTGGATCTGGGGCCGCAGCTGGAGGCGATTGCCAGCGTCTCGGTGGGTGTTGACAACTACGACATCGAGTATCTGAATCGGCGCAAGGTTCTGCTGACCAACACCCCCGACGTGCTCACCGAAACCACCGCCGACACCGGTTTCGCCCTGATCCTCGCTGCCGCGCGGCGGGTGGTCGAACTGGCGGACATGGTCCGTGGTGGGCAATGGAGCCGCAACATCGGCCCGGCGCATTTCGGCACCGATGTGCACGGCAAGACGCTGGGCATCATCGGCATGGGCCGCATCGGCGAGGCCTTGGCCCAGCGCGGGCATTTCGGTTTCGGCATGCCGGTGATCTACCACAGCCAGTCGCGCAAACCGGCGGTCGAGGAGCGTTTCGACGCGCAATATCGCAGCCTCGAAGATTTGCTCCAGCAGGCCGATTTCATTTGCCTGACTTTGCCTCTGACGGCGCAGACCGAACGCTTGATCGGCGCGGAACAATTTGCGCTGATGCGGCCGGAGAGCATTTTCATCAATATCTCGCGGGGCAAGGTGGTTGATGAGGCGGCGATGATCGAGGCGTTGCGCAGCAAGCGGATTCGCGCGGCGGGGCTGGATGTGTTCGAGCGCGAGCCGTTGAATCATGATTCGCCGTTGTTGCAGTTGAGCAACGTGGTGGCGACGCCGCACATGGGCTCGGCGACCCACGAAACGCGTGAGGCAATGGCGCGGTGTGCGGTGGAGAATCTGTTGGCGGCGTTGAATGGACAGCGGCCGGCGAATCTGGTGAACGCCTCTACTTGGCAAAACTGAGATCTTTATTGCCGGCTCTGGCCTCATCGCTGGCAAGCCAGCTCCCACAGGATTCGGGTCGTCCATGAGTGTCATGGACACTGAAAAACCTGTGGGAGCTGGCTTGCCAGCGATTTGGCCAGTGAAGACACAGCAAATCCATCAGGCACTGCGCGCCTGCAACAGCTGCACCGCACACAACGCAATCCGCGCGCAGGCATCCGCCAGTTTGACCCGATCCACCACCAGCCCGATGCGAATATGCCCCGCCGCGCTCGGCCCGAACGCTTCACCGGCCAACACTGACACCCCGTAACCTTCCAGCAAGCGCTCGGCAAATGCCTGGGCGCCGAGGCCAGTCTGGCGCACATCGACCATCACGAACATGCCGCCATCCGGGCGAATCGGCTGCAACCCAGGGCAACCGTGCAAACGTTCGCAGACCAGATCGCGGCGCAAGCGATACTCCTCGCGCATCTGAGAGACTTCCGGCAGATCACTTTGCAGCGCCACTTGCGCGGCTTTCTGTACGAAATCCGGCAGACCGAAGAGCATGCTCAGCGACAGATTCACCAGATGCTCGGCCAAGGCATTCGGGCCGATCATCCAGCCGATACGCCAACCGGTCATCGCATGGGATTTCGACAGACTGTTGATCGTCGCGGTGCGCTCGGCCATGCCCGGCAGGCTCGCCGGGCTGATGTGCTCGCCTTCATATAACAGCTCGCTGTACACCTCATCGCTTATCAGCCACAAGTCATGGCGAATGCACAGCGCCGCCAGTTCCTGCCAGATCAGCAAGGGCAAACTCGCGCCGCTGGGATTGTTCGGACTGTTGAGCAGCATGGCGCGCGTTCGCGGGGTAATGCGCGCGGCAACATCGGCCGGGTCGACACGGAAACCGTTGTCGGGGCGTACCGGCACCGCAATCACCTTGGCACCGCAGGCGCCAAACACACCTTCGTAAGTGACGTACATCGGCTCAGCGACGATCACTTCATCGCCCGGATCGAGCAGACACTGCGCCACCGAGTACACCGCGCATTGTGCGCCGGGCAGGACAATCACCTGATCAGGATCAACCCGTTGACCACTGCGCTGGCGATGACGCTCGGCAATCAGCCTGCGCAGCTCAAACCGCCCACGCACATCGGCGTAATGGGTATCACCGGCCAACAGGCTATCGATCGCGCCATGGACGATCGGCAACGGCGTATCGAAATCCGGATCGCCGACGCTCAACAACAAAACATCAACGCCCTCGGCGCGCAGTTCCAGCGCTCGGTCGTGAATCTGCCAGGCAGCGGCACCCTCCCCGGCGATTCGTTGGGTCAAGGCTGAATAGCGCATGTACGTCTCCTGTTAGCGCGGTTTCCAGCCTTCACCGTATCTCAAATCACGAAACGCGCCACCATGGCGTTCAAATCCACTGCCAGTCGCGACAGTTCGTGGGTCGCGGCGCTGGTCTGGTTGGCGCCGGCGGCCGATTGCGTGGCGAGGTCGCGGATGTTGACCAGATTGCGATCGACTTCGCGGGAGACTTGCGCCTGCTCTTCCGAAGCGCTGGCGATAACCAGGTTGCGTTCGTTGATCTGGTGAATCGATTGCGTGATCTGCTCCAGTGCCACGCCAGCCGCGCGGGCCATTTCCAGAGTGGACTGGGTACGCTGGTTGCTTTGCTGCATCGAGGAGACCGCTTCACCGGTGCCGTTCTGGATGCCGGCAACCATTTTCTCGATTTCCTGGGTCGACTGCGCGGTGCGATGGGCCAAGGCTCGCACTTCATCAGCCACCACGGCAAAGCCACGGCCAGCCTCGCCGGCACGCGCGGCTTCAATCGCAGCGTTGAGCGCCAGCAAGTTGGTCTGCTCAGCGATGGCGCGAATCACGTCCAGCACCTTGCCAATGTCACGACCTTGCGCGGCGAGGCCTTCGATCATCTGCGCGGTGTTCTGCACGTCGTGAGTCATGGTCTGGATCGCGTCGACGGTTTTCACCACCTGATCACGACCTTCGCGGGCGGCGTGGGTCGACTGGTTTGACGCTTCGGAAGTCGACACGGCGTTGCGCGCCACCTCTTCCACCGCAGCGGTCATCTCGTTGACGGCCGTGGCGGCCTGTTCGATTTCATTGTTCTGCTGCTGCAGCCCGCGCGACGCTTCTTCAGTGACGGCGCTGAGTTCTTCGGCAGCGGCGCCCAGTTGCGTGGCGGAACCGGCGATCTGCTCGATGGTTTTGCGCAGGTTGGACTGCATCGCTGCCAAGGCTTCAAGCAAGCGCGCCGGTTCGTCCTTGCCGTCGACTTCGATGGCTTTGCTGAGGTCGCCGTCGGCAATGGTTTGCGCAGCGAGCACGGCGCGGTTGAGTGGTGTGACGATGCTGCGGGTCAGCAACCAGGCAAGCAACACGGTGGCCAGCGCCGCGATGACGGCGACGATAATGATCCCGGTGATGGCGCTGTCATAGTTTTCACCGGCCTTAATGGCCGCCGCTCTGGCCCCGGCGGTATTCATGCCGATCAGCTTGTTGAGCTGCTCGCCCATCTGATCGGTGCCTTCCTTGATGCGGGTGTTGATCAAGGCACGCATTGCTTCCAGATCGCCCTGGCGCGACAGCTCAAGCATCCGGTTCTGCGCTTGCAGATAGTTATCGAGGGTGGTCGAAAACGTCTGGAAAACTGCGTGCTCTTCAGGACCTGCCGGCAACGCAGCATAGCTGGCCTGAGCTTTGCGCACCTTGTCGACCAGCACCGCGATGCGGGTTTCTGCCTCTTGCAGGCTGGCCGGTTCGCGATTGACCAGCACACGGAACGAGAGAATGCGCATGCGCAGGACGTTTTCCGTGACCACGCTGAGGTGGGTCACGCTTGGCAATTGGTTGGTGTCCATGTCGACCGACGCCTGACGAATGACCGTCATGCGGCTGACGGCGAATACGCCGAGGACAATCACCAGCAAGGCGATAAAGGCAAAACCGAGGAAAGCACGGGGCGCGATATTCAGGTTACGCAGGGACATGGTCGGACTCTCGAAAGAAAGAAACTGCGAGCGTCCATGCCGTGAGCACTGGCCCATAGCGGGCGACAGTCCGGCGGCACTGAGTTGTGGTTTTGTGTGCGCCTGACCGTTGTATCGGCCAGGCTTGAGGAAGGTTTCGGGTCTGCGGTAAATATTTTTCAGGACGTGGCAACAATCAAAAACTGCTCCGCTGCCCTTGGTAGGAGCTGTCGAGTGCAACGAGGCTGCGATCTTTTGATCCTGCTTTTAAAAGTCAAAAGATCGCAGCCTCGTTGCACTCGACAGCTCCTACATAGGCAAGCCGATCAGCGTTGGGCGGCGAGTTGCCAGACCCGAGCAATATCGGTGGCGCGTTCACGCAGCAGGCGCGGTGCTTCGGCGCAGGCTTGTTCGAGTGTCATCGGTCCGCTGGTCACGGCGAAAGCGGCGTCGATGCCGTGTTGATAGAGCTCCTGATAGCCCTCGCCCAAGGTCCCGGCAATCACGATCACCGGCACAGCGTGTTGTTTGGCAACTCGCGCAACACCGAACGGCGTTTTGCCGCGAAGGGTTTGCGCATCGAAGCGGCCTTCTCCGGTAATCACCAGATCCGCACCTCTGACCGCGTCAGCGAGCCCGACCAGTTCCGCTACCACCTCGACGCCCGCCTGAAACTGCGCACCGAGAAAAGCCTTGGCAGCAAACCCCAGACCACCCGCCGCGCCGCTGCCCGGTTCATCGCGCACGTCCCTGCCCAATGCTTGCGCGCAGAGTTTGGCAAAGTGCCCCAGCGCCTGATCAAGTTGCTCAACCTGCGCAGGCGACGCGCCCTTCTGAGGGCCGAAAATGGCCGAGGCGCCGTGGGGGCCGCAGAGCGGATTATTGACGTCGGCGGCGATGTCGAAACGCACATCGGCCAGACGTCGATCAAACCCACTCAGGTCCAATCGCGCCAGTTGCGCCAAGGCCAGGCCGCCGGGCACCAGCGACTGATTCTGCGCATCCAGCAACTTCACCCCCAGCGCCTGCATCGCCCCGGCGCCGGCGTCATTGGTCGCGCTGCCGCCAATCGCCAGAATCACCCGTTGCGCGCCGGCATCCAGCGCTGCACGAATCAATTCACCTGTGCCAAAGGTGCTGCTGATGCAGGCATCGCGCTGTCCCGGCGGGACCAGTTGCAGACCGCTGGCCTCGGCCATTTCGATGATCGCGGTGTGGTTGTGCGGCAGCCAGCCCCATGCGGCTTCGACCGGCGCGCCCAGTGGACCGCGCACGCGGGTGCGGCGTAACTCACCTTCGCAGGCTGCAAGAATCGACTCGACCGTACCTTCGCCGCCATCGGCCATCGCGCATTTGATCAGCGTCGCCTGCGGCCAGACCTGGGCCAGTCCGAGGGCAATGGCTTCGGCAACGCCTTGGGCACTCAGGCTATCCTTGAACGAGTCGGGGGCGATGACGATTTTCATGGGAATTCTCCGGTTGCAGTGGCATTCATGCTGCCAGTCGGCCTGCGCCTTGACGCCGGTCGAGTGCACAAGTGGCGTCGGCGTTTATTGTTCATTTCCACAAAAGATATGTGTTGGTCGTACCGGCCTCATCGCTGGCAAGCCAGCTCCCACAGGGTTCTGCGGTGACTATGGAAGTTATGAACGCCTTCTGACCTGTGGGAGCTGGCTTGCCAGCGATGGCGGCCTCAAGGACAACTCATGGCAATGGATCAGTCTGCGGCAGCAGCTGCACCCCAAGATACAACGCCAGCATCCCGTCCAGCTTCAACGGATCAACCCCGCTCAACTCGGCAATCCGCTCCATGCGATAACGCAGACTATTGCGATGAATGCCCAACGCCTCGGCACAGGCCTGGCTCTGCCCGTCGTGCTCGCACCAACTGCGCAGGGTCGCCAGCAACTGGCCGTTGCTGTCCTTGGCGATGACCTGGCGCAGCGGCTTGAGCAGTTCGTCCAGCGCATCATCGTTGCGATGACGCCACAGCATGACCGGCAAGCGATAACGATTGAGCGTCAGCAGTCTCGAATTCGGCAGCACGTCACGACCATAAGCGAGCAAATCGCCGACTCGTCGATAACAGCGACGCAACCCGGCCAGACCATCCGCCTGCCCGCCGACGGCGATGCGCAAAATCTTCCAGCCGAGGCCATCGAGTTTTTCCAGCAGGCGATCATGCTCGACGTTCTGGCTCGCCGGGCGACACCACAACAACGAAGACTTCGCCGAACTCACGCACCAACTGTCCGGATAACGCGAGGTCAGCCACGCACTCAGTGCCTCGACGGTTTGCCCCGGCCCGTGCTCAAGACCCAGCTCAAACAAATACGGCACGCGGGTCAATTGCGGCTTGAGCCCTAGTTGCTGCGCCTCATCGATCAGACGCGGCGAATCCCCCGCCTCGCTCAGCAGCAACGCCAGCAGATCATCGCAACGCTGCCGTCGCCATTGTTGCTCGGCCTGCTGGTTGCGCTGGCCGACCAGCATTTCAGCGGTCATGCGCACCAGCTCGGCGTAGGTGCGCAATTGCTCCGGCTCGCCGGTGATGCCGAGCACGCCGATCAAGCGCTGATCGAGCAGCAGCGGCAGATTGATCCCCGGTTGCACACCTTTGAGATGCACCGCCGTCTGCGCGTCGATTTCCACCACACGCCCGTTGGCCAGCACCAGTTGCGCGCCTTCATGCCGGGTGTTGATGCGTTCCGGTTCACCGCTGCCGAGGATCAGGCCCTGACTGTCCATGACATTGACGTTGTACGGCAAAATGGCCATGGCCCGGTCGACGATGTCCTGGGCAAGGTCGTGATCGAGTTCGAACATAGCGGCGGCAATCCTTCAGTTCAGGCACGAACGGTTGTTCAGCCGCACAGGGTCTGGCGGCAAACCCTGTGCTCAGGCACAAAGACAATCCGGCCAAAGGTGGCCGAGACTCTCAGGGCGATCAACGTTACCCTTTGCATCGCAAAAAATCATAATAAAGAGAGAGCCGCTATGTCGCAGAGCGCCGCAGCTACCCAGACCATCGACGACGGTAAAAACGCCGTCTACAAACGCATCACCCTGCGTTTGATTCCCTTCATTTTCATCTGCTATCTGTTCAACTACCTCGACCGGGTCAACGTCGGCTTCGCCAAATTGCAGATGCTTGACGCACTGAAATTCAGCGAAACGGTGTACGGCCTCGGCGCCGGGATTTTCTTCATCGGTTATGTGCTGTGCGGCGTGCCGAGCAACCTGGCACTGACCCGCTTCGGTCCTCGGCGCTGGATTGCCTTGATGATGATCACCTGGGGCACGCTGTCGACCTGCCTGTTGTTCGTCACCACCCCGACCGAGTTCTACACCCTGCGCTTTTTCACCGGTGCCGCTGAAGCCGGGTTCTTCCCGGGCGTCGTGCTGTATCTCTCGCAGTGGTTCCCTACCTTCCGCCGTGGCCGGATCATGGCGTTGTTCATGTCGGCAATCCCGGTCTCCGGTTTGCTCGGCAGCCCGTTTTCCGGCTGGATTCTCAACCACTTCGCCGCTGGCCGGGGTGGCCTGGCCGGCTGGCAGTGGATGTTCCTCCTGCAAGGCATTCCGACGGTGATCCTCGGCGCACTGGCGTATTTCCTGTTGAGCGACAGCTTCGCCAACGCCAAATGGCTGACCGCCCATGAACGTTCCGTGCTTGAAGCCGACCACGCCGAAGACCTCGCCAACAAACCGAAAACCGCGACCGACTCGCTGCTCGCGGTGTTCAAGAACCCGGCGATCTGGGCCTTCGGCCTGATCTATTTCTGCATCCAGAGCGGCGTGTACGCGATCAACTTCTGGCTGCCGTCGATCATCAAGAACCTCGGCTTCAGCGACAACCTGGTGATCGGCTGGCTGAGTGCGATTCCGTACCTGCTCGCGGCGGTGTTCATGCTGGTCGTCGGGCGCTCGGCGGACTTACGCAAGGAGCGCCGCTGGCACTTGGTGGTGCCGATGCTGATGGGCGCTGTCGGGCTGGTGATCGCGGTGAATTTCGCGGCCAATCCGGCGATTGCGATTCTCGGCCTGACCATAGCGACCATGGGCGCACTGACCGGTCTGCCGATGTTCTGGCCGGTGCCGACCGCCATGCTGAGCGCGGGCGCGGCGGCTGGTGGGCTGGCGCTGATCAACTCGATGGGGCAGATGGCCGGGTTCCTCAGCCCGTACCTGGTGGGTTGGGTCAAGGACAGCACGGGTTCGACGGATGCAGCGTTGTACGTGCTGGCGGCGGTGATCGTCGGCGGGAGTCTGCTGGCGTTGCGGATGACTCGGACGTTGCGGGCCTAATCAGACGCGCAGATCAAAAGATCGCAGCCTTCGGCAGCTCCTACTCTGGAATGCGTTCCCTGTAGGAGCTGCCGAAGGCTGCGATCTTTTTGCGTTTAAGCGGTGCAATCATGCATAGCGCCAGTCGACGCAACATCTATGCTGAATCTGCTGGCCTCTTAGCGAGCAGGCTCGCTCCCACAGGTTTTGTGCTTGGCTCCAGGATGTGGGAAATAATGAGCATCCGCTCAATATTCAGCACAAAAACCACGTATCCTGCGCGCCCCGTTCAACCATCACGTCGCGAGGACAGTTTGTCTAAAGGTATCGCTCTATCGGTTTCAGCCTCCGTGCTGTTTGCCGTCATGTATTACTACACGTCGCTGCTGACCCCTCTGAGCGGCGTGGAAATCTTCGGCTGGCGCATGCTTCTGACCGTGCCGTGCATGACGGTGTTCATGCTGGTTTCCGGGGAATGGCGGCGGGTGCTGGAGCTGCTTCGATTGATGGCCGCCAGGCCGAAGCTGATCGCCGGGCTGCTGGTTTCTTCCGCCCTGCTCGGGGTTCAGCTGTGGCTGTTCATGTGGGCACCGCTCAATGACTACAGCCTGGATGTATCACTGGGCTATTTCCTGTTGCCACTGGCGATGGTGCTGAC
The DNA here is from genome assembly GCF_054667725.1 of Pseudomonas sp. S3_B08. Classification (NCBI taxonomy): domain Bacteria; kingdom Pseudomonadati; phylum Pseudomonadota; class Gammaproteobacteria; order Pseudomonadales; family Pseudomonadaceae; genus Pseudomonas; species Pseudomonas sp. S3_B08. The sequence continues at coordinate 2,089,252 of NZ_CP162750.1, forward strand.
CGGGCGGATTGCCTATGGCGAGAGCCTGTCTTACCTGCAGAAAATCGCGGTATTTTTCGCCAGTCTTGGCGTGTTGAACGAGCTGTATCAGGTTGGCGGATTTTCCTGGGCGACGCTGGTGGTCGTGGTCGGTTATCCGCTGTATTTCGTGCTACGCAAATACCTGCAAACCGACAACCTCGGTGGCCTGTGGGTCGACATGACCCTGATGCTGCCGGTCGCCTACTGGTTTGTGCAGGGCGGCGAACAGGGTCTGGCCGTGTTCGATCAATATCCGGGACTGATGTGGCTGATTCCACTGCTCGGCCTGATCAGTGCGTCCGCGCTGGTGGTGTATATCATCGCCAGCCGCTTGCTGCCGTTCAGTCTGTTTGGGTTGTTGAGTTATGTCGAACCGGTGCTGTTGCTTGCGGTGGCGTTGTTGCTGGGAGAGAGCATCAAGTCAGGCGAGTGGCTGACTTACATCCCGATCTGGCTGGCGGTTGTGGTGCTGGTGTTCGAGGGCTTCAAACACTTGACGCGCCAACGCCGCTCTTGAATGCAACACAAGACAAATGTGGGAGCGAGCCTGCTCGCGAAGTCGTCAGACCAGTCAACATGACTGTTGAATGAAAGTCCGCATTCGCGAGCAGGCTCGCTCCCTCAGGTTTTGTATGAAGCAAAAAAATCCCGGCCCTGCATTTCTGCAGGCCGGGATTTTTTCATTTCAGATTACTCGGTGGTCAACACACCACGACGCACCTGGTCACGCTCGATCGATTCGAACAAGGCCTTGAAGTTGCCCTCGCCGAAACCATCGTCGCCCTTGCGCTGGATGAATTCGAAGAACACCGGCCCCATCAGGGTTTCCGAGAAAATCTGCAGCAGCAGACGCTTGTCGCCCTGCTCCGATGCGCCATCGAGCAGGATGCCGCGCGATTGCAGCTGATCGACCGGCTCGCCGTGATTCGGCAGGCGACCTTCGAGCATTTCGTAGTAGGTATCCGGCGGCGCGGTCATGAAGCGCATGCCGATTTTCTTCAGTTGATCCCAGGTCTTGATCAGGTCGTCGGTGAGGAACGCGACGTGCTGGATACCCTCACCATTGAACTGCATCAGGAACTCTTCGATCTGCCCGGCGCCCTTGGACGACTCTTCGTTGAGCGGAATGCGGATCATGCCATCCGGTGCGGTCATGGCCTTCGAGGTCAGGCCGGTGTACTCGCCTTTGATGTCGAAGTAACGGATTTCACGGAAGTTGAACAGCTTCTCGTAGAAGTTCGCCCAATAGGCCATGCGACCGCGATAAACGTTGTGGGTCAGGTGGTCGATGATCTTCAGGCCAGCGCCAACCGGGTTGCGATCAACACCTTCGATGAACACGAAGTCGATGTCGTAGATCGAGCTGCCTTCGCCGAAACGGTCGATCAGGTACAGCGGCGCGCCGCCAATGCCTTTGATTGCCGGCAGGTTCAGTTCCATCGGACCGGTCTCGATGTGAATCGGCTGAGCGCCGAGTTCGAGTGCGCGGGAATAGGCCTTCTGCGAATCCTTCACGCGAAACGCCATGCCGCAAACGGACGGGCCGTGTTCGGCGGCGAAGTACGAGGCGACGCTGTTGGGTTCGTTATTGAGGATCAGGTTGATTGCGCCCTGACGATACAGGTGCACGTTCTTGGAACGGTGGGTCGCGACTTTGGTGAAGCCCATGATCTCGAAGATCGGCTCCAGTGTGCCAGGAGTCGGCGCTGCGAACTCGATGAATTCAAAGCCCATCAGGCCCATTGGGTTTTCGTATAAATCTGCCATGGTGACGCCTCATCATTTCTTATCAATTAACCAGGGTTATTTGTCAGGAAAGTGATGTGGAGGGCGGCGCGCAGGAGATGCCACGCACGCTGCGCGCGAGGAAGTCTCCGTAGATCAGTTGAAACCCGAATATCTTCATTGTCGACCCAAGGCTCTTGCGGGCGAGGCTTCTGCTGCCAGAAGACGATTATTATTGTATGCGTAACCCGATTCTACACAGCGTAACCAGACCTGTCTGCCCTCTGTATAAAATCCGCTTTTTTACCTACGGCGCAAGCGCCATCTGCCATCTATTCTCCTCTCTGGCTCAATTGTTTATCGGGTCGGATTTCTAAACCACAGGATGTGTCCATGCCACTGACCCACCGATCCCGCCGCAAACGCAGCACCCGAATCGCCGTGACTTTGCTCACCGGTCTGCTGCCAATCGTGCTGGGCAGTGGGATTCTTTATATGCAGGCAAAACGAACGCTGGAGCAAAGTGCCGGGGAAACGGCCGAACAAGCGTTGCAACAGTTCGATCTGATGCTCGACAACACGGCAGAAGCCGCTCGGGTTCTGCTGCCTCTGGCCGGGAAAAATTGCGAAGACGTGAAACTGGCCCTGCGCGAACAAGTGACCCGCCGCCCCTTCGTGCGCTCGACCAATCTGGTCTGGGACAACACGCTCTACTGCAGCTCACTGTTCGGGCAGTTCAAGGAAGCGGTCAATGCCGGGGACTATCATCAAGGCAAACTGTGGTTGATGAACGGCAATCCCGTCACTCCCGACACGGCATTGTTGATCTACCGCCTCAGCGACGGTCGTGGCGGCGCGCTGACCACGCTTGATGGTTATCACCTGAGCAACATCCTGCGCCTGATCGGCCGCCAGACATTACTGATGTTGCAAGTGGGCGATAACTGGCTGTCCGCCGACGGCAGAGTGCATCAAGGGCCCCTGCCCGCTTTGCCAGTCGCGCATAGCATGCTCGAATCCGAACGATACGGTTTCAACGTGTCGGCGGGTTTTCCCGAGGGAGAGACCTGGCGTTACATGGCGGCCAACTACCCGCCGTTGTTCAGCCTGCTGATATTTTTCGGCGTGATCTCGGGCGCCATCGGCCATGTCGTGCAGAAACGCTCGAACTCGCCCAGTCACGAAATGCTTCGCGCACTCGAGGCCGGGGAATTCATTCCTTATTTCCAGCCGGTGGTTCACGGTGACAGCAAGCAGTGGTCCGGCGCTGAAGTGCTGATGCGCTGGAATCACCCGAAAGAGGGCCTCGTACGCCCGGATCTGTTCATTCCATTTGCCGAGCATTCAGGCTTGATCGTGCCGATGACCCGCTCGCTGATGCAACAGACTGCCGCCCTGCTGGGACCGCATTCTGCGGTCTTCGCCAAACCTTTCCATATCGGCATCAACATCACTGCCAGCCATTGCAAGGATCTGGAACTGGTCGAAGACTGTCGCGACCTCCTGGCGGCGTTTGCGCCCGGCAGCGTCGAACTGGTGCTGGAATTGACGGAGCGCGAGCTGATCGAACCGAATGAGATGACCCTGCAACTGTTTGAGCAATTGCACGCACTTGGAGTGAAAATCGCGATCGACGATTTTGGTACTGGCCACTCAAGCCTCGGCTACTTGCGCGCCTTCAAGGTCGACTTTCTCAAGATCGATCAGAGCTTTGTCGCCATGATCGGCATCGATGCGCTATCACGACATATTCTCGACTCCATCATTGAACTGTCGGCAAAGCTGGATCTGGCCATTGTTGCCGAAGGTGTCGAAACACAGGCCCAAGCCGATTACCTGACGGAGCATCAGGTGGATTTCATGCAAGGCTATTTGTTTGCCAAGCCAATGCCGGCAGCAGATTTCATCAGCGCATTAAGTGATCGTTAACTCATTAGCATAGCCCGTCCAACAACCGCACCAAATTGATACAAAAAGTCATTGTTGTTACATGGCGACAACATCAGGATTTACTCTTGTCGCATTAACTACTACAATTTTTTCAACCTGAGCCAGACTGACAGGTGAGCCAATTATCACCGAGTCGCTTCCAGGCTCTTGGCTTATAGCTTTGTTTGCGGTTGGTATCAGCCAAACACACTATTGGAGTAAAGATATTGTCCAGACTCGCTGAATTTCGCGCAGCTGAAAAGGCCCTTCAGGAACAGCTCAAACAGCTGGAGTCACTGAAGAATGACGCCGGGCTCAAGAAAGAAATCGAATTCGAAGAAAAGCTCCAGGGACTGATGAAAACCTATGGCAAAGGCCTGAAAGACATCATCGCCATCCTCGACCCGAACCCGGCGAAGTCCGGTCTGCAGGCTGCCCCAGCGCCGAAGACCCGCCGCGCCCGCGTCGTCAAGGTTTACCAGAACCCGCACACTGGCGAGCTGATCGAAACCAAGGGCGGCAACCATCGCGGCCTGAAAGCCTGGAAAGAACAGTACGGTGCGGCCACCGTGGATTCATGGTTGCGCGGTTAATCTGACGCCAACAAAAAGCCCTGCGCGATGCAGGGCTTTTTTATTGACAATATCTAACAAATGAAATGATTTTCATCGAACAAGTTAGAAAAATGTGTAACGTTACTGAGTCATCACGCTAAACATTTTGCTGCGCGATGTTGCTGCAAACGATGAATCAAACTTTGTGCTTAATCCTTTCCGGCATTCAAAACACCGCGAGTTAGTACGGACGTTTATAATTTCAGGCTGTTACGTGCCGCCTCTATGTCGTCGGCGCTCGCCTTATAAACCTCAGCCTGACCGGCATATGAAAGTACATAAGCCTTGTCTGTTTCCACGGCAGCCACCAGCGTTTGTGATAATACGTGCCGGCCGTTCTCGGTGATCGTGCAGGTCGTCTCCAACCCGGTCAATGATCCGAACGCAGCCGGATGGATTCGGTTGCAGACGCTCTGATAACCACTGCGGAAGAAATCCTTCTGGATGGATTTACGCATCTCCAGCAGCACGCCTTGCAAATTGACCTGATGCCCCGCCTCCACTTGCGTCATGGTCAACTCCATCACCATCACCTGATTGCCGTCGGCATCGAGCTTCACTGCCCTTTGCCGCGAGACTGGCGGCGCGGTATCCGGCAACACTTCAACCTTCCAGCCCGCTGGCCAGGTGATGCTCGGTTCGGCCATGGCCGGGAAAACCACGGCCAATGACAAAGCAAAAAAAACAAACACGGATTTGAACAGTCGGATCATTGCCGGACGCACTCGAAGGTAGAGAGCAAAGTCTGAGCCCCGCCCTCGCGCAGGGCAAGCCCGCCTTGCATTTGGCGATGCCGGCCGGCATGCGTATCATTGCGCCCATTCACTCGCCCATTGTTATTGGAGGGCCCATGAGCCTCAACGAACTGAACACTTTCCCCGGCGTGACCGCCACGCCAGACAGCGCAACCCGCAACTTCGTGTTCAACCACACCATGCTGCGCGTGAAGGACATCACCAAGTCGCTGGATTTCTACACCCGCGTCCTGGGTTTCTCGCTGGTCGAGAAGCGTGATTTTCCGGAAGCCGAATTCAGCCTGTACTTCCTTGCGCTGGTCGATAAAGCGCAGATCCCGGCCGATGCTGCTGCGCGTACCGAATGGATGAAATCGATTCCAGGCATTCTCGAATTGACCCACAACCACGGTACCGAAAACGATGCCGACTTCGCCTATCACAACGGCAACACCGATCCCCGTGGCTTTGGTCACATCTGCATTTCGGTGCCGGACATCGTCGCAGCGTGTGCACGCTTTGAAGAGCTGGGTTGCGATTTCCAGAAGCGCCTGACCGACGGCCGGATGAAGAGCTTGGCCTTCATCAAGGACCCGGATGGCTACTGGGTCGAGATCATTCAGCCTGCGCCGCTGTAAAAGCTGAAAGCCCCTACCCTAGCCCTCTCCCAGAGGGAGAGGGGACTGATTGCGGGATGTTGGAGAATTACGCCGACTTGAACGATTGGCGGTGAATCCATAATCGACCGGCTCTCTCAGGTCGATGGATGACTTCAGACACCTCGGTCGGCTCCCTCTCCCTCGGGAGAGGGCTGGGGTGAGGGGTGGCTTTCCACGCGCAATAAAAAACCCATGATCGCTCATGGGTTTTTTCGTTTTCGACCTGGCAGTTACGCCGGGGCCGAAGTCCGGATCAAGTGATCGAACGCACTCAGCGAAGCCTTGGCGCCCTCGCCCACTGCAATCACGATCTGCTTGTACGGCACAGTCGTCACGTCACCCGCTGCAAAGATCCCCGCAATGGAAGTCTCGCCACGGTTGTCGACAATGATCTCGCCACGCGGCGACAGCTCGATGGTGCCCTTCAGCCAATCGGTGTTCGGCAGCAGACCGATTTGCACGAAAATGCCTTCCAGCTCAACCGTGCGCAGTTCATCGGTAGTGCGGTCCTTGTAGCGCAGGCCGTTGACCTTCTCGCCATTGCCGGTGACTTCAGTGGTTTGCGCACTGGTGATCACGGTAACGTTCGGCAGGCTGTGCAGCTTGCGCTGCAGCACGGCGTCGGCACGCAGTTGCACGTCGAATTCCAGCAGCGTTACGTGCGCCACGATACCCGCCAGGTCGATCGCCGCTTCAACGCCGGAGTTACCGCCGCCGATCACCGCTACGCGCTTGCCCTTGAACAGCGGGCCGTCGCAGTGCGGGCAATACGCCACGCCTTTGTTGCGGTATTCCTGCTCGCCCGGAACGTTCATTTCGCGCCAGCGTGCGCCGGTCGCGAGAATCACGCTCCTGGCTTTCAGGGTTGCACCGCTGGCGAAGTGGACTTCATGCAGCTCGCCATTCTTGCCCGGGATCAGCTTGTCAGCGCGTTGCAGATTCATGATGTCGACGTCGTACTGCTTGACGTGTTCTTCCAGCGCCGTGGCCAGTTTCGGCCCTTCGGTTTCCTGCACGGAAATGAAGTTCTCGATGGCCATGGTATCCAGCACCTGACCGCCGAAGCGCTCAGCCGCGACACCGGTGCGGATGCCTTTACGCGCGGCGTAGATAGCGGCCGAAGCACCCGCCGGGCCACCGCCGACGACCAGCACGTCAAAGGCTTCTTTGGCGCTGATCTTCTCGGCCTGACGCTCAATCGCGCCGGTGTCGAGTTTGGCAAGGATTTCCTCCAGGCCCATGCGGCCCTGGCCGAAGTTTTCGCCATTGAGGTAGATGCTCGGCACAGCCATGATCTTGCGATCGTTGACTTCGTCCTGGAACAGCGCGCCGTCGATGGCGACGTGGCGGATGTTCGGGTTGAGCACGGCCATCAGGTTCAGCGCCTGAACGACGTCCGGGCAATTCTGGCAAGACAGCGAGAAGTAAGTCTCGAAGCTGAACTCGCCTTTGAGCGAGCGGATCTGCTCGATGACTTCAACGCTGGCCTTCGACGGGTGGCCACCGACTTGCAGCAGAGCCAACACCAGCGAGGTGAATTCGTGGCCCATCGGAATACCGGCGAAACGCAGACTGATGTCGGCTCCAGGGCGATTGATCGAGAACGATGGCTTGCGGGCATCGTCACCGCTGTCGATCAGAGTAATCTGGCTCGAAAGACTGGCAACGTCTTTCAGCAGGTCCAGCATTTCACGGGATTTCGCACCGTCGTCGAGGGATGCAACGATCTCGATCGGTTGGGTGACCCGTTCCAGGTACGATTTCAACTGGGCTTTAAGATTGGCGTCCAACATACGGGCGATTTCCTTTATTTGAGGCGAAAAAAAGCCCGAGCGAATCTCGCCCGGGCATTTTTATTGGGCGGTGCAGCTAACTTAAGAAGGTGCGGCGTGCCGCCCTGCGTTGCATGGCACAGACTTAGATCTTGCCGACCAGGTCCAGCGACGGAGCCAGAGTGGCCTCGCCTTCTTTCCACTTGGCCGGGCAAACTTCGCCTGGGTGTGCAGCGACGTACTGAGCAGCCTTGATCTTGCGCAGCAGCTCGGAAGCGTCACGGCCAACGCCGCCATCGTTCAGTTCAACGATTTTGATCTGGCCTTCAGGGTTGATCACGAAGGTGCCACGGTCAGCCAGACCAGCTTCTTCGATCAGCACGTCGAAGTTGCGGGAGATGATGTGGGTAGGGTCGCCGATCATGGTGTATTCGATTTTGCCGATGGCTGGCGAAGTGTTATGCCAGGCAGCGTGAGCAAAGTGGGTGTCGGTCGAAACGCTGTAGATTTCCACGCCCAGCTTCTTGAACTCAGCGTAGTTGTCAGCCAGGTCTTCCAGCTCGGTTGGGCACACGAAGGTGAAGTCGGCTGGGTAGAAGAACACTACGGACCACTTGCCTTTCAAGTCAGCATCCGAGACTTGAACGAAGTCGCCGTTTTTGAACGCGGTAGCTTTGAACGGTTTTACTTGGCTGTTGATGATAGGCATCGATGACTCTCCGTCAGGGGTTATGAAGTTGATGGGTGAATCCTACCCACTCACTCGACGGAAGGCTCATTGGCAAACCTGATACTGCTGATTTGTTTTCGCTATTAGCTGACTGTATTAATAGAAGAAAACGATCTCTACGGCTGATCCGGCTTATCCATAATCCGAGCCATTCCCTGGAATGGGCTGACCTCAACATAGCGCATGGCGGATTTCATGTCCTTCCAGCCAACGTAGCTCATCAGCGATTTCAGGTCCCAGCCGCTTTGATGCGCCCATGTGGCAAAACCACGCCGCAGTGAATGGCTGGTGTAGTTGGCGGCGGCAATCCCGGCGCGCTGCAACGCCTGGCGGAGCAGCGGAATGATGCTGTTGGCGTGCAGGCCCTCTTCGCTCAGATTGCCCCAGCGATCAATGCTGCGGAACACCGCGCCGCGTACCAGCGCAGCCTCTGTAATCCAATCGATATAGGCCTGCACCGGGCACAGCTTCAGCAGCGCCGGGGCCTGGTAGGTCTGCCCGAGGTTCTCCCGGTCGCCCTTGCTGCGCGGCAGATACAGAGTGATGCCCTTGCCAGCGCTCGCCTGCACATGCTCGATTTGCAAACGGCACAATTCGTCGCTGCGAAAGCCGCGCCAGAAGCCCAACAGAATCAGCGCGCGATCCCGATACGCCTTGAGCAAGGTCGGGCGGTCCTGTTCTTCCCGGGCCGTCTGCGCCTCCTGTTCAAGCCAATCGATCACGCGCTGCAGATCCTGCAATTGCAGCGGCTCAGCCTGTTTTTCCTGCGCCGGGTGCAAAGCGCGAATGCCCTTGAACACCTTGCGCACCACTGGCGCCTTGGTCGGATCGGCAAAACCCTGACTGTTGTGCCACTGCGCCAGCGCCGACAGACGCAGCTTCAGCGTGTTGATCGATAGCACGCCAGCGTGCGCCACCAGATAGCGCGCAACGCTGTCGGCAGTAGCCGGCAGAAATCCGCCCCACGTCACCTCGAAGTGCTCGATCGCCATGCGATAGCTGCGGCGAGTGTTGTCCCGGGTGGCGGCTTGCAGATATCGATCAATGTCGCTCATGGGCAGTTTTCTCGCTGGCGTACGGGTTCAGGCATGCAGATGCGCATTTTGCCCCCTGACATTGGGTAATACCAGTATATCCCGCCTGTTTTACCTTAACGATTTACCTATATTTTCAGCATGGTACACTGTGTACTTCAGTGGCATGTACCACAGTACGTAAACGTAGGAGTTCACATGGCCCGTGGCGGCATTACCAAAGCACTGGTGCAAATCGCACGCACAGCGATCCTGGCTCGCGGCGAACACCCAAGCATCGATGCAGTACGCATTGAAATGGGCAACACCGGCTCGAAAACCACGATCCATCGCTATCTGAAAGAACTGGACGACGGTGCCCAGCCGAATGAGGCGTCGGCAGAACCGATCGATGATGAGCTCACCGCCCTCGTCTCTCGACTCGCCCAGCGTCTGAAAGAACAGGCGCAGGAGCCCATTGAGCAAGCCCGCGAACAGTTCGAGGAGCAACGCGAAGCACTGGAAACCGAACTGAAACAGGTTCGCCAGGCGCTGGAAAAACTCGAGCACGACCACGAGATTCAAGGCGCCGCGCTGCAACGCGAATCCGAAGCGCTGAGCAACACCCGCTCGATGCTGCAAACCGAACAGACGCGCAACGCCGGCCTCAACCAGGCATTGGCCGACTTTGAATTGCGCTTGCAGGACAAGGACGAACAGATCCGCTCACTGGAAGAAAAACACCTGCACGCCCGCGATGCGCTTGAGCATTACCGTAACGCCACCAAGGAACAGCGCGAGCAGGAGCAGGCCCGCCATGAAGGGCAACTTCAGCAGATACAGGCAGAATTGCGTCAAGCCCAGCAGAGCGCGTTGGTGCGCCAGGACGAGATCACGCAGTTGCACCGCGACAACGAACGCCTGCTTACCGAAAACCGTGGCACCCAGCGCGAGCTGAATCTTGTGCAGGATCAGCTCAAGCACAGCAATCAGCGTCAGGATCAGTTGCTCGAGCAGGCCACGCGCATGGACAGCGAGCGCACCCTCCTCCAGGAACGTCTGCGCGTGGCGGCACTGGAAAGCCAAGCGCTCAAGCAGAGCGTCGACGAACAAACGCAGCTCAATCAGTCATTGGAAAAGGAATTGCTCAAGGTTCAGGCAAGCCTTGAAGACAGCCAGCGTCTGGCGGCTACCGTTGCGGCAGCGCCAGACTCGGCCAAAGCGACAGACGCTTAAGCGCTGACCGGCGTACGCATGGTGACGAACTCTTCGGCGGCCGTCGGGTGCACCCCGATGGTGTCGTCGAAGTCGCGCTTGGTCGCGCCGGCCTTCAAGGCGATCGCCAGACCTTGCACGATCTCGCCAGCGTCCGGGCCGACCATGTGGCAGCCAAGCACCCTGTCGGTTTTGGCGTCGACCACCAACTTCATCAGGGTTTTCTCCTGGCAGTCAGTCAGGGTCAGCTTCATCGGCCGGAAGCGACTCTCGAAAATAACCACCTCGTGGCCGCATTCGCGCGCTTCTTCTTCGCTCAAACCGACCGTACCGATGTTCGGCAGGCTGAACACGGCGGTCGGAATCATCTTGTAGTCCACCGGACGGTATTGCTCCGGCTTGAACAGACGCCGCGCCACGGCCATGCCTTCAGCGAGCGCGACCGGTGTCAGCTGCACGCGACCAATGACGTCGCCCAGCGCCAGAATCGACGGCTCGGTGGTTTGATACTCGTCGTCGACTTTGATAAAGCCCTTGTCGTCGAGCTGCACATCGGTGTTTTCCAGGCCCAGATTGTCCAGCATCGGACGGCGGCCGGTGGCGTAGAACACGCAGTCGGCTTCGAGTACGCGACCATCCTTGAGCGTCGCCTTCAAGCTACCGTCGGCCTGCTTGTCGATGCGCGCAATGTCGGCATTGAATTGCAGATCGAGGCCACGCTTGGTCAACTCCTCTTGCAGATGCTTGCGCACCGCACCGTCGAAGCCGCGCAGGAACAGATCGCCGCGATACAGCAGCGTGGTGTTGGCGCCGAGGCCATGGAAAATTCCGGCGAACTCGACGGCAATATAACCGCCGCCGACCACCAGCACACGCTTGGGCAGCTCTTTGAGGAAGAACGCTTCATTCGAACCGATCGCATGCTCATGCCCCGGAATTTCAGGGATCTGCGGCCAGCCGCCGGTGGCGATCAGAATGTGCTTTGCGGTGAAGCGCTCGCCATTAACCTCGACCTCGTGCGGCCCGACGATTTTCGCGTGCGCCTCGTGCAGGGTCACGCCGCTGTTGACCAGCAGATTGCGATAAATGCCGTTAAGGCGATTGATCTCGCGATCCTTGTTGGCGATCAGCGTGGCCCAGTCGAAGTTGGCTTCGCCCAGGTTCCAGCCGAAACCGGACGCCTGCTCGAAGTCCTCGGCAAAGTGCGCGCCGTAGACCAACAGCTTTTTCGGCACGCAGCCGACGTTGACGCAGGTGCCGCCCAGGTAACGGCTTTCGGCCACCGCCACTTTCGCCCCGAAGCCTGCGGCAAACCGCGCAGCCCGCACACCGCCGGAACCGGCACCAATCACATAAAGGTCAAAATCGTAGGCCATTTCTATCTCCTCGGCAGGCCATCAGCATACCCGCAGCCATTCATTGGGCAAGCACTGCCATCCATATAAGGGCGGAAAATGAAAAAGCCACCCGAAGGTGGCTTTCTTTTGCAGACGAGGCGAAGACTATTAGTAAGCCTTGCCAGTCTTGTAGAAATTTTCGAAGCAGAAGTTGGTCGCGTCGATGTAGCCTTCAGCACCACCGCAGTCGAAACGCTTGCCCTTGAACTTGTAGGCCATGACGCAGCCGTTCTGGGCCTGCTTCATCAGGGCGTCGGTGATCTGGATTTCGCCGCCCTTGCCCGGCTCGGTCTGTTCGATCAGGTCGAAGATGTCCGGGGTCAGGATGTAACGACCGATGATCGCCAGGTTCGACGGCGCGTCTTCCGGCTTTGGCTTCTCGACCATGCTGTGCACGCGGTAGATGTCGTCGCGGATCATTTCGCCAGCGATGACACCGTACTTGTTGGTTTCCTGCGGATCGACTTCCTGGATCGCGACGATCGAGCAGCGGAACTGCTTGTACAGCTTGACCATCTGGGTCAGTACGCCGTCGCCGTCGATGTTGACGCAAAGGTCATCCGCCAGGACCACGGCGAACGGTTCGTCACCGATCAGTGGGCGGCCAGTCAGGATTGCGTGGCCCAGACCTTTCATTTCGGTCTGACGGGTGTAGGAGAACGAGCACTCGTCCAACAGCTTGCGGATACCGACCAGGTATTTTTCCTTGTCGGTGCCCTTGATCTGGTTTTCCAGCTCGTAACTGATGTCGAAGTGGTCTTCCAGAGCACGCTTGCCACGGCCGGTGACGATGGAAATCTCAGTCAGGCCCGCGTCCAGTGCTTCTTCAACGCCGTACTGGATCAGTGGCTTGTTTACCACCGGCAGCATTTCTTTAGGCATGGCTTTGGTCGCTGGGAGGAAGCGAGTGCCGTAACCGGCTGCTGGAAACAAGCATTTCTTGATCATATAAGTCCTTGAAAAGGCTGTGTGTACGAGTTTCGGGGCAGTCTAATCAGGCGGCGTGCGCCTTACAATGCCCCGCGCTGGCTAACCGATGCCAACATAGAGAAATATTCGCGCGGATAGTTCCATCCGGGTATTTCAGCGGCGGAGTCAGCGTAGCTCAAGATCCGGGCAAACAGGATCACCATACGCTTATCAGCCCCCATTGCGAGCATTTGCCGCTATCATGGCGCCTTTGAACCAGCGAATGAGACAGACTAGATGGCTGCGGTAAAAATCATCAACGGGTATGTGATCGACAAGAAAGACGGCAAGTGGACGCTGACCACTACCAATGGCGAACATATCGCCGGGCCTTTCGACAGCGAGCAGATGGCGACAGATGTGGCCTCGGTGTTCACTGATACGCCTGCTTCTTCCAAGCGCCGAGGCAAAGATCAGGACTGATCCTTTTAGCACTTGCGCCAAGCCCTGCCAGCATGCAGGGCTTTTTTGTGCTTTGTTGGCAAACAAGTGGCCAATCGCTATAACCTTTTCATCGCGGCGCTGTCAGAGCAACCAGTCCCCCACTTGAAGACCTCGCAACCATGAACCTGAACAAACTGCAGCCGCTTTTCGCGGTATTGGTACTGAGCGGCTGTGCCACTTCGCAGCCCACCTATCTGAACAATGGCGAACAGGGTCTGAGCATCGACTGTTCCGGCGAAGCCAACTCATGGGCCATGTGCTACGAAAAGGCCGATGCATCCTGCGCCGGCACCGGCTATCGCATCGTCGGCACTGATGGCACACCGGCGCCCAAGGAAGATGACAAAACCCTGGGCGTTGACGTTGGCAACTACAAGACGCGCAACGTCGTGGTCGTCTGCAAGTAAGCCTTACATGTGGATTTCGGCGAATTTGATCCCGAGGCCACGGACGACCTCGATCAGGTCGTCGAGCCGATTGAAGGACTCGACTTCATCATTGTCATCCACCAAAAAGTAGCTGCGCCCTGCACTCTTCTTGAAAAACACGATCCATTCACCCGGATTCGCCGGGTTCTGGATGACATGAGTGGCAGAGATAAGGCCCTCTGCGTGGCGCTCCCGCACGTGCTCTCGCTTCATTGCGACTCCATAAATGACAATGCCGCCACAGCAGGACTGTGACGGCATCGGGTGCTGATGTTCGATAGTCTATCAGCCGGAAATACAGGCGTTCGCAGCTTTCTGTACATCGCGAGGGCGAACCGGCACGTTGGACATGCGCTCATGCAGCTTGATGCTGCTGCCGCCGGCGCGATCTTCGATATCAAACACGGCTGCCGGGCCTGACGAAAGTTTGCCGGGAACGATGACTCGTACACCGTCTTTCTGCGGCTGGACTTGCAACGCACCACGACTGTCAGCGAGCTTGTCGGTCAGACACTGCGCATACTCCTGGGGCTTTTTGCCGGAGATCACGCTCATGGTTGGCAGCGTTTCATTGATTTCGGAAACATTTGCACAACCGGCCATCGCCAGAATCAACGGCACACACACCACACCCCACTTCATATAAATCCTCCGTTAAAGACCGTCCGACAGCACAAATGCCGCTTTTCTCCGGGGCCTTGTGCATTTAACCCGCCCGCCATGGCGAAGTTCTGTTCAAAATTTGTCAAAGCAACGCCCGACGGCCAGATAATAACCCGTGCGGGCTGATAAACTGCGCCCATCGACAAGCTATCGTTTTGATTTAGTAGAAAAAGCCCTTCTGGAGGCGCCCATGAAATTCATTCACCAGCGCGAGCACCTCAACGAAGACGACATCGTCGTCATTCAATGCTCGCAGATGTGCAACATCCGTTTGATGAACGACGCCAACTTCCGCAGCTTCAAAAACGGCGGCCGTCACACCTACCACGGCGGCGCGTTCGACACGTTCCCGGCACGCATCACTGCACCGAGCACCGGCTTCTGGAACATCACCATCGACACCGTCAACCGCCGCGCAATCAGCGTGACGCGCAAGCCGACGCTGACCCACTCGATCAAGATCATCCGTCGCTCCAGCACTAAACTGAGCTGAGACGCGCAGCCTATTCTGAAAGGGAAACATGACCGTGGCGCAAAAAACCAAATACGTGATCAAGTACAAACTGGACGGTGAACAGCGTTTCGAATTCGCTGAACTAGAAACCGGCACTGACGAGGAAGCGAAGGCGGCGCTGAAGAAAATGCACGCTGACGAAGAGCTCAGTGACATCAAGGTCAGCAAAGCGCTGTAACCAACACCATGCAACCGACCACGTTTGACCTGTTCGCCGACAACGAACCCCTACAGCAAGCCCGCGCCGAGCAGATCGGCGAACAATCGTGGGTGCTGCGCGGGTTCGCCTTGCCGCAGGTCGAGCAACTGCTGACCGGGCTCGACGCCATTCTTGCCGCCGCCCCGCTACGCCACATGGTCACGCCCGGCGGTTTCAGCATGTCGGTCGGCACCAGCAGTTGCGGACAGCTGGGCTGGATCACCGATCGCAGCGGTTACCGCTATTCCAGCGTCGATCCACTCAGCGGCTTGCCGTGGCCGTCGATGCCGGCGGTGTTTGCCGATCTGGCGCACGAGGCGGCGGAACGCGCCGGGTTTACGGATTTTCAAGCCGACTCCTGCCTGATCAACCAGTACGTCCCCGGCGCCAAGATGTCGCTGCATCAGGACAAAGACGAAAAAGGTTATGCCGCGCCCATCGTTTCGCTGTCGCTAGGTTTGCCGGCAATGTTTCTGTTCGGCGGCTTCGAACGCAGCGATAAAACCCAGCGCATTCCGCTGTTGCATGGCGACATGGTGGTCTGGGGCGGCGTGGACCGCCTGCGCTATCACGGCGTGCTGCCAATCAAACCTGGCCGTCACCCGCTCTTGGGCGAGCGGCGCATCAACATCACCTTCCGCGTCGCGGGCGCTCAATAAAAGTTTGACCGCAAGGCGCGGAGTGTTGCGGGTTACGATGCTGGTTAACCTGAATCAAACAGGTCAACGGATTCCCTCTCATGGACAAGCTTTCGAAGACAATCAGCATTGAACACGATCCCCGCTGGGCCGCTGTGGTGGCGCGCGATCCGCGTGCCGACGGGCAATTTGTCTATGCGGTCAAAACCACTGGCATCTACTGCCGGCCGAGCAGTCTGGCGCGCCTGCCGAAACCGCAGAACGTCGAGTTTTTCGACAGCGCCGAACTGGCCGAAGCTGCCGGGTATCGGCCAAGCAAACGCGCCAGCAAGGATCAGAGTGATGCGCAGCATGCAGCGATCGTGGCTGCAGCCTGTCGGCAGATCGAGACCTGTGAGACGCTGCCGGCGCTCAACAGCCTCGCGGCCACCGCTGGCCTCAGCCCTTTTCATTTCCACCGGCTATTCAAAGCCGCGACCGGCCTGACGCCCAAGGCTTACGCCACGGCGCATCGCTCACGCAAACTGCGTGCGCGCCTGGCGGACGGCGGCTCGGTGACCGACGCGCTGTATGACGCTGGCTTCAATTCCAACAGCCGCTTTTACGAATCAGCCCATCAACTGCTGGGCATGAAGCCCACCGATTACCGCGCCGCCGGGCAGAACAACGACATTCGCTTTGCCGTTGGCCAATGCTCGCTGGGGGCGATTCTGGTGGCGCAAAGCGAACGTGGGATCTGCGCGATTCTGCTCGGCGACGATCCGCATCAGCTGGTCTGCAACCTGCAGGATCAGTTTCGCAAGGCCAACCTGATCGGCGCCGACCGCGAATTTGAACAGTTGATCGCCAGCGTCGTCGGCTTTGTCGAAGCGCCCGCGACGGGCCTGAAATTGCCGCTGGATATACGCGGCACAGCGTTTCAGGAGCGCGTCTGGCAGGCGCTGCGCGAGATCCCGCCAGGCAGCACGGCCAGTTACGCCGAGATCGCGCAACGCATCGGCGCGCCGACTTCGATGCGTGCGGTGGCCCAGGCTTGCGGGGCCAACCGTTTGGCGGTGGCGATTCCCTGCCACCGCGTGGTGCGCAGTGACGGCAATCTTTCCGGCTACCGCTGGGGCGTCGAGCGCAAACGCCAACTGCTTGAGCGCGAACTCAACGATTGACGTCGACCACCACCCTGCCCCGCAGTTGCCCGGCGAGTAATCTGGGCGCGGCCTCAAGGGCTTCGCTCAAGCTGATTTCGTGACTGATCAATTGCAATAACGAGAAATCCAGATCCTTGGCCAGTCGGCCCCAGGCCTCGATACGGCGCGCCTTGGGCTGGGTCACGCTGTTGATCCCGGCCAGCGTTACGCCGCGCAGAATGAACGGTGCTACCGAGGCCAGGAAATCCATGCCTTGCGCCAACCCGCATGCCGCGACCACGCCTTCCGAGCGTGTGCTGGCGCAAGCATTCGCCAGCGTATGACTACCGACCGAATCGACCACCGCCGCCCAGCGCTCTTTCGCCAACGGCTTGCCCGGTTCGGACAAGGTGGCTCGATCGATGATGTCGGCAGCACCCAATTGCTGCAGGTATTCATGCTCGGATACACGGCCGGTGGATGCCACCACGCGGTAGCCCAACTTGCTGAGCAAGGCGATGGCAAAGCTGCCGACCCCGCCATTGGCGCCGGTGACCAGCACTTCGCCGTGATCCGGTGTCAGGCCATGGCGCTCCAGCGCCAGAATGCACAGCATTGCCGTGTAACCTGCGGTGCCGATGGCCATGGCTTGCGCCGGCGTGAAAGCTTCGGGCAACGGAATAAGCCAGTCACCATTGAGCCGAGCCTTTTGCGCCAGCCCGCCCCAGTGGCTCTCACCGACGCCCCAACCGTTGAGCAGCACCCGATCGCCCGCCTTGAAATCGGCATGCGAACTGGATTCGACAGTCCCCGCCAGATCGATCCCCGGCACCATGGGAAACTTGCGCACCACCGGGCTGCTGCCGGTAATCGCCAGGCCGTCCTTGAAATTCAGCGTGCTGTACGCGACGTTCACGCTGACGTTGCCTTCGGGCAGTTGCTGCTCATCGATTTGCTGCAGATTGGCGCGATAACCGCTGTCATCTTTGTCGATCAGGATGGCGTTGAACATGTCGGCCCCTCGAAAATAATGGGAAGAAAGCGTGCCCTGAAATAACACATCGCAACACATTGCCACACTCGACTTTCGCTAAGCCACCCACACCGACGCTGAAAAACTGCACGTAATGTTCAGAATTTCAGACTGGCCCCGCAACCGGTTTTGCTGCTAAAACCGCTTGCCGTCCCTGCCCGTTTCATCGTTCGGAGATTCGTTATATGAGCCAGTGGCCAGACATCCGCATCCTTGATCTTCTCGGTATCGAACTGCCGATCATCCAAGGCCCGATGGCCGGTGCGACCAATTCTTCGATGGTGATTGCCGTGTGCAATGCCGGCGGCCTCGGTTCAATGCCGGCAGCGATGCTGAGCATCGAGCAACTGCGCGAAGAACTGAAGACGATTCGCCAGCACACCACCAAGCCGTTCAACGTCAATTTCTTCTGCCATCAGCCACCGGCGCCTGATGAGCAGCGAGCCCGGGACTGGAAAAATCTGCTCGAACCTTACTACCGCGAACTCGGTGCCGATTTCGAGGCGCCGACGCCGGTGTCCAACCGTGCTCCTTTCGACGAGACTGCGTGTGCCGTGCTCGAAGAATTCCGCCCCGAAGTGGTGAGTTTTCATTTCGGGTTGCCGGAGAAAAATCTGCTTGATCGGGTCAAGGCAACCGGGGCGAAAATCCTTTCGTCTGCCACCACGGTCGAAGAAGCGATCTGGCTGGAGCAACACGGCTGCGATGCGATCATCGCCATGGGTTATGAGGCGGGCGGGCATCGCGGGATGTTTCTCAGCGATGATCTGAGCAGCCAGGTCGGCACCTTTGCACTGGTGCCGCAGGTGGTCGACGCGGTGAAAGTGCCGGTGATTGCGGCGGGTGCGATTAGCGATGCCCGAGGCGTTGCAGCCGCGTTGATGCTCGGAGCCTCGGCGGTGCAAGTCGGCACGGCGTTTCTGTTTACCCCGGAGGCGAAGGTCAGCGCCTCGCACCACAAGGCCCTGCGCACCGCCAAGGAAAGCCAGACCGCCATCACCAACATTTTCACCGGACGTCCGGCGCGGGGCATTGTCAATCGGGCGATGCGTGAACTCGGCCCGATGTCAGCGCAAGCGCCAGCCTTTCCGTTGGCCGGCGGCGCGCTGATGCCGCTGCGAGCCAAGGATGACGCCGATTTTGCCAATCTGTGGGCCGGTCAGGCGCTGACGTTGGGCAAGGATATCGGTAGCGCTGAACTGACCCGGCAACTCGCCGAGGGCGCATTGGCGAAACTCAACCGTCATTGAATTTACGCGGCGAGCGGATTTAATCCCTCGCCACTTGGCGGCGTATCGCTATATATTTCCGTATACAGCGATTGCGCCCGTGTATCGGCGTTATCCAAAGCAAAGCATTCAATGCCGATCACGGAGCCTTTACATGACACTTGCTGCCACACGCCTCGCCCCTGCCTGTCTCGCCTCATTCCTCGCATTTTTCAGCATCGGTGCCGCGCAGGCTGACGAAGTGCAAGTGGCGGTCGCCGCCAATTTCACCGCGCCAATCCAGGCCATCGCTGCCGATTTCGAAAAAGACACCGGGCACAAATTGGTTGCTGCTTACGGCGCAACCGGCCAGTTCTACACCCAGATCAAAAACGGCGCGCCCTTCCAAGTGTTTCTCGCAGCTGACGACAGCACCCCGGCAAAACTCGAACAGGAAGGCGAAACCGTCAAAGGCTCGCGCTTCACCTACGCCATTGGCACCCTGGCGCTGTGGTCGGCAAAAGAAGGTTATGTGGATGCACAGGGTGACGTGCTGAAAACCAACCAATACCAGCACTTGTCCATCGCCAACCCGAAAGCCGCGCCATACGGTCTCGCCGCCACCCAGGTGCTGGAAAAACTCCAGTTGAGCGAAGCCACGAAAAGCAAAATCGTCGAAGGCCAGAACATTACTCAGGCCTACCAGTTCGTCTCCACCGGCAACGCCGAACTAGGCTTTGTGGCGCTGTCGCAAATCTTCAAGAACGGCAAAATCAGCAGCGGCTCGGCATGGATTGTTCCGGCCACCCTGCATGATCCGATCAAACAGGACGCGGTGATCTTGAACAAAGGCAAGGACAGCGCTGCTGCCAAGTCCCTGATCGATTATCTCAAAGGCCCGAAAGCCGCTGCGGTGATCAAATCCTTCGGATATGAACTGTAAATGTCGCTGACCAGTGCCGACTTCGCCGCGATCTGGCTGACCCTGAAACTGGCGTCGCTGACCACCGTGATTCTGCTGGTGATCGGCACGCCGATCGCGTTATGGCTGTCGCGCACCTCGTCGTGGTTGCGCGGCCCGATTGGCGCCATCGTCGCCCTGCCGCTGGTGCTGCCGCCGACGGTGATCGGCTTTTATCTGTTGCTGGCGCTGGGGCCGCACGGTTTTCTCGGCCAGTTCACTCAATGGCTGGGGCTGGGCACGCTGACGTTCAGTTTCACCGGGCTGGTCATCGGCTCGGTAATCTACTCCATGCCTTTCGTGGTGCAACCGCTGCAAAACGCATTCTCGGCGATCGGCACCCGCCCGCTGGAAGTCGCCGCGACGTTGCGCGCCAATCCCCGGGACACGTTCTTCAGCGTGATCCTGCCGCTGGCGCGCCCCGGTTTCATCACCGCAGCGATCCTCGGTTTTGCCCACACCGTCGGTGAGTTCGGCGTGGTGCTGATGATCGGCGGCAACATTCCCGACAAGACCCGCGTGGTCTCGGTGCAGATTTACGACCACGTCGAAGCGCTGGAATATGCCCAGGCGCACTGGCTGTCCGGGGCGATGCTGGTGTTCTCGTTTCTGGTGTTGCTGGCGCTGTATTCCAGCCGCAAAACCCGCGCAGGCTGGAGCTGATCGATGATTGATGTACGCCTGAAACGCACTTATCCGGGGTTCGAACTGGATGTTGATCTGCAAGTGCCGGGCCGGGGCGTCACTTCGCTGTTTGGCGATTCCGGCTCGGGCAAAACCACTTGCCTGCGCTGCATCGCCGGGCTGGAGCGCGCCGAGCAGGGTTTTGTGCAGATCAATGACGAGATCTGGCAGGACAGCGCCAACGGCATCTTCGTACCGCCGCATAAACGTGCGCTTGGCTACGTGTTTCAGGAAGCCAGCCTGTTCCCGCATCTGTCGGTGCTGGCCAATCTGGAGTTTGGTCTCAAACGCATCGCCAAGTCGCAACGCCGGGTCAATATCAACCAAGCGACCGAACTGCTCGGCATCGGCCATTTGCTTGAGCGTCACCCGCAGCATCTGTCCGGCGGCGAACGACAGCGCGTCGGCATCGCCCGCGCCCTGCTGACCAGCCCGAAACTGCTGCTGATGGACGAACCACTGGCGGCTCTCGACAGCCGGCGCAAGAGCGAAATCTTGCCGTACCTGCAACGCCTGCACGACGAACTGGATATTCCGCTGCTGTACGTCAGCCATGCCCAGGATGAAGTCGCGCGTCTGGCTGATCATCTGGTATTGCTCCGTGACGGCAAAGCCCTCGCCAGCGGCCCGATCGGTGAGACCCTCGCACGCCTGGATCTGCCCTTGGCAATGGGTGATGACGCCGGGGTGATCATCGAAGGTCAGGTCAGCGCCTACGACGCCACCTATCAATTGCTCAGCCTGCAACTGCCAGCTACCGAAATGAACATTCGCGTCACCCACGCGCCGATGGCCGTGGGCCAAGCCCTGCGCTGCAAGGTGCACGCCCGTGACATCAGCCTGGCGCTGAACAACGATGCAGCCAGCAGCATTCTCAATCGTCTGCCCGTTACCGTCATCAGCGAACAGGCCGCTGACAACAGTGCCCATGTGCTGATCCGCCTCGATGCGGGCGGCACGCCGCTGCTGGCGCGGATCACCCGCTTCTCGCGTGACCAATTGGGCGTGCACCAGGGCCAGCGGCTGTGGGCGCAGATCAAGGCAGTGGCGGTGCTCGCGTAAATCATTCGGCACGACGGCCAGCGACTGCGGTCAATCAGTTACAGACTGCCGTATGACCGAAGGAAACCGCCATGCCCGATACCGTGCTGACAGATGCCCTGCCCGCCGATCTGCATTACGTCGATGACACTCAGCCTGGTATCACCCGGAAAAAACTGCGCGGCAAGTTCGTCTATTTCGAACCGTCGGGCCAGCGCATCAGCGATCCGGACGAAATCAAACGCATCAATGCCCTCGCGGTGCCGCCGGCTTACACCGATGTGTGGATCTGCGCCGACCCGTGCGGTCATCTGCAAGCCACCGGCCGCGATGCGCGCGGGCGCAAGCAATACCGTTATCACGCACGCTGGCGCGAAGTGCGCGACGCCGACAAATACTCGCGCCTGCGCGAATTCGGCCTGGCCCTGCCCAAACTGCGGCGCCAGCTTGAGGCGCTGCTCGACGCCCCGGGCTTCAGCCGCGACAAGGTCATGGCCACGGTCATCACCTTGCTCGACGCCACGCTGATCCGCGTCGGCAATACCCAATATGCGCGGGACAATCGCTCTTATGGCCTGACCACGTTGCGCAGCCGGCATGTCGAGGTCAATGGCAGCGCGATCCTGTTCCAGTTCCGTGGCAAGAGCGGCATCGAGCACCAGATCACCGTCAAGGATCGGCGTCTGGCGCGAATCATCAAGCGCTGCCTGGAGATTCCCGGGCAAAACCTGTTTCAGTACCTTGATGAACACGGCGAACGGCACACTGTCACCTCCTCCGACGTAAACGCCTATCTGCAAAAGCTCACCGGCGCTGAATTCACCGCCAAGGACTACCGCACCTGGGCGGGCAGCGCATTGGCTTTGGCAGTGCTGCGCGAGCTGCAGCATGAGTCGGAAACCGAGGCCAAGCGCCATGTGGTCGAAGCCGTGAAGAACGTCGCCAAACAGCTGGGCAACACGCCAGCGGTGTGCCGCAAATGCTACATCCACCCTGCGGTGCTCGAACATTTCATGCTCGGCGCGCTCGCCGAACTGCCCCGCCCGAGAGTGCGCAAAGGCCTGCGCGCTGAGGAAGTAGCCTTGGCGATGTTTCTCGAGCGGATGTGTGAGGTGAGCGAGGCGTCCTGAGTCGCACAAACCCCCTGCAGGCTCACTCCTACAAGATTTGCCGATGAGCTGAGCCGGGTATTTTTTGCACGATCGCGCAGGGCTTCTATAGTTGATCTGAAGGTTCGCGCCATGCGGGCTTTTTGTTGCAACTCAGCCGTTTCAGCGAACGGAGGTGTTTCATGTCCGAGAAAGAGTCCATCACCACCCTCCTCACCCTGCTCGACGCCCGCCAGGCGCGCCTGGCAGCCGCCTGCAAAGAGATCGCCGACTGGGTTGATCATCAAGGCGGGCATCCGACAGCACTGCGCATCCGCGATCGACTGCACGACATCGAGAAAGATACGCCGCTGATTCGCGATACGCTTTCGACGCTCAAGCCAATTGATCGGCCGTTGCCACGATTCAGATAGTCGAGGTTCAATTAACTTCAACAACCGGCTCGGCATCGGTGTAAGTGTTTTTCTTTATTATCCAATGCGATTGAGCGTAGCCCTTTTAGTTATATATGCACTACTGGCCGATACAAGTTGAAAGTGCAGGCACCGCTCATCGGATCAATTAAAAAAAATCAAAACACCGTGAACCGATATGTAATCGAAGTAGGTGTCCATGACGAAAACGGACATCACTAGCGAAACGTTAATAGATATCGGAGAGCTATCATGACCACCGGAAATAAAAATACAGGTAACGCCGGCAACGATCGTGACAAGATGCAAGAGTCCGGAAAAAAAGGCGGACAGTCTGGCGGCAACTTCGCCAACGATCGTGAAAAAGCATCCGAGGCTGGTCGCAAAGGCGGACAATCCAGCCACAGTGGAGGTCGCAAGTCGTAAATGAGCAATACAAGGGCAGCCTCGCTGCCCTTGTAATATTCGACGGAGCGCAAAGATGAACACCTCCACACATACGCCTCCAAGCCAGTTACACCAACACGAAGGCGCTGAAGTTGTAGCAGAAGCGACGCGCAGCTCCCCGGAGAAACTGCCGGACGACGCTGGGTCTTCGTGCATTGAAAGAGAACCAGGCCACCCGCAGCACAGCGATCGTGCCCAACATGAATGTTACGAGCGCAGGCAGTTGAACGTTGACTCTGAAAACTCTCGAGAAACGCAAACGACGCCAACGTACGAACGCTGCTCCTGACTCACGGGCACCAGTCCTTGCGCAAAGAGCCCGTTCGCAGAGCCCCGGCCCGTCGAGGAAATTGCCATGCCTGTTCACGTGATTAACTTTACCGGCCCTATCAATGCTTCAACCTGCGGTCAGCTGATTGATAGAGCCTCGCGTGCGGTAAAGGAAGATGCCCCCAGGTTGATTCTGAACATCGCTACCATGGGTGGCGAATGCAGTTACGGTTTTACGATGTACAACTTTCTGATGGCGCTGCCCGTCCCGGTACACACGCATAACCTGGGAACGGTCGAGTCGATGGGCAATATCGTTTTCCTCGCCGGCCAGCGCCGCACTGCGTGCACTCATAGCAAGTTTCTGTTTCACCCTTTTCATTGGCACTTGCAGGGAGCGGTTGATCATTCGCGCATGTCGGAATATGCCATGAGCCTGGATTACGACTTGCATCTGTACGCGCAGATTGTCGCCGAGCGTACCAGTAACGGGAAAAATGCATTGGAGACAGAGAAATACCTGACAGCGGCTCCGCGCATTATCAATCCTGAAGAAGCTTTGCATGCAGGGCTGATCACAGCGGTTGAAGACACCGAGATTCACGCAGACTTTGTCTGCTCATGCATTTACTCCTGAAGCCCCTCCTGAATAACGCGCCGTTTTAGATGCGTTTCATTCTATTCAGATCGCCACTCTGAGCAGCGACATTACAAGATCATGTAGTGCATTGGCGCCTCAACTTGTACACGCCCCAACGGGCGGTATAACGCAAAACAAGCGGCGTATGCCGGTCATCCCAGCCAAAAGAATTTTCTCTGAATTATTCATTTCGCCAGACATCCCTCTTTTTAACAGCCGGAGGAAATGTATGAGCGCAGTGGACTTGTACGTGATCGAGTACCTGTTACATGGAAAGCCCAGGTCATTCGTCATTCGCACAAAAAACATGAACAACGCCGAAGCGTGGCAGTGGGCAAGTTGCGACGCAGGAATCGCGCCCATCCCCCGCCCCGGTAGGCCTCCATTGAAACGTTTTTCCAAACCGATGGCGGAGCGCTTTGGCGTGAGCGGGGTGCAATGGCGCGAGTCGGTGCCTCTGGTGTGGGAGGAGGATCAGGCAAAATGAATGAGCACACGTTGAAATTCGGTTTCGGCCGATCGTGGGATGACGAGATGGCAGAAAACGCCGCGATGTTCCGCGAGGCCGACCTGCTGGAAGAGGCGGCCTACAGAATCATTGAGCATGACGCCGACAGTCCTGAGGACTGGGCTCGCTTCAGCGAAGCAAAAGCCCTGGCCGACGCCAAGCGAACGGCGGCCTATCAGGACTGGATGCGCATCAAGCGCGCGATGAGCAAGCCGCGCTCGAAATAGCGGACTGGCGCCTCATGGCTTGAGGATCAGCAGCGGTTCGCCTTTCGGGACGACGTAAGTGGCCAGTTCGACGCCTTTCTCGTTGCCGACGTTTTTGGCCACATGCGCAACGCCCGCCGGAATGAACAACGAATCACCGGCCTTGAGTATCACCGGCGCCCGCCCTTCAAGCTGATACTCGAACGTGCCGCTGATGACATAGGCCACTTCCACACCGGGATGAGCATGCCGAGGCGAAGTGACGCCAGCATCAAAATCGATACGCGCCTGAATCACTTCGCGATTGTCAGCGCCGAGATCCTGGCGAACCAGATCAGTACGGCTCAGACCTTTCTGCCAACTCGTCGCCGGTGCATCCGCCGCATGGGCGAAACCGGCAAGGGAGGCGAAGACAACGGCAGAAGCCAGAAACAGTGGACGGTACATGGTGGTGCCCTCTTGAACGTAGTGTTGGTGTGAGGGCTACTTTGGGCTTTGCATGTAAGGCGGATGTGTCTCGAAAGCGCAGTTTGGTGTTGCCGTGTGTATCCGCTGAGGGCTGATACACGCTTATACAAACGTGTCGCGGTCCCCGTCCGGGCCATGGTGGGAAAGAATCTGTAAACTGCCGCAATCTTCATTCACTCAAACAAGAGTTGCCCATGGCCAATCAAGACATCATCTTCACGCCTGATCCGGACACCGATTCGATTTCTTCCGACGTCGCCACCTTTGGCGGGATCATGGTCTCGACGCAAATCCCGACCCGCGCCGATGGCAGCCTGGAACTCGGCGGCATCACCGAGCAAAGCGAGTGCACGCTGCAGGCGCTGAAAGTCGCCTTGGAACGTGCTGGCAGTTCGATGGACCGGGTGCTGCACCTGACCATTTACCTCACCGACATGGGCGATCGCGGGGCTTTCAATGAAGTGTACAAACGCTATTTCGCCAAGCCTTGGCCAGTGCGGGCAGCGGTGGGCGTCGCCTCGCTGGCGGTTGAAGGGATGCGTGTGGAAGTGACGGCGATGGCGGCCAAGGGCTGATTTGCGGAAATACTGCGTAGGCTGCCGCCACGATTCCGGGGTGCGACACACGCAGTGAAATACTCAAGGGCGCGCGCCAAACACAGCAGCCACCAGGATGGGGCCGTTTGGCAAGCGCTGGCTCGCCCGTTGAGCGAATTGGCGTCAACGGTCTATCCACAAAACTTAAAGTGGACCGCTAGCTACAACAAACAGTTTACCTTCTGATACCCGGTATGTTTGCCCGCGGTGCTCGATTTCAAAATTGAATGTTGCCGTAATCGAATCGATGCCTTCTTCGTGTTTGCGAGCAAACTCTATTGTTCCTGTTTTCGCATATAAGATTTCATGCGACATAGTCATCAATCCCGCGACAGGGCTTCCGAACCCGCCAATTTCATGCGTACCGTCCGTAAGGGAGCGATCTATCACAAATGAAATGATCTCACCCACCTCGTCCGTAAAATATTGACCAATAACGCTAAACGTCTCTTTTGTGCCGAAATAAAGATGCCGAGTAGCGGAGAATATTGGCTTGCCTATGCCCGGATGATCGGGTGACACGACCGCTTTGTAATACACTTCGGCCGTCTTGCGAGGACGCGGTTTAAACGACGCGAAATCCGAGATACCAATCGTCGCGAAGGCGTTATTACCTTTCATGATATTAATCTCCAATGTCTTGCGTGATATAGGCCAGAGCGACTTTCCCGCTCCCACCTGATGTTCACGCTTTGGACGCGGGCGGACAACTGACAGTCTTTACAGTTATGCATTGCCTCGTATTGTGCTAGGTCCTTCGTACCTGATATCGGCACGCTGATGCCGCCCAAGTGTTTCACAGGTACAATGCGCCCCTTGCCCGTGACCGCCTGACTAAAAAAACTATGTCCTTGCCCAAGCATCACCTGGAATTGCTCAGCCCTGCCCGCGATGTCGCCATTGCCCGCGAGGCCATCCTGCATGGCGCTGACGCCGTGTACATCGGCGGCCCGAGCTTCGGCGCACGCCACAACGCCTGCAACGAAGTCAGCGAAATCGCCGAACTGGTCGAGTTCGCCCGCCGTTACCACGCACGCATCTTCACCACCATCAACACCATCCTGCACGACAACGAGCTGGAGCCGGCGCGCAAGCTGATCCATCAGTTGTACGACGCCGGCGTCGATGCGCTGATCGTTCAGGATCTGGGCGTAATGGAGCTGGACATTCCGCCGATCGAGCTGCACGCCTCGACCCAGACCGACATCCGCACCCTCGAGCGAGCGAAGTTCCTCGATCAGGCCGGTTTCTCGCAGTTGGTGTTGGCCCGTGAGCTGAACCTGCAAGAAATCCGCGCCATCGCCGATGAAACCGACGCGGCCATCGAATTCTTCATCCACGGCGCGCTGTGCGTGGCCTTCTCCGGCCAGTGCAATATTTCCCACGCGCAAACCGGCCGCAGTGCCAACCGAGGCGACTGCTCCCAGGCTTGCCGCTTGCCGTACACCTTGAAAGACGAAAAGGGTGGCGTGATCGCTTACGAAAAACACCTGCTGTCGATGAAAGACAACAACCAGAGCGCCAACATCCGCGCGCTGGTCGAAGCAGGCGTGCGTTCGTTCAAGATCGAAGGTCGCTACAAGGACATGGGCTATGTGAAGAACATCACCGCCTATTACCGCCAGCGTCTGGACGACGTGCTCGAAGACCGCCCTGACCTGGCCCGCGCCTCCAGCGGCCGCACCGTGCATTTCTTCCTGCCCGACCCGGAAAAGACCTTCCACCGTGGCAGCACCGATTACTTCGTCACCGATCGCAAGATCGACATCGGCGCCTTCGATTCGCCAACCTTCACCGGGCTGCCGGTCGGCACGGTGGAAAAAGTCGGCAAGCGTGACATGCAGGTTGTCACTCACGAGCCGCTGTCCAACGGCGACGGCCTGAACGTGCTGGTCAAGCGCGAAGTGGTCGGTTTCCGCGCCAACATCGCCGAGGCCAAAGGCGAGTTCGAAGAAGACGGCGAGAAGCGCTACCGCTACCGCGTCGAGCCGAACGAAATGCCCGAGGGCCTGTTCAAGCTGCGTCCGAGCCACCCGCTCAATCGCAACCTCGATCACAACTGGCAGCAGGCGTTGCAGAAAACTTCTTCGGAACGTCGCGTGGCCCTGAGCTGGTTCGCTCGTCTGCGTGAAGAACAGCTGGAAGTGACCGCGACCAGCGAAGAAGGCATCAGCGCCAGCGTCACCCTCAACGGGCCGTTCGGCGTTGCCAACAAGCCGGAGCAGGCGCTGGAGCAACTGCGCGACCTGCTTGGTCAGCTCGGCACCACGCAGTACCACGCCACCGACGTCAAGCTGGATGCGCCGCAAGCGTTCTTCATTCCCAACTCGCAGCTCAAGTCGCTGCGTCGCGAAGTGATCGAAGCGCTGACTGCGGCGCGTGTCGCCGCGCATCCGCGTGGCAGCCGCAAGGCCGAAACCACGCCGCCGCCGGTGTACCCGGATTCGCACCTGACCTTCCTCGCCAACGTCTACAATCAGAAGGCCCGCGACTTCTACCACCGTCACGGCGTCAAGCTGATCGACGCGGCGTACGAAGCTCACGAAGAGCCAGGCGAGGTGCCGGTGATGATCACCAAGCACTGCCTGCGTTTCTCCTTCAACCTGTGCCCGAAACAGGCCAAAGGCGTGACCGGCGTGCGCACCAAGGTCGCGCCGATGCAGTTGATCCACGGCGATGAAGTGCTGACGTTGAAGTTCGATTGCAAGCCGTGCGAGATGCACATCATCGGCAAGATGAAAGGCCACATTCTGAACCTGCCGCAGCCGGGCAGCGTGGTCGGCCACATCAGCCCTGAAGACCTGATGAAAACCATCCCGCGCGCACCGCACTGAGTGACCGGCGTGCGCGGTGCTTCGGCATCGCGCACGCATGCCTGGCTCGAGCGCGGTAAATCGCAGGCATAAAAAAACGCCAACTTCTTGCGAAGTTGGCGTTTTTTCGTAGATGGCAGGGGCGGCTGGATTCGAACCAACGCATGGCAGGATCAAAACCTGCTGCCTTACCGCTTGGCGACGCCCCTGTAGCTCTGATCAGCGGCTCCGTTAGGATCGCTGTGAGAACGGGCCGCAATTTAACAACATTCATTTCATTTGGGAAGCCCGAAATAAAATTTTTTTTGTTTTAAAACAGCCACTTATTATTTTCGCGCGAAAACTCACCGTTTCATCGCCATGTATCACACTGTGTACGCGCCCCGCTGCTACACAACCCAATGCAAAAACGCTCTCTGGCGACACAGAGCAGATACCTCGCCACGCTTCAATGCACCCAGGGTTTCAAGGGTTCATCCAGCCCCTTGGCCACAGGCTCGCAAAGGAGACGTCAGTATGAAACAGGCTCTTCACACCT
Source organism: Pseudomonas sp. S3_B08 (assembly GCF_054667725.1). Classification (NCBI taxonomy): domain Bacteria; kingdom Pseudomonadati; phylum Pseudomonadota; class Gammaproteobacteria; order Pseudomonadales; family Pseudomonadaceae; genus Pseudomonas; species Pseudomonas sp. S3_B08. The sequence continues at coordinate 2,118,975 of NZ_CP162750.1, forward strand.
CTAAAATCACCGCCGCGCTCGGCTTGTCAGTCCTGGCACTGTCACTGTTCGGCGCCGTCGGCAGCGCTCAGGCGCAAACCACAGAACCCGCCGCCGTCAGCTATTCCGCGCCCTCGCCCTTCGGCCCGCTGAAGCACATCAAGGCTGGCTTGCTCGACGTGGCCTACGCCGAAACCGGCCCCGCTGATGGCCCAGTGGTGATTCTGCTGCACGGCTGGCCCTACGACATTCACAGCTACGACGAAGTCGCACCACTGCTCGCGGCCAAGGGTTACCGCGTGCTGATGCCGTATGCACGCGGTTATGGCGACACGCAGTTCCTGTCCAAAAACACCCTGCGCAACGGCCAACCGGCGGCGCTGGCCAGCGACGTGATCGACTTCATGGATGCGCTGAAGATCAAGCAAGCAGTGCTTGGCGGCTACGACTGGGGCGCGCGTTCGGCGGACATCGTCGCAGCATTGTGGCCAGAGCGCGTCAAGGCGTTGGTGGCGGTCAGCGGCTACCTGATCGGCAACCAGGCCGCCGGGCAGAACCCGCTGCCGCCGAAAGCCGAATTGCAGTGGTGGTACCAGTTCTACTTCGCCACCGAACGCGGCCGTGCCGGCTATAAAAAGAACACCCACGACTTCGCCAAACTGATCTGGCAGCTGGCTTCGCCGCAGTGGAAGTTCGACGACGCCACTTTCGACCGCAGCGCCCAAGCGTTGCAGAACCCCGATCACGTCGAAATCACCGTGTTCAACTACCGCTGGCGGCTGGGCCTGGTGCAGGGCGAGGCGAAATATGCCGCGCTGGAAGAAAAATTGGCTACTGCGCCTTCGATCAGCGTGCCGACGATTACCCTGGAAGGCGACGCCAATGGTGCGCCACATCCCAAGCCTGAGGACTATGCCAAGCGTTTTACCGGGAAATATCAGTTCCGGTTGATTGAGGGTGGGGTTGGGCACAATTTGCCCCAGGAAAGCCCGGCGGCGTTTGCGCAAGCTGTAATCGATGCTGATCGTCTCTGACAGACCCGCCCTCAATACCCCTCACCCTAGCCCTCTCCCGGAGGGGAGAGGGAACTGATTGGGGGATATTCGAGATTTACGCCGACCTGAAAGCGCTGTATTGAATCCAAAGTCGACGCCCATCTTTCAGGTCGATGTACAGCGCAAGATACCTCGGTCGGCTCCCTCTCCCTCTGGGAGAGGGCTGGGGTGAGGGTTTTTGGGGATTGCACCGGTCGATCTATTTAACCAGCCGTTTTTCCTTCGAAGGCCGATAACCGAAATACGAGCTGTAGCACTTGCTGAAATGGCTCGGTGAAACGAAACCACACGCCACCAGCACTTCCACCTGCGACAGCTCGGTGTGTTGCAGCAGGCGCCGTGCTTCGGTGATGCGCAGTTCCAGATAGTAGCGCTGCGGCGTGGTGCCCAGTTGTTCCTTGAACAAGCGCTCGAGCTGGCGCCGTGAGCGGCCGGCGTAGACCGCCAGTTGTTCCAGCTCCAGCGGTTCTTCGAGGTTGGCGTCCATCAGCTTGATCACTTCCCGCAACGGCGCGCTGACGCAGATGTTTTCATCCGGTTTGATTCGCCGGTAGCGCGATTCCTCGAACGCCAAAATGTCCTCGACACCCTCGACCAGCGCCTTGCCGTGCAGGCCTTTGATCCAGTCCAGCGCCATGTGGAAAGCCCCCGATGGGCTCGACGCGGTGAGCCGGTCGCGGTCGATCACATAAGGCTCGCTGCTGACGTGCGTAGCCTTGGCAATTTCCGTCAACGCGGGGCGATGTTCCGGGTGAATCGCGCAACGGTAGCCGTCGAGCAACCCGGCACGCCCGAGAAACCACGAACCGTTCCACAACCCGGCCAGACTGACGCCCCGCTCCGCCGCGAGTTTGAGCAAGTGCACAAACCCATCGCTCGCTCGCAGTTCAGTGCGATAACCGCCGCAGACCACCAGCAGATCCAATTCCTCGAGCGCTGCTGAGTCCAGACGCGCATCGGGGCGGATCACCAGCCCCAGGTCGCTGATGACCTCGCCCTCACCCAGCCCGAAGGTGCGCGAGGTAAACAGCCCCGGGCGCAACAGATTGGTAGTCACCACGGCGTCCAGCGTCTGCGTAAAGGCCGGTAGCGAAAAGTGTTCGAGCAGCAGAAAGCCGGTGCGCGTCAACTGCGCGTTATCGCTGTGCTCATTCAGATAGCGGAGGTTTTTCCCCTTCATGCCTCCGCTGAATTGGCGTCGTTCGGTCAAGTTTCAATCCATCGGTCACATTGTTGTGCGCCGATAGTTGGCCGGAACCGGTAAAGAGTCAATCACGTCATCGGGCCACACCTTCAAACAACCCATGGCCGTCGCCCCGGGTATCTCAAACGATCGTATTCAACCCCGCCCCGAGCCGCCCTTCGAGACGCCCAAACAGGACGTAGTGTTGATAGCCACTGGAGAAGGCGCCTGTGGCGATTGCAGTCTTTACGTCGGCATTGAGGCGCAAATATTGCTCCTCATCGAAGTGCTCGGCGCTGACTTCACCTGTACGGCCCAGACGTTCGCTATCGATCGGCTGTTCGAGAATCGTGCGTCGTTGAAAGTCGATGATGCGATTGACCGCATGACTTTCCAGCGGCCCCTTGTTGGGCGATGCGGAGTAGATGTGCAGACCGTTCTTCGCGCAGCGGTTGCACAAGTCCACGCAGTTCTTTTGCGTGGATTTGCGACTCATCAATTCCTGTACCGGCATGTCCAGATACTTGCCGACGCTGTATTCCGCCTGATTGAAAATCGTGCAGCACAGCACGGTATTGCCATTGCAATCGAGTACCAGCCAATCATCTTTCAGGGTGCACGCCTGTTTGGGGTATTGCTTGACCAGATTGACCAGGTCTGCATACGGTGGCAACGCCAGGCGCTTGAGGGTTTCCCGGTCCGTGTCGGTGACCGAGGCATCGTCTTCGACGATGGCGAAGGTTTTTTCCAGCGGCATCATCACCGAGTAGCCGGTGGAGAAATTGAAACCCAGGCGCTCGCTGAACTCGCGCATCAGCCCCTCTTCTTCGAGGTTATCCAGATAGCGGTGGTAATAGACCTCGATAAGCGTATTCAGGCCGTGACGCTGCTTGAGGTCATGCAGCTTGATCATGTTCTGCTTGACCACTTCGATGTCGCCGCCGACATGCCCTTGGCGGTAGGTATCCTGGTGGAACCCGGACAGGGAGACACGGAAGAACCAGGGATTGGCGAGCATCGCGCTTTCAATGTTCTTGGCCAGGTTAAGGTTGGAGCTGATGCCGCTTTGCAAACCTGCAGCGTTAATGATTTCGACGAACTCACCGATGCGCGGGTGAATCAACGGCTCGGTCCAGTTGTACAAAAAGATCGCCTTGACCCCTTCACGCCGTGCCTTGTCGACAATCTGCGTGAACATCTCGAGCTGCATGGCTTTCTTGAAATTGGCATTTTCCGAATTACCCATCGGGCATGACGGGCAGCTCAGATTGCAGGCGCCGACGATATCGATGTACATATTCATTACGCGCATAGCTCCTTGGGTCGAACGTGCGCCTCTCATCACGAGCACGTTCGGGTCGCCGGGTTGGTTGTTTTTCTGACGACCTGCCTTCACGTAAAGCAATAAGCGCACCAGAACCCTACGCCATTAACGCCACAATCCAGTCGATAAACACCCGCAATTTCAAGCTGACATGCCGGTTCGGCGGATACGCGACGTAAAGCGGCATGCTTTCCAGGCGCCAGCCCTCAAACAACGGCACGAGCTCGCCGCGCGCGACATGCGCATCGGCCATATACGTCGGCAACCACAACACCCCCATGCCCGCCAGTCCCGCCGCCAGATAGGCATTGCCGTCATCTACCGCAAGCACATGCCGGCCCTTGATCTGCAAGCGCTCGGTGCCGTTGTGCAACGTGTACGGAAGAGGTTTACCAGTGCGAGCCCAAAGAAACGCGACCACCCGATGATGGGAGTCTTCCAGTTCGCGTGGATGGTCGGGCGTACCTTCGCGAGCCAGATAAGCCGGCGCGGCAAATACCCCCAATGGTAGATCGGCGAGCTTGCGCGCCATCAGCGATTGATCGAGCAATTCGCCGCCGCGCACCACGCAATCGACGTTCTCATCGATGATGTCGACGATGCGGTCGCTGACGCCCATGTCGATCTGGATGTCCGGGTAGCGCGCATGAAACTCCGGCAACGCCGGCACCAGAATGTGCCGCGCGAACGGGCTCGGCACGTCGATGCGCAAGCGCCCCCGTGGCCGTGCGGCGGCACCGGGAAGGCTGGTTTCGGCGTCGTCCATGTCGGCCAGCAACTTGATCACCCGCTCGTAATACGCCGCACCATCGGCGGTGACGTTGACCTTGCGCGTAGTGCGATTGAGCAGCTTGACCCGCAGCCGCGCCTCCAGCTGCTGCACCAGTTGCGTCACCGTGGTCTTGCTCATGTGCAGGGTTTCGGCAGCTTTGGTGAAACTGCCCGCCTCGACCACCCGGGCAAAGGCCTGCATCGCATCGAACCGGTCCATCCGCGCCCCTCGATTGTTTGGAATTTGCAAACAGTGAACGCCAAGCTTGCGCGTTTATCCAGCAGCTGCAAATACCTAAAGTCACTCCATCAACCACTGATGGAGTCAGCCCCATGTCCAAGCGCGATGTAGTGTTCCCACCCGCCCGCCACGCCCTGTATGAACGTCACCGTTACTCGCCGGCGATTCGCTCCAACGGTTTCCTGTTTGTCTCCGGACAAGTCGGCAGCCGTGAGGATGGCTCGCCCGAGGCCGATCTGCGCGATCAGGTGCGCACCGCCTTCCACAACCTCAACGCGATCCTCGCTGCGGCCGGTTGCAGCTTCGATGATGCGGTGGATGTCACCGTGTTCATGGTCGATCCGCACTCGACGTTCGAAACGATCTGGACTGTGGTGCCGGAGTTCTGGGGCGAAGCGCCGTTTCCGACCATCACCGCTGTCGGCGTGACCTGGCTGGCGGGTTTCGATTTTGAAATCAAGGTGATTGCCAAACTGCCGGAAGCGGCTTGACCGCAACCGTACACAAACAGACACACCGCGCCGGCACGGAGGCTGGCCAATCTCCTCGCGAATGCGTATAACCTCGCCGTTTCGTCTACCCTGACGTGGCGCGCCGCCCGGTAGCGGCTGCCCTTCGAATGTTGACGCTTACGAAACGGAGAATTCTATGTTCAAGCGTACCCTCGCCCTCACCGCCGGTCTGGCGCTGTCCTTTTCTGCCCTGATGACGCAAGCCGCTGATGTCCTGCGCGTCAGCGCGATTCCCGACGAAGCCCCGACCGAGCTGCTGCGCAAGTTCGAACCGCTGGGTGCCTATCTTGAGCAGCAGTTGGGCATGAAGGTGCAGTTTGTGCCTGTCGCCGACTACCCGGCGGTGGTTGAAGCGCTGGCCACCGATCGCCTCGACATGGCCTGGCTCGGCGGTTTCACTTTTGTGCAGGCTCGTTTGAAGACCGACGCCACTACACCAGTGATCCCGCTGGTGCAGCGCGAACAGGATGCGCAGTTCACCAGCAAATTCATCACCGCCGACCCGAACGTGAAAAGCCTCGCCGACCTGAAGGGCAAGACCTTCGCCTTCGGTTCGGTGTCGTCCACCTCGGGCAGTCTGATGCCGCGTTACTTCATGCTGAAGAACGACGGCATCAAGCCTGAAGGCTATTTCAGCCGTGTCGCCTACTCCGGCGCGCATGACGCCACCGTTGCCTGGGTGCAGGCCGGCAAGGTCGACGCTGGTGTATTGAACGCCAGCGTCTGGCAGAAACTGGTCGACGCCGGCAAGGTCGACACCAACAAGGTCAAAGTCTTCGCCACCACGCCGACCTACTTCGATTACAACTGGACCGTGCGCGGCACCCTTGATCCGAAGCTGGCCGCGAAGATCAAGCAAGCCTTCCTCGACCTCGACCCGGCCAATCCTGAGCAGAAGAAGATCCTCGATCTGCAGGCCGCCAGTCGCTTCATCGAGACCAAGCCCGAGAACTACAAGGGCATCGAGGAAGCCGCCCGCGCCGCCGAACTGCTGAAATGACCCTACGCCTCACCCAGGGCAGCCTGCGCCATGCCAATGGCGTCGATGCCCTTCGTATCATCGACGTGCAGATTGGCGCTGGCGAACAGGTCGCCATCATCGGCCCGTCCGGCGCTGGCAAGTCGAGCCTGCTCAATCTGCTGGCCACCGCGCTCAAGCCCAGCAGTGGCGACATCGAAGTGCTTGGCGAACGCGCCTGGCACTTGTCGGCGCACCAGCGGCAGCGCCTGCGTGCGCGCATCGGCCTGGTGCATCAGGCGCCGCCGATTCCGCCGCGTCAGCGGGTCATTACGGCGGTGCTGGCCGGCAAGCTCGGTCAGTGGAGTCTGGGCAAAAGTCTGCTGAACCTGCTGCATCCACTGGATGTGGCGGGCGCTCGCGCGGCGTTGGCGCGGCTGGATCTGGGCGACAAACTGTTCGCCCATTGCCAGCAGTTGTCCGGCGGGCAATTGCAGCGCGTCGGCATTGCGCGAGTGCTGTATCAGGCGCCGGAAATATTGCTTGCCGACGAACCTGTCTCGGCCATGGACCCGGTGCTTGCCGGCCATACGCTGTCGATCCTTTCGCGTCACGCCCGCGAGCACAACGTCACGCTGGTGGCGAGCCTGCACGCGGTGGATCTGGCGCTGGCGCACTTTCCACGGATCATCGGTTTGCGCGACGGGCAGATTCTTTTCGATTGCCCATCCGATCAAGTCAGTCGCGACAAACTCGATGCGCTGTACGCCAATGAACAACTGCAATCGCCTGCGCCGGCGGTCGCGCCTTTGATTGTGCAGATTCCGCGATGCTGAAAGCCGATTCACGGGACCCGGCGGCGTGGCCGCGATTGTTGCTGACGCTGCTGGCGCTGGCCCTGCTGTGGCCGGGCATTCAGCTCAGCGAGCTGGACCTGGGCGTGCTGTTTCAGGCCGATAGCCAGAACGAAATGGGCCGTTTTGTTTCGGCATTCTGGCCGCCGGCGCACGATCAGGCGTTCCTGCAACTGTTGCTCAAAGCCACCCTGCAAACCCTGGCGATTGCCACAGCGGGAATGGCCCTGGCGTTGCTGCTGGCAGTGCCGGCAAGCCTGATCGCCAGTCGCGCGTTGTCGCTCTCGGCGGCGTCACGGGGCGGCGTGCCGAGCCTGCCCGGGCGCTTGCTGCGCTGGCCGGTACGCGGCTTGCTGATCTTTTTGCGCAGCGTGCCGGAGATCGTCTGGGCGCTGTTGTTTGTGCGTGCCGTTGGCCTCGGCCCGGCGGCGGGCGTGTTGGCCATCGCCATCACCTACAGCGGTATGCTCGGCAAGGTTTACGCGGAGATATTCGAGTCCACCGACCAGCGCCCGGCGCACGCATTGTTGCAGGCCGGCAGCGGTCGACTGGCGGCGTTTGCCTACGGCACGTTGCCGAATGTCGCCGCCGAACTGCTCTCGTACACGGTGTATCGCTGGGAGTGCGCGATCCGTGCCTCGGTGGTGATGGGCTTTGTCGGTGCCGGTGGGCTGGGGCAACAGATCGATCTGTCGATCCGCATGTTTGCCGGCGGTGAAGTCGCCAGCATGTTGCTGACGTTCCTGCTCCTGGTGCTGTGCGCTGATCAACTCAGCCGCTTGCTGCGCTGGAGGCTGACATGAGGCGCCTGATCAACCTGCTGCTGATCGTCGTGATCGCATTTGCGGTGTTCGCTTCCTTCGCTTATCTGGAACTGGATCTCGCCGAACTCGGCAGCGCCAATAGCCTCAAGCAGATGGGCAGTTACGTGCAGCGCTTTCTAAGTCCCGACTTGAGCGCCGGTTACCTGAAAGCCATTGCCCACGGTTCGCTGGAAACACTGGCCATGTCCGCGTTGGGCACCCTGCTTGCGGCACTGTTCGGCATCGTTCTCGCGCTGCCCGCTGCCGGGCGTTTCGGCTGGCCGCTGCAAAGTGCGGCGCGCCTGCTGCTCAACGGCTTGCGGGCGATTCCAGAGCTGGTTTGGGCGGCGCTGATGGTGCTTGCCGCCGGTCTCGGACCGAACGCCGGCACCCTCGCCCTTGCCCTGCACACCACTGGGGTGCTCGGTCGGCTATTTGCCGAAGCATTGGAAAACACTCCGCCACAACCGGCCGAGGCGATCCGTTTGCAGGGCGGCAATCCGATCCTCGCGTTCTGCTACGGCACCCTGCCTAACCTTGCCCCGCAACTGCTCGCCTACTGCCTGTATCGCTGGGAAAACAACATCCGCATGGCCAGCGTGCTGGGCTTTGTCGGTGCTGGCGGCCTGGGCCAGATGCTGTATGTCAGCTTGAGTCTGTTCCAGGAAGCCCAGGCCAGTACGGTGATTCTGGCGATGCTGTTGCTGGTGTTTCTGGTCGATTGGTTGAGCGCCTGGAGCCGGCAGCGTTGGGTCAAAGCGTAGGCCGAGTGGATATCTGGCAAAAGCTGATTATGCTTCAGGAAACCTTGCAGCCCTGCGAGGCGGTCAGACTGTGCAAGCTTCACGCTAGAGCAACGGCGGCAGATGCCAACGGGCCAGAGTGCGACAGGCAGTAACGGGGGACTCCGGCCTACAACAATAAGCACGACGGAGAACACCCATGGCCACAATCGACACAGCATCCACCGGCACGCCACCGCGCAGCGGCGGTATCACGAAGGAGGAGCGCAAGGTCATCTTCGCTTCCTCGCTGGGCACGGTTTTCGAGTGGTACGACTTTTACCTCTACGGCTCGCTGGCGGCGATCATCGCCAAACACTTCTTCGCCGGCGTCAACGAAACCACCGCATTCATCTTTGCCCTGCTGGCCTTCGCCGCCGGGTTTGCGGTGCGGCCGTTCGGCGCCATCGTCTTCGGGCGTCTGGGTGACATGATCGGGCGCAAGCACACGTTTCTGATCACCATCGTGATCATGGGCGTGTCCACAGCAATCGTCGGCTTGCTGCCCGGCTACGCCACCATTGGCGTGGCTGCCCCGGTGATTCTGATCACCCTGCGTCTGCTGCAAGGCCTGGCGCTGGGTGGCGAATACGGTGGCGCAGCGACCTACGTGGCCGAGCACGCGCCACGCAACCGTCGTGGCTTTTTCACTTCGTGGATTCAAACCACCGCCACCCTCGGTCTGTTCATGTCGCTGCTGGTGATTCTCGCCTGCCGCACGGCGCTGGGTAACGAGGCGTTCGAGGCTTGGGGCTGGCGGATTCCGTTTCTGCTGTCGATCATTCTGCTGGCCGTGTCGGTGTACATCCGCCTGCAACTGAGCGAGTCGCCGGTATTCCAGAAAATGAAGGACGAAGGCAAGGCCTCGAAAGCGCCGCTGACCGAATCCTTTGCGCGCTGGGACAATCTCAAAGTGGTGATCATGTCGCTGCTCGGAGGCACCGCCGGGCAAGCAGTGGTCTGGTACACCGGGCAGTTCTATGCGCTGTTCTTCCTGTTGCAAACATTGAAGATCGACGCGCAGACCGCCAACCTGCTGATCGCCGGATCGCTACTGATCGGCACACCGTTCTTCGTGATTTTCGGCAGCCTGTCCGATCGCATCGGGCGCAAACCGATCATCATGGCCGGGTGCATTCTGGCTGCTTTGACCTACTTTCCGATCTTTACTGCGCTGACCCAGTACGGCAACCCGGACGTGTTCGTTGCTCAGGAAAAAAATCCGGTCAAGGTGATCGCCAATCCTGATCAGTGTTCGTTCCAGTTCGATCCGGTGGGCAAGGCCAGATTCACCAGTTCCTGTGACTTGGCGAAAACCTTGCTGGCGAAACGCGCGATCCCGTACGAGAACGTCGCCGCCGAACCGAACACCGTCGCGCAGGTGCGCATCGGTGACCGCGTTGTCGAGAGCTTCGAAGGCAGCGCCCTCACCGCCGCCGACTTCAAGGCCCGCAACGACGCCTTCACCGCCAACCTCGGCGCCGCGTTGAAAGACGCCGGTTACCCGGAAAAAGCCGACCCGGCGAAAATCAATTACCCGATGATGCTACTCCTGCTCACCGTGCTGGTGATCTACGTGACCATGGTTTATGGCCCGATCGCCGCGTGGCTGGTCGAACTGTTCCCGACGCGCATCCGCTACACCTCGATGTCGCTGCCCTACCACATCGGCAACGGCTGGTTCGGCGGCTTCCTGCCGACCGTGGCGTTCGCCATGGTCGCCGCCACCGGTGACATCTACTACGGGCTGTGGTACCCGATCGTCATTGCAGTGGCGACGGCAATACTCGGCACGTTCTTCCTGCCGGAAACCAAGGATCGCGACATTCTCAAGGACTGAAAAAAGCCACAGTGCCCTCTCCTGCCGGAGAGGGCCTCGCAGCTGAAAAATTTCGAACGTCTGCCGCCGCGCTGTCTCCAATGTGTACACCCACAGGAGGCCAGCGCCATGAACCCCAACGACGACAAAACTCCCAACGCCCCACCCACCGATGCCAGCGGCAAACCGGTGAACGTGGTCGAGCGCGATCTGCAGGACCGCGACAACAACACCGAGGGCGTAGACAAAGTCATCACGCCGTCTTCCACTCGGGTCAAAGAGCAGGAAGCTGAAGAGCTACAGCGCAAAGTCGATGAGATCGAGCGTAAGGTTGCAGACGGTAACTGAGTGCAGCGTGGCTGTGGCCGCAGCTTTGAGCGGCGGCTGTCAGCCCGATGACCAAAAGCTGATTTCCTACAGAATTGAACTACACAGCTGATCGACTTCACGTGCATCACAAGCGAAGCGTCTGACAGATTTGCATCGTCTGTTTGCGGATGATGTCTCCCTCGTCCCGCCAGTGACGACAACGAGCCCACATCCCCTTAGACTGCTTCACATTGATCATGGAGGTCATGATGAGCGCTGAACTTTCACTTATCGTTTCAGACTTCGAAACCGAAGAAGAGGCTGCGGATTACGATCTTTGGTATCGCGCCAAGGTACAAGCCGCACTTGATGATCCACGTCCGCCTATTCCCCACGATGAGGCAATGGTGCTGCTAGGTCAGATGCTGGAAGAGAGACGCAAGAATCGACGCGCTGCCGGTTAGCTGGAGTAAACCGGCTCTTGGAGACCTGGCTGACATCATCGAATACGTAGAACAACGCAACACTGTCGCTTCAGTTGCACTGCACCAAAGGCTCAGCGCCGCAGCGCGAAGGCTTTCCTGGATACCGCATGGTTTCCGCTCCGGCCGAATACCGGGCACTCGCGAAATGGTCATCAACTCGAATTATTTACTGGTCTATCAGGTGACAGACCACATCAAAATTCTGACGGTGTTGCACGCCCGTAAAAAATATCCATAACCATTCATAAAAAAAGGCGGCCAACCGGCCGCCCAAACGTACTGCACGAGAGCCTTTTACAACGTCAGCTGCCCACGCTCCTCCTCGGTCAGCTGCTGCTTAGCCTGTTCATCCAATGCCCCGGCGCCCAGCACCTGCACCGGGCTGTCCGGGTTATAACCCGTCGCTGGCGCGCGACTGGCACCATCGCGCGTTGGTGCCAGTTGCTCGTTGCCGAAGCTGAGCACCTGCACAGTGAATACCGAGGCTTGGTTCTGCCGCGCCGCTGCCTGTTGCTGCCGGGCGACGTCTTCCGCCGCTTGGGTGGCGGAGGATGCTGCCGAACTGGCCGAGGTGATTGCGCCGGTATTCACCGCCGACACCACCGGCACGCCGGTCGCTTTGCCCTGCACCGAAATGTTCGCGGCGTTGACCACCGTCAGCGCGGCGATGTTGACGTTGCCTGACACGCGAATCCCCGCCTCGCCGGCATCGATGGTGCCCAGTGGCGCGATCAGGTCGATGTTGCCCGGTGCCACTTCGGCGATCGGGTTGAGCGTGGCGATACCGGCGCCGGTACTCGGCACCGATGGCGACAGCGTGACGTTGCCCCAGTTGTCGTAGACACGTTTTGGCGGTGTGTAGACCACGGTGGTTTTCGAACCGCGACCGGCGTTGATGTCGCCCTCGGCGGACCAGCCGAGAATCGAGCCGCCGAACGTAGTCATGATCCGGCTCTGGCCGAGCAGAATGCTGCCTTGCGAGTACAACTGAATATCGCCCGAACCTTGGGTGATGATCCCCGCCGTCGACGGCGGCGCCGCGCCTTCGATGCCGAACACCTGACCACCGCCCGGTGTGAGCATCTGGATATCGCCGCCAAACAGCGTCTTGACCCCGGCGCCGCCGTACATCGTGATATCGCCGTCGTAGCGAATCGGATTGCCGGCGACATCAGTGGTCGGGAACAGCGCCGCAATGGCGTTGCGACCGCGCAAGTAACTGCCGGTGCGCGGGCCATTGGCATCGGTGTATTCCAGGCCGCCGGCACGCAGTTCGGCGAAGTACACCTGGCGGGCGAAGATCGCCTGTTCGGTACTCGGCAGTGCGGCGAAGAACGCTTGCGCCTGTTCGTCGCCACCCTTGAAGCCATAACCGAGGCTCAGCCAGCTCTGCAGTTCTTCGACGTAGGTCTTGACCACTTTGCCCGGCTGCGCGCTGAGGGTCACCGCTGAATCCGCGACGTTTTGCGGGTTCAGATAACGCGCAATGAACCGTGAGTAATCCGGCCCCTGCGCGCCCGCACCCGCTTGCATCACGATGCTCGCACCGGGGCGCTGATCACCTGCCACGACAGGGCCGAGGCTGGTGATGCTGGCGCGATCTTCCATCAGGATATTGCGCCCGGCATTGACGTCCAGAACACCCGGGCCGGCAATGTCGAAGCTGCTGTAGAGAATGTCTCGCCCGGCCGAAACCCGCGAAATGTCGTGCGCATCGTTATGCACGAACAGATTGCCGGTAGACGCGACCTGTTCGTTATTGCGACTCATGCCCCCAACGGGTGCAAACGTGGGTTGCCCCAAATTGGTACCGGACGCCACGATGTCACGCCCCGCCACCATCCACACCGGGCCTGCCGATTCATACCAGGTGCGCTTCGTGGTCGCGAACGCCAGCGTTTCGCCCGTGCGAATTCCTACCAGGTCACCGGTCAGTGCATAGAAGCGCGCCGGCCCCTGAACACTGCTAGACCCCGAGTAGCTATCGGGACCAAAGGCAAACAGTGGATAGCGCGAATTGGTTTGCGCCAGCACACCATCGCTGCCGGCGTTGGTCGTGATCGGCCGAGCGGACTGGTTGTTGCCGTAGCCATTGAACGCGGGTGCAAACGGTGTGGCGAGCGCCGCCGGGCTGGCCCCTGACTGGTTGATGGCGTAGCCGCCGGCATAGATCGAATCCCCAGCGATCAGTTCAAGCTGCCCCGCGCTGGAAGGTGCCAACAGCAATGACCAGGCCAGAGCCGGCGCCGGGTTGCCTATGCCGTAGGCCGCTGATGGTCCCGCATAAATCGAGCCCTGGCCGGCCACGGCACGCAATATCGAAGGAAAGACGAAGCGGTCATCGGTCGGTGACCCGTTAAGCCCGGCGACGGGGTCCTGCCCGGTGGTTTCCATCAACTGGGTGCTGGGCGTCAGGTTGCCGCCGGCCGAGAACAAATCGATGGCCGTGTGATCGGTCCACAGCGAGAAACCACTCAAACCGCCACCGGCATGGTAAATGCCATCCGCCGTGGTAAACGGTGTGGAGTTCTGCAACCTCACGCGGCCCGGATCGGCGGCGCCACCCAACACCAGATCGCCGCGGGTGTTGAGGCGCATGCCGGAGTCACCGGGAATCAGCACCAGCCCACCACTGGCATTACTGGCCGTCGAGTTGAACGGGTCGAAGGCGCGCGTTTCCCGTGGGTCATGAAACAGCGCCGAGGCGCCGTACTGCAGATTGATACCGCCCAACGCGGCGCCCGTCAGTTGCGCCGCACCGCGCAGGTTGATGAGCGCGCCCTGCAAGTCGTGCGTCGGCGTGCCGGTACCCGCCAGGCCGGCACGTGCCTGCAGAGACGGATTAAGGACACCGCCCAGACGAATATCCAGGTCTCCGCCACCGGTCAGTTGCAGGTTCCCGTCACTGTCCACGCGGCCCGTACTGCCGACAGCCACGATCAACCCCTGACTGCGAGGGTACGACGCATACCTGTCGTCGCCCATGGCCTTGAGCATGCCTGCATCCCCGCCGGCGCTCAGACTGATGTTGCCGCCGCCCAGCGTACCGAACCCGGTAAAGCCCACCAGATAAGGTCTGGTTTCCTCGCCCAGCGCTGGCAATGGCTGCGCAGCGTAGCTGCCGAAATTGATCCACCAGGCAGTCGGTACATCGTTGTTGCCGGTGCCCTGGCGCCAGAGCCAATTGCCCACCGCCACACTCGGCACCTGCTCCCGCGTACCGTCGCCCGTGGCGACCGAGCGACGGCCAAGCACGTCACCCGACACAGACCCGCCGGCATTGATCGTCAGGTTACCGCCCATCTGCGGATACCAGGCCTGATAGAGGCTGGCACTGCCGCCATCGACCCATTTTTCGTAATCGCTGCCAGCGCTGCCCAATACCGAGCCATCAGCCGACAGCCTTCCGCGGGGCTGGTTATAACGCGCGTCGACGTCTGCCGATTGGGTGCCGGCGGTGTAGACGCCGAAAGGTGAAGCCATGCTGAGGTTACCGGCCGCCATCAAATCCAGGTCGCCGGTGCCAGTACGCAAAACGCTGAACATCTGCGTGTGGGCCTGGGCGCTCTTGCTCGGATTGTTTTCAATGCACAGTGCCGGGTCGATGGAGCACCAGAACAATTCGTCATCGTTCATCGGTGTGTAATCCGGCATGCCCATCCAGTTGCCAGGCGCCCACACACTGCGCGCCATGGGCGCGCAAGAACCGGGAGCGATATCACAGAGCACAAGGTATTCCTCGGGAACCGGTTCGTACGGTGTAAAGCCATACTCGTTATCCACCGCCCAGACCAGTTTGCCGGCCACCTCGATCATGCTCACACCATAGTGAGTGTCGGCCATCTGCAAGTTGCCAACGCTGGCCTGAGGTTTCACGCTACGGCTGTCGGCCGCGGTCAGATCGGCCCCTGCCACCATGCGCATCGACCACGACGCACTGCCCGCCGGCAGCATGCTGGCGATCGCCCAGTTTCGACCTTGCTGGTTTCCATTGGCAGGACGCAGGTCGAGGAATACCGTGCCATCGGCGAGCTTCACGTTGGTCATGGAGGGGATCAGCGAACCCCGCAACAGCGCCAACGTTCCGTTCAACACAACACCCACCGTTTTATTGTCGGCATCAACCGCACCCGGCAGCGGCACGCCTTTGGGCCAGAGCAGGGCCTGCAGTGCGGTGGCGTTGTTCAAGCGGATACCTGCACCCAAACGACTGCCGGCCGGCAGGGTCACAGCGTTGTCGAGCAACGTACCGGCGGCATACATCAGGTTACCCGCCGCGTCATGCACATCGCCGGCCAGCACCGTTCCACCCTGTAACACGTAAGGTGCGGCCAAAGTGCTCTGAACCGGCAACACCGTGCCCGCGGCCAGTGTGGCGGCTTGAATCGGCAGGTCGTAATTCAAGGTGGCGCCAACCGGAAAGAGCGTCCCTTCGGCAAGGCTGACACCACTGCCCGGTACGATCAGGTCACCGCCGAAAGGCTGTATCCCCGGCAACAGTTTCCAGCCGGCGTCGTCCACGGTTTCCGGCGGCGGTGCGAAACCGTCGTTGATGCTGCCGTAGATATCGAGGTTGCCACCGGCACGGATCAACAGGCTGCCCGCTTCCCCGCTGCCATACACCGAGGTCCGGCGAGTGTGCGGGT
The DNA here is from genome assembly GCF_054667725.1 of Pseudomonas sp. S3_B08. Taxonomy (NCBI): domain Bacteria; kingdom Pseudomonadati; phylum Pseudomonadota; class Gammaproteobacteria; order Pseudomonadales; family Pseudomonadaceae; genus Pseudomonas; species Pseudomonas sp. S3_B08. The sequence continues at coordinate 2,134,696 of NZ_CP162750.1, forward strand.
TGAGGCTGGCGTAACGGTAGCCGGACAAGTCGAGATCGCCCTGCACCACCAGATCGCCGTCAGCGGTTTTGCTGACGATTTCCACCCCCGGGCGCAGATGAAACGCATCGGCATAGGTCGCATTGTTGAGGCCGGCCAGTTTGCGTTGTAGCAGATCACTGTTACCCAGCGCCGCATCGATAAAGCCGCTGCTGTCTGAGTGAATGCGATCCAGGTAGGCTTGATCGATCACTTGATACGGGCGACCGCTGGCCGCCGGATCGGTGCCATCGGCAGCATCACTGTAACTTCGCACGGCATTCAGCCCGATGGAGCGGGCACCTTGGATACTCAACGTACCGCTGGCATCCACCGCAATGTCTCCGCCGCCCAGGCGCGGTGCATTCAGCTCCAGCGTCCCACGCAACACGTCATCGCGTTGTCCCGCCTGGTTTCCAGGCACGGCATCGGTGCCGTGACGCAGATCAATCCGTGCACCAGCGGCCAGCGTCAGCACGCCGTCATCTGAATTGAGTTCAACCATGGCGCGGTTCGGTGCGTCGATGATTTTGCCGTAGCTGTCGACGCGCAGTACGCGGCCATGGGCATCGAGCAGCGCGTTGCCTGTCAGGTTCAAACCGTTTTTGCCGGCAAGGCGAATGCTGCCGACCCGTTCACCACTGGCATCGATCACCCCGTCCACGGTCAGGTTGCCGTTGTCCACCGAGACATTGACTTGGCCCGCTTTGAGTTCGTTACCGATACGCAGATTGCCCTGCTTGAACTGGAAGCTTCGACTGCCCACTACCCCGCCGGCATTCAAGCGCAGGTTAAGGCTGGCAAAGGCCTCGCTCAAATCACCCGCCAGGCGCTGGGCGCGAATGTCCACGCCAGCGGCCTTGTACGGCACCCACGTACCGCCCGCGTCGTAATAGCCACTGCTGCTGCCGACAATCTGCCCTTGCAGATCAACCTGTCCAGCGTCAGTGGCCAGGGCCACAACGTTCAATTGCCCGGCCTGATTGTTGACGGCGGACAGATCGATTCGCGAGCCCGCCAACTGACGAATATTGCCGTTGTTGCTCTGCAACGACACGTCGCCGCCCCAGCTGTATTTCTGCACATCATTGAACGGCAGAACCCGGCCCGCCATGTCCACCTGTGCGCCGCTGCCAAGCAGCAGATCATCCTCGGCATTGACCAGCAGCTTGCCGCTGGCGAGGACGATGCGACTGTCGAGCACAACACTGCGTGCCGTCAGGCTCAGTTGCGCACCGAGGGCATCCGCGGCAGCCGTTGTGGCGCTACCACTCAGCGTCAGGTTGTTGCCCGCCTTGAGTTCACTGACCGAGGCGGCCTCGGCGGTCAGCAATGGCGTGCGCAGATTGAGATTGCCGCCGCTGTAGCTGAACCCCTTGACCGCGTCATAAGCTCCTTGGGATTCGTACACCGCCAGACTGCCCTTGTGGTTGGCGGTGATGCGCTCGCTGGCGTTGAAGTTGACGTTGGCAAATCCCAGGGCCAGTCGGTTATTGCGATCCAGGCCATTGGGCTGCGGGTTCGGGCCATAACCCAATTCGATCCGCTGCGCCTGAATATCCAGCGTGCCGTGCCCGTTGCCGGCGCCGTCGTTGACCACCGTACCCGGGGCCTGAGTCGCCCCGTTCCAGATCAGATTGCGGGTGCGGATCGTCGCGACATCGGTGGCAGCGCCCGAGCCGTAGATGGCCGGGCTACCCAACACCAGATTCTGCAAACGGCTCTGGCCGGTCTGCGGATCAATGGTGTCGAGGGTCACGCTGCCGAAAAAGTTGAACGCATCGCGGGCCACCAGACTCAGGGTTTCCAGGGCGGGGGCGCCAGATTGCGTGTCGCCCTGCAACAGGCGATCCAGCACGTTCTGGTTAAGCGTCAGGCCCGCGGGTGTGCGGCCGCTGGCTGCGGCCAGTGCTTGCGGACTGCCGGCATTGACCACACCGACCGAAAGCCCGAGTTGGCGAGTGCCAAAGCGCACGCTTTCGCCCAGTTCGAAGTCTTTGTCAGTGGCGGCGATGATGCTGCCGTTGGAGTACAGCAACGCCGCAGCGGTGCAATCGGCCGTCGGACAGTTGCCGATACGAATGCTCCCGCCCCCGCCATCGGTGGGCGCAAGCACCGGCGTCCAGCCGTTGGACACCACCAGCAGGCTGGAGCGCCCCGGTTCGTAGACGAAACCGGCTGCGGCATCATACGGGACGTTACCTCTCCCCAAGGTATTGACGCCCGCTCCCGCATCGATGGTGATGCCGCCATTGGCGCTGTTACTGCTCAGCACAACCTCTGGCGCCGAGAGGATCGCGCCTTCGCGCAGACGAATCGCCGAGGTATTGCCGATCACCTTGATCGAGCCGCCCTCCGAACCGTAATACACGGTTGGGGTGCCACCGATGGTCAAACGTCCGGCATTCAAGCGGTTGAGGGTGTCGGCGTACAGCGATACACCGTCGAACCCTGGCGTTCGCGTATGCCCGGCACCGAGAATTTCAAACTCTGCGCCGGTATAACCGCCCTGAACGACCGCCGTACCAATAACCCCGCCGCTGGCAGGTTTGAACAGCACCTGCCCGTTGAAATCCAGGGCTGAGTCGTGCTCGCCGCCACTGACCATGCGCAGGTGCAGCGTGTTGCCGTCCAGCGGTGTGCGGGCGCGCGGCAGACCGCGGCGGGCAGCATCATTGAGCACAAATTGGCTGAACCCGGTTTCGTTGTACTGTGAATAGCGCCGCAGCACATCGGCAGACGTCACGATGACCTGGCTGGGCAAACTGTCGCGAATCCCGGTGTTGGCAATCGACAGCTGTCCGGCCGTGGTCCACGAGCCATTGCGCAACTTCAACGCACTGTCCATCGGCCCCGCAATCGCTTGACCATTGATTTCGACCCGCAAGGCGCCCGGTAACAAGGCAAAGGTCGATGGCAACAAGGTGTAGGTGCCGGGTGCCAGTCCGGCAACGCCGGTCCCGAGGGTGATCTGCTGGCCGATACGCGGGTCGACCGCGCCGGCCTCGGCCAGCATCGGCGCATAGCGGCTCTGGTCACCGGCCACGATTGCATACACGGGGTTGCTGGCCAGCCCCGGCAAACTGAAGGTGCCATCGGTGGCATTGCGTACCAGCGGATTGAAACGCGCGTCAGTGGAGCCACCTCGTCCGGAGACAAAACCGGCACCGCGCAAATCGCCGCCGCCCGAAAGGTCGATCACCGCCCCGGCCTGCACATTGGTGTATTGCGCATCAAGGATGACCCCGGAGGTCGCTCCGGCAATGCCATTCAACATCACCGACTTACCGTTGTACCGATAGTCGATCCCGTCGGTGGTTCCTCCATAGGGCATGACCAGTCCGGCGGCGCTGACTGAAGTCACGCTGCCCGGCAGAAGGTGAAGTTCACGGGTTTTGACAATGACGTCATCACCCAGGGATATCAGCCCCAAAGGCGCACGAATGACGCCGCCCTGCTCGATCTGTCCCGCACTGAGTGTCAGGCTGCCGAACACCGAGTAAGGCAAAGCGGTCGGCGCCGCCCCGTGATTGCCGATACGCAACGTATGCTCCGGCACCGATCCGGCCATACTTTGATAGCCCACTCGCACCTCAGCCGAGACGCCACTGGCCGGGTAGATCTGCGCAGCCCGCATGTGCATGTCACCCGCAGTCCACAGACGGCTGCGCTGCTGTTCATCGGTTGGCGCGAGGAAGCGCAAGTCGCCCTGGCTGTCGAGCGTGACCAGACCAAAGCCACGGCGGCTGACCGCCAGCGCCGGTGCGGCCGATTGCACAAGAGTCCCTTCGGTGCCGAATGAAAGCGAGTTGCCCACGTCCAGCAGGTTCGCGCTGGCGGTGAATTGCGCGCCGGACAACTGCGCTGTCGGATTGCTCATCACCCGCGGACGCACTTTGACTTCCGAGCTCAAATAGGTGCCCAGCCCTGACAGGCGCAGGTAAGGTGCGCTGAGGTTGACCCGGGCGCTGTCACTCGCCGACTCGGCCAATGAAAGAGAACCGGCGAACAGACTCAGGCCCTGTCCCATGTGCAGGTCGACATCGCCGTCGAACGTCATCAGACCGTTGCTCAGCAGACTCACGCTGTCGAAGCCACCGCTCATCAGCTGATCGGCACTCAAGCGTGTACGCCCGTAGCGTAAAAGTGGCGAAGCCTCACCCGCTCGCAGCGGCTGCGGCAGTGCCGGCGCTGGCCCTTGGGCAATGATCATTTCACGTGGCACGCGCACCGCATTGCTCAAGTTCGCGGGACCGTACGCCGGTGTATCCAGAGCGATCTCCAGACGCCCGCCTGCCGCACCTGCACCGCCAGCACTGGCCTGCAGACTGCCCTCGATGAACAGACCATTGTAGGAACTCAGGGTGATCCGTCCGCCATCGCTGGCCACACGAACGGGGCCTTGCCCACCGCTATCGAGCACGGCTTGCGCACCGGACGCTTCCAGTCGCGCACCTTGGCGGATGATGACGTAAGCATCGGCAGCGGTCGCCGTGATTTTCTTCACATCAATCTCGCCACCGACAATGATCGAGCCACCCTTGCCAACCTGGCCGTAGACGCGGCCCAGCGCATCGACAGCGGTCGCTGCCCGACCGGCGACATCGATCAAGGCATGTTCACCGATCCAGATCGAACGGTTGTGCGGGGTCGGATCGGCCTCTTGCAAGGACGTCGCCACATCAATCGCGCCGAACTGCTGTTGACGGATATCGACAATACCGCCCCAGGCGTTGAGTTCACCATCAAGCGTGATCTGGCCTGCCCCGCGCAAACCGATGCGCTGACCGGGATCGACACTGATCCGTGAGCCTTCGCCAATCGACAACGGACTGCTGGCGGGATCAATCAAGCCAGCAAGCGTCGCGCCGGCCTGCAATGCGACAGAAGCGCCGGCCCTTTGCGTCAAGACGCCCTTGAGCGGGTCTTCCTGAAATAACGCGGGCGTCCATAGCTCCAGCGCAGCGCGCGGCGACATACCGGACACAATGGTCGAGGCGGATTCGCCAAATCGATAGACCGGCATCTGCACATCGATCGCGCTTTGCGCGGCGACCTCCAGCCCCTTCAGACCGATGATGTTGTAGGCGCTGAACCCCGTGCGGAACAGCTCCGGCGTCAGGCGCAGGGTCTGGTCTTCGGCCACTTCGCCGGAAGCGCCGATCCGCACCTTGCTGGCCTGCACGGTCAAGGTGCCGCCGCCGATCACGCCATAGCCCTGCACCTCGCCATCGAGCACCATGCGCGACAGGCCTGGCGCACTGTTGGCGCTGGATTCAAGCGTCACGTCGCCACCCTTGCCGCCACGCGTCTTGCCGTTGGCCAATACCGCACCGCCCGACGAAACATCGACCAGACTGCCACTGGCCAGCAGAATGTCGCCGGTACTGCGGATCGACACCGTCCCGCCATTGAGGTACGCCAGGCCGCCCGCGTCGTCCGGGTTACTCGACAGGTTGCTCCACAGACCGCGTGCCTGCAGCTGCACACCCTGCGCAACCGTCACCCGCGCTTGCTTGCCTGCTGAAACCTGGAGACTGGTGTCATCACGCCGATCGGTGGCGAGCTGGTTCAAAACGTTGCCCAATTGCAGGCTGCCGCCTTGCGCAATCAGATCGGCATTGACCTGCACGTCAGGGCTGAACAGGGTGATGTTGCCACCGTGATCCACGGTCACATCTTCATTGACTTCAATCGTGTTTTTTGCCGAGATCTTCAGCGCGCCCAGCGCGAAACCATTGAGCAGCCCGGCATCGAGGAACAGTTTGCCTGCGCGTTCTGCCGCGACCGCGTCGGTCAGCCCTGCGTTCGCTACGCTGGCATGCGCGCCCCCCACTTGCACCTGATCGAGCAACGGGTCGAGTTGATAGAGCAGGCCGGCACTGGCAGCGACATAAGCAGCATCGTAACTGCCAACCACCAACTGCCCTCGCCGCGCCCGGGCGGTCTGGGTCTGGGCATAGCCGTCCAGACCTGCCCGCGGTGCCTGGATTTGCCGTTCGCCCTGGAACACCTCACCCAACAGCTGGCCTTCCAGCACGGCGTTGCCCGTGGCGATCACCAACTGGCCGGCATCCCGGCCAACGGTGTAACCCGCTTCCTGACGACGCGTCGGCGCGATCAGCGGGCTATAGAAATAATCCGTCTGGCCCCAGCGCTCGCTGTGACTTTCGTAACCTTTGTAAAGACCGTTGTAGAGAATATCGCCCGGCGCACGCGACACTTCGTATAACCGCCCGTCCGCACCGCGCAGCCAGCTCTGGCGAATCTCGCCGCCCTGCACATCAAGCGTGCCGCCGGACACATTGATCAGCGAACCTTTTTCGCTGATCACGTCCTTTCCGGAAAACCGCACCTCACCGCCCTGCGCCATCCATTCACCAACGCCATGGCCCTGAGTGCCGAGGTATCCGCCGACCTCCAACAACCCACCGGCGGTGTACCAGCGGTCGGTGGCGTAACCGTTGGTGCCCGCCGGCACGAATACCAGCTCACGGACATCGACCCAGATGTCGTTACTGTTGAGCGCGCCGTTCTCGCGATTGACCGGCGCATCACGCTGCTCGTTGCCCTGGACGTTGATCTTGATGTTGTTGTTTGCCATCGCCACTTTGACGCCGAGGGCGCCGGACACGTCGATCACCGCACCCTCGCGCAATAGACTGCGCCGTCCCGCGGCAACCGCCACCTGCCCACCGGTGGCAAGGGTGATCGAGCCGCTTTTGAATTCGACGGTGCCGCCGCTGCCGATGTCGATGCGTGACTGATCGCTGCGGATCCGGTTGTTGGCATTGACGCCGGTCAGCGCCGCCTCGCGCTGGCTGTCCAGGGCCGTGAGATCACTGCTGTCGAGCAGAATCGCACTGACGCCATTTTCGCCCAGGGTCACACGGCCCTGGGCATCGCTGGCCGGATTGAGCAAATGCACGGTGCCGCGCGTCGCCACCGAAGTGCTCGCCAGCAGCACACCGTTTTGCACAACGTCGCGGCCGGTCAGGGTGATGTCGCCGGTGGATGCCTGGATCAGGCCGGTGTTGCTGACTTTGCCCGAGCTGTCAGCCTTGAAACCGGGAATGACCTCACTGCCGAAAGTGGTTGAATAACCATTGCCGTCGGTGCCCGAGCCCTTGCGGATATAGAAACGGTCCCCCGCACCCAGCACCGTCTGACCTTTGGCCGTACTGATCGAGCCGTCGTTCTGCACGTCCTGGCCGAGCAGCAAGGTATAGCCGCCGGCGTCGGTGGAGAGCGCAGGTTGATGCGTTTGTATGGCTGCGCCACGCTCCACCAGGACTTTGCCAGCAGCGTCGGTAAAGGTTGGCTGACTGCCGGTGCTGTCGAAATACAGACCCCGATCGCGAAATTGTGCATCGGTCATGTTCGCGGCTGCCGCTACCAGATTTCGCACATTGACCTGGCTGCCACCGCTGAAGACGATGCCGTTGCGGTTGATCAGCATCACCGTGCCGTCCGCTTTGATCTGCCCCTGAATCTGGCTGGCCCGTGCGCTCGGATCGTTGACGCGATTGAGCACCGCCCAGTTGGCCTGCTGGGCAAATTCCACTGTGGTATTGCGGCCGACGTTGAACGTTTCCCAATTGAGAATCGCCTTGTCGGCGGTCTGCTCGATCTTCACCGTGGTCTTGCCGTCGGCCTGGGTTTGTTGCGGGCCTTTGGCGTTCATCCAGCCCTGGCTCAGGCTGTTATCGACCTTCAGGCCGCCCTCGCCCAATCCGTCCGGAACCACTTGCACACTGCCCAATGCGGCGGCACGTCCAGCGGCTTGTGCGGCCTGCTGAGCGGCAATCGCTGCCACGGTGTTATTGAGCGTCTGCAAAGAGCGCTGCAACTGCTGGCTGGCCCGTTGCTGCTGTGCCAGCGGTGGGGTCATCCCCGGCAGACCGCTCCCACCCGGACGCGACGCCGAAGCCTGCTGCGCTGCGCCCTTCGCGGCAAACCAGGTGGAACTGAACGCTGTCGCCGCCTCGGCACTGCCCGCCACCAGACACAAGGCGACGGCTTGCGCCAATGGCTTGAGCAGCCACTGTGCGGGATCGCCCGCGCCACGTTTGATCGGCCGGATACGGTTACTGTGACGGGAGGTGCGAGCAAGCATCACTACAGGTCCTTTTGGGTGGCAGGTCGGATCAGCCCTGCTGTTACGACATAGGCAGTTGGCGAGCCTCACGACCGAACGGATGTCACACAAACTTCATGTTCGAGGAGTAAATCGGCAAAAAAAAACAGCAGCCCGAAGGCTGCTGCCGTTTCATTGCAGTTGAGACAAGGCTTACAAAGGACGACCAATGCCGTTGCAGGCGTTGGCGTTGTTGATGTCCAGGTTATTGCCCGAGGTGTTGGTGATGAAGTTGGCGGTCACAGCGGTTTTCCAGTTGTTGGGAACCGGCGTGAAGCTGTGGGCGACGGTGGCGACGTTGTTGCCCGGGTTGCTGTAGTGGGTGGTCAGGAAGTTGCGCACGGCGGTGGCCACGGCTGCATCTTTGTAGCACTGGCCGAAGATGAAGTTGGTGTAAGCCACAATCGGGTAACCGCTTGCCGGGTTAGGCACGACCGGGGCCCAGCCAGCCGGGTTGGCAGGTGCGCTTGGCACCGGTGCAGTGCTCAGCGCCAGCGTCACGTTAGCGTTGGTTGGCTGGACGCCATTGACGCGGGCAACCACAGCGTTGCTGGTGGCGTTCACGCCGTCTGGACCCACATAGCCGATCGAACCGTCCACGGCGTTCACCGCAGTGGCCACATCAGCGGTGTTGGCTACGCCGACCCAAGTCGATGGCAGCGCGGAACCGGCCGGCAGACGAGCGTTGGTGAAGGTGGAGTTGACGGCGAATTTGCCCGGGCAAACGGCGTTCAGGTGGCGACTGAGGATTTCAGTGGTGCCACTGGACACGCTGCGGTAAACCACACGGATCGGCGTGCTGTCGGCGTTACCCAGCAGAGCGCCCCAAGTGGTGGCGGTGCCCGACAGCGCATCGCACAGTTGAGCGCTGGTCAGGTTGAGCGCGGTCTGACCGGATTTTTTGTACGGAATGGCAACCGAAGTGGCCACCGATGGCAGCTGGATCAGCGGGCCGTACGAAGCACCGAAGTTGGTGGTGTAGGTGCTGAGTTCCGAAGCGCTGAGGATCGAGTCGCTAGCGGCAAAGTGCACAGTGCCGGTGGTGCTGAACTGGGCAGCGTTGTTGGTCAGGAAAGCGCTTTTGCCGACGCCGCTACCGGTCACGGCGTAGCTGAAGTTGGCTGGCAGGATGCTGTTGGCAGAACCTTTGTACAGCGCGGCAGGCAGCGAGGCGCCACCACCGGTAACGGCCATGGCTTGAGCGGATGCCAGAGCGGCGACGGTCAGTGAGGCGGCGATCAGAGTGCGCTTGAACATGAAGAATCTCCTTTTCAACTTGGTTTGGAACACAGGTTTCGGAAGGCTTGCATGACACCGGGAGGGTCCACCGCAGTGGAGCCGCAGGGAGAAATTCGCAGCTTCCGGTGACAGATAAAGGAAAAAACCTCGGGAGCTGCGCGGGGATTTTGGTGCGGATTTCTCGGGTGTTTGCGGGGTGTCGCGGCATGTCTGGATCGGGGGTTTGGCTGAATCGGGCTGGAGCCGTTGGCGGGTGGTTGCAGATGACAGAATGGAGAACCCGAGGATGGCGGATCGGGACTCGGGTGAGGGTCAGGCCGGTGCAAAATATTTGAGTTTTGTGTTGTCGGGACTGGCGCTTTCGCGAGCAGGCTCGCTCCCACAGTTGAAATGCGTTCCTCCTGTGGGAGCGAGCCTGCTCGCGAAGAGGCCGGCCCGGCCAAACTCAAACCCAGCTACTGCACCAACTGATTGATCTCAATAATCGGCAACAACACCGCCATCACAATCACCAGAACCACCCCGCCCATCACCACAATCATCAGCGGCTCCAGCAGCGCGGTCATGCCCATCGCCCGTCGTTCAATGTCCCGGGAAAGCGTCTGCGCCGCGCGCTCGAGCATCGGCGGCAGCGAACCGGTTTTCTCGCCGCTGGCGATCAGGTGAATCAGCACCGGCGGGAAGACATTCTCCACGCGCAGCGCGGCGGCGAGGTTGACGCCTTCGCGCACCTTCGCCGTGGCCTCGCTGACGCTCAGGCTCAAGCGGTCGTTGGACAGTGTCTGTCGCGCGGCTTCCAGTGCACGCAATAACGGCACCCCGGCACCGCCGAGAATTGCCAGCGTGGAGGCGAATCGCGCGGTGTTCAGGCCGAGAATGAAACGCCCGAACAGCGGCAGCTTCAGCACCCGGTGATGCCAGCTCAAACGCGCCGCCGGATTGCGCAAATATAGACGCCAGCTCCAGAACGCCCCGGCCATGAGCGCCGCACACAACCAACCCCAGGCGCGAATGAAATCACTGGCGGTGAGCATCGCCAGGGTCAACCCGGGCAAATCCTGCCGCGCCTGGGAAAACGCGCTGACCACCTGCGGCACCACGTAGCTGAGCAGGAAAATCACAATGCCGATCGACACCAGCCCGACCACGCCCGGATAGATGAACGCGGTAAGAATCTTGCCGCGCAGGTTGTTGCGTTCCTCGATGTAATCGGCCAACCGTTCCATCACCTGGGCGAGATCGCCAGACTCTTCGCCAGCGGCAATCAGCGCGCGGTAAATCTCGGGAAAATCCCGTGGCCGCGACGCCAGCGATTCCGCCAGACGCATGCCGCTGCGCACATCGGCGCGCACGGCGCTGAGGGTCTGGGCGATGTGCTTTTTCTCGGCCTGCTCGACCGTCGCGCTCAGTGCTGCTTCCAATGGCAGACTGGCGCCGAGCAGGCTCGCCAGTTGCCGGGTGGCCCAGGCGAGGTCGTTGTCGGAGAGTCTGGCGCTGAACAAACCGCCGCCGCCGTGTCGGGCGACATTGCTTTCCTCGTGCACCGACAGCGCAGTCAGACCACGCCCGCGCAAGGCACTGAACGCCGCGCTCTGGCTGTCCGCCTCAAGGTGCCCGGACTCGATTTTCCCGGTGGTATCCGCCGCTTCAAAGCGATAGCGATTCATCAGGCGTCCCGTGTCACACGAAGGATTTCTTCCGGCGCGGTGGCACCGCTGCGAATCCAGCGCTCACCGTCCTCACGCAGGCTGAACATCCCCGCTTTCGACGCCGCCGCGCGCAGGGCCTGCTCCCCTGCTCCTTGGTGAATCAGCGTGCGGATGTTGTCGTCGATGCAGAACAATTCGTGGATGCCGGTGCGGCCGCTGTAACCGGTGTGATTGCACGCCGCGCAACCGACCGGCCGCCAGGTGCCGGGCGTCGCCGGGTCTTCCTGTTTGCACTGATTGCACAGGCGTCGCACCAGGCGCTGCGCAAGCACGCCGAGCATGGATGACGCGAGCAAGAACGGCTCTACACCCATGTCGACCAGTCGATTGACCGCCGACACTGCGTCGTTGGTGTGCAGCGTCGCTAGCACCAGATGCCCGGTAAGAGAGGCCTGCACGGCGATTTGCGCAGTCTCGAGATCGCGGATCTCACCGATCATGATGATGTCCGGGTCCTGGCGCAGAATCGCCCGCAGCGCGAGGGCAAAGGTCATGTCGATCTTGGCGTTGACCTGAATCTGGCTGATCCCCGGCAAATCGTATTCCACCGGATCTTCCACGGTGAGGATGTTGCTGGTGCTCGCATCCAGCCGCGCCAGCGCCGCGTAGAGGCTGGTGGTTTTGCCGCTGCCGGTCGGCCCGGTGACCAGCACGATGCCGTGGGGCTGGCGGATCAAATGATCGAGTTTGGCCAGCACCTGCGCATCCATGCCCAAAGTTTCCAGATGCAGGCGCCCGGCCTGTTTGTCGAGCAGGCGCATCACCACGCGCTCGCCGTGGCCGGTGGGCACCGTCGACACCCGAATATCGATCGGCCGCCCCGCTACGCGCAAGGCAATGCGACCGTCCTGCGGCAAGCGTTTTTCGGCGATATCGAGCTGAGCCATGATCTTGATCCGCGACACCAGCGCACCGTGCAACGCCTTGCGCGGCGAGACCACGTCGCGCAGAGTGCCGTCGACGCGGTAGCGCACCACCGAATGGGTTTCGAACGGTTCGATATGAATGTCGCTGGCTTCATCGCGCGCGGCCTGGGTGAGCAAGGCGTTGATCATGCGAATCACCGGCGCGCCGTCCTGGGTGTCGAGCAGGTCGGTGATCTCCGGCATGTCCTGCATCAGCCGATCGAGATCGACTTCGTTTTCCGCAGCACCCACCACCGCCGCCGCACTGCCGGTATCGGCGTAAGCGCTGGCGAGCAAACCGTCGAGCTCGTCATCACGCACCCGCTCGACCTGCGTCGCGCCAAACTGCCGACGCACTTCGCTGATCGACCAGCCGGGCGTCGATGGGCACACCGTCAACACGCCATCGCGCAAAAGAATGCGCTGCGCCTTGGCCCAGGCGTAAGGCAATACACTCATCGTCCATGCTCCCCACAATCCACCGTGGCAATGAGATCCCCTGTGGCAATGCGATCCTCTGTGGCAATGCGATCCCCCGTGGCGAGGGGATTTATCCCCGTTGGGCTGCGAAGCAGACCCAAAACTTGAGAACCGGTTTCTCCAGACAAATCGCGTGTACCGGTTTTACGACTGCTGCGCAGCCGAGCGGGGATAAATCCCCTCGCCACAATCATCATCTCAGTCAAAACCGGGTGCTCCCTTCAATCGGTACCGTGGCAATGAGATCCTCTGGGGCAATGCGATCCTCTGTGGCAATGAGATCCCCTGTGGCGAGGGGATTTATCCCCGTTGGGCTGCGAAGCAGACCCAAACCTTGAGAATCGGTTTCTCCAGGCAAATCGCGTGTACCGGTTTTACGACTGCTGCGCAGCCGAGCGGGGATGAATCCCCTCGCCACCGTCATCCTCTCAGTCAAAACCGGGTGCTCCCTTCAATCGAGACCGTGGCAATGGGATCCTCTGGGGCAATGAGCCCCCCCGTGGCGAGGGGATTTATCCCCGCTGGGCTGCGAAGCAGACCCAAAACCTGAGAACCAGTTTCTCCAGGCAAATCGCGTGTGCCCGGTTTACGACTGCTGCGCAGCCGAGCGGGGATAAATCCCCTCGCCACAGTCAACATCTCAGTCAAAACCGGGTGCTCCCTTCAATCGAGACCGTGGCAATGGGATCCTCTGGGGCAATGAGATCCTCTGGGGCAATGAGATCCCCTGTGGCGAGGGGATTTATCCCCGCTGGGCTGCGAAGCAGACCCAAAACCTGAGAACCGATTTCTCCAGGAAAATCGCGTGTGCCCGGTTTACGACTGCTGCGCAGCCGAGCGGGGATAAATCCCCTCGCCACAATCATCATCTCAGTCAAAACCGGGTGCTCCCTTCAATCGAGACCGTGGCAATGGGATCCTCTGGGGCAATGAGATTCTCTGGGGCAATGCGATCCCCTGTGGCGAGGGGATTTATCCCCGTTGGGCTGCGAAGCAGACCCAAACCTTGAGAATCGGTTTCTCCAGGCAAATCGCGTGTGCCCGGTTTACGACTGCTGCGCAGCCGAGCGGGGATGAATCCCCTCGCCACAGTCATCATCTGAGTCAAAACCGGGTGCTCCCTTCGATCGGTACCGTGGCAATGGGATCCTCAGTGACAATGCGATCTTCTGTGGCAATTAGATTCTCTGGGGCAATGCGATTCCCTGTGGCGAGGGGATTTATCCCCGTTGGGCTGCGAAGCAGACCCAAAACTCGAGAACCGGTTTCTACAGGCAAATCGCGTGTACCGGTTTTACGACTGCTGCGCAGCCGAGCGGGGATAAATCCCCTCACCACAGTCATCATTCCAGTCAAAACTGGGTGCTCCCTTCAATCGGTGCCGTGGCAATGAGATCCTCTGTAGCAATGCGATCCCCTGTGGCGAGGGGATTTATCCCCGTTGGGCTGCGAAGCAGACCCAAAACCTGAGAACCGATTTCTCCAGGAAAATCGCGTGTGCCCGGTTTACGACTGCTGCGCAGCCGAGCGGGGATGAATCCCCTCGCCACCGTCATCATCTCAGTCAAAACCGCGTGCTCCCTTCAATCGGTACGGCTTTGATCGTGGCGCGTGGGCCTGATGTCGGCCCCGGCCCCGCCCCCGGCGCTGGCACGCCTTGCGCAGCGCTCGGCAATTGCGGCGCCTGCATGTCGGGCATCGCCCAGCTGCGTTCCGGTTGCAAGCCGCCCTGGGCGCGGCGCATGAAGTCGTAGCGGTTGAGGGTGATGCTGCGCCCTGCTTCGCTGTCGCGGATGATGTACGGGCGCAGGAACACCATCAGGTTGGTCTTGGTGATCGCCCGGCGTTCGTTGCGAAACAGCGCGCCGATGCCCGGCAGGCTGCCCAGCCACGGCACCGCATCATTGCTCTGGCTGTAGCCGTCCTGAAGCAACCCGCCGAGGACCATGATCTGCCCATCGTCGAGCAGAATGCTGGTGTCGATCGCCCGTTTGTTGGTGACGATGCCGGCGGCGGTCACGCTGTTGGACGCGCGCTCATCGATGCTGCTGACTTCCTGATAGATATCCAGCTTCACCGTGCCGCCCTCGGAAATCTGCGGGCGCACGTTGAGCTTGAGGCCGACCTCTTCGCGGGTGACGGTCTGGAACGGGTTGTTGCTGGTGCCCCCGCCGCCGGTGACGTAGCTGCCACTGACAAACGGGATGGTCTGGCCGACAAAAATGCTCGCCGCTTCGTTGTCCAGGGTCAGCAGGTTCGGCGTCGACAGCACGTTGGTGCCGCCCTTGCTCTTCAGCGCCCGCGCCAGCACTTTCAGGTCGAGAATCTTGCCGATGCCGGGGATGTCGACCGTGCCGTTGACATAGCCAAGGTTCAAACCCTGCGGCAGTACGTCGATGCTGTTCTTCGCTCCCGTATTGAGACCCGCGCCACCCAGATTGGCGCCACCGATCACGCCCTTGCCGCCAAGATTGCCGGTCTGCCATTGCACACCGAATTCGCTAGCATCGTCCTCGCCAACCTCGACGATCAGGCTCTCGATCACCACTTGCGCACGGCGCTGGTCGAGCAGATCGATAACCTCACGCAGGTTGCGATACAGCGGTTCCGGCGCGGAAATCAGCAGTGTGTTGGTGGTGGCGTCAGCCTGAATCGTCACACCGCCAGCGCTGAAAGCAACGTTCTGTTCGCTGCTCTGCGTACCGCCACTGCTGCTGCCGCCGCCACTGCCCTGCGCATAGCTACCGCCGGTTGCGCCGCTGCCAGTCGTCGTTGAAGTGCCAGTGCTCGGCGTGCTGCTCTGGCCGTTCTGCCCGGCATTGCCGCCGGTGCTGCTGCCCATCGCGCTGAGCACCGACCGCGCCGCGTCGCTGCTGCCGCTATCACTTTCGCCGGTGAGCAAACCGCGCAGCGCCTGCGCCAGTTTCGCCGCTTGGGCGTTGCGCAGATAAACCACGTGCAGATTGCTCGGATTGCTCTGCGCGTTGTCGAGTTTGTAGATCAGGTTGCGCGCCAGCTCGGTACGCTCGGGGCTGCCGGCGCGGATGATGATGGTGTTGGAGCGCGGGTCGCCGATCACGGCGATTTTCTGCGTCGGATCATTGCCCGGCGCGTCGAGCAAGTCGGCCACCATCGGCGCGATATCGGCGGCAATGCCGTTCTGGATCTGCACCACATCGGTGTCGATCGCGCTCGGCGTGTCGATGCTCTCGATCAACTGCGCGACACGGGTGAGGTTCTCGGCGTAATCGGTGATGACCACGGTGTTGTTGCCGGGATAAGCGTTGATCGGATTGTTCGGCGAAACGATCGGGCGCAGCACCGGGATCAGGTTTACCGCGTTTTCGTATTGCAGGCGAAACGTGCGCGTGAGCATGCCGTTGCCGGCCGGTTTGTCGGCGCTGTAGATCGGCCCGCCGAGCAGTTTCGCGTCGGCCTCGGGAACCACCTGCGCCACACCGCCGACATCGACCACGCTGAAGCCTTGCATGCGCAACGCCGCGAGCAGCATGTCGTAAGCCTGGCGGGCCGGCACCTGACCTTCCGAGACCAAGGTCAGATTGCCCTTGACCCGTGGATCGACGAGAAACTGCTGCCCGGTGGCCCGCGACAGCGCCCGCACCACCGCCTGAATATCGGCCTCGACGAAATTCAGCGTCACCGGTTGCTCGCCCAACGGATTGCGCGCAACCGTGTTGCTCGGCGCAGCACCACCACTGCGCCCACGCTGGCTGATGTTATGCAACTGCTTCGGCAGCGGCCGCGCCTGAGCCTGCGCCCGTTCGCGATCGGCCACCGCATCGCCGCTGCGCTGGGTGTTGGCCAGCGGCCGCCCGAGTTCGCTGTCGACCAATAGCGGCGGCTGATTCTGCGGCGCCGTGGTGCTGTTGCACGCGCTCAATGCCATCAGCAACAACGGCAGCGCCAGACGTGCCGGTTTGCAGCGTGACTCCTTCATGAAGCTTCCTTAGCGCCCTGCGCCTGATCCATGCGAACGGTGCCTGACAATGTGCCGGCGGTGACATCGGTCGAGGTTTCGTTTGCGCGTTGCAACTGCGCCTCGACCACCTGCAGAGAAAGTTGTGACGGCTGGCTGAGCAGCCAGTCGAGCAGCGTATCGGCCGGCGCGGCGTCGACATTCAACTGCCACGCACCGCCCTCCGCCGCTTGTAATTGGTAGTGCCCAGCCAGCCCCGCCGCTTGCAGGCTTTGCTCCAGCGACTGGCCAACGCTTTGCCCCTGCGGCCGGACGTTGACGCTGCGCAACAGCACTTCCAGCGCCTCGGTTTGCGCGCGCAACTTGGGCGTTTCGCTCTGCCAAAAAGTGATCCTGGCCAATGGTGGTTTGACCAGCGTCAGCCAGATCAGCAGACCGACAAGCACCAGCGCCATGCCGGCGACCATGCGTTTTTCACGCAGCGCCAACGGCTGCCAACGCGCCTGCAACTGGCTGCGCAAGCGCTGCCAGCGCGCACGGTAAATCGCCAGCGTCGCCCTACTCATCGTCTGCTCCGCTGTCGTCGTCTTCGTTGGTGTTTGCGCTGGATTCATCGCTCGGGCGCAGCGTCCAGCCTGCGTCATCGGCAGTGACGCTGATGCCGGCCTGGGCCAAGGTGCTTTGCCAGTTCTTTTCGTTGCCGCCACGGTTTGCATCGCTGAGCAAGGCCAGTTGCAAAGCGCCGTCACGGTAGCTCAGGCGCTCGACACTGCCAGCCATGAACGGCATGCCCGTGCCGGCCTGCAACACCAGTCGATTGAAATTTTGCGCCGGGTCATCGACCGCGCCTTTTTGCCGCTGCTCGAGTTGCTGACGCGCCTGTTGCAGCGGGTTGAGAATCACCGGCAATTCGGGAAAGGCCTGCTTCACCCGCTGGCTCATCTGCGCCTTGAGCTGCTGGCCCTGCCGCGCTTCGCGAGCGGCGTAAAGATTCAGACCAATCACCCAAACCGCCACGGCCAAAGCCACACACCCGACAGCGCGCCCCCAGCCACGTTGCTCGCCGCCGCTTTGCTGCAGACCACCGTGCAAACCCCAACCCGGCAAGGGGCCGATCCAGCGTTGCGTCGCTTCAGCTGCGAACGATGCCTCATCAACTTCGTCACCGAGCAACGGCTCAACCTGCGCACTGTTCAAACTCTCGCGCCGGAGCAAATGCCCGTCCGCCACACAAGCGACAACCCCCGGCAGCACTGGCAGGCTGTACGGCGCCGGATACAAACCGCGCAGCGTCAACCCCGCCTGCTTGAGTACCGCAGCCAGACGCTGCAAATGCTGCCGCGAGACCCAGGCAATCTGCACCTGCCCGCTTGCATCGCGAGGGCTGTGGCCGATATGCATCTGGCTGCTGTCGCCGAGCATCAACGCCTGCGCCGCACACTGCACAGCGGCCGCCGTTTTGTTCGCGGGCAGCGGCGGTAGATCAATGCTGGCGAGCAGGCTGTCGGCCGGGTGCAGAAAACACAGCAATGGCGGCTGTTTCGGCCGTTGCCCCAACTGAATCAAAGTTAGCTGCTCCTCACCACTGACCTGCCCCTGACGATCCAGCCAGGCGCAGCTCACTTCGCTGTGCAACTCCAACTCCGCCAATGGCGGCAACCCGACGCGCAACTGGCTCATGCGCCCACCCGCGACCAGATCACCTGCGGCAGCCGATCCTCGCTGCGATGCAACAAAGCATCAAGGCTGACCCGGCGCTGATCCCGCCGCGCCTCACCACGTAAACGAAACCAGTCACTGGTGATGCCGACCTTGACGCTGCTCACTTCCAGCTGCGGCATGCGCAAGCGGTTCACGAAATCGCCGCGATTGATAAACCAGCGCCCGGCGTCACGCTCGGCAATCAACGCCGTCGCCCGCTCCAGCGAAAGCCCCGGCACATACGCCGCCAGCAGCTGCGCCGTGGCGGTGTTGCCGTTGATCCACGTCGTCGCCGGAATCACCGTCACGTACGGCGCCAGTTGGCCGAGCAGCGCATCGGTGATGCCTTCGACGCTGCGCAAATCATCCAGCGTGCGCAGCATCGGCACCTTCGGCGGTGGCGGTTTGTGATCGGCATCCGGCGACGTCGCGCGGCCGCTGTCGAAACCCGCTTTGCCCGTCGCGCCAATCTGCGCATTCAGCAGATGCGGATAACCGGCAATCACGCGCTGACGAATGCGCTGCCCGACAACGGCGCTCACACCGACCAGCTCACACAACCGCTCGAACGCCTGCACCTGCGCCTCATCGATGCGCTCATTGGCGACCAGATTGCGCAGGTTGAACTTGCCCTGCTCATCCTCCAGCCGCCCGGCAAAACCCGCCGCCAACAACGGCTGCGCCCAAGGCTGATCGCGCCGGGTCAACGGATCACGCAGGCGCGCATCCCAGAGCGACTGCCGGCTGATCTCCAGACCACCCTGCGCCAGCCAACGCCCCTGCACCCGCTGCTGATCGGCCTCCAGCGCCCGGGTCGCCACGCTCTGACGCGTCAACATCCCCGCCGCAATCACCGCCACCACGGCGGCAATCAACAACGCGCTGATAATCGCCATGCCCTGTTGCTTCGCCCCGCTGAGCGAACCTGTGTTCACGGCCGGCCTTACAACTGCCAGGAACCGATATCGGCATTCACGCCATCGCCGTCCGGCTGGCCATCGGCGCCGAGGGAAAAGATATCGACCTCGCCATTCGCGCCCGGGTTGAGGTACTGATAAGGCCGGCCCCACGGGTCATTCGGCAAACGCTCCAGGTACGAACGCCAGTTGCTGTTCTTCGCATCCGCCGGCCGCTCGACCAACACCTTCAGCCCCTGATTCATGCTCGGATACGTGCCGTGATCGAGGCGATACAACTTCAACGCCTGCATCAACCCACCAATATCCTGCTTCGCCGCCGTCGCCCGCGCCTGATCCGGCCGGTCGAGCACCTTGGGCACCACCATCGCCGCTAGAATCCCCAGAATCACCACCACCACCATGATCTCGATCAAGGTAAAACCCTGCTGGCGACGCGGCATGCGCGGCGACTGACTGAGCGTTTTCAAAGGTGCGATATCCATCTCGACATTCCCTGGCTTGATCCGAATTCGACGCGCAGTGTTGCAAGAAGATATGTCAGGGATGTTGAAAATCCTCGGGTGTTTCCGTCGTCAAGCCGTCAAGGACGGGGGTTAGCGTCGAGGGCTGGGTTTTGCTTTTGGGCCATGTATGCGCGCGCGAACGCGAGAGGAAGGTTTCACCCTGATTGAAGTGCTGGTGGCACTGGCGATCATCGCCGTTGCCATGTCCGCCGCCGTGCGTGTGGCGGGGTTGATGACGCAGAGCAGTGGGGTTTTAAGGGATCGGTCGGTGGCGATGATTGCCGCGCAGAGCCGGATGGCTGAGCTACGGCTGGAGGGGCGATTGCCGAATGGGATGAAGGCTGTTGAATGTGATCAAGGAAGATTGTTGTTGCGCTGTGAACAGGTGATCGCTAGCGCAGAGAATGGACGGTTGCTCAAGGTTGGAATCCAAGTATTTGATCGCAACCAGGATGCGCCGCCGTTGGCCAGACTGGAGACCCTGTTGTCACGGCCAGGAAGCCCCTCACCCTAGCCCTCTCCCGAGGGAGAGGGAACCGATACGGGGATATTCGAGAGATACGCCGACCTGAACGCATCGCTCTGAATCCAGCATCGCTGAACCCCAGCAAAGCCATAGCCGCTAAGGTCTTCCAGGTCGATGTATAACGCAAAACACCTCGGTCGGCTCCCTCTCCCTCCGGGAGAGGGCTTGGGTGAGGGACTCTTCTGCCGCAGTGCATAAGCATCAAAAATCCATAATCAACACGCTCGTCCAGGTCGATGCACAACGCAAGACACCTCGGTCGGCTCCCTCTCCCTCCGGGAGAGGGCTGGGGTGAGGGGCTTTTCTGCCGCACCTAAAATCCCAAGGCCCAGCGCCGGATCAAGGCCAACGACATCACCCCGCCACCTCCAAATTATCCATCACCCGATTCACCGCCAGCTCCCCCAGCATGATCAACTGCGCAACCCCCAACAACGCCCGCCGCTGCGGCGCCGGCAGCAAACTGGAAATGTCCTGAGCAATCGTCTTCGCCGAAGCAAGCGTTTCACTCGCATCCGCCAGCAGTTCTTCATTCTTGGTATCCGCCGTCACCGCATACATCCCACGCGCCTTACGTGGCGGCGGCAGGAGATTGTTTGGAGACAGGTAATGATCGAGCGCGCGGTCAGCGGCTTCGTGGAGCTTGTTGGAATCGAGGGATTCGTAGGGAGACGTGGGATCGGTTTCGGGCGGGTTGGGTGTTGGTTTGATCATGGTGAAGCTCCTTGATGACTGGAGCCGCCACGTTTCGCTGCGAAACGAAGAGAGGTGGCAGCTGTACGCAGGTTCGCAGACCGGGAATCAAGGAACCCGGCATACCCGAAGGTATCCCGCGCACAGCCGCCATAAAGCACCATTGCCAAAAATGACAACGAACTGGAGCGCTGTGCGCCTTGATTGATCCGGGCTGCGAAACCCGATCGCTGATTCGTCAGCGACCGCACCACAATAAAACCCGCCCCCTAGGCGCACAAGCCGGCGGATTCTGGCGTAGCTGTAGGCAAAGGCGCAAGAATATGTAGCCTGGGAGCGTGACTGAAGATGTCTTTTTAAACATGAACGATCGTCGAAAAATTACTGCCCCGCTACCTGCTGAAAAGATCTGTCCCGTTACCCCCAGAATTTTGCCCGCAAGAGCAAGTCGCGTAGGCTGCTGCTTTTGCACAAACAATATGCACCCGCAAGGACGCACAGGACTGCCCATGAACACGACACAAGACTGGCTGGCTCGGTTGGCACGCAATCAAGGACAGCTTTCCCATTATGAAAACTATCGGCGCAACGAGGCGCTGGAGATACTCGCTCACTTCAATAACACCGGTACATGGGCAGACGTGAGCAATCACTCCAACGGTTTCGTCCGGGAAGTCGCTGTGCGAGAACTGTGCAGGCAACCGTCCCCCGAAGCATTAGCCGTGTTGATCGAACGTCTGAACGATTGGGTTCCTCAGGTTCGCGACTTGGCAGCGGATGGCCTGAAGCACTACCTGTCACCAGCTCACACCCAGGCATGGTTATCAGCACTGGAACCCTTGATGGCATTGGCAGCGCAACGCCGGGTCGACCACGCCCAGACACTGTCGGCGGTCCGAGCGATGCTGCAATCGGTGGACTGCTGGGATGAGGTCTACGCCGACTTCTTGAATCGCCAGGGCAAAGCCGCGCGCTACCTGTTTACGCTGTTGCTTGAAGCCCCCGAGACTGCCGAAACGCTGATACGCAGCGCGTTGGCTCATCGCGAGTTGACCGTACGGTTGATGGCGGTGTCGGCGAGCCTGACACTGCCGGCGACGCAGAGCCTGCCGTTGCTCCTTGAAGCCATGTCCCACCCCGGCGCCAAAATCCGCGTACGCGTGCTTTATGCGCTGCTGCCGCTGCTCGACGATCCGAAACCTGTACTGCGCGAAACTTTATTGGATGATTCACCGGCGGTCCGCAATCTCGCGCTATGGGCTGCGGCTCGTAACGAAGTTGATGCGCGCGCAGTCCTGACCCAGCGCTTGAGCCAGCCTCTACCCACGGCAAAACAACATTGGCTGGGCGTGATTGGCCTCGCCGCAGAACTGGCTGTGGAGTTGCCAGAGCGATGGCATACACCTGCGCTGCGCTCGACCTATGTGACCGTGCGCCAAGCCGCAACACGCCTGCTTCGCGATGATCAACTGTCCGAGCTGTTCGAGGCGCTTGATGATCCTTCGGAGAAAGTGTTTGCGGTGGTGATTGCGAAACTGGACAAAATACCGTGGTCCTTATTGCACATCAGATTGACGGCCAAACTTGATCAAGACTGGCATGAGCTTACGTCGAAACGGCGCAGCACCATTTTCCGACTGGTTCCGACGTGGCAACAACTCGGCTACTTGCTGAAACGCCTCGACACGGGGCACGCCGGTCAAACCTATTGGCTCGGCCAAATCGATGCGTGGTGTGACAGGCAGTATCTCGCTTTCGATCCGATAACTCCCAAGACCGATCGCGCCGCATGGCAAGAAAAGCTTCGTGAATTAAAGGCAACCGGGCAGATCCGCTCGGGTGCGCGGTAGTCATGGCTGGTTTTGTCGAGCTACAAGTCAGCTGAAGGAACTGTGAAATTAAAGCTTCGATCCTTGTACTTATCGCACTGTATTGCATGGGTATCAGCGCAGCGTTTGCCGATGACTCACAGGCGTCAAACGACAAGCGCGGGCCAGCAGGCATCGTCGTCGGAGAGCGTTTGGCTGCGGCCAAGTCCAAGCTCGTCAAACAAGGATGGAAGCCAACACCGATGCACACCACCGACGGTTATGAATACAGTGGCGTTGAGAAGGAGCTGGCTGCACGCAACTACTTCGAACTGGACACCTGCTCGTTTGATAGCTCGCGCTGCATCTTGTACTACTCGAAGAAAGGCTCTTGCCTGCGCGTCGATACCATCGGTGAGCAGTTCAACGACATGACGGTGACGCGATGGACCCGTGAATGTCCTGAAGCGACTCAATAATCACGTAAAACTAAACCGACCCGCTCCCACAGGTTTCAGCGACGAACACAACGTGCCTGATTAACACAAAACCCTGTGGGAGCCAGCCTGCTGGCGATAGCGGATTATCAGGCAGCACAAACAGCGCATCTGCCATCGCTGCCTGCTCTACTCCACATCAACCCGGCAACTCCAAATTATCTAGCGCCCGATTCACCGCCAGCTCCCCCAACATGATCAGTTGAGCAACCCCCAACAACGCCCGACGCTGCGGCGCCGGCAGCAAACTGGAAATGTCCTGAGCAATCGTCTTCGCCGAAGCAAGCGTTTCACTCGCATCGGCCAGCAGTTCTTCGTTTTTGGTATCAGCGGTAACGGCGTACATCCCACGCGCCTTACGTGGCGGCGGCAGGAGATTGTTCGGCGACAGGTAATGATCGAGCGCGCGGTCAGCGGCTTCGTGGAGCTTGTTGGAATCGAGGGATTCGTAGGGAGACGTGGGATCGGTTTCGGGCGGGTTGGGTGTTGGTTTGATCATGGTGAAGCTCCTTGATGACTGGAGCCGCCACCGTTCGCGGTCAAACAAACAGGGTGGCAGCTGTACGCGGGTTGACCGACCGGACATCAAGGAATCCGGCACACCCGAAGGTGTCCCACGCACAGCCACCGCAACAGAATTTCAGACAATGCCTGAACAAGTGCAGAACGCTGGCGCGCCTTGATATTAGGCGGACGGTCAAATCCGATCGCTGATTCGTCAACGACCGCACCACAATAAAACCCGCCCCCAAGGCGCACAAGCCGGCGGATTCTGGCGTAGCTGTAGGCAAAGGCGCAAGGATATGTAGCCTGGGAGCGTGACTGGAAATGTCTTTTTAAACGTTGGCGTTTATCCGAAATCCTGAGTGCGTCTCGGATCCCACGGCAGATCCGTCCCCTTCACCCAACAGACGTAAGCGTCCGGCGAACACATACTCCGGAAGCTGATCCCATCGCCTCCATTGAACCGAGACAGCAGTGGTGATGCGGATTATGTTTTCTATAATGACTGACCGGCCATGCTAAGGGTGCTTGAAATGCCAGCCTCCGCTGATCAAAACTCCGCTGTCGTTTTATGCGCAGCTTCCAATAACGACCTGGAAGATCTGGTGGCCATCAGGATTGAGGCCATGCGCGAGAGCCTTGAACGGCTTGGACGATTTAACCCGGATCGTGCGCGCGAACGATTTCTTGCTGGGTTCGACGCTAACAGCACACGCCGCATAGAAGTATCAGGTGATCTGGTCGGTTTTGTCGTAATCAAAGACCACCAGAGCGAGCTTCTGCTTGACCACTTGTATGTGATACCCAGTGCTCAAGGAGCAGGAATCGGCTCTGAAGTTCTTACTCGGATTTTCAGAGAGGCTGATGAGATCGGGCGACCCATCAAGGTTGGAGCTCTCAAAGAAAGCGCCTCAAATCGTTTTTACACTCGCCATGGCTTTGTGTTCGTCGAAAGCGGTGAATTCGATAACTATTATGTTCGGGCTAACGGTAATGCCGTTGATTTGGGCGACCAGGCAGATCTTGATACGGTGCCCCGTCAGCGGTTGCACCGTTAGATGGGCAACCATCTGTGCGGCGGTAGGTCGGTAATTTCATTCGCCCGCTGAGTATTCAAGATGGGATGGATCTATTTTTCAAAAATAAATCCGGCCCCTTTTCCTCTTTTCCTAGGGAAGAGGTGACAGTCGGCCGCTTCCCTTTTGCTCGTAGTCAGTTGCGGCGGCAATCGGCCCAAAGCTGCGATTGGTGATGTAACGAAAGCGACCAGAAGCAGCCCTTAGGGAGATGGCTATCCTCACAGAAGGAGTATTAGTCGGCCAAGGCGATGGAAATGTTTTGCTAGTGTGTTTTTTTCAATGGTGTTTCTCAAGCACCAAATTAGTGAAAACCTCATGACACCATGTAATAAAAAAAACGTTTAAATACAATAATTTAAACACAATAAAGTATCTCTTCAGCCACGCAAACCAAACAGTTGTCACCTCGCCAAATCTGGGCCAACGCTCATTACCCGCAAAAAAACATCAATTTCAAACAATCCGGCCTTGCTAACTATCACCATGCCACTATGGTGATAGATGCTGCACCAAGGTGCGGGCTATAACGACGAACTACGAAAGTTTCGTGGGTCTCTTCATTAGCTAAAAGATTCATGGAATTCGTCTATTTCGATGTCATTTTAAATAGGATTTCTTAATGGTTAACCGGGCTGCCAATGCCACCATCAAAGGCTATTTTTACCAGTTCGACTTCGCGATTCTTCAGCTGCTAGAAGCTGCCGATGAAGATGCTCAAATAACCGTTGAGGGTGTCGAAGACGTCGACATTGAAGACGTGTCGAACGAAAGGTACATTCAATGCAAGTATTATGCAGCCACGGACTACAACCACTCCGTGATAAAGCCTGCAATCGCAGCAATGATTATTCATTTCAAAGAATCAGGCTCAAAAAAAACACCTCTTCCAAAGTACAAGCTTTACGGCCACTACAATAGCGGCCAAGAAAAACTCCCTGAAAAACATCTAATAACCGTAGATTTCATTAAAACTCATTTCCTTACAACAACAAAAAAGGAGGGACCGCCCGAACGAGTTCATGTGAAGAACAGCATCACTGATGCCGAGATACTCCAATTCTTGAATCAACTTGAAATCGACATATTTGCTCAAAGCTATGAGAGTCAGTTTGAAAGCATTGCAAAACTACTGAAATCCACCATACCAGGCGCTACAAAGGAAGATGCCGAAAACCTTTTCTACCCTGCATCGATCAACAATATTCGAGCCCTAGCAATCGAGAAAAATCAAGCGGCAAGAGTAACCACTAAAAAACGCTTTCTCAAAGAAATCAATAATAAAAACATTCTATTCAGCAACTGGCTCAAGCAATATCAGGGTGCAAAAAAATATGCCGCTCTGGTGCGGGATAGATATTTCAAACAAAGCGCTGCCACGTCAATTGAGAACAAGGCTAGGTTTTTCATTATCAATCTTCCTCGCAACAGCTTGGATGTGGGAAACTCGCTCGACTTGGCACTGAAATTCAGTAAAAAATTCTCTAATCGTACAAGCTCCAGAATCAAAGACAACGACAGATTTTGTCCCTATCTTCATCTAGCCAATACGGATGAATCAGGCTATCGAGAACTGAAAAAATCTTTACGTGATTCGGGCATCCTCTTCCTTGATGGGCATGATTTCAAGGGGTCAGAATTCTACGTAGACTCCATCTTGAAAGTGCCTACTTCCTACACGGAGACACGCCTGAAAATTATTGACGAACTAACTGACCTCAATAGCACATTACGTGGAGCGCATCGCCGCCCAATTGAGGTGTTCGAGTTTTACCACGAAACACCTATAGTCGGCCTAGATCTTCCCCAAGCATCACTGTATGCAGCAATCAAGGTTGACTCCTTCGAAGACATTAAAGAGATGATCAAATGACAGAAAAACCGCAAGCCGAAGTTATTGCAGTTTATCCTAACAAAGTTCGGATCTGCGTAGATGACTTAGGAAGCTTTACTAATGGTCATCCCTTATTACGTGTTGGCTCATACCTGAGAGTGACCGACAATGAGGATTGTGTCCTCATCGCCATTATCGAGAGCTTTCTAATTGAAGTAGACCATAAGTCCGATCGCCGACATGTTATCGAGGCTTTGCCGCTGGGGGTAATCAAGGATGGAAAATTCATTCGAGGTGGAGATGCGCTGACTATACCTCCGACCGGGGTTGAGCCAGCCACAATGAACGACATTAAAAAAATCTTTGAAGATTCTGTACCCGAACACAAAAAACTCGAGTTTTCAGCGTTGCTCGCCGACCCTGAGATCAGGGTACCTGTTGACGGAAACAAATTCTTTAACAAGCACATTGCCGTTGTAGGCTCAACTGGTGCGGGCAAATCAAATGCCGTCACCCGCATCATCCAAACATCTACGGCAAAAAACGCTACTGACACTCCCAACAACTCTCACGCTATCATTTTTGACATTCACTCCGAATATAAAACAGCTTTCCCTGCTGCCAACCATATGGACATAAACAGTTTGAACCTTCCGTACTGGTTGCTCAATAGCGAGGAATTGGAAGAGGTGCTCCTTGACACCGGCGAACGCGACAACTACAACCAGTCCTCCGTCTTTAGATATCTAGTAACGGAGAACAAAAAAAAACACAACAAGGGCTTCTCAAGAATTTTTTAGGACAGCCCCGTTTTTTTTGACATCCATGAAGTTCTGAATGCGCTGCACAACATTAAAAGCGAAACAACGAATGCTAAAAACTCAAATCTCTACATGATTGATGACGGCACCTACAAACTATTGGCCGAGGGAAAAACTGACGCCACTACAGGGGTGCCGCTTGATGACGAGCAGCGCATCCTTAAATACTTCGAAACGAAATTGGAATTTCATCCAACCAAATCTCAGAGTATTACCAACGGTAGCTACGCAGACGGGTCTCTGGATAAATTCTTTACTCGCTTTGAGTCAAAAGTTGCTCAGGAGCGACTGAGTTTCCTCTTTGGGGCTAACGCCAAAGCCGCTACGCTTGAGGACACTCTCCGTAACCTTATAGGTTACCAAACAGGTAAAACAGCTAACGTAACCGTACTTGATCTGAGCGGCATACCATTTGAGGTATTGAGCATCACCGTGTCACTAATCTCTCGGCTAATCTTTGAACACGGCTACCACTATAAGGTGTACCGGACGAAAAAAGGAGAAACCATCAATAATGACGCCCCTATTCTGCTGGTGTATGAAGAGGCTCATAAATACGTACCTACCAGTGAGCTCACAAAGTACCGCGCAGCTAAACAGTCCATCGAACGGATTGCAAAAGAAGGCCGTAAATATGGTGTGACGTTGTTGCTTTCCAGTCAGCGTCCATCCGAGATTTCAGAAACCATCTTCTCCCAATGCAACAATTTTGTCGCAATGCGCCTTACGAACCCAAGTGATCAAAATTATGTCCGCAGACTGCTGCCCGACACGTTGGGCAAGCTGATTGAGAAAATGCCCAACCTAGGCGCTGGAGAGGCGCTCTTGATCGGGGATTCACTGGTTATGCCATCTCTGGTGAAGATCGACGCCTGCGATCCAGCGCCATCGTCTGCCGACATCCCGTATTGGGAGCTGTGGAAGGATGAATGGAAAGATCTTAGCTTCGATGACATTACAACTGAATGGCTAAAATAAGCGCTGCGGCCGATCTTAAGAACCCGAAAACACGAGCGACCCGGCGGCTAGCAAGAGCTAAGCATCGCCGGGCTGCCGACGATCATGGAGGTACTTCACCAATTCGCACATCGCTGATCAGTCCACTGTCACGATTAGCAGCAGAAGGCTGCATGGGATAGCGGGGGATGATGTTTGCTTCTGAGCCCGGAAGTGAGCCGATGCCGATGGACGAGAAGGCAAGTGCTTAGCAGACGAATATCAAGTCGTGGCTCTCACAGGTGCGGGGCTGATTGGTGGTCCCACATTTAGAGATCCTGGCAGCGGACGGCCTCTTCTTTGTGGCCCTGTCAGGAAATGAAGTTTTTGGCACTGTTCTCGCCGGATACGACGGCGATCATGGATGGTTGTGCTCTGTAGCGGTGCACCCGATGCACCGCAGAAAAGGCATAAGAATGAATCTAATCGGACATGCAGAGGAGGCTTTGAATGCGCAAGGCTGTATGAGAATCACTCTGCAAATCGTCAGCTCAAATGAAAGTGTCAAAACCTCCTACAAATCGCTAGGCTACTCGACCGAGCTGCGAATCAGCATCGCCAAAAGATCGAGTCGAATATTGAGATGCCGAAAGAGCAGGCTTGGTAAACGTCCGACTCAGGTCGTAAAAGGATATTCTAGAATGGCCTCTTATGGCTGATAGCGGACTAAGAACACGTCTCTTTTTTTTTGCCCGCGAGCAAACCCGAACATCCTCGTTTCTATCCGTTTCGTTTTTTTAATAGCGCTTGAATTAGCCCTCTAAAAACGGCCAAAGCACTTCCACAGCGCCGCTCATCACGGCCCCACCAACCTAGGCAACTCCACCCCCTCCCCCAACCTCTCCACCCCCAACCGCACCCTCTCCCCACCCCGCTCAATCACCACCCCATCCCCCTCAACCCCCACCAACTTCACCCCAACCCCAACCTTCTCCCCCACCAAAAAACTCCTCGGCGCGCCATCGTTCAAACTCAATATCGCCACCGTCCCGCTCCCGCCCGCGATCACCCCGCTCACCTTGATATCCACCGGTGCGGTCTCATTGGAAAACCACTGCAACGCCGGGCTATCACTCCTCGCCGCAAGCACTTGCGGGGTGGCTGCGGGTGTGTGGGATTCCGCCGTGGTCAGCAGCAGCGACGACCATGTCGCGACGCCCACCAGGGCGGCGAGCAGTGCCAGGGCCTGGACGGTTTGTGCCGGGGTAATCCGTGCGGTGAACTTCATGGGTTGTCGCTCCTTGTTGTCCCTGTTGCCAGCCTACGCGGCAATTCTCTCCGTTTTATTTCACATGCCTTACATGTTCGCCGGGCACGATGGGGTGGGACGCCAAGGAGCGCGTGGGTGATGAGCAGGCAGCAGGGTTTTACGTTGATCGAGTTGATGGTGGTGCTGGTGATCATCGGGATTGCCAGCGCGGCGATCAGTTTGAGTATCAGGCCCGATCCCTTGCAGTTGTTGCGCAAGGATGCCGAGCGGGTTGCGCAGTTGCTGCAGGTGGCGCAGGCGGAGGCTCGCGCGGATGGGCGGCCGATTGTGTGGGTGGCGGATGCCAAGGGGTTTCGCTTTGGGCGGCGTGGGAATGATGGCGTGGGATTTGAGTCGTTCAAGGAGGATGCGCAGTTGCGCCCGCGTGCGTGGCAGAGCCCAAAGGTGGAGGTGCGTGTGGAGCCTCGGCAGACGGTGGTGCTGAATGCCGAGTGGATCAATCCGCCGTTGCGGCTGATTTTGTCGGATGGGGCCAATCGGCTGAGTGTGCTGCGCGATGGCAGTGGGCGGATCAGTATTCAATGAAGACTCAGCAAGGGTTCACTCTGATTGAGGTGATGGTCGCGATTCTGCTGATGGCGGTGGTGAGTCTGATTGCCTGGCGCGGGCTGGACAGTGTCACGCGGGCGGACAGTCATTTGCAGGCGAGCAGTGAGCAGAGCGATGGGTTGTTGCGGGTGTTGAATCAGTTGCAGCGGGATGTGGACCTGCGCGCGGGGGTGGAGTTGAGCGAGCCGCGCAAGGTTGGGGCTGAGGATGAGGCGCCGACCGCGCCGCCGGCGGTGACGGTGCGCAGTAGTGACAGCAAGGGGTTTCGGCTGGACATTGTTCGTAGCGCGGCGGATCAGCCGGGGGCGTTGCAGCGGGTTCGGTGGTGGGTCAAGGGGGATACGTTGTATCGGGCGGTGGCTGAGGCGCGCAGTCGCTATCCGTTGCCGGCGCCTGGGAATGGGGTGGCGGTGTTGAGTGAGGTGAGTGATGTGCAGGTTCGGGTTTGGGAGGTGGATAAGGGATGGCGGCAGTTGAGCGGGAATCGGCGGGAGGATCCGTTGGGGTTGGAGATTCGTTTGAGTCGGCAGACGGCGCAGGGGGTTGAGCGGTATCGGCAGGTGATTGGGTTGTTGCAATAGCCGGGGTCACCGCAGCTTTTTTTGTAGGAGTGAGCCTGCTCGCGATTGCGGTGGGTCAGTCAATATTGTTGTCACTGGTAGACCGTTTTCGCGAGCAGGCTCGCTCCCACAATTGAATTGGGGGCGGTCTGTTAGGCCGTCATCGCTGGCAAGCCAGCTCCCACAGGGGTCGAGTGCGACCGGAAGATATTGGTCAGATGGTAGACCGCTTTCGCGAGCAGGCTCGCTCCCACAATTGAATTGGGGGCAGTCAGGTTTAGCTTGGTTGGCTGTTAGGCCGTCATCGCTGGCAAGCCAGCTCCCACAGGGTTCGAGTGCGACCGGAAGATATTGGTCAGCTGGGAAACTGCTTTCGCGAGCAGGCTCGCTCCCACAGAAAGCAAAAGCAAGATCAGAAGATCGCGGCCTTCGGCAGCTCCTTGTATCTCGACTAACGCTCCGTCAGGAGCGATAGTTCTCGACTGATCATCGAGGGAGGGACTTGGAAGCCGCGCAGCTCCTTAGGCTTTTTGCCTGTGACGTAGATCGTGCTCCAGCCCTCCACACTCACTCGTACAGTTCGCACGGTATCTTGGGCCCGCCTGCGGCGAGAGCCCGCATTCGCAAGGTTGGACAGAGTGACGTGATGATCGCAACAGGGAACAAGTGGAGAAACGATCATGTCCGGTTTCGTTGGCGTCGACATCGCAAAGAACACCTTTGATATCGCTACACACCAGCCCAACGGCAAGCACAAAACCAAGGCCAAGCTGGCCAACGATCCAAAGGGCTTTAAAGAGTTTGAGGCGTGGCTAGAAAAAAACGCCGAGCGTTCGGCCCTGATCGTGATGGAAGCCACCAGCGTCTACCACTTGGAGCTCGCGGAATTCGTTTACAACAAAGGCTTCCGGGTCTGCGTCGTGAACCCGGCTACGACCAAAGCGTACGCTGACAGCGAACTGCGCCGCATCAAGACCGATAAAAGCGATGCCAAACTGATCGCCGACTTTGCCCGGGAAAAGGATCAAAAACTTCACCCATGGGCGCCTGAGCCGCTGAAATACCGCCAGTTAAAAGCAATGGTGCGCCGCCTGGATGACCTTCAGGAAATGGAACAAATGGAGCTTAATCGTCTGGACGTTTCCGACGAAAAGGTCAAAGACTCGATCAACTCCGTTCTGCGCCATATCGAAAAAGAGATCGTAGAAACGCATAAGGCGATCAAAAAACACATCGATGACGACCCGGATATGCGTCAGATGCGGGATCTCATCGTAACCATCGACGGCATCGGACAAAAAACGCTTGAACGATTGCTCGCCGAACTGGGTGACTTGCGCAAATACAGTGATCCTCGCCAACTGGTCGCTGCTGCAGGGCTCAATCCAAAGCTGCAGGAATCAGGAAAGCTCAAAGGTCACACCCTGATCTCAAGAGTAGGGTCAGCACGGCTGCGTGCAGGCCTTTACATGCCTGGCATGGTGGCGCTGAAACACAATAAGGCGATCAAGGCGATGAAAGAACGCCTGGAAGCCAATGGCAAGGCCCCCAAGCAGATCATCTGCGCAGCAATGCGCAAGCTGCTGCACTTCGTTTACGGAGTGCTCAAGTCAGGACTGCCATATGACCCGAAACTTGCGCTTGCCCGGTGAGGCTCAAGACGGTATCTACAGTTGGATTGGGTGTAGGCAGTTGGGGATTGGGTGGCTGTTAGGCCGTCATCGCTGGCAAGCCAGCTCCCACAGAAGGCAGGATCAAGATCAGAAGATCGCAGCCTTCGGCAGCTCCTACATTTGGATCGCGCTGGGCTTTGGTTAGCTGAGAACGACCACGCCGCCGGGCAGTTCGGTGCATTTGACGCCGTAGGCATCGCGGATCAGCAGGGCGACGCCGGCGAGTTGGTCGAGGTTGAAGCGGGCCTGGACGCGGCGTTGGCCGAGTTCGCGGTTGAGCAGCAGGAGCATGCCGGGGCGGTAGCGGTTGATTTCGTCGATCATCTGGCTGAGGGTCGCGCCGTTGAACACCAGCACTTGTTGGCGCCAGTTCATCACGGCGGCGGTGTCGACGGTTTGTACGTTGCCGATTTGCCGTGTGTCGTAGGTGATTTGCTGGCCCGCTTCGAGGCGCAGGTTGCGGCCGTCGATGGCGACGTCGACCGTGCCGTCGAGGCAGGTCACGCACACTTGCTGGTCGGTGTTGCGCAGGTTGAAGCGGGCCTTGCTGGCGCGCAACCACCCTGCTCCGGCCTGCATCGCCAGTGGCAGACGTGCGGTTTGCACTTCGACTTCGCCGCTGACCAGTTCAAAGCCCTGCACGCCGTTTTCGACGCTGCGCTGGTTGATGCGGGTCTGGGTGTTGAGTTCGAGGCTGACGCCTTGCGCCGGTTCGACCCGCCGTTGCTGGCCGACTTCGGTGATGTAGTCGGCGCCCAGTCCTTCGAAACCACCGGGAATCGTGCCGCGCACCAGCAGGAATGCGGCGGATGCGGCAATCGCGCCGCCGAGAAATGCCCGTCGACCGAAACCGCGTCGGCCCTGCAACGCTTCGGCGGCCGGTTGCAGGTGATGCCATAGCCGCTTGGCTTCTTCGAACGCCTGGGCATGTTCGCCGCTCTGCGCGCACCATTCGCGCAGGGCGCGGGCGTCGGCGACGGTGGCGCGGCCCGAGGTCAGCAGGATCAGCCAATCTTGGGCTTCGCTGTGCAGAGACTCGGTGGCCGAGGGTTCGGCGGGTTTCAGTCGAAAGATGTTCAAACGCGCAAATTCTCAACGGATTAATCGGGTCACTATTCGCTAGACGGTTTTCCGGCCCCGCGACCGAACCGCTGAAACACTTTTCTTTCCAGTTTCGCTGCGCAGAAGCCCAGCGCGGCTTTGATTTCCTTCTCGACCATGCGCGTGGAAATGCCGAAACGCTGGGAGATTTCCAGGTGTGGCGCCTCTTCCAGCCGCGCGGCGATGAAGATCCGCCGACGCCGTGCGGGCAGTTCGTACAAGGCGCTGAGCAGGGCCTGCATCTCCTTTTGCCCACCGACCACCCGCGCCGGGTCGAGGGCTTCGTCGCCCAGTTGCAGCAGTTCCTCGACTTCGGTGCCGGTGAGCAGGCGCGCATCGGCCTGGCGGCGGTCGGCGGCGATGTTGAGGGCCATGCGATACAGGTAGGCGTTGGGCTTGAGCAGGTTCGGCGGGGTTTCCATGCGATCGACCCGCAGCCAGGTTTCGTGCAGCACGTCATTGGCCAGATCCTCGGAACCGAGGCGGCGGCGCAGGCGCACGCGAAAGTCCTCGTAGGAGCTGAGGAACAGCTGGCCCATCACGCTTTGTCCGGCGTCTTTCATCCCCCGGAAACTCCTTCCCATCTCGTGCATTCCATGGGCTTCCCTGACGACTCCGGTAACAACAGCAACGTGACCGGCTGGCGCAAGGCGCTGGGCGTCGGCCGATCGATTGTGAGGTTGCGAAAACTTTCCACCAGCGCGTTATCGCGCCGTACATCGCCGGTCGAAGTGACCAACCGGTTGTGCTGCACCACGCCGTCGCGCCCGACCCACACCTGCAACACCGCGCGATAACTGCCCGGCCGTGTCAGCGGCGAGCGGCACAGCTTGCGCTCGATCGCCGCTTGCACCGCCGTCGCATAACTGCGGTTGACCGCGACAGCGGCCGGCGTGGGTTTGTCCGTCGGCATCGGCAGATCTTCCACCTGCGCCGCTTGTAGAGTGAACGCGTCGGCGCGGGCGTAGCGCGCCATCAACCCGGTGCCGCCGAGCAAATGGCGCAAGGCATCGGCGGCGGTGTATTCGCCATCCACGGCGAGGGAGCGGCGGCCCCGGCTCAACTGGCTATCGACCAGCACCGCGACGCCCGTGGCGCGGCTGTACTGATCCAGCGCCCGGGCCAGTTCCTGAGCCGGGATGTGCAAGGTCAGGCGCATATCCGCCGCTGCTGGATCTGCATTGGCCGCGTTGGCCAGCAGACCGAGCAGCCACCCCAGACCCGCGCGGCGCACAAGCGTCGCCGAGCGCTGAAGACTGATCCGCGAACTGCCTCGCTGCACGACTGGCGCACCCCTGAAAATCGCTATCCTGCGGGGCATTTATGACTCTGGTATGACGGGCGGTGCAAAAAAACCATCACGGGTTTTGCGCCGCGCTTGCACTAGACTCAAAGCCAGAGCGGCCCATTCGGGCGGGCCAGGAGGCGGACATGAAAACGCGGTGGATGTGGGTCTTGCTGATGACGGTGGGCGCGGCGCAGGCCGAAGAGCCCCTGGGCTGTGTCGAGGTCACGGTCGGCGGTTACAAGGCGCCGAATTACGATTGCCTGAGCCAGCAGATGGGCAACAATCCCGACGGCGCGGCGGCGGCGCAGAAGAACATGGAAGCGTTGAATGTGCCGGTGCACAAGCGCGCGCCGAATCAGGTCGGACTGGCGACCCCGGCTGCGACCAGTACGCGGATGGGCAATACGTTTGGCACATCAGTGAAACCGCAGCGGCCGGCGAATTAGGCAGGTTGATCGTTCCCACGCTCCGCGTGGGAATGCCTCAAGGGACGCTCCGCGTTCCAATGGGACGCAGCCCGGGATGGGTGCTTTCAGTCACTCGGGGTCTGACGGAAGCTGACAGCCAAACGATTCCAGCTGTTGATGGTGCTGACTGCAACCGTCAGGTCCACCAGTTCGCCTTCATCGAACTGCTCGCGCGCCTGCTGGTAGACGTCATCCGGCACGTGGCTTTCGGCCAACAGCGTCACCGCCTCGGCCCAGGCCAGAGCCGCCCGTTCGCGGGGGTTGAAGAAGTTGCTGTCGCGCCACACCGCGATCGCGTAAAGGCGCCGATCACTCTCCCCGGCCCGCCGCGCGTCCACCGAATGCATGTCAGTGCAGAAGGCGCAGCCGTTGAGTTGCGAGGCGCGGATTCTGATCAGTTGCAGCAGCGGCGCTTCGATACTCAGGTTGCTGGTCAGCGCCTCCATGGCAAGCATCGCTTTCATCGCCTTGGGCGAAGCGTTGTAGTAATCCAGACGCAGGGACATGGCGCGGCTCTCGGCAGGCGGAATGATGAGTTCACGGTAAGGGCTGTGCGGGCTGTGTTACAGCCCCAATTCCATGAATTCCGGCTACACCAATGAACCTCGGCCAAACGCAATACCTGTGGGAGCGAGCCTGCTCGCGAAAGCGGTTTCCCAGACAAATATTCATCCACTGCACCACCGCCATCGCTGGCAAGCCAGCTCCCACAAGGTTTAACGTCGTTCACAAGATTTGTGCACGCCGCGAAAACTGTGGGAGCTGGCTTGCCAGCGATAGCGGAGTGTCAGACAACGAATCTGTTCAATGACAGACCGCTTTCGCGAGCAGGCTCGCTCCCACAGGGACTTGCGCCAATTTGCGGTATTTACTCCACGCAACTACTGCCATAAGCCCAACAACGCTAATCTGACCGACACCTCACTCAACACCCGGGAGCCTCGTCGGTATGGAACTTCATGTCGTGATCAACGGCCGCAAGGATCTTGCCGGTCAGTTGTATCAGCAGTTGCGCGCGGCGATTGAATCCGGGCGGTTGGCGGCGGGTACGCAGTTGCCGCCGAGCCGCTTGCTGGCCGAGCAATTGGGCATTTCGCGCAAGACCATTTCCGACACCTATGCGCAGCTGACCTACGAAAATTTCCTCACCGGGGTGATCGGCAAAGGCACCTATGTCAACGCCCGCCCGGCGCAGGTGCAGCGCAAGCAGAGCCACACCGAGCTGGCCAGTGCCGAGGTGATCGAGAGCTGGCGCAATCTGCCGGTGTTCCTCCGTCACCCGACGCTGCAAGGTTCGCTGCGCTACGACTTTATCGGTGGCGCCACCAGCAAAGGCCAGTTCCCCCACGACGACTGGCGCCGCTGCGTCGCCCACGCGATGCGGCAGATGGCGCAGTCGAAGGGTTTTTACAGCGTTGCCGAAGGTTTGCCGGCGCTGCGCAATGCGATCGCCCGGCACATCGCGTTTTCCCGTGGCATCAACTGTCAGAACGAGGACATCGTCGTGTGCAACGGCGCGCAGCAGGCGCTGGACCTGATTGCCCGCGTACTGACCCGTCCCGGCAGTCTGGTGGCCATGGAAGATCCCGGCTATCCGCCCGCGCGCTTGTTGTTCGGCACGCATGGCGCGGAGGTGGTCGGGGTGCCGGTGGATGCCGAGGGCATTCAGGTCGAGCACATTCCCGATGGCACCCGGCTCATCTATGTGACGCCATCGCATCAGTTTCCGCTGGGCATGGCGATGAGTCAGGCGCGCCGCGAAGCCCTGCTCGCCCGTGCCCATGAACTCGG
This sequence comes from Pseudomonas sp. S3_B08, assembly GCF_054667725.1. Classification (NCBI taxonomy): domain Bacteria; kingdom Pseudomonadati; phylum Pseudomonadota; class Gammaproteobacteria; order Pseudomonadales; family Pseudomonadaceae; genus Pseudomonas; species Pseudomonas sp. S3_B08. The sequence goes on from NZ_CP162750.1 coordinate 2,171,699, forward strand.
CGCGATCATCATCGAAGACGATTACGACAGTGAATTCCGCTACGAAGGCCGGCCTACGGATTCGCTGTACAACCTCGATCAGCGCGGCATCGTCGCCTACGTCGGCACCTTCTCGAAAACCCTGCTGCCGGAGTTGCGCCTGGGCTACGCGATCCTGCCGCCGTCGATCATCGAGGCGGTGATCCGCGCCAAACAGCTCACCGATCTGCACGCCTCGACCCTGCCGCAATGGGCGCTGGCCAAGTTCATCGCCGAGGGTTGCCTGCTCAAGCACATCCGCCGCTGCTACACGATCTACGCGCAACGCCGCGAGCGGATCCTGGCGCGCATGGCGACTGACCTTGCACCGTGGCTGCAAGCCGTGCCGGCCAGCGCCGGGTTTCACATGGCGGTGTTCTGCAAGGTGCCTATCGATTTGCCGTTGGTCATCGAGCTGGCAAAAAAGGTCGAGGTCGGCCTGTATGCGATCAGTGGTTTCTACTACCAGCAGCCGGCGAAAGAAGGCCTTTACTTCGGTTTCGGCGCCATCGAAACCCTCGACATCGACATTGCCCTCGATCGCCTGCGCGACATCCTCGAACAGCTGTCATGAGCCTTTGGTATAAGGCTTTTACCGCCGATTGGTTATTGGTGATTCAGGGCGGCAGGCCTATTCTGCACAGGCGTTATCCCTCAGTGAGCAGGATTCGTCCGGCCTGATTCAGGAGTGTGAGCAATGTCCAACGAAGTGATCAACACGGTTGAAGTGAAGGCTGTTGCGGGCCGCTCGGAAGAGCTCGGCAAGCAATTGCAGAAGATCGTCGACACCCTGCGCGAAACTCCGGGCTGCGATTCCTACCTGGTCGACCGCTGCCCCGAGGACAGCCACCGCTGGACGGTCAGCGCGCGCTGGCAGTCGGAAGCGGCGATGCAGGCGCATTTCAACCGGCCCGAGGCACAGGGGTTTATCGACCTGATCGATAGCCGCCTGGCCAATAGCGTCGATTTCAACAGCTTCCCTATCGTCTGATATGCCCCGTTCGCGAGCAGGCTCGCTCCCACATTGACATGCGGTCAACTGTGGGAGCGAGCCTGCTCGCGAAGGCGATTTGCGCCACACCGAAATCCTTCCAAGGCCAATTGGTCACCTGATCTTCGCGAATATTGGCCGTTTGAACCGGCCACATTGCGGCCTACTGTGAGCACACCCCCACCATCACAGGTAACCCGCCATGAAAGCCCTGCACCTCGTCGCCGCAGCCCTCGCCTTCACCTTCTCCGCTTCGGCAATGGCCCACGATCCATCCGAAAAAATCACCGTCCTGCAGGAACAACTGCTGAAAAACGCCCCCGGCAAGAAAGCCATGATGATCGAAGTCGACTACCAGCCCGGGCAATCCTCGATCGCCCATAAACACGAAGGCACGGCGATGGCTTACGTGCTCGACGGCGAAGTGATTTCCCAAGTAAAAGGCGAACAGGCGATCACTTACAAAAAGGGCCAGTTCTGGTACGAGCCGGCCGGCTCCGAGCATCTGGTGTCGAAAAACGCCAGCTCAACCAAGCCTGCCAGGTTGCTGGTGTTCATGGTGATGGCCCCGGATGAGCAGGTGCTGATCCCGCTGGAAAACTGATGGCTGCCTGATCACATTTGGAATGCGATCAACCGTGGGAGCGAGCCTGCTCGCGAAGGCGCCAGACCAGACACCACAAAATCCCTCAGACATTAAATCCCCGGCAAGACAGGCCATCCCGTCTTCCAAATCCACAATCATCCGCCGCTGTCCACTGTCAGGTCTGACAGTGGACAGCGCGACCGAAAGCTCCCCAAATACCAGCACTGCGTTGATTTGCCGGTCCCTATCGACTGATCGCTTTACGCAAAAACAGCGTATTCGAGGAGCAGACCATGACTGAAGTAAAAGACACCGCTGTGCATAATCTGGACCCCACTTTCGGCCCCGATAAAAATGGCCTCACCTGGTTTAAATATCCCGATCAGGAAAACGGCTTCGCCAACGCAGTTGCCGTCGCGGCGGACGGCAAGCTGCTGATCGCCGCAAGTCCAGGCAACAAGTTCGCCATTGTGCGATTGAAGCCTGATGGCACACAGGACACTTCGTTTGCCCGGGATGGCGTGGCCAGCGGGGTTTTCGCTCCGGGCTATAAATCCACGGGTGGCAGCATCAGCATCCTCAAGAACGGAAATCTGTTGCTTCAGGGTGCCTTTTATCTACACGAATACGCACAGCCACAACGCTGCCTGGCAATGTTTCGCAATGACGGAACGCCCGAGACCGCATTTGGCGTCAACGGCGTAGTCTTCGTTGATCCGATTCCGGTGCCCGCGCTCACGTCGTCCGAGATCGAACTTGGGCAAAAACGCACTACGGCATCCGATTACAGTGGCCATGCCATTGAACTGGACGACGGAAAACTGATGGTGTTGAGCAACCATCGATATTCCCCCAATGACCAATGCGGTCTTTTGATCAGACTGCAAAGCAACGGGGCTCTGGACACTGCGTTTGGCCAGGGAAAGGGTTACGTCGTGATTCGATACCTGGCCAACTTCACGTGGGCTGGCTCACTGATCCGGCTCCAGGACGGCAAATTTGCCATCGCAGGCAGCGTCTCAAGCAATGTCGGCTACCGCGCAATGATCGCCCTCTTCGACGCCGCAGGTAAACCTTTCAGCAGCTTTGGCGATAACGGTTTTGCCCTGTTCGACCGCCTGGACAAGCTCAGTCAGATCAACCAACTGATCGAAATGCCTGACGGCAACATCCTTGGCATCGGTAGCGCCCGCTCCATTGATTTCGTTAACAGGGGCCTCCTGGTATGCGTCGACAGGCATGGGAAATACGCCATCGACTTCAATGAAGGGAGGCCAGTCCTGACGTCCTATCCAAAAGCCCTTTTGGGCATCCAATGGACTGCTGGCACGCTGAGGGACGGACACATCGTTGTGCTTTCCAGCACCCACGGCGAACAAGACTCGGAAATCGTCATTGCCCAGTTCAAATCGGACGGCTATCCAGATCGCGATTTTGCCGACGACGGTGTGCTGGTCATCAATCTGACCGGCGTGCTCGACATGGCGGGAGGTCTTGCCATTCAGGACAATCAGATTGTCGTAGCCGGAACATCCCTGCCCCGTACGGACGGCGTCGGTAGCTTCGCCTTTCGCTGCGCCGATACGTTCTGAATGACAGACAAGAAAAAGCCCCGCCTCTTTCGAGAGCGGGGCTTCTTCATTCAGCCACTACTTACGCCAGTTCAAGCTCGGCATTCGCAGTGATCGCAGGCACGATTGCTTGCCCGCTCAACGCCAGATCCAGCAGTTCACGGTTGGCCACCGCGTACATGGCGTAGTCCGTACCGCTCGCAGCACGGATTTCCACCAACATGGCGCGCCAGCGTTCGATCATGCTTTCGTGCTGGGCCATCCACAGCGCCAGGCGTGCTTCCACGTCCTGCGAGCCGTCGCCCTGTTGCAGGACGGAGATTGTGATCGCCCGCTGCTGCCAGTCGACATCATCACGGAACGCTTCACGGGCCAGAGCCTGCCAGTTGTTTTCAACCGGCAGAGCGCTGATCTGTTGCAGGTACCAGGTGATGTCCAGCGCAGAGCCGACGGCGAAGTAAGCCTTGGCCACTTCGGCCGGGTTCTGCCCGGTGACGTCTGCGGCTTCGATGATCGGCAGCAGCGTGTACAGGTGCGAAGTACCCGCAACCATACGCGCCAGCAATTCCGGCACACCGGCTTCGACGTACGCCTGATAGCGCGACTGCCAGTTCTCGCGGATTTCGCCGCTGAGCAGTTCGTCGAGTTTCAGGCCCAGTTCTTTCAGGTGCGGACCGAAATGCGCGACGTCACGGGCAGCGTTCTGCTCGTTGCGGCGGGCACGCAGGAACCAGCGCGTGGCGCGACGGCCCAGACGCATCAGCTCGTCCATCAGTTCCAGTTGCACGTCAGCGGAAACCTGATAGTCCAGCGCTTCGATCTGACGGAACCAGTGCGGGAGGTGGAAGATGTCGCGCACGATCACGTAAGCGCCAGCCACGTTCGCCGGGCTCATGCCGGTCGACTCTTTGAGTCGCTGCACGAAAGTGATGCCCATGTGGTTGACCAGATCGTTGGCGATCTGGGTGCTGACGATCTCGCGCTTCAGACGGTGGCGACGCATGGCTTCGGAGAACTTGCTGACCAGGGTCGGCGGGAACGCCGTTTCCATGTCGCGGGTCAGGTAGTCGTCGTCCGGCACCAGCGAGCCCAGCAGTTGCTCTTTGAGGTCGATCTTGCTGTAGGAAATCAGCACCGACAGCTCAGGACGGGTCAGGCCGTGGCCCTCAGCGACGCGCTCGGTCAGTTGCTCTTCGGTCGGCAGGAACTCGATGGCACGGTCCAGCTTGCCACGGCCTTCCAGATCGCTCATCAGACGCTTGTACTCAGCGATGCGCGCGTAGGCACGGCGCGCCGCCAGGGACAGGGCCTGAGTCTGCTTGTAGTTGTTGCCCAGCACCAGATTGCCGACTTCGTCGGTCATGCTCGCGAGCAACTGGTTGCGTTGCTTGTCGGTCATGTCACCGGCCTGAACCACTTCGTTCAGCAGGATCTTGATGTTCACTTCGTGGTCGGAGCAGTCCACGCCACCGGCGTTGTCGATGAAGTCGGTGTTGGAACCGCCGCCATTGAGACCGAATTCCACACGACCCAGTTGGGTCATGCCGAGGTTACCGCCCTCGCCCACGACTTTGCAGCGCAGCTCGTTGCCGTTGACGCGCAGTGCATCGTTGGCCTTGTCGCCGACATCGGCGTGGCTTTCGGTGCTGGCCTTGACGTAGGTGCCGATACCGCCGTTCCACAACAGATCCACCGGCGCCTTGAGCAAGGCATTGAGCAGTTCGGTCGGGGTCAGCTTGTCAGCCTGGATGTCGAAGCGTTCTTTCATCTGCGGCGAGATCGCGATGCTCTTCGCGCTGCGCGAGAAGATACCGCCACCTTCGGACATGATGCTGGTGTCGTAGTCGGTCCAGGCCGAACGCGGCAGGTCGAACAGACGCTGACGCTCGACGAAACTGGTCGCCGGGTTCGGGTTCGGGTCGATGAAGATGTGCATGTGGTTGAACGCAGCGACCAGTTGCAGCTTGTCGGACATCAACAGGCCGTTACCGAACACGTCGCCGGCCATGTCGCCGACACCAACCACGGTGATGCTGTCTTCCTGAACATTGATGCCGCGTTCGCGGAAGTGGCGCTGTACGCCGACCCACGCGCCCTTGGCGGTGATGCCCATTTTCTTGTGGTCGTAACCGGCCGAACCACCGGAGGCGAACGCGTCACCCAGCCAGAAGCCGTAGTCGATGGCGATGCCGTTGGCGATGTCGGAGAAGGTAGCAGTGCCCTTGTCCGCCGCGACCACCAGGTACGGGTCATCATCGTCATGACGCACGACGTTGACCGGCGGCACCAGGGCGCCGTCCTTCAGGTTGTCGGTGATGTCCAACAGGCCGGAAATGAAGATGCGGTAGCAGGCGATGCCCTCGGCCGCGATTTCGTCACGGCTGCCGCCCAGTGGCAGGCGACGCGGCAGGAAGCCGCCCTTCGCGCCCACTGGCACGATGACCGAGTTCTTCACTTGCTGGGCTTTTACCAGGCCGAGCACTTCGGTACGGAAGTCTTCTTCACGGTCGGACCAGCGCAGGCCACCACGAGCAACGTTGCCGAAGCGCAGGTGCACGCCTTCGACGCGTGGCGAGTAGACGAAGATTTCAAACTTCGGCACTGGCTTGGGCAGCTCAGGGATCGCATGCGGGTTGAACTTGAAGCTGAAGTACGACTTGTTCTGGCCGTTGGCGTCAGTCTGATAGAAGTTGGTGCGCAGGGTGGCTTTGATCAGGTCGAGGTAACGACGCAGGATGCGGTCTTCGTTGAGCACCTGAACATCGTCCAGTGCAGTCAGAATCGCTTGTTCCAGACGCAGTTGCTTGTCTTCCAGATCGTCGCTGCCGAGCTTGCGTGCCAGGTAGAAACGGGTCTTGAACAACCGGGTCAGCTCGCGAGCGATGTCGGTGTGGTTGTTCAGGGTGCTGGCGATGTAACCCAGATCGAAGCCCAGACGAATCTGCTTCAGGTAACGGGCGTAGGCGCGCAGCAGCGCGACGTCGCGCCATGGCAGACCAGCGGTCAGCACCAGACGGTTGAATGCATCGTTCTCGGCATCGCCGCGCACGATGTGCACGAACGCGTCCTGCAGCGTGTCGTTGAGTTGCTGGATGTCGAGGTCCAGACCTTCAGCGGCGGTGAAGGCGAAATCGTGAATCCAGAATTCGCGGCCGTTGGTGTGGCGCAGGCGGTACGGGAATTCACCCAGCACGCGCAGGCCGAGGTTTTCCAGAATCGGCAGGACGTCGGACAGCGCCAGCGGCGTGTCGGCGTGATACAGCTTGCAATGCAGCTCGCGCTGGCCGGAGACCTGACCGAGCGGCTGATAGAAGCTCATCACCAGCGGATTTTTTTCGTTGAGGCTCAGCAGGTGCTGCATGTCGACCACGGCCGAATGCGCAGCAAAACGCTCGCGGTAGCCGGCCGGGAAGCCTTTCGGGAAGTCGGCCAGCACGTTGGTGCCGTGGGCTTCGCCGAAGCTTTCGACGGTCAGTGCGGCGTAGTCGTCCTGCCAGCTGCGGCACGCTTGTACGACTTCTTTTTCCAGCAGCAGCGGGTCGATGTCGAGGCGGTTCTTCGGATCGACGCGCAGAATCAGCTGCACGCGGGCCAGCACGGATTCCGAGAAGAAGGTCCAGAATTCGCAATCGGACGCCTTCAGGCGTTCCATCAGCACTTGCTGGATCTTCTGGCGCACTTCGGTGGAATAGATGTCGCGCGGCACGTAGGCCAGGCAGTAGCAGAAGCGACCGTACGGGTCTTTGCGCAGGAACACGCGGATCTTGTTGCGCTCCTGGATCTGCACGATCGACATCACGGTGGTGAACAGTTCGTCGACCGGGGTCTGGAACAGGTCGTCACGCGGCAGCACTTCGAGGACCTGTGCCAGTTCCTTGCCCAGGTGAGCCTTGGACTGGAAGCCGGAGCGGCGCTCGATTTCTTCGACCTTGCGGCGGATGAACGGGATGACCCGCACGCTCTCGCCGTACACCGACGAGGTGTACAGGCCCATGAAGCGGTGTTCCTTGATGACTTTGCCGTCGGCGTCGATTTCACGGATCGACACGTAGTCCGGGTAAGCCGGACGGTGCACACGGCTCGGGTGCGCAGCCTTGGCGAACGACAGCAGGGTCGGTTCGCGCAGGTAGGACACGGCGTAGTCTTCGATGCGCAGGTCTTCGTAGGTCAGGCCGGTGCGCAGCAGTTTGGTCAGGCCGAGGAAGGAGTTCCGGTCGTACTCGATGTGGCCGCCATCGGCCTGATCGGTGACCACGAACTCTTCGTAGCCGAGGAAGGTGAAGTGGTTGCCCACCAGCCATTCCAGGAAGCTCTTGATTTCATTCTTTTCGTCGGCATCGACCGGATAGGCGCTGTTGTCGAGCTGGGTGAGGATGTCCTGCACCTTGGCTTTCATCGGCTCGAAGTCAGCGACGGCGACGCGCACTTCACCGAGCACCTGCTCAAGCTCTTTGCTCAGCACGTTCAGCTCGGCCGCGTTGGCGCAACGGTCGATTTCCAGGTACATCAGCGATTCGTGCAGCACGCCTTCGCCGGTGCTGCCCTTTGGCAGGACTTCCAGCAATTCGCCCTTGCTGCCACGACGTACGCTGAGCACGGTGGTCTGCAGGGTGTGAATGCTGTAGCCGCGACGGTTCAGCTCGGTACGCACCGAGTCGACCAGAAATGGCAGGTCGTGGTGCAGCACTTCGACCGCGGTGTGGGTCGACTGCCAGCCGTGGCGTTCGTAATCGGGGTTGTAGACACGCACTTGCGGTTGCGCGTGATCGAAGCGCTCAAGCAGGCGCCACGCAGAGAGAGTACAGCCAGCGAGGTCGGAGAGACGACGTTGAGTCAGCTCGTCCAGGGAAATGATGCCGAAGAATTGTTCAGCGAACAGCGCCACTTGTGGCAGTGCCTGTTCACTGATGTGCTGCGCCAGTGCCGCTTGCAGTTGGTGCTGGAAGTCGGCTTTGCTGGCTGCGGTGAAGAACGCCATCTGTGGTACTCCGCTTAAGCTTGTTATTGATGGAAAGCGTCGCGTGCAACACCCCTTTCGGGGCTGGTGTCGCCCTGTTCCTGATTCTCGGGCAGAGGAAACAGGGAGACAGGTGGGTGAAGCTGGACGGGACACTCAGGTCACATTCACCTTCCATGAATGAGCATCTGCAAAAGCGACTGCCAACGCTGTCGACAATGCCTTTACGGGTGCTCATCCGTTGCGCAGCTTAATGGGTGCGACAATGTGTCTGCTTGCGGTGCTGCGACATATTCGGTCATTGGCACGTAAATGCAGGGTTTGGCCTGCATCAACACTAGCAGGCGTGAGCTGAAATGCAGGCTCGACACCCCGGTTTCACGGGACTTTCGTGCCAGGTCGGTCGCCGAGGACGTTACATATCCGGAAACGAAAACGCCCAAGGCCCTGTTATCGACCCTGAGCGTGGCATCCGGTTCAGCGCTGGCGGTTGACGCGGATCAGTCCGGCAGTTCCTCAAAGGCTCTGAATTTGCTCACCGTGGCGCAGTCGTAGCACATCGTCTGCAGGATCTGCTTGTCCATGCTGGCGTCAATGTTGCTCGAATCGCATTCGCGGCAGAACAGGCGCAGATTGCCCAGCAAGTCGCTGTCGAACGCTACGGCGCTGAAGAATTGCGGAACCAGTTCGTCGCGCCAGTACATGCCCGGCGACTTTGAGAATCCGGCGCCGCTGTCCTTCAGCACTACGTCGTAAAGCAGTCGCTGCAAGGCTGTCTGCGGCACCCGCGCATCACGATGGCCGTTCTTGCGCCAGTTACGGACGAGCGCGTCCTGCGCCGTGCCCAGCATGTTGCGCGGAATGGTGTTGGAGGCGTGACTGCGCCCCTTGGAATTGCCGGTGGCATAGAAATGCGCGGCGTTTCTCACGGCCAGCCGGGCAAAGTAATACAGCTGACTGACCGAGAAGTCCTGCAGCAACTGCCCGACCACCTCATCGGCACGGGCTTCGGCCGTGAAGGCGAAATCCACCTCACTGGCCAGCACACGAATGTATTGAAGCGACTCTTCGCGGGCGAGACTGAAGACCAGCGAATAGATTTCGCTCTTCCAGGCCGCCTTTACGCTGCGCGACAATTCCTGATACAGCGCCAGATACAGATTCTCTCGGGTACAGCGCGCCAATCCATCCAGCGTGACGTTGGGCAGCCAGCGCACGGCGCTGTAATCGCGAATACTGCAGCCCTCGCTGCGATCGAAGGCGTTGATATCGGATTCGGTGGAAACCGCCAGCACCCCGGCTTCGTGCAGGTTTTTGAGCAACTCTTCCCGCGCCTCGAACGTCAGGGCAAGCAGCTCTTCTCGGGATGGCGCGTTCAACGGCGCAATCCATTCAACGTTTGCGCCGTAGCCATCATCAAGCAAGGCGAGCAACGTCAACTTTTGCACAAAGCCCAGATTGGCGTAAGGCACTGCAGGGAGTTGCGCGCCATATCTGGCCTGCAACTCCAGACGGTCCCGCGCTGCCCGGGCGGCCAGTTGCTGCTGGCGAACCTTGAAACATTCTGTGCAGTTGCACGCTGTGTGGCGGCCATTGGCGCCGGGGACACTGTGCTGGTGTTCACAGCGTACGCATTTGAACTGACCCCGCAGTGAGAGCGGAGTACCTCTGGCGTATCGGCGCACCCACATCGGAAGTTCACAGTAAGGACAGGTAAGGTCTGCACTGACAATCGGTGGCAGAACCTTGAGCAGACTGCGCACCCTGGAAGGAATCTGGAATTGCTCCATCAGCTGCGAAGTTTTCTCACCTTCCAGATAGCGCTTGTAGATCTCCTCGATCTGTTCATCAGACAGGTGGCGAATTTCTTCGGCGCGTTCGAAATATTGGGTCATGGCAAAGGTCCTTTTTTTGGGTTTTGGTAACGCACTCCGTTGCGCAAGAGCGGCGAAACTAACGGCAAAACGGTGGCGATCACAAGCGAAAAATCGCAATTTCGGGTGGATTTAGCGCATCCGGTAATTGCCTTACGCTGGCGTCGGATTTTCCCTTCTCGCTATTCGGAACCGGGCGACGGAAATGTCCTGCTTTGCGACCTTTTGCCGATGCAGGCAGCGCGAACGAGCAGAGACTGGCAAAATCGCGCCTTCGAACAGATTCACCGCCGCCACTGCCCAGGATTTCCCCCATGCAAATGACCACCGCCCTACTGATCGTCAACCCGTGCGACGACGAAGAAGACAACATGGCCATGCTCTGCTGCCACAGCGACAAGGGCGAGATGTTCCTGATGAGCCGTTATCCGGATGAGGATGAGCTGGAGATCACGCTGGATGGCGAGCCTTCAACGCTGGAGGGAGTGAAGGTCACGCTGACGTCGGAACTGCTGAAGATCGAGATTGCTGCGACGGATGCCGATGCGTTGAATGGGGATGATGTGCTGGAGATCAGTTTCAATCCGGATATGGTGGATATGGATGAGGTTGTTGAGACCTTGAAGAATATTCTCGATGGGACAGGAACTTTTGTAATTAATCTGGAATAACCAGTTCGGCTCGCATGACAAGATAAATGACGACGGCATTTGATCGCCCCTTATGCCATCGTCATTAATTCCACGCTGATCGATACCTCTACAAGCTCTAAACACCTGAAAACCATAATTCGCGCTAATTTTCCGCATAGAACGCCGCTGTGTTTAACAGCACGAAGCTCGATCCTACTACTCCTCAAGAAGTGCCCTACGCAATCATCGGAAGCCGTCTGATTGCGGGCCCACCCCTCCCTTGTTATTACTCGTTGCGCTTGCAAAAAAACATGCAAGCTCGGCGCACAAAAAAAAGTGCCGACAACGTGATATTCAATGGAGTCATATGTAATGGGTAGAAAACGTTCTGAAATAAACACCTTCGAGGATTTGCCTTATGGCTCGGGCCACTTTGAAGGTTTCCTGGCGACGGAACTGGACTTCTTCGCCTCACTGACCCGCTGACTCGGCCTCCCGATCAGCCAATCCTGAAAATGCCGAAAGTCGATCTTTCGGCATTCAAGCCTACGAGGCTCACCATGTCAGAGCGTGAGATTTCATCCAGCGAAGCGTTTGTCCGAATAAACAATGTTATTCAGACACTGGGTTTGAAAGCGCGAGTGCGCTATGTCGATGACGGTAATCTGGTCGCTACTGCCGAACTCTATAACGAATACGACACGCTGATTGAATCAGGCGCAGGCAAAGGTCCCGACGCGCTTGTAGGTGCACTTGCTGAAAGCCTTGAGCACTACGCGATGTTTCACGCCGAGCCGCCATTTTGCACAACGCTTGGTTGCAGTGACATCGCTTCGCAGAACGGGGTCGAGTCGGACGGCATTTTCACAAGTCTGCGAAAAAACATCGAGCCTCTACAGTGTCTGCAGCTTGCAGCACTCGACGGCTGCGCCGGGCTTTTTGTGCCATGCGCCCTGCTGTATCCGGTCAAAGATGAACGTAAAACAACGAGTCAACCGACGCGCTTTTTAAATCGCTACGCCTCTAACTCAGGAACTGCTTTCGGCTGCACGAAATCAGAAGCACTGCTGCACGGTACCCTGGAACTGATTGAGCGACACCTGTTGTCCCGGTTTTTCATGGCCGTCTGCAGACTGATACCTGCGATAGATCTCTACTCACCGTCGGCGCCCCTGCTTGCGCAAGCCCTGTTCAACAACTCATACGCGCTACGGGCTGCCGAAGCTTTGCAGATCATCATTATCAAAGACGAGTCAGAAGTTTATCTGGCGGTTGCATTCCCACGAACCGGCCCCGGCGACCGACATATATCCGCAATCGGCTCCGGCTGTTCTTTGGACATATTTATCGCCATCCAAAGAGCGGTAACGGAGCAATTCCAATCAAACGCCTTATACGACGCCAACGATGAAATCGCGGACCGAAAGGTACTTGATGTGCTTTGTCAATCCGAGAAACTGAAACAGCTGATAGACTTTGCACCCGTTAAAAACTTGAAACTCAATACCCTGGCGCCGCCAAAAAGCCTGCTTGCACTCTCTGTTCCTGAACAACTTGCCTTGCTCCGAAAAAACCTGAGCGGTATGAACAAAGTCCTATTTTTCAGAACAGTCATGGAGTACCCGGGGACCAACGTAGTTACCCAGACTTATATCCCGGGTCTCGACCGATTCAACATAATCAGAAATGGCCAACCCGTAGCTCCTCAGCACATTTTGCTCGGCACCAGGAGCACGCCAACGGCGTGATCCAAAACGACCACAGGCCCATACTCATGCAGACATTTATAAGAACAGCCTGCGAGAAACATCGACTCCTGCTGGTGATGACAATAGGCGCGACCATCACCCTGAAAATCCTGGCCCTGGCCCCTCCTTTGTTATTGGGCAAGATCGTCGATTCACTAAACGATGCCGATCACACAACGCTGCGTACGCTGCTTTTTTTCACCGCAGCTTTTACGCTGGCCGGTTGCATTCAGTCGATGACCACCCCCCTGCAAACGCTGCTGCTCTCAAAGCTCGTCCAGCGAATTGTCATGGATGCTTCCATCAATTGGATGGCGCGGTTGATGGGCAAGGATTTTTCCCAGTTTGGCACGTGGCGAGTAGGACACTTCATCAAGTCGGTCGAGCGCGGAATCACTGCCCACGAACAGTTGCTGATGTTCTTCGTCACTACGGGTTTTCCCCTGTGCCTGGAATTTCTTATTGTGGCCGGCGCATTCTGGTATATGGGCGGAGCCTGGGTTTTCTGCGCGCTAGCTGGCCTCGGTGGCTGTTATCTCTACGCAACTCACCGGATCATTCGATGGCGCCGAAAACACATCGATGCTGTTAATGACCAGGAGGATGAGCTGAGTGCAACCTTGGTCAATACTTTGAGAGCTGGTAAATCGATAAAACTGGAACGCGCCGAACGCACGGCCCTGCAACCCTTGAACCGAGCGTTTGAGCGCTACGCCAACGCTGCTGTAACCGTAGCAGGCTCGGGCGGACTGTTGAGCGCGGCGAAGATTTTGTTTATCAGCCTGTCCACCGGCGGTTTGTTGGCTTGGGGAGTCATGGATCAGACGTCCGGACAAGCAAGTATCAGCGTCGGTCAGTTGGTGGCCATTTCCTCTATTGCTGGTACGTTCCTGTTGAATGTATCGGCGCTGACCGAAGGCTATCGGGTGCTGGATCAATTTTCGGCTGATCAACGGCGACTCAAAGAATTACTTGCAACTGCTGACTTCGATAACGATCGCCGCAATGACTCTGATGCGTTGCATAACCTATCAACATTACGGCTCGAGCCCTGCGAGATCACCCATAACGGTGTTGCGCAGCTATCAATTGCCAGCCAGATCAGCTTCCGACAGGGCCAATCCGTTGCGATCATCGGGCCCAGCGGCGCTGGCAAATCGACGTTACTCGAAGCGCTGGCAGGACTGGATTTTTCGGTGCGGCCCCGGCTGTTCATCGACGAGCTGTGCATAGATCGCTTAAATGCTCGCGTTCATCTGGAAACGGTGCGTTACAGCCCCCAGTCTCCGCAGTTCCTGGAAGGAAGTTTTGAACAGTCCGTACTTTTCGGTGTTGAGCAGTCGAAAACATTGAACGAGGCAATTCAATGCCTCCAGCTTGATGAAATCATTGGCCGAGGTCACATCGCTGAAAACGCCACCAATATCTCCGGAGGTGAAGCGAAGCGGCTTTCGTTGCTGCGACTTCTGAATCGACCGGGCAAATTCAATCTGTTTGATGAGCCGAGTGCTTCGATTGAACCGAAACTCGCTACACCAGTGTGGGATTTGCTATTCAAGACATTCGCTGGACAGGGCCTTATATGTGTCACCCATGATGTTGAACATCTCCATCGTTTTGACCGCGTGCTCGTCATGCAGCAAGGCGCCATCGTTGATGAAGGCAAATGGTTCGAACTGCTTGAGCGCCCCGCCATCAAGGTCATATTGCACAGCTTGCACACGCAGACCTGAATCGCAAAAACGTCCAGAAACGGCCCCACGCAGTGCAAACGAGGGCCGATACTGACAAATCGCGCAAATGCCGTTAGTCGCCGCCCCCCACGATGGATTAAAGTAACGCCCCCAGCCCCGGCGTTATCCGAACGCCCCGGCCACCCCCTTTCCAGGAACAGTCACCGATGGAACATCGTGAAGCGCTGCTGGCGCTGCGAACCTTTCTTTCAACGCAGATTCTCGGCCAGGAAAAACTCATCGAGCGTTTGCTCATCGCCCTGCTCGCCGACGGCCACATGCTGGTCGAGGGCGCTCCCGGTCTGGCCAAGACCAAAGCGATCAAAGAACTCGCCGAGGGCATCGAAGCCCAGTTCCATCGAATTCAGTTCACCCCCGACCTGCTGCCGGCCGACATCACCGGCACCGAAATCTACCGTCCGGAAACCGGCAGTTTCGTCTTCCAGCAAGGGCCGATCTTCCACAACCTGGTGCTGGCCGACGAAATCAACCGCGCGCCGGCCAAGGTGCAATCGGCCTTGCTCGAAGCGATGGCCGAGCGTCAGGTCAGCGTCGGGCGCAGCACTTATGAGCTGTCGCCGCTGTTTCTGGTGATGGCCACGCAGAACCCGATCGAACAGGAAGGCACCTATCCGTTGCCGGAAGCCCAGCTCGACCGTTTCCTCATGCACGTCAAGATCGGTTTCCCCGACGCTGCTGTCGAACGGCGCATCCTCCAGCAGGCCCGTGGCGAGGCGTTGAACGGTGAGACCAAGCCCGAGCGCCGGGTCAGCCAGCAGGCGATCTTCGCCGCGCGCAAGGAAATCCTTGGTTTGTACATGGCCGACGCCGTGGAGGAGTACCTGGTGCAACTGGTCATGGCCACGCGCAACCCGGCCAAGTTCGATCCGGAAATGGCCGAATGGATCGCTTACGGTGCCAGTCCGCGCGGTTCGATTGCCCTCGATCGCTGCGCCCGCGCCCACGCCTGGCTGGCCGGTCGCGACTTCGTCAGCCCGGAAGACATTCAGGCCGTGCTGTTCGACGTGTTGCGCCACCGCATCATTCTGTCGTTCGAAGCCGAAGCCGCTGGCATTGATCAGGATCGCGTGGTGCAGCGGATTCTCGACGTCGTCGCCGTCGCTTGACCCCCATGAACGCCGCCCTGCCCTCCGAACCCGGTATCCGCATCAGCCTCGCCGAGCTGATCGAGATGCGTCACCGCGTGCGCGAGGTGCAACTGTTTTCTACGCCGAGTCAGCGCAGCCCGCTGATCGGCCTGCATCATTCGAAATTCCGTGGCCGTGGCGTCGACTTCGATCAGGTGCGGGTCTATCAGGCCGGTGACGACGTGCGCACCATCGACTGGCGCGTCACTGCGCGCACGCAGGAGCCGCATACCAAGCTGTTCCATGAAGAACGCGAGCGGCCGATTTTCATCATGGTCGAGCAAAGCACGCGGCTGTTTTTCGGTTCGGGGCTGATGTTCAAATCGGTACTGGCGGCGCAGGTCGCGGCGCTGATCGGCTGGGCCGCGCTGGGGCACAACGACCGCGTTGGCGGGCTGGTGTTCGGCGATAACGAGCACTACGAAATCAAGCCTCGGCGCAGCAAGCAGAGCCTGCTGCAATTGCTCAACCGGCTGGTCAAGGTCAATCAATCGCTGCACAGCGAGCGCGAGCCGGATCGCGATGCCTTCGGCGTGGCCCTGCGCCGGGCGCGGGAAGTGCTGCGGCCGGGCAGTCTGGCCATCGTTATTTGCGATGAGCGCGCGTTGTCCGACAGCGCCGAACAACAACTGAGTTTGCTGGCGCGGCATTGTGATTTGCTGATGTTGCCGCTGTCCGATCCGCTGGATCATGCTCTGCCCGCCGCCGGCCTGCTGCGCTTCGCCGAACGTGGCGCGCAACTGGAAATCGACACGCTGAACTTCGACCTGCGCCAGACCTACCGCGCTCAGGCCGAAGCGCGCATCGCTCGCTGGGAGCTGCTCGCACAAAAGCTGCGGGTGTTGCTGATGCCGCTGAGCACGCAGAGCGAAATGGTCGAGCAGATGCGCGAGTTCCTGAACCCGCAGCGTCCGGGGAAAGGTCGATGAACGGCCTCGAACAACTGCAACCGCTGATCTCGCCGCCGCCGATCGCGTTCTGGCCGCCGGCGCCGGGCTGGTGGCTGCTGCTTCTGCTGTTGCCGCTGCTGGGTTTCGCCGTGTGGAAGCTACGGCGTTTCATTCCGATGAAGAAACGCCCGGTGGTGCGCGCCGAGCAGCCGCTGGACCCGGTACGCATCGCCGCGCTCGCCGAACTGGCGCAAATGCCCAAGCCTTACGACGGCGCTCCGGCCGGCGCTTGGCTGCAACAACTCAACGGCCTGCTCAAACGCCTGTGCCGCAACCACTATCCATACAGCCAGAGTCACACCCTCAACGGCCGCAAATGGCTGGCCTTCCTCGATAACCGCTGCCCCGCTGCCGGCCTGACGCGCTGGATGGTGCTGGTTGAAGGCGCGTACAAACCGGAATGCAAACTCGACGACAAAGCCATCGCCGGCCTGACCCAAGCGGTCGACACGTGGATTCGCAAACATGTTTGAGTTCGCCTGGCCTTGGATCTTTGTGCTGTTGCCGCTGCCGTGGCTGATGCGTCTGATCCTGCCGGTGGCCGACAGCGGCGAGCCGGCATTGAAAGTCAGTTTCCTCGCCGACCTCGAAGGCCTCGCCCGCCGCCGCGCCCGCGCCAACTTGCCGGCGTGGCGGCAGCAGGCGCCGTTTATTTTGCTGTGGCTGATTCTGTTGACCGCCGCCGCCCGCCCGCAATGGCTCGGCGAGCCGCTGCCAATTGCCGCCAGTGGCCGTGATCTGCTGGTGGCGGTGGACGTGTCCGGTTCGATGGATTTTCCCGACATGCAGTGGCAGGACGAAGAAGTCAGTCGCCTGTCGCTGGTGCAGCACTTGCTCGGCGATTTCCTTGGAAGCCGCGACGGCGATCGCGTCGGTCTGATCCTGTTCGGCAGCCAGGCCTACCTGCAAGCACCACTGACCTTTGACCGGCGCACCGTTCGCATCTGGCTCGACGAAGCGCGGATCGGTATCGCTGGCAAAAACACCGCGATCGGCGATGCCATCGGTCTGGCCCTGAAACGCCTGCGCCTGCGCCCGGCGCAAAGTCGCGTGCTGATTCTGGTCACCGACGGCGCCAACAACGGCGGCGAAATCAATCCGCTGACCGCCGCAAAACTGGCCGCCAGCGAAGGCGTCAGAATCTATCCAATCGGCATCGGCGCCAATCCCGAGGACAGCGGCTCGACAGGCCTGCTCGGGGTCAATCCGAGCCTTGATCTGGATGAGCCGGCGCTCAAGGCCATCGCCGAAATCACCGGCGGCCAGTACTTCCGCGCCCATGACGGCCTGGAGCTGCAAGCGATCAAGGACACCCTCGATCAGCTCGAACCGGTGACCCAGCAACCGACTCAGGCACGCCCGGCGCAAGCCTTGTATCACTGGCCGCTGGCGCTGGCGCTGTGGTTGAGTCTGTTGCTGGTCGTCCGCGAACTGTGGCCGGATAACCCGCTGCAACGCCTGTTTACCAAGCAACTGTATTTGCAAAGTCCGCTGCCGGACTGGCGTGAGCGCTTGCAGCGTTTGCGCCTGCGGAGGCGCCGATGATCGCGCTCTGGCCGCACTGGTTCCGCCCTTGGTGGCTGCTGCTGTTGCCGCTGCTCGGCTGGCTGCTCTGGCAACTCTGGCACCGACAGAAACGCGCCGGGCGCTGGCAGATGATTCTGCCGCCGGCATTTCACGCTGCGCTGCTCAGTGGCGGCAGCGGGCGCCAGAGCAAACTGCCGTGGATCGCCCTAGGCGTGGCGTGGTTGCTGACCATTCTGGCCTTGCTCGGGCCGAGCTGGGAGCGCGTCGAACAGACCAGCCAGAAACCCGCTGACCCGCTGGTGGTGGTGCTCGAACTGACCCCGGAGATGCTCGCCACCGACTCTCCACCGACGCGTCTGGAACAGGCGCGGCGCAAGCTGTTCGACCTGTTGCAGGCGCGCAGCGATGCGCAGACGGCCATCGTCGTCTATGCCGGCAGCGCGCACACGCTGGTGCCGCTGTCGGATGATCTGGCCACCAGTCGCAATCTGCTCGACGCGCTGAAGCCGTCGCTGATGCCGGAAGCCGGCCACCGCGCCGATCTGGCCGTGGGCAAAGCATTGGCCTTGCTCAAGCAAGGTGCGCTGGGACAGGGGCGGATTCTGCTGATCGGTTCGTCGCTCAATGAAGAAGAACGGCGAGGCATTCGTCGTGCTCTGAATGGCGAGTCGACGCAACTGCTGATGCTCGGCATCGGCACCGCCGAAGGTGCGCCGATTGCCCAGGAAGACGGCAGTTTCCTCAAGGACGAGCAAGGCGCGATCCGCGTGCCGCAACTCGACAGTCCCGGTCTGGCGACTTTCCTCAACAGCGTGGGCGGTGAGTATCACCCGGCGCGACTCGACGAGGCTGATCTTGGCGCACTTGGCCTGCTCAACGGCCCGCGCAGCCTGCGCGACGATGGCCAGACCGTGCGCCTCGACACGTGGGCCGATCAGGGTTACTGGCTGCTGTTGCCGCTGCTGTTGCTCGCCGCCTGTGCCGGGCGTCGCGGCTGGCTCTTCTGCCTGCCGCTGCTGTGGTGCCTGCCGCAACCGAGCTACGCTTTCGACTTCGAAGACTTGTGGCTGCGCCCCGATCAACAGGGTTTGCACCTGCTCAAGCAGAAACGTCCGGCCGAAGCCGCGCAGCATTTTGACGATCATCAATGGCAAGGGGTGGCGTTGTACGAGGCCGGCGACTACAGTGGCGCCGCTCAGCGTTTTGCCGAGGGCAGCGATGCCCGCGCCCACTACAATCGTGGCAACGCTTTGGCGAAAAGCGGCGAGCTGGAAGCGGCGATCGATGCCTACGAACAGGCGCTCGAGCTGCAACCGGATCTGCGTCCGGCGCAGACCAACAAGGCGCTGGTGGAAAACCTGCTGAAGCAGAAAAACGCTCCGCCGCCGCCCGAGCCGGACAACCAGCCGAACGAACAAAGTCTGCCCGGCGATGAGCCTTCGCCCACCACCGCGCCCCCTCCGGCGGTGAGCAGTGAAACCCAGAGCGAGGCGCAACCGGCCGAGTCGGCCAGCGAACCGCCGCCGACCGCCCCGCCGCTGCCAGGCCCCAATGAAATCCCCGGCAGCAACGAGGAAGAGGAAACCGACACGGTGCCGACCCTGCGCCCGAGCGAGAACAACCTCGAAGGCGAGCAGCGTCAGGCGCTCGAACAATGGCTGGGCAAGATCCCGGACGACCCGGGCGAACTGCTCAGGCGCAAATTCTGGTACGAACAGCAACAACATCAGGATCAGGAAAACAATCGATGACCCGCTTCGCCGATCTATTGCTGCCCCTGCTGATCTGCACGACTACCGCTCAAGCGGCCGTGCTGACCGCCAGCGTGGATCGCAGTCGCCTGAACTCCGGCGAGACGGTCGAGCTCACCCTCGAAACTGACGACGTCACCCAGTTCGGCAAGCCCGATCTGTCGGCGCTGGAAGCGCTGTTCGACGTGCGCGGCACGCGCCAGGTCAACCAGCTCAACACCCTTAACGGCGACAACCGCGCGACCACACGCTGGATCATCACCCTGCTGCCGAAAGAGAACGGCAGCGTAGTGATTCCGCCGCTGCAACTGGGCGAAGCGCAGAGCCAGCCGATCACCGTGCAGGTGATCGCCAGCGACAACCGCGAAGACAACAACAGCCTCGATCCGGTGTTCATCGAAGCCAGCCTCGACCAGACCAGCGTCTACGTGCAGGCCCAGGCCATCCTGACCCTGCGCATTTATCACTCGGTTTCGCTGTACGACGACAGCAGCCTGAGCCCGCTGCAAATTGCAGACGCGCGCATCGAGCAGCTCGGCGACACGCGCACCTACGAGAAAGACATCAATGGCCTGCGCCACGGCGTGATCGAGATGCGCTACGCGATCTATCCGCAACACAGCGGTCTGCTGACGATCGCCCCGCAGACGTTCAGCGCCACGCTGGTCGATACCGCACCATCAGCAGACGCCTCGGGGCCGAAACCCGGCAAACTGATGCGCGTCAGCTCGGCGTCGATTCCGCTGACGGTCAAACCGAAACCGCTGACCTACCCGGTCGATGCACCATGGCTGCCGGCGCGCAACCTCAGCCTCAGCGAAAGCTGGAGCCCGGAACCGGATCACACTCAGGTCGGCGATTCCCTCACCCGCAGCCTGACCCTGAAAGTCGAAGGCCTCGCCAGCTCGCAACTCCCCGCCCTGCCCGCCACCGACGTCAACGGCCTGCGCCGCTACCCCGACCAACCGGTGCTGAGCAACCAGAGCAGCGACCGCGGGATCATCGGCAGCCGCGAAGAACGCGAAGCCCTGGTGCCAAGCCGCAGCGGCGCGATCGACCTGCCAACCGTCGACGTGGTCTGGTGGAACACCTTCGAAGACCACCTCGAACACAGCAGCCTGCCCGCGCGCACCCTGCAAGTGGCGAACAACCCCAGCCTGCAAATCGACACCCCGGCCGGCACCCTGCAACCGAGTACGCCCGACAACGACACTTTGTGGTGGTGGAAACTCAGCACCCTGATCCTCGCCTGCACCACCCTGCTCGGCTTCGGCCTCTGGTGGCGCGCCCGCTGGCAACCGGCAATCCACCGCGCCGCCCAGACCGGTCCGAGCCCACGCACCCTGCTCGACGACATCAAACGCGCCAGCCAAGCCAACGACCCCCACGCCACCCGCCAGGCACTGGACGCCTGGGCGCGGCAACAGCCGGAGACGCTGGCAGACATGGCCGCGCGGTTTGTGCCGTTATCGGATGCGTTGGATGGCTTGAACGGCGCGCTGTACAGCGAGACCGGGCAGCATTGGCAGGGTGAGGATTTGTGGCGGGCGATTCGAACTATTCCAGCGGCGGAACGGGTGCAGGATCCGGTGGGTGACAGCGGGTTGCCGCCGCTTTATCCGAAGTGAACAGCAAAAGATCGCAGCCTTTGGTAGCGCCTACGGATTGTGTTTAGGAGCTGCCGAAGGCTGCGATCTTTTGATCGGAAAGTCCGGAATCAATACTCGAATTTCGTTTTGACTTGTTCGCCTTCTCGATATGAGAGGACGAATGACTTCCAGGGTTCACCGCGTTTGACTGCGTTGGCCTGTAATTCGCGGACCAGACGTAGAATTTTTGCATCGTTCATATCGGTTTCGACGCTCCAGTCTTCGATGCCATCCTTCTCAACGGATAGTTCAGTTTCAATGAACCCTTCTCCCAGCTCCACCCCGTAACGGAATGAGTCATAGCCGTGGACGATGCCGGCTTCGACTTCCTGGAAGATTTCTTTAACGATTTTTACATCTTCAGTAATCACTATATAACCTCTGGCACCTGATTCGGCTCATTATCAAAAAGCACAGTTTTAGGCTTCCCATCAATTGTGTAAGTAACTCTCATCGCGTCAGGGCGTACTGAGCTTGGGTCTTCACGGATAAATCTGACGGTTGTGACACCGACTGTTTTTGACGGATCGTTGAGCGCTTCCCTAACTCTATTCTCATAGAACACTTTATAAGCCGAATTATTGAAATTTCTGTCCTGTGGAAACAGATTGTACCCATCGCACGTGCCGCCCTGGCTACACGCTTGCGCATGCCCGCCCACATCCGTGTCTCTGCCTTCCTTGCCTGCTTCAGTTTGTCTTGGATCCCGAGGAACCTTCTCTTTGGTCGGCGTAAATGTCAATTCCTCGACCATGCCTTTGCTGTTGGTGGTGAAGCTTGTGCCGTTATCAAGCTCATAACGGGTGTTCGGGCTTCTGGCAGCAGGATTGTTGAGCAGTTCATATTCATGGCTACCCTTGACGGACTTGGTGGTATCGACTTTAACAACCGTCTCGACGTGAGTCTTGGGCGCATCGCCATGGAACGGGGAAACAGGTGGATTGGTCTTTGGTCCGTCAACCCAGCCTTTGCCTGGGGAGTCGCCAAGTTCATCTGCCCAACCCGGATGCTTGGGATCTATAGGATCTGTCAGCTTCCCGCCGCCGGTTCCCTTGTTTCCGGCGATACTGAAAACCTTGCCAGTGATGCTACCTGCCATGTTGGTTGCGGTGCCTAGTGCGATGTTCAGCAGCGTAGTGGCCCCGCGCACATAAACGTCGCCCTTTTGATCGCTAACACCGAGTCCAAACATCTTCTTGAAGGCGTTATCGCTGGCTTCCAGGCGTTTCTTGTCTTCACCGCTGAGCTCGCTGGCGATCCCCTTGGCAATTGCATCCTTGGCGGCATCAATCTTGTCGCCGAATAGCTTGGCGATCAGGACATTTCCTGCCAGACCAACAGCAGCTTTTGCTGGCCCCATCGCTGCCTGGATGGCGAGGCCAAGCAGCTGAACTTGCTCCTTGGGTAGCGTATCCATGTAGCTTTGTAGCTTTTCAGCCTCAAACAGGAGCTTGTCGCCCGGAGAATCGGGAACGAGCTTTACGGTTCCGATGGCGCGATTTTCGCCATCCGTGTCCCGGAAGTGGGTATAAACCGGATCCGATGCCTGACTTTTATCAGCACATCCGGTTGAATCACTGCAGCCCTGTTGCTGCTGTGCGAATGTGACGAATACCTGCGCGAATTTGCGAATGACTATTACGTCTTCAGGCTTCAGATCATTTATATCCCCCGGCTTCCCTCCATTGCGCACCAGATTTTTGGCAATGCTAAGTGCTAGTTCGTCCCCCAGATCCTGACGCGCCGAGGCTGGCACTTCATCCAGCGATACTCGCTGTGCCTGAAGATTGTTCCAGGCCTGACCAACCAGGTTGACAGGCCCTGTGACGAGGGACAGCGCAGCTTCGATAGAGCCTTGAGTGGCGTCACCGTAGTTCTCTATTTTTTCCGCCCAGTCCTTCAATGTGCCCGAAGGATCGGCGACGGCCTCAAGTGACGATTTGCTCACGTACAGATCGGTGCGAGACTCCTTGTCCTTGGTGATTTCGTAACCTTTGTCTACGTCGCGATTCAAACCGGCAGTCGAATCCTTGCCCGTTTCGGCGTCCTGGCGTACCACGATCTCGCCGGCGCCGACGGTGCCGCGCACGATCTGTTCACGGTCTTTGTCGTACTTCCAGCCGTTGACGCTCCAGCCAGTTTCGCCTTCCTTGCCTTTACCAACCTGGCTGCCGTCCTGAGCACCGCTGCCTTTGCCAGCGGTGTAACTGCCACCGACGTTCAGGTAATAACCGTGCTCTTTGTCTTTACCGGCGATGTCACTGAAACCCAACGTGCCGGTATCCAGTTTCAAATTACCGTTGTCGGCAGCGATCAGTGCACCGTCCAGTTGAGTGTGATTTTCGGTACGGATATCGACTTTGCTTTTACCGGTGATGCTGGTTTGCTGTTCGATCCAGTTCGTCTTGCCGGTGGTCTGGCCGTAACCGACTGAACCGCTGACACCAGCGCCCGGACCAAATGTGGCGGTTACACTGATATCGAACTCTTTACCCTTCACTTTCCCGGTGTCAGGGACCGAAGACACATTCAGATCACCGCCCACGCGCCCATTGACCTCATCACCACGCAACGTAGCGCCAGCGATATTGGTGTCCTTGCCGCTGGTGAAGCCCAGCCGGTCGCCTGCATAGAGGTAAGCCTCTTGCTGACGCTCGCCCTCACGCTCCAGATTGCCCTTGCCCAGGTTGACGCTGGCGTAAACGCCAACACCCTCGGAACCAAACACCAGCCCCAACTCCCCGCCGCCGTTGTGGCGGTTGCGGTCACTGCTGCTGTCGTTCTGTGTCGAGCGGATATTGAGGTCATTGAAAGCGTTGAGCTCGATATCGCGGCGAGCCGTGACCTGGGTACCGATGAGGTTGAGATCGTGTTCGGCTTGCAGATTGACGTCCCGGCCAGCACCCAGTTGAGTCGGCGTGGAAGTGCCATGTGAACCATCTTCAGTGGCGACCCCGTAGCTGCCGCCGACACCGATCTTGAAGCCACCACTGGTTCCGCCATGGATGCCGCCCCAGCTTTCGCGCTGGGTACTGTCTTGGCTGACGTTGCCTTTGGCGACGTCGAAGGTGACATCGCGTCCGACGACGTTGATGTCGCGCCCCGCCTGGAACTTCGCACCCTTTACCGTCACATCATTCTTGGCATTCAGGTTCAGGTCGTTGCCGGCATTCAAGGTTGACGACCGACTGCTCTGCTCGATGCTCTGCTGACTGCTGCTTTGCTTGCTGTTGCCGAACTTGACGTCCGCAGTCGGGCCCGAAACAAATTGGCCGACTGCATCCACCGCCTTGAGGGTGCTTGAGCCTTTGCTGACGTTGTCCTCACCTTTACCGGCGCCATTTACAGCGTCTTTGGTCTGGCCGTAGTTATGGTTCAGGCTCACGCCCAAGCCATTGCGCTCGGCCTCGCGCTGCTGTTCCACCAAAAGCGTTTCGCGAGCCGCGTCAATGTTGATATTGCGCCCGGCGGTCAGATTGATGTCGTTATTCGCCACCAGATCCGAGCCGGTCTGGTTGATATCGCGTTTGGCGTTGATGCTCAGATCCTGGCCGGCACTGATCTGGCTGGCGGCACCGGTCTGCTGTTCGCGCCGGTCCTTTTCCTTGAGCCCATCGGCACCGGCAAAGAAACTCACGCCATTAGCGTCACTGGAAACGCCGATACCGGCTTTTTTCGATTTCGACCAAGCCTGCTCGGCACTTTCGTCGGAAGCGGCGACTATGCTGACGTCTCGACCCGCGTCCATGCTGACGTGGCGTCCGGCATCGATTCCGCTGCCTAGAACGTTGATATCGCGCTCGGCGCTCAGGATCGTGTCCCGCCCGGCGCTGACCATGCTGCCAACGCTCGTGCTGCCTTCACCCAGCCGTCCCGCCTCTTTGGCTGAAGAAAGGGAAAGGAAACCGCCGGAAACAGAAAGCCCGGTTTTCTTTTTGTAGGCTTCACTTCGCCTGTAGTCGGTTTCGTCCGCCGAAATCAGGTTTATGTCACCGCTGTCATCGACCAGACCGGCGCGGAACTCGACGTCGTTGGCCGCTGAAACGGTGCTGGCCTGCAACAGGAAATCCTTGCCTGAAGCAACGACTACGTCATTGCCAGCCTGGAACTCGCTGGCGATCTGACTGGTGCTCGTGTTGACTGCGTTTTTACCGCTCTTAGAGAGACCGAAAGATCCCTTCTTGGTGGTTTTGCTGTAGTCACTGTGCTCGTCAACACTGGAGAGCACCGAGATATCGTTCAACGCGCCCAGGACAAGATTATTACCAGCCTTCATTTGGCTGCCAATGACAGTAACGTCGCGGCCTCCATTCAAAGAGACGCCGCCTTCGGCCGACTGGGTGGTGTTGACCGTCAGATCATGGCCAGCCTCAATCACAGAAGCCACGTTGGTGCTGTCATAGCTTCCTCGCTCTGTGGTTTTACTTTTACCGAATGAACCCTTTTTCTTCTTGTAGTAATAAGACGAACTCTCATCCTTCGCCGAAGCTACGGTGATGTCCTGCTCGGCATCGAGGCTGATGTCCTCGGTCGCTTTGATGCGGCTGGCAATGATGCCCAGGTCGTTGCCGGCGTTCAGCGCGATGTCGCGGCCGGCGTTCAACACTGATGATTGCTGCGTGATGCTATGGGTTTCGTTCGCGCGTTTTTTGCTGCGTGAAACGTAGTCGCTCTCATCGGCGGCCGAGGTGATGACGATGTCGTTACCGGAATCGACGCTGAGATCGCGCTTGGCATCCAGTCGACTGGCCACGATTGCCACGTCGCGATCGGCACTGATCGACAGATCCCGTCCGGACGTTACTTCGGCGCCGTGCTGGGTGATGGTCTGGTTGAGGAAGTTGCTGCCGCGCGAGTCGGTGCGGCGATCCTGGACCGAGGTGATGTTGACGTCGCGTCCGGCATCGAGCGCCATGTCCTGTCCGCTGCTCAGGACACCACCGATGTTGCTGATGTCGCGACCTGCGCCAATGTTGAGATCATTGGCGGCTTCGATCCGCGCGGCGTTGTTCAGTACGTCGCGATGCTGCAGCGTGCCGCCGTAACTGGAATCGTAGCCATACACGTCGCGTTGGTTGATCACATCGCCGCGAGTGGCGGTCAGGCTGACATCGCGCCCGGAAATAATGCCGCCACCGCTGTTGACGATATTGTTGCCGGCCTTGAGCGTCAGACGCTCGCCCGCCTCGATCAATCCTGTATTGGAGAGGTTGTTGCCGGCTTCGGCCGACAGGTTATTGGAGGCGCGAAGCGTGCCGGCGTTGGTCAGGTCCGTACCGGCAATCAGTGTTACGTCGCCGCCCTGGATGAGCGCACCGTTGGGTACCAGGCGGTTATTGGCCTGGGCCAGATACAGCACCGGCACTAGCACTTTCTCGCCATTCACTTCGTGCTCTTCGAGCCAGACGATGTCGTGGGTCAGGGCTGCCACTTGCTGAGCGGTCAGAGTGACGCCGACGGACAGGTTCAGTTCATTCTTGCTGGCGACGGCGTTATTCATGAGGTACTTGAACATAGCCTCGTCGGAGGTCTGCCCATCGATGAAACGCTGGCCGGTACGGGCGACAACGGCTTGCTGCACCAGGCGCTGTTCGAACAAGCCGTCGCCCAGACGCTTGGCGCTGTTGTCGGGGTCATAGCCGAGTTTATCGAGCAGGTAGTCCGAGCTCATGAACTGCTTGAGCTCAGTGAGCGCCGGGTTGGTCTCGATCAGGTATTTGTGTGGATTGGAACGCACGCTGGTGTCGGGCAGGCCCTGTACCCGCGGCACGTCGAACGAAACGTTGCCACGATTGGGCAGCAACACGCCGACCGGGCCATCCCCGGCGGCCGCGCTGACATTGATCAGCGTCGCCTGATCGTTGAGATTGAGCGATGGCCGGGCCGCCAATGCCAGTTCGCGGTTCTTGATCGATACAGGATCGCTACCGTCGAACTGAATATCCGTGGCCTTCCTCACTGGCATGCCGCCCGCATGACTTAAGGGCGCAACGTCGATGGAGCCGATTGTCCTCGACGGGCCAGATGCTAGCGTCGGATCGCTGCCGCCTTTACCGCTGAGTCGAAACAGACCGTTGTCGCCGGTTGGCAGCGTGAAGCCAGGCAGTGCCAGCGGGTTAACTTGTTGTTGAGCCAGATCCGGTGGCAACTGCGGGTTAAGGAAAACTACGGTAGGTTTGGCGGAGTTTTTCACTCCGGTGTCCGCGGTGCCTTTGACGGTGCCGCCGAAGTTTGTGTACGGGTTCAGATTGCCGTTGTTGATCGTGGTTTTAGCGTTGATTTCTACGGCCTGGCCGGCCTGGACGATAGAGGAAACGCTTGAGCCGCCGTTGGTGAAAATTCTGCGGTCTTCCTTGAGTTGACCAGCCAGAATGGACGCAGGAACGGCCACCTCAGGGCCCATACCGAACTTGGTATTAATCGCTGATGTTTTTTGTTTATCTAAATCGGTTTCTTCCCAATGAGTGCCACCTTTGTCGGGCTCGTGCACACTCTTCCCATAGCGGTACACGTTTTTCGAGTTTCTCAGGGCATAGGCGGTGAGCTCATTGTCATAGCCATACGCCAGACTTTCAGGCAAGTAAGAGAGCTTGAATATACGCGACCGAGTAAAGCTCCCCGATTGCAATCCCTGGTTCTCAAACGAATCGACATTCAACGTGATATTTTTTCCCGCTGAAACTGTCGAAGCGATATTTGCGAAATCGCCGACATCAGCCGTCATACTTCCTGCAACGGATACCGAGGACTGCGGGCCATTGATCGTGGACTGCGAATCGAAACTTTCGTTGACATAAAAGGTGTTGTTACGCCAATCGAAAGTGATGTCGCCAGAAACCAACTTCTCCTCGCCAATCACCCCTTCTGTCTTGTTATTGAAGCTATTGGCCGACAACGAAAAATCACCGTCGACATTGATCGAAGCCGCGAGGTTATTCACGCTGTTCGCACGGCCACCGCTCATGCCGGCAATTGTCAGATTGCCGATGCTGTAAACATCGCCCGTCTGGTTGGTGAAGTCATTGACCAGCAGGTTCATGTTGCCGCCGCTGAACAACAAGCCGTGATCGTTCACCAGGCTTGCAGTTCTGACGGTCAGATCCTGAGCGGCACCCAGCGTACCGGTGTTGCTGACGCTGCCCGCGTTGATCGTCATGCCGTAATTGGAAGTCAGTCTTCCGCCAGCGTTGTTCAGCAACCCGCCGATGTTGAATGTACCCTGTCCGCCACTGCCGATGCTGGCGAGACTGGTCAGGCCAAGTTGAGCCGCAGTGAAGGTCATATCGCCCAGACTGCTGACACGACCATTACCGCCGTAATTGCCGCTCAACTGAATATCAAGCCCGCCATCACTGGCAATCAACCCCTCGTTCGTCCAGTTCCCGCCACGCCCCACCAACTGATTCGAAGCCAACAATTGCCCACTGGCCGTCTGCACGAAATTGCCGACATTCACCGTCAAGCGCCCCGCCTGAATCACGCTACTGTTGGTCCAGCTGTCCGCGTTCAGGGTCAGGCCGCCACGGGTCACCAGTGAGCCGCCGGCGTTCATTACGTTGGTGGTGGAGATGCCGAATTCACCGAGGCCGACATGGGTTACCGTGCCGCCGGCGTTGAGCAAGCTCGGTGCGGCGAGGGTGAAGTCGCTGTTGGCGGTTTCTACCAGGCCGTTGCGGTTGTCGAACTGGCTGCCGATCTGGAAATCGGTTTTGCCGCTGCCGCCGAGGGCGCGCAGTTTGCCGCTCTGGTTGTTGAGGTTGGCGGCGCGAATCGCCAGGGTGCTGGCGCTTTCAATCAGGCCGCCGTTGTTGGCGAGATTACCGCCGAGGCCAATGTCGATGAGGCTGCCGCTGACCTGGCCGGCCGTGTTGTTCATCGAGCCGGCGATGACGTTCACCTGGCCGCGGGCATAGATGCCGCCGCCGCTGTTGTCGAGGGCGTTGCCGCCGGCGTTGAGCAGGATGTCGCCGCTGTTGGCGGCAATGCGCCCGCCGTCGCTGTAGATGCCGCCCAGCGCACGCAGGTCGAGGCGGCTGCCTTCGATCTTGCCTGACTGGCCGTTGCGCAGGACACCGGTCAGACGGGTTTGCAGCAGACCTTTGAGGCTCGACAGCACGCCGCCTCGGCTGTCGAGGCTGGCGGCAGTGAGGTTCAGGTCGCCGTTCTGCGCAATGATCTTGCCGCCCTGGTTGTCGATTGCGCCGTTGCCCGTGTTGACGGTCAGCGCGGTCATGCTTTGCACCGCGCCGCCGGCGTTGTTCAGCGCGGCTGCGGTGAGAGTGGCGTCGGCGGCGCTGCTGGAAATCAGGCCATCGCCGTCGTTGCGCAGCAGGCCGCCGGCGGTGAGGTTCAGTTGGCTGGTGGCGGCGATGGTGCCGCGCTGGCTGTTGTTCAGATCGCCGCTGGTGAGCAGGCTCAGCAGGCTCTGGCTGATCATCTGGCCGCCACGGTTGTCGATGCTGGTCGAACGCGTCAGCACCAGCGGCCCGGTGCTGCCGAGCGCGCCGTTGACATTGGTCAGCGCGCCGAGCAGGTCGAGTGTGACGCGATCATCGCCGACCAGACTGCCGCCGCTGTTGTTCAACGCACCGCCGGTGAAGGTCAGGGCGTTTTTCGCATTCAGGTTACCCGAGGCGTTGTTCAGGCTGGCCGCATGGATATCGACGGTGTCAGCGCTTTTGATCAAGCCGCCGGAAGCGTTGCTGATTTCACCGCCGAGCACAGTCAAGGTCTGCTTGCCGTCGCTGGTCAGCGTGCCGGCGCTGTTGTTGAGGCTGGCGGCCTTGATGTAAAGCTCGCCCTTGCTGCCGACGCCACCCTGGCTGTGGTTGATCAGCGCGCCGCTGAGGTCGATGCTGACATTGCCGAGCTGGCTGGAGATCGCGCCCCCGAGGCTGTTATCGACGCTACCGCCGGACAGAGTCGCGCCGGTCCAGCCAGAGACCAGTCCGCCCTGATTTTTCAGCTCGGCCGCCGTGAGGGTCAGTTGCTGATTGCTGATCAGGTTGCCGCCGCGATTGTCCAGACTGTTGACGTTGAGGCTGAAGCTGTTGACGCTGGAAATTTCACCTTTCTGGTTGTTCAGATCACGCAGGGTGGCGATGCTCAGCACCCCTTTGCTGTTGATCACGCCGTCCTGGTTATTGAGGTCACGCAGGTGCGCAATGCTCAGCGCGCCTTTGCTGCTGATCACCCCGCCCTGGTTGTTGAGGTCCTGCGCGGTGGCGCCGAGGTCGATGGCAAGGCCAGCGGCACCCACCAGCGTGCCCTCCTCGTTGTTCAGGCCGGTGCTGTTGAGGGTCAGTTGTTGCGCGGCGCGGATGCTGCCTTTGTTGTGATTGTCGAGCAGGCCATCGACGGTCACCGAGATATCGCTGTCACTGAGCAATACGCCGCCATCGCTGTTGTCGAGACTGGCCGCGCGAACCTGCAACGCTGCTGCCGCGATCGTGCCTTTGATCGAAGTCAGAGCCTTGTCGAGGGTCAGGCTCAGTTTCTGATTGCTCAACACTTGGCCGCCGCTGTTGTCCAGCGATTTGGCGACCAGTTCAAAGGCCTGCTCGCTGGAAATCTCGCCGCCACGGTTGTTGACCTCAGCGAGATTTTTCAGCAGCAACTGCCCCGGCGCATTGATCACCCCACCCTGGTTGTTCAGCGCACCATCGTGCAGGTCGACGCTGACGCTGGCGTGGCTGCTGAAGAGTTTGCCGCCTTGCTGATCGAGGCCTTGAATATTGGCAGTCAACGCATTGCCAGCGCCGAGGCTGCCAGCCGTGTTGGTCACTTTGCCGGCGCTCAACTCAAGCTGATCGGCGGCGTAAATGCTCGCCTGACTGTTATTAAGCTCGCCGGTGGTGATGTGCAGATTGCTTTTGCTGCTGATCACGCCTTTCTGCTGGTTGTCCAGCGCGCTGCTGGTGAGCGTCAACGCTGCATCGGTCAGCAACTGGCCGCCACGGTTGCTGACCGCACCGTGTGTGTCGACGCTGAGCGCTTTGGCGCTGGACAGCGTACCGCCATCGTTATTGAGGTTTTGCGCATCGATCGCCAGCGCACCTTCGCTGAACAGACTGCCCTGCGCGTTGTTCAGCTCGCCAGAGAGGGTAATCGCGAGGTCTTGTTGCGTGGTCAGGCGAGCGCTGTTTTCCAGACTCTTGCCGACCAGCGTCAGCCCGGTAACGCCGGACAGCACGCCGTTGTTGCGGTTGATCACCTCGTTGACGGTCAACGCCAGATTGCCGCCCGCCAGCATGTAGCCGCTGTCGCTGTTGTCGAGCCAGGCACCGATCAGGCTCACGCCGGCCTTGCTCGACAGTTCACCGCTGCGGTTATCGACACGGTCGACGACCAGTTGCAGCGCTTGGGTCGAACCGACCAGGCCCTCGCGACGGTTATCCAGACGCGCCGCCGTGAGCGTCAGGCCCTCGTCGGCGATGACCACGCCAGCCTGGTTGTCGAACAGATCAGTGACGGTGAAATCGACCTCGCCACGCCCGCGAATCTCACCGCCGCTGTTGTCGAGGCTGGCGCTGCGCGCTTGGAGGCCAGCAGAGGCGATCAGGCCTTTCACGTTGCTCAGCGCACGGTCGATGACCAGGGTGAGTTTTTCATTGCTGAGCAGCTTGCCGCCGTCATTGTTGAGGCTTTGCGCGCTCAGATTCCAGGCTTTGGCAGCGGAGATTTCCCCAGCGCTGTTGTTCACATCCTTGAGGTTTTTCAGCAGCAGTTGCCCCGGCGTATGAATGTTGCCGCGCCGGTTATCGAGCAGGCCATTGTTGAGGTCCAGGGTCAGGTCGCCGTTGCTGAACAGCTCGCCGCCGTCCTGCTGCAGCGAGGTGACGGAAGCCTGCAGGGTTTTCTGGCTGCCGATAATCCCGCCGGAGTTATCCAGATGCGCGGTGGTCAGCAGCAGCGTGCCGTCCGTGGCGAGGCTGCCGCCCTGCCGGTTCTTGAACTCACCGGTGGTCAGGGTCGAATCGGCCTTGGCACTGAAGATGCCGTCGTCGCTGTTATCGAGACTGCCGCTGGTGAAGGTCAGGCCCTTTTGCGAGGCGATCAGCCCGCCCTGATTCTGCACCCCAGCGACGCTGGTCAGTGCCATCGCTTCCAGGCTCGACAGCTTGCCCAGGCGATTGTCGAGGCTGCCGAGATTCAGGGTCATCTGCCCTTCACTGCTGATCAGGCCTTGCTGGTTGTCGAGGGCATTGTCGAAGGTCAGGTCCAGTGTGTTCTGGCTGACGATCCGCCCCCCCACATTGCTCAAACCGATGCCGCTGAGCGTCGCCGCGCCTTTGCTGAAAATCAGGCCATTGGTGGCGTTGATGATCTGCGCGACTTTCAGGCCCAGCGTGGTGTCGGACAGCACCTTGCCGCCCTCGCTGTTGTCCAGGCGTGCGCCATTGATATGCAGGTCGAGTTGACTGGAAAGCGTACTGGCGCGGTTGTCGATCTGGTCGACATTGACGGTCAGGGTCTTGAGCGACCCGACCAGGCTGTCCTGGCGGCTGTTGAGGGTTTTGCCGGTGAGTTTCAGATTGCCTTCGGCAACCAGTTCGCCGGTTTGCTGAGTCAGGTTGTCGATGCTGGCGTCGATATCGCCCTTGCCGGAAATCCGTCCGGCATCGTTGGTGACATCCCGGGCTTTGAGGCTCAACAGTCCGGTCGAGGTCAGCAAACCGCCGTTGCTGTTGTTCAGCGTGCTGCCTTCGAAGGTCAGCGCTGCCTTGCTCTCGGCGCGGCCCTTGTCGCGGTTATCCAGATTATCGATCAGCAGCGTCGTCGCTTTGTCGGCGCGCAAAACACCCGCACGGTTGTCGGTGGTCGCGCTGCTGACGGTCAGGGTGTCGAGACCGGAAATCTTGCCGGCGCGGTTATCCAGGCGCGTGGCCTGCACGTCCATCGCACCGTTGGCCTGGATCAGGCCCTTGTTCTGGTTGTTCAACTGGTCGCTGATGCGCGTGGTCAGTGTGCCTTCGCTGGTCAGCTGGCCTTGCTGGCTGTTGTCCAGTTGTTGCGCTTTGATCGCTACGGCCTGTTTCGCGCCGATCCGTCCGGTGCGATTGTTGATGGCGCCGAGGGCGGTGATGTCGAGCAAACGGCCAGCGGTGATCAGTCCGGCGACGTTGTCCAGCGAGGTGACCATGAGCACTACGTCACTCTGGCTGCCAAGTTCACCGTTGCTGTTGATCAACTGACCGATGTTGCCGGTGAGTTTGCCATTGCTGGTGAGCGTGCCTTGATTGTTCAGCACCTGATTGGCAGTGAGGGTCAGGCTGTTGTTGCCCAGCACTTTGCCGGCGTTGCGGTTGTCCAGCGTGCCGGCGGTGATGCTCGTGGTCTGGCCACTGAGCAGGCCATTCTGGTTGTTGAGGGTTTGCGCGGCGTTGACGGTCAGGTTGCGGCTGGCGCTGAGGCTCTTGCCACTGTTGTTCAGATTCTGTGCGCGAAGGCTCAAATCACCGTTGCTGTTACGGCTGCCGTCAGCATTGACGCCGGCTTCGATGGCGCCGGCATTAGTCAGTTGCCCACCGGCGCTGAGCACCACGCTGTCGCGGGCGGCCAAGGTCTGGCGGTTGGTCAGGTTGCCTTGGGTCTGTACGTTGAGCGATGTGCCGGCGTAAACCGGAGCTTGCGCGTCGAGGCTGGCGGCTTTGACGTTGACCGCGCCGGTAGCCGAGGTGTCGGCCAGGCTCAGTTGCCCGTTCGCATCAAGCTGAATATCGCCGCCGCTGGCGATCAGTTTGCCGTCGAGTTTCACCCCCACGCCGGCCTCGGTGCCGACCAGTTTGATCGCCCCGGCGTACATGCCGCCGAGGGCCGAGGAGTCGATGGCCAGTTGCGGTTTGGCGCTGCCGTCGTCCGCGCGGGCAGTGGCGTTGAGGGTGTCGGCGTTGACGTCGTTGCGACCGGCGACGATGGTCAGGTTCTGCGCTTGAATCTGCGCATTGATCTTGGCGCTGCGGGTGATGATTTCGAAACGGTCGATATTGGTCGCGTTGATGCCCGCGCCTTCGATAGCCACGCTGCCCTGATCGACCTGAATGCGATCCAGCCGACCGTTTTCCAGCACTGGTTTACCGGTAGTCAGCGTCACCCGTGGTGCGTTGATGAAACCGCAGCCATTGCAGGTGATGCCGTAGGGGTTGGCGACGATGACCCGCGCCGACTGCCCGGCCACTTCGGTGTAACCGCGCAACTGACTCGGGTTGCCGCTGATGACTTCGTTGAGAATCGCCTGCGCCGAACCGCTGTTTTTCAGGTTCGGGTTGCCGACGACATGCCCGCCCAATTGCGTGTACGTGGTCTGCGCCGCGCCGTTGTTGAGGATGACGCCCTGCGCACCGACGTTGTAGTCGTGGAACTGGTTGTGCGACAGGCCGCTGGCGTTGGGCGTGGCGATGTTGACGATCGGCACGCCGTTGCCGGCACGGTCGAGCGTGGTATTCGGGTTGGCCACGACGATGCCATCGGCCTGTGCCCACAGCGGCTGCCAGAGCATGACGTTGGCCAGCAGGAACGCCAGTCCGCGTTTGGGCATGCCGAGAAACAACTCACGGTTTTTCACGACCGCACTCGGCTGATCTGCGAGGAAGGCAAACTGGCGAACGTCCATGTGAAGATCCTGCAACGGGCAATAATCGGTCTGATCAGGTGCCATGCTCCGCAGGTAAGCGGCGCGGATGAGCGCAAAGAGTCGCTGGCATCCCTGCAATAGCGCACCAGTATCAAAATAGTGGCGCGATATTAGATGGCCACTATTTTGGCGTCAATTAATGGATGCGTTGAAAAATCGATTTCGATGAGCGGTACGGCTCAAATCCGTAGGCAATGAGCTTGTTAACGGATCTATTTATCAGCGTAGGTTTGCGAGCGCGGGTACGCCTTCAGGGTTACTCACGATTCATCCGAAGCAACCTCTGTAAGATTTCAGACGATCCCTTGTAGGTTTCATCCCGAGTGTTCGATTCCTACGCAAAACACAGAAAGATCTGACTGCTGTCGTTTTCCAGATACACGCACATTTCTCTGTCACAAACAGACACAGGGAAATGTGCTCAATGATGCACCCCGCCAACCTCGCGGCAGCCGCAGCGTCCAAAGCCCCGATCATCGGCCCCGCCGCCTGCCCCTTGCGCAACACCCACGTGCAACTGCTGCCCCTCGCGTACGGCCTGGTGGAAAAACCCTTCGACCCCAGCACCGAAATCACGCTGCCGTACACTCTGACCACGCGCCCCATGGGCATCCGCCGCCTGCGCGACGGTTGGCTGTACATCGTCGACAGTCTCAGCGGTGAGCTCTACGAATACCGCGTGCTGGAAGGTGTCATCAGCGCATTGCTGCATCGCGGCAAAAGCGTCAGTGAGGATCAGCGCAGCGCCATCGAAGAACGTCCGGCGTTGATCTTTTCGCGCAAAAGCACCCTTTACGTGACCTTCGCCGACGTGCAGTTGAGCGCGGCGAAGTGCCGACAGGTGCTGGACAGTGCGGAGGAACGCGAGCACTTCATGCAGGCGGTCGATCTCGGCCCGGTGCATTGTCTGATCGGCGGCGAGCATTTGCTCACCGTGGCTCAGGCGAAACAGTGGCTGGCGGAAGTGGCCTGCACAGCGAAACCGCTGGCCGAGGCCGACGCCACGCGGATGCCGGCGGTGCAGGTCAGCGACGCGCCGGAGCACGAGCGTGAACCCTATCTGTGGGAAAACCCGCGACGTTTTCGCGAGGCGCATATCGGCGAATTTCTCGGGCGGGTGCGCGGACCTTATCAGGACGACACGCTGTTTCTGCTGGTCAACGACGACCTCGGGGTGATGCGTGATCTGGCTGATTATCAGGACCTGGTGGTCGGCTGGATCGAGCAGTGGAGCAACACCGACAACAACGAGCGCGACTACCTGCTGGCCAGTTACATCGAGTCGCTGAGCCAGCTCGGATCTCAGGACTTCGACACTTTGGCCAAGGCCAGCGACGATCCGCGCGCCCAGGCATTGTTCGCTGAACTGGAGCAATTGCCCGAGCCTAATCGGGAAAATACCCGGCAGGCGCTGCTCGACTATCTGAACAAAGGTGGTGAGGTCGAGCCAGTTGCAGTCGAAGCCACGCCTGAGTTGCAACAGCTTCGCGAAAAGGCACTGGACGAGTCATTGGCGCTGAACCGCTTCGACGGCATTGCCCCGGATTTCACCGCGCACGCTCGCGTCACCGCCGAGGCAGATCGGCGCTTTTACACCCGCGAATATTTTGCTGAAGTGGCCCCGGCCGATTTCGTCGAGCGTCATCTGAACACACTGGTCGACCTCGGCAAGGATCAGAACCGACGCATGAGAGACGTGCTCGACGGCCCGTTGCTCAGCGGCAAACGCGGCATCAACGACCTGATCGACCGCCCGGCCATGGACGAGGTGCTGAACAATCATCGCGACAACCTCGGACGCTGGAATCGCCTGCTCGAACGCATCACCGCCGACCGCGCGCAATTGCTGTGCGCCGGGCGTTTCCATCGCTCGGCGTGGTATTTCGACGGGCAAGTGCAGATCGATCAGGCGCTCGCCAGCGAATACGCCTGCCTCAAGGACATCGGCCGCAGCGACGCGGCCAATGAGCAAATGCTCGGTTACCTCGAGCAACACCCGCAACTGACCCGCCCGCTGTTCTACACCTTGCCGCTGCGCTTGCAGACCGAACAGGCCGGGCAATATTCAACGCTGTTCAACGCCGGCATGGCGATGTTCAACAACCTGCCGGACTGGCTGGCCAAATTGCAGAGCATCGAGCATCCGCAGTTGCCGGCCCTCGACGATCTGCCGGCACACAGCCGCGTCCTCGCCGATGCGGTGCAGGACACCTACAGCCCGGCGCTGAACCTCGGCCTGAGCCGGGCGCTGGAAGGCTTTGATCTCGCCGGCGAGAAAATCCCCGACCTCGACGAACTGTTCCAGCGCCTGCCCAAAGCCCTGCGCCTGCGCGTCTTCGACGCCGCGCGAACCAGCGGCGTGACCTTCACCGTATCCACCCCGGCGGAACAAGCGGCGCTGCAAGCCACGATCAAGGAAGTGCTGCGCGAACGCGACTACCTGAAAACCCTCAACCGCGAACGCAACCAGCTCACCCACAATAAAAACCGCCAAGGCCACAAAACCGCCCGGGCGATGGAATTGCAGGAAGAAATCGTCCGCGTGCGCACGCAACTGGCCTTGTTCGAAGGCCGCCTTGCGGCAGCGCTAAGCCCGATTGACGAACTGCCGGATCGCTCGGCACGGCTGTATGGCGCCACCCCGGCGAAAGCGGGCGTGACGGTGGTGTTTCCGCCGGCGCAGCACGGGGAATTGCGAGGGTTGCTGGAGAACATTCGCGCGGGAGTGGCGGGGGTTTCGAAGGCGAGTCTGGTGCGGACGGAGGGGATGGGGTTGTTGGTGGTGATGGTGCAGGTGGTGAATTTGGTGGGGGTTTATCGGGAGCTGCGCAGGCAGGCTGTAAATGAAAGAGTGTGGA
Organism: Pseudomonas sp. S3_B08; assembly: GCF_054667725.1. Taxonomy (NCBI): domain Bacteria; kingdom Pseudomonadati; phylum Pseudomonadota; class Gammaproteobacteria; order Pseudomonadales; family Pseudomonadaceae; genus Pseudomonas; species Pseudomonas sp. S3_B08. The sequence goes on from NZ_CP162750.1 coordinate 2,209,325, forward strand.
CCTCGTTGATGAATTCAGTCGCTGCAACGGGAGCGGCGGGATTTAGTGCCGCACAAAGTCTTGCTGATACGGCGTTAAAAGTTCGCTGCGCTTCTCTAGTGGCAAGCGTTCAGCTCCATGCCTTGCAGACCGTGCACGTGCAGATGGGGAAATTGCATGTGGGATTGGGTTTTTTTACATATTTGTCAGGGTTGGCTTCTTCTACGAACAGTTTTGTCACGCAGCGCAAAAACTGGGAACAGGCGGTTCGCAGTGGAAATCATTCGGCGCAAAGCGCAGCTGCATTGGCGACGATGGGAGCTGGTGGCATGACATCAACTACTAGCTATGGTTTGACCAACACTGTCCACTCCACATTCAAGGTATTGAAGGCGTCAAGTAATGCCGCTCGAAGAGCTGCTTGGGCCGCTGCTGGCACACGTTTATCCACCGTCTTTTTCCGCTTCAATCTCGCTGGAGCACTTTTTACCGTTCTAGAGCTGGGCGGCAGCTGGCTGTACAGCCGCTACAACATCAGTGCTCACGATAAATGGTTGAAAATCACACCGTGGAGTAGGGATAGCGAGATGCGTGGCGACCACTCACTTGATGACTATCAAAGTTATCTGGCTTTTTTAATTCACGCACCTTACGCGCAGCTTGGCCCAAATCTGTACGACTCTTGGCTGAAGGATCTGTTATTCAAAGCCAAACCCAGCGATATTCACTTAGCATTGCCGACCCTAACGCTGAATGATCTGCTGCCTCCGTTTGGCGGCAACCCAACCTCCCGTTTAGGTATCGGCGCGCACCGCATTTCAATTCCGCTGCACAGTCGAGGAGCACCACGAGAGCAGCGAGATGTCATTAGTGACGAGATTTTAAGCAGCCTGCGCATCGTGAAGTCCAGCCCAGAAGGACTGATACTTTGTCTCCAGTATCCAGCGGGCCTCGGGTCGGAATTTGTTCCCGCGAAAGAAACGCTGGAATTGGCTGTGTGCGTTCAGACATTGAATGAAAAAGGTGAATGGGCATCTCGAACTCGCGTCATTCACCTAGATCCGCGTGGTGAGGGTCATTTTGGGGTTGTTACTCCTCAACAGGTCAAAGAAAAACCTCCAGTTTTGCTGGTTGAGGCTCACCTGTTAGAAAGAGCTGACCATGCTGAATAATCACGATGATCCATTAACAATTCGCCCGCTTCAACAGCCTAGAAAGGCCGGTGACATTGAGGCGTTTCCGAGCGGAAAAATTACCTATCTCGCGCCCTTGCCATTACCAACATCAATGCCAGCTTACGGTCGGCATATTGGTGAACTGAATGACGTTTATATGGATTTCGGTTTAGGGACACTGGAGGTTTTTTCTTGGCAAGTCATTTTAGGCGGACCATTCAGCGGCACATTAATGATCGCGTTCCTATATCCACTGATGGGAGGGTTTATAGGACTTCTGTTAGGTGATAGCTGGGAGTTCATTAAAGAAGTCATTGAGGGTATTTTTTTTGCCATTTACAAATTGGCTTTCTCAACGGGTTTAATTGCCTTGTTTATTGGCCTAGGCGTCTGGCACCACGTCCACAAAACCCGCGCCACCCTCATCCCAACCCGCTTCAACCGTCAACGCCGCGAAGTCTGCTTCATGCGCGAAGGCGCCACCGAACCTGTCTTCGTCCCATGGGAATCGCTGTCCGCCTGGATCATCGAAGCCAAGGGTGCCACCCAGTTCGGCATCCATCGCCAATACGGCATGGGCATCGGTTTCTACCAAGGTGAAACCCTCATAAGCCAGGAATTCCAATGCGCCGGCCTGGAGCTCGCGATCAGCCATTGGGAGGCGATTCGCGGTTACATGGAGTACGAAGTCAACGACCTCAAATCGATTCAGGACCTGCAAGACCTGCAAGGCCCGGACGACCCGCCCCACGAAGGCCTGCACACTTTTCGTAACGCCCGGGCGCGGATGCATCAGCAGATCCGTGAAGGCCGCCGCTCGCGGTTGTCGGGATTTTTTTGGTACCTGTATCACGTCATGACTTTATGGACGGTTCCCAACCGTTTGGTCGAATGGGAAGTGCGCCGACTCGAAAGAATCGGCAAGCAGGCGCTGCCGGAAGTCATGCGCGCCTGGTCCGAGCCGCTGCCTAAAGAGCAATGGGCCAAGCCCAGTGAAGAGCTGTTGCGACTAAGCGAACAAGTGCGGCAGATGCACAAGCGCCAGCCGCATCGGCCGATTACGCAGATTTTCGCTGAGGTTTGCAGGCGGGCTGTGGACTGATGCAGAGCAGTTTTGTGACCAGAGGGAGGGAGGTTTTTTGCCTGTTTGCGCGCCTTCGCGAGCAGGCTCGCTCCCACAGAGGACCGCGTTGGATGCGGATGTTTCGGTTGATGTTGGCCGAGGCGAGAGACCCTCGGGGTGACGGCCATTTCGCAGTTGTTGCTCCCGGCTCGTTCAAGGAAAACCCGATGGTTCTGCTGGTTGAAAATCAATACCTCGAAAGGGCTGACCATGCTGAATAATCACAATGAGCCTCTTGTTGATGCGCAATGTGAGGTGATCAGAAAAGCGGGCGATGTAGAGCCGTTTCCGAGTGGAAAAATTACCTATCTCGCGCCCTTGCCATTACCAACACAAACGCCACCCTACGGGCCTCATATAGGGGTACTAAACAGTGTTTACATGGACTTCGGGTTGGGAAACCCGCAGGTATTCATGTGGCAGATGACTTTAGGAGGACCGTTCAGTGGCACATTCATGATCGCGTTTCTATATCCACTGGTGGGAGGCTTTATTGGGCTCATGTTTGGAGATAACTGGGAGTTTATTCAGGAAATTATTGAGGGTGTTTTTCTTGCCCTTTACAAATTGGCGTTATTAACGGGTTTTATGGCCTTGGGTATCGGCCTGGGCGTCTGGCACCACGTCCACAAAAAACGCCTCTCCCTCATCCCAACCCGCTTCAACCGCCAACGCCGCGAAGTCTGCTTCATGCCCGAAGGCGCCACCGAGCCGGTTTTTGTCCCGTGGGAGTCGCTCAGCGCGTGGATCATCGAAGCCAAGGGCGCCACCCAGTTCGGGATCCATCGCCAATACGGTATGGGCATCGGTTTCTACCAAGGTGAAACCCTCATAAGCCAGGAATTCCAATGCGCCGGCCTGGAGCTCGCGATCAGCCATTGGGAAGCGATTCGCGGTTACATGGAGTACGAGGTCAACGACCTCAAATCGATTCAGGATTTGCAGGATCTGCAAGGCCCGGACGACCCACCCCACGAAGGCCTGCATACATTCCACAATGCCCGCGCGCGGATGCATCAGGAGATCCATGAAGGCCGCCGCTCGCGGTTGTCGGGGTTCTTCTGGTACCTGTATCACGTCATGACCTTATGGACGATTCCCAACCGTCTGCTCGAATGGGAAATTCGTCGGCTGGAAAGAATCGGCAAGCAGGCGCTGCCGGATGTTATGCGTGCCTGGTCCGAGCCATTGCCGAAAGAGCAATGGGCCAAGCCCAGTGAAGAGTTGTTGCGACTGAGTGAACAAGTGCGGCGGATGCACAAGCGCCAGCCGCATCGGCCGATTACCGAAATATTCGCCGCTGTCGGTGCAAGCAGACACGCGACAAGGCAAGGGGCGTGATTTGCCAGTAAACTCCCCTCCTCTCGCCGCCCGTTCTTCTTCGCGGCCACCCTCTTGATCAAAATGCGGAGTCCACCTTGCGTTTGTTCCACACCTCCGACTGGCACCTTGGGCAAAACCTGCACGGCCAGGAGCGCGATTTCGAGCACGCGTGTTTTCTCGAATGGCTGCTGCGCCAGTTGCACTTGGCGCAGCCGGATGTGCTGCTGATTGCCGGCGATATCTTCGATACGGTCAATCCGCCGGTCAAAGCTCAGGAACGCCTTTACGACTTCATCGTCAGCGCTCACCAACAGCAGCCGTTGCTGACCATCGTGATGATCGCCGGCAACCATGATTCCGGCTCGCGGATCGAGCTGCCGGCGCCGTTGATGCGGCGTTTGCGCACTCACGCGTTGGGTCGGGTGCTGTGGCTGGATGACGGGCAGCTCGACGCCGAACGTTTGTTGCTGCCGCTGCCGAATGCGCAAGGAGAAATCGCCGCGTGGTGTCTGGCGCTGCCGTTCTTGCGCCCGGCGGAAGTCACTGGCGCGCATCTGGGTGACAACTATCTGCGCGGCATCGGTCAGGTGCATGAATGGCTGATCGCGGCGGCGAATGCCAAGCGTCAACCCGGGCAGGCGTTGATCGCTATCAGCCACGCGCACATGGCCGGGGGCTCGGTGTCGGAGGATTCCGAACGCAGCCTGATCATCGGCAATGCCGAAGCGCTGCCCGCCAGCCTGTTCGGCGAAAGCATCAGTTACGTCGCCCTCGGCCATTTGCACAAGCCGCAGAAGGTCAACGGCGAGGAGCGCATTCGCTACAGCGGCTCGCCGATTCCGCTGTCGTTCTCCGAAATCGGTTATCAGCATCAGATTCTCGATGTGGTCCTGGACGGTGAAACTCTGGTCAGCGTCGAGCCGAAACTGATCCCGCGCTCGGTCAATCTGCAGCGCATCGGCCCGGCGCCGCTGGCCGAGATTCTGCTGCAACTGGCCGACCTGCCGAATATCGATCTGCTCGCCGAAACCCAGCGCCAGCCCTGGCTCGAAGTGCGCGTGCGTCTGGATGAGCCGCAGCCGGATCTGCGCCATCAAGTGGAAACCGCACTGCAAGGCAAAGCCGTGCGACTGGTGCGCATCGCCGCTGAATACGCCGGCAATCGTGGCGCCGATGGCAGCGATGACGGCAGCACACTGATCGAACTCGACCAGCTCACCCCGCAGGAACTGTTCAGCCGCGCCTGGCTCGACAATTACGGCAGCGAGGTCGACGACCAGACGCTCAAGGACTTCGCCGAACTGCTGCAGGACGTGCAACTGGAGGGCGAGCAGCCGTGAAGATTCTCGCCATTCGTTTGAAGAACCTCGCCTCGCTGGCCGGTCCGTTCGAGATCGATTTCACCGCCGAACCGCTGGCCAGCGCTGGTCTTTTTGCGATCACCGGCCCCACAGGCGCTGGCAAGAGCACGTTGCTTGATGCGTTGTGTCTGGCGCTGTTCGGCGCCGTACCGCGCCTGAACAACACCGGTCGCGATGCCAAAGTCCCCGACGCTGACGGTGAAATCGCCACTGGTGACCCGCGCACCTTGCTGCGGCGTGGCACGGGTGAAGGCTATGCCGAAGTGGATTTTGTCGGCGTCGATGGCCGCCGCTATCGCGCGCGCTGGGAAGCCAATCGTGCTCGCGAGAAGGCTGGTGGCAAACTCCAGGCCAGTCGGCAGAGCCTGCGCGACATCGATCAGGATCAACTGCTCGCCAGCCAGAAAGGCGAATACAAAACCCAGCTGGAAGCCGCGCTGGGCCTCAACTTTGAACAGTTCACCCGCGCTGTGCTGCTGGCGCAGAGTGAGTTCAGCGCGTTCCTCAAGGCCGACGACAACGACCGCAGTGAACTGCTGGAAAAACTCACAGACACCGCGCTCTACACCCGCCTCGGCCGCCGCGCTTTCGACAAGACCAAAGAAGCCCGCGAAGCGCACAAGCTGTTGCAGGATCAGGCTACCGGGGTAACGCCTTTGGCGCCGGAAGCCCGCGCCGAACTCGACGAGCGTTTCAACACCGCGCAGCAACAGATGAAGGCGCAACAGGCGCAGCTCAAACAGCTTGAGCAACAACACGGTTGGCTGAAGGATTTGCGCCAGTTGCAGGACGCGCAAAAAGCCGCCAGCGAACAACTGCAAGCCGCGCAGCAGCAATGGCAGGCACTGGCCGGCGAGCGGGTAAAACTGACGCGTCTGGAACAGCTTGGCCCGCAGCGCCATCAGTTCGCGCGCAAGGCCGAGCTTGATGCGCTGCTGACGCCACTGGCGACGCAGATTGCCGCGCACACCCAACAACACGCCGCGTTGGGCGAACGCCAGACACAACTGGCGCAAAACCTCGACGCAGCAAAAGTCGCCCTGAGCGAAGCGCAACAGCGCCAGAGCGAAAACGCGCCGCTGTTGCGTCAGGCATTCGAAGAGCAAAGCACCCTCGCCCGTCTGATCAAGGACACTGCCAGCAGCGCCGAAGCCCGACAAACCGCCGAGCAAGCGTTCAAGGATGGCCAGAGCGCGATTCAGGCCTTGCAGGAAAAACAGGCTGAAGTCGCCGCACGCTTGCAACGCATCGCCACCGAGCTTGAGCAGAGCGCCCATCTGGCGCCCTTGAGCGATGCCTGGAGCGCCTATCGCGACCGTCTGCAACAGTTGATGCTGATCGGCAACCGCTTGAACAAAGGCCAGAGCGAACTGGCGTCCCTCGAACAGAACGCCGCGCGCAGTGCTGAGCAACTGGCCTCGCACAAGCAACAACTGGAAGTGTTGTTCAAAGAGGCTGGCGCCGAGCCCGATGCGGTGGCCGAACAGATCGGCCTGCTCGGCACCTTGCTGCAGGACAACCGCAAACAGCTGCGCGCAATCGAAGACCTGTCGCGTTTGTGGGCGACTCAGCAGGATCTCGACAAGCGCAGCGCCGAGTTGCAACAACGCCAGCTCGACGCGCAGCAGCAACGCGAACGCTTGACCCAGGACGGTGTGAAAACCAAGGCCGAACTGACCGTCGCCGAGCAGACCCTCAATGTCACTCGCGAACTGCTCGAGCGTCAGCGGCTGGCGCGCAGTGCCAGTGTCGAAGAGTTGCGCGCGCAGTTGCAGGACGATCAGCCCTGCCCGGTCTGCGGCAGCAACGAGCATCCCTATCATCAGCCCGAAGCGCTGTTGCAAAGCCTTGGCCGTCACGATGAAAGCGAACAGGCCAACGCCCAGCAAATGGTCGATCAGCTCAAGGAAAAACTGATTGAGCTGCGCGGCGAAGTCGGTGGCGTGATCGCGCAACAGAAAGAATTGCTCCAGCAACAGGAACAACTGGCGGCGCAACAACAAGCCCTGGCGCCGAGCCTCGACGCGCATCCGCTGGCCGCGCAACTGTTCAATCAGGACGCCGACAAACGCGACGCCTGGCTCAGCCGCCAGACCGAGCAGTTGAACCAGAGCATCACTCAAGACGAACAACGGCAAAGTGCCCTGCTCACCTTGCAGCAGGACGCGGCGCGCTTGTCGCAACAATTGCGTCAGGCCGAAGTGGCTCACCAGCAAGCGACGCAACAGCTGAGCCATCAGCAGCATGAACTCAACAGCGACCGTCAGCGCCTTGAAGAAGAACTCAGCGCGTTCGGTCCGCTGCTGCCGGCTGACACTCTCGAAGCACTGCGCCTGGAGCCGGCCGCGACATTCATGCAGCTGGATCGGCAGATCGGCGAGCGTCTGGCCCAGCTTGAGCAGCAAAAGGAAGAGCTGAGCGAACAGCAGCAACGCCAGCAGACGTTGGAGAAAGCACAGGATCGCCAACAGCTGCGCACTCAGCAACTGCACAGCGCCGAGCAACAATTCACCACGCTGACCGAGCAGCAGCAAAGCTGTCAGGAAAAGCTCGCGCAGTTACTTGGCGAGCACAGCAGCGCCGAGCATTGGCAGCAGCAGCTGGAACATGCGGTGGAACAGGCGCGCGTCGCCGAAACCAGTACGGCTGAAGAGCTGCAAAGCGTGCGCACGCAGCTGGTGCAGATCGCAGCCGAACTCAAGTCTCAGCAGGATCGCCTGCAAGCATTGGAGGCTGAAGAACAGGCACTCGCCGGCAAGATCGCCGATTGGCGCGCCAGCCACCCGGAACTGGATGACAGCGGCCTGGAAGACTTGCTGCGCTTCGACGACGCGCAAGTCGCCGACCTGCGTCAGACCCTTCAGCACAACGAAAAAGCCATCGAACAGGCCCAGGTCTTGTTGCAAGAGCGCGATCAGCGCCTGCTCGATCACCAGGCCCGGCAGGACGGCAATCTTGACGCAGAACAGCTGGACAGCGCCCTCGCCGAGCTGCAAAACCAGTTCGCCGTCAGCGAACAGCAGTGCGCCGAACTGCGCGCCGAACAGGCGGAAGACCAGCGCCGGCAGAACGCCAATCAGGCGTTGGCCCGGCAGATCGCTGACGCCTACGCCGAGTATCAACGCTGGGCGCGACTCAGTGCCTTGATCGGCTCAGCCACCGGCGACACCTTCCGCAAGATCGCCCAGGCCTACAACCTCGACCTGCTGGTGCATCACGCCAACGCGCAGCTGCGCCAACTGGTCAAACGCTATCGCCTCAAACGCGGCGGCAGCATGCTCGGCCTGCTGGTGATGGACACGGAAATGGGCGACGAACTGCGCTCGGTGCATTCGTTGTCGGGCGGCGAGACGTTCCTCGTATCACTCGCCCTTGCGCTGGGTCTGGCCTCGATGGCGTCGAGCACGCTGAAAATCGAATCGCTGTTTATCGATGAAGGTTTCGGCAGCCTTGATCCGGAATCCTTGCAACTGGCCATGGACGCGCTCGATGGCTTGCAGGCACAGGGACGCAAGGTGGCGGTGATTTCCCACGTGCAGGAAATGCACGAGCGGATTCCGGTGCAGATTAAGGTGCGGCGCCAAGGCAATGGTTTGAGCACGCTGGAGGTGAAATGAACACGCTGTATTCCTTCCGCCGCTGCCCTTACGCCATGCGTGCGCGAATGGCGCTGCGTTATGCGGGCGTGCCGGTGGAGATCGTTGAGGTCAGCCTGAAGGACAAACCGGCGCAGATGCTGGCGCTCTCGCCCAAGGGCACCGTGCCGGTGCTGAATGCCGATGGCGTGGTGATTGATGAGAGTCTGCAGATCATGTGCTGGGCGTTGGCGCAGAATGATCCGGATGATTGGTTGCTGGCCGGTGATTCGTTCGCGGCACTGTGGATGGAGAAACTGATTGAAGGCAATGATCAGATTTTCAAATCGGCTTTGAATCGCTACAAGTACGCCGAGCGTTACCCTGAGCAGCCGATGGAAGCTTATCGGGCTGAAGGTGCGTTATTTCTGCAGAAACTGGATGAGCTGCTTGAAGGACGTGACTACTTGCTGGCCGATCATCCGAGCCTCGCCGACATCGCCCTGCTGCCCTTCGTCCGGCAGTTCGCTCACGTTGATCGCGAGTGGTTCGCGCAGATGCCTTATGTTCGCTTGCAGGTGTGGTTGCAGCGTTTCCTCGAATCCGACCTGTTCATCTCGATCATGAAAAAATAACCCTCTCTCCCTTTGATCGTTCCCACGCTCCGCGTGGGAATGCAGCCGGGGACGCTCTGCGTCCCAGTGGAACGCGGAGCGTCCCTTGAGGCATTCCCACGCAGAGCGTGGGAACGATCATTACGCCAGGGCGTTACACATGCCCAGCGCCATGCAATCCACTTCAAACGGCCCGAGAAAATCCAGCGCGACCTTGACCGGTGGATTGCCGGCCATCAGGCCCAGCGTGTTGGCTCGTTCAATGTTGTGGGCGATGTTGTGGTTGGCCTCTATGGCCCGGGCCAAGCCGCCCACCGAGCCCTGGCCAAACCCCAAGAGGGAAGCGCCGTTGGTCATCAGCGCGAGGCTGGCGATGACCCAGAGTCTGTAGCCTTTCATGCGCCGCCGACTCCTGCGAGTTCGGCCCTGTCGACCATTGCGCTTTGCGAGCGCAGTTCGAACTGGATGCCGGGGTGGGCGACGTCGATCGGGGCGTCGAAGCTGTGTTCCATTTGCGCGCCGATGCTGACAAACAGCACCACGGCCAGGTACAGACCGATGGCCAGGTAGGCGCCGCGTTTGGCGGAAGTGAGGATTGCGCTGGCCATGGTGTTCTCCGTGGGCAAAGGTTTCGATGGCCACAGAATCAATCAAAAAAGCCGAAGCAACCACTCAGGGTTTGCAATGGTGAATATCAGCTTCGTTGATTATTTAGCGGCTCTATTTGCCGGCGAGGGAAAACCTATGAGTGGAGAACGCGTACGCGCGTAGGAGCTGCCGAAGGCTGCGATCTTCTGATTGATCGTTCCCACGCTCCGCGTGGGAATGCCTCAAGGGACGCTCCGCGTTCCAATGGGACGCAGAGCGTCCCGGGCTGCGTTCCCACGCAGAGCGGGGGAACGATCAGGTTACGCGCGCGCGTAGGAGCTGCCGAAGGCTGCGATCTCTTGTTTGATCATTCCCACGCAGAGCATGGGAACGATCAAGATCGCAGCCTTCGGCAGCTCCTACAGGAGAACGCTGCGCTCAGGCTTGGGTTTTGTGATCCAGCGCGGCGTAGAAGTTGGCGCTTTGTTGCAGGTATTTCTGGGTGTAGCTCTGGGTGTGGGATTTTTTGCTGGCGATTTCGACGTTGGCACCGGCTGGCAATACCACGGTGGCAGAAATGGCGGAAGCGGCGATGACGGAGAAGAGATTGAAATTCATGGCGGTAACCCTCGTGTTCGTTTGCTTGGTTTGCCCGGCGGGCTGTGAAACAAACGTAACGCTCGAGGGTTGCTCGCTTGAAATCTTTTGTAGCATTAGCCGATATCAGTGCAATTAATACAACGATGCAGGCCCCGCAGACCGGGGCCTGTGGCTTATTGTCGCACTACAAACTTCAGATCGCTTGGCGCGTCCATCGGCAGTTTTTGCACGGTTTTACCGAGCAGACCCGTCTTGGTATCGCGTTCGACGACGACAATCTGGTTGCTCTTCTGGTTGGCGATCAAGACGAATTTACCACTCGGATCGAGGGCAAACTCGCGCGGGTGATCACCCTCGACCGAGCGCTTTTGCAGCTCTTTGAGCTGACCGGTCGCAGGATCAATGCCGAACACTACAAGCTGATTGGCCGTGCCGCGATTGCTCACGTAGAGAAACTTGCCGTCAGCCGAGGCATGCAGCGCCGCGCCGGCCTTGTCCGAGGTTGGCTGGCCCGCTGCCAGATCCACCAACTGCGTCTGGCTCAGTACGCCGTCCTTGTAGTCGAACACCGCGACCTGTGCACTCATCTCCATGGTCAGCCAGGCGTGTTTGCCGTCAGCGCTGAACAGCAGATGACGCGGGCCACTGCCGGCCGGCAAGGCTACCGAGGCGGTTTTCGCCGGGGTTAGCGGCAAGTGCGGGTTGGCCTTCGGGTCGTACTGATAGATGAAAACCTTGTCTGCGCCCAAATCATTGGAGAACACATAGCGCCCGTCCGGCGACGACACCGTCGAGTGCACGTGATTCGAGGCCTGACGCTCAGGGTTGACCCGGCTGGCCGGGTGGCCGCTCATCTGCACCACCGGTTTCAGCTGGCCGTCGGCATCGACCGGCAATACCGCCAGGGTGCCGCCCGGATCTTCCATGACCGAATAGTTGCTGACGAACAGGTGTCTGGCATCAGCGCTGAGGCTGGAATGGGTCGGCTCGTTGCCCAGGCTCTGCACTTGATTGATCAGGCTCAGCGCATGGGTCTTCGGGTCGATGGCGAAGCTGCTGACGCGGCCGACCGGGTCAGTCTGGCCCGGACCGTTTTCATTGACCACGAACAGGCGTTTCTGGTCTTTCGAGAGGGTCAGCCACGAAGGGTTTTCGGTCTTGACCACTTGCAGCGGCTTGGCGTCGATCTGGCCGGTGGCGCTGTCGAACTGCATGCGGTAGATGCCCTGGCTGGAACCGGCGGTGTACGAGCCGACCAGCAACTGCAAGGTGTCGGCGCTGGCGCTGGAAAGCCCCATCGCGCCGACGCTGCCGGCCATCAGCAAAGGCCAGAAATTACGCATCTTCATTATTGTCATCCTCATCGTCGCTGCTGCTGACTACGTCGCCGAGGCACACCAGACGATGCTCGCCCGTGGTCTTGGTGTCGCTGGCGTAACCGACGATCAGCCAGCTCTGCAGCGTCTCATCGAACGTCGCTTGCGCGACCTGCGCCGGGGTGAATTGCCAGTGCTTGGCTTCGCGGCCATCGATGCATTCGATGTGCAGGTTATCGTCCTCGTCGAGGGCGAATTCGAAGGCGTGCAGGCCATCGATTTCGACCATACCGCAGTGTTCGAGGGCGTTGAGAAGGGTCTGGGCAGTCATGGCAAACAGTCTTTCTAGGGGGGAAAGGGCCAATGATAGCCCAATGTGATCCAGAGGCCCCTGCTGGAACCTCTGTCTGATCGTTCCCACGCTCCGCGTGGGAACGCCTCAAGGGACGCTCCGCGTTCCAGTGGGACGCAGAGCGTCCCGGGCTGCATTCCCACGCAGAGCGTGGGAACGATCAACACAAAAAATCGCGGTGTTGGCTAGATCGCCTCACGCGATGGCTTGCCATCCACCAGGCGCTGGATCCGCAGCGGGTTGGCGTTTTTCAGTGGTTCGGGCAGCAAGCTGTCCGGGTAGTTCTGGAAGCACACCGGGCGCAGGAAGCGATCGATCGCCAGCGTGCCCACTGACGTGCCGCGCGCATCGGACGTCGCCGGGTACGGGCCGCCATGCACCATCGAATCGCATACTTCGACACCAGTCGGATAACCATTGAGCAGGATGCGCCCGACTTTCTGTTCCAGCAGCGGCGTCAGTTCGGCGAATTGCTCGAAGTCAGACGGCTCACCAATGATCGTCGCGGTCAGTTGACCGTGCAGGCCGTGCAGCGCTGCGCTCAGTTGTGCCTGATCGGCCACTTCGACGATTACTGTGGTCGGACCGAACACTTCTTCCTGTAGCACTTCGTCGCCGTTGATCAACAGGCTGACATCGGCCTTGAACAACTGCGGCTGCGCCTGATTGCCCTGCTGCGGATTACCGGCCAGATGCTCAATGCCGCTGTGCGCCAGGAGCTTTTCCAGGCCTTTACCGTAGCTGCCGAGGGTGCCGGCGTTGAGCATGGTTTGCGCCGGTTGATCACCGATCGCAGCGGCGACTTGCTCTACAAACGCGCTGAACTGCGCAGAGCGAATACCGATGACCAGACCTGGATTGGTGCAGAACTGACCGCAACCCTGCACTACCGAAGCGGTGAGGTCGCGCGCGACGGTTTCCGAACGCGTGGCCAGTGCCTGCGGCAAGACAATCACCGGGTTGATGCTCGACATCTCGGCAAACACCGGGATCGGTTGCGGACGTGCAGCGGCCATGTCGCACAAAGCGCGACCGCCCTTCAGCGAGCCAGTGAAACCAACGGCCTGAATTGCCGGGTGCTTGACCAGCCATTCGCCGACGCCGCCACCGTAGATCATGTTGAACACGCCTGCGGGCATACCGGTTTTTTCTGCGGCACGAATGATCGCGTCGGCGACCAGTTCAGCCGTGGCCATGTGGCCGCTGTGGGCCTTGAACACTACCGGGCAACCGGCGGCCAGCGCTGCTGCGGTATCGCCACCGGCAGTGGAGAACGCCAGCGGGAAGTTGCTCGCGCCGAACACCGCGACCGGGCCGAGGCCGATGCGATACTGGCGCAGGTCCGGACGAGGCAGTGGCTGGCGATCAGGCAGTGCCAGATCGATCCGTGCGCCGTAGAAATCACCACGACGCAGGACTTTGGCGAACAGACGCATCTGCCCGCTGGTGCGACCGCGCTCGCCCTGAATGCGCCCGGCTGGCAGCGCGGTTTCGCGGCAGACCACGGCGACGAAATCGTCGCCAAGCGCATCCAGCTCATCCGCGACTGCGTCGAGGAACTGCGCGCGACGTTCGGCGCTGAGGCTGCGATAGGTCGGATAAGCCGCAGCGGCGGCCTTGGCGGCGGCATCGACCTCTTCGGCCGTGGCCTGGATGAAATCATGCGGCAAGGCCTCGCCAGTGCTGGCGTCGACCGAGTGCAGTTTGACGCTGCCGGCGGCGCTGCGCTGACCGCCGATGTAGTTGTGACCGAGAATCTGAGTCATGGGATCTCCTTAAAGGGTGCCGATGCTGTCCGGTTCAAAAGCCGCTTTGACCGGTGCGATACCGTTGACCAGCGGTGCGCCGAAGTCGGCCTGGCTGATCTCGAACGTGTCGCCCGGCTGGGTGCGGATGCCGTCGGCAAACGACAGGGTCGCAGTGCCGAAAAAGTGAATATGCACGTCGCCCGGACGCAGGAACTGACTGTATTTGAAGTGGTGGTACTCGAGGTTCGCCAGGCTGTGGCACATGTTGGCCTCGCCACTGAGGAACTCGTTCTGCCAGAGCACTTCGCCGTCACGCAGGATTCGGCTGGTGCCGGCAAGGTGTTGAGGCAATTCACCGGTGCGAAGTTCCGGGCCATAACTGCAACTGCGCAATTTCGAGTGCGCCAGGTACAGGTAATTCTTGCGCTCCATGACGTGGTCGGAGAACTCGTTGCCCACCGCGAAACCGAGGCGATACGGCTTGCCATCGTTGCCGATGACGTACAGGCCGGCCATCTCTGGCTCTTCACCGGCGTCTTCGGCGAACGGCGGCAGCGGGAACGCCTGCCCCGGACGCACGACAATGCTGCCGTCGCCCTTGTAGAACCACTCCGGTTGCACACCGGCCTGCCCCGCCGCCGGTTTGCCACCCTCCACGCCCCATTTGAAAATGCGCATGGTGTCGGTCATTGCCGCTTCATCGCCGGCCTGCTGGTGCATCTTGTCCCGGGCCGAAGCGCTGCCCAGATGGGTCAGGCCGGTACCGCTGACCAGCATGTGCGCCGGGTCCGGGTGATCGAGTGGCGGCAGGATGCGCAGGTCTTTGAGCAATTGCGCGTAGTCGTGACTGGCGCCGAGGCCGAGGCTTTGCACTTGCTGCTCAAGGGAGCTGCCGGCCTCGATTGCCGCCAGGGCCAGATCACGGACACTGCGGGCGTCCTCGACTTCGCGGACCTGACCGCTGTCGACCACGCCGACCCGGCGCTCGCCGTTGGGTAATTCGAATTGAACCAGATGCATGATTTTCTCCTGTTCCATCAAAAACGCCGCTATCCCCTGTGGGAGCGAGCCTGCTCGCGAAAGCGGTGTATCAGTCACCAACAGTGTTGAATGTGATGGCCTCTTCGCGAGCAGGCTCGCTCCCACAGGGGCCAGTGTTGGTCAGTCAGGTTCGGGTCGCGCCACGGGCGCTGGCGGCGAACTGGTCGACGGGCAGCACATGCTTGCGTTCCAGCACGCGGTAAACGACGCCGGTCAGAATCAGCCCGAACACCATCACGCCCGAGAGGAAGTACAACCCCGAAGCCAGATTGCCGGTGTATTCCTTCAACGCGCCGATCACGAACGGCCCGATGTAACCGCCGAGGTTGCCGACCGAGTTGATCAAGGCAATCCCCGCCGCGGCACTCGCGCCAGCAAAGAAACGCCCCGGCAAGGTCCAGAACACCGCGGTGCATGAGAACAGCGCGAACGCCACCAGACACAGCGCCGCCAGTTGCGCCACCGGTAGCGACAGCCAGGCACTGAGGAACAGGCCCAGCGCACCGAGCACATAGAGCACCGCCAAGTGGCCGTAGCGATCGTTCAAACGGTCGGAGCTACGCGGAATGATCAGCAGGCCGATGATCCCGAAAATGTATGGCACCGAAGAGACGAATCCGGTCACCAGATCGCTGCCGCCGAACTGTTTGATCAACGTCGGCAGCCACAGGCCGAGGCCATAAATGCTCAGGGTCACCGGCAGATAGAACAGCGCCAGCAGCAACACGCGTTTGTCTTTCAACGCATGCAGAGGGTTGCCGTGACGGGTCTGGCCGTACTCCTGCAAGTCCTTTTTCAGTTCGCCGGTCAGCCAGTCTTTTTCCGCCTGATCCATCCACTTCACTTGCTGCGGGCCGTCCGGCAGCCAGCGCAGCACCGGCCAGGTCAGCAGGATCGCCGGGGTGCCGATGACGATGAACAGCCACTGCCAGCCGTGCAGGCCGAGGATGCCGTCCATGCCGAGCAAACCGCCGGACACGGGACCGGTGATCATCATCGCGATGGGTTGCGAGAGGATGAACAGGCCGAGGATCTTGCCGCGATGGCGCACCGGGAACCATTGGGTGATGTAGTACAGCACGCCGGGGAAGAAGCCCGCCTCGGCCGCGCCGAGCAGAAAGCGCATCACATAGAAGCTGTGCGGTCCTTGCACGAAGGCCATGCCGATGGTGATCGCGCCCCAGGTGATCATGATCCGCGCGAACCAGCGCCGCGCGCCGAAGCGTTCGAGCATCAGGTTGCTGGGAATCTCGAGAAGAAAATAGCCGATGAAAAACAGCCCGGCACCCAGGCCGTAGGCGGCGTCGCCGATGCCGATGTCGGCGCCCATGTGCAGCTTGGCGAAGCCGACGGCGGAGCGATCCACATAGGCGATCAGGTATAGCAGGATCAGGAAGGGAATCAGTTTCAGTGTGATGCGCCGGACAAGCCGCAATTCCTGGCTCATGAGATCGGTCTCCGATTGTTGTTTTTATAGAACCTCGGGGGACACCTCTCGCCAAAAACAACCAGGGCCATCCCTCCGTCGAAAACGACTATATAGTAATACTAATTACCCAACAACACTTCCAAAGCGTCGATTTTGCGCTTAGATTAAGCGTCAGCTCGCAAACAATAGTCTTACAATAAGAGAATCGATCATGTCTGATAAGAAACCCACCCTGCGCTCCGCCCAATGGTTTGGCACGGCCGACAAGAACGGCTTCATGTACCGCAGCTGGATGAAGAATCAGGGCATCGCCGACCATCAGTTCCACGGCAAGCCGATCATCGGCATCTGCAACACCTGGTCGGAACTGACCCCGTGCAACGCGCACTTCCGCCAGATCGCGGAGCACGTCAAACGCGGGGTGATCGAGGCTGGTGGTTTTCCGGTGGAGTTTCCGGTGTTCTCCAACGGCGAATCGAACCTGCGCCCGACCGCCATGCTCACCCGCAACCTGGCGAGCATGGACGTTGAAGAAGCGATTCGCGGCAACCCGATCGACGGCGTCGTGCTGCTCACCGGTTGCGACAAAACCACTCCAGCACTGCTGATGGGCGCGGCCAGTTGCGACGTGCCGGCCATCGTCGTCACCGGCGGGCCGATGCTCAACGGCAAGCACAAGGGCAAGGACATCGGTTCCGGCACCGTGGTCTGGCAGCTCAGCGAACAGGTCAAGGCCGGCACCATCACCATCGATGACTTCCTCGCAGCCGAGGGCGGCATGTCGCGTTCGGCGGGCACCTGCAACACCATGGGCACCGCGTCGACCATGGCGTGCATGGCTGAAGCGCTGGGCACTTCGCTGCCGCACAACGCCGCGATTCCGGCCGTAGATGCACGGCGTTATGTGCTGGCGCACATGTCCGGCATGCGTGCGGTGGAGATGGTTCGCGAAGATTTGAAACTGTCGAAGATCCTCACCAAGGAAGCCTTTGAAAACGCCATTCGCGTCAACGCCGCCATCGGTGGTTCGACCAATGCGGTGATCCACTTGAAAGCCATTGCCGGGCGCATCGGCGTCGAGCTCGATCTGGACGACTGGACCCGCATCGGTCGCGGCATGCCGACCATCGTCGACCTGCAACCGTCCGGGCGTTTCCTGATGGAAGAGTTCTACTACGCCGGTGGCCTGCCAGCGGTACTGCGTCGCCTCGGTGAAGCCAATCTGATCCCCAACCCGAACGCACTGACCGTCAACGGCAAGTCCATCGGCGAGAACACCAAGGACGCGCCGATCTATGGCGAAGACCAAGTGATCCGCACCCTCGACAATCCGATTCGCGCTGACGGTGGCATCTGCGTGTTGCGCGGCAATCTGGCGCCGCTGGGCGCGGTGCTCAAGCCGTCCGCCGCTAGCGCTGAACTGATGCAGCATCGCGGTCGCGCCGTGGTGTTCGAGAACTTCGACATGTACAAGGCGCGGATCAACGATCCGGAGCTGGACGTCGATAAGGATTCGATTCTGGTGATGAAGAACTGCGGGCCGAAGGGTTATCCGGGCATGGCTGAAGTCGGCAACATGGGCCTGCCGGCCAAGCTGTTGGCGCAAGGCGTGACGGACATGGTGCGCATTTCCGATGCACGCATGAGCGGCACCGCTTACGGCACGGTGGTTTTGCACGTCGCGCCGGAAGCGGCAGCGGGCGGGCCTTTGGCGGCAGTAAAGGAAGGCGACTGGATCGAACTCGATTGCGCCAGCGGCCGTCTGCATCTGGACATTCCGGATGCTGAACTGGCGGCACGCATGGCCGATCTGCAAGCACCGCAGCAGTTGCTGGTGGGCGGTTATCGTCAACTGTACATCGATCACGTGCTGCAGGCGGATCAGGGTTGCGACTTTGACTTCCTGGTTGGTTGCCGAGGTGCTGAAGTCCCGCGCCACTCGCACTAACAGCGCAATTCCCCTGTGGGAGCGAGCCTGCTCGCGAAGAGGGAGTGTCAGTCGACATCTATTTGACTGATATGCCGCCTTCGCGAGCAGGCTCGCTCCCACAGTTGCTTTTGCGTATCGCCTCAAATCTGTGCCGTGCCTGCTATGATGCGCGGCATCTCCATCGCTCAGGATCGCGCCACTCCCCATGGATTACCGCAAACCTTCCGACCGTAAAAGCATGCACTCGCGCATCGTCCAGGAACTGGGCATGCAGATCGTCTCCGGACGCTTTTTGCCCGACGACAAACTGCCCGCCGAAGCCCTGCTTTGCGAGGAGTACGCGGTCAGTCGCCCGGTATTGCGCGAAGCGACGCGGGTGCTGGTGGCCAAGGGTCTGGTGTATTCCAAACCGCGCGTCGGCACCGTGGTCAAGGCTCGCCGCGAATGGCACATGCTCGACCCGGACGTGCTGCACTGGCTGATGCAAAGCAGCCCGCAGAATGAATTCTTCAACGTGCTGACCAGCGTGCGCAGCATCATCGAGCCGGCAGCGGCCGCCCTCGCCGCTCAGCATGCAACCGATGCCGACATCGCCGCGATCAACGAAGCCTACCAACGCATGGAAGCCGCGCCGACCCCGGAAGCGCTGTTGCAGCCGGACCTGGACTTCCACAGCCGCATCGCCGATGCGACGCACAACGACCTGCTGGCGAACCTGTGCAATATGTTGGCGGTAGCGATTGCCGAGGCGTTGAAGCATTCCAATCAACGGCCGAATCTGCATGAACTGGCGTTGCCGCGACACAAGGCGATTCTGACGGCGATCGAGAATCGTGATGCCCTGGGCGCCCGGCATGCGACGCTGGTGCAGCTGGATGATGCGCGCAGTGCGTTGAGTGTGGTGCTTGGCGCTGAGCTTTCTTAGGGCTTGAGACCGCTTGCCCTCACCCTAGCCCTCTCCCAGAGGTAGAGGGGACCGATTGGGGAATATTTGAGATTTACGCCGACTTGAACGTTCTGCTGTGAATCCATAACCGACTCGGTATTTCAGGTCGATATATCTAGCCGCACCCCCTCGGTCAGTCCCCTCTCCCTCCGGGAGAGGGCTAGGGTGAGGGGCTCTTGATCTTGATTCACAAAAAAAGCCGCAACCCCTCAAGGTTGCGGCTTTGTCGTTTCAGGCCTTCAGATCAGTGGGCAAACAGCGAATTGCCCTTCTGCCCCGCCAGCTTCTCCGGCTTGATCAGGAACTTGGCCAGCGCCGGCAGCAGCCACAGCGCGCCGAACATGTTCCACAGCAGCATGAAGGTCAGCATCAGGCCCATGTCGGCCTGGAACTTGATCGCCGAGAAGATCCAGGTGCATACGCCGATCGCCAGGCACAGGCCGGTGAACAGCACCGCTTTACCGGTGGACTTCAGGGTCTGGTAATAGGCTTCCTGCAACGGCAGCCCGGCACGCAGGAAACTTTCCAGGCGGCTGTAGATGTAGATGCCGTAGTCCACGCCAATCCCCACGCCCAACGCCACCACCGGCAGCGTCGCGACTTTCACGCCGATGCCCATGAACGCCATCAGCGCGTTGCCGAGCACCGAGGTGAGCACCAGCGGCAAGACGATGCACAGGGTCGCTGCCCATGAGCGGAAGGTGATCATGCACATCACCGCCACGCAGATGTACACCAGGATCAGGATGGTCAGCTCAGCCTGTTTGATGACCTCGTTGGTGGCCGCTTCGATCCCGGCGTTACCAGCAGCGAGGATGAATTCCAGGCCGTCCTTGTTGTTTTCCTTGGCAAACTCCTGCACCGCTTGCACCGCACGGTCGAGGGTTTCGGCCTTGTGGTCGTTGAGGAACACCAGTACCGGTGCCAGCGAGCAGCTGTTGTTGTACAGGCCATCGGCGCGGGCGATCGAGTTATTCAGTACGTCCGGGTTGCGCGACAGGGTTTCCCATTTCAGGTTGCCCTCGTTCATGCCCTTGATCATCTGCTTGGACACGGTCACCAGCGAGATCGCCGACTGCACGCCCTCGGTGTTCTGCATCTTCCACATCAGCTGATCGATCGGCGCCATGGCTTCGTAGCGCGAGCAGCCTTCAGCTTTGGTCTTGACCATCACCACCAGCACGTCGGAGCTGGTCGAGTAGTTGCTGATGATGAAGTTGTTGTCCTTGTTGTAGCGCGAGTCCGGACGCAGTTCCGGCGCGCCCTGGTCGAGGTCGCCGATCTTCAGGTTCTGGCTGTACCAGAGGCCGCCGCCGAAGGCGATCAGCGCCAGCGCTACCGAAATCGGCGCGACTTTCGGGCTGGCGAAGTTCGACAGCAGGCGCCAGAAGGGGTGCTCGCGGTTGGCGTCCTTCTTGCTCTTGGCAATCGCGCGCTTGCTGATGCCGACATAGGAAATCGCCACCGGCAGCAGGATCAGGTTGGTGAACACGATCACCGCCACGCCGATCGACGCGCCGATCGCCAGTTCACGGATCACGCCGATGTCGATGATCAGCAGCGTGATGAAGCCCACCGCATCGGCCAGAATCGCGATCATCCCCGGCAGGAACAACTGGCGGAAGGTGCGCCGCGCAGCGGTCAGGGCGTTATCGGCCTCGCTGGATTGCAGGGCGATACCGTTGATTTTCTGCACGCCGTGGGAAATGCCGATGGCGAAAATCAGGAACGGCACCAGCATCGAATACGGGTCGAGGCCGAAGCCGAAGAAGTGCATCAACCCGAGCTGCCAGACCACCGCCACCAGCGTCGTACTCAACACAGCGATGGTGCTGCGCAGGCAGTTGGTGAACCACAGCAGCAGAATCAGGGTGATGACGAAGGCGACACCGAAGAACAGCACCACCATCACCAGACCGTCGATCAGGTCACCGACCTTCTTGGCGAAACCGACGATGTGGATCTTGATGTTGGGGTTCTGCGCTTCGAACTTGTTGCGGATCTTGTCTTCGAGCTCATGGGAGAACTGGCGATAGTCCAGCGCCAGCAACTTGCCTTGGTCCTGCGGGTCCGGATAGGCCTCCAGCAGTGGGATGTCGACGATGCTCGACTTGAAATCGTTGGCCACCAGACGCCCGACCTGGCCGGACTTGAGCACGTTGTTGCGCAGCAGATCGAGGCTGTCCTGGGAACCGTTGTAGCTCTGCGGAATCACTTCACCGCCGGCGAAACCCTCTTCGGTCACTTCGGTCCAGCGTACGCTCGGGCTCCACAGCGATTTGAGCCCGGAACGGTCGACGCCGGAAATGTAGAACACTTCGTCGTTGATCTGGCGCAGGGTCTCCATGTACTCCTTGGAGAAGATGTCACCGTCGGTGGCTTCCACCGAAATACGTACGGTGTTGCCCAGGTTCGCCAGATCGTTGCGGTGTTCCATCATCTTTTCGATGAAGGGATGCTGCAGCGGGATCATTTTTTCAAAACTGGTCGACGGCCGGATCAGCGTGGCCTGCCAGAACAGGAAAATGCTCACCACCAGGCAGATCAGGATCACGGCCGGACGGTTGTTGAAGATCAGGCGCTCGAGAACCGTCGCCTTTTCCTGCTGAGGAGTGATCAAGGAAGTCATAGCCCCGCCTTCTTGTTATTGGTCTCGGCACCGTTTGGCTGGGTGATGTGCAAACCACCCTGCCCGGTCAGAATCAGGTTGCCGTTGCCAGCGGCGGTGACCGACGACAGCGAAATGCGATCCGGGCGGTTGAACACGCTGAAGGTTTCGCCGTTGTCACTGCTGCTGATCACCGAACCACCGTTACCGACGATGACGATCGAGCCGTCTTCCAGCAGCGTGCCGCCAGACAGACCGAACTCCAGCGCACCACGTGCAGCTTTGAGTTCGACCTGCTCCCAGTTGCTGCCGAAATCAGTGGAGCGATAAAGGTTGCCGCGCAAGCCGTAAGCCAGCAGGGTCTGCGGCTGCGCCGTAGCGAGAACGCCGAACAGCGAACCTTCGTATGGGCCTTCGAGTTTTTCCCAGGTCTGGCCGTCATCGGCGGAGCGAAACATGCTGCCGGACTCGCCGACGATGAACAGCCCGGCGTCTTTCACGGCGGCGATGGCGTTGAGGTGGAACTGGTCTTCGTTGTCGAGGCGGTCGCTGACGTCTTCCCAGTTTTTGCCGCCGTCGGTGGTTTCCAACAGCGTGCCGTAGGCGCCCACGGCAAAGCCGCTGCTGGCGTCCTTGAACCAGACGTCGAGCAGCGGCGATTCGCGTGCGAGGTCTTCGAATTGTCTGGTCCAGGTCAGACCGCCGTCTGCGCTGGCGAGAATCTGCGCGTCGTGGCCCACGGCCCAACCGTTTTTGTCGTCGACGAAATACACGGCGGTGAGCAGTTGCCGCGTCGGCACCTTGGCCTGGGTCCAGGTCTTGCCCTGGTCATCGGAATAGACGATGTGCCCGCGATCGCCGACCGCGACCAGACGCGCGCCAGCATGGACGACATCAAGAATCAGGCTTTTCGCGGCCTTGGCCGATTCCGTGGCATAGACCACGTCAGCCGGGGCCTCGGCGGCAATCACAGGTGCCGATAACGTGGTAAAGCCCAGCAGCGAGAGTGCTGTGGCCAGCAACGCGGTGTTGCGTAACGCCGGCGGGCGGCAACGACTCATAGACCTTCCCCTATTTATTATTGTTGGGCCATCGGGCCTTCAAGGGCGCCGCAAGGGTGCTCGGCTAGTGGCAGATCAGAAGCATAGTCCTGAAACCCGCAATCCAGAGCCCCTTCGGAAGCTGGCTCATCCTATCGGGCTTTGCAAATGTCTGACAATCGGCGCCGCGTTATCTTTTGTTAACCGAAAGCGGCTCTCTGTAACCCATCATTTTCCCTGTGGGAGCGAGCCTGCTCGCGAATGCGGTGTATCAGTCACCCTGTTTATTGGCTGACCCACCGCTTTCGCGAGCAGGCTCGCTCCCACAGGGTTTGTAGTGATGGTTGGTTTTGCGACAAAGGGTGAATGCGCAGCCATTCGTAGGATGGATGACGCAATTGTTGCGGAGGGGACTTGCAGGATCGGTATTATGGTATACCATCAGACGCACAGACACTCTCAATCCCCCAAACGGAGCAGCTCATGAGTTTCGAAATTCGCAAGATCGTCAGCTATGTCGAAGAAACCTTCATCGAAGGCGGCAAGTCCACTGACAAGCCGGTGACCATGGTCGGCCTCGCCGTGGTGATGAAGAACCCGTGGGTGGGCCACGGTTTTGTCGAAGACCTCAAGCCGCAGATCCGCGCCAACTGCTCCGACCTCGGCGCCATGATGGTCGAGCGCCTGGTGGGCATCATTGGTGGCGCCGAGAAGATCGAGGCTTACGGCAAAGCCGCCGTGGTCGGCGCTGACGGCGAGATCGAACACGCCTCCGCGGTGATCCATACGCTGCGCTTCGGCAACCACTATCGCGAAGCGGTGAAAGCCAAGAGCTACCTGAGCTTTACCAACAAGCGCGGCGGTCCGGGCACGTCGATTCAGATCCCGATGATGCACAAGGACGACGAAGGCCTGCGTTCGCACTACATCACCCTGGAAATGCAGATCGAAGACGCGCCGCGTGCCGACGAAATCGTCGTCGTGCTGGGTTGCGCCGACGGTGGCCGCCTGCACCCGCGTATCGGCAACCGCTACATCGATCTGGAAGAACTGGCCGCCGAAAAAGCCCAGTAATCACAACAAGAAAGGCATTGCAGGAGCGCTCCATGATTCGGCTCACCGCTGAACTCACCCCGGCTGGCACCAGTTACCTGGCGACCGGCCAAGGCCAGCCCGTGGTCTTGATCCACGGCGTGGGCCTGAACAAAGAAATGTGGGGCGGGCAGATTGTCGGCCTCGCCAGCCAATATCAGGTGATCGCCTACGACATGCTCGGCCACGGCGCCAGCCCGCGCCCGGCCAGCGGCACCGACCTGCTCGGTTACGCCGATCAGTTGCTCGAGCTGCTCGATCACCTCAATCTGCCCCAGGCAGCGGTGATCGGTTTCTCCATGGGCGGTCTGGTCGCGCGGGCCTTCGCCCTGCACTACCCGGAGCGCCTGCAAAGCCTGGTGGTGTTGAACAGTGTGTTCAACCGCAGCGAAGAACAGCGTGCCGGTGTCATCGCGCGCACTGCGCAGGCTGCCGAACATGGCCCGGACGCCAACGCCGAAGCCGCCCTGTCACGCTGGTTCAGCCGTGAATATCAGGCGGCCAACCCGGCGCAGATCGCCGCGTTGCGCCAGACCCTGGCCAACAACGATCCGCAGGGTTACCTGACCACTTATGAATTGTTTGCCACCCAGGACATGTATCGCGCCGACGACCTGAGCAGCATTCAGGCGCCGACACTGATCGCCACTGGCGAGCTCGACCCTGGCTCGACGCCGGAAATGGCCGAGCAACTGGCCCGACGCATCCCCGGCGCGAAGGTTGCCGTGCTGCCCGAGCAACGGCATATGATGCCGGTAGAGTCGCCGCGTCTGGTCAATCAGATGCTGCTGGAATTTCTCCAATTCGCACACGCCCGACAAAACCATATAAAGGGGATCGTTGCATGACACTCGCACGCTTCCAGATGTGCATCGGCGGAGACTGGGTCGACGCCCTCTCCGGCAAGACCTTCGAAAGCCTCAACCCGGCCTCCGCGCAAGCCTGGGCGCAATTGCCCGACGCCGATGAAGCGGACGTCGAACGCGCCGTGCAAGCAGCGCAAACTGCTTTTGACAGCCCGGCGTGGCGCGGCCTCACCGCCACTGCGCGCGGCAAACTGCTGCGCCGCCTCGGTGATCTGATCGCAGAAAACAAGGAACACCTGGCGCAGCTTGAAAGCCGCGACAACGGCAAGCTGATCCGCGAAACCCGTGGCCAGGTCAGCTATCTGCCGGAGTTCTTCCACTACACCGCAGGCCTCGCCGACAAGCTTGAAGGCGGCACCCTGCCGCTGGACAAGCCCGATCTGTTTGCCTACACCGTGCACGAAGCCATGGGTGTGGTTGCCGCGATCATTCCATGGAACAGCCCGCTGTACCTGACCGCGATCAAACTGGCCCCGGCCCTCGCCGCCGGCAACACGATTGTGATCAAGCCGTCCGAGCACGCCTCGGCGACCATTCTCGAGCTAGCACGCCTGGCCCTCGAAGCCGGGATTCCGCCGGGCGTGGTCAACGTCGTCACCGGATACGGCCCGAGCACTGGCGCCGCCCTCACCCGTCATCCGCTGATCCGCAAGATCGCCTTCACCGGCGGCGCGGCCACGGCTCGGCATGTAGTGCGCAGCAGCGCCGAGAATTTCGCCAAGCTGTCGCTGGAGCTGGGCGGCAAGTCGCCGAACATCATTTTTGCCGACGCCGATCTCGACAGCGCGATCAACGGCGCGATTGCCGGGATCTACGCGGCGTCCGGGCAGAGTTGCGTGTCCGGTTCGCGCTTGCTGGTGCAGGACGAAATCTACGACGAGTTCGTCAATCGTCTGGTCGAGCGCGCCCAGCGCATCCGCATCGGCAACCCACAGGAAGACAACAGTGAAATGGGTCCGATGGCCACCGCGCAGCAACTGGCGGTGGTCGAAGGTCTGGTCGCCGATGCGATCGCCGAAGGCGCGCGTTTGCGCACCGGTGGCAAGCGTCCGGCGGATCTCGGTGAAGGCTGGTTCTACGAGCCGACGCTGTTCGAGTGCGACCGCAATTCGATGAAGATCATGCAGGAAGAAGTCTTCGGCCCGGTGGCTTCGGTGATTCGTTTCAAAGACGAAGCCGAAGCGCTGGCGATCGCCAACGACTCGCAGTTCGGCCTCGCTGCCGGCATCTGGACCCGCGACCTGGGTCGCGCCCATCGTCTGGCCCGCGATGTGCGCTCGGGGATTATCTGGGTCAACACTTACCGCGCAGTGTCGGCGATGGCGCCGATCGGCGGCTTCAAGAACAGTGGCTATGGACGCGAAAGCGGCATCGACTCGGTGCTGGCCTACACCGAACTGAAAACGGTGTGGATCAACCTCTCCCAGGCGCCAATGCCTGATCCGTTTGTGATGCGCTAGGAGTCCTGCGAAATGATCGAACCCGGCATTTACAAAGACGTCATGAGCTCGTTCCCGTCCGGCGTCACGGTGGTCACCACCCTCGACCCGGACGGCGGCATCGTCGGTATCACCGCCAGCGCGTTCAGCGCGCTGTCGATCGACCCGGCGCTGGTGCTGTTCTGCCCTAACTACGCCTCCGACACCTACCCGGTACTGCGCGACAGCAAGAAATTCGCCATCCATTTGCTCTCCGCCGAGCAGACCGCCGAAGCCTACGCGTTCGCCGGCAAGGGCAAGGAAAAGGCCAAGGGCATCGAGTGGCATTTGAGCGAACTCGGTAACCCGATTCTGGCCAAGGCGACGGCGATCATCGAGTGCGAGTTGTGGCGTGAATACGACGGCGGCGATCACGCGATCATTGTCGGCGCAGTGAAGAACCTGATCCTGCCCGAGCAACCGGTGACGCCGATGATTTATCACAAAGGCAAGCTCGGCCCGTTGCCGACTCTGGCCTGAAGCGACAATGCAAAACCCTGTGGGAGCTGGCTTGCCAGCGATGAGGGCTTAACATTCAACATTGATGTTGGCTGATAGTCCGCTATCGCTGGCAAGCCAGCTCCCACAGGGATTGAGGTGAGGCAAAGAATATGAGTAACGAAAAGTACGAAAAGGGTCTGAAAATCCGCACTCAGGTGCTCGGCGAAGCCTATGTTCAGCGCTCGATCGAGAACGCCGACGATTTCACCCGTCCGCTGCAGGAAATGGTCACCGAATACTGCTGGGGACATGTCTGGGGGCGTGAGGGTCTGTCGCTCAAGGAGCGCAGCATGATCAACCTGGCGATGATCTCGGCGCTCAACCGCCCGCATGAACTCAAGCTGCATGTGCGTGGCGCCTTGCGTAACGGCCTGAGTCGTGAGCAAATACGCGAAATTCTGCTTCAGGTCGGCATTTATTGCGGCGTTCCGGCGGCCGTGGACAGTTTCCGGCTGGCCCGTGAAGCCTTTGCCGAAGCCGACGCCGAGGCCTCCAGTTAACCCTCGGCTGTTTTGATGCCCGTCTGGCATGGACAGCCAAGCTCAAGAGCGGACCCCATGAAACGCCAGCCACTCGACGACAGCTTCAAGGTCAATCGCAACCCCGTTACCCTGCGCGAAATCGTGCTGGACAAACTGCGTAGCGCGATCATGAATTTCCAGCTCATGCCAGGCGATCGCCTGGTCGAACGCGACCTCTGTGATCGCCTCGGTGTCAGCCGCACTTCGGTGCGCGAAGCCTTGCGTCACCTTGAGTCCGAAGGCCTGGTGGAATTCGCCGACGCCAAAGGCCCGCGCGTAGCCATCATCACCCTCGACGACGCCGTCGATATCTACGAATTGCGTTGCGTGCTCGAAGGCTTGATCGTGCAGTTGTTCACCCTGCGTGCCAAAGCCAAGGACATCAAGGCCCTGGAAAAAGCCCTCGATGACAACCGCAAGGCGTTGAAGGACGGCGAGCTGCAACAGGTGATCGACTCGGTGCAGGGCTTCTACGACGTGCTGCTCGAAGGCTCGGGCAACCATGTCGCCGCCACGCAATTGCGCCAGTTGCAGGCGCGCATCAGCTATCTGCGCGCGACCTCGGTCTCCCAAGAAAACCGACGCGGCGCGAGTAATCACGAGATGGAAAAAATGGTCGAGGCGATCAAGAGCGGCGATCCGCTGGCGGCGCATCAGGCCTGTGTGGATCACGTCCGCGCGGCGGCTGCCGTGGCCCTCGATTACCTCAAGCGCAAACAGGAAGAAACCGGCGTCGCCGTCAAAGGCACTCCGGCGATCACCCTGCCGATCGCGCTGAAAGAACCGCGCATAGGTCAATGACGTGTTCAGCCCGAGCTTTTGCCCGAAATGCGGTGGCCCTGACCTTGGTCAGCAGACGCCGCCGGGCGATACGCACGAGCGCCTGATGTGCCGCGCCTGCGGCTACATCCACTACGTCAATCCGAAGATCATCGCCGGCTGCATCATCGAGCAGGACGGCAAATACCTCTTGTGCCAACGGGCGATCCCGCCGCGCCCGGGCACCTGGACGCTGCCCGCAGGTTTCATGGAAAGCGGCGAAACCACCGAGCAGGCGGCGCTGCGCGAAGTCTGGGAAGAAAGCGGCGTGCGCGCGGAAATCGTCTCGCCGTATTCGATTTTCAGCGTGCCGAAGATCAGCGAGGTGTACATCATCTTCCGCGCCATCGCCCTGGAGATCACCGGGCAGTTTGGGCCGGAAACCATGGATTACAAGTTCTTCGCCCCTGAAGAGATTCCCTGGGAGCAGATCTACTACCCGGCGATCCGGCAGATTCTCGAGCGCTATATCGAAGAGCGCCAGGCTGGAGTTTACGGGATCTACATGGGTAATGATGACAGCGGCAAAATCCATTTCATGCGCTGATCACCACCTATACCCCTGTGGGAGCGAGCCTGCTCGCGAAGGCGTCGTGTCAGTCGATACAAATGTTGAATGATCGAACGCATTCGCGAGCAGGCTCGCTCCCACATAGTTTGGTGGTGTGGCTCAGTTCGGGGCGATGCCTTCTACGATGATGATCTCCGCCCTCGCCCATTCTTCGCGGTAACTTTTCGCCTCCTGATACGCCGCCGAGCGATAGCACGCCACGGCCTGTTCGTAGCTGTCGAACTCGATGATCACTGTGCGCTGCGGCGTCTGCCGGCCTTCCAGCGCCTCGCTGCGCCCGCCTCTGGCGAGAAACTTGCCGCCGAATGCGGCAATCGCCTGCGGGGTGCGCTGGGTGTATTGGCTGTAGTGCTCGGCATCGGCTATATCCACGTGTGCAATCCAGTACGCCTTCATAGTGACCTCTTTGTTGATTTTGTATTATGGTATACCAATATATTTCCAACGAACCCTGAGAGTCCAGCATGGCCTTCAACAGCATCGAAGAAATCATCGAAGATTATCGCCTCGGCAAAATGGTCCTGCTGGTCGATGACGAAGACCGCGAGAACGAAGGCGACCTGCTGCTGGCCGCCGACCGTTGCACGCCGGAGGCTATCAGCTTCATGGCCCGCGAAGCACGCGGGCTGATCTGCCTGACCCTCACCGACGAACATTGCCAGCGTCTGGGCCTGGAGCAAATGGTACCCGCCAACGGCAGTGTGTTCAGCACTGCATTTACCGTGTCGATCGAAGCGGCGGTCGGCGTGACCACCGGCATTTCCGCCGCAGATCGCTCCTGCACAGTCGCCGCCGCCGTGGCGCCAAATGCCCGCGCCGAAGACCTGGTGCAGCCAGGCCACATCTTCCCGTTGCGCGCCAAGGAAGGTGGCGTGCTGACCCGCGCCGGGCACACCGAGGCCGGTTGCGATCTGGCGCGCCTGGCCGGGTTCACCCCCGCCTCGGTGATTGTCGAAGTGATGAACGACGACGGCACCATGGCCCGCCGCCCGGATCTGGAGCAGTTCGCACGCAAACACGGGATCAAGATCGGCACCATTGCTGACCTGATCCACTATCGCCTGAGCACCGAGCACACCATCGAACGCATCGGTGAACGTGAGCTGCCGACGGTGCATGGCACCTTCCGTTTGATCACCTTCGAAGATCGCATCGAAGGTGGCGTGCACATGGCGATGGTCATGGGCGACCTGCGCCGCGAAGAGCCGACGCTGGTGCGCGTGCATGTGATCGATCCGCTGCGCGATCTGGTCGGCGCCGAGTACAGCGGACCGACGAACTGGACCCTCTGGGCAGCGTTGCAACGGGTCGCGGCGGAAGGTCATGGAGTTGTGGTCGTGCTGGCCAATCATGAATCGTCGCAGGCGTTGCTGGAGCGCGTGCCGCAGTTGACCCAGCCGCCACGGCAGTTCAGCCGCTCGCAGTCGCGGATTTATTCCGAGGTCGGGACGGGGGCGCAGATTCTGCAGAACCTTGGGGTTGGCAAGCTGCGCCACCTTGGCCCACCGCTGAAGTATGCAGGGTTGACCGGGTATGACCTTGAGGTGGTTGAGAGCATTCCGTTCACTGAATGACGCCGCCCTCACCCCAGCCCTCTCCCAAAGGGAGAGGGAGCCGACCGCGTTGACCGGTCGCTATACATCGACCTGGGATACCGAGTCGAACTCAGCTTTGAGCAGCATACGGATCCACTCCTTTCCCATTACCGAATCGGGCTCGGTTTTGAACAGCATGAAGATCGACTCCCTTTCCCTCTCTCCCCTTGGGAGAGGGCTGGGGTGAGGGGCTGGATCTCACATTCACAAAATATCTCAGGCCGAACGGCTCAAAAAAACCAACCGGCCAGATAACCGGTAAGGCAAAGTGCTTGCACAAAGTTTGGAATACCATAATATGATATTCCATATACCGGACGACGTGAAAAAGCGTCCAGCTACTGCTCCCGACAGGCGGGCAACAACGCAAGGCCCGCTCAAAAACACAACAATGAGGGCGTGAACATGGTGTTGAACAAAGCTGCAACCGCGATCTTTTTCGCGGGACTGCTCAGCGTTACCGGCCAGGCTGCAATGGCTGCCGAAAGCGTGAATTTTGTCAGCTGGGGCGGTAGCACCCAGGATGCGCAGAAACAGGCCTGGGCCGATCCGTTCAGCAAGGCCAGCGGCATCACCGTCGTCCAGGACGGCCCCACCGACTACGGCAAACTCAAGGCCATGGTCGAAAGCGGCAACGTGCAGTGGGACGTGGTCGATGTCGAAGCCGATTTCGCCCTGCGCGCCGCTGCCGAAGGCCTGCTCGAACCCCTCGATTTCAAAGTGATCCAGCGCGACAGGATCGACCCGCGCTTTGTCAGCGATCACGGCGTCGGTTCGTTCTTCTTCTCCTTTGTCCTCGGCTACAACGAAGGCAAGCTCGGCGCCAACAAGCCGCAGGACTGGAGCGCGCTGTTCGACACCAAGACCTACCCGGGCAAGCGCGCCCTGTACAAATGGCCAAGCCCCGGCGTGCTCGAACTGGCGCTGCTGGCCGACGGCGTTGCGGCTGACAAGCTCTACCCGCTGGATCTGGATCGCGCCTTCAAGAAACTCGACACCATCAAGAAAGACATCGTCTGGTGGGGCGGCGGTGCGCAGTCGCAGCAACTGCTGGCGTCCGGCGAAGCGAGCATGGGCC
Organism: Pseudomonas sp. S3_B08; assembly: GCF_054667725.1. NCBI lineage: Bacteria > Pseudomonadati > Pseudomonadota > Gammaproteobacteria > Pseudomonadales > Pseudomonadaceae > Pseudomonas > Pseudomonas sp. S3_B08. Next base: position 2,240,594 of record NZ_CP162750.1, read on the forward strand.
AGTTCTGGAACGGTCGGGTGCACGCCCTGCAGGAAGACGGCGCACCGGTCGGCGTGAGCTGGAAGCAGAACCTGGTCATGGCCGACATTCTGGTCATCCCCAAAGGCTCGAAAAACAAAGATGCGGCGATGAAGTTCCTCGCCAATGCCAGCAGCGCCAAAGGCCAGGCCGACTTCTCCAACCTGACCGCCTACGCGCCGGTCAACCTCGACAGTGTGGAGCGTCTGGATTCGACGCTGGCCCCCAACCTGCCGACGGCTTACGCCAAGGATCAGATCACCCTTGATTTCGCTTACTGGGCCAAGAACGGTCCGGCTATCGCGACACGGTGGAACGAATGGCTGGTCAAATGAAAATCGCGGCCACTGCGCCCCGTCCTTCCACTGCCACCGGGAGCGCCGCCGGCGCTGCCGGTTCGGCTTTCAAGCAACGCTGGCGCGGCGCCGGCAACCTCGTACCGGCGCTGCTGTTCCTCGGCCTGTTCTTTCTCGCGCCGTTGATTGGCCTGCTGTTGCGCGGTGTGCTGGAACCTGTGCCTGGTCTCGGCAACTACGAACAGTTGTTCGCCAACTCGGCCTATGCGCGAGTGCTGCTCAACACCTTTTCGGTGGCCGGGCTGGTGACGCTGTTCAGCCTGCTCTTGGGCTTTCCGCTGGCCTGGGCGATCACCCTGGTGCCGCGCGGCTGGGGGCGCTGGATCCTCAACATCGTGCTGCTGTCGATGTGGACCAGCCTGCTCGCCCGCACCTATTCGTGGCTGGTGTTGCTGCAAGCCTCGGGCGTAATCAACAAGACCTTGATGGCCATGGGCATCATCGATCAACCGCTGGAGATGGTGCACAACCTGACGGGCGTGGTGATCGGCATGAGCTACATCATGATCCCGTTCATCGTACTGCCGTTGCAGGCGACCATGCAGGCCATCGACCCGATGATCCTGCAGGCCGGCTCGATCTGTGGCGCCAGTCCGTGGACCAACTTCTTCCGGGTGTTCCTGCCGCTGTGCCGGCCGGGTCTGGCGTCCGGCGGTTTGATGGTGTTCGTAATGTCGCTCGGTTACTACGTCACCCCCGCGCTGCTCGGCGGGGCGCAGAACATGATGCTGCCGGAGTTCATCATTCAGCAGGTGCAATCGTTCCTCAACTGGGGCCTGGCCAGTGCCGGCGCCGCGTTGCTGATCGCAATTACCCTGGTGCTGTTCTACTTCTACCTGAAGCTTCAACCGGAATCCCCGGTTGGCGCCAGTAACGCGAGGTAAGCCGACATGCTCCTGACCCCCAATGCCATGAGCCGGCGCATGCGTTTCGGCCTCTACGCTACGACTGGGCTGATCGGCCTGTTCCTGCTGTTGCCGATCGTGTTCATCGTGCTGCTGTCGTTCGGCTCCTCGCAGTGGCTGGTGTTCCCGCCACCGGGCTGGACGCTGAAATGGTACGGCCAGTTCTTCTCCAATCCCGACTGGATGAACGCCGCCGCCGCCAGCCTAAAAGTTGCCGTGCTGACCACCATCTGCGCTGTGGCGCTCGGTTTGCCGACCGCGTTTGCGCTGGTGCGCGGACGCTTTCCCGGCCGCGAGATGCTCTATGGCCTGTTCACCCTGCCGATGATCGTGCCGCTGGTGATCATTGCCGTGGCGGTGTACGCGCTGTTTCTCAAGCTCGGCTACACCGGAACGATGTTCGCCTTCGTCGTCAGCCATGTGATCGTCGCGCTGCCGTTCACCATCATCTCGATCATCAACTCGCTGAAGCTGTTCGATCAGTCGATTGAAGACGCGGCGGTAATCTGCGGTGCCTCGCGCTTGCAAGCGGTGTTCAAGGTGACGTTCCCGGCGATTCGTCCGGGGATGGTCGCCGGCGCCCTCTTCGCCTTCCTCGTTTCCTGGGACGAAGTGGTGCTCAGCGTGATGATGGCAAGCCCGACTCTGCAAACCCTTCCCGTGAAAATGTGGACCACTTTGCGCCAGGACCTGACCCCGGTGATCGCCGTCGCTTCGACGCTGCTGATCGGCCTGTCGGTATTGGTCATGGTGATCGCCGTCGCCCTGCGCCGGCGCAACGAAATCAGCGCCTGAGCGCCCAGGAGTACGACATGAGTGCCGTGATCAAAGACGCATCCCAGCAGAACGACAAACCCCTGGTCAGCCTGCGCAACCTGAACAAGCACTACGGCGATTTCGCTGCCGTCGACAATATCTCGCTGGACATCAAGGACGGTGAATTCCTCACCTTCCTCGGCTCCAGCGGCTCGGGCAAAAGCACCACGCTGTCGATGCTCGCCGGTTTTGAAACACCGAGCAGCGGCGAGATCCTCGTCAACGGCCAGTCGCTGGTCAACGTGCCGCCGCACAAGCGCGACATCGGCATGGTCTTTCAGCGTTACTCGCTGTTCCCGCATCTGTCGGTACGCGACAACATCGCCTTCCCTCTGACCATTCGCAAACTGGCTGCGGCCGAGCGCGAAAAGCGCGTCGATGCGATGTTGAAGCTGGTGCAACTCGAACAGTTCGCCCATCGCCGCCCTTCGCAACTGTCCGGTGGCCAGCAACAACGGGTTGCCATCGCCCGGGCGCTGGTTTACGAGCCGCGCATTCTGCTGATGGATGAACCGTTGGGCGCGCTGGACAAGAAGCTGCGCGAGGACTTGCAGGATGAACTGCGCCAACTGCACCGACGCCTGGGTATCACCATCGTGTACGTGACCCACGACCAGGAAGAAGCCATGCGTCTGTCGCAACGCATCGCGATTTTCAGCCACGGCAAGATTGTCGGGCTGGGCAGTGGTTATGACCTTTATCAGAATCCGCCGAATGCATTTGTCGCGTCGTTCCTGGGTAATTCGAACTTCCTCAAGCTCAAGGCGCAAGGCAATGCAGCGGCGAGTTTCGAGGGCCAGTCGTTGTCGATTCGGCTGACGTCCGGGTTGCACACTGATCAGGATGTGCTGCTGATGGTGCGTCCGGAAAAGGCCTTGGCGCTGAGCACGCAGCAGGCGCTGGATGAGCCGCTGGCAGCGGGCTGGAATGAGGTGTCGGCGAACGTTGTGGAGGTGCTGTTTCTCGGTGAAAGCCAGACCTGCAGCGTGGTGACTGCGGGCGGGACGTCGATGACGGTGAAAGCGCTATCGGCAGCGGGCATGCCGCTCAAGGCCGGCGATCCGGTACGGGTGCGCTGGGCGACGGCGGATGCTTGTGTTTATACCGAGTGGACCGAGAGCGACTTGAACAAGGCTGCCGGTGCTCACTGATTGCGCTGAGTCAGTTGGATCTACCCCCTCACCCCAGCCCTCTCCCCCACGGGGGGCGAGGGGGAAAGGGAGCCGATCTTAATGCTGTTCAAAATGTAAGTTCGACTCGGTATCGCACGTCGGCGTATCTCGCACAACACCTCGGTCAGTCCCCTCTCCCATTGGGAGAGGGCTAGGGTGAGGGCAAGCAGGCGACACGGTATTAGCCAATGGCCCGGTACCCTTCAATCTCATCCGGCCAAGCCGTCAGCACTTCAAACCCGGTCTCCGTCACCGCGACCATATGCTCCCACTGCGCCGACAAGGAGCCATCCTTGGTCAATACGGTCCAGCCATCCGGCATGTTCTTCACATGGCGTTTGCCGGCATTGAGCATCGGTTCCACGGTGAAAATCATCCCGGCCTTAAGCTTCAGCCCTTGATTGGGAAAGCCGTAATGCAGGATTTGCGGTTCGTCGTGATAGACCTTGCCGATGCCATGGCCGCAGTACTCGCGCACCACGCTGAAGCCCTCCGCCTCCGCCAGGCGCTGGATCGCATGACCGATATCGCCCAGCGTTGCGCCCGGCTTCACTGCACGGATGCCTGCGCACATGGCTTCGTAGGTGGTCTTGATCAGGTGCTGCGCTTCACGAGTCGCCTCGCCCACCACATACATGCGACTGGTATCGCCGAACCAGCCGTCCTTGATCACCGCGATGTCGAGGTTGACGATGTCGCCGTCTTTCAATGGCGTACCCGATGGAATCCCGTGGCACACCACATCGTTGACCGACGCGCAGACGGTTTTCGGGAAGCCGTGATAACCGACATTGGCTGGCACCGCCTTCTGCACATTGACGATGTAATCGTTGCACAGTCGATCCAGCTCATCGGTGGTCACGCCAGCCTTCACATGCGGCACCAGCATTGCCAGCACTTCAGCGGCGAGTTTGCCGGCAGCGCGGGATTTTTCGATGTCGGCCGGGGTGTTGATCTTGATCTGGTTTCTCATGCGCTGACGGCTTCCTGAGTCAGTTGTTGCAGATCCAGCCCACCATTCTGTTCGGCGCGGATCAGCAGGCGGCAAATGGCGCTGTGGTCGAGATTGGGATGCAGCTCGGCGAGCATGCCGATGCGCATCCAGTGCTCAGCCTGCGCGTTGATCGAGCGGCTGAGGGCGTTGCTGGAGATGCGCAGATTCTCGTGCATGTCCTCTGAAATCTTTACGATGCCCATGTCTATATCCGATACGAAATGTATATGGATCGTATACTAGCCAAGCTTACCCTCGGATTGCAAACGCTTCGCCACGCAAACACGCACCCGTGTAGGAGCTGCCGAAGGCTGCGATCTTTTGATCTTGCCCGTTAAAGACCAGATCAAAAGATCGCAGCCTTTGGCAGCTCCTACCAAAGCAGATTCGGCTCCCCATCAGCGGCCTGATCGACTACCATGCCCGCGCCGGTTTCCACACGGAATTAATAGGGAATCCGAGGTGCTCCACGCATCAATCGGAACTGCCCCCGCAACTGTAGGTGCCGAGCCTGCTCCTCGACTGCCACTGGGTGAACCCCGGGAAGGCCGGAGCGTGGCGATGACGCATCAGTCAGGAGACCTGCCGGCACAGTGACTGACCAACCGGCGGGGTGTCCGGGAAGGACATCGTGCCGTGCGCATTTTCCCCGTGCCGGCCTTGCGCAGTTTCCACGACCGCGCCCGAGGTGTGTTTCCAAACCGTACCCGCCCACTCCCGTACGGTTCCCTCTGGAGACTGCCACATGCTGCTGCCCCGCGTTGCCACCCTGCTCACCACTCTGAGTCTTTGCCCCCTGGCGCAAGCGGCGCCGACTGCGTATCCGCTGACCGTCGAAAACTGTGGCAGCAGCCTGACCTTTCAGCACGCGCCTGCGCGCACGGTGACCATCGGCCAGGCCGGCACGGAAATGCTCTATGCCTTGGGTCTGGGCGACAAAGTCGTTGGCACTTCGCTGTGGTTCAACGACGTGCTGAGCACATACAAAGCGCAGAACGACACGATCGAGCGCCTCGCCGATAACGAGCCGAGTTTCGAAGCGGTGATCGCTAAACGCCCGGAGCTGGTTGCCGTCGAGCTGGAATGGATGGTCGGCCCGCAAGGCGCGGTCGGCACCCGCGAGCAGTTTCATGAACTGAAGATTCCGACCTATCTGCTGCCCTCCGATTGCGAAGCCAAGGACAACCTCGTCGGTTCGGACGGCACGCGGCTGGCGCCGTTTCGCATCGACAGCATCTACAAAAGCGTGAGCCAACTGGCGGCGATTTTCGATGTGCAGGCGCGTGGCGAGCAGCTCAATGAGCAGCTCAAAGCCAGCCTCGCGCAGTCGATCGCCACCGCGAAAAAGCAGCAGCGCAAAGACGTCAGCGCCCTGGTGTGGTTCTCCAGCGCCGAGATGGACATCGAGCCTTTCGTGGCCGGGCACAAAGGTGTGCCCGATTTCATGCTCAGCACCCTCGGCGTGCGCAACGTCGTCGAGTCGGATGAAGAATGGCCAACCGTCGGCTGGGAAACCATCGCCAAGGCCAACCCGACGTTTCTGGTGATCGCGCGCATGGATCGTCGACGTTTCCCGGCGGACGACTATCAGAAGAAACTCGCCTTCCTGCGCAGTGATCCGGTGACGCGCAACATGGACGCGGTCAAGCACAACCGCATCATCATCCTTGACGCCATGGCCATGCAGGCCAGCCTGCGCACCTTCGACGGCCTCGAACAACTGGCCAGCGCCATCAACGGCTACGACCTGTCGCCATGAGCAGACGCCTGATCCGTTTGCTGCTGGTGCTGTTGACGCTGTCGGTCGCGCTGATTGGCGGCGTGGCCATTGGTGAGACTTCGATCGAGCCGAGCGTGGTGTTGCAGGTGCTGGCGAACAAGCTGTGGGGCGCCGGTTATGTGCTCGACCCGATCGACGAAGGCATTGTCTGGAACTATCGCCTGACCCGCGCGCTGGTCGCGGCGGCCTGCGGCGCCGGTCTGGCGACCTGTGGCGTAATCCTGCAATCGCTGCTGCGCAATCCGTTGGCCGATCCGTATCTGCTGGGAATTTCTGCTGGCGCCTCGACCGGCGCGGTGATGGTCGCCCTGCTCGGCGTCGGTGCCGGGGCGATTTCATTGTCGGTCGGTGCTTTTGCCGGCGCGGTGACCGCTTTCGCACTGGTGATCCTGTTGGCGCGAGTCAGCGGCTCGGCCAGCGGCACCGGGCAGATCATTCTGGCCGGGATTGCCGGCTCGCAGCTGTTCAACGCCCTCACCGCTTTCCTGATCACCCGCTCGGCCAGCTCCGAACAAGCGCGGGGGATCATGTTCTGGCTGCTCGGCAATCTCGGCGGCGTGCGCTGGCCGTCGGTGTGGCTGGCGGTGCCGGTGGCTGTGTTGGGGTTGGTTGTTTGTCTGTGGCATCGCCGGGCGCTGGATGCGTTCACCTTTGGTGCGGACTCGGCGGCGTCTCTCGGCATTCCAGTGCGACGTGTGCAGATTCTGTTGATTGGCTGCGCCGCGCTGGTGACGGCGGTGATGGTGTCGATTGTCGGCTCGATCGGTTTTGTCGGCTTAGTGATTCCCCATGCCGCGCGGTTGTTGCTCGGCACCGGCCATGCGCGTCTTCTGCCTGCCAGTGCGTTGGGCGGCGCAGTGTTTCTGATCGCCGCCGATGTGCTGTCACGCACCCTGATCAAGGGTCAGGTGATTCCTGTCGGCGTGATTACCGCGCTGGTCGGCGCGCCAGTGTTCGCGCTGATTCTGGTAGGCCGGAGATCGGCGCGATGAACACGGTTCTGAGTTGTGCTGGTTTGGGCTTCAAGGTGCGCGGTGCCGAGTTGCTCAACGGTGTCAGCCTCGACGTTCAGCGCGGCGAGACCCTGGGCATTGTCGGGCCGAACGGTTCGGGTAAATCCACGCTGCTGAAACTGCTCGCCGGCCTGCGTGAACCGAGCGTGGGCCATGTGCAGCTCGACGGTCGGACGCTGGGCAAGATGTCCCGGCGCACTATCGCGCAGACGCTCGCGGTGGTTGAGCAACAGGCCGATACCGACGATGGCATTCGCGTGTTCGACGCGGTGGCGCTGGGGCGGACGCCGTGGTTGTCGGCGCTGCAACCGTGGTCGCCGGCCGATGACGCCATCGTCGAGCAAGCGCTGGTCGACGTCGACGCCGTGCACCTGCGCAACCGCCTCTGGCGCAGCCTCTCCGGCGGGGAACGCCAACGCGTGCACATCGCCCGCGCACTGGCGCAGCGCCCGCAGATCCTGCTGCTCGACGAGCCGGCCAACCACCTCGACATCCAGCATCAGTTGAGCATTCTGCAAGTGGTGCGCGCACTGCCGGTGACCACGCTGATCGCCCTGCACGATCTCAATCAGGCGCTCAAGTGCGATCGCCTGGCGGTGCTGGAGCGCGGGCGTCTGGTGGCACTGGGCGAGCCGCTGCACGTGCTGACGCCGGAGCGGTTACAGACGACTTTCGGGGTCAGGGCGCACTATCTGACAGACCCGTTCGATGGTGCGCCGATATTGCGCTTCCTTGCCTGATGCATGGGTGGCTGACACACCGCTTTCGCGAGCAGGCTCGCTCCCACAAAGGATTTGTGTGTTGCCGTGAATGACGGGGAGAACGCGAATTCTGTGGGAGCGAGCCTGCTCGCGAAGGCGTCAGGTCATCCAACATGGTGTCGATTGACACACCGCTTTCGCGAGCAGGCTCGCTCCCACAAAGGTTATGTATTCCAGGGCGGTAAAGGGTCAGGCCCACTCTTTGCGCAGTTGCCGCGCGGCGCTGACCATGTGCACCAGCGCCGCTTCGGTCTCTGGCCAGCCTCGGGTCTTCAACCCGCAATCCGGATTGACCCACAGCCGCTCCACCGGAATACGCTGCGCCGCTTTGCGCAGTAAACCGACCATTTCCGACACATCGGGAATCCGTGGCGAGTGAATGTCGTACACGCCGGGGCCGATGTCGTTCGGGTAGGCAAACGCTTCAAACGCTTCGAGCAGTTCCATGTCCGAACGCGAGGTTTCGATGGTGATGACATCGGCGTCCATCGCCGCGATCGACTCGATCACATCGTTGAACTCGCTGTAGCACATGTGCGTGTGGATCTGCGTTTCGTCGCGCACGCCGGAGGCGCACAGGCGGAACGCTTCGCTCGCCCAGTGCAGATACGCCGGCCACTGCGCCCGGCGTAACGGCAAGCCTTCACGGAACGCCGCTTCGTCGATCTGGACGATTTTGATTCCCGCCGCCTCCAGATCATTCACCTCGTCACGAATGGCCAGCGCCAGTTGTTGAGCCTGCACCTCGCGGCTGACGTCTTCGCGCGGGAACGACCACATCAGCATGGTCACCGGGCCGGTCAGCATGCCTTTCATGACCTTGTCGGTTAGGCCTTGGGCGTAGCGGATCCACTCGACCGTCATCGCCTGCGGGCGGCTGAGGTCGCCGAAAATCACCGCCGGTTTGACGCAGCGCGAACCGTAGCTCTGCACCCAGCCAAAGCGGGTGAAGGCATAGCCGTCGAGCTGTTCGGCGAAGTATTCGACCATGTCGTTGCGCTCGGCCTCACCGTGCACCAGCACATCCAGGCCGAGGCGCTCTTGAATTTCCACCGCGTGGCGAATCTCCGTGTGCATCGCATCGGTGTAATCGGCCGCGCTGAGCTTGCCTTGCTTGTAGGCCTGACGCGCCAGACGGATCGCCGCCGTTTGCGGAAACGAGCCAATGGTGGTGGTCGGGAATAACGGCAGGTCGAGCTTGCCGCGCTGTTTGGCAATACGCTGGGCAAACGGCGATTGCCGTTGCGCATCCTTGGCAGTGATCGCCGCGACCCGCGCTTGCACCGCCGGTTTGTGAATACGCGGCGAGGCAGCGCGGCTGGTCTGCACCGAACGGCTTTGCGCGAGGGCACGCAGTACCTTCGGCGCTTCCGGTTCGCTGACCGCTTGAGCGAGCACGGCGACCTCTTCGCACTTCTGCACGGCGAACGCCAGCCAGCTTTTCAGTTCGGCATCGAGCTGGTCTTCGCGGCCCAGATCAACCGGGCTGTGCAGCAACGAGCAGGACGGCGCTACCCACAAACGATCACCCAGACGCTCATGAGCATGGCGCAGCGTCGCCAGCGCGTTTTGCAGATCGCAGCGCCAGACGTTCCGACCGTTGACCACACCCAACGACAGCACCTTATAAGCCGGCAGACGATCCAGAATGGTCGGGTACTGATCCGGCGCGCGCACCAGATCGATGTGCAAGCCATCGACCGGCAGGTTCGCCGCCAGACCGAGATTTTCTTCCAGGCCACCGAAGTACGTGGCGAGCAGTTTTTTCAGCGGATCGCGCTGGATCTGGTTGTAGGCGCGCTCGAAGGCATTCTTCCAGTCCTGCGGCAAATCGAGCACCAGAATCGGCTCATCGATCTGCACCCACTCCACGCCCAATGCCGCCAGCCGCGCGAAGATCTGGCCGTACAGCGGCAGCAGGCGATCAAGCAAATCGAGCTTGTCGAAATCGGTGCCTTTGGTTTTACCCAGCCACAGATAGGTCAGCGGACCGATGATCACCGGTTTGACGTTGTGCCCCAGCACACGGGCCTCTTCGGTTTCCTCAAACAACTGCTCCCAACCGAGCTGGAATTGCTGATCGGCGCTGAATTCCGGTACCAGGTAGTGATAGTTGGTGTCGAACCACTTGGTCATTTCCTGAGCGTGGCCTTCGCTGCAGCAAGTATTGCTGACGCCTCGGGCCATGCTGAACAGAGTGTGCAGCGTGGCTTTGCCGTCATGCGGACGGAAACGCTCGGGGATCACGCCGAACATCAGCGAGTGGGTCAGCACCTGGTCGTACCAGGCGAAATCGCCAACCGGCAGCAAGTCGATGCCAGCGTTTTTCTGCAAGTCCCAATGGACCTTGCGCAGCTCACGCCCGACGTCACGCAGGCCCGCCTCGTGCAGTTCTCCTTTCCAGAACGCCTCTTGCGCTTTCTTCAGTTCGCGATCGCGACCGATGCGCGGAAATCCAAGGGAATGGGCCAGTGCCATGACAAACAACTCCAGATGCTTATTCGATGGCGGGTATTGTCGGGAACCGGACTTGATGAAACAAACTCAATAAATTCTAGATCATCACAAGTTCTACTCATGCACAGACGCCCCTTTAGGAGCTGCCGAAGGCTGCGATCTCAAGACCGTAGGGACGCAGAGCGTCCAAGGCTGCATTCCCACGCGGAGCGTGGGAACGATCAGAACACCTCAGGGCAACATGCAGGTTTTCGTTCTATCGTTAGATCCAAATGGCTGGATTTTCCAAGGATTAGAGGTTGCGAGAGAGGATGTCTGCGCCTAAGTTGCACGCGAGTCTTTTCCCCGCGATTGGAACGCGATCAACACCATAAAGAGGTGAAGAAATGTCGAAGGAATCACGCCCTGCCGTGCTTGGGCTGATAGGCAATACTCCGCTGGTGCAGGTCACCCGCTTCGATACCGGACCGTGCACGCTGTTTCTCAAACTTGAATCGCAGAACCCCGGCGGCTCGATCAAGGACCGTATCGGTCTGGCGATGATCGACGCTGCCGAACGTGACGGTCGCCTGCAACCGGGCGGGACGATTGTCGAGGCCACTGCCGGCAATACCGGTCTGGGTCTGGCGCTGGTCGGTCGCGCCAAAGGCTATCGCGTAGTGCTGGTGGTACCGGACAAGATGTCCACCGAGAAGGTCCTGCACTTGAAGGCCATGGGCGCCGAAGTGCACATCACTCGTTCTGACGTCGGCAAGGGCCATCCCGAGTATTACCAGGACGTCGCCGCGCGTTTGGCCAAGGACATTCCCGGCGCATTTTTCGCCGACCAATTCAACAATCCCGCCAACCCGCTGGCCCATGAATGCAGCACCGCGCCGGAAATCTGGGCGCAGACCGAACATGATCTGGACGCCATCGTCGTCGGCGTCGGATCGGCCGGCACGCTGACCGGGCTGAGTCGTTTCTTCAAGCGCGTGCAACCGGATCTGGAAATGGTCCTCGCCGATCCGATCGGCTCGGTGATGGCGCAATACAGCCGCGACGGTACCTTGCCGACGCCCGGTTCGTGGGCAGTCGAGGGCATCGGCGAAGACTTCATTCCGTCGATCACCGACCTCTCCAGCGTGCGTCACGCCTACTCGATCAGCGACGCGGAAAGCTTCGATCACGCGCGCCAGTTGCTCAAGGCCGAGGGCATTCTCGGCGGCTCATCGACCGGCACACTGTTCGCTGCCGCGCTGCGTTATTGCCGCGAACAGACCGAGCCGAAACGCGTGGTCAGCTTCGTCTGCGACACCGGCACGCGGTACCTGTCGAAGGTCTACAACGACCAGTGGATGACCGATCAAGGCCTGTTGCAACGCAAAGGCTACGGCGACTTGCGCGACTTGATCGCACGGCGTTTCGAGGACGGCCGGGTGATCAGCGTCGGCCCTGACGACACCCTGCTCACTGCGTTTCAGCGCATGCGTCTGGCGGATGTTTCGCAACTGCCGGTGCTGGTCGAAGGCAAGCAACTGGTGGGCGTGATCGACGAGTCCGACATCCTCCTCGGCGTCCACGAAGATGCCGCGCGCTTCAGCCAGTCGGTGTCCAGCGTGATGACCGACAAACTGCAAACCCTCGCCCCGGCTGCGACCCTGGCCGAGCTGGAAGCGGTGCTCAGCCGTGGCCTCGTCGCGATCATCGCTGACGGTTCCAGCTTCCATGGCCTGATTACCCGCACCGACATGCTCAACCAATTACGGAGATCCCTTGCATGAGTCAGCACGACGATAAATCCCAAGGCTTCGCCACCCGGGTGATCCACGCCGGGCAGGAGCCGGACCCGACCACCGGCGCGCTGATGCCGCCGATCTATGCCAACTCGACTTATCTGCAAGACAGCCCCGGCGTGCACAAGGGGTTCGACTACGGCCGCTCGCACAACCCGACGCGTTTCGCCCTGGAGCGCTGCATTGCGGACCTTGAAGGCGGCACCCGAGCGTTCGCCTTCGCCTCAGGGCTGGCGGCGATTTCCACGGTGTTGGAACTGCTCGACGCCGGCTCGCACATCGTTTCCGGCAATGACTTGTACGGCGGCACCTTCCGCCTGTTCGACAAGGTTCGCCAGCGCAGCGCCGGGCACCGTTTCAGCTTCGTCGACCTGACCGATCTGTCGGCGTTCGAAGCCTCGCTGCAGGACGACACGCGCATGGTCATGGTCGAAACCCCGACCAACCCGCTGCTGAGCCTGTCGGATCTGGCCGCGATCGCGCGCATCTGCCGCGCGCGGGGGATCATCTGCGTGGCCGACAACACCTTCGCCAGCCCCTACATCCAGCGCCCACTGGAGCTGGGTTTCGACATCGTCCTGCACTCGACCACCAAATACCTCAACGGCCACTCCGACGTGATCGGCGGCATTGCCGTGGTCGGGCAGAACGCCGCACTGGCGGAAAAACTCGGTTTCCTGCAAAACGCCGTCGGGGCGATTTCCGGGCCGTTCGATGCATTCCTCACCCTGCGCGGGGTGAAGACTTTGGCGCTGCGCATGGAACGTCATTGCAGCAACGCCCTGGATCTGGCGCAGTGGCTCGAGCAGCAACCGCAGGTCAAGCGCGTCTACTATCCGGGCCTTGAGTCGCACCCGCAGCACGAACTGGCCAAGCGGCAGATGCGTGGCTTTGGCGGGATGATTTCCGTCGATCTGAACAGCGACCTGGCCGGTGCGCGGCGCTTTCTGGAAAACGTGAAGATCTTTGCGTTGGCCGAAAGCCTCGGTGGCGTGGAAAGCTTGATCGAGCATCCGGCGATCATGACCCACGCGACGATTCCACCGGAGACGCGCGCCAAGCTTGGTATTGGCGATGGCTTGGTGAGGTTGTCGGTCGGAGTTGAAGACGTTGAAGACCTGCGCGCCGATCTGGCTCAGGCACTGGCAAGAATGTAAACAGCTCCACCCAAAGAAGCCCGCGCAATGCGGGCTTCGTCTTTTTTTGTCCGTCGATCTTTCTGCCGTGGCAGTTCCCGAGGCCGATCCTATACTCAATCGGCTCGATCAAAATTATCTCGACACCCGCACGCCGTTCGGTGTGCCCGTGCCTTTCGCCAACCAGGTAGAACCCAAGCCAGTGAGTCGTGGCGTCTGTATGCATCGCGCGCGATTGATCGCTGTTTGGCAACGGGTCGTGGAGAAAACCATGAAATACAAGTTGTTGTCAGGCGTGCTTCTTGCGGTAGCGGCCAGCATTGTGGTGCCGAATGTCTTGGCGGCGCAACCGCAGGTGTTGGCTTCGGATGGGGCTGATCATGTTGGCGCCGGCGCAGTGGCTGCCGATGGCGCCGATCGTGTCGGTGCCGGCGCGGTGGCTGCCGATGGCGCTGATCGTGTCGGTGCCGGCGCGGTGGCTGCCGATGGCGCTGATCGTGTCGGTGCCGGCGCGGTGGCTGCCGATGGCGCTGATCGTGTCGGTGCCGGCGCGGTGGCTGCCGATGGCGCTGATCGTGTCGGCGCTGGCGCAGTGGCTGCCGATGGCGCTGATCGTGTCGGCGCAGGTGCAGTCGCTGCCGATGGTGCTGATCGCGTCGGCGCGGGCGCGGTGGCTGCCGATGGTGCTGATCGTGTCGGCGCTGGCGCAGTGGCTGCCGATGGCGCTGATCGTGTCGGCGCTGGCGCAGTGGCTGCCGATGGCGCTGATCGTGTCGGTGCCGGAGCATTGGCAGCGGATGGGGCCGACCGCACCGGCGTCAACCGAGTGGCCTACTCCCGGGTCGGAGTCGGTTCTGATCGCGTGGCATCGGCGCTGATGACCGGCAGCTATTCCGACCAGTTCAACAGCCCACAATAATCGCCGCGAAATAACGGGCGAGCTTCTGAGCCGCCCGTTTACATCGGCCTTTACAGCATCTGTTCAACCGCTGCGCCTTGTCGATCACGCAGGGCGCGCAGCGTCGCGCGTAACTCGGCCGGGCGCACAGGTTTCGACAGAATCGCAATCTGCCGGTCATGCAAGGCAGCCTGAATCTTCTCGACGTCATGCCCGGTGATGATCATCGCCGGCACGGCCCAGCCGCGCTGCCTGCGCACTTCATCGATGCATTCGATACCCGTGGCGTGGGTGCCGAGGTCATAGTCGGCGACGATGATGTCGCAGTCGGTGACCAGGCCTTCAGCTGACCACTCGGCCTGCACCACGCAGCCCCAGCGTTCGAGCAACGCCGAAGTCGCGAGCAACACGTTGCGGTCATCCTCGACCAGACACACCTTCAGCCCGGTCAACAAACCTGCCTGCCGCGCTTCACTGCGAACCACCGGTGACTGCGGCGCCGCCACGATCGGCAACCCCGCAAGCGTCACAGCGGTGCCGCGTCCCAACCGTGAACGCAGAGCAACGTGCACATCGATCAGTTCACCAAGACGCTTGATGATCGACAGGCCCAGCCCGACGCCCTCGACATCTTTGTCGCGCACTTGCCGTACCCGATAAAACTCCTCGAAGACCTTGTGCAGATGCTCTTCGGCAATGCCGTTGCCACGGTCATGGATGACGATGGCCAGCCCTGCCCCACGTTTACGCACGCCGATCAGCACGGGACGTTGCGCGCCGTATTTGAAGCAGTTGGAGAGCACGTTCTGCACCATGGTCGCGAGCAGCGCCGGGTCGGTTCTGACCCAGTGGTTGCACGGTCGCAGCCGCAGCTCGACGCCTGCCCAACGGGCCGCTTCCTGGTGTTGGCGTATCAGATCCGCAAGCCATTCACCAAGATTCAGCGTTTGCATTTTCGCTTCAACCCGACCGTTATCGAGGGTGTAGAGGTCGAGAATCGAGCGGAACAATTGCGAAACGTTAAGCAGCGAGCGGTCGATGTTATCGACCAGCCGCCGCTCGTCATCGCCCAGGCGCGACTCTCGCAGACACGCGGTAAACAGACCGATGGAATGAATCGGCTGACGCAAGTCATGACTGGCCTGCGCCAGAAACCGCGACTTTTCCAGGTTAGCCGCCAGCGCTTCTTCCGACGCCTTGCGCGTGCGCTCAAGCAGCAAGTGCGCATAAAACGGAATCACCGTGCTGGTGATCAGCAGCATCAGCACCATGAACGGCTGCGCCTGCCAATACGGCGTCAGGCGATAGACCACCAGCAGCGCCACCAATGCAAGGCCGGTGGCGATTGCCAGATAGCGCGAGCCGTAGCGCATGCCGTTGCCGAGATTGACCCAGACCATCACCGCATACAACGGCAGCGCCGCTTCGCCGCCGATCACCAGTCCAAAACAGGTGCCGGTGTAATCGTGGACCATGGCAAAAATCCGCCGCGCCGGATAATGCCCGGGCCAACGCGCAATGGCTTGGCGGAACGCGATCGAAGCCAGCAGAAACAAGACAATGTAAGTGATGACCGGCAGGTAGGTATCGAAGCGATGGCCCGGCAGAAAACCCAGCACGACCATGTAAACCACCGCAATGGCAGCGATGATAATGCGCAGGTTGGCCTGGTCGAGTTCGGTATTTTTTTCGAACTTCATGGTAAACGTCCTTGTGCAGCAATCGTCAGTTTCGGAAGCAGCCTACAGGCAACCTTCGCGTCCAGTGCTAAGGTGCAGGCCTTGAATCACGCCTGACCCAGGGAGGGTCGCGTCATGACGTGCCGGATCATCATAGCCGACGATCACCCGCTGTTTCGCGAGGCGATGCTGCGCACCGTGCAGCGCTTGCTGCCCGATGCGGATACCTGCGAGGCCGGCGACTTCGACGCGGTGCTCAAGCTGCTGTCACAGGGCGACGAGCCGGACACGCTGATGCTCGATCTGCGTTTTCCCGGACTGACCTGCATCACTCAACTCGCCGACTTGCGAAGACGATTGCCGCGCACCACGCTGATCGTGGTGTCGATGGTTGACGATCAGACGCTGATCAGTGAAGTCATGGCGGCGGGCATTGACGGTTTTATCGGCAAGAACATTGCGCCGGATGAAATCGACCAGGCAATTCTGGCGATCCGTGAAGGTGAGGTGCTGGTGAAGTCGGCGCCGTCCGGCTTGTTGCCGCTGGAAACCGCGACGACGCTGACGCCGCGTCAGCAGGACGTGCTGCGGTTGATTGCGCAAGGCAAGACCAACAAGGAAATCGCCCGTGAACTGGATATTTCGCCGTTCACGGTGAGGATCCATGTGTCTTCGTTGTTGCGCACGCTGGACGTGCCGACGCGAGCGGCAGCGGCGGTCAAGTATTCGGGGCTGTGAACCCTTTTACGGATCAACCTGCGCCATCAGATCCGGCACCGACTCCGGCCGCTTGGCATAGCGCTGCGCCAGCACCGCGCAGACCATCAGTTGAATCTGATGGAACAGCATCAGCGGTAGAATCAGCACGCCGATGGTGCTGCCGGCAAAGAGTACCTGCGCCATCGGCACGCCGGTGGCCAGGCTCTTTTTCGAGCCGCAGAACAGGATGGTGATGCGGTCTTCCTGATTGAAGCCGAAGGCTTTGCTCAACAGAATTGATGCCACCAGAACCGACGTCAGCAGGATGCAGCAGACCACCACCAGGCCGAGCAACTCGAACAACGGAATCTGCTGCCAGATGCCTTCGTTGACCGCCTCGCTGAATGCGCCGTACACCACCAGCAGAATCGAGCCCTGATCAACGAATTTCAGCCAGTTCTTGTTGCGCCCCACCCACGCGCCGATCCAGCGACGGGCGATCTGCCCGGCAATGAATGGCAGGAGCAATTGCACGCTGATCTTCACGATCGCATCGAGAGTCGAACCGCCGTCACCGTGAACGTTGAGCAGCAGCGTTACCAGCAGCGGCGTCAGAAAAATCCCGAACAGACTGGAAGCCGCCGCACTGCAGATCGCCGCCGGAATATTGCCTCGCGCCAGCGAAGTGAACGCGATCGCCGACTGCACGGTGGCCGGTAATGCGCACAGATAGAGCATGCCCATGTACAGCTGATCACCGATCAGCGGTGACAACAGTGGTTTGAGCGCCAGACCGAGAATCGGGAAGAGCACGAAGGTAAGCCCGAACACCAGCAGATGCAGACGCCAGTGGCCAGCGCCGGCGATGATCGATTCGCGCGACAGCTTGGCGCCGTGCAGGAAGAACAGCAGGGCGATGGCGATGTTGGTCAGCCAGCCGAAGCCGACTGCGACCTGGCCGCTGGCGGGCAGGAAGCTCGCCAGCAAGACGACGCCGATCAAGGTCAGGGTGAAGTTATCGGGCAAAAAACGTGGGCGAGTCATGCGGTTCATCCGAAGGTTGCCAGTGCGTGCGAACGACTCTAACGTGACTGGCAATTACCGACTAACGCCGAAGAGCCGCAAGATGCCGCCTAAAGGACATGCCAAAAGCGTCCGCCGCAGTGTTCCCGGGCTGCCGAGCCTGCCGCGCCCCGTGTATGGACGCATTGAATCTCTGCCCAACCGCGCCCTCACCCGCCGCCACAGTCATCCGTGGGTGCAGTTGTCCTACGCGATTCAAGGCGTCCTCGAAGTGCAGACCAGCGCTGGCCGTTTCGTCGCGCCGCCGGAGCGTGCGGTGTGGATTCCGGCCGGCGTGCCGCACCGGGTGTTCAGCGCACCGCATACGGAAATGCGCAGCCTGTACATCGACAGCAGCGTCACCGGTTGGGCGGCTGAGCATTGCCATGTGCTCGGCGTCAGCGATTTGCTCAGGGAGTTGATCCGCGCCTTCAGTCAGGTGCCAGTGGAATACGACGAAAGCGGCCCTGACGGACGCTTGGCCCAGGTGATCCTTGATCAATTGGCCGACGCGCCGACCATCGACTTGATGCTGCCGCTGCCGCAAGACCCGCGCCTGAAGCAGATCTATCAGAGCCTGGAGCAACACCCGGAACAGCAGACCACGCTGAGCCACTGGAGCGAAAAATTCAGCATCACCGAAAAGACTCTGACGCGCCTGTTTTTGCGCGACACCGGTCTGACCTTCCGCGCCTGGCGCCAGCGCCTGCGCTTGCTCGGAGCTCTAACGCCGCTGGAGAAAGGTGAGCGTGTGACCGACGTTGCACTGGCTTGTGGATACGACTCGACCTCGGCGTTTATCGCCGCGTTTCGTCAGCAGTTCGGCGAAACGCCGGGAGAGTTTTTCCGCTGATACTTCGTTTTTGCCGAACTGTCAGTCAGAAATAAACGATTTTTCTTTGCTCCAGATCCGTCGCTAGCATGGCCCCGTCTGACTTTGATCGAGAAGAGAAGATGATCCCTGTGGGAGCGAGCCTGCTCGCGAACGCGGTGGGTCAGCAACCTCAACTTCGCTGTTCCATCGCATTCGCGAGCAGGCTCGCTCCCACAGGAGATGTGCTTGCTGCAAATAAAAAGACAGGGGAGCGTGCCATGCCTGCCACGAACATCAACATCGGCGAACCCTGGATGTGGGGTGCCTTCATCATCTTCGTTCTGGCCATGCTGGCCCTGGACCTGTTTGTCTTCGGTGGGCGCAAGGCGCACCGGGTGTCGGTGCGGGAAGCGTCGGCCTGGGTGGTTGCCTGGTGCCTGTTGGCGCTGAGCTTCGCCGGGTTGCTCTGGTGGTATCTGCATGGCGAATTCGGCAGTGAAATCGCCCGACAGAAAACCCTGGAATTTCTCACCGGTTATCTGATCGAGCAGTCCCTGTCGATCGACAACATGTTCATCTTCGTGATGATCTTCAGCTACTTCGCCGTGCCACCGGAATTGCAGCGGCGGGTGCTGCTGTACGGCGTGCTCGGCGCGATTGTCATGCGCGCGATCATGATTTTTGCCGGGGTGTGGCTGGTGTCGCAGTTCGAATGGCTGCTGTATGCCTTCGGTGTGTTCCTGATCATCACCGGGATCAAGATGCTGGTGTTCGCTGATCATCAACCGGATCTGGAAAAGAATCCGATACTGCGCTGGGTTCGCGGGCATATGCGCATCACCAGTGGCTTTCACGGCGAGAAGTTTTTCATCCTGCAGAACGGCGTTCGCTGGGCAACACCGATGTTCCTGGTGCTGGTGCTGATCGAGGCCAGCGACCTGATGTTCGCGGTCGACAGCATCCCGGCGATCTTCGCCGTCACCACCGACCCGTTCATTGTCTTCACCTCGAACATCTTCGCGATCATGGGCCTGCGCGCGCTGTACTTCCTGCTGGCGGACATGGCTGATCGCTTTCACCTGCTCAAGTATGGCTTGGCGATCGTACTGGTGTTCATCGGCGGCAAGATGGTGCTGATGCCGTGGTTCCACATGCCGGTGGAATGGTCGCTGGCAATCGTCGGGTCGGTGATTCTAGGGTCGGTGCTGTTGAGTCTGGCGACCAGCCGCGAGGCTGAACGCCGCACCGAATGACACCACACAACCCTACCTGTGGGAGCGAGCCTGCTCGCGAATACGCCGGATCATTCAACATAGGAGTTGAATGACACCCCGCTTTCGCGAGCAGGCTCGCTCCCACATTTGAAGTGCGATGCTCTTATTTATCGGATTTGATACTGGTCCACACCCGCGTGCGCACCCGCTCCATTTTCTGCGGCAACGGCTGCACCACATACAGGGTTTTCAGCGCTTCGCTGGTCGGGGTCAGGTTGGGGTTGTCGGTGATGTCCTTGTTGACCAGCGGCATCGAGTCCTTGTTGGCATTTGGGTAACCGAGAAAATCGCTGATCGGTGCGATCACTTTCGGGTCGAGCAAGTGGTTGAGGAATTCGTGGGCCTCGGCGACGTTCTTCGCGCTCTTCGGAATGGCGAACGTGTCGAACCAGATCGGCGCGCCCTCCTTCGGCAAACGCCAGTCGACCACCACGCCATTGCCCGCCTCTTTGGCGCGATTGCCGAACTGGTAGAAGCTGCCGGAATAACCGATCGCCACGCAGATGTCGCCGTTGGCAATGTCGGTCATGTACTTGGCCGAGTTGAAGTAGGTCACGTACGGGCGAATCTTCATCATCAAGGCCTTGGCCTTTTCATAGTCCGCCGGGTTCTGGCTGTTCGGATCGAGGCCGAGGTAATGCAGGGCCAGCGGCAGGATCTCCGACGGCGAATCGAGCATCGCCACGCCACAGGCCTTGAGCTTTTCCATGTTCTCGGGCTTGAACACCAGATCCCAACTGTCCACCGGCGCGTTTTCGCCCAGGGCGGCCTTGACCTTGGCCGGGTTGAAGCCGATCAGCACGGTGCCGTACATGTACGGCACGCCGTACTGGTTGCCGGGGTCGTTGGCGTCGAGCAATTTGAGCAGGGCCGGATCCTGGTGCTTCCAGTTCGGCAATTTCGACTTGTCGAGTTTCTGGAACACGCCGGCCTTGATCTGGGTTTCGATGAACTGATTGGACGGCACCACCAGGTCGTAACCGGAGTTGCCGGTGAGCAGTTTCGCTTCCAGGGATTCGTTGGTGTCGAAGGTGTCCCAGGTCACTTTGATCTTGCTTTGCTCGGCGAAGTCCTTGGGCACTGACGGCAGGATGTAATCCGCCCAGTTGTACACCCGCAGTTCGCGCTGCTCGGCCTGGACGGCGCTGGCCAGCAGCGTCAAGCCACACACGGTGGCGCCCAGAATGCGTTTGATCGTGACCATGGTTGTTTCCCCGAATGCGACGTGAGATCGATGGTTTTTATGTTCTGTACACGGCAGTGGCTGTAACGATAGCCAAGGGCAAAAAAGGTCGAGCCTGTTGTTATGGTTTCGATTCTTGCTGACAGCGTAGCGCGATGACAGTAGGCGGCAGGCCAAAAGGGGATCGATATGGCCAATTTGCTTGACCGCCGAGATACGCACACAAAAATGCCCGGCACTGGGCCGGGCATTGCTGTGTTGCCGTTGGGATCAGTCGGTATAGCCGAGCCTGGCCGCCCTGCTCTGCTGCGCCTGACCACGGGTTGCGAGGCAGTAATACAGCGGCACCGTTACCACCAGACCGACCAGCCAGGACAGGTCGGCACCTTCCACCAAGTTGGCGTACGGCCCCACGTACAGCGAGGTGTTGGCAAACGGCAGCTGCACGATGATGCCGATGAAATAGGCAATGATCGCGTGCAGGTTGAAGCGCCCGTAAATCCCGCCGTCAGCGCGGAAGATCGAGGCGATGTCGTAGTTACCGCGCTTGATCAGATAGAAATCGATCAGGTTGATCGACGCCCACGGCACCAGCACCAGCAACAACGCGAGAATCAGTCCGATGAATTCGGAAATGAAATCCGCCGAGGCACCGAGGGCGACCACGCAGCATCCGGCCAGGATCACGCTCGACAGCACCACGCGCACCTTGATGCTCGGCGTCCACTGGCTGGCAAAGGTCTGAATCGAGGTGATGATCGACAACACCGCGCCGTACAGATTCAGCGCGTTGTGGCTGATGATGTTGAGCAGAAACAGCACCATCAGAATCGGCCCCAGCCAGCCGGTGGACTGCTTGACCGCTGCCATCGCTTCAGTGCCTTCCGGCGTCGCCAGTACCGCCACCGCGCCAAAACTGAACGACAGAATCGTGCCCAGCGTCGCACCCAGATACGTCGCCCAGAAGGGTTTGGCGATGCCGATGTCTGCTGGCAGATAACGCGAATAGTCGGAGACGTACGGCGAGAAGCTGATCTGCCAGATGATCCCCAGCGACACCGTCGCCAGCCAGCCGGAGAGATTGAAACTGCCGCGTGTCAGGAAGTCTGCCGGCAAGTCATGGGCGAAGATGTAGATGAATCCGGCGAGCAACGCGCCGCCCATCACCCAGGTGCCGATGCGGTTGAGGGTGTGGATGAAGTTGTAGCCGATCACACCGATCGCCGTAGCAGCCAGCGCTCCGATCAGAATGCTCAGCGGCGCCGGTACTGACGGCGCAATGCCGACGATGGATTTGCCGGCCAGCACGATGTTGGAAATGAAGAAACCGATGTAGATGAGCGCCGCGAAGAACACGATCAGCAGTGCGCCATAACGACCGAACTGACCGCGACTCTGGACCATTTGCGGAATGCCCATGCGCGGACCCTGCGCCGAGGCCAGCGCAATCACCACGCCGCCGATCATGTGCCCCAGCGCAATCGCCAGCAGCCCCCAGAACAGATTGAGGTGGAACACCTGGACCACCATGGCGCCGGTGACGATGGGCAGTGGCGCGATGTTGGTGCTGAACCAAAGAGTGAACAGATCGCGGGCCTTCCCGTGGCGTTCCGCGAGTGGGACGTAATCGACCGTATGATTCTCGATCAACGGATCTTGCCGGGACATCTGGGACATATGCATGAACTCGAGTTTGTCTGTTTTTATCTTTGTATGAAGCCAAACCGGGAGGACTCTTGGGTCGCCCCTCAGATGCAGACCATATTATGGTATTCCAAACTTTGCACAAGCCTGATCCGCTGATTCTGTCGCTGTCTGATCCGCTATCCTCGCTGATCCCACCCCTGACCGGCTAGCTGAAAGCCCCGTAAACACTGAGTTTCCGACGAAAGTGGCACGTTTATCGGTTCACCAGAAAAGCTCTTGCAAGATATGTATTACGGTATACCATCATACTTACAGGCCATAAAAAATTGCGTCACACCACCCGAGGACCACCCAATGATCGATGCTGCCATTTACAAACAAGTCATGGGCTCGTTCCCGTCCGGCGTTACCGTCATCACCACGCTGGACGACGACGGCCAGATCGTCGGCCTGACCGCCAGCGCGTTCAGCTCACTGTCGATGGACCCGGCGCTGGTGCTGTTCTGCCCCAACTACAGCTCCGACTCCTATCCCGTGCTGATCAAGAACAAACGCTTTGCGATTCACCTGTTGTCCAGCGTGCAGCAAAGCGAAGCCTATGCCTTCGCGCGCAAAGGCAAGGACAAGGCGCAGGGCATCGAGTGGACGTTGAGCGAACTGGGCAACCCGATCCTCGCCAATGCCACGGCGGTGATCGAGTGCGAGTTGTGGCGTGAATACGAAGGTGGCGACCACGCGATCATGGTCGGCGCGGTGAAGAACCTGATCGTCCCCGAGCAGGTCGCCGGACCGCTGGTGTATTGCCACGGCAAGATGGGTGCGTTGCCGGTTGTGGCGTGATTTCACCAGATCTCGGATATCCCATGTGGGAGCGAGCCTGCTCGCGAATGCGATGGGTCAGTTGTTACATTGTTGACTGACCCGACGCCTTCGCGAGCAAGCTCGCTCCCACAAGTTTTGGTGTTGCCTGGGCTACCGTGTCAGGTCCTAAACCGGCTCACCAACTGATTCAACGTCTGCGACAACGCCGTCAGGTTCTGCGCATCCTGGCGAGTCGAATCCGCCAGGCTCGCCACCAACTGCGCATCACCATGAATCTGGCTGATGTGCCGATTGATGTCCTCCGCCACTTGATGCTGTTCCTCCGCCGCCGTGGCGATCTGGGTGTTCATGTCGCGGATCACGTCGACCGACTCACGAATCAATTCAAAACTCGCCCGCGCCTCGTTGATCGACACCACGGTTTCCTGTGACACCTCAAGGCTGGCGTGCATCTGCTTGCCCATCTGATGGGTGCGCCGCGCCAGATTGCCCAGCAGTGCGTCAATCTCACCGGTGGAATCCGAGGTGCGTTTGGCCAGCGCGCGGACTTCATCGGCGACCACGGCAAAGCCCCTGCCCTGTTCACCGGCGCGCGCGGCTTCGATGGCGGCGTTGAGCGCGAGCAGATTAGTCTGCTCGGCAATCGAACGGATCGTGCCGAGGATGGACTGGATGTCGTTGCTGTCCTGTTCCAGTTGCTGCATCGACTCGGCACTGTGGCCGATCTCCTGGCTCAAGCGCCCGACGTTGCTCACAGCCGCATCGATCTGCTGCTGCCCGGTGTGTGCCTGACGCTGACCGTTGTCTGCTGAATCGGCCGCTTGGCTGCACGAGCGTGCGACCTCGTTGGAAGTGACGACCATTTCGTGAAACGCCGTAGAAACCATGTCCACCGCCTCACGCTGACGCGAAGCCACGTCGGCCATTTCCGCCGAGACCTCGGTGGAGCTGCCGGAGCTGCTGTGAATCTGCCCGGCTGCCTGGCCGATGCGTTGAATCAACGTGCGAATCGCTTCGAGAAACTGGTTGAACCAGCCCGCCAGTTGCGCGGTTTCATCCTGCCCGCGTACTTCCAGTCGCGCAGTCAGATCGCCCTCGCCCTGGGCAATGCCTTCGAGTCCGCTGGCGACACCACGAATCGGCTTGACCATCAGCCCGGCGAACCACGCGCCGGCCATTGCAAACAACAGTGCGCAAACCACAGCGATAGCGCCGATCAGCCAGGTCAAACGAGTCGCCCCGGCCATCACTTCGCTCGCCTTGACCAAGCCGACAAACCGCCAGCCCAACGCTTGCGAAGGCCAGACCAGCGCCATGTAATCCTCGCCGGCCAATTGCACCTCGACCAGGCCCTTGCCCGCCTCGGCCAGTTGCTGATAACCGTCGCCGAGATCGCTGAGTTTCTTGAAGTTGTGCGCCGGATCACTCGGGTCGACCAGCACGGTGTTGTTGGCTTCCATCAGCATCAGATAACCGCTCTCACCGAGGCGAATCTGCTTGACCAGGTCGGTCAATTGCTTGAGCGACACATCGATGTTGACCACGCCGGCATTGCTGCCCAACTGGTTGTTGAAGCTGCGCACAGTGCTCACCAGCACCACGTCATCCGCCGCCCAGTAATAGGCCTCGGTGCGCAGGGTTTTACCGGGATTGGCTATCGCGGTTTTGTACCAGGGCCGGGTACGCGGATCGTAGTTGGCCAGTTGCGCATCGCCCGGCCAGAACAGGTAACCGCCCTGCTCGGTGCCAACAGATAGATAGGTGTAAGCCGGGTGCGCCTTGGCCAGACCGTCGAACAGCTTGAACAGCTGTTGATCCCGCGGCCCCAGCGGCACTTGCGCGGCGTCGCTGCTCAGGTAGCGTTTGAGGCTGGTGTCGATGCTCTGCAGTTGCGGATGCTCGGCCAGGTAAGCAACGTTCTGGCTGATGCCCTCGAAAAACAGCTGCATTGCGTTTTCCACCTGACGCACTTCGCGCCCGGTGCTGTCGGTAAAGGTGTCGCGCGCGCCCTCGCGGACATTGAGGATGATCAGCGCTGCCACCAGCAACACCGGCAGGCTGGCGATTACCGCAAACGCCAGAGTCAGTTTTTGTTTTATGTTCATTGCTTGCGCCTTCCTTGTTCGAAGTGTCGGTCAGAAATATTTTGCGGATATTCCGTATTATGGTATACCAATATTCAATCAACCGAACAGCCGTCCTCGAAGGCGTGCTTGAATGGTGAGAAGACTCGCGAGCGCACAGCGTTCACGTCAGTTCGACAGGCCCGCACACGACCGGCCAATTACAAAAGACTCGAGGTAGCGTCATGAAATTTTCCCTGTTCGTACACATGGAACGCTGGGACGAAAGCGTCAGCCACCGCCAACTGTTCGAAGACCTGACCGAACTGACCCTGATGGCCGAGGCTGGCGGTTTCAGCACTGTATGGATCGGCGAACACCACGCCATGGAATACACCATCTCCCCAAGCCCGATGCCGCTGCTGGCCTACCTCGCAGCGAAAACCACCACCATCCACCTCGGCGCCGGCACCATCATCGCGCCGTTCTGGCACCCGCTACGCGTCGCCGGCGAATGCGCCCTGCTCGACGTGATCAGCAACGGCCGCATGGAAGTCGGTCTGGCGCGCGGCGCCTATCAGGTTGAATTCGACCGCATGGCCGGCGGCATGCCCGCCTCCAGCGGCGGCCAGGCCCTGCGCGAAATGGTTCCGGTGGTCCGCGCCCTGTGGCAAGGCGACTACGCCCACGACGGCGATATCTGGAAATTCCCCACCTCCACCAGCGTGCCGAAACCGATCCAGAAGCCCAACCCACCCATGTGGATCGCCGCCCGCGACCCGGATTCGCACAACTTCGCCGTCGCCAACGGCTGCAACGTCATGGTCACGCCATTGATGAAAGGCGACGAAGAAGTCCTCGACTTGAAGAACAAATTCCAGACCGCACTGGACAACAACCCCGATGTTCCGCGTCCACAATTGATGGTGCTGCGTCACACCCACGTGCACACCGCTGATAACCCGGACGGCTGGCAAGTTGGCGCCAAAGCCATCTCACGTTTCTACCGCACCTTCGATGCGTGGTTCGGTAACAAGCAGACACCGGTCAACGGCTTCCTCGCGCCGAGCCCGGAAGAGAAGTTTGCCGGACGTCCGGAGTTTGAGCTGGAAAGCCTGCACAAGACGGCGATGATCGGCACGCCGGAAGAGATCATTCCGCGGATCAAGTATTACCAGGAACTGGGCGTGGATGAGTTCAGTTTCTGGTGTGACAACAGCTTGCCGCATGAAGAGAAGAAGAAGTCGCTGGAGTTGTTTATCAAGCATGTGGTGCCGGCGTTTCGTTGAGTCACTGCTGAGTGCGTTGCCCAAATCAAAAAGCCCCGAGCAATTCGGGGCTTTTCAGTTCTGTATGCAAATAATCTTCTGGGATATTCCCACCACCAAATCAGGACTCAAAAAATCTGTCTTGTCAGAGCCACTTCTATATCTGGTCGACATCAACTCCTACTGCTGTTGCTCATGGCACACGGCCGAAAATTTGGCCTTCATCGTCAGAGTCAATTTATATCCAGCAAAAATCAGGCGTAATCTCACGAGCTATCCCAGTTGACACAAGAATATTTCTAACCCGAAGGATCGACTGCGCGTGACCGCTAAATACCAGAGTAGAGCTTTTCTGGAGCAGATTTCTCGACATTAAAAAATTGTGACCTGTCACTTCGGAAACCGCCCTTATCGGTGCTTGATTTCAAAAGTCGCCGCGACAGCAAATTTCATACAAGATCCGCAACGGTCAAGCACCGTGCTTCGGTTTAAAATCATCGATGGTTTTGTGCTTTTGCTTCAGTAAAGACTCTACAAATTCGATATCGAAATTCAGTAAAAACACAATAGCATCGTAAATTTTCCAGCGATGAATTTCAAAACTATCGACTATCGAAAGAAGATGGTCTTTTATAAGAGGTAGATATTCTTGATATCTTTCTCTCTTTGCAAAATCAAGCGCAGCAGTTATTTCAAATGGTTTACTGTTCGCCAGCAAAATCATTTTCGAGACAAGTGGAAAGACTTCAGCTCTCGCGACCTCAGCGTGGCCTCGTTCGGCCCTATTGGCATAGTATTGAGTCAGCGCATAAAGTATATGACGATAAGTATCGTCATAACCGTGCAATCGATGGAAGTAATTCCCTTCGATGCTTTCAGGCTTTTCCATACATTTCTCGAGAGCCATTAAACCATCTCGGCATCCCCAATGGGTCAAAAGCTTCGCGGCCAGGAACCGCTCTTCATCATCCCGTGTGCGACAAAGTAATGCCCTAACGGCGTCAACTCGCTCCTGAGGAATATCCTCTGAATCCAGGTCTCCGGCTTCGACAGCATAATCAGCATGCTCCGGGATATCGTTTAAAAGCCCGTATATGTTCGAGTCCATAGATGTTTCTTTTATACCTTTGTCTGGTCATCCCAAAACAAAATGAGGGACGGGTCACAACTTGCGGAACGCTTACTAAACGAGATCAGTGCCTTTCTGTGTTCCGCCCTACTCAATTGCTGCGCTTAAACCCTGCACCCGCACTGAGGCGCATGCCTGAATACGGATCACTCACATCTGTACCAAGCTCAGCGATGGCGTCTTCGATAGCTTCTGCAACTTCAAACGAAACTTCGTCAACTTTGCGACTTAAAATAAAATCGTGCGTGCCCTGAAGCCCAAGCCCTGCGCTGACCGAAATGGCAAGCCCAACACAAGCAAGGTCGAAGCCGTCCCAGCAAGCAATCAAAAAAGTGTCGAGCTGCGTCTTCAACGGCTCCTCCAGAACGGTATAACTGTGCCATTGGCGATCACTCAACGCCCATAATACCTGTAAACACTCGCCTCTTTTCTTGCGCTGAATGGGAATGCTATCGATGATGCTGGAAAACTCGTGGCGCAAGTCTTCGGCCGTCATAGTGTCTGGTAGCGCATCATAGTAAGAAACTGCTTTCATCTCTGAACACCTCGAAGTACCTGCTCACCGCACATAAAAAGGAACAGCGAATACCAGGATAAACTGGCGAAAGCTCTGCGTGATGAGGTACATCGTCAACCGCAGAGCCTAAATGGCTTTGAAGGGATCCCCCAAGGTCTGCCCCTGAGGGGTCCCCGATTTTTCCTACAGAAAATCAAGATATTGGATGAGTGAAGAGATCTGCATGCGTCGGCAACCTGGTTCAGCTTTGATAGCTGGCTCATGCTGACCCCATACTTCTGTAGGACCATGGACACGCGGGGCATGGATCATTCGATCATGCCCCCTTTGGTTTTCCCTGATAGAAGAGAAAACAAACACTCACCCCTCCACATAGTCTTTAACTTTATAAAAGTTCTTGTAGATCCAACGCACTGACAGAAGAACTGAAAGAGGCAGCCCAAACCACTTGAATACCATGTTGAAATCCGGTTCAAAAAACAGATACAAAACTGCCATAAGCAAAAAAACCAAAAGCAGCGATACCAGAAGAAACGCGGACCAAACAAATCCGATCACGCTAAAGAAAATAATCCCCCTTAGAATAATATTTTTATTTCGCACCGCTCGCCTCCTTATAAAAGTCAAACACTTTTCCGCCCACTCCACCTATGTACACACCCAGTACCGAACCATAAGGCAGACCGATACCTGTGAGCGGTAAATTATTATTATCGAACTGCCTTACCGTCACACCGAATAAAGATGTTGACTTCCGGCCATCTGACGCTCTGACTTTCAAGGAACCTTTGCAAACCCTGCTCCTGCGTCATCAGGCGCACAGCCTAAAGTAGATTTGTGAAAAAAGGGAGGCAGACCAATTACATTAAATGTAGTCAGTTCCCATTTAACCCCTAGAAAATATTATTATAATCATACATATACTCTTCATATTCTCCAGCAGTCCAAACATGACCATCGAGACGATCGACCATGATTATACCGCCCGCTTTATTCTCTACAGCGTTATCATATCCCAACGTGAAGGACCAAAACAAAGGCGGCTTTTGTCCTTGTTCACTTATACTAATTTTTCCGAGATTCGTGACATGTGCCTGCGCCAACTCAAACGCAACCGTAGAAGAAATTCGGCTTTCTCGATATTCGACTGGCACGCTAAAACAAGGTATGTGATGCCTTCTAAAATCAGAAACCACCGCCACCAACTTAACCCTATCAACACTGATAAATAGATAGCCTGAATAAATCAACCCATTATCCGGCCTGAAACTTTTATCAAATAAACTGATACGCCCAAAGAGATCCTTCCGCGGATCAAGTACTACAAGTAACTGGGCGTGGATGAGTTCAGTTTCTGGTGTGATAACAGCTTGCCGCATGAAGAGAAGAAGAAGTCGCTGGAGTTGTTTATCAAGCATGTGGTGCCGGCGTTTCGCTAAAGGTTTCGCAGGTTAAACCAAAAAAACGCCCCGCTTCAGACGGGGCGTTTTTTTGGAAACAGGCACCAACTCGTGCAACCTGGCTTTCGCAGCCTATTCGCCGCTGACATCCTCGCTGAGCACTTTGAAGGAGTGGAAGTTGAAGGCTATTTTTTCTTCTTCCTCATCAATCAGCTCATACCGTATACGATCCAGTCCGCCTTCAACCCTCGACACGCAAAGATCCATGAACTGTGTCAGGCCACCACCAAATCCCCGCACGTTCAGACCGCCCACGTTAAAAAATATGACCGCGATAGTCGCTGCTCCAGGATCCGCAGACTTCGCCAGCGTCATCAACAGGTTGTAACCGGTAAGTCCATCTTCGGAATCCAGGTGAAGACTTTCCACATAAACGTATTCACGCAGAAAGCCATTCAGTGCTTCAACATTGTTCAATGGTTGATCCTCGTGTGCTTTAAGCTCCAGATATTGCAGCCGGCAACCTGCCCTGAATTTGATTCACACCTTATTACCGGCAGCATTCATCAGAATGCGTACAGCTCCATACAACTGATTATCCGACGTACCGTTCACCTATCCGACACTTCGGTAATATCAAATTGACAAAAAAAGGCAAAAAAGAGGTAGCCCGTAAAGAATGGGACAGTCCACATATGTTAAAGATCAGCACTTAGTTTATAAAAAACGAACTTTCCAAAAATCCTTACCTGCATCCACCCAATACTTTTCTCGTGACGGAATCAAGTAGCTGAAATCGCCAGATTCAGCAACCCAGTCCGAATGCACATACTCCTCATGAAATCGACCGTCATCCATGTGCATGAAAATCTTTCGATCAAAATTCACGTAAAACAGTGGAAGCCTCGAGCGTATGACATTTGCATTTTTGAACAGCTCCGAATCCAGACCTTCGCCTGTGAGATAGTAGTTTTCAATTTTTTCAAAAACATTCGGCTTAGCCCCAATAAAGCCTTGCAATTCGGAAGACGACAAAATCTTTACACTCGGCCCATGAAGATACGAAGGAAAGTTCTCGGCAGTCATCTTCAGGATACCATTTCTGAATTTCAGGCAGGATCGTTCGTATTGCTCTTGCGTGATAGTTCCGTTACTCAATGACGCTCTAAGACTCTTGTCAACGTCAAGAGTAAAATTACGCTTCTCGTCAACAATCCAGTAACACTGAGCTGACTGAACAAAAAAACCGATACTTCTTTCGCCGTCCCACAGGTCATCAAAAACGTCTTGATCAATGGTCATTTCTTAAACTCTTTTAAAAATTCGTCTTGCGTATAGACACGAGCATTACTCGCACTGTTTTCGAGTAGCGACTCCCATATCTTCGGCAACTCCAGGGAGTAACCTGGTTGGCCCTCGTCGACTCTCTTGGGTGCATCACGGTCCCTTGGGCCATCGCCGTGCTGAGGTATCACTCTATCCATAATTTCCTTATGAGTCTTGGCATCGATGTCGAAGACCACTACGGAGCCATCAGGACGCTTGTTCGTCAAGTAGTAGGTTGCGTGGTCAGCATTGCCAACACTGACACGCAGCTGGCCCGTACACCCAGGATTAATGGTAATGCTCCCGTCGTCATTGGCGGTAATTCGATTCTGGCTCGTCTTAAAACCTGTTCCCCCACTTTCTACCCGGAAATAGGTTACGTTTTCCGCCGAGTCGCTTTTGGTATTTCCTGCGTTGCCTTTCGGAGCAGTGGATTCGGCCTCCTCTGTCGATCCAGCAGGCCCTCCCTTGGGTTTATTCTTACCGCCTCCTGCGGTCTTAATCGTCGGAGCCATCCCAGATACTGACATCGCCAAGCCTTCAACAGCAGCCATCGCCATTTCGTGGCTGATGCCAAGCGTTTGAACCAGTGTGTCCGCAATCGCAGCGACTGAATGTCCAGCGGTGATGCCCGCCAGCATATTCTGGAACCCGTGATTTTCCGCGATCAGCAGATCGAACATCTTGGCTGCTTCGGGTGATGCCGAGGCTGCCAGGTCTTTCAATTTATGAGTTTTCGCCTCGGCCTCTGCAACAATCCTTGAAAAGCCTTCGTAAGGTAACGGGGACAGACCACGTTTTCAGAGTGCTTTCTAAACGTGGTCTGTCCCCATTTACCCCCAGAACCCGCGGCGACGTGCTACCTGTATCGCAACACTCCTTTTACAACCCGCCCAGAAGGTTCTTGTATTTCTCACAAACCGACCTACTGGACAGGGTGGAATCGTCCACGTCATTTAAAACACAAGGCCAAGCTTTCGCAAAACTCAAAAAAACCTTCAAATACATTAACTTCGCGTGCTCAGTATGATCTAGATTGATCTCAATCATTGTCTGCGGAGTAGCCCCGAGAGCATCCTGCCATTCTTGCTGATCTTCGTCATCATAAAACTCATTAAGAATATCTTTTGAATGCAGGGCCAACCAAATATCTGAATCATCCTCACCAACGCCACCGCGAGAAGGTTTTCCGGCACTCACGAACCCGCCATGTTCTAGGAGCACAGCTTTAAAATCATCCGTGCTCAACTTTTCTGATGATAGGATCATTGCCGACAATGACATAATCAAAGCCCTCCTTTTAGCTACTTAAAAATGCGCTGCACATAATGTGAGACGGACTACACGACAATATAAAAACGGGGGACAAAAAAGGTGGCGGATTTAGTTTCGGTTGGATTTGTGATCCTTTTCCGCGAAAAAACAAATCTGCCACCTTTAACTTTTCAGTTACTTGTACCAATCGAAAAAACCTGATCCCAGAGAATCGATGTGAGATATTCCTTGGCATCTGCCTCGTCATCTGCCGGATATACGACATAGTCATCGTTGTCTAGCAGCAAAACCCAAGATACAGAGTCATCTTGATAAAGAGATTCAAGTTCCCGCTCGACATTCGATCGCTGCTCCGGATCATCCAGCATACGCCTTAACAAACTTTGAGCTTCCGAGTCACTCAGCCCTACCTCTACCGAAAATACCGACCTCAAAATATTAACCACACGCGAGTAGTTCATAAGCAGTCACCTAGCTGGAAATATAGTAATGGTTTGCCATGTATTACTAGCTTTATCAAGTTCATAGGTTGCCTGAACGCTGCGCAAGTTCTGCACCAAATTCGGCGCATCTTCCATAGAAGGGCACAATTTACTTCCGCCAACGCGCTCAAATCCACGCCCGAGATCGACACCGAGATCACCTACGTCGGATGGCTTGATGGTAACGACCGTGGCCCCAGGATCCCTCGCTATCGCTGCTTGAAGCGCACCATTATTGAAAACGGGGGACAGACCACGTTTTACCCCTCCATGTCGCATAGGGTATGGTCCTTGTTCTGCGCGGCCAGCAGGTTCAGGTCATTGCCGGTGTAGACGTCGTTGCCTGCGCAGAGCTTACCCGCGATCAAAGTGATGTCACGGCCCGAGCTGGGTTTTACGTCGCCGCCAGCGATTAATTCAACATCTTTTTAAACGGTGTGGTTGTACTGCTCATGGAGGCGTTTCTTGCCGTCCTCGCTATGGGTTTCGACGTTGTGTTTCTCACCGGCCGAGGACATGTTGATGTCGCACTTGGCCTCGGCGGTAAGGTTGCCGGTAGCTTCGGCGATGGCGACGACGTTGATGTCGCGACCGGCATCGAGCTTCAGGTCACCATCGCGTTATACGCTCGACGCGAATTGAAAGGTGATCTGTCCCCGTTTATCTCCAGGACAATGTTGCCTTTGGCAATCATCTGGGTCTGTCGCAGGGTTTCGTCGGTGTTGCCCCGACCTTTGGCCGAGACCCACGCGGCGTTGTTATTGGTTTTGGTGTGACTCTCGTCATGCAGATCCTCCACCCCTTCTAAGGTGATGGCGCCGCCGCTGTCGAGGACGAAGCCCTTGTCGCTGTCGAGTTTGGCCACCGGTAATGCTGGTCGCCTTGGCTGATCAGCGACAGGTTGCCGCCGGTCTCGATTTCGCTGCCGACCATTCCCGAAAGAAGCCACACACCGCACTTCTAGATACGCTGAGCTTTCGACTGCCGAACCTGCCAACTCTTTAGTCAGAGGTAGATTCCAGCTCTTTCAAGCTCGCAGAAAAAAAACCTCATACCTTCTCGTATATTATCTGTGTCCTTTCTTAGAACCACGTTACTTTGCGAAGAGGCATTTAGAACAAAAGTATAAATATCGGACTTCCTTTCACCGTCGATTTTAAATATAAAGAATCCTTCGCATTTTTTTGCCACCAGCTCCATAATCTGAATGAAATCATCCAGATGCACACTATTCATATCTAAAAACCCAAAACGAGCAGCATATTTATCAGAAGGATCACAAGACATCAATCCAGACCTCTCAATGCGTTAGAAATATCTTTAACATCTGTTAATTTCCCTGTAGCAACCTTATCTACGACATTCCACATCACCTGCTTTGGCGGACCATCGACACCGTTTCTTATAATTAGCCGCTCCACAACCTCAACAGCCGTTCGTTTATTCCCATTATCAAACAGATGCCCCCCCTGCAATATCTCTTATAATTGAACCAGCCTTATTAAAGAATCCATCATAATTGCTGGCGTTTGCAATAGCCGTATCCACGCTTCGAAACGATATTGAACCATCAAATTTTGAATTGATGGCGTTTATTTCACCCGCGCTTAGTCCAAATTTGAAACCACCAAGTCCTGCTCCCGATGGAATGCTAGGTGACGAGAGTAGGCCTGGTGTCGAACCTAAGCCGGGAAGAGCTACGTCGTCTAAGGCTCCGATATCCGCCGCACCTTTTGCACCAACCAGAACCTCCTCGGTTTTGCCAACCAATTTGCTCCCAGCCCCGATCCCTCCAGTCAGAATCGTCCCAGCGATTTCCGCATGATCACCCAGCATCGTTTTATGGTGAGAGTTCAGCTCGTCCGTGTGGTTCGAGTCTTGGAAATCCTGAACAATCGCTCGCTCTTCAGCACTTAACCCGCCATTTGCATCGTAGTTTTCAAGCGCCAGCGTTCCCCCTTCAGCGGCGTTCGTCTGACCATTACACTGATCGAAACCCTCGCACTTGAACAGTTCGGATCCACTGGTTTCGCGCTCAGTTTCGCATAGGTATCCTTCACTTTCTCTCGACAGGCTGCTGGATTTTCGCTCGCTCTACAGCCCTTCAACTCTGTGACGAGATCGTCTACTTGCTGGTGATTCAGGAAGTTGTACTGTGTCGCGTTGTTGGCAACCCAAGAAGCATTTTCCAATGACTCTTGATCAGTATTGCCCAGCGCAGTTGCGGAGAGCACCCCCACAATCTGCGACCCCATGAGCAAAAACTCAGGATTGCCCTTGAACCATTTGTTCATCTCACCAACAAGCGCTTCATTCGCACCAGCCGCCAACGCGCCTGTCGCAAAATCCCCGCCGGTCATCTCCGACAACAGCCCACCCACCGCCGCATGAATGATGATTTTGCCCGCTGAGCCATCATCCAGAACGCCCTGCGTAAGATCGCCCACCATGTTGAAGCTGAACGCCGCGACGGTATTGAACAGAGCCGTCTTCAGAACGTCACCGGCACTTGCATCGCCGCCGACTGCCTTGGTGATCAGCGCGGAAGTGCCACCTTGGATGATTTGGCTTCCAGCAAATCTGCCGACGCCCTCCCACGTGGCTAACGACGGGCCGAGCAACTTTCCGGTATTCGGATCGTATTTCATACCCGTCAGCTGGTTCAGGTATTCGGCCATCAATCCGGCTGTCACTCCGGAAATCACATAGCCCTTCAGTGCATCGGATGAAGTAACGTCCGCGAAAACCGCTCCAAGGTTTCCGCCGTTATTGATAAAACTGGTCGTGGCATTTGTGGCTGCACCTGTTGCCACAGCGGCGAGGCCTGCGGCCCAGGCTGTGCCCATGCTCGCGCTTAGCGAAGCGAACGCAGCAGGCCCGACAAAGGCAGCCATCACGATCGCAATAATCATCTGCGAAGCCGGGCCAAGCCCCGAGTTGCTGTATTTAAACGACTCGTGAATCTCCTTCACGCGCCGCCAATCAACATCTCCCCGAGCCTCCGCATCCTTCAACCACGCCAGTTGCGGATCAGCCTTGACCATCGCATCAATGGTCTGGCTGACGGACTCCTGACTCACATCCTTGATATCAATCTTCAGCCCATCGACCGCTTTCAGGACGATGTTGCCCTTGGCAATCATCTGCGTCTGGCGCAGGGTTTCGTCGGTGTTGCCGCGACCCTTGGCCGAGACCCATGCGGCGTTGTTGTTGGTTTTGGTATGGCTCTCGTCATGCAGATCCTTCACCCCTTCGAAGGTGATGGCGCCGCCGCTGTCGAGGAGGATGTCCTTGCCGCTGTCGAGTTTGGCCACCTGGTAATGCTGGTCGCCAAGGCTGACCAGAGACAGGTTGCCGCCGGTCTTGATTTCGCTGCCGACGTGGGTGACCTGGGTGACTTCGTCGCGCTGGAGTTTCAGGTTGCCGAAACCGCCCTTCTCCTTCATGTCGTAGAGCGTGTGGTCCTTGTTCTGCGCGGCCAGAAGACTGAGGTCGTTACCGGCGTAGACGTAGGCTTCATTGCCTGCGCTGATTTTGCTCGCGACCAGTGTGGTGTCACGCCCGGAACTGGTTTTTACGTCGCCGCCGGCGATGAACTCAGCTGCTTTCTGAACAGTGTGGTCATCCTGTTCATGGACACGTTTCTTGCCGTCCTTGCTATGGGTTTCGACGTTGTGTTCATCACCGGCCGAGGACATGTTGATGTCGCGCTTGGCCTCGGCGGTGAGGTTGCCGGTGGCTTCGGCTGTGCTGGCGACGACGTTGATGTCGCGATCGGCATCGAGCTTCAGGTCACCATCGCTTTATAAGCTCGACGCGAATTGAAAGGTGGTCTGTCCCCGTTTATCTCTAGTGCCTAAAGGCATTCCCGAAATCAATTCGTCCCTCGTCAGAGCGGACCCCGACACTCCTTTTGCACCGACTAATTATCGACTATGGGCAATACTCAACCATATAACTGCTCCCTAGTTCTTGCTGCATCGATTTGGCCAGCTCCTCCCCCTCTACTTTATGCCGAAGCTCTGCCTCAGGCGTTGCAAAACAAGAATCGGGCGGGTAGTCGCTGTTGAACGTCGACTGATACTCACCGTCCCACTCACTGACTTTGACCCTCAGCTCTGGAGAAAGGGGCAGATCTTCAATATCAACGTGCCCCATTCTATCCGGATCTGGGCAGAATATCGGCCCGGCCAAATACTCACTCGTTAGTCTTAACCTGATCATGGCAATGGTTTCCAAGAACTGACCGGATTAGCTCGAGCCACGAAGCCGTTTGAGCCAACCCCAACTGCGATGTTTTGCTCAACACCATTATGCGTGATGCGATAAACATTAGCCGAACCATTGGTCCCGACAACTTTCCCACGTTCAAGAGCACTCATTACAACATTTGGAATGTCATCACGTGAGATGCCTTTGCCGCTGTCGAGTTTGGCCACCTGGTAATGCTGGTCGCCCAGGCTGACCAGAGACAGGTCGCCGCCGGTCTTGATTTCGCTGCCGACGTGGGTGACCTGGGTGACTTCGTCGCGCTGGAGTTTCAGGTTGCCGAAACCGCCCTTCTCCTTCATGTCGTAAAGGGTGTCGCGACCGGCATCGAGCTTCAGGTCACCATCGCGTTATACGCTCGACGCGAATTGAAAGTTGGTCTGTCCCCCTTTATCTCCCGCGGTAAGCATTTGTCGGTTGCCCACCCTGCCCTCCATACGCCAAATATTGAGCATGAGGGGTAACAATGTGCGAGCGTTCTGATTGTGCATTAACACGGTAGCTTTGCCAGCGATATTCGGCTGGGTGAACTACCATTTTCGCTCTTACCGGATTCATTTCGAAGTACCGATAACAGCACAATAAATTTTTCCCGGCGACAGACCACGTTCTTGGATTACTTTCTAAACGTGGTCTGTCCCATTTATCCTCCATCTTTAATAATCGACTGACTAGGCAAAAGAAATTTATTGTTATTTGCCATTCAACCTTCCTACAAACGCTTCAATCGCATTCGAGATGAGCTCCCCCTCCTCGGGAGAGATTAAAATATTCATGACTTGCTCATCACAAGTGCAGTCATAAATATCAAAACCCGTCCAACCTTCAGACCAAAACTCAACAGTTGCCAGTTTCCCAAAGCCTTCTAACTCTACTCGTTCCAAGTCACCAAAATCTCCGCCTGCGAATTTTGAGCTTTTCACAGTGTAGCCTTTGAGCAAAGGCATAATTTTTTTTTCAAACTGAAAATAATCCATATCCCGCTCACTTTCTATCTAAGATTTTTATATTTTTCACTTCAGGCAGATGTTCTCCGCCCTGCTTTTTCAACAGATACTGCTGAGACTTACTGGCATCTTGGCCAATCATTTTATACCAGCCTTCCTTGCCACCTTGCAACAAACCATTACTTGGAACATCAAATTCGACATACACGGCCCCTTTAGATGCAGCCCCTTTAAAATCAGCCGCACCGTTAATTGAGATGAAAGTTTGCCCTCCTGCGCCCTGTACGACCCTGTTGTTACCTTGCATCTGTAATAGCTCACCTGGGGACATCCATCTCCCTACACGAGTCATACTTACATTATTGATAACTTTTGTTTCGCCGAGCTTCAACAAGCTACCAGCAGCCCCCTTTACACCCTGAAGTACAGATCCGCCAGCCGAGGAGAGCATTAATGAGAGAGCCATCTCGCCCCAATAATCTGGATCGGTCAGCATCATCTCGTAGCTTTCTATTGCTTTGCCCTCTTGTCCGTCCTTTGCGTAAAGCAAAGTGGAAGACAAGTCGAACTGCCACTGCGCAGAGTTTTTGTAAGCATCCTGCATCGCCACTGGCAATGCCACATAAGCTTTGTACTCTAAAGGTTCCATGATCATCCATGGCTTCCCTGAATCATCGAGCAACGTATAGCTGACGATTTTGGAGTCCACATCCATATTCAGAACGAAATTACCAAGAACCTGAGAATTAGTGCCCGCCAGTTTAAGAATTGATGAGCAGCCCACACCCGTTGCGTCGTTTTTGCATGTTTCATACTTTTCAAGGTACTTACCATAGTGTCCTTGATAGTTAAATTTTGTAGCGTTAGCAGTAATCCATGCGCCGTTTTGCAAAGTTTCTGCATCAACATTTTCTTGTGTCGAAGCTGCAAGAACCCCAACAATTTGGGATCCCATGATCAATAGGTCCGGGTTGCCCTTAAACCAATTGTTCATTTCTTTAACGAGGGCCTCATTCGCCCCAGCCGCCAACGCGCCCGTAGCGAAATCCCCACCAGTCATTTCGGACAGCAGTCCGCCAACCGCCGCGTGAATGATGACTTTTGTCGCAGAGCCATCATCCACAACACCCGTCGTAAGGTCACCGACCATGTTGAAGCTGAACGCTGCAACGGTGTTGAAAAGTGCGGTTTGCAGCAAATTGCCAAGGTCAGCATCGCCTCCCACTGCCTTGCTGATAAGCGCAGACGTACTGCCTTGAATAATCTGACTGCCGGCGAATTTACTCACACCTTCCCACGTGGCCAGTGACGGTCCGGCATATTTGCCATTGGGATCAAACTTCACGCCGGTCAATTCATTCAGATACTGCGACATCAAACCGGCCGTCAGCCCCGAAACCACATAGCCCTGCAGCGCATCGGATGAAGTAACGTCAGCGAAAACAGCGCCCAGATCCCCACCGTTATTGATGAAGCTAGTCGTAGCATTCGTAGCCGCTCCGGTAGCCACAGCGGCGAAAGTCGCGGCCCAGAACGTGCCCATCCCACTCAACGCTGTCAGGGCCGCAGGTCCAACAACCGCAGCCATCACGATCGCAATAATCATCTGCGAAGCCGGGCCAAGCCCCGAGTTGCTGTATTTAAACGACTCGTGAATCTCCTTCACGCGCCGCCAATCAACATCTCCCCGAGCCTCCGCATCCTTCAACCACGCCAACTGCGGATCAGCCTTGACCATCGCATCAATGGTCTGGCTGACGGACTCCTGACTCACATCCTTGATATCAATCTTCAGCCCATCGACCGCTTTCAGGACGATGTTGCCCTTGGCGATCATCTGCGTCTGGCGCAGGGTTTCGTCGGTGTTGCCGCGACCCTTGGCCGAGACCCATGCGGCGTTGTTGTTGGTTTTGGTATGGCTCTCGTCATGCAGATCCTTCACCCCTTCGAAGGTGATGGCGCCGCCGCTGTCGAGGAGGATGTCCTTGCCGCTGTCGAGTTTGGCCACCTGGTAATGCTGGTCGCCCAGGCTGACCAGAGACAGGTTGCCGCCGGTCTTGATTTCGCTGCCGACGTGGGTGACCTGGGTGACTTCGTCGCGCTGGAGTTTCAGGTTGCCGAAACCGCCCTTCTCCTTCATGTCGTAGAGCGTATGGTCCTTGTTCTGCGCGGCCAGCAAATTGAGGTCGTTACGGGCGTAGACGTAGGCTTCATTGCCTGCGCTGATTTTGCTCGCGACCAGTGTGGTGTCACGGCCGGAACTGGTTTTTACGTCGCCGCCGGCGATGAACTCAGCTGCTTTCTGAACAGTGTGGTCATCCTGTTCATGGACGCGTTTCTTGCCGTCCTTGCTATGGGTTTCGACGTTGTATTCATCTCCGGCCGAGGACAAATAGATGTTGCGACGGCATCGAGCTGCAGGTCACCGCCGCTTTTACGCTCGACGCGAATTTGAAGGTGGCCTGTCCCCGTTTGTCTCTCGAAAGGTGGTCTGTCCCCATTTATCCGGTCCCCATTTATCCGCTTTTCTTTCAATCGTCGGGAATCTCGATATGAAACGAATCTGCATCAATTTTCAAAGACATCCATCCTGGCCCAGGCAAAACGTTTATTTCACCCTCAAGAAAATACTCACTTGCCGACTTATCGACTTTAGGCCCACTAATAAACTCCTCGACAAACTCATTACCTGAGGAACTCTTTCGATCGAGAGAATATTCATAGATAACTTTTCTCAACACACTCACACCCGAAAAGACCAGCCAGCAGTCACCCACATATTCATGCATTGCGTGCAAACCTTCACTCTTGCTCTCGTATCTGACCCATTCACCACCCTCGCTTCGAGCGTGTAACAAACCATTTACAAGACTCCATTCAACATACTCCACATCTCTAGCGGGATCGTAAATGTAATGAACAGGAAAAATACTTTCGCCCTTAGGACACTCATCTTCATCACACTGTACGATCCGAGCGCCATCCGCCGCTGTTACCAACTTCGTCTTTTTCAAGGCTAGGCCTCTTTCGACATAAAGGCGAACTACTCCATTTTCGAGCTCAAAGCCTCCATATACGCAGTCAAATGTGACGAGGGAATCAAACATCGCTGAAACTATCATTTTATTTTCTCTAGAACGATGGTTTTCATACTATGGAGATCAGTAATCTTACTACCGTCTGTGCGTAGGAACGTGTGCCCCGAGAATCGAGCATCTAGACCTCCATCCTGGATAACCCTGACGCCAACCGACTCAAGATCGGCTGCACTTGGTAGTTTTCCATACGGATTTGCCGAGTTAGTGTTTATGAATATTTTCCCACCGGGCTCAACCACCCGTGTCGCCTCAGGCAAAAAGTCCATCATGGAGAAAGTGCCCCCTGCACCTTTAGGTATGAATGGGTTACTGGCCACGATTTCTCGCACGGAGTTATCTCTGAGAGGTAAGTTCCTGGCGTCGGCACGGACGCCTGATTCGATACTGCCACTAATATCAATATTAAGCGCACCTGGAGTTTGAGCGCTCTTACCTCCAAATAGCTCAATAGTTGGTTTAGGTTGATCAATTGGAGCAACCCATTTGCCACCGACCCACTCGACAGCTTTCCCACCAATGTGAGCAGTCAAGAGTCCGGTAACAGCGTCAAAAGCCATACCACCCAATTCCTGGGCGGAGGCAGTCGCTACTTTATCAAATTCTTTTTCCAGCGTATGCGACGGGATCGGACTGGTTAAAAAAGGGGACAGCCCCTTTTTTCCTATAGCGCTCCGCAACACTCAACGCAGGACAAACTTTCACGTATAGCTTCAGCCAATCACATTAAATGCAATCTGTTCTTATTTTTAAAAAATACGCGTTCTGCCCCCATCCACCGCCATTTCTCCGAACAACTTGCTAAAGTGGCCTCTTCCCGCGCTTGCTATTACGCAGCCCGCTTTACCAAAGAGACTTTGTCTCCGAAATCGCACATACCATCAGTAAACGTTAGGCAGCCATCATATTCCAACACACTAAGCCCACAATCTCCACAATCAAAGTAAATGCCCAAGCACCCTTCCTTCACCCCTTCAATACGGTACTCATAAATCCCTGATATTTTTTTATCTAAGTATTTGCGTAAAGAATTCACCACCCTCACGGGATAAGCAAATTCGTCATCAAGACTCTCGACTATTTGATATTCGGCCTCTCTCAAACCGTGCGAAAAAATTGCGACCCCTTCTCCAATACTTAATGACACCCAGCCCTGCAGATGTAGTTTAAAAAACAACACCAACACGTCACAAATCTTTTCCCTTTCGATATAAAAGGAGCGCGCGCGAAACTCACAAAATTCATCATCTAAATACATAACCACCTCTCAGAATTTTGAGGACCTTTCTGGAATTAAAGTATCAAACTCATATTTACCGCCTGGCAGCACTCTTAAACTAACGGTTCGATCCGTGACCTTACTATACACATGCACTAAATCGTAGTCGCCTCGGACTTGCGACCTGGGAATCAAGCTGCTTATGTCCGTTGCACTCTCGAGGGTAGCTTTGATATCAAGCTTTGCTTGATCGATCCCAGCTCTTCCTCGTTCGTAAGGAAGTCGTCCTTGTCCGATTTTTTCCCCAAGTTTTTTATTCAAATTGGTTAACTGGGACGTCATAAAATCTTCAACGTCCCCTAAACCGGTCACAGGTTTTACCCCGCTCGCGCCGGATGACAGGCTGAGGGCTTCAGTTCCCGAGTAGTTCTTCCAGTCAGGGTGATAAGGATTCGCCCTCATTCCATCCGAAATTTTGGTTATTACACCATCAGCACCTTTTGTGGAGGTAAGCAGTTCATCAGTCTTTCCAACCAATTTGCTCCCAGCCCCGATCCCTCCAGTCAGAATCGTCCCAGCGATTTCCGCATGATCACCCAGCATCGTTTTATGGTGAGAGTTCAGCTCGTCCGTGTGGTTCGAGTCTTGGAAGTCCTGAACAATCGCTCGCTCTTCAGCACTTAACCCGCCATTTGCATCGTAGTTTTCAAGCGCCAGGGTCCCTCCTTCAGCGGCGTTCGTCTGACCATTACACTGATCGAAACCCTCGCACTTGAACAGTTCGGATCCACTGGTTTTCGCGCTCAGTTTCGCATAGGTATCCTTCACTTTCTCTCGACAGGCTGCTGGATTTTCGCTAGCTCTACAGCCCTTCAACTCTGTGACGAGATCGTCTACTTGCTGATGATTCAGGAAGTTGTACTGTGTCGCGTTGTTGGCAACCCAAGAAGCGTTTTCCAATGACTCTTGATCAGTATTGCCCAGCGCAGTTGCGGAGAGCACCCCCACTATCTGCGACCCCATGAGCAACAACTCGGGATTGCCCTTGAACCATTTGTTCATCTCACCAACAAGCGCTTCATTCGCACCAGCCGCCAACGC
Source organism: Pseudomonas sp. S3_B08 (assembly GCF_054667725.1). Classification (NCBI taxonomy): domain Bacteria; kingdom Pseudomonadati; phylum Pseudomonadota; class Gammaproteobacteria; order Pseudomonadales; family Pseudomonadaceae; genus Pseudomonas; species Pseudomonas sp. S3_B08. The sequence continues at coordinate 2,283,946 of NZ_CP162750.1, forward strand.
GCCTGTCGCAAAATCCCCGCCGGTCATCTCCGACAACAGCCCACCCACCGCCGCATGAATGATGATTTTGCCCGCTGAGCCATCATCCAGAACGCCCTGCGTAAGATCGCCCACCATGTTGAAGCTGAACGCCGCGACGGTATTGAACAGAGCCGTCTTCAGAACGTCACCGGCACTTGCATCGCCGCCGACTGCCTTGGTGATCAGCGCGGAAGTGCCACCTTGGATGATTTGGCTTCCAGCAAATCTGCCGACGCCCTCCCACGTGGCTAACGACGGGCCGAGCAACTTTCCGGTATTCGGATCGTATTTCATACCCGTCAGCTGGTTCAGGTATTCGGCCATCAATCCGGCTGTCACTCCGGAAATCACATAGCCCTTCAGTGCATCGGATGAAGTAACGTCCGCGAAAACCGCTCCAAGGTTTCCGCCGTTATTGATAAAACTGGTCGTGGCATTTGTGGCTGCACCTGTTGCCACAGCGGCGAGGCCTGCGGCCCAGGCTGTGCCCATGCTCGCGCTTAGCGAAGCGAACGCAGCAGGCCCGACAAAGGCAGCCATCACGATCGCAATAATCATCTGCGAAGCCGGGCCAAGCCCCGAGTTGCTGTATTTAAACGACTCGTGAATCTCCTTCACGCGCCGCCAATCAACATCTCCCCGAGCCTCCGCATCCTTCAACCACGCCAGTTGCGGATCAGCCTTGACCATCGCATCAATGGTCTGGCTGACGGACTCCTGACTCACATCCTTGATATCAATCTTCAGCCCATCGACCGCTTTCAGGACGATGTTGCCCTTGGCGATCATCTGCGTCTGGCGCAGGGTTTCGTCGGTGTTGCCGCGACCCTTGGCCGAGACCCATGCGGCGTTGTTGTTGGTTTTGGTATGGCTCTCGTCATGCAGATCCTTCACCCCTTCGAAGGTGATGGCGCCGCCGCTGTCGAGGAGGATGTCCTTGCCGCTGTCGAGTTTGGCCACCTGGTAATGCTGGTCGCCCAGGCTGACCAGAGACAGGTTGCCGCCGGTCTTGATTTCGCTGCCGACGTGGGTGACCTGGGTGACTTCGTCGCGCTGGAGTTTCAGGTTGCCGAAACCGCCCTTCTCCTTCATGTCGTAGAGCGTGTGGTCCCTGTTCTGCGCGGCCAGCAGATTGAGGTCGTTACCGGCGTAGACGTAGGCTTCATTGCCTGCGCTGATTTTGCTCGCGACCAGTGTGGTGTCACGGCCGGAACTGGTTTTTACGTCGCCGCCGGCGATGAACTCAGCTGCTTTCTGAACAGTGTGGTCATCCTGTTCATGGACACGTTTCTTGCCGTCCTTGCTATGGGTTTCGACGTTGTGTTCATCACCGGCCGAGGACAGGTAGATGTCGCGCTTGGCCTCGGCGGTGAGGTTGCCGGTGGCTTCGGCTGTGCTGGCGATGACGTTGATGTCGCGACCGGCATCGAGCTTCAGGTCGCCGCCGGTTTTCACTGTCGACGCGAGGTTTTCCACGGTGGTGGTAATGACTGAGCGATGGCCGCCATCGAACGATTCGTGGAGTTCGTCTTCGTCGCGTGTCGCCAACAGGTTGATGTCGCGCGCTGCACTCAGGCTGGCGTCACCGCCGCTGCTGATGGCAGACGCGTTGGTCAGATCCTGTCCGGACTTGATGGTCAGGCTGTCGCGGGCGCTGATGATGCCGCCGTCGTCGACGAGGGTGCGCATGCCGTTGCCATCACGCACCGCGATGGCGGTGCGATCGTTGACGATATCGCCCTTGAGTGTCGTCAGTTCGACCTGATTGCCACGGATTTCGCCGGCTAGGGCGTTGCGGATGCTGTCGGTGGCCATGAGTTTGATGCGCTCATCGGCTTCGACCAGACCGCCCTGATAGAGGCTGCCCTTGACGTCGACGGACACGTCGTTGCTGGCCTTCAATGTGCCGACGTTGACCAGATCGCTACCGGCCAGCATTTCCAGATCTCGGCCCTGAATCAGGCTGCCACCGCGCACGTTGCGCGACTCGGCCTGCGCCAGATACAACACCGGCACCAGCACTTTCTGGCCGTCGACGATGCGCTCTTCCATCCAGACAATGTCGTGGGTCAGCGCAGCGACCTGCGCCGAGGTCAGGCTGACGCCGACTGAGAGGTTCAGTTGATTTTTGCTGGCGAGCGCGTTATCCATCAGATAACGAAATTGCTCGTAGTCGTTCTCCAGGCCACCGGCGAGAAAACGCTGGCCGGTCTGGGCCATGACGGCGTCGCTGATCAGCCGCGATTCATAGCGACCGTCACCGAGGCGACGCGCCGCTTCATCGGCGCTGAAGTCGAGCTTGCCGAGCAGGTAGTCGGAGCTCATGAACGCCGTCGTCTGAGTCAGCTCTGGGTTGGTTTCGATCAGATAACGGCTCTGCGGATTCGTGCTTTGCACGAACATGCCGTACGGGCCTTTCGGCAACCGGAAGGTCGAGGAAGCCGTCGGGTCGACGGCGGCGAACGGCACACCTTTGAAGTCCACCGGTGTGAAGCTGATCTGCTTCACGCCATCGGCGTCGACATGCTCGATACGGGTAACGGATCTGGAGGTTTGGGCGACAGCGTCGGTGCTATGTTTGCCCAGGTTGATGTTGATGCCGCCGACCGCGTCAGTCTGGTCGCTGGCCAGAGAACCTGTCAGTTGGCCATAAGTGTTGTCGTATAGCGTGCCGTTCTGGATGCTGTTGGTGACGTCGAGCTTGACCTTGCCGCCGGCCTGCATCACCGCAGCGTAAACGGCGTTGCCGTTTGCGTTCCAGGTGGTGACGTCACTCATCAAAGAGAATCGCGAATCACTGGAGCGACTGATCAGTTCATCGAACCGCGCCTGATCGAAGTTGCCGGCCGCGGTAGCCGCGTTGAACGCCGGAACATCGACGAACTCCATCTTGTCCCAGAGGCTGTTGTCGATACGCCCTGGGGTGCCCCTTTTCACCACGCGCGTCCCCGAACGCGACTCCCCGCCCTGGTTCAGCAGGCTGTCAGCCGTCACGGTCAGGTTGCCGTTGGCGGCCAGCAGGCTGTAACGGTTTTCAACCTGGTTGGCGTGGATGGTGAAGTTCTTGCCTGCCACGAATCGCGCCGCGCGCGAGTCCTTGAGCACCTCGTCGTTGAATTGGGTAGTGATGGTGATGGTGCCGCGCTTCCAGCCATCACCACCATCGCAGTGCTGACCGCACACCCAGCTCAAACTGCCGGACGACTGACCGGAAGTCAGCTCGAACTCGGCTTTGGCGTTTTCGAAGGAAACCGCGTTGATATCGACGTCACCCTCGCCTTCGATGGTGCCCGACAAGTTGCTGAACAACGCCGCGCGCCCGCCATCGACAGCGTCGAAGCTCATGTTGCCGCGGCTGTAAATATCGCCGTAATAGTTATTCAGGCTGTTGCCGTGCAGCTTCATCGTGCCGCCGCTGAACAGCAGCGTGTCGGCATCGTTGTAGAGACCGTTGGCGGCGGTGAATTCGAGATTGCCTTGGGCGCCGAGGGTGCCTTTGTTATTGATCCGTGCCGCCGTCACCGTGAGGTTCTGGTTGGCGATCAGGCGACCGAGATTGTCCAGTGTGCCGCGCAAGGTCATCACGGTGTCGCCGCCGCTAACCAGTCGCCCGTCCTGCTGGATCACGTCGTTGGCGCTGATCGTGAGTTTCTGCTGCGCGGAGACTTTGCCGCTGTTGAGCAGATTGCCGCCAAGGGTCAGCGCCAGATCGCCGCCGCTGAGCAATTGTCCGGCATTGTTCAGGTTGGCCACGTTGAGGCTGAGCGCCGAAGCACTGGCGATCCGTTCGCCAGCATTGAGCGTCAGGTTCTGCGCACTGGTGTAGGTCAGCCCGCCGTTCAGTTGCCAGGTTCCAACACCGTTGACCGAGCCGACATCCCATACACCATTGCCCAGCCCGGTGAGACTGCCCTGGTTGTTGGCCAGTTGGCTCACATCCAGGTCGAAAAGGCCCTGTGCCGCGTGGCGAACATTGCCGCTGAAGTTATTGATTTCGGCACCGGATAGCAGCAGGTCCTGACTGCCGATTTCGATCACGCCGCTCTGGTTGTTCAGATTGCCGGTCAGCTTGATCTGACTCGCAGCGCCACCGAGGGCGCGGAGCTGGCCGCCGGCGCTGTTATCCAAGCCGCTGGCAGTCAGCTTGAGGCTGTTCGCCGATTCGATCAGGCCGCCCTGATTGAGAACCTGCCCGACGGCTTCGAGCCCCAGCTGATTACCGCTGATCTCGCCGCCGGTGTTGTCCAGGCTGGTACCAGTGAAGATCACCTGATCCTTGCCGAACATTCTGCCGGCGCGGTTAGCCAAGCGCGTCACGGTCAGCGTCAAGTCATCAATCAGGCTGGAAATCAGCCCGGCCTTGCCGCTGGCTGCACTGTTGTCGAGGTCGGCACTGGTGATGCTCACCGAGTCGGCTTGCAGCGTGCCGCCCTGGTTTTGCAAATTGCCGTTGTTCAGCGCCAGTTCGGCATGGCTGCCGTTGGCCAGAATCACACCTTGCTGGTTGAGCAGTGTTTTGCCAGTAATCTTCAGGCCGTCGCTGCCAGCGATGATCTGCCCGGCAGCGTTGTTGTTGATCCAGGCGCTATTGATGTCCAGGCGCTTGCCTTGCAGGGTGCCGCCCCGGTTATCCAGCGAGGTCAGTTGATCAAGGAGCAAGCGCTGTGCGCCAGCATCGACTAGACCGGTGACGTTGCTGAAAACTCCGGCAATGTTGAGGACGACATCGCCGCCATTACCGACGATGCCGCCCTTGTCGTTGTTGCCAAGTTGTTTGGCATTGATGTCGATAGCGTTGCCGAGCAGGACACCGGCGCTGTTGTCGATCTCGTCACCGTCGATGTGCAACTGACCTTCGCTCTGAATCCGGCCCTGTTGATTCAGCAGTTGCGACTGGCTTGGTGCAGTTTGCTTGAGGATCAACCGCGCGCCATCGGCACCTGCGGCCAACAACCCGTTGGCACGGTTATCAAGGCTGGCCGCGTGCAACTCCAGGCCGTCGGCGATCATCCGCCCGCCACGGTTGTCGACGTATCCGTCCTTGGCCACCACCAGCAATTGCCGGGCGGCGACTACACCGCCACGGTTATCGATAGAGCTGGCACGCAGTTCCACATCGCCTTTGATGGATTGCAGACGGCCCAATGCGTTGTTCAAGTGCTGCTGGACGAGGAGCGTCAGTTGCCCGGTTTCGGCGCTGAGCGTGCCGTCGTTGTTGCCGATCAGATTGCGCAGGTTTGCGTCGACGATGCCGCCCAAAAGTTGGCCGCTGGCGTTTTGCAGATCTTGCGCGGTCAGGCTCAGGCGATCGGTCCCCTGGATCAGGCCAAGGCTGTTATCCAGGTCTGCACTGGAAACCACGCTGTCATCGGACGAAATCGCGCCTTGCGTATTATCCAGCGTGCCGCGACTGGCCACCTCGAGGGTTTTGCCCGTCAGACTTGCGTTGCGGTTGTTGATGCTCTGCGCAGTGACGGTCAAGCGATCCGAGGCTTGCACCTTGCCGTCGTGGTTATCGAAATCCTGCATCAGCGTCAGATCAGCAGCACCTTTTTCCGCGCTGATCACACCCTTGGCGCTGTTATCGAGGCGAGTGGCCGTGACGAGAATGTCGTCGGCTGCCAGCGTCCCCCCCTGATTGAGCAACTCCCCTCCCGACAGTGCCAGTGTGGTTTTCGCCTGGATCTTGCCCGCGCCGTTATTCAGACGTTCGCGGGCGACAACCTTGGCCTCACCGTCGCTGGCGCCGATCAGGCCGCCGCTGTTGTCCAGTTGACGGGCGTCCACGTCGAGGCGACCGGCGATCACTTTGCCGCCGGTGTTTTTTACCTCCTGAGCATTGAGCTTGAGGCTGCCGCCGGCGATTTCGATACGACCCTGACGGTTGTCGATACTGTCGACCACCAGTGTTGCCGCTTGCCCATCGGCAAAGCGAATCAGGCCGTTGAGGTTGACGATGGCCGGCGCGCTCACGACTAGACGGGTTTCACCATAAACACGCGCATTCACACCTTGGTTGACCAGGCGCGCCGCGTTCAAAGTGATGTCTTGAGCCTGCAGGGTACCGTTCTGGTTCTCGAACGTTGCGGCTGCGCTGGCGGTCAGGGTCCGGCTGGCCAACACGCTGCCACTGTTGCTCACCGAAGCACTGTTGATCGACAGATCACCCTTGGCGTTGCGGCTGTTGTCTGCGTTCACCCCGGCTTCAATCACACCAGCGTTGGTCAGCCTGCCGCCGCTGCTCAGGCTGACGCTGTCACGGGCAGCGAGGCTTTGGCGATTGATCAGGTCTTCGGCGGTTTGTACGGTGACCTGCGTACCGGCATAAACCGCGCCCTGGGCATCGAGACTTTTGGCCTTTACATCGACGGCATTACCCGCCGTGACTTTAGCCAGGGTCAGCTGGCCATTGGCGTCGATCCGGATGTCACCGGCGCTGGCGGCAAGATCCCCCGCCAGCTTCACACCAACGCCCTGCTCGGTGCCGACCAGTTTGATTGCACCGGCATACATGCCGCCGAGCGCCGAGGAGTCGATGGCCAGTTGTGGTCTGGCGCTGCCGTCATCGGCACGGGCGGTGGCGCTGAGGGTGTCGGCGTTGACGTCGTTGCGGCCGGTGGTGATGTTCAGGTTTTTTGCATGGATCTGTGCATTGATCTGCGCACTGCGGGTAATGATTTCGAAACTGTCGACGTTGCTCGCATCAAGACCGACGCCGTCAATCGACACGCTTCCCTGATCAACCTGAAAGCGCTCCAGGCGACCATTGTCGAGCACCGGTTTACCGGTGGTCAGCGTGACACGTGGGGTGTTGATGAAACCGCAACCATTGCAACTGATGCCGTAAGGATTGGAAACGATCACCCGTGCCGATTGCCCTGCGACTTCGGTGTAGCCGCGCAACTGGCTCGGGCTGCCGCCATTGACTTCGTTGAGGATGGTTTGTGCCGCTGCGCCACGCAGGTTCGGGTTGCCGAGAATGATCCCGCCCAGTTGCGTCTGTTGCATGCGGTCGGTGGCGTTGTTGAGGATGACGCCTTGCGCACCGACGTTGTAGTCGTGGAACTGGTTATGCGACAGGCCACTGCCATTGGGCGCTGCGATGTTGACGATTGGCACGCCATTGCCGGCGCGATCCAGACTGGTGCCGGGTGCACTGACAACGATGCCGTCCGCCTGCGCCCACACCGGTTGCCAGAACATGACGTTCGCCAGCAAAAAGGCCAGACCACGCTTGGGCATGCCGCAGAATTGCTCGCGCTTTTTTACGGCCGCAGAAGGTTGGCTGGCCAGGCAGGCCAGGTGGCGAATGTCCATATCAGAATCTCGAAGCGGGCAAAAATTAAATGAAGAAATCCAGGCGGAAATAGATCGGCGCTTCACGCTCGGTCAGCGCGTACGGTCGTTCCAGGGAATGCGCGAAAGTCACGCTGGCGGCCACATGCTGACCACGTGCGAACAGCTCCAGCGAGTTGCTCGACATGCGTCCGTGCTGATCGCCGTTGTAGCGATCGCCGCGAATTACGCCTTGGTCGTAACCGAGGCTGGTGCCGTACTCGGCGAACACCGGTTGCAGCCATTCGGCAGTCACCGGGCGGCTCCAGCGCAGGTCGTTGCGCCAGTAACCACCGCTGTCGCCAGACAGCGATTGATCCTTGTAGCCACGGATCGACGCCGAGCCGCCGAGGCTCGTGCGTTGTGGGCTGAACAGCACATCTTCGCTGCGCTGGCCGGTCATCAGGCTGCTGAAGCTGAAGGATTCACCGAGCAATTTGAACGGCTGCAAATAGCTCAGGGTTGCGGTGTATTTGCGGTAGCGTGCGTCCGGCTCGCCAGGACCGGGATCGTGACTGCCCTGCGCATCGAAAGCGCCGATGCCCTCCTGCACGCCAGCATCGAAGTTGACGAACGCGCTGCCGACACGACGGCCGTGGTTGAAGCCGAATTGCGCTTCGCTGATGCGATTGCTGCTCAGTTTGAGTTTGCTGTCTTCGATGAAGTTGTTGCTGCGCAGGTACGAAAGTCCCGCACTGAGGGAGGTCTTGCTGACCGCGTCGCGATGGATCACGCGTTCGGCGCGCAACTGATGGTTTTCGCTGTCGCCGGTCTGCTTGAAGTTGTAGCCGTTGGCGGCAATCTGCGAGCGGTACTCGCTCTGGCTGTAGGTGTAACTGAACGTCCACCAGCCCCACGGCAGACTGTAATTGAGCATGGCGTTGTTGGAGGTGTGCTGGTGATCGGTCATCGCATCGTGGCCGCCGCGCAGGCTCAATTGGTCAGCCAGCCCCAGCGGGCTGTCCCAGTCGAACGACGTGCCCCACTGCTGCTCGCCGGTGCTGCGTTGGCCATCGTTGCTGCGCGACAGGCCGGCGCGCCAAGGTTTCTGCGGCGTGTTGGTGACGCGCACTTCACTGCCGCCGACATTCTGCCCCGGCGCCAGCTCCATTTTGGCCTGGTTGGACGGCAGGCGATTGAGCTGGTCGACCATTTGCTCGATCTCGCGCAGGTTGACCAGTTCACCGCTTTTGCCGGGAAAGGCCATGGCCAGTTCGCGATCCGAGAGCCGGCTGTTTTCTGCGCCTTTCATGCCTTCGAGTTTGCCTTCGACCACCAGCACTTTCAGGTGTCCGGCGGACAGATCCTGTTGCGGCAGATACGCACGACTGGTGACCAGACCTTTTTCGATGTAGTGATCGGTGATGACTTTGAGCAGCTCGTTGAGCTGCGGCACGCCGAGGCATTCGCCGATATAAGGCTTGAGCAGCCGCGTCTTCTCACGCTCCGAGAGGCTGTCGGCGCCCTTGAGCTCGATGTCCTTGATGGTGAAGCAGCGCGTATCGACGGGGGTTGTCGGTTGCGCCGGTTTGGCGTCTTTGCCGGGCAGATCCTTGAGTTCTTCGAGGCGCCGCTGCTGCTCTTCGAGCAAGCGGCTCTGACGTTCGCGGATCAGGTCGGTTTCACCAGGAGTGGGCGCGGCCCAGGCAGATTCAAGCGGAGAAAGGCAAAGCAGCGCCAGGCACAACCGCGCCGTGAAGGCGGGTGAAAACATGTTCGATCCCTCGACATAAAAAGTGACATCAAAATAGTGGCGCGATATTAGAGGGCCATCATTTTGACGTCAAACTTAAGTTTGTTCCGCTCATCGGGATTTGCCGCGCTTTCATATGGGTGAAACCAGCACCTGCGTACAAGTGGCGGGCGCGTTTTGCGCGGATAGTGGCCGTTGCCCATTCGGCATCTATTCTTGCCACACACGATCACAAGGAGTTTGCATGAGCACCTTCAAGACCCAAGACGGCACCGAGATCTATTACAAGGACTGGGGCAGCGGCAAGCCCGTGCTGTTCAGCCACGGCTGGCCGCTGGATGCCGACATGTGGGAATACCAGATGGAGTACCTGAGCAGTCGCGGCTACCGCACCATCGCCTTCGACCGCCGTGGTTTCGGTCGCTCGGAGCAGCCGTGGACCGGCTACGACTACGACACCTTTGCCGATGACATCGCCGGTTTGATCAACCATCTGGACTTGCGCGACGTAACCCTGGTCGGCTTCTCCATGGGTGGCGGCGACGTCAGCCGCTACATCGCCCGCCACGGCAGCGAGCGTGTTGCCGGCCTGGTATTGCTCGGCGCGGTCACGCCGCTGTTCGGCAAGAAAGCCGACTTCGCCGACGGCGTCGACAAATCGGTGTTCGACGGCATCAAGGCCGGCCTGCTGAAGGACCGCGCGCAGTTCATCGCCGACTTCAACGCGCCGTTCTACGGCACCAATCAGGGCCAGAAAGTCTCTGACGGCGTGCTCACGCAAACCCTGAACATCGCGCTGCTGGCGTCGCTCAAGGGCACCGTCGACTGCGTGACCGCGTTCTCGGAAACCGACTTCCGCCCGGATATGGCCAAGATCGATGTGCCGACCCTGGTGATCCATGGTGACGGCGACCAGATCGTGCCGTTCGAAACCACCGGCAAGCAGGCCGCTGCGCAAATCAAAGGCGCTGAGTTGAAGGTTTACGCCGGCGCGCCGCACGGGTTCGCCGTAACCCATGCGCAGGCGTTGAATGAGGATCTGCTGGCGTTCCTCAACCGGTAATCCCGCCCGGCACGCGCCGTATTCAGATGTTGATGAACCAAGGCCCGCGCAATGCGGGCCTTGTGTTTTGCGCTATGGTATTTTTCTGCGTCCACTACCCGGAGAAGGAAATCCCATGCTGCGACTACTCGGCAAAGCCTCATCGATCAACGTGCGCAAAGTGCTGTGGACCTGTGCCGAACTGGACATCCCGTTCGAGCGCGAAGACTGGGGTTCGGGTTTCAAGTCGCCAAACACGCCGGAGTTTCTCGCGCTGAATCCCTGCGCCATGGTGCCGGTGATCCAGGACGGCGATTTCACCTTGTGGGAATCAAACACGATCATTCGTTATCTGGCGACGCGTTACGGCGGCGCGCATTTGTATCCCGCTGAGCCTGTTGCCCGGGCGCGGGTCGATCAGTGGACCGACTGGCAGGCCTCGGAGCTGAATCGCTCGTGGTCGTATCCGCTGATGGCGCTGGTGCGCAAGTCGCCGGACTATCAGGATCGCAATGCCCTGGCCGCCGGCTGCCGGGACTGGACGCGCAACATGCAAATCCTCGATCGCCAACTGGAGAAGACTGGCGCTTACGTCAGTGGCGAGCAGTTTTCCCTGGCGGACATTCCGATCGGGCTGTCAGTGAATCGCTGGTTCGAAACGCCGCTCGATCACGGGAATCTGGCTGCGGTGCGCGCCTATTACGATCGCCTGAATCAGCGCGACGGTTATCGTTTGTACGGGCGCAACGGCACGCCATAAAGACACGCTCGATCAGGCTTGCTCACGCACCACGCCACGCTCTTCAAGCAAGCGCACGAACATGCTCAGACTGCGCGACACGGTGCCCCGTCGCCACACCAGCCAGGTGGTCAGATAGCGGAAGTCCGCCGTCAGCGGCCAGACGCTGACCGTCGCGCTGCCGGGCATGCTCTGCAGCATTTTGCGCGGCATCAGCGCCAGGCCGGCACCGGCGCTGACGCAGGCGAGCATGCCGTGGTAGGACTCCATTTCGAAGATCTTGCCGGGTACGGCAGCGTCAGTGCTGAACCATTTTTCGAAATGATGCCGGTAGGAACAGTTGGAGCGGAAGGCGTAGATATTCTCGCCGTTAACGTCCGCCGCACGTTCGACCGGTGAATGATTGAGCGGCGCGATGACGACCATTTCCTCCTCGAACGCCGGCACCCCTTCCAGGGCCGGATGCAGCACCGGGCCGTCGACAAATGCGGCAGCCAGACGCCCGGACAGCACGCCGTCGATCATCGTCCCCGATGGCCCGGTGGACAGGTCAAGGTCGACCTTCGGGTGCTGCTGGTTGTACGCCGCCAACAGTTCGGGAATACGTACCGCTGCGGTACTTTCCAGCGAGCCCAACGGGAACGCGCCCTGGGGTTCCTCCCCCGCGACCGTAGCGCGGGCTTCCTGCACCAGATCGAGAATACGCCGCGTGTATTCGAGAAAACTCCACCCGGCTGGCGACAGGCGTAGACGGCTTTTCTCGCGGATAAACAGATCAACGCCGAGGTCCTGCTCCAGCTGTTTGATCCGCGTGGTCAGGTTCGACGGCACGCGATGAATCTGCGTGGCGGCGGCGCTGATGCTGCCGTGCTCGGCCACGGCTTTGAAGATTTCCAGTTGCACCAGATCCACAGTCATTCTCCGATCGTGAAAGAAACGATCTCTATTATTCAGTTTCCAGAAAACTAACGCCACCCTACTCTAGGCCCATCCGACGAACCTACAGGACAACGTCAATGAGCCAGATTTCCAGCCAGACCCACGCCATCTCGATCAACCCCGCCACCGGCGAGCAGATCGGGCAATACGCGTTCGAATCCGCCGCTGCCCTTGATGCGGCACTGACTCGCGCTGCCTTCGCTTTTGGCAAGTGGAAGCGCAAGCCGCTGCAGGATCGTTCGCGCCTTTTGACCGCCCTCGCCGGCGCGCTGCGTGAAACCTCAGAAGCGATGGCAACCATGATCACCCAGGAAATGGGCAAGCCGATCGCCCAGGCCCGTGGCGAAATCGAGAAATGCGCCAAGCTCTGCGAGTGGTACGCGGAACACGGCCCGGCCATGCTCGACGCTGAGGCGACCCAGGTTGAAGGCGGCAAAGCGCGTATCGAGTATCGTCCGCTGGGGCCGATTCTGGCGGTGATGCCGTGGAATTTCCCGATCTGGCAAGTGCTGCGCGGCGCGGTGCCGACGTTGATCGCTGGCAACACTTACGTGCTCAAGCATGCGCCGAACGTGATGGGCAGCGCTTACCTGCTGCGCGATGCGTTCGTCCGCGCCGGTTTCCCCGAGGGCGTGTTTGAAGTGATCAACGTCACCCCGGAAGGCGTTTCCAGCGCCATTGCCGATTCGCGCATCGCCGCCGTGACCCTGACTGGCAGCGTCCGCGCCGGCATGGCCATCGGTGCTCAGGCCGGTGCGGCATTGAAGAAATGCGTGCTGGAACTCGGCGGCTCCGATCCGTTCATCGTGCTCAACGATGCTGATCTGGATGAGGCGGTGCACGCGGCGGTGGTCGGTCGTTATCAGAACTCCGGCCAGGTTTGCGCGGCTGCCAAACGTCTGATCATCGAGGAAGGTGTTGTCGAAGAGTTCACCCGCAAGTTCGTTGAAGCGACACGCCAGTTGAAGGTGGGCGATCCGCTGAATGCGGACACCTATATCGGGCCGATGGCGCGCTTCGATCTGCGTGATGAACTGGATCAGCAAGTGCGTGACACGTTGGAGGAAGGCGCGAAGCTGCTGCTCGGCGGCAGAAAAGCCGAGGGCGCCGGCAACTTCTACGAACCGACCGTACTAGCCGATGTGACCGACCGCATGACTTCGTTCAAGCAAGAGCTGTTTGGCCCGGTCGCTTCGATCATCACCGCCCGCGATTGCGCACACGCCGTGGCCTTGGCCAACGACAGCGATTTCGGCCTGACTGCCACGATCTACACCGCCAACGTCGCGCTGGCCGAGCAACTGACCAGCGAACTGGAAACCGGCGGCGTGTTCATCAACGGCTACTCGGCGAGCGATCCGCGTGTGACCTTCGGCGGCGTGAAAAAAAGCGGCTTCGGTCGTGAGCTGTCGCACTTTGGCGTACGGGAATTCTGCAATGCGCAGACCGTATGGCTGGATCGTAAATAAGCCGGGTGCTGTAAAACCTGTGGGAGCGAGCCTGCTCGCGAAAGCGGTGTATCAAGCGATGAAGATGCCGAATCCACCGGAGCCATCGCTGGCAAGCCAGCTCCCACAAATACTGCGGTGGAAACTGATACAGCAAACACCATAGAACCCTGTGGGAGCTGGCTTGCCAGCGATGGCGGTGCATCAGCCAGCATTTATACCGACTGATTCACCGCTTTCGTGAGCAAGCTCACTCCCACAAGTCCACGCAATTTACAGATATTTCAGCCAGCTGATGTCGCGGCGCCGCGCTTTCAATGCAGAGAACCAGCGCACCGCCGGGAACAGCACCACGGCAAGAACCACCGCCGCCAGCCACACCGCCGTCACCGTCGAAAAGCCGAAATAGCTGCCCTGATTCAGGCCGAACAGCGCCACACCGATCAGGTACAACACCTTCAACACATACAAGTGCAGCAGATAGAAAAACATCGGTGCCGAGCCGAACACCGTCAGCCAGCCAATCCAGCGGCGACTCTGCACGCGCTCAAAGGCGAGCAACAGCAACAGCCCCACGCTCACAGTCAGCGCGATGAACAGCAGCGATGGCGGGTATTTGGTGATGTTGAAAAAGCTCATCAGTGTCTGCACCAGCGAATCGCTGATCGCCCACGGTTTTTCGCCGTAGCCGTTAATCAAGCGCAGCACCACAAATCCCAGCAATCCACCGACCCCGGCAATCAGCAAACGACGCTGACGCACCGCCGCGTCCATGCCGCGAGCAAACCACGGCCCCAGCGCATAGCCCAGGCCGATTACACCAATCCACGGCAGCAGCGGGTACGAGGTGCGCAGGCGCAGGGTTTCGCTGATCTCGATCCAGCCTCGATCATGCAGAATCGCCCAAGGCACATGCAGCGCCGACTCGACCGGGAAATGCAGCGTATCAAGCAAGTTGTGCCCGGCGATGATCGCCACGCTCAGCGTCAGCAGCAGCGCACGTGGCAACCAGACCAGCAGCGCCAGCGCGATCATGCTCAGGCCGATCGCCCAGATCACTTGCAGGTAAATCACGCTCGGCGGCAACTGGAACGTCCAGGCGAAGTTGACCAAGGTGAACTCCAGCGCCACGAGGAACAATCCGCGTTTGAACAGAAATGCGCTGACATCGGCTTTGCCGGCGTATTTTTCGCCGTAGAGCCATGCCGACAAACCGGTCAGCAAGACAAACACCGGCGCACACAGATGCGCCAGAGTGCGGCTGAAAAACAGCGCCGGCTCGGTGCTGGCGATGTCCATCGGATCGGAGACCTGTCGGTGCAACAGGAAGGTTTCACGTACGTGATCGAGCAGCATGAACAGGATCACCAGGCCTCTGAGCGCATCAATGGATAGCAGCCGGCCAGTCGTCAATGGGGCAGAACGGGGAAGCACAGGGGTCATGGGTCTTTCGCAATCCAGAGGAATACCACCGGACAGCCACAACGCCGCCCGCAAATTTCGCGTTACCTTATAACACCAGAAAAACAAAACCCAAACATCCAGCATCGAAGTTGCCCATCAGCGCCAGCCTTCTATAGTGAACAGGTCCGCCCCGCCCTTGAGCGCTGTCCATGGTCAATACCGAACACCTGATCATCTGCGAGCACTGTGATTGTGTGTACGAGAAAGTCGTGCTCGGCAAACACCAGAAAACCCTGTGCGTGCGCTGCGGTGGCGTGCTGCAGCGCTTCAACGGCCTGACCATCGAGCAGCGTCTGGCGCTGACGTTCACGGCGGCGATGCTGTGGCTGTTTGCCAATTTCTACCCGGTGATGAGCATCAGCCTCAAAGGCATGAAAAACAGCGCAACCCTGTGGGATTCGGTGCTTGCTCTGAGTCAGGGGCCGATTACGTTCATTGCAATGGTCGCGGCTATTGCGATCATCATCGCCCCGGCATTTCAGCTGGTGTTGCTGGTCTGGGTGTTGAGTTTTGCCCTCGGCCTGCGTCGGGCACCGGGATTCAACCTGTGCATGCGCTGGCTGGAAACCCTGCGCCCGTGGAGCATGCTCGAAGTGTGTCTGCTGGGGGCGATGGTCGCGGTGTTCAAACTCGCCGGCTTGCTCGATGTGCTGCCCGGGATCGGCCTGTTCGCCCTGGCGGTGCTGAGCCTGATGATGATCCGCATTGCCGGCCGGGACATTCGTGAACTGTGGGACATTTTATGAAGCGTCCACCGACCGCCAGCGAACTCAACCTGTGCCTGTGCCACAGCTGTGGCCTGGCCTGTGACATGACCGACGAGCCACACCAGTGCCCGCGCTGTGATGCGCCGTTGCACCGGCGCAAGACCAATTCGCTGACGCGAACCTGGGCGTACATGCTCGCCGCGCTGGCGTTTTATGTTCCCGCCAATCTGCTGCCGGTGATGAATACGGTGATGCTCGGCAACGGCGCCGACAGCACGATCATGAGTGGCGTGCTGGAGTTCTGGGAAGCCGGGGCGTGGGATATTGCCCTGATCATTTTCATCGCCAGCATCGCGGTGCCGGGAATCAAATTCGTCGCCCTGACCTTGCTGCTCGTCACCGTGCAGCGCAACAGCGACTGGGCGCGCAAGGAGCGTTCCAAGCTGTATCGCTTCGTCGAGCTGATCGGTTACTGGTCGATGCTCGATGTGCTGGTGGTCGCGCTGGTTGCTGCGCTGGTGAAATTCCAGGCGCTGGGCGATATCGAGCCACGACCGGGCATCCTCTTCTTCGGCCTGGTCGTGGTCTTCACCATGCTCGCGGCGATGAGTTTCGACCCGCGCCTGATCTGGGACAAGGACACCAGCGACACGGTCAGCGACGTAGCGTCTCCAGCAGCACCTGCAACGGATGGCGCAGCGCCTGATCCGACTGGCGCTTGACCTGGCTGCGGCAGGAATAGCCGGTCGCCAACGCCTCGCCCTGCTCCGCCGAAGCCTGCACCTGACGCGCCCACGATTGCTCATAAATGACTGCCGAGGTCTGCCGATTACGTGCTTCGTGGCCGTAAGTACCGGACATGCCGCAGCAACCGGTGGCTTGGTTGGCCAGCTTCAGTCCGGCACGTTCGAAGACCTGTTCCCACTGGCGGGTCGCGGCCGGCGCGTTGGTTTTCTCCGTGCAATGGGCGAGCAGACGGAACGCTTTCGGCTGAGCATCAGGCGTCCGTTCTGGCATGACCTTGAGCAACCATTCCTGCACCAGGGCCACTTCAGGACATTCATTCAGGCCCGGTACTTTCAGGTATTCCTGGCGATAGACCAGAGTCATCGCCGGATCCAGCCCCAGCAAAGGCACGCCGGTCTGCGCCAGCGCCTGCAACTGCTCAGCATTACGCAACGCCGCGCGATTGAACGCCGAGAGAAAGCCCTGCACATGCAGCGGTTTGCCATTGGCGCTGAACGGTGCCAGATACACCTGATAACCCAACCGCGAAATCAGCTCGACCAGATCAGCCAGCAGCGGCGCTTCGAAGTAGCGGGTGAAGGCGTCCTGCACGATAACCACGCTGCGTTCGCGTTGCTCTGGGGTCAGCGCCGACAGCGTTGCAACCGTTGCTGGCTGCACCTGCCAACGGCGCATCGCCGCGTGGAAATCGAAGCGGCTGAGCAACGGCACATCGACCATGCCACCGATCCGCGCCAGTGCGCCACGCACCCAGCCGGCGCCCATCACACCGTTGTACAGCGCCGGAATCCGCGCCATATAGGGAATGGTGTATTCCAGCGAGGCAATCAGGTAATCCCGTGCCGGCCGCAGATAACGACTGTGATACAGCTCGAGAAAACGCGAGCGGAATTCCGGCACGTTGACCTTCACCGGGCACTGCCCCGCGCAGGATTTGCAGGCCAGGCAACCGGCCATGGCGTCATACACTTCATGGGAGAAGTCCGCCGACGGATCGCGGCTGTTGCGCCAGCGCTGCCACAGCGAGCGGAAAAAAGCCGGTTTGCGAATCGCATCCGAGAGCACGTCGACGCCCGCCTCGCCCTGCAACCGCAGCCATTCGCGAATCAATGACGCGCGACCCTTGGGCGACTGCGCGCGTTCGCGGGTGGCTTTCCACGACGGGCACATGGCGTCATCAGAATCGAAGTTGTAGCAGGCGCCGTTGCCATTGCAGTGCATGGCGGCGCCGTAGCTTTGCCAGACTTTCTCGTCGATCTGTCGATCCAGCTCGCCGCGCAGGGTCACTTCGTCGATCTTCAGCAGTGCTGCGCCGCTGTTGGCCGGCGTGGCGATTTTGCCCGGATTGAACTGGTTGAATGGGTCGAACGCCGCTTTCAAGGCTTGCAGCGCCGGGTACAACTCGCCGAAGAATGCCGGCGCGTATTCCGAACGCAGGCCCTTGCCATGCTCGCCCCAGAGCAGACCGCCGTAGCGCTGGGTCAGCGCCGCTACGCCATCGGACACCGGACGTACCAGCGCCGCTTGCTGCGGGTCTTTCATGTCGAGAATCGGCCGCACGTGCAGTACGCCGGCGTCGACATGGCCGAACATGCCGTAATGCAAACCGTGGCTGTCGAGCAGGTCGCGCAGCTCGGCGATGTATTCGGCCAAATGCTGCGGCGGCACTGCGGTGTCTTCAACGAACGGCTGCGGGCGGGCTTCGCCGACGACATTGCCGAGCAGGCCCACCGCCCGTTTGCGCATGCCGTAAACCTTGTTCACCGCTGCCTGACCAACCGCCAGCGTATGGCCCAGGCGCTCCACCGTGCGGTCGCGTTGCAGATGTTCGAGGAACGCTTCGACGCGACGCTGCAAATCTTCGGGGTCGTCGCCGCAGAACTCGACCAGGTTGATACCCAGAGTCGGCCGCTCAGCGTTTTCCGGAAAATATTCGGCAACGCCGTGCCAGACGATGTCCTGCATCGCCAGCAGCAAAACCTTGGAATCGACGGTTTCGATCGACAACGGCTTGAGCGCCATCAACGCCCGTGCATCGCGCAAGGCATCCATGAACCCGGCGTAGCGGATATTCACCAGCATCGTGTGCTTGGGAATCGGCAGCACGTTGAGCCGCGCTTCGACGACGAAGCCCAGCGAGCCCTCCGCGCCACACAGCACGCTGTTGAGGTTGAAGCGCTGATCGGCCTCACGCAGGTGCGCCAGGTCATAACCGGTCAGGCAGCGGTTGAGATCGGGGAAGCGTGCCTTGATCAGCTCGCCCTGTTCATCAATGATCTGCCGCGCACAACGATAGACTTCGCCGACCCGATCGTCGCGGGCGCACTGCGTTTCAAGCTCGTCCTCCGTCAGCGGCAGACCGTGCAGACGCTCGCCGCCGCGCAGGATCATCTCCAGTTCCAGCACATGGTCGCGGGTCTTGCCGTAGGTGCAACTGCCTTGGCCACTGGCGTCGGTATTGATCATGCCGCCGACCGTGGCGCGATTGGAGGTCGACAGTTCCGGGGCGAAGAACAGCCCGGCGGATTTCAACGCGGCGTTGAGCTGATCCTTGACCACCCCGGCCTGCACCCGCACCCAGCGCTGTTCAACGTTGATTTCCAGAATGCGGTTCATGTGCCGCGACAGGTCTACAACGATGCCGTCCGTCAGCGATTGGCCATTGGTACCGGTGCCACCGCCACGCGGGGTGATCACCACTTTCTCGTACGCCGGTTCGGCAATCAGCCGTGCGACACGTGCCACATCGTCCGCATCCAGCGGAAACACCGCCGCTTGCGGCAAGCGCTGATAGATCGAGTTGTCGGTCGCGAGCACCACCCGGCTGGCGTAATCAGCGCTGATTTCACCGCGAAAGCCGCTGTCTTTCAGGGCGGCGAGGAATTGTTGGTAATCGCCGGTCAGGGCTTTGGCAGGCGACAGCTGGGCAATCATCGGTCAGGTCATCTCGGTCAAATCGGGCTGTGTGGCGGTGAACAGTTGTGCGCAAGGAATGATTGCGTCAGGCTCCTCCATCTGATTGCGCCCATGTTCATTGCTGGCCAGCCATGGAACAAGCGTAATTTCGACCCGCTATCGATGAGTTTTACGAATGAATCCGCGCACCCTCACACCGTCCATGTCGCTGCTGCTGGCTTTCGAGGCCGCCGCTCGACACGAGAGCTACACCCGCGCCGCCCATGAACTGTCACTGACGCAGAGCGCGGTCAGCCGCCAGGTACAGATTCTCGAGAAGATGCTCGGCATGCGCTTGTTCAGCCGCGAAGGCCGGCAGGTGGTGCTGACGGATGTCGGGCGCATGTATCAGCGCGAACTCAGCGAAGCCCTCGGGCAGATTCGCAGCGCAACCTTGCAGGCAATGGCGTTTGGTTCGGGCATCCACAGCCTGCGCCTGGCGACGCTGCCGACCTTCGGCTCGAAATGGCTGCTTCCACGGCTTAAGGATTTCTACACGGCGCACCCGGGCATGACCGTGCACCTGCACTCGCGGATCGAAACCATCGACTTCGATACCAGCGAAATCGACGCCGCCATCTGCGTCGGCGGCGGAGAATGGCCAGGCCTGACCGCCCTGCCCCTGCACACCGAAGAATTGGTGGCCATTGCCAGCGCGCAGTTGTCGGCACCTGAACGCGACGAAGCTGAGCAGCACATTGCCGGGCAGTTATTGCTCAACGTCAGCAGCAATGCCCAGGCATGGGCGGAATGGTTCAGCCATCATCAACTGCCGCATCGCAGCATGCGGATCGGACCGAGCTTTGAAATGACCTCGCACTTGATCCAGGCGGTACGCGCCAATATCGGTGTTGGCCTGGTGCCGCGAATTCTGGTCGAAGACGAATTGCTCAAGGGCGAATTGCTGCAACTGGGCGAGCCGATTACCAGCCGACGCAGCTATTACCTGGTGTACCCGCCGCGTAATGAGAATTTGCCTTCGTTGAAGGCGTTCAGGGATTGGCTGATTGATACCCTCTGAAGGATCGAGTCGCGGCCATTCGCGAGCAGGCTCGCTCCCACAGGGAAACGTATGTCAAGTGTGGGAGCGAGCCTGCTCGCGAAGAAGCCAGTCGCAACGAACTTAAAACCTCGGCTTGACCGCCCGCCAATCCGCCTTGTACCGCTGCATCTGCCGCACATCATCCCTCTGGCGAATCCCGCACGTCAGGTACTGGTCATGCAGCTTGGCCAGTTGCTCATGGTCCAGTTCCAGCCCCAACCCCGGCGCACGGCTGATCTTCACACAGCCATCGACAATCGGCAGCTTGCCGCCCTTGATCACTTCCTCGTCCGGCTCCTGCCACGGGTAGTGGGTGTCGCAGGCGTAATCCAGATTCGGCACCGCCGCCGCGACGTGCGCCATGGCCATCAGGCTGATGCCCAGGTGCGAGTTGGAATGCATCGACACGCCGAGGCCAAACACATCGCACATTTTCGCCAGCGTCTGCGTATCCCGCAGGCCACCCCAGTAATGGTGGTCGGCGAGGACGATTTGCACGCTGTTCTGCGCAACGCTGCGGCGGAACTCGTCGAAATCGGTGACGACCATATTGGTCGCCAAGGGCAGACCGGTGCGCTTGTGCAGTTCGGCCATGCCATCAAGGCCCGGGGTCGGGTCTTCGTAATACTGCAGATCATCGCCGAGCAGTTCGGCCATGCGAATCGCCGTCTCCAGCGACCAGTTGCCGTTCGGATCGATGCGAAGCGGAAATCCCGGAAAGGCTTTCTTCAGTGCCTTGATGCATGCCACCTCATGCTCCGGCGGCAAGGTGCCGGCCTTGAGCTTGATGCTCTTGAAACCGTACGCCTCGATCATCCGCGCTGCCTGCGCGACGATCTGTTGCTCGCTCAGGGCTTCGCCCCAGTTGTCCGGCTTGTAGGGGGACTCGATATGTTCGGCGTATTTGAAAAACAGGTAGGCGCTGAACGGCACTTCATCGCGGATCGCTCCGCCGAGCAGGTCCACCAGCGGCACGTTCAGGTAGTGCGCCTGCAAATCGAGAAACGCCACTTCGAATGCCGAGTAGGCATTGCTCACCGCTTTGCTGGCGTGGGAACCGGGGGCCAGTTCGGCACCAGCGACGCCGGCGGGTTTATTCGCCGCCACGGTGGCCTGCACGATCGCGCGCAATTGATTGAGGTTGAACGGATCGAGGCCGATCAACTGGCTCTGCAATTGTTGCTGGATCGCCAGCGCCGGGGCATCGCCGTAGCTTTCGCCGAGGCCGATGTAGCCGTTATCACTTTCAATCTCGATGATCGAGCGCAGAGCAAAGGGTTCGTGGATGCCGCTGGCGTTGAGCAGTGGCGGATCGCGAAAGGCAATCGGGGTGACGCTGACACGGGTGATTTTCAAGATAACGCTCCTGACAGATCAACAATCGATTCAGTGGCTCGCAGCCGGACGAGCCGGCGCCACAACGGCGGCTTCGTCACTTGGCTTTGCCGGGGTTTTATCTTTGGCGCCAGGCGCCGTGCGGGCGAAGAAGATCACCACGGCAGCGATCAGCGATGTCGCCGCCAGGCCATAGAGGCCGCCCTCGATGGAGCCGGTGGTTTGTTCGAGAATGCCGAACGCGGTCGGCGCGACGAAGCCGCCAAGGTTGCCGATGGAGTTGATCAGCGCGATCACCGCCGCAGCGATGCGCGCGTCCAGATAGCTTTGCGGAATCGGCCAGAACAGCGCCGACGCTGCTTTGAAACCGATAGCGGCGAAGCAGATGGCGACGAAGGCAAACACCGGCCCGCCAGTGGTCGACATGAACATGCCGATGGCGGCGATCACCAGGGTCAGCGCGACCCAGGCCTGCTGGAATTTCCACTTGCCGGCCAGCGCCGCGAAGCCGTACATGGCGACAATCGAAATGATCCACGGAATGGAGTTGAGCAGCCCGACCTGGAAATCACCGAGGTTGCCCATCTTCTTGATCATGCTCGGTAGCCAGAAGGTTGCGCCGTAGATGGTCAGGGCAATGGAAAAGTAGATGAAGCAGAACAGCGCGATCTGCCGGTCGGCCAACAGCTTGAACATCGACGGCTTGGCGACTTGTACCGCTTCGCGAGCGCGCTGCTCCTCGGCAATCGCCGCGACCAGCGCTTCACGCTCCTCCTCGCTCAGCCACTTGGCTTGGCGCGGGTGCGATTGCAGCCAGAACCAGACGAAAGCACACAGCACCACCGACGCTGCGCCTTCGATCAGAAACATCCACTGCCAGCCGTGCATGCCCAATCCGCTGATATGCAACAGCGCACCGGACACCGGGCCGGAAATGACCGAGGCAATCGCCGAGCCGCTGAGAAACACCGCCATGGTTTTGCCGCGCTCGGACGCCGGCAGCCATTGGGTGAAGTAGTAAATGATTCCCGGGAAGAACCCGGCCTCAGCCGCGCCAAGAATAAAGCGCAGTACGTAGAAACTGGTTTCGCCCTGAACAAAGGCCATGGCCATGGCCGCAGCGCCCCAGGTAAACATGATCCGCGTCAGCCAGACCCGCGCGCCGTAGCGCTGCAACAGCATGTTCGACGGCACTTCGAACAGCGCATAACCGATGAAAAACAGTCCGGCGCCAAGTCCATAAGCCGCTGCGCCAATACCCAGATCGGTCTCCAGATGACTGCGCACGAAACCGATATTGACCCGGTCGATGTAGTTGACGATGAACATCACCACGAACAGCGGCAGTACGTGGCGTTTGACCTTGGCGGCGGCGCGGGCGAGCACCGTGATGTCCGGCGGACTCTGGAGGGTTTTCAAGGGGCGACTCCCGATCTTGTTTTTTTAGGGATGACTTGAAGCAATGAGCCGATCATGGACGTCGTGCATTGATCCCGTCTAATCTAAACAGGCATTCGATTGATACCTGGATTAGATCAATGTTCGAACTCACCCAACTGCGCTGCTTTACCACGGTCGCCACCGAACTCAACTTCCGCCGCGCCGCCGAGCGTCTGAACATGACGCAGCCGCCGCTGAGCCGGCAGATCCAGTTGCTGGAGCATCACCTTGGCGTCGAGCTGTTCACCCGCAGCACACGCAGTGTTGCGCTGACGGCGGCAGGCCGGGCATTTTTCGTTGAAGCGCAGAATCTGCTGGAGCGCGCCCAGCAAGCAGCGATCACCGCACGCCGGTTTGCCGAGGGCGATATTGGTTCGGTAAACATCGCGTTTGTCGGCAGCGCGGTGTATGAGTTTCTGCCCAAGGTGATCGCCGAAGCGCGACTTAAACAGCCCCAGGTGAAAATCGATCTGGCAGAGATGAACACCTATCAACAGCACGAGGCGTTGCGAGCTCGCCGTATCGACCTGGGCATCGCCCGAGCGCCATTGCAGGAACCGGGTTATGCCACCGAATGCCTGGTGCGCGAACCATTTGTGCTGGCAGTGCCCAGCGGGCACAAGTTGGCAAACGCGACTGAAGTGTCTGTCGCCGATCTGGATAAACAACCGTTCCTGATGTACTCCCATGAAGCCTATCCGCCGTTCAACGAACTGTTGACCGGCACGCTACGCTCAGCGCGGGTGGCGCCGGATTACGTGCAGTGGCTGGGCTCGTCGCTGACGATTCTGGCGCTGGTCAACGCTGGCATGGGTCTGGCGCTGGTACCGCGTTGCGCTACCAGCGTGGTGTTCAGGAATGTGGTGTTTCGCGAGATCGATCTGGGCGAAGGGGTGCAAAGCGAACTGCATCTGATCTGGCGGGAGAACAATGACAACCCGGCGTTCGCGATGTTGCTGGAGGCGATTCGCCGGGCGGTGGTGCAGGGTTGGGGCTGAAAATTATTGTGGCAACCTGTATTTGAGCGGAGGCGGAGCGCTCGGGGCTTTGATCAACGGCTCCTCCAGCGGCTTGCCGTCAGGCCCTGTGAACAGGCGTTCGTATTGCTTTGGCATTGGTCGCGGTGCTCTTGCAGTCGTCATGATGAACCCTCTGATACCGGGCTGAATTCAACCCACTTAACTTGCGCGGAATCTATCAGCAAAATTTCGGCACCAAAAGGAGTCGACTTGCCATCGTCATTGACCCAACGTGGATTCTGCATCACGAACTGGCCGCAACTGGATTCGGACGGCCACTCGACAGGCCAGCCAAACACGCGCCTCTCGTCATGTAAATGCAGGGTTATGAACCGGTCGAATTGGGCGAAGGCGCAGAACCATTCACTGGGGAAAGAAGATTGTTTCGTGACGTTTCGCTTACGTAACCAGCCGTGCAATTTGTCACTCGTTGCCAGGTAACAGGCAAACAATCCCAGCATCAGCGAAAACATAAATGCCCAGAGCGTTTGCGCCCGATCATCCCAGTTTCCTAATGAAAAACCCTTCGAGCCAATCCACAAACAGAGGTTGCCCACCGCCAACACCGCGCCCTGAATCACAAAAGTAAATATCAGCGCCTGCACGATCTGGCCGAACGTATCCGGTCGCTTGAATGCCGTAAGTGAATAGAAGATCCAGGTCGATAGAAAACCTGGGATTAGATACTGCAACAGCGGAATGATGTCCTTGACCAGATCATCCATGATCCGAGGCTCCTTTCAGTCATGCCGAACCCGTCACGGGCCGACATTCAAAGCCTAGTCAAGGATCCTGCTGCGCCTCGCGGGCAACTGTCACAGCTCATTGCGAGCGTTTGGCTGGAGTCTCCATCCGATGAAAAAAGGCAGACACCGAACTTCGGTGTCTGCCTTTTTTGAGATCCGGACGCCCGGTTACAGGCAATCACGCACCGATTGGCGCAGCGACCCGGACTTGGCCCACGGCGGCCCCTGGTAGAGGGACACCTTGCTGCCGTCCTTGTATTTGACGATATCGAGAATCTCATCCGCCGTGATAATGCTCGGCGCGGTAATCCGGTAGCCGTTGGAAATCGACGTCTGCGAGGTCCTGGCAACATCCTTCTGCCACAACGGTAACAAACACGCAGCATATTCCTTGGGTGGCTTGTCACTGGCCTTGCTGAGGTTTGGCTCGCCCGGCACCAGCGACGCCGGTAACGAGCACCCCGTCAACAGAGCAAGTGCCAGACTGCCGATCCATACGCGCATGTTGTTTACCTGTGCGGAAAAAAGCTGAATGTACCGTTTAACCGCTTGCACATCCATCGTGGCAACCCGCCGTTACCGGCGTTTGGACAATTTTTCACATCGGTTCAGCCGGGCGTCAGATGACTTGGCCGCATCCGGGAAAATGCGACTACTCTTTTCTACCGAGAACGTTCAGGAGGTGATCATGCGGCTCAATGAATACGAACACGAACTTCAACGGGATTTGCAAAGCGTGGCGTCGGACCTGAGATGGTCGGCGGTCGATCTCAAGCGCATCGCTGAACAACTGCGTAAATCCGGCAACGAGGCAGACGCCCAGACCGTGTTGCGGTCGTGCGAAATCCTGCAAAGCGACGAAGAGAGATTGCAGATCTATGCCAAGGAGGTAAAAGCCCGGACCATCAGCCGAATCAAGGTGCACTGACAAGCGATCCAAAGCCACAAATAAGAAGCCCCGGTCGAAACCGGGGCTCTTTCGTTATAACGCATCAACTGACGTTCTGGCTTTGCACCCGTTTGGGGCGTTGCTTGTAACCAGGAAGCGCCGCCGCATAGGCCATCGCTTCCTCCCTGCTGGTGAATGACGCCAACCGGTCGCCCTGGGTGCAGACCCGCCACGGGCCGCTGTTCACACTGAGCACATCGTAACCATTCATGTGCAGCTTGTTCAGCATTGGAATGCTCATAAGCACCTCCCTTTTGCCAACAGTGTTTTCGGTGTACGGGCTTACCTTACACCCGCTCCCCGCTGCGGTGTGAACCGGATTCACCCTGGCACCTGTCAATTCACTGGCACTTTTTGCTATGTAAATGGCTCCGAATCAAGAAGGAACCTTTAAAACCGCCTGCGGCTCGAATATTGCAGTTTGATTACCGATTTATGACAAGCATCAACAGGGCAATCATGAAAGTACGCGCCACCGTCATTTGCGAACAGGATCGCCATATCCTCCTGGTCCGCAAACCCCGCCATCACTGGTCATTGCCCGGCGGCAAGGTCGAACCCGGGGAAACCCGTGCGGCGGCAGCCGTGCGCGAGTTGCAGGAGGAAACCGGGCTCAATGCTGATGAAGTCCTGTACTTGATGGATCTGCAGGCAGGCAGTACGCGACATCATGTTTATGAGGCTTCGGTGATCAATATCGACGATGTGCGCCCTCAGAACGAAATCGTCGATTGCATCTGGCATCCACTTGATGCCGTGCACAATCTTGAAACCAATGACGCGACACGGCGCATCGTGCAGGCCTTTCAACGGCGTTTATAACGATCAGCCGGCGAACGCCCGGCGACCGGCGCTGATTTCCGTGCGCAACTCACCGATGAAATTGGAAATATCGCGAATCGTCACCAGATGTTCGGGAGAAACGCCGTCAAGCAACAACTCGACACGCCCACTGCCCGGCTCATACACCTTGATCCGCAACAGACCTTGTCCGGTCGGTGTGCAATCACACTTGAACGTGGGGAAGCCTGACTCGACGATCCGGCAAATATCGGCAATGGCAAGCATGGGCGGGCGCCTCGCAGGCGGAGAATCGATCCATCGATCATAGACCCACGGTCTGTTAATTGCCCGCTCGGGAATGCCAAGCCGATCACAACTCACTCACGTCATTCAATGCGCATCATGATCCCAGATCCAGTTCCACATACCGGGCAGATTCACCGGCTCAGCGCTTTGCTGAACCGTACGCGCCAACGCGGCTTTTTCCATTGCGGCCTGATTGTCGTAGAACGGCTTGTCCGCCAGTCTGACCCCGGTCGCCGCCGCGCTATCGAGCAGAATCTGCAGATATTCGCGAGTGTGGCGCGCGGTGTAGCGATTGAGATCATGGAACGTCACCACGACCGGAATCACGCCATCCACGGTCGGCAATTGACCCACCGCGATGCGCTCGCGCACTTCCGATAACTGCCGCAGCATGTTCGCCCGACGCCGAGGGCTGGCGTTGAAGCCCCAGATCTTGCCGTCGTTGGCACTCAGGTCCGTGAGCAAGACGTGCAAGCCGTGTTTTTGATAGGCCGCAAATGTGCGCTTGTCGTAGTTCCAGAACGGTGGGCGCAACAGCTTGGGCGGCGCTCCGGTGATGGCGGCAATGTCAGCGCTGCCATCGGTCAGCGATTGCTCCAGCTCTTGCGGATCGAGCGAGCGATGGTTGGTGTGCCAGTGGGTTGCGGTGTGAAAGGCGAGAATATGCCCCTCGGCGTGTTCACGACGCATCAGGCTGCGACCGATCTCGCTGTCGCCTGCCCTGGGTGCTCGGGTCTGCACGAAAAACACGGCTTTGATGTCTGCCTGCAGCGGATTGCTTTTGAGGCTGTCGAGCACCGTCGCCGTGGGATTCCACCATCCTGAAGCGCTGGGGCCATCGTCAAACGTCAGCAGAAAACGTACGGGGGCCTGTGCCTTCAGGCGCGTTTCGGTTTGCGTGGTCATTTCAATCGGCGCGGCGATGCAACCGGCCAGACCGAGCGCGATGAGCGCAACACAAAGAAGTTTGCATCCGGATGTCATGTCTTGCCCCGAGGCCGCGGCCGTGGTGTTGTCGAATGGCAAACCTCCCTCGCCTTTGTCCATCCCTGCGCGGCTATCCGCGAGCGCAGGTTGGATAAGGTACACAGGGTTTGGTTCCGGTGCTGGTTCCAGTGCGTCATCGGCCAGGCACGTCGGCATGTCCGACTAGACTCAAATTTCCTCAAGGAGATTTCAGCCATGTGCGGAAGACTCACGCAGTACCGTGGGATTCACGATTTCGTCGCGGTGCTCAGCATCCCCGATGCGTTGATCAATCACGTTGGCGATGCGCAGCTCAATCGCTACAACGCAGCGCCCACCACTGCGCTGGCGGTTCTGCATCAGCACGAACAGGCTATTCATGCCGACAATCTGCGCTGGGGCTGGCGGCCGCATTGGGCCAAGGATCGTGCCGCGCCCATCAACGCACGGGTGGAAAAAGTCGCCCACGGCGCGTTCTTCCGGGCGATCTGGCGGCAGCGGCTGATTGTGCCGGTCGACAACTGGTTTGAATGGGTTGATACCGGGGAAAAATCCCGCCAGCCCTGGTTGATTCGTCGGGCGGATCAGGCTCCGGTTTTCTGTGCTGGTATCGGCCAGTTTCCGGCACCGGGGGTTGCGCCGAGGGAGGACGACGGGTTCGTCATCATCACCGCTGACAGCCTGGGCGGCCTCCTCGATATTCACGATCGCCGCCCGGTGGTCTTCGATTCGACGCGGGCTCGGGAATGGCTTGATCCGGCTACGCCAGTGGAGCGCGCCGAGCAGATGCTGCTGTTTGAAGGCGAGCTCAGTGATGCCTTCGAATGGTACAAGGTCGGCAAAGCGGTCGGTAATACGCGTAATCAAGGTGCGCAATTGATAGAACGAGTCGACTAAATAATTACTTCACTGCTGCGTTAATCAAGCGAGCCCGTCACTGAATCCCGCGCGTTACAAAAAGTGTTTCAACCGCGATACAACCTCCGTAAAACAGCCGTTTGAGCGAATCAACCGCCTGTCAGACATTTCGACAGTCATGCATACATTTCCCCGCGCTGCGGATAGCATGCGCGCCGCCTTTCCGATTGGTATACCAGTTGACCAAAGAGTCAAAGAAATCAGGAATCCATCAACAACTTTCAAGCCTTGCAGAGAAATAAGTGAGCGACGATTTTGCAATCAAACAGGTCAGCGGCCTGAAGTGTGTCCATCTGTCCAAGACAGAACGCCTGGAACTCGACTGTTTTATCGGCCATTACATCAAGACCCGAAACCTGCACAGCGTGCCCGATATCGAACGCACCCTGCGCAGCACCCTCGAGGGTTATCCCGGCCATCCGCCGGTGATGGTCAATGAGCTCAATGCGTGGATCGATCGAACGTTGGGGTATCGAGCGACCTACCCGGATTTCACGCAGCTGGAAGACTTCTGAAACGCGAAGAGCCCCGCTGATGCGGGGCTCTTCGTATGCGCTGTTCAAGGTTTCAGAGGACGCTCCTGATCGCGGTCCGACAGCTCGCGGCTGTCATCATGCTTCCAGGTTTTTTCCTGCCTCTTCTGCTGCTCGATTTCTTCTTCCGTTGGCTCATCATCTTCCGCGCGCGTTTGCTCAGTTGCCATGTGCACCTCACCTCAGAACAGTTGATGATCGTTAAAGGGTAGAACACTTTTGCGCGCCCAGATTCACCAACGCATTTTGTCCCGCGCGGCGTACCATAGCGCCATCTCCCCTTACGTCAGGAAGACGCCATGCTGTACCGAATCGCCGCCGACGGGCTGGTGCTGTTTCACTTGTGTTTCATCTTGTTCGTACTGTTCGGCGGGCTGCTGGTGCTGCGCTGGCCACGGTTGATGTGGCTGCACCTGCCGGCGGCTGCCTGGGGCGTAGCGGTCGAGGTGTTGCACCTGACCTGTCCGTTGACCTACTGGGAAAACCTCATGCGCCACGCGGCCGGGCAGACCGAATACGCCGGCGGCTTCATTGAGCATTACATCTGGCCGATCATCTACCCGGCCGGTCTGACGCCGCAGATTCAACTGGCACTTGGCAGCGTGGTGCTGGCGGTCAACCTGTTGGTGTACGCACGACTGCTGCGTTCGTGGAAACTGCGCCGCGCCCGGCGCATTCCGTTTTAACGCGAGGCCGGTTTCAACGTTTCCAGCCACTGCGGATCGAAGCGTGGCTGGTCAGGATCAAGGCCCAGCGCCTGCATCCGCGCCTTGTGCTGTGCGACTTCGCCACGCAGTTGTCCATGATCGCTGGAGTTGCCGTCCAGCTCATGCATCTGCAGCAGTCCCAAGTGGTAGAAACGCAACACCTTCATCGCCGTCGGATCGTTGTTCTGCGCCGCCGCTGTTACCTGATGCATCATATTGGTGATGCTCATCAGATTGCGCTTGAGGCGCCAGCTGTACACCGCCGGGGCCATCCAGGTCTGATGCCAGAAACGTCCGCGCAACAGCGCCGCCGTCAGCAGAAACGCCACAAATACCCCGCCCACGTTGAATCGCAGATTATCCCCATCGGGCTCGCCAAATACCGCCACCGCGACAGACGAAAACAGCATGGCCAGCAGCAGAAACAGCACGGCGATGATGATCGTGCTGCGGCGGGTCTGCTGACGAAAGGTAGCGGGGTCCATCGGCTGAATCTCGAACATCGAAAATGACTTCCTTGAGTGACAAAACGCGCAACGGAAAAAACTCGCCGGCGCATTATCGCATCGCACCGGGTTTTAGCTATGCTGGGGCTCCTTTTCATCTTTTCAAAGTCCAACGGGACATGGCGGTATAGCGCAGATCGTGCCATCTTCATTCATGGATACACACTATTCGGATGCCATCCGCTGCGTTGTGGATGACATCGTTTTAAGGATCACTGCATGACCCAAAGACACGTAATCAATGCCTCGGTCAGCCCGAAAGGCAGTCTGGAAACCCTTTCTCAACGTGAAGTCCAGCAACTGAGCGAAGCCGGATCCGGCAGTACCTATACCCTCTTCCGCCAGTGCGCCCTGGCCATCCTCAACACCGGCGCGCATGTCGACAATGCCAAGACCATCCTCGAAGCCTACAAGGACTTCGAAATCCGTATTCACCAACAGGATCGCGGCGTACGCCTGGAGCTGCTGAACGCTC
This sequence comes from Pseudomonas sp. S3_B08, assembly GCF_054667725.1. Lineage (NCBI taxonomy): Bacteria > Pseudomonadati > Pseudomonadota > Gammaproteobacteria > Pseudomonadales > Pseudomonadaceae > Pseudomonas > Pseudomonas sp. S3_B08. Next base: position 2,314,761 of record NZ_CP162750.1, read on the forward strand.
CGGCCGACGCGTTCGTCGACGGCGAGATGATCGCCAGCACCCGCGAAATGCTCTTCAGCGCCCTGCGCGACATCGTCTACACCGAGAACGAACTCGACAGCCAGCGCATCGACCTGAGCAATTCCCAAGGCATCAGCGACTACGTGTTCCACCTGCTGCGCAACGCGCGCACCCTGCGCCCGGGCGTCGAGCCGAAGATCGTGGTGTGCTGGGGCGGCCACTCGATCAATACCGAAGAATACAAATACACCAAGAAAGTCGGCCACGAACTGGGCCTGCGCAGCCTCGACATCTGCACTGGTTGCGGCCCTGGCGTGATGAAAGGTCCGATGAAGGGCGCGACCATTGCCCATGCCAAACAACGCATTCACGGCGGTCGCTACCTCGGCCTGACCGAGCCAGGCATCATCGCCGCCGAAGCGCCGAACCCGATCGTCAATGAGCTGGTGATCCTGCCGGACATCGAAAAACGTCTGGAAGCCTTCGTCCGTGTTGGCCACGGCATCATCATTTTCCCGGGCGGCGCCGGTACGGCCGAAGAGTTCCTGTACCTGCTCGGCATCCTGATGCACCCGGACAATGAAGGTCTGCCGTTCCCGGTGATCCTCACCGGGCCGAAGCATGCCGCGCCGTATCTGGAACAGCTGGATGCGTTTGTCATCGCGACCCTCGGCGAAGAAGCCAAACAGCATTACGAGATCATCATCGATGATCCGGCCGAAGTAGCGCGGCAGATGACTCAAGGCTTGAAAGCGGTGAAGCAGTTCCGCCGCGAGCGTAACGATGCGTTTCATTTCAACTGGCTGTTGAAGATCGATGAGGGCTTCCAGCGTCCGTTCGATCCGACCCACGAAAACATGGCCAACCTGAAACTGCACCGCGACCAGCCACCGCATGAACTGGCGGCCAATCTGCGTCGGGCGTTTTCCGGGATCGTCGCCGGTAACGTCAAGGACAAGGGCATTCGTCTGATCGAAGAGCACGGGCCGTATCAGATCCGTGGCGATGCGGCGATCATGCAGCCGCTTGATGCACTGCTCAAAGCCTTCGTCGCCCAGCACCGGATGAAACTTCCGGGTGGCGCGGCGTATGTGCCTTGCTACCGGGTCGTCGCATAATCTCAAGCCGTCACAAAAGCCCAATGTGGGAGCTGGCTTGCCAGCGATAGCGGTCTTTCATTCAACAGAGACGTTGAATCAGATGACGCTTTCGCGAGCAAGCTCGCTCCCACAGGATTCATGGTGTGGCGCAAGTTGTGTTCACAACCTCAATACTCTGTGGGAGCGAGCCTGCTCGCGAAGAAGCCCGAAAGAACACATTAATTTTTCGGGCTATCCACCAACCGCCCAGCCAACGCTTTGGCCTGCGCAGCGACGTCCGTCACCGCCGTACTCTCCCACCACATCCCGCGCAACGGCGGGCCCATGGCAAACAGCTGACTACTCACGCGCCCTTCGGCATCCACCACTGCGCCATCCTTTGCCGAGATCCCCAGCGCCAACGGCCCCGGCCGCACCAGCCCCCGCGCCAGCAACTGCTGCGGCAACGGTCGTGCGACTCGCCGCCAGTCGTATTCAATACCGCTGGAGTTGATCAGCGCTGCACCGCTGACCACGCCTGTTTCAGTCTCACCCCGAGCACGGATGCGAATGGTCACGGCATCGCCAGCGCCGGGCTCAATGCCCTTGAATGACGCGGCGTGAATGCGCAAGCGTCCTTCCTTGTGCAGCCGTTCGATCAACTCGGCACTCAGTGGCGGCGAACGATGGTGGTGACTCTCCCACCATGGCCGTACATGCCGTACGAATTGTCGACGCTGCACGTCAGTCGCCTGACTCCACAACCGCGCGATATGCGCGCGAACCGTATCCAGCGGCGCCTGCCAGTCGATGCCTTGGGCGATTGCGTCGCGACAATGTCGGCGCAATTCGCGCACCAACTGGCGTGGCGTGCGGATGCTGTGATCTGCTGCCAGAAAATCCACCCAGGCCGGCGGTTGACGGCGCACGTGCGGCAGCAGGCCATGCCGGGAGAACACCTCGATCGGCCCGCGATGCCCGGCCTGCTCCAGCGACACCACGGCATCGACCATGGTCAGACCGGAGCCGATGATCACCACGGTGGACTGCGGGTCGAGTTCGCGCATGGCCGCCACATCCCGGGGATCAAGCGCGGCGGCATTAAGGCCACTGGACTGCGTCTGCGGCGTGCGGGCGGCGGGAAACATGCCGGTGGCCAGCACCGCCTGCGACCCACGCAAAATCCGGCCATCACTCAAGGTGAGCTGCGTTGAGCCGGAATCGCTTTGCAGGTCGACGGCTTCAGCACAAATATGTTCAACGGTCGAACCTTGCAGCGCGCCCACCGCCCGGGCCTCAGCCAGACGCTGTTGCACATAGACCCCGAACAGGCCGCGCGGCGGAAACAGCTCACTGACCGGCACATCCTGCTCGGCAGATTCCGGCCAGCCGCCGCCGGCAATATGCGCGGTCAGCCACTGCGTCAGATCATCAGGATTATCCGGATCGACGCTCATCCGCGCCGCGTTGCCGTTCAGCGTATGTCCCAACTCGACTGCGCTGTAAGCCTCACCACGTCCCAGTTCAGCGCGAGGCTCGATGATGAGAATCTTTCGTTGCCCCGGCAACCGGAGCAATTGCACTGCCAGCATCGTGCCGCTAAGGCCGCCGCCGATGATCAGAATGTCCGCAGGCTGCTCCATTCAGATCACCACATTACGCACGAACCGCGCAGCCACATCGCCATCGTTGCGGTAGGCATGCGGTTGATTGCTGGCGAACATGAAAAACTCTCCTTTGTTGATGTACTGCGGCTGATCGCCGAGCATCAGCGTCAGGCAACCCTCAAATACGTAGATCTGCTCGCTCCAGCCATCGGCGTCCGGTTGTGACGGATAAACTTCGCCCGGTTGCAGGCACCACTCCCATTGCTCGACTTCGCGGCTCGCGGTGGCTTTGGACAGTAGCACGGCTCTGCTGCCGGGAATCGTGCCCGCCCAGGCAACCTCATTGATCCGGCTCGGGTCGCGCGCATCGTGCGCTTGGATCAGATCACTGAACGCAACGTCGAGCGCTTCGGCGACGCGATCAAGCGTGGTCAGGCTGACATTCTTTTCGCCTGCCTCGATCGCCACCAGCATCCGTCGGCTGACCCCGGACTTTTCCGCCAACGCGGTCTGGCTCATATCCGCCGCATGGCGCAGGCGTCGAACGTTCTGGCTGACGTGTTGCAGGACGGAGGCTCGCTGAGTCGAATCTTTGTGCACTATATTGCTCACTCGGTGGAGTTGGGCAGTATACTGCGCAACGTTGGCGGCATTGTGCGGCCTCCCTTTTAATGTGCGCAAGGTCATGATGTCGCCAAACAATTCTGCGTCCCGAATCCGCTTTTCCCGCTTCAGCAAAGCCGAGTGCGTGCTGGTGCTGATCACCATGATCTGGGGCGGCACGTTTCTGATTGTGCAACATGCCATGACGGTCAGCGGCCCGATGTTTTTTGTCGGCCTGCGCTTTGCGGCCGCGGCGGCGATCGTGGCGATGTTCTCCTGGCGTCATCTGCGCGAACTGACCTTGTTCGAAGTGAAGGCCGGGTCGTTCATCGGCGTGGCGATCATGCTCGGTTACGGCCTTCAGACGGTCGGGCTGCAAAGTATTCCGAGCAGCCAGTCGGCGTTCATTACCGCGCTGTATGTGCCGTTTGTGCCGCTGCTGCAATGGCTGGTTCTGGGACGGCGTCCGGGGTTGATGCCAAGTATCGGGATCATGATGGCGTTTGCCGGACTGATGTTGTTGTCCGGCCCCTCGGGGGCGGCGTTGAATTTCAGTCCGGGAGAAATCGCGACCTTGATCAGCGCCGTTGCGATTGCTGCTGAAATCATTTTGATCAGCACTTTCGCCGGGCAGGTTGATGTGCGGCGGGTGACGGTGGTGCAACTGGCGGTGACGGCGGTGTTGTCGTTCTTGCTGGTGGTCCCGACCGGTGAAGTGATTCCGGAATTTTCCTGGTTGTTGCTGGTGACCGCTTTGGGTCTGGGCGCAGCAAGTGCGGCGATTCAGGTGGCGATGAACTGGGCGCAGAAGAGTGTTTCGCCGACTAGGGCGACGTTGATCTATGCCGGTGAACCGGTGTGGGCCGGGATTGTCGGACGGATTGCCGGAGAGCGCTTGCCGGCGATTGCACTGGTGGGCGCCGGGCTGATTGTGGCGGCGGTGATTGTCAGTGAGTTGAAGACCAAGGGAAGGACCACCGAGGCAGAAGCTGAGCTGGAGCGGGAAACGCAGGCGTGACCCGCAATCTTTTCTGGCTGCTCGCGAAAGCGCCGCACCATTGTTGCCCCTGAAACAACGCCAAACACAAAATTCCAGACTACTTTGTAGGATTCTGAGACATCCTCGCGTTTGGTGATCAGGGAGCTGGCACGTATGATGCTTCACAAACTTCCGCAGATTAGAAGCCTATGTCCCTGATAGTTCTACTGCTTCTGCCGTTCATCGGCAGCTGTCTGGCAGCGGTGCTGCCGCACAATGCGCGCAATGCCGAATCGCTGCTGGCGGGTCTGGTCGCTTTGATCGGCACCGTTCAGGTCGCGATGCTGTACCCGCAAATCGCCCACGGCGGCGTGATCCGCGAAGAATTCATGTGGCTGCCCAGTCTGGGGCTGAACTTCATTTTGCGCATGGACGGCTTCGCCTGGCTGTTCTCGATGCTGGTGCTGGGCATCGGCACGCTTGTTTCTTTATATGCCCGTTATTACATGTCGCCGGACGATCCGGTGCCGCGTTTTTTCGCGTTTTTTCTCGCGTTCATGGGCGCCATGCTTGGCCTGGTGATCTCCGGCAACCTGATTCAGATCGTGTTCTTCTGGGAATTGACCAGCCTCTTCTCGTTCCTGCTGATCGGCTACTGGCACCACCGCGCCGATGCACGGCGCGGTGCTTATATGGCGCTGATGGTCACCGGTGCCGGCGGGTTATGTCTGCTGGCGGGGGTCATGATTCTCGGCCATGTCGTCGGCAGCTATGACCTGGACAAGGTCCTGGCCGCCGGCGATCTGATTCGCGCACATGCCCTCTACCCTGTTCTATTGCCACTCATCCTGATCGGCGCGCTGAGCAAAAGCGCGCAATTCCCGTTTCACTTCTGGCTGCCCCACGCGATGGCGGCGCCGACACCCGTCTCGGCCTATCTGCACTCGGCGACCATGGTCAAGGCCGGGGTTTTCCTTTTGGCACGTCTGTGGCCGTCGCTGTCCGGCAGTGAGGAATGGTTCTACATCGTCAGCGGAGCGGGCGCCTGTACACTGTTGCTTGGCGCGTACTGCGCGATGTTCCAGAACGATCTCAAAGGTTTGCTGGCCTATTCGACCATCAGCCATCTCGGTCTGATCACTTTGCTCCTGGGCCTCAATAGTTCACTGGCCGCAGTGGCAGCAGTTTTTCACATTCTCAACCACGCGACGTTCAAAGCCTCGCTGTTCATGGCCGCCGGCATCATCGACCACGAAAGCGGCACCCGTGACATCCGCAAGCTCAGCGGTCTGATCAAACTGATTCCCTATACGGCGACGCTGGCCATGGTCGCCAGTGCCTCAATGGCCGGCGTGCCGCTGCTCAACGGTTTCCTGTCGAAAGAAATGTTCTTCGCCGAAACCGTGTTCATCAACGCCACCGCGTGGGTCGAGACCAGTCTGCCAATCGTCGCGACCATCGCCGGCATGTTCAGCGTTGCCTATTCCCTGCGTTTCACCGTCGACGTGTTCTTCGGCCCCACCGCCACTGACCTGCCGCATACGCCGCACGAGCCGCCACGCTGGATGCGCGCCCCGGTCGAGTTGCTGGTCTTCACCTGTCTGCTGGTGGGGATTTTCCCGGCGCAGATCGTCGGGCCATTACTCGCCGCTGCGGCACTGCCGGTGGTCGGTGGTGAGTTGCCGGAATACAGCCTGGCCATTTGGCACGGTTTGAACGCACCGATGATCATGAGCCTGATCGCCATGTCCGGCGGCATCATCCTCTATCTGCTGCTGCGCAAGCAGTTCAAGCTCGGCCATTTCAAGTATCCGCCGCTGGTCGGCCGCTTCAACGGCAAGCGTTTGTTCGAGCGCAGTCTGGTCGTGATGATGCGCATCGCCCGGCGCGTCGAGCGGCGCCTGGGCACCAAGCGCTTGCAGATGCAGCTGTTCCTGATGGTTTCGGCCGCCGTGCTCGCCGGTCTGATCCCGATGCTGCACAGCACGCTGACCTGGGGCGACCGGCCGAAAATACCTGGTTCCATCGTCTTCGTGACCCTGTGGCTGCTGGCGATCGCCTGTGCGCTTGGCGCCGCATGGCAGGCGAAATATCACCGCCTCGCTGCACTGACCATGGTCAGCGTCTGTGGCCTGATGACCTGCGTGACCTTCGTCTGGTTCTCCGCGCCGGATCTGGCGCTGACGCAACTGGCGGTCGAAGTGGTGACCACGGTGTTGATCCTGCTTGGTCTGCGCTGGTTGCCACGACGCATGGAAGAGGTCTCACCACTGCCAGGCAGCCTGCGCAAGGCGCGTATCCGTCGTCTGCGCGACTTGCTGCTGTCGATTGCGGTCGGTGCGGGGATGGCGCTGTTGTCCTACGCCATGCTCACCCGGCAGACGCCGAACCATATTTCCTCTTTCTACCTCAGCCGTGCGCTGCCCGAGGGCGGCGGCAGCAACGTGGTCAACGTGATGCTGGTGGACTTCCGTGGTTTCGACACTCTCGGCGAAATTACCGTACTGGTCGCCGTGGCGCTCACCGTGTTCGCCCTGCTGCGCCGCTTCCGCCCGCCGAAGGAAAGCCTGCAATTGCCGGCGCAGCAACGTCTGCTGGCACCGGACGTGGTCACCGATCTGGTCAACCCGCGTTCGGCCAGCGACACCGCGCTCGGCTTCATGATGGTGCCGGCGGTGCTAGTGCGCCTGCTGCTGCCTGTCGCACTGGTGGTGTCGTTCTATCTGTTCATGCGTGGACACAATCAGCCGGGCGGCGGCTTTGTCGCCGGGCTGGTGATGTCGGTGGCTTTTATCCTGCAATACATGGTTGCCGGCACGCAGTGGGTCGAGGCGCAAATGAGCCTGCGTCCATTGCGCTGGATGGGCACCGGTCTGCTGTTCGCCACTGCCACCGGTCTCGGTGCGATGCTGGTCGGCTATCCGTTGCTCACCACTCACACCTGGCACATCAGCGTGCCGGTGCTGGGCGACATCCATATCGCCAGTGCGCTGTTCTTCGACATTGGCGTGTACGCCGTGGTGGTCGGGTCGACGCTGCTGATTCTCACCGCCCTCGCCCACCAATCGGTGCGCGGCCACAAGACGGCCTCGCTGCCCAAGTCAGTCGCCAGCAAAGGAGCCGTCTGATGGAAGAAGTCATCGCAATCGCCATCGGCATTCTCGCCGCGTCCGGGGTCTGGCTGATCCTGCGCCCGCGTACCTTTCAGGTGGTCATGGGCCTGTGTCTGTTGTCGTATGCGGTCAACCTGTTCATTTTCAGCATGGGCAGCCTGTTCATCGGCAAGGAGCCGGTGATCAAGGACGGCGTGACCCAGGACTTGCTGCATTACACCGACCCGCTGCCCCAGGCGCTGGTGCTGACGGCGATCGTCATCAGCTTCGCCATGACCGCGCTGTTCCTCGTCGTATTGCTCGCCTCGCGCGGCTTGACCGGCACCGACCATGTCGACGGCCGGGAGCCTAAAGAATGATGGCGATGACTCACCTGATCGCTGCACCGATCCTGCTGCCGCTGCTGACCGCCGCAATCATGCTGATGCTCGGCGAGAAACACCGGCCGCTGAAGGCGAAAATCAACCTGTTCTCCAGCCTCCTCGGCCTGTTTATTTCAGTGATGCTACTGCAATGGACGCAGACCACCGGGGTGCCCGGCTCCATCGGTGTGTACCTGCCGGGCAACTGGCAGGCACCGTTCGGCATCGTCCTGGTGGTTGATCGCCTGTCGGCACTGATGCTGGTGCTGACCGGCGTTATCGGCGTCAGTGCGTTGCTGTTTGCCATGGCCCGCTGGGACGGCGCCGGCTCAAGCTTTCACGCTCTGTTCCAGATCCAGCTGATGGGCCTGTATGGCGCGTTCCTGACGGCGGATCTGTTCAACCTGTTCGTATTCTTCGAAGTGTTGCTCGCCGCATCCTACGGCTTGTTGCTCCACGGCTCGGGCCGGGCGCGGGTGTCGTCGGGGTTGCATTACATTTCGATCAACCTGTTGGCATCGTCACTGTTTTTGATCGGCGCTGCATTGATCTACGGGGTGACCGGCACGCTGAACATGGCTGATCTGGCGATGAAGATTCCGCTGGTGCCGGAAGCCGATCGTGGTTTGCTGCATGCTGGCGCGGGGATTCTTGCGGTAGCGTTTCTGGCCAAGGCCGGGATGTGGCCGCTGAATTTCTGGCTGGTGCCGGCTTATTCATCCGCCAGCGCGCCGGTGGCGGCAATGTTCGCGATCATGACCAAGGTCGGCGTCTACACCCTGCTGCGCTTGTGGACCCTGTTGTTTTCCGGTCAGGCCGGCGCCTCGGCATTCTTCGGCGGCGACTGGCTCATCTACGGCGGCATGGCGACCATGGCTTGCGCAGGGCTGGCGATTATCGCCGCGCAACGCCTGGAGCGTATGGCCAGCCTGAGCATTCTGGTGTCGGCAGGCATCCTGCTCTCGGCGATCGGCTTCGCCCAGCCGAACCTGATCGGCGCTGCGCTGTTCTATCTGGTCAGCTCGACCCTGGCGCTGAGCGCGCTGTTCCTCTTGGCCGAACTGATCGAGCGCTCGCGCTCGGCCAACGAAATTCCGCTGGAGGACGAAAGCGAACTGCTTCCGCGCCCGCAAGAATCGCTGCAACCGCCCAAGGGCATCAACCTCGACGACGAACAGAAAGCCGTGGTCGGTCAGGTCATCCCGTGGACCATGGCCTTTCTCGGTTTGAGCTTTATCGCCTGCGCGCTGTTGATCATCGGCATGCCACCGCTCTCCGGATTTATCGGCAAGCTCAGCCTGATCGGGGCATTGCTCAACCCGTCGGGACTTGGCACTGCGGCGCCGCTGCCTCCCGGTGCATGGGGATTGCTGGCCCTGTTGATCCTGACCGGTCTGGCCTCCCTCATGGCCTTCTCTCGCCTGGGTATCCAGCGCTTCTGGACGCCGGAGGAGCGCCCGTCACCACTGCTGCGCAAACTCGAATGCGCGCCGATTTTTCTGCTGCTCGGGCTGAGCATTGTTCTGACGTTCAAGGCTGAACCGCTGTTGCGCTACACCCAGGCTACGGCCGATGCGCTGAACAATCCGCAGCAATATGTGCTCGCAGTTCTCGGTACACGTGCGGTGCCGAGCCCGCAAGCCAGAGCCGACATGCTCGAGGTGCAGCCATGAATCGACTGTTTCCGGCTCCGTGGTTATCGCTGGCGCTGTGGGTCTTGTGGCTGACCCTGAACCTGTCCGTCAGCCCGGGCAATCTGCTGCTCGGTGCCGCGCTGGGTTTCGCCGCGCCGCTGATGATGCGCAAATTGCGGCCGAAACGTGCGCGCATTCGCAATCCGATGGCCGTGCTGCGCCTGTTTCTCCTGGTCGGTCGTGACGTGATCATGTCCAACCTGATCGTCGCCTGGGGCGTACTCAACGCCGGACGGCGCCCGCCCAACTCATGCTTTATCAAGGTGCCGCTCGATCTGCGCGATGCTCATGGTCTGGCGGCACTGGCGATGATCTGCACCGTGGTGCCCGGCACCGTATGGTCGGAACTGGCGCTGGACCGCAGCGTTCTGTTGCTGCACGTCTGGGACCTGCACGACGAGGCGCAGTTTATCGAGCACTTCAAAAGCACTTACGAGCGACCGTTGATGGAGATTTTCGAATGAGCCCATTGCTGTCGAATGCGATTCTGCTGACGTTGTTTCTGTACTGCGTGGCGATGACGCTGACCCTGGTGCGCCTGTTCAAAGGCCCGTCAGCGCAGGATCGGGTACTGGCGCTGGATTACCTGTATATCGTCGCCATGCTGATGATGCTGACCCTGGGCATTCGCTACGCCAGTGACACCTACTTTGAAGCGGCGCTGCTGATTGCGCTGTTCGGCTTCGTCGGCTCGTTTGCCCTGGCGAAATTCCTGCTGCGTGGCGAGGTGATCGAATGAACGCCGAATTGTCTTTGTGGGTCGAGATTCCGGTGGCGGTCCTGCTGGTGCTCAGCGGCGTGTTTACCCTGCTGGGCGCAACCGGATTGCTGCGCATGAAGGACTACTTCCAGCGTATGCACCCGCCAGCGCTGGCCTCGACAATCGGTGCCTGGTGTGTGGCACTGGCGTCGATCATTTGCTTTTCAGCGCTGAAGTCCGGGCCAGTGGTGCATGCCTGGCTGATTCCGGTTCTGTTGGCGATCACCGTGCCAGTGACCACCCTGCTGCTGGCGCGGGCGGCGTTGTTCCGCAAGCGGATGGCCGGGGATGATGTGCCGGCAGAGGTGAGCAGTCGTCAGACTGAAAGTGGTAACTGATGATCATGTGGCGCCTGTGATGGCGCCATCGCTACACCAGGAATCCGCTCTCCCATGTGGGAGCGAGCCTGCTCGCGAAGCGGCCAGTCGGGTCGTCGCCAATTCCGGATCAGCTCAAACCCAAGCTACCGCCAACAACCCCGCCCCCAGCAGCGCACACAACGGCGAATACACCCAGGTATCCAGCCGCGCAAATCGCGAACCTTTCACTTCCTTGAAAAATCCGACCAGGTTCGAATCACCGATCGCTCGGGCGAACATCAACAACGCAATCGCGCTGATCACCCATTGCAGTGCCTCGTGCTGCACCGCCGGCATGCCCCAGCCGACCCGCATACAAACCAGCGCCGCAATGACCAGCAGCGCAGCGGCGACTGTCAGCGTCAGCCAGCCTGAGGGCTTGAAGGCCGGGCGTACCGAGGCCACGAAGCCCGACACCGGCACCTGCGGCACCACCACCGCAGCCGCCCATTGCCCGCCCAACGCCCAATACACGTGCATCAGGCCGATTGCCGCGAAGACAGTCACCAGCCATTGAGCCAACACAAAGGTCATGGTTGAAATCCTTCAAAGGGATTTGAACAAACCATCCTAGTCGGATTTTTTGGCCGTGCACGACCGGTCGGCGGTGCGCTGCGTTGACCGCGTTATTTCAGATCAGCCGTCACCTTGTCAGCCACATCCTTGGGTAACCAGGCGTGCCACACGTCCGGATGCGCTTTCATGAACGCGACCGCCGCCTCACGAGGTGCGGTGTGCTTGTCACTCATATCCGCCAGTGCCTTGTTCAGCGGCTCGATGGGAAAATCGACCTTGCTGAAGAACTCGGCAATTTGCGGGTTCTGCTTTTGAAACGGCGTAGACACGCCAATCGACAGCTTCGATGCCAGCGAGCGGGTTGGTTTCGGATTGGGATTATCGGCATCTGTCAGCGTCTTCCACGCCTCGGCATCGAACGGCGGCTCTTCCAGCTGCACCAGTTTGAATTTGCCAAGCAGCGGCGTCGGCGACCAGTAATAGAACAACACCGGTTTGCCGCGACGAATCGAAGAGCTGATCTCGGCATCCAGCGCAGCGCCGGAGCCGCTGCGGAAGTTGGTGTAGTCGTCCTGCAAGCCATACGCCGTGAGCTTCTGCTTGTTGACCACTTCCGAAGTCCAGCCGATCGGGCTGTTGAGGAAACGCCCTTTGCCCGGGCTTTCCGGGTCTTTGAACACGTCCTTGTATTTCTTCAGATCAGTGACACTGCGCAGATCCGGCGCCAGCGGCTTGATGCCTTTGGCCGGATCGCCCTTGATCACGTACTCCGGCACCCACCAGCCTTCAGTGGCGCCTTTTACCGTATCGCCCAGGCCGACCACTTTGCCCTCGGCTTCGGCCTTGACCCAGACCGGACTGCGCCCGGCCCACTCCTCGCCAATCACCTGGATGTCATTGTTGGCCAGTGCGGTCTCAAGGGTAATAGTGGTACCCGGCAAGGTATCGGTCGGCAAGCCGTAGCCTTTCTCGACGATCACCCGCAGCACCTCGGTGATCAGGCTGCCGCTTTCCCAGTTCAGGTCGGCAAAGTGCACCGGCGCCTGTGCCGCCTGCAACGTTTGCGCTGACGTCAGCAAACCAAAGGTGGCCACGCTGGCGGCCAATAACCGTCGAAATCCGTTCATGCATCGCACCTCGTGCTGTTAACAGCAATGGCAGTTGGCCTGACAGAACGCAAGCCTCTGAATGACTCAGTCAACTGACTTTAGCCGAGGTTCCTGCTTTTTCCGGGGTCCGCTGCGTGCGAGGTTACGTTTCAGACTTTTCCTGCAGGCTTTGCAGCTCACGTCTGACCATGTTGGCGTATGCCGCCGGTTGCAATGCGTAGAGCTGCGACGCCACCCAACTCAGCCAGGCACCTTGCAGTTCGGCCTTGCGGGCGAACAAGCGCTGAGCTTCTTCGCGTGCGCTGTCGAGATTTTGCGCATGGAAATCCGCGCGCTTCACTCGCTGGCCTTGAAGGTCACCAGCTCGCCCTTGCGCCATTTGGCGGCTTTGGCAGTGACGGCTTTAAGGGTTTTGGTCAAACCTTCCTGCAGCTGCTCATTGGCGGCGAACACGGTGACGACGCTATGGCCTTCCTTGAACAGGATCGCGTGCCCGTCGGCCGTGCTGACAAAGGCGTAATCGCCCAAGCCGTAGACCGTCAGTTTGATGTCGCGAAAACGAATGTCCATCTTGCCGCCTTCACGGCTGGGCAAAACTGACGCGATGAAATGGTCGCCAACCTTGAGTTTGAGTCCCGGTTTGTCATCGACTACCAATGCACTTTCGGTGTCGATTTCGGCGATGTAAATGCCTTCGGCGTTTTGCTCGGTGATGTAAACAAAACGTGATTGGAATTGCTTGACCAGCTTTGCACGCAAATCACCCAGCACGAACAAAGCATGCATATCGAGGTTACTGACTGCCAAAGAAACATCCCCACATTTGAAAAACCGCGCAGCGAAAAACGCCCACGGCAAAGAAACGGCCAGGCCGATGAAAACTGCAAAAACATTCAAACACCCGAAGCGAGCAAAGCACTCTTGAATCGCGAGGTTCGTAGACTACTGGATTGTCATTAGTGAAACCTGCTCTGAAATCGCCAAAGCTTGAAGGAAAACGCCTCAAGTGCGACTAGAGCAATTCTGACTACGAACTTCAGGGAAATTTCTCACGAAAAAAAGCACTTTTCCGACATATCGCTGGCGAAAAATTGCTTTAGATAAGCCCGGTCGTCAATAGGTACTGGCGATTCTAGAGCAGCGATGCTCATTACGACTACCCGCAACGGCCGTTAAATCCCGGCCGACTGATGAAAAGGACTTCATATGTGCACTTTGACTCATTTTGCCACGTCGGCTGACGCGCGAATCACCCCATCTCTGACGATGAAGGTTGCCGAACTCGACAACCTTCCGACATCTTCTAACAATCATCGAACCCCGCACTTTCAAGTGGTGCCGGCAGGTATTGCGTTCTTTCACATCAAGGAGATATCCACAGGACGTGTCAGAGGTTTCCGCGGCAATCACAACGAAGCCTGCGCCCTTGCCCGCTCGCTTGAATCAAAAATCGAACTCCGCGCCAGCGCCTGCCTCTGATAAGGGAGTGAACGAACAAGCCGTACCGGCACCAACCCAGGAGTAGATGATGGAACTGCCAACCGAGCTTAACCTGACCACCCTTTTCGAACAGCTGGGCCTTCCTTCCGATGAAGCGTCGATCAATGACTTTGTCGAAGCCCATCCGCTGGACTCTGATACCAAACTCATCGAGGCCGATTTCTGGTCGGCTCAACAGGCGCAATTACTCAAAGAGTGGCTGCGTGCTGACGGTGAGGAAGCGGTAATTGTCGATGAGCTGAACGTCCGCCTGCATCGCGGCAAATAAGGGCGATCAGTGCAGGCTGTCGCCGGGCTCGATGTTCAATTGTTCGAGCCAGGCAGCCTTGCACTCCTCCGCTTCATCGCGACTGGCGAAGGCTGTGCCGCGTCGCTCACCGTTGAGCAAAACCACCCAGCACACACTGCGCCCCATCGCGCGTAAGCCGGCCGGAACACCGCTGCCGATCATCACTGCCACGTCTACCCTGCACTGCATGTGCCCTCCGAAATAATTAGCTACCTAACTAAGTCGCAGGTTAAAGCTTTCCTTCGAGAGGAAACAGCAACCGCCGTGCACAGATTCATTGCGTCAACGGTAACAATCTCAGCGTGGATTCTCCGGTTTGTAGCCCAGCCGCAATCCGCCCCAATGCCGGCCCTTGATCATGATCGGCACCGAAAGATCATGCATCAGCTCACCCGTATCGCGCGTGTAAGTCTGCAGCAAAACTGGTTGTTGATGGCTGCCGCAACGGATACCGGTGCGGTCAGCGAATTTGCGTTTGGTGCGGTTATTTACCGTGTCGACCTGCACATCACCGGTCAACGGCTGGCTGAATGCCTGGTTATGCGTCGGCACATAACCCTGCTGCGTGCAGGCGATCGCGAAAACCAAACCTTCATGACGCGTTAACAGAGGCTCTTGAATCGCGGGCAAGACCTGATCTGTGTACTGATCAAACCTGGTTTGAAATTTGGCTGGTTCGGTGCCCGGAATCAGCTGGTAGCTGCGATCGAACAGGTCATCCAGACTGATCCGCCCCTGCTCGACATCCTCTTCGAAGCGCGCTGCGATCAGGCTCGCACCTTCGCGCGCCAGGTCATAAATGCGCTGGTGATAGTCGTCCAGACCGACTTCGGCCAAGCGTTCGCTGATGGTTTCCGCCTGCCCTTCCATCTGCACCGCTGCCTCGGCGAGGCGGCGGGTCTGCTGATCGCTGATCGCCAGATCGCTACGCATTTGCTCAATCGCGCTGAACAGCGCATCAAGCTGCTCGCGATTGGTTTGCGCGCCACGGGCGATTTCGCTGACCTGGGTTTCCACTCCGGCGGCAAGTCGCGCGATGTTTTCCAGATGCTGACCGGTGTGCTCGACCTGTTCGACGCCGGTGTGCAGATCGCTCGACAACTCGCGAATCTGCGCCACCACTTGTGCGGTGCGTTGCTGAATGTCAGCGACCATCTCACCGACCTCACCCGTGGCCGCCGCCGTACGCGCGGCCAGTCCGCGCACCTCGTCGGCGACCACAGCGAAACCGCGACCATGCTCACCGGCCCGGGCTGCTTCAATCGCAGCGTTCAACGCCAACAGGTTGGTCTGGCTGGCAATCGACTGGATCACCAGCGTCACCCGCTGAATGTCGTCGCTGCGCACACTCAGGGCCTCGATCAATTCGCGGCTGGCGTTGGCGCGCTGACTGAGTTGCTGCATGCGCGAAATCGAGTCGAGCAGTTCGCTGCGCCCCGCCGCGCTGCTGTGATGCGCTTGGCTGGCGGCGTCCAGCGCGTCGCGACTGAGCTGTGAAGTCGCCTGTTCGGTGGCGATCATCACTTCGGCATTGCTGACGATCTGCGCCGCCGCGTCGAGTTGCGATTCGAGTTTGTTCGCCAGCGCCTTGACCGAGAACGCCACGCCGGCGGCTGACAGTGCGTTGTGACTGGTGGTGTAGGAGAGATCGCGAGTCAGTGCGGACAATGCGCTCGCACTATCGACCGGGACAGCAGCTGGAACGTTGCGCGAACGCAGGCGCGGCAGCCAGACAATCAGTATCGCCAGCGGCATGCCGAGGTAGAGCGACCACTCGGCCATAGCCATGCCGGCCAGCAACAGCATCAGGGCGATGCTTTGCAGGGTCGGCGCGATCCAGCGGTTTTTCGGCAAAAGCACTGGTGCAGGCAGCGCCGCAACCAGAGATCCATCTCTCGTCATCTTGATCACCCCACGTTTGTTCTCATTGTTGTGACTGCATTAAACGCCACTACAACGCCATTATCCATGGTCCGTTAGTCGTGGGGTCTGTGGCAGGTCAATGGAACGACGGGGGAAATAGCGCAGACGAGCAAAAACAAAGATCGCAGCCTCCCGCAACTCCATGTAGAAGCTGCCGAAGGCTGCGATCTCTTGCAGGCGCCCCCCTATTCAGGGGCCGCCATGGAATCAGGCCTGACGCTGGTGCTTGTCGATCTGCTCGTGACGCTCTTGAGCTTCGATGCAGTATTTGGTGGTCGGGCTGATCAGCAGGCGCTTCAGGCCGATGGCCTCGCCGCTGTCGTCGCACCAGCCAAAGCTGTCGTCCTTGATGCGCTCAAGAGCTTGTTCCAACTGCGGCAGCATGCGCTGGTCGCGATCGATCGCGTTGACCAGCCAGGTGCGCTCTTCTTCAACCGAAGCCGCGTCCGCCGGGTCAGCCGGGGTGTCCAGGCTTTCGATGGCGATACGGTTTTGCTCAATGCGCTCGTGGGTTTCGACTTTCATGTTCTGCAACAGCTCAGTGAAGAAAGCGTGTTGCTCTGCATTCATGTAGTCATCTGCCGGCATAGCCAGCAACTTGTCCTTTGTCATTGATATCTCTATAAAAAAACGTGCATTAAGGCGAATAAGGGAGCGTTTCGGCGAACCGTGTCGGCCGTCGAAAAGGCATCGTTTTATTGCAAACGCCACCCGGCACTCAATTTACGAGGGGCGGCAGTCTAAGGCCCGATCAAGGCCTCAGCAACTGTAAATACAGGGAATTTGTCCGACAGGACCAGGAAACTGCTCTGACACAGGCTTCACACGGCCATCGGAGTGCGTTTATAGCAAGAAATTCACTCCAGCGGCTGTATATAGAAGACAAACGGCTAACCATGCCGCCATCGACAGCGGAAATTATTCTCGCAAGGTGCATCGTTTCAGCCCGGCAGAGCCCGCGCAGCCCTTCTATGATCAGGCTTACCGCGTGATCAACCCGCCCGAAGGATGTCCTATGCCCCGCCCCGATCTGCCGGCCGCCGACGAACTTTCGCTCGCCAGCCCCCCGATCACTGCCGAGCGTCTGCTGCAAACGATTAGCGACGAATATGACGCCCTTCCGCGTCAGCTTAAACGTATCGCCAGTTACATTAGCCAGCAGAGCGAGCGAATCATGGTCGACCGCATCAGCGACATCGCTCGTGAATGCGAGGTGCATCCGTCCGCCATCGTGCGTTTTTCGCAGCGCTTCGGGTTCAGCGGCTTCAGCGAAATGCAGGCGCTGTTCCGCCAGGCCTGGACGCACAAGGCCACGCCGGCGCAGAACTATCAAAAACGCATCCGCAGCCTGATCGCCAACAAATCGCAGACCGCCAACAGCGGCGAGCTTGTCCGCGAGTGTATCGACGCAACGCTATCGGGCATCGAACGTTTGGGCCGCGAACTGGATGGGGCTGCGTTCGCCAAAGCTGTCGATCTCATCGTCAATGCCGACGACATCTATGTGGTCGGGGTCCGCCGTTCGTTCGCCGTCGCCGATTATCTGGTTTACAACCTGCAGCACACGCAGAAACGCATTCATCTCGTCTCCGGCATCGGCGGCAGCTATCGCGAGCAAATGCGTAGCGTGCGCGCCAACGACCTGGTCATCGCCATCAGTTTTGTGCCCTACGCCAAGGAAACCCAGCACTGCCTGCGATTCGCACAACAGCAAGACGCCAATACCCTGATCATCACCGACAGCCCTCTGTCGCCACTGGCAAAACTTGCCAATAGCGTGTTGCTGGTCAATGAAGGCAGTGCGCTGGCCTTTCGTTCGCTAAGCGCGACACTGTGTTTGTGCCAGGCGCTGTTTGTGGCGGTGGCCTATCGGCTGGAACTGAATGTCGATGAGATTCACGAACAACCCGGATTCGACGACTGACAATTGTCTCAGGCTCGGCTAGGTTATGCGTTCCCACCGGTTCGACTTGAAGGAACGCGTCATGAAACTGATCGGCATGCTCGACTCCCCCTACGTGCGCCGCGTAGCAATCTCCGCCAAATGCCTGGGGATTGACCTCGAACACGAGTCGGTCTCGGTGTTCCGCCACTTCGAGCAATTCCAGCAGATCAACCCGGTGGTCAAAGCGCCCACGCTGATCCTCGACGACGGCGTGGTCCTGATGGACTCGACCCTCATCCTCGACTACCTCGAAGCCAGTTCCGGCAAGAGCCTGCTGCCCAGCGATCTCACACAACGCGCCCACGCCCTGCGTCTGATCGGCCTCAGCCTCGCCGCTTGCGAAAAAGCCGTGCAGCTTTATTACGAACGCAACTTGCGCCCGGCCGACATTCAGTACCAACCTTGGGTTGAACGCGTTGAAGGCCAACTCGCTGCCGCATTTACCGCGCTGGAAAAAGAACTTGAACACAGTGACTTGCCGGTCGACGGCTCCCTCGCCCAGACCGGCATAAGCCTGGCGGTTGCCTGGAGCTTCACCAACCTCGTCGTGCCCGATCAGGTCGACTCCGCGCGCTATGCGCGCATCGCCGAATACACCGCCTACGCAGAAGGCACCGATGCGTTCATCAGCACACCGATGACCTGACCATGAGCACCACCGACACCGCCGCCCCGGCGTTAAAGGAAATCTTCAACGCCGAGCGCTTGCAGCACATCGCTGACGAAATGAGCGCGGTGTACCCGGCATTCAAGGCCAAGGCGTTTCTCAAACACGCCCAGGACGGACTCGCTGAATTATCAGTGATGCAACGCATGGCCCGCGTCGCCGAAAGCCTGTATGCCGTGTTGCCGCTGGACTACGAGGATTCCCTCGAAGTGCTGTTCGAACTCGCGCCACGGCTGAACAGCGGCTTCGTCAGCATGTGCCTGCCGCACTACGTCGCGAGCTATGGCGGGCACGCCTTCGATACCTCCATGGATGCCCTGAAATACTTCACCACTTTCGGCTCCTCCGAATTCGCCATCCGTTACTTTCTGCGCAGCGACCTCGAGCGCTCGCTGGAACGAATGCATGACTGGACCCGCGAAGAAAACCATCACGTCCGCCGACTAGCCAGCGAAGGCAGCCGCCCTCGCCTGCCGTGGTCCTTTCGGTTGGAAGCGGTACAAGCGGATCCGCTGCTGGCCGCCGGGATACTGAATCGGTTGAAGGCGGATGAGAGCTTGTACGTGCGCAAGTCCGTGGCGAATCATTTGAATGATGTGACGAAAGTGCATCCGGAGTGGGCGTTGGACACGATTGAAGGTTGGTCGCTGAACAACAAGCATACGGCCTGGATTGCCAAACATGCGCTGCGCAGCTTGATCAAACAGGGCAACGTGCGCGCGCTGACGGTGATTGGCGCAGGGGCGAAGGCTGAGGTTGAGTTGTTGGATGTGCGGGTTGAGCCGGCGGTGGTGAGGTTGGGGGACGCGATTACGTTGTCGTTTGTGGTGAAGTCGACGGTGGCGCATGAACAGCGGCTGGTGATCGACTATGCGATTGAGTATGTGAAGGCGAACGGCGGGGTTTCGAGGAAGGTATTCAAGTTGAAGACGGTGGAATTGCCGGGGTTTGGGGTGGCGCTTGTGCAGCGCAGACAGGTCATCAAGGATTTCACGACGCGCAAGCATTTTGCCGGCCGGCATGGAGTGCAGGTGATGATTAACGGAAAGGTGGTGGGTAGTGCAGGGTTTGAGGTTTTGATTTGAGAAATGAGTCATTGATTGGTCTTGAAGACCGGTCGCGAATCAGTGCACTGGCAGCCGTGCATCGATAATGAGCGCGGCAGCACAATGGACAAACTCCCGCCTCAGTAGTTACCAACTTCCGTATGGGACGCCGAATTAAGCCCTGAGGGAGCACCTGTTGTCACAAGCACTTTCAACAGCGTATGGCGACTCCACGGGCCGCAGTACTCAGGCACGTGCGCGATCAATCGGTATCCGCAGCGGGTGTACCAACGGGCGACGTCGTCATCCAGTGTTTCGATCAACGCATCTACGCATGCTCTTTCAACCGCTAATGCCTCAAGCTTGTGCAACACCTGAGTACCCAGCCTGGTTCCACGCCATTGCGCGTTGATCCACAGGTAATTGACAAACAGACGCCTGAATTCGGTTCTACCGGAAGCGCCGCCGATTAGTGCCCCGTTCTCCATCAGCGAACAGGCGATGGCCTCAGCTTGTCCGCCGCGAGCCTCGGACAAGGCTCGGCCATGCTGTAAGACGCCGTCACTGATGGCCTTCATGGTGTCCGGATTGATGTCGCGAACGGTAAGCCATTCCCTCATTGCTGCTCTCCATTGCTAAAAGTCCTTGGCGCTTTCAAGCAAAAGAGGAGCCAACCTGAGATCTTCCCAGCAACAACTCCTGCTCTGCCTCACACAACCCCACCACATAATCCCAGACCACCCGCAGCCGCACCGATTTGTGCAACTCCCGCCGCGTGCTGATCCAGTAGCTGCGTTCGATGCTTTCATCCGGCAGCAGCGCCACCAGATCCGGGTCGGACGCGGCCATGTAACACGGCAGCACGGCGATGCCCAACCCCGAGCGCGCCGCTTCCTGCTGGGCGATGACGCTGGTGCTGTGAAACACCACGCGCGGGCTGCGGCAGAAGCTGTTGAGGAACATCAGTTCCTGACTGAACAGCAGATCGTCGACGTAACCGATCCACGCATGTCGGCCCAAGTCTTCGCGGCTATGCAGCGGTGGCGCTTTGTCGAGGTAGGTCTGGCTGGCGTAAAGCGCGAGTCGATAGTCAGTGAGCTTGCGCGTGACCAGCATGTCGGCGGATGGCCGTTCGAGGTGGATGCTGATCTCCGCTTCACGGTTGAGGATGCTGACAAAGCGCGGCACTGCAACCAGTTCCACCTCCAATCCCGGATAACGCTCGAACAAGCCAATCATGCGACTGGCGAGAAACTTGATGCCTAGGCCTTCGGTGACGCCGACGCGGATCTTGCCCAGCGGCGCGGTGGACTGGGTGATTTCTTCCTGCGCCAGCAGCGCGACGTTTTCCATCGCTTCGGCGTGCTTGAGCAGCGCCTCCCCCGCCGGGGTCATTTCATAGCCCTGGGCGTGCTGGACGAACAGCGCAGTGCCGAGGCTTTTCTCGATCGATTCAATATGCCGCGCCACTGTCGCGTGGGTGGTGTTGAGCCGGCGCGCGGCAGTGAGCAGGCGGCCGCTGCGTTGCAGCTCGAGAAAAAAGCGCAGGTCGTTCCAGTCGAACATGGCGGGTCCTTGTCGGCTATCGTCGTTGCACGCTGTTTGAAAACGCACAGCGGCTGCGCAAAAACTAACATTCTTTTAACGAAAGCTAACAACTAGAGTGTCCGACAATAAAAACAAAAAGCGAGGTCAGGGCATGCAGACGTCCCTGGATGAATTCGACTACATCGTGGTCGGCGCCGGCCCCGCCGGTTGCTTGCTGGCCAACCGGCTCTCAGCGGATCCACAGCAACGGGTGTTGCTGCTCGAAGCCGGCGGACGCGACAACTACGCCTGGATTCATATTCCTGTGGGTTACCTGTTCTGCATCGGTAATCCGCGCACCGACTGGTGCTTCAAAACCGAACAACAACCGGGCCTCAATGGCCGCGCGCTGAGTTATCCGCGCGGCAAGGTGCTGGGCGGCTGTTCGTCGATCAACGGCATGATCTACATGCGCGGCCAGGCCGGCGACTATGACGGCTGGGCGGCCGCAGGCAATCCGGGCTGGGCCTGGAAGGATGTGCTGCCGCTGTTCAAACAGAGCGAAAACCACTTTGCCGGCGGCGCTGAATTTCATGGCGATCAGGGTGAATGGCGGGTCGAACAGCAGCGCCTGTCGTGGCCGATTCTGGATGCCTTTCGCAGCGCCGCCGAGCAAAGCGGCATCGCCAGCATCAATGACTTCAACCAGGGCGACAACGAGGGCTGCGGTTACTTTCAGGTCAACCAGAAAGCCGGGGTGCGCTGGAACGCGGCCAAGGCCTTTTTGAAACCGCTGCGCAGCCGGGCGAACCTGACCGTGCTGACCGGCGTCGAGGTTGATCGTGTGTTGCTGGAGAACGGCCGCGCGGCGAAAGTCAGCGCGCAGCATGAAGGTCAGATCAAACAGTTCAAGGCGCGCAAGGAGATTGTTTTGTGCGCCGGTTCAGTCGGCTCGCCGAGCATTCTGCAGCGCTCCGGCATCGGTCCGCGGCCGCTGCTCGAACGCGTAGGGATAGGCGTGATTCATGAGCTGCCGGGGGTCGGCGGCAATCTGCAGGATCACCTGCAATTGCGGCTGATCTACAAGCTGGAAAACGCCCGTACGCTGAACCAGATCGCCGGCAGCGTGTGGGGCAAGATGGGCATGGGCCTGCGTTATCTGTATGACCGTAGCGGGCCATTGTCGATGGCGCCGAGTCAGTTGGGCGCATTCGCCCGCTCCGGTCCCGAGCAAACCTCGGCGAACCTGCAATATCACGTGCAACCGCTGTCGCTGGAGCGCTTTGGCGAGCCGCTGCACAGCTTCCCGGCGTTCACCGCCTCGGTGTGCGACCTGCGCCCGCAGAGCCGTGGACGCATCGAGATTCGTTCGGCCGATCCGCAAGCGGCGCCGCTTATCCAGCCCGATTACCTCAGCCATCCAGAAGATCTGCGCGTCGCCGCCGATGCGATTCGCCTGACCCGGCGCATCGTCAGCGCCCCTGCCCTGCAAGCGTTCAAACCGGTCGAATACCTGCCCGGCGACAGCTTGCAAAGCGAAGAACAATTGCATGAAGCGGCGGCGAAGATCGGCACGACGATTTTCCATCCGGTCGGCACCTGCCGCATGGGCAATGACGGTGACGCGGTGGTCGATGCGCAATTGCGCGTGCATGGTGTGCCGGGTCTGCGCGTTGCCGATGCGTCGATCATGCCGCGCATCACCTCGGGCAACACCTGTTCGCCTACGCTGATGATTGCCGAGAAGGCGGCACAACTGATTTTGTCCAGACCTGTAGATATTTCCCCTGTGGGAGCGAGCCTGCTCGCGAATGCGGTAGCTCACTCAGCCTAGGAGTTGACTGGCAAAAAGCTTTCGCGAGCAGGCTCGCTCCCACAGAAATCATCACCAGACTCAGGCATCGCGCATTACCGGACACGCAACACCAGTGGAACAACAAAAACAATCACTGTGAGGGATACCGATATGTCAGAACACGTTCAGCCGCTGGACGCTGCGGGCAGCGCCGAGACCAGCAACGCCACGCAGAAAGTCATCTTCGCTTCATCACTCGGGACGGTGTTCGAGTGGTATGACTTCTTCCTCTACGGCGCCCTCGCGGCGGTGATCAGCAAGCAGTTTTTTGCCGGGGTCAATGACACCACGGCGTTCATCTTCGCGCTCATGGCGTTCGCCGCCGGCTTCATCGTACGGCCGTTCGGCGCGTTGGTGTTCGGCCGCCTGGGCGACATGATCGGGCGCAAATACACCTTTCTGGCGACGATCATTCTGATGGGCGTGGCGACGTTCTGCGTCGGCCTGCTGCCGACCTACGCCAGCATCGGCATCGCCGCGCCGATCATTCTGGTGGTGCTGCGCATGCTTCAGGGCCTGGCGCTCGGTGGCGAATACGGCGGTGCGGCGACCTACGTGGCCGAACATGCGCCTATCGGCAAACGTGGCTTCCACACCAGCTGGATTCAATCCACCGCGACCCTCGGCCTGTTGCTCTCGCTGCTGGTAGTGCTCGGTTGCCGCTACTTCACCGGCGACCAGTTTGAAGTCTGGGGCTGGCGCATTCCGTTCCTGCTGTCGATCGTCCTGTTGGGCATTTCCACCTGGATTCGCCTGAGCCTGCACGAGTCGCCGGCCTACCTGAAAATGAAGGAAGAAGGCAAAACCTCGAAGGCGCCGATCCGCGAATCCTTCGGCAAATGGGAAAACCTCAAAGTCGTGCTGATCGCCCTGTTCAGCATCAATGCCGGGCAAGCAGTGACCTTCTACGCCGCGCAGTTCTATGTGCTGTTCTTCCTCACCCAGTTCCTGAAAATGGACCCGGCGGTGGCCAACAGCCTGTTGATCATCAGCGTGGTGATCGGCGCGCCATTCTTCATCTTTTTCGGCTGGCTCTCGGACAAGGTCGGGCGCAAACCGGTGCTGATGCTCGGCCTGCTGCTGGCCACCGCGCTGTACTTTCCGATCTTCAAATCCCTGGCCCACTACGCCAACCCGGCGATCGATCAGGCCAGCCGTCAGGCACCGATCACCGTCCTCGCCGATCCCGCCACTTGCACGTTCCAGTTCGATCCGGTGGGCAAGGCCAAATTCGACAGCCCGTGCGACAAGGTCAAGACCTTCCTGGTCAAGCAAGGCCTGCCCTACTCCAGCGTCGCTGCACCTGCGGGCAGCGCTGTGCAAGTGAGTGTCGGCGACGTGAAGCTGGATGGTTTCGATGAGGCGGCACTGCGCGGCGCGATCACCCTCGCCGGCTACCCGCAACAAGCCGATATGCAGCAGATCAACAAACCGATGATCGTCGCCCTGATCGTCGCGCTGATCATCATCTCGGCCATGTGCTACGGCCCGCTGGCCGCGTTGATGGTCGAACTGTTCCCGACCCGCATTCGCTACACCTCTATGTCGCTGCCCTATCACATCGGCAACGGCTGGTTCGGCGGATTCCTGCCCACCGTGTCGTTTGCGCTGGTGGTGTACACCGGGGATATCTTCTACGGGCTGTGGTATCCGGTGCTGATCACCGGGGTGAGCCTGGTGGTGGGGATGATCTGTCTGCGTGAGACGAAGAATATCGATCTCGATAAAAACTGAAAAACCCGCTGACAACAATGGCGAGGGAAGCGATTCTCTCGCCATTTTTTGCTTCAGGCGTCCGCTTTGATCACTTCGAATTTCACCTGGTCCGGATAAAACGCCACATAGTTGCGGATCGGTTCAACCGAGATCTTGGGTTTTTCGTAAGTCCACACCGCATTGGCGCCCTCATGCCCCGGCACTTGCAGGCTGAAGTAATTGGCGTCGCCCTTGTACGGGCAATAGCTGGTGTGGTCGGTGCGGGCGAAGTATTTTTCGTCGATGTCTTCGCGCGGGATGTAGTACACCGGCGGATAGTTGGCTTCGTTGAGGATCATCGCGTGAGAGGACGCGGCGACCTGGATGCCGTGGAACTTCACCAGCAGGCAGCCGGCAAGTTGTTCCAGGCTGATCACGGGACTGGGGCTTTTCATGAGGTTCTCCTGAGCACAGCGAAGAGACCGGTTCAGGTATAGCTGATGGTTGCGCAGCTCGACTGGATTACGGCCGAACGGCTAAACCTCCTGCAACGCTTTTATCTGTATATCCATACAGATAAAAGTTGCTCCCGCCGCGAACTCCCGCCATCCTGTGCCCTCTCCACACACCAACCAGCGATGGTAGCTATGCGGCTGTACCTCTGTGAAAAACCCTCTCAGGCCAAAGATATTGCGGCGGTGCTCGGCGCCAAGCGTCGCGGCGACGGCTGCTGGTTGGGGACGGACGTCACAGTGACCTGGTGCATCGGCCATTTGCTCGAAACCGCGCCGCCGGACGCCTACGACGCGCGCTACAAACGCTGGGTGCTGGCCGATCTGCCGATTATCCCGGACAAGTGGAAAATGACCGTCAAGCCGCGCACTGCCAGCCAGTACAAAGCGGTAAAGCGCCTGCTCGGCGAAGCCAGCGAACTGATCATCGCCACCGACGCCGACCGTGAGGGCGAGATGATCGCCCGGGAACTGGTCGAGCACTGCCGCTATCGCGGGCCGATCCGCCGTTTGTGGCTGTCGGCACTCGACGAGGCGTCGATTCGCAAGGCACTGGGCGCGCTGAAGCCCGGAGCAGAAACGTTCAGCCTGTATCACTCGGCGCTGGGCCGTTCGCGGGCGGACTGGTTGATCGGCATGAACATGAGCCGACTGTTCACCTTGCTGGGCCGTCAGTCGGGTTATCAGGGCGTGTTGCCGGTAGGACGAGTACAAACGCCCACCCTGCGACTGGTGGTCGACCGCGACCGCAGCATCGCCGATTTCGTCCCCGTACCGTTCTGGGCAATCGACGTGGATTTGCTGCACAACGGAACGGCGTTTACCGCGCAATGGCGCGCGCCGTCGGACGTTTGTGATGATCAGGATCGCTGCCTGAATCAGGCGTTGGCGCAACAGGCAGCGGCGGCGATCAGCAGTGCTGACAGCGCACGGGTGATCAAGCTGAAGACCGAGCGCATGCGCGAAGTCGCGCCGCTGCCCTTCGATCTTGGCACCTTGCAGGAAGTCTGCTCGAAAAAGCTTGGCCTTGGCGCGCAGGAAACCCTCGACATCGCCCAGGCCCTTTACGAAACCTACAAAGTCATCACCTATCCGCGCAGTGATTGCGGCTTTCTGCCGTTGAGCCAACACAGTGAGGCGCCATCGATCCTCACAGCGTTGCGCCAGGCCGATCCGAGCCTTGAAGCCTTGCAGGGTTATCTCGAACCGCAAAGGCGCTCGCGGGCGTGGAATGACGCCAAGGTCAGCGCTCACCACGGCATCATTCCCACCATCGCCGCGAAGAATCTTGAACGCCTGAGCGGCAAGCATCGTGCGGTGTACACACTGATTCGCGCGCGCTACCTGGCGCAGTTCCTGCCCAATCACGAATACGATCGCACTCAAGCCGATTTCGATTGCAACGGGCAGGCCCTGCGCGCGGTGGGCAAGCAGATCATCGAAGCGGGCTGGAAGCGCGCATTGCCCGAAGCACTGGCACCGGCCAGGGGCCGCGAAGCACCAGCACCGCAAACCTTGCCGACCCTCAGCCAAGGCGTCGAATGCGCTGTGGCGAAAGTGAGTCTCAAGGACCTGTGGACGCAACCGCCAAAACCCTACACCGAAGGCGATCTGATCAAGGCGATGAAGAACGTCGCCAAACTGGTCGAGGATCCGCTGCTCAAACAGAAACTCAAGGACACCACCGGCATCGGCACCGAAGCCACCCGCGCGTCGATCATTCAGGGTTTGCTTGATCGCGATTATCTGGTCAAGAACGGCAAGGCACTGGCGGCGACACCTGCCGCGTTCAGCCTGATCGACGCAGTGCCTCTCGCGATCGCCGACCCTGGCACCACGGCGATCTGGGAACAGGCCCTGGACATGGTGCAGAGCGGCGAGATGAGTCTGGAAGAATTCGTGACCAAACAGGCCGCGTGGATGAGCAAGCAGGTCACCCGCTGCTCCGCCCTCAGCCTGACCATCAGCGGCCCGCCGCCTGCCGGCAAAGCCGCAGCGCCGTGGAAGAAAAAGCGTAAGTCGACGCCCAGCAAAACCGCCGGTACGCGCAAACGCACGGCGCGTCCGACGACTCGCTGAATCCCTCGCGGTTCCCTTCTCGACGTTGTCGAAACGGATCTTTTCTCATTCCAAAACAGCTTTGTCCGACAATATGTAGTGCTTGAAAATAATCACTACAAAACCGTTGACGGCGTCGTTTTGCTTTTGCATGATGAAGACGTTCCCCGATCGGGAGCACTGGTAACACGCTTGAGCAAACTCGTCTGACCGCCGAGTTGTTTTTTCCGGATACACGCTGCCCACAAGGCAGATTGAAGAAGCTGACCTGGCCTGAACGTCCAGTACAAGGACGAGAAGCGCTGGCGAAAATTCTCAAGACGCTTGTGGCCGACACTGGATTGTCGTCAAGGAGCCTCCCGGTTTTCGCTGCTTCTCCTCGTTGTGACGCTATTGCGTAGCAGTTATTCAACACGACTACATGCAACAGATGCACGACCCCGTACTTCACACGGGCGAACGCTGACGTCCTGGTTTCGGTGCCAGGGATCAACTAACCGATGGGCTACCTGTATTAGCGAATCAACTTTGAAAGATCACCAGACTGGTCAAGGGGCATAACAATGAATCTGAACAATCAACCCACCATCGAAGAACTGGCGCGTATGTTCGCGGCGCAGAAAGACAGCCACGACAGCCATATTCTCTGGATCAGCAAGTCGGGCCAGGTGCACATCGACTGCCTGTCGCCCCACGCTGGCGAAGAAGAATTCGACCGCAATCACCAGAACCTGCTGGCCCGCCTGAAGATGTACCGCCGCGGCCACGGTTATGTCGGCAAGAAGGCTGCGGCCGACAAGGACTTCATTGGGAACGTGCTGCAGACGCTGAAACAGGCGTGGGATTCGATGCAGAACAAAAATGAAGTTCGGGTGATTGATCGGTTTTATTGAGTTGTAGATTATTTGACTAAGGGCCTGCTTCCGATTGGGAGCAGGCCCTTTGTTGTTCTTTTGAGTTATGCGGCGTGAGTGCCCCCGTCGCCCCTCACCCCAGCCCTCTCCCGAGGGAGAGGGAGCCGACCGAGTTGCCTCAGCTCAACCGTAGACCTGAATGACCGTGGCGATTATGAGTCAACGAAGCTTGTTCAGGTCGGCGTGACTTGACCAAACACCTCGGTCAGTCCCCTCTCCCGCTGGGAGAGGGTTAGGGTGAGGGGCTTTTCATGCCGAGCACCAGTTCCACAAACGCCAACGCCGCCGCGCTGTGATAATTATTCCTGCGCCGCAACAACGCCGCTCCCCGCTGCGGCGCCTCCCCTTCAACACGCAAGCGGCGCAACGCGCGGTCTTCGCTGGCAATCGCCTCGGGCAGCATGGTCGCCAGCGGCGCATGCCGCACCACTTCCAGCAGCGTACTCACCGAATTCACCTCGATGCGCACCTGCGGCGTAATCCCCTGCTCACGGAAATACTCATCCACCAATAACCGCGTAATGAAACCCGGCGCCAGCAACGCGAAATCCAGTGAAGCCAATTCCGCCGGCGTCAACACCGAAGGGCTGCCATAGAGCGGATGCCCAGGCCCGACCATGATCCCCAGCGTCTCGGTAAACGCCGGTATGCATTCGATATCGGCATTGCGCACCGGGGTAAACGCGATCGCGACATCCAGCGAGTCATCCGCCAGTCCTGCCTCGATGTCGTCCATCGACAACTCGAAAATCTCCAGATGAATCCCGGGAAACCGTGCCCCGTAGTCGCGCGCCAACGGCCCGACCAGATACGCCATGAACGTCGGCGTCATCGCCAGGCGCAGGGTGCCGCGCGACAAATCCTTCACATCGTGCAAGGCGCGCTGTCCGGCCTCCAGCTCCACCAGCACGCGGCGTGCGCATTCAATGTATGCCGCGCCGGCATCGGTCGGTTTCACCGTGCGCGAGGTGCGATCGAACAGGCTGACGCCGAGGGTTTCTTCCAACTGCCGGATCTGCTGCGACAACGTCGGCTGCGATACATGCAGCGCTTCGGCGGCGCGGGTGAAGCCGCCGTGATCGGCAACGGCGAGCAGATAACGCAAATGTCGCAAAAGCATGGAAACACCATCTATAGGCAGGGCTTATGCGGAGCATTGTATATCGGTCTTGGACGCTATGAATCGACCGGCGCAACATTGCTTCCACACACAGCAAGCCAACCCCTGAAAGGAGTGACACCATGCAACAGTCCCACGCCTACAACGACAACAGCCTGGCCCTGACTACCCGCGTTCTCGACGCCAAGGCGAAAAAAGATCTGTCGTGGCAGGATCTCGCTGACGGCACCGGCCTCAGCCTGGCTTATGTCACCGCCGCCCTGCTCGGCCAGCATCCTTTGCCGGAAAACGCTGCTCAAGTGGTCGGCGACAAGCTTGACCTCAGCGCAGATGACGTCGCCGCTCTGCAGATCATTCCTTTGCGCGGCAGCCTCAGCGGCGTGCCGACCGATCCGACCATCTACCGTTTTTACGAAATGATCCAGATCTACGGCACCACGCTGAAAGCGCTGGTTCATGAACAGTTCGGGGACGGCATCATCAGTGCGATCAACTTCAAACTGGACATCAAGAAAGTCGAAGACCCGGAAGGCGGCTCCCGCGCCGTGGTGACCCTCGACGGCAAGTTCCTGCCGCTGCGTCCGTTCTGATACGCCCGGCCCGCACCCTGCGTGCGGGCCATCTCATTTCTGCCACGAGGACATGCCCATGAAAGCCCTGATCGACGGCTTCCTGAAATTCCAGAACGAAGCCTTCCCGCAACGCAGCGAACTGTTCAAACACCTGGCCACGACTCAGCAACCCGGCACGCTGTTCATCACCTGTTCCGACAGCCGTGTGGTGCCTGAGCTGCTGACCCAGCAAGAGCCCGGCGAGCTGTTCGTGATCCGTAACGCCGGCAATATCGTGCCCTCCTACAGCCCGCATCCGGGCGGGGTGTCGGCGACGGTGGAATATGCGGTGGCAGTGCTGGGGGTGACCGATATCGTGATTTGCGGCCACTCGGATTGCGGCGCGATGACAGCGATTGCCCAGTGCAAATGCATGGATCACCTGCCCGCTGTCAGTGGCTGGCTGCAGCATGCCGAATCGGCGAAGGTAGTGAACGAAGCGCGCGTGCATGGCAGCGACGCGGCGAAATTGAGTTCGATGGTGCGCGAGAACGTGATCGCGCAACTGGCGAATATTCAGACCCACCCGAGTGTGCGCCTGGCCCAGGAGCAAGGGCGGTTGAATCTGCATGGTTGGGTGTATGACATCGAGACCGGTTCGATCGACGCGCTCTCTTCCGATCGTCGCACCTTTGTGCCGCTGGCCGAGCGGCCTGAGACTTGCGCGATCAGCGCGCAAGCCAGCCACGCTGCCTGACTCCCCACCGTGATCGTTCCCACGCTCTGCGTGGGAATGCCTCTAGGGACGCTCTGCGTCCAGTGACGCGGAGCGTCACGGGCTGCATTCCCACGCAGAGCGTGGGAACGATCAACAGATCAGCGTTTCACCCTGAGATCAACCTGAGTCATCCGGCTACGCACGGTAAACACGCCATCACCGGAAAGAATCGCACTGCGCGCGAACAGGCGCCCGCTCTCCCAATTGGAAAGGCCCAGTTCCGGCTTGTTCAACGCGTACTGACCATCGACCCAACGGGTGATGCCGTTGCCTACGAACGGCGCATTCACCGCGTTGTAGAAGCGTTCCTGAACCGCCGCATCCTCGCTGATCAACGACACGGTGAATTGCGGGCTGTGACGATTGAACAGCGCAATCGCCTGCTCCAGATCGTCGACAATCATCAGGCTGACTTCCGGGGTTTCTTCCCATTCCCACTCGCGGCCCAGCTCCGACTCGGGCAAAGACTCGGCCAGCGCTTCGGTCTGGTAACCCTCGGCGCGATAAACCTCGACCGTTGCGTTCTGCCATTCGCTTGGCAGGCAATTTTCACTGCCCGCGACGATGTGCAATTTGCAGCCTTGGCCGCGCGCAGTACCGGCGTCTTTCAAGGCATCGAGGAACAGCCGCACCAGCTCATCGGCGCGTTCGCGCTGAATCAGGCAGACGTTCAGGGTGTTGCAGACCTTGCGGTCCAGCGAGTTGCGCACCACCGCCGCGAAGCGTGTGGCATCGGCATCACGTTCGGCGATCAGCCACGCACCGCCGGTGCCGTGCAGGCTGACGGCGGTACCGGCCTGCTGGGCAATGCTGCCCAACTGGCTGACCGCACGGCCCGAGCCGCGCGCCACCGCCAGCGACAGACGCCGATCGGCAAACATCGCCCAACCGGCGGCGTGATTGACACTTTCGACCAACGACACCGCCCCCACCGGCAAACCGGCTTCGGCCAGCGCCGGGTTCAAAGCGTGAGTGACGATGGCTTGCGCAGTGCCCAACGCATCGCTGCCGATGCGCAGCACAGCCGTATTGCCGGTGCGCAACACGCCGGCGGCGTCGGCAAATACGTTGGGCCGGCCTTCGAATACAAACGCGACGATGCCCAGCGGCGAGACGACTTGCTCAACCTTCCAGCCGTCGTGCTCGACACTGCTGATCACTTTGCCCCGCGTGGGCGGCGCATCACGCCAGGCGCGCAGCCCGGCGATCATGTCGCGGCGCATGCGTTCATCGGCGAGCAAGCGTGTGGTCGAGCGACCGCGCGCCTTGGCCCGTTCGATGTCGGCGCGGTTGGCGGCTTCGATCTGCGTCCAGCATTCAGGGTTTTCCAAGCGCTGGGCAAACAGGTCGAAGAATTGACTGATGGCTTCATCGGACACCGCCGACAACGCGGTGAATGCCGCAGCCGCACGCTCGATTGCCACCGAGGCGGCCTGTTGATCGGCCACGGGGATCAGCAACAACTCGCCACTGACCTGCTCGACCAGCAAATGGTCACCGGGCTGAAACCGCGCGGCCAGTTCGGGGCTGACCACGGTGACGCGGTTACCAGCGAAAGGGATCGGCGTGCCAGCGACTAGACGTTCGAGCGCAAGAGACATGAAGCGGATTCACCATGCAGCGGGCGGTCGGAAAATGTAGCGGATTACTGGCTGAAATACACCTCCTCAAACACTAAAGAAACCTGTGGGAGCTGGCTTGCCAGCGATAGCGGTGGTTCAGGCAAATTTATCGTGACTGACAGGGCCTCATCGCTGGCAAGCCAGCTCCCACAGGGTCATGTGGTGTTCAGGTGGGTCAGAACACCGACCAGCCAATCCGCGAGCTCAGCAGTTCCAGCGCTGCCATCCCCGCCAGCGAGTTGCCGGCGGCGTTCAACTCCGGCGACCACACGCACACGCTGAACTGTCCCGGCACTACCGCAACGATGCCGCCGCCGACCCCGCTCTTGCCTGGCAAGCCGACGCGATAGGCGAAATTGCCCGCCTCGTCGTACAAACCGCTGGTGGCCATGATCGAATTGACCTGCTGGGTCTGGCGGCGCGTCAGGATCTGCTCGCCGCTGTGCTTGCAGAACCCGTCATTGGCCAGAAAGCAGAACGCCCGGGCCAGATCGATGCAGTTCATGCGCAGCGCGCAGTGGCTGAAATAGCTGCGCAACACCGCTTCGACATCGTTGTGAAAGTTGCCGAACGACTGCATCAGATAGGCCATCGCCGCATTGCGCGCGCGGTGCTGGTATTCGGAGTCGGCGACCTTGCCGTCGATCATGATTTGCGGGTTGCCGGACAGACGCCGGACGAAGTCGCGCATCGACAGTGTCGGCGCGGCGAAGCGCGACTGGTTGATGTCGCAGATCACCAGC
The DNA here is from genome assembly GCF_054667725.1 of Pseudomonas sp. S3_B08. Lineage (NCBI taxonomy): Bacteria > Pseudomonadati > Pseudomonadota > Gammaproteobacteria > Pseudomonadales > Pseudomonadaceae > Pseudomonas > Pseudomonas sp. S3_B08. The sequence goes on from NZ_CP162750.1 coordinate 2,347,687, forward strand.
GCACCGGCATTGATGAACGGATTGCGCGGGCGGCCGCGCTCGAATTCCAGTTGCACCAGCGAGTTGAACGGCTGGCCGGACGGCTCGTGGCCAAGCCGCTCCCAGATCGCTTCGCCGGAATGATCGATGGCCTGCACCAGGCTGAATACCTTGGAAATACTCTGCACCGAGAACGGCGTTTCAGCGTCGCCGGCGCAATACATTTCGCCATCGTTACTGTACACGGCGATGCCCAACTGGTTGGCCGGTACCGTGCCGAGGGCGGGAATATAGTCAGCAACTTTGCCCTGCCCGATCAGGGGCCGGACGGCGTCAAGGATCTCGTTCAACAGCGCTTGCATGCCGGGTTCCGAAAGTCTCGCCCCATGGGATCGCGGGGACACTGGGGCTAGACGCTGCGCCCGCCGGTCGCATCACACCGGCAAGCATCCAGCAGAATGTTCTAGGCTGAAGCGGACCATTCAGACACAGGAGAGCACCATGCACCTCGAAGGCTCCTGCCATTGCGGCGAAGTCACGTCAGCCTCGACAGCGCCCATCCTTATCCCTATCAACGCTGCTATTGCTCGATCTGCCGCAAGACCCAGGGCGGCGGCGGTTATGCGATCAACCTTGGCGGCGACGCGACCACTCTCAAGGTTCGCGGGCGCAAAAACATCAGCATCTATCACGCGAAGATGAAAGCTGAAGGCGATAAACGCGCCCACCGCAGCAGCGCCGAGCGCCACTTCTGCTCGCTGTGCGGCAGCGGCCTGTGGCTGTTCAGCCCGGAGTGGCCAGAGCTGATTCACCCATTCGCCTCGGCGATCGACACGCCACTGCCGGTGCCGCCGGAACACACGCACCTGATGCTTGGCTCGAAAGCGCCGTGGGTTGAGGTCGAGGCGAAGCCGAAGGATCAGCAGTTTGATGAATATCCTGAAGAATCGATCGCCCAGTGGCATGAGCGACTCGGCGTGACCCGCTGAACACCGCGCCCTTCGCGAGCAGGCTCGCTCCCACATTTGGATTGCGATCCCCTGCTCGCGAAGGGACCGGGTCAGGCAATATCAATCAGTCCAGATGCGCCCAGGTCATCCTGAACAACGCCCCGCCCCACACCGAGTCGCCAACCTCAACCTGCCCGCCATGGGACTGCGAAACCCGCCGCACCAGCGCCAGGCCCAGCCCGAAACCGCCAGTACGCCGATCCCGGCTGGCATCCAGTCGGGAAAACGGTTCGAAGATTTTCTCCCGTCCCTCCAGCGGCACGCCCGGCCCGTCATCACTTACCCGCACTTCATAGTCATCGCCATTGCGCTGCAGCGACACCTCAACGCGCTGCTCGGCATAGCGAATGGCATTGCGCAAAAGGTTGATCACCGCCCGCGCCATGAAGCGCGGTTCGATGCTTACAGTGTCGAGCTGGCAACCGGCGATCGACAACTGCACGCCCACTGCTTCGGCCTCAAGCGCCACACTGCCGACAACGCTGTCTAGCCAGTCGGCCGCGTGAATATTCTCCCGTTTGATCACCGTCGCACCGTGCTCAAGGCTGGCGTACGTCAGCAGCTCCGAGACCATTTCCTCGAGCTCACCGAGGTCGGCATACATGTCGGCGATCAGCTCGCGATTCTGGCTCGCGTCGGGTTGCTGTTTGAGCTGATCAAGTTCGAACGACAGCCGCGCGATCGGTGTGCGCAATTCGTGCGACACCGCATTGGTCAGCTCGCGCTGATTGGCGATCAAGCCCTCGATGCGCGCCGCCATCAGATTGAAGTGCTCGGCCAGATCGCGGATGTTCGAGCGCCGCGACAACTGGATGCGCACCGACAGATCGTTGTCGCCGAAACGCTCGGCCGCCAGCCGCAGCTTTTCCAGATCGCGCCAGTGCGGGCGCACCCAGAAAAACAGAACGATGCCGATCAGCACTGCGAGCATCATGTACGCCGCGGTGATGTAGAACGGCATCAGGCTCGGCTCCGGCGGCAGCTTGATGCTGAGCAATTGCGAGCCGCCATCGATGTTGCTGATGAACTGCGTGTAATCGTCGCGGATCACCAACAGGTTCCGCGCGAGCTCGGCTTTTTCCTGCGGTGTCAGGGCCAGTTGATCGGCCTCGACCAGACTCAGCGACAGACCGTAATGCGCACGCAATGAATCGAGTTTCTGTTCACGCTCGGCGCCCTGGCGGCCTTGCAGATGATCGACCAGCGACCACGCCTGACCGCGCACGGCTTCACGGTTGTAATCCTGCGTCTGGCTGTCGAGCAAGGCGTTGAAGGTGTGCTCGACCGCCTGCAAGGCCAGCACCAGACCCACCGTCATCACCAGAAACAGGCCGAGGAACAAGCGCAGCATCTACAGCTCCCACGCGAACGGATTGAACAGATAGCCCTTGCCCCACACGGTCTTGATGCACACCGGCTCGCGGGGATTGTCCTTGAGCTTGTTGCGCAATTTGCTGATGTAGACGTCGACGCTGCGGTTGAGGCCGTCGAAAGCGATGCCGCGCATGCGATTGAGAATGTCATCGCGGGAAAGAATCTTGCCCGCCGCGCTGGCGAGCAACCAGAGCAATTCGAACTCCATGGTGGTCAGCTCGATCAGCTCACCGGCCAGGCGCACTTCACGGCAACTGCGGTCGATGCTCAATTGCCCGAACTCAAGGAAACTGACCACGCTGGTGTCCGGCGTCTGCCGCCGTTGCAACGCACGCAGCCGCGCGAGCAGTACCGGCGGCTTGATCGGTTTGATCACGTAATCGTCAGCGCCGGACTCCAGACCGAGAATGTGATCGAGATCGTCTTCCTTGGCGGTGAGGATCACGATCGGCGTGTCCGAGACACTGCGAATTTCCCGACAAACCTGCAAACCGCTCTGCCCCGGCAACATCAGGTCGAGCACCAGCACTTTCGGCTTGAATTCCAGGAATGCAGCCATGGCGAGATCGCCGCGATGCACCGTGCGCACCTCGTAGCCGTGTTGTTCAAGAAAGTGTGCGATCAGTGCGGCGAGACGCTCATCGTCTTCGACCAGCAGGACTTTGCCGAAACCCAGGTTATCCATAACAACCGTTGCCAAGCCAAACGTGGAAGGGCCGATATTATGCTGGCATTCATCGCACAGGAGATTACGGCAGACAGCAAAAACCGGCCACTTGGGCCGGTTTTCGGTGATGTTTCATACTTTTAAGATTTTTTTACAATCCGACAATGATGTCCGATTGAATTGCGGACCTCTGTAGGAGCTGCCGAAGGCTGCGATATTTTGATTTTCGATTCGTAAAAACAAGATCAAAAGATCGCAGCCTGCGGCAGCTCCTACCCGATCATGCGGCGACCGGAACACCGCTGTGGAAGCGGAATTCCTCGTCCGGCGATTCGATCAGTTCCTGCTCGGCCGCACGGACGCGCTCGATCACCTGCGCGACATCCTTGGCATCACCATACTGATAGGCCAGTTTCAGATAACCCTGAAAATGCCGCGCCTCGCTTTTCAGCAAACCGAAATAAAACTTGCCCAGCTCTTCGTCCAGATGCGGCACCAATGCTTCAAAGCGTTCGCAACTGCGCGCTTCGATGAAAGCGCCAACCACCAGCGTATCCACCAGTTTCACCGGTTCGTGGCTGCGCACCACTTTGCGCAGGCCCGAGGCGTAGCGGCCGGCGTGCAGCTGACGCAACTCGATCTTGCGCCGTTTCATGATGCGCATGACTTGCTCGTGGTGCACCAGTTCTTCACGGGCCAGGCGCGACATCATGTTGATCAGGTCGACATGGGCGTGGTACTTGGCAATCAGGCTCAGCGCCGTGCTGGCGGCCTTGAACTCGCAGTTCTTGTGATCGATCAGCAGGGTTTCCTGATCGGCCAGTGCCGCCTGGACCCAGGCGTCGGGGGTGCGGCAGCCAAGGAATTCGTGGATTTCGGGAAGGATCATGGGGCTCACGGTAAAAGGTGTTCGAGCGAAGGGCGCCGATTATACCGGCCTGTCCGCAGACCACCAGCGGGGGCTGTTGATATGCATCAAGTCGCAGACGTTCGGGTAGCAACTATAGTTGTGCAACGCCGTGCCTTTTCTTTGCTGGAGACTCCGCTCATGCAAGCCATTCGCAGCATTCTGGTGGTCATCGAACCTGAACATGCAGAAAGCCTGGCGCTCAAACGCGCCAAGCTGATCGCCGGTGTCACCCAGGCCCATCTGCATCTTCTGGTGTGCGACAAGAAGCATGACCACGCCGGCCTGCTCAGCGTGCTCAAGGCTGCATTGCTCGCCGAAGGCTACAGCGTGACCACCGAACAGGCATGGAACGAGAGCCTGCATGAAACCATCATCGATGTGCAGCAGGCCGAGGGTTGCGGCCTGGTGATCAAACAGCACTTCCCCGACAGCTCGCTGAAAAAAGCCCTGCTGACCCCGGCCGACTGGAAGCTGCTGCGCCACTGCCCTACCCCGGTGCTGCTGGTCAAAACCGCCGGTTCGTGGAAAGACAAAGTGATTCTGGCTGCGGTCGATGTCGGCAATGCCGACGGTGAGCACCGGCATTTGCACAGCACCATCATCGATCATGGCTACGACATCGCCAGTCTGGCCAAGGCGCACCTGCATGTGATTACCGCGCATCCGTCGCCGATGCTCTCGGCGGCAGACCCGACGTTTCAGCTCAAATCGACCATAGAAGCCAAATACCGCGAGCAGTGCCGGGCGTTTCAGGCGGAGTTCGATGTCGATGACGAGCACCTGCACATCGAGGAAGGCCCGGCGGATGTGTTGATCCCGTTCATGGCGCACAAGCTCCAGGCGGCGGTGACGGTGATTGGCACGGTGGCGCGCAGTGGCTTGTCAGGCGCGTTGATTGGCAATACCGCTGAAGCGGTGCTGGATACGCTGGAAAGCGATGTGCTGGTGCTCAAGCCACAGGAGGTTGAGGATCATCTGGTGGAATTGACGGCAAAACACTGAGGATTGCCATGTCTGACTGGCGCTTTCGCGAGCAGGCTCGCTCCCACATCTGGAATGCATTTCCCTGTGGGAGCGAGCCTGCTCGCGAAGCTTCTAGGCGCCGAAGGCGTCTTTCAGGAAGCCCGGTGCAATGTAGCGCTGATAATGCGCTTCCGACAGCAGGAAGAATTCCCGATCAATGGCATCACGCAGTTCCGGCAGGTTCCAGTCGCGGAATTCCGGCAGCAACACCATCCCGTACGCCTCGAGATTAATGATCACCCGCGCCCCCCGGGCGATCAGCTGATAGGCCCAGCAATATTCCGACTGATGCGGTACGAAGCGGATCTTGCGCTGTTCGAGCTGCTCGCGCAGGCGCGCCGGATCGAAGATCTCGACTTTGCTCGCCATCACTTGTGACAGCAATTGCTCCAGACGCAGCCACACCGCGCGCTTTTCCTCCTCGTTGTATCCGTTCCAATGGATCACTTCGTGATGGAAACGCTTGCAGCCACGGCACACCAGGTCACCGTAAACGGTGGAGCAGAGGCCGACGCAGGGGGTCTTGATGGTCTGATTGGGCATAAATGGGCAGAACACTGAAACGCGGAACAGGCCGGCATGTTAGCCCTTTGTCGGGCATTGATCACCCCTCAAACAGCAAGGTCTCGCCGGCGTCGCAGGTTTGCTCCGGCCGCGCTGATTGCCACGAAAGTCCAATAGAGCGCGACTTACCTTTAAATTTTTTTTGCCGTAGAATCAGCCAGCCTTTTAAGGCGCCAATGTCCGTTAGAAGCTGTTTTCAAAGCGTCACGAGCACAGTCGTTCCTTCAGAGCGGTGTTGGCGAGGGGTTTTTCCAGCGGGGAAAAGCCCAACGCCAACCCTCATCAGCTCCCCGTTCTGCAGGCGTAAAACTTTGAAAGCAGCTTCTGTAAGGAATTGCCGGTAATTCTGGCCGAACGACCCACAACGTCGTGAGGCGCATGAGTACGGCAATTTCGGGATGAGCGTCCCGGACACCCATTTGGGACCACTGATGAGGGTAATAACTGTGCTTGAAGCCTACCGCAAACATATCGAAGAGCGTGCAGCCCTGGGTATCGTTCCCCAGCCGCTTAACGCCGAACAAACAGCAGGCCTGATCGAGCTGCTGAAGAACCCTCCGGCTGGCGAAGAAGCTTTCCTCGTTGACCTGATCACCAATCGCGTACCACCTGGAGTGGACGAAGCCGCTTACGTCAAGGCCGGTTTCCTGTCTGCCCTGGCCAAGGGCGAAGCCACCTCCCCTCTGCTGGACAAGAAACGCGCTGTAGAACTGCTCGGCACCATGCAGGGCGGCTACAACATCGTCACCCTCGTTGAACTGCTGGACGACGCCGAGCTGGCGCCAGTCGCCGCCGAAGAACTCAAGCACACCCTGCTGATGTTCGACGCCTTCCACGACGTCGCCGAAAAAGCCAAGAACGGCAACGTTCACGCCAAGGCCGTGCTGCAATCCTGGGCTGACGGCGAGTGGTTCAAGAAGCGCCCGGTCCTGGCCGACAAGATCAGCCTGCGCGTATTCAAGGTCACCGGCGAAACCAACACCGACGACCTCTCCCCTGCGCCAGACGCCTGGTCGCGTCCTGACATCCCGCTGCACGCCCTGGCCATGCTGAAAATGGCCCGTGACGGCATCGTTCCGGACGAGCAAGGCAAGACCGGCCCGATGAAGCAGATCGAAGAAATGCGCGGCCAGGGCTTCCCGATCGCCTACGTCGGTGACGTGGTCGGTACCGGTTCCTCGCGTAAATCGGCCACCAACTCGGTGCTGTGGTTCTTCGGCGACGACATCCCGTACGTGCCGAACAAGCGCGCTGGCGGTTTCTGCTTCGGCAGCAAGATCGCTCCGATCTTCTACAACACCATGGAAGATGCCGGCGCGCTGCCAATCGAGTTCGACGTGTCGAACATGAACATGGGCGACGTGATCGACCTGTACCCGCACGCTGGCAAAGTCTGCAAGCACGGTACCGACGAAGTCATCACCACTTTCGAAATGAAAACCCCGGTGCTGCTGGACGAAGTCCGTGCCGGCGGTCGTATTCCGCTGATCATCGGCCGTGGCCTGACCGAGAAGGCTCGCGCCGAGCTGGGTCTGCCACCGTTTGACCTGTTCAAGAAGCCGGAAGCTCCGGCTGAAAGCACCAAGGGTTTCACCCTGGCGCAGAAAATGGTCGGCAAGGCTTGCGGTCTGGCAGAAGGCCAGGGCGTGCGTCCTGGCACCTACTGCGAACCGAAGATGACCACCGTGGGTTCTCAGGACACCACCGGTCCAATGACCCGTGACGAACTGAAAGACCTGGCGTGCCTGGGCTTCTCCGCTGATCTGGTGATGCAGTCGTTCTGCCACACCGCGGCTTATCCAAAGCCGATCGACGTAACCACCCACCACACCCTGCCTGACTTCATCATGACCCGCGGCGGCGTTTCCCTGCGTCCGGGCGACGGCATCATCCACTCGTGGCTGAACCGCATGCTGCTGCCGGACACCGTCGGTACCGGTGGTGACTCGCACACCCGTTTCCCGATGGGCATCTCGTTCCCGGCCGGTTCCGGTCTGGTCGCGTTCGCCGCTGCCACTGGCGTCATGCCGCTGGACATGCCGGAATCGATCCTGGTGCGTTTCAAAGGCAAGATGAAACCTGGCATCACCCTGCGTGACCTGGTTCATGCCATTCCGTACTTCGCTATCCAGAACGGTCTGCTGACCGTCGAGAAGAAAGGCAAGAAAAACGCCTTCTCCGGCCGCATCCTGGAAATCGAAGGTCTGGAAGGTCTGACCCTGGAGCAGGCGTTCGAACTGTCCGACGCCTCGGCCGAACGTTCGGCTGCCGGTTGCACCATCAAGCTGTCGAAAGAGTCGATCACCGAGTACCTGCAGTCCAACATCACCCTGCTGCGCTGGATGATCGGCGAAGGCTACGGCGATGCGCGTACCCTGGAACGTCGTGCTCAAGCGATGGAAGCCTGGATCGCCAATCCTGAGCTGATGGAAGCCGATGCCGACGCCGAATACGCCGAAGTCATCGAAATCGATCTGGCCGAGATCAACGAGCCTGTGCTCTGCGCGCCGAACGATCCGGACGACGCCCGTCTGCTGTCCAGCGTTGCTGGCGAGAAGATCGACGAAGTGTTTATCGGTTCGTGCATGACCAACATCGGTCACTTCCGCGCTGCCGGTAAACTGCTGGATCAGGTCAAGGGTCAGCTGCCAACCCGTCTGTGGCTGTCGCCGCCGACCAAGATGGACGCTCACCAGCTGACCGAAGAAGGCTACTACGGTATCTACGGCAAGGCTGGCGCTCGCATGGAAATGCCAGGCTGCTCGCTGTGCATGGGTAACCAGGCACGCGTTGAGCCGAACAGCACCGTGGTCTCGACGTCGACCCGTAACTTCCCGAACCGTCTGGGCGACGGCGCGAACGTCTACCTGGCCTCGGCCGAGCTGGCGTCCGTTGCTTCGATCCTGGGTCGCCTGCCGACCGTCGAGGAGTACATGGAATACGCTGGCAAGATCGACAGCATGGCGGCCGATGTCTACCGCTACCTGTCCTTCGACCAGATCGCCGAGTTCCGTGAAGCTGCTGCGAACGCCAAGATCCCGGTCGTTCAAGCCTAACGCTGCAAGGCCATAAAAAACGCCGCCCATCGTGAGATGAGCGGCGTTTTTTATGCCTGCCGGGCAAGCATTCTGATCGTTCCCACGCTCTGCGTTGGAACGCAGCCCCGGACGCTCTGCGTCCCCATGCGTGACGCAGAGCGTCACAAGAGGCATTCCCACGCAGAGCGTGGGAACGATCAGTGACAGGTCAGACAGCCAGCTTGTAAACCAGCGCCGAAATCGCCACCAGTCCCACCGCGGTAACAAACACGTTCGACGCCTGACCGCGATAGCGCGCCATCGCTGGCACCTTGCGAATCGCGTACATCGGCATCAGGAACAGAATCGCCGCAATCACCGGCCCACCGACGGTTTCGATCATGCCCAGGATGCTCGGATCAAGCGTTGCGACGATCCAGCAGATCACCAGCATGAACGCCGCCACGATGCGATCCAGCGTTTTGGCACCCGGACGTCTGCCGCTCTTGACGATCAGGCCCTTGAGGCCTTCGCTGGCCCCGATGTAATGACCGAGGAACGACTTGGAGATCGCCACAAACGCAATCAACGGCGCCGCAAACTCGATGGTCGGGTTGCTGAAGTGGTTGGCCAGGTACGACAGGATCGAAAGATTCTGCTCTTTTGCCTCAGCCAGTTGCTCTGGCGACAGGGTCAGCACGCAACTGAATACGAAGAACAGCACCAAAATGACCATCAATGCATGAGCGCGCGCGAGGATCTGTGAGCTGCGCTCGTCGGCGTGCACACCGTAACGACGCTTCTGGTCCATCGCGAACGCCGAGATGATCGGCGAATGGTTGAACGAGAACACCATCACCGTAATCGCCAGCCACAGCGTGTGCAGCAGCGCTGACGGCGCCGGCACTTGCGAGGCGGTGGCGAGGATGCCGCCGTTCCAGTGCGGAATCAGGTACACGGCGAGGAACAGCAGCGCAACGATGAACGGATAGACCATCAGGCTCATGGCCTTGACGATCGCCTGCTCACCGCAACGAACCACGGCCAGCAGGCCGAGAATCAGCACGAACGACAGCAATGCGCGCGGTGGCGGCGTGATGTGCAGTTGGTGTTCGAGGAAACTGGCGACCGTGTTGGTCAGGCCGACGCTGTAGATCAGCAGGATCGGGAAGATGGCAAAGAAGTACAGCAGCGTGATCAAGGCACCGGCCTTGATACCGAAATGCTGCTCGACCACTTCGGTAATATCAGCACCTTCGCGACCGGACAGGACAAAACGGGTCAGGCCACGGTGAGCGTAAAACGTCATCGGGAATGCCAAAAGCGCGAGGATCACCAGCGGCCAGAAGCCACCCAATCCTGCGTTGATCGGCAAAAACAGGGTGCCGGCGCCAATGGCCGTCCCAAACAGTCCCAGCATCCAGGTGGTGTCCTGGCGATTCCAGCTCGAAAGTTCAGCGGGTGCTGCTGCGTCGAAGCGCTTTTCGAGGCTATTGGCCTGATCATTCATCCGGTCGGATCTCCGCATTCCGGTCACTTGCCACTCGGTCAGGACGCGTCGGAAAAAACCGACAGACATGCTCCGGCCGAAACAGGGGCGCGATTCTCCGTGATAAATCAATGCAAGCAAAGACTTAGCTGAGGAATGGTTGTGCGGAGCAGATCCAAGGATGGTCGTTTATGGAAAAAACAAGGTCGTTTATGGATACGTCGGATGCCGCAAACGGATACGTTTTGTACCCACCCATGCGTCATCGAATGCGCCTAGAGCGATATGCCGAGCATGAAACCCAATAAAACGCAGTACAGCCCGAAGCCGAAAAGCAACCAGAGCTTGCCATTTTCGCGCTTGTCTCTATTGCGCACCGCTTCGTCATATTCTGCGAACTCTCGCTCAATTTGCTCCAGTCGTGCCTTACGGTCATATGTGCTCATACTGATTAACCTTTGAATAATGCGCCTGACGGTTGTGAAGCATGAAGACTCACAACTTGAAGAAAAACCCTGCCACTGCGGTGATTGCAGTCAAGACTCCACCAAACACTGCAATTGGATAGAGCTTCGTCTCCCTTGATAACTTTTTCTCTTCAGCCTGAAGCTTTTTCCATTCAGCCACGAGTTTCCTTGATTCGTTTTCCAGCCTGTCTAGCTCCAGATTTTCGCGATCGTTATGGAACGTTTGCCCTCCTTGGCTGCTGGCGGATCGGTGTCAGCATTTGCATGCACATCGACGGCTATCGTCATGCCCTTATCATCAAACTGTTCCATTCACGCTGACCAGCAGACGCATCTGCCATCCCCGTAGGCAAAATCCGCGATTCACGTAAGCCTCCTCATACGAGTGGTCCGCAATATTCCAGACCAACTACCTGCCAGAACTCCGCCATTGATCTAGCGTGAGAGAAGCCATAACCCAAGGAGCCTCCCATGCCACTGGTCCGCGTCGACATCCAGCAAAACCCAGACCCCACTTTCGCCAGGCGCATCGGCGAACAGATCTACGCCGCCCTGCGCACCTGTATCGATGTGCCCGAGCACGACAACTTCCAGATTCTCAACGAGCACGACGGCCAGCACTTCGTGTATGACCCGCAATACCTCGGCATCGAGCGCAGCGACGGCGTGGTGTTCATCCAGATCACCATCAGCGAAGGGCGCAGCGTGGAAAAGAAGCAGTTGCTGTTCAAAACCATTGCCGAGAGCCTGCATGCGCAACTGGGTATTCGCCTGGAGGATGTGTTCATCAATCTGCTGGAGGTAAAGAAAGAGAACTGGTCGTTTGGCAACGGCATTGCGCAATACGTGAGCTGATTCGCAGCGCCCATGCCTGCGTGCTTGCTTGTTCCACGAACCCGTCCAGAATCAAAGCACCACTGCGCGAATGCAACGATTGCCAAGCCGCTGCGGATTCAGCACTCTGAGTCGACTTTCGCGACCCACCCGCCGCCAATCACAGGAGCCGCGCAATGCCCGCAACCGTTCTGGTACTGGTTGAAACGATCAATGACTATCTGCCGATTCTTGAGCATCAGGGATTCCACCTGATCCTCGCACCAACGCCAGCCGAACGTGCGCAAGCCATCGCCACCCATGGCAGTCGCATCGATGCCGTGCTCACTCGCGGCCCACTGGGCCTGACTGCGCAAGAGATCAGCGCCCTGCCCGCCCTGAAAATCATCACGGTGATCGGCGCCGGTTACGAACAGGTCGATCTGCAAGCGGCCAGTGACCGTGGGATCACCGTCACCAATGGCGCCGGAGTCAACGCCTCGTCAGTGGCCGATCATGCGATGGCGTTGCTGCTGGCATTGGTCCGCGACATCCCGCGCTGCGATGCAGCCGTGCGCCGCGGTGAATGGCCGAAAATCATGCGCCCGTCGCTGGCCGGCAAGCGTCTGGGCATCCTCGGGCTGGGCGCCGTGGGCATGGCGATTGCCAAACGTGCGGAGCTCGGGTTCGACATGCAGGTCAGCTACCACAGCCGCCAGGTGCGCAGCGAAGTCGCTTATGCGTTCTGCTCGACACCCACCGATCTGGCGCGAGCCTCGGACTTCCTGGTCGTTGCCACGCCCGGCGGCATTGGTACGCAACATCTGGTGACGCGAGCAGTGCTCGATGCGCTCGGCCCCAAGGGTTTTATCGTCAACATCGCCCGCGCCAGCGTTATCGCAACGGCAGACCTGATCACCGCACTTGAGCAACGTCGTATCGCCGGCGCAGCGCTGGACGTGTTCGATCACGAACCGGAAGTGCCCGACGCCCTGAAACACCTCAGCAACGTTGTGCTAACCCCACACGTCGCCGGGTTGTCCCCTGAAGCCACGCAAGGCACCGTTGAACTGGTGGGGAAAAACCTGATGGCGTTTTTCTCCGGGCAACCGGTGCTGACTCCCGTCGCCTTGCCGCCCAAGTTGAACAACCAGCGCGTGCATTAACGCGCGTGGCATCGTCGAACCGCGCCGATCTTTGCCCCATTCTCAAAGTTGATTATCCAGCAACACGCTAACCTATAAGACCGACCCGCGCTTGTGAGCACCCGAGCGCGCTATTAGATTAGCCAATGATGTCTGGCCTCCAAAATAAGCAGAAGGGATAAGCATGGCGCTTACTGACCAGTCCACCCGGATCCGCGCAGGCGAAGAACTTGATGCCAGCCTGATCGATCCGTACCTCAAGGCGCACATTCCCGGCCTGACCGGCACGCCGCAGATCAGCCAGTTTCCTGGCGGCGCGTCGAACCTGACCTACCTGCTGGAATACCCCGAGCAAGAATTCGTTCTGCGCCGTCCGCCGTTTGGCCACAAAGCCAAATCCGCCCACGACATGGGCCGTGAGTTCCGCATTCTCAACCGATTGCGCGACGGCTTTCCGTATTGCCCGAAGGCCTACGTGCATTGCACCGACGAAGCCGTTATCGGCGCCGAGTTCTATGTGATGGAACGGGTCAAGGGCATCATCCTGCGCGCTGAACTGCCGCCGGAGCTGGGCCTCGACTCGGCGAAAACCGAAGCGCTGTGCAAAAGCTTCATCGACCGGTTCGTCGAACTGCATCGGGTCGATTACAACGCCTGCGGCCTCGGCGATCTGGGCAAGCCTGAAGGCTACGTCGCCCGGCAGATCAAGGGCTGGAGCGAGCGTTACGAAAAAGCCCTGACCCCGGACGCGCCGCACTGGGAAGCGGTCAAAGCCTGGCTCAACTACAAGATGCCGGCCGACCACCCGACGTCGAGCATCGTCCACAACGACTACCGCTTCGACAACGTCATTCTCGACCCGGCCAATCCGATGCAAATTATCGGCGTGCTCGACTGGGAACTGACCACCCTCGGCGACCCGCTGATGGATCTGGGCAACACCCTCGCCTACTGGATCGAAGCCGGCGACCCGGCACCGGTGCAACTGATGCGCCGCCAGCCAAGCCACGCGCCGGGCATGCTGACCCGCCGCGAATTCGTCGACTACTACGCCGAGCGCTCGGGCATCCGCATCGACAATTTCGACTTCTACTACACCTACGGCCTGTTCCGCCTGGCCGGCATCGTGCAGCAGATCTACTACCGCTTCTACCATGGCCAGACACAGGACAAACGCTTCGCGCAGTTCATTCACATGAACAAACTGCTGGAGCAGATGAGCCTGCAGGTCATTCAGAAATCCAGCCTCTGATCCGGGCCAATAACAAGACTTTCAACAAGGGAAACCCATGTCCAAGACTCAGTTGTTCGACCTCGACGGCAAAATCGCTTTCGTCTCCGGCGCCAGCCGTGGCATCGGAGAAGCCATCGCCAAACTGCTGGCCCAGCAAGGCGCCCACGTGATCGTCTCGAGCCGCAAGCTCGAAGGCTGCCAACACGTCGCCGACGCCATCATCGCCGCCGGCGGCAAGGCGACAGCCGTGGCCTGCCACATCGGTGAGATGGAGCAGATCAGCCAGGTCTTCGCCGGGATCAAGGAACAATTCGGCCGCCTCGACATCCTGGTCAACAACGCCGCGACCAACCCGCAATTCTGCAACGTGCTCGACACCGATCTGGGGGCGTTCCAGAAGACCGTCGATGTGAACATTCGCGGCTACTTCTTCATGTCGGTCGAAGCCGGCAAGCTCATGCGCGAAAACGGTGGCGGCAGCATCATCAACGTCGCCTCGATCAACGGCATCTCGCCGGGCATCTTCCAGGGCATCTATTCGGTAACCAAAGCGGCGGTCATCAACATGACCAAAGTCTTCGCCAAGGAATGCGCGCAATTCGGCATCCGCTGCAACGCCCTGCTCCCCGGCCTGACCGACACCAAATTCGCCTCGGCGCTGGTCAAGAACGATGCGATTCTGAAACAGGCACTGACCCAGATCCCGCTCAAACGCGTAGCCGATCCAAGCGAAATGGCCGGCGCGGTGCTGTACCTGGCCAGCGATGCGTCGAGCTACACCACTGGCGTGGCGCTGAATGTGGATGGCGGGTTCCTGTCCTGATATCCAGGGCAAATTGCTAACCCGTGTGGGAGCGAGCCTGCTCGCGAAAGCGTTGTGTCAGTCAGCTATGTTTTGACTGATACCACGCATTCGCGAGCAGGCTCGCTCCCACAGGGTCACTGCTGGGTTCCAGGCTTCGTGCAATCGAGGAATCGCGAATCTTATTGGGTTATGCAACGCGTAGTGGTGATGTGGCGCGTCACCTGCCCATCCACATACACATCCCCGGCAACCTCAGTATTTTCCAGCACCTCACACCGACGTTCCGGCGGTGGCGGCGGCGCGACAGGCGCAGGGGGTGGAGGACTGGCACAACCGGCCAACAAAACTGCAAGAAAAACCAACGGCAATACGCGTTTCCCAGGATTATTCATAGGACGACCCGCGGTAAAGAGAGACAAACTCCCGCAACCCAACCGGCCACGGAAGACCTGACCACTCATTCTTTATAGCTGAGCGCCTTGTTAGCGCCAGTGGATTGGGGAGATTGGCTGGTTTGGGCTGTCGGTTTTTGCGGGGATTTTCCGGCAGAGGGCTGGATTGGGATGATGGTTGTCGGCGAGGGCCTCATCGCGAGCAGGCTCACTCCCACAGGTTTGATCGAGTGAGTTCAGTAACAACCAGGTCGGCTGTCAGGCCGCCTTCGCGAGCAGGCTCGCTCCCACAGAAAATCAAAATCAAAATCAAAAGATCGCAGCCTTCGGCAGCTCCTTGTATCTCGACTAACGCTCCGTCAGGAGCGATAGTTCTCGACTGATCATCGAGGGAGGGACTTGGAAGCCGCGCAGCTCCTTAGGCTTTTTGCCTGTGACGTAGATCGTGCTCCAGCCCTCCACACTCACTCGTACAGTTCGCACGGTATCTTGGGCCCGCCTGCGGCGAGAGCCCGCATTCGCAAGGTTGGACAGAGTGACGTGATGATCGCAACAGGGAACAAGTGGAGAAACGATCATGTCCGGTTTCGTTGGCGTCGACATCGCAAAGAACACCTTTGATATCGCTACACACCAGCCCAACGGCAAGCACAAAACCAAGGCCAAGCTGGCCAACGATCCAAAGGGCTTTAAAGAGTTTGAGGCGTGGCTAGAAAAAAACGCCGAGCGTTCGGCCCTGATCGTGATGGAAGCCACCAGCGTCTACCACTTGGAGCTCGCGGAATTCGTTTACAACAAAGGCTTCCGGGTCTGCGTCGTGAACCCGGCTACGACCAAAGCGTACGCTGACAGCGAACTGCGCCGCATCAAGACCGATAAAAGCGATGCCAAACTGATCGCCGACTTTGCCCGGGAAAAGGATCAAAAACTTCACCCATGGGCGCCTGAGCCGCTGAAATACCGCCAGTTAAAAGCAATGGTGCGCCGCCTGGATGACCTTCAGGAAATGGAACAAATGGAGCTTAATCGTCTGGACGTTTCCGACGAAAAGGTCAAAGACTCGATCAACTCCGTTCTGCGCCATATCGAAAAAGAGATCGTAGAAACGCATAAGGCGATCAAAAAACACATCGATGACGACCCGGATATGCGTCAGATGCGGGATCTCATCGTAACCATCGACGGCATCGGACAAAAAACGCTTGAACGATTGCTCGCCGAACTGGGTGACTTGCGCAAATACAGTGATCCTCGCCAACTGGTCGCTGCTGCAGGGCTCAATCCAAAGCTGCAGGAATCAGGAAAGCTCAAAGGTCACACCCTGATCTCAAGAGTAGGGTCAGCACGGCTGCGTGCAGGCCTTTACATGCCTGGCATGGTGGCGCTGAAACACAATAAGGCGATCAAGGCGATGAAAGAACGCCTGGAAGCCAATGGCAAGGCCCCCAAGCAGATCATCTGCGCAGCAATGCGCAAGCTGCTGCACTTCGTTTACGGAGTGCTCAAGTCAGGACTGCCATATGACCCGAAACTTGCGCTTGCCCGGTGAGGCTCAAGACGGTATCTACACACGATGAGCGTTAGCTCAAGTACCGCTTTTGATCTTGGAGCCCGTCGGCAGGCTGAGTGGAGGGATTGATCCGGGCGTGGGAGCGCAGCGACCGTACGACGCAGTCGTACACAGCGAGTGTAGGTGCAGCGAAGCAAACCGGAGCCGCTGCGCCAGGATCGATCCCGGAGCGAAGGAACCCCGAGCCTCAGCGAGCGGGCCGAACGTCAGGGCGAAGACCTTTTGGTTCCTTTTGGGGCGTTTGCCAAAAGGGACTCGCCGTAAGGGCGAAACCGCCAGCCGCAACACCCAAAAAAACGGATATACACCCACCCCCCCCCCCAGAGCATGGCCGGCCCAAAGGCCGCCAAGACCAAAGCGCGCTTAAGCCAAATCCGGATCCCGCGAAGAACGCAAGGAATTGCTCTCAAGCTCATACCGCAACTCCCCCACCAACGCCTCGACCGCCCCAGGCGTACGCAGCGAAGCCAGATCCAGCCCGCTGATCACCAGATCCACCTGCCCCGAATCCCGGTGATACAACTTGACCGTCAGCGAATGATCACCATCCACCGAACACTCACAAGCCAGCGGCGCAAAACTGTGCTCGAGCCGAGCGCGCAACTGCGCAAGATTCATCATTGACGTTGTTCCTATGACTGTTTCAAAAGGGGCACGATCGCAGGCCCGAAATGGCCCACACCGCACCCCACCAGCCTAAGAACACAACGCCTTGGCCAATACATGAATTTGCACCCTTGTAATTAGTGCATTTGCACCCCTCAGCGCTGGCCCTTGGTGCCCCACTCTCCCGAAAACAAACCGCGCTCTCGAGCCCAGACGATCGCCTCGCTGCGGCTATGCACATCGATTTTCGAGTACACGGTGGCCACATGATTGCGCACGGTATTGGGCGCCAGCTTCAACCGCGCAGCGATCTCCTTGTCTGCCAGACCTTCACAGATCAAGCCCAGGACATCGCGCTCACGGGCCGTCAGGTCAGTGAATGAGGCACTGGGCAGCTGCGGCGAGTTGATCTTCTTCACGTTGGCCAGCTTCTCGATCAGCGTTCGGCTGAACCACGACGCATCCTTCATCACCTCTTCAATCGCCGCGACCAGCTCAAGCTCAGTGCGCTTGCGCTCGGTCATGTCCATCAACACCAGCAGATAGCAGGACGTGTCGTGAATGTTCACGGTGTCAGCCGAGACCGCACACTCCAGCAACTCCTCGTCCTTCTTGCGCACGGGCACGTCGACCCGATCGACCCGACCGTTCTTCGCCAGCGCCGACAGCAGGCGCGTGCGCGCGCTGTCATCGTGGATGAAGCTCAGCTGCGTCACGGTTTTGCCGAGTACGTCATCGCTGTCATAGGCCAGGGTATCGAGGAACGCCTGATTGACATCGATGACCTCCTGCTTGTCAGCGGTGCAGATCAAAATCGGTACCGGAGTCAGACGAAAAGCCTTGGCAAAGCGCTCCTCGCTCTGACGCAAGGCCACTTCGACCCGGCGCCGAGGCTCCATGTCGACGAAGGAGAACAGCATGCAATTCTCGTCATTGAGCAGCAGCGGCTGACCGGCAACGATCACCTGTTTACTGCCACCGTCGGGAAGGCGCAACTCCGCCTGCATTTGCGGAATGGTCGCGACATCGCGCAAGCGCTGGACAGCCAGATCGCGCTGATCCGCCTGCTCGAAGATATCGATTTCGTAAGCCGAAGTGCCGATCACCTGATCGCGGGTATAGCCGGTCATTTCCAGAAAGCCCGGGTTGACCTTGATGTAGCGCAAATCGCTGAGTCGGCAGATCACTGCCGGTGCAGGGTTGGCATTGAAGGTTTTTTCGAAACGCAGCTCAGCATTGGCCCAATCGGTGACGTCGCTCATGATCAGCACCAGCGACTCGGGCTGGCCGACGCGGTCGGTCAGGACCATGCTGCGCACACTGTGCACCCAGACCCGCTCCGGGTCGTCCACGGACGAAACTTCGATCAGCACATCATTGAACGCCTCGCAGCGGGCGACGCGGCTGATCGGGTAGTTGTCCGGCGGCAAGACATGATTATTGCGATAGCGCAGCGTGAAGCGTCTGGCGTACTCGTCGGCGTTACTGCCCAGATCACCGATGGTGCTGACACCGTGCATGGTCAGCGCCGCTTCGTTGGCCCAGAGAATGCTTTTGTCGAGTTCCAGCAGAATCACCCCGTCCGACAGCCCGGCAATGATCTGCTGCAACTGGCGACGGTTGGTTTCGGTGGTCAGGACTTCCTGGCTCATTGGATCTCCACACTGTGATGCGGCTAGGTGAAGAGTACGACCGCGGCGGCTCGGGATCGTGCCACAACCCCAAAATCGCCAAAAAACCCCTGTGGGAGCGAGCCTGCTCGCGAAAGCGCTGGGTCAGACAGACCATTCGGTGACTGACCCGGCGCATTCGCGAGCACGCTCGCTCCCACAGGTTTACTGGGTGTGTTTACCTTAGGCGGCACGCTCGCTGGCCGCCACCATCGCCGACGCCGCGAGCATCGCCCGCAACAACACCGCGCACCCCGCTGCCAGATCATCCGGCGCGGCATTCTCGATTTCGTTGTGGCTGATCCCGCCCTCGCATGGCACAAAAATCATTCCCGCCGGGCCGAGCTCGGCGAGGAAAATCGCGTCATGCCCGGCACCACTGACGATGTCCATGTGCGACAGACCCAGCCCTTTCGCAGCACCGCGCACCGCTTCCACGCAGCCTTTTTCGAAGTACAGCGGCGGGAAGTCGGCGGTCGGGGTCAGTTCGTAGGTAAGGCCGTGCTCTTCGCAGGTCGCCTCGATCACTTGTTTCACTTCGGCAATCATCGAATCCAGCCGCGCCGGCTCCAGGTGGCGAAAATCCAGAGTCATGCGCACTTCGCCGGGAATCACGTTGCGCGAGCCGGGATAGGCTTGCAGGCAGCCGACCGTGCCACAGGCGTGGGGCTGATGGCCGAGGGCGGCGCGGTTGACGGCGCCGACGATCACCGAGGCACCGACCAAGGCGTCCTTGCGCAGGTGCATCGGCGTCGGGCCGGCGTGGGCTTCGACGCCGCGCAATTTCAGGTCGAACCACTTCTGCCCGAGCGCGCCGAGTACCACGCCGATGGTTTTCTCTTCGTCCTCGAGAATCGGGCCTTGCTCGATGTGCGCTTCGAAATACGCGCCAATCGCGTGCCCGCTAACCTTGCGCGGGCCGGCGTAGCCGATAGCATTCAGTGCTTCGCCGACCGTGACGCCGTCGGCATCGACCTTGGCGAGGGTTTCTTCGAGGGTGAATTTCTCGGCGAAGACCCCTGAGCCCATCATGCACGGGGCGAAGCGTGAGCCCTCTTCGTTGGTCCAGACCACCACTTCCAGCGGCGCTTCGGTTTCCACGCCGAGGTCGTTGAGGGTGCGCAGCACTTCGACGCCGGCGAGCACGCCGAAGCAGCCGTCGAACTTGCCGCCGGTGGGCTGGGTGTCGATGTGGCTGCCGGTCATCACTGGCGGCAGGCTCGGGTTGCGCCCGGCGCGCCGGGCGAAAATGTTGCCGACGGCATCGACCGTGACGTTGCAACCGGCGTCCTTGCACCACTGCACGAACAGGTCGCGCGCCTGGCGGTCGAGGTCGGTCAGGGCCAGGCGACAGACGCCGCCCTTGACCGTGGCGCCGAGTTTCGCCAGTTCCATGAGCGAGGCCCAGAGGCGATCACGGTTGATGTGCTGATGGGTGGATTGCAGAACGTCTACGGCTGCGTTCATGGGGATCTCCTCAATGCTGATGCCGATAGTGCCCATGCTCTGCGTGGGCATTCATCCATGGACGCTCTGCGTCCGCTGTTGGGACGCGGAGCGTCCCGGGCTGCATTCCCACGCAGAGCGTGGGAACGATCAGTTTCGGCGGTGTATGGAGCATCGCCTTCGCGAGCAGGCTCGCTCCCACAGTGAGAATGCATTTCCAATGTGGGAGCGAGCCTGCTCGCGAAAAGGCCCTTGCTCACACCGCTGTTTTCACGGCAGAAGGCTGCGCCCGCATCACGCACAACCCGTAATAAATCACCCCGCCCAACGCCGAGCCGGTGAACCAGCCATAGCTGTAGAACCAGCTGAACGCGTCGCTGCCCAGCGACAGCAGAGTCAGCGCCACCGGCACGCCAAAGGCGAGAAAACCGGCCCAGTTCCACGCCGGATACACGTCATCGCGGTACAGCCCGGCGAGGTCCAGTCGCTGTTTCTTGATCAGGAAATAATCCACCACCATGATCCCGGCGATCGGCCCGAGCAGGCTCGAGTAGCCCAGCAGCCAGTTTGAGTACACGGTTTCCAGGCTGATGTCGGAAACGATCAGGCCAAGCTTTTTCAGCAGTTCATGGCCCATCAGCACCAGCCCGACCAGACCGGTGAGCAACACCGCTTTGGTGCGGTTGATCACCTTCGGCGCGATGTTCTGGAAGTCATTGGTTGGCGAGACGATATTGGCGGCGGTGTTGGTCGACAGTGTGGCAACGATGATCAGCGCCATGGCCACCGCCACCCACACCGGGCTCTGGATATGGCCGATCAGCGTGACCGGGTCGGACACGGTGACGCCGACCAGTTTCACCGATGCGGCGGTCATCACCACGCCCAGCGCAGCGAAGAGGAACATGGTCAGCGGCAGACCGAAAATCTGCCCGAGGATCTGATCCTTCTGGCTCTTGGCGTAGCGACTGAAGTCGGGAATGTTCAGCGACAGCGTGGCCCAGAAGCCGACCATTGCCGTCAGCCCTGCCGCGAAATAACTGACCACGCTGGCGCCTTCCGGACGCTTGGGCGGGATCGCCAGCAATTCAGTCATCGACACATTGGGCATCGCCCACACCAGCAGGCCTATGCCCACCGCCACCAGAAGCGGCGCGGACAAGGTTTCCAGCCATTTGATCGACTCGGCACCGCGAATCACCACCCACAGATTCAGCGCCCAGAACACCATGAAACCGATCACCTCGCCGGTGCCGCCGAGGGATTTCCAGCCCTCGAACACCGAGCCGAGAAACAGGTGAATCGCCAGTCCGCCGAACATGGTCTGGATACCGAACCAGCCACACGCCACCAACGCGCGGATCAGGCACGGCACGTTGGAACCGAGAATGCCGAACGACGAGCGCAGCAGCACCGGAAACGGAATGCCGTACTTGGTGCCCGGGAAGGCGTTGAGGGTCAGTGGAATCAACACAATGACGTTGGCAAACAGAATCGCCAGCAGCGCTTCGCCGACGCTCAAGCCGAAATACGCGGTGAGCACGCCGCCGAGGGTGTAGGTCGGCACGCAAATCGACATCCCGACCCACAGCGCGGTGATGTGCCATTTGTTCCAGGTGCGTTCGCGCACCTTGGTCGGTGCCATGTCGTGGTTGTAACGGGGGCTGTCGAGGACGTCGTTGCCGGCTTCGAGCTCGAACAAGCCGTCGCGCTCGGTCACTTGTGATCTGGTCTGTTGCATGGCCGCTCCACTGTTCTTCTGATTATTTTTTGCTCATCAGGCGGCGAGCGCATACGGCGCCAGCCGGACGATGGCCGGAGGAACTGACAACTTTCACGCACCGGCCATGGTGTCAGCGGCGGCATCAATAAACGTGCCGGGTCTGGCGCTGAACGCTTGGGCGGTGCACTGCACGCTTTGCAACTTTCTGATATTCATCAGTTTTAATTGAATATTCGCTGAGTCCGGGAAAACTTGTCTGAACGCTCAGGCTAAACGTCGGGCAAGTTGTCCGAAGTGTCAGGACTCAAACTGGTGCACTGCATTTATTTTTGTCGGTGAACCCGCAACCGCAGCACAACTTCAAGCGGCTGATTTCACATAGGAAATCTTGCTCATATTTCCATCCTGTCAAGTGCGTCAAAATGGTGAGCGCCCTACCCATTTTGGTGATTTCTCGTTTTTATCTTTATTTATCAATAGCTTGAAACAGCTATAAGCTTATAAAAAATATTCTTGATCATTCTTGAAATCGCGACTAGTTTCTATTCCTGACAGCGATGACAGGAATACGAACTGCGCCGCTGTACTTCAATAAAACATTTAGAACCGGCACAAGTCGGTCATGCCTGCGAGGAATCCGGAATGTCTCTGTTGATCCGTGGCGCCACCGTTGTTACCCATGATGAAAGTTACCGCGCCGACGTCTATTGCGCTGACGGCGTGATCAAAGCCATTGGTGAAAACCTCGACATTCCCGCCGGCGCAGAAGTGCTCGACGGCAGTGGCCAGTACCTGATGCCCGGCGGCATCGATCCGCATACGCACATGCAGTTGCCGTTCATGGGCACCGTTGCCAGTGAGGACTTCTACAGCGGCACTGCAGCCGGCCTGGCCGGCGGCACCACCTCGATCATCGACTTCGTTATTCCCAATCCGCAGCAATCGCTGATGGAAGCGTTTCATCAGTGGCGCGGCTGGGCGCAAAAGTCTGCGTCGGACTATGGCTTCCACGTCGCGATCACTTGGTGGAGCGAGCAGGTGCGCGAGGAAATGGCCGAGTTGGTCAGCCACCACGGCATCAACAGCTTCAAGCATTTCATGGCCTACAAGAACGCGATCATGGCCGCCGACGACACTCTGGTGGCGAGTTTCGAGCGCTGCCTGGAACTCGGTGCGGTGCCGACTGTGCACGCAGAAAATGGCGAGCTGGTCTATCACCTGCAACGCAAGTTGATGGCTCAGGGCATTACCGGGCCGGAGGCGCATCCGCTGTCGCGGCCTTCGCAGGTCGAAGGTGAAGCCGCGAGCCGGGCGATCCGTATCGCCGAAACCATCGGCACGCCGTTGTACCTGGTGCACGTTTCCACCAAGGAAGCCCTCGACGAAATCACCTACGCACGCAGCAAGGGCCAGCCGGTTTACGGCGAGGTCCTGGCCGGGCACTTGCTGCTCGACGACAGCGTCTATCAACACCCGGACTGGCAGACCGCCGCCGGCTACGTGATGAGCCCGCCGTTCCGTCCGCGCGGCCATCAGGAGGCGCTGTGGCACGGGCTGCAGAACGGCAATCTGCATACCACCGCCACCGACCACTGCTGTTTCTGCGCCGAGCAGAAAGCTGCCGGGCGCGACGACTTCAGCAAGATTCCCAACGGCACCGCCGGCATCGAAGACCGCATGGCGGTGCTTTGGGATGAAGGGGTCAACTCCGGGCGATTGTCGATGCAGGATTTCGTCGCGCTGACCTCCACCAACACAGCGAAGATTTTCAATCTCTATCCACGCAAAGGTGCGATCCGCGTGGGCGCCGATGCCGATCTGGTGCTGTGGGATCCGCAAGGCACACGGACCATTTCCGCCAAGACCCACCATCAGCAGGTGGACTTCAACATCTTCGAAGGCAAGACCGTGCGCGGTGTGCCGAGCCACACCGTCAGCCAGGGCCGCGTGGTCTGGGCCGACGGCGACCTGCGCGCCGAACGCGGCGCCGGACGCTACATCGAACGGCCGGCCTATCCGGCGGTGTTTGATTTGTTGAGCAAGCGGGCGGAGTTGCACAGGCCGACGGCGGTGAAACGCTGACAGCCAGGCCTTCGGCCTTCGCGAGCAGGCTCGCTCCCACAGGTGAGCGCATAGCAAATGTGGGAGCGAGCCTGCTCGCGAAGAGGCCCTCCCTGACGCCATAAAACCACTGCCCACCAGAGGCAGCACCTCAATTAGCCATGAGGCCATAAACCGTGATCGAGACCCTGAACCACCTCCCCCATCCGCACGAAAGCGCGGCCGCCCTCGCCGGCCATTTCACTGATCTGGCGCCGCCGCTCAATGCCCGGCAAGCGCACCTGGAAGCCTCGCGCTGCCTGTATTGCTACGACGCGCCTTGCGTCAATGCGTGCCCCAGCGAAATCGATATCCCGTCGTTCATCCGCAACATCCATCAGGACAACGTACAGGGCGCGGCGCAGAAGATCCTTTCGGCAAACATCCTCGGCGGCAGTTGCGCGCGGGTCTGTCCAACGGAAATCCTCTGCCAGCAGGCCTGCGTGCGCAACAACGCGCAGGAATGCGCACCGGTGCTGATTGGTCTGCTGCAACGCTATGCCGTAGACAACGCGCATTTCGCCGAACACCCGTTCCAGCGCGCCCCGGCCACGGGCAAACGGATCGCCGTGGTCGGCGCCGGGCCGGCCGGGTTGTCTTGCGCTCATCGCAGCGCAATGCACGGGCATGACGTGGTGATTTTCGAAGCACGGGAAAAGGCCGGCGGGCTCAACGAATACGGCATCGCCAAGTACAAACTGGTCGACGATTACGCGCAGAAGGAGCTGGACTTTCTCCTGCAGATTGGCGGGATAGAAATCCGCCACGGCCAGAAACTCGGTGTAAATCTTACTCTCAGCGAACTGCATCAACAGTTCGACGCGGTATTCCTCGGCCTCGGCCTGAATGCCAGCAAGCAACTCGGTCTGGCCCACGAAGACGCGCCGGGCCTGCTCGCCGCCACCGATTACATCCGCGAACTGCGCCAGGCCGATGACCTCACGCAGTTGCCCTTGGCCGAACGCTGCATCGTTCTCGGCGCCGGCAACACCGCGATCGACATGGCCGTGCAGATGACCCGCCTCGGCGCGCGCGACGTCAATCTGGTGTATCGCCGTGGTGCGGCAGACATGGGCGCCACCCACCATGAGCAGGACATCGCCAAAGCCAATCAGGTGCGGTTGATGACCTGGGCGCAGCCGGAGCAAGTGTTGCTCGATGATCAGGGCCGCGTGCGCGGCATGCGTTTCGCCCGCACCGATCTGGTTGACGGGCGTCTGCAAACCACCGGAGAAACCTTCGAACTGGCTGCCGATGCGATCTTCAAAGCGATCGGCCAGAGCTTCGATGACAGCGCTCTCAGCGATCCGCTGGCGCGCGAACTCAAGCGTCAGGGCGAACGCATCGCGGTCGATGAACACCTGCGCACCAGCATCCCCGGCGTGTATGCCGGCGGCGACTGCACCAGCCTCGATCAGGACCTCACCGTGCAAGCAGTGCAGCACGGCAAACGCGCCGCCGAGGCGATCAACGCTCAACTGATGCTCAACGTGGAGGCTGCGTAAATGGCCGATCTCTCGATAGTCTTCGCCGGTATCAAAGCGCCCAACCCGTTCTGGCTGGCTTCCGCGCCACCCACCGACAAGGCCTACAACGTGGTCCGCGCCTTCGAAGCGGGCTGGGGTGGCGTGGTCTGGAAAACCCTCGGTGAGGATCCGGCGGCGGTCAACGTTTCCTCGCGTTATTCGGCGCATTACGGTGCCAATCGCGAAGTGCTGGGCATCAACAACATCGAACTGATCACCGACCGCTCGCTGGAAATCAACCTGCGCGAAATCGCCCAAGTGAAGAAGGATTGGCCGGATCGCGCGCTGATCGTGTCGCTGATGGTGCCGTGTGTCGAGGAGTCGTGGAAACACATTCTGCCGCTGGTCGAAGCCACCGGCGCCGACGGCATCGAACTCAACTTCGGTTGCCCCCACGGCATGCCCGAACGCGGCATGGGCGCGGCGGTCGGCCAAGTGCCGGAGTATGTCGAACAGGTGACGCGCTGGTGCAAGACGTACTGCTCGCTGCCGGTGATCGTCAAACTCACCCCGAACATCACCGACATCCGCGTCGCTGCCCGGGCGGCGCATCGTGGTGGCGCCGATGCGGTGTCGCTGATCAACACGATCAACTCGATCACCAGCGTCGACCTGGACCACATGGTCGCCCTGCCCACCGTCGGCAGCAAAAGCACCCACGGCGGTTATTGCGGTTCGGCGGTCAAGCCGATTGCGCTGAACATGGTCGCGGAAATCGCCCGTGATCCGCAGACCCAGGGCTTGCCGATCTGCGGCATCGGCGGCATCGGCAGCTGGCGCGACGCGGCGGAGTTCATGGCGCTGGGCAGCGGTGCGGTACAGGTGTGCACGGCGGCGATGCTGCATGGTTTCCGCATTGTCGACGAGATGAAGGACGGCTTGTCGCGGTGGATGGACAGCCAGGGTTACGCCAATATCGCCGAGTTTTCCGGGCGCGCCGTGGGCAACACCACGGATTGGAAGTACCTCGATATCAACTACCAGGTGATCGCAAAGATTGACCAGGAGGCGTGCATTGGTTGCGGGCGTTGCCACATCGCTTGTGAAGACACGTCACACCAGGCGATCGGCAGTTTGAAACAGGCCGACGGTACGCATAAATATGAAGTGATCGATGAGGAATGTGTGGGCTGCAATCTGTGCCAGATCACCTGCCCCGTGGCCGACTGCATCGAGATGGTACCGATGGACACGGGCAAGCCGTTTCTGGACTGGAATCATGATCCGCGCAACCCCTATCACGTTGCAGTCTGAAAAAACCCCTCACCCTAGCCCTCTC
Organism: Pseudomonas sp. S3_B08; assembly: GCF_054667725.1. Classification (NCBI taxonomy): domain Bacteria; kingdom Pseudomonadati; phylum Pseudomonadota; class Gammaproteobacteria; order Pseudomonadales; family Pseudomonadaceae; genus Pseudomonas; species Pseudomonas sp. S3_B08. The sequence continues at coordinate 2,374,496 of NZ_CP162750.1, forward strand.
CCTGTATGTACCGGACACATGGTGGACAGGTGTTCGGAGACATGGTGGACACTTTTTAATAGGCACATTGCTCATCATCAAGGAAATGACCTGTGTCCTGGCAAGAGGCATCCACCATGCAACTTCGTACAGAGTTTGTGCATTTGGCTCGGCAAGAAGGGGTGAATATTCGGCAGCTTTGCCGTCGATTCAATATCAGCCCAAGTACTGCCTACAAATGGCTCAACAGGTTTGAAACCTCGGGTGCAGAGGGCTTGCACGATCAGTCCCGGCGACCAAAAACATCCCCCAAACGTTGTGCTGATGAGGTTGAGCAGCAAATTTTGACCATGAGTCAGCAATACGAGGCTTGGGGCGCCCGCAAGCTCAAGCGCGTGCTGGAAGATGAAGGCGCTGTGATGCCCTCCGTCAGCACGGTGCATGCGGTTTTGCAGCGTCATTCGCGTGTTGATCCAAAGGCTGCCGAGATCAAACCATTTATCCGCTTTGAGCACGAGGCGCCTAACGATCTATGGCAGATCGACTTCAAGGGACATTTCAGTCTGAGCCACGGACGTTGTCATCCATTCACAGCCCTGGATGATCACTCACGCTTTTCGCTGTGCATTGCCGCATGTGCCAATGAACAGCGCCAAACGGTAAAGGACCATCTAATCCGGTCGTTTCGACGCTACGGCCTGCCGTTGCGCATGACGATGGACAACGGCTCGCCATGGGGCGATCAGACAGGCGTTTACACCGCGCTGGAAGTCTGGCTGATGAGCCAGGGCATCAAGGTCGGCCACTCCCGGCCTTATCACCCGCAGACTCAGGGAAAACTGGAGCGCTTCCACCGCAGCCTGAAAAATGAAGTCCTGCAAGGCCGGTTTTTCACCGATCTCGACGACGCACAACGGGCGTTTGATACCTGGCGCGACATCTACAACCAGAAACGCCCTCATCAGGCGCTGGGCATGGCGGTGCCGGCGACTCGTTACAGTGGCAGCCCACGGGAATATCAGGAGCAACCGGCGGAGCCGGAGTACAACGACGCAGATGTGGTCAGGAAGGTACAGGTGGGAGGCGAAATCTTCTGGAGGAATCGGGAATACAAGATCGGAAAGGCTTTTTATGGCAGGTGCATAGCGATCAGGGAGACGACGGAGGACGGCATCCACGATGTCTACTGGAGTAGACATCGTGTCGCTCGAATCGACTTGAACTTGCAGATCGTGACGGCAGGTAAGAAGATCTAAAACCCTCCACCATGTCTCCGAACATGTGTCCACCATGTCCCCGGTACATACACTCTGGGAGAGGGCTGGGGTGAGGGTAAGCCCTTGATGGTACTCTTCAAGGCTCCAGCCCGATCCCGCGCAAAATCACACCTGTCACGGTCTGCACCGCCCGCTCGAACTGCATATCCGACAACGGCTGGTGATCATTGAGAATGTTCACCTGATGATCAAAGTCCGCGTAATGCTGCGTCGACGCCCAGATCATGTACAGCAACCCCGACGGCTCCACCGGCAGAATCCGCTTGTCCTCGACCCACTGGCGAATCTTCGCCTCCTTCATCTTCGCCCAGTCATACAGGCTCGCATCCAGCGCTTCGCCCAGGGTCGGCGCGCCGTGGATGATCTCGTTGGCCCAGACTTTCGAGCCGTAGGGCCGGCTGCGTGAGTGGTTCATCTTGGCGCGGATGTAACTGCTCAGCACCACGCGCGGGTCGTCGAACATCTCGAAGCACAGCGCGTCCTGCTTCCACACTTCCAGCAGATCGAACAGCACTGCGCTGTAAAGCTCGCTCTTGGTGCTGAAGTAGTAATGCAGATTGGAACGCGGCAACTGCACTTCGGCAGCGATGTCCGCCATGGCGGTGCTGCCGAAGCCTTTTTCGGCGAAAACCTTTTCCGCCGCCAGCAGGATTTTCTCGACGTTACTGCGGCGAATCTCGATCTTGTGATTGCCCATGTGGGCTCCCTGACAACAGCGTTGCGCAAGACTAGCATCCGCTCTGATCCGGGCGCGACCGCCGCCAACAAAACTTCACAGGTGCAGGCGCTATGGCACAGCGCTCACACCGATAGGCGTTGGTTCACTAACGCCCAAATTGCCTTCAACCTGCCCGGCCATGTGCAGTGTGCCGGCCATCACGCCCGTGGTCGGATTTTGCAGCAGCTTCTGCCAGGCCTTGTCGAAGGTGTTGCCGAGGCTGCTGCGAATCAGCGCTTCACTGTCAGGGCGGTCGTTGGCCTGGATGATTGCGCGTATGCCGGCCACGCCGACCGAAATCATCGCCCCGGCCAGTTTCCCGGCTGCTGCCGCCACCGCACTGGCGGCGCCGCGCGGGGCCATTTCGGCTTCGATGCGCTGGCTGGCGCGCTTGGCCACCGGGGCCATCGCCGCGTCGGTGGAGGAAATGCCCTTGACGCCCCCGTCGGTGTGGATCTTATCGATCAGCGCGGCGTACGCCGGGAGGGTGTTGAGCGGCTCGGTGCTGATGACTTTGAACAGCGAAGCATCCCGCGCCGGCGGCGGGCCGAGGGCGATGGCCGGGATCTTCTGCAAGCGTCCGTTGAGCTGCGCAATCGGCACACCGTGACGCTGGGCGATGAGCGGCATCTGCTGCGCCATCAACTGCGCGTAGAACGCCGTGGCCTGCGCCAGAATCGCATCCGGATCGATCTCCACGGCGACCGGCGCGAGGACTTTTTCCTGATATTGCTCAAGCAGATACGCCGCCAGCCGTTTCGCCGAAGCGTCCTGCTCACCGCCGGCGCTGATCGTGTACCAACTGACCTTCATCGACAGCCATTCCTGGGTCCAGTAGCTGCTGAACCAGGGGATGAAATTTTCTTCAGTTTGCTGATAGACCCGAGTGCGCCAATGTTCCATCGAGCCACGGGCGAACAGCTTGACCTGCTCGGTGGCCTGTTGCGATGCGCTGAGGATCTCGCGGTCGATCTGCTGCCAGGTTTGCGCCGACACCACCACCGCCTGCGGCGCACTCACTGGCGCCCGGGCCGAAGTGGCGCAGCCGGCCAGCAGAAACAGTGCGGCAACGACCAGCGCGCGCGGGTTCACGGTGGTGGTGTCCTTTGGCTTGGGGAGGTGCTGGTTTGAGTATAGGCAGGTCAGTCGATTTCGATGCTGAAGGTTCCGGCCTCTTCGCGAGCAGGCTCGCTCCCACATTTGAAATGTGTTGCACCTGTGGGAGCGAGCCTGCTCGCGAAGGCGCCATCAGCAGCACCGCAAACCTCAACCATCACCACCATCGATATCCACCATCGCCACGATTGCCTTCCGCCCTCCCATGATGAAAGGCACGATTGACTCATCCGAAACACAACGAGGCGTTCACATCATGATCCACACCCAAGTCACCCTCTCCGTGAGTTTCCCGGTGTTCGGCAGCAACTACTACCAACAGCACGTCGTGCCGCGCAAGGCGCAGACGCTGGTGTTCAACAAGGATTTCGACGATCTGCTAATGCCCGCCGCCAGCAATCATTTCAGCAATGAAGTGGTCGGCCTCAACGATCAGTTCCGTTTTCTGAGCGACATACTCGCCACCCATTTGCTCGATCACGAGGCCTCGGTGCCTGCGCGATCCCGCGTCCAGGCGAACGCTCGTTTTTTCAACTGAAGGCTGATGCACAGAGGGCGTTCCCTTAACGGGAACGCCCTCTGCTTTCAATCAGTCATCATCGCGATCACGGTGATAACGACGGCCATCGCGGCGGTCGTCATCGCGGTCGTCCCAGCGCTGGTCATGGTCGTAGTAACGGCCATGGTCGCGGTCGTAATGCCGGCCATGCCGGTGGTCATCATCAAAATCCGCAATACAGCCGCTGAGCAATACGGCGGCGGTCACAGTGAGCAGCATGGTTGTCGCTTGCTTCATTCAACACTTCCCTAAAAACCAAGGTCTTGACGACGGAAATCGCCACGCTGTCCGCGTCTTCGGGACGCAGTGCGCGCAGCCGCAGATACGACCGGGCATAAACGCGTTGATTCAGTGGCCACTATCGACCGTTTGTCGGCTTGATCGTCGCAGCCGAACAGCGGCGTAACGCCACCTATACTGCTTGCAACCTACCCCCATGCAATGGATCTGCACCCTCAATAACAATAAGCAGAGGTGGATCATGGTCTGGCAGCAAATCTACGACCCGTTCGGCAACCCGGTGCTCTCCACGCTGATGGCCGCCGTGCCGGTAGTGGTGATGCTCGCGGCGCTGGCGTTCTTTCACGTCAAGGCGCATCTGGCGGCGCTGTTGGCGCTGGCGTCGGCTCTGCTGATCTCGATCTTCGCCTTCGACATGCCAGCGGGCATGGCCGGTTCGGCGGCGCTGTTCGGCGCGGCGAATGGCTTACTGCCGATTGGCTGGATTGTGCTCAACATCATCTTCCTGCATCGCCTGACCACCGAGAATGGTTCGTTCAAAGTGCTGCAGGATTCCCTCGCACGCATCACCGATGACCGACGCTTGCAGTTGCTGCTGATCGCCTTCTGTTTCGGTGCGTTCTTCGAAGGCGCGGCAGGCTTTGGCACGCCGGTGGCGGTGACCGGTGCGATTCTGATCGGCCTGGGTTTTTCGCCATTGGCCGCATCGGGCCTGGCGCTGATCGCCAACACTGCACCCGTTGCTTTCGGTGCGCTGGGCACGCCGATCATCACCTTGGCCAAAGTCACCGGGCTGGACGAGATGGAGCTGTCGATGATGGTCGGTCGACAGCTGCCGTTTTTCTCGGTGCTGGTGCCGTTCTGGTTGATCTGGGCTTTTGCCGGGTGGCGCAAGATGCTCGAGGTGTGGCCGGCGATTCTGGTGGCCGGGGTAAGTTTCGCCATCCCGCAATTTCTCGTCTCGAACTATCACGGGCCGATGCTGGTGGACGTCATCGCTGCGCTGATTTCCATGGCCTGTCTGACGCTGTTCCTCAAGGTGTGGAAACCGGCGACCATCCACACCTCGGCAGCGCTGTCCGGGCGCGTCGACAACTCCAAGGTCGACGAAGAAACAGTCACCGCCAGCGCCGCGTTCAGCGATCAGGCGCGCCCGGCAGTGATGCGCGCGTGGATGCCGTGGATCATTCTCACGGTGTTCGTGTTTGCCTGGGGCACGCAGGGCTTCAAGAACATGTTCGATACGCGCCCGGTGATCGACCCGGTCACGCAATCGGCCAAGCTCGACCCGCAAGGCAAACCGGTACGCGAGGCCAATCCGATCTTCGCCCCGGCGGTGACCTTCACCGGTCTGCATCTGCAAATAGAAAAAGTACCGCCGGTTGTCGCAGCGCCGAAAGCCGAGGAAGCGATTTACAAGTTCACCTGGCTGACCGCGACCGGCAGCGGGATCTTGCTGGCGGCGATCGTTGGCGGCTTGCTGATGGGTTATTCGATCCCGCAATTGATCAAGCAGTACCTGCGCACGTTGTGGGTGGTGCGATTTTCGTTGATCACGATTGCGGCGATGCTCGCGCTGGGCTTCCTCACGCGCTATTCGGGGCTGGATGCGACCATGGGCCTGGCGTTCGCGGCGACGGGGATTTTCTACCCGATGTTCGGCACGCTGCTCGGCTGGCTGGGGGTGGCGCTGACCGGTTCCGACACCGCTTCGAACGTGCTGTTTGGCGGCTTGCAACGGGTGACCTCGGAACAGCTGGGTATCAGTCCGGTGCTGATGGCGGCAGCGAACAGTTCCGGTGGGGTGATGGGCAAAATGGTCGACGCGCAGTCGATCGTTGTCGCCTCCACCGCGACCCGTTGGTACGGGCATGAGGGCGAGATCCTGCGTTACGTGTTCTTCCACTCGATCGTGCTGGCGATTCTGGTCGGCGGGCTGGTGACGTTGCAGGCGTATGTCGCACCGTTTACCTCGATGGTGGTGGGTGGGCCATAACTGCAAAACACAACTCCACTGTGGGAGCGAGCCTGCTCGCGAAGAGGTCGGCACATCCAGCAGCGGCTGGGTCTGACCCGACGCTTTCGCGAGCAGGCTCGCTCCCACAGGCCAATTGATGAGTTCAGCACATAACTCTTTAGCGCAAATCCGACAAAACCTTTTCCCTCCCGCTGCGGTCACTCCTTTTACGAGACTGGCATGCATGCCGGCGCGCCCGTTTGGGCCTTTTGCAATCCTGCCGCCCGATGAGAGACAAGGAATCGAACCATGCCGATTTCCCGACGCAACTTCATGATCCTCGGCGCCGTAACCGCGACGGCGTTCGCTATGCCCCCCTTTATCAGCCTCAAGGCCTACGCGGCCAGTCTGGAGCAACCGGCCATGAGTCAAGTTACCCTGCAAGTCAACGGTAAACCGCAAACCCTCGAAGTCGACACCCGCACCACCCTGCTCGACGCCCTGCGCGAACACCTGCACCTGACCGGCACCAAGAAAGGCTGCGACCACGGCCAGTGCGGCGCCTGCACGGTGATCGCCGACGGTCGGCGGATCAACTCCTGTCTGACCCTGGCGGTGATGCACGACGGCAGTGAGGTGACCACCATCGAAGGCCTCGGCATGCCGGACAAGCTGCACCCGATGCAGGCCGCGTTCATCAAGCACGACGGTTACCAGTGCGGCTATTGCACGCCGGGGCAGATCTGCTCGGCGGTCGCGGTGCTCAAAGAGATCCGCGACGGCATTCCCAGCCACGTCAGCCCGAGCCTGACCGAGCCGCCGAAACTGATCCCCGCCGAGCTGCAAGAACGCATGAGCGGCAATATCTGCCGCTGCGGCGCTTACTCGAACATCATCGAAGCCATCACTGAAGTTGCGGAGGTGCCGGCATGAGAGCCTTCAATTACAGCCGCGCCGACTCACCTGCCGCAGCCGCTTCCAGGCTGCGCACGTCGAAGGCGCCAAGTTCATCGCCGGCGGCACCAACCTGCTCGACCTGATGAAACTCGACATCGAAACCCCGGTACACCTGATCGACATCAACCACCTCGGCCTGGACCAGATCGAAGCCACACCCGAAGGCGGACTGCGCATCGGCGCGCTGGTGCGCAACACCGATCTGGCCGCCGACGCGCGCGTGCGCAAGGACTACGCTCTGCTCTCCCGCGCCCTGCTCGCCGGGGCTTCCGGGCAGCTGCGCAATATGGCGACCACCGCCGGCAACCTGCTGCAACGCACCCGCTGCCCGTACTTCTACGACACCCACCAGGCGTGCAACAAACGCAATCCAGGCAGCGGTTGCGCGGCGATCGGCGGGGTCACCCGGCAGTTGGGGATCATCGGCGTCAGCGACGCTTGCATCGCCACCCACCCGAGCGACATGGCCATCGCCATGCGCGCACTCGATGCGCAGATCGAAACGGTCAAGCCTGACGGCAGCACGCGCAGCATTCCCATGGCCGATTTCCACCAGTTGCCGGGCAATACCCCGCACATCGAAACCAGCCTCACGCCCGGCGAATTCATTACCGCCGTGACCCTGCCGGCGCCGGTTGGCGGCACGCACATTTATCACAAGGTGCGGGATCGCTCGTCTTATGCGTTTGCCCTGGTCTCGGTCGGTCTGATCCTGCAAAAGGACGGTACCGGCCGCGTGGCCGTCGGCGGTATCGCGCCGAAACCGTGGCGGGTCGAAGCCGCTGAAGCGCTGTTGCCCAAGGGCGCCAAAGCGGTCAGCGAACGCCTGCTTGAAGGCGCGACGCCCACCGATGACAACCAATTCAAACTGACACTGGTCGAGCGCACGCTGGCCTCGGTGTTGGCGCAAGCGAGGGAAACCGCATGAAATTCGACACGCCCGCCACCACCAATCCCATTGACCGCCTGAAGGTCGTCGGCCAGCCCACCGAGCGAATCGAAGGCCCGTTGAAAACCAGCGGCCAGGCCACTTACGCCTATGAACAACATGAAGCGGCAGCCAATCAGGCCTACGGTTTCATGGTCGATTCGGCGATCGCCAAAGGCCGGATCAAAGCCATACATCTGGGCGAGGCCAAAGCGGCGCCCGGCGTGCTGGCGATCGTTACTGCCGAGAACGCCGGCAAGCTCGACAAGGGTGATTACAACGCTGCGCATCTGCTCGCTGGTCCCGAAGTGCAGCATTACCAGCAAGCCGTTGCATTGGTGGTTGCCGAGACCTTCGAACAGGCCCGCGCCGCCGCGCAATTGGTCAGGGTCGATTACGAAACCACCGAGGGCAAGTTCGATCTGGCCAGCGTCAAAGACCTCGGCGTCGAGCCGAAAGACGAGCTGCCGGACGTCAATCACGGCGACTTCGACAAGGCCTTCACCGCCGCACCGGTGCAGTTCGATCAGACCTACACCACGCCAGACCAGTCCCACGCGATGATGGAACCGCACGCCACACTGGCCGCGTGGAAAGGCGATCAACTGACCGTGTGGACCTCGAACCAGATGGTCGCCTGGAGTGTCGGCGACATTGCGAAAACCCTCGGCCTGCCGAAGGAAAAAGTCCGCTTGATCTCGCCGTACATCGGCGGTGGTTTCGGCGGCAAGCTGTTTATTCGCGCCGACGTGATCCTCGCCGCTCTCGGCGCGCGCATGGCGGGGCGGCCGGTGAAAGTCGCCCTCGCCCGCCCGCAGATGGCCAACAACACCACCCATCGCCCGGCTACGATTCAGCGCATCCGCATGGCCGCCACGGCGGACGGCAAGCTGACCGCCATCGCCCATGAAGGCTGGTCAGGCAACCTTGCTGACGGCAAGGTCGAACTGGCCGCGCAACCGAGCCAGTTGCTCTATGCCGCAGAAAACCGCCGCGTCAGCATGCGCCTCGCCCCGCTCGACCTGCCTGAAGGCAACGCCATGCGCGCGCCGGGTGAAGCGCCGGGGCTGATGGTGCTGGAAATTGCCATGGACGAAATGGCCGAACAGCTGAAGATGGACCCGGTGCTGTTCCGCATCGCTAACGACACTCAAGTCGACCCGGTGAAAACCGAGCGGCCGTTCTCCCAGCGTCAACTGGTCAAATGCCTGCAGATCGGCGCGGAGAAATTCGGCTGGGATCAGCGCAAGGCGCAACCGGGCAGCCGTCGTGAAGGCCGTTGGCTGATCGGCATGGGTGTGGCGGCGGCGTTTCGCAACAACCTGCTGGTCAAGTCCGGCGCCCGTGTGCGCCTGGAGCGTGACGGCAAAGTCGTCGTCGAAACCGACATGACCGATATCGGCACCGGCAGCTACACGATTATCGCGCAGACAGCTGCGGAGATGATGGGCGTTGGTCTTGATCATGTGGTGGTGCGTTTGGGCGATTCGGACTTCCCGGTCTCGGCCGGCTCCGGCGGCCAGTTCGGCGGCAACTGCTCGACCGCCGGGGTCTACGCTGCGTGCGTGAAATTGCGCCAAGCGGTGGCGCAGAAGCTGGGACTCGCGGCGGATCAGGCGGAGTTTGCCGATGGTCAGGTGCGCGTCGGCAGCAAGAGCCTGCCGCTGCGCAACGCGGCTGAAGGCGGCGCACTGGTCGGCGAGGACAGCATCGAGTTCGGTGATCTGGCCGAGAAGTATCAGCAATCGACGTTCGGCGCGCATTTCGTCGAAGTCGCCGTCGATGCTGCCACTGGCGAAGTTCGCGTACGGCGCATGTTGGCGGTGTGCGCTGCGGGGCGGATCCTCAACCCGACGTCGGCGCGCAGTCAGGTCATCGGCGCGATGACCATGGGCGTCGGCGCGGCGTTGATGGAAGAACTGGCGGTGGACAAGCGTCTGGGCTTTTTCGTCAACCATGACCTCGCCGGGTATGAGGTGCCGGTGCACGCCGACATTCCGCATCAGGAAGTGATCTTCCTCGAAGAAACCGACCCGATTTCGTCGCCGATGAAGGCCAAGGGCGTAGGTGAATTGGGGATTTGCGGCGTGAGCGCGGCGGTGGCGAATGCAATCTACAACGCCACCGGCGCGAGGGTGCGGGAGTATCCGATTACGCTGGACAAGATTCTTGATTCGTTGCCGGAGATGATCTGAAGCGAAAAGCCCCTCACCCTAGCCCTCTCCCAAAGGGAGAGGGGACCGATCCGGGTATATTCAGGATGTGCAGCGACGTGAAAGTCTTTCTGTGTATCCATAATCGCAACGGCAAGTTCAGGTCGATGCACATCGCAAGACACCTCGGTCGGCTCCCACTCCCCGGGAGACGCCTGGGGTGAGTCGCATGCTGTTAGCGCACCTGCATGGGGTGCTAGGGGTCGAGTGGATTCACCACCACGTTTGCAGAATGCCGAACGTCTCGAGCATCCCCCAATCGGCTCCCTCTCCCTCGGGAGAGGGCTGGGGTGAGGGGCGCGGTTTCACTCGGTCTTCGGATATTGCTCATCACCGACCTGCTCCATCCAGTCCACCACCTTGCCATCCAGCACTTCGGCAATCGCGATATGACTCATCGCCGTCGTCGGCGCTGCCCCGTGCCAATGCTTGGCGCCCGGAGCAATCCACACGGTATCGCCCGGCCGGATTTCCCGCACTGGCTGCCCCCACTCCTGCACGAACCCTGCCCCCGAGGTGACGATCAGTGTCTGCCCCAGCGGATGGGTATGCCACGCCGTTCGCGCGCCAGGCTCAAACGTTACGGTCGCACCACTGACCCGCGCCTCGTCGGTACCTTTGAACGGCGCATCCACCCGCACCGTGCCGGTAAACCAGTCAGCCGGGCCTTTGGCCGACGGTTGCGAGCCATTCGGTGTGACCGTGACACGCGGATTTTCAGCGGCATACACCTCGCCAGCCAGCAGCGAGAGCGTCAGTGCAGAAGCAGCAATCGGGTTCATGGCATTTCCTCCAATAGATGATGCAACCACTGTAGCGATCCGCACTCTTTGGATAATCGACTAGAATCCGAAAAAACTTATGCAGGACGATCATCAATGCTCCGGGAAAACGCCACCGACCTGCTCGCCTTTCTCGCCGTCGCCCGTGAACGCAGTTTCACCAAGGCCGCAGCCAAACTCGGCGTGTCGCAATCGGCGCTCAGCCACACCATTCGCAGTCTCGAGGCGCGACTCGGCCTGCGCCTGCTGACCCGCACCACGCGCAGCGTTTCGCCGACCGAGGCCGGCGAACATTTGCTGCAAACCATCGGCCCGCGCTTCGACGAAATCGAAGTGGAACTGGCCGCACTGAGCAACCTGCGCGAAACCCCGGCGGGAAAGATCCGCATCAGCGCCACCGACCATTCGCTGAACTGGATCCTGCGTCCGGTGTTGCAGGATTTCCTGCCGCAGTACCCGGATGTGTCCGTCGAGGTTTGCTGTGACTATGGCTTCGTCGACATCGCCGGCCAAGGCTTCGATGCCGGTGTGCGCCTGGGCGAAGACGTCGCCCAAGGCATGATCGCCACCCGTATCGGTCCGGACATGCGCATGGCGGTGGTCGGCTCACCCGCCTACTTCGCCCGGCGCCCTGCGCCGCAAACCCCGCGCGACCTGACCGACCACGCCTGTAACAACCTGCGCCTGCCAACCAATGGCGGACTGTATTCGTGGGAGTTCGAAAAGGATGGTGAAAGCCTCAAAGTGCGCGTCTCCGGCCAGGTCACCCTGAATGGCGTGTACCCATTGCTCGACGCCGCGCTGGACGGTTTCGGTTTGAGCTACATCCCGGAAAACGTCGTTGCGCCGTTTCTGGCGGACGGTCGCCTGGTCCAGGTGCTGGGAGACTGGTGCCCGGCATTTTCCGGTTATCACCTGTACTACCCGAGCCGACGCCAGGCAGCGCCGGCGTTTGCGTTGTTGCTGGAGGCGTTGCGCTATCGCGGTTGACCCGGCTCAGCCCAGCAACGCAATCAACTGATGCCGCTGCGCATCGGTCAGCATCGGCCCAAAACCGGCTCCGGCGTTGTCAGCCATGTAGCGCGGATTGCTGGTCCCGGGAATCACACAGGTCACCGCCGGGTGCGCCAGGAGAAATTTCAGTGCCAGTTGCGGCCAGCTGTTGACCTGTACATCCGAGACCCAGGCCGGCAGCGGCTTGCCCTTGAGCCGGGCGAGCAGATCGCCGCCGCCAAACGGCCGATTACAAATCACCGCCACTCCACGCTCGCGGCACAGCGGCAGGATGCGTTTCTCGACCGCGCGATCATCGAGGGCGTAGTTGATCTGCAGAAAATCCAGCTTTTCGGCTTTCAGCACGGCCTCGACCTCGTCATAGGCCGACGAGGTGTAATGGGTGATGCCGATGTAGCGAATCCGCCCCTGCTCCTGCCATTCGCGCAGGGTCGGCAAATGGGTTTGCCAGTCGAGCAGATTGTGAATCTGCATCAGGTCGATGCGTTCGGTTTGCAGCAGGCTGAAGGACTGCTCCATCTGCGCGATACCCTCCTTGCGCCCGCGCGTCCACACCTTCGTGGCGAGAAACGCCGGCGAGCGCGGTTCGTGGATCGACAGCAGTTCACCGGTGGTCTGCTCGGCGCGTCCGTACATGGGCGAGCTGTCGATCAGCGTGCCGCCCTTTCTGAACAGCGCTTCGAGGACGGCGGGCAACTGCCGGTAAACCGGATCGCCCGGCGCGACGTCGAAACCGCGATAGGTGCCCAACCCGACCATGGGCAGTGCCTCGGAGCTCGAAGGGATGGCGCGGGTCTGCATGGTCTGGTCTCCTGCCGTGGGCGGCGCAGTGACGGTCGGCGGTACGCTGCTGGCCAACGCCCGATCAATGGTGAACAGCGCCGCAGCCTGGGCAGCCAGGGTGAGCAAGCGGCGGCGGGAATAACCCTCAGTGTGGCGCATGCGAGTCCTCCTGCTGCGCGGATCTGTTGCATGGTGTGTGCGCCGGCTGTCAGGCACAGTCGCTGAACTACACTGCCACAGCCAACCTCTCTCCCCGTTAAAAGTAGCCGAATGTCCCGAACCCTGATGTCACTCGTCGTTTTCATTGTTGCCGTTTACCTGGTGCTGTGCGCCGCGCTGTTCGTGTTTCAGCGCTCGCTGATCTGGTTTCCCCAGCCTGCCGCCATGGTTGCAGCGGATTCTCGCTTGAAACTGTCGATGCCGGATGCCGAGGTCTGGGTGACTGACCGAGAGCGCAGCGGAACGCGGGCGCTGATCTATTTCGGGGGCAATGCCGAGGACGTCTCGCGAAATCTGCCGGAATTCGCCGAGGCGTTTCCCGACTACGCGCTGTATTTCCTGCACTATCGGGGCTTTGGTGGCAGCACCGGCTCGCCATCGGAAGCCGCGATTGCCGAAGATGCGCTGGCGCTGTTCGATCAGGTCTATGCCAGCCACCCGCAGATTGCTGTCATCGGACGCAGCCTCGGTTCGGGGGTGGCGGTGCGCCTGGCCAGTCAGCGGCCGGTGCAGAATCTGATCCTGGTGACGCCGTTCAACAGCCTTGAGGAAATCGCCGAACGGCAATACCCGTGGGTGCCGGTGAAGTGGTTGCTCAAGGATCGTTTCGAATCAGGCAAATACGCGGCGCATATTCGCGCACCGACGTTGCTCTTGGCGGCCAGTGATGACGAAGTGATTGGGCGCAGCAGTACGCAGCGGCTGTTCGAGCGTTTTCCTGCGGGCGTGGCGACGCTGAAGGTGGTGCCGGACTCGGGGCATAACTCGATTTCCGAGCGCGAGCAATATTTGCAGTGGATTGTGGATGTGTTGAATCGCTGAAGGATGTAGCGATCAGACGGATCGCCATCGCGAGCAGGCTCACTCCTACAGGGGGAACGCATTTTAAATGTAGGAGTGAGCCTGCTCGCGATGACGCCGGTACAGACAACACCATTTCCAGCTACTGTCCAAAGCTAAGGCTGACTGCCGCTCCGGGCATTTTCATCGCCAGAGGTGGCCGAGCGCGGCGTGACGTGCTGATGCCCGGTCGGGTCGTTGAGCTGCACGGCGTTGCCCTTCTGCCACGCGTCAGCCCCCGATGCGACAGGTGCCGGTTTGATCCCGGCGCGAGCGTTCTTCTTCTCGGCACTGTCGATGCCCAGGCGCTGATCGCGCTGGCGGACCATTTGTGCATCGGCCTGACCGTCAGCGGTAAAGCCCATCATCAACTGCGGCACGCCCAGCGGCAGTTGCTTGTCCTGATCGGTGTGCCAGGTGTGCCAAGTCTTGCCGTAAGTATTGGCGAGTTTTTCCATCAGGCGCTTTTCCGCCACTTGCGGGATGCCCGGCGCGACCAACTGGCCAGAACTGACTTCGTGAGCGTGGCTGTGCCACAAGGCTTTCTCTTTTGCCGGCAATTGCGTGAACAGGCGCTGGCTGATGATGTATTCGACGCCCATCAGCTTGGCTTCAGCGGTGTTGCCGTCGTAGATCACGCACTGGAACACTTCTTCGTTGAGCGCCGAGCAGTAATGGTGCGCTTCCATCTGCGCGCCGGGATGACCGTTGTAAAAATGAAAGCCATCAAGGTACATGTTCAACGCGCGGATCGGCGGTTTGTCCTGCAACCACTGCGCGCCGACTTCGAGCATTTCAGTATCGGAAGCCTTGGCCTGACCCGGTGTCTGCACCGGTGAATCGGTGTTGCTCATCGCGCAGCCAGTCAGCGCGGCGACCATCAAACCAATGGGAACCCAACGTCCCTGCGAGGTTATCGTACGCATGTTTCACTCCTCGAACTTCTGTAACGGGCGCATGCTGGCCCTGTTCTGCAACTGAAAGCAGGAGAACGGCGGAGTTCGAAAAAATGCGCGCGGATCAGACTGGGGAGATCGTCGCCAGCACGCCGATCAGAATGGTCAAGGTCAGAAAACCGCCGAGAAAAATTGCCATCTTGTACATGTCGCGCTCCTTGATGCGGGGTGTGCGGTGCACCGGACGCTTCGGAATGAGGTCGGAGGGTGATTGGCCGCACTGCCGGGGCATTCTGAGCCTGTGGCTGTACTGAATACAGAGGCAGATGAAACAGAAAAATACGGATCAGATGCGCATCTGATCCGCTTCGGGCATGAACAGATATTCAGCCTGAGACTTGGGGATTCACTTTCGGCGCGGTTGATCTACAGTCATTGCCGACCGACAACAATAAAAACCGGAGTGACCATGCCCGACCTCGCCTTGCAGCCCAACGTCGCCGCGTCCCTTGAGCGCTGGCACGAGATGATCCGCAGCGGCAATCTCAAAGCCCTGCCTGAACTGCTCGATCCGCAAGCTGTGTTCCGCTCGCCCATGGCCCACACGCCCTACCCCGGCGCGCCGGTGGTGGCGATGATCCTCAACACCGTGTTTGAAGTCTTCGAAGATTTCGCCTATCACCGTGAGTTTGCGACGGCGGATGGCCTGAATGTGATTCTCGAATTCAGCGCCAGGGTCGGCAGCAAGGAACTCAAAGGCATCGACATGATTCGCTTCGATGAACACGGCAAGATTGTCGAGTTTGAAGTGATGGTGCGGCCGCTGAGCGGGTTGCAGGCACTGGGCGAAGAAATGGGTCGGCGCCTGGGGGCCTACCTGGCGAACGCGAAAGCCTGACCCTACCGAATGCACTCGTCAGCGCCTACAGGTCCGGCGTATAAAAAAACCCACTGACCGTCGCCGGTTCAGTGGGTTTTGTGTGTCAGGGTTCTGGTTACAGAGCCATGTCACGTGCAGCGTTTTCCTTCGGCGCTACGGCTTTGTCAGCCGCAGGTGCCGCCGGAGCAGCTACCTGACCGATCGCTGGAGGCGTCGGCAGTTCGAGGATTTTCGCGGTGTAAGCCCACTCAGCAGCCACTTTGGCCGGATCGCTGTTCAGCTGGGTGCCGTAGCTCGGCACGATCTGGTGCAGCTTGGTCTGCCACTCAGGGGTTGCGACTTTGTCTTTGAAGACTTTCTGCAGCACGCTCAGCATGATCGGTGCAGCAGTCGACGCGCCTGGCGATGCGCCCAGCAGGCCAGCGATCGAGCCGTCTTGCGAAGCAACGATCTCGGTGCCCAGTTTCAGCACGCCGCCAGCGGCTTCATCACGCTTGATGATTTGCACGCGCTGGCCGGCTTGCCACAGGCGCCAGTCTTCGGCTTTGGCGTTCGGGAAGTATTCCTTCAGCGCGTTCAGACGGTCTTCATCCGACAGCATCAACTGACCGGCAAGGTACTCGACCAGCGGGTATTCCTTGATGCCGACCTTGGTCATTGGCCAGATGTTGTGGGTGGTGGTACTGGTCAGCAGGTCGAAGTACGAACCTTCCTTGAGGAACTTGGTGCTGAAGGTCGCGAACGGGCCAAACAGAATGACGCGCTTGCCGTCCAGGACACGGGTGTCCAGGTGCGGAACGGACATCGGTGGCGCGCCAACCGAAGCTTTACCGTAGGCCTTGGCCAGGTGCTGCTCGGCAATCGTCGGGTTCTCGGTCACCAGGAACGAGCCGCCAACCGGGAAGCCTGCGTATTCCTTGGCTTCAGGAATGCCCGACTTCTGCAGCAGGTGCAGAGCACCGCCGCCAGCGCCAATGAACACGAACTTGGCGTCGGTTTCGGTCTTGGTACCGTCCTTGAGGTTTTTGTAGCTCACACGCCAGGTGCCATCGGCGTTCTTGGTGATGTCTTCAACTTCGCTCGACAGTTTCAGATCGAAGTTGGGTTTGGTTTGCAGGTGAGCGGCGAACTGGCGGGTGATTTCGCCGAAGTTCATGTCCGTACCCAGCGGGCTCCAGGTGGCCGCGATTTTCTGGTTCGGGTCACGCCCTTCCATCATCAGCGGTACCCACTTCTTGATCACAGCCGGATCTTCGGAATACTGCATGCCAGCGAACAGCGGGCTCGCCTGCAGCGCTTCGTAGCGCTTTTTCAGGAACTTGATGTTGTCATCGCCCCACACGAAGCTCATGTGCGGAGTGGTGTTGATGAACGAACGAGGGTTCTTCAGCACGCCCTGCTGAACCTGCCACGCCCAGAACTGACGGGAAACCTGAAACGCTTCGTTGATCTCGACAGCTTTCGGGATCGTCACGTTGCCCTTGTCGTCTTCCGGGGTGTAGTTCAGCTCGGCGAGGGCGGAGTGACCGGTACCGGCGTTGTTCCAGCCGTTGGAGCTTTCCAGGGCGACGCCATCGAGGCGCTCGACCATTTCCATCGACCAGGTCGGTTCCAGCTCATTGATCCACACACCCAGGGTGGTGCTCATGATGCCGCCGCCGATCAGCAGGACATCAACTTTCTTGGCTTCGGCAGCATTGGCAGACGACATCCCCATCGCCAAAGCCAGACCGAGCAAGGCTGTGTTCACTTTCTTAAACATCTGTTGCACCTATGATAAAACGCCTTCCGCCCGTCGTTGTTATCAGTCTGCGTTGCGCGTTGTTGACGCTCAGGCTGGCGTCGCGCAATCCGGCACACTTCAATATTGACGGGTGGGCACACAAGGCCGACATGTGGCATCGACCTCAGTTAATGTCCCTTCTGAACTGACTTCTTATCGTTATTGGCTTCAGCTGCTTGAGCGACAGGGATCCCGTCGGCCCGCCGAAAAGGCCAGCCAACCGAATTAAGTCAAAGCAAATTTGGCGCGGAGAATATCACGTCAGGGCGAACCCGCGCGTCTGTTCCCGACTTGAAAGTCTTTTTCCGCTCTGGGGCTTATCGGCCATGGGCCACCAAACATGACCGTGATCAGGCATTGGCCTGCAAAGTTTTTTGCGCGATACGTATCGCAACTTGATAAATCATTGCGAACGGCTCGTTGTTCAAGCAGAAAATAAACTGCTACGTTGTACGATGACTGACAAACTAAGCCAGTCATTCCGACCCAATAACAACAAGGAAACAACATGACCAAATCCCGCCTCCTCATCGGTTTGTTCTGCGCCTTCAGCGCCTGCGCCATGGCCGCCCCTGCCCCAGCGGAAAAGGAAGTGGCCCAAGCGGTGGATCACCTGACCCAGGCGATGCTGCACAAAGACATCGCCGAACTGAACGCTCTGACCGCGCCGAACCTGACCTACGGCCACTCCAGCGGCAAGATTCAGGACAAGCAGGAATTCATCGCCGACATCGAAACCGGCCGCAGCGCATTCAAGACCCTGGAGATGCAGAAGCAGACCATCACGATGTCCGGCGATACCGCATTGGTGCGCCACCACTTCTCCGCGCAGGCGTTGAAAGGGACTGAGGTGATTCCGACCGAGATCGAAAATTTCCAGATCTGGCAGAAACAGGGCGGGAAATGGTTGTTGGTGGGGCGGCAGGCGTTCAGGTTCTGATTAAGGGCACATAGGCTTGATTCAGTGTTGCCCGAGCTGGCCTAATCGCGGACAAGCCCGCTCCCACAGTGGATGATGGTGTGCACACCGTTGCATTCACAACATCAGACCCTGTGGTAGCTGGCTTGCCAGCGATAAGGCCGTGATAGACACCAGAAATGTAATGGATCCTACCGCTATCACAACCGAAACCGATCCACCGACCGCGCCAGCTGCCCCGCCAGATTCGACAATTCATCGGTGGTCGTCGCCGTTTGCCCGATCACCCGACTGTTGCCTTCGCTCATCCCGGCAATCATCTCCACCTGATGGGCGATCTCGTTACTGGCCTGGCTCTGTTCGCCAATCGTGCGGGTGATGTCGTTGACCAGTTGCGTGGTGTTCAGCGTGGCGTCGAGGATTTCCCGAATCGCCCGCTCGACTTCCGCCGTCACCGCCATGCCCTTGTCGACCTGCGCCACGCCGGCCTCCATGCTGGTGACCGCCTCGCGCGTGCTGCTCTGGATGCGCGCGACCATTGCGGCAATTTCCTGGGTCGAGGCGCTGGTGCGTGCGGCCAGACTGCGCACTTCATCCGCGACCACGGCAAAGCCACGGCCCTGCTCTCCTGCCCGCGCCGCCTCGATCGCGGCGTTGAGGGCCAGCAGGTTGGTCTGGTCGGCGATGCTCTTGATCACCTGAATGATGTTGAAGATCGCCTCGGATTCCTGATCCAGCGTGCGAATCACCTGCGCCGACTGCTGTGCCGAGCGGGCGATGTCGTCCATGTCGCTGACCACTTGATGAATCACCCCGCCGCCCTCCTTCGCTAGAGTTTCCGCCTGATTGGCCATGCTCAGGGCACGTTCGGCGTGGCGGGTGATTTCCTCGATGCTGGCGGTCATCTGACTGGCGGCGGCCGCCATGGTCCCGGCGGCAACGCTTTGCTGCTGGCTGCTGTCGGCGACCTGATGGCAGCCCTGACTGAGCTGCTCGCTCATGCCGCTGACACCGTGGGCGTTGCGCCGGACCACGTCGATCATGTTGCGCAAGTCACGTTGCATGGTCGCCAATGTGCGGATCAGCACACTGGCTTCGTCCTTGCCGGCGGGTTCAACAATCGGTTCGCTGAGATTGCCATGGGCAATGCTTTCAGCGATGCGGCTGGCGGATTTGAGCGGCCCCATGATACTCAGGATCACCCAGCGCCCCTGAATCAGCAGCAGCAACAGACTGGCGATCAGCACCACACCAAGGGCCAGATTGGCATTGCTAATGGCCGCTTCGGTGCCTTCGCTGGTTTGCCGAGTGTTGCTTTCAATCAATTCGCTGAGCGTCGCCATTTGCTCTTCGAGCTGGCTGAACGCGGCATTGAACGTGCCGAGCTGCTGCTGGGCGGCATCCGGATTGTCCAGCGCCACGCCGACGATCTGCTCGGCGGATTTGATGTAGGTGTCGAGGCTCGGCTTGATCTGCTCCAGCGCCGTGCGCAACTGCGGGTTGATCGGCAGTTTCAGGTTGTCATCCAGCACTTCACGAAAATGCCCTGCGTGCTCGGCCAGCGAATCGCGCACTTCTGTGGCGGTGGCGGTGCTCTTGCCCAGGCCGACCAGCATCGCCGAATAGACATCGGCGCGCAGGGCGTCGTGCATCATGTCCGCTTCCATATGATTGCGCAGCGCGCTCATGCTTACCGTGTTATCGCCGACCGCCGTGGCCATCCGCAGGTTGCCGACGTAACTGACCAGGCTCACGATCAGCGCCGTCAGCAGGCTGGTCGCAATCAGCAACACCAAACGCAGTTTGATCGACACCGTGGAATCTCCCGTGGGCACGCTGGATTGCGCTTGTCGGATTTCAGTTAAGCCTATGTGCAGGGAACTGCCGACACAGAGCGTATCGGCTGATGTCAGGGGCGACTTGAATCCGGCAAAACTTTTCAAGCGTGAACCCGGTCACACCTTGCAGCGCCGATGGATAACGCCTTCATCGCTGGTTAACCCCGGCAGGCTATCAATCCATGGCTACGAACATTCATGCAGCTGAAGGAAACGCTTATGAAACGCGCACTGTGGTTTGGTCTGCTCGGCACGTTGGCAATCGGCACCGCACAGGCAGCAACGGAGAAAGTCGCAATCAATCTGGTCAGCGCCGACGGTGCGCCGCAGGCGATCGGCTCTGTCACTGTCAGCGAAACGCCGTACGGCCTGCTGTTCACACCCGAGCTGAAATCATTGCCGGCCGGCATTCACGGTTTCCATGTCCATGAAAACGGCAGCTGCGAAGCGGGCATGAAGGATGGCGTCAAAGGCGCAGCACTGGCCGCTGGCGGACACTTCGATCCGGCGAAAACCGGCAAGCACCTTGGCCCTTACGCCGACGGGCACCTGGGTGATCTGCCAGCGGTGTATGTGACGGCTGACGGGGTCGCCAACTATCCGGTGCTGGCACCGCGCCTTAAGAAGATTTCCGAGATCAAGGGCCACGCCCTGATGATTCACGCCGGCGGCGATAACCATTCCGACATGCCCAAGCCACTGGGCGGTGGCGGCGATCGCATGGCCTGTGGGGTGATCTGAACCGACTGAGCGGTGAAAACTCTGACTCACGGCTTTTCACCGCTCACGGAACTCCCGCGCGCCGTTCACCTCTGACGTTATGTAGTCCCTTCCCTTTTTGCTTAGCGCTTGTGGAGGAACACGTCATGCGCAAGTTAGTCCTGATTTCTTCTTTAATGCTTTGCCTGCCGGTCGGTTCGGCGCTGGCCCGCGTTGACGCGGGTGACGTCGCCACCTCGGCAGGTGTCTCCGCGTCGCTGTACTCGACCTTCAAGGACGACAAAATGGTGATTCCGGCCCGTGACGACGTGTCTGCGTTCGTTGCAAGCGGCGGGGCCATTCGTGGGGTTTATCTTGAGTCGGTACTGCAACAGGTGCGCCAGGCCAACCCTGGCTTGAACGCCAGTGATGAAGACCTGGCCAACGCCATTCTGGTGCAATACGAAGGCGTGCAGCAGTAGTCACGAGGGAAGCAGCGGCCGATGGACGGCCGCTGAGTGCACATAGGCAAACATGTCCGACGGCCTCTATGATGGAGGCCATGACGACGACCGTGCCCTTGCGCTCACCCTGCCCTCCCGGCGCCTGCATCTGCGGGCGCGATCCGTTGCTGGAAACGCCCGGCGCCGATCTGCGCATCCTGCGCTTGACCCGCGCTGAGGAAAAAATTCTTCTGGCGCGCCTGGAACAACTCAAAGACCTCGACGACCTCAAACGCCTGCAACAGCGCATGTACGAGCAACTCGGCATCCGTGTCGACGTCGCCCCCGGTTTCAATGAAGTGCGCACCATGCGCGGCATCGCCATTCAGATCGACGAGCTGCCAGGCCTGTGTCGCAAGACTCGCGCGGCAATCCCG
Source organism: Pseudomonas sp. S3_B08 (assembly GCF_054667725.1). Lineage (NCBI taxonomy): Bacteria > Pseudomonadati > Pseudomonadota > Gammaproteobacteria > Pseudomonadales > Pseudomonadaceae > Pseudomonas > Pseudomonas sp. S3_B08. The sequence goes on from NZ_CP162750.1 coordinate 2,395,973, forward strand.
GCGGCGATTCGCAAGGGCCTGGAAAACCACCCGCAAATCGCCTTCGAACTGCTCAACGCCCACGACTTGCTGCGCGACACCTGATCACTTTTTCATGCCGACGCGCTTGCGCATCTCGGCGGTGATGGTCTGACGGGTTTTCTTCATGTCCGCCCAAGGCTCATCGCCGACTTCGGTCAGACGCTCGTGAACGTTGTAGATGTTCCAGTGATTACCGCCCTTGATTTCAGCGACTTCCTCTCGGTACAGCGGCACCGACACCGGCATGCCTTCCCGCGCCCGTGCGGCGTAGGCGCAAATGGTGGTGGCACCGAGGCCGTTGCGCAGGTAATCGATGAAGATCCGCCCGACACGGTTTTTCGGCCCGGACACCGCTGAAATCCGGTCCGGCAGCAACTTGGCCATGTGGCTGACGATGGCGTGGCTGAAGTCCTTCACTTCGTCCCAGCCATGCTTGCGCGTCAATGGCACCACCAGGTGAATGCCTTTGCCGCCGCTGGTTTTCAGGAAGGCTTTGAGGCCCAGCTCATCGAGCACAGTGAGGGTCAGCGCGGTGGCTTCAACCATGCTTTTCCATGGCAACGCAGGATCCGGGTCGAGGTCGAGGACGAAGCGATCGGGCTTGTCCAGATCTACCTTCGTCGCGTTCCAAGTGTGCAGTTCGACGGTGCTCATCTGCACCGCGCCGACCAGCGCTTCGGGATTGTTGATCATCATCACTGGCTGGCCGGTGACGTCCTTGTCCAGGGCGGTGATGCCGGGAATGGCCAGGCGATCGGCGTTCTTCTGGAAGAACAGTTCGCCGGCGATGCCGTCCGGTGCACGCACTAAGGCCACGGGACGATCCTTGAGTTGCGGCAGGATGTGTTCGGCAACGCTGGCGTAATACTGCGCCAGTTGCATCTTGGTCGTGCCGCTGACCGCATCGATCACTCGATCGGGGTGAGTGATGCGTACCTTGCCGCCGGCCAGACCTGCTTGCGAAGGCGCGGTTTCGGCTTTTTTGCTGGCGGCGGTTTTCTTTGCCGGCTGCTTTTCGGCGGTTTTGGTCTTTTCGGTCTTTTCGGTTTTTTCGGTTTTTTCGGGCTTGGCAGCTTTCACAGGCTTCGCTCGCTCTTCGGTAATGTCCTTGGCCGGTTTGTCATCGCGCAAACCATGGAACACGGCGTGGCGCACCGAGCCGTCCTTGGTCATCTCGGCGAATGCCACTTCGGCCAGCAGTTTGGGTTTGAGCCAGTGCACGCCTTTGGCCTCGAAACCGCTGGGCGGATTGACCACTGCGGAGGTTTTGGTCTGCAACGGCTTGAGTTGGGCGAGGATGCTTTTCAATGTGGTTTCGTTGAACCCGGTGCCGACCTTGCCGGCGTAGCGCAACTCGCCACTGTCAGCGTCGTGCAGGCCGAGCAGCAACGCGCCGAAAGCACTGCGCGCACCTTTCGGATCGGTGTAGCCGACGATGACGAATTCCTGGCGATGCTTGCACTTGAGCTTGATCCAGTCACCGCTGCGCCGCGACACATAAGGCGAGCCGAGCCGCTTGCCGATCAGTCCTTCCATCTGCATCTGGCAGGCGCTGTTGAGCAGCGCATCGGGGGTTTCTTCGAAGGCTTCGGAGAAGCGCAGCGTTGACGATTCTTTCTGCGCGCCGAGGATGGTGCTCAGCGCGGCGCGGCGTTCTTCCACCGGCACGTCGCGCAGGTCGACGCCATTGAGATACGGCACGTCGAACAGGTAATAAACAATATTGCCGCTGCGCCCGGCATCGAAGGCATTCTGCAGCGCCTGAAAATCCGGCACGCCTTGCTCGTTGGCCACGACCATTTCGCCATCGAGCCAGGCCGATTCCAGACCCAGCGCCGCCAGCGCTTTGGCCTGCTGCGGCAGTTTGTGCGTCCAGTCATGGCCGTTGCGGGTGAACAGCTGCACCTCATCGTGATCGATCCGCGCCATGATCCGGTAGCCGTCAAACTTGATCTCGTAGCTCCACTGCCCTTCGGGCGCGCTGTCGACCAGCGTCGCCAGTTCCGGCTTGATCAGCGCTGGGAGCTTGGCCTTGCGCGCGCCGGTAAGCTGCCCGGACGCCTGCTTGCGCGGCTTGGCCGGGGCCTTTTTCACCGGTTTGGCTTTATCGGCAGCAGCCGCCGATTTGCCGACAATCGTGCGCTCGCTGAGCACGCTGTCGGGCTCGGCGACCAGGACGTCGAAATCATCCTGCGGGCGCGCGGCGTTGTCCTGATGCTTGATCAGGAACCATTGTTCTTTCTTGCCCGGCATGTGCGTGCGCACCAGATTCCACACGCCGCCGAGCTTCTCGCCCTGCAGCTCGAACTTCAGTCGGCCCTTGGCATAGGCCTTGTGCGGATCCTCCAGCGGAATCCACACGCCGCGATCCCAGACAATCACATCACCGGCGCCGTAATGCCCCTCGGGAATGCTGCCTTCGAACGTCGCGTAATCGAGCGGATGATCCTCGACATGAATCGCCAGACGCTTGACCGACGGGTCCAGCGACGGCCCCTTCGGCACCGCCCAGCTCTTCAGGGCGCCGTCGAGCTCGAGGCGAAAGTCGTAATGCAGGTGCGAAGCGTCGTGCTTCTGGATGCAGAACTGCAAGGCATGATCCTTGGCCGACTTACGGCCCGAGCGCTTGACTGCGGCCGGCTCCGACGTCGCGGAAAAATCACGCATGCGGTTGTAATCGTCGAGGTTCCTGTTCATGAGCACACCGATGGCAGACGGGTTCTGTTATGCAGAAGAGCAACTCGGCGGCGGAAAAATTCAATCGAGGTAAAAAAAGCCCCGGACGGATGGAGCGGCCGGGGCTGGGAGTGTCAGGGATTTTTACAGCGGGTCAGGCTTGCCCTTTCGCCTGCTGTTCCAGATGCACCTGCAGATCCGGATCGATCTGTAAGGCTGCGGCCAGCTCATCGAGATAGCTGCGTTCGGCGTCCTGTTGATCGTCTACCAGCATGACGCTGGCCAGGTACATTTCGGCGGCTACGGCCGGGTCGCCGTCAGCGGATTGCGCCACTTCCCGGGGATCCAGCGGTTTGGCGACTTCGGCGTCGAGCCATTGTTGCAACTGCGGGTCGGCGGTGTGTTTGCCGATTTCGCTGCTGATGAGATGCTTTTCTGCGTCGTCGATGCGTCCGTCAGCCTTGGCGGCGGCGATCAGGGCGCGCAGCACCGCGTGGCTGTGGGTTTCGATTTGCGGGCCGGCGAGCAGGTCGGCGGTTTGTGGCAGATCTTGCGGCGCCTTGCTGGCCTGGCTGCGTTGCCAGGCTTGGTACGCCTGGTAGGCCATCATGCCCAGCGAAGCGAGTGCGGCGTAATTGGTCCCGCCAGAACGGCTTCTGCTACCGCCACCGAGGGCGCTTCCCAAGCCACCACCGCCGAGCAAGCCGCCGAGTAACCCTCCCAGGCCGCCGAGGCCACCCGAAGCAGCCGCGCCACCCGTTCCGGACTGACTGCCGCCGCCCAACAGGCCACCAAGTAAACCGCCCAGGCCGTCACCGGCCGAAGCTCCGCGTTGTTGTCCCGCCGAGGCCTGGCCTCGGAGCAGTTGTTCAAGCAAATCGCTGGTGTTCATGACGTTATCCTCCGAGGCCACGGCCCGATCGCGTCAGGCAACGATAGACCGACGCAGCCATAGCGCCAGCACCGTTGGGCTGACGCCCGATCACCGTTGAATCGCCATGCGAGAAAATTTTCGCCAGCCAGCTAAGATTCAGGGGTGGTGAACCTTATCCCGGCTAAACCGGTCGATAGCTGCAACCCGACCCGGTTTGCCGACGCCCTTTCTGATGATGGGCGATAACCGGCTTGCTTCACTTTCTGGAGAACGCCCCCGTGATATCAACCGTACACATCGCCAGGCTGAAAGCATGGGGCGCCCATGGTTTTACCGCGACCGGCGTGGTCACCGCCTTCCTCGCCACACTCGCCCTGCTGGAAAACCAGCCGATCCATTGCCTGATGTGGCTGGGCGTTGCGCTGATCGTCGACGGCCTGGACGGCGCACTGGCGCGCAAGGTCAATGTGCAATCGGTGCTGCCGAGTTTCGACGGTTCGATCCTCGATCTGGTCATCGATTACCTGACTTATGTATTCATCCCGGCACTGTTTATCTACCGCTACATTCCCCTGCCCGATTACACCCTGTTGCTGACGGTGTCGGTGATTCTGGTGTCGTCGCTGTTCTGCTTCTGCAACGTCAACATGAAGAGCAAGGACAACTATTTTGTCGGCTTCCCGGCGGCCTGGAACGTGGTAGCGCTGTGCCTGTACATCATTGGCCCGGGGCCGTGGATTACCCTTCTCACCGTGATCGGGCTGGCGCTGCTGACGGTGACGCGGATGAAGTTCCTGCACCCGTTTCGCGTGCGGCGTTTCATGCCAATCAATATTGCGGTGACGGCGATCTGGCTGTTGTGCAGCCTGTCGCTGGTGCTCAATCACCCGGTGATCAACCCGCTGGTGATGGGCTTGTGGTTGCTGATGTCGGCTTATTTCCTGGGGATCTGCATCTGGCGCACGGCGCTGGAGTGGTTTGATCGCGGCCATTTGAAATAAGCACATTCCCTGTGGGAGCGAGCCTGCTCGCGAATGCGGTCGTTCCATCAACATCAAGGTTGGCTGGCACACCGCTTTCGCGAGCAGGCTCGCTCCCACAGAGATCTTCATCGATCAGGAGATCCGATGGGGACTACCGCTTGGTAATCACCACCTCCAGATACTCACTCGGCACCACCAGCGACGCCTCCCCCGCCCGATTCGAGCGATTGAGCAACTCGGTCAGATCATCCTCCAGCGCCTGCCCGGCCTCCGCCGGCAACACCGCAAAAGCCTTGTGCACCGGCCCATACCAGTGCCGAAAAATGTCAATGAAATGCGCCGCCGAGCGGTAGCGGAAATTGAAGTGGCTGCGGGTCACGCGCACGACAAAATCGCGGTCATCGAAATGCTTGTGCAGCCACGCATCCGAGCCCCAGTTCGATGGCGGCTGAGCAACCGCTGGCGGTGGCAGATGCTGGCCGAGAGTCTTGAACATCTGGCCGACGAAGCCCTCCGGCGTCCAGTTCGCCATACCGATCCGTCCGCCGCGACGACAGACCCGCCCCAGTTCAGCAGCGGCGGTGACCTGGTCAGGCGCGAACATCACGCCGAACGTCGACAACACGGCGTCGTAGCTTTCATCGGGAAAAGGCAAAGCCTCGGCATCGGCCACCTGAAAAATCACCTCCAGATGTTCGGCCCGGGCGCGATCCTGACCACGCTCCAGCAGTGCCGCGACGTAATCGGTCGAGGTCACCACACAACCGCGCCGCGCCGCTGCCAGGGTTGCATTGCCGTTGCCGGCAGCGACATCCAACACCTGTTCATCACAGCGCAGATCGCAAGCCTCGGCGAGGTTTTCCCCAACGATTTGCAAGGTGGTGCCGATCACGGCGTAGTCGCCACTGGCCCAAGCGACTTTCTGACGTTCCTTCAGGGCAGTGAGATCAAGCGGGGTACTCATGACAGCGAGCTCCGTGGCAGAGAGAATGCACAGTCGGCGGCGCAGACTGTGCTTGGTCACTATCGCGCCGAGGCTGCACGGCGTCCCTGTCAATCGTCCGCCAGCCCCATAAACCCGGCACTTTGCCGATGAGCGGCGCAAATCTGTCAAGCGCCTGATACACCTTGCGCATTGTCAGCGTTGCGAGATTGGTTTCTGATGCGGGCTCGCCCACGCAAAGGACTCGACCGATGTCACTGCACCTCGACTGGCTCGCCGCGCACATGCAACACAGCGATCGCTACGCGGCGTGGATTCACCAACAATTCCACTACGAATACGCCGACCAGCCCCTGGCTCAATGGCAGCGCGAATTTGCCGAGGGCCAAAGCAATGGCGAATGGTCGTGCCTGATTGCCATGGACGGTGAACACCTGCTGGGTGGTGCCGCACTGGCCCGCAACGACTTGGCTGATCGCGCCGATCTCGGCCCATGGCTCGCCTGCGTATTCGTTGACCCCGAGGCGCGCGGGCGAGGCTTGGCGGAGCAGCTGATTGAAGGGATTTGCGAGGCAGCAAAGCAGCGTGGGGTGTCGCGCTTGTACTTGCACACGCAAGACAAACACGACTACTACGGTAAACGCGGCTGGCAGCTATTGGAGGGTTTTCAGGCGTGGGAAAAACAACAATGGCTCATGGTCCGCGACCTGTGAGCCATTGGTTTTTTTGATCAGGCTGCCGGAGCTTTCGCCTCTTCCAGCAACTGCTTGATCATCTGCTCCTGCTCGGCATAGCGACCTTCACCGAAGTGGCTGTAACGCATCTGGCCCTTGGCGTCGATCAGGTAATGCGCCGGCCAGTATTGATTGTCGAAGTTGCGCCAGATCGCGTAGTCGTTGTCGATGGCGACCGGGTAGGTGATGCCGAGTTTTTTCACCTGATCCTTGACGTTGTTGATGATGCGCTCGTAGCCATACTCGGGTGTGTGCACGCCGATCACCACCAGGCCGTCCTTCTCGTATTTCTTCGCCCAGTCTTTGACGTACGGCAGGGTGTGCTGGCAGTTGATGCAGTCGTAGGTCCAGAAGTCCACCAGCACCACTTTGCCGCGCAGGGATTCGGCACTGAGCTCTGGTGAATTGAGCCATTGCACAGCGCCCGACAGCGACGGCATTGAGCCCCGGGCCTGGTCCATCATCGAATCGGCGCGGACCTTGCTGACGAAGTAGTCGACCACTTTCGGCACGTTTTCCAGGACGTTTTTCTCGAAGCTGGCCACGCCTTCGGAAGAGGTGTTGGCAAGCAAAGTCTTATCGGCGCCCGTGGAAATCACCGCGACTGTAGCAAGCACCGCAACCCCGGCACCACGGCGCAACCAGCCGCTGAACGGGATCGACGGTTTCAGCCGATTGACCAGACCGCGCCCGGCGAAGATCAACGTGCCCAGCGACAAGGCACTGCCGACGCCGTAAGCCAGCAGCAACAGGCTGGTCTGGGCATTGGCGCCTTGCAACATTGCGCCGGTCAGAATCACCCCAAGGATCGGCCCGGCACAGGGCGCCCACAACAGGCCGGTGGCGACGCCGAGCATGATCGAACCCATCGGTCCGGCTCTTTTACGGGTGTCCTGATCGAGACGATTGCCCAGGGCGACGAAGGGCCTGGTCAGCCAGTCACCGACGCGGGCCGAGATCAGCGACAGGGCGAACAGCGCCATGACCAACAAGGCAACGTGGCGGCCGGTGTTGCTGGCCTGAATCACCCACTCGCTGCTGACCACCGCGAGGCTTGAGATCAGCGCAAAGGTCAGCGCCATGCCGGCGAGGGTCAGCAAGATCGAGGAACGGGTACGGTTGGCGCCAGCGAACAGAAACGGCACCACCGGCAGGATGCACGGACTGAGGACGGTCAGCAGACCGCCGAGAAATGCGATGAGGTACATAACGGGGTCACCTTGAATGTGGGGGCTGGGCACGCAACCGGGCAGCGAGGGAAACGTCCCTCGCTAGCCTGCTTTATCTACGCCGTGGCTCATGCGGTCTGGCCGTCCAGCAGCTGCCCTTGAGGCGTGCGACTGGCACCGTTTTCCGCGACCAGTTGGCCTTGCGGTGTGCGGCTGGAACCATCAGCGGCAACCGTCTGGCCCTGCGGTGTGCGGCTCGATCCGTCAGCAGCAACCATCTGGCCCTGCGGTGTGCGGCTCGATCCGTCAGCGGCAACCATCTGCCCCTGCGGTGTGCGGCTGGAGCCGTCAGCGGCGATCAAGGCATCGCTGCCCTCCTTCGCCACGGTGGTCAGCTGGAAGCAGGTGCTGCTGGCGCAACTGCTCTGCTCCACAGCACTGTTGGCGTGGGCGGCGGCACCGGTGAAGGCGAAGGCTGCTGCGGTCAGAAAGCGCGAGACGTTGTTCATGGCAAAACTCCTTGCAGAAAAAGTAGGGATGACTCAGTTCTGGTTGTTGCAGCCGTCAGCGAATTTGCTGTAATCCAACTCGCGGGTTTTGCCGGCGGAATCGAGGTAGGTCATGCGCGCCTCGGTGATGCCGCAGGTCACCGAGGTGTCTTCGGTCATCGACAGCACTTTCTGGATATCCAGATGGGTGCCGTAGGTGTAGGTTTGCCGGCTGACGTCAGCTTCGGCGTGGGCCGACAGGGTGCAGATGTTCAGAGCGGCGAACAGGCAGGCGGCGAATACGGATTTGTTGTTCATGGTGTAGTCCTCAAGGCTTCAGTGGGTTTGAGCCGAGGCGGTCTGTGTGTGCCTCGATGGAGCCTATTTGAGGCCTTCGAGGTATCGCGTCTGTGTCAGGAAAGGACGAGAATCACTCGTTGTGTATCCCTGCAGCGTGTAGATACAGAGCGATACAAAACCCCGAAAAAATCGTGATTTTGCGTCGGTGTGTATCCGCCGCTGCGGCAGATACACTGCAATACAAAGGCAGGCAGGCGTGCGGTCTACGGCGCTATAGACTGCACGGCATTCCCCCCTTTGACAGAGGCTTGAACCGATGGAACATGTCGATCACATTCTCATCGTCGACGACGACCGCGAGATCCGTGAACTGGTAGGCAACTACCTGAAGAAGAACGGCCTGCGCACAACAGTGGTCGCCGATGGCCGGCAGATGCGCAGCTTCCTTGATGCCAACACCGTCGACCTGATCGTGCTCGACATCATGATGCCCGGCGACGATGGCCTGCAGCTGTGCCGCGAATTGCGCGTGGGCAAACACAAGGCGACGCCGGTGCTAATGCTCACCGCGCGCAACGATGAGACCGACCGCATCATCGGTCTGGAAATGGGCGCCGACGATTACCTGAGCAAACCTTTCGCCGCCCGCGAGCTGCTGGCGCGGATCAACGCAGTATTGCGCCGCACACGCATGTTGCCGCCGAATCTGGTGGTCACCGAAGCCGGACGCCTGCTGGCGTTCGGTCGTTGGCAGCTGGACACCTCGGCCCGGCACCTGCTCGACAGCGACGGCACCATGGTTGCCCTCAGCGGCGCCGAATACCGCCTGCTGCGGGTGTTCCTCGACCATCCGCAACGGGTGCTCAGCCGCGATCAACTGCTCAACCTGACCCAGGGCCGCGAGGCCGATCTGTTCGACCGCTCCATCGATCTGCTGGTCAGTCGCCTGCGTCAACGCCTGCTGGACGATGCTCGCGAGCCGGCCTATATCAAGACCGTGCGCAGTGAAGGTTATGTGTTTTCGCTGCCGGTCGAACTGCTCGGGGCGTCGGCATGAAACTCAAGCTGCAATGGCCGCGCACCCTCGCCTCGCGCCTGTCGCTGATCTTTCTGATCGGGCTGATTCTGGCGCAGGGTCTGTCGTTCGGCGCGCAGTATTACGAGCGTTACCAGAGCGCGAAAAGCACCATGCTCGGCAACCTCGAAACCGACGTCTCGACGTCGATGGCGATCCTCGATCGCCTGCCCGCCGCCGAACGCGAGGCCTGGCTGCCGCGATTGGCCCGGCGCAACTACGGCTACCTGCTCAATGAGGGCGAACCGGGCATGCCGGTGACATCGGCTGAAAAGTCCGTCGCGATTGCCTCAATTACGGCGGCCATCGGCGACACTTATCCAATCGTGTTTACCGAAGTTCCCGGTGGTCCGAGACAACACTTCCAGGGCCACCTGCGCCTGAGCGACGGCAGCCCGGTGACCATCGATATCCGCCCGGCGATGGTGCCGTTGTCGCCGTGGTTGCCGGTGGTGCTGCTCGGCCAACTGGCATTGTTGATCCTCTGCACCTGGCTCGCCGTGCGCATCGCCATCCGTCCCCTCACCCGCCTCGCCAACGCCGTGGAAACCCTCGACCCCAACGCTCACCCGATCAAGCTCGACGAGCACGGGCCGACCGAAGTGGTCCACGCGGCACGGGCGTTCAACGCCATGCAGACCCGCATCGCCGCCTACCTGAAAGAACGCATGCAACTGCTCGCGGCGATTTCCCACGACCTGCAAACGCCGATCACCCGGATGAAACTGCGCGCAGAATTCATGGACGACTCGGTCGAGAAAGACAAACTGAGCAGCGATCTGGGCGAAATCGAACATCTGGTGCGCGAAGGCGTGGCCTACGCCCGCAGCGTGCACGGCGCCACCGAGGAGAGCCGGCGTACCGATCTTGACTCGTTCCTCGACAGCCTGGTCTTCGACTACCAGGACATGGGCAAGGACGTACAGCTCGGCGGCAAAAGCAAAGCGGTAATCGAAACCCGTCCGCAGGCCCTGCGCCGGGTGCTGGTGAACCTGACCGACAACGCCCTGAAATTCGCCGGCGCCGCGCAATTGCAGGTCGAAGCGCAGGGCAACAGCCTGTCGGTGAAAGTCCTCGATCGCGGCCCGGGCATCGCCGAGGCCGAACTGGCGCAGGTGCTGGAACCGTTCTACCGCGTGGAAAACTCGCGCAATCGCGATACCGGCGGCACCGGCCTCGGACTGGCGATCGCCCAGCAATTGGCGTTGGCGCTGGGTGGCTCGCTTATGTTGAGCAATCGTGAAGGTGGCGGGTTGTGCGCTGAACTGAAGTTGCCGCTGCCACGCTGAGAAAAACACCGACTAGACTCATTCATTACCCAGTCGAGGGGGCCGCAGGACGTCTGCTGTGCCCTGCCCCAATCCGTGACCACCGCCCGGTGGCGCCTGCCTCGACATTCAACGCCGCCGGACGGTGATCCTGTTTCAGGAGCACACGTGATGAATGAGGCGAAGCTCAACGAATTCATGGGCAAACTGGTCAACGACATGGGCGGCGCGGCGATGCTGGCCAATGTCATTGTCGGCGAAGAACTCGGTCTGTATCGGGCAATGGCCGACAGCCAACCGATCAGCCCCGAAGCCCTCGCAGCCAAAACCACCTGCAATCCGCGCCTGGTGCGCGAATGGCTCAGCGCCCATGCCGCATCGGGCTATATGGAACACCTTGACGGTCAATTTCGCTTGCCTGAAGAACAGGCACTGGCGCTGGCCGTGGAGGATTCGCCGGTGTACGTCGCTGGCGGTCTCGGCGTGGTGGCGTCGTTTTTCCATGACAAGGACAAACTGGTCAAGGCCATGCGCGGCAATGGCGCCTTGTCGTGGGGCGATCACCATCCGTGCATGTTCAGCGGCACCGAACGTTTCTTCCGCCCCGGCTACAAAGGTCACCTGATTGCCGAATGGCTTCCGGCCCTGGACGGCGTGGTGGCGAAGCTGGAACGCGGCGCCAAAGTTGCCGACATCGGCTGCGGCCACGGCGCCTCGACGGTGATCATGGCCCAGGCGTTTCCGAAATCGCAGTTTGTCGGCTTCGACTTCCATGCGCCGTCAGTCACCGTCGCCACGCAACGCGCCGAAGAAGGTGGCGTGGGCAATCGCGCCGGATTTTTCGAGGGCACGGCGAAAAACTATCCCGGCGGCGACTACGACCTGATCTGCTTTTTCGACTGCCTGCACGACATGGGCGACCCGGTCGGCGCCGCTCGCCACGCTTATGAGTCGCTGAAAGATGATGGCACGGTGTTGCTGGTCGAACCGTTCGCCAACGACAAACTGGACGACAATCTCAACGCGGTCGGGCGCCTGTTCTACGCCGCCTCGACGTTTATCTGCACGCCCAATTCGCTGTCCCAGGAAGTCGGCCTCGGGCTCGGTGCGCAGGCTGGGGAAATGCGCCTGCGCAAAGTCTTTGTCGAGGCTGGGTTCAAGCAGTTCCGCCGCGCCACGCAAACGCCGTTCAATCTGATTCTGGAGGCGCGCAAGTAACCCGTGCGGATCGCATGCTAACCTGCGGGCACTGCCCATTCTGGAGTGCTGAGCATGCTCGATAGCCCGATCCGCGAACATCTCGATACGCTGCTGCAGGCCATGGTCGACGATAAATTCCTGATATTGACCGGCGCCGGCATCAGCACGCCTTCGGGCATTCCGGACTATCGCGACAGCGACGGCGTGCGTCGTGGGCGGCAGCCGATGATGTATCAGGAGTTTCTCGCCGCCCCGGAATCACGCCGGCGTTATTGGGCGCGAGCGATGCTCGGCTGGCCGCGCGTGCGAAAGGCCCGACCGAATGCGGCGCATGAGGCGCTGGCGACGTTGCAGCAGCGCGGCCGGATCAGCGATTTGATCACGCAGAATGTCGATACCTTGCACGATCAGGCCGGCAGCCAGGATGTGATCGAGCTGCATGGCAGTCTGCATCGGGTGCTTTGCCTGGATTGCGGGCAACGCAGCGAGCGCGATGCGATCCAGCAGCAGATGGAGGCACAGAATCCCTACCTGAGTGGTGTTGATGCGGTGCAGGCGCCGGATGGCGATACCTTGCTCGACCCGGCATTTGAAGCGCGCTTTCAGGTACCGCAGTGCCCGCATTGCGCGGGTGAGCGGATGAAACCGGATGTGGTGTTTTTCGGCGAGAACATGGCGCAACCGACGGCCGCGCGGGCCTTGGCCGCTGCCGAGAATGCGGCGGGGTTGCTGGTGGTGGGATCGTCGTTGATGGCGTATTCGGCGTTTCGCTTGTGTCGGGTGATTGCCGAGCGTGGCAAGCCGTTGATGGCGATCAATCTGGGCAAGACCCGGGCGGATGATTTGCTGGATTTGAAGATTGAAGGCTCGTGTGAGGAGCTTTTGCCGTGGTTGGTGGAGGAGCTGAGGCGGTGAGATTTTGAGTAATGGGTTCGGCTTGAAATCGGCCCCTCACCCTAGCCCTCTCCCGAGGGGAGAGGGGACTGACCGAGGTGTTTGTACGGGATTCGTCGACCTGAAATCACTCATCGAACTCAGATCTTTGACTGCCGTGCTGGTGCCGGACTCAATGCGCCCGATCCAGCCCCGCCAGCAATGCGCTGTCGTGGCTGTAGATGTCCGGCGCATAACGCACCTGGCCGCTGCTGTCGACTTGCGCCGTCCAGTAAGTCATCAGGATCGGCACTGGCGCCGACAGGCGAAATTCATGGGTGCTACCGGTCGCCAGCAAAGTATCGGTACGGGCTTTTTCTGCCGGGGACAGCAGCAGATCGCGCAGTTGCAGCGGGTGCTCGACCCGCACGCAACCGGAGCTGAACGCCCGTGGGCCTTTTTCAAACAGCGCCTTGCTCGGCGTGTCGTGCAGGTACACCGAGAACGGGTTGGGGAAACGGATGACCATTTGCCCCAGCGGATTGCGCGGGCCGGCGTCCTGGCGCAGGAGGATGTTGCCGGGGTTGTCCCAGTCGATATCCGCCGCCGCCAGAGGCTGACCGTTGGCGTCGAGCACTTGCAGATTCTGGCGGCTGAGGAAGGTCTGGTCCTTGCGGATTTCCGGCAGCTTGTCTTCCTTCCAGATAGTCGGCGGAACGGTCCAGGTCGGGTTCAGCGTCAGCCGGGTGACGCGGGATTTGAGCAGCGGGGTCTGGCGTTCGGCGCGGCCGACCTGAGTGCGGGTCTGCCATACCGGCTGACCGCCCTGATACAGCGTCAGCTCAGCGGCGGCGACATTGACCACCAGACCACTGGGCTCCATGTCCTGGGCCATCCAGCGGAAACGTTCGAGATTGACGCGCAGCTGATCGCGGCGGGTCAGCGGGCTGATGTTCAGCTCGGCAATGGTGCCCGGCCCGACCACGCCGTCAGCCTGCAACGAATGGCTGGCCTGAAAGTGCTTCACTGCCTCCACCAGCACGTCATCGTAGGCGTTATCCGGCGTGACCAGCGCATGTGCCAGATAACCTTCGTTGTACAGACGACGGGCCAGTTCCGGAACGCGCGGGTCTTCCATCGCCGGACGCAGCAACGGGCCGTTGCCCACCGGCTGCCATTGCGGCAAGGCTTGCAAGCGTTGCGCGGCGTACAGCTGACGCAGGCTTTGATATTGCGGCAGATGCGGGCGCGCCAGGTTGAACGCCGCAGCAATATCGTTCATGCCCGGCACGGCAATGCTGAGCAGTTGCGCCTGACGGTCGGTCGGCGGGCCGTCGACACGCCACAGCGGTTCGAAATGCGATTGCAACAGACGGCCGTAATGCAGATCCTGCAGGGCCTGCAGGTAGTTGCGGCTGATGTCGATGTCGGCGCACAGCTCGCCATCCTGCGGCGGTGTCGTCGCGACCGCATAGCGATTCGGATTCAAGCCATCATCGGCCAGCAGCTGCAATTGCGCGCGCAATGCCGGCAAGCGTGCCGACTCACTTGCCCACACCGGCATCCAGTCCTGCTGTTCGTAAAACGCCTGCAATTGGCTCAATGCCGGGCCATTGAGACGCAGAGCGATGGCCGGGCACGACTGCGCCAGGCTGATCAAAACCGCCTGCAACGGGCTGCGCGGCTCGACCGGCAATTGCGTTTGAGGCGTCGGCAGGGTTTCGAGCGGGGGCAGCGGCTCATCGGCGCAAGCGACAAACGGCGCAGCGAGCAAACAAATGCTCAAGTAGCATGCGTACTTTTTGAACAACTGCTTTACTCCAATCCATGGCCGTCCAGATGACGGTCAACCTTACATCAGGTGCGCTGAACAGTCAGGCTCGAACCGCGAGCCTGCGGGTATTGACTGGGAGTCAGGAGCCAAAGTGCCGTTTATGTAGCAAGTTGAGGACACTTTATAAAATGTTGACGTTTTTGCGCCGACTTCTGTTGAGCACCGCGACCCTTGTCGCCGTGACCAGCCCAGTATTTGCCGCCGGCAAGCCATCGCCGGTTCTCTACAACAGCCTCGCCCACGCCGCGCCGGAACTCAATCCCCAGGCGCTCAAAGGTGCATTGAACGCCATGCAATGCGCGGTCAACAACGGCGCGAAACCCTCGCGGCATCTGGCGATCATCGATTACTCGCAACCGTCCACCGAACGCCGCCTGTGGATCTTCGATCTGAGCAAAAAGAAACTGGTGCTGCGTGATCTGGTTGCCCACGGTTCCAACTCCGGGGAAAACTTCGCCACGCAGTTTTCCAATCGCGAAGGCAGCTATCAGTCCAGCCTCGGTCTGTTCCGCACTCAGGAAAGCTACGAAGGTACTCACGGCTATTCGCTGCGCATGGATGGTCTGGAGCCCGGTTTCAATGATCTGGCCCGTGATCGCGCGATCGTGATTCATGCCGCAAGTTATGTGAACCCGCTGTGGAGCAAGCGTCAGGGGCGTATCGGCCGCAGTCAGGGTTGCCCCGCCGTACGGCCGCAGATCGCCAAACAGGTGATCGATCGCCTGAAGAACGGCCAGTTCATGTTTTCCTGGTATCCGGATCAGCGCTGGCTGCAAAAGTCACCGTATCTGAACTGCCAGCCGCAACAGGTGGCGAGCATTCTCAATACCCACGCCAGTTAACGCGCGTCGCCGCCGGCGGGTTTGTAGAACAGGAACCTGCCGGTCTGCGCCGTGTTGCGATAGGCCTTGGCCCAACTCGGGTGCACGCCGCGATCGTGAAAATACAGGGCACCGCGCGTGCGGTCCTTGAGCTGACGGTTCAACGCCTTGCCGGCGATTTCCTTGGCCAACGCGTATTCGGCGTCTTCCTTGACCTGATCGGGCCTGCCATCGCACCACCAGGAAAACTGGCAATTGCCGCTTTCCGAACCTTGCTTGACCACCGCGCATACCGTGTCGGGAAAGCCGTCATGGCCGAGGCGATTCATCACCACACTGGCGACGGCTTCCATTTCCGGGGTGTCCTTGCCCTTGGCTTCCCAATAGATACTGCGCGCCAGACAGGTCAGCGGATCGTCCAGCGGCGCGGCGCCGGCCGGGTCTACCGCCTGCGCTTCGGTGGGGGTGATGGCCTCGGATTTCGGCGCCGGAGCAGCGCTGACTTTATCCGCCGCTTTCTCTTCAAGCACCTCGGCTTTCTGTTCGGCCTTGGCCTCGATCGGCGCCTGCGCCCCTGCCCATGCCGCGCTGGTCAAAAAGATCCACAACAAACCGCCCGCCAAGCATTTCGATCCCATGTCGATTCTTCCGTCAGCGCCCGCCCGGGGCAAGATGTTACGTCGGTGAGACGCCCGGTTTGCGGGGTCTTCGCAGAGTGTAGCGAGCAAATGCGCGGCCACACCAGCGCAGAAAAAATCCGCCGCAAAGAAAAACACATTCACTCACCGGGGGCCTTTCGCGCATCATGGGCGCATTCAGCTCAAGGGAGATTTCCATGCGCTTCATGCCGTCCGTTTTGCGTAGTGCCGCATTGTCGCTGGGCGTGGTGTTCGCCGCCTCGGCGCTGGCCGCCGATGAACTGCAATTGATCGAGTCGATCAACAGCTATCGCAGCCAGCCCCAGCGTTGCGGCACGCAGGCGTCAAACGAGTTGCCACCGCTGTCGGCCGATCCACGGCTGCGCCTGCCGGCCAGCGGCGCGGTTGATCTGCAGCAGGCCATGACCAGCGCCCACTACCCGATGGTCAACGTGCAGGCGATCACCCTCAACGGCCCGCGCGATGCGGCGTCAGCAATGAAGGCGATTCAGGAAAGCTTCTGTCAGGTGGTGCTCGATCCGCAGTTCGTCGATATCGGTGTCAACCGCGTTGACCGCGACTGGCGCATCGTCCTCGCGCGGCCGTTGCTGACAGCGAAGCTCGGCGATGCACAAAGCGAAGGGCAAAAGCTGCTGGCGCAACTCAATACCGCGCGCAGCCAGGCGCGCCAGTGCGGCGGCCAGTCCTTCGCGGCGGCAGCACCGCTGGCGTGGAACGCCACGCTGGGCACGGTCGCTCAGGACCACAGCCGCGACATGGCCAACAACAATTACCTCGACCACAAGGACCGCGACGGCCGCACGCCGGGCGACCGCGCCGAACTGTCCGGTTACAGCGGACAACTGGTCGGTGAAAACATCGCCGCCGGGCAAGACACCGTCGGCAAGGTCGTTGACGGCTGGCTCGCCAGCCCAGGCCATTGCGCCAATCTGATGAATCCGCAATATCAGGAACTGGGCGCCGCTTACGCGACCGATCCGAAAAGCAACGCCGGCATTTACTGGACGGCAATGTTTGGCGCACCGTAAGGCATCATCGACGCCGTCAATCACTCGGTCAGCCAGAGTGATTGGACGGCGTGGCGAGCGCAGCCTACCCTGCGCGATCTGCGCCCGCTGACGGCGCTCCACATCCACGAGGCGAGCCCATGACACAGCGTGAATTGATCGATGGTCACAACCGCCGCGTGGATTATCTGCGCTTGTCGGTCACCGACCGCTGCGATTTTCGCTGCGTCTATTGCATGGCCGAGGACATGCAGTTCCTGCCGCGCCAGCAGATCCTCACCCTCGAAGAGCTGTTCCAGGTGGCGCAAAGCTTCGTCGCCCTCGGCACGCGCAAGATCCGCCTCACGGGTGGCGAGCCGCTGATCCGCCCCGGTGTCGTGCAACTCTGCGAACAGATCGCCGCCCTGCCCGGCCTGCGCGAGCTGTGCCTGACCACCAATGGATCGCAGCTGGGCCGACTGGCCAGGCCGCTGTTCGACGCCGGGGTCAAGCGCCTCAACATCAGCCTCGACAGCCTCGATCCGCAGCGCTTCAAAGAGCTGACCCGTACCGGCGATCTGGCGCAGGTCATCGACGGCATCGATGCCGCACGTGCCGCCGGTTTCACCCGTACCAAACTCAATTGCGTAGTGATGCAGGGCCGCAACGATCACGAGATCAACGATCTGGTCAGTTTCGCCATCGAGCGTGATCTGGATATTTCCTTCATCGAAGAGATGCCGCTGGGCGCGATCGCCGAACATAGCCGCGCCGAATCCTTCTACTCCAGCGCGCAAGTGCGCGAACGCATTGCCGAACGCTTCACCCTGATCGACTCGACCGAATCGACGCAAGGGCCGTCGCGTTACTGGCGCGTGGCCGAGGCGCCGAACATTCGCCTGGGCTTCATTTCGCCGCACAGCCACAACTTCTGCGGTACCTGCAACCGCGTGCGCCTGACCGTCGAAGGTCGCTTGCTGCTGTGTCTGGGCAACGAGCATTCGATGGACCTCAAAGCAGTGTTGCGCGCCCATCCCGGCCACCCGGAACGCCTGGAAAACGCGATCATCGAGGCGATGAAACTCAAGCCGTATCGACACAATTTCGAAGTCAACGACGACGTGCAAGTGGTGCGTTTCATGAACATGACCGGCGGCTGATTCGCCGCGCAACCGGGACCGCGAGATGATCGTCAGACCGAGACCCAATCAGTTCGCCGTGCTGTTCACCCTTAGAGGCTCGATCGCCAAACGCATCGCCGTGCGCACCTTGATGCTGACACTGCTGGCGGCGGCGATTGTGCTGATCGAACTTCTGGTGCCGAGCTACTTCGCCCAGATCAATTCGACGCCGTTCACCCTGCTCGGCCTGTCGCTGTCGATTTTCCTGAGCTTTCGCAACAACGCTTGTTACGACCGTTGGTACGAGGGGCGCAAGGCCTGGGGCGAGGTGCTGTTGCGGGTGCGCGCGGTGATGCGCGAAACCCAAGGCCTCGATGACACCCGCCTGCGTGGACAACTGTTGCGCAACCTGTGCGGTTTCGCCCACGCGTTGAATGCACGGCTGCGTGGAGACAGCGAGGAGCAGGCCAGCACCGACTGGGTCAGCCCACCGATCGATGGGGCGGCGCCGGATCACTGCGGACAGATCCTTCATCAGCTCGGGCGCCAGTGCTCAGCGCTGGAAACGGCCGGTGTGCTGTCGCCATGGCGTTATCAGTTGCTGGCCAATCACCTGACCTGCCTGAGCCAGGCCCAGGCGGTGTGCGACCGGATCAAGAACACGCCACTGCCCTTCCCTTACACCCTGCTGCTGCACCGCACCATCTATCTGTTCTGCCTGCTGCTGCCGTTCGCCATGGCGCAATCGCTGGGTTGGTTGACGCCGCTGTTCACGGCAATTGTCAGCTACACCTTTTTCGGCTTTGACGCGATTGCCGATGAACTCGAAGATCCGTTCGGGCGCGATGAAAACGATCTGCCGACCGATGCACTGGTGCGCACTCTGGAGCGCGATGTGCTGTACGAACTGGGCGTCTCGCCATTGCCCCCCGCGCCGGAGCCGGACGACTACGTGCTGCGCTGAATGGCTCAGCGGCAAACAACGAGATGGCCCGGCGCGTCCGCTCGGGACCGAGATGCGGCCATTCGCGAGCAGGCTCGCTCCCACAGTTGAAATGCATTCTCCTGTGGGAGCGAGCCTGCTCGCGAAAAAGGCAACTCGGTCAATCAGACCAAACGCCGGAAAGCGCCACCGACGAATCTTCCGTTTACACGCGCGCGAATTCCCCCTTACTATCCGGGCACACCGGTCGCCGGGCCTGCCCTGCCGCCGACGCTTTCCGCCAACGGAAACACGCGTTATGAGTACGTCACCACAACAACCCCAAAGGTTGCACGTCTCTGCTGTACGCGCCCACTGCAACAGGGGCCGCGTATGAACCGCATCGTCAATCTGCCCATGGCCCTGCGACGCTCCAAGCTGCGTCACTCCGCACGCCCGCCGGATATCGCCATTCCTGCCTGATCGCGTGAGCTGTAACCGCGACAGTCAATTTCCCGATTTTCCTGATATCCCTGCCGGGACACTTACGCCTTTTTGTCGCGTCGTGTCCGGCCGAATCTGCGCGCCTGTGCGGCGCCATCGTGAGTGATTTGCCATGAAATTCGCAGCCATCGAAGACGCACGCCTGTTCCTCGAACAGAACCCCGATATCGACATGATCGAATTGTTCATCCTCGACGCCAACGGCGTGCCGCGCGGCAAGCTGTTGCACCGCGAAGAACTGCTCGCCGTATACGAAAGCGGTCGACCGCTGCCGAGCACCATCCTTGGCCTGACCGTACAAGGCGAGGACGTCGAGAACTCCGGACTGGTCTGGGATGTGGGCGACATCGACTGCCGCGCCTATCCGCTGCAAGGCAGTCTGGTGCGCCTGCCGTGGCGACAGATTCCGACCGCCGCCGTGCAGGTCAGCATGCACCCGAGCGAGGGCCTGCCGGCGAGCATCGCTGACCCTCGGCACCTGCTGATCAAGGTGATCGACGGACTCAAGGCCGAGGGTTTCCACCCGATCATGGCCTGCGAGCTGGAGTTCTATCTGCTCGATGCCAAACGCGACCACAA
Organism: Pseudomonas sp. S3_B08; assembly: GCF_054667725.1. Taxonomy (NCBI): domain Bacteria; kingdom Pseudomonadati; phylum Pseudomonadota; class Gammaproteobacteria; order Pseudomonadales; family Pseudomonadaceae; genus Pseudomonas; species Pseudomonas sp. S3_B08. Next base: position 2,416,003 of record NZ_CP162750.1, read on the forward strand.
CGGCCGCCCGCAACCGGCGCTGGACGCCGACGGCGGGCGACCGCGACACACGCAAGTCTACGGTTTGCGCGAGCTGGAACAGATCGAGCCGTTCCTCGCCGACCTTTACAGCGCGTGCAAACTGCACGGTATTCCGGCGCGCACGGCGATCTCCGAATACGCGCCGGGTCAGGTCGAAATCACCCTCGAACATGGCGACGCACTGGAGGCGATGGATCAGGCGGTACGCTACAAACGTCTGGTCAAAGGCGTAGCGCACAAGCACGGCATGCAGGCGACGTTCATGGCCAAACCGTTCGATGATCTGGCCGGCACCGGCATGCACATGCACGTCAGTCTCGCCGATGCCGAGGGGCGTAATCTGTTCGCGTCTGAAGACCCAGCCGGCACGCCACTGTTGCGCACGGCGATCGGCGGCATGCTCGCCTCCCTGCTCGATTCGCTGCTGCTGTTCTGCCCCAACGCCAACTCTTACCGGCGTTTCCAGGCCAACAGCTACGCGCCACTGGCGCCGACCTGGGGCGTCGACAACCGCACGGTCAGCCTGCGCGTACCCGGCGGCCCGGCCCCTACGCGACACATCGAACACCGCATCTGCGGCGCCGACGCCAACCCGTATCTGGCAGCGGCGGCGATCCTCGCCGGCATTCATCGTGGCATTCGTGAAGAGCTGGATCCGGGGGCACCGGTCGAGGGCAATGGTTATGCCCAGGCGAAAGAACTGCTGCCGACCGATTGGCTGACGTCGTTGCAGGCGCTGGAAAATTCCACGTGGGCACGAGAGGCATTGGGGCAGGAATTTCTTGGTGTGTATCTGGCGGTGAAGCGTGCCGAGTATCGGCAGTTCATGGCTGAAGTGGGTGAGCAGGATTGGCGGTGGTACCTGACCGAGGCTTAACGATCCGACACCGAACCTGTGGGAGCGAGCCTGCTCGCGAAGGCGTCATCACATTCAACATTTTGGGTGACTGACACACCGCTTTCGCGAGCAGGCTCGCTCCCACAGGGAATGCAATTCGAACCTGAATTTTTTGTGGACCCTGACATGACCATTCGCTGCAATTCCTACTACACCGCCACCCTCAACCACGACACCGACTACCCGACCCTGCAAGGTCGGCACAAGGTCGATGTGGTGATCATCGGCGGCGGTTTCACTGGCGTCGCCACTGCCGTCGAGCTGGCGGAAAAAGGCCTGAAAGTCGCCATCGTCGAAAGCCACAAGATCGGCTGGGGCGCCACCGGGCGCAATGGCGGGCAAGTCACCGGCAGCCTTTCAGGCGACGGTGCGATGCGCAAACAGATGCGCGCGAAACTTGGCGATGACGTGGACGATTTCATCTGGCATCTGCGCTGGCGCGGGCATGAAATCATCCGCGAGCGCGTCGAGAAATATGCGATCCAGTGCGACCTCAAACACGGCCATTTGCACGCGGCGTACAAGCCGAGCCACATGGTCGATCTGCGCAAGGATTACGACGAAGCCGTGCGTCGCGGATTAGGCGATGAAGTGAGCCTGCTCGACCGCAGCCAGGTTCGCGACCTGCTGCAAAGCGAGCTCTACCACGGCGCGATCAAGAACACCCGCAACATGCATCTGCACCCGCTCAACCTGTGCCTTGGCGAAGCACGCGCAGCCGAAAGCCTGGGCGCGCTGATCTTCGAAAACAGTGAAGTGCTGGAGATCATCCACGGCGACACACCTGGCGTGCGCACCGCTCACGGCCAGATCGACGCCAGTCAGGTGATGCTCGCCGGTGACGTCTATCACAAGCTCGAACCGGGCCAGCTCAAGGGCAAGATTTTCCCGGCCATGGGCGGCATCGTCACCACCGCGCCGCTCGGTGATCTGGCGCAACAGATCAACCCCGAAGACCTCGCCGTGTACGACTGCCGCTTCGTCCTCGATTACTACCGGCTGACCGCCGACGGCCGTTTGCTGTTCGGCGGCGGCGCCAACTACAGCGGCAAGGATTCGCGCGACATCACTGCGGAACTGCGCCCGTGCATCGAGCGCACATTCCCGGCGCTCAAAGGCGTGCCGATCGATTACCAGTGGAGCTGCGCGATGGGCATCGTCATCAATCGCATCCCGCAACTGGGCAAGCTTTCGGACAACGTCTGGTATTGCCAGGGCTACTCGGGACATGGCATCGCCACCACGCACATCATGGGCGAGATCATGAGCCGCGCGATCACCGGGCAAATGGAGCAATTCGACACCTTCGCCGCGTGCCAGCACATCCGCGTGCCAATGGGCGACCTGCTGGGCAATCCGTTGCTGGCGGCGGGGATGTGGTATTACCAGATGCTTGAGCGGTTGCGCTGAATTCACTGGCCCTATCGCGAGCAGGCTCGCTCCCACATTGGATTTGTGCACGACACAACACCCTGTGGGAGCGAGCCTGCTCGCGAAGAGGCCCTCAAACCCCACACAAAATTCAATCCGGCAACTGCTCCACCACAATCCCCAACCGCCGATAATCCTCGACATTCCCCGACCCGGGATGCCGCTCGGTAATCAACCTATGCAGGCGCGTGCACGGCGCGACCACAAACGGCTCCACCGCACCCAGCTTGTCTGCCGTAGTCACTGCAATCACCCGCGCTGCACTGTCTAGCATCGCCTGTTTGATCGGCACTTCATCGAAATGCAGCGAGGTAATCCCGACCTCGGGATGAATCGCGCACACCCCGGTAATCGCCAGATCCGCCTTGATCCCCGCCAGCAGTCGCAGCGCTTCCTGACCACTGGCCGACATCGAATGCGGATTCAATTCACCGCCCGCCAGAATCACTTTCACGCCCTTGTATTCGGACAAGGCAATCGCCGTCAGTGGGGAAGCGGTCACGGCGGTGATGCGGATATCGGACGGTAACGCGCGCGCCACCTGCAAGGTGGTCGAGCCGGAATCGAACAGCACAATCTGCCCGTCCTCGATGTGCTGCGCCGCCAATTGCGCCAGGCGCACCTTGACCTCGTCGGTCTCATCCAGACGGGTGAAGTAATCTTTGCCCGAGTCTTTCGGTCGCGGCAACGCCCCGCCATGCACCCGCTGCACCAGTCCGGCGCTGTCCAGCTCGGCAAGGTCGCGGCGGATGGTGTCTTCGGACACTGCGAAATGCTGGCTCAGTTCGGAGGCCATGACCTTGCCGTCACGTTCGAGAAGCAAAAGGATTTTCTGCCGGCGCAGGGACGGCAATTCGGCGATGGAGTGGTCGTGCATGGTTATGCCTGTTTGTGCTTGTAGTTGCAGGTTTCAGCGACACTAGCGAAAGTCTCAGGCAAATACAAACGCAACGGCTATCAATGCTTTCGATCATTGGAATCAACACGGCGAATTTTTTCTTTGCGCTGCGCCTGTTCACAATGGCCCCACTCTCAAAAGCTCAGGATGAACAGCCCATGAATCTCAACTTCGCCTTCGCCTGCATGATCGTCGTGTCGTTCGCGATTGCCTTGGGCCACGCCTGACCTGCACCAACAACGCCGGAGCAAAATGCAGCAGCACCATCCGGCTCAGATGATGCGTCAGGATAAACACCACATTCAGCCCGCCGCCAAACGCGACAATCGCAATCGTCTCGATCGCGCCCGGCATGTACGCCAGCCACAGGGTCAGCGGATCAGTGCCCAGCCAGCGCGCGGCCACCTCGGCAAACACCGCTGCAACGACGATCATCAAACCCACCGAGACCAACGCCGTGCGCCCATGTCGCGCCAGTTCTGCGATGCCGAGTCCCTGAAAACGTGAGCCGATGCGCACGCCAAGAATCAGTGCGGCCAGGTTCAGGCTCCACTCCGGCATGTGAAAGCCGTGCAGCCATCCCGACTTCACAAATACAGCGGTGATGATGATCGCAGTGAGCATGAACGGCGCCGGGACGCCGATCAGCAACAACAGGCGTCCGAGCAATACGCTCAGCGCGATGACAGAGAACGCGGTCAGCGCCATGCCTGTGGTCAACGGATCGCTGGCGACTTCAGCCACCGCTGCTTGCCCGGGAATGAGCAAACTCACCAGTACGGTGATCAACAGCAGCCGCATCAGATGCACGATGATGACTTTGCTCGAAGCCTTTTCCGATTCGAGCAAATCGAACACTGCGGCCAACGCGCCGGGATACACCGCCAGCAGTGCATCGGTGCGATTCCAGCCGGCGCCGCGTGTCAGCCACCATCCGGCGAGTGCGATTTGTACGGTCAGGCAGATCAGCAACACGCCAAGGCTGGGCAACATCGTCGCGGCCGTTTCGCTGTCCCATGCTTCGAACATCAACCCGGTGGCGATGCCCAGCGTGACCTGGATGTAGCCCAGTCCATAAGGAGTTGCCGGGGCGATGCCGGTTTTACTGGCGAACAACGCAGTAACGACAATCGAGCCCAGCAGCAAGCCGTGGGGTACGCCTTCAAACTGCAATAACGCGCCGAAACCGGCCGCAATCAACAAGCACACAATGGATTTCATAGTTCGCCTTCCTGGCTATTTATCTGACACACCACCATTCCACTTGTGGGAGCGAGCCTGCTCGCGAAAGCGTCCTGCCAGTCACAGATAAATAACTGATCTATCGCCTTCGCGAGCAGGCTCGCTCCCACAAGAATCCAATACGTCTTACATACGCAAGCGTGCAATCGCCCGCCGATATTTCTCGATCCGCTCCAGATCCTCCCAACTCGGCGAGGCAATCCGCGAGATATCGCTGTTCTCTTCCAGATCCGCCAGCTTCACCACCCGGCCGATCGGGTTTTGCGCGGCACGATCGACAAAGTCCTCGTAGGACTCGCCGGGCACTTTGGTCACCGCCGCAATCGCAGCCAGCACCTCTTCGCTGAACCCTTCGCCACGCAAATCATCCAGACTCACCCCGCAATCCTCGACCACATCGTGCAGCACAGCGACGATGCGCTCCTCCAGCGTGTGCATGCGCAACATGACTTTCAGCGGGTGCAGAATGTACGGCGTCCCGCCCTTGTCCACCTGCCCGGTGTGGGCCGTGGCGGCAATGGCGATAGCGCGTTCGAGGGTTTGGGCCATGGGAATCGAATCCTGCGCTTTATGTTTCTGATTGTTGCGCAGTGTACGCGAAGATCGCGCAGCGCAAAGCCGATTGAACCTTGCCCGCCCTCGCCGCCTCGAAACCAGACAAGCGCCAAATCACCGATCAGACGCGGCGCCATTGGAGAGGAATTGCCGATGAAAACCCGACTGCTGCTCCTGATCGCCACGTTCGCCATCATCCCCACCTGCGTCATGGCCGAAGGCTGCGACGTCCAGACCCGCTCCTCCAGCGCCTCGGTGCCAGCGGTGGAAACCCACAGCTGCTACGAGTACGAAGGCATGCCCGTGGACTCCATCAACTGGTCATGCAGCAACGAAACCAAGGACACCCTCAACGCCACCAAGAAGAAAGTCCAACGCTGCGACGACCACTACCAAGCCACCTGCAACGCTCGCCTCACCCAGGAATCCCTCGCCAACCCGCACTCGACCAGCAAAGACAAAAGCGCCAAACCGCTGAACATGCCCGACAACGCCAAAGTCACCACGTATTACTACAACGGTGAGCACTTGGCGCAGGCGAAGATTGATTGCGAAAACAGTGGCGGGAACTGGAAGGCTAAATAATCTCGGTTATCGAGGATTGCCTGACAGAGAGCCCGGCTTGATGCCGGGCTTGCTGCATCTGCAAACAGCTTCAACCTTCACCTGCACCGCTGCTCGTGCCGCTGTCGTTCGATTGCTTCGAACCACTGGGCTTGGAACCTGAAGGTGTAGAGCCGTCATTGTTGGTGGTGTTGCCCTGCGTGCCTTTGGGCACGGTGGCGCCATTGGAATGAATGTCTTCCGGCGCACTCGGGTTGGTCTGGCTATTGCCGTCGTTGGCCGTGGGTGCCGGGGTGTCGCTGGCGGCTGTTGCGTAGAGCGAGGTGGCGGATAACAGCGTGGCCAGGGTCAGTGCTGCGAGGTTGGATTTGCGCATGTGGGCGGTTCCTTTGCGGGGGTGAGTTATGCATTGGAAGCGCGTGCGCGGGGAAAATGCGGGAGGGCTGACGAATGGCAGGAACAAACAACCCGACACCTCGTAAAAGATACCGGGTCAACAGAAAATAATGCGCTATCCGATCAGAAGTTCGCCGGCGTATTCGCACTGATAATCTCCGCCTCATCCGCGCCAATATTCCGAAACTTATGCGGCAACGTCGTCGGAAAGTAATACCCGTCCCCCGCACTCAGCACACTCACCTGCCCGTCCACGGTCAGTTCCACCGTGCCGCGCGTGACCAGTCCGCACTCTTCGCCTTCGGCATGCACGATCGGCTCTTCGCCGGAGCTGGCGCCGGGGGCGTATTGTTCGCGGAGCAGGCGCATCTGCCGGCTGGGCACCGAGGCGCCGATGAGCAGCAGGCGCAGGCCGTGGCGGCCGAGGTCGGGTTGTTCGTTGGCGCGGAACACGTATTGGTGTTCGCGCGGGGGCTGGTCGAAGGTGAAGAAGTCGGCCAGGGACATCGGTATGCCTTCGAGCAGCTTTTTCAGCGAGCTGACGGAGGGGCTGACGCGGTTCTGTTCGATCAGCGAGATGGTCGCGTTGGTCACGCCGCTACGCCGGGCGAGCTCGCGCTGGGAGAGTTTGTAGCTTTCGCGTACTAGTTTGAGTCGAGAACCCGTATCCATGACTGCCTTATGTAAAAGGGGCGATGGGGGTGGGTGGCGGGTGACGCGCAGGTCGCGCGGATCACGTTGCTCCCGTGTCCCGGAACCGTGAAAGGCGGCTATTAAATCACGTTTGCCGGTGTTGCTCAGCAGGTTCGATGGATGGTGCGGCAAAAGTCCTGTTGGCCTTGGCAATACAGCCACTGTGGGAGCGAGCCTGCTCGCGAAAGCGTAGTGTCTGGCGAATCGATGTCGCCTGATATGGCCTCTTCGCGAGCAGGCTCGCTCCCACAGTGGACATCAGTGGTTTTGCATAAGTGAAAAACCGGCGAGGTCTTTCGGACCGCCGCCGGGAGGTAAGTCAGACGCCGAAGCGGTCGCGCAGGGAGTAGTAGACCGCGCCCAGAGCGGTAAGCGGTGCGGAGAAGGTGCGGCCGCCGAGCATCGGCATGTGCGGCAGCGAGGCGAAGGCGTTGAAGCGTTCGGCGTCGCCGCGGATCATTTCCGAGATCAGTTTGCCGGCCAGGTGCGAGCAGGTGACGCCGTGGCCGCTGTAGCCCTGCATGTAGTAGGCATTCTTTTCGATGCGGCCGAATTGCGGCATGCGCGACATGGTCAGCAGGAAATTGCCGGTCCAGCGGTAGTCGATCTTCACGTCCTTGAGCTGCGGAAAGGTCTTGAGGATCTTCGGCCGGATCAGTTGCTCGATATCGTCCGGCTCCCGCGCGCCGTAGACCACACCACCACCGTAAAGCAGGCGGTTGTCAGCGGTCAGGCGGTAGTAATCCAGCAGGTAGTTGCAGTCCTCGACGCAGTAATTATTGGTGATCAGACTGCGCGCCTGCTGCTCGGTCAGCGGTTCGGTGACGACGAGCTGCGAACCACACGGCATGCTTTTCGCGGTGACGCGATTGTCGAGGCCTTGCGGCAGATAAGCGTTGCCGGCGATTAGCAAATATTTGGCGCGGACCAGACCTTTGGCGGTGCGCACGCTGATCGGCTCGCCGTAGGTGATTTCCACCGCCGCCGATTGCTCGTAGATTTTGCCGCCCAAACGCACGATGGCGGCGGCCTCCCCTAGCGCCAGATTCAATGGATGAACGTGGCCACCCTGCATGTCCAGCAAGCCGCCAACGTAAGCGTCGGAGCCGACTTCGCGACGAATGTCCGCTGCATCCAGCATCTTCAGATTGCGGTTGCCGTAGCGTTCCCAATTGCGTTTCTGCTCTGCCAGGCCATTGAGTTGTTTCTTGTTCATCGCCGCGAAAATACCGCCCGGGCGGTAGTCGCACTTGATGTCGTAATCCTTGATGCGCGAACGGATGATGTCGGCGCCTTCGAAGATCATGCTGCCAAGGATTTCTGCGGTCTTGTCACCGTAACGCTCTTCGATGACATCGACGTCGCGGCTATAGGAATTGACCAGTTGCCCGCCGTTGCGCCCGCTGGCGCCGTAGCCGACTTTCGCCGCTTCCAGCACCGTGACTTTGTAGCCGGCCTCGCTGAGGAACAGTGCCGAGGACAGGCCCGTGTAGCCGGCGCCGATGATGCAGACGTCGCAGTCCAGCGCTTCTTCGAGAATCGGGAAGTCGATGACTTCGTTGCGGGTGGCGGCGTAGTAGCTGTTTACGTGTTGCTGTTTCATAGGTTTCTCCGAAGGCCGCCAACCAGGGGCGACCGCCGCTGTAAAAGAATCAGAGCTTGATCCAGGTCGCTTTCAGTTCGGTGTACTTGTCGAACGCGTGCAGCGATTTGTCGCGGCCGTTGCCCGATTGCTTGAAGCCACCGAATGGCGCGGTCATGTCGCCACCGTCGTACTGGTTGACCCAGACGCTACCGGCGCGCAGGCCGCGGGCGAAGGTGTGCGCCTTGCTCAGGTTGCTGGTCCACACCCCGGCGGCGAGGCCGAAGATGCTGTCGTTGGCGATCTGCAGGGCTTCTTCGGCAGTGTCGAAGGTGATCAGCGACAGCACCGGGCCGAAGATTTCTTCTTGGGCGATAGTCATCGCATTGGTCACGCCGTCGAAAATCGCTGGCTGCACGTAGAGGCCGCCGGTTTCTTCGAGGGTGCGTTGGCCGCCGGCAATCAACTCGGCGCCCTGCTCGCGGCCGATGCTGATGTAGCGCAGCACGTTATCGAGCTGACGCTGGTCGACCACGGCGCCGACGGTGGTCGCCGGATCAAGCGCATGCCCCGGTTTCCAGGCTTGCAGCGCCTCGACCAGCAACGGGATGAACTGTTCGCGAATCGAGCGCTCGACTAGCAGACGCGAGCCGGCAGTGCAGACTTCGCCCTGATTGAAGGCGATGGCACTGGCTGCTGCCTGGGCTGCCGCGCGCAGGTCCGGTGCGTCGGCGAACACCACGTTCGGGCTTTTGCCGCCAGCCTCAAGCCAGACGCGTTTCATGTTGCTCTGCCCGGCATAGATCATCAGTTGTTTGGCGATCGCCGTGGAGCCGGTGAAGGCCAGCACATCGACGTCCATGTGCAACGCCAATGCCTTGCCGACGGTGTGGCCGTAGCCCGGCAGCACGTTGAACACGCCCTTTGGAATGCCCGCCTCCAGCGCCAGTTGCGCGATGCGGATGGCGGTCAGCGGTGATTTTTCCGAAGGTTTGAGGATGAACGAGTTACCCGCCGCCAGCGCCGGGGCGAACTTCCAGCTGGCCATGATCAGCGGGAAATTCCACGGCACGATCGCCGCGACCACACCCGAGGGCTCACGGGTGACGAGGCCAAGTTGGTCGTGCGGGGTGGCGGCGACTTCGTCGTAAATCTTGTCGATGGCCTCGGCGCTCCAGCGGATCGCGTTGGCGGTCGCCGGGATGTCGATGCTCATCGAATCGCTGATCGGCTTGCCCATGTCGAGGGTTTCCAGCAGTGCCAGTTCTTCCTGGTGCTGCAGGATCAGATCGGCGAAGCGGATCAGCACGCGCTTGCGCTCGGCCGGGGTTTTTTTCGCCCAGATGCCGGAGTTGAAGGACTGGCGCGCGGCTTCGACGGCCAGGTTGGCGTCGGCTTCATCGGTGCTGGCGACGGCAGCAAGAAAGCGGCCGTCGACCGGGCTCAGACATTCGAAAGTGTCGCCGCTGATCGCCGGGCGGTATTCGCCGTTGATGAAGGCGCGGGATTCGATGGACAGAGACTGGAAGCGTTGTTCCCAGTCGTTGCGGGTTGTGGTCATTGTTTTGAGCTCGACAAGGGCGGATTGGGCGACGGCGGGTGATCACCCACTCATCCAAATTGATAACCCGATCCCCTGTGGGAGCGAGCCTGCTCGCGAAAGCGTCGTGTCAGGCAACAATATTCTGGCTGACATACCGCATTCGCGAGCAGGCTCGCTCCCACATTGGATCGGTGGTGTCTGTGATCACACCGTATGCAGATACCAGTTGTACTCAAGGTCAGAAATCGAGTTCTCGAACTCGGCCAGCTCGCTTTCCTTGCACGCAACGAACACGTCGATGTACATCGGGTCGATGTAGCGCGCCATGACTTCGCTGTCGTCGAGCTCGCGCAAGGCGTCGCGCAGGTTGTTCGGCAGGCTCTGCTCGTTCTGCTCGTAGCTGTTGCCTTCGACCGGCGCGCCGGGCTCGATCTGGTTGGTCAGGCCGTGGTGGATGCCGGCCAGCACCGACGCCATCAGCAGGTACGGGTTGGCATCGGCACCGGCGACGCGGTGTTCGATGCGCACGGCGTCCGCTGAACCGGTCGGCACGCGCACGGCCACGGTGCGGTTGTCGATGCCCCAGCTCGGCGAGTTCGGCACATAGAACTGCGCGCCGAAGCGGCGATAGGAGTTGACGTTCGGGCAGAGGAACGCCATCTGCGCCGGCAGGGTCTCGAGCACACCGCCGATCGCGTGACGCAGTGCGGCGTTCTGCTCGGGATCCTCGCTGGCGAAGATGTTGTTGCCTTCTTTGTCCAGAATCGAGATGTGCACGTGCAAACCATTGCCGGCCTGGCCCGGATAAGGCTTGGCCATGAAAGTCGTGTCCATCTCGTGGTCGTAGGCGATGTTCTTCACCAGACGCTTGAGCAGGACCGCGTAATCGCACGCCTTGATCGGGTCGGAGACGTGATGCAGGTTGACTTCGAACTGCGCCGGGGCGCTTTCCTTGACGATCGCATCAGCGGGAATGCCCTGCTCTTTCGCGCCTTCAAGGATGTCTTGCAGGCAATCGACGTATTCGTCGAGATCGTCGATCAGGTAAACCTGGGTCGACACCGGACGCTTACCGGATACCGGTGAACGTGGCGATTGCGGACGGCCATTCACGTTGTCCTGGTCGATCAGGTAGAACTCGAGTTCGAACGCCGCGCAGATGGTCAGGCCGAGGTCGTCGAATTTGCGCACAACGTTGGCCAGTACTTCACGCGGGTCGGCGAAGAACGGCTGACCTTCGATCTCGTGCATGGTCATCAGCAGTTGAGCGGTCGGGCGTTTTTGCCACGGCTCGATGCTCAGGGTGCCGGGGATCGGGTAGCAGATGCGATCGGCATCGCCGATATCCAGGCCCAGGCCGGTGCTTTCCACCGTCGAGCCGTTGATGTCCAGCGCAAAGAGCGACGCCGGCAGGTTGATGCCTTTTTCGTACACCTTATGAAGACTGGTGCGTTCGATGCGCTTGCCGCGCACCACACCGTTCATATCCGCAATCAGAAGGTCGACGTACAAAACCTCAGGATATTTCTTAAGGAATGCGTTGGCTTCGTTGAGTTGAACGGTACGCAGAGGGACCGACATGATGCACCTATTTAGCTGTTAATTATTATGTTCACCACCGTGTTGCGCAGCCAGTCAATCCGAAAGGCAAAGTGAAGTCAATAGCGAACACCCTGCCCTGCAGCCTTTATTTTTCGGGCTTTTCTTAACACTCTCGTGCCATATCCGCCGGAAAACCCCGGTAAACCTGAGCGATTTGATGAACGGCGTTTAGAATTTTTTACATGGCAGTTGTTAATTAAAATCAACGAGGCTAAGCTCCGGAAAAGCTCGTTCAAGTGACAGACTTCGAGGTGAATAAAAATGGCATTCAAGCCATTGATCGGCGTTACTGCGTGCGTCAAACAGATTGGCCTGCACCCCTATCACATCAGCGGCGACAAGTACCTACGTGCTGTCAGCGTTGGCGCTCAAGGGTTGCCAGTGGTCATCCCTTCCCTCGGCAATCTGACTGAGATCGAAGACCTGCTCGGTCAACTCGACGGTCTGTTGCTCACCGGCTCACCCTCGAACGTGGAGCCCTTCCACTATCAAGGCGCGGCCAGTGCGCCCGGCACGGATCACGATCCGGCCCGTGACGCCACCACCCTTCCTTTATTGCGTGCAGCCATCGCGGCGGGCGTTCCGGTGCTCGGCATCTGCCGTGGCTTCCAGGAAATGAACGTGGCCTTCGGCGGCAGCCTGCATCAGAAGGTGCACGAGTTGCCCGGCATGCTCGACCACCGTGAAGCCGACAGCCCGGATGTGGCCGTGCAATACGCACCGGCCCATGCGGTCAGTTTGATCGCTGGCGGTGTGTTCGAAGCGCTGGAGCTGCCCGACGAATTTCAGGTCAATTCGATTCACAGCCAAGGCATCGACCGCCTCGCCCCCGGTCTGCGTGCTGAAGCCGTGGCACCGGACGGTTTGATCGAAGCGATCTCGGTCGAGCACAGCCCGACTTTCGCCCTCGGCGTGCAATGGCACCCGGAATGGCAAGTGCTGGACAACCCGAACTACCTGAAGATTTTCCAGGCGTTCGGCGCAGCGTGCCGGCAACGGGCGGCGAAGCGCAACCAACGCTGACTCAACCCAAGAATCCATAACGATTTACTGCCCCCACGGACGTCGGGTGTGCCTGCGCACATCCGTCATTCGTGAACAGCGACACCCGTAATAACAACAAGTACGACCCAGGCAGCCAGGACGGCGGCGCCGAACAAGCCGGATCGGTACGGACAAAGGCTACTCAGGTCAACGCATATCCCCTGTGGGAGCGAGCCTGCTCGCGAAAGCGGTGTATCAGCAAACGATGATGTCGACTGACACTCCGTATTCGCGAGCAGGCTCGCTCCCACAGGTTCTGCGCCAGCTGACGGGCATTCCGGACCGCTCCGCAATCCACTTAAGCCCGGCCACATTGGCCAGGCACACGACACCTGTTGGGAGTTTCACATGGCAAACGCCTCCAGCACTTACCGCAAGGCACTCGAAGGTCATCAGCAACCGAAAAAGGTGTTGGTGAAAGTCGATCGTGTCACCAAGAAGTTCGACGAAACCGTGGCCGTGGACGATGTGTCCCTGGAGATCCATCAGGGCGAAATCTTCGCGCTGCTGGGCGGTTCCGGTTCGGGCAAATCGACTCTGCTGCGCATGCTCGCCGGTTTCGAGCGGCCGACCGAGGGGCGGATTCTGCTCGATGGCGTGGACATCACCGACATGCCGCCGTACGAGCGGCCGATCAACATGATGTTCCAGTCCTACGCGCTGTTCCCGCACATGACCGTGGCGCAGAACATCGCCTTCGGCCTCAAGCAGGACCGTTTGCCTGCCAGCGAAATCGATGCCCGCGTCGAAGAAATGCTGCGTCTGGTGCACATGACCCAATACGCCAAGCGCCGCCCGCACCAGTTGTCCGGCGGCCAGCGTCAGCGCGTGGCCCTCGCCCGCTCGTTGGCCAAACGGCCGAAACTGTTGCTGCTCGACGAGCCGATGGGCGCGCTGGATAAAAAGCTGCGCTCGCAGATGCAACTGGAGCTGGTGGAGATCATCGAGCGCGTCGGCGTGACCTGCGTCATGGTCACCCACGACCAGGAAGAAGCCATGACCATGGCCCAGCGCATCGCGATCATGCACCTGGGCTGGATCGCGCAGATCGGCAGCCCGGTGGACATTTACGAAGCGCCGGTCAGCCGCATGGTCTGCGAATTCATCGGCAACGTGAACGCCTTCGACGGCACTGTGGTGGAAGATCTCGAAGGCCACGCCATCATTCACAGCCCCGACTTGCAGCAGAAGATCTATGTCGGTCACGGCGTCAGCACGTCGGTGCAGGACAAATCGATCACCTACGCCATCCGCCCGGAGAAAATGCTCGTCAGCACCTCCCAACCGGAGTTCCGCTACAACTGGTCCGAAGGCAAGGTCCACGACATCGCCTACCTCGGCGGCCATTCGGTGTTCTACGTCGAGCTGCCCGGCGGCAAGATCGTCCAGTCGTTCATGGCCAATGCCGAGCGGCGTGGCGCGCGGCCGACCTGGGACGACAAAGTCTACGTCTGGTGGGAAGACGACAGCGGCGTGGTGCTGCGCTCATGAGAACTTTCAATCAGCAATTCTTGCGCCTGGTGCCCAGCGGACGAAAACTGGTGATCGGCATTCCGTTCATCTGGCTGTTCCTGTTCTTCATGCTGCCGTTCTTTCTGGTGATGAAGATCAGCTTCTCGGAAGCCGCGCTGTCGATCCCGCCGTACTCGGAGATCTACACCTTCGCCGAACAGAAATTCCAGCTGCTGCTGAACATCGGCAACTACACCCTGCTCGGCGAAGACGAGCTGTACCTGTCGGCGTACCTCGGCTCGCTGAAGGTCGCGGCACTGAGCACGCTGATGTGCCTGGTGATCGGTTTCCCGATGGCTTACGCGATCACCAAGACCGGCAAGGAAACGCAAAACGTCCTGCTGCTGTTGATCATGATGCCGACCTGGACGGCGATCCTGATCCGCGTGTATGCGTGGATGGGCATCCTCAGCAACAACGGGTTGCTCAACGGATTTCTGATGTGGACCGGACTCACTGACCACCCGATCGAGATCCTCAACACCAACACTGCCGTCTATATCGGTGTGGTTTACGCCTATCTGCCGTTCATGGTTCTGCCGCTCTACGCCAACCTCGTCAAGCACGACAACAGCCTGCTGGAAGCCGCGCAGGATCTGGGCTCGAGTAACTTCAACAACTTCTGGAAGATCACCGTGCCGCTGGCCAAGAACGGCATCATCGCGGGCTGCATGTTGGTGTTCATTCCAGTGGTCGGCGAGTTCGTGATTCCGGAACTACTGGGTGGCCCGGAGACGCTGATGATCGGTCGCGTGCTGTGGCAGGAGTTCTTCAATAACCGCGACTGGCCGGTGGCTTCCGCGCTGGCGGTGGTGATGCTGTTGATCCTGATTGTGCCGATTCTGCTGTTCAACCGCAGCCAGGCCAAAGAGATGGAGGCACGGGGATGAAACGCTTCAACTTTTCCAAGTTCATGCTGATCTTCGGCTTGATGTTCATTTATCTGCCGATGCTGATTCTGGTGATCTACTCGTTCAACGCCTCGAAACTGGTGACGGTGTGGGGTGGCTGGTCAGTGAAGTGGTATGTCGGCCTGCTCGACAACACGCAACTGATGGGCTCGGTGCTGCGCTCGCTGGAGATCGCCTGCTACACCGCGATTGCCGCTGTGGCACTGGGGACGCTGGCGGCGTTCGTGCTGACGCGGGTGACGCGCTTCAAGGGCCGCACGCTGTTCGGCGGCCTGGTGACCGCGCCGTTGGTGATGCCGGAAGTGATCACCGGTCTGTCGCTGTTGCTGCTGTTCGTGGCGATGGCGCAACTGATCGGCTGGCCGCAGGAGCGCGGCATCGTCACCATCTGGATCGCCCACACCACGTTTTGTGCAGCCTATGTCGCGGTGGTAGTCTCCGCGCGCCTTCGCGAGCTGGATCTGTCGATCGAAGAAGCGGCGATGGACCTCGGCGCCAAACCATTCAAAGTGTTTTTCCTCATCACCATTCCCATGATCGCGCCGTCGCTGGCGGCGGGCGGGATGATGTCGTTTGCCTTGTCGCTGGACGATCTGGTGCTGGCGAGTTTCGTTTCCGGGCCGGGCTCGACGACGCTGCCGATGGAAGTGTTCTCGGCGGTGCGTCTGGGTGTGAAACCCGAGATCAACGCCGTGGCCAGCCTGATTCTGCTGGCGGTGTCGCTGGTGACTTTCCTGGTCTGGTATTTCGGCCGCAAGGCAGAGGCCAACCGCAAACGGGCGATTCAGGAAGCGATGGATCAGACCGCGAACGAGTCGTGGCAGCAACCGGCAACGGCGACTGCCTGAGCAACACCGATTAACAACTGTGGCGAGGGGATTTATCCCCGTTGGGCTGCGAAGCGGCCCCTGCAGTTCTACCTGAAGACTCCGTATTCAGGTTTTGCGACTGCTACGCAGCCGAGCGGGGATAAATCCCCTCGCCACAAGGTTCAAGTGCACCGAGCTTTTGTGTTTTTGAATAAGAAGAAGGGAGTTGTACCGATGAAAATGTTTGGCAGGACTCTGCTGACACTGTCCTTAATGGGCGCAATGGTCATGGGCGCCCAGGCCAACGACAAGGTGCTGCGTGTTTACAACTGGTCCGATTACATCGCGCCGGACACCGTGAAGAAATTCGAAGACGAGACCGGCATTCGCGTGACCTACGACGTCTTCGACAGCAACGAAACTCTGGAAGCGCGCCTGCTCGCGGGCAAATCCGGCTATGACATCGTCGTGCCGTCGAACAGTTTTCTGGCCAAGCAGATCAAAGCCGGCGTCTACCAGCCGCTGGACAAGTCGAAGCTGCCGAACTGGAAGAATCTTAACCCGGTGCTGCTGAAAAACGCCGCCGCCAGTGATCCGGACAATGCCCATGCCTTTCCGTACATGTGGGGCTCGATCGGCATCGGTTTCAACCCGGCGAAGGTCAAGGAAGTGCTCGGCGCCAACGCCCCGACCAACTCCTGGGACTTGCTGTTCAAACCGGAGAACGCGGAAAAACTCAAAGCCTGTGGCATCAGTTTCCTCGATTCGCCGACCGAAATGCTCCCGGCCGCCCTGCACTACCTGGGCTATCCGGTGAACGACAAGGACAAGGCGCACATCGCCGAAGCCGAAGCGCTGTTCATGAAAATCCGCCCTTACGTGGCGTACTTCCATTCCTCGAAGTACATCTCCGATCTGGCTAACGGCAACATCTGCGTGGCGGTCGGTTACTCCGGCGACGTCCTGCAGGCCAAGGCCCGCGCGGTGGAATCGGGCAACAACGTGGTGATCGACTACAGCATTCCCAAGGAAGGCGCCGGCAGTTTCTACGACATGGTCGCCATCCCCCGTGATGCGGCGAACGTCGACAACGCCTACCTGTTCATGGATTTCCTGATGCGCCCGGACATCATCGCCGAAGTCACCAACAGCATCGGCTACAGCAACGCCAACGCAGCGGCCACGCCATTGGTGGACGAAGCGATCCGCAACGAACCGGGCTCGTATCCGTCGCAAGCGGTGATGGCGACGTTGTATGCAGTGCCGGATCAGCCAATTGCCACGCAGCGGATCATGACGCGCGGCTGGACGCGGGTGAAGCTTGGTAAATAAAAACACCAGTCAACACTGATAAACCCTGTGGGAGCTGGCTTGCCAGCGATGGCGGTGGGTCAGACAACGATGACGCTAGACGCGCTGGCCCCATCGCTGGCAAGCCAGCTCCCACAGGTTTTCGATCGAATTCGGACATTGCCAGATTTCCGTTCACGCAGCGCCTTACCACCGCTGCACCCTGCTCTGAACGGCCTCACCCGGCTCCCTCGGCTCGGGTGAATTTGCAGGCGCCTTCGGGCGCCTTTTTTTGTCCGTTCAGATCAGCGACCAGTCCTGCACAACTCGATAGCGGCCCTTGTGCGATTCGAATAAGCCGAAGCGTTCAGGGCGCAGGAAAAACTCCGGCGGCGTGCGCGCTTCCGGCTGCGGCGCGCGGTACTCGCGGGCCAGCGTCAGGTGCGGGCGGAACTCGTGGTTGGGCTCGTCAAAACCGAACGGCAGCATCGCCTGTTCCAGCGCGTAGACCAGGCGCAACAACGCGGGCGGCGCCTGTTCCGGTGCCAGCGATAGCACACCGGCGCGATGCCAGACCTGCAAACGATCCAGCGCAATGCGCAACGTTTCGCCGGGAATACGCACACTGCTCGCTGCTTCACAGACGCCATGAATCTGCGCCAGCGGCACCGCTCCAAGAAACAGCAGAGTCAGATGAAAGTTATCCGCCGGCACCGGTTTGCCGCTGCGCAGGCCCAGCTCCGCGCGCCACTGGGCGATTGCCTTGCGCTGCGCCGGCGGGCAATCCAGGGCAAAGAACAGCCGCTTTGCAGGTTCATCCTTGCGCACCCCATCAATCATTGCCATGCCCCCTTGTTCGTCATGATCGCGCCGATTCTACACAGCCTGTTCTGACGACTCGCGACAGGAAGCTATAGTTCAGGGATTGCCATCAACCGGAGGCTGCCATGCGCGAGATCCTCAGCAAAGAACCCTGGTGGGCCCGGCCACCACATCCCGGACAGGACGAAAGCGAACTGGAATGGGGCTGGCTGGTGCATTACAGCGAAGGCGAACCGCGCTTCGAATTCGTCCGCGAGAGGCCCAGCGACGAGCAGATTCGCAACCGCAAAAGTTGCCGGGTCACCCCCTCGCCCGAATGAATAGAGCCCCGTGAGCACTAATCCTGTGGGAGCGAGCCTGCTCGCGAAAGCGGTGTGTCAGATAAAGAAATGTTACTGATACGACGCTTTCGCGAGCAGGCTCGCTCCCACAGGGTTATGCATTGATCAGTGGGGTTGGGTGTCGCCGGCGGCGGTGTCGATGCTGACAACAACTGACATCCCCGGCCGCAAGCGTTCTGCTTCCTGCTGATCGGGATCGATGGTGATGCGCACCGGCACCCGTTGGGCGATCTTGACGAAGTTGCCGGTGGCGTTGTCGGCCTGCAGCAAGGCAAATTCCGAACCGGTGCCCGGCGAAATATGCTGCACATGGCCGGTGAATCTGCGGTGGTTCAAGGCGTCGACGGTGAAGCGCACCGGTTGCCCGACACGTACGTTGGCCATCTGGGTTTCCTTCATGTTGGCGATCACCCATTTCTGGTCCGGGACCAGCGCCATCAACTGCGCGCCGGAGTTGACGTAGGCCCCCAAGCGCACGCCGATCTGCCCGAGCTGGCCGTCGCGCGGGGCGACAATCCGCGTGTTCGACAGATCGATGCGCGCCAGTTGCACCGCTGCTTCGGCACTGGCCACGGCGGCTTCCAGCGAGCCGCGATTGACGATCACCGTTTGCAGATCCTGACGGGCGATTTCCAGATTGGCCTTGGCCTGCGCCACAGAAGCCGTGCTCTGCGCGTTGGCAGCAAGGGTCACGTCGAACTCGCGTTTGGACACCGAGCCGTCGCGCACCAGTTCCTGATTACGCCGCAGATCGGCCTCGCTCTTGCGCAACTGCGCCTGGCTGTCGGCCAACACCGCCTGGCGCAATTTGATCGTCGCTTCAGCGCTGTTGCGTTGCTGCACGACGTTGGCCAGCCCGGCCTTCTGCACTGCCAGTTGTGCCAGGGACTGGTCGAGGCGTTGCTGATAAATGCGGTCGTCCAGACGCACCAGCAGATCCCCGGCCTTGACGTACTGGAAGTCCTGCACCGGCACCTCGAACACATAGCCGCTGAGCTGCGGGCCGATGATCGTCACCTGCCCGCGCACCAAGGCGTTTTCGGTGGTTTCGACCGCACTGCTGAACGGCGGCAGTTGCCACGCATACAGCACGATCAGGACACCGACGATGGCGATTGCGGCAAAGCCCAGCGAAGAAATGATCCGCACCCGCAGCGAACGCGGCGCGGTATTGGGTGACGATGGCGGCGCCTCACCTTCAGGCGTGGCGGCGATGGCATTGGTAGTTGTGGTGGTCGGTTCGGTCATGAAGAAGTGGCACCGCTGGGTGGTACGGAAGGTGTCGGTTCAATGGCTTTGGTGGTGCTCATCAGCCACAACGCGCGAATCGAAAGCCAGATCATGGTCAGGACGGCAATGACCGCGATCAGCATGAAGACATCGTTATAGGCCAGCACGTTCGCTTCGCGTGTTGCCGCATTGGCGAGGCTGCGAATGCCGGCCAGATTGCGCAGGCTAGGGTCCGCCAGCAAACCGCCGAACGCCGAGCCGCCGCTCTGCACCCGCGCGGCCACCAACGGGTCGGACATCACCAGATGATCGACGATGTGGCTGGAATGGTACTTCTCCCGCACGATCTGAAAAGTGCCGAGCAACGCCGCGCCGAGCAGTCCGCCGAGGTTATTGCAGATCCCGAACAGCACGGAAAAACTCACCAGGTTGCGCGGATTGGTCAGCACGTTGCGCGTGCCGAAGACCATGGTCGGGCCGAGAAAAAACGTACTGCCGAATGCCAGCAGGAACTGGCTGAAGTAGAGATTTTGCGGGCGGGTCAGGTTGTTGGAAAAACTGTCCATCACCGAACCGGTGGCCATCAGCGCCAGCGAGATGATCAACGGCATCAGCAAGTGTTTGGGGTCGATGGTCAACGCGCTGGTGGCAAGCCCGGCGATACTGCCGATCAGCATCACCACATACAGACTGTGCAACTGCTCATAGCCCATGTTGAGGTTCTGCATGAAACCGACCGCGCCGGTGGATTGCTCCGAGGTGACCATGCGAATCAGGGTCACCGCCAGCGCCAGGCGAATCATCGTTCCGCTGCCCAGCCAACGTGTCATCAACATCGGGTTGCTGCGATTGTGCTCAATGGCCAGGCCCATAATGATCAGCGCGATCGAACAGGCCAGCGCCACGCCGATCCAGTTCGCCTCCAGCCACCAGTCGATGCGCCCCAGCGACAGCACCGCGCACAACAACGCCACACCGGTGGCGAGGATGGCGAAGGTCAGGAAGTCGAGTTTTTCGAAGGTCTTGAAGCGGTCACCGGGCGGCAACTTCAGCAGCAACACACAGCCGAGTGACAGCAGGGCCATGCCCAATTCGAACAGGTACAGACCGCGCCATTCGGCGATCTGCAACAGGTCTTCGGAAAACAGCCGCGCCAGCGGTAACGCCAGTTGCGACGTGCCGAGGCCGAGTACCAACGCTTTGAGCCGCCACTTCGCCGGGAACGCCTGCACCATGTAATACAGACCCAGCGAGCTCAGCGCCGCACCGACCATGCCGTGCGCTGCTCGCACCGCCACTGCCGAGTTGAGATCGTTGACGAACAAATGGCCGAAGGTCACCAGCGCATACAGCACCAGAAACACTTCGGTGAACGCGCGCAAGCCGAACTGCTGGCGAAACTTCACCAACAGCAGGTTCATCGACACGTTGGTCATCACATACGCCGCCGGCAGCCAGGCCATCTCCGCCGTGGTCGCGCCGAGCGAGCCTTGCAGGTAAGGCAGGTTGGCAACCACCAGCGAGTTGCCCAACCCACCGGTCACCGCCACCAGCACGCCAACCGCCGCGTACGCCAGGCGCTTGGGCGTGGAGTGCAGCGGTGTCGACGGAGAACCGGGCAGGCTGGGCTTTTCGTGGGGTTGCCAGTTGCGCGGGGCGTATTTATCCATGGATCGGCCTGGTGCTGGGGGTGAGGGAAGTTTGCCGCAATTTCACGGGCAATACACGACTCGACAGACACCAAGGAACCCTGTGGGAGCGAGCCTGCTCGCGAAAGCGCTGTGTCAGTCGACAACTTCATTGATTGAAAGTCCGCATTCGCGAGCAGGCTCGCTCCCACATGGGTTCGGCGTCGCATGGGAGGTCATCGTATAACTTCCAGTTGACAATCCCTGAAAATCTGGGAAATATCCGCATCGATGTTGTACGACGACGTATGACAAATAATAAAAACAACAAACGATCCAGGGAGCGTCACAGTGAGCCCACTCGCCCGCAATTCCGTCCGCCCTTCACGTTTTGCCCATTTCAAGCCGCGTTCGACCCTCAGCCTGATCGGTTGCAGCAGCCTCGCTCTGGCCTTGCCCATGAGCGCCGATGCCGAAGGCTTCCTCGACGACAGCAAAGCCACGCTGAACCTGCGCAACGCCTACTTCAACCGCAACTTCGTCAACCCGGCCTATCCGCAGGGCAAGGCTGAAGAGTGGACGCAGAGCTTCATTCTCGATGCCAAATCCGGCTTCACCCAAGGCACGGTGGGCTTCGGCCTCGATGTGCTCGGGCTGTATTCGCAGAAGCTTGATGGCGGCAAAGGCACTGGCGGCACGCAACTGTTGCCGATCCATGATGACGGGCGCCCGGCTGACAATTTCGGTCGCCTCGGCGTGGCGCTGAAAGCCAAAGTCTCGAAGACCGAATTGAAGGTCGGCGAATGGATGCCGGTATTGCCGATCCTGCGCTCCGACGACGGCCGCTCCCTGCCGCAGACCTTTCGCGGTGGCCAGATCACGTCCACTGAAATCAACGGCCTGACCGTGTACGGCGGCCAGTTCCGTGGCAACAGCCCGCGCAACGACGCGAGCATGGAAGACATGTCGATGAACGGCCGCGGTGCATTCACCTCCGATCGCTTCAACTTCGGCGGCGGCGAATACACCTTCAACGAAAAACGCACCATGGTCGGCGTGTGGTACGCCGAGCTCACCGACATCTATCAGCAGCAGTATTTCAACCTCAGCCACAGCCAGCCGATGGGCGACTGGACGCTGGGCGCCAACCTCGGTTTCTTCACCGGCAAGGAAGACGGCAGCGCTCAGGCCGGCGACCTCGACAACAAGACCGCGTTCGCCCTGCTCTCGGCGAAATATGGTGGCAACACCTTCTACGTCGGCCTGCAGAAACTCACCGGCGACGATGCCTGGATGCGCGTCAACGGCACCAGCGGCGGCACCCTGGCCAACGACAGTTACAACGCCAGTTATGACAACGCCAAAGAGCGCTCCTGGCAGGTGCGTCACGACTACAACTTCGTTGCGCTGGGCGTGCCTGGCCTGACCCTGATGAACCGCTATATCAGCGGCGATAACGTACACACCGCCACCACCAACGACGGCAAGGAATGGGGCCGCGAATCGGAACTGGCCTACACCGTGCAGAGCGGCCCGCTGAAGAACCTCAACGTGAAATGGCGCAACGCGACCATTCGCCGGGACTTCAGCACCAACGAATTTGACGAGAACCGGATTTTTATCAGCTATCCGATTTCGTTGTTGTAAAGGTTGGCGGTTTGCCCTGTGGGAGCGAGCGTGCTCGCGAAAACGCCGGACCAGTCGACTTGTTCTGACTGGCACAACGCCTTCGCGAGCAGGCTCGCTCCCACAAGGGGATTGCATTGCAAGTCGGGTATAGGGTGTTGAGAAAATGAATCGCCCCTTCCGTCATCTACACCAAAAGTCGCGTTGACAAGATCCGGAAACCCTACCGATACTTCAGCGCAGTCATACGACAACCTACAACAAACCTAATAACAATGTGTTCAGGGATTGCCATGACGTCTACCTCTACCCCCCGCGCTCCTTTCAATCGCCTGCTGCTGACCGGTGCCGCCGGAGGCCTGGGCAAAGTCCTGCGCGAACGCCTGCGCCCTTATGCCAAGGTGCTGCGCCTGTCCGACATTGCAGCCCTCGCCCCGGCCGTCGATGACCACGAAGAAGTCGTGCTCTGCGACCTCGCCGACAAGCAAGCCGTGCATCAACTGGTCGAAGGAGTCGATGCGATCCTGCATTTCGGCGGCGTTTCGGTTGAGCGGCCGTTCGAAGAAATCCTCGGCGCCAACATCTGCGGCGTGTTCCACATTTACGAAGCGGCACGCAAGCACGGTGTGAAGCGGGTGATCTTCGCCAGCTCCAACCACGTCATCGGTTTCTACAAACAGGACGAGAAACTCGACGCCATATCTCCACGCCGCCCCGACGGTTACTACGGCTTGTCCAAGTCCTACGGCGAAGACATGGCCAGTTTCTACTTCGATCGCTACGGTATCGAAACCGTCAGCATCCGCATCGGCTCCTCGTTCCCCGAACCGCAGAACCGCCGGATGATGCACACCTGGCTGAGCTTCGACGATCTCACGCAACTGCTCGAACGCTCGCTGTACACCCCAAATGTCGGCCACACCGTGGTCTACGGCATGTCCGCCAACAAAGACGTCTGGTGGGACAACCGCTACGCCAGCCACCTCGGTTTCGAAGCCAAGGACACCTCGGAAGTGTTCCGCGACAAGGTCGAAGCGCAACCGATGCCAGCCGACGATGATCCGGCGCGGATCTATCAGGGCGGCGCCTTCGTCGCAGCAGGCCCGTTTGGCGATTGATCGCTCGACTTGATCCCCCTCCAATAAAAACCATGGGAATGAGTATGCAAGCCGAATTGATCGTCGACGCCCGCAACGCGGTCGGTGAAAGCCCGGTCTGGGTGCCGCAGGAAAACGCCCTGTACTGGGTCGATATTCCCAACGGCGGGCTGCAACGCTGGAGCGCTGACACCGGGCACGTCGCCTCGTGGAAAGCCCCGCAAATGCTCGCCTGCATCAGCCGCCACCGCAGTGGCGGCTGGGTCGCCGGCATGGAAAGCGGTTTCTATCGCCTGCACCCGCACAGCGACGGCAGCCTCGACAGCGAATTGCTCGCCACCGTCGGGCACAGCCGCGCGGACATGCGCCTCAACGACGGTCGCTGTGATCGCCAAGGTCGTTTCTGGGCGGGCAGCATGGTGCTGAATATGGGCCAGAACGCGCCTGAAGGCCGGCTCTATCGCTACGGCGCCGGGCAGACTGGCGTGATCGAAGCGCAGCTGGATGGCTTCATCGTACCCAACGGCCTCGCCTTCAGCCCCGACGGCAAAACCATGTATCTGTCGGATTCGCACCCCAACGTGCAACTGATCTGGGCCTTCGATTACGACACCGAGACCGGCACGCCATCGAATCGCCGAATCTTCGTCGACATGAATCACTTCCCCGGCCGCCCCGATGGCGCTGCCGTGGATGCCGAAGGCTGCTACTGGATCTGCGCCAACGACGCCGGCCTGATTCACCGCTTCGCCCCGGACGGTCGTCTGGATTTTTCACTGGAAGTACCGGTGAAGAAACCGACCATGTGTGCCTTCGGCGGCAGCAACCTGGACACCTTGTTTGTCGCCTCGATTCGCCCCGGCGATGACCACGATCCGCAATCCCTGGCCGGCGGCGTGTTCGCCCTGAAGCCAGGCGTCAAGGGCCTCGCCGAACCGCAATTCAACGATTTGCTTTAGACCCTCTGCTGCACCGCTGCGCCTTGAACACAAAAATAACAAGACTGGAGACTCACCCCTCATGAACTTCAAACGCACCTTGCTCGCCGCTGCACTCCCGCTGATGTTCACCTTTGCTGGTGGCGCTCAGGCAGATATGAAACTCAAATTCGCTGATATTCATCCAGACGGTTACCCAACTGTGGTGGCCGAAAAGAGCATGGGCAAAACGCTTGAAAAGGAAACCAACGGCGAGCTGACCTTCCAGTACTTCCCGGGCGGAGTGCTCGGTTCCGAGAAGGAAGTCATCGAGCAGATGCAAGTCGGCGCGATACAGATGTCCCGGGTCAGCCTGGGTATCGTCGGCCCCGTGGTGCCGGATGTGAACGTGTTCAACATGCCGTTCATTTTCCGCGACCAGCAACACATGCGTAACGTCATCGATGGCCCGGTGGGCGATGAGATTCTCGACAAGATCACCAACTCCGAATTCAAATTGGTGGCCCTGGCGTGGATGGACGGCGGCACGCGCAACATCTACACCAAGAAACCGGTGCGCAAGCTCGAAGACCTCAAGGGCATGAAAATCCGCGTACAAGGCAACCCGATGTTCATCGACATGATGAACGCCATGGGCGGTAACGGCATCGCCATGGACACCGGCGAAATCTTCAGCGCCCTGCAGACCGGCGTGATCGACGGCGCGGAAAACAACCCGCCGACCCTGCTCGAACACAACCACTTCCAGAACGCCAAGTTCTACAGCCTGACCGGTCACCTGATCCTGCCAGAGCCGATCGTGATGTCGAAAATCACCTGGGAAAGACTCACTCCGGATCAACAGAAGATGGTGAAAACGGCGGCCAAGGCTGCCCAGGCTGAAGAACGCGTGTTGTGGGACAAGAAGTCCGCCGCCAGTGAAGAAAAACTCAAGGCCGCCGGCGTCGAGTTCATCACCGTCGACAAGAAACCCTTCTACGACGCCACCGCTCCGGTACGTGAAAAGTACGGTGCGAAGTACGCAGATCTGATCAAAAAGATCGAAGCCGTTCAGTAACACCTCCCGCTCCGTACTCATGAAAAAGGCCCGGCGCGCCAGCGGTTCAGGCGCGCCCGGTTACGGTGGAACCCGATGAAGAATCTGCTGCTGCGTATCAACGACAAGATCTACATGACGTGCATCTGGGTCGCCGGCCTTTCCGTCCTGGCGATTTCCCTGATGATTCCCTGGGGCGTCTTCGCCCGCTACGTGCTCGGCACCGGTTCGAGCTGGCCTGAGCCCACGGCGATCCTGCTGATGATGGTGTTCACCTTCATCGGCGCCGCCGCCAGTTACCGCGCCGGTGCGCACATGGCCGTGGCCATGCTCACCGACCGCATGCCACCGCAGCTGAAATCCGCAGCAGCGATTTTTTCGCAACTGCTGATGGCGGCAATCTGCATCTTCATGACCATCTGGGGCACCAAGCTGTGCATCTCCACCTGGAACCAGTTCATGGCCGCCCTGCCCGATCTGCGCGTTGGTGTGACCTATCTGCCGATCCCCGTGGGCGGTTTGCTGACGCTGATTTTTGTTCTGGAAAAACTCTTGCTCGGTGACCAGAGCAAACGGCGGGTCGTGCAGTTCGACCTGGTTGAAGAAAGTGAAGGTGCCGCTTAATGGACGCTCTGATTCTGCTGGGCAGTTTTATCGTATTGATCCTGATCGGCATGCCGGTCGCCTACGCGTTGGGCGCCGCTGCGCTGATCGGCGCTTGGTGGATCGACATTCCATTCCAGGCGGTGATGATCCAGGTCGCCTCGGGGGTGAACAAATTCTCGCTGCTGGCCATTCCGTTCTTCGTCCTCGCCGGTGCGATCATGGCCGAGGGCGGCATGTCCCGGCGGTTGGTGGCGTGTGCCGGCGTGCTGGTAGGTTTCGTCCGTGGTGGCCTGTCACTGGTCAACATCGTTGCCTCGACGTTCTTCGGCGCGATCTCCGGTTCTTCGGTGGCCGACACCGCGTCGGTAGGCTCGGTGCTGATCCCGGAAATGGAACGCAAGGGCTATCCACGGGACTTCTCCACCGCCGTGACCGTCAGCGGTTCGGTGCAAGCCCTGCTGACCCCGCCAAGCCATAACTCGGTGCTCTACTCGCTGGCCGCTGGCGGTACGGTGTCGATCGCTTCGCTGTTCATGGCCGGCATCGTCCCGGGCCTGCTGATGAGCGCCTGCCTGATGGTGCTGTGCCTGATCTTCGCGAAAAAGCGCAACTACCCCAAGGGCGAAGTGATTCCGATGCGCCAGGCGCTGAAGATCGTCGGCGAAGCCCTGTGGGGCATGATGGCGATGGTGATCATCCTCGGCGGCATTCTCTCGGGTATTTTCACCGCCACTGAATCGGCGGCCATCGCGGTGCTGTGGTCATTCTTCGTGACCATGTTCATCTACCGCGACTACAAATGGAGCGAGCTGCCCAAGCTGATGCACCGCACGGTGCGCACCATCTCCATTGTGATGATCCTGATCGGTTTCGCCGCCAGCTTCGGCTACATCATGACCCTGATGCAGATCCCGGCGAAGATCACCACGCTGTTCCTGACCCTGTCGGACAACCGTTACGTGATCCTGATGTGCATCAACGTGATGTTGCTGCTGTTGGGCACGGTGATGGACATGGCGCCGCTGATTCTGATCCTCACGCCGATCCTGATGCCAGTGATCATGGGCATCGGTGTCGATCCGGTGCAGTTCGGCATGATCATGCTGGTGAACCTGGGGATCGGATTGATAACACCGCCGGTGGGCGCTGTGCTCTTCGTCGGCTCGGCGGTGGGCAAGGTCAGTATCGAAAGCACCGTAAAAGCGCTGCTGCCGTTCTATGGCGTGCTGTTCCTGGTGCTGCTGCTGGTGACCTACGTTCCAGCGATTTCGCTGTGGCTGCCGCACCTGGTGTTGTAACCCGCTGAAAAGATCGCAGCTCCTGCAGGAATCGCATTCCCCTGTAGGAGCTGTCGAGTGCAACGAGGCTGCGATCTGTTGATCTTCACGCCCGCACCAGCATGTACCCCGCCACCACCAGACAGACACTGGCAAACCCCACCTGCAACGCCCGCGCCGGCACCTGCGCGCACAGCCTGCGACCGACGATCATGCCAACGATGCTGGCGACAATGAACGCCGCACCCTGGCTGTCAATGCGCACACCCGCATGAAACGCGCCGATCACCCCGATCGCGGAAATCAGACTGATCACCATCAACGACGTCGCAACGATGCCGCGCATCTGCACATCGGTCAGTTGCTTGAACGCCGGCACGATCAGAAAGCCGCCGCCGACGCCGAGTAAACCCGAAACCACGCCGGTAATCGCGCCCAGTGCAGCCAGAGTGGCGGTGCATTTGGCGGTCCAGTCGAAGCGCCCGGTCTGCTCGTTGAGCATGCAGTTTTTCTGGCCCCAACTGGCGTGGCCGTGATCGCTCGGCCCCGCTTGCTGACGGTCCTTTCTGAACATTCGCCAGGCGACCAGGACCATCAGTAGGCTGAACAGAATCATCAGAATCTTTTCCGGCAACTGATGCGCGAAGTAGATCCCCAGCGGCGAAAACACTGCGCCCAGTGCCGCAATCAACAGCGCCGCGCGGTAACGTACCAGGCCATGGCGCAAACCGTCGATCGCCCCGACCGCTGCCGCGCTGCCGACCGCAAACAAGGCCACCGGCGCCGCTTGCGTCATCGTCCAGCCGAGCCCGAGCACCAGCGCCGGCACCGCGAGAATCCCGCCGCCCGCGCCGGTCAGGCCGAGGACCAAACCCATCACCACTCCAAACAGACTTGCCAGCAACATAGGAGTTTTCTCAGTCGACCCTGGACAGACGCGTCAGCCACTCGCGGCCCTTGAGCATGCCGTGCCAGTAGAACCACGGCAGCAGCGTCGCCTTCAGCCACCATGCCGAACGGCGGGCCACGGTCGGGTCCAGCGGGAAGGTCGGCAGCAGTTTGCCGCCATAGCCGAACTCGGCGAGGATCACCTTGCCCTTCTCCACCGTCAGCGGGCAGGAACCGTAGCCGTCGTACCTGAGCGGCAGCGGCTGTTGTTTGCGCGCTGCCAGCAGGTTCTGCGCAACGACGACAACCTGCTTGCGCACCGCTGCGGCAGTTTTCGCATTGCTGGTGCCGCAGATATCGCCCAGTGCGAACACCTCGGGATAGCGCGGATGCTGCAAGCTGTGTGGATCGACTTCGCACCAACCGCCGGCATCGGCCAGCGGACTCTGTGCGATGAAATCCGGCGCGACTTGTGGCGGCACGACGTGCAGCAGGTCGAAGGTTTTCGCGACCCGGCTGACATTGCCATCGGCGCCCTTGACTTCAAACCACGCGGTTTTTGCCGGGCCGTCGACCTTGACCAGATGCGAGTTGAACGCCAGTTGCGCGTCGTACTGTTCGATGTACTTCATCAACGGCGGCACGAAGGTCGGCACGCCAAACAGCGCAGCGCCAGCGAGATTGAATTCAACGTTGATGTCTTTCAGCACGGCGGATTTGCGCCAGTGATCGCAAGACAGGTACAGGGCTTTTTGCGGCGCGCCGGCGCATTTGATCGGCATCGCCGGCTGGGTGAACAGCGCCCGGCCATCGCGCAGTTTCTGCACTTGATCCCAGGTGTACTGGGCGTGTTGATAGCTGTAGTTGGAGGTGACGCCGTGCTGGCCGAGGCTTTCCTGCAAGCCTTCGATTTTCTCCCAGGCCAGGCGCAGACCGGGGCAGACGATCAGGTTCTGATAGCTGACGGTGCGCTGGTCGTCGAGGGTGAGTTGGCGGCTTTGCGGGTCGATGGCGCTGACACTGGCCTGAATCCACGTCGCCTGACGCGGCATGACTTTGCTCATCGGCCTGACCGTGTCCTTCACGTCAAACGCGCCACCGCCGACCAGCGTCCACGCCGGTTGATAGTAGTGCTGTGAACTCGGTTCGATCACGGTGACTTTGAGCTGCGGGTCACGCTTGAGCAGACTGGCGACAAAACCGATGCCGGCCGTGCCACCGCCGATGACCACGATGTCCGCACTGATGGATAGGCCCCAGTGTTGATCGTTCATTGCTTGTTCCTTTTGCTGCACGCAAGGATTTTTTGGCTCACCACAACAACCAATGTGGGAGCGAGCCTGCTCGCGAAAGCGGTGGCTCAGTCAACTATTCGTCGGCTGACACGCCGCCTTCGCGAGCAGGCTCGCTCCCACAGGAGATGTTTGTGAGGGCTGGCATTTATGGCTGTTCCCAGCTCTTGAGTACCGCTCCGCAATACAGCCCCGAGAGGGTTTTCATCACCTGAATCACTTCGTGACTGGCCAGGCCATAGAAAATGTATTTGCCTTCACGGCGGGTCGCGACCAGGCCTTCATCGCGCAAGATGCCCAGTTGCTGGGACAGCGTCGGCTGGCGTACGCCGGTCATTTTTTCCAGTTCGCCGACGTTGCGTTCGCCCTGGGTCAGTTGACAGAGGATCAACAGGCGATCCTCATTGGCCAGGGCTTTGAGCAAGGCGCAGGCTTTGGACGCCGAGGCGCGCAGTTGGGCGACTTCACATTCGGTCAGACTGGATTGCATTTGCACGAGGCCTTGAAGGTCACTTAAGCTGCGAACATTATGTTTTTACATAAAGTGTTGCAACCCGAAATTACCCAGCACAGGTTTTCGCCATGCCCGCCCTGATTGAAGCGTTCCTCGACCCCGCCTCCTCGACCTACAGCTACGTGGTCTACGAAGCCGACGGCGGCCAGTGCGCGATCGTCGACCCGGTGCTCGATTACGATGGCGCCGCCGGGCGCACCGGCACGGCGCAGGCGGACAAGATCATCGCCTTCGTCCGAGCGCACCGGCTGCAAGTGCAATGGCTGCTGGAAACCCACGCCCACGCCGATCACCTCTCCGCCGCGCCGTACCTGCGTCGAGAACTGGGCGGCAAGATCGCCATCGGTGAATCGATCAGCAAAGTGCAGAATGTGTTCAAGGCGCTGTTCAATCTGGAGCCGGAATTTTGCGTCGATGGCTCGCAGTTCGATCACCTGTTCGCGCCGAACGAGTCATTCATGATCGGCAACCTCAAGGCCACCGCCCTGCACGTCCCCGGCCATACGCCAGCGGACATGGCCTACCTGATCGACGGCGAGCAGATCCTCGTCGGCGACACGCTGTTCATGCCCGATGTCGGCACCGCGCGCTGTGATTTCCCTGGCGGCAATGCGCAGCAATTGTTCAAGTCGATCCAGAAGCTGTTGGCTTTTCCGGCCAGCGTGAAGCTTTACGTTTGCCACGATTACCCACCCGAGGGCCGCGCCTCGCAGTGCCAGACCACTGTCGGCGAACAGCGCAAAAGCAATATTCATGTGCATGACGGGATCGATGAAGCGGCGTTCGTCGAGATGCGCACGACACGTGACGCTGGGTTAGGCATGCCGACGTTGCTGCTGCCGGCGATTCAGGTGAACGTACGGGCGGGGAATCTGCCGGCGCCTGAGGACAACGGCGTGGTTTACCTGAAGATTCCGCTCAACAAACTCTGACCGCGCTGATTCACGCGCGGAGCCAACTGATCGTTCCCAAGCGCAGCAAAGGAATGCCGCCAGGGACGCTCCGCGTTCCGCCTCAAGAAGTGACGCAGAGCGTCACGGGATGCATTCCCACGCGGAGCGTGGGAACGATCGGCGAATGGAGCTGCCGTGGCTGCGATGTTTTGATCTTCACGTCCCCAACGTCAAACCGTTCGCAGGCAATGGCAACGCGGTCTTGTAGCGCACCTGCTTGAGCGCAAAGCTGGAGCGGATGTTCGCCACCCCCGGCACCTTGGTCAGAAAATCCATCATGAAGCGTTCCAGCGACTGAATGCTCGGCACCAGCACACGGATCAGATAATCCGGGTCGCCGGCCATCAGATAGCACTCCATCACCTCCGGCCGATCAGAAATCGCCTCCTCGAAGTGCTGCAGCGCTTCCTCCACCTGCTTTTCCAGGCTGACGTGAATGAACACATTCACATGCAGCCCCAGCAGATCGGCATCCAGCAACGTGACCTGCTCGCGAATCAGACCCAATTCTTCCATGGCCTTGACCCGGTTGAAGCATGGCGTCGGCGACAGGTTCACCGAACGGGCGAGGTCGGCATTGGTGATCCGCGCGTTCTCCTGAAGGCTGTTGAGAATGCCGATGTCGGTACGGTCCAGTTTGCGCATGAGACAAAACCACCTGTTTTTTATGTTTATGCAGAATTTCTATCTGCAAATGGTCGCCAGCGCAACGAAACACAGAGAAATATTCTTCTTGGCCGCGCCTATGATTGTTGTAGGACAAGATTTCCCCTACCCGGGAATGACTGCCAGCTCACTACAAGAAATTCACAAGATCGAGCGTAGAAGCCATGACCCAAGCGTATGAACCGCTGCGCCTGCACGTCCCTGAACCCTCGGGCCGTCCCGGCTGCAAAACCGATTTTTCCTACCTGCATTTGACCGATGCCGGTACGGTGCGCAAACCTCCTGTCGATGTAGAACCTGCCGATACCGCCGACCTCGCCCGTGGCCTGATTCGCGTGCTTGACGATCAGGGCAACGCCCTCGGCCCGTGGGCCGAAAACGTGCCGGTCGAGATCCTGCGCAAAGGCATGCGCGCGATGCTCAAGACGCGCATCTACGACAACCGCATGGTTGTCGCCCAGCGGCAGAAAAAGATGTCGTTCTACATGCAGAGCCTTGGCGAAGAAGCCATCGGCAGCGCCCAGGCGTTGGCGCTGAACATCGACGACATGTGCTTCCCGACCTACCGCCAGCAAAGCATCTTGATGGCCCGTGATGTGCCGCTGGTGGACCTGATCTGCCAGTTGCTGTCCAACGAGCGCGATCCGCTCAAGGGCCGCCAGTTGCCGATCATGTACTCGGTCAAGGACGCCGGCTTCTTCACCATTTCCGGCAACCTCGCCACTCAATTCATCCAGGGCGTCGGCTGGGGCATGGCCTCGGCGATCAAGGGCGATACGAAAATCGCCTCGGCGTGGATCGGTGACGGCGCCACCGCCGAATCCGACTTCCACACCGCCCTCACCTTCGCTCACGTTTATCGCGCGCCGGTGATCCTCAATGTCGTGAATAACCAGTGGGCGATTTCCACCTTCCAGGCCATCGCCGGCGGTGAAGCCACGACTTTCGCCGGACGCGGCGTCGGTTGCGGCATCGCCTCGCTGCGTGTCGACGGCAACGATTTCTATGCGGTCTACGCCGCTTCCGCCTGGGCTGCCGAACGCGCCCGCCGCAACCTCGGCCCGACCATGATCGAATGGGTCACTTACCGCGCCGGCCCGCACTCGACCTCCGACGACCCATCGAAATACCGCCCTGCCGATGACTGGAGCCACTTCCCGCTCGGCGATCCGATCGCGCGTCTGAAACAGCACCTGATCAAGGTCGGTCACTGGTCGGAGGAAGAGCACACCGCCGTCAGCGCTGAACTCGAGGCCGAAGTGATTGCTGCGCAGAAACAGGCCGAACAGTACGGCACCCTCGCCGGCGGTCAGATTCCAAGCGCCGCGACCATGTTCGAAGACGTCTACAAAGAGATGCCGGAGCACTTGAAGCGCCAGCGTCAGCAGTTGGGGATCTGACATGAACGATCACAACAACAATATTCAGTTGGAAACCGCCATGACCACGACCACCATGACCATGATCCAGGCCCTGCGCTCGGCCATGGATGTGATGCTTGAGCGTGATGACAACGTCGTCGTCTTCGGTCAGGACGTCGGCTACTTCGGCGGCGTGTTCCGCTGCACCGAAGGCCTGCAGACCAAGTACGGCACCTCGCGGGTGTTCGACGCACCGATCTCGGAAAGCGGCATTGTCGGCGTCGCCGTCGGCATGGGCGCCTACGGTTTGCGTCCGGTCGCCGAAATCCAGTTCGCCGACTACGTCTACCCCGCCTCCGACCAGATCATTTCCGAAGCGGCGCGTCTGCGTTATCGCTCGGCCGGCGAGTTCACCGCACCGATGACCCTGCGCATGCCTTGCGGCGGCGGCATCTACGGCGGCCAGACCCACAGCCAGAGCATCGAGGCGATGTTCACTCAGGTCTGCGGTCTGCGTACGGTGATGCCGTCCAACCCGTACGACGCCAAAGGCTTGCTGATCGCCTCCATCGAAAACGATGACCCGGTGATCTTCCTCGAGCCGAAACGCCTGTACAACGGCCCGTTCGATGGCCATCACGACCGCCCGGTAACCCCGTGGTCGAAACATCCGCAAGCCCAGGTGCCGGACGGTTACTACACCGTGCCGCTGGACGTTGCCGCGATCACTCGCCCGGGCAAGGACGTGACCGTGCTGACCTACGGCACCACCGTCTACGTCTCGCAAGTCGCTGCCGAAGAATCCGGCGTCGATGCCGAAGTCATCGACCTGCGCAGCCTGTGGCCGCTGGACCTGGAAACCATCGTCAAGTCGGTGAAGAAAACCGGCCGCTGCGTGGTGGTACACGAAGCCACCCGCACCTGCGGTTTCGGCGCCGAGCTGGTATCGCTGGTGCAAGAGCACTGCTTCCATCACCTGGAAGCGCCGATCGAACGCGTCACCGGTTGGGACACTCCCTACCCGCACGCGCAGGAGTGGGCGTATTTCCCAGGGCCGTCCCGCGTGGGCGCGGCGTTGAAACGGGTCATGGAGGTCTGAATGGGCACGCACGTTATCAAGATGCCGGACATCGGCGAAGGCATCGCAGAAGTAGAACTGTCGCAGTGGCACGTCAAGGTTGGCGATCTGGTGGTTGAAGATCAGGTGCTGGCGGATGTGATGACCGACAAGGCGATGGTCGATATTCCATCGCCGGTACACGGCAAGGTGATTGCCCTTGGTGGTCAGCCGGGTGAAGTGATGGCGGTCGGCAGTGTGCTGATCAGCATTGAAGTTGAAGGTGCCGGCAACCTTAAAGAGTCCGCCGCACCCGCGCCTGTCACACAAGCACCGGCTGCGCCGAAAGTTGAGACCGCTGTCGAAAGCAAACCCGCCGCAGCCGCCGCACCACGTCCGGCTGCCGTTTGCCAGGGTCCGATGGTCGCTCGCGAAGCGGATGAACGCCCGCTAGCCTCGCCAGCCGTGCGCAAACATGCGCTGGATCTGGGCATTCAATTGCGCTTGGTGCGCGGTTCCGGCCCGGCCGGTCGCGTGTTGCACGAAGACCTTGAAGCCTATCTGGCGCAAGGTCAGTCGAACGCTTCGGCGCCGGCCGCTGCCGCTTATACCCAGCGCCACGACGAAGAACAGATTCAAGTGATCGGCATGCGCCGCAAGATCGCTCAGCGCATGCAAGATGCTACTCAGCGTGCCGCGCACTTCAGTTATGTCGAGGAAATCGACGTCACCGCAATCGAAGAACTGCGCGCGCATCTGAATGAAAAACATGGCGCCAGCCGTGGCAAGTTGACCTTGTTGCCGTTCCTTGTTCGCGCGCTGGTCGTCGCCCTGCGCGACTTCCCGCAGATGAACGCCCGTTACGATGACGAAGCGCAAGTCATCACCCGCCTCGGTGCGGTGCATGTCGGCGTCGCCACGCAAAGCGATGTCGGCCTGATGGTGCCCGTGGTGCGTCACGCCGAAGCGCGCAGCCTGTGGGACAGCGCCGCGGAAATTTCGCGTTTGGCCAACGCCGCGCGCAATGGCAAGGCCAGCCGCGATGAGCTGTCCGGTTCGACCATTACTCTGACCAGCCTCGGCGCATTGGGCGGCATTGTCAGCACGCCGGTGCTGAACCTGCCGGAAGTGGCCATTGTCGGCGTGAACAAAATTGTCGAGCGGCCAATGGTCGTCAAAGGCCAAGTGGTGATCCGCAAGATGATGAACCTCTCCAGCTCCTTCGATCACCGCGTGGTCGACGGCATGGATGCGGCGCTTTTCATTCAGGCCATCCGTGGCTTGCTCGAACAACCCGCTACCTTGTTTGTGGAGTAATGGAATGCAGACTTTGAACACCACGCTGCTGATTATCGGCGGCGGCCCCGGCGGTTACGTCACGGCGATCCGCGCCGGGCAATTGGGTATCCCGACCATTTTGGTCGAAGGCCAGTCGTTGGGCGGCACCTGCCTGAATATCGGCTGCATTCCGTCAAAAGCGCTGATTCATGTGGCTGAGCAGTTTCACCAGACGCAGCATCACAGCCAGCATTCGGCGTTGGGCATCAACGTTGCCGCGCCGACCCTGGATATCAGCAAAAGCGTCGAGTGGAAGGATGGCATCGTTGATCGCCTGACCACTGGCGTTGCCGCGCTGTTGAAGAAGAACAAGGTCCAGGTCATCAATGGCTGGGCGAAAATCATCGACGGCAAAACCGTGGAAGTCGGCGATACCCGCATCCAGTGCGAACATCTGGTGCTGGCCACCGGTTCGACCAGCGTCAATCTGCCGATCCTGCCGATTGGCGGGCCGATCATTTCCTCCACCGAAGCGCTGGCACCGACGTCTGTGCCGAAACGTCTGGTGGTGGTCGGCGGTGGTTACATCGGTCTGGAGCTGGGCATCGCTTATCGCAAGCTCGGCGCCGAGGTCAGCGTGGTCGAAGCACAGGACCGCATCCTGCCGGCCTATGACGCGGAGCTGACACAACCGGTCCACGACGCGCTGAAGCAGCTGGGCGTGAAACTGTACCTCAAGCACAGCGTGCTCGGTTTCGACGGCACGTTGCAGGTGCGCGATCCCGAAGGCGAAACCCTCAATCTGGAAACCGATCAGGTACTGGTTGCCGTCGGCCGCAAACCCAATACGCAGGGATTTAATCTCGAAGCGCTGAATCTGGACATGAACGGTTCGGCGATCAGGATCGACAGCCGTTGCCAGACCAGCATGCGCAACGTCTACGCCATTGGCGATGTGAGCGGCGAACCGATGCTGGCCCACCGCGCCATGGCCCAGGGCGAGATGGTTGCCGAGCTGATCAGTGGCAAGCGCCGCGAATTCAACCCGACCGCCATCGCCGCCGTGTGCTTTACCGACCCGGAACTGGTGGTGGTCGGCAAAACTCCGGATGAGGCCAAGGCTGCGGGGCTGGACTGCATCGTTTCCAGCTTCCCGTTCGCCGCCAACGGCCGGGCGATGACCCTGGAATCGAAAAGCGGCTTCGTGCGCGTGGTCGCACGTCGCGACAATCATCTGATTGTCGGTTGGCAAGCGGTGGGCGTTGGGGTTTCCGAACTGTCGACGGCTTTTGCGCAGAGCCTGGAAATGGGCGCGCGACTGGAAGACATCGGCGGCACCATTCATGCGCACCCAACCTTGGGCGAAGCGGTGCAGGAAGCGGCGTTGCGGGCGCTGGGGCATGCGCTGCATCTGTAGGCCCCTTCGCGAGCAGGCTCGCTCCCACACTTGAAATGCATTCCCCCTGTGGGAGCGAGCCTGCTCGCGAATTCTTGAGGGCAACACTATTTATCTGAGTGTCATCCGATAGTCCGGGCTGCGAAACCGCTCAAGAATGAAGTATTGTTGTGCCCATCCAAAAAAACGTCAGAAGCCTTGAACCGTTTCGGCGGTTGTTCAGTGATAGAGGGTGTCATGGGTAACGAAAGCATCAATTGGGACAAGCTGGGTTTTGACTACATCAAGACCGACAAGCGCTATCTGTCGTACTTTCGCGATGGCGAGTGGGACAAAGGCACCCTGACCGAAGATAACGTCCTGCACATCAGCGAAGGCTCCACCGCCCTTCACTATGGTCAGCAGTGCTTCGAAGGCATGAAGGCCTATCGCTGCAAGGACGGCTCGATCAACCTGTTCCGCCCTGACCAGAACGCCCTGCGCATGCAACGCAGCTGCGCGCGTCTGCTGATGCCGACGGTCGACACCGAGCAGTTCATCGAAGCCTGCAAAGCCGTGGTCCGCGCCAACGAGCGTTTCATCCCGCCTTACGGCACTGGCGGCGCGCTGTACCTGCGCCCGTTCGTGATCGGCGTCGGTGACAACATCGGCGTACGCACCGCGCCCGAATTCATTTTCTCGATCTTCTGCATCCCGGTCGGCGCCTACTTCAAGGGCGGCCTGACCCCGCACAACTTCCAGATCTCCAGCTACGACCGCGCGGCCCCGCAAGGCACCGGTGCGGCCAAGGTCGGTGGCAACTACGCCGCCAGCCTGATGCCGGGCTCGAAAGCCAAGAAAGCCAACTTCGCCGACGCGATCTACCTCGATCCGATGACCCACACCAAGATCGAAGAAGTCGGTTCGGCAAACTTCTTCGGGATCACCCACGACAACAAGTTCGTCACCCCGAACTCGCCATCGGTCCTGCCGGGCATCACCCGCCTGTCGCTGATCGAACTGGCCAAATCGCGTCTGGGCCTGGAAGTGGTTGAAGGCGACGTGCTGATCGACAAGCTGTCGGACTTCAAGGAAGCCGGTGCCTGCGGTACCGCTGCGGTGATCACGCCGATTGGCGGCATCAGCTACAACGACCACCTGCATGTGTTCCACAGCGAAACCGAGGTAGGCCCGGTAACCCAGCAGCTCTACAAAGAGCTGACTGGCGTGCAGACCGGCGACATCGAAGCGCCAGCGGGCTGGATCGTCAAGGTTTGATCTGACGACTGCTGATGCTCAAAAGCCCTCCACCGAGTGATTGGTGGGGGGCTTTTTTGATTGTGGTTGTTGGTTTTTTTTGTGTAGGGCTGGAGATCTTTTCCCCCTCACCCCAGCCCTCTCCCCCAAGGGGGCGAGGGGGAAAGGGAGCCGATTTTTGTGCTTTTCAAAACCCGAGTTCGACGCGAACTTTCAGGTCGGTGTAGTACGGGAGAACACCGGGTCGGCTCCCTCTCCCTCCGGGAGAGGGCTGGGGTGAGGGTTTGCTTTTGATTTTTGGAGGCAATGCGCTTGCCCGTCCGATCCGAAATCCCACTCGCCTGCCCATTCTGCTGCTTGCCCATCCGCGCCTGGGTGATCAATCCCGGTATCAACTCACCCTCCGGCAGATTCTTCCAGAACCGCACCGGCAGATGCCCTTGCATGACCTTCGGGTTCAACCGCGCCGGGTTGAAGATGTGGCTGTAGTAGGTCAACCACAAATCGCCGTGGGGATCGTCGACGTTCTGCGCCAGTTGCTGCCACTCAATCGGGCACTGCCGCTCGTGAATCAATTGCTCACCGTCGTAATAAACGCCGTCACGCGGTGTGGCGATCAACCAGCGATGCTGGCCCATGCGCCCGATAAAGTGCTCGCTGGCGCTGTGCAGAATGTCATGGGCCGGCTCGTGCCACGCCACGTATTGTGGACCGGGCAGATCCTTCGACCGCTCGATGAAACGCACGAATGCATGCAGATGATGGGCCTCGCGACTGACCTGCTTGATGCGCCGCTGCAACTCGCTGCCGAGTTTGTCGCCTGCCATCATCGCCGTGCGGTCGCCGTGACTGACGCGCCAGAGCACTTCATACAACAGGCTCCAGCGTTGCTCGCCGCGATAGCGCGCCGCTTGTTCGAGGGTGTCGAGCAGCGCACGGGGAATACGCGCCTGAAACGGCCCCTGCCCTTCGGGCACGTGCTCATCACTGGCAAACAGATCGCCCACCCCTTCCGCCGCCCAGCTCACCAGACTCGGATCGATTTCATGGCTGAGCAACCAGCGCGCCTGCTGACGCCATGTGTCGAACAGGTCATCGCAATCAAGACTGATCATCCCCACAACCCCATCTGCTGCGGCATCGGTCGGTCGCGCAATTGCTGATAAAGCATGTGGCTGGTGACTTCCGCCTGTTGCGGGTGGTAATCGCTGGTGATGATGAACGGCTTGGCCTTGGCCAGCACGCAGCGCATCCGCGCCACGTCTTCGTAACGGATGCGGCGCTGGCGACGCAACTCGACCAGGCGCTCGGTGGTGCGCAAGCCAATGCCCGGGATGCGCGCGATCAACGTCGCGTCGGCACGGTTCAGGTCCAGCGGAAACACTTCGCGATTTTCCAGCGCCCAGGCCAGCTTCGGGTCGATATCAAGCGCCAGATTGCCCGGGCCTTTAAGCAATTCGTCAGCGCTGTAGCCGTAGCTGCGCAGGAGGAAATCAGCCTGATACAAACGGTGCTCGCGCATCAGCGGCGGCGCGGCGAGCGGTACGCTTTTCGGGCTGTCGGGGATCGGGCTGAACGCCGAGTAATAGACCCGGCGCAAACGGAAGTTGCCGTACAAGGATTGGGCGCTGTGGAGGATGGTGCTGTCGTCGGTGTCATCGGCACCGACGATCAATTGCGTGCTCTGCCCGGCCGGGGCGAACTTTGCCGAGCGCGGCTCGTTCAATACCGTCTGCACGCCGGTGTAGATGGTGTTCATCGCTTGCTTGATCGAGGTGATGTCCTTCTCCGGCGCCAGCGTCTGCAGGCTGGCATCGGTGGGCAATTCAATATTGACGCTAAGGCGGTCGGCATAACGCCCGGCTTCTTCGATCAAGGCCGGATCGGCTTCCGGAATGGTCTTCAAATGGATGTAGCCGCGAAATTCGTGCTCTTCTCGGAGCAACTTCGCCACCCGCACCAGTTGCTCCATGGTGTAGTCCGCCGAGCGAATGATCCCGGAGCTGAGAAACAGGCCGCTGACGCAGTTGCGCCGGTAGAAATCCATGGTCAGCGTCACGACTTCTTCCGGGGTGAAGCGCGCACGCGGCACATCGCTGGAACGGCGGTTGACGCAGTACTGGCAAT
This sequence comes from Pseudomonas sp. S3_B08, assembly GCF_054667725.1. Taxonomy (NCBI): domain Bacteria; kingdom Pseudomonadati; phylum Pseudomonadota; class Gammaproteobacteria; order Pseudomonadales; family Pseudomonadaceae; genus Pseudomonas; species Pseudomonas sp. S3_B08. The sequence continues at coordinate 2,456,363 of NZ_CP162750.1, forward strand.
CGTAAAGGCAGAAATTGGTCAGCAGGATTTTCAGCAACGACACACAGCGCCCGTCCGGCGTGTAGCTGTGACAGATGCCCATGCCGTCCGTCGAACCGAGCCCGCTCTTGCCCTCGGAGCTGCGCTTGGGCGCACCACTGCTGGCGCAAGAGGCGTCGTACTTGGCGGCGTCGGCGAGGATGCTGAGCTTGTCGATGATTTGCATGGCACGGACTCTTTACTGTGTGCATATACAGTATAGGCTCGCCCGCCGCGAAACAAGTTGATGGATGACCCCTCGTCGGCTGGCCAGCTGAATTGTGGCCGCCCGCGAAAACCTGTGGGAGCGAGCCTGCTCGCGAATAGGCCCTGCCAGTCACCACAACTCAGGATCAAACCGCCCACTGCAATATCAACCAACTGTTCGCCCCGCTGATCAACACAAACAGCCCCCAAGCCAGCACCCGCGTGGGCCAGCGATTGACGAACGGCCCCATCAATTGCCGATCGTTGGTCATGCGAATCAGCGGGTACAAGGCAAACGGCAACTGCAGGCTGAGCACCACCTGGCTCAACACCAGCAACTTGCCGATCGCACCATCACCGAGCAGCCATACGCCGATGAACGCCGGAATCAGCGCCAGCCCGCGAGTGATCAAACGCCGCTGCCAGCACGGGATGCGCAGGTTCAGATAGCCCTCCATGATGACCTGCCCGGCGATGGTCCCGGTGAAGGTCGAACTTTGCCCCGACGCGAGCAGCGCCACGCCGAACAGCACACTCGCCAGCGCACCGCCAACCAGCGGGTCGAGCAGGTGATACGCGTCCTGAATGTCGACCACATCGGTGTGTCCGGACTGGTGAAACGCCGCCGCCGCGAGAATCAGGATCGCAGCGTTGACCAGCAGCGCCAGGGCCAGCGAACCAATGGTGTCGATACGCGCGAGTTTCACCGCGTCCTGCTTGCTCGCCAGGTCCTTGCCGATCATCCGTGTCTGCACGATCGAGGTGTGCAGGTAAAGGTTATGCGGCATTACTGTGGCGCCGAGGATGCCAATGGCCAGATACAGCGGCGCGGCATCGCCGATGGCCGCCAGCGAAGGTTTGAAGCCCAGCGCCACGTCTGGCCAGTACGGTTTGATCAACAACAACTCGACGAAGAAACACACGCCGATGGTCGCGACCAGCACCAGCATGATCGCTTCGAGACGGCGGAAGCCCCGGTTTTGCAGGGCCAGCACCAGCAACGTGTCGAACGCCGTCAGGGCGATGCCGAAGGTCAGCGAGCAACCGAGCAGCAAGTGAAACGCGAGAGCGCAGCCAAGCACTTCGGCGAGGTCGGTGGCGATGATCGAGATCTCCGCCAGTATCCATTGCAGGCGCGCTGTCGGGGTGCTGTAGCGCTCGCGGGACAACTGCGCCAGATCGCGCCCGGTGGCGATGCCCAGCCGCGAGCACAGACATTGCACGACCATGCCGGCCAGACTCGCCAGCAACACGACGAACAACAGGCTGTAGCCAAAACGCGAACCGGCCTCGATCGCGGTCGCCCAGTTGCCCGGATCCATGTAGCCGATCGACACCAGCAAACCGGGACCGGCGAAACGCAGCACACGTTTGAAGAACGAGGCAGTCGGATCGACCGCAACACTGCCGGCCACTTCCGGCGGGCAAAACGGCGCGGTGGCGATTTTGGGCAGACTGAATTTCACGCACACATCCAGAAACAAAAACGGGAGCCCGGCAGCTTAGTCGTTTCGCCTGATGCCTTGAAGCGCAAAGATCACTGAACCTATGGGTTCACCCCCAACAACTGCTCGCGCAACTCGGGACTGCGTGTTCGCGGATCCAGCCAGATATCGAAAAACGCCTTGGCAAACTGTGGATCCTCAATCTCATGCTGGAGCTTCTGGCCGACAAAAAACCGCGCGCCCTGCCCCGGCAGATACACGCCGGTAATCCGCGTGCCGGCCTGAACGTCGACAAACGATTGCTGCATCTGCGTCTGCCAGCCGGCCAATTGCGCTGAAGTGACCCGGGGACCGGCCAGGCGTTTGATCTCATCGACGCTGGTACTGACCAGATCGTCTCGCGAGATATTGCGCCGGTAGATCAGCTCCAGAGCAAACGGCTGGCCGTCCGCCAGAGGCCGCGCGGCACTCCACAAGCGCGCGCTGTAAACATCGAAGCCGAACACGCTGAAATCGCCACTGCCGATGATTTGCGCCCCTGGCACTGCGTCCTGCCAATTGGCCCACGTCGGCGTCAGCAGCAGTGCCCATAACCCGATGCCACAACAGCCACGTACGAGCTTGGGTGTTCTGTTCATCGCCGTATCGTCTCCGCTGCATTCTGATGATCAAAGCATAGCCGGATTCGCGCCTGAATTTTTGTATACAAAAATTGCGAACATAGGCAGCAATCTTCAATCGGCAGTGCTAACGTGGCTCATCCTGACCCGATGGAGACACCCGCGTGCTGATCCTCAAACTGCTGCTGATTCCCGGTTTTCTCCTGCTGATTTCCCTGGCGGGCAAACGTTGGGGGCCGAGCGTGGCCGGGTGGCTGTCGGGATTGCCGGTGGTGGTCGGGCCGATTCTGTTTTTTCTGGCGATCGAACAAGGGCCGCAGTTTGCCGCGCAATCAGCGGTCGCGGCGCTGTCGGCAATGTTCGCGATGATCGCTTTCTGCATCACTTATGCGCAGGTGGCGCAGCGGGCGAACTGGCCGTGGGCGTTGACCATTTCACTGGCGGTTTGGGCCGCGCTGGCGGCGGTCTTGTCGGTGATCCCGGCGTCCTTGCCGTTCTCGGTGATTGCGGCAGCGGTGGCACTGCTCGCTTCGCCTTATCTGTTCCCCGAGGTGCAGCCGGTGTTGAACGGGCCAGCACCGAAGTCGGACAAACTGATCTGGCGGATGATCGCCGGTGCGGCGCTGACGCTGGTGGTGACGATGCTGGCCAGCACCGTCGGCGAACGCTGGAGCGGCCTTCTCGCGGTGTTCCCGGTGCTCGGCAGCGTCATGGCGGTGTTCTCGCAACAAACGCGCGGCCCGGCGTTTACCGCTGCGTTATTGCGCGCAACGGCAACCGGCATGTATTCGTTCTCGGCGTTCTGCCTGGTGTCGGCCTTGACGCTGCCGACCATGGGCCTCAGCGGCTTCGCAGTGGGAGTGGCAGTGTCGGTGGCGATGCTCGGGGTGACCCGGCGTCTGCTGGCGCGGCCAGTGGCCAAGGCGCAAGCGCAATAACCCCCCGGACGAATCGCGCTGGAACGCCCGGCACGCTCCGTGGGATGATCGCCCGCCTCGCGCGACCATTCACCGGAGATTCACATGTCATTGTTGAGCAAAAAAGCCGTTGTTCTGATGCTGGCGGCCGTCGCTGGTTTCGCCGCGATCAACGCGCACGCCGCCAAGGAAAAAGTCAAAACCGAGAAGGTCTCGCTGCTCGACGGCAAGTTTGCCTTTGTCCTGCCCAAAGGCTTTGTCGCCGACCCGCTGCCCGCCAGCCCGAGCGGGGCCAAGGGCACGATGTACACCAACCAGACCACCAAGACCGTGGTCATCGCCGCCGAAAACCAGATCCCCGCAGGGCAGAACGTCAAGGACAACGACGGTGAGTTTCTCGACGGCAGCGTGTCGAGTTTCATCGACGATCAGCGCAAGGCCCTGCCGGACTTCAACAAGCTCAGCGAAAAAAGCCTGACCCAGAAAGGCACCGGCCTGGGGCTGCGTCAGGTTGACAGCACCGCCACTCAGGGCGGTGGCCAAACCCTGAACACCACGCTGCTGGCCGGCTCGGGGACGAAGATGGCGCTGGTGCAGGTGATTTCCCGCGCCAGCGACAAGAAAGCTCACGATGCCTTGATCAAAGCCATCGTCAAGGATTGAGCCGCTGCAACCAGCCATTCAGATCGCGCAATTCGGCCGCACTGATGCTGTGGCCGACGCCCGGATAAGCGTGAAACTCGGGCTTGTAATCGAGTTTCTGCAATAGCGCGTTGGCCTCGGTGCCGTGACGGTAAGGCACCGGATCATCAGCGGTGCCGTGGCCGATAAAAATGCTCAGCGGCAGCGGCGCTTGCCCAGGCTTGAGTTCGGCTTTGAGCACCGGCAACAAGCGCCCGCTCAACGCGGCAAACCCGCCCACGACCGCTGGCGCGCGCAGGCCCACTTCGTAGCTCATCATCGCGCCCTGGCTGAAGCCGATCAGGTACACCTTGTCCGGCGCGGCGTGATATTTCTTCGCCGCCTGGGCGATAAAGTCGCGCAGCTTCTGGCCGCTGACCTTCAGATCATCGGTCTCGCCGTTGTAGGCGCCTTCACCTTTCTTGCGAAACCACTGGAAACGTCCTTCACCCAACGTCATCGGCGCGCGCACGGAAAGGTAGTTGTACTGCGCCGGCAGCTGAAATTTCATGCCGATCAGATCGGCCTCGTTACTGCCGTAACCGTGCAGGAAAATCACCAGCGGACGTGGTTCAGAGTCGGCGTGGACCTGTTCGAGGTATTTGAGCGGCAAGTCGGATTGCAGGGTGGTTTGCGCGTGGACGGCGGTGGATGCGAGCAGGGTCAGCAGGGCGAACAATTTGAGCATTGCAGCGTTCCTTCACAGAGTGTCGGGTTCGCGGGGGAGCCTAACATTCTCGGCTGAGGATCCAAATTTTGTGGAGTGGCTGATGGCCCTTTCGCGAGCAGGCTCGCTCCCACCGTTGAAATGCGTTCGTCTGTGGGAGCGAGCCTGCTCGCGAAGAGGCCCGCACCTTCACCGCAACCTATCAGTCGTTGGTCAGCTTGCCGGTACGAAACGGCACCCGCCCCGCCACTTTCGCCTGCCAGATCCCCGGCTCGGTATAACGCCCGCGATCAATCGCAAACAGCACCCCGCTGGTGCCGGCGCGCACGGTGGTCACGCGATCCTGCAACGGGTCAACAACCTCGAACAGCGCATCGCCCTGCTCTACCCACTCGCCGGCATTGCGCAAGAAACTGACCACGCCATGGTGCGGGGCGAACAGGTATTCAGTGCCTTCGAACGGCAGACCTTCACAACATTCGCTCGGCGCCGCCGGCCATTCGCCGCTGATGAAACCCTGCTCGGCGAGAAAGCCCAGAATCGCTTCGCAATTGGCCTGAGCCTGATCGACGCGGGTGTCGCCCATGCTGCCCAGCTCCAGCGTTGTCGCCAGATTCGCCGCCGGAATCGACGCGTTCGGGAATGCTTTGGCCAGACGCAACCATGGCGTCGAGCAGGACTCATCGAACGAGCTGCCACCGGAGTCTTCGCAGAGCAATGCCACGCCCGCCTTCAGCCGCGCCGCCAGCGATTGCCACTGCGGCCAGTGTTGCGGCAGCGCATAGAGGTGAATCGCAGCGTCGAAGTCGCAATGCAGATCGAGGGTGATGTCGGCGTCGCAGGCGTGGCGCAGCAACAAGCGGTGCAAGGCCTCCAGTTGCGAGGCCGGTGCCGGCAATTCTTCGAAAACTTGAGCCATGGCCTGGCGAATCAGCGCGACGTTGGCCTCGGCATCCGCGCCCAGACGCTCGCCAACCAGCGCCGCGACCGGGGCGCTGAGTTCGACGAATGCGCGGTTGAAATTCTTGCCGCTGCCCAGTTCGAAGCGGCCCATGTGATTGCCTTGCAGATGCTGATCCAGGCCGATCGGATTGGCCACCGGCACCAGTTCGATAACGCCCTGCAAACGGCCCTGCCGTTCCAGTTCGTTCAGGCGCAGCTTGAGTTCCCACGCGGTACGCATGCCCGGCAGTTCATCAGCGTGCAGGCTGGCCTGGATATACACCTTGCGGCTGCCGGCGCCGTAGCGGAACACGCTGAGGGAGCGCTCGCTGCCCAAGTGGCTCCAGGGCAGAACGTGGTCGATGCGTTGCATGGAAAACTCCTGAATAGCTGGGTTACGTAAAACCCTGTGGGAGCGAGCCTGCTCGCGAATGCGTCAGGTCAGACGATGACGATATCGAATGTCAGACCGCATTCGCGAGCAGGCTCGCTCCCACAGAGAATTTCCATAAATAAAAAAGCATAAAAAAAGTGGCCACCGCGCAAACGGGGCCACTTTTTTTCACGGCGTATTAATGGCCGTACACGTCAAAGTCGAAGTACTTGTCCTGGACTTTCTTGTACTCGCCATTGGCGCGGATTTCGGTGATGGCTTTGTTGAATTGCTCAGCCAGTGCGGTATCGCCCTTGCGCACGGCAATGCCAGCGCCGCCGCCGAAGTATTTGGCGTCTTCGTAGGTCGGGCCGACGAATTCGAAGCCTTTGCCGGCGTCGGTTTTCAGGAAACCATCGCTGAGGTTGACCGAGTCAGCGAGCATCGCGTCGATACGCCCGGAAACCATGTCGAGGTTGGCTTCCTGCTGCGAGCCGTAGCGCACCAGTTCGATCCCGGCCGGAACCAGCACTTCGGTCGCGTAGCGGTCATGGGTACTGGCACGCAGCACGCCGACTTTCTTGCCCTTGAGTTCGGTCAGCGGGTCTTTCACGCCCGAGCCTTCCTTCATCACGAAGCGTGCCGGGGTGTGGTAGTACTTGATAGTGAAATCGACGTTCTTCTTGCGATCGTCAGTGATGGTCATCGACGACAGGATCGCGTCGATCTTCTTCACTTTCAGCGCCGGGATCAGGCCATCGAACTCTTGCTCGACCCACGTGCATTTAACTTTCATCTGCGTGCACAGTGCGTCACCGATGTCCACGTCAAAACCAGTGAGTTTGCCGTCAGCGGTTTTCATCGAGAATGGCGGGTACCCGGCTTCGATACCGATGCGGATCGGCTTGGCGTCTTCGGCCACAGCGGTCAGGGACAACATCGACAGTGCCAGGGCACCGAACATCACTAGCTTTTTCATTTATTACTCCCGTGCGGAGGCTTTTATTGGCAGCTTTCGAGTCAGCGTTCGGTCATGGCGTTCTAACGGCAAAAACCGAAGTGGCCGGCAGTCTATGGCGGCGCGCACGGAGGCAATTGTTTTTAAGCGACAAATACTTACAGAACATCGGCGATCACTTTGACGAGAGTAAACGCGTGCGCCGTGTTGGTGCGAAGGATGTAGGACAAGACTGTTTTCAGAGCAAGAAACGCCGATCCCCCGTAGAGCTGGCGGAGGCTGCGATCTTTTGATCTTGTTTTTTTTAGATCAAGATCAAAAGATCGCAGCCTCCGGCAGCTCCTACAGAAACGTCAGCATTCGCAGGCGACAGGAGTATTGGCGACTGACGCCGCGCTCAGTTCGAAACCTTCATCGAGCCATCCGGTGACGCCGCCGATCATCTCCTTGACTGGATAGCCCAATGCCGCCAGCTTCACCGCAGCCTTGTTCGCCCCATTGCAATGCGGCCCGGCGCAATAGACTACGAACAAAGTGTGTTTCGGGTAATCGGCCAAGCGCTCCGCCGTGAGCAAGCGTGTCGGGATATTGATCGCGCCGGGCACATGGCCGCGCTCGAACGCCAATGGGCCGCGCACATCCACCAGAACGAAGTCGACCTCCCCGGCCTCTTGGCTACTGAACACGTCGGAACAATCGGTTTCGAAGGTCAGACGATTGCTGAAATGCATCAGGGCAATCGCCGAAGGTGCGGCGGGGATTTCGCGAACCAGGCTGGTCATGTTGTGTTGCTCCTTTGTCTGTGGGGATGAACAGACTTTATCGAGACGGCGCTTGCCGCTACAGTGGCGCGCAAGACACCGACCGGGAGTTTTCCGCCAAATGCTCACTCAGCCCAATCTGGTTGCCATTCTGGCCTACGATGGCCTCTGCACGTTCGAGTTCGGCATTGCCGTGGAGATCTTCGGCCTGGCCCGGCCAGAGTTCGACTTCCCTTGGTACGAACACGCGATTGCTGCAGTTGATCCAGGCCCGATGCGCGCCATGGGTGGCATTCAGGTACTGGCCGATGGCGGCCTGGAACTGCTCGCCGCAGCGCGCACCATCGTCATTCCCGGCTGGCGCGACCGCAACGCCTCGGTACCGCCTGCGCTGATCGACGCGTTGCGTCAGGCCCATGACCGAGGCGCGCGGTTGCTGTCGATCTGCTCGGGCGTGTTCGTCCTCGCCGCCAGCGGCCTGCTCGACGGCCACCGCGCTACCACGCACTGGCGCTACACCGGTGAACTGGCGCAACGCTTCCCGGCCATCGAGGTCGATCCGGACGTGCTCTACGTCGACGCCGGTCAACTGATCACCTCCGCCGGCAGCGCCGCCGGCATCGACGCCTGCCTGCATCTGGTGACACGTGACTTCGGCACGCAGGTCGCCAACGCCGTCGCGCGGCGCCTGGTCATGTCGCCACAACGCACCGGCGGCCAGGCCCAGTTCATCCCCACCCCGGTTAGCCCGACGCCCCGCAGCGACCTGTCGCGCGTCATGCAATGGGCCCGCGAACGCCTGCACGAACCACTGGAAGTCCGCGATCTGGCCAGCGAAGCGGCAATGAGCGAGCGCACGTTTCTGCGGCGCTTCACCGAAGCCAGCGGGCAATCGCCGAAAGCCTGGCTGCAACATGAACGCCTGGCGCGAGCGCGGGAGCTGCTTGAGAGCACCCATCAACACACCGAGCAGATCGCCCAGCGCTGCGGCTATCGCTCGGTGGAAAGTTTTCGTGTGGCGTTCCGCAGCGTGGTGGGCGTACCGCCGTCGGTTTATCGGGAGCGGTTTGGGCGAAGCAACAAGCTTTCGCTCCATCCCGCAGCGTTTTAAGCGCTGACGTTGACGGCGAGGCCGGCAGAAACGCTCGCGGTGAAAATTGTGAAACGGAAAATGCGGCTTGCTTTATATTGATTCTGATATAACCTGAAAATCAAACGGGCACTGGCATTTCTTGCAATAAAACTCACCGTCGCCGCTTACGTTCAGCTATTACGCTTTTCCTTTTGACACAGGACAAGCCGATGCCGAAACACAAGGATGTGGTGTTCGTGGGTAGCGCGTTGAAAGATCTCAAAGCATTCCCGGTTGATGCCCGAAGAGCGGCGGGGTTTCAGCTGGACCTGTTGCAACAGGGTGATGCCCCACTCGATTGGCGCCCTGTGAAAACCGTAGGACGCGGTGTTAACGAAATCAGGATCACCGAGGACTCAGGGGCGTTTCGCGTGTTTTATGTAGTCAATCGACCTGAAGCAATCTATGTGCTTCACGCCATGCACAAAACCACACGTAAAACGGAAATTAGAGACATCGAACTGGCCCGGGCCAGATATCAGGAAATAGGTTAAGCCATGAAGGAACATCAAGACTCATCCCAACGATTTTCCAGTGTATGGGATGCATTGGAGGACACGCCTCAGGAAGCTGCCAACATGCGTCTGCGAGCCAAGCTCATGCGTTCGCTTTGCGAGACCATTCGAGCGTGGGAGCTCCCTCAAAAGGACGCGGCACAGAGATTGGGAATCTCGCAGCCGCGCCTCAATGATGTACTCAACGGGAAAATCGACAAATTCTCGCTCGATGCATTGGTCAACCTGTCAGCTGCTGCAAGGCTGGAGGTGGACATTTGCTTTCCGTCAGGCCCGTTGCAATGGGCCTGACGCTGGCTTTGCGTGGCAATGTCCACCCTGCATTCCGAGTTTTGAAATCGAGGGAGTTGAATAGCATTCAACTTCGCAGTTAACCATCGACATCATCCAGCTGCACAGGAGTTCCGCTGGATGATTCCCCCTTCAATCCTCCCGCGTCAAAACCTCCAGCAACTCAATTTCAAACACCAGATTCGAATTCGGCGGGATCTTGCCCATGGTCCGCTCGCCGTAGCCCAGATGCGCCGGTACCAGCAATTTGCGTTTGCCGCCGACCTGCATGCCCATCAGCCCCTGATCCCAGCCTTTGATCACCCGGCCAGTGCCAATCACGCACTGAAACGGTTTGCCTCGGCTCCGGGACGAATCGAATTCAGTGCCGTCTTCCAGCCAGCCGGTGTATTGGGTGGTGATCAGCGCGCCTTTCACCGCGGCTTTGCCGTCGCCCGGTTGCAGGTCGATGATTTGCAGTTCGTCTGTCATGTCGTTGGCTCTCGAGATGTTCGCAGGCGGCGTTTTTCGCAGAATCCGGCGTCGATGGCAATCCATGGAACCGAAAACGCGCCTTGCCGCTCACATGTGTATCGACATCGTATGACGACAAGGATGCTTAGATGACCGACTCTCGATTGCTGCGCAGTTTCATCCCGCCCTACATCCTCAACCGCATCATCGCCCACGGTTCCGAGCCGCAGCGCAACGCCGCGATGCAGACGCTCAACCATGTACGCAGTCTGCTACCCAACCCCGGCCGCCCTTCGCAGCCGCCGGCGCGGGCGATTCTGCCGGAAGCGAGCAAGCCTGGCCTGGCGCGGCGCAGTGTGCATGATGCGCAGAACAAAATGCTCTTGCCGGGCATGCCGGTGCGCCTCGAGGGCCAGCCGGCATCGGGAGATCCGGCGGTCGACGAGGCTTACGATGCGCTGGGCGCCAGCTATGATTTCTTTTGGAAGGTGCTTGGTCGCGACTCGATCGACAATCAGGGATTCGCGCTGATCGGCAGCGTGCATTATGGCCAAGGCTACGAGAACGCATTCTGGAACGGCGCGCAGATGGTCTTCGGTGACGGCGATGGCGAAATCTTCCAGCGCTTCACCCGCTCGCTCGACGTCATCGGCCATGAACTGGCCCACGGCGTCACCGAAAGCGAAGCCGGGCTGATTTATGCCAACCAGTCCGGCGCGCTGAACGAGTCGCTCTCGGATGTATTCGGCGTGTTGATCAAGCAATACATCCTCGGCCAAACCGCCGAGCAGGCAGACTGGCTGATCGGCGCCGACCTGCTGATGCCACAGATCCAAGGCAAGGGCCTGCGCTCGATGTCGCACCCCGGCACGGCATACGACGACCCGATGCTGGGCAAGGATCCGCAACCGGATCACATGCGCAAGTTCGTCATCACCAGCGAAGACAATGGCGGCGTGCACATCAACTCCGGCATTCCCAACCGCGCGTTTTACCTGGCAGCGCGAGCGTTTGGTGGCTTCGCCTGGGAAAAGGCCGGACGCATCTGGTACGACACGCTGTGCGACAACCGCTTGAGCAAGGAGGCAACGTTCGATGCGTTCGCGAAACTGACGATCGACCACGCTGGCCAGCGCTTCAGCGCCGAAGCAGCCGACACGGTGCAGCAAGCCTGGGCACAGGTCGGTATCGAATAATCCGAGGAGACCGTATGAAAACGCTACCCGAGCTGGATAAAGATTCCGTTTTGCGCGTATCTCGCCAGGGTGGCGTTGCAGCGATTCACAGCCTGAGCCGCCCACGGGAAATCGAATTCGCGCAATGCGACATCAGTCAGCGTTCGAGAATATGCTCGGTGCTTGAGGGTTGCCTGCCACTGGACAGCAGCGAATCCGGCCGTGGGGATCAGCGCTTCTACCAGATTGAGGTGCGCTACCCGTCAGGGGAAATGGTGTTGAAGGTGCCAGAGGATCGGGCGCCTGGGGAGCTGGTGCAGCTTTGGGACAAGGGGGAGCTTCTGTAAACGCTCCCCCCGATGTTCAGGCTATTTCTCGACGGGATGCATCTCGACAATCGTGCCATTGGTGATCATCACCATCACGTACTTGTCATTGATCTGCACCCACTGCGCCTGCTCGATCGGTGCTTTCAGACCTTTGGCTTTCCAGTTCTTCAGCGCCTTGTCTTCGCGCTGGTACATTTCCGGTGCGCGGTCGTTGACCTTCAGTTGGCGATCGCTGGTCGGCGATTGCACGGCGGGTTCGCTGGAGGTTTGCGCCGCTTGAACAATGGGCGTGATCCCGGCAATGCCGGCAACGAGGGCCAGGCTGGCGATTAGGGTTTTGCTGTTCATCGGTGAACCTCTTTCGGATGGGTAGTACCTGAACTCCGACTGCGCGGCGCGGGAAACATTCCTTGTTTTTTGCCGGATGCGGCCGTTAGAAGGCTTTGCCCATCAGACCGCCATCGCTGGCAAGCCAGCTCCCGCAGGTTTTTGTATTACAGCGCAATTATTGACCTGAGCTCCGGTCCACTCCTACAAGACCAAGCAAAGCAAGATCAAAAGATCGCAGCCTTCGGCAGCTCCTACAGTTGGATCGCGTGAATTCGATAGAAACTTGGCCACCTGCAGGCCGTCGTCGCGATCAGGCTCGCCCCCACCAGAAAAGCAAAGCAGCGCAGCTGCCCGCGGCGAAGCCGCCCCACTCAACAATGAGCGCAAGCTCGAGTGCTTTTGATCCTGCTTTTGATCCACCGGCGACGTCGGAAGGCTGAGCGGAGGGATTGATCCGGGCGTGGGAGCGCAGCGACCGTCTGGCGCAGCCAGACACAGCGCAAGGAGGTGCAGCGAAGCAAACCGGAGCCGCTGCGCCCGGATCGATCCCGCAGCGAAGGAACCCGAGCCTGCGAGGGCCGAACGCAGGAGCAAGCGTTTTTTTGCTTACTTTTTTTAGGCGTTTGTAAAAAAAGTGAGTCGCCGTAAGGGCGAAACCCTAAGCGGCCATGACCGCAGCAACGGATATGTACCCGGTCAGCCAGAACAAATCATCGCCCGACGCGACGCAGGCTCGCTCCCACAAATGCGCCAAGTACTGAATCCATTGATCCGCCCCACGCATCAATCCATGCCAACAATGCAATTAACAGATTGTTACATCTGCGCCACCATCCACCTCAATAAAAACCGTGCGCCGCTTCTCCGTAGCGCACGTCATAAAAGCGGTGGAGTACTTTTCTATGACAGCCTCAATCCCAACCAACGGCTCGCGGGCCGGTGCCATCTTCCGGGTGACCTCGGGCAACTTCCTCGAACAGTTCGACTTCTTTCTGTTCGGCTTCTACGCCACGCAGATCGCGGCGGTGTTCTTCCCGGCGAGCAGCGAGTTCGCCTCCTTGATGATGACTTTTGCGGTGTTCGGCGCAGGCTTCCTGATGCGTCCGCTGGGCGCCATCGTGCTCGGCGCATACATCGATGACGTCGGCCGGCGCAAAGGTCTGATCGTCACCCTGTCGATCATGGCCAGCGGCACGATATTGATTGTGCTGGTGCCCGGATACGAAACCATAGGCCTGTTCGCCCCGGCGCTGGTGTTGATCGGGCGGCTGCTGCAAGGCTTCTCGGCCGGTGCGGAATTGGGCGGTGTCTCGGTGTATCTGTCCGAAATCGCTACGCCGGGCCGCAAAGGGTTTTTCACCGCTTGGCAGTCGGCCAGCCAGCAAGTGGCGATCATCGTCGCGGCAGCGCTGGGCTACGGTCTGAACCAGTGGATGGAGCCGCAAGCCGTGGCCGCCTGGGGCTGGCGCATTCCGTTTTTCGTCGGCTGCATGATCGTCCCGTTCATTTTCTTCCTGCGCCGCAACCTGGCGGAAACCGAAGAGTTCGCCGCGCGCAAACACCGTCCAAGCATGCGCGAAGTGTTCCGCACCCTCGGCCAGAACTGGGGCGTGGTGCTCGGCGGGATGTTGATGGTCGCGCTGACCACCACTGCGTTCTACCTGATCACCGTGTACGCGCCGACTTTCGGCAAAACCGTGCTGCACCTGAGCACTTCCGACGCGTTGCTGGTAACGCTGCTGGTGGGCGTGTCGAACTTCTTCTGGCTGCCGATTGGCGGCGCGTTGTCCGACCGTATCGGCCGTCGTCCGGTGCTGATCGGCATGGCCTTGCTGGCGCTGGCCACGACTTATCCGGCGCTGTCGTTCCTGGTGCAGGCGCCGAGCTTCACCAACATGCTGCTGTCGCTGCTGTGGTTGTCGTTCATTTACGGCTTGTACAACGGCGCGATGATTCCGGCGCTGACCGAAATCATGCCGGTTGAAGTGCGCGTCGCCGGTTTCTCCCTGGCTTACAGCCTGGCCACGGCGATCTTTGGCGGTTTCACCCCGGCGATGTCGACCTTCCTGATCCAGTACACCGGCGACAAAGCCGCGCCAGGCTACTGGATGAGCATCGGTGCCCTGTGCGCGCTGTGCGCCACGCTTTACCTGTACCGCCGTGCCGGTGGTCGTCTGCAACCTGTCGCGGCCTGAGGAATACTCGCCATGAAAAAACTCTTTACTATCACCGCCCTGCTCGCCGGTCTCGCGTTCAACTTCGCGGCCCAGGCCGAAGAACTGAGCGTGATGACCTCCGGTGGTTTCACTGCCGCCTACAAGATCCTCGGGCCGAAATTTGCCGCCGCCACCGGTAACACGCTGACCACCAGCCTCGGCCCGTCGATGGGCAAGGCGCCGGAAGCGATTCCCAATCGTCTGGCACGCGGTGAGCACGCCGACGTGGTGATCATGGTCGGTTACGCCCTCGATGAGCTGATCAAACAAGGCAAGGTCGACCCGGCCTCCCGCGTTGAACTGGCGGATTCGCGGATCGGCATGGTAGTGCGTGAAGGCGCGCCGAAACCGGACATCAGCAGCGTCGACGGCCTGAAGAAAACCCTGCTTGATGCGCAGTCGGTGGCCTACTCCGACAGCGCCAGCGGCGTGTACATCGAGCAGCAGCTGTTCAAGAAACTCGGCATCGAAGACCAGTTGAAACCGAAGGCGAAAATGATTGCCAGGATCCCGGTCGGTTCGGTGGTTGCCACTGGCGACTATCAGTTGGGCTTCCAGCAGGTCAGCGAATTGCTGCCCGTGCCGGGCGTAAGCTTCGTCGCGAAGATTCCGGAGTCGGTGCAGTCGGTGACGCGTTTTGCCGCTGGCATTCCGGTCAAGGCCGAGCATCCGCAAGAAGCCAAAGCCCTGCTCGCCTACCTCGCTGCACCGGCCGCTCAGGCTGATGTACAGGCCACCGGGCTGGATTCGGTCAAGCGTTGATCGCTGGCGGCTGGACGCGCATCTCCACGACCAGCCGCTCCAGTTCCAGTGCCGCCGGGGTCAACGTGCGATCCCGGCGCTTGATGATGCCGACACTGCGCATCACTTGCGGCTCAATCAGCGGCACCCGCGTCAGGATCGGATGATCCGGCCCGGGCATCGCCATCAACGGCACCGCTGCCACGCCCAGACCCGCCTCTACCAGACCGATCATCGTCGTCACATGCCGCGTCTCGCAGATGCTCTGACGCTGCGGCACCACCCCGCCCAAGGCCTGATCGAGCAGAAAGCGATTACCCGAGGTCCTGTCCAGCGCGATGTAATCCTGCTGATAGAACTCGTCCCAACTGACGCTGCTGCGCCCGGCCAGCGGATGATCGCGACGACAGGCGACAACGTAGCACTCCTGCACAAGCGGTTCGAACTCGACTTTGGCATCCTGCGTGCCGAGAAAACTCAAACCGAAATCCGCCTCGCCATTGACCACCGCACTCAACACATCGTGGGCGCTGGAATCGAGGACTTTGACCTTGATCCGTGGAAACTGCTGGTGATAGCGCGCGACCACGCGGGGCATGAAGTAGTACGCCGCCGAGGGCACGCAGGCGACGGTGACATGGCCCAGTCGGGTCGAGGCGACTTCGCTGATGCCGAGCAAGGCAATGTCGAGATCATCCAGCAAGCGTTCGACGCTGGGCATGAAGCCGCGCCCGGCCTGGGTCAGGCTGACCTTGCGCGTGGTGCGCTCGAACAGTTTCACGCCGAGGGCATCTTCGAGCTTTTCGATGCGCCGACTCAGCGCCGGTTGCGACAGGCGCACGGTGTCGGCAGCCTTGCGAAAACTGCCCTGCTCGACCACCGCGCGAAAGGCTTGCAGGTCGTTTAGGTCGAAGTTGATGGCCATGGCGTTTCCGGAAATTGATGCGCAGGGGTTATAAATGTAACCAGTTGATGCAAATTATTACAGGTCTGATGGAAGCTGCCCTTGTGGGAGCGAGCCTGCTCGCGAAGGCGGGGCATCAGTCAATGGATAGGTGGCTGACCCAGCGCATTCGCGAGCAGGCTCGCTCCCACATTGGATCTCGAATGGTCTGAAGGCCGTGTAACCCTTATCCTTGTCACCCCCGCCGTAGCCGTAGTCAGGAGTGGTTCCAATGCCCCATGAAGGCAATCTGTTGCAAGCCGCTGTCGTGTTTCTGTTCGCGGCCGTGCTCACCGTGCCTTTGGCCAAACGTCTGCAACTGGGCGCGGTGCTCGGTTATCTGTTTGCCGGGGTGATCATCGGCCCGTCGGTGCTCGGTCTGATCGGCAACCCGCAAAGCGTTGCGCATATTTCCGAGCTGGGCGTGGTGTTGCTGCTGTTCATCATCGGCCTGGAGCTGTCGCCGCGACGCTTGTGGGTGATGCGCAAATCGGTGTTCGGCGTCGGTCTGGCGCAGGTGCTGTTGACCGCTTCGGTGATCGGCGTGCTGGCACTGTCGGTGTTCGGCCAGCCGCTGAACAGCGCGATTGTGCTGGGCCTCGGTCTGGCGCTCTCCTCCACTGCCTTTGGCCTGCAAAGCCTCGCCGAACGCAAGGAACTGACCAGCCCCCACGGGCGTCTCGCGTTTGCGATTCTGCTGTTCCAGGACATTGCGGCGATTCCATTGATCGCCTTGGTGCCGATGCTCGCCGGCGTCGACCATCACACCAGCACCGCCGACGATATTCGTCACAGCTTGCAGGTGCTCGGCGGCATTGCCGTGGTGGTTATCGGCGGGCGGTATCTGCTGCGTCCGGTGTTCCGCGTAGTGGCAAAAACCGGGCTGCCGGAAGTGTCCACCGCCACCGCGTTGCTTGTGGTGATCGGCACAGCGTGGCTGATGGATCTGGTCGGTGTGTCGATGGCGCTGGGTGCGTTTCTCGCTGGTCTGCTGCTGGCGGATTCGGAATACCGGCATGAGCTGGAAGCGCAGATCGAACCGTTCAAGGGCCTGCTGCTCGGACTGTTTTTCATCAGCGTCGGCATGGGCGCCAATCTCAGCCTGTTGTTGAGCGCGCCGATCACCGTGTTGGGCCTGACCCTGCTGCTGATCGGTCTGAAGTTGCCGCTGCTGTTCGTGGTTGGGCGCCTGGCAGGAGGATTGAACAAAATCAGCGCAATTCGCCTCGGCATCGTCCTCGCTGCCGGCGGTGAGTTTGCGTTCGTGGTGTTCAAGATCGGTCGCGATCAGGGCCTGTTCGAGCCGCGTCTGTACGACCTGCTGGTGCTGACCATCACCCTGTCAATGGCGCTGACGCCGTTGTTGCTGTTGATCTGCGCGCGTCTGGTCAGCCCGAAAGTGCAGCCGGTGGAAGTGCCGGAGAAATTCCGCGAAATCGACACCGAAGCACCGCGTGTGGTGATTGCCGGCATGGGCCGGATGGGCCAGATCGTGGCGCGGATTCTGCGCGCGCAGAACATCAAGTTCGTTGCGCTGGACACCTCGGTGGAAACCATCGAACTGTCGCGCAGCTTCGGCGGTGTGCCAGTGTTCTACGGCGACCCGATGCGCCCGGAAATCCTTCACGCGGCGAAGGTTGGCGAAGCGGAATATTTCGTCATTGCCACGGACGATCCGGAGACCAACATCAAGACTGCCGAAGTGGTACACAAGCTATATCCGCACATGAAAATCATCGCCCGCGCGCGTAACCGTCAGCACGTGCATCGCCTGGTGGATGTCGGCGCGCAAGCGATTCGTGAGACCTATTATTCGAGCCTGGAAATGAGCCGGCGCACGCTGGTCGGCCTCGGTCTGACCCAAGCCCAGGCCGATGCGCGGATCAAGCGTTTCAAGCATCACGACGAACAGGTGCTGGAGGCGCAACACGCCGTCTACGACGATGCCGCCAAAGTCCTGCAGACCGCCCAGGAAGCCCGGGCGGAACTGGCCAAATTGTTTGAATCGGATCAGCTCGAAGAGGAAGCCCGAAAATCCTGATCGTGCCTTGCCCAGATCCAACTGTGGGAGCGAGCCTGCTCGCAAAAGCGTCGTATCAGTCACCCAATACTTCACTGACAGATTGATTGTTCCCACGCTCCGCGTGGTAACACAGCCCGGGACGCTCCGCGTTCCACTTCCCGAGCTGGAACGCGGAGCGTCCCTTGAGGCGTTCCCACGCAGAGCGTGGGAACGATCATGTGGGAGAGAATCAGGCCAGTTCCAGCGCGGGCGCAGGCTCGACCGGCGCGACTGCAAACCGATCCGCCAGAAACGGCGTGATATCCAGCGGCAAAGGCTCGTCATTCACCAGTTTATCCAGCAGCACACCGGTAATCGCCGAGGTCAGAATGCCGGTGCGGAAGTGCCCGCAAGCATTCAGATAACCCTCGATCCCACGCATCGGCCCGAGGATCGGCAACTCATCCGGCGAGCCCGGGCGCAATCCCGCCCAGGTGCGCTTGAGGTTGACGTCCGCCAGCTCCGGCAGACAGCGCACCGCGCCCTGCACCAGCCCGGCGATTTCCGGGTAGGTGGTGGTGACGTCGAAGCCTTTGTCTTCGGTGGTGCTGCCGATAAGGATTTCGCCGTTGTCCTTTTGCGCCACGTAGCAATCGCTGGTGGTCAGGCAGCCGTTGAGGATTTTCGGCATGCGTTCGGTCAGCAGAATCTGTCCTTTCACCGGTTTCACCGGAATGCGAATCCCCGTGGCCCACTCACTCAGATCCGCCGCCCAGGCACCGGCGGCGTTGATCAGCGTCTTGCAGTGGAACACCCCCGCCTCCGACGTCTGCACGCCGGTCACGCGAGTGCCGTGATGCAGCACGCCGGTGACGTTGGTGTTGACGAAGATATCGACGCCGTTCTGCCGCGCGCCTTCCATATAGGCATCAGCGAGGCGGAACGGGCTGACCTGATGGTCGCAGAGAAACTCCAGCGCCCCGCGCGCCTCATGGCTGACGCTCGGTTCCGCCGCGCGCAACGCCGCCTGATCGAGCCAGCGCACCTGATCGGCCAGATGCGGAATGCAGCCGACGATGTGCTCGGCGTAGAGCCGGTCTTCGTCGTCATAGATCACGAATTTCAATCCGGTCTTCTCGAACTTGCAATCCATGCCGTGGTTGTCTTTCAGCTCGCGGTGCAGCGCCGGGTACAGCGCGTTGGACTGCAAGGCAAAATCGAAAAACGACTGCGGCAGAATATGCGGCGTACTGGCGTCCACCGCTACCGCAGCGCCCTGGGTTGCGCGCTTGCGGTTGGCCGACATCATGCGAAAGAAAATTACCCCGCAACCGAGGCCGACCGACTCGCCGATTGCCCATAACCCCCCCGCCGAAGCACGGGTCGCATTGCCGGGGCGCTTGGCGTCGATCAGTGCCACCTTGAGATCTTTGCGTTTGGACAATTGGTAGGCGCAGGAGGCGCCGATCACGCCGCCACCGGCAATGACCACGTCGTAGAACTTACTCATGGCAAGCGCCCTCCGTGCCGAGGGACTGGAACGCGGAAAACGGCACCGGATCAATCGGGAAGCGCGGGCGCAACCAACCGACATCCTGACGTCCGGTAGCCTGGCGCAAACGATCGCTGCAATAGCCGACGCACATCCGCCCCTGACAATCGCCCATGCTCACGCGGGTGCGCATTTTCAGGCTGGCGATGTCTTGCACACCCTGCTCCAGCGCCAGATCGATGTCGGCGCGGGTCGCATGTTCGCAGCGGCAGATCACCGTGTCGGCTGCGGGCAAAGCGATCTGACCAACGCCGCGCTCGGTGTAGCGATCCACCGCCGCACGAAAGCGCACGATGGCTCTGAGCTTGCTCGCGTAACGATCGCGGCGCACCCGGGCCAGCTCGGCGTCGAGCACACCGCGTTGCAGCAGGATCGAAGTGGCGGCGATCTTGCCCGCCAGCATCGCCGCTTCACCGCCGCGGATCCCGCCCATGTCGCCGGCCAGATGCACATGCGCCACGCTGCTTTGCTGCCAGACATTGGCGTGCGCACGCAGGTAGCCATCGTCGCTGAAGCCGTGATCAAGGCCCATCTGCTGGCTCAATTGCGTGCGCGGAATAAAACCGTAACCGACCGCCAGCGTCTGCGCTTCGAAGCGCTCGACCCGCGACAGATCCGCCTCCCACGTCGACGAATACGGCGCGACGCTGACGCTTTTCAGCTCGCCGTCGCCATGGGCTTCAACCACGCCCCAGCCATAGTTCATGGGGATGCCGTGCAGCTTGAGGTAAGCGAGCATGCTCAAGCCGTCGAGGAACAGCTGCGGTTTGTTCAGCAGCGCCAGACTCTCGCGGGCGATCTTGCCGAACGCACACGCCTCGTAGACGCCAGCGACACGCACGCCGGAGGCATGCAACTGGGTCGCAACCAGCGGCAGCAACGGCCCGGTGCCGGCGATGATCACCGGCCCCCGCGGCTTGACCACACCACTCTTGATCTGCAATTGAAGACCACCGAGCAGAATCACTCCCGACAACGTCCAGCCGGGGAACGGCACACTGCGTTCGTGACATCCAGCGGCTAACAGCAGTTGCGGATAAGCGATCTCGTGCAGTTGCTCATCACCGTCGAGCACCACCACTGCGCGGGTGCCTTCGGCGCCGACCACGCGATGGTTGAGGCGCACGTCAATCAGCCCCGATTGCTGCTGAAATTCGCCGTGCAGTTTGTCCAGTGCTTCGGAATAACGCGGCCCGAGATAATCCAGCTGCACGCCATCACGCAGCGGCCCGCGATAGACCACGCCGCCGAGGCGCGAAGCCTCTTCGAGCAAGGTGCAGCGCACGCCGTGGCGCGCCAGTTCGATGGCCGCCGCCATCCCCGCCGGCCCGCCGCCGACGATCAACGGTTGCAGGCTCATACGACCTCCTGCGCGACGACGCGGTTGACTCGGGTTTCGATCTGCATGCCGTCGCGCACCACCGTCTGGCAGGCGCGGCGCTTGTGCCGACCGTTGATTTTCACCAGACAGCACTGGCACACGCCCATGCCGCAATAGGCGCCGCTGATCTGATCGTGGTCATTGCGTGCGATCTGGCGCACGCCGAGGGACTGGATGACGCTGAGAACGGTTTCGCCGATGGCGGCGCTGACCGCTTGGCCATTGATGTGCACGGTCATGTCCGCCTGCACCAAGGGCTGGATATCGAAGGTTCTTTCTAGGCAGTTCATTACGGTGTTCGTCCGTGAAGATTCAGTTGAGGTTGTGTCAGCTCCTTGCTGCACTACGCCTCGTCGACGCTTTTATTGCTGTGTTTTCAACGTCGACGCGGATACTTCGTCAGCGCAACAAGGTGCGCGACAAGCAATGTAGCTCATACCTCAGCAAAGGCCTGGATCATTTACGGTAGGCGATATCGCCAGGCGAAATATTGATCCAGGCCAGTGAAGATGGCGGGATGGAAACGGTTAGTTGGAGAAGACGAACTGGCCCCGCAGAATGCAAAAAGCCGCTTTCACCCGAAGATGAAAGCGGCAGAGGCATCCTGCCTCAGAGGGATCAGTGTACGAACAGGGCGATCAGGATGATGATCGGGATCGGTACGCCGAGGAAAAACAGCAGTAATGAGCGCATGGTGACTCTCCTTTTTAACGGACCGGAGTGGTAGTGGTGTAGGTGTCGACTTCAACGTACTCGACTGCATCGCGACGACGACCGCCGAAGGTGGCTGCCAGGCTGGCGAAGAACGCACCGGCCAGCAGCGCGACGAACATCCACAGCGAGGTGTAGGCCGCGACTTTCGCGGCGGTATCGGCCGCTTGCTGAGCTTTCAGTTTGGCGTCAGCGATGGCTTTCTGTGTGTTGGCGTAGATTTCGTCGACACGACGTTCAGCATCGGCCTGGCTCAGATTGGTACGTTGCGATACCAGTTGTGCGAGGTAGGTACGGTCTTCGGCGCTGAGCTGACCGTTGGCCAGGCTTTGCGTGAAGATGCGGGTCACAGTGCCGCGTGCAGCGTCATCGCTGACGGCAGCAGGACGATCATCGCGGAACAGGCTGTCGACGAAGTAGCCGTACTGATCGCTGTCAGTATTGGCTGCGGCAGAGCCGGCGGCCTGGCTCATCGCACCGGCAGCACCGCCGACTACGTTGGCACCCGCCTGCACACCGCCACTGACGACGCTGCTGACCGAACCGACCACCAGCACAGCGGTCACCAAAGTAGCGACGCACCAGGCGAGGAAACCATGTGCGGTGTCGCGGAAGTAGACTTCGTCACCGTGCATGTTGGCCCACTTAACGCGCAGACGGCCGGCAATGTAGCCGCCCATGCCGGAAGCGATGATCTGCGTCACCGCCAGCCAGACGATCGTTGAAATGCCCAGGCCCTTGGCGCTGACGCCTTCTCCGGCCCACGGTGATACAGCCGAAAAGCCCAGGCCAAACCCGAGCAGCACCAGAATCATCGACAGCGCGGCGGCAGCCGCAGCACCGGCGAAGATCGCGCCCCAGGACACGCCTGACACGCTGCTCGACTCTTCCAAGGCAGGATAATAGCCATCAGGGGATCTATTCATTGTTGTAGTGCTCCAGGCATGAAAAATGGTGTTACAAGTCGTCGGGTGAGGAATTGCAGTGACCGTGCCAGTCAAACACTTTTAATAACTCCTTTTCTTTCAATGAGTTACAAAACTTGAACTTCCTCGGACCGTGCAACTTGCAATAAAGCGCATCCGATTGCGGGTTTTCTGCATTAACCAAAGCGTGGCAAATCCGATCAGTTCTGATTCACCAGGCGACGAAGATGAAAGTTAATTTAAAGCGTCACGGCAAATTCTTGGCAAAATGCTGCCATTCCGTTTGAACCGATCAGCAGGCCTGCCTATGACTCGTATCTTGACCATCGAAGACGACGCCGTGACCGCGCGGGAAATCGTTGCCGAACTGAGCAGCCACGGGCTGGACGTCGACTGGGTCGACAATGGCCGCGAAGGCCTCGACCGCGCCGTGAGCGGCAACTACGACCTGATCACCCTTGACCGCATGCTGCCCGAGCTGGATGGTCTGGCCATCGTCACCACCCTGCGCACCATGGGCGTGGCGACGCCGATTCTGATGATCAGCGCCCTCTCCGACGTCGATGAGCGCGTGCGCGGCTTGCGCGCGGGTGGCGATGACTACCTGACCAAGCCGTTCGCCACCGATGAAATGGCCGCGCGGGTCGAAGTGTTGCTGCGCCGGCAGAACAGCGTCGCCACCCAGGCCACCACGCTGAAAGTCGCCGACCTCGAGCTCGACCTGATCAGCCACGAAGCCCGCCGCGCCGAGCAGGTGCTGACGCTGTTGCCCACCGAATACAAACTGCTCGAGTTTCTGATGCGCAACAGCGGCCAGATTCTCTCGCGGATGATGATTTTCGAAGAGGTCTGGGGTTATCACTTCGACCCGGGCACCAACCTCATCGACGTGCATATCGGCCGGCTACGCAAGAAGATCGATGCGGCCGGCAACGTTCCGCTGATCCGCACGGTACGGGGCTCGGGCTATGTCATTGCCGAACCCGTCTGACGGCTGGCGCTCCTCCAGCAGCCGCTTGCTGGCGCTGTACAGCTCGCTGTTCGTGGCGTGGAGCGCGATCCTCATGGGGGTCATGTATTACGAGGTGTCCGGCTACCTCGACAAACTGGCCAAACACTCGTTGATGCAACGTCAGCACCTGTTCTCGCATTTTCGCGGCGAGCAACTCGAAGACGCGCTCGCGGCCAGCATGACCTTCGATATTCGCGGTATCGACGCCTATGGTCTGTTCAGCGCTGACGGTGTTTACCTGGGCGGCGCACTCCAGCAAATTCCCGAAGGACTGCCGCTGGATGGCAAGATCCATATGCTCGCCGAGTGCGCCGATTCCGATGACCCGACCCTGCCGAGCGACAGCTGCGATGCCGTAGCCACGCAAACCCGTGACGGGCGCTGGCTGGTGCTGCTGCGTGACAATGGCTCGCTGTTCGCGGTGACGCGGATCATTTTGCACGCGCTGTTCTGGGGGGTGTCGCTGACGATTATTCCCGGGGTCGCCGGTTGGCATCTGCTGCGGCGTCGACCGTTGCAGCGCATCCGCGCGATCCAGAATAGCGCGCAGGCCATCGTTGCCGGCGACCTGACGCACCGCTTGCCGCTGTCCAATCGCCGCGATGAACTGGACATGCTCGCCGCCATCGTCAACGCCATGCTCGAGCGCATCGAGCGCTTGATGAACGAGGTCAAGGGCGTCTGCGACAACATCGCCCACGATTTGCGCACGCCGCTGACTCGCCTGCGCGCGCAGTTGTATCGCATGCAGCAACAGGCCGGCGAAGGTTCGCAAGAAGCGGCGCAACTGGACTTGGTACTGGCTGAAGCGGATACGCTGATGGCGCGCTTTCGCGGTTTGTTGCGGATTTCCGAGCTGGAGGATCGCCAGCGCCGTTCAGGTTTCGTCGAACTCGATCCGGTGCGTTTACTGGAGGAGTTGCACGAGTTCTATCTGCCGCTGGCCGAGGAAGGCGATCTGCGTTTCCAGTTGAACATGCCGGAGACGCTGCCGCCGCTCAATGGCGACCGCGCACTGCTGTTCGAAGCGTTGGCGAACCTGCTGAGCAACTCGATCAAATTCACCCCGCCCGGCGGCACGGTGATGTTGCGTGGGGTCAATGCCGGTGGGGAGACGCGGATCGAGGTGCACGATTCAGGGCCGGGGATTCCCGAGGCGGAACGTGAGGCGGTGTTCCAGCGCTTTTATCGCACCGAGGGTGGCCAGCCGCAGAGTGGCTTTGGTCTGGGGCTGTCGATTGTCGCGGCGATTGTCAGCTTGCACGGCTTCAGTCTTGAAGTCGGCAGCAGTGATCTGGGTGGGGCGAAACTGGTGCTGGATTGTCGGCAGAGTTTGATCAGTCAGGCCTGAGGGAATGCAATCCACCCGGTGGGAGCGAGCCTGCTCGCGAATGCGGTGGTTCAGTCACAACAATGTTGACTGAACTGACGCCTTCGCGAGCAGGCTCGCTCCCACAGGAAGTCCCATGCTTCATAGGCGCTGTGTGAATCAATCAGGTCGGGTAGTTCGCCCGCAAGGCCTCGAGCCCGCCCTGGTAGATGCCGTTGAACAGCGCCACCACTTCTTCATCGCTCACGCCGAGCGCATTGAAGCGCCCCGACCATGTCACCCGCGCGCCCTGCCCCTGGGCTTCAACCTTGATCGTCGCCAGGTAATCGCTGGCCGGGAACGGTGCCTGTTCGATGGAATAGCTGTAGGTTCTCGCAGCGTTATCGAAGGTCTGCAGACGTTCGACGACAACGCCGCCATCGCCCGTTTTCAGCGTGCGCACTCGCCCGCCTTCGCTCAGTTCGCTGTTGGTGATCAACGGCAGCCAGTCCGGCAGCGTGTTGAAGCCGCCGATCAATTGCCAGACCTGATCGGCCGAGGCCGGGATGTCGATGGTTGCGGATGCAGTTGGCATAAAACCTCTCTTTTGGAAAATTCAGATCGTCAGGCTGTCGACCACACCGCCATCAACGCGCAAGGCTGCGCCAGTGGTGGCCGAGGACAGCGGTGAAGCAATGTAAGTGACCAGATGCGCCACTTCCGAAACATCCGCCACGCGCTGGATGATCGAAGTCGGACGGGCCTTGCGTACAAAGGCGTCGGCTTCGTCGCGTAGGTCGCGCCCCGATTCGGCGGCCGCGTCTCTGAGCATGTCCTGCAGCCCATCGGTGAAAGTCGGCCCCGGCAGGATTGCATTGACCGTGACACCGGTACCAGCCAGACGTTTGGCCAGGCCGTGGGACACCGCGAGGTTGGCGCTTTTGGTCACGCCGTAATTGAGCATGTCCGCCGGCGTCGCCACGCCGGATTCCGATGACAGGAAGATCACCCGGCCCCAGCCCTGCTCAACCATCGCCGGCACATAATGCCGCGCCAGACGCACGCCGGAAATCACGTTGACTTCATAGAAGCGCGTCCACTCACTGTCGGGAGTCTCGAAGAAATCGACGTCGTTGAAGATGCCGAGGTTGTTCACCAGAATGTCCGCGCGCGGTTCGGCGGCGAACAGCTTTTCCGCGCCCTCGGCCGTGCCCAGATCAGCGGTCAGCCCGCGCAACTGCGCGCTGGGCACCGCTTGGCGTATGCTCGCCAGCGCCTGCTCGACCTTAGCCGTGTCACGACCGATCACCACCACCGTCGCCCCGGCTTCGGCCAGCGACTGGCTGATGCCCAGACCGATGCCGCCGGTACTGCCGCTGACGATGGCCAGTTTTCCACTCAGATCGATCTTCATGCGTTTACCTCATTAGCAAGGAGTTCCACCGCGCTCGACTTTAGCGACGATTTCAGAAGCATGGATCAGCGTAGTTGCGATATTGCCGGCATGGTTGAGCTGCCGACCGGTGACGGGGATGTTGTTTGATCGACGATCCCCTGTGTCTGGCAGACCGTAGCCCCTCACCCTAGCCCTCTCCCGGGGGAGAGGGAACCGATCGAGTTGTGCTGAGTTTGCCCTCGACCTGAAAGACCATAGCGATTATGGATTCAGAGAAGACCTTTCACGTCGGCGTATTACCTGAATATCCCCCGGTCAGTCCCCTCTCCTTCCGGGAGAGGGCTAGGGTGAGGGGCATTTCGGAACAGATCAGATTTCCGTCAGACGAAGCAGACCATCGGCGCCGACGCTGACGCTGATCGCATCGTAACTGGCCAACGTCGCATGCGCCGTTTCGATCGGATGCTGGTGCGTGGTGGTGATGATCATCAACGCGGCGCCCGCCGCTTCCGCAGCCTGAATACCAACCGTGGCGTCTTCAAAAATGAGGCAATCCGCTGGCTCGACACCGAGCTTTTTCGCCGCCAGCAGATAACCCGCAGGATCAGGCTTGCCAGCCTTTACATCTTCCGCCGTGATCATGACCGCCGGCTCGGGGATACCCGCCGCCGCCATCCGCCGCAACGCAAGATCGCGAGGCGCCGACGTCACCATTGCCCAGCGATCTTTCGGCAGACCGTTGAGAAATGCCGCCGCCGCAGGAATCTCGACAATGCCTTCAACGTCATTGATTTCCGCTGCGGTGATGAACGCCGCTTGTTCCTCAGCATCCAGCCCCGGCAGATTCAGCCGGGTGATGGTGTCGATCGCCCGTGCGCCATGGATGGTCGGCAAAAACGTCTCGACCTCCACGCCATGGCGCACCGCCCACGCTGACCAGATGCGCTCGGCGGCGGCGATGGAATTGAGGACGGTGCCGTCCATGTCGAACAGAAACGCGCCGAATGCGCGATCAAAAACCGATGCTTGTGCAGACAAAAGAACAAATCCTCTGACAGTTGGCCGGGCAGCCTGGCCCGGCAATGTAGCACTAGTCAGTGCAGCTGCGGGGCCTTGGATTTGAACGCACTTTCCACACAGTCGAGCAATTGACCGATCGCCCACGGCTTCTTGATGAACGCCACCGAATGCTTGACCCCGGAGGTCTCGGGCGTCTCGTAGCCGGACATGACCATCACCGGTTTTTCCGGCCAGCGATCGCCGACCAGATTCGCCAGGTCGGCGCCGTTAAGCGTGCCGGGCATGGTGATGTCGGTCAGCAATAGCGCGACGTTCGCCGCGTGTTCTTCCAGATACAGTGAGGCGGCGTCGGCGCTGGTTTGCGGTTCGACCTTGAACCCTTCCTCCTGAAGAATTTCGCAAAGAAACTCCAGAATCAACGGATCGTCCTCGACAACCAGAATCAACCCGCCAGGAAGGTGCGCGCTCGACGTAGGTGTAGGGCACATGAACAGCACTCCCCCGAATTACATTTTTGATAAGCGGTTTTGAATCCGCTGCTTATCTGGTATGAGCAGCGCGCCCTGTAGAAATTCATTTTTGATACAGAGGATTTCGCCAAGGTGTTGTTTTTCGAAGCGCAGCGCCCATCGAATCCCCTCATTTGTGGTTAAAATGCCGGCCCTTTGACTGGCCGATCCTGATCCATGAACCCTGAAGCCCTCGCTACCCTCCACGCTCATTTGCTGCCCGCACTGGCAACGGCGCCCAGCGAAACCCGCCGTTTGTTTCACGGGCGCGGGCGCTGCTGGCCGGGGTTGGAGCAGTTGACCGTGGACTGGTTGCAGGGCGTGGTGCTGGTGTCGCTGTTCAAAGAACCGGCGCCTGAGCAACTGCAGGATCTGCGGGATTCGCTGCTGCAACTCGCCGCCTCGCCCCAATGGCAGCAGTCCGGTGCACATACCCTGCTGATCCAGCACCGTTACCTGCCGCAAAGCACGGCCGAATGGCTGATCGGTGAGGAAATCGAAGAAATGACCATCGTCGAGGGCGGCTTGCAGTACCGCGTCGACCTGGGACGCAAGCAGAACACCGGACTGTTTCTCGATATGCGTTACGGACGCAACTGGGTCCGTGAACAGGCAGCGGGCAAGCGGGTGTTGAACTTGTTCGCTTACACCTGCGGCTTTTCCGTAGCGGCAATCGAGGGTGGCGCCAGCCATGTGGTGAATCTCGACATGTCCCGTGCGGCCCTGAGCCGAGGTCGCGACAATCACCGTTTGAACGGCCACGACCTGAGCAAGGTCAGCTTTCTCGGCCACGACCTGTTCAAATCCTGGGGCAAAGTGATCAACAGCGGCCCGTACGATCTGGTGATCATCGACCCGCCGTCGTTTCAGAAAGGCAGCTTTTTGCTGACCAAGGACTATCAACGCGTATTGCGCCGCTTGCCGGAACTGCTGACCGCGCAAGGTACGGTGCTGGCGTGCATGAACGATCCGTCGTTCGGTTCCGACTTTCTGATTGATGGCGTGACCCAGGAAGCGCCAAGCCTGCGCTTCGATCATCGGCTGGACAATCCGCCGGAGTTTCCCGATATCGATCCAGAGAGCGGCCTGAAAGCCCTGGTCTTCCAGCGCAGCCACTAACACAGCGTAAGTTCACCTGTGGGAGCGAGCCTGCTCGCGAAAGCGCAGTGTCAGATAACAATTTTGTTGACTGATACACCGCTTTCGCGAGCAGGCTCGCTCCCACACAAGTTCTGTGTTGATCAAAAAGCCGTCGGCCGCAGCACCAGTGCAAACAACTCACCATGCCCGGTGACGTTGAGCTTGTGATAGAGATTACGTCGATGCACTTTCACGGTCTCCGGCGAAATCCCCATCTGCTGGGCCATCGCCTTGCTGGAAAAGCCCTGCAGGATCAGACGCGCCGTGTCGATCTCGCGCGCGGTCAGCCGGGCATCGAAACGGTCCAGCAGC
Source organism: Pseudomonas sp. S3_B08 (assembly GCF_054667725.1). Classification (NCBI taxonomy): domain Bacteria; kingdom Pseudomonadati; phylum Pseudomonadota; class Gammaproteobacteria; order Pseudomonadales; family Pseudomonadaceae; genus Pseudomonas; species Pseudomonas sp. S3_B08. The sequence continues at coordinate 2,485,347 of NZ_CP162750.1, forward strand.
GTCGCCAGATCACCTACCACCGCGTCAGCCACCGGCCCTTGCGGCGGCAGCAACTGCATGTGGCGATGCATCGCCGCCAATACCCAATCACGAATGCACAACAGTCGGCCCTGCTCGGCCATGCCAAACGCGGTCGAGCGGCCCAGTGACAAGCCGAGTACCGCGCCTTCGAAGTTGATCAGAAACTGCAATTCATCCTCGCCCACCACGGCACGAAAGTAGCTCTGGTAATACTCGCTGTGCAGAAACTGATCCGGCGCAACAGAGGCCAGGCTGTGCAGGCCGTCGCTGATCCCGCTGACGGCGGCTTGATAGAACGGATCGAGCAGGTACATGCCGGCGGTATAACCGGCCAGCTCCTGCTGGTCGTCCACGCCCCCCTTGCTGTCGAAGTCGATCAGCAAACGCGGCGGCTGGCCGGGCTGCATCAGGGCGACGAGGGCATTGTCCAGCGGCACCAGCAGGCGCAGGGTGTCGACCAGCGCGCGCCAGAAACCGTCCTGCCCGAGGTGGGAAAATACCCGCGCCAGACTCTGATGCACCGGCAATTCCTGCAACAACGCGTCCACGCACTACCCCTTTCGAGTAACCCATGATGGGAATGGGGCTGGTGTGACCGGCCCGCTAGCCTGACCACTCCAGTTCATCACCGGCCTGCGACAGGCCAGGAGTGCCGCATCATGCGTCGTCACCGTGGATCTATCAACCCGGGCCTGCTGGCCTGTTTTTGTCTTTCCTCGGTTGCCATGGCGGCAGACGAGCCGAGCGTGCATGTCTACAACTGGTACGACTACATCGGGCCGAACACCCTGCATGATTTCCAGCGCGACAGCGGCATCCAGCCGGTGTACGACACCTTCGACAGCGCCGAAGTGCTCGAAGGCAAACTAATGACCAGCCGCAGCGGCTACGACGTTGTCGTGGCGAGCAACTTCAGCCTGCCGACCCTGATCAAGGCCGGCGCCCTCGCCCCTTTGCCTCGCGATCAACTGCCAGGCTGGCAGAATCTCGACCCCGAGCTGTTGAAGAAACTCGCGGTCAACGATCCGGGTAATCAGTACGCCGTGCCTTACCTGTGGGGTACCAACGGCATCGGCTACAACGTCGACAAAGTCCGCGCCGCGTTGGGTGACAAAGCGCCGGTGGATTCCTGGGAGTTGCTGTTCGACGAAGCCAATCTGGCCAAACTGAGCGAGTGCGGCGTGGCGATGCTCGATTCGCCGTCGGAGATGCTGCCGGTCGCCCTGCATTACCTGGGTTTGCCGCCCAATAGCACCGATCCCGAGGACTACAAAAAAGCCGAAGCACTGCTGCTCAGGCTGCGCCCGCACATCGCCTACTTCAACTCTTCGAAGTTCATCAGCGATCTGTCCAACGGCAATATCTGCGTGGCGGTTGGCTGGTCCGGGGCGATGCTCGAAGCCAAGACCAACGCCGAGCAGGCCAATAACGGCGTAAAGATCGCCTACAGCCTGCCAAAGGAAGGCGCGCCGGTGTGGTTCGACACTCTGGTACTGCTCAAGGACGCGCCCAATCGCGCCCAGGGCCTGGCGTTTATCCATTACCTGCTGCGGCCGGAGGTGATCGCGCCGGTCAGTGATCACTTGTCATACCCGAATGGCAATCGCGCCGCGACAACGCTGGTGGCAGCAGCAACTCGCGACAACCCGGCGGTCTACCCGTCCCCTGCCGCCATGGCCACTCTCTACACCCTCGAACCCTTGCCCAAAGCCGCCGAACGTGTGCGTACGCGGGTGTGGAGCAAGGTCAAGAACGGCCAGTAGTCCGCGCGAGAAATCTGCCTGCCTCATCCGAGCGGTAAGCCGCCCGACCTTTTGAATCAAGAGACTGAACCTTATGAATCCGCGTGCCCGTGATCTCGATATCCTGATTGGCCAGATGCAACCCGGCCCGCTCAATGCCATCACCGATGTGCCGGGCGTGCGCGTCGGTCACAGCAATGTACGCGGTCGCAGCAGCAGCGGCCGTGACATCTGCACCGGCGTCACGCTGATCGAGCCGCGCCCCGGCTCGACCTGCCAGAAACCGTGCTTTGCCGGCGTGCATGTACTCAATGGCAACGGTGATGCGACCGGGCTGGAATGGATTCGCGAGGCCGGTCTGCTGACCAGTCCGATTGCCTTTACCAACACCCACAGCCTGGGTGTGGTGCGGGATGCGCTGATTGTGCTGGACCGTGAGCAACAGCCGGATGACGGGCGGCTTTACTGGAATATGCCGGTGGTGCTGGAAACCTTCGATGGACTGCTCAATGACATCAACGGCTTTCACGTTAAGCCCGAGCATGTCGCCGAGGCACTGAACGGCGCCGTGGACGGCCCGGTGCGCGAAGGTGCGGTGGGTGGTGGCAGCGGCATGATCTGCCACGAATTCAAGGGTGGCATCGGCACCGCATCGCGCCGTTTGAGTGCTGCCCAAGGTGGCTGGACCGTTGGCGCGATCGTGCAGGCCAACCACGGCATTCGCAGTGAACTACGCGTCGATGGTTACCCGGTCGGGCGCTATATGGAACAGAAGGACTCACCGTTTCTGCGGGCAGCGTTGCCGCACCCGGGCATGGGCTCGATCGTCGTTTGCCTGGCGACTGATGCGCCGCTGCTGCCCCATCAATGCACGCGCCTGGCACAGCGTGCCAGCCTGGGCCTGGCGCGTACCGGCGGCGGTAACGAAGACCACAGCGGCGACATCTTCATTGCCTTCGCCACCGGCAATGATCACGTCCCGCCTGCCGCTTACGAGGCTAAACGCGCAGCCACCTGCGACGGCTTGCGCATGGTCAACAACGACCACATCAGCGAGCTGTTTCTGGCCGCGACCGAAGCCGTTGAAGAAGCGATCATCAATGCCCTGCTCGCCAGCGACAGCAGCGAGGGCAACGGTCATTCGGTGCCGGGCCTGGATGCGCAGACGCTTCTGGCGGCGCTGAAAAAATCCGGTTGGCCGGGATCGCGTCCGGCATGAACCGGCATTGTGCAGGGACGACTGGCGGTACTTGAGTCGTCCATTGCACGCTCCCAGGATGAAGCTACGCGGTGCCTGGATTGATCCGGCGCTGCGTAGGCGTGGGTGTACTGACTCCCAATCAAGCCCAAGTTCTGCTTCACACGCCTCTTGAGCCTCACTGGCTCTACTTCCTCCCCATCAAAGAGCTTGGAGGCTCTTTTTTTGTCTGCGTATTTCAGTTCTCGGCGAGACCTTCGGCGCGAATCGACCGCCATGCCGCCTGCGCAAGCACTTCGCGATAAGCCATCGGACTGCCCTTAACTCGCCCTGCCAGCCAGGCCCGGCAGTAACTGTCCGCCTGGCCGATGATCAGCGATGGCAGCAACTCCGCAGGCAAATCCTTAAGCTCAGCGGCGCGACCCGATTCGGCCAACCACTGGCCCAAGCGCAGGTTGCGCGTCTTGTTGCGCTCGGCCAGCTCTTCCTTGAACGGGCCTTTGGTCACTGCGAATCGTGCGTGGTACTGAAAACGCGCCCACTGCGGCTGCTGCTCGACCCAGTCGACATAGCTGAAGACCAGCGCCTGCACTCCTTCCTCCGTGGTATTGGCCGCGTCCAGATACGCATCACGCAGACGCGCCTGATCCTCCAGCGCGGTGAAAAACAGCGCCGCGACCAGCCCTTCCTTGTTGCCGAAATGGTGGTAGATCGCGCCAACGCTGGTGTCGCACTCGGCACGGATCATTTCGATGGTGGTGGCCTCGATCCCCTGTTCATTGAACAGGCTCAGGGCCTTGCGAAAGATATCGCGTTTGAGTTCGGCGCGGCGGCCGGGGTAGCTGCGTTCCAGTAGATCGGCGGTGTCCATGCTGCTCGGGTCCAAAAACGGAGGTTGATAAAGGCGTCACGTGCCCGTGAACAAATCGCGCCTAGGTTGACAGATTTGCCGTGAACAGAATACCGTTCCGTTACAGAACATTATTCTGTAACGGAACATAATTCTGCAAACCACCCAGTGAGGCTTCCATGAGTCAATCTCTCAGCATGTTCAACAGCGTCGGCGCGGATGCATTCAGCAAAATGGCCTGTCAGTTCGCCCCGTACTTCAGCACCATCAATCCGCTGATCAGCGAATTGCGCCCGAACGCCGCCACCGTACAAGTGCCGTTTCGCAAGGAAATTACCAATCACCTTGGCACGGTGCATGCGATCGCCCTGTGCAACGCGGCGGAACTGGCCGGCGGAATGATGACCGACGTCTCGATCCTGCCCGGCGCGCGCTGGATTCCAAAGGGCATGACCGTGGAATACCTGGCCAAGGCGAAAACCGACGTCACCGCCGTGGCCAGCGCCGAAGGTGTGGATTGGCAAAGCGATGGCGACAAGGTGGTCAACGTCGACATTCACGATGCCGAGGGTAAAAAAGTCTTCACCGCGCGCATCACCATGAACGTCAAGATCGGTTGAGATTGCAGGCACAAAAAAGCCCTCGTTGCGCAATGCGCAGCAAGGGCTTTTTACTGGCCGGGTCAGTGCAGAGTCAGGCGCTGACGGACAAATTCTTCTACGTGGCGGCTGGTCTGATCCAGATGGCGATCGCGTTGTTTCTCCGCATCGAGCATCGCGCGCTTGCCGTTTTTCTGCAGCAAGTAAGTATGAATCTGCTGCACTTCCAGCGAGCGGTAGATCGGCGTGGTGTCGATGAACCCGCGCAAGCCGTTGCTGCGGTAATGCCGCGTGCTCATCAGCACCTGAGTCTCGCGCTGGCCGATCACTTCAAAACCCAGCGCCTCAAAATACGGCACCTTGCCAATGCTGCAGGCCAGTTCCGCATGCGGATAGCGCCCGACCATGTCCGCGAGCATCGCCCGCGCCACACCTTGGCGCCGATGGCCTTCACGCACCGCCATGTACGCGACGCTGCACGCCTCCCAATCGCCCTGCACCGGCAGACAGATGAGAAATCCGATGACTTGCTCTGGATCCTCATCGTCAGTGGCCACCAGCAATTCCACCTCGGTGCCCTTCTGGCCGTTCAACGCCTCGAGGTACAGATGCACCTCGAAACCCACCGCGTACTGATAAACGTTGTACAGCAGATTGCTCGGGCCGAGGCCGACCGCACTGATGTCGGTCAGGTAGTCGACGACCATTTGCAGGATCTGGCTGTTGACGCTTTCCGGGCATGGGGAGGTGTAGTGGGTGATGCGTGGCATGGGCAAACTCCGGCGATAAAAAACGTTGCCGATGATCAGAGCCGTCGACGAACCGCGACATCATACCGTGCCGGGTCTATTGAACCGTCACTGTTGTGGCGCCACCACCCTGAATTTGATGTTGATGTCCCTCGACACCACGCTGTCAGCCCACTCCCCTGCGCCGAGGCCGAACTCCTCACGGTTGAGCACCAGCTCGCCGTCGAAAATGCCAATGGCGTTGTCCGGTTTCAGCTCCACCGGCACCTCGACATCGCGAGTGATGCCCTTGAGCGTGAGCTGACCGGCGACCTGGTAACGATGCTCGGCCACCTGGGTGAAACGACGGGACTCGAATACCGCGAGCGGGAATTTTTCAGTATCGAACCAGGCGGGTTTCACCAGCTCGGTATTGGCGTCTTCGCTGCCGGCGTCAATGCTGCTCAGGTCGATATGCAAGGTGGTGCGGGCGTTGGCAAGGTTTTCGGTATCTAAATCCAGAGCCGCCTCGAACTTGCCGAAGGTGCCGTACATTCGCGAGCCCATCTGGTTGTAGGTGAAACTGATCTGGCTGGCGCTGGTGTTGACCCGGTTATATTCAGCGGCCTGCGCACAGGCCATGACAAAGGATGTAAACGCGGCAACCAGCAGCAATCGCGACGTCATGGAATTCTCCGGGCGGCGTGTGTCGTCGAGGGCCTTGGTTGACTTAAGCAAACAGCCGAGCGTTATGCCAGTTCACGCTCTCCCACAAGGGATACAATTTTCTCGGCGCTACCCGGTTGAACCGGCCTTTCCTTCGCCCTGCCGCGCAGGTGGTGACGCAACTTCAGCGCCGGTCGCTCGACGCAGTAATACGTCAGGCCACTGCAGAAAAATGACAACGCCAGCACCGCTCCGACAACGTAGGCGTCATACGCGACGGGCCAAAAACCCCGCAGTAGATACATCACCACAAAGTGGTTAAGAAACACGCCATAACTGATATTGCCCAGGAACTCGTCCATCCGGTGGAATTTCAGTTTGGTCAACAGGTAGACCAAGGGAATGCCCACGGCGATACCCAGAGTGACTTCGGCATTGAACGGACGACGCTCAATCCATCCGACCATGATCGCTACAAACAGCAGTCCCGCCGCAACGGCTGTGCCGGTGACAACGACCATTGCTCTGATATTGCGTTGGTATAGATAACAGCCGCACAGGAAGATGAACAACACACCCGGCAACAGACGATATCCATAGACATCGGTATTGATGAAGCCCAGGCAGGCCAGCAGAAAAACCCCGACCGAGACAGCAAAGGCGACACCCTGCGCCTTGCAAATCAGCAGAAATGGAATCAGCAGGTAGAAACTCATTTCCAGCCCCAGCGACCAGCCCGGTGGCAGGATCTCGGTCCCGCCGACGCCGAACATGTAATAGCCAAGCGGTAGCATGAGCAAACTGGTGGACAGGGTCTTCCATGTCAGCTCAGCCGCTTGGGGCGTACCGGGCAACAGAAAATGAATAACCAGACACGAGGCGACGAAGTAGACCAGAAATTGCGGATACAACCTCAGAGCCCTGTCGATATAGAACAGACCGATCTTCCTCGGCTCACGGTAGTTTCGCTCGATGAGCGAAGCCATGACGAATCCACTGATGATCAGGAACGAGATGACGGCGATCACACCAGGATTCAGTCCGGCGAACTTTTTGCCCATATGAGATACAGCGACCAACACCGCCAACAGCAGTCGAAAAGCTCCCACTTGAACCCTCGTCATTCCCTTATTGTTGTGGGCGCATACGCTACGATGCTTTCGTCTCGGGGGACAGACAAATGTTTGTCCACCGTGCCTAAATCAACCGCTCGATCTTCTGGTGTTTCCAGACCAGTTTGTAATAGAGCGTCTGCAGTATCAGCATCCCCAGATAGGCAACCGGAAAAGCCATCCACACACCCTGCAAACCGAACTGCCCATCGAGCCAGTACGCCGCCGGCAACTGCACGCCGACCACGCAGACAATCGAAATGACCACCGGCACCAGGACGGTGCCGCTGGCGCGCATGATCCCGCCGATGATGGCCTGGAAGCCGAACACCAACAGGCTCCAGAGCATGATGTGCAGCAGATGCTCGGCCATCGCCCGGGTCGAGTCCTCGGTCAGGAACAGGCCCAGCAACCAGTGCGATAGCAGATAACCCAGCACAATCAGGCCACCGGTCAGGCACACATTGATCAACAGCCCGGTGCGCAGGATCGGCCCCATGCGTTGCAAATGCCCGGCGCCGATTGCCTGGGCACCGAGAATCGATGCGGTGATCGCAATCGACAGCGCCGGAAACTGCACATAGTTGACGATCTGCGTTACTGCGCCATACGCCGCCGTCGCTTGCGAGCCGTGCTGGTTGACCAGTGCCAGGATCACCAGCTCCGATAACGACAGCACGATCATCTGTACGCCGGTGGGCAGGCCGATGCGCAGGACCTTGCCGAGAATGACCCGATCCAGTCGCAATGCGGCAAAGAACTCTCGATCCGGCGCCAGCGGATGGCCCTTGCGGATCAGCCGCCAGGCCAGCCACGCCATTGCTGAGAGATTCCCCGCCAGCCCGGCATACGCCGCGCTCTGAATGCCCAACGGTGGCAAGCCCAGCCAGCCGCGAATCAATGCCGGCGTCAGCGCCAGCCCCACGGTGGTGGAGACGATCAGCGCGAGTAATGGCGACAGCGTATCGCTGACACCACGCAGCAATTGGGTGAACAGCACGAATACCAGTAGCGATGGCAGAATCCACAACATGACGTGGGCATAGTCCACCGCGTCGTCGAGCACATCCGCCGGCGTGCCCAACCCCGTCAGTGCCTGTCGCGCAAACACCGTGCCCAGCACCGCCGCGACCAAACCGATCAACACACCCAGTAGCAACGTCGCTCCGGCAATCGCCTTGACCATGTGCGTTTCGCGCGCGCCCCACGCCTGACCGATCAACACGCCCGCGCCAGCTCCAAGGCCGATGACCAGGGCGATGAAAAAGAACACGACGGGAAACATGCCGGATACCGCCGCCAGCGCCTGTGTGCCGAGCATCTGGCCGATATAGATGCTGTTGACCGTCCCGGACATCGATTGCAGGAAGTTCGACAGCACCATCGGCGCGAGAAACAGCAGATAGGTTTGCCAGAGCGGCTTGGCGAAGGTGGCGCTTTGCATTGAATGGAGGTCCATCTCGACGGCGGCAGGCCTGATTGACGATAGCTTCGGTGAGTTGCGTGCAGCGTGCAATCAACATTTCCCATCGGCGTTGATTGCCTGTTTTGCATTTGTGTAAATGCCAGGCATCGCTTTGTGTCAGTGTGCGGCTGTGGTAAATCAGCGATTCTGTCGACACGTACTATTGAGGCTCGGTTCATGCGTAACGTTGCAAATTTTCTGCTTGGCTCCCTCCTCGCTCTGTCGGCCGCCTACGCTCAAGCGGCCGCACCCGCAGCGGCGCCTGCTTCATTGAAACCGCTACTGGCCACTTTGAATGAACGCCTGAGCATCGGCGATCTGGTTGCGTTGACCAAGTGGGACAGCGGCAAGCCGATCCAGGACAGCCCGCGAGAGGCGCAGGTCATCGCCAATGCCCGAACTCTGGCCACCGAACACAAACTCGATCCGGACGACGTCGCGCAGCTGATCGCCGCACAGATGGAAGCGAACAAACTGGTGCAATACGGTCTGCTCGCGCAATGGCAAGCGGCAGGTGCTGCACCGGACACACCGCGTCCGGATCTGGGCAAACAGATCCGCCCGCGCCTGGATGAACTGCAAAAGCGCTTGTTGCAGCAGTACGCCGCCTTCGCGCCCTATCGCCAGGATCCGAATTGCCCGGCATGGCTGGCCAATGTCCGCAACGGTCTGGCCGCTGATTCGCTGCATGACATGGCGCTGATTCGTGCCAGCGGCGAGTTGTGCATTCGGGCAAAAGCCCTCTGAATCGCCGCTCATGGCAAACATCATCGGCGTCGATGTTCACCATCACGTCAATGAAGTTCTCATAAAAACTGCGCGGCGTAACATCGGCTCCAGACAAACAAACAACTTTCTGGAGCACACGATCATGAAACGCCAAACCCTTCTCGGCATCGCTTTCTCGGTTTTCGCAGTTAACGCTTTTGCAGTAACGCCTGCTCACACCCTGGTCGCTGAAGGCGGCTCGGACAAGCTGATCGAAAGCCGTCTGGCTGAAGGTGGTTCAGATCGTCTGCTCGAACGCCGTGTTGCTGAAGGCGGTTCGGATCGTCTCATCGAACGCCGTGTTGCCGAGGGTGGCTCCGATCGCTTGATCGATCGCCGCGTTGCTGAAGGAGGCTCTGATCGTCTGCTCGAACGCCGTGTTGCCGAAGGTGGTTCCGATCGTCTGATCGAACGCCGCGTTGCTGAAGGTGGCTCTGATCGCTTGATCGAACGCCGCGTTGCTGAAGGTGGCTCTGATCGCTTGATCGAACGCCGCGTTGCTGAAGGTGGCTCTGATCGCTTGATCGAACGCCGCGTTGCTGAAGGTGGTTCCGATCGTCTGATCGAACGCCGCGTTGCCGAGGGTGGCTCTGATCGTCTGATCGAACGCCGCGTTGCCGAAGGTGGTTCGGATCGTCTGCTCGAACGCCGTGTTGCCGAAGGTGGTTCTGATCGTCTGATCGAACGCCGTGTCGCCTGAATCATCTGCATGACCGCAACACCCATGAAAAAGCCCGGCCTGATCAGCCGGGCTTTTTTGCATTCAACCGTCGCTTATTGCGCGGTTTTCAGCTTGACCACATCACCGGAGATGGTGGTGGTGTAACCGGTCAGGACCCAGGCCCAGAACCAGTTTTCCTGAACCTGCGTGTTGATCATTGCATCGCCGCCCTTGGCTTGGATGGCCGCGTTTTGCGCGCGCACAAATCGGCTGTTCTGGCGGATCGGGATGATGCCAAACAGCAGCAGGCCGGTGGCCGATGCTTCGCTGTGGCCAACCACGGTGTATTGGTTGCTGTCGTAATGGGCGGTTTTCATCGGGGCGCCGGTGCAACCTGCCAGAACCACACCGAACAGTGTGGCGGCGACTACTTTGCTGAGGTATTTCACGGTAAAACTCCATGGGAAAACGCCCGGGATCCGTCTCTCGGGCGGCGCGCATTCTAACCAAAATGATGGCTCATTGGCATCAATCTTCTTTGTATTTACATGAACCCGTTCGCTGGCCGCCCATCGGCGATGTCGCATACCATGGCGCCACTTCAATAAATACAGACACCCGCCTCCATGTTCAAAGCCAGTCTGCGTAGCCATCTCACCCTGTGGTTCGGCGGTTTGTCCCTGCTGACGTTATTGAGCGTCGGCTTTTATGTCGGTCATATCGCCACCGAACAAATGAAGCAGGCCAGCGGCAACGCCTTGCTGAACACCGCGCGTGCAGCGGCGACGCTGTTGGGCGAACAGCTGCGCGAACGGCAACTGGAGGTCTACCTGCTCAGTCGCGCACCGCATCTGGAGCGCGGAGATCTGGACAACCCAGCCATCCTCAAGTCGATGCAGTTGCGCACCCAGGCGCGCGCCGAATATGCGTGGATGGGCGTCACCGACGCCGAGGGCAACGTCCGCCAGGCCGTCAATGATCTGCTGGTCGGTCAATCAGTGCAGAAACGCCCGTGGTTCCAGATCGGCTTGCGCCGGCAATACACCGGCGATCCCCACGAAGCGGTGTTGCTGGCCAAGTTGTTGCCGGGCCTGCCCAATGGCGAGCCGCTGCGCTTCATCGATTTTGCCGCGCCGATCCACAATGCCGAAGGACAGGTGATTGGCGTGCTGGGCGCACATGCACACTGGAGTTGGGTAACGCGCATCGTCGAATCGGCGGCGTTTTCCCACAAGAACTCGGCGCCGGATATCCAGGCGCTGATCGTCGACCACGATGGCAAGGTGCTCTACCCCGAAGCGCTGATGGGCCAACAACTGGCGATCGGCGATTCGGTATTGCCGGGCTGGACGGCGGCCAACGGTTACCTGACCAGCATGGTCACTGTGCCGACGCCATCGGGCACAGCGCTGTCGTGGTCGATCGCCATTCGCCAGCCACTGGAAACCGCGCTGCAACCGGCGCGGACGCTGCAATACGAATTGCTGATCCTCGGCGTTTTCGCCGCCATCGTTTTCGGTCTCGTGGCTTATTACCTGGCGCTGTACCTGAGCCGGCCGATCGAACAACTCGCGCACTCGGCCAAACAGGTGCAGAACAACCAGTCCGGCGCGCAGTTCCAGCTCCAGCATCCGGTACTGGAAATCGCCCAGCTCGGCCAGTCCATCGACGCAATGACGCAGTCGCTACTAGGCAAGGAGCGCGAACTGCAAGAAGCCAACGCCTCGCTGGAAGCCACCGTGGCACAACGCACCGCCGCACTCACCGAGGCCAACGCCGAGCTGCTGAGCCTGGCCACACACGACGGCTTGACCGGCGTTTACAACCGTCGCCGCTTTGACGAAAAAATCACTGAATACTCGCTGCTGTCCCGACGCACCGGGCGCCCTTTTGCCCTGCTGCTGATCGATGCCGACCACTTCAAACGCATCAATGACAGCCACGGCCACGCGGTCGGTGACGAGGTCCTGCAACAACTGGCGACCTTGATCCAGAACAGCGTGCGCAGCACCGATTTCGTCGCCCGCTACGGCGGCGAAGAGTTCGCCGTACTGCTGCCGGAAGTCGCGCAACCCGACACCCCGGAAGTCGTTGCCGAAAAAATTCGCATGGCAGTCGCCGAAGCGCAGTTTCCCGGCGTCGGCAACGTCACGGTGAGTATTGGCCTTGGCCTGGCAGATCCGGCAGACAACAACCACACGGCCCTGATCAAACGCGCCGATCAGCAGCTGTATCAGGCGAAAGCTGCGGGGCGCAATCAGGTGGCGTTCCATGCTCACTGACACCGCGTATATCAACCTGAGACAGGTCGGCCCGCCGGCCTCGCTGGCCAGCCAGCTCCTCCAGGGATGGGGGAAAACCGCAAATATGGGTCGGCAGGAGAACCGCTTTCGCGAGCAGGCTCGCTCCCACAGAAAAGCAAAGCAGCGCAGCTGCCCGCGGCGAAGCCGCCCCACTCAACAATGAGCGTTAGCTCGAGTGCTTTTGATCTTGATCTACCGGCGACGTCGGAAGGCTGAGCGGAGGGATTGATCCGGGCGTGGGAGCGCAGCGACCGTCTGGCGCAGCCAGACACAGCGGAAGGAGGTGCAGCGAAGCAAACCGTAGCCGCTGCGCCCGGATCGATCCCGCAGCGAAGGGACCCGAGCCTGCGAGGGCCGAACGCAGGAGCAAGCCTTTTGGGTTACCTTTTTGCTGGGCCGGCACTCCGGCGTTTGAAAAAGGTGACCCGCCGTAAGGGCGGAACCCTAAGCAGCCGTTACCGCAGCAATGGATATGTACTCAATCAGCCAGGAAACCATCGCCCGACTAGGGCTCAGCACTGAACCTCTGCAGATAAGCCAACAAATTATTCAACTTCTCCTCATCACTCAGCCCCCAGAAAATCATCCGCGTCCCCGGCACCACCCCTTTCGGATCCTTCAGATACGCTTTCAATGTCGCCCGATCCCAAGTAATCCCCGAGTTCTTCATCGCATCGGAATAAACATAATTTGCCGAAGTCCCCGCAGCCCGGCCAATGATGCCGTTGAGCTGCGGACCAAACCCCGAACGAGCCGACTCGCCAACCTGATGGCAACCGCCGCACAGGCGCGGAAAGATCTTCTCTCCGGCCTCAGGATCGCCCTCAGCCTGAGCGCTGGTGCTGAAGATCAAGGCGAGAAGCAGTGCTGTGGTGAATTTCATTAAACAGTCCAAACCTGGCTTTGCATGGCGTGAACGCAGTTTACAGATAAGCGCCGACAATCGTTCTGACAGTGATCAACGCCTGACGCAACACCTTCATGTCCACCGAACCCAACGCCAGACGAATCGCATGGGGCGTATTGGCCGACAGCGAAAACGGCTCGGCGCTGGTGACCGAAATCTGCTGCTGCATCAACTCGACCACGATCTGATCGGCACGCACATCTTCGGGCAACGGCAACCACAGAAAATACGAGGCCGGATGAGCAATGTAGCGCAGCCCCTTCAGCACCTCGGCGGCCAACGTCTGCCGGGCCATGGCATCACTACGCTTCTGCTCCTCAAGCACGGTGACGGTGCCGTCGTCGAGCCAACCGCACGCAATGGCGGTCATCACCCCGGGCGTGTTCCACGTTGTCGCGCGAATGATTCGTTCCAGTGCGGGCACTTGAGGCAGCGGCGCCGCGATGAAGCCGACCCGCAATCCGGTGGCGATGTTTTTCGACAGGCCCGATACGTAAAACGTCCGTTCCGGTGCCAGATCGATCAAGGTTCGCGGCGGATTTTCCACCAGAAACGCGTAGGCCGCATCTTCGATAAGTGTCAGATCATAGCGCCGGGCAATCGCCACCAATTGCTCGCGCTGTTCCAGTGGCATGACCCAGCCCAGCGGATTGTGCAGCGTCGGCATGCTGTACACGGCGCGCACCGCACGCTGGCGGCAGAGCCTGTCCAGTGCCGGCAAATCCGGGCCGAGCTCTGTCATCGGGATCGCCAGCACTTCCAGATGCAACGCGTCGGCCAGCACCTTGAACCCGGAATAGGTCAGCGCATCGGCGGCGATCACATCACCGGGTTTGAGCAGGGCCATCAGCGTCACCGCCAAACCTTGCTGAGCGCCATTGACGATCAGCACTTGGTCGGCTTCAACGGTCACGCCGCGTGTCGACAAATGTCGCGCCACCGAGGCGCGTTCGTGGGCACGTCCGGCGTGGGGTTGATAACGCAGCAACGCTTCGAGATCGCCGGACAACGCCAGTTGCCGCAACGCCGTGCGCAACAGCTCAGCCTGACCGGGCAACGACGGATAGTTGAAATTCAGGTCGATCATGCCGACCGCTACGTCTTTCTGATCGATGCCCTGCCCCGGAGCCAGCGACGTTTCCCGCACAAAAGTGCCGCGCCCGGCTTCGCCACTGACCAGGCCCATCGCCTCAAGCTCGGCATAAACCCGTGAAGCGGTAACCAGCGCCAGTCCTTCCTGCGCCGCCAGTTGCCGATGCGTAGGCAATCGCGTGCCCGGCGGCAGTCGTCCGCCACGAATATCCGCCGCGTAACGGTCAACCAAGGTCTTGTAACGGGATCGGGGCATGCCGGCTGTATCCATGACAATTTTTTGATTGTGCTGATTCTCAGCCCTAGGATCGCCGCAATACAACCCACTATTTGAGCGCGACCGACATGCACACAACATCGACTGCGGCCAACCCGGCGCTGGAAAAGACCAGTGCCTGGATCAACGGTTTTATCGGTGTGCTGATTTTCAGCGGTTCACTTCCGGCGACACGGCTGGCGGTGCTGGAATTCGATCCGGTGTTTCTGACCGTGGTGCGAGCAGCGATTGCCGGCGCACTGGCGGTCGGACTTCTGCTGTTGTTCAAGCAACCGCGACCGTCGCGCCATCAGTGGCTGTCGCTGGTGATTGTGGCGCTGGGCGTGGTGTTGGGTTTTCCGCTGCTGACCGCGTTGGCATTGCAGCACGTAACGTCAGCGCATTCGATCGTGTTTGTAGGATTGCTGCCGCTGGCCACGGCAATGTTTGGTGTCTTGCGTGGCGGTGAGCGGCCACGGCCGGTGTTCTGGATCTTTTCGGTGCTGGGCAGCGCATTGGTGGTGGGCTTCGCCCTGTCCCAGGGACTGAGCGCCTCGCCGACTGGGGATCTACTGATGCTCGCGGCGATTCTCGCCTGCGGCCTCGGTTACGCCGAAGGCGCGAAACTGTCACGCAGCCTCGGCGGCTGGCAGGTGATCTGCTGGGCGCTGGTAATGTCGTTACCGCTGATGGCAGTGCTGAGCCTGTGGCTGGCGCCCGCCTCGTTCGGCAACATCAGCTTGCCTGCGTGGATGTGCCTGGGCTACGTGTCGCTGTTCAGCATGCTGATCGGCTTTGTGTTCTGGTATCGCGGCCTGGCCCAGGGCGGGATTGCGGCGGTCGGGCAGTTGCAGTTGCTGCAGCCGTTTTTTGGTCTGGCACTGGCGGCGACGTTGCTGCATGAGCAGGTCAGCGTCGGCATGCTCGGCGTAACGCTTGGGGTGATTCTCTGCGTGGCCGGAGCGAAGAAATTCGCCAGGTAATGTTCAGTGTCCGGCTTTCCATTGCCGAGGACTGAGACCGGTCTTGCGCCGAAACGCCCGGGCCAGCGCCGACGGACTTTCGTAACCGACCTCTTCGGCAATCAACGCAATCGGCCGGCCTTCGCGCAGGCGTTTCTGCGCAAGACTGACGCGCCAGCTCAGCAGATAATCGGCCGGCGTCTGCCCGACCACGCGGCGAAACTGCTCGGCAAAACCGGCGCGGGACTGGTTCGCCGCCGCCGCGAGATCGGCCACACTCCAAGGCTTGTGCGGTTGCTCATGGATCAGGTTCAAAGCGCGAGACAAGCGCGGGTCAGCCAGCCCGGCCATCATGCCCGGTTGCTGATCTCGACTGCCGATGAGATGGCGGAGCAGCAGAATCACCAGCAATTCGAACAGGCGATCCATCACCGCCACGCGCCCGCAATGCCCTTCAAAGGCTTCATTGAACAGCCAGTCAAGGGTGCTGCGCAGTTCCGGGATGTCGGTGAGTTTCAATACCAGATAGTCGGGTAGCGCGGCGGCCAGGGCATTGCCCGAGCCGCCGTCGAAGGTCAGCGATGCACAGACAATCTGACTGGCCATGGCTTCGTCGGCAAACATCCGATGGGTAAACGGCCGGGGAAAGAAAATCAGTGACGGTTCGTCCAGACGGATCTCCCGCTCGTTGCCCGGTTTGAGCAGCAACGCCCCGGCTTGCAGAACATGCACGTGCCCGACCGGCTCGCCTTCGTGAACACTCACGCCGCAAAACGCGCCGCTATGGAAGGTGCCGGCATTCACGCCGAAATGACTGAGTAATGTGGAAAGGCGATCCATGGCTGACTCCCGAAGGCATATCTGGACGATCTGCCGCATATCCTCGACGATTTGCCGCCAAAGCGCCATTGGCAGCCCCTAAGATCTCTCCATCGCCGCTGCACTTCGCTGCGGAATTTCGGAGAATCACCATGAGCCGCATCCCCGCTATCAGCCTCGACACCGCCACCGATGCCACCCGTCCTGCACTGGAAGGCGTGAAGAAAAAAATCGGCTTCCTGCCCAACGTCTTCACTACCCTCGCCCAAGCGCCAGTTGCATTCGACACTTACCTGCAAGCTTCGGCGATCCTCGGCAAGACCTCGCTCAGCGCCCAGGAAAAAGAAGCCGTCTACCTCGCCACTTCGCAAGTAAACGGCTGCGACTACTGCCTGTCCGCACACACAATGTTCGCCGGCAAGGCCGGGCTCTCGCCACAGGACATCGTCGCGGCCCGTCAAGGCGAACTGAATGCCTACGCCGCCCTCGCCCGCCAACTGACCGAAACCCGTGGCCACTTGAGCGATGAACAGTTGGCCGCTGCTCGCGCTGCCGGTATCGATGACCGCAAGATTATCGAAGTGATTGCCCTGGTGGCCGTGCAGACATTGACCAACTACCTGAACAACACGGCGTTGACCGACATTGATTTCCCGGCCGTCGAGGCCTGAGCAGTCGCTCACGAACTGAAGAAAAATCCGCTGGCGAAAAGATGCTCTTTTCGCCAGCGCTGTTTTTTGCTGCCATGATGTAGGTCAGAATAATTCGCAGCGCAAACAGTGTCTGGTGCGCTGAAACCAAACACCCTGCGCGCAGGTCTTTGTTCTCAGACAAATGCCCGGAAAGATACGAACCCCATGACAGACTGGTTGCAAGACAACGGCGAGATGGCCGGGCAGATCCGCCGTCACGACTGGGCGAATTCGCCCCTCGGCCCGTTGGAAAACTGGCCCGATGTACTCAAGACCACTGTCTCGCTCAGTCTCGCGTCGCATTTCCCTCAGGCGATCGTCTGGGGCCCGCAATTGATCACTCTCTATAACGACGCCTTCGTGCCGATTCTCGGCGACAAGCCGCATGCGCTGGGACGTCCTTTCAGCGACATCTGGAAAGAAGCCTGGCATGAGATCAGCCCGATAGCCGAGGCGGCCTATGCCGGCCAAGCCACCTACATCGAAAACTTTGCCCTGAAGATCGAACGCGGCAACGGTCCGGAGCAGGCGTTCTTCACTTTCTGTTACAGCCCGATTCGTGACTCGCTGGGCAATGTCGTCGGCATGCTCGACACGGTCACCGAGACCACCCAGACCGTTTATCTCAACCAACGCCTGGCCGTCCTTGATGCCATCGGCGAAGCGGTGACCAATGCCACCGATGCGCAAGCAATCCTGGCGGCGAGCACCCGGCTGATGGTCGAGCAGTTGCAATTGTCCAACTGCGCGTACGCCGACATGGATGCCGACGAGGACGGCTTCACCATTCGCGGCGACTATGCGGCACCGGGTTCGCCAAGCATCGTCGGCCACTACCGCCTGCGCGATTTCGGTGAGAAGGCAGTGCGTCTGCTGCGCGCCGGGGAACCGCTGGTCATCCATGACAACCGCAGCGAGCTACCACCGGAAGAGTCGGCGACCTTTCAGGCCATCGGTATTACCGCGACCATTTGTGTACCACTGATCAAGCAGGGCCGTCTGACCGCATTGATGGCCGTCCACGACAAAGTGCCGCGGGTCTGGTCGCAATTTGAGCAGGCATTGATGAGCGAAGTGACCGAACGGTGCTGGGCGCACATCGAGCGGGTGCGCGCCGATGCCAATGTGCGCGAAGGCCTGCTGGCGCTGGCTGAGCTCAACGCCACGCTGGAGCAACGGGTCGAAGAGCGCAGCTTGCGCCTGGCCCAGGCCGAGTCGGCGTTGCGCCAGTCGCAGAAGCTCGAAGCCATCGGCCAATTGACCGGCGGCGTCGCCCACGACTTCAACAATCTGCTGACGATCATTCGTTCGTCGGTGGATTTTCTGCGCCAGCCCAACCTGCCGGAAGAACGCCGTCAGCGCTACATGCGCGCGGTGTCCGACACCGTCGAGCGCGCCTCCAAGCTGACCAGCCAGTTGCTCGCCTTCGCCCGCCGTCAGCCGCTCAATCCGCAGGTAGTCGACGCCGGCGAACGTTTGGCAAACATCGGCGAGATGCTCGAATCGGTCACCGGCGCGCAGATTCATGTGTGCGTCGAACGCCCGGATCACCCCTGCTACATCCGTGTCGACCTCAGTCAGTTCGAAACCGCGTTGATCAACATTGCGCTTAACGCCCGCGACGCCATGAACGGTCAGGGTGAGCTGAAATTGCGCCTGGAATGCCACAAAGCGCTGCCGCCGATTCGCGGTCACGCCGGGTCCAGCAGCCATTTCGTGTCGATCGCCTTGGCCGATACCGGTGCCGGCATCGACGCACACACCCTCGAACACATCTTCGAACCGTTCTTTACCACCAAGGCTGTCGGCAAAGGCACGGGGCTCGGGCTGTCGCAGGTGTTCGGCTTCGCCAAGCAATCGGGCGGCAACGTCGACGTCTCCAGCGTCCTTGGACAAGGCACCGAGTTCACCTTGTATTTGCCGCAAGTGCCGGCGGACGAGGCTGAACAGGACAACACCGAGGACGATGGCGAGGTACAGCCGGCCTGCGAAAAACGCCGGGTACTGGTGGTCGAGGACAATCTCGATGTTGGTCGTTTTGCCAACCAGATCCTCCAGGATCTGGGCTATGAAACCGCATGGGCAACCAACGCTGAAGAAGCCCTGCAGTTGGCAGGCGGCGATGCCAGCGCGTTCGATGCGGTGTTTTCCGACGTGGTCATGCCGGGCATCACCGGCGTCGCGTTGGCCAGGGAGCTGCGCCAGCGCCGCCCCGATCTACCGGTGATTCTGACCTCCGGCTACAGCGAAGAACTGGCCCGCAGCGGTTACGAAGGTTTCGAGTTTCTCGCCAAGCCCTACTCCGCCGAACAGGTCTCACGGATTCTCGGCAAGACCTGGCTCAAGGACGCAAAACCAGCGGCGTCAGTCGTGATCGACGCCGGCGCGCTTGAGTAATTTCTTGCAGCGTTCCGACAGATGAAACACCTGTAAGTGCTTGCCAGCCTTGGCGTAGCGTTCACGCAGGGTTTTCAACGCGGCAATCGCCGAGTAATCGACAAAGCTCAGGTGTCGGCAGTCGAGAGTGACTTTCGCCGGATCGTTGGCCGGATCGAACTGATTGAGAAACGGCGTGGTCGAGGCAAAGAACAGCGTGCCGTGCAGGCGATAGAGCTTGCTGCCGTCGGCCTCCAGGTGTTCATCGGCGTACAGTTCGCGCGCCTGCTGCCAGGCGAAGTTGAGCGCGGCGATGATGATCCCGCACAGCACGGCCGTGGCCAGATCGGTGAACACGGTGATGGTGGTCACGGCGATGATCACCAGCACATCGTGCAGCGGCACCTTGTTGATCACCCGCAACGACGCCCAGGCGAACGTCTGCTGCGATACCACAAACATCACCCCCACCAGTGCGGCCAGCGGAATACGCTCGATCAGCGGCGACAGAAACAGAATGAACAACAGAATCAGCACACCGGCAACAACACCGGACAAGCGCCCGCGCCCGCCGGAGCTGAGGTTGATCACGGTCTGGCCGATCATCGCGCAACCGCCCATGCCGCCGAACGCACCGGACACCATGTTGGCCGCGCCGAGCGCCACGCACTCACGATCCGGATAGCCACGGGTCTCGGTGATTTCGTCGGTCAGGTTCAGTGTCAGCAAGGTTTCCAGCAGGCCGACCATCGCCATCAGGATCGCGTACGGAGCGATGATGCGCAGTGTTTCCAGGCTCCACGGAATGTCCGGCATGGCGAAAGTCGGCAGACCGCCGGCAATGTGCGCCATGTCACCGAGGGTACGGGTCGGCAGGCCAAACAGGTAGACCAGCAGGCCGACACCAAGGATCGCCACCAGGGCCGGCGGTACCGCTTTGGTCAGGCGCGGCAGGATGTAAACGATGGCCATGGTCAGCAGCACCAGCCCGGTCATCAGGTACAACGGCGTACCGCTGAGCCAGTGCTCGCCGCTTTTGAAGTGCTCCAGTTGCGCCAGGGCAATGATGATCGCCAGGCCGTTGACGAAACCGAGCATCACCGGATGCGGCACCATGCGCACCAGTTTGCCCAAGCGCAACAGCCCGAACGCCATCATGATCAGACCGCCGAGCAGCACCGTCGCCAGCAGATATTGCACGCCGTGTTGCACCACCAGTGCGACGATCACCACCGCCATCGAGCCCGCCGCGCCGGAAACCATGCCCGGCCGGCCGCCAAACAACGCTGTCAGCGTGCAAATGATGAACGCGCCGTACAGGCCCATCAGCGGATTGAGATGCGCGACCAGGGCGAAAGCAATGCATTCGGGCAACAGGGCGAACGAGGTGGTGAGTCCGGCGAGGACATCGGCGCGCAGACGAATCGGTTTCATGGCTTACCTGACTGAGCGGCCGCTGGGCACGGCTGCTGTTTTCGCGAAAAAAGAGGGAGGCGAATGTTACGGAATTGTTCGGCCTCGGGCCAGTGAAACGCTGACATGAGTGGCGCGGGCCTTATCCTTGCAGGCTTGTCCATCGAATCGAGTCGCAGCATGTCAGCGTTTTTGTCCGCCCGGGATGTGTGTCAGCGTCTGCGCGAAGCTGCGCTGGGCGTGCTTGCGTTCGAAGTCTGCGAGGTAATGTCCCAGTCCGGGCTGATTGCCGTTTACATCGAGGGCTGGCATCTGCTGTTGGACTTCGCCGAGGGACACTTGCATCACTGTGAATACGCGCGCAACTGCGCCGGGGATGAAGCGACGCTGGACACTTGGCAACGTTATGGCACGGACCCGGTGAGTCTGCTCAGCACATGGGAACTGGCGCAGATCGAGCGGTTATTGCGTGATGCGAATCGCGTCCAAACCTAGTGCATCGTTTCCGACTGCGGTGCTCTCTGATTTTGAGACCGACCAAATGCCTGTGGGAGCGAGCCTGCTCGCGAAGGGGGTATATCAGTCGGTTTGATGTTGGCTGTCATAGCGCTTTCGCGAGCAGGCTCGCTCCCACAGGGGTTTTGTGTGAGTTCAGAAGGTGATTTGGGCTGCCGGTTTGACGTCGATTCGTGCCACGGAACTGGTCAGGGCGGCGAAGTCCTTGTTGTGTTGGGCAATGATGTCTTCAGCGCTCATGTTGCCGTTATCGACCGTCGAATGTGCATCTTGCGCGACGACGATGTCGTAGCCCAGTGAATGCGCGCTGCGCACCGTGGCGTTGACGCAATAATCGGTCTGCAGACCGCTAATGATCAGACGTTCGAAGTCTTCGCTGGGCAGCAGCTTGCCGAGATCGGTCTGGTAGAAAGAATCCCCGGTAGTCTTGCCTACACGCAGGTCTTTCGTCGAAGTCAGCAAACCTTCGGCCAGTTGCCAACCGTCCGCGCCATGCACGAACGGACCGTCCTTTTCTTCGTGTTGAATCAACACCACCGGAACGCCAGCCGTGCAGGCGCGTTGGCTGAGATCATTGATCGTGGCGATCACGCGGTCGATTTCAAAACACTGATATTCACCAGCACACAGTGCTTGCTGGACGTCGATGATCAGTAATGCGGTGGTCATGTCGAGCCTTCCTTGATCAGTCCTTGAGATGGGGCGGACCTGAGCCCGCCCCTTTTTACTCCGCTCAGTAACCCAGTGACAAGCCGGTATTACGCCGTGGATCATTGGCGCCGTAGAAGCGATTCTTGCCAACCGGTTTGCCGTCCAGTGACGGCGCGCCGACCAGAATCGCGGCGATGTGGTTGGGATCCTGCGGGCCGGCAAACTTGTGGCCCCAGCTCTCGAGGAGCTTTTTCGTATCCGGGCTGGCGGCGAAGTCTTCGAGGTTGGTTTCCTCCGGCATCCACTGCTGATGGAAGCGCGGCGCGTCGACCGCTTCCTGCAGCCCCATGCCGTAATCGATCACATTGAGCATGGTCAGCAAGGTCGCGGTGATGATCCGGCTACCACCCGGCGTGCCGACCACCATCACCACTTTGCCATCCTTGGTGACGATGGTCGGACTCATTGACGACAGCGGCGCCTTGCCCGGCGCGATGGCATTGGCTTCCCCCTGAACCAGACCGTACATGTTCGGCACGCCGACCTTGGAGGTGAAGTCGTCCATTTCGTCGTTGAGGATCACCCCGGTCTTGCTCGCCATCACGCCAGCGCCGAACCAGTCATTAAGGGTGTAGGTGACCGAAACGGCATTACCCCACTTGTCGACGATCGAATAGTGCGTGGTGTTGCTGCCTTCATGCGGCGCTACACCGGGTTTGAGCTCAGCCGACACGCCGGCCTTTTGCGGCTGGATGGCGTTGCGCAGTTTGGTCGCATAGTTCTTGTCCAGCAGGTGCTCGATCGGATTCTTCACGAAATCCGGATCGCCGAGGTAGCTGTTGCGATCAACGTACGCGTGGCGCATCGCTTCGATCTGGTAGTGCATGCCCTGAGCGGAATGGAAGCCCAGGTCCTTCATCGGATAGCCTTCGAGGATATTCATGATCTGGCAGATCACCACCCCGCCGGAGCTGGGCGGTGGCGCCGAGACTACGTGATAGCCGCGATAATCGCATTCCACCGGGGCCAGTTCGCGAGTCTTGTATTTGTCCAGGTCGGCCTGGCTGATGATGCCTTTGTTGGCTTGGCTGGACGTGACAATGGCATCGGCGACCCAACCTTTGTAGAAGCCGTCGGCGCCCTTCTCGGAAATCGTCCGCAGGGTTTTCGCCAGATCCTTCTGCACCAGTTTCTGCCCGACCTGCATCGGCTCGCCGTTGCTGAGGAAGATCGAGCCGGAATCGCGCATGTCCTTCTTGAACACATCCGTCGCGTATTCGAGCAGCTCGACATCGCCCTGCTGCAGCTCGAAACCGTCTTCGGCCAGTTTGATCGCCGGGGCAATCATGTCCTTGCGCTGTTTGGTGCCATATTTGCTCAGCGCCAGCTCCATGCCGGACACGGTTCCCGGCACCCCGACGGCCAGATGGCCGCGCGTGCTCAGTTCCGGAATGACGTTACCGTCCTTGTCCAGATACATGTTGGCGGTCGCTGCCAGCGGGGCTTTCTCGCGGAAGTCGAGAAAGGTCTTGCGTCCGTCCGCCAGTTGAATGGTCATGAACCCGCCACCGCCAAGATTGCCCGCAGCCGGGTAGACCACCGCCAGCGCATAGCCCACGGCCACTGCCGCATCCACGGCATTGCCGCCGTTTTTCAACACATCGACGCCGACATGGGTCGCCAGATGTTGCGCGGTGACCACCATGCCGTTTTCCGCCGCCACCGGCGCCACCGATGCCGCGTGAGTCATGAGACAGCTGAGCGCCAGGGAGGTCGCAATGAGCGATCTGGCCAAAGGTTCGTACTTCATGAGTCGATCTCTTTTTGTTTTTGGGGACTGCGCAAAACGCAGGGCAGCGCTTCAGGAGCAACAAGCAGTATGGCCGGCTTTGCGTATTGCGCCTCCCCGTTCAGCCAGTATGCTGAGCCATCGCAGCCGTTGGCAGCTCCTGCCCGAATCAAGCGAAGAGGTTATTCATCGCTGCGTACTGCAACAGCATGATGGTCTTGGCATCGCAGATCTCGCCGCGTTGAAACGCTGCCAGTGCCTCAGCGAATTGCCACTCGAGCACTTCCAGTTCTTCGGTTTCCTCTTCCAGCCCACCACCGTCGCTGACTTTGGACGCGGCGTCGTATTCGGCGATAAAAAAGTGCAGCTTCTCCGTCACCGAGCCGGGGCTCATATACGCCTCGAATACTTTCTTCACGTCATGCACGCGATAACCGGTTTCCTCCTCGGCTTCGTCACGAATGCGTTGCTCCGGCGCGGCACCTTCCAGCAACCCCGCCGCCACCTCGATCAACAATCCATCGTGGCCGTTGACGAACACCGGCAAACGAAACTGGCGGGTCAGCACCACCGTGCGCTTTTCGCGGTTGAACAGCAGAATCGCCGCGCCGTTGCCCCGGTCGTATACCTCGCGGGTCTGGCGCTGCCATTCGCCGTTGTTGCGGTGGTAATCGAAAGTGATTTTCTTCAACAGATACCAGTCGTGGGACAACACCTGAGTGTCGACGATGTTGACCCGTTCGGCTGTGTTGGACATCGCGTCTGATCCTGTTTTCATGGGGGACTGCCATGGTCGGACAATTGCGCCGACAAAAAAAGCCCGGCAGCGCTACCGGGCTCGTTCAGCCTGGGTTGTTACTGGAAGTCGACGTCGAAGGCCTGGTAGAAGGCGTTGCCGGTGTTGGCGACGATCCACATCAGCACAATGACGTGATGACCCTTCTTGTTCGTCGGCAGTTGCACTTGGTGATCAACCTTGGCCTTCAATTCGCCGGCATGGCTGTAATACGGCACTTGCGGGTAGAAGTCTTCGAAGAACGGCTGGGTTTCGAGCTGCGCACGGCTGATGCGTTGCTGTGGATCCCAGCCGTCTTTGGTGATCAGCCAGCGATAACCACGGGTGGTGTGCGGCGCGGTGTACGCCCAGCTGACCTCGAGAATCTGCCCCGGATCGACATTAAGCAGCGGCCAGTTGAATGAACGGCCGAGCTTCTTGCTCATCTCGTCGTCGGTGTAATTGACGCAATCGCGGGCATCGGTCTTGCCGCCGCTGAGAATGTAGCCATCGGCCGGCGGCGCGACGCTGTCCGAGTCGGTCTCGAAGGGTTGCGGGAACGGCCCGGCATTCACGGCCGGAAAGTTTTTGCCGCCCTCCATTTCATTGACTTGCCAAGCGCCGAGCAAGCCGAGGTCAATGGCCACTGCGCCGCGACTTGCTGGCGAGATGACACGACCGTGTTTGAGTTGGGTTTGTGGGATTGCCTGATTCATCATGTTCACTCCGTTGATTTGAGAACTCTCCTTCCCGAGGAGAGGCCTTCAAGCTAACGGAGGTGAATTTTTTGTCCATCGGCGCTTTTGTCACAGTCCCACCGTGCAAGACGTAAAACGCCCGGAAATACTGGATGCATAACCAGTGCCCGACGACGCATCGCACTCAACGTGTAGCTGAACACCTACACGCCGAGTCGCCTTTGGTCATTCAGACAGTTGCGCCTGATACTCCTTTTCGTACTGCCCGGCGAGTTGCGTTTTCTGTTTATCGTCGAGCAGCTTGCCGGCCATCTGGAAGAATTTGTGCTCTTCTTCCTCGAGGTGATGATGAACCTTGTCGGAGAGCTTCTTGGCCGTGGCCAGCCACGCCGGACTGGACATCTCGGTCTCGTCGAGTTCTTCCATCATCTCGTCCATTTCGTGGTGCTCGGCGATGGCGTGGCGGCTCAGGTCAACGCCTTCGTCGATTTCCATCAACGGGATGTAGAAGTGCCGCTCTTCAGCGGTTTCATGCGCTTGCAGTTCTGCTTTGAGCTGCTTGTAGGCCTCGACCCGCTCAGGGCTGTCGCCGCTGGTCGCGATCAGAGCCTTGGCGTAGGTGCGCTGGCGCTCGTGGCTTTCGCGCAGGGCTTCAAAAATATTCACGGGATTTCCTCATCAATCGCGCTCAGGGAAAGACGCGATAAAAGCCTAGACCGCAACGCTGGTTTGACGGTTCCGCTCGTTTGATCGAAGGGCTTGGAAGCGCTTGCCCACACGCGTTAGGCTGGGCGTTCAATTACACAAGGAAGTCATGCATGAATTTGCGTATCGAGTTGACGGACAATCCTACCGAGGAACAGCGTCAGGCCATTCTCCAACCGTTGATTGAATACAACGATGCGAAGACCGGCATATCGAAAACCGAGCCGTTCGCCTTGATGGTAAAAGATGAGTATGGCGCGATACTGGGCGGGTTGTACGGGCGAGTGACTTTGCGCTGGATGTTCATCGATTTGCTGTCAGTACCGGATCAAAGTCGCGGACAGGGGATTGGTTCCAGGTTAATGGCACAGGCAGAAGCGTTGGCCGAAGACAGGAACTGCTACGGAATCTGGCTCGACACCTTCGATTTTCAGGCGCCGGAGTTCTACAAGAAGCTGGGCTTCAGCCAGTTCGGTGAGATCGTAGACTATCCACCAGGGCACAAGCGGCATTTTTTCCAGAAGCGGCTGATCGACTGACTGTGTCGCCCTTTGCGCGAGCAGGCTCGCTCCCACACTGGAAAGCATTCAATCGGTGGGAGCGAGCCTGCTCGCGAAAGCGCCAGCCGCCTCGACACACAATCAGAGGCAGGTCGCCATCGCCGCCATGCGCCGCATCGCGACAAAATCACTCTGCTGTGCGTAGTAATTCAAAGTCGTACCCGAGGCTTCGGTAATCACATCGACAAACGACTCCGCTGAACGCGTGTAGACCGTCGTGCCGCCAGACTCGCGCGGTTCCAGATAGGCCGCCGCGTCGACGCCGAAAACCGCTTCATCCTGCCAGGCGAATTGCACGCACCGGGCGACGTCTTTCTCCGGCTTGTCCGAGGTCAGGACCTTGTCCGGGCTCTTGCTGCGAGCATCGTTCATCACCGAACCGGCGCACCCGGCCAACAGGGCCGCCGCCAGCACTACCATCAGCATTCGCATTGCATTCGCTCATCGAGAAAAAAGCGGACTGTAGCACTGCAACGCGGCAAATCGTTCTGCTTTACTGTTTTTATGCGCGACACGCGTGAGCAGCTGCGGCACTCTGAGATCTTCAGCCACACAAGGACATTACATGGCGCCTAGCGACCAACGACATGAACACGCCCTGAAACTGTTTCTCGATGCGCGCCCCGAACTGCGCGAGACCCTCGACCATCTCAACCCGCTGTTGGCTCAGGCCAAGGGTGAAACCCAGGCGCAGTACCGCGAAGAACGCTTGCATGAAGCATTCGAGGCTGAGGCGGAAAGCCAGGGGTTGTTTGCCTGGGAGCTGACGTTGCAGCTGACCGCTGATTCACCGGAGGACTATCAGGCGCAACGCCTGGAAGTGCATCGGGAAGTGGCGGAAATGGCGGGGATGGACTGGATCGAGTATTGCGATCTTTACGGCATCACCCCGTAATCGATGTAGGAGCTGCCGAAGGCTGCGATCTTTTGATTTTGCTCTTCAAGATCAAAAGATCGCAGCCTTCGGCAGCTCCTACAAAGGTATCTGCGTAAAACTCGGGTTTCGCGGCACGAGCGATAAAGCTTTATCATGGCCGCAGTTTCGCTGATCGAGTCCATCATGAAGTTCGCCATCGCGCTGTTTTCCGCCGCCCATGCGCCCTCCTCGCGCCGTGCCCTGCTGTTTGCCCAGGCCGCGCTGGCCGGCGGCCATGAGATTGTCCGGCTGTTCTTCTATCAGGACGGCGTGTTCAACGCCTCCGATGCAGTGGTGACGCCGCAGGATGAACAGGATTTGCCCAAGCAATGGCGCGCCTTCATCAACGAAAGGCAACTGGATGGGGTGGTCTGCATCGCCGCTGCTCTGCGCCGTGGCGTGTTGAACGAAGAAGAATCCAAGCGTTACCAGCGTGAAGCGATTTCGCTGAGCGCGCCGTGGGAATTGTCCGGTCTGGGTCAATTGCACGATGCCGTGCAGGACGCTGACCGTCTCATCTGTTTCGGAGGCGCTTGAACATGGCCAAATCGCTGTTGATCATCAGCCGCCAATCGCCATGGTCCGGCCCCGGTGCGCGGGAAGCGCTGGATATCGTGCTGGCCGGTGGCGCCTTTGATCTGCCGATCGGTTTGCTGTTTCTCGATGACGGCGTGCTGCAACTGGCCGCCGGGCAGAACGCCAAGGCCGTGCAGCAGAAAGACCTCAGCGCCAATCTGCAGGCGCTGCCGATGTTTGGTGTCGAAGAGCTGTTCTATTGCGCCGAAAGCGCCAATGCTCGCGGTCTTGGCAACCTGTCGCTGGACGAAGCGCAGCCGCTTGCTGCTGACCACATCACCGCCCTTATTGACCGTTACGATCAGGTGATCACCCTCTGATGTCGACTTTGCATGTGTTGTCTCATTCCCCGTTCGGCGACGATCGTCTGAGCAGTTGCCTGCGCCTGCTCGGCAGCGCCGATGCGGTATTGTTGTCCGGCGATGCGGTGTATGCGCTGCAACCGGACACTGTGCCGTTCTCAACCCTTCAAGAGCGAGCAATCAGACTGTTTGTATTGATTGAGGACGCACAGGCGCGTGCGATCGAGATTCCAGACTGGGCCGAGGCCATCGACTACCCGGCGTTTGTCGAACTGTCGATCCATCACGCCAAGGTCAACAGCTGGCTATGAATTCAATGACCGTCGGCGCCCGCGCCATCGAACTGGACAAGGACGGCTTTCTCGTTGACCTCAGCGACTGGTCGGCTGAAGTCGCCAGCGCCCTCGCCGCCGCAGAAGACATCGAGTTGACGCCTGAACACTGGGAAGTCCTCGAGCTGCTGCGCAGCTTCTACGCCGAATTCCAGCTATCGCCGGCCACGCGGCCGCTGATCAAGTACACCGCGTTGAAACTCGGCGCGGACAAAGGCAACAGCCTGCACCTGAACCGACTGTTCAAAGGCACCCCTGCCAAACTCGCCGCGAAACTGGCGGGCCTGCCCAAACCGACGAATTGCCTATGAACGACTTTCCAGCTTTGACCCTCGAAACGCCTGCCGAGCATCCGTTCGCGCAATTCGTGCGCATTCTCGGCAAGGGCAAGCGCGGCGCCCGCGACCTGACGCGCGAGGAAGCCCGCGAGGCCATGGGCATGGTGCTCGATGACAAGGTCGAAGATACGCAACTGGGTGCCTTCCTGATGTTGCTGCGGCACAAGGAAGAAAGCGCAGAGGAAATGGCCGGTTTCACCGAAGCCCTGCGCGAACGCTTGCAGGCACCGGCGCTGAATGTCGACCTGGACTGGCCGACCTACGCCGGCAAAAAACGCCATCTGCCGTGGTATCTGCTCGCGGCCAAATGCCTGGCGCAAAACGGCGTACGCATCTTCATGCATGGCGGCGGCGCGCACACGGCCGGGCGCCTGTACAGCGAACAACTGCTGGGCGAACTGAACATTCCCCTGTGCCGTGATTGGCAGCAGGTCGGCACGGCACTGGACAACGGCGGCCTGGCCTTTATGCCGCTGGTGGACTGGGCGCCGCAACTGCAGAAGATGATCGACCTGCGCAATACCTTGGGCCTGCGGTCGCCGATCCACTCGCTGGCGCGAATTCTCAATCCGTTGGGCGCACGCTGCGGCCTGCAAAGCATTTTTCACCCGGGTTACCAGGCGGTGCATCGCGATGCCAGCGGCTTGCTCGGCGACGCGGCAATCGTGGTCAAGGGCGATGGCGGTGAAATCGAGATCAACCCCGACGCCACCAGCCACCTTTATGGCACCAGCGGCGGTCAGAGCTGGGATGAAGAATGGCCGCAGCTGTCAGCGCAGCGCCACGTCAAACCCGCTTCGCTGGAAATCGAGCACTTGAAAGCCGTGTGGCGTGGCGATGTGGTCGACAGTTACCCGCAAATGGCCTTGATTGCGACCATGGCCCTCGCCCTGCGCGGTCTCGGTCAGAATCGCGAACAGGCGTTCGCAACCGCCGAGCAGTATTGGGCGGCGCGCAACACATCGATCTAACCGATCATTAGCGCCCGATCTTTGCGCTTTTTGTTCGAACTCATCGGAATAGACTCGACTCCAACGAATATTGGTTTAGGGAGTCTTGATCATGGGTTTACTCGTCGACGGCCACTGGCAGGACAAGTGGTACGAAAGCAGCAAGGACGGCGCGTTCCAGCGCGAACAAGCGCAACGCCGCAACTGGGTGACCGCCGACGGTCAACCAGGCCCCAGCGGTGAAGGCGGTTTCACTGCCGAAGCCGGGCGCTATCACCTCTATGTTTCCCTCGCCTGCCCTTGGGCGCATCGCACGCTGATCGTGCGCAAACTCAAAGGGCTGGAAAGTCTCATCGACGTGTCGGTGGTCAGCTGGCTCATGCTGGAGAACGGCTGGACCTTCGACAAGGCGCTCGGTTCGACAGGCGACAAACTCGATGGCTTCGATTTCATGCATCAGCGCTACACCGCCGACACGCCTGATTACACCGGGCGCGTGACGGTACCAGTGCTGTGGGACAAGAAACTCAAGCGCATCGTCAGCAATGAATCGGCGGAAATCATCCGCATGTTCAACAGCGCCTTCGACGGGATCACTGGTAACGATCTGGACTTTTATCCGGCGCCGCTACGCAACGAAGTCGATGCGCTGAACGAGCGGATCTACCCGGCGGTGAACAACGGTGTCTATCGTGCCGGGTTCGCCACCTCGCAACAGGCATACGAACAGGCGTTCGATGAAGTATTCGCCGAACTGGATCATCTGGAGCAACTGCTGGGTGCCAATCGCTACCTGAGCGGGGAATACCTGACCGAGGCCGACGTGCGCCTGTTTACCACGATGATTCGCTTTGACGCGGTGTATCACGGGCACTTCAAGTGCAACCTGCGGCGGATTGCCGATTACCCGAATCTGTCGAACTGGCTGCGCGAGATGTATCAATGGCCGGGTATTGCCGAGACGGTGGATTTCCAGCACATCAAGCATCACTACTATGGCAGCCACAAGACCATCAACCCGACAGGGGTTGTGCCGAAGGGGCCGGAGCAGGATTTCAGCGTTGCGCATGACCGGTCGCGGTTGATCGGGAAAGGGGTTTGGCGCCGGGGTTGATTAGCTCGGTGTTTTCGAGACCCCATTCGCGAGCAGGCTCGCTCCCACACGGGATTTGTGCATGACACAGATCCAATGTGGGAGCGAGCCTGCTCGCGAAGGGAACGACGCGGCGTTTAGACCTGCGACTGAGCACCTTCAAACCACGCCAGTTTCTCGCGCAGTTGCACCACTTCGCCGACGATCACCAGAGTCGGGGCATGCACTTCATGCTCCGCCACCATTCGCGGCAGATCCGCCAGCGTTCCGGTGAAAACCCGCTGATTGACTGTAGTGCCCTGCTGAATCAACGCCGCCGGGGTATCCGCCGCGCGACCATGCTTGATCAACTGCTCGCAGATAATCGGCAGGCCCACCAGGCCCATGTAGAACACCAGCGTCTGCGCCGGAGCCACCAGGTCAGCCCATGGCAGATCGGTGGAACCATCCTTCAAGTGGCCAGTGACAAACCGCACGGACTGCGCATGGTCACGGTGGGTCAGCGGGATCCCCGCATAAGCGGCGCAACCGCTGGCCGCCGTGATGCCTGGCACCACCTGGAATGGTATACCGTGGGCCGCCAGTTCTTCGATCTCTTCGCCACCGCGGCCGAAGATAAACGGATCGCCGCCCTTCAACCGCACCACACGCTTGCCGGCCTTGGCCAGATCGACCAGTTGCTGGTTGATCTGATCCTGCGGCACGGCGTGTTCGGAGCGACGCTTGCCGACATACACCCGCTCGGCATCGCGACGGCACAACTCGAGAATCGCCGGCGCCACCAGGCGGTCATAGAGCACCACATCGGCTTGCTGCATCAGACGCAGTGCGCGGAAGGTCAACAGATCCGGATCACCCGGACCGGCACCGACCAGATAAACCTCGCCAGTGGTGACCATTGGCTCGCCATCGACCTTGGCCTGCAACAGGCGCTCGGCTTCAGCGCCCTGCCCGGCCAGTTGACGATCGGCGATCGGGCCCTGGAAAACGTCTTCCCAGAAGCCGCGACGCTGCTGCACATCCGGAAACAGGTTTTTCACCTGATTGCGAAAACGCGCAGCCAATCCAGCCAACTGACCGTAAGTCGAAGGAATCCAGGTTTCGATTTTGGCGCGGATCAGGCGCGCCAGTACCGGCGCATCGCCGCCGCTGGACACGGCGATGATCAACGGCGAGCGATCGACGATCGCCGGGAAGATCACGCTGCACAAGGCCGGTGCATCGACCACGTTGACCGGCACGCAACGGCGGTGGGCGTCGGTGGAGACTTGCGCGTTGAGCGTTTCGTCGTCGGTAGCGGCAATGATCAGCCCGCAACCGTCCAGATCCGTTTCGGCGTAACCGCGCAACAGGCATTCACCGCCGCTGGCAGCGACCAGTTCGGCCAGTTGCGTTTCGATTTCAGGTGCGACCACCCGCAGCAGCGCACCGGCATCGGCCAGCAGGCGGGATTTGCGCAAGGCAATTTCCCCCCCACCGACAACCAACACACGACTGCCGCGCAGGTTGTGAAACAGCGGCAGATATTTCATTTAGCCGATGACCTCAAGGCCACCCATGTACGGCTTGAGCACGTCCGGCACACGGATCGAACCGTCGGCCTGCTGGTAGTTTTCCAGTACCGCAACCAGAGTACGACCGACCGCCAGACCAGAGCCGTTCAAGGTGTGCACCAGCTCAGGCTTGCCGGTTTCCGGGTTACGGAAACGCGCCTGCATGCGCCGCGCCTGGAAGTCGCCGCAGTTGGAGCACGAGGAGATTTCGCGGTATTTGTCCTGGCTCGGAATCCACACTTCGAGGTCGTAGGTCTTGACCGCGCTGAAGCCCATGTCGCCAGTGCACAGCGCCAGGGTGCGGTAAGGCAGACCGAGCAGCTGCAGGACTTTTTCGGCGTTGGCAGTCAGGCTTTCCAGCGCTTCCATCGATTGCGACGGCTCGACGATCTGGACCATTTCGACTTTGTCGAACTGGTGCTGGCGGATCATGCCACGCGTGTCGCGCCCCGACGCGCCGGCTTCGCTGCGGAAGCATGGGGTGTGGGCGACAAACTTGATCGGCAACAACTTCGAATCGACGATTTCGCCGGCAACGATGTTGGTCAGCGACACTTCGGCGGTTGGAATCAGGTACAGATCGGCTTCGCCTTCGCGGGCAATCTTGAACAGATCTTCTTCGAACTTCGGCAGCTGGCCGGTACCTTGCAGCGCCGGAGCCTGAACCAGATAAGGCGTGTAAGCCTCTTCGTAGCCATGTTCGGTGACATGCAGGTTGATCATGAACTGCGCCAGTGCACGATGCAGACGCGCGATCGGGCCACGCAACAAGGCGAAACGAGCACCGGACAGCTTGGCGGCGGTTTCGAAGTCCAGCCAGCCGAACTTCTCGCCGAGGGCGACGTGATCTTTGACTTCGAAATCGAACTGGGTCGGGGTGCCCCAGCGGCGCACTTCGACGTTGTCGTCTTCGTCCTTGCCGACCGGAACCGATTCGTGCGGCAGGTTGGGGATACCGAGCAGGATCGAATCGAGTTCGGTCTGGATCGCGTCCAACTCGACCTTGCCAGCGCTCAGCTCGCCTGCCATGCGCTCGACGTCCGCCATCAGCGGCGCGATGTCTTCGCCGCGCTGCTTGGCCTGCCCGATGGATTTGGAACGCGCGTTACGCTCAGCCTGCAGTGCTTCGGTGCGGGTCTGGACGGTCTTGCGCTGTTCTTCCAGCGCTTCGATGCGCGCGGTGTCCAGGGCAAAGCCACGGGAAGCCAGGCGGTCCGCTACGTCCTGAAGGTTGCTACGTAACAGTTTGGAATCGAGCATGTCGGTTTCTCGTTATCAAAGTTTGGTCAGGGACAGGCCGGCCCACGTTGCGAGCAGCCCGCCGAATACGCTGAGTGCCGCGTAGCCCAGGGCCAGCAACACTTGCCCGCTTTCCAGCAGGCGCACCGTATCCAGTGAAAAGGATGAAAAAGTCGTCAGCCCCCCGAGGAAGCCGACCATCAACCCGGCGCGCACCTCGATCGGCACCTCCGGGCGTATCAGAAACAGGCCGTACAACACGCCAATCAGCAGGCAGCCCACGATATTAACGGCCAGCGTCGCGGTATAGAAGTGCCGCGGCCAATTGGCGCTGACCCAATTACCGGTGGCGAAGCGCAACAAGGTGCCGGCAACACCGCCGACCGACACTGCGAGTATCAATGGAACCACTATTTTCTCCGCTGCCGAGGGCTCAGACGATCGAGTTGAGCGAGGTGATTGAGTTTTTCGCCGATCTTCAACTCCAGGCCGCGGGGCACGGGCTGATAGAACGGAATCGGCTCGAGTTCTTCCGGAAAATAGTCTTCACCGGCAGCATAAGCATCCGGTTCATCATGGGCATAGCGGTATTCGTCGCCGTAACCCAATTGCTTCATCAGCTTGGTCGGTGCGTTGCGCAGATGCAGCGGCACTTCCAGCGAGCCGTTCTCAGCCGCCGCGCGCAGCGCGGTTTTGAAGCCCATGTACACCGCATTGCTTTTCGGTGCGCAGGCCAGATAAGTAATGGCCTGGGCGACCGCCAATTCGCCTTCGGGACTGCCGAGACGCTCCTGCACTTCCCACGCCGCCAGGCACAGGCTCAATGCACGCGGGTCGGCGTTGCCGATGTCTTCGCTCGCCATGCGCACCACGCGTCGCGCCAGGTACAGCGGATCGCAACCGCCGTCGATCATCCGCGCAAACCAGTACAGCGCGCCGTCGGGATTGGAGCCGCGCACGGATTTGTGCAGCGCCGAGATCTGGTCGTAAAACGCTTCACCGCCCTTGTCGAAACGTCGGCGCGTATCGCCGAGCAGGCTTTGCAGCAACTCGGTGCCGATTTCGCTGTTGTCTTCGGCCAGATCAGAGGCGTTTTCCAGCAGATTGAGCAGGCGCCGGCCATCGCCATCAGCGGCGGACAGCAACATCTGGAAGCCTTCATCGCTCAGGGTCAGGTTGCGCTTGCCCAGGCCGCGCTCTTCGGTGAGTGCGCGGTGGACCAGTTTGCGCAAGGCCGCTTCGTCTAGGCTTTTCAGCACGTAGACGCGGGCCCGAGACAATAAGGCGTTGTTCAGTTCGAACGAAGGGTTTTCGGTGGTGGCGCCGATGAAGATCAGCGTGCCGTCTTCAACGTAAGGCAGAAACGCGTCCTGCTGCGACTTGTTGAAACGGTGTACTTCGTCGACAAACAGGATCGTGCGCTTGCCGTACTGGCCGGCCTGCTGCTTGGCAATTTCAACGGCCTGACGGATTTCCTTGACCCCGGCGAGCACCGCCGAGACCGTTTCGAAGTGCGCATCCGAGACTTCTGCGAGCAAGCGCGCCAGGGTGGTCTTGCCCACGCCCGGCGGTCCCCAGAAGATCATCGAATGCAGCGCGCCCTGCTCCAGCGCCTCACGCAAAGGCTTGCCGCGAGCGAGCACGTGTTCCTGACCGACGTACTCATCCAGATTGGCCGCACGCAGACGGGCGGCCAAGGGTTGGGCAATCGGTGCACTGCGAAACAGATCCATCACGTAGCGTTGAAACCTCTGATTTTCTGAAATCTGCTGAAGAACCTGTGGTGAGGGGATTTATCCCCTCGCCACAATAGCCCCTCAATAGCAGGCCCTCACCACAAAGGCCCTGACACAAAGTGCCGGTGTTTATTCCTGGATAACGTCGGCACCTTTGGGAATGTCGAATTTGAACTTGGACGCAGGCACCGCTTCGTTGGCCTTGACCCCGGTAAACAGGATATTGGTGCGCTGGCCGACGCTGTCAATCAGTTGCATGTCATTGAGCAGGCCGTTGCGGAACGACAGGCGCAGATTGTCGAACAGGGTGTCCTTGGTTTTCGGCTTCAGGGTGAAGTCGATCACGCCGCCCGCCTCTTTCGCGCTGATATCGAAGCTCTGGCTGATCTTCGAGACATCGCCGGACAACAGCAAGGCCGGCGTCTGGGTCAGACGCTCATCGAGCTTCTTGATGGTTGCCTGCTCCAGATCCGGGTCCCACAGGGTGACTTTCTTGCCATCGGAGACCATGGTCTGCTCGGCCGGCGCATTGGTGTGCCAGTAGAACAGGCCCGGACGCTGCAGGGTCATGTTGCCGGTGGTTTCCTGCAACTGGGTGCCGGTGCCATCGAGGGTCAACTGCGAAAAGTTCGCCGACAGGGTTTTCGATGTTTCGAGCAATTGGGTCAGACGCGCCACGTCCTTTTCATCGGCGTGGGCCGTGAGTGTGGTCAGCGCCAGTACTGGCAACAGCATGCGGATAAGGCGCATGAGAGTCCTCTTGAATACTCGTGGGAGAGCGAGTAGCGCGTCATTGCGCCACTCGAGTCGTTGCGTTTCAGTCGCGTACCGGGCCTGGGGCCAGGACTTCACGCGAACCGTTGGTGTTCATTGAGGTAACGACGCCAGCCATTTCCATCGCCTCGATCATCCGCGCGGCACGGTTGTAGCCGATCTTCAGCTTGCGCTGCACAGCGGAAATCGACGCACGACGACTTTCGAGGACGAACTGCACCGCTTCGTCATACAGCGCGTCGGCTTCCGGATCATCACCGTCGCCACCACCGCTGCTGCCTTCAAAGCCGCTGCCCGCCTCTTCGACACCGTTGAGAATGTCGTCGTTGTACTCAGGCGCACCGCGCAATTTCCAGGCCTCGACCACGCGGTGAACCTCATCGTCGGAGACGAACGCGCCGTGAACCCGGATCGGCAAACTGGTGCCCGGCGGCATGTAGAGCATGTCACCGTGCCCGAGCAGTTGCTCGGCGCCACCCTGGTCGATGATGGTTCGCGAATCGATCTTGCTCGATACCTGAAACGCCATACGTGTCGGGATGTTGGCTTTGATCAGACCAGTGATCACGTCCACCGACGGGCGCTGGGTGGCAAGAATCAAGTGAATCCCCGCCGCACGCGCCTTTTGCGCAATACGTGCGATCAGCTCTTCAACCTTCTTGCCGACGATCATCATCATGTCGGCGAATTCGTCCACCACTACGACGATGGTCGGCAGTTTCTGCAGCAGCGGCGCTTCGTCGTGAATGCTTTCGCGCTTGTAAAGCGGATCGCTCAACGGCTCGCCGGCATCCTGGGCTTCCTTGACCTTGGCGTTGAAGCCGGACAGGTTACGCACGCCCATTTTCGCCATCAGCTTGTAGCGACGCTCCATCTCGGCAACGCTCCAGCGCAAGGCGTTGGCGGCGTCCTTCATGTCAGTCACAACCGGGCAGAGCAGGTGCGGAATGCCTTCGTAGATCGACAGCTCAAGCATCTTCGGGTCGATCATGATCAGCTTGGCATCGTCCGGGCCGGACTTGAACAGGATCGACAGAATCATCGCGTTCACGCCCACGGACTTACCGGAACCGGTGGTACCGGCCACCAGCAAGTGCGGCATCTTCGCCAGGTCGGTGATGACCGGCTTGCCGCCGATATCGTGACCGAGCGCCAGGGTGACCGGGGATTTGAAGTTGTCGTACTCGGGGGTCGACAGCACCTCGGAGAAACGTACGATCTGGCGGTCTTCGTTGGGAATCTCGATACCGACAGTGGTCTTGCCCGGAATCACCTCGACCACCCGCACACTGGTCACCGCCAGCGAACGCGCCAGGTCTTTGGCCAGGTTGGCGATGCGGCTGACTTTTACCCCGGCGGCAGGCTGGATTTCGTATCGGGTAATCACTGGACCCGGATGGATCGAATCAACGGTGACTTCGACGCCGAATTCCTTGAGCTTGATTTCCAGCAAGTGGCCGACTGCTGCCAAGGACTCAGGCGAATAGTTGAGCTGTTTCTTTTCCGCAGGATCAAGAATCGAGATCGGCGGCAAGGTGCCTTCGACCGCGCTGTCGACGAACAACGGCGCCTGCTTCTCTTTCTGCACGCGCTTGCTCGGCTCCGGCGCCTTGGCCGGTGCCGGCGCGATCACCGGTGGCACCTGCTTCTCGCGGTCGGACATGTGCTTGCTCAACGCTTGCTCACGCTCGATCAGGCGTTCCTTGACCTTGGCCTGTTCGCGTTTGTCGGTGACAGTCGGTGCGACCACATCGTGGACGCGGTCATCAACCTCACGCAGTTGCGCAACCAGTTGCTTGCGTTCAGTGCGCGCCGACCACCAGCGGTTGAGCGCGCCCTGGAACAGCTCGAACAGATCGAGGGTGATCTTGCCGGTGACGTCCATCACCTTGAACCACGACAGGTCGGTGAATACGGTCAGGCCGAACAGGAACAGAGCGATGAACAACAGCGTGCTGCCCTGGATGTTCAGCGCATTCTTCGCCAGATCGCCAAGGCTTTCGCCCAGGGCACCGCCAGCACCGGCCGGCAGACCGGTCGCGGCATGGAAATGAATGTGCGCCAGCGCAGCACCGGAGAGCACGAGGAATACCAGGCCGATCAGACGCCAGGAAAACAGCCAGCCGCTCCACTGCCATGGTTCGTGGCGTTGACGGAAGATCTGGTACGCCTTGACCGCCAGCAGCAACGGAAAGATATAGGCGAAGTAACCGAGCACCATGAACAGGATATCGGCGCTGTACGAGCCGGCCGGGCCGCCGAAGTTCTGCACATCGTCGATCTTGCTGTTATGGCTCCACCCCGGATCGTCCTTGCCGTAGGTCAGCAAAGCCATCATCAGGAACAGGCACAAAGCGCCAATGGCGATCAATGCACCTTCCTTGAGCCGGTAGTGCAGTTGCTGGCGCCAGAGCGGAACGACTGTTTTGGGTGCTTCGGTGGTCTTCTTCAAAACGCTTCTTTTCCTGCGCCCGAGGCGCGTCCATCTATTGAATGACGATAAAAAACTGCCCAATCCAGGCAGGTAAAAAAGGTGAAAAGCTCAACTGGGACTACTTTTAACACTGTGCCACTGGTTTTATAAACACAGCCATAAACACTGTGCGCAGCGTATAGCCTGTCACAACCCGGCATTGTACGGGTTTGTGCGTCCGATGCCATGTTTGAGACCCCAGCCTTGAGCATAGCCAAACGTACATGCACTGCGTTGCAATTGGAGCATGCATTGTCTTTTGTGACAAAGGCTTATGAGCTGTATTTGATGAACGTAGCGAACCTGGCCGGATCAGGCTCACAGGAATGCTCGACAGCATCGGTACGGTGACGCTTACGACCACGGGCGACACATCAAGTTGCAGCTCAATGCTCACTGCAGCAGACATCTGTGCAGGACAGCGGCGCCGTTTCGCGGCAAACTCTTTCGCGGGGCCTGCACGCCCCTGACTGCCCTCCCCTTCTGCAAGCCTGGATGCCATGCTGACTTGGTTACAACGTAACTCCCTGACCTTTCCGCCACTGGAAAAAGCCATGCGCGAGCCGAACGGATTGCTCGCCGCCGGCGGCGATCTTTCCGCCGATCGACTGATCCAGGCCTATCGCCATGGCTGCTTCCCCTGGTTCTCCGAGGGCCAGCCGATTCTCTGGTGGTCGCCAGACCCTCGCACCGTGCTGTTTCCCGACGAACTGCACGTCTCGCGCAGTCTCGGCAAGCTGCTGCGCAAGCAACGCTATCAAGTGACCTTCGATCAGGATTTCGACGCCGTCATCCGCGCCTGCGCTGCACCGCGTGATTACGCCGACGGCACCTGGATCACCGAGGCCATGCAGGATGCTTACGTAGAATTGCATCGGCGCGGTTTCGCGCATTCGGTTGAGGTCTGGGACGAGGGACAGCTGGTCGGCGGCCTGTACGGCCTGGCGATGGGCCAACTGTTTTTTGGCGAGTCGATGTTCAGCCGCGCTGACAACGCGTCCAAATATGGCTTTGCCACGCTGGTCCAGCATTTGAAAGCCGCCGGATTTGTGCTGATCGACTGCCAGATGCCGACCGATCACCTGCACAGCCTCGGTGCGCGGTCGATTCCGCGCGGCGAATTCGCCGACTATCTGCGGCGCCATCTAGATCAACCGAATTCAGCGACCTGGGTTTGCTGAGCGACTTTTGCGCAGGTGGCTTACACTTAATCCACCAGCTTATCCCGAGGGTTGATTCATGACCGAGTTGGCGCGTTTGAAGTTTTATGCCACTCAGCCCCACTCTTGCAGTTATCTGCCCGAGGAGCAGGCCACGACGCTGTTTCTCGACCCGAGTCAGCCCATGGATGTGCATGTCTACGCAGACCTGTCGGAAATGGGCTTTCGTCGCAGCGGCGATCATTTGTACCGGCCGCATTGCCAGAATTGCAATGCGTGCGTGCCTGCGCGCATTCCCTCCGCACAATTCATCACTAATCGCCAGCAAAAGCGCATCTACAAACGCAACGCGGATTTGCAGGTGCAGCCGGTCAAACCGCACTTCAGCGAAGAATATTTCGACCTGTACCAGCGCTACATAGAACAGCGCCATGCCGACGGCGACATGTACCCGCCAAGCCGCGATCAGTTCTCGACGTTCCTGGTGCGTGACCTGCCCTTCTCGCGCTTCTACGAGTTTCGACTCGACGGACGGTTGCTCGCGGTGGCGGTGACCGATCTGCTGCCCAACGGTTTGTCAGCGGTGTACACCTTCTACGAACCGAACGAAGAACGCCGCAGCCTCGGCCGTTACGCAATCCTCTGGCAAATCGCCGAGAGCCAGCGTCTGGGCCTTGAGGCCGTGTACCTGGGTTACTGGATCAAGAACTGCAAAAAGATGAACTACAAGACGCAATATCGGCCCATCGAATTGCTGATCAATCAGCGCTGGGTCATCCTGAACTGAACCTGCGGCCTAAACCCCTTGGCGTAAACACCATTTTTCGGGCACAATGCACGCCGCTTTTGCCTGGCGCAGTTGCACCGGGCCATTCATTGGATACCGAGGGCTTTACTGCATGTCGAAAGAAGACAGCTTCGAAATGGAAGGCACTGTCGTCGACACCCTGCCCAACACCATGTTTCGTGTGGAGTTGGAAAATGGGCACGTCGTAACCGCGCATATTTCCGGCAAGATGCGCAAGAACTACATTCGTATTCTTACCGGTGACAAAGTGCGCGTCGAGCTGACGCCCTATGACTTGAGCAAAGGGCGGATCACTTACCGCGCTCGTTAATCAAGTCAATACAGAACGCCCGGGTTATGCCGGGCGTTTTTGTGTCTGCGTTTTGAGGTTTGGAGGCTGGGGACTTAATCGTTGCTGCGGGTGTTGCCGCTGGCGGTTTCGCTCTACAGCAAGCAGATCAAAAGATCGCAGCCTTCGGCAGCTCCGGTTGGATCGCGTGAATTCGATAGAAACGGGTTGACCTGCAGGCCGACTTCGCGAGCAGGCTCGCTCCCACAGAAAAGCAAAGGCAAAGGCAAAGGCAAAGGCAAAAGATCGCAGCCTCCGGCAGCTCCTACACAATGAGCTTTAGCTCGAGTACCGCTTTTGATCTTGATTCACCGGCGACGTCGGAAGGCTGAGTGGAGGGATTGATCCGGGGGTGGGAGCGCAGCGACCGTCTGGCGCAGCCAGACACAGCGGAAGGAGGTGCAGCGAAGCAAACCGGAGCCGCTGCGCCCGGATCGATCCCGGAGCGAAGGAACCCGAGCCTGCGAGGGCCGAACGCAGGAGCAAGCGTTTTTTTGCTTACTTTTTTTAGGCGTTTGTAAAAAAAGTGAGTCGCCGTAAGGGCGAAACCCTAAGCAGCCGTAACCGCAGCAACGGATATACACCCAAAACTATCAAACAACGAGCAACAAAAAGGCGCCCGAAGGCGCCCTCTTGATATACGACCGTCAGGCCATCTCAGCCGTGGTTTCGAAGTCGAACGTCAACTCCCCATCCTTGATGTCGATGTGCACCACACCGCCATGCTCGGCCAGCTCGCCAAACAGAATCTCCTCCGCCAGCGGACGCTTGATCTTGTCCTGGATCAGACGCGCCATCGGACGTGCGCCCATCGCCGAGTCATAACCACCCGCCGCCAGCCAGCTGCGTGCCGCATCAGTAACCTCAAGCAACACACGCTTGTCTTCCAGCTGCGCCTGAAGCTCGGTGAGGAACTTGTCCACCACACTTTTGATGACCTCATGGCTGAGGCGACCAAACTGGATAATGGTGTCCAGACGGTTACGGAATTCCGGCGTGAAGCTCTTCTTGATCACTTCCATCGCATCGGACGAGTGGTCCTGATGGGTGAAACCGATCGAAGCCCGCGCTGCCGTCTCGGCACCGGCGTTGGTGGTCATGATCACTATCACATTGCGGAAGTCCGCCTTGCGCCCGTTGTTGTCGGTCAGCGTGCCGTGATCCATGACCTGCAACAGCAGGTTGAAGACTTCCGGATGCGCCTTCTCGATTTCGTCGAGGAGCAATACGCAATGTGGCTGCTTGGTGATCGCTTCGGTCAGCAGACCGCCCTGGTCGAAACCGACATAGCCTGGAGGGGCACCGATCAGACGCGATACGGTGTGACGCTCCATGTACTCGGACATGTCGAAACGCACCAACTCGATCCCCAGCGCCTTGGCCAGCTGTCGCGCGGCCTCGGTTTTACCGACACCGGTAGGCCCGGCGAACAGGAACGAACCGACCGGCTTGTCTGGCGACTTGAGCCCGGCACGCGACAGCTTGATCGCAGTGGACAGCGAATCGATCGCCGCGTCCTGACCAAACACCGTAAGCTTCAGGTCACGCTCCAGGTTACGCAGCAGCTCTTTGTCGGAACTGGTGACATGCTTCGGCGGAATCCGCGCGATTTTCGCGACGATGTCCTCGACCTGTGGCACTTCGATACGCTTGACGCGCATCTCCACCGGTTGCAGACGCTGGTAGGCGCCCGCCTCGTCGATCACGTCGATGGCCTTGTCCGGCATGTGCCGGTCATTGATGTAGCGCGACGCCAGTTCGGCAGCGGCACGCAACGACTCATCGCTGTATTCGATATTGTGATGCTGCTCGAAACGCCCTTTCAGGCCACGCAGGATACCGATGGTGTCTTCCACCGACGGCTCGACGACATCGACCTTCTGGAAGCGACGCGCCAAGGCACGGTCCTTCTCGAAGATGCCGCGAAATTCCTGGAACGTGGTCGAACCGATGCAGCGAATGTCGCCAGACGACAGCAGCGGCTTGAGCAGATTGGATGCATCCATCACGCCACCGGACGCTGCGCCCGCACCGATGATGGTGTGGATCTCGTCGATGAACAGGATCGCCTGCGGACGTTTCTTCAGTTCATTGAGCAGCGCCTTGAAGCGCTTCTCGAAATCACCGCGATACTTGGTACCCGCAAGCAGAGCGCCGAGGTCGAGCGAATAAACAACCGCATTGGCCAGCAGATCCGGCACCTGATTGTCGACGATGCGCTTGGCCAGGCCTTCGGCAATCGCGGTTTTACCCACGCCTGCCTCACCCACCAGCAGCGGATTGTTCTTGCGCCGGCGCGCAAGAATCTGCGCGACACGCTCGACTTCCGACTCACGACCAACCAACGGATCAATGCGACCCTGGCGCGCGAGTTCGTTGAGGTTGCTGGCATAAGCATCCAGAGGATTGCCTGAAGAAGAAGACTCACCGCCCTCGTCGTCCTGCATATCTTGTTCACCTTCAGAGTGATCGCCGTGCCCCGGTACTTTCGAAATGCCGTGGGCGATGTAGTTGACGACATCGATGCGCGCCACGCTCTGCTGTTTCAGCAGGAACACGGCCTGACTCTCTTGCTCACTGAAGATGGCGACCAGCACGTTGGCGCCGGTCACTTCGCGTTTGCCCGAGCTCTGTACGTGAAAAACAGCACGCTGCAGGACACGCTGGAAGCCCAGGGTTGGCTGGGTTTCGCGATCCTCGTCATGGACGGGGATCAATGGCGTGGTGGAGTCGATGAACTCCTGCAGATCATGCTTGAGTTTGTCGAGGTTTGCGCCGCAGGCACGCAAAACGGTGGCGGCAGCCTCATTATCCAATAGGGCCAGCAGGAGATGTTCGACGGTCATGAACTCATGACGCTTCGAAC
The DNA here is from genome assembly GCF_054667725.1 of Pseudomonas sp. S3_B08. Taxonomy (NCBI): domain Bacteria; kingdom Pseudomonadati; phylum Pseudomonadota; class Gammaproteobacteria; order Pseudomonadales; family Pseudomonadaceae; genus Pseudomonas; species Pseudomonas sp. S3_B08. The sequence continues at coordinate 2,529,115 of NZ_CP162750.1, forward strand.
GAGCCTCCTTGAAGGCAAGATTGAGGGTGACTTCGAGCTCGCGGTTTAACATAGCTTCACCTCATACCCAAGTGGTCGGCGATTAACCGTCCTTCTCGATTTCACAGAGTAGCGGATGCTGGCTTTCCCTGGCGTACTGGTTGACCTGCATGGCCTTTGTCTCGGCGATGTCGCGGGTAAACACTCCACATACTGCCCGTCCTTCTGTATGGACGGCCAGCATGACCTTGGTCGCCAGCTCGCGATTCAGGTTAAAAAACACCTCGAGCACTTCGACGACGAAATCCATCGGTGTGTAGTCATCGTTGAACAAAACCACCTTGTACATCGGCGGCGCCTGTAACGCGGGCTTTGCTTCCTGAACAGCAACGCCTGCCGAATCGTCGTCGTGCTCCTGTGGAAGATCCTTTTGGAGAAGCGGGCGATCCTGATTGAATGTTAGTCGAATCTGGCTGATTGCATGCATGGAAAAAAAGGTTCGTCAGTTGTGCGAATACAGTGGTGGGGGCGGTTGCACACGTTTTCAACTACGACTGCCCGGTCACCTTGACTATCGGGAAAACGGTGTTACAACCAATAGAGCCCACAGTGGGTAAAAAAGATCCGCGGAGTCAATTCTTTTATCGAATTCGATTGCGGATGTCGTGGATGATACTCCAGCGATGGAGTCTGTTGCAGAGGGATTTGAGCATGGCTGTCGGCAAGGTGAAATGGTTCAACAATGCCAAGGGATTCGGCTTTATCAATACCGATGCCCGGGAAGGTCGCGATGAGGATGGCAAGGACATTGACTTCTTTGCCCACTACTCGGCCATTGAAATGGATGGGTACAAGACCCTGAAAGCGGGTCAGGCGGTGAACTTCGAGATCGTTCAAGGCCCTAAAGGGCTGCATGCCGTGAAGATAACTTCGGTCGAAGTCGCTTCGGCGCCGAGCGCGATTGCCACGGAAAAACAAACGGCAACCAGTTGAAGCCTCAAAACATTCGGTCATAAAAAAACCGCCTGACTCAACCCATCGAGTCAGGCGGTTTTTTGCGTGCCTGCAACTTTTACATATGCGAAATCAGCGCATCTCCGAACCCGGAGGACGAAACCAGCTTCGCGCCATCCATCAAACGCTCGAAATCATAAGTAACAGTCTTCGCGCCGATCGCACCGTTGGTGCCCTTGATGATCAGGTCCGCCGCTTCAGTCCAGCCCATGTGACGCAACATCATCTCGGCCGAGAGAATCAGCGAGCCCGGGTTGACCTGATCCTTGCCGGCGTATTTCGGTGCGGTACCGTGGGTCGCCTCGAACATCGCTACGGTGTCGGACAGGTTGGCACCCGGCGCGATGCCGATACCGCCCACTTCCGCCGCCAGGGCGTCAGACAGGTAGTCACCGTTGAGGTTAAGCGTTGCGATGACATCGTATTCGGCCGGGCGCAGCAGGATCTGCTGGAGCATGGCATCGGCGATGGCGTCCTTGACCACAACGTTCTTGCCGGTTTTCGGGTTCTTGAACTGCATCCACGGACCGCCATCGAGCAGCGTCGCACCGAATTCTTCGGCCGCCACTTCGTAGGCCCACTCCTTGAAGGCACCTTCGGTGAACTTCATGATGTTGCCTTTGTGCACGATGGTCAGCGAGTCGCGGTCATTGTCGACCACGTATTGCAGAGCCTTGCGCGCCAGACGCTTGGTGCCTTCGCGGGAGACCGGCTTGACGCCGATGCCGCAATTTTCGTCGAAACGGATCTTGGTGACGCCCATTTCTTCTTTAAGAAATTTGATGACCTTGGTGGCTTCCGGCGAACCGGCCTTCCATTCGATACCGGCGTAAATGTCTTCGGAGTTCTCGCGAAAGATGGTCATGTCGACATCGCCGGGCTTTTTCACCGGGCTTGGCACGCCTTCGAACCAGCGCACCGGGCGCAGGCAGACGTACAGGTCGAGCTGCTGACGCAGGGCCACGTTCAGCGAGCGGATACCGCCACCGACCGGAGTGGTCAGCGGGCCTTTGATGGAGACCACGTAATCCTTGACCGCGTCGAGGGTTTCCTGCGGCAGCCAGGTGTCCTGGTCATAAACCTGAGTGGCCTTTTCGCCGGCGTAGACTTCCATCCAGGAAATCTTGCGCTTGCCGCCGTAGGCCTTTTCAACAGCAGCATCGACAACCTTGATCATCACCGGACTGATGTCGACACCAATACCGTCACCTTCGATGAAGGGGATGATCGGGTTATCAGGAACATTGAGAGAATGGTCTGCATTGACGGTGATTTTGTCGCCGACGGCTGGAACCTGAATCTTCTTGTAACCCATGCTGAACTCCATTGTTTGGATTGAACACCTGGCTTGCTTCGAGCGTAACCCAGTTGAATCAACACGCAAACCCTATGTTCCTGCGCCGCGCACATCTCGTTTCGTACAAGCCTGAAAGCAAAGGGAAAAGCGCCAAACTCCAGCATTCGTAACGAGTCTTTGCCCGGTCGCGCCCTGCGACCTTTAGACCAATGGACGAGAATCGTTGCATATGAACCATCGGCAGATTGCCAGCTACCTATGTATAATGCCGCCCGCTGACCACAGGGTCACGACGGCTGGCCTCTCTAGCACGAGACTTTCCGCCTGATTGGTCGGGTTGTTACCGCAGCCTGACTGCTTGACGCTCTACTGATGCACCCAACATCACCGCGAAGAATCTCGACATTCGGTTCATGGATGACTTTGAACGAACGCGCTTACCCGGCGCCCCTCGAGTTTCTGCGCACGCTTTAGCAAAGAAGAGAGAGTTAATCCGAATATGCCCACCCGCTCGAAGATCATCTATACCTTCACCGACGAAGCTCCTGCCCTCGCCACCTATTCCCTGCTGCCGATCATCGAGGCTTACACCGCCTCGGCCGATATCGCCGTGGAAACCCGCGATATCTCTCTTGCAGCGCGCATCCTGGCAAGCTTCCCCGAGCAACTGGGCGACAAAGCCGTAGCCGACCACCTCGCCGAACTGGGCGACCTGGCCGTTACGCCTGAAGCCAACATCATCAAGCTGCCGAACATCAGTGCTTCGGTGCCACAGCTGCAAGCCGCGATCAAAGAGCTGCAGGCGCAGGGCTACAACCTGCCGGACTACCCGGAAACCGTGACCAGCGACGCCGACAAAGACGCCAAGGCGCGTTACGACAAGGTCAAGGGCAGCGCCGTGAACCCGGTTCTGCGTGAAGGCAACTCCGACCGCCGCGCTCCGCTGTCGGTGAAGAACTATGCGCGCAAGCACCCGCACAAAATGGGCGCCTGGGCCAAAGACTCCAAGTCCCACGTCGCTCACATGAGCACCGGCGATTTCTACGGCAGCGAAAAAGCTGTCCTGATCGACGCCGCTGACGCCGTGAAGATCGAACTGATCGCCAAGGACGGTGCCGCTACCGTTCTGAAAGAAAAGACCACCGTTCAGGCTGGCGAGATCCTCGACTGCGCCGTGATGAGCAAAAACGCCCTGCGTGCGTTCATCGCTGCCGAGATCGAAAACGCCAAGGCCCAGGGCGTACTGCTCTCGGTTCACCTGAAAGCGACCATGATGAAGGTCTCGGACCCGATCATGTTCGGCCAGATCGTTGCCGAGTTCTATAAAGACGCACTGACCAAGCACGCTGACGTGCTGAACCAGATCGGCTTCAACCTGAACAACGGCATCGGCGATCTGTACGCGCGCATCAAGGCCCTGCCGGCCGAGCAGCAAGCGCAGATCGAAGCCGATATCGCAGCGGTCTACGCCGTTCGTCCTTCGCTGGCGATGGTCAACTCCGACAAAGGCATCACCAACCTGCACGTGCCGAGCGACGTCATCGTTGACGCCTCGATGCCGGCGATGATCCGTGACTCCGGCAAGATGTGGGGCGCCGACGGTCAGCTGCACGACACCAAGGCTGTGATCCCGGATCGTTGCTACGCGACCATCTACCAGGCCGTGATCGAAGACTGCAAAGCCAATGGCGCTTTCGATCCGACCACCATGGGCAGCGTGCCAAACGTTGGCCTGATGGCGAAGAAAGCCGAAGAGTACGGCTCCCACGACAAGACCTTCCAGATCAAGGCTGACGGCGTCGTTCGCGTCACCGACAGCAAAGGCAAGCTGCTGATGGAACAGGCTGTCGAAGCCGGCGACATCTTCCGCATGTGCCAGACCAAGGACGCGCCGATCCAGGACTGGGTCAAACTGGCCGTCAACCGTGCTCGCGCGAGCAGCACGCCGGCGATCTTCTGGCTCGACCCGATGCGCGCTCACGATGGCGTAGTGATCGAGAAGGTTCAGGCCTATCTGAAGGATCACGACACCAGCGGTCTGGACATCCAGATCATGGCGCCGGTCGATGCAATGAAATACACCCTGCAGCGCACCCGCGAAGGCAAGGACACCATTTCGGTGACCGGCAACGTACTGCGCGACTATCTGACCGACCTGTTCCCGATCATGGAACTGGGCACCAGCGCCAAGATGCTGTCGATCGTGCCGCTGATGAACGGCGGTGGTCTGTTCGAAACCGGCGCCGGCGGTTCGGCTCCGAAGCACGTGCAGCAACTGGTTGAAGAAAACTTCCTGCGCTGGGATTCGCTGGGTGAGTTCCTTGCCCTCGCCGCTTCCCTTGAGCACCTGGGCGTGAACTACAACAACCCGAAAGCACTGGTGCTGTCGAAAACCCTGGACCAGGCCACCGGCCAGTTCCTCGACAACAACAAGTCGCCATCGCGCAAGGTCGGCAACATCGACAACCGCGGCAGCCACTTCTATCTGGCGATGTACTGGGCTCAGGCCCTGGCTGCCCAGACCGAAGACGCTGCACTGCAAGCGCAGTTCGCGACTCTGGCCAAAACCCTGACCGAGAACGAGGCAACCATCGTTGCCGAGCTCAACGCCGTTCAGGGCAAGCCAGTCGACATCGGCGGTTACTACCACGCCGACGCCGAGCTGATCAGCAAGGCCATGCGTCCAAGCGCAACCTTCAACGCGGCGATTGCTGCGCTGGTTTAAGGTTGTAATGCGGTGAACAGACCCCGGCCTTGTGCCGGGGTTCGTGTTTCCGGGTTTTGTGATCATCACAAAACTTTGTGGGAGCTGGCAAGCCAGCTCCCACAGGGATTGGGGTTTAACCAATAGATTGAGGAAGGTTTTATGGAATGGCTCCCCCACATCACCGTCGCCACCATCGTCGAGGACAACGGTCGCTTCCTGATGGTCGAAGAGCACAAAGGTGGGCGTAATGTGCTCAACCAGCCCGCCGGCCATCTCGATCCGGATGAAACCCTGATCGATGCGGCCATTCGCGAAACCCTCGAAGAAACCGGCTGGGACGTCGAACCGACAGGCGTGATCGGCATTTATCTGTACACCGCACCGAGCAACGGCGTGACTTACCAGCGCATATGCTTCAGCGCCAAAGCCGTGCAGCATCACCCGGATTACCAGCTTGACGACGGCATCGTCGGCGCCAAGTGGCTGACCCGCGACGAATTAATCGCCCAGCGCGATAACTGGCGCAGTGAACTGATCATCCGTTGCATCGACGATTATCTGGCCGGTCATCACTTCAGCCTCGAACTGATCCGCCCTTCTCTTTAGCCTTGCGGCCGCGAGCCTGATAGAATCGCGCCCTTTTCCAAGACACTCATTGAATCCCTATGCGTGATCCAGCCCCTTCTGACACATCCAAGAAGCGCGTCATTGTCGGCATGTCCGGCGGCGTGGACTCTTCCGTTTCCGCCCTTCTGCTGATCGAGCAGGGTTATGAAGTGGAAGGCCTGTTCATGAAGAACTGGGAAGAAGACGACGGAACGGAATACTGCACCGCCATGGACGACCTGGCGGATGCTCAGGCTGTCTGCGACAAGATCGGCATCAAGCTGCACACCGCCAACTTTGCCGCCGAGTACTGGGACAACGTGTTCGAGCACTTCCTCGCCGAATACAAGGCCGGGCGCACGCCGAACCCGGACATCCTGTGCAACCGCGAGATCAAGTTCAAAGCGTTCCTCGACTACGCGATGATGCTCGGCGCCGACCTGATCGCCACCGGCCACTACGTGCGCCGCCGTGATATCGATGGTCGCACCGAACTGCTCAAAGGCCTCGATCCGAACAAGGATCAGAGCTATTTCCTGCACGCCGTCGGCGGCGAACAGATCGCCAAGACCCTGTTCCCGGTCGGCGAACTGGAAAAGCCGCAAGTGCGCGAGATTGCCGAGAAGTACGAACTGGCCACCGCCAAGAAGAAGGATTCCACCGGAATCTGCTTCATCGGCGAGCGCCGTTTCAGCGATTTCCTCAAGCAATACCTGCCGGCACAACCGGGCGAGATCAAGACCACCGAAGGCGAAGTCATCGGCCGTCACCACGGCTTGATGTACCACACGATCGGCCAGCGTCAGGGCCTCGGCATCGGCGGCTTGAAGGATGCCGGTGACGAGCCGTGGTACGTGCTGCGCAAGGATCTGCAGAGCAACGAGCTGATCGTCGGCCAGGGCAACAACCATCCGTGGCTGTTCTCCAGCGCCCTGCTCGCTTCGGAAATTTACTGGGTCAACCCGATCGACCTGAGCCAGCCGCTGCGCCTGACGGCGAAAGTGCGCTATCGCCAGAGCGATCAGGCCTGCACCCTGGAAAAAACCGCCAGCGGTTATCGCGCCGTGTTCGACGAACCGCAACGCGCGGTGACGCCGGGCCAATCGGTGGTGTTCTATGACGGTGAAATCTGCTTGGGTGGCGGCGTGATCGAAGTGGCCGAGCCGTGGAGCGGCCAGGCATGAGCCCGACTCAGGAGCAACTGACGGCGCTGGGCGGCGTGTTTCTCGCCGCCGTGCTGGTCGATCGCATCGCCAAGACCGGCCAGACCAACGAGGCCGGCCTGAGTTGCATGCTCGGCAGCCTGCTGGTCCGCGACCCAAAAGATACGCTGGACGTCTACGGCGGCGACGACATCAATCTGCGCGAGGGTTATCGCGCGCTGATTGGCGCCCTTGAGCGCGATCCGAGCACCTTGCAGCGCGAGCCGTTGCGCTACGCGCTGTCGATGCTCGGTCTGGAGCGGCAACTGGCCAAGCGTGACGACATGCTTGAGACGATTGCCAAACGCCTGCCGCAGATCCAGTCGCAGGTGGAGCATTTTGGCCCGGCCCACGAAAACGTCGTGGCCGCTTGCGGTGCGTTGTACCAGGACACTTTGAGCACTCTGCGCCAGCGCATTCAGGTGCACGGCGACATGCGCAACCTGCAACAGCCGAGCAATGCCTCGAAGATCCGCGCCCTGCTCCTCGCCGGTATCCGCTCGGCGCGCCTGTGGCGTCAGCTCGGTGGTCATCGCTGGCAGTTGGTGATCAGCCGCCGCAAGTTGCTTAAAGAGCTTTATCCGTTGATGCGCAGCGAGTAAACGCCGCGTCACGAAGGCTTTGTAGTCTGTAACGCGTAATACGCCGGTCAGTTGGCGACGGACCGGCGGATTTTTTCATGTATGATACGCGCCCCATTTCGTTGCCCGACTGTCCGAGAACACCCCATGCAGCTCTCTTCGCTCACTGCGGTTTCCCCTGTTGACGGCCGCTACGCCGGCAAAACCCAGGCCCTGCGCCCGATTTTCAGCGAGTACGGCCTGATCCGTGCCCGCGTTCTGGTTGAAGTGCGCTGGCTCCAGCGCCTGGCCGCCCACGCTGGCATCCCTGAAGTGCCAGCCTTCTCCGCCGAGGCCAACGCCGTTCTCAACGAACTGGCTGACAACTTCTCGCTGGAGCACGCCGAGCGCGTCAAAGAGATCGAGCGCACCACCAACCACGACGTCAAAGCGATCGAATACCTGCTCAAAGAGCAGGCGGCCAAGCTGCCGGAGCTGGCCAAGGTCAGCGAATTCATCCACTTTGCCTGCACCAGCGAAGACATCAACAACCTGTCCCACGCCCTGATGCTACGCGAAGGCCGTGACGACGTGATGCTGCCGCTGATGCGCCAGACCGCCAACGCTATCCGCGAACTGGCCATCCGTTTCGCCGACGTGCCGATGCTGTCGCGCACCCACGGCCAGCCGGCTTCGCCGACTACTCTGGGTAAAGAACTGGCCAACGTGGTTTACCGTCTCGAGCGTCAGATCGCTCAAGTCGCTGCCGTGCCGCTGCTGGGCAAGATCAACGGCGCTGTCGGCAACTACAACGCACACCTCTCGGCCTACCCGCAGATCGACTGGGAAGCCAACGCCCGCGCCTTCATCGAAGACGAGCTGGGCCTGGGCTTCAACCCGTACACCACGCAGATCGAACCGCACGACTACATCGCCGAGCTGTTCGACGCTATCGCACGCTTCAACACCATCCTGATCGACTTCGACCGCGACATCTGGGGCTATATCTCCTTGGGTTATTTCAAGCAGCGCACCATCGCTGGTGAAATCGGTTCGTCGACCATGCCGCACAAGGTCAACCCGATCGACTTCGAAAACTCCGAAGGCAACCTGGGTATCGCCAACGCATTGTTCCAGCACCTGGCGAGCAAGCTGCCGATCTCCCGCTGGCAGCGCGACCTGACCGACTCCACCGTCCTGCGCAACCTCGGTGTCGGCTTCGCCCACAGCGTGATCGCTTACGAAGCCAGCCTCAAAGGCATCAGCAAACTCGAGCTCAACGAGCAGAAGATTGCCGCTGACCTCGATGCTTGCTGGGAAGTATTGGCTGAGCCGATCCAGACCGTGATGCGTCGCTACAACATCGAAAACCCGTACGAAAAGCTGAAAGAACTGACCCGCGGCAAGGGCATCAGCCCTGAAGCGTTGCAGACTTTCATCGATGGTCTGGACATGCCAGCCGAAGCCAAAGCCGAGCTCAAGCAACTGACCCCGGCCAACTACATCGGCAACGCAGTGGCACAAGCCAAACGCATCTGATCGACCGTTTGCCCCGTTTGAGACGCCCGGCCGCGCCGGGCGTTTTTATTCCCGTCTGAAAAGTGTTTTTTTTCAATAGGTTACATATGAATTCCGATATTCCTCTTCAACTTCTGGGCGGCCTCACAGCACGCGAATTCCTGCGTGACTACTGGCAGAAAAAACCGCTGCTGATCCGTCAGGCGATTCCTGACTTCGAAAGCCCGATCGACGCCGACGAACTGGCCGGCCTGGCCCTGGAAGAAGAAGTCGAATCGCGCCTGGTGATCGAACATGGCGAGCGTCCATGGGAACTGCGTCGCGGCCCGTTCGCCGAAGACGAGTTCAGCAAATTGCCAGAAAAAGAGTGGACACTGCTGGTGCAAGCGGTTGATCAGTTCGTGCCGGAAGTCAGCGAACTGCTGGAAAACTTCCGCTTCCTGCCGAGCTGGCGCGTCGATGACGTGATGATCAGCTTTGCCGCACCGGGTGGCAGCGTCGGCCCGCATTTCGACAACTACGATGTGTTCCTGCTGCAGGGCCATGGCAAGCGCAACTGGAAAATCGGCCAGATGTGCGATTCCGAGAGCCCGCTCCTGCAGCACGCTGACCTGCGCATCCTCGCTGAATTCCACGAGACCGAAGAATGGGTGCTGGAGCCAGGCGACATGCTCTACCTGCCGCCGCGTCTGGCCCATTGCGGCGTCGCAGTCGACAACTGCATGACCTACTCGGTCGGCTTCCGTGCGCCGAGCGCTGCTGAAGTGCTGACCCACTTCACCGACTTCCTCAGCCAGTTCCTGACCGACGAAGAGCGCTACACCGATGCCGACGCCAAGCCGGCGGTCGATCCGCACCAGATTCAACACGATGCGCTGGATCGTCTGAAAAGCCTGCTCGCCGAACACATGAGCGATGAGCGCCTGCTGCTGACCTGGTTCGGCCAGTACATGACCGAGCCGCGCTACCCGGAACTGGTGGTCGGCCCGGAAGACGTCGAAGAAGAAGACTTCCTCGCCGCCCTGCAGGACGGCGCCGTGCTGATCCGCAACCCGAGTGCGCGCCTGGCCTGGTCGGAAGTCGACGACGATCTACTGCTGTTCGCCAGCGGCCAGAGCCGTTACCTGCCGGGCAAGCTGCGCGAACTGCTAAAGCTGATCTGCGCCGCTGACGCCCTGCACGCCGACAACCTCGGCGAATGGCTGAGCGATGAAGACGGCCGCAGCCTGCTCTGCGAACTGGTCAAGCAAGGAAGCCTGGGGTTTGCCGATGAATAAAATTCGCGTTCGTGTCGCAGACTGGCAGAAGGATATCGCCGAGATCCGGCGCATTCGTGAAACGGTGTTCATCGCCGAACAATCGGTGCCACCCGAGCTTGAGTGGGACGCCGATGACGCGACCGCCGTGCATTTTCTGGCGTTCGAAGGCGACTTCCCGATCGGCACGGCGCGACTGCTGCCCGATGGGCATATCGGTCGGGTTTCGGTACTCAAAGACTGGCGCGGAATGAAGGTCGGTGACGCGCTGATGCAAGCGGTCATCGCCGAAGCCGAAGCGCGCGGCTTGAAGCAACAGAAGCTCAGCGCTCAGGTGCAAGCCACGGCGTTCTATGAGCGCCTGGGCTTCAGCCTGGTCAGCGAGGAGTTTCTCGAGGCCGGCATTCCGCATGTCGACATGGTTCGGCATTCGGCCTGATTCCGAGACCTCTAGATCCCTGTGGCGAGGGGATTTATCCCCGCTGGGCTGCGAAGCAGCCCCAAATCCAGAAAACTCGGTGAGTCAGTTAAATCGAGCGCGCTGGGTCGGCGACTGCTGTGCAGCCGAGCGGGGATAAATCCCCTCGCCACAATGGCCGCCAGCACACCACAAAACGCCCCGCCATTTTCGGATGCCGGGGCGTTTTGCTGTCTACGATTCAACTTGCCCCACCCCGGGCCGACAAACTGGCAATATCAAGCCTTTCGAACGCGGAGATAACGGACATGTCCCTACGCACCCTGCTCACCACCCTGCTGCTCGGCTGCAGTTTTTCGGTGCTGGCAGCCACAGAAATCGTCCCCCTCAAATACCACACCAGCGCTGACATGTTGCCAGTGGCGCAGGATTTCATCGGCCAGGACGGTCAGGTCAGCGCTTACGGCAATCAGCTGATCGTCAAAGCCGAGCCGGCCAAGATACAGGAACTGAAAGATCTGCTGGCGCAACTCGATACCGCACCGAAGCGCTTGCTGATCACCGTCGACACCAACGAAAACAATGGCCGTGGCGACGAAGGTTATTCGGTCAACGGCGCCCAGCCGAACCAGACCCGGATCATCAGCCGCAGCACCACCAGCCGCAATGGCGGAGTTCAGCAAGTGCAGACCAGTGAAGGCACTCCGGCGCTGATTCAGGTTGGCCAGAGCGTGCCGATCACCAACACCCAGAGCGATTCCTACGGCGGTTACAGCAGCGAGACCCAATACCGCAACGTCACCCAGGGTTTCTACGTCACCGCCAGCGTCACCGGCGAGACCGTTCATCTGGCGATCAGTACCAACCGTGACCGCATGAGCCAGGAACGTCCCGATGTAGTGAACGTGCAAAGCACCGACACAACGGTCACCGGACGCCTCGGCGAATGGATCACCCTGGCGGGCGTCAACAGCCAGACTCAGGCCGACAAACAGGGGCTGACCCGCAGCTACTCGACTCAAGGCCGGGATGACATGACCTTGCGGGTGAAAGTCGACACACTGGACTAAAGCACCGAAAACTGACTGATTAGTCGTATTAGACGAAAGATGTAGTGCCTTAAAAAAAGCACTACAAAACGTTTGACGAGGCCAAAAAGCGAAGGCATGATGGCCTCGCTCCCGCTAATCAGAGGCCCTGGCAAGGGCCTTCGAAGCGCCGTTCGCACCTATCCCGCGAACCGTTTCGTGTCTGTACCGCCCACAAGGTGTGTTTGACGAGGTTGCCGACTGGAACGAAGTTGTCCCGAGGGACGGAAGCGTATTTAGGTAACCCGGCTTCACGCTGCAGACCGTATAAAGGCCCACGACGCCGGAATGCGCCCGCACCGCGCCACTACCTGCTCACTTCCCCTCGAGCCCATCGTTCATCCCGTCGCCTACCCCGCCGAATTCGACTTGACCACCTAAGCTTCTGGTCAGCGAGCGCAGGAATTTTCCACCGCAGAACAACTTTTCATAAAAGACGCGACGAGGTTTATCTCCATGGCACTGACACGCGAACAGCAAATTGCAGCCCTCGAAAAAGACTGGGCCGAGAACCCGCGCTGGAAAGGCGTGACTCGCACTTACTCCGCTGCTGACGTGGTCCGCCTGCGTGGCTCGGTTCAGCCTGAGCACACCTTCGCGAAGATGGGCGCCGAGAAGCTGTGGAACCTGGTTACCCAGGGTGCCAAGCCGTCCTTCCGTCCAGAGAAAGATTTCGTCAACTGCATGGGCGCCCTGACCGGCGGCCAGGCTGTTCAGCAGGTCAAGGCCGGTATCCAGGCGATCTACCTGTCCGGCTGGCAGGTGGCTGCGGACAACAACTCCGCAGAATCGATGTACCCGGATCAGTCGCTGTACCCGGTGGACTCGGTACCGACCGTGGTCAAGCGCATCAACAACTCGTTCCGTCGTGCTGACCAGATCCAGTGGAAAGCAGGCAAGAACCCGGGCGATGACGGCTACATCGACTACTTCGCGCCAATCGTGGCTGACGCTGAAGCCGGCTTCGGCGGCGTACTCAACGCCTACGAGCTGATGAAGAGCATGATCGAAGCAGGCGCCGCCGGCGTTCACTTCGAAGACCAACTGGCTTCGGTGAAGAAATGCGGCCACATGGGCGGCAAGGTTCTGGTGCCAACCCAGGAAGCCGTACAGAAGCTGACCGCTGCCCGTCTGGCAGCTGACGTTGCCGGCACGCCGACCATCATTCTGGCCCGCACCGACGCCAACGCGGCTGACCTGCTGACTTCCGACTGCGACCCGTACGATCAGCCATTCGTGACCGGCGAGCGTACTCAGGAAGGTTTCTACAAGGTACGTGCCGGCCTGGATCAAGCGATCGCCCGTGGCCTGGCTTACGCTCCGTACGCCGACTTGATCTGGTGCGAAACCGCCAAGCCGGATCTGGAAGAAGCCCGTCGCTTCGCTGAAGCAATCAAGAAGGAATACCCGGACCAGCTGCTGTCGTACAACTGCTCGCCTTCCTTCAACTGGAAGAAGAACCTGGACGACGCGACCATCGCCAAGTTCCAGCGCGAACTGTCCGCCATGGGCTACAAGCACCAGTTCATCACCCTGGCCGGCATTCACAACATGTGGCACAGCATGTTCAACCTGGCGCACGACTACGCCCGCAACGACATGACCGCCTACGTGAAGCTGCAAGAGCAGGAATTCGCTGACGCCGCCAAGGGTTACACCTTCGTTGCGCACCAGCAGGAAGTGGGCACTGGCTACTTCGACGACATGACCACTGTGATCCAGGGCGGCTCGTCCTCGGTGACCGCGCTGACCGGTTCGACCGAAGAAGAACAGTTCCACTGATTCGGCCTCACCTGAGCAAACGGCCTTTGCGGATCGAATAAAAAGCTAACCGCAAAGCCGCAAGACTGACGCCCCGACTGGATCGGGGCGTTTTTTTGCCTGTTGGAATCTCAAAGCCCCCATAAATTTCCTGTGGGAGCGAGCCTGCTCGCGAAGGCGATAAGTCAGCTTGCACATCTGGAGGCTGATCCACCGCTTTCGCGAGCAGGCTCGCTCCCACAGGGCTACCGTCAGCCGAGAGATGGAACATTGATCTGAAGCGCTACAAGCGTCAGAAATTTCCGCTAAAACGGTAGGCTTCGCTACTTGCAGTAATGCGCAAGTAAGACAACTTCCCAGCCACTCACTGGTTAAACAGTTACAAAACCACTCCAAACGATATCAATTATCATTTAGCAGCAACTATGTTCGTTACAAAGCCTACAAAACATAATTGACGGAAACCCGGCTAATGCCCGCAACGCATGGGCCGCAGCGCCTTCAGGAGACGCTATGTCCTTAATCCGGTAAATAATTTCGCCTTTGGAATTTTACTTGCCGGGTGTTTAGCCATAAAATCAGCCCGATTGATTGCTGCGACATATCGTCACTGCCTTATTTCTTTATCAAGCTCAGAGACCTTTGCTCTCTGTTAAGGATTACCAGCATGCCCGAAGCGACAGGACTCATGGCCCACAACTGGGGCTTTGCCATTTTCCTTCTGGGTGTCGTCGGCCTGTGTGCCTTCATGCTTGGCGTCTCCAGCCTCCTCGGGTCAAAAGCCTGGGGTCGCAGCAAAAACGAACCGTTCGAGTCGGGCATGCTACCTACCGGTGGCGCCCGCTTGCGGCTCTCAGCCAAATTCTATCTGGTCGCGATGCTCTTCGTGATCTTCGATATCGAAGCCCTCTTTCTCTTTGCATGGTCTGTGTCCGTCCGCGAAAGCGGCTGGACCGGATTCGTCGAAGCTCTCGTTTTCATAGCAATTCTGTTGGCAGGTCTTGTCTACCTGTTCCGAGTGGGCGCCCTTGACTGGGCTCCGGAAGCTCGTCGCAAGCGGCAGGCGAAGCTGAAACAATGAGGCTTTGGCAATGCAATACAATCTCACCAGGATCGACCCCGATGCTCCTAACGAGCAGTATCCGATTGGCCAGCGGGAAACCGTTGCCGATCCGTTAGAAGATCAAGTCCACAAAAACATTTTCATGGGCAAGCTGGAAGACGTGCTGAGTGGCGCGGTCAACTGGGGACGTAAGAACTCTCTGTGGCCGTACAACTTCGGCCTGTCGTGCTGCTACGTGGAAATGACCACCGCCTTCACGGCGCCCCACGACATCGCGCGCTTTGGCGCCGAAGTCATCCGGGCCTCGCCGCGTCAGGCCGACTTCATGGTTATCGCCGGTACCTGCTTCATCAAGATGGCGCCGATCATTCAGCGTCTCTACGAGCAAATGCTCGAACCGAAATGGGTTATCTCCATGGGTTCGTGCGCCAACTCCGGCGGCATGTACGACATCTACTCCGTGGTTCAAGGGGTGGACAAGTTCCTGCCCGTGGACGTCTACGTACCTGGCTGCCCGCCCCGTCCGGAAGCATTTCTGCAAGGCTTGATGCTGTTGCAGGAATCGATTGGACAGGAGCGTCGTCCGCTTTCCTGGGTCGTTGGTGATCAAGGCGTATATCGCGCCGACATGCCATCGCAGAAGGAACAGCGCCGCGAACAGCGAATCGCAGTCACCAATCTGCGCAGCCCTGACGAAGTCTGATCCAGTTCTGTTCCAAGTAACGAGAAGCTGGCTTCATTCTTTACGTTGACCGAAAGCGAAAAAATAACCATGACTACAGGCAGTGCTCTGTACATCCCGCCTTACAAGGCAGACGACCAGGATGTGGTCGTCGAACTGAACAACCGTTTTGGCGCCGAAGCGTTCACCGCACAGGCAACCCGCACCGGCATGCCGGTGCTGTGGGTGGCCCGTGCCAAACTGGTTGAAGTCCTGACTTTCCTGCGCAACCTGCCCAAGCCGTACGTCATGCTCTATGACCTGCACGGCGTGGACGAGCGTCTGCGCACCAAGCGTCAAGGGCTGCCGACCGGCGCCGATTTCACCGTGTTCTATCACCTCATGTCGCTGGAGCGTAATAGTGACGTGATGATCAAGGTGGCCTTGTCCGAAGGCGACCTCAGCATGCCTTCCGTCACCAGCATCTGGCCCAACGCCAACTGGTACGAGCGCGAAGTCTGGGACATGTTCGGCATCGACTTCAAAGGCCACCCGCACCTGTCGCGCATCATGATGCCGCCGACCTGGGAAGGTCACCCGCTGCGCAAGGACTTCCCGGCGCGCGCCACCGAATTCGATCCGTTCAGCCTCAACCTCGCCAAGCAGCAGCTTGAGGAAGAAGCCGCGCGTTTCCGTCCGGAAGACTGGGGCATGAAGCGTTCCGGAGCCAACGAGGACTACATGTTCCTCAACCTCGGCCCGAACCACCCTTCGGCGCACGGTGCGTTCCGCATCATCCTGCAGCTGGACGGTGAAGAGATCGTCGACTGCGTCCCGGACATCGGATACCACCACCGTGGCGCCGAGAAGATGGGCGAGCGTCAGTCCTGGCACAGCTACATTCCGTACACCGACCGTATCGACTACCTCGGCGGCGTGATGAACAACCTGCCGTACGTGCTCTCGGTCGAGAAGCTCGCCGGCATCAAGGTGCCGCAGAAGGTCGATGTCATCCGCATCATGATGGCCGAATTCTTCCGGATCACCAGTCACCTGCTGTTCCTGGGTACCTACATCCAGGACGTCGGCGCCATGACCCCGGTGTTCTTCACTTTCACCGACCGCCAGAAGGCGTACACGGTGATCGAGGCGATCACCGGTTTCCGTCTGCACCCGGCCTGGTACCGCATCGGTGGCGTCGCCCACGACCTGCCGCGCGGCTGGGAAAAACTGGTCAAGGATTTCGTCGAGTGGATGCCCAAGCGTCTGGACGAATACACCAAGGCCGCCCTGCAGAACAGCATCCTCAAGGGTCGTACCGTCGGCGTCGCTGCCTACAACACCAAAGAGGCCCTGGAATGGGGCGTCACCGGTGCCGGCCTGCGTTCGACCGGTTGCGATTTCGACCTGCGCAAAGCGCGTCCGTACTCGGGCTACGAGAACTTCGAATTCGAAGTGCCACTGGCCGTCAACGGCGATGCCTATGACCGCTGCATGGTCCGCGTCGAAGAGATGCGCCAGAGCATCAAGATCATCGATCAATGCATGCGCAACATGCCGGAAGGCCCGTACAAGGCGGATCACCCGCTGACCACGCCGCCGCCGAAAGAGCGCACGCTGCAGCACATCGAAACCCTGATCACGCACTTCCTGCAGGTTTCGTGGGGCCCGGTCATGCCGGCCAACGAATCCTTCCAGATGATCGAAGCGACCAAGGGCATCAACAGTTATTACCTGACGAGCGACGGCGGCACCATGAGCTACCGTACCCGGATCCGTACTCCGAGCTTCCCGCACCTGCAACAGATCCCTTCGGTGATCAAAGGCAGCATGGTCGCGGACTTGATTGCGTACCTGGGTAGTATCGACTTCGTTATGGCCGACGTGGACCGCTAAGCATGAACAGCACGCTTATCCAGACAGACCGTTTCACCTTGAGTGAAACCGAGCGCTCGGCCATCGAGCACGAGCTGCATCACTACGAAGACCCGCGCGCGGCGTCGATCGAAGCCCTGAAGATCGTTCAGAAGGAACGCGGCTGGGTGCCGGATGGCGCCTTGTACGCGATCGGCGAGATCCTCGGCATCCCGGCCAGCGACGTTGAAGGCGTGGCGACGTTCTACAGCCAGATCTTCCGTCAGCCGGTCGGCCGCCACATCATTCGCGTCTGCGACAGCATGGTCTGCTACATCGGCGGCCACGAGTCGGTGGTCAGCGAAATCCAGAACAATCTGGGCATCGGCCTGGGTCAGACCACCGCCGACGGTCGTTTCACCCTGCTGCCTGTTTGCTGCCTCGGCAACTGCGACAAGGCACCGGCGCTGATGATCGACGACGACACCTTTGGCGACGTGCAGCCTGCTGGCGTGGCCAAACTGCTCGAGGGCTACGTATGACCCTGACATCTTTTGGTCCAGCCAACCGCATCCAACGCTCGGCCGAGACGCACCCGCTGACCTGGCGTCTGCGCGATGACGGCGAAGCCGTGTGGCTTGACGAGTACCAGGCCAAGAACGGTTACGCCGCTGCGCGCAAAGCCTTCGCCGAGATGGATCAGGACGCCATCGTCCAGACCGTCAAAGACGCTGGCCTCAAAGGCCGCGGCGGTGCCGGCTTCCCCACTGGTGTGAAGTGGGGCCTGATGCCCAAGGACGAATCCATCAACATCCGCTACCTGCTGTGCAACGCGGATGAAATGGAGCCGAACACCTGGAAAGACCGCATGCTGATGGAGCAACTGCCCCATCTGCTGATCGAAGGCATGCTGATCAGTGCCCGTGCGCTGAAAACCTACCGTGGCTACATCTTCCTGCGCGGCGAATACACCACCGCCGCCAAGCACCTCAACCGCGCCGTGGAAGAAGCCAAGGCGGCCGGCCTGCTGGGCAAGAACATTCTCGGTTCGGGTTTCGATTTCGAGCTGTTCGTCCACACCGGCGCCGGGCGTTACATCTGCGGTGAAGAAACCGCACTGATCAACTCCCTCGAAGGCCGCCGCGCCAACCCGCGCTCCAAGCCGCCCTTCCCTGCCGCCGTCGGCGTGTGGGGCAAGCCGACCTGCGTGAACAACGTCGAAACCCTGTGCAACGTGCCGGCGATCATTGCCGACGGCGTTGACTGGTACAAATCGTTGGCCCGCGAAGGCTCCGAAGACATGGGCACCAAACTCATGGGCTTCTCCGGCAAGGTCAAGAACCCGGGCCTGTGGGAACTGCCATTCGGCGTCACCGGTCGTGAACTGTTCGAAGATTACGCCGGCGGCATGCGCGACGGCTTCAAGCTCAAGGCCTGGCAACCAGGGGGTGCCGGTACCGGTTTCCTCCTGCCCGAGCACCTCGACGCACAAATGTATGCCGGCGGTATCGCCAAGGTCGGCACCCGGATGGGTACCGGTCTGGCGATGGCGGTGGACGACAGCGTCAACATGGTCTCGCTGCTGCGCAACATGGAGCAGTTCTTCGCTCGCGAATCCTGCGGTTTCTGCACCCCGTGCCGCGATGGTCTGCCATGGAGCGTCAAGCTGCTGATGGCCATCGAACAGGGCAAGGGCCAGCCAGGCGACATCGAGACCCTGCTGGGTCTGGTCGGTTTCCTCGGCCCGGGCAAGACCTTCTGTGCTCACGCACCGGGTGCCGTGGAGCCGCTGGGCAGCGCCATCAAATACTTCCGTCCAGAGTTCGAAGCCGGTATCGCGCCTGTCAGCGCCGCCGTCCCGCCTCTGGCAAGGCCGATCGTAGTCGGCGCGTAAACGTTTAAAAAGGCGAAGGGTCCGTGCCCTTCGCCTTTCGTCCGATGACGCCCTCCGGGGCTGTTTGGATTCGGACGCATAACAAGATTCCATTAGCCACGCCCGCTGACACCGGGCCAACGAAGACCTTTGAACCATGGCCACTATCCACGTAGACGGCAAAGCGCTCGAAGTCGACGGGGCAGACAACCTGTTACAGGCATGTCTGTCGCTGGGCCTCGACATTCCATATTTCTGCTGGCATCCCGCGCTTGGTAGCGTCGGGGCCTGCCGCCAGTGCGCGGTCAAGCAGTACACCGACGAGAACGACACCCGTGGTCGCATCGTCATGTCCTGCATGACCCCTGCCACCGACAACACCTGGATCTCCATCGACGATGAAGAATCCAAGGCGTTCCGCGCCAGCGTTGTCGAATGGCTGATGACCAACCACCCGCACGACTGCCCGGTGTGCGAGGAAGGCGGTCACTGCCACCTGCAAGACATGACAGTGATGACCGGCCACAACGAGCGCCGTTATCGCTTCAGCAAACGCACCCACCAGAACCAGCAACTCGGCCCGTTCATTTCTCACGAAATGAACCGCTGCATCGCCTGCTACCGCTGTGTGCGTTTCTACAAGGACTACGCCGGCGGTACCGACCTCGGTGTATTCGGCGCCCACGACAACGTGTACTTCGGTCGCGTTGAAGACGGCACCCTCGAAAGCGAGTTCTCCGGCAACCTCACCGAGGTCTGCCCGACCGGCGTGTTCACCGACAAGACTCACTCCGAGCGCTACAACCGCAAGTGGGACATGCAGTTCGCCCCGAGCATCTGCCATGGCTGCTCGAGCGGTTGCAACATTTCCCCGGGCGAGCGTTACGGTGAACTGCGTCGCATCGAAAACCGTTTCAACGGTTCGGTGAACCAGTATTTCCTCTGCGACCGTGGCCGTTTCGGTTATGGCTACGTGAACCGCACTGACCGTCCACGTCAGCCGCTGCTGGCCGATGGCACCAAGCTCAGCCTCGACGCTGCGCTGGACAAAGCCGCCGACCTGCTGCGCGGACGCAACATCGTTGGTATCGGTTCGCCGCGTGCCAGCCTTGAGAGCAACTACGCGTTGCGCGAACTGGTCGGTGCCGAGCACTTCTATTCGGGTATCGAAGCCTCCGAGCTGGAGCGCATTCGTCTGGTCCTGCAGGTGCTGAACGACAGCCCGCTGCCAGTGCCGAACATGCGCGACATCGAAGATCACGACGCGATTTTCGTCCTCGGTGAAGACCTGACCCAGACCGCTGCACGTATGGCGCTGGCTCTGCGTCAGTCGGTCAAGGGCAAGGCTGAAGACATGGCTGAAGCCATGCGCGTCCAGCCTTGGCTCGACGCGGCGGTGAAGAACATCGGCCAGCACGCGCTGAACCCGCTGTTCATCGCCAGCCTCGCCGAAACCAAACTCGACGACGTTGCCGAAGAATGCGTACACGCCGCTCCCGACGATCTGGCGCGCATCGGTTTCGCCGTGGCTCACGCGCTGGATGCCAGCGCGCCGGCCGTTGAAGGTCTGGACACCGAAGCCCTGGAACTGGCGCAGCGCATCGCCGATGCCCTGCTCGCCGCCAAGCGCCCGCTGATCATCGCCGGTACTTCGCTGGGCTCCAAAGCCTTGATCGAAGCTGCCGCGAACATCGCCAAAGCCCTGAAGCTGCGCGAGAAGAACGGTTCGATCAGCCTGATCGTGCCGGAGGCCAACAGCCTCGGTCTGGCCATGCTCGGTGGCGAGTCGGTCGACGCCGCGCTGCAAGCGGTCATCGATGGCAAGGCCGACGCGATCGTCGTGCTGGAAAACGATCTGTACACCCGCACCGCCAAAGCCAAGGTCGATGCCGCACTGAACGCTGCAAAAGTGGTGATCGTTGCCGACCATCAGAAAACCGCCACCACCGATCGCGCGCACCTGGTTCTGCCAGCGGCGAGCTTCGCCGAGGGCGACGGTACGCTGGTCAGCCAGGAAGGCCGCGCCCAGCGCTTCTTCCAGGTTTTCGATCCGCAATACATGGACGCGAGCATCCTGGTTCACGAAGGCTGGCGCTGGCTGCACGCCCTGCGCGCGACCCTGCTGAACCAGCCGATCGACTGGACGCAACTCGACCACGTCACCGCTGCCGTTGCCTCGAGCACCGCGCAACTGGCACGTATCGTCGATGCTGCACCTTCCGCTGCGTTCCGCATCAAGGGTCTGAAACTGGCCCGTGAGCCGCTGCGTTACTCCGGTCGCACCGCGATGCGCGCCGACATCAGCGTTCACGAACCACGCACCCCGCAAGACCAGGACACCGCGTTCGCCTTCTCCATGGAAGGTTACTCGGGCTCCGCCGAACCGCGTCAACAAGTGCCATTCGCATGGTCGCCGGGCTGGAACTCGCCACAAGCCTGGAACAAGTTCCAGGACGAAGTCGGTGGTCATCTGCGCGCTGGCGATCCGGGCACGCGCCTGATCGAAAGCACTGGCGACTCGCTGAACTGGTTCGCTGCTGCTCCGCGCGCATTCAATCCGGCGCCGGGCACTTGGCAGGCCGTGCCGTTCTACCACCTGTTCGGCAGCGAAGAAAATTCTTCGAAAGCCGCGCCGGTGCAAGAGCGCATTCCGGCTCCGTACGTGGCTCTGGCGAAATCCGAAGCGGATCGCCTCGGCGTCAACGACGGTGCTCTGCTGAGCCTGAACGTTGCCGGCCAGACCCTGCGTCTGCCGCTGCGCATCAATGAAGAACTGGGCGCCGGTCTGGTGGCATTGCCTGCGGGCATCGCCGGCATTCCACCGGCATTCGCCGGCGTATCCGTCGACGGTCTGCAGGAGGCAGCGCAATGACCTGGTTCACCCCTGAAGTGATCGATGTGATCCTGACGGTCATCAAAGCCATCGTGATCCTGCTGGCCGTGGTGGTCGCGGGCGCCTTGCTCAGCTTTGTCGAACGTCGCCTGCTGGGCTGGTGGCAGGACCGTTACGGTCCGAACCGCGTTGGCCCGTTCGGCATGTTCCAGATCGCCGCCGACATGCTGAAGATGTTCTTCAAGGAAGACTGGACCCCGCCGTTTGCCGACAAGGTGATCTTCACTTTGGCGCCGGTGGTGGCCATGTCCGCCCTGCTGATCGCCTTCGCGATCATCCCGATCACCCCGACCTGGGGCGTGGCGGATCTGAACATCGGCCTGCTGTTCTTCTTCGCCATGGCCGGTCTGTCGGTGTACGCGGTGCTGTTCGCCGGCTGGTCGAGCAACAACAAGTTCGCCCTGCTCGGCAGCTTGCGTGCCTCGGCGCAGACCGTGTCCTACGAAGTGTTCATGGGCCTGGCCCTGATGGGCATCGTGGTGCAGGTCGGCTCGTTCAACATGCGCGACATCGTCGAGTACCAGGCGCAGAACCTGTGGTTCATCATTCCGCAGTTCTTCGGCTTCTGTACCTTCTTCATCGCTGGCGTCGCCGTGACTCACCGTCACCCGTTCGACCAGCCGGAAGCGGAACAGGAACTGGCCGACGGTTACCACATTGAATACGCCGGTATGAAATGGGGCATGTTCTTCGTCGGTGAATACATCGGCATCATCCTGATCTCGGCGCTGCTGGTCACCCTGTTCTTCGGTGGCTGGCACGGTCCGTTCGGCATCCTGCCGCAACTGTCCTTCGTCTGGTTCGCACTGAAGACCGCGTTCTTCATCATGCTGTTCATCCTGCTGCGCGCTTCCATCCCGCGTCCGCGTTATGACCAGGTGATGGATTTCAGCTGGAAATTCTGCCTGCCACTGACCCTGATCAATTTGCTGGTGACCGCTGCGGTTGTGTTGTTGAACACGCCTGCGGTTGCGGTTCAGTGAGGATTTGACCCATGTTCAAATATATTGGCGACATCGTTAAGGGTACCGGTACCCAGTTGCGCAGCCTGGTCATGGTCTTCGGCCATGGCTTTCGCAAACGCGACACCCTGCAATACCCCGAAGAGCAGGTCTATCTGCCGCCGCGCTACCGTGGCCGCATCGTCCTGACCCGCGACCCCGATGGCGAAGAACGCTGCGTGGCCTGCAACCTGTGCGCCGTGGCTTGCCCGGTGGGTTGCATCTCGCTGCAGAAAGCTGAAACCGAAGACGGTCGCTGGTACCCGGACTTCTTCCGGATCAACTTCTCGCGCTGCATTTTCTGCGGTCTCTGCGAGGAAGCCTGCCCGACCACCGCGATCCAGCTGACCCCGGATTTCGAGATGGCCGAGTTCAAACGTCAGGACCTGGTGTACGAGAAAGAAGATCTGCTGATCTCCGGCCCCGGCAAAAACCCTGATTACAACTTCTATCGTGTTGCAGGTATGGCAATCGCTGGCAAGCCGAAAGGCGCTGCGCAGAACGAAGCCGAACCGATCAACGTGAAGAGCTTGCTGCCTTAAGGAAGAACGATGGAATTCGCTTTCTATTTCGCATCGGGTATTGCTGTGGTGTCCACGCTGCGTGTGGTCACCAACACCAACCCCGTGCACGCCCTGCTCTACCTGATCATCTCGTTGATCGCCGTGGCCATGACCTTCTTCGCCCTCGGCGCACCGTTCGCCGGCGTGCTCGAAGTGATCGCCTACGCCGGTGCCATCATGGTGCTGTTCGTGTTCGTGGTGATGATGCTCAACCTGGGTCCCGCCTCGGTGCAGCAGGAACGCACCTGGCTCAAGCCCGGCATCTGGGCAGGACCGGTGATTCTTGCCGCGCTGCTGCTGGCCGAACTGCTGTATGTGCTGTTCGCTCACCAGAGCGGCCAGGCCATCGGCCACACCACCGTAGACGCGAAAGCCGTGGGCATCAGCCTGTTCGGCCCGTACCTGCTGGTGGTCGAACTCGCCTCGATGCTGCTGCTCGCCGCAGCCGTCACGGCGTTCCATTTGGGCCGTAACGAGGCGAAGGAGTAAGACATGCCTGCTATCCCTCTCGAACATGGACTGGCCGTCGCCGGCATCCTGTTCTGCCTTGGTCTGGTCGGCCTGATGGTCCGCCGCAACATTTTGTTCGTGTTGATGAGTCTGGAAGTGATGATGAACGCCTCTGCCCTGGCCTTCATCGTTGCGGGCGCCCGCTGGGCGCAGCCGGATGGACAGATCATGTTCATCCTGGTGATCAGCCTTGCCGCAGCCGAGGCCAGTATTGGCCTGGCGATCCTGCTGCAACTGTATCGCCGCTTCCACACGCTCGATATCGACGCTGCCAGTGAGATGCGCGGATGAACCTACTCTTTCTGACTTTCGTATTCCCTCTGATCGGGTTCCTGTTGCTGTCGTTCTCGCGCGGCCGCTTCTCGGAAAACCTCTCGGCGCTGATCGGTGTCGGTTCGATCGGCCTGTCGGCCATCGTCACCGCTTACGTGATCTGGCAATTCAACGTCGCGCCGCCGGAAGGTGGCGTGTACACCCAGGTGCTGTGGCGCTGGATGTCGGTGGAAGGTTTCCAGCCGAACTTCGCGCTGTACCTGGATGGCCTGTCGGTGACCATGCTCGGCGTGGTCGTCGGCGTCGGCTTCCTGATCCACCTGTTCGCGTCCTGGTACATGCGTGGTGAAGACGGTTACTCGCGCTTCTTCTCGTACACCAACCTGTTCATCGCCAGCATGCTGTTCCTGATCCTCGGCGATAACCTGCTGTTCATCTACTTCGGCTGGGAAGGCGTGGGCCTGTGCTCGTACCTGTTGATCGGTTTCTACTACAGCAACCGCAACAACGGTAACGCGGCACTCAAGGCGTTCATCGTCACCCGCATCGGCGACGTGTTCATGGCCATCGGCCTGTTCATCCTGTTCCAGCAACTGGGCACGCTGAACGTCCAGGAACTGCTGGTACGTGCGCCGGAGCACTTCAAGGTCGGTGACTTCTGGATCGTTCTGGCAACCCTGATGCTGCTCGGCGGTGCTGTCGGTAAATCGGCGCAACTGCCGCTGCAAACCTGGCTCGCGGATGCGATGGCCGGCCCTACCCCGGTTTCGGCACTGATCCACGCCGCGACCATGGTGACCGCCGGTGTCTACCTGATTGCCCGTACCCACGGTCTGTTTGCGCTGGCGCCGGACATCCTGCACCTCGTCGGCATCGTCGGTGGCGTGACCCTGGTACTGGCCGGTTTCGCCGCGCTGGTGCAGACCGACATCAAACGTATCCTCGCCTACTCGACCATGAGCCAGATCGGCTACATGTTCCTGGCGCTGGGCGTTGGCGCCTGGGAAGGCGCGATCTTCCACCTGATGACCCACGCCTTCTTCAAGGCCCTGCTGTTCCTTGCTTCCGGTGCGGTGATCGTCGCCTGCCACCACGAGCAGAACATCTTCAAGATGGGCGGTCTGTGGAAGAAACTGCCACTGGCCTACGCCAGCTTCATCGTCGGTGGTGCCGCGCTGGCCGCTCTGCCACTGGTTACCGCAGGCTTCTACTCCAAGGACGAAATCCTCTGGGAAGCGTTCGCCAGCGGCAACCAGGGTCTGCTTTACGCAGGTCTGGTCGGTGCGTTCATGACGTCGCTGTATACCTTCCGCCTGATCTTCATCGCGTTCCACGGTGAAGCCAAGACCGAAGCCCACGCCGGCCACGGCATTGCCCACTGGCTGCCGCTGTCGGTACTGATCGTGCTGTCGACTTTCGTCGGCGCGATGATCGTGCCACCGCTGCACGGCGTACTGCCGCAAAGCGTCGGGCATGCCGGTGGCGAAGCCAAACACAGTCTGGAAATCGCCTCGGGCGCCATCGCCCTGGCCGGTATCCTGCTGGCAGCGCTGCTGTTCCTCGGCAAGCGTCGCTTCGTCACGGCGATCGCCAACAGCGGCATCGGCCGTTTCCTTTCGGCCTGGTGGTTCGCTGCCTGGGGCTTCGACTGGATCTACGACAAACTGTTCGTCAAGCCGTACCTTGCGATCAGCCATGTACTGCGCAAAGACCCGCTCGACCAGACCATCGGTCTGATCCCGCGTATGGCCAAGGGTGGTCACACTGCCCTGAGCCGCACCGAGACCGGTCAACTGCGTTGGTACGCCGCCTCGATGGCTGCTGGTGCCGTGCTGGTGATCGGCGCCATCGTGCTGGTAGCGGTCTGATATGAACCTTGCGAATTTGCGAAAGGAAACGAGCCCGTCATGATTCTGCCTTGGCTAATCCTGATCCCCTTCATCGGCGGCCTGCTGTGCTGGATGGGTGAGCGCTTCGGCGCTACCCTCCCGCGCTGGATTGCGCTGTTGACCATGACCCTGGAACTCGCGCTCGGCCTCTGGCTGTGGGCCCACGGTGACTATTCATTCGCACCGGCGCCGGGCGCCGATCCGACCTGGGCGCTTGAGTTCAAGCATGTCTGGATCCAGCGTTTCGGCATCAACGTGCACCTGGCCCTCGACGGCCTGTCGCTGTTGATGATCCTGCTGACCGGTCTGCTGGGTATCCTCTCGGTACTCTGCTCGTGGAAAGAGATTCAACGTCACGTTGGCTTCTTCCACCTGAACCTGATGTGGATCCTGGGCGGTGTGGTCGGCGTGTTCCTCGCCCTCGACCTGTTCATGTTCTTCTTCTTCTGGGAAATGATGCTGGTGCCGATGTACTTCCTCATCGCGCTCTGGGGTCACAGTTCTTCGGACGGCAAGAAAACCCGGATCTACGCAGCGACCAAGTTCTTCATCTTCACTCAGGCGTCCGGCCTGATCATGCTGGTGGCGATCCTCGGTCTGGTGCTGGTCAACTTCAACAACACCGGCGTGATCACCTTCAACTACGCCGACCTGTTGAAAACCAAGATGTCGATGACCACCGAGTACATTCTGATGCTCGGTTTCTTCATCGCTTTCGCGGTCAAGCTGCCCGTCGTACCGTTCCACTCCTGGCTGCCTGATGCTCACGCCCAGGCACCGACTGCCGGTTCCGTCGACCTCGCCGGTATCCTGCTGAAAACCGCGGCCTACGGTCTGCTGCGTTTCGCCCTGCCGCTGTTCCCGAACGCTTCGGCGGAGTTCGCGCCGATCGCCATGACCCTCGGTCTGATCGGGATCTTCTACGGCGCGTTCCTGGCGTTCGCACAAACCGACATCAAGCGTCTGATTGCCTTCTCTTCCGTTTCCCACATGGGCTTCGTGTTGATCGGCATCTACTCCGGCAGCCAACTGGCGCTGCAAGGCGCAGTGATCCAGATGCTGGCGCACGGTCTGTCGGCAGCGGCGCTGTTTATCCTCAGCGGTCAGTTGTACGAGCGTCTGCATACGCGTGACATGCGTGAGATGGGCGGTCTGTGGTCGCGTATCGCTTACCTGCCGGCGATCAGCCTGTTCTTCGCGGCGGCGTCGCTGGGCTTGCCGGGCACCGGTAACTTTGTCGGCGAGTTCCTGATCCTGATCGGCTCCTTCGCCAGCGCTCCATGGGTCACGGCGATTGCCACTTCCGGTCTGGTGTTCGGGTCGGTCTACTCGCTGATCATGATCCACCGTGCCTACTTCGGCCCGTCGAAATCCGACGCGGTGCTGCACGGCATGGACGCGCGCGAACTGATCATGGTGCTCGGTCTGGCGGTGTTGCTGATTTACCTCGGCGTCTACCCGCAACCGTTCCTCGACACCTCTGCCGCCACCATGCATGGCGTGCAGCAGTGGCTCGGCACCGCCTTCTCTCAACTCGCTTCGGCCCGGTAAGAGCGCTATGGAATTCACGATTCGACACTTTATTGCGCTTGCGCCACTGTTGATCACCAGCCTCACCATTATCGTGGTGATGCTGGCAATCGCCTGGCGCCGCAACCACTCGCAGACCTTCCTGATTTCGGTGGCGGGTCTGAACCTGGCCCTGCTGTCGATCCTGCCTGCGTTGAAAGTCGCGCCTCTGGCCGTCACCCCGTTGCTGCAGATCGACGCGTTTGCCTGCCTGTACATGGCGATGATCCTGGTCGCCACCCTCGCCTGCGTCACCCTCGCCCACGCCTATCTGGGTGATGGCGGTTCGGGTTACCCGGGCAATCGCGAAGAACTGTACCTGCTGATCCTGATGGCCGCCGCCGGTGGTCTGGTGTTGGTCAGCGCGCAGCACCTGGCCGGGTTGTTCATCGGTCTGGAGCTGCTCTCGGTACCGGTCTACGGTCTGGTCGCTTACGCCTTTTTCAACAAGCGTTCGCTGGAAGCCGGCATCAAGTACATGGTGCTGTCGGCCGCCGGTTCCG
This sequence comes from Pseudomonas sp. S3_B08, assembly GCF_054667725.1. NCBI lineage: Bacteria > Pseudomonadati > Pseudomonadota > Gammaproteobacteria > Pseudomonadales > Pseudomonadaceae > Pseudomonas > Pseudomonas sp. S3_B08. The sequence continues at coordinate 2,557,173 of NZ_CP162750.1, forward strand.
CGTTCCTGCTGTTCGGTATGGCGCTGCTCTACGCCGACGCCGGTTCGCTGAGCTTCGTCGGCATCGGTCAGGCCCTGGCCGCGACCGGCCTGCCAAGCCCGCTGGCGCAACTGGGCCTGGGCATGATGCTGATCGGTCTGGCGTTCAAGCTGTCGCTGGTACCGTTCCACCTGTGGACGCCCGACGTCTACGAAGGTGCTCCGGCACCAGTGGCGGCGTTCCTCGCCACCGCTTCGAAGGTCGCGGTGTTTGCGGTGATGGTGCGTCTGTTCCAGCTCTCCCCTGCTGCCAGCAGTGGTGTGCTGAGCGATGTGCTCAGCGTTATCGCGGTCGCCTCGATCCTGTTCGGTAACCTGCTGGCCCTGACCCAGAGCAACCTCAAGCGTCTGCTCGGTTACTCGTCCATCGCGCACTTCGGCTATCTGCTGATCGCACTGGTGGCGAGCAAGGGGCTGGCGGTAGAAGCCATCGGCGTCTATCTGGTGACTTATGTCATCACCAGCCTCGGCGCGTTCGGCGTGATCACCCTGATGTCCTCGCCGTACAACGGCCGCGACGCCGACGCCCTGTACGAGTACCGCGGCCTGTTCTGGCGCCGTCCGTATCTGACCGCCGTGCTCACCGTGATGATGCTGTCCCTGGCCGGCATTCCGCTGACCGCTGGCTTCATCGGCAAGTTCTACATCATCGCCAGCGGCGTCGAAACGCGTCAGTGGTGGCTGGTCGGCGCACTGGTACTGGGCAGCGCCATCGGCGTGTTCTACTACCTGCGCGTGATGGTCACCCTGTACCTGATCGAGCCAAACCTGCGTCGCCACGACGCCCAATTGCACTGGGAACAGAAGGCAGGCGGCGTAATGCTGCTGGCCATCGCCCTGGTCGCTTTCTTCCTGGGCGTGTACCCGCAGCCATTGCTGGTGCTGGTACAGCAGGCTGGTCTGGCGGGCTGATTGCTCGGCTGATCTGGCTACACATGAAAACGGCACCTTCGCAGGTGCCGTTTTTTTTGTCCGGGATTTGTTGCACAGCAAACTACCCTCGACGAGTACCGCGCCTCACTCCCCTTGTCGACGCTTGCTCAGCCACTACTTTCCATAGCGGTTACGAATGGTCAGGCTTGCAGACTCTCCGTCGTAGTAGCTGATAAATATCCAGCCATCGCGAGCAGTAACATTTTCCATGGTTGGCTTGCCAGTCACCGCGACGGTCACCGGCACTCCCCCCGCCGGCAGCCCCGTGAAAGTGGAAACCGCGCGAATGCCATATCTCCAGAACGAGGCCGAACCTCCCATTTGCTGAGGGCCGAATCTTTCAGATACCTCAGCACTGTTATGCGCCAGCGACATGGGCAACTCCAGCGAACTGAATTCCAGCGCCGGCACCTTCAACCAGACTGCGAAATCGCCGGCACTGGTACTGTCGACGCAGTTCAGCAACCAGCTCACCCCGTCCTCGCCGAGCGTTTGCGGGATGCTCGGACTCAAGGTCACGCCTAGATCGGCCGCTTGCGCACTCAACTCCAGAACCACGTCCTGGCCGAGCAAAAAACTGCTGTCCTGGGGTCGCAAAGTCAATGTATGCGTGGCCCCAAGGCAGGGGTACGCCGGGGCACCACCGAACACCTGGGGGAACCCATCCAGATCAAACCTCACGGCGTCAGCCAAATCCCCCGCTTCCACTCGCCCGGGCAGCTCCCAGTCGGGCAGTATCGAACTGGCCAGACTCAAACCATAAAAACCACTGTTCGCCTCTTCGGTAGAAATATACCAATGGATTGACGATCCTTTGTTTATTGTCAGCGGCGTGCCCAGATCAGGGTTGAAAGTCAGGCCTCGTTCCTTCGCGCCCCAGAAGTTCTGCAAAGTGACGGTAGAGCCAATCAAAACACTGTCGTCGGCAATCTTCAGCTCCAGCTTATAGGGCAGGTTTTTTCTCAACAGCACGAGTTCGCTTGCAGCGTCGACGCGCTCACCGTCCAGATAAAGCTCTGCTGCCTGCGCCCAGACATCGTCCAGTACGGCATTCACTTCATAGAGTTCGGTCAAAATCACACCGGCGTTATCCTGAGTGACGTCCGCCAGAATTTCATGCTTGCCGACTGTCTCAGGTGTATAGCGATAACTGGTCCAGCCGTTGACATCGGTCTGCGTTGTCGCCAGCAATTCCTCCTCGCCATTGACGCGCCACTTCACCTCCACGCCAGCCGCTACCTCCCCGCTGACACCGGAGATGACCTGGATTCGCAACAGCACGCTCTGCTCGGTGCCCACCACCGGTGTACCGATGGCGGGTGTAGCGTCGCCAATGGCATACCGCGATTCGCTGACCTTGAAGGAGCGAGCCTCAGTCCAGTCGGACCAGTCGCCGTCGAATGTCTGCCGGGCCTGCACGGCGTAGTCTCCGAGGGGCCACGCTTTTTCTGCGGTCCAATTCCACCGGGTTGAACCGTCGACGATGGCAAACTCTTCCTTGGGATCAAGCGCATGACGCAGGACAATCTCACCTCCCGTTGCTCCTGTGCCTCGAATCCTCGGATAGCGTGATGTTTCGGAGTTCGCCCGTGGCGCTTCGATCGATGGAGTTGACGGGGCAGCCTTGACCGTAAACCGATGCGGCGCGCTCCAATCCGAATCAGTCCCACCGCTGGCCTGTTTAGCCTCAAGGACAATGGTGCCTGGATCCAACGGTTCCACCACTGTGAATGTCAGGATCCCGTCTGCACCCGCTGTCTCTTCGTGCAACGTCGCACCGTTCTCAAAACGAACGGTTTGCAGCGCGCCTGGCAGGCCGGCGATCTTGAGGGAGGGATACCGTGAGGTTAAGCCCCCCGCCTGCGGTTGCTGGAATTGAGGGGCGTCGGGCCGGTCCTCCACCTCCACGGTGAAAGTGCACAAGTCACTGGGGTCAGAGTCCACGCCGTTTACTGTCTGGATGACGTAGACGGTGTTTTCGCCGGGCGACCAGTCCTCCACCGGAGTGAAGAGGCGGTTGGCTCCGTTGCTGGCGAATTCGCCAGGCACAGCTCTATCGGGTTGGGTGAACATTTGCAGGGTGACGACGCCTGACGCGACACCGGTGATTTTCAAAGGCTGTTTCGGTGTTGCCGGGTCGGTTGGCGGCTCGATGTCAGGCGTAGCTGGCTTGATGTAGAACTCGAGGACAGCGGTTGCTTCAGACGTATCTCCATTCACACTCTGCTGCGCCTTGATATGTTTAGGACCGGGCAGCCACAGGTACTCGAAAGACCATGTCGTTGCATCGTAGGTCAGGTCGCCTTGCAGAGAGGTGCCAGCGGCACTTTGCAAGGTGATCGTCGCTCCCGCAATGCACGTTCCTTGCACCCTGACATCGGCATGATGAACGGTGTGGGGTAGAGGCTGAATGATTACGGGGGCGGGAGGCTTCTCTATTACCGAAACAGTGACCGGATCGCTTGGATCCGAGACCATCCCGTTTATCGTTTGCACGGCCCAGACGTCCGTACTGCCTGGCTTCCAGCCAGTTTTTGATACAAAGGTACGCTCCGTGCCACTACCGGCGAACTCGCCCTCTATCGGCGCACCTCCGGTGGTGGACATTTGTAGGACGGCAACGCCCGAGGAAACACCGGTAATGATCAACGGCTCTTTCGCTGCAGCCGGACTGGGTGGTGGTGTAATGGTTAGTTTGGACGGCTTCACTGCAATAGGAACCGGGGCGCTCGGGTCGGAGGCTATACCGTCAACACTCTGCACAACCGTGACCACGGTGATGCCCCCACCCCAGTTGACCGCTGGATAAAAAATGCGAGTATCGCCATTGCCGGTAAAGCTGCCAGCTACAGGGGCATTTGCGGCGGTATACATTTGCAGGCTGACCACAGCGCTCACCACACCGCTTATTTTTAGCGTTTGATTGCCCAACGCCGGTTTCGGTGGTTCGGCAATGCTTGGTCTGGAGGGTTTCACTGGCACAGAAACCGGTCCACTCGGATCAGAATGCATACCGTCTACAGTCTGCACGACCTTGACGCGGGTGATACCCGCAGCCCAGTTCGCCGTTGGGGTGAAAGTACGTTTGCTGTCACTGCCGGTAAAACTGCCGGCCACCACGCCATCGGCGGCGTTAGACATCTGCAAAGTAACGTCGCCGTTCGCAACACCGGTAATTTCCAGTGACTGGGTACTGGAAGACGGGTTGGGCGGGAGTGAGATGTGGGGTTTGAATGGCTTCACTCTAACGGAGACCGAAAGGCTTGGATCGGAAGACACACCGCCCAGGGTCTGCACAACAGATACAACGGTCGTGCCACCGCGCCATCTCTCTGTGGGCGTAAATACGCGAGTTGCGCCACTACCGGTGAAACTGCCAGCGACAAGTGCGTCTGCCTCGGTAAACATTCGCAGCGTGACGTCACCTGTCTCTACGCCGGTTATGTTTAGCGTTTGATTACCCATGGCCGGGTTCGGTGGCCAGTCAATGCTTGGTCTGGATAGCCCCACTGAAACGGAAACCAGATTGCTCGGATCCGAAGCCATGCCGTTCAGGATCTGCACAACCTTGACCCGAGTGGTACCTGCAACCCACTCCGCTGTTGGCATGAAAATGCCTGTGTTGACAACGTAAATGCCAGGCACCGGTATGTCTCTGTCGGTGTACATGTGCACCTTGGCATTAAGCAAAACGCCGCCAATGCCCAGTGACTCTCTTACTGATGCCGGCTTGGGTGGCGGATAAATGGTCGGTTTTGGCGGTTTGGCCGGATCGGGCGGTACAGGTTGCGGCACATACAAATTGTGACATTCAGCCCATTCACTCCAGACCCAGACCTGCTTGTACCTGACTTTGAAATTGAAGTACGCACCAAAGCGATCAAAAGACGTATCAGGTACCCAATGCTCCAGCTTTGCCCACTCATCTTCTGAACCATGATGGTCAGTTGCTTCTCCCCAGCATTCGATTTTCCAACTATCAGTGACTCCTCCAGGAGATAGAGCGACGATATTGAACCCGCCTGGCGAGACTGTAGAGTTGCTTAAAGGTGACAAAATCAAAGGCGCCGGCCACAGGCCATTCGGTTGCAGCTTGTTTTCGTCATCCATATCCATCGCTCCCGTTATCCCGGCGCAATTGCCGATCTTCAGATGCGATTCTTGACGTCGTGCATTCCTTGCGGCTACCTGTCAACTGTGACAGTTCGGACGGACGGTCATGCTTGAGCATGGAAAAGTCAGCATTTGCAAATTGCATAACAGCAATTCAATTGATTTCCATAAGGCCTAAAAAACTGTTGAAAACCTGTCAGGTTTGACAGGTTACCCAAGTTCATTTTGTCGTTACTTTGTTCCTGCCCAGGCATTTTTCCAATGCCCCCTTCTGGCAGGAGATCCAAAGTCATGGCCGACACCCCCTCCCTGATGAACGCCCTCATCAGTTCCGACGCCAGATTGAAGACAGACCGCAACGACTTCCCCACCGCCATGCAGCAAATGGGCTTCACGTCAGTTTTCGACATCGTCCGTTTATCCAAAGCAGCGTTCGCTCGCCAGCTCGCCCTTCACAGCGACGCCAACGCCGATGTGGCTTATGACAATGCGATGAAGTATGCGGCGCTCATTTCGCGCCTGTATCGGGAATACCAGACCTCTTCCGGCGCGTTGCAGCAACTGGCTCAACGCAGTGGTGTGAGCTCGCTGGTTTCGCTGGGCGCTACCTATCAACGCATGTTCAATGAAAACTGGGACGAGTTCACCAAGGTCGGAGCCATTGCCGCCAACGATAGTCCGGTGGCCTACCTGACTGAACTGCGGAGATTTTCCCTGCAACTGGAAGCCACCAGTGAGGATCCCAAGCGACTGTTGATGGATCAACGCCGTCCTGACCTCAAGGACCTGTTGATCAGCCAGGAGAGCACCTTCACACCGAGACCAATGCTGGAAATTGTCACGCAGGTATTGGAAAGTCATCTGCGCACCTATCTGGATGGCAATCTTCCCGACAAAAGCAAATCCACCTATCAGGTACTGGCCGAACGGAGCTACCCCTTCGAACTGCCCTACAACTTCTATCATCACCAATGCCAACTTGGGCTCGCTGATAATAAGCCGCGTCTGGGCGAGTTGAATTACCGGGCCAGTCTGTTGCTACCGATCAAACAGGTGGCAATCAATGACTATGGGCAATTGCAGCAACCGGCGCTACAGGCACAACGGTTGCTGTGCGGGTTGAGCCCACAACAACAGCAATTGCTGCTCGCCCCCCCGGTGTTCAGCCATTTTTATCTGACCCGCAGCAATCTCATCAACGGCTGGCAAAACCCTCTCACTGCCTACCTGCGGCCACATACCACACCAAGCAGATGTTACTTGCTCCTGTCCGGGCAGCCCGACGACGTGGTCGCGACTCCGTTGGCGGACGCACCAACGAATCAAGGCGGCTCCAAAACCGTTGTCTCACTGACCTTTCGTAAAGACGACAAGACCGTGCCTGCCAGTATCGATCTGAGCTCTAACGTGCCGGACCTCACAGGGACTGGCTGGCTGATAAATCGTCTGCACGCTGCGATAGATAAACCCATCGTTGTGCATTTCCAGGCTGCCACCCTTCCCACGCCGACCGAGCAGGAATACACAGCCAGATTCGATCTGATCACCGCCACCGGGACGGTGGAGCAACCGGTCCGTCTGGCCAGACAGCGCTTCGCCTTTACGCTGGATGAGCAGTACCGCCTGACGACGACAGAAAAGAACTTTTTCAAAGGCGCCTACGGTGTCGAAGTCACCAGCGATGCGCCTGTGCAGCAATTGACCCTGTTGACCGACTTCATGCAGCACACTGGCCTCACCGCTGAACAGGTCGAGCAACTTGTGGCCCGCCGCAGCTTTGCAGTGCGATTGTCGCCCAATTGTCCATACCTGCAGCCGACCCCGAACAGGATTGACCTGCTGACCGGGTCTTTTCCAAATCACTACGGTGCCTGCTACGTCAATGGCATCGGTCCCGGTGCTGAACTGTCCGACAGCGCGCCGGAACCGGCCCCGGAAACAGACCTGAGCGATGAGTCAGACCACGCCATAGGACTGGAGCGGATAGCGTCGGGTGACAACACACAATGGCGTCTGACCAAAACCTCACTTGATCGTCTCGATCGCCTTCAGCGGATGATCCGCCTGCAACGCTGGAGCGGCATTCCTTTCGCCAGGCTCGACACGTTGATCTGCAGTGCCATCCGCGCCGAGGGCGAATCAAACCTGGGCATGGAGCTCAACGAAAACACCCTGCGTGCGCTGGGCGTCTATCGCTACCTGAACCAGCGCTACAGCATCGAACCTGAAGAGTTCGCGGCGCTGCTGCACGACCTCAGCCCCTATGCCAGCGGCAAGGACGCGGTGCCGTTGTTCGATCAAGTGTTCAACCATGTGCAACTGTTCGACACACCGCTGATTCTTGATCAAACACCCATCGATTTGACCACCCTTGATGCCGCGACGCAGAAAACCCTGCTGCAACTCTGTGCCGGGCTCGGTGTGCAACCCACCGAAGACTCTTTGCTGTTGATTGCCCGTCAGACCGAAAAGCACGTGGGCGCGCTCAAGCGTGACTTGCCTACCGTTTCCTCGTTGTACCGCCAGGCGCGGATAGCCCGGTTGTTCGGTCACTCGGTCGAAGAACTGCTGGCGTTGGCGGGACTTCTCGGAGGCTCGTCTTACAAAACCGCACTGGCCAGCGGCCGCTTGAGTGCAACGACTGCGGATGCGAATCCGGACATCCTCGATGTGCTGATGCAACTGGATTGGGCCTTCGCCTGGCTCAAAGACAGTCAGCAGACCGTGACGCAGGTATTGCAACGCCTGGGCATCGATGCCCCGCCAAATCCCGAAGAGCAGGAAAATGATCAGCAGATCAGATTGGCCGAGCAAGCTCCCCTGCCCGATGAGTTGCGGGCGCGTCTGACCACGCTGCAGAGCGATACGCGCCGCAGCCTGGCGACCGAGGCGCAAGTCAATGCGCTGGGTCTGCCACTGCAAGAGGATGGCAAACGCAAGCGAGGAGAAATCAACTGGTTTCAATTGCTGATCGAACACCATCTGATCACTGCTGACGGCCTGCTGTCTGGCCTTGATCGCACACTGACCCTGACAGATGAACCCGTTGCCTGGTTACAGGCCGATGTCGCGCAAGCGCTCAAAGGTCTAGGGCTGGCCCAACCTGTCAAAGATGCTTGCGCAGACAGACTCGTCAAGTTCCTGCTCGATGTGCATGACTGTCAGGCCCAGTTGCTCGAAGGGCTTTTCCAGGAAACCGCGAAACTCGCGCCGGATTGCTGCCGGGCGGTCATTCACTGGGCGTGGGCCACGCCCTATAGCATTTTGCAGCAAGCACTCAAGACCCCGCTGCCCCAAGCGTTGATCGAGGATTATCAACGGGTGGCTCGCCACGCCGAGATCGCCAGAGAGCTGCGTTTGAGCAATAGCGCTCTGCGCCTGTTTGCAATCAATCCGATGTGGCTGGGTGGCGCGGCATACGAGGAAGGCAGTAACAGCATGCCTTCGCTTTCCGATCTCTATCTGCTTGAACGCTTCAGTCATTGGTTCCACAGCCAGAGCCAGTCCGAAGACCATGTCCTGAGTTATTTCAGCTGCGCCAATCCAGCCAAGGCCCAATTGAAAAACAAGGCCCTGCGCCAGCTCGCCAGCGAAACGGCCGATGCTGCCCTTGCTCGTTTGCTGAACTGGCCGCAGGCGCAAGTTGCCGAGCTGACCAGCTCGCTCCCCGATAAACGCGCCACCTCGATGGCTCAAGTCGACTGGGTCCGTCGTTGCCAGGCCGCTTGTCAGGCCAGCGGCTTGGCCGCCAAAACCCTATTGCAAGCCACCGCGCTGGGCGAACAAAGCGATCTGCTGGCCTGGAAAGCCGTCGGTGAGGGAGTCATGGCCGCCCACTCTAACGCCGCCCCATCACGTGACAATGGTTGAGGAACGATCATGACGACTGCCTTCGATGCGCCGCTTAACGAAGCACTGCGTGACGCGATGCTCGCACTGTATCTGCACGAAGCAATACCCAGCGATCCCTACCTGATCGAGCAAGGGCTGGCTCAAACGATCAAGACCGCCAACGACCTTTATGAATTCTGGTTGCTGGATGTACTGGTCAGCCAGGATGTCCCGACCAGTCCGGTGGCCTGCGCCATTGCCAGCTACCAACAGCAAATCAACAGCATGATGCTGAACCTGGAGCCCGGTTACAGCGATGACAGCTTTACGCCTTTGCAAACCAGCACCTGGCGCGACGGCCTCAATCGCTACTCGATCTGGCCCGCCCTCCAGCAGTTGCGCACGTTCCCGGACATCTATCTGGACCCGACTTTGCGCCTGACCAAGAGCGCCAGTTTCGAGCAACTGGAGAATGACCTCAACCAGGCGCAGATTCAGCCCGAAACAGTACAAACCGCAGTGCTGGCTTACCTTGCCAGGTTCGAAGAAATTGCCAACCTGAAAATCTGCAATGGCTACATTGACGGGGAAGATTTTGCCAACAGTACTTATTATTTCATCGGCAAATCCCCTGCCGAAAATGCTTATTACTGGCGCTCACTGGACATGTCGCAGCGCGCGGTCAAAGCGCCCGCGAGTGCAGCAGGCGAAACCCCGGTCAAATATGACAAGCCGCTACCCAATGCCTGGTCGGATTGGCAAAAAGCCAACGTGCCCATTTCGGAAAAGGCGCTGGAACACACCATTCGCCCGTGCTGGTTCAACAATCGTCTGTTCGTGATCTGGGCCGAGCTGGAGCTTCAGGATGCGGACGCCATGCAGGCCCCCGCTGACGGCAAGGCCGACCAGAGCGTCAAGGTCAATCCCAGGTTCCGCCTATATGCCAGCTACAAGAAATATGACGAGACCTGGAGCACGCCGCGGGTTTACATCGAGAGTTACTGCCAGACCAAAGCGCTGATCGAAAAACCGCAGGAAGAAATTGCGGAGCAAACCCAGACCATTGCGGTGTATGACCACTCGACGTCACCTGAGTCGATGGTGCTCATGCTGTATTCGAACTATCAGGGCGTCCCTTCCGAGATTCCGGGCGATGCAGATACCTATGATTTTCTGCGAACGGTACAGATAGACAAGAACTTCAATGTTACACCGCTGCCACCGTCATTCGGCATGGCGCCGGAGGTCAGACCGGCCTCACCTCCCTCCGTCGAGGTCCTCAAGAACGGCGAAGCCCACGTGAGGCTGATCGGCAATATTTTCGCCAATGGCAACGCTGGTCGTTTCCAATACTGGCTTCCCTCTGGCACGCCAATGTTTGGTGCAGTGGAGTACCAGACACCGGATAGCGAAAAGACCACCTGGGATTATCAGGGGTGGCAGTCGCGAATCGAGACCAGCGTGAAAGACGTCGACTTTGTCTATAACCGGGCGGCGTCCAATATCGAGTTGACCGCAAGACTGGCGGCAGGATTCAACAACCTCCTGATTTTCAAACTTTCCGTCTTCGACAAACACGACGAAAACAAGGAGCTCATCAAAGTTACGCTGGTGTTCGATCCTTCGGAAAATCACCTTGAAGTTCCGCTACTTCCAGGCTCCATCATTGAACCTGTTGGTACCGACTTCATGGATGTCGCAGATACGGCATTCTGTTTCAAGGGGTACCCTGATCGGCTGCGTAGCTTGATCGCCGACCCTGTCGGGAATCCGACTGAATTTACGGTACCCGCCACCAAGCAAGGAGAAACGGCGTGCCTTGCAGGTAAACATGCAAATCGAAGGGTGCTCTATGAACTGATCGGCTCCAGCATGGTTTTGTTTACGTCCTTTTGGCGTTCTACCACCGATCACAATGAAATCGATCTTCATCCTTCAGCAGGGCGCTATAACAGCAGCGTGGGCTACCAGTTTTTCATCGCACACCCGCTGAATGTTCTGTCAACAAAGCCGCCTGAAACATTCAGCGCAATGCGCAAGCTGGCGTCTACAGCCATCGTCAATAGCCTGTCGAAGGACTCCTCGCTGACTTATTCGTTTTCGGTCGATCAATCCACCCTCCAGCCCGACGGCTGGCCAGTGGAGTGGCCTGAGGATCCAAAGGAACTGAAAATCCCGCTGATCTATGGTGTTCTGGTTTATCACGCAGGCTCCTTGGCAACCACGCTGATTGGCGGAGCACTCAAGGCGCTGACCGTTGAATGGGCAGAAGTGCCTCCCTCAAACTTGCAAATAGCGCCCAGTATCAACAGCATGATCGACCCGTCTCTGGGGGACAGCCCTTCTTTGGGCAAGGCGCAATTCATTGACTTCAGCGGCTCCGGCATCGAGTTGAGCGACGGGCAGGAACCCGAAGGATCACGTCGGGCCGCTGTGCGCATGAACACCACCTTCGCCCGGCAACTGATCAACCTTGCCGAAAGCGGCATGGAACCCCTGCTGAGCTGGGAAACCCAGACCCAGCACACAGAACCACCTATCCCGGACGGTCAGGGGTCGCAAGCCATGGATTTCTCGGGCGCTTACTACCTGTATTTCCTGGAACTGTTCCTGTACCTGCCCTGGCTGGTGGCCTACCGCTTGAACGAAGAGCAGCAGTACGACGAAGCGAAACAGTGGCTTGCGTATCTGTTTGACCCGACACGACAAAGCGCGGACCCGGGACACCCCGGTTACTGGCAGGCCGTACCGTTGGAAGAGCCGGTATGGCCCGGTCCGGTCGACCCCAGCCTGGCCATTCTGTACCCGGACGATCCGCATCAGATTGCCTTGAGTTTTCCGGTGCACTTTCGCAAGGCGCTGTGGAAACTGTTTATCGAGATCGAAAGCCGCCAGGCTGATCTGGCGTATGCAGAGTTGACGCCGGACGGCCTGGCTGAAGCCAAGATGCGCTACGTCCACATCATGGATCTGCTGGGACCGCGCCCGGATGTACGCCAGATCGACGAATGGTTGCCGCTCACGCTCGACGAATTGAGTTCGTCGAAGAATGTGCAACTGCGTCAATTCGAACAGCGCCTGATCAGCGCGCACCAGCAGCTGCAACAACAGCCACCTTTGCGTATCGGCAGGGCCCCGGCTTCGCAGCCTGCACCACTATTGTGTCTGCGGCCTGACGGCCATGACCCGCTACTGGCGAGCGCGGACACTGAGTATTTCCGTCGGCCCTTCAACCCCGAACTGATCATGCACTGGGATCGAGCCGAAAGCCGCTTGTTTAACCTGCGACATAACCTCGATATGGCCGGCGCTCCGCTGAACCTGCCGTTATTCGCCACGCCGCTGGATCCGCGCGCACTGCTCGCCGCTTGGGGCCAAGGCTTGTCCGGGGCAGCACTCAGCCGCTTGTTGAACCCGCAGATTCCCCATTGTCGCTTCAGTTTCATGTTCGCACTCGCGCAGAACGCGGTGGACAGCGTGATCGCGTTCGGCGCCACGCTACTGTCGCTGATCGAACGCAAGGAGCAGGCGCAGTACCTGGAATTGCAACAGCAGCAGGCGTGGAACCTCGCGGAGATGGCGGTGCAAATACAGGTTCAGGCCGAGAAGATTGATGAAAAAAACAAGGAGGCGTTGCTGGCGAGTCAGGACACCATTCTGGACCGAGTGAGTTATTACGAGAAATTGCTGAAAGACGGTGTCAGCACCTTGGAAATCGGCGCGGGAGCTTCTTACCTGCTGGGAAGTCTCGGCCAGACCGGAGCGACGATTGCCCACGGAATCGGCCAGGCAATGACTGTAGCACCGAACATATTTGGCATGGCGGCCGGTGGCGCACGCCTGGAAGGTGCTGCCAACGGCTTCGCGGCCCATATGCAAGCGTTTTCACACGTTGCGTATGGCGCAAGCCAAACCATGGATCGCATCGAACAATACCGGCGCCGCGCCCAGGAATGGACCCAGGCCCGCGACCAGGCAAAACTCGAAGCCGAGCAAATCAAGGCCCAACTTGCCGTCTCCGACGAACAACACAAAGCCACGCAACTGCAACTGCGCCAGGCGCGAGCAGCACTCAACCAGGCCAAGGTCACCCACGATTTCCTGCTGAGCAGCAATCGTTTCAGCCGATCGCAGACCTACGACTGGCTCAACAGCAAATTCGCCGGTTTCTACCATACCGCCTTCACCAACGCACAATCGCTATGCCAGGCCGCTGAGGCCTCCTGGCAATACGAAATGGGCGATTTCACCCGAACCTTTGTCCATCCCGGCGCGTGGAATGCCACGTACCGCGGCCTCGGTGCCGGGGAAGAGTTGAAGATGAGCCTGCAACAGATGTACAGCCATTACGTGCAGCACAACCGCCGCGATCTGGAAATCAGGAAAACCGTGTCACTGAAGGATTTGACCGGCAAGGACCCGAGTTCAACCATCAATAAACCGTGGGCACAGATCAAGCAATCGCTGATGGACAACGGCACGTGTGAATTGGAACTGACTCAGCAAATGTTCGACGATGATTACGCCGGGCAAAATCATTACCTGCGCCGGATCAAGACTATAAGCGTGACGCTACCGGCCGTGCTCGGGCCTTATCAAGATATTCGGGCGGTGCTGAAACAGACCTACAGCAAAGTTGAAATGGCCCCCACGGTCGGCAGCAGCGTCAAAGAAAACCTGCGATCCAGTCAACAGATCGCCCTGTCGAGTTCGCTGGAAGACAACGGCATGTTTCAGCTCAACTTCCAGGACGAACGCTATCTGCCATTCGAATACACCGGCGCGATTTCACGCTGGATCCTGACGTTTCCCAAGGGTCAGGAGCACATACTCCAGCGCTTGCCCGACATCATCCTGCATGTGTCCTACACCGCGAGATGCGAAGGCGGTTCGCTATGAACGAACAGCCGCCGCCGCAACAGTCGACAATGCAGATCAACACACCGAGCCTGCCCAAGGGCGGCGGCGCCATCCAGAGTATTGGCAAGGGATCGGCCGGCGTGGGTATTAAAGGCACTGCGTCGCTGGAACTGTCGTTGCCGATTTCCACCGGACGCGGTTTTGTCCCGCCATTGGGTCTGGGCTATAGCAGTGGCACGGGCAACAGTTCCTGCGGGATTGGCTGGCAGTTGACGGTTGACGCGGTGACCCTGCGCACGGTCAATGGCGTGCCGACTTATGACGGCACTGACCAGGTCGTGGGGCCTGACGGTGATGTATGGCTGCCCGAGCGCAATGAAAGCACCGGTGAATTGATCTTCCGCACTACTGAGCAATACAACGGCTTGCCCCTGACGACAGCGTATGACGTCGTTCGCCACTGGCCACGGGTCGAGGGTGCATTCGCCTTGATCGAACATTGGTCGAACGAGACCGACAAAGCCGGTTTCTGGCTGATTCACGGTGCCGACGGCAGCCTGCATATCTATGGCACCACCGCCAATTCACGCCGGGCCGACCCTGCCGACCCGCAGCGCGTCGGCGTCTGGATGATCGACGAAAGCCTCAATACCCGCGGCGAACACATCATCTACGAATACAAGGCGGAAACCGAGCTGCCAGTCGCTCCGCAGTATCGCGACTATCGCGCTCAGCGCTATCTCAAACGCGTGTGTTATGGCAACGAAAAAGCCTCAGCGCACCTGTATGCCTGGGACAGCGGTAGCCGGGAAAAACAGTTGTGGCACTTTCAACTGGTGTTCGACTATGGCGAACGCAGCAGCGATCTGGAACAAGTGCCAACGTTTGAAGAACAACAGCCATGGGCCGAGCGCAGCGACCCTTACTGGATCTACGCCTACGGTTTCGAGCTGGGCAACCGACGCCTGTGTCGACAAGTGCTGATGTTTCATCACTTCCCCAAAGAGTTGGGTGACCATCCGGTTCTGGTGCAGCGCCTGCTCCTGCAATATCGCCTCAGCCCACTGGGTTACAGCCATCTGAGCGCGGCGCATCAGCAGGCCTATGACGGCCTCGGCCAGATCGAAAGCCGACCGCCAATGGAGTTCAGCTACAACACGTTCGACCTCGCCCCGCAGCCGCAGGGCTGGAAAGAATTCACGGCCATGCCCGGCCTCGACGATGGTCATCAATATCAGTTGGTTGACCTGTACGGTGAGGGCCTGGCGGGTGTGCTCTGCCGTTATGACCACGGCTGGTATTACCGCGAGCCGTTGCGCGCAGAGACCGGCAGCGACCAGGTCGAGTACAGCGAGTGGAAACTTCTTGAAGGCGTGCCGATGTCCGACGCCGGCAAACCCGTGCATCAGTCGCTTACCGATCTGACCGGCGACGGCAAGCTCGACTGGGTGCTCGCCGCGCCGGGCATGTGCGGATTTTTCACCCTCGACCCAGACCGCAACTGGTCAGGGTTCGTGCCCTTCGATGCATTTCCCGGCGAATTTTCCCACCCGATGGCGCAGATCGCCGACTTGCTGGGTGACGGCCTGAGCGACCTGACGCTGGTCGGCCCGCGCAGCGTGCGTTTGTATGCCAATCGTCGCGCGGCTGGTTTCGCCGAGAGCGTCGACGTGCCGCATGCGGAAAAAACCGCCGCAGGCGATGATGATGAGCTGCCTGTGCTGAGCAATACACCGAGCGAAATCGTTGCATTCGCCGATCTCATCGGCAGCGGTCAGCAACATCTGGTGCGGATCCGTCATAACGAAGTCAAGTGCTGGCCGAATTTGGGACATGGTCGTTTCGGCAAAGGCTTTGTGCTGTGCACCCTGCCCTTTGCCTACGATGAATTCAACGCCTCACGGGTCTTGCTGGCGGATCTCGACGGCTCGGGTGCGGCTGACCTGATCTACATGGAAGCCGAGCGCCTGCGTATTTTCATGAACCATGCCGGCAGCGGTTTCGCCCAGACATCCATTGATCTTCCCTGGCCTGAGGGCCTCGCCCATGACGCGCTCTGGCAGGTCACCAGCGCAGATCTGCAAGGCCTGGGCTGCTCGAGCCTGGTGGTGACATTGCCGCACATGTCGCCCAGACACTGGCGTTACGATTTCGTCGACGCCAAACCCTATCTCCTCAACAGAAGCTGCAACAACATGGGTTGCAGCGCCAGCGTGAATTACCGCAGTTCGGCGCAGGAATGGCTGGATGAAAAACGTGAGAAACAGGCAGCCGGTGTTGAAAATCCAGTGTCCGGTCTACCAATGGCCATGCACCTGGTACACGAGCAAATCCAACATGATGAGATCACCGGCAACGCACTGACACAGCTCTTCAGCTATCGCGGCGGTTATTACGACCGTTTCGAGCGCGAATTCCGTGGTTTTCGCCTGCTGCTGCAAAGCGACACCGAAGCGTCAGCAACCGAGTTCACCGCGCCGATTCTCAGCAAGACCTGGTTTCACACAGGCGAAACCATCGACCCGTCAAGAACCGGTTATTACAGCCGTGACGGTGATGCGGTCGATCTCAAATCCACACTGCTGCAGCTCTATCACTTCAATGATCGCATCGCGCAACCTTTCACCGAAGCCGATGAGGAGACTGCGCGAGAGATCGCCCGCACCCTGAGCGGCCGAGTGATGCGCTCGGAAGTGTTCGCCGCCGGTGACGACGCGGCGACCGCAGTCCCCTATGTGGTCCAGGAACATCGCTATGGCGCACGGGTGCTGCGCCCCAAAGGCAAGTACCAGCCTTATGCAGTGATCTTGCCCCTGGACGCGGAATCCATCAGTTATCAGTACGAACCGGCAATTGCCGACGATCCGATGTGCCAGCACCAGTTGAATCTGGAATGGGACCCCTACGGCCGTGTGGTGCATGCTTTCACGGTGAACTACGCGCGACGCAAAACCAGCAGCGATGCGCCGCCGTTCACTGAAGAGCATCAGCAGAACTGGTGGAAGGATGCTCATGACGATGCGCAACAAAAATGGTACCTGACGCAGCTCCGGTCAGAATCGATTCATTTGCCCAATGACGAGGCCTGGCGCCTTGGATTGCCCTGCCGCTTGCGCAGCAATTCGCTGGTGCTGGAAAAAGCGGCGCTGAGTGCCGCAACGATCCACCATGAACATATTTTGCTAATGGCCCGCGAGGATGGCGAATGGGCGCAGCAAGCAGTGTTGTCTGCATTGACGCTGCAGCGCTACATCGACCCTCGCAGCGGTGCAACGCTGGATCCGGGCGACGCGACTTTCGAGGGTTTGCCCGCCTACATGGAGACGGCCGAACTGGACGCCGTCGCCCTCAGCGCATATGACAAACTCGAGGTGGATGGCCAATTACCCTTCAACCTGAAAGAAAAACTCGAATCGCAGGAGGTCGGTTACCACATCATGCCGCTGTTCCTGCCCGAGCAAGATCACGGTCCGATCGATGATCCTGACGATGCGAAGAACTATCTGTGGTCAGTGCACAGAGGTTTCTCCACCTACCACGCACTCGACGGCTTTCATAACGTGCAGAAATACCGTGAAACCCGCAGTCACGGCGAAACCCTGATTACCTATGACGCGTATTGGTGTGTGACAACCGCCGTGACCTTACCGGACGGCTGCACTACCCGCAGCCTCGACGTGGACTACCGCACCTTCCTCCCTGCGGCCATTGAAGATGCCAACCGCAACCTGCAGGAAGCGCGCTACAACGCTTTCGGCGAGCCGCTGGTGAGCAGTTTCCACGGCACCGAACTTGGAGAACCGGTGGGTTTTGACCCGCTGCAAACCTACGTCCCGCCGGCAGACCGCGACCCGGCCATTGCCATCGCCGATCCGAAACAAGCCATTGGCAACTTCGCCCATGCCGCTTTCTGGGATACGTTCAGTTGGATGGGTTGCATCTCCCGCACGTCCTCACGCTCCCAAGAGTGGTGGGACTGGGCGAAAAGCCAAGGCTACATTCTGCCCGAAGGACACATTTGCGATCGCGCCCGACAGTACCTTGCCGCTGTGGAAAATCCCGATCGGAATGAAACCGAACTCCAGCAGCAAATCGATAATGCACAGCGTGAGCCCGTGTATGCCGTCTCTCTGGTGGCCGACCGCTATCCGCTTGATCCCGATCTGCAAGTGCGAGTCAGCATTGCTTGCCTGGACGGTTTCGGCCGCACTCTGCAAACCAAACATGAGGTCCCCCCGGGCGTGGCCTGGCAGGTCGATGACAACGGTGAGTTGGTCCTCGACGACAATGGCAAACCAATAGACGCCCAGGCCCAGCGACGCTGGCGTGTCAGCGAGCCAGTGGAATACAACAACAAAGGCCAGACTGTGCGGATTTACCGGCCCTACTTCGCCGATCAACCGCGCTACATCAATGATCGCTCGATGCGCAAGCATGCTTTTCACGACCAGCAGTTCTACGACGCGGTGGGCCGACCGACCGCAACCGTGCTGGCGAAGCAAATGCTGCAAGGCAATCCACCGACGCTCAAACCCCTGCGCCGGGAAGTCTGGTACTGGATCTGGTGTAACGTCGCCTTCGACGAAAATGACCTGTTCGACCCGCCACCGGAACAACGGCGACGCAACTGGTGGACAGGAAGGTGAGCAAGCATGCGCAGACACCGCATCTTAGCGTCACTGATGCCCGAGGCTTACCGGTGCGGCAGGTTGCCTACTGGCGCGAAGATGGCAGCGAATCTGAAGCGCGCATCACCGCGGTTCAGCATGACGTTGACGGGCGACGGGTGGCGCAGCGCGATCCACGATTGTTCGCCGACGCATCAGCCCCCGCCAATCTCAGGACGGTTTACTCACTGACCGGTCAGGTGCTGATCACGCTCAGCGTCGATGCCGGATGGCACGTCAGTCTGTGGGGCGAGGCGCGTCAACCGCTGCACGGTTGGGATGGCCGGGGTAGCGTGCGCAGCATCGAGTATGACGAACAGCTGCGACCACTGGCTGTGTTCGAACACGCCGATGACGGAGAACCTTTGTGCACGGAGCGATATGGTTATGCCGGCAGCAATCCGACATTTGCCACGCGGAATCAGTGCGGACAGATCATCCGCCTCGATGATCCGGCCGGCACGCAGTTGTTCGAACAGTTCGGATTGACCGGTGGAATCATCGCTCAGTCTCGACGCTTTCTGCGCTCACTCGACCCTCCTGACTGGCCGGTATCGCTCAGCGAGCGTGACAAATTGCTCGAAGACGCGCCTGCCGCCACGAGCTACTCGCGTTTCAACCCGCTCTCGGAAACCATCGAACAAATCGACGCCAGAGGACACCGACAGCTTTTCAGCCAGACCCTGGACGGCCAGTTGCGAGACGTTCGACTGCAATTGAAGGGCATCGCGCCGAAAACCCTGGTCGGCGCCATCCAGTACGATGCCCAAGGACATACCCTTCGGGAAACCGCTGACAACGGAGTGATCACCACATTGGACTACGCCGCCGAGGATGGCAGGCTGATCAGCCTGCAAAGCCAGCGCGGCAATGACATCCTGCAAGACCTGCGTTATGTCTACGACCCGGTAGGCAACGTGCTGAGTATTGAAGACGCCGCCCTCCCGATTCGATACTTTGCCAACCAGCGCATCGAACCGGTCAACCGCTACCGTTATGACAGTCTCGATCAGTTGATCGAGGCCACGGGTTGGGAGGCCGGTCAGACATCGAAGTTTTCACTGGCAGATCCTGCAGCGATCGCCAATTACACCCAGACCTACCACTATGACTGCGGTGGCAATTTGCTCAAATTGATCCACGACGGCCCACAAGGCCACGGCCACCGCCTGGTCGCCGCCAAGCACAGTAACCGCTGCTTGCCGGTGCGCGATGGCATGGACCCGGGCGAGGAAGATTTGCGCAACGGCTTCGATGCCAATGGCAATCTGCTTGGCCTGCAACCAGGACAGACTTTCAACTGGGACTTGCGTAACCGATTGCGTGAAGTCCGGCTGGTTTTGCGTGAAGACCGTTCGGCTGATAACGAGCAATACCGATACGCCGCAGACGGCATGCGCGTGCGCAAAGTGCGGCTGATGCAGACCAACGCTAAAACGCTGATGAACGAAGTGCGTTATCTGCCGAATCTGCAAATCCGTACCCACAGTGGTACGGGAGAAATACTGCAGGTGATCAGTGTCCAGGCCGGGCGCAGCAGCGTGCAGGTGTTGCACTGGGAATCCGAACCGCCCCAAGGCATCGACAACGATCAAGCGCGTTACAGCCTCAACGACCATTTGGGTTCCTGCACCCTGGAACTCGACGCCACGGGCAAGCTCATCAGTCAGGAGCGATACCACCCTTTCGGCACCACCGCGTGGTTTGCCGGGCGTAGCGAAATCGAGACAAGCTATAAAACGCTGCGCTATTCGGGCAAAGAGCGGGATGCGACCGGGCTTTATTATTACGGGTTCAGGTATTACGTGGCGGGTTGGCAGCGATGGTTGAATCCGGATCCGTCCGGGGCGATTGATGGTCTGAATCTGTTCAGCATGGTGAAAGGCAATCCGTTGGCCTACTTCGATACTGATGGGCGAATTCGTGAAGGCGTCAATGAGGAGTACCCGACTCAAGCGACCATCGGATCTTCGCCTTCGCCGCAATCATCAACGCCATTTTCAGCAAACTCTGTCATTAACGAAAGCACGAGATTTGGATTTCCTGATACACCACCATTGTCTCCAGAAGTAAAGAGCGCAAGCCACTCCATCGAAGTGTTGATGGAGAAAGTGCAATTGACCGATTCTTCGCTGAAGAACAAGCCAACGTCGATTGCAGATGATATTGGTGGTCGCCCTGCTATAGGCGGCGGGGGCGAAGGAGAAATATACGAAAGCGCCGACGGGAAACATGTCTATAAAAAGTTCAGAGGAGCCGACAAGCGAAACAGTATTCCGGGGTATGTAAAAACCGAAGCCGAGGGTTTCAATGCTTACTATGGAGCAGGCTCGGCGACGGCACTTATTGAAGACAATCAGAGTTACCTCAAGATGATAAAACTCGATGGCATCCCCCTCGGCGACATCAAGAAAGGTTCCATTCCGGCAAGCGGCGCCAATGCACTTTGGGAGATGTTTAATGAAATGGAAGCAAAGGACCTATATCACCAGGATGTACAGGACCATAATTTCCTCTGGTCGGAGAGAGATACTAAAGTTTACCCCGTCGACATGCAGCCGTTCCCCTTCGAGCTTGCCCAGTACACGATAGACTCATACGAGCGAAGTAAAAAACAGTTGCTGACTCAATTTGCTCGCAACGTGAAACGCTGACTTCCATTCCCTCAAGCCCTTGATGGAATGCGCGCACCTCAAAACATATGGAAGCCAGGTTGCTATTGCTTCAGATCGATGGGAAGAAAGCTAAACGGCACCTTCCGGTGCCGTTCGCTTCTTACATTTCCAACATCATTTACGCGCATCCGCCCAGGATTTCAGCAGTTCGCTATAGCTCACCGTTTCACCCTTCGGCTTCTCGTTGGCCAGTTTCGGCTTCGGTGCGCCCGGTTGATCGAACCAGTATTGCGCATCGCGTTCCGGGTTCATCTTCGGCGCGCAAGTGGCCTGGGCCTTGGAGCGTTCGAGGCGTTCCATGATGCGGTCCTGATCCTTGGCCAGGCCATCAAGCGCCTGTTGTGGGGTCTTCTCGCCGCTGGCGGCTTCGGCGATATGGCTCCACCACAGTTGCGCCAGACGCGGGTAGTCCGGCACGTTGGTGCCGGTCGGCGACCATTGCACGCGGGCCGGGCTGCGATAGAACTCGACCAGACCACCGAGTTTCGGCGCCAGATCGGTCATCGCCTGCGAGTTGATGTCCGACTCGCGAATAGGTGTCAGACCGACAATGGTTTTCTTCAGCGAAACAGTTTTCGAGGTCACGAACTGCGCGTACAGCCACGCCGCGAGTTTCTGTTTCTCAGGCGTGGATTTCATGAATGTCCACGACCCCACATCCTGATAGCCGAGCTTCATGCCCTCTTCCCAATACGGGCCTTTAGGCGACGGCGCCATGCGCCATTTCGGCGTGCCGTCGGCGTTGACCACCGGCAGGCCGGGTTTGGTCATGTCGGCGGTGAACGCAGTGTACCAGAAAATCTGCTGGGCGATGTTGCCCTGCGAGGGCACCGGGCCAGACTCGGAGAAGGTCATGCCGGCCGCTTCCGGTGGCGCGTATTTCTTCAGCCAGTCGACGTATTTGGTGGTGGCAAACACGGCCGCCGGGCCGTTGGTGTCGCCGCCACGGGTCACGCTGGAGCCGACCGGGTGGCAGTCCTCGACGCGGATCCCCCACTCGTCCACCGGCAAGCCGTTGGGCAGTCCCTTGTCGCCGCCACCGGCCATGGAGAACCAGGCATCGGTGAAACGCCAGCCCAGCGACGGGTCTTTCTTGCCGTAGTCCATGTGGCCGTAGACGCGTTTGCCGTCGATTTCCTTGACGTCTTCGCTGAAGAATTTGGCGATGTCTTCATAGGCCGACCAGTTCACTGGCACGCCCAGCTCGTAACCGTACTTCTCCTTGAACTTGGCTTTCAGATCGGCGCGCTCGAACCAGTCGGCGCGGAACCAGTACAGGTTGGCGAATTGCTGGTCGGGCAGTTGATAGATCTTGCCGTCCGGTGCGGTGGTGAAGGAGATGCCGATGAAGTCCTTGATGTCGAGGGTCGGCGAAGTGAAGTTCTTGCCTTCGTTGGCCATCAGGTCGGTGATCGATTCGGTCTTGCCGTAGCGAAAGTGCGTGCCGATCAGGTCGGAGTCGTTGACCCAGCCGTCGTAGATGTTCTTGTCCGACTGCATCACCGTCTGCATTTTCTCGACCACGTCGCCTTCCTGCAGCAGGTCGTGGGTGAGTTTGATCCCGGTGATTTCGCTGAAGGCCTTGGCCAGCACCTTGGACTCGTATTCGTGGGTGGTCAGGGTTTCGGAAACGACCTTGATGTCCATGCCACGAAACGGCTCGGCGGCCTTGATGAACCACTTCAGTTCTTCAAGCTGCTGTTCGGCCGTCAGGGTCGAGGGCTTGAACTCGCTGCCGATCCATTTTTTCGCAGCATCTTCGTAGGCGTCGGCCCAGGCAGATGCGCTCAAACCGCTGAGTGCCAGCATGGCTGCCAATGAAATGCTATGTCGCAGCTTATTGTTTTTATCGAACATAGAGACCTCCTGTTTAAGTTGTGGAGCCGCGTTGCCGAACGATTCGACTAGCCCCAACGCATCACAGCCAACAGCCACACCAGGGACAACGCGGACGCCACCCAGATGCTCCAGTCGGTGACGCCGATTACCAGCAAATGCAGGTAGGCGCTGCCGAGAAGACCGATAAACAAGCGATCGCCACGGGTGGTGGCAATCGGCAGAAACCCGCGCCGCAGAATGCTCGGCGAGCGCAATTCCCAGGTGGTCATGCCCACCAGAATCAGACCGATGCCGATGAAGAACGCGGCGGTCGGTGTCGTCCAGCTCATCCATTCCATCATCAGCTCCTCAGACTCGACCGAGGGCAAAGCCCTTGGCCACGTGGTTGCGCACAAACCAGATCACCAGCATGCCCGGCAGGATGGTCAACACCCCCGCTGCTGCCAGCACGCCCCAATCGATCCCCGATGCCGACACCGTGCGCGTCATCACTGCCGCAATCGGCTTGGCGTTGACCGAGGTCAGCGTGCGCGCCAGCAGCAGTTCGACCCAGGAAAACATGAAGCAGAAAAACGCCGTGACGCCGATACCGGAACCGATCAACGGGATGAAAATCTTCACGAAGAACTTAGGGAAACTGTAGCCGTCGATGTAGGCCGTTTCGTCGATCTCCTTGGGCACGCCGGACATGAAACCTTCCAGAATCCACACCGCCAGCGGCACGTTGAACAGGCAGTGCGCCAAGGCTACGGCGATGTGCGTGTCGAACAGGCCGATCGACGAATACAACTGAAAGAACGGCAGCAAGAACACCGCCGGCGGCGCCATGCGGTTGGTCAGCAACCAGAAGAACAGGTGCTTGTCGCCGAGGAAACGATAGCGTGAAAACGCGTAAGCCGCCGGTAACGCCACGCTCAGGGAAATCACCGTGTTGAGGCTGACGTAATACAGCGAGTTGAGATAGCCGGTGTACCAGCTCGGATCAGTAAAGATCACCTTGTAGTTCGCCAGCGTGAAGTCCTGTGGGAAAAGGGTCAGCCCGCCGAGGATTTCGGTGTTGCTCTTGAACGACATGTTCAGCAGCCAGTAGATCGGCACCAGCAGGAACAGGATGTAGACCAGCAATGGAATAAGCTTTCTCTTGCTCATGGCCGGGCCTCAGCGGTTGGCGTCGGAGTGCGTCATGGCGGTATAGAACAGCCAGGACACCAACAGGATGATCAGGAAGTACACCAGCGAAAACGCCGCTGCCGGACCGAGGTCGAATTGCCCTACAGCCATCTGCGTCAACGTCTGACTGAGGAAGGTTGTGGCATTGCCCGGCCCGCCGCCGGTGAGCACGAACGGCTCGGTGTAGATCATGAAACTGTCCATGAAGCGCAGCATCACCGCGATCAGCAGTACGCTTTTCAGTTTGGGCAATTGAATGTGGCGGAACACCGCCCAGGCCGAGGCGCGATCGATCCGCGCGGCCTGGTAATAGACGTCGGGAATCGCCCGCAGGCCGGAGAAACACAGCAGCGCGACCAGAGAAGTCCAGTGCCAGACGTCCATCACCAGCACCGTCACCCAGGCGTCCATGGTGTTGGCCGCGTAGTTGTAGCTGATGCCCATCGCATTGAGGCTGGAACCGAGCAGGCCGATGTCGGCGCGGCCGAAGATCTGCCAGATGGTGCCGACCACGTTCCACGGAATCAGCAGCGGTATCGCCAGAATGATCAGCACCACCGAGGACCAGCGACCCTTGGTCGGCATGGTCAGCGCGACGGAGATGCCCAGCGGGATTTCAATCAGCAGCACGCAGGCTGAATAGATGAACTGGCGCAGCAACGAGTCGTGCAAACGCGGGTCGAGCAGCACTTGCTTGTACCAGTCAGCGCCAACGAAGTAGCGGCTGGACTGGTCGAAGATGTCCTGCACCGAATAGTTGACCACGGTCATCATCGGGATCACCGCACTGAACGCCACCAGCAGGAACACTGGCAACACCAGCCACCAGGCCTTGTTGTTCTGCACTTTGTTCATGGCTGCGCCTCCTCGTCGCTGACTTCCAGGAGAAATTCATCGGCATAGACCATCAGCCATTGCGCCGGGAAACTGATGTAAGCCGTGCCCTGCGGCACCGGTTTGTCTTCGGCCAGACGCACCTTCAACGGCGCGCCGTCGAGGTTGAGAGTCATGATCTTGTAGGTGCCGAGGTCTTCGACGTGTACGACTTTTGCCTGCATCGCGTCGTCAAACGGCTCGTCCCACACATGAATGAACTCCGGGCGGATGCCGACCTTGAGGTTTTTCCACTGGCCGTGCTCGATATGGCGCTGCAAGGCGTCGGACAACGGCAGGTGCGTCGAGGCGAAACCGACGCCCCCGGGCTGCGGCTGCACCTCAATCAGATTCATCCCCGGGCTGCCGATGAAATAGCCGACAAAGGTGTGGCTCGGCCGCTCGAACAATTCCCGTGGCGTGCCGAACTGAACGATCTGACCGCCGTACATGACCGCGATCTTGTCGGCGAACGTCGAGGCTTCCAGTTGATCGTGGGTGACGTAGACCATGGTGATGTTGAACTGCTCGTGGATCTGCTTGAGCTTGCGCCGCAGCTTCCACTTCAGGTGCGGGTCGATCACCGTCAGCGGCTCATCGAAGAGGATTGCCGAGACGTCATCGCGCACCAGTCCACGACCCATGGAGACTTTCTGCTTTTCGTCGGCGGTGAGATTGCGCGCCTTCTTGCTCAGCAGATTCTGCAGGTCGAGCACCTCGGCAATTTCCTGCACCTTGCTGTGCACTTTCGCCTCGGCCATGCCCTGATTACGCAGCGGGAAAGCGAGGTTGTCGAACACGGTCATGGTGTCGTAGACCACCGGAAACTGGAAAACCTGGGCGATGTTGCGCTTCTCCGGCGTGAGGTCGTTGACCGCTTTGCCGTCAAACAACACGTGGCCCTGGGACGGGCTGAGCAGGCCGGAAATGATGTTGAGCAAGGTCGACTTGCCGCAACCGGACGGGCCGAGCAAAGCATAGGCGCCACCCTGCTCCC
Organism: Pseudomonas sp. S3_B08; assembly: GCF_054667725.1. Taxonomy (NCBI): domain Bacteria; kingdom Pseudomonadati; phylum Pseudomonadota; class Gammaproteobacteria; order Pseudomonadales; family Pseudomonadaceae; genus Pseudomonas; species Pseudomonas sp. S3_B08. Next base: position 2,583,169 of record NZ_CP162750.1, read on the forward strand.
AGACGTGATCCATCTCGCGGATCGCATAATCCTCCGCGCCGCTCGGGGTTTTGCTGTAGCTGTGGGCGAGGTGCTGCAAACGGATTTCGGCCATCAGGCAACCCTCGCGACACGCCGGCCCGGTGCTTGCACCAGACGGCCCTGCGCATCGAAAACGAACAGTTTGTGGGTCGGGATATAGATGCGGATCGGCGCATCGACGTCGTATTCATGAACACCCGGCAAGTGCAGCACCAGCAGGAAATGCTCGTTGCGCACATGCAGGAAGGTTTCCGAGCCGCTGATTTCGGCGACCTCGACGGTCACGGCCAATTCGAGATCGTCATCGTTGCTCGGCACCAGCGAGATATGACTCGGGCGTACGCCGAAGCGGAACTCACCCTCGCCCACCGGGCGCAGATCGACGTTCAACGGAAAGTGGACGAAGTTGGCGAAGCTGACTTCGTTGCCGGCAATGCGTCCCGGCATCAGGTTGATCGGCGGTTCGGAGAACAATTCAGCGGCGAGCACCGACTGCGGCTGGTGATAGACCTCGGTCGACGGCCCGCTCTGGATCACCCGGCCTTCGTGCAGGATGGTCGTGGTGCCGCCGAGGGCCAGCGCTTCGTTGGGTTCGGTGGTGGCGTAAATGGCGATGGTGTGGCGCGCCTTGAACAGCTCGCGCATTTCCTGACGCAGCTCTTCGCGCAGCTTGTAGTCGAGGTTGACCAACGGCTCGTCGAAGAGGATCAGTTCAGCATCCTTGACCAGGGCGCGGGCCATGGCCGTGCGCTGTTGCTGCCCACCGGAGAGCTCCAGCGGATAGCGCTGCAAGAACTTCTCGATGCGCAGCATGCGTGCGGTTTCCTGCACCTTGCTGTGGATGATCTCTTTCGAAATACCGGCCTGACGCAGTGGCGAGGCGATGTTCTCGAACACCGTCATGGTCGGGTAATTGATGAACTGCTGATAGACCATCGACACGTTGCGCAGCCGCACCGGGCGCTGGGTGACGTCGACACCGTTCATCAGCACGCGGCCGCTGTCGGGCTTGTCGAGGCCGGCCATCAGGCGCATGAGGCTGGTCTTGCCGGACAGGGTGCGCCCGAGCAGTACGTTGAAGGATCCGGGTTCGAATTTCAGGCACGCATCGTCGATCCAGATCTGGCCCTCGACGGTACGGCTGACGTGCTCCAGGGTGAGTGACATGGCTCGGCCTTTTTTATTTTTGGAGTCAAGCGACCGGAGCAACAGAGCGACATTCGTGCCAGAAATGGCAAGTGGTTGATTTGCCGTGAAAATCGTTGATTGCACGGGGAAATGGCGTTCACAGCTGAACACTTTTGAACAGTCGGAGTGATTGACAATGAACAATAGTGAACAACACTCTATGCACGCTTTTGCCCAATCCTGAATGCAAAATGGATCCCCTGTGGGAGCGAGCCTGCTCGCGAAAGCGGTGTGTCATTCAATGAATCCATTGACTGAACCGACGCTTTCGCGAGCAGGCTCGCTCCCACATGGGGATTTGTGTAGTTTTGAAGATCGGGCTCATAACAATAATAAAATCGCTGCACTCAGAGGCTCGCCCCCATGGCCGCACCTGCTTCGCCGCTGTCCCACGACGCGATCGTCCAGACCTCCTGGCAACGTTGCCGCGCGTTCGGCCTCGACCACCAGAGCGCGCCGGCCTTCGATCAATTACCCGCCGCCGGCATTGCACGATTGCTCGACAGCCATCATTCGCTGGTGCAGACCACGCATCAGGAAGTCCTGCCCTACTACGAAAACATTCTAAGCAACTCCAATTGCCTGATCATGCTTGCCGACAATCAGGGCCAGGTGCTGACCTCATGGGGCACACAGCGCTTTATCGAACCGAATCTGGCCCGGGGCTTTCAGGCCGGGGCGAGCTGGATGGAGCGCAGCAGCGGCACCAATGCAATCGGCACCGCACTGGCCTGTGAGCAGGCTGTGCACATCGAACACGATGAACACTTCCTCAAGGCCAACCGCTTCATGACCGGCTCCGCCGCGCCGATTTTCGACGCCGAGCGCAAGGTCATCGCCGTGCTCGATGTCTCCAGCGACAGCTATCTGCCGCCCTCGCACACCCTCGGTATGGTCAAGATGATGAGCCAGACCGTGGAGAACCGGCTGATCCTCAACCTGTTCCATGGCCAGCATTTTCAACTGACATTCAACACCGGGTTGAACAACCTCGACAGCCAGTGGGCCGGGTTGCTGATCTTCGATGAAAGCGGTCAAGTGCTGTCGGCCAATCGCCGTGCCGACAATCTTCTCGGTGTGCGTCTGTCGCGGGTGAGTGTCGAAAGCCTGTTCAAGGTGTCGCTGCTGGAGTTGATCAATCAGCCCGAGGGCTTGCCGTTTGCTTTGCAGACCTCCGGGCGCAACCGTTTCCAGTGCTTGCTGAAACGGCCGAAGCAGGCACCGGTGCAAGCGCGGGTATTTGCCGCAGAGGAAAAGCCTGCGCCAGCCAGTGCGATCAGCCTCAATACGCTGCATTTCGGCGACAGCCGCGTGGAAAAAGCCGTGCGCCAGGCCGAGCGCTTGCTGGAAAAAGACATTCCGTTGTTGATCCACGGTGAAACCGGCGTCGGCAAGGAAGTGTTCGTCAAAGCCTTGCACCAAGCCAGCTCCCGGCAAAAACAGGCATTCATCGCGGTGAACTGTGCAGCGATCCCCGCTGAACTGGTCGAGTCCGAGTTGTTCGGTTACGAGAAAGGCGCGTTCACCGGGGCCAACCAGAAAGGCAGCATCGGCCTGATCCGCAAGGCCGACAAAGGCACGCTGTTTCTTGATGAGATCGGTGACATGCCGCTGCCGACCCAGGCGCGTTTGTTGCGTGTGTTGCAAGAGCGCTGCGTGCAGCCGGTGGGCAGCAGCGAGTTGTTCCCGGTTGATTTGCGGATCATTTCCGCGACCAACCGTTCGTTGCGCGAGCAGGTGCAACTGGGCCGCTTCCGGGAAGATTTGTATTACCGCATTGGTGGGCTGACGCTGGAGCTGCCGCCGTTACGCGAGCGCAGTGACAAGCAGGCACTGTTCAAACGGCTGTGGGAGCAACATCGCGAGCCGACGCAATGGGCCGGGCTGAGCCCGGAGGTGTTGGAGCTGTTTGAAAAGCATCCGTGGCCGGGGAATTTGCGTCAGGTCAGCAGCGTGATGCAGGTGGCGCTGGCCATGGCCGAGGAACAACCAGTGCGACCGGAGCATTTGCCGGATGATTTTTTTGTCGATCTGGAGATGGAGCCGGTGGAAACAGCGGCGCCGCTGGGGCTGGATTTGAATGATGTTGAGGCGTTGAATCGCGAGTTGAAGGCGGCCGGGGGAAATATTTCGCATCTGGCGCGGCGGCTGGGGGTTAGCCGCAATACGCTTTACAAGCGGTTGCGGCAGGCTGAATGACAAGTTGTCTGGACGGGCCTCTTCGCGAGCAGGCTCGCTCCCACAGGGCATTTGTGTCGTGCACGGAAAACGGACATGGCGAAAATCCACTGTGGGAGCGAGCCTGCTCGCGAAGGCGTCCGCCCGGTCAACGCTGGTCCTGAGGAAGAAAAAACAAAACCCGCACAAGGCGGGTTTTGTCTGTAACAGGTAAGGCTATCAGTCAGCCAGACGCCAGGTAGTCCCACCCTTGCCATCTTCCAGCACGACACCCATCGCCGTGAGCTGATCGCGAATCCGGTCCGACTCGGCCCAGTCTTTCGCCGCCCGAGCCGCCAGACGCGCCGCGATCAGTACATCGACTTCAGCCGCATCGACCCGCCCTTCAGCGCCGGCCTGCAGGAAGTCATCCGCCTCCAACTGCAACACACCGAGCACACTCGCCAGTTCTTTCAGACGTGCCGCCAGCCCCGCCGCTGCATCAAGATCGCTCTCGCGCAGACGGTTGATCTCGCGCACCATCTCGAACAGCACAGCGCACGCTTCAGGGGTGCCGAAGTCGTCGTTCATCACCGTGGTGAAACGCTCGACGAACGCCTCGCCACCGGCCGGCGCCACGCTCGGCAGGCCTTTCAGCGCATGGTAGAAACGCTCCAGTGCGCCCTTGGCGTCCTTGAGGTTGTCTTCCGAATAGTTGATCGCGCTGCGGTAGTGGCTCGAGACCAACAGGTAACGCACCACTTCCGGGTGGTATTTGTCGAGCACGTCGCGGATGGTGAAGAAGTTGTTCAAGGACTTGGACATCTTCTCGCCATTGATGCGAATCATGCCGCAATGCATCCACGCGTTGGCGTAGGTCTTGCCGGTGGCCGCTTCGCTCTGGGCGATTTCGTTTTCGTGGTGCGGGAACTCCAGGTCGCTGCCGCCGCCATGAATATCGAAAGTCTCACCGAGGCAGCAGGTCGACATCACCGAGCACTCGATGTGCCAGCCCGGACGCCCGGCGCCCCATGGCGATTCCCAGCTCGGCTCGCCCGGCTTGGCGGCTTTCCACAAAACGAAATCGAGCGGGTCTTGTTTCGACTCGTCGACCTCGATGCGCGCACCGATGCGCAAATCTTCGATCTTCTTGCGCGACAGCTTGCCGTAGCCCATGAACTTGGCGACGCGGTAGTACACGTCGCCATTGCCCGGTGCGTAGGCGTAGCCCTTGTCGATCAGGGTCTGGATCATCGCGTGCATGCCAGCGATGTGATCGGTGGCGCGCGGTTCCATGTCCGGCTTCTGGATGTTCAGGCGCGCTTCGTCTTCGTGCATCGCGGCGATCATGCGCTCGGTCAGCGCTTCGAACGACTCACCGTTCTCGCGGGCGCGATTGATGATCTTGTCGTCGATGTCGGTGATGTTGCGCACGTAGGTCAGGTCATAACCGCTGAAGCGCAACCAGCGCGTCACCAGGTCGAACGCAACCATGCTGCGGCCGTGGCCGAGATGGCAGTAGTCGTACACGGTCATCCCGCAGACGTACATGCGCACCTTGTTGCCATCCAGCGGCTTGAAGACTTCTTTGCTCTTGGTGAGCGTGTTGTAGATCGTTAGCACGTTAGTTCCTTGACTCACTCACTGGCCCCACGAATCACGCAGGGTCACGGTACGGTTGAATACCGGCTGACCGGGTTTCGAGTCCTTCAGATCCGCGACGAAGTAGCCTTCGCGCTCGAACTGGAAACGGTCTTCCGGCTGTGCGTTGCCGAGCGATGGCTCGGCGCGACAACCGGTCAGCACTTGCAGCGAGTCAGGGTTGATGTTGTCGAGGAAACTGGCGCTGTCTTCGGCCTTTTCCGGGTTCGGCGAACGGAACAGGCGATCGTACAGACGTACTTCGCACTCGACGCTGGCGGCGGCCGGCACCCAGTGGATCACGCCTTTGACCTTGCGCCCTTCCGGGTTCTTGCCGAGGGTGTCCGGGTCGTACGAGCAACGCAGTTCGACGATATTGCCGTCGGCGTCCTTGATCGCTTCGTCGGCGCGGATCACGTAGCTGCCGCGCAGACGCACTTCACCGGCCGGTTCCAGGCGCTTGTAGCCCTTCGGCGGCTCTTCCATGAAGTCTTCACGGTCGATGTAGATTTCCCGGGCGAACGGCAGCGCGCGCACGCCCATGTCTTCTTTCGGGTGGCGTGGCAGTTCGAGGTTTTCGACCTGGCCTTCCGGGTAGTTGGTGATGACCACTTTCAGCGGACGCAGCACGCACATGGCGCGCGGGGCGCTGTGGTCGAGGTCGTCACGGATGCTGAATTCGAGCATGCCGAAATCGACCACGCCGTCGGACCGGTTGGTGCCGATCATTTCGCAGAAGTTGCGGATCGATTTCGGCGTGTAGCCACGGCGACGGAAGCCCGACAGCGTGGACATGCGCGGATCGTCCCAGCCGTTGACGTGCTTCTCGTCAACCAGTTGCTTGAGCTTGCGCTTGCTGGTGATCGTGTAGTTCAGGTTCAGGCGGCTGAACTCGTACTGGCGCGGGTTCGCCGGCACCGGCAGGTTCTCCAGGAACCACTCGTACAGTGGACGATGGCTTTCGAACTCGAGGGTGCAGATCGAATGGGTGATGCCTTCGATGGCGTCCGACTGACCGTGGGTGAAGTCGTAGTTCGGGTAGATGCACCACTTGTCGCCGGTCTGGTGGTGATGCGCGTGGCGGATGCGATACATGATCGGGTCGCGCAGGTTCATGTTCGGCGAGGCCATGTCGATCTTCGCCCGCAGCACGCGCGCGCCGTCCGGGAATTCACCGGCCTTCATGCGCGCGAACAGGTCGAGGTTTTCCTCAACCGAACGGTCACGGAACGGGCTGTTCTTGCCCGGCTCGGTGAGGCTGCCACGGTATTCCTTGGCCTGCTCCGGGGTCAGGTCGTCGACGTAGGCCTTGCCGGCCTTGATCAGCTCGACGGCCCAGTCGTGCAACTGATCGAAATACTGCGAGGCGTAGCGCACTTCACCGGACCATTCGAAGCCCAGCCATTTGACGTCGCTTTCGATGGCGTCGATGTATTCCTGGTCTTCCTTGGCCGGGTTGGTGTCGTCGAAACGCAGGTGCGTGACGCCACCGAACTCCTGGGCCAGGCCGAAGTTGACGCAGATCGACTTGGCGTGGCCGATGTGCAGGTAGCCGTTGGGCTCCGGCGGAAAGCGAGTCACGATCTGGGTGTGCTTGCCCGAGTCCAGGTCTGCCTGGATGATCGGCCGCAGGAAGTTGACCGGCACGGCAGGGCCGGACTTGGCATTCGAGGTAGGGTCGACAGTGGGCTTGCTCATAGGATCCTTGACGTACAGGTGCGCGGCCGCAAAGAGGGGCCAGACAAAACAAAGCCGCTATCATAGCCGATGCTGTCAAGGGCCTGACAGAGCAGCCCCGATAAAGGCATGCATTTAATCGCCGGGAAATGAAAAACCGCCTCGAAATTCGCGCCTGTCACGCTAAACTGCGCACCTTGGCCGAAGCAGGCTGAACCGGTTGTGGGGCTCAATGTCCCAGAACCACGAATTCCCTATGAAGAGTAATGACCATGACTCAAGTCAAACTGACCACCAACCATGGCGACATCGTCATCGAACTGAACGCTGAAAAGGCGCCGATCACCGTTGCCAACTTCATCGAGTACGTCAACGCCGGTCACTACACCAACACCGTATTCCACCGCGTCATCGGCAACTTCATGATCCAGGGCGGCGGTTTCGAGCCTGGCATGAAAGAAAAGAAAGACAAGCGTCCAAGCATCCAGAACGAAGCGGACAACGGTCTCTCCAACGACAAATACACCGTCGCCATGGCCCGCACCATGGAGCCGCATTCGGCTTCGGCGCAGTTCTTCATCAACGTCGCCGACAACACCTTCCTCAACCACAGCGGCAAGACCACTCAGGGCTGGGGCTACGCGGTATTCGGTAAAGTGACCGCCGGCACCGACGTTGTCGACAAGATCAAAGGCGTGTCGACCACTTCCAAGTCCGGCCACCAGGACGTACCCGCAGACGACGTGATCATCGAGAAAGCCGAGATCATCGCAGCGTGATATTGCTGATTTCAGACTTGCATCTGGAAGAGGAGCGCCCGGACATTACCCGGGCGTTTCTGGATTTGCTCGCCGGACGCGCCCGCTCGGCGAGTGCGTTGTACATCCTCGGCGACTTCTTCGAGGCGTGGATTGGCGACGACGCCATGACGCCCTTTCAGCGCTCCATCTGCCAGGCCCTGCGCGATTTGAGCGACAGCGGCACGGCCATATTCCTGATGCACGGCAATCGCGACTTCATGCTCGGCAAGGCCTTCTGCAAACAGGCCGGCTGCACCTTGCTGAAGGATCCGAGTGTCGTGCAGTTCTACGGCGAGCCAGTGCTGCTGATGCACGGCGACAGCCTGTGTACCCGCGACGTTGGCTACATGAAGCTGCGCCGCTACCTGCGCAACCCGATCACCCTGTTCATCCTCCGTCACCTGCCACTGCGCAGCCGCCATAAACTGGCGCGCAAGCTACGCAGCGAAAGCCGCGCACAGACGCGGATGAAGGCCAATGACATCGTTGATGTCACCCCGGAAGAGATTCCGCGAGTGATGCAGGAGTTTGGCGTGAAAACCCTGATCCACGGCCATACCCATCGCCCGGCAATTCACAAGTTGCAGCTGGGTGAACAAGCGGCGAAGCGGATTGTGCTGGGAGATTGGGATCGTCAGGGTTGGGCGTTGCAGGTGGATGAGAGTGGGTATGCCTTGGCGCCGTTCGATTTCGCCCCGCCACCCGCCCTGCCCGCCCCTACGATTTAAAGCCAAACACAAAACCCTGTGGGAGCGAGCCTGCTCGCGAATGCAGTGTGTCACTCAGCAGTCGAGTGTCTGACACACCGCTTTCGCGAGCAGGCTCGCTCCCACAGGTGCTGCGTTTCAGGTTAATGCCCGCTGGCGGCAGGCCCGGCCTTGGCGGCAAACGGCGGCTTAGCCAGCCACACGATCAGAATCAACCCCATGAACCCCCAGCCCAGCAACGTGAAGTAATCCACGGTGGAGAGCATGTACGCCTGGCTGGTGAGGATCTGGTCCATCTGCGCATACGCCGACTGACTCGCTCCACCCAACTGATTCAAGGTCTCGCGGGTGGCAGGCTCAAACGTGCTGATGCTCTCGCTCATATACGCATGATGCTGATCGGCCCGGCGAATCCAGATCCAGGTGGTCAGCGACGCCGCAAAGCTGCCGCCCAATGTCCGCAGGAACGTCGCCAGGCCTGCGCCATCAGCGATCTGGCTCGGCGGCAAGTCCGACATCAGAATACTCAGGGTCGGCATGAAGAACAGCGCCACGCCGATGCCCATGAACAACTGCACCAGAGCGATGTGCTGGAAGTCGACCTCGTTGGTGAACTCGGCACGCATGAAGCAGCTCAGGCCAATCGCCAGAAACGCAATGCCGGCGAGCAGACGCAGGTCGAACTTGTGCGCGTATTTGCCGACAAATGGCGACAGCAACACCGGCAGAATCCCGATCGGCGCCACGGCAAGTCCCGCCCAGGTCGCGGTGTAACCCATTTGCGTTTGCAGCCACTGCGGCAGGATCAGGTTGATGCCGAAGAACCCGGCGTAACCCAAGACCAGCACCAGCGTGCCGATGCGGAAGTTGCGATGGGCGAACAGGCGCAGGTTGACCACCGGATGGCGGTCGGTCATTTCCCAGATCACGAACACCGCCAGGGCGACCACGGAAATCGCCGCGCCGACGATGATGAAGTTCGATTCGAACCAGTCCAGGTCATTGCCCTTGTCGAGGATCACCTGCAACGCGCCGACGCCAATGATCAGCGTGATCAGACCGACGTAATCCATCGGCTGGCGACTGGTCACCACCGGCCGTTTCGCCAGTTGCGAACGCACCACCATCACCGCAAAGATGCCGATCGGTACGTTGATGAAGAAGATCCACGGCCAGCTGTAACTGTCGGTGATCCAGCCGCCGAGAATCGGCCCGGCAATCGGCGCGACCACCGTGACCATCGCCAGCAATGCCAGGGCCATCCCGCGTTTCGCCGGTGGATACACCGCGATCAACAGGGTCTGCGTCATCGGATACAACGGCCCGGCCACCAGGCCTTGCAGCACACGAAAGCCGATCAGCTCGGGCATTGAGGTCGAGATACCGCAAAGAAACGACGCCAGTACAAACAGCATCGTCGCCCACAGAAACAGCTTCACCTCGCCGAAGCGGCGGCTGAGCCAACCGGTCAGCGGCAGCGCAATCGCGTTGCTCACGGCAAACGAAGTGATGACCCAGGTGCCCTGCTCCGAACTCACCCCGAGGTTGCCGGAAATCGTCGGCAGCGCCACGTTGGCGATGGTCGTGTCGAGCACTTGCATGAACGTCGCCAGCGACAGGCCGATGGTGCTGAGCAACAGGCTGGGCGGCGTGAAAGAAGCGTTATTGCTCATTGTGAATCCTATGAAACCTGATGGTCGCTGCGGTCTGATGAACACAGCAGGCCCTGTGGTAACAGGCCCTTGTGGCGAGGGAATTTATCCCCGCTGGGTCGCGAAGCGGCCCCTCTTTTGGCTCAGGAAAAACGGGCCTGCTGCGCAGTCCAGCGGGGATAAATCCCCTCGCCACAGATAAATCCCCTCGCCACAGATAACCGCTCACCACAGAGCCTACTTCTGATCCGGTGTGCTCTCAGCGCTGCGCGGTCTTGCCTGCTGCTGCGCTGTTGTCGTGAATCAACTGGGCAATCATCGCGTCCGCTTCGGCCAGTTGGCGCTCGTAGACGTTGGTGCTGAACGAGGCCTTTTGCGGCGGTTGCTGGGCCAGCACCGGGCCGCTCTGGTCGTGCAGATTGACCTCGACATTGGTCGACAGACCGACACGCAGCGGGTGCTTGGCCAGCTCTTCGGCGTTGATGTGGATACGCACCGGCACACGCTGAACAATCTTGATCCAGTTACCGGTGGCGTTCTGTGCCGGCAGCAGAGCAAACGCGCTACCCGTACCGGCACCGAGGCTGTCGACGGTGCCGCTGTATTTCACGTCGCTGCCATAAATATCGGCCTCGATATCGACAGGCTGGCCGATGCGCATGTCGCGCAGTTGGGTTTCCTTGAAATTGGCGTCGATCCACAGCTGATCCAGCGGAATCACCGCCATCAACGCGGTGCCCGGCTGCACGCGTTGACCGAGTTGCACGGTGCGCTTGGCGACATAACCGGTGACCGGCGCGATCAAGGTGCTGCGCGCATTGGTCAGATAGGCCTGACGCAGATCGGCAGCCGCCGACATCACGTCTGGATGCGACGAGACCACGGTGTCGTCGACCAGTGCGCTGGTGGTTTTCAGTTGCTGTTTGGCGTTAGCCAAGGCGTTCTGCGCCGAGGTCAGGTCGTCGCGGGCGTGGGACAGCTCTTCCTGGGAAATCGCCCCGCCCTGAGCCAGATTTTTGCGGCGGTTGTAGTTGTCCTGGGCTTTCTGCACTTCGGCCTGCTGCGCGTTGACCTGGGCTTTCATGCCGTCGACGTTGCTGTATAAGCCGCGCACCTGACGCACGGTGCGGGCCAGTTTGGCCTTGGCACTTTGCAGGCCGACTTCGGCATCGTTGGGGTCGAAGTTGACCAGCACCTGGCCTTCCTGGACCAGATCCCCGTCGTCGGCACCGATGCTGACCACGGTGCCGGTGACCAGCGGTGTGATTTCCACGACGTTGCCATTGACGTAGGCATCGTCGGTGCTTTCGTTGAAGCGCCCGATAAACTCGTGATAGGCCCAGACGCCGGCAATGGCGAGCAGGACGACCACGGCGAGGGCCAGCAGCATCACCTTGCGTTTGCGCGGGTTGCCGGTGTCCGGGGTGTTGTCTTGAGCTTGGGTGTTTTCGGCAGTGGCCATGACAAATACCTTGAATTAATGGTGCGACGAGGCGGGGCTGGCGTTGGCTGCGTTCAGGTTTTCACCCTGAAAGCCGCCGCCCAGCGCTTGCATCAGTTGAATCGACAGGTCGATCTGCTCGGCATTGAGGGTCGCCAGCTGACGCTGGGTCTGGAGCAATTGCTGCTCGATGCTGAGCACGTCCAGGTAGTTGCCGATGCCGGAACCGTAACGCTGGACGACGGTGTTGTAAGAATCCTGAGCAATGTCGGTGGCATGTTGCTGCGCGCCGATCTGCCGGCCGATATCGCGCAGCTGATTGATCGTATCGCCGACATCCCCCAGGGCTTTGACCAGACTCTTGTTGTACTGCGCCACCGCCAGATCGTAATCGGCGTCGCGCGCATCGAGGTTGGCGCGCAGGCGTCCGCCATCGAAAATCGGCAGCGATACGGTCGGCGCGATGTTGAAGAAACGGCTGGCCGAACCGAACATCGCATCACCCAGCAACGACTCGGCGCCGGCCGAGGCCGACAGGTTGAGGTTGGGATAGAAGCGGGTTTTCGCCGCATCGATGTCTTTGCTCGCCGCCTCGACCCGCCAGCGCGCCGCGACCAGATCCGGGCGGCGGCCGAGCAGTTCCGCCGGCAACACCGACGGCACCGCCACGGCGCTGGCTTGCAGAACTTTCGGTCGAGCGATTTCGTTGCCACGATCCGGGCCTTTGCCGAGCAATACCGCCAAGGCGATTTTCGCGCTGTTCAGGCGTTTTTCCGCGTCGATCAGGCTGGCCTGGGAACTGGCTTCCAGACTCTGGGTTTGCTGGAACTGGTACTGGCTATCGATCCCCGAACTCAAGCGGCGCTGACTGAGGTCGAGCATTTGCCGGGTGCGCTTGAGGTCTTCGCTGGCAAGGTCGTAAACGATGTGCGCCTGACCGAGATCGCTGTACGCACGGGCGACGTCAGCGGCAAGTGTCAGCTGCGCGGCCTGACGGTCGACTTCAGCAGCGCGAGCCTCGCCGAGGGCGGCTTCCCGGGCAGCGCGCTGGCCGCCCCACAAATCGAAGTTGTAATTGAAACCGGCGCTGACATTGCGCACCGTCGCATAGGCACCGCCCTGCCCCAGCGGATCCTGATCACGAGCCAGCCGCGAACGGCTGATGCCGGCGCTGGCGTCGAGGGTCGGATAACGCTCGGCATCGGCGGCATAGGCGGCGGCACTGGCCTGATGGGCGCGGGCTGCGGCGATCTGCATGTCCGGGCTGTCGTGCAGGGCTTCGCGGATCAGGCCGTCGAGCTGCGGATCGCCGAGGCTGCTCCACCAATCGCTTTTCGGCCACGCCGCTGGCGACAGGCTGACGCCGTCCAGAGACTGCGCTGTCTTCAGGCTCTTCGCGTCGAGGCGCTGGCCTTCAGTGTCGAGGCCGCTGTAATTGGCGCAACCGGCGAGGATCATCGCCGACAACAGCAGCGTCAGACTGCTGCGCAAAGTGTTAGCGCTCATTGTGATCACCTAGACGCTGGATGGTGATCGGGTCACCGGCGGCCAGCAGGATTTTCTTCAGGATGTATTCCGGGGTTTTCAACTCTTCGCGGGAGATCGCGCCGGCCAGCTCATTCATCGCATCGGCACCGATGTGCGGCAGACGATCAGCCAGTTGCTGGCCCTGCTCGGTCAGCTTCAACTGCACCTGACGCCGGTCGCCTTCGCTGCGCTGACGAAGCAGAAAAGCCTTCTGCTCGAGGCGATCGAGCATGCGCGTCATCGACCCGCTGTCCAGCGACAGATGGCGGCACAGCTCGGCCGGGGTGTCGACGCCGAACTGGGCCATGATGATCAACACCTTGAACTGCGCGGCGGTGATGCCGTGGGGTTCCATGTGGGTATCGATGATCCGGTCCTTGAGCAACGCGGCACGACCGAGCAACAGGCCGAGGTGGCAATGTTTGAATTCTTCCGGAGTGAAATGCTTCATGGGTCGACCTGATAACTGCCTAGGCAGTGAATGTATGTCGAGATGTTACTGCTTAGGCAGCGAATGTCAACGCAATAGTTAGGGGGCTTTGTAATTAATCACTGACCGGCCACGCGGGATCGTTCCCACGCTCCGCGTGGGAATGCAGCCGGGGACGCTCTGCGTCCGTTTTTTTTGAGAGCCGGGACGCAGAGCGTCCCTTGAGGCATTCCCACGCAGAGCGTGGGAACGATCATTGGAGAGAACGCGCTCTAGAAATCCCGCTTGTAGAAAATATCCAGCGAACTCGCCACGCCGCTCGCCGCTTCGACGTAGACCTTCTTGCTCAGCTTGTAGCGCAAGGCAATGGTGCTGGCCGGTTCGAAGACGCCGACGCCGTAGCGCAGGCTGAGTTTTTCGGAGATGTTGCCGCTGGCGACGACGCTGGTGTCATTGCCGCTGCCCTGGGTGTCGAGCTGGAAATCCTCGATGCCCAGATCCTTGGCCAGACCACTGGTGACCCCGGCGCTGCCCATCAGGCCCAGGCCCAGCGCGGCTTGCGCGAGCATGTTGTTGTCTTCGCCATTGGTGCTCAGCGGGCGGCCCAGCACCAGGTACGACAGCGCCTGTTCCTGACTCATCGCCGGTTCGGAGAAGATCTGCGTGGTCGGCTGTTCGGCGCTGCCGCTCAGGCGAATACCGGCGATGACGTCGTCGGTCTGGCGGATCGCTTCGATGTCCAGATACGGCTGGTCGATGGGGCCGGCGAACAACAGACGCGCGCGACGCACGGTCAGGCGCTGGCCGTAGGCGCGATAGCGGCCGTCGTTGAGCCAGAGTTCGCCACGGGTGTCCATGTTGTCGCCGATGTGCACCTGACCTTGCAGATTGGCGGTCAGGCCGAAACCGGCAAAGCTCAGCTTGTCCTGGCCGACGATCACGTCGATGTCCATTTTCATCGCGATCGGTGGTTTGCCCTCTTCGGTCTGTGCGCCGACGATGATCGTGTCGTCGGAGACTTTTACCGTTGATGGCGGCAGCTCGCGCACGGTGATTTCGCCTTTCGGCACCAGCACCTTGCCAGCAACTTTCAGCTCATCGCCGGCCATGGAAATCTTCAGGTCCGGGGCCATTTCCAGTTTGGCGTAGGGCTCGACGCTGACCGGCAATTGCGTGCCCTTGAGCGCCAGATCGACCACCAGCGCCTGCCCCCAGGCGACGTTGCCGTTGAGGCTGCCCTTGCCAGTCTTGCCGCTGTTCCAGCCTCCGTCCAGGCGCATCGATTCGCCGGCGATCGCCGCAGTCAGTTGCAGATTCTGCAGCTCCATCGGCAGTTCGGCACCGGACACTTCGCCATCGCTGAGCTGCACAGTGCCGTTGACCTGCGGCGCGAGCAGGCCACCGGACAGCGTGCCGCTGCCGTTGAGCCGGCCGGTGAGTTTTTCCACCATCGGCACGAACGGCCGCGCCACCGACAGATCGAGGCCGGAAAGGCGGAACGAGCCGCTCAGCGGTTTGTTTTTCGGCAGCGGATTGAGCTGCGCCTGGACCAGCAATTCGCCGAGTTTGCCGCCGACAAAATTGAGCTCGGTGTCGACCCGCTTGGGCGTGAGCTTGCTGCTGAGTTTGAGGGTCTGGTAGGGGAAATCCAGCCAGCGATCCTTGTCGCGCACGCGCAGGGTGCCGCCGCTGGCATCGACACTGACCACGCCGTTCGGGCCGCTGGCGGGCAGGTCCAGTTGCAGATCGGCGTTGAGCTGGCCCTGCCAGGCGAAGTCTTTGGGCAGCCATTGCGCAAGGCTTTCGATCGGGAATTGCTTGAGGTGATAACGCAGCTTAGGCTCGGGCATCAGGCGCTGATCTTCGCCACACAGGCTGGCATTGCCGGACAGCCAGCAATGCGCGCCGAAATTGATCTGGCCGTCCGCCAGGCGCTCCATTCTGGCCGGGCTTTGCAGCTTCCAGTCCTGACCACCGGCCTGAATGTCGCCACTGGCCAAGCGTCCGCGCCAGTTGCCCTTGTCCAGATTGCCGTCCAGACCCAGCGCCAATTTCAGCTTCGGCCCGATCAGGTCGAGGTTGAGTTTCTGGCTTTTGATATTGCCCTGAGCACTGGCGGTCAGGGTGCCCAACGAGGTATCGCCAGTCTGAATGCCGCTGCCTTTGAGATTGATCTTCGCCCGCTGCGCACTGTCGAGCGTGG
Source organism: Pseudomonas sp. S3_B08 (assembly GCF_054667725.1). NCBI lineage: Bacteria > Pseudomonadati > Pseudomonadota > Gammaproteobacteria > Pseudomonadales > Pseudomonadaceae > Pseudomonas > Pseudomonas sp. S3_B08. The sequence continues at coordinate 2,598,613 of NZ_CP162750.1, forward strand.
CGTCGAGGTTGAGGCTTTGCAGGCGATTGTCCTGGAAGGCCAGTTGCGAACCTTGCAGATCAAGCTTGCCCTGTGGCGCCTTCAGCGTGCCGGCGACGTTGACCTGACCGTTGACCTGCCCGCGCAATTGCGGCCAGAGCTGGGCCAGACGCGGCAGCTTGATGTCGATCTGCCCGCCGAGTTTGTCCTGCAGGCTGCCCTTGCCATTGATGCTGTTGTCGCCGAGGCGGATCTGCAGGGCATTGAGATTCCACCGCTCGCCCGCGCCGTCAGCCTTGGCCTGGAGGACCGCCGGTTGGCCGCGCAACTTGCCCTTGAGATCGAGGTCGGCGCTGAGGCTGAGTCGATCATTCTTCATCTCGCCTTTACTCTTCAACGGTCCGGCCAGGGTGCCCGGCAGTTCGGCGACCCAGTACGCCGGGTTGAGCGCCGACAGATCCAGCGCAGTATCCCAGGCGATGCCATCGGCGAAGCGCACATTCACGTGTCCTTCGGCCTTGCCCTGCCCGGCCTGCATGACCAGTTGCGGCAAGGCGATCTGTTCCAGACTGCCGCTGAACGGACTGCTCAGGGTGAACGCCCCGGCAGGGCCATCCAGCGCGGCGTCGAAGTTGCCGAGGTACTGACCGTCGGTGTAGGACACTTCGCCGGTGAAGGTGCGCAACGTCACTTGCGGCTCGTCGATTTCCGGATAGAGCCGGTGCCACGGGAAGTCTTGCCAGTTGATATTGGCCTGAGCGCTGAGGCCCTTGCTCCAGTCGACATTGCCGGTGAGTTTGAGGCTTTGCGTGTCGTTGGCATTGAGGTCGAGCCCGGCAATCTGCGCGCCGTTGGCGTCGACCTTGCCTTTGAGCAGCAGCGCCACTGGCGATTTTTCGGCGGGCAACGTGGCGTTGCCGAGCAGTTGATAACCGTTTTTCAGGTCGCCTTCGCCCGCGAGCACAAGCTGATTGAATTGCAGGGTGTCCGGCAGATCGGCGCTGGGTTTGAACGCGTCGCTGGTGATGCGCAGCTTGGCCGGGAGGTTTTCCGCCAGCGCTTGCAGCTCGCCGTTCAACTGGCCGTCGAGGTAGCCGCGGCTGTCGGCGTGCAGGTTGAGGGTTTTCAGCAGATCACCTTCAACTTTCAGCTCCAGCGTCCACGGCTCGCTGCCGGGAGACGGCAAAGTCAAATCGCCCTGAATCGTCAGCGGCCAGTTGCCGCTCGGTTGCAGCAGGCCGGACAGGTTCAGGCTGAGCTCGTCGCGCTGCAATTTCACGCTGTCGATCTGCAGGCCTTGTGCGGTCCAGTGCGCCGCCAGTTGCAAGCCCTTGAGCTGTTCGCTGCCGTTGAACAACAGGCTGCCCACCTCGACGTCGCCCAATTCGATGGCCAACGGCAATTGCAGGTCCGGCAGTTTGATCGGGCCGCTCTCGGTGGTTTCTTCGCTCGGCGGGAATTGCAGGATTACCTGATCGGCCTTGAGCTGATCGATGCACAAGGTCATGCGCCTCAGGCACAGCGGCGACCAGGCGAAGATTGCCTTGTTCAGCTCGACGCGGCTTGTGTCCTGCTGCCACACCAGGTGATCGGCACTCCACTGCCCAGCGAGGCGACCGTGGAAATTCTCCACGCTCAAGCCGGGCACAAGGCCCAGCGCCCAACGGCTGCCGGCCTGCGTGCCAAGCAGTGCGGCCAGGCTCAAGACAATCAACACGACCAGCGCCAACAGCGTCAGCGCCGTTATTTTCACACCACGCTTCACAGCTCAGGCCCCATGGAAAAGTGCAGCCGGATGCCGCCGTCGTCGTCCAGCGCATGGGCTAGGTCAAGGCGGATCGGCCCGACCGGCGAGACCCAGCGCACACCTACACCGACCCCGGTCTTGAGGTCGGGCAGTTCGAGTTTGTTGAAAGAGTTGCCTTGGTCGACGAAGGTCGCGACCCGCCATTTCTCGGCGATCGAATACTGATACTCGACGCTGCCGGCAATCATGTAGCGACCACCGATGCGGTCGCCGTCAGAGTTTTTCGGCGACAGGCTCTGATAGTCGTAACCGCGCACGCTCTGATCGCCACCGGCAAAGAAGCGCAGCGACGGCGGAATCGAGTTGTAGCCGTTGGTGGCGCTGCCGCCGACCTGCACGCGACCGAGCAAGCGGTGCTTGTCGAACACCGTGGTCAGGCCCTTGACCAGCGCGGTGCCGTATAGAAGGTTGTTGTCCGAACCGAGGCCTTCCTTGGCCACTTTGCTTTCGAAGCTCAGGCGATAGCCGTTACGCGGGTCGATGCGGTTGTCGCTTTTCAGATAGGAATAACTGATGCCGGGCATGAGCAACGTGCTCAGGCCGGAGTCGTCGCCGAGTTCGTATTCTTCACGTTGCCATTTCAGCGAGATCACCCGCTGCCAGCCGCTGGGCAACTTGCTGTGCCATTCCGGGCCGAAAGTCAGCAGCTTGCTGAGGGTGTCGGAGCCTTCGATGTCTTCGAACTGATAGCCGCCGGCCCAGCGCAGTTTGTCGGTCAATGGCGGGTCGAGCGGGATGTCGTAAAACAGCCCGACGTTCTGCCGGGGCGCCGAGAGCTCGGCCTCCCAGCCATAGCTGTCGCCCTGCGGGTTGACCCAGTGGCGCGTCCAGTTAGCCTTGATCCGTGGCCCGACGTCGGTCGAATAACCGAGGCCCAGGCCCATGGTGCGCGGCTTGCGCGTGTCGAGTTTGACGGCGACCGGAATCACATCGTTCTGCGCTGCCGTCGGTGCCGCGTCGACGCGCACGCCTTCGAAATAGCCGCTCGATTGCAGATCGCGATTGAGTTCGGCGATCAGTTCCGAATCGTAAGGCTCGCCTGCCTTGAACGGCACCATGCGTTGCAGCAGGTCTTCGTCGAACGGCGTGTCGCCCTCGAAACTGACTTTGCCCAGCGCATAACGCGGGCCGCTGTCGTAGATCAATTCGATGTCGGCCACGCCCGCGCGGGGATCGACCATGAGCTTCTGGCTGGTGAAATGACCGCTGAAGTAACCGAAGCGCGAGGCCTGGTTCTGGATCACCCGTTTGGCGTCTTCGTAACGGCCATGGTTGAGCACGGCGCCGGACTTGAGCAGGTCGCTTTTCGGCACGCGAAAGGATTTCAGCGAGGCTGCCGGGCCGTCGACGCGCACGGTGACGTTGCGCAGGCGAATCGGCTCGCCGGGATCGATGTTCAACACCAGACGCGGTTTTTCTCCGCCCTTGACGTCACTGTCGATCTGCGGCTGGTAGTAGCCCAGCGCCTGAGCCGCTTTGCGCGCCTGCTCTTCGGCGCCGCGACTGAAACGCAGCAAGGCTTCTTCGTCGCGATCGCCGAGGCTGCCGATATAGCCTTCTATATTGGCCTTGAGTTCATCGTTGGACGGCTTGATCCGTACATCCAATTCACTTTGCGCCAGCGCCGCGCAGCTGGATAACAGCATCAGCACGCCGCTGGTAAATCTTCGTGGAAACTTCATAGGCGCGGATGCTATCACGGGCTCAGGAGCCTGATAGAACAGGTAATTTGTGAAGAAGTTCGATCGTTATCCCGTTGCTGTTTGTAACACCTGCGGATTGGCGTGGAAAAATACGTGTTCGCGCACCGGCCCGACGGCAACCTCGCCGATCTCCTGATAACCCTGCCTTTTATAGAATTCCAGGTAGCGCGGGTTGCCGGTGTCGAGCACCACGCCTTGCGATGTTTCATCAACGGCGCACCAGTTGTGCACGGCGGTGAGCAACTGTTCGCCGTAGTGCTTGCCCTGAAACTGCGGGTGCACACCGAGCAGCGGCAGCATGTGCACCGAATCACCCGGCACGCATGCAGCAACGGCATCGTGGTATTCCAAATAACGCCGGGTGCAGCGAAAACCGGTGCTGAGCACCATTCGCAGGCGCCATGCCCAGCTTTCGGTAACGCCCAGGCGCCGTTGCGGCGGTGCGATCAGGGCGATGCCGATCAAGCGATCGTTGACCAACAGGCCGATTGCCGGCAGGTCCTGGAGAAAATGCTGTTTGACCAGCTCGCGCACCGTGGCGCGCACCCGTTGTTCATAGCCGGGACGTTCGGCTTCGAACAGGTAGCCGAAGGTCGGCTCGTGGCGATAGGCCTGATACAGCAACGAGCGGGCTTCGCGCGAATAGCCGCGGTCGAGCATATGGATGTCGGCAACGGCGGTCTGGGTTTCAGGCATTGCAGTGATTCTCCCCGGGGGCGCGCTCGGAGGCTGGCGCGCTTGTTGGTACGAACCTTGGGCGGATGTGGTGGTTCCCCTGACAGGTATAGACCAAGTCGGGATCTTCATCGATCTCGCCGGCCTCTTCGCGAGCAGGCTCGCTCCCACAGAGGCGCTGCATAGGGCATCACAAATCCCACAGGCCAAAATGATTTGTCCCACACTGGCCCATCTCCCCCATGTCAGCTAGCATCGCCCTTTTGCCAGGACTGCCGACCATGAAGATTGTTTCCTTCAACATCAACGGACTGCGTGCCCGTCCGCATCAGCTGGCAGCGCTGATCGAAAAACATCAGCCCGACGTGATCGGCCTGCAGGAAACCAAGGTCCACGACGACCAGTTCCCCCACGATGACATCCGCGCCCTCGGCTATCACGTGCATTTCCATGGCCAGAAGGGTCATTACGGTGTCGCCCTGCTCTCGCGCAACGAGCCGATCGCCATCCATAAAGGCTTTGCCACCGATGAAGAAGACGCGCAACGGCGCTTTATCTGGGGCACTTTCGCCGATGCCAACGGCGTGCCGGTGACGATCATGAACGGCTATTTCCCACAAGGTGAAAGCCGTGACCATCCAACCAAATTCCCCGCCAAGGAGCGTTTCTACAGCGATCTGCAAGCGCTGCTGGAAAGCCAGTTCCACAACGAACAGCCACTGGTGGTGATGGGCGATGTGAACATTTCCCCGGAAGACTGCGACATCGGCATCGGCCCGGACAACATGAAGCGCTGGCTGAAAACCGGCAAATGCAGCTTCCTGCCGGAAGAACGCGAGTGGATGGCGCGCCTGAAAAACTGGGGCCTGACCGACAGCTACCGTCACCTCAATCCCGACGTGAGCGACATGTTCAGCTGGTTCGACTACCGCAGCCGTGGCTTTGAAGATGAGCCCAAACGCGGCCTGCGCATCGATGTAATTCTGGCTTCCCATGGCCTGCTGCCACGGGTCAAGGATGCCGGCGTGGACTACGAACTGCGCGGCATGGAAAAGCCATCGGACCATGCGCCGATCTGGCTTGAGCTGGCCTGATCCAGACTGAGGGAATTTTCATTGTGGGAGCGAGCCTGCTCGCGAATGCGGTGGATCAGCGACAAATTTTTCGACTGACACGCCGCCTTCGCGAGCAGGCTCGCTCCCACAGGTAATCCCCTGTCATATTTCGGTCACGCGCCTGACTTAATCTCCCCGGCAATCCCCTTGGCTTGATTCGGTGCCGGCATGACCCTGCGTGTTCTTTGCGTTTTCCTGTTGAGCGGCTGGCTGTCGGTATCCGCCGTCGCCCTGCCGATCCCCGAAAACGGCCCGGCTTTACGCATTCAGGGCTCCAACACCATCGGCGCCGAACTCGGCCCGGCGCTGGTCGAAGGCCTGTTGCAGGAACAAGGCCTGCTGAAAATCCACCGCGAAACCCCGGATACCGCCAACGAACAACGCATCGTCGGCCAGACCGCACAAGGGCAACGCGTAATCATCGAAGTCGCCGCCCACGGTTCCAGCACCGGCTTCACTGCATTGAAAAACGCCAGCGCCGATCTGGCCGCCTCTTCCCGTGAGATCAAGGACAGCGAACTGCTTGCCCTGCAAACCCTCGGCGATCTGAAAAGTCCGGCGGCCGAGCAAGTCATTGCCATCGACGGCCTGGCGATCATCCTCAACCCGGCCAACCCGCTTGAGCAGTTGAACACCGAGCAACTGGCGCGGATTTTTGCCGGCGAAGTGAAAACCTGGGAAGAACTCGGTGGCCGTGGCGGCGCCATTCATTTATATGCGCGGGATGATCAGTCGGGAACATACGACACCTTCAAGGAACTGGTCCTGAGCCGGCGTGGGAAAAGTCTGAGCAGCGCGGCGAAACGTTTCGAATCCAGCGAGCAATTGTCCGACGCCGTCAGCGCCGATCCGCAAGGTATCGGCTTCATCGGCTTGCCCTATGTGCGTCAAGCCAAAGCCGTAGCGATTGCCGATGGCGCCTCGCAAGCGATGCTGCCGCTGAACAGTCTGATCGCCACCGAAGACTATCCGCTGTCGCGGCGCTTGTTCTTTTATCTGCCGCCGGACAGCCGCAATCCGTGGGCGCAGGCGTTGGCCAGCTTTGCCCAGAGCCCAGAGGGTCAGGCGATCGTCGCGGCCAGCGGTTTTGTCAGCCAGACCGTACAAGCCATGAGCGTGGCGCCGAATGCGCTGATGCCCGAGGGTTACCAATCCCTCAGCCGGCATGCCCAGCGTCTGACAGTGAATTTCCGTTTTGCCGAGGGCAGCGCCAGTCTGGACAACAAGGCGCGGCAGGATCTGGCGCGGGTGCTCGACTATATAAAGCGCCATGGCAAGACCGAACGGGCGGTGACGCTGGTGGGGTTTGGTGATTTGAAGGATGACCCGGCGCGGGCCGATCTGCTGTCGAAGCTGCGAGCGATGGCGGTGCGGCGCGAGCTGGTCAAAAACGGTGTGGTCATGCGCGAGGTGCGTGGCTTTGGCGCGCTGATGCCGGTGGCGACCAACAGTGCGGATGAGGGGCGGATCAAGAATCGGCGGGTTGAGGTTTGGGTGTATTGATCCTGACGCCTGATCGTTCCCACGCTCCGCGTGGTAACGCATCCCGTGACGCTCCGCGTCACAGTGGACGCAGAGCGTCCATGGCGGCATTCCCACGCAGAGCGTGGGAACGATCAGACTGGGGGAATGTGAATGAGGCGACGCGGTATTACTGGCCGCTACGCATCATCTCCTTCGGCACATACTTGCCGATCTCGAACTTGCCAATCGCCGCGCGGTGCACTTCGTCGGGGCCGTCGGCCAGGCGCAGGGTGCGCTGCATCGCATACATATAGGCCAGCGGGAAATCGTTCGACACCCCTGCCCCGCCATGCATCTGGATAGCGCGGTCGATCACCCGCAGGGCGACATTCGGCGCGACGACTTTGATCTGCGCAATCTCGCTTTTCGCCACTTTGTTGCCGACGGTGTCCATCATGTACGCCGCTTTCAACGTCAGCAGACGCGCCATGTCGATCTCCATCCGCGAGTCGGCGATCTTGTCGATGTTGCCGCCCAGACGCGCCAGCGGTTTGCCGAATGCGGTGCGGCTCACCGAGCGTTTGCACATCAGTTCCAGCGCACGCTCGGCCATGCCGATCGAACGCATGCAGTGGTGAATCCGCCCTGGGCCAAGGCGACCCTGAGCGATTTCGAAGCCGCGTCCTTCACCGAGCAGGACGTTTTCGTACGGCACGCGAACGTTGTCGAACAGCACTTCGGCGTGACCGTGCGGTGCGTCGTCGTAGCCGAACACCGGCAGCGGCCGGACGATCTTCACCCCGGGGGTATCAACCGGCACGAGAATCATCGAGTGCTGGGCGTGACGCGGCGCGTCGGGGTTGCTCAGGCCCATGAAGATCAGAATCTTGCAGCGCGGATCGCAGGCGCCGGAGGTCCACCACTTCTTACCGTTGATCACCCATTGATCGCCATCACGCACAGCACGGGCGGCCATGTTGGTTGCGTCGGAAGACGCCACATCAGGCTCGGTCATGGCGAACGCCGAACGGATTTCGCCGCGCAGCAGCGGCTCGAGCCAGCGCTGTTTCTGCTCTTCGTTGGCGTAGCGCACCAATACTTCCATGTTGCCGGTGTCCGGCGCCGAGCAGTTGAACGGCTCCGGCCCCAGCAGGGAACGGCCCATGATTTCCGCCAATGGCGCATATTCGAGGTTGCTCAGGCCGGCGCCCAGCTCGGACTCAGGCAGAAACAAATTCCATAGCCCTTCAGCCTTGGCCTTGGCCTTGAGCTCTTCCATGATTGCGGTCGGCTGCCAGCGATCGCCCTCGGCGACCTGGCGTTCGAACACCGCTTCGGCCGGGTAAACGTAAGTGTCCATGAACGCAGTCACGCGCTCACGCAGTTCCTGAACCTTGGGCGAATAAGCGAAATCCATGGGTAGTTACCTTCTCGGGCAGAGGTTGTTCAAGTCATGCAATCGATGCTAGAACAGCGCTGATCATTTACCTAGCCTATTCTCGGCGTGTATAAACATTCATCACCAATATATGATCCGCTGATCGTCAGCCCCAAAACACTTGCACTTAATAACAAGAGAAGCCGCGTTATGAATCTGAGCAAGGTCGACCTGAACCTTTTCATCGTCTTCGACGCGATCTACACCGAAGCCAACCTGACCCGCGCCGGGCAGATTGTCGGCATCACCCAGCCGGCGGTGTCCAATGCCCTGGCGCGGTTGCGCGAAACCTTCAACGACCCGCTCTTCGTGCGTACCGCTCAGGGCATGGTGCCCACGCCGATGGCGCAGAACATCATCGGCCCGGTGCGCAACGCCCTGTCGCTGCTGCGCGTGTCGGTGCAGGAAAGCCGCATCTTCAACCCGGCGCAGGCGGCCAAGACTTACCGCATCAGCATGACCGACCTGACGGAGGCAATCATTCTGCCGCCCCTGTTCCAGCGCCTGCGCCGCCTGGCGCCGACGGTGATCATCGAAAGCTTTCTGTCCAAACGCCGGGAAACCACCAAGGAACTGGCCGCCGGGCGTCTGGATTTCGCCGTGGATGCGCCGCTCAACACCGACCCGCAGGTACGCCACGTCAAGCTGATGGACGACCGTTACGTCTGCGCCATGCGCAAGGGCCATCCAATGGCGGGCAAGGAAAAACTCAGCCTCGATGACTATTTGTCGCTGACTCACATCCATATTTCCAGCCGCCGCAGCGGGCTGGGCTATGTCGATCTGGCGCTGGGCAAAATGGGCATCCAGCGCAAGATCGCCCTGCGCTCGCAGCACTATCTGATGGCCTCGCAAGTGATGCAGCAGACCGACATGGTCATGACCGTGCCGGAACGCTTCGCCCGCCGCCATGATCTGCAATCGTTCAATTTGCCGGTGAATGATGTGCCCTCGGTGGAAACGCATTTGTACTGGCACGAAAGCACCGACCAGGACCCGGCCAACCGCTGGATGCGCGAGCAGATGATCGAGTTGTGCCAACAGGTGACGGCGCAGGAGAAGAAGCTGGAGAAGGTGTAGGGCTTATTACCGCGTTATCGTTCTTCGCGAGCAGGCTCGCTCCCACAATGAATTGCATTTTATCTGAAGGAACGCGGTCGAATGTGGGAGCGAGCCTGCTCGCGAAGAGGCCTGTACAGACACCCCAAAACCATCCCGCTTGACGTAAACGTAAACCACCGATTAGCTTAGCGCCATGCCCCTTTTCCGAGCGCTTTCATGAGCAGTCAGACCTACAGCATTTCCGACCTCGCCCGCGAGCTGGACATCACCACCCGGGCGATCCGCTTTTATGAAGAGCAAGGCCTGCTCAGCCCCGAGCGTCGTGGTCAGGAACGTATCTATTCGCCGCGCGACAAGGTCACTCTGAAGCTGATCCTGCGCGGCAAGCGCATCGGTTTTTCCCTGGCCGAATGCCGCGAGCTGATCGAGCTCTATGACCCTTCCGGTGGTAACACCAAACAGCTCAACAGCATGCTGGCGAAAATCAGCGAACGCCGCGAACAGCTCGAACAGCAGTTGCTGGATATCGAACAGATGAAGCTCGAGCTGGACACTGCTGAAGAGCGCTGCGTGCAGGCATTGGAGCAGACGCTCAAGAGCCAGCAGGCGGTCTAGCCAACACTGGCGCCCCTGTGGGAGCGAGCCTGCTCGCGAATGCATTCTGTCATCCAACATTAACGGTGACTGATCCACCGCTTTCGCGAGCAGGCTCGCTCCCACAGGGTTCTTCGTGAACCAAAAAAACAGGCAGGTCCCACCCATGTCCCTCCCCTCCCAAGTTCGCCTGATCGAAGTCGGCCCGCGCGATGGCCTGCAGAACGAAGCCCAACCGATCAGCGTCGCTGACAAGGTGCAACTGGTCGATGCGCTGAGCGCCGCCGGGCTTGGCTATATCGAAGTCGGCAGTTTCGTCTCGCCCAAGTGGGTGCCGCAGATGGCCGGCTCCGCCGAGGTGTTCGCGCAAATTCAGCGCAAGCCCGGCGTGACCTACGGCGCGCTGGCGCCGAACCTGCGCGGCTTTGAAGACGCGCTCGCCGCCGGGGTCAAGGAAGTCGCGGTGTTCGCCGCCGCCTCCGAGGCGTTCTCGCAGCGCAACATCAATTGCTCGATCAACGAAAGCCTGGCGCGGTTTGCGCCGATCATGGAGGCCGCCAAACAACACGGCGTTACCGTGCGCGGTTACGTTTCCTGTGTGCTGGGCTGCCCGTATGAAGGCACGGTCGCGCCGGAGCAAGTGGCGATGGTCGCGCGCGAACTGTACGCGATGGGCTGCTATGAAGTGTCGCTGGGCGACACCATTGGCACCGGCACGGCGGGCGCGACCCGGCGCCTGTTCGAGGTGGTTTCGGCGCAGGTACCACGGGACAAGCTTGCCGGGCATTTCCACGACACCTATGGCCAGGCCATGGCCAATATCTACGCCAGCCTGCTCGAAGGGATTGCGGTGTTCGACAGCTCCATCGCCGGCCTTGGCGGCTGCCCTTACGCCAAAGGCGCGAGCGGTAACGTCGCGACCGAAGACGTGGTGTACCTGCTCGATGGCCTGGGCATCGAGACCGGTATAGACCTGGACGCCTTGATTGCCGCGGGCCAGCAGATCAGTGCAGTGCTCGGCCGTCCAAGCGGTTCGCGAGTGGCCAAGGCACGCAGCGCCCAGTGAGGTGTTACCGCTGGATCAGTGAAGTGAGCAAAAGCGAGTAACACGGAAACAAATTGTCTGGCTTTGCCAGGGGGTGAAAAAGCCATAAAAACCTAAATCACTGATTTGTAAGGTTTTTTAAAAGTTGGCACGACACCTGCTATCTCTATGGCATAACAAGAATAAAAAGCCGCAAACCAATAAAAACAAGACGAAACGACTCTGACATAACAAGAACAACACGGCAGAGACGCAGCTAACAGATTTTTTTGGAGAAGGTGTGCTTTTCAGGGTGCTCTCAGGAGTGACCCGCAACCGGGCAGAGAACAATAAAACTACCTTCAGGTAGCTCCCGAATCGGTTGGATCGTTAAACGAGAAAGCAGATCAGCGCTCAAAAAAATACGTTTGCTCTTGACCCCGGATGGGGGTCGCCAAAAAGCTGTACAGGGCCACGGTTGCCAAAAACAACAACAGACCGACCCTCAATAATAAAAAGAGCACGCAACGACAAATTAAAGGGGAGCTTCGGCTCCCCTTTGTGCTTTCTGCAATTCCTGAATCCCCCGATCCCTGTGGGAGCTGGCTTGCCAGCGATTGCGGTAGAACATTCAACATTGATGCTGGCTGACCTGACGCCATCGCTGGCAAGCCAGCTCCCACAGGGTTTAGGTTACCGCTCGGTTATTTTCAGCTCCTCGATACTGATCTCACGCATCCTGAATTTCTGGATCTTGCCCGTCACCGTCATCGGAAACGCGTCGACGAATTTGAAGTAACGCGGTGTCTTGAAATGGGCGATGCGTTCCTTGCACCAGGTTTGCAGCTCCAGCTCCGAGGCGCTGTGGCCGGGGTGGAATTTGATCCAGGCGACGATTTCCTCACCGTAGCGCGAGCACGGAATACCGATCACCTGCACGTCCGCCACCGCCGGATGGGTGAAGAAGAATTCCTCCAGCTCACGCGGATAAACGTTCTCCCCGCCACGAATGATCATGTCTTTGTTACGCCCGGCGATGTTGACGTAACCCTCCTCGTTCATGCTCGCCAGGTCGCCGGTGTGCATCCACCCCGCCTCATCGATGGCTTCGGCAGTAGCCTGCGGGTTGTTCCAGTAGCCGAGCATCACGCTGTAACCGCGCGTGCACAATTCGCCGATGGTGTTGCGGGGCACCACGTTGCCAGCGGTGTCGATGATCTTGCTTTCCAGTTGCGGTTGGGTGCGGCCGACCGTGGTGACACGCAACTCCAGCTCATCCGCTGGCCCGGTCTGCAGCGACACCGGACTGGTTTCGGTCATGCCGTAGGCGATCTGCACTTCGCTCATGTGCATTTCGTTGATGACCCGGCGCATGACCTCGATCGGACAGGTCGCGCCGGCCATGATCCCGGTGCGCAGGCTCGACAGGTCGAAGGTCTGCCGCTGCGGCTGATCGAGCATGGCGATAAACATGGTCGGCACACCGTACAGCGCCGTGGCTTTTTCTTCGGCCACCGCTTGCAGGGTCAGCGCCGGATCGAAAGCGTCATTGGGGTAAATCATCGTGCTGGCGTGGGTGACGCAACCGAGGTTGCCCATGACCATGCCGAAGCAGTGATACAGCGGCACCGGAATCACCAGACGATCGGCAGTCGTCAGGCCGAGGCTTTCGCCGACCATGTAGCCGTTGTTGAGAATGTTGTAGTGACTGAGGGTCGCGCCTTTGGGGAAACCGGTAGTGCCGGAGGTGTACTGGATGTTCACCGGTTGATCGAAATGCAGACTGGCGCTGCGTTCGCGCAATTGATCGGGCGAGACGCTGACGGCCAGATCGCTGAGCTGCGACCACGGCAGAAAACCCGGCGGCGGATTGGCATCGAGGCTGATCACGCCGCGCAACTCCGGCATGCGTTCGCTACGCAGCTGACCGATGGCGTGCTCGGCCAATTCTGGCGCCAGGCCCTGGAGCATTTCATGGTAATTCGAGGTCTTGAACGCTCCGGCACAGACCAGCCACTGGCAGCCGGATTGCTTGAGCACGTACTCGAGTTCGGAGCTGCGGTAGGCAGGATTGATGTTGACCAGGATCACGCCGATCTTCGCCGTGGCGAACTGGGTGATGCACCACTGCGCGCAATTCGGCGCCCAGATGCCGAGGCGATCACCGGTCTGCAAGCCCAGTGCGAGCAAGGCCCCGGCCTGCTCATCCACCGCGTCGGCCAGTTGCCGCCAGGAGTAACGCAACTGTTGATGGCGCACCACCAAAGCCTCGCCGTCCGGGTATTGCGCGACAGTCTGATCGAAGCGCTGACCGATGGTCATCGCCAGCAGGGCTTTGTCCTGAGAGCCACGGGTGTAGCTGCGCTGCGGGTTTGCACTGGGTTGATCCATGACGACCCCTATTGTCTTTATTAGTGGGTTTTCCCGGTTTTGAATCCCTGTGGGAGCGAGCCTGCTCGCTCCCACCAGAAACAAACCGATATCTGATCCTGAACTGCCCTTACTCTCGCCCAAGTTGACGCTTACGTAAAGCCGATTGACAGCCGAACTGTGGAAGCTTTACGTTAACGTAAAGCTGAACGCCGATTCGTCGTGCGCTCCACCCGATAAAAAAGCCAAAAGGTGCCTCATGAGCTATCCATCCCTGAATTTCGCCCTCGGTGAAACCATCGACATGCTGCGCGATCAGGTGCAGTCCTTCGTCGCCGATCAGATCGCCCCGCGCGCCGCGCAGATCGACCACGACAACCTGTTCCCCGCCGACATGTGGCGCAAATTCGGTGACATGGGCCTGCTCGGCATCACCGTGCCGGAGGAGTACGGCGGCGCAGGTCTGGGTTACCTCGCGCATGTGGTGGCGATGGAAGAAATCAGCCGTGGCTCGGCGTCGGTGGCGTTGTCCTATGGCGCGCACTCCAACCTTTGCGTCAACCAGATCAACCGCAACGGCAACCACGAACAGAAAACCAAATACCTGCCGAAGCTGATCAGCGGCGAGCACGTCGGCGCCCTGGCGATGAGCGAGCCCAACGCCGGTTCCGATGTGGTCTCGATGAAGCTGCGCGCCGACAAACGCGGCGATCGCTTCGTACTCAGCGGCAGCAAAACCTGGATCACCAACGGCCCTGACGCCAATACGTACGTGATCTACGCCAAGACCGATCTGGAAAAAGGCCCGCACGGCATTACTGCGTTCATCGTCGAGCGTGACTGGAAAGGCTTCAGCCGCAGCAACAAGTTCGACAAGCTCGGCATGCGTGGCTCCAACACCTGCGAGTTGTTTTTCGATGACGTCGAAGTGCCGGAAGAGAACATCCTCGGCGTGCTCAACGGTGGCGTGAAAGTGCTGATGAGCGGCCTCGATTACGAACGCGTAGTGCTCTCCGGCGGCCCGACCGGGATCATGCAGTCGTGCATGGACCTGATCGTGCCGTACATCCACGACCGCAAGCAGTTCGGCCAGAGCATCGGCGAATTCCAGCTGATCCAGGGCAAAGTTGCCGACATGTACACCCAGCTCAATGCCAGCCGCGCCTATCTGTACGCGGTGGCCCAGGCCTGCGAGCGCGGCGAAACCACGCGCAAGGACGCTGCCGGGGTGATCCTCTACACCGCCGAACGCGCCACGCAAATGGCCCTCGACGCGATCCAGATTCTCGGCGGTAACGGCTACATCAACGAATTCCCCGCCGGCCGCCTGCTGCGCGACGCCAAGCTCTACGAAATCGGCGCAGGCACCAGCGAGATCCGCCGCATGCTGATCGGCCGCGAACTGTTCAACGAGACGAAATGAATTTCGTCAGCTGCAAGCCGCAAGCGACAAGCTGCAAGAGAACCACGCTCTTGCCCCAACTTGCAGCTTGCCGCTTGTAGCTGGAAGCTGCTTACGGAGTAAGCCCCATGATTCTGCACACTCAGCTCAACCCGCGTTCAGCGGAGTTCGCCGCCAACAGTGCGGCGATGCTCAAACAGGTCGACGCGCTGCACACCTTGCTCGCCCAAGTGGCGCAGGGTGGCGGTGTCAAAGCGCAGGAACGCCACACCTCGCGGGGTAAATTGCTGCCGCGCGAGCGCATCAATCGCTTGCTTGATCCGGGCTCGCCGTTTCTCGAAATCAGCCAACTGGCCGCCCATGCGGTTTACGGCGAAGACGTGCCGGCTGCCGGGGTGATCGCCGGGATTGGTCGCGTTGAAGGCGTCGAGTGCATGATCGTCGCCAACGATGCGACGGTGAAAGGTGGCTCGTATTACCCGCTCACCGTGAAAAAACACCTGCGCGCGCAGACCATCGCCCAGCAGAATCGCCTGCCGTGCATTTATCTGGTGGATTCCGGTGGCGCCAACCTGCCGCGTCAGGACGAGGTGTTTCCGGATCGCGAGCATTTCGGGCGGATATTCTTCAATCAGGCCAACATGAGCGCCATGGGCATCCCGCAGATCGCTGTGGTCATGGGCTCGTGCACCGCAGGCGGCGCGTATGTGCCGGCGATGGCGGACGAGGCGATCATGGTGCGCAACCAGGCGACGATTTTCCTCGCCGGCCCGCCGCTGGTAAAAGCCGCGACCGGCGAAGTGGTCAGCGCCGAAGACCTCGGCGGCGCCGATGTGCACTGCAAGACCTCCGGCGTGGCCGACCATTACGCCGAGAACGACGAACACGCCCTCGCCCTCGCCCGCCGCAGCGTCGCCAACCTCAACTGGCGCAAGCTCGGCGAGGTGCAGCAACGCACACCGATCGCGCCGCTGTACGCCAGCGACGAGTTGTACGGCGTGGTTCCGGCTGACGCCAAGCAGCCATTCGATGTGCGCGAAGTGATCGCGCGGCTGGTCGACGGTTCGGTGTTCGATGAATTCAAAGCGCTGTTCGGCACCACGCTGGTCTGCGGTTTCGCGCACTTGCACGGCTACCCGATCGCGATTCTGGCAAACAACGGCATCCTCTTCGCCGAAGCCGCGCAGAAAGGCGCGCACTTCATCGAACTGGCCTGCCAGCGCGGCATTCCGCTGCTGTTTCTGCAGAACATCACCGGTTTCATGGTCGGCCAGAAATACGAGGCCGGCGGCATCGCCAAACACGGCGCGAAACTGGTGACCGCGGTGGCCTGCGCCAAAGTGCCGAAATTCACCGTGATCATTGGCGGCAGTTTCGGTGCCGGCAACTACGGTATGTGCGGTCGCGCTTACGATCCGCGTTTTCTGTGGATGTGGCCGAACGCGCGGATTGGCGTGATGGGCGCCGAACAGGCCGCCGGCGTCCTGGTGCAGGTCAAGCGCGAACAGGCCGAACGCAGCGGTCAGGCGTTCAGCGCCGAGCAGGAGACCGAGATCAAGCAGCCGATTCTCGATCAGTACGAAGAACAGGGTCATCCCTACTACTCCAGCGCTCGGCTGTGGGACGACGGCGTCATCGACCCGGCGCAGACCCGCGATGTACTGGCCCTGGCCTTGTCCGCGTCGCTGAACGCGCCAATCGAACCGAGCCGCTTCGGCGTGTTCCGGATGTGATGTTTTTTTGTGGGAGCGAGCCTGCTCGCGAATGCGCTCTGTCAGGCGGCGGATAGATCGACTGATACCCCGCTTTCGCGAGCAGGCTCGCTCCCACAAGAACCGTGGAGACGGATGAATATGAGCGACTTCAATACCCTCGAACTGCAAAACGACCCACGCGGTTTCGCGACGCTGTGGCTCAATCGCGCCGAGAAAAACAACGCGTTCAACGCCGAGATGATCCGCGAACTGATCCTCGCTCTCGACAAGGTCGCCAGCGATTCGAGCCTGCGTTTCCTGCTGCTGCGTGGGCGCGGCAAGCACTTCAGTGCCGGCGCCGACCTGGCGTGGATGCAGCAATCAGCGGAACTCGATTACCACACCAACCTCGATGACGCCCGCGAGCTGGCCGAGCTGATGTACAACCTCGCCAAGCTGAAAATCCCCACGCTGGCCGTGGTGCAAGGCG
This sequence comes from Pseudomonas sp. S3_B08, assembly GCF_054667725.1. Taxonomy (NCBI): domain Bacteria; kingdom Pseudomonadati; phylum Pseudomonadota; class Gammaproteobacteria; order Pseudomonadales; family Pseudomonadaceae; genus Pseudomonas; species Pseudomonas sp. S3_B08. The sequence goes on from NZ_CP162750.1 coordinate 2,615,430, forward strand.
CGGCGTTTGGTGGCGCGCTGGGCTTGATCAGTTGCTGTGACATGGCGATCGGCGCCGATGACGCGCAGTTCTGCCTGTCGGAAGTGCGCATCGGTCTGGCGCCAGCGGTAATCAGCCCGTTCGTGGTGCAAGCGATCGGTGAGCGTGCGGCACGGCGCTATGCGCTGACTGCCGAGCGCTTCAGCGGGCAGCGGGCGCGGGAGATCGGCTTGCTCGCCGAAAGCTATCCTGCGGCTGAACTGGAGCAACAGGTCGAACAGTGGATCGACAACCTGTTGCTCAACAGCCCCGCGGCCATGCGCGCCAGCAAGGACTTGCTGCGCGAAGTCGGCAACGGCGCGCTGACCCCGGCCCTGCGCCGCTACACGGAAAATGCCATCGCGCGGATTCGCGTCAGCCCTGAAGGCCAGGAAGGCTTGCGCGCCTTCCTGCAAAAACGCCCACCGAACTGGCAAGCCGCACCCACCAAGGAGTCGTGTTGATGAGCGCACCTGTGATTACCACTGTGCTGGTGGCCAACCGTGGCGAAATCGCCTGCCGGGTCATGCGCACCGCCAAGGCCTTGGGCCTGACTACCGTCGCTGTGCACAGCGCCACCGACCGCGATGCGCGCCACAGCCGTGAAGCCGATATCCGCGTCGATCTGGGCGGCAGCAAGGCTGCCGAGAGTTATCTGCAAATCGATAAATTGATCGCCGCCGCCAAGGCCAGCGGTGCCCAGGCGATTCATCCCGGCTACGGTTTTCTCTCGGAGAATGCTGGATTCGCCCGCGCCATCGAAGCCGCCGGGCTGATCTTCCTCGGCCCGCCCGCCTCGGCCATCGACGCGATGGGCAGCAAATCCGCCGCCAAAGCGTTGATGGAAAAGGCCGGTGTGCCTTTGGTGCCGGGCTATCACGGCGAGGCGCAGGACCTCGACACCTTCCGTGAAGCCTGCGAACGCATCGGTTATCCGGTGCTGCTCAAGGCTACGGCCGGCGGCGGTGGTAAAGGCATGAAAGTCGTCGAGGATGTCAGCCAACTGGCTGAAGCCCTCGCCTCGGCGCAGCGCGAAGCGCAATCGTCGTTTGGCGACTCGCGGATGCTGGTGGAAAAGTATTTGCTCAAGCCACGTCACGTGGAGATTCAGGTGTTCGCCGATCAGCACGGCAACTGCCTGTATCTCAACGAGCGCGACTGCTCGATCCAGCGTCGTCACCAGAAAGTCGTCGAAGAAGCCCCGGCGCCGGGCCTGACGCCCGAGCTACGCCGGGCAATGGGCGAAGCGGCCGTGCGTTCAGCGCAGGCGATCGGTTATGTCGGCGCCGGCACCGTGGAGTTTTTGCTGGATGCGCGCGGCGAGTTTTTCTTCATGGAGATGAACACGCGGCTGCAGGTCGAGCACCCGGTGACCGAAGCAATCACCGGGCTCGATCTGGTCGCCTGGCAGATTCGCGTCGCCCGTGGGGAAGCGCTGCCGATCACTCAGGCGCAGGTGCCGCTCAATGGTCATGCGATTGAAGTGCGCTTGTATGCCGAAGATCCGGCGAATGACTTCCTGCCGGCCACCGGGCGTCTGGACTTGTATCGCGAATCGGCGCAGGGACCGGGGCGGCGGGTGGACAGCGGCGTTGAGGAAGGTGACGAGATATCGCCCTTCTACGACCCGATGCTCGGCAAGCTGATTGCTTGGGGTGAAGATCGCGAACAGGCGCGCTTGCGTCTGTTGAGCATGCTCGACGAGTTTGCGATTGGCGGGCTGAAGACCAACATCAATTTCCTGCGCCGGATCATCGCGCATCCGGCGTTTGCGGCGGCAGAGCTGGATACCGGGTTCATTCCGCGCTATCAGGAGCAATTGCTGCCAGCACCAGGCACGTTGAGCGATGAGTTCTGGCAGGCGGCGGCGCAGGCGTTTGCGCAGAGTCTGCCGCAGCGTGCTCGGGCGGATGATCCCGCTTCGCCGTGGGCTTCAGGTGGCGGATTGCGAGCAGGTTTGCCGGCGCAAATCACCGTGCATTTGAGTTGCGAGGGACAGGATCGTGCGCTGACTTTGGGCTCTGCGGCCTCTGCGACACTGCTGGGCGAAGCGCTGGTCGTCGAGCATGACGGCGTGCGCCGCACATTGCGGGCGATTCGTCAGGCTGGCGCGTTGTATCTGGAATGGAACGGCGAGTTGCGGCGCATCGAAGCGTTCGATCCGATCAGCGCCGTCGAGGCCAGCCACAGCCATCAGGGCGGTCTGACCGCGCCAATGAACGGCAGCATCGTACGCGTGCTGGTCGAAACGGGACAGTCGGTTGAGGCCGGGGCGCAACTGGTGGTGCTTGAAGCCATGAAGATGGAACACAGCATCCGCGCGCCGCAGGCTGGTGTGATCAAAGCGCTGTACTGCCATGAAGGCGATATGGTCAGTGAAGGCAGCGCTTTGGTTGAACTGGAAGAGGGATGAAATAAAAGGGTCGATCCTGGCCTTGCGCGAGGATCGATCCGTTCAGTAACGCGCCGTTGCCTGAACCACCACGCCGATGATCCGGCATTCATCGGTGAGCAGGGTTTTCGGCCAGGTCGGATTGAGCGGCACCAGGTAACGCTGGCCGGCCTGTTCGTCGAGTTTGCGGAAAATCGCCTCTTCGCTGTCCGGCCACTGGGCGATCACCAGTTTGCCAGGCACTGCCTCCAACTCCGGATCGACCAGAATCAGCATGCCCTCGGCAACGCTCTGGCCGCTCGGCGCGGTCATCGAATCCCCCGTCACCGTCAGCCAGAACGCCGCACCGCCGCGAGCGTGGTAATCCGTCAGTTCGAAGCGCTGCTTCGCTGATGCTCCGGGATAGCTCGCCGCAGTGTCACGCACTTCGCACGGTGCACGCCAATCACAGACCGGATAACGGAAGTACGGGTTGTACTTCTGCGCCAGCGGCATTTCGTCTTCCGGCGTCGGCTGCGGTTCGCGGATCACCAGAACGACTTCGAGGAAGTCCATTCCCAGCGCCTTGAGCACGCGGTTCATTTCGGTAACACCGGGTTCGCGACGCTTGTTCAGCCAATGACCGATCCCGCCCTGGGACATGCCGACGCGCTCTCCGAGCTCTGTTTGAGTGACTTTGAGTTCACTCATCTTGGCCTTGACCAACTCAATCCATTTATCCATGTGCCGCACCTTACGCGGACGTCTTCGACCGGCAAAACACATATTGTAGTATTTAAATCCTAGTCACAAATACAGGCGGTACTATCCTAGAGGAACGGACTTTCAATCGAACATGGAGTGACGTTTCATGATGAACATCAGCAGCAAAGACCTGCCCGATCTGCAAATCGACACCAGCTTCACCTCCCCTCAAGGCAATGCCGCCGCACAGCGCGCGCTGGACTACTACTTGAAACCGGCTGTTTCGAAATCCGAGACGGACGAACGTTTTTTCAATGTCAAAGGCCATCTCAGCGGCGAGGAAGCACTGGTGCACGCCTCGGACTTGTTGCGATGTGCAGCCGCCACCGCGTTCAAGGCCGCAGAAACCCTGCAAGGCACCAGTCGCGATCTGGCCTTTTCGGTGGTGCACATGGTGGATATGGCGCGGGCGATGGTCGACCATTCGATCGACAACGACGAAGTCACGGCGGACAAGGTACGGGCGGACAGGAAAGAATTTTCCCATCGCGCAGATAAAAACATTTGACTTGCAAATGATAATGATTATTATTGCAAGCAGCTGGTCGCGAGATCAGTCGATGGACCAGAGACCTTAGGTCGGTCTTCTGGACTATCTCCTCATCAGGCTAATCACGGTTTTTGACCCGGCTTTTTGCCGGGTCTTTTTTTGCCCGTTTTTCGGGCTTGTGTCTTCAGGCTAATGAAGTCTTTGGGTGCTGCAAATTCGATGGCGCGGATAATATCAAAAGAATATTGATTGGCAAGCCGAGCCCAGCCACATTGGGCGAAACTAATGGCAATCAGCACTTGAGAATCAATCGCATAGCCTCTAAGCTGCTGGCGCGTCACGGAAGACGCCCCCCGCTACACCCGCGATTCCCCTCGGTTTCAGCCCTGCCTGCGTGTAAAGTACCGGTCATAAAAATCCTGATCAGGAAGCGACTATGACCGTGGCCAAATCTTCGTTCGACATCAGCGCCAATTTCGACAGCGGCAATATCCAAGTCATCGATATCAGCAACCCGCTCAGTCCCGTCCTGGCCATCCGCCCGGACACCCGCAGCGCTCATTTTCAGTGGTTCCACTTCAAGGCCAGCGGCCTGCATGTGCACCAGGAACACTGGTTTCGCCTGGTCAACGCCAGCCAATCGACCTACAGCAAAGGCTGGCCGGGCTATCAAGCGGTGGCGTCGTATGATCACGTCAACTGGTTCCGCATCCCCACCAGCTTCGAAGGCGACAGCCTGCGCTTCTGCCTCGAAGCGGAACAGACCCACGCCTGGTTCGCCTACTTCGAACCCTACAGCCGCGGCCGCCACGACTGGTTGATCGAGCAAGCGCTAAGCAAGGCTGGCACCGAATTGCTGGCGACCGGCAAAAGTGTCGAGGGCCGCGACATTCAGCTGCTGCGCAAAGGCACCGGTGCCGAAGGCCAGCGCAAAATCTGGATCATCGCCCAGCAGCATCCGGGCGAGCACATGGCTGAATGGTTCATGGAAGGTGTGATCGAGCGTCTGGAGCGCCAGGATGATCCGGTACTGAACAAACTGTTGGCCAGCGCCGATCTGTATCTGGTGCCGAACATGAACCCGGACGGCGCGTTCCACGGCCACCTGCGCACCAACGCCATGGGGCAGGACTTGAACCGGGCGTGGCAGAGCGCCAGTCAGGACATCAGCCCGGAAGTGCTATTCGTTCAGCAGCAGATGCAAAAGTATGGCGTCGATGCGTTTATCGACGTACACGGCGACGAAACCATACCTCACGTTTTCACCGCCGGCTGTGAAGGCAATCCTGGTTTTACGCCGCGCATCGAAAAGCTTGAAGAGCATTTCCGCAGCCACTTGAAGCACACCACCAAAGACTTCCAGACCGCCTATGGCTACACCCGCGACGAACCGGGACAGGCCAACATGACGCTGGCCTGCAACAGCGTCGGACAGAAATACGACTGCCTGTCGCTGACCCTGGAGATGCCGTTCAAGGACCACGACGACCACCCGGACAAGATCACCGGCTGGTCGGGCAAACGTTCCAAGCAACTGGGTAAAGACGTGTTGACCACCCTCGCCGACATGGTCGACACCCTGCGCTGATCCCCTTCCCTGCAACAACAAAAGATCGCAGCCGGCCTGCGATCTTTTGCGTTATAGGGTCAGCCGCGATCGCGCCCGCGCAACATGCTGTCGAGCACTTCGTCACGACGCACCCAGCCATGGAACAGCGCCGCCGCCAGGTGCAGCAGCACTGTCAGAAACAGCAGATACGCCAAATAGCCATGGGACTTGCGCAGCAACGCAAACAGTTGCGCGTCGGCCGGCACAATTGGCGGCAGATGCAGCGACGCCGAGAGCATCACCGGCTCGCCCGAGGCACTGATCATTGCCCAGCCGAGCAACGGCAACACCAGCATCAACGCATACAACAAGACGTGGGAAGCCTTGGCTGCGAGCACCTGCCAGCCCGGCAGATCATCCGGCAGCGGCGGTTGACGCGTGGTGAAGCGCACCAGCAGGCGCACGATCACCAGCGCCAGAATCGCGATGCCCAGCGGCTTGTGCAGATGAATCAGCCATTCATGGCGAGACGACACCGAAGTGACCATGCCCGCGCCGATAAACAGCATGGCGATGATCATCAGCGCCATCAGCCAGTGCAGCAGGCGCGCCAGCAAAACAAAATGCGTCGGTTGCTTGTTCATGGACGAGCCTCCTGTTTGGCGGCGGGCAACTGGCTGACTTCGCTGGTGCGACGCAGGTAGGAATCGGCATAGCCGGCAGAACGCGCGGCCAGCAGTGGATCTTCCGAGCCTTGAATCCCGGCCGGCAGCACCAGCGGGTCGTAGTTGATGTCACGGCACTCGCCACTGAGTTGCGGCTGGGTCTTCTCCAGCACCAGGGTTCCGGCGTTCAACACTTTGCGATCTGCGGGCCAGGTCTTGCTGGCATCGTTCACCGGGTCACCGGCGTTGGCCAGGGTGATGTTCAACTGAAAGCGCAAGGGTGCGGCGGCCAGGCGTTGCACCAGATCCTTCTCGAGAAAGTCCGCGCCTTCAGGGGCCGTGGCACCCGCCGCGTCCTGCGCCAGCGGCGTCATGCTCCAGCGTACGGCCTGTTTTTTACCGTTGCCATCGATCAGATAGAACGCATTGATGCTGTTATAGGTTTCGGTGGCGTAGCTGGCCGAAGGCTTGGCGGTCTTCACCCACGTCAGAAACGGCACGGCTTCCGGATGTGCGGCAAAAAACGCCGGCACCTTCGTCGGGTCTGGCTTGCCGGTGGCTGGATCCGGCGACTGCGCCTGCTGCAATTGGTAGAACGCTTCAGGCGTGCCCACCGGGAACACCGGCATGCTGTTCATGCCGGTGCGCCATTGCTGACCGTTCGCCTGGGTGAAGCGCAGCGCCAGACTGCGGATCGGTACGGCGCTGTCCGGCGCGTAGGGATTGCCGGCCGGCAAGGCAAAACGACCCACCACCGGTGTCTGCGGCAGGTTGAACACTTGTGCCGTGGAGAACGCGCGCGCCTCGCCGCTGCTTTCGAAATGGCCGATCACGCACACGCCCTTGGCGTGATTGCGACGAAAGCCGGGATGCACGCCGTTGTTCTTTTCCAGCACATCGACCAACGCTTTTGGCGTCAATCGTTGTGGGTCAAGATTGCCATGCACGTAGGCAAACGCCCCGGCCACGGCGGCGACAATCACGGCAATGCCACCCAGACGTAAAACCAGGCTCGCGGCGCTCAGTGGCTGGCGCGGCGGCCTGCCGGGCGGTGCAGCGTTGGGGGACGAGCGATCAACCATGAATATCTCCAGGCCATCGGCCACAAGTGGAAAGAGTCAGCAAGACGCACCCCGTCCGGGTTTATTCCACGGCGCGGTATTTATTTTTGCGCACGGGGAATAACCTGCGCTGACGGGCGTCTTCCTAGTCCACAGCGTAGCGACCAGCAGACATTCATGAGCGAATTCGACGAACAGTTGAGAGAAATCATTCCCAGATTGCGCCGCTTCGCCGTGTCGTTGACGCGCAACAGCAGCAGCGCTGACGATCTGGTCCAGGCCAGCCTCGAGCGGGCGCTGTCGGCGTGGGGCGAGAAACGCGCTGACGGCGACGTGCGCGCCTGGCTGTTCGCGATCCTCTATCGGCAATTTCTCGACGCGCACCGTCGTTCGCGGCGCTATGCGCGGATGCTGGAATTTTTCACCGGTCGCGACGATGCCGAGCCGTCGGTGGAACGCACCGTGATTGCCCAATCGACCCTGCAAGCCTTCGAACGCCTGCCCACCGAACAGCGCGCTTTGCTGCTGATGGTCTCGGTGGAAGGCCTGTCCTATAAAGAGGTCGCCGAGATCCTCGGCGCCCCGATCGGCACCGTGATGTCGCGCCTGTCCCGCGCCCGCCAGGCCTTGCGCCAACTCAGCGACGGCGAAATCAGCAGCCCTTCCTTGCGGATACTCAAATGATCAGCCTGCCTCCCAACGAACGTGATTTGCACGCCTACATCGACCACCAGCTCAGCGACGCCGATCGGCGCGTGCTCGAAACCTGGCTGGCCAGCCACCCTGAAGAAGCGGCGCAGGTTCGCGCCTGGCAACGCGACGCCCAGCAATTGCGCGCAGCGCTGAGTGGCGCGTTGCAGCAACCGGCCAATCCGGCGCTTGACCCGATGATGATTCGCCAGCGCCGTCGCCAGCAGTCCCGTCGGCACCTGGCCAGCGCGGCGGTGTTGCTGATTGCCGTGAGCATTGGCGGTTTCAGTGGCTGGCAGGCGCGGGAAATGACCCTGGCGCGCCCTGCGCAATTGCCGATGACTGACGCGTTGCAAGCCTATCGCCTGATCGCCCAGCAAGGCGTACTGCCCGCCGATTACAAGGTCGACAGCGACGGCGACATGCAGCGTTGGCTCGACCGCTACTTCAGTGGTGCCGGACGCTTGCCGGACTTGAAAGCTGCCGGATTCGAGCCAGTCAGCGGGCGTTTGCTCAGCACCGATGAAGGCGCGGCAGCGATGGTGATGTATGAGGATCGCAGCGGTCACAAGGTCAGTTTCTACCTGCGTCCACCGGGGCCGAAAAACACCCTGCTGCCGCGCGGTTCGCGCAGCGATGGCGATCTGCAGGCCGATTACTGGTCAGGGCCGGGCTACAACTATGCGGTGGTCAGCCCGACCGACTCGCCGGCAGCAGAGTTGCTCAAGCAATCGCCACCGTTCTGAAATCCGCCTCTGGTAGGAGCTGATGAGTGCAACGAGGCTGCGATCTGTTGGCGGCAACCAAGATCAAAAGATCGCAGCCTCGTTGCACTCGTCAGCTCCTACAGGGGACCGTGCACATATTTCATGGAGCCGACGCCTGAGCTCTGGTTACACTTGGGCCACCGCGCTCCCGGTGGAGCCCGCCCAATCAAACAGGAGCCTTTCCCGCGTGCCCGCCCGAACGCCGAAACGATCACGACTGAGCCAACGCTGGCCGTTGTTGCGCCGCCTGTTCGGCAAAAGCCTGCCCGTCAGCGCCGGGCACGATGCTCATGCCGCGACCATCCGCGATTATTTCCGCGACAAAGCCAAAAGCCAGGGCTACACCCTTAGCCGCAGTCAGCAGCACGTCATCGACTGCATGGCGCAGCAGGCCAGCGTACTGCTGGGCGACAGCGGCCACACACCGCCGAGTCTGTACCTGTACGGAGCCGTCGGGCGCGGCAAGAGCTGGTTGCTCGACGGTTTTTTCCAGGCACTGCCGATCCCGCGCAAACGTCGCCTGCACTTCCATCAGTTTTTTGCCCGGCTGCACGACGGCATGTTCCGTCACCGCCTGCAGGAAGACGCGCTGGAAATCACCCTGGATGAGTTGCTGGAAGATTGCCAGGTGCTGTGTTTCGACGAATTTCATGTGCACGACATCGGCGACGCGATGCTGATCACGCGTTTGTTCAAGGCCCTGTTCAAACGGCGGATCATGCTGCTGGTGACCTCCAACTATGCACCCGAGGGCCTGCTGCCCAACCCGCTGTATCACGCACGCTTCAAACCGGTGATCGAGCTGATCAACACGCGCATGCAGGTGATGGAAGTCGGCGGCGACCACGACTACCGCACGCTCAACCGCCAGCATTCGCATCAAGTGTTTACCCAAGGACATTACGTCTGGCCGGCTACAACAGCCCAGCGCCAGGCCCTGGACCTGCCACCAGCCGACGCGCCTGCCCTTGCCCTCGAGGTTGGCAAGCGCCAGCTTCAGGCCCGTTTTTGCCAAGGCCGGCGAGTCGCGTTCACCTTCAACGACCTGTGTGAACAGCCAACGGCAGTGATGGATTATCTGCAACTGTGCCAGCGTTTCGACCAGTGGATCATCGATGACCTGCCGCAGCTCGGCGAGTGTCCGATCGCCGTGCAACAGCGCTTCATCAATTTGATCGACGTGCTCTACGATCAGGACAAGCACCTGACCCTGCTCGGCCAACTGCCGCTGGGCCAGAGCCTGGAAGGTCACGCCATCGACCTGGCGCGCACGCGCAGCCGGTTGGGGCAATTGCAGGAAATTCACGAACCCAACTGACACCCTACCCTGTGGGAGCGAGCCCTGTGGGAGCGAGCCTGCTCGCGAAAGCGGTATGTCAGTCAGAGTTCATTTAACTGATACACCGCTTTCGCGAGCAGGCTCGCTCCCACAAGGTCCCGGGACAACTCAAAATCCTTTCAGCATCCGCTTTACCGCTATCATGTCGCCCATTCCAGCGCCCCCGCGTCGCTCCACCGATCAATAGCGAAACCAGACATGCACACCCTTGCTCAACTGCGCGCCGGCGAGCTGTCAGGCATTACTCGCCTCGACCTGTCCTGCGGGCTGACCGAATTCCCCCGCGAAATTTTCCAACTGGCGGACACGCTGGAAGTGCTCAACCTCAGCGGCAACGCGTTATCCAGCCTGCCCGATGACCTGCATCGCCTGACCCGCCTGCGCGTGCTGTTCTGCTCCGACAACCAGTTCAGCGAACTGCCGGCGTGCCTCGGCCAGTGCACCGCGCTGACCATGGTCGGCTTCAAGGCCAACCGCATCGTCAATCTCCCCGGTGCCGCCCTGCCGCCGCAGCTGCGCTGGCTGATCCTCACCGATAACCGCATCGAGAACCTGCCGAAAGAACTGGGTGAACGCCGCGCTTTGCAGAAGCTCATGCTCGCCGGCAATCGCCTGCAATCGCTGCCAGACTCCCTGCGTCACTGCCATCGGCTGGAATTGCTGCGCATCGCCGCCAACCAGCTCAACGAGCTGCCGCAATGGCTGCTGACCTTGCCGAGCCTGACCTGGCTGGCCTATGCCGGCAATCCGCTGGAAACCGAAGCCGATGCCGCTGCCCTTGAGGCCACGCCGCTGATCGACTGGTCGGCGCTACGTCTGGAGCAGCAACTGGGCGAAGGCGCTTCCGGGGTGATCTACCGCGCAGTCTGGCAGCGCGACGACGGCTCGCCGCAGGCGGTTGCGGTGAAGCTGTACAAAGGCGAGATGACCAGCGACGGCTCGCCATTGCACGAGATGAACGCCTGCATCACTGCCGGTTTGCACCCCAACCTGATCCGCGTCGAGGGCCGCACCAGCGGCCACCCCGATCAGCAGCAGGGGCTGGTGATGCAGTTGGTAGATCCGAGCTTCGGCAATCTCGCCGGTTTGCCGAGCCTGGTCTCGTGCTCGCGGGATGTTTATGCCGAGGACTGCCGGTTCACGGCGGAGGTTGCCCTGCGCGTCGCCCAAGGCATCGCCTCAGCGGCCGAGCACCTGCACCGCCAAGGCATTACCCACGGCGATCTGTATGGCCACAACATTCTGTTGAACGATCGCGGCGATTGTCTGCTCGGGGATTTCGGCGCGGCGTCGTTTCATGCAACCCGCGATGATGTGCAGACGCGCGCATTGCAGCGCCTGGAAGTCCGGGCGTTCGGTGTGTTGTTGGGGGAGTTGCTGGAGCGTGTCGACTCAGGATTGAGTACGGAGCGGCGCGCGCAACTGGAGGCGCTGGAACGACGTTGCTGTCAGGCGGATGTGCTGGGGCGGCCGGGGTTTAGCGAAGTCATCGAGGTGCTGGAGAATCTTTGACCGCTGCGCAGTCATTCGCGAGCAGGCTCGCTCCCACATTGGAATGCATTGCAAATGTGGGAGCCAGCCTGCTCGAGAAGAGGTCATTACTGGCGCGACAGATCAGCCAGCCAGACCAACAAACATGTCCTGCACGTCATCATGGTTGTCGAGGCCTTCGAGGAACGCCTCGACTTCAGCCATCTGCTCGTCGCTCAAGCCGCTGACCGGATTCTTCGGCTGGTAGCCGAGTTTCGCCGACAATACGGTGAAACCATGTTCCGGCAGGGCTTTCTGCACAGCGTCGAGGTCGGTCGGGTCGGTGAGGAACAGCGTCGCGCCCTCTTCGCCCGGCTCGAAATCCTGGGCACCGGCTTCGATCGCAGCCATTTCCGGATCGGCTTCCGGGCTGTCCGGCGAGGCTTCGATCATGCCGACGTGGTTGAACATCCACGCCACCGAACCCGAAGCGCCCAACTGGCCCTTGCGGAACGCCACACGAATTTCCGCGACGGTGCGGTTGATGTTGTCGGTGACGCATTCGACGATCAGCGGCACCTGATGCGGCGCGAAGCCTTCGTATGTCACGCGATGGTATTGCACGGTTTCACCCAGCAGACCGGCGCCTTTCTTGATCGCGCGATCGAGGGTTTCTTTTGGCATCGAGGCTTTTTTCGCCTGTTCGACCACCAGACGCAGGTGTGCGTTGGTGGCGGTATCGGCACCGTTGCGCGCAGCAATGGTGATTTCTTTCACCAATTTGCCGAAGATCTTCCCTTTGGCGTTGGCTGCCGCTTCTTTGTGTTTAACCTTCCACTGTGCGCCCATTACTCACTCTCTTGATCTGTGGCGCCGAGACATCTATTGGCCGACGCGTGGCGGCAAGTTTATACGGCCTAAAGTCGGCAATCGACCAAAAAAACAGCCGACGGAATCGACATCTTCACCAAAGCATGTAGGGGGATTCTGAAAAGCGCCTTTGACATGACCATTCAGCCCGACGGTTTCGTACCCTTGAAACCCCGTATCGCCTGACAGGGCCTGCTCGAATGCTCAATGACAAGGAAAGTCCCTTCACCCTTACGCTGACCGACAGCGGATTGCGCCTGCCGGTGGTGCGTTTTCGCGGCGAGGAAGCGCTGAACCAGCCTTACCGTTTCGACATCGAACTGCTCGGACTGGCCCCGGCCATCGTCCCGGGATCCTTCCTGCACAGGCCAGCCTTTTTGCGGCTCAGTGAGCAGCACGGATTCCACGGCGTCATTTCCAGCGCCAGCTGCGAACATCGCGGGACGCATCGGGTCGGCTATCGACTGATTCTGGTGCCGTATCTGCAACAACTGGCGCAAACGCATAAGCGCCGCGTGTTTACTCACCTGAGTGTGCCGCAGATCATTCAACAACTGCTCGAAGAACATGCCCTGCCAGCGCACAGCTACCGCATTGAAATGAGCGTCGGTCACTACCCGGCAAGGGCGTTTTGCATTCAGTACGAAGAAAGCGATCTGGCACTGGCGCAGCGGCTATGCGAAGAAGAAGGCATCCACTATCACTTCGAACACGGGCCGGACGGACACGTCGTGGTGTTCGCTGACGACAGCCTGAGCCTGCCGCAGGAACCGGTCGAAATCCCTTTCAGTGCTGATGAGCAACCACCGTCGCCCTGCATCAGCGCGCTCTATCAACAGCATCGCGCGGCGCCTGTACCGATGCTGCATGCGGTGCGCAATCGCGGTCAGCCAACCGGCAATGCCGAAGCCGCCAACGAGGTCTCGACCGAGTTGCCGATGCCCGCGCGATCGCCGGAACGTCTGCACGCCGAGCAACGCAGTCGACGTCATCTGCAACGCCAACGCTGCCAGTTGCGCTCCATTCACGGGCGCAGTGATTGCAGCGATTTGCTCAGTGGACGACTGCTGCTTGTGGCCGACCACCCGATTCATCATTTCAACGAACAATGGCTGATCAGCGCGGTGTGCCACCACGGGCAGCACCCTTCGATCCTTGATCCGGCGCCAAGCGTTCAGCGTTATCACAACGACTTCACTGCGCAGCCCTGGTCGACCGATTTCCGTCCGCCACTCAAACAAACTCGCCCGAATATTGCCGGTTATCACTTGGCAAAAGTGGCGGGTTCGCCTGGGCAACCTGCGCAAGTGGACGAAAACGGCTGCCTCGCTGTAAGCCTGTGGCCGGCTGAGGATAAATCCGCCAGCGACGCCCTGTGGCTGCCGATCGCCATGAGCCGGCTCAGCGGCCCCGTCGCCGTCGATCAATTACCGCGCGCCGGCAGTGAAGTGTGGGTGAGTTTCCTCGACAGCGATCCGGACCGACCGATCCTGTGCCTCAGCCACGCACGCCAGCCGCCGGAGCGCGAATCAGAGCCCGTGCGCGACAGCCTGTTGCTCGACTGGCTGAGCCACCGCGCCGAGCATTGATCGGCGCCTCAGCCTTTGTCCGCCTTGCCCGCCGCCGCCGCGAACCCGGCCAGGCGCACGTCCAGATGCCGAGGCCGGCGCCCGTGATCTTCGGCGCGCTCCTTGCGGCGGATGGCGTTGCGCACCATCAGCGAGCCGAGGTAGCGAATCGGTTCCGGCGGGAAATAACCCAGCGGCCCGTTGACCAGCGGCGAGCGGGTCCACGGGTTATCCAGGCCTTGCACCAGCGCGGCGAGAATCTGCCCGCCCATGTGACACGGGCCGACGCCGCTGCCGGAATAACCGAAGCCGTAAAACACGTTGCCCGCCGAGCTCATCTGGCCGAAAAACGGCAAACCGGTCACCGAACGATCCGATGGGCCGTTCCACGTCGCGTCGATGTTGACCTCGGCGAACGCCGGGAAAAAATCCGCGAGACTGCGCTTGAGCAAGCCGGCATAAGGCGACGGCTGATCGAACACCGGCAGCATCCGCCCGCCATAGGCGAAGGTGTTGCCGCCCTTGCCGAGCATGATCCGGCCGTCCGGGGTGTTGTGGTAGTAATGCACGAAAATCCGCGAATCGAGGACGCTGACGCCGCTGGTCAAACCGATTTGCTGCAACAGGTCCGGGCGCGGTTCGGTGATCAGCATGTCACTGGAAACGATCGCCACACTGCGCTCGAACTGAGGAAACGCGCGGGCCATCCACGCATTCATCGCCAGCACCACCCGGTCGGCGATGACCTTGCCGCCGGGCGTGTGGATGCGTGCCGGGCGGCCCTCTTCCAGCCCGGTCATCGCCGTGCCTTCATGGATCTTCACGCCCGATTGCAGCGCCACCCGGCGCAGGCCGCGCACCAGTTTGCCCGGTTGCACGCTGGCAGCCGCCGGGGAAAACCAGCCCTCCAGGTGTTTTGCTGAACCAGCCATGCGCTGCACATCGGCGAGCGGTCGCTGGCTGAACGAGTTGATGCCGTTACGCTCCAGCGCCGCGATAACCGCGTCAGTTGCGCCGACCTGGGCGCGATTGGTCGCGGTATACAGCGTGCCGTCGAGGCGGTAGTCGGCATCGACGCCGTACTGCTCGCAGAACTCGCCGATCGCATGGATGCTGCGCTCCGATTCCCTGACCAGACGCACCGCCTCGTCGACGCCGAACAAGCGTTCCAGGGTGAAATATTTCGCCGACCACGACAGCGCACAGCCGCCATTGCGGCCACTGGCGCCAGCGCCGCAGATGTCTGCTTCGATCAGCAACACCTCCAGCTCCGGGTTTTGCTGCTTGAGCATGATCGCCGTCCACAATCCGGTGTAACCACCGCCAACGATGCACACATCGGTGCGCACCTCGCCTTGCAGCGGTGGACACTGTTCGGATGGGTCGGCCTGCAAGGCTTGCTCGAGCCAGAACGGTCGCATGGGAAATCTCCAGTCAGAAGGTCACGACGCAACCTGCCGCGCACCGCGCAGCAGGCGACGGGGCGAAGGGTTTCAGGAACGCAGCGGTTTGACGCTCAGCGGGCAGTTGGGGATCGCCGCGCGCGGCTCCATCACGCCGACCGGCCGACTGTTCCAGTGCGGAATCAGCACCAGCGCCGAGAACAGCGCGCATCCGGCGAAGACGATGAACACCGTCACCGAGTCGAAGTAGCCCGGCAGCAAACCGCCGAGCACTGCGCCAACGGAGCCGCAGCCGTTGACGAAACCGGCGGCGGTGGCACCGGCCTTGGCCTTGCCGAAATCGATGGCGGCCGCACCGCTGATCATCGAGTCCGGGCCGTACAACGTCAGGCCCATGACGAACAGCAACGCGACGACCAACAACACGCTGCCGGCGTTCAGCGCAGCCATGAACAGCGCCAGCGTTACGGTCAGCGCCAACAGACTCAGCACGCAGGCCGGCATGCGTCGGGCGCCGAAGAGTTTGTCCGAGGCCAGGCCGATCATGATCGGCCCGAGCAATCCGGCCAGTTCAAACGCGGTTGGAATGATCGCCGCGCCGACCTTGCCGACACTGGGCATCTGCTCGAAAACAATCACCGGGCCCCACAACAGAATCGCGTAGCGCGCCGGTTTCAGCAGGAAATACGCCAGGCCCAGCACCAGCACCGTGCGGTTGCGCAGGATTTCCTTTAACGGCTCCCACACGCTGAGTTTGCTGTTGGCTGCGGTTTCCTCGGCGGTCAGTTCCGGCTCCGGCTCCACCGCCGGCAAGCCGACGTCTTCCGGTTTGTTGCGCTGGAAGATAAAGAACAGCACGGCCACCACCGCGACCACCGCCGCGCTGGAAATGAATGCCGCGTGCCAGGTGCCGACCAGCGTGTAGGCCCACCAGCCGGCGAACGGCGAGGCGACCAGACCACCAAACGCGTAACAGGAACTCCACAAGCCGAGCACGCGCCCGCGCTGCTCTGACGGGAAGAAGCTGCCAAGGTTTTTACACAGCCCGGACCAGCCAGTGGACTGCGCCAGACCTTGAATCAACATGCACGTGGCGAAGATCGGCAATGTAGCGAAACTGCCCATCACCAGCGCCGCAGCGGCGGATATCAGCAAACCGCCAAGCACTACGACTCGCGGGCCAAAGCGATCGGCGAGCATGCCCCAGGTGAACTGTCCGAGGGCATACGCCGCCAGATAGATCGCGTCGAGGTTGGCCATGGCCATTTTGTCGAGGGTGAAATCGGGGTCTTCGGCGATGCCCAGTTTGGCCACCGAAAACGCTTTGCGGGTGAAGTAGAACGCGGCGTACGCGAGCCAGGTAATAGCGAAGATCTGCACGCGCCAACGCGCCAGGGTGCCGATGTGCTTGTTCATGGTGGTTCTGACCTCAGGGTGTGAGTGTGCCGGCAGAATCGATTAAGAAAAACGCCTGTGTTTTTTATTGTTGAGCACTGCGATACCGCCCCTTCCCTTCGGCGATAACGGTCAGATGAGTCTGCTGTTGCACGCACAGGCTCATGGGCCGGCGCCGCTGCTCGACCGAGCAGTCAGCGATGGCGTGAGCCGATCAAAGCAATTACTGTTTAATAAATAAAATCGATTTATCGTATTTCACACATAAGCTGAGCTTGTTACTGGAGCCACCATGTCTGTCTCTCACGCCCAACTCAAAGCGTTCCACGCGGTGGCCGTCCATGGCAGCTTCACCCGCGCCGCCGAGCGGCTTTATCTGACGCAACCAGCGATTTCCGACCAGGTACGCAAACTCGAAGAACGCTTCGGCGTGCTGCTGTTTCACCGCAATAAACGTTCCGTACGCCTGACCGATCTCGGCGAGCGCCTGCTGGCGATCACTCAGCGCCTGTTCGTGATCGAAGCCGAAGCGCAGGAATTGCTGCAAGAATCCCAGGCCCTGCAGACCGGCAGCCTGATTCTCGCGGTGGACGCGCCGATCCACGTGTTGCCGCAGATCGCACGGTTCTGCGAGCGCTACCCGGGCATCAGCGTGAAAATCGAGACCGGCAATACCGATGAATCGCTGTTTCGCCTGTTCAACTATCAGGCCGATCTGGCGCTGCTCGGCCGCGACGTAACCGATGAACGCTTGCTGTGTGTGCCGTTGCGCAACGATCCGATGGTGGCGTTCGTTTCGCGCAATCATCCGTGGGCCGAGCGCGAATCGATCTGTCTGGCCGATCTGGATGACACGCCGCTGGTGCTGCGTGAGATCGGTTCGGTGACCCGGCAGACCCTGGAAGAGGAAATGGCCCGCGCAGGTTTGCGCATCCGCCCGGCGATTCAGGTTGAAGGTCGGGAAGCGGCGCGCGAAGCCGTGGTGGTGGGGATCGGGGTTGGTGTGGTTTCAGCGGCGGAGTTCGGCGCCGACTCACGGGTCTGCGCGTTGCCGATCACCGACTGCACGAGGCGCCTGACCGAAACCCTGGTGTGTTTGCGCGAACAGAGTTCGCGGCGGGTGGTGGCGACGTTTCTCGATATGGTTCGCGAGAGCCTTGTGTAAACAGTATTGGCCCCTTCGCGAGCAGGCTCGCTCCCACATGGGACCGCGCTCTGTAGTGTGGGAGCGAGCCTGCTCGCGAAAAAGTCGCCTCGGTTTTCAGTCTGGCGCCAGATCAAAAAAACGCCTGAATCAAGCGCAACTCGCGCCGGCGCTCCATGCAGCCAATCATGTGCCGGTTCACCAGCCCTTCCCCGGCAATCGGGATCGCCACCACGCGCGGGTCATGACTGACCTCCACCGATGACACCAAACCGACCCCCAACTCGGCCGCGACCGCTTCGGTCACCGCCTCGCGACTGTCCAGCTCCAGCAACACCCGCGGCTGAATCGACGCCTGCGCACACGCCTGGTCAAAAGTGCGCCGGGTAATCGAACTCGGCTCGCGCAGGACCATGATCACTTGGTCCAGCTCCTTGACTTTCACTTCCCCGGAGCGATTCGCCCAGCGATGCCCCGCCGGCACCAACGCGCAGATCCGCGATTCGCTCAGCGCTTGCAGATGCAGACCCTTGCGCGGCTCGACCTCGGTCAGCACCGCGACATCGGCGTGTTCCGACAACAGCGCCGCCAGGGTTTCCTGCGCGTTGCCCAGACGCAGGTTGACGGTGATCCCCGGATAGCGTGCGCGCAAACTCGCCAGCATCGGCATGACCATGTGCGGCCCATCCGCCGCCACCTCCAGACGCCCGGTCAACAATTGCCGATTGGCCTCGAGCAGCGTCTGCGCTTCTTCCGCCAGGCCGAACATGGCGCGGGTGATCGCCGCCAGTTTGGTGCCCTCCTCGGTCAGTTCCACCCGTCGCGCGGTGCGCCGCAGCAAGGTGATCTGGTAGTGCTCTTCCAGTGCCTTGATGTGTCCGGTGACCGCCGGCTGGCTGATGAACAACCGCGCAGCCGCGCGGGTGAAGCTGCCTTCGCGGGCCACGGCATCGAAGGCGCGCAGCTGAAACAGATTCATGGATAACCCTCACTGATGGCTGGCATAACAACAAACAATTTGATTGATGCAGCGGCGAATTGCAACGTAGGCGCCGTAGCTTCATCCCACAGCGTTTTCGCGAGGACACCCGAATGAGTACCGCCGCACCGATTCTGCTCACTCCCGGCCCGTTGACCACTTCGGCCCGCACCCGCCAGGCCATGATGGTCGACTGGGGTTCGTGGGATGACCGCTTCAACCAGCTGACCGCCAGCCTGTGCGAGCAATTGCTGGCCATCCTCAACGGCGCCGCCAGCCACCATTGCGTACCGTTACAGGGGAGCGGCACGTTCGCTGTCGAAGCGGCGATCGGCACGTTGGTACCGCGTGATGGCAAAATCCTCGTGCTGATCAACGGCGCGTATGGCAAACGGCTGGCGAAGATATGCGAAGTGCTCGGCCGCTCGTTCAGCACCTTCGAAACCGCCGAAGACGAGCCGACCACTGCCGCCGACGTCGACCGTTTGCTGCGCGCCGACGCTGACATCACCCACGTGGCGCTGATCCACTGCGAAACCAGCACCGGCATTCTCAATCCGCTGGCAGAAATCGCCGAGGTCGTCGCGCAACACGGCAAACGTCTGATCATCGACGCCATGAGCTCATTCGGCGCGTTGCCGGTGGATGCGCAAAAAGTACCGTTCGACGCGCTCATTGCCGCTTCCGGCAAATGCCTGGAAGGTGTACCGGGGATGGGTTTTGTCTTCGCCCGCAAGGAATCGCTGGCCGCCGCGGCTGGCAACTCGCACTCGCTGGCGATGGACCTGTACGACCAGCACGCCTACATGATGAAAACCGGGCAATGGCGCTTCACCCCGCCCACCCATGTGGTCGCGGCGCTGCACGAAGCGCTACTGCAATACAGCGAAGAAGGCGGTCTGCCGGCGCGGCATGCGCGTTATGCCGCCAACTGTCAGGCGCTGATGGAAGAGATGAACAAGCTCGGCTTGCGCAGCTTCCTGCCGGCGGCGATTCAGGCGCCGATCATCGCGACTTTCCATGCGCCGCAGGGTCCGCGTTACCAGTTCAAGGACTTCTATGAGCGGGTCAAGGCCAAGGGTTACATCCTCTACCCCGGCAAGCTGACCCAGGTCGAAACTTTCCGCGTCGGCTGCATCGGCCACGTCACCCCGGACGAAATGCGCCAGGCCGTGGCAGCAGTGGGTGAAGTGCTGCGCGAGATGGAAGTGCTCGATATCTGAGCCTCACCAAAAATCCCCTGTGGGAGCGAGCCTGCTCGCGAAAGCGTCGTCCCAGGCGACACATACGCTGATGTCAGACCGCTTTCGCGAGCAGGCTCGCTCCCACATTTTGATCTCATTTTCAAATCAGGAATTGATTGCCATGAACTACACCAATCCAAGCAAGCTGCAAGCCGCGATCCTCGACTGGGCCGGTACCGTGGTCGATTTCGGCTCGTTCGCGCCGACGCAGATCTTCGTCGAAGCCTTCGCCGAGTTCGATGTGCAGGTGTCGATTGAAGAGGCCCGTGGGCCGATGGGCATGGGCAAGTGGGATCACATCCGCACCCTCTGTGATCAGCCGCAAGTGGCCGAGCGTTATCGCAAGGTGTTCGGTCGCACGCCGACCGACGATGACGTCACCGCTATTTACAACCGCTTCATGCCGTTACAGATCGAGAAAATCGCCGAGCACTCGGCACTGATTCCCGGCGCGCTGGACGCCATCGCCCAACTGCGCGCGCAAGGGATCAAGATCGGTTCCTGCTCCGGCTACCCGAAAGCGGTGATGGACAAAGTCGTCGAACTCGCCGCCAGCAACGGCTACGTCGCCGACCACGTGGTCGCCACCGACGAAGTGCCAAACGGTCGTCCATGGCCGGCGCAAGCGTTGGCAAATGTGATCGCTCTGGGCATCGACGATGTTGCAGCGTGCGTGAAGATCGACGACACCGTGCCGGGCATTCTCGAAGGTCGCCGGGCCGGCATGTGGACGGTTGCGCTGATTTGCTCGGGCAACGCGCTGGGTCTGGATTATGAGGGTTTCCGCGCGCTGGGCAGCGATGAACTGGCCAGCGAGCGCAAGCGCATCCACGCGCTGTTCGCAAGTTCGCGGCCGCATTACATGATCGACACTATCAGCGATTTGCCGGAAGTGATCGCCGACATCAACAAGCGTCTGGCCAACGGTGAGATGCCGCAAAACGCCTGAGGCCGATAACCGGAACACCGCTGATCCATGACAATCAGCGGTGTTTTTTTGCACTGTCTTGAATAAATATATTGCCCGGTTATTACTTACT
The DNA here is from genome assembly GCF_054667725.1 of Pseudomonas sp. S3_B08. Taxonomy (NCBI): domain Bacteria; kingdom Pseudomonadati; phylum Pseudomonadota; class Gammaproteobacteria; order Pseudomonadales; family Pseudomonadaceae; genus Pseudomonas; species Pseudomonas sp. S3_B08. The sequence continues at coordinate 2,636,258 of NZ_CP162750.1, forward strand.
CTGAAACAAGATTGCCCTCTGCGTCGTACGCACTACCATCGGGATGTTTAACACTTCCGTCAGGCAACTGTTCAGTTCCATCTTCCCAGACAATACGGCCATCCGGATATTCAACGGTATTATCAGACCACACGATTCGCCCGTCCGGATACTCTACCCGGCCGTCGTCATATTGAATGATGCCGTCGGGACGCTTGATCGAAGTCTTACCAACGTCAACCACGCTGCCGTCAGGCAGTGTGGTCGAACCATCGACATTGACGGTCGCACCGAGTGTTTGAATCAGCGTAATCAAGGCCACCGGATCGATGTTGATGTTAAGAGTCGGCCATGGCATTGGCGGACGCTTGGTATCGACCGGCGCTACTGGTGCGGTCGGCGCAACTGGTTTGGTTGGGGCTACCGGTTTGGTTGGCGCCACTGGTTTGGTCGGTGCTACTGGCTTGGTTGGCGCCACTGGCTTGGTCGGCGCCACTGGCTTGGTCGGCGCTACCGGTTTGGTTGGTGCTACTGGCTTGGTTGGCGCTACCGGTTTGGTTGGTGCTACTGGCTTGGTTGGCGCTACCGGTTTGGTTGGTGCTACTGGCTTGGTTGGCGCTACCGGTTTGGTTGGTGCTACTGGTTTGGTCGGTGCCACGGGTTTGGTCGGTGCTACGGGTTTGGTTGGCGCCACTGGCTTTGGTGTAGTGGTAGTGGGGCGAGGCTTGGAGATCGGACTTTTCATATTCACACTCAAATTTACAAATATAATTATGATCTTTAATAACAAACTAAAGAGCCGAACCAACAATAATCACGCACAACAAACTATTCAAATCAAAAGAACCTACAAGATATAAGCAACATAGAGTTACGCCCACAGATCAACGCACACCAACAACTTTAAATAAACAGAAATAATAAACCGTACAAACAAGACTTTTGTGTGTTGCAAATATCATTACGCCGAAACGCATGTACTGATCGCGTCCATCGGCTATGTCATTGCAAATCCGCGTCGCCCCTGCAAGCCCCCCGTGTGGATAAAGATCAGACGCGTGCCGATGGCGAATTCGCCTGACTCGACATGCTGCTTGAGCGCCAGCAAGGCCTTGCCGGTGTACAGCGGTTCCAAAGGGATGCCGCTGGTTTGCTCGGTCTGATCGATGAAGGTCAGCAACGCCTCGTCAACTTTGGCGAAACCACCACGGCTGGCGTCGATCAGTTGATAGCCCGCCGCATGCTCGGTGGCGGGCGCGAGGATCGACTCGATGTTCGGCGCTACGCCGTGATCATCCGGTACCGCCAGCGCGCCATACAATGAGCGCTGGCCTTTATCGGCAAGCGCCAGCCCCGCCAGTGTCGTGCCGGTGCCGCAGGCCAGCCACCAGGCGTCGAAATCATCCCAGCCCAGCTTGGCCAATTGCTCTTCGGCTTGCTGCCTGATCGCTGCGCAACCCAGTGCGCCGGCCACGCCACCACCGCCCTCGGGCACTGCATGCAGCGTAGGATATTGCGCGTGCCACGGTACCCAGAATCCCGCTTCGTGCCGCGCGCGGTAGCCGGCGTAACCCAGCCAATGCAACTGCATGTCAAACGCTTGCAGATCCCGCACTGTCGGCGTGTCCTGCGGGTGCCCGCGCAGCAGTCCCACGGTTTTGAAACCCAGCCGCTTGCCCGCCGCCGCCAGCGCATGCAGGTGATTGGAATGCGCACCGCCGAGGCTGATGATGCCCTCGGCGCCGGCACGCTCGGCGGCTTTGAGGTGTTCGACGAGTTTGAACCACTTGTTGCCGCTGATCAGCGGGTCGATGCGGTCCAGGCGCAGGATCGCGACCTCGATGCCGGCAACTGCAAGCCAGTCCAGATAGAGCGGTTCGAGAGGGGCCGGGGGTAGCCAGTTGGGGGGAGGCAAAAGCATGGGCACTGCACAATCTGGAAAAGACCACATACTAGTAGATACCGTCTTGAGCCTCACCGGGCAAGCGCAAGTTTCGGGTCATATGGCAGTCCTGACTTGAGCACTCCGTAAACGAAGTGCAGCAGCTTGCGCATTGCTGCGCAGATGATCTGCTTGGGGGCCTTGCCATTGGCTTCCAGGCGTTCTTTCATCGCCTTGATCGCCTTATTGTGTTTCAGCGCCACCATGCCAGGCATGTAAAGGCCTGCACGCAGCCGTGCTGACCCTACTCTTGAGATCAGGGTGTGACCTTTGAGCTTTCCTGATTCCTGCAGCTTTGGATTGAGCCCTGCAGCAGCGACCAGTTGGCGAGGATCACTGTATTTGCGCAAGTCACCCAGTTCGGCGAGCAATCGTTCAAGCGTTTTTTGTCCGATGCCGTCGATGGTTACGATGAGATCCCGCATCTGACGCATATCCGGGTCGTCATCGATGTGTTTTTTGATCGCCTTATGCGTTTCTACGATCTCTTTTTCGATATGGCGCAGAACGGAGTTGATCGAGTCTTTGACCTTTTCGTCGGAAACGTCCAGACGATTAAGCTCCATTTGTTCCATTTCCTGAAGGTCATCCAGGCGGCGCACCATTGCTTTTAACTGGCGGTATTTCAGCGGCTCAGGCGCCCATGGGTGAAGTTTTTGATCCTTTTCCCGGGCAAAGTCGGCGATCAGTTTGGCATCGCTTTTATCGGTCTTGATGCGGCGCAGTTCGCTGTCAGCGTACGCTTTGGTCGTAGCCGGGTTCACGACGCAGACCCGGAAGCCTTTGTTGTAAACGAATTCCGCGAGCTCCAAGTGGTAGACGCTGGTGGCTTCCATCACGATCAGGGCCGAACGCTCGGCGTTTTTTTCTAGCCACGCCTCAAACTCTTTAAAGCCCTTTGGATCGTTGGCCAGCTTGGCCTTGGTTTTGTGCTTGCCGTTGGGCTGGTGTGTAGCGATATCAAAGGTGTTCTTTGCGATGTCGACGCCAACGAAACCGGACATGATCGTTTCTCCACTTGTTCCCTGTTGCGATCATCACGTCACTCTGTCCAACCTTGCGAATGCGGGCTCTCGCCGCAGGCGGGCCCAAGATACCGTGCGAACTGTACGAGTGAGTGTGGAGGGCTGGAGCACGATCTACGTCACAGGCAAAAAGCCTAAGGAGCTGCGCGGCTTCCAAGTCCCTCCCTCGATGATCAGTCGAGAACTATCGCTCCTGACGGAGCGTTAGTCGAGATACAAGGAGCTGCCGCAGGCTGCGATCTTTTGATCTTGCTTTTGAAATCAGGATCAACAGATCGCAGCCTTCGGCAGCTCCTACAGAATGTGTTTACAACTCAGCCGCCAGCCGCGAACCCTGATTGATCGCGCGCTTGGCGTCCAGCTCCGCCGCCACATCCGCGCCGCCGATCAAGTGCACGTTCTGCCCGGCTTCAACCAGACCATCGTGCAACTCACGCAACGGATCCTGCCCCGCGCAGATCACGATGTTGTCCACTGCCAGCAGTTGCGGCTCGCCGGATTCGCCGATGCGAATGTGCAAGCCTTGGTCATCAATGCTCAGGTATTCGACGCTGTTGAGCATCTGCACCTGTTTGTTCTTCAGACCGGTGCGGTGAATCCAGCCGGTGGTTTTGCCCAGACCGTCGCCAACCTTGGTTTTCTTGCGCTGCAACAGGAACACCTCACGGGCCGGCGCATGCGGTGCCGCTTTGATTCCCGCCACACCACCACGGGCCTCCAGTTGCGTGTCGATGCCCCACTCTTTCCAGAACGCCGCGCGATCCAGACTGGTGGCCACGCCTTGATGAACGAGGAATTCGGAGACATCGAAACCGATCCCGCCAGCACCGATTACCGCGACACGCTTGCCGACCGGTTTGCGCTCGAGGATCACGTCCAGATAACTCAGCACCTTGGCATTTTCGATGCCCGGAATCGCCGGCACGCGTGGGGCGATACCGGTGGCGAGAATGATTTCGTCGTAGCCGCCCTCAACCAACTTGGCCACGTCGACGCGGGTGTTCAGGCACACCTCGACATTGGTGGTTTGCAGCTTGCGGTTGAAGTAGCGCAGGGTTTCGAAAAATTCCTCCTTGCCCGGCACGCGCTTGGCAATGTTGAACTGGCCACCGATCTCACTGGCCGAATCGAACAACGTCACCTGATGACCGCGCTCGGCGGCCACGGTGGCGGCAGACAAGCCGGCAGGGCCGGCACCGACCACAGCGATTTTCTTGATCTGCTGCACCGGCAGGTAATTGAGTTCGGTTTCGTGGCAGGCGCGCGGGTTGACCAGGCAACTGGTGAGCTTGCCGCCAAAGGTGTGGTCGAGGCACGCCTGGTTGCAGCCGATGCAGGTGTTGATTTCGTCGGCGCGGCCTTCGGCGGCTTTGTTGACGAAGTCCGGATCGGCGAGGAATGGTCGGGCCATAGAGACCATGTCGGCATCGCCCTCGGCAAGAATCTGCTCGGCAATTTCCGGGGTATTGATGCGGTTGGTGGTGATCAGCGGGATGCTCACCGAGCCGCGCAACTTGGCCGTAACCTTGCTGAACGCTGCACGTGGAACCTTGGTGGCGATGGTCGGAATCCGCGCTTCGTGCCAGCCGATACCAGTGTTGATGATGGTCGCACCGGCCTGCTCGATGGCTTTGGCCAGCATGACGATTTCATCCCAGGTGCTGCCACCTTCGACCAGATCGAGCATCGACAGGCGAAAGATGATAATGAAATTCGGCCCGACCGCTTCGCGCACACGACGGACAATTTCTACCGGCAGGCGCATGCGGTTTTCGTAGCTGCCACCCCAGCGGTCAGTGCGGTGGTTGGTGTGCGCGGCGAGGAACTGGTTAATGAAGTAACCTTCCGAGCCCATGATCTCGACGCCGTCGTATTCGGCGGTTTGCGCCAATACCGAGCAGGTCACGAAATCACTGATCTGCTTTTCGATGCCCTCTTCGTCCAGCTCTTTGGGCTTGAACGGGTTGATCGGCGCCTGAATCGCGCTCGGTGCTACTTGTTTCGGGCTGTAGGCGTAACGCCCGGCGTGAAGAATCTGCATGCAGATCTTGCCGCCCGCCTCGTGCACCGCGCGAGTGACGATGCGGTGCTTGAGCGCCTCTTCCTCGGTAGTGAGCTTGGCCGCGCCGGAATACACGCCGCCCTCGTCATTCGGGCCGATGCCGCCGGTGACCATCAGGCCGACACCGCCACGGGCACGTTCGGCGAAGTACGCCGCCATGCGTTCGAAGCCACCCGGCTTTTCTTCAAGGCCAGTGTGCATCGAGCCCATCAGGGTGCGGTTGCGCAGCGTGGTGAATCCCAGGTCCAGCGGGGCCAGCAGATGCGGGTAATGAGCGGCGGTCATCGGTAACTCCACAACGAGCGATCACGGGAAAATTGCGGGAGCTCTGTGTCCCCCGTCAGTCATGTTCGACAGACTAAGAGTCGCACCGCTGTCACTCAATGACCGTAACTGACAAGTTATTGATCCAAATGCGCAGCGCCCCTTGGCAACCCGGGCCATGAGCCCTACCCTAGTCGCCACATCCTGTACCCGGCTGTTGTTGGTTTTCATGCGCAAACTTCTGTATCTGTTTTTCTCCATGGCCCTCGTTGCCGCCCTGACCACCTATGCCATGTGGGCGGCAGACCGGCCGGCGGGACATTACCTGTCGGACCTGCGCATCGAGCTCGCCGTCAATCAGGGCACGCCCGGCGATCGTGGCAATCTGCTCGGCATCCAGCCCGAACTGTTCCCCACCGATTACCAAAGCTCCGCACGCCTGCACCGCAAACTCGCAGCGTATCTGCAGCAGGCGCGCGATCAGGGCTTGCTCAACGAAAAAACCGTGGTGGTGTTGCCCGAGCACGTCGGCACCTGGCTGATGATCAGCGGCGAGAAAGACGAGTTGTATCAGGCGCCAACGCTGGCGGAGGCAATGAACTGGCTGGCGGCGAGCAATCCACTGCTGTTTGCCCGTGCCTGGCTGCGGGCCAAGGGCGAGCAACGCCTGGATGACGCTTATCTGCGGATGAAAGCGAAAGTCATGGCCAAGGATTACCAGGCGCTGTTCGGCGGTCTGGCCAAGGAGTTCCAGGTCACCCTGGTGGCCGGCTCCATCGTGCTGCCGGAGCCAAGCATCCGCGACGGCCGGCTCAAGCCGGGCAGCGGCGCCCTGTTCAACAGCAGCGTGGTGTTTGCTCGCGACGGCGTACCGTTGGGCCAGCCGCAACGGCAGATGCATCCGATCTTTGATCAGCAAGGTGTGATTCAGGCCGAAGACAAACACGCCATACAGGTCGTCGATACCCCGGCCGGACGCTTGGGCATCCTGATCGGCAGTGACAGCTGGTACCCCGCCAACTACCGCACCCTTGATGAGCAAGGCGCGCAACTGGTGGCCGTGCCGGCGCAGGTTATCGGCCAAGGCGCCTGGGACAAGCCATGGCGTGGCTACAAGGGTTCGAGCACGCCGGGCTCGGTCAGCCTCAAGCCCGGCGACCTCAGTGAAGGTCAAGCCTGGCACCGACTGACCCTCACCGCGCAACCGCCAAGCAGCCACGCGATTGCCGGCGTCAGTGTGTTCATGCGCGGGCAGTTCTGGGACAAGTCGAGTACCGGCACAAGCTTCCTCACCAGCAACGGCCAGCAGTTCGCCGATGGCGAGGCCCGTGGTGCGCGCTTGCTGAACGTCTGGCTGTAAACCATGAAGCCGCAGCCGATGCGCCTCGGGGATCTGTCGGTGGGCTTCGTCCATAGTCTGGCCGACGCCGTGCGCAGCCACGACGTCGATCCGCTGCCTCTGCTTGAACAATATGGCCTTGATGCCGCGCGACTGGCCGAGGCCGGGGCGCGCTTGTCGATCCCGCGTTACATGCGCCTGGGCCATGCGGCGATTCAACTCACCGGCGACCCGGCCCTGGGCCTGCGCATGGGCAGGATGATCCGCTTGAATCAGGCCGGTCTGGCCGGCATCACTGCGGCGCAAGCACCCACCGTGCGTGAAGCGGCCCGCTGCCTGACGCGCTTCGAGCCGCTTTACGGCTCGAACTATCGCGGGCAGTCCAGTTTCCACGAAGACGCCAACGGTGCGTGGCTGCGCTTCTACTCGATCAGCCCGTACAACACCTATAACCGCTTCGTGGTCGACTCGATCCTCGCCGGCTGGCTGCATCAGTTGTCGAGCCTGTGCGGCGAAACGTTGCGCGCCGAGCGAATCGAAATCGAATTCGAAGCGCCGGATTACCGCGACGCCTACACAATGCTCGGTGACTGCCCGATCCAGTTCAGCGCCGAGCGCAACCAACTGCGCCTGAGCCTGAGCAGCCTCGCCCTGCGCAACCCTGAACATTGCCCGAGCACCTGGCGACATCTGCTGCAATTGTGCGAGCGGGAGCTGGAACAACTGACCCGCACCCGCAGCCTGCGCGAGCGCATCACTCAGTTGCTCGGCCCGCTGCTCAACGGCGGCCGCGAGCCGGATCTTGAAGAAGTCGCGGCACGCCTGAAACTGCCGACCTGGACCTTGCGCCGCAAGCTCACTGAGGAAGGCACGCAATTTCGCGCGATCCTCAATGACACACGCCGCGACCTGGCGATGACCTACATCCGCGACACCGAACTGGCATTCGGCGAAATCGCCTACCTGCTGGGCTTCGCCTCAGCTGAAGCCTTCCAACGCGCATTCAAGCGCTGGAGCGGGCAGACGCCCGGCGAATCCCGACGAAATTACCGCTCGGGAGCCTGAAGCTCAGAGTTCCGTCGCGTCGTCAGCCGGCTCTGGTTGATCCAGTTCAAAGGCCTGGTATTCGAGCAGTTCTTCCTGATACTCATCCATCGTATGAATCCCCCAACTGCTCGCTATGAAAATGGCCTGATCAATCGACCTGTGCCCCGAGCATAAAGTGCCCGTGTGAAGGAAAAGTGAAACGCTGCCTTCATGAATAAAACGTAGCAGGTGGTTGGGGATTTATCGCGGCGATGATGCCGCAGGTGTGTAACCAGATTTTAAGCCAACCCCGAAAACCACTGAGGGAGCGAGCCTGCTCGCTCCCACAGGGTTTCGCTTGGTTTCTTATTGGCCCGACGCAGGCATCGCCGGAATCGGCTCGGATGGTGGCGGAATATCCGGGTTGGTCGGCGGGGTGATGGTTTCGCTGGCCGGCGCTGGCTCTTCCACGGGCGCTGGCGCAGGCGTAATCGGCGTCGACTCCGCTGGCGGTACCACCGGCTCGGAACTCACTGGCGCGGCTTCAACCGGGGCCGGTGCAGGTTCCGCAGCCGGCGCGGGGGCCGGTTCCGCTGCAGGTGTCGGCGCCAGAGGCGCAGGTGCAGGTGCCGCTTTTGGTTCTGGCACACCAAGATCGGTTTTCGGCTTTTCTTCGATGTGTGCAGCTTTCTTAGCATCGGCGGGCAGGAACTGCTCCACCAGTGTGAAGAAACGCTCGTAGAACTTCTGCGCAATGACCGTTTCACTGGCGACCTTGACCATCGAGTCGTCCGAGGAGCCGATCGGCATCGACACCGAGCCCAACACACCGACACCGAGGCTGGCGGAATTGTTGGTCTTCTTCAACGCATAACGGTCCTGCAAGGCGTTGGCGAACACCGTCGCATGATGCCCGGCGCTGCCATCTTCGGCGCAGACCACGTTGAAGCTGATCTCGAGGTGCGTCTCGCCGGTCTGCTGGAAGCTCTTGTGCCCGCTGACCAGCTTCGGATCACTGCTGGTAATGATGTAGCCCTGACTGAGCAACGCGCGCCGGGCCGCTTCGCAACTGGCGGTGTCGGTTACCGGGTAATTGCGCGAAAAGGTGCCGGAGTCATCGAAGTTCTCATGCTCATAGATCGGCTTGTCCTTCGAACAACCGGCCACCGCAGTCAACAAAAGCGCCAGCCCGACAACACGCATGGGAGTGGAAATCAACATTGAACATCCTGAGGGAAAACAGTCCGGGGCGTATTGTGCAACAGATCGTCGCCCCATGGCGCATGGAATAGTGTCAAGAATCGGTTACAACTTTACCGGTCATGGCCGTCAGGAAAAAGCCGCGCCGACAAATGATCAATCAATGCGCGCAATTTCGCCATGGCTTGTCGGCTCGACGGCCATTAACCCCAGAACCGACCGGCGTGTTCTAAATGCAAAAGAAAGGTAAAAGCTCAAGATCAGGTCGGCTGTCAGGCCGCCTTCGCGAGCAGGCTCGCTCCCACAGAAAAGCAAAGCAGCGCAGCTGCCCGCGGCAAAGCCGCCCCACTCAACAATGAGCGCAAGCTCGAGTGCTTCTGATCTTGCTTTTGATCCACCGGCGACGTCGGAAGGCTGAGTGGAGGGATTGATCCGGGTGTGGGAGCGTAGCGACCGTCTGGCGCAGCCAGACACAGCGGAAGGAGGTGCAGCGAAGCAAACCGGAGCCGCTGCGCCCGGATCAGTCCCGGAGCGAAGGGACCCGAGCTTGCGAGGGCCGAACGTAGGAGCAAGCCTTTTCGGTTACCTTTTCGGCGTCTGGAAAAAGTGCCTCGCCGTAAGGGCGAAACCGCCAGCCGCCGCACCCGAAGAAACGGATATTCACCCAAACCACCCAGAGCATGGCCGGCCCAAAGGCCGCCACGCCCAAAAAACAAAAAAGCCCCGACCAACCAGGCCGGGGCTCCTTCAAACGTCAGTCAAAAGATCAGAACCGCTCGATCTTCGCCTCAGCTTCCAGTTGCTTGCGATACGCCGCAAAGTCCTGCTGCCCTTCACGGGAAGCCAGGAAGCGACGATATTGCGCCTTCTCTTCATCAGTAGGCGCAGCAGCTTCGTTAACACCGTTGAGGCGCACCACCATCAGGCTGCCATCCGGCAAGGTAACGCTGGAGAACGTCGGCTTGTCCTTGGCAGCCGGCTTCGGCATACGGAACAGTGCCTGCAGCACAGCCGGATCAACCCCTTCCTGACCACGGGTGGCCGCTTCGGTGATCTTCCAGTTCTGACCGTCAATGGCCTTGTCCAGCGGCGCCTTGCCATCGCGCAGATCAGCGATCAGCTTCTCGGCACGGGTCTTGGCCTCGGCACTGGCGTGCTCCTTGGTCAACTGAGTGCGGATCGCCGCGTTGACGCTTTCCAGTGGCAATTGCGCAGGCTTGAGATGCTCCTTGGCGCGCAGCACGATCACGGTTTCCGGGTCCAGCTCGATGGCGGTGCTGTTGGCACCTTCATCAATCACTTCCGGGCTGAACGCGGCAGTGACCACGGCACGGTTGGCTGCAACACCTTCGCCACCTTCATGGCCGAACGGCTTGGAAGTGTGCACGGTCAGTTTCAGATCCGCTGCTGGCTGCGCCAGGTCAGAAGCTTCGAACGCCGAGTCTTCCAGTTGCTTGGTCGCCTCAACGAAACGCTGCTCGACCTGAGCGGCTTTCAGCTCGCGGGTCAGCTTGTCTTTCAGGCTGGCCAGGGTCGGCACTTCAGGCGCTTCCACGCCCAACAGCTTGATCAGGTGATAACCGAAGTCGGTACGAATGGGCTCGGACACCTGGTCTTTCGACAAGGAGTACAGCGCTTTTTCGAAAGCCGGGTCGTAAACGCCAGGACCGGCATAACCAAGGTCACCACCATTGTTGGCGGAACCCGGATCCTGCGAGAACTCCTTGGCCAACGCTTCGAACTTCTCGCCCTTGGCCAGACGCGCCTGGACTTCGTCGATCTTCGCCTTGGCCTGCGCTTCGGTAGTCTTGTCGTTCACTTCGATGAGGATGTGCGCGGCACGACGCTGTTCCGACAGGTTGGCGATCTCTTTCTGGTAAGCCGCCTCAAGATCTTCATCCTTGACCGCAACCTGATCGAAGAACGACGATTTCTTCAGCTCGACGTAATCGATGATCACCTGATCCGGCGTCATGAATTCCTTGGCGTGCTCGTCGTAGTAAGCCTTGACCTCGTCATCGGTCAGCTTGACCGCAGCCGGGTCGGCCTTGACGTTAAGAGTGGCGAAATCACGGGTCTGTTTTTCCAGACGGGCAAAAGCCAGCACTTCGGCGTCGGTGACGAAACCGCTGCCGGCAACACCAGCGCGCAGCTGGCCGATAAGCATTTCCTGAGCCAGCATCTGACGGAACTGCATGCGGCTGTAGCCCAGTTGACGGATCACCTGGTCGAAGCGCTCGGAGCTGAACTTGCCGTCGACCTGGAATTCAGGCGTCTGCAGGATCACTTGATCCAGCGCGGCTTCGGAGAACGAGAACTTCGCCTGTTCGGCGCCTTGCAGCAGCAACTTGCGGTCGATCAGGCCTTTGAGCGCCGATTCGCGCAGCATTTTTTCGTCGAGCAAGGACGCATCGAAGTCCTTGCCCAGCTGTTGCATCAGCTGACGGCGTTGCATATCAACGGCCTGGCTCAGCTCGTTCTGGCTGATTTCGTCACCATTGACCTTGGCCGCCTCGTTCTTGTGAGTCGTGGCCTGGAAAATGGCATCGAAACCGGTCAGGGCCATCAGTGCAACGATGACCCCGATAATGGTCTTGGCAATCCAGCCTTGTGAATTGTCCCTGATATTTTGCAGCATGCGTCCCCCAGAAACGGTTGAACTTCAATTTAGGCAACCGTGGAGCGTGGGTAGAATCCGGATAGAAGAAAGGCGCATCCGAGGATGCGCCTTCTCGTAACTGGCGGAGCGGACAGGGCTCGAACCCTCGATCCCGGCGTTACAGGTGCCTGTTCCAGCCACCTGCTCTACCGCTCCGCTGCCAAGTCAGGCTTGACCCCGACCCGGATGGGTAAAAACCTGGAAACTCAGTTAACAGCTTCTTTCAGCGCTTTACCGGCTTTGAAACCTGGCTTCTTGGCAGCCGGGATTTCCAGAGACTTGCCAGTTTGCGGGTTGCGACCGGTACGAGCCGGACGGTCAGTCACGGAGAAAGTACCGAAACCAACCAGAACAACGGAGTCGCCAGCCTTCAGAGCGCCAGTGACGGATTCGATTACAGCGTCCAGCGCACGGCCAGCAGCAGCTTTCGGGATATCAGCGGATGCAGCGATAGCATCAATCAGTTCCGACTTGTTCACTCTAAGTCCCCTTATATCTATTTTGAGATGTTTCTAAGTTTTTTGGTGAAAGCAAAAACGAGTGCTGAATGGCCTACAGACACTTAAGAGCCGCTTTATAACAAGGGCTCTAAAATGCTGTCAAGGAAAGCCCCCCAGGCTAAAACGTATTAATGCGTGCTAATTCTTTCCTTGGCATCAGACTCGCGTTTTTCGTCCTTGGCAACTATCTCCGGAGCCACATCCGGCAAGGGCTCCGGCGCGTATTGCAGCGCAATTTGCAGGACCTCGTCAATCCATTTAACCGGCTTGATCTGCAGATCCTGCTTGATATTGTCAGGAATCTCCTTCAGATCGCGGACGTTTTCTTCCGGAATAATCACAATCTTGATTCCGCCGCGGTGAGCCGCCAGCAGTTTTTCTTTCAAACCGCCAATTGCCAGCACTTGCCCACGCAGAGTGATCTCACCGGTCATGGCGACATCGGCGCGCACCGGAATACCGGTCAATGCCGAAACCAACGCCGTGCACATACCGACGCCAGCACTTGGGCCGTCTTTCGGCGTAGCACCTTCCGGCATGTGAATGTGCGTGTCGCGCTTCTCGTGGAAGTCCAGCGGGATGCCCAGACTCTTGGCGCGGCTGCGCACAACGGTCTGTGCGGCAGTGATCGATTCGACCATCACATCACCCAGCGAACCGGTCTTGATCAGCTGACCTTTACCCGGAATCACTGCGGCTTCGATAGTCAGCAATTCACCGCCAACCTGAGTCCACGCCAGGCCAGTCACCTGCCCCACCTGATCCTGCTGCTCGGCCAGGCCGTAGCGGAACTTGCGCACGCCGAGGAAATGCTCGAGCAGGTCAGCTGTCACTTTTACCGAGAAGCGTTTTTCCAGCGCATGCTCTTTGACTGCCTTGCGGCAGACCTTGGCGATCTGTCGCTCGAGCCCCCGCACGCCCGCTTCACGGGTGTAATAACGGATGATGTCGCGGATCGCTTCCTCATCGAATTCCAGCTCGCCCTTCTTCAGACCATTGGCGGCGATCTGTTTCGGCGAGAGGTATTTCACAGCGATGTTGATCTTCTCGTCTTCGGTGTAACCCGGCAGACGGATGACTTCCATCCGGTCCAGCAGCGCTGGCGGGATATTCATCGAGTTCGAGGTGCACAGGAACATCACATCAGAGAGGTCGTAATCGACTTCCAGATAGTGATCGTTGAAGTTGTGATTTTGCTCGGGATCAAGCACTTCCAGCAACGCCGAAGCCGGATCGCCACGCATATCGCTGCCCATTTTGTCGATTTCATCGAGCAGGAACAGCGGGTTGCGTACGCCCACTTTTGTCATCTTTTGAATCAATCTACCCGGCATCGAACCGATGTAAGTCCGGCGGTGACCACGAATTTCCGCTTCGTCACGCACGCCGCCCAAGGCCATACGTACGAATTTGCGATTGGTGGCATGGGCAATCGATTCCGCCAGCGAGGTTTTACCCACACCTGGAGGACCAACCAGGCACAACACCGGGCCACGGATTTTCTTCACGCGCTTCTGCACGGCGAGGTATTCAAGGATGCGCTCCTTGACCTCTTCGAGGCCGTAGTGATCGGCGTCGAGAATGTCTTCTGCACGGGCCAGGTCGAGGCGTACTTTGCTCTGCGCCTTCCACGGCACCTGCACCAGCCAGTCGATGTAGGAACGCACCACAGTGGCTTCAGCCGACATCGGCGACATCTGCTTGAGCTTGTTCAGCTCAGCGGTGGCCTTGGCCAGCGCGTCTTTCGGCAGGCCGGCAGCATCGATGCGCTTTTTCAGCTCTTCGATTTCGTTGTGGCCTTCGTCGCCGTCACCGAGTTCTTTCTGAATGGCCTTCATTTGCTCATTCAGGTAGTACTCGCGCTGGCTGCGCTCCATTTGCTTTTTGACGCGACCGCGAATGCGTTTTTCAACCTGGAGCAGGTCGATTTCGGCATCCAGCAGCGCCAGCACGTGCTCGACACGCGCCGACAGATCGATGATCTCGAGGATTTCCTGCTTCTGCTCGATTTTCAGCGCCATGTGCGCGGCCATGGTGTCGACCAGACGACCGGGCTCATCGATGCTGTTGAGCGACGACAGGACTTCAGCCGGAACCTTCTTGCCCAGCTGGACGTATTGTTCAAACTGCGACAGCAGCGTGCGCACGAAGACTTCCGACTCGCGCTCGGCGGCGTCGACTTCTTCGATCAGAGAAACTTCGGCGCGGCAGTGGCCATCGACTTCGCTGAAGCGTTCGACGGTGCCACGCTGCTCGCCTTCGACCAGAACCTTGACAGTGCCATCAGGCAGCTTCAGCAGTTGCAGTACCGTGGCAATCGTACCTACGCGATAGAGAGCGTCTTCACCGGGATCATCGTCAGCCGGGTTTCGCTGGGCCAGCAGCAGAATCTGCTTGTCACCCGTCATCGCTGCCTCGAGGGCTTCGATGGATTTCTCGCGCCCCACGAACAGCGGGATAACCATGTGCGGATAAACCACGACATCACGCAATGGCAGGAGAGGCAATTCGATGGTTGTCTTCATGATTTCGCCTCTACGGCGGCCGTATGGCCGTAATCAGATGGAATTAAGCTTGAAACCAAGATGGGGGCTGCCTCGAAAAAAAACAAGCGCAAAGCGGAGGTAAAAAACGACTTAAAAAAAAAGAGGCCCGAAGGCCCCTTCTTTGTTGCGGCGCTGTGAACGCTTACGCGTCCGGCGCTGCCTTGGCCGTCGGCTCACTGTTTTCGTAGATATACAGTGGCTTGGACTTGCCTTCGATCACGCTTTCATCGATCACGACTTTGCTCACCTCGGACTGCGAGGGGATCTCATACATCGTGTCGAGCAGCACACCTTCGAGAATCGAACGCAGGCCACGAGCACCGGTTTTACGTTCCAGAGCACGCTTGGCGACCGATTTCAGCGCGTCGGAACGGAATTCCAGATCCACGCCTTCCATCTCGAACAGCTTGGCATACTGTTTGGTCAGAGCATTTTTCGGCTCGGTGAGGATTTGCATCAGCGCAGCCTCGTCGAGCTCATCCAGTGTCGCCAGGACCGGCAGACGACCGACGAATTCCGGGATCAGACCGAACTTGACCAGATCGTCAGGCTCGACTTCACGCAGGGATTCACCAACCTTCTTACCCTCTTCCTTGCTGCGCACTTCGGCGTTGAAGCCGATGCCGCCTTTGGTGGAACGGTTCTGAATGACCTTTTCCAGGCCGGAGAACGCACCACCGCAGATGAACAGGATGTTACGGGTGTCGACCTGCAGGAATTCCTGCTGCGGATGCTTGCGGCCACCTTGCGGCGGTACCGAAGCGACCGTGCCTTCGATCAACTTGAGCAAGGCCTGCTGCACGCCTTCACCGGAAACATCACGGGTGATCGACGGGTTGTCGGACTTGCGGGAAATCTTGTCGATTTCGTCGATGTAGACAATGCCCATCTGGGCTTTCTCTACGTCGTAATCGCACTTCTGCAGCAGCTTCTGAATGATGTTCTCGACATCTTCACCCACGTAACCGGCCTCAGTGAGGGTGGTTGCGTCGGCAATGGTGAACGGAACGTTCAGCAAGCGGGCCAGTGTTTCAGCCAGCAGGGTTTTACCGGAGCCTGTCGGGCCGATCAGCAGGATGTTGCTCTTGCCGAGTTCGACGTCGTCAGCCTTTTTGTCACGCTGGTTCAGGCGCTTGTAGTGGTTGTACACCGCTACGGCCAAAACCTTTTTCGCACGCTCCTGACCAATGACGTACTGGTCAAGGATGCCGCTGATTTCTTTAGGCGAAGGCAATTTATGCGCGCTGCTTTCGGCCTGTGCTTCCTGCACCTCCTCGCGGATGATGTCATTGCACAGGTCGACGCACTCGTCGCAGATAAAGACCGAGGGGCCGGCAATCAATTTGCGCACTTCATGCTGGCTTTTGCCACAGAAGGAGCAATAGAGCAGCTTGCCGTTGTCCTCGCCGTTGCGGGTGTCAGTCATTCGTTCGATCCAAATCCGATAGGCTTGCAACACAAGATGAAGGCTATTGCGGGCTTTTTCAAGCCCGCCGCTGATCGGACATGCCGATCAGGCCTGTTTTGCGCTGCTTATATTAAGCTGGACGCTGGTTGATCACTTCGTCGATCAGGCCGTATTCCTTCGCAGCTTCAGCACTCATGAAGTTGTCGCGATTGGTATCGCGCTCGATTTCTTCCAGAGTACGGCCGCTGTGCTTGGCCATCAGCATGTTCAGACGCTCGCGGATGAAGAGGATTTCCTTGGCGTGGATTTCGATGTCCGACGCCTGGCCCTGGAAACCGCCCAGTGGCTGGTGAATCATCACGCGCGAGTTCGGCAGGCAGAAACGCTTGCCCGGTGCACCTGCGGTAAGCAGGAATGCGCCCATGCTGCACGCCTGACCGATGCAGGTGGTCGACACGTTCGGCTTGATGAACTGCATGGTGTCGTAGATCGACATGCCGGCAGTCACCGAACCGCCCGGCGAGTTGATGTACAGATGGATGTCCTTGTCCGGGTTTTCCGCTTCAAGGAACAGCAGTTGCGCACAGATCAGGTTGGCCATGTAGTCCTCTACCGGGCCCACCAGAAAGATCACTCGCTCCTTGAGCAGGCGCGAGTAGATGTCGTAGGCGCGTTCGCCACGAGCGGACTGCTCGACAACCATCGGGACCAGGCCGCCGGCGGCCTGGATATCAGAGTTCTGCTGAATATAAGAATTACGGAACATGCTCTGCAGTCGCTCCCAAATAGTTATGTCTTGAATACGCATAAGCCAGCTCGAGAGCTGGCTTATGGTGTGCACTTCTAACGCAAAATCAATCAGTCGGCTGCTGGAGCTTCTACCGGCTTGACTGCTTCTTCGTAGGAGACCGATTTGTCGGTCACACTAGCTTTCTGCAGAACAGTATCCACAACTTGTTCTTCCAGCACAACCGAACGCACTTCGTTCAGTTGCTGCTCGTTTTTGTAGTACCACGACACGACCTGCTCTGGCTCCTGGTAAGCGGAAGCCATTTCCTGAATCATTTCGCGAACGCGAGCTTCATCAGGCTTGAGGTCGAACTGCTTGACTACTTCAGCAACGATCAGGCCCAGCACGACGCGGCGCTTGGCTTGCTCTTCGAACAGCTCGGCCGGCAGTTGGTCTGGCTTGATGTTGCCGCCGAACTGCTGAACAGCCTGCACGCGCAGACGGTCAACTTCGTTGGACAGCAGAGCCTTTGGCACTTCGATCGGGTTGGTGGCCAGCAGACCGTCCATTACCTGATTCTTGACCTTGGATTTGATTGCCTGACGCAGTTCACGCTCCATGTTCTTGCGAACTTCGGTGCGGAAGCCGTCGATGCCGCTTTCCTTGATGCCGAATTGAGCGAAGAACTCTTCGTTCAGCTCAGGCAGCTTAGGCTCGGACACAGTGTTGACGGTCACGGTGAACTCGGCGGTTTTGCCAGCCAGGTCCAGGTTCTGATAGTCCTCAGGGAAGGTCAGGTTCAGAACGCGTTCTTCGCCGGCTTTAGCGCCAACCAGGCCTTCTTCGAAGCCCGGGATCATACGGCCGGAACCCAGTACCAGCTGAGTGCCCTTGGCGGAGCCGCCAGCGAACACTTCGCCGTCAACCTTGCCAACGAAATCGATGTTCAGCTGGTCTTCGTTCTGAGCAGCGCGGTCGGCCACTTCGAAACGGGTGTTCTGCTTGCGCAGGATGTCGAGCATCTTGTCCAGATCAGCGTCAGCCACTTCAGCGCTCAGACGCTCAACGGTGATGCCTTCGAAGCCAGCAACGGTGAACTCAGGGAAGACTTCGAATACAGCAACGTATTCCAGATCCTTGCCCGCTTCGAGCGACTTTGGCTCGATCGAAGGCGAACCGGCAGGGTTGAGCTTCTGCTCGACCACAGCTTCGTAGAAGGAAGACTGGATGACGTCGCCTACCGCTTCCTGACGCGCATCAGCACCGAAACGGCGCTTGATTTCGCTCATTGGCACTTTGCCTGGACGGAAGCCAGCAATTTTGGCCTTTTGGGCAGTCTGCTGCAGACGCTTGTTGACCTGAGTCTCGATGCGCTCTGCCGGCACGGTGACGCTCATGCGGCGCTCGAGAGCAGTAGTATTTTCAACAGAAACTTGCATGGATATTCCTCGTTGCACAGACGTTAGCCGGCCGTTTCCGACCCCAGAATCAAGGGCATGCATTCTAGTGGGTCAAACTCAAGAAGTCACCCTACTGGAAACGGGTAAAAAAACAGCAGGCAATTTATAGGGAGCGCCGCACGAATGCCGTGCACTCCACTGGCGAATACAAGCGATCACGTCAGGGCTCTGCAGCAACGCTTCTATATATAGAAGCAACTATCAGATACGCCTCGACAGGTGTTCCAGCAAAACCGGAACGACGAGCAGCTCAGCGTCATCGGATCCTTTAAAAGCGATGAAGTGCCCTGCCCTGCGCTTCGAAATCGGCCATGGCCGGATTTCGAAACCGCTAAAACAAAAAAGGCGCCAGACTGTTAAATCTGGCGCCTTTCGAAATATGGGGTGGACGATGGGGATCGAACCCACGACAACGGGAGTCACAATCCCGTGCTCTACCAACTGAGCTACGCCCACCATATTGCGTAACAAAAAAGCCAAACAACTTCTTTGTCGAAACTTCATCAGGCCCTAGGCACAGATGAAGCTTTATTTGGTGCGGATGAAGAGACTCGAACTCTTACGCCTCGCGGCGCTGGAACCTAAATCCAGTGTGTCTACCAATTCCACCACATCCGCGGATGAAGCTTTTAAAGCAAAGGCGCCAGACCGTTAAATCTGGCGCCTTTCGAAATATGGGGTGGACGATGGGGATCGAACCCACGACAACGGGAGTCACAATCCCGTGCTCTACCAACTGAGCTACGCCCACCATATCGCGTTACTTGTGCCAAAGCTGCCTAATGGCGCACCCGGCAGGACTCGAACCTGCGACCATCCGCTTAGAAGGCGGATGCTCTATCCAGCTGAGCTACGGGCGCCTTGTTAATCTGTACTCTTAAAGGACTACAAACTAAGTGCTTTCCAGTGTCGCAGAACCTTGATTCCGCTTCACCTTCTTAACCAGTGCTAGGCTGTGCCCGACAAGTGCGACGAATAGTATAGAGGGCTCCAAAGGTCGTCAAATCCTTTTTGAAAAAAATTCATTTAATTAAAGGAGTTAGAGGAATTTGCTGACCAAGCGCCTTTGCCCTCACCGCTCGACATGCGAGAATGCGTTCTCATTTTTTCCCCTCTCGATGGTTAATCACGCGCAATGACTGCACAACTAATCGACGGCAAATCGATCGCCGCCAGCCTGCGCCAGCAGATCGCCCAACGAGTTGCCGAGCGTCGCCAGCAAGGCCTGCGCACCCCCGGCCTCGCGGTGATCCTGGTCGGCAGCGATCCTGCCTCTCAGGTTTATGTCTCGCACAAGCGTAAAGACTGTGAAGAGGTTGGCTTCCTCTCTCAAGCCTACGACCTGCCCTCCGACACCACTCAGGACGCCCTGACCGATCTGATCGATCGCCTCAACGACGATCCGGCTATCGACGGCGTTCTCCTGCAGTTGCCTCTGCCCGAACACCTCGACGCGTCCAAGCTGCTGGAACGCATCCGCCCGGACAAAGACGTCGACGGCTTCCACCCGTACAACGTCGGTCGCCTGGCCCAGCGCATCCCGCTGCTGCGCCCCTGCACCCCGAAAGGCATCATGACCTTGCTGGAAAGCACTGGCGCTGATCTTTACGGGATGGACGCGGTAGTCGTGGGCGCCTCCAATATCGTCGGTCGCCCGATGGCCATGGAATTGCTGCTGGCCGGCTGCACCGTCACTGTGACTCACCGCTTCACCAAGGATCTGGCCGGCCACGTCGGCCGTGCTGATCTGGTGGTCGTTGCCGCCGGCAAGCCGGGCCTGGTCAAGGGCGAGTGGATCAAGGAAGGCGCGATCGTGATCGACGTCGGCATCAACCGTCAGGACGACGGCAAACTGGTCGGTGACGTTGTCTACGAAACCGCCCTGCCCCGCGCTGGCTGGATCACCCCGGTACCGGGCGGCGTTGGCCCGATGACCCGCGCCTGCCTGCTGGAAAACACCCTCTACGCCGCAGAAACACTGCACGTCTGACCGGGTTTTTACGCCGCATCAGAACCCCGCCTCGTGCGGGGTTTTTCGTGCCTGAGAAAAAACTTCAACCGTTCGCCGGAAACCGCTCTTTTTACAGGCCTTTTCACGAGATTTTCAGGTCTTACAAACAACCATCGACAGTTCTTCAGCCATACTCCTAAAATGCGCCGGTTTTGAGAAATAACCCGTTACAAACTAACGGTATATCCAACCTTTTAGAGTTCGCCCGCGTGAAAATTCGTCTCTCGATTCTGAGCCTGTTGTTTGCTGTTACAGGCACATTCATCACGCCAACGATCAACGCTGCGGAAACCACCGCTGCTCCACGTGACGCTTCGACATTGAAGATCGCGTCTGGCAGCGCCCTGCTCATGGATATGCAGACCAACAAAGTCATTTATTCCAGCAACCCTGACGTGATCGTACCGATCGCTTCCGTCAGCAAGCTGATGACTGGCCTGGTCGTGGTAGAAGCTCGACAGAACATGGACGAATGGATCGATGTCGATATCAGGAACACCCCGGAAATGAAGGGTGTGTTCTCCCGGGTCAAACTCAAGAGTGAGCTGCCGCGCCGCGAGATGCTGCTGATCGCCTTGATGTCTTCGGAAAACCGCGCCGCCGCCAGCCTCGCGCACCACTATCCGGGTGGCTACGCTGCTTTTATTGCGGCAATGAACGCCAAGGCCAAGGCGCTGGGCATGACCAGCACGCACTTTGTCGAGCCGACCGGGCTGTCAGAGCGCAACGTTTCCACCGCCCGCGACCTGAGCAAATTGCTGGTGGCCGCGCACAAGCAACCGCTTCTGGTGCAACTGACCACCACCAAGGAAAAGACCGTGGCGTTCCGCAAGCCCAACTACACCTTGGGCTTCCGCAATACCGACCACTTGGTCAATAAGGCCGATTGGGACATCAAGATTACCAAGACCGGTTTTACCAACCCGGCCGGCCATTGCCTGGTGCTGGTGACGAAGATGGGCAACCGTCCGGTCGCCCTGGTGATTCTCGATGCGTTCGGCAAATACACGCATTTTGCCGACGCCAGCCGTATCCGCAGCTGGGTGGAAACCGGGCGCAGCGCCAACGTGCCTGCCGTGGCACAGCAATACAAAGCCGACAAGAACCTCAAGAGCCGTCAGAGCGGCGTGGTCGAAGCGGCAAAGTAGATCCGGCAATCATGCAAAAGCCCCGAATGTTCGGGGCTTTTTTTCGTCTGCGCGTCAGTCGTTGGGCAGTGGCATCTTGTCGTCATCAGGAATGCCATCGCCCGAGCTCGGCTCTGGCGAAACGTCCGGCGTCAGCACATTTGGCCGCGCCATCGGGTCGCGCATCGGGCTGTCCGGGTCCAGCACCGGATCAACCTCCGGCTCCGGCGTGGTCGGTACGCTGTCAGGTTTGTGGTCATCGAAGCTTGAATCGGTACTCATACGCACCTCACATCAAGGTTTCAGATCGGCTAACGGATCATAGGGCTTGGCCGGTTTCTTCGGATCTTCACCGGGCTCGACATCCAGCGGGGCTTTTGCCGGACCGACTGGATCAACTTGCGGATCCTTGAGGTCCGGCGAATCCGGATCGAAGCCCAGATCATCGCCCGAGGAATGTTCGGACGAATGTGGGCCTTTCGGGGTTTGGGAATCTGCCATGTTGCCTCCTTGATTCACCCGCGAAGCACGGGCATTAATCTTCAGAGGCCGGCCCGGCGCAGTCGTGCCCGGCAGATGACGAACGGAGGTTTATTGCGCCGCCAGAGCCTTTCGCGCCTGCGCCGCAGCGTTTTCTTCACCGGCCTGCGCCAGTTCATCGGCGGCTTTCAGCCAACGGGAGCGGTCGACGGCTGCCGGGATCTGCGACGGTTTCTGAATCAGGATCGCCCAGCCACCGGCCTTTTCGAGCGCTGCTTGAAAGCTGCCGAAATCCATCAACTGCCGACGATTCATGCCGGCGCGCAGCAGGACCTTCTGTTTGTTGCGGTCGTAGCCGGACAGGATCGCGTAACGCGGCTCGGCCCAGAATGCCGAACCTTCGCTGAAACGTACCATGACCGGATAGCCCGCCGCGACCTGGGTCAGCAAGGCTGGCAGCTCGCTGTCGAGCGGATAAACCACCAGGCCATATTCGCGGGCGAGGTTCTGCATGTTCTGCTGCAACTTGTCCTCAGCCCCCGGCAAGTGCAGCGGTTTTTCCAGAAGGCCCGGGGTGATGACGATGCCTTGTTGCGACAGCAGACTGGCGAGCACCTGCGGCCCGCTCTGATTGGCTTCGCCACGATAAAAGGTGCCACTGAGCTCAACCCGCTCCGGCAAGCGCTTGACTTCCGGGGCCACGTTGCCCGCGCATCCGCTCAGCACCACCGCGCAAGCGCCGGCAAGCAACGCTCCACGCACTCGAGAAAATACCTGCACCATCAATCACTCTCTTCCAGACGCCGGTCATCGTGTTCCGGCAACGCCAGCGATCATAGAGCCGCACCCGCCTGCGGTATAGCCTTAAACCGCAGACTCCGCGATTGCATAGAGCAAACTGATTGGTGACTAACGACCTTTGGTCAATAGCTTGAAACACCCCATTGACTAGACTGTCACTGAAATAGAGCGAATTGCGAAAAGCGGGCGCCCGATGCAGGGCGAAGAGGAGGCACCAATGAGCCTGACCATGACCATTGTGATGTTGATAGCCGGCTGGCTGGCCGTGGCGACTGCCATGTTGTGGGGTGTGCTGCGGATTTCGCGGCGGCATCATCCGGTGCAGACGATGCCGGTTGAGAAAACAGAGAAGCATCCAGTGCGGCACGCTGCTGCGCATTGAAGATCAAGAGCCCCTCACCCTAGCCCTCTCCCGGAGGGGAGAGGGAACTGACCGGGTTGTTCTTCCGGATTGGGTCGACGTGAAATATCCAGCCGAACTCAGGATCTGAAAAGCCCCCCAATCGGCTCCCTCTCCCTCGGGAGAGGGCTGGGCGGGCGGCGTTCCGATGAGGGGCAAGCTCTAAATCACACCCCCAACATCAAAGCGAAAAAAAACCGCCTGAGCTCAACCAGCCCAGGCGGTTTTTTGTGTTCTCAGCAATTACGCCTGCTGAGCAACCTTCTTCTGCTTCGCCCGGCGCGACAGCATGTTCAACACTTCGATACCGGCCGAGAACGCCATGGCCGCGTACACATAACCTTTCGGTACGTGGGCGCCGAAGCCCTCAGCGATCAGCGTCATGCCGATCATGATCAGGAAGCCCAGCGCCAGCATGACCACCGTCGGGTTATCGTTGATGAACTTGGCCAGCGGATCAGCCGCCAGCAGCATCACCAGCACCGACACCACCACCGCGATGATCATGATCGGCAAGTGTTCGGTCATGCCGACAGCGGTAATGATGCTGTCGATCGAGAACACCATGTCGAGCATCAGGATCTGACCGATGGCCGCGGCAAAACCCAGGGTTACGGTCGAAGTCGCGGTCTTCGGGTCTTCCGGCGACGGGTCCATGCTGTGATGGATCTCGGTCGTGGCCTTCCACACCAGGAACAGGCCACCGGCGATCAGGATCATGTCCTTCCAGGAGAACGCCTGGCCAAGGATTTCGATCACAGGCTCGGTCAACTGCACGATGAACGCGATGGTGCTCAACAGGGCCAGACGCAGAATCAGGGCCATGCCGATACCGATACGACGCGCCTTCTGCCGATGCTGTTCGGGCAATTTGTTGGTCAGGATCGAAATAAAGATCAGGTTATCGATGCCGAGCACGATTTCCATTACCACCAGTGTGGCCAAAGCAACCCAAGCGGTGGGGCTGGCGGCGAGTTCTAACAGATATTCCATGGGTCAGTCCTGACTCTGTGTAAGACGGTTTAGATGGTCTTGGAGGAAGATTCGGATTCTTCCGCTTGTTTTTCCGGTGTTTCTTTTTTCTCGATCAAACCACCAGTGGCATCGCTGAGCGCTTGCTCAGCGGCTTTATGGGTGTCGTCGATTGCTTGTTTGGCGGTTTCAGCCGCCGCGCCCATCAGTTGCTGGGCGCTTTTTTCCGCCTGATCACAACCGGCCAGAACCAGTAAAGACGCAAACATCACTGCGGGAAATGTGTATTTCATAAGGTTTCCTTCGAATGAACAGACAGGCGCACACACCGGCCGTCGATGGCTGGGCATTCTAGGGAGATGAACACTTCAGGAAAATTCGTATTTTTAGCGGCTATACTTCGGTTTTCACGAAGTGGCCATCACTATGCTCAATTACCGACAACTGCATTACTTCTGGGTTGTAGCCAAAACCGGCAGCATCGTCCGGGCGTGCGAGCAGCTGAACCTGACGCCACAGACGATCAGCGGACAGATTTCACTGCTCGAACAAACCTATGGCGTGGAATTGTTTCGCCGGGTTGGCCGACAGCTGGAGCTCACGGAAGCCGGGCGCCAGGCCCTGCCCTACGCCGAGCAGATGTTTCAACTGGGCGGCGAGCTGGAGCTGATGCTGCGAGCGCAGCCCAACGAGCAGCAGATCCTCTTTCGCGTCGGCGTGGCCGACGTGGTGCCCAAATCCATTGTTTATCGCCTGATCGCGCCGACCATGGAATTGAGCGAGCCGCTGCGCATCACCTGTCGCGAAGACAAACTCGAACGTCTGCTCGCTGATCTGGCCATCCAGCGTCTGGATCTGGTGATTTCCGACAGCCCGATGCCTTCGCATCTGGACATCAAAGGCTACAGCCAGAAGCTCGGTGAGTGCGGGATCAGCTTCTTCGCCACCGCCGAACTTGCCGCGCAGTATGGCCAGGATTTCCCGCGCAGCCTGCACGGCGCACCGTTGCTGATTCCCGGCGCGGAAACCGTGGTGCGCAGCCGTTTGCAGCGCTGGTTCGCCGAACAGCAGATCCAGCCGCAGATTGTCGGCGAGTTCGATGACAGTGCTTTGATGCAGGCCTTCGGCCAATCCGGCAGCGGGATCTTTATTGGCCCGAGCGTGATTGCCGAGGAAGTGAAGCGCCAGTACGGCGTCGAGTTGATCGGCCAGACCGACGCCGTGAGCGAGTCGTTCTATGCCATCTCGGTGGAGCGCAAGGTCAAGCACCCTGGCATCGTAGCGATTACCGAGGGCGCCCGACGCGAGCTGTTTACCGGGTTATGAAGCGCAGACTTCACGCGGCTTCAGCGTCATCAGCACCATGGCGAGGAACACCGAAAGCAAAATGAAGCCGGCAGCGGCAAAGCCGAGAAAGCCCAGCCCGGCACTGTCGATCACCCGGCCGCCGACCATCGCGCCCAGGCCGATGCCGAGATTGGCTCCGGCGATGTTCAGCGACGCGGCGAAGGCCGGCGCTTCCGGCGCGGCTTTCATCAGGCGCACATGGCTGACCAGGAACAACGCCGCCTGGGTCACGCCCCAAATGCCCATCGCCACCGCCAGGCCGACTGGCGAATGAATGTTCGGCACCAGCGAGACCATGCCCGCGATCATGAACGCACAGAACAACACCGACGCCCCCAGCGGATGCCGATCCACCGCACGCCCGCCAAGCGAGTTGCCGATCAGCCCGACTGCGCCAAACGCCATCAGGCACCAGCCGACCACGGTGCCGTTGAATCCGGCAAGTCGTTCGAGGATGTCGGCAAGGTAGGTGTAAGCGGTGAACATGCCGCTGAACACCAGAATCGACAACAAGATATGGCCGAGCATCAGCGGGCTGCGCAGGATCTTGAACTGCGAACGGAAGCTGACCTGATGCTGGTGCAGACTGGTTTTCGGCAGGTAGACAAACAGCAGCAAGGCTTTGGCAAACGCGATCAACGCCAGAATGCCGAAGGCGCTGCGCCAGCCGAACGCGTCGGAAATCAGCGTACCGACCGGAATGCCGAACACCGTAGCGCAGACGATGCCGAAACCGATCTTGGCGATGGCGCGGCCGGCGAAATCCGGGCCGACGATATCCACCGCCGTCTCGCTGGCCAAGGCCCAGAACACCGGCAAACCCAACGCCGGAATCAGACGCGCGATGGCCATCACCCAGATGTTCGGCGCCAACGCTGCCACGGTATTGGCCAGACCAAACATGATCAGGATGCTGATGAACAGTTTGCGCCGTTCGAATCGGGCGAAATACGCGGTCAGGAACGGGCCGAACAGCGCCACGGTAAAGGCGAACAAGGTCACCAGCAGCCCGGCTTGCGGGATGCTGACTTCGAGGTCTCGGGCAATCGCCGGCAACAGGCCGACAATGACGAATTCCGTGGTCAGCACCGTGAACCCGGCAGCGGACAACAGAAGAATAGGCAACAGCATGCGCAACTCCAGCAAAACGACGACACCAGCGATGACCCGGAGGCCCGCTGGCAGAACTTGAAAATGAGGATGGCGAAGCTTAACAGACTGCGTCCGCACTGAGTTGCCCAAAACTGCCGATCTGCCGGGCCGATCCGGTGGCAGATCGTCACAGGCCTGAAGGTTCACGCCTACGCTGTGATAAAGTCCGCGCCCTGAAAATCGTACAGTTGTTCAACGTGCCGTTTGGCGGCGTTGATGTCACTTCGACAGGCGTTTCGTGACTGCCCACGACGCTTCGCACCCTATAAAAAACAGAGATGCCGCTATGACCGCTTCATCCCCTTCGTTACTGCAACGCCTGAAACGCCTGAGTCTGGTCAGCCAGATCGTCATTGGTCTGATCGCCGGTATTGCCCTGGCCCTGATTGCACCGGAGCTGGCGAAGTCCACTGCGTTCATCGGCAAGGTATTTGTCTCGGCATTGAAAGCCGTGGCGCCGATTCTGGTGTTCGTGCTGGTGATGGCCTCGATCGCCAACCACAAGCACGGCCAGGAAACCCACATCCGGCCGATCCTGTTCCTGTACCTGCTGGGCACATTCAGCGCTGCGGTGGTGGCCGTGGTTGCCAGCATGAGCTTTCCGTCGAATCTGGTGCTGTCGACGGAAAACGTTGCTGTGACTGCGCCCGGCGGCATCGGCGAAGTCCTGCAAAGCCTGTTGCTGAGCGTCGTCGATAACCCGGTCAGCGCGCTGATGAATGCCAACTTCATCGGCATTCTGGCCTGGGCGATCGGCATGGGCATTGCCATCCGCCACGCTGGCGACACCACTCGCGAAGTGCTCGGTGACTTGTCCAACGGCGTCACCGTGATCGTCCGCGTGGTCATTCGCTTCGCGCCGCTGGGCATCTTTGGCCTGGTCGCGTCGACACTGGCCACCTCCGGTTTCGGCGCGCTGCTCGGCTACGCGCACCTGCTGGCGGTGCTGCTGGGCTGCATGCTGTTCGTCGCGCTGGTGATGAACCCGCTGATCGTGTTCTGGAAGCTGCGCCGCAATCCGTACCCGCTGACCCTGATGTGCCTGCGTGAAAGCGGCATTACCGCGTTCTTCACCCGCAGCTCGGCGGCGAACATTCCGGTCAATCTGGAATTGAGCAAGCGCCTGGGCCTGCACGAAGACACCTACTCGGTATCGATCCCGCTGGGTGCGACCATCAACATGGCCGGTGCGGCGATCACCATTACCGTGCTGACCCTGGCGGCGGTGCACACTTTGGGCATCGCAGTGGACATTCCGACCGCAATCCTGCTCAGCGTCGTCGCAGCCATTTGCGCCTGTGGCGCGTCCGGTGTGGCCGGTGGTTCGCTGCTGCTGATTCCGCTGGCGTGCAGCCTGTTCGGCATCCCGAGCGAGATCGCCATGCAGGTCGTGGCGGTGGGCTTCATTATTGGCGTGCTGCAGGATTCGGCGGAGACCGCGCTGAACTCGTCGACTGACGTGCTGTTTACAGCGGCGGCTTGCCTGGGCGAAGAAGAGAAGGCTCAGCGTACGGCGTAACCGCCTTACCTTGTGGGAGCGAGCCTGCTCGCGAAAGGGGCGAGACATTCAGTATTAATATCGCCTGATACGCCGCATTCGCGAGCAGGCTCGCTCCCACAGAAAAACAAAAGCCCGCCAAGGCGCGAACCTTGGCGGGCTTTTTCGTATCCGGGCGTTTAGAACGCGCCCATGTAATCGCGCTTGCCCACTTCAACGCCGTTATGACGCAGCAGCGCGTAGGTGGTGGTGACGTGGAAGAAGAACTGCGGCAGGCCGTAAGTCAGCAGATACGCCTGACCACTGAAGCGCTTCTCTTTCGGCGTGCCCGGACGGGTCACGATTTCGATGCCTTCCTTGCCGTCGATCTGCTCTGGCTTGATCTCGCCAATGAAGGCCAGAACCTTGGTGATCAGCGCTTGCAGTTCGGCAAAGGTAGTTTCAGTGTCGTCGTACTTCGGCAGTTCGACTTCGGCCAGACGCGCCGACACGCCTTTGGCGAAATCCACGGCGATCTGCACCTGACGCACCAGTGGGAACATGTCCGGGTACAGACGCGCTTGCAGGAAAACGCTCTGGTCGATGTTTTTCGCGCTGGCGTGGGCTTCGGCCTTTTTCAGCACATCGCTCAGGGCGTTGAGCATTTGTTGAAAAACCGGGACGGATGCGGCGTACAGTGAAATGGTCATGGCAGTCTCATGTGATGGCTGGGTAATACGTGGTGGCGATTATAGCCATGCTTGATGAGCACACGGCTTGCCTTTTGTTTGGCAAGGATTAGGCTAGGCGGCTTCGACTGCAGAGGGAACGCGCGATGAGCAACGAACAAGAATCCACCTCCGAACAGCCACGGTTAAATGCCACGGAAATCCGCATTCTCGGTGCGCTGATCGAAAAACAGGCCACCAGCCCGGAAACCTATCCGCTGACCCTCAACGCGCTGGTGCTGGCCTGCAATCAGAAAACCAGTCGCGAGCCGGTGATGAACCTCAATCAGGGTCAGGTCGGGCAGAGCCTGCGGGCGCTGGAAGGTCGAGGTTTCACCCGGCTGGTCATGGGCAGCCGTGCCGACCGCTGGGAGCACAAGGTAGACAAGGCGCTGGAACTGGTGCCAGCACAGGTGATTCTGACGGGTTTGATGTTTCTGCGCGGACCGCAGACCGTCAACGAACTGCTGACCCGCAGCGGGCGCATGCACGAGTTCGAGGACGCCGAGCAGGTGGTTCATCAGCTTGAACGGCTGATCGCACGCGGTCTGGCGGTATTGATTCCGCGTCAGGCCGGGCAGCGTGAGGATCGTTATACCCATGCCCTGGGCGACCCGGCGGATGTCGAGGCAATATTGGCGGCGCGGCAAAATCCTGGGGAGCGCTCGAGCGCTGGCGTTTCCCTGGAGCGTATCGAAGAACTGGAAGCGCGGATCGCCGCACTGGAAGAACGCCTGGCCCGCCTCGAATAATCGCAACAGAACCTCTGTGGGAGCGAGCCTGCTCGCGAAAGCGTAGTGTCAGTCACCACGACCTCGAATGACCTGCCGCCTTCGCGAGCAGGCTCGCTCCCACAGGGTCTGCGCGATATTCAGCAGCCCGCGTCACTCCCCATCCCAGTAATCCACCCCATCCACCTGCCGCGCGACAGCGACAAAGCCCGAGGCCTTGCCCTCGGCATCCACCGTGAAATTATCCATCACCGCATACTTGTTCGAATCCGGGTACTCGCAGATCTCCGGCTGCTGCTGAGTGCTCACCGCCAGATAACGCAGTTCGCCCGCGCTGGTATTGATGATCTGATGCGCCTTCTCGGGTCCGCCCGGTGGGCAGGCGATCACATCACCGGCGCGGATCGGAAAACGCTCGCCTCCCAACCGCACCTCGCCCTCCCCGGCCACCACGTAGAACATCTCCTCATTGACCCGATGGCTGTGGAATGGACTGCCGCGCATGCCTGCTGGCAGCGCGTACAGACGGTAACCGAGTTTCTGCGCACCGAGTTGCTGGCCGATCCGCGCGAAACGCTGCTGATAACGCCCGGCGGTGTCGCCTTCAGGGGCCAGGGCTTCGGGAAGGGCTTCGAGTTCGACCTCGTTGAGATTGAGGATGGGCGGATGCATGGGCGGCCTCGGTTATGGTTTTTGTGGTGGGCAGGTCTGTGCGTGCTGGCGAGGATTATAGATAGTGATCCAGAACCGCAGCGCCGCCTTCGCGAGCAGGCTCGCTCCCACATTCAATCGCATTCCAGCTCAACCTGTGGGAGCGAGCCTGCTCGCGAAGAGGCCAGCCCAGCCACTAAAAGATCAATCAGCCACGCGCAAAATCCACCGCCGCCGCAAACTGAGCCTCATTCGGCCGCACCCCGGTGTACAGGACAAACTGCTCCAGCGCCTGAATCGCTATCACTTCCAGCCCGGTGATCACTCGCTTGCCCTCAGCCCGCGCCCGCACGATCAGCGGCGTCTCCGAAGGGATCGCCACCACGTCGAATATGGTCTCAGCCGCTTTGATCACTTCAGGCTCGAACGCCAGTTGCCCCGCCTCCGGCCCGCCGTCCATGCCTACCGGGGTGACATTGATCAGCATCTGCGGGCGCTCGTCACCCAGCTCTGCCTGCCAGCGATAACCCAGCGAATCCGCCAAGGCGCGGCCGGCCCGCTCGTTACGGGCGACAATCAAACCGTTCTTGTAGCCACCATCGCGCAGGGCGCTGGCCACCGCTTTGGCCATGCCGCCGCTGCCGCGCAGGGCGAAGGTCGAATCTTTCGGCACCGCGTGGCTTTCCAGCAATTGCGCGACGGCGATGTAATCGGTGTTGTAGGCCTTGAGGTGGCCGCCAGTGTTGACGATGGTGTTGATCGACTGGATCGCCGCCGCCGACGCATCCAGCTCATCGACCAGCGCAATGCAGGCTTCCTTGAACGGCATCGACACGCCGCAGCCGCGAATGCCCAGCGCCCGGATGCCGCCGACCGCGCCGGTCAGGTCCTGGCTGCTGAACGCCTTGTAGTAGAAGTTCAGGCCCAGCTGTTCATACAAATGGTTGTGAAAACGCAGACCGAAATTCCCCGGCCGCCCGGACAGGGACATGCACAATTGGGTGTCTTTGTTCGGGTTCATCTGCATGAAACTTCTCCTTCAAACGCACTTTCGGATGGACGGGATTGGCCAGCCCACCGGGTTCTGAATCATCATTTGGGCTTGTTTGTGGCGCCGCGTAGCCGGGTAAAGAAGCCGGTACAGACCTTACACAAAATTTACCCAGCGGCTGTGCTGAATTTCGCAAATTTGCTGTCTTAGCTGTATCCCCGCGACAACTGTGGGCCTGACTCAGGCCGCGGCGCCGGGTCGAAGAACCGAGGACTTATCATGATTCGTAAACTTCCCATCATGGCTTTGTTGATTGGCGCACTTGCCGTCACCGGCCAGGCTGAAGCGGGTGGTGGCCATGGCTGGCAGGGCCCTGCAGTGTTTGGCGCGATCGTCGGCTCGGCCATCATCGGCTCGGCACTGATCAACCAGGATCGGCCGGTGTACGTGCAGCAGCAGCCGGTTTATGTACAGCCGCAACCGGTCTACGTGCAGCAACCGCCACCGCCGGTCTATTACCAGCCGGCGCCGGTGTATGTGCAGCAACCGGTCTACGTGCAGCCGGCCCCCGTCTATTACGGCCCGCCTCGTGGTTATTACGGTCGCCCCCACGGCTACTACGGCGGCCCGCATGGCTACTACGGCGGTCCACGCTGGTAAGCGCAACACAGAGCCCCGTTTTCAAGCGGGGCTTTTTTATGACCGCTGGTCGGCCAACGTCTGAAAAAATCTCGCCAAGGTCGCTGTGAGAACAGTTTGAGCAGCTAAAGTCGGCATGATGGAATCGACCGTAGAGATTTTTTTCATCAAACGGTCACCGCTTTGTCATGACGGAACCGCAATCTGAATCCGTCCGTAAACAACAGATCGATAACAACAAGGACGACTGTATGCCCACACAAAACCCGCACCGCATCGTCGGTCTGTGCACCTCGAGCAAGGTGTACAGCGCACTCACCGAGCTCAAGCATCTGGAAGGCCATCGCTGCGCCAAGCTGCTGTCCCTGCTCGCCGAAAACCTCGTGCACAAGGGCCTGCTCAATGAGCGCGAAGTCATGCACATGCTCGATCAAGTGGTCGAATGACGCCAGACCTCACTGGCATCAATGACCACTATCGAAAGCGTTGATTGTCCGTCGTGCCGGCAAATCCCTAAGGTAGCCCCATCAGTTTGATGGAGGTTTTCCCATGGCACAGGTTCAAATCATGTCGGTGATCGGCAGCGCAGTTCCCGCTTCGCTGCGTGCATCCGGTTTGCTCGCTTGCTGGTATCTGGTGCGCGATGGCGAGCCGATCAGCGGCCCGCTCACCTCGTTACCAGCGGCGCAGGCCTTGTCGCAACAGGTCGCCAGCAGCACGTTTCATGCTTAAGGCAGTTGCACCTTGGGCTTGGTCTCGACGAACAGCGCCCAGCTCGACAGGAACAATGCGGCAATCAGCGGCCCGATCACAAAGCCATTGAGGCCGAAGACCGCGAGGCCGCCGAGGGTCGAGACCAGAATCAGGTAATCGGGCATTTTCGTATCTTTGCCCACCAGAATCGGGCGCAGCACGTTGTCGACCAGGCCGATCACGAATACGCCGAACAAGCCCAGCACCACGCCCTGCCAGATCATGCCGCTGAGCAGGAAGTACACCGCCACCGGCGCCCAGACAATCCCCGCGCCCACCGCTGGCAACAGCGACAGAAACGCCATCAGCACCGCCCAGAGCAATGCGCTGGGAATGTCGAGAAACCAGAAAATCAGCCCGCCCAGCGCGCCCTGGGTCACGGCCACGACCACGTTGCCCTTGACCGTGGCACGCACCACGCGGTTGAACTTCAGTTGCAGGCGGCGCTTGTGGTTTTCTTCCAGCGGCACAGCAGTGCGCATCTTGCGCGCCAGCTCGGGGCCGTCACGCAGAAAGAAAAACAGCAGATACAGCATGATGAAAAAGCTCACCACGAATTCGAACGTGCCCTGACCGAAACTGAACGCCTGAGTCGCCAGCGCCTGGCTGCCCTGCATCGCCGCTTTGACGATCTTTTCGCGCAAGCTGTCGAGTTCGCCCATGCCAAAGCGGTCGAGCAAGTGCTGAAAGTACGGCGGCAGGCTGTGCTTGAACTGCGCCAGATACGCAGCGATGTCCAGCTCGCCACTTTCGATGTTCTTGTAGACAGTCGCGCCTTCCTGCACCAGCAGGATGCTGACGATGATCACCGGCAGAATCGCGACCACCAGGCACAGGCTCAAGGTGCACAGCGACGTCACGTTACGTTGCCAGCCGAACTTCTGCTGCAACCTGCGCTGTACCGGCGCAAACAGAATGCCGAGGATGACAGCCCAGAATACCGCGCCGTAGAACGGCAGCAGAATCCAGATAAAGGCCACCGTGACCAGCACCAGCAGCACTGTCAGGGATTTGAATTGCAGACTCTTTTCGTTCATATCCGGTCCATGTCAGTCAGGCGTCACGCACGCCCGCCCCACTTAGTCAGCCGCCGAGCGCGCGAGTGCCATGTTTATTCATGGAGCATAGATCCAGATCAATGAACCCTCGCAACAGCTGCCCTACCCTGCGCGGCTTTTGCGACTGACATCCAAATGCAGACTCTCATCGCCCCCGAGCTTCTCGCCCCCGCCGGCACCCTGAAAAACATGCGCTACGCCTTCGCCTACGGCGCCGATGCGGTCTACGCTGGCCAGCCGCGCTACAGCCTGCGGGTGCGCAACAACGAGTTCGATCATGCCAACCTGGCGCTGGGCATCCGTGAGGCGCAGGCGCAGGGCAAGCGTTTCTACGTCGTGGTCAACATCGCCCCGCACAACGCCAAGCTGAAGACGTTTCTCAAGGATCTGGCGCCGGTGATCGAGATGGCCCCGGATGCGCTGATCATGTCCGACCCCGGCCTGATCATGCTGGTGCGCCGGCATTTTCCGCAGATGCCGATTCACCTGTCGGTGCAGGCCAACACGGTGAATTGGGCGAGCGTCGAGTTCTGGCAGCAACAGGGGCTGAGCCGGATCATTCTGTCGCGCGAACTGTCCCTCGAAGAAATCGGTGAAATCCGCGAGCAGGTGCCGGGCATGGAGCTGGAAGTGTTCGTGCACGGCGCGCTGTGCATGGCCTATTCCGGGCGCTGCCTGCTTTCCGGTTACATGAACAAGCGCGATGCCAATCAGGGCACCTGCACCAACGCCTGCCGCTGGAAGTACACGGCGCAAGAAGCGACGGAAAACCAGCTCGGCGAGATCGTCCAGACCTTTCAACCCGAGCCGACGCTGGGTCTCGGCGCACCGACCGATCAAGTCTTCCTGCTCCAGGAAGCCAACCGCCCCGACGAATTGATGCCGGCTTTCGAAGACGAACACGGCACCTACATCATGAACGCCAAGGACCTGCGCGCGGTGCAGCATGTCGAACGGCTGACGCGCATGGGCGTGCACTCCTTGAAAATCGAAGGCCGTACCAAATCGCATTTCTACTGCGCGCGCACCACCCAGGTATATCGCCGGGCGATCGATGATGCCGTGGCCGGGCGCGAGTTCGATCGCAGCCTGATGCTGGATCTGGAATCGCTGGCCCAGCGCGGCTACACCGAAGGTTTTCTGCGCCGGCATGTGCACGACGAATATCAGAACTATCAGCACGGCAGTTCGGTGTCGGAGCGTCAGCAGTTCGTTGGCGAGCTGACCGGCGAGCGCCGGGATCGCCTGGCCGAAGTGAAAGTGAAGAATCGTTTTGCCGTGGGCGATCATCTGGAACTGATGACGCCCAAGGGCAATTTCCATTTTGATCTGCATGAATTGCAGAGTGTCAGCGGCCAAGCGATCGAAGTGGCGCCGGGGGATGGGCATACGGTGTACGTGCCGATTCCGGATGCGGTGGACTTGCGCTTTGGGTTGTTGATGCGGGATTTGCGTGTTGGTTGACTGGCGATCTTGTCTGGCACTCGCAGCATGGCCGTAATTTGCTGCGAAGCCGATGCCGTCTTCGCGAGCAGGCTCGCTCCCACAGGGAGTTTGTGTCATCCACTGTGGGAGCGAGCCTGCTCGCGAAGAGGCCGGCCCACTCAATGAATAATCCAGACCTCAGCGCAAATCATCCGACAACGGCGTCGGTTCGTCCGCCGGCGGTACATTGTCGTCATCCGGCGGATCCTTCCAGTCATCCGGGCGGTCGGCATCGCTCAATGGGTCGCGGCCCGGGTCCATGCCCGGCGGGGCGTCGTGATCGCTCAGGGTCGGCTCGTCAGTGCCGGATACGGGGCGGGTCTGGTCGGTGGGCGCCATGCCACCGGGAACAAGCGAGTCATCAGCCATGCTGCACCTCACAATACTGGCCCGGATTATCCGGGGCGTATTACTTGGAAGCGCGGATGCTGAGGGCGTGCGGTAGATCAGACCAGCGGCATCAGCCTTGGGCGA
Organism: Pseudomonas sp. S3_B08; assembly: GCF_054667725.1. Taxonomy (NCBI): domain Bacteria; kingdom Pseudomonadati; phylum Pseudomonadota; class Gammaproteobacteria; order Pseudomonadales; family Pseudomonadaceae; genus Pseudomonas; species Pseudomonas sp. S3_B08. The sequence continues at coordinate 2,671,675 of NZ_CP162750.1, forward strand.
TAAAGCGATCGCGACTGTTGGTCAGGTGCAGCCACATCGCAGCGCGGGCGGCATCGGCGTCCTGGCGCTTGATCGCATTCAGAATCGCCTCGTGTTCCAGATTGGCCAAGTGCCCGAGCTTGCTCAGATCCGCCGCGCCACGCTCGGCGGCGTTCAGGCGATTGCGCGGGATCATCGCACTGCCCAGGTGCTGCATGATCTCGCTGAAGCAAGCGTTACCGGTGGCCTCGGCGATCAGCAGATGGAAACGCCGATCGGCCTCCACGCAGCTGTCATTGTTTGCCAGCAGCCGTTGATAGTCATCCAGCGCCTGACGCATCTGCTGGACCTGCTGCTCACTGCGCCGCTGCGCCGCCAGTGCGGCCGCTTGCGTCTCCAGGCCCATGCGCAGCTCAAGAATGCTGCGCACACCGAGCGCCGTGTCGACATTCAGGCGCAGGCCCTGCTCCGCTGCGCGCTCGATGACGAAAGTACCGATGCCATGGCGCGTCTCCACCAGCCCCGAGGCCTGCAACTTGGAAATCGCCTCGCGCACCACCGTGCGGCTGACGCCGTGCTCCTGAACGATGGAGTTCTCCGAAGGCAGCTTGTCACCGGGCGACAGTTGCCCGAGCAGGATGCTCTGGGTGAGCTTTTCCACCAAGTCATGAGCGAGGTTGTGAGTGCGTTTGCGCGCGGGCGCGTCGAGGTCTTCTTGCATGGTCGGTTCCGGTGATCGGGGCTTGCCGATCGTAGCACTGCGGAATGACGGTTGAGATGGATTTTAGCGGTCGATGAGACATCAACTTGTATGACAACACTCAATTACGTCGAATATTTTCGATAGCCAGCCATCACGCACCACCATTCATATCTCAAAAAGGCGCTCCGCTCGACTGGCGCAACAATCAACAAATACGAGCTTAAATCCTGTTTTCGCATAAGAAACCGAACAATCAGAAGAATTTAATCGCCCCTCCCCACTTGTCGGACAAAAAAACACAGTTGTATGATGTCTATCAACAACGCAACACCCAGTCCTACCCGCATAAAAATAATCAGTGGGAGAAACATCAGTGAAAACCTCCGTCTCCGGGATGCAGGACAGCGTCGATCCGACGCTCGCCTCAGCCATCTCGAAAGTCAAACGCCACGTCCTGCCGCTCTTCGTGATCATGTTCATCGTCAATTACATTGACCGGGTGAACATCGGTTTCGTCCGCACCCACATGGAAACCGATCTGGGCATTGGTGCTGCTGCCTACGGCTTCGGCGCCGGTCTGTTCTTCATCGGCTACGCGCTGTTCGAAGTGCCGTCCAATATGCTTCTGCAAAAAGTCGGCGCACGGATCTGGCTGACCCGCATCATGTTCACCTGGGGCATAGTCGCGGCCTGCATGGCGTTCATTCAGAACGAAACCCACTTCTACATTTTGCGTTTCCTGCTCGGTGTCGCCGAGGCCGGATTCTTTCCCGGGGTGATCTATTACTTCACCCGCTGGCTGCCAGGCGTCGAACGTGGCAAGGCGATCGCGATTTTCCTCAGCGGCTCGGCCGTGGCCTCGCTGATCTCCGGTCCGCTGTCCGGTTTGCTCCTGCAGATCAATGGGCTGGGCATGCACGGCTGGCAATGGATGTACTTCATCGAGGGGATGTTCTCGGTGTGCCTGTGCGTGTTTGTCTGGTTCTGGCTGGACGCCAAACCCCACGACGCGAAATGGCTGAGCCGCGCCGAACAGGATGCGCTGGTCAGCGCCATCGACGACGAGCAAAAGGCCCGCGAAGCGGCGACGCCGATCCGGCCGTCGCTGGGCAAACTGCTCAAGGACCGGCAGATCATTCTGTTCTGCCTGATCTACTTCTTCATTCAACTGACCATCTACGCCGCGACTTTCTGGCTGCCGAGCATCATCAAGAAGATGGGCGAACTCAGCGACGTGCAGGTCGGCCTGTTCAATTCGATTCCGTGGTTGCTGTCGATCGTCGGCATGTACGCCTTCGCCTCGCTGTCGGCGAAGTGGAAACACCAGCAAGCGTGGGTCGCCACGGCATTGTTGATCGCCGCAGCGGGGATGTTCATGTCCACCACTGGCGGGCCGATCTTCGCCTTCGTCGCGATCTGCTTTGCGGCACTGGGTTTCAAATCCGCCTCGTCGCTGTTCTGGCCGATTCCCCAGGCTTATCTGGATGCACGCATCGCGGCGGCGGTGATTGCGCTGATCAACTCGGTGGGTAACCTCGGTGGCTTCGTCGCGCCGACCACGTTTGGTCTGCTGGAGCAGCACACCGGTTCGATTCAGGGCGGCCTCTATGGTCTGGCCGCGACCTCGATCATCGCCGCAATCATCGTCTTCGCTGCGCGCACCACGCCGAAACCCGCTGCTGAAAAGGCTGTGGCCGACGCCGCGCCGAAACACGCCTGACTTCGTCTCGACAAGGAAAACAATAATGACTGTTCACGACACCGCCAAAGCTCCGATCATCACCGAGATGCAGGTCATTCCGGTGGCCGGTCACGACGGAATGCTGCTCAACCTGAGCGGCGCCCACGGGCCGTTTTTCACCCGCAACATCGTCATCCTCAAGGACAACGCCGGTCACACCGGCGTCGGCGAAGTGCCCGGTGGCGAGCGCATTCGCCAGACCCTGGAAGACGCGCGCAATCTGGTGGTCGGCAGCCCCATCGGCACCTACCAGAAGATCCTCAACCAGGTGCGCCAGACCTTCGCCGACCGCGATGCCGGCGGCCGTGGTCTGCAGACGTTCGACCTGCGCATCACCATTCACGCGGTCACCGGCCTGGAAGCCGCCCTCCTCGACCTGCTCGGCCAGCATCTGGACGTGCCGGTGGCGGCGCTGCTCGGTGAAGGTCAGCAACGCGACGAAGTGAAGATGCTCGGTTATCTGTTCTACGTCGGCGATCAACACGAAACCGATCTGGCCTATCGCAGCGAACCAGACGCCGACAACGACTGGTTCCGCGTGCGCCACGAGAAGGCCTTGACCGCCGAAGCGGTGGTGCGTCTGGCCGAGGCGGCGCACGCCAAGTACGGCTTCAAGGATTTCAAACTCAAGGGCGGCGTGCTCAGCGGCGATGCCGAAATCGAAGCGGTCACAGCACTGGCCGAGCGCTTCCCCGACGCGCGGATCACCCTCGATCCGAACGGTGCATGGTCATTGAAAGAGGCGATTCGTCTATGCCGCGATCAGCACCACGTACTCGCCTACGCCGAAGATCCGTGCGGCGCGGAAAACGGTTATTCCGGTCGCGAAGTCATGGCCGAATTCCGTCGCGCCACCGGGCTGAAAACCGCGACCAACATGATCGCCACCGATTGGCGTGAAATGGGCCACGCGATTCAGTTGCAGTCAGTGGACATCCCGCTGGCCGACCCGCACTTCTGGACCATGCAGGGTTCGGTGCGGGTCGCGCAGATGTGCCACGAATGGGGCCTGACCTGGGGCTCGCATTCCAACAACCACTTCGATATCTCTCTGGCGATGTTTACCCATGTCGCCGCTGCGGCACCGGGCGACATCACGGCCATCGACACCCATTGGATCTGGCAGGACGGCCAGCGTCTGACCAAGGCACCGCTGCAAATTGTCGACGGCTGCGTGCAAGTGCCGCAGAAACCGGGACTGGGCGTGGAACTGGACATGGATCAAGTGGCCAAGGCTCACGAACTGTACAAAGGCATGGGCCTCGGCGCGCGGGACGACAGCGTGGCGATGCAGTTCCTGATTCCGGGGTGGAAATTCGATAACAAGCGGCCGTGTCTGGTGCGTTGATCCAGCAGGCGCCGCTGATTTCAATTGTGGGAGCGAGCCTGCTCGCGAAGGCGTCAGGTCAGTCGATAGTGCTGTCGCTGATGCACCGCTTTCGCGAGCAGGCTCGCTCCCACAAGGGGGGGTTTGTGTCAGGCAGAAACTTGCAGTAACCACGCCTTGAACGCGTTCATCGCCGCCGTTTCCGCTCGCGACTGCAACCGCGTCAGCCAGTAACTGCCGGTGGTGATCTCGATCGCGAACGGCTGGCAAATCGCATCAGCCGCCAGTTGCCGGGCGAACATCAGCGGTGGTGCCAACGCCACGCCGCCGCCCTGCAACGCCGTTTCCATCATCGCCAGTGAAGAGTCGAAGACGATGCTTTGCGGTGGCGCAGCCTGGGTCGCCAGGCCCGCCGCCTGAAACCACTGCGGCCATTCATCAGTGCGATAGGAACGCAGCAAGGTCTGCTGCAACAGGTCCGCCGGCGCGTGCAGTTGCCGGGCAATCTCCGGCACGCATAACACCGACAACGGCGCATCGAGCAAGCGTGTCGCCTCAATGCCATGCCAGGCGCCAGCGCCGAAACGAATCGCGTAATCCAGCCCTTCCGCCGCCACATCGACCCGGTTGTTGTGGGTCGACAGGCGTAAATCGATCAGCGGATATTTCGCCCGAAAGTCCGCCAGCCTCGGCAACAGCCAGCCCACGGCAAACGTGCCCACCGCGCCGACCGTCAACATGTCGCGATACTGCCCACCAGCCAGACGCTCGAGCATCTGCGCAATGTGGTCGAATGAGGTGCTGAGCACCGGCAGCAAGGTTTCGCCTTCACTGGTCAGCATCAGACCACGGGGCAGGCGTTTGAACAGGGTCAGGTTGAGCTGCGCTTCCAGGCTTTTGACCTGATGGCTGACCGCTGCCTGCGTTACGCACAGTTCGACGGCGGCGCGGGTGAAGCTCAGGTGGCGTGCCGAAGCTTCAAACGCGCGCAGAGCGTTGAGCGGCAGTTGCGGTCGAATCATGGGTTGTCCCAAATTTTTCTAAGGGTTCGTGCGAGTTTTCATCGTTTGTCGAAGGTCGGCAAAGTGCCTAAATTAACCGCGCTGATCAGCCGCCCGATGAAAAAATCACCCGCAGTGTAGCGGGATACAACAAACGACACTCATGGAGAGTGATTCACTCATGTGTTCCTTCAAACCGAGCAAGGTCTTTTCCCACAGCGCTTTCGCACTGTTCTTCGGCAGCGTTGCCTGTCATGCCGCAACGCCGACGGATGCGCAATTGCAGGCACTGGTCAGCCAAGCCGTCACCCCGGTGATGCAGCAAAACAACATCCCGGGGCTGACCGTAGCGATCACGCTGAATGGCCAGGCGCATTACTTTAATTACGGAGTCGCTGCCAAAGACACCGGGCAAAAAGTCAGTGAAAACACCCTGTTCGAAGTCGGCTCGGTGAGTAAAACCTTCACCGCCACCCTCGCCGGTTACGCCCAGGCCACCGGCAAACTCGACCTGTCGAGCAAGGCCAGCCAGCTCTGGCCGGAGCTCAAGGGCAGCGCCTTCGACAACATCAGCGTGCTGCAACTGGGCACCTACAGTGCTGGCGGTCTGCCGCTGCAATTTCCTGCCGAGGCGGATTCTTCCGACAAGATGCTCGGCTATTACCAACAGTGGAAACCGCAATTTCCCGCCGGCAGCCATCGCCTGTATTCCAACCCGAGCCTGGGCCTGTTCGGCTACCTGACGGCGAAAAGCCTCGGCCAGCCGTTCGACCAGGCAATGACGCAAACCCTGCTGCCGAAACTCGGCCTTCAGCACACCTTCCTCAGCGTACCGTCAGCGCAGTCGAAGCTTTACGCCCAAGGCTACGACAGCGCCGACCAACCGGTACGCGTCAGCCCCGGCGCCCTCGACGCCGAAGCCTACGGCATCAAAACCAGCGCCGCCGACCTGCTGCGTTACGTCCAGGCACAACTGAAACCGGCCAGCCTTGGGCCTGATCTGCACCAAGCCATCGCCAACACGCACATTGGTTATTACCGCGTCGACGACATGACCCAAGGCCTGGGCTGGGAACGCTACGCCTACCCGATCAGCCTGGAAAAACTGCAAAACGGCAACTCGACCCCCATGGCCATGGAACCTCACAAAGTCGAGTGGCTGCCCCCACCGCAAGCTGAGCCGGCCAATGTGCTGTTCAACAAAAGCGGTTCTACGCGCGGCTTTGGCGCGTATGTGGCGTTCGTGCCGTCGCGGGACATGGGCATCGTGATTCTTGCCAACAAGAATCACCCGAATGCCGAACGGGTGAAGATTGCGCACACGGTTTTCGCGGCGTTGGCGGATTAAGAGCAAAAGATCGCGGCCCGAGCCTTCTGCGGCTCCTACAGGATCGGGTTTTCACTCGGTTAACGTTGGAGGTGTCGCAGGCTGCAACAACTTTCGATCAGAAGATGACTTGTGGGAACGAGCCTGCTCGCGAATGCGCTCGATCAGTCACCTTTCAGCGCCTGAAAAACCGCTATCGCGAGCAGGCTCGCTCCCACATTTGAACTGTGCACTTCACAAAAAAATGTGGGAGCTGGTCTACCAGCTCCCACAGGGATTTTGCTTCACTCACGCAACGCGCAATCAATCATCCGGCATCTGCGGCGGTTTGCTCGGTTTCGCCGGTTTGCTGCCCTTAGCGCCTTTGGCCGGTTCCGGCTCGGTGGCGGCAGGTGTTTGTGCGGCGGCGGCCGCAGCGGCGGCTTCTTTTTCGGCCATGGGCATGGCGTCGATGGTTTCGAAGATTTTCGCCAGGCTCAATGCCTTGGCTTCGTCACCCGAGGCGGAGAGCTTGGTTTCGCCGTCCTTGCCCACCAGGAACACTTTTGGATAAGCGCCGGCGCCGAGCTTCAGCGAACGCAGCAGGGCCATGGTGTCCTGCTGACCCATGTCCTTGCCGTCGAGCTGGCCGGACATGCTGAGGATGGTATAGACCTTGATGTTGCGGTCGGTGACGCCCTTTTTGTTGGCCGGGTCTTCCAGTGACTTTTTCAGGCTCAGCCAGACCGGGTCGACGGTGCTTTGCGCAATCACGATCAGCGGGCGGGCGCGGCCCACGTCCCCGGCCAGGGGTGAATCGCTGTCAGCGGCGAACAGGGGGCCGGCGATTGCCAGCAAGAGGGTCAGGGTCAGGGACCTGATGAGCATGCGCATCTCCTTTTGATATCCACGCACTACTGATTGCGCATCGTGGCGATTGTTCCGGCGGTGTCTGGCAAAAAGGCATTGCCCTGTCAGAAGCTTAGGTCAGGGAGAACTTTGCGCAACATGACGCAAGCGATCATCGGCACATCCCTGCGGCCGCTGCACAGGAAGTGTTTCTCCAGGCTGACTCAGAACGCCAACTTGTAACCAATCAACACCAGCATCGTCGCCAGGCACGGGCGCAGGACTTCGTCGGAGATGCGTCCGGTCAGGTGGCTGCCGAGCCAGATGCCTGGCAGCGAGCCCATCAGCAGGAAGCCCAGCACGCCCCAATCCATGTTGCCCATGCTTGCGTGGCCGAGGCCGGCGACGAGGGTCAGTGGAACGGCGTGGGCGATTTCGGTGCCGACCAGGCGGCGGGTTGGCAGTAGCGGGTAGAGGATGAACAAGGCGACGGTGCCCAGTGCGCCGGCGCCGATCGAGGTCAGGGCGACCATGGTGCCGAGGATCAGACCGGTGATCACCGTCATCACGTTAAGCCGCGAACCGCTCGGGTTGTAGTTGCCGCCGGCGCGTTTGTGGGCAAATTCGAGCAAGCGTTTCTTGAAGAAAATCGCCAGGGCGGTGGCGAAGAGGACGAAGCCGAGCGCCTGCTTGATGATGGCGTTCATCGCGTCCGGCGCGGTGTGCAGGGTGCTGAGGAACCACAGGGTCATGGCCACGGCTGGCACGCTGCCGAGGGTCAGCCAGCCGGTGATCGCCCAGTCGATGTTCTTGTTTTTTTTGTGAACGAGGACGCCGCTGGATTTGGTGATCGCGGCGTACAGCAGGTCCGTACCCACCGCCGTCGCCGGGTTGATGCCGAACCACAGCAGAATCGGCGTCATCAACGAACCGCCGCCGACACCGGTCATGCCGACGATAAACCCCACCACCAGCCCGGCAATCACCAAGCCGAAATTTGCCAATTCCATTCAAACGTCCAGAAAACGACAGGAAAATCTGGCCCGCAGCATAGCGATATTTCTTATAACCACATATATCGATGCGGTCTATGGTTATGCCATATCGAATTTGCTGCAGTTCCCTGTGAGAGCGAGCCTGCTCGCGAAGGGGGTGTCAGCCGACCGATGAGTTGAATGACGCAACGCATTCGCGAGCAGGCTCGCTCCCACAGTGGCCCCTGGCGCTACAGAAAACCTGCAAGGCTCACTGCACCGGCAGGAAATTCAGAAACAGCAGGCTCTGCGCGTAATTCAGGCCGATCCTGCGATAGCGCTCATCGAGCATCTGCGTGAGCAGGTCGAGGCGCGCGACGATTTTGCTGAATTCGGTGGCGAAGCTGAGGTTGCTGCCCTCCTCCGAGATTTCGTTGGAGAACAGCAACGGCTGGCCTTCCTTGTTCTGTCGTTGCGACAAAATCCACATGGCTTTTTCGATGTTGCGCGCGGCGTTGTGCACGAACGTCGGGTTGATCGCGTCGGTCATGTAGAACTCGGTGCGATTGCCGTGGGCGGTAACCAGCATGCTGCCGATCGCATAGATGAAGGCGCCGACGCGGTCGCCGAGGAATTCCGGACTCATCGCATAGCTCAGCGCCGCCAGATCCTTGCGCCCGCCCAGCACGGGCAACGGCTGCTGTTGCTCGACAGCGAGACGCACCTGTTTCACGGCGGCGTTGACGGTGAGGAAACCGGATTTGCGCAGTTCTTCCGGGTTGCGCAGGTAGAGCTTGCCCATCAATCGATAGAGGCTGTCGAGGTTGTCGCGCATCGCCAGGGTGGCCATGCGGTCGACGCTGGTCTGCAGAAATTCCTGCGGCTGCCCTTCACGTATCTGATTGAAAAATCCATTGCCGTTCTGGTGACTGCAGCCGCTGAGCAACAGCGACAACAGACAGGCCAGCAGCAGGCACGGGCGGCGGTGAGCGGCGGTGATCAGGGCAAAAACACTCGGCATGAAATCTCGGACAGGCACATTCCTGTGCGGCGGGAGTCACCGCATCCTGGCCATGCATAGAGCCGCCGATTGCGAAAAAGTGCAGTGCTCCGGCGGTGAAGCCGACCTTCGGCGCTTTTCGCCATGTCAATTAGTCGGACTTTATATTTGCCAAAAACGGTAAATCCGCTATAAATCTTCTCTCTCGACTCAAATAGCATGACTAGTGACATGTAGGAGCTGCCGAAGGCTGCGATCTTTTGATCTTGCTTCTAAAAATCAAGATCAAGATGAAGATCAAAAGATCGCAGCCTTCGGCAGCTCCTACGGTCAATACGAAAACAACAACAAAAAGGAAGGTCAACCATGCTTCAATCCCGTCACCTGCTCTCCGGCCTCGGACTGTCCCTGATGATCGCTACCCTTTCCGCCAACGCGGCGGGCCTGACCGCTGAACACAAAGCTTTCGGCAAAACCAATGACGGCACGCCTGTCGAACAGTACATCCTGCGCAACAGCCACGGCATGCAAGCCACCGTGATTACCTACGGCGCGACCCTGCAAGCGCTGAAAGTCGCTGACAAACACGGCAAGTTCGACGACGTCGTCTTGGGTTTTGACGATGTGCAGGGCTATCAGAAAGGCACCGCGTACTTCGGCGCGACCATCGGCCGCTTCGGCAACCGTTTGGCCGAAGGTGCTTTCGAACTCGATGGCAAGCGCTATCAAGTGCCGCAGAACGACAAATCCAACGCCCTGCACGGCGGCCCCGAAGGTTTCGACAAGAAAGTCTGGAAGGCCAGGGAAACCAAGGACAAGGATTCGGTGGGCGTAACCCTTACCTACCTCTCGGCCGACGGCGAGATGGGTTTCCCGGGCAATCTGACCACCGAAGTCACCTATCGCCTGACCGACAACAACGAGTTGCGCATCGACTACAAGGCCAGCACCGACAAACCGACCGTGCTCAACCTGACCAACCACAGCTACTTCAACCTGGCCGGCGCCGGGAATGGCGATATTCTCAAGCAAGTCGCCATGATCAACTCCAGCCATTACACGCCGGTCACCGCGAAACTGATCCCGACCGGGGAGCTGGCGCCTGTGGCCGGTACGCCGATGGACTTCAGCAAACCGACGGCGATCGGCACGCACATCAAGGCTGACCATCCGCAGCTGAAATTCGCCGAGCCGAAACAGGGCGGCTTCGATTTCAACTGGGCGCTGGACACCAAGGGCGATGTCAGCAAGCTCGCCACCGAAGTCAGCGATCCGCAATCCGGACGGGTCCTGCAACTGTTCACCAGCGAGCCGGGCGTGCAGTTCTACACCAGCAACTTCCTCGACGGCACGGTCAAGGGCAAGGGCGGCAAGGTCTATCCACACTGGGGCGCGTTCACCCTCGAGACCCAGCACTACCCGGATTCGCCGAACCAGCCAGACTTCCCGAGCACGCGGCTTGATCCGGGGCAGACTTACGCCCACAGCGTGATCCTGAAGTTCTCCACCAAGTAACCTGCCATGCTCCCCCTGTGGCGAGGGGATTCATCCCCGTTGGGATGCGAAGCAGCCCCGATCCTGCAACACGCGCTGTACCAGACAGCGTTCTATTGCAGGTTTTTGGGGCTGCTTCGCATCCCAGCGGGGATGAATCCCCTCGCCACAAATCCCCTCGCCACCAGATCCCGTCGCCACGATTGACCGGTTTCATCCTTGACTCCTCCTTCCTTCCGGGAACCCTTGCTCTATCCTGCTGCCCACTAAAGATATCGACTCTTTAAGGCAGGAGGTTTGAATGCGTACCCTTGAGTTGGCCGGCGTGCAGGTTCCCGTGATTGGCCAGGGCACCTGGCGCATGGGCGAAGATCGTTCGGCGCACAGCCGTGAAGTGGCGGCGCTGCGCAGCGGCATCGAGCGGGGCATGACCCTGATCGACACCGCCGAGATGTACGCCGAGGGCGGTGCCGAAACGGTGGTCGGCGAAGCCATCGCCGGTCTGCGCGATCAAGTCTTTCTGGTCAGCAAGGTCTACCCGCACAACGCCAGCCGCGAGGGCATCCCGCAAGCCTGCGAGCGCAGTTTGCGTCGGCTCGGTACCGACTACATCGATCTGTATCTGCTGCACTGGCGCGGTCAGTATCCGCTGGAGGAAACCGTCGAAGCCTTCGAACGCCTGCGCGAGGACGGCAAGATCGGCCGTTGGGGTGTGTCGAATTTCGATGTCGACGACCTCGAAGAACTGTCCAGCTCGGCCTGCGCCACCAATCAGGTGCTGTACAACCTCGAGGAGCGCGGCATCGAATTCGATCTGCTGCCGTGGTGCCAGCATCAGCGCCTGCCGTTGATGGCTTACTGCCCGATCGGCCAGGGCGGCGCGATGCTCGCCGAGCCGGTTCTGCAGGACATTGCCAGTCGTTACAACGCCACCCCGGCGCAGATTTCACTGGCGTGGCTCCTGCGCCAGGACGGCGTGATTGCGATTCCCAAGGCTGTGCGCCCGGAGCATGTGCAACTCAATGCCGAGGCGGCGCAGTTGCAACTGGACGCCGGGGATCTGGCGGCGCTGGACAAGGTGTTTCCGGCGCCACAACGCAAGCAGCGACTGGCCATGGTCTGAGCTGCCGACTGCGAGGGCTTCGCCATGAGAAGCACAGATCTGCACGACCCGTACAACCTGCAACGTTTTGTCCAGGCTCAGGACCCGGTGTTCGAACGGGTCCAGCGTGAACTCGAGACGGGCCGCAAGCGCAGCCACTGGATGTGGTTCGTCTTCCCGCAATTCGCCGGGTTGGGCGGCAGCGAGATGGCCCGGCGCTTTGCCATTGGTTCAGCCGAGGAAGCCCAGGCCTATCTGGCCCACGAGCTGCTCGGGGCGCGGCTGCGCACTTGCACGCAACTGGTGCTGAATGTGCCGCAGCGCTCGATTGCAGACATTTTCGGCCATCCCGATGACCTGAAATTTCATTCTTCGATGACTTTGTTCGCCCAGTTCAGCGCCGAGGACAGCCTGTTCCATCAGGCACTGGAGCGCTACTTCCACGGCATTCTCGATGAATGGACGCTGCAATTGCTCGACTCAAAACAGGCCCAGTTGCCCACCGATCAGGGTTGAGAAGTCGTCGTCGACAAACGGCAGAATCGCATCCGCCACCGGTTGCAGCTGCCGAGTGATGTAGTGGTCGTAGTCGATGGCGGCGCGGCGTACCTCCAGCGGCTCCGGACCGGCCAGGGTGATGACGTAGCTGATCCAGCCGCCGTTCTGATATTGCCGTGGCCGCCCGTGCTCGGCGTTGTATTCGTCGGCCAGCCGCGCCGCGCGGACGTGCGGCGGCACGTTGCGTTCATAATCGTCGAGGGTGCGGCGCAGGCGCTTGCGGTAGATCAGCCGATCGTCGAACTCGCCAGCGAGCGTCTTGCGCACGTAGTCGCGCACGTAATCCTGATACGGCTTGCGCTGGAAAATCCGCTCATACAGCTCCTGCTGAAATTGCCGCGCCAGCAGCGACCAGTCGGTGCGCACGGTCTCCAGGCCCTTGTAGACCATTTCTTCGCTGCCATCGGCGCGGGTAACGAGGCCGGCGTAGCGCTTCTTGCTGCCCTCCTCGGCGCCGCGAATCGTCGGCATCAGAAAGCGCTTGTAGTGAATCTCGAACTGCAATTCCAGCGCGCTTTCCAGCCCGTATTCCTCGCGCACATGCGCGCGCCACCAATCGTTGACGTGCTTGACCAGCGCATGGCCGATCTGCGCTGCTTCTTCCTGGCCGTGCAGACTGCGCAGCCAGACGAAGGTTGAATCGGTGTCGCCGTAAATGACCGCGTGGCCCTGTTCTTCGATCAACTGGCGGGTGCGCAGCATGATTTCGTGGCCGCGCAAAGTGATCGACGAGGCGAGCCGGGTATCGAAAAAACGGCAACCACTGGAGCCGAGCACGCCGTAGAAGGCGTTCATGATGATCTTTAACGCCTGGGACAGCGGCGCATTGTGCTCGCGCTTGGCGGTTTCGCGCCCTTCGGCCACCCGCGCCACGATGGACGGCAGACAATGGCGGGTGCGCGAGAAGCGTGCGCCACGAAAACCCGGCACCGAGTCGGCGTCATCCGGGTGTTGCAGGCCCTCGATCAAGCCCACCGGGTCGATCAGAAAGGTGCGGATGATCGACGGGTAAAGGCTTTTGTAATCGAGGACCAACACCGATTCGTAAAGCCCCGGGCGTGAATCCATGACAAACCCGCCGGGGCTGGCCTGCGGTGGATTGGTGCCCAGATTGGGTGCAACGAAGCCCTGGCGATGCATCAACGGCATGTACAAATGGGTGAACGCGGCGACCGAACCGCCGCTGCGGTCGGCCGGCAAACCGGTGACGCTGGCGCGTTCGAGCAAAAACGTCAGCAGTTCGGTCTTGGCGAAGATCCGCGTGACCAGTTCGCAGTCCTTGAGGTTGTACTTGGCCAGCGCCGGTTTGTCCTCGGCGAACATGCGGTTGATCTCGTCCATGCGCTGGTATGGGTTGTTGATCGCCTTGCCTTCGCCGAGCAGGGTCTGCGCGACGTTTTCCAGACTGAACGAGGGAAAACTCCAGGTCGCCGAACGCAACGACTCGATGCCATCGATGATCAGCCGCCCCGCTGCCGAGGCGAAGTAGTGATTGCGGCTGCCGTGCTCGCGCCACTGCATTTCTTCGCCGCCACGACCGATCTTCAGCGGCACGCCAAGACGCCGTGCGTGTTCATGGAGGATGCGCAAATCGAACTGCACGACGTTCCAGCCAATGATCGCGTCAGGGTCGTGGCGGGCGAACCAGTCGTTGAGCTTCTTCAGAATGAGCGTGCGCGAATCGCAGTATTCAAGGTCGAAATCGACAATGCTGGCGTCGCCATTCGGCGCGCCGAGCATGTACACCTGGCGCTCGCCACAGCCTTCCAGCGCGATGGAATACAGCTCGCCGTTTTCGGTGGTCTCGATGTCGAGCGAGACCAGACGCAGTTTCGGCCGGTAATTGGGGTCGGGTTTCAGTTGGGCGTTGATCAGTACGCCGTCAGCATCAGGCGTGCCGCCAAACAGCACCGGCGCGGTGATGAAGCGCTCCATCAGATAGCGTTCCGGCGGGCGCACGTCGGCTTCAAAGACGTCGACGCCGGCGCGGTTCAGCGCGGTTTCGAGGCGCATCAACTGGCCGTGCTGCTGGCAATACAGACCGAGCACCGGACGATGCTGAAAATCGAGCAAGGCCAACGGTCGCAGCTCTACATTCTTTTCATCGTGCAGCAGACGCTCGGCCGCTTCCCGCTGGGCGGCGGGAATAAACGCCACCGATGGCTGAGGCGCCAGACGCACGCGGCGCGGCCCGGCGTCCGTTGCCAGCCAGAACTCGACTTCGGTGCCGGCCGGCGTATCGCGCCAATGCCGGGTCAGGACGAAGCCCTGCTGTAAATCCACCACTGCGACCTCAACGTTTCAATCAGAACGCCATTCTACGCAGCATTTGTGGCGAGGGATTTATCTGTGGCGAGGGGATTTATCCCCGCTGGCCGCGAAGCGGCCCCGCCTTTAATGAAAGGGCCTGCTGCGCAGACCTGCAGGGCTAAATCCCCTAGCCACATGCTTCATTCACCGATACAAAGAAGTTTTTTCCGGCAAATGGCGTTTTTTGCACGCTAACTGCCGCTTTGCCACCTTGCTCTGCGCAGCTGCGTCTACGATGCTTGATGAACAACGACAACACCTGAGTAACCGCCATGAAGACCGTCGCCCAACTGCTCAAGCTCAAAGATCAGAAAAATCAGGAAGTGCACCAGATCAAACCCGATCACATGGTGCTCGAAGCGCTGATGAAGATGGCCGAGAAAAACGTCGGCGCCTTGCTGGTGGTCGAAGACAACAAAGTGGTCGGCATCATCAGCGAGCGCGACTACGCCCGCAAACTGGTGCTGCACGGGCGCTCTTCGGTCGGTACGCCAGTGCGCGACATCATGGTCAAGGACGTGATCACCGTGGACACTAAACAAACGGTTGATACCTGCCTGGGCATCATGTCGGACAAACGCCTGCGCCACCTGCCAGTGGTCGAGGACGGCCAGTTGATCGGCCTGTTGTCGATCGGCGACCTGGTGAAAGAGGCAATTGCCGAACAGGCCGAGCTGATCAAACAACTGGAGCAGTACATTCGCGGCGACTGAGCCCACCGCCGTGATCCCCTTGTGGGAGCGAGCCTGCTCGCGAATGCGCCAGGTCAGTGATGATCGTTCCCACGCTCTGCGTGGGAATGCAGCCCGGGACGCTCCGCGTCCCTCTAAAGCCGAACGCGGAGCGTCCGTTGAGGCATTCCCACGCAGAGCGTGGGAACGATCTCGCCTGTCAGGCCGGCCAGTGCCGCTCAAACACCGGTGCCAGCACCGGGTGCCGGTCGATCCTTTGCAGCCACGCATAAAAGCCCGGGCGGGTCTGGCGCAGATGTTCGCGGCTGCCGGCCCAGCGGCTCACCACGGCCGCCAGCACATCCAGTGCACCGGGCGTTTCATCATCCAGATACAACTCCCCGGAAAACTGATCGGCAAACACCTCCCAACTGAAGTGCAGGCGCTGGCGGGTGCCGGCGATCAGGTTTTGCCGTGCGCTCTCGTCGGGCGTGCTCAGCCAGCGCTCGGGGTAATCGATGATGCCGACCGCTGCGTAGCAATTGCTGACGATATAGGCGAGGCCGCGAATTGCCTGATCACGATCGGCAGCCTTGCTCGGCAGCAGGCCGGACTTGGGAAACGTCAGGCCCAAGTGAATAAGGATCGCCGCACTTTCGGTCATGGCGCTGCCGTCCGGCAGTTGCAGGGTCGGTATCTGTTTCAGCGGATTGAGTTTGCCCAGCGCCTCGTCGGCCTCGGCGCTGGCTTCGGTATCAATGAAGCGATAGGCGATCTGGCACAACTCCAGTGCCGCCTCGATGGCAGCCGCGCCGGAATTCTTGTGCCCGTAGAGCTGGTACATGTCCGTTCCCCCGATAAGGCCTTTGCACAGGGTAGATGGCTGGCTGGCCTGACGTAGAAAATTCTGCAAATGTGTCGTGATTGGCACGTTTTTCCCATGCACTGCCGACTTGCGAAATCAACCTTCGCCAATCAGCGCTGGCGGTGCCCATCCCGCACCAAGAGCATTCATCGAACGCTATCCGCGTTCTTGTAAGGTGCGACAGCGAACCAAAAGTTCGCCTGTCCGAGCTGGCAATAAGGAGTTCCTCCGTGAATCTTCAAATGCTCCGCCGTACGACATACCCGACTCACTCGCAAATCCAGCCCAAAGTTCAGCCGAACCTATTCAGCCTGGCGCGTTTCTCCTTTATTACCTGAAACCCAATGCACACTTTGCGTGCCTGGCGATCGAGCGATCGCCGGGCGCCGAGTGTTATTTATTTTTTAAATACGGCAATTAATAAAAGGCACAACAACAAGATTGTCTAACAATGACTACCCGTCATTGAAGCTGCACCAAAAGCGCACGCCCAAATGTGATGCAGTTACCAATACTCCAGAATCAAAATAAGGAACTTGTCCCGTGAGCCGCTGAATGACTGACCTGCACCAAATCGATTCGCTACGCACCGATAGGTGCTAAGCCTGATCACCGAGCAGCCGCTCTATCCCGTCGATTGGCGTGATACAGCGCTCCCTCTGGCTCGCACTCGAAAAAGCCCTCCTGCGAGGACTTGAGGACCGCTTTGCGCCGTATAAAACTCCGAGCGAGTTTGAAACTTATAGAAATGCGACATCGGCAACACTGCGTAAATACACTCGATGCAGTTCGGCAATAACTGGCACACCTGTTGCAAACTGTAACAAACCTGAGACAGCTCACGTCTCCGCACAACAACAAGCCACGGAATGGGTAATGAACAATCGATATAGATGCTACTAAGCCATTAAGTTTGTTCGAGGCCGTTTAAACAGATAGTCCAACTATCGGCTCGCGTACACCTTGAAGAAAGTTGCACCCACTCACTCGAACATCAGCCATATGTTCGGACGGCACCTTATTGCCCTTCATCTGACCCGAGGGAGCTTTAATGAACGATGCGGTAAAGCACAAAACCCTGCCGGGGCCGTTGCAGCAAGCGCCGGTCCCGCCGCCCCCGGGCAGGCCGGCGTTTACAGCCAACACATCACGACCCGGCGGGTTGAACAAACCACAGTTGCTCTTGCTGATCGCCGTGTCGGCGCTGATACACGGCGGCGCGTGGTGGTTCTTCCATCAGGCGCGGCCGGAGCCACTGCCGACGCCGCCGGAAATTCCGGAAATGACCGTCGAGTTGACCAGCCCGACGCCTCCGGCCCCACCGACACCGGAACCACCACCGCCGCCCCCGCCTCCACCGCCGCCGGAACCCGAGCAGCCGGTGGAAGACGAGGACGCGGTCAAGCCGCCGCCCAAACCGGTGGAGAAGCCCAAGCCAATCGAAAAACCAAAACCGGTCGAGAAACCCAAACCGGTGAAGAAAGTCGAGCCACCGAAAGCGCCGCCGGCCCCGGCGCAACCTGCCGCACCTGCGGCGCCGACGACACCGAGCGCACCACCGGCACCCCCCTGCTGCGCCCGCTCCGGTCAAGGAGTCGGCGGCGATCTCCGGCCTGGCCAGCCTTGGCAACCCGCCGCCGGAATACCCGTCGCTGGCGCTGCGCCGCAATTGGGAAGGCAGCGTGGTGCTGCGCATTCAGGTGCTGGCCAACGGCCGTGCCGGTGCGGTGACTGTGACCAAGTCCAGCGGCAAGGCGCAACTGGATGAGGCGGCCGTCGCGGCGGTGAAGAACTGGAAGTTCATTCCGGCCAAGCGCGGTGACACGCCGATCGACGGCTTCGCCACCCAGACCATCGATTTCAAATTGCCGCAATGACGGCGCAACCGACTCATTACTGATTAACGCAAGCGAGGTGTAGCCATGAACGATTCACTGTCTTCGATGATTGTCCCCGGTGTGCTCTGGGGTCTGGTGCTGTTTTCCGTGGTCAGTTGGGCGATCCTGCTGGTCAAGTCGGCCCAATACCTGCGCCAGAAAGCGCAGAACAAGCAGTTTGCCAAAGCCTTCTGGAGCGCGCCGGACCTGCTCACCGCCGCTGAACACGCCAGCCAGTATCCGGGCTCGCTGGCGCGCATCGCCAGCAGTGGTTTCGAAGCCCTGCTGGTGGAAGATTCGCCGCGCACCACGCAGCAACTGGCGCACACCATCAACCGCTCCGACCGCCTGGAACGCAACCTGCGCCAGCAGATCCAGAAGGAACGTCGCTCGCTGGAAAACGGCCAGGCGATCCTCGCCAGTATCGGCAGCACCGCGCCGTTCATTGGTTTGTTCGGCACCGTGTGGGGAATCATGGAAGCCCTGCAAAGCATCGGCGAAACCGGCTCGGCCAGTCTTGAAGCGGTCGCCGGACCTATCGGCCACGCGCTGATCGCCACTGGCGTGGGCATCGCCGTCGCGGTGCCGGCGGTGCTGATCTACAACTTCTTCCTGCGTCGGCTGAAACTCGCCTCGGCGGACATGGACGACTTCGCCCACGACTTCGACGCCCTCGCCTCGCGCAGTGCGTTTTCCATCAGCCGCCAGGCCATTGCCAGCAAAAGCACCACCGCCGTGCGGGAGGCTAGCTGATGTCGTTTTCCACTCAAGACAGCGATGAAGTGCTCAGCGAAATGAACGTTACGCCGCTGGTCGACGTGATGCTCGTGCTGCTGGTGGTGTTCATTGTCACCGCGCCGCTAATGACCAACGCGATCAAGGTCAACCTGCCGAAAACCGACGCCGTCGCCCCTGCCGAAAAGAAAGACCCGGTGGTGGTCAGCGTCGATCAGGACGGCAAGTTCTATCTGGCCAAGACCGAACTGGCCCCGAAATCCCTCGAGGCCAGTCTCAAGGAGGTCAAGGCCAAGGACGCCGACGTGCGCGTGCAGTTGCAGGCCGACGCCGCCGTCAATTACGGCCAGGTGGCCAAGGCGATGGCATCGATCGAACGCTCCGGCATCAGCAAGATTTCGGTGATGACCACCCACTGAGTGCGGTGCCGGATGGGTGTTGAAACACCCGCCCGGCGCCGCTGAAAGAAATCCCGTCGCACCCGGCCGACCGAAAAAACGCCCCGCGTCTTCGGAGGGGATCGGCTTGCTTGAAGAAAGTGGTTTTCCGCGCGCGGTATCACCGGAAGCGGAGCAATGAGCGGCTCACAAGGCCAATTCGATAACGTCTGAAAATCGGAAACAACCATGCTGATGAACACTCCACGCTTCACGCTCAAACCTTTGGTGGCAACGATGTCTCGCCACCGTTTTGTTCCGCTGTATCTGGTGGCCATGGGGATGGGCGCCGGGACCGTGCAAGCGGCCGAGGACGACAACAGTGCCACGCCGGCAGCCGCTGTCGTGGCGGCGCCGACCACGCAACTGCAACGGGTCGAAGTGACCGGTTCGGCGATTCGCCGGGTCGATGCGGAAACGGCGGTGCCGATCACCATCCTCAAGGCTGACGAGCTGCGCAAACAGGGCGTGACCACCACCGCCGAACTGGTGCAGCGCATCACCGGCAGCCAGTCGATCAACAACAGCGCCGGCTCCGTCGGCGCGGCCACTGGCGGTGCGTCGTTTGCCGACATGCGCGGCATCGGCGCGAACAAGACGCTGGTGCTGCTCAACGGTCGACGCCTGGCCAATAACGCCCTGTCGGGGACCAACTCGGCCGGCGGCGCGGTGGATCTGAACATGATCCCGTTTGCCGCCATCGAACGCGTGGAAGTGCTGCGCGACGGCGCCTCGGCCCTGTACGGCACCGACGCCATCGGCGGTGTGATCAACTTCATCACCAAAAAATCTCTCACCGATGGCGCCCTGACCCTGGGCGGCGAAACGCCGACCCACAGCGGTGGCGGCGCGACCAAAGACATGAGCGCCAGTTGGGGCTACGGCGATCTCGAAGAAGACCGCTTCAACGTCCTCGGCGTGTTCAACTACAACAAGCAGCAGAACCTCGACGCCAACGACCGCTCCTTCGCCACCGACTATGCGCCCGGTCGCGGTCTCGATCAGACTTCCGGCACCGCGTTCCCCGGCAACTACAGCCAGAACGGCAACGCCACCAACCCGTTGGCCAACAGCAATTGCAACGGCCCCAACCTGATCGCCCGCGACGGCTTGTGCCGCTTCAGCACCCGTGAATACATCGATCTGGTGCCACAGACCGAGAAGACCTCGTTCTTCGGCAAGACCACTGCCAAGCTCGGCGATGATCACAACGCCAACCTTGAATATTTCTGGTCGCGCAACAACAACGCCGTCGCCGTCGGCCCGGCGCCACTGACTGGTCTGAGCCTGGATTCCTCGTCGCCGTACTACCCCGGCAATGGCATCACCCCGGCGCCCACCGATTTCGCCCTCGACCCGACGCAGCCGGTCGATGTGAACTGGCGTGAAACCGCTGCCGGCCCGCGTGAATCGAAAGACCAGAACACCAGCCAGCGCTTTCTGCTGAGCTTCGATGGTCTGGTTGGCGGCTGGGATTACAACGTCGGCGCCTCGTACAACCAGAACAAAATCGTCTCCAGCGTCACCAGTGGCTATGTCAGCGATCAGGCGATGATTGACGGGCTGGCCAGCGGTTTGCTCAACCCGTTCGGCCCGCAGACCGCTGCCGGCCAGCAGTACATCGATGCCGCCGCGTACCACGGCGCCTACTCCACAGCCGTGGGTCGCGTGGCCGGGTTCGATGGTCGCGTCAGCCGTGAAATCGGCGACTGGTTCGGCGCAGGTCCGTCCGGTCTGGCTCTGGGCGGCGAGTACCGCAAGGAGAAATTCCATCAGGACTTCGAGTCGTTCGCCGGCGACATCCAGAGCCTCGGCATCGACCCGGCCGGCAGCGTCGAGGGCGACCGCAGCGTCAAGGCCGCCTATGCCGAACTCAACGTGCCGGTGCTCGACAGCCTCGAACTGTCCGCCGCTGTGCGCCACGACAAATACAGCGACTTCGGCAGCACCACCAACCCGAAATATTCGTTCCGTTATCAGCCGATCAAAGAGCTGGTGGTGCGTGGTGCCTACAGCGAAGGTTTCCGCGCGCCATCGCTGTACGAGCTGTATTCGCCGCGCAGCATCACGTTCACTCAGGGTTACTACAACGATCCGGTGCTGTGTACCGGCGGCGTGGTGCAACCGGGCGGCAACGGCGGCCGCGATTGCGGTCAGCAATTCCTCAACCAGATTGGCGGCAACGAGGATCTGGCCCCGGAGAAGGCGCGCAACGTGACGTTGGGCTTCGTCTACCAGCCGATCAGCAATCTGTCGGTGGGTCTGGATTTCTGGTGGATTCACATCTCCAACCAGATCCAGCCGTTCCCGGAATCCACCGTGTTCGATCAGGCTGGCTCCTACCCGGACCGCTTCGTGCGCAACGCCGACGGCACGCTCAACTACATCGTCACCGGCAACGCCAACCTCGGCATCGTCGAGACCAACGGTGTCGATGTGTCGCTCGACTATCGCTTCCCGAACACGCCGTACGGTCAGTTCGGCCTCGGCCTGCAAGGCACCTATGTCGACGAGTACGACTTCCAGAGCACCATCAAAGGCCCGTTCACCGACAAGGTCGGCGACTTTCAGGGTGACGGCGTGATCGCGCGCTGGAAGCACAACCTCACCGGCAGCTGGAGCCTGGGTGCGGCGCGAGCAGCGCTGACCAACCGCTTCACCACCGGTTACAACGATTACGACCGCGAGACGCACGCGCGGGTGGCGTCGTATTCGGTGTGGGATCTGTCGGCCGGTTACACCTTCAACAAAGTGCTCGACGTTGATGCCGGAATGAAGAACGTTTTCGACCGCAACCCGCCGTTCTCCAACCAGGCCTACAACTTCCAGAGCGGCTATGACCCGCGCTACACCGACCCGCTGGGCCGGACATTGTTTGCGCGCATGACTTACCACTTCTAACCCGAGATAAAGCGCATCCCCCTGTGGGAGCGAGCCTTTGTGGTGAGGGGATTTATCCCCGATGGGGTGCGAAGCGCCCCCAAGACCTGCCGACGCGGAGCATCAGAAGTACCGCATGCATTGATCTTGCGACTGCTGCGCAGCCGATCGGGGATAAATCCCCTCGCCACAAGGGCTCGCTCCCACATTGGGTCCGTGGACTTTCAGGGATTTTCAGGAGTGACTTCATGAGTTTCTTGCGCAACATGGCTGGCCTGCTGCTCGGCAGTGCGCTGCTGTGCTTCGGCACTTCGGCGCTGGCCGGCGGCAGTTATGCGCTGACGGTGTACGGCGAAGCGCCGAAGTATCCGGCCGGCTTCAAGCATTTCGATTTTGTTAACCCTGACGCGCCCAAGGGCGGTTCGCTCAGCCGTGCGTCGATGGAGATCGGTCAGTACAACTACATCACGCCGTATGCCGATCAGGGCATTTCGGTGGTGCAGGTCAATGATTGGGTCTACGCGCCGCTGGCGTTCCGATCGCTGGACGAGCCCTACACGGTTTACGCCTTCGTCGCGCAGCAGATCGAGCGCGACCCCGAAGGTTTGTGGGTGCGCTTCACCCTCAACCCCAAGGCACGCTTTGCCGACGGCACGCCGATCACCGCCGAAGACGTGCGCTACACCTTCAACCTGCTGATGACCAAGGGCAGCCTGAGTTACCGCCAGCAATACGCCGACGTGCAGGACGTGCTGGTCGAAAGTTCACGGCAGGTCCGTTTCACCTTCAAGAACAACCTCAATCGCACCCTCGCGCTGGATCTGGCGACGCTGCGCGTGCTGCCCGAGCACTGGTGGAAAACCCGCGACTTCGCCAACGGCGGCGGCTTCGAGCCACCGCTGGGCAGCGGCCCGTACCGGGTGAGCAAGGTCGACGCCGGACGCAGCATCAGTTTCCAGCGTGACCCGGACTGGTGGGGCAAGGACCTGCCGGTCAGTCGCGGCATGTACAACTTCGACAGCCTGACGGTGAATTTCTACGGCGACACCGACGTCGCCCGCCAGCTGTTGCAGGCCGGCGCGTTCGACTACAACCGTGAGTTCTCCTCCTCTGGTTACGTGGTCGGCTATGACAGCCCGGCACTGCGTGACGGCCGCTTGCAGCAGTCGATCCTCGCTCCGGACAAACCCACCGCTGCTCAGGGCTTCGTGTTCAACCTGCAGAACCCGTTCTTCAAGGATCGCCGCGTGCGTCAGGCGATCAGCCTGCTCTGGGATTTCGAGTGGACCAACAAACAGATGATGCGCGGCTTCTACGTGCGTCAGAACAGCTTCTGGCCCAAGAGTGAAATGGCCGCCAGCGCCCTGCCCGATGCCGAGGAATTGAAGATCCTCGAACCGCTGCGCGGCAAGGTCCCTGACGAGGTGTTCACCACGGTCTATGAAGCGCCGAAAACCGATGGCAGCGGCTACATCCGCGACAAGCAACTGCAAGCGCTGAAGCTGCTCGCCGAAGCCGGTTGGACGGCGAAAAACAATCGTCTGGTCAACGCCGCCGGCGAGCCGCTGGAATTCACCTTTCTCGATGGCCAGGGCGGCTTCGATCGCATGCTGCTGCCGTTCAAACGCACCCTCGCTCAGATCGGCATCACGCTCAATCTGCGCCGCATCGATTCGGCGCAATACATCAACCGTCTCAACGCCCGCGATTACGACATGATCGTCTGCGCGTTCCCGCGCAGTGGCGATCCGATCGTCTCCCCGGGCCGCGAGTTGTACAGCCTGTACGGCTCGCAAAGTGCCACGCAAGTCGGCAGCTCGAACGCGATGGTGCTGGCCGATCCGGCAATCGATCAACTGATTGACGGGCTGGTCCAGGCCAACAGCCGCGAAGCCATGGTGCATTACGCCCGCGCCCTCGACCGGGTGCTGCAATGGGGTTACTACATGATTCCCAACTACTACTCCAAAGGCACGCCGACGGTGTATCAGAACCGCTTCGGCATGCCCGCCGTGCAACCTTCGTATGACGAAGGTCTCAACACCTGGTGGGAAGTCTCGGCCAGGCCGCTGACGACTCAGCAGATGAGCGCTCAGCTTGCGGGAGGCCAGTGACATGCTGCGTTATCTGAGTCGCCGATTGCTGCTGATCATCCCCACGCTGTTGTGCATTCTGGTGGTGAATTTTCTTATCGTGCAGGCCGCACCCGGTGGCCCGGTGGAACAAGCCATCGCTCGCCTGCAAGGCTTTGGCGGGCACAGCATGGGCGGTGGCGGCGAAGTCGCGGCGGTCGGCGGTGCCGGGCGCAGCAGCCGTGGGCTGGACCCGGCGCTGATCGAGGAAATCAAACACCATTACGGCTTCGACAAACCGCTGCACGAACGCCTGTGGCTGCTGCTGAAAAACTACGCACAACTGGATCTGGGCAACAGTTTCTTTCGTGGCGCCAAGGTCACCGACCTGATCGTGCAGAAGCTGCCGGTGTCGCTGTCGCTGGGCTTGTGGGCGACGCTGATCACCTACGTGATTTCAATCCCGCTGGGCATTCGCAAGGCAATCAAGAACGGCAGCGCCTTCGATGTCTGGAGCAGCACGGCGATCATCGTCGGCTACGCGATGCCGGCGTTTCTCTTCGCCATTCTGTTGATCGTGGTGTTCGCCGGGGGCAGCTACGTCAACTGGTTTCCGGTGCAGGGGCTGGTGTCGGACAACTTCGACAGCCTCAGCACATTGGGCAAGGTCGGCGACTACCTCTGGCACCTCGTACTGCCGGTCACGGCGCTGGTGATCGGCGGCTTCGCCACGCTGACGATCCTGACCAAAAACAGCTTTCTCAACGAGATCAGCCGGCAGTACGTGATCACCGCACGAGCCAAGGGCCTGACCGAGCGGCGCGTGCTGTACGGCCACGTGTTTCGCAACGCCATGCTGCTGGTGGTGGCCGGCGTGCCGTCGGCACTGATCGAAGTGTTTTTCGCCGGTTCCCTGCTGATCGAAACCATCTTCAACCTCGACGGCCTCGGGCGCATGAGCTACGAAGCGGCGGTGTCGCGTGACTATCCGGTGGTGTTCGGCGCGCTGTTTCTGTTCACCCTGTTCGGCCTGCTGATCAAGCTGATCGGCGATCTCTGCTACACCCTGCTCGACCCGCGCATCGATTTCTCGGCGAGGACTGCCTGATGTTCACACTGTCGCCTCTGGGCCAGCGCCGCGTCGCGCAATTCAATGCCAACCGCCGTGGGCGCTGGTCACTGCGGCTGTTTATCGGCCTGTGCCTGATCTGCCTCGCTGGCGAGCTGATCGCCAATGACAAGCCGCTGGTGATCCGCTACCACGACGCCTTTTACTTCCCGATCCTCAGCGATTATCTGGAAACCGATTTCGGCGGCGAGTTGCCGTTCCAGCCGGATTACGCCAGCAACTACGTACACAAGCTGATCGAGGATCAGGGCGGCTGGATGCTGTTTCCGCCGATCCCGTTCAGTTACGACACGGTCAACTACGACCTCACCGAACCGGCGCCCAGCCCGCCGTCATCGAGCAATTGGCTGGGCACCGATGATCAGGCTCGCGATGTTCTGGCGCGGGTGATTTTCGGCACGCGGATCTCGATTCTGTTCGCGCTGATCCTCACCGCCATCAGCGCGTTGATCGGCATTCTCGCCGGGGCTTTACAGGGTTATTACGGCGGCTGGGTCGACTTGCTCGGGCAGCGCGTACTGGAAATCTGGTCGGGGTTGCCGGTGCTGTACCTGCTGATCATCCTGTCCGGCTTCGTCTCGCCGAGTTTCTGGTGGTTGCTGGGGATCATGGCGCTGTTTTCCTGGCTGGCGCTGGTCGACGTGGTGCGCGCCGAGTTCCTGCGGGGGCGCAATCTCGAATACGTGAAAGCCGCGCGCGCGCTGGGCCTGACCGACAGCGAACTGATGCGCCGGCACATTCTGCCCAACGCCATGACTTCCACCCTCACCTACCTGCCGTTCATTCTCACCGGCGCCATCGCCACCCTGACCGCGCTGGATTTCCTCGGCTTCGGCATGCCCGCCGGCACCGCATCGCTGGGTGAACTGATCGGCCAGGCCAAACGCAATCTGCAGGCACCGTGGCTGGGGCTGACGGCGTTTTTTGCCTTGGCGCTGATCCTGTCTTTGTTGGTTTTCATCGGTGAAGCGTGCCGAGATGCCTTTGATCCGAGGAGCTGACATGCAAGACCATTTAATCGAGATCCGCGACCTGCGCGTCGCCTTCGCAGGGCAAGAAGTGGTGCACGGTGTGAACCTCGATATTCGCCGTGGCGAGTGTCTGGCGCTGGTCGGCGAGTCCGGCTCGGGCAAGTCAGTGACGGCGCATTCGATTCTGCGTCTGCTGCCTGGCCAGAGCGTCAGCAGCAGCGGCGCGATTCGTTTTAACGGCGTGGATTTGCTGCATGCCAGCGAACAACAGATGCGCGGTTTGCGCGGCAATCGCATTGCGATGATTTTCCAGGAGCCGATGACCTCGCTGAACCCGTTGCACACGGTGGAAAAACAGATCAGCGAAGTGCTGGAAATCCACAAGGGCCTCAAGGGCCGCGCCGCCCGCGCGCGGACGCTGGAGCTGCTGGAACTGGTGGGTATTCGCCAGCCGTTGCAGCGACTCAAAGCCTATCCGCATCAGCTTTCCGGTGGTCAGCGCCAACGGGTAATGATCGCCATGGCGCTGGCCAACGAGCCGGAACTGTTGATTGCCGATGAACCGACCACGGCGCTGGACGTGACCGTACAGCAGAAGATTCTTGAACTGCTGATCGAGTTGCAGCAGCGCCTCGGCATGTCGCTGTTGCTGATCAGCCACGACCTCAATCTGGTACGCCGGATCGCTCAGCGCGTGTGCGTAATGCGTCAGGGCGAGATCGTTGAACAGGCCGATTGCGAGACGCTGTTCCAAGCGCCGCAACACCCCTATAGCCGGTTGTTGATCGAAGCGGAACCGAGCGGCGCGCCAGTGCCCAGTGAGTACGAGCACAACCTGCTGGAAGTCGATGATTTGAAGGTGTGGTTTGCCCTGCCGAAAAAACTCTTCAGCCGTCAGCAGGATTACATCAAAGCGGTGGACGGCGTCAGTTTCACCCTGCAACGCGGCAAGACCCTGGGGATTGTCGGCGAGTCGGGTTCGGGCAAGTCGACGCTGGGCCAAGCGATCCTGCGCCTGGTCGAATCAGAGGGCAATATCCGTTTCGGCAACAAGCAGTTGAGCCTGCTCAATCAGCGTCTGATGCGCCCGTTGCGCCGGCAGATTCAGGTGGTGTTTCAGGACCCGTTCGGCAGCCTCAGCCCACGCATGTCAGTGCAGCAGATCATTGCCGAAGGCTTGCTGACCCACGGCATCGGCAGCGAGGCCGAGCGCGAGGCAGCGGTAATTCGCGTGCTCGAGGAAGTCGGACTCGATCCGCAAAGCCGCCATCGTTACCCTCACGAATTTTCCGGCGGCCAGCGCCAGCGCATCTCCATCGCCCGCGCACTGGTGCTGGAACCGGCGCTGATTCTGCTCGACGAACCGACGTCGGCGCTGGATCGCACGGTGCAGAAGCAAGTGGTGGAGTTGTTGCGCCAGTTGCAGATCAGGCATGGGCTGACGTACCTGTTCATCAGCCATGATCTGGCGGTGGTGCATGCGCTGGCGCATGACTTGATGGTGATCAAGGACGGCAAGGTGGTTGAACAAGGCTCGTCGCGGGAGATCTTCGCTGCGCCGCAACATCCGTATACCCAGGAACTCCTGAAAGCCTCCGGCCTGAAGCCTGATGAAGAACCTTGTGGGAGCGAGCCTGCTCGCGAATGCGGTGCATCAGTCACATAAGTGCTGGCTGGCCCGACGCTTTCGCGAGCAGGCTCGCTCCCACAGGTTTGATAGGTGGTGTTTGAAATTTATTTTTCCGGCACTGCATCCAATCGCCTCCGTCACGGGTAGTCCCTGTAACAGCCCACTCTGGTGCTGTCAGCGCCCTACCCTTTTCGGAGAATCATCGGATGAACATCACCCAGCTGATTGGCTTCACCGGTTTGCTCGCTTTCACCGCGACCGGCTTCGCCCAGAGCAGTTATCCCGACGCGATCAAGGTGCCGGACGGGCACAAGATTGCCCTGGAAACCACCGGGGTTGGCGAGATCACCTACGAATGCCGCGACAAGCCCAATATGGCCGGGCAGACCGAATGGACCTTTGTCGGCCCGAAAGCGGTGCTCAATGATCGCAGCGGCAAACAGGTCGGCACCTATTTCGGCCCGCCAGCGACCTGGCAAGCCAAGGACGGTTCGAAAGTCACCGGCACGCAACTCGCCGTGGCACCGTCGAGCCCGGGCAACCTGCCTTATCAACTGGTCAAGGCCAATCCCGCCGAGGGCAAAGGCGCAATGACCGGGGTCAGCTATATCCAGCGTGTTGCGCTCAAGGGCGGCGTCGCGCCGGGCAGTGAGTGCACCATGGCGAACAAGGGCAAGCAGGAAGTGGTGAAGTACCAGGCGGATTATATTTTCTGGGCGGCGAACTGATATTCGGAAGCAGTGCACAATCCTGTGGGAGCGAGCCTGCTCGCGAAGACGGAGTGTCAGTCGCCTTATTACTTTCTGACCCACCGCATTCGCGAGCAGGCTCGCTCCCACAGGGAACCATGCCTCTGGATGTTTGGGAAATGTGAGCTAGATTGCACCCCATGCCTTTACCCGAATCCGTTTTCGATTACGAAGCCCGCCTCGCCGCCTGTGCCCGGGGCGAGCGCGCGGCTTTGCGCGATTTGTATGTGCAGGAAGGCCCGCGCCTGCTCGGTGTGGCCAAGCGGCTGGTGCGCGATACGGCGCTGGCGGAGGATATCGTGCATGAGGCGTTCATCAAGATCTGGCACGGCGCGGCCGGGTTCGACCCGGCGCGCGGTTCGGCGCGGGGCTGGATGTTCAGCGTGACCCGGCACCTGGCCTTGAATCAGTTGCGCAAGCAAAGTCGGGAAACGCCGTTCAGCGAAGAACATGAGACAGCGGCGTCTGATGAGGCGGTCGATGTTCACTCGGCGCGCATTCATCGCTGCCTCGAACAACTGGAACCGCAGCGGCGCAGCTGCATCCTCCATGCCTACGTCGACGGTTACAGCCACGCGCAGATTTCCGCGCGCCTCGGCACGCCGCTGGGCACGGTCAAAGCGTGGATCAAGCGCAGCCTCAATGCTTTGCGGGAGTGCATGGGATGACCGGCGAATCAGCGCAGGAACGGGATGAACTGGCCGGCGAATACGTGCTCGGCACCTTGTCGTTCGAACAGCGCATCGAGGTGCAACGGCGCCTGCCGAACGATCCTGAGTTGCGCGCGGCAGTCGACGCATGGGAGCGACGTCTGCTGGAGCTGACCGATCTGGCCGAACCTCAGCAACCCTCGGCGCAGTTATGGCCACGTATCGAGCGCAGTCTCGAACGGCTGACGGTGAGAAAACCTCTCGCTTCCTGGTGGAACCTGCTGCCGCTGTGGCGCGGTTTGAGTGCGGCGGGCCTGGCTGCGACGCTGATTCTGGGCGCGATGCTACTGACCCAGACTGCGCCGAAACCGAGTTATCTGGTGGTGCTGGTGGCGCCGCAGGACAAGGCGCCGGGTTGGGTGATTCAGGCGAGCAATGCGCGGGAGATCCAGTTGATTCCACTGGGCGTGGTCGAGGTGCCGGCGGACAAGGCGCTGGAGTTCTGGACCAAGGCTGACGGCTGGTCGGGACCGGTGTCATTGGGACTGGTCAAACCGGGGCAAGCGTTGTCGGTGCCGCTGGACAAGTTGCCGCCGCTGCAACCCAACCAGCTGTTTGAGCTGACCCTGGAAGGCGCCAATGGCTCACCGATCGGCAAACCGACCGGGCCGATTCAGGCGATCGGGCGTGCGGTGAAGGTGCTCTGAGGCTCTGCTACGCGGTTGTCCGCAACCATCATCGACGTCGATGTTCACCATCACGGCAATGAAGTTCTCATAAAAAATTCCGGGCGTAACATCAGCTCCATACCAACCAACAACACCCCGGAGCACACCATCATGAAACGCCAGACTCTTCTCAGCATTGCTTTCTCGGTTTTCGCAGTTAACGCTTTCGCCGCCACCCCGGCGCACACCATGATCGCCGAAGGCGGCTCGGACAAACTGATCGAAAGCCGTCTGGCTGAAGGCGGTTCGGATCGTCTGATCGAACGCCGCGTTGCCGAAGGCGGCTCGGATCGTCTGATCGAACGCCGCGTTGCCGAAGGTGGTTCGGATCGTCTGATCGAACGCCGCGTTGCCGAAGGCGGTTCGGATCGTCTGATCGAACGCCGCGTTGCCGAAGGTGGCTCTGATCGTCTGATCGAACGCCGCGTTGCTGAAGGTGGTTCGGATCGTCTGATCGAACGCCGCGTTGCCGAAGGTGGCTCGGATCGTCTGATCGAACGCCGCGTTGCCGAAGGTGGCTCGGATCGTCTGATCGAACGCCGTGTTGCCTGATGCATGACTGCAAGCGCAACACCGCAGAGAAACCCGGCTCCCGCAGCCGGGTTTTTTATGTCTGCGTGTTTTATCCGGCCTTGGCCATGCAGCGCTTGTAACGCTCGTCCACGCGTTTGGCGAACCAGGCTGTGGTGAGTTTGCGGGTGATCTTCGGACTCTGCAGCACAATCCCCGGCAATACCGCGCGCGGTAACGCCTTGCCTTCGGCCCGCTCCGCCAGTTCGAACACGCGCTGATAGAGTCTGGTCTCTTCGAATTCCAGGTTTTTGCCTTTCTCCAATTGATCGCGAATCGTCGGGTTGCGCATGCCCAGCGACTTGCCAAGGGTGCGCACCGCCAGTTCGGTACTGCCGGGCATGATCGAGTCGTAGCGAATCAGATCGCCGTCCAGAGTCAGCGGAATGCCGGACGCGCGGCTGACCGCATTTTGAAACGCGGCATTGCGACTGGCGTACCAGCCGGCGTTGAAATCGGCGAAACGATACAACGGCTCGCGGTAATTCACCGGGTAACCGAGCAAATGGGCGATGCCGAAATACATGCCGCCGCGCCGGCTGAACACTTCACGACGAATCGTGCCGTCCACCGGGTACGGGTAATCCTTGGCGTGCTCCTCGGCGAATTCGATGCTGACCTGCATCGGCCCGCCGGTGTGCACCGGGTTGAAGCCGCCGAACAGCGTACGGCCCATCGGCACCATTCCGATGAAGTCGTCGAATATCGCGCTCAGCTCTTTTTCACTGCGCGCCGCATTCAGGCGTTCGCTGTAGGTCTTGCCGTTGGGCGAGCGCACTTGCAAAGCGCCGCTGACCAGCAGGCTGGGGATGTGCACCTTGGCGGCGCGGCGGTCGATTTCGTCGCGGGCGATCTTGCCCAGGCCGGGCACCGTCGGGTCGGCCTGGAACGTCGATTCCTGCTCGGCCACGGCCAGTACCGAACACAGATTCTGCGTGGTGGTGTTGATGCCCTGTGCGGCGAACGCGGCGTAGATGTCCGTGGCCCAACCCTGACGGTCGGCAGTTTTTGCCGGCAACAGCCGAACGATTTCCGCCTTCACTTCAGCCGGCGGACGCGGCGCCGGTTCGTTGCTGCGCTGGCTGGCGCAACCGGCGAGCAGTAGCACGGCGCCGAGAGTAATGAGTAATCGCATGGTGCTCCATCCAATCAAATTCGCCACAACACCATACACAACCCCCGTAGGAGCTGCCGCAGGCTGCGATCTTTTGATCTTGCTTTTTGCAGATCAGATCAAGATCAAAATCAAAAGATCGCAGCCTTCGGCAGCTCCTACACGCTGATGACAAACTGATTGCAAAACGTTACTGCGAAACCCTATCATTCGCGCCTGGAGTCGCATTAGCGCAAGGAGTTCCGCGCCGCCCTTATTTTTCTTTGGCCGCTCGCCTCCAGGTATCCGACATGCCCGCTTCAGCTCGACTCGGCGCTCCATTTCGCCCGACTTTGCTTGCCCTGCTGTGCTCCCTGACCGTTACCGCCCACGCCGCTGAAGACAACAGCAAAGCGCTGATGCTCGACGACGTCAACGTCAATGCCCAGGCCCCTGCGCCCAACGCCCTGCCCCCGGTCTACGCTGGCGGTCAGGTGGCTCGCGGCGGCCAGTTGGGCGTGCTCGGCAATCAGGACATGATGGACGTGCCCTTCAGCGCCGCGTCCTACACCGAGCAATTGATCCAGGATCAGCAGGCGGAAAACGTCGCCGATGTACTGCTCAACGATTCTTCCGTGCGCCAGGCCTCGGGCTTCTCCAACCAGGCGCAGGTCTTCATGATTCGCGGCCTGCCGCTCAATGGCGACGACATTTCCTATAACGGCCTGTACGGCGTATTGCCCCGGCAGATCATTTCCACCGATGCGCTGGAGCGCGTGGAAGTGTTCAAAGGCCCCAACGCTTTCATCAACGGCGTGACCCCGACCGGTTCCGGCATCGGCGGCGGCGTCAACCTGCAACCCAAGCGGGCCGGCGACGTGCCGCTGCGTCGTTACACCACCGACATCAACAGCGAAGGCCGCATCGGTCATCACTTCGACATCGGCCAGCGTTTCGGTGAAGACAACCGCTTCGGTGCGCGGGTCAACCTGTCGCAACGCGAGGGCGACACCGGCATCGATCACGAGAACCAGCGCTCGAAACTGTTCGCCATCGGTCTGGATTATCGCGGCGATGCGCTACGGGTTTCCGGTGACTTCGCCTATCAGAAGGAACGCGTCAACGGCGGCCGCAGCTCGGTCAACCTCGGCACCGCCACGCACATCCCGGATGCGCCATCGGCGGACACCAACTACGCGCCGAAATGGGGCTACACCGACATCGAAGACACCTTCGGCATGCTCCGCGCCGAGTACGACCTCAACGACAACTGGACCGCTTACGCCGCCGGTGGCGCCAAGCACACCCGTGAAGTCGGGCGCTATAACTCGACCACGCTGGTCGGCAACAGCGGCGCCTCGTTCACCACCGGCTCGTTCGTCCCCCACGATGAGGACAACACCAGCGTGATGGCCGGCCTCAACGGCAAATTCAACACCGGCCCGGTCAGCCACAAGCTGAATTTCGGCCTGACCGGGATCTGGGCCGAGCAGCGCAGTGCCTATGACTTCGACCTGACCCGCTACTCCAACAACATCTATCACCCGATCACCCCGCCGGCACCGGTCGGCAACTTCTCTGGCGGCGATCTCAACGATCCGGGCATCGTCGGCAAGACCTTCAACCGCAGCGTGGCGATTTCCGACACCCTCGGGTTCTTCGACGATCGCCTGCTGGTCACCGCCGGTCTGCGTCGTCAGCAACTGGTGGTGCAGGGTTACAGCTACGCCAGCTACGGCAGCGGCCCGCGTTCGTCGAGCTACGACGAATCGATCACCACGCCGGTGTACGGCATCGTGTTCAAGCCGTGGGAGCATGTGTCGTTCTACGCCAACCATATCGAAGGCCTGGCCCAAGGGCCGACTTCGCCGACCAGCTCCGGCGGTTTCCGTGTCACCAACGGCAACGAAGTCTACGCACCGAAACGCTCCAAGCAGACCGAACTGGGCGTGAAAGTCGACATGGGCACCTATGGCGCGAGCCTCGGTGTTTATCGCATCGAACAGCCAAGCGACGGCTACTGCGAAATCAACAGCGCCACCACCTGCACCTACGTGCGCGAAGGCGAGCAGATCAACAAAGGCGTGGAGATGAACGTGTTCGGCGAGCCGATCGACGGCCTGCGCCTGATCAGCGGCCTGACCCTGATGGACACCGAACTGAAGAACACCCTCAACGGCGCCAACGACGGTAACCACGCCATCGGCGTGCCGACCTTCCAGTTCAACGCTGGCGTGGACTGGGACGTGCCGGGCCTGCAAGGCGTTGCGCTGAACGCGCGGATGCTGCGCACCGGCGGGCAATACGCCGACGCGGCGAACAACCTCAGCCTGCCAACGTGGAACCGCTTCGATGCGGGCGCGCGTTATGCGTTCAAGGTGTCGGAGAAGGATGTGACCGTGCGGTTCGGTGTTGAAAACGTGGCGAACAAGAAGTACTGGGAATCGGCTCAGGGCGGCTACCTGACCCAGGGCGAACCGCGAGTGGCGAAGTTGTCGGGGACGATCGACTTCTAAGCGTCATTGCGTCGCAGAAAAGGCCCCGCAGCTTCACGGTTGCGGGGCCTTTCTGGTTTTTGTGGTGCTTGACCGGACGCTTCGCGAGCAGGCTCGCTCCCACACTGGAATGCGTCCCCTGTGGGAGCGAGCCTGCTCGCGAAGAGGCCGGAACTGGCGACCTGATCCATACTTGCTGCACAGCCACAGGAGGACAGCCCCATGAACCGCAGCGACGTGCTGATCATCGGCGCCGGCCCGACCGGTCTGGTCCTGGCGCTGTGGCTGAGCAAACTCGGCGTGCGCGTGCGCATCATCGACAAGACCTCGGCGCCAGGCACCACTTCCCGCGCTCTGGCCGTGCAGGCACGCACCCTCGAGCTGTATCGCCAACTCGACCTCGCCGACACCATCGTGCGTCGCGGCCATCAGGTCGCTGCGGCGAATTTCTGGGTCAACGGCAAACCGGTCGCGCAGTTGCCCCTCAAGCGCATCGGCGAAGGCCTGACGCCCTACGCGTTTGTCGAGATTTTCCCGCAGGACGAGCACGAACGGCTGTTGCTCGAGCGCCTCGAAGATTACGGCGTCAGTGTGGAGCGCAATACCGCACTGGACAGCTTCGAGGAAACCGGCGACACCCTCACCGCCCACCTGCGCCTGCCCGATGGCCGGCAGGAAGTCTGTCAGGCCTGTTATCTGGCCGGTTGCGACGGCGCCCGTTCGGTGGTGCGCAAAGCCCTCGACACCGACTTCCCCGGCGGCACCTATCAGCAGATTTTCTACGTCGCCGATATCACGGCCAGCGGCCCGGCGCTCAATGGCGAGTTGCATCTGGACCTGGACCAAGCGGATTTTCTCGCGGTGTTTCCACTGGCCGGCGAAGGCCGCGCGCGACTGATCGGCACGGTGCGTGACGAACGCGCCGAGCGTGCCGAAACCCTGCAATTTGCCGACGTCAGCAGCCGCGCCATCGAACACCTGAAAGTGCATATCGAAGACGTGCACTGGTTCTCCACCTACCGCGTGCATCACCGCGTGGCCGAGCACTTTCGCAACGGCCGGGCGTTTCTGCTCGGCGATGCCGCCCATGTACACAGTCCGGCCGGTGGCCAGGGCATGAACACGGGCATTGGCGATGCAATCAATCTGGCCTGGAAGCTCGCCGCCGTGCTCAGCGGTGGTGCCGAACCGAAACTGCTCGACACCTACGAAACCGAGCGCATCGCCTTCGCTCGCCGACTGGTCTCCACCACCGACAAGGTCTTCAGTTTCGTCACCGCGCAGGGTCGCATGGCCGATCTGCTACGGATGCGTGTGGCGCCGTTTCTGCTGCCGAAAATGGCCGGGTTCGAAGCCAGCCGCGAATTCCTGTTTCGCACGGTCTCGCAAGTCACCCTCAACTATCGCGGCATGCCACTGAGCCAGGGTGAAGCCGGCCACGTGCACGGCGGCGACCGCTTGCCGTGGGCGCATGATGGCGAAGGAGATAATTTCGAGCCGCTACGGCAGCCGTGCTGGCAGGTGCATGTGTACGGCGACACCAGCGACGAGATGATCGCCTGGTGCGCCGAACACCACTTGCCGCTGCACGTCTTCGACTGGCGCCCGGCGTTTGAAACGGCGGGATTGGGGCGCAACGGATTTTATCTGTTGCGGCCGGATACCTATGTGGCGATTGCCGATAGCAGCGCCGATCCGAAGGTGATCGAACGCTACTTCCTCGATCACGGCATCCGGCCTTTTCAGTGACCTTCACACTTTGTTGGCCAGCCATTCGTCGGAAAGACCTGAACACCTGTCAACTCTGACAGTGGACGCATTGCGCAGCGCCACCTCTAATCATTGCTCACCGTTTTCAAGGAGCAATCAAGATGGAACTGTCCACCGCAGAACAAGTGCAAGACATAGAGGTCACTGGAACATTAAACGCACTGTTCGAAGTCGCCGACCACCAACCTTTAAATGCTGCTTTGATCGAGTTGCGTTCAACCCAGCGGGTAAAATATGAGTTCCGAGGGAGAACGGAGGCCAACGACAGGTCTTTTATATTTCAAATTTTCAGCGATCTGGAAGATGGAACATATGAAATACCTTCGACCTACTACCAGTACGCCGCATTCTACTTTGCAAATCATGCAGGTTGGACGTACGCATCGCCCAATCAATCAATCTTGCATCTAACGATTTCTGAAAATAAAACTCGTTTCAGTGGAGTAATCAAAGCTGATTTCGATCCAGTCGAACACAAAACTGGTGCTTCAACGCTGTATGTCACTGCGTCGCTAGGTGTCAAACTCAGCAAAGCTCTTTTCTGATAAAAATCGAATCATGGAGACGATCGCAACCTGACGCCTCTGCCTACAAGGAGCAACCATTCCATACAGGCAATGCTGCAAGTTGCGATTCCTTTCTCAGATCCCCGCCAACGCCAGATCCATCGCAAAGTAAGTGAAGATCAGATCCGCCCCGGCACGCTTGATCGCGCCAAGGCTTTCGCGGACCACGCGATCCTCATCGATCGCCCCAGCCTGGGCGCCGAACTTGATCATCGCGTACTCGCCGCTGACCTGATACGCCGCCAGTGGCAGGTTCGAGGCCTGGCGGATGTCGCGGATGATGTCGAGGTAGGCGCCGGCCGGTTTGACCATCAGCGCATCGGCGCCTTCCTGTTCATCGAGCAGCGATTCGCGCAGGGCTTCGCGGCGGTTCATCGGGTTCATCTGATAGCTTTTGCGATCGCCCTTGAGCGCGCTGCCGCCAGCCTCGCGGAACGGACCGTACAGCGCCGAGGCGAATTTGGTCGAATAAGCCATGATCGGAATCTGCGTGAAGCCGGCAGCGTCGAGCGCCTGGCGAATCGCGCGCACTTGGCCGTCCATCGCCGCCGACGGCGCAATCACGTCAGCCCCGGCGCGGGCGGCGGCCACGGCTTGCATGCCGAGGTTGATCAGAGTCTGGTCGTTATCGACTTCGTGGTTGTGCATCACGCCGCAATGGCCGTGATCGGTGTACTCGCAAAAACAGGTGTCGGACATCACGATCATTTCCGGCACGGCGTCCTTGGCAATGCGCGACATGCGCGACACCAGCCCGTCTTCGCGCCAGGTGTCGCTGCCGTTGGCATCGAGATGATGGGACACGCCAAAAGTCATCACCGACTTGATGCCGGCACGGGCATAGCGCTCGATTTCGCTGGCCAGTTTGCGCTCGGGAATGCGCTGCACGCCGGGCATGCTGGTGATCGGCACGAAGTCGTCGATGTCTTCCTCGACGAAGATTGGCAGGACCAGATCGTTCAGGCTGAACTCGGTTTCCTGGAACAGACTGCGCAGGCTCGCATTGCGGCGCAGACGGCGGGGACGTGCTTCGGGGAACTGACTGGACATGGGGCCTTTCCTGAAAACAGCGGATGAGACGAAAGTCGTAGGGGCGAAGCTTATGCCTTGCGGCGGGTGCGGGACAAACCTGGATCAATCAAGAGAGCGTTACCGGGCTTGTAATAATCCTGCTGCTGATCGCGCATTTGCCCCTGTGGGAGCGAGCCTGCTCGCGAATGCGCTGGGTCAGACACGAAAATGGTGTCTGATACGACGCTTTCGCGAGCAGGCTCGCTCCCACAGAGGCGACTGTGTCGGGTCAGGACGGGATGGTCAGGCCACGAATGACCGCCGGGCGAGCCAGAAACCGCTCCAGCACCCGTGTGACATTGGGGAAACTCTCAATCCCGACCAGATCCCCGGCCTCATAAAACCCGAGCAGATTGCGCACCCACGGGAACGTGGCGATGTCGGCGATGGTGTAGCGCTCGCCCATGATCCAGTCGCGGCCTTCGAGGCGAGTGTTGAGCACATTCAGCAGGCGTTTGCTCTCCTCGACATACCGATCGCGTGGACGCTTGTCCTCGTAATCCTTACCGGCAAATTTGTTGAAGAAACCGAGCTGGCCGAACATCGGGCCAATGCCGCCCATCTGCCACATCAGCCATTGGATGGTCTCGTAGCGCAGCGCGCCTTCCTGAGCGAGCAACTGACCGCTCTTGTCGGCCAGATAAATCAGGATCGCGCCGGATTCGAACAGCGGCAGCGGTTTATCTTCAGGGCCATGTGGGTCAAGGATCGCCGGGATCTTGTTGTTCGGGTTCAGCGAGAGAAATTCCGCCGAGGTCTGGTCGTTGGTGTCGAAACCGACGCGGTGCGGCTCGTACGGCAGGCCGATCTCTTCGAGCATGATCGACACTTTGACGCCGTTGGGAGTCGGCAGGGAGTAGAGCTGAATCCAGTCCGGGTACTGCGCCGGCCATTTCTGAGTAATCGGGAATGCAGACAGATCGGTCATTGGAAGCATCCAGTCACAAATTGAAAACCGATCATAAAGTAGGCCTGCCGCTGCGCCTACACGAACCGTAACATCCTGTCGCTAACCTGCCTGCATGCCCGCAAAGGTTGCCGTTAGAGTGCTGCGCACTGGCCCGGATCGAACCAAACGGGCATTACAGGACTCTGAGTTATGCCTTTCTCGCAGAGGAAGCTGTTTATGACAGGGAAACACCCGGTGCTGGGAGCCCGCGGTGCAAAGGTTTGTCAGCCTTAACCGATTTTGCTGAAGAACCCTCGAATTGATGACGAACCTGATGAGTTTCGCCAAACGTTTCAAACATCGCGCGTACGTGGCCCTGCCCTCCCTGCTGGCAGTCAGCGCGCTTTTTCTGTCCCTCGAATCCAGCGAAAGCCGCGCCCAACCGGCGGACGGCACACAGACGCTGGTGTTCCTGCGCCATGCGGAAAAACCCGAAGGCGGCCTCGGCCAGCTCAACTGCCAGGGCCTGAACCGCGCTATCGACCTGTCGACGCTGCTGCCGGAAAAATTCGGCAAGGCCGATTACGTGTTCGCCGCCAACCCGACGCGCAACGTCGAGGAAGGCGAGCTGGACAATTCCTACAGCTACATTCGTCCGCTGATGACCATCAGCCCGGCCGCGATCAAGCTCGGCCTGCCGGTGAACATCGAGTTCTCCGCCAACGACACCAGCGATCTGGCCCGCGAGCTGCTGGACGAGAAGTATCACAACTCGACGATCTACACCGCCTGGTCCCACGGTTATCTGCCGGATCTGATCAACAAGGTCGCCGGCAACGCAGTGGGCGAGCGACAGAACATCACCGATGACTGGGCCGGCGATGACTTCGATTCGCTGTATGTGCTGACCCTGAAGTGGCACAACGGCAAGGCCAGTTTGCAGAGCCATGTCTACAAACAGGGGCTGGATAACGGCAAGGACACTTGCCCGACCTGAGTTTTGTATCGCCCGATCTTGCGTCTTCGCGAGCAGGCTCGCTCCCACAGGGGAACGCATTTCAACTGTGGGAGCGAGCCTGCTCGCGAAGAGGCCAGTTGCTTGCACCTCAAGCCTTCTGGCTCACCCGCTCGCGCAAATACTCGATCACCGCCTGACGCTCCCCGGCAAACTCGATCCGCCCGCCCTTCTTCTCGCGCTGGAATACATACATCGGGTCGTAGTACTCGCGCAGCAACACGCTTGTCCAATCGCGAAACAACTCGACCGAACCGCTAAGGGCCTGTTCGGCCAGTGCAGCCTCCATCTGACCGTACAGTCGTTGATAGCGCTCGCCACCCAGGCGACGCTGAATATTGTTCAGGCTGGCAATCAATCGCTCGGCATATAGGGCGAAACCCACCTGCTCGCCATGCAAGGCGACGAACTCGGCGTGCAGGTCAATCACGTAATCCTGCAGGATTCGCTCTACCCGATTCTCGAGGCTGTCTTCAAGCCAGACCAGCGGTGCCGCTTGCATGCCCCGGTACAGCGGCAACGGCAAGGCACAGCTGCCGACCACCCGACTCTCATCTTCCAGGACAAATTGCCCGATCCCGCGGGCGCGCTTTTTCAGCACATCGACAGCCAGGTGATTTTCGAAATCGATGTTGCCCGGTTGCCCGGTGGCGCGCTTGCCGAAACTCGAACCGCGGTGATTGGCATGGCCTTCCAGATCCAGACCATTGCTCAACTGCACCAGCACTTCGGTCTTGCCAGTACCGGTCATGCCACCGAGCAGAACCAGATCGCATTCGGCCACAGCCTGATCGACGGTTTCCAGGAGGAACGTGCGCATGGCCTTGTAGCCACCGCCCACACGCGGGTAATCGATGCCACCCTCGTCCTTGATCCATTGCTGGACGATCTGTGAGCGCAGGCCACCGCGGAAACAATAGAGATAGCCGTCGGGGTGGTTACGGGCGAATTCGACCCAGCCCTGAATGCGTGCCTCCCGAACCTCGGCCGACACCAGCCGCTCACCCAGTGCAATCGCGGCTTGCTGCCCGTGCTGTTTGTAACAGGTGCCGACCTGTTCGCGCTCACGGTCGTTCATCAGCGGCAGATTGATCACACCCGGGAACGCGCCGTGGGAAAATTCAACCGGCGCGCGGACATCCATCATTGGCCGGTCGTTGAGGAAAATGTCGCGGTAGTCGGTGCAGTCGCGGAGCATCAAATCACCTCGACCGCGTTCGTCTGTCGCTCAACCAGTTCGCCGATCGGCGCAAGGTTCAGGCCCAGTTCGGCGGCAACGCCGAGGAACTCGTCATTGCCTTCAGGCGTGACCGCAATCAGCAGACCGCCGCTGGTCTGCGGATCGCACAGCACGCGTTTGTGCAGTTCCTGCACGCGGCCAACCTTGCTCGAATAGCTGTCAAAGTTGCGCAGCGTACCGCCCGGCACGCAGCCCTGATCGAGGTAGTACTCGACGCTGTCCAGACGCGGCACGCGGTCATAGGCGATGCGCGCGGTCAACTGGCTGCCGTCGGCCATTTCCACCAGATGCCCGAGCAGGCCGAAACCGGTGACGTCAGTCATCGCGGTAACGCCGGCGAGTTTGCCGAAACGGCTGCCAGGCTTGTTCAGGGTGCACATCCAGTCGCGGGCGACACCGACGTCGGCGGCGCGCAACTTGCCCTTCTTTTCCGCGGTGGTGAGGATGCCGATGCCCAGCGGTTTGGTCAGGTACAACAGGCAACCGGCGGTGGCGGTGTCGTTGCGTTTCATGTGGCGCTTTTCCACAAGCCCGGTGACGGCGAGGCCGAAGATCGGCTCCGGCGCATCGATCGAATGCCCCCCCGCCAACGGAATGCCCGCCGCGTCGCACACCGAGCGACCGCCACGAATCACTTCCCGCGCCACCTCCGGCGCCAGCACATTCACCGGCCAACCGAGGATCGCGATCGCCATCAACGGATCGCCGCCCATCGCATAGATATCGCTGATCGCATTGGTTGCGGCGATGCGGCCGAAGTCGAACGGGTCATCGACAATCGGCATGAAGAAATCGGTGGTCGACACCACACCGCGCTCGGCATCGATCGCATACACCGCCGCGTCATCGCGCGATGCGTTGCCGACCCAGAGTTTTGGATCAAGGTTCTGTGCGCCGCTGCCGGCGAGGATCACTTCCAGCACCTGCGGGGAAATCTTGCAGCCACAACCGGCGCCATGGCTGTATTGGGTCAGACGAATCGGCTCGCTCATGGGAGAGTCTCTGGTAATGAATGGGGCGGATTCTAGCAGAGCGCGAGAGCGCAGATTTTTGTGCTGACCGAGCGGCCCCTTCGCGAGCAGGCTCGCTCCCACATTTGTAGCGTGGTCTCCTGTGGGAGCGAGCCCGCTCGCGAAGGCAATCGAACCTGCCTGCACCGTCCAGTCAGCCCCGCCTGCAAACCTCAGCGAAAATCTGCGTAATCGGCCGATGCGGCTGGCGCTTGTGCATCCGCCGCACTTGTTCGCTCAGCCGCAGCAACTCTTCACTGGGCTTGGCCCATTGCTCTTTCGGCAGCGGCTCAGACCATTCGCGCATGACTTCCGGCAGCGCCTGCTTGCCGATTCTTTCCAGACGGCGCACTTCCCATTCGACCAAACGGTTGGGAACCGTCCATAAAGTCATAACGTGATACAGGTACCAAAAAAATCCCGACAACCGCGAGCGGCGGCCTTCACGGATCTGCTGGTGCATCCGCGCGCGGGCGTTACGAAAAGTGTGCAGGCCTTCGTGGGGCGGGTCGTCCGGGCCTTGCAGATCCTGCAAATCCTGAATTGATTTGAGGTCGTTGACTTCGTACTCCATGTAACCGCGAATCGCCTCCCAATGACTGATCGCAAGCTCCAGGCCGGCGCATTGGAATTCCTGGCTTATGAGGGTTTCACCTTGGTAGAAACCGATGCCCATGCCGTATTGGCGATGGATGCCGAACTGGGTGGCGCCCTTGGCTTCGATGATCCAGGCAGACAGCGATTCCCACGGGACAAAGACAGGTTCGGTGGCGCCTTCGGGCATGAAGCAGACTTCGCGGCGTTGACGGTTGAAGCGGGTTGGGATGAGGTAGAGGCGTTTTTTGTGGTGGTGGTGCCAGACGCCTAGACTGATTGTTAGAGTGAGAAATAAAACCTCTAAGCCAAGTATTTTGGACTCTCGAAAAATCTCTTGTACGTAGGTCCAACTTTCCCACCCGTCTCCGGATGCCAGCCCAAGAATGCCTCCTGCCACAGGTGTCAGACAGACGAACCAGAAAGCAAGACTGAAAGGACCGCCCAACGTCATTTGCCACATAAAAACTTGCGGCTGGCCTAATCCGAAGTCCATGTAAACATCATTGAGTTCACCGATATGTGGACCATAAGGGGGCATCGGTGTGGGCAGTGGCAACGGTGCGACATAGGTAATTTTTCCGCTTGGGAACGGCTCTACATCACCCGCTCTTCTAATCACCTTAAATTGCGCATCAACAAGAGGCTCATTGTGATTATTCAGCATGGTCAGCCCATTCGAGGTATTGAGTTTCTACCAGCAGTACCGGAGGGTTTTCCTTGACCGACCCGGTAGCAACAACTGAAAAATGGCCACCACCCCGAGGGTCTCCCACCTCGGCCAAGATCAACCGAAACATCCGCATCCACGCGGTCCCCTGTGGGAGCGAGCCTGCTCGCGAAGGCGCGCAAACAGGCAAAAAACCTCCCTCCCTCTGGTCACAAAACTGCTCTGCATCAGTCCACAGCCCGCCTGCAAACCTCAGCAAAAATCTGCGTAATCGGCCGATGCCGCTGGCGCTTGTGCATCCGCCGCACTTGTTCACTCAGTCGCAACAGCTCTTCACTGGGCTTGGCCCATTGCTCTTTCGGCAGCGGCTCGGACCAGGCACGCATGACTTCCGGCAGCGCCTGCTTGCCGATTCTTTCCAGCCGACGCACTTCCCATTCGACCAGACGATTGGGAATCGTCCATAAAGTCATGACGTG
This sequence comes from Pseudomonas sp. S3_B08, assembly GCF_054667725.1. NCBI lineage: Bacteria > Pseudomonadati > Pseudomonadota > Gammaproteobacteria > Pseudomonadales > Pseudomonadaceae > Pseudomonas > Pseudomonas sp. S3_B08. Next base: position 2,714,875 of record NZ_CP162750.1, read on the forward strand.
ATACAGGTATCAAAAAAATCCCGACAACCGCGAGCGGCGGCCGTCACGGATCTGCTGGTGCATCCGCGCGCGGGCGTTACGAAAAGTGTGCAGGCCTTCGTGGGGCGGGTCGTCCGGGCCTTGCAGATCCTGCAAATCCTGAATTGATTTGAGGTCGTTGACTTCGTACTCCATGTAACCGCGAATCGCTTCCCAGTGGCTGATCGCGAGTTCCAGGCCGGCGCATTGGAATTCCTGGCTTATGAGGGTTTCACCTTGGTAGAAACCGATGCCCATGCCGTATTGGCGGTGGATGCCGAACTGGGTGGCGCCTTTGGCTTCGATGATCCAGGCAGACAGCGATTCCCATGGGACGAAGACTGGCTCGATGGCGCCTTCGGGCATGAAGCAGACTTCGCGGCGTTGACGGTTGAAGCGGGTTGGGATGAGAGTGGCGCGTTTGTTGTGAGCGTGGTGCCAGACGCCTAGACAAATAAGCAAGATCAAGGGGCTGCTGATTAATTCATTTTCCAATGCCACTTCGAATACACCAACCATTGACTCCCAAATTGCCTCGTTTCCATAGCCAAATAGAATTCCTAGCAAGCCCGTGAACAAAGGAAATAAAACGAGAACTATAAAAGTGCCTGCGGTCGTTCCGCCGATAATTAGCTGCCATGGGAATACCTCCAGTGAGCCGAGACCAAAGTCCATGTATCCGTCATTGAACGCTCCGATGTGAGGTCCGTAAGGCGGCATCGCTGTAGGTAAGGGCAATGGTGCGAGATAGGTAATTTTTCCACTCGGAAACGGCTCTACATCGCCCGCTTTTCTGACCACCTCACATTGCGCATCAACAATAGGCTCATTGTGATTATTCAGCATGGTCAGCCCATTCGAGGTATTGAGTTTCTACCAGCAGAACCATCGGGTTTTCCTTGACCAACCCGGTAGCAACAACTGAGAAATGGCCGCCACCCCGAGGGTCTCTCGCCTCGGCCAAGATCAACCGAAACATCCGCATCCAACGCGGTCCCCTGTGGGAGCGAGCCTGCTCGCGAAGGCGCTCAAACAGGCAAAAAACCTCCCTCCGTCTGGTCACAAAACTGCTCTGCATCAGTCCACAGCCCGCCTGCAAATCTCAGCGAAAATCTGCGTAATCGGCCGATGCGGCTGGCGCTTGTGCATCCGCCGCACTTGTTCGCTCAGCCGCAACAACTCTTCACTGGGCTTGGCCCATTGCTCTTTCGGCAGCGGCTCGGACCATGCGCGCATGACTTCCGGCAACGCCTGTTTGCCGATTCTTTCCAGACGGCGCACTTCCCATTCGACCAAACGGTTGGGAATCGTCCATAAGGTCATGACGTGATACAGGTACCAGAAGAACCCCGAAAGCCGCGAGCGGCGGCCTTCACGGATCTGCTGATGCATCCGCGCCCGGGCGTTACGAAAAGTGTGCAGGCCTTCGTGGGGTGGGTCGTCCGGGCCTTGCAGATCCTGCAAATCCTGAATTGATTTGAGGTCGTTGACTTCGTACTCCATGTAACCGCGAATTGCTTCCCAATGGCTGATCGCGAGCTCCAGGCCGGCGCATTGGAATTCCTGGCTTATGAGGGTTTCACCTTGGTAGAAACCGATGCCCATGCCGTATTGGCGATGGATGCCGAACTGGGTGGCACCCTTGGCTTCGATGATCCAGGCGCTGAGCGACTCCCACGGGACAAAGACCGGCTCGGTGGCGCCTTCGGGCATGAAGCAGACTTCGCGGCGTTGACGGTTGAAGCGGGTTGGGATGAGTGAGAGACGTTTTTTGTGGTGGTGATGCCAGACACCAATACCGATGAGCAAGATCAAGGGACCGCAAATTAATTCATTTTCCAACGCCACTTCGAATACACCAACCATTGATTCCCAAATCGCCTCGTTTCCATAGCCAAAAAGAATCCCTAGCAAGCCCGTAAATAAAGGAATCAAAACGAGAACCATAAAAGTTCCTGCGGTCGTCGCGCCGAGAATTAGCTGCCATGGGAATACCTCCAGTGAGCCGAGACCAAAGTCCATGTATCCGTCATTGAACGCTCCGATATGAGGTCCGTAAGGCGGCATTGATGTAGGTAATGGCAACGGTGCGAGATAGGTAATCTTCCCGCTTGGGAACGGCTCAATATCGCCCGCTTTTTTAACCCCCTCATATTCCGAACTGGAAGGAGGATTACTGCGATTATTCAGCATGGTCAGCCCATTCGAGGTATTGAGTTTCTACCAGCAAAACCGGAGGGTTGTCTTTAATTGAGCCGGGAGTTACTACAGCAAAATGACCGCTATCCAGAGGGTCAATATGAATCACGCGCGTTCTTGACTCCGCCCCACCTTTGCCATTGACGGTCTGGATACATATGGCAAGTTCGAGCGTTTCTTTTGCAGGCGTATAGTCAGAATCGGGACGGATGGGGTACTGAAGACAAAGCACCAAACCATCTGGTGATGACTTCACGATTCGCAGACTGCTCAATATCTCCTCACTGATGACTTCCTTGCGCACTTGCGGCACACCGCGACCATGCAGCGGTGCAACAAGTCGATGGGCACCGATTCCCAAGCGTCGACTCGGTTTACCGTTTAACGGCGGCAGAAGATCGTTTAGCGCCAGCCTCGGCAGAACCAAATGAATATCACTGGGTTTGGCGCCAAATAATAAAGTCTTCAGCCAGGTGTCACTGGGATCAGGTCCTGATTGGGCGTAAGGAGCGTGTATCAAAAACGCCAGATAATTTTGATAGTCATCCAGGGAGTGGTCACCGCGCATCTCTTCATCACGGCTCCAGGGCGTGACTTTCAACCACTTATCGTGGGCAGAGAGGTTGTAGCGATGGAATAGCCACGTTCCGACGAATTCCAGCACGGTGAACAACGCACCGGCGAGATTGAAGCGAAAAAATACAGTAGAAAGACGTGTGCCAGCGGCAGCCCACGCCGCTGCGCGTGCCGAACTGTTCGCTGCAGTCAACACTTTAAAAGAAGCGTGAAAAGTGTTGCTCGCCCCATATCCGTTAGTTGCAACTATACCTGCGGCGCCCAACGTCGCCACCGCAGCCGCTTTCTGCTCAAATTGAGTGCCACTACGAATTGCATCTTGCCACTTTCGATCGCTAATTCTGAAGCTGGCAAACGAAGTTCTCAAACCCAGAACATAAGTAAACGCCCCCAACCCAACATGCAACTTCCCCATCTGCACATGAACCTGTCGCAGCGCTTCAACCTGCATGCTGGCAATAAGACTCGCGCTTCGAGCCTTGAGCGCCGTATCGGCAAGCCCTTGCGCAGCGGTAAATCCGGCTGCGCCTGTCGCGATTACGGCAGCAACAAAATCCGCTCGTTTCTTCCTGTCCCTCGTCTGCTTCATCACCTCTCGATAAACCCCCACCAAATTCACCACCTGCACCAACACCACCAACAACCCCATCCCCTCCGTCCGCACCAGACTCGCCTTCGAAACCCCCGCCACCCCCGCGCGAATGTTCTCCAGCAACCCGCGCAATTCCCCTTGCTGCGCCGGCGGAAACACCACCGTCACGCCCGCTTTCGCCGGTGTGGCGCCATACAGCCGGGCCGAGCGATCCGGCAGTTCGTCGATCGGGCTTAACGCTGCCGCCAGTCTTCCTTCGAACAAGCCCAGTTGCGTGCGCACGCGGACGATTTCCTGCTGCAATTCCACCGCGCGGGCGGTTTTGTGGCCCTGGCGGTTTTTGTTGTGGGTGAGCTGGTTGCGTTCACGGTTGAGGGTTTTCAGGTAGTCGCGTTCGCGCAGCACTTCCTTGATCGTGGCTTGCAGCGCCGCTTGTTCCGCCGGGGTGGATACGGTGAAGGTCACGCCGCTGGTTCGCGCGGCGTCGAAGACGCGCAGGCGCAGGGCTTTGGGCAGGCGCTGGAACAGTTCGTCGAGGTCGGGGATTTTCTCGCCGGCGAGATCAAAGCCTTCCAGCGCCCGGCTCAGGCCGAGGTTCAGCGCCGGGCTGTAGGTGTCTTGCACGGCATCGGCGAGGACGCGGCTGTGTGCCGGCAGATCGTCGAGGGCTGGAAGCTGTGGCTGCTCGATGCTCTGCAATTTGGCCAGCCAGTCCGGCAGGTTGTTGAACATCGCCATGCCGGCGTTGAACAGCGTTGAATATTGCCCGGCCTGCTCGGTCTGCAAGCGCAGCGGCAAGGTGTAGAACAACGGGCGGGTCAGTTGCGGGTGTTGTTCGAGGTAATCGAGCATTTGCTCGTTGGCCGCGTCGCTGCGGCCGATGTCCTTGAGGCAGGCGTATTCGCTGGCGAAAGCCTGATCGATCTGCGCCGGCAGTTGCCCGTCGAAATACCACGCCGAGCGATGGAAACGCCCGGCGCACAGCAATTGCGCGCGGTCGGCGGTGATGCGTTCGAGCAGGCGATTCCAGCGTCCGAGGTTGTCGCGATGATTGTTCAGCACCTCGTCCATGGCCGGGCGGTCGATCAGGTCGTTGATGCCGCGTTTGCCGCTGAGCAACGGGCCGTCGAGCACGTCTCTCATGCGTCGGTTCTGATCCTTGCCGAGGTCGACCAGTGTGTTCAGATGACGCTCGACGAAATCGGCCGGGGCCACTTCAGCAAAATATTCGCGGGTGTAAAAGCGCCGATCTGCCTCGGCGGTGACGCGAGCGTGCGCGGTGAAATCCGGGGCAATGCCGTCGAAGCGGTTCAGCGCCAATGACTCGTCCAGTGCCTTTTCGCGAAGCTGTTGCAACTCAGGCGTGGCTTCGACTGCAACTGGCTCGACCTCACCACCTTTGTTCAGATAGTCGAGCAGCGCCTGCCGGGTATTTTCCCGATTAGGCTCGGGCAATTGCTCCAGTTCAGCGAACAATGCCTGGGCGCGCGGATCGTCGCTGGCCTTGGCCAAAGTGTCGAAGTCCTGAGATCCGAGCTGGCTCAGCGACTCGATGTAACTGGCCAGCAGGTAGTCGCGCTCGTTGTTGTCGGTGTTGCTCCACTGCTCGATCCAGCCGACCACCAGGTCCTGATAATCAGCCAGATCACGCATCACCCCGAGGTCGTCGTTGACCAGCAGAAACAGCGTGTCGTCCTGATAAGGTCCGCGCACCCGCCCGAGAAATTCGCCGATATGCGCCTCGCGAAAACGTCGCGGGTTTTCCCACAGATAGGGTTCACGCTCGTGCTCCGGCGCGTCGCTGACCTGCACCGCCGGCATCCGCGTGGCGTCGGCCTCGGCCAGCGGTTTCGCTGTGCAGGCCACTTCCGCCAGCCACTGTTTCGCCTGAGCCACGGTGAGCAAATGCTCGCCGCCGATCAGACAATGCACCGGGCCGAGATCGACCGCCTGCATGAAGTGCTCGCGTTCCTCCGCACTGTCCAGCACCTGTCGGCACTTCGCCGCGCTCAACTGCACGTCGGCGAAGGTCACGTAAAGGGTGCTTTTGCGCGAAAAGATCAACGCCGGACGTTCTTCGATGGCGCTGCGCTGATCCTCACTGACGCTTTTGCCGCGATGCAGCAATGCGCTGATGACACCTTCCAGCACGCGGTATTCGTAGAGCTCACCGCTGAGACTGTCGGCGATGTACAGCCAGCCGTCGCGCAGGCGGCGGATGCCCATGGGGCGCGTGGTCAGAGTGTACGGCAGCGTGATTTCGGTGCTGGGGTCGAAGGGTTTTTCCACCAGGCCGTACGCGAGGGGCAACAGTTGCACGTGGGTGTTGCGCAAGGGGCAGGCGGCTGGCGCACCAATGGGCGCTTTCGAGGCGGCTAACGCATCGAGGATGGCGGGGTGATTCATGATTGATGTCTCTCAGAGGCCCATCGAAAGGCCATTGCAGCGGCAATCGCAACGCGCTCGCCGGGGGATTGCAGCGAAGGTGTGTGCATCAGCTGATGGATCTGCGGGTGCCGACTGCACGCTGCATCGTCCAGCCATGCCACCACGTTGGCGTACAGCAGAATCTCGGACGGGCTGCTCAAGGCAAGCTCGCTGGCATGGGCGTGGATGCGTTCCAACAATTGCCAGCGTTCAACTGCCGTGTCCCCGACATGAAAGTCAGGAAAGTGCTTGAGCAGATGGGTATCGATGTCGAGCAACACCCGCCGCCGATCCACCCGATCCAGCGCGGCATCCTGCTCGGCACTCAACCGATATGGCGCCACCAGCGCCCCACCCTGCCCGTGCCGAGGTCGCTGACAGTGCCAGACTCCCCGCGCGCCATCCGCCGTGACCACGCACCCCAGCGGCCCGAACAGACTCGCATCGCCGCTGGCAAACAGCGCCTGCGCCACGGCGGCATCCGCCAGCCGCAACAACACCGGCGAGCCGACCGGCAACTCGACGATCAGCAACTGACGCAAGTGCGCGACGATTTCATGCGCCGGCGCGGCGCTGAACAACAGCACGCCCCATTCCTGTTGGGCGTGCTGGCGATAAAACCGCGCCACCGGATCGTCAGCGTCAGCGAGCGCCACCAGCAGCGGCGAGACGTCACGCAGGGCCGAAAACGGTGGCTGGTCGTACAGCGCAAAAGCGTTGGCGGCGGGGTCGAGCCTTCGCAGTTGCGCCGGCAAATCCGCGATCGTCGCACCGTCGAGCAGCACAAACGCCTGCTGCTCAGCCCACGGCAAACCTTCAGGCCAATCCGTCAAAAGGCTCATGCCTGGGCCGCCTCGCAGATCAGGCAACGCGAGGTCCGCGTGGTCAGCAGCGCATGCCGTTGCTGCACGGCATCGAACGTCGCCTTGAGCAACGGCGCGGCCCCCGGCAGCAAGGGTTCCGCTGGCAGACACACCGTCGGCGCCCCGCCCTGCACCACCGGCACACTGCTGAAAATGCCGGCGGCGCCGACCGTCAGCCAATGCCCGCCAGCAGCCAGAGTGATCTGCAGGCCGCTGTTGAAAACCACCTGCTCGCCCGCGCCGAAATGCAGCTGCTGCGCGGCACTGACGCGCTGGCTGGCGACCCGCACATGCTGCTCGCCCTGCACCCACAGATGATCGTCCTGCTTGAGTTCAGTCAGGCGATTGCCGTGGGTCAGGTGATGTTCCTCGTCGCGCAACTCAAGGCTGGAGACGCCGCCAATCACTTGGCTGTGCAGGTTGTCGATCTGCACACGCAAGTCGTTGAGCACGTGCTGCACCAAGTCGCGCTGCGCCCTGATGGAGATTTCTTCCGCGCCTTGCCGGTCCTCGATGCGCAGTTCGTTGTAACCACCGCCACCGGGACTGCTCTGGCTGCGCCAGATACTGCGCGTCTGTTGCGCCGGCAGGTCCAGTGGCACCGGGGTTTCGGCGTTGGGCAGGCAGGCGAGCACATACGGTTTGTCCGGATCGCCATCGGTGAAGCCCACCAGCACTTCCATACCGACGCGAGGAATCTGCACGCTGCCGTAGCGGTCATGCGCCCAGGCAGTGGCCACGCGCAGCCAGCAACTTGACTGTTCATCACGCTGGCCGTCGCGATCCCAGAGCATTTGCACTTTCACGCGGCCGTAGGCATCGCTGTAGATTTCTTCGCCGGGCGGGCCGGTCACCACTGCCAACTGACTGCCGCTGACGCGCGGTTTGACATGCCTGAGCTGCGGGCGAAACACCACGTCCCACGGCGTCGCGACGAAATGGTTGCGATAGCCCTGACTGAAACCATCTGCGTCAGCCTGCTCGGTGAACGCTTCCTCGAGCACTTGCGGCTGTTTGCCGATGTGCTCGACCTCGGTCAGCAACCATAAATCGTTGCAGTCGGCGCGCGAGTAATCCGCCATGGTCATGAAACTGCCGCCGCGCATCAGCGCCTGATTGCTACGTCCGTTAGCCAGACGATAGTCGGCACCATGGCGCTCCAGCGCACACTGGCTGAGGTGCTTGCCGCGCTCGCGATGGGTGAACTGCCCGGGAAACTCATAATCTTCCAGCAGCGGAACCCGCGCTGCACTGACCTTGGCGTCCAACTGCACTGCGGGCTTTTCGAAGTGATAATCGCGGCGCTCGACGATGTTGGAGCGTGGCTCCAGGCGCACAGTGAACTGGTCGATAACCGGCGCATCGGCAACCAGGCCGTTGCCCTGCAAATAGCGCGTCGTCACGTCGTGTTTGAGGAACGCCGTTTGATCGTCGCCGAACACCAACAGGTGCGCCTCACGGCGGTGGCGGAAGTGAAAGTGCAAGCCCTCCTCTTCGCACAGCCTCTGGATGAAGTGCAGATCGGATTCCTGATATTGCACGCAATACACTCGCGCCGGGTACTCGGCGCTGAGCTGAAAATGCCAGGCATCGGCCTGCATGCCGTGATCGCTCAACACATTGGCGATGATCTGCGGCACGCTCAGGTTCTGGAAAATCCGCTGATTGCGCCGATGCGCGAGGTAGGCAAGGTGTGGCGCCAGGGTGATCTGGTAACGGCTCAGCCGAACACCGCAATCACCCTGACCGACCCGATAGACCAGCCCGTGCATGCCGCTACCGTCGGCACCGAAACAGAGAAAGGCCGGCCGATGCAGCAAGCCTTCCAGATCCAGATCGGGGCGCTCGCTGACCAGCTCGAGATCCAGTTCATAGGTCTGGTTGAGCACTTCCCGGGTGCGAAAACCGAACACTTGAAGATCGTGGGCAACGCCTTCTATCTCGAGAGTGAAAACAACGGGCCTGCCAGCGATGCGCATCCACCTGTCCCTGTGTCTGATTGAAAGACGGGACTGTGCAACGGTGCACTGCAATGGGTGAAGTCAGAGGTTTCCCTGTTTTGCCGGTCTGCGAGCGAAAAGGACGTGGCCCACAGAGAAGCGGCCTGGATCCTACGGAAATGATCCCGAATCCTATGCCTTTCCCCTGTGGGAGCGAGCCTGCTCGCGAAAGCGGTGTGTCAGTCGGCGAATGTTTAACTGATCCACCGTCATCGCGAGCAGGCTCGCTCCCACAGGGATTTGCGTGAGTCAGGGCAGCAAAATGATCTTGTCGCCGCCGCCCTGATTGACCTCGTCATAGCGCGCCAGCCCTTCAGCCAGCGGCACCTCCACCAGGCCCTGCGGCAGCGGCAAGCGATCCTCATCGAAGAACCGCCCGAACTGCTCGAGCATCGCCGCGCACGCCTCAACGCCGTACAACAACGAATTGATCCCGACCACCGAGCCGCCCTTGCGATACAGCGCCAGCGCCGGCAATTGCACATGTCCGTCGACCGGCGCGGCGATGATGGCGATGCGGCCGAAGGTCGCCAGTGCCGCCACCGAGGCGGGCAGCCAGAAACCGGTGGTGTCGAAAATCACATCGGCGCCGCCGCGATACACCGCGTTGACCTGCGCACCGAGGTCTTCTGGCTTATCCAGTTGAATCGTCTGATAGCCCTGCTGCTGCAGATCCGCGACCTGCTCGGGCCGGCGCGCCGCCGCCAGCAATTGGGCGCCGCGCACTTTTGCCAGGGCCAAAGCCGCAGTTGCCACTGCCCCGCCACCGATCACCAGCAAACGTGTATCGGCGCTGACCAGACTGCGTTCCAACGCATCCCACGCCGTGGTGTACGGCACGCCAAGGCTGGCCGCCTGAGCAAAACTCAAATGCGCCGGTTTGTGCGACACGCCACGGGCCGGCAATTTGACGAATTGCGCATGGGCGCCGTCGGCGAAGAAGCCCAGCTCGCGCCCGGTACCCCAGACTTCCTGACCGATCAGTGCTTGCGGCCCCTCGACCACCACCCCGGCAAAATCCCGCCCCGGAACCCGTGGCAGTGTGGTGTAGGGAAAACGCCCGAGGACGTTTTTCACATCGCTGGGGTTGAGGCCGGCAGCCTTGATCTGCACCAGCACTTCATCGGCGCCGGGCACCGGGGTCGGAACGTCGACGAAACGCAGGGAAGACAGGTCGCCGGTCTGATCGAATTGCAACGCTTTCATGGGCACATCCACCGAAAGGAAAAAGGGAAATTCAGGACACCCAGCCAGCGACCAGTTGCCGGCCCAGCGGCCACAACTGCTCACCGGCCAACATGCCGAGCAGACCGACCAGCGCGATGGCCGGTGGTGCGGGAGAACGGAAATCGAGCGCGCCGTAGAGCAGGCCGACGCCCAGGCCGATGGCCAGAGAAATGAGGTAGTTCATGAAAGGAACTCCGCCGCGATAAGTGATGGGCAGAGTCTAGGGAATGAGCCGGAGCGGTATCGGCCAAGGACTTCTGAATTTCGGACAAACCTTCTGCAGCCGCCATAGAACCGTGTGGGAGCGAGCCTGCTCGCGAATGCGGTCTTCCAGTCAGCACTTCATTGCCTGGTGCAAAGCTTTCGCGAGCAGGCTCGCTCCCACATGGATCTGTTCAAGTTGCCGAGAATTGCGAAGGCGCTACGCCAAGCTCCCGGCGAAACATGTCGCTGAAACTGCTCGGTGAATAACCCAGTTCGCGAGCAATGACGCTCACCGCCACGCCCTGAATCAATGCTGCCACCGCCGTCGCCAACTGTACCTGGCGCCGCCATTCGGCGAAGCCCATGCCGAGGCTGTCCTTGAACAACCGCGCCAGGGTGCGCACGCTGGCCCCGGCGTTCTGCGCATGCTGCTCGAACGGGATCTCCAGCGACGGCGCGGCCATCACCGCCTGACACAGATTCATCAAACGCCGGTCGGACTCGTCCGGCAGTGGAATCTTCAGTTGCGAACGCCTGGCCCGGCGCAGCTCCAGCAACGCCAGCCCGACCAGCGCATCGTAATACTCAGCCTCGCCGGCATCGCCCTGCGCCACCAGCCCGACGATCAACTCGCGGAGCAGACCACCGACTTCGATCACCTGCACCGTCGCATCCAGCGTCGCCGCCAGCGCCGGGCGCAGGTAGATATTGCGCATCTGCAAATCCGACACCACCCGAATCCCGTGCGGCACCCCCGGCGGCAACCACACCGCCCGCTGCGGCGGCACCACCAGCGCTTCGTGCGGGGTTTCGACCCACATCACCCCGCTCATCGCATACAGCAACTGCCCCCAGACATGCTCGTGCGGCTCGATGAACAAACCACGCGGATACGTCCGCGCCAGCGGTTGCACGGGCACATCGGTGTCGGTCAGATCAGGGGGCGCGGCGAGGGCCATGGCGAGCGTTCACAGGGGGTTGGCGAAGCCGCCATGGTAACCAGCACGCCGCGCCCTCGCCAACGATAGATACCGTCGGACAATCCGAATGAATTTTCCCGGCACAGCGCGATCCGTTTAATACCACAGGGAGGAATTCGGGCTTTATGAACAACGCAAAACTTTACGTCATCGACTACACACTGCATGGCACCCCCAAGTCGTTCATTATCCGCTCGGACAAAATGGACAACGCCGAAGCCTGGCATTGGGCAAGCTGCGACGCGGGCGTGGGTCGCATCCCGCGCTTCGGCCGCGAGAAAGTGCAAAAGACCAGCAAACCGATGGCAGAAAAATTCGGCCTGGAAAACGTCACCTGGCGCCAGACCAACTGACCCCACCGCCTCCACCGCAGGCTTGGCAATCGACAGGGGGAATCGACCGATGACCGACACTTATCACACGGCCCGACTGGACTACGGCCTGACCACCTTCTTCGGCCAGATCACCAAAACGGTGAATTGCGCAGTCGCACTGGAAACGGTCGCGGATGACCCTTATCGCTTCACCTTGTGCGTCCAGGCACCGGTACCGGAAGACCTCCACCAAGCCAAGGTTGTGGTGATCAAGGTCGAAGGGCGAACCTTGCAAGGCACGGTGAGGCACTTTGAGCGACAGGACGACGACAGTCTGAAAATGGAAGTGGAGCCTGATTAGGCTCCACTTTTTTTTGCCCCGCTTATTTCGGATGAGCGCAACCGCAGCCCTTCATCGCACATTCTTCACCGTGTTTGTGGTGATGAGCGCAAGCCTCGCAGCAATAGTGTTTACCGTGTACAGCGTAGGAATGTTCGCCTTCTTTGATCGTGCAGTTGCAGCCCGGGCAGTCGCATTTTTTATCGGACATGGGACAGACTCCTTGCGTAGTGGTTGTCTGAGGCTTGAGTGGTAAGCCGTAAGGGACAGTGTAGAAGGTGGTGTTGCAGGCTGACCAACTGTTGAGAGATTGGGCGACGCAGAGATGGCTTTCGCGAGCAGGCTCGCTCCAACAAAACAGCAAAAGCAAAAGATCGCAGCCTTCGGCAACTCCTACACACAATGAGCGCAAGCTCGCGTACCGCCCTTGATCTTGCCGTGCCGGCCCCATCGGCAGGCTGAGCGAAGGGATTGATCCGGGCGTGGGAGCGCAGCGACCGTTTGGCGCAGCCAAACACAGCGAGTGTAGGTGCAGCGAAGCAAACCGGAGCCGCTGCGCCAGGATCGGTCCCGCAGCGAAGGAACCCCGAGCCCCAGCGAGCGGGCCGAACGCCGGGGCCAAGCCTTTTGGTTACTTTTTGGCGTCTGAAAAAGTGACCCGCTGTAAGAGCGGAACCGTAATCAGCAACACCCGCAGCAACGGATATGTACACAGTCAAACAAATAAAATCACTGCGCCTGCCGCGAACTCCGATACATAAACACCAAAGCCACCGCCAGGCACACCATCGCCAACATCCGACTCGGAGACAAGCCGATCGCCGGATTCCCCAACCAGCCAAAATTGTCGATCAACATCCCCATCCCCAACTGCCCGACAATCACCGCCACCGTCGCCACAGCCGTTCCGACCACCGGCACCGCGCCAACCATCACCATCATGTACACCACACCAAACAGCGCCCCGGTCAACTGCCACTTCGGCACCTCAAGCAGACTCACCGCCTGCGCCGGCTCGAAAAACAGAATCAACAACCCGGTCACCACCGCGCCCACCGCAAAGGTCAGCAGACTGCTACGCAGCACCCCCACCGTTTCACCCAGACGCCCATTGATCGCGGCCTGCACACTCAACACCGCACCGGCCAATACCACCACCACCAACAAAATCACCAGACCCATCACTCACCCCCGCGCAATCAGAACCAAAGCCACCACAATCAAGCCCAACGCCAGCCAGCGCTCGCCGTTGACCTTCTTGCGCGTCGCGCCGAACCAGCCGAAATGGTCGATCAGCACACTCTTGCCGACCTGACCGGACAAAATCGCGATCATCGTCATGGCAATGCCGATATGCGGCGTCGCCAGCGTCAGCACCACCACGTAGATCGGCCCGAGAAACCCGCCGATCAACTGCCAGCGCGGCAACTCGGTCAGCGCCGGACCTTTCTGTGGGCCGGCGAACAGCAAGAGCAAAAACAGGATCGCCGAACCCACGCCGAAGATGCTCAACGTCGCCCACAAATGCCCGACCTGCTCACCCAGCGGCCCGAGCAATCCGGCTTCTACCGACAAGCCCATGCCAGCGAGAATCACCAGCGGCAGCAACAGCAGACGCAACACCGATTTTTTCACCGGTGCAGCAACCACCCCTTCATCCAACGTCTGCATACATAACCTTCCACGCTCAAAAACAATGGCGCGGATTATCGGCTGGCGCCGCTGTGCGATAAATGGGAGCATCCGGACAACACTTTTGCGCAACACGCACAGCGAGACACGGCATGCACGGGCTCAACGAACTCGGATTCAAAGCGTTAAGGCTGTTTGTGGCGGTCCTCGACCACGGCAGTTTTTCCGAAGTCGCCCGCCGCGAAGGGGTCGCGCCCTCCTCGATTTCGCGGCAGATCCAGTTGATGGAACAGGCGCTGAACCAGCAATTGCTCTACCGCCACACCCGCGCCGTCACCCCGACCGAAGCCGGGCGCACGCTCGGCCACCATGCGCGGTTACTGCTGGTGCAATTGGAAGAGGCCGAACAGGCGTTGCAGGAACAGCAAAGCGAACCCACCGGACTGGTGCGCATCAACGCGCCAGTGGTGTTTGGCCAACGCCATCTGACGCCCTGGCTGGGCGAGCTCTGCGCGCGCTATCCGAAGCTGCAACTGGATATCCAGCAAACCGACCATTACGTCGACCCGCTACAGGAAGGCGCCGACCTGCTGTTTCGCATCGGCGCGCTGCACGATTCGAGCATGCAGGCACGCATTGTGGCGCCGCACCGTTTTCAGGTCGCCGCCAGCCCGGCCTACCTCAAACGCCACGGCACGCCGCAGCACCCGGACGAACTCGCGCAACATCAGTGCCTGGCCTACAAAGGCGCGGCCGGTCAGCAGCGCTGGTTTTTCCGCCGCGACGGCGAGGACTGGACGCCATACACGGTCAGAGGCCCGATCACCGGCAACCACGCCGACACCCTGACCCAGGCCGCTCAGCAAGGCCTCGGGCTGGTGATGTTTCCGTCGTGGCTGATTGGCGAAGCGGTGCGCGAAGGCACGCTGGTGCCGGTGCTGAGGGAGTATCAGGTGTCGAACAGCCTGGAACCTCAGCAGATCGCGGTGCTGTGGCCGGGGAGTCGGCGGTTGTCGGTGAAGGTGAGGACGGTGATTGATTTTTTTGTCGAGTGCTTTGGCGAGATTCCTTATTGGGACAGAGCCTGAAGATCAAGAGCCCCCTCACCCTAGCCCTCTCCCTGAGGGAGAGGGAACCGACCGAGGTGTCCCACCTACTGCATCGACCTGAAAAACCGCGTCGACTATGGATTCAAAGCAGGACTTTCAGGTCGGCGTAATCCCCCAATATTCCCCAATCGGTTCCCTCTCCCTATGGGAGAGGGCTAGGGTGAGGGGCTTTTCAGGCCATCAGATACGGAACTGCCCGACCAGCTTGCCCAACCGCTGCCCGAGCTCCGCCAGACTGCGCGACGTTTGCGCGCCCAGTTGCGTTTCATCGGCGACGCTGTCCACCGCCACCGCAATCTGATGCACGCTGCGGTTGATCTCTTCGGCCACGGCCGTCTGCTCTTCCGCTGCGCTGGCGATCTGCGCGTTCATCGAGTTGATCGTGGCGATCAACTGCGCCATCGCGTCCAGCGACGCGCCGGCCTGATTGGCTTGCTGCGAAGTGCCGTCGCCGGCCTCGCTGGAACGGCGCATCGCTTCGACCGCCTGCTGCGTGCCGGCCTGCAAGCGGTCGATCATGCCCTGGATTTCCTGGGTGCTGATCTGCGTGCGGCTGGCCAGTGCGCGTACTTCGTCCGCAACCACCGCAAAGCCACGACCGGCCTCACCGGCGCGCGCCGCTTCGATCGCGGCGTTGAGCGCCAGCAGGTTGGTCTGCTCGGCAATCGAACGGATCACCCCAAGCACGCCGACGATCGAACTGACGTCCTGCTGCAGGCTGTCCAGCGACACGCCGCTGTTGCGGATGTCGTCGACCAGCGCATGAATCTGTTTGATGCTGCCCGCGACCACGCGCTTGGCGCTCTGGCCTTCTTCGTCGGTCTGCTGAGCGGCGACGGCGGCGTTCTGTGCGCTCTTGGCGACTTCCTGGGCGGCGGCGGACATTTCGTTGATCGCCGTGGCGACCTGATCGGTTTCGTGGCGCTGACGCTCCATGGCCTGATCGGAACGCTGCGCCTGTTCCGAGACCTGGGTGACCAGACCGGTCAGTTGCGTGGTCATCTCGGTGATCTGCCGCACCAGGCCGTGGATCTTGTCGACGAAACGATTGAACGAGCCGGCCAGTTCGCCGAGTTCGTCCTGACTGGTGATGTTCAGGCGCCGGGTCAGGTCGCCCTCGCCCGCCGCGATATCATCGAGGTTGGCTTTCATCAGGGTCAGCGGGCGCAGAATGGTGTTGGCCAGCAGCATCCCCGCCGCCGCGATCACCAACAGCACCAGCACCGCAACGCCGACGATGCTCAGCACCACGCCTTGCACGCGCTCCTGCACTTGCGCCTCGACCTGCGCCACTTGCGCTTCGATGCCGTCGAGGTTGACCGAGGTACCGACCGCCATGTCCCACTTCGGCAGGTATTCGGTGTAGCCGAGTTTCGGCACCAGCACCTTGGCGTTACCCGGCAGCGGTGAGCTGTATTGCAGATAGTGGGTGCCGTCCTTGGCCACTTTGACCAGGCCGAGGTTGACGTAGACGCCGTTCGGATCGCGGTTGTCCTTGAAGCTTTTGCCCACGCCGTCGGGGTCGTTGGCCTTGAACAGACGCACGGTCTCGGAGTCGTAGCCGAAGAAGTAGCCATCCTTGCCGTAGCGGATGCCCGAGAGCAATTTGATCGCTTGCGCCCGCGCCGCGTCATCGCCCGGTGCGGCGGCGTCGTACAGCGGTTTGATCGTGGTCATGGCCACGGCGACGTAACTTTGCAGGGTGGCCTTGGCGTCGCTGAGCAGCCGCTCGCGGGTCTGTTCGACCTCCTTGCGCGCCTGTTCCTGGAGGATGAACAGCGTGGTCACGCTGATGACCAGCGCAAAGAGCAGCACCGGCAGAACGGCAAGGGACAGGACTTTAGCCTTGAGACTCAGGCGCATCGGGGGACTCACTCTTTTGATTTTGTTGGCGTGGTTAAAGGCTTTAACGGCACGCCGGGGCAAAAGTTGAGTCTTGAAACATCGCCGCCCCCCCTGTGGGAGCGAGCCTGCTCGCGAAAGCGTTGGCTCAGCAACCTGTGTGTCGACTGACACGACGCCTTCGCGAGCAGGCTCGCTCCCACATGGGGCAATTGTGGATTTTTTAGAGAACCATCGCCGCGATCCAGCCAAACACCAGCAGCGGCAGGTTGTAGTGCAGGAAGGTCGGCACGACGGTGTCCCAGATGTGGTGATGCTGGCCGTCGATGTTCAGGCCGGAGGTCGGGCCGAGGGTCGAGTCCGAGGCCGGTGAACCGGCATCGCCCAGCGCACCGGCAGTGCCAACGATGCAGACGATGGCGATCGGGCTGAAGCCCAGTTGCACGCACAACGGCACGAAAATCGCTGCGAGAATCGGCACGGTGGAAAACGACGAACCGATGCCCATGGTCACCAGCAAGCCCACCAGCAGCATCAACAAAGCCCCGACGCCTTTGCTGTGATTGATCCAGGCCGCCGACGATTCGACCAGCGTCTGCACCTGCCCGGTGGCTTTCATCACTTCGGCAAAACCTGAGGCGGCGATCATGATGAAGCCGATCATCGCCATCATTTTCATGCCTTCGGTGAACAGGTCATCGGTCTCGCGCCATTTGACGATGCCCGACACCGAGAAAATCAGGAAGCCGACCAGAGCGCCGATAATCATCGAGTCCAGCAGCAACTGCACCACGAATGCCGAAGCGATGGCCACACCGGCAATCATCAGGCTCAACGGGTTGTAGTGCACCGCCGTCTGTTCGACCTGTTCGATCTTCGCCAGGTCATACACGCGCTTCTTGCGGTAGCTGATGAACGCCATCGCCAGGCCGAAGACCATGCCCAGCGCCGGAATGCCCATGGCGTGGGTGACATTGATGCCGCTGATGTCGACGCCGCTGCGGGCGACGTTAGCCAGCAGGATTTCGTTAAGGAAGATGTTGCCGAAACCCACCGGCAGAAACATATACGGGGTGATCAGGCCAAAGGTCATGACGCAGGCGATCAGACGGCGATCGAGTTGCAGCTTGGTCAGTACATATAGAAGAGGCGGCACCAGCAGCGGAATGAACGCGATATGGATCGGCAGAATGTTCTGCGAGGCAATCGCCACCACCCACAGCAGGCCGATCAGCAGCCATTTGACGTTACCGCCGCCGGTTGCGTGCTGCCGATCCACCATGGCCAGGGCCTTGTCGGCCAGCGCATGGGCCAGACCGGATTTGGCAATCGCCACGGCGAAAGCGCCGAGCAAGGCGTAGGACAACGCCACCGTCGCGCCGCCGCCCAGGCCGCTGTTGAACGCCTTGAGTGTTGCGTCGATGCCCAGACCGCCGGTCAGGCCACCGACCAGCGCCCCGACGATCAGCGCGATCACCACATGCACGCGCGACAGGCTGAGGATCAGCATGACGCCGACGGCTGCTATGACTGCATTCATTTCACTACCTCAAAAAACACTGCGGGTGAAAACACACCGCCAGACAGGATGAGTCCGCCCGGGGTTGGCCGGCGGAGGTGTACAGAGGGTCTTATTAGAGGGCGCGCACTGTGCCGCAGAGTGGCGGCGGTGTCAAAGCTCTGTGGCGAGGGGATTTATCCCCGTTGGGTGGCGAAGCCGCCCCCGGCAAACTTTAAATCAACCCTGTACGCAGGTGTCACGACTGCTTCGCAGCCGAACGGGGATAAATCCCCTCGCCACAGGACTACAGGACCACAGGACCACAGGACCACAGGACCACAGGCCCCGCATGCGGCAATCGGTCATATTGCGCTCACGGCATAAAGAAAGCCGAAACGCGGCCGCTACAGTGCAAAGTCTCAGATATTTATCGGATAAGGATGTTTTCCATGTCGCTCAGACAACTTTCCATCCAATGGAAAATCACCCTGCTCGCCGGCCTCTGCCTGGCCGGTATCGTGACCCTGTTGGTCGGTCTTTCGCTGTATCGCATGGAACACAGCTCGGCGCTGGTCAAGGCCTCGAGCATGGAGATGCTCACCGAGTCGGCGCAGGCGCGGATCGAGTCGCAAGGTGAAGTGCAGGCCGCCGGCATTCGTCAGCAATTCATGGACGCCTATCAGTACGGCCACGGTTTCTCGCGGCAGGTACTGTTTTTGCGTGAGCAGGCCGAGAAGCGCTTTCTCGATGCCTTCGATCTGCGCGAGGACATGACCCGTCAGGTCAAATCCGCGCTGCAAGCCAACCCGGACCTGCTCGGCCTGTCGCTGGTGTTCGAAGCCAATGCGCTGGACGGCAAGGACGAACTGTTCGCCGATCAGGCTGAACTGGGCAGCAACGACAAGGGCCGTTTTGCCCTGTACTGGTCGCAGCCGACCCCGGGCAAAGTCACCTCGATGGCGCTGCCGGAAAGCGACATGAGCGACACCAGCACCGGCCCCAGCGGTCAGGCCGCCAACGCCTGGTTCACCTGCCCGCGCACCACGCTCAAACCCTGCGTGATCGAGCCGTACTTCTATGTCATCGACGGCCACAAAGTGCTGATGACCAGCATCGTCTTCCCGCTGCAGGTCAATGGCAAAGTCATCGCCTCGCTGTCGGTCGACATCAACCTCAATAGCCTGCAAGCGATCAGCCAGAACGCCAGCCGCAAGCTTTACGACGGTCAGACCGCCGTCAGTATCGTCAGCCCCGCCGGCCTGCTCGCCGGTTACAGCCCGGATGCCGGCAAACTCAGCCAGCGCCTGGATGCGGTGGATCAGGCCAGCGGCAGCGAGTTGCTGCGCCTGCTCGCCTCGAGCACTGGCGTGAGCAGCCTGCACAGCAACGGCCAGTTGAAAGTGCTGTCGCCGTTCCAGCCGATTCCCGACGGACCGGCGTGGGGCGTGTTGCTCGATGTGCCGGAGCAAGTCCTGGTCAGCCGCGCCGAAGCGCTCAAGCAGCAACTGGATGCGAGCAATACCTCAGGCACGCTGATCGAACTGAGCCTGGGCCTGTTCGCCGCGCTGATCGGTCTGTTGCTGGTGTGGCTGATGGCGCGCAGCGTGACCAAGCCGATCCTCGGTGTGGCGCACATGCTTGAAGACATCGCCAGCGGCGAAGGCGACCTGACCCGGCGTCTGGCCTACGACAAGCAGGACGAGCTCGGCCAGTTGGCCGGTTGGTTCAACAAGTTCCTCGACAAGTTGCAGCCGATCATCGCCGAGGTGAAGCGCTCGGTGCAGGACGCGCGCAACACTGCCGACCAGTCCTCAGCCATCGCCACCCAGACCAGCGCCGGCATGGAGCAGCAATACCGTCAGGTCGATCAGGTCGCCACCGCTTCCCACGAAATGAGCGCCACCGCCCAGGACGTCGCGCGCAGTGCCGCCCAGGCCGCCGAAGCCGCCAAGGACGCCGACCGCGCCACCCGCCAGGGTCTGACCGTGATCGACCACACCACCGCGAGCATCGACACCCTCGCCGCCGACATGAGCGCAGCGATGGTCCAGGTCGAAGGCCTGGCCGCCAACAGTGAGAAGATCGGCACGGTGCTGGAGACCATCCGCGCCATCGCCGAGCAGACCAACCTGCTCGCACTCAACGCCGCCATCGAAGCCGCCCGTGCCGGTGAAGCCGGACGCGGTTTTGCTGTGGTCGCCGATGAAGTGCGCAACCTCGCGCGCCGCACTCAGGAGTCGGTGGAGGAAACCCGCCAGGTCATCGAGCAATTGCAGAACGGCACGCAGGAAGTGGTCGGTGCGATGGGCAACAGCCATCGTCAGGCCCAGGGCAGCGTTGAGCAGGTGGGTCAGGCTGTCACGGCGTTGCGGCAGATCGGCGATGCGGTGACGGTGATCAGCGACATGAACCTGCAAATCGCCAGTGCTGCCGAAGAGCAGAGCGCAGTGGCTGAAGAGATCAATAACAACGTGGCAACGATTCGCGATGTGACCGAGTCGCTGTCCGGGCAGGCCAATGAATCGGCGCGCGTGAGCCAGTCGCTCAACAGCCTGGCGAATCAGCAGCAGCGGTTGATGGATCAGTTTCGCGTTTGATGCACAAGTGCGGGGTGTCAGTTCCAATCCCCCCTCACCCCAGCCCTCTCCCCCCAAGGGGCGAGGGGGAAAGGGAGCCGATCTTCATGCCATTCAAGTCCTGAGTTCGACTCGGATTTCAAGTGGGTGCATCTCTCAAGAACAACACAATCAGTCCCCTCTCCCTCTGGGAGAGGGTTAGGGTGAGGGGCTTTTCAAGGGCTCACCGCCGAGGCAGTTCAATCACCACTTTCAACCCGCCCCACTCGCTTTCGCCCAACACCAGCAAACCACCCCACGTTTCGACAATATCCCGCACGATCCCAAGGCCGAGCCCATGCCCGTGGGTCTGCTCATCCAGCCGCGTGCCACGGCTGAACACCTGAGTGCGCTGCTCTTCGGGAATCCCCGGACCGTCATCTTCCACGCTCAGGGCAAAGCCGTCAGACCTTTCGATCACACTCAAGCGCACTTCGGCATCGGCCCATTTGCAGGCGTTGTCGAGCAGGTTACCGAGCAGTTCGAGCAAGTCCTCGCGGTCCCACGGCAGTTGCAAACCCGGCGGTGCGACGTAGCTCAAGGCCAGATGCTCGCCGTGAATCATGTTCAAGGTCGCCAGCAACCCCGGCAGCTCGGCATCGCAATCGAACAACGCGCCGGGCAGCGCATCCCCCGACAACCGCGCGCGATTGAGTTCGCGATTGAGGCGCTGCTGCACCTGCTCCAGTTGTTCCTTGAGGATCCTGCGCAGCTCGGGATGGTCATCGAGCTTGTCGCTGGAGGCCAGGCTGAGCAGCACCGCCAACGGGGTTTTCAGCGCGTGGCCGAGGTTGCCCAAGGCATTGCGCGAGCGCTTGAGGCTGTCTTCGGTGTGGGCGAGCAAATGGTTGATCTGCGCCACCAGCGGTTCCAGCTCCACCGGCACCTGATCGTCGAGTTGCGAGCGCTGGCCCTGCTGCAACTGAGCGATCTGCTCGCGCGCGCGTTCCAGCGGTTTAAGGGCGCGGCGTACGGTCAGGCGTTGCAGGAACAGAATCAGAAGCAACGCCGCCAGCCCGAGGCCGAGGCCGATCTGGCGCATGCGCTGGAAACTGTCGCTGACCGGCGTGTAATCCTGGGCGACGCTGATCGAGATCGACTGACCCAGGCGTCGATAGTCCGAGCGCAGTATCAGCAAGCGTTGCCCGCCCGGGCCCAGTTGCAGGTTGCTGTGCAGCCCCGGGTGTTGCAGCAGCGGCAGTTCCTGATCCCACAGCGAGCGCGAACGCCAGTGGCTGTCGGAGAAATCGATGCGAAAGTAATGCCCGGAAAACGGCCGCTGATAGGCCGGCGACAGATGCCGTTCATCCAGTTGCAGACCTTGCGGGCCGCGCACCAGCGCAACCAGCAGGCTTTCGCTGTCGTTGCGCAGGCCGGCTTCGAGGTAGCGCTGCAAACCGACTTCGAACAACCACAGGCTGGTTTGCGCCAGCACCAGACCGACCACCACCATCACGCTGATCAGACCCAGGCTCAAACGGCGCTGGATTGATCTCATGAAGCTTGTCCGCCGAACAGGTATCCCTGACCGCGACGGGTTTCGATCACGCTTTTGCCGAGCTTGCGCCGCAGGTGATTGACGTGGACTTCGAGGACGTTGGAGTCACGCTCGGTCTCACCGTCGTAGAGGTGTTCGGCGAGGTGGCTTTTCGAGAGGATCTGTTCGGGGTGCAGCATGAAATAACGCAGCAGGCGGAATTCAGCGGCGGTCAGCTGGATGTCGGCGCCGTCGCGAACCACGCACTGGCGGCCTTCGTCCAGATGCAGGCCGGCGGCTTGCAGGGTCGGCTGGTTGGCCTGGCCCTTGGAGCGGCGCAGCAGCGATTGAATGCGCAGGTACAGTTCTTCCGGGTGGAACGGTTTGGTCAGGTAATCGTCAGCGCCGGCTTTCAGCCCTTCGATGCGCTCGGCCCAGGAATCGCGCGCGGTAAGGATCAGCACCGGAATCGCCAGACCGGCGGCGCGCCACTGCGCCAGCACGTCCAGCCCCGGCACGCCGGGCAGGCCGAGATCGAGGATGATCAGGTCATAGGGCTCGCTGCTGCCCTGATACACCGCGTCACGGCCATCGGCCAGCCAATCCACCGCGTAGCCTTGGCGTTGCAGGCCGGCGAGCAATTCGTCGGCCAGCGGTACGTGGTCTTCCACCAGAAGCAAACGCATCGATCAATCTTCCTTGTCTTTGACTAACTCGCCGGTATCGGCCTTCAGGTGCAGCTCGCGCGCCACGCCCTCGACCGTCAGCAATTCGACTTCGTAAATGTACACGTCGTGTTTTTCTTCCAGCTCGACTTCCAGCAGTTTGGCGCCGGGGTAGCGATCCATGGCCTGCTGCAGCACTTGCTCCAGCGGCAGGATCACACCATCGCGACGCAGGGCCAGCGCCTCGTCCTGATCGAGGTCGCGAGCCATGGCCGTACTGCACAACAACACCAGCGCCAGCGCCGTCAGGCGGGTGGCGCGACTATTCAGCTTCATTACGTATCCTGATGATCCCTGAGCACTTCACCATCGACCGCGTTCAACTCCAGATCCCACTTCAGCCCTTTCGGGTCGCGCAGTTCGATCTGGTAAATGAACTTGCCGTACTCTTCCTCCAGCTCGGTCTCGGTGATTTCCGAACCGGGGTGTTTTTCCAGCGCGATGGCGTTGAGCTTCTCGAAGGAGACGATAGTACCAGCGTCGCGCAAACGAAGCGCTTCGTCAGGCCCGAGATCGCGCGCCAGCGCAGTGTTGGCGCCAAGGCCGAGGATCGAGGCAGTGGTCAGGGCAGTCAGGGTTTTCATGGTGTCTCCGAATTCTTATATGTTGCTTAAGGTGGGCACCATAGCGAGGTCAACTTAACTGAAACTGAATGGCCATCATTGTGCCCCATTGCTGGCAAGCACCCCTGTGGGAGCGAGCCTGCTCGCGAAGGCGTAGTGTCAGCTGCAACGATGTTTCTGACCCACCGCTTTCGCGAGCAGGCTTGCTCCCACACTGGTTTGCGTCTGCCCCCCTTGTGGGGCAGGCTCACTCCGACATGGGCCTGCAACATGTGCTTATAATCGCCAGCTTGCTAACGATCGAGACCGGTATGACCGCCATCCACATCAAGTTTCCCGCCCTCACCCTCAAGGCCGGCCCACGGGCCATGGCGCGGATTCGTGCGCAGGGCTTGCACGCCGCAGACGTCGGCACCCTGCCCGGTGCGGCCGGTGGGCCGAAGGCGTTGGGGATTCAGGGGCTGGATCTGGCGTTGTTCGGCGAGTGGCTGCCGGGTGCGCCGCGTGAGCGTTCGCTGATCGGCGCCTCGGTGGGTTCCTGGCGCTTCGCCAGCGCCTGCCTGCCGGTCGCCACCGAAGGCATTCGCCGCCTCGGTGAGCTGTACGCCGAGCAGCATTTCAACAAAGGCGTGACCATGGCCGAGATCAGCCAGAGCTCGCAGCGCATGCTCAATGACCTGCTCGACGGCCGCGATGCGAGCATCCTCGATAACGCCGATTACCGCTTGAACATCATGGTGGTGAAAAGCCAGGGCCGCCTCGCCGAAGACCATCGCGGGCGCCTCGGTCTGGCACTGGGTTCGGTGATCGCCGACAACCTGCGCGGCCGTGCACGGCTGTCGCGGCACTTCGAGCGGCTGATCATTCACGATCCGCGCCTGGCCCCGCCGCTTGATGCCTTGACGGATTTCCCCTCGCGTTTCGTTGCCCTCAATACCGGCAACCTGCGCCAGGCCCTGCTCGCTTCCGGGTCGATTCCGATGGTGATGGAAGGCGTGCGTGACCTGCCCGGCGCCGGCGCGGGTACGTTCCGTGACGGCGGTTTGCTCGACTACCACCTCGACCTGCCCTACAGCGGCGACGGCATCGTGCTCTATCCGCACTTCACCGATCGGGTGATTCCCGGCTGGTTCGACAAGACCCTGCCATGGCGCCGCGCTTCGGTGCAGCGTCTGCAGGATGTGCTGCTGGTCGCGCCATCGAAGGAATATCTGGCGCGCCTGCCCTACGGCAAACTGCCCGATCGCAACGACTTCAAACGCTTCATGGGCGATGCGCCGGGCCGGCAGAAATACTGGCACGCGGCGATGGACGAGAGCCGGAGACTGGGTGACGAATTCCTCGAGCTGACGGCCAACGGTCGCCTCGCCGACCGCTTGCTGACCCTTTAGTCAGCACGGCCAAAGACAAGCTGATAAACTCGCCGCCTGCCCGAATCGCTGCGGCGAACGCCATCTGAACAGAGCCGAAAATACCGTGGAAATCTTCAAAGAGTTTACTTTCGAATCCGCCCACCACCTGCCGCACGTCCCGGACGGCCACAAGTGCGGCCGCCTGCACGGCCACTCATTCAAGGTCGCGCTGCACCTGAGCGGCGACCTCGACCCGCACACTGGCTGGATTCGCGATTTCTCCGAGATCAAAGCGATTTTCAAGCCGCTGTATGAGCGCCTCGACCACAACTACCTGAACGACATTCCTGGCCTGGAAAACCCGACCAGCGAAGTGCTGGCCAAATTCATCTGGAATGAGATGAAGCCATTGCTGCCGGAACTCAGCGCGATCCGCATTCATGAGACGTGCACCAGCGGCTGCATCTATCGCGGCGAATAAGCACCACACATCTCCCCCGCCCCTGTGGGAGCGAGCCTGCTCGCGAAAGCGCCGTTCCAGTCAATTTATTCGGTGACTGACACTCCGTATTCGCGAGCAGGCTCGCTCCCACAAGAGTCCGGCGCCAGGTTTGAATCATCTGCCATGCACATAACAGGCTCGCTCCCACATTGGGCTCCTGGTGCATTCAGTGCACTGCTTTCGCGCTGAAAACCCCATTCGCGTCTACACATTCGGTCACTTGCGCCGCTTGGCACGACCGCTGCAACCCTTCTGCGTCTTCCCCTTCCTGCAAGGACTGCCCCATGACGCAGAACGCCCCCGGCAACGATTACCCGCTCAGTGAAGTCCCCATGCACGCGCGCAAAGGCCTGGCCTCGACGGCGATGGTGTTACTGGGCTTCACGTTTTTCACTGCGACCATGTTTGCCGGCGGCAAGCTCGGGGTCGCGTTCGGTTTCGCCGAGATGATGGCGGTGATCATTGTTGGCAATCTGCTGCTGGGCCTTTACGCCGCAGGGCTGGGTTACATCAATTCGGTGCTGATGGGGCGTTTCTGTTTTGGCGAGGTCGGCAGCAAGCTCAGCGATCTGATTCTCGGCTTCACCCAGATTGGTTGGTACGCGTGGGGCACGGCGACGGCGGCGGTGGTGATCGGCAAGTATTTCAATCTCGATGAAACCACCGTGCTGGTCCTGATGGTGCTGTTCGGCCTCGGCTTCTGCGCTACGGCGTACATCGGTTATCGCGGACTGGAGATTCTCTCGTACATCGCGGTGCCGGCGATGATGTTGCTGCTGATGCTGTCGATGTGGGCAGCGACCGTGAAAGTCGGCGGCTTCGAAGGCTTGCTCAGCGTGGTGCCGAGCGGTTCGCTGGACTGGTCGACAGCGATCACCCTGGTGTTCGGCACCTTCGTCAGCGGCGCAACGCAAGCCACCAACTGGACGCGATTTTCGCGCTCGGCAAAAGTCGCGGTGCTGGCCAGCCTGATCGGTTTTTTCATCGGCAACGGGCTGATGGTGCTGATCGGCGCGTACGGCGCGATCGTCTATCAACAGCCGGATGTGGTTGAAGTGCTGCTGTTGCAGGGCTTCGCCATGGCCGCGATGGCCATGCTGTTGCTGAACATCTGGAGCACTCAGGACAACACCATCTACAACTTCGCCGTGGCCGGCTGCAACCTGCTGCGCACCGGGCGGCGCAAGACCGTGACCCTCGGTGGCGCGGTGATCGGCACTCTGCTCGCCCTGCTGGGCATGTACGACATGCTGGTGCCGTATCTCATCCTGCTCGGCACGGTGATTCCGCCGATTGGCGGGGTGATCATGGCTGACTTTTTCTATCGCTGGCGCGGGCACTATCCGCGTCTGGCCGACGCACGGTTGCCAGCGTTCAACTGGCCGGGCCTCGGGGCCTACGGGGTCGGAACCGTCGCTGCGTTCAGCTCGCCCTGGGTCGCGCCGCTGGTAGGCATTGCCGCTGCCGCGCTAACGTATGTCATCGTCACCGGTGTGCTGGGCGCACGTCGCGTCAGCGCACCACTACAAGACCTATAAAAAGGATTTGCCTGATGCACATCATCAACGCCCGCCTGCGCAACCAGGAAGGCCTGCACGAATTGCACCTCGAAGACGGCCTGATCCACAGCATCGCCCGTCAGACCGAAGCGCCGACCCTCGGCGCGGATGACCTCGATGCCGGCGGCAATCTGGTGGTGCCGCCCTTCGTCGAGCCGCACATCCACCTCGACGCCACCCTCACCGCCGGCGAGCCGCGCTGGAACATGAGCGGCACGCTGTTCGAAGGCATTGAATGCTGGGGCGAGCGCAAAGTCACCATCACCGAAGAAGACACCAAGACCCGCGCCAAGAAGACCATTCAGGCCCTGGCCGCCCACGGCATTCAGCACGTGCGCACCCACGTCGACGTCACCGACCCGCAACTCACCGCGCTCAAGGCCATGCTCGAAGTGCGCCAGGAAAGCCGTCACCTGATCGATCTGCAAATCGTCGCGTTCCCGCAGGAAGGCATCGAGTCGTTCCGCAACGGTCGCGAGCTGATGGAAGAAGCGATCCGCATGGGCGCCGACGTGGTCGGCGGCATTCCGCATTTCGAATACACCCGCGATCAGGGCGTCAGCTCGGTGAAGTTCCTCATGGACCTGGCCGAGCGTACCGGCTGCCTGGTCGACGTGCACTGCGACGAGACTGACGATCCGCATTCACGTTTCCTCGAAGTGCTTGCCGAAGAAGCACGCAGCCGCGACATGGGCGCCCGCGTCACCGCCAGCCACACCACGGCGATGGGTTCTTATGACAATGCCTACTGCGCCAAACTGTTCCGCCTGCTCGGCCATTCCGGCATCAGCTTTGTTTCCTGCCCGACCGAAAGCATTCATCTGCAAGGACGTTTCGACAACTTCCCGAAACGCCGGGGCGTGACCCGCGTCAACGAACTGCTCGAAGCCGGCATGAACGTGTGTTTCGGTCAGGATTCGATCGTCGACCCGTGGTATCCGCTGGGTAACGGCAACATCCTGCGCGTGCTTGAAGCGGGTTTGCACATCTGCCACATGCTCGGTTATCGCAACCTGCAAAGCGCGCTGGATCTGGTCACCGACAACAGCGCCAAAGCCATGCACCTGGGCGAGCGTTACGGACTCGAACAGGGCCGCCCGGCGAACCTGCTGATTCTCTCGGCGGACAGCGACTACGAAGTGATCCGCAGCCAAGGCCTGCCGCTGTATTCGATTCGCGGCGGCAAGGTGTTGATGAAGCGGCAGATGCCGGTGGTGGAGTTCAGTTGAGATTGCGCTGGGGCTGATGGCCTCATCGCTGGCAAGCCAGGCTCCCACAGGTTTTGTGTTGAGCACATGATTGGGCCCTCATGCAAAACCCTGTGGGAGCCTGGCTTGCCAGCGATGGCGTCGGCCGAATCAATCCATCAACCGCGCCGTGCCAAACAATCTGACGCGCAGCAATTCCCCTTGCGAAACCTCAAGCAAAACCGGTGCGGTGCCACCCGGCATGACCACCCGCACTTCTCCCGCCTCGACCCAACCCACCCGCCACGCGGCACACGCGACCGCACTGGCGCTGGTGCCGGATGACGCGGTTGGTCCTTCGCCACGTTCGAATACCCGGGCGAGGATTTGCTGCGGCGACGCCAGCGCGGCCCATTGCAGATTGACGCCCGCCGGGCAGGGATTGCCGGCACCGGTGGGCATGGCATAGGCGATTGCTGTAAGCCGTTGGTTCAGGGTGGGTTCACGCATCTGTTCGTTGCTCGGCAAAGCGCTTGCATCGCTGAGCAGCGTTACACAGTGCGGATTGCCGATGCGGACGAATTGGCTGTGGGTCCAAGTGGGATCGAGTTGCGCCAGGGGCTGGACATGGCTGACGTCGCGATTATTGATTTGAACGCTCTCGACTGCCCGCGCCCCGACGGCTTGCGGGCCGAATCCGGGCTGACCGAGGTCGAGCCAGAAACCGCGCACGCCTTCGACTTCGGCTGGTGTCACCGCCGTATCCAGCTCTTCGCCCTTGTCATGATGAACGCGCAACACTGCGCCCTGCTCCGGCATCAAGCCTTGCTCGGTCAATGCCTGAGAAAAAATCGTCAGGCCGTTACCGCTGCGCTCGGCGAGACTGCCGTCGGTGTTGACGATCAGCACATCGAAAGGCGCAGATGCCTGGAACGGGCCGATCAGCAGGCCGTCACTGCGGTGGGGTTTGCCGTTGGCCGGACGCTGGCCTTCCGGCCAATCGCAGCACAGGGCGATGGCGGCTTCGCTCCATTGCTGCCGAGACCCGGCGCACTCGGCGGCGCTGACCGGCAAAGCAATCCCGGCCTCGCGCAAGGCTTGGGGTGAGACCACAGCGTAGATATTGCCGCGTGCGTCGTAGAAGCTCGTCATGCCTTGTTCCCGTATTCCATGCTGGCGAAAATCCGACTGTAAACCGCAAACCAGTGTGGGAGCGAGCCTGCTCGCGAAGGCGGTGCGTCAGTCGACAATTCCTTATTTGACCCACCGCTTTCGCGAGCAGGCTCGCTCCCACAGGGTAGGATGTTCACCGTTATGCCCCGAAAGGCCTGAGATCGAACCTCAACGCCGTCAGAATGTCACTCGGGATGCAGTTGTTTTTTTGCCAAGGATCGATATGACCAGCCTCAACCCCCAAGACACGTTCGTCCCCGGACGTCTGCAACAGATGTCCACCCGCGTCGCTTTTTTCATCGCTGGCCTCGGCATCGCCGCCTGGGCGCCGCTGGTGCCGTATGCCAAGGCGCGAGCCGGGCTGGATGAGGGCACGCTGGGATTACTGCTGCTGTGCCTGGGTGTCGGCTCGATTCTGGCGATGCCGCTGGCGGGGATTCTTGCCACGCGTTTTGGTTGCCGACGTGTAGCCACCGCCGGCACCTTGCTGATCTGCGCGGCACTGCCGTTGCTGGCGACGGTGTCGTCGATCCCGGCGCTGATCGCCACGCTGTTCATGTTCGGTGCCGGCCTCGGCACGGTGGATTCGACGGTGAACCTGCAAGCAGTGATCGTCGAGCGCGCCAGCGGCAAGCACATGATGTCGGGGTTCCACGGCCTGTTCAGCCTCGGCGGCATCGTCGGTGCGGCGGGTGTCAGCGCCCTGCTCGGCCTCGGCCTGACACCGCTGGCGGCGATGCTGGTGGTAGTGGTTTTGCTGATCGGCGCCTTGCTCAAATGCGTGCCGCACATGCTGCCCTATGGCAGCGAAAGCTCCGGCCCGGCGTTCGCGATTCCCCATGGCATCGTGCTGTTTATCGGCGGCATGTGCTTCATCGTTTTCCTTACCGAAGGCGCGGCGCTGGACTGGAGCGCAGTGTTCCTCGCTCAGGAACGGGGGATCGACACGGCTTATGCGGGAATGGGTTACGCAGCGTTTGCCCTGACCATGACCGTCGGCCGTCTGCTTGGTGATCGCATCGTGCGCAAGCTGGGGGCCACGCGGATCATTCTGTTCGGCGGTCTGTTGGCGGCGGCGGGGTTGTTTCTCGCCACCTTCGCGCCGAGCTGGCAAGCGGCGCTGCTCGGTTATGCGCTGGTCGGCGCCGGTTGCTCGAACATCGTGCCGGTGCTGTACACGGCGGTGGGCAAGCAGACGGTGATGCCGGAGAGCATCGCGGTGCCGGCGATTACCACGCTGGGTTATGCAGGGATTCTCGCCGGGCCAGCGGTGATCGGTTTTGTCGCCCATGCCAGCAGCCTGAGTTTTGCCTTTGGACTGATGGCGGTATTGCTGGTGGCTGTGGCGATTGGCGGTAAAGTTCTGAAGGTCTAAAGCAAAAGATCGCAGCCTTCGGCAGCTCCTACAGGGGATCGGCGAACATCCTGTAGGAGCTGCCGAAGGCTGCGATCTTTTGCTCTTGTGTTTTAAAAACCGACGCTGGCCTGCACGAAGAACGTGCGCGGTGCGCCGACATACATCCCCGAGTTGTTATCGCTGGAGCGGGTGAAGTATTGCTTGTCGAAGACGTTCTTCACCCCGGCACCAAGCTTGAGGTTCGACACCTGCGGACCAAAGTCATAACCGCCGCGCACGTTCCAGGTCACGTAACCCGGGATGTCGCCGTACTGCCCGTCCGCCGTGCCTTCGGTGATGTAGTTGCCGTTGAAGCTGCCATCCGCATTCACACCGGTGCCCGGCGAACGCTGTTTCGATTGGGCGAAGCCGTCGATGTTGTACGTCCAGCGATTGATGTCGTAACGCAAACCGACCGTCGCAACCTGCCGCGAATAGAACGGCAGATCGCGGCCCTTGAAGCCGGGGATCTCGCCTTCATAAGTGGCGCGGGTGTAGGTGAGCCCGGCGTTGGCGGTCAGGCCATCGAGGCGCGGATCGAGTGCGGCCATGTCGTAATGCACCGAGGCTTCAATGCCCTGGTGCTTGGTCGCGCCGAGGTTGGTCCAGCCGACGTCGTTGCTGATGTATTGCAGTTCGTCATCGAAATCGATGTAGAACAGCGTCACCTCGCCGCCCCAGACATCATCGTTGTAGCGCGTGCCGATCTCGTAGGTCTTGGCCTTTTCCGGCTCCAGACCGTTGGCGGTGCTGTCACCCGAACCGCCCTGGCCGAGCTGGAAATACTGCAGGCTGCCAAACGAAGTTTCGTAGTTGGCGAACAGCTTCCAGGCATCGGACAGGTGATACATCACACTCAGCGCCGGCAGCGGTTCGTTGCTTTCGATACTGCGATTTTTCTCCGGTACCGGGCGGCCAGCGGTGTCGAGCACGGCGCGGTCATGCCAGTCGGTGCTGATGTGTTCGAAGCGAATGCCCGGGGTGATGGTCCAGTTGCCGACGTCGATCTTGTTGTCGACATACACCGAATTGGCCTCGGTGCCGCCGGTGCGATCCTGGAACACATGGCCGTCGGAGGTCGGCGTGACCACCGGCTGGTTGTTGACCAGCGCCAGACGACTCGATTCTTCGTGCATGGCCTCTTTCAGATAGCGATAACCGACGCTGACTTCCTGAGTGGTCGGGCCGACATCGAACACCCGCGACACGCGCGGCTCGATGCCCAATGTGTAATAGGAACGCGGGTACGAGCTGAGGGTGCGCTGATCGCGCGCGGCGATGGTGCTGCCGCGAAAGCTGTCGGTGTAATAGGTGAGAATTTCTGCCTGGGTGCGCTCGTCGATCTGGCGGATCCACTTGAACGACACGTCTTTGCGCCGGCCTGTGAACTGGTCGTAGTCACGCACCGACTCGTACGGTTTGTCGTCGTACTGACGCTGGGTCAGGCCGCCGGGCATGTCGGCGCTGGCGTCGTAGTAGTGGAAGTTGAGGCTGAAGTCGTCCTGATCGGTCGGCGCCCAGTGCGTCTTGAGCAGCACGTCGTCGATGTCGTTGCCGTTGTTGCGCTCGCGATAGCCGTGGCCGTTGACGCCGGAGTACAGCAGCGCGACGCCCATGCCGTTGTCGGCGGTGCCACCGACGAACGCGGTGTCAATGTGTTTCCAGCCGCCGTACTGCGTCGTTTCCAGGGTGGTACCGATTTCGCCGGTGGTTTTCTCCGGAATCGCGCGGGTCACGAAGTTGATCACGCCGCCGACGTTTTGCGGCCCGTAGCGCACGGAACCGGCGCCGCGCACGACGTCGATGCTGTCGAGATTGCCAGAGGAAATCGGCGCCATCGACAGTTGCGGCTGGCCGTAAGGCGCGAACGCCGCTGGTACGCCATCGATCAAAACAGTCGAGCGTGGCGACAGGCGCGAAGTCAGACCGCGCACGCCGACGTTGAGGGAAATATCACTGCCGCCGGTGCCATTGGAGTCCTGCACCTGCACGCCAGGCACGCGCTTGAGCACGTCGCTGACGTTCATCGCGCCCTGCTCGACCATCGCTTCGCGGCGAATCACCGTGCGTGCGCCGGGGTGGTTCTGCACCACCGCAGCGTCGGCGTCACCGAGCCAGTCGCCGACCACTTTGATGTCGGTCACACCCAGTTCCAGCGGGCCGTTGCTGGCTGCGGAAGTGGCGGCTGGGGCGAGCGTCACCGAGCCTTCATTGATCTGATAATCGAGGCCGCTGCCTTGCAGCAACTGCCGCAGCGCCTGCTCTGGCGAAAGGTCGCCGTCTACCGCTGGAGCTTGTTTGCCGGCCACCAGCTCGGGGCTGAAAAACACCTGCAGCGAGGTTTGCTGGCCCAGTTCGCTCAAGGCCTGGCCCAGCGGTTGCGCGCGGATATGAATGGCTTCAGCGGCAAACGCCAACGGCATCGCGGCACTGACCGCGAGCGCCAAGGCCAGTGGCAACCAAGGGGATTTTTTATTGTGGGTTGTGGTGATGTTCACGTCGTACGGAGTCCTGTGGATCGCAAGAGTGTGCGGCTGTTAATGCAAACCAGTTGCAGTTGAACAGGAAGACGATGAACTGAAAAAAAACCTGAATGCTATCTGGAAATTATTTCCTGACTGCCATCGGCAAGGGTGCGCACCGTCACCGGCAGGATGCTCGGCAAGGCTTTGAGCAAGGCGTCGGTGTCGTCGGATTTGAACACGCTGGTCAGGCGCAGGCTGGCTACGTTCGGCTGGGTTACGGTCAGCGGCTTGTCGCGATAGCGCGATACTTCTGCCGCTACTTCGCTGAGGCTGGCGTTGTTGAACACCAGTTTGCCGTTGCGCCACGCGGTCAGCTGCGCCGGGTTGACCGCGTAGGCCGGCAGGACTTTGCCTTGGGCATCGACCGCCGTGCCGAGGCCTGCGGTGAGGTTGATGAACTCGTTGTCCGGGGCAGCACTTCCCTGCACCTTCACCGTGCCCTGCTCCACCGCCACGCGGGTTTGCGTGGCATCGCGGCGCACATCGAAACGCGTACCGGTGACCGTAACCCTGCCGCTGCCGGCTTCGACAATAAACGGACGCGAGGCGTCGTGTTCAACGCTGAACATCGCCTCGCCCGCGCTCAATTCGATCACCCGTCGATCCTGCTCATAACGCACCTGCAAGCGGCTGCGACTGTTCAGATCGATCAGCGAACCGTCCGGCAACGCCACATGTTTGCGCTCGCCCGGCGCCGTGGCGAATTCAGCGCGGTAAGCGCCCGGATGATTCAGCCCGCTGAACAGGCCAAGCCCCAGCGCAACGGCGAGGACACTCGCGGCCACGGCATAACGCAACAACGGCCGGCGTTGGCGGCGAGGTGGCGGAGTTTCGGCAAGCGCCTGCAGACGCGACGTCGGCAGCAGATCAGCAGCCGCCCACAAGTCCTGGAGCAGGCGGAATTCTGCACGGTGCTGCGGATGCTCGTTCAGCCAGGCCTCGAAGCGCTGCCGTTGCTCGACGCTGACATTCGGTTCCTGCAAACGCACGAACCATGCCGCCGCCTCGTCACGCACCGCCGCTTGCCCACAGGCGCAATCTCTCGTCTCCATCATGGAATATTCTGTCCGGCTGAGGTTGAGACCAGGCACGCCCCCCTGTAGGAGCTGCCGAAGGCTGCGATCTTTTCGACGTCACACGTCATCATGACTGCAAGCCATCCAGCCGCTCACGCAGATGGCGCAGGGTGCGGATCATATACTTTTCGACCATGTTCTTGGACAGCCCCAGGCGTTCGGCGATTTCTGCCTGCGTCAGGCCTTCGATCTTCTGCCAGACAAAGATTTTGCGGCAGTTGAGCGGCAGCTCGGTGAGCGCGCGTTCGATGGAATCGGCCAACTGGATCGCGTGCATGTAATGCTCCGGATCGCCCGCCGACGACGCACTGTCCTCGACCGCCTCCGACTCCATGACGCCCCGCCGGTCCTCACGCCGATAACCGTCAACGGCGATATTGCGTGCGGTCTGGTGCAAATACGCACGCGGCTGCTGCACCGCCGCCGAATCCGCCTCGAGCACCCGCACAAAGGTGTCGTGCGCCAGATCCTCGGCCTGCGCGCGATTGCGCAGGCGACGAGTCCAGGTGCCGATCAACTCTTCGTAATGCTCGAAAAAGCCGGGTCTGCGGGGACGCATGAGGGTTGGCGACGCGCTGAGGAAAGAGGCGCGAATAGTAATGCTTCCTATTAAGGCGAGGCAATCGATTCCTCGAACAGAGCGCTCAGGGCGCGTACCTGGTCAGCCGGGTTCGCTCAACCAGTTGCAGGTAGTTTGCCAACATCGCCAGACCTTGCGGCGTCATCAATGACTCCGGGTGAAACTGCACCCCATAGATCGGCAGGTCTCGGTGCCGAAGCGCCATGATCTCACCCGGCATGCCGTCGTCATCCAGCACGTGCGCAGTAGCCACCAATTCGCCGGGCAAGACACCCGCCACCAGAGAGTGGTACCGCGCGACTTGCAAGCCGTCAGGCAAGCCGTCGAACAGGTCACGACTGTCGTGACTGATACGGGAAACCTTGCCGTGCAGCACCTGCCTCGCCCTGCGCACCTCGCCGCCGAAAGCAGCGGTAACGCATTGATGCCCCAGACAGATGCCCAATATCGGCAAACGGCCTGCGAAATGATGGATGGCCGCAAGGGAAATGCCCGCTTCTGTTGGAGAGCACGGCCCAGGCGAGACAATCAAAGACTCTGGCGCCAGCGCTTCGATGTCAGCCAAGGTCATTTCGTCATTACGACCCACTTCAACCTCAGCCCCGAGCATGCCCAGGTACTGCACGATGTTGTAGGTGAAGGAGTCGTAGTTATCGATCATTAAGTGCATATGGCAATTCCTGGCGTTGGGCGATCGATTGACAGCGGCCGGCGGCGACCCGCAGCAACTGGCTTTTCTCCAGCGTTTCCTGCCACTCACGATCGGCTACCGAATCCTGCACCACGCCGGCGCCGGCCTGAACGTAGAGACGGGCGTCTTGCAGCAGTGCGGTTCGAATGGCGATCGCCAGGTCGGCACGGCCGCTCCAGTCGAGATAGCCGATCGCGCCGCCATACACCCCGCGAGAATGCGGTTCCAGTTCGGCAATGATCTCCAGCGCCCGCACCTTCGAGGCCCCGCTCAGCGTGCCTGCGGGGAAAATGCTTTTGAGCAGGTCCAGCCCGGTCACGTGGTCCGGCACCTGCCCGGTCACGGTTGAGACGATGTGCATGACATGGGAGAAATATTCCACGTTCAGCAACTGCGTCACCTGCACACTGCCGACGCGAGCCAATCGGCCGAGGTCATTGCGCGACAGGTCAACGAGCATCATATGCTCGGCAATTTCCTTCGGATCAGCGAGCAGTTCATCCCTGAGTCGGTGGTCTTCGACTGCCCCACTGCCCCGCCGGCGTGTACCAGCCATTGGCCGGGTGGCCACCGTTTGTTGCTCCTGACGAAACAACATTTCCGGAGAGGCGCCAACCACCTGGCAGTCGCCCAGGTTCAACAAGTAGCGATAAGGCGTGTGGCCCAGATCGGACAGGGATCGGTACAGCGCGACGGCGTCCTCGTCGAAAGGCAGGCTCATGCGTTGGGATAAAACCACCTGCATCACATCGCCCGCAGCGATGTAGTCCTTGATCCTTGCTACGGCCTCAATGAACGCTGACTTCGGGAAGGCCGATTCGACGACCGGCGTTGTCACCTCGACCACATGCCCGCCAGAGGCGCGCGGTACGAGCAACGGGCGCACATTTGCGATCAGTCGGTTGAGCCGATCCTGCCCACACTGGTAATCGCCCAGCGCCTTCGGGGGTTCATGCACGATGCAATAAGCCAGATGCTCGCGGTGATCCAGCACGACGAGATCCATGCTGATCAATTGCAATACATCAGGCAGCTGAAACCCAGAGGGCTTGCGCGGCACTCGACGCAGACGCGACTCGATGAGCCGAGTCGTTTCGAAACCGAAATAGCCAAAGAACCCACCGCTGAAACATGGCAGGCCCGGGCATTGCGGTATACGAAAGCCCTTCTGCAACTTGCCCAGTTCTGCCAACGGATCAATACAGTCAATCGTCACCGAAATCTGTCCGTCACGGTACAGGCGCAAGACACCCTCATCGAGTTCGACGCGCTGACTGCAAGGCAGGCCAATCACCGAGTACGCCGGCGCGAACACACCCTCGTGCCAGTGGCCGGTTTCGAACAGATAATCTTGCCCGCAGTTGGCTAGAGCCTGATACAGCGCAACGGCTTCCACCTCTGGCGGCAATGACAGGGTTTGCCAAAGCGGCACATGGGTATACCCCGCCTCGCCATAGGCAAAAAAATCTTCTAGGCTCAACATCCTTGTGTCTCCGGTTGATCACGCAGTAACAGATCGGCCAACAGCGTCATAGCCCTGCGATCAGATTTGCCATTGCGATTGAGAGGGATCTTGTAGGGTGCGGTGATGCGAATCGGACGGTTGCGGCCTGCCCCGATACCGGGGCAGGCACAGCGCTTATTTCAGCGGCGTAGCAACAAACTCGGGCAGTTGCTCCACCCGGTCAGCGTAAGCGGCAAGCGCTGTGTAGTTCTGTACCTCGACCAAGTGGGAGACCCTGAACTGGGTGAAGCGCCAGGCGGCGGCCACGGTTACATCGGCCTGAGACAACTGCGCCGTTGCAAGCCAAGGATTGGCGCTGGCTGCAGCCTTTTCCAGAAGCGCCAACGCGGCATGCAATTGCTCGGTGACGCGCGTTTGCCAAGGCTCATAGTGAAAAGCGACCGGTTTGTTGTATTCATACTCTAGCTGGACCGCTTTTTCGCATACCGCGAGGCCGAGCCCGATGAGCGACAGCACCTTTTGATGCTCCGCCGAATCCTTCGGCATCAAACTGCGGTCCGGTGCGACCTGCGCCTCCAGATAATCAAGGATCATCGATGAGTCCATGATCATTTCGCCGTTTTCGCAAATCAGCGTCGGCGCCTTGACCACCGAATTGATGGTTCGAAATTCATCCGTATCGCGAAACACCGAGATCTGCCGATGTTCATGTTCCAGCCCCATCAGCCGCATAGAAACGGCCACGCGCCGAACATAGGGTGATCCCATCATGCCAACCAGTTTCATCGCTTTCTCCTGAAATATTGACTATCCGTTTCATCGCCCCTTCCACTCCGTGTGACACTGGTGAACAAAGGGCGAAACTTGTGGTAATCGGCTATGCATCAATTGGTGCAAACGCCACCCTCGCCCCGTAGAACAACGAGGCTCGTTGTGAAACCGTTGCACTATCGCCTGTCGTCAAGAACCTGTTGCCGCCTGCTCTTGCACTTGAGAGATGAGGATTACTTTTCAGGTACTCCACCAGACTTTCAGCGGCGGCGTCGGACTGGGAAATCAGTCGCATGGAATCCGGCAGCTCGCGGCGCCAGAGGTGTTCAATAATCGGATAATGCGTACAGCCCAGTATGCAAACATCTGGCACCTGTGGAGCAGCACTCAGGAGCGCATTGACATGTTTACGAATCTCAGTGCGCAGCATGTCCTCAGGCACACCTTGTTCAATGAGCAACGCCAGGCCCTGACAGGCTTGTTGGTACACCTTTATATCGGCACGCCGATTATTGATTTGCGACGCAAAGATATTTGACTGAACCGTGTGCTGAGTCGCGAAGACCGCGACGCTTTGCACTGGATAATCACAAGCAGAGTTCGCGATCCTGTCGGCGACAGGTGCAACAACGCCGATCACCCTGCGACCGGGATGAACCTCAGCAAGCCACGTCTGCTGCAATCTTTGCAGACTGGTGGCAACCGCCGTGTTACAGGCGATGACAACTAATGAGCAGCCATACTTGAAAAGGCGAGTAATGGCGGCCTGGGTAAGATCATGGATATCGTCGACTGCATCATTGCCATAAGGTGCGTTTCCATGATCGCCCAAATAGACGAACTGCTCATCGGGCAGGGCCGACTCAAACGCGCGCATTACCGTTAAACCACCGCTGCCGAAATCAAATACGCCAATCAATCCGAATCCCTCCTTGAATACCCGTAAGCTTTCAGATAGTTGTCGCAATGGCCGCAGCGACGCCGATATATAAAACCCCTGTTACGACACTCATTTGGCGTTTTGTGCGAAGAATCTTCGCCGCATGCCCCGCCATGAGCATATACAGTGCATATACTGTGGTAGAGATGAATATTGCCGTCGACACCAATGCAATGCACTGCGGAATATACGGCAAGGCGTTATCGATGAACGTTGGAAACAAGATGATGTTGGTCAATATCCCCTTGGGATTTGTAAACGAAACGATCATCGCTCCGGTAAACATTTGCAGAGGGGTTCGCTTGCGCGAAGTGGCAACTGCAACCTGGGTATGCGAACGCAGCGCTTTAAAAGCGAGATAGAGCAGGTAAACAACGCCCACCCATTTCAGCCAGAACAAAATACCGGGGTTATCTCTTACCAATATCCCTAGACCGGACAAAACAATAACGGCGTGCCCGCCACTGGCCAGGCCGAAACCAATGGCAGCTGGAAACGATTCCTTGAAACCGTGATCCAGGGCTTGTGCCATGGAAAAGGCAACATTCGGCCCGGGAAGTATCGCGGCCGATAGAAATACTACGCAAAACAATATCCAAAGTTGAAAATCCATACCGCGCAATCCCCGCATAAGTCGCGAATTCAAGACAATATTTATTGAAGTTATTCAGTCAGGTTTTGATACTCGGACTTTCAGTTCTCAAGCAGGCGATCCGATCCATTTGGGAAGAAACGCTTTGATCCAGGTCGCCACCGCGCAATCATATTGATGCCAACCGGCAGTATGTTCGGCTGCAGGCCGGGTACCCGGCGCTTTGAGTCGTTCGCCACCGAGCATTGCCCAACGGTCGATCGTCTCGTAAGTCACTTCCGGGTGAAACTGCAGAGCGTAGGCGTTAGTTGCATATCGATAGGCTTGAACCGGAAAGGTCGAACCTTCGGCTAGCTGCGTAGCGCCTGGCGGCAGATCGAAGCCTTCGCTGTGCCATTGATAGACATGGTCTGGAAAAGGAGCGCAGGCGTCAGCCGTTATCTCGTGAGCAGCAGCCAGCGGTGTTATCGGGTAATAACCGGCCTCGGTTATCCCACCATCCAGTCGGTAGACGCGCGATCCCAAGTGCCGAGTCAGCATTTGCCCGCCCAGACAAAGACCCAGCAAAGGCTTGCCTTCCTTCAACGGCTTGGCCAACCAGTCGATCTCGTCGCGAATATAAGCGTCGTTATCATTAGCGCTCATCGGGCCGCCGTAAACGGCCACGCCCGCGTGCTCTGCCATGCACTGCGGAAGCGGATCACCGAATCGTGGTCGGCGGACATCCAGCTCAAATCCCATTTGATTCAGGAGGACGCCTACGCGGCCGGGCGTCGAGTGTCCCTGATGCAAAATAATCAAGACCTTGCGTGTTTGAGCCATTGCACAACTCCATGCGTTCACTGATCAACTTGATCTAGGCCTGATTTAAATCGACGCGGCGAAGGGAGGACTGCCCACCCACAGTTCGGCGAAATTCTGCGCCGCCGGGCCAGTGCCGAGAATGCGATCAAGTTCAGCTATTTGAAGTCGTCTGTGGAATTGAGCATTGTCGTCGTAACGATGCAGCAACATCGCCATCGAATGGGAAAATTGCACATCCCGCCACACCTGTTTCAACGCAATGCCGGAATACGACAGCAACAGATCGTCCTTGTCGCTGGCATAAAAATGCTCGAAGCCACGAGCCAGAATATTGGCATCGGAGACAGCCAGGTTAAGCCCCTTGGCAGCAGTAGGCGGCACGATGTGCGCGGCATCGCCCGCGAGGAACAACCTGCCCTTTTGCATTTTTTCGGCAACGAAACTTCTCAGTTGCACAATACTTTTTTCAATAATGTCCCCGCCGTCAACTTTCTCCGGCCGCCCTTCAATCCGCGATTGCAAGAGATCCCAGATGCGCGCGGCAGACCACTCATTGGGATCTTCGTCCGGAGAACATTGCAGATAAATTCTTGAAACCTTCGCCGAGCGCATGGTGAACAATGCCAGCCCGGTTTCGTGGCTGGAAAAGATGACATCCTTGGCAATTGGCGTCATTTCGGCGAGTACCGCCAGCCATGCAAACGGGTAAGCATGAGAATAACAAGTGAGTGCGTCAGCGATTTGCGGCCGGCAAATGCCATGAAAGCCGTCGCAGCCGACAACAAAATCACATTCAACACTCTGCTGCCTGCCGTCATGTCGGAACGTCACCGAAGGCGAGTTACCATCAGTGCCATGCACTTGGACATCGGCAGCGCCAAACAGCAGCGGATACTCTGTCCGCAACCGTGCTGCGACGAGATCCTTGATGATTTCCTGTTGCCCGTAAATCATTACGGTTTGCCCGGTGAGTGCCTCGAAATCCAGTTCACGGGTAGATCCGTCGTAATGGAACTGCAGGGTGGAATGTTTCATCCCTACAGCATGAACTCTTTCACCCACACCACTTTGTGTCAGGATGCGGACAGTCGCGGGTGTAATCTGGCCCGCACGACTGCGTCCCTCGACGTATTCCCTGGATCGGCTTTCAACAATGATATTGCTGATATTCATCTGCGAAAGCAGTTGCCCCAACATTAATCCAGCCGGCCCTGCTCCAACGATTGCAACCTTTGTCCGCATGGGGTTGTCCCTCTGAGTAATAAGGCTTAAAGCAAACACAATTCAAATGGCCGGGACGCTGCCTTCGCCATCCATGTCGAAATCAGTTCTTCCTGAAAATCACACTGCTCATGTACTGATGCAAATCACGAAGGTCGTTAATACTCCACGCATGTGGCGGTATCTTTACGCCGTTTTCTCGCAATGTTTTCGGGATCAAATTCCCGCTGGGCCGAAGTATCACCGACGAAACGATAACCCCCGGATATTCATCAAGTCTTTTTCTGAAACCTGGCAGAGTAAGATCAGGAGTTGCTGGATTGCTTTTGTTCGCCAAGGGACCTGTCCCTCTGATGTCTGCTCCGTGGCAAACTGCGCATCGCTGCAGATACAGTTTTTTCCCGTTAGCGTTATCCGCGACGGACACGGATGTTTGCGCAGCCAATACCAAACTCAGCAACATAGTGATTTTCTTACTCATATTTTTGATGCTGCCTATTTGTACCGATGGATATGAACGACCTTGTTCCAGCGTAATCAAGGCTTGTCAAAAACCAGACGAAAGACTTCATCCGACATGCAGGCGGCCCACGATAACTTGTTGGTCGCTTCTTTCATTCCGGTTACCAAAACGTATCGCGCGCTTCCAAAAAGAAACGAACGAGTTCCAGGATCTGGTTATTTTCCGGAATTACCGGTCGGTAAGAAATTTTCCCGCGCCGAGGGTTGAAGAATAACTATTGCTACAGCGCAGAAGAAAGACAGAGCAACGATTGACTGCCTTGACGGTAAAGGCATGCGGAGGCGAACAGATAAGTAATGCGATGAGATGAAACATGCCAATCCCTTGAGCCGTTCATAGTCTGATCTATAGCGATGAGTACATCCTTACTCACGGCGACTAATCTCACACTTGTTTCAGAATATGTCAACACCTGATAATCAAATTGACAACACTGAAAATCTCCTGAAGCAATCAAAGTTCTCTGGTCTGAATGGTCAGCGCCAACGCCCAAGCGCTACAGACCATCAGTGTTTCTCCCAAACCCTGAAACCGGCCGGCGTGCATCAGACCCGTGCCTATCAACCAGGCATACATCAAGCCCAGCAACGCGCCTGCCGTACCCAAGCGATCGCCAAAGCGCAGCCGTGATGACTGACCGGTTCCAAGGCACCGGCGCCATGCTGGCCGGTGATGATCACGGTCTGCTTCATCATCGCCACAGCGATGGCGCCCTTGATGCGCAAGAGCGCCGAGCGCACGGGCATTGATGCCCCGCCTGCGGGAGCTGCCGCAGGCTGCGAGCTTTTGACTTTGCTTTTAAAGGACAAGATCAAATTATCGCAGCCTTGCGCAGCTCCTTCAGGGGATTGTGGGCAGCTTAGGCCTGCGGCAGTTTGCGGAAGCCCACTGCCAGGCGATTCCAGCCATTGATGGTGTTGATCGCCACCGTCAGGTCAACCAGTTCCTTCGGCGAAAACTGCGCAGCGACGACTTCATAGTCTTCGTCCGGCGCGTGGGTCAGGCTCAGTTGTGTCAGCGACTCGGTCCACAGCAGTGCGGCACGTTCACGCTCGCTGAAGAACGGCGCTTCCCGCCATGCTGTCACGGCGAACAGACGACGCGGGGTTTCGCCGTCCTTGATCGCGTCGGCGGTGTGCATGTCGATGCAGAATGCGCAGCCGTTGATCTGTGAAGAGCGCAGCTTGACCAGTTCGAGCAGGCTCTTTTCCAGCGACAGTTTCGAGACGGCATTTTCCAGCGCCATCATCGCTTTCATGGCATCAGGGGAAGCGGTGTAGAAATCGGCACGAGGTTGCATGGTGGGCTCCGGGGTAGCGATTGAATGTGTGGCTACGTTAGTCCCCGGGGGTGGTTCGGCAAATAGCCAATATTGCAGAAGAACGGTAGGCCACTTGGCGCGGCGACTGACCGCTCGTCACTCGACGGGCACCAAGGTTTCAGTGCGCAAGACCAATATCAGGTAATCCCCTTTATCAGGAGACGTACCATGATGACGCGCAAATTCACTTCGTTATTGTTGGCCGGCCTGCTCGCCACGGCATCCGCCGCCAGCTTCGCTGCCAATGACAGCACCGATGCGACGGGCACCAAGTCCGGCGGCGCCAGCAGCTCGACCATGCCGCCAGACAGCACGCCGGGCTCGCCTTCCGTTGACAGCAATTCTGGTGGAACCAATAACGGAACTGGCACAGGAACCGGGACAGGGACAGGGACAGGAACTGGTTCGGGCATGGGCACTGGCACGGGCACCAATGGCGGCGCCAGTGGTTCGGGTTCCGGCGCGGGCGGTGGCACCGGTTCGGCCGGCGGCGGCACGGGTGGTGCGGACGGTGGCACGGGCAGCTGAACGAACAAGAGCCATC
The DNA here is from genome assembly GCF_054667725.1 of Pseudomonas sp. S3_B08. NCBI lineage: Bacteria > Pseudomonadati > Pseudomonadota > Gammaproteobacteria > Pseudomonadales > Pseudomonadaceae > Pseudomonas > Pseudomonas sp. S3_B08. Next base: position 2,758,301 of record NZ_CP162750.1, read on the forward strand.
CCAGATAGTCCTGCTTACATCAGGACCCAATGTGGGAGCGAGCCTGCTCGCGAAAGCGGTCTGTCAGCCAACCTTGATGCAAGCTGACACACCGATTCGCGAGCAGGCTCGCTCCCACTTCTGACGTCTGTTGATTGAAAAAATCAGCGATCCGAACGCATCAACTCGGCAAAACCCTCTTCAGCTGTAAACACCGCCGCGCGATTGCGCCCGGCATTTTTCGCCTGATACAACGCCGCGTCCGCGCGCTGGATAAACACCTGCGGGCTGTCGTTGCCATGCGGAATGAATGAATAACAGCCCAGGCTCACGGTGAGATAACCGGTCGGCGAGCCGCTGTGGATGATGTGCTTGTCGATCACGCTACGGCGAATCTGCCCGGCTATCGCCAGCGCGCCGCTGATGTCCGTATCCGGCAACAGCACAGCGAACTCTTCACCACCGTAACGCACCGCCAGATCCGACTTGCGCTGGCAGCAGGCCTTCACCACTTGCGCAACCTGCGCCAGGCATTGATCGCCAGCGACATGGCCGTACGCGTCGTTGTAGCGCTTGAAGAAATCGATATCGAGCATGATCAGGCTGACCGGACTGACCTGGCGCGCGCCCCGGGCAAATTCGATGTCCAGCGAGCGCTCGAACAAGCGTCGATTGGCCAACCCGGTCAGGCTGTCGTGGGTGGCGATCTGCTCCAGCGCCAGTTGCGCCTTGCGCAGGTTTTTCTCGATACGTTCGCCATCGCGCACTTGATGAATGAACACCCAGCCGAACAGGCCAACCCCGAGAATCACCAGCGCGACAATCACGCTGGACTGATAGGCGCGGTCATACCAGCCCTGCAGAATCGTGTCTTGCGACGTCGCCGCAGAGACCACCAGCGGATACGAGGCGAGCTGTCGATAGCCATACAAGCGGGTCACGCCGTCGACCACGGAGTTGAGCATCGCGGTGCCAGCGTTAGCGTTCGGCAGCAGGGTTTGATAGATCTCGCCGTGTGCCACCGAGGTATTGATCAACGACTCATCAAAGGGCCGTCGCGCCAGCAAGGTGCCGTCGGTCAGCGCCAGAAACATGATGCCGCTGTCATCGAGGCTGAAGCTTTTGAAGAACTGATCGAAGTAGGACATGCGGATGCCGGCCATCAGCACGCCCTGAAAGTTGCCGAGCTGGTCGTTGACGCGTCTGGAAATCGGAATGATCCACTCGCCGTTTTCGCGGCTGCGAATCGCCGGGCCGATGTGCGCAACGGTCGAGGCATTCTGCTGATGGAACTTGAAATATTCGCGATCGGCCACGCCGTTGCCACGAGGCAGATCGGCGAACGAGGTGATGATCCACTGCCCTTCGCGATCGAAGAGAAAGATGCCATGCAACTGATCGAGTTGCTGCGCGCGGCGGGCAAAGATCCGCTGCAACCGAGGGCGCTGCACCGCCCCGTAACCATCGTCCTGAATCCAGTCGACGAGGCTGGTCATCACCAGATCCGCCGCCCGCACGGTGTCCTCGGCCTGCTGCGCCATGGCCCTGGTCAGGTTGCCCGAAGCCATTTTCGCCACCGCCAGATCCTGACGCCGCGACTGCTCCAGTTGCAGGTACAGCAGACCGCACAGGCACAGGCTCACCGCAACGATAAACAGCACCGCCGCTTTGCGTAGCGGCAGGCGCTTGAGCGTGCCGGGGGCTTGATGCGGATCGTGATTGGGGATTGGGGATTGGCAAAAGCATGTCCTGGGCAGGTACGACAGGGGCGCGAGCCCGAAACCCTTGTATGTGTGAGCGTAGCCCACCGGGATGTACCGGGCAAACGCCCGCCTCCCGCCCAGTTATCGGCGCGTCGCGAGTTTGGATGATCGCTTTTCGTCGATTTATTTACGATTGCTTCTTTACGGTTAATCAGTTGTGCAGGGCCAGCCGCCGCATCGCGCTGGTCAGGTGCGCGCGGGCACTTTGCGCATCGCCTTCACGCATTTGTTCATAGGCGCGCTGCGCAATCGCATGAGGCACCGGTTTCAATTCGCGCTGAGTGGCCAGTGCCAGCAGTTGCACCTGCGCGGCGCGTTCCAGGTAATACAGATCGTCCCAGGCTTCGGCAATGCTCGGCGCAGCGACAATCACACCGTGGTTTTTCAGAAAGAGAATGTCGGCATCGCCCATGACGCTGGCGATGCGGTCGCCTTCAGATGCGTCCAGCGCGAGGCCGTTGTAATCCTCGTCCACCGCTGTGCGCCCGTAAAACTTCAGCGCAGTCTGCCCCAGCCACAGCAGCGGCGGGCCTTGCAACAGGCACAACGCGGTGGCGTGCGGCATGTGCGTGTGGAAGGCGACTTTTACCCGTGGCAGTTGTTTGTGCAGGCGCGCGTGGATGTAGAACGCCGTCGCTTCGGGCTCGCCTTCGCCATCGACCACGTTGCCAGCGAAGTCGCAGACCAGCAGATTCTGCGCGGTCACTTCCGAAAAAGCGTAGCCGTATGGATTGACCAGAAACAGATCATCATGCCCCGGCAGCATCGCCGAAAAGTGATTGCAGATGCCCTCCTCCAGACCATGCAATGCGGCCAGTTGAAAGCACGCAGCGAGTTCGTTGCGGGCGGTGATGATCGCTTCGGTGTCCAGGTTCAGCGTTGCGCTTGGTCTGGCTTTGCCAGTGCCGCTCAAGATATGAGCCATGGCAATCCTCCTTAGGTCCAGCCGAGGGATTTGAACAGCGGCAGCACTTGATCGAGGCTGGACAGGATCGCGTCGGGGCGATAGTCGGGCAACAACTGGCGCCCGGTGCCGCGATCGATCCACACGCAACGAAAACCCATGTCCCGCGCCGCCGTGTGATCGAGCATGGGGCTGGCGCAGATGTGCACCACTTCATCCCGGGTCACGCCCAATTGCTCATGAGCGTAGTCGAACAGGCGCGGCGCCGGTTTGTAGGCACCGGCCTGTTGCGCGGTGATCACCCGGTCGATATGGCCGCCGAGCTGCGCAACGTTGCCTGCAATGATCGCGTCGTCGGTGTTGGAGACGATGCACAGCTTGAAGCCCAAGGCTTTGAGCTGCGCGAGGGTGTCGACCACTTCGGCAAATGGCGGCATGTTCGGGATGGCCGCCGCCAGACGCTGACTGTCCTCGGGCTGGCTCGGCAAGCCCAATTCCGCCAGCGCCAGTTGCAGGCCGAGGGTGCTGAGTTCGCGAAAGGAACGGTGCGGCGGCGTTTGTTCGAGACAGTGCTCGTGATGGTCGTAGACTTCGATCAACTTAGTGGCGTCGACTGTGTGCTCGCCCTTGTCGCTGAGCATTTTTTCGACCACGGCTTTCAGGCCTTCATCCCACTGAATCAGCGTGCCGTAGCAATCGAAGGTCAGCCAGTGCGGGCGTGGCGTGTTGTTCAAGGTCATCGGTCGATTCCTCCAGAGTGAGGACTTCAGCTTATGAGCGCGCGGTGATAGTGTGAAATTAAATAAACACGCGATCGTCATTCGCAAATCCACTATCAGGAGCGCCGCCATGCTGGATCTGGAATTGCTGAAAACCTTTGTCTGCGTGGTCGATGAAGGCAGCTTCACCCGTGCTGCCGAACGTGTGCACCGCACCCAATCGACGGTCAGCCAGCAGGTCCGCAAACTCGAGGATCTGGTCGGCCACCCGCTACTCCTGCGCGACCGCACCGGAGTGAACGTCGCGGTCACCGAACACGGCGAACTGCTGATCCACTACGCGCGCCGATTGCTGGCGCTGTCCGCCGAAGCCACGCAAGCGCTGGCCAGCGACGTCGACCTGGAAGTGCTGCGCATCGGCATGCCGGAAGACTTCGACGCCCGGCGCATGGCCCTGATCCTCGCCGGCTTCACCCGCAACCATCCGCAGGCGCGCCTGGAAACCATCAGTGGCATGAGCCTCGACCTGCGCCAACGCCTCGACGCCGGCGACATCGACATTGCCCTGATCAAACGCGAACCCGACAGCGGCCCGGCATGGGCCACCTGGCCGGAACGACTGGTCTGGGTCAAAGGCACCGAATTCGACACCTCCAGCGGTGTGCTACCGCTGGCGCTGTTTCCGCAGGGCTGCCTGTACCGACAACGGGCGATTCGCCTGCTCGATGTGGCGCAGCGACCATGGCGAGTGGCGTTCGGCAGCCACAGCCTGACCGGAATTCAAGCCGCAGTGGCGTCTGGGTTAGGGGTTTCGGTGTTGCCGGTTTCGGCGGTATTGCCAGAGCACGAGGTGTGTAGGGATCTGCCGGAGTTGGCGCCGACGGAACTGGCGCTGGTTAGTCGTGAGGGAGTGTTGAGCGGGATGCAGCGTGGGTTGGTGGAGTTTTTGCGTGGGGAATTGGGGGTGGATGCGGGGGGATTTGCCTGAATCCCCCGGGGATCTTTATTCGGGTTTGTTGATTTCGCGGAGCAGGTCGGCGGTGGGGATGTTCATGGTGTTTGAGTAGTAGCGTGGTTAGTATTCATATTCACATTTCCAAATCCTCAGACCAAAAAAACAGGCGCTCACGGGAGCGCCTGTTTTTCCTGGCTCATTACGGATGGCTCACCGTACCGGCGGCACCCGAATATCCCCCGCCCGACACTGCGTCTTCACCCCTTTGCCACACGCGCCGAACTGCAAATCCTTGTCCATGCACACCCGCACTTCCGACAGCTGCGGGCCGCTGCAAATCACCGCAATGCCATCCTCGGGAATACCCGGATTGGCCTTGCGAAACAGATCGACAATCTCTTGCGCTTCGAAGTAGTACGACGTCGAGCCGAACGGCTGTAACGCCTGCGGAATCTTCACCGCGCCGAGGGCCTGATCGGACTTGTCCAGATAGCCCACCGCGCCAAGACCGCTGCAGGTACCGTGCTTGGACCATTCGTGATCAAGGAGTTTTTTCGTCGGGTACATCGTCAGGCCCTTGCTGGTTTCTGCCGCCGACAGCCTGGTCAGCGGCGGGCAGGATTGCGGCCAGCCGCCCTTGGCGTATTGCGGCCACAAACCGTGCAGGACAAAACCGTAACCCTTGCCGGTGCACTGCGCATCGTCCTTGTGCGTCAGACAAAAGGTCGGCGACCAGGACAGCGCCAGCAGGTAGTAGTCGAACACCCCCGCCACCGATTCGGCCTGCGCTTTGTTCGACGCCGGCTGACGCGCCGAACTCGTGCCGATGCTACCGGCCGTCAGCGCGATCAGCGCCAGAATTGTAAACAGCTTTTTCATTAACCCGTTCCTTGGGACGCCTGCGTCCGTGGTTTTCGTTGTTGGCCAGACCTGGCCAGTGCTGATTTCGACACGCTTGTATTGCAAGCGCATGACGCAAGGCAAGGCCCTGCGCCGTGCAAAGGTCTACGCTGAACAGGCAGACATCCAACAAGGGAACCGACATGAGTAAAGCAGACGAACTCGCCGCCAGACTCAAGCAGACACGGCACACCCAGGCTGATGCGGCGCTGGAAATCGATTGCTGGCCTGCTCAGGTGTACGACTTGTACCACCGCATTGAGGGCTGGCTGCAACCAGTCACCGAAGTAGGACTGAAGATTCGGCGAAATCCTACGCACGTTTGCGAAAGTTCGCCGGATGGCGAAAGCCACGATTACGCCATTGATCAACTGGTGATCGAAGCCAACCATCACAGTTTGATGTTCGATCCGATTGCGCGGTTTACCGAGGATGGTTGCGGACGTGTCGAGATCAAGGTGCCGGGGCGCGATCAGTCGCTGCTGCGCACGGTCGACGAGCATGGCGAGAGTCACTGGTGGTTGCAGACTATCGAGACCGGCCAGGAGCTGGATGCGATTGCGCTGACGGAAAACAATCTGCTGCAAGTGGTGCAGCAAGGGCTGGGCCTGTAACCCGTCCGAGTCAACTGACAAAACTGTAATGTTTGCCTCAGCCAACTGAAAGCTGGGGCTGGCTAGTCTCTCTGTCATGAGTCAGACGGGGATTTCCAGCGCATGCCTTCCATTCTCACAAGACGCACTTTTGTCAAAGGCCTGGCCGCCGGTAGCTTGCTCGGCGGCCTCGGGCTCTGGCGTACACCGGTCTGGGCGCTGAACGGCGCCGCGCCCGTCAACGAACTGAGCGGCAACGAATTCGAGTTGTTCATCGGCGAAACTCCGGTCAATTTCACGGGTTCCGCACGCACAGCGATGACCATCAACGGCAGCCTGCCCGGCCCGCTGTTGCGCTGGCGCGAAGGCGATACCGTAACGCTGCGGGTGCGTAACCGGCTCGCGGCCGACACCTCGATTCACTGGCACGGCATTCTGCTGCCGGCGAACATGGACGGCGTGCCGGGTCTGAGTTTCCACGGCATCGAACCGGGCGGCATGTACGTCTACCAATTCAAAGTTCGGCAACACGGCACGTATTGGTATCACAGCCATTCCGGCTTACAGGAGCAGGCCGGCGTCTACGGGCCCCTGGTGATCGAAGCCAAAGAGCCGGAGCCTTTCCAATACGATCGCGACTACGTGGTGATGCTCAGCGACTGGACTGACGAAGACCCGGCCAGCCTGATGAAGACCTTGAAAAAACAGTCCGACTACTACAACTTCCACAAACGCACCGTCGGCGACTTTATCAACGATGTCGGTGAGAAAGGCTGGGGCGCCACGGTTGCCGATCGCACGATGTGGGCGCAAATGAACATGAACCCCACCGACATCGCCGACGTCAGTGGCGCCACGTATACCTTTTTGATCAACGGCCAGGCCCCCGATAGCAACTTCACCTGGCTGTTCCGTCCCGGCGAAAAACTGCGTCTGCGCCTGATCAACGGCTCGGCCATGACGTATTTCGATGTGCGCATTCCGGGATTGAAAATGACGGTGGTGGCTGCCGATGGCCTGCACGTCAAACCGGTCAGCGTCGATGAACTGCGCATCGCAGTGGCCGAGACCTATGACGTGATCGTTGAACCTGAAACCGAGGCCTATACCCTCTTCGCCCAGGCGATGGATCGCAGCGGTTACGCCCGTGGCACTCTCGCCACACGCGCCGGCATGTCGGCAGCAGTGCCGGCGCTGGATCCGCGTCCGTTGGTGAGCATGGACGACATGGGCATGGGCGGCATGGATCACGGCAGCATGGACATGAGCGCCATGGATCACTCCAGCATGGGCCCGATGCAAGCCCATCCCGACAGTGAAAACAACAATCCGCTGGTGGACATGCAGGCCATGATCACCGCGCCAAAGCTTGACGATCCGGGCCTTGGCCTGCGCAACAACGGCCGCCGAGTGCTGACCTACGCCGACCTGCGCAGCACCTTCGAGGACCCGGACGGCCGCGATCCGGGCCGCACGATAGAGCTGCACCTGACCGGCCACATGGAGAAATTCGCCTGGTCGTTCAACGGCATCAAATTCTCCGATGCCGAGCCTTTACGGCTGAAATACGGCGAGCGCATCCGCCTGGTGCTGGTCAACGACACCATGATGACCCACCCGATCCACCTTCACGGGATGTGGAGCGATCTGGAAGACGAAAACGGCAACTTTCAGGTGCGCAAACACACCATCGACATGCCGCCCGGCAGCCGCCGCAGCTATCGCGTCACCGCCGACGCCCTCGGCCGCTGGGCCTATCACTGTCATCTGCTTTATCACATGGAAACGGGCATGTTCCGCGAAGTGCGGGTGGAAGAATGAAGAGGTCCATCATGACTCGACTCAGCGTATTTCCGCTGCTGCTAGCCGGCACCTCAGCCATGGCCGCCGACGACATGCACGGTATGGATCACAGCCCGATGCCCGGGATGGATCATTCGGCAATGCAAAGCATGGACGACGGCATGATGCAGCCCGCCGCGCCGAGCGAAAGCCGCACGCCGATTCCGTCTGTGACCGCCGCCGACCGCGCTGCGGTGTTCGCCAGCCCCGGCGGTCATCAGGTGCATGACAGCGTCATCAACAGTTACTTTCTTGCCGACAAACTCGAATGGCAGAACGCCGATGACGGCAGCGCTTTGGCCTGGGACCTGTCCGGCTGGATCGGCGGGGATACCGATCGGCTGTGGCTGCGCTCTGAAGGCGAGCGCAACAACGGCAAGACCGAAGACGCGGAAATTCAAGCTCTGTGGGGCCATGCCATTTCGCCATGGTGGGACGTGGTCAGCGGCGTGCGTCAGGACTTCAAACCCGGCGCACCGCAAACCTGGGCCGCGTTCGGTCTGCAAGGCATGGCGCTGTACAACTTCGAGGCCGAAGCCACGGCTTTCCTTGGCGAGGGCGGCCAGAGCGCGGTACGTCTGGAGGGCGACTACGACATCCTGCTGACCAATCGACTGATCCTGCAGCCGACCGCTGAACTGAATATCTACGGTAAGAACGATCCGCAGCGAGGCATCGGCTCAGGGTTGTCCAATACCGAGGCGGGCCTGCGGTTGCGCTATGAAATCCGCCGCGAATTCGCGCCTTATATCGGCGTGACGTGGAATCGCACTTACGGCAACACCGTCGACTATGCCCGCGAAGAAGACGAGGATCGCAGTGAGGCGCGCCTCGTCCTAGGCGTCAGGCTGTGGTTCTGAATTCTTCTACAAAAACAAACCGGAGACCTTGCATGCGCACATTGACCCTGCCCCTGATATTCGCCAGCGGATTGCTCCTGAGCGCCCTCGCCCAGGCCCATCCGAAACTGCTCTCGTCGACGCCAGCCGAAGGCGCGGAAGGTCCCGCGCCGAACAGGATCGAGCTGCACTTTTCCGAGAACCTGGTCACGCAATTCTCCGGGGCCAAACTGGTAATGACCGAAATGGGTGGCATGGCTCACTCGCCGATGCCGATGAAAGCCAAAGTCAGCGCCAGCAGCGATCCGAAAACCATGCTGATCACCCCGCTCGCCCCGCTGCCTGCCGGCACCTATCAGGTGCAGTGGCGCGCGGTGTCCGCCGACACGCACCCGATCACCGGTAACGTCACGTTCAAAGTGAAGTGAACAATGGCGGACCTGCTCAACATCATCCTGCGGTTCGCCTTGTATATCGATTTGCTGCTGGTGTTCGGGCTGGCGTTATTTGGCTTGTACAGCTTCAACACGTTGCTACGGTCCCGTCCGTTGTTGCGGGGCATGGCAGTGACAGGGGCATTGCTGTCAGTGGCCGGGCTGGTGCTGATGACCCGCGCCATGAGTGGCGAAACACAGCTCGCGGCGTTGTGGCCGCACCTGCAGATGATGGTGTTGGAAACGGACGTCGGCCTGGCGTGGGCACTGCGGATGACAGCACTGGCCATCGTGGTGATCCGACCGGGTCTGTGGCCAGCGTCGTTGGCAGGCGCCATTGCCCTCGCTTCGCTGGCGTGGAGCGGGCATGGCGCGATGGACGAAGGATGGCTGCGGTTCTGGCACTTTCTCAGCGACATCTTGCACTTGCTTGCGGCGGGAGCGTGGTTGGGTGCCTTGCTGGCGCTGGTGTTGATGGCGAGCGGGCGGATCGGTGACACACGCCTTCGCCTGCTCGCCGATGCAGTGAAACGCTTCGAATGGGTGGGCGCGTTGATCGTGCTGACGGTGTCGGTCACCGGCGTGATGAATTATCTTTTCATCGTCGGCCCAAGGCTCGACGGAGTGCTGTTCGGCACCTACGGACAGCTGATGGCGTTCAAGGTGCTGGTGTTTGCCGTGATGCTGGTGCTGGCTGCGTTGAACCGCTTTCATCTTGGACCGTCACTGCAACGATCGCTGCGCGACGGCCAGCACCTCATCGCCGCGAACGCGCTGCGGCGCAGTGTCGTAATGGAGTTGGCCCTTGCCCTGTTGATCGTGGCGCTGGTGGCGTGGCTCGGCACATTGAGTCCGGACCCGGGATGACACCCGTGGAAGGCTTTCACTACACTGGGTCACCTTCCCTTTCAGAAGCCCGATCTCAATGACAACACTAAAAAGCACGATGATCCTCGGCGGCCTGCTGACCCTGGCGACTGGCGCTCACGCCGACCCGGCCTCGTCCCACCTCGACAGCATTCAGCAACAAGGCCAGTTGCGCGTCTGCACCACCGGCGACTACAAGCCCTACACCTTCAAGCGTAGCGACGGCGACTTCGAAGGCATCGACATCAGCATGGCCCGCTCCCTGGCCGACAGCCTCGGCGTCAAGGTGCAATGGGTGCAGACCACCTGGAAAACCCTGATGCCCGACATGCAGGCCGGCAAATGCGACATCGGCATGGGCGGCATCTCGGTCACACTGGAACGGCAGAAAAAAGCCTACTTCAGCAACACCCTCGACACTGACGGCAAAATTCCGCTGGTGCGCTGCGCCGACCAGTCCAAATACCAGACCATCGACCAGATCAACCAGCCCAACGTGCGCCTGGTGGAACCGGCCGGCGGCACCAACGAAGCTTTCGTTCACGCCTTCCTGCCCAGAGCGCAACTGGCCCTGCACGACAACGTGACGATCTTCCAGCAACTGCTCGACAACAAAGCCGACGTGATGATCACCGACGCCTCGGAAGCGCTGTATCAGCAGAAACTCAAACCCGGTTTGTGCGCAGTGAATCCGCATCAGTACATGCAGTACGGTGAGAAGGCGTACTTGCTGCCGCGCGATGACATCAGCTGGAAACTGTATGTCGATCAATGGCTGCATTTGAGCAAGGTCACTGGCAAGTATCAGCAGACGTTGAGTGAGTGGATTGCGGTGCCGCAGTAAGCCAAGGAACCCGGCCGACGCGCGCATTGAGGGAACGGTTCGCTCAATGCACGCGTTGGAAAAAATGGCAGCCGTTATTCAAACAGCACACGGTTGCTACACTGAAATCACAGCGACACGTGCGCATCTGCCGCGATGCATACCGCACATCCACCGCTACTGCGCTTGAGGCGTCCCATGAATGTCGACTGGCTCAATTTCACGCCTTGGTCTTCCCTCGCCGGCGGCGCGCTGATCGGCCTGGCCGCGAGTCTGTTCGTGGTCGGCAATGGACGTATTGCCGGCATCAGCGGCCTGATCGGCAGCCTGCTGCAGCGCAACCGTGAAGGCGCCAGCGAGAAGGCGCTGTTCATCCTTGGCCTGTTGGCGGCGCCACTGCTGTGGGGATTGTTCAAGGCGTTACCGCCGGTCGAGTTCCAGAGCGGCTGGTCAGGGCTGATTCTCGCAGGGTTATTCGTAGGGCTTGGCACACGCTACGGCTCAGGTTGTACCAGCGGCCATGGCGTTTGCGGCATATCGCGCCTTTCGCCACGTTCGATGCTCGCCACTGCCTGCTTTATGCTCAGCGGGTTCTGCACCGTATTTGTCCTGCGCCATCTGACGGGAGTCTGAACGTGCTCAAACTCAATGCATTCCTGGCCGGCCTGCTGTTCGGCGTCGGATTACTTCTGGCGGGCATGGCCAATCCGACGAAAGTCCTGGCGTTCCTCGACGTGGCCGGGGCCTGGGATCCCTCGCTGGCATTGGTCATGGTGGGCGCCATTGCCACCGCTATCGGCCCGCTGACCTGGGCACGCCGGCAACGCAAATCGGTACTGGGCAACCCCATGCAACTACCCGTCCGAAAAGAGCTGGACCGACGTCTGGTTGGTGGCAGCCTGCTGTTCGGGGTCGGTTGGGGGATAGCCGGCATCTGCCCTGGCCCGGCAGTGACCATCCTGTTGACAGGCCACTGGCAAGCAATCGTTTTCGTATTGGCGATGCTCGCAGGCATGGGGCTATTTACGCTGCTGGAAACCCGACGCAACCCGTGACCGCAGAACAACCGACATTAAGGCGCAGGGCACCCACGGCAGCCAGTGTTGGTGGTGATCAATGTTTTGCACAAGATCGCGGATTGGATGATCTCCCCTGCCACGCACTCGTCGAGATCTGCGCCAATGATTTAAAGGCCGGCCTGGCGAACCAGTAGCCCTGCATCAGGTAAATGCCGCAATCGGCGAGAAAGTCTCTTTCCTCGGCATGTTCTATGCCCTCGGCGATCACTTCCACGCCCAACTCTCTACACATGTTCACCACGTTGCGCACGATGGTCTGGCGTACGCGGTCACGGTGAATATTGCGGATCAGCGCCATATCCAGCTTGATCAGGTCTGGCTGAAAATCCGCCAACAAGTTAAGGCCGGAATAGCCTGCGCCAAAGTCGTCGATCGCCGTCTTGAAACCAAACTCACGATACTCACGCAAGATATTCATCAAATGCTTGTTGCTTTCAACGTGCTCGCCTTCCACGGCCTCAAAGATCAGCCGCTCCAGCGGAAAGCCGTATGTGCGCGCCGCTTCCAGCGTGCTGCGAATACACATCTCCGGCCGGTAAACGGCATTCGGCAGAAAGTTGATCGACAGGTACTGCGTCATGCCCAAGTCAGCCGCCGTGGAAATCGCCCGCACACGACACAGTTGATCGAATCGATAACGGTTCTGATCGTCCACCTGCTCCAGGACAGACAAGGCGCCTTCACCGTTTACGCCGCGAACCAACGCTTCATGGGCAAACGTCGTTTGATCGCGCAGATCCACAATGGGCTGGAAAGCGAAGGCGAAATCCATCTCTGGCACACCTTTGTTCCTACAGCCCTGGCAGCCACCGGGAGACACTATTGATTTTGGAAAGTCGGTCATGACACCCCTGATAACGGGTTGTAACCTTCCATGGTGATAAATGATCAGTTGCAGGATTGCGTCATCTGCAAACCAGGCAACAACTGCAGCCCTGCGGCGCCTGAATATGCAAAGGCGCCGCGTGCTCGACGTTAAATGGTCAGGTGCGGAAATGCGCGGTCATTCGCTGCAGGTCCTGCCCCAGGGACGCCAATTCGATCGTCGCCGCCGCACTTTCTTCGCTGGCGACAGCCGACTGGTCAGCCACATCACGCACACTGACAATGCTGCGGTTGATTTCGTCGGCCACGGCACTTTGCTGCTCGGCGGCGGCCGAGATCTGCAGACTCATCTCCTGGATCGTACCGATGGACTGATTGATCTCGGTAATCGCCAATTCGGCCTTCTGCGCCAGTACCACCGTATCGAGGGTGCGCTCGCGGCTTGAGGTCATCAGCGTCGCGGCCGCTTGCGTGCCTTGTTGCAGGGTGACGATCAGCGCTTCGATTTCCTTGGTCGAGTCCTGCGTGCGCTGTGCCAGCGAGCGCACTTCGTCTGCTACCACAGCAAAACCACGACCCTGCTCTCCCGCCCGCGCGGCTTCGATAGCGGCGTTCAACGCGAGCAGATTGGTCTGCTCGGCGACGGCTTTGATAACATCGATGACTTTGCCGATCTGCTCGCTGTCCTGAGTCAGCACGTTCATCGCACCGCCCAACTCCTCAATGGCCATGGCAAGTTCGCTGATCTGCACCGTCGCCTGCTTGACCACCGTGCTGCCATGGCGCGCCTGCTGATCGGCGAGGGTCGCGGCAGCGGAGGCATCGGTGGTGTTACGCGCAACTTCCTGCACCGTCGAAGCCATTTCGTGCATCGCCGTGGCAACTTGATCCACTTCACTTTTTTGCTGACGTACACCTGCGCTGGTCTGCTCGCTCATGGCCGAGAGCTTTTCCGCAGAGGTGGAAATCTGCGTGACGCCATTGCCGATACCTTGCACCAGCGTGTTCAGGTTCTGCGCCATCTCCTGCATCGCATTTTGCAGATCGCCCAACTCATCTTTGCGCGCAGACCTGGCCTGGACCGTCAGGTCGCCTTTGGCAATCCGTCGTGCCAGATCAACCGTCAGCGCTAGCGGCGCAGTGATCTGGCGCGAGATAACCACCGAAGCCAACAGCCCGATCACCAGCGCCAACGCAGTCAATACCGCCATCTGAATAAAAGCCGAATGCTGATCCTCATGCGCAAGGCGCTGCTGGGTGTCCATCAGGCCACTCATGATCTTGTCCATCGCCTTGCTTTCCTGGTCGACCTGCTCGCGCATGTTCTGCTTCTGCTCAAACAGCCCGGCCACTTCCACCAATACTTCGCGATAACGCCGCATGCCGGAGTGGGCTTCTTCCAGTTGGCTCGACAGCGCCGTCGGCAGGCTGGTGCGCGCCTTGCTGATATCACTCAAGAAGCTATCGATGGTTTCCATCAGCAGTTTTTTGTTCACGTCATTGGGCACCGCGATGTAACGACGCAACATCAGGCGAAACGTGGTCATGCCATTGCGCAAATCGGCCACCGTGCGCAGCTCCCGAACGCGTTCACCATCGGCAGACGCCAAGGCACTGGTCGTGGTGCCTTCAAGCATGCCGGCAAAAGTTTGCGCGTACTTGTCCGACAGCGCCGTCAGCGGTTTCAGCGCATCGGTGGTCGACTGATCGGCAGCGATCAGCCGTTTGACCTTCTGGTCGTAGGCAACAATCGTGGTTTGCAAAGCCTTCAAAGCTTGCTGGTTTTCAGCGCGGGTCAAGGTGTCCAGCGCCTTGCCCACAAGGCCCTGCAAGACATTCAACTGCGCGTTATAGGACTCGGCGAAGGCTGCGTCAGCGGCGGCTTCGTACTGTTTCTCGGACAGACGCATATTTTGCGTAGCGTCATTCAACGTGCCGATCAGACGCGTCGTACTCAAGCGATCAACCAGCACGCTGTTGCTGTTATAGCCAATGAAGGCAACCGCCAAAACGGCCAGCAGAAGAATGCCGAAGCCGGTTCCCAGCTTGCGGGAAACTTTGATGTCACCGAGGAAATTCGATGCTACTGCCATATTCAGCCTCAAACGTCCTGACGCGAAACGCCAGGCACAAAAAAATTGATCTCCGGTAACCACAGTCACCGTCCAGACATTCGGGGGTCGTCATCCAAGGCGTAATACGGGACGCTCCAGCTGTCCCGGAAATGCAAATGCCGATGCTGTTGAAGCGTCGAAAAGAGACCCGACGCGAGCACCGGCAGACAAACCCAGCACGTCGCAACAGAGCATTTGCACGCTGGATTTATCGTTTCAGCAAAGGTGTCTGGAGGGATGCTATTAATTTTGGGAAAACTTGTACAACTTTATATTTTTGTATAATCGTTGAACTTTTTGAGCGGCGTGATGACGCATTGCCATCATGATTTGTGGCACATCGCTATCGGCGTGAAACGGGGGCTGAAAATGCGCATTCAAACGCTTGGCGACTCAATCCTTTACCAGGTGGGAACGGCAATACGCCTACCGGTCGTGGCCTCGCGCAAGCACGGGACTCAATAGAGGCAATCCCCATCTGACGCCGGAGCACCTGCTCGATGAAGTTGCTGGAGCTATCAAGATCCTCTGCCAGCAATCCAGATCGCGTAGTCCGTTTCCGGGGCGAAAATGTGGCTGTCTTGGTAGACTTGCACTCCATTCCGCCGGATGCGGTGTAGCGCATGCTGCCATCCGCCAGTTTTCATGTCCTGACAGCTGCCATAAACGAAAGTGGTACGCATTGGCTTCGAATTGGTACATCGTACCAACCAGATGCTGAACACCCTTGAAAACGCCCAAAAGCACGCCGAAAACACGTTGAGTAAAATGGTCCAGAATCAGAGCTTCAGCCCAGTAAAATCCATGCCTGAGCCGTCTCGCCGCTTCAGTGTGGCACCCATGATGGATTGGACGGACCGCCATTGCCGTTTCTTCCTACGCCTCCTGTCGAAGAACGCCCTGCTCTACACCGAAATGGTCACCACCGGCGCACTCCTCAACGGCGATCACGAACGTTTCCTGCGTCACAACGAAGCCGAGCACCCGCTGGCGTTGCAGCTCGGTGGTAGTGTTCCGCTCGATCTCGCCGCCTGCGCGCGCATGGCTCAGGAACACGGTTACGACGAGGTAAACCTGAACGTCGGCTGCCCGAGCGATCGTGTGCAAAACAACATGATCGGCGCCTGCCTGATGGGGCATCCGCAGTTGGTGGCGGATTGTGTGAAGGCGATGCGTGATGCGGTGTCGATTCCGGTAACGGTGAAGCACCGCATCGGCATCAATGGGCGCGACAGTTATGCCGAGCTGTGTGATTTCATCGGCACCGTCCGTGATGCCGGCTGCACGAGTTTTACCGTGCATGCGCGGATTGCGATTCTGGAGGGGTTGTCGCCGAAGGAGAATCGTGACATTCCGCCGTTGCGCTATGACGTCGCGGCGCAGCTGAAGGCGGATTTTCCGGAGCTGGAGATTGTGCTGAATGGCGGGATCAAGACCATGGAGGCCTGCCATGAGCATCTGCAGACGTTCGATGGCGTGATGTTGGGGCGTGAGGCTTATCACAATCCGTATTTGCTGGCGGAGGTCGATCAGCAACTGTTCGGCAGTACCGCGCCGGTGATCAGTCGGGCTGAGGCGTTGGCGCAGTTGCGGCCGTATATCGCCGAACATCTGCTGGCCGGTGGGGCGATGCATCACATAACTCGGCATGTGCTGGGCCTGGGCACCGGTTTCCCCGGGGCGCGGAAATTCCGTCAGTTGTTGTCGGTGGATATTCACAAGGCCAAGGATCCGCTGGCGTTGCTGGATCAGGCGGCTGAGTTGCTTGAAGGTCGTTGATTGATGGATTGAGCGTGCGGGCGACGCATGAGCGTTGCCCGGTGTTTTGATGTACTGACAGGATGTCTTTCGTTTATGCCCGCGTTTACTTGTTCAGGTTTCAAGCGTTTCACCCTCCTCGCTTTGTTCAGCTTCACCTCCAACGTTTATGCGCACTGCGATGGCTTTTGCATGGGCCATACCGATACGCCGTGGGAGGTGACGCAGTTTTCCGGCTTCACTTTGGTGTCTTTGATCCTCGCACCTATTTCGTCTAGCCAGGAAACCACCGACAGTCACAAGCGTGTTTACTCCGCCGAGGAGCAAGAAGACGCGCGACTCTATCTGGCCAGCGACGGCATGCTGCAGGCCGCATATTTCACCTCGGCCTTGCAGCGCTTTCGTCAGGAGTCGTCGGATTCGACGTTAAACGATCTCGCCGTGGCGGCGTTGATCAGCGCGCAGTGATCAGGCGGCCGCTGCGGCGCTCCAGTTCACCCAGCCAAACAGCCAGGTTGCCAGAATCAACAAACCAAAACCGATCCGGTACCACGCGAACGCGGCATAGCTGTGGTTGGCGATAAATTTGAGCAGGCCACGCACTGCGATCATCGCGAAGATGAAGGCGGTGACGAAGCCGAGGGCGAAGACTGGCAGGTCGTTGGGTTGGAACAGGTCGCGGTATTTGTAGCCGGAATAAACGGCGGCGCCGACCATGGTCGGCATGGCGAGGAAGAACGAGAACTCGGTGGCGGCTTTGCGCGACAAGCCGAAGAGCAGACCGCCGATGATGGTCGAGCCGGAGCGCGAGGTGCCGGGAATCATCGCCAGGCACTGTACGAAACCGACCTTCAACGCGTGAGACCAGCGCATGTCATCGACATGTTCGACGCTGACCACATGGCTTCGCTGTTCGGCCCATAACATGACGATGCCGCCGACAACCAGGGCGACGGCAACGGTGATCGGGTTAAACAGGTATTCATGAATCGCGTCGGCGAACAACACACCGAGGACAACGGCCGGGAAAAACGCGATCAGCAGATTAAGGGTGAAACGTTGCGCGTTGCGCTCGGTGGGCAGGCCTTTGACGATTTCGAAGATCTTCGGACGAAACTCCCAGACCACCGCAAGAATGGCCCCCAGTTGAATAATGATGTTGAACGCCATGGCGCGTTCGCCGCCAAACTCGAGCAGGTCGGCGACAATAATCTGGTGGCCGGTACTCGAGATGGGCAAGAACTCGGTCAGGCCTTCAACCGCGCCTAATATCAATACCTGGAAAAGGGTCCAGAAATCCATTAATCCTCCGTCAGAGCACTCAGGGTGAGCGACCAGTCAATAACACTCAGGGGTTGAGTATCTGAACTACACAATTGGCGCATATAAAGATCTAAAGAGATCGCAGCCTTCGACAGCTCCTACATTTGGAATGCATTTCCATGTAGAAGCTGCCGAAGGCCGCGACCTTTTGATTTCGAAGAATAGGTTTAACGGACTGCCACACTCAAGTCATGTTAGTAATCGTCGGCCGACGAACTAAACGGAAAAAATTTACATCTATTACAACAAATATTTCAGTTCAGATATGAAGTGTGATCAACTTCACACATTGTTGACATGGCCAATCAGTGGCAAAAGGACATAGACAACGCCATCGTCACAAGCTCAAAATAGTGGCACCATTGCATATAGCCATCACTTATCCATTAGTTCACAAGCCCGAGAAAATCAACTAAAAGCCTGAAAAGCTTAGTTATTGTTAGAAAACTCGGGAGACACGTCTAAAATCCGCGCAAATGTTACCAATTGTCAGTCACAGATGAGAACCGGTGCTTTAACATCCCGATGTCAGCACCTAATTCGAGTCAACGCATGATGCTCTCAGGGAACTTGGCGACGAGAAGTCCGCGCCCGACAAATGATGAATCCGGTGTTCTTGCGCTGGGTCGTACACTGGGTGTGGCTGATCATTTGAGATCGCTGATCGCAAAGCACGTGCAGCCCGATATGACTCTGGAAACAGGTGCTTTCACTAGTTCATATAAGCAGCACGGTTACATCGGTTCCTACCGCGCCATTTTCGTCATCATCGATAATCCACAAGCTATCGAAGAAAATCTGGCCCTGGTGCAGAACCTGCGCGATGACAACTTGAAGCCACTTATTTGCGCAATTGTCACCGGCCGCGGTGCCGTCAACAAGATCAAATATTTCCTCGCCGGGGCGGATGCCTGTATCAAGCTCAACACATTGAGCGATGACAGCGAAGACTTGCTCGCGGAGTTCTTCAACAGCGAAGACTGGCAACGAGATATCAATCTCACGCTTGATCCGACGCGGATCTGCCTGATGGACAGTCGGCGCAAACTGGATATCTCTTTCGCCGAGATGAAGATCCTCGAGGCCTTTGCGCACACCGGCAATCACATTCTGAGTCATGATGAAATCGCCAGCATCATGGGCCTCAACAGCAATTTCTACGATCCTCGGGCACTGGAAAAATCAATCAGTCGCTTGCGTGGAAAAATCAAGGACATGTATGGTACAAACGCGATTCAGAGCATCCGCGGCTACGGCTATCGCCTGATGCGGGGCCTGATATCGACTGCCTGAGTCTCGGGCAGTCTTCCCTTTTGCATACGTACGAAGGATCGTCTGATGCAGCCATATCGTTCCAATTGCGCCTCATACTTATTAAAACTCAAGCACTTGAATGAGCACGGCATCACGCCACATAACAATAAAACTCCATAACATAGCAGCAGATCGAGTGGAATTTATCGATGGCCATTTTCGGCCAGAACCCTGCCTACGATTACTTCCGAGGAAGTCATTGCTCGCCTGCCGATTTATCTTTTAGCCAATTTTGGTGTGTATTTAGGAGAGAGACATGGAAACGAGTACAACCCTCCCCAGAAAATATTTTGTTGTTGTGACGCACAGCACAACGTCGCAACGTGAACTGGAAAGCATCTTGTCCAGTGAGCGTTTCAATTCGTTTGGCACGTCGCAGGCACAAATGTTTGTTGAAGGTGTTGCTTCGCCCTCTTCCGCCCCGATGGTCATGGAGTTCAGTTACCCAAGCCTCAGCCGAAAGAATGTTGCGCGCAGTATCGAACATGATACTCAACGCATACTGGCCACTCTTGAAAATGAATGGCGAGCCGCGCAAACAGACAATCCGTTTCAAAGCTTCCCGACACGCAGTGCAGAACGCGCTCATATCTCCAATGTCAGCGAGAGCACTGAGCCTTGCAGCGACACCTGGCATCTTGACGATGAACAAGGCGTGTTGCTCAAGGACAATGTTGCGATCAGCCTGACTGGCCTGGAAACCGCTCTGATCAGGAAAATGCTGAGCCACGAAGAGCGCGTGGTCAGTCGTGATGACCTGATCATCAGTATTGGCCGGGAACCGGAACAATACCGTGGCCTGGAAATGTGCCTGAGCCGGTTGCAGGACAAGTTCAAGAGTGCGAGTAATGGCGAGCGATTGTTCCGTGCCGTAAGAAATCGCGGATATTGCCTGATCCAGGAAGTCGTAGCGTAATCACCGGCGCCACTAAAACCGAGACAAACAGATATAAAGTGCGACTACAACAACAAGAAGAGCACTCTGTCTGGTTTTCCCTCCCTGATTCAATAAAAGCTTCCCTGCCTCCACCCTGCAACAGTAACAAATACCCCCTCGCCTTTTCATCCCCCGCTCTACGACCTTTTCTAACAGCCATCTATTTAATTATTAAAAAGTTGGCACGGTGCCATCTTGTTAGAACTCGTCAGACACCATTCCCGGCAATAACTTAGTCTATTGGCTGACGACAGTTCGGCTCTCGATGTTGTTACCTCAAGACACTCGCTAAAACAAAAACAATAAGTCTGCATAACAACTCGGCTTTCAACTGTTGAAACCTGAATGGACGTCTTTTGGGGATATCGTATGGATCTTTCTCTCAGTATTAATCGAAGCACGGGCCTCAAGGGACTGACCTTTTGGGGCCAATGGGCGCTGGCACAGGCTTTCGTTGTGACGCTGCTGTTCATTCTCGCTGAACAGCACACCGGCACCGTCGCGTTCTACTACCGAATGTGCGCCACCCTCGCCATCCTGGCTTCGGTGCCGGCTTACACATTCAGCGGCGTTTATCGCAAACGCGACAACTACCTGACCGGCCTCGGCCGCTTGTTCATGGGCTGGTCGATGACCATGGCCGCGCTGGCGTGCATCGCGTTTGTCTGCCAGGCCGATGAGCTGTTTTCCCGTCAGGTGATTCTGAGCTGGGCGGTGTACGGCTTCCTCGGTCAGGCGTTCCTCTACGCGCCGCTGCATGCGTTTTCCAAGTTCTACCAGCGTTCGCGTAAAAGCGAACACCGGACGCTGATTGTCGGCACCGGCGAACTGGCGTTGGGCCTGGCGCAAAAACTCAGCCAACTGGAAAACCTGCCGCTGATCGGGCTGGTCAGCAACGGAGACAAGCCCGCTCTCGGCTCCGATGCACCGCGTATCGTTGGTGCTCAGGACGAGTTGCTTGAGCTGATCGAGGCCCACGACATCCGTCGTTTGTACATCACCCTGCCCCTGTGCGAAGCCGCGAAAATCGAAGCGATGTATGTCGATTTGCTCGGCGCCAACGTCGATGTGGTGTGGGTGCCGGACTTGAACAGCCTGACCCTGCTCAACCACTCGGTGAAAGTCGTGGACGGCCTGCCGGCGATTTACCTGAACGAAAGCCCGCTGACCAGCCGCCCGACCGCTGCTCTGAGCAAGAGTCTGGTTGAGAAAACCGTGGCGTTCCTGGCGATCATTGCGCTCAGTCCGCTGCTGTTGATCATCGCTCTGGCGGTGAAAATCAACTCGCCCGGCCCGGTGTTTTTCAAGCAGGACCGCCATGGCTGGAACGGCAAGGTGATCAAGGTCTGGAAATTCCGCTCGATGCGTGTCCACGATGACCGCGAAGTGAAACAGGCCAGCCGCAATGACTCGCGCATTACCGCAGTAGGTCGTTTTATCCGCCGTACTTCGCTGGATGAGTTGCCGCAGTTGTTCAACGTGTTGCAGGGGCACATGGCGCTGGTGGGGCCACGGCCGCATGCGGTGGCGCACAACAATTACTACTCGGGCAAGATCCTCGCTTACATGGCGCGTCACCGAATCAAACCGGGCATCACTGGCCTGGCACAGATCAGCGGCTGCCGGGGTGAGACCGACACCATCGACAAGATGCAGAAGCGTGTCGAGATCGACCTGCAGTACATCAACAGCTGGTCGTTGTGGCTGGATCTGAAGATCCTGGTGAAGACGCCGTTTACGTTGTTGTCGAAGGATATTTACTGAGGCTCAGCGCTGCAGATTACAAGGGGACGAAAGTCCCCTTTTTTGTGGGCGGGATTTTGGTAACCAGTATCGACTACCGGCACAAACCTTGTAGGAGTGAGCCTGCTCGCGATGGCGGTGGGTCAGTCAATGACGATGTCGGCTGACACGAAGCTATCGCGAGCAGGCTCGCTCCCACAGGGATTCGGGCGATGCCCTGGATGTGTGGCGTGACGCCGATCAGTTGTGGGAGCGAGCCTGCTCGCGAAAGCGGTGTGTCAGGCGATGGAGATGTTGGATGTGCCGGACCATCGCGAGCAGGCTCGCTCCCACAGACCAGCGCTTACTCGGTAATCTTCTCGAAGTTGCGATAGAACATGTCCCCTTCCCGGCTATCCGTCATCGAGTGCAGTTGATAGCTGCGGCTCAGTCTGGCGCCGCCATCTCGGGTCAGTGGCGCCCAGACCAGGTTGGCGCGGCGCATGGTCGACATGCTCATCATCTCGTCGAACGGGATCGACAGGTACAGGCCCTTGTCGAAACTACCTTCGCCATATTCCGCGCTGCTGGCCGTGGTGATGGTTGCCCAGGCACCGACGCGCACGCCATTGAAGAACTCACGCGAGATATCCACGGTCGTGCCCCAATCCCCGGCCAGATAACGACCGACACTGACCGCCGCCAGCGTATCGAATGGCAGGTCGGTATAGCCGGTGATATGCCCGGTCACCACCGAGTAATCGCGCAAGGCAAAGCCCTGATCGAAATCACGCTGGCGCACCCAGTTCAGATCCGCACCCAGCGACCAGCGCTCGCCGGTCGGGCGGAACAACACTTCCGCGCCGACGCCGGCAAACATCGATTCCAGATAGCCGCCGTACACCATGCCGTACAGGTCTTTATCCAACTGCTCGGCATGGCTGAGCTGAAACAACGGCATGGTCGTGTTTGAGGTGGTCAGGTACTGGCGCAAATCCGTGCGCACGCGGGGCAATCCGCTCGGCGCGTCGTAGACGAATTTGTCGAAGTTGTTGACCAGGTTGGCGCTGAGCAAACCGCTCCACCAGGTGTTGCGGTTGAAGCGATATTCCGCGTCCGCATCAGCACTGAATTGATAGAGCAAACCATCCGGGCCGCCGACGTTCTGCTTGAAGCCCAGACCCACGCCGTAGCTGAAATGCTGCGGCGCTTCGGTGTAGAGGGTCTTCTCATTGCGCGGCATCGCCGGGTTGATTTCGGTGGTGCGATGCAGCGACTCCAACGGTTCTTCATTGTTGATCACTTCGCGGAAGGTCTGGCGCGGCAGGCTGGTTTCTTCCAGCGGCAAGTCATAGCGCTTGTTGACCACGGTGAACCAGTCGATGTCGTCGTTGACACTGTTGTCGAGAATCCGGCTCGCGCGGCCAACGGCTTTGGACGAATGGAAATACCGCTGCTGCTCGCCGTAGACGATCAGTTCGGAATCGCGCTGACTGATGCGCTCGACCTTGTACCCGGCGTTCTGCTGCAAACGCCGCGACACATCGGCCCAGTTGACCTGTTCCATCGAGGTCGTCGGCGCCTTCGCCGGCAGCGGTTCGGGGGTCGGATCGTAGGTCTTGGCCGGCGCCTTGCGGCTGACGAAATTGGTGTGAAAGGTCACGCCGAACATCGCCGTATTGCCCCGTTCCCAGGCAGCGCTCAGATCGATCGAATCGGTCACCTTGAACACCGCGCCAAGGTTGATCGGCGAGTCCTGTTTGATCTCGTTGTCCTTCGGCTCGTTCTTGTAGTCGTTGCCTTCGAATTCCAGCTTCAGGCTCAGCCGATCCCACGGCGTCTGGTAGCTCACGCCACCGAAGAGTGAAGGCTTGCCACGAAAGTACGCGCCGGAGTTGACGTCGCCGGTGCCTTCCAGCGCCGGGCGCGTGTCGAAGCGATTGCTGACGTAGCCCAGCGGGTTGTCGAAGTCGCCGCGATTACCGATGTAGCCCCAGGCGATGCCAGCACTGAAATCGAAATTGTCGAAGCGCTTGTTGGCGACGAAGAATTCGCTGGAGAACAAACCGGTACCACCGATATCTCGAAAGCCCAGCGCCACTTCCGGCGCCCAGTGGCTTTCCTGCCACAGGCGTACTTTGGCGTCGACCGCCTTGTCCTTGTAGCTTTGGCTGCCGCTGAGGGCCTCCGAGCCGTACGGCCGGTTGGTGATCGCGGTGTAGCGAAACGAACCTTCTAGCCAGTCCAGCGGTTGCAACGACACGCTGTAGCGGCTGTACGGGTCGGTGCGGTTGGCATTGACGCTCAGCTCGCCGGCCGGGGCCATGCGCGCCGTTGGCGTCTGCAACAGACCGGTGCCACCGAAGTCATTCTGGGTGATGCGCGGCTCGGCGTGGGCCAGACCGCAGGGCAATAACAACACAGCTGCAAAACGTAACTTCAACGAACCACCTCGGCCAGCTGCGTGGCAATGAATTCGGCCAACTGCTGATTCAATTCAGGAAGAGGCGGATCTAGATCATCATTTTTTATCGGCACCAGAATCCTGCTGCCGGCCACCGGAAACTGCCCGGACTCGCGATTCCAGTGCGCGATGCCGACGCGCCGCGACACGCCGTTGGGCTGGATCAACCACAGGTAATCGGCCTCGGCATCGTCGAGAATCGAGCAGCCTTCGAGATATTCGCGGGCCTCCTGCAATGGCTGGTACGGCAAGTGACATGGCTCGGTGACCGCGCCCAGCACCTGCACTTCATCAACCCGTTTCGGATAGATCAGCCGATCGCCGTCATCCAAGCGAATGTTGCGCGCGAAGCCGACTTCCACCGCCACCGGATCGAGGTCAGCGATCTGCCGTCCGGTCACTGGCATTTGTCGGATTTCTTCAGCAATGCGCTGTGCCAATGCCGCGCGGCTTGGCCGATCAAACAGCGTCGCCATGCGTTGCAGCACCTCGAGATCGAACAACACGCCGACCTTGAGCCGTGTCTGTTCCTCGACCAGCGACTGGCGCAACAAGCCGCCCGCCAGCCAATAGCCTTCGGCATTGGGCACGGCTTCGCTGATCACATCGAACAGGCGTCCACCCGGCGGCAATGCAATCGGACCGGGATTGGCGACGTCGCCGGACACAGTGACGGCGGCCTGACTCGCTCCAGCGATCAGCAAAAGGCCCGCTGCCAAAATGCTAAAGCGCTTCACGGCAGATGCCTGCGATCAGGCGTCAGCTGAACCAGCTTCACGCGCAATTGCGAGGTCAGTTGTTGCTCGCTTTGCAGAATGAAACCGTCGCGCGGGTCGACCCAGTAACGGTTGGTCGCGCTGAGGCCGATGGCTGGCGCGTCAATCTGTTCATCGACGCGCAGCACCGAGTAAGCCTTGTCGAGAATCTCCAGGGTCTCGGTGGAACGGCGCGAAAAGCGGCTGTTGACGATCACGCCGACTTCCTGGCCCTTGTACAGATCAATCCAGCGCTGTGTGGTGAAACCGTCGGCGACGTGATGCAGACCGTGCTTGAACGGCGAATCATCGGCCAGCCGTGTGCCATCCAGGTCGCCTTGCAGACCGAGGCCGATACTGCGCACGGCGAGGCCATCGCGCAGCAGCAACACCTGCTTGCCGGAGGCGACCCAGAATTGCAGGTCTTCGCGCTCGCGCACCAGCGCCAGCACGCCTGAGCCGGACGGTGTGGTCAGTTTCAGTTGCGGGTAGTTGACCCCGGCGACCTCAGCTGCTGTCACATCAACCTCGTCGGGGCCGACGACGGCGGCCTTGAGGTTGTTCAGCGACGCGCTCATCAGAGGATTGCAGCCGCACAGCAACGAGGCCGCCATCAGGCAGACGCCCACTTTCAATAGGTTCACAGTCGGGCGGCCTTATTTGCTGTTGTTGCTGTATTCGCTCCAGTTCTTCGCTGCCGAAGCCCCGGTGCCGACAATCGACGCCGACGGCACCAACTGGCTGATGAAACGGTTCCAGCGCGTAACGTTGGCCGGGCCGACGTAGACCACATCCTGTGGCCGCACCTGGAAGTGCGAAGCCAGTGCCATGGCGGTCGGTGATTCGGCCTCGAGCTGATAGATCTTCGCCGGCTCGACGTCGAGATTTTCCACGCCGCGAATCACGTACACCGCGTTGCCATTGGAACTGGTCTGACTCAGGCCACCGACCGAACCGAGCACGTCGGAAAGATTCATGGTCGCAGTCTTGAAGCTCAGCGCGCGCGGCTGGTTGACCTCGCCCATGACGTAGATGCGCTTGTTGTCGTTGTACGGCAGATACAGCTGATCGCCGCCCTTGAGGTAGACGTTCTGCAGTTCGGAATCCTGCTGATTGAGCGTGTCGAGATTGAGTGGATAGACCCGCCCGTTGCGCGTCAGCAGCAGGCCCGACAAGTCGGCGTTATTGGTGTCGATGCCAGCGGAACCGAGGGCTTCGACCACGCTCAACGGATTGGTCGAAATCGCTTGCGGGCCGGCCTTCGTGACGGCGCCGGTGACCACGACTTTCTGACTGGCGAAGCGCAATACTGCAACGTCGACCTGCGGCTCGGCGATGAATGCCGACAAGCGCTGTTCGATGTCCGCGCGCAGTTGCTGGATAGTCCGGCCGGCGGCCTGGACTTCCTTGATGAACGGGTAATACAGCGTGCCATCGGAGCGCACCAGACGGCCGTTGGCATCGATCTGTTGTTGCGCGCCGGAGGGGGCGGTGAGCTCCGGGTGATCCCAGACGGTGATGTACAAGACGTCGTTGTTGCCGATGCGATATTCCGCCGGCGTTACCAGCAGCTCCGCCGGCAGTGACTCACGCTTTTGCGTGGCGCGGTTCATGGCGATCAGCTTCGGGGTGATCGGGATCAGCTCGACCCGACTGCTTTCGCTGGCACCCTGGCGGGTGATATCGCTGGTGCTCAGGTACTGGCCGGGGGAAAACATGCAACCTTGCAAAGCGAGACTTGCCAACATTAAAAGATAAACACTACGAGTCATAATGGCACTACGCTACTCAAGGGCGAATCCAAAAAACAAAGTCACCCGACTTGCGTCGGGCGACTCTGTACTGCACTAACAAATGTTCCTGTTAGTTATGCGTGCCGGTTGTACCGGTGGTACCCGTCGTACCGGTGGTACCGCCGTTGGCACTGCCACCGCTGTTGGACGCCGCTACAGCACTGGCAACCATTGCAGTACTGGCCGCGGGCGCTTGCGAAGCCGCCACACTGCCACCTACATTGGTTACCGCTGTCAACGGTGCTTCAGCGGCGGCAGCCCAGTTGCTCAACATCGTCAACAGGGCAACTGCCATCACTTTTTTCATAACAACTCCTTTCTAACATTCGAACTGTTAAAAAACAGATCTGTGTCAGAGCTGGTAGCTTTCAAGTCCGCAAAGAGCGCGAACAAGATCCGTTGTTCTTTCACAGTCCTGTGCAACTGCTAAAGTCGAACGGCAGGTTTATATCTACGGACTTGCAAAAGGCATTGCCAGTGTAATTTCCCGACGTTATCTAACAACCTGACTGAAACTAACATCGGACTAAATGGCCATCACCCTGAATAACCATTGGGATGATTCGACTGCCAGCGCCAAGTGTCGGCAACCATGTCCTGCAAGTTGCGCGTGGCTTTCCAGCCGAGTTCTTTCGCCGCTTTCGAAGCATCGGCAAAACTCTCGGCGATATCACCGGCGCGGCGCGGCATCATCCGGTACGGCACCGGCCGCCCGCAGGCCTGTTCGAAGGCATGCAGCACTTGCAGCACGCTGTAGCCATCGCCGGTGCCGAGGTTCCAGGTGTGAATGCCGGTGCGCTCGCTGATCGACTGCAACGCTTTCAAATGCCCATCCGCCAGATCGACGACATGAATGTAATCGCGCACGCCGGTGCCATCGGCGGTCGGGTAATCGTTACCGAAGATCGACAGCTCACGCAGGCTGCCGACCGCAACCTGGCTGATATACGGCACCAGATTGTTCGGGATGCCGTTGGGGTCTTCGCCCATGTGCCCGCTGGCGTGAGCGCCGATCGGATTGAAATAGCGCAGCAGCGCGATGCTCCAGCGCGGCTCGGCGAGGCTCAGGTCGCGCAGCACGTTCTCGACGATCAGCTTGGATTGGCCGTAGGGATTGGTCGGATTGCCCGTCGGAAAATCCTCGCGAATCGGCATTTCTTCAGGCTCGCCGTACACCGTCGCCGAGGAACTGAACACCAGCCGGAACACCCCCGCCGCTGCCATCGCCTGACACAGGGTGATGCTGCCGCCGACGTTGGTTTCGTAGTATTCGAGCGGCTTGCGCACACTCTCGCCCACAGCTTTCAGCCCGGCGAAATGCAGCACGGCGTCGATCTGATGCTCGCGGAAAATCCGGTCGAGCAGCGGCCGATCGCAGACATCGCCGCGAATCATCCATGCACTTTTGCCGCAAATGGCCTCAACGGCGTGAAGTGCTGCGTCGCTGCTGTTACAAAGATTATCCAGAACGACAACTTCATAACCTGCTTCAAGCAATGCAAGTGTGGTATGCGAGCCGATATAGCCGGCACCACCCGTTACCAGAATCTTCATAGCGCGGTCCGTCATTGAATAAATACCCGGTAGCGTGTCAAGCCATGCCTGGTGGATATGCGGAGCAATTCACACAAACAGGGCGACAACAACCTCAAACAAATTTAGTTCAACCACTGGCAATAATTATTTTTGCCGGTCAAACTGTTTGACGGGTACTTATTAGCACTCCCTGGATACTTATCACTATCGATAGATACCGACTAAAAATAACTTATAACCAAGTAGTCGACATCTCATAACATTAGCGCTTTTTAACAGCGCAACTAATTGCCAGCAACAACCTGACTCGGGTATTAAAGTAAGCCTTCAATAATCATTGAAACTTGCCGCCACTTTCTGGTGCGCAACCGTCGCCTGTGTTCCATGACTGTCCAGGATACTTTTATGATTCGTAAATGTTTGTTCCCCGCTGCCGGCTACGGCACGCGTTTCTTGCCGGCGACCAAAGCCATGCCGAAAGAGATGCTGCCGATCGTCAACAAGCCGTTGATCGAATACGCCGTTGAAGAAGCACGGGACGCCGGCCTGCAACACATGGCCATCGTCACCGGCCGGGGCAAACGCGCGCTGGAAGACCACTTCGACATCAGCTACGAACTCGAGCACCAGATTCGTGGCACCGAGAAAGAGAAATTCCTCGCCGGCACCCGCGAGCTGATCGACACCTGCACCTTCTCCTACACCCGTCAGGTGGAAATGAAAGGGCTTGGGCATGCGATCCTCAGCGGACGCCCGTTGATTGGCGACGAGCCGTTTGCCGTGGTGCTGGCCGACGATCTCTGCCTGAACCTCGAAGGCGACGGCGTGCTGTCGCAGATGATCCAGCTGTACAAGAAGTTTCGCTGCTCGATCGTCGCCATTCAGGAAGTCCCCGCCGACCAGACTCACAAGTACGGCGTGATTGCCGGTGAGCTGATTTCCGAGGGCATCTACCGGGTCAACAACATGGTGGAAAAACCGGCGCCGCAGGACGCGCCGTCGAACCTGGCGATCATCGGGCGCTACATCCTCACCCCGGACATCTTCGACCTGATCGCCGACACCCAACCGGGCAAGGGCGGCGAAATCCAGATCACCGACGCACTGATGAAACAGGCGCAAAACGGCTGCGTGCTGGCCTACAAATTCAAAGGCCTGCGCTTCGATTGCGGCGATGCCGAGGGTTACTTGCAGGCGACCAATTTCTGCTACGACAACGTGTACCTCAAAGGCCGCTGAGACGGCTTTTCTCTCCCCACAGGCAGGCAACCATGAACATTGCACAACATTCGACAGAGATTGAACGTGAGGTGGGCAACCTCGGGGTGATGAGCTGGTTGTCGCGCCATCAACCGCTGCCCAGCGCCAACGAAACCTGGCTGGGCACGATTCTGCTGGTGGAGCGGATCGGTGTGTTTCCTGCGTCCGGCGATATTCGCCGGCCGCTGCGTGATCCCTATCCGCTGCTCGCGCACCTGAAGGCGTTGTATGGCGAACAGGCGCTGGAAATGGATGACCGCGATGGCCTGAAAGTGATCTTCAGCGACTGGCGCTTTCGCGTGCGCATCTGCTGCAACGACCCGGCGATCATCATTAATGTTGAAACCCGTTGTGATGCGCGGTTGATGCCGCGCAAGCTTGACGAACTGCTGGGGCTCATCGACGCCTTCAAGCACGACGCCTGATCACCCGGGCTTCACGCCGATCCATTGTGGGAGCGAGCCTGCTCGCGAAAGCGGCGGCACAGTCAGCATTGATCGTTCCCACGCTCCGCGTGGGAACGATCATGGTGGCGAGTCGTCGCAACCGGTACTCGTACCAGTTATCCAGCCATAAAAATAATCGGCAATCACCTTCCCGCCCGTGGCCGGCAACGGATGAATCCTGTCCGGGCCGATCATCGCGCTGGCGTAGCGTTTGACGTCGGGGCCGAATGCGCATTGCAGGTTGGCGAAACCGAGCTGCTGCTCACGCGCCCACGGCTCGAGCACCTGCGCATAGGCCGACATCGGGTAAGCGCTGGAGCGCGTAGTGTCCTGACGCATGATCAGGTTGATGCTCGCCGCTGGCTGGATCTCGCGCAGCATGCTCACCAGGCCCTGAACGTTCTGCAGGTACTGCGCAGGTTTGACGCCGAAGCCCTGATCGTTGCCGCCGAGCATGATCAGGTACACGTCGGCCGGAATCTTCGACACCACGGCTTTCCATTGCGTCTGCCACTGCGGATCGGCGTGATAGAAATCGGCCGATGCCGCGCCGGAGGCCGCCAGTTTCGACACCCGCACGCCCTGCTGAGCGTTGCCCAGCCACAGGCCGAACAGCGTCGGCGCGCCCTTCACCACTTCCAGTCTGAATGACCAGTCTGCGGCTGATGGAGCACCCGCTAGCGCGACTTCCTGAACGCCTGAGCCTGCGAGTTTCAACGGTTGCCAGGCCTGCGCGGGCGACCAGCGATAGCGCAACTCATCGGATTCGCCGTTGCCCAGATACAACAGTTTCGCCTGAGTGACCGTGGTATCGATGCGCGGCGAAGGGCTGGCATCGACTTGCACCCAGGCACCCGGCTTGCCGCTGATCGTGCGACTGTCCGGGCTGGCCTGGCCCAGGTCGGAAACCTTCCAGCCGCCGCCGAAGTATTTGTCGCTGCTGCGGGTGTATTTGAAGTGCGTGCCGCCCAGCGCCGCGCCGTGGTTGAAACCGACGTAACCGGGGCCGGCAAAACCCACCTCGGCGGCCACTCGCTGCACCAGTTTGTTCAGGTAGAAATCCTGCCCGGCGGTGTAGCTGTCGCCGATCACCGAAACCGCCAGCACCTTGCAGGCCTTGCCGTCGCGCCACTGCGCAAAGCGCTGGCGGGCATCGTCTACCGTGATGGCCGAGGTGGCGACTGGTTGAGGGGCGTCTACTGGCATCATTGAATATTTCCTTTGTACGGGGATGAACCCTTCGCGAGCAGGCTCGCTCCCACAAGGATGGTGTGACTTGCACGAATCCACTGTAGGAGCTGACGAGTGCAACGAGGCTGCGATCTTCTGACCTTCGCAAGCCACGACAAAAGATCAAAAGATCGCAGCCTCGTTTCACTCGTCAGCTCCTACAGGGAGGATTGCGTCTGTACCACCGGGGTGATGGGCGCCAACGGTTTCCGCTTCGCCGCACGCTCTCCAAGGAACAACACCGAAGTGAAATTGAACCGACTGAACACCATCGCCAACAGCACCGGCCCGAGCAATCCACAACTCAGACCACCGAGCACCAGCAAGCTCTCATCCTTCACGCCGAGGCGCCCGAGAACAAACCGCGAGGTCGCCGCGAACAAAACATGAAAGAGGAAAATCGCATAGGAGTATCCGCCCAGCCAGGTCAGCGCTCTCGAACGCATGTCACTCGACAGCAACGCAATGCAAGACACGCAACCCACCGTCAAACCAATCAGGCTGCGGCGATCAACAATCAGCTCTCGATCAATCGCCGCGACGTACAGCAACGTCAGCGAGATCAGCACAAACAATAGCGGCCCGATCACTTTGAAACGCTGCTTCAAAACATCGACATTTTCCTGACCGATCATCCCCGCAACAAAAAACGGCAGCAGGTAAATCGCACCGTTGATACCGAACGCATCCAGCGGCAACGGCGGCAGCAGGAACAACACCGCAGCAAACGCAAACAAGCCATACAGCCGCGTCGCCGAACGCAGCAGGCCACGCCACTCCAGCAAGCCGACGAAGATGAAAATGCTGAACACCGCCTGCAGGAACCAGAAGTGGTTGATCGGCACCCAGAACGACAACAACGCGTCGATCACGCCGACGTCCTTGTTCACCCCCGGCCCCACCGCTTGCAGCACCGAGAACGGCACGCCGACGCAGAACAGCGGCACGATCAGCCGCCGCACCTTGCCAGCGAAGAAGGCGGAAAAGTCATTGCCGCGAATCTTGTAGATCGAATAGATGTAGCCGGAGATAAACGTGAACAGCGGCATGCGCACATACACCATCGAGTCGGCGATGACCCGGAACGGCGAGCCGATGTCGATCTTCAAGCCGCCGCCCAGCGGGCCGATGACGTGATAGAGCACCAGCAGCAGGCACGCCAGGCCGCGCAGGGTTTCGATCTCCAGGGATTTTTTCTTGCTCGACATAGAGCACCTGCCTTAAGTGAGAATTCTTGATTCGACCTGCACCGGTTTGTTCGCGCGCAGCATCAAGCCCAGGCCGACGAACAACACCGGCACGACCATCGAGAAGTGTCGGGCAAAGGAGCCGAAGTCCGGCTCGAACAAGCCTTGTACCAACAGAAACGCCAGCGGAATCGCGATCAGTTCCTTGGGTTTGGTCTGGATCGGCGCGCCCTTGTAGTCGGTCGAAGTGATGACCTTGAACAGCAGCAGCGCGGTCATGATCATCAGCGCAACGAAGATCACCTGCCCCGGTCCGGACAGCAGAATCAGCTCAACCGGAAACGACAGCCGGAAGAAAATGATCATCGAATCCAGCGCCTGGGAGACGAAGTCACTGCCGCTGAGCCACGACACGATGAGCGACTTCGAGCCCTCCTCGCCCGCCGTGCGCAGCTCGTTGTTGCTCGCCCGGATCGACGACACCGGAAAGCCCAGCGCCAGCTGAATGGCCATGGCCACCGCCAGATAAAACAGGAACAGCATCAGAAAGAAGGTGAAGCGCGAGACGTACTTTTTCATCACGCAGACGCCGACCCACGACAGCGAAAACAGAATCCAGTACGGCCGGATCAGCACACCGTAAATCACCGCCGAGAGAAAAAAACCGCCGCGATATTTGCGCGTCAATGCGCTGAGCAGAATGCTCAACACCGCCACCGACACGATGATTTCCTTGGTCAGGTTCTCGAGGAAAAACGAGCGCACGATGCCCCACAGGCACAGGGTGCCGAAGATGGTCAACGGCATGCGCCGGAACACCACTACCGGAATTGCGGTGAGGAAGAAATTGCAGAACATGCCGTAGGCCCAGGCATTGGTCAGGTTGATCCCGGTAGGCCGCAGCAGGAACGCCGAACACTCGTAGGACGAGCGATCCGGTGAGAACGGATTCCAGAAATTGCAGTTGTCGGCACGCGCATATGACGACCACAACGTCATCGCGTCCGGCCCCGGATCGCGTGGCACCAGCAACGGCATCGCCACCGACAGAAATAGTCCGGTGAACAGAATCAGGAAGGAAATCGACGAATCGAATGTGCGCCCACGAAACTCGATGCGCGGCAGCTTCAAGCCCATGACAGCGCAGCCTTTTTCGCTCCGGTGACACGGGTCAACACTGCAATCACACCAAGTTGCACGACAATGGCGAAGACGTTGCCCCACGCCGCGCCATAGATCGAGTAATGCTTGATCAGCACATAGCTGACCGGCACTGAAATCAGCAGGCAGAGCGCCGCGCTGGCCAGCGACACCCGGCTGTTTTTCGAAGCAATCAAACCGCCCCAGACGATGTCGCCGATCGCCCGCAAAGCGAAGGAAAAAATCAGCACCGCGAGGAGCGCGTTATCCGGGCGCGGCACGCTGCTGGCGACGTAATCGAGGAGCACATTGAAAAACACATAGATCGCCACGGCCACAACGGCGGAGACCACTAGCGAGCGCATCACCCATTTGTTGACGAACAGTTGCCTGACCGTGAACGCCTGCTGATCGGCCTGAAACCGTTTGGCCAGCACCGGAATGCCGACCACCGCCACCACCGCATAAGACAATGCCTGCAAGGTATTGGCCGCCGACCACGCGTACACATATTTACCGAGGCTGGCGTAGGGCTCCAGGTCGATGATCAGAAAGCGCTCGGCGTACTGACTCAGGGCGATCAGACCGGTGCCGAGATAGAACGGCAACCCGGCCTTCCACACCCTCGCGGTATCCAGCACCGTCGCCTCGCGGCCCTTGTGCACGTTCACCAC
The DNA here is from genome assembly GCF_054667725.1 of Pseudomonas sp. S3_B08. Lineage (NCBI taxonomy): Bacteria > Pseudomonadati > Pseudomonadota > Gammaproteobacteria > Pseudomonadales > Pseudomonadaceae > Pseudomonas > Pseudomonas sp. S3_B08. The sequence goes on from NZ_CP162750.1 coordinate 2,792,476, forward strand.
GATCAAATAACCGGCGATGATCACCAGCACGTTGGCGGCGACCCACAGCCACAACACACTGGCGATGCCCGCGACCCAGCCGAGCACCATGCCGCCCACCGCCAACACCGCCCACAGGCCGGTCTTGATGAAGAACAGCAGAGCACCGGCGGTGGCTTTCTGCGCGGAAAACACGAAGGAATTGATTTCGAACGACAGGTGCTCAGTGAGCAACACCAGCGTCACGCAGAGGATCAACGTGGCGGTTGCTTCCACCGACTGGAACAGCGAATAGACCAGCACCGTCAGTACCGACAACAACAGCCCGACCGCCAGATACAGCAGCAGAACCTTGTCGACCACCCGCCGCGAGCTGCCGCCGACGCTGATCAGCCGGTTGATCTCGGAACTGAAGCCGACGCTGTAGAACTTCGAAGCGATCAGCGACGCCGCGACCACCACACCATAAAAACCCAGCGCCTCGTAACCGAGGTAATGGGTGATGGCCAACACCAGCAAGAACTTCGCGCCCAAGGCTCCGCCGCGAAGCAACAGCCGAAATATCATCGAACGACACCCTTGATGATTTCGTCCATGGCCACGGTTTTCGCTTCGATTTCGCGGCAGGTGTCGGTCAGGCGCTTGCCGAAATCAGCCAAGGCATTGGGCGCGTAAACGGTGTTGATGATGGTGTCGACGTCGATGTCGCCGCCATTGATCACCCAGTCCTCGACGCCCATGTCCTGGTAGGCGCCAAAGCCTTTGCGCTCGTAGCTGATGTGATACGCCGGCACGCCGGAGAGCAGCGATTCGATGGCGCCGTGCAGACGCACCGAGATCACCAGATCGGGTTGGTATTTGGCGATGGTTGCCTTCAGCGACAGCAGGTCTTCGTTGATGCCAAGCTCGCGGTAGAACGCGCCGTCATCGTTGCCCCGCACCGCGCTCTGTACCGCGCAGACCACTTTGCTTTTGTTCTTCAGACGCTGCAGCAGCAGTTTCAGATTGGCCACGTAGGCGACCTTCTTCTCTTTGCTCCACTCCGGCGGCTTGCGCAGCACCACGCACACCGTCGCCGGCGAGGCGGCGCAGCGGGTGAATTTCGGTTGCTGAAGAATCTTGCTCGCCAGCGACTGCACGGCCAGATCCGGCGCGCGGTAGACGTTTTCGCAAGCGTCAAAAATCGCCGAGGAACGGTTGTCACGCACGAACACCGCATCGGCGCTGGCGTAGTGTTCGACGATCTTGCTGCTCTCACCGTGGAACGGGCCGATGCTCTGCGGCAGGTACACCGACGGCACTTTGCTGAGAATCGCGGTTTCCAGTTGCTTGGCATGGCCGAGCTTCAGCTTAATGTGCTCGAAGGCGCTTTTCGAACGCATGTAACCGCCGCCGACACCGACGATCAGATCGGTCTTCTTCAGCAGATCAGCGAGCCCGGCATAGGACTGATTGAGAAACACCGCTTGCTTGACCCGCCCCAGACCCTTGGCCGCCATCACCGGCGCATCGAAACGCGGGTGCGGCAAGTAGTTGAACGACTCGGGGTCGGACGCCACGACACTGATCGCGGTGTCGTCACCGAAGTTACGCTGCACCAGAGCAATGGCCAGATCGACGAGCAGACCGTCACCGGAGTTGGACGCACTGTAGCCATGCAAAATCGTTACGTTCATAAGCTTGAGTTCTACTTAATAAGTGGGAGCGTGATACAGGTCGTAGGTCTGGCGGATCATCAACGCGGCGCTGAAACGTTCGCGGACAATGCTCCGGCCTTCGTTGCCGAGGTCGAGCAGGCGCGGCTTCTGGATGATCGTCAAAACGTCGGCCAGCGCCTGGTGATCGCCGGAGGGGAAGACGTAGCCGGACACTTCATTGGTGACCAGTTCCGGCAGTGAAGTGCAGTTGCTGGCAATCACCGGCAGCCCCATGGCCATGCCTTCCAGCGGCACCATGGCAAAGCCTTCCCAGCGACTCGGCACGATCAGCGCATCGGCTTTCTGATACAGCGCCTGCACTTCACTCGGGGTCACCCATGGCAGGTACTCGACCGAATCCATCGGCGGGCACTCGACCGAATCTTCGTTGACCGCACTGCCGACCACGGTGAGTTTCAGGTCGTTGCGGTTGACCTTGGCGTAGGCCTTGAGCAGCACGTCGAAGCCTTTCTGGTAATCCAGGCGCCCGACGAACAGCAGATGAATCGGCTCGGCGCCAGCGGTTTTTGGCGCGTCATCCTTGTGATGAATGCCGTTGTAGATCAGCTTCATGCGCTTGCGCTCGATACCGAAACGCGCGGCTTTATCCAGCTCGTACTGGCTGACGCAGATGATCACGTCGGTGACTTTCTGCAGCACGCGCTCGATCCACGCGTAGACCTTCTGCTTGGTCGGCGAGCTTTCCATCAGGAACGAAAACGCATGCGGGCAGTAGACGATTTTCGGCTTGCGCCATGGTCGCAACAGCACACACACCACACGGCCGATCACCCCGGAAAAGGTGCTGTGCAAATGCACCACGTCGGGTTTTTCCTTGAGCAGCACCTGGCTCAGACGCCAGGCGAAACGCAGCAGCGACGGCACGTTGCGGCCACTGCGTGGAAAGGTGCGCACCTGCTGTGGGGCGATGCCGTGCAGCTCCTTGGCCTGATCCTCGGGGACCAGATAGACCAGTTGATAATTCGCCGCGTCGTCTTCGGGCGATGCCGAGATCGTGCGGATCACCGTCGCCACGCCACCTTTGATCGTCTCTGCCACGTGCAGTATTTTTTTCACAACTCACCCACTTCAAACAGGAAAGAACAATCGGCAACCATCAGGATTTGTCGGACGCGTATTCGTAGTTGTAATAGCCAGTGCCGCCGTAATAGCTGGCCGCACGCTTCTCGACGCCGTTGAACACCGCGCCTTTCAACTCGATGCCGTTCTGGGCGAAGCGGCGAATGGTCAGTTCAATCTCCTTGGCCGGGTTCACCCCGAAGCGGGTGACGATCAGGCTGATGCCAGCCTCGCGACCGACGATGGCGGCATCCGTCACCGCCAGAAGCGGCGGCGTGTCGATGATCACCAGGTCGTAGCGCTCGCTGAGTTCTGCCAGCAGTTCGCGGAAGTTGGCGTGCATCAGCAGCTCGGAAGGATTGGGCGGCACCTGCCCCCGGCTGATGAAATGCAGGTTGTCGACTTCGACTTTGTTGATCGCCTGCTCAAGGGTGCAGCGCTTGACCAGCAGGTCGGACAAACCATTGCTGATCGGCGTGTTGAGGGTTTTGTGCAGGTGCCCTTTGCGCATGTCGGCATCGATCAGCACCACGCGCTGGCCGCTCAGGGCCATGACCGCCGCAAGGTTGGACGAGACGAAGGTCTTGCCGACCTGCGGGCTCGGCCCGGAAATCATGATGCGGTTGTTGGTCGAATCGAGCCCGGCAAAGTGCAGGCAGGTGCGCAGGCTGCGGATCGATTCGATCGACAGATCGGTCGGGTTGCGCAGCGCCAGCAGGTACGCCGGTTTGTCGACGCCATCGCGGGCGCGGCCCTTTTTGTTGTCCTCTTCCTCCTGCAAGGCGCTGTAGGGAATCGACGCGTAAACCGGCAGGCCCAACTGCTCGATGCCTTCCGGGCCTTCAAGGCCACGGCTGAGGGATTTGCGCAGCAGCACCAGCGCCACGCCGACAAACGCGCCGAGCAATGTCGCGATCAGCACGATCAGTGGTTTCTTCGGTTTGATCGGATTGGTCAGGTCGACATCGGCGGTGTCGATCAGGCGCACGTTGCCGACGGCCCCGGCGCGGACGATGTCCAGTTCTTGGGATTTGTTCAGCAACTGCGTGTAGATCTGCGAAGCCACCTCGACGTCACGGGTCAGGTTGAGCAATTCCTGCTGGGTGGCCGGCAAGTCCTGGACCTTGCCTTCGAGGGATTTCTGCTGCTGGGTCAATTCGCCGATCTGCGTCATCAAGGCGCGATAGGCCGGGTGCTGTTTGGTGAACTTGCGATCGAGCTCAGCCTGCTGCATTTTCAGCTCGGAGATGCGCGTTTCCAGCGCCACCGACTGGCCCAGCACCGACTGGGTTTCCAGCGAAATGTTCACGGTCTTGCCGTGGGTCTGGTAGGCATTCAAAGCGTCGCTGGCCTTGGCCAGATCACGCTTGACCTGGGGCAACTGGCTCTGCAGAAACGCCAGGCTCTGCGCGGCCTCCGCCGAAGTGCGGCGTACGTTTTGCTCGACGTAGAGCGAGGCGATCTTGTTGAGGATCTTCACCGCCTCGGCCGCGTCGGAGCTGGCCAGCGCCAGACGAATGATCCCCGACTCCTTGCCTTGTTCGGAGATATCCAGCGCGTCCTGATAGCCCTGAATGGTCACGATCCGAGGATTGCGCACCACCTGAAAGCGCGTGCCGGGGTTGGCCATCAGGTGCGCGATCTGCCCTTCTACACCGTCATTGGCAAACGCTTCGCCGGCCACGCCTTCGGCGAGCAGATTGTCGTTTTCATCGAACAGCTGAAAACTCTGCTGCTCGCCGGCGATCAGGGTAAGTTTCTTGCCGAGCAGGTCTTTCGGCAATTGCAGCCGATTGAATTCCAGACGTTCGCCGCCCCAGGCATAACTGTTCAAACCGAAACGCGGCGGCGCGACGCTGGTCTCGCTGTCTCCGCGATAACGCCGCGAAAGAAAGCCGCCGATCAACGGGAACGTGTTGGGGGTGACGTCGATATCCAGGCGCAGGTCGTCAACGGTTTTGCCGATCACCGCGCGGGATTTGATGATGCCGATTTCGGTCACCGACGGCGATTGCCCACCGAGCATGCTGTTGAGGTCGGAGAAACCGAGCATGTCGTTCTTTTTCGGTTCGACCTGCACCAGCGCGTTCGCCAGGTACACCGGCGTCGCCAGAACCGCATAGGCGACGCCGGTGACCATGAAGGCGCCCGTCAGCGCGCCGATCAGCCACTTCTGGTCGATCAGGCTGCCGAAGATGCCGAGCAGATCAATACTGTCTTGATCTTTGTCGCGGGTGCCGATTACGGACGGTAACTGCATAAGTCTGTTCTTACCATTTACTGTTCTGAAGAAGATTCATCAATGCCCGAGGCGCTTCGCCCATGAACTAACAGCATCTTCAATCAATGCATGGGCATGAATAAACGCGGCTTTGCCTTGACGATACGGATCATGTATTTCGCGCTCGCTCTGCCACTTGCCGAGCAGAAACACTTTGCCTCGGGCGTGCGAGGCAATCTTCAGCACTTGATTGACGTGGGCTTTTTCCATGACCAGGATCAGGTCCGAGTCATTGACGATGTCCGAAGTCAGTTGCCGCGCCTTGAAGGCCTCGGCACGGTGCCCGTGTTCTTCGAGAACCTGCCGCGCCGAGGCTTCCACGCCCTCGCCCACGCGGGCGGACAGGCCGGCGGAGGACACCGTGATGGCGGACGGCCCCAGCGCGTTGCGCAGCAGCAGTTCGGCCGTCGGACTTCGGCATATATTGCCCACGCAGACAACGAGGATCTTTTTGAACAAGTCTTGCTTTCCTGTGTAATATCAAACAGCCAACATGTCGCGAAAGTTAATGAACCCTCACGACTTTCCTGCACTCAGAAATAGCTTCGCCCTGTTAGTACAGGAACATTAAGTACCACAGCGTTTTAAGCCGCCCCAACCACAATTAGCGGACTAAAAATAACTGTGATTTTCAGTTGCTGTTTTCCTGACAAAAAATAACATTCGCGCACTTAGTGCCATCACCGTTATCGGAAATTGAGTAACGGGATAAATATTCGTAGTTGTCATTCTCTTCAGGAGAGCAGACATGAAAACAGCACAGCGCAATAAACTCGCCGCCCTCGCCCTGATGGCGCTCGGTGCCGCCAGCCAGGTTCACGCCAGTGAGCTGTTTCCCAACCTTCCAGCGAAAACCATCGGCGTGCAGGTGAAAATCCAGAGCTTCACCGCCGCCGATGCCGCGCAAATCAAGGCCGCCGGCTTCAGCTTTGTGCGCTTCGGTGTGTGGAGTGACAGCCTCACCGCCAAGACGTATCAGAAACAGGTCAGCGACGCCTTCGCCGCCGCCGCTTCCGCCGGCCTGCCGGTGCTGCTGACGGTGCGCGCGATCAAGGCACTGCCGGCCACTTCGCCGGAGGAGCTGAACGCCGCCGGCGGTAAGTTCGCCAACACCGTGACCGGGCTGGAAAAATCCTGGAGCTCGCAATTGGTGGCGATCGAAATCTGGAACGAGCCGGACCTGGAAACCTATTGGCCGACGCGCAATTTCGATACAACGTTCGTGCCGTTCATGGCCGGCATGTGCAAGGCCTTCGAAGCTCAGCCACAGACGACACCACGGGTCGGTTTCGGCTTCGCCCGGCCGCCAAGCGCGGGCTCGGCGTCGACGGTGGCGCTGAAAAGCATCGTCAGCGAGTACCCCAAATGCTTGAACGCCGTGTCCTACCACCCTTACGGCATGACCGCCACGCAGATCAGCAACGCGCAGACCTTCATCCAGCAGAACTTCAATCTGCCGGGGGTCATCAGTGAATGGGGGGTTTCGGCCCTCGCCTCCAACGGTGGTCCTGAGGGGCAAGCGACCAAGATCAACGCGTTTATTACCGACGTTAAACGCCTCAATATTCCCCTGACCTCTATCTATGAATGGCGGAACAGTGATTCAGGCAGCAACGATCGCGAGAAGAACTTCGGCTTTCTGACCTCTGACGGCCAGCCAAAACCGGCGCGGTTGTCCGTGGAAGGTGTGTTGAACGCTGAGTAGGCGTTGGGCGACCGGCCTGTTCACAGGTCGGTTGCTTTGAACCTGTGGGCTGTTTTGGCATCGTATTCAGCGACACCGCGCCCCGCCTTTCAAACAATCGTTTTCAGGTTGTTGCCGCAGGGGCCATCGATCCACGAATGCACCCTTGAGTGCCCGTCAGCGCTCGGGTAATGTCTTCAGACCCATAGGATAGAGCACGCCCATGACTTCCAAGCTGGAACAACTCAAACAGTTCACCACCGTGGTTGCCGACACCGGCGACTTCGAAGCGATCGCCCGAGTCAAACCGACCGATGCCACCACCAACCCTTCCCTGCTGCTCAAGGCTTCGGCGATTCACGGTTACGCCGAACTGCTGAACGATTGCGTTCGCGACTGCAAGGGCGATGTAGGCCTGGCCAGCGACCGTTTCGGCGTCGCAGTGGGCAAGGAAATTCTCAACGTGGTTCCAGGCCGCATCTCCACCGAAGTGGATGCGCGCCTGTCCTTCGACCAGGATGCGATCCTCAAGCGTGCGCATCGCCTGATCGAGCTGTACGACAAGGCCGGCGTTGGCCGTGACCGCGTGCTGATCAAGATCGCCTCGACCTGGGAAGGCATCCGCGCCGCCGAGATCCTCGAGAAGGAAGGCATCCAGACCAACCTGACGCTGCTGTTCTCCTTCGCCCAGGCCGCCGCCTGCGCCGACGCCGGGGTGTTCCTGATCTCGCCGTTCGTGGGCCGCATCTACGACTGGTACAAGAAGGCCAACGGCAACGACTACACCGGCGCCGATGATCCGGGCGTGCAGTCGGTGACGCGCATCTACAACTACTACAAGGCCAACGACTATAAGACCGTGGTCATGGGCGCCAGCTTCCGTAACATCAACCAGATCGAGCAACTGGCTGGCTGCGATCGCCTGACGATCAGCCCGGAACTGCTGGAGAAGCTGGCCGCCGATACCGGCAAGCTGGAACGCAAACTGGCGCCGGGCAATGCCGGTGAAGCGCGTCTGAGCCTCAACGAAGCGCAATTCCGCTGGTTGTCCAACGAAGACGCGATGGCCACCGAGAAACTGGCTGAAGGCATCCGTCAGTTCGCCCGCGACCAGGAAAAACTGGAAGCATTGCTGCAGGCCAAGCTGTGATTTGAGTTTGTAGAACGCAAAAAGGGCGAACCTGTGAGGGTTCGCCCTTTTTCATTTGCCTGCACTGATAAATGTATCGACCGACCCGACGCCATCGCGGGCAAGCCCGCTCCCACAGGGTATGTGGAGAACCTAAGTTTGAGGTTTCACGCGATCATTGTGGGAGCGGGCTTGCCCGCGATGAGGCCAGCCCAGACACCATCAATTCATGAGGTCAGTGTCTTTCCAGGGCATTGACCAGATCATGAAACGCTTCACGATTGGAATCGTTCAGGCCCATGAGAATCTTGTGCGCTTCCAGCACCTTGATTCGCACCACTTCCTCGGACTGGTCCTGATCCGGCAGGTCGTCCAGGCACTCCGGGCACGGCACCGGGTGGTTGACGATGTTGAACACCTGCTCGAAGCCCATCGACTGCAAAAGCCGAGTGATGTCTTCGTGGGTGGTGACAACCGTCGGCAACAGGCCGACCTTCTGCCGCGACAGGATCGACAGTTTGGCCAGCAGGCCGAGGGTGGTGCTGTCGATGCTGCGGGTTTCGGTCAAATCGATCACGATCGCGTTGAAATTCAGCGCGGTGAAGATTTTCTCAATAGTCGCATCCAACGCCGAACACAGGGTCAGGCGAACTTCACCGACGAACTTCAGGACAAAGGTGCCGTCCTGCTCGGCGAACTGGATTCTACCGGTACTCATTAAAGATTCCTGCTCAACACCAACAGGGCGATATCATCCGGCATCTCCCCTAGCGTGGCCAAACCAAACACTTGCCGCAGACCATCCAGGCTGCCGCCCGCCGACTTCACCCGTTCGGGCAAAGCAGCCTCTTTTTCTTTGAGCGTTGCTTCCGGCAAAAGGTCCAGAATGCCATCAGACATCAGCGTCAGGCTGAACGTCGGCGGCAGCTCAAGCACGTGGTCTTCGTAGGTGGCTTCGTTGAAAAGCCCCACCGGCAGACCACGGCCTTCGAGATAACGAACACTGTCAGGCGTGTACAACACAGGCAAAGGCAGATGGCCGCCGATGCTATAGGTCAACAAACCGGTCTCCTCGTCGATGACTCCACCGACCATTGTGACGTGTTTACCCAGCTTACAACTGATCAGCCCCCGGTTGATATGACCGAGCACTTCCGAAGGTTTGAACTCCGGCAAGGTACCGCTGCGTTTTGACTCGAAGAGCAAACGCGTGGTCATGAACTTCAACAGCACGGTGACGAAGGCTGATGACGCACCATGCCCGGAAACATCCGCCAGATAAAACGCGACCCGGCGCTCGTCAACGCGGAAATAGTCGACAAAATCACCCGACAGGTACAGCGACGGGATGATCTGGTGGGCAAAGTTGAATTCGTCGATGCTCCACGGGCTTTCCGGCAGCATGTTCATCTGCACCTGGCGACCGGCGTTCTGGTCTTCCTGGAGCAGGTTCAGGCTGGCTTCAAGCTCGCGGTTGGCCTTTTCCAGCTTCTCGCTGTAGCGCTGGTTTTCCAGCAGCAGCCGCGCACGATCCAGGGCCCGGCGCACGGAGTGCTCGAGCACAGCCAGATCTTCGAGAGGCTTGATCAGGTAATCCGCCGCACCCAGGCGCAGGGCCTCGACTGCGTCGTTCATTACCCCGGCACCCGAGACCACGATCACCGGCGTCTCCGGTGAGCGCTCGGTAACCTGACGGATCAGTTCGAGACCGCCCATCTGCGGCATGCGCAGATCGCAGATGACCAGATCGGGCTCGTCTTGCTCGAATACCTGAAGACCCTGTTGACCGTTGCCGGCCTGCAGGACGCTGAAACCACTGTCTTCCAGATAGGCCGCGAGGCTCGCGCGCACTACCTCGTCATCATCGATTATCAGCAGCGTGGCACTGGTTTTTGGCATGTGGGCAAACGGCGCCAGAATTAGGTTGGCGTAGTGAGCGGGGCAACGGCCCTGCGCAGACTACTGGATTCGCTTTCTAGCCTCTCTGTTGCAGCGCTTTCAAGCATTCGCCTGGCGCGCGGTTTTAAACAGAGGTGCCCTTCTAAGGCGCAGACGGTACTCCCATCCGCAGAGCGTTTCAAGCATGCGCCGATTGTCGCTTGACGACTTTGTTTGTCAAATCACCGGGAGTTATAAGAACCGCTCCAACGGTAACCCGATGGAAGGTAGTGGCAGTCGCAGGCGACGCTCTGGCGCGGACAAAAAAGGCGACCCGAGGGCCGCCTTTTTCATCACCGGTCAAAATCAGAAATCGTCTTCGACCTGACCGTCCTTCACCTTGAACTCGCGGTTCTGCAGGTAAGCGTTGCGGATGAAGGTGTATTTGTCGCCGCTGATCAGCTTCTCGCTCGACAGCAGGCTGGCGCGGGTGTCGACGATGTTCAGGCCGAAGATCGAGTTACGCGTCGGCACGTGGTCGATGTAGCGGTACGCGCCGGTGAAGCTGTCGACATATTTCGACGGTGCGTCACGCAGGGTGCTCGGCCCCATCAGCGGCAGCATAACGTACGGGCCGCTGCCCACGCCCCAGTAACCGAGGGTCTGACCGAAGTCTTCGTCGCTGCGGTTCAAGCCCATCTTGGTGCCGACATCAAAGAAGCCGAGCAGACCGAAGGTGGTGTTGAAGATCAGTCGGGCGGTATCAACGCCCGCCGCAGCCGGTTTGGCCTGGAGAATGTTGTTCGCCAGGTTGGTCACGTCACCGACGTTGCGGAACATATTGTGAATGCCGTCTTCAACGAACTGCGGGGTGATGAACTCATAACCCTGGGCCAGTGGCTTCAGCGCGTAGGTGTCAACGAAGTCGTTGAACTGGAAAATCGGCCGGTTGACGCTTTCCCAAGGGTCTTCTTCGGTGGCCGCCTGGGTGGCGAACGGCGCCAGCAACAGGCTGGCACATACACTTAGCTGAGTGAGCGAAGGGCTCCAGCGCATAGAAAAACTCCTTGGATTCGATACTGGCGCGGTCCTCTCGGCCCGGGCATTAAGGCCGCTAGTATAAGCGTAAACGGCGATTTGGGCAGTGCGCCGCTGCAACGATATGCAGGAAGTTTCCTACGCAGGCTTTCACCCGCCTGTCATGCAACTGTCACCCCAGCGCCTTAGTCTTGAGCGTTATTTCAGGGACGTTGCCATGACTCACGCCGAAACCTTGCCCGTCGCCGCGCCCGGCCTGACTGCCGTGCTGTTCGGCCTGAGCGGTTGCCTGGTGGATTTCGGTGCCCGCGCCGCGCAAGAGCTCAACTCCCAGCCGGAACATGCCAAAACTACACCGGGCGCACTCGATAGCCTGAAAAGTTTGCAGCGCCAGGGAATTCCCTGCGCGTGGCTCGACGAATTGCCCCCTGCCCTCGCTCAGCCACTGGCCGCGTCGCTGCCGGACTGGATCAAACCGACGCAACATTCAGCAACAATGAATCCATGGCCAGCGCCCAACGCGTGCTGGCAGGCGTTGATGAGTTTGAACATCGACCGCCTCGACGGTTGCGTGCTGGTCAGTGGTGAGCCGCGCCTGTTACAGGCCGGTCTGAATGCCGGGTTATGGACGATTGGCCTGGCGTCCTGCGGCTCGCTGTGCGGCCTGAGCCCGAGCGAGTGGCAGGTTCTGTCGCAAAAGGAACGCGAAAAGTTGCGCGGCAAGGCCACCGTGCAGTTGTTCGGCCTGGGTGTGCATTCGGTGATCGATCATCTCGGCGAACTGGACGCCTGCCTCGCCGACATCAGCTTGCGCCGCGCCAAAGGCGAAAAGCCCTGACCGGCGTCATGCAGGTTTACCGAGAGTGGATTAATCTAAAGGTCAGCCATAGACCTTTGGCGCGTGGCTGCGGTCAATGCCAGTGCCTATTGATAAAAGGAAACCACCATGCCCGCCCGACGAGAACTGCAGGATCAGCTCAACACCTTGCGTGATCAATTGGAGCAGAACCCGCCTCTGTCCGAGTCTGAACGTGAAAACTTACACCGGTTGATGGCGCAGATCGAAGCAGAAATTCAATTGGAAAATCAGCTACAGGACAACAACCTGGTGGACGGGGTGAACCTTGCCGTGGAGCGCTTCGAAGTCGAACACCCGGCGATCGCCGGCACCCTGCGCAACATCGTCAACGCGCTGGGCAGCATGGGCATCTGACGCCCCGCCGCACAAAAAAGCCCTGCCAGCGATGGCAGGGCTTTTTCATTTGCAAAATGTGCATGCAAGCCCTTGTGGGAGCGAGCCTGCTCGCGAAGGCGTCGTGTCAGTCGACATCATCGTTTAATGACACACCGCATTCGCGAGCAGACTCGCTTCCACATTGGATGTCGCACATTCAGGATCTTTATTGACGTACGAGCCGATGATTCGGCAGTTGTACGCTTTCGGTACTGCGATACGGATTGATATCCAGCCCACCCCGGCGAACGTAACGTGCAAACACGGTGAGCTTTTCAGGTTTCAACAACCGCTGCAGATCGAGGAAAATCCGCTCAACGCATTGTTCATGGAAGTCCGAATGCTGGCGGAAGCTGACGATGTACTCCAGCAGGCTGGCGTGATCCAGCGCCGCGCCGCGATATTCCACCACGACGCTGCCCCAGTCCGGCTGGCTGGTCACCGGGCAGTTGGATTTGAGCAGATGGCTGTGCACGCTCTCCTCGACCACGCGCGAATCATCGCAACGCAGTAGCTCCGGACGCGGGTGCTCATAGTTGCTCACGCTGATATCCAGATCGTCGATGCACACGCCCGGCAACGCCACCACGCCTTCAGCTTCGACGTCCTTCAGACTGCGAACCCGAACGCCCACAGGTTTACCGGCAGCGGCGGACAGATCCTTGACCAGCGTCGCTTGCAATGTGGCAACGTCAGCGAACGGCGTCTGGTTCAGCGAGTTGAGGTAGAGCTTGAACGACTTCGATTCGATGATGTTCGGCGAGTCCGCCGGGATGCTGAATTCAGCGATCGCCACCACCGGCTTGCCCGAGGGCAGCAGCCACGACAGCTCGAAGCAGTTCCAGAAATCCACGCCTTTATACGGCAGGGTTTCGGCGGTCAGGCCCAGCTCGGCCCATTTCGCGGTGCGCGGAATCGGGAACAGCAGGGACGGCGTGTACGTGGCGATGTATTCGCTGGATTTGCCCAGCGGCGAATGTTCGGCTGCGGGATGCATGGCGGAAACCTGACTGAAGAATCAGCGGATTCTACCAGCCTTTGCCCGCGCCTTTGAGTGCTTACTGACTGACTGTCAGTTTGCCGACCATGCCCGCCTGATAATGCCCGGGGATATTGCAGGCAAACTCGAGCACCGTGGCCTTGCTGAAGGTCCAGGTCAACTCGGCGGTTTTACCGGGCTCGACCAGCACGCTGTTGGGGTCGTCATGCTGCATGCCGTGGCCCATCGCCGCGTGATTCATGCCCGCCATGTCGTGGGACATTTCTTTCATGCCGGTAGGCGTTAGCATGCCGCTTTGCTGCATCTGCAACATTTCCTGCTGGTGACTGGCATGCATCGCCGCATCACCGAGGTTGAATTCATGCAGCAACTGGCCTTTATTCACCAGTACAAAGCGAACCGTCTCACCGGCCTTGACCTGTATGGCTTTCGGGTCGAAGTTCATGTCGCCCATGACGATTTCGATACTGCGCGTAGCCTGGCTCGCCGCTGCCGGCTGGCCGAAGGCGAAGGTGTGCGCGGGTGCCGCCCAGGCTGGCGAACTCAATGCCAGCAGACAGGTGGCTATTTTCAGCGAGGTGCGCAAAAACATGGTCGTACTCCAACGAGACAAGGTTCAGCCTGTGGGAAACTCTAACCACCCAGTGCTGGCATCGACCTGACAGGCAGATTACAACTTTGTCAGCTTGGCGCTTATCGCCGGATCTCACGGTATAACGCCCTCGCCCTTTTTCATCCCGAAGCAGCCCGAGTCGCCCATGAAACTGTTGATCGTCGAAGACCAAGCGAAAACCGGCCAATACCTGCGTCAGGGCCTGACCGAGGCCGGATTCAATACCGAGCTGGTGGCCGATGGCATCAGCGGCCAGCAATTGGCCTTGAGCGGCGATTACGCGCTGTTGATCCTCGATGTGATGCTGCCCGGGCGCAGTGGCTGGCAGATTCTGCAAGCGGTGCGCAGCGCTGGCCTCGAAACGCCGGTACTTTTTCTCACCGCCAAAGACGCCGTGGAGGACAGGGTTCACGGCCTCGAACTGGGCGCCGACGATTATCTGGTCAAGCCATTCGCCTTCTCCGAATTGCTCGCCCGGGTGCGCAGCCTGTTGCGACGCGGCAGCGCAATTGCCCAGGAAACCAGCCTGCAACTGGCCGATCTGCGCCTGGATCTGATCCGCCGCCGGGTCGAACGCAGCGGCCAGCGCATCGACCTGACCGCCAAGGAATTCGCCCTGCTGGAAATGCTCCTGCGCCGTCAGGGTGAAGTCCTGCCCAAATCGCTGATCGCCTCGCAGGTTTGGGACATGAATTTCGACAGCGACACCAACGTCATCGAAGTGGCGATCCGCCGCTTGCGCCTGAAGATCGACGATGACTTCCCCAACAAGTTGATCCACACCGTGCGCGGCATGGGTTACGTGCTCGAAGAGCGTTCGCTGTGATGCGTAGCCTGTCCTTGAGCACGCGCCTGGCGCTGTTGTTTGCCGCCTGCACTGCGGTGGTCTCGCTGTTCGCCGGGGTGCTGTTCGACCGCGCCAGCGAGGCGCACTTCATCGAGCTTGACCAGCAACAACTGGAGACGAAACTGATCGGCCTGCGCCGCGCCTTGCAGGATCTCCAACCTGCCCAGCGCGAGGCGCGGCTGGCCGATGAACTCAGCCGTCAGGCGGATCTGTCGTTGCGCATTACCAGTGGCGACGGTCAGCACTGGTATGACAGCTCGGTGCAGATTCCGAAGAATCTGCCGCTGCAAACAGGCCTGTCGACCATCAGCCATGACGGCACCGATTACCGCGTGCTGCGCGCCCCGCTCTACCCAGACACAGCGGATTCGCCGCAACTGACGCTGCTGCTGGACATCACCCATCACCAGCATTTTCTTACGCGCATGCAGCATCTGATCTGGCTGACCGTCGGCCTGTCGGCGCTGGCTACTGCCGTGCTCGGGGCCTGGGCCGCGCGCAGCGGTCTGCGCCCGTTGCGGCGGATGAGCGCAGTGGCCCGTGGGATTTCTGCGCGATCGCTCAACGCCCGACTGCCTGAAGAGAAGATGCCGCCAGAGCTTGCAGAAATGGCCTACAGCTTCAACGCCATGCTCGCACGCCTCGACGACTCGTTTCAGCGCCTCTCGGCGTTCTCCGCCGACATCGCCCATGAGCTGCGCACGCCACTGTCGAATCTGCTGACCCACACCCAGGTCACCCTCACCCGCCCTCGGGCACTGGAGGATTACCGCGAAGCGCTGCACAGCAACCTCGAAGAACTGCAATGGATGGCGCAACTGGTCAACGACATGCTCTACCTGGCCAAGGCTGACCACGGCTTGCTGATGCCCAAGCGCGAAACACTGGAGCTGGCGGATGAGGCCGACATGCTGCTGGAGTTTTTTGCGCCATTGGCGGAAGACGCTGGCGTGAGTTTGAGCCGTGAAGGTGAGGCGCAAATCGAAGGTGATCGCGGCATGTTGCGCCGGGCCTTGTCGAATCTGCTGGATAACGCGCTGCGGTTTACCCCGGCCGAGGGGTACGTTCGCTTGAGCATCGTCGACGAGGCGAAAGCTGTGCGCGTTTGCGTCGAGAACAGTGGCCAAGGGATTTCAGCGCACGTGCTGCCACGTTTGTTTGACCGGTTCTATCGGGCGGACCCTGCACGGCAGGAAGGCAGCAGTGAACATGCGGGGTTGGGCTTGGCAATTACCCAGTCGATCGTGCGTGCCCATGGCGGGCAGATTCATTGCGAATCTGAAGCGGGTTGGACGCGGTTTGTAATCGAGTTGCCTCGGACCTGATCGTTCCCACGCTCTGCGTGGGAATGCAGCCCGGGACGCTCCGCGTCCCTTCAAGAGCCGAACGCAGAGCGTCCGTTGAGGCATTCCCACGCAGAGCGTGGGAACGAGCGTGGAGTCGCTTACGAATATCTCAGCGCATGCGCCGGCTCAATCTTCGCCGCCCGCCACGCCGGATACACCGTCGCCAGGAAGCTCAGGATGAAACCCGCCGAGCAGATCAACAGTACATCCCCACCCTGCAGTTCCGAGGGCAGGTTGCTGACGAAATACACGTCCGAACTGAAGATATGCTGGCCGGTCACACGCTCGACCCAGCCGACCAGCTCACTGACATTGAGCGCCGCAATCACGCCCAGCACGCCGCCAATGATGGTGCCGACAATACCGATCACCGTGCCCTGCACCATGAAGATCGCCATGATCTGCCGTGGTGTGGCGCCGATCGTGCGCAGGATCGCGATGTCCGCGCCCTTGTCGTTCACCACCATGATCAGCGTCGCAATGATGTTGAATGCCGCCACCGCGACGATCATCAGCAACAGCAGGCCGATCATGGTTTTTTCCATCTTCATCGCGCTGAACAGGCTGCCCTGGGTGTGAGTCCAGTCGTCAGCCTTGAAGTCGGCGCCGAGGCCACCGGCAATGTCCGCAGACACCTTCGGCGCGGCGTACAGATCCTTGACCGCCAGACGCACGCTCTGCACCTGATTCGGCTGCCAGTGCTGCATGGTCGCGGCGTCGGCGACGTGAATCAGGCCCATCGAGCCGTCCAGCTCGGCGCCGACCTTGAACACGCCAACCACATTCAGGCGCTGCATGCGCGGGGTGATACCGCCCGGCGCGGTGCTGACTTCCGGGACGATCAGAGTGATCTTGTCGCCGACATTGAGGCGGAAACGCCGCGCGGTGATTTCACCGATCACCACACCGAATTCGCCCGGCTTCAAGGCATCGAGGCGACCCTGGACGATGTGCTGGGCAACGATCGACAC
This sequence comes from Pseudomonas sp. S3_B08, assembly GCF_054667725.1. Taxonomy (NCBI): domain Bacteria; kingdom Pseudomonadati; phylum Pseudomonadota; class Gammaproteobacteria; order Pseudomonadales; family Pseudomonadaceae; genus Pseudomonas; species Pseudomonas sp. S3_B08. Next base: position 2,809,253 of record NZ_CP162750.1, read on the forward strand.
CTTGCCTTCCTGGGCCGGATCAACGCCGCTGATCTGAATCGGCTGCATCGAACCCTTGTAGGACAGCATGCCTTCCATCTCGGTGAACGGCACGGCGGCAGTCACTTCGGGATTTTTCATCGCAGCGGCAGCGACTGGCTGCCAGTCATCGATCGGCTTGACGCCAACGATGGTCGCTTGGGGCACCATGCCAAGGATGCGCGAGCTCATTTCGCGCTGAAAGCCGTTCATCACCGACAGCACTACGATCATCGCCAGCACGCCGAGGGCGAGGCCGATCATCGAGGTCATCGAAATGAACGAAACAAAGCGATTGCGGCGCTTGGCGCGGGTATAGCGCGTGCCGATAAAGATCGATAACGGTCTGAACATTCGCTGGGGCACCGTGTAGAAATAAAAGACCCGGCACCGTTACGGGCGCCGGGTTTCAGCCATTCAGATGGGGGTCAGGCAACCTTCCTGCAACTGCAGGACGCGGTCCATCTGGCGAGCCAGGTTCATGTCGTGCGTCACCACCAGGAACGCCGTGCGCATCGAAGTGCTCAGCTCCAGCATCAGATCCTGAATGCCTTCGGCGGTATGCAGGTCGAGGTTGCCGGTTGGCTCATCGAGCATCACCAGCCCCGGGTTGTTCACCAGTGCACGGGCAATGGCCACGCGCTGACGTTCGCCGCCGGAGAGTTCCGCCGGTTTGTGTTCCAGACGATGGCCCAGACCGACGCGCTCCAGCAATGCCGTGGCACGCTGGCGCGCCTCCGGGATGGCGGTCTTGCCGATCAACAGCGGCATGCAGACGTTTTCCAGCGCGGTGAATTCCGGCAGCAGGTGGTGAAACTGGTAAACGAAACCAAGCGCGCGATTGCGCAGCAGGCCCCGCTTCTTCTCGCTCAACGCCGACAGTTCTTCACCGTCGAGCCAGACGCTGCCCTTGCTCGGCGTATCGAGGCCGCCGAGCAGGTTGAGCAAGGTACTTTTGCCGGAACCGGATTTACCCACGATCGCCACACGCTCGCCCGGGTGCAACTCCAGTTGCAGGCCGGCCAGCACTTGTACCGACTCAGGCCCCTCCTCGTAGGATTTGCCCAGGTTACGGCAGCTCAGAATTGCTTGTTCACTCATGCCCGACTCACTCATAACGTAACGCCTCCGCCGGCTGGGTGCGCGCGGCACGCCAGGCGGGATACAGGGTGGCGAGGAAACTCAGGACCAACGCAGCGGCGCAGACCATGACGACGTCCTGGCTCTGTACCTGCGAAGGAAGATAATCAATGAAATACACGTCAGCATTAAGGAACTTGTGGCCGATCAGCCCTTCAAGCGCCGAAATGGCCGCACTGACATTCAGTGCCGCGAGGATCCCGACCACCGCGCCGATGGCCGTACCGACCACGCCGATCACTGTGCCCTGAACCATGAACGTGCGCATGATCGTGCCCGGAGTGGCGCCGAGGGTACGCAGAATGGCGATGTCACCCTTCTTGTCGTTCACCACCATCACCAGCGTGGAAATGATGTTGAACGCGGCGACGGCGACGATCAGCAGCAACAGCAGCCCGATCATGGCTTTTTCCATGCGGATCGCCTGATACAGGTTGCCGTGGGTGCGGGTCCAGTCGCGGGCGTAGTAACGATCTTCGCCGAGCTGCTGGGCGATGTTCCACGCCTCGCGCGGCGCCTGGAACAGGTCGTCGAACTTCAGCCGCAGGCCCTGCACCTGATCGGCTTTCCAGCGGTGCATTTTCGCCAGATCCTGCAGATTGGTCACGCCGAGGTAGCCGTCGAGCTCACCGGCGCCGACATGGAAAATCCCGACCACGGTGAAGCGCTTCATGCGCGGGAACATCCCGGCCGGGGTCACGCTGACCTCCGGTGCGACGAAGGTGACCTTGTCACCGATGCCGACGCCGAGCTTGGTCGCGGCCTTGTCGCCGATGACGATGCCGAAGCTGCCGGGCGTCAGGTCGTCGAGTTTGCCCTGCTTCATGAAGTTGTCGATGATCGACACATTGCGCTCGAGCGCAGGATCAATGGCATTGAGCAACACCTTGGAAACCTGACCGTTGTTGGTCAGCAGGCCCTGCATCTGGGTGAACGGCGCCACCGCCGTCACCTGCCGGTTCTGCCTGACCTTGTCGGCCAGGCTTTGCCAGTCGTTGATAGGCTCACCGGTCTCGAGAGTGGCGTGGGGCACCATACCCAGCACGCGGGTGCGCATCTCATGGTCGAAGCCGTTCATCACCGACAGCACGACGATCATCACGACCACGCCAAGGGCGAGCCCGATCATCGAAGTCAGGGAAATGAATGACACAAAATGATTGCGACGCTTTGCACGGGTATAACGCGTGCCGATAAATACGAAGAGAGGTCTGAACATGTCGGGGCTTGTTCGGAGGGAAAAGGAACGTCCTTGTGGCGGGGGTCGAAAACCAGCTTTACACTCAGACCACCGCCGCTACCATGGGTTCGCCATGTCGACATTAGATGAAGAAGATCGCCGCGAATACTACCGTATCGAGGACACGATCGCACTGGAAATTCGGCCCCTGTCCGCTCCCGAAGCCGCAGGCCAGGAAGTGTTGCAGGATGCTTCCCCACTGTTCAACCTGCTCAGCGAACTGCACCTGAGCGAATTCGAGTCGCAGCACCTGTTGCGACAGATCAGCGAGCGCGACCGCGCCATCGCGGCGTTCCTCAAATCGCAGAACAAACGCATCGACCTGCTCAGCCAGGTAATCGCCCTGACGGTGCTCGGACACATCGGCGAGCCGCAGCCGGTGATCATCTCCGAGGGCGGGATCGACTTTCAGTACCCGACCCCGATTGCCACCGGCGCGCACCTGTCGGTGAAACTGGTGCTGATGCCGCAGGCGCTTGGCCTGCTGCTGCGCGCCCGGGTCACCCATTGCGATCCCAAGGGCGATGGCTATGACGTCGGCACCGAGTTCGAGCGCCCGACCGATGCCCAGCGCCAGTTGCTCGCTCGCTACATTTTGCAGAAGCAGGCTCAGGAACGCCGTCTGGCCCGCGAACAGAACGAATCTGGCATTTAACTTAAGGAAGCACCGTGACCCTCATCTACGGCCACCGCGGCGCCAAGGGCGAAGCACCGGAAAACACCCTGAGCAGCTTTCAGGAATGCCTCAAGCACGGCGTGCGCCGCTGCGAACTGGATCTGCACCTGTCCAAGGACGGCGAGCTGATGGTCATCCATGACCCGACGCTCAAGCGCACCACCGACCGTCGCGGCAAAGTCGTCGAGCACACCGCTGCCGAACTGGTGACCTACGACGCGCGCAAGGGTGGCCCGGGCTGGATTCAGCCGTGCCCGATTCCGACGCTGGAAGAATTGTTCGAGCAATGTGATTTCGAGCACTGGCAGCTGGAAGTCAAAAGCGCTTCACGCACCCGCGCGGCGACTACCGTGCTGGCGATTCGGGAAATGGCTCAGCGCCACGGCCTGCTCGACAAGGTGACGATCACCTCGAGTTCACGGGAAGTCTTGAAGGCAGCGCTGGATCTGGTACCGGACGTATCCCGTGGCCTGGTGGCCGAATACGCCTGGCTCGATCCGCTGAAGGTGGCGGCCAGCTACGGTTGCGAAATTCTCGCGTTGAACTGGACGCTGTGTACGCCGGAACGCCTGCAGAAGGCGCAGCGTCAGGGCCTGCATGTGTCGGTGTGGACCGTCAACGAGCCTGCACTGATGCGCAGACTCGCCGACTTCGGCGTTGACAGCCTGATTACAGACTTTCCCGGTTTGGCCACTGCCACCCTTGAGAATTGCTGAAATCGGTCTCCCCGGCCGGCTCAGGCCACCGGCCGGAGCCCGTCAAAAAAGCCGGTTGAGGCCGTCGTACGCCGCTACCCGATAGGCTTCGGCCATGGTCGGGTAGTTGAACGTGGTGTTGACGAAATACTTCAGGGTGTTCAGCTCGCCCGGCTGGTTCATGATCGCCTGACCGATGTGCACGATCTCCGACGCCTGATAACCGAAGCAATGCACGCCGAGCACTTCCAGCGTTTCGCGGTGGAAGAGGATCTTCAGCATGCCTTGCGGCTCACCGGCAATCTGCGCCCGCGCCATGCTCTTGAAGAAGGCCTTGCCGACTTCGTACGGCACTTTCGCCTGGGTCAGCTCCTGCTCGTTCTTGCCGATCGAGCTGATCTCCGGAATGGTGTAGATGCCGGTCGGCACGTCATTGACGAAGCGCCAGCTGCCATTGTCGACGATGCTGCCAGCGGCCGAACGACCCTGGTCGTGGGCGGCACTGGCCAAGCTTGGCCAGCCGATCACGTCACCGGCGCCGTAGATGTTCTCTATGCAGGTGCGGTAGTTCTGGTCGACCTCGATCTGGCCACGGCTGTTGACCTTGACCCCGATGTTTTCCAGACCCAGCGTGTCGGTGTTGCCGGTACGGCCGTTGCACCAGAGCAAGGCGTCGGCCTTGATCTTCTTGCCGGATTTCAGGTGCAGGATCACGCCGTTGTCCACGCCTTCGACGCGGTCGTACTCTTCGTTGTGACGCACGGTGATGTTGTTGTTGCTGAAGTGGTAGCTCAGCGCCTGGGAAATTTCCGAGTCAAGGAAGCTCAGCAACTGGCCACGGTTGTCGACCAGTTCGACCAGCACACCCAGACCACTGAAGATCGATGCGTATTCGCAACCGATCACACCAGCGCCGTAAACGATCAGTTTGCGCGGGGTGTGACCGAGGCTGAGGATGGTGTCGCTATCGTAGATGCGCGGGTGGTGGAAATCGATGTCCGCCGGGCGATACGGGCGCGAACCGGTGGCGATGATGATGTGCTTGGCCACCAGCTTCTCGACCACGCCGTTGCCGCAGACCACTTCGATGGTTTGCTCGTCGGCGAAGCTGCCGGTGCCGAAGAACACGTCGACGCGGTTACGGGCGTAGTAGCCGGTGCGCGATGCGACTTGTTTGGAAATGACTTTTTCGGCGCTTTTCAACACGTCCGGGAAGGAGAACCAGCGTGGCTCGCCGATCGCGCGGAACATCGGGTTGGTGTTGAACTGCATGATCTGCCGCACCGAGTGACGCAGTGCCTTGGACGGGATGGTGCCGAGGTGGGTGCAGTTGCCGCCGACCTGACGACGGCTGTCGACCATCGCGACCTTGCGCCCCGCTTTGGCGGCGTTCATTGCCGCGCCTTCTCCCGCCGGGCCGGAACCCAGTACCACCACGTCGTAGTTGTAGACAGCCATGCGTACTCCTCAGAACAGGCCGCGGTGCCAGCAGCACCGGCGGCTAAATCACGCCGAACGGCGGCGCGAAGGAACAATTGGGGGCCAGTAGAGAACCCGGACACAGTCTATAGAAGCGTCAACGCCGCGCACATTAACCCTTGGTCGCGTCGTAGGCTACTTTTGCCTGCACTACAACGCCAGCTTTCGTCTTGTCTTCAGTCAGTTTTTTCACCGACAAGCTGCGCAAATGCCTGACTGCTGCGGGTGACGAAACCTGTATCGGCACGCAAGACAAAGAATGCAGCAATGTCATGTTTTTGGGCATAGTCCCGCGCCCTTTCCGGCCCGAGAATCAGCAACAGCGTCGATAGTCCATCGGCCATCAACGCTGAAGGATGAATAACCGTGACTGACGCCAGATCATGTAGGACCGGCCTTCCGCTGCGCACATCGAAGGTGTGGGAATAACGCCGACCGTCCTGCAGAAAATAATGGCGGTAGTCACCGGAGGTGGACACGCCGTAGCCATCGACATCGATAATCCGCTCGGCCACTTGCTGGTCATCGCGAGGCTCTTCGAGAGCGATGCGCCACGCGGAACCATCCGGCTTCTTGCCCCGGGCTTTGAGTTCGCCCGTGGCTTCGACCAGGTAATTGTCGATGCCCATGCCCTGCAATCTGGCGGCGATGGTATCCACGGCGTAACCGGCGGCAATGCTGTTGAAGTCGACTTCGACGGCGGCGTCCTTGCACAACCGCTCGCCATCGATGCGCAGGTGCTGATGGCCGACCCGCTGCATGACCTCGGCCAGCGCGGCCGCATCAGGGATCTTTTCTTCGCGTCCTTGCGGGCCAAATCCCCAGAGGTCCAGCAGCGGTTCCACGGTCAGGTCGTAGGAGCCTTCGCTTTGGATTGAAAGCTGTTCGCCGATGCGGACCAATTCGAGCACCGCTGTCGGCATGGCTTGGCAGCTATCGGCGGGCAAGGCGTTGAAACGCTCGATGACGGAGTCACTGCGGTAAGTCGACAGCTGTTGATCGACTTCACCGAGGATGGCCTGCACTTTGCTGCGCACCTGCGCAGGATCGGCGCCCCCAGCGTGGCGCACGTACTTGACCGACCAGGTGCTGCCCATGGTCGAACCGCCAACCTGTTCCAGGGAATCGCCGTTACCGCAGCCGCCGATTGCCGCCGCGAACATCACAAGCCCCAACCAGCGTCCAGTTAACAATTCTTCATCTCCCCGCAAAACCACGGCGGCCATTATGAACTACAAGCGCCCGCTCGCTTCCCCATGGCTGCAACGCCTTTATACAAAATTGAACAGTGAGTACCTCCCATGTCCTCCACCACGGGCAAAGGCAAAGCGATCTTTCGCGTTGTCAGCGGCAACTTCCTCGAAATGTTCGACTTCATGGTCTACGGCTTCTATGCCACGGCCATCGCCAAAACCTTCTTCCCCACCGACAGCGCGTTCGCTTCGCTGATGCTGTCGCTGGCGACCTTCGGCGCCGGCTTCCTGATGCGTCCGCTGGGGGCGATTTTCCTCGGTGCCTATATCGACCGTCACGGACGGCGCAAAGGGCTGATCATCACTTTGGCGATGATGGCCGCCGGTACAGTGCTGATTGCCTGCGTACCCGGCTACGCGACGCTCGGTGTCGCCGCGCCGCTGCTGGTGTTGTTCGGCCGTCTGTTGCAAGGCTTCTCGGCGGGCGTGGAACTGGGCGGTGTGTCGGTGTATCTGGCGGAAATTTCGACGCCGGGGCGTAAAGGCTTTTTCGTCAGTTGGCAGTCCGCCAGCCAACAGGCAGCCGTGGTGTTCGCCGGTCTGCTCGGCGTTGGCCTCAACCACTGGCTGAGCCCTGAGCAGATGGGCGAATGGGGCTGGCGCGTACCGTTTCTGATTGGCTGCATGATCGTGCCGGTGATTTTTTTCATCCGTCGCTCGCTGGAAGAAACCCCGGAGTTCCAGGCGCGCACCCACCGCCCTACCCTCGGCGAGATCGTCCGTTCGATCGGGCAGAACTTCGGTATCGTCATTGCCGGCATGGCGCTGGTGGTGATGACCACGGTGTCGTTCTACCTGATCACCGCTTACACCCCGACGTTCGGCAAGGCCGAACTGCACCTGTCTGATCTCGATGCGCTGTTGGTGACGGTGTGCATCGGCTTGTCGAACTTTTTCTGGCTACCGGTGATGGGCGCGGTATCCGACAAGATCGGCCGAAAACCCTTACTGCTGGCGGCGACGATTCTGGCGATCCTCACGGCGTACCCGGCACTGTCGTGGCTGGTGGCGAATCCGAGCTTCAGCCATTTGCTGATTGTCGAATTGTGGCTGTCGTTCCTGTACGGCTCGTACAACGGCGCGATGGTGGTGGCGCTGACCGAGATCATGCCGGTGGAAGTGCGCACGACCGGGTTTTCCCTGGCCTACAGTTTGGCAACGGCGACGTTCGGCGGATTTACTCCGGCAGCGTGCACCTATCTGATTCATGTGCTGGACAACAAGGCAGCACCGGGCATCTGGCTCAGCGGCGCGGCGGTGTTGGGCTTGATTGCGACACTGGTGCTGTTCCGTGGCAACCGCCATGAGTTGCGCACGGCGCAGGCCTCGGTAGCCAGCGGCGCCTGACAGAATGCTTTCGCGAGCAGGCTCGCTCCCACAGAAGATTGTGAACGACACTGATCCAGTGTGGGAGCGAGCCTGCTCGCGAAGAGGCCGGCAAGGACGCCGAAGATCCAACAGGCCCACAAACAAAAACGCCCCGACAAAATGCCGGGGCGTTTTCATTCAAGCCTGAGGCTTAGCGCGGGAACGCTGGCGGATTCACATCAGCCATGTCTTCCATCACGCGAACCACCTGGCAGCTGTAGCCGAACTCGTTGTCGTACCAGACGTACAGAACGACGCGGTTGTCCTGCACGATGGTCGCTTCAGCGTCGACTACACCGGCGTGACGCGAGCCAACGAAGTCAGTCGACACCACTTCCTGCGAATTGACGAAGTCGATCTGCTTGTGCAGCTCGGAGTGCAGCGCCATGTAGCGCAGGTACTCGTTCATCTCTTCGCGGGTGGCGGCTTTCTCAAGGTTGAGGTTGAGAATGGCCATCGACACGTTTGGCGTCGGAACACGAATCGCGTTGCCGGTCAGCTTGCCGGCCAGCTCAGGCAGAGCCTTGGCAGCAGCGGTAGCGGCGCCGGTCTCGGTGATCACCATGTTCAGCGCGGCGCTGCGGCCACGGCGATCGCCCTTGTGGAAGTTGTCGATCAGGTTCTGGTCGTTGGTGTACGAATGAACGGTTTCGACGTGACCGTTGATGATGCCGAACTTGTCGTTGACCGCTTTGAGCACCGGCACGATGGCGTTGGTGGTGCAGGAAGCAGCCGAGACGATCTTGTCGTCAGCGGTGATTTCACCGTGGTTGATGCCGTGAACGATGTTCTTCAGCTTGCCCTTGCCAGGCGCGGTCAGAACAACGCGATCGATACCCGGGCACTGCAAGTGCTGGCCCAGGCCATCGGCGTCACGCCATACACCGGTGTTGTCCACCAGCAGCGCGTCTTTGATGCCGTACTGGGTGTAATCCACCTCGGTCGGGTTCTTCGCGTAGATCACCTGGATCAGGTTACCGTTGGCGGTGATGGTGTTGTTTTCTTCGTCGATGGTAATGGTGCCGTTGAACGAACCGTGTACCGAATCGCGACGCAGCAGGCTGGCGCGTTTGGTCAGGTCGTTTTCGGCGCCTTTGCGCACGACGATGGCGCGCAGACGCAGGCCGTCGCCACCACCGGTTTTCTCGATCAGGATGCGCGCCAGCAGACGGCCGATACGACCGAAGCCGTAAAGAACAACGTCGGTGCCTTTGCGGGCCGAGGCGTTCTGCTGGCCAACCACGTCAGCCATCTCTTCACGCACGAACTGCTCGGCGCTGCGGCCGTTGCCTTCATTGCGGAATTTGAACGCCAGCTTGCCCAGATCCACCGACGCCGCGCCGAGCTTGAGCTCGCTCATGGCCTTGAGCAGTGGGAATGTTTCGTGGACGGAGAGTTCGCTGTCGTCGGAAGAACGGTGGCGAGCAAAGCGGTGAGCTTTGAGAATCGCGATGACAGACTGGTTGATCAGGCTGCGGCCATAGATCGAGCTAACCACGTTGTTATTGCGGTAGAGCTGACCGATAAGCGGAATCATCGCTTCTGCGAGTGCTTCACGGTCGATCCATTCACCAAGACACTGGTCGGGCTTCTGAGTCACGGTAACCTTCCACATGTAGGGGCAGAAAAAAGGGGCTACATTATGCCGCCGACAAGCCCTTTCAGCAATGCGCGCTTGTCGCGCAATCGGTAACAAAATTCCGTTCAAAAAATTTACGCCTTTCTCCAGCCCAGTAAAACCGGGGCTTTCAGCGCAGTCAATTTTTCGACGACTGTTAGACGATGTCTGTAACCCTCCGTAACACCACCCGGTTTCGGCACTACATAACCATGAAAAAAGTGCTCGTTTTTATGGTTACCACTACATTTCGTCCAAACCGTGAAGATAGACGCAGTCTACAACTGACAGGCGGCACCGGAGGCCGCTACAATTACCGACTTTGTCGCAACGCCTGGAGCTCAACCTTCCGTGCCTGTTCTGCGTCTACCGCTACTCCCTGCCGAAGCAGGTAAACAGCACTGGGGCAATCTGCCCGGTGCCGCCCTCAGCCTGGCGATTGCCGAGGCTGCCAGCGCTGCCAAGCGCTTTACCCTGCTGCTGACCGCCGACAGCCAAAGCGCCGAACGGCTGGAACAGGAGCTGAGTTTCTTCGCCCCGGATTTGCCCGTACTGCATTTCCCCGACTGGGAAACCCTGCCCTACGACCTGTTCTCGCCGCACCAGGACATCATCTCCCAGCGCATCGCCAGCCTTTACCGCCTGCCGGAACTGGCCCACGGCGTGCTGGTGGTACCGATCACCACCGCCCTGCATCGCTTGGCGCCGACCAAATTCCTCCTCGGCAGCAGCCTGGTGCTGGATATCGGCCAGAAGCTCGACGTCGAACAGATGCGCGCGCGGCTCGAAGCCAGCGGCTATCGCTATGTCGACACGGTGTACGAGCACGGCGAGTTCACCGTACGCGGCGCGCTGATCGACCTGTTCCCGATGGGCAGCAAACTGCCGTATCGCATCGACCTGTTCGACGACGAAATCGAAACCCTGCGCACCTTCGATCCGGAAACCCAGCGTTCAATCGACAAGGTCGAGTCGGTCAAGCTGCTGCCGGCCCGCGAATTCCCGTTGCAGAAAGACGCAGTCACCCGCTTCAAGGCGCGCTTTCGCGAGCGCTTCGACGTCGACTTCCGTCGCTGCCCGATCTTTCAGGATTTGAGCAGCGGTATCACTCCGGCCGGCATCGAGTACTACCTGCCGCTGTTCTTCGACGAAACTTCGACGCTGTTCGATTACCTGCCTCAGGACACACAAGTGTTCTCGCTGCCGGGCATCGAGCAGGCGGCGGAAAACTTCTGGAACGACGTGCGCAATCGTTACGAAGAACGCCGCGTCGATCCATCGCGTCCTTTATTGCCACCGGCCGAACTGTTCCTGCCAGTGGAAGACTGCTTCGCGCGCCTGAAGAACTGGCCACGGGTCGTTGCCAGTCAACAGGACGTTGAAAGCGGTGTCGGCCGCGAACGCTTCCCGGCCCATGCGCTGCCCGATCTGGCCATCGAAGCCAAGGCCACGCAACCGCTGGCGGCGCTGGCCGGCTTCCTCGAAGAATTCCCCGGTCGCGTGTTGTTCACCGCTGAATCGGCGGGTCGTCGCGAAGTCCTGCTGGAACTGCTGGAACGTCTGAAGTTGCGGCCGAAAACCGTCGACAGCTGGCCTGACTTCGTCGCCAGCAAGGATCGTATGGCGATCACCATCGCCCCGCTCGACGAGTGTCTGCTGCTCGACGACCCGGCGCTGGCGCTGGTGGCGGAAAGTCCGCTGTTCGGCCAACGGGTCATGCAACGTCGTCGCCGCGAAAAGCGCAGCGACGTCAGCAACGATGCGGTGATCAAGAACCTCACCGAACTGCGCGAAGGCGCGCCGGTGGTGCATATCGATCACGGCGTCGGCCGCTACCTGGGCCTGACGATTCTGGAAATCGACAATCAGGCCGCCGAGTTCCTCACCCTCGAATACGCCGAGAACGCCAAGCTCTACGTGCCGGTGGCCAACCTGCACCTGATCGCGCGTTACACCGGCAGCGACGATTCGCTCGCGCCGTTGCATCGCCTCGGCTCGGAAACCTGGCAGAAAGCCAAGCGCAAAGCCGCCGAGCAGGTGCGTGACGTCGCCGCCGAATTGCTCGACATTTACGCCCGTCGCGCCGCCCGTGAAGGTTACGCCTTCGCCGACCCGAAGGCCGATTACGCCACCTTCAGCGCCGGTTTCCCGTTCGAGGAGACGCCGGACCAGCAAGCGACCATCGAGGCCGTGCGCGAAGACATGCTCGCGCCGAAACCGATGGATCGCCTGGTCTGCGGCGACGTTGGCTTCGGCAAGACCGAAGTAGCCATGCGCGCGGCGTTCATCGCCGTGCACGGCGGTCGGCAGGTGGCGATTCTGGTGCCGACCACCCTGCTCGCCCAGCAGCACTACAACAGTTTCCGCGACCGCTTCGCTGACTGGCCGGTGACCGTGGAAGTGATGAGTCGCTTCAAATCGGCCAAGGAAGTCAACGCGGCGATCGCCGATCTGGCGGAAGGCAAGATCGACATCGTCATCGGCACGCACAAGCTGCTGTCCGATGATGTGAAGATCAAAAACCTCGGGCTGGTGATCATCGACGAAGAACACCGTTTTGGCGTACGCCAGAAAGAACAGCTCAAGGCACTGCGCAGCGAGGTCGACATTCTGACCCTGACCGCGACGCCGATTCCGCGGACGCTGAACATGGCGGTGTCGGGCATGCGCGATCTGTCGATCATCGCCACGCCGCCTGCGCGACGCCTGTCGGTGCGCACCTTTGTCATGGAGCAGAACAAGAGCACGGTCAAAGAGGCTCTGCTGCGTGAACTGCTGCGTGGCGGTCAGGTTTATTACCTGCACAACGATGTGAAGACCATCGAGAAGTGCGCCGCCGACCTCGCCGAACTGGTGCCGGAAGCGCGCATCGGTATCGGCCACGGGCAGATGCGCGAACGTGAACTCGAACAGGTGATGAGCGACTTCTACCACAAGCGCTTCAACGTGCTGATCGCCTCGACCATCATCGAGACCGGCATCGACGTGCCAAGCGCCAACACCATCATCATCGAACGCGCCGACAAGTTCGGTCTGGCCCAACTGCACCAGTTGCGTGGTCGTGTCGGTCGCAGTCACCACCAGGCTTACGCCTACCTGCTGACACCGCCACGCCAGCAAATCACCTCGGACGCGGAAAAACGTCTGGAAGCGATCGCCAATACCCAGGACCTCGGCGCCGGTTTCGTCCTGGCCACCAACGACCTAGAAATCCGTGGCGCCGGCGAACTGCTCGGCGACGGTCAGAGCGGGCAGATTCAGGCCGTCGGTTTCACCCTGTACATGGAAATGCTCGAGCGCGCGGTGAAGTCGATCCGCAAGGGCGAGCAGCCGAACCTCGATCAACCGCTGGGCGGCGGCCCGGAAGTCAATCTGCGGGTGCCGGCGCTGATTCCGGAAGATTATCTGCCGGATGTGCATGCACGGCTGATTCTGTATAAACGCATCGCCTCGGCCACCGATGAGGAAGGCCTCAAGGATTTGCAGGTGGAGATGATCGACCGCTTCGGCCTGTTGCCGGAGCCGACCAAGAACCTGGTGCGGATCACCGCGTTGAAATTGCAGGCGGAAAAGCTCGGCATCAAGAAAGTCGACGGCGGGCCGCAAGGCGGACGCATCGAGTTCGAAGCGCAGACGCCGGTTGACCCGATGACCCTGATCAAGCTGATCCAGACGCAGCCCAAGCGCTACAAGTTCGAAGGCGCGACGATGTTTAAATTCCAGGTGCCGATGGAGCGCCCGGAAGAACGTTTCAATACTGTCGAGGCGCTGTTTGAGCGTCTCATCCCGAAATCCGCTTGAAGGACGCCCGATGCGCCTGTTCCGCTCCCTGACTTTGTTGCTTGCACTTGCAGCACCGACGGCGTTTGCCGATGACACGTATCAGGTCGAAATGATCCTGGTGCGCCAGAATGCCGTACCCGCAATCGTCAGCCGCGCCGCCCCGGAAGACTGGGCCGCTGGCGCCCAGCGTCTGGGCAGCGACAGCCAGCGCACCCCAGCGCTGAATGATGTAGTGAGCAAACTCACCGCCAGCGGCGAGTACACCGTGTTGATGCACAAAGCCTGGCAGCAGAGCCTCGGCGAAGCGCCGGCGAAAGTCGCAGTGAGCGAAGGTCAGGAGCAGTTCGGCCAGTTCCCCATCGAGGGCACGCTGGAAATGAAACTCGGCCGCTTCACCGACGTGACCGCCGATTTCTGGGTCAATCAGATCGACGCCAATGGCCTGGTCACCGCCAGTGAGCGCCTGCGCCAGGACAGCCACACCAAGAACGGCCAGCTCAATTACCTCGACAACGGTCATCTGGCCCTGCTGATCAAGATCACTTCCCTGACCGCGCCAGCGCCTCGCGAAGCGCCTGAAGTCGTGCCGGACTGATCGAAGTCCTTATGCCGCCGCCCCTGAGCAAACCGCTGGCCCCGTCGTGGGTCAGCCGATTCAAAGAACAGAGTCTGGAGCGCGGCCGCCGCTACGCTTTGGAGAATCGAGTGCGCATCGCCCAGGTCGGCGATGCGACCATCACCGCCAGTTGCGAAGGTTCTGGCGGTAGCGTTTACCGACAGACCATCCATCTGCGCGAGTCAGCTAAAGCGACGCTGTTGCTGGTCGACGCCACCTGTACCTGCCCGGTGCGCAGCAACTGCAAACACTGCGCGGCGGTGCTGCTGAAAATCCAGGAAACCCTCGACTACCCCGCCGCCGCGAAAGATGCCGAGTTGCTGGAAAAACTCCAGGCCGTGCTGGAGAACCGTAGCCCGAAAGCGCCGCCGCAAGTGCTGGTGGACAACGTGCAACCGGTGCCACGCCTATGGCTGGCGAGCGTCGAATTCAGCGCCTTCGAGCCGCGCAACGGCAAGATGCAGCGCTACATTCAGCATCGCGCGGCACTGTCGTTCAGCTATCTGGACGAATACGTCAGCGGGCAAAAACACAGCGATATCCTGATCCGTCAGGAAGCCCAGACCCTGCGAATAAAACGTCACCCGGACGTCGAACAGTCCTACCGCGAACAGTTACGCATCCTCGGTTTCCGCATCGCCACAAGGCAGAGCAAAGCCCTGCCGGAAAGCGCCGGCGAACTCTACGAGATGGTCAACGACAGCGCCTGGCTGACCTTCACGCTGAATGACTTGCCGAAATTGCGCAGCCAGGGCTGGGAGTTGCAGATTGATGAGGAATTCGGTTTCGACCTGACCGCCGTCGACGACTGGTACGCCACCGTCGAACAGGCGCCGGAGCGCGACTGGTTCGATCTGGAACTGGGTATCATCGTCAACGGCGAGCGCCTGAGCCTGCTGCCGATTCTGCTGAATCTGATGCGCTCGCACACCGAGATCCTCAACCCGGAACGCCTCGCCCGCCGTCGCGATGACGAGCTGATTCTGGTCAACATTCCGCAACGCACCAGCGAGCATGGGCCGTTGCAAGTGGCGCTGCCGCTCGGTCGCTTGAAGCCGGTATTGATGACGCTGGGCGAGTTCTATTTGCAGGAGCCGGGCGAAACAACGCTGCGCCTGAGCAAGGCTGACGCCACCCGGCTCAATTCGCTGGAAGGCCTGCCGCTGTTGTGGGAAGGCGGCGAGCAGATGCGCACCTTCGCCCAGCGCCTGCGCGACATCCGCGATTTCACTGCCGAAGCGCCGCAAGGTCTGAATGCAACGCTGCGCCCGTATCAGCTCGAAGGTTTGAGCTGGATGCAATCGCTGCGACAACTCGAAGTCGGCGGCATTCTCGCGGACGACATGGGCCTGGGCAAAACCCTACAGACCCTGGCGCATATTCTCAGCGAGAAGAACGCCGGACGCCTCGATCGTCCGTGCATGGTGGTGATGCCGACCAGCCTGATTCCGAACTGGCTCGACGAGGCGGCGCACTTCACCCCGCAGCTGAAAGTCCTCGCGCTGTACGGCGCCACGCGCAAAAAGCACTTCGACAATCTGGCCGACTTCGACCTGATCCTCACCACTTACGCCCTGTTGCCCAAGGACCTTGAGCGCTTGGCCAAACAGCCGCTGCACGTTCTGGTGCTGGACGAAGCGCAATACATCAAGAACCCCAACAGCAAAGCCGCCCAGGCCGCCCGCGAGCTGAATGCACGCCAGCGCCTGTGCCTCAGCGGCACGCCGCTGGAAAACCACTTGGGCGAGCTGTGGTCGCTGTTCCATTTCCTGCTGCCGGGCTGGCTCGGCGACGTGAAAAGCTTCAATGCCGATTACCGTGTGCCGATCGAAAAGCGCGGCAGTGAAGTCAGACTGCAACACCTCAACGGTCGGATAAAACCGTTTCTGCTGCGCCGCACCAAAGAGCAGGTCGCAACCGAGCTGCCGCCGAAAACCGAAATCATCCATTGGGTCGAACTCAACGAAGCGCAGCGCGATGTGTACGAGACCATGCGCCTGGCGATGGACAAGAAAGTCCGTGACGAAATCACCCGCAAAGGCGTGGCGCGCAGCCAGATCATCATCCTCGAAGCACTGCTCAAGCTGCGTCAGGTCTGCTGCGACCTGCGCCTGGTCAACGACGCCACCCTGCCCGCGCGCGGCAGCACCTCGGGCAAGCTCGACAGTCTGATGGAAATGCTGGAGGAGTTATTCGAGGAAGGCCGGCGGATTCTGCTGTTCTCGCAATTCACTTCGATGCTGTCATTGATCGAAGAGGAGTTGAAAAAACGCAAGATCGCTTACGCCCTCCTCACTGGCCAGACCCGTGACCGGCGCACACCGGTGAAGGAATTCCAGAGCGGCACGCGGCAGATCTTCCTGATCAGCCTGAAGGCCGGTGGTGTCGGTTTGAACCTCACCGAAGCCGATACGGTGATTCACTACGACCCGTGGTGGAACCCGGCAACCGAGAATCAGGCGACTGACCGCGCGTATCGAATCGGCCAGGAAAAACCGGTGTTCGTCTACAAGATGATTGCCCGGGGCACGGTGGAAGAGAAGATTCAGCACCTGCAGAAGGAAAAGTCCGACCTGGCAGCGGGCGTGCTCGATGGGCGCAAGGCCGGGGACTGGAAGTTGCAGAGCGATGATATTGAAGCGCTGTTTGCGCCGTTGCCGGACAAGATCGACAAGCGCTGAAATCGGCGTTGCTGGTTAGATAGCTATCGCTGGCAAGCCAGCTCCCACAGGGTTATGAGCTGTACCGAAGATTGTGATTCAACTCGATATCTGTGGGAGCTGGCTTGCCAGCGATGGGGTCATCGGATATTGCGCAGTCACTCAGGGCTCACCCCTTGGAAACCGGCAACGGCGCAAACAACGCCTCGATATCACTCTGTTCCAGTTTGAACCCCCCCGTCGTGCCACCCTCAAGCACCGCTCCGGCCAGCGCAGCTTTCTCCTGCTGCAACGCCTGGATCTTTTCTTCCACGGTACCTTTGGCAATCAATTTGTAGACGAACACCGGATTGTTCTGGCCGATGCGATACGCCCGATCGGTCGCTTGGTTCTCCACTGCCGGGTTCCACCACTGGTCGAAGTGAATCACCGTGTCCGCCGCTGTCAGGTTCAGACCGGTACCGCCGGCCTTGAGGCTGATCAGGAACAACGGCACCTTGCCGCCCTGAAAATCCCTCACCGGCGTGCGCCGATCGGTGGTGTCGCCGGTCAGCAACGAGTAGCCAAGCCCGCGTTGCTGCAATTCCTGCTCAATCAGCGCCAGCATCGAGGTGAACTGCGAGAACAGCAGAATGCGCCGCCCTTCGCCGAGCAATTCTTCAAGCATCTCCATCAGGCTGATCAGCTTGCCGCTGCCCGAGCGCAACGCCTTTGCCGTGAGCGGCATATTGACTAGGCGCAGATCGCAGCAGACCTGACGCAGCTTGAGCAGCGCATCAAGGATGATGATCTGACTGCGCGCCACGCCGCTGCGGGCGATTTCGTCGCGGACCTTTTTGTCCATCGCCACGCGCACCGTCTCATAGACGTCGCGCTGACCATCACTGAGTTCGACCCAGTGGATGATCTCGGTTTTCGGCGGCAACTCGGTGGCGACCTGATCCTTCTTGCGCCGCAGCAAAAACGGCTTGATGCGTGCGGTCAGGTGCTGCATGCGCTGCACATTGCCGTGCTTCTCGATCGGCGTGCGGTAATCGCGGTTGAAGGATTTGCTGTCGCCGAGCCAGCCGGGCATGAGGAAATGGAACTGCGACCACAGCTCGCCAAGGTGGTTTTCCAGTGGCGTACCGCTCAGACACAAGCGCTGACGGGCCTGCAAGTCACGGGCGGCCTGCGCGGCTTTGCTCAGCGGGTTCTTGATATTCTGCGCTTCGTCGAGAATCAGCACGCTCCACGGCTGCGGCTGCAAGATCTCCAGATCCCTGGGCAGCAATGCGTAAGTGGTTAGCACCAAGTCGTATTCGCCCAGATTGGCAAAGTCCTTCTGCCGCCCGGTCCCGTGCAGCGCCAGGACTTTCAACTGCGGCGTGAAGCGCTCGGCCTCGTCGAGCCAGTTGGGAATCAGGCTGGTCGGCATCACCGCCAGTGCCGGACAGTCCAGGCGCCCGGCGTGTTTCTCCGTGAGCAGATGCGCCAGGGTCTGCAAGGTTTTGCCCAGGCCCATGTCATCGCCCAGAATGCCGCCGACTTCCAGCTCGCGCAGGGTCTGCATCCAGTTCAAGCCTTCGAGCTGATACGGGCGCAGTTGCGCGTTGAGGCCGGCAGGCGCAGCAACCTGGGCGTGACTGGAATTCTGCAGACGCTTGGCAAAAGTGCGCAGGCGTTCGCCGCCCTGCCAGTCCAGCGGCACGCCATCGAGCATACTCAGACGCGCGGCGTCTGGAGCGGTCAAGCGCAGCGCATCACCCTGATGGCCGCCCAGGTACAACTCGCCCAGCGTGGCCATCAACGGTTTGACCCGACTCAGCGGCAACGCGACCTTGGCGCCGGCCGGGTCGCCAAAACCGCTGGGCTTGAGCTCGATCAGGAGTTTTTCATCATCGTTGCGCTGCGCCAGATTGACCGGGTCGAGCAAGCGCGGCTGGGTCCGCAACAGGTGCAGAAGGATCGGCAGCAAGCTGTAGCGCTCGCCGTTGACGACGATACCCAACTGCAGATCAAACCACTGATGCGTGGCCTCTTCTTCGACCTCGGCGTACCACTGTTCAACCGGTTGTACATCGAAATGGAAACCGGGACTGATCTCGATTTTCCAATCTGCGGCGCGCAGTGTGGCCAGCCCTTCGTGCATGAACCCGAGCCAGGCGGAATCATCCGGCAAGGTAAACATCTCGCCGGGACGATCCATTGCACTCTTGCGCGTGGCTTTCTTGAAGCCATGTTTTTGCAGGTTCTGGCGCAGCTTCTTTTCCAGCGCCGGTTGACGCTGAATGCGCTGGGTTTCGCTGCCATTGAGGATCATCACTTCCGGGTTGCGATCCACCGCCGGATGACCGTTGTAGGTAAACAGCAGAGCGGCGCGGTGCTCCAGCACGTATTCCCAGCGCGAACGTTCCCGGCCGCTGACCAGGGTCAGTTGCGGCTGCGGCAGCACGTCATCGATGATCCGTTCGGTGAGTTTGTGCGGTGGCGCAATTTGGGTCGCCGCGCTCATGCGATGGCTGAACTGCATGGCCTGACGCGCCGGAATGTCTGGCGCCAGGGTCAAATGGCAGGCGAGTTTTTCCTCCAGCTCAGTGAACAGCGGGCCAACCTGGCGCTGCTCGCGATCAAGGTAATAAAGCGGCTCCAGCGCCAGCACGGTTTCCTGCGCGGCTTCGGCACTGCTCCATTGCGCGCGGAATCCGCCGTCAGCCTGCTCGGCCCAAGAGAACTGACCGACGCGTTTCGCCCCCGGTGTCAGCGCTCGCAGGTCTTCGAAGTCGAGGAACAGCCGCGAGGTACGCAGGAGCATTTCCAGCAGTTCGGCGCCACTGCTGCCTTCCAGCGGATAGCCGCTGTAATAGGCGTGATGAGAATGCATGGCGACCAACAGCCGGGCGATGCGCAGATCCAGCTCGGACAGGTAGCCGGGCTGGCGCATGAGCATTTCCGCGAGCGAGTACATCGGTTTGACCTCGCGTAACTCGCCGCTCTTGAGCTGGTAGACCTTGAAAATATCGAGCAGCCACTTGCCGTTCGCAGACGTCGGTTTGAGCTTGTAAAACAGACGCGTGCCTGCGGTTTGCGCACTTTCTTCAGCGGGCTTGGCCGGCACGGGAATTGTTGAAAGCCAATGCTCCAGCGCTCGTCCCAACGGGGTCTGCGCGTCACTTCCAGACGCATCCTCGCCAGTGCCCAGCAGGTGATAGAGCACCGCTGCGCTGTGCTTGCAGTCCAGTGCAACCGGACAGCTGCACAGGCATCGCAAGCTAACCGATCCCAACCGATCTTCTGACAGGTAAATGGTTTGCTCATACGCCTGAAGTTGCGATCCGACGCAGAACGCCTCTATCTTCCTGTCATCGATCTCGAGGATCTCTACCCGGTCATCGGCGGCATAAGCGCGGGCCTTGGCCAACGCCTTGCTACTGAATGCGTGGGTCCATGTCAGCCCTTTAAGCCGCTCGATGAAAATGCTCATGGACAGTCCTTAGCTGGCCAGCACTCGCGCCAACGTTGATTTCACCTTGCCCATGCCATCGTGCAGGGCCTGCTCGATTTCGGCCATGGTGATGACTTCGGTGGTCTTGCCGGCTGCAGGATTCACCACCAGCGCCAGACAGGCGTAATCCAGATCCAGCTCACGCGCCAGCGCCGCTTCCGGCATGCCGGTCATGCCGACGATGTCGCAGCCGTCACGCTCCAGTCGCACGATCTCGGCGACCGTTTCCAGACGCGGACCCTGGGTGCAGGCGTACACGCCTTGATCGCTGTATTCGCAGCCTTCGGCGGCGACTGCGGCAATCAATTGCTGACGCAACGGCTCGCTGTAGGGAAAGCTGAAATCGATGTGGGTGACGTGCTCCAGATCATCGGCGAAATAGGTGTGCTCGCGCCCACTGGTGTAGTCGACGATCTGGTGCGGCACGCAGAAATGCCCGGTGCCCATGGCCGGATGAATACCGCCCACCGCGTTAACGGCGATGATCGCTTCGGCACCCGCCTGCTTCAACGCCCACAGGTTGGCGCGGTAGTTGACCTTGTGCGGCGGGAAACGATGCGGGTGACCGTGACGGGCGAGGAACAGCACTTCCTTGCCGGCGTATTCACCAATCTGCACCTCGGCCGAAGGCGCGCCGTACGGGGTGTCGACTGCCAGCGACTGGCGAATGCTCAGGCCTTCGAGCTGAGTCAGGCCAGTGCCACCGATGATTGCGTAAACGGTCATAACGAAAAAATCCTTAATCGATCAGTTGAGCGTCTTTGAGCGCGCCGAGGGCGGTGAGCCAACGCGGGTCCTGACGATAATCGGTATTGGCGAAGGCTTGACCGCGCATCTTCGCGATGCGCGCGGAAGGCTTGACCTTCATACGCTGGGCGGCACTCAACGCCAGCTCGGCTGCCGCGCGGTCGTTGCACACCAGACCCATGTCGCAACCGGCACTCAGCGCGGCTTCGATGCGGCTGGCAGCGTCGCCGACCACGTGAGCGCCGGCCATCGACAGATCATCGCTGAAGATCACGCCATCGAACTGCAACTCGCCGCGCAGGATGTCCTGCAGCCAGCGTCGGGAGAAACCGGCCGGCTGCGAGTCGACTTGCGGATAGATGACGTGGGCCGGCATGACGGCGGCCAGTTGTTTGCTGAGTTTGGCGAAGGGCACCAGATCATTGGCGCGGATCACGTCGAGACTGCGCTCGTCGTTCGGGATCGCCACATGGGAGTCGGCTTCGGCCCAGCCGTGGCCTGGGAAATGTTTGCCGGTGGCGGCCATGCCGGCGCTGTTCATGCCGCGAATGAATGCACCGGCGAGCAAGGCAGCGCGCTCGGGATCCCCTTCGAAGGAACGGGTGCCCACCACGGCACTGCGCTGATAGTCCAGATCCAGCACCGGGGCGAAACTCAGGTCGAGCCCGACCGCCAACACTTCGGTGGCCATGATCCAGCCGCATTGCTCGGCGAGATACTCTGCATTCGGGTTATCGGCGATGGCGCGCATCGCTGGCAGACGGACGAAACCCTGACGCAAGCGCTGCACTCGCCCGCCCTCTTGATCCACCGCCAGCAGCAGATCCGGACGAATCGCGCGGATCGCGGCGCTCAGTTCGCGCACCTGGCGTGGATGCTCGATATTGCGGGCGAAAATGATCAGGCCGCCCACTTCGGGCTGACGCAACAATTGGCGATCTTCGGCCGTCAGCCAGGTACCGGCGACGTCCACCATCAACGAGCCTTGCAGGCCAGCAGTCATAGAGATTCCTTGAAAACGAAAAACCCGATCTGCTTGCATTCGCTACCGTGGGCAATGCCCGGACGGTCAGCAGAATTCATGCAGATCGGGTTCAGTACGAGAGTCGGCATGGCCGGCTAGCTTAGCGGATACCAGCTGCCGCGCCCACCCGTGCGCGGTCAAACCTTGGCGGCGACCGGTATGGATTTGCTGCGCGGACGCAATTGCGCGCTGGCCATGGCTGTATCGGTGACGCCGGTTTCGGCGCGCATGCCGGCAGCGAGGAACGGCACCATCAGGCGCATCACTTGTTCGATGGAGGTATTGACGCCGAAATCGGTCTCGGCAATCGCGCGCAAGGCCTTGATCCCGGACATGCTGAACGCCGCAGCGCCAAGCATGAAGTGCACGCGCCAGAACAGCTCGATCGGCGGAATGCGTGGCGCCGCTTCATTGACTAGCAGCATGTAGCGGCGGAACACCTTGCCGTACATGTCTTCCAGATAACGCCGCAAGTGGCCCTGGCTCTGGCTGAACGCGAGGCCGAGCAAACGCATGAAGATCGACAGATCGTTACCGCTGCGAGGCTGCACGACGAGCGCTTGCTCGACGAGGATTTCCAGCAGCTCTTCGAGGGTCGGCTTGTTCTCAGGCTTGGCCTGACGGCGCTCCAGCTCTTTATCGAGGCTGACGCAGAACGGACCGAGGAAGCGCGAGAACACGGCCTGGATCAGCGCCTTTTTCGAGCCGAAGTGATAATTCACCGCAGCCAGATTGACGCCAGCCTTGCTGGTGATCAAACGCAATGAGGTTTCAGCGAATCCTTTCTCCGCGAACAACTGCTCGGCAGCATCAAGAATGCGTTCAACGGTTTCCGACTGGGCCATGGCTACTCCGCCTGACAAACACTTGTTTGAAACATACGTTTCAGCCTAAGCCTTGTCAAGCCTGCCGGTTCGTTTTGGGAATGGTCGGTCAGCTATTTAACCACACAAGGCGCCAGCATTAATAAGCGCCCTTCGCGACCGCTCGGCGGGCGGCAAAAAAACGCCCATTGCCAAGACCGCTTCACTGTATATAATCCCAGTCACTGTATAAAAAGACAGAGCGATCAATATGCTAAAGCTGACGCCACGCCAAGCCGAGATTCTGGCCTTCATCAAACGTTGCCTCGAAGACAACGGCTATCCGCCCACCCGTGCGGAAATCGCTCAGGAATTGGGTTTCAAATCGCCAAATGCGGCGGAAGAACATCTCAAGGCCCTGGCCCGCAAGGGCGCGATCGAGATGACCCCGGGCGCTTCCCGCGGCATTCGTATTCCCGGCTTCGAAGCCAAGGCCGACGACTCCACCCTGCCGATCATTGGCCGAGTGGCTGCCGGCGCGCCGATCCTCGCCCAGCAGCACATCGAAGAATCCTGCAACATCAACCCGACCTTCTTCCATCCTCGCGCCGACTACCTGTTGCGTGTGCACGGCATGAGCATGAAGGATATCGGCATCTTCGACGGCGACCTGCTGGCAGTGCATACCACCCGCGAAGCGCGTAACGGCCAGGTTGTGGTTGCGCGTATCGGCGACGAAGTGACGGTCAAACGCTTCAAGCGTGAAGGCAGCAAAGTCTGGCTGATTGCCGAGAACCCCGAGTTTGCCCCTATCGAAGTCGACCTGAAAGATCAGGAACTGGTGATCGAAGGCTTGAGTGTCGGCGTCATTCGCCGCTAAAGGAGGCTCCATGCAGTTCCCACACACACCTCAGCAAACACAACTGCCTTTATTTGAAGCGTTTCTGGCGCAACCGATTGCGCCGATCCTCAAAGACGTGGTCGAGCGTGACTGGAATGCCAAACCTGACGCCTTCAGTGAGCTATCACTGCGTGGTGCGGCCGGGAACTGCCTGAACCTGCTAGCGCCGATCCTCCGTGAATTGAGCGAGGATCAGGATGCGCGCTGGCTGACGCTGATCGCCCCACCCGCCAGCCTGACGCAAACCTGGCTGCGCGATGCCGGCCTGAACCGCGAACGCATCCTGCTGCTGCAACCGCGTGGCACGCAGAGTGCTCAGCAACTGGCGTGCGAAGCGTTGCGACTGGGTCGCAGCCACACCGTGGTGACCTGGCTAAACCCGTTGAATGCCAATTCACGGCAACAACTGATCAGCGCCGCGCGCACGGGCGAAGCTCAGAGCCTGAACATTCGTTTGGGTTGATTGTTGAGTAATGCGCGCTGTGTGAAGCGCAGGGCTTCTCCAGGGACAGAGAAGCCGATCTGAAGCGCAAGCGACCGAGAAAAGGCCAAAGCGTGGATCAATGAAGAACCCGCGGCCCCTCTTCCTTATCAAACTCGCCTTCAACCATACGACCTGCCATCTGCACGCCGACGCTCAACATCGCTTTGGCAATTTCAACGTGCTGGCCTTGCAGGAACGCCTTGGCATCCTCGGAGAAATCCAGCGTCACCAGAGAACCTTCGTCCTCGGCCCTGCGCAGTTCGATTCGGCCGTCTGGTAACTCGACAATTTCTAGAAAGGACGTTGGCATATAAGTCTGTTCTCCACGAAAGGCAGCGATTATATAGACATCATTCGAGCTTCGCTCGGGATCTTGACCAGCAGCATGTTTCAGATTGCCACTGCGCCAAACTACCTCAACACTCGTTCAAGCCTTCCCGGAAACGCAGGGCCAGACCTTTGAGGTTCTGCCGCCAGCTCTCCAGCTCATCTCGATTGAGCTCTTCCGGCGTCTCTTCTTCATCAAGATTAATCGCTTGGATCAGCGGCTGCGTCACGTCGCCTTTTGGCTTGCGTGGCGCCCTCGGTGGCTGAAACAGTGCTGCGTGCGCCGCCAGCAGTTTCGCCAGCCAGGTTTCCGGATTACCGGCCAGCTCGACCATTTCGGCCAACTCCGGAATGGCGATCAACTCCAGCACTTCGCGCCTCAACAACTCCTCTGCCCTCGGCGAATTGGCCTGCGGCAGACGATAAAAGCCGGCGATCTCATGACACAAGCCCAGCAGTGCGCCGTAGAGGTGGAACAACGCCGACTCACGCCCGGCCTGGATCAGCGCCAGAGAATTCATCGCCCGCCCTTCTTCAGCACGAGCCAGAGCTTCGAGTGACAGGCCGGCGAAATAGATCTTCTGGTTGGTGCGGGTATAGAGTTCGTGGGCCATGACGGCAGCCTCCACAACGAAATAATTGCTTCACACAGGCCCGGCAGTGTCATGGATCAGCCGATGCCAGCGCAAGCACAAAACAAAAAGGCCGCATGAAAACCCGAAGGGTTCATGCGGCCTTTTTGCTGTTCAGACTAGCGCTTACTCAGCCTTGGCCTTTGCGCTGCGCTTGTCTTCAACAGTCCACTTGCCACCGTCGTAATACGCTTTCCAGCCTGTCGGCTTGCCGTCGACTTCGGTCTGTACGTATTGCTCCTTGGTCTTGCGGCTGTAGCGGATGACCGCTGGCAGACCGTCAGGATCCTTTTGCGGAGCCTCGCACAGGAAGTGGTACTTCGGATCGATCTCGTCCTTGTGCGGCAGAATCTCGATCACCAACGGAGCGCGGGTCTCGCGGTTTTTCGGGAACTGACTGGCGGCCAGGAACAGACCGGACGCACCGTCGCGCAGGATGTAGGTGTCGTTGACCTTTTCGCATTTCAGCTCAGGCATCTTTACCGGATCCATCTTCGGCGGCGCCGCGTCACCGCTCTTCAGCAGCTTGCGGGTGTTCTTGCACTCCGGGTTGGTGCAACCGAAGAACTTGCCGAAACGGCCCGTCTTGAGCTGCATTTCGCTGCCGCACTTGTCGCATTCCAGGCTCGGACCTTCATAGCCCTTGATGCGATAGCTGCCTTCTTCAATTTCGTAACCGGCGCAATCCGGGTTGTTGCCGCAGATATGCAACTTGCGCTTCTCGTCCAGCAGGTAGGCGTCCATCGCCGTGCTGCAGATCGGGCAGCGATGCTTGCCACGCAGTACCAGCGATTCCGATTCGCCCTCGTCGTCCGCTGCGATTTCATCGCCCGGCACCAGGTTGACGGTGGCCTTGCAGCGCTCTTTCGGCGGCAGGCTGTAGCCCGAGCAGCCGAGGAACACGCCAGTCGATGCGGTACGAATCTGCATCGGACGACCGCAGGTGGTGCACGGAATGTCAGTCATGACCGGCTGGTTGGCGCGCATGCCGCTGTCCGGGTTTTCCGCTACTTCGAGTTTCTTCTTGAAGTCGCCGTAGAACTCGTCCAGCACGTTTTTCCAGTCGCGCTCGCCCTGCGCCACGTCATCGAGGTTCTCTTCCATGCCGGCGGTGAAGCCGTAGTCCATGAGATTGGAGAAGCTCTCGGACAGACGTTCGGTGACGATGTCACCCATCTTTTCCGAGTAGAAACGACGGTTGTGCAAGGTCACATAACCGCGATCCTGAATGGTCGAAATGATCGCAGCGTAAGTCGAAGGACGACCGATGCCGCGTTTTTCCATCTCCTTGACCAGACTGGCTTCGGAATAACGCGCCGGTGGCTTGGTGAAATGCTGCGACGGGTCAAGCTTGATCAGCTTCATCACATCGCCCTGGGCCATGTCCGGCAGCACGTCATCATCGCCAGGCTTGGCAATCTGCGGCATCACGCGGGTGTAACCGTCGAACTTCAGGATACGGCCCTTGGCACGCAGCTCGAAGTCGCCAGCGCCGACGCTGACGGTGGTCGACAGGTATTGCGCCGGCAGCATCTGGCAGGCGAGAAACTGGCGCCAGATCAGCTCGTACAGACGCTCGGCATCACGCTCCATACCCGCCAGCTTGCTCGGTGTGGTGTTGGCGTCGGACGGACGAATCGCTTCGTGAGCCTCTTGCGCGCCTTCCTTGCTGCTGTAAACGTTCGGCGTTTCCGGCAGGTACTTCTTGCCGAATTCGTCTTCGATGTAGGTGCGCGCCATCGCCACGGCGTCGGCCGAGAGATTGGTCGAGTCGGTACGCATGTAAGTGATGTAGCCGGCTTCGTACAGACGCTGGGCCATCATCATGGTTTTCTTCACGCCGAAACCGAGGCGGTTGCTCGCAGCCTGCTGCAAGGTCGACGTGATGAACGGCGCCGACGGCTTGCTGCTGGTCGGTTTGTCTTCGCGCTTGACGATGTTGTAGCTGGAAGACTTGAGCTTCTCCAGCGCAGCCATGGCCTGGGCTTCATTCAGCGGCTTGAAGGCTTCGCCTTTTTCGCGAGCCACTTCGAAACGCACGGTCGAGCCTTTGGTGGTGCCGAGATCAGCGTGCACTTCCCAGTATTCTTCGGGATTGAACGCACGGATTTCACGCTCACGCTCGACTACCAGCTTCACCGCAACCGATTGCACGCGACCGGCGGACAGACCACGGGCGATCTTGGCCCACAGCAGCGGCGAGACCATGTAGCCGACGACGCGGTCGAGGAAGCGACGCGCCTGCTGGGCGTTGACACGATCAATGTCCAGCTCGCCCGGCTCGGAGAAGGCTTCCTGGATCGCCTTCTTGGTGATTTCGTTGAACACCACGCGCTTGTAACGGCTGTCGTCACCACCGATGGCTTCGCGCAGGTGCCAGGCAATGGCTTCCCCCTCGCGATCCAAGTCGGTTGCGAGATAGATGGTGTCAGCATCCTTGGCGAGCCGGCGCAGCTCTTCGATGACCTTTTCTTTGCCCGGGAGGATCTCGTACTGGGCTTTCCAGCCGTGTTCGGGATCGACGCCCATGCGCGAAACCAGCTGCTTGCGCGCTTTCTCTTTCGGCGAGAGCACCGGACCTTCGCCCGCAGCAGCCTTGCCGCGCTTGGCGGCTGGCTCTTTGCTGGCGCTAGCCGAACCGCTGGTGGGCAGGTCTCGGATATGGCCGATACTCGACTTCACCACGTATTGGTTACCCAGATACTTGTTGATGGTCTTGGCCTTAGCCGGGGATTCCACAATGACCAGCGATTTGCCCATGGATCAGAAAATTCCTGAATTCTAGAAGTGAAAGGCGGTTGGCGCCTGACGCGGCACCGCTATATATAGTTGATACAAGGTGAGGTCAAGCGCAGGGTTGTCTGCGCAGTCGCCTCATGCCTTGTCAAAAAGGCTCGGTTCGGCTTGCACCAAAGCAAAGCGCGGCACCTGCTCGCCGTCAACCTCGACTGACTCGACGAACATGCTCAGCGGGCGCACCCAATAGCCGTAATCGCCATACAGGGCTTGGTAAAAGACCACTTCTTCTTCGGTTTCGGAATGCCGCGCAACACTGAATACACGGTATTGCGGACCTTTGTAATGTTGGTAGAGCCCAGGTTGTATCGGCATGCTTCGGCCCTCACTGAAATCTTTTCAAAAATAAATAAAAAACCCAAAAACAAAAACCGGGGCACTGGGCCCCGGCTTCCATCGACGAGACGCTTAAACGCGTTCGAAGACGGTGGAGATGCCTTGGCCGAGACCAATGCACATAGTGGCCACCCCGAAGGTGCCGCTATTCTGCTTCATCACGTTCAGCAGGGTGCCGGAAATACGCGCACCGGAGCAACCGAACGGGTGACCCAGGGCGATCGCGCCGCCGTGCAGGTTAACCTTCTCGTTCATCTTGTCGAGCACTTTCAAATCTTTCAGCACTGGCAGAGCCTGTGCAGCGAAAGCTTCGTTGAGCTCGAAGAAGTCGATATCGTTGATGCCAAGGCCTGCGCGCTTCAGGGCTTTTTGTGTTGCCGGCACTGGACCATAGCCCATGATTGCCGGGTCTACACCCGCCACTGCCATCGAACGGATTACCGCCATTGGCTGGATGCCGAGGTCCTGTGCACGCTGCGCCGACATCACGATCATGCACGAAGCACCGTCAGTGATCTGCGACGAAGTACCGGCAGTCACGGTGCCGCCCTTTGGATTGAATGCCGGCTTCAGCGCCGCCAGACTTTCCAGGGTGGTTTCCGGACGAATGGTTTCGTCGTAGTCGTACAGTTTCAGGAAACCGTTCTCGTCGTAACCCTGCATCGGGATGATTTCGTCCTTGAACTTGCCTTCCACGGTTGCCTTGTGGGCCAACTGGTGGGAACGCACGCCAAAGGCATCCTGCTGCTCACGGGTGATGCCGTGCATCTTGCCGAGCATTTCAGCGGTCAGGCCCATCATGCCCGAGGCTTTTGCCGCGTACAGCGACATGTGCGGGTTCGGATCGACACCGTGCATCATGCTCACGTGGCCCATGTGCTCGACGCCGCCGACCACGAACACGTCACCGTTGCCGGTCATGATCGCTTGCGCAGCAGTGTGCAGCGCGCTCATCGACGAACCGCACAGACGGCTGACGGTCTGGCCGGCCGAAGTGTGCGGAATCTGGGTCATCAGCGACGCCATGCGCGCGATGTTCCAGCCCTGCTCCAGGGTCTGGTTGACGCAGCCCCAGATCACGTCCTCGACTTCCGCCGGGTCGACCTTGCTGTTGCGTTCCAGCAGTTTGCTGATCAGGTGCGCCGACATGTCTTCAGCGCGGGTGTTGCGGTGCATGCCGCCCTTGGAGCGGCCCATCGGAGTACGACCGAAGTCGACAATCACGACGTCTCTAGGATTCAAGCTCATAAGTTCACTCTCACTCTAGTTGGGGGCGCTTAACCGAAGAAGCTCTGGCCGTTTTTGGCCATTTCGCGCAGCTTCGCGGTCGGGTGGTACAGCGCGCCCAAATCAGCGTACTGGTCAGCCAGGGCAACGAACTCGGCAACACCGATCGAATCGATGTAGCGCAGCGCACCGCCACGGAATGGAGGGAAACCGATACCGTAAACCAGACCCATGTCGGCTTCGGCGGCGGTTTCAACGATGCCGTCTTCCAGGCAGCGCACGGTTTCCAGGCACAGCGGGATCATCATCCAGTTGATGATGTCTTCGTCAGTGACTTCGCGCTGCTCGTAAACGATCGGCTTGAGCACTTCGAGTACCGACGGATCGGCGACTTTCTTCTGCTTGCCTTTCTTGTCGGCCTCGTAGGCGTAGAAGCCCTTGCCGTTCTTCTGGCCCAGGCGCTTGGCTTCGTACAGCACGTCGATGGCCGAACGACGGTCATCCTTCATGCGGTCCGGGAAACCTTCAGCCATGACGTCGCGACCGTGGTGACCGGTGTCGATGCCGACCACGTCCATCAGGTAAGCCGGGCCCATTGGCCAGCCGAATTTTTCCATCACTTTGTCGATGCGAACGAAGTCGACACCGGCGCTGACCAGCTTGGCGAAACCGCCGAAGTACGGGAACAGCACGCGGTTGACCAAAAAGCCCGGGCAGTCATTGACGACAATCGGGTTCTTGCCCATTTTCTTCGCGTAGGCAACGGTGGTGGCGATCGCCAGTTCACTGGACTTCTCGCCACGGATCACTTCCACCAGCGGCATCATGTGCACCGGGTTGAAGAAGTGCATGCCGACGAAGTTTTCCGGACGCTTGAGGGCCTTGGCCAGCAGGCTGATGGAAATGGTCGAGGTGTTGGACGCGAGGATGGTGTCCTCTTTGACCTTGTCTTCGACTTCAGCCAGTACCGCTTGCTTGACCTTCGGGTTTTCGACCACAGCTTCGACGACCAGATCGACGTGACCGAAGTCGCCGTAGGACAGGGTCGGACGAATGCCGTTGAGCACTTCAGCCATCTTCGCCGCGGTCATGCGACCCTTGTCAACGCGGCCGACCAGCAGCTTGGCGGCTTCGGCCAGACCCTGCTCGATACCGTGCTCGTTGATGTCCTTCATCAGGATCGGCGTGCCTTTGGAGGCCGACTGATAAGCGATACCGCCACCCATGATGCCGGCGCCGAGTACGGCAGCCTGCTTCACGTCCTTGGCGATTTCGTCATAGGCCTTGGCCTTTTTCTTCAATTCCTGATCGTTCAGGAACAGGCCGATCAGGCTCTGCGCAGCAGAGGTCTTGGCCAGCTTGACGAAGCCTGCAGCTTCCACTTCCAGTGCCTTGTCGCGACCGAAGTTCGCGGCTTTCTGGATGGTCTTGATCGCTTCAACCGGCGCCGGGTAATTCGGGCCGGCCTGGCCAGCCACGAAACCTTTGGCGGTTTCGAAAGCCATCATTTGTTCAATGGCGTTCAACTTGAGTTTTTCAAGTTTCGGCTGACGCTTGGCTATGTAATCGAACTCGCCGGAGATGGCGCGCTTGATCAGTTCAAGGGCAGCTTCCTGCAGCTTCTCTGGAGCAACCACGGCGTCGACGGCGCTGACTTTCAGGGCGTCTTCAGGGCGGTTTTCCTTGCCGGCGGCAATCCACTCGATGGCGTTGTCGACACCGATCAGGCGTGGCAGACGTACGGTACCGCCGAAGCCCGGGTAGATGCCCAGTTTGACTTCCGGCAGACCGATCTTGGCCTTGGTGGACATGACGCGATAGTCAGCCGCCAGGCACATTTCCAGACCGCCACCGAGGGCGATGCCGTTGATGGCCGCGACGGTCGGCACGTTGAGGTCTTCGAAATCGCTGAAGATCTTGTTGGCTTCGAGATTGCCTGCAACCAGCTCGGCATCCGGCAGCTTGAAGTTGTCGACAAATTCGGTGATGTCGGCGCCGACGATGAACACGTCCTTGCCGCTGCTGACGATCACGCCCTTGATCGAAGCATCTGCCTTGATGGTGTCTACGGCCTGACGCAGTTCGTTCAGGGTTAGACGGTTGAACTTGTTGACGGACTCACCCTTGAGGTCGAATTTCAATTCGACGATGCCACTTTCAAGAGCTTTAACCGTGATGGCTTTACCTTCGTAAATCATCAACTGATCTCCACGATATGGAAGCTGAACAGTACACGTCGGACGCAGGCTTATGGCTCAGAAGGACGCTTTGCTCGTCGATACTGACACCGTCCGCCTGGCACACCCGCCAACGCGATAGTCGGGATTCTGTAGGAGCAGTCTGTAAGACAAACGCTCAATTCATACGCCCGTTTGATTCGGGTACGTCACCTTCACGGAATTTCAGACAATTGTCAATCGCCCTAAATTCGGGCTGAAATGCGACTTTGCGGTCATTTCTGCACCATGATGAGCAGCAACACCCGTCTCGATGTTGAGCCATTCATAGAATCAATAGTTAGAAAAGTCGCCCTAATTTCCGCCGAGCCCTGTTCAGAAGGCTACGCTGGGTGGACTGCGAGGAAATTTGCCGAGGCGATCAAAGCGCCTGCCGCAAAAAAAGTTACCGGCCTGCCTGGCCAATCCGCCCGACGAATCATGTCGGGCTTTTTATTGCGCGTCTGCCGGACGTTTCACACCGTTGCAGTGAGAAAAGTCCGCGCATCACGCCAGTGCTTTCAGGGTCGCGTCGATATCCTGCAGAACCGTCGCCTCGCCCTTCTCGCCCCAGTACAAGGCGATCATCTGCTTGTCCGCTTCGATCTTGAAAACATTGCCCGGCAATTTTTCGAAATAATCGAGCAGGATCCGGTCATCGCAGACTTCTTGCCATTGATTGACCCACACGCCCGGGGTTTTCTGCCAATAGGTCCAGCACGCCGGTTGACTGCCACGCCGGGGCCGGTGGTACTGGGCGCAGGGATTCGGCGGCTCCGGCAGCAGCCAGTGCGGCCACTCCTGCGGCGCCAGCTGCATGGCCAGGCCGATGCGTCGCGCCTCCATGCGCAGGGCCATGCGCCCGCTCTGCGTTCGCGATGGGCGCAACCATGCCAGTGGACTTAAAACTACCAGCAGGATTGACACCACCAGCCAGACCGTCATATCTGTACTCCCGATTTTTGATGAGCCCATTGTGTCACTTGCGAACCAATGCGCTTGAAACCAGCCATACTTACCAATATCGAACCCTCAGGAGGAGCACCTCATGCCCTACCACCACATACTGGTCGCCGTAGATCTGACCGAAGAGTGCGACCCTGTGATCCACCGCGCCCGCGAGCTGTCGGTGAGCAACGCTGCCAAGTTGTCGCTGGTGCATATCGTTGAACCGATGGCCATGGCCTTCGGTGGCGACGTGCCAATGGACCTGTCACAACTGCAACAACAGCAGTTCGATCAGGCCAAGGAGCGTCTTGAAAAACTCAAATCGAAATACCCCGAGCTCGAAGGCGCCAATTGCCATCTGACCTACGGCCAGCCCCGCCAGGAAATCCATCATTTCGCCAAGGAACAAGCGTGCGATCTGATTGTGGTCGGCAGTCATGGCCGCCATGGCCTGGCACTGCTGCTCGGCTCGACCGCGAATGACGTGCTGCACGGTGCGCCATGCGATGTACTCGCGGTGCACCTGGTCAAACGCTGATCTGTCTTGCAGTTTGTGGGAGCGGGCCTGCTCGCGAATACGTCGGCACATTCAATATGAGTGCCGCCTGACACACCGCTTTCGCGAGCAGGCTCGCTCTCACAGTTGACCTGCTCCAGCCTGTAGATCGCGCTACATATGAAAAGCCCGGCGCTCATCACTGAGCGCCGGGCTTTTTCACATCAGGAGCTATCAGGCATCCAGCTCGGCCCAACGCTCCACCAACGCATCCAGCTCGGCCTGCAATTGCTCCAGCGAAGCAATCACCTTGGCCGTTTCCGCCGGCGGACGCTGATAGAAACCGGCTTCAGCCATTTCCGCTTCAACAGCGGCGATTTGCTGCTCCTTGGCGTCGATGTCGCCCGGCAAGGCTTCCAGCTCACGCTGCAGCTTGTAGCTGAGTTTCTTCTTGGCAACCGGAGCGGCAGCCGCAGGCGCAGCCACCGGAGCCGGCTCAGCGGTAACCACCGCCGAGTTCAGGTCAGCCTTGCCCGACTTGCTTTCAGTCACGCCCAACAGACGCGGCGAGCCGCCCTGACGGATCCAGTCCTGATAGCCGCCGACGTATTCACGAACCTTGCCTTCACCTTCGAAGACCAGGGTGCTGGTCACCACGTTATCGAGGAATGCCCGGTCGTGGCTGACCATCAGCACGGTGCCGTTGAAAGTCAGCAGCACTTCTTCGAGCAGCTCGAGAGTTTCCACATCGAGGTCGTTGGTCGGTTCGTCGAGCACCAGCAGGTTCGCCGGTTTGCTGAACAGCTTCGCCAGCAACAGACGCGCACGTTCACCACCCGACAACGCCTTGACCGGCGTGCGTGCACGCTGCGGGCTGAACAGGAAGTCGCCGAGATAGCTCAGCACGTGACGGCTCTGCCCGTCGATGTCGATGAAGTCGCGACCTTCGGCGACGTTGTCGATCACCGTTTTTTCCAGATCCAGCTGATGGCGCAACTGGTCGAAGTACGCCACGTCGATGCGCGTGCCCTCTTCCACTTTGCCGCTGGTCGGTTGCAGACCGCTGAGCATCAGTTTCAACAGGGTGGTCTTGCCGGTACCGTTGGCGCCGAGCAGACCGATACGGTCGCCGCGCTGCAGGACCATGGAGAAATCCTTGATCAGGAACGGCCCGCCCGGATGCGCGAAGCTCACGTTCTCGAGGACCATCACCTGCTTGCCGGATTTGTCCGCGGTTTCCAGCTGGATGTTGGCCTTGCCGGTACGCTCGCGACGCTCACTGCGCTCAACGCGCAGGGCTTTCAGAGCGCGCACACGACCTTCGTTACGAGTGCGGCGGGCCTTGATGCCCTGACGGATCCAGACTTCTTCCTGAGCCAGACGCTTGTCGAACAGCGCGTTGGCGGTTTCTTCAGCGGCCAGCGCAGCTTCTTTGTGCACGAGGAAACTGGCGTAGTCGCCGTTCCAGTCAATCAGCCCGCCGCGATCCAGTTCGAGAATGCGCGTGGCGAGGTTTTGCAGGAAGGAACGGTCGTGGGTGATGAACAGCACGGCGCCCTGGAAATCTTTCAGCGCCTCTTCGAGCCAGGCAATCGCACCGATGTCCAGGTGGTTGGTCGGTTCGTCGAGCAGCAGCAGATCGGGCTCGGACACCAGCGCCTGCGCCAGCAGCACGCGACGACGCCAGCCACCGGAGAGTTCGGCGAGAGTCTTGTCGGCCGGCAGTTGCAGACGGCTCAGGGTGCTGTCGACCAGCGTTTGAAGGCGCCAGCCATCACGGGCTTCGAGGTCGTGCTGAACGTGCATCAGCTTGTCCAGATCGGCGTCGGTGATGATGTTCTGGCTCAGGTGATGGTATTCGGCGAGCAAGGCGCCAACACCATCGAGGCCTTCCGCCACCACGTCGAATACCGTCCGGTCGTCGGCAACTGGCAATTCTTGCGGCAATTCGCCGATTTTCAGACCGGGGGCACGCCATACCGAGCCGTCATCGGGCTTCTGGTCGCCCTTGACCAGTTTCATCATGCTGGACTTGCCAGTGCCGTTGCGGCCGATGATGCACACCCGCTCACCACGGGCGATCTGCCAGGACACCTTGTCCAACAACGGCATAGCGCCGAACGCAAGGGACACATCGCTGAATTTGAGCAGGGTCATGAGCTTCTCCAAAAACCGGGCGCGCATTCTACCTGACTTGAGGCTTCAGCAGGCCGGCAATTTGTCTGTCGAAGCACTCTGCACAACATTTGTTGCGAACTTGTGCAGCGAGGCTCGCAAAGCTTTCGCCGCTTGCTGGCAAAAGGCTAAGCTACAGTCAATTCAGTGCGGATTTCGATCGGCACTTGTCATGATTTCTCTGCCCGGATGTCTCATGCGCAGTCGCCTTTTCAGTGTTTTGTCCTGCTTGTTTCTTACCGCCGCTGCCGCTCAATCCGTCCAGGCGGTGGACTTGTCCACCCAACGCCAGTATTACGATGAAGCCAAGCGCGCCTTGGCCAAGGGTGATACCGGCCCGTATTTCCGTTACAGCCAGGCGCTGGCCGATTATCCGCTGGAACCGTATCTGGCCTACGACGAACTGACCGCGCGTCTGAAGACCGCGAGCAACGCAGAAATCGAGAAATTCCTCGCCGAACACGGTGACCTGCCGCAGGCCAACTGGATGAAACTGCGCTGGTTGCGCTGGCTCGCCGACCGTGGCGACTGGGCGACCTTCGTCAAGTACTACGATCCGAAGCTGAATTTCACTGAGCTCGACTGCCTCAACGCGCAGTACCAGATCAGCCACGACAAGAAAGCCGAAGGGTATGCCAGTGCGGAAAAACTCTGGCTGACCGGCAAATCGCAACCGGCTGCGTGTGACGCATTGTTCGGCATCTGGGCCGCCGATGGCCAGCTCACCGAGCAGAAACGCTGGGAGCGCACCAAACTTGCCGCGCAGGCGCGCAACTATCCGCTGGCCAACAGTCTGATCAACGGCCTGACCACCCTCGCCCCGCGCGGTCGCTTGCTGGTCGACGTGGCGCAGAAACCCGAACTGCTCAACCAGCCGTCGCGCTTCACCCCGGCCGACGAGCCGATGTCAGACGTCGTCAGCCTCGGCTTGCGCCGCCTCGCTCGGCAGGATCCGGACAAGGCCATGGCTTTGCTCGACGGATACGCCAGCAGCATGCATTTCTCTCGTGATGAGAAAGTCGCGATTGCTCGCGAGATCGGCCTGACCCTTGCGCGCCGCTTCGACAGCCGCGCGCTGGACGTGATGACCAAATACGATCCGGAGCTGCGCGACAACACCGTCTCGGAATGGCGCCTGCGCCTGCTGCTGCGTCTGGCACGCTGGAACGATGCCTACGAATTGACCAAGCGTCTGCCGCAAGACCTGGCCGCCACCAACCGTTGGCGCTATTGGCAGGCGCGCAGTCTGGAGCTGGCCGAGCCACAAAACCCGCAAGCGCTGACCCTGTACAAGAATCTGGCGCGGGAACGAGACTTCTACGGCTTCCTCGCCGCAGACCGTTCACAGTCGCCTTACTCGCTGAACAACAAGCCGCTGGTGCTCAGCCAAGCGTTGATCAACAAGGTTCGTAACACCCCCGGCGTGCGGCGCGCGCTGGAGTTTCATGCACGCGGGCAGATCGTCGACGGGCGTCGCGAGTGGTATCACGTCAGCCGTCATTTCAATCGCGATGAAATGGTCGCCCAGGCCAAACTGGCCTACGACCTGAAATGGTACTTTCCGGCGATTCGCACCATCAGTCAGGCACAGTACTGGGACGATCTGGACATCCGCTTCCCGATGGCTCACCGCGATACCCTCGTGCGTGAAGCCAAGGTTCGCGGCCTGCATTCGAGCTGGGTGTTCGCCATCACCCGGCAGGAAAGCGCCTTCATGGACGACGCGCGCTCCGGCGTCGGCGCCAGCGGTCTGATGCAACTGATGCCAGCCACCGCCAAGGAAACCGCACGCAAATTCAGCATCCCCTTGGCTTCGCCGCAGCAGGTGCTCAATCCAGAAAAGAACATTCAGCTCGGCGCCGCTTACCTCAGCCAGGTTCACAGCCAGTTCAACGGCAACCGCGTGCTCGCCTCCGCCGCTTACAACGCCGGGCCAGGCCGCGTGCGTCAGTGGCTGCGCGGCGCTGATCACCTGAGTTTCGACGTCTGGGTGGAAAGCATCCCGTTCGACGAAACCCGTCAATACGTGCAGAACGTGTTGTCCTACTCGGTGATCTACGGGCAAAAGCTCAACTCGCCGCAACCGCTGGTGGATTGGCATGAGCGGTATTTTGATGATCAGTAATCACCAAGCTGACGCCGGATCATGAAAAATGCCCGTATCGTGAGATACGGGCATTTTTTTGGTCGGTTACTTGGTCGATTGCTCAGTCTGCTGTGACAGATCGACCATCATTAAACTGCAACGCCGCCAGCCGTGCGTACAGCGGATTGCTGGCGATCAACTCCTGATGTGTCCCCACCGCTACCAGCTTGCCTTGATCCATCACCGCAATCCGGTCAGCGTTCTTCACCGTGGCCAGCCTGTGAGCGATCACCAGCGTGGTGCGGTTTTCCATCAGCGTTGGCAGGGCCTGCTGGATCAGATGTTCGCTCTGTGCGTCGAGGGCGCTGGTGGCTTCGTCAAGGAGCAGGATCGGCGCGTCCACTAGCAAGGCGCGGGCAATGGCCAGACGTTGGCGCTGACCGCCGGACAACCCGAGGCCGCCATCTCCCAGATGAGTCTGATAGCCGTCCGGCATTTGTTCGATGAAGTCGTGGGCGTGGGCAATTCGCGCAGCTTCCTTGACCTGTTCAAGCGTGGCCGTCGGGCAGCCGTAGCGAATGTTGTCCTCCACACTGCCGAAAAACAACGCGGGGGTTTGCGAGACCAGGGCGAAACAGCGGCGCAGATCCAGCGGGTCAAGGCTGGTCAGCGGCACGCCATCGAGGAAAATCTGCCCCTCGCGTGGATCGTAGAAGCGCAGCAACAAGTCGTAAACCGTGGACTTGCCCGCGCCCGACGGCCCCACTAATGCCAAGGTCTCGCCCGCCCTCACCGTCAGATTCAAGCCATCGACGGCGTAGCTTTCCGGACGCGAGGGGTAGGAAAAGCGCACGTCGCGCAGCTCAAGTTCACCTTTGACTCGCGCTGGCAGAGTGACCAGTCCGGTCAACGGTGGCTGGATGATGTTTTCCGAACGCAGCAATTCTGCGATCCGCTCCGCTGCGCCAGCAGCGCGCTGCAGCTCGCCGATCACTTCGCTCAGCGTGCCGAACGCACTACCGACAATCAGGCTGTAGAAAACGAACGCCGCCAGTTCCCCAGCCGAAATCCGCCCCGCCATCACATCCATGCCGCCGACCCACAACATCACCGCCACCGCGCCCAGCACGAGCACGATCACTAGCGTGATCAACCACGCCCTCTGGAAGATCCTCTTACGCGCGGTTTCGAACGCCTGCTCGACGGTAGAAGCGAAACGCTGCTCGTCCTGCACTTGATGGTTGTAGGCTTGCACGGTTTTGATCTGGCCGAGGGTTTCCGACACATAGCTGCCAATGTCGGCGATACGGTCCTGGCTCTGGCGCGACAGATTGCGCACGCGGCGGCCGAAAATCAGGATCGGCGCGATTACCAGCGGCAGTGCAATCACGACAATGCTGGTCAACTTCGGATTGGTGATGAACAGCAACACCACACCACCGATGACCATCAGCAGATTGCGCAGGAACAGCGAAAGCGACGAGCCGATCACCGATTGCAGCAGCGTGGTATCAGCGGTCAGACGCGACTGGATTTCCGAGCTGCGGTTGTCCTCATAAAAGCCCGGATGCAGATACACCAAGTGATTGAACACTTGGCGGCGAATGTCGGCGACCACGCGCTCGCCAACCCACGACACCAGATAGAACCGTGCGAAAGTGCCCAGTGCCAGCCCGAGCACCAACAGCATGAAAATTCCGATCGACTGATTGAGCAGATGCGGCGATCGAGTCATGAAGCCTTGGTCGACCAACAATTTGATGCCCTGCCCCATCGACAGGGTAATGCCGGCGGTGACGATCAGCGCGAGCAAAGCGCCGAAGGCATGCCAGCGGTACGGCAGGAGAAAATGACTGGTCAGGCGCAGGGCGCGCCGGTGTCGGGAAGAAAGCATGGAGATCATGGAGTTCACGTCTGCGCAGATGGATCGGGCCAGCCTACAGACTCAGATGGGGTGGAACTCTGTAAATCACAATGAGTCAGGTTAAATATGCCCGGGATGTCCGGATGCTAGAAACGATTGGTCTAAGGTTGCGGTTGAGACGAGCGGTCATTTCTGTTTGAGTAGAGATGCCGCCCGCCGACAGACCGCAGGGAGTTGTCACAGCCTGGTCACGTGGCGGTTTTAACTTAGGCACACAACCTGATGAGGAGACAGGCCATGTCCTTGCAACACAGCAGCGAAGACAAGATTGAAGTGATCCGCACCAAACCCGACCAGTCTCTGGGTTGCTCGATTATCGATGAGCAGGGCCGCGAAGTACCGATCACTGAAGACATGATCCAGGACGCATGCCGCGAACTGGAGAAGCGATTGGTCAAGCCTGCCGAACAAGAGTGATGTAGCACCGTCTTCCTGACCCGGCCCTGACTGGCCGGGTTTTTTATGTCTGTAATTTAGCTGCGAATCGTGTAGGAGCTGCCGAAGGCTGCGATCTTTTGATCTTCAAAAAGCAAGATCGAGAGATCGCAGCCTCGTTTCACTCGACAGCTCCTACAGGACACGGGTTGCCCCCAGCGCCGCCACAATCTGCCGCAACAACGGCGACTCCCCTTCAATCCGCACCTTCAGCCCTTCGATCTCGCGTCGCACCGGATATTGCTTGCGCAACGCGTCAAACGCCGAGCGCTGCTCAGCGACATTTCCCACCAG
This sequence comes from Pseudomonas sp. S3_B08, assembly GCF_054667725.1. NCBI lineage: Bacteria > Pseudomonadati > Pseudomonadota > Gammaproteobacteria > Pseudomonadales > Pseudomonadaceae > Pseudomonas > Pseudomonas sp. S3_B08. The sequence goes on from NZ_CP162750.1 coordinate 2,849,134, forward strand.
GCTGCGGCGGAAATCCGCATCATCGCGGCGCGGGTCATACACGCCCCGGCACAACATCGCCAGCGCCCACGCCGGATCGCTGTCACCGTGCAGGGAAACTTCCGACAACCAGGTTGCTGGCAGCAGATCGCTGAGCTGGATAGCTGCAGGTTGGCCGCTGAAAGCGCAGTAGGCCTGATAAATCTGCGCGGTCCCGCGTTGCTTGCCATCGAGGCTGTAACCGGCAATATGTGGCGTGGCCAATACGCAGAGTTCGGCCAACGCAGGGTCGACTTCCGGCTCTTTTTCCCAGACGTCGAGCACCGCTTGCAGGTCCTCGCGCTCCAGCAGCACCTCACGCAGCGCTGCATTGTCCACTACAGGGCCGCGCGCCGCGTTGATCAACCATGCACCTTGCTTGAGTTGTTGCAGACGCTGTTGATCGAACAGATGCCAGGTCGCGTTGTTGCCGCTACGGGTCAATGGCGTATGCAGACTGATCACGTCGCACTGCTCGATGATCTGCTCAAGGCTGACATAATCGCCGCCCTCGGCAGCCTGACGCGGCGGATCGCAAACCTTGACGTTCCAGCCCAAGCCCTTGAGAACCTTGATCAAGCGCCCCCCCACTTCACCGGCGCCGACGACGCCGTAAGTACGCTGCGTCAGATCAACCCCTTCGATTTCGGCCAGTGTCATCAGACTGCCCAGCACGTAGTCGACAACACCACGAGCATTGCAACCCGGCGCGCTCGACCAGCAGATCCCGGCCTCGTTGAAGTAATCGAGATCCAGATGATCGGTGCCGATGGTGCAGGTGCCGACAAAGCGCACTTTGCTGCCTTCAAGCAGCGCGCGATTGACGTTGGTCACCGAACGCACCAGCAACACATCGGCCTGCTCAACCGTCGCGCGGTCAATGGAGCGGCCCGGCACTCGGCGGATGTCGCCGAAACCGGCAAAAAAAGCATCGAGCAGCGGGATATTTTCGTCGGCAACAATCAGCATGGCGGGCTCCTTGGGCGGATCGGCAGTTTAGGTGCTGACGCGTCGATCAGCCAGCAGGGTTTGCACTTACAAATACGCAACAGAGGATATTTCCTGACCGAGGCGTCAGCGGCGTAGAATGCGCCGCTCTGCGCATCAATACTTTCTGGACGCTTTGCCTGTGAACCCTGTAACTGACCAACCTGTCGCCGTCTCGCTGAGCCGCCCTGCGCGGATTCGCCTGGAGTTGAAAAACCTGCTCGCCCTGGCCCTGCCGATCATCATCGCGCAACTGGCGACCACGGCCATGGGCTTCGTCGATGCGGTGATGGCCGGGCGCGTCGGCCCCAAGGACCTGGCGGCAGTGGCGCTGGGCAACTCGATCTGGGTTCCGGTGTTTCTATTGATGACCGGCACCCTGCTGGCCACCACACCAAAAGTCGCCCAGCGTTTCGGCGCCGGCAAGCACAGCGAAATTGGCCCGATTGTGCGTCAGGCGTTGTGGCTGGCATTGGTAGTCGGATTGATCGCCACCTCGATGCTGATCGCTGCCGAGCCGGTGCTGCACCTGATGAAGGTCGATCCCGAGCTGATCGGCCCGTGCATGCAATATCTGCACGGCATCGCCAGCGGCTTGCCGGCGGTGGCCCTCTATCACGTGCTGCGCTGCACCAGCGACGGCATCGGCCGCACCCGCCCGGCCATGGTGCTGGGCCTCTGTGGTCTGGCGCTGAACATCCCGCTGAACTACATCTTCATCTACGGTCACTTTGGCGTGCCGGCCATGGGCGGCGTCGGCTGCGGCTGGGCCACGGCGATCGTGATGTGGGTAATGGCGCTGGGCCTGGCCGGGTACGAACGCTGGGCACCGGCCTATCGCTCAAGCGAATTGTTCAGCCGTTTCGACTGGCCGCAGTGGGCGGTGATCAAACGTCTGCTGTCGATTGGTTTGCCGATCGGCATCGCGGTGTTTGCCGAGTCGAGCATTTTTGCCGTGATCGCCCTGCTGATCGGCAGCCTCGGCGCGACGGTGGTGGCCGGGCATCAGATCGCGCTGAACGTCAGCTCGCTGGTATTCATGATTCCCTATTCGCTGGGCATGGCGGTCACCGTGCGTGTCGGTCAGGCGCTTGGGCGCGAAGAACCGCGTGAAGCGCGCTTTGCCGCCGGAGTCGGCATGGGCACGGCGCTGGCCTACGCCTGCCTGTCGGCGAGCCTGATGCTGGCGCTGCGCGAGCCGATTGCGGCGATCTATACCGCTGATCCAACGGTGATTCACATTGCGGCGATGCTGATTGTCTATTCGGCGCTGTTCCAGTTTTCCGATGCAATCCAGGTGACTGCCGCCGGCGCACTGCGTGGCTATCAGGACACTCGGGTGACGATGATCCTGACTCTCTTCGCCTACTGGGGGATTGGTTTGCCGGTCGGTTATGCGCTGGGCCTGACCGATTGGCTCGGCGAGCCACGCGGTCCGAGCGGTTTGTGGCAGGGTTTGATTGTCGGCTTGAGCTGCGCAGCGTTGATGCTGTCGATTCGTCTGACACGCAGTGCGCGCAAACGCATTCGGATCAGTCGTTCGATGGGTTGATCACCCATAAAAAAAGACCTGCATTTGCAGGTCTTTTTTTGCCCTGAGTCAGGACTTCTTGCGAATCCAGTACAGATAGGTGCCGGCCTCTTCGTGCTGGCTGACCAGCTCATGGTCAAGAAACACGCAGAACTTGGGGATATCGCGCTTGGTCGAGGGATCGGTGGCGATCACCTTGAGCAAGCCGCCGGGCACCAGATCGCGGATGTGCTGGTGCAGCATCATCACCGGCTCCGGGCAATTGAGGCCGGTGGCGTCGAGGGTGCCGTCGACCGGGGTATCGATCATTTCACTCATGGTTCACTCCAGAAACTGGCCGGCATTGTCGCGCATTGCTTGGGATATCGTCCAACCCATGTGGGAGCGAGCCTGCTCGCGAGGGCAATCCGTCAGTGAACACATCGCTGGCTGCCCCACCGCTTTCGCGAGCAGGCTCGCTCCCACAGGTTCAGTGTTGTGTCAGCGCGATTTGGTTTTCCTGGTGTCGTGCCGGCGCAGATGGCAAGTCACTTCCTCGCGGTCGTGATATAGCTGCTTGCAGCCGATATCAACCTTGATCCCACGAGCCTTGAAACCATCGGCAATGCGCTCGAGCAGACGCTTCACTTCGGCATAACGCTGTTTCATCGGCAGCTTCAGGTTGACCACAGCCTCGCGGCAATGCCCCTCGCCGATCCACTCTTCCAGCATCGCCGCGTTGCGCGCCGGTTTCTCGACGATGTCGCAAACCATCCAGTCCACCGGCTGCTTCGGCTTGAAGGTAAAACCGTCCGCCATCAGATGCTGGACCAGCCCGGTTTCCATCAGGCTTTCAGCCATCGGGCCGTTGTCGATCGCCGTCACCAGCATGCCACGGTTGACCAGTTGCCAGGTCCAGCCGCCCGGTGCGGCGCCGAGGTCGACGCCGGTCATGTCGCTGTGCAGGCGGTCTTCCCACTGATCACGTGGAATGAAGTGGTGCCACGCCTCTTCCAGCTTCAAGGTCGAACGGCTGGGTGCCTCGCGAGGAAACTTCAGGCGCGGAATGCCCATCGGCCACATCGCCGAATTGCCGGCATCGGCCATGCCGAGAAACACTTCGCGGCCACTCTTGAAGGTCAGCAACAATCGCGGCTTGCTGGCGTCTTCCACCAGTTTGCCAGCGGCGGTCAGCGCCTTGCGCAGCGGGCCTTCGAATTTTTTGCAGAAATTCGACAGTTCCTTGCCGTCATTGGTATCGACCACTTCCAGCCACAGACTGCCAAACACCGGGAAATCGGCCATGTGCGCGAGGATCACGCTGATGCGATCGTTTTCCGGCAGATCAATGAAAAAGCCCCGCGCCCACTGCCGAGGGAAAATCAATTCGGCGAAACGCTGACCGCGCATCAGGCGTTCGGCGCCGTCGGCTTCAGTGCAGACAAACTCGGCGCAGGCCGTGGCGGTTTTGGCTTTGGCGTAACCGGCGACATTGAGACGGGCGGCGAGATCGGAAATCTCCGAACAGACTTCGCCTTCGAAGCCGGGCCGGCAATGCATGAATAGGGTGTTCATTCTTACTCCTGGGCAACGGTCGATCATTCGACCGTTGCGCGATGCTCAAGCCTTGCGTTGCCGCAATGCCTGTCACGAAAACCGGCGCATGATAGCTGAAGTCGGAACCATGGTTGCGCCGATAGAGTCCAGTTATTAGCCAGCTACTCAAAACAGGGCTAGGTTTAATGCTCTGCCCGTCCCCTCAGTCCGTAGCCGTGCGGACTCAAAGGAGTGATCGTAATGCCGTCCCTCGATAGTCTGAAGTCACTGAAAACCCTACAAATCGATGCCACGACCTACCATTATTTCAGCCTGCCGGAAGCCGCCAAAAGCCTGGGCGACCTCGACAAGCTGCCGATGTCGTTGAAGGTACTGCTGGAAAATCTGCTGCGCTGGGAAGACGAAAAAACCGTCACCGGCACTGACCTCAAAGCCATCGCCGCCTGGCTCAAGGAGCGCCGCTCTGATCGGGAAATCCAGTACCGCCCTGCCCGTGTATTGATGCAGGATTTTACCGGCGTCCCCGCCGTCGTCGATCTCGCCGCAATGCGCGCGGCGATGGCCAAGGCTGGTGGCGACCCGCAACGCATAAATCCGTTGTCGCCGGTGGATCTGGTGATCGACCACTCGGTGATGGTCGACAAGTTTGGCAGCGCCAGTGCGTTTGAACAGAACGTCGACATCGAAATGCAACGCAACGGCGAGCGCTATGCCTTTCTGCGCTGGGGCCAGAGTGCGTTCGATAACTTCAGCGTGGTCCCGCCGGGTACCGGCATCTGCCACCAGGTCAACCTCGAATATCTCGGCCGCACCGTTTGGACCAAAGACGAGGATGGCCGCACCTACGCGTTCCCCGACACGCTGGTCGGCACCGACTCCCACACCACCATGATCAACGGCCTCGGCGTACTCGGCTGGGGCGTGGGCGGGATCGAAGCGGAAGCGGCGATGCTTGGGCAACCGGTATCGATGCTGATTCCGGAAGTGATCGGCTTCAAACTCACCGGCAAACTCAAGGAAGGCATCACCGCCACCGATCTGGTGCTGACCGTAACGCAGATGCTGCGCAAGAAAGGCGTAGTCGGCAAATTCGTCGAGTTCTATGGCGATGGTCTCGCCGATCTGCCACTGGCCGACCGCGCAACCATCGCCAACATGGCCCCGGAATACGGTGCGACGTGCGGCTTCTTCCCGGTCGACGATGTCACGCTGGAATACCTGCGCCTGTCCGGCCGGCCGCCGGAAGTGGTGAAACTGGTCGAGGCCTACACCAAGGCTCAAGGCCTGTGGCGTCTGCCGGGTCAGGAGCCGGTGTTCACCGACAGCCTGGCCTTGGACATGGGCAGCGTAGAGGCCAGCCTGGCCGGACCGAAACGTCCGCAGGATCGAGTCTCCCTGCCGAACGTCGCGCAGGCCTTCAGTGATTTCATCGACCTGCAATTCAAACCCACCAGCAAGGAAGAAGGACGCCTTGAAAGCGAGGGTGGCGGCGGCGTAGCAGTGGGCAACGCCGATCTGGTGGGCGAAGCGGACTACGAATACGAGGGCAAGACCTATCGCCTGAAAAACGGTGCAGTGGTCATCGCCGCGATTACCTCCTGCACCAACACCTCCAACCCGAGCGTGATGATGGCTGCTGGACTGCTGGCGAAAAAAGCTGTCGAGAAAGGCCTGACGCGCAAGCCTTGGGTCAAAAGCTCACTGGCCCCTGGTTCGAAAGTCGTCACCGACTATTACAAGGCTGCCGGGCTGACTCAGTACCTTGATCAGCTCGGTTTTTCGTTGGTCGGCTATGGCTGCACCACCTGCATCGGCAACTCCGGGCCACTGCCGGAGCCGATCGAGAAAGCCATTCAGAAGGCCGATCTGACCGTCGCATCAGTCCTGTCCGGCAACCGCAATTTCGAAGGCCGTGTGCACCCACTGGTGAAGACCAACTGGCTGGCCTCGCCTCCTCTGGTCGTCGCTTACGCTTTGGCTGGCAGTGTGCGCACCGACATCAGCAGCGAACCGCTGGGTGAGGATCAGCAGGGCAATCCGGTGTACCTGCGCGATATCTGGCCGAGCAGCCGGGAAATTGCCGAGGCGGTGAATCAGGTCAACACAGCGATGTTCCACAAGGAATACGCCGAAGTGTTTGCCGGTGATGAGCAATGGCAGGCCATCGAGGTGCCGCAAGCGGCGACTTACGTGTGGCAGGACAATTCGACCTACATTCAGCATCCACCTTTCTTCGACGACATTTCCGGCCCTCTGCCGGAAGTCAAAGACGTCAAAGGCGCGCGGGTCTTGGCCTTGCTCGGCGATTCAGTGACCACCGACCACATCTCCCCCGCCGGCAACATCAAGATCGACAGCCCGGCCGGGCGATACCTGCAGGAAAAAGGCGTGGAGCCGCGCGACTTCAACTCCTACGGTTCCCGTCGCGGCAATCATGAAGTGATGATGCGCGGTACTTTTGCCAACATCCGTATTCGCAACGAGATGCTGGGTGGCGAGGAAGGTGGCAACACACTTTACATTCCCACCGGGGAAAAAATGGCGATCTATGACGCAGCGATGAAATATCAGGCGTCGGGTACGCCGTTGGTGGTGATTGCCGGTCAGGAGTACGGCACCGGATCGAGCCGTGACTGGGCGGCGAAAGGCACCAATCTGCTGGGCGTCAAAGCGGTGATTGCGGAGAGCTTCGAACGTATTCACCGCTCGAATCTGGTCGGCATGGGTGTGCTGCCGTTGCAGTTCAAGCTTGATCAGAATCGCAAGAGTCTCAATCTGACCGGCAAAGAGACGTTCGAGATTCTGGGATTGACCGGCGTCGAGCTGAGGCCGCGGATGAACCTGCCGCTGGTTATCACTCGGGAGGATGGGCGTCAGGAGAGAATCGAAGTCTTGTGCCGCATTGATACGCTGAATGAGGTCGAGTACTTCAAATCCGGGGGGATCCTGCATTATGTGTTGCGGCAGTTGATTGCTTCGTGACGGGATGACATTCGCGCAGGCTGTGATCTTTTTGACCTGGCTTTTAAAAGCAGGATCAAAAGATCGCAGCCTTCGGCGGCTCCTACATTCAGGCGAAAAAAAACCCGCCGAAGCGGGTTTTTCCCAAGACCATTATCGACTCCCTGTCGGCAGCGATCCTTGCGATGGTCGATCGTCCATGATCCTGAAACACTCCCTGTGTCTCAGTTGATGTGTGTAGATTACCCAGTGGATCCAATCAGCAATAGTCGTAAAAGCTACCAATGCGTGTAAGACATTCGCCATACAAACACTGCCGAAAACCCTTAGACCTGTCAGGCACCGCCGCTTTCACGAGCCCTGGCGCTTTCGGCGAGAAACTGTTCAAGCCTGCTCAACTGCTCCTCCCAGCCGCGACTGTCCATGTAATACGCCTCTTTCTGACGGATATCAGGGATGTGCGCGAAGCCGGACTCCGAGACCTTGAGTAGAGTGCCGTCCTCGAAGTCCTGCAATTCGAACTTGACCAGCGTGGTCGGCTCTTGCGAGTAGTCGATCTTCGGGTTGACCGCATACGGGTGCCAGCGGAAAGAAAACAACTGCTGCGGCTCGACCCGCTCGATCAGCACATTCCACAATACGTGTTCATAACCGGGGTACGTGACCTGGCCCTGCGTCCACTCACCGGCAATGAAGCGCCGGCCCTCAAGTGCCACGCCAAACCACTGACCGAACGCCTCTGCATCGACCAATGCGCGCCAGACATGGGAACGCGACGCCTTGAGCGTGATCTTGCGTTCGAAACTGTTAGGTACTGGTTTCATACGTCACCTCCTGTTCTGAACACTAGGCCTGTATGACCACATGTCCAATGCGAAGTTGTATCCAGGCGCTGCAGGCATCGATTCGAGCGGACACATCCTGCGGTAGTTTGCGCTCTGTGATCGGCGCCGCCTGACCTGTTATCTTTCCAGCGAATCCGCAGAAACAAGGACGAATCATGCAGCCCTCTCTTGCCGATCGGTATCGCGGCGCCCTCCTCGGCCTGGCTTGCGGCGATGCGGTCGGCACAACAGTTGAGTTCCAGCCGCGAGGATCATTCCAGCCGCTGAGCGACATGGTCGGCGGTGGCCCGTTCCAGCTCAAGCCAGGGCAATGGACCGATGACACCTCAATGGCACTCTGCCTGGCCGAGAGCCTGCTGCGCAAAAACGGTTTCGACGCGGCTGATCAGATGGGCCGCTATCTCAATTGGTGGAAATGGGGATACCTGAGCTCCACCGGGGAATGTTTCGACATCGGCATGACCGTTAGCCAGGCGCTGGAACAGTTTCAGCGAACCGGGAAGCCTTTCGCGGGGTCGACTGATCCATTGACTGCTGGCAACGGGTCGCTGATGCGATTGGCTCCTGTCGTACTGTTTTATTTTCCCGACGCTAGACAGATCCAGATCCACGCTGCCGACAGTTCGCGCACAACCCATGCGGCGCCGGAGGCAATCGAGTGCTGCCAATTGCTGGCTGATCTGATCGCACGAGCGCTTGAGGGAGCCGACAAAACGCAACTGCGCCAATCGCTACTTGCAGAGTATTCGCAACCCAAGGTGGTTGCGATCGCGCGGGGTGAGTATCTCGGCAAAAAAGAAAACGAAATCAAGGGCAGCGGCTATAGCGTGCAATCATTGGAAGCCGCTTTGTGGTGCTTCCATCACACGCAAACGTACGCTGACGCGATACTGAAAGCAGCCAATCTCGGCGATGATGCGGATACCACAGCTGCTATCGTGGGTCAGTTGGCCGGTACTTACTACGGCGCTCGGGCAATTCCCGAGCACTGGCTGGAGCGGCTGCATGACGGCGAGGAAATTACGGCCACTGCGGATCGCTTGCTTGAGGCCTCCCGGCTACGTACATAACACTCGATACACTCTTTCCACTCGATACAGCGAGAACCTTATGTCAGTGCGTCTGCTTCTGGCCTCTGCGCCCTTTTTGTTTGCCCCTTTCGCCCATGCCGCCGTTGATTGCGCCAACGCCAGCGATCAGGCGACGATGAATCAATGCGCGGGGCAAGCCTTCAAAGCGGCAGACAAGGAACTGAATACGCTCTATCAGCAGATCACCGGACGCCTGAAGGACAACCCGGACGGAAAGAAGCTGCTGGTCAACGCGCAGCGGGCGTGGGTCAGCTTTCGGGATGCCGAGTGCAAGTTTTCGGCTTCTGGGGTGGCAGGCGGGAGTGTGTATCCATTGGTTTACAGTAGTTGTCTTACAGACGTAACCAAGGCCAGAGTAGAAACCCTCAAGCAGTATTTGAAATGTGAGGAAGGTGATATGAGCTGCCCGGTACCCGGTGCGTAATCACAGGCGCCGCTTACGGAGCCTGTGCTGTGAACCGTTACGCCTCAGACGTGAGGATCGCCCGGCGCTTTGCTCGGCGCAGCGTATTGAGGTTTAAGGTGACCATCCTGATCGAGTAACCAGGCGTCCATGATCTGCCGCACTACTGGACCGGCAACACGACCACCCGCCTCGCCGTTCTCGATCATTACCGAGATGGCGATCTTCGGATGCTCGGCCGGTGCGAATCCTACAAACAGGGCGTTGTCACGGTGGCGCTCGAGGGTTTTCTCACGGTTGTAACGCTCACCCTGCTTGATCGCCACCACCTGCGCCGTACCACTCTTGCCGGCGATGCGATATTGCGCCCCCGCAGCGGCCGCACGGGCAATGCCTCGAGCATCGTGCATGACCATCTGCATACCGTGGTTGACCTGCTCCCAATCGCGCGGATCTTTAAGCAGGATATTTGGCATTGGATGCTCGTCGACCGGTGCTACACCGTCGACCGACTTGGCCAAATGCGGCCGATTCCATATCCCCTTATTGGCGATCAGGGCAGTGGCCTGGGCCAATTGCAGCGGTGTGACCTGCATGTATCCCTGGCCGATGCCGAGAATAACCGTCTCGCCGGGATACCAGGCCTGTCGCCGTGTAGCGCGTTTCCACGCTTGCGACGGCATCAGACCGGGGGACTCTTCAAACATGTCCAGCGAGACTTTTTCACCAAGGCCGAACATCGCCATGTAGTCGTGCAGACGATCGATGCCAAGCTTGTGCGCCAGATCATAGAAGTAGGTGTCGTTCGAGCGCATGATCGCCGCGTCCATGTCCACCCAACCATCACCGCTGTGGTTCCAGTTGCGATACTTGTGGTCGAAGTCCGGTAATTGGTAATAGCCGGGATCGAATACGCGGGTCTGCGGGGTCACGACGCCGGCGTCCAGACCAGCGATAGCGACTTCCGGCTTGATCGTCGAGCCCGGGGCGTACAGACCACGCAACACGCGGTTGAACAATGGCCGATCGATGGAATCCCGCAGCGCTGAATATTCCTTCGAACTGATCCCGGTGACGAACAGATTCGGATCGAAACTCGGATTGCTGACCATCGCCAGCACTTCTCCGGTGGACGGGTCGAGAGCTACCACTGAACCACGACGGTCGCCCAAAGCAGCTTCGGCGGCTTCCTGCAGTTTGACGTCAAGACTGAGGACGATGTTTTTACCTGGCACCGGATCGGTATGTTTGAGCACCCGCAGCACGCGGCCTTGAGCATTGGTCTCGACTTCTTCGTAACCGACATGGCCGTGTAACTGCGCCTCATAGAAACGCTCGATACCGGTTTTACCAATGGACTGCGTACCTCGGTACTCCACGGAGTCGAGGGTTTTAGCTTCCTTTTCATTGATCCGACCGACATAACCGATCGAATGAGCGAAATGTGCGCCGAGAGGATAGTGCCGGACAAACTGCGGTTCGACATCAATCCCCGGCAGGCGAAATTCGTTCACCGCCAGGACGGCGATCTGCTCTTCCGTCAGCTCATAAAACAGTGTGACCGGTGTGAATGGATGCCGGGATTGCTTCATCGCCTTGTCGAATACCGTACGGTCTTCAGCAGGCAAGTGCAGCAAGTTGATGACTTCGTCCAATTCTTGATTGACGTCGGTTGCACGCTCACGGGTGATGGTCAGGTTGTAGCTGGGACGGTTGTCGGCGAGTAATACGCCGTTGCGGTCGTAGATCAATCCCCGCGTCGGCGGTATCGGCAGGACATGGACACGGTTGTTTTCGGAGATGGTCGAGTGGTAATCGAATTCCACGACCTGGAGAATGTACAGGCGCACCACCAAAGCGCAGCTGATGGCGAACACGAACAGAGCACAGGCAATCAAGCGTTTGTTGACCAGCCTCGTCTCTTTTTCATGGTCCTTGATCGGGATTGGTTCAGGCATTTCTACAGCAACTCTTAGACGTAAATGAGTGCCGATCCGTGGGCAGGACATCAGTCCGTTAAAAAACGAGCTGCACCATACCAAAACTCGCCATCCACTTCAGGATGAATTTCCCCGGTGGCAGGCTAAAAACTTTCTCGCAGGCAAAACAAAACCCCAACTGCTTTCGCAATTGGGGTTTCGGAATTTAATCTTGACGATGACCTACTCTCACATGGGGAAACCCCACACTACCATCGGCGATGCATCGTTTCACTGCTGAGTTCGGGATGGGATCAGGTGGTTCCAACGCTCTATGGTCGTCAAGAAATTCGGGTACTGACTCGGGACCAGATGGCCTCGCTTCAGAAAATTGGGTATGTGACAGCTGGTGTTTGTGCGTTTCGAACTTTCGGTTCGTTTCGTCTTCACACACCGCAATCTGGTGCCTTTTCAGGTCAGCAAATTGCTTGGGTGTTATATGGTCAAGCCTCACGGGCAATTAGTATTGGTTAGCTCAACGCCTCACAGCGCTTACACACCCAACCTATCAACGTCGTAGTCTTCGACGGCCCTTCAGGGAACTCAAGGTTCCAGTGAGATCTCATCTTGAGGCAAGTTTCCCGCTTAGATGCTTTCAGCGGTTATCTTTCCCGAACATAGCTACCCGGCAATGCCACTGGCGTGACAACCGGAACACCAGAGGTTCGTCCACTCCGGTCCTCTCGTACTAGGAGCAGCCCCTCTCAAATCTCAAACGTCCACGGCAGATAGGGACCGAACTGTCTCACGACGTTCTAAACCCAGCTCGCGTACCACTTTAAATGGCGAACAGCCATACCCTTGGGACCGGCTTCAGCCCCAGGATGTGATGAGCCGACATCGAGGTGCCAAACACCGCCGTCGATATGAACTCTTGGGCGGTATCAGCCTGTTATCCCCGGAGTACCTTTTATCCGTTGAGCGATGGCCCTTCCATACAGAACCACCGGATCACTAAGACCTACTTTCGTACCTGCTCGACGTGTCTGTCTCGCAGTCAAGCGCGCTTTTGCCTTTATACTCTACGACCGATTTCCGACCGGTCTGAGCGCACCTTCGTACTCCTCCGTTACTCTTTAGGAGGAGACCGCCCCAGTCAAACTACCCACCATACACTGTCCTCGATCCGGATAACGGACCTGAGTTAGAACCTCAAAGTTGCCAGGGTGGTATTTCAAGGATGGCTCCACGCGAACTGGCGTCCACGCTTCAAAGCCTCCCACCTATCCTACACAAGCAAATTCAAAGTCCAGTGCAAAGCTATAGTAAAGGTTCACGGGGTCTTTCCGTCTAGCCGCGGATACACTGCATCTTCACAGCGATTTCAATTTCACTGAGTCTCGGGTGGAGACAGCGCCGCCATCGTTACGCCATTCGTGCAGGTCGGAACTTACCCGACAAGGAATTTCGCTACCTTAGGACCGTTATAGTTACGGCCGCCGTTTACCGGGGCTTCGATCAAGAGCTTCGCGTTAGCTAACCCCATCAATTAACCTTCCGGCACCGGGCAGGCGTCACACCCTATACGTCCACTTTCGTGTTTGCAGAGTGCTGTGTTTTTAATAAACAGTCGCAGCGGCCTGGTATCTTCGACCGGCATGAGCTTACGGAGCAAGTCCTTCACCCTCACCGGCGCACCTTCTCCCGAAGTTACGGTGCCATTTTGCCTAGTTCCTTCACCCGAGTTCTCTCAAGCGCCTTGGTATTCTCTACCCAACCACCTGTGTCGGTTTGGGGTACGGTTCCTGGTTACCTGAAGCTTAGAAGCTTTTCTTGGAAGCATGGCATCAACCACTTCGTCACCCAAAGGGTAACTCGTCATCAGCTCTCGGCCTTAAGATCCCGGATTTACCTAAGATCTCAGCCTACCACCTTAAACTTGGACAACCAACGCCAAGCTGGCCTAGCCTTCTCCGTCCCTCCATCGCAATAACCAGAAGTACAGGAATATTAACCTGTTTTCCATCGACTACGCTTTTCAGCCTCGCCTTAGGGACCGACTAACCCTGCGTCGATTAACGTTGCGCAGGAAACCTTGGTCTTTCGGCGTGGGTGTTTTTCACACCCATTGTCGTTACTCATGTCAGCATTCGCACTTCTGATACCTCCAGCAAGCTTCTCAACTCACCTTCACAGGCTTACAGAACGCTCCTCTACCGCATCACCCGAAGGTGATACCCGTAGCTTCGGTGTATGGTTTGAGCCCCGTTACATCTTCCGCGCAGGCCGACTCGACTAGTGAGCTATTACGCTTTCTTTAAAGGGTGGCTGCTTCTAAGCCAACCTCCTAGCTGTCTAAGCCTTCCCACATCGTTTCCCACTTAACCATAACTTTGGGACCTTAGCTGACGGTCTGGGTTGTTTCCCTTTTCACGACGGACGTTAGCACCCGCCGTGTGTCTCCCATGCTCGGCACTTGTAGGTATTCGGAGTTTGCATCGGTTTGGTAAGTCGGGATGACCCCCTAGCCGAAACAGTGCTCTACCCCCTACAGTGATACATGAGGCGCTACCTAAATAGCTTTCGAGGAGAACCAGCTATCTCCGAGCTTGATTAGCCTTTCACTCCGATCCACAGGTCATCCGCTAACTTTTCAACGGTAGTCGGTTCGGTCCTCCAGTCAGTGTTACCTAACCTTCAACCTGCCCATGGATAGATCGCCCGGTTTCGGGTCTATTCCCAGCGACTAGACGCCCTATTAAGACTCGCTTTCGCTACGCCTCCCCTATTCGGTTAAGCTCGCCACTGAAAATAAGTCGCTGACCCATTATACAAAAGGTACGCAGTCACAGAACAAAGTCTGCTCCCACTGCTTGTACGCATACGGTTTCAGGATCTATTTCACTCCCCTCTCCGGGGTTCTTTTCGCCTTTCCCTCACGGTACTAGTTCACTATCGGTCAGTCAGTAGTATTTAGCCTTGGAGGATGGTCCCCCCATATTCAGACAAAGTTTCTCGTGCTCCGTCCTACTCGATTTCATGACTAAGAGATTTTCGCGTACAGGGCTATCACCCACTATGGCCGCACTTTCCAGAGCGTTCCGCTAATCTCAAAGCCACTTAAGGGCTAGTCCCCGTTCGCTCGCCACTACTAAGGGAATCTCGGTTGATTTCTTTTCCTCAGGGTACTTAGATGTTTCAGTTCCCCTGGTTCGCCTCTTGCACCTATGTATTCAGTACAAGATAACCATCTTATGATGGCTGGGTTCCCCCATTCAGACATCTCCGGATCAAAGTCTGTTTGCCGACTCCCCGAAGCTTTTCGCAGGCTACCACGTCTTTCATCGCCTCTGACTGCCAAGGCATCCACCGTATGCGCTTCTTCACTTGACCATATAACCCCAAGCAATCTGGTTATACTGTGAAGACGACATTCGCCGAAAATTCGAATTTCTCAACTAAGAGAACTCACAAATTTTACCTTAGCCTGATCCGTTACCAGTGAAAGTAACGTTCAGTCTATCTTTCTATCACATACCCAAATTTTTAAAGAACGATCTAGTCAAAGACTAGAAATCAACATTCATCACCAAACCGGTGGAATGCTCATTTCTAAGCTTTCAAACTTCAGAAGCAGTAGTGGTGGAGCCAAGCGGGATCGAACCGCTGACCTCCTGCGTGCAAGGCAGGCGCTCTCCCAGCTGAGCTATGGCCCCGTATTTCTACAGGCGTTTCCCACACAAAATTGGTGGGTCTGGGCAGATTCGAACTGCCGACCTCACCCTTATCAGGGGTGCGCTCTAACCAACTGAGCTACAGACCCAATTTCGGGCTGCTTCTATCGTCTTCTTCAATGAATCAAGCAATTCGTGTGGGAGCTCATGCAGCAGCTGATGTCGTCGATTAAGGAGGTGATCCAGCCGCAGGTTCCCCTACGGCTACCTTGTTACGACTTCACCCCAGTCATGAATCACACCGTGGTAACCGTCCTCCCGAAGGTTAGACTAGCTACTTC
This sequence comes from Pseudomonas sp. S3_B08, assembly GCF_054667725.1. Classification (NCBI taxonomy): domain Bacteria; kingdom Pseudomonadati; phylum Pseudomonadota; class Gammaproteobacteria; order Pseudomonadales; family Pseudomonadaceae; genus Pseudomonas; species Pseudomonas sp. S3_B08. Next base: position 2,864,440 of record NZ_CP162750.1, read on the forward strand.
TGGTGCAACCCACTCCCATGGTGTGACGGGCGGTGTGTACAAGGCCCGGGAACGTATTCACCGCGACATTCTGATTCGCGATTACTAGCGATTCCGACTTCACGCAGTCGAGTTGCAGACTGCGATCCGGACTACGATCGGTTTTATGGGATTAGCTCCACCTCGCGGCTTGGCAACCCTTTGTACCGACCATTGTAGCACGTGTGTAGCCCAGGCCGTAAGGGCCATGATGACTTGACGTCATCCCCACCTTCCTCCGGTTTGTCACCGGCAGTCTCCTTAGAGTGCCCACCATTACGTGCTGGTAACTAAGGACAAGGGTTGCGCTCGTTACGGGACTTAACCCAACATCTCACGACACGAGCTGACGACAGCCATGCAGCACCTGTCTCAATGTTCCCGAAGGCACCAATCCATCTCTGGAAAGTTCATTGGATGTCAAGGCCTGGTAAGGTTCTTCGCGTTGCTTCGAATTAAACCACATGCTCCACCGCTTGTGCGGGCCCCCGTCAATTCATTTGAGTTTTAACCTTGCGGCCGTACTCCCCAGGCGGTCAACTTAATGCGTTAGCTGCGCCACTAAGAGCTCAAGGCTCCCAACGGCTAGTTGACATCGTTTACGGCGTGGACTACCAGGGTATCTAATCCTGTTTGCTCCCCACGCTTTCGCACCTCAGTGTCAGTATCAGTCCAGGTGGTCGCCTTCGCCACTGGTGTTCCTTCCTATATCTACGCATTTCACCGCTACACAGGAAATTCCACCACCCTCTACCATACTCTAGCTTGCCAGTTTTGGATGCAGTTCCCAGGTTGAGCCCGGGGATTTCACATCCAACTTAACAAACCACCTACGCGCGCTTTACGCCCAGTAATTCCGATTAACGCTTGCACCCTCTGTATTACCGCGGCTGCTGGCACAGAGTTAGCCGGTGCTTATTCTGTCGGTAACGTCAAAATTGCAGAGTATTAATCTACAACCCTTCCTCCCAACTTAAAGTGCTTTACAATCCGAAGACCTTCTTCACACACGCGGCATGGCTGGATCAGGCTTTCGCCCATTGTCCAATATTCCCCACTGCTGCCTCCCGTAGGAGTCTGGACCGTGTCTCAGTTCCAGTGTGACTGATCATCCTCTCAGACCAGTTACGGATCGTCGCCTTGGTGAGCCATTACCTCACCAACTAGCTAATCCGACCTAGGCTCATCTGATAGCGCAAGGCCCGAAGGTCCCCTGCTTTCTCCCGTAGGACGTATGCGGTATTAGCGTTCCTTTCGAAACGTTGTCCCCCACTACCAGGCAGATTCCTAGGCATTACTCACCCGTCCGCCGCTGAATCCAGGAGCAAGCTCCTCTCATCCGCTCGACTTGCATGTGTTAGGCCTGCCGCCAGCGTTCAATCTGAGCCATGATCAAACTCTTCAGTTCAAACATCTTTGGGTTTTTAAGAAACCCTAAACTTGGCTCAGCAATCGTTGGTTACATCTTTGATTTCTCGCGGAGTAACTTGTGATGCTGATAATCTTGTTGACTATCAGTCTGACTGCACAAGCACCCACACGAATTGCTTGATTCAGTTGTTAAAGAGCGGTTGGTTAAGATCTTTCGTCTCAACCGAGGCGCGCATTCTACAGCAGCCTCATTTGCTGTCAAGTGATTATTTTCAGAAGTTTTCGAAGAATTCTTCAACAACTTCAACCACTTGCGCTTCCGATCTCTCGTTAGCGGGAGGCGAATTCTACAGCGTTAATCGCTGCTGTCAACACCTCTTTTTTTCCGCTTTCGACCGAGAAGATCGAACCGTTAAAAGAGCTACACATCGCTGCCCTTTCAACTCCTTCCAGGCTTCGATGATCTGAAGCAAGCCGCTGTCGAAAACCGCGTAACTCTTTGAATATCAAGGAGTTTTCCGTTTTGACTGCGCCGGAAGTGGGGCGAATTATAGACCTCTGGAATCTGCCGTCAACCGTTAATTTCGCTTTTCTTTCAAATCAGCAAAAACGCTTTCTATATATAGACGCGACCCCATCCAATGCGCAGTATATTGCCCACTACCACAACAATACTGTGTTTTTGCCTTGGATGCTGCCGCGCAATGAATGATCAACCCCGCTCCCTTGCTTCCACATTGTTTCCGGTTTGCCTGCTCATGATAGCCATGGCGTCCATCCAGTCGGGCGCTTCTCTGGCCAAAAGCATGTTCCCCATTATCGGCGCACAAGGAACAACCACGCTGCGCCTGATCTTTGCCAGCGTCATCATGCTGCTGTTGCTCCGCCCATGGCGCGCAAAGTTGACCGCCAAATCCCTTCGTACCGTCATCGTCTATGGGATGGCACTGGGAGGAATGAACTTCCTCTTTTATATGTCGCTGCGCACAGTGCCGCTGGGCATCGCCGTTGCGCTGGAATTCACCGGCCCATTGGCGGTAGCTATATATGCCTCCCGCCGCGCCATCGATTTTGTCTGGATCGCGCTCGCTGCAGCCGGTTTGCTCCTATTAATACCTACTGGGGCAACCACTGCTGGCATTGACCTCGTCGGAGCGGGCTATGCGCTCGGCGCCGGGGTTTGCTGGGCGCTGTACATTTTGTTCGGGCAAAAGGCCGGCGCCGACAACGGGGTGACGACGGCAGCCCTCGGCGTAATGATCGCCGCGCTGTTCGTGGCACCGATCGGAATCGTTCATGCCGGTGCTGCGCTGCTTACACCATCGTTGATTCCAGTCGCTATCGGCGTTGCCATTCTGTCGACCGCCCTGCCCTATACCCTGGAGATGGTCGCGCTGACGCGTATGCCCGCGCGCACCTTCGGCACGCTCATGAGTATCGAGCCGGCCTTCGGCGCGCTGTCAGGTCTGCTTTTTCTCCAGGAATACCTTTCATTGTCACAATGGCTGGCCATCCTGTGCATTATTCTGGCTTCAGTGGGCGCAACCATGACCATGGGTAGCGGAGCAAAGCCTGCTGTCGCGGCTGACTGAAGCGTAGCGAAAGTGGCTCTGGTAATTGGCGCTCATTTAGGCCATGTTTAGCTGCGTAACCCATCGCCAGGCATGGATTTTTTCGCAAAGGACGGCACCACGCTGCAAACGCGAGCGAATACAGGCAGACCCGAGCACCAGACTCGCGGCCGCTATTAAGGATGGTAATGAAACGAATTTTGCTAATGATCGCCCTGCTGGCGATCGCGAGTTGCGCGGCGACTTCGGAAACCCAGGTCAAACGCGGCAAGAAGGGACTGCACATCAACTGTTCCGGTCTTTCATCCTCATGGGACAAGTGCTACACCAGCGCAGCCAACTCCTGCGCCCCCAAGGGTTACAAGGTGATCGCCAAATCCGGGGATGTCGTCGAGGAACCTGGCGATTATCCGTTCGGCCTGAACCCCGCCGGTTATACCAGCCGCAGCATGATCGTCATCTGCAAATAACTACTCGGCTCGCGGCAAAGCGAGCTGACGTGTAATTTCCTCGTGACTCGAGCGCAACACCGTTCGCTGCACGTCCGGTGTTGCCAGCATTCGCGCGACCACCAACGCACCCACACATTGAGACAGCACCGACCAGGCCAGACTCTCGCTTTCCAGTATCTCAGCCCAGCCCTGCTGAAGACGGCAGATCCACTGTTCAGCCTGCTCACGCACCTGCATATCGGCACGGGCAACCTCTGCGCCCAATGTCGGCAGCGCGCAACCGGACTCTGGTTGCTCGACGTGGGCCATGCTCAGGTACTTCTTCAGACAACGCTCCAGCCGCTGCCTATCTGCACCGCCCTGGCCACCAAGGCGCTCAAGACTTTCACTCAACTCTCGCTCGACGATGGCAGCGAACAACGCATCCTTGGATGAAAAGTGGCTGTAGAACGCGGCGCCACTCAAACCGATGGCTTTCATCAGGCCATCCACGCCCACCGTGGAAAACCCCGATTTCTTCGCCGACAGCGCGCTGCTTTGCAGCAATCGTTCGCGGGTTTCCGATTTGTGTCCGGCCGAATAACGCATGTCCTCTCCTGAAAATAGATCGCCTTGACGCTGCCCGGATCCTAGCATAACGTTCGTTAACTAAACGATCGTTAACCAAAAGGGATTCATCCATGAATAACAACAAGGTCGTGTTGGTTGTCGGTGCCGGCGATGCCACGGGTGGGGCCATCGCCAAGCGCTTTGCCAGTGAAGGGTTCATTGCCTGCGTAACCCGTCGCAGCGCCGACAAGCTGCAGCCACTGGTTGACGCAATCATCGCTGAGGGCGGTGAGGCCCATGGTTTTGCCTGCGATGCGCGCAAGGAAGAAGACGTCATCGCCTTGATCGAAGACATCGAAACCCGCGTCGGCCCGATCGAAGCCTTTGTTTTCAACATCGGCGCCAACGTGCCCTGCAGCATTCTCGAAGAAACCGCGCGCAAATATTTCAAGATCTGGGAGATGGCCTGCTTCTCCGGTTTTCTCAATGCCCGTGAAGTGGCCAAGCGCATGGTCACTCGGCAGCGCGGTACGATTCTGTTCACTGGTGCCACGGCCGGGCTGCGCGGTGCTTCTGGATTTGCCGCTTTCGCTGGAGCCAAACATGGCATCCGCGCACTCGCGCAAAGCATGGCGAGAGAGTTGGGGCCGATGAACATTCATGTCGCCCACGTCGTGGTTGATGGTGCGATCGATACCGACTTCATCCGCAACAGCTTTCCCGAGAAATACGCGACCAAGGATCAGGACGGCATTCTCGATCCAGAGCACATCGCCGAAAACTATTGGTTTCTGCACAGTCAGCCACGGGATGCCTGGACTTTTGAGCTGGACCTGCGTCCTTGGAACGAACGCTGGTAAGCCCTCCCCCCTCATTACAACAATAAGAGAGCAATTTGATCATGACGAAAACTGTGGAATTCTATTTCGACCTCGGCAGCCCCGCCACCTATCTGGCGCACACTCAGCTAGCGAAAATCTGCGCCGATACCCAGAGCGAACTGATCTACATCCCGATGCTGTTGGGTGGCGTGTTCAAAGCCACCGGCAACGCTTCGCCGGCAATGATTCCGGCCAAGGGCCGCTACATGTTTCAGGACCTCGATCGCTTCGCCAAACGCTACGGCGTACAGCTCAGATTCAATCCGCACTTTCCAATCAACACACTGATATTGATGCGTGCCGTCACTGGCATGCAGATGCGCCAGCCGCAGCGTTTCGCCGAATTCGTCGATTGCCTGTTCAGGGCGCTTTGGGTAGAAGGTCGTAACCTCAACGATCCGCAAACCATTGCTGCCGTGCTGACTGAAAACGGCTTCGACCCCCAAGAGATAATCGCGCTGACCAACGACGAATCAGTAAAAGCCGCACTCAAGGAAAACACCGAAGCCGCGATCAAGCGCGGCGTTTTCGGTGCCCCCAGCATGTTTATCGGCGATCAGTTGTTCTTCGGTCAGGATCGACTCGACTTCGTGGAAGAGGCATTGCGCCAGGACTGAAGCCAAGCCCCAAGGCATCGCGAGCGGTGCCTTGGGTAAATCGATCAAATGGCCACAGTGCGCTCGTTCAACCAGCTCAGCGCCGCGCCATCCAGCAATGGACTCAGTCGCTCACGCACTTCGCGGTGGTAGTCGTTCAGCCACTGTTTTTCTTCGTGGGTCAGCAGGTCAGCAATCAGGCAGCGGGTATCGATCGGGCACAGCGTCAGGGTTTCGAACTTGAGGAAGTCGCCGAATTCGCTGCTGCCGGCCTCACGGTTCATCGCCAGGTTTTCGATGCGCACACCCCAGCGGCCCGGACGATAGGTGCCGGGTTCGATCGAGGTGATCATCCCCGGCTGCATTGCCGTTTGCGGTGCCGGTGCCGCCTGATAAGCAATTACCTGCGGACCTTCGTGAACGTTGAGGAAATAGCCCACGCCGTGACCGGTGCCGTGGCCGTAGTCGACGTTGTCAGCCCAGATCGGCGCACGAGCGATGGCGTCGAGCAGCGGCGACAGAATGCCTTTCGGGAAACGTGCCCGCGACAAAGCAATCACGCCTTTCAACACGCGCGTGCAATCCTGTTTCTGCTCTTGCGTCGGCGTGCCCACCGGGACCATCCGCGTGATGTCAGTGGTACCGCCGAGGTATTGGCCACCGGAATCGATGAGCAACAGACCATCACCCTCGATCACCGCATGCTCTTCTTCGGTAGCGTGATAGTGCGGCATCGCGCCATTGGCGTTGAACGCGGCAATCGTGTTGAAGCTCAGCGAAACGTAATCGGGACGACGTTCACGGGCAGCGGTAAGTTTCTCGTCGATGGTCAGTTCGGTGATACGCTCACGCCCCCACGCCGATTCCAGCCAGGCAAAGAATTCGCACAACGCCGCGCCATCCTGCTCCATCGCTTTACGGATGTGTTGAGCGTCGGCTTCGCTTTTCTGCGATTTGGCCAACGTAGTCGGGTTGAGGCCCTCGACCAGTTTCACACCACTGTCGAGGTTATCCAGCAACCCCGTGGTCACTCGCGCCGGATCGACCAGAAGGCTCGCGCCACTCGGCACAGACCGCAACGCATCGGCCACTTCGCTGTAATCACGTAGCGTTACGCCATCCTGTTCGAGCACGGCACGCAGATCGGCATCGACCTTGCTCAGCGCCACAAACAGCGTGGCCTGTTGCTGATTGATCAAAGCGAACGAAACAAACACAGGATTGAAGGAGACATCTCCGCCGCGCAGGTTGAACAGCCAAGCGATGTCATCCAGGGTGGCGATGAAGTGCCAGTCGGCACCACGTTCTTGCAAGGTTTCGCGCAATTTCGCCAGCTTCTCGCCGCGGCTGATAGTCGCTTGCGGCGGCAGATGCTGATAGATCGGCGCGTTCGGCAGGCTCGGGCGATCACGCCAGACTTCCTGCAACAGGTCGATATCGGTACGCAGGCGAGCGCCGCGTGCTTCGAGTTTGCTGCTCAGCGTACGCGCCGACGCCACTGCCATTACCGCGCCGTCGACCGCAACCACGCCGCCCTCGGGTGTCTGCTCCGCCAGCCAGTCCAGCGGGCTCGGTTGCCCCGGTTGCAGCTTGACCAGTTCGATGCCGCTGCCGTTGAGCTCCTTGGTCGCCTGTTCCCAGTAACGACTGTCGGCCCACACACCGGCGAAATCCGCAGTGACGATCAGCGTACCGACCGAACCGTGGAAACCCGACAGCCATTGCCGGCCCTGCCAGTAACCCGGCAGGTATTCCGAAAGATGCGGGTCGGCGGACGGCACCAGCAGCGCATGGATGCCTTCGCGGCGCATCAGTTCACGGGTATGCGCCAGGCGCTGAGGCACCGATCCTTCGGTCAAGGTGTGGGAACTCATCATGTCTCCTGCTAATCGCGTCATCGTTATTGTTCGTAGCCTTCGCGGCCATGGAAAGCGTCTGCTGTTTAGAGCCCTGTCGCCCAGAATGCCGGAGCACTGGCGCAGGCGGTTGTGATCAGGTCAACGGCCTTGTCGACATCCTCGACTTTGGTAAACCGCCCGAGGCTCAAGCGAATGGTGCGCCCCGCCAGCCGCGCATCGTGCCCGAGCGCGAGCAGCACGTGGGACGGCGCATTGCTTGCGGAATTACACGCCGACGTCGCGGAAAACGCGATCGAATGGCTCAATGCGGCGCTGTTGAACTCGCCCTCGCTGAAGGTCAGGCTTAAGGTGTGCGGGATTCGTTGCGATTCACTGCCATTGAGGCGCACGCCGGGCAACTTCAAAAGCTGTTCGAGCAAGCGTTCGCGCAAAGCGATGATGGATTTTTTCTCTTCATCGAATGCGTCGGCGGCCAAAGCGAAAGCAGCGCCCATCCCGGCAATCTGATGAGTCGCCAGGGTTCCGGAGCGCAGGCCACCTTCATGACCACCACCGTGAATCTGCGCCTGCAAGCGTTGCTGCGCCTGCGGGCCGACATACAAAGCGCCGATGCCCTTGGGGCCGTAGAGTTTATGTGCGGAAAACGACATCAGATCCACCGGCCAGCGGCTCAGGTCGATCGCGACTTTGCCGGCGCCTTGCGCAGCATCGACATGAAACAGGGCCTGCCGACCGCGCACCACCTCGCCAATTGCCTCGACATCGTTGACCGTGCCCAACTCGTTGTTGACCAGCATCAGCGAGACCAGAAAGGTGTCGTCACGCATCGCTTCGCTGACCGCTTGCGGCGTGATCAAGCCTTGGTCGTCCGGTACCAGATAGGTCACGGCAATGCCTGAGTCCTGCAATTGCCGCGCGGTGTCGAGAATGGCCTTGTGTTCGATCTGACTGGTAATGATGTGCCCGCCGGAAATGCCACGGGCCTGGGAGACGCCTTTGAGGGCGAGGTTGTTGGACTCGGTGGCACCGGAGGTCCAGACAATCTGCTCAGGCTGCGCGCCGACCAGATCGGCGACTTGCCGACGTGCCTGCTCGACCGTCTGCCGGGCCTGCTGGCCGAAAGCGTGGGAGCTGGACGCCGGGTTACCGAAGTTACCGTAAAAACCCAGACATTCGATCATCACCTGGATGACCCGCTCGTCCACCGGGGTGGTGGCGGCGTAATCGAAATACAACGGACGTGTGTTCATAAAGGACTCGCAGAGCGTGTTCCGGGATCAGGAGGCTCGTGTCTGCAAACGACAATGCACAGCCTCGTGAGCTGTGCATGGGTTCGAGAGCGTCATCAATACCTGATCGGATGCCGTTAAAGAAGTAGGGCTTCATTTAAAAGTGCGTAGGAACGCTCCTGAAACCGAGCTTAACAGGCATCGGGCCGGCGATTGAAGCAATGCGTCAGTGAAAGCTTTCCAGAAGTAACGGATACAGCGAGATCACCAACAGCGCTGCCATGCCCCAATTGAACACGCGCAACCAGCGCGGATCTTTCAGCACATTGCGCAACAGCGTGCCGCACGCCGCCCACAGGCCGACACTGGGCAGATTGATGATGGCGAACACCGCCGCGATGATCACGACGTTATAGAAATAACCCTGCATCGGCGTGTACGTGCTGATGGCACCGATTGCCATGATCCACGCTTTGGGATTGACCCACTGGAACGCTGCGGCGCCCAGATAGCTGATCGGTTTCGCGTCGCCGTGGGCACTGTCGCCGACCGGGCCGGAGTGGGCGATCTTCCACGCCAGATACAACAAATACGCCGCGCCGGCATAACGCAGCACCGTATACAGAATCGGGTAGGCCTGAAACACCGCACCAAGGCCGAAGCCCACCGCTACCACCAATAGAAAGAAGCCGCAGCTGATGCCGAGCATGTGTGGAATGGTGCGGTTGAAACCGAAATTCACTCCGGACGCCAGCAACATGGTGTTGTTCGGCCCCGGTGTGATCGAGGTGACAAGGGCAAACAGGGCAAAGGCCAACAGCAGATCAAGCGAGAGGTTCATCGAGGCAGTCCATCCAGGGTCATTCAGCTATTGACCCTATCCCACACGGCCCGGCAAACCCACGGACAGTTAGGGAAAACTTCAAGCAGTACAGTTTGCTTTCAGCTTGGACGACCGTGCAGCTGTATGGCACGTTCGGCGCTCATCTCACCCTGTTGATCGAAGCCGAAAGTTTTCTGCGGCTGGCCGAGCAATTGGGCTTTTTTCGCGTGGTATTCGTCGAACGACAAACCGCTGCGGTTCAGCGCTTCCAGCGCCAGCTCGCGGGATTCTTCAGCGGTATAGGGGCGCAGCTCTGGCGAAACGTGGCTGGCACAGCCGGCGAGTACGGAAACAGCGAGCATCAGCGAAACAGTCAGTAAACGGTTCATGGGAGCGTCCTGGCGAGCAATGTGGGGTCGATGGAGAAAGGCTACGCCCGGGCACGCTCGCGCAGAAATCAACGCTCTCAATAGTGGCTATCAGGTTGGCACTAATACTGGCTGACCGGCAGACGGCAGTGCAGCGCGTCGTCGTGGCTGCGGGCAATGCTGCTGTGCACCTGGAACGAGTTGAAGGTCACGGTTTTCGCCCGATGCGTACGGATCAACTGCCAGAAATCCTCTTCGCCGCGTTCGAAACTGCGAAATGCCGCCTCGCCCGCTTCGCGACTTTGCCACTGCAAAAAGCTCAACACGCGACGGCCGTCGTCGCTGGCCTGCACACTGGCGCTGAGAAACCCGTCGTAACGCTGGGCCAGCCCCTCGGTCTGCGTCGCCAGTGCCGAGACCAGCGCTGCTTGCTGGCGGGGTTCGATTTCGAATTCGATCAATTGGGTAAAGCTGCGATTGCTCATGGAAAGCCCCCACTCATCTTGAAGCGAGCCTTGCGACCCGAAGAGCTGCAGGGTAAAACCTCTAGTTAAGTCAAGGTCAAGAGCATTTTCAGCATGATCAGCAAAGACCAGGTGCACAAGCCTCTCACCGTTGGGGAGGTCTCGGCGCGCAGTGGCGTCGCGGTCACGGCGCTGCACTTTTATGAAGCCAAAGGTTTGATCAAGAGTGAGCGCAATGCCGGCAATCAGCGCCGCTATCCGCGCGCCGTCCTGCGCCGGGTGGCGTTGATCAAAGTCGCGCAACGGCTGGGAATACCGCTGGCGGAAATCGGCGAAGCGCTGAAGATCCTGCCGCAGGATCGCGCGCCTTCGGCGGCGGACTGGAAAATGCTGTCTGAACAATGGCAGCGCGAGCTCGACGAACGAATCAGGCAATTGACGCTGATGCGCGATCAGCTCACCGGGTGCATCGGCTGCGGCTGTCTATCCATGGAAGCGTGTCCGTTACGCAATAAAGGCGACATGCTCGGTGACCGAGGCCCAGGCCCGCACTTTCGCGATGAATGATGATTGCTGCTCGTCGGCGGAAAATCTGTGCAGTAAGGACGGTTCTATAGTGATTGCTCCGGGTAAGTCCGGTGTAACCACATCTGTTGAAAACAAAAACAGGGAGAACGTCATGAGCGTCAAACCCATTCCCGAGGGGTATCACAGCATTACCCCGTATCTCGGCATCCAACAGGCTGCCGAGGCCATCGAGTTCTACAAAAAAGCCTTCAACGCCAGCGAAGTCATGCGCCTGACCATGCCCGACGGCAACATCGGCCACGCCGAACTGCGCATCGGCGACAGCGCGATCATGCTCGGCACCCCTTGTGATCAGGGGCCGTTGAGCAATCCGCAGCAGGCGGTGTCGATCGGCTTGCACCTGTATGTCACCGATGTCGACCAGTCCTTTCAACAAGCGCTGGATGCCGGGGCGCAAAGCGTCTCCGAGGTCAAAGACCAGTTTTATGGTGATCGCAGCGGCACGCTCAGAGATCCGTTCGGCCATCTGTGGTTTCTCGCCACGCACAAAGAGGATCTGAGCGAAGAGCAGATTCGCCAGCGGGCGATGGAGATGTTTAACCAAGGTTGAGGTTTTTTACCTCGGATCAACCGGCAGAAATACACTGCCGATGTAATTGCGAAACATTTACTTTCATATCCGCTTTCGGGATTTTCTTCGCTCATCCGTCTTATAGGAATGCAGGCCGTTCGCGTAGGCAAAAGCCACGAACGGTCTCCCGGGGGAGTTCCGTGCTGCGAAGCCCGTAGCCCGGCCCCTTCCACCGCAATCAAGACGCGCAATCATGTCGAAGAAATCCCGTTCCAAACTGTGGTTCCTGGTGCATAGCTGGCTGGCGTTGCCGATCTGGTTCTTTGTGCTGATCGTCTGTGTCACCGGCACGCTGGCGGTGGTCAGCCAGGAGATTGTCTGGCTGGCCAACCCGCAAATGCGCGCCAGTCAGCCGTCGGACGACGCGCCGCGACTGAGCTACGACCAGATCCTCGCCGCGATCAAACAGGCCGAGCCGCAAACCCTGGTGCAGAGCATCAATCGTCCGGACGAGTCGCACTTTGCCCTCGACGTCGAAGTCAGCTACCCCGACGGGCGCTCGTTGACGGTCTATGTCAATCCGTACACGGGGGTCATTCAGGGCACCGCGCCAGCCTTCGATTTCAAGGCCTTTACCCGCGCCCTGCATGGCTGGTGGCTGGTGCCGTTCACCAATGGCTATAGCTGGGGCTGGTATCTGGTGTCATTGCTCGGCGTGCCGATGCTGGTGTCGCTGATTACCGGGCTAGTGGTGTACAAGCGCTTCTGGAAAGGTTTTCTGCGCCCGACCCTGCGCGTACGCCACGGTGCGCGGATCTTCTGGGGCGACTTTCATCGCCTGTGCGGCATCTGGTCGATCTGGTTCATCGCGGTGATCTCGATCACCGGCATCTGGTTCCTGATCAAGGCGATCCTGTTCGATAACCAGATTTCCATTTCCAGCGAACCGATTATTCCGGCGATGTCCCGCGAAAGTGTGCCGATCTCGGCCGCCGGCACCCCGCCGCCGCGTATCAGCCTGGACCGCGCCATCGAAATCGCCCAGCAGAAGATTCCGGGGCTGGAGGCCAGTTACGTCAATCTGCCTGGCAATGCCTACTCACACATGAGCGTCAGCGGCCGCGGCTGGTATCCGCTGATGTACCAGACCGCAACACTCAACCCGTACAACGGCGAAATGGCTTCTTCTCGCTTGCTGTCCGATCGATCCTCGCTGGAATTCGTCACCGAATCCATGCGCCCGCTGCACACCGGTGACTTCGGCGGCATCTGGATCAAGTTGATCTGGTTCTTCTTCGGTCTGTTGCTGAGCATGATGATCCTCAGCGGCCTGCTGATCTGGACCAAGCGCACCGCGTTGGCCACCGCCAATGCGCTGAAACGCGAGGACAAGAAAAACCGCGTCACCGCCCAACCGGCGCTGCGCCGTGAACCTTCGGAGGCCAGCCTGTGAACAAAGCCATCTCGGTCACACCGCCGTCGCTCCTGTCGCGTTTCTGGCACAAGTGGCGTTTCCACATCAATGTTCTGCTGTTGCTGATTCCGCTGGGTTTCATGCCGAAATACTTTGCCGATGCCTCGCTGTTTCGCGGCGACAGCGGCCTGGGCCAACGTGAAATAGGCACCGTTCAGGTTGGCCCGTGGAGCCTGCGTCTGGCCGAGTTACGCGAAGAGGCGCCGCACCTTAGCGGTCCGGCCGGCTATATGAAGGATTTCACTGCCGCCGTTTGTGATACCTGCGTCGAACAGGTCAAGGCCACTTACCTGCGCATCGGCAAACCGCGCAGTCTGCGTGCCGCCGGCACGATCTTCTTCGGTACCCCTTACCGCATGGGCACGCAGATGCCGATCCCGGCAAAGACCAAACCTGACGCCGAGCTGTGGATCACCATGGAAGGCTGGGACGGCAGCATGCACCAAGCCGCGATTCCCCTGAGCCAAGCCTCCCCCGCCACGGTTGCGTGGCTGAACAAACAAGGAGCCAAACCATGACTCGCTCACCCTTCCACCCCCGCCTGCTGGCTGGTGCCGCACTGCTGGTGCTGAGCGCCGGGTTCAGTGCCAGCGCCCTGGCGCACAATCCGATGTGCGAATGCAAAGCCATCGATGCCGAACAGATCAAATGCACCGGCGGTTTCTCCGATGGCAGCGGCGCGCCGGGGGTGACGCTCGACGTGATCGGCTACGACGAAACCATTCTGGTGCCGGGCAAACTGGGCGAAGACTCGACCCTGACGTTCAAGAAGCCCGGCAGCGAGTTCTATGTGCTGTTCGACGCTGGCCCCGGCCACGTTGTGGAAATCGACCAGGCGGATATCGAAGCCCCATGAGTAGCCCGACGACGCAAGTGGTACGCCCGGCCGGCGCCGGTCATGAAACCCTCAATGTGCTGCTGTTGTGCCTGCTGATCCTCGCGGTCGCCGGCTCGGTGGTGGCGTGGCGCGGGGTTTCCCATGAACCGGAGCCGGTCGCCAGCAACCAGTACGACGCCCGCCGCGATCTCAGCGCCGCCGAGCAAGGCATCTATGCCGACCTGCGCGTGACCCTCGACGAAATCCGCTTGTTGCGCGAAGAGCAAAAAGCCCTGCCGACACCACAAATGCTCGCCGAAGAAGGTTTCGCGCCGTTCGCGCAGGATGCCAGTTCGGTCAGCCGTGGCGGTCACGCATGGCAGATGTTCGCCGATCGTGCCTATTTCGGTCGGAGTGCGACGCCTGATGTCGCCGGTTCGTTTTTGATGCGTGTCGGCACTGACGCCAACGCGGCGCCGGACATCTGGCTGAACCGCAGCGCCGACCTCGCGCCTGCGGAGGATCTGTCCGACGCGGCGCTGTCCGCCGCTGGCTGGAAACAGATCGTCGCGCAATTCGATGCCGGGGTTACCCGCGAACATCGCCATTGATTCCTCGCCTTTATCCGAGAGAAGACTGCTTGCCCATGTCCATTTCATCTCCTCGCCGTCCATTGTTACGCCTGTTTCTGCTTGGCCTGTGCGCCTGCCTGCTGAGCCCGCTGGCCAGCGCCGAGCAAGGCAAACGCCTGCGTATCGGCATCACTCTGCATCCGTATTACAGCTACGTCGCCAACATCGTCGGCGACAAGGCCGAAGTGGTGCCGCTGATTCCTGCTGGGTTCAATCCGCACGCCTACGAGCCTCGAGCTGAAGACATCAAGCGCATCAGCGGGCTGGACGTGATCGTGCTCAATGGCGTCGGCCATGACGACTTCGCCGACCGGATGATCGCCGCCAGCGAAACGCCCAATGTCAAAACCATCGAAGCCAACGAGAATGTGCCGTTGCTGGCGGCCACCGGTGTCGCTGCGCGCGGCGCTGGCAAAGTGGTCAATCCGCACACGTTCCTGTCGATCAGCGCCTCCATCGCCCAGGTCAACAATATCGCCCGCGAGCTGGGCAAGATCGATCCGGACAACGCCAAGACCTACACCCAGAACGCGCGTGCCTATGGCAAACGCCTGCGGCAGATGCGCGCTGACGCTTTGGCCAAACTGACCCAGGCACCCAACGCCGAACTGCGCGTGGCCACGGTGCACGCGGCTTACGACTATCTGTTGCGTGAATTCGGTCTGGAAGTGACGGCCGTGGTCGAGCCCGCCCACGGCATCGAGCCAAGCCCGAGTCAGCTGAAAAAGACCATCGACCAGTTGCGTGAACTCGACGTCAAAGTGATCTTCTCGGAGATGGATTTCCCATCCAGCTACGTCGACACCATCCAGCGCGAATCCGGGGTGAAGCTGTACCCGCTGTCGCACATTTCCTACGGCGAATACACCGCCGACAAGTACGAAAAGGAAATGACCGGCAACCTCAACACCGTGGTTCGGGCGATTCAGGAGTCGGGGGCATGACGTCGAAAGAAACCCTGATCCCTGACAACACCAACCCGGTGGGAGCGAGCCTGCTCGCGAAGGCGCCGGATCAGGCAACATCTTCGTTGAATGACACACCGCATTCGCGAGCAGGCTCGCTCCCACAGGGGATAACCGGGCCGGCGCTGGAGTTTGCGGATATCAGCCTGACCTTGGGCCGCACGACGATTCTCGACAAGGTCAGCTTCCAGGTGCAGCCCGGCAGCGTGCATGCGCTGGTCGGCCCCAATGGCGGTGGTAAAAGTTCGCTGATCAAGACGCTGCTCGGGCAGATGCCGCATCAGGGCCAGCTCAGCCTGCACTGGCCCGGCGAGCCCGGCATCATTGGTTACGTCCCGCAGGCGCTGGAGTTCGATCGCGGCTTGCCGATGACCGTCGACGATTTCATGGCCGCCATGTGTCAGCGCCGGCCGGCCTTTCTCGGTTTGAGCAAACACTACGCCGGCGCCATCGGCGAGGCGCTGGCACGGGTCGGCATGCAGGACAAGCGCAAGCGGCGCATGGGCGCGCTGTCCGGTGGTGAGCGGCAGCGGGTACTGCTCGCGCAGGGCTTGATCCCGGCGCCGCAGCTGCTGGTGCTCGACGAGCCGATGTCGGCCCTCGATGAGGCCGGGATTCAGGTGTTCGAACGTCTGCTGACTGACTGGCGCGCGGCGGGCATCACCGTGCTGTGGATCGAGCATGATCTGGAAGCGGTGGGTCGGCTGGCCGATCGGGTCACCGGTCTCAACCGCCGCGTGCTGTTCGATGCCACACCGCAACAGGCACTGACTCCGGAGCGTCTGCTGACGCTGTTTTCCACCCATCCACGGAGCGCGGTCTGATGAGTTACGAAGCCTTTCGTTTGATGGTCCAGGGTTGGGCGTCTTCCGGTTATCTGCCGGAAGCGCTGGCCTACGGTTTTGTCGTCAACGCCCTGCTCGCCGGCCTGCTGATCGGCCCGGTGCTGGGCGGGCTCGGCACGCTGGTGGTGGTCAAGCGCTTTGCATTCTTTTCCGAAGCAGTCGGCCATGCCGCGTTGACCGGTGTCGCC
This sequence comes from Pseudomonas sp. S3_B08, assembly GCF_054667725.1. Taxonomy (NCBI): domain Bacteria; kingdom Pseudomonadati; phylum Pseudomonadota; class Gammaproteobacteria; order Pseudomonadales; family Pseudomonadaceae; genus Pseudomonas; species Pseudomonas sp. S3_B08. The sequence goes on from NZ_CP162750.1 coordinate 2,880,641, forward strand.
ATCGGCATTCTGCTCGGCGAACCCTACACCGGCCCGTACGGCAGCCTGTTCGGCTACTGCCTGCTGTTCGGCATCCTGCTCAATTACCTGCGCAACCGCACCGGGCTGGCACCGGATACGCTGATCGGCGTGTTTCTCTCGGTGTCACTGGCACTGGGCGCGAGCCTGCTGCTGATTCTCGCCGGCAAGATCAACGTGCACATTCTGGAAAACGTGTTGTTCGGTTCGGTATTGACCGTCAACGGCAATGATCTGGCGGTGCTGGCGATCGTCGGTTCGCTGGTCATGGCCCTCGCCCTGCCGCTGTACAACCGCATCATGCTCGCCAGTTTCAATCCGCAACTGGCGGCGGTGCGTGGCGTAGCGGTCAAGACCCTGGATTACCTGTTCGTGATTCTGGTGACCCTGATCACCGTCGCCGCCGTGAAGGTGATTGGCGCGATTCTGGTCGGTGCCTTGCTGGTGATTCCGGCGGCAGCGGCGCGCTTGCTTAGCCAGTCGCTCAAAGGTTTTTTCTGGTGTTCGGTGCTGATCGCTACCGTCAGTACGCTGTGCGGGATTCTCGCGCCGATCGTGTTCGACCTGCCGATTCCGTCCGGCGCCGCGATCATTCTGGTCGCCGGCATCGCTTTCGCCCTCGCCGCCATCGCGCGCGGCGTCGTCCCCAGCCTGAAAGGGAATCTTGGATAAATGGCTTTTTCACTGCGTAACCTGACTCTGGCCATGGCCCTGTGTGGCGTGGTCTGCACCCCGCTGCTGGCGGCTGAAAGCGCGAAACCCTTGCGCGTCCTGGCCTCGTTACCGATCACCTATGGATTGGGCGAAGCATTGCTCAAGGGTACCGACGTCAACCTCGAACGCGCAGCACCGGCCAACCTGCCCGGCAGCCGCCAGACTGCGTACTTCACCGGCCGTGGCGCTCCGGCGCTGAGCAAACTGGCCACCGACGCGGACGCGGTGATCGGTCTGCGCTCATTGTGGGCAGATGACCCGCTGTACCCGATCGCGCGGCGCAGCAATATTCGTATCGTCGAAGTCGACGCTGCGCGCCCGGTCGACGGCGCGCTGCCCGGCATTGCCGTGCAACCGGGCCTGCTGGTTGATGGCCTGAACAGTCAGCCATGGCTGGCGAGCAACAATATGGGGCGCATGGCCGATGTGATGGCCGCGGACCTCGTGCGCCTGGCACCGAGCGCCAAACCTGCGATCGAAGCCAACCTGGCGGCGTTGAAACAGCGTCTGCTGAAACTCAGCGCAGACACCGAAGGGCGTCTGGCCGAGGCGGACAACCTGAGTGTGATGAGCCTGAGCGATCACTTCGGCTATCTGATTGGCAGCCTCAACCTTGAACTGGCTGGACAGGACGCACGGCCTGATGCCGAGTGGACGCCAGATGAATTGAAGAAGCTGACAGCGACGCTCAAGGACAATGACGTGGCGGTGGTGCTGCACCATCGCCAGCCAGCGGAGCCGGTGAAAGCGGCGATTGCCGAATCCGGCAGCCGCCTGGTGGTGTTGAGTACCGATGCGGCGGATCCGCTGGCGGAGCTGGAGGGGAATGTGGATTTGTTGCTCAAGGGGTTGAGCGGAGCGTAGTTTCAGTAAGTCCGCGTAATCGTTCTTCGCGAGCAGGCTCGCTCCCACAGTTGAAATGCGATCCCCTGTGGGAGCGAGCCTGCTCGCGAAGAGGCCCGCACCCACAACGTCACTCTCCAGACATGAAAAAACCCGCTGACCCTCACTGGTCCAGCGGGTTTTTTATGCCCGGTCGCTTATTGCGCCGCGACTTGCGCATCCATCTTCTGGCGCAGGCTCAATGGGCGCATGTCGGTCCAGACTTCTTCGATATAGGCCAGGCATTCCTTTTTCAGGCCGCTCTTGCCCACGGTGCGCCAGCCTTGCGGCACAGCTTTGTAATCGGGCCAGATCGAGTATTGCTCTTCGTGGTTGACCACGACCTGAAAGAGGATGTCCTCGCGGTCGAATACTGACGTCATGCTGGTTCTCCATCGTTGTAAGGTCGGCTGCACAACGGATGCAGCCGGGGTATGTAGAAAGAACGTTCGCCGCGCGGAAAAATTTACAGCGCGGCGGTGGCAGCGGCCAATGCGCGACCAAAGATCTCGGCCACCCGATCGATTTCCGCTGCGCTGATCACCAGCGGCGGCAGGAAGCGCACGACCGCGCCATGGCGGCCGCCCAGTTCCAGAATCAGGCCACGCTTGAGGCATTCACGCTGGACCAGTGGCGCCAGACGTGCAAATGCCGGTGGGTGACCGAGCGCATCGGGCGCGCCGTTCGGGTCGACCAGTTCGACGCCGAGCATCAGGCCACGCCCACGGATATCGCCCAGTTGCGGGAAGTCGCGCTGCAGAATGTGCAGATGTTCGCTGAGCCGCTCCCCCATGGCAGCGGCGTGTTCACAGACCTTGTGCTCTACCAGATAACGCATCACCGCTGAACCGGCGGCCATGGCCATCTGATTGCCACGGAACGTGCCGGCGTGGGCGCCCGGTTGCCAGGTGTCGAGCCAGTCGCGGTACACCACCACCGCCAAGGGCAGGCTGCCACCGATGGCTTTGGACAACACCACCACATCCGGAACGATGCCCGCATGTTCAAAGGCAAACATCTTGCCGGTGCGGGCGAACCCGCTCTGGATCTCATCAACGATCAGCGCCACCCCGGCCCTTTCGGTAATTCGGCGCAAGCCACGCAACCACTCGATATCGGCCGGAATCACCCCGCCCTCGCCCTGCACCGCTTCGACGATCACCGCCGCCGGCAATTGCACCCCGGCCTCGGGATCGTTGAGCAGGCTTTCCAGATAACTCAGATTGGCGTTGACGCCCGCCGCGCCGCCGAGGCCGAACGGGCAACGGTAGTCGTAGGGGAACGGCATGAACTGCACGCCATTGCTGAGCAAGGCACCCAGTGGTTTTTTCGGCCCCAGGCTGCCCATCAGGCTCAACGCACCCTGACTCATGCCGTGATAACCGCCGGAAAATGACAGCACAGTACTGCGGCCAGTGGCCGTGCGCACCAGTTTCAGCGCTGCTTCCACGGCGTCGGTGCCGGTCGGGCCGCAGAACTGGATTTTCGCCTGCGCCGCCAGCTCCGTCGGCAGCAGTCCGAACAGATCCTGGACGAATTGATCCTTGACCGGCGTGGTCAGGTCGAGGGTGTGCAGCGGCAACTCATCGGCGAGCACTTGCTGGATCGCCTCGATTACCACCGGATGGTTATGCCCCAGCGCCAACGTGCCGGCCCCAGCCAGGCAGTCGATGAAGGTACGCCCTTCGACATCCTCGACATACAGGCCCTTGGCACGCTTGAGCGCCAGCGGAATACGCCGAGGATAGCTGCGCGCGTTGGACTCCTGACGACTCTGGCGCGCCAGTAACGGGGATTCGTTGAATTCGTATAACGTTTCTGCCGGCGCCGAGGCGACCCGGGCCGACGACGCTTCGATAAGACTGGTGGCGACTGACATCTCTCGACCCCTCAATTCGCTATGGATAGTGACCAGAACAGCACACCGACAGGTGCGCGTTCCGGTCGCGGGGCGCACTTGCAGGTTTTCCTGTTCTGGAAACGCTTCAGCGCGGTGCGGATTTACACCCTTGATCGAGTTGTCAGGCCGGTGAGGACAAAGGTTTGTGCAGCGGCACGGTCTGCACGCCGGTGGAGAGGCCGGGTGGCGCTGCCTGTTGGTAACCCAAGTGCCGATAGAACGCCTCGGCGGTGCGGGTGCTGTTGAGGTAAACATGCTGCACACCGCGAATGCGCAACCAACCTTCGAGATTGTGCATCAGCGCCCGGCCGACGCCCCGGCGAAAGGATTCAGGCTGGACGTAACACAGCGGGATTTCGCCACTGACCCGGGCCATGCCGACACCGACGGGTTTGTCTTCGAACGAAGCGATACAGAGATAGAAGTGTGGGTCGGCGAGCCGGCTACTGATGAAATCGGCGGAGGAGCGGTTGAGCCAGTCGCTGACCAGAAGTGGATGGTTGCGGTGATCGAGTGCACATCCGATACGGATCGAGCGCTCGACAATACGGTTGATGATGCCGGTGTCGGCCAGAGTGGCCGAACGAACGCAGACGGGTGCTTCCATGGCGCAGTTCCCTCAATCCTTTGAGTCAAAGCTGGGTTGACCTTAGCCCCAACCCTGACGGATTGCGAACGCCGAGAAGTTACATTTGATGTGGAAGAAAGTGATCATTTGTGGGAGCGAGCCTGCTCGCGAAAGCGTCAGGCCAGTCAACGTCGATGTTGAATGACTTACCGCATTGGCGAGCAGGCTCGCTCCCACAGGGGATCTGAGGTGAGATCAGAGGGCTTGCAACGGCATGGTCAGTTCGACCCGCAGGCCATCCGGGCGGCTGTCGAAATGCAGGGCACAATCACAGCGCTGAACGATCGCCTGGACAATCGCCAGCCCCAGCCCGCAGCCGGTGCTCTGCCCGTTGCGCCAGAAGCGCTGGGTCAGATGTTGCAAGTCATCCGGCGCAATGCCCGGGCCATGGTCGCGCACGACAAAACGCACACGATTGCCGATGCTCTCCAGGCTAACCTCGACCGCACAATCTTCTGACGTGTGGCGCAGGGCGTTGTCGAGCAGGTTGCGCAATGCAGCAATCGCCAGCACGGCAGGCATTTGCAGAGGCGCGGCGGACAGATCGTCAGGCACGTGCAGTTTGATCCGCAGCCGTTCACCGCCAGTGGCGTCCTGGATCGCCAGTCTGGCCACTTGTTCGGCGCTGCATTGCGAGCCGTCATCAAACGACAGACTGCCTTCGACCCGCGCCAGCAACAGCAATTGCTCAAGGGTGCGATGCAAGCGATCGGCGCCCTCCTCGGCGCGCGCGAGCGACTGATCGCGGGCGCTGCCGTCGGTCATGCGCGCCACTTGCAGGTGGGTCTTGATCGCCGTCAGCGGACTGCGCAGTTCATGCGCGGCGTCGCCGGTCAGACGACGTTCACGTTCGATGGTCTTGCCGATGCGTTGAAACAACTGATTCTGAGTTTCCAGCAACGGCTTCAATTCGCTGGGAAACGCCTGCAACTGCAAGGGTTCAAGAGAGTCGGCATTGCGCCGCATCAGCGCCTCGCGCAGACGATTGAGCGGCGCCAGGCCCTGACCGATGCCCAGCCACAGCAGGCACAGGCAACCCAGCAAGGCCACACCGACCGGCACCGAAGCAGCGAGCAGAATCGACATGTTCAAGGCTTCGCGCTCGATCTGCCGATCCGCCGTAGTGATGCGCACATCGCCGCGGGCCAGGGTGAAACTGCGCCACGGGGCGCCGTCGATCATCTGATCGTGGAAGCCCATTTTCTCGGCTTCCAGCGCTTGCTCGGGGTTGTTGTGGCTTCGCGCGAGAATCTCGCCGCGCAATGAGCTGACCTGACAAGCCATGCCACCGGGAATATTCAGCTGTTCTGCGCTGAAATGGGTGCCCTCGCCCTTGCTCGGCAGCGTCGGCAATTGCTCGAGCAAACCGGCGACCATGCGCGCCGAGGCCACCAGACGCTGGTCGAGGGAAAACATCATCTGATTGCGCAGGTCGCTGAGCATCCACGCCGCCGCCAGCGCCCAGATCAGCGCGAACGCCGCGCCAAGCGTCAGGCTCAGGCGCAGTCGCAGACTCATCATTTGCCTTGCTCTGCGCCATCGGCAGGCCCGAGGCGATAGCCCAGACCGCGCACGGTTTCAACGATGCCTTTGCCAAGCTTGCTGCGCAGATGATGGATATGCACGTTCAGCGCGTTGCTTTCCAGTTCGTCGTTGAAGCCGTAGACGCTGTCCTTCAGTTGCTCGGTGGACAGCACCCGGCCGCGATTGTGCAGCAGCGCCTGCAACAGCGACTGCTCACGGCGCGACAAGTCCACCGGTTGCCCGGCCAGACGGGTTTCGCGGCTGCTCGGGTCGTAGGTCAGCGCGCCGTGCTCGATCAGATTGACGCTACGCCCTGCCACCCGGCGCAACAGGGTTTGCAGGCGAGCGAACAGTTCGCGCAGGTCGAAAGGCTTGAGCAGATAGTCGTCGGCGCCGGCCTGCAGACCATCGACACGATCGGTCACCGAGTCACGGGCAGTGAGGATGAGAACCGGGATTTCCAGGCCGCTCTGCCGCAACTGTTGCAGCAACTTGAGGCCATCTTCGTCCGGCAGGCCGAGATCGAGCACCATCACATCGAATTCGGCGACCTTGAGCATCGCCCGCGCCTTGGACGCGGTGTTGACGTGCTCGACGGTCAGGCCCTGGGCGGTGAGGCCGGCAACGATGCCGCTGGCAATCAGCTCGTCGTCTTCGCAAACCAGTACGTGCATGGTGAATCCCACAGGAAAAAAGCGGATTAGGCAGTTGGCCGATTAAGCTGACATTATGGCGCCCAACGTCACTGCGACAAGGGCATGGCGGTTAATCATCGGTTAATCGCCGCTGCCCATTGTGCACCTCACTTGCACAGGGACAAGGCTTCTCCATGCGTCATTTTTTTGTTTTGTTTGCGTTACTGATCTCGGGCCTGGCCCAGGCTGGAAACAATCCTTTCGATACGAAACCGGACTTCTTGCCGGTCGACCAAGCGTTCGTGTTGACTTCCGAGCGTCTGGATTCAGGCGAAACCCAGCTGTTCTGGCAGATCACTGACGGCTACTACCTGTATCAGAAACGCCTGAAATTCGATGGACTGGCCGCCGATCAGCAGCCGGTGTTGCCTGAAGGCGAATCCCACAGCGATGAGTTCTTCGGCGAGCAGCCGGTGTACCGCCAAGGGCTGGAAGTAAAAATCCCGGCGGCGGCCAGCGGTCAGATCAAAGTCAGCTATCAAGGTTGCGCCGATGCCGGTCTGTGCTATCCACCGCAAACCAGAGTGATCGATCTGGGTGGCAAAGCCGCAGCAACAACAGGCGCTGAAGCCCCGGATCAGGCGTTGGCCAGCAGTCTGCAACAACGGGCGCTGGGCTGGAGCTTGCTGGTGTTCTTCGGACTCGGTCTGCTGTTGGCGTTTACCCCGTGTTCGCTGCCGATGCTGCCGATTCTCGCCGGGATGATCGTCGGCAGTGGCGCCACACCACGGCGCGGGTTTGCCTTGGCCAGCAGCTACGTGATCTGCATGGCACTGGTGTATGCGGCGATGGGCGTGATTGCTGCGCTGCTCGGTGCGAACCTGCAGGCGTGGTTGCAGAATCCTTGGTTACTCGGAGCATTTGCCGCCATTTTCGTGGTGCTGGCATTGCCGATGTTCGGCTTCTTCGAGCTGCAACTGCCGGTGGCCCTGCGTGATCGCCTGGAACATGCGTCGCGCAGCCGCAGCGGCGGCAGCCTGATCGGCGCCGGCGTGCTGGGCGCATTGTCCGGTCTGTTGGTCGGGCCGTGCATGACCGCGCCACTGGCCGGCGCGCTGCTGTACATCGCGCAGAGCGGTAACGCGTTGCACGGCGGTCTGATTCTGTTTGCACTGGGCATCGGCATCGGTGTGCCGCTGTTGCTGCTGGTCACTGTGGGCAACCGTTTCCTGCCGAAACCCGGCGCGTGGATGAATCTGCTCAAGGGCATATTCGGCTTCCTCTTTCTTGCCACTGCATTGTTGATGCTGCGCCCGGTACTGGACCCGTCGTTGTGGCTGGGGCTGTGCGGCGCTCTGCTGTTGATCGCCGCTTACAGCGCTTGGAAACAATCCGAAGGTTTTGGCCGCGTCGCACAGATGTTTGGCGCGCTGTCCCTGTTGCTCGGTTTGTGGGGCAGCTTGTTGGTGATCGGTGCGGCGGGTGGCAGCGATGATCCGTATCAGCCATTGCAGGTCTACAGCGCCGGCCCTGTCGCCAGCGCGGCGCCGACGGGTCACGATGCCTTTAGCACAATCAAGGAACCGGCGGCACTGCAACGCGAACTCGACGCGGCCAAGGCTCAGGGCCAGTGGGTGTTGCTCGATTACTACGCCGACTGGTGTGTGTCGTGCAAAGTGATGGAGAAGAAGGTGTTTGGTGAAGCCAAAGTCATGCAGGCCCTGAGCGATGTGCGCCTGCTGCGCCTGGATGTGACCGCCGACAACGCCGCCAGCCGCGAGCTGCTCAGCCGTTATAAAGTGCCGGGGCCGCCGACGTTCATCTGGATCGGCGCCGACGGTGAAGAACGCCGCAGCCAGCGCATCACCGGCGAGGTCGATGCCGAGACCTTCCTGCAACGCTGGTCCGCCACCCGAGATGCCAACTGATGCTGACGTTCACCCTCGGCACCTTCGCCATCGCGCTCAACCACCTGCTGCTGATCAGTGCTTTGGCGCTGGCGACGTTTGTCGGCTGGCGAGTGGCCAAGCGCGGCGGCGAGAACCCCGAGTCGGCGCTGTTCAGCCTGTTCTTGCTGGGCATGCTTGCGGCGCGCATTGCGTTTGTCGCGCTGTACTGGTCGCACTATCGCAATGACCCGTGGCAGATCATCGATCTGCGCGACGGCGGTTTTCTCGCCTGGCCCGGGGTCATCGTGCTGTTGCTGGCGGCGTTGTATCGCGGCTGGCGCCGGCCCGCTTTGCGCCGCCCGCTGGGCTTCGGCGTGGTCAGTGGCGTGGCGTTCTGGCTGCTTGCCACCCTGTCGCTGAATATCTACGAACAGGGTACGCGCCTGCCGGATATATCCCTGCGCAACGCCGCTGGCGAAACCATCAAGCTCAGTGAGTATCAGGGCGGGCCGCTGGTGATCAACCTCTGGGCGACCTGGTGCCCGCCGTGCCGGCGGGAAATGCCAGTACTGGAGAATGCCCAGCAACAGCGCCCGGATCTGACGTTCTTGTTCGTCAATCAGGCCGAAAGCATGCAAAGCGTGGCAACGTTCCTGGAAACCCAGGGCCTGAGCCTGAACAACGTGCTGTTCGACCGCCGCGGCCGTCTCGGTCAGGCCGTGGGTTCCATGGCGTTACCGACTACGCTGTTCTATAGCCCGGACGGTCGCTTGCTGACCAGTCACCTCGGTGAACTGTCGAACGCCAGCCTGGCCCGCGCTCTGGAAACCTTCGACACTTCACCTTCAAGCCCGAATCAGGCCGTTGCCCCGGCCAACTCTGCAAGGAAACTGCCATGCCCCGCCTCCGCCACCTGCTGACGCTGACCCTGGGCACTGCCCTGCTGCACTTGCCGTCGGTGCAGGCCGCTGAAGAACTACCCGCAGCGATCAAAAAAATCGAAGCCAAGGGCGCGAAAATCGTCGGCCAGTTCGACGCCCCTGATGGCCTGCGCGGGTACGCCGCGCAATACCAGAATCGCGGCATGGCGCTGTACCTGACCCCGGACGGCAAACACGTCGTGGTGGGCAATCTATACGACGCCGACGGCAAGGACCTGAGTAGCGAGCCGCTGCAGAAACTGGTCTACGCACCGATGTCCAAGGAAGTCTGGGCCAAGTTCGAGGCGAGCAACTGGATTCAGGACGGCAACAAGGATGCACCGCGCACGGTGTACCTGTTCAGCGATCCGAACTGCCCGTACTGCAACATGTTCTGGGAACAGGCGCGACCATGGGTCAAGGCCGGCAAAGTGCAGCTGCGCCACATCATGGTCGGCATCATTCGCGAAGACAGCCCGGGCAAATCAGCCGCGCTGCTGGCGGCGAAAGACCCGGCCAAAGCCCTGCAAGATCATGAGAGCGCCGGTAAGGGCAGCGCCCTCAAGGCGTTGAAAGACATTCCGGTCGCCGTGCAGAGCAAACTCGCGGCGAACATGCAGTTGATGGAAGACCTCGAACTGCAAGCCACCCCGGCGATTTTCTATATGGACGACAAAGGCGAGTTGCAACAACAGCAAGGCGCGCCATCGCCGGACAAGCTGGTGAAGATTCTCGGGCCGAAATAGTCTTCACAACCACTGACCGGTGCGGGTCTATCAGTACTCACACCGCTCGATAATGTCCTGCAAGTGCTCGGTGTTTCCCTGTTCCGTGAGAAAGCTTGTCACCTCAGCGCACCACGCTTGGTCTGAAGGAATACCGGCCCAAGCGTGCGTCCCTGCCCAATGCCAGGGACGGTCGTCAAACGTATTGATCAGCGCCTGATTGAATGTGTGAACGTTGAACTTGGGATGTCTCGCGTTCTGCAACATCAACGAACCGAACACGCGCTGTTGCGTTGCTTCGCATGGTTTGACTTGCTGGGCTTTGGTCGAGCTCAGGACAATGAAATCAGGTTTGACACCTTCATCGAGCGCGGCCTGCAGTCTGTAATGTCCATCGATGATCACGTAAGAACACAGTCCGCCCACATACCAGAGCAGGATCGGCGGCAAGCTGCCCTCCCTGGCTTTTTTGCGCCACCATTTGAGGCGACCTGCAAAAGGGTCCACCGTGTGCAGACCGATCAAGTGTCCCAAATCCCAATCAAGCCAATGCACGGTGTGCGGTTGCACGTTGTCGAGAATGCCCTCGCCGCGCGCGTACCAGTTGGGCAGATGGCTGGACGCCTCGGCCGGGGTGGAAAAATACCAGCCATCCGGACCGGCAACGGGTTTGTATCGGCTAACTGCTGGCAATAAAGGGCGCGCCACCCAGTGGCCGGGATAGAGAAAGTCCGCCTGATTGTTCATCAACTGGTTTATGAAATAGCGACACCAGCGCGGGAAGCGCTCTTGGACGGGTAATTCAAAGTGCTCCTGAACGTCAGCCGAAACGATGGGGGGCACGGATGGCGATTCCAGTTGAACGGGCCGCGGATTGCGAACCAGCCAAGCACCGTAATATGAGGTGGCAATGGTCGCCCAGAAGAGTGGGCTTTCATTGAGCATCAACTTCATCCGCCCGTTGTTACCACTTTGCAGATGAAGCGGCGGTTTGCTTGATTTCGGTCGGTTGACCTCAATACTCAACCCAACCCACTTGTCCTCAAGATCCCTGAGGTCACGCCACCAGAACTGTTGCACGTCATTCCCTTATCAAATGCTTTTATAGATGAGTTTCACACTCGTGATTGCATGGTGACCTGCTCGCGAATGAAGCTCACTCGGTGTGTCAGTTGCGCTCGCGGAGAAACGCCAGCAGCGCCTCAGTGACAAACCCGGGATTCTCCAGATTGGAAATATGCCCCGCCTCCGGCACCAGCACGCACGGGCAACCGATCAATTCAGCCATTTCCCGTGCTTCCGAGGGTGGCCGTGGTTTGTCCTGATCGCCGCACAGCACCAGCGTCGTCGCCGGGTTCAGCTCGCCCAGGCGTGGCAACAGGTCGTTGCGGCCAAACGTGATGCGTCCCATCGGCACGATGCTTTCGCGCAGACGCTCGGGCGAATAGCCCTTCAATTTCGCGCGAAAGTCCTGATACAGCGCCGACTGCGGGTCGATGCCCGGGCGGAAGAAGATTGGCACAACGACGTCGAGCAATTGTTCGGAGATGGTGCCGCTGTCTTCGATCTGCTTGAACAACGAGAAGTAATACTGGCGCGTCGGTTCCGGCTCGACACCGACGTAGGTGTCCATCAGCACCAGACCGTTGAGACGTTGCGGTGCGGACAGTGCCAGGCGCGTGCCCCACATGCCGCCGACCGAAAGCCCGACGAGGGTGACGCGGTCGATGTCCAGGTGATCGAGCAAGGCCTGCGCCTGTCGGGCGATGTCGTCCAGCGATGTGGTGCCTTCGGGTAACTTGCCGGACTCGCCATGCCCCCACAAATCCAGGGCAATGACGCGATAATGCGGGGTCAGCGCGGCGATCTGCGGCGCCCACATCGCTTGATCCCAGAGATAACTGCCAGCCAGCAACACGGCCGGGCCGGTGCCTTGATCAATGTAGTGCAGTGCTTGTCCGTCAACCGTGAAAAAGGGCATCGACCACCTCCGCGAGAAAAAACAGAACCGGCAGACTGAGCTGCCGGTTAATGATCGTCAAGGATGGAAATGTACAGTCATGTACTGGTGATTTGTGTTGAATTCACCGGCGCCATCGCTGGCAAGCCAGCTCCCACAGGGTTCAACGTCGTTCACAAGATTTGTGCTCACCGCAAAAACTGTGGGAGCTGGCTTGCCAGCGAGGGGCCGGCCCAGGCGCCGGAGAACTACAACCCCTCCAACTCCGCCATCAGATCATTCAACCGGTCAACCTTCTCCTCTGTAATGTCGCTGGCCGCCAGCCCATCGATGTATTCGGCCAGTTCCTCCACCGTGCTGCACTCGAACATCGCGCGCAGCGGCACGTTGCGTTGCAGGGCTTTTTGTACCCGCGAAGCGATCTGCGTAGCCAGCAACGAATGCCCGCCCAGTTCGAAGAAGTTGTCGCGCACGCCGACCTTTTCCACTTTCAGCACCTCAGCCCAGATATCAGCCAGGGTCTGCTCCAGCTCGTTGCGCGGGGCCAGATAATCCTCGCTCTGCAACTGACCGATCTCCAAGGCCGGCAAGGCTTTGCGGTCGAGTTTGCCGTTGGCATTGAGTGGCATCTGCTCCAGCCATAGCCAGTGCAGCGGCACCATGTATTCCGGCAGTTCGGCGCGCAGGCGCTGCTTGATCCGCTCCAGGCGTTCGCCCGGGTTGAGCGCTGCGTCGGCCGCGACCAGATAACCGACCAGATGCTTGCCGTTGACGCCCTCCTGCACACCAACCGCAGCGTCACGCACTTCCGGTTGTTCATGCAGGCGCGCTTCGATTTCACCGAGTTCGATGCGGTAGCCGCGAATCTTCACCTGATGATCGACGCGGCCGACATATTCCAGCACGCCGTCCGCGCGGCGCCGCGCCAGGTCACCGGTGCGGTACAAGCGCTCGCCCGGCGCGCCGAACGGATTCGGCACAAACACCGGCGCGGTGCGCAGCGGATCGCTGACGTAACCGCGACCGACCCCGGTCCCGGCGACACATAACTCACCCACCGCGCCCAAAGGCACCAGATCCAGCGCGCCATCGACCAGGTACAGCAAGTTATTGTCGGTCGGCGTGCCGATCGGCAAGTAACTGCCGCGCGTCGAGGCCATGTCGACACGGAAGAACGCCACGTCATCCGAGCATTCCGCTGGGCCGTAAGCATTGACCAGACCAATATCCGGGTAACGCAGCAGCCATTGATGCGCCAGTTCCGGCGGCATCGCTTCACCGGTCGGCAGCATCCAGCGCAAGCCGTCGAGGCTCAGACGCTCGGAGCCGAGCATGCCCTGAATCAGCGACGGCACACTCTCCAGCACAGTGATGCCCTGCGCCTGCACATGCGCCAGCAGACCGTGCGGATCGTGGGCAATCGCGTTCGGGACGATGTCGACCCGCGCGCCGAACAATGGCGCGGCGAGGAACTGCCAGACGGAAATGTCGAAGCTTTGCGAGGCGGTCTGCGCGATCACATCGGCCTCGCTCAAGTCGAGGTACGGACGTTTGCTCAACTGGTTGTTGAGCATGCCGCGCTGCTCGACCATCACGCCTTTAGGCAGCCCGGTCGAACCCGAGGTGTAAATCACATAGGCGAGATTATCCGGGCCACTGTGGATGCCCGGATTGTGCGCCGCTGCCGCCGACGCCTGCACCTCTTCCCACACCAGCAGGCGCGGACGATTCGAACAGCCAAACTCCTCGAGCAAGGTCTGCGCCTGTTCACGGCAAGCGGCGCTGCACACCAGCAACGGCGTGCGGCTCAGCTCAATGATGCGACTCAGACGCTGGCTCGGCAGGCCCGGATCCAGCGGCAGATAACCAGCGCCGGCCTTGAAGCTGCCGATGATCATGCCGAGCAGGTCGAGATTACGCTCGGCCAGCAGCGCCACCGGTTGATCCATGCGCACACCGGCAGCGACCAGGGCATGGCCGAGGCGGTTGGCGTTGTGATTCAGTTCGGCATAGCTCAAATGCTGATCGAGGCAACTGGCAGCGATGCGCTGCGGATGCGCCGCGACCTGCGCTTCGAACAGCGCCACATAGCTTTGCTCCAGCGGATAGTCGTGGCCGCTCTGGTTGCAACCGTGCAGGAGGAAATCGCGTTCTTCGTCGCCCAGCAGCGGCAAATCGGCCATGTCGCCATGGAAGCCGTCGACCAGTGCCAGCAGCAGGCGCTTGAACTCATTGAGCATGCGCTCGACCGTCGCCTCGTCGAAGTAACGCTGGTCATAGGACAGGTGCAAGCCAAGGTCATCGCCCGGGTAACACACCGCCGTCAACGGGAAGTTGGTATGGGTGCGACCGGAATCCGAGCTCGCATTCAGGCTCTGTGCACGATCAAGCACCGAGACTTCCACCGGGGCGTTTTCAAAGACGAAGAGGCTGTCGAACAGCGGCTGGCCTTTGGGCAATTCGCTCTGTTCCTGGATATTCACCAGCGGCAGGTATTCGTACTCGCGCAGTTGCATGTTGCTGTCGAGCAAAGCGCTGAGCCATTGACGCACGCTGCTACGCTGATCGTCCGCAGGCATCTTCACCCGCAGGGCGATGCTGTTGATGAACAGGCCGACGGTGCGCTGCATTTCCGGCATGTCTACCGGCCGACCAGCGACGGTGACGCCGAAGAGCACGTCGCGATCGCCGCTCAGACGCCGCAAAACCAGAGCCCATGCAGCCTGGGCGAAGGTGTTGACGGTCAGTTGATGTGCCTGCGCCAGTTCCCGCAGCCGTGCACCGTCCTCGACATTCAGGCGGGTGTAGCGGTCGCCGACGATCATGCCGCCGCTTTCACCGGCATGCTCGCGCAGGAACGGCCGGTCGCTCGGGATCGGCGTGGTGCGCTCAAAGCCTTGCAGGTTCTGCCGCCACCACTGCCGCGCCTCGGCCAGGCTCTGGCGTTGCAGCCAGCCGATGTAATCGCGATATCGCGGCGGCACGCTCAACTGCGCTTCGCGTCCTTCACCGAGGGCGCTGTAGATTTCGAAGAAATCGTTCATCAGCAGCGAACGGCACCAGGCGTCGATGAGAATGTGGTGGTTGCTCATCATGAACCAGTAACGCGCCGCGCCGACCTTGATCAGGCGCAGGTGAAACGGCGCCTGATTGAGCAGATCGAACCCGGCTTCGCGCTCGCTTTTCAGCAGCGCTTGCAGCTTCGGTTCCTGCTCGGATTCGGCGATGGCGCTCCAGTCCAGATACTCGATCGGCGTGCGACCCGGGGTGTGAATCACTTGCAGCATGTCTTCGCCGACGTTCCAGCAGAACGACGCGCGCAGTGCTTCATGACGGGCGATCACCGCTTGCCAGGCCTGGGCGAAACGCTCGGGATCGAGCTCGCTGTTGATGCGGTAACGATCCTGCATGTAGTACAGGCCGGTACCCGGCTCGAGCAGGGTGTGCAGCAACATGCCTTCCTGCATCGGCGTCAGCGGGTAGACATCTTCGATGTGCGCTGCCGGTACCGGCAGCGCATCGAGTTGCGCCTGAGTCAGTTTCGCCAGCGGAAAGTCCGACGGTGTCAGGCCGCCGGCCTCGTCTTGCAGACAATGGGCGATCAGGCTTTGCAACTCACCGAGATAGGCATCGGCCAGATCGTTAATGGTTTGCGCCTCGTAACGCTCGGCACTGAAAGTCCAGCGCAGCAGCAATTCACCACCGTAAATCTGACTGTCGACACTCAGCTCGTTGGGCAACGGCGCCTGCGGATCGTGGGCGGCACCGATTGGCTCATCCAGCGGACGGAACAGCGCATCGCTGCCGAAGCTCTGGTCGAACTGGCCGAGGTAGTTAAAGGTGATCGGCGCCTGTGGCAGCGCGGCCATGCTCTGGCGGCAGCCGTCATCGGCCAGATAACGCAGCACGCCATAACCGAGACCTTTGTGCGGCACGGCGCGCAATTGTTCTTTGATCGCCTTGATCGAAGCGCCCTGCCCGGCGGCCTCTTCGACATTGTGCGGAGTCAGGCGCAGCGGATAAGCGCTGGTGAACCAACCGACGGTGCGGGTCAGATCGATCTCGTCGAACAGGGTTTCGCGACCGTGTCCTTCCAGTTGAATCAGTGCCGAGGGCTGGCCACTCCAGCGGCACAGCACACGAGCCAGTGCGGTCAGCAGCAGGTCGTTGACCTGAGTGCGGTAAGCGCTCGGTGCCTGTTGCAGCAGCTGTCGGGTGCGCTCGGCATCGAGCCGTACGCTGACGGTTTGCGCATGGCGATTCTGCCTGCCGCCCTGCTGGTTTTCGCAAGGCAGATCAGCGCTCGGCCCGGCCAGTTGCGCCTGCCACCAGCTTAATTCCTCACGCAGCGATTCGCTGCCGGCGTAGGCCTGCAAACGCGCGGCCCAGTCCTTGAAGGCGCTGGTTTTCGCCGGCAGTTTCAGCGGCTGCGCAGCGTCGAGCTGGCGATAGGCGGTTTGCAGATCATCCAGCAACACGCGCCAGGAAACACCGTCGACCACCAAGTGGTGGATGGCGATGAACAGGCGTTGCTGAACATCCGCAACATCGACCAGCACCGCGCGCAGTAACGGGCCGTTGTGCAGATGCAGACTGCGTTGCGCGTCGGCGAACAGGGCTTCGCACTGATCCAGCGAATCGACGCTGACTTGCCAGAGCACATCCTCATTCGTCAGCGCTTGATGCGTCGCTTGCCATGCATCATCGGTTTCAGTGAAACGCAGACGCAGCGCATCGTGCTGTTCGATCACCGCCTGCAAAGCTTGCTGCAATCGTTGCGGCTCGAGGCGCACAGTCGGTTCCAGCAACAGCGCCTGATTCCAGTGCTGACGCTGGGGAATGTCCGTATCGAAGAACCAGTGCTGAATCGGCGTCAGACGCGACTCGCCGACCACCAAACCTTGCTCGGCAGTCACTTGCTGGGTGCGACTGGCAACGGCGGCGAGCGTCTGTACGGTCTGATGCTGGAACAGGTCGCGCGGACTGAAATGAATGCCCTGCTGACGCGCGCGGCTGACCACTTGAATCGACAGAATCGAGTCGCCGCCGAGTTCGAAGAAGTTGTCGTTGAGGCCGACCTGCCTGACGTTAAGCACATCGCACCAGATCTGCGCCAGGGTCTGTTCCAGCTCGTTGCTTGGCGCGACATAGTCCTGACGATTGAGCTCCAGATCCGGCGCCGGCAAGGCGCGGCGGTCGAGTTTGCCGTTGGCGGTCAGCGGCATGCTTGCCAGCAGCATCAGGTGGGTCGGCACCATGTAGTCCGGCAGTTGCGCCTTGAGGTGCGACTTGAGCGCTTCGCGCAGTTCCGCCTGTTGCGCTTCGCAGTGTCCGGCGACATCGGTAACGAGGTAACCCACCAACTGCTTGCCACTCGGCGCATCCAGCGCCAGCACCACGGCTTCGCGGATCGAAGAATGATCGAGCAGGCGCGTTTCGATTTCGCCCAGTTCGATGCGGAAGCCACGGATTTTCACTTGATGGTCGATGCGCCCCAGATACTCGACCAGACCATCGGCACGCTGGCGCACCAGGTCGCCGGTGCGGTACATGCGTCCGCCATCAGCGGCAAACGGGTCAGCGACAAAACGCTCGGCGCTGATGCCTGGGCGGTCGTGATAGGCCTGAGCCAGACCGGCGCCGCCGACAAACAATTCACCGGTCGCACCTTGCGGCACCAAGGCCAGATCGGCGTCGAGAATGTACGCGACCCGCGCGCCGATCACGCTACCGATCGGCACACTGCCGGCGCCCTCTTCCAGCACCTGCGGCGCCAGACTGGCGAGCGGCATGACCACGGTTTCGGTCGGGCCGTAAGCATTGAAAAACTGCGCCGGTTGGAATGCCGCGCGAATGCGTTGCAGATGCTCGCCGGTCAGCGCTTCACCGCCGGTGATGATAATGCGCACCGGCAGGACTTCATTTTGGGTCGCGAGGAACTGCGCCAACTGGCTGCCGTAGCTCGGCGTGAAACCGAGGACGTTGATTCGATGCGTGCGAATCAAGCCGCAGATTTCTTCCGCGTCCCACTGCCCTTGCGCCCGCAGTACCACCTGCGCACCGCTGAGCAGCGGCACAAGTAGACGTTCGGTGGCAGCGTCGAAGTTGATCGAATAGAAATGCAGTTCACAGTCGTCCGGGCGCATGCCGAAGCGTTCGATCACGGCCTGGCAGTGCATGGCGATTTCGCCGTGGGAGACCACCACGCCTTTCGGTTTGCCGGTCGAGCCGGAGGTGTAAATCAGATAAGCCTGATGTTGCGGCAGGCTGATAAACGGCAACTCGCTGGCCGGGTAGTCGGCCAACCCGGCGCTGTCATCTTCCAGACACCAGCGCGCCACGTCTGACGGCAAGTCACCCAGGGCCTGAAACATCGCCCGATCGCTGAGCAGCAGGCCGATGCGACTGTCTTCGATCATGTAATGCAGGCGGTCGAGCGGGTATTCCGGATCCAGCGGCACATAGGCGCCGCCCGCCTTGAGAATCGCCAGCAGGCCGATGACCATTTCCAGCGAACGCTCCAGCGCCAGACCCACCCGCACTTGCGGGCCGACCCCGCGTTCACGCAGCGCCCAGGCCAGACGATTGGCCCGGGCATCGAGTTCGGCGTAGCTCAGGGTCTGCCCAGCGAAAGTCAGTGCTGGTGCGTCTTTGCGCGCCAGTGCCTGTTCGGCGAACAGATGATGGATGCACTGATCGAGACGATGCTCGCCCGGCTCGATGCCGAGGCTGTCGAGCAGCTGCTGTTGCTCGGTGTTGTCGAGCAGCGGCAGTTCACTGAGCCGTTGCTGCGGATCAGCGATCAACGCTTCAAGCAGGTTGCGCCAATGCCTGGCCATGCGCGCGATGGTCGGTTGGTCGAACAGATCGGTGCTGTAAGTCAGGCAGCAGCCGAGGCGATGGTCGAGGTCGGTGACTTCCAGATTGAGATCGAACTTGGTCGCCCGCGCATCGTTGGCCAGGTACTCGACCGTCATCCCAGCGAGCGTGCGGCTCTGCTGGAATTCCCAGCGCTGCACGTTGCACATCACCTGGAACAGCGGGTTGTAAGCCGCGCTGCGTGGCGGCTGCAAGGCTTCGACCAGATGATCGAACGGCAGATCCTGATGGGACTGGCCCTCGATCACGGTGTGGCGCACCTGCTCGAACAGTTCGCCGACCGACATCCGCCCGTCGAGCCGGCAACGCAGCACCTGGGTGTTGAGAAACGCCCCGATCAGCCCTTCGCTTTCCGGGCGAATGCGGTTCGCCACCGGCGCGCCGATGCGCAGGTCGGTCTGGCCGCTATAGCGGTACAGCAACGTGGCGAGCGCGGCGGTCATGGTCATGAACAGGGTCAGACCGTTTTGCGCGTTGAACGCCCGCACCCGCGCGGCGAGATCGTCACTCAGATCGAAACGGAACAGCTCGCCCTGATGGCTCTGTACCGGTGGACGCGGACGGTCGCCGGGCAGTTCGAGGAGCGGATGTTCGCGACCGAGCTGCGCGGTCCAGTAATCGAGCTGGCGCTGGCGCTCGCCGGACTCCAGCCAGTTGCGCTGCCAGACGCTGTAGTCGAGGTATTGCACCGGCAGCGGCTCAAGCGGCGAGGCGCGCTCATCGACGAACGCTTCATACAGCGCGCTGAGTTCACGGGCAAAGATGTCCATCGCCCAGCCTTCGGTGACGATGTGGTGCAAGGTCAGGACGAAGTAATGCTCGTGCTCGGCGGTCTTGACCAGACAGGCGCGCAGCAGCGGACCGGTTTCCAGATCGAACGGCTGGTGCGCTTCTGCATCGGCCAGTTGCTGGACTTGTAGCTCCCGGACTTCTGCCGGCAGGCTGGAGAAATCTTTCCAGCCCATGCGCACGCCGGTCTCGGCATGCACCTGTTGGCGGGCGACACCGTCGACACTTGGGAACGTTGTGCGCAGGGTTTCGTGACGCAGGATCAGCGCCTGCAACGCCGCCTCGAAATGCTCGACGTGCAGCACGCCACGCAAGCGCGCCATGCCGCCGACGTTGTACGCCGGGCTGTCCGGTTCCATCTGCCAGAGGAACCACATGCGCTGCTGCGAATAGGACAACGGCACCGCTTGGCTGCGGTCGACTTTGCTGATCGGCAGCTGGGGGTTGGTGCGGCCGCTGACCTGGATCAGGCGAATCTGTTCGGCGTAATCGCCCAGTTCGCTGTGCTCGAACAAGGTGCGCAGCGGCAGTTCGACGTCACAGGCCTGACGTGTGCGCGAAATGATTTGCGTGGCCAGTAGCGAGTGACCGCCGAGGGCGAAGAAATCATCACGCAGGCCAACCTGCTTCAGACCCAACACTTCGCGCCAGATCGCGGCGATTTGTTGCTCCAGTTCGCTGACCGGCTCGATATGTTCACGCACCTGCCATTGCGGCTCGGGCAAGGCGCGGCGGTCGAGTTTGCCGCTGGGACTCAGCGGCATCGCATCCAGGCGCAGCAATTGTGCGGGCACCATGTATTCCGGCAGCTCGGCAGCGAGGGCAGCTTTCAGCCGAATGATTTGCTCATCGGCATTTTCATGCGCATCGGTCGCCGTGAAGTAGCCGATCAGTTGCGCACCGGCAGCGGTTTCCCGCACCAGGACCACGGCTTGAGCGACGCCATTTTGCGCCAGCAGTCGCGCCTGGATTTCTTCAGGTTCGACGCGAAAGCCGCGCAGCTTGACCTGCTGATCGAGACGGCCGAGATATTCGATCACGCCATCCGAGGACCAGCGCGCACGGTCGCCGGTGCGGTACAAGCGGGCGCCCTGCTCGCCCAGTGGATCGACGACAAAACGCTCGGCGGTCAACGCCGGACGACCCAGGTAACCGCGAGCCAGACCAATACCGCTGATGCACAGCTCACCCGCCACACCCGCCGGCACTGGATTGAGATCGGCATCAAGGATGCGGCAGACCACATTGCCCAGCGGCCGGCCAATCGGCGAGCGCTCGCCATCGACAGTTGTGCAGTGCCAATGAGTGACGTTGATCGCGGTTTCAGTCGGCCCGTAACGGTTGTGCAATTGCACCGCCGGCAATTGCGCCAGTACCCGATTGCGCAGCTCGGCGGGCAAGGCTTCACCGCCGGAAAACAGCCGGCGCAGGCTGGTGCATTCGGCACTCAGCGGCTCATCGATGAACAGCGCCAGCAGCGGCGGGACGAAGTGCAGCGTGGTCACGCCGTATTGCTGGACCAGTTGCGCGATGCGCTGCGGGTCACGGTGCTCGCCGGGCGCGGCAAGCAACAGCCGCGCGCCGGTGATCAGCGGCCAGAAGCATTCCCACACCGAGACGTCAAAGCTGATCGGCGCTTTTTGCATCAGCACGTCGGTTTCGTCGAGGCGGTAAGTGTCCTGCATCCATTGCAGGCGCTCGGCCAGCGCGGCGTGAGTGTTGCCGACGCCTTTCGGTTGCCCGGTGGAACCCGAGGTGTAAATCACGTAGGCGAGGTTGTCGCCGTGCACTCGCAGTCCCGGTGCCTGGCTCGGCCATTTATCCAAGTGCAGCGCATCCATGGCGATCACGCTGACGCCATCGCTGGCCGGCAGACGCTCGAGCAATTGCGTCTGGGTCAGGAGCAGTTCGACGCCGCTGTCGCGGAGCATGTACGCGAGACGTTCGGCCGGATAATCCGGATCAAGCGGCACATAGGCGCCGCCAGCCTTGATGATCGCCAGCAGGCCGATCAGCAGTTGCGGCGATCGCTCGGCGGCAATGGCCACGCACACGTCAGGGCCGACGCCCTTGTCGCGCAGGTAATGGGCGAGCCGGTTGGCTTGCGCGTGCAGCTCGGCGAAATCCAGAGTACCGCCGTCCCACAGCAGTGCGGTGCGTTGCGGGCTTTTGCGCAGTTGTTGCTCGAGCAGTTCCGGCAGCCATTGTCGCGCCGGGGTGCACGGAGCGACGCTCCAGTCTTTCTGCTGATTCTGCTCGCTGGCGGTCAGCAAGCGCAGATCGCCAATGGCCTGCTGAGGCCGTTCGCAGACCTCGCTGAGCAGATTGTGGAAATGCTCGGCCAGGCGCTCGATGGTCGCGGCGTCGAACAGTTCGCTGGCGTAGTCGAACGCCAAGCTCAGACGACCGTTGCGATCCTCTTCGCTGTGCAATTGCAGATCGAACTTGGCCTCGCGGCTGTGCCACGGCAGTTCTTCGGCGAGTAGACCGGGCAGGCGCTTGAGTGCACTGAGGTCGCGCTGCTGATGGTTGAACATGACCTGGAACAGTCCCTGTTCGCGGGCCTGCGGGAACGCTTCGAGCAGTTGTTCGAACGGCAGATCCTGATGGGCCTGGGCGCCGAGTGCGGCTTGGCGGGTCTGGTTCAGCAGCTCGGCAAATGTCAGGCGCGAATCGATTTGCGCACGCAACACCTGGGTATTGATGAAGAAACCGATCAGGCTTTGGGTGTCCAGGCGCGGACGGTTGGCGTTGGGCACACCGATGCGAATGTCGCGCTGACCGCTGTAGCGGTGCAGCAAACTTTGCAAGGCAGCGAGCAGAAGCATGAACGGCGTGGCTTCGTGAGCCTGCGCGGTCTGGCGGATCGCCTCGCTGAGTTCGGTACTCAAGCGCACGCTGTGGCGCGCGGCGCTGTGGTTGTGTCTGGCCGAGCGCGGGTGATCGGTGGCCAGTTCCAATGGCGGATGTTCTTCGCCCAACTGCGCTTTCCAGTACGCCAGTTGCCGCTCGCCCTCGCCTTGCGCCAGCCATTGCCGCTGCCAGTTGCCGTAATCGGCGTATTGCGTGGGCAGCGCTGCCAGCGTCGCCGTTGCACCTTGGGTAGCGGCGGCATAGAGGCGCGAGAATTCGTCGAGGAGGATATTCAGCGACCAGCCGTCAGCAATGATGTGATGCAGGGTCACCAGCAGTTGATGTTCTTCGTCATCGAGACGCACCAGTGTCACCGCCAGCAACGGGCCTTTTTCCAGATCGAACCGAGTGCGCGCCTCGTCTTCGCGAATCTGCTCGGCACGGGCTTCACGCTCGGACATTGGCAGGTCGCTGATGTCGATCAGTTGCAGGTTGAATTCGGCAGCGGCAAGCACTTGCTGCAATGCCACGCCGTCGCGCTCGAAGAAACGTGTGCGCAAGGATTCATGGCGTTCGATCAGTTGCTGGAAGCTTTTGCGCACGGCGTCTTCGTCGAGTTCGCCACGCAAGCGCAGGCCGCCGGGAATGTTGTAGGCGCTGCTCTGTGGATCGAGTTGCCAAGTGATCCAAAGACGATTTTGTGCCAGCGACTGCGGCATCGGCTCACTGCGCGGCAACGTGCTGATTGCACCTTGGGCGCTGCCGCCAGTCTGTTGCTGCTGCGCCACGGCGGCGGCGAAGGCGGACAAGGTTGGCGCTTCGAACAGCAGGCGCAGGCTCAGCTCGACACCGAGTGCTTCGCGAACCCGCGCAACCACTTGCGTGGCGGCGATCGAGTTACCGCCGAGCAGGAAGAAATGGTCGTCGCCACTGACCTGCTTGACGTTGAGTTGCTCGGCCCAGATTTGCCCGATCAACGCTTCAAGATCCGAAGTGCTGCTGGTCGCGGTTTCCGTTGCCGCTGTAATCGAAGGGAAGAGCGCGTAACTGTCGAGACTGCCATCAGCCAGACGATTGCGGCACGCCGAGCGCTGCAGTTTGCCACTGGAAGTTTTCGGCAACGCGCCCGGATTGAGCAGCACCACCACGCTTGGCGCCTCCTGATACGCCTCGGCCACGGCTTGGCGAATAGCTTTGATCAGCGCATCTGGCGCAAGGATTTTCTGCACGCTGCGGCTGATTTCCGCAGCGATGCCGATGCCCTCTTCGCCGTTGTGAGTGACCGCGAACGCCGCCACACGCCCCTTGCGCACCACTTCGACTTCGCGCTCGACAGTCTGCTCGATGTCCTGCGGATACAGGTTATGGCCACGGACGATGAGCATGTCTTTCAGGCGCCCGGTGACGAACAGTTCGCCGTCACGGATAAAACCCAGGTCGCCGGTGCGCAACCAGGTGCGGCCGGCGTGCTGGACAAAAGTCTTGGCGCTGGCTTCGGGGTTGCGCCAGTAACCGTGAGCGATGCTCGGGCCGGCGGCCCAGACTTCACCGACGGCATTGTCGGTCAGTTCCTCGAGCGTGTTGGGATCGACAATCAGCACCGCGTGCTCAGGCTGACTGATGCCGCAGCTCATGATCGCGCTGCCGTCGCCCGGCTCGGCGCGGTTTTGCGCCAGCGCCTGATCGTCCACGCGCAGCGCCGGGATGCCGGTGCCGCGCGGTGTGCCAGCGACAAACAGGGTCGCCTCGGCCAGACCGTACGAAGCCATGAAGCTGTTGTCGCTGAAACCGCAAGCAGCGAATTTTTCCGCGAAGCGTTCAAGGGTGTCGAGGCGGATCGGCTCGGAACCGGAATAGGCCACGCGCCATCGACTGAGATCGAGGCGCTCAAGGGCCGACTCGCTGACCCGCTCACTGCACAAACGGTAGGCGAAATCCGGGCCGCCGCTGATGGTGCCGCCGTATTCGGCAATCGCTTCCAGCCAGCGCAACGGCCGGCCGAGGAAATACGCCGGCGACATCAGAATGCACGGCACGCCGCTGAAAATCGGTTGCAGCAGACCGCCGATCAGACCCATGTCGTGGTACAGCGGCAACCAGCTGACGATGACGTCGTCCGGGTTGACGTCGATGCCGAAACCGTGACGGATCAGCAGTTCATTGGCGACCAGATTGCCATGGCTGACCTGCACGCCCTTGGGCAGCGCGGTGGAGCCGGAAGTGTATTGCAGGAAGGCGATGTGCTCGGGC
Organism: Pseudomonas sp. S3_B08; assembly: GCF_054667725.1. NCBI lineage: Bacteria > Pseudomonadati > Pseudomonadota > Gammaproteobacteria > Pseudomonadales > Pseudomonadaceae > Pseudomonas > Pseudomonas sp. S3_B08. The sequence goes on from NZ_CP162750.1 coordinate 2,905,207, forward strand.
GGCAGTGGCGGCTCAACCCACTGTTCGGCCAGTGCGCTGTCCAGAGTGTCGACGCACAACAGCGGCGGCGCGCCGTCGATTTGTTGCAAGGCATCGCGCAGATCGGCGCTGGTCAGCAACAGCGTGGGCTCGGCGTCGGCGATGATCGACAGCAACCGCTCCTGATGGTGACGACGCGCGGATTCCGGCGGATAGGCCGGTACCGCAATCACACCGGCATACAGGCAGCCGAAAAACGCCGCGACGTAATCCGCGCCACTGGGAAACAGCAACACCGCACGCTCACCGAATCCAGCCTGAGCCTGCAACGCAGCGGCGATGGTGCGCGCGCGTTGATCCAGTTCGCGATAGCTGAGCACAACGGTCTGCTCCGGGTTTTCAGCGAGAAAACGCAAGGCCAGTCGGTCCGGCGTCAGAACTGCGCGACGCTTGAGGGCATGGACCAGGGTGCTGGGGAGTTCGAACGCGTCGGTCATGAGGTTTCCTGCCTGAATTCGGCTTGCAAGTGGAATCGGGTGGCTGCGTCACACCTGTCGAGAGGCGTGCGGGGCGCGGTCTGTGCCGACCGCGCAAGGCATCGGAATGCGCTGAGGCCGGGGATCTGCACCCGGGCCATTCACCAATGAGAACGGATGGACTGTGGAAATAATTAGTCGGCAGGCACGACGTCCAGCGGGGCCAAGGTGCGGCGGCGTGTCGCAGTTCGCAAAACACATCGACTTACAGCACTACTTCTCTTTCTCATTTGACAATCATTATCATTCAACATAATTTGTCGCTCGATGTGTAGGACGGCGCCGTCCCCCGAGGCCCTCCCACTAACCTATTGGCAGCAAGGTGATTTCCATGACGGAACAAGTATCCACAAGCAGGTGCGATTCACCGCTACTTCAGGCATTCGTCGACAATCGACTGATTCTGGTCAAGATTGCAGCCCGTATTACCGGTTGCAGGTCTCGTGCCGAAGACGTGGTTCAGGATGCGTTTTTCCGACTGCAATCGGCCCCGCCGATCACGTCGTCGATCAAGGCTCAGCTGAGCTACCTGTTCCAGATCGTGCGCAACCTCGCCATCGATCACTACCGCAAGCAGGCGCTCGAACAGAAATACTCAGGCCCGGAGGAGGAAGGCTTGAACGTGGTGATTCAGGGCGCTTCGCCGGAAACTTCGCACATCAACTTCTCGACTCTGGAACACATCGCCGATGCGCTGACCGAACTGCCCAGCCGCACCCGCTATGCCTTCGAGATGTACCGTCTGCACGGCGTGCCGCAGAAAGACATCGCCAAGGAACTGGGCGTATCGCCCACCCTGGTCAACTTCATGATTCGTGATGCTTTGGTGCACTGCCGCAAGGTCTCGGGCAGTCGGCGGGATGCGGTGATTGCGGGTCGTCGTTAGCATCCGGATTCTGCGTCAAGCCATTCGCGAGCAGGCTCGCTCCCACAGGGTTTGATCAACGACACAAACCCAGTGTGGGAGCGAGCCTGCTCGCGAAAGCGGCCTCAGACCCAACGAAATTCCGAGGCCGAACACATCAGGCCAACCGGCACCGATCAAAAAACCGCTCCCGCCCCAGAATCATCAGCGCCGCGCGCTTGTGCGGAAAATCGAATTCCTTCTCGCAGTGAAAGCATTGGTTGTGCATATGTCCGATCATCTTCGCGTTGTCGGCACGTGGCTCAGCGACCACGCGCTGGGTCCGTGGATCATCGAGAAACAGGTAATGCACCAGCGCCGATAACCAGCTCGCCACTTTGTGCGGGCCGCGATGACTTTCCTCGCCGACCAGCATGTGAATGCCACGGTCGTAATCGTCGGCATCGTAGAACGGCGCAATGCGATCTTCCTTGGCCCAGTAGGCTTCGAAATAAGCGAACGGCTGGTCATCGAAACAACCAATCAGCGTCAGCGTGTGCGGATCGGCATCGAGCTTGCCGAGGTATTCGCGATGCTGCTCAAGGCTGCCCTCCTCCTGCCAGAAACTCGCCACGCGCGGGCTGTTCTGCCAGCGATTGAAGCGCGACAGATCTTCCTCGATTTCCAGCGTTCGCAAGGAAATCCACGCGCCGAGACGTGCATCGAAACGCCGATAGACTTCACCGCGCGGCTTCACCGGTCGCAGCGGATGGCGCTTGCCCTGGCTGATGACCATTTGCTGCGGATAGCTGCCGGTCAGTGACGTGCCCAGCCACGGCTGCGGCAGTTGCCAGAACAGCGTGCGCTCGCAGCGATATTCGCCGGCGACTGCGGTGTTGATCAGCAAACCACTGCGCAAGGCTTCGGTCGGTGGCTGATCGAGTTGCCAGATCAACTGCTGACACGCCGGGTCACGGGCGAACAGCCAATAACAGGCTGCCCACAAGGCGTGGCCGGGCGGCAGAGCGAAACGCTCGTCGAGCTGGATCGGGCCATTGGCCTCGCGGTCCAGGCGCAGCCGAATCAGCGGTTGCCCGTCCAGGCTCAGGCTCAGCAGGCTCTCGGTAGCATCAGCGATCAATCGACTGCCCGAGGGCAATGCCAGGGCAGTGAGGTCATTCAGATTGGACATGGGTCGGGCTCACGTAATCGTCGACAGTTCAACGAAGTGACGTGAGCCGGGAGGGGAAATTTAAGCGCGAGAGGCAATTAGCGCTTCAGTGATGAGGCGCCGGCATCACGGCAATCCTGTAGGGCTCGAAAATCCTCAGCAATTCGCCGTTGTCGCGCAAACGCTGCAACAGGTTGCCGAAGGCTTCGCCGGTGATAGGAGCGCTTGGCCGCAGAATCGCGTAATGGTGATAGATCTGATCGGTACGCTGCGACGCCAACAGCTCATCGCGGACCTTCTCGTTGCGCAGCAGGTAATCGAACAGATAGGAACGGGTGACCAGGGCAATGTCGGCGCGCCCGCGCAGGACCATCAGCAGGTTGCTGTCGTGGGAATAGGTCAGCGTCGCGTTGTAGTTTTTCGCGAGATATTTCGGGTCGGCGTTGAAGTCGGCGAATTCGTAGTGATAACCGCTGAACAGCGCCAGACGTTTGCCCGACAGGCTCGAGAAGTAGTTTTGCTGGCGGCCGTCTTCGCGTTGCGCGACAAAAATCTCGGCGTCTTCCAGGCCCATGTCGACGTCGTCGTGGGGAATGTCCTTCCAGCCCCACTCGGGGTTCTCGAAGATCGCCATATCGATGCGGCCTTGCTTGAAATCACCGAAGCGGCGCGGGATCGACGTCGGCACCAGGACAAATTGATAATCGCTCTGCGAGCGGTTCAGCGCCTCGACCAATTGCGGCAACAGGCCGGTGTCGGCGCCGTTTTCCGGGCGAATCGTATAAGGCGGGAAATGCGCGGCGCCGACCCGGACCAATTGCGCTGACTGAGCGGGCAATACCCATAACGCAGCCAGCGCAGCGAGCAGCAGCCCGGCGGCTGTCCGAATTGGCGAAGACTTCAAAACACCCCACTCCCCGAAAAAAATAGCGATCAATGCATTCAAGCTAGGCGGTTTCGCCGACTTAGCCAGTTTCCCGGCCGGTCCGACAACCGTTCAACGCGCTTCGAGGACCAGAATCAACGCTTCATCGGCGAGTTGATCGAGGCTCAAACTGCCGCCGGCACGGAACCAGGTGGTGGTCCAGGACAGTGCGCCGGTAAGGAAACGTCGGGTAATAAAAACGTCACCGCGAATAAAGCCCGCGTCCTTGGCCTCGCCCAGAACCTGCAACCAGATGTCTTCATAAACATCACGCAAAGCGAGGACTTTAGCCTGGCCGTCTTCGGACAATGAGCGCCATTCGTATACCAGCACGGCCATCGCTTCGCCACTGCCGCCCATGATCGACTGCAACTCGCAACGAATCAGTGCCAGCACCCTTTCGCGCACATCGCTCGCCTCGGCCAAGGCTGCGCGCATCAACGCGGTGTTGTAGCGGATGGTTTCCTCCATCACCGCGCGGAGAATTTCATCCTTGCTTTTGAAGTGATGAAAAATGCTTCCCGACTGAATGCCCACAGCACTGGCCAGATCACGCACTGTGGTGCGCTCATAGCCTTTGTTGCGAAACAGGTGAGCCGCCACTTGCAGCAATTTGCCACGGGCGCTGTCCGGGTCGGTCAACTGGCCTTGGTCGACCAGTTCGCGCATGACCCGCAGGGCTTTTTGCTCGTCCACCCGTTCTCTCCTACAGTCGATCAGTGTGTTGCCCCCTGTAACCGCAGGGTTGCGCGCAATTTAAGCCGCGCGCGGGCACCAAGCAAGCGCTTGGGCAGAAGAATGTTTCGCCTGTTTACAAACCAAGCGCTTGCTTGGTAGCCTCCAGACACTTCTGTCGCAGGTCCCTGAGTCGGAGATAAAAATGCCAACCACCGTGCGAATCGGCTGCGCCAGTGCCTTTTGGGGCGACACCTCCACCGCTGCCGCCCAGTTGGTGACGGGCGGAAACGTGGATTATCTGGTGTTCGATTATCTGGCCGAGATCACCATGTCGCTCATGGCTGGTGCGCGTCTTAAAGACCCGCAGGCCGGGTTCGCGGGTGACTTCGTTGAAGTGCTGGCGCCGCTGCTGACGCAGCTGTCCGAACAGAACATCCGCGTGATCAGCAATGCCGGCGGGGTCAATCCGCAGGCTTGCGCGGCGGCCCTGCAAGCGGCCTGCGACCAGGCTGGGGTCCAGCTGAAGATTGCCGTGTTGCTCGGCGATGACCTGCAAGGACAACTCAAAAACCCTGCCGACATCAGCGAAATGTTCAGCGGCGCGCCGCTTCCGCGGATGTGCGTGTCGACCAACGCCTACCTCGGCGCGCCGGGGATTGTCGAAGCTTTGCGCCTGGGCGCCGACATCGTCATTACCGGCCGGGTGGTCGACAGCGCCGTTGTCAGTGCGGCGCTGGTTCACGAATTCGGCTGGTCGTGGCATGACTACGACAAACTCGCCCAGGCCGCGCTGGCCGGGCACATCATCGAGTGCGGCGCACAGTGCACCGGCGGTAATTTCACCGACTGGCGCGAGGTGCCGGATTACGAGCACATCGGTTTTCCGATCGTCGAGGTCAGCGCCGATGGCCAGTTCCTCGTCAGCAAACCCGAAGGCTCCGGCGGACTGGTCACGCCATTGACGGTCGGCGAGCAGATGCTCTACGAAATCGGCGATCCGCAGGCCTATCTGTTACCCGACGTGATCTGCGATTTCAGCCAGGTCAAACTCCAGCAACAAGGCAAAAACGTCGTGCACGTGCACGGTGCCAAAGGCCTGCCGCCTACCGATAAATACAAGGTCAGCGCCACGTACCCGGACGGTTTTCGCTGCACCGCCAGTTGCCTGATGGCCGGCATCGACGCAGTGGACAAGGCACGGCGGGTCAGTCAGGCAATCATCGACAAGACCGCCGAGATGTTCAGCCTGCGCGGCTGGGCGCCGTACAGCGAAACCCATGTCGAACTGCTCGGCAGCGAAGCCACCTACGGCCCCCACGGCCAGCGCCGCGACAGCCGTGAAGTGGTGATCAAAATCGCCGTGCGCCATCCTGACAAACGCGCGCTGGTGCTGTTTTCCAAAGAGATCGCCCAGGCCGCGACCGGCATGGCGCCGGGTTTGACCGGCATCGTCGGCGGTCGTCCGACCGTATACCCCCTCATCCGTCTGTTCTCTTTCCTCATCGATAAAAGCGCCTGCACCCTGCAAATCGACATGGCCGGTGAGCGCCATCCGTGCACCCTCCCCGACCCAGTGGCCCTCGACAGCGCCGATTTGCCGCTCGCCCATCAGCCACCCAAACCCCAGGGCCGCGCCGATGCCAGTGTGCCGCTGGTGAAACTGGCGGTGGCGCGCTCCGGCGACAAGGGCAACCACAGCAACATCGGCGTGATGCCGCGCCATCCCGATTACCTGCCATGGATCGCCGAGGCGCTGACCACATCGGTGGTGGTCGACTGGATGCGCCACGTCCTCGATCCGGTGCTCGGGCGTGTCGAACGCTGGTATCTGCCCGGCACCCACAGCCTTAATTTTCTTTTGGAAAACGCCCTTGGCGGTGGCGGTGTCGCCAGCCTGCGCATCGACCCGCAAGGCAAAGCCTTCGCCCAGCAACTATTGGAAATCCAGATTCCGGTGCCGCAGAGCATCGCCGAACAGCTCGACTAGAGGATGGTGTGCATGGCTTACGCGTCGATTTTTCGCGCCGATCTGTTCAGCGGCCAGAACCTGATTGTCACCGGTGGCGGCAGCGGCATCGGTCGCTGCACCGCCCATGAGCTGGCGGCCCTTGGCGCCAATGTGCTGCTGGTCGGGCGCAAGCCGGAAAAACTCGAAAAGGTCGCCGCCGAAATCGCCGAGGACGGCGGCCGCGCGCACTGGAAGGCCTGCGATATCCGCGATGAAGAAGCGGTCAAGCAACTGGTCAAAGAACTGATCGCCGAACACGGGCCGATCCACGGCCTGGTCAACAACGCCGGGGGCCAATACCCGTCGCCCTTGGCCTCGATCAATCAGAAGGGCTTCGAAACCGTGCTGCGGACCAACCTGGTCGGCGGCTTTCTGATGGCCCGCGAAGTGTTCAACCAGTCGATGAGCAAACACGGCGGCAGCATCGTCAACATGCTTGCCGACATGTGGGGCGGCATGCCCGGCATGGGCCACTCGGGCGCCGCGCGTTCGGGCATGGACAACTTCACCAAGACTGCCGCGTTCGAGTGGGGTTACGCCGGGGTCCGGGTCAACGCGGTGGCGCCGGGCTGGATTGCGTCCAGCGGCATGGACACTTACGAAGGCGCATTCAAAGCAGTGATTCCGACCCTGCGCGAGCATGTGCCGCTCAAGCGTATCGGCACCGAATCGGAAGTCAGTGCGGCAATCGTGTTCCTGCTCAGCCCGGCGGCGGCTTTCATCAGCGGCACTACGGTGAAAATCGACGGCGCCGCCAGCCTCGGCAGTCGCGCCTGGCCGCTGCACAAGGCCAGCCACAGCGAATCGTTCAACGGTTTCCACCGCGCGTATTTACCAGAAGTGTTGCGTCCCGACGTGCTCAAGGACAAGGAATAAGCCATGGCGCAGATTCAGTCGCAACTCGATCCGCACAGCGAAGCGTTCGCACGAAACCGCGCGGCCATGCTCGCCGCCATCGAGCAGGTGCAGCAGCTCGAACAGAACCTGTTGAACAAGGCCGCCGAAGCCAAAGACAGATTCAGCAAACGCGGGCAACTGTTGCCCCGCGAACGCCTGAACCTGCTGCTCGACCCCGGCGCGCCGTTCCTCGAACTGGCCAGCCTCGCCGGCTACAAATTGCATGACGACAAGGACGGCAGTTCGGCCGGTGGCGGGCTGATTGCCGGCATCGGTTATGTCTGCGGCATCCGCGCGATGGTGGTCGCCAACAACAGCGCGATCAAGGGCGGCACGATCTCGCCGAGCGGCCTGAAAAAATCCCTGCGCCTGCAACAGATTGCTCGGGAAAACAAACTGCCGATGATCACCCTCGCCGAAAGCGGCGGTGCCAATCTCAACTACGCGGCGGAGATTTTTGTCGAAGGTGCGCGCAGTTTCGCCAATCAGGCGCGCATGTCAGCCATGGGTTTGCCGCAGATCACCGTGGTGCACGGCTCGGCCACGGCGGGCGGCGCCTATCAACCGGGATTGTCGGATTACGTGGTGGTGGTGCGCGGCAAGGCCAAGCTGTTTCTCGCCGGCCCGCCATTGCTCAAAGCGGCGACCGGCGAAGTGGCCAGCGATGAAGAACTCGGTGGCGCCGAGATGCACGCGCAGGTCGCCGGCACTGCCGAATATCTCGCCGAAAACGACGCTGACGGCATACGCCAGGTCCGCGACATCATGCGCATGTTGCCCTGGAATGAGCAGCTGCCGTGGCTGCCGCAGCCGCAATTCAAAGAACCGCTCTACCCCATCGACGAACTGCTCGGGCTGATCCCGGACGATGCAAAAAAGCCCTACGATGTGCGCGAAATCATCGCGCGGATTGCCGATGAATCGGACTTTCTCGAATTCAAAGGCGAGTTCGATCAGCAAACCCTTTGCGGCCAGTTGAAAATCCAGGGCCGCGCCTGCGGCTTCATCGGCAACAACGGCCCGATCACCCCGCAAGGTGCGAGCAAGGCGGCGCAGTTCATCCAGTTGTGCGACCAGAGCCAGACGCCGCTACTGTTTTTCCACAACACCACGGGTTTCATGGTCGGCACCGAATCGGAACAGCAAGGGGTGATCAAGCACGGCTCGAAACTGATTCAAGCGGTGGCCAACGCACGGGTGGCTAAACTGACCATTGTCGTCGGCGGTTCCTACGGCGCCGGCAACTACGCCATGTGCGGGCGCGGGCTCGATCCGCGCTTCATCTTCGCCTGGCCCAACAGCCGCACGGCAGTGATGGGCGGCGCACAGGCCGGCAAGGTCTTGCGCATCGTTACCGAAGCCAAACAGCTCAAGGACGGCATCGAGCCCGATCCGAAAATGCTCGACATGCTCGAACAGATGACCGCGCAGAAACTCGACAGCCAATCCACCGCCCTGTATGGCAGCGCCAACCTGTGGGACGACGGCCTGATCGATCCGCGCGACACCCGCACCCTGCTCGGTTACTTGCTGGATATCTGCCACGAAGCCGACACGCGCACGCTGCAACCCAACAGCTTCGGCGTCAGCCGCTTCTGACCGCCACGGATCCTACGGAGAACAACAACAATGATCTTCACCCCGGAACACGAAGCCCTGCGCCGCACCGTCCGCCAGTTCGTCACGCACGAGATCAACCCGCACGTCGAAGAATGGGAAAAGGCCGGGCGCTTTCCGATCCATGAGATATTCCGCAAGGCCGGTGAGCTGGGCCTGCTGGGCATTTCCAAGCCGGAAAAATTCGGCGGCATGGGCCTCGACTACAGCTATTCGATCGTCGCCGCTGAAGAGTTCGGCACCATTCATTGCGGCGGGATTCCGATGTCGATTGGCGTGCAGACCGACATGTGTACACCCGCCCTCGCCCGCTTCGGCTCCGATGAATTGCGCGAAGAATTCCTGCGCCCGGCGATCACGGGCGAACAGGTCGGCTGCATCGGCGTTTCCGAAGTCGGCGCCGGCTCCGATGTCGCCGGGCTGAAAACCACGGCACGCAAGGACGGCGATGACTACGTGATCAACGGCAGCAAAATGTGGATCACCAACTCGCCGAGCGCCGATTTCATCTGCCTGCTGGCCAACACTTCGGACGACAAGCCACACATCAACAAGTCGCTGATCATGGTGCCGATGAACACCCCGGGGATCAGCCTCAGTTCGCACCTGGACAAGCTCGGCATGCGCAGCTCGGAAACCGCGCAGGTGTTCTTCGACAACGTGCGCGTGCCGCAGCGCAATCGCATCGGCCATGAAGGCGCCGGGTTCATGATGCAGATGCTGCAGTTCCAGGAAGAACGCCTGTTCGGCGCGGCGAACATGATCAAGGGCCTGGAATATTGCATCGACAGCACCATCGAGTACTGCAAGGAGCGCAAGACCTTCGGCAACGCGCTGATCGATAACCAGGTGATCCACTTCCGCCTCGCCGAATTGCAGACCGAAATCGAATGCCTGCGCGCCCTGGTCTATCAGGCCACCGAGCAATACATCAAAGGCCAGGACGTAACGCGCCTGGCGTCGATGGCCAAGCTAAAGGCCGGACGCCTCGGCCGTGAAGTCAGCGACAGCTGCCTGCAATATTGGGGCGGCATGGGCTTCATGTGGGACAACCCGGTGGCCCGTGCTTATCGCGATGTGCGTCTGGTATCGATTGGCGGCGGCGCCGACGAAATCATGCTGGGGATCATCTGCAAACTGATGGGCATCCTGCCGGGGAAAAAGAAATGAGCAACCTGCCCGATTGCCAGGCGCTGTTGCTGGAACTGCATGGTGGCGTACTGCACATCACCCTCAACCGCCCGGACAGCCGCAACGCGATGAGCCTGCAAATGGTCGCCGAACTGCGCGCGGTGCTGGCGGCGGTGCGTGATGACCGCACAGTGCGGGCCTTGGTGCTCAGCGGTGCCGGCGGGCATTTCTGCGCCGGTGGCGACATCAAGGACATGGCCAATGCCCGGGCTCAGGGCGCGGAAGCTTACCGCGAGTTGAACCGGGCGTTTGGCGCGCTGCTGGAACAAGCCCAACATGCGCCGCAAGTGCTGATCACTGTGCTGCAAGGCGCCGTGCTCGGCGGCGGCTTCGGCCTGGCTTGCGTCAGCGATATTGCGATTAGCGGTCACAAGGCGCAGTTCGGCTTGCCGGAAACCAGCCTTGGCCTGATCCCGGCGCAAATCGCACCGTTTGTGGTGCAACGGATAGGCCTGACCGAAACCCGCCGACTCGCGCTGACGGCGGCGCGTTTCGATGGCCCTGAGGCGCAGCGATTGGGGCTGGTGCATTTCGTTGAACAGGATGCGCAGGCGTTGGCCGAGCGACTGGATGAGGTGTTGCAACAGGTGCTGCGCTGCGCGCCGGAAGCGAATGCGATGACGAAAAAATTGTTGCTGGCGAGTGCCGGACAGCCGTCGAGTGCATTGCTCGATGAGGCGGCGCAGTGGTTCAGCGCGGCGGTGACCGGAGACGAGGGAATCGAGGGGACCATGGCATTTATGCAGAAACGTAACCCTCGGTGGGTCAGCTAAAAGCTTCGCGAGCAGGCTCGCTCCCACAGGTCGAAATGCGCTCCAAATGTGGGAGCGAGCCTGCTCGCGAAGAGGCCCGCACCTTCGCCGCCCAAAACTCAGGAGCGCCCGCATTCGCGGTTGAAATGCGTTCCAAATGTGGGAGCGAGCCTGCTCGCGAAGAGGCCATCCCATTCACCGCTATCATTTCAGGAACCCCACCATGCCTACCCTCCACAAAATCCTGATCGCCAACCGCGGTGAAATCGCCTGCCGCATCCAGCGCACGGCCCAGGCGCTGGGCTATCGCACCGTCGCCGTGTTCAGCGACGCCGACGCCGATGCGCTACACGTGCAAATGGCCGACCAAGCCGTACATATCGGCCCGGCGCCGGTGCAGCAGTCCTACCTCAACATTGCGGCGATCATCGACGCCGCCCGCCGCAGCGGCGCCGATGCAATTCACCCCGGCTACGGCTTCCTCTCGGAAAACGCCGATTTCGCCCGCGCCTGCGCCGAAGCCGGGCTGATTTTCATCGGCCCCAGCGTCGAAGCGATCGAACTGATGGGCAGCAAACGCCTGTCGAAAATTGCCATGCTCGACGCGGGCGTGCCGTGCATCGCCGGCTACCAGGGAGCAGCGCAGGACGACGCGACGCTGCTGGCCGAAGCCGAGCGCATCGGTTATCCGCTGATGATCAAGGCCAGCGCCGGCGGCGGTGGACGTGGCATGCGCCTGGTGCACGAGGCCAGCGAACTGGCGGCGCAACTGCGTACCGCGCGGTCAGAAGCACTGAACGGTTTCGGCAGTGACGAGTTGATTCTCGAGCAGGCCTTGATCGACCCGCGCCACGTCGAAGTGCAACTGTTCGGCGACCAGCACGGGCATCTGGTCTATCTCGGCGAACGCGATTGCTCGATCCAGCGCCGCCATCAGAAAGTCATCGAAGAAGCGCCGTGCCCGGTGATGACCGCCGAGCTGCGCCAGGCCATGGGCGAAGCAGCACTCAAGGCCGGGCGCGCGGTGGATTACGTCGGCGCCGGCACCGTGGAGTTCCTGCTCGACGCGCGCGGGCAATTCTACTTTCTGGAATTGAACACCCGTCTGCAGGTCGAACATCCAGTGACGGAATTGATCACCGGCCTCGATCTGGTCGCGTGGCAGTTGCTGGTTGCCGAGGGTCAGCCGCTGCCGCTGACGCAGGAGCAGATCCGTCTCGACGGTCACGCCATGGAAGTGCGCCTCTACGCTGAAGATCCCGCTGCGGATTTTCTCCCGCAAACCGGCCGAATTGCCGCATGGCAACCGGCGTCGGGCCACGGTGCACGGATCGATCACGGTCTGCTTGAAGGCCAGTCGGTCAGCCCGTTCTACGACCCGATGCTGGGCAAACTGATCGCCCACGGTGCAACCCGCGAAGAGGCGCGGCGCAAGCTGTTGCGTGCGGTGCAGGACACCGTGCTGCTCGGCGTGCAAAGCAATCAACGTTTGCTCGAGGGCCTGTTGCAACATCCGCAGTTCATCAGCGGCGATTTCAGCACCGCCTTCATCCAGCACCATTTTTCCAGCCATGCCAGCCTCAACACTTATGTGCCGACGACGGAGCAACTGGCGATTGCTGTGGCGTTGTTCTATCAGGCCAGCGCCCTGCCCCATCGCGCCCCATTGAATGGCTGGCGCAACAACGCCAGCGTGCCGTTGCACTATCGACTGGGCAGTGACGAGCAGGACTGGACGCTGTCGGTGCTGGCGCGCAAATCCGGCGAGTTGGTCGTGCAGGCTGGCGAAAGCACTGTGGCGGTGAAAATCATTGAGCACGCCGCGCAATCGATCACCCTCGAAGTCGACGGTCTGCGCCAATGTCACGCCTATCGTCTGCACGATCGGCAGCTGTGGCTGTTCACCCATCCGGGCAGCCTGCGCCTGGAGGATCGAACTCATGCGCCGATCGACAGTCAGACCAGCGTCGCTTCCGGCACCCTCAAAGCGCCGATGGACGGTGCCATTGTCGACGTGCTGGTCAGCGAAGGCAGTACGGTCAGCAAGGGTCAATTGCTGGTGGTGCTGGAGGCAATGAAAATGGAGCATCCGTTGAAGGCCGGCATCGATGGCGTGCTCAAACGGGTGCAAGTGAAGGTCGGCGATCAGGTAAAAAATCGTCAGGTTCTGTTGCAGGTCGAGTAGTCGCCCGGGCACAAGCGCGGGGTTTGACTACGCTCTGATAAATCAGAACGCGGAAATCAGGAACCCTGCGATGCCCCATTGGCTGGTCATAGATCTGGAAGCCACCACAGACGAGGGTGGCTGGCCGGTCACGGAGATGGAAATAATCGAGATCGGTGCGACCCTGGTCGACCGCGCCGGGCGCGAGCAGGATCACTTCCAGCGCTTCGTCAAACCGACCCGCCGGCCATTGCTGACGTCGTTCTGTCGGGAGCTGACACACATCACTCAGGCCAACATCGATTCGGCACAACCGCTGAGCGAGGTCTGGCCAGCCTTTGAGCGTTGGCTGGCACAGCATCAGGCTCGCCTTGAAGGCTGGGCCAGTTGGGGCGGCTACGATCGCCAGCAGTTGCTCCAGGAGTGGCAGCGCCTGAACATCGACAGCGGCCTGAGCAAAGTCCCGCACATGAACCTCAAACAGCGCTTCGCCAAGGCCCGGCGCCTGGAACGACCGCTGGGGCTCAACGGCGCGTTGCAACTGGCGGGCATGCAGTTCAACGGCCAACAACATCGCGCGCTGGAAGATGCCCGCAATACTGCACGGTTATTGCCGCTGGTCCTGCCGCTATAGGCGCGTGACGGCGCGAAAAGCCTTGTGCATACTGGCCGCCCCCTTTTAAGCCCTTTTCGAGGAATCCGCCCATGTTTAAAGTCAACGAGTACTTCGACGGCACCGTCAAGTCGATCGCCTTTGGCACCGCTGAAGGTCCGGCGACCATTGGCGTCATGGCCCCGGGCGAATACGAATTCGGCACCAGCCAGCGCGAGATCATGCATGTGGTTTCCGGCGCGCTGAGCGTAAAACTGCCAGACAGCAGCGACTGGGAAACCTTCGCCGCCGGCAGCCAGTTCAACGTCCCGGCCAACAGCAAGTTCCAACTGAAAGTCGCCGTTGATACCGCTTACCTGTGCGAATACCGCGGCTGATCCCGCCGGTTTCACTGCGCAAAAAAATGCCCGCGTCCAAAAGACCCGGGCATTTTTCGTTTCAGCGACAACCTATTCGAGGATTTCCACCGGCATGCCGACTTCCAGGCGGCCGTTGCCGTCGTTGACCAGATTCTGCCCGAACATCGCGCCATCGGCGGTTGAGCGATGTTTCTGTAACGTCGCGAACGGCTCGCGATCGGCGCTACGCTCACCGGTTTGCGGGTCGACAGTGGTCATGATGCAACGCGCGCACGGCTTGACCACGCGAAATTCGATGTCGCCAATGCGAATACGCTTCCAGTTGTCCTCGGCGTAAGGCGCGCTGCCTTCGATGACCAGATTCGGACGGAAGCGCAGCATCTCCAGCTCTCGCCCTACCGTTTCCGAGAGTGCCAGCCGCGAGGCTTCGCCAATGAGCAGCAACGGATAACCGTCGGCGAACGCCACTTGATCGTCATCCTTGCCGAAACCCGACTGCGTGGTGCGCGCCCGCTCGAGTGGCATTTGCACCAGACGTGTCGGCTTGCCGAGGAAGTCGCTGACAAAACGCGCGGCTAGATCACCGGCGTCCGGCACACGCAGGGTGTCACGCCAGATCGTCACACCGCGCTGCTCGGCGTCGGCCGCGGGCAGCGCGACTTCGATAGAACCCTGCTCGGGAGCGCTCAGAGTCAGACCGCCGCCGGCATTCCATAACGCCGACAGCTGACTCATCTTCGCTTCGGCACGCTGGGTCAGAAAGCGCCCGCTGGCCTCGTCCACCAGCATCCAGCGTCGGTCGCCCACCAGCCCGAGCTTGTCCAGCTCAATGCTTTGCAGCATTTCGCCCTTGCCGGATTTCAACGGGTAACGATAAAGCGCGCTCAGACGCAGCATGGCCAGCTTCCTTGGAGGAAAAACGCCACCCTATACGAGCTTCAATAGCGAATCAAAGCCGTCATTAATGTAAATACACTTCTGTGGGAGCGAGCCTGCTCGCGAAGAGGCCGGCACATTCACCATCAATGTGTCCGACCCTGCGCTTTCGCGAGCAGGCTCGCTCCCACAGGAAGCAAGATGTGCGTGTTTCAGGCCGGCACGGCGTCGAGCATCAGACGCTGGCGCACCACATCAACCAATTTGTCCGGCTGGAATTTGGAAAGGAAGTTGTCGCAACCGACCTTCTTCACCATCGAGTCGTTGAAACTGCCGGACAGCGAGGTGTGCAGTACGACGTACAGGCCACGCAGGCGAGGGTCGTTGCGGATCTCCGTGGTCAGGCGATAGCCGTCCATTTCCGGCATTTCCGCATCGGTGAAGATCATCAGCAGTTTATCGGTCATGTGCACGCCGGTATCGGCCCAGGCCTTGAGCATGTTCAAGGCTTTCAGACCGTCGCTGGCGATGTGCATTTTCACCCCGAGCTGGCCGAGGGTGTCGCGCAATTGCGAAAGCGCTACGTTGGAATCGTCCACCAGCAACACTTCGCGGCCTCGGGCGCGCTCGAGAACCGGATCGTCGAGTTTCTCGCGCGAGACCTTGGCGTTGTACGGGACGATTTCCGCGAGGACTTTCTCGACGTCGATGATCTCCACCAGTTGATCGTCGACCTTGCTGATCGCGGTCAGATAATGCTGACGGCCGGCACTGGTCGGCGGCGGCAGAATGGCTTCCCAGTTCATGTTGACGATGCGGTCGACACCGCCGACGAGGAAGGCCTGCACCGAACGGTTGTATTCGGTGACGATGATCGTGCTGTTCGGGCCCGGCACCAGTGGGCGCATACCGATTGCCTGCGACAGGTCGATCACCGGCAAGGTCTGTCCGCGCAGATTGACCACGCCGCAGACGAAAGGATGACGCTGCGGCATCAGGGTCAGCTTGGGCAGTTGCAGCACTTCCTGAACCTTGAACACGTTGATCGCGAACAGCTGGCGTCCGGCCAGGCGAAACATGAGGATTTCCAGGCGATTCTCACCCACCAGTTGCGTGCGTTGGTCTACCGTGTCGAGAATGCCGGCCATCAATGACTCCTGGGCTTGTTCTGATGAATTCACTATGGGGGTTTATCGGCTGCATTCAGCTAATCTTGATTGCTGTAAAGCGCGTCGCTAAAAATGCCACAAACGGCCATTGATGTCACACTGACATCATGCTTTACTGGCAATCGTGATTTCATCTGCTAGATTCATTGCGGCGCGACCTCGGTTTGCACGTTAGGTTCCCGCGTCTAAGGGATTCCCCTAGGATCAATCAGGCCCAACCTGATATTCGCCATTTCCAATAGCCATTACTGTGACGCCATTCTCATTGCATGAACGGAGTCAGGCTATTGTGTGCGATCGCAATTCAGTGGCAACCCACCCTCTGGAACCCCTCGGTCCGTGCACCTGCACCGCCGGGCGCGATCTGCCGACGATTCACGATCGTCGCCACACACGGCCATCCGTCAACCAACACGACGTGGTGGAGATGAACATGCCAATCGACCGTAAAGACTGGGCGCAACGCTTCCCCGAATTTCTGGTCGAGGCCGAAACGCTTCTCGCCAAGTCCGAAGAATGCCTGAGCCATCTGCAACTGATCAGCAATGACAAGGATGCCATCGACTGCATGCTCGGCACTCTGCTGAAGCTGGCGGGTCGGGCCGAAGCGCTGGCGCTTGAAGCGATCTCCGAGTTTTCCCTGCACATCTACAGCCTGCTCAATTTGCAGCAGGACCACGTCGATCTGCACGAGCAGGCCCTCGATGCGTTACGTGACTGCCTGACCTTGATGGCGTGGCAGCTCGAGCTGGTCGATCCCAGGACCGGACAGCTGACCCTGGATAAAAGCGAACAGACTGATCTGCTCGAGGCCTTCGCGGCACAAATGGGCCAAACCTCGTTCGAGCCCAAGAGGGTGAGCAAACGTTTGCTCTCTTCATCCTTTACCGCGCGCCAGGCTTGAGCCGGTAAGTCGCGATATTGTCGTAAATGAATACTTCGTGCCTGAAAGCGACAATCCGGGGCAAATAATCAGCCCGACCAACGGCTAATTTTCAGGTGCTGCCATCAGGGTTTTCCCTGTGCCCACCGAGCGACACTTCCAGGCAAATCGAAGTGGCCCAAATACAACAACTCCAGCTTTTTCCAATATGGAACTTGCGTCCACGATCCGATATTTCCTGACTGAATGGACATATATAGCAACCGCGACCAACGGTATGTTAAGTGGTATTATGCCGCCGGTTAGTTGCCTGCCGGTTAATGGCATACTGACTTCAGTGTTACCTTTTCGATGTTATTGCCGGTCAATGATCGCTTAATGAATGCGGTTTGAATCAATAACATAAATGACAGTATTTCCACACAGAGATCCGCCAGTCACCGGTCGGTCTGCCCGCAGCGAACATCCATTGGCTCCATCCGTTATGTACGCCAGTCTCAAGTCACTCATTACATGGCCACCTTCTCGGGAAAACGCCCGGCGCTTCACACTTGTCCTGTGTGTTCTGGCGACCTTGGGCAGTCTGCTGGCGTATGTTGTTTCCGCACGCCTTCCTTTGGGATTGCTGGCGCTCGACATCGCCGCCACCGCGTGCGTCTGGGTGCAATATCGCTTGTCACGCAAATCGATCAAGTTTCAACCACAAGAGCTGGCTGATCGACTGTTGCAAGTTCAGGAAAACGAGCGCCATCGCCTCAGCCGGGAATTGCACGACGATATCGGCCAGTTGCTCACCGCCGCCAAACTGCAAAGTGACTGGCTCAAACGTCGCCTGCCGGAGGATCTGCAGGAACAATGCAAGGTGCTCTGCGACACGCTGGATGAAACCCTGACCAAGGTGCGTGACGTCTCGGCGATTCTCAATCCACGTCAATTGACCAGCCTGGGCCTCGAAGCCAGCCTGCGTGCGCACTTGCTCAAGACACTGGCCAACACGCCGGTCAACTGGAGTCTCGATTGCCAGCAACGGCTCAACGGCATCCCCGAGGAAATGGCCGTCGCCGCGTTTCGCATCGCCCAGGAAGCCGTGACCAACATCCTGCGCCACGCACAGGCAAAAAACCTGTTGATTCGGGTACAGCGATTGCCGCAAGGTCTGACGCTGTTGATCAGTGATGACGGCCTGGGTTTTGCCCCGGCGGCCGACCCGGCCAGAGAAGGTCAACGCGGCATGGCCGGAATGGCCGAGCGCATCGAACAGTTGGGCGGCACATTGAGCGTTATCAGCGAGCCGGGCAAAGGCACTCGAATCGAAGCACTTTTCCCGTGGGCGCCGCGAGCGCTCGAACGGGCCAGTACGAATAAGGTTATGCGTTGACTTGTAACTTACTTCTGGTGGATGACCACTCGCTGATCAGAGCCGGCGTGCGTGCTCTGGTTCTGGATATTCCCGGTTACGCGGTAGTCGGCGAAGCCAGTGATGGTTCGCAATTGCTCGAAATGGTCGAGCAACTGAGCCCCGACATCGTATTGCTGGACATCTCGATGCGGGAAACCGGTGGCCTGGAAGCGCTGCAACGCCTCAAGCGTGTGCGGCCGCAGAGCAAAGTGCTGATTCTGTCGATGCACACCGACCCGGCGCTGATCATGCAAGCGCTGGAGTCCGGTGCCCATGGCTACCTGCTCAAGGACACCACGGCCACCGAGCTCGAGCACGCGCTGGAAGCCCTGCGCAACAACGAACGCTATCTCAGCCCGGCCATCGCTCACACCGTGATCAATCAGGCACTGACCCGCAACCAGAAAAGCCAGCCGGACATCGCCGATTCGCACAATCTGACCGCGCGCCAGCTGGAAATCCTTCGCCTGATCGTGCGCGGCAAATCGACCCGGGAAATCGCCAATGGCCTGGGCTTGAGCGTCAAGACC
The DNA here is from genome assembly GCF_054667725.1 of Pseudomonas sp. S3_B08. NCBI lineage: Bacteria > Pseudomonadati > Pseudomonadota > Gammaproteobacteria > Pseudomonadales > Pseudomonadaceae > Pseudomonas > Pseudomonas sp. S3_B08. Next base: position 2,923,798 of record NZ_CP162750.1, read on the forward strand.
GTGGAAACCCACCGCGCACAGATCATGAAACGCCTGCAGATCTATGACGTGGCGGGCCTGGTGCTGTTCGCCGTGCGCGAGCAGATCATCAGTCTTGATGACTGACTGGCGTCAGTTGACTCAATAGCGGCGAGTCCTTTGGCAAGTGCACCTGCAACGCTGCGGGTTTCGCAACAAAACGCAGACTGTCGCCTTCCAGCGGCTCGCCGTCGAGATTGATGCTCAGCCCTTCGGCGACCTTGATCTCGACCCACGGCAATCGCGCCCGCACGAACATGTTGTCGAGGCCGAAGCCCTCGCTCAGCAGATTCTTCAGCGTGCCGACCAGTTCTTGCGGTGCCGGCAGGATACTGATGTCCAGCAAACCATCATCGACCTGTGCCTCGGGGCACAGCACATGGCCGCCACCCGCCTGCCGCCCGTTACCGATGCCCAGCGCCAGCAGCTCACCCTGCCAATGGAAATCCGGGCCTTGCAACTCGCCGTAAGCGGCATGCAGTTCGCTGAACCGGGTCAGGCCGGTAAACAGATACGCGGCGCCGCCCAAGACCTTTTTCAGATCTTCCGAAGTATTGGCGGTCACCTGGCTGCCGAATCCGCCGGTCGCCATGTTGAGGAAAATCTGCCCGCCCACTTCGCCCAGATCGATATCCGAGGGCTGAACATCCAGTAGCTCAAGGGCTTCGGCAGGCTCCAGGGAAATACCGGCGGCGCGGGAGAAATCGTTGGCGGTTCCCAGCGGCAGCAACACAAGACTGGCTTTTTGCGGATGCTGAGCCAGCGCCTCGGCAATATCGCGCAACGTGCCATCACCGCCACCGGCGATGATTTTGCTGTAGCCGGCCGCCAACGCTTCCTCGACCAGACGCTGGGCGTCGCCGGCCTCCCAGGTCACTCGCACAGCCAGTTCCCAGCCTTGCTCACGCTTGGCTTCGACGGCAGCGCGGACATCCTCGTTGAGTGCCTGTTTGCCATGCAAGATCAGCAGTGCCCGGCGTTCACTCATAACGTCACTCCAAGAATTGAAATCGATTGAAACATCTTGACCACTGTGCGCCTTAAAAAAGCCACCGAGCGGCAATTAATTCTTCGTCCAACTGCTGGCGTCCTACACAGCGGTATTTTTTCTTACGAAACAAGAGGAATCGGCTTAATTGACCCCGTCCGACCATTGGGTCACCGTGTGCCAGCAGCATCAACCTTCAACCCATTAACACAAGGATGTGCCGGTAATGAACGGATACCCCCCGATTTATTTCCATGAATCGAGCAATGGCAAAACCAGCAAGCGTGCAGTTGATACGATCGGCGAGAACTTCCATGCACAACCATGAAACCAAGGCACCGGTGAGCCCGGTCGCCGCTCTCGCCGAAAGTCGTGCCAGCAAGAAACCAGACTTCTGTAACAGCGCCAAGACCCCTGGAGAGTTTGATATGGAACCCCGAGTCAGCGAGCTGGAGACTCACTTCAAATACATGCGCCGCGATATGGACGAAGTGCTCAATGATGTCCGGACGATCAAACACCGTCTGGCGTATTCGGCGGGTGCCACCGCTGTCATCCTCGGTCTGCTGGGCTGGGTGGCCAACAGCCGATTCGACCAGTTGGTGACATTGATCAGCAACTGACCGAATCATTCGTTGCACGCGCCGTGCGTATCAGCCGACGCGTGCATGGGCGAGATGCTCTACCCCAGAAGGTCACTGAGGGGAATGAAGCTCACTGCATCACCCTCGCTCAGCGTGCGGCCTTCTCGGACTTCCACCAATCCGTCGGCCCACGCCGCGCTACGCAGCACACCCGAACTCTGGTTGCGGTAAATGATCGCCCGCCCCTGTTCCAAGCGCCCGCGCAGATATTCACGACGGTTGCCGGCCACCGGCCAGACAAAGCCTGCTGGCACTGCAAACTTGAGCGGCTCGACATCTTGCACACCCAGGCGTCGCAATAAATAGGGCCGCGTCAGCAAGGCGAACGTCACCAGCGTAGAGGCGGGATTGCCGGGCAGGCCAATCACCGGCACGTTGCGGAAATGGCCGAACGTCAACGGTTTTCCAGGCTTGATGGCCAGCTTCCACAAGGCCAGTTCGCCTTCCTCTCGCAAGGCAATGCCGAGAAAATCCGCTTCACCGACCGAGACACCGCCAGTAGACAGAATCAGATCGACATTTTGCAGTTCGCCCAGCCGCGCCCGCGTCGCGGGTAGATCGTCCGGAAGAATTCCGCCATCGATCACTTCGCAGCCCAGACGCTGCAACCAGCTGCACAGAAGTACGCGATTGCTGTTGTAGATCTGGCCCGGACCCAATGCCTGACCGGGTTCAACCAGCTCGTCCCCAGTGGACAGAACCGCCACCCGCGGCTTGCGCACGACGTTAACCCCGGCACAGCCAAGCGAAGCAGCCAGGCCCTGCTCAATCGGTCCGAGCCGGGTGCCAGCTTGCAGCACCAATTCACCGACCGTGGTTTCCTGGCCCTGCGGACGAATGTTCTGCCCGGCCTTCAAAGGCTCAAGAAAGCGCACTCGGCAGTCGGCCTGAACTTCGGCGTTTTCCTGCATCTCGACACAGTCAGCGCCCGCCGGTAACGGCGCCCCGGTAAAGATGCGTGCGCAGGTACCTGGTTCCAACGACTGCGGAGATTGCCCGGCAAACACCTTTTGACTGACCGGCAGCGGCTCGCCCTGCCAATCAGCCAGGTTCAAGGCGTAGCCGTCCATGGCGCTGTTCGGCCACGGCGGCAGATCCAGCGTCGAGATCAGATCTTCAGCCAGCACCCGCCCTTCGACTTGAGACAGCGGCAAGTATTCGCGCTCGACAATGCGCGACGCATCGGCCATGGCCAGCAAACGCTCGAGCGCCGTTTCGACAGGCAGCAGACTGCCGGTCTTGCCCGGCTTACCCACGGGATTCACACGGCGCCGCCTGCTTCAGGTGGGTGACGAAGTTGCACGGACGATGACGGGCGTCCAGTTGCTCAGCGAGAATGCCGTCCCAGCCGGTGCGCACTGCATTGGTCGAACCCGGCAGGCAGCACACCAGCGTGCCGTTGGCCAGACCAGCCAAGGCCCGGGACTGCACGGTCGAAGTGCCGATATCGGCCACGGAGATCTGGCGGAACAGTTCGCCGAATCCGTCGACCTGTTTGTCGAGCAGGCATGCCACCGCTTCCGGTGTGCTGTCACGCCCGGTAAAGCCAGTGCCGCCGGTGATCAGCACAACCTGGACCACATCGTCGGCAATCCAATTGGCGACTTGCGCGCGAATTTTGTAGAGATCATCTTTAAGCAAAACACGCTCGGCCAGCGCGTGACCGGCCGCGATCAAGCGATCGACGAAGACCTGGCCGGAGGTATCGGTTTCCAGGGTTCGGGTGTCGCTGACAGTCAGCACCGCAATATTGAGCGGCACGAAAGGTACATCAGCCTTGGCTTTCATAGGCTCTTCCAGTTGTAGGGGAAACAGCCCGGTGTTATATCACAGCGGCTCATTTTTCCGCCGCCCCTCTGGAGAGTCGTCATGCCCTCGAACAAGCCGTTGCCACCCTGCTCCGTCCTGCTTCTGGCCGGTGGACGCGGTCAACGCATGGGCGGTCAGGACAAGGGCCTCATCGAGTGGCTGGGCGAGCCGTTGATCGCGCATCTCCAGCGCAAGGTACGGCCGCTGACCGACGATCTGATCATCTCGTGCAACCGCAATCGCGAGCGTTATGCCGGGTTTGCCGATCAGTTGGTAATGGATGATGAAGGCGATTTCCCCGGGCCGCTGGCCGGTATTCGTGCTGGACTGAAAGCGGCGCGCCATGCGCATTTGCTGGTGTTGCCATGCGATGTGCCGCGAATCGACACGGCGTTGCTGGAAGCCATGCTGACCACTGCCGATCTGCAACGTGAAAAACCTTTAATGCTGCGCCACGGCGAGCACTGGGAACCGCTGTTGTGCGTGATTCCGGTGGCGCTGTTGCCAGCGTTCGAAGCAGCCTGGAATGCAGGCGAGCGCAGCCCGGGCAGGGTGATGCGCAGTCTCGGCGCCGTCGCATTGCAATGCCCTGACAACGACCCGCGACTGGCCAACCTCAACACCCCCGAATTGTTACATCTGCACAACACTGTGTCAGACTGACACTATCCAAGGAACTCTCACGCCTTGTTTACGTCTCAAGCTCAGTAACCAGAAGATTTCCCATTCGGAGACACACTCATGACTCAACGGACCCTCGCCACTTTCATGCTCGCACTGGGCCTGGCAACCCTCGCCGGTTGCTCCTCGCCGACAGTGATCACCTTGAATGACGGTCGCGAAATCCAGGCCGTCGACACCCCGAAATACGATGATGATTCGGGCTTCTACGAGTTCCAGCAGCTGGACGGCAAAGAGACCCGCATCAACAAGGATCAGGTTCGTACCGTTAAAGAGCTGTAAGGCTCCGCGTCGTTACCGGATACAGAAAAGCCCGCATTGTCATGCGGGCTTTTTCATGGGCGCTCGGAAAGCAGTTTCAGCATTACCACTGCAAGGTGATTCGACTCTCGAACTCCCGCAATTCCCCGGTCACCGGGTCAATGAAGCGCAGGCCTTGCGCAAGCAGCTTCAACGGGTTGGCGTAGTCGTCCTCGACATCTTTCAACACCGTCGGATAAAACGGGTCGTTGCAAATACTCGCTCCCAGCGCCGTCATGTGCACCCGCAACTGATGCTTCTTGCCCGTCACGGGATACAGGCCATAGCGCCACAGATCACCATTTTTCTCACGCACCTCCACTGCCGTTTCGGTGTTGCTGGCGCCAGGCCCTTCTTGCATGCGGAAGAACGGCTCGCCATCGACCAACCGGCTCTTGTGCACCAACGGGAAATTCAGCTCGGGCAACGCCGGGGCGATCGCTTCATAGCGCTTGTCGATCTGCCGCGTCGGGAACAACGACTGATAGGCCGAGCGGGTTTGCGGGTTGGCCGAGAAGATCACCAAACCTGCCGTGTGCCGGTCGATGCGGTGCAGCGGCACCAGATGCGGATTGTCCAGCCGACGGATCAGCCGGCGCAGCAGGGTTTGTTCGACATATTCCCCGGCCGGGGTGACTGGCAGAAAATGAGGTTTGTCGGCCACTACCAGATGTTCGTCAGCGTAGAGAATCGACTCGAGCACCGGGATCGGCTTCTCGTCCGGCACTTCGCGAAAGTAGTGAATGCGCAGACCTTCCTTGTACGGCAAGTCCAGCGCAATCGGCTGGCCCTGCGCATCCAGCACCCGCCCGCGAGCAATCCGGTCAAGCCATTGCTCGCGGCCGATGGCACTGAAGTGCTCGCACAGGCAATCGAGCACTGTCAGCCAAGGACCGGGCGGCAAATACAAGGTGCTGGCCTGATTGTGCGCAGCGGAAAATACGGGGCTGGTCATACGAAACAGAAATCCTCAATGCAGGCCGGCATTATCCAACAGTGAGGCAAAGCCACCTAGCGCAGTTTCATCAGGCCGGAATCGACTTGAGGGCCGCCGCTTCGGTGAACTCCTTCAGCCAGCGCAAGACATCGACCGCCTCCCAGCGACCCGGATCGTACAAGGCATACAGCAGGCCCTGATAACCGACCACATCCAGCTGCTTGTGATAACCGGCGCGCTGGAACAGGGCTTCGATCTCGGCAAAGCAGGTGTTGAAATGCAGCTTGTTGAACGGCGTCTTGCCTTCCGTGACCAGCCCGTCCAGGCGCAATTCGAGGACGGCCTCGCGCACCACGTCGACCGACATCCGGTTAACGCTGCTCTTCAACTGTTCGACATTGACCACGGTTCATCCCTCTGACTCGATTGCTGTATGGACATACAGTAACCGAAGAAGTCAGCGAGCGCCAACGCAAGGATGTATCGCTGCGACCAGCGGAAGAACGGTAGTAAACCCCATCATCGTAAAAACGCCGCGATTTCATCGCCACTGAACGGCCAATCCAGCTCCGCGCCAGTGTCAACGCGCCGCAGTACCGGGATGCGCAAGCTGTATTTTTCGAACCACGATTCGTCTTCGGCAATGTCCACCAGTTCAACCAGCAGACCATGCTCGACGAAGGGCATCAGCTCGGCTTCGGCGACTTCACACAGGTGACACCCGAGGGTGCCGAACAGCTGACATTCAGGAGGCATGACGGCATTACCGGAAAACAAGTGAGCCCATTCTAGGACGCCACTAAACCCTCGTCGACCCAGCGCCGCTCAAAGGACCCAGCGCTCCCGGCGCAAAATCCTGACGCAAATCATTCAGCGCAAATTGCAAATGCGTCATCCTCGCGGACTTTTTGCCTCTACGCTTCAGAGGCCAACGCCCTGACAGCGGAGTGTCCCGTGTTTGCAAATCTGTTGATCATCCTCGCCTCATCCCTGGTGGTGATTGCCCTGTTCCGGCGCCTGCGACTGCCGCCGGTACTGGGTTACCTGTGCGTGGGATTACTGGTCGGGCCGAACGCATTCGACTGGGTCAACGAGAGCGAACATCTGCCGGATGTCGCCGAGCTGGGCGTGGTGTTTCTGCTGTTTTCGCTAGGCCTGGAGTTCTCCCTGTCGAAGATGATTGCGCTGCGCCAGGTGGTGTTTCGCCTCGGCAGTCAGCAAGTGCTGATCAGCGCAGCGCTGCTCGGCACACTGTTGATGGGCCTGGGTATGCCGCTGATGCCGGCGCTGTTGCTCGGTGCCGGTTTATCGCTGTCATCCACGGCGATCGTGACCAAGGAGCTGGGCAGCCTTGGTGAAGTGTTCAGCAGCCACGGCCAGAACGCGGTCGGCGTGCTGCTGTTTCAGGACGTTGTTGCGGTATTGCTGCTGACACTGGTTCCGGTGTTCGCCGGCACCAGCGAGCAGGCCTGGTATTGGGCCTTGCCGCTGACCCTGGGCAAGACCTTGGTGCTGTTCTTCGGCCTGCTGCTCGCCAGTCGCTGGTTATTGCCACGGCTGTTTCATGAAGTGGCGGCCTCGCGCTCTGCGGAGCTATTCGTCCTGCTGGCGCTGGTGATCGTGCTGCTGACTGCCTGGCTCACGCACTTGTTGGGGCTGTCGCCTGCACTCGGCGCTTTCCTTGCCGGCATGTTGCTCGGGGAAAGCCATTACCGGCACCAGATCGAAGCTGACATCCGGCCCTTTCGCGACATTCTGCTCGGCGTGTTCTTCGTCAGCATCGGCATGCTCATCGACCTGCAATTGTTCGTCAGTCACAGCCTGTTGATCATCGGCCTGACGCTCGGCCTGATGCTGATCAAAGGCATCGTGGTCGCGCTGCTGGTGAAGTGGCGCGGCAGCGACAGCGAAACCGCATGGCGCAGCGGCCTCGCCCTGGCCCAGGGTGGCGAATTCTGTTTTGCCTTGATGGCGCAGATGCAGCAGAACAGCCTGTTGCCGGCCGAGCCGGGTGCACTGCTGCTTGCGGCGACGTTCTGTTCGATGCTGCTCACGCCACTGCTGTTGCGTGCGGCGCCGCGCATCGCCGCCGTGCTGCACCGCAAGCCCAATCAGGAAGCGCAGATCGAACAGATCAGCGCGCTCAACGCCGACCTCGACCAGCACGTGGTGATCTGCGGCTACGGTCGCGTCGGCCAGTCCATCGGCCGCTTCATGGGCAATGCGGGGCAAGCCTATGTTGCGCTGGACAACGATCCGGTGCGGGTGCAGGAAGCCGCATCCGCGGAAAGCGACGTGCATTACGGCGACTCGGCGCGTGGCGATCTGCTTACTGCGGTTGGCCTGTTGCGCGCCAGGCTGCTGGTGATTGCCGTGGATCAAAGTGACGTGGCGTTGCGCATTCTGCGCGAAGCCCGGCGACTCAACCGACAGGTGCCGATTCTGGTACGCACCCGTGACGACAGCCAATCGGCGGAACTCAGAGCCGCCGGCGCCACCGAGGTGGTGCCGGAGCTTCTGGAGTCAAGCCTGATGCTCGCTTCACACGCGCTGATCATGCTTGGCCTGCCCGCGCACAAAGTGCAGGAGAAGGTCGATCAAGTGCGTATCGATCGCTATCGCCTGCTCCACGGTTTCTATCCCGGAGCCAATGATGAGGAAATCTAGTCCTGACTCACCGCGCCGATCTTGTGCAGCGACAGGTCGGCGCCGTAATACTCTTGTTCCTGACTCAGGCGCAGCCCATGCAATGCCTTGATCGCGCCGTAGACGACGAAGCCGCCGACCAGCGCCACCGCGACGCCAAGCGCAGTGCCGATCAACTGGCTGATCAGGCTGACGCCGCCCAGGCCACCCAGCGCAGACTGACCGAAGATGCCGCAGGCAATCCCGCCCCACACGCCACACAAACCATGCAACGGCCAGACACCCAAGACATCATCGATACGCCATTTGACTTGCGCAGCGGTAAAGCACCAGACAAACAAGGCGCCGGCAATCGCGCCCGTCACCAGCGCACCGAGCGGATGCATCAGGTCGGATCCGGCGCAAATCGCCACCAGCCCGGCCAGCGGGCCGTTGTGCAGAAAGCCAGGGTCGTTGCGCCCAACGATCAACGCCGCGACGGTACCGCCGACCATGGCCATCAGCGAGTTGACCGCGACCAGGCCACTGACGCCTTGCAGCGTCTGCGCGCTCATCACGTTGAAGCCGAACCAGCCGACAATCAGGATCCACGAGCCCAGTGCGAGAAACGGAATGCTCGACGGCGCGAACGCGACCAGGCGCCCATCGCGGTAGCGACCATTGCGCGGGCCGAGCAGCAGAACAGCGGCCAACGCCAGCCAACCGCCCACGGCATGCACCACCACCGAGCCGGCGAAATCATGGAATGCCGCGCCAAACTGCGCCGCCAGCCAGCCTTGCAAACCGAAGTTGCCGTTCCAGATCAGCCCTTCGAAGAACGGATAGATAAACGCCACGATCAGCGCCGTCGCGCACAACTGCGGGACAAACCGCGCGCGTTCGGCAATGCCGCCGGAAATGATCGCCGGGATCGCGGCAGCGAAGGTCAGCAGAAAGAAAAACTTCACCAGTCCATAGCCATGGTCAGCCGTGAGCACCGCCGCCGGTTGCATGAAGGTGACGCCATAGGAGATCCAATAGCCTATAAAGAAATAGGCCAGGGTCGACACGGCGAAGTCGCTGAGGATTTTCGCCAGCGCGTTGACCTGGTTCTTCTGCCGGACCGTGCCGACCTCCAGAAAGGCGAAACCGGCGTGCATCGCCAGTACCATCACCGCACCGATCAGAATGAACAACGTGTTGGAGCTGTGAACCAGCGTGTCCACAGCGCTTTGCAGATTTTCCATGAGAAGGCAGACCCAAGGCTAAAAGGCACCAAAGCGGTTCATGTGTGCATTTCATGCACCAAATTACGACTCATCAAATATCCAACGGCAGGGTTGATGAACTGATTTGGCGCATTTATCGATGTCCGATCACGAACTGCTAGTAAATTAATTAGAGTTTTTCTGCTGGGACGCCCGGCAACAGCGCACATATACCGAGCGACGCACCACGACACAGCAAAAGTTGTACCAGGCATTTGCACTGAACCTTCGCGCAAGGCTCATACTCGAACGCTTCAAAGCCACCTACGGAGATCCACCCATGGCCAGCATCAAGGCAAAGACTGCTCAAGAAATCCTGATGAACGACTTCCAGACTCTGGTCGCCGACACCGAACGCTTGCTCGAACACACCAAGACCCTCGCGGGTGATCAGGCCGATGAGCTGCGTGCCCAGATTCATGACAGCCTGCTGCGTGCCCGGGAAACCCTGAAGGTGACCGAAGACACCCTGCGTGAGCGCGGTCAGGCGGCCGTAACCGCTACTGAAGACTATGTGTCGGCCAACCCATGGCAGTCGGTGGGCATCGCTGCCGGCGTCGGCTTTCTGATCGGCCTGCTGGCAACTCGGCGCTGATCATGTCGATCGGTGAATCCGGCCCGACTGCGGGCACCGCCTCCTCTACGCGTCGCCTCGGCGCTGCCGTTCTGGGCCTGCTGCACAGTCATGTCGAACTGTTCGGCATCGAACTGCAGGAGCAGAAATCACGCACTGTCAGCCTGCTGCTGTTCGCAGGCCTGGCGCTGGTTTTTGCCCTGCTGTTGCTGGTAGGTCTGTCGACGCTGGTGATGATCATCTTCTGGGACACCTACCGCCTGGCGGCGATCATCGGCCTGTGCGTGTTTTACACGCTGGCGTCGATCTTCTGCGGTCTGCGCCTCAAAGCGGCGATTTTCGATGAGTCCTCGCCTTTCCACGGCACGCTCGAAGAGCTGGCCAACGACCGGGAGCGCCTGCTGCCATGAGCCTGCCTGAACTTCCGCACAACAGCTCGCGCCGGGAAATGCGCAAGGCGCTGATCCGTCTGCGCATGGAAATGCACCGTCAGGAAATCCGCCACGAAACCGCGCAAGTGCTGCAACCGTTGCAGCGCATGCGTGGCATGAAGCAGAACGTGCAGGATGGTTTCGGCATCAAGCATGCGCCGTTGTGGGGCGTGGCAGCGGTGACGCTGCTGGGTTTCCTCACCGGCAAAGGCTCGAAACGCAGCGGTGGTGGCGGTTTGACGCGACTGCTGCGTCTGGGCACGACGCTTGGGCCGCTGATCAGACTGGTCATGCACAGCTCGGGCAAACGCTGAAGCGCCCTTCTGGCTACATTCTTGCAATAGCGCCGGGATGAATCTCCTAATCGGAAGATTCCATCCCGCGTGCCTATCCGGCAAGCGCGGCCAAACCAAAAACAAGATTAAGGACTTGCCGTGATCGACGGGCAACCGCTCGCCTGTTTTCAGCCTTTCATCGATACCGCCACCGGCCGCATTGCAGGCGTCGAAGCATTGGGCCGCCTGCGTCAGAGCGATGGTCAACTGACCTCGGTCGGACCGTTGTTCGCCGATCCGCGCACGCCGGCCACTGCCTTGCGCCGTCTCGACCGGCAAATCCGTGATCACGCCCTCAGCCGCCTGCATGAAGCGCCGGCCGAGTGGTTTCTCAGCCTGAACATGTCACCACGCTGGATCAGCCGCCTGCGCGCCGATCAAGCGCTGCCAAGTCTCAAACAACTGGCGCGACACGAGGTTGATCCGCAGCGCATCGTATTTGAAATCACCGAACTGGGTGGTAACAGCGAACGCCTGGCCCACGTGGTCGGGCGCTACCGTGACGCAGGGGCGAGAATCGCCATTGATGATTTCGGCGCAGGCTATTCGCAGCTGGATCGGGTGCTGGCCCTGCAACCGGACATTCTCAAGCTCGATATGCGCCTGTTTCAGGCTGCAGCCCTCGGCGGACCGAGCAGCGATGTGGTAAAGGCTCTCGCCCAGATGGCCGAGAAAACCGGCTGCTGGATCATCGCCGAAGGCGTCGAAACCGAAGCGCAGCTGAATTTCGCGCTGGAGTGCGGCTCGCGCTATGTGCAGGGATTTCTCTTCGCCCGGGCACAAGAAGAATTCTTCGCTACCGATGCCTTCGTCGCGCATTTCGCGCAATTGCGGCAACGCTACGTGAAGCAGAAACTCAGCGAGCGCGGGCGGCTGATGCAAATGCGTCAGCAGCTCAGCGAACTGATGGCGATTCTGCAGCAATGGGCGCAGGCCCGCGCCCCGCTCAGTGCGTTGCCGCAATTGCAGGCGTTTCCCTGGCTGCTGCGCTTTTATCAGTGCGACCGCCACGGCACGCAACTGACTCCCAACCTCGAATGGCGCCATGACGGCTGGTTTGCCGATGACCGCTATCTGGGGCACAACTGGTCGTGGCGACCGTATTTCTATCATCTGCTGGCCGAAGGCTGGGAAGAACGCCGCCTGACCCTGTCGAACACCTATCGCGATGCCACCAGCAACCAGTATTGCCTGACTGCGGGGCAGTTTTTCGATAACGGTGAACGCTTGCTGTTGATCGATATCGACGCAGCAGGCCTGTAGTTCCGCTTGCAGGCGCGCAGCCGAACCGGGAAGCTAGGGCGATCAGTCACCAGACGGAGAGATTCAGCCTTGGATTGGCCAACCCTGCTCAACCGCGAACGCCTCGGCAAGCCGCTGCACAGCCCCCAAGAACTCGGCCGCAGCCCTTTTCACAAAGACCATGACCGCATCATTTTCTCCGGTGCCTTTCGCCGCCTCGGGCGCAAGACCCAAGTGCACCCGGTCACCAGCAACGATCACATTCATACCCGCCTGACCCACTCGCTGGAAGTCAGCTGCGTCGGCCGCTCGCTGGGCATGCGTGTCGGTGAAACCTTGCGCAGCGCGCTGCCAGACTGGTGCGACCCGGCCGACCTCGGCATGGTCGTGCAGTCGGCCTGCCTGGCCCATGACATCGGCAATCCGCCGTTTGGCCATTCCGGCGAAGACGCGATTCGCCACTGGTTTCAACAAGCCGCCGGACGTGGCTGGCTCGATGGCATGAGCGAGGCCGAGCGTGGTGATTTCCTCAATTTCGAAGGCAATGCTCAAGGCTTTCGCGTGCTGACGCAGCTGGAATATCACCAGTTCGACGGCGGCACACGCCTGACCTACGCGACGCTGGGCACCTACCTGAAGTATCCGTGGACCGCGCGCCACGCCGACTCCCTCGGCTACAAGAAACACAAATTCGGCTGCTACCAAAGCGAGCTGCCATTGCTCGAACAGATCGCGCACAAACTCGGTCTGCCGCAAATCGAAGACCAGCGCTGGGCACGCCATCCATTGGTGTACTTGATGGAGGCTGCCGATGACATCTGCTACGCGCTGATCGATCTCGAAGACGGTCTGGAAATGGAGCTGCTCGAATACGCCGAAGTCGAGTCACTGCTGCTCGGTCTGGTCGGCGACGATTTGCCGGAAACCTATCGCCAGCTCGGCCCGCAGGATTCCCGGCGGCGTAAACTGGCGATCCTGCGCGGCAAGGCCATCGAGCACCTGACCAACGCGGCGGCGCGGGCATTTGTCGAACAGCAGGATGCCCTGCTCGCCGGCACACTGCACGGCGATCTGGTCGAACACATGCACGGGCCGGCAAAGCGCTGCGTGTTGAACGCCAAGGACATCGCGCGCAAGAAGATCTTCCAGGACAAGCGCAAGACGCTGCATGAGATCGGCGCGTATACCACGCTGGAGATTCTGCTCAATTCGTTCTGCGGTGCCGCGCTGGAGCAGCACAACGGCCGCACGCCGTCGTTCAAGAGCCGGCGTATTCTCGATTTGCTCGGCAACAATGCGCCGGACCCTCAAGGTTCGCTGCACAGTTCGTTTCTGCGCATGATCGATTTCATCGCCGGCATGACCGACAGTTACGCCAGTGACATGGCACTGGAAATGACCGGCCGCTCAAGTCATTGATCGTCCCCATCAGCCGGCCATTGGTCTGGCCGGCTGATGCCCGGTGAGTTATCGCCACGAACGTTATACGCGTTCTTTAAACTGGTAAGACTGGATCGCGCTGACCCAGGCAACCAAACAAAACGAACCGCACTTGTTAAACACAACTTTAAACACCAGTAAATAATTGGAGATCAATATTGGCTCTCGGATAATTTCCATCTTCGGCGAATTGAACTCTCGTGCTTCCTTACGCCAATCCTAATTTCAACGTAGTCCATTTCTTCATTACGCGTAGGATTAATCCGATAACGTAGTCGCGACACTACCAGTCCATGCGAGTGCTCATGCATCTGAGCTAAGGTGCGCGCTTTATTCATGCTTGCATGGGACTCTATTTATGAACTCCGTTTTTATTGTGGACGATCATCCGGTCATCCGCCTCGCCGTGCGAATGCTCCTGGAACATGAAGGCTACAAGGTCGTCGGTGAGACCGATAACGGTGTCGATGCCATGCAGATGGTCCGTGAATGCATGCCCGACCTGGTCATTCTCGATATCAGCATTCCCAAGCTGGACGGCCTCGAAGTACTGGCCCGCTTCAACACCATGGGTTCCAATTTCAAGATTCTGATTCTGACGGCGCAGTGTCCTACGCTGTTCGGTATCCGCTGCATGCAATCCGGTGCATCGGGATATGTCTGCAAGCAGGAAGACTTGAGCGAATTGGTCAGCGCAATCAAAGCGGTACTTTCCGGTTACAACTACTTCCCCAGTCAGGCACTTAATCCGGTGCGCAGCGATGACACTCGATATGCAGAACTTGAACTATTCAAATCCGTTAATGATCGCGAGCTGATGGTATTGCAGTTATTTGCACAAGGACGCACCAACAAGGAAATTGCCAAGGGCATGTTTCTGAGCAACAAGACCGTCAGCACTTATAAAAAGCGTCTGATGCAAAAACTCAAAGCCAGATCCCTTGTAGAACTTATCGAGATGGCCAAACGCAACGCACTCGTGTGAGACCCCACATGCCCAGCCGTCTGAAGGACTACCTGATCACCTTGAGCGCCGTTCTGTATCTGAGCGCCAATGCCTTCGCCTCGCCAAGCCCCTCACCCGACTATGCGTTGCTCAGCCGCTCGGCAACCGAGGCTGTCGGGATTGTCCTGCAATCGTCACAACGGCAATGGCTACAGACTCGCAGCGAACTGAAACTGGGTACCTCCGCACCTGATTACCCGCCATTCGACATGACCGTCAGTGGCCAGGACTACGAGGGACTGACCGCCGATTACGCAGGGATTCTCGGTCAGGCCACCGGTTTGCCGATTCGCGTGCAACGCTTTCCCTCGCGCGAGGCTGCCATTCGCGCCTTGATCGATGGCCAGATCGACCTGCTTGGCACAGCCAACGGCTACGAAGCAGGCAATGCCAACCTCGCGCTCTCCACACCTTACGCGGTCGATCAGCCGGTACTGGTGACCCGCGAAGATGAAACCCGCTCGCTAACCGAAGGCCTCGCCGGCCTGCGCCTGAGCATGGTGTATCACTATTTGCCGCTGCCGGAGATCAAGGCGCTGTATCCCAAAGCGCTGATCACCTGCTATCCGTCCTATCAGAACGCAATCAACGCGGTGGCCTTCGACCAGGCCGATGTGTTTCTCGGCGACACCCTCTCCACCCATTACATGATCAACAAGGGCTATCTCAATAACGTCCGCATGGCCAACTTCGGCAAGCAGGAAGCCCATGGCTTCAGCTTCGCCGTGCGGCGCAGCAATCCGCAGTTGCTGGGCATCATCGACACCGTGCTAGCAGCGATCCCGCGCAGCCAGCGCGATGACATCGCCAAACGCTGGAGCGCCGGCAGCGACCTGCTGCTCACCGACAGTAAACTCCAGCTGACGGATCGTGAGGAGAACTGGCTCAAGCAGCATCCCGTCGTCAGCGTAGTGGTCAATGAGGCGTACGCACCGTTGACCTTCTTCGACAGCGCCGGCAATTTCCGCGGCATCAGTGCCGACCTGCTCGAGCTGATCCGCTTGCGTACCGGCCTGCGTTTCGAAATCCAGCGCAGCCGTAACGATGCGGAAATGATCAGGCAGATCGACAATCACAAAGCCGATCTGATTGCCGCCCTGCTGCCCAGCGCCGAACGTGAAAAAAACCTGAGTTTCAGTCGTCCCTATCTGGAAAATTCCTACGTGCTGCTGACCCGCAAAAGCGCCGACAGCCCGACCAACCTGGCCCAACTCAAAGGCAAGCGTCTGGCGATCGCCCAAGGCAATCCGCTGGTCGCCTACTTGCATGAGAATTTTCCGGGCATCGAACTGATCGAAACCCCCGACACCTTCAGCGCCGTGTCGATGCTGGCCGACAATCACGTCGACGGCGCGGTGAACTCGCTGGTAATCGCCAACTATTTCATCTCATCGCGCATATTCGATCGGCCACTGCAAATCACCACCACGATCGGCACCAGTCAGGCAGCCTTCTCGCTGGCGACCGCCCGTGACAACACCGAACTGGCCTCGATCATCAACAAGGCGCTGCTGAGCATCGCTCCCGAGGAGCTCGGCGTGATCAACGGTCGCTGGCGCGGTTACTCCACCGCCTCCCAGAACATCTGGCAAAACTATCAGCGCCTGTTCTATCAAGTAGTCGCGGCCGCCGGCCTGATCCTGCTGCTGTTACTGACCTGGAACGCCTACATGCGCCACCAGATCAAGCAACGTCAGGCCGCCGAACGCGCGCTGAACGATCAACTGGAGTTCATGCGCTCGCTGGTCAACGGCACACCACACCCGATCTACGTGCGAGATCGCCAGGGTCTGCTGCAAAGTTGCAACGACAGTTATCTCGAAGCGTTCAACGCCAGACGCGAGGACATCATCGGCAAAGGCGTCGTGCAAGGCACTCTGAGCAATGCGTTCGAGGCCGAGGCGTTCCAGGCCGATTACCAGAGAGTCATTGCCGAAGGCATTCCCTTGATACTCGACCGGCCTCTGCACATCGGCAGCCGCCGCCTGACGATTTACCACTGGATACTTCCCTACCGCGACTCCAGCGGTGCCGTTCAGGGCATCATTGGCGGCTGGATCGATATCAGTGAACGCCGCCAATTGTTTGAAAAACTGCGTGCGGCCAAAGAACAGGCAGACGAGGCGAACCGGGCCAAAAGTACCTTCCTGGCAACCATGAGCCACGAGATCCGTACACCGATGAACGCCGTGATCGGCATGCTCGAACTGACCCTGCGACGCATCGATCCGCAACACCCCGATCGCGCTTCGATCGACACGGCCTACCATTCGGCCAAGGATCTGCTCGGGCTGATCGGCGATATTCTCGACATTGCCCGTATCGAATCCGGGCGCCTGAGCCTGTCCCCGGAGTGGATCAATCTGGTCGACACGGTGACCTCCGTTGCGCGCATCTTCGACGGCCTAGCGCGGCAGAAAAACCTTGCCTTGCAAGTCGTCTTCAACCCGCCGAACCCGGCTGTGGATGTGCACCTGGATCCGCTGCGCTTCAAGCAAGTGCTGTCCAACCTGGTCAGCAATGCCATCAAGTTCACCGAAAGCGGCCACGTGCGGATCACCCTCGACCTGATCCCGGCAGACGCTGCTGGGCGAACATTGATGCAGCTGACCGTGCAGGACAGCGGCTCAGGCATCAGCGCCGAAGATCAACAGCGCTTGTTCGAACCTTTCTCGCAGGCGGATAACGGCAGTAGGCAGGCAAAAAACGGCGCCGGACTCGGGCTGGTCATCAGTCGCAACCTGTGCGAAATGATGGGCGGACAACTGCAGTTGAGCAGCCAGCCCGGCATCGGCACTCAGGTTTGCATATCGCTGCCGCTGGACAGCCTGCCGGCAAAGGCGAATCCGCCGAAAAGCGAACCGTTGATCAAGCCTGCGACAACGCCGTTACATGTCCTGGTTGTCGACGACCATCCGGCCAACCGTTTGCTCATGTGTCAGCAACTGGAGTTTCTCGGTCATCGCTTCAGCATTGCCGAAGATGGCTGCAGCGGCCTCGAGCGGTGGAAGGCCGATCATTTCGATCTGGTGATCGTCGACTGCAACATGCCCTTGATGAACGGCTATGACATGACCCGTGGGATTCGCCAGCTTGAACTGCAAAACCACCGCCCGCCGTGCACCGTGCTGGGTTTCACCGCCAATGCCCAGCCCGAAGAAGTCCAGCGCTGCAAGCTCGCCGGCATGGACGACTGCCTGTTCAAGCCGTTGAGCCTGACCCTGCTCGGACAGTGGATCGACGGCATCACGCCGGCTTCACCGGCCTCGGTCTTCGACCTGCAAAGTCTGAGCCTGCTGACCGGCAACAACCCCGGGCAAACCCGGCGCATGCTGGTGGAACTGCTCAAGAGCAGCCGTCTCGACCGCGAAGAACTGCTGAGGCTGTCGCCCGAGGATGATCGCGAAGCGCTGGCAGTGGTTGCGCACAAGATCAAGGGCGCAGCACGCATCGCGCAGGCCTCGCGGTTGATCGAATGTTGCGATGAGCTCGAGGACGCCTGCCAGCAAGCGCTCGCGTCACAGGAGATTGCCCGTCGCTGGGCGGCAACCAGCCAAGCGATGCTCGAACTGGCGCAGGCCCTGCAACAACAATTGTCCCTGGCCGATCAAGGCACAGTGAGCGAGTCTTAACTATGCTTGGACGCTGAGCAGTGAGTTAAACATTCATGGAGAGCCTGCAATGCACAGCCCACTGCGCCCCGAGCAACGCCGGTTGCCGCTGCACGTGCACATCAGCGTCATGTTCACCTTTCTTTTATTGCTCACCGGCGTGGTGCTGGGCCTGTTCAATTACCACCAGACCACGCAGATCATCCTGTCGAGCAGCGAAAAGCTGTTTGACCGCATCGAGCAGGATGTACGCCTCGATCTGCAGGCAACCTATCAGCCGATCCGCAACCTGTTAAGCCTGCTGGCGGATACCCCGGCAGCCCAGGCTAGTGATCTGGAACAACGCCTGCCCTTGCTCAAACCCTTCAGCCAGTCGCTCACCGACAACCCGGCGCTGGCGTCGCTGTATCTGGGTTACGCCAATGGCGATTTCTTCATGGTGCGCGCGCTGCGTACTCCGGCTCTGAAGGCGCAGCTTCAGGCGCCGGAAGCGGCGGCCTATCAAGTCTGGAGCATCGAGCATGCTCCACAAGGCGCCATACGCTCGCAATCATTGTTCTTTGATCAGGCCCTGACACCGATCAACCGCCGCGAGCATCCCCAAGAGCCGTACGATCCGCGCAGCCGGACCTGGTTCAGCGACGCCCTGCAACAGGCCGGGCAAATCACCACCGAGCCCTATGTATTTTTCTCGACCCACAATGTCGGCACCACGCTGGCCCGGCGCAGCGGCGAGAACGCGGTGATCGGCGCCGACCTGACCCTCGCTTCGCTGTCGACCGCCCTGGGCAAGCACCGGGTCACGCCCTCGACAGAGATCGCGCTGTACGACATTGACGGCAACGCCGTAGCTTACCCCGACAGCCATCGCCTGATCGTCGATGACCGCACTGCGCGTCTGGCCAGAGCGGCCGATCTCAGCCCTGAGCTGAACGCGCTGCTCAGCTCCGACAATATCGGCAAGCGTCTGCAAGTAAACGACCGGCAATGGATCGTCGCGCGCACCAGCATCGAGGAAGGCGGGCCGAAAGGCCTGCAACTGGCGCTGCTGGTGCCGGAAGACGAATTACTGGTGGATGCGTTCCGCATGCGCTGGCAAGGCGCGCTGATCACCCTCGCCATCCTGTTGCTGTGCCTGCCATTAGGCTGGGTGATTTCGCGGATTCTGGTCAAGCCGCTGCATGCCCTGGTCAAGGAAGCCGACGCGATCCGCAGCTTCGACTTCAGTTCTCCGCTGGCGCGCCGCTCGCCCGTACTGGAAGTCGATCAATTAAGCCTGTCGATGGCGCGGATGAAAGAAACCCTGGGCAGTTTCTTCCGCATCACCGACAGCCTGTGCGCCGAAACCCGGTTTGCCCCGCTGCTCGAACGCGTGCTGTTCGAAACCGTACAGATCGCTCAGGCGCAGGCCGGTCTGATCTACCTGCGCGAAGCCGACGGCGCGCGCATGGAACCTTATGGACTGGTGATTGATGGCGTGCCGCAGAAGCTGGAGGCGTTCGACATTCAAGGACGTGAGTTGCATAAAAACACAGGCCCGGCGTGGTTCGAGCAACTGGCCAGCGCCAACAATACCGTCAGCCATCTGGGCTTCGATCAGGCCGGCGACTTGCAGAAAATCCTCCTGGCCATGGAATCACCGCGCATTCACCTGATCGGCATCCGCCTGCACAACCAGCACGATGAAACCATCGGCCTGCTGATTCTGCTGGTCAATGACAGTGGTGAGCCGAGTGATCTGGAAAAGCTGCGGCCTGACCGAATTGCCTTCTTGCAGGCGGTGTCCGGCGCGGCGGCGGTGAGCATCGAAAGTCAGCGTCTGCAAGCGCGGCAGAAACAACTGCTCGACGCCTTCATCCAACTGCTGGCCAGCGCGATCGACGCCAAGAGCCCCTACACCGGCGGCCATTGCCAGCGGGTGCCGGAACTGACGTTGATGCTCGCCCAGGCTGCTGCGGCAAGCCAGGACCCGGCGTTCAGCGCTTACCAACCGAGCGAGGATGAATGGGAGGCGTTGCACATCGCAGCGTGGTTGCACGATTGCGGCAAGGTCACGACGCCGGAATACGTGGTCGACAAAGCCACCAAGCTCGAGACCATCAACGACCGCATCCACGAAATCCGCACCCGCTTCGAGGTGCTCAAGCGTGACGTGTGGATCAACTACTGGCAGACGCTGGCGAACGGTGCAGACGAAGCGGCGCTGGCCCGCGCCCGTGATAGTGAGTTGCTGACGCTCGATGACGACTTCGCCTTTGTCGCCCGCTGCAATCTCGGTGGCGAGGCCATGGCCGAGGCCGACCTGCAACGCCTCGAGCGAGTGGCGCAACGCAGATGGCTGCGCACCCTCGATGATCGCCTCGGTGTGTCATGGGAAGAAAACCGCCGCCAGGCGAAAACCCCTGCGCAGCTGCTGCCCGTCAGTGAAAGTCTGCTGGCCGACAAACCCGAGCATCTGATCGAACGTGACAAGAACGAGCTGATCCCCGAGGACAACCCCTGGGGCTTCAAACTCGATGTGCCCGCGTACAAGTACAACCGCGGCGAGTTGTACAACCTGAAGATCGCCCGCGGCACGCTGACCCGCGAAGAGCGCTACATCATTAACCATCACATGGTGCAGACGATCATGATGCTCAGCCACCTGCCCTTCCCCGGTCACCTGGACAGCATTGCCGAGATCGCCGGCGGC
The DNA here is from genome assembly GCF_054667725.1 of Pseudomonas sp. S3_B08. Taxonomy (NCBI): domain Bacteria; kingdom Pseudomonadati; phylum Pseudomonadota; class Gammaproteobacteria; order Pseudomonadales; family Pseudomonadaceae; genus Pseudomonas; species Pseudomonas sp. S3_B08. Next base: position 2,944,399 of record NZ_CP162750.1, read on the forward strand.
CATCACGAAAAAATGGACGGCACCGGGTATCCGAAACGGCTGAAACGCGAGGAGATGAGCCTGCCGGCCAGGATGATGGCGATTGCCGATATTTTCGAAGCGCTGACCGCCGCCGATCGCCCTTACAAGAAAGCCAAGTCGCTGAGCGAGGCGCTGGGGATCATGGCGACCATGTGCCGTGAAGCGCATATCGATGCGCCGTTGTTCGGCCTGTTCATCAACGAAGGGGTGTACATGCAGTACGCAACGCGGTTTCTCGATCCCGCGCAAATCGACAGCGTGGATACGGCCAGCCTGTTGCACAAGGCTGGCCTCGGCGGTTGATCAGCAGTCGGTCAGGCGCAGGAAAATCGCCGCCAGTTGCTCGATGCCGGCCTGATCTTCGGCGCCGAAACGCGCCAGCTTCGGGCTGTCGAGGTCGAGCACGCCGATCAGGCGACCGTCCTTGACCAAGGGCACTACCAGTTCGCTGTTGGAAGCGCTGTCGCAGGCAATGTGGCCCGGGAAGGCATGTACATCCTCGACGCGCTGGGTTTGCAGGCTGGCAGCAGCGGCGCCGCAAACACCGCGCCCGAACGGGATGCGCACGCAAGCGATCTGGCCCTGAAACGGGCCGAGCACCAGCTCTTCGTTACGATTGAGGTAGAAACCGGCCCAGTTCAAATCATCGAGCTGGTTGAACAGGAACGCGGAAAACTGCGCGGCATTGGCGATGAAATCGCGTTCGTCCGCCAGTAGCGATTCCAGTTGCGCGGCCAACATACCGTAGCCTTCGAGGCCCTGGCCGCTTTGTTGCAAATCAATCATGCCTTGTGCTCCAGCAATTTCAGTCCCACCCAGTAGCGGGCGAATTGATACGCGCAACGTCCGTTGCGATTACCGCGGCCGGTGGCCCAGCGCACGGCGAGGATGTCGAGTGCTTCGTCGCGCTGCCAGCTCAGGCCGGCCTTGGCGGCCAACTGGCCGATCCAGTGCTCGACGACGTCGAGAAAATGTTCCTGGGTAAACGGGTAGAACGACAGCCACAGGCCGAAACGGTCGGACAGGGCGATCTTGTCTTCCACCGCTTCGCTCGGGTGCAGTTCGCCGTCGACGCGCTTCCAGTTTTCGTTGTCGCTTTCCTTTTCCGGCACCAGGTGGCGGCGGTTGGAAGTGGCGTACAACAAGACATTGTCGGGGGCCTGCTCGAGCGAACCGTCGAGCACGCTTTTCAGCACGCGGTAGTCGCCTTCGCCGGATTCGAACGACAGGTCATCGCAGAACAGCACGAATCGTTGCGGCAATTTGGCGACTTGCTCGAACACGCGTGGCAGGTCAGCCAAGTGATCGCGTTCGATCTCGATCAGACGCAGGCCGGCACCGGCGTGCTCGGCCAGCAACGCACGCACCAGCGAAGACTTGCCGGTACCGCGTGAACCCCAGAGCAAGGCGTGGTTGGCCGGCATGCCATCAAGAAATTGTTGTGTGTTGCGCCCCAACTGCTCCAACTGCCGGTCGACGCCGATCAGGTCGGACAGACGCATGTCGAGGCTGACTTCCAGCGGCAACAGGTAACCGCTGCGACCGTCACGCTGCCAGCGCGCTGCCAGGCATGTGTTCCAGTCAATGACGGGGCGCGGTGCCGGCAACAGTGGTTCGATTCGCGCCAGAACCGACTCGGCGCGTTCAAGAAAAGCATTCAATCGGGAATCCACGTCTTCTCCTCGGGCACTTTCACAGTGATGATGACGATCCAGCGACGACACACAGATAAAATCGCCTCAGCAAGCCTTGTTACAAGGCGATTCGGGAACCTCGGTATCCCTGCATGATCGACTATGCTTGAGCAGCGAAGGGAAACGGAAGTGGTTCAACAACCCATGGATATCAAATTCACCCACCGGCTGTCTTACAAGCAAGCCAGGCTTACCGTGCTGGTCGGGTTCATTCTGGGCACCCTGCTCAGTCTGCTGCAGATCGGCATCGATTATGCCAGCGAAGACGCTTCCATCAACCGTGAAATCCTCGCGCTGCTGGAAATCAGCCACAATCCGGCCTCGCGCATCGCCTATAACATCGACGCCGAGCTCGCGCAGGAGCTCACCCTGGGCCTGCTGCGCTCGCCGGCGATCATCGCCGCGCAACTGATCGACAACAACGATACCGTGCTGGCCAGCGTCAAACGCCCGGAACTGCAGAGCAGCTATCGGCTGATCAGCGACTTCCTGTTCGGCGCCAAGCGTCATTTCGAAGACCGCCTGTATCTCGACCACTTGCCCAACGAATCCCTCGGCGTTCTCAAGCTTGAAGTCGACACTTATGCCTTCGGCAGCCGCTTCCTGCGCCGTGCGGAAGTCACACTGCTCAACGGTTTCGCCCGCAGCCTGCTGCTGACCGGGATCCTCCTGGCGCTGTTCTACGTGATGCTGACCAAGCCGTTGGTGCGGGTCATCCGTGAACTCAGCGGCCGCGACCCGCGCAGCGCCGAGCCGACCACGCTTGAGTGCCCGGCCGGCCACGGCAACGATGAGATCGGCGTGCTGGTCAAAGTCGCCAATCAGCAGTTCGAGAACATCGCCACCGAAATCCAGCAACGGCGCACCGCGGAAAACCGCCTGACCGAATACCTCGCGCAACTGGAAGACATCGTCTCTGCGCGCACCGCCGAACTCAAGGCAATCAACGCCCGCCTCAGTCAATCCAACGAAGAGCTGGAAGTGGCCCGCCGCACTGCGCTGGACATGGCCGAAGCGCGTTCGGCGTTTCTGGCCAATATGAGCCATGAGATCCGCACGCCACTCAACGGTTTGCTGGGGATGATCGCGCTGTCGCTGGATGGCCCGCTCAACGCCGAGCAGCAGCAACAACTGTCAATCGCCCACGACTCGGGCAAGGTGCTGGTGGAACTGCTCAACGATATTCTCGACCTGTCGAAATTCGACGCCGGGCAACTGGAGCTGGAAAACATCCCCTTCGACCTCGGTTCGCTGATCGAAGACACCGCCAACCTGCTCTCGCAGAACGCCGCGCCAAGCGTCGAGCTGACCTGTCTGATCGAGCCGCACTTCCCGGCGCTGGTGCTGGGCGACCCGACCCGGGTGCGGCAGATCGTCAGCAACCTGCTGTCCAACGCGCTGAAATTCACCCGCTTCGGTCGGGTCGATGTGCGTCTGTCGGCGTACAAGGGTGGCGTGCGCATCGAAGTCTGCGACACCGGCATAGGCATCGCCCAGGAAGCGCAGGTGAAAATCTTCCAGCCGTTCACCCAGGCCGGCGCCGGTATCACCCGTCAGTACGGCGGCACCGGGCTGGGGCTCGCGCTGACGTACAACCTGTGCGAGGCGATGCAGGGTCGGCTGACCATCAGCTCCGAAAGCGGCTTCGGCAGCCAGTTCTGCGCCGAACTGCCACTGCCCTCTCACACCCGCGCGCTGCCGCCGATACCGTTACGCGGCAAGGTTCTCGCCATCACCGCTGCCAGCAGTGGCCTGGCGGAATTGCTGAAAAGCCTGTTGCCGGTGTGGGGCCTGGAATACACGCAGCGCACTATTGATGATTCGCTGCTGGGCCTGAGTCCGGATGTGCTGATCACCGATTGCCCGGAATGCCTGTTCGGTCTGCGCCCTAGCATCACCGCGCCGATTCTGCTGGTGACTGCTTACGGCAGTTTTCTGCCCAGCGAAGAAGCCGCCGCCCTCGCCCCCTTGCAGCAGCAAGCCCGGCCGCTGGCGCGCAACGCGCTGTACCAGCATCTGCGACGGATTCTGCAACCGGACGCCGCCACCCTCAGCGAAGCACAAGCGGATGCCTTGCCGTCCGCGCGCCGGGGCAAGGTGCTGCTGGTCGAGGACAACCCGGTCAATCAACTGGTCGCCAAAGGCATGCTCGGCAAGCTTGGCTGCGATGTAGTGGTGGCGGGGCATGGTGCCGAGGCGCTTGATCAACTGGAGTTTGCCGATTTCGATCTGGTGCTGATGGACTGCAACATGCCGGTGATGGATGGCTATGAAGCCAGTCGGCAGATTCGCCAGAGCGGGCGCTGGCCGAGTCTGCCGATTGTCGCGCTGACCGCCAATGCCATGTCCGAGGAACGCGAACGCTGCCGCGCGGCGGGCATGAGCGACTATCTGGCCAAACCGTTTCGCCGCGAAGAACTCGCCGCGTTGCTTGATCAGTGGATGCCGACTACTAAAGCCCTTTGATCTGCCCGAGCAAATGATCGAGGCCGGCGCGCAAATCATTGAGCCGGTCGAGATCTACGCCACTGTCGCAGAGCAGGCGCGCCTTGAGTGGCCCGACCTGCTCGCGCAGTGCTGTTCCGGCAGGCGTCAGGCTCAGGTGCATCTCGCGTTCATCCCGCGCCGAGCGCCGACGCTGGACCAGATCGCTCTGCTCCAGACGCTTGAGCAGAGGAGTCAACGTCCCCGAGTCCAGCGCCAGACGTTCGCCCAAGGCCTTGACCGTCGGTTGCTCCGGCGCAGCATCCTGCCATTCCCACAGCACCAGCATCGCCAGGTACTGCGGGTAGGTCAGGCCCAACTGATCGAGCATCGGCTTGTAGGCGCGAATCACCGCCCGCGAGGCCGCGTACAGCTTGAAGCACAACTGGCTGTCGAGCTTCAGCGAATCAACCGCCAGGCTCATTTCAGTAGAGCTTCGATCTCGCCGCTCAGGTCCTGCGGCTTGGTCGTCGGGGCGAAACGCTTGACCAACTGGCCATCCTTGCCGATCAGGAACTTGGTGAAATTCCACTTGATGCCCTGCGAGCCGAGCAGGCCCGGGGCGCGCTTCTTCAACTGCACGAACAGCGGATGAGCATCGGCGCCGTTGACGTCGATCTTCTTGAACAGCGGGAAGCTGACGCCGAAATTCAGTTCGCAGAACTCGCTGATGGCGCCCTCATTGCCCGGCTCCTGTTTGCCGAACTGGTTGCACGGGAAACCCAGTACCACCAGCCCTTGATCCTTGTAGGTTTGCCAGAGTTCTTCGAGGCCCTTGTATTGCGGAGTGAAGCCACACTTGCTCGCGGTATTGACCACCAGCACGGCTTTGCCGGCGAAATCGGCCAAGGTCTTTTGCTCACCCTTGATGGTGGTGCACGGGATATTCAGCAGGTTGTCGCTCATGGGTCGGCTCCGCAATGGTCAGGAAGGCGCAAACATAACGAGCAATTGAATTGTGTGCAATCTAATTGACCGATAAAAAGGCGACGCGATGTCGCCTGTTTCGGTTATTCCCGGGGCTCGAGATTCAGGCACACCGAGTTGATGCAATAACGCAGGCCGGTCGGTGGTGGGCCATCCGGGAACACGTGGCCCAAGTGCGCATCACAGCGCGCGCATTTCACTTCGGTGCGGATCATGCCGTGGCTGGTGTCGCGGATCTCAGTCATCGCGCTATCGCCGATCGGCGCGTAAAAGCTCGGCCAGCCGCAGCCGGAGTCGAATTTGGTCTTGGAGTCGAACAGCGGCTCGTTGCAGCAGACACAGTGGTAGACACCGTCGGTTTTGGTGTTGTTGTATTTGCCCGAAAACGGACGCTCGGTGGCACTCAGACGGCAGACGTTGTACTGCTCGGGGTCGAGCATGGCACGCCATTCTTCCAGGGTTTTCTGCAACTTTTCCATCATCACACCTCAGCGGCTGAAAAAGCCCGATCTGTACCTTTTCCACGGATCGGGCGGCACGTATGATTGCGCCTCGTCACGCGCCAGTCTGGCAGCCAGACCGGGCGCATTCAAACGGATTCTGAGCGCTAAAGCGCCAGACCTCCGCCTGTGCGAAGACGCAGCAATCCCAGTACGGTTGTCCATTTGCCGCCTGGATCGTTCATTTTCGGGATCACATCGCCATGCAGTTCAGCAAATCGAACAAGCTCGCCAACGTCTGCTATGACATTCGCGGCCCGGTGCTCAAGCACGCCAAACGACTGGAAGAGGAAGGCCAGCGCATCCTCAAGCTGAACATCGGCAACCCGGCGCCGTTTGGTTTCGAAGCGCCGGACGAAATCCTCCAGGACGTGATCCGCAACCTGCCGACCGCGCAAGGTTACAGCGACTCCAAAGGCCTGTTCAGCGCGCGCAAGGCGGTGATGCAGTACTACCAGCAGAAGCAGGTTGAAGGTGTCGGCATCGAAGACATCTACTTGGGCAACGGCGTTTCCGAGCTGATCGTGATGTCGCTGCAGGCGCTGCTCAATAATGGCGACGAAGTGCTGGTGCCAGCCCCGGACTATCCGCTGTGGACCGCTGCCGTCAGCCTCGCTGGCGGTAACGCCGTGCATTATCTGTGCGACGAAGGCGCCGACTGGTTTCCGGATCTGGCCGACATCAAGGCCAAGATCACCCCGAACACCAAGGCCATGGTGATCATCAACCCGAACAACCCGACCGGTGCGGTGTACTCGAAGGAAGTGTTGCTGGGCATGCTGGAAATCGCCCGCGCGCACAACCTGGTGGTGTTCTCGGACGAGATCTACGACAAGATTCTTTATGACGACGCCGTGCATATCTGCACTGCCTCGCTGGCGCCGGATCTGCTCTGCCTGACGTTCAACGGCCTGTCGAAATCCTACCGCGTGGCCGGTTTCCGCTCCGGCTGGATCGCCATCTCCGGGCCGAAACACAACGCGCAGAGCTACATCGAAGGCATCGACATGCTGGCCAACATGCGCCTGTGCGCCAACGTGCCGAGCCAGCACGCAATCCAGACCGCGCTGGGCGGCTACCAGAGCATCAACGATCTGGTGCTGCCGCAGGGTCGCCTGCTGGAGCAGCGCAATCGCACTTGGGAGTTGCTCAACGATATTCCCGGCGTCAGCTGCGTGAAGCCGATGGGCGCGTTGTACGCGTTCCCGAAAATCGACCCGAAGGTCTGCCCGATCCACAACGACGAGAAGTTCGTGCTTGATCTGCTGCTTTCCGAGAAGCTGCTGGTGGTGCAGGGCACGGCATTCAACTGGCCGTGGCCGGATCACTTCCGCGTGGTCACCCTGCCCCGCGTCGATGATCTGGAAATGGCCATCGGCCGCATCGGCAACTTCCTCAAGTCCTACCGCCAGTAATGGCCAGCAGTGCGCAACGGATTGACTGTTGCGCACTGTCTGATTCAGCAACACATCTTTGTTCCGCGCCTTTGCAGCCCTTCTACACTTGCGATGCGAGCCGTACAGACGTGTCTGACCTAATGGCGGCGGGGCGAAAGGCTGTGTCATCCGTGTCGGAATCGAGGGTGGGAATTTTCTTTTTCCTCAAGAAACCGCTGTAGGACACAGTTTGAAATAGTCACTCGGTTGAATAGCCCGGTGCCGCACCTTATATACCCCGCAGTACGCTACATCTTTAGCTTGAGGAGAGTTCTACAACCATGATGCGCATCCTGCTGTTTTTGGCCACTAACCTGGCGGTCGTGCTGATAGCCAGCATCACCCTGAGCCTGTTCGGCTTCAACGGGTTCATGGCGGCCAACGGGGTCGACCTCGACCTCAGTCAGCTGCTGGTCTTCTGTGCGGTCTTTGGTTTCGCCGGCTCGCTGTTCTCGCTGTTCATCTCCAAGTGGATGGCGAAGATGAGCACCGGTACGCAAATCATCAGCCAGCCACGCACTCGTCATGAGCAATGGCTGCTGCAAACGGTCGAGCAATTGTCCCGCGAAGCCGGGATCAAGATGCCTGAAGTCGGGATTTTCCCGGCCTACGAAGCGAATGCTTTCGCTACCGGCTGGAACAAGAACGACGCGCTGGTCGCGGTCAGCCAGGGCCTGCTCGAGCGATTCTCGCCCGATGAAGTGAAAGCCGTACTGGCCCACGAAATCGGTCACGTCGCCAACGGCGACATGGTCACGCTGGCTCTGATCCAGGGCGTGGTGAACACCTTCGTGATGTTCTTCGCGCGGATCATCGGCAACTTCGTCGACAAGGTCATCTTCAAGAACGAAGAAGGCCAGGGCATCGCCTATTACGTGGCGACCATCTTCGCCGAACTGGTGCTGGGCATCCTCGCCAGCGCAATCGTCATGTGGTTCTCGCGCAAGCGCGAATTCCGTGCCGACGAAGCCGGCGCCCGCCTGGCCGGTACCAGCGCGATGATTGGTGCTCTGCAACGTCTGCGCGCCGAACAGGGCCTGCCGGTGCATATGCCCGACACCCTGAACGCCTTCGGCATCAACGGTGGCATCAAACAGGGCTTCGCCCGCATGTTCATGAGCCACCCGCCGCTGGAAGAGCGTATTGACGCACTGCGTCGTCGCGGTTGATTTGATCGCAATAAAAAAGAAGGCCCGCAGTGATGCGGGCCTTTTTTTGTATCTTCAGATCATGCGTTGTCAGCAAAGTCCCATTCGCGAGCAGGCTCGCTCCCACCTTTGAAACGCATTCCCCTGTGGGAGCGAGCCTGCTCGCGAAGACGCCGGAGCTGCTAATAAAAAACTATCTGGAAGAAACCCGATAAACCCGCTCCACCAACCACTCAACCCCGCCCTGTAGAAACTTGGGGCTCTCAGCCAGAATATCTCGCTCTTCCAGTTTCTCCAGCTGCCAACCCTGGCCCAGCAGCCGCTGCGCCTCATCATCATTCACCGCAAACGGCGGTCCCGGGATCTGCGTCTGATCGTAATCCAGGGTAATCACCAGCCCTTTCATCTCCGGCGCCAGCAAGTGCTGCAAATGCGCCGCGTAGCGCTGGCGCATCGCGTCCGGCAAGGCAATCAGCGCGGCGCGGTCATACAGCGCAGTACAATCTGCGACGTCCTCGGCCGTCAGCGCAAAAAAATCACCGCACCACAATTCGAACGCAACACTGCGATAAACCTTGAATGCGCCCTGCTCGCTGATCTGCGGTTGCAACTGATGTTCGCTGAAAAACTCCTCGACAGCCTTTTCCGCTAGCTCAACCCCAATCACCTGGTGTCCCTGCCCGGCAAGCCAGAGCAGATCCAGACTCTTCCCGCACAGCGGCACCAGCACACGCGCCGACGGTGCAATCGCCAGCTCCGGCCAGTAGCGCTGCAAATACGGGTTGGCCTCGGGCTGATGAAAGCCGATCTGGTTCGAATCCCATTTCTTGTACCAAAACTCAGGCTGCATGGATCACTCCCGAAAAACCGATGAAAAACCGCAGAAACTTATATTGGATTCAGATCGATGATCTGACTGAAGATGGTTCATCTTAGCGCTCAGGAGCCCGTCCATGTTGCCCAGCCTGTTTATCTCCCACGGTTCACCGATGCTGGCGCTGGAGCCCGGTGCCAGCGGCCCGGCACTGGCGCGACTGGCCGCTCAACTGCCGCGCCCCAACGCCATTGTCATCGTCTCGGCGCACTGGGAAAGCCAGGAACTGCTGGTCAGCAGCCACCCGCACCCGGAAACCTGGCACGACTTCGGCGGTTTCCCCCGTGCGCTGTTTGAAGTGCAGTACCCGGCACCGGGCAATCCGCAGCTGGCCGCCGAGGTGGCTCAACTGCTGAACGCCAATGACCTGCCGGCGCGGCTCGATCCGCAACGACCGTTCGATCATGGTATTTGGGTGCCACTGTCTTTGATGTATCCGCAGGCCGATATTCCGGTGGTGCAAGTCTCGTTGCCGAGTCGCGGCGGACCGGCATTGCAGACGCGAGTTGGCCGTGCACTGGCGAGCCTACGCGAACACGGCATTCTGTTGATCGGCTCCGGCAGCATCACCCACAACCTCCGGGAGCTGGATTGGCATGCCGGCCCGGAAAGCGTTGAACCGTGGGCGCGGGATTTCCGTGACTGGATGATCGACAAGCTGGCGGCCGACGATGAAACAGCGCTGCATGATTATCGCCAGCAGGCGCCGAATGCCGTGCGCAGTCACCCGAGTGATGAGCATTTGTTGCCGCTGTACTTTGCTCGCGGTGCTGGCGGGGTTTTCAGCGTGGCGCATCAGGGTTTCACGATGGGGGCGCTGGGTATGGATATTTATCGCTTCGGCTGACGTCATCGCTGGCAAGCCAGCTCCCACAAGGTGTTGTGTCGCCCGATGAGCAGGCAAAAAAAATCCCCGAACCAGTCGGGGATTTTTTATGTGCGATCAATCAGCCCGAGGGCGGATCAATCTTCGCGGTAGCGACGCAGCTTGAGCTGCTTACCGGCCACGCGAGTGTCCTTCAGTTTGGTCAGGAGTTTTTCCAGACCTTCTTCCGGCAGCTCGACGAGGCTGAAGCTGTCACGCACCTGGATGCGACCGATCGCTTCACGGGCCAGACCGCCTTCGTTGAGGATGGCGCCCAGCAGGTTTTTCGCAGCGATACCGTCACGCGCGCCCAGCGCGGTACGGCAACGAGCACGGCCTTCGCCCAAAGGCATTGGCGCGCGACGCTCGCGGTCACCACGATCAGGACGATCACCGGAACGCTCAGGACGGTCGCCACGCGGTGCGTTGTTCGGCACCAGTGGACGTTCCTTCTCGATTGCGGCCAGGTTCAGCGCTTGACCATTGGTGGCTTTGCGCAGCAGCGCAGCAGCCAGAGCACGCGGGGTGCAACCGATGTCGGCGGTCAGGCGGTCGAGCAGCTCACCGTGAGTCGATTCGGCATCAGCAACCAGCGGCGAAAGGCTGTTGGTCAGTTTCTTGATGCGAGCATCGAGAACGGCTTGAGCGTCCGGCAGACGCACTTCGGCAACTTTCTGACCGGTTACGCGCTCGATCACTTGCAGCATGCGGCGCTCACGTGGAGTCACCAGCAGCAGTGCACGACCTTCGCGACCGGCACGGCCGGTACGGCCGATACGGTGCACGTAGGATTCCGGGTCGTACGGCATGTCAACGTTGAACACGTGAGTGATGCGCGGAACGTCCAGACCACGGGCAGCAACGTCGGTGGCGACAACGATGTCCAGACGGCCATCTTTCAGCGAGTCGATGACGCGCTCACGCTGGTTCTGGGCGATGTCACCGTTCAACGCGGCGGCTTTGTAGCCTTTGGCGTCGAGGGCGCTGGCCAGGTCCAGAGTGGCTTGCTTGGTGCGCACGAACATGATCAGGGCGTCGAAGTCTTCGACTTCCAGCAGACTGAGCACGGCCGAGGTTTTCTGGTCAGCGTGAACCAACAGGTGAGCCTGTTCGATCGCGGTAACGGTCTGGGTCTTGGTCTGGATCTTGACGTGTTGCGGATCGCGCAGGTGGCGTTCGGCAATGGCGCGGATCGACTGCGGCAGGGTCGCCGAGAACAGCACGGTCTGGCGGGTCGATGGCAGAGCCTTGAAGATGACTTCCAGGTCATCCATAAAGCCCAGCTTCAACATTTCGTCAGCTTCGTCGAGAACCAGATGGTTCACGGTCGACAGGACTTTCTCGTCGCGACGCAAGTGATCGCACAGACGACCCGGAGTAGCGACAACAATCTGTGCGCCATTACGGATTGCCTTGAGTTGCGGGCCCATCGGCGCGCCGCCGTAGACAGCCACGACGGTGACGCCTGGCATTTGCTTGGCGTAGGTTTCAAAAGCGGTTGCTACTTGCAGCGCCAACTCTCGGGTTGGCGCCAGGATCAGGGCTTGCGGTTCGCGCTTGGCAGGATCGATGCGGTGCAGAATAGGCAGTGCGAACGCGGCGGTTTTACCGGTACCGGTTTGCGCCTGGCCAATCATGTCCTGGCCGGCCATGATGATCGGGATCGATTGCTGCTGAATCGCCGAAGGCTCTTCGTAGCCAGTCGCTGCGACGGCTGCAAGAATATTCGGGTTGAGATTAAAAGCGGCGAATCCGCCGGTTTCCTGGGTCATGGGTCTGCCTCTAAGTGCATCCGCAAAGACCCATGCTCCAAAGCTGCGCATGCCGTGTTGAGACTCAAGAGTCGCCCTGGCAGCTTTGTCGGCGGGGATTTGCGAAAACGAATGAATGAAGATGAATCGTCAAGGAAGAGCCCGCAATGCGGACGTGCAGCCGAAGCTGACTTCGGGAAATGCGCTACCTAAACGCGGCCCGGTTAAAGGCCGGCGCGCACTATACCGGATTTCGCCCGAAAAGGGAGCTTTTTTTGTGGCCCCTATCCGTGTGTCACCGCCGTGTAACGGGGTTTTGCGGATAATCGCGCAACGGTCTATTTTGCAAAGGCCCGGCCCTGCGGGCGATGACGCTTAAACGGTTCACCGACCTGCGGCAAAGCGCCGCGCATCCGCCCTTCCCGCTTGAGGATTTAGCCATGAATCAGCCCTGCGCCGGCCGCGTCAGCCGAGAACGTCGTGGTCATGTGCACTTGATCGGCCTCGATCGGGCGGCCAAGCGCAACGCTTTCGATATCGACCTGCTCAACGACCTGAGCCTGGCCTACGGCGAGTTCGAAGCCGACCGCGAAGCGCGGGTCGCCGTGGTGTTCGGCCACGGCGAGCACTTCACCGCCGGGCTTGATCTGGTCAATGCCAGCGCGGCTCTGGCCGAAGGCTGGCAGGTTCCGACAGGCGGGTGCGATCCCTGGGGCGTTTTCGTCGGGCCACGGGTGAGCAAGCCGGTAATCGTCGCCGCGCAGGGTTACTGCCTGACTATCGGCATCGAGCTGATGCTGGCGGCGGACATCAATCTGTGCGCGAGCAATACCCGCTTCGCGCAGATGGAAGTGCAACGTGGGATTTTTCCGTTTGGCGGGGCGACTTTGCGTTTCCAGCAGATCGCCGGCTGGGGCAATGCGATGCGCTGGTTGCTCACCGGCGACGAGTTTGATGCACACGATGCGTTGCATCTGGGCTTGGTCCAGGAAGTGATGGCCAGTGAAGACTTGCTGCCCCGCGCGATCGAGCTGGCCGAACGGATTGCCCGGCAAGCACCGCTGGGCGTGCAGGCGACCTTGATGTCAGCGCGGCAGGCGCGCTATGAGGGTGAGACAGCGGCGGCGCAGGCGTTACCGGCGCTGGTGAAGAAGTTGCTCGCCACTGAAGATGCCCGGGAGGGGGTGAGATCGCTGGTGGAGCGGCGGCCAGGGATTTTCAAAGGGGTGTGAAGAATCTGCTGCCTGTCAGGGCCTTTTCGCGAGCAGGCTCGCTCCCACAGGTCGAACGCATTTCAAATGTGGGAGCGAGCCTGCTCGCGAAGGGGGCGGTACTGCCGGCTCAGGTCGCCGGGCGAATCGCGTTGATCAACGACTGCAACGAGTACCCCAACTGCGGCGCCAGCGCTTCGGCTCGTTGGGTCAGCGCCTGCATGTCCAGCGCCTGATCGAGATCCGCCGGAACGATCAGAATCACGTTGCCCTCCTTCACCGGCAACTCCCAGTAATGCCGGTGATAGAGGCCGCGCAACAATGCCGCGCCCAGTGGTTTGCCATCGTCGGTGGCCCACTGGTTGATCACCAGCCAGCCGCCCGGATTCAGGCGCTTCTGACAATCGCCGAGAAAACTCCAGGCCAGATGCCCGACACCGGGACCGACATCGGTATAGAGGTCGACGAAAATCAGATCCGCCGGCTCGGCAGTCGGCAGCAATTCCAGCGCATCGCCGACGCGGATGTACAAACGCGGATCATCATCCAGGCCAAGATATTCGATGGCCAGGCGCGGCACGTCCGGGCGCAGTTCGATGGCCTCGACGTCTTCGAGCGGCAGAAACTTCAGGCAAGCCTGGGTCAGTGTGCCCGCACCCAAACCGAGAAACAGCGCGCTCTCCGGCTGCTCGTGGCACAGCGCACCGATCAGCATCGCGCGGGTGTAGTCGTACTCCAGCCAGCTCGGGTCGGCTGTGAACACGCAGCTCTGCTCGATCGCATCGCCGAACTCGAGAAAGCGGTAATCGGCCACTTCCAGCACGCGAATCACGCCGAACTCATCCTGTACTTCGGCGAGCAGATGCTCGACGCGCTCCTCAGTCATTTCGTCTCCTGATGGTCACCGGGCGCGGTGACGCGATGGCACCGCTGTGGCGCCGTGGCAAAGCGGCGATTGTCGGCGAAGGGGCGGGAGCAGGTCACGCACTAATTGCTGCTAACATGGCGCTTCCCTGCGTACGAACTTCGAGACCGTGATGAGCCAACCGTGGAGCCCTGACAGCTGGCGCGCCCTGCCGATCCAGCAACAACCGCAATACCCCGACGCCGCGCACCTGCGCCAGGTCGAGCAAACCCTGGCCAGCTATCCGCCGCTGGTGTTCGCCGGCGAAGCGCGCGAGCTGCGCCGCCAGTTCGCCGAAGTTACCCAGGGTCGCGCGTTTCTGTTGCAGGGCGGCGATTGCGCGGAAAGCTTCGCTGAATTCTCCGCAGCGAAGATTCGCGACACCTTTAAAGTGTTGCTGCAGATGGCGATCGTCATGACCTTCGCTGCCGGTTGCCCAGTGGTCAAGGTCGGGCGCATGGCGGGTCAGTTCGCCAAGCCGCGTTCGGCCAACGACGAAACCATCGGCGGCGTGACCCTGCCGGCCTATCGCGGCGACATCGTCAACGGCATCGGCTTCGACGAAAAGAGCCGCGTGCCGGATCCAGAGCGTTTGCTGCAGTCCTATCATCAGTCAACGGCGACTCTGAATCTGTTGCGCGCTTTCGCCCAGGGTGGTTTTGCCGACCTGCACCAAGTGCACAAGTGGAACCTGGATTTCATCGCCAACTCGGCGCTGGCCGAGAAGTACAGCCACCTCGCCGACCGCATCGATGAAACTTTGGCATTCATGCGCGCCTGCGGCATGGACAGCTCGCCGCAACTGCGCGAAACCAGTTTTTTCACTGCCCACGAAGCGCTGCTGCTGAATTACGAAGAAGCCTTCGTACGCCGCGACAGCCTGACCAACGATTACTACGATTGCTCGGCGCACATGCTGTGGATCGGCGACCGCACGCGCCAGCTCGACGGCGCGCACGTCGAGTTCCTGCGCGGGGTGAACAACCCGATCGGCGTCAAGGTCGGACCGAGCATGGACCCCGATGATCTTATCCGCCTGATCGACGTGCTCAACCCGGACAACGATCCGGGGCGTTTGAACCTGATCGCGCGGATGGGTGCGAACAAGGTCGGCGATCATCTACCGGCACTGATCCGCGCGGTCCAGCGCGAAGGCAAGCAAGTGCTGTGGAGCTCCGACCCGATGCACGGTAACACCATCAAGGCCAGCAGCGGCTACAAGACCCGTGACTTCGCGCAGATCCTTGGCGAGGTGAAGCAGTTTTTCCAGGTGCACGAAGCGGAAGGCAGCTATGCCGGCGGCATTCATATCGAGATGACCGGACAGAACGTCACCGAGTGCATCGGCGGCGCGCGGCCGATTACCGAGGATGGCTTGTCCGACCGTTATCACACCCACTGCGATCCACGGATGAATGCTGACCAGTCGCTGGAATTGGCGTTTTTGATTGCCGAGACCCTGAAGCAAGTCCGCCGCTAGACCGAGTAGCCCCAATTCGCGAGCAGGCTCGCTCCCACATTTGCAATGCGTTTCCCTGTGGGAGCGAGCCTGCTCGCGAAAGGGCCGGCTCAGGCAACCTCAATCCGCGCCAATGCCACCCGCAACCGCCCCGCACTCTCGCGCTGACAATTCAACTGCACCCGCGCCAAACCCAACCAACCGGCCATCCGCCGCAAATTCAGCGCCAGCGCCAGCATCCCCTCCTCGTCCAGTCCCGATTCTTCCTCATGCACCGCATGCACTGCCAACTGCCCTGCCGCCCGTTCGGCGCGCAGATCAACCCGCGCGGCGATCCGCTCGTTGTGCAAAAACGGCAGCACGTAATAGCCATACACGCGCTTGGGCTGCGGTGTGTAGATTTCCAGGCGATAGCGGAAATCAAACAGGCGCTCGGTGCGGCTGCGCTCCCAGATCAGCGAGTCGAACGGCGACAGCAGCGCACTGGCAATGACCTTGCGCGGCACTTTGGGCTCCGGCAGGCAATAGGCGATCTGCCGCCAGTCGGCGACTTCGCACATCTGCAATTGCCCCGCCTCAACCAGTTCAGCCAGACGCGGCCGCGCATCCGCAGGGCTCAGGCGAAAGTAATCACGCAGGTCTCTTTCCGTACCAACGCCCAACGCTTGCGCCGCATGCAACAGTAAACTGCGTTGCGCCTCGGCCTCACCCGGTTGGGGCTGCTGCAGAATCGCTGCCGGAATCACCCGCTCGGGCAAATCGTACAAACGCTCGAAACCGCGTCGCCCCGCCACTGTGACCTCACCGGCGGCGAACAACCATTCCAGCGCATGTTTCTCGGCACTCCAGTCCCACCATGGCCCGGCCTTGTCTTCGCGGGTCGACAGACTGCCGGCGCCAAGCGCGCCCCGCTCCTCAACCGCAGTCAGCACGCGGCGGATGGTTTCCTGTTGTTCGCGACCAAACCTCGCCAATTGCTGATAGATGTCTTCGCCACGCTTGGCCCGCTGCATGCGCCAGCGCAGCAACGGAAACATCGACAGCGGCAGCAACGACGCTTCATGGCCCCAGTATTCGAACAGCGTGCGCCGACGGCCCGAACTCCAGGCAGCCTGGTCGAGCAAGTCAGATGGATAGCAACCGAGACGGGAAAACAGCGGCAGGTAGTGCGAGCGCACCACGGCATTGACGGAATCGATTTGCAGCAGGCCCAGCCGTTCGATCAGCCGGTTCAGATGACTGGCATTGACGTTCGGCGGCTGGCGCCCGTTGAACCCTTGGGCAGCCAGCGCCAGACGTCGTGCTTGTTTGAGGGAAAAGGACACTGTCGCGGGCATTTATTCCTCCATGTCTGCTCGCAACCTACCTCACCTGAAAGGGGTTTGTGTAGCGATAGCCTCATCATTTATGCATCGGGTCGTCCCAGAACGGCCGCACGGTTTCATGCTCGACATCGGCGCGGCTGATGCCGATGTCCTTCAGTGCCTCATCGCTCAGACCGGCGAGCATCTCCCGTTCGCGATGCAGCTCATACCAACGGCTGAATTTGTGCAGCAGATCGGACACGATATGGCCGTGGCCGGACAGCTGTTCTTGGCTTGCATACTCTCTTTGACCTTTCATCGTCTTGCCTCCTTTTGTGGATGGCTCAAGTCTCGCGCCGGCGCTAAGATCAATCCAACGAATGTTTCTGATGGCATGCATCACGGAGATTCATCAATTGTCCGCCTACCCCAGTATCGATACCGATGTCCTGCGCACCTTTGTCGCGATTGCCGATCAGGGCGGTTTCACCCGTGCTGGCGAGATGGTCAACCGCACCCAGTCGGCGGTGAGCATGCAGATGAAACGCCTGGAAGAAGACGTGTTGCAGCGCCAGCTGTTCGAGCGTGATGGGCGCCAGGTGCGCTTGACGGCCGAAGGCCAGGTGCTGCTCGGTTATGCACGGCGCATCCTCAAACTGCACAGTGAGGTGTTCAACACCCTGCGCGAGCCGCACATGGTCGGCACCGTGCGCATCGGTACGCCGGATGATTATGTGATGCGTTTTCTGCCGGGAATCCTGTCGCGGTTTGCGCAGTTCTATCCGCTGATCCAGATCGAAGTGCATTGCGAATCGACCAAACAACTGTTGCAGCGCACTGATCTGGACTTGTCGATCGTCACCCGTGAGCCGGGCAACGAGATCGGCCAGTTGCTGCGCAAGGAGCGCTTTGTCTGGGCCGAGGCGCAGAACTTCAGCGCCCACGAACAGACGCCGCTGCCCCTGGCGATGTTCAACAGTGATTGTTTCTGCCGCTTGTGGGCGTGCAATGCGCTGGACGCGATGGGCCGCGATTACCGCATCGCCTACAACAGCAGCAGCCTGTCGGCGCTGATGGCTGTGGTCAGCGCAGGGCTGGCGATCACCGCGCAACTGGAGAGTCTGATCACCCCGGACATGCGCATCCTTGGCGCCGCCGAAGACCTGCCGCTGCTGCCCGAGGCAAGCATCATGCTGATCCGAAACCTGAACAACCCGTCGCCGATCACCGAGTGCCTGGCCGAGCACATCGTCGAGGGCTTCAAACTTTAAACGCGAGCATCACCGCACACAGCACGAGGAAGCCGCAGAACAGCCCGCGCAGAATTTTTTCCGGCATGGCGTGGGCAACTTTCACGCCCCAACTGATGCTGAGCAGACCACCGACCGCCAGAGGCAGACCGATCATCCAGTCGACTTCATGGTGCACGGCGTAGGTCACCAGGGTTACACCAGTGCTCGGCAGGGCCAGCGCCAGCGACAAGCCCTGAGCGACCACTTGGCTGGTGCCGAACAGGCTGGTCAGCACCGGCGTCGCCACCACCGCGCCGCCGACGCCGAACAGACCGCCCATGGTCCCCGAGGCGGCGCCGAGCACGCCCAGCCAAGGCCACGAATAGCGCATCTCGGCAGTCGGCGCTGGGCGCGGGCCGAACATCTTCAACAGGTTGTAGGCCGACAGCGCCACCAGAAAGGCGACAAAGCCGATGCGCATGGTCTGCGCATCGATGCCCACCGCCCAGATCGAGCCGAGCCAGGCAAAGCAGAAACCCATCACCGCCAGCGGCAGCGCATGGCGCAATTCGATGCGATTGCGCTGGTGATAACGCCACAGCGCCAGCATCACGTTCGGTACCACCATCACCAGTGCCGTGCCTTGGGCGATCTGCTGATCAAGCCCAAACCACACGCCAAGCAACGGAATCGCAATCAAGCCACCGCCAATGCCAAAGATCCCGCCCAATGTGCCCAGAGCGGCGCCGAACAGCAGGTACAACAGAAAATCCATCACAACGGTAATCCTCTAACGACAGGCGGCCAATGCTACGCACTCGCGCCTAGCGGGGAAACGCATAGCAACGCACAATGGCTATGCCGATTTTGCACAAGCGTGGTTTCCATGAATCCCAACCAATTGACCGATCAACTCGGCCTGTTTCTCGATGTGCTGGAGAGTGGCAGCTTTTCTGCTGCTTCGCGCCGCCATCCGCTGACACCTTCCGCCGTGGCGCGGCGCATCGACAGCCTGGAAAGTGCCGTCGGCAGTCAGCTGTTCGTGCGCAGCACCCATGCCGTGCTGCCGACTTCGGCCGGCCTGGCCTTTGCCGAGCGGGCGCGCCGGATCATCGCCGAGTTGCAACTGGCGCGTGCCGAAGCGGTGTCGTTGAGCAGTGCACCGGAAGGTCTGATCCGCATCGATGCGCCAGCAGCTTTTGGGCGGCGACATCTGGCGCCGGTAATTGCCGATTTTCTCCTGCTGTACCCTGGACTGGACGTGCAGATGCACCTGATCGACAGCTTCAGCGACATGGCCGGCAGCAGCCTGGGCAAGGTCGATCTGGTGCTGCGCACCGGACAGTTGGCCGACTCGCGCCTGGTCGCCACGCCATTGGCGAGCATGGTCCGCGTCGCCTGCGCCAGCCCTGACTATCTCAAGCAGCGCGGCGTGCCCGAGCGTCCGGCGCAGTTGAGTGAACACGACGGGCTCGACTGGGAAGGCCTCGCGCCGCCCTTTGCCTGGAAATTCGAAGTGGACGGGCAAATGCAACTGCACCGGCCATCGCGGGTACGCCTGAGCGCCAACAATGCCGAAGCCCTGGCGTGTGGCGCGGCGGCGGGTCTGGGCGTCGCACACCTGCCGACCTGGCTGGCCAGCGAATACCTGCTGCGTGGCGAACTGGTGCCACTGTTCTGCGAAAATGGCCTGCCGCCGCCGGAGTCCACCGGCATTTACGCGCTGCGCATGGAACAGCAGGTCCATTCGCGCAGTCGGTTGTTGCTGGAATACCTGAAAACCCGCTTCAGCCCGGTGCCGCCGTGGGATCTGGCGCTGCAACGGCAATTCGCCCGGCACTGAGGCCGGACATATTTATCTGGCGCCTTAAAGATTCGAGCGCTAGATTAAAAAACGATCAACGATCAAGGCTTTGACATGACTTCCGAACGCGACAACTGCGACGACCTTCTGCTCGACAATCAGGCGTGCTTCGCCCTGCACTCGACCTCGCTGATGATGACCAAGGTCTACAAGCCGCTGTTGCAGGCGCTGGGCCTGACCTATCCGCAATATCTGGCGATGATGGTGCTGTGGGAGAAGGACGGTCTGACTGTCGGAGAAATCAGCGCACGCCTGCTGACCGATCCGGGATCGCTGACGCCATTGCTCAAGCGTCTGGAAGCCGAAGGCCTGCTCAGCCGCACCCGCAGTCGCGAAGATGAGCGGGTGGTGATTGTGGAACTGACCGCAGCGGGCCGAGCCTTGCGCGACAAGGCGCAGACCGTGCCGCAGTGCATTCTTGGCGCCAGTGGCTTCACCCTTGAACGTCTGCAGAAATTGCAGGCCGAGCTGCAAGCGCTGCGCGGACATCTGCAAGACAGCCTGAATTAAGCCCCGCTACATTCCCCTGTGGGAGCGAGCCTGCTCGCGAAAGCGTCCGATCAGACAGCGAGTCGTTGAATGGTCCACCGCCTTCGCGAGCAGGCTCGCTCCCACAGTGATTTCAGCGCCAACAAAAATATTTTTCCCGCCTGAATTCCCTCGTCAAGCGCTCTAAATCAGGCCTTACCCGCCCCTTACACGCTATGCCCTTGAGCAGAACGCGATTTTTATTAAAAATTTATCTTGCGCACTAAACATTAGCGCTATACATTCTCTTCACACCTACTTAGCGCGCAAACAATTAGCGCACAAAACCACAACCCATGAGGCTCACACCATGCAAACTCTCTACACCGCAATCGCAACTTCCACTGGCGGCCGTGACGGTCGTGCGATCTCCAGCGACAACGTACTGGACGTCAAACTGGCCACTCCGAAAGAACTTGGCGGTGCTGGCGGTGCGGCGACCAACCCTGAGCAACTGTTTGCTGCCGGTTACTCGGCCTGCTTCATCGGCGCACTGAAATTCGTCGCCAGCCAGACCAAGCGCAAGATTCCCGACGACGCGTCGATCACCGCCCATGTCGGCATCGGCCAGATCCCTGGCGGTTTCGGTCTGGACATCGATTTGCACATCAGCCTGCCAGGTCTGGAACAAGCCGATGCGCAGTCGCTGGTCGACGCCGCTCACCAGGTCTGCCCGTACTCCAACGCCACCCGTGGCAACGTCGATGTCCGTCTGCACGTGACTGTGTAATCACTCAAGCCCCCGGCCCGAACAAGGAAAAATGAACATGAACACTTTCAGCAAAGTCTTGACCGGTACCCTTCTCGCCCTGTCGGTACACAGCGCTTTCGCCGGTGATGTCGAACACAACACCCAGGCATTTCTCGATGCGCTGAACTCAGGCAGCGGCAAGCCGATCGAGCAGCTGTCGCCCAAGGATGCCCGCGCCGTGCTGGTCGGCGCGCAGTCCGGGGTCAAGTTGACGTTGCCCAAAGCCGATGTCAGCGAGAAAACGGTGCAGGTCGATGGTCAACCGCTGAGCCTGACCATCGTCCGGCCGGCCGGGGTCAAGGGTGAGCTGCCGGTGTTCATGTTCTTCCACGGCGGCGGCTGGGTGCTGGGGGACTTCCCGACTCACGAACGTCTGGTGCGCGATCTGGTGGTCGGTTCGGGGGCGGCGGCGGTTTTCGTCAACTACACCCCTTCGCCGGAAGCGCATTACCCGGTGGCGATCAACCAGGCCTACGCTGCGACCAAATGGGTGGCGGAACACGGCAAAGAGATCAACGTCGATGGCAAGCGCCTGGCCGTGGCCGGCAACAGCGTCGGCGGCAACATGGCCGCAGTGGTTGCACTGATGGCCAAGGACAAGGGCACCCCGGCGATCAAATTCCAGGTACTGCTGTGGCCGGTGACCGATGCCAACTTCGACACCGGTTCGTACAACCAGTACGCCGAAGGACACTTCCTCACCCGCAACATGATGAAGTGGTTCTGGGACAACTACACCACCGACGCCAAACAGCGCAACGAGATCTACGCTTCACCGCTGCGCGCTACTACCGCACAGCTCAAAGGCCTGCCACCTGCACTGGTGCAGACTGCCAGCGCCGACGTGTTGCGTGACGAAGGCGAAGCCTATGCGCGCAAACTCGATGAGGCCGGAGTACCGGTAACGTCGGTGCGGTTCAACGGCATGATCCACGATTACGGTTTGCTCAACGTGGTCAGCCAAGTGCCTGCGGTGCGTTCGGCGATGTTGCAGGCGTCTGAAGAACTGAAGCAACACTTGAAGTAACCACAGTCCCATTGTGGGAGCGAGCCTGCTCGCGAAAGCGTCCCGTCAGACAGCGCTTCATTGAATGACACACCGCATTCGCGAGCAGGCTCGCTCCCACATGGGACAGGTGTGAAACTCAAAGCGCAGGCACAAAAAAACCCGACTCAATGGTCGGGTTTTTTCTTTCCGCAAAAAGCAGTGCTTATTTCGCACGGCCTTTGTAGGAACCGCCTTCGCGGGTATCGATCTCGATCATGTCGCCGATTTCGATGAAGTCGGCAACCGACAGCTCGGTACCGTTCTTCAGTTTGGCAGGCTTCATCACCTTGCCGGAAGTGTCACCGCGAGCGGAGCCTTCGGTGTAGTCAACCTGACGCACGATGGTGGTCGGCAGCTCTACGGAAACCAGACGCTCTTCGAAGAACACGGCTTCGCAAACGTCGGTCATGCCTTC
This sequence comes from Pseudomonas sp. S3_B08, assembly GCF_054667725.1. Taxonomy (NCBI): domain Bacteria; kingdom Pseudomonadati; phylum Pseudomonadota; class Gammaproteobacteria; order Pseudomonadales; family Pseudomonadaceae; genus Pseudomonas; species Pseudomonas sp. S3_B08. Next base: position 2,966,815 of record NZ_CP162750.1, read on the forward strand.
TTCAACGAAAGGCAGAACGCTTTCGATGTCTTCGGCGTTCAGCTCGTACATGGTGTAGTCAGTGGTGTCCATGAACGTATAGGTGTCACCGCTGATGAACGACAGGGTGGCTTCTTTACGATCCAGGATCACGTCGTCCAGTTTGTCGTCCGCACCGTAAACGGTTTCGGTCTTGTAACCGGTCAGCAGGTTCTTCAGCTTGGTCTTCATGATCGCGCTGTTACGGCCCGACTTGGTGAATTCAGCTTTCTGAACCAGCCAAGGATCGTTGTCGATACGGATCACGGTACCGGGTTTGAGTTCTTTACCAGTTTTCATTGCGAATATCCGAATTTGGATGGGATTTACAAAAATCTAGGCCGCGTATCATATCCAATTTACATAAAACTGTACCAGCGCCGTGGCAAGATCCGCTTGCAAGGCCTGTTCCAGACACCATGCCTCGGCGTTTTTCTCGAGTTCCGGCCAATGATTTCGCGCCGCCAGCCAGTGCTCACCGATCGGTTGCCCGGCGCTCCACGCTCGCCACAGACCGTTCATCGCCTGCGCCGCAGCGGGCGAAAGGCCGTGAGTGTAGAGCGCGAGGAAAGCGTCGAGCTTGTCCAGATGGATGTCATCGTCCTGCTGATAGATGTGCCAGAGCATCGGCCGCCCCGCCCATTGCGCGCGCACGAATGAGTCTTCACCGCGCACCGCGTTGAAATCGCAGCACCACAGCAGATGGTCGTATTGATCCTGACGGACGAACGGCAGCACTTGCACGGTCAGGGACTCGCGCACATGAATCGCGCCGACCGTCAGGGTTTCCACATTCAGCCAGCGCGCCACATCGCCGAGAATCCGCCCTTCCGGCACCAGCAGGTGAGTCGCCTGTGCGTCGGCCGCCAGCACATCCAGCCAACTGGCCAACCCGGCATTTTCATAAGCAAACAGCGAGATCAGTTGCGCATCGGGCGCGGGATCAATACCCAGGTCTTGCAGGAAATGTCGCTGAGCCGGCCGATCCTGCTGAAACTGCCGACGCTGTTCGAGCAGTCCGCATTCGCGCAGCAGGCCACCGGTGCCCGGCTTGAAGCCCGGAAAGAAGAAGAACTTCTGCACCGATTTGTATTTCACCGACGGCAAGCCATGGCAGCCGGTGACCCAGTCTTCGGCGCTGAGATAATCGAGGTTGAGCCACAGCGGCGGCGTTTCCCGCGCAGCCATGCTGTCCATGTAATCAGTGGGCAACTGACAGGCGAAGGCGGCGATGACTACGTCGGCCGCCTCGGCGTGCGGCCATTCGCTCGGCCACTGACGCACCTCGACGCCCTGCTGCCATTGCTGCACAACATCGACATCGATCTCAGGACAGAGGCGCTCGAACGCGCGTAGATCATCCACCCACAGGCGCACCGGCAAGGCATGTTCGGCCACCAGTTGCCGGGCCAGGCGCCAGGTCACGCCGATGTCACCGAAGTTATCGACCACGGTGCAGAAAATGTCCCAGCGGGGTTTCGCTTCAGGCATGCCGTTCTCCCGTTGGCAAAAGACCTCGATTGTCCGCATAAATGCGCTCGCGCAGAAGAGCCGACGGCGATTAATCTTCGTGCGACAATCGCCACTTGCCCGCAACCATCCGCCAGGAGGCCGCCATGCCCTACCGTCCGAATCCGCGTCGTCCCTTGCCTGTTCAGCTTAGCGCGCTGCATCTGACCGGCAGCATCGCGCTGGGCCTGTGGCTGGGGTTCCTGGCGATTGCGCTGACCTGCTGGCTGCTATCGCGCTTCATCTTTCCCGAGCAATTGGCCCCGGTGGCTCAAGCGGTGCAGCAATTGGCCAATCCGCCAGTTGCAGTCGAGCCACAGCCGGACGTCGCACCGCCGCCAACGCCGCTGTTCCAACAGTACGAAGAAAACCTGCGCAAGAATGAACAGCAGGCCCGACTGGACCAGGCGCGCGCCAATTCGCGCAATGCGTCGAACCCGAAATGCCAGTTCTGGCTGCAGCAGGACCAGACCGCGCCGACGGAAAAGAGCCGCGCCAACGTTTTGCAATTCTGCGATTGATCATGAATAAACACAGCGTCCACCAATTGATTCTCGACAAGCTGCGCATCGACCTCGACATCGCCGAACGCGCCGCGCAAACCGCCTACGAAACCGCGACCCACGAAGAAAACATCGCCGAAAACAAATACGACACGCTGGGGCTGGAGGCGTCGTATCTGGCGGCGGGTCAGGCGAAACGGGTTGAGGAGATTCGTCAGTCACTAGCGCTGTGCCAGAACCTGACGTTGCGTGCCTACGACGAAAATCGCGGCATCGAAGTCGGCGCCCTGCTCGGTCTGGAGGACGAAAAGGGTCGCGAGCAATGGCTGTTTCTGGCGCCGGATGCGGCGGGGCTGAAAGTCGACGTGGTGGGTCAGCCGATCACCGTCATCACCCCACGCTCGCCGCTGGGCAAAAGTCTGCTGGGCAAGTTCGCGGGCGATGAGGTGGAGATTCTGGTGGCGGGCACCCGGCAACAATTTGCTGTCACCGAGGTGCTCTGAAGCGGGTGCTTAGTGAACGGGCAGTTCGACGCCGTCGAACAGTTCTTCCAGCTCTTGCTTGTTGTGGCACTGAATGGCCTTGGCCATGACTTCGCGGGTCAGGTGCGGAGCGAATTTCTCGATGAAGTCGCACATGAAGCCACGCAGGAAGGTGCCACGACGGAAACCGATCTTGGTGATGCTCGACTCGAACAGCTCGCTGGCATCCAGCACCACCAGGTCGTTATCGAGTTTGGTATCGACGGCCATTTTAGCCACGATGCCCACGCCCAGACCCAGACGCACGTAGGTTTTGATCACGTCGGCGTCAGCAGCGGTGAACACCACTTTCGGCGTCAGGCCACGATGGCTGAAGGCTTCGTCGAGCTTGGAACGGCCGGTGAAACCGAACACGTAAGTAACAATCGGATATTCGGCCAGCGCTTCGAGGGTCAGCTTCGGCAGCTTGGTCAGCGGGTGGCCATGGGGTACGACCACGCAGCGGTTCCAGCGGTAGCACGGCATCATCACCAGATCGCCGAACAGCTCCAGCGCTTCAGTGGCAATGGCGAAATCGACGGTGCCGTCAGCGGCCATTTCGGCGATCTGCATCGGCGAGCCCTGATGCATGTGCAGGGCCACGTCCGGGTATTGCTTGATGAAATTGCTGATCACCGGTGGCAGCGCATAACGCGCCTGGGTGTGGGTGGTGGCGATCGACAGGGTGCCCTTTTTCTCGTTGGAGAATTCCTGGGCAATCTGCTTGATGCTTTCGACTTTGCGCAGAATCTCGCCAGCGGTGGTGATGATGCGCTCGCCGGCCGGGGTGACGCGGGTCAGGTGCTTGCCGCTGCGGGCGAAGACTTCAACGCCCAGCTCGTCTTCCAGCAGGCGGATCTGCTTACTGATGCCCGGTTGCGAGGTGTACAGGCTTTGAGCGGTAGCGGAAACGTTGAGGTCGTGGTGCGCCACTTCCCAGATGTAGCGCAGTTGTTGAAGCTTCATATCAATCCCTCAAAGCAGGTAGACGCCACGGGCATCAGCGACGGTATATAACTATATTAATGGTTCGAAGAATAAATCTAGAACTTTTTTATCAAAACGCCATTATTCCTGCTTCAACGATCCTCCCGCCGCCGGCGCTCCATCAGCGGCACCAGATAGACCGGCACCTTGGCCAATTGCAGGACCCGCGCCGCCGTGCGCCCCAACGGCGTTTCCGCGCCGACGCCATGGCTGTGACTGCCGACGATCAGCAGATCGACCGAGAGCTTGTGCACCTGGTCGAGAATCACCTGCGACGGGTCGCCCTGCAGCACGCGCACCGCGCGTATGCGCTGCAGATCCTGTTCGCCGTCGTCCCCCAGTTCTTCACGAAAGCTGTCGAGCACCCGCTGTTCGATATTGGCGATGACTGTTTTCAGACCCTGACTATGGAATTCGTTCAATGCCTGTTCGTCGAGATAGCTTTGCAGCACCGACTCGGCAAACAGGCCCATGGGTTCCACCGCGTGTACTACATACAGATCGGCATTGAAGGTGCGCGCCAAGGCCAGGGCATGCTGCATCACGAACGGTGCGTACAGACCGAGGTCGGTGGCATACAGCATTGAGCGAATCATGGGACCTCCTCGCGAGCCAACGATGGCGGAGATTGATTCAGCTTAGCAGTGCCTTGGCGAGTACGACGTGCGACGCAACGTCCTGAATGAAAAGGCTCTAGATCGACGGTTCGTTGCTGATGCCATGGGGCACGTGGCCGGTGGCGACCACTTCGCGAGCCAGCTCGCAATGACCGGTCTGGTCATCGAAGAACACGTCAGCGGCGAAGGCTTCGAGGAACGCCGATTTGGTCAGGCCACCGAGAAACAGCGACTCATCGAGACGGATATCCCATTCCCGCAAGGTGCGAATCACCCGCTCATGGGCCGGCGCCGAACGCGCGGTCACCAGCGCCGTGCGGATCGGGCAATCGTCATCGGGAAACTCGCGCTGCAACAGATTGAGCGCTGCCAGAAAGCCCTTGAACGGCCCACCACGCAATGGCTCGCGTGCCGATTCGCGTTCCTTGGCCTGAAACGCTTCCAGGCCGCCGGACTGATAAACGCGCTCGGACTCGTCGGAAAAAATCACCGCATCACCGTCAAAGGCGATACGTAATTCATCACTGGCCGCACGGCTCGCGCCACCGGACAGAATCGTTGCCGCAGCGAACCCGGCGTCCAGCGCCGCACGCACGTCTTCGGCGTGGGTCGAGAGAAACAGGTCGCAGCCAAACGCTTTCAGATAAGGGTACGGACTGCGCCCACCGACGAACGCCGCACGAGAAATCGCCAAGCCGTAATGATGAATCGAATTGAACACGCGCAGACCGGTGTCGGCGCTGTTGCGGGAAACCAGAATCACCTCGACCCGCGCGCGGCCGAGGCGGCTGTTCAGGCTCAGGAGTTTTTCCACCAGCGGGAACGCATCGCCCGGCGCGAGGATTTCGTCCTCGTGCTCGATCTGATATTGCCGATAGGCTTCGACGCCGCTCGACAGGTAGACCTTGTGGCTTTCGCTCAGGTCGAACAAGGCGCGCGAGGAAATCGCCAGCACCAGTTTGTCATCGATGTTATTGGCCATGCCTTCCCCCAGAACAACCGACTCAGGTATTGCGTCGGTCGATAAAACCCAAATGGCGATACAGCGCCTCGATGCGCGGCAACTCGCAGCCCGCCGCGTTCGCCGCTGCCAGTGGCCGGGCGTAAATCGCCTCCAGCTCCAGCGGGCGTTTGTGTGCAAAGTCGTGGTACATGCTCGGCCAGTAATCGGGCATTTTCTCGGTCATGGTGAACAGGTACTCGGCATAGCCGGGCGGGATCTCGTATCCACAGGCCCGGGCGCCCTGCACCACTTCCGCCATCAGTGCCTGAATCGACACGCGGCTGTCAGCATCAGCCATCAGCGCTTCGGTTCCCGCGCCGAGCAACACCGAAAGGCCGTTGTAGGGAATATTCCACACCAGTTTCTGCCAGCGCGCCTGATGCAGGTTGGCCATCGCCTGCGAGTCGATGCCGGCGGCACGGAACAGCCCGGCGCCCTCCTCGACGATCGCCATGCGCGCTACTTCATCAATGGCCGAGCCGCTGTGATAACCGACATTCACCGCGCCAAGGGCCTGATGGGTAATCTGCCCCGGACCCTCGCGGTGCACGCAGATCAGGCACAGACCACCGAGCAGATGCAGTGAATCCGGCAACAGTGGCCGCAGGCTGTCTTCGACATCCAGACCGTTCTGCAGCAACAGCACCTTGGCGTCAGGCTTGGCGGCCTGAATGATCGCCGGGGCCAGACCGGCGTTGCTGGTGGTCTTGGTGCCGACCAGCAGCCAGTCACAGGGCGGCATGTCTTCGGCAGCGGAATAGGCATTGGCCGGATGCAGCGTCAACGGCCCGTGCACCGCACTGTTGATCTGCAAACCGCGCTCAGCCACCGCCGAGAATTCGCTGCGCAACAAAAAGTGCACGTCGAAACCGGCACGCGCCAGCATCACCCCGTAGAACCCGCCGATTGCACCGGTGCCGATAATCCCCACCACCGGCTTGCTGACTGTCTCGCTCATGGCAACTCCTCTGCAATTCGACTCAGCGATTGCGCCACCGCCTGGTTGAGTTGATCAACCGTCAGACGTGTGTGCACTGCGCCAAAGAACTCGCCGTCGCGCACCACAAACAGCGCCGGCAAATGAAACACCTGATAACGCTCGACCAGCCCGCCATTGTCGCCGGCGTCAATCCAGCACAGCCGATCGATAGCCAGCGGCAATCCCGGCAACACCTCGCGGGCATAACGACAACTGGCACAGCCGACGCTGGTGAAGATCACCAGAGAAACCCCGCGCATCGCCAGCAGCCGCTGGTCGGCGTCGAAGTCGGTCAGCTCGGATTCGACCACTATACTGGGGGAAACAATGTCAGATGGCCGACACAGGGAGTCTGTGCTCATGGGACGTTTCATTCCTCATCCGGACGAAGTGCCGGTTGAATTGACGTTACTCAAGCCTGAATGCATTTCCAGACAACAGCTGCACACTATCAGCCTCGGCGGCATCGCTTGCAATTACCACCGCGCCTGGCGCCACGGCACTGCACTGCAAGTACGCATGCCGACGCTGAATGCCGACTTCTGTTGCCCGGGCTACGTGGCCTGGTGTCTGCGCCGTAAAAAGGCTATCTGGTGGGCATCGCCTTCACTGACGAACAGACCCTGTTCAGCGCGCGAATGGGTGAGCAGGTGTGTCAGATCGAACGCTATTCGCGCATGCAGGACAGCCACGACGACCTGCAGGATAGTCAGGCGCTGGCCCTGCAATGGGTCGAGGAGCACGCCGAAGAGTTCTCCCACGACAACTTGCGCAAGGCTTTCGCGCAGCCAGCGCTGGACTAAAGCACGGTTTGCCCATTGTCGAGCCGCCTCCGACGCGCTAAGGTTCGGCTCCCCCGACGCGCTAAATCTGCTGTGCTCCGCCGCGCGGGGATCGCTGGCGGCCGGCACCCGTGACCTGACGAGTAAACGATGGCTGATTTACCGATCAACGACCTAAACGTCGCCTCTAACGAGACCCTGATCACTCCCGATCAGCTCAAGCGTGATATCCCCCTGAGCGACGCCGCCCTGCGCACCGTCACCAAGGGCCGCGAAGTCATTCGCAACATTCTCGATGGCACCGACCACCGTCTGTTCGTCGTGATCGGCCCGTGCTCGATTCACGACATCAAGGCTGCCCACGAATACGCCGATCGCCTCAAGGTACTCGCCGAGGAAGTCTCCGACACGCTGTATCTGGTCATGCGTGTGTATTTCGAGAAGCCGCGTACCACTGTCGGCTGGAAAGGTCTGATCAACGATCCGTATCTGGACGACTCGTTCAAGATCCAGGACGGTCTGCACATCGGTCGTCAGTTGCTGCTCGACCTGGCCGAGAAAGGCCTGCCGACCGCGACCGAAGCCCTCGACCCGATCTCCCCGCAGTATCTGCAGGATCTGATCAGCTGGTCGGCCATCGGCGCGCGTACCACCGAATCGCAGACTCACCGCGAAATGGCTTCCGGCCTGTCCTCGGCGGTCGGCTTCAAGAACGGCACCGACGGCGGCCTGACCGTGGCGATCAACGCCTTGCAGTCGGTGTCCAGCCCGCACCGTTTCCTCGGCATCAACCAGGAAGGTGGCGTGTCGATCGTCACCACCAAAGGCAACGCCTACGGTCACGTGGTGCTGCGCGGCGGTAATGGCAAGCCGAACTATGATTCGGTCAGCGTTGCGCTCTGCGAGCAGGCGCTGAACAAGGCGAAGATCAAGCCGAACATCATGGTCGACTGTAGCCACGCCAACTCCAACAAGGACCCGGCGCTGCAACCGCTGGTAATGGAAAACGTCGCCAACCAGATTCTTGAAGGCAACCAGTCGATCATCGGCCTGATGGTTGAAAGCCACCTGAACTGGGGCTGCCAGGCGATTCCAAAGGATCTCGCCGACCTGCAATACGGCGTGTCGATCACCGATGCCTGCATCGATTGGTCCGCCACCGAAAACACCTTGCGCAGCATGCACGCCAAGCTCAAGGACGTATTGCCGAAGCGTCAGCGCACGTAAGCTGCGTTTTGCGGGCATAAAAAAACGCCGGGCATTGCCCGGCGTTTTCGTGTGTGCGGTTCAGATCTTCGCGGCGCGACGCTGATGGCGTTCCATGTAGCGCTCGACGTAGGAGCAAGACGGGATCACCGTGTAGCCCATTTCTTCGGCGTATTGCAGCGCGCGTTCAGTCAGCGCTGCGGCAATGCCACGGCCACGCAGGGCGTTGGGCACGAAGGTGCGATAGATATCCAGGGTCTGCTTGCCCAGATCCATGTAGGTCAGGTAAGCACGATGACCGTCCACAGTGGTCTCGAATTGATGACCAGCCTGGTCATGGTGGATGGACAACGCCTCGCTCATCACTACTCCTCGCGGGTCTTGAATTGTGACCCCTACCTTACCGATGTTTTTCCGGCGAAGGAACATCTACGCCACCCCGTGCCTGATGGACACTGAGAAGAGCCACACCGATCTCGCGCAATCTGACACCTGCTGAATAGTAGGCACCATTGGCGAAAATGCTCAAGGTACGCTCGTCATCGGATGGTTTGCGTGCATTGGCATCGATGGTCGCAGGTTCGGCCGCAAGACAATCTTCGCGTGCCGTTTGCCTGAACATTGCCGGAATGTTGAGACTTAAGACGTGCGACCTTTTTTAAAGTCACCTGTACATCAACAAAGATACGCGAAGCGCTTCGCAGAACCTGAACAAAAGTGTGGACGAATTCATTTAGAAAGACTTTAGCCGAAGTCGCAAAAACAGCGCGCGAGCGCGGGAACTTTTCCCGTTTGAGTCGCTCACGCCGGGGCTTGCAGCTGGATATTTTTTATACAGCGCAGTTAAAAGTTGCTCGAAAAAGAATCAACGCCTACAATTTTTTTTGCTTCTTGCGCTACGTCAGTTTACTTACTACAAGTAATGGGTAGTATGTACGCCGGCTATTTCCTCAATCGTGAGGAGACAGCCACTTAATTTGAAAGTCCTTGAAGGGGAACACGATGAACAACGTTCTGAAATTCTCTGCTCTGGCTCTGGCCGCAGTTCTGGCTACCGGTTGCAGCAGCGCATCGAAAGAAACCGAAGCACGTCTGACCGCTACTGAAGACGCAGCTGCTCGCTCCCAGGCTCGTGCAGACGAAGCTTACCGTAAAGCTGATGAAGCTCTGGCTGCTGCTCAAAAAGCACAACAGACTGCTGACGAAGCTAACGAGCGTGCTCTGCGCATGCTGGAAAAAGCTAGCCGCAAGTAATAATCCCTCGGGATTGTTATCGAGCCGATCCGGTTTTCCGGGTCGGCTTTTTTGTGCCCGGTGCTTTTCTCCGGGCAATAAAAAACCCGCCGACGCTGCTCGCATCGGCGGGTTTCAATCAGCGCTTATTGCTGCAGGTCGATCGGTGCACTGCTCACCATTGGCGCCGAGGTATTCGGCACGGCGATTTCTACCGGCAGGCCGTCTTCGGCGGCGACCACATCACGCACCACATCCCAGTTCATGCGCAGGTTGCTGGTGATGTCTTCACGCTTGAGCATCGCGTTGATTACCGCCGTGTGCTTGTCGACCACCGACGGGTTGCCCTTGTCGTCGAGCGGCGTGTGCGCTTCCAGATAGACCTTGCCGCCACTGCGACCGAACTTGTACGGGTCGTTGATGATGCGCACCGAGGTGCCGACCGGGACCATGCCGGCCATCTCCAGCACGTTGTTGTTGAACATGCGGAAGCAGCCGTGGCTGGTACGCATGCCGATGCCGAACTTCTTGTTCGAACCATGGATCAGGTAGCCCGGCGTGCCGAGGGTGAACTTGAACGGACCCAGCGGGTTATCAGGACCGGCCGGCACCACATTGGGCAGCGGATCACCGTCAGCGGCGTGTTCGGCCTTGATCGAAGCCGGAGGCGTCCACGTCGGGTTCGGTGTCTTGGCGATGATCGAGGTGTGCGCGATCGGCGAGCCCCAGCCTTCACGGCCGATACCCAGCGGGAAGGTGTACACCACGTCGCGGCCTTTCGGATAGTAATAGAGACGGTATTCGGCGAGGTTGATGACGATGCCTTCACGCGGGCCAGGCGGCAGGATGAAGCGCGTCGGCAGGACGATCTCGGTACCGGCGCCCGGCAGCCAGGCATCGATGCCCGGGTTGGCCGCAACCATTTCCGAATAACCCAGATCGTAGGTGGTGCCCAGGTCGGCGAAGGTGTCTTCGTACTTGGCTTTGATCACCTGCACCTGGCCGACGATGTCTTCGCCGGGTGGTGGCAGGGGAAGCTCCAATGCAGCAACGGGGCCGGCCACACACAGGGCGGCAAGTGACAGGCAGCGGGTGACGGCAGGAAAGCGCGGCAACATCCGGAAAATCCTTCGCATGATCATCAAGGGTATAAGGACGCGATTGTACACCGCGGCTTGGGGATTCGGGAGACACGCCGATAGACCGTGTCGCGCCCTGAAAGATCGCAGCCTCGTTGCACTCGTCAGCTCCTACATTTGCAACGCATCCCTGTAGGAGCTGACGAGTGCAACGAGGCTGCGATCTTTTGATCTTAAAGTTCGAATCGAAGCTCGGGCCAGATCGGCGACGTACCGCGCTTCTGCGATTCAAGAATCGCCCGGCACAGCGAGCACAGACGCTGATCCTGGAACACCCGGCGATCAACATTCGACCAGCGCGGTTGCGCTGGCAGCAGCGTGCCGCACAGCGTGCGATCGGCAGAGCCACCGAGTTCCAGCTGACGCGTCACCAGATGCACCCGCACTTCCTGGCAGGCGAACAGATCCAGCTGCTCGTCAGGCTCGATCAGTTGGTAGGCAAACAGGGACCAGGCAGGACGCGGCATCGGGGGCTCCAAATTAGGGGGCGCCACATTAGCCGAAAGCCTGCCTCTAGAAAAGCCTCATAACAGCGGTTTTAGCGTCGGCCAGACATTTTCCAGCAACTTGCCCTGAGCCCCGGCCGCCGGGTGCAGACCGTCGGCCTGCATCAACTCCGGATGCCCACCGACACCTTCGAGAAAAAACGGCACCAACGGGATGTTTTTCTCTTCGCCGAGCTTGCCGTAAACCTCGGCGAACGAATCGGTGTAGCGCTTGCCATAATTGGGTGGCAACTGCATGCCGAGCAGCAGCACTTTCGCGCCGCTCTGCCGCGAGCTGTCGATCATCGAGGCAAGATTTTGTTGCAATTGCGTTGGCGGCATCCCGCGCAGGCCGTCGTTGCCACCCAACTCGAGGATTACCAGCTCAGGCTTATGCTCTGCAAGCAGCGCCGGCAGCCGCGCCAGGCCTCCGGCACTGGTGTCGCCACTGATCGAGGCGTTGACCACTTTATCGTCGAAACCCTCTTGTTTGAGGCGCTGCTCGAGCAGCGACACCCACCCCAGACGGGTATCCAGGCCGAAACCGGCGCTGATACTATCGCCAACGATCAGGACAGTACCCGCCGCTGCGTTCTGGGCCATGCACATCAAGGCCAGGCCAGCACTCAAAAACCATACACGCATCGGATTCTCCATGGGCGCAAGCATTCTCACCGCGAAGAACCTCAGCAAAGTGGTCCCTAGCGCGGAAGGTGAACTGACTATCCTGCACGAACTCAGCCTGGAACTGAACAAGGGCGACAGCCTGGCCATCGTCGGCGCGTCCGGTTCCGGCAAATCCACCCTCCTCGGCCTGCTCGCCGGACTCGACCTGCCGAGCAGCGGCGAAGTCACTCTCGCCGGCCAGGGCCTGAGCAATCTCGACGAAGACCAGCGCGCGCGAATCCGCGCCGAGCACGTCGGGTTTGTCTTCCAGTCGTTCCAGTTGCTCGACAGCCTCAATGCGCTGGAGAACGTCATGTTGCCGCTTGAACTCGATGGCCGCAAAGATGCCCGCGAGCGCGCCACGCAATTGCTTCAGCGCGTCGGCCTCGGTCAGCGCCTGACCCACTCGCCGCGCCAGCTCTCCGGTGGTGAACAGCAACGCGTGGCCATCGCCCGCGCCTTCGCTGCCGAACCGGACGTGCTGTTCGCCGACGAGCCGACCGGCAACCTCGACAGCCACACCGGCGAGCGCATCAGCGACTTGCTGTTCGAATTGAACAAGGAACGCGGCACCACCCTGGTGCTGGTGACCCACGACGAACGCCTGGCCCATCGCTGCCGGCGCCTGATCCGTCTTGAAGCCGGGCTGCTGGTCGCCCCTCTGGAGCCTTGATGGCACGTCTGCCGCTGTTGCGTCTGTTCAGCCTTGCCCTGCGCCAGCTCATGCGCGATGCCCGCGCCGGTGAGCTGCGCGTGTTGTTCTTTGCGCTGGTGGTGGCCGTCGCGGCAAGCACCGCGATCGGCTATTTCGGCGCCCGACTCAATGGCGCAATGATGCTGCGCGCTACCGAGTTTCTCGGTGCCGATCTGGTCCTTGAAGGCAGCTCGCCGGCCCGCGATGAGCAAATCCGCAGCGGCACCGAACTGCGCCTGAATCATGCGCAAGTGGTGGAGTTCTCCAGCGTCATCGCCACCGACAATGGCATTCAGTTATCCAGCATCAAAGCCGTCGACCGCGCGTATCCTCTGCGCGGCGAGCTGAAAAGCGCGCCCGCGCCATTTGCCAATGAAGAAGTCGGCGGCGAACCGCAACCCGGTGAAGCCTGGGTCGAGGCACGTCTGTTGACCGCGCTGGATCTGAAGATCGGCGACAGCATCGACGTCGGCATGAAGACGCTCAAGCTGACCCGCGTGCTGACCTACGAGCCGGATCGCGCCGGCAACTTCTACAGCCTGACGCCACGGGTGTTGATCAATCTTGAGGACCTCGCCGCCACCGGCGTGGTGCAACCGGGCAGCCGGGTGAGTTATCGCGAACTGTGGCGCGGCGAACCGCAGGCGCTGGAAACTTATCGCGAGCTGATCAAACCGGGCCTCGCTGCAAACCAGCGAATCCAGGATGCCCGTGACGGTAACCGGCAGATTGGCGGTGCGCTGGGCAAGGCCGAGCGCTATCTGAACATGGCCAGTCTGGTCGCGGTGTTGTTGGCTGGCGTGGCCGTGGCGCTGTCGGCCAATCGTTTCGCCAGTCGCCGTTTCGACGCCAGTGCCTTGCTGCGCTGCCTCGGCTTGTCACGCCGGGAAACCATGGTGCTGTTCAGCCTGCAACTGACCGTGCTCGGCCTGATTGCCGCCATAAGCGGCGCCCTGCTCGGCTGGCTGGCGCAACTGGGTCTGTTCGCGTTGCTGCATGATTTGCTGCCAAGTGACGTACCGCCGGGCGGCCTGTTTCCGGCGATGGCCGGGATTGGCACCGGGCTGGTGGCGCTGGCCGGTTTTGCCTTGCCGCCTTTGGCTGCACTGGGTCGCGTGCCGCCGCTGCGGGTGTTGCGCCGCGACATGCTGCCGATCCCCTCGAGCACATGGATAGTGTACGGCGCGGCGTTGGGTGCGCTGGGCCTGATCATGTGGCGTCTGAGTCTGGATCTGCTGCTGACCTTCGCCCTGCTTGGCGGTGGCGTAGTCGCCGCGCTGGTGCTGGGCGGCCTGCTGTTGTTGCTGCTGCAAAGCCTGCGCCGCATGCTGGCCCGCGCCTCGTTGCCTTGGCGTCTGGGCCTTGGCCAGTTGTTGCGGCATCCATTGGCGGCGGCCGGGCAGTCGCTGGCGTTCGGTCTGATCCTGTTGTCGATGGCGCTGATCGCACTGCTGCGCGGCGAACTGCTCGACACCTGGCAGAACCAGCTACCGAAAAACGCGCCGAACTATTTCGCGCTGAATATCCTCCCGGCGGACAAACAGGCTTTCGCCGATCACCTGATCAAGGTGTCCGCGCAAGCGGCGCCGTTGTATCCGGTGGTACCGGGTCGGTTGATCAGCATCAATGGCGAAGCGGTACAACAGATCGTCAGCAAGGACTCGGCCGGTGACCGCGCCATTCAGCGTGACCTGAGCCTGACCTGGGCGGCGGATCTGCCGGCCGGCAACAAGCTCACCGCCGGCTCGTGGTGGAGCGGCCAGCCGTCCGATGATGTGCCGGGGGTCTCGGTGGAAGGCAAGGTTGCCGAAAGCCTGAAACTCAAACTCGGCGATCACATGGTATTCAGTGTTGGCGGGGTCAATCGCGAAGCGAAAGTCACCAGCCTGCGCGAGATCAATTGGGACAACTTCCAGCCGAACTTCTTCATGATCTTCCAGCCTGGCACCCTGAAGGATCTGCCGGCGACCTATCTGACCAGTTTCTATCTGGCTCCGGGGCATGATCAGCAGATCGTCGAGTTGTCGCGGACCTTCCCGGCGGTGACCATCCTGCAGGTCGAGGCCTTGCTCGAACAGCTACGCAGCATCCTCGCCCAGGTCACCCTGGCGGTGGAATATGTGTTGTTGTTTGTTCTGGCTGCGGGGATGGCGGTGCTGTTCTCCGGCCTGCAAGCGACGCTGGATGAACGCATCCGCCAGGGTGCGCTGTTGCGCGCGCTGGGCGCCGAGCGGCAGTTGCTGATCAAGGCGCGGCGTATCGAGTTCGGTTTGTTGGGTGCGGTCAGCGGTCTGCTCGCGGCGATCGGTTCGGAGGTGGTCAGTCTGGTGCTGTACCGCTTCGCCTTCGATCTGCCATGGCATCCGCATCCATGGCTGCTGGTGCTGCCGCTGATTGGCGCCGCGCTGATTGGTGGCGCCGGTGTGTTCGGCACGCGTCGCGCTCTGAATGCGAGCCCGCTGACAGTGTTGCGCGAGGGTTGATAGACTCAAACGGTCTTAATCACAAGAAGTCGCCATGAGCCGTTATCGCCCTCCCCGCACCGCTGGCACCGCGCTGATCACCCCCGAGGGTGAAGCGCGGATGCGCGCCGAATTCCATGAGTTGTGGCATGTGCGTCGCCCGCAGGTCACCCAGGCGGTGAGTGAAGCGGCGGCGCAGGGTGATCGTTCGGAAAACGCCGAATACACCTACGGCAAGAAGATGCTGCGCGAAATCGACAGTCGCGTGCGTTTTCTCACCAAACGCCTGGAAGCGCTCAAGGTAGTCAGCGAAAAACCCAGCGACCCGAACAAAGTCTATTTCGGCGCTTGGGTAACCATCGAAGACGAGGACGGCAAGCAGTCGCGCTACCGCATTGTCGGCCCCGATGAACTGGACCTCAAACAGGGTTTGATCAGCATCGACTCGCCGCTCGCCCGCGCGCTGATCGGCAAGGCACTCGACGCAGAAGTGCGGGTGCAGACGCCGACCGGCGAGCAGTTCGTTTACATCGTTGCGATTGAATACCCGTAAGACTGATCAGAGCCGAGTGATCAGGCCCTGCCGCGCTACGCGGGTCAGTTGCTTGATCATGTCCGGCGCATCTTCTGCGCTCGGCGCCTGAATCACCGCCAGATCGAAGCTGTCCGTAGCAAAACGCGCCAGCGACTCGCCGTCATCGACAAACTGGATCAGGAACGCGGCAGGACCGCCGCTGCGACGTGGCCAGCCATCGAGATAACGCAACAGCGTCGGCTGGTGTTTGCCGCCAAGAAGGATTTTCGGGTTGCGCTGGGTGACATGTGCCGTGATCGGCGCGGGACGTGCTGGAGGGCGTAGTGCGTTCATCGTGTCGTGTCTCTGCCTCAAAAGTCTGCATGGCAGGTGAGAGGCAACACCGAACCAGCGCTTTAGCGGTATTTCGAAGCCCTGTTCCGGCTTCTGACGGTAACTGTAGAAGTCACCTGGCGCCCCGCAAGTAGCTGTTTAAATCGGCGCATGGGCAACATCCTAGAGAACGTGACCGATCAGTGTCAAGAATCGCCAGCAACAAAAAAGGCCCGCGCAATGCGGGCCTTTGCCTTGAGCCAGAGCCTTCAACCGGCGATGGCGCGATCCGCCGAGAGCTTGCCGGCGCCTTCAATCAGGACCGCAATGCTGCCGGCCAACAAAGCCAGGGCGAACTCGTAACCGTTGTTGGCCATGAACAGACCGTTACCGATGTGCACCGAGAAGATCGCCACCAGCGAGAGGAACGCCAGACCGAGTGCCGCCGGGCGTGCCAGCAGGCCGATGATCAGCGCCAGACCCGCAAAGAACTCGGTACCGCCGGCCAGCGAGGCCATCAGATAGCCGGGGGTCAGGCCGATGCTTTCCATCCATTGCGCAGTGCCGGCCAGGCCGTAACCACCGAACAGACCAAAGAGTTTCTGCGAACCGTGGGCGGCGAAGATCACGCCGACAGCAATGCGCAGGACAGTCAGGCCGTAACCGGCGCGGGTGAACAGAACCTTGTTGATCAGAGAGCTCATGGTGCATTCCTTGTTGTGCAGAAGTGTTTGTGTGTTTGGGTTGGTCGCTATATTAATCAGTTTATTTCATGTTTAAAGCGCAAAAATTTCGCCATAACAATCGAATTGTTAGATTATTTCCGTGTGACCACTTTCTGCTGCCGGGGCTCGAGCGACTCTCGCTCCCGGTCGAATGCCAGATAATACTTGTTCACGCTATTAACATAGCTGACGGCGCCCATCCCCACCTGCTCCATGGCAATGCGCTCGACCTGGAAGAACCACTGGTTGGGATTGAGGCCACGGCGGCGGGCTTCCGCACGCATACCCTGGACGCGCTCGGGGCCGATGTTGTACGCGGCGAGGGTGAACGCCATGCGCTCACGCTCGTTGAGTTTCGGGCTGCTGAAGAACTTGCGGCGGATCATCGCCAGGTACTTGGCGCCGGCCTGCACATTCGCATCGAGATTCTGGATATTGTTCACGCCGACCCGTTGCGCGGCGGACGGAGTGATCTGCATCAGCCCGGTCGGACCGCTGCCGCTGCGGGCGTTGGGCTGCAGACGCGATTCCTTGAACGCCAGCGCCGCCAGATTGAGCCAGTCCATGTTCTGCGCGTCGGCGTGCTTCTGCAGGGTTGGACGGAGTTTTTCCAGACGCTGGCGATCGGCTTTGGCCAGCGGGTTGTGCACCTGGTACAAGCGTCGATAGATGCGCAGGAACGCCGCGTCTTCGTCCGACGGTCTCTTGTAACCGGTGAGGAAGCGATCGATGCTCGCGCGCAACATCGACGCATCGCGGCGCACGAACCAATGCTCTTCGCCCGGCTCGCCGAGGCTCAGCTGCCGATCGAGACGCAGCTTCGGCAGGATTTTGCCCCAACGCTCGGCAATCGGTTGCTCGACAATGGTCAGGTGGAAAATCCCGCCCTGAACCATCTCCAGCACATCTTCGACCGCCAGCGTCGGATCGACCCATTCGATATTGATCGGCGCCAGTTTGTGCAGCGCCAGTTTCTGGTTGAGCTGGCTGACCACCTCCCCCGCCGCACTGCCGGTGGGCAAGGCCAGGGTCTTGCCGGACAGTTGCTCGACCTTGGTGTAACGGCGCTGGCCCTTGATCCCGACCAGCACCAGCGGCACGTTGCTGGCAATCGGCTCACTGCTGGCGACCGCGTAGCCAGAAGGCAGATCGAGCAATTCACCGGGCGCGACCATGTCGCCTTCGCCGCGCTGCAAAGCGCCGAGCAATTGATCCTTGGCTTTGGGAATGATCTTGAGGGTGACTTCCTGGCCGTCGCGAGCATGGCCATTGAGGTATTGCTCGAACGCGCGCAATCGGTGGTACTCGACACCGATGGCCTGGCCCTGGACTTCGCCGGAGCTGTTGCGGCTCTGATTGACCAAAACCCGCAACACGCGGCTGCTGCGGATTTCCGAGAGGTCGCGAACCTTGCTCGCCGGCACGGCTTGCAGCGGCCCGGGCAGGCGCGCGACCGCCGTCATCGGCAGCAGCAGCGCAGCACACAACAGCAGCAGAACCGAGGGACGATGCATCCACTCTCCGAAAAGAATACGGGGCTATTCGTCGCAAAAGAGACGACATCACCGACGAAAACAGAGCGCTTTGCGCGCTGATAAAGTGCGTGAGACTGGCACAGTGATGGCATAGTCGCCACCCCGGAGTCCTTCGCGGCCTCAACAGACAGCCATAAGTCTTTGTAGTTCTTGGCTTTTCTTATAAATCTACAGCTCTGATATGCTTTCCGGCCTTCGGCCCGAGGTAGCACCATGCAACTCATCGATATCGGCGTCAACCTGACCAACCCCAGTTTCGCCGACAAACACCAGGCCGTGCTCGACCGCGCCTACGCCGCCGGCGTCTGCCAATTGGTGCTGACCGGCACAAGCGTCGAGGGTAGCGAGCAGGCGCTGGAACTGTGCCAGCAACTGGATGAGAGCGGCCAACGGCTGTTCGCCACCGCCGGTATTCACCCCCATTCGGCCAGCGACTGGAACGCTGACAGTGCTCGTCGCCTGCGCAGTCTGTTGAACGAATCCAACGTCGTCGCGGTGGGCGAATGCGGGCTGGATTTCAACCGCGATTTCTCTCCGCGCGCGCAACAGGAAAAGGTTCTCGAAGAACATCTGGCGCTGGCCGTCGAACTGCAATTGCCGGTGTTCCTGCACGAGCGTGATGCCAGCCAGCGGCTGCTGGAGATCCTCAAAGACTTCCGCGATCAACTGCCGGCGGCGGTGGTGCACTGCTTCACTGGCGAGCAAAAGGCTTTGTTCAGCTACCTCGATCTGGATCTGCACATCGGCATCACCGGCTGGATCTGCGACGAACGCCGGGGCACGCATCTGCATCCATTGGTCAAAGAGATCAAGCCGGGGCGGCTGATGCTGGAAAGCGATGCGCCATATCTGCTGCCGCGCACGTTGCGGCCGAAACCGAAAAACGGTCGCAACGAACCGGCGTATCTGACCGAAGTGTTGCGCGAGGTGGCGTTGCATCGCGGCGAGACCGAGGAAGCGCTGGCCGCGCATACCACCGCATGTGCCCGGGCGTTTTTTAATCTTCCCATTCTCACCTGACTGCACACTTCCCCTGTGGGAGCGAGCCTGCTCGCGAAGGCGGTGGATCAGCTACAAATGGGCTGAAGGACGCAGCGCTTTCGCGAGCAGGCTCGCTCCCACAATAGATCTCGGCATCTGTTGATTCATATCAAAACTCCCGAATCTGCATAGCGGCACAATAATGGCACCTTGCCAAAACTGTTTCCGCTATCAGAGAAGACCTCCATGGGTGCCTGGCTTAGCAACATCTCGCTGAAATACAAATTCTGGGCGGTCAACGCGGTCGCCTTTGTCACCACCCTGCTGCTCGTACTGTACGCCGTACATCTCGAACAGCAGGCCCGCAGCCACGCCGCGCAGGCATCCGCACAAGCGCAGGCGCAGTTGCTCAAGGCCTGGCCGCTCGGGCAACCGTTGCCCAAGTCCGCCCAAGTGCTGACATTCAAGCGCGGTGAAGCGCCGCGTCTCAATGATCAACCGCTGCTGGAAATCAGCGGCAGCAACGGCTGGAACGTCATCAATGAAATGCCACTGTTCGGTGACGACCCGTTGATCGGCGCCGAAGTGTTCAGCCGTGCCGACGGCGAACAAGTGGCGGTCATCGCCTCCGCCCCGAGCCTGAGCCAGGTGTTCAGCGAGCGTTTCGCCAACTATGCATCGGCGGTCTTCGTCCTGATGCTGGCGATGCTCGGTGCCTCGCAATTGTTGATCCGCTTTCTGCTCAGCCAGCTCAACACGTTGAAAGACGTGATGCTGCACGTTGAAAAAACCGGCGATCTTTCTGCTCGTGTGCCGCTGGTGGGCAAGGACGAAGTCGGGCAGATGGCCAATGCCTTCAACGCCATGCAGGCCGGCTATCAACGCGTCGTAACCACCGTTGCCAGCACCGCGCGACAACTGGATGACGGCGCTGCGCGGCTGGCCTCGAGCATGAATGATGTGCGCCACGGCATGCTCGGCCAGCAAAGCGAAACCGACCAGGCTGCCACCGCGATCAACGAAATGACCGCCACCGTTTATCACATCGCGCAACACGCCGGCGCCACCCGCGATCTGTCGAAAACCGCCGATGGTCTCGCTGGAAGCGGTCAGCAGGTGGTGGCGCGCGTGCAGCAATCGATTGCCGGGTTGTCCAGCGGCGTGCAGCAGACGGCAGAAATGATTCAACGCCTGGCCGAGGACAGCCAGAAGATCAACGGCGTGGTCAGCGTGATTCACAGCATTGCCGAACAGACCAATCTGCTCGCGCTCAACGCGGCGATCGAAGCGGCCCGCGCCGGGGAGATGGGGCGCGGCTTTGCCGTGGTCGCCGATGAAGTGCGCAACCTCGCCAAGCGCGTGCAGGCGTCCACCGACGAGATCACCAGCATGATCGCCGCGTTGCAGGCCGGCACCCGCGATGCGGTGGATTTCATGCAGGAGAGTTCGTACAAGGCCGACGACTGCGTGCAGCAGGCGCAGGAGGCTGGCGCGGCGCTGGCGGAAATCACCGGAGCGGTGGCGCAGATGCGCGAAAGCAACACGCAGATTGCCGTGGCGGCGGAACAGCAGAGTCAGGTCGCCGAGGAGATGAACCGGGCGGTGGTGAGTATTCGTGACGTGACCGAGAACACCGTGCAGCAGACGGTGGATTCGGCGACGACCAGTAATGAGCTGGCGACATTGGCCGGGGAGCTGAACAAGGCGATAGGTCAGTTGAAATTGTGAATCCGCTTTCGCGAGCAGGCTCGCTCCCACATGCGCCATAGAATCAATGTGGGAGCGAGCCTGCTCGCGAAGGCGTCAGAGGCACCTACATCGAATCCTGCGATGACGGCTATCACTTCAATAGCCAACCTTGATTCGCCGCGCTCCGCGCCCGGGCCTATTCTTCAACCATGAAGTTCAACATGGATCGAGGAGTAGCAAACATGGGCAAACGTCACCCCAACCTTCCCGCGTGGCAATGGCGCGCCTATCCGGGCAATCATCAGCATCCGACCAATCTGGTCCTGCACCTGATTGCCGTGCCGCTGTTCATCGTGGCGTTTCTGTTGATCGTGTCGGGAGTGTTCAGTCTGAGCCTGGCCAGCGTCGCCATCGGCGTGATCGGTATCATGGCGGCGCTGGGTCTGCAGCGCCACGGTCACGGCCTGGAGGCGCAAGCCTCCGAGCCGTTCAGTGATCGCAAAGATGCCGTGTCACGTTTGCTGGTCGAGCAGTTTCTGACCTTTCCGCGGTTCTTCCTCAGCGGTGGCTGGTGGCGCGCCTGGCGTGAGCGCCACCGTCGGCATTGAGTCAGGCGAAGATCGTCACGGTCTGCCGACTCATGGCAATCAACTCCCCTTTCGCGCTCCACAACTTCGCGGCGACATGGCCGTAACCGTCGGCCGCGTATTCGATATCGGCCAGGTATTGGCACCAGTCCAGTGTGCTCAAATCGTGTAACGGCTGCACGAATTCGATGGTCCAGGTCAGCGTGCTACCCGGCGCCGGCTTCTTCAGATACGGCAACAGCGCCGGCGGCCAGGCATCCACCAGCGCCAGCAGATGCGCCTCGTTGACCGGCTCCTCTTTGACATCCCCACGCAACCGCACCCAGCCGCCCATCAAGCGCGAGGCCGTGCCGGAAAACGGAATGCCGCCGACGCTCCAGCGCATCGCCAGATGGCGCATGAATTCCGGGGTCACGCCTTTGATGTAGGGCAGCTCCTGGCATTCGTCCCAGTGTTTCATGGTCGGCGCCGGGTAGGCTTCGACGGCGACTTCCGAGGGCCGCGAGGCACCGAAGCTGCCCTGAATGATCGTCACCACCTGACCATTCTGCATGGCGCGGCCCAACACCTGGCTGACGGCTTTGCCTTCACGCAGCACGTCGACTTCGAAACTCACCGGCACTTCCGGCTCGACCGGGCCGACAAAGGTAATCGCCAGCGAACGCACCGGGCGCTCCGTCGGCACCCTGGCGCGCATGGCTTCAAATTGCAGCGCGGCCACCAGTCCGCCAAAACTGGCGCGGCCCTGCCCCCATTCGGCGGGGATGATTACTTCAGGTTGTTGGCGGACAGCATCGAGCAGATCGCAAAAGCGCATGGCAACCTCGGAAAACGAGAAAGGAATGCGCGGATCTTACCCAGCCCCGGGCGGCGGCGCAGCGTCTATTCCGGTCAAATGGGCTGACAGATAGGCCTTGGCACTTTTCGATTTCGCCGCAGAACCCTTGTAGGAGCTGTCGAGTGAAACGAGGCTGCGATCTTTTGATCTGTTTGCAAATCAAAATCAAAAGATCGCAGCCTTCGGCAGCTCCTACAGGGGATGCGCAAGCTTCAGGATTTGAAACACGTAGCGCTGAGCTTTTCCAGCACTTGATCGGCCTTCAGCTCTGCCTTGATCAACCCGGCCTGCCAGGTGGCCACACACGGCTGCAGATCAGCCTCCTGCTCGGCGCGCGCCAGCCATTGCCAGCAATCGTGCCAGTCGCCCAGTGCGCCTTGCGCGGATTTCAGGCGTTTGTAAGCCGGTTTCGGCAAGCGATCCAGTTCGGGGTAGGCTTCAATGCCATAGCGCACGCGCTTGATCAGCAGGCGCAGGCGATGGCGGTCATGGGCGGGATCGTGCAGCGCTTCGTCGAGTTTCTGCCATTGTTTGCCCAGGCGTTTTTCAATGCGTTTATCCAGATCCTTGAGCAGCCCCTGACGCTGGGACGCGCGCAAAAATCGTGGAAATGCGTCGAGAATCATCAGCAACGAAGCCAGTTCCGCACTCGCCGCCAGCGCCGGATACGCTTCGGCCATTTGCGCCAGACGCCGCTGCGCAGCCTCGGGCTGATCATGCTCGAGCAGATACGCCGCGAGCACTTCGCGATCACGCCACGGTGTGGTCAACTCGCCCACCGCAGACGCTGCCGCCTCCAGTTGCTCGACACCCGGCAACCCGCGCAACGGCCGCAACAGACTGCGCAAGCGCCGCACCGTGGTGCGCAAATCATGCAACGCCTCGGGATCAGTGCGCGCAGTCAAGCGCGCCTGACATGCCAGTAGCCGCACATCCAGGCTCAACACATGAGCCACCAAGCGATCGATCATGGGGTCTACTCCGTAGACAGCTACAAGCTTCTAGCTACAAGCTTGAAGCTTCAAGCTGAATGTGATTGCTTCAAAGCTTGCGGCTTGCAGCTAGAAACTTGCAGCTGCTGTTAACGTCCTGCGCGGGATTCGCGAATGTAGAAGCGGGCTTTTTCGGCTTTTTTGCTGCAGCCTTCGAAGCCTTCGAATTGTTGCTGGGTCTTGGCGGCGGTCAGCAGCGACAGCGCTTTGGAATAGCTGACGGTGCCGGCGAAGCCTTCAGCCTTGGCCAGGTCCAGTTCGTGCCAGGCCGCGTCGAGTTGGCTGCCGCAGCTGTCGCGGTACGCGGTTTTGCCGGCGCAACCGGCCAGAACCAGAGCCATCAACGGTACACAGATCCAGGCTTTCATCACTCACACCTCAAGGTAGGTCAACAGTCGTGCAGGTAAGACGGTCAAGCGGTGAAAAAGTGCCTCGCTGATCGGTCAAACCACGTGGCGCAGAGCATAGCGCGCAAGCGTGCGCCGCGAACGAAAAACGACGTCACCGCTTCGCGCAACGACCTTGGCGATTGAGCCGCTTGGCCGATGCGTGCATTGTGCAGGCTTGTCCGGAGGAAGTTTGATGAAAAAGCGTGTCGCACTGGTGCTGGGCTCCGGTGGCGCCCGGGGCTATGCCCATATCGGCGTTATCGAAGAAATTGAAAAACGCGGCTACGACATCGCCTGCATTGCCGGTTGTTCGATGGGCGCGGTGGTCGGCGGGATCTATGCCGCCGGCAAACTGGATGAATACCGGCGCTGGATCGAAAGCCTCGATTACCTCGACGTGCTGCGTCTGGTCGATGTGAGTTTCCGTCTCGGCGCGATTCGCGGCGAAAAGGTCTTCGGGCAGATTCGCAAGATCGTCGGCGAGATCAACATCGAAGACCTGCGCATTCCCTACACCGCCGTCGCCGCCGACCTGACCAATCAGCAGGAAATCTGGTTTCAGGAAGGCTGCCTGCATCAGGCCATGCGCGCCTCGGCGGCGATTCCCAGCCTGTTTACCCCGGTGATGCAGGGCAACCGCATGCTGGTCGACGGCGGCATTCTCAATCCGTTGCCGATCGTTCCGGTGGTGTCGAGCCATTGCGACCTGATCATCGCGGTCAACCTCAACGCCACCAATCAGCGCCAGTACAAGTTGCCGGTGATCGAGCGGCCGGCGGCGTTCCGTTCGCGCTTCGACAGTCTGATCAAATCCATGGGTTCGAAGTTGCCGTTCCGCCGTAAACAGGCTGAACAATTGTTGAAGCTGGAACAGGAAGCGTTGCGCGCCGAGGCGGCGGAGATCAATCCGTGGCTTGAGGGCGTCGAACCGGAAAGCCAGCAACCGGCCTCGGCCCCGGAACGCGAAGGCGCGCCGAAATCCGCCACCGGTTCGTTCATCATCGATAACGTCGGGCCGGCGTCGCTGCTGGATTTGATCAACCAGAGTTTCGAGGTGATGCAGACCTCACTGGCGCAGTACAAGATTGCCGGGTATCCGCCGGATATCCTGATCAACGTGCCGAAACGGGTGTGCCGGTTTTTCGAGTTCTACAAGGCGCCGGAGTTGATCGCGCTGGGGCGGGAGATTGCCAGTGATACGCTGGATCGGTATGAGCAGGAGCAGGGTTGAACTGATGCGGATTTTTCGGAGTATTTGATGGCCTCTTCGCGAGCTGGCTCGCTCCCACATTTGAAATGCATTCCCCTGTGGGAGCGAGCCAGCTCGCGAAAGCGTCAGCTCAGCCAGCTTCACTCAACAACCGATACCCCACCCCCGCCTCAGTCACGATAAACCGCGGCCGGGTCGGGTCATCCGCCAGTTTCTGCCGCAGGTGCCCGACCACGATGCGCAGATAATGACTGTCCTCGGTGTGCGTCGGCCCCCAGATATCCTTGAGCAATTGCTGCTGGGTGATCACCCGCCCCGGATGCCGCGCCAGTTGCGCCAGCACCGCATATTCCTTGCGGGTCAGGGCGACTTCGGCGCCGTCGAGCAGCACGCGCCGATAGGCCAGATCCACGGTCAGAGGGCCGAAACTCAGCGCCGCTGGCTGCGCCTCCCCCGCCGGTGCCTGGCGCAACAACGCGCGAACCCGGGCGAGAAATTCCTGAATGCCGAACGGTTTGGTCACGTAGTCGTTCGCGCCGCCATCCAGCGCTTCGACCTTCTGCCCTTCACTGGCGCGCACCGACAGCACAAGCACTGGCGTGGTCGCCCACTCGCGCAACTCGCGCAGGACCTGCTGACCGTCCATGTCCGGCAGGCCGAGGTCGAGCACCACCAGGTCCGGTTTGCTCAGCGCGGCTTGTGCCAGGCCTTCAGCGCCGGTGCCGGCTTCGAGCACTTTGTAGCCTTGTGAAGCGAGGCTGATGCGCAGGAATTTGCGGATCTGCGGTTCGTCGTCGATGACCAAAATGGTCGCGGTCTGGCTCATGAATTCACATCAACACAATAGATTGGCAAGAGAGTAGCGCAGTCGACTTCAAGCTTCACCGTCCATCCCCGGTTGTGCCTGCAACGGCAGGTGCAAGGTGATGCAGGTGCCGCGCCCGTCGATGCCGTCAGCCACGGAAATACGCCCGCCGTGCGCGCCGACCATGCCCTGACAGATCGCCAGTCCCAACCCCGTGCCCTGCCCGCCGCGATCACCGCGCGCGGCGGTGTAGAACATGTCGAAAATCTTCGCTCGGTCCTCTTCAGGGATCCCCGGGCCTTCATCGCTGACCGAAAAGAAAATCTCCTGCTCATCGGCACCCGCGCGCAGTTGCAGGCGACCGTGGCTGGGCGAAAATCGCGCGGCGTTTTCCAGCACGTTAACCAGCGCCTGTTCGATCAGCGCCGCGTGCACATACAGCAGCGGCAACTCGGCCGGCACTTCGGTGCTGACCTGCAGCGGCGCCAGCACGGCGCGAAGGCGATTGAGCGAGCTGCCGACGATATCGGCCGGCGATACCCAGTCGCGCGCCAGCTTCAAGGCGCCGTGGCCGAGGCGGGTCATGTCGAGCAGGTTCTGGATGTAGCGGTCGAGGCGTTCGGCCTCATCGCGGGTGCCTTCGAGCAGCTCGCGGCGATCCTCCAGCGGGATCGCTTCGCCGAGGGCCAGCAGGCTGTCGATGCTGCCGCGCATGGCCGTCAGCGGCGTGCGCAAATCGTGGGACACCGAGGCCAGCAAGGCGCTGCGTAACTGTTCGGTTTCGCCGTGCAGACGCGCCGCTTCGAGGTCATCGGCCAATTGCGCGCGGGCCAGGGCTTGCGCCAACGGCTGGCTCAGCGCAGTGAGCAAACGCCGGCGCTGACCGCTCAAGCTCTGGCCTTCCTTGGCGCAAACACCAAGCAACGCCAGCGGCCCGTCCTCGACCGACAACGGCCACCACCACCAACGCCCCAGCGGCAAGGTGCCGGTGCCCTTGCCCGCCGGTTGATCGTGTTGCCAGGCCCAGTCGGCGGCGGCGCGTTCGGCCTCGGTGAATTGCAGCGGCCCGCCGGTTTCGACTTTCCAGCCGCCCTGGCCGTCGCGGTTGAGCAAGCACAATTGCACATCGCTCCAGCCTTCGAGGTGTTGCGCGGCAGCGCTGATCACGGCTTGGCGATCCGTCGCGGCGGTGAGTTTGCGCGACAGGTCGAGCAGTTCGCTGGTCTCTTCCTGCGTATCGCGCAAGGCCTGCAACTGCCGCCGCTGACGCGCCGCGAGGTTGCCGGTGAGCGCCGCCATCAACAGGAAGAACAGCAGCGTCAGCACGTCTTCTTCGCGCTGAATGCTGAAGGAGAAATTCGGTGGAATGAACAGAAAATCGTAGGTCAGAAACGACAGCGCCGCACAGGCCAGCGCCGGGCCGAGGCTACTGCGCACCGCCACCAGCAACACCGCCGCGAGAAAAACCAGCGAGATGTTCGGCAGCGGCAACACACTCGACACCGCCCAGGCCAGGGCCGTGGCCAACAACGTCGCAATCAGCGCCAGCGCGTAGTCGAACCACACCAGCGTGACTGAATTGCGCGGGCGCGGTTGGCGCTGCTCGTGGTCACTGTCGAGCACGTTGATTTCCAGACCGTGCGCCTGACGCAGCAGGCGCGCCGCCAAGCCACCGCCGAACAGTCGACGGCGCAGACGTGGCCGCGACTGGCCGACCAGCAACAGACTGGCGCGGCGTTCGGCGGCGTGTTGAATCAGGGTTTTCGCCACTTCGCCGGCCCGCAACAGCACCACTTCGCCACCGAGGCGTTCGGCCAGTTGCTGGGCGCTTTGCAAACGCAAACGCGATTGCTCGTCACGGGCGCTGCCGTTGTCGACATGCACCAGACTCCACGGCAGATGCCGGCGCTGGGCGACGCGGCTGGCGTGACGCACCAGCCGTTCGGCCTGCGCATCGCCATCGATACCGACCAGCAAACGCCCGCGTACCGCCGGCGCGGCCTGCCCGAGTTGGCGATAGCCCTGGGCGAGATCGTTGTCGACCTGCGCGGCAGCGGTCTGCATTGCCAGTTCACGCAGTGCGGTGAGATTGGTCTGGGTGAAAAACGCATCGATCGCAGCGCGGGCCTGTTCCGGCACGTAGACCTTGCCTTCGCGCAGACGCTCGAGCAATTCACGCGGCGGCAAGTCGATCAGCAGCAGCTCGAAGGCTTCCTGCAATACCCAGTCCGGCAGCGTTTCGCGCACCTGCACGCCGGTGATGCCGCGCACCTGATCATTGAGGCTTTCCAGGTGCTGGACGTTGACCGTGGTGTACACGTCGATGCCGGCGGCGAGCAGTTCCTGAATGTCTTGCCAGCGCTTGGCGTGACGACTGCCGGGGGCGTTGCTGTGGGCCAGTTCATCCACCAGCACCAGTTTCGGCTTGGCGGCGAGAATGCCGTCGAGGTCCATTTCTTCGAGCAGCACGCCACGGTATTCGCTGCGCACCAACGGCTGCTGCGGCAGGCCGCCGAGCAAGGCTTCGGTTTCGGCGCGGCCATGGGTTTCGACCACGCCGGCGAGAACCTTCACACCCTGGCGCAGTTGCGTATGCGCGGCCTGAAGCATGGCGTAGGTCTTGCCGACCCCGGGCGCCGCGCCGAGGAAAACCTTGAGCCGGCCACGGCCATCGCGGGGCAGGTCTGCTAACAATGCGTCGGCGCGGCCGGAGTCGCTCATGCTTGATGTTCTCTCTTACGAATGATCGTTCCCACGCTCCGCGTGGGAATGCAGTCCG
Organism: Pseudomonas sp. S3_B08; assembly: GCF_054667725.1. Taxonomy (NCBI): domain Bacteria; kingdom Pseudomonadati; phylum Pseudomonadota; class Gammaproteobacteria; order Pseudomonadales; family Pseudomonadaceae; genus Pseudomonas; species Pseudomonas sp. S3_B08. Next base: position 2,994,996 of record NZ_CP162750.1, read on the forward strand.
GGACGCTCTGCGTCCCATAAAAGCAGACGCAGAGCGTCTATTGATGCATTCCCACGCAGAGCGTGGGAACGATCGGTATCAACTGAATTACAGGTTTTGCAGTGCCAGATTCAGCTCCAGCACATTCACCACCGGCGGCCCAACCAGCGGCTGTTCGATGTGCTTATCGAGCAATTGCTGCACGGTCGACACCGGCAGGTTACGCGCTGCTGCGACACGCGCCAGTTGATAGGCAATTGCCGCCGGTGGCAAGTGCGGATCGAGGCCGCTGGCGGAGGTGGTCAGCAAGGCCAATGGCACCGGCCCCTGCCCAGCGACTTGTTGTTTTTGCGCGTCTTCGATTACGCGGGTCGCCAGGGCCGGATTGCTCGGCGCGAGGTTGCTGGCGCCGCTGGCGACCGTGGCAAAAGCCCCGGCAGAGGGGCGCGGGTGGAACCAGTTGTCACCGCTGAAATCCTGGGCGATCAGCGCCGAGCCGCGGACTTTGCCGTCGGCGTCGTGGATCAGGCTGCCATTGGCCTGAGCCGGGAAAGCGACCTGGGCGATGCCGGTGACCGCGAGTGGATAGGCGACGCCGGTGATCAGGGTCATCAGCGCCAACAGGCTCAGGGCCGGGCGTATCATTGTGGACATTGCAGAATCCTCGATTCAGAAACCAGTACTGTGTTGAACCAGATAAGCAGTGGCGCATTTTTCGCGAGCAGGCTCGCTCCCACAGGGGAATGCAATTTCAGGTGGGAGCGAGCCTGCTCGCGAACGCGTCACACCAGATGCAACGCCGTAAGCAGCATGTCGATCACCTTGATCCCCACGAACGGCACGACAATCCCGCCGACGCCATAGATCAGCAGATTGCGCCGCAGCAACGCCGCCGCACTCGCTGCTTGCACGCGCACACCGCGCAATGCCAATGGAATCAGCACAACGATGATCAAAGCGTTGAACACGATGGCCGAGAGAATCGCGCTCTGCGGACTGCTCAGATGCATGATGTTCAGCACGCCCAACTGCGGGTAAATCGAGGCGAACAGCGCCGGCAGAATCGCGAAGTATTTGGCGATGTCGTTGGCGATGGAAAAGGTCGTCAGCGCGCCACGGGTCACCAGCAATTCCTTGCCGATCTGCACCACGTCGAGCAGCTTGGTCGGGTCGCTATCGAGATCGACCATGTTCGCCGCTTCGCGTGCCGCTTGCGTGCCGTCGTTCATGGCCATGCCGACGTCTGCCTGGGCCAGCGCCGGGGCGTCGTTGGCGCCGTCGCCGCACATGGCGACCAGGCGACCGTCGTTCTGCTCGTGACGAATGCGCGCGAGTTTCTTCTCCGGCGTGGCTTCGGCGAGCACATCATCGACGCCTGCTTCAGCGGCGATCGCAGCAGCGGTCAGCGGGTTGTCGCCGGTGACCATCACCGTGCGAATTCCCAGTTTGCGCAACTCGGCAAAACGCTCGCGGATGCCTGGTTTGACCACGTCCTTGAGATGGATCGCGCCAAGCAACTTACCGTCTGCACAGACCAGCAACGGCGTGCCACCGCTCTGCGCAATCTTGTCGATTTCCCGCGCCAGCGCCGGGGCCAGATCGCTACGTTGCTGACCGAGAAACGCCAGCAGCGAATCCACCGCACCTTTACGATACACGCGGCCCTGATAATCGACGCCGGACAAGCGGGTTTCCGCGCTGAACGGCACGGCGGTCAGGGTTTCCGGGGCCGGCTCCGGTTGTGGATGCAGGCCACGGAGGAACTCGACGATCGACTTGCCTTCAGCGGTTTCGTCGGCCAGCGAAGCAAACAACGCGCCTTCGGCCAGCTCACGGCCGCTCACACCCGGCGCCGCGTATACGGCACTGCAGCGACGGTTACCGAAGGTGATGGTGCCGGTCTTGTCGAGCAACAGCACATGCACGTCACCCGCCGCCTCCACCGCGCGACCGGATTTGGCGATCACATTCAGGCGCACCAGTCGATCCATCCCGGCGATACCGATGGCCGACAGCAGACCGCCGATGGTGGTCGGGATCAGCGTGACCAATAACGCGACAAGGAACACCAGCGGCAGGCTGCCATTGGCGAAATGCGCGAACGGTTGCAGGGTGACGACCACCAGCAGAAAGATCAGGGTCAGGCCGATCAGCAGGATATCCAGCGCGACTTCGTTCGGGGTCTTCTGACGCTTGGCGCCTTCGACCAGGGCGATCATGCGGTCGAGGGTCGATTCACCGGGGTTGGTGGTGATCTTCACCAGCAGCCAGTCGGACACCAGCCGCGTGTTGCCGGTGACGGCGGAACGGTCGCCGCCGGACTCGCGGATCACCGGCGCCGATTCGCCAGTGATCGCCGCTTCGTTGACCGCCGCGATGCCTTCGATGACTTCGCCGTCACTGGGGATCATTTCCCCGGCTTCGACTCGCACCACGTCGCCCTTGCGCAGATTGGCAGCCGGCACGATCTTGAAGCTGCCATCAGCCTGACGGCAACGGGCGCTGAGGCCTTCGCTGCCGGCCTTGAGGCTGTCGGCGCGGGCCTTGCCACGACCTTCGGCCAAGGCTTCGGCGAAGTTGGCGAACAGCACGGTGAACCACAGCCACAGGGCGATTTGCGCGGCGACGAAGGTCGGCACGTCGGCGTCCGGGATGAAGCACAGCACGGTGGTGAAAATCGCCGTCAGTTCGACCACCAGCATCACTGGCGAACGGGCCAGCTGCCGTGGGTCGAGCTTGACGAAGGCTTGCACCAGCGCCGGGCGCCACAGGGCCGAGATCGCAGTTTTGGCTTGTTCCGGCGCTTTGACGGCGGCGGGTTTGATTGCAGGCATATTCATGATGGATTCCTTAGAAGCCCATACTTAAATGTTCGGCGATAGGACCGAGCGCCAGCGTCGGCAAGAACGTCAGGCCGCCCACCAGCAGAATGGTCACAGTCAACAGGGTCACGAACAGCGGGCCGTGAGTCGGGAAGCTGTTCTGGCCGATCGGTGCGCTTTTCTTCATCGCCAAACTACCGGCCAGTGCCAGCACCGGCAGGATGTAGCCGAAGCGGCCGATCAACATGCCCAGGCCGAGCATCAGGTTGTGGAACGGCGTGTTCGCGCCCAAGCCACCAAATGCCGAACCGTTGTTGGCGCTCGCCGAGGTGTAGGCATAGAGCAACTGACTGAAACCATGCGCGCCGGGGTTGCTGATGGTTGCCGCAGCGCTGGGAACCGTGGCGGCAATCGCGCCGAGCACCAGCACGCCGACGGGCATCACCAGCAGCGTCACCACCAACAATTGCACCTCACGCGCTTGAAGCTTCTTGCCGAGGTATTCCGGCGTACGACCGATCATCAGACCGGCGAGGAACACCGCGATCAGCACGTTGAGCAACATGCCGTAGAGCCCGGCACCGACACCGCCGAAGATCACTTCGCCGACCATCATGTTGACCAGCGCGACCATGCCACTCAGCGGGTTGAGGCTGTCGTGCATGCCGTTCACCGAGCCGTTCGAAGCCGCCGTGGTAGTCACCGACCACAGCACCGTCGCGGTGGTACCGAAGCGCGCTTCCTTGCCTTCCAGCGGCGCGGTCTGCTCGACGGCAGCGTTGTTCAGGGTCGGATTCGGCTGATACTCGGCCCACAGCGAGGTCGCACCGCCGATCAGGAACAACGCCAACATGCAGGCGATGATCGCCCGGCTCTGACGCAAGTCCTTGACGTAGTGGCCGAAGGTGAACACCAGCGCCACCGGGATCAGAATGATCGAGGCGACTTCGAACAGGTTGCTCCACGCGGTCGGGTTCTCGAACGGATGCGCCGAGTTGACCCCGAAGAAACCGCCACCGTTGGTGCCCAGCTGCTTGATCGCAATCTGGCTGGCGGCCGGGCCGAGCGGAATTACCTGATCGACGCCTTGCAAAGTCACGGCATTTACATACTGGGCGAAGGTTTGCGGCACGCCCTGCCAGACCAGGTACAGCGCCAGCAGCAGGCACAGCGGCAGCAGGCCATAGAGGGTGGCGCGGGTCATGTCGACCCAGAAGTTGCCGAGGGTCTGCGCCGATTTACGGCCGATGCCACGGCACAGCGCGACCAGTACGGCGAGGCCGGTGGCGGCGCTGACGAAGTTCTGCACGGTGAGACCGACCATCTGGCTCAGGTAGCTGAGGGTCGCTTCGCCGCTGTAGGACTGCCAGTTGGTGTTGGTCATGAAACTGACCGCGGTGTTGAACGCCTGGGTCCATTCCTGGCCCGGCAGGTTTTGCGGGTTCAGCGGCAGGTGATCCTGGAACAGCAGAATCGCAAACAGCAGCAGGAAACCGGCAAGGTTGAACGCCAGCAGCGCCAGCGTGTACTTCTGCCAGCTCTGCTCCGCCTGCGCATCGACCCCGGCAAGACGATAGCAACCGCGCTCGACCGGTCCGAGAATCGGCGTCAGCCAGGTGCGCTGGCCCTCCATCACCTTGTAATAGAAGCGCCCAAGGAACGGCGCCGGCAGCAGGACCAGCGCAAAAAACCCGAGGATCAGCCAATAGTCATAACTGTGCATAACCGCTCCTAGTTCCGGTCCGCGCGCAACAGCGCAACCAACAGATAAATGAACAGCCCCACTGCCAACAGCAGTGACACCCCGTCCAGAACGCTCATGGAAGATCTCCGTGTAACGGCGTATTGCCGTGTGTGCAGCGATTGTCGGGAAGGAGGCTGTAAAGGAACGAGAGCGAGGCGCGGCGTGGGTCATAAAGAAAGCGTAAAGAGTGGGTTTATGCGGGCTTTACGGCTGAGTTTCGTGGTGTTTGGGCTGCGCCTTCGCGAGCAGGCTCGCTCCCACCGGGGCAACGCATTTCAAAATGTGGGAGCGAGCCTGCTCGCGAAGACGGCATCACCGACAACATCGCACCCAACTGGCGCACAAAAAGCAGCTATCCCCACCCGAACATCCCCCCTGCGACAGCTTTGAACTCATTACGACTTGTTTCAGCGTAATGGCACGCCCACTGCACACGCCCTCCCCTGAGCTTTCCAACCATTGCGGGAGCAAGCGCATGAACACACAACTCAAACCCACGCTGGGCACGTTGCACCTGTGGGGTATTGCCGTGGGGCTGGTGATTTCCGGGGAATATTTCGGCTGGAGTTACGGCTGGGGCGTGGCCGGTACGCTGGGTTTTCTGGTGACCTCATTCATGGTCGCGACCATGTACACCTGCTTCATCTTCAGTTTCACCGAACTGACCACCGCGATTCCCCATGCCGGCGGGCCGTTTGCCTACAGCCGCCGCGCGTTTGGCGAAAAAGGCGGATTGATCGCCGGGCTGGCCACACTGATCGAATTCGTCTTCGCCCCGCCAGCGATTGCCTTGGCGATTGGCGCGTATCTCAATGTGCAATTTCCGGCACTCGACCCGAAACACGCGGCGGTCGGGGCGTACATCGTGTTCATGGGCCTGAACATTCTCGGGGTGAAACTGGCGGCGACGTTCGAGCTGATCGTCTGCGTGCTGGCGGTGGCTGAGTTGCTGGTGTTCATGGGCGTGGTCGCGCCGGCGTTCAGCTTCAGCAACTTCGCGCTGAATGGTTGGGCCGGTTCCGACGTCTTCGGCGCGCCGGCAATTGCCGGGATGTTCGCGGCAATTCCATTTGCAATCTGGTTCTTCCTCGCCATCGAAGGCGCCGCCATGGCCGCCGAGGAAGCCAAGGACCCGAAACGCACGATCCCGAAAGCCTATATCAGCGGCATCCTGACCCTGGTGCTGCTGGCAATGGGCGTGATGTTCTTCGCGGGCGGCGTCGGTGACTGGCGCACCTTGTCCAACATCAACGACCCATTGCCGCAGGCGATGAAAACCGTGGTCGGCGACAACTCCGGCTGGCTGCACATGCTGGTCTGGATCGGCCTGTTCGGCCTGGTCGCCAGTTTCCACGGCATCATCCTTGGTTATTCGCGGCAATTCTTCGCCCTCGCCCGCGCCGGTTACCTGCCCGCCTCATTGGCAAAACTGTCGCGCTTCCAGACCCCGCACCGCACAATCATCGCTGGCGGCCTTATCGGCATCGCGGCGATCTACAGCGACGGTCTGATCAACCTCGGCGGCATGACACTCACCGCCGCGATGATCACCATGGCCGTGTTCGGCGCCATCGTGATGTACATCATGAGCATGCTCAGCCTGTTCAAACTGCGTAAATCGGAACCGAATCTGGAGCGTACTTTCCGCGCGCCGTGCTATCCGCTGGTTCCGCTGATCGCGCTGGTGCTGGCGGTGGTTTGCCTGGTGGCGATGGCGTGGTTCAACACACTGATCGGGCTGATTTTCCTCGGTTTCATGGCGGTGGGGTTCTGCTACTTCATGCTCACCGGGCAACTGCGCGCCGATGCGCCGGCGGATGCCATGTTGACCGGTCTGTAACACGGTTCGGATGTGCCGGGCATAAGCGGCCTAGAATGGAACCACTGCGAAGTCGTTTCGCTCAAAGGTGGTATGCAGCATCGCACGGCGAAGTCCTCGCCCGTCGAGCTGCCATTAAGGAGAGCCGTTATGCCCTGGTATGCCTGGTTGATTCTGGTCGTCGCGATCGGCTCGATTGTCGGCGGATTGATGATGTTGCGCGACACCGCCAACAAGGTCGAACTGACCGATGAAGAACGCAAGCGCGTCGCACAGCGCAATGCCGAAGCGGATGCCAAGGATGCACAAGACCGCTGATACCAACCCCGCCGCATGGCGGGGTTTGTTTTTTCAGCACAATCGGACTTACCCGCAGGCTGTTTAGATTTTAGAAGTACAGTCACCATTTAATCTTCCGTGGTTAAGATGGCAGCATCGTCGCGGAGAGCTCCACATGCGTTACTCGCCAGATCACAAAGCCCAGACCCATCAACGCATCATCAAGGAGGCTTCCGCCCGATTTCGCAAGGACGGTATCGGCGGCACCGGCCTGCAGCCTTTGATGAAAGCCCTGGGCTTGACCCATGGCGGCTTCTACTCGCACTTCAAATCCAAGGAAGAGCTGGTCGAAAAAGCCCTGCAAGAAGCCGGCGAGCAAGTCGCGGGCCTGTGCGAAGAGATCTTCGCGCAGGAAAACCCGCTGCAAGTCTTTATCGACACCTACCTGTCGGAGTGGCATCAGACCTCGCCCCACGAAGGCTGCCCGCTGCTGACCATTTCCTCCGAGCTGGGCCTGCGCGGCCAGCCAAGCCCCACCAGTGACGAAGTCCTCAATGCTCGCCTCGAACAAATTCAGGCCACGCTCGAAGGCGAGAACAGCGCCGATCGCAGCATTGTCATCATGGCGACCCTGGCCGGCGCTCTTCTGCTGTCACGCAGCGTCGCGGATGCCGACTTCGCCCAGCGCATCCTCGACGTCACCCGCGAGCATCTCAAGCAATCGAGCGATTAACCTTCCCAGCGCTTGAACAACACGCTCGCATTGACCCCGCCAAAACCGAAGCCGTTGGACAATGCATATTCGATCGCCATCGACCGCGCCTCACCATGGACAATGTCCACCCCTTCGCTCGCTGGATCCGGGTTTTCAAAGTTGAGCGTTGGTGGCACTACCTGATCCCGAATCGCCAGGAGCGTGAAAATCGCCTCCAGCCCGCCGGCCGCGCCGAGCAAATGACCAGTAGCGGATTTGGTCGACGTTACGGCGATCTTGTTCTGCGTGCCAAACAACGCCTTGATCGCCGCCAGCTCGCCCAAATCGCCAACCGGCGTCGACGTCGCATGGGCGTTGAGATGCTGCACCTGCTCCGGCTTTACACCGCCCTGAGCCAGTGCCAATTGCATCGCCCGGCGAGCGCCACTGCCATCTTCCGGCCCGGCGGTAAGATGATATGCATCAGCGGTCGTGCCGTAACCGACCAGTTCGGCCAGCGGCTTCGCACCGCGTGCAAGCGCATGCTCCAGCGACTCGATGACCAATAGACCGGCACCCTCGCCCATCACGAAACCATCGCGCCCACTGTCGAAGGGACGCGAAGCTTTTTCCGGGGTGTCGTTGTAGCCGCTGGACAGCGCCCGCGCCGCCGCGAAACCAGCGAGACTGACGCGATCGATCGATGCCTCCGCACCGCCACATACGGCGATGTCCGCCTCACCTGCGCGAATCAACCGCGCTGCGTCGCCGATCGCCTGAACCCCGGCGGCACATGCGGTAACCGGAGCACCCAATGGCCCTTTGAGGCCGTGCTGGATCGACACATGACCGGCCGCGAGATTGACTAGAAACGATGGAATGGTGAACGGCGACAAACGCCGGGGACCACGGCTGTCGGTGGTACGCACCGCATCGGCAATCGCACCGAAACCACCGACACCCGAGCCGATGATTGTTGCGGTCCGCTCCTGGCTTTCAGCGTCGGCTGGATGCCAGCCGGCCTGCTCCAGCGCCTGCCGCGCCGCTTCCATGGCGAACATGATGAAGCGATCCATCTTCTTCTGTTCCTTGGGCGGCGTGGCGCGATCCGGATCAAACCCGGCCTCGGCATCCTCCTCCACCGTCGGCACACTCCCGCCGACCCGGGTCGGCAGATCAGCCACAACCGCATCGGGCAGGTTGCGCAATCCGGAACGACCGGCCAGCAAACGCTGCCAGACGATTTCAACATCACTGCCCAAGGGTGAAACCAGGCCCATGCCCGTGACGACGACTCGACGTTGGTTCATACCGTGGTTACCCCTTATCAATTCAAAATTCGACGTGCATCGGTGTGCTGCGATTCGGCTGCTGAATCAGTCCCGAGCAAAATTATTATAGGCATAATCAAACCGCAATATGATAGCCGTAATTTCAGCGTTTAGGCATTCACCCGATCAGCACCCAATAAAAAAGGCCGGTCAATGACCGGCCTCTCGGCGTTGAACTGTCAGCTTAGTTCACTTCCAGCTTTTCACGATTGCGATCCAGAATCGCCTTGCCAATCCCCTTCACTTCCAGCAACTCATCCACCGACGCAAACGGCCCATTTGTATCACGATACGCAACAATGGCCTGCGCCTTGGCCTCCCCCACACCCGCCAACTCCTTCTGCAACGTTGCCGCATCCGCGCCGTTGAGATCGACCTTGGCGCTTGCCGAGGGCGCAGCTGCATCCATCAGCAACGGCGCTTTTGTTGACTCGGTCGGCGCTACAGGCGCAGCAATGGCAGCGATCGAGGCGCTGGTGAGGAAAGCAAAGATCAGCGAGTAGAAATAACCGGTACGCATAAGTGACGCTCCATCATCGTTTTAGAAAGCAGCTTTTCCGAAGCTGCTCTCCAAACGTAGGTCATGATAGAGCGAAGTCAAAAATGCGAGCGTTACAGGATGTGAAATAATCAGGGTTCGAGGCGGCGTTGCTGGTAGATCCAGTCGACGATTTCGCCATCGGGGGTGTAGCCGGAGACGGTTTCGCGCAGGAGTTGGCGGACGCGGGTGTAGTCGTCGGCTTCCACGGCTTTGAGCAGTTCCCCCAGCCTGGCCTTCAGCACGTCCCATGGGAGGTGATCTTCATTGGCCGTCATGATCATCGGGTGCGATGTTGCTGCGACGTTGTCACCGATCAGCAGCTCCTCGTAGAGCTTCTCGCCAGGGCGTAATCCGGTAAACTCGATGGAAATATCACCCTGCGGATTACGCTCGGAACGAATACTCAAGCCGGACAGGTGAATCATTTTCTCCGCCAGTTCGACGATTTTTACCGGCTCACCCATATCCAAAACGAAGACATCTCCGCCCTGCCCCATGGAGCCAGCCTGGATGACCAACTGTGCGGCTTCGGGGATGGTCATGAAGTAGCGGGTGATTTTTGGATGGGTGACGGTCAACGGCCCGCCGGCTTTGATTTGGCTATGGAACAGCGGGATGACTGAGCCTGAAGAGCCAAGCACGTTGCCGAAACGGACCATGGTGAAGCGGGTTTTGTTGACTCTGGAAACGTTGGCTTTATCGCCGAATAAGACAGGAGCGATCTCACGGCTCAGAGCCTGAAGCGTCAATTCCGCCAAGCGCTTGGTGCTCCCCATGACGTTGGTCGGGCGGACCGCTTTGTCAGTGGAGATCAACACGAAGTTAGCCACTCCGCACTGTAATGCGGCCTGAGCAGTATTGAGGGTACCGATCACATTGTTCAGTACACCTTCGGCAATGTTGTGCTCAACCATAGGCACGTGTTTGTAGGCAGCCGCGTGGTACACGGTATCAACATCCCAAGTTTTCATGACATCCAACAGCTTGTGTTGATGCCGGATGGAACCAAGGATTGGTAACAGTCTGATCGATAAAGACTCGCGAACGGCTCTCTGCTCAAGTTCTGACAAGATGCTGTAGAGGTTGAATTCACTATGCTCAAACAGCAGCAGAGTCTTGGGTTCAAGAGAAAATATTTGCCGACAAAGCTCTGACCCGATGGATCCGCCTGCACCGGTCACCATTACCGTCTTCCCCTTAACGCAGCGCTCCAGCAAATCACTCTGCGGCGGCACTGAATCCCGACCAAGCAAATCGGCAATGTCGACTTCCTGAATGTCTTCCACCTTAACGCGACCGCTAGCCAGATCGGTGAAGTTTGGAACGCTCCGGACGTGCAGCGGGAAACCTTCCAGCAGATTGAGAATTTCCCGTCGCCTGGCGCGAGTGGATGAAGGAAGCGCCAGCAGTATTTCCTGGGCGCCGGTAACATCAATCATCTGTTGAATGTGCTTTGGCTTGTAGACCTGCAACCCCGAAATTGACCGGTCCGCGATGCTCGCGTCATCGTCGATAAACGCTACGGGGCGCATAACGCGCCCCATGCGTAACGCAGCAACCAGTTGATTGCCGGCAACGCCGGCACCGTAAATCGCGACTTTCGTTAGGCCATCATCACGATTCGCAAACGGCACATGTTGAGCTGCATTGAACCAGTCGCCCATGAAATATTGGCGCATGCATAGTCGAAGCCCACCTATGATGACCAGGCTCAGCCACCAATAATTGAAGATAATTGAACGTGGCACGACCGCTTCATGATTGCTGTACCAGTACACCACCAATGCAAGTATCAATGAAGAAAGGCTGACCGCTTTGCCTATCGCTATCAACGCATCATTGCCAAAATAGCGCATCACCGCACGATACATACCAAAACGGACAAAGAGCGGAATAGCAATAATAGGGGCGCTTATAAAAAGCCAGAAATGCATCTTGATCGGGTTGTACATATCGTCGATGCCGAGGCGAACGATAAACGCAAGCCAGAGCGAGCCCCAGACAAGAAATACATCTGTGGCGACTTGAATCAGGCGCTTTTGCTTGCGTGGCAAACCTAGCAAAAAGCTGCGTATCTTATCCATAAACCTCAACCGATCAGACCAGTTTGGACGCTTAGCTATGACTACTCATTGTACGAGATAATTCGCAGCCGACCGATTTTTTCCCTTCATCGCTCCGGCGAACTCACTTCCGTCTTGCCCGCATCAAATGCGATTGCGAGCAGGACGAGCGGAGCATACGCCAGCACCACACCGACCATTCCATTGAGCCCCAGCACACTTACGCTGTAGGCAATGGGAAACAGCCAGACAACATTGATCGCCGCCGCAGACAACGTAACCGGTAAATGACGGGCATAACGTCGTGCGGCGTACTGATACGCATGGCTTCTGTGAGCTTCATAAACCTTCTCGCCCTGCATGAGGCGCCGGACAAGGGTAAACGTCGCATCAACGATAAAGACGCCCAGCAGGATCAACCACATCCACAGGAAACCGGGATCAATCCAGGCAGCCTGCAGGGAAAGAGCGCCCAGAGAAATACCTAGGAACCCACTTCCAGCGTCCCCCATGAATATTTTAGCTGGTGGAAAGTTCCAAAACAGAAAGCCAAGTACAGCTGCGGCCAAGAGTACGGGCGGCCAAACTAACGAGCCGTGACCGTTGATCCAATAAAGAACGCCTGCCCCGATACATACGCACAGCGCCTCAATGCTGGCGAGCCCGTCAATACCGTCCATGAAATTATAAAGATTCAGCATCCAGACTAGATAGAGCAATGCGAGAATATTTCCAACCAGTTTCAAGTCGACTGATGCACCAAAGATCTGAATCGGTGCAAAGCCTCCGATCCAGACGAGCACCCATCCTGCAGCCAGGAAATGGCCAACCAGACGCCAACGAGCGGCGATATGGCCGTGATCATCCATGAAACCGATAACCGCCACCAGAAAGCCACTGCCAGCCGTTGCAATAAACGTGGCGTTATTAATCAAATGAGTGCTCCATAACCATGCGAGTGCAATGAGAAAGCCCACGACGATTGAAATGCCGCCGCCTCTGGGTGTTGGCACGGTATGTGAACTACGTCCGTTAGGGATATCTATCATACTGCGCGCCAAGGCATATCGACGGAGCGCTGCAGTCAAACCGAGAGCAAGACCGAAAACGATGGGAAACAACCACCATGAAAACATTTATGAAACTCCACTTTTGAGTTCTCCGACGAAGGTGCCGCGTTATTGATTACAACACCCTCGCCAAGCCCTCACCTCGGGCACCGAGGCTATTTACTAAAATCATACTTATCTACTTCAACCGAGTTCACTTGTATTATTCCACCTCTAAAACCAGTCGGAACGATCAATAACTCAGTGACATCGTCATCTATATGAATGGTTTGTCTTTTTTCGAGAAAATTGATTGGGAACCTGCCGTAGACGTGGTTTTCGGAAAATTCCTTGACGCTGGCAGATTTCCAGTAAACCGTCATGTAGTCGTAAAAGAACCCGCCTCTGATATTGAGAGTAACTTTCGAAACGATACGACCCCCATCCGCACGCCCTACAGGTGGTACGGTTACGTTAATCACGGGCGGCGCGTCGACGTCATTTATATAAACGTCTTTGGACACGTTCGTGGTGTTGGCGACGGGCAATGCATCAGCCAAAAAGTCAAAAGATGCTACTTTCCGGGCGCTTGCCACATCCGCCACCTCGACCCCCATGTAGCGTGCGAGCCGATAGGCCGACATTTCCTTATGAATGTTCCACGAAAAGATGTAAGTACTGAACACGATAATAATGGAAACCAAAACCGCCGCGCACAGGTAAGTGGAGCGAATGATCTTGTCCCAACCAGCCGATCGGGCCTGGATCACCGTAGCGGCGTGCGTAAGCGATGCCGGACTGTACCGTTCGATAACGTAGTCAAGCAGCACAGCAAAAATGATAAGCACGAAAGGGATGGCCGGGAACGCGTAGCGCGGGAGTCCGTGAAATGGCGCATTCATATACGTTAACGCCAATGGCACAGCCGCAATGAATAAGATGCGCGGATCTGTTCTTCGCGCCAGAAAGGGCAAGGCTGCCACGGTAGGAATGATCACAAGGTGCTGTAACAGTAACCAGGGCCGAAGCAAAGGCTGCACATGCACGAGGCGCTCGTCCCAGACATCTCCCCACAACTGTTGCATGTAGCCGAAAATTCGCCAGTTCCAGTAAGTGAGCGGGGCTGGCGTACTATTCGCTGCAACAATGTCGGCGAGCTGTCGTCCATTCGTTGCGCCCATATCGAGAAAATAGGGAACTGCTCCCCAGATCATCGGACCACCGCCGGTTTCCGGCAGCAGCAACACCCGGTCGAACTCTAGGAAATTATGCACACCGTAGGGCGCCATTCCAGCGGTGACGCCCATCGCGAATACGGCCGATTGAATGCACCGTTTCTTTATAGGGCCGTGTCCGTAGACCAAATAGAACATCATTGCCAACAGTGCAAATGGCAGCGCCTGAGCTCGAACGTGTATAGCGTAAGCAACCAGGATTGCAGCCAAAAAGGTAGTCCAGGCGCGCCCGGTACCGAGCGAACTTATAAATGCGGCGACGAATCCAAGCATGACAAATATGAAGAGGTGCTCTGTCAGAAGCCTGTCGGTATTATATAAAAAAGCAGGATAAACCGATAAAAGTGCAAGCGCCAATACCACCAGCATCCGGCGAACTTTGAGCTGAGTCAGAATGAGAGCGGCCAATACGAGCGACAAAACACTTAAAACCACTTGAACTACAATCACATGCTCGAATGATTCACCCCATAATGTATAAATCGCAGCAAGGAAAACAGGATAGCCAGGAGACAGGCCTGTCACACCCTTAAGGCCAGAGAGCTCACCATTAGTTATATAAGGCTCTCTGACCATATACCCATAGGCGAGAATACTTTTCGCCGCATTGTGATAAGTATATTCATCCCCCGGCAATGGCGTCCGATCCAGATCGGTATATGTATATCTCATATACGCCGCGAGACACAGGACCATAACCAGCACTAGAAAATACAGACATCTATTCACATTGCTCATACTGAAATACGCTCGAGCATCAGCGACTGGCTTGCTCGTTTCAGTGGTTACCTGAATAGATGTTGGTACGGTTGACATTGTTATTTTTTCCATTTTAAGTGATGACCTGCAACTGCCTTCACAACGCTGCTGATTGGCTGAAAGCATGCAACACCAATGCTCGCCGACCTCCCCAAGAGCGTACACTGAGCGATTTACGCTTGACATTCCGAATGGCCTGAGGGTACTCCGCTTACCGCTGTCCGGGCCGGGAGACGAATCGTCCGGAATTCGTGGTGCTGGCACAAATCCGTCCGATTATGCTTGATTTTTTTTCGTATGCATAAGGCAATGCTCACATTTAGTCTGTAAAATGCGTCCATGCAAGCGTGTCCGCGGCTTCCACGCGGGATTCAAAACGGACATGAACGCACCGCTCTGACATTAAGCACCGGCTAAAAAATCTATTAAACACTTACCATTAAAAAGGAAGCTTTTAACTCAATGCAGTTTTTTGCTTTCAGACAAAACTGGGCGATCATCGGATGAGTACTGAAAAAAAAATCGCAGTAGTGATACCTAGCTACCGTGTACGCAATCACATTCTTAACGTGATTGGCAAAATTGGACCTGAAGTCAGTAATATCTATGTGGTTGATGATTGCTGTCCTGAGCAATCCGGCGATTTTGTACAAACAAGCTGTAATGACTCTCGTGTCAGGATAATTAGACATGCCGTCAACCAAGGTGTCGGCGGCGCAGTAATGACAGGCTACCAAGCTGCGATTGACGACGGTATCGACATTATCGTGAAAGTCGATGGCGATGATCAGATGGAGCCGCATTTGATTCCCAACTTCATTGCACCTATCCTTGCCGGTGACGCGGATTATACCAAGGGCAATCGTTTTTTCGATCTTGAAGAAATTCGGGCAATGCCAAAATTGCGCCTTTTCGGAAACTCGGTTTTATCATTCATGACGAAGGTTTCTTCGGGTTATTGGGACTTGTTCGATCCTACCAATGGCTTCACCGCTATACATAGCGACGTTGCAAAACACTTGCCATTCAAAAAAATAAGCCGTCGTTATTTTTTCGAAACTGACATCCTGTTTCGCCTGAACACCTTGCGTGCGGTGGTGATGGACATCCCGATGGACGCTAAATACGGTGATGAAGTCAGTAACCTCAAAATTTCCCAAGTGATCGGCGAGTTTCTTGCCAAACACACACGAAATTTCTTCAAGCGTATTTTCTATAACTACTATTTGAGAGACATGTCGATCGCATCGATCGAACTGCCATTAGGCCTGCTCCTTTTTCTGTTCGGCACGTTCTACGGCGCTTATCACTGGATCTATAGCCTGTCGTCCGGGGAAGCTGCTCCATCCGGCACGGTGATGCTTTCATCTCTGCCAATAATACTGGGAGC
The DNA here is from genome assembly GCF_054667725.1 of Pseudomonas sp. S3_B08. Taxonomy (NCBI): domain Bacteria; kingdom Pseudomonadati; phylum Pseudomonadota; class Gammaproteobacteria; order Pseudomonadales; family Pseudomonadaceae; genus Pseudomonas; species Pseudomonas sp. S3_B08. Next base: position 3,010,701 of record NZ_CP162750.1, read on the forward strand.
CCAACTTATCCTGGCGTTCATTGCCTTTGACATATCCGCGCTACCAAAAAATGCTCTGCATAAGCGTATTTCTTCTTACATAAAAAACTCAAAGAGTAAATAAATCATGGCCTACGTGATAGCGATCATCTGCGTTTTGGGGATTGCCACTGGGCAAATACTCTTCAAACTCAGCGCCGCCAGCATGCACCAAGCAAATAACTTTTTTGACAAACGCAGCCTTATCATATTGTTTTTCGCTCTTGCTCTCTATGGCATAACAACTTTGGCATGGGTCTGGGTTTTGCAGAAAATCGAGTTGGGCCGGGCTTACCCGCTAATGGCGCTGGCGTTCGTTCTGGTACCGATCGGCAGTCATTTCATCTTTGGGGAGCGCTTCAATCTGTACTATGTCATGGGCGTAGTAGTAATCATGCTGGGCATACTGCTCACCATTAAAAGCTGAGAAGAATGCTCATCAAGATTTGCTACCGGCGCTTGCGCTGGTGCAGATCTGGATTATACAAAAACAGATAATCAAGTCGACAACCGTTAGCGAAGCGCGGGACGCCTGGACACAACATACGGACTTTGGAAAAAAATGTCATATATTGAACGCAACAGGTGGCAACTGGTCTTTTTTGCCGCTTTAACCGCCATCACGCTGACATGGATATATTTGGGTTTTTACCAAAGTCATTTCCTTTCCGCCTTGCGAATACTGGGCGACTACTCCACTCAAAGTGTGACGGGTTTCCCGAAGGAAGGGCGTGGCGATGAGTGGTCGACTTATCTGCCAATGCTGAAACAAGCTTACATTGAAGGCTTCCCGCTAAAGTCTACCCTCGCCCCTTACTACGAGAATCTGGACTGGTTCATCGCCATACCAAAATTAGATATTTCGTTACTTTTTCTGCCGAATCAGATTGCCTACTGGGTGCTGCCGGGCGCTAACGCCTTGGCCCTGCAAGGTGCCTGGTACAACCTTCTGTTGCTAGGTTCTGTCTTCTGGCTCTTGCGAAACATGGGAGTGAGAACCGTTCTCGCTCTTTCAGTTGCAGGAATGATACTGTTCAGTCACTTCTATCAAGTGTGGTGGACAAGTAATTTTCCCGCGCTGGGTGCCGGCATACTTCCCTTTGCCGTACTTAGTTGCAAGCTACGCGACAGCATCAAATATCCTCTTTTTTTCTGGTCGGTGGGCCACGCAGTATTTGGGCAAATTTATCCACCTTTTTACGTGTCCATGGCCTATGCGGTCGTACCTTTGCTTTTTACCGCCAACCCCAAGCTGCTGACTCGCAAAAATCTGCTCCTGACCATCATTTGCGTCGCTGCCGCTCTCGCCGTATTCCTTCTGATGAGATGGGATTTCGTCAAAGCAGTCGCCTCCACCAGCTATCCTGGCGTAAGGATCAGCACAGGGGGGGACGTCACCCTACACTTGCTTCTTTCGGCCATTTTACCTACCGCGCCTGTTGGCGAGTTTCCTCCGGGGGTGGACTCGGTTCATGAGTTCAGCCTGGTAGGTACAATAACTCCGCTTTTGTTCCTCGCACTATTGCCCTTCATTATCTGGGACAAATTTTCCGTAAGACTCACCGTCGTCACAGGCTTCATGCTTGCCCTCATGAGCTTCTACATGATCATTGGCTTTCCGGTCTGGCTCTCCAAGATATCGTTGCTTTATTTGGTACCTGGCCGAAGGTTGTTGCTCGGCTTTTCTGTCTTGGTCGTGCTGTATGGCTCCGTAATGATCTCCTACCACTGGAGCCAGATCCGGGTTTCAGCCATCGTCGTCGCATCGCTGTTATTTTCCTTGATATCGTTTGCTCTGGGGCAAAGAGCCGATATTGCACACGAATTTCATCTGGTTGAATGGTATTGGCTGGCCCCGTCCGTCTTCTCGGTGGCAGGGCTGCTAATCTGGTGGGTCACCAAGGACAAGATCAAAGCAAAGAATTATTTTGTCTCTACTGTTTTGATTGGAATGGTGGCTATTCACTGTGTGATCTATGCGTCATTTAACCCAATCATGAGAGCAAAGGACATTCTGACCCCGGTTGACTCACAGTTGACGCGAGATGTACGCGCCCTTGTATCGCAAAATGATGGCCAAGGACTCTCGGTGGTCGGAAACTTCGGGCACCTCCTCCGAGGTGAGGGGCTGGCGGTCTATAACGCTATCCACTTGGTAAACGTCGATAGACATATCTATTCGAGTTTGTTCGGCATATCCGACGAGAACTCGGATAAGCTTTTCAACCAGTTCCGGGGCATTTCCTTCGATAACGTCACAGCACTCAACACCTCGGGAGCAACAGTCGTATTTCCCGCCACTACCGGAGGTAAACCCTTTGCTCATGACGTTATCAATGGCAAGAAACGCCAAGACTCTCTGATCGGCCAGGTACAAGAGAAACTGGTGAGTCAGGAAAATGGCAATTACGTATTTATGTGGAATTCGCGACTTTCCCAACCAACTTCAGTGAGTGCTCGCCTGGTGCTGACAGCATCGTGCACCATCAACAGCTCATGGCTTACCCGCTACCCTCTGCCCGTCGGAGGAGAGCCGTTGGAAGACGTAGCATTGAGAGGTTTGTCCGGCAAGGTTGAGATACTGTCCAAGAGCGCCGAGAGCGCGGAGCGCTGCCTTAAAGAAATGTCTGTTTCGATAGAAGGCTGATAAGGCGTGCCGGTTTTTGAATGAAACGAACAAAACCCGGTACATCCGTCATTACAGCATTTGGTTCATGTTGATCATGACCGCGAAGACCGATATCAGGTAATAATCTTCTTCGCCAGATCAAGCGCCAGTGCCTTTGCATGCTGGCGCAACTCTGGTACCGCCGTCGCCTCCCAAAAATCCGACTTGAGCATCGGACCGATGTAGTGCAGCCACTCGACTGCCTGCCCGCTTGCACTCATAGTTGAGAGACGCTCGCTCACCTTTATCCCCAAACCCAGAGAATCAAGGCTTATCAGGCCATCATGCGTTAGCTGAGTGATCAGCTTGTCGTCGACACACCGTAGATCTGTATTTGGACCTGTGCAGTTAATAACGCGGGCTACTGTAATTTTTCTGATTCGAGTCGTTCCACGCAATTCAACATCGATAACCAGACCTTCAGGATGCTCATCTACTTTACGTATGCGGCCGGCAATTGAGCGGATTTGCCCCGCCTCGAGAGCATCTGAAAAATACTGGTAAGCGGCCGGCGCGACTCGATGACGATGAACATCCCAGAAAGACTGAACATGTCGTAAAAAGCGCTGCCGCTCGACGCAAGACAAACGCTTCCACAAGTCGGGCGTGACGGGACGTATGGCTGCGAGCAAGTCACGCCAGTCCAAGTCTCGCGCTTGAGCAAGTTTGACCTCTCGACGGATCAAGCGTACGTATTCACGCACCGATGGCGCGGACTTCAATAGTGCTTCAGTGAGGATTGGCGGGATGTCGCGCATTGAGCGCGACTGACGATGCGGCAAGGGGCGAAGCCCACGTCGCGAGACCATATGGATGGGACCGCGGTGCCCCTGATGCAATAAGCCTATGGCAACATCCAGAGCTGTCAGCCCGGCTCCTACCAGCAAGACTGGCTTGTCTGGATCAGATGATTGCTCTTTTGAACCAGACCATGGGTCTGACTGATATCGATTTTTCCCCAAGGTAGGACTGAAGCCCGGGGGATCCAAGGGAGAAAAATTCCCGAAAGCCAGCACCACCTGATCAGCTCTGATCCGCATGCCGTTGCTCAATTCAAGAACGGCTCCTGCTCCGTCAGCACGAAGGCTGTCCACCTCAGAAATTACCCGCTTGAATATGACGTCTGCAGGAGCCTGCCGCTCTGCCTGATCGAGGATGGATACCAGATAATCGCCGTAGATTTTTCGAGGGGCAAATGTGGAAGCATTGAAGGAGGGATGCCGTTCCCGGCAATAATCCAGAAAATGATCATGCTCATCGGCATAAGCACTCATGTTGCCGGCAGGCACATTGAGCAAATGCAAGGAACTGTTGGTTCCGTAAGCAAGGCCTCTTGCCATTGCTCCCGATCGGTTGATCAATACGACTCGTACACCGGGGGGGCTATGACGTAGAAACTGCGCAGCAGTGACCGCGCCGCTGAAGCCCGCCCCAATGATCACGAGCGTTTTCATGCGGCAAACCTGTTATCCAGATAGGCGAGTAGCCGCTCAATAGATACCGCCAACGCCTCATCAACGGTGTTGATAGCAATGTCTGCTTGGGTGGGGGCTTCATATACGGAATCGATACCGGTGAAGTTTTTGATCTCTCCCGCCCGAGCCTTGCCATATAGACCCTTAGGGTCACGCCGCTCACATTCTTCCAGCGACGTATTGATGAATACCTCCACAAACTCCGAGCTTCCAATCACCTCACGTGCCAGGGCACGATCACGGTGGAAAGGCGAAATGAAAGCCGTGATCACGATCAGGCCTGCATCCACGAGCAATTTCGAAACTTCCGCCACGCGACGAATGTTCTCCACGCGGTCAACGTCCGTGAATCCTAGATCCTTGCACAACCCCATTCGCAAGTTATCTCCATCCAGTAGAAACGTGTGTTTGCCCTTCGCTACGAGCGCTTGTTCCAACGCGTTCGCAATCGTCGACTTGCCTGCCCCGCTTAATCCCGTAAGCCATATCACTGCTGGCTTTTGTCCTTTGACCTGCGCTCTCGACTGTGGGCTGACAGCCGTTGCGTGAAATACCAGATCGTTAATCATTTCGATAACCCTAATAAATCAGATGACTAATGCCTGCCGCACAATACGTCAGGCGTTTTAAGTCAAACCTTCGCCAGCAATCGATCACGCATCGCTTTGATCCGATCTTCGCAGACTCGATAAGCCTCATTACTCAATAAGTCAACGCGCTGCTGTTCATCGGTGATCGCCAATGTGTGCGAGTCACAGCCAACTCTGTGGATATAATCACCAATAAATCCGCAGGTACGCAACGATGCCCAATCCGTATCTTTCGCGGTAAATAACTGCATAGTCAGATAATAGTCTTCCATGTACTTCATGTCGTCGTAGAACTGGACTGCATCAAGATTGCATTTGTCCAGATCAAGCAGAAAACTGTGCAGCGGCGCATGGTTATGCTGGACGAAATCGATGTATGAGTCGCCATAGTCATAGATCTTTTCACGCTTGAGAACACAGTTGGTCGCGGCGTCCACCATCGTGGAATAAACGCGTCCAAAGGTCGCATTTTTGCCGCTGGCCTTCAACTGCTGCAACAGCACGCCATAGGCATCGGGGAACAACAAATCGTCGTAGTCCAGAAACGCCGCATAGCCGCTGGCAGCAGCTTTCAGCGCATCGTTAAGCATGAGCGAACGCAGGTCCGGAGTTTCTGCTGTGGAAGTATAACGTCGGATGACTGGCTCACAGTCCATACTCCATGGCAGCATGGCAAGTTCGCCTTCCAGCAACTCAGTTTCGTCGTCGCTCATATCCTGGATGGCCAGGAGCGGCTTGACCCGGCATCCTGTCTGAGCGATGAGAGAAAGAAGCGCATTGATCAGCGAAGTACGATCGGCTCGACGATGGTAACGCATGATTGTCGTCACAATATCCGGTGCATCATCTGGCTCGCCAACTTCAGCCAGCATGCGGAAGCATGACGATTCGCAACAAACCTTTTTGCCGATACGGGGGCCGGTAGGTACCAGCTCCATGCAACCGCGCTGGTCATCCGATATCGAAAAATTGGCGACCTTGTCGCTTTGCAGATAGGAAGGATCGTTGCGCAGGTTTGCCGATATTGCGAAGCCCGAGTGTCGCATAGCCATTTTCAAAAGCGACCCGACGGTTGCGACCGGGAACAGGCAGACATCATTGAACACAAGGTTGAAATCGGCATTCACCGTGCCTTTACCTGAGCATTTGACGCCTCTCGCCTGCAAGGCTCGAAGTAACTCGGCATCATCGACAGTGATCGAGCAGCCTTGCGCCAACATCGAGTGGGTAAGGCAGGCCAAAAACTTGCGACGCGGTTCAGGCTCGACTTTCAGCCGCCCGACGACATCTGGCGTAAGCATTATGTTGAGCGTGAGGTCAGCACCAGGTTCAAAATGGCTGGTAGCCGAAAACTGCTGACCGGAAAGCGCCCGCCCAATCGAGTTTAGATAGCCGTAACCAAAACGAGTGTCGGGCTCCAGATGAGCGCCTTCAGCCCACTCGTTCCAGGCATTCACTACCACATAGCGACGATCTTCCGGCAAGTTATGCTCGGAATACTCGATCAGGTACTCCATCCAACTCTGAAACTTTGCCGTAGTGAAATTATTTAGGACATATGCCCTGGTGCCGTAGCGAGCGGTGTTGTCCCAGGTTGGCACGAGGGATCGGAACAGTGTGAACTCCTTGCCCAGATCCTGCCCCATGTAGTGGTCGGCCACTTCATCGTAGTTCAGGACACTACCTTCCAATGGCCAGTAAGGACGGAGCTGGTTGCGAGTGTCTTGCACCGCATCCGCTGTCCAGTCGTGCAGTACCCGCTCCACTGCCGCATCCATCCCGTGGTGCTGGGGATGCGTCGCGCCGCGCGTCAAAGTCGCCACCATGTAAGGAGCTTTGAGACCAGCACTTTCGCACTCTTCGCGCCAGACCTCCAGATACTCCTCAATGTGCTCGATCGAAGATGGACGATACACATGCAACATTGGGCGACCGTCTACTTTGATGTAGCGCTCGTCCTTGAAAAACGGGATCAAATATCGAATGAATCCGCGAGCGTCTTCTTTCGAATACACCTGACCGAGCAAAATTTCCTGCTCATTGCCATCCCAGCGGCGAGTCCAGTTTTCATTTGCCCAGCAGAAGGCGAACGGCATGTTGATCTGTGGATTGTCCACCAGCATCTGCGCCGGCTTTTCCAGAATCATACGCCCGGTGAACCAATAGTGATAGAAAATCAGGCCATGCACACCTGACTTCTGCATCATCTCAGCCTGTTGAGCCAGCTGTGCAGGTCCCTCCAAATGGTAATAACCGATGTCGTCATGTGGGACATGCTGCTGATAGTGTCCGTAGAACAGCGGATTGGCCGAGCGAACCTTGTACCACTCGGTAAAGCCAATACCATGCCACTCATCGTTTTCACGTGTCGGATGAAACTGTGGCAGGTAGTAGGCTAGCACCTTGACGGTGTCATGCTTGATACTGGACGAATAATCAACTTGGGGCTCGCAATAATCCCGCGCCTCGAAAGAGATCTGCGGGGCTTCCAGTTGATAGTTGCGACCTTCGGTGTCAGTTGAGTCAACCAGAACCAGACGCTCCAAAGTTCGACTCAACATGTCCCGCCCTGCAAGAGCGGTGTCATTCTCGAAATGCTTATACTGCAACGGGAGTTGCAGCAAATCGCTGATCACGCCGCTGCGGGCCCAGAACGGTCCGACCCTCGGCAATTGCGCAATCGGCAGCACTACCCCGTCCGCGGTACTGCATTTATCCTTGATTTTGGCAAGGACATTGCCAGTGTCTGTCCAGCCGGTTTGATCGAAGGCAGATTCACGTCGGTTGTCGACGGGATAGACCACTTTTGCGTCGCCGCCTAGCAGATGCAGTATCTGGCCCACGTTGGCTGGCGATCCACAGATCAACTCCAGACGCTCGATCACACCCAAACCATCCAGGGTTCCGGTGACATTGGCGTCGTCATGCAAGTGAGCTACAACGTCATATTCCTTGAGACGATTGCCGAACTGGACAATGAGAGCTGCGACCGCCCCAGCATGCGCTGGCACGCCCTCGACGGTCAGCTCGCGCATTAGCGGCAAGACGGCGCGCAAGCGTTTTTCGTTGAACTTCGACTCGCTCACGCCGCTGCATGATACGTACAAATCAAATTCAACGGGAATGTTGCCGAGGTAGCCCAGCCAACTATCAGACACTTGTTCGCCAACAATATGAAGGTGAACGGCGACCATTTCGGACACTGCTTTGGGCGTCTCTGGAAGATAGGGATCAAGATAATAGGGCACGACTTTGAGCACTTCATACTCAGTCAGTATGCCATCAGTAAGCGGTTCACGGACGCGGCTCAGCTCAAATCGCTTCTGATTGCGCTTGAGCTTGCGCACAGCAATTGCCAGTGCGTGGCGCAATCCACCTCGTCGCGCCTCACGCACAAAGCGCCCAAGCAATTCCGGCTGTTGCGAAACCAGATTCAATAGCTGCACGGCAACGCGATAGCGGCTTACCTTACGGGAAAGGCGGTAGTTACGACCTTGGACGTCGAACATAGACCGTCCTTCATAATACCCGTAGCGCAAGTAATGAATCAGCGGGTTGATACGTCGTAGCCTGACATCTGGATAATGTTCCAGGTATGCCTTGGTGGAGAATCCCGCCGAAGGATCACGCCCCTCTCGCCAACCCTGCTCCAGATAATGCTGCAGCGGATTAACGCCCGCTGCCCGCACGTCCGGATAGGTCGTGAGATAGTAACGAGCGTCGAACAGCTCGCTCTCCGCAGGGTTATCACCTCGATAAAGCAATCCCAAGTGTTCGCCGATACGCGAAATCAGTGACTTGAGTAGAAACCGGCCGGAGGAATACCGATGCAGGTCCTCCTCAAGCCGTTGAACCGAGCCCTCCGATTCCGAGAGAGTCGATTTAAAGGAGTCGTATTGGGTCTCCAGCCAATGACGATACTCGCTCAGTTTTAAATAATCTTCCTGTAACCGAGCATGGCTTGTCTCCAGCTTTCCGTAATCAGCTGTAAGAGCGTTGTGATCGGCCAGAAGCGTTTCCAGGTTTTTGTCTTTCTGGCTCAGTCGCGCGCTCAGATCAGTGCTGTTTTCATCAAAACGACGCATGAGGCGATAAGCTGGCAAACGCTCGACCATTGCTAGGTAGAGTTTGTTTACTGTTGCAACAACAGTCTGGTCATCCGCACGCTCATCGCGCGAGAGGTGCAACAACAGCGAACTGAGGGTCAGAACATCGACGGGAACGCACGGATCCTTGCGGAGCTCATCCAGTGTAAAGCTGTTGTGCTGTAACGAATGCTGAAGAAACTGTTGATGATATTCCTGAAACTCTTGCCCTACGGGATCAAATGGCAGTTCCAGCGATGTGGAGATACGGCGCAACTGCCGCTCGGGCTCCTCAAGCATCAGTTCGTAGTTTACGAAAATCCGTGAAGCACCCTGGCTATACTTCAAGCTGAACAGCATGTGCTCCAGCCAAAGAAAGTAGCCTTTCTCGACTTCAAACCCGTTGCGCTTGACCAACGAATGAGCAACATTCTTTGGATTACGGAAGGCGATAACGTAGCTGACGCTCAAACCCAATTCGACAAAGATTTCCTGCCAGAATGGCAAGAGCCTTGCCATGCGCGGATCTTTCACACCAAAACATTTGATATCCGCGATCTTTCCACGCAAATGCTCAGTGGCACGAACTTTATGGGTTTGCGTGATCGGCGATTCCAGCTCTTCCGCGCTGATGGGCATCAGACTATCCCAAGCGTGGCCCAAAGCGGCCAGTAGCTCTTCGTTGTACGCAGTAATAGTCGCGTCTTCAAAGAAGCCTTTTTCATTATTACCCGACTCGGCAGGCAGCAGGTCATCGCCCAAGTCGACACCAAGGACTTTTAAACCACGCGTAATGGCACTCGTACCGCTTCGGTGCATGCCCAGAACGACGACTATTTGTTTATGATCCATAAGATTAATTATGCTCAACACTTGAAATGGTAAAAGCTGGAATACATTTGAAATCCACCGTCCCCGTCGCCGTGCTCGCAGTTTCCGGCAGAACACGGAACAGGCACGCGTCGATAAGACGATGCAGGTAGGTTTCGCCCTCTCCAATGACACCAACCACTCCCGAGTTAAGGAAATAGGTGCCTGGGTTAAGGTTGCACTCAAACTTGAATTCGACGTCGACCTGCGCATCGGCAGCGACGTAAGTTAAAGAGTCCTGCGCAGTGGCGGCACTCGCCGCGCCACCGATTTCAATGCCGGCCAGCGTTTTGATCATCATGCCAAAGCGCACAGCTACGGCGCCTGTCGCGAACGTTACGCGGTAGGTGTAGCGGTAGCTGTCGCCGCGCTTGAGACAATTGACCTGCTTGCCGGCGGCATTGAGGATGCGCGGATCGCTGATCAGAACCCCATGGGACTCGTAGGACATCACGCTTTTGGAGACAATATGAGGATCGAAGTATTCTTCGAGCCCGTTGTCCATAGCCTGAGAAGCTTCGACTGCAACAGCCGAGCGCTGCGCCTCTCGCTCCAGTTCAAGTCGCTCCAGCGAACCTGATTTGATCGATTCGCGAATTTCCAGAACCTTGTCAGCTGGTGCGTACAACAACTTCTGATATTGGCCGACAATGACCTTCGGAACTCCCTCAGCAAGCTTTTCGCCCTTATCGAGAAGAATAGCGCGAGTACACAGCTCTATGACCGCGCTACCAGAGTGGGACACGAACAGAATCGTGGCACCACTGGCCTTGATTGCCTCGATGCGCGCAAAGCACTTACGCTGAAACAGTTCATCACCGACGGACAAAGCCTCGTCGACAATCAGTATCTGCGGATCCACATTAATGGCCACTGCAAACGCCAGGCGCACCATCATGCCACTGGAGTAGGTCTTGACCGGCTGTTCGATGAATTCGCCAATTTCCGCAAACGCCTCGATTTCAGCAAACCTGGCGTCGGTTTCCTCTCGTGTCAGTCCCATCACCGCCGCATTCATATAGACGTTCTCGCGGCCGCTGAACTCCGGGTTGAACCCGGAGCCCAGCTCCAGCAAGGCTGCGACTCGACCATGGGTCAGAATGTCGCCATGCGTCTGATTGAGCGTGCCGCAGATCATCTGCAGCAGCGTTGACTTACCGCTACCGTTACGGCCCAGAATACCAACGGTTTCGCCTCTTTCGATGGTGAAGGACACATCCTGCAGAGCCCAGAATTCACGGAAATATTGTTTACGTCCACGAGCGAACATCTGCAGAAGCCTGTCTCTCGGCTTATCGTAGATATGAAAGCATTTGCTCAGGTTGTTAACGGCGATCGCTGTGTTAGAGGACATCGGCAAATCCTTTACGCGTTTTCTGGAACCACGCAAATCCCAGCCAGAAGACTAGAGCTGCCGCGATGTAGTAGAAACCAAGATGAACGAAGCTGGGTAGCTCACCACGGAAGAGCAGCGCTCGCGCATCTTCGATAGCAGGTGTCAGAGGATTCAGAAACAGCAGGTGTCGATACTGCTCCGGCAGTGCGGTGATCGGATAGAAGATTGGCGAAAGGAACATCAGGACTGAGGTGCAGACGCCGATGATCTGGCTGACGTCCCGTAGATATACGCCTATTGATGCAAGGAACCACACCAATCCGACGACGAAGATCATCAACGGCGCCAAGAACAACGGCAGGAGAAGAACCGTGTAATGCAGCGTGCCAAAGAAAATCAGATAGGCAACCAACCACACAATCAGGCTCACAAGAAAGTGAAACATCGCCGCGCCTAAAGTAACCCAAGGCAGAATTTCCAGCGGGAATACCACCTTCTTCACATAGTTGACGTTCCCGACTATCAGCGCTGGCCCTCGATTGATGCACTCGGCAAACAGGTTGAACACAATCAGACCAGCGAACAGCATTAACGCAAACTCGGTTTTCGAACTGCTGTCGACACTCCATCTCGCTTTGAACACGACACTGAACACAAACGTGTAGATGACCAGCATTACGATCGGATTGAACAACGACCACAACATACCCATGATCGAGCCGCGATACCGTCCAACGATCTCGCGCTGCACCAATGCCCGTATCAGCCCCTTATTGCGCCAGAAACTGCCCAGCATCTCCTTCGGTGACGTAGAAAAATTCAGCATTGCGTTAAAACCTCAAAAAGACTGAGGGAGGTCAGCTTGCTCAGCAAACTCTCTCGATCCATGACTACGTGAATTACCACAAGATTATTCCTGATAGGAGCCAGAGCAAGGTGTGTGTCAAATGCCATTGAAAAGCGTCGCCAGTACCAGTCCCAAGTTGCCCCATAGGGATTGCCGGTAAACCCCGGATCGTCGTAACCAGATGAATCGGGCCATTCCGCGTGAGCGACGCGCCCGCTGAAAAAGATCAAGCTTCATCCTGCTTTCTTCATTGAGCTGCAATCGGATCGTTTCCAGCGCCAACATATTCTTGTGGTTCCAGCCTCGGAAACGGCCACGGAACAACATGCGTAAACGTCCCATCTGTGCAATCAGGCCTGACGTCGAACCGATCAGGTTCGCATCATGCTGTCGGTAAAGAACAGTCGGAGAAGAATCATAAAAAACCTGTCCCCCCGCCCCGGTGACGAGAAGATAGGCCCACCAGTCGTGGGAGACGATATCCAGGCTTGATCCCGCGCACTGAAACAATTGCCGGGCGACATCGTTGAACACCATCGTATTGCCACCGCCGACGCTCTGCACGAGCGCATTGGCAAATCCCACCGGGCGCTTGAACAACGGTGAAAAACCGATGCGGCCGCCGTGCTCGTCGATCAACTCGGTTCTGCCGCAATACAATGAAGGTGTATCGGGCGCTACTTCCATCAATCGCTGCAGAGCCACCTCCAGCTTGTTTTCCTTCCAGATGTCGTCTTGATCTGCCCAAGCGAAGAAGTCAGCGTCGATTGACTCGTCGCAAGTAACGGCCAGGAAGTTGGCAGCGTACCCACGACCGGGCCCTTTGCGCAGCATTATCCGGTCGTGCCCCCAGCGCTCACCGAATTCATGCAGCAACGCCATCGTGGAGTCCGTCGAACCATCGTCCGATACCACTACAAACCAATGAGGATAAGTTTGTCGCGCAATTGATTCCAGTTGTTGAACCAGAAAACGCTCGCCATTGAAAGTACAGACAAGAACTGCAACACACCCCATATGCGCCGCGTTTTTTTGCCCACATTCATCCAGGTAGCGGCGATCCAAACCATGGTACTGGTCAACCGGGGATAGAGGGGTTACCACCGAGCACTCCGTTGCTGAAATGATAAAACTCCGACTGTATGTGCTCGTTCGTTACGTCCACACAAGGACTCGGCAGAACGAGGCGAGAAAAATCCGCGATTATAACGACGAAGGTTTGACATTTGATAGCCCAGTGACATTGTCGCTTTCATCCCTTGATGCAGCTTGCAGACAGGGGAAACTGCATGCCTTGATCGCCCTCCCGGATTCCATCCAGGCGCCACTGCGCAAGGGCCGTAGGGTACCAAGCCACGCCCTGGCAACAAAGGGTGGCAGTTTGCCAACGTCCGCCCGCTACTGCGAGCCAAGGTTTCAATCGCGACGCGTCGAAGCATGGTGCCCTGCCGTCTTTCGCAATGCCTGTTCGACAGTGATCACCGGGCGCCAGCCGAGCAGGTCACGAGTTTTGTCAATATCCACCTGTAACGATCCGCACAAACGCTGGGCCAGGTCCGCGCGCCCGATCAGCGCAGCACTCGCATTCAATATCCACGAGGGCACAGGCAGCAGCCGCGGCTTCACGCAGAGCGCGACAGCCATGCGCCGGAGCAAATGCGAGGTGGAAAGGTCTTCGCCATCGCTCACCAGAAACACTTGCCCGGCCGCAGCAGGATGACTAATACAAACCTTTATCAAGTGTACGATGTTGCAGATCGCCACTAGACTGCGGCGATTGTTTGTCGCCCCGAAGGGAAGCGGTATCCCGCGCTCAAGCCACCGCATCATCTTGGCGAAGTTAGCTTTGACGCCGGGACCATAAATCAGTGGTGGTCGAATGATGACGATTTCCATACCGGTGTCCTGGCCGATTTTTCCGAGCGCCTGCTCAGCCTCGAATTTGGATATTCCATAAGGATCGACCGGTGCGGGTGAATCGTCCGCGCAAAAGGCTGCTCCCGGCCAAGTCAGCTCACCATTGACCTTGATCGAGCTGATAAAAATGAATCGTTTGACGCCTGACTCTGCCGCATGGCGGGCGAGGCGCTCTGTGCCCTGAACGTTTATCTTTCGAAATGCTTCCAACGGGTCTGCAGACACATCATCCATGACGTGCACTCGCGCTGCACAATGAACAACCACTTCGACCCCTTCCACAACAGGCAAAGCAGATGGTCCGGCCAAATCGAGTGCGACCACAGGACAAAGTCCACCGAGTCTGGATTCACCACGGATGGCCGCGATAGGCGTAAATTGCTTATCCATGAGTAAACGCAGCACAACGGCTTCACCAAGAAATCCGGAGGCACCGGTCACTAACACGCGAGGATTGCTCATCTGGATTTCTGTCCGATTGCCGCTGTAGCCCAGCACACACAAAAGAAAAAAAGCTTGTCCCGCAACCGGCGTCGACATTGCCACGCGCTTAGCGAAAGCCTAAGCAACTGCCAACGTGCCAACGAAAACCAGCTCCTGACAAACGGATCATTCGCGACTCCGACCAAACGAGCAATTATCTTGACCTGGGAAAACCACCACCCGTCATGGATACTCTTATAGCGGGCAATCAACGAATTGACTCCAGTATTTGCGCCCACTTGGTTTCGCTCATGCTGGCGGTACCCCATTGAAGGCTGATCATCAATGAACCATTTGAATCCCCGGCTCCGGGCAAACGCATAGAAGTACCAATCGTGAAGAGTGACACATTGCAACTCTTCCCAATCAGTGAGCATGGCGGCTTTAAGCACACTCGCCAGTCGTTGACTCAACACATATGTACAACCAGGCCCCGCTGCTTCGAACAGGAAATCCCAAGCAGTCTGGGGCTGAGCCTTATCCAGTAAATGCGTTCGACCATCTGGCCAAAATGCAATGACGTTGCTCGAATAGGCGTCGACTTGTCGGGTACGAATTGTCTGAATTGCTCGCGCAAGCTTGTTTGGGTACCAGACATCGTCCTGATCAGAGAATGCGATGAAGTCGAAATCTTCGATGGTCGCATCACGTATCAATCTGAAGAAATTTCGCGAAGCTCCACCGAAAGGCCCGTCCGCCGCCAATACCATGACACCGGCGTGCCGAGCCGCATAGGCATGGCACCACGACTCGGTTTCATCGACTGAGCAGTCAATACTGATAAAAACGGTTAAGTCGATACCAACCTGATCGAGAATTGAATCCAGCTGTTCTTCGATCCATTGCATTCCATTGAATGCCGCCAGCAGAACTGCAACCTTTGGATTGTTTACTGGCATAGATCTCCTGCCGACACCGGTTGAATACCTAACTCAAAACTATTCGTCTTTTCGAATCAGTGAGAAGGAGAGTCCAGCAATTTCTGCAGGTATTGCCCGTAGCCGGTCTTCTTCAGAGCTTCAGCCTGCTCACCCAACTGAGCAGCAGTGATCCAATCATTGTGATAGGCGATCTCTTCAAGACAGGCGACTTTTAGCCCCTGACGCTGTTCAATGGTATGGACAAAGTGACTGGCCTCAAGCAGTGAGTCATGAGTACCGGTATCCAGCCAGGCAAATCCACGCCCGAGCATTTCGACATTGAGCGTCTGCTGCTCGAGGTAAGCGCGGTTCACGTCGGTAATTTCCAGTTCGCCACGCTCTGATGGCTTGATCTTCTTGGCGATCTCGACCACTTGATTGTCGTAGAAATACAAGCCTGTTACTGCGTAACTGGATTTCGGCTTCAGCGGTTTTTCCTCGATACTCAGGGCTTTGCCCGCACTATCAAACTCCACAACACCAAAACGCTCCGGGTCGGAAACATGGTATCCGAAGACTGTTGCTCCCTGCAGGCGAGTGCTGGCCGCTCGCAGATTATCGGAAAAGTGCTGACCATAGAATATGTTATCTCCCAGGATCAGGCAGACCGGATCTGTACCAATGAATTCTTCGCCAATGACAAAAGCCTGCGCCAGACCGTCAGGACTTGGCTGAACTGCGTAGGTCAACTGGATGCCGTAACGACTGCCATCACCGAGCAACTTACGGAAATTCGGTAAATCTTCCGGAGTGGAAATAATCAATATCTCACGCATTCCCGCGAGCATCAGCACTGACAACGGATAAAAAATCATCGGCTTGTCGTAGATCGGCAGCATCTGCTTGGAGACGCCCAACGTCAGCGGGTGCAGTCGGGTTCCCGAACCACCGGCGAGGATGATGCCTTTACGATTTATCGTGGTCATTTGTTCAGAACTTCCCTAAGCATTCGGGTCACACCACTTTGCCAATCCGGCAAGTGTAGAGAAAAATGGTCGCGCAGCTTCTGAGTATTCAAACGTGAGTTCAGAGGGCGGCGTGCAGGTGTCGGATATGCAGTCGTTTCGATAGGACTGACCGTTTTCACAGCCAACTCCTCACCTTGGGCTTTTGCAAAGTCGATTACAAGACTGGCATATCCATGCCAGGACACTTCGCCAGCAGCGGCCAAGTGGTAGAGACCGGCCAACTCTGGACGCTTTATAACTTGCTGGATAGCCAGTGCCGTAACGTCAGCAATCAGATCAGCCCCGGTCGGCGCTCCGATCTGATCTGCAATCACGCTCAACGTTTCGCGATCTTTGGCCAAGCGCAGCATGGTCTTCGCGAAGTTATTGCCGCGAGCGCCGTATACCCAACTGGTGCGGAAGATCAGATGGTTGCAACCCGATGCGATAATTGCCTGCTCACCGGTGAGCTTACTGGCGCCGTAATGGTTCACCGGCGCAACAGGGTCTGTCTCCTGCCATGGCATGACGCCTTGACCACTGAAAACATAATCCGTTGAGTAGTGAACCAGCCACGCGCCCAGCGATGCGGCTTCTTCCGCCATCACGCCACTCGCAAGGCCATTCACGCAATCCGCCAACTCGGTTTCCGACTCAGCTTTGTCGACCGCCGTATAAGCAGCAGCATTAACAATAACGTCAGGCTTTATCTGACGAATCGTTGCACGCAAGCATTCAAGATTCGACAGATCACCGCTGAGGCCATCAACAAGGTGACGATCAAGAGCGACCAGTTCACCTAGCGGAGCCAGGGAACGTTGCAGCTCCCAGCCCACCTGACCGTTCTTTCCTAGGAGTAGGATCTTCATGCTTTATTCGAGCGATCCGCATAGTTCTGATCAATCCACTGCTGGTAGCTGCCGCTCTTCACATGCTCAACCCACTCGGTGTTAGTCAGATACCACTCGACAGTCTTGCGAATGCCAGTCTCGAAAGTCTCTTCCGGTGTCCAGCCCAGTTCACGCTGAATCTTGCTCGCGTCGATTGCATAACGCACATCATGGCCTGGACGATCCTGAACATAAGTGATCAGGCTGGCATGCGGACGGTGGGCCGAATCAGGACGCAATTCATCCAGCAACGCACACAGGGTATGCACTACTTCGATGTTTTGTTTTTCGTTATGACCACCGATGTTATAAGTCTCGCCGATGACGCCTTCAGTGACGACTTTATAAAGCGCGCGCGCGTGATCTTCGACATACAGCCAGTCACGAACCTGGTTGCCTTTGCCGTACACCGGCAGCGGTTTGCCTTCCAGCGCGTTGAGGATGATCAGCGGGATCAGCTTCTCAGGGAAGTGGCACGGGCCGTAGTTGTTCGAGCAGTTGGTGACCAGTGTCGGCAGGCCGTAAGTGCGGGCCCAGGCACGGACCAGGTGGTCGGAGCTGGCCTTGCTGGCCGAATAAGGCGAGCTTGGCTGGTAAGGTGTGGTTTCGGTGAAGAGGTCTTCCGGACCTTCGAGGTCTCCGTAAACTTCGTCAGTCGAGATGTGGTGGAAGCGGAAATTGGCTTTGCGCGTGTCATCCAGAGCAGCCCAGTAATGGCGCGCAGCTTCTAGGAGTGTGTAAGTGCCAATAATGTTGGTCTGGATGAACTCGGACGGGCCGGAGATCGAGCGGTCAACGTGGGATTCTGCGGCCAGGTGCATGATTGCATCAGGTTGGTGATCACGCAGGACGCGGTCGATCTGGTCACGATCGCAGATATCGACGCGCTCGAAGGCGTAACGCGAATTCTGGCTGACCTCTGCCAGCGACTCCAGATTGCCGGCGTAAGTCAACTTATCGACGTTGACGACCGCATCGGCAGTGTTGGAGATGATGTAACGGATGACTGCCGAGCCAATGAAGCCGGCGCCGCCGGTAACTAGAATTTTCACGCGAAGCGATACCCTTGAGCTGCGGACAGCGCTGCCAGAGAGCGCGGTCTAATCCATGAATGCAGAGCCACTATCAGTTGGCATCCGTCAGAGTCAGTCTGAATCGACATGCATGAAGGCACGATCGAACAAGGGACGCATTTTACAGCTTAATGATGGTTTTACTAATGGATAAAGACAGGCTGAGGCGCAATTTCGACAGA
This sequence comes from Pseudomonas sp. S3_B08, assembly GCF_054667725.1. Classification (NCBI taxonomy): domain Bacteria; kingdom Pseudomonadati; phylum Pseudomonadota; class Gammaproteobacteria; order Pseudomonadales; family Pseudomonadaceae; genus Pseudomonas; species Pseudomonas sp. S3_B08. Next base: position 3,029,002 of record NZ_CP162750.1, read on the forward strand.
TGCCGTGCGCCTGTCGTTTTCACACCACTCGCTTGCGTGCAGCTCTGGACGAGCGCCCCAGAAACCAGCCCAACACAGGACCAATCAACATACCAATCAGCAACGCCAACACTGCAACAACCGACACCGGCAACTGCGGGCCGGTAAAACCCAGAAACAAAAGCGAAACCGATTGCTGGTTTTCCAGCACAAACGCCAGCACAACCAGAACCATCAGCAGAAGAAAAACGCCAAGCAGTATGCGTTTCAGGTTACGCATTCACGCCCCCTTGAATTTGAATAGCGAAGATCAAGCGCCCTCCTCCTCTTCCTCGTTCACGCGATCACGCAATTCCTTGCCCGGCTTGAAATGCGGCACGAATTTACCGTCCAGACTTACCGACTGGCCGGTTTTCGGGTTGCGGCCGACGCGCGGTGCGCGATAGTGCAGGGAGAAGCTGCCAAATCCACGGATCTCGATACGATCACCGGTGGCGAGGCACTGAGACATTTGTTCAAGCATGGTCTTGATGGCCAGCTCCACATCCTTGGATGAGAGTAGCCCTTGATGGGTGACAATTCGTTCGATCAACTCCGACTTCGTCATATTTTTCCCTTCTTTTTCAAGCAGCTAGATCAGCGCTTGAAAGGTTTTAGCATGCCCGGAAGATTTTGAACAGCCCAGGGATTGACATATCTTTCCCGGGGTCAAAACGCCCATTTTCAGGGCACTCCAGTGGCGAGTCGGATCGCTACTCACCTAACGACACATCACCAGCATGGTCCGGGTTACAAAGCCTGCGGGATTGAAGCCAAACGGGTATTCATCTTCATCTTTCGCATCATCAGAGCGGGTGATGACCTTGTAGCCCTTACCTTTGCACTCCTTCGCTGCACGCTTCTGGCACTTTTCCCAACCGGACCCCAACCCGGAGCAATCGACCTCGATACCACTGACGCCGCGCACCGCATGGGTTTTCGCGCTGGTGGTGCAACCTGCCAGCGCCAAGACCACCGCAACAACAAATAACTTGTTCATCCACTTCCTTATGCCAGGCAAGCCTGACGACTAATACTCAAGATCAAGCTTAGTCGCCAATAGGCGATTGATCCGATTAAAGAAACAGACCCGCAGACGTCGGCATTGGTTTCATGCACGGACGTACAAAGACCAAATCGCAGACACAAAAAAGGGCGACCGAAGTCGCCCTTTTTAATGATCAAGCAGAACTCAGTTCTGTTTGGCCATTGCTTGACGCAGCAGTGCCGCCATAGTGGTGTCAGCTGCTTCGCCTTCCGGAGCTGCTTTCAGGCTCTGGATGGCTTCTTTCTCTTCAGCGTCGTCTTTCGACTTGATCGAGAGCTGGATTACGCGGCTCTTGCGATCAACGCTGATGATCTTGGCTTCAACTTCCTGGCCTTCTTTCAGAACGTTGCGCGCGTCTTCAACGCGGTCACGGCTGATTTCGGAGGCTTTCAGGGTAGCTTCGATGTCGTCGGCCAGAACGATGATGGCGCCTTTGGCGTCAACTTCTTTCACGGTACCGGTCACGATAGCGCCCTTGTCGTTAACCGAGACGTACTCGGAGAACGGATCGCTTTCCAGTTGCTTGATGCCCAGGGAGATGCGCTCGCGCTCTGGGTCAACCGACAGGATGACGGTGTCCAGCTCGTCGCCCTTCTTGAAACGACGTACGGCTTCTTCGCCCACTTCGTTCCAGGAGATGTCGGACAGGTGAACCAGACCGTCGATGCCGCCGTCCAGACCAATGAAGATACCGAAATCGGTGATCGACTTGATGGTGCCGGAGATCTTGTCGCCCTTGTTGAACTGGCCAGAGAAGTCTTCCCATGGGTTCGACTTGCACTGCTTGATGCCCAGGGAGATACGACGACGCTCTTCGTCGATGTCCAGAACCATGACTTCCACTTCGTCGCCGACTTGTACGACTTTCGAAGGGTGGATGTTCTTGTTGGTCCAGTCCATTTCCGAAACGTGTACCAGACCTTCAACGCCTTCTTCCAGCTCAGCGAAGCAGCCGTAGTCGGTCAGGTTGGTAACACGAGCGGTAACGCGAGTGCCTTCTGGGTAACGGGCTTTGATAGCAACCCATGGATCTTCGCCCAGTTGCTTCAGGCCCAGGGAAACACGGTTGCGTTCGCGATCGTATTTCAGAACCTTGACGTCGATTTCGTCACCAACGTTGACGATCTCGGAAGGATGCTTGATGCGCTTCCAGGCCATGTCGGTGATGTGCAGCAGGCCGTCCACGCCACCCAGATCGACGAATGCGCCGTAATCGGTGAGGTTTTTGACGATACCTTTGACTTGCTGGCCTTCCTGCAGGGATTCCAGCAGAGCTTCACGCTCGGCGGAGTTCTCGGCTTCGAGGACGCTGCGACGGGAAACGACAACGTTGTTGCGCTTCTGGTCCAGCTTGATGACCTTGAATTCCAGCTCTTTGCCTTCCAGGTGCGTGGTGTCGCGCACTGGACGGACGTCAACCAGGGAACCTGGCAGGAACGCACGGATGCCGTTAACGTCGACAGTGAAGCCGCCTTTAACCTTACCGTTGATAACGCCCTTGACCACTTCCTCGGCTGCGAAGGCTGCTTCCAGAACGATCCAGCATTCAGCGCGCTTGGCTTTTTCACGGGACAGCTTGGTTTCGCCAAAGCCGTCTTCAACCGAATCCAGAGCAACGTGAACTTCATCACCAACGTTGATGTTCAGTTCGCCAGCATCGTTGTAGAACTGCTCAAGCGGGATGAGTGCTTCAGACTTCAGACCAGCGTGAACGGTTACCCAGCGAGCCTGGTAATCGATATCAACGATAACACCGGTGATGATGGAGCCTGCCTGAAGGTTCAGGGTTTTCAGGCTTTCTTCAAAGAGTTCCGCAAAGCTTTCGCTCATTTTAATTCCTGTAGATGAGGGCGAAGTAAACGCCCATCTCCACACCCCAGACGGTGTGGGTTAGTTTCATTTAAAAGAAGCACCGCAGGACTATGACTGGTCCCCTGCGGCCTTCTTGGTCACCCGGCGATATCGCGAATGGCGATCTCGCTCATGATGCGTTCAAGCACCTGATCGATGGAAAGCTCCGTTGAATCCAGCTGAATCGCGTCGGCCGCCGGCTTGAGCGGGGCTACTGCGCGCTGGGTGTCACGCTCATCGCGTGCACGGATCTCATCTAGCAGACTCGACAGACTAACACCCTCGACTTTGCCCTTCAACTGCAAATATCGACGGCGCGCCCGCTCCTCGGCACTGGCGGTGAGGAAAATCTTCAGCGGTGCACCCGGAAATACCACCGTGCCCATGTCGCGACCGTCCGCCACCAGACCCGGCGCTTCCTGAAACGCACGCTGGCGCTGCAGCAGCGCCTCGCGTACGGCGGGCAGCGCAGCCACTTGCGAGGCCCCGGAACCGACGCTTTCGGTGCGAATGACATCGCTGACTTCGTCGCCTTCGAGAATGATCCGCTGCAGCTGACCTTCGGTCGCGGCGATGAACTGCACATCCAGATGAGCGGCCAATGTCTTCAGCAGCTCTTCATTGGTCAGGTCGACGCCATGGTTATGCGCAGCAAACGCGAGCAAGCGATAAAGCGCACCGGAATCCAGCAGGTTCCAGCCCAGACGCTTGGCCAGAATCCCGGCGACCGTGCCTTTGCCGGAGCCGCTTGGCCCATCGATGGTGATGACCGGTGCAATGTTTTTCACGACTGAGCCTCTTGTGCCACACGAATGCCGACTTGCCCGCACAGAGCGAGGAAGTTGGGGAACGAGGTCGCGACGTTGGCGCAATCATGGATGCGGATCGGTGCGGTAGCGCGCAACGAGGCAACGCTGAAGGCCATGGCGATACGGTGGTCGCCGTGACCGTGCACTTCACCGCCGCCGATCTGGCCGCCGTCGATGATGATGCCGTCCGGGGTCGGTTCGCACTTGACGCCCAGCGCCAGCAAGCCGTCCGCCATGACCTGAATCCGGTCGGATTCCTTGACTCGCAGCTCTTCGGCGCCGGTCAGCACGGTCCGCCCTTCGGCGCATGCAGCAGCGATGAACAGGACCGGGAATTCGTCGATGGCCAGCGGCACCAGTTCCTCCGGAATCTCGATACCTTTGAGTTTAGCTGCCCGCACGCGCAAGTCAGCCACTGGCTCGCCGCCCACTTCACGCTGGTTTTCCAGAGTGATATCGGCACCCATCAGACGCAGGATATCGATCACACCAGTACGGGTCGGGTTGATGCCGACGTGCTCGAGCACCAGCTCGGAGCCCTCGGCGATCGAGGCCGCGACGAGGAAGAACGCCGACGAAGAGATATCGCCCGGCACTTCGATGTGAGTCGCGGTGAGCTTGCCGCCGGACTCGACCGAAGCCGTGGCGCCGTCGACGCTGACCGGGTAGCCGAAGCCACGCAGCATGCGTTCGGTGTGATCGCGGGTCGGTGCTGGCTCGGTCACCGTGGTCTTGCCTTCAGCATAGAGACCGGCAAGCAGCAGGCAGGATTTCACCTGGGCACTCGCCATCGGCATGGTGTAGGTCAGGCCCTTGAGCTTATGGCCACCGCGAATGGTCATCGGTGGACGACCTTCGGCAGCGGTTTCGATCACGGCGCCCATTTCTCGCAAAGGATTAGCCACGCGATTCATCGGACGCTTGGACAGCGAAGCGTCGCCGGTCAAGGTGCTGTCGAAGTTCTGCGCCGCCAGCAGGCCAGAGAGCAGACGCATCGAGGTGCCAGAGTTGCCCAGATAGATCGGGCCCGGCGCAGGTTTCAGGCCGTGCAGGCCGACACCGTGGATGGTAACGCGGCCGTGGTGCGGGCCTTCGATGACCACGCCCATGTCGCGGAATGCCTGCAAGGTCGCCAGGGCGTCTTCGCCCTCAAGGAAGCCTTCGACTTCGGTGACGCCTTCGGCCAGCGAGCCGAGCATGATCGAACGGTGGGAAATCGATTTGTCACCCGGTACGCGAATCCGACCGGACAGGCGGCCACCAGGTTGAGCCAGGAAGATCAGATCGTTGGAATTCATAGCGTCCACATAGGCCCTGCGGGCCAGGATTTTACTGAAATGCTCGCGGGCAACCCGGGCGCGCGTGAAAACGCCCAACAATTGGTGCCCATCCCCTGCATCGACCGCGTCGCGCAAGGCGTCGAGGTCGCTGCGAAATGTATCGAGTGTGCGCAGGACAGCCTCGCGGTTGGCGAGGAAGATGTCGTGCCACATCACCGGGTCGCTTCCGGCGATTCTTGTGAAATCGCGAAAACCACCGGCAGCGTAACGGAAGATCTCCAGATTTTCATTGCGCTTGGCCAACGAATCGACCAGACCGAAGGCCAGCAGGTGCGGCAGATGGCTGGTCGCGGCCAGCACTTCGTCGTGACGCTCGACCTGCATGTGCTCGACATCGGCGCCCAGTTCGCGCCAGAGCCGATCAACCAGCGCCAGTGCGGCAGGATCGGTCTGCTCGAGCGGCGTCAGGATCACCTTGTGCCGACGGAACAGCTCGGCATTCGAAGCTTCCACCCCGCTCTGCTCGGAACCGGCAATAGGGTGCCCCGGGACGAAACGCGCAGGCATGCCGCCGAACGCTTCGGTCGCCGCGCGCACCACGTTGCCTTTGGCACTGCCGACATCCGTAAGAATCGCCTGCCCCAGATCCATGACAGCCAGACGCGCGAGCAGTTTTTCCATGGCCAGAATCGGCACCGCCAGCTGAATCACATCGGCACCGACGCAAGCCGCCGCCAAGTCGTCTTCGCAGCGATCGACCACACCCAATTCGACCGCGAGCTTGCGCGATTGCGGGTCGAGATCAACACCAACCACCTCACGGCACAGGCCGCTTTCACGCAAACCCTTGGCAAACGAACCACCGATCAACCCAAGACCGACCACCACAAGGCGACCGATCATAGGTGCAGCAGGTTGCAGCGCAGTGACATCACCCACGAGCCAGAACCTTGCGCAGCGCCTCGAGGAAACGGCTGTTTTCGGCCGGCAGACCGATGGTCACCCGCAGGTGGTTCGGCATGCCGTAATTGGCCACCGGACGCACGATCACGCCTTCGCGCAGCAAGCCCTGGAAAATCGGCGCCGCGACCTGGCCGAGATCGACACAGATGAAGTTGCCTTTGGACTCGATCCAGCTCAGTCCCAGCTCACGGAAACCCGCCTGCAACTGCTGCATGCCGGCTTCGTTGAGCTGACGGCTTTGCGCCAGATATTCATCATCTTTCAATGCCGCACAGGCCGCCGCCAAGGCGAGGCTGTTGACATTGAACGGCTGGCGAACGCGGTTCAGCACGTCTGCCACCACAGGCGTCGACAAGCCATAACCGACGCGCAGCGCGGCCAGACCATAGGCCTTGGAGAAGGTGCGCGACACCAGCAGGTTCGGGTACGCCGCGAGGAAGTCGAGACCGTCCGGCAAATCGCTGCCTTCGGCGTACTCGATGTAAGCCTCGTCGAGGACTACCAGCACATGCTCGGGAACGTCCTGCAGGAATTCGTCCAGCGCTTCGGCGCCGAACCAGGTACCGGTCGGGTTGTTCGGGTTGGCGATGAACACCACGCGGGTGTTGGCATCGATGGCCGCAAGCATCGCCGGCAGGTCATGACCCCAGTCTTTGGCTGGAACGACTTTGGCCTGCGCACCGACAGCTTGGGTAGCGATCGGATACACCGCGAAGGCGTGCTCACTGAACACCGCATTCAGGCCCGGCGCCAGATAGGCACGCGCAACCAGCTCAAGAATGTCGTTGGAGCCATTGCCCAGCGTGACCTGATTCAGCTCGACGCGGCACTGTTCGGCGAGCAGCGACTTCAGGGCGAAACCATTACCGTCCGGGTAGCGGGTCAGCTCGGCCAGCTCTTCGCGGATCGCCGCCAATGCCTTCGGGCTGGCGCCCAATGGGTTTTCGTTGCTCGCCAGTTTGACGATTTTTGCCGGATCCAGATCCAGCTCGCGCGCCAGTTCGTCCACAGGCTTGCCCGGAACGTACGGCGAAAGTTGTTGCACGCCCGGCTGTGCCAGAGCGAGGAAGTTGCCACTCATTTGCTACCGCCCCTTAGAGAACTGCTTTCGGGTAGGAACCCAGCACTTTGAGTGCTACTGCTTCCTGACTGATCTTTTCCAGCACACCTTTGATCAACGGATCACGGTGGTGGCCGACAAAGTCGATGAAGAACACGTAGGTCCATTTGCCGCTGCGCGACGGACGGGTTTCGATGCGGGTCAGGTCGATGCCATTGTCGTGGAACGGCACCAGCAGCTCATGGAGCGCGCCGGGCTTGTTGCTCATCGACACAATGATCGAGGTCTTGTCGTCGCCGGTCGGCGGCACTTCCTGGTTACCGATCATCAGGAAGCGGGTCGAGTTGTCCGGGCGATCTTCGATCTTCTCGGCCAGACGCGTCAGGCCATACAGCCCTGCCGCCATGTCGCCAGCGATCGCTGCCGAATTCCACTCACCCTTGACCCGTTTGGCCGCTTCGGCGTTGCTCGACACCGCGACGCGTTCGACATTCGGGTAATGCGCGTCCAGCCACTTGCGGCACTGAGCCAGCGACTGCGCGTGGGAGTAGATGCGGCTGATACTGTCGGTCTTGGTATTTTCGCCGACCAGCAGATGATGGTGGATGCGCAACTCGACTTCGCCACAGATCACCATGTCGTGCTCGAGGAAGCTGTCCAGCGTGTGATTGACCGCGCCTTCGGTGGAGTTTTCCACCGGCACCACGCCGAAATTCACCGCACCGGCGGCGACTTCACGGAACACTTCGTCGATCGCCGCCATCGGCTTGCTGATCACCGCGTGGCCGAAGTGTTTCATCGCTGCCGCTTGGGTGAAAGTGCCCTCAGGACCGAGGTAAGCCACTTTCAGTGGCTGCTCCAGCGCCAGGCACGACGACATGATTTCGCGGAACAACCGCGCCATCTCTTCGTTGCCCAGTGGCCCCTGGTTGCGCTCCATCACGCGCTTGAGCACCTGAGCTTCGCGCTCGGGACGATAGAACACCGGCACTTCGCCTTCGGCCAGCGAGGCCATCTTCACGCGGGCGACTTCCTGGGCGCAACGCGCACGCTCACTGATCAGCTCGAGGACTTTGGTGTCCAGAGCGTCGATGCGAACGCGCAGTGCCTTGAGTTCTTGCTCGGACATCAGCCGTGTTCCTTCTCGAATTCCGCCATGTACGCCACCAGCGCGTTGACCGCGGTGATGTCGACGGCGTTGTAGATGGAGGCGCGCATGCCGCCCACCGAGCGGTGGCCCTTGAGATTGAGCAGGCCGCGCTCGTCGGCACCGGCGAGGAACGGCTTGTCCAGACGATCATCAGCCAGACGGAACGGTACGTTCATCCACGAGCGATCCGACTTGTTGATCGGGTTGCTGTAGAGGCCACTGGCGTCGATGAAGTCGTACAGGGTGCGCTGCTTGACGTCGTTGAGCCCGGCGATCGCTTCGACGCCGCCCTGCTCTTTCAGCCATTGGAACACCAGACCGGACAGGTACCAGGCCAGCGTCGGCGGGGTGTTGTACATCGAGCCGTTATCGGCCGCGACCTTGTAGTTGAGCATGGTCGGGCACAGCGAGCGGGCCTTGCCGAGCAAGTCTTCGCGGATGATGTTGACGACGATGCCGCTCGGGCCGATGTTCTTCTGCGCGCCGGCGTAGATCATGCCGAAACGCGAAATATCGACCGGGCGCGAGAGGATGTCGGAAGACATGTCGGCAACCAGTGGCACGTCACCGGTTTGCGGGATCCACTGGAATTCCAGACCACCGATGGTTTCGTTCGGCGCGTAGTGAACGTACGCGGCATCTTTCGACAGATTCCACTCGTTCTGGCCGGGGATGGCGAAATAGTCGTAAGGCTTGGCAGTGGCAGCAATGTTGACGTGGCCATAGCGCGAGGCTTCTTCGATGGCTTTCTGCGACCAGATACCGGTGTCGATGTAGTCGGCCGAGCCGCCTTCAGGCAACAGGTTCAGCGGGATCTGCGCAAACTGCTGACTGGCGCCGCCCTGCAGAAACAGCACTTTGTAGTTCGACGGGATATTCAGCAGGTCACGCAGATCCTGCTCGGCCTGGGTGGCAATGGACACGAACTCATCGCTGCGATGGCTCATTTCCATGACCGACAGACCCTTGCCGTGCCAATCAAGGAGTTCACCCTGGGCGCGCTGCAGGACAGCTTCAGGCAGCGCCGCCGGACCGGCGCAGAAGTTATAGGCTCGCTTGCTCACATCCAATCTCGCTCTGATTTGGTGGTATCACGCAATAAATCACACTACCGATCAACATGGCCCTGTGGGAGCGAGCCTGCTCGCGAATGCATCACCGCGGTGCTTCAGAGGTACCGCAGCGCCTGCTTTCGCGAGCAGGCTCGCTCCCACAGGGGATCTCCATGATGTCGAAAATTCATACCGGACAAATAACAAGGGGGCGAATTCTCATCCGCCCCCTCGTTTGTCCGCTTATTCCTGCGGTTCTTCGTCAGCTGCGGCGTCGAGTTGCTGGTCTTCACCCGCTTCGTCGATTCCGACGCTGCCTGCGATTTCCTCGCCCTCTTCACCTTCGAGCTCTTCGCCTTCGATTTCCGAAGGTTCCTGAACCCGCTCCAGCCCGACCAGGGTTTCATCCTTGGCCAGCTTGATCAGCGTCACGCCCTGAGTATTACGGCCCAGGCTCGACACTTCGCCGACACGGGTACGTACCAGGGTGCCCTGATCGGAGATCAGCATGATTTCTTCGCCGTCGAGCACCTGTACCGCGCCGACCAGACGGCCGTTACGCTCGTTGCTGACCATGGCGATCACGCCCTGACCGCCACGCTTGTACTCAGGGAACTCGGTGATCGCGGTGCGCTTGCCATAACCACGCTCGGAAGCGGTGAGGATCTGGCTGCCTTCTTCCGGGATCAGCATGGAAATCAGCTTCTGCCCTTCCGGCAGACGCATGCCGCGTACGCCGCGAGCGGTACGGCCCATGGCACGCACGTCGGACTCTTTGAAACGGGTGACCTTGCCGCCGTCGGAGAACAGCATCACTTCGCGCTCGCCATCGGTGATGGCCGCAGAGATCAGCACGTCGCCTTCGTCCAGCTCCAGCGCGATCAGACCGACGCTGCGCTGACGGCTGAAGGATTCCAGCGGGGTCTTCTTCACGGTGCCGTTGGCGGTGGCCATGAAGATGTAGTGACCTTCGGTGTATTCCTCGACCGGCAGCATGGTGGTGATGTATTCACCGTCATCCAGCGGCAACAGGTTGACCAGCGGACGACCACGGGCCGCGCGGGATGCTTCCGGAATCTCGTAGGTCTTGAGCCAGTACACCTTGCCCTTGCTGGAGAACAGCAGCAGCGTGGTGTGGCTGTTGGCGACCAGCAGGTGAGCGATGTAGTCCTCGTCCTTGACGCCGGTAGCCGATTTGCCTTTGCCGCCACGACGCTGAGCCTGATACGCAGCCAGCGGCTGGGTCTTGGCGTAGCCACCGTGGGAAATGGTCACGACGCGCTCTTCTTCCGGGATCATGTCACCCAGGGTCAGGTCGAGACGGGCATCGAGAATTTCGGTGCGGCGCACATCGCCGTATTCGGCGCGGATCACTTCCAGTTCTTCGCGGATCACTTCCATCAGGCGCACAGCGCTGTTGAGGATGCGGATCAGCTCGCCGATCTGGTTGAGGATCTCCTGGTACTCGGCCAGCAGCTTCTCGTGCTCCAGACCGGTCAGACGGTGCAGGCGCAGTTCGAGGATCGCTTGCGCCTGTTCTGGCGAGAGGAAGTACTTGCCTTCGCGCAGGCCGTATTGCGGATCAAGGTTTTCCGGACGGCACGAATCGGCACCGGCGCGTTCAACCATCGCCACCACGGCGGAAGATTCCCAAGGCGTGCTGATCAGCGCTTCCTTGGCTTCCGACGGCGTTGGCGAAGCCTTGATCAGGGCGATCACCGGGTCGATGTTCGACAGGGCAACGGCCTGGCCTTCGAGAATGTGCCCACGCTCGCGCGCCTTGCGCAGTTCGAACACGGTACGACGGGTGACCACTTCGCGACGGTGACGGACGAAGGCTTCCAGCAGATCCTTGAGGTTGAGGATGCGCGGGCGGCCGTCGATCAGCGCGACGATGTTGATGCCGAATACCGATTGCAGCTGGGTCTGGGCGTAGAGGTTGTTGAGGATCACCTCAGGCACTTCGCCGCGACGCAGTTCGATCACGACACGCATACCGTCCTTGTCGGACTCGTCGCGCAGCTCGGTGATGCCCTCGAGCTTCTTCTCTTTGACCAGCTCGGCGATCTTCTCGATCAGACGCGCCTTGTTCAGCTGGTAAGGCAGCTCGGTGATGACGATCTGCTGACGGCCACCGACCTTGTCGATGTCTTCGATGATCGAGCGGGCACGCATGTAAATGCGCCCGCGACCGGTGCGGTAGGCTTCGATGATGCCGGCACGACCGTTGATGATCGCGGCCGTCGGGAAGTCCGGACCGGGAATGTATTGCATCAGCTCATCGACGGTCAGCTCGGGATTGTCGATGAGGGCCAGGCAACCGTCGATGACTTCACCGAGGTTGTGCGGCGGAATGTTGGTCGCCATGCCCACGGCGATACCGCTGGAACCGTTGACCAGCAGGTTCGGTACGCGGGTCGGCATGACCGCCGGGATCAGTTCGGTGCCGTCGTAGTTCGGCACCCAGTCTACGGTTTCCTTGTGCAGGTCAGCCAGCAGCTCGTGCGCCAGCTTGGTCATGCGCACTTCGGTGTATCGCATGGCCGCAGCGTTGTCGCCGTCGACCGACCCGAAGTTGCCCTGGCCGTCGACCAGCAGGTAGCGCAGGGAGAAAGGCTGGGCCATACGAACGATGGTGTCGTATACGGCAGTGTCACCGTGCGGGTGATACTTACCGATCACGTCGCCGACGACACGGGCAGATTTCTTGTACGGCTTGTTGTAGTCGTTGCCCAGCTCGCTCATCGCGAACAGTACGCGACGGTGCACGGGCTTGAGGCCATCGCGCGCATCCGGCAGTGCACGGCCGACGATCACGCTCATTGCGTAGTCGAGGTAGGACTGTTTCAGCTCGTCTTCGATATTGACCGGGAGGATTTCTTTGGCCAGTTCGCCCATGAGAAGCCTGATTCCTTTTTCTGGTGAAACTTCGTCATATCCATGTGGGAGCAACGAAGCTCGTCGGGGCCGGCCGAGTGCCATGCGCCGACTTACGACAAATCAACATTGGATCGCGGATTTGCGCAGTAAAGACAGCTCCGTGGAGCCGCCTCGGAAAACGCCGGATGTTATCACAAAGGCCGCCACGCACCTATCCCCCAGATGCGCATGGAGCATAGTTAGTTGACCGATGACAGGCTTGAGGGGGACGAGAGAGGCTCAGAGCTTGGTTGAATGTGAAATCGGGGTCTGAATTAGCGATGTTTATTGACATTACCGACCTCTTCGCGAGCAGGCTCGCTCCCACACAGGTCAGTGGCGTTCACAAAACCTGCTCGCGAATGGCTCAACACAACACCAAAGCCTGTCAATGCAGGCGCTTGCGACACATCAGCAGGGCCATTTTCGCGGTGTCCGGGCGTTCGACGATGCCTTTCTCTGTGACGATCGCATCGATCAGATCCGCCGGGGTGACATCAAACACCGGGTTGAACGCTTCAACATCGGCACCGACGCGTTTACCGCCAACTTCGAGCAGTTCGGCGCCATCACGCTCTTCGATCGGGATGTCATCGCCGCTGGCGAGGTTCATGTCGATGGTCGAACTCGGCGCCACCACCATGAAGCGCACGCCGTGGTGCATGGCGTTGACCGCCAGTTGATAGGTGCCGATCTTGTTCGCCACGTCGCCATTGGCGGTGATGCGGTCAGCGCCGACGATCACCCAGGTCACGCCTTTGGTTTTCATGATGTGCGCGGCGGCGGAGTCGGCGTTCAGGGTCACTGGGATGCCTTCGTTGGCCAGTTCCCACGCGGTCAGGCGCGAGCCTTGCAGCCACGGCCGGGTTTCGTCGGCGTAAACGCGCTCGACCATGCCTTCTATATAAGCAGCGCGGATCACCCCCAGCGCAGTACCGAACCCGCCGGTGGCCAGCGCGCCGGTGTTGCAGTGGGTCAGGATGGCTTGAGCGTTGCCCTGATGCTTGCGAATCAGATCGACGCCAAGCTGCGCCATGGTCAGGTTGGCCTCGCGGTCGCTTTCATGAATGGCGATAGCTTCGGCTTCCAGCGCCGCCAGCGGATCGGCGTTGCTTTTCAGGCGATCCAGGCGATCGTGCATGCGGCCCAGCGCCCAGAACAGATTGACCGCGGTCGGACGCGAATCTGCCAACAGCGCGAAATCCTCTTCCAGTGCCGTGTACCAGTCGCCGCCCTCGGCAATCCGCGCCCGCGCCGCGAGGACGATGCCATAAGCCGCACTGATGCCGATGGCCGGTGCGCCACGCACGACCATCGAGCGAATCGCTTCGGCCACGCCGGCGGCGCTGGTGTAGGCGATCCAGTTTTCCTCGAACGGCAAAATACGCTGATCCAGCAGGTGCAGCGCGCCATCACGCCAATCGATGGCCTTCACTTTCTCCGCAGCCAACAGTCGATCGCGCATCCCACACCCCGCACTCATGAACAAAAGCCGCCGATTATAGCGATCCCCCCGCGAAGACGCTCGGGTATACTTCGCCATCCTTTACAAAAGCACTGGAACCGACCCTCGATGCCGAAACCTGCCATTGCGCTCGACCTGTTATTGCTGCCGACCTGGCTGGTCCCCGTCGAACCCGCAGGCGTGGTGCTCAAGGAGCACGGCCTGGGCATCCGTGACGGTTGCATCGTGTTTATCGGCCCGCGCGCCGAAGCGTTGAAGTGTAACGCGACAGAAATCCGTGAACTGCCGGATGTTCTGTTGGCGCCGGGACTGATCAATGCCCACGGCCACGCGGCGATGACACTGTTCCGTGGCCTGGCTGACGATCTGCCGCTGATGACCTGGCTGGAAAACCACATCTGGCCGGCCGAAGGCAAATGGGTCGATGAGGATTTCGTCCGCGACGGCACCGATCTGGCCATCGCCGAGCAGATCAAGGGCGGCATCACCTGCTTCTCTGACATGTATTTCTTCCCGAAAGTCGCCAGCGAGCGCGTACACAACAGCGGTATCCGCGCGCAGATCGCCATTCCGATCCTCGATTTCCCGATCCCCGGCGCCAGCAGTGCCGACGAAGCCATTCGTCAGGGCGTCGAATTGTTCGGGGATCTCAAGCATCACGAACGCATCAAGATTACTTTCGGCCCTCACGCACCCTACACCGTCGGTGATGAGAACCTGGAGAAAATCAGGGTGATCGCCGAGGAGCTTGACGCCTCGATCCACATGCATGTGCATGAAACCGCGTTCGAAGTCCAGCAGGCCGTCGAGCAGACCGGCGAACGGCCACTGACGCGCCTGGGCCGCCTTGGCCTGCTCGGCCCGCGCTTCCAGGCGGTGCACATGACCCAGATCAGCGATGAAGACCTCGCGCTGCTGGTAGAAAGCAACAGCAGCGTGATCCACTGCCCGGAATCCAACCTCAAACTGGCCAGCGGCTTCTGCCCGGTCGAGCGTTTGTGGCAGGCTGGGGTGAACGTCGCCGTCGGCACCGATGGCGCGGCGAGCAACAATGATCTGGATCTGCTCGGCGAAACCCGCACCGCCGCCCTGCTGGCCAAAGCCGTCGCCGGCTCTGCCACCGCGCTGGACGCCCATCGCGCCTTGCGCATGGCCACCCTCAATGGCGCCCGTGCGCTGGGGATCGAGGCGCAGGTCGGATCGCTGGAGATCGGCAAAGCCGCAGACATCGTCGCTTTCGACCTGTCCGGTCTGGCGCAGCAACCGGTGTATGACCCGGTGTCGCAGCTGATTTATGCCACCGGGCGTGATTGCGTGAAACACCTGTGGGTTGCCGGCAAGCAACTGCTCGACGACCGGCGCCTGACCCGCATGGACGAACAACAGCTGGGCGAGACCGCCCGCCACTGGGGCCAGCGCATCAGCGGCCACACCGAATCGTAAACACCGCGGCGCAATATCCGCGGCTACAGCCTTTTTCAAGTTTTAGAGGATTTAACATGAGCAACGTCGACCACGCCGAAATCGCCAAATTCGAGGCCCTTGCCCATCGCTGGTGGGACCGTGAAAGCGAATTCAAGCCGCTGCACGACATCAACCCGCTGCGGGTCAACTGGATCGACGAACGAGTCAATCTGGCCGGCAAGAAAGT
Source organism: Pseudomonas sp. S3_B08 (assembly GCF_054667725.1). NCBI lineage: Bacteria > Pseudomonadati > Pseudomonadota > Gammaproteobacteria > Pseudomonadales > Pseudomonadaceae > Pseudomonas > Pseudomonas sp. S3_B08. The sequence continues at coordinate 3,044,268 of NZ_CP162750.1, forward strand.
CCTCGACGTCGGTTGCGGCGGCGGCATCCTCAGCGAAGCCATGGCTCAGCGCGGCGCCACCGTGATGGGCATCGACATGGGCGAAGCGCCGCTGGCGGTTGCACAACTGCATCAGCTGGAATCCGGGGTCAGCGTCGAATACCGGCAGATCACCGCCGAAGCCCTTGCCGAGGAAATGCCCGAGCAGTTTGACGTGGTCACCTGCCTGGAAATGCTCGAGCACGTGCCGGATCCATCGTCGGTGATCCGCGCCTGTTTCCGTATGGTCAAGCCGGGCGGCCAGGTGTTCTTCTCGACCATCAACCGCAACCCGAAGGCGTATCTGTTCGCGATCATCGGCGCCGAATACATCATGAAGCTGCTGCCGCGCGGCACCCACGACTTCAAGAAATTCATCCGCCCCTCCGAGCTCGGCGCGTGGAGCCGCATGGCTGGCCTGACCGTCAAGGACATCATCGGCCTGACCTACAACCCGCTGACCAAGCACTACAAGCTGGCCAACGACGTTGACGTCAACTACATGATCCAGACCCTGCGCGAGGAATAAGCCGATGGCCATCAGAGCGGTACTTTTCGACATGGACGGCACCCTGCTCGACACCGCGCCGGACTTCATCGCCATCTGCCAGGCGATGCGCGCCGATCGCGGTCTGCCGCCGATCAACGACAAGCATATCCGCGACGAGATTTCCGGCGGCGCCAAGGCCATGGTCGCGGTGACGTTCTCGATGGATCCGGAATCGCCGGGCTTTGAGGAGCTGCGTCTGGAGTTTCTCGAGCGCTATCTGGTCGGCTGCGCAGTGCACAGCAAGCTGTTCGACGGCATGGGCGAACTGCTCGCTGACATCGAAAAGGCCAACCTGATCTGGGGCGTGGTCACCAACAAACCGTTGCGTTTCGCCGAGCCGATCATGCAGCGTCTGGGGCTGGCCGAGCGTTCGGCGCTGCTGATCTGCCCGGATCATGTGAAGAACAGCAAGCCGGATCCGGAGCCGCTGATCCTCGCCTGCAAGATGCTTGATCTGGATCCGTCGACCGTGCTGTTTATCGGCGATGATCTGCGCGATATCGAATCGGGTCGCGATGCCGGGACCAAGACCGCTGCGGTGACTTACGGCTATATCCACCCGGACGACAACCCACGGCACTGGGGCGCGGACGTTGTGGTAGATCACCCGCTGGAGTTGCGCAAGGTGCTCGACAGCGCGCTGTGCAGCTGCTGACCTGACTGTTGCAAATTCCCTGTGTGGCGAGGGGATTTATCCCCGCCGGGCTGCGAAGCGGCCCCCGCTTTTATCCAGACGATGTGACACACAGGTTTTGCGACGGCTTCGCCGCCGAACGGGGATAAATCCCCTCGCCACTGGGTGAAGCAGGTCTTCATGAAATGGACTATGAGGTTTTTATGTTTGATTACACCGCTCGCCCTGAATTGCTCAAGGATCGGGTCATTCTGGTCACCGGTGCCGGGCGTGGCATCGGCGCGGCTGCGGCGAAGACCTATGCCGCACACGGCGCCACTGTGCTGCTGCTGGGCAAGACCGAAGCCAATCTGACCGAGGTCTACGACGAAATCGAGGCTGCCGGTCATCCGCAACCAGCGGTGATCCCGTTCAACCTCGAGACCGCCCTGCCCCATCAGTACGATGAGCTGGCGGCGATGATCGAAACCGAGTTCGGCCATCTCGACGGCCTGCTGCACAACGCTTCGATCATCGGCCCGCGCACGCCGATCGAGCAACTGTCCGGCGAAAACTTCATGCGTGTCATGCAGGTCAACGTCAACGCGATGTTCATGTTGACCAGCACCCTGCTGCCGTTGCTCAAGCTGTCCCAGGATGCTTCGGTGGTGTTCACCTCCAGCAGCGTCGGGCGCAAGGGTCGCGCATACTGGGGCGCCTACGGTGTGTCGAAATTTGCCACCGAGGGCCTGATGCAAACCCTGGCCGATGAAGTGGAAGGCGTTGCGCCGGTACGCTCCAACAGCATCAACCCGGGCGGCACGCGCACCAGCATGCGCGCGCAGGCGTATCCGGGGGAAAATCCGCTGAACAACCCGACACCGGAAGAGATCATGCCGGTCTATCTGTACCTGATGGGCCCCGACAGCGCAGGCGTTAATGGCCAGGCGTTCAACGCCCAATAACGCCATACGTCGCATTTGTTGCCGCGGCAGAATGCTGTCGCGGCAAGCCATTGCCGCTGATAACCGTCACAAAGCCGCCAATAACCCAGCGCGGCCGCTTGGCATTCGCCAGCAAGTCATTGATTCGAAAAGCTTTAAATAAAATCGAACCGAATGGCACGCCTTTCGCTCTAAATTCCCTCAAAACATGCCGTGTGATGGCCATGGGGCAAACGCCGATTTCGATAGCTGACTGATCGTCTTGCGGCAGACTAAACTTACGCCAAATGTCCTACGGGACTGATGGATCAGTACGACGCGCAGCCCATAGCCGCTCTCACCCAGCCTGTAAGACAGACTTACTGCTTAGGGGCTCACGCCATATGAAATCTCCTTCCCAGACCCATGCAATTGACTTTGACAGTGCCAAATTGCAGCGCCTGGGCTTCGGTCAACTACCGGCGCTGATCGAGCGCCCGACCAGCCTGGCGCAACTGCGTCAGCAAATGAGCCTGCAACTGCAAACCAGCCTTGAGCCACAGCGCATCCTTGGCCTGTTCTTTCGCGAAATTCAACGCCTGGTGCCGCTGGACGCGCTGAGCTATGTGCATCAGGCCAGTGACTTGCGCCTGGAGTTCGGCACACGCGGCCACCACTCGGTCAGCTACATCCTGAGCCACGAAGGCGAGCACATGGGCGAACTGGTCTTCCGCCGCAATCAGCGTTTCAACGACAAGGAACAGGGCGACCTCGAGTCGCTGCTGTCCTGCCTGCTGTACCCGATGCGCAACGCCCTGCTCTATCGCGCCGCGACCCAGAGCGCCTTGCGCGACCCGTTGACCGGTGCTGGCAACCGGGTAGCCATGGAGCAGACCTTGCAGCGCGAGATCGACATGTCGCGCCGCCATGCGCAACCGCTGTCGGTGCTGATGCTCGATATCGACCACTTCAAACGGGTCAATGATGACCACGGGCATGGCGCCGGTGATGACGTGCTCAGAGCCATTGCCGCGTCGATCAAGGCGCAACTGCGCAACGTCGACATGGTGTTCCGTTATGGCGGCGAAGAGTTTCTGATCCTGCTGTCCAACACCGGTCGCGAAGCGGCGGCGATGGTCGGCGAGCGTTTGCGCCAGGCGACGCAGTCAGAGGAATATTTTGCCGATGGCCAGTTGATCGAGATCACCGTGAGCCTGGGATGCTCGACGTTGTTGCCGGGCGAGTCGGCAGACAGCTTGCTGCGCCGGGCCGACAGTGCGTTATATGTCGCAAAGCGCGAGGGGCGGAACCGGCTGGCGATGGCCGGCTAAAAATCATTGTGGGAGCGAGCCTGCTCGCGAAGAGGGAGTGTCAGACAACGATTCGTTGCATGACCCACCGCTTTCGCGAGCAGGCTCGCTCCCACAGTTCGATCAGCTTTCGGTTACGGTCCGACGCTCGCGGTTGACCAGCAAGCGCTCCGAAGTCTCCAACTGCATGCACCGCTCCAGAAACAGGTACATGTAGTCATAACTCTTGCAGATTGCCTGCCGCAATTCCGCCTGCAAAGCCTTGCTCGGGTTCATGCCGGCCAGGGTGCAGATGATTTCCAGCGCTTCCCACGGATGGGCATCGTCGTACTGGGCATGCATCTTCAACCACTTCATCGCGCGCTTGCGATCTTCTTCCGGAAACGCCGCGGCGTAGACCCCGGTCGAGCAGACCACCGCTGACCACTCCCCGGTCGCCCCCTCGATCGCATAATTGGTCGCGGCAATCGCCACGATCAGCGAATCCGCCGAGCTGGTGTGCCAGCACCAGTGACTCAGAGCATGCAGCTCCGGCGGCACTTGCTGGGCCTGGAGATCTTCGAGACTGACGCCATGGGCGCGACTCCAGTGCATCCAGTAGTCGGCGTGATTGAGTTCGACGCGGATGTTGCGCATCAGCCAGCGCCGCGCCATGTCTTCGCCGGGATGGCGGGCAAAGCGGGTCTTGGTGAGGTTCTGCGCCATGTACAAGGCAAACTGCTCGACCACCGGCCAGCCGCCGATGAGGTACTGGCGCATGGTTTTCGCGCTGAGTCTGTTGTCGCGCATGCGCTGATAAAGTTCATGTTCGACAACCCGGCGCTTGCTCTCGCTGCAATCCTTGATGAGCTGTTGCGCCCAGGCAGGATAACTTGCAGCTTCCATGAGGGGTCCGGTTCGGTTGAATGTGTCGATCACTGTTCGGCTCCTTTTGAGTTGTGATGGCAAGGATCGGCGAGAGACTTCAACGGAACGTGCCAGGCGCTTTGAACAACAACGGCTGCGGTCTGGCAGGACGACTTTGCAAACTGTCACAGGTAAACAACTGCGGACGCTCGATGACATACCCCTGAGCGTAATCCACACCTATTTCAAGCAACGCCTGTTCGATCTGGTTAGTTTCAACAAACTCGGCAATTGTCTGCTTACCCATAACATGACCGATGTGATTGATCACTTCGACCATTGCCCGATTAATCGGGTCGTCCAGCATATCCTTTACGAAACTCCCGTCGATCTTCAGGAAGTCTACAGGCAAATGTTTCAAGTAAGCGAATGAAGACATTCCGGCACAAAAGTCATCCAGAGAAAAGTGACAACCTAAGCCTTTGAGTTCATTGATAAAACGAATTGCACTGCCAAGATTTGCAATTGCACTGGTTTCGGTAATTTCAAAACAAATCATTTCAGGCGGTATAGCGTAGTTAACAAACTGTTCCCGCAGGAAGTGCAAAAACGCGTCATCTCCTATAGTAATGCCTGACAGATTAATCGCACACATTGCCAAAGGAAGTTCATGTTCCTGTTCAATACACTGGGCAATAACCTTGAAAACGTTTTGAACTACCCAGCGATCTAACTGGGTCATCAAACCATAACGCTCCGCCGCCGGAATAAAGCTGTCAGGCAAAATCATTCGTCCGGATTCATCATGCAGGCGCAGGAGAATTTCGATGTGTCCGGCCTGGCCGGGTTGCGGCTTGAGCGGCGCGATCTGCTGGGCATAAAGGCAAAAGCGGTTTTCTTCCAGCGCCATGTGCAGCCGTTGCACCCAAGCCATTTCACCGAAGCGCATGGACAGTTCGGAGTCGTCCGCATGATAGACCTGCACGCGGTTGCGGCCCTTTTCCTTGGCCATGTAGCAAGCCATGTCCGCCGCACGCAGGGAGGCTTCCAGGGTGGTCGGATTCTGTGCGACATGCACCAGGCCAATACTGACGGTGGTCAGGAACGGCCGTCCTTTCCAGACAAAATGCAGATTCTGCACGGTCTGACGCAGGCTTTCGGCAATCTTCTCCGCGATGTCCGGCGGGCAGTTCTCGAGCAAAATCCCGAATTCGTCGCCGCCCAGTCGCGCCAGGGTATCGCCCTCGCGCAGGTCTGATTGCAGCAGCGTGCAGATGTGCCGCAGCAATTCATCGCCCGCCGCGTGCCCGCAGGTGTCGTTGACCAGTTTGAACTGGTCCAGATCGAGGAACATCAGTGCATGCCGGCCGGGCTGGCGTGTCAGGTTGTGCAAGGCCTGTTCGAGGCGATATTCGAATTCGCGGCGGTTGGCCAGCCCGGTCAGCGCATCGTGGGTCGCCTGCCAGGACAGGTTGGCGATGTATTGCCGCTCCTGAGTCATGTCGTGCAGCACCAGCACTGTGCCGCTGACGTTGCCGGCATTGCGGATCGGCGCTCCGACCAGGGTCACCGACAGGGTGCTGCCGTCCAGCCGCTGGATCAGCTTGGAATGTTCGCTGCCGCCGCTGAGCTGGCCACTGAGAATGTGCTCGATCAACGTCAGCCCTTCGGTCTGGGCGTTATCGTCGAGCAGGTTGAACAGCGCCGACAACGGCAGCCCCGCCGCCTGCTCGGCCTTCCAGTGCGTCATGGCCTCGGCGGCGGGGTTCATGTAATCGATCGCGCCGTTGACGTCGGTGGTGATCACGCCATCGCCAATCGATTGCAAGGTGATGTGCGCGCGATCCTTTTCCAGTTGCAGCGCCTGGGCAAATTCATGCCGTTGCCTGAGCAGTTTGTGCGTGCGCCACAGCGCCAGCGCGATCAGACCCAGCGCGGTGGCCAGGTTGGTGAACAACAGCAGGCGCATGATCACCCGCGAGCCTTCGCCCAAGGCATCGCTGAAGGCCCTGGCCGCTGGGGTGACTGCATCGTTGATGGCGAAGATCTGTAACTTCCAGCGCTGCACATCGCCCGGGCTGGCCTGGTTCTGCGCAATGCCCTGGTGCATCTCCTGCGCGACTTCGTGCAATCGGTCGAGATAGGCATCGCCAATCGTCCAGCGATCGATCGCGGTTTCCAGATAACTGTAGTGGCGAAAATTGAGGTACAGCCAGATGACGCTGGAGACATCGTCCGGATGATTACCGCCCTTGAGAATGCCTTCGCGCGCCGCTTGCAGATCAGGCGGCTGACGATCCAGTGCCAGGCGCAATTGGTGCCCGCCCTGGGGCACGGCGATCGCCGTCAGGTATTTGCGGTAGATCGCCTCGTCGCGGCTGTCGGCGTAGAGGTTGAGGTAATAGATGGCGTCTTTCTGGCCCTTGGACCACAGGCTTTCGCCAGCTACGTAGCCTCGCACGGCCGAAAGCACGTAAAGGCTCACGCCCCCCAGTAATGCCTGGAACACCACGACAGCAATAAAGGGCCAGACGATACCCAACAACCGTGGTGTTCCCAGAGTCTGCTTTTGCTTCATGAGATTCCTTGCATGAGCACTGCCCGCTCGCCTTCCGGGCGAATTCGCTATGACGAGACTAGGTGGGGTTCTCGTTCAAGGCAAGGCGCGGCGTTACACCGCGCGCAGAACCTCTGACAGGTCGGCGAGGGTTTCGATCAGTGCTGTTGCAAGTTGCCGTAGAGCTTGGCGTACAGACCGCCGTCGGCGATCAGTTGGCGATGGTCGCCGTCCTCGGCGATCTGCCCGCCGTCGAACACCAGCACGCGGTCCGCCTGTTTCACCGCCGACAGGCGATGGGCAATGATCAGCGTGGTGCGGCCATGGAGAAACTTCGACATCGCCTGGTGCAGGTTGTACTCGGTGGCGGCATCGAGGGCCGAGGTGGCTTCGTCGAGAATCACCACTTTCGGCTCGGCGAGGATCATCCGTGCGATCGCCAGACGCTGGCGCTGACCGCCGGACAAACGCACGCCGGAGCGACCAACGATGCTGTCGAGGCCAGCGGGCAGCGCGCGGATGGTCGCGGCCATCTGCGCGATTTCCAGCGCCTGCCAGCAGGCTTCGTCGCTGCGCATGCGGCCCATGGTCAGGTTGGCGCGCACACTGTCGTTGAACAGCGCCGGATGCTGCAGCACCACCGCGACGTTCTCGCGCACCGTCTCCAGACCGATCTCCTGTTGGGTCGATCCGCCGAAGCGAATGGTCCCGGCCGCTGGCGTGTACAGACCCAGCAGCAACTGCACCAAGGTACTTTTGCCGCCGCCGCTCGCCCCGACAATCGCGACTTTTTCGCCGGGCAGGATCGACAGGTTCATCTGATCCAGCACCAGCTCGTCGCCATAACCGAAACTCAGGCCTTGCACCTCGATGCCGACGGTGTCGCGCCCCTTGAACGGATCGACGCCGCCGGGATACTGCGGCTCGTCGGCGCGCGCCAGCAATTCATTGATCCGCGTCAGCGCACCGCCCGCTGCGTAGTAGGCGTATTGCAGATTGAGCAGCTGTTCAACCGGGCCGATCATGAACCACAAGTAGCTGAACACCGCGAGCATCTGCCCGATCGACAGGTCGGAAAACAGCACGGTGAGCATCGCCGCCGCGCGGAAGATGTCGATGCCGAACTGGAACAGCAAACCACTGGCGCGGTTCGAGGCGTCGGTTTTCCACTGCGAGTTGACTGCGTAGTTGCGCACTTCCTGCGCGCGCACACCGAGGCGTCCGAGGAAATAGCCCTGACGATTGCCGGCGCGCACTTCCTGAATCGCATCGAGAGTTTCGCTCAGCGCCTGAGTGAAGCGCGAGGTGCTGTCGTTCTCGAGTTTTTTCAGGTGTTTGACGCGTTTGCCGAGCTGCACCGTGGCGTAGATCACCAACGGGTTGAACAGCAGAATCAGCAGCGCCAGCTTCCAGTGCATCCACATCAGAATGCTGGCGGTGCCGACCAGGGTCAGCATCGCGACGAGGAAGCGGCTGAGGGTTTCGCCGACGAATTTGTCGAGGGTATCCAGATCGGTGACCAAATGCGTGGTTACCGTGCCGCTGCCGAGGCTTTCGTATTCGCCGAGGGAAATGCGCTTGAGCCGCTCGATCAGGCGTACGCGAATGCGGTAGACGATGTCCTTGGCCAGGCGCGCAAACAGCCGCGACTGCAACACGCCAAAACACAGGGCGCTGCAACGCAAGGTCAGGGTCACTACCAACATCAGGCCGATATAACCCGCCGCCTGCTGCCACATGCTTGGCAGAAAATGATTCATGACTTTCAGTGCGGCATCGCCGTGGCCGAGCAGCACTTCGTCGACCAGCAACGGCAGCAGCAACGGGATCGGCACGCTGCACAGCGTCGCCAGCACGGCCACGCCGTTGGCGATCCACAGGGATTTCTTGTGATGCAGTGCCAGACGCCGGACTTCAGCCCAGCTCAGCCGGTCGACACGCTCTACGGCTGGCGTGTCATCGGCGCGGTCAGACACAGGCCGCGCGCTCCAGCCAGCGGCCGAGCAACGGCGACAGCTCGCTGAGCGGTTGATAACCGTTGGTCAGCAGCGCCAGTTGCCCGTTGCGCTCGGCCAGCAGGGTCGGAAAACCGGCGATGCCCAAGTCCTGCACCCAGGTGAAATCGGCTTGGGTCGCCTTGTGCTGATCGGCATGATCGAACAACGCCGCGAATTCGATACGCGGCACACCGGCCTGCTCCGCCAACTCGACCAGCACGCTGGCCTGGGTGACATCGCGACCCTCGGCGTAAAACGCCTGCTGGATCAGCCCGACCAATGTCCACGCGCAATCCGGCGCCAGACTGCGCGCGGTGACAATGGCGCGACAGGCAGGCTCGGTGTCGTAGACAAAACCGTCAGGCAACGCGCCGTCGAACTTGAACGGCTGGCCGGTGGCCTCGGTGACCGCTTGCCAGTGCTCAAGGATGTAGCGCCGCGTGGTCGGCTCCAGCGCCGAACCGCTGCCGGTGCGCAACCCGCCGACCACCAGATGCAGCTCGACTCCGGCTGCCTGCGCCTGCTCGACCAGTGCCTTGGCCACCGGAGCAAACCCCCAGCACCATGAACACATCGGATCCATCACATAGAGCAGGCGCGCAGACATGATTAAGCCTCGGAAGATGCTTGCTTATAGTTGTAGCCGATCGGGTGCGGCTGATTGCGTGCCTTGGCCAGTTCGATCTGCTTTTGCCGATCGATGGCGCTGCGCCGGGTCTTCTCGCTGAGCTTGTCCCAGCAATGCGGGCAACTGATGCCGGCGACGTAGTGCTCGGAGGCGCGATCTTCAACGCTGACCGGCGTGCGGCAGGCATGACATTGATCGTAGTCGCCTTCCGTCAGGTCGTGACGCACGGTGACGCGGTTGTCGAAGACGAAGCAGTCGCCGCGCCATTTGGTTTCTTCCTGCGGCACCTCTTCGAGGTACTTCAGGATGCCGCCCTTGAGGTGGTAAACCTCTTCGAAACCCTCGCCGAGCATGTAGCTCGAGGCTTTCTCGCAGCGAATGCCGCCGGTGCAGAACATCGCGACCTTCTTGTGCACGGCCGGGTCGAAGTGTTCTTTGATGTAGTCGGGAAACTCGCGAAAACTGGTGGTTTTCGGATCGATGGCGCCTTCGAAGGTACCGATCGACACTTCGTAATCGTTGCGCGTGTCGATCAGCAGCACTTCCGGGTCGCTGATCAGCGCGTTCCAGTCTTGCGGCTCGACGTAGGTACCGACCTTCTTGTTAGGGTCGACGCCTTCGACGCCGAGGGTGACGATCTCTTTCTTCAGCTTGACCTTGGTGCGATAGAACGGCTGCTCGTCGCAGTACGATTCCTTGTGGTCAATGTCGACCATGCGTGGATCGTTCTTGAGCCAGGCGAGCAGACCGTCAATGCCTTCGCGGCTGCCGGAAACCGTGCCGTTGATGCCTTCTTCGGCGATCAGCAGAGTGCCTTTGATGCCGTTGTCGACCATCGCTTGCAGCAGTGGCTCGCGCAGGTCAACGTAATCTTCGAGGGTGACGAACTTGTACAGTGCCGCCACGACAATCGGTTGTGTCATGGGTATTTCTCCAGGTGGCTACCCTCGCAAAGGGTGAACCGGATTCAATAAAAAACGCGCCGACTAAGCGGCGCGTTGCGGATTCTAGCAAAAAACATCACCGCCTGCGGCTGTGCCCTGTAGGAGCTGCCGAAGGCTGCGATCTTTTGATCTTAATGTTTGCTACCGCCGGCACAGGTCGGCGACGCCGGAGCGCCGTCGATCTCTGCCCATTCCTGCGGGGTGTAGGTGTGCAGCGCCAACGCATGGAACTCGCCCATCAGCTCGCCGAGCGTGCCGTAGACTTTCTGGTGGCGCTTGACCCGGTTCAGGCCTTCGAACTGCGCGCTGACCACCACCGCCTTGTAGTGGGTCTGTGACCCGCGACTGTGCATGTGGCTTTCATCCAGCACTTGCAGGTGCTCAGGCTGTAACAGAGCCAGCGTCGATTCGATGCGTTGTTGCATGGTCATCACGAACTCCGCTTACTTCTTCTTGGCTGGCGCCGCGGCCGGGGTCAGCTCTTTGGTCATGTCGTCGAGCAGCTTGTTGACCACTGGCACCGCGCTTTCCAGTTTGCCCTGGGTCATCTGCGCCGACTGCTGGGTCAGCTGCGGCATTTTTTCCAGGACTTTCTTGCCCAGTGGCGACTGGTAGAAGGCAACCAGATCCTTGAGCTCGGATTCGCTGAAGTTGCTGGTGTAGAGCTTGACCATGTCCGGCTTGAGCTTGTTCCAGCCGATGGCCTGGTCCAGCGCGGCGTTGGCCTTGGCCTGGTAGGTTTCGAGCACGGCTTTCTTCGACTCAGGGGCTTTGGTCTGTTCAAAGCGCTGGGCGAACATTTGCTGCACTTGCATGTACACCGGGGTACCCAGCTTGTCAGCGTGAGCCAGCGTCAGGAAAGCTTCGGCACTGGCGTTGTGGCTGGCGGTATCGGCAAGCACCTGGCCGCTGGCGCAAACCAGTGCAACCGCGGTACAGATGGCGCGAAGACGAGTCATCGAGTTTCCTTTAAGCAAAGCGAGGTCGAACCCCAAGGGCGACCATTCTGCGCCTAACAATCGCTATGGCTCAACCCCCGGCCCTTGCCGCGCTTGATTGGCGGGGTTTTGCGGTCAACAATCGAGCCGATGGAACCACCCAGGCCGATGCCGGCCTAAATTGCGCCAACAGACCAACAGGAGTGTGCACGATGAGCCGTATCGAAACCGACAGCCTGGGCCAGATCGAGGTCCCGGACGACGCTTACTGGGGTGCTCAGACGCAACGCTCGCTGATCAACTTCGCCATCGGTCAGGAACGCATGCCGCTACCGGTGCTGCACGCCCTGGCGCTGATCAAGAAAGCCGCCGCACGGGTCAACGACCGCAACGGCGACCTGCCCGCCGACATCGCTCGCCTGATCGAACAGGCCGCCGATGAAGTGCTCGCCGGCGAGCATGACGAGCAGTTCCCGCTGGTGGTCTGGCAGACCGGCAGCGGCACTCAGAGCAACATGAACGTCAACGAAGTGATCGCCGGTCGCGCCAACGAACTGGCCGGCAACCCGCGCGGCGGCAAGTCGCCGGTGCATCCGAACGATCACGTCAATCGCTCGCAAAGTTCCAACGACTGCTTCCCCACCGCCATGAGCATCGCCACCGCCAAAGCGGTGCAGGAACAACTGCTGCCGGCGATCGCCGAGCTGTCCGGCGGCCTTGCCGAACTGGCGGCGCGGCACATGAAACTGGTGAAGACCGGGCGCACGCACATGATGGACGCGACGCCGATCACCTTCGGTCAGGAACTGTCCGGCTTCATCGCGCAACTGGATTATGCCGAGCGCGCCATCCGCGCCGCGCTGCCGGCGGTCTGCGAACTGGCGCAGGGCGGCACTGCGGTCGGCACCGGGCTGAATTCGCCGCACGGCTTCGGCGAGGCGATTGCCGCCGAGCTGGCCGCGCTGTCCGGCTTGCCGTTCGTCACCGCGCCGAACAAGTTCGCCGCGCTGGCCGGTCATGAACCGCTGGTAACGCTTTCAGGTGCGCTGAAAACCCTCGCTGTGGCCTTGATGAAGATCGCCAACGACCTGCGTCTGCTGGGCTCAGGTCCTCGCGCAGGTTTTGCCGAAGTGAAGCTGCCGGCCAACGAACCGGGCAGTTCGATCATGCCCGGCAAGGTCAACCCGACCCAGTGCGAAGCGCTGTCGATGCTCGCCTGCCAGGTGCTCGGCAATGACGTGGCGATCGGTTTTGCCGCCAGTCAGGGGCACTTGCAGCTGAACGTGTTCAAACCGGTGATCATTCACAATCTGCTGCAATCGATCCGTCTGCTCGGCGACGGTTGCAGCAACTTCCAGCAGCACTGCATCGCCGGGCTCGAGCCGGATGCGGAGGTCATGGCCGGGCATCTGGAACGTGGGCTGATGCTGGTGACTGCGCTGAACCCGCACATCGGTTATGACAAGTCGGCGGAGATCGCCAAGAAGGCTTACAGCGAAGGGCTGACTTTGCGTGAGGCTGCGTTGCAGCTGGGTTATCTCACTGATGAAGAGTTCGATGCCTGGGTGCGCCCGGAGAACATGATCGAGGCTGGCGCCAAGGGCTGAGTCATGTAGCGCCTGAAAGTCCGTCTTCGCGAGCAGGCTCGCTCCCACAGGAAAATTGCATTGCAAAGTGGGAGCGAGCCTGCTCGCGAATTCAGGCGCCGCCGATCGTCAGCCAGGCACAACCCTGGCCCGCCGCGCCCTGAGCCCGGCAATCAACGATGGCCCCAACGCCACCAGCGCCGAACCCAGCACCACCAGCACCGCCCCGCCATAGCCCAGCGCATTGATCTGCTCGGCATGCACATAGTCCGGCCAGATCCGCGCCGCAATCGCCACCGCAACAAACGTCACCAACGGCGTGATCGCCAGCGTCGCACTGACCCGCGAGGCTTCCCAGTGCGCCAGCGCTTCGGCGAATGCGCCGTAGGCGATCAAGGTGTTCATGCAGCACGCCAGCAACAGCCAGCCCTGCAACGGGCTCAAGTTGAGCGCTTCAAGTGGATGTACCCACGGCGTCAGCAAGAGCCCGCAGAACAGGTAGATCACCATCATCACCTGCAACGAATTCCACACAGTCAGCAATTGCTTCTGGCCCAGCGCGTAGAAGGTCCAGACCGTCGACGCCAGCAGCACCAACAGCACGCCGGCGGTGTAATCAGAGAGCGAAGTCAGCAGCTCGGCCAGGCGCTGATTGAAGAACAGGCCAAAGCCGATCAACAGCACCAGCAAGCCGAGGCCCTGGCCGATGCTGAAGCGCTCCTTGAACACGAACAGGCTGGCGATCAGCAGCATGATCGGACCCATTTGCACCACCAGTTGCGCGGTGCCGGGGCTGAGCAGGTTGAGGCCCATCAGGTACAGCACGTAATTGCCGACCAGCCCCAGTACCGCCATCAGCACCAGCCAGCCGCCCTTCGGCCCGAGCACCTTGCGACTTGGCAGGCGCTTGACCGAAGCCAGATAAATGAACAGGCAGCCGCCGGAAACCATCAGACGAAACCAGGTCACCGTGACCGGGTCCATCACCTGCAATACCTGTTTGAGCTTGATCGGCAGGATGCCCCACAGAAACGCGGTCAGCAGCGCCAGGAACAATCCGTACACCCAGCGCCCCGATGAAATGTGCATGCGAACCCCAAAAGCCTGCTGACAAGAGCCTGCATTCTAGGCGCCCTGTCCCGTGCAACACAGGGACAGTTGCCGCCAGGCCGCGAATGAAACTGTGCAGGTCGCAGCAGTAAACCGGCGCGCCGCCGTTGATCGGCCGGGCAGGCGCGCCAAGTGCTTCAGGCATAAGCTGATTGCAGACTTTTCAACGCATTGATCAGGGAGACCGACATGTACGCCATGCGCGCCGAGGACAGCGCCCCCGCCACCCGTTTTCGCAGCGACCGCGTGTGCCGGGTCAATGGCGAGCTGTATTTCAGCACCCGGGAAAATACCCTTGAGGGGCCGTTTGACGGTCAGGTGATCGAGCGGGAGATTCAGGCTTATATAGCGCGGATGCAGCGGCGGGATTCCAGCCGCTGAACCGTGGCGCTGCCTTCGCGAGCAGGCTCGCTCCCACAGGGGAATGCGATCACCTGTGGGAGCGAGCCTGCTCGCGAAGGGGCCTGAACGGGCAACCAATCCTTTAGCGCACCGCCTCAAACAACCCACTCGCCCCCATCCCGCCACCCACGCACATGGTGACGATGCCGTAGCGCAGATTGCGCCGCTGCAATTCCCGGATCAGATGCCCTACCTGGCGCGAGCCGGTCATGCCGAACGGGTGGCCGATGGAAATCGAGCCGCCATTGACGTTGTATTTGTCGTTGTCGATCTCCAGCCGGTCGCGGCTGTACAGGCACTGCGAAGCAAACGCCTCGTTCAATTCCCACAGGTCGATATCCGCTACCTGCAAGCCCTTCGCCTTGAGCAGTTTCGGCACCGAGAACACCGGGCCGATGCCCATTTCGTCCGGCTCGCAACCGGCGACGGTAAAGCCACGGAAAAACGCCTTCGGCTTGAGCCCCAGCTCCAGCGCTTTGTCCAGACTCATCACCAGTGTCATCGAGGCACCGTCGGACAGCTGCGAGGAATTGCCCGCCGTCACCGAACCGTCGTCGGCGAACACCGGTTTCAGTCCGGCAAGGCTTTCGTAGGTGGTGTCCGGGCGGTTGCAGTCGTCGCGCTCGACGACGCCGTCGACAATCTGCACTTCGCCGCTGTTCTTGTCCTCGACCCGATATTTCACCGCCATCGGCACAATTTCATCGTCGAACAGACCGGCAGCCTGGGCCTGAGCGGTACGGATCTGGCTTTGCAGAGCATAGCGATCCTGTGCCTCGCGACTGACATCGTAACGGCGCGCCACCACTTCGGCGGTCTGGCCCATGGTGTAGTAGATGCCGGGGGTCTGTTGCTTAAGCAGCGGATTGATCAGGTGATCGGTGTTGACGCTCTTCAGGGTCAGGCTGATCGACTCGACGCCGCCGGCGACGATGATGTCGCTGCAACCGGAGGCGATCTGGTTGGCGGCAATCGCGATCGCCTGCAAACCCGACGAGCAGAAACGGTTGAGGGTCATGCCGGCAGTGCCGGTGCCCAGGCGCGACAGTACCGCGACGTTGCGGCCGATGTTGTAGCCCTGCGCGCCCTCGTTGGAGCCGGCGCCGACGATGCAGTCCTCGACGCTGGCCGGGTCGATATCGTTGCGGGTCAGCAGCGCATTGACGCAGTGGGCCGCCATGTCATCGGGGCGGGTCTGGTTGAACTTGCCGCGAAAGGATTTGGCCAGGCCGGTCCGCACGCTGTCGACGATCACCACTTCACGCATGGCATACCTCATTGTTGTTGTCGGTTGAAAGTGGACTTGAGCATAAGTCCACCTTCTTGCCGACCGCGAGGATCATTCACCCGGCGTATGCGCGGCCATCGCTTCAGTCCTTGTGCTTCTTGGCCTTCTTGTCGGATTTCTCGAACGCGTCTTCCAGCGCGCGGTTGATCGTGCGCAACACTTTCACCCGTGCCCAGCGTTTATCGTTGGCTTCGACCAGCGTCCATGGCGCGATCTCGGTGCTGGTGCGATCGACCATGTCGCCGACCGCCCGGCGATAGTCGTCCCATTTTTCCCGATTGCGCCAGTCGTCCTCGGTGATCTTGAAACGCTTGAAGGAAATCTCCTCGCGCTCCTGAAAGCGCTCCATCTGCGTGTCCTTGTCGATCGCCAGCCAGAACTTGACCACGATGACGCCCGCATCGGCCAGTTGCTCTTCGAAGTCATTGATTTCGCCGTAGGCGCGCAGCCAGTCGGCCGGGGTGCAGAAGCCCTCGATCCGCTCGACCAGCACCCGTCCGTACCAGGAGCGGTCGAACACGGTGAATTTGCCCCGCGCCGGGAGGTGTCGCCAGAACCGCCACAGATACGGTTGTGCGCGCTCTTCCTCGGTCGGTGCGGCAATCGGGACGATGCTGTACTGACGCGGATCGAGCGCCGCTGCCACGCGGCGAATCGCCCCGCCCTTGCCCGCCGCGTCGTTACCCTCGAACACCGCGATCAGCGCATGGCGACGCATGCGTTTGTCGCGCATCAGCCCGGACAGGCGCGCCTGCTCGGTGATCAGTTGCTCTTCATAGTCTTTCTTGTCCAGACGCTGCGTCAGGTCGAGGCTGTCGAGCAGGTTCAACTGATCGACCGGCGTACCCAGCGGCGCGGCACTGACTTCGTGAGGATTGACGTCGGCACGCTTGAGCGCGTTTTGCAGGCCTTCGAGGAGAATCTTGCCCACCGCCAGGCTGCGGTAATTGGCATCGGCACCTTCGATGACATGCCACGGCGCGTAATCGCGGCTGGTGCGGCGCAACACCCGCTCGCCATATTTGACGAATTTGTCGTAAGTCTGTGATTGCTGCCAGTCCAGCGGACTGATGCGCCAACTGTGCAACGGGTCGTCGGCCAGCGATTTGAGCCGCGCTTTCATCTGCTTCTTGGACAGGTGAAACCAGAACTTGAAGATCAACGCGCCTTCATCGCAGAGCATCTTTTCCAGACGCTCAGCGCCGGCGATGGCCTGGTCCAGACGCGGATCCTTGAACAGCCCATGCACCCGGCCCTGGAGCATCTGGCTGTACCAGTTGCCGAAGAACACGCCCATCCGCCCCTTGGCCGGCAGCATCCGCCAGTAGCGCCAGGCCGGTGGCCGCGCCAGTTCTTCATCGGTTTGCTGGTCGAAGGTGCGCACTTCGATCAGGCGCGGATCCATCCATTCATTGAGCAGCTTGACCGTCTCGCCCTTGCCCGCCCCTTCGATGCCGTTGATCAGGATGATCACCGGAAAGCGCTTCTGCTGCTGCAACTCGAACTGCGCTTCCAGCAAGGCTTCACGCAGCGCAGGGACGGCCGCCTCGTAAGTGTCTTTGTCGATGGCGTGACCGATTTCAGCGGATTCAAACATGGGACGGCTCCTTCCAGGGTTCAGCAAGACTAGCGGATTGGGCACGGGCGCAGGGCAGAAATTCCCACGAACTCAGGACGGGATGAGAACTTTGTGGTGAGGGGATTTATCCCCGACCGGCTGCGCAGCAGTCGTAAATCCCGGAAGCACGGTTTAACTCGGGAAAACGGGGTGGTTGGTTCTGGGACTGCTTCGCAGTCCAGCGGGGATAAATCCCCTCGCCACAGGGTTCTTTTCACCGCGAGTCTTGTGCTGGATCGGTAGTATCGGCGCGATCGGCTAGAATGGCCGCCTTGTGTTTGCCGAGCCTGCCATGAAAGCCGAAATGCCCCACGCCCAACTCGACTGGGACGACCAGGGACGCCCACGTTCGCGGGTGTTCGATGACGTGTATTTTTCCGACCAGTCGGGGCTGGAGGAAACCCGTTACGTGTTTCTCGAACAGAACCGTCTGGCCGAGCGTTTCGCTGCGCTGCCGGCGGATGGACGTCTGGTGATTGGCGAAACCGGTTTCGGCACCGGGTTGAATTTTCTCTGCGCCTGGCAGTTGTTCGAACAGCACGCTGTTGCCGGCGCGCGCTTGCATTTTGTCAGCGTAGAGAAGTACCCGCTGGCGCCTGCGGATCTGCGCCGAGCCTTGGCACTGTGGCCAGAACTCATGCCGTTGGCGGATCAGTTGCTCAGGCATTACGTGGCGATTCATCAAGGCTTTCAACGCATCACTCTGGCCAACGGCCGCGTGACGCTGACCTTGCTGATCGGCGATGCGCTGGAGCAACTGCCGCAACTCGATGCACAGATCGACGCGTGGTTTCTCGACGGTTTCGCCCCGGCGAAAAATCCGGACATGTGGACTGCTGAACTGTTCGTCGAACTGGCGCGGCTGGCTGCGCCGGGCTCGACCATCAGCACTTTCACCAGCACCGGTTGGGTCCGCCGTCTGCTCAATGCTGCCGGGTTCAAGATGAAGCGCACGCCAGGCATCGGCCACAAATGGGAAATCCTGCGTGGCGAGTTTCTCGGCTGGCCCGCCGAGGTGGCGGCGCCGCTACCGGCGAAACCCTGGTTCGCCCGCCCTGCTCCGTTGTGTG
Source organism: Pseudomonas sp. S3_B08 (assembly GCF_054667725.1). NCBI lineage: Bacteria > Pseudomonadati > Pseudomonadota > Gammaproteobacteria > Pseudomonadales > Pseudomonadaceae > Pseudomonas > Pseudomonas sp. S3_B08. Next base: position 3,062,666 of record NZ_CP162750.1, read on the forward strand.
GTGAACGCCGGGCGATCGTGATCGGCGCCGGCCTGGCTGGCTGCGCGACAGCGTCGAGCCTGGCGGCGCGCGGCTGGCAAGTGAGTCTGCTGGAGCGTCACGCGGCCGTCGCGCAAGAAGCCTCGGGCAACCCGCAAGGCGTGCTCTATCTCAAGCTGTCTGCCCATGGCACTGCGTTGTCGCAGTTGATCGTCAGCGGCTTCGGTTACACCCGGCGCCTGCTGGAAAGCCTGCAACGCGGCAGCGACTGGAATGACTGCGGCGTGCTGCAACTGGCGTTCAATGCCAAGGAAGCCGAGCGCCACGCGCAACTGGCGGCGGCGTTTCCTGAAGATCTTTTGCAGTGGCTGGAGCAACCTGAAGCCCAGGCCCGCGCCGGTGTCGGCGTGGCCCACGGCGGTTTGTTCTACCCCGAAGGCGGCTGGGTGCATCCGCCGGCGTTGTGTCAGGCCCAGGCAACCCACACCAACATTGAGTTGCTCAGCCATCACGAAGCTTTGGAACTGCGCAAAGTCGCAGACCTGTGGCAAGCCTTCGACGGCGAACGTTTGCTCGCCAGTGCGCCGGTGGTGATCCTGGCCGGTGCCGCCGAAATCAAACGTTTTGCCCAGAGTGCCGACCTACCGCTCAAGCGCATTCGCGGCCAAATCACGCGTCTGGCCGAGACTGCAGAAAGTCATGCGCTGGCTACGGTGGTGTGCGCCGAGGGCTACGTCGCCCCGGCGCGCCTGGGCGAGCACACGCTGGGTGCCAGTTTCGACTTCAACAATGACGATCTGACACCCACGACTGCCGAGCACCAAGGCAATCTGGCGATGCTCGAAGAAATTTCCAGCGACCTGCTGACACGCCTCAACATCAGCGAGCAGCCACTTGCGAACCTTGAGGGCCGGGCAGCTTTCCGCTGCACCAGCCCCGATTACCTGCCGATTGTCGGCCCGCTCGCTGATCTGCAAACCTTCAATCAGACCTACGCAGCGTTGAGCAAAGACGCCCGGCAAGTGCCGGACCTCGCCTGCCCGTGGCTCGATGGTCTGTACGTCAACAGCGGCCACGGTTCTCGCGGGCTGATCACCGCGCCGCTGTCCGGCGAGCTGCTTGCCGCGTGGCTGGACAACGAGCCGCTGCCATTGCCACGCAGTGTGGCCGAAGCCTGCCATCCCAATCGTTTCGCCTTACGGCAGTTGATTCGCGGCAAGTGAATTTCACGTATCGGGCATTTCGCAGATGCCCAGATCCATCAGCCGTATCGCGTCTTCGGTCAGGCTCTTGAACAGCACGTCTTCAGCCTGGTCCTTTTCAAGCTTGAGTGCCTGGTTCTGACTCAAATAATCGCCAGAGGGCAGCGTGTCCTTCTTGTCGAACAGTGCGCTCATTTGCGGGTCGTACAGGTCATCGATCAGCGCAAACTTGCGGACAAATATGCGTCGCAGATAGTCACGCCAGAACGTTCGCCCCTGCATGTATTCCAGCCATTGCGGGGAGAGTTCAGCGGTGAAGACGCGATTTTTTGCGACCTCAAGATCAGCGGCCGTCACGCCACTCTGGGCACTGAACAGCATATCTTTCGGTTGACCGCGCAGTCCCAGCGCATCGGTGAGACCGATGCGGTAAGCGAGGTTCATTTCCAGCGCATCGACCTTTGGCGCCCGGAGCGAATGCTCCCGGGCGATTTCTTCCAGCCTGTCCAGCCTGAACAGGCTGCGGCCCAGTTCCAACAACGCCTTGGCAGTACCCCTGCTCCCGCTTGCAGCCCTGCTCACCCGCTCGACTTCCACTGCGACTTCAAGGCGACTGAAAACCAGCGCCGCGTTATCGGTGCAGTGCAGCGGATCGGCCGCGATGTCGAGCAGTTGACGGCCCAGCGGCTCGTCAGCTTCCGCCGCCTTCAGTACCGCCCAGACGCGTCGCTGCATGTCAGCGCTGCCCTGTTTGCCGTCTGCGGTATCGCCCAGTTGCGCCAGCAAAGTGAACAAGCCATCGGCCGTCCGCTCGCTGCGCAATGCCGCCCAGATGCGCGACTGCTCTGCCCACTCTTCGCCACTGACCTTCGTCAACCAGAGCGAGCGCGCCGTTTGCTCGTTCAGCCGTGCGATGTCATCGGCGACATAGTCCATCCCAACGCCGAAATTATCGCGATAGTTCTCCAGATGCGTTTTGGCCGTTTCCGAAAAGGGGTTCAGCCCAAGCTTGAGTGCGCCGGTGAAACGTCGTGATTTCTCGAATAACCACTCGGGCAGCTCCGTGATGCTGTTGGCGGTCAGATCCATCAGTTCAATGTGCGCAGAATGGTCGAGGCCTTCTGGCAGTTCGGTGATGCCGGTATCGTTCAGCGACAAGCGACGCAGTTGCGACATTCGGCTGAAATCAGGGGTGGCACCCAACGGATTCTTGTCCAGATTCAGGTAGCGTAAAGTGCTCAGCCTGTTCAGCTTCGCCAGGGTCTGCTCGGTGAGCTTGAGCTGATTGTTTGCCAGGCTCAGCCGTTGCAGACGCGGCATGTGCGACAACATTTCAGGTAGCCGGGTGATCGCGTTGCTGCCCAGTTCCAGCGAGTCGAGCTGTTTGAAGGACTTGAGGAAGTACGCCACATCATCCCCCAGCGCCATGTTCCGCATCGACAATTGCTCGACATGGTCGAAGCTCACCGACGACGGTAACGTCGGCACCTTACCGATGCGCATGCCGTCAAGGTCAAGGGTACAGAGGTTTTTTCCCTCTTCGTTGGTGGCCCAATGAAAGCGTCGAAACGCTTCTTCGATCAGCTCGGCGGCCATTTTCCGACTGTGCCGCGCTTCAGCCAGATCGCCCCCCATGGCTTGCAGCGCGGCGGCATCTTCACTCCAGACAAACAGCGCGTCACGCAGGGTTTGCAGATCCTGACGCAGGGCTTTGATGCGGGTCGCACGGCTCAACGGATCATCACCCAGTTCGTTGAGCAATTGATTGAGCTGCGGCTCGCTCAGACGCGGATAAAGCCTGCGCGCTTTGCGCAGCAGTATGCGTGAATGAGCTGTCGCGGGGACCTGATCACCTTGCACACAGGCCGGCTCGACGGGAAGTGATTCCGTACTGCCGCCGCGCAATGCCCGCGCAGTGACCTCGCGTTCGTCGAGGGCAACGTTGAGCAGCTTTTTGCGTAACTGTTGCGTACTGAGCTGTCCGGCATCGGCAAACCCGAGTGCGGTCCGCTGACGTGGCGGCAATGCCTTGAGGATGGCCATGTACAAAGCGTCGGGGCCGGATGCCACCTTGCCCAAGGATTTTTTGTCGCCGCCAAACGCCTCATAGCCCTGCGTGGACTTCACCAGATAGCCGGTATTTTCCGAGGTCGCCGACCCATCGCCGATGTCTTCGAGTATCGGTCCGGTCAAGGCCTTGTCGCGGACTTGCAGACGCAGCTGCGCGTTCCAGCCGCTCAGGCGCGGCAGTAATTTCATGGCCAGCCTGTCGGTGTCGGCATTGGCCAGCCACGACCAGTGCAACCCGCTCAAAGCCCGGTCAAGCCGGACCTCGGCAGTGCCGGCCCGAGCCCGCTGTCCCAACCGCAAGGGCGCGCTCCCGGTCGAGCGCAAGTGCAGGCGCTCGACAGTCGAAGCGCGGTCGATCAGCCTTTGACCATGGCGCGCCGGAATGTCGGCGAAGACCTGGCGTAATTTGCCCAGATCCTGCGCGCCACTGTGGTCATAGCGCTTGTACATCCGCTCGAACGCCGCGCGGTAATCGGATTTGAGCGCAGCACCCAGTTTTCTTGCCAGCCCGGTGGCTTGCGTGCTTTTCGCGACTTTGCCGCCGAGCAAGGCCTCGACTTCATGCTCGTAGAGGCCATCGATGACGGTTTGCAGCAAGCGCCCGAGTGCCAACTGGCCTTGGGTGACCGGCACTCCCAGGGTTTCGTCGAGCGTGCTGTTTGCAGGATAAGTGGTTTCGACGTCTCCTTCATGACCGATGACCTCAAGGTATCGGTCAGTCGGCCAGCCCGGCAGTTGCGTCAAGGCGTGCATCTGTTCTTCAAGAGGTTGCTCGGAGTGGATCTCGCCGTTTTCCAGTTCCGTGGTCAACTCACGCAGCTGGCGCTCGATGCGCACGCGCTCGACGGTATCGCGCAGGCGTACCGGCAGGCTCAGATTGTCGTTGAAGGTCTCCAGCAAGGTCTGCTGCGAGGTGTTGCTCAGCCGGCGAAGGATGTCCAGGTCGCTGTCGGCAAATTCGCTCAACTGCGGATCGATGCGCTTGAGCGTGTAGGCGCTGCTGCCCCATTCTTCGGGCTGTTCAGCGGGGAACCGCCAGCCGCCCTCGACGTGGCGGATCAATTCCGGAGCATAGGCTTGTGCGCGTGCGGGGTGTTCCAGGCGCCAGTGCTGAGTGTCGATATCAAAGTTGCCCGCCAACAGGCGGTGCTCGAAGCGGGCGATGGTCTTGTTGCCGATCTGGTAGAACTCCTTTGAACCGGCACCGATGGTGAATCCGGCCGGCAAAGCATGCTCGTACGGGCTCAAATCGGACTTCCACAGGCGTGGCTTGCCGGCCCGATCGAGTATCGCGGTGAACTGCGCGAAGAACTCCGGATGCGCGCGCAGCAGCTTTTTGCCCACAGTTCCCAGCACCTTCTGACCGCCGGCGAAAACGCCCATCAATGCGATGTTCTCTACCACACTGAGCAGATGTGACAGTGCTTCCTGATGATCACCGCGACGCCAGTCCGCGACGCCGTCATACACCTCACCGAGCAATTGCCCGACCGCGACGCCCATCATCAATTGCCCCAGGACCGGCACGAACAGCCCCGCCACCGATGCCACAGTCACCCCGCGCTGAACGAAATCCAACAGGCGTTTCTGTCGGATCTCTTCATCGATATCAGCGGTTGGCACCGCCAGTTTGCGCGCGTCGATCTGCAACTTGCCGACATGGCTTTGCACCATGAAATCAAAAAGCGGCACATTGATCGGCCATTGTTCGACGACGCCCAGATCGGGTTTCTCAGCCAACGCCTTGAAGAAGTCCGCCTTGTCATCTTCATCGAGGCTGCCGGCGAAATACCCCTGATATTCCGTGCTCTTGAGTTGTTGCGCGAGGTAGCGCTTGAACGCATTGAAACTCGGGTACTCATACACGGCGCGCTCGGGCTCGCCGGGCATATACACCATGCATCCGTCCTCAGGGTGTTGTTCCACGGAGCGTTTGGAAAATACCACCACGCCCCAAACGCAGCTGTCGAGGATTCTGATGCCCTGCATGATCATCGGGTCTTTGCCGTAGCGCAGGTGCTGCGCCGAAGCGACGCCTTCGGCCAGCATCAGATCCTGCAGCATGCGCAAACCAGCTGCGGTGATATCGCCCTTGAGCTCCGCAAGATGAGCGTCCAGCTCCAGCAGCGATTGCTTCAATGCGGCGATATTGCGGGTCATGGCACTGGTCGCCACGACTTTGCCGCACTCCTCACGCAGACCGAACACTTGCTGCAGATGCTCCTGGTATTTCTTGCCCAGATCCAGCTTGCGGCACATCGCTGCAAACGCTGCCGGCGTCAGATCCTTCACGCCAGCGGGCACACTCTTGACGCGCACCAGGCTGCCGGCGGGGAAACCGTCGGCCTGCTCCTCGTCTGCGGTGAAGTTTTGCATGGCTGCCTGCAACAGGCTTTGCGTCGCGTGTCTGACCAAGCCGACATCGGCCTGAACCGTCGCCTTCACATCGCAGCCACAATCGACGCCGGGCAGGCTGAGCAGATCCTCGCTCACGTCATAGATCGCTGGCCATTTCTCGCTCAGCGCCGCGTTGAGTTCGCTGATGCAGAAGCTGTGCAAGGGTTTGAGCCGGGTCAGATCCTTGTCGACTTTGACTTGCAGGGTGTGCAGTTCACGATTGATTTCGTCCAGCTTGTTCAGCGTGGCCGCAGAAGCCGTGAGCAGATGCGCCGGCAGGCTTTTTTTCAGGCTTTCAGCGGTATCGAGATCACCAGTCGCGTCGTACAAGGTGCTCAGGACCGAGGCCTGAATCTGTGGATTCGTCTTGTCTTGGGTGGGCATGGCAATAGTCCTTTATTGCGATTTGAAGCCTTGACCCTAGCGCTGCCGGGCAGCCGATAACAGTTCAAAATGCTGGACAAAATCCACGCAGATCAAACGCTTTTTTGTATGGAAAAAACAGCCCTGCACCACCCCACCCGGGACGTCCGTGCACGTGTGGGCTTATGCAAAAAAAGCGTAACGGCGCAGGGGTACATCCCGAGACTCGATCCGCACCGATAGCGTTACGGCCGGAGCCAGCGTGGCCGCCTTATAACTTATCGATCTAAAACTCCACCTACCGAGACAGGTCAGTTTCTGAGTACCCGCACTTTTCGCGCGGTACGGCTTGACCTTCCCCAACGGAAAAACCGGTAAGGACTTTATGTGCGGATTAGCTGGCGAGTTACGTTTTGATCAACAACCTGCAGACCTTGCAGCGATCGAGAGAATCACCCATCACCTGGCCCCTCGCGGCCCTGACGCGTGGGGCTTCCATGCCCAAGGGCCGATTGCCCTGGGCCATCGACGCCTGAAAATCATGGACCTGTCGGACGGCTCGGCGCAGCCGATGATCGACAGCCAGTTGGGTCTGTCCCTGGCGTTCAACGGTGCGATCTACAACTTCCCGGAATTGCGCGCAGAGCTTGAAGCGCTGGGTTATGCCTTCTATTCCGGCGGCGACACCGAAGTGCTGCTCAAGGGTTATCACGCCTGGGGCGAGGCGCTGCTGCCGAAGCTCAATGGCATGTTTGCTTTCGCTATCTGGGAGCGCGATGCCCAGCGCCTGTTCATCGCTCGTGACCGTCTCGGCGTAAAGCCGTTGTACCTGTCGCGCACTGGCCAACGCTTGCGTTTTGCCTCAGCACTGCCGGCGCTGCTCAAGGGCGGCGACATCAACCCGATCCTCGATCCGGTGGCGCTCAATCACTATCTGAATTTCCACGCGGTCGTACCCGCGCCGCGCACCTTGCTGGCCGGTATCGAAAAACTGCCGCCCGCCACCTGGATGCGCGTTGAAGCCGATGGCCGCACCGAGCAGAAAACCTGGTGGACCCTGCCCTACGGCCCGAATGAAGACGAGAAAAACCTCAATCTGGAAGACTGGGTCGATCGCGTCCTCGACAGCACCCGCGAAGCGGTGGCGATTCGTCAGCGTGCGGCGGTGGATGTCGGTGTGTTGCTGTCCGGCGGTGTCGACTCGAGCATGCTAGTCGGCCTGTTGCGCGAAGTCGGTGTAGAGAATCTGTCGACCTTCTCCATCGGTTTCCAGGATGCCGGCGGCGAGCGCGGCGATGAGTTCCAGTACTCGGACCTGATCGCCAAGCACTACGGCACGCGCCACCATCAGTTGCGCATCGACGAGAAAGAAATCATCGAGCAACTGCCCGCCGCGTTCCGGGCGATGAGCGAGCCGATGGTCAGCCATGACTGCATCGCTTTCTATCTGTTGTCCCGGGAAGTGGCCAAGCACTGCAAAGTGGTGCAGAGCGGCCAAGGCGCAGACGAACTGTTTGCCGGTTACCACTGGTATCCGCAGGTCGACGGCGCGGCGGACCCATACGCGGCCTACCGCGATGCGTTCTTCGATCGCAGCTACGACGACTACGCAGCGACTGTGCAGCCGAAATGGCTGGTCGACCACGATGCGGCCGGTGATTTCGTCAAACAGCACTTTGCCCAGCCCGGCGCCGATGCTGCCGTGGACAAGGCGCTGCGCCTGGACAGCACGGTGATGCTGGTCGATGACCCGGTCAAACGCGTCGATAACATGACCATGGCCTGGGGCCTGGAAGCGCGCACGCCGTTCCTCGACTATCGACTGGTCGAGCTATCGGCTCGTGTACCAGGTCAATTCAAGCTGCCCGATGGCGGCAAGCAAGTGCTGAAAGAAGCAGCGCGTCGGGTCATTCCAAGCGAAGTGATCGATCGCAAGAAAGGCTATTTCCCGGTGCCGGGTCTCAAGCACTTGCAGGGCGACACGCTCAACTGGGTGCGCGAACTGCTGCTGGATCCAAGCCAGGATCGCGGCCTGTTCAACCCGACCATGCTCGACAAGCTTTTGACTGATCCGCAAGGCCAACTGACCCCGTTGCGCGGTTCGAAACTGTGGCAACTGGCGGCCCTGAACCTGTGGCTCAGTGAACAAGGAATCTGATTGATGAAACCCCATGCCACGTCCATCAACCAGCGCCTGTTGCGTGGTCAGGCCCCCTCGTATGAACGTTTGCAGGCGCGCCTGGCCGAAGACGGCAGCGAGCCTGCCACCGCCCCGATTGCCGTGCATTGCGGCTGGGGCCGGCTGCTGATCGGTCACACCTTTCCCGACCCGGCGTCACTGGCGCAGGAGCTGCTCAACGAGCAGCCCGGCGAACGCGATATCGCCCTGTATGTTGCCGCACCGCAGCAGATTCTCGGCCTCGAGCCGACGCAGCTGTTTCTCGATCCATCCGACACCTTGCGTTTGTGGTTCAGCGATTACCGGCAGGCCACGCGGGTGTTTCGCGGCTTCCGCATTCGTCGTGCGCAAAGCGAAACCGACTGGCAGGGCATCAACCGTTTGTACCAGGCGCGCGGCATGTTGCCGATCGATCAGGAGCTGCTCACCCCACATCATCAGGGCGGCCCGGTGTACTGGCTGGCGGAAGACGAGGACAGCGGCGCGGTGATCGGCAGTGTCATGGGTCTCAATCATGAAAAAGCCTTCAACGACCCGGAACACGGCAGCAGCCTGTGGTGCCTGGCGGTCGACCCGCATTGCTCGCGCCCGGGTGTCGGCGAAGTGCTGGTGCGACATCTGGTCGAGCATTTCATGAGTCGTGGTCTGGCTTATCTGGATCTGTCGGTGCTGCACGACAACCGTCAGGCGAAAAACCTTTACGCCAAACTGGGTTTCCGCAACCTGCCGACGTTCGCCATCAAGCGCAAGAACGGCATCAACCAGCCGCTGTTTCTCGGCCCGGGCCCGGAGGCGAATTTTAATCCTTACGCGCGGATCATCGTCGAAGAAGCGCATCGGCGCGGTATCGACGTGCAAGTGGATGACGCCGACGCCGGGCTGTTCACCCTCAGCCACGGCGGCCGTCGCGTGCGTTGCCGCGAGTCGCTGAGCGACCTGACCAGTGCGATCAGCATGACCTTGTGCCAGGACAAAAGCCTGACCCACAAGGTGCTGAAAGGCGCAGGTCTGAAACTGCCCGCGCAGCAACTGGCGGGCAACGCCGACGACAACCTGGCCTTCCTCGATGAGCACCAACGGGTGGTGGTCAAACCTCTCGATGGCGAACAGGGCCACGGCGTCGCGGTGGATCTGCGCACCATCGAAGAAGTGCAGAAAGCCATCGAAACCGCCAAGCAGTTCGACAGTCGCGTGCTGCTGGAAAGTTTCCACGAAGGCCTTGATCTGCGCATCGTGGTGATCGGTTTTGAAGTGGTAGCGGCGGCGATTCGCCGTCCGGCGGAAGTGGTTGGTGATGGTCAGCATTCGATCGGTGCGCTGATCGAAGCGCAGAGCCGCCGCCGGCAAGCCGCCACCAGTGGCGAAAGCAAGATTCCGCTGGACCACGAAACCCAACGCACGCTGCACGCTGCCGGCTATGACTACAGCAGCATCCTGCCGGCCGGCGAGCATCTGTTCGTGCGGCGCACGGCCAATCTGCACACTGGCGGTACCCTGGAAGACGTGACCGACATTCTTCATCCGACCCTGGTCGACGCGGCAGTGCGCGCGGCGCGGGCGCTGGACATTCCGATGGTCGGGCTCGATCTGATGGTGCCGGCGGCGGATCAGCCCGAGTACGTGTTCATCGAAGCCAACGAACGAGCCGGCCTGGCCAACCATGAACCGCAGCCGACGGCGGAACGCTTTGTCGATCTGTTGTTTCCGCATAGTCAGCCGGCTGTCTCTTGATTACCCGGCGGCTGCACTGACGCCATCGCTGGCAAGCCAGCTCCCACAGTTCCCGAGGTATACACAACACTGTGGGAGCTGGCTTGCCAGCGATGAGGACCGATCAGGCGCCACAAATCTTTCTCTCATCGAAACCATCGGTGTGCTCAACCCATCAGGAGTTTCCATGACCATGACCACACAAATCCCTGAACCGGATCTGGCTTACCTGCAGAAAGTCCTGCTGGAAATGCTCGCCATTCCCAGCCCTACCGGTTTCACCGACACCATCGTGCGCTATGTCGCCGAGCGTCTCGAAGAACTGGGCATTCCGTTTGAAATGACCCGGCGCGGGACCATCCGCGCGACGTTGAAGGGCAAAAAGAGCAGCCCTGACCGCGCGGTGTCTGCGCACCTGGACACCATCGGCGCTGCTGTGCGTGCGGTGAAAGACAACGGTCGCCTGACCCTCGCCCCGGTCGGCTGCTGGTCGAGCCGCTTTGCCGAGGGTAGCCGGGTCAGCCTGTTTACCGACACCGGGGTGATTCGCGGCAGCGTGTTGCCGCTGATGGCGTCCGGGCACGCCTTCAACACCCAGGTCGATGAAATGCCGATCAGTTGGGACCATGTCGAGCTGCGTCTGGACGCCTACTGCACGACCAAGGCCGATTGCGAGTCGCTGGGCATTCATGTCGGCGACGTGGTGGCCTTCGACCCGCTGCCCGAGTTCACCGAAAGCGGTCATATCAGCGCCCGCCACCTCGACGACAAGGCCGGCGTTGCCGCACTGCTCGCCGCGCTCAAGGCGATTGTCGACAGTGGCCAGGAACTGAACATCGATTGCCATCCACTGTTCACCATCACCGAGGAAACCGGCAGCGGTGCAGCGGCGGCATTGCCGTGGGACGTCAGCGAATTTGTCGGCATCGACATCGCACCCGTCGCCCCCGGCCAACACTCCAGCGAACACGCGGTGAGCGTGGCGATGCAGGACTCCGGCGGGCCGTATGACTATCACCTGTCGCGGCATCTGTTGCGTCTGGCCGATGAACACGAATTGCCGGTGCGCCGTGACATGTTCCGCTATTACTTCAGCGATGCGCACTCGGCGGTCACCGCCGGCCACGACATTCGTACTGCCCTGCTCGCTTTCGGCTGCGATGCCACCCACGGCTACGAGCGTACGCACATCGACAGCCTGGCGGCGCTCAGCCGACTGCTTGGCGCGTACATTCTGAGTCCGCCGGTCTTTGCCAGCGATGCGGCGCCGGCCAATGCCTCACTGGATCGCTTCAGCCATCAGATCGAGCATGACACGCAGATGGAAAGCGAAACCCGGGTGCCGCCGGTGGACAGTCTGGTGGGGCAGCGTTCTGACAGTTGAGCCTTCGGTGAATAGATAACCGCTTTCGCGAGCAGGCTCGCTCCCACAGGGATCGCATTTCAAAGGTGGGAGCGAGCCTGCTCGCGAATGGGTCGGCAAGACCGATACAGAACTGGCAGACAAAACCCAATCCCCGTAGCATCCCGACATTGATTTGACCGAGGTGCCCATGCTCATTCCCCACGACGCGCTTGAAGTCGACACCCTCACCCGCCTGATCGAGGATTTCGTCACCCGCGACGGTACCGACAACGGCGATGACACCCCGCTGGAAACCCGCGTCCTGCGCGTGCGTCAGGCACTGACCAAAGGCCAGGCATTGATCGTGTTCGATCCGGAAAGCGAACAGTGCCAGCTGATGCTCAAGCACGACGTACCCAAGCATCTGTTCGACTGAAGCCGTCAGCCAGCCTTCGCCGCAGCCTCCTTGCGCTTGATCCGGTCATAGACCTCGGCGCGGTGTACATGGACCTTTTTCGGCGCCTCGACGCCGAAGCGCACGCTGGAGCCGTTGACCGACAGAACACGCAGGGTGATGTCGTCTCCGATTGAAATCAACTCACCGACCACACGGCTGAGTACAAGCATGGGATTCATCCTTCAGGACTGGCAAACCCTGAAGATGCGCGGCTTACAGCGTCTTCACAATCCACGACGAGCAAATCAGTCTTGCCCTACAGGCGCCCACGCCCACGGCTGTCAGACACTTCGCACAAAAGCCTCAGGCAGCGGAAAAGCGCGGCCCGAACAGAATGATGCTGGCACCGACCACGCACAGGGCCATGCCAATCCAGTCCGAGCCCAGCGGACGCACCCGCTCGACCACCGCCAGCCAGCCAATCGAAGCAACGATGTAGATCCCGCCATACGCGGCATAGGCGCGCCCGGCGTAGGCCGCTTCAACACGGGTCAGCAATAGCGCGAACAGGGTCAGGCTGAGCAACGCGGGAATCACCCACAACGCACTCTTGCCCTGACGCAGCCACATGTAGAAGGCAAAACAGCCGGCGATTTCAAACAGCGCCGCAAGGAAGAACCACAAGTAATTGAGCATGGAGGCGTCTCGACAGGGTGACCGTGGCGGCCACCCTAACGACGCGGCGGGAATCGAACAAGATCAAGCGTTGTTTTGTTTGGCCTTGGCGCGCATTTTCTCGGCCATGGAAGTCATTTCGTTGTAGAGCAGTTGCGGATTCTTCTGTTTGAGCGCCCAGGCCATGCGCCCTTGTTCGTGGGGCAGAATCAAGAATTCGCCGGCGGCGACTTGCTGATAGATGTAGTCAGCGATGTCGGCTGCGCTGATCGGCGAACTTTCCAGCAACTTGCCGACCTGGGCTTTCATGGCCGGGGTCGGGCCACGGAAAGAATCGAGCAAGTTGGTCTGGAAGAACGACGGGCAAACCACATGCACCGCCACTTCCTGCTGCGCCAGTTCGATCAGCAGACTCTCCGACAACGCCACTACGCCGGCCTTGGCCACGTTGTAGTTACTCATTGCCGGGCCTTGCATCAACGCGGCCATGGAGGCGATGTTGATGATCTTGCCCTTGCTCTCTTCCAGCAGCGGCAGGAACGCCTTGCAGCCTTTGACCACGCCCATCAGGTTGATCGCGATCTGCCAGTCCCAGTCTTCCAGCGACAATTCGCTGAAAAACCCGCCCGAGGCGACGCCGGCATTGTTGACGATGATGTCGATGCCGCCGAGCTTCTCTTCGCAGGCCTGGGCGAAGGCCGTGAGCTGACTGTAATCGCGCACGTCACAGCGCTGGATGAAGCCGTCACCGCCCGCCTCGCGCACCAGCTTCAGGGTTTCCTGCAGGCCGGGCTCACTGACATCGGACAAGGCCAGCCGCCAGCCTTCACGGGCCCAGCGCAGCGCGATTTCGCGACCCAGGCCTGAGCCTGCACCAGTGATCATCATGCGATTTTGCATAGCGGACAGCCTTGTTGTTCCGGGAGAGATGCGCCGAGTGTAGCGAAGGAACTTCGTTCGCCCACGCTCCATCCAGTTGCTGAATGGAGGATCAAAAGATTCCAGCCGTCATTGTTTTCCGGTTGGTCTCATGCAGGAGCTGACGAGTGCAACGAGGCTGCGATCTTTTTGCTGGAAAGGAAATAACCGAGCAATCCAAATACATTAAAAAAACATTGAATTTTTTTTCATCGGCGCAAGTCGGAACATGTAAGCCGGCTGGAATTTAGTTGCTCTCCAGCTGCCCACTGAGCATCAAGACTCTTCCAGACTCTGAACAAGGAAATCACCCATGGGCACAATTCTAATCATCATCCTGATCCTGTTGCTGATCGGTGGTCTGCCGGTCTTCCCGCACTCAAGAAGTTGGGGTTATGGCCCGTCGGGCATTATCGGCGTGGTGTTGGTCGTGCTGCTGGTGCTGTTGTTACTCGGCAAGATATGACGATTTGAAGCGGTAAAAAAAGAGGCCCTTGTTCAGGGCCTCTTTTTTATTGCGTGGACTTTAAGAAGTGATCAGTCCGGCTTGCCATGAATAACACCGGCGGTGTTATCGAGCAGGCTCTTGGTCGCGGTTTGCAGGAACGCCTCAAGTTTGAGTTTGAGTTCGGCAGTGCGCGGCGCGTCCGGCACTACTTCGGCGTGCGGGTTGGCGCCGAGCTGGTATTGCCAGATTTTCGGGCCCATGTCCTTGTCACGCGGCAGCACCAGAATCTGGTCGGCGGTGACGATGGCGGTGGTCTGTTCGCTGCCCGATGGCTTGATCACACCGAAACCGGTATCGCCCTGCGGCAGGTTGAGCAGGTCACGGCCCCAGCACTGGTGACGCACTTCGCCACCGAGACGGCCCATGATGGTCGGCACGATGTCGATCTGCGTGCCCACGGTGTGGTCGCGGGTACCGAACTTCTGCTGAATGCCCGGGGCAATCATCAGCATCGGCACGTTGAAGCGGCCCAGGTCCATTTCAGTGATCTGGCGCTCGTTGCCGAAGCCATGGTCGCCGACGATGACGAACAGGGTTTCGTTGAAGTACTTCTCTTTGCGCGCCTTCTCGAAGAACTGGCCGAGCGCCCAATCGGAGTAGCGCATGGCGGTCAGGTGTTCGTTGAGGCTGCCACGGTCAGTCACGCGCTCGACCGGCAATGGCGTCGGCAAGGCGTACGGCGTGTGGTTGGACAGGGTTTGCAGCAGCGCGTAGAACGGCTTGCCGTTTTCCCGCGCCTTCAGTTCTTGCAGGCCACGATCGAACATGTCCTGGTCGGACACGCCCCAGGTCGGATCGGAGAACACCGGGTTGACGAAGTCATTGCGGCCAACGAAGTTGGTCATGCCCTGGTTGCTGAAGAAGCCCGACTGGTTATCCCAGGCGAAGTCGCCGTTGTAGACGTAGACGTCGTCATAGTCGCGGGCGCTGAGCAACTGCGGCAGACCGGACAGTTTGTGGCTGCCTTCCGGGGTCTGCATCAGGTATTCGAAACCTGGCAGGTTGGGGAAGCAGGCCATTGTCGCGAACATGCCCTGGTGGGTGTGGGTGCCGTTGGAGAAGAAACGGTCGAACAGCAGACCTTCCTTCGACAGCTGGTCCAGGTACGGGGTGATATTGCCCGGCGCGCCCAAAGCACCGACCGAGTGACCGGCCATGCTTTCCATCAGGATCACCACGACGTTCTTGATCGGCAGGGTCTTGTCGGCCGGCGGCATGTAGTCGCGGCGAACAGCGGCGATGTCGGCATCGACCAGTTTGTCGTCCGGCATCAACAGCATGTCGCGCACCACTTGCTGCGCCTGTTCCTGCGGCAGGGTGGCTTTCCAGATGTTGTCGCGGTCTTCGCCCATGCGCGCCTTGGCTGCGGCGACCAGCGACAGCGTGCCGTTGAGGCCGAGCTGGTTGGCGAAGTTGGAATCGGTGGTGTAGACGTCACCCCAGCGCATCGGCGGGCCTTGACGCAGGGTGCCGCGAGCGGCGACCACGCAGATCAGCAGGCAGACCACGAATACCGCCAGGCGGGTGTACCACGGCGCAACCTGACGGGAGCTGACGCTGCCGCCGCTGAACGGTCCGCGCGGGCGGGTGGCGCGGTCGGCACCTTTGAACGCCAGGGTCAGAATGACCGTGCCGATTACCCACGCCAGCACGTAGCGCACCACCGGGAAACCGTACCAGAGCATGCTCATTACGGTTTTCGGGTCTTCCTTCACGTACTGGAACACCAGACCATTGAGGCGCTGGTGAAACTCGCGGTAGAAGTCCATTTCCATCAGGCCGAGGAACAGCGCGATGCTCGAGGCGACGGTCAGCCACAGACGGAAGAAACCGCGCGCGGCCATGGCCCGGGCACTGAACAGCGCCAGCACCAGCGGAATGCACAGGTAGACCACCAGGCGCAGGTCGAAACGCAGACCGTTGACGAACGCTTCAAGGAAGGTCGCGGCCGGGGTGTCGAGGATCATCTCGCGGTTGTAGACCAGCAGCGCGAGGCGCAGCGCGGAAAACATCACCATCATGACCAGCGCGCACAGCAGCGTGTAGGCCAGATGCGATTTGACGGTCGGTTGCAGCAGACGAGCAGAAGATCGCTGCTGACTCAGGGCGTCCGGGTTTGCCATGTCGTTTTAGGACCCATTGGAAGTTGAAGTTGCAAAAATACAGCGGCGCCATGCCCTCTATTGGTCAATCCAGACCCCGGGGCGTGCGCGGTGCGCAAATGTTGCACGATCGTTCACACCATTGCCATTGATTACTGCCCAGCCCTTCGAGACTTTCATTCGAAGGCTGGCAACGCAATGGCAGTCAACAAGTGCGGGCGAATTGTCTTGGAGACTTTGTGAAAATTTCGTGCAACGCATATCTGGAAATACAATTTAGAGACGAAACAAAACGCCCCGAAGCGATCGGGGCGTTTTGCTTACAGCCAATTGATTATTTCTCGGCGCGTTCTTTCAGCGCTTTCAGGGTATTGAATGGCGCATCCACCACAAACTTGTTGGCGACCATGGCCGGCACGCTACCGCCCGGCTCGGTGTGCACCTGGTAAGTCACTTCAACCTGATCGCCTTTAGGCACGAACTTCCAGAAGCCTTTGACTTGCTGGACCCGCACGAAGCCTTTTTCTTCCGGCAGATAGGTCGGCACGCCCTCAAGATTACGGGTCAGGCTGCCATCGGCGCCCTCAACAGTGGTGATTTTCAACACCGAATCACGCGGGGTCACCGGCCACGGCGTATTGAATTGCGAATAGGTCCAGCTCAGATCGCCTTCGTGCTTGAGCAGTTTCTGGCTCTTGCATTCGTGAATCCACGCGCAGGCGCCGGAGACGTCTTCCTGCAAGGCGCGCAGTTTGGCAACGGTTGTTTTCATCAGCGCAACGCCTTGGTAGGACTTGTAATCCGAACCGGGTATTTCGCTCAGGGAAACCTTGATGCCGTCTTCGTTCTTGGCAACTTTCCAGTCTTCCGCGTGGACGACCGAGGTGGCAAGTACGGCAGTCAGACCACACAACACAGCGATACGGTGCAGCGAACCCATAGTTTTATTCCTTATTGTTGAAGTTCCGTTGGTGAACACATCACGCCGCCGTCATCTGCTCCCACCAGCCGATCAATCTGATCGCTTCTTCTGAACTGCTGCCGCAAACCTCGACATCCGCAGCGAAACCCGAGCACACAGCCGGACGTTCCGGACGGCCGAAAATGCTGCACAGGTTATCGACCGACAGTTGCACGCAACGTTCGCCGGCGGGTTTGCCATCGGGCATGCCGGGGATCGGCGAACTGATGGAGGGGGCAATGCAGCAAGCGCCACAGCCTTCACGGCATTTCATGACGAATAGATCCTCGCGACGGGCGATGTGTAAAGAGACGGGGAACAGAGTAACCGCTAAAACAGCTGTTTCAAATTGCTGCAAGCGGCTTTTCAACGATAAGTAAAAGTGACCGGGCAGTCTCCGACGAAGCGTCTGCTCTGCGCGTCGCAGAGGCCTGCATCTATTGCTTGAATTCGAAATCCAGCGCCGCGCCTTCCACATCGCGTCGCGCTTCGTTGCGCAATTGCAACTCCATTTCATTGCTGAGCAAGCGGCCGTTGAGCTGGAAGCCGTTATCTTTTTCGCCAAACATCTGCGGCAGGATCGCCTCGCGTTTGGGCAGTTCTACGGTGCCCTGTGGCTTCAGGTCTTCAACCATATCCTTGGGCAGGCTGAGATCGAGTTTTGCCGGCGGCAATTTGGTCTTGGCCACTTCGCTCGCGGATTTCGACTTCGAGGCAACCGGGCGGCGCTTCTTCACCGTGGCGTTTGTTTTGGCCTGGGCTTTTTTTGCCGGAGCCACGGTTTTGACGGCTTTCTTCGTCGTACTGGTCGCTGCCGGTTTTTCCTGGGCTGCGGCCGCCATGACACCCGGTGCCTGACCGATCATCAACAAACCCAGCAATACCCACGCGGCAGGAACAATGGCTTTCATGGACCCAACGAACTAACGGCAGAGGGCCACATGCTCGCTTGTTGTGCGTCACATGACAAGCCTCAGCGCCCTCCCCGTTCAGAATCCGCCAGCCATTTCCTGACACAGTTGGGTGGCCAACAGACCCAACGTCATCAGCGCGCGCTCCGCCTCGCGGTTCCACGGAATGCCGCAATTGAGCCGGATACAGTGGTTGAACTGCTCGGTGTTGCTGAAGATCAGCCCCGGCGCGATGCTGATGCCTTGTTGCAGTGCGCGGACATGTAATTCCTGGGTGTTGACCCGCCCCGGCAAGCTCACCCAAAGGATGAAACCGCCCGTTGGCCGGGACATCTGCGTGCCTTCAGGGAAATGCTGTTGAACCGCCAGCTGGAACGCGCTGAGGTTTTTCCGGTACTCCTGGCGGATGTAGCGTAAATGCCGGTCATAACCGCCGTTTTCCAGATACGCGGCAATCGCCATCTGCGTGACGCTGCACGCCGAATGGGTGCTGAAGGTTTGCAGGCGCTGGATTTCCTGTTGGTATTTGCCGGCGATCATCCAGCCGATACGCACACCTGGCGACAAGGTTTTGGAGAAGCTCGAGCAGTAGATCACCCGATCCAGCCTGTCGTAAGCCTTCAGCGCCTTGGTACGGCCCTGCTCGAACATCAGTTCGCCGTAGATATCGTCTTCGACAATCTGAATGTCGAAATCCGAGGCCAGACGCAACAACTGTTTCTGCCGCTCTTCCGGCATGGTTCCGCCGAGGGGATTGCTCAGGCGCGTGGTCAGCACCAGCGCCTTGATCGACCACTGGTTGGCGGCCAGTTGCAAGGCTTCCAGGCTCATGCCGGTGGCGGGGTCGCTGGGGATTTCGATGACCTTCAGGCCAAGCAGATCGGCCAGTTGCAGCAGGCCGTAATAGGTCGGTGATTCGGCAGCGATCAGATCCCCCGGCCGGGTCAGCACACGCAATGACATCTGCAAGGCGTCGACACAGCCGTGGGTAATCACCACTTCCGACGGATCGACCACCACGCCGGCGTCACGCATGCGGATCGCGACTTGCCGACGCAGCGGTTCGAAGCCGGGGCTGAACATGTAGCTGAACGCCCGTGGACTGTGAAACCGGGTGACCTTGGCCAGTTGCTGATGCAGCGCGCGCACCGGTAAATAATCGACACTCGGCACCGCAGCGCCCAGCGGAAACACGCCTTCGCGGCGGGATTCGACCAATACCTGCTGAATGATGCTGCTGCGCGTCACCAGCCCCGGCCGTTCGACCCGGGCAATATCCGGCGTCGGCGCGGTCAGCGCTGGGGTCTGGTGTACGTAGTAACCCGACTGCGGTCGGGCGCGGATCAGGCCCTGATCTTCAAGGTTGGCGTAAGCCTGCAACACCGTCGCATGGCTGACGTTGAGCTGCGAACTCATCTTGCGCACCGAAGGCACGCGCTCCCCCGGTTGATAGACACCACGGCGGATGTCTTCGGCCAGTTGCTGAGCAATACGTTGGTAGAGCAAGAGATTGGTCATGACGCAGCACTCGATTTCACGGGCGTTTTATTCTTGTGTGAAACAATACCGGAACAGTTTAGAAGTGTACTGGGACAGTTGCCAGATTACTCGACCGTACAGTGGGGTGTCTGCCCCATCTGTACGGTTTTGCGCAGCAATCGACAGACATAAAAAAGCCCGGCACTGCATGACAGTCCGGGCTTTCCAGAGACGCAGCCCTCAGCGGGCGGCGCCGAGCTGGCCTTTTTCGTCGGAGAACACGATTTCCACCCGGCGGTTCTGCGCCCTGCCGCGCTCGGAGGCGTTGGCGTCAACCGGGAACTGGTCGCCATAACCTTCGACCTGAATGCGTTTTTCATCGATGCCCAGATCGACCAGCACGTCAGCTACCGACTGCGCACGATCGCGGGACAGTTTGAGGTTTTCCTGTTTGCCACCGGTGCTGTCGGTGTAGCCCTCGATGCGCACCACGCGCTTGGGGTTGAGTTGCAGGAACTGGACGATCTTCAGCACGACACGGTTGGCCGAGTTTTTCAGTTCCGCCTGGCCGGTGTCGAACAACACGTCGCCGAGGGTCATGACCAGCCCCCGGTCGGTCTGTGTGGTGGCCAGCGCCTCGATCTGTTCCTCCAGCCACTTGCCCTGCTGCTGCACACTGAGCAGCTTCGACTCGCGCAGAGCCAGTTGCAGACGCTGACGCTCAAGCTCGAGCTTGGCTGCGCGTTCCTCGTTGAGCGCCTGGTTGGTGTGCTCGCGGGCGATTTCGCTGTAGCGCTGGCTCAAGTAGGCGTAATGCACCACGTCGGCACCGCTGCCCCAATAGGTCGACAGCCGATCGGCACGGGCCAGGGATTCGCCGGCGCGGATCACGTCTTTCGGCGCAATGCGCAGGACGTTGGAATCTTCCTTGACCTTCTGGAAATCAGCGCCGGCCTGTTGCAGCGCCGCCTCGCTGTGCTGACCAGCGCAGCCGTACAGGCTGGCGCAACCGGCGAGGAGCAGAATGCCGAGAGCATTGGACTTGAGGCTCATTGTGCTTCCCCCAGTTGCAGCTGCTTGCGCAGGCGGGCAATGCGGGTATTGAGCACATTCAGCTGTTCTTCACTTTTTTTCGTCAGCACCTTGGCCTCGGCCAGACGTGCATCCAGTTCCGCCTGCTCGGCACGCATGCGCGCGTTGCGATAGGACTCGTCGGCCATGCTGCCTTTGGCGCGGTTGTACTTGGTTTCGGCCAGTTGCATTTCCGGCACTTCGTCAGCGGTGGCGCCGACTGCCTTGGCCTGCACGATGGCTTGTTCGGTCAAACGCATTTGTTCACTGGGTGCCGGATCGGATGCGCACCCGGCCAGGGCCAGAACGGCTACAGCCGCGAAAAGAGGTCGAATACTCACTAAAAATCCCTACTGTTTTGGGGCACTGACAGGTTGTGGCGGCTGTTGCTGTTGCGCCTTCCAGCGCTCGATGTTGCGTTGCAGCGCGGCTTCCGTCAGTCCGGACGCGGGCAATTCTGTCATCTTTTTGGCGAGCTGTCCGCGCAACCACGGATCGTTGCAGGCCGAGTTATGCGAAACCGCGAGGAACAGACCCGGCCGGTCGATGGGTTGTTCGAACGCCAACAGATCGCTGGTCATGCCCAATGTCTGCGCGGCGGCCAGGCCTGAGTAACGTCCGGCGAGGACATATTCCACCTCGCCCAACAGCAGTTTCTGTAATGCCTCGGTAAGGTTTGCTGTGCGGGTCAGGGTCAGATTCTGTTCGGCGAAAGTGCCGAATGCCTGGGTCATCCGCGACTTTTCCGACACCGCCCCGGCATGGCCTTTAAGGTCGCTGGCCTCGGCATAGGTCAGCGTCGAGCCTTTGCGCGTCCACACCAGGTAGTCGTTTTCCAGCAGTGGCGGATGAATGAAGTCGAAGTTTTCCAGCTCATTCACGGTCAACGGCGCGTCGGCCAGCATGTCCATGCGCCCGCTGCGCACTTCATCGAGGGCCTGCGAGCGTTTGCCGGCGTAGAGCAGGTCAACTTTGATGCCCAGATCCTTGGCCACTTGCTGCAACAGATCGGCACTGGCGCCGATCAGGCGCTTGGGGTTTTGCGGGTCCTGCCACAGATAGGGCGGCGCATCCGGGCTGCCGGTGACAACCAGGCGCTCGCACTTGCCAGCGGCCGTGGCCAGACCTGGCAACAGCACCCATCCCAACAACCATCCGCAGCGCAGATCCATGGCAAAACGCTCCCCAGTCAAATCCAAGACAAAAAAAAAGCCCGACCAACAGGCCGGGCTCTTTATAAGTGAAGACGCCGGATTAGACCAGCTTCTCCAGCTCAGGTACTGCTTCGAACAGATCCGCCACGAGGCCGTAATCGGCCACCTGGAAGATCGGCGCTTCTTCGTCCTTGTTGATCGCAACGATCACTTTGGAGTCTTTCATACCGGCCAAGTGCTGGATCGCGCCGGAGATACCGACGGCGATGTACAGCTGTGGCGCAACGATCTTGCCGGTCTGACCGACCTGCATGTCGTTCGGTACGAAACCTGCGTCGACCGCAGCGCGCGAAGCGCCAACAGCAGCGCCAAGCTTGTCGGCCAGCGCGTACAGGTGTTTGAAGTTGTCACCGTTCTGCATGCCGCGGCCGCCAGAGACGACGATCTTGGCAGCGGTCAGCTCAGGACGATCGGACTTGGCCAGCTCTTCGCTGACGAAGCTCGAAGTACCGGCGTCGTGCGCAGCGCCAACAGCTTCAACGGCAGCCGAACCACCTTCAGCAGCAACCGGATCGAAACCGGTGGCACGCACGGTGATCACTTTGATCGCGGCGGTCGATTGCACGGTGGCGATGGCGTTACCGGCGTAGATCGGACGCTTGAAAGTGTCAGCACTTTCTACCGAGATGATCTCGGAGATCTGGTCAACGTCCAGCGCAGCAGCAACGCGCGGCAGGATGTTTTTGCCGTTGGAGGTCGCGGCAGCCAGGATGTGGCTGTAGCCAGCGCCCAGCTCTGCAACCAGCGGTGCAACGTTTTCCGGCAGCTGATGCGCGTAAGCGGCGTTGTCAGCATTCAGGACTTTGCTCACGCCAGCGATTTTCGCTGCGGCTTCGGCCACCGGGCCTGCGCCCTGACCTGCTACCAGAACGTGGATGTCGCCGCCGATTTTTGCCGCAGCAGCCACGGTGTTCAGTGTGGCCGGGGCCAGCACTTTGTTGTCGTGTTCAGCAATAACCAAGATAGTCATTTAGATTACCTTCGCTTCGTTCTTGAGTTTTTCAACCAGTTCAGCCACCGACTTGACCTTGATGCCCGCGCTGCGTGCAGCCGGCGCTTCGACTTTCAGTGTCTTGTTGGTGGAGGCGGTGGAAACGCCCAAAGCGTCCGGAGTCAGCACTTCGAGAGGCTTCTTCTTGGCTTTCATGATGTTTGGCAGGGACGCATAGCGCGGCTCGTTCAAACGCAGGTCGGTGGTGACGATGGCCGGCAGTTTCAGCGAAACGGTCTGCGCGCCGCCGTCGATTTCGCGAGTCACGGCAACGCTGTCGCCGGAGACTTCGACTTTCGAAGCGAAGGTGCCCTGACCGTAGCCGCTCAGTGCCGCGAGCATCTGGCCGGTCTGGTTGTTGTCGCTGTCGATCGCCTGTTTGCCAAGGATCACCAGCTGAGGCTGCTCCTTGTCGACAACGGCCTTGAGCAGCTTGGCCACGGCCAGCGAGGTCAGGTCTTCAGCGGATTCGACGAGGATGGCGCGGTCGGCACCCAGAGCCAGTGCGGTACGCAGCTGCTCCTGAGCGGTGGTCGGGCCGATCGAGACGACGACGATTTCAGTCGCAACGCCCTTCTCTTTCAGGCGTACGGCTTCTTCCACGGCGATTTCGCAGAACGGGTTCATCGACATCTTGACGTTGGCGAGGTCGACGCCGGAATTGTCCGCCTTGACGCGGACCTTGACGTTGTAATCCACAACGCGTTTGACAGCTACAAGAACCTTCATGGATTCCTCGTTACTCTCCGGTGAAAAGAAAGTCGCCTAGGCGAACCTGGCGGATGATGCTCATCGGGCGACAAGGGCACCTCTAAAAACGCCGGCTTGAATGTGAGGTGATTCACTCCGCGAAGAGCGGTGACCGTTCGTCAGGGGTGACTGTCGGGTCATTCATTCTCACGCTGTGTAAACTGCGCGCCGGACTTGCGCTGCGCATCACCGTCTACTGCCTGTGCCCTGTCTTTAGAGGTGCTCTTGAAACCGCCAGTCTGCCTACGGCGAGCGCAAAACCGCCCGTATCTTGACCGGAACGCCCATTCTGGTCAATACGCCAAAATGCCCTGTCATAAGCCGCGCTTCTTTGATTTATCAGGGCTGGAGGCGATTCAAACAAACGTTTGTATTGGACGCTAGGAGTGGTGTAGATATAATGCGCCGCCTAGAGAGAAAGGTGGATTCGCCAATATTCCCTTTGACGTTAACGTAAAGGCAATACGGATGCGAGATCAAACCTCCATATTAGAAAAAAAACTGTTGAGCCTTGAGTAGGAGATAGCCTGTGGAACGCGAATACATGGAATTCGACGTCGTCATCGTCGGTGCCGGCCCCGCTGGTCTGTCCGCCGCCTGCCGCTTGAAGCAGAAGGCCGCTGACGCCGGTAAGGAAATCAGCGTCTGCGTGGTCGAAAAAGGCTCCGAAGTCGGCGCACACATCCTCTCCGGTGCGGTGTTCGAACCCCGCGCCCTGAACGAACTGTTCCCGGACTGGAAAGAACTCGGCGCACCGCTGAACACGCCAGTCACGCGCGATGACATTTTCGTACTGAAAAACGCCGACAGCGCGCAGAAGATTCCCGACTTCTTTGTGCCCAAGACCATGCACAACGAAGGCAACTACATTATCTCCCTGGGCAACCTGTGCCGCTGGCTGGCTCAGCAGGCCGAGAATCTGGGTGTGGAAATCTACCCGGGCTTCGCCGCTCAGGAAGCGCTGATCGATGAAAACGGCGTAGTGCGCGGGATCATCACCGGTGATCTGGGCGTCGACCGTGAAGGCAACCCGAAAGAAGGCCTGTACACCCCTGGCATGGAACTGCGTGGCAAATACACGCTGTTCGCCGAAGGCTGCCGTGGCCACATCGGCAAGCAACTGATCAAGCGCTACAACCTCGACAGCGATGCCGACGTGCAGCATTACGGCATTGGTCTGAAAGAGATCTGGGAAATCGACCCGGCCAAGCATCAGCCGGGCCTCGTGGTGCACACCGCCGGTTGGCCGCTGGACATCATGGGCACCGAGAACACCGGCGGCTCGTTCCTCTATCACCTGGAAAACAATCAGGTGGTGGTCGGTCTGATCGTCGACCTGTCCTACAGCAACACTTACCTGTCGCCGTTCGATGAGTTCCAGCGCCTCAAGCATCACCCGGTGCTCAAGCAATATCTGGAAGGCGGCAAGCGCGTCAGCTACGGCGCCCGCGCCATCGCCAAGGGCGGCCTGAACTCGCTGCCGAAAATGGTCTTCAAGGGCGGCGCGCTGATCGGTTGCGACCTCGGCACCCTGAACTTCGCCAAGATCAAAGGCAGCCACACCGCGATGAAGTCCGGCATGCTCGCGGCGGAATCGGTGGCCGATGCGTTGTTCGCCGAGCAGGATTGCACCGTCGAACTGACCACTTACGTCGACGCATTCAAGAACAGCTGGCTGCATGAAGAACTGTTCGCCAGCCGTAACTTCGGCCCGGCGATCCACAAGTACGGCGCGATCATCGGCGGTGGTTTCAACTGGCTGGACCAGAACATCTTCGGCGGCAAACTGCCGTTCACCCTGCGCGACACCAAGCCGGATTACGCCTGCCTCAAGCTCGCGGCCGACTGCAAGAAGATCGACTATCCGAAACCCGACGGCAAACTGAGTTTCGACAAACTCAGCTCGGTGTTCATCTCCGGTACCAACCACGAAGAAGAGCAGCCATGCCACTTGAAGCTGACTGATCCGAGCATCCCGATCAGCAAAAACCTGCCGTTGTACGACGAACCGGCGCAGCGT
Organism: Pseudomonas sp. S3_B08; assembly: GCF_054667725.1. NCBI lineage: Bacteria > Pseudomonadati > Pseudomonadota > Gammaproteobacteria > Pseudomonadales > Pseudomonadaceae > Pseudomonas > Pseudomonas sp. S3_B08. Next base: position 3,087,908 of record NZ_CP162750.1, read on the forward strand.
TACTGCCCGGCCGGCGTATACGAAGTGATCACCAAGGAAGACGGCGAGAAGCGCTTCCAGATCAACGCCCAGAACTGCGTGCACTGCAAGACCTGTGACATCAAGGACCCTGCGCAGAACATCACATGGGTGGCACCGGAAGGTGCCGGCGGCCCGACTTACCCGAACATGTAAGTCGAAACGCTGAACAACAAGGCTCCCGAAATGGGGGCCTTTTTGTTGCCCAAAATTCCCCTGACACCACAAAACAACTGTGGGAGCGAGCCTGCTTGCGAAAGCGGTGTGTCATATGAAGATGATGTCGACTGATCCAGCGCCTTCGCGAGCAGGCTCGCTCCCACAGGGAATATCGGCGGATCAGGCAGCGCGCTCATCCCCCGGGCTGCGTTCGAAGTAACGCTTGTACTCGCGACTGAACTGCGACGTGCTCTGATACCCCACCCGATGCGCCACCTGCGCGACACCCAGCCCCTCCGCCACCAGCAGCGTCTGCGCCTTCAACAAGCGCAAACGCTTGAGATACTGCACTGGCGACAACAGTGTGCTGCGTTTGAAATGCTCATGAAACGTCGACACGCTCATGTTCGCGCAACCAGCCAGTGTCTCGACATTGAGCGGCTCGGTGTAATGCGCATGCAGATGGCTGATCGACGCCGCCACCCGGGCGAATTGCCCTTGTTGCTCGACCAACGCACGCAATACATCCGCCTGCGGCCCGCGCAACGCAACGAACAACAACTCGCGGACCCGCGCCGGGCCGAGAATCTGGCATTCCAGCGGATCGTGCAGACAGCTGAGCAGCCGTTCGACACAACCGCGCATGCCATCGTCAAGCACCACCGAGGTCATCGACTCCGGCGTCTGCGCCGGAATATGCCGACCCGGCGCCAGCCCCATGGCCAGCACCAATTCGCCGAGCAGGACGCGATCAATCGCCACCGACACACCGAGCAATGGCGCATCGGGCAAGGCAAAAGTTTCACATTCGAACGGCACCGGCAGCGCCTGGATCAGGTAATGCCCGGCGCCATATTCCATGGTCCGTGGGCCGAGGAACGCCAGTTTGCTGCCCTGGGCGATGATCATCAGGCTCGGCTCGTAAATGTGCGGGCCACGGGCGACGTCGCAACTGGCGCGCAGGATCTGCACACCGGGCAGGCCGGTCTGGCTGTAGCCATCGCGCAGCGCCAGCGGTTCGATCAGCGAAACCAGCCGGGCATTGGCATCAAGATGACGGGTCAACTGCATCGAATAGGTCTTCGTAAAATTCACGGAAAAGTGGATGAAAACATCATCGCAGATCCGCTGACCAATGCGATCGCCGAAACCCGCATGCCGGAGGATTAGGCATGAGACCCGGAGAAATCGTCATGGCCGCACCCGCGTCTGACGGCCAGAATTCACCGCCTCACTTGTCACTGTTTTTGCGAGGTCACCCATGTACACCGCCATCGGCTATGCCGCCCAATCGGCCACCACTCCCCTCGCCCCGATGAAATTCGAACGCCGCAGCCCGCGCGCCGACGACGTGGCGATCGAAATTCTCTACTGCGGCGTCTGCCATTCCGACATCCATCAGGCACGCAACGAATGGGGCATCGCCGTTTATCCGCTGATGCCTGGCCATGAGATCGTCGGAAAAGTCACCGCAGTCGGTGCGAATGTCACCCGTCACAAGGTAGGCGATCTGGTTGGCGTAGGCTGCATGGTCGACTCCTGCCGCAGCTGCGAAGCCTGTCAGGCGAACCTCGAGCAATATTGCCTCGAAGGCCCGACCATGACCTACGCCACCCCGGATCGGGTCGATGGCAGCAACACCATGGGCGGTTATTCGGACAGCATCGTGGTCAGCGAACACTTCGTTGTGCGCATCCCCGAGAAACTCGCACTGGCCAGCGCCGCACCGATTCTCTGCGCCGGCATCACCACCTACTCGCCGCTCAAGCACTACGGCGTCAAGGCCGGTGACAAGGTCGGCATTCTCGGCATGGGTGGCCTCGGCCACATGGGCATCAAGTTCGCCAAGGCCATGGGCGCGGAAGTCACGCTGTTCACCCGCTCGGCGAGCAAGGCTGAAGAAGGTCGCCGTCAGGGCGCCGATCACGTCATCGTCTCCACCGATGCCGAGCAGATGAAGGCCGCTGCCGGCTACTTCGACTTCCTGCTCGATACCATTCCGGTGCAACACGATTTGAACCCGTACCTCGATACCTTGCGTTTCGATGGTGTGCACATTCTGGTCGGCCTGATCGAGCCGGTGAACCCGCCCGTCCACGCCGGCAAACTGGTGATGAGCCGTCGCGTACTGGCCGGCTCCTTGATCGGTGGTATCGCCGAAACCCAGGAAGTGCTGGATTTCTGCGCCGAGCACAACATCACCTGCGACATCGAAATGCTCGACATCCGCAATATCAATGAAGCCTATGCGCGGATGATTGCCGGTGATGTGAAGTACCGCTTCGTCATCGACATGGCGACGCTGAAGGCCTAAACCTTAGGGCTATACCTTCAAACCAAGCTCCGCCGACAGCCGGGTTGTGACCCCTTTGAGCAGGGGGATCAACTCGGCCATTTTTTCCAGCGGCATGTACGGCACGGTGCTGGCGATACTGATCGCGGCGACTATGCCCTTGCTCGCATCACGAATCGGCGCCGCCACACAGCGGATCGACGGTTCGTTGTCTTCCAGATCGAACGCGTAGCCACCGGCAACGTATTCGGCCATGCGCTGCTCAAGCTGTTCCCACGACTGCTGTGGATGCTGCGGCCAGAACTGACTTTTGCCACCCGCCGGCAGGCTGATGTCGTACAGCCGCCGCCAATCCTGCGGCGAATCGTCGAGCATCAAGGCCTTGCCAATCCCGGTGCGTACCAGCGGCATGCGATGGCCAACCCGCGAGCGCATTTCCGGGCCGTTTCGCCCGGGGTTCTTCAATAGATACAGCACTTCGTCGCCTTCGCGGATTCCGAGGTGCACGGTATCGCCGGTCAGCGCCGAGAGCTCGTCCAGATACGGCCCGGCCAGGGTCACCAGTGGCAACTCTTCGCGGGCCTGGAAGCCCAGTTCGATCAGTTTCGGCCCGAGCAGATAACCGATTTGCGGCACCACGCGCAGATAACGCTCGTCGACCAGACAGCTGGCCAGACGGTGGGTGGTGCTGCGCGTGGTACCGATCAGCCGGGCGATCTCCTTGAGATCACGCGCGCCACTGGCCACCGCCTGCACCACACCGAGGCCGCGCAGCAGCGTCTGGGTGCCGGTGGGCGCGGCGTCCTTGGTTTTTTCCGGGGCGTCTTCCTGCATATCCAGCCTTTTTACCGTTGAGCGAAGGAACGGGCGGCATTATGGTCGCCCGACGCAGAGCACTACAACTCGATACGCTCGACCTTGCCCACCAGCAGCACGTAGGACAAGGCACCGACCAGCGCGAGCACGGCGATGTAGGTGATCGCCGGCGCGAACGAATCGCCGCTGGCAAGGAAGCCGATCACGATCGGCGTAGCGATCGCCGAAAGATTGCCGATGAAGTTGAACACGCCACCGGTCAGACCGAGCAACCGCGCCGGTGCCAGTGTTGACACCAGCGACCAGGTGATCGACGCCAGCCCGTTGCCGAAAAATGCCAGGGCGAGGAAGGCAATCACCAGCGGCGTCGACTCGACAAAGTTGGCACCGATGATTGAAGTCGAAATCAGCAGCCCGCCAATGATCGGCAACTTGCGCGCGAAGCCCACGGTGTAGCCACGACGGATCAGGAAGTCGGAAAAGAATCCCGAGCACAGAACACCGACGAACGCAGCGAGAAACGGCAGCGATGCAAGCAGGCCAGACTTGATGAAGTCCATGCCGCGATATTTCACCAGATAGGTCGGAAACCAGGTGAGGAAAAACCACAGCGTCGAGTTCAGACAGAACTGGCCGAGGTAGATACCCCACAACTTGCGTTTGCTGAGGACGATGCCGAGATCGGTCCAGCTGAATTTGGCTTTTACCTTGGCCGCCTCGGCCTGAATATCCACCAGCCCGCCGCCTTCGCGGATCAGGTCGATTTCCGCCTGATTGGTGCCTTTGAAATCGCGCGGCTCGCGATACACCGCGTACCAGATCAGCGCCCAGAGAATGCCCACCGCGCCGGTGGCGACGAACACCATGTGCCAGCCGAATTCATGTTGCAGCCACGCCAGCACCGGGGTCAGGAAAGCCAGACCGACAAACTGTCCGGAAGTGTAGAAACCGATCGCCGTGGCGCGCTCGCGCTCGGGAAACCAGGTCGTAACCACGCGACTGTTGATCGGATAGGCCGGCGCTTCCAGCGCACCGACGGCCATGCGCAGCACGAACAGGGCGATGAAGCTGCTGACGAAACCGAGCATCACCGTGGCCAGCGACCACAGCAGCAGCGCGACACTGTAAAGGATGCGCGGCGGCACGCGATCGACCAGCCAGCCGCCGGGGATCTGCATGGCAGCGTAAGTCCAGCCGAAGGCGGAGAAGATCAGACCGACGTGAACCGGATCGATGCCCAGCTCACTGGTCAGCGCCGGCGCGGCAATCGACAGGTTGCTGCGGTCGAGGTAGTTGATGACCACGGTGATGAACAGCAACACCATGATGAAAAACCGCTTGCGGCTAGGCGTGACTAAAGACGCCTGCCCGGAGAGGGTATGCGTTTGCATGAGGAGAGCCTCTTTTTATGTTTGTTGAGGTCATGACGCAGATCTCCTCTCCCTGGAGATCAAACTGTGGGAGCGAGCCTGCTCGCGAAAGCGTCGGGTCAGTCACATGGATGGCGGATGTGACATTGCATTCGCGAGCAGGCTCGCTCCCACAGGGATCAGTGCTGAATCAGGAGATCACCACTCGGCAAAGCTGCCATCGGCATGACGCCAGATCGGGTTGCGCCAGCGATGGCCGACGGCGGCGCGTTCGATCACGTATTCCTCGTTGATCTCGATGCCCAGCCCCGGGCCGTTCGGAATCTTCACGAAACCCTGGTCGTAGTCGAACACGCGCGGATCCTTCACATAGTCGAGCAAGTCGTTGCTCTCGTTGTAATGGATGCCCAGGCTCTGCTCTTGGATAAACGCGTTGTAACAAGCCGCGTCGAGTTGCAAACAGGCAGCCAGCGCGATCGGTCCCAGCGGGCAATGGAGCGCCAGCGCGACGTCGTAGGCTTCGGCCATGTTGGCGATCTTGCGGGTTTCGGTGATGCCGCCAGCGTGGGAGGCATCCGGCTGGATAATGTCGACGTAGCCTTCGCTCAACACCCGTTTAAAGTCCCAGCGCGAGAACAGCCGCTCGCCGAGGGCAATCGGCGTGCTGGTCAGCGGCGCCAGTTCTTTCAATGCTTCGTAGTTTTCGCTGAGCACCGGTTCTTCGATGAACATCAGTTTGTACGGGTCGAGCTCCTTCATCAGCACCTTGGCCATCGGCTTGTGCACGCGGCCGTGGAAGTCGACGCCGATACCGACGTTCGGCCCGACCGCATCACGCACGGCGGCAACGTTGGCCAGGGCGAGGTCGACTTTCTCGAAAGTGTCGAGGAACTGCAGTTCTTCGGTGCCGTTCATTTTCACCGCAGTGAAACCACGGCTCACTGCTTCTTTCGCCGCACGCGCGGTGTCGGCCGGACGGTCGCCGCCGATCCACGAATACACACGAATCTTGTCGCGCACCTGGCCACCGAGCAGATCGCTGACCGACACGCCGAGGGCCTTGCCCTTGATGTCCCACAGCGCTTGGTCGATACCGGCCAGCGCGCTCATGTGAATCGCGCCGCCACGGTAGAAGCCACCGCGATAGAGCACGGTCCAGATGTCTTCGATATTGCGTGGGTCTTTGCCGATCAGGTAGTCGGACAATTCTTCCACCGCAGCAGCTACGGTATGCGCGCGCCCTTCGACCACAGGCTCGCCCCAACCGGTCACGCCCTCGTCGGTTTCGACCTTGAGGAAGCACCAGCGCGGCGGAACGATGAAGGTCGTGAGTTTGGTGATTTTCATCTCTGCTCTCTTTTGTAAATGCAGCTTTTATTAGATGCAGCGCACACAGCGCCAAAATTCTTAACGCAGGGCTTTCCAGGCAGTCACGTAGGCCTTGGCATTGACCGCCACCTGCTCGGGCGTCATGCCCGGTTTGAACAGACCGGAACCGAGGCCGAAACCTTTCACACCGGCATCGATAAAGGCCTGCATGTTGTCCGGTGTGATCCCGCCGACCGGCGCCAGCACCGTGCCGGCTGGCAACACCGCCAGCCAGGCCTTGACGACCGCCGGGTTCATTTGTTCGGCCGGAAACAGCTTGAGAATGTCCGCGCCCTCAGCCAGTGCGGCGAAGGCTTCGGTCGGCGTGGCCACACCCGGCGACAGGAACAGCCCCGCCGCTTTCGCCGCGCGCAATACCTTGGCATCGCTGTGCGGCATGACGATCACTTGTCCGCCAGCAGCTTTGACCTGCTCGACCTGCTCGGGGGTGAGCACCGTGCCAGCACCGATCAGGCAATCGTCGGGCAGCGCATCACGCAGGATGCGGATACTTTCGTATGGCGATGGGGAATTGAGCGGTACTTCGATGACGCGAAATCCGGCGGAATACAGGACTTCTCCGACAGCCGCCGCTTCCTGCGGTTGCAGGCCACGCAGAATCGCGATCAGACCGTTTTGTGCTAGTGCTTGCTTGAGCATGTCAGGCCTCCAGTCAGGGTTAACGGGATGAGGAATCGATCAGTCCGGCGGCACGCGCCAGTTGCCACAGGCCACGCTCGGTCGCCTGCTCGGCCAGCGTTACCCGAGCAAAGCCGCAGGCATCGAGCGCGCGTTGATAGCGTGCGCACAGAAGCGCATTGCCGATGAGCACGATCGCTGGAAGATTCGCTTGATTGCGCCGGCGCCGCTGCACATTGGCGAGCGCGGCCAGCTCATGGCCGATCATCAGGCCGGACAGATAGTCCGCCTGAGCAGTCGGGCTCAATTCACCGGTCAGGCCGAGGGTGCGGGCGCTGAACAAGGTCGACAGCACACCGAGCTCGGCATCTGTCGACAGCGCGATTTGCACGCCGCGATCGAACGCCTGCGCATCGAAGGTCGCGCTCGGTTGTTGGGTACGGCCGAGAATGCTGTGCTCGCTGAGCACGGCAAACACTTCGCCGGTCATGAACGTGTCGAAATGGGTGATGCGGCCATCGACCACCTCCACCCACTTCGAGTGGCTGCCGGGCAGGCCGATCAGCAGATCATTACCCGCCTCGACCGGCAGACTTTGCAGCACGCCGAGGACTTGGGTTTCTTCGCCGCGCATTACATTCGGCAGACGCGAACGCTGGATCACGCCCGGGACGATATGCACCGGCGTACCGCGCAGACTGACAACGGTTTGTAGGGAATTTCCGAGATGGGCGACGTCCGCCGGCGTCTCGCAGTAAGGCGCTTCGCGCCAGCCCTGCGCACTGCCGACCATGCCGCAAGCGATCACCGGCAGATCCGGCTGCGCATCGAGCCAGTCACCGCAGGCCTCGTCGAAGGCCAGTTCAAAACCATCGGCGCATTCACGGCCGTGGATGATTCGCGGGGTCTTGGGCAACTGCATGATCCCGGACGACAGCGCACGCTGCTCCAGCACCACACCGTCGGCCGCGAGTTTGTAAGCACGTAATGAGGTCGTCCCCCAATCGAGCGCGATCAATTGCGCCTGCATCGCTTCACCTGTTTTGTTTTTGGCAGTGAGTGCGACGGACTATAAACCCGGGCGGGCTAAAATCTCAATATATAAATATCAATCCCATATTTTGGGATATAAACAAAAAAAGATCACAGCCTTCGGCAACTCCTACAGAGGTGAACAGGAGCTGCCGACGGCTGCGATCTTTCAGGCGTCAATTTCCTTCAGCAAACTCTCGCAACACCTTGCCATCCATGCGATACCGCACCCATTCCTCCTGCGGTTGTGCGCCGAGAGATTTGTAGAATTCGATGGCTGGGGTGTTCCATTCCAGCACGCTCCATTCGAAGCGGCCGCAGTCGTTGGCGCAGGCGATTTTCGCCAGGTGGCGCAGCAGGGTTTTGCCGGCGCCGCCACCACGTTGTTCGGGGGTGATGTAGAGGTCTTCGAGGTACAGGCAATTGCTGCCCAGCCACGTTGAATAACTGAAGAAGAACACCGCGAAGCCGATCGGCAAGCCGTCGCGCAGGCAGATCAGGCCGTGGGCGGTGGCGCCTTCGCCGAACAGGCTGCGTTCGATGTCAGCGACGCTGGCGATGACTTCGTGACGGGCCTTCTCGAAATCTGCCAGTTCGGTGATGAAGGTGAGGATTTGCGGCGCATCGCTGGGAGTCGCCGGGCGGATTTCGATCGTCATGAACGGGCCTTGTCTGCAAATTAAAGCGCCATACTAAGGCGCGCAGCGGCGCTCGTCACATGGCAAACATACTGACCTGCCCGATCGGGCGAACGCCGTTGCCCCTGTGGGAGCGAGCCTGCTCGCGAATGCGTCCTTCCAGTCAGCCTCGAGTCAACTGACAGAATGCCTTCGCGAGCAGGCTCGCTCCCACAGTTGATAGCGCACGTTCTGAAAGGATGCTTATGACCGTTAACTGTTTTGCACCGATGGAAACACTAAAGATCGGCATCGTCTGAACAGCAGACACGCGACCCCGGAGAAGACCGTTCGTCGATCATCAGGCACCAATCCTTCATCAGGGCTGACCAACCCAGTGTAAGGATTCCAATCACTGGAGAAGCCCTATGATCTCGTCAAGGTTGACCGCTTTAGTCTTCAGCGCCCTGCTTTGCCCTGCGGTATTCGCCGCCTCGTCCACGGCAGCGGGCACTGGCCCTACCGATCCGACCCCGCCACGCGCGCCCGCCATCAACAGTGCTCCCGGTATGAATACCGATGGTTCCGGCGTGCCGCTGATCAATCAGCCACCCGCCACCGGCACCGATCCGCGCACACAAGGCAGCGATCCGGGCCGTCAGGGTGGCATGAACACGCCTGACTCTCCTGCCACTCCGCCTGACAATGCCGGCCCCGGTGTCGGCTCGAAAACCACCACCGGTGGCTCCGGTTCCGAAGGTGCCGGTCAGTAGTTCGCCGACGCGAGCGCCCTATTCACTCCCATGAAGAGGTAACCATGAACGTCGACAAAGACCTGGAAAAAGAAGTTCTCACCCGCCTGCTGCACGCGCATCCCAACGGCTTGGGCAAGGAGGTGCTGGACAATTACCGGGGCGAGAAAGTCGTGGCCAGCGCCCTCGCCGCCCTGCAGGATCGCGGGCTGATTCACCATGGTCATGTGACCTGCAGCGAAGCCGGTGAGCACTCGCTGAACCTGCCGATCAAGCTCAGTTCAGCCGGGGTTGAAGCGGCGAAGAAACTCGATAGCTGACGCTGGTTGGGGCTGCGGATCTTCGACTTCGAACGGGTAATTCGTCTCGAGTGATTCGCAGCCTTCGGCGTAACGCAGCACATCCTGACGCAAGGAGAAATCCCATGCCTCGTGGAAGCAAAGACAAATACACCAGCGAACAGAAGCGCAAAGCCGAGCACATCGAAGACAGCTACGAGAAAAAGGGCGTGTCGAAAGATGAAGCTGAGGCGCGTGCCCGGGCGACGGTGAACAAGCACTCCGGCGGTGGCGAGAAGTCCGGCGGCTCAGGGCGCAAGAAGCCTGCAAGTGCCAAGTCGAAAGAGCGCAAAGAGTCATCCCGCCGCGCGGTGGCTAGCCGCAAGGGCCATTCACGCGATAGCGAGACTTCGAAGGATACGCAGACTGTCGATAGCTTGATGAAGGAAGCCCGAGCGAAGAATATTCCGGGACGCTCTTCGATGCGCAAGCAGGAGTTGATTGAGGCGTTGCGCAAGGCAGGTTAAGTCTGATGGCCTCATCGCTGGCAAGCCAGCTCCCACAGATTTTTCGGGTAGTTGCACTATTACACTTACACACGAAGACCCTGTGGGAGCTGGCTTGCCAGCGATTGCGGTGCATCAGTCGCCGCAGGATTCGCGGATAAACGCATCCACCTCACCCGCCCCCGGCGATGTAGCCGGCCCCCAGCGAGTCACCGCCAGTGCCGCTGCCGCATTGGCCCGCCGCGCCGCTTCCGGTGCATCCAACCCCTGCGCCAATCCAGCAACAAACACCCCGGCATGCGCATCACCGGCGCCATTGCTGTCCACCGCTTTGACAACAAACCCCGGCACTTGTCGACGCTCGCCCCGCTGCTGAATCCAGCAACCCTGCGGCCCGTCGCGCACCACCATCAGCACATTTTCCGGCAGGAGCTTCGCGAGCCGATCCATTGCCGCGCCAATTTCATCAGCCACGGTAAATCGCAGCGCCTCAACACTGTTGCTGGTCCACACATTGATGCGCGGTAGCAACGCCTGCATCATCGGCGCGTCAGGTGACTCCACCAACGGCCCCGGGTCGAACACCACATTGACCGACGCCGGCAGCGCCAGCGTCCAGTCGAGCAACGCCTGCGCCTTGCCCTCGTGCAGCAGACTGTAACCGCTGAGATAAACGTAATCGCCGGGCTCAGCAGCCACATTGTTCAAATCGTCTTCGGTCACCTCACCTTCAGCGCCGATATAGGAAATGAAACTGCGTTCAGCCGACGCATCGGTCAGCGCCACACACAGACCGGTGTCGCGCTCGGCCGGTTCGCGGATGCCGATGCAGATACCTTCCGCCTGCATCGCGTGGCGCGCCAGGTCACCAAACCGCCCCGTGCCATGGCGACCGAGGTAAACCACCGGCAGACCGTTACGCACCGCAGCGGCCATTACGTTGAAACCGCCGCCCGCTTCGAAACCGGCCGACTGCGCCAGCACATCACCGCCAATCTGCGGCAGCTTATCCACGGCCATGACCAGGTCGATGATGACCTGGCCGGTGTGCAACATCTTAGGCATGAGCATTCTCGGGTTGCGCGGCGCGGCGATCTTTCGCACCGCCAAGTATCAGGTAAATGCCACCGGCGACGACGAAGGTCACGATCCAGCCGAGGCCGTTGTGGCCCAGCCAGGAGTCGGACAGAAAGCCCTTGAACCAGACGTTCTCGGCAGTGGTGCCGATGGTGGTGAAGCTGAAACCAAGGACGATGGCGATCGCCCAGGCGCCAAACGCGCGCCACTCGATGCCGCCGCGATACCAGTAGGCGCTGCTCGGGCTGACATCGAGCAGGTCTTTGGGGCTGTAGTAGTGACGGTGAATCAGATCGACGACGAAAATCCCCACCCATGCGGTGATCGGCACTGCCAGCAGGGAAATGAAGGTAATGAACGGGCCGTAGAAACTGTCGGCGATCAGCATGAAGTAGATCGAGCCGGCGAAGATCGCGACGATGTCGACCACTACCGCGTAGACGCGTTTGACCTTGAGGCCCAGGGTCAGCGTGGTCAGGCCGGCGGAATATACCGACAGGTTGTTCGACAGCAGCAGGCCGCCGAACGCGGTGATCAAGTACGGCACGGCCATCCAGGTCGGCAACATGTCCCGGATCGCCACGATCGGGTCAGTCGCCGACGCCAGGTCATTGTTGCCCACCGACAACAAGCCGCCGAGGGTGATCAGCAGCACCAGCGGGATCCCTGCGCCGAACGCCGCCGACGCCACCAGGCGCACTGCCTTGACGCTGCGATGCTGATAGCGCGACATGTCAGCGCCAGCGTTGGCCCAGCCGATGCCGGTGCCGGCGGCCATGGTGCCGATGCCGATGATCATTGCGCTCAGCGGTGCTGGCGTGGCGTTGAACACCGCACTCCAGTCGATCGTCGCGCAGAGGAAACCACCGACGAGAATGTTCAGCGCACCGAACACATAGGTCGCCCACTTCTGGATCACCAGCAAAGTCGCGTGGCCGAGGCCGGACACCGACAAGGTCAGCAGGACGAAGATGGCGATAAAGATCAGCGTCAGTATCGGCGCACTTTTCGCCTCGACCGGCGAGCCGAACAGGATCGAGCACAGCGACAGCAGGACGAAGGCTGCGGTGGTGGTGTTGACGGTTTCCCAACCCAGACGCGACATCAGCGAAACCAGCGTCGGGCCGATGTTGCCGCGTACGCCGAAGATTGCCCGGGACAGCGTCAGGCTCGGCGCGCGGCCACGGCGCCCGGCAATCGAGATGATCCCGACCACGGCAAACGAACCGGCGGCACCGAGGATGGCGACGATGATCGCCTGCCAGATCGCCAGCCCGCGAAACGCCACCAGCGTAGCGCCCAGCGGCAGGCCGAGGATGGAAATATTGGCCGCAAACCAGACCCAGAACAGCTGCAACGGATGACCGTTGCACTCGGCTTCCGGCACCGGCTCGATGCCCCGGGTTTCCAATTGCCCGACGCTCTGCCCGGCGGTTGATGAACTCATGAAGATGCTCCTGTTTGCCTTTTTTGTGGTTGTGGCAATGATGCAAAACGACAAGACAACCGGCCTTCCGAGGCCTGTCTGTGCGATCCATTGCTGTGTGAATTCTTTAGAAATGCGCCGCCCCTTTCGCGAGCAGGCTCGCTCCCACAAGGAAATGCATTCCAATTGTGGGAGCGAGCCTGCTCGCGAAGAGGCCAGCCAGTCAACGCAAGGCCAACAGCCCCTGCACCAACGGTTCCAGCTCAAGTTGATTAACGACTTTCACCGTCTCGATCATCGGCTCCGGCCAGCACTCAAGCCCCGGGCAGGCCCCGAGCATGGCGCCGAGAATCGCCGCGATGGTATCCGTGTCGCCGCCGAGACTGGCGGCCATGCACAACGCCTCGAATGCCGTCATCTCGCCGATGGCCACTTGCTGGGCCAGTGCGAATGAGACCACCACCGACTCCTGCGACGCCACCGATGTACCGATCACGTCGTAGAGCAGATCGGCGAGCAGTGCTTTGTCACTGTCGACGCTGATACTGCGCGCCCAACTGATGCGCGAGGCCATGCGCCCGCCAGCGACCCAATGCCCGTGGGCTTCGGCTTGCTGGGCAATCTGCTGGCCAAGATTCAGCGCCTCGCCCAGATCGACGCCATTGATGCCAGCGGAAACCACCGCCGCCACCGCCGCCGCACTGGAAATCCCCAGCGTGGTGTTATGCGTCACCTGGCAAGCCTGCACGACCGCCGCAATGAAGCGCTGCGGATCGGCCACGTTCGCGGCAATGCCCACCGGGGTGATGCGCATCGCCGCGCCATTGGTGGTGCCGTAGCGCCCGGCTTCTTCCGGGGAATGCCCGGCGAGGATCATTTCAATGGCGCGTTTGGTCGAGGGGCCGAGCAAGTCCTGCGAGCCTTTGGCCTGCATCTCGGTTTCCCATTCGATCAAGCGCTGGGCGAGGACCTCCGGCTCGATACGGCCGTGACCTTCGACCAATAATTCGCCGACCAGGATCGCCTGCTCGGTGTCATCGGTGATCGAGCCTTTGGGCATGTTCGCGGCGATCGGTTGCAAGGGACCTGCGTCCTGCAAATCAGTGATCTGGCCGAAGCGCGCCTTGATCGTTTCACGATCGAGCGACTGTGTCGGCATGCCCAGCGCGTCACCCAGGGCCAGACCATAGAAAGCGCCAAGCGCACGGTTGAGCGCGGTCATTTCGATTCTCCGAATTGCAGGTGCAGACGAAAGTGCACCGGGTCGAGCAGGCTTTCGACCTGTTCCATGAAACGGTTCTGCCGGTCGTAGGTGGTGCGCAGGGCTTTGAGAAACACCGTGCCGACCGGGCGACCGAGCAACTCGGCGTCTTCGGCATTCAGCGGCTCGGCGCCGATCCACTGATCGCCGCGCTCGCCGATATAGCCGTAGGCGGCCAGGGTGATGGTCAGGGAATTGTCGATCAGGCCGACGCGGGGCAGGCTTTCCAGGCCGCCGTTGGCCGGCATCAAGGATCGTTCGAGAGACACCAGCGTACCGTCGGTGGCGCGCCGGCGACGGTCGAGGGTGATGAATTGATCGGTGCCGAAACGCACCAGCAGATCCGGGCGAGTCACGGCTTCGAGGCGCAACACTTCGGTATTGATCAGCGCCCCGCTGTCGGCCAACGCCTGCGCCCAGCCGCTGCGCTGATCCAGCGCGACACCGTCGAAAGTGACGATGGAACCGACACCGCTTTGGGTGGCGATGTAATTACGCCGCTTCAGTTCGGCCAGCGCCTCACGCAAGGTGCCACGGCTGACCTGGAATTCTTGAGCCAACTGATGTTCGCCAGGCAACAGAAAGCCGTCCTCCATGAGGCCGCTTTCGATGCGTCGGACGAGCTCGTCGACCACCCTTTGTTTCTTGTCGAATCGTACCTGTCTAATCATGTACAAATTGATAACCGAAACGGGACGTGGCGGGCAACAAAAATTTGAGGGAGGTGACCGGTGGAGAGAGCAAAATCAAGAGCCCCTCACCCTAGCCCTCTCCCGGAGGGAGAGGGAACTGATTGGGGAGTGCTCAGGAAATGCGCCGAACTGATGTTGCTTTAGCGAATCCACAATCGACCCGATATTTCAGGTCGATGTAGAACGCAAGACACCTCGGTCGGCCCCCACTCCCTTTGGGAGAGGGAACTGATTGGGGAGTGCTCAGGAAATGCGCCGAAATGATGTTGCTTTAGAGAATCCACAATCGACCCGATATTTCAGGTCGATGTAGAACGCAAGACACCTCGGTCGGCCCCCACTCCCTTTGGGAGAGGGAACTGATTGGGGAGTGCTCAGGAAATGCGCCGAAATGATGTTGCTTTAGCGAATCCACAATCGACCCGATCTTTCAGGTCGATGTACAACGCAAGACACCTCGGTCGGCCCCCTCTCCCTTTGGGAGAGGGAACTGATTGGGGAGTGCTCAGGAAATGCGCCGAAATGATGTTGCTTTAGCGAATCCACAATCGACCCGATATTTCAGGTCGATCTAGAACGCAAGACACCTCGGTCGGCCCCCTCTCCCTTTGGGAGAGGGCTGGGGTGAGGGGTAGCTTTTGACGTTACCGTTGTTTCAAGCGGTCAATGACCACGGCCAGCAACAGAATCGAACCCCGAATCACATACTGATAAAACGTGTCGATGTTCTTCAGGTTCATCGCATTCTCGATGATCGCCAGAATCAACACCCCGGCAATCACATGACGAATCATGCCGATGCCGCCACTCAACGAAACTCCGCCCAGCACGCAAGCCGAGATCACTGTCAGTTCAAAACCCTGACCAATCATTGGCTGCCCGGAAGTCATCCGCGAGGCCAGAATCACACCCGCCAGCGCGCCGATCACACCGTGCACGGCGAAGATGATGATCTTGGTGCGGTCGACGTTGACGCCCGCCAGCAGCGCCGCTTCCTGGTTGCCACCGATGGCCATGGTGTTGCGCCCATAGGTGGTGTAGTTCAGCAGCCAGCCGAAAAACAGGAAGCAGACAATAGTGATCAGGATCGGCACCGGCACACCGAACAGCTGGCCATTGCCGAAAACAAAGAACGATTCCTGCGAAACGCCGACTGCCTTGCCGTTGGCAAAGATATAGGCCAGGCCGCGCACAATCTGCATGGTCGCCAGCGTTGTAATCAAGGCATTGACGCGCAACTTGGCGATCACGATGCCGTTGATCAGCCCGACGATCAGGCCCATCGCCAACGCCGCGCTGACCCCGAGAAATACACTGTTGGTGTCACGCATTACCACTGCCGCGACCACGCCGGCACAGGCGATCACTGAGCCGACCGAGAGGTCGAAGTGTCCGGATGCCAGGCAATAAAGCATGGTGCACGCGGCGATGCCGGTGGTGGAAATCGCCAGGCCCAGGCCACGCATGTTCAGCGGCGAGAGGAAGTTGTCGATCAGCAGTGTGCAGGCGACAAAGATGCCGATCGCCGCCAGCAGCATGACCCAGTCATCGAGGAAGCGCCGCATGTCCAGCGGTTTGCGCTCGGTCGGCAGAGTTTCGTTTTGCGTAGTCATCATAGTCACCTCTCAGTTCGCCACGCCGTCAGCGCGGTGGCGTGGCAAAGCCAGTTGCAGCAGGTTGGATTCATTGGCCTGGTCGCGGCTGACTTCGCCGCGCAGGGCGCCTTCGCAGAGCACCAGGATGCGGTCGGAAATGCCCATCACTTCCATCAGATCGCTGGACACCACGATCACCGAAATACCGTCGGCGGCGAGGTTATGAATGATCTGGTAGATCTCGGCCTTGGCGCCGATGTCGATGCCACGGGTCGGTTCGTCGAGCAGCAGGACTTTCATCGGCATCGACAGCCAGCGGCCGAGAATGGCTTTCTGCTGGTTGCCGCCGGAAAGGAACTTGATCTGCTGGCCGGCGTGCGGGGTTTTCACTTTCAGGGCCTTGATCTGCTTGTCAGCATTGCCCTTTTCCCACAGGCCGCGGATCAGGCAGCCGAGCCCGGAATGCGCACCGCGGGCACTGATGTTGATGTTCTCGGCGACGCTGGCCAGGGGGATGATGCCTTCCTTCTTGCGATCTTCCGGGCAGAGCAAAATGCCGGCGGCAATCGCATCACGCGGCGAGCGCAATTTCAGCTCATGGCCGCGCAGTTCGAGACGGCCAGCGGTGTTGCGCTCCAGGCCGCTGAGCAGGCGAAACAGCTCGGTGCGCCCTGCCCCGACCAGCCCGAACAAGCCAAGGATTTCGCCCTTGTGCGCTTCGAAACTGATCGGCTCGCGCAAGCCCGGACCGAGCAAGCCGTCGACCTTCAGCGCCACGGCACCGCGCGGGCGATGGCGGTAATCGTAGATATCCTGAATGTCGCGACCGACCATGCAGGTCACCAGTTGATCGTGGGTCAACTGGCTCATGTCGTCGAATGTACGAACGTAGCGGCCGTCCTTGAACACGGTGACGGCGTCGCAGATACGGAAGACTTCTTCCATGCGATGGGACACGTAGAGCACCACTTTGCCTTCGTCGCGCAGACGACCGATGATCGCCATCAAGCGGTCGATCTCGCGCGCCGAGAGGCTGCTGGTCGGTTCGTCGAACGCGATGACGTGAGCGCCGCGCGACAGCGCTTTGGCGATTTCCACCAACTGCCGCTGACCCAGCGACAAGCGTCCGACCTTGGTTTGCGGATCGATTTCGTCGGCCAAGCCTTTCAGGCAATTCAAGGCTTTCTGACGCAGCTCACTGCGATTGATCAGGCCGAAACTGGCCGGCAGATGGCCGAGAAACAGGTTTTCGGCCACGGTCATTTCCGGGACCAGATGCAGTTCCTGGTGAATCACCGCGACGCCGCTGCCGATGCTGTCAGCGGTGGACTTGAACGCCATCGCCTGCTCGCCGATCTGCAGCTCGCCGCTGCTCGGAATGTAAGCACCACCGAGAATCTTCAGCAGGGTCGATTTGCCCGCGCCGTTCTCGCCCATCAGGGCATGAACCTGGCCGGGGTGGGCGACGAAGCTGATGCCGTCGAGCGCTTTCACGCCGGGAAAGGTCTTGCCGATCCCGTTGAAGCGCAGGCTGCCGCTGGCGCCGTGTTGTTCTTGTGTCTGTACTTGCGCGTGCATAAAGCCACCTCTTCACACCGAAAAACGGCCCGGCTGCCCGGGCCGTCGCTGCCTCAGTTCCACAAGCCGATTTTTTCCAGCTCTTGCTTGAAGTTTTCGCGGGTGATCAGGGTGACGTCATCCATGGCGGTGTACTTCGGCGGCTCTTTGCCGGCGGTGATCCACTCGTACATCATCTCGGCGGTCTTGTAGCCTTCGATGTGCGGACTTGGCAGCATCGACCCGAAGAAGCCGCTGTTAGGCTTTTTCAACTCGCCGATGGCGTCGGTGCCGTTGATGCCGATGCCGATCACGTTGCTCGCGGCAAAACCGGCCGCTTCGGTGGCGCGCACGCCGCCGAGCACGGTGTTGTCGTTCATGCCGCCGATGATCAGGTTTTTCGCCGCGCTCGGCAGTTTCACCAGCGCCGAGTTGGTGGCGTCCATGCTGCCCGGTACGTCGAGGGTTTTCAGTGCGGCGAAGAGGATGTGATCCTCGGGCATGCCGGCCTTCTTCAGGGCATCGACCGAACCGTCGGTGCGCTTCTTGCCGGTGTCGAGTTCGTTATAGGTGTTGACCACCGCGTAGGTGTCTTTCCAGTCCCAGTTACGCTTTTTCGCTTCGGCAGCCATGGCGGCGCCCTGCTTTTGACCCACTTCAAACGCGGCCATGCCCAGGTACGGCACGTCTTCCATGAACTTGCCGTTGGCGTCGACAAAACGGTCGTCGACGGCAATCACTTTCAAGTCGTTGATCTTGGCTTTGGCCATGATGGCAGGGCCGAGGGACACGTCCGGCGGGCAGATCACGAAGCCCTTGGCGCCGTTGGCGGCCAGGCTGTCGATGGCCGAAAGGGTCTTCTCGCCATCCGGTACCGCGATCTTGATCAGTTCAAAGCCTTTGTCCTTGGCGGCTTTTTCGGCAAAAGCCCATTCGGTCTGGAACCACGGTTCTTCGGCCTGCTTGACCAGAAAACCGATCTTCACCGCGTCGGCGGCGAGCAGCGCACTGCTCAGGCTGAACGCAGTGACCGCCAGGGCAGTGCTGCACAGGGTACGAATCCCGAAACGACGTTTCATCAGATGACTCCTTGTTATTTTTTTTGAGCAAGGTTTGAAAAGCGTTGAAGCGTGTTCTCAGTGAAGCTGGTTGAAAATAGTCATATCGTATGATGATTGGATTTCAAGCGTAGTTCAGCGCTGGAAATCCGTTTTATTCAGTCGTGGTACATCACCGAGCGGCCACCATCGATGGTGATGCACGAAGCATTGATAAACGGTGCCTCATCGCTGGCCAGAAACACCGCCGTCATCGCCACTTCGATCGGCTGGCCGATGCGCTTGGGCGGGTGCAGGTCAAAGGCGCGCTGCCGCTCGGCGTGCGGATCGGCAAAGCCATTCCAGTAATCGACGTTCAGCTGCGTTTCGATGTAGCCCGGTGCGATGGCGTTGACGCGAATGCCTTTGGCCGCGTATTCGATGCCGAGTGCACGGGTCAGGCCGAGCAAGCCGTGCTTGGCCACCGGGTACGGGAAGCAGCCGGGAATGATGTGGCTGGAATGGGTCGAGGCGATGTTGATGATGCTGCCCACGCCCTGCTCGAGCATCTGCGGCAGCACGGCTTTGCAACCATACCAGGCGCCATCCAGATCAATGGCGAAGCAGCGGTGCCAGTCCTCTTCGGTCATCTGCAAAGGATCGCGGAACACATTGACCCCGGCACAGTTGACCAACACATCGATGCGGCCATGCAATTCCACGGCGCGTCGGGCCAGGGCGTGCAAATCCTGCTGATTCGACACGTCGACCTTGAGCGCCTGCACGTCATGGCCCTGATCGCGCCAGAGAGCGGCGACCTGCTCGACCTTGTCAGCCTGGATGTCGCTGATGAGTAATCTGGCTTGCTGCGCGGCGAAGGCGGCGACGATGGCTTCGCCGATGCCCTGAGCGGCCCCGGTCAGCAGCACGACCTTGTTTTTCAGGCGCTCGCCTTTCGGCGGGGCCGACACTTGCGGCAATGTCAGCGCTTCAGCCATGGCTCAGGCCTCCTGCACGCAGGCGCAAAAAAACCGGCCATCGGTCGATGTCCGGTTCTGACGGCTGGGGAAAACAGACAGGCAAGCGTCGTCAACGGCATTGAGCCGTGACGAAAGGCGGATCCCGCTGGCGCGGGCAACAAGAATTCGCTGCATCACTTCACCTGTTTTGTTCTTTTTAAGTGTGAGTGCGTGTTACTGCTGGAGCCGACTATAAACCCGACCGCCAAATAATCTCAATATATAATTTTGCATCCCATATTTTGGGATCTAGCCAGCAAAACGCGTACAGAGTTTTCCTGCAACGTCGACGCGCATGCTCAGCACCGCGCCATCCAATGGATGATTCAGTGGACTCTTGGCGCTGGTGATGAATAAGGTTTGCAAGTCTTCGCCACCGAACACACAACTGGTCGGGCGACTGACCGGCAGATCGATTTTGCGATCCACCTGCCCGTCCGGCGTCAGGCGCAGCAGGCAACTGCCGTCCCAGCGTGCATTCCACACGTAGCCTTCGGCGTCCATCGCCGAGCCATCGGGACCACCGTGTTGATCGGACGAGTAGAACACCTGCGGAGCATCGAGACTGCCGTCGGTGCGGATGAAATATCGATTGAGCGTGCTGTCGAGACTTTCACCAAACAGCAGCGTGGTGCCGTCGTCACTCCACAGCAGGGTGTTGGGGATGCCCAGGCCGAGCAGCAGCGGTGTGACGCGTTGATCGGGATCGATACGGAACAGGCCGCCGGAACGGCGCGCCAGCGGCAGATCCTCGCCGTGCTCGCCGATGTTGTTCTGCATGGTGCCCAACCACAACCGGCCCAAGGCATCGCAACGGGCTTCGTTGGGGCGGTTGCCCGGTTGCGGGTCGGCGACGCAGAACAGCGTCAAGCGTGGCTCGAGGCCGGGCGAATCGAGATCGAGGCGGTAGACACCACTGCTCAATGTCACCAGCGCATCGCCGCTGGCGCAGGGAATGAAGGCGGAGATGTGCTCGGGCATCTGCCAGATCTGCACGTTCTGGCCGATCAGGCGCAACGCTTGTCTACCGGCGATATCCACCCAGTACAACGCCTGGGTCGGCGCATCCCAGAACGGGCCTTCGCCGAGTTGCGCGCGGTGTTGGGTCAGGGCGGTGCAGGTCATCTGGAATCCTTCATGTTCTTGTTGTTTCCAATGTGGGAGCGAGCCTGCTCGCGAAAGCGGCGTGTCAGTCAATGATGATGCATCTGACCTGACGCATTCGCGAGCAGGCTCGCTCCCACAGGGAATTTTCGGTCTTAGCTGGCTTTGCGGTCCGCCATGACTTTCGGGTAAAAGCGTTTTATCGCCAGATCGGCATTGTCGATCAAGGTCATGCACGCCCACACGCCACGGGTCGAATCGCGCGCGGCGATGGCATCGGCCATGTCTTTATGGATCGGCAAGGTGCGGCGCAGTTCATCGGGGTCGGCGGCGGAGACTTCGAACGACACCGCCAGCAACGCGCCGAGGGCCGGGACCATTTGTTCGATGAACTGATTATGGCTGGCGGCCAGGATGCATTCGTGGAAAGCCTGGTCGGCACGGTTGTAATCAACGCCGCTGTCGACTGCACGTTCCAGCGCATTGAAAGTCAGTTGTACCGCTTCGATCTGCTCCGGTGTCGCCCGCTCACAGGCCCAGCGCACCGCCATCGGCTCAATGGTGCGGCGCAAATCCAGCAGGTCATCGACGAAGTTTTCCGGCAACCCATTGCGCGATAGCCAACCGACCACCTGCGGATCGAACAGATTCCAGCGCCGTACTGGCAACACCCGCGTGCCGACTTTCGGACCGACTTCGAGCATGCCTTTGGCGACGAGGGTTTTGATTGCTTCGCGGATCACCGTGCGGCTGACGCCAAGCTGCTCGCCCAGATCCGCCTCGACCTTGATGGTCTGCCCCGGCTTGACCTGACCGGCCGCAATCCAGCTGCCCAGCCAGTCAACGGTTGACGCATGAAAGCTGCTGGACATGTACACCTCAAGGCGAATCGCGATGGGTGCCTACGCTAATCATCATACGAATAACAGTCAACCGGATTTTTTTTAGCTTGCACAAACCATTGTGGGAGCGAGCCTGCTCGCGAAAGCGTCGTGTCAGTCAACATTGCTGGCGACTGATACACCGCGTTCGCGAGCAGGCTCGCTCCCACATTTTGATGTTGTGTCAGGGTTCCAGGCCGATGCGAAAGAACTCGCCGCCGCTCCACACGCCCAACCAGCGCTGGCCATCAATCTCGCGGCTCACCGCCAGTTCCACCAACTGGTAAAACACATTGCGGTGAATCAGCGCTTCAAGGTTGCTGCGCACATGCACATAGGGCGCAGGCTCCTGGGTCTCAGGATCGATCTCGACACGCAGCGGATGCTCAGTCCCCGCTTCGGTGGTTTCCTCGACGTTGGTGGTAAAGCGCAAAACCTGCGCCTCGCCCTCGCCTTGCACGTCAACGGCAACCGCCACGAACGGCGCGTCATCGACCTTGATCCCGACCTTCTCGACCGGGGTGATCAGGAAATAATCATCGCCGTCGCGGCGGATGATGGTGGAGAACAGTTTGACCATCGGCTTGCGCCCGATCGGCGTACCCAGGTAGTACCAGGTGCCGTCACGGGCAATGCGCATGTCGATGTCGCCGCAGAAATCCGGGTTCCACAAATGCACCGGTGGCAGGCCTTTGGTCTTGGGGATCTGCCCCAGCAGGTCATTGGCTGTTTGCGGGTCACTCATGGCGTACTCCTTGATTACTGGTCGCCGATCCCCAGCAGGCTGCGTGCGTATTGCGCCAGCGGCGGACCGATGAGGTCTTCGGGTTTGGAATCATGGAACGTCAGTAAACCGCCACGACTCTTGATCCGTGCAGTATCAATCAAATACTGGGTGCTGGTCTCGATCAACATGATCTGAATCACGCCGCCATCGATACCGAGGCGATCCACGGCTTCCTGGTCCAGCCACTCGTCGGAGTTGCCGATGCGGTCATCAGCCTTGGCGAAACGTGTGTAGAGCAGGTAATGCGCCCCGGCATCACGGGCTTCGCCCATGGCTTGGTCGAGGCCTTCCGGCGCACGGGCGCGGCGGACCATCGGGAAGTATTCGACAAAGCCCTTGAAGGCTTCTTCGGCGACCACGTTCGGCCGTGGATAGGAACCACCCGGTGGCGCGAACGCGCCCTGGGCGATAAAGATGAACGAGTCCGGCTGAATGCGGAGATTGTTCACCCGGCGGCTGTCGCTATGGTCCAGAAGCCCCGCATCGCTCATGTGATAGCGAGTGCCTTCGGCCATATCGCTGACATTCATGCAGCCGCCAAGCGCCAAAACGGCCAGCAGCAAAACCAGGCTACGCATCCTATTCCTCCAGAAGCCGGTGTCGGAAAACCGGCGAATGGCCGTTGAATGCAGCTTTTGCGCCAGCTCGACAAATTCAGTGATAGAGGCATTCGCGAGCAGGCTCGCTCCCACAATTGAAATGCATTCCAAATGTGGGGCGAGCCTGCTCGCGAAAGCCGTTGTTCAACCGCCAATAATCTTCATGACAGTAGCGCCGCCAGAGAACGCCACCTCCTGTTTGTCACCCAACGCCTTGACCAGCAAACGTTGCAGCGCCGGCAACGCCTGGTGGCGCGGCTTGTCGAGCAGATCGCCGACATAGTGGCGGTTGCTCGACGATAAACAGCCATGCAGCCAACCGGTCGATGACAGGCGCAAGCGCGAACAAGTGCGGCAGAACGGCACACTTTCGTTGGCGATCACCCCGAAAGTGCCGCGACCGGGAATCGCATAGCGCACAGCCGTGGCGTCCACCGGTGCGTCGGTCTGGGCGTATTCATAACGTTCGCCGATCAGGCCGAGCAACTGCTCAAGGCTGACGAACTGCTGCAGGAAGGCATTGGAATCCTTGGCCAGATGGCCCATGCGCATCAGCTCGATGAAACGCAGTTCGAAGCCGCGCTCCAGACAGTAGTCGAGCAGCGGCATGACCTGATCGAGGTTCTGCCCGCGCAACGGCACCATGTTGACCTTGATCTTCATCCCGGCGGCGGCAGCCTGATCCATGCCATCGAGCACGCTGGCCAGATCGCCGCCACGAGCGATGCTGCGAAACGCAGCGGCATCAAGAGTATCGAGGGAAACGTTGATTCGACGCAGACCGGCATCGACCAGCAGCGGCAGTTTTTTCGCGAGGAGTTGACCATTGGTGGTCAGGCTGATGTCGTCGAGGCCCATCTGGCCGACGGCAGTCATGAACGATTCGAGTTTGGGGCTGACCAGTGGCTCGCCGCCAGTGATGCGCAGGCGCTCGATGCCGGCCGCTTCGATCAGGTATTCGACGCCGCGCGCCATGGCTTCGGCCGACAGTTCATCCTGCGCAGCGACCAACCGCTTGCCGTTGGGCACGCAGTAGGTACAGGCGTAATTGCAGGCAGAGGTCAGGCTGATGCGCAGATTGCGAAAACGCCTGCCTTGACGGTCAACGATCATGAAACACTCCGGCGAAAGAAAATCGAGCGAGCAAAACTTGACTGAGAAATCAGGTTTTAGCAAGCCCTATGCCTGAGTATATTCCTGTGCTATTGCGCCATGTTGCTAAAACACGGCGCAATCAGCCCGCTGAATGACTTATGTGCTCGGCGTTTCCGGGTCGCGCTTGCGCTTGTTGCCCATGCGCACGCCGATGTCCATCAGGAACTGGAAGAAGCCTTCCTGATCTTCCAGCACGTTGCTCCAGAACGGCGAGTGATACAGCGCCACCGCGCCGTGCACCAACGCCCAGGATGCGCAGTAGTGGAAGTACGGCGGCACGTCTTCGAGCTTGCCTTCGCTGATGCGACCCTTGATCAGCAGGGTCAGGCGTTCGAAGTTCGAGGCACGGATCTTGTGCAGTTCCTCGACCATCTCCGGCACCTGATTGCCCTTGACCACTTTCTCTTCGAGGCGGTCGAACAGGCGATAGCGCTGCGGGTCGCGCATGCGGAATTCGAAGTAGGCGCGGGACAGCGCTTCCTTGTCCTTGTCGACATCCGCCGAATGCAGCAGCTCGTTCAGATCGCGCTCGTAGTCGAGCATCAGGCGCAAGTAGATCTCGGCCTTGGATTTGAAGTGCTTGTAGATCGTGCCTTTGCCGATACCCACGGCATCAGCAATCATCTCGACGGTGACACTGTCTTCACCCTGGTCGAGGAACAGCTTGAGCGCGGTATCGAGAATTTCCTGCTCGCGGCGACGAAATTCACGGACCTTACGAGGTTCTTTATGCATAAGAAAAAGGTCTGAAGGGTCAAAATTCGAAGCCGCGTATTATGCCTAACTTGCGCAAAAAAGCACGGTTCATCGACCAAATCTGTGTTTCTTGTTCATTTCAAGAACGAATCGGGTGCAATGAGAACTCAACTGAAGCAAACGTATTCCAAATTTGTTTAAAAACCCCGACCCGCTCACTGGACTGCACGCCAGACTGATCAATACTTGAACTGTCGGGCGACATCTCCCCCAAGTGTCGTGCCGGTAAAGGTACCAACGGACCGCGTGCCTTTGTTTTACTCCTAATGGTCTTAACCCGGATTCACCCCCCAGAACCCGGGTTTTTTTTGCCTGCGATTTGGCCTGCCGTCATACGGCAGATTTAACACTCGCCAGCGGGAACAAGCGCTTGAAGTTTTCCGTGGTCTGCTCGGCAAAGCGCTCGTAGTTCTCACCACGCAGCATCGCCAGAAACTCCGCCACTTCGCGCACGTACTGCGGCAGGTTCGGCTTGCCGCGATACGGAATCGGCGCCAGATACGGCGAATCGGTTTCCACCAGCAGGCGATCGGCCGGCACTTTGCTCGCCACGTCACGCAAGGCGTCGGCATTGCGGAACGTGACGATGCCCGAGAGGGAAATGTAATAGCCCATGTCCAGCGCCGCTTTGGCCATGTCCCAGTCTTCGGTGAAGCAATGCAACACGCCAGCCTGGGGCAGCGCCGCTTCGCGCAGCAGTTCGAGGGTGTCGGCACGGGCGCCGCGAGTATGGATGATCACCGGTTTGCCGGTCTGCTGCGCCGCTTGCAGGTGCAGGCGAAACGACTCCTGCTGCAACTCGGCAGCTTCCGGCTCGTAGTGATAGTCGAGACCGGTTTCGCCGATCGCCACCACTTTCGGGTGATCGAGTTCGTGCAGCAGCCAGTCCAGCGCCGGTGCCGCGCCCGGCTGCACATCCAGCGGATGCACGCCGACCGAGCAATCGACGTCGTCATAACGCTCGGCGAGGGCTTTGACGTCGGCGGCGTTGTCGGCGCTGACGCCGATGCACAGAAAATGTCCGACCCCACGCTCGCGGGCCGCAACGAGTGCGGCATCCAGCGAGCCGTCATGGGCGGCGAGGTCGAGACGGTCAAGGTGACAATGGGAATCTACGAGCATAAAAAGGACTGCAACTTACATCGTATGAGTGGGACGGTCGGATTTCAGCGCTCCGGCCAGATGAGTTTCGATGCGACTGCGCGCGGTGTCGTCGCCGTCGTTGAACTGCACGCCGACACCGGCGGCGCGATTGCCTTGTGCGCCTTTGGGGGTGATCCAGGCGACTTTGCCGGCGACCGGAATTTTTTCCGCTTCATCCATCAGGTGCAACAGCATGAACACCTCGTCGCCCAACCGGTAGCTTTTGTTGGTCGGGATGAACAGTCCGCCATTCTTGATGAACGGCATGTAGGCGGCGTAGAGCACCGACTTGTCCTTGATGGTCAGGGACAAGATGCCGTTACGCGGCCCCGGGCTGACAGGTTCAATCATGTTCACCTCCACTGCTGATCTTCAGAGTCTAGGTACACATTCTTATCTTTGACCAGGCAATCCCACCCATTGCACCAACAATGCTTCCAGCAACAGGGCCGGATTGAGGTTGGCCTTGCTCAGCACTTTCTGTCGCTGGGCGAGAATCCAGTCTTGAATATCCAGCACTTTACCCTGCGGGCTTTTCTGGGCCAGGTACTGCACGACCTTGCGCATATCGGCCAGGCCGAGGCCGGCTTCGTCCTGAGTCAGTTGATAGCGCAAGATCAGGCTCGACCAGTCGCAGAACCAGTCGAACAGACGCAGCATCGGAATGCTTTTCCACTCTTCCGCCAGTTGCGTCGGCGATTGTTGTCCCTTGAGCAGCTTCTTCACGCCTTCGACCACTTGTGCACGTTGTTCACGCACACCTTGCGATTGCAGGCTGACCGCCATCAGCGGCGACCCGGCGGCGAGGGTCAGCAGTTCGACGCGCTCTTCCTCCGCGCAATCCGGCAGCGCCTGGGCCAGCCATTGCAGGCTCATCGCCTCGCCCGGCAGCGGGCAGGCCTGCTGCACGCAACGGCTCTTGATGGTTGGCAACAAACGGCTCGGCTGATGGCTGACCAATAGCAGCACGGTATCGCCGGACGGCTCTTCAAGGCTTTTGAGCAAGGCGTTGGCAGCGTTGATGTTCATCGACTCGACCGGCTCGATCAACACCACTTTGCGCCCGCCGAGCTGCGCGGTCTGCACGATGAAACTGACCAGATCACGAACCTGATCGACCTTGATCGCCTTGTCCGCCTCTTCCGGCTCCAGGATGTAATTGTCCGGATGACTGCCGGCCTTGAGCAGCAAGCAGGATTTGCACTCGCCGCACGCCTCAGGCGTAGGGCGCTGACACAGCAGGCTGGCCATCAAGCGCTCGGCCAGCGCACGCTTGCCGATCCCGGCCGGACCGTGGAGCAGGTACGCGTGAGCATGCTGACTGCGGCCGGCCAGTTGCTGCCAGAGGCTGTCCTGCCATGGATAGGCCTCAGCCACGGGCCAGCTCCAGCAAATTCGGTAGCAAGGTGTCCAGCGATTGCTGGACCTTGGCCAATGGCTGACCGGCATCGATGCGCACGTAGCGCGACGGGTCGGCTTCGGCGCGTTTCAGGAACGCATTGCGCACGTTCTCGAAAAACGCCCGGCCTTCGAGTTCGAAACGATCCAGTCGACCACGGGCACTGGCGCGGGCCAAACCGATTTCAACGGGCAGGTCGAAAATCAAGGTCAGATCGGGCCGCAAGTCGCCCTGCACGAAAGTTTCCAGGGTGGCGATGCGCTCGAGTGACAAACCACGACCGCCGCCCTGATAGGCGTATGTTGAATCGGTGAAACGATCACACAGCACCACAGCGCCACGGGCCAGCGCCGGGCGAATCACCTCTGCCAGATGCTGGGCGCGCGCGGCGAACACCAGCAACAGCTCGGCGTCCGGGTGCATCACTTCGTCGGCCGGGGTCAGCAGGACATCACGAATCCGTTCGGCCAGCGGTGTACCGCCGGGCTCACGGGTGAGCAGTACTTCGATACCGGCGGCGCGCAGGCGCTCGGCGAGGTATTCGCGGTTGGTGCTCTTGCCCGCGCCTTCCGGGCCTTCCAGGGTAATAAACAAGCCAGTCACAGGCAGTCCTTCATCAAAGTCATTGCGCGTTCTGCGGTGCAGCGGCGTCCGGTTCCGGGGCTGGCGCAGGTTCTTGCGACGGCACTTGCGGCAGCGCCTCGGGCGCGGTGTTCGGCGAGGCCGCCGGAATCGCCTCATCGGTGGCCGGCGCGGTTACTGGTGCCGGGCTGGAACGGTAATCGGCACGGCGCTTGAGCTGGTATTCGCGCACCGCGTTGTTGTGCGCATCCAGATCATCGGAGAACACATGGCTGCCATCGCCACGGGCGACGAAATACAGGCTGCTGCCCTCCACCGGGTTGAGCGCAGCATGAATCGCTTCGCGTCCGACCATCGCAATCGGCGTCGGTGGCAAACCGGGAATCACATAGGTGTTATAGGGTGTCGGTTCTTTCAGATGCGCGCGGGTCAGCTTGCCGGTGTAGCGATCGCCGAGGCCATAGATCACCGTCGGATCCGTCTGCAACTGCATGCCCAACGCCATGCGCCGCACAAACACCCCGGCAATCTGCCCACGCTCCTGCGGAACACCGGTCTCTTTCTCGACCAGCGAGGCCATGATCAGCGCTTGATAAGGTTCGCTGTAAGGCACATCGGCAGAACGCTGCGCCCACTCTTTGGCGAGCACTTCATCGAGACGATCAAAGGCCTTTTTCAGCAGCTCGGCATCGGACATGCCGCGCACGAAACGATAGGTGTCCGGGAAGAACCGGCCTTCAGGGAACAACCCTTTGTGGCCGATCTTCGCCATCACATCGCTGTCGCTCAGGCCGGTGAGGGTCTGCTCGAGCTTGTCGTCCTTGGCCAGGGCGGCGCGCACTTGATGGAAAGTCCAGCCTTCGACCAGGGTCAGGCTGTACTGAACCACGTCGCCGCGCTTCCACGAATCGATCAGACCGTTGACGGTCATGCCCGGCTGCATACGGTACTCGCCGCTGTGAATCGGTGTGCCGGCAAGATTGAAGCGCCAATAGACGCGCAGCCAGAACGCGTCCTTGATGACGCCATCGGTTTCGAGTTCAAGGAAGGTACGGGTCGGTGTAGAGCCTTTCGGCACATCCAGCAGTTGTTCCTGCGGAATGTTCAGGGGCTGTTCCAGCGCCGAATGAATTTTCCAGGCGCTGGCGCCCAACAGCAGCCCTGCCAGAACCAGTCCGGTTTCCAGCAGCAGCAAAAGTTTACGTCTCACGAATCAAGCATCCAGTAGCGCGCGGGCAATGGTTTGCAGTTTACGGGTGAGCGGGCCAACCGGCCAGCTCAGTGCAGCACAGGCGCGTACCGGCCAGACGCCATAAACGCTGTTGCAGACAAACACTTCATCAGCCCATTGCAGCTGTTCGAGGCTGATATCGGCGATTTGCGTGGGGATGGCCAGCGACTCGGCCTGAAACAATATTTCCGCGCGCATCACACCTGCGACGCCGCAGCGCTTCAAGTCGGGCGTGATCAAGCCACCGTCGCGCACCAGGAAAATATTGCTGTACACACCTTCGACGACGCGCCCGGCCTGATCGAGCATCAAGCCTTCGGCATGCTCGCTGTCCTGCCATTCGGCGCGGGCGAGTACCTGCTCCAGTCGATTCAGATGTTTGAGCCCGGCCAACAACGGCTGCGTAGATAAACGCGTGTTGCAGGGAAACAGGCGGATGCCGTGCTCGGCATGGGTAGCGGGATAAGCCGCCGGCGGATTGCCTTGCAGAATACGTCGGCCCTGCGCCGCAGGATCGGGCGCATAACCGCGCAAGCCGTCGCCACGCGTGAGGATGAGCTTGAGCACGCCCTCGCCCATCGCTGCTGCATAGCTGAGCAGTTCATGGCGAACCAGCTCGAGATCGGTCGCAATGGCCAGACGCGCACAGCCATCGGCCAGGCGCGCCAGGTGCCGATCCAGCAGGACCGGCTGACCGCTGCGCACGGCAATGGTCTCGAACAGACCATCGCCGTAAGCCAGGCCGCGATCTTTCAGCGACAGCGCGTCAGCCGGTTGACCGTCGACCCAGCTGTCCATCAACTGGCGAACCGGCGAAACGCCAGAGTGCCGTTGGTGCCGCCAAAACCGAAGGAGTTGGACAGCACGACATCGATGTCCATGTTACGCGCGGTGTGCGCAACGAAATCGAGATCGCAGCCTTCGTCCGGTTCATCAAGGTTGATGGTCGGCGGTGCCACCTGGCTGTTGATCGCCAGCACGCTGAAAATCGCTTCGACCGCGCCCGCCGCACCCAACAGGTGGCCAGTCATCGACTTGGTCGAGCTGACGGCCAGCTTGTAGGCGTGATCGCCGAACACAGACTTGATCGCATTGGCTTCGGCAAGGTCGCCGGCCGGGGTCGAGGTGCCGTGGGCGTTGATGTACTGCACTTGATCGACGTTGATTTTCGCATCACGCAGGGCATTGGTGATGCAGCGCGCGGCACCGGCGCCATCGGCGGGTGGCGAGGTCATGTGGAACGCATCGCCACTGGTGCCGAAACCGATCAGCTCGGCGTAGATCGTGGCGCCACGGGCCTTGGCGTGCTCCAGCTCTTCGAGAACCAGAGCGCCAGCACCATCGGACAGAACGAAGCCGTCGCGGCCCTTGTCCCACGGACGGCTGGCGCGGGTTGGCTCGTCGTTGCGGGTCGACAGCGCACGGGATGCGCCGAAGCCGCCCATGCCCAGACCGCAGGCAGCCATTTCCGCACCGCCGGCAATCATCACGTCGGCTTCGTCGTACATGATGTTGCGCGCGGCCATGCCAATGCAGTGCGTACCGGTGGTGCACGCGGTGGCGATGGCGTAGTTGGGTCCCTGTGCGCCCAGATGGATCGACAGGAAGCCGGAAATCATATTGATGATCGAGCCAGGCACAAAGAACGGCGAGATCCGTCGCGGACCGGTCTCGTGCAGGGTGCGGCTGGTTTCTTCGATGTTGGTCAGACCGCCGATACCCGAACCCATGGCCACGCCAATGCGTTCACGGTTGGCATCGGTGACTTCCAGACCGGCGTTGCGCACGGCTTGAAAGCCTGCGGCGAGGCCGTACTGAATGAACAGGTCGAGCTTGCGCGCTTCCTTGACCGACAGGTATTCCTCGACATTGAAGCCCTTGACCGAACCGCCGAAGCGGGTCGAATAGGCAGAAAGGTCGGTGTGTTCGATCAGACCAATGCCACTGCGGCCAGCCAGAATGCCCTGCCAACTGCTCGGCACATCCGTGCCCAGTGGCGACAACATACCCATACCGGTGACTACGACGCGTCTACGCGACACAGCACTCTCCTTTTTCAAATGACGACTTTGCATCAGGCCTAAAGAAAAAACCGCACGCCATGATGGCAGTGCGGTTTTTCCATGACAGCAAGCAACGATTACAAACTATTACGCCTGGTGGCTGGTAACGTAGTCGATTGCAGCTTGTACAGTAGTGATCTTTTCAGCTTCTTCGTCAGGGATTTCGGTCTCGAATTCCTCTTCCAGAGCCATCACCAGCTCAACGGTGTCAAGGGAGTCGGCACCCAGGTCTTCTACGAAGGAAGCGGTGTTGACCACTTCTTCTTCTTTAACACCCAGTTGCTCGGCAACGATTTTCTTGACGCGCTCTTCGATGGTGCTCATACCTTGTTTTCACTCCTAATGGACAAATTCAGGCAGCTGGCCAGTGGGTAAGTGTATAGAAAGCCTTTTCAGTTTTTCAACTGAAAGCTTCACTCCTCAAACCCTGCGGCCCTCTGCCTATAAATAGATTGCAGCTTTATAACGGATTTTAGACAGCTCGTATGACATTTTTTTGAAGCAATCCGTCACATTTTACTTACATGTACATCCCACCGTTCACCGGGATTGTAGCCCCGGTAACGTATGCCGCACCGTCGGATGCAAGAAAAGCGACCACGGACGCGATCTCTTGAGCTTGCCCCAGACGACCCAGCGGAATCTGCGTCTGCAAGGCTTCACGCTGTGCTTCAGGCAGCTCGCGGGTCATATCGGTGTCGATGAACCCTGGGGTTACCGAGTTGACCGTAATCGAACGCGAACCGACTTCACGCGCCATCGCCCGGCTGAAACCTTCCAGACCGGCCTTGGCGGCTGCATAGTTTACTTGGCCGGCGTTGCCCATGGCACCCACTACCGAGCCAATACTGATAATTCGACCCCAGCGCGCCTTGGTCATGCCACGCAAAACGCCCTTGGACAGGCGATACAGACTGTTCAAGTTGGTATCGATCACGTCGTACCACTCGTCGTCTTTCATGCGCATCATCAGGTTATCGCGGGTGATACCGGCATTATTGACCAGAATCGCCACCGGCGCACCGAACTGCTCCTGAATGCCTGCCAGCACGGCGCTGACCGATTCGTCGCTGGTGACATTGAGTTCGAAACCGGCGCCCTGAATACCGTTTTCCTTCAGGGTCGCGGCAATGCGCTCGGCGCCCGACGCGGAGGTCGCGGTGCCGACAACGATGGCGCCCTGACGACCCAGTTCCAGCGCGATGGCCTGGCCGATGCCGCGGCTTGCACCGGTAACCAGTGCAACTTTACCTTGCAGACTCATGCAAGTTTCTCCTGATTCAGGCCTGCGCTGCGCGAGCGGCAGCGAAGGCGTCTGGGATATTGAGATTGGAAGTCGAAACGCCTTCGGCGCAACGTTTGTTCAGGCCAGCGAGGACTTTGCCCGGGCCGCATTCAACCAGATTGGTCGCGCCCTTGGCGGCCAAAGTCTGCACCGATTCAACCCAGCGCACTGGCTTGTAGAGCTGTTCGAGCAGATCGCGCTTGAGGGTTTCCAGATCGGCTGGCACTTGTGCGCTGACGTTCTGCACCACCGGGATCTGCGGCGCCTGCCAGTCGATGGCGGCGATGGATTCGGCGAAACGCTCGGCAGCCGGACGCATCAGCTCGCAGTGCGACGGCACGCTCACCGGCAATGGCATGGCGCGCTTGGCACCACGGGCCTTGCAACCCTCGATGGCGCGCTCGACGGCCGCCTTGGCACCGGCGATCACCACTTGGCCCGGCGAGTTGAAATTCACTGCGCTGACGACTTCGCCTTGCGCCGCTTCGGCGCAGGCAGCCAGCACGTCGGCATCTTCCAGGCCGAGGATCGCAGCCATGCCGCCCTGCCCGGCCGGCACCGCTTCCTGCATCAACTGGCCACGGCGCTCGACGAGCTTGACCGCGTCAGCCAGGGTCAGGCTGCCGGCAGCAACCAGCGCGCTGTATTCACCCAGGCTATGGCCGGCGACGAACGCCGGACGCGCGCCGCCTTCGGCCAGCCACAGACGCCACAGGGCGATCGAAGCGGTCAGAATGGCTGGTTGGGTTTTGTCGGTTTGATTGAGCAGCTCTTCCGGGCCCTGCTGGGTCAGTGCCCACAGGTCGTAGCCCAGCGCAGCAGAGGCTTCTTGAAAGGTTTCGAGGATCAGCGGATGTTGCGCGCCCAGCTCGGCCAGCATGCCGAGGGACTGCGAACCCTGTCCTGGAAAGACGAATGCGAGGGAAGCAGACATGTAACAAGCCCCTAATGATCTTGTCGTCGGAAAATAACGCCCCGTTGGGGACGCCAGAAACTGACAGTTTGGATGGCCCTTTGAACCGGGCGGTCACATTTAAGCATTGTCCGACGAAAACGCCTAAGACAACAGTTCCTCCAGACGACCGTAGAGACGCTCGGGCAAGTTCTCTTGAATCTCGATCAGCGCCCGTTGAATCGCACTCTGAAAGCCCTGAACCCCCGCCGATCCGTGGCTTTTCACGACGATGCCCTGCAAGCCGAGAAAGCTTGCGCCATTATGTCGCGCCGGGGCCAGGTCGGCCTGCAGACGCTTCATCAACGGCAGCGCGAGAACGCCGACAGCGCGCGAAGCGAAGTTTTTCTTGAACAAAGCCTCGATCCGCGCAGCAATCATCGTCGCCAGACCTTCGCTGGACTTGAGCAGGATGTTGCCGACGAAGCCGTCACACACCACCACATCGGCCTCACCGCGATACAAGCCGTCGCCTTCGATAAAACCGATGTAGTTGATCCCGCGCGCAGCCTGCAACAGCGTGGCGGCCAGTTTGACCTGCTGATTACCCTTGATGTCTTCGGTGCCGATATTCAGCAGTGCCACACGCGGACGGGCGATACCCAGGGTCTGTGCAGCGACCGAGCCCATCACCGCAAACTGCAACAGGTGCTCGGCACTGCAATCGACGTTGGCACCCAGATCGAGCAGCTGGCAATAACCGGTCTGCGTCGGAATCGCCGCGACCATGGCCGGACGATCAATGCCGGGCAATGTCTTCAGCACGAATCGTGACAAGGCCATCAACGCACCGGTATTGCCGGCGCTGACACAGGCCTGCACCTTGCCATCGCGCAGCAGTTCAAGGGCTACACGCATCGACGAATCCGGCTTGCCACGCAGGGCTTGGGCGGGTTTTTCGTCCATGGTGATGACTTCGCTCGCCGCGACAATCGTCAGGCGCGCGCGATCGGCAGCCGACTGGCCGTGGATCAGTTCTTCAAGAAGGGAGGGTTGACCGACGAGGGTCAGGTGCAGCGAGGGTGTAGCAGACAGGCAAGCGAGACTGGCCTGAACAATGCTGCGGGGACCGAAGTCCCCGCCCATTGCGTCAATCGCGATGACTTGAGCAGACAAGTGATTACTCGTCAGCGCCCTTGTCGATCACTTTACGGCCACGGTAAACGCCTTCTGGCGATACGTGGTGACGCAGGTGAACTTCACCAGTGGTTTTTTCTACAGACAGGGTGCTAGCCTCGAGAGCGTCGTGCGAACGGCGCATGTCACGGGCAGAGCGGGATTTTTTGTTCTGCTGAACAGCCATAATTGATTAACTCCTAAACGTTTGGGTCACGCTTTAACTGCGCCAATACACTGAACGGGTTGGACCGCGTTACCTCGTCCTCGCTCGGTTCGGGCTCATCTGCTCCCGCCGGCTGCTGGCATTCTTCCGGATGATGAGCAGGCACAATGGGCAAGGCGAGCAGAAGCTCCTCCTCGATCAGTGACTGCAGATCCAATGGATCTTCGCCCAGTTCCAGCACGTCATAACCTTTCGGCAACGACTGGGTATTCGCACCCTCCTTCACCACCGCGTAACTGCATTCGCTGTGGATCGGCAGGGTGACCAGCTCAAGACAACGCTGGCAAACCATTTTGACTTCGGTGTCGATAAAGCTGTGGATGACCACAGACTTACGTTCATCTCGTTCAAAAACGAATTTGGCCTGCACCGTACCGACATCGTCGGAAAGCGGGTCGCAGAGTCTCTTCAAATCGGCCAGCAGCAGTTCACCTTGAAGGGTGGTGCCACGGTCAGCCAATTTGCGCGGGTCAACGTGAGGTGGAATCGGGTCATTCAACATAGGCGCAGCATTATAGGGATGCACCCAACCATGTCAAAGGAAATTGTGCCCTGTCCGTCACTTGCGCGCCTCCGCTAGAATCCGCACCTGCCTCAGGAGACGTCCATGCTGCCTTTATTACTCGCTTCAAGCTCGACTTATCGCCGTGAATTGCTCGCCCGCCTGCACCTGCCGTTCGTCTGCAGCTCGCCGGACATCGACGAAAGCCACCGCCCGGGCGAATCCGCGATCGATCTGGTCAAACGCCTCGCTGAGGAAAAAGCCCGCGCCCTGGCGGACAGCCACCCTGCTCATCTGATCATTGGCTCGGATCAGGTTGCCGTCCTCGGCGAAGAGATCATCGGCAAGCCGCACACCTTCGAGAAGGCTCGCGAGCAATTGATGGCGGCCAGCGGCGCGAGCGTGACCTTCCTGACCGGCCTGGCGCTGCTCAACAGCCAGACCGGGCAATGCCAGGTCGACTGCGTGCCGTTTACCGTGCACATGCGCCAGCTGGATCAGGCAAGCATCGAGCGCTATCTGCGCATCGAGCAGCCGTACGACTGCGCCGGCAGCTTCAAGGCCGAGGGACTCGGCGTAAGCCTGTTTCAATCGACCGAAGGCCCGGATGCCACCAGCCTGATTGGCCTGCCGCTGATTCGCCTTATCGATATGTTGTTGGTCGAGGGTGTGCAAATCCCTTAAAAGCAAAAGATCGCAGCCTTCGGCAGCTCCTACACCGATTGTGCAAGAGCTGCCGTTGACCTGCGATCTTCTGACCTTGAAACGATTTACCGCAACGAAGGCCCGTGAAAACCCATCCACATCGCCAACTGCTCGGCCACGCTGGCGCCGAGCTTTTTCGAAAAGCGATCGAACGGCGATTCCTGCACGGTGAAGTCCACCAGCTCCTTCTCGCCAATCACATCACGCGCCACCGAACTGGCATTGCCCAAGCCATCGATCAGGCCTAGCGGCAGCGCCTGCTCACCCGACCAGACCAGCCCGGAAAACAGCTCCGGATGCTCTTTGTCCTTCAGACGATCGCCACGGCCCTGCTTGACGCTGTTGATGAACTGCTTGTGCGTGGTGTCCAGCACGCTTTGCCAGAATGCGGTTTCTTCAGGCTTTTGCGGCTGGAACGGATCCAGGAATGCCTTGTGCTCGCCCGAGGTATAGGTGCGGCGCTCAACCCCGAGTTTTTCCATGGTGCCAACGAAACCGTAACCCGCCGCCGTCACGCCGATCGAGCCGACCAGACTGGCCTTGTCGGCATAGATCTGATCCGCCGCGCTGGCGATGTAATAGGCGCCCGAAGCACCAAGATCGGAAATCACTGCGTAGAGCTTGATCTCCGGATGCAACCCACGCAGACGCTTGATCTCGTCATAGACATAGCCAGACTGCACCGGACTGCCACCCGGGCTATTGATGCGCAGGACCACGCCCTTGACCTTCTTGTCTTCGAACGCCGCACGCAGGCTGCCAACGATATTGTCGGCGCTGGCCGGCTCCTTGTCGGCGATTACGCCGTCGATCTCGATCAACGCCGTGTAGTTCGGGCCGCGGGTGGCGGTTTTTTCCATGTCCATCAGCGGCGTGAACAGCAGCAGCGCAACAAACAGATAAACAAACGTCAGCAGCTTGAAGAAAATCCCCCAGCGCCGCGAACGGCGTTGTTCCTGCACGCCGGCCAGCAAAGTCTTTTCCAACAGCTTCCAGCTTTTCGCGTCACCGTCGTCGGCACTTGCCTTGGCCGGTGCTTTCCATTCGTCGGTCATGCCATCTACCCCAGCAAAAACGTATTAAGCCCGCTGACCCAGCCAGGCGTGCAATTCAGAAAAACGGTCGATCGACAGGCGTGGCTCGAACTGCTGCAGGGACTCGATCGATTGCGCGCCATAACTGACCGCCACCGAATCCATCCCCGCGTTGCGTGCCATCAGCAGATCGAACGACGAATCACCGACCATCAACGCCTGCTGCGGGCGTACGCCGCAGTGGCTGACAATCTGCTCAAGCATCAGAGGGTGTGGCTTGCTGGCAGTTTCATCGGCAGCACGGGTGATATCGAAATAATCTTCCCAGCCATTGGCCTTGAGCACCCGATCCAGTCCGCGACGGTTCTTGCCCGTCGCTACCGCCAGGTGATAACCCTGCTCGCGAAACGATGCCATCGACTCGACCACGCCCTCGAACAGCGGCGACGGCACGGCTTCGGCAGCGATGTAGTGATCGGCGTAATATTCGCGAAACGCGAGCATTTCTGCGTCGCTGATTTCGGGGTACAGCGTGCGAATCGCCTCCGGCAAGCCGAGACCGATGATGCCTTTGACAGCGAAGTCATCGCGCAGCTCGAAACCGGAACGCCCGGACGCCGAGTGCATGGCCTCGACGATCCGATGGATGGAATCGGCGAGGGTGCCGTCCCAGTCGAAAATCAGCAGCTTGTAATCAGATGGGCGCACTCAATCGCTCCACGGTCTTGGCCCACATTTCATCGACGGGCGCTTGCAGATTCAGCTTGCCGCCGTCGGGCAGCGGCACCGTCAGCATGTAAGCGTGCAGGAACAGACGCTTACCGCCCAAATCGCGGATTTCCTTGGTGAAATCCTCGTCGCCATACTTACTGTCACCGGCAATGCAATGGCCAGCATGCAAGGTGTGCACGCGAATCTGGTGGGTACGACCGGTAACCGGTTTAGCTTCGACCATGGTGGCAAAATCACCGAAGCGGCGCAGCACCTTGAACAGCGTCAGGGCTTCTTTGCCCTCGTCATTGACTTCGACCATGCGCTCGCCGGAACGCAGATTGCTCTTGAGCAGCGGAGCGCGAACCTGCTTGATCGAGGTTGCCCAGTTGCCACGGACCAGCGCCATGTAGCGCTTGTCGACGCCATCGCCGCGCAACTGCTCGTGCAGGTGGCGCAACATGCTGCGCTTCTTGGCGATCATCAGCAGGCCGGAGGTGTCACGGTCAAGACGGTGAACCAGCTCCAGTTCCTTGGCGTCGGGACGCAACTGACGAAAGGCTTCGATCACGCCGAAATTCAGCCCGCTGCCGCCATGAACCGCAATGCCGGCGGGCTTGTTGATCACGATCAGGGCCTTGTCTTCGAAGACAATCGAGGCTTCCAGGCGCTGCAACAGCCCCTGGGCCAGCGGTACCGGTTCGTCGCGCTCAGGCACGCGAACCGGCGGCACGCGCACGATATCGCCGGCCTGCAGCTTGTATTCGGGCTTGATCCGACCTTTGTTCACGCGCACTTCGCCTTTGCGCAAAATGCGGTAAATCAAGGTCTTGGGCACGCCTTTGAGCCGGGCGAGGAGAAAGTTGTCGATTCGTTGGCCGGCATACTCCGGCGAGACTTCAAGCAGTTGAACGCCTGGAGTCGAAGGGGCAGTAGTTGTCATGCCGCGGATGATAACAATTTTTATGGAATTGAAGCACTTAATCATTGCTGCTATAGTCGCGAACGCCGCCAAAAGCGGCCTGGACAGCGGAACCACGGTCAAAGACCGGCCCTGACCAACGCAATTCACCAGGGCGCGAGGCCGTCCTACGGGGCTTTCGCTACGTAACGGTGGAGTTTGCGGTTGTAACGAGCGCAGGTGACATGAGGCCTGAATTACACCGCCGGGCAGAGTTCTGACTCGCCAGGCAGGCGACATTCGAGGCCAGTTCACAAAGTGCAGTCGACTGCGAATGACCCCGAGCGATTGCTTCGGAAACATCGCCTGAATTAGCCATGATGCGTGACCTCCCCTTTCGGAGCTCACGGTAAATGCCAACCCGCTGCGGATTCTGCGCGCGGCAGCACCCGAATTATCAGGGATACGTGTAGGG
This sequence comes from Pseudomonas sp. S3_B08, assembly GCF_054667725.1. NCBI lineage: Bacteria > Pseudomonadati > Pseudomonadota > Gammaproteobacteria > Pseudomonadales > Pseudomonadaceae > Pseudomonas > Pseudomonas sp. S3_B08. The sequence goes on from NZ_CP162750.1 coordinate 3,127,027, forward strand.
TGGAGATGCACAACCGCCGGACTGTGTAGCAACAAGCTTTGATCAAGACGCTTCATCTCGTCCACAGCCGCTGGTTGATTCCTCCTCCTGACTGAGTGCTTAAGTAGCCACAGCAAGCAGGACGCGTACGTCGCGGTATCGGCCCAATTGGCCGCACATCGCTGGACACGGGAATGGCCAACCACTCCCGACGCACCTGACACCGACCGTGAGAAGTCGTGTGTGCCGAACGCCGTTTCCGGCAGCCCGGAAACCGACGGTACTACATGAAAAGAATGCTGATTAACGCAACTCAACCCGAAGAGTTGCGTGTTGCACTGGTAGATGGCCAACGCCTCTACGACCTGGACATCGAATCCGGTGCACGCGAGCAGAAAAAGGCCAACATCTATAAAGGCCGTATCACTCGCATCGAACCAAGCCTTGAGGCTGCCTTTGTCGATTTCGGCTCCGAGCGCCACGGCTTCCTGCCCCTCAAAGAAATCTCCCGCGAATACTTCAAGAAAGCCCCAGAAGGCCGCGTCAACATCAAGGACGTCCTGAGCGAAGGCCAGGAAGTCATCGTTCAGGTCGAGAAAGAAGAACGTGGGAACAAGGGCGCCGCCCTGACCACCTTCATCAGCCTGGCCGGTCGTTACCTCGTACTGATGCCGAACAACCCGCGTGCCGGCGGCATCTCCCGTCGCATCGAAGGCGAAGAACGCAACGAACTGCGTGAAGCGCTGAACGGTCTGGTTGCTCCGGCCGACATGGGTCTGATCGTGCGCACTGCCGGCCTGGGCCGCAGCAGCGAAGAAATGCAGTGGGACCTTGATTACCTGCTGCAACTGTGGACCGCCATCAAAGAAGCCTCGCTGGATCGCTCCGCGCCATTCCTGATCTACCAGGAAAGCAACGTGATCATCCGCGCCATCCGCGATTACCTGCGCCAGGACATCGGCGAAGTGCTGATCGACAGCGTTGAAGCCCAGGACGAAGCCCTGACCTTCATCCGCCAGGTGATGCCGCAGTACGCCAGCAAGATCAAGCTGTACGAAGACAGCGTGCCACTGTTCAACCGTTTCCAGATCGAAAGCCAGATCGAGACCGCGTTCCAGCGCGTCGTCGAACTGCCTTCCGGCGGCTCCATCGTCATCGATCCGACCGAAGCCCTGGTGTCCATCGACATCAACTCGGCGCGCGCCACCAAAGGCAGCGACATCGAAGAAACCGCGCTGCAGACCAACCTTGAAGCCGCCGAAGAAATCGCCCGTCAGTTGCGCCTGCGCGACATCGGCGGCCTGATCGTCATCGACTTCATCGACATGACCCCGGCGAAGAACCAGCGCGCCGTGGAAGAGAAAGTCCGCGAATGCCTGGAAGCTGACCGCGCCCGTGTGCAGATCGGCCGCATCTCGCGTTTCGGTCTGCTGGAAATGTCCCGTCAGCGCCTGCGTCCATCGCTGGGCGAAAGCAGCGGCATCGTCTGCCCGCGTTGCAACGGCACCGGCATCATCCGTGACGTTGAATCGCTGTCGCTGGCCATCTTGCGCCTGATCGAAGAAGAAGCCCTGAAAGACCGCACCGCCGAAGTTCGCGCGCAAGTGCCGATCCCGGTCGCTGCGTTCCTGCTCAACGAAAAACGCAACTCGATCACCAAGATCGAACTGCGCACCCGTGCCCGTATCGTCATTCTGCCGAACGATCACCTCGAGACGCCGCACTTCGAAGTTCAGCGCCTGCGTGACGACAGCCCGGAAGCCGCGACCAACCAGTCCAGCTACGAAATCGCTGCCGCCGCTGCCGAAGTCGAAGAAGTCCAGCCAGCCGCTGCGACCCGCACTCTGGTTCGCCAGGAAGCTGCGGTGAAAACTGCGCCGGCCCGTGCCAACGCACCGGTGCCGACTGAAGTTGCACCTGCCGCACCAGCTCCAGCACCAGTTGCCGCGCCTGAGCCAAGCCTGTTCAAGGGTCTGGTGAAGTCGCTGGTCAGCCTGTTCGCCACCAAGGAAGAGCCAGCCGCACCGGTCGCTGTCGCGAAACCGGCTGCCACCGAGCGTCCTGCCCGCAACGAAGAGCGTCGCAACGGTCGTCAGCAGAGCCGCAACCGCAACGGTCGCCGCGATGAAGAACGCAAGCCGCGCGAAGAACGTGCTCCACGTGAAGAGCGCGCACCACGCGAGCCGCGCGAAGAGCGCCAGCCACGCGAAGCCCGCGAGCCGCGTGAAACCCGCAGCGAAGCGCCGGTAGCCCGCGAAGAGCGCGCACCACGTGCCCCGCGTGAAGAACGTGCACCGCGTGCACCGCGTGAAGATCGCAAGCCGCGTGGCGAGCGTGAAGAACGCGTGCGTGAACTGCGCGAGCCGCTGGACGCCGCGCCAGCCGCAGCCGCAGCTGTTGCTGCCGTGACCGCTGAAGAGCGTCCGGCCCGTCAGCCACGCGAAGAACGCGCCCCGCGTCCGCCGCGTGAAGAGCGTCAACCGCGTGCCGAGCAGGCCGCTGCTGCCGTTGCTGAAGAAGAAGTGAACAGCAACAACGAAGAGCAACTGCCGGAAGACGGTCAGGACAACGCCGAAGGCGATCGTCCACGTCGTCGCTCCCGTGGCCAGCGTCGTCGCAGCAACCGTCGCGAGCGTCAACGTGATGCCAACGGCAACGTGATCGAAGGTTCGGAAGAATCCGAGTCCGCTGAAAACGCTGGCGAGCCAAGCACTGCCGATCTGGCCGCTGGCCTGGCCGTCACCGCCGCCGTAGCCAGCAGCACCATCAGCGCTCCGGCAGAAGCCGAAGCTCACGAGCAGGCTGAACGCGCCACTGCCGCCACACTGGAAACCGCTCCAGTCGAAGCGCCGGTTGTCGAAGCCACCACTCCAGTGGAAGTGACTGCTGCACCGGAAATCGAAGTCGCCCCGGTCCGCGAAGCTCAGCCTCAGGTTGAAGCGCCTGCCGAACCGGAAGCTGTCGTTGAAGCGCCAGTTGCTGAATCCGAACCAGCGACCGAAACCGTCAGCGAAAACGTGACCAGAACCGTGCGTGAAGTTCGCGAAGAGCAGACTGCGTTCAACTGGGTTGCCGAGCCAGCTGTGACCGAAGCTCCAGCGCCAGTCACTGAAGCCGAAGTACCGCAGGCCATGGTTTCCGAACCAGTAGTTGTAGCGGCCGAACCGGCTCCAGAGCCAGTGGTTGAAGCACCAGCTGTCGAAGCACCAGTTGCAAAAGCTCAGGCTGAAGAAGCACCAGCCGCAGTCGAAGCGCCAGCCCCGGTGGTTGAAGCTCCGGCTCCGGTCAGCGCCCTGACGCCAAACGGCCGTGCGCCAAACGACCCGCGTGAAGTGCGTCGTCGCAAGCGTGAAGCCGAGCGTCTGCAGAAGGAAGCCGAACTGGCTGCCGCTGCAGCGCCAGTGGCTGCCGAACCAGCCGCTGCGGCTGAAGTGGTCGAGGCAGCCCCTGCCCCGGTCGCGGAAGAAGCATCGGTTGAAGCGGTGATCGCTGAAGCACCACGCTCCGTTCAGGACGCGGTTGAACAGCGCGAAGAAGCCCAGGAAAAAGAGCACGAGCCTAAACCACTCGTGTAATTCCTGAAGCCATTAAAAAGCCCCGCCCGGTGAAAGCCTGGCGGGGCTTTTTATTGCCTGAAATACCAGCATCATCCACAACCTTTGTGGGAGCGAGCCTGCTCGCGAAAGCGCTAGGTCAGACAATATTCATGTAGCTGAACCAGCGCATTCGCGAGCAGGCTCGCTCCCACAAGGAATTTCAACACGGCTCAGGGCCGAGGAAATACCAGAGATTCAGGCACATCGATATCCCACAACACCCCCGGATCTTCCACCGCTACTTCCACCACCCTACCCTGCGCAAACAACGGCCGTGCGCCACGATCGCCGGTCAGCGCCTGCAATTGCGCGCCAAACGAACGACCAAACCCCACCGGATGGCCAAACTCGCCACCCCGCACCGGCACACTCACAGCGTCATCAGCCATCGCCGCGACCACTCGCTCAATACTCGATGGCAAGATAAACGGCATATCACCCAGCACAATCAACCAGCCATCGGCGTCAGGGCAAGCGGCAACACCTGCGGCAATGCTGTCGCCCATGCCGGTCGACTCGATTGACACCACGTCGCAGCCATATGCCTGGGCCATGCGCATCGCCTGGGGTCGCGCTTCGGTGGTGACAAGTACGCGCTTGTCGAGACTGGCCGGCAGGTTCACCAGCACCTGCTCGATGACCGAACGCGCCGCGCCGTCACGCCCGGTGCAATCAGCAAGCAACTTGTCTTTGTCGGGACCGGCGATCTGGCGAAAACGCTTGCCCTCGCCTGCTGCCAGCACGACCACTGCGATGGAATGGCTCATGCACCCTCCAGCGGTTTTTTCTGCTTCAACTCCACACCGTTCTTGATCGCAACAATTTCCGCCAACAAGGACAAAGCGATCTCTGCCGGCGAATGACTACCGATGTGCAGGCCGATCGGCCCGTGCAAGCGATCAATCGATGCTTGCGACAAGCCTAGCTGAGCGAGGTTTTCCCGGCGCTTCTGGCTGTTGACCCGCGAACCGAGCGCGCCGACGTAGAACGCCGGCGAATCGAGCGCGGTGAGCAAAGCCATGTCATCCAGACGTGGATCGTGAGTCAAGGCGACAATCGCCGTGCGCTCGTCGGTCTGGATGTTCAACACCGCCTCGTCCGGCATGCCGGGGACGAAACGGCCATGCTGCTCTTCCCAGCCGTAGACGAACTCGGTGCGCGGATCGCAGATCAGCACTTCGAAATCCAGCAGCCGCGCCATGTCGGCGACGTAGCGCGACAGCTGCCCGGCACCGATCAGCAACAAGCGCCAGCGCGGGCCGTAAATCGCTCGCAGAGTCTTGCCGTCGAACACCAGCGAATCGGACTTGCTCGCCGGAGCCAGCCGCACCTCGCCGGTTTCGATGTTCAGTTCTCGGGCGACGATTTCATGGTTTTCGCAACGCTGCAGCAGCTCGGCGACCCACGCCGGGTCACCGACGCGCTCTTCGGTCAGGCGCAGGGTGCCGCCGCAAGGCAGGCCGAAACGCGCGGCCTCTTCGCGGGTCACGCCGTAGGTAATCATCTGCACTGGCGGACCATCGGTGGCAATGCGGCCGTCGTGCAGCCGCGCGATCAGATCATCTTCGACACAGCCGCCTGACACCGAACCGATCACCACGCCGTCCTCGCGCAAGGCGAGCATGGCGCCGGGCGAGCGCGGCGCGGTGCCCCAGGTCTGCACCACGCTGAACAGCACCACCCGTTGCCCGGCGCGGCGCCACTCGAGGACGCTGCGCAGGACGTTGAGATCGACGCTGTCCATTTACGCCTCCGCCTTCTGCCAGCCTTGTAACTGATAACGCACCGGCAGATTGCGGATACGCTTGCCGGTGGCGGCGAAGATCGCGTTGCACAGCGCCGGAGCAATCGGCGGCACGCCCGGCTCACCAACGCCGCCCAACGGCACGTCACCCGGCGGCGTGACCAGATGCACCGCGACTTCCTTGGGCGCCAGCGACATGCGCGCGACCTCGTACATATGGAAGTTGTTCTGCTGGACCTTGCCGTCCTTGAAGCTGATCTCACCGAGCACAGCGTTGCCCAGGCCCATGACGCACGCGCCTTCGAACTGCGAACGGATGCGCTCAGGGTTGATCTGCGGCCCGCAGTCCACGGCGATGTCGGCCTTGTGCACGATCAGCGAACCGTCGTCCTTGACCTCGACTTCGATCACTGCCGCGACATAGGTGACGAAGCTGTAATGCACCGCCAGACCGAGGCCGCGACCCTTGGGCAGTTTGCGCCCCCAACCGGCTGCCTTGGCGGCGGTTTCCAGCACGGTGCGCATGCGCCCGGTGTCGATCGGGTAACGCTCGGGCGATTCGCCGTAGTTCCACTCTTCGCTCAAGGTGCGAGGATCGATCTGCCGGTCCGGGCCGAGCAATTTGATCTGGTACTTGAGCGGATCTTCCCCGGCCTTGTGCGCCAGTTCGTCGACGAAACTCTGAATCGCGAAGCCGTGGGGAATGTTCGACACCGAGCGATACCAGCCAACCCGCGTGTGTACCTTGGCTTCGGGGTTTTCCAGGCGCACGTTAGGAATCGCGTAGGCCATGTTGGTAAAGCCCATGCCCAGCTCGAACGCCGCCTCATGGTTCATGTCCGGCGCAAACAACGCGGTGATGCTCGGCGCCACGGTGCGATGCAGCCAGCCGGACGGCATGCCGTTCTTGTCGATGCCCGCCTTCAGATATTCCGCCGACACGGTGTGGAAATACGAGTTGTGGATGTCGTCTTCGCGCGTCCACTGCACCCGTACAGCCTTGCCCGGAAATTCCTTGGCGAGAATCGCCGCTTCGACGACGAAGTCCGGTTTCGACTTGCGACCGAAACCACCGCCCAGCAATGTCACGTTGACGGTGACCTTTTCGAACGGCACGCCAAGACGCTCGGCGATGCGCTCACGGGTGACCTGCGGTGCCTGACTCGGCGCCCAAGCCTCGCAGACGCCGTCCTTGTAACGGGCGATAGCAACCATCGGTTCCATCGGCGCCTGCGCCAGGTGCGGCAGGTAATACGACGCTTCGAGAGTGCTGGCAGCGCCGCTCAAGGCCTTGTCGATATCACCGGTGTTGCGCACCACTTTGCCGGCCTTCAGCGACGCGGCTTCAAGCTCTTTGCGATAGGCAATCGAGTCATAACTGGCATTCGGGCCGTCATCCCACTCGATCTTCAGCGCCTCGCGGCCCTTGATCGCCGCCCAGGTATTGCTGGCCACAACCGCGACGCCGCCTAGTGGCTGGAACTCCGACGGCAATGGCCGTCCTTCGATCTGCATGACTTTTAGCACGCCAGGGACTTTCAGTGCGGCGCTGTCATCGAGGCTTTTGACCTTGCCTCCATAAACCGCCGGGCGAGCGATGGTGGCGTAGAGCATGCCATCGAAATGCACATCGGCGCCGTACACTGCGCGGCCATTGACGATATCGGCACCGTCGATGGCCTTGGTGCCTTCCTTACCGATGTAGCGAAATTCCGACGGCTGCTTGAGTCGCAGGCTGTCACGCGCCGGCACAGCCAGCGCACTGGCGGCAGCGGCGAGTTCGCCGTAGCCCAGTTCGCGGCCGGACGGTTTGTGAATGACCTTGTGCAGTTGCGCATGGCATTCGCCAACCGGCACTTTCCACTGCGCAGCAGCGGCCTGTTCGAGCATGGTCCGCGCGGCGGCGCCGCAACGACGCATCGGCTCGTACCAGTGACGCATGCTGCGCGAACCATCGGTGTCCTGGTTGCCGAAGCGCACTTCGTCGCCCGGCGCCTGCTGCACTTTGACCTGCGCCCAATCGGCCTCGAGTTCATCGGCCACTACCATGCTCAGGCTGGTGCGCACGCCCTGGCCCATTTCCGAACGGTTGCAAACCACGGTGACGCTGCCATCGGCAGCAATGCTCACGTAAACCTTGGGATCGTCGATCCAGCCATTGGGCATGCCATCGGCGCCAAACTTCTTCGCAGCGTCATCGGCCAGCGCATCCTGCCAGCCCCAGCTCGCGGCGAGGACCAGCGCGCTGGTGGCGCCGACGCCTTTGAGAAAGCCACGGCGGCTGAGGTTACTCAGGGCGAAATCATTCGGGACGCGGCTCATGCCTTCACCCCCTTCAGTTGGGTGGAGGCCTGGCGGATCGCGGTTTTGATCCGGTTGTAAGTACCGCAGCGGCAGATGTTGCCCACCATGGCTTCTTCGATCTGCTCGTCGCTCGGGTTCGGATTGGTTTTCAGCAGAGCGGTGGCCGACATGATCTGCCCGCCCTGGCAATAACCACATTGGGCCACGGCACTGTCGAGCCAGGCTTGCTGCACGACCTTGCCTACCGGGTCGGCGTGGAGATTATCGATGGTGGTGACGTTCTGACCAATTACCGAGCCGATCGGCGTGATGCAACTGCGTGCCGGCAAGCCGTCGATATGGATGGTGCAGGCGCCGCACAGGCCCATGCCGCAACCAAATTTTGTGCCGTTGTAACCGGCGACATCACGAATTGCCCACAACAGCGGCATGTCTTCGGTGACATCGAGGGAGTGGTCTTGACCGTTGAGTTTCAGGGTAATCATGGGCACGCCCGCATATTTTTAGTGGTTATGGGGTCGAGCAATCTGCCGCCGGAAAATCAGCGGTGGGTTCGCGCAGATCGACTCAGGCTAATCAGGCTCTCTTGCGCCGACGGGAACGTCTGCACCGGGCCTTTGGGTGGAGCAAATGGTAGGTATCGTTAGGTCGCTAAGTTAACCCAGCATTAACAAAAAAGCCCTGCACTTTTTTCATCAGTGCAGGGCTTTGGATGGCGTCAGGCAAGCGTAGCCTCAATACCGATTGGGCTCCATTTCCAGTTCGACATGGAAGCGCTCGGCGATGTCTTTCTGGATACGTTGCGCCAGGTCGAGCAGTTGCAGGCCGGTGGCCGTGCCGTAGTTGACCAGCACCAGCGCCTGCAACTTGTGCACGCCGGCATCGCCATCGCGAAAACCCTTCCAGCCGGCGCGTTCGATCAGCCAGCCAGCGGCCAGTTTCATCTGCCCGTCCGCTTGCGGGTAAGCCACCAGATCCGGGTGCTGCGTTTTGATCTGCGTGACCACAGCGGCGGGCACCAGCGGGTTTTTGAAGAAGCTGCCGGCGTTGCCGAGCACCGCCGGGTCCGGCAGTTTTTCGCTGCGGATGCTACAGATGGCGCGGCTGACATCGGTGGGCGTCGGCTGCTCGATACCCTGCTCGCTCAGGCGCTGGCGCACCGGACCGTATTCCAGATGCAGGTGCGCGGCGCGATCAAGCGTGAAGCGTACCCGCAGGATCAGCCAACGTCCCGGCTGCTGCTTGAACAGGCTGTCGCGGTAGCCGAAGTTGCAGTCTTCCAGACTGAAATCACGCAGTTCGCCGCTCTCGCGGTCCAGCGCGGTCAGGCCGGCAAACACGTCCTTGATCTCGACACCATAGGCACCGATATTCTGCATCGGCGCGGCGCCAACGGTGCCAGGAATCAGGCTGAGGTTTTCCAGCCCGGCCAAACCCTGGGCCAGCGTGTGCTGCACGAATGGATGCCACGGTTCGCCCGCTTCCGCCTCGACCACCACGCGATTGCCATCATCGCTGAGCAGGCGGATGCCGCGCGTGACCATGCGCAGCACCAACGCCGGAATATCCGCCGTCAGCAGCAAGTTGCTGCCGCCGCCGATCACCAGCAACGGCACGTCATGGGACGCGGCATAGGCCAGCGCTTCGCGGACATCGCCATCACTGTGGGCTTCGGCAAACAGCTGCGCGCGCACATCAACGCCGAAAGTGTTGAAGGCTTTCAGCGACACTTGCGCTTGGACCTGCAAACTCATAACCGCCCCTTCACTTCGATCAGCAACTGGTCGCAGGCCGCTTCGATCAGATCCAGCACCTGCTCGAAACCCTGATCACCGTCGTAATACGGGTCCGGCACTTCATCGACCAGCCCGGCATAACGACGCAGGAACAGATCCAGCTCGGCCCTGCCGGTGGACGGCTGCAAAGCCTTGAGGTTGCGCAGATTGCTGTTGTCCATGGCGAGAATCAGGTCGTAGCTGGCGAAATCGGCCCGGCTGACCTGCTGCGCGCGTTGCGTCGACAGGTCATAACCGCGCAGTTTCGCCGCCGCCTGGCTGCGCTTGTCCGGCGGGTTGCCGACGTGCCAGTCACCGGTGCCGGCGGAGGCCACTTCGACCACATCCGCCAGCCCGGCTTCACGCAACTTGTGGCGCAACACGCCTTCGGCGGTGGGCGAACGGCATATGTTGCCCAGGCACACAAACAGAACGCGCATCAGGCCCCCCAGCAGGCGACGAACCCGCTCAAGGTCTTCGACGGTGTCGACACCGGTCGGCGGCGCGATCAGCGCGTCGGCAACATGAATGCGCACGCCGTGCCACAGGGCACGCAGTTGCTCGAGGGATTCGGTATTTTCCAGCCAGCACGGCCCCCAGCTCACGAAGTCGTGGAGGAACCCGGCGCGATAGGCATAAATACCGATGTGGCGGCGATAGGGCACGCCTTCCGGCAGTTGCTCGCGGCTCTTGGCAAATGCATCGCGAGCCCAAGGCAAGGTGGCGCGACTGAAAGTCAGCGCGAGGCCGTTGATGTCGCTGGCGACCTTGACCACGTTGGGGTTGAACAGGGTTTCCACGTCTTCGATCGGCTCAGCCAGCGTGGCCATGCGCGCTTCGGTGTGAGCGGCCAGGTTAGCGGCGACCTGATCAATCACGCTTGGCGGAATCAGCGGCTCATCGCCCTGGACGTTGACCACGATCGCATCAGGCGCAAGACCGAGTTTCGCTGCGACCTCGGCCAGACGATCGGTGCCGGAATTGTGATCTTCACGGGTCAGCACCACTTCGGCGCCGAAGCTTCTGCAGGCCTCGACGATGCGCGCATCGTCAGTCGCGACAACCACACGGCTGGCGCTGCTTTTGCTCGCCTGTTCCCAGACATGCTGGATCATCGGCTTGCCGGCAATATCCAGCAACGGCTTGCCCGGCAGACGGGTCGAGGCGAACCGCGACGGGATGACAACGGTGAAGGCTGTGGTCATTTATCCAGGCGCTCGTCGGTGGTCAGGGTGCGCGCTTCGCTTTCCAGCATCACCGGGATGCCGTCGCGGATCGGGTACGCCAGACCAGCGCCCTTGCTGATCAGCTCGGTCTTGTCGGCACTGAGCTTGAGCGGGCCTTTGCACACGGGGCAAGCGAGGATGTCGAGCAATTTGGTGTCCATGAACATTCCCAGAAATAAAAGAGTTAAGGCAGCAGACGATCCGGCAACAGGCGCATCAGCTGAGTGTCGAACCAGGCCACGAAGGCTGGCGACGGCACGGCATCGACCGCCAGATACCACCAGTCGGCAGCAGCAAAGGCACGGCACTTCACCGCGTCCTTTTCGGTCATCACCAACGGCAATGACGGGGTGAAATTCAAAGCCTGCACGCTGTACTCGGCGTGGTCGGCAAATGCATGCGGGACTGGCCGCCAGTCTAGCGCTTCGAGGGTATTGAAGAAACGTTGCGGGTTGCCGATCCCGGCCACCGCATGCAGCGCTTGCCCCGGCGGGAAATGCTCCAGTGACTGACGTTCGCCGCTGCGCAGATTGACCAGGGCCGTGGGTTGCAGGCGGAAGGCGAAACCATCGTCGCGATCATCAAGGGCACCGTTGAACAGCACGCCATCGACACTTTGCAGGCGCTCGACCGGCTCACGCAACGGCCCGGCCGGCAGACAGCGCTGATTGCCCAGTCCGCGCGCGGCATCGATCAGCACCAGTTCCAGATCCCGCGCGAGGCGATAATGCTGCATGCCGTCGTCAGACAGAATCAGGTCCAGCGGCTCACTGGCAATCAAGGCTTTGACGGCGGCGCTGCGATCAGGGTCGATCATCAGCGGCACACCAGTGCGCTGGACGATCAGCAGCGGCTCGTCACCGGCAACCTCGGCGCTGTGCTCGGCCTCGACCCGCCACGGCAGGTGCGGCGGTTTGGCGCCGTAACCGCGGCTGACCACGCCGACGCGCAGTCCACGGCGTCGGCAATGTTCGATCAGCCAGAGAATCATCGGCGTCTTGCCGGTGCCACCGACGGTGATATTGCCGACCACGATCAGCGGCACGGGCGATTGGTAGATCTCTCCGTCACCGTCGAGAAAGCGCTGACGCTTGTTGATCACCACGCGGCGATACAGCATTTCCAGCGGCCGCAGCAGCGTCAGGGCCGGGTGCCCCTGATACCACGCGGCGAGCAGGCGATCGGACAGGCTCATCAGGATTTCGGCGCCGCCTCGACCGTGGTCATGCGCAGATGGCTGAAACCGAGCTTGCCGGCCGCGTCCATGGCAGTGATCACCGATTGATGCTGGGCCTTGCCATCGGCACTGATCGACAACGGCATGTTGGTGTCGCCGTTGGATTCTTTCTGCATGGCTTCCATCAGCGTCGGCAGATCATTTTTCGGCAGAATCTTGTTGTTCACCGAGAACACGCCTTCGGCACTGATCGCGACGTCCAGCTGTTTGACCTGCTGATCTTCGGCGGGCGAACCGCTGACCGCTTCCGGCAGATTCACGCGCAGCTGGGTTTCCCGAGTGAAAGTGGTAGTGACCACGAAAAACAGCAGCAGGATAAACACCACGTCGATCAGCGACGCGAGGTTGATGTCCACGGTTTCCCGGGGCTTTCGACGGAATTTCACGCTTTGCCCTCGGCCAGATCGACATCACGGTCGCCCTGCACCACTTCCACCAGTTTGATCGCTTCCTGCTCCATACCGACCACCAGCTCGTCGATACGACGTTGCAGGAAGCGGTGGAAGAACACCGCCGGAATACCGACCATCAGGCCCGCTGCGGTCGTGATCAGCGCTTTGGAAATACCGCCGGCCAGTACCGAAGCATTGGTGGTCATGCCGGAACCGGTGAAGGCACTGAAAATGTCGATCATGCCCAGCACGGTGCCGAGCAGGCCGAGCAATGGCGCCATGGCCGCGATGGTGCCGAGGGCGTTGATGTAGCGTTCGAGTTCATGAATGACCCGCGCAGCAGCCTCTTCGATGCACTCTTTCATGATCTCGCGACCATGCTTGGAATTGGCCAGGCCTGCGGCGAGGATTTCCCCCAGCGGCGAGTTGGCGCGCAACTCCTTGAGTTTTTCCTTGTTGAGCTGCTTGTCCTTGATCCAGACCCAGACCTGACCCAGCAGATGCTCGGGGGTGACGCGACTGGCGCGTAGTGTCCACAGGCGCTCGGCGACGATCGCCATGGCCGCGATGGAACTCAGAATGATCGGCAACATCATCCAGCCGCCGGATTTGACCAATTCCCACACAGTGACAGTCCCCTCGAAAAAGTGCGCCACTTTACCATACCGATCCGCGATTAAGACCCGCCGCCCCGACGACCGTGAGGTGGCACCCATGCTGGCACCGATCAACGGCCCGGGACCGGCGGATCGCGCCAGAAACGCCGCTGTTGCCGCATCGTCCACGGCGGCTTGAAGCTGCCCAGTTGCAAATGAATGGCACCTTGTTCGGCGCTGTCGTAGATGCGCAGACCTTGCTTGCGGTAGCGCGCCAGCACGGTGGGATGCGGATGACCGAAGGAGTTGCCGTGGCCACGGGAGATCAGCACTGATTCCGGCTGCAAGGCTTTCAACAGCGCCATCGACGATGAACTGCGACTGCCGTGATGTGGCGATTGCAGCCACTGCGTCGGCACGGCCAGTGGGCTGTCGAGCAGAACGCGCTCGGCGTGAATGTCGATGTCGCCGGTGAGCAGCAGGCGTTCACCGTTGGCTTCGATCTGCAATACACAGGAGCGCTGGTTGCTGTCATCGGCCGCCGACCATTGCCAGAGCTGGAACTGCACGCCATCCCACTGCCACTGTTCGCCACTTGCGCAGGCTTCGGCGTTCAGCTCCGGCGGCAGGTTTGGCGGATCGCCGCTGACCACGCGGTGCACGTTCAATCCACGCATGACCGCCCGGGCGCCGCCAGCGTGATCGGCGTCAGCGTGGCTGAGCAGCATTAAGTCGAGCGCTTGCACATTGAGTTTACGTAACGCTGGCAATACCACTCGCTCGCCGAGATCGAACTCGCCGAAACGCGGGCCGGCGTCATAGAGCAATGCGTGATGTCGCGTGCGCACAAAAATCGCCAAGCCTTGGCCGACGTCGATTTGCCAGACATCGGCTCGCCCTTCCTCTATTCGCTCTTGAGGCGGCAGTGCCAAGAGCAACAGCAGCGGCCAGCCCATCGGACGCATTGGCACGCCACGGGGCAACAGCAATAAAATGGCGCCAAGGCTGCCCAGGACCAAAGCCCACCATGGAATGGCGGCCGGTATCCACGCCGGCCATTGCCCGGCAATCAGCGCCAGCCCGATAAACAGCCAGTCGATCAAACCACCGGCCAGCCACAACAGTCCTTCGCCAACATAAGGCACGGGCAGCAATAGCGTGCCGAGCAATGCCGGCGGCAGCACCACGAGGCTGACCCACGGAACGGCCAGCAGATTGGCTACAGGCCCGCTGACGCTGATGGGCAAGCTCAACGCCAGCAACACCGGACACAAGCCGATCGCGATCAGCCACTGCGCGCGGGTCCAGGTCTGCCACCAGCGCCAAGCCCCAAGCCGCCCGCCGAAAGTGAAGATCAACACTGCCACCGCCGCGAAAGACAGCCAGAAGCCGGGACGCAAACTGGCCAGTGGATCGAACAACAGCACGCCATTGAACGCCAGCAATAACGGCCACCACGCGCCGAGATGGCGAAAACGCAGCCGCCACAGCAGCACCAGCGTCACCATCACGCAGGCGCGCTGCACCGGCACATCGAACCCGGCGAGCAAGCCGTAACCCAACGCCGCCGCGAATGCCAGGCCACACGCCCACGGCAACCATGGCCAGCGCACCGGCCAGATTCCGAAACGCGCCAGCCCGGCAACCAGCAGATACATCACTGCGGCGAGCAAACCGATGTGCTGGCCGGAGATCACCAGCAGATGCACGGTGCCGGTGTCTTGCAGAATCTGCCAGTCCTCGCGACTCAGCCCCGAACCGTCGCCAAGCACCAGCGCCGCCAGCGCGCCCTCGCGTCCTTGCGTATCGGCCGCCAGCAGGCGCTGGCGAACGCCGTCGCGCCATGCATACCGGGCCTCAGCCAGGCGCTGGCCATCCTTGATCGTGCCGGTTGCGCCGATCCGTTGCGCGAGCAGCCAGGCCTCGTAATCGAAGGCGTGCGGGTTGAGCAGGCCACCCGGGTGCTTCAATTTCACCGCCAGTCGCCAGCGTTCGCCGCTGTTGACCGGCGGCCCGGCGTACCAGGCCAGGCGCAGCAGCGATGGCAGTTTTTCGTGGCGTGAGCGCGCATCAGCCAGCTCGAAACGCACCACGCCATCGCTGTGCTGCGGTAAGCCGACCACGCGCCCTTCAAGCCAACGGGTTTCGCCGTCCAGGCTCGGTGGCAAGCGGTCATTTAGCGCCCACTGCGCGCCAACGCAGGCCCAGGTAAAGCCAAACAGCAAAAATGCCAGTGGAAAGCTGCGAAACGGCAGCAACATCAGCGCCACCATTGGCAGCACCAGCAACCAACCGACCGGCGGCAAGGCCGGCAAAAAAACCGGGGCCAGCAGACCGACTGCCAGCGCCATCATCCCTGTGCGCATATGCCCGTCCTTGAGAGTCCCCCCACTAGGCATAGCCGGTCTGCGGCACCACCGTCGTCAACAATTGTCACAAAGTCTGAATGGGCGGTTCGTAGAATCCAGACATACTTGCCGCCTTAACCGACCGAGAAGCCCTATGCCCCGGCGCTTATTCAAACGTTACATGCCCGACCCGACGAGCATCAGGGAACACAAATCCTTACGCTTTCTCGGCACGTTGCTGCATGACCCTAACCTCTGGCATCTCAACCGCCACTCGGTCGCCCGGGCGATGGCGGTCGGCCTGTTTGCGGCATTCCTGCCGATCCCGGCACAGATGCTGGTAGCGGCGGCATTGGCGGTGATGGTGCGCGGCAATATGCCAATCGCGGTGAGCCTGGTCTGGCTGACCAATCCGATCACCATGCCGGCGGTGTTTTTCTGCACCTACCAGGCCGGGGCGTTCCTGATGGATGTGCCGGCGCGGCATCTGCCGGACGAGTTGACCTGGGAATGGATCAGCGGTGAGCTGTCGACATTGTGGCAGCCGTTTTTATTGGGCTCGGTGGTTGTTGGCCTGGTGCTGGGCGTCCTCGCCTATTTTCTGGTGATGCTGTACTGGCGCTGGTGGGTGGCGCGGCAATGGCGGCGGCGCAAGCAAAGTCGGCAGAAATGAAAGCAAAACGGCCTCCGCGATGGGAGGCCGTTTTTTGTTGTGTCTGGGCTGGCCCCTTCGCGAGCAGGCTCGCTCCCACAGAGAACATCATTCCAATGTGGGAGCGAGCCTGCTCGCGAAGAAAGCGACGCGGTCGGGATCAGGTACGCATCCCGCGCCCGCTCACCAACAACCGCGCACAGCCGAGATACAGCACCACGGTCGCCACCAGCATGAAGGTGATGGCGATGCCTATACGGATATCCGAGACACCAAGGATGCCGTAGCGGAAGGCGTTGACCATGTGCAGCACCGGGTTGGCCAGCGACACGGTCTGCCAGAACGGTGGCAGCAAAGTGATCGAGTAGAACACGCCGCCCAGGTAAGTCAGCGGGGTCAGCACAAAGGTCGGGATGATCGAAATATCATCGAAGTTGCGCGCAAACACCGCGTTGATAAAGCCCAGCAGCGAAAAGATCGTCGCGGTCAGTACCACCACAAGGATGGTCACGCCGAGGTGATGCACCTGCAGATGGGTGAAGAACAGCGACAGGATCGTCACGATCAGACCCACCGCCAGACCGCGCAATACCCCACCAATGGTGAAGCCGATCAGGATCGTGTGCGGTGACACCGGCGAGACCATCAGCTCTTCGATCGAGCGCTGGAACTTGCTGCCGAAAAAGCTCGAGACCACGTTGCCGTAGGAGTTGGTGATCACTGACATCATGATCAGACCCGGCACGATGTACTCCATGTAGGTGAAGCCACCCATGTCGCCGATCTGTCGGCCGATCAGGTTGCCGAAAATCACGAAGTACAGAACCATGGTGATCGCCGGCGGCAGCAACGTCTGCGGCCAGATCCGCATGAAGCGTTTGACCTCGCGGTAGACGATGGTTTGCAGGGCGACGAGGTTGGGACCGAACTCGGAACTCATACCGCCACCTTCGACAGATTTTTCTCCACCAGGGACACGAACAACTCCTCAAGGCGATTGGTTTTGTTGCGCAGGCTCAGCACTTCGATGTTCTGCTGCGCCAACTGGGTGAACAGCGCCGTGATGCCCATGGATTTGTCGACCTGCACTTCCAGGGTGTGGCCGTCGAGCAATCGGGCCGGGTAGCCGAGCAATTGCGGCGCAACGTGCAAGTCGTGTTTCAGGTCGAGCAAAAAGGTTTCCACGTGCAACTGGCCCAGCAACTGTTTCATGCTGGTGTTTTCGACGATGGTGCCGTGGTCGATGATGCCGATGTTGCGGCACAGCTGCTCGGCCTCTTCCAGATAATGCGTGGTCAGGATGATGGTGATGCCTTTCTGGTTCAGCTCGGTGAGGAAGGTCCACATCGAACGGCGCAGCTCGATGTCGACGCCCGCAGTCGGTTCATCAAGAATAAGCAGACGCGGTTCGTGCACCAGTGCACGAGCGATCATCAAACGACGTTTCATGCCGCCGGACAGCGAACGCGACGGCACATCGCGCTTGTCCCACAGGCCCAGCTGGGTCAGGTACTGCTCGGCGCGTTCCTTGGCGACTTTCGCCGGAATGCCGTAGTAACCGGCCTGGGTCACGACGATGTCGAAGGTCTTTTCGAACTGGTTGAAGTTGAATTCCTGCGGCACCACGCCGATCGAGCGCTTGAGCGCCGCCGGGTTCTTGTCCAGGTCATGGCCGAAAATATTCACGGTGCCGCTGGTCTTGTTGACCAGGGTCGAGAGGATGCCGATGGTTGTGGATTTGCCGGCGCCGTTGGGGCCGAGCAAGGCGAAAAAGTCACCTTCGGCGACGTCCAGATCGATACCACTCAAGGCCTGGAACCCGTTGCCGTAGGTTTTGGTTAGCTGCCGGATGGACAGAGCGGAACTCATATCGGATTTACGCACCAAGAAGGAAGGAAAGAAGTAAATAAGGGCGGACGGCGAGGGAAACAACCGCGGCGCAAGTTCGCAATGGTGCTTGCCGCCGCCGCACAAGTACAGTCAAGTGTGTCGATAGTAATTATCAAGTCAACGCGGTCATGACCGCTTTCTGATAGGCCACACGCTGCTTCAAACGTTCATACCAGGCTTGCAGATGCGGTTGCGGGGCGCGCTCGATGGGCATTTCGAACCAGGCATAGATGAAACTGCCCAACGGGATGTCGCCCATGCCGATGTCATTGCCGGAGAGATAAGGCTGGCTGATCAAGGCGTGGTCGGCCATGTTCAGCAGTTCATCGCATTCCTTGATCGCGGCGTTGATCGCCTTCCAGTCCTGCTTCTCGGCAGGCGTGCGCAGCACACCCCAGAACACCGTGCGAAACGGCCCGGCGAAACTCGACGTGGTCCAGTCCATCCATTTGTCCGCCGTGGCGCGGGCTTGCGCATCCGCCGGGTACCAAGCGCTGTCTGGGGCGTGCTTGGCCAGCAGGTAGCGAACGATGGCGTTGGATTCCCAAAGCACGAAACCGTCATCCTCGATCACGGGCACCCGGCCATTGGGGTTCATCGCGCGGTACTCGGGCGTATCGACCACACCGAACGCGCCGCCGGCATCGATGGCCTCGTAAGCCAAGCCCAACTCTTCGGCAGCCCACAAGGGCTTTCTGACGTTCGATGAATTTTTCCGTCCCCAGATCTTCAGCATGACCGCCTCTTTGCAAGTGAGTGGACGGCCAGCATACGCCGGATCAGGTGCGACTCAAATCAGTCTGCATGTCGCCCAACAGCACCGGCAGTTGCTCACTGAACAGATGCGGATAGCACTTTTGCAGGTGCTCGAAGAAGAACGTTTCCGGCACATCGGTGAACTGGCCGTGATCGAGCAGATATTCCATCAACTGCGCGCCATCACGGTTGAACGGGTGGAAAACGCTGTCGTTGACCCCGTCGAATTCCAGCGCTGCGACGTTGAACAGCTCGCACAGTTGCTGGTTGAACGCCGGCGTCGCCTTGACCCAGCGGCCGTCGAGAAACAGCTCGGTGTAGCCATGCATGGCGAACACGTCGCTTTTCAGCAACTCGAGCAGACGCGGCGTCGACAAATGATTGCGCACATCGGCCAGACCGATGCGCGCCGGGATCCCGCAATGCCGGGCACAACCGGCGAGCAGCGTAGCTTTCGGCACGCAATAACTCTCCCCCGCCGCCAGTGCGTAACTGCCACACAAAGTTTGCGGATCACGACTGAAGGTGTAGGGGTTGTAGCGCACCGCCTCGCGCACGGCGTAATACAGACTGATCGCCTGCTCACGCGGATCGTTACTGGCGCCGCGATGCTGCTCGGCGAACTCCACCACCGCCGGGTGGTCACTATCGATGAAGCGGCCGGGGCTCAGATACTCGTGCATGACGGCAATCTCCTGGGTAAGCCACGAGTCTAGCGACAGCCTGAGCACAGAGATAACGACGTTTCGGCCAAACCTGAAAGCAAAGCTGCGCAGCAACGAACGATTTCCCACACGTGTTGCCCACCGAACCTACGAAAACCATCCGGGGTTTCCCACGATTTCAATCACCATGCTCTGACCACCCTTATTTGCAGATGCCGTCTAAGCTGTGGAGGGTCGATTTGCCTTGGTTCACGGAGGACTGAATATGCTGTTGTTGTGGATACTGGTTTTGATCGTCGGCGTGGCGTATCTCGCCCATCGACGCATCGCCCCGCTGCCCGCGTTGGGCATCGTTGCGGCCTATCTCGTCGCCATGGGGATTTTCAGTCACGCGCCGGGCTGGCTGCTGTTTGTCTTCTGGGTCCTGTTGGCGGTGGTCGCCGCGCCATTGTTGCTGCCTGACCTGCGCCGCAAGCACTTCACCGCGCCGCTGTTCAACTGGTTCCAGAAAACCCTGCCGCCCATGTCGCAGACCGAACGCGACGCGATCGATGCTGGCACCGTATGGTGGGACGGCGAGCTGTTCAGCGGCCGTCCGGACTGGGACAAACTGCTGTCCTATCCAAAAGTGCAACTGAGCGAAGAAGAACAAGCCTTCATCGACGGCCCGACCGAAGAACTCTGCGCAATGGTCAGCGACTGGCAGATCGGCCAGTCCATGGACCTGCCGCCCGAGGCCTGGACGCACATCAAGGAACATGGCTTTTTCGCCCTGATCATTCCCAAGGAATACGGCGGCAAAGGCTTCTCGGCCTACGCTCACTCACAAGTGGCAATGAAACTGGCGACGCGCAGCGGTGACCTCGCCTCTACCGTGATGGTCCCGAACTCCCTCGGCCCGGCCGAATTGCTGCTGCATTACGGCACCGACGAACAACGTAATCACTACCTGCCGCGCCTGGCCCGTGGCGACGATATTCCGTGCTTCGCCCTCACCGGCCCGCTGGCCGGTTCCGATGCCGGCGCGATGCCCGACACCGGGATCATCTGCAAAGGCCAGTGGGAAGGACAGGAAGTCATCGGCCTGCGCCTGAACTGGGAAAAGCGCTACATCACCCTCGGCCCGGTCGCGACCCTGCTTGGCCTGGCATTCAAGGCTTATGACCCGGATCACCTGCTCGGTGAAGAAGAGGACCTCGGCATCAGTCTGGCGCTGATCCCGACCGATACCGCAGGTGTGGAAATCGGTCGTCGGCACCTGCCGCTGGGCGCCGCGTTCATGAACGGCCCGAACTCCGGCAAGGACGTGTTCATTCCGCTGGACTACCTCATCGGTGGTGAGGAAATGCTCGGCAAAGGCTGGATGATGCTGATGAACTGCCTGTCCGTCGGGCGTTCGATCTCGCTGCCAGCCGTGGGCACCGGCGCGGCCAAGTTCACCAGTCTGGTCACTGGTCAGTACGCGCAGATTCGCGAGCAATTCAATGTGCCGCTGTCCGCTTTCGAAGGTATCCAGGAAGCCATGGCGCGCATCGGCGGTAACGCGTGGATGATGGACGCCGCCCGCATGCTCACCGCCAACGCGGTGGACCTGGGTGAAAAACCCTCGGTGCTGTCGGCGATCCTCAAATACCACCTCACCGAACGCGGCCGCGAATGCATCAGCCACGCCATGGATGTGCATGGTGGTAAAGCGATCATCATGGGGCCGAACAACTACCTGGGCCGCAGCTGGAACGGCGCGCCGATCTTCATCACCGTCGAAGGCGCGAACATCCTGTCGCGCAACCTGATGATCTTCGGTCAGGGCGCGATCCGTTGCCATCCGTTCGTACTCAAGGAAATGGCCCTGGCCGGTCGCGAGGACAAGGATCAGGCACTCAAGGAATTCGACGGTCTGTTGCTCAAGCACATCGGTTTCGCCGTCAGCAATGCCGCCAGCACACTGGTGCTGAACCTCGGCCTTGGTCACTTTGAACATGCGCCGGGCGACAGGATCAGCCAAGGCTACTTCCGCGCGCTGAACCGTCAGGCCGCCGCATTCGCGATGCTCGCCGACTTCAGCATGATGCTCCCGGGCGGCGAACTGAAACGCCGCGAACGCCTGTCGGCGCGCCTCGGCGACGTGCTGAGCAACCTGTATCTGGCCTCTGCGGCGCTCAAGCGTTATCACGACCTGGATTCGCCGGCGTACATGGAACCGCTGTTCCGCTGGGCCATGGAAGAAAGCCTCGGCCAGTCGGAGCGTGCGCTGGATGAACTGCTGAGCAACTTCCCGAACAAAGTCTTCGGCTGCCTGCTGCGGGTCATCGTCTTCCCGTTCGGGCGCCGTCACAAAGGCCCATCGGACAAACTCGGCGCCGAAGTCGCTGCGGTCATCGGTCGCGCCAAAGGCGATCCGGCCCTCGAAGAATTGCTCGCCGGCTGCTACCGCCCGCAATCGGCGGACGATGCCGTGGGCGCGCTGCAACACGCCAGCGACCTGCTCAATGCCGCGCAACCGCTCCACAAGAAACTGCACACCGCACTGAAGAGCGGCCAGGTCAAACCGGCAGCCGGCGAACACGCCATCGATGCCGCGCTGGAAGCCGGCGTGCTGCAAGCCGTCGAAGCGCAAAGCCTGCGCGACGCCGAAGCGGCCCGCCGCAAGGTGATCGACGTCGACGATTTCGCCAAAGAAGAACTGACCCAGGCAGAGGGCAAAGTCCGCTGAACCCGGTTTATGTGAAAAAACGGCGCGAGGGCTTTATACTCCCGCGCCCGTTTTGCTCTTGAGGACTTATCTCGTGTCCAACGTCGTTGCCGATCATCTCGTGTTGCTCGACCACCTGCGCAGTATCCTGGTCGCCGTAGGTGAGGCCGAACAAGTGCCCGAAGAAAGCCATGCCCTGTTCCTCGAGCGCTTCGACGAACTGCTGGCCTCCCTGCCTATCGACCCTATCGAAAGCCAATACCTGGGCCAGGACATCCTCACCCAAGTCATCACCCGCTACCCGCAAATCGCCCACCTGATCCCACGCGACCTGCTGTGGTTCTTCGCCGGCGACTGCCTGCACTACCTCTCCGACGAAGAAATCGACCTCTACCAGGCCCTCGAAGAACGCCGCTACGAAGCCGAACAGAACGACGAACCGTTCGACTGGAACCAGGAAAAACAACTGCTGGCCATGTCGGCGCAGGACAGCAAGCACTGATATTCGAACACTACTGAAAAGGCCCGCATGGAGATTCCATGCGGGCTTTTTTTTCAAGATCAAAAGCCCCCTCACCCTAGCCCTCTCCCGGAGGGAGAGGGGACTGACCGCTTTGTTTGGACGAGGTCCCCAGTCTGAATTACCGAGTCGAATGAGATTTCGAAAAGCCAAAAAATCGGCTCCCTCTCCCTGGGGAGAGGGCTGGGGTGAGGGAAAAATTCACCACAAAAACAGCCAGACACCACCCGCCCCTCACCACTCAAAACAATGAGCGCAAGCTCGAGTACCGCTCTTGATCTTGATCCACAAGCGACCTCGGAAGGCTGAGCGGAGGGATTGATCCGGGCGTGGGAGCGCAGCGACCGTACGACGCAGTCGTACACAGCGAGTGTAGGTGCAGCGAAGCAAACCGTAGCCGCTGCGCCCGGATCGATCCCGCAGCGAAGGAACCCGAGCCTGCGAGGGCCGAACGTAGGAGCTAGCGTTTTTTGCTTACTTTTTTAGGCGCTTGTAAAAAAGTAAGTCGCCGTAAGGGCGAAACCCTAAGCAGCCGTTACCGCAGAAACGGATATTCACCCAAACCACCAGAGCATGGTCGGCCCAAAGGCCGCCAAGCCCCCCCAAAAAAAAACCTCAAAGCAACCCCTCACCCTCCGGCAGCTCATACGCCACAGCCAAATTGCCCCCGCCCACCGACTTCCCGGGCCTACCCAACGTCGGCTCCTTCTGCAAACACTCCACCAGATAATCAATAAACACCCGCAACTTCGGCGGCAGATAACGCGTCGGCGAATGCAGCAACCACAACCCACCATGATAAGAGGCAAGAAACGTCCAGTCCGGCAACACCTGCACAATCAACTTCTGCTCCAACGCATAACGCGCCGTGAAATACGGCAGACTGCCAATCCCGATGTGCTGCAACACCGCCCCCAAGCGCACACCCGTGTGATTGGCGGCATAGCGCCCACGCACGCCGACCGTCACCGCCTTGCTGCCCTTCTTGAATTTCCAGCGCGCATCGCTCGGTGTTTCGCCAAGATAAATACAACTGTGATTGAGCAAATCATGAGGATGCGTCGGCGTGCCATGTTCGGCCAGGTATTGCGGCGTGGCGCAAAGCAAATGATCGATGGTCAGCAACTGCCGCCCGACCAGACCGGCCGGTGGACGATCAGTGATGCGAATCGCCAGATCGACATGATCATCGATCAGATCGACCTGACGATCTTCCAGCAACAACTCCACATCAACCTTGGGATAGCGGCGCAGAAACTCCGGCATGTGCGGATGAATCACAAAACGCCCCACCGCCTTCGGCACGCTGACCCGCACCAAGCCTTCAGCTTCGTGGGTGAACTGACCGCTTATTTCCATCACCGACCTGGCCGCGCTGACCATTTCCTGGCAACGCTTGAACACCTCCTCACCACCATCGCTCAAGCGCAGTTTGCGCGTGGTGCGTTGCAGCAAGCGCGTGGCCAACGCCTTTTCCAATCGGGAAATACTGCGACTGACCGCCGAGGGTGAGGAACCCATCTGCCGCGCCGCTTCGGAGAAGCTGCCGGTCTCGACAACCTTGACGAAAATCGCCATTTCACCCAGCAGCGGCAGCGGAAGATTGATGCTCACGACGCACAAGTCCTTTGATGTTCGAATGGATTATCACGTTATTGCACGATTCATATAATAAAAACAGAACTTCGATCAGGGCATGGAATATGACGCTTCGCCTGTTTTTTCACAGTGACGACCTCAAGGCGAATGTCGAAGTCCTCGACTGCACACCCCACGAGAACGAATTCGCCGTAGTGCTGCGCGCCACCCTGTTTCACCCCCAGGGCGGCGGTCAGCCTTGCGATACCGGCTGGATCGGTGAAAGCCGGGTGTCGCGCGTGGTGCAGGAACCGGAGCGCATTGTGCATTTCGTCGACCGCCCGCTGCCGCTGGGCATGACCGTCATCCGTATCGATGAAGAGCGCCGCCGCTTCAATACGCGCATGCACTCGGCCGGGCACCTGATCGGTCATTTCATTCAGGCCATGGGCTGGATGCCGATCAAGGCGCACCACTGGCCGGACGAAGGCCGGGTGCAATTCAAGCCGGGCGATAGCGCTGAAGAAATCGATGCGCCAACCGTGCAAACCGGTATCGAGCAGTGGATCGAACATGATCTGCCGCGCCTGACCTCGCTGCGCGAAGGCGCGCGGGAAATCAGTTTCGGTGAGCTGCCAGCCTATGGCTGCGGTGGCACCCACGTACGCAGCCTGAAGGATCTAGGCACAGTCACGATCGCGTCCCTTTCGCAGAAGAAGGGCACGCTATCCGTCCACTACAGCGTGGATTGAGCATTTCGGACATTGCCATCGCGCAGCGTCCGACGCCGGGGAACCGCACTCGCCGGTTCCGTTGACTATCGATAGATGGACCTAAAAAAAATGATGCTAGACGTCGAGCGTCTCGATGAGACGTGCATAAAAAAACTGGCCAACGAAGAAGTCCTCGCCATCCGCGTCAAACGCTTTCTGCCCGAGCCGCTGGCGATCGAAATTGGCGACAAGATCCTCGCCCCGGGCTTTGAAGGCTACATCAACGCACCGAGCATCGGCCGCATCGGCATGGCCTTTTACGAGGCGGAAAACCAGCCGCTGCTGATCGAGGATTACTTCGAACGCGCCACCCGCAACATCGACGAACTGCGCCAGCGCTGCGCGCCCTACTCTTCGCCGATCGACACGTTGCGCTGCATGCTCGACGAATCCTGGCCCGCCGGCGCGCATCTGGAAAATCTCTACGGGCGCAAGATGTATGTCGGTTTGTCGCGGGTGGTCAAACCGGGCGTGTGCTTTCTTGCTCATCACGACATCTTCGCCAAGGACGCCCCGGACAGTTTTCAGGCGCGCAGTCTCGAGGCGCAATTTGCCTGCAACGTCTACCTGAACATGCCCGCCGAGGGTGGCGCCTTGCAGATGTGGAATGACCACATCACCCCGGATCAATTCGACGAAATGCGCGGCGACAGTTACGGCATCGAGCCGTCACTGCTGGGGCCGCCCGCCCTCGAAGTACGACCGCAGCCCGGCGATTTCATCATGTTCAATTCGCGGCGAATGCACTCGGTCACTCCGGGCGTCGCGGATCCGCGTTTGAGCCTGTCGTTCTTTGTTGGCTATCGCGGCAATGCCTCCCCTCTGACTTTCTGGAGCTGACATGCTTTCCAATTACCTGGGCGAGTTTCTCGCATTGGCCACCATCCACTTTCTCGCCGTGGTAGCACCCGGCCCGGACTTCGCCGTGACCATCCGTCAAAGCGTGCGCTTCGGCCGGCTCGTCGGTATCTGCACTGCGCTGGGCATCGGCGCGGGGATTTCCGTGCATGTGCTGTATACCCTGCTCGGCGTCGGCGCCCTGATGCACACCACGCCGTGGCTGCTGACTGTGGCCAAAGTGGTCGGTGGGGCTTACATCCTCTATCTGGGCGTCAGCCTGATCCGCAGCAAACCGAAGAGCAGCGTCGAAGGTGAAAAAAACGCCGATGAGCCGCTGGTTGAACAGTCACTGTTCAAGGCATTCAGCACCGGTTTTCTGACCAATGCGACCAACCCCAAGGCCACGCTGTTTTTCCTGGCGATCTTCACCACGATCATCAGCGCCAGCACACCGCTGCAGATCCAGGCGTTCTACGGATTGTGGATGTGCTTCGTCAACGCGCTGTGGTTTGTGATCGTCGCGCTGTTTTTCTCCAGCAATAAAGTGCGCCTGCTGTTCATGCGCCTTGGACACTGGTTCGAGCGCAGCATGGGCGTCATCCTGATTCTATTTGCCGGACGCCTGATGCTGTCGATGTAACCCACACAAAAAAGTCCCGGCATCAGCTGCCGGGACTTTTTCATTTGTGCGCCTCTTTTGCATTTCTGTGCGACAGATCAAGTTTGTGACTCCCTCTTCACCTGCTCATGGTGGTAGGTTGCAAAATGTTTCTGCCGCAAGCGTCAGACATATTTTCCCAATCTCTAGCAAAGGAATGCCTGTTACATGGTCTTTTCCCTGAAAAAACTGGCCGCTGCCACTCTGGTCATGGCCAGCCTCGCCACGTTTACCAGCGCCGCACAAGCCAACATCACTGCCGAGCAAAGTGCAGCGATTCTGAAATCCTTTGACGGCAAGAACCTGACGGACTTCCGTAGCTTTCTTGGCAGCCTGGCGAAAAGCGACCTGGCCAAGACGGATAATCTCACCCCGTCCATCAGCGCCTTCCTCGACAACAAGACCCTGAACGCCGAACAGCGGAATGAAATTCACCGTCTGCTAGGCATTTATACCCGCGTGAAATATGGCAAGGCCGCGCTGGAAACCCTGCGCCAACTCGTCGAGATCCCGACCTTCCGCAAGGACGGCGTGGAGCAACACGACAACCCGGAATTCATCAAGATTGCCGGCGAGATCCAGAAACTCGCCGAATCCTTCGGTTTGAAATTCCGCAACATCGATAACCGTGTCTACGAAATCTCTCTGGATGGCAAAGGCGACGAAGTCGTTGGCATTCATGCCCACGCCGATGTGGTGCCGGTGACGCCGGAAAACTGGGTGCTGAAAGATGGCACCAAACTCGACCCGTTCAAAGTCACGCTGATTGGCGATCGCATGTACGGTCGTGGCACAGAGGATGACAAGAATGCGATCGTCGTGGCGCTGTACGCCATGAAAGTGATCAAGGACGAGAAACTGCCACTGGCGCGTAACTTCAAGCTGCTGGTCGACACCACCGAAGAAACCAGCGGCGATGCCATTCCCTATTACTTCGAACGCAACCCGACGCCGAACTACAACATGGCGCTGGACGGCGGTTATCCGGTAGTGATCGCCGAAAAAGGTTACGGCACCGTCATGGCCAACTTTGCCAAACGCAAAGGCGAAGGCAACGGCGCGGAAATCATTTCGATGACCGGCGGCAAGGCGACCAACCAGATCCCATCGGCTTCGGTGGTCACGCTGGTAACCGACAAGCCTGCCGAGCTCGCCGCCAGTCTGCAAAAAGCCGGCGACGCCTACGCCAAAGCCAACGGCGGCGACTTCGAAGTCGCGGCAAAGGTTGATGGCAAAGACGTCAAACTGACCGTGACGGGGGTTTCTGCGCACTCCTCCGAACCAGAGTCCGGCGTCAACCCGGTCGCGCGGATGCTGAGCTTCATCAACAGCCTGGACGGCAAAGTCGCGCTAAAGCACAACCAGTTCACCGATGCCGCACGTTATGCCGATGACAACTGGGGCCTGGATTATCTGGGCAAAAAACTTGGCGTGGGCTTCTCCGATTCGTTCATGGGACCACTGACCACCTCGCTGACCTATGTCGGCGAGGACGACAAAGCCTTCAAACTGGCGGTGAACCTGCGGGTGCCGAAGGGTAAATCCCCGGAAAAGCTCAAGGCTGAGATCGCTGAGAAACTGGACGCCTGGAGCAAGAAGACTCATGTCGCTGTAGCGTTCGACTATTCCGTGGCCAAACCGATGTATCGCAACCCCGAAGGTGAATGGGTCAAGGCGCTGCTTGCCGTAGCCAGCGAAAACCTCGGCATGAAATCGGAATTCGGTACTTCCGCTGGCGCGACGTCGGTTCACGAGTTGCCGAACGGCGTGCAATTCGGCCTGGCGCGACCTGAAGCCAAATACACCGGCCACACCGATGGCGAGTTCAAGACCGTCGATCAGTTCCTGCTGGATCTGCAGATCGTCACGGAAATGATGGGGCGTGTCGGGCAATTGCCGAAGCTGTAAAGCCCTGCCTGAGCCCAGTCACCGATGACCGGGCTCAAAATGAAAAAGGACCTGTGAAAGGTCCTTTTTTATTGCCGCCACAAAACGCGCACAAACAAAAACGCCGATCATCACTGATCGGCGTTTTTGTGAAATTGGAGCGGGAAACGAGACTCGAACTCGCGACCCCGACCTTGGCAAGGTCGTGCTCTACCAACTGAGCTATTCCCGCAAATGGCGTCCCCTAGGGGACTCGAACCCCTGTTACCGCCGTGAAAGGGCGGTGTCCTAGGCCACTAGACGAAGGGGACACGCTACCCGGAACACATGGTGTGTGTTTCGGTGTCCAGATCCGCATCCGAAGATTTGGTTCTGGTTTCACTCAGCACCGCCCGAAAGCACTGCTGTTTAAAATTGGAGCGGGAAACGAGACTCGAACTCGCGACCCCGACCTTGGCAAGGTCGTGCTCTACCAACTGAGCTATTCCCGCATTGGCGTCCCCTAGGGGACTCGAACCCCTGTTACCGCCGTGAAAGGGCGGTGTCCTAGGCCACTAGACGAAGGGGACACACTACAACATTCACTCCCTGCCGCGTTTCGCTGTGTGCTTTACGCTGCAAGTGGCGCGCATTCTATGGATGGATTGAGGGGTCGTCAACCCCCTGATATAAATTTATTTAAATCAATGACTTCGACCTGGATTACGGGCCGCGTAGGGCTTTTCCGTCGTCCGAAACCTGACGCCTATATTCCGCCACCCGCCAAGACGTTATAGTCCACCGCACAGTGATGGCAATCTGCACATCAAGCGCCAGCATTCATCTATACCGCTGGCGGCCGATACAGATTGCAGCAGCCGATCAAACCCGTCGAGCGGCGCTAGGCGCCTAAATGCCCAGCCACTACACTCGCATGCGAACCCTATAAAGAGGTCTTACCGGTGACACCACTCATGATCACCCTGCTAGTCGTAGCCGGGATCGCAATTCTGATCGCCATTGGCTACATGAACCATGTGGTGGAAAACAACAAACTGGAGAAGGCCCGCACCAAAGTCGAACTCAACGACCGCCTGCGCCGCTGCGGCGAACTGACCGAAACCTTCCCCGGCCAGTTCATGACCCCGGCGCTCAAGCTGCTGCTGACCCGCCTGGAACTCAACGTCTGCCAGCGCCTGCTCAATCTGGAAAAGACCAGCGCAACCACCAAGGCCCGCATTACCGAACTGAGCGCCCTCGTTGCCCAAGGCGAATCGATCCCGGTGAACAACCCGCCCGCGCCGATCCTCACCGAAGCCAAAGCCAAAGACGTGCGCTTCCTCCTCGAAGCCCTGCACGGCCAGATCACCCGCGCCGCCCACGACGGCTTCCTGCCACCGAACGAAGCCAAACAATGGATCCGCGAAGTGCGCCACATCCTCGTGCTGCTGCACATCGAATTCTTCAACAACCTCGGCCAACAGTCCCTGCAACAAAACCAACCCGGCCAGGCCCGCCTCGCCTTCGAACGCGGCGTGCAATATCTGCGCAAACAGCAGGACCCGCAGATGTACGCGGAGCAACTGCAATACCTGGAAAAACTCCTCGCCCGAGCGAACGCCCAGGTCATGGACAAGATTGCCCCGGTGGAAGGTGAAGAAAACCAACTGACCGCCGGTTTGAAGGATGTCGAAGCCGATGCGGACTGGAAGAAAAAAGTGATTTACGACTGAGGCGGGAATGCTGGAAGAGAAGCCACCGTTATTGGTGGCTTTTTTGTGGGCGACTTGAAAGAGAATGTGAATTGAAGGCCGCTTTCGCGAGCAGGCTCGCTCCCACATTGGGAAGCAGTGTTCTCAGGTAAAAATCGGTCGGGTGTCAGGCCGCCGTCGCTGGCAAGCCAGCTCCCACA
This sequence comes from Pseudomonas sp. S3_B08, assembly GCF_054667725.1. Taxonomy (NCBI): domain Bacteria; kingdom Pseudomonadati; phylum Pseudomonadota; class Gammaproteobacteria; order Pseudomonadales; family Pseudomonadaceae; genus Pseudomonas; species Pseudomonas sp. S3_B08. Next base: position 3,157,026 of record NZ_CP162750.1, read on the forward strand.
GAACAGCAAAAGCAAGACTGGGCCATCCCCACGCGGCGAAGCCGAGAGCCTGGCCGGCCCGAGGGCCGCCAAGGCTCAAAGCCGAAAATGCCCAACCATCGAGCGCAACTCGCCACCCAACTGCGCCAGCTCAACACTCGAAGCCGCATTCCCGCGCATGGCCACGGAAGAGTGATCCGCACTCGCACGAATCTGCGTAACACTGCGATTGATCTCCTCCGCCACCGAACTCTGCTCCTCCGCCGCCGCCGCGATCTGCTGATTCATCTGCTGAATCAACGACACCGCCGCGGCAATACTCCCCAGCGCACTCTCGGTCTGCAACGCATCACTGACCGCCAGCTTCACCAGTTCGCCACTGCTGCGAATCTGCTGCACCGACGACTGCGCCGCCGCGCGCAGGGCACTGACCAAGCGTTCGATCTCCTCGGTCGATTGCTGCGTACGCCGTGCCAGCGCACGCACTTCATCGGCCACCACCGCAAACCCCCTGCCCTGCTCGCCGGCGCGCGCGGCTTCGATTGCCGCGTTCAGCGCCAACAGATTGGTCTGCTCGGCCACGCTCTTGATCACCTCCAGCACCGTGCCGATATTCTGAATTTCGGCACTGAGGCTCTCGATGCTGGAACTGGCCGAGGTCGCTGAATCCGCCAACTGCTCGATCCGCACCATGCTTTGACGCACCACCTGCTGGCCGCTCTCGACCTTGTCATCCGCCGTCTGCGCCGCCAGCGCCGCCTCTTCGGCATTGCGCGCGACGTCATGTACCGTGGCGGTCATCTGGTTCATGGCGGTGGCGACCTGCTCGGTTTCCTCCTTCTGGCTGTTGACCTCCAGATTGGTCTGCTCGGTCACTGCCGACAGCGATTGCGCGGAACCGGCCAAGCGCTCGATACCGGCCTGCAAGCCGCTGACAATCGTGCCGAGGCCGGCAGCCATCTGCTGCATCGCCAACATCAGCTGACCCATTTCATCGCGGCGCGTCACCTCGACCTTCGCCGTCAGATCACCCGCAGCAATCTGCTGCGCCACGCGAATCACACTGCGCAGCGGCGCAACGATCAGGCGCGTGATCACCCACGCGGCAAGTAATCCGACCAACAAGGCCAGCGCCGAAGAGCCAATGATCAACACCGTGTTCTTTTTCAGCTCCGCCTGCATCGAAGCGTCTTCGGCGACGTAGGCCTGATTGACCCGGTCCACCACCTGCGCCGCGCGCTGATGCAGTTGCTCGTACACAGTTTTTTCTTGCGCCAGCAAACCGGTGTATTCAGCCAGTTTCTCGTTGAATCCGGCGATATGCCCCGACACTTCGTTGAGCACAGTCAGATAGCCCTCGTCCTTGACCGTGGTTTTCAGCGCCTCGGCCTGCTCCTGCGCTTGCGCGGCCTGCTCGATGTTGCCCTGGCCGGCATTGTCGGTATCGCCCTTGCGGCTTTGATCCAGCCGCACGCGCGCCTCGTTCATCGCTTGCAGCATCAGTCGCGAGACCTGACTGACCTGATTCGCCTGTTCGATGAACTGGGCGCCGTCCTTGCCCTCGGTGTCTTTCAACGTATAGGCGCCATCATCGGCCAGCCCGCTCTGCAACACGTCGAGGTTATTGGCCACGCTGGACACCGACCAACTGGCCATCTCCAGCGCGAGGTCCTTGGCCTGGCTCAGCGAGACGAATTCATCGAAGGCCTTGCGATACGCGCCCAGCGCTTGCTCGACATCGCTCATCACCGGCACATTGGCCGGGGAATGTGCCTTGAGCTCGCCGGCTAGAACAACCAGCCCATCGACGCCTTCGCGCAAGGCATCGGCGGTTTTCGGATTGCCGCGCAGGGCGTATTCCTGCTCGAGCAGGCGCACCTTGAGCAGGCCGCTGTTGAGCGCGGACATCTGCTTCAAGCCGTCGAAACGCAGACTGATGGTTTGCAGCGACCAGACGCCGATCGCCGCCACCAACGCAGTCAGCAACAAGACGAGCACAAATCCGATACCCAGTTTTTTCGCCATACCGAGGTTGGCAAAACGTCCTTGCACGGCCGAAATCATTGCGCGTAGTCCCCTGCCAAAGTCTGTTGCCGAAGATTCGCAACGGGCTCGAACCAGCACAAGACTCTGGCGTCGGAATAATGGCAAAAAGCTACGCCCGCGTCGTTTTCAGAATGCTGGAGGTCGATCCGCGCAGGTATTGCGAAAAAACTGCCGCGCCCGTGGGTCGCAGGCACAGGCCACATTGATGCGCTGCCAGTCACCGCACTCACCGCTGGGACTGAAGGCGTCCGCTGCTGACAACTCCAGCCCGCATTGCTGGGCCTGCCTGCGCACCGACGTCTGGTCGCGCAAGCGTGCCCGCGCCCAGATAAACAGCCCGCCAACCGGCTTGCCGAACACTTCCCACTCGGCGTCTTCCAGTGCCTGCAAGGCCGCCGCGCGATCGGCATTCAAGCGCTGACGCTGGCGCTGCACCAGTTTGCGATAGGCGCCGGTCGCCATCAGTCTGGCCAATACCGCCTCGGCCAGCCTCGAACAGCCCAGGCCGCTGATCATCTTGACCTCCGCCAGGCGCTTCAGCAGCTCGCTGTCCGCCAGGACAAAGCCGATCCGCAACGAACTGCTCAGTGTCTTGGAAAAGCTGCCGACATAAATGACCCGGCCGCCATGGTCCAGCGCCGCCAACCGCGTACCGTTGCCGGTGTGCAGATCAGCGTAGACGTCATCTTCGATCACGCGCAGGTCGTAGGTCTTGCTCAACTGCACGATACGCTGGGCCACCGCAGGCGTCAGGCAACTGCCGGTGGGATTGTGGTGATGACTGCCGATGAACAGGGCGCCGGGACGAAACTGACGCAGCACCGACTCGAGCATGTCGATGTCCGGCCCGCTCGGCGTACGACGAACTTCGAGCATCTGTACGCCGTGCAGACGCAACAGGTCAAACAACGGTGCATAACCGGGCGTTTCCACCACCACGCAATCGCCAGCCTTGAACAGGGTGCGCACGATCAGGTCAAGCGCATGACTGGCACCGCTGGTGCTCATAAGCCGGGTATTGCAGGCGTCGATATTCAGCAGTTTCAGACGCTTGGCAATTTGCTCGCGCAACGCTGGCAACCCCAGTGGCGAGCTGTAATTGAACAGGCTGGCCATGTCGGTGCGTGCCACCTCGCGCAGCGCGTAGCTGAGGTCGTCGGGCTCACGCCAGCTCGGCGGCAAGCCTCCTTGCCCCAAAATCAAGCGACTCGTTGCGGCGTCCACCTCATCACGCCATGCGGGGCGGCCCTCGCACGCTGCCCATTCCGAGTCCGCTTCGCGCAATGCCGGCGAGGCCGCGACGATGAATCCCGCGCCCTGGCGCGTGGTCAATACGCCTTGCGAGACCAGGCGCTCGCAGGCTTCGACAACGCACGACTGGCTGAGCAGATTCCCCCGGGCGATTTGCCGTACGGAGGGTAACCGGGTGGCCGGCGGGATGCCGCTTTGCACAATCCAGTCAGTCATTCCGTCGACGATCTGCTGCACGACCGGCACCATTGCCTGTCGGTCAATTCTCAGTTCCATGAGCTCGCAAACTCCTGTCAGTTTTGCTGGCAGCAGTAAATCACAGCCGCACCGCCGAGGCTGTGCGACAACACCGCCAAATGCGCCAGTTCTAACGGTTTGATACACATTGTTTAACGGTATTCACAGGGACCGACCGCGAGGTACAAAAAAACCCGCACGCAGGCGGGTTCTTTGTATTTCGGCAACTTTCAGAACGCTGTTACACCGCCATCCACCGCCAATGAGTGCCCAGTGGTGAACGCTGCGCCATCGCTGCACAGATACAGCACCGCGCTGGCGATTTCCTCGACCTTGCCAATGCGTCCGACCGGGTGCATGGCATTGGCGAATTCGCCCTTCTTCGGGTCAGCTTCGTAGGCGCGGCGGAACATGTCTGTGTCGATTACCGCCGGGCACACTGCGTTGACGCGGATTTTCTTCTTCGCGTATTCGATCGCCGCCGACTTGGTCAGGCCGATCACCGCATGTTTCGACGCCGCGTAGATGCTCATCTTCGGCGCGGCACCCAGCCCGGCCACCGACGCCGTGTTGACGATCGCGCCACCGCCCTGCGCCAACAGCAGCGGCAACTGATACTTCATGCACAGCCAGACGCCTTTGACGTTGACACCCATGATCGCGTCGAATTCGTCCAGCGAACCGTCGGCGAGTTTGCCTTTCTCGATTTCGATGCCGGCGTTGTTGAAGGCATAGTCGAGACGACCGTAGGTATTGATCACCTCATCCATCAGATTTTTCACATCGCTTTCCACCGTCACGTCGCAGCGCACGAAGGACGCTTCGCCACCGGCTGTACGAATCAGCGCCACCGTGCCTTCGCCGCCGGCCGCGTCCAGGTCAGCCACCACCACTTTCAGGCCCTCGGCGGCAAACGCCAGGGCTGTCGCGCGGCCGATGCCGTGGGCGGCCCCCGTGATTACAACCACCTGACCGGAAAACGTCATGCTCATGGGTATGTCCTCGAACGCAAAAACTGGAAGATGTTGGCGTCGCAGCATAGCCAAGGGCAGCGAAAGCGCGTCAGCACTATGCAATCGCTGTTTACAGGCCCATGCGCCGCAGTGATAAAACCCGCCCCGTAACCATCACTGCACTGGATCGACTCGCATTCGCCGTATCAGCCAACCTTGCGACATCGGCGTTGAAGAGCTATCAACAAGGCTTCATTCCATTCGAGTGCCTGTCATGACCAACCAGACCAATCGCCAGTTCCTGCTCGCCAAACGCCCGGTGGGCGCCGCGACCCGCGAGACTTTCACTTATCAGGAAGTTCCGGTCGGCGAGCCACAGGCGGGACAGATCCTGGTGAAAAACGAATACCTGTCCCTCGACCCGGCCATGCGTGGCTGGATGAACGAAGGCAAGTCCTACATCCCGCCGGTCGGTCTCGGTGAGGTCATGCGCGCACTGGGCGTGGGAAAAGTCATCGCCTCGAACAATCCCGGCTTTGCCGTCGGCGATTACGTCAACGGCGCTCTGGGTGTGCAGGATTATTTCCTCGGCGAGCCGCGCGGTTTCTACAAGGTCCACCCGAAACTCGCGCCATTGCCACGCTATCTGTCGGCGCTGGGCATGACCGGCATGACCGCCTACTTCGCCCTGCTCGATGTCGGCGCCCCGAAAGCCGGTGACACCGTGGTGCTGTCCGGCGCGGCCGGTGCGGTGGGCAGCGTGGCCGGGCAGATCGCCAAAATCAAAGGCTGCCGCGTCGTCGGCATCGCCGGCGGGGCCGACAAGTGCAAATTCCTCATCGACGAATTGGGTTTTGACGGCGCCATCGATTACAAGGCCGAAGACGTCGTGGCCGGTCTGAAGCGCGAATGCCCGAAAGGCGTGGACGTGTACTTCGATAACGTCGGTGGCGACATTCTCGACGCGGTGCTGAGCCGCTTGAACATGAAGGCGCGCGTGGTGATCTGCGGCGCCATCAGCCAGTACAACAATAAAGAAGCGGTCAAAGGCCCGGCCAATTACCTGTCACTGCTGGTCAATCGCGCGCGCATGGAAGGCTTTGTGGTGATGGACTACGCCGCGCAGTTCGCCAGCGCCGCCCAGGAGATGGCCGGCTGGATGGCCAACGGGCAGCTCAAGAGCAAGGAAGATGTGGTTGATGGGCTGGAGACGTTCCCCGAGACGCTGATGAAACTGTTCAACGGCGAGAACTTTGGCAAGTTGGTTCTGAAGGTTTAAGGCCAGCCTGAAACCAATGTGGGAGCGAGCCTGCTCGCGAAGCGGTGGATCAGTCGATAATGATGCCGACTGACACTCCCTCTTCGCGAGCAGGCTCGCTCCCACAGTCGGATCTTCAATAAGCTTTAGGAAATTTCGGCTACGACTGCGGCCAACGCCTGCGCCGGATCTGCCGCCTGGCTGATCGGACGGCCGATTACCAGGTAATCGGAACCGGCATCCAGCGCCTGACGCGGGGTCAGAATGCGCCGTTGATCATCCTGCGCGCTGCCCGCCGGGCGAATCCCCGGGGTCACCAGTTGCAGCGACGGGTGCGCGGCTTTCAGCGCCGACGCTTCCAGCGCCGAACACACCAGACCGTCCATCCCGGCCTTCTCGGCCAGTGCCGCCAGACGCAGCACTTGTTCCTGCGGCTCGATATTCAGACCGATACCGGCCAGATCCTCGCGCTCCATGCTGGTCAGCACGGTCACACCAATCAACAACGGTTGCGGACCACTGCGCTTGTCCAGCTCTTCACGGCAGGCGGCCATCATGCGCAGACCGCCCGAGCAGTGCACGTTGACCATCCACACACCCATCTCGGCAGCGGCTTTCACGGCCATCGCAGTGGTGTTGGGGATGTCGTGGAATTTGAGATCCAGAAACACTTCAAAACCCTTGTCACGCAGGGTGCCGACGATTTCCGCCGCGCAACTGGTGAACAGTTCCTTGCCCACTTTGACCCGGCACAGTTTCGGGTCCAACTGGTCGGCCAGCTTCAGTGCGGCGTCACGGGTGGGGAAATCCAGGGCGACGATGATAGGAGTCTGGCAGACGGACATGGATGGGCTCTCAGGCTGGTCGAAAACGGCGCGCATTGTAGCGGAACCGGCGGCGGCGCGGCACCCGATGATCGGTAAATCGTCGCGCTGGCGGTTATCAGCTTAGCCGGCGCGGCTATTGTGTCGACTCCGATACACAACCGACACGCCCGCAACACGCACCCGGGTTAGCCTCGCCCGGCGCAATACGTCCTTACAACAGCACTTCCCGCCCCCCGGCCGGACGCCTATGCTGAAACCACCCCTGGCAGTGAACAGCCCCATGCACAACACCCCGACAACCGTGACGGATGAAAGCAAAGACGACAAGCGCTGGAGCATCCGCGCGCTGATCGTCGACGATGACGTGCCGATCCGCGAGCTGATGATCGATTACCTCGCCCGTTTCAACATTCACGCCAGCGGCGTCACCGACGGCGCGGCGATGCGCCAGGCGCTGCAGGGCGAACATTTCGACGTCATCGTCCTCGACCTGATGCTGCCCGGCGAAGACGGCCTGTCGCTGTGTCGCTGGCTGCGCGCCGAATCGGACATCCCGATCCTGATGCTCACCGCCCGCTGCGAACCCACCGACCGCATCATCGGCCTGGAACTGGGCGCCGACGATTACATGGCCAAACCGTTCGAACCACGCGAACTGGTCGCCCGCATCCAGACCATCCTGCGCCGCGTGCGCGACGACCGCACTGACCAGCGCGCCAACATTCGCTTCGACAACTGGCGCCTCAACAGCGTCCTGCGCCAAGTGGTCGCCGACAACGGCCTGGTAGTGCCCTTGTCCAATGCCGAATTCCGCCTGCTCTGGGTCTTCATCGAACGCCCGCGCCGCGTGCTCAGCCGCGAACAACTGCTTGACGCCGCTCGCGGTCGCTCGATCGAAGCCTTCGACCGCAGCATCGACCTGCTGGTCTCGCGCCTGCGGCAAAAACTCGGCGACGACCCGAAAGCCCCGCAACTGATCAAGACCGTGCGCGGCGAGGGTTACCTGTTCGACGCGCGGGACATCGGCTGATGAAGGCGCGCTTCGACACCCTGTTCGGTCGCCTGTTCGGGGTGCTGTTCGCGGCAATTGTCCTGGCGCACCTGCTGGCCTTCGCCTGGTTCAGGCTCTACGGCCCTCCTCCGCCCCCACCACCGCCCGAGTTCTCAGCGAACATCGACGGCCAACCGCCCATGCGCGACGCCGCTTATCCACCGAGGCAAGCGCGCCCATGGTTCGGTGGCCCGGTGGTGCCGCTGACCTTTCAATTCATCACGCTGATGATCGCCGCCTGGTACGGTGCCAAGCTGCTCACCCGGCCGATCCAGCGCCTGAGCGACGCCGCCGAGCGCCTGAGCGAAGACCTCGACAGCGCCCCCCTCGACGAATCCGGCCCGCGCGAAGCCCGGCAAGCGGCGCACACCTTCAACCTCATGCAACGGCGCATCCGCGAACAGGTCCAGCAACGCGCGCGCATGCTCGGCGCCGTCTCCCACGACCTGCGCACACCACTGTCACGCCTGAAACTGCGTCTGGAAAACATCAGCGACGACAAACTGCAAAGCCAGATGCGCCAGGACCTGGACGACATGATCGGCATGCTCGACGCCACCCTCACCTATCTGCACGAACAACGCACCAGCGAAGCCTTGCAGTTGCTGGACGTGCAGGCGCTGGTCGAATCGCTGTGCGAGAACGCCCAGGACCAGGGCGCCGATGTACAGGCCAGCGGCCACTGCGCGCCTTTGCCAGTGCAACCGATGGCGCTGCGTTCGTGCATCAACAACCTGCTGGACAACGCCCTGCGCTACGCCGGACAGGCACGGATTGAACTGCTGGAACAGCGCGAAGAACTGCTGATTCGGGTAATTGATCACGGACCGGGTATTGCTGAAGAACAGCGGGAAGCCGTGTTTGAACCGTTCTACCGACTGGAAGGATCGCGCAACCGCAACTCCGGCGGCGTAGGGCTAGGCATGACCATCGCCCGCGAAGCCGCGCAGCGATTGGGAGGGCAATTGAATCTGGAGGAAACACCGGGGGGTGGGCTGACCGCCATTGTCCGCTTGCCACGGGGCTGAGGCTCAGCCGACTTGAAGAGGGAGCGAGGCTGCTCGCGAAAGCGTCTGATGATTCAATACATCTGTTGAATGTACCGGCCTCTTCGCGAGCAGGCTCGCTCCCACAATGAAACTGATTGTATTCGGCAGATATTGGCTGGATGTGAGGGCGCTATCGCTGGCAAGCCAGCTCCCACAGGGATCGAGTGATTTCAGAGAGAGATGGGTCGGCTGTCAGGCCGCCTTCGCGAGCAGGCTCGCTCCCACAATGAAACTGAGTGCATTAGGTAGATATTGGCTGGATGTGAGGGCGCTATCGCTGGCAAGCCAGCTCCCACAGGGATCGAGTGGTTTCAGAGAGATATGGGTGGCTGCCAGGCCGCCTTCGCGAGCAGGCTCGCTCCCACAATGAAACTGAGTGTATTCGGCAGATATTGGCTGGATGTGAGGGCGCTATCGCTGGCAAGCCAGCTCCCACAGGGATCGAGTGATTTCAGAGAGAGATGGGGCGGCTGTCAGGCCGCCTTCGCGAGCAAGCTCGCTCCCACAATGAAACTGATTGTATTCGGTAGATATTGGCTGGATGTGAGGGCGCTATCGCTGGCAAGCCAGCTCCCAGAGGGATCGAGTGATTTCAGAGAGAGATGGGTCGGCTGTCAGGCCGCCTTCGCGAGCAGGCTCGCTCCCACAAAATCAAAATCAAAAGCAAAGCAGCGCAGCTGCCCGCGGCGAAGCCGCCCCACTCAACAATGAGCGCAAGCTCGAGTACTCTTGATCTTGATCCACCGGCGACGTCGGAAGGCTGAGCGGAGGGATTGATCCGGGCGTGGGAGCGCAGCGACCGTCTGGCGCAGCCAGACACAGCGGAAGGAGGTGCAGCGAAGCAAACCGGAGCCGCTGCGCCCGGATCGATCCCGCAGCGAAGGAACCCGAGCCTGCGAGGGCCGAACGCAGGAGCAAGCCTTTTGGGTTACCTTTTTGGCGTTTGAAAAAGGTGACCCGCCGTAAGGGCGGAACCCTAAGTCGCCGTTACCGCAGAAATGGATATTCACCCAAAACCCCAAGAGCCCGGTCGGCCCAAAGGCCGCCAAGCCCCCCTAGACCCGAGCCTGACTCTTACTCCAATCCGTCAAAAGACTATAAGCCACCGCCAACAACGTAGGCCCAATAAACAACCCGATAAAGCCAAACGCAATCAACCCGCCAAACACCCCGAGCAACACAATCACCAACGGCAGATTACCGCCACGGCTGATCAGATACGGCTTGAGCACGTTGTCCACGCCACTGATGATGAACGTCCCCCAGATCCCGAGAAACACCGCCATCCCGTACTCGCCCTTCCACGCCAACCAAGCCGTGGCCGGCACCCACACCAGCGGTGGCCCCATCGGAATCAGACTCAGCAGAAACGTGACGATCCCCAGCACCAGCGCCCCGGGAACCCCGGCAATGAAAAAGCCAATCAACGCCAGCACTGCCTGCGCCGCCGCTGTACCAATCACACCGTTGACCACCCGCTGCACCGTACCGGCGACAAGTTCGATGTAATAGCCAGCACGATCACCAATCAAGCGCTGCAGCAGACTGTGCACAAACGCCGCCAGTCGCGGCCCGTCACGGTAGAAAAAGAACACGAACACCAGACTCAGCGTCAGCTCGAGAATCCCCCCGCCGATCTGCGCGCTGCGTGCCAGCAACCAGTTGCCGACCTGCCCCAGATACGGCTTGATCGAGACCATCAACGCCGCGCCCTGTTGATCGATGCTGTCCCACATCGACACCAGCCGCTCACCAATCAAAGGCACGCTGCCAAGCCAGGTCGGTGCTTCCGGCAAACCGTCGACCTGCACATCCTTGATGAATGCCGTGGCATCGCGCACATGATCGGCGAGGTTGAAACCCAGCCACACCAGTGGCGCCGCCACCAGCAACATCCAGCCCAGTGTCAGGATCAACGCGGCCAGCGATTCGCGGCCATTGAGCCAGCGCGTGAGCAAACGCATCAGCGGCCAACTGGCAAACGCCAGCACCGCGCCCCAGAACAGCGCCGACCAGAACGGCGCCATCACCCAAAGGCTGGCACCAAACAACACCAGCAGCAGAATCTGCACCAGCAGGCGATCGTTATTGAGCATGGGAAGTCCCGGCAAAGTCAGTCAGCGAAAGAGTAGGCGAACACTGTGTGCGTGCTCGCCCGGCACAGCTTATCGCAACAAGTCGATGCGCAGGCCCGAGCCTTCGAGATTGCCGGCTTCCAGACGTGCCGCCCGTACGCCCTGATTGATCAGCGCCTGGCGCCAGGCTTCGGCCTTGGGCCCGGAAACCGTGACCCGCAAGGTCGTGTCGAGATTCAGACCACGGGAAATCAGGCGCAGCCAGGTGGCATCCGGTTCATCGACCAGTTTCGGAAAATCCAGCTCGCCGGTGCTTTTCAACTGACGCAGCAGGGTCGCCGAGGTCGGCAGCAATTCGCCCAACGGCGCCGCAGCCTCGAATTGCTCGACATGCAGATAGGCTTTGCGATTGCCGCGAGTGATGCTGTAAAGCGCCACCAGCGTGTTGTCCTTTGGCGCCGCCAGCCTCAACAACAGATAAGCCTGTTGCTCGTCAGAGCCATACAGCTTGGCGTTGCCGAAGACCTCGTTGGCCCACAGGCTGCTTTCGCCGCAATCGCGGGCCTGGCACCAGAACAGCAATTCGGCATCCTGCTGTTGCAGGGCTTCGCGGGCGGCAGTAAAGGCTTCGGTGGCGGAATGTTCCGGCGGCAACTCGTAGGTCACCGAGGTAGTCTGGCCGCGGGCGGTGACCTGACCGTCGAACCGCAACTGGCCGCTGATCTTGCGGATCGAGCCCAGCGGGTAGATGCGCTCCAGCTCGGCCGCCGGGCGATAGTCGACGATCTGCGCGTCGGCCAGACGCGGCACGATTTGCAGATCCTGGCTGCCCGGCACATCGGCAGCGAAGGACAAGGAGCTGAAGCAGCACAGCGCGAAGAGACTGAGTGACCGCATAGTCAGCCTCACCGGACGGTCATGGCTGGGCGGGTCGGGGTCGCAGCGGTATAGAAATCCATCGAGTTTGTCTCCCATTTCAACCCGCCCAGCCTCGACAGTTGCCCGCTGCAAGTCAAGGCATGGCGAAGAAGCGATTGAAACAGTCTGCTACAAGACCTGCGCCAGCCTCGTCATTCAGGTGCAAATGATGCCCGCCCGGCAACTCTTCGTGGCTGAAGGGTAGACGCTCCAGCAACTCAGGATGCCTGGCCAGCATGCCATCCGCCGCGACCACCAGACGCGCCGGGCAACTGACGCGCGAGGCAAACGCCATCGCCTGTTCTTCAGTAAGGCGCAGCGGCGATGGCAGAGTCAGGCGATTGTCGGTGCGCCAGGTGTAACCGCCGGGCACCGGCATCAACCCGCGCTGGGCCAACAGTTCAGCGGCTTCGCGACTGACCGCCACCAGGCCTTTCATCCGCGCCTCGATGGCACGCTCGAGGGTGGTGTAGACCGGTTTGCGCTTTTCCCGCAGATCAAGTTGCGCCTGCAGGGCCATGCCCATGCGTTCGGCAGCGTTTTCGCCCTTGTCTGTCGGAGGAATCACGCCGTCGATCAGCGCGAGATGGCTGATGCGCTCGGGCAGCGAACCGGCCAGCACCATCGAGACAATCGCGCCCATCGAATGCCCGAGCAGGCCGAAACGCTTCCAGCCCAGCTGCTCGGCGACTTGCAGTACATCATGGGCGTAGTCCCACAGCGCATAACCGGCGCCGCTTGGTCGATGAGCGGAATGACCGTGGCCGGCCATGTCCAGCGCGACGATGCGCAAGCCATCAAGCTTGGGCGCCAGCCGGGCGAAGCTATTGGCGTTGTCGAGCCAGCCGTGCAACGCGATCACCGGCAGGCCGTCCTCGGGGCCGAACATATGCGCGGCCAATTCGATGTGCGGCAGGTTCAGGCGCACTTCTTCGCAGGTCGGGCTCATGCGCAATCCTTGTTCTGCCGCTGCTGCCAGCGCATGAACAGATTCTTGAGCAGCCGCGCCGTGTCCTGCGGGCGCTCCAGCGGGAACATGTGCCCGCCAGGCATGCTCAGCGCCTCGCCCTGGGGCAGGCGCGAGACGAAACGTGTGTGATGGCGCATGACCACCCGGCTCTTGTGCCCGCGCACGATGGCCAGCGGCACCTGCAACTGGCGGGTGCGCCCGGGACTGGTGTGCGGCACGCCGCGATAAATGCTGATTTCGGTGGCCGGGTCAAAACGCAGACGCAGCTTGTCGTCGACCTGATGCAAACCGTGTTGCAGGTAGGCATCGAAGCATTCCGGATCGAAGCCGCGAAACAGGGTTTTGCCGGAAAAGTAAATGCGTGCACTGTCGAGATCGGCGAATTCTTCACGCCGCCCGAGGGTGCGCCCGGCGGGTGTCAGCCGGTCGATGAAACCAAAGCGCTTGGCCGCGCGAATCACCCACTGATCAGTGCGGGTCAGTACTGGCGAGTCGAGCATGACCACGCCGCGATACAGCTCGGGACAACGCAACGCCGCATGCAGGTGCAGCAGACCGCCAAAGGAATGGCCGACGCCCCACACCGGCTGCTCTTGCTGCTCCAGGTGATGGATCAGTTCATCGACCAGGTTGTACCAGTTGTCGTCCGCCGGAAAACGCGGGTCATGGGCGTGCTGCTCCAGATGCACGACCCGATACTCCGGCGCCAGCGCCGCGAACAACTTGCCATAGGTCCCCGAGGGGAAACCGTTGGCGTGGGCGAAAAAGATCGGTTGCGACATGCGGGCAAATCCATGAGCGGGAAACGTGGCGTTGATTGTCCGCAAGAGCCGCGTCGACAGCAATGACCGTAACGGCCACGAATAGTGGCGATGACGTTTTATCCATACAGACGTTGAACCGGTCGTCGCAATCTACGCTCACCTGTAATTTCTGACAGTTGACCGCTGGCCGCTCTTGTCCGATAAACGAATCAGGTCCAGCACTCGGGATGCGTCATGCACACTCATACGCCGACACTCGCCGTGATGGATTCACGAGGACTGAACGTTGCTACGGTGTCCTATTGTCGTGAAGTGCCCGGTGGGCCGATCGACCTCCGTATCTATCGCCAACGCTACAACGCTTCAGGTCAATTGACTGAAGCCTGCGATCCACGCCTGGGTGCGCTGCATCAGCGCGAACCCGACGCCCGCCCCAACCTGACCGTGATTTCCAGCCTCACAGGGGTATCCCTTTCCAGCGACAGCGTCGATGGCGCGCTTCGCCTGATATTGCCGGGCGCAGCAGGACAACGCCTCATCGCCTGGGACGGGCTGATGACGCAGACGTTGACCGACTATGATTTGCTGCTGCGCCCGGTCAGTATCGTCGAACACGTACAGGGCATGAGCGCCAGAAACAGTGGCTTTTTCAGTTACGGCGACAGCTCGTCGTCGTGCGCAGCGCGTAACCAATGCGGCCGAATTGTTCGCCATGACGATAGTGCCGGCAGCGAATTTTTTCCTGAATATTCCCTCACGGGCGAACAGCTCAGGTGTGTGCGGCATTTCCTCAGCGACCTCGACGAACCAGACTGGCCGCAAGCCTTGGCAGACAGAGACCTGCTCCACGAACACGGGAGCGGTGCAGCAACCCACATCGGCTATAACGCACTGAATGAAACCATCAGCCAGCAAGACGCCACGGGCAATCAGAAGCAGCTTCATTTTGACGTAGGCGGACAACTCAACCAGATCAGTCTCAAAGTCGCGCAGGATTCGCAGCCCAGACTGTTATTGCACGATATCCAGTACAACGCGGGCAATCAGGTTTTACGTCAGGCAGCCGCTAACGGCGTTATCAGCCAGAATCTCTACGATCCACAGAGCGGCCGGCTCCTGAAGATCATTGCCGAAAAGGACGGGTGCCCCGCCCTGCAACATCTGGTCTATTGCTACGATCCGGTCGGCAACATCCTCAGTGTCGAGGACATGGCGCAGCCCACGCGCTTTTTTCGCAACCAGACCGTCAATCCTGTTTCCTCGTTTATCTATGACAGCCTCTACCAATTGATCGGTGCCACGGGTTGGCAACGAAGCGGCACGGTCAATGGCCCCCAGGAGCCGGTCTTCAGCTCTCCACCAGATTCGGCGCAGCTCGAAAACTACCGCCAGACCTACACCTATGATGCAGCCGGCAACCTCATCGCCCTGGTTCACAGCGCCGCAAGCAAGAACTGGACGCAGCGCACGGCGATTTCCAGATACAGCAATCGCGGCCTGGAACAGACTGTCAGCGGCACGCTGCCCGACGAGCTGGAGATTTCCGCCGGGTTCGATAGCAACGGCAACCGGAAAATGCTCCAGCCCGGCCAGCCTTTGCGGTGGAGTGCTGGCGGACGATTGCTCCAGGTCGATCAGGTAATGCGCAAGGACGCTACAAACGACTGCGAACGCTATGTGTATGACGGTGCGGGCCAGCGCCAGCGCAAAATACGCCTCATCCAATCGCCAGCACTCGTGCAACTGCATGAAACGCGCTATCTGCCAGGACTGGAAATACGCCATCGGGCCGATGAAACCTTGCACGTCATTTCCGTACAGGCAGGACGCTGTGCTGTTGAAATCCTGCACTGGGACACGAAGGACAAGGTTGCTGATCAATATCGCTACCAGTTCAGCAACCATCTTGGCTCGAACATGCTGGTCCTCGACGATCAGGCCAACATCATTTGCGAGGAGAACTATTTTCCCTACGGCGGCACCTCGTGGTGGGCAGGCCCGGATCAGGTACAGGCCCGCTACAAGACCCGTCGCTACGCAGGCCAGGAGCTCGATGCCACCGGCCTTTACTATTATGGCCAACGCTTCTATGCGCCTTGGTTGATGCGCTGGATCAGCCCCGATCCGGTGGGTATCACCGATGGTCTGAACCGCTATTTGATGGTGCGCGGCAATCCCGTCAGGTTTGTCGACCGCCAAGGGCTGACAGGATGGGATACCGCCGGGGCAGCGGGCGCGACGGCCACGCGCGAGTTTGTCAGCTCAGCTGTCGCCACTGCCGCACAAGCAGCTTTCGTCGGTTTCCTGCCTTCGGCCAACGTAGCGGTCGGCATCGGAGGTGCGTTGGCGGGTGCCGTAACCGGCGGCATCAGTGGCTATGCCGGTGCCAACTGGGCGCAGAGCTCCATGCATATCAGTTCGCCGGCCGATTGGGGACCTCTGGCTGCGAAAATCGGCGGTGCCGTAATAGGTGCAGCCTTGGGCGCCGCGCCTTCCCTGCTCGGCATGCTCGATCCACGGGGCAATCCCGCAGCGGCGGGCCAGATTGGCAGCGCCTTCGGTACGCTGTTTCGTGAGATATCGGCGCAGTATCTCGCCAATGCCGGTCCGAGCAACCCAGCTGTGGGCCGTGTCGATCCGCTCACGGGAGCGGCCAGCGTGGTTGGGGCAGGATTGGCAGCAGGCGCCACCGGATTCGGTGGCTCAGTGCTGTTTGGCACCGACGCAACCGGTAATGTGTTGCAGTCGGTTCTTTCCGTCTCGGCAGTCACGGCTGCCAGTGCTGCCGCTGCCTCAGCGGTAAGAGGAGCGCGGGGAACACCAGCCAGGCCTTCGAGCGACAGTGAACCGAGCTTCAACCAGGAGAACGCGGTGGTCGGCTACAGCAGCCGTCATTTCTTTTTATCTCTGGGGCAGATCGCCAATCTCGCCGTTTCACAGATCCCTGGCTACGACGCGCTGGACGTACATACCAGAACGGCAGTTAGCCGTGCAGTCGTCAGCGCAGTCGGGGACATACGCTCGACTTTTGTCACGATCGCCAAGCCCGGCCTGAGCGCAGAACTGGGCACAACCTTCTGGGATCTTGAAAAAAACGAGGTCGGCGCCGGCATCGTTCGCGAAAGCCCGCCGGCCGATGTCGACCAATACTACGTGGTTAGCGAGACCAGTCCGGGCCAGCGAAAATACTCCCGAGCACAACTCAACTTTTAAGTGAGGTGATGCCACCGTCCGACCGCTACCATCAACGCAGCGGCGGCTATTCCCCCAGCGGCACCACCGCCATGGTCAGGCGCGACACGCAACTGGCCTTGCCTTCGTCGCTGGTCAAACGGATGTCCCAGACATGCGTGGTGCGGCCGATATGGATCGGCGTGGCCACCGCCGTCACCCTTCCGCTACGCAAGCCGCGCAAGTGGTTGGCGTTGATCTCCAGGCCGACGCAATAGAACTTGCTGGCATCGATGCACAGATAACTGGCCATCGAGCCGACGGTTTCCGCCAGCACCACCGATGCGCCGCCATGCAGCAGACCGTAAGGCTGGTGGGTGCGATGGTCGATGACCATGCTCGCGGTCAGCGACTGTTCGTCGAAGGCTTCGAAGCGAATATCCAGCACTTCGCCAATGGTGTTTTTCTGGATCGCATTCAGCTGTTCGATGTCGGGAGTAGTACGCCACAAGCTCATCGCAGACTTCCTTTGTTGTTGTAGTCGACGCTTAATCCTGCCACAGCACCGCCTCGCTGCGCGCGCTCCATTCTTCGAAACGCGCGCCGTAGCGGTCTTCGATGACGTTGCGTTTGATTTTCAGGGTCGGCGTGAGGAAGCCGTTGTCCACCGCCCAACTGTCCTTGACCACTACCAGTCGGTGCAGGCGTTCGTGCTTGTCGAGGGCGGCGTTGACCTCCTCCAGCAATTTTTCCAGGCTGGCGTGCAGGCTGGCACGAGGCTCTTGCTGATTGACCGTCGACAGCACGCACAACCCCAGCGGTGCACTCAGGCCATCGCCGACCACGCACACTTGTTCGATGCGTGAATGCACGGCCAGACGGTTTTCGATCGGCGCCGGCGCGACGTATTTGCCCTTGCTGGTCTTGAAGATTTCCTTGAGCCGGCCGGTCAGGCGCAGACGCCCTTCGCTGTCCTGCTCGCCCTTGTCGCCGGTGCGCAGAAAGCCGTCGGCAGTCAGCGTCTCGGCGGTTTTCTGCGGTTCCTTGAAATAGCCGAGCATGTTGGCCTGACTGCGCACCTGCACTTCGCCGGACTCATCGATGCGCACCTCGACTTCCGGGCACGGCTGGCCGATCCAGCCCTGTTTGTATCGCCCCGGCAGACAGATATGCGAATAGCCGCAG
Source organism: Pseudomonas sp. S3_B08 (assembly GCF_054667725.1). Taxonomy (NCBI): domain Bacteria; kingdom Pseudomonadati; phylum Pseudomonadota; class Gammaproteobacteria; order Pseudomonadales; family Pseudomonadaceae; genus Pseudomonas; species Pseudomonas sp. S3_B08. Next base: position 3,174,760 of record NZ_CP162750.1, read on the forward strand.
CCCTCGGTCATGCCGTACACCTCCAGCACATCGAGGCCGAGTTTCTGATACCAGGCGAGCAAGGTCTGCGGTACCGGCGCGGCACCGGACAACGCCACGCGCAAGGCATCCAGGCCGAGCCCGGCCAGCACTTTGTGGCCGACCCGCTTGCCAATGAAGGGCAGCCCGAGAAGGAAATCCAGACGCTGCGCCGGGATCTTGCTGTACACACCCATCTGGAATTTGGTCCAGATACGCGGCACGCCAAACATTGCCGTCGGCCGCGCGCGCTGCAGATCGGTGATGAAAGTCTCGAGGCTTTCGGCGAAGAACACTGTCTGTCCGGTATAGATCGAGGCCAATTCGACAAACATGCGCTCGGCAACGTGGCACAGCGGCAGATATGACAGCAGCCGATCGTTCTCGTTGAGCCCGAACAGCTGCGTGCCACGACTGGTGGCGAAACCGAGATTGGCGAAACTGTGCATCACGCCTTTGGGCAGGCCGGTGGTGCCGGAGGTGTAAATGATCGTCGCCAATTGCTCGGCGGCGGGACGTGGATCGTCCTGGATTGGCGAACAGCTCTGCAGATCCGCCCAGCTGTAATCGAACTCGCCCGGCGGATGCAGTGGCAGGCTGATGGTCGGTAAACCCGTCGGCACGCCTTGCGCCATGCCTGCCCAGTCATCGAGCTTACCGATGAACGCCAGCGCACTTTCCGAATGAGTCAGCACCTGCGCAACGGATTCAGCGGTGAGATTGGGGTACAGCGGCACCGACACATGCCCGGCCATCCAGATCGCCAGATCGGCGATGATCCAGTGCGCGCAATTTTTTGAGATCAGGGCGATATGGCTGCCGGACGGCAGCTCCCGGGCCCGCAACCAGTGCGCGGCGCAGCGGGCCTGATGGCCGACATCGGCCCACGTCAGCGTCTCGACCTGACCGCCGCCGATGGGCTGCACAAGAAAGCGCTGGCGCGGGTGCCGGGCTTCCCGTTCGTAGAACACGTCCAGCGGCAAACGGAAGGCGGCAGACATGCGACTCGCTCCTGTTTTTTTGGTCTGGAGCAAGCGTAGTCAACCAAGCAAGTGCTTGGTTGGAATTTTCAAACAAATAATTTCATGGGTTGGCAGAAATCAATGTGGGAGCGAGCCTGCTCGCGAATGCAGTATGTCAGCCCCAAAAAGGGTGAATGACACGCCGCCTTCGCGAGCAGGCTCGCTCCCACAGGGATATGGCGTTAAGGGTGCTTGAGGCTGTTGAGCTTCATCGAGCCGATCAGCAGTTCACTGTGCTCAAGCTCCGCCAGCCCCGCCGTACTGACCCGCTCCGGCGGATGCCCGGCGCCGTGCTGCAGATAGCTGAGCAGATTACCCACCAACGGGTTGTGGCTGACCAGCAGCACATTGCTCACCGCGACCAATTGCTCGGCGACCTTGTCCGGATCGCTTTCCGGCGTCAGCCATTCGACCGTGCGAATCTCCGGCTCGAAACCCAATGCGTCGCGCACGATCTGCGCGGTTTGCTGCGCGCGCAGATAAGGGCTGGCGTAAATCGCCGTCAGCGGCTGGCCCATGAGATGCGCGGCGCTGCTCAGGACTTCTTTACGACCATGCTCGGTCAACTCGCGCTCGGAATCGATCTTCGAGTGAGGCACCGCCTCACCATGACGCAATACCCACAGTTTCATAGTTTGGGCTCCTCATCGCGCACCGGATGCGCGGCCGGGGCGACGGTGTGCGGCGCTTCACCTTCCGGGGTGCGCGGCGCCGGCCAGTCGGCGAACGGCCAGGGCTTCTGGTCACTGTGAAACGTGCCGAAGCGGCCGATCTGCGCGAGGAACTGGCTGAGGCTGTCGCCGAAATTCATCAGGCTGGCGCTCGGTGCGCCGTAGATCAGGCGGTAGATCAGTTGCACCAATACCACCGCGCCGAGGATGAACTGCGCGACTTGCCAGACCAGCAGATAAACAATCATCCACAACACCCGCAGGAGGATGGATTCGTACTGGGTTTCGCTTTTCGGATCGTTCATGGCTTGCTTCCTGTCCGTGTAACAGCTGAATCAGTTGAAACCGCTGGTGGAAATAAAGTCGACGTCGGTTTTCGGCTCGGCACGCATCAGTAGACCGATCACCTGCTCCAGCGTGCGTCCTTCGAACAGGATCGCGTGCAGCCCGGCGACCAGCGGCATGTACACGCCGACTTCCTGGGACTTGGCCTTGAGCACCTTGAGGGTGTTGACCCCTTCGGCGACCTCGCCGAGACGCGACACCGCTTCGTCAAGGCTCAAGCCCTGACCGAGGGCGAAGCCGACCTGGTAGTTGCGGCTCTTGGGCGATGAACAGGTGACGATCAGATCGCCAACCCCGGCCAGACCAAGGAAGGTCATCGGGTTGGCGCCCTGATTCACGGCGAAGCGGGTCATCTCCGCCAAGGCGCGAGTGATCAGCATGCTCTTGGTGTTCTCGCCCATCTCCAGCGCCACCGCCATGCCGGCGATGATCGCGTAAACGTTTTTCAACGCACCGCCCAGCTCGACACCGAAACGGTCGGCGCTGGCGTAAACGCGGAAGGTGCGCCCGTGCAGGGCGGCTTGCACCGCTTTGCACAGTTCTTCGTCTTCGCTGGCGACCACCGTGGCGGTCAGCGCGTGCTCGGCGATTTCCCGCGCCAGGTTCGGCCCGGACAACACGCCGATCCGCGCCTGCGGGGCGATCTCTTCGAGAATCTGGCTCATCAGCTTGAAGGTCTGCGCTTCGATGCCTTTGGTAAGGCTGACCAGCATCTTGCCGCTCAAGCGCTCGGCGTGGGCGGCGAGTACCGTGCGCAAGGCGCTGGATGGCAGCGCGACAAAGCACAGATCGCAGGCATCGAGAGTGGCCTGCAGGTCGGTGACAGCGGTCACCCCCGGGAGAATCTTGATGCCTTTGAGGTAACGCGGGTTTTCGCGGTTGACCCGGATGGCCTCGGCCTGCTCGGGGTCACGCATCCACTGAAGGACTTGATGGCCGTTCTCGGCCAGCAGATTGGCCACGGCGGTACCAAAACTTCCGCCTCCCAGGACCGCAATCGGGCGCTGTTCAGTCATATGCAATCCGTTAATCCATACCAGTGGCGATGCCGGGCATTATACGGGGCGACCCGGTGGCGGCCAGCCCCAGCAACAATTACCGACATTTGTAGGAAGAAGACCAATAAAACCTAGGAAAATGCCTGCAACGTCACTGGAAAAGTCGCAGCCCTCGGTTAACATGCGCGCCAATTCTTCTCTCTGCAGGCTGTGTCGTGTTTTCTGGCCCTCCTTCCCCGCGCTCGCCCCTGTTACTCGCGCTGATGTTCAGCCCGCTGGTGCTGGCGGACGATCTGTTCGTCGACAGCCAGACGCTGCCGCCGGTGCTTACGGCCACGCGCCTGAAGCAGACCCCGGCCGAAGTACCGGGGAGCATGACCGTTCTCGACAGCGAATTGATCAGCGCCAGCGGCGCCCGCGACATCAGCGAATTGCTGCGACTGGTACCGGGGATGATGGTTGGCAGCATCAACGGCAATCAGCCGGCGGTGAATTACCACGGCACCAACGCCAGCGAAGCACGGCGCATGCAGGTGTTGATCGATGGCCGTTCGGTGTATCGCGCCGGGCTGGCGACGGTGGACTGGAGCGATATTCCGGTCGCGATGGAAGATATCGAGCGGATCGAGGTGTTTCGCGGTCCGAACACTGTCAGCTACGGCGCCAACGCATTGATGGCGGTGATCAACATCATCACTCGCCACCCGGCCGACAGCCACGGCACGCGCCTGAAGATCACCCGTGGCCAGCGTGGCATCAACGACTTTTATGCCAGCCAGGGCACCGGTTGGGATGGCGGCGATCTGCGCTTGTCGCTGTCCGGCCAGGAAGACGACGGTTTCGACAGCGACCGCAACGGCGCCGATTATCGCGACAGTCGGCGCTTGAACCGTCTGAGCTTGGCGGTCAGCCATGATCTCAATGAAGATCAAAGCCTCGACTGGCAGCTCAACGCCAAAGACGGCAGCAATCAGCGGCCTTATACCTACCGCCCGGTGTTCTCTGGGATTACCGACGCCGGGAACAATTCCGACGTGGTGGCCAAGGATTACGCCGGTTCGGTGCGCTGGAACCTCGACATCAATCCCGAACACAGCCTCTATGTGCAAGGTTCGGCGCAGCACTGGGATCGCCAGCAGGTCTGGCGCGCCTGCGATGCCGAAGTGTCGTTCAGCCCTGAACTGACGCAGCTGTGGCAGCTCAACCCGAATTACACCGAACGGCTGGCGCGCAACATCACCCGGTTCACCGGCCCCGGCGCTGCGCCCGGCACGCCGCAGGAAATGGCGCTGGCCAATCAAGTGCTTGAGCAATGGCGCAACGGCGCCAGCCAGACCTTGTGCGGCGATATCGACCAGAGCGCCCGCGAGTCGCGTTACGACCTCGAACTGCAGGACACCCTCAGCCTGGCAGACAGCCTGCGTCTGGTCAGCGGCCTGAATTACCGCTACGACCGCGCCGACTCCGAAACCTACTTCAACGGCACCCTCGACGACACCACCTGGCGCGCCTTCGGCCAACTGGAATGGCGCGCTACCGAGCACTGGCTGGTGCAGGGCGGTGCGATGTTCGAAGACACGCAACTGATCGGCAGTTCGCTGACCCCGCGCTTCGCGGTCAACTACCTGATCAACCCGCGTCACGGCCTGCGCGCGGTGTACTCGGAGGCGATCCGTTCGCCGGACATGTTCGAAAACAACGTCAACTGGAGCTATCAGGTCAGCAACCTGCGACCCTCGGCCTATGGCCAGTCGTCGGCGCGTTATTTCGTCAAGACCCGCGGCCCCGGCGATCTCGATCAGGAACACATGCGCTCGCGGGAATTGGGCTACAACGGCTACTTCGCCGAGCTCGGACTGGCCGTCGACGTGAAGCTGTTCTACGACGAAATCACTGGGATGATCAGTGAGCCGCTGCGCAACAATCAGTACATCGCCAGCAATGCCAACAGCTCGCGCTTTCGCGGCACCGAAACGCAACTCGACTGGCGCCTCAATAGCGCCGACCGTTTGCGTTTGACCTACGCCTTCGTCGACGCCGAGGCGAGCAATCCGCTGGATCAGCAGTTGACCTCGCGCAACAGCGGTTCCGCCGGTTGGCTGCGCAACTGGGGGCATGGCTGGAACAGCGCCCTCTTCTATTACGGTGACAACGCGCTCAACGGCTATCGCTTCGAACGCGTCGACACGCGCATCGCCAAACGCATCGCCATTGGCAAAGCTCAGCTGCAATTGGCCGGCGTGCTGCAACAGCGCCTCGATCATCAGCCGAATACCTTCGTCGACAATAATTACGATGAACGCCGGGTAATGTATTTCAGTGCCGAGCTGGAGTTCTAGGATGCGCAACGGCCCGTCACGGAAGACGCCAACCCTTGGCCACTGGCTGGCGGGGCTCTGCCTGTTCTTGACCGCGTGGCTGCACGGGGTCGCGGTGCAAGCGGCGGATATTTTGTTGACCGGCGCCGAGGAAAGCCCCGGCGTGCAGGCTTTCGTACAAGCACTGAGTGAACTGCGCCCGACCGACAATGTGCGGTTCCAGCCGCTGGCCAGTTTGCCGGCACCGGGCAAATTACCGGCCAGTCTGCGCTTGATTCTGCTCGACCTGCCCAGCCTCGACTGGCGTCTGCAAGACTCACAAGGCCCATCGACGCTGGTGTTGCGCATCAGCCGCTTGCAGGCGCGCCAGCGTTTCGCCGATGCCCAACCGGCGCGCCTGAGTCTGCTCTGGAGCGACCCGCCGCTGAGCCGGCAATTGCAACTGATCCGGCGAATCTTGCCGCAGGCCCGGCGGGTCGGCGTGCTGTTCGATGAACACGGCGAGTTCCTGCTCGACGAGTTGCGCGTGGCTGCGCGGCCATTGAACCTGGAGATTGTCAGTCAGCGCTGGGACAACATTCACGACAGCCGTCCGCTGCAAGCGGTGTTGAAAAGCAGCGACGTCTTGCTCGGCCTCGACGATCCCGACCTGTACAACTCGCAGACGGCGAAAAACCTCCTGCTCAGCAGCTACTCGCGTCAGGTTGCGCTGATCGGCCCCAACATTGCATTCGTTCGCGCTGGCAGCCTCGCCAGTACCTACAGCGACCAGAGCGACTGGCTGGCGATTCTCGACCATCTGCTTGATCAGCCCACCAGCGCATGGCCGCGAACGCTTTACCCCGCTCGTTTCAAAGTCTCAAGTAATGCGCAGGTGGCTCGTTCCTTAGGCATCGAACCGTTGAATGAAGCATCTGTCGCCAGTGCCTTGGCCGAAGGAGAGCGCCGCCCATGAATTTCCGCCGCCGTTGGGACATCAACACCCGCACGCAGCTGATCAGCCTCGGCCCGGCGCTGCTGCTGACGTTGCTGTTGATCAGTTTCTTTACCTTCGTGCGCATTCAGGATTTGCGTCAGGAGCTGAACCACACTGGCCAGTTGATTGCCAACCAACTGGCGCCTGCCACGGAATACGGGGTGATCTCCGGCAACAACGAAGTGCTGGAAAGCCTGCTCAAGGCGACACTCGCCACGCCCAACGTGCGCTTTCTCGAAGTGCAGGACAGCGCCAATCGGATCCTGGTGTACGTCGAACAACCGGCCGATAGCCACAGCCGCCCGCACCAGGTCGAAGTGTTCCAGGCACCAGTGCGTTTGCAACGAATCGCCTTGCACAACGATTTCTTCCAGGACGGCAAAGTCAGCAACAGCGCCGCCGGCGAGGATTATCTCGGGCGAGTGATCGTCGGGCTGTCCAATGACGCTTTCAGTCAGCGCCAGCAGGAGATCCTGTTCAAAGCCGGGGTTCTCGCGCTGTTCGCTCTGCTCTTCACCTTCGTCGTCGCCCGTCGTCTGGCCGGCAGTCTGTCGCAGCCGATCCGCGACATAGGCGATGCGGTCAAGGCGATTCAGGAAGGCGACTACAAAACCCCGCTGCCGATTGTCGACGACACCGAACTGGGCGCACTGTCGCAGCACATCAACAACCTTGCTCAGGCGCTGGAGCAGGCCAGTCGCGAACAGCAGCAAGCGATGGCGCAACTGATCCAGACCCGCGAAGAAGCGGAGAAGGCCAACAACGCCAAATCCGACTTTCTGGCGATGATGAGCCATGAACTGCGCACGCCCATGAACGGCGTGCTGGGCATGTTGCAGTTGCTTGAAACCACCGAGATGACCGAGGAGCAGGTCGAATACGCCGCGCTTGCTTCGGAGTCGACCGAGCACTTGCTCAAGGTCATCAATGACATTCTCGACTTCTCGCGAATCGAGCGTTCGGAGCTGGAGCTGGAGCACATCCCGTTCAATCTCGCCGAGCTGATCGGCGCCTGCGCGCAATCGTTCCAGCACAGCGCGGTGCAGCGAGGCCTGGCACTGAATCTGCGCATTCCCGACGACATGCGCGGCTTGCAGGTGCAGGGCGATCCGACGCGGATCCGGCAGATTCTGGTCAACCTGGTTGGCAATGCCTTGAAGTTCACCGAGCAGGGCCGGGTCAGCATCGAGGCGCAATGGCAGTCGCTGGACCATGAACTGCTGTGGTTCACCTGCTCGGTGCGTGACAGCGGCATCGGCATTTCTTCGGAAAGTCTGGAGCTGATGTTCAATGCCTTCCAGCAGGCCGACAGTTCGATCTCCCGTCGTTACGGTGGCACCGGTCTTGGTCTGCCGATCGCACGGACTCTGGCCGAACGCATGGGCGGTACGTTGCGCGCGCAGAGTGAGGAAGGACGCGGTTCGGTATTCACTCTGGAAATTCCATTGGCGCTATATAAGCAGGCAATGCCAGCGCTGGCCGCGCCGCGAGCGCCGAACGGTAGTGGTCAGGGTGAAGGACGCCATGTGTTGCTGGTCGAAGACAACCCGGTCAACCAGACCGTGATCGAAGCGATGCTGCGCAGTCTGGGTTTTGCCGTCAGTGTGGCGACCGATGGCGCGCAGGCGGTGCGCAGTGCCGAGGGCAGCGAGTTCGAAGTGATTTTGATGGACTGCCGGCTGCCGATCATCGACGGCTACGAGGCCACACGGCAGATCCGCGACCTGCCCGGACGCCGCGATGTGCCGATCATCGCGCTGACCGCCAACGCCTTGCAGGGCGATCGCGAAACCTGTCTGGCAGCGGGGATGAACGATTACCTGGCCAAGCCGTTCAAACGCAATGACCTGCAGCAGATTTTGCAGCGCTGGGTGTCGTAGTGTGGGCCTTTCGACCATCTGCGACTGGCGTGAAAAGCGAAAGTGCGGCAGTCTTAGGCACCCGAACGAGCCCCAAAAGGGGCTTGATTAAAAATTTCAGTGCACAAGTGTACATTCATGTCCTTGGTGCTGTGACTTTCACCACAACGCAATAGTCTATGAGTAGGCTGCCGGTTCGAGGCATGAATGCCTTGAACGGTCGGGAAGATCTGCCCCACCTGCCGCATGGGATTATTGAGGAGCTCGCATGACCAAACAAAACGCCTTTACTCGGGAAGACCTGCTGCGCTGCAGTCGCGGTGAGCTGTTCGGCCCAGGTAACGCGCAACTGCCCGCCCCGAACATGCTGATGGTGGATCGCATCACCCATATCAGCGAAGAAGGCGGCAAGTACGGCAAAGGTGAATTGGTCGCCGAGCTGGATATCAACCCTGACCTGTGGTTCTTCGCCTGCCATTTCGAAGGCGATCCGGTAATGCCGGGCTGCCTAGGTCTGGATGCCATGTGGCAACTGGTCGGCTTCTTCCTGGGGTGGCAAGGCCTGCCGGGCCGCGGCCGTGCGCTGGGTTCGGGCGAGGTGAAATTCTTCGGTCAGGTGCTGCCGACCGCCAAGAAAGTCACTTACAACATTCATATCAAACGCGTCCTCAAGGGCAAGCTGAACATGGCCATCGCCGATGGTTCGGTCAGTGTCGACGGACGCGAAATCTACACCGCCGAAGGCCTGCGCGTCGGCGTGTTCACCTCCACTGACAACTTCTAAGGGTTATTCGCATGCGCCGCGTCGTTATCACTGGTCTGGGCATCGTTTCGTGCCTGGGCAATGACAAAGAGACCGTCTCCGCTAACCTGCGTGCAAGCCGCCCTGGCATCCGGTTCAACCCGGAATATGCTGAAATGGGTCTGCGTAGCCAGGTTTCCGGCTCCATCGACCTCAACCTTGAAGAGCTGATCGATCGCAAGATCTATCGCTTCGTCGGTCATGCAGCGGCTTACGCCTATCTGGCCATGAAAGACGCCATCACTGACTCCGGCCTGACCGAAGAGCAGGTGTCCAACCCGCGCACCGGCCTGATCGCTGGTTCCGGTGGTGCTTCCACGCTGAACCAGATGGAAGCGCTGGACATCCTCCGCGAGAAAGGCGTGAAGCGCGTTGGCCCATACCGTGTAACGCGGACCATGAGCAGCACCGTTTCCGCTTGCCTGGCCACGCCATTCAAGATCAAGGGCCTGAACTACTCCATCGCTTCTGCCTGCGCCACCAGTGCTCACTGCATCGGTACCGCCATGGAACAGATCCAGATGGGCAAGCAGGACATCGTCTTCGCCGGTGGCGGTGAAGAAGAGCACTGGAGCCAGTCGTTCCTGTTCGACGCGATGGGCGCCCTGTCCAGCAAGCGTAACGACACCCCGGAACAAGCTTCCCGCGCCTACGACAAGGACCGCGACGGTTTCGTCATCGCTGGCGGCGGCGGCATGGTTGTCGTCGAAGAGCTGGAACACGCTCTGGCCCGTGGCGCGAAGATCTACGCCGAGATCGTTGGCTACGGCGCAACGTCCGACGGCTACGACATGGTTGCCCCAAGCGGCGAAGGCGCGATCCGCTGCATGCAGCAGGCGCTGTCCACCGTCGACACCCCGATCGACTACCTGAACACCCACGGCACTTCGACTCCGGTCGGCGACGTCGCGGAAATGAAAGGTGTGCGTGAAGTGTTCGGCGACAAGGCTCCAGCGATCAGCTCGACCAAGAGCCTGTCCGGTCACTCCCTGGGCGCCGCCGGCGTGCACGAAGCGATCTACTGCATGCTGATGATGGAAGGCAACTTCATTGCCGGCTCCGCCAACATCGACGAGCTCGACCCGGAAGTGGCCGATCTGCCGGTGCTGACCAAGACCCGCGAGAACGCCACCATCAACACCGTGATGAGCAACAGCTTCGGCTTTGGCGGCACCAACGCCACGCTGGTGCTGAAGCGCTGGGAAGGCAAGTAATTCCCCGCTGCTGAGCCACACCTGAAAACGCCCCGACTGGTTCGGGGCGTTTTTTTTGCCTGAAAATTAGCTAGGACACCGCTGATCTCTGTGGGAGCTGGCTTGCCAGCGATAGCGGAGTGTCAGGCAACGGAGATGTTTGCTGTGCCGACGTCATCGCTGGCAAGCCAGCTCCCACAGGGTTTCAGGGTGTTCTGGAGATGAAACTTCTGTCATGAAACTTACTACCCTGCGACCGAATGTCGCGGTTTACGCGGCCTGCAGCTTTGTTGCGAAATTCGCAACAACACCTTGCGCCAATTGGCGGTTTACTTAGCTGGCTACCAAATCCTATAACAGAGTCCTGCACATGCCTTGGTGCAGTAACTTGAGATCTGGAGCTAGCAGATGACTGTAAAAGTAACTGAACGCGACGATTCACACATGTCCCACGAAGGCCTGGCCGCCGGCATCCGTATCTGGGATGTGCATCAACAAGACTTGCTGGTCGGCATGTTCCACAACGAGATCGATGCGCATAACTACAAGGCCGAGTTGGAAGTGCAGGAACAGCAAAGAGAACTGAAGTCCGCCTGAAACAACACAGCATTTGAAAACGACAAACCCCGCCATGAGCGGGGTTCGTCGTTGTTACAGCCGTGGATTTACCACATCAGATCGTCAGGGATCTGGTACGCCGCGTACGGATCGTCCTCAGCGTTGACCTCTTCGGTCTGCACGTTGAGCTGGACAATGCGCTGCGGGTCGCGCTCCTGGATCTTCAGCGCCGCTTCACGGGGAATCACTTCATAGCCGCCATTGTGGTGCACGATCGCCAGCGAACCGCTGCTGAGCTTGTTGCGCATAAGCGTGTTGACCGAGATGCGCTTGACCTTCTTGTCGTCGACGAAGTTGTAGTAGTCCTCGGTGGTCAGCTTGGGCAGACGCGAGACTTCGATCAACTGCTTGACCTGCGCAGCGCGGGCCTTGGCCTCGGCCTTCTCCTGCTGCTGACGGTTAAGCTCCTGGTCGCGCTTGACCTTCTCGGCCATGGCTTCCTGGGCGGCGCGCTGCTGCGAATCGTCCAGCTCGGCCTGGCCTTTGTGAGCCAGGCGCTGTTGCTTCTGCTTGTCTTTGCTGACCTGCTTGGCCTGCTTTTGGTTGACCAGGCCTGCTTTGAGCAACTGGTCGCGAAGGGAAAGGCTCATCAATGCTTACTCACTTGGGCAACGGCTCAGCCGCAGCTGGGCTCATTCTTTTCCTGGCGTTTGGCTTCGCCCCACAGGGCGTCCAACTCTTCGAGGGTGCAATCTTCCATGGGACGGTGGGTGTCGCGCAATGCCTGTTCGATAAAACGGAAACGTCTTTCAAACTTGCCGTTGGCGCCGCGCAAGGCGGTTTCCGGATCGACCTTCAGATGCCGGGCCAGATTGACCACGGAAAACAGCAGATCGCCGATCTCGTCGGCCACCGCCACCGGATCGTTTTCGGACATGGCTTCGAGCACTTCATCGAGCTCTTCGCGAACCTTGTCGAGCACCGGCAAAGCGTCCGGCCAGTCAAAACCGACCTGCCCGGCGCGCTTCTGCAACTTGGCTGAGCGCGACAGTGCCGGCAAGGTGGCCGGCACGTCGTCGAGCAAGGACAACTGCTCGGGCGCGGAGGCTTTCTCGGCACGCTCTTCGGCCTTGATCTCTTCCCAGCGCTGCTTGACCTGCTCTTCGCTCAAGCGCGGCACGTCGAGCGGCGCGTACAGGTCGCCCGTCGGGAACACATGCGGATGACGGCGGATCAGTTTACGCGTGATGCTGTCGATCACCCCGGCAAATTCGAACCGCCCTTCTTCCTTGGCCAACTGGCTGTAATACACCACCTGAAACAACAGATCGCCCAGCTCGCCTTGCAAATGGTCGAGATCGCCACGCTCGATGGCATCGGCCACTTCATAGGCTTCTTCGAGGGTGTGCGGGACGATGGTCGCGTAGGTTTGCTTGATGTCCCACGGACAACCGAACTGCGGATCGCGCAGACGGGACATCAGGTGGAGCAGGTCTTCAAGGCTGTACATCATTTTTCTGTCTCACCACAAAACCATTGTGGGAGCGAGCCTGCTCGCGAAAGCGCTGTGTCTGCAACAAAGATGTCGACTGACACGCCCTCTTCGCGAGCAGGCTCGCTCCCACAGGGAACAATCAATTGCATCACGGGGTACGGTTACGCCGCGTTTCGATGATGTTCGGCAATTGCGAAATCCGCCCCAGCAGCCGCCCGAGTGCATCCAGACCTGGGATCTCGATGGTCAGCGACATCAGCGCGGTGTTGTCTTCCTTGTTCGAGCGGGTGTTGACCGCCAGCACGTTGATGCGCTCGTTGAGCAGCACCTGCGAGACGTCACGCAGCAGCCCGGAACGGTCGTAGGCGCGAATGATGATGTCCACCGGATAGGTGAGCACCGGCACCGGGCCCCAGCTGACCTGGATGATCCGCTCCGGCTCGCGCCCGCCCAGTTGCAGCACCGAGGCGCAGTCCTGGCGGTGAATGCTCACGCCCCGGCCCTGGGTGATGTAACCGACAATCGCATCGCCCGGCAGTGGCTGGCAGCAACCGGCCATTTGCGTCATCAGGTTGCCGACGCCCTGGATCTGGATATCGCCGCGCTTGCCCGGCTTGTAACCGGTCGCCTTGCGCGGGATCAGCTCCAGTTGCTCGTTGCCGCGCTCCGGTTCGACCAATTGCTGCGCAAGGTTGACCAGATGCGCCTGACGCAGGTCGCCGGCACCGAGGGCGGCGAACATGTCTTCGGCGGTTTTCATGTTGGCCTTTTCGGCCAGCTTGTCGAAATCCACCGCCGGCAGGCCGAGGCGATTGAGTTCGCGCTCGATCAGGGTTTTACCGGCCGCAACGTTCTGATCGCGAGCCTGCAGCTTGAACCAGTGAACGATCTTCGCCCGCGCGCGCGAGGTGGTGACGTAACCGAGGTTCGGGTTCAGCCAGTCGCGGCTCGGCGTGCCGTGCTTGCTGGTGATGATCTCGACCTGCTCGCCGGTCTGCAGGCTGTAGTTCAACGGCACGATACGCCCGTTGATCTTCGCGCCCCGGCAGTTGTGGCCGATTTCGGTGTGCACCCGATAGGCGAAATCCAGCGGCGTCGCGCCTTTCGGCAAGTCGATGGCGTGTCCGTCGGGAGTGAAGATGTAAACGCGATCAGGCTCGATGTCGACGCGCAACTGTTCGGCCAGACCGCCGATATCACCCAGCTCTTCATGCCATTCGAGCACCTGACGCAGCCAGGAAATTTTCTCTTCGTAATGGTTCGAGCCGGATTTGACGTCGGTGCCCTTGTAGCGCCAGTGCGCGCAGACGCCAAGTTCGGCTTCTTCGTGCATGGAGTGGGTGCGGATCTGTACCTCGAGGACCTTGCCCTCCGGGCCGATCACCGCCGTGTGCAGCGAGCGGTAGCCGTTCTCTTTCGGGTTGGCGATGTAGTCGTCGAATTCTTTCGGGATGTGGCGCCACAGGGTGTGGACGATACCGAGCGCGGTGTAGCAGTCGCGCATTTCCGGCACCAGCACGCGCACGGCGCGAACGTCATAGATCTGGCTGAATTCCAGACCCTTGCGCTGCATTTTGCGCCAGATCGAGTAGATGTGTTTCGCCCGGCCGCTGATGTCGGCATCGACACCGGTGGCCTGCAGTTCGTCCTTGAGCTGGGTCATCACGTCGCTGATGAAGCGCTCGCGGTCCAGCCGCCGCTCGTGGAGCAACTTGGCGATCTGCTTGTATTGATCGGGTTCCAGATAACGGAAGGACAAGTCCTCCAGTTCCCATTTGATGTGACCGATGCCGAGGCGATGGGCCAGCGGCGCATAGATGTCGAAGACTTCGCGAGCGACGCGGTTGCGCTTTTCATCGTCGGCGGTTTTCACCGCACGGATGGCGCAGGTGCGTTCGGCCAGTTTGATCAGCGCAACGCGCACGTCATCGACCATCGCCACGAGCATCTTGCGCAGGTTCTCGACCTGCCCTTGGGTGCCCATGACCATCGATTGCCGTGGGCTGAGACTGGCGCTGATGGCCGCCATGCGCTGCACGCCGTCGATCAGCTTGGCCACCACCGGACCGAAGCGCTGGCCGATGGCCGCCAGCTCGATCTGGCCTTCGCGCACGCCGCGATACAAAACGGCGGCGACCAGCGAATCCTGGTCGAGCTTGAGGTCGGCGAGGATCTCGGCGATCTCAAGGCCAGTGCTGAAACTGCCGGAGCCTTCGGCCCACAGATTCTTCTTCGCATTGGACTGCTGTTCGGCCTCGCGAGCGAACTCGCAGGCTTCTTTCAAGGCCTCGCGATCCAGTGCCAGATCGACACTGACCGCGTGATCGAGCCAGGCCTCGAGATTGATACTGCCGTCGGTGTTGATCGGCTGGTGTGCTCTCACCTGTACCATGCTGCTTTACCTTCCCTACGACGCAGATTCAATGCGTCAAATCGCTGATCCTCAGTGTCCGTTCGCGCTCGCGGGGCTCAGGCGAGCGCTGCGCGGACAGATCAGACGGATTCAGACGAGCCGTCCTGGCTCGCTTCAAATAACGCCATGGCCTCGACATGTGCCGTCTGAGGAAACATATCGAGAATCCCGGCACGTTTTAACCGGTAGCCCTGCTTGATCAATTCCTGCGTGTCGCGCGCCAGCGTGGCCGGATTGCACGACACATATACCAACCGTTTGGCACCCAGGGTCGCGAGCTTGCGCACCACCTCGAAAGCACCGTCACGCGGTGGGTCCAAGAGTACCGCAGAAAAGCCATTTCCGATCCATTGGGCATCGCTCAAAGGCTGGGATAAATCGGCTTGAAAAAACTTTGTGTTATGCAAATTGTTACTGATGGCATTCGCAGCGGCACGCTCGACCATGGTCTGCACACCCTCCACCGCCACCACTTCACGGACGCTTTTGGCCAGCGGTAGCGCAAAATTTCCCAGACCGCAAAACAGGTCGAGCACGCGTTCTTCAGCCGTCGGTTTAAGCCAGTCCAGCGCCTGAGCGATCATCGCTTCGTTGACCCCGGCGTTGACCTGAACGAAGTCGCCCGGCCGATAAGCCAGCTCGAGATCCCACTGTTCCAGGCGATAGCCGAGGCTCTGACCGGCTTCGACCGGTTGCGGTTCACCTTCGCCATGCAGCCACAACTGCGCTTCATGGAACTGGCAGAAATCCTTGAGAATGGTCAGATCCGCTTCGGACAACGGCGCCATGTGCCGCAGCAATAGCGCCAGAGATGAGCCGCTGAACAACTCGACATGGCCCAGCGCCTGCGGTTTGCTCAAGCGCCGCAGCATCTCTGGCAAGCGGGTCATGATCGGTTGCAAGGGCTGTACCAGCACCGGGCATTCGCTGATCGCGACGATGTCCTGACTGCCGGCAGCGCGGAAACCCACTTCGAGTTTTTTTGCCTTCATGTCCCAGCGCACGGCGATGCGCGCGCGCCGACGGTAACCGAATTCCGGGCCGCTCAGCGGCGCCGCCCACTCTTCAGGTTCGACACCGGCCACCCGCGACAATTGCTCGGCGAGCATGCGCTGTTTCAGGGCGAGCTGTTCGTCGTGGGGCAAGTGCTGAACGCTGCAACCGCCACAGCGGCCGAAGTGTGGGCATGCTGCCGGGCGCCGCACTTCGCTGGCCGTGAACACGCGCTCGGTACGCGCCTCGACCACTTTGCCGTGGGCGCCGAGCACCCGTGCTTCGACCTCTTCACCGGCAAGGGCGCCGAGGACGAACCAGGTTTTGCCTTCGAAAAACGCGATACCGCGACCGTCATTGGCCAGGCGCTCGATACTCAAGCGCTGCTTTTTACCGGTCGGGATCTGTGGCGCCTTGCTCCCGCCGGTGGGCTGGAAGCGCAGGCCTCGTTCGTGCTTGGCCATCAGTTCGGCGCGTCGAAAATGCCGGTCGACAGATAACGGTCGCCACGGTCGCAGATGATCGCAACGATCACCGCGTTTTCAACTTCTCTGGACAGGCGCAGCATCGCTGCCACCGCACCGCCCGAGGACACGCCGCAGAAGATGCCTTCTTCGCGGGCCAGACGCCGGGTAACGTCTTCGGCTTCGCTTTGCGCCATATCGACGATGCGATCGACGCGGTCAGCCTGGTAAATCTTCGGCAGGTATTCCTGCGGCCAGCGGCGGATGCCGGGAATGGCCGAGCCTTCCATCGGTTGCAGGCCGACGATCTGTACGCTGTCGCTCTGTTCTTTGAGGTAGCGCGACACGCCCATGATGGTCCCGGTGGTGCCCATCGAACTGACGAAATGGGTGATGCTGCCCTGGGTCTGACGCCAGATTTCCGGACCGGTGGTGGTGTAGTGCGCTTCCGGGTTGTCGCCATTGGCGAACTGGTCGAGCACCTTGCCACGGCCTTCGGCTTCCATACGCTGGGCCAGATCGCGGGCGCCTTCCATGCCCTCTTCCTGAGTCACCAGAATCAGCTCGGCACCGTAAGCGGTCATCGCCGCTTTACGCTCGGCGCTGGAGTTGTCCGGCATAATCAGGATCATCTTGTAACCCTTGATCGCAGCGGCCATCGCCAGCGCGATGCCGGTGTTGCCGGAGGTCGCCTCGATCAGCGTATCGCCGGGATTGATCTGCCCGCGCAACTCGGCGCGAGTGATCATCGACAACGCCGGGCGGTCCTTGACCGAACCCGCCGGGTTGTTCCCTTCGAGCTTGAGCAAAAGGGTGTTGCTGGTGGCGCCGGGCAGGCGCTGCAAACGCACCAGCGGCGTGTTGCCGACGCAATCGGCGATGGTTGGGTACTGCAGGGTCATGGCGTATTCGCAATCCAGACGTGCGGGGGCGCCTATCATACCGGCAAACCCGCGCAGGCCATATCACGCAAAGTGCGGTGCTTATGGTTTATGGGAATAAGCAAATAAAAGTCGCGCCAGTGGTGCGACTTTTATTTGAGTAACACTCAGTTCTTGTGGTGATGCTTGAATTCGCGAGCAGGCTCGCTCCCACAGGGGATGAATTTTGCTTATGCGATCTGCGGTGAATGCACAGCCATTGTGGGAGCGAGCCTGCTCGCGAAGGCGTCCGCATGGGCGACGCCATCATCCGCCAACAAGCGCAAATTCAACCGCAGCCCCGCCCCGGTGTTTTCCGCCCAGAGCAACCCGCCCTGGCGCTGCACCGCATTACGCGCAATGCTCAAACCCAAGCCAAAGCCACCATCCCCGGGTCTCGATCCGTCCAATCGAATGAACGGCGAAAAGATCCGCTGCAGATCTTCGTCAGCCACGCCGCCGCCCTCATCCTCAAGCCACAAATGCCAATACTCGCCATCGCGCCGTGCATCGAGCCGCACGATGCCGCCCTCGGGCGAGTGACGAATGGCGTTGCGCAGGATGTTTTCCAGCGCTTGCGCGAGGGTATTGAGGTTGCCGCGCACCCAGCACGATGCTTCGACCGAGCATTGCAATTGCAGGCTCGGCCAGCCGCTTTCATAACAGGCGTTGTCGGTGAGCATTTCCCACAGTGCCTGAATCTGGATCGCTTCATTTGGTAACGGCGAGCGGTCGGTGTCGAGCCAGGCCAGTTGCAGGGTGTCTTCGACCAGCCGCTGCATGCCGTCGACCTCGCGGCCGATGCGCTCGCGAAGCTGCGGCAGACCTTGTTCGCTTTCGCTGGCCACACGCAGACGGCTCAGCGGCGTGCGCAGTTCGTGGGACAAGTCGCGCAATAACTGCTGCTGCAAGGCGACGGTGGTTTGCAGGCGCTCGGACATGGAATCGAAGGCCCGCGCCAGTTCACCGAGTTCATCCGGGCGCTGGGTGATGCCGCTCGACAGGCGCACATTCAACTGGTCGGCGCGCCAGGCGTTGGCCTGTTCGCGCAGGTTGTTAAGCGGCACCACCAGCAGGCGATACAGGCCGACACAGAGCAACAGGGTGAACAGCCCGGGAATCACGCCGTTGGTGATCACCCGCCAGAACACCCGGTACTTGCCCGGAACAAAGCGCTCGGGCAACTCGATGACCAGAATGCCGGCGGCCGGATCCTGCGGGAACGGCACCCGCAGCCAAGGTCGGCCCTTCTTGTGGATCGGCCAGTCGAGGCCGCGCAGGAAGGTCAGGTGCTGCACCTCCGCGGCGTTCAACGGCTGATTGCTCAGCGACTGCAAATCAGCGCCGATCACCCCGACCCAACTGGCCTCGCGCAATTCCATGCTCTGCAACCAGTCATCGACGCCATTGCGCCCGCCGCGCTGCCACGCCTGTTCGGCTTGCGCGGCATAACGGCTGAGGGTGCTGCGGGCGTCACTGGAGAGGAACTGATTGCGCTCCTCCATGTAGCGGCCCCACGACCAGCTCAGCCAGATCATCAGCAGACAGAACGCCACCAGCAGGCACGCCAGTTTCCAGAACAGCGAATGCCGCCCCGGCAGTTCAGACAGTTTCATCGGCGCCGCTCAAGACATAGCCCTTGCCCCACACCGTGCGCACTTCGCGCTCGGTGTAACCGATGGCTTTGAGTTTGCGGCGGATCTGGCTGATGTGCATGTCGAGGCTGCGGTCGTGCGCCGCAAAGCCGCGTTGCAGGACATGCTGATAAAGGAAGGCTTTGCTCAGCACCTCCTCGTTGTTGCGGTGCAGGGTTTCCAGCAGACGGAATTCGCTGCGGGTCAACCCGGCCGCTTGCTCGCCGAAGAACACGTCGCAGTGTTCGTCATCGAAACGCAGGGTGCCGCTGACCACCGCAGCGGTAACCGCAGGCGGGCGCCGATCCAATGCCACCCGGCGCAGGATCGCTTCGATGCGCACATGCAGCTCGGCCATGCTGAACGGCTTGGGCAGATAGTCATCGGCACCGAGGCGGAAACCGCTGATGCGGTCGGCCTCGGCACCCAGCGCCGACATCAGCAGCACCGGCGTCGAATGGCTCTGCCGCAATTGCGTCAACAACTGCAGACCATCGAGCCCCGGCAGCAGAATATCCATCAGCACCACGTCGAAAGGCTGACGCTGGGCGATGTTCAGACCTTCCTGGCCGTTCTGGCACCAGGTCACCTGAAAACCGCTGCGGCCCAGATGCTCGTGCACATACGCGCCGAGGACCGGGTCGTCTTCAATGGAAAGGATGCGTGGCTGGCCAACGGATACAGGAGTCATGAGTATCTGCAAGTAATTCTCAGTTGGCGGATTATTCAAGATTGTCCGACAGCGGGCAACACAAGCTTGGCCTGTCGGACGAACGAGTGCGTCGGCGGCGCTGCATTTTCCGCAAGATTGCCCGCCTGCAAATCGCTACACTGCGCCCATGTCGCGTGCCGGATGCACGCATGTGTCAACAGATCAGCGGGATGCGGGAGATAGGCGTGCTCAAGAAACTGGGAATCAAAGGTCGCGTGCTGTTGCTGACCTTGTTGCCGACCAGCCTGATGGCGCTGGTGCTGGGTGGCTATTTCACCTGGACGCAGCAGACCGACCTGCACAGCCAATTGATGCAGCGCGGCGAAATGATCGCCGAGCAACTGGCGCCGCTGGTGGCGCCGGCGATGGGTCACGGCGACGCCGATCTGCTCGAACGCATCGCCACCCAGTCCCTTGAACAACCCGACGTGCGCGCGGTGACCTTCCTCGCGGCGGACCGCTCGCCACTGGCCCACGCCGGCCCGACCATGCTCAATCAGGCCCCGAGCGGCGACAGCGCGCTGTTGCAACGACGCAGCGGCAATGACGCGACGCGCTACCTGATGCCGGTGTTCGGCAAGCACCGCAACCTCGCCGGTGAAATCATTCCCGAAGAATCCGAACGCCTGCTCGGCTGGGTCGAGCTGGAGCTGTCGCACAACGGCATGTTGCTGCGCGGCTATCGCAGCCTGTTCGCCAGCCTGCTGCTGATCGCCGCCGGACTTGCCGGCGCCGCCCTCCTCGCGTTGCGCATGGGCCGCACCATCAACCGTCCGCTGAGCCAGATCAAACAAGCAGTTGCGCAGCTCAAGGACGGTCATCTGGAAACCCGCTTGCCGCCCCTCGGCAGCCAGGAGCTGGACGAACTGGCCTCGGGCATCAACCGCATGGCCGGCACCCTGCAGAATGCTCGCGAAGAATTGCAGCACAGCGTCGATCAGGCCACCGAAGACGTGCGGCAGAATCTGGAAACCATCGAGATCCAGAACATCGAACTGGACTTGGCACGCAAAGAAGCGCTGGAAGCCAGCCGGATCAAATCCGAATTCCTCGCCAACATGAGCCACGAGATCCGCACGCCGCTCAACGGCATTCTCGGTTTCACTCACCTGTTGCAGAAAAGCGAACTGACCCCGCGCCAGCTCGACTATCTGGGCACCATCGAAAAGTCTGCCGACAGCCTGTTGGGAATCATCAACGAGATTCTCGACTTCTCGAAGATCGAGGCCGGCAAACTGGTGCTCGATCACATTCCGTTCAACCTGCGCGACCTGCTGCAAGACACCCTGACCATTCTCGCCCCGGCCGCGCACGCCAAGCAGCTCGAGCTGGTCAGCCTGGTCTATCGCGATACGCCGCTGTCGCTGGTCGGCGATCCGCTGCGCCTGAAGCAGATTCTCACCAACCTGGTGAGCAATGCGATCAAGTTCACCCGCGAAGGCACCATCGTCGCCCGGGCGATGCTCGAAGACGAACACGAAGACAGCGTGCAACTGCGCATCAGCATTCAGGACACCGGCATCGGCCTGTCGAATCAGGATGTCCGCGCGCTGTTCCAGGCTTTCAGTCAGGCCGACAATTCGCTGTCGCGCCAACCCGGCGGCACCGGGCTGGGGCTGGTGATTTCCAAGCGCCTGATCGAGCAGATGGGCGGCGAGATCGGCGTCGACAGCACGCCGGGCGAAGGTTCGGAATTCTGGATCAGCCTGAGCCTGCCCAAGACTCGCGACGACGCCGAAGACCTGCCCGCCGCGCCATTACTCGGACGCCGCGTGGCGGTGCTGGAAAATCACGAACTGGCGCGTCAGGCCTTGCAACATCAGCTGGAAGACTGCGGACTGCAAGTTACGCCGTTCAATACTTTGGAGAGCCTGAGCAATGGCGTTACCGGCGCGCATCAGACCGATCAGGCGATCGATCTGGCGGTGATCGGCATCACCAGCAACGACATGCTCCCGGAACGCTTGAACCAGCACATCTGGGACCTTGAACATCTGGGCTGCAAAGTGCTGGTGCTGTGCCCGACCACCGAACAGACGCTGTTTCATCTGTCGGTGCCCAACCCGCACAGCCAGCTGCAAGCCAAACCGGCGTGTACGCGCAAGCTGCGCCGGGCGTTGTCCGATCTGGTCAATCCGCGCCAGACCCGCAGCGAACCGGGCGAGCCGCTGTCCAGCCGTGCGCCGCGCGTGCTGTGTGTCGACGACAACCCGGCCAATCTGTTGCTGGTGCAAACCCTGCTCGAAGACATGGGCGCCCGCGTACTCGCAGTGGAAAGCGGTTACGCGGCCGTCAAAGCGGTGCAAACCGAATCTTTCGATCTGGTGCTGATGGACGTGCAGATGCCGGGCATGGACGGTCGCCAGACCACCGAAACCATTCGCCAGTGGGAAAGCGAGCGGCATTGCACGCCGCTGCCGATCGTCGCCCTCACCGCCCACGCCATGGCCAACGAAAAACGCGCGCTGCTGCAAAGCGGCATGGACGACTACCTGACCAAACCGATCAGCGAGAGGCAACTGGCGCAGGTGGTGTTGAAGTGGACCGGGCTGGCCCTGCGCAATCAGGCGCCGGAGCGCAACGGCGACAGCGCGGCGAGTCAGCAGGAACTGCCGGTGCTCGATCACGAAGAAGGCTTGCGCCTGGCGGCGGGCAAAGCGGATCTGGCGGCAGACATGCTCGCCATGCTGCTGGCCTCGCTGGAAGCCGACCGCGAAGCGATTCGCGCCGCGCGTGACAGCCACGACCAGAATGCCCTGCTTGAACGCGTGCACCGCTTGCACGGCGCGACCCGTTATTGCGGCGTGCCGCAACTGCGCGCCGCCTGCCAGCGCAGCGAAACCCTGCTCAAGCAGGACGATCCGAAAGCCGCCGCCGCGCTGGATGAACTGGAGCGCTCGATCAATCGACTCGCAGCGCAGGCGCGCATCAGCGCCTGATCCACGGCAAGGCGCTGCACGCGCAAAGCGCTACAGTTGTCGCGGGCCATTGCGGCCCGCGTCGATGTTCCAGGAGGATTCATGCGCACAATCTTTTTCAGCAGTCAGACCTACGATCGCGACAGCTTTCTCGGCGCCGACTGCCCGGCCGGGCTCGAATTGCATTTTCAAGCGGCGCGACTGAGCCTCGATACGGCGGCGTTGGCCGAGCAGCACGAGGTGGTCTGCGCGTTCATCAATGACGACCTCAGCGCCCCGGTGCTCGAACGCCTCGCTGCTGGCGGTACGCGGCTGATTGCCCTGCGTTCGGCCGGTTACAACCATGTCGACCTGCCGGCGGCGAAACGCCTCGGCCTGGCCGTGGTTCGTGTGCCGGCCTACTCGCCGCATGCCGTGGCCGAACATGCGGTGGCGCTGATCCTCGCCCTCAATCGTCGCTTGCACCGTGCCTACAACCGCACCCGCGAAGGCGATTTCAGCCTGCATGGCCTGACTGGTTTCGATCTGGTCGGCAAAACTGTCGGCATCGTCGGCACTGGGCAGATTGGTGCAACGTTCGCGAAAATCATGCACGGCTTCGGCTGTGAATTGCTGGCCTACGATCCGTATCCCAATCCCGAGGTGCTGGCCTTGGGCGCACGTTATCTGAGCCTGCCGGAATTGCTCGCGCAATCACGGATCATCAGCCTGCATTGCCCGCTCAACGAACAGAGCAAGCATCTGATCAATCGCGATTCACTGGCGCACATGCAGGCGGGGGCGATGCTGATCAACACCGGGCGTGGCGGGCTGGTGGACACGCCGGCGCTGATCGACGCGCTCAAGGACGGTCAACTCGGGTATCTGGGGCTGGATGTTTACGAGGAAGAGGCGCAGCTGTTTTTCGAGGATCGCTCCGACCTGCCGTTGCAGGACGATGTGTTGGCGCGTCTGCTGACGTTTCCCAACGTGATCATCACCGCGCATCAGGCGTTTCTGACCCGCGAAGCACTGGGCGCGATTGCCGCGACCACCCTGCACAACATCGCGACCTGGGCGGCAGGTGCGCCGCAGAACCAGGTCGAGGGTTGAACCGTTTTACTTGGACAGCGAAGACGCCAGGATCAGCAAGCCCAGCCAGCCGAACCCGAGCAGGCGCTGCTTGCTCGAATGGCCGTTGCGCAGCAGGAACCAGACGAAAAACGCCGGTAGCAGAAACACCATGATTTTCAGCCAGCCCTCCACCGGGCGGCTGCCATCGGCGTTGAGCGGTTGCTGCTCCTCGCGGGCCTGTTCTGCGGCCTGCTGACGACGGCGACGCCCTGCTGCTGCCGGCATCACTTTGGGTAAAGGCTCGGACACTGGCGGCACAACCGCCTCGGGCACTGCGTTGTTGCGTGGCAGGCTGCCGAAGGAAATCGTCGCGGCTTGCACCGGTGCCGCCGTCGATTGCGTCTGCATGGCGGCATGTTCGGCCATCGGCGCGCCGCAGTGAATGCACACCAGCGCTTCGGAACTGATGCTCCGCTTGCATTCATAACATTCGATCAGCGCCATGTTCCGTTCCTTCAGATTCGGGGGCTGGCAGTTTGCCATGACTGTCGCCGCATTTGAACCGGATCGAAGGTCGCACGCGTGCATCATTCTGCAATCGAGCCCGTGCTAGCATGTCGCGCATATTTGGAGGACCCATGGTCGAACACGATTTCCGCTACACCCTGATGAACCCGCAACACACCCTCACCGAATGCCGCGCCCTCGTTCCGGGCCGCTATCAGGTGACCGGTAACGGTGGCTCGATCCGTATCGGCGATGCCCTGTTGGTCACCCTCAAAGGCAGCAAGGATTTGTCCATGCGCCTGACCGTCGACACGGTCCGCCACTTGATCAATCCGCCAGGCCAATGGACCGCAATGACCACAGGCCCGGTGTTCGGCGAACTGGCCATTCACACCTGGCAGGTCAACTGCGACAGCTGCGCGAAAGAGCTGAGTTTCGAATTCGCCGTGGATGCCAAACTCGGCAAAACCGCCGAGAAACCCGCCGCCACTGCGCGCATCGCCGAGCTCGGCTGGAAAACCGCTGGCGACAAGCACCTGTGCCCGAAATGCCAGGAGCCTGCATGATGAAACGCCTCGCCCTGACCGCACTGATCGGTGTCGGCCTGGCTGGTTGCGCCGCAGAGCCGGTACAACTGCAGCACAACCGCAGCTACATTCTGGAATGGATCGGCGAGCGGCCACTGATGGATTACAGCCATTTGACCGTGACCCTCGGCGATGACGGCCGCGCCTACGGCAACGGCGGCTGTAATCATTGGTTCGCGCCGTACACGCAGGACGGCGACAAGCTGAGCTTCGGCAAGATCGGCAAGACCCGCAAGCTCTGCGCCCCGGCGCTGATGGAGCAGGAACAACGGTTCTTGCAGGCGCTGGAAAAAGTCGAGCGCTGGGACATTTCGCCCATCGAGCAGATACGCTTCTGGCCGGCTCAAGGCAAACCGTTGCGCTGGTGGCTCGAAGAGGGTTGATCCGCCCTGAATCGCCAAGGCCCTCACCCTAACCCTCTCCCAGAGGGAGAGGGGACTGATTGGGGGATATTGAAGAGTTATGTCGAAGTGGTAATTCTTCGCCGAATCCATAATCGACTGGATTCTGTCTGACGGGACCATAATCAACTCGGTATCTCAGGTCGATGTACGACGAAAGACACCTCGGTCGGCCCCCTCTCCCCCCGGGAGAGGGCTGGGGTGAGGGGCTTCTGGCGGTTTACTTCGTAGCCTGCAACGCCTCCAGCTTCGCCATCACCCCCGCCGCCGTCTGCTCACCCAGCAACTGCTCACGCACCTTGCCCTTGTCATCAATGATGAACGTCACCGGCAGCGCCTCACTGCGCGGCAGGTCGAACAGCTCGGCCGGATCCTGCGCCAGCACGGTGAACTTGATGCCGAGTTTTTCGCTTGCCTCTTTCAGCTCCGCGCCCTGCACGTTGTCGAAATTGACCCCGAACACCCCGACATTCTTGCTTTTGAGCTGTTCAGCCAAATGATTCAGCTCGGGAATTTCCGTGCGGCATGGGCCACACCATTCGGCCCAGTAATTGAGCACCACCCACTGCTTGTCCAGACGTTCGGACGCTACCTTCTGGCCGTTCTGGTCGATGCCGTAATCATTACCGCAGCCCCCCAGCATCAACGCCCCGAGAATCGTCAATGCCGCTGCCAATCGCCGTGTCATGTCGTGTTCCTTGTGAAAATTCGAAAGCGCCTGCGACCCATCGCCTCTGACGGTTCTGGATTGCGCGCCGCACAGTTAGAATAGCCGCCACTTTACGCCAGAAGCGACCCGCCATGACCGATCTGACGCTTTATCACAATCCGCGCTGCTCGAAATCCCGCGGCGCGCTGGAACTGCTCGAAGCCCGCGGCTTGCATCCGAATGTCGTGCGCTACCTGGAAACGCCGCTCAGCGCCGCGCAGATCAAGGCCCTGCTCGGCAAGCTCGGGATCAGCGCGCGACAGCTGCTGCGCAGCGGTGAAGAGGAATACAAAACCCTGAATCTGTCGGATGCCAGTCTCAGCGAGCAGCAGCTGATCGACGCCATCGCCACGCACCCGAAACTCATGGAGCGGCCGATTCTCGAAGTCGGCGACAAGGCCGTCATCGGTCGCCCACCGGAAAACGTGCTGGAGTTGTTGCCATGAGCACGCCGTACATTCTGGTTCTCTATTACAGCCGCAACGGTTCGACCAACGAGATGGCCCGGCAAATCGCCCGTGGCGTCGAGCAGGCTGGAATGGAAGCGCGTCTGCGTACGGTGCCGGCGATTTCCACCGAGTGCGAAGCAGTGGCGGCGGAGATTCCCGCTGAAGGCGCGCTCTACGCCAGCCTCGATGATCTGAAGAACTGCGCCGGCCTCGCCTTGGGCAGTCCGACGCGTTTCGGCAACATGGCCGCGCCGCTCAAGTACTTCCTCGACGGCACCAGCAACCTCTGGCTGACTGGCGCGCTGGTCGGCAAACCGGCCGGCGTGTTTACCTCCACCGCCAGCCTGCACGGCGGTCAGGAAACCACGCTGCTGTCGATGATGTTGCCGCTGTTGCATCACGGCATGTTGATCACCGGCCTGCCCTACAGCGAATCGGCCCTGCTCGAAACCGAAGGTGGCGGCACGCCTTACGGGGCCAGCCATCATGCCGGTGCCGACGGCAAGAACGGTCTTGATCAGCATGAAGTGGCGCTGTGTCGCGCACTTGGTCTGCGCCTGGCGAAAACCGCACAGAAGCTGGTGGGCTGATGGCGAAGAAGCCGAAAGTCCTGCCCTCGATAGAGTGGCTAGAGCCACGGGTGAAGGCGATGCGCGTGCTCAGCCTGCTGAGCTTTTTCGCCCTCGCCGGTCTGCTCGCTGTTTATTACCTGCTGTTCGCCGATCTGCATGGCGCGCGGCCTTGGGTGATTCTGCTGGTCGAACTGATCCCGTGGCTGGTCCTCGCCCCGTCGATGATCATGGGCAGCGCCCGTGGCCATTCGTGGATGTGTTTTGTGGTGAACCTGTACTTCATCAAAGGCGCTCTGGCGGCGTACGACCCCAACCGGCAGCTGTTCGGCCTGCTGGAAATGGCCGCGAGCCTGGCGGTGTTCTGCTCGGCGCTGCTGTATGTGCGCTGGCGCTATCAGTTGAATCGCAAATTGGCTGGCGAAGGCGAGATCAGCGTCGCCTGACCAACCGCTTTCGCGAGCAGGCTCGCTCCCACAGGGAATGCATTCCAGAGGTGGGAGCGAGCCTGCTCGCGAATGCAGCGACGCGGTTTTAATGGTTGACGGTATAGGCGAGCATCATCGAAATCTGGCTCATCGGCCGTCCGCCACTCTGCTCATGCCACTGGTTGAACGCGTTCTGCACCGTCGCCAGATCGCGCTGGCTGGTCGGCACTTTGTCGACGATCTTCTGCGCATTAAGCGCCGCGACCACGTCGTAGCTCGGCACGAACGTGTCCTTGCCGACCATGCGCAAAAAGCGTGGCGCCGACAGCCCGCCAAGTTGGTGGCCGTGCTTTTTCAGGTACGTCCACAGGCCGACGATATCGGTCACTGGCCAGTCGGCGATCAGCGCGCCGAAGCTGCCCTTGTCCTTTTCCACATCGAGAATGAACTGCGCATTGCGCGGCACACTTTTCAGCTTGCCCAGATGGCGGATGATCCGCGCATCCTGCATCAGCCGCTCAAGGTGCTCGGCGCTCATCAGCACAACTTTTTCCGGATCAAACTTGAAGAACACTTCTTCGAACGCCGGCCACTTGGCGTCGACCAGGCTGTGCTTGAGCCCGGCGCGAAAAACCCGCAAGGCCATGGTCGAGAGATAGCGGTCATCGCGGATCTTGCGCAGTTGTGCGGGGGTCTTGGGAACGGGCAGATGGGCTTCCAGTTCAGCCGCCGAACCGAAGCGGTTCAGACAGTATTCGTGCAGCCACTTGTAATCGCGCATGCCCTCTCCTATTGAATGAAGCGAAGAAACCAATGTGGGAGCGAGCCTGCTCGCGAAGAGGGAGTCTCAGTCAACCAATCAGTTGAATGACACACCGCTTTCGCGAGCAGGCTCGCTCCCACATTTGAAGGTGTTTACAGATTGACGACGTTAACGAAGCGCGAAGCTGCAGTCTCGTCGATCTTCAGGCTGGTGAAGTCGAACAGGTTGCGGTCGGCCAGTTGCGACGGCACCACGTTCTGCAGGCTGCGGAAAATCG
The DNA here is from genome assembly GCF_054667725.1 of Pseudomonas sp. S3_B08. Taxonomy (NCBI): domain Bacteria; kingdom Pseudomonadati; phylum Pseudomonadota; class Gammaproteobacteria; order Pseudomonadales; family Pseudomonadaceae; genus Pseudomonas; species Pseudomonas sp. S3_B08. Next base: position 3,202,812 of record NZ_CP162750.1, read on the forward strand.
ATTCGGTACGGCCCGGGGTCTTGCGATCCCAGTCCTGGAGCATTTCCTTGACCACCTGGCGCTGCAGGTTTTCCTGCGAGCCGCAGAGGTTGCACGGGATGATCGGGAATTGCTTCAAGTCCGAGTAGGCCTGAATGTCCTTCTCGTTGCAGTAAGCCAGCGGGCGAATCACCACGTTGCGGCCATCGTCGGCGCGCAGCTTCGGCGGCATCGCTTTGAGGGTGCCGTTGAAGAACATGTTGAGGAAGAACGTTTCGACGATGTCGTCGCGGTGATGACCGAGGGCCATTTTCGTCGCGCCGATTTCGTCAGCGAAGGTGTACAGGGTGCCGCGACGCAGGCGCGAGCACAGCGAGCAGGTGGTCTTGCCTTCCGGCACCAGTTCCTTGACCACCGAGTAAGTGTCCTTCTCGACGATGTGATACTCGATGCCCAGTTCTTTCAGGTAGGCCGGCAGCACGTGCTCGGGAAAGCCCGGCTGTTTCTGGTCCATGTTCACCGCGACGATGTCGAACTTGATCGGTGCAACCTTCTGCAGGTGCATCAGCACGTCGAGCATGGTGTAGCTGTCCTTGCCCCCGGACAGGCAGACCATGACCTTGTCGCCGTCTTCGATCATGTTGAAATCGGCGACCGCTTCGCCGGCCAGGCGGCGCAGGCGCTTTTGCAGTTTGTTCTGGTTGACCGTAAGAGTGCCCATGACGCGAAATCCGTGAGGTGTGACGAAAGGCCGGCATTTTACGCAAAAACCCTGGTAGCGCGAAGCATCTGTGGCGAGGGGATTTATCCCCGCTGGGTTGCGAAGCAGCCCCAAAACCTGGGAACTCGTAATGCCTGACACTGCGCGCTGAATGGGCTGGCGACTGCTGCGCAGCCGAACGGGGATAAATCCCCTCGCCACAAAAAGTGTTTCAACCCCAAAAATGCCTTCCCGCGCAAGACCCCGAGGCGATTATCCATCCCGTTTACAGCGCGATTTGCTCTAAGCCCGGCATACCGGTGCGCTGGACTCCTTTCTATACTGCGACATAAGGTCGCACACATCTGAAGACCTGTATTTGCTCGGCCATCTTGGCCCGTAGGCGCTCCGTTGGGGGGCGATGGCAATGACAAGAGGAGTGAATGGCATGATCCATCACGTAGTGGGACTGTTTACCCACCCCGATCAGGAATGGAAGGAGATCCGTGGCGACCAAGAGGAAAGCATCAGCCACATGTACCTGACGCACACGCTGATTCTAGCGGCGATCCCCGCTGTTTCGGCGTTCATCGGCACGACCCAGGTCGGCTGGGTGATCGGCAACCGCGCGCCGGTGATGCTCACGTTCGAAAGCGCCTTGTGGATGACCATCATGTCGTACCTGGCGATGCTCGGCGGGGTCGCGGTGATGGGCGCCTTCGTGCACTGGATGGCGCGCACCTATGACGCCAATCCAAGCCTGGCCCGTTGCGTGGCATTCGCCACTTACACGGCGACACCGTTGTTCGTCGGCGGTCTGGCGGCGCTGTATCCGCACATGTGGCTGGGGATGATCGTCGGTACGGCGGCCATCTGCTACACGGTCTATCTTTTGTATGTCGGCTTGCCGACGTTCATGAACATCCCTTCGGATGAAGGCTTTCTGTTTTCCAGCTCGGTGCTCGCGGTTGGGCTGGTGGTGCTGGTGGCGATCATGGCGTTCACCGTGATTGTCTGGGGCCTGGGTGTCGGCCCGGTCTATACCAACTGACCTGTTTCCTCCCTGAGAAAAACAACATCTGCCAATACAGGCCGCCGCAAGGCGGCCTTCTCGTTGGGGCGACGACCATTCGGCAGGTCGACGATTCGCAAGTCGCCGGGGTTACGGCATACTCGGCGTCTCTGGAGATCCATCAAGCATGCCCGAGCAACTCAATACCCGCGTCGAAGATTGTTACCAACTCGCTGAATCCTTTTTCAAACGTTCCTTCAAACGCCCCGTGGTCAGCCTCAAGCTGCGCGGGCAGAAAGCCGGTGTCGCGCATCTGCACGAGAACCTGCTGCGCTTCAACCCGCAGCTGTACCGGGAAAACACCGAACACTTCCTCAAGCAGACCGTGGCCCACGAAGTCGCCCACCTGATCGCTCATCAACTGTTCGGCGACCGCATCCAGCCCCATGGCGAGGAGTGGCAACTGATCATGCGCGGCGTCTACGAACTGCCGCCGGATCGCTGCCACACCTATGAAATCAAGCGGCGCAGCGTGACCCGCTATATCTACAAATGCCCGTGCCCCGACAGTGATTTCCCGTTTACCGCCCAGCGTCATGGCCTGGTGCGGCAAGGGCGGCGGTATTTATGCCGGCGTTGCCGCAGTACGCTGGTGTTCAGTGGTGAAATGCGGGTGGAATGACAGTTTTGTAGAGTATCGGCGGGCCCCTTCGCGAGCAGGCTCGCTCCCACAGGGGAATGCATTTCAATGTGGGAGCGAGCCTGCTCGCGAAGGCGGCGGCATGAGCGCTACAGAATCACCCTGGCCGAACGCAACTCGGTGATCCGCTCAGCACTCAACCCTAACTCCCCCAACACCTCATCCGTATGCTGCCCCAACCCCGCACCAACATGCCTTGGCGCCGGCAACGCCTCGGAGAATTTCAACGGACAGGCCATCTGCGCCTGCGTCGTGCCATCGCCGCGCGGCACCTGGGTCACCAGCTCCCGCGCCTGTAACTGCGGATGGCGCAACGCCTCGCCCAGACTCAGTACCGGCTCGACACAGGCATCGACCCCGGCGAACAATTCACACAGTTCTGCAAAATCGTGCCGCTCGAATTCGATGCGCAACGCCTCTTTCAAGGCTTGTTGTTGCTCGGGCCTGGGCGATAACCCTTGCGCCGCCAGCTCCGGCCGGCCCAGTGCCGTGCACAATTGCTGCATGAACGCTGGCTCCAGACTGCCCACCGACATCCAGCGCCCATCCCGGGTGCGGTAATAGTCATAGAAACTGCCGCCGTTGAGCATCTGATCTTCGCGGCCCGGTTCCGCGCCGCAGGCCAGATAGCCAGCGCCGGCCATGGCGTTCAGGCTGAACGCGCAGTCGGTCATGCTCACATCCAGATGGGTGCCCTGCCCGGTTTGCTGACGGGCAATCACCGCTGCCAGCAAGCCGATCACGCCGTGTAGCGAGCCGCCCGCCACGTCTGCCACCTGCATGCCCAGCGGCAACGGCCCGCTGTCGGCGCGACCGGTGTAGCTAGCCAGCCCGGCCAGCGCCAGATAGTTGATGTCATGCCCGGCGCGCTCCTTGTACGGCCCGGTCTGGCCGTAACCGCTGATCGACACATAAATCAGCTTTGGATTGATCGCTTTCAACGCTTCATAACCTAGGCCCAGGCGCTCCATCACCCCGGGGCGAAACTGCTCGAGGACGATGTCGTACTCGCCCAGCAGTTGCTTGATGATCTGCAGCGCTTCGGGCTGTTTCAGGTCCAGCGCCAGACTGCGCTTGTTGCGGTTCAGATAAGCGTGGCTGGCCGAGACCCCGCCATCATGCGGCGGCAGCACCCGCAGCAGATCCATACGCGTCGGCGATTCGATGCGCAGCACCTCGGCGCCCATGTCCGCCAGCAGCAACGAGGCGAATGGCCCCGGCAGCAAGGTCGAGAAATCGAGAATCTTCAGTGAGGCCAGCGGTGCAGACATGGGCGAACTCCTTGGGCGATGTACTCAGCCTAGGCAGCCATCGCCGATGCGGCAATCACCGCAAATGTCAGCAGGTGTGACCGTTGCGCTCAAATTCCGGGCAAGAAAAAACCCGCCGGAGCGGGTTTTTCTGTGCAAGCGATGCTTACTTCACATTGCTCGGGGTTGGGCCTTCAGCCACACCCAGGTCGTCTTCTTCACGCTCATCGGAGATACCGCGACCGCCGGAAGCCAGCTCGGTCTGCAGTTGATCGGTGTCCAGCTCCTTGACCCACTTGGCCACGACGATGGTCGCTACAGCGTTACCGACCAGATTGGTCAGCGCGCGGGCTTCAGACATGAAACGGTCGATACCGAGGATCAGCGCCAGACCGGCAACCGGCAGGTGACCTACGGCCGACAGCGTCGCGGCCAGAACGATGAAGCCCGAACCGGTCACACCTGCCGCGCCTTTGGAGGACAGCAGCAGCACCAGCAGCAGAGTGATCTGGTGGGTGATGTCCATGTGCGTATCAGTCGCCTGAGCGATGAACACGGCGGCCATGGTCAGGTAGATCGAAGTACCGTCGAGGTTGAACGAGTAACCGGTCGGGATCACCAGACCCACGACGGATTTCTTCGCGCCCAGACGCTCCATCTTGATCAGCATGCGTGGCAGTGCCGATTCCGACGAGGACGTACCCAGTACGATCAACAGCTCTTCACGGATGTAACGCACCAGTTTGAACACGCTGAAACCGTGAGCACGGCAGATCGCACCCAGCACCAGCACGACGAACAGGACGCAGGTGATGTAGAAGCAGATCATCAACTGGCCCAGTTGCACCAGCGAGCCGACACCGTAGGCACCGATGGTGAACGCCATGGCACCGAACGCACCCAGTGGCGCCAGTTTCATGATCATGTTGATGATGTTGAACATCACGTGGGCGAAGCGATCGATCATGTCCAGCAGCGGACGGCCGTACGAGCCGAGGCGATGCAGGGCGTAGCCGAAGATCACCGAGAACATCAGCACTTGCAGGATGTCACCGGTGGCGAACGCGCCGACGATGGTGTTCGGGATCACATTGAGGAGGAAACCGACAATGCTCTGGTCTTTACTGGCCGTCACGTAGGTGGCGATTTTCGAGGCGTCCAGGGTGGTGACGTCGATGTGCATGCCGGCGCCCGGTTGCACAACGTTGACCACGATCAGACCGATCAGCAGGGCAATGGTCGAAACGATTTCGAAGTACAGCAGCGCGTAGCCGCCGGTCTTGCCTACCGATTTCATGTTCTGCATGCCGGCGATGCCGCTGACAACAGTACAGAAGATGATCGGGGCGATGACCATTTTGATCAGCTTGATGAAGCCGTCACCCAGTGGCTTGAGGGCCACACCGGTCTGCGGATAGAAGTGACCAAGCAGGATGCCGATGGCGATGGCAACGATCACCTGGAAATACAGGGATTTGTACAGTGGCTGACGAGTCGTCATTGCAGGTTTCCTCAAGCGTCCAGCGGCAACATCCATCTGTCGAGCGCCGAACCTTAATTGCGAACCCTCCTGCACTGGAGGGATTTGTTGTTGGAACGGCATTTTTCCCGGTCGGAGAATGCACGCTTCTGTGGCTTGTATCGCAAACGTCGTGCCAGATTGGTGCGAATGGCAGCAAGCCTTTTGATATCAGGGCCTGCGGGAGTTCCCTGTCACCAATCAGCGACTTGAGGCATGGCGGATTTCCGCCAACTGAGCGTTCAGCGTCCTGCAATTTGGCGGAAATCCGCCTTGTGGCGTTGCCGGCCCGCCATTACGATCGGTGCCTGAACAAGGATTGCCGCTTATGCGCGAACGCACCATCGCCAGCCATTTCGCCCGTGCCGCCCTTGGCGGTGCGCGCCGGCGCGGCCTGGATTATTCAGGCCTGTTACAGCAACTGGGGATCAGCCCGGAGTTGCTCGACGAGCCCCGCGCGCGGATTGCCCCTGAGCAGTTCACCCGGCTGATTCAAGGGCTGTGGCTGGCGCTGGACGACGAATACCTGGGTTTCGGTAACGCCCCGAGCAAGCCCGGCAGCTTCGCCATGATGTGCCACGCCTCGATTCACTGCCGCAACCTGGAGAAGGCTCTGCAACGTGGCTTGTTGTTTTACAGCCTGTTCCCCGACGCCCCACGCCTGACCCTGCGTCGCGAAGACGAATGGGTGCGTTTGAGCCTGGACGACGCGCAGTGGTGGGACCCGGATCATTTTCTCAGCGAGAGTCTGTTGGTGATCTGGCACCGCCTCGGCAGTTGGCTGATCGGCCAGCGCATTCGCCTCGAGCAGGCAACCTTCAGCTATTCGCGCCCCGAGCACGGCAGCGAATACGACCTGCTGTTCCCCTGCCCGCTGACCTTTGATGCCGAGCAGAGCAGTCTGCTGTTTCACAGTCGCTATCTGGCCATGCCGCTGTTGCAGGACGAACGCACGCTCAAGCATTTTCTCGAACGCTCCCCCGCCGACCTGCTCTCGCGCCCGGACGACGGCGACAGCCTGAGCAGCCGCCTGCGCCGCTTGCTCAGTCGCGACGCTGCGAGTTGGCCGGATCTGGAAGCCGTCGCCGCGCATCTGCATATCAGCCCGCAAACCTTGCGCCGGCATTTGCGCGAGGAAGGCACCAGTTTTCAGGAACTCAAGGATCAGCTGCGGCGGGATATCGCCATCTATCATCTGGGCCGGGCGGAGCTGTCGTTGCAACAGATTGCCGAGCAGCTCGGGTTCTCTGAGCCTTCGGCGTTTCATCGGGCGTTCAAGAAATGGACGGGGCTGACACCGGGGGCTTATCGGGCGCAGGAGCAATGAGGCGCTAAATCAAAAGCCCCTCACCCTAACCCTCTCCCGGAGGGAGAGGGGACTGATTGGGGGATGCTTGAGAAATACGCCGACCTGCAAGCTCTCTATTGAATCCATATTCGCTGCAAATCGCTCAGGTCGATAATTTTCCAAAGACACTTCGGTCAGTCCCCTCTACCTCTGGGAGAGGGTTAGGGTGAGGGCAGCTCGCAATCACACCGCAGGAAAATCAATCCTGAACGCCGCCCCGCCCATCGGTGAATCACCCAAGGCCAAACGGGCGTTGTAGCTTTCGATGATGTCCTTGACCACCGCCAGCCCGATGCCCTGCCCCGGATGCTGGGCATCCAGGCGTTCGCCGCGTTCGAGAATCCGCGCGCGCTGATCGAGTGGCACACCCGGCCCATCGTCCTCGACGCACAATTCGATCCCGGCCAAGGACTCGCGCACGCTGACCCGCACTTCGCCGAGGCACAGGCGATAGGCGTTTTCCAGCAGGTTGCCGAGCATTTCCAGCAAGGCGCCCTGCTCGATCGGCACGTAGCAGTGCTCCGGCAGATCAAAGGTGACGCGTACGTGTTTGTCGCGGTAGACCTTGTCCAGCGTGTCGCAAAGGCTTTTGAGCACCGGTTGCAGGCGCACCTGATGGCGCACCAGGCCGCTTTTGCGCAGGCTGGCCCGTTGCAGTTGGTAGCTGATCTGCTGGCTCATGCGTTCGATCTGACTTTGCAGAACCCAGGCCTGGTCGCGGTCTTCGGGGCGCTGGGCCATGTCTTCGCTGACGCCTTGCAGCACCGCCAACGGGGTTTTCAGGCTGTGGGCGAGGTCGTCGAGGGAGTCGCGGTAGCGGCTGCGTTGCTGGCGTTCGCTGAGCAGCAAGCGGTTGAGCGAGCCGGTCAGGCGCAGCAGTTCACGCGGGTGTTTTTCCGTCAGGCTTTCGCGGGTGCCGCCTTCGATTTCGTCGAGTTCCTGGCTCAAACGGCGCAAGGCCTTGAGGCCCCAGGTCAGGCCGATCCATAGCAGCGCCAGCAATACCAGCAACGCCGCACCGAAGCCCAGATAGAGATTTTCGCGCAGGCCTTCGAGGGTGGTTTCGTATTCACGCACCGGTTGCAGAGCGACGATGCTGAATGCCGCGCTTTTGCCGCCGAGCAATTTGACTTCGACGTCGTAGACGAAGAACTCCTGACCGCTGGCTTCACGAATCCGCGCGAACTCATTGCCGAGACCGTCGTAGCGCGGTTTGTAGTTGATCTGCTCTTCCTGGGTGGCTTTCGAGCGCCACACCAGTTTGCCGTCGCGGTCGTAGATATAGCCGAGCAAACGGAAGTCGGTGAGGTTGAAGCGTTCGTCCGGCAATTGCGACGGCATCACCAGCCGACCGTTTTCCACCCGGGCGGCGGAGATCAATGTGGTGACATCGGAGGCCAGACGTTGCTCGATCGAGTCCTGCAAGGCAAGGCTGAAGGCACCCTGCATCGCCGGCAGCAAGGCAAGCATGAACAACACCGCCAACGTGGTGGCGGCGAGCATCAAGCGTACGCGAAGGGAACGGATCAAGTGCAGCGCTCATTGAACAGGTAGCCGAGGCCGCGCACGGTGTCGATCGGCTTGAACCCGGCCGGGCCTTCGAGCTTGCGGCGCAGACGGCCGACCAGCACTTCGATGACATTCGGATCGCGCTCGTCATCGTCCGGATAGAGCTGCTCCATCAAGCGATCCTTGGGCACCACCTGCTGATGGTGGCGCATGAGGTATTCGAGGATGCGGTATTCGTAAGCGGTCAGCGCCAGCGGTTGTTCATCGAGGCTGGCCTGTTTGCGATTGAGGTCGAGCAGCAACGGCCCGGCGACGATGGTCGACTGGGTGAAGCCGCTGGAGCGCCGCAGCAATGCGTTCAGGCGCGCATCGAGTTCTTCGAACTGGAACGGCTTGACCACGTAATCGTCGGCACCGGCGGCGAGCCCTTCGACCTTGTCCTGCCAGTTGCCGCGCGCGGTGAGGATCAGGATCGGGAAGGTCTTGCCGCCCGAGCGCAACTGGCGGATCAGGTCGAGGCCGCCCATGCCCGGCAGGCCGAGATCAATCACCGCCAGATCGAAGTTGTACTGGCCGGTCTGGTACAGCGCCTCCTCGGCATTGGCCACGGACTCGACCACATGACCGCTCTCCGTCAGACGGGTTTGCAGGTGATGACGCAACAGCGCCTCGTCTTCGACGACCAACAGTTTCATGCCTTTCTCCCTATCACTTGAACTCTCCAGGCAACTACCTGTGGGAGCGAGCCTGCTCGCGAATACGGTGGATCAGCCAAGCAAGTGTCGGCCGATACACCCCTTTCGCGAGCAGGCTCGCTCCCACACTTCAAACTGCGACAACCGCTTAGAAATAGTAGTTGGCCGACAGGTAGGTCTGCGCGCTGCTGGTCAAGTCCAGCGAGCCCTGTTTGCTGCCGCCGCTTTCTTTCATTTCGGTGCTGGCGTTGCTGCGAAGGTAACGGTAACCGAGTTCCACCGAGGTGTTCTGCGAAACTTGCTGCAACACACCGACCTGGCCACCGATGGCGTAACCGATGTCGCTGTCACGGCTGAAGCCGGGCGAATCCTGCGTCAGTTTGGTCAGACCGGCCGTGGCGCCACCGAACAATTTGGTGCTGCCGCCTACTGGATAGAACAGGTCATAGCTGCCGAGCAGATTTTCCTGGCGCAGTTTAACGCCATTGTGCGAGCCGGAAACGTTGTCATAGGTGGCGTAGTAGCGGCCCTGGCTGTTTTGCTGACCGAGGCGCATGCCGTAGGTGTTGTTGCCGTCGATGGCCCCGGTGACGTTGGGGTTGCCGAGGTTGTTGTTGAGCGCGTGGGACTTGTCGATCTTGTCGCTGGTCTGGCCGAATGTCAGGCCGGCGAAGTTGCTGGTGTCGTCGGCATTCGCCGCGATGCTGGAGCCTAACAGGGTAAAAGCCAGCAGCAATTTGTTTAAACGAGTCATGGGTATTTCCTCTTTCACAGTGCTGTTTGGGTATGGCGCAAGGTTACTGAGCCGCCCCTGTACGGCCCCTGAACCGTCTCTGAACCTGACCTGAACCAGATCGACTAGGCTGTTCTGACCACTTTCAATAAGGACACCCGACCATGCGCCTGTTCCTCGCCCTCACTTTGCTGGCAGTCAGCAGCCTTACCCAGGCTGCGATCAAGACTGAAGAAATCCCCTACCAAAGCGCCGACGGCAGCCAACTGATCGGCTACTACGCCTATGACGACGCGATCAAAGGCCCACGCCCCGGCGTTGTCGTGGTCCACGAATGGTGGGGGCTGAACGATTACGCCAAGCGCCGCGCGCGGGATCTCGCCGAACTCGGCTACAGCGCGCTGGCCATCGACATGTATGGCGAAGGCAAGAACACCGAGCACCCGAAAGACGCCATGGCCTTCATGCAGGCAGCGACCAAGGACGCCGATGCCGCCAGTAAACGCTTCGCCGCCGGGCTCGATCTGTTGAAGAAGCAAAAGCAGACCGACCCGAACAAAATCGCCGCCATCGGCTATTGCTTCGGTGGCGCCGTGGTGCTCAATGCCGCGCGTCAGGGTGTGCCGCTGGCCGGTGTGGTGAGTTTCCACGGAGCGCTGGCGACCAAGACCCCGGCGACTCCGGGCAGCGTCAAGGCGAAAATCCTCGTCGAGCATGGGGCGCTGGACAGCATGGTCACTCAGGACAATGTCACCGCGTTCAAGGCAGAAATGGACAAGGCCGGGGCGGACTACAAGTTCGTCAGTCTGGATGGCGCCAAGCATGGTTTCAGCAATCCGGATGCCGATCGTTTGAGCCATGGCGAGCATGGCGGGCCGGACATTGGTTACAACAAGGCGGCGGATGAGAAGTCGTGGGCGGATATGCAGGCGTTCTTCAAGAAGATTTTCGGTTGAGTCAGTAACGCCGAGGCGCGGCTTTCGCGAGCAGGCTCGCTCCCACACTGGATATCTGTCGCGCAGAAGATCCCCTGTGGGAGCGAGCCTGCTCGCGAAGGCTTCACCGCCGATCTCGACCTCGCCCCGACTAACCGGCAAAATGCCCGCCATGCATACCACCCCCGCCCTGCCCGCCTGCTGCACTGCGCTCGACAGCCACTGGCCGTTGCCGACGGTCCTGGCCGATACCGTGCTGCTCAGTACTCACTTCGACCCGGCCCGACTGCTTGGCGATGACTTCCAGCGCAGCGCTGTGCTGGCGCCGCCGGGCATTCAGCGCTCGGTGGCCAAGCGTCAGGCCGAGTTTCTCGCTGGACGCATCTGCGCCCGGGCCGCGCTGCAACAACTCGAAGGTCTGTATATCGTCCCGCCGATCGGCGAAGACCGCGCCCCGGTGTGGCCGGCGCACATTTGCGGTTCGATCACCCACAGCACTGGCCGTGCGGCGGCGATTGTCGCCAACAAACAGCACTGGCGCGGCTTGGGCATGGATCTGGAAAACCTGTTGAGCCACGAGCGCGCCGAACGTCTGGCCGGGGAAATTCTCACCCCGGCGGAAATGCAGCGCATGGCGGCAGGCTCGCAGGAGCAACTGGCGCTGCGGGTGACCCTGACGTTTTCGGTGAAAGAGAGTTTGTTCAAGGCGCTGTACCCGATCGTGCAGCAGCGCTTTTATTTCGAGCATGCCGAAGTGCTGGAATGGACTGAGGCGGGACAGGTCAGGCTGCGGTTGTTGACGGATCTGTCCAGCGAATGGCGCAACGGATCGGAGCTGGAGGCGCAGTTCGGAGTGCAGGATGGGCAGTTGTTGAGCCTGGTCAGTATTCAAGCCTGAGGATTTGCATTGTCTGTTATGGCGCCTTCGCGAGCAGGCTCGCTCCCACAGGGGATTGCATTTCAAATGTGGGAGCGAGCCTGCTCGCGAAGGCGGTATACCGAATCTCAGCGGCGCTCCTGATTCCTCGGCCAACTCAGACTGAAACACGCCCCACCCAGGCTCTTGCTCTTGCCAATGATCGCGCGGCCGTCGTGCCAGTGAATGATCCGCCGCACAATCGACAACCCCAGACCATGCCCGCCCGACGCCCGCGTGCGGCTATCGTCGAGGCGCAGAAACGGCGTGAAGATCCGCTCCCACGCCACCTCCGGCACGCCCGGCCCGTCGTCCTCGACGTCGATCCGGCAGCGCAACTGGCCGACCTGATAACTCACCGTCACCTGCGAATGCGCATGGCGCATCGCGTTGCCCACCAGATTCTGCAGCGCTCGGTGCAGATAACGCGGTTCGGCCTCGACCCAGGCGCCGTCATTGTCGGCAGATGAAAGACACAAACCGCGCTGCACCGTGACCTCGGCGCGCAGCGGCGCCAATTCTGCGATTACCTGATTGACCAGCGCATCCAGATCGATGCGCTGGAAGGTCAGCGCCGGCGAACCCTGCTCCAACCGCGCATAGGTGAGCATTTCATCGACCAGTTTATCGAGGTCTTCTATGTCGTGATCCATGCCTTCGCGGTATTTCTCCAGTGCCTGCGGGGTGGTAGCCGTGCCGATCATTTCCAGCCCGAAACGCAGCCGTGCCACTGGGGTACGCAGTTCATGAGACACCGCGCGCACCAGTTCACGCTGGATCGCCAGCAACTGTTGCAAGTGCTCAGCCATGCCATTGAACGCCGACGCAAGCCGCCCGACAGAGTCAGCGCCGCGCGCCGGCACACGGGTTTCCAGGCTGCCCTTGGCAATGCGCGTGGCCGCTGCTTCGAGACCGCGCAAACGCCGCTCAAGCTGACGCACCAGCAGATAAACGATGAGACCGATCAGCGTCAGACCGAGCGCGGCAATCAATACCAGCCATTCCGGCGGGTAAGGATTCATCTGATACAGCGGGCCGATTTCCAGCACCCACGGCGTGCCGACCATGCCGGCAAACACGCGGATCGAATCGCCGCCCTTGCCCAGCGCCATCACCGTGTCGCCCTCGGCCACGCGACGACTCTGGTCTTCGTCCATGTCGGCGTCATTTACCGTGACCAGACGCAGATCGAAGCCGAAGCCCTTTTCCTGCTTTATCTGCGCCAGACGCTTGGGCTGTTCGCCGACCGGTACCCGCACCAGCTCATCGGCCAGCAAATAGATGGTCGCCCGGGCCAGTTGCTCGCTGATCTGCTGCACCTCTCCTACCAATACAAGCTGCTCTTTTTCGCTGATCAGCCGATAGACCTTGGCCGCATGTGGCCCGGTCTGCTCGACCAGCGCCTGACCGCGCAACACACGGGTGCGCTGGGCCAGATCGAGGTCGGTTTCAGAGAACTTCTTCAGCGTCAGCGGAATACCGAGCAGCCGCTCCCACACCAGCAACGCGCGATGGCGTTCGGTCTGGTTCATCGGCTGCAGGTTGTCGGCCATCAGCGAGAAGGTGCCGTGGGCCAGGCGTTCGCGATATTGCTCGCTGCGCACCTGATTGAGCAGGTTCAGCGCCAGCACGCCGAGCACCGCCACCAGAATCAGCGCGGCGCACATGCCGCCGTAGATGCGCAGGAAGATCGAATTCACAGCGCCAGGTCTGCGCAGGCCTCAGGGACGAACAGGTAGCCTTTGCTGCGAATGGTCTTGATCAGGCGCGGATGATCGGGGTCGTCGCCGATTTTCGGGCGGATGCGCGAGATGCGCACGTCGATCGAGCGATCCTGGCCGTCGTAGCCGATGCCGCGCAGGGCAGTGAAGATTTCTTCGCGCGAAAGAATCCGCCCGGCGTTGGAGACCAGCAGCCAGAGCAGGTCGAACTCGGCGCTGGTCAACTCGATGCCGTTGTCGCTCAGCCAGGCTTCGCGCAACGCGTTGTCGACCACCAGCGGACCGAATTGCAGGCGACGGGATTTTTCCGCGACCGGCTCGGGTGTGTCACTGCGTCGCAGCAACGCCTGGATGCGCGCCAGCAACAAGCGCGGGCGCACCGGTTTGCACACGTAATCGTCGGCACCGAGGTCAAGGCCGTGGATCTGATCGGCGTCGTCGGTGCGCGCGGTGAGCATCAGGATCGGCCCGTCGTACTGGCTGCGCACCTTGCGGCAGATGCTCAGGCCATCTTCGCCGGGCAGCATCAGATCGAGGATCACCAGATCCGGCTGCTCCTTGATGATCCGCGCCGCCGCCAGCGCACCGTTGCCTTCGATCTCGACGCGCAGGCCATTGGCTTGCAGGTAATCGCGGGTGAGCTCGGCCAGTCGCTGGTCATCCTCGACGATCAATACCTGCCAGGTTTGTTGCTCCACCGGTGACCTCTGCTTGCTGTTTTTATTAAAAGAAGAAAGACAATCGCCTGACACGGACAAAACCTGTGGGAGCGAGCCTGCTCGCGAAAGCGTCTGTTGCTTCAACCTGAATGCTCAGTGGTCAACCGATTCGCGAGCAGGCTCGCTCCCACAATCCTGCGTGTATCTCCCGATCATCTGTCATGTTTCAGGAGGATAAAAATGCTCATGCGCCCAGCGATTGTATAAACGCCGATCACCCGGAAAACAAGTCGGTAAATGCGTTCGGACAAGGCGGAATTCTGTGATAGGGTTCGCGCCCTTAAAAAACCGCTGAAGCGTTTTTCCAGGCAAAAAAACAGTGACAAACGGTCTGGCTCAGCAGGTTCGCGGCCTACACGCGTTTTCCCTGTTTCTTACACAAATTACGCACAGGCTTATCCACAGGTAGTACGTTGCAATCCCCCCCTGAAACGCATTATCTTGTAGCACGGCGAAAACGGAGACCCTACATATAGGGTTTTCACCTAAAACGCCCAACCACATTTCAGACCTGAAACTCAAGTGCTTTATGGCCGGTTTCCGGTAGAACAAGCGAGTTTTTTCAAGCCCAAACCGCACTGGCGGATGGCACCGTTTTATTTGGTCCGAAACGGACAAAACGGTATGGGTGTTGCAGTCATGACTGCCACCCGCGAAGGAATCCGGTGGCGAGCTTCGGCTCGTAACCAAAACTTCGGCAAGGATGCGGCGTTGCAGCCTTTTTCCTACTGTTCCGAAGTTTGTAATGCCGACGCCCGTCGGTTGCAGTGCTTCGGTACAGAACGGTGAGCACCATGACGGTGCCAAACAAACATAGAGAATGTGGAGACCACCCCCCATGCAAACCGACACAACTCGCGAGAACCCGCAGGGCACCTTGCCGCAGGCCGCCGATTCGACTTCGGATCTGGCAGCCACCGCGCCTGGCCAGCTGCGCGTGATCAAGCGTAATGGCACTGTCGTTCCTTACACCGATGACAAGATCACCGTCGCTATCACCAAAGCGTTCCTCGCAGTTGAGGGCGGCACCGCTGCCGCTTCGTCGCGAATCCACGACACCGTTGCGCGCCTGACCGAACAGGTCACTGCGACCTTCAAGCGTCGCATGCCATCGGGCGGCACCATCCACATCGAAGAAATCCAGGACCAGGTCGAACTGGCCCTGATGCGTGCCGGCGAGCAGAAAGTCGCTCGCGACTACGTGATCTACCGTGACGGCCGTTCGAAAGAACGCGCTGCCCACGCCCCGGCCGAAGCTGCGGTCAACGCTCACCCGTCGATCCGCATCACCCGCGCCGACGGCAGCCTCGCGCCACTGGACATGGGCCGCCTGAACACCATCGTTACCGAAGCCTGCGAAGGCCTGGAAGAAGTCGACGGCGACCTGATCCAGCGCGAAACCCTGAAGAACCTGTACGACGGCGTGGCCCTGACCGACGTCAACACCGCCCTGGTGATGACCGCCCGTACTCTGGTCGAGCGCGAGCCGAACTACTCGTTCGTCACCGCCCGCCTGCTGATGGACACCCTGCGTGCCGAAGGCCTGAACTTCCTCGAAGTCGCCGAAAGCGCCACCCATCACGAAATGGCCGACCTGTACGCCAAGGCACTGCCGGCCTACATCGCCAAAGGTATCGAGTTCGAACTGCTGAACCCTGTGCTGGCTACCTTCGACCTGGAAAAACTGGGCAAGGCGATCAACCACGAGCGCGATCAGCAATTCACCTACCTGGGCCTGCAGACCCTGTACGACCGCTACTTCATCCACAAGGATGGCGTGCGTTTCGAACTGCCGCAGATCTTCTTCATGCGCGTGGCCATGGGCCTTGCGATCGAAGAGAAGCAGAAAGAAGACCGTGCGATCGAGTTCTACAACCTGCTGTCCTCGTTCGACTACATGGCTTCGACCCCGACCCTGTTCAACGCCGGTACCCTGCGTCCACAGCTGTCGAGCTGCTACCTGACCACCGTGCCGGATGACCTGTCGGGCATCTATCACGCGATCCACGACAACGCCATGCTGTCGAAATTTGCCGGCGGTCTGGGCAACGACTGGACGCCGGTGCGTGCGCTGGGTTCGTACATCAAGGGCACCAACGGCAAGTCGCAAGGCGTTGTGCCGTTCCTCAAAGTGGTGAACGACACCGCTGTGGCCGTGAACCAGGGTGGCAAGCGCAAAGGCGCGGTGTGTGCCTACCTGGAAACCTGGCACATGGACATCGAAGAGTTCATCGAGCTGCGCAAGAACACCGGTGACGATCGTCGTCGTACCCACGACATGAACACCGCCAACTGGATCCCTGACCTGTTCATGAAGCGTGTCTTCGATGACGGCAAGTGGACCCTGTTCTCGCCATCCGAAGTACCGGACCTGCACGACCTGACCGGTAAAGCGTTCGAAGAGCGCTACGAGTACTACGAAGCGCTGACCGAGTACCCGGGCAAGGTCAAGCTGTTCAAGACCATCCAGGCCAAAGACCTGTGGCGCAAGATGCTGTCCATGCTGTTCGAAACCGGCCACCCATGGCTGACTTTCAAGGACCCGTGCAACCTGCGCAGCCCGCAGCAGCATGTCGGCGTGGTCCACAGCTCGAACCTGTGCACCGAGATCACCTTGAACACCAACAAGGACGAAATCGCCGTTTGCAACCTGGGCTCGATCAACCTGCCGAACCACATCGTCGACGGCAAGCTCGATACCGCCAAGCTGCAACGCACCGTGAACACCGCCGTGCGCATGCTCGATAACGTGATCGACATCAACTACTACTCGGTGCCGCAAGCGAAGAACTCCAACTTCCGCCACCGCCCGGTCGGTCTGGGCATCATGGGCTTCCAGGACGCTCTGTACCTGCAGCACATCGCCTACGGCTCCGACGCGGCCGTCGAGTTCGCCGACAAGTCGATGGAAGCGGTCAGCTACTACGCGATCCAGGCTTCCTGCGACCTGGCCGACGAGCGCGGCGCCTACGAGACGTTCAACGGTTCGCTGTGGTCCAAGGGCATCCTGCCGCTGGATTCGCAACAGATCCTGATCGAACAGCGCGGCGAGAAGTACATCGATGTCGACCTGAAGGAAACCCTTGACTGGGCACCGGTTCGCGCCCGTGTACAGAAAGGCATCCGTAACTCGAACATCATGGCCATCGCACCGACCGCGACCATCGCCAACATCACTGGCGTTTCGCAGTCGATCGAACCGACCTACCAGAACCTGTACGTGAAATCGAACCTGTCGGGCGAATTCACCGTGATCAACCCGTACCTGGTTCGCGACCTGAAGGCTCGCGGTCTGTGGGACTCGGTGATGATCAACGACCTGAAGTACTACGACGGTTCGGTGCAGCAGATCGAGCGCATTCCGCAAGAACTCAAAGAGCTCTATGCGACCGCGTTCGAAGTGGACACCAAGTGGATCGTTGACGCCGCCAGCCGTCGTCAGAAGTGGATCGACCAAGCCCAGTCGCTGAACCTGTACATCGCCGGCGCATCGGGCAAGAAGCTTGACGTGACCTACCGCATGGCCTGGTACCGTGGTCTGAAAACCACTTACTACCTCCGTGCCCTGGCCGCGACCAGCACCGAGAAGTCGACCATCAACACCGGCAAGCTGAACGCTGTTTCCAGCGGCGGCAACCACGGCGACGATTCGGTCCTGGCCGCTCCGGCAGGTCCGGCGCCAGTGCCAAAGGCTTGCGCGATCGACGAGCCGGATTGCGAAGCTTGCCAATAAGCTGAGCTGAGATCAGGCGTTGCGAGACGCCTGGGATCTCGAGACAAAAGAAAACCCCCGACAGACTTCTGGTTTGTCGGGGGTTTTGTTTTTTGGCGGCCTTGGCGGCCTCTGGGCCGACCAGGCTCTTGGGGTTTTGGGTGAATATCCGTTGCTGCGGTAACGGCTTCTTATGGTTTCGCTCTTACAGCGAGTCACCTTTTTCAGACGCCAAAAAGGTAACCCAAAAGGCTTTGCCCCGGCGTACGGCCCGCTCGCTGGGGCTCGGGGTACCTTCGTTACGGGACCGATCCGGGCGCAGCGGCTCCGGTTGGCTTCGCTGCACCTACACTCGCTGTGTACGACTGCGTCGTACGGTCGCTGCGCTCCCACCCCCGGATCGATCCCGTAACGAAGCCTGCCGAAGGGGCAAAAGATCAAAAGCCGGATCAAAAGCCAGAGCAAAAGCAAAAGCAAAAGCAAAAGCAAAAGCAAAAGCCAGATCAAAAGATCGCAGCCTTCGGCAGCTCCTACAGTTGGATTGGGTACCACTTCAAGAACAGGTCGGCTGACATGCCGCCTTCGCGAGCAAGCTCGCTCCCACAAAAAGGCAAAAGCAGCGCAGCTGCCCGCGGCGAAGCCGCCCCACTCAACAATGAGCGCAAGCTCGAGTGCTCTTGATCTTGATCCACCGGCGACGTCGGAAGGCTGAGCGGAGGGATTGATCCGGGCGTGGGAGCGCAGCGACCGTCTGGCGCAGCCAGACACAGCGGAAGGAGGTGCAGCGAAGCAAACCGGAGCCGCTGCGACCGGATCGATCCCGCAGCGAAGGAACCCGAGCCTGCGAGGGCCGAACGCAGGAGCTAGCGTTTTTTGCTTACTTTTTTAGGCGCTTGTAAAAAAGTAAGTCGCCGTCAGGCGAAACCGCCAGCAGCCGCTACCGAAGCAACGGATATTCACCCAAAACCCAACAGCCTGGTCGGCCCAAAGGCCGCCACGACCAAAAAAAAAGCCCCTCAAAACCGAGGGGCCCAAAAAACCAGTCAGAAACCCGAATCAGGTCATCTGAATAATGGTCTGCATAATCGTGCTCTGCGTCGAAATAGTCTTGGCGTTCGCCTGATAGTTGCTCTGACCCTTGATCAGATCAACCAGCTCATTGGTCAGGTTAACGTTCGACTCTTCCAGCGAGTTGGACACCACCTCACCCAACGTACCGGTCTTCGGCGCGTCGTAGCCCGGAATACCCGAAGCGAACGTCTCTTTCCAGCTAGTGCCACCGACAGCCTGCAAGCCCTGTTCGTTGGTGAAGCTGGCCAGTGCAACCTGACCAATCGCCTTGCTCTGGTTGTTGCTGAAGTTGGCGAACAGCGTACCGGTGCCGTCGATGGTCAGGTTAGTGATCTGGCCAGTGGCGTAACCATCCTGAGTCGGGATCGTACGCGAGGTATCAGCGTTGTACTGAGTGGTGTTGGCCATCGAGATGGTCACGCCATTCGGGTTCGCTGCCGCGCCGTTAGGCGTAAACACGCCATTGGTCACAGTGCCCGGCACCCAGCCGGTCATCTTCAGATCGCTGCTGATGATCGGGTTGGCTGGATCCGCCGGGTTAGGCGTGCTCACCTGAACCAGCTTGCCGGAGCTGTCGAACGACAATGTCGAGGCAACCGGCGCAGTGGTCACAGGGTTGCTGCCGGTAGCGTCCGGGTTACGGCCATCGACCAGGGTGTAAACCTTCCAGGTGTTCCCGCCAGTCTTGACCATGTACTGGTCCATGACGTGGGCGTTGCCCTGGGTGTCATAGATCGGTGTGCTGAAGGACTTGGTGTAAGTCTCAGGCTTCGACGGATCAAACTTGACGGCGCTGGCGCCGGTATCAACGATCACTGGCGAAGACGAATTGAGGTTGATGCTCGAGGTCACCGCAGAAGACGACTTCGGCGCCAGGTTCGAAGTGTCGATCTTCAGATCGGTCAACACGCCGTTGATGATCTTGCCGTTGGCATCCACACCGTAACCCTGCAGACGCGAGGTGTAGTCGGTGTTGGTGATGTAACCGGCGTTGTCGACCTTGAACGTACCGGCACGGGTGTACGAGATCGAGCCGTTGTTGCTCATGGTGAAGAAACCGGAACCGTTGATGCCCATGTCCAGCACGTTGCCAGTGTTGTTGATGTCACCCTGGGTGAACTGCTGGGAAACGTTGGCCAGGCGCACGCCGTTGCCGATCACTTTGCTGCCGCTGCCCAGACGAGTCGACGAATAGACGTCTTCGAATTCTGCGCGCGAGGATTTGAAACCGGCGGTGGCGACGTTGGCGATGTTGTTGCCGGTGACGTCGAGTTGTTTGTTGGCGGCATAGAGACCGCTAAGGCCGATGTTAAAAGACATGTTCCACTCCTTCGTGCCGGGTTAGTCGGCTCTATATACCAATGGTTTGTACTTTGGACAGGGCAACGGTGCCCTTGCCGGCCAGGTTGAGCATCAGCTCGCCACCGGTCTGGCTGATCGTCACGCTGTTGACGGTCGCTGGCAGGTAAGTCGCCAGGTCGGTCGCGGTGCCGTTGATCGGTGCGTTGGCCTTGAACGTGTAAGTGCCGACCGGAACCACGGTGCCGGCGGTGTCCTTGCCGTCCCAAGTGAAGCTGGCATCGCCGGCAGCGCGGCTGCCCAGGTCGATGGTGCGCACGGTCTTGCCGTCCTTGTCGGTGATGGTCACGGTGCCGCCAGCAATCGACGAAGGCACGGTGACCGAACCGGTCAGGCCTTTGCTCGGGTCATCGAGCTGGGCGGTGTTGGTCTGCACGATCACGTTGCGACCGACCAGCGACGACGCTTGCAGCGCCTGCGACGAGTTGTAGTTGCCGGCAAGGCCGCTGACGGTGGAGTTCAGCGTGGTGATGCCTTCAAGGCTGCTGAACTGCGCCAACTGCGCGACGAAAGCGCTGTTGTCCTGCGGGTCGAGCGGGTTCTGGTTTTTCAGCTGGGTGACCAGCAATTGCAGGAAAGCATCCTTGCCCAGCGCCTGGCCGCCGGTGGCACTGTTGGTCGCCGAAGCGATGCCGCCCGACGTCGTGCTGCTGGCCTTCTTCGACGAGTTGGCCAGGATGTCGTTCATGCTCAGGCTGCTGGTGGTATCCGTAACGCTCATGGCAGTCGCCCCTTATTACTGACCGAGGGTCAGTACCTTCTGCATCATGGTTTTGGCGGTGTTCATCATTTCCGCGTTGGTCTGGAACGAGCGGCTCGCGGAAATCATGTCAGCCATTTCTTCCACCACGTTGACGTTCGGGTAGTAGACGTAGCCCTTGGCGTCGGCAGCCGGATGGTTCGGCTCGTAGCGCGCTTCGAGGTTGCTCTGGTCTTCGACAACGCCGAGTACCTGCACGCCCTGCCCGGCCGCGTCCTGGTTCTGGAACAGCGAATTGCTGCCGCCGGCCTGGCCGCCCTGGAACATGGTGGCGAACACCGGATGACGGGCGCGGTAGGTCTGGTCGATGCTCGACGAAACGGTTTCGGCGTTGGCGATGTTCGAAGCCACGGTGTTCAGACGCGTGGTCTGCGCGCTCATGCCGCTGCCGGCAATGTTGAAAACGCTGGACAGGGACATGGATTATTCTCCGCGCAGGGCTGACACCAGCCCTTTGAATTTGCTGTTGAGCAAGGTGAAGCTGGCCTGGAAGCCGACGGCGTTTTCCGCGTAGTTCGACTGTTCCAGTTGAGCGTCAACGGTGTTCTGGTCGATCGAAGGCTGCATCGGCGTGCGATACATCAGCGACTCGTCGCCGTTGCCCAGCCCTTCAGCCTCGATGTGCCGGCTGTTGGTCATGTTCAGGGCAAAGTGGCCGCCGGTCTTGGTCTTCTCGGTCTGTGCTTCGAGCACTTTGGAGAAATCCAGATCCCGCGCTTTGTAGTTCGGGGTGTCGGCGTTGGCGATGTTGTTGGCCAGCACTTCGGCACGCTGGGCGCGGAAGCCCAATGCCTTTTCGTGAATGCCCAGCGCTTTGTCGAAGCTGATGCTCATGTCGGGAACCTTCAGGTGACCGGTTTTTCGTACTTGAGCTTTAGCAAGCGCCGTGCCAAATGAACAAAGCCCCGTATTCCGGGGCTTTGCACCGAACAGGCTAAGCGGCAATGCCAGAAAAGCGGCAACCGGTTACCGCCGGATGCCGCTTTTCTGCCGCTTGCCGTCCTTGCCAGGTCAGCGCAGATCCCTGTGGGAGCGAGCCTGCTCGCGAAGGCGGCGTGTCAGGCGCCAACTGTCTTATGGACAGACCGCTTTCGCGAGCAGGCTCGCTCCCACAGGGGGTTCGTGGTGTTCGTGGAAATAATTCGGGCATAAAAAAACGGCAGGCCTTTGCGGGCCTCCCGTTTTTTGTATCAGCGCAAACCGCTTATTTCGCCTTGTAAATAATCCCCGGGCTGCACTGAACCATCTGGTAATGATCCGGCAATCCGTTCAACGCTTCCGAAGCGCCAAGGAACAGGTACCCACCCGGCTTCAACGTGCTGTGAATGCGCAACAGGATGTCCTTCTTCACTTCGGCAGAGAAGTAGATCAGCACGTTGCGGCAGAACACGATGTCGAACTTGCCCAGCGCCGCATAGCTGTCGAGCAGGTTGAACGAGCGGAATTCCACCCGGCTCTTGATCGGCGCCTTGACCACCCAGCGCCCCGGCCCTTTCGGGTCGAAGTAGCGTTGCAGGCGTTCCGGCGACAGACCGCGACCGATCGCCAGGCTGTCGTACTCGCCGGTCTTGCAGTTGTTGAGCATCAGGCCCGACAGATCGGTGGCAACGATCTGCACACCCATCTTCAACTGACCCAGGTTGCTGCGCTCGAACTCGTCGATCGACATCGACAGCGAGTACGGTTCCTGTCCCGACGAGCAGGCCGCCGACCAGATCCGCAGACGCTGGTTGGGGCTGGCCTTGATCGCTTCCGGCAGTACCTTGTTCTTCAAGACTTCAAACGGATAGGTGTCGCGAAACCACAGGGTTTCGTTGGTCGTCATGGCATCGACCACCTGCTCGCGCAAACCGCTGCGCGGCTGGGTCTGGATGCGCTGTACCAGCTCACCCAGGGACTTGATGCCTTGCTGCTCCATCAGTTTGTTGAGACGGCTCGAGACCAGATACTGCTTGTTTTCACCGAGCAGAATGCCACAGGCTTTTTCCAGGAAGACCCGGAACTGTTCGAAATCCAAATTACCCGTAGACAATGATGCCGCCTCTTAAATCGTGTTGACCGCCAGGGGCAGAAGGCCCCTAGCTGATATCTGCTGCTTTGATCCGGTCGACTACCCGGGATGCGAGGTCATCAGGACGGAATTTGGCCAGAAAGTCATCAGCACCGACTTTCTTCACCATCGCCTGATTGAATACCCCCGACAACGAAGTATGCAGGATGATATGGAGCTTTTGCATGCGTGCGTCGCCGCGGATTTCCGCCGTCAGGGTGTACCCGTCCATCTCCGGCATCTCGATGTCGGAAATCATCATCAGGAACTCTTCTTCCGGCTTCTTGCCCTCGTCGACCAGCTTGCGCAGGTAATCCAGCGCCTGCTTGCCGTCGTTCAGCGCCACCACTTCGACACCGATGGTCTGCAGGCAACGCGTGACCTGCTTGCGCGCCACCGACGAGTCATCGACCGTCAGCACCCGCAGCGACAACGCCTTGGTCTGCGTCTCGACATCGACCACGCCCACCGAAATCGCTTCCGGCGTCGGCGCCACCTCGGCCAGCACCTTCTCGACGTCGATGATTTCGACCAACTGATTGTCGACCCGCGTCACAGCGGTCAGGTAGTGATCGCGACCGGTGCCCTTGGGTGGCGGATGGATCTCTTCCCAGTTCATGTTGACGATGCGCTCCACCGAGCGGACCAGGAAACCCTGGGTCTTGGTGTTGTACTCCGTGATGATCACGAACGGACTGTTCTTGTCTTTCAACGCACCGGAGCCCGTTGCCATTGCCAGATCCAGGATCGGAATGGTCGCTCCCCGTATATTCGCTACCCCGCACACGACAGGACTGGATTTGGGCATCAACGTCAGGGACGGGCATTGCAACACTTCCCGTACCTTGAACACGTTGATCCCATAGAGCTGCGGCCCGTCGAGACGGAACAACAGCAGCTCGAGGCGATTCTGCCCTACCAGTTGCGTGCGCTGGTTCACCGAATCCATTACACCAGCCATGCCCAGACTCCTACATCAACGCCAAGTGTTGTTGCGACGCACATTCATTGCTAAACGGCACGGCGCTTGCTTTTTAACTCGTATGAACGCTCAAACGACATTTTCCCGACGCCTGACATCCTCCCTTCGCAAAGGGCTTTGCGCGGTGTCCGCCGTTTGCTGCTTGCTTGCTGGCAGTCCTGCCCATGCAGATGCGGTTACCTTGCCTGATATGCTTATCGGCGTGACTCAGGGCTTTCTTGAATTCACCGTAGAAGACTATTTGGCTTCCAGTCAAACCGAAGGCCGCTACGAAATCGAAGTCAACCAGCTCGACCCGCGCATGCGCATGCCCATGTGCGACAAGGAATTGACAGCGACTCTGGAGAGCCCGGCACGCCCGCTGGGCCGCGTCACGGTGAAGGTTCGCTGCGAAGGCAGTTCGCCCTGGACGGTGTTCGTACCCGCTCAAGTCCGCCTGTTTCGCGAGATCGTGACGACCACTCGTCCGCTGAAACGCGCCGGCATTATCGAGCCGCAGGATGTGACCTTGCGCGAGCGCGACGTCAGCACGATCAACCAGGGTTTCCTGACCTCCGTCGACGAAGCGATCGGGCAGAAACTTACCCGACCAACGGTCGCCGATCAGGTCATAACTCTGGTGCATCTGGAACAGGCCGAAGTGGTCCGCAAGGGTGACCAGGTGGTGATCACTGCGCGCAGCGGCACCCTTGCCGTACGCATGCCGGGGGAAGCGCTCTCCAATGGCGGAATGAAAGAACAGATTCGAGTAAAAAACCTTAATTCTCAAAGAGTTATCAAGGCGCAGGTGATTGCGCCGGGACTGGTCGAAGTGGCCATGTAAAAGCCTCGTGGAGAAAACTGGCGCCGATCCCGTCGCTTCCCTAAACTGTGCCGCAGCAGGTCTCGCAACGGCGCATGCAAGCTTATGGTTGATTGGGCCTAAAGTTTTTCAGGGGATAGCCGAAAACATGGCAAGCGTCCAAATTCCCAGAGGTTTTTTATCATGGTTATCGATTTCAACCGATTGAACAGTTCCTCGTCACTAACCGGCAGCACACGTACCAGCAACGCCAAGGAAAGCGCTGAAAACAGCCCCTCCGCGCCGCTGAATACCCAGGCCGAACAGGCCAATGTCGCCAAAAGCGGGGAGTCGGTACACCTCAGCAATGAGGCTCAACAGTTGCAGAAGGTCACTGACAAGCTGCGCGATCAGCCTGCTGTCGACAAAGCCCGTGTGGCCGAGTTGAAAGCCGCGATTGCCGATGGCAGCTATAAAGTCGACAGCAACCGTGTAGCCAGCAAACTGCTCAACTTCGAAGCCCAGCGCTAGGCTTTTGCCGGCGCCAGGCTTTTGGACGCTTAAACCCCAAGGCCAGCCATGCACGACACTAACTTATTGCAACTGATCAACGACGACTTTGCTCCAGCGCAACAATTGCTGGAGTTATTGCAAACCGAATCCCTCGCTTTGCATGGTCGTGACATGCCGTTGCTGGAAGAAATTCTGGCGACCAAGCAAGCGTTGATCATTCTGCTCGAGCAGCATGGCCGCAAGCGCAGCGAAATCCTCGCCAGCCTCAACCTGCCGACCGATCGCACAGGTCTTGAGCAACTGGCCAGCCAGTCGAGCATTGGCGACCAGTTGCTGACCCAGGGCGATGCCCTGACCGCGCTGATCGCCCAGTGCCAGGCTGCCAACGTCAAGAATGGCCAGTCGATCCAGATCCAGCAGGCGACCACGGCCAATCAGCTGAAGATCCTCACCGGCGGTGAGCCGCCAGCGCTGTACGACGCCAGCGGGACCTTTGCCAAACCGGTCAAGCCGCGAACGCTCAGCCAGGCATGAGCCATTCGCTGACCCTGTACTATCCACCTGCGCAACATGCTGGCAAAATACTGGCCAGTCGTAGTCTTATTTTGTCTGGAGATTGAAGAACCGTGTCCAACACCCTAAGCGCGGATGATGCTCCGCAGCCTCCGAAGGTGCTCACCACGCCACTGGAAATCTCCAGCAACCTGCGCCAGCTGCAAGACAGCCACGATCCGCTGATCATCACCTTCCATGAACGCAGCCAGCGCTTTCAGAGTTACCTGATCAAGGTCGACCGCGAAACCGCAACGATCGCGCTGGACGAAATGATCCCACGCGATGGCGAACGCTTCCTCCAGGCTGGCGAGCCGTTCAAGGTCGAAGGCTTTCATGACGGCGTGCGCATCGCCTGGGAATGCAACGGCACGCTGAACATCGAAGAATCCGACGGTGACCGTTTCTACACCGGCGACCTGCCGAGCGAAGTGGTCTACCACCAGCGCCGCAACGCCTTCCGCGCTGCGTTGAAACTCACCGACCTGGTCAGCGTTGAACTGGGCGGCGAAAAGCTCAAGGTTCCTCTGCACGGCAAGCTGCTGGACATCTCCGCCACCGGCTGCAAATTCCGCTTCGAAGGCGACATCACTGATCGCCTGCAACTGGGCCAGGTCTACGATCGCCTGATCGCCCCGCCGCTGTTCGGCAATCAGCCAACATCGGTCGAGCTGCGCTACCTGCACTTCGAAGAAAAACTCAACATCACCTTCGCCGGTCTGCGCTTCCACAACATCAGTGGCCAGGCTGCGCGCAACGTCGAGCGTTTCGTTTACCAGTTGCAGCGTGAAGCACGGCGTTTCGACAAAGACGATCTCTGAGTCGCAGCAACAAATAAAAAGGGCAGTCCTGTGCGGGACTGCCCTTTTTTATGCGCCGGTGTTTACGTACGACTCAAGGCCGGCCACCGCTGATATCCGGCGCAGGCTTGTCGTCATCGCCACTGTCCTGTTCGGTTTCAACGACTGCTTCCGGCTGCGCTTCGGGCTCAGGCTCAGGCTCAGGATTGACCGGCGCCGGGTCCTGCACCATCTGCTCCTGCACCACCTGCTCATCGACACGCGGGTCAAGCGCCGCCACCAGCGGCGAACTCGACATGCTGTCCGGCATTGCCACGTGATGCAGCGGTGCGTCGTCGACCTGATGCAGGTTGGTCACTGCTTTCGGACGAATCCGCCAGACCAGCACCAGCGCGAAGAAACTGAAGAACGCATACAGGCTCTGACTGCCGAGAAACTTCATCAGCACACCCGCGAGCAGCGGCCCGATGCTCGCGCCGACGCCATAGGTCACCAGCAACATCGCGGTCAGCGACACCCGGCGATCGCCTTCGACGTGGTCGTTGGAAAACGCCACCGCCAGCGGATACAGGCAGAACTGCACCAGCGAACAGAAGAAGCCGACGACGAACAACACCTCCAGCGGCACCTGCGGCATGATCGCCAACGGCAACGCCGCCACCGCCAGAAACCCGGCAAAGCAGCGAATCAGCAATGCGCGGTCATAACGGTCGGACAACCAGCCCAACGGCCACTGCACCAGCAGACCGGCAAAAATGCAGCTACCCATGAACAGACCGACCTGCTCGGTCGTCAGCCCTTGTTGCGAGGCGTACAGCGGCGCCAGACCGTAGAACGAACCGATGATCAAACCGGCGCCGAGCACCGTGCTCAGCGATTGCGGCACACGTTTGATAAAGAAGCGCGGCTCCATCGGCGCGGGGTGCAGAGGCGCCGGGTGAATCCGTCGAGTCAGCGTCACGGGCACCAGGCACAGGGCAAAGCACAGCGCCACCAGCATCAGCAGTTCCAGCCCGAGGCCGGGATGCATGACCAGAATCAGCTGGCCCAGCACCAGGCCCAGATAAGAGGCGATCATGTAACCGCTGAACACCAGGCCACGCTGATTGGCATCGGCCTGCTCGTTGAGCCAGCTCTCGATGACCATGTACTGACACATCATGCCCAGACCGACGATCGTCCGCAGCACCAGCCACGCCGGCAGCCAGTCCACCAGACCATGACCGAGCACCGCCGCGCCGACGATCCCCGCACACGCCGAGTAGGCACGGATATGCCCGACCCGGGCGATCAGGCGATGGCCGATCTTGCCGCCCAGCACCAGACCGAAATAGTTGGCCGCCATCAGCGCACCGACCCACAGCCCGTCGACATTGTCGGCGGCCAGACGCAAAGCCAGATAAGTAGAAAGAAGGCCTGAGCCGATCAACATCATCAGCGAGGCGAAATACAGCGCTCGAAAGGATTTCCAGATTTGGCGCATCGGCGTTCCGAGCGGCTCCTTGCAGTAAATACCGGGCGGTCAGAACGACAGCCCGGCAGCAGCGATACGTCAGGCCTGGGCGGCCAGCACACGGCGCTCCCAGGGAGTGATTTCATCAAAGAAGCTGGTCAACTCCATGGTCTTCGAAGCGATGTAGCCTTCGATGAACTCCGACCCGAACAGTTCCCTCGCCAACTGGCTACGTTTCAGACGCTCAAGCGCGGCGTGCAAGGTACACGGCAAGGCCAGATTATCCGGCACGGCGAACTCCCCCTGGATTGCCGCGCTCGGCTCCAGCTCCTGTTCGATGCCGTGCAAACCCGCGGCCAGACTGGCGGCGATCGCCAGATACGGATTGGCGTCGGCGCCCGGCAAGCGGTTTTCGACCCGACGTGCGGCCGGCGAGCTGGCGGGAATACGCAAGCCGGCGGCGCGATTGTCATGGGACCAACAGGCATTGTTCGGCGACGCGTACGGATGACACAGGCGCTGATAGGAATTCACGTTGGGCGCAAACAGTGCGGTGAAATCGGCGAGGCCTGCCTGTTGCCCGCCGATGAAGTGGCGGAACATCGACGTCGGCTCGCCGTTCGAGTCAGTGAAGACATTCTTGCCGCTGCCGATCTCAACGATGCTCTGGTGAATATGCATCGAACTGCCCGGCGTGTGCGCCAGCGGTTTGGCCATGCACACCACGCTCAGGCCATGCTTGAGCGCGACCTCCTTGAGCAGATGCTTGAACAGGAACGTCTGATCGGCCAGCAGCAGCGGATCGCCGTGCAGCAGATTGATCTCGAACTGGCTGACGCCCATTTCATGCATGAAGGTGTCGCGCGGCAGGCCGAGGGCCGCCATGCATTTATACACTTCGCTGAAGAACGGCCGCAGGCCGTTGTTGGAACTGACGCTGAAGGCCGACTGGCCATCCTCGCGGCGGCCGTCGAGGCCCACCGGCGGACGGAACGGCTGAGTCGGATCGGTATTGGGTGCGAAGACAAAAAATTCCAGTTCGGTCGCCACCACCGGCGCCAGACCGTGCGCGGCGTAACGGGCGATGACCGCTTTGAGCTGGCCACGGGTCGAGAGACTGGAGCTCTCCCCGCTCAGTTCGTCGGCGTCGCAAATCGCCATGGCGCGCGGCTCGTCGCTCCAGGGCAAACGATGAATCTGCGCAGGATCGGCGACCAGCGCCAGATCGCCGTCATCGCTGCCGTAGAACCGCGCCGGCGGATAGCCGCCCATGATGCATTGCAGCAGCACACCCCGCGCCAACTGCAAACGCCGCCCTTCGAGGAAACCCTCGGCGGTCATCACCTTGCCCCGTGGCACACCGTTCAGATCCGGGGTGACACATTCAATCTCATCAATGCCGGTCAATCGCTGCGCGAGTGAACCCTGGCCATCGGTTGTCATGACGCAATCCTTGTTGTTGTGCGA
Organism: Pseudomonas sp. S3_B08; assembly: GCF_054667725.1. Lineage (NCBI taxonomy): Bacteria > Pseudomonadati > Pseudomonadota > Gammaproteobacteria > Pseudomonadales > Pseudomonadaceae > Pseudomonas > Pseudomonas sp. S3_B08. Next base: position 3,232,048 of record NZ_CP162750.1, read on the forward strand.
GCCGCGAACGGCGACCCGGACAAAATAGGCTGCGGCTGTTCGGAATATCAAGCAGCGCCCACAAAAATCCCGATCTTGTGCAGGAGCCGTAGGAGCTGACGAGTGCAACGAGGCTGCGATCTTTTGATCTTGCTTTTTAAAATCAAAAGATCGCAGCCTTCGGCAGCTCCAACACCAGACCTCAGGGCAAGTAGAGGCTGAACACTCCTCCGCCCAACGGCCCGCCATTGCTGATTTCGGTGCGCCCTTCCACGCCGTTGCGCTGATGCAGCGCGGCGATGCGATTGGCGAAATACAGACCGAGGCCAGTGCTGCCGCTGCTGTGATTGATGCCCTGCACATAATCGGCCTGACGCTCGAGCATCTCTGCTGGATAGCCGTCGCCGTCGTCGTTGATGCTCAACACCAGTTGCCCGGCTTCGTCGCTGACAGTAATCAGCAACGACTCGCGGGCGTAGCGAATCGCATTGTTGATGCAGTTGCCGAGCACCGAGGCGATCAGCTCGCGATCAAAGAAACCCAGCGGGCTCAACGGGTCGACTTCATAAGTGGCGATGATGCCGCGACTGGCAAACACTTCCTGATGCGCGGCCAGTTGCGCCTCGATGAAATCGTCGAGTTCGTGATAGGCCGGCTGTAGCGGCAACTGGTTGACGCCGAGTTTGTACAGCCCCAGCAACTGCACGAGCATGCCGTTGAGGTGGGCGAACTCGAAGTCGATCACGCCCTGCTCCGAGCCGTCGCGCAGCTCTTTGGGCAGACGCGCGAGCCATTGGCTGTGCGCCTGCATCAGCATGGCCAGGGAGTTCTTCATGTCGTGGACGGTGGAGGCAATCACCGTGGAAAAATCCAGCGCCGGATCAATTGGGTTCATTCGCCAAACGCCTTGCTTTTCAGCTTCTGATAACGCGCAAACCGCGCGTCGGTGTCGGGCATCAGGCCCACCAGTTTCAGGCAGGCCCGACATTCTTCCAGCTCCGCCGACGGCACACTGGTGTCGGTGCCGTGCAGCAGCGACTGGGCCAGGTTCAGCGCAATACTGATGTTTTTCGGTTGCAGCTTGAGCGCCTTGCGGAACACTTCGCGGGCCTCGACCAGATTGCCGGTCTTGTACACCCGCACGCCCTGACGGTTGAGATCGGCCGCAGCGTTGCTCGAACTGAGAATCGTCGGATCGTCGGTGAGCTTGGCAATGTCTTTCATCACCGCCGGGTCATCACCGTAGATCTCCGCGCAGCTCTTGAGCATCGAAGTGCCCGCCTCGGCCTGACCGAGCATCTGCAACTGCTTGGCCACCAGCAACGCCGCCTCGGGACTCATGAATTGCTCCATGCCATCGAGGCGCATCAGCGCCTGTTCGGTGAGCTTGTCGGCGGTTTCGGCGTCGTTGAGCAACAGGCTGGTGGCTTTCATCAAACGCGCGCGAATCTGCAGACCGGGGTCGCTCGGGTTTTCTTTGGCCACAGCGCTGAGGGTGGTGTTGATCTCCAGTCGCGTACGCGTGTCGAGCCCGCGATCGCTACCCTTGCTGATCAGCGCGTGCGCCAGGCCGAGATTGCTTTCCGGGTCCTTGAAACGCGACTGCGCGCCCTGCGCCACGGCCTGACGATAAGCGCGCGAGGCGGTTTCGAAATCTTCGTTGGCCATCGCCAGTTTGCCGAGCAAAGCTTGACGGCGCACCGCCAATGGCGACAGTCGAATCGCTTCTTCGAGCACCCGCTGCGCGCCTTTGCTGTCGCCTTCGGCCACCAGCACATCAGCCATGCCGTCATACAGCGCCGGCATCATCGGGAACACTTTCAAGGCCTTTTCATAGACCTCTTTGGCCTGCGAGACCTGCCCGCGTTTGAACAGCAACTTGCCCAATCCAGCGAAGGCCCACGGCAACGGCCGGTCGGCAATGATGCCGTCGTAAAGCCGCTCCAGCGCTTCGTTCTGGTTCATGTCACGCAGGGCGTCGGCGCGGTAGCGCAGGCACAGCGGCGAATAGCGGATGTCCTGCTTGCACAAGGCAATACAGGCATTGAGCACCTCGACCGGCTTACCGCGATCAAGGGCCTGCAGAATCGGTTTGAGCAACGTCTTGCGTTGCTCCAGACGCTCAAGGCGCTGGGCCAGCCCGGAACGGTTGAACGGCTTGGTCAGGTACGCATCCGGCTCGTGCTCCAGCGCGCTGAGCACCATCGCCTGACTGGTCTCGGCGGTGACCATGACGAAAACGGCTTCGTGACTGATGAGCTTTTCCGACATCAGGTCTTCGAGTACCTGCTGGCCGTTCTTCTTGCCGTCGCCGAGGTGGAAGTCCTGAAGAATGAAATCGTAGGACTTCTGCGAGCACATCTTCAGCGCCTGCTCGCCAGTGTCGGCAGTATCGACATCCTTGACGCCGAGCTCACGCAACATCGAACGCACGGAACTGCGGAAATCGGAAAAATCATCGACGATCAGAAAGCTTTTTTGGTGATACGACGACATCGAAGATTTCCAGGCAATTGAAGAAAACGAACCGAGGCGATTTCAGGCGCGCAGATGATAGCTGGAGGCCATGCGCCATCAAGCGATTTCGCACGAGCCTGAACTCACCGTTCGGGTTATCGGCCAAAAGTGCCGGGGCCTGAGGGTGGAGCTTCAAGAATGTTGCCTGGAGTATTACTCTGCGCGCCTGCTCAAGGATTTGCATAAGGACTGAATCGTGTACATCAAGGGACGCTACATCCTGTCAGCGTGTTTGCTTGTCTTTGTCCAGCAAGCGACAGCGGCAGCGATGGATTGCAAAAAAGCGGCGAACGACGTGGAAAACACGATTTGCGCGAATAAATCGCTGTATGAGCTAGACGCGCAGATGGGCACGCTGTATCGCCAACTGATGACAACTGCCACAGCGACGCAACCTGAGCTCAAGCGCACCCAGCGCGCCTGGCTGAAAACCCGCAATGCCTGCGCAGTCGATGTCGCTTGCCTGGATGGCAGCTACCGCCAGCGCCTGCAAGCATTGCAGGCACAGTGGACGCAAGCCGCAATGTGGCAGCCGGACGCCGTGGATCTTCAGGCGATGAACGATCTGCAGGAAAGCATTCGTGCCGAGAGCAAAAACCACCCGGAATTAGCCCTGGAACATGCCTTGGCCGCACGGGCTTTCGAGTCTTCGCAGACATCGTTCGCGGGCGATCCAGTCGACAGCTACGGCGAGCAAACCAACTTCCCCAAGTCGCGTCCCAAAGGCGTGAGCGAGGACGAATGGAAAGCATTGAACGCCTCAAGCATCGACGGCGCCGCCGAGACCGGACGGTCTTCCTACGCACTGCTGGATCTGGACAATGATGGCCAGCGCGACCTTATCGTCGACACATACGCAGGCGGCACCGGCTTGTTCACCTACGTGGAAACCTGGCGCCGCACGGGCGAGCGGTTCGTCAAAAGATCGGTCGAGCCGGAAAGCTCGCTGTTCTACACCAACGACCGTGGCGCCAATCAGGCAATCAGCTGGATCAAGCTTCACGACAGAATCTATGCCGCCTACCGAAACGGCGCCTACGGTGTCGACAACCTGTATCTGCTCAATCCGCTGAAGGTCAACCGTCAGGTGCCGACGGTGTCCGTGCGTTACAGTTACGCCCTGCAGGTGCCCACGACTCAACATAAAGAGGATGGCACCAGCACCTACGAGCTTGACGCGGAACTGCACGGGGCACTCGAACACGCCATCACCCAGGCAATGAAAGTCGCATCGGAATCAACCGCTAACGCGCCCCTTTGCCCTATTCCTCCCACGGGTGCCGGAGACGACGATTACTACAGCTACGGTCCAGGGCACTACACCATCGAAAAGATCGCTGATTTGCCGGTAATGATCGGCGGCGAATGCTACATCGGAGCGCTGATTGACTGGTTCGGCAGTTACAGCGAAAAGACGGGGTTATTCGCTCAACTGGCCGTGCGCAAGCCGGGCGTCGAGGCGAGCGGGACTACTTACGAAGTCCACGGCCGTCGGCATGTCACCGACGTCAGCAGCACTCTCGGCAAAGTCGAACTGAACGGCGACTGATCGTCAGTCAGCACCGGCGCAAATGCCCCGATGCAACGGCAGAGGTGGGACCCCGGAGTTTGTAACAGTGCAAAACGCCTGTTCGTCGACCAAACCAAAAAGCCCCGTCGCAATGGATAAATGCGACGGGGCTTTTCGTTTTCAAGAAGTGGTGTCCCAGGCGGGGTTCGAACCTGCAACCTTCCCCTTAGGAGGGGGATGCTCTATCCAATTGAGCTACTGAGACACTGATTGAAGCGCGCTGTACGCGGGGCGATAGACGGCGTGCATGTTAACGGCCGGCCCCTGTTTTGTCATGTCGTCCGTAGGGCTTTTTAAGTGTAGGCAGGCGCCGTGCAAGATTGTGGGAACTTTTACCGGGCAATTTGCACTACGCGAAAAAGCGGTCATTGCAGTTTGCAATCAGTGCCGCCCGAAAAACCTTACCAAACCCTTGTTTTTAAAGGACTTATCAGCCGTTACACTGTTGGCACGGCGACTGCTATGGCTGTTCTATCAAAAAGAACAATTTGGAGCGTCGTGCCATGAACAGCACCCTCTTGCTTGCAAACGCAGCGGCATTGGCCTTCTTGCTCGGATCGCATTTTTTTCCCAAGGCGGACATCGAGCAGCCAGTGGCGCAGCGCATGCCGCATTACTTGCAGGTGCAGAAAGCGCCGCAGTGGGCGGTGCTGAGTGATCGCAGCGATGCCTCTACGCAAATGGTCAGCGAGCCTGAGCTAGCCTCGGCGCCGACCACCGAACGTCTGGTTTTTTGAAATATCTTCAGGAGTACAACATGTCCAAATCAGCGACGGGATTTCTGATCCTCGCTTTACTGAGTGGCGTTACCCATCTGGCGCTGTTCGAGGAGACGGAAGTCACCTTGCCTCTGGTTGGCTGTGGCGTGTTTGCGGTGCTGTTTGTGCTGGCGCTGATTGCAGGGCGCAAGATCAAGTTTGATCCGGTTCTGCGTTGAGCTGGATCAGCTCAAGTAATGCAGAGACAGCTTCAGCAAGATCAACAGAATTTTCGATCTGATGAACGGGGCTGTCGCTGGATCTGCGGTCTTTGAACAGTGCGTTGCGCGCGAGTCTTGCGTCGATTTGCTCAGGGGTTTCCCGGCCACGCTTGAGCAGGCGCTTACGCAGGACCTCATCGTTGACTGTCAGCAGAACCGGCACCAGCGTTGGATATTTCTCCATTGCTTGACGCAGGTTCGCTCTCGACCCGTTAACCAATACGTGCCGGCCCGCTTGCAACCATTCATCCATTTCCCTTGGAATGCCGTAAGAGAGGCCGTTGGCTTGCCAGGCTAAGGAAAAAGCGCCAGCGTGCTGTCGCCGGTCGAACTCTTCAGGCGTCACGCCGATTGCATCTTCGCCGACTGACTCCGCCGATCGGGTAATCACCCGGCGCATCACTTCACAGTTCAACTCACGCAGTGGCTCACGCGCTGCTTCGATCAGGCTGTCCTTGCCCGAACCGGACGGCCCCATCAGGTAAAAAAGCTTGCCATCCATCCCGAAAACGCCCTCCGACGGGTCCTGCCTCTAGTAAATCGGCAAATTGCCACTATCCTGTACACATAGGGATCAAGAATAGCGAGCCGCATAGCATGCACGTTCTAAGGTCTTCGGACATCAACAGATGTGCATGCGAAAGCGGGCAGCGATACGGAAGGATGGAAAGTTTTCCAACCAGTCCGCATTTCTGACAACTGGTGCTGGCATTACGCCTTTACCCGGCTCAATATTTGTCACAGAATTGACGCCAATGATCTGGCAATTTTGAGGCATGATGCCGGCCTCTTAACAATTCAGGTTGAACCAATTGGTCCGGATGCTTGTCCTACCACACATCCTGCGGCCAATCCCGAGAACCGCTCCCCTGAACTAACCGGTTAAATATATGCGCCCATTGAAACAGGCAATTTATTCCAGCCGTACGGCTGACAAGTTTGTCGTACGTCTGCCAGACGGAATGCGTGAACGCATTGCCGAGGTGGCTCGCAATCATCATCGCAGCATGAACTCCGAAATCATTGCGCGCCTTGAGCAGAGTCTTATTCAGGAAGGCGCACTGGGCGAAGAGCTGAGCATGCGCCTGGACAGCCCGGAGCTGTCGCTGCACGAGCGCGAGCTGTTGCAGCGCTTCCGTCAGCTGTCGCACCGTCAGCAGAACGCCCTGGTGTCGCTGATCGCCCACGACGCTGAAATGGCCGCAGACGCGTCCTGAGTTATACCGAACATATTGAAGCCAGCATGATTGCTGGCTTTTTTTTGCCCGCGATATGACAGATGGCCGCTTGGCAATGGAGTGTGGCGAGGGGATTTATCCCCACTGGCCTTCATGGCAGCCCCAAAAACAATGGGACTGCTGCGCAGTCCAGCGGGGATAAATCCCCTCGCCACCGTTACTTGTACTTGCGCCCGTATTTGTTTGGCAGGCACAAAAAAGCCCGTCGATTTGACGGGCTTTTCATTGCACAAGGTCAGAGCAGGAAGATTGTCGCCAACCCGAGGAAGATGAAGAAGCCACCGCTGTCGGTCATTGCGGTGATCATCACACTGGCACCCATCGCCGGATCGCGGCCCATCTTCGCCAGCGTCATCGGAATCAACACCCCCATCAACGCCGCCAGCAACAGGTTGAGTGTCATCGCCGCCGTCATTACCACGCCGAGTGACCAACTGCCGTAGAGCATGTACGCGACCACACCGATCACCCCGCCCCAGACCAGACCATTGATCAAACCGACCGCCAGCTCTTTGCGCATCAAGCGCGAAGTGTTGCCGGTGCTGACCTGATCCAGCGCCATGGCGCGCACGATCATGGTGATGGTCTGGTTACCGGAGTTGCCACCGATACCCGCCACGATCGGCATGAGCGCCGCCAGTGCCACCAATTTCTCGATCGAACCTTCGAACAGACCGATCACCCGCGATGCCACAAATGCAGTGATCAGGTTCACCGCCAGCCACGCCCAACGGTTACGCAGGGATTTCCACACGGAGGCGAAGATATCTTCCTCTTCGCGCAGACCGGCCATGTTGAGGACTTCGCTTTCGCTTTCCTCACGGATCAGGTCGACCATTTCATCGATGGTCAGACGCCCGATCAGCTTGCCGTTCTTGTCGACCACCGGCGCGGAGATCAAGTCGTAACGCTCGAACGCCTGAGCAGCGTCGTAGGCATCTTCGTCCGGATGGAAGCTCACCGGATCGCTGGCCATCACTTCCGCGACCTGCTTCTCCGGATCGTTGACCAGCAGACGCTTGATCGGCAGCACGCCCTTGAGCACGCCGTCGTAATCAACCACGAACAGTTTATCGGTATGACCGGGAAGCTCTTTGAGGCGACGCAGATAGCGCAGAACCACTTCAAGGCTGACGTCCTCACGGATCGTCACCATCTCGAAGTCCATCAGCGCACCGACCTGATCCTCGTCATAGGACAGCGCCGAGCGCACGCGTTCGCGCTGCTGGTTATCCAGACTCTCCATCAGCTCATGGACAACGTCTCGCGGCAGCTCGGAGGCGAGGTCAGCGAGTTCGTCGGCGTCCATGTCCTTGGCGGCAGCCAGGAGCTCGTGATCGTCCATGTCGGCGATCAGCGTTTCACGGACGGAATCGGAAACTTCAAGAAGAATGTCGCCGTCGCGGTCGGCCTTGACCAGTTGCCAGAGCGTCAGACGATCGTCCAGCGGCAAGGCTTCGAGAATGTAGGCGACGTCGGCGGAGTGCAGATCATCGAGCTTGCGTTGCAGCTCGACGAGGTTTTGCCGGTGAACCAGGTTTTCCACGCGGTCGTGGTGCGGACCTTCCTGGCGATGAGTCAGGTCTTCAACGACACGCTGGCGCTGCAGCAACTCGACGACCTGAGCCAGGCGGTCCTGCAGGCTTTCCTGTGTTTTCTTTACTTCGATTTCGGACATAGGCGAACTCCACTCCCAGCAGCGGGGCACGCCGGAAGGATCAATCAGTCAATTCATGATTGGTGAAACGGTTTACTGAACAACTACTGGGTAAGTCCATGGAGGTTTTCCATAAGCCCCGGCGGGGCTGACGGGCGCAATGATACACGCCTGACGGTTTAAAACGTTGAAAAAATCACGGCTGAAACAAGCGCTTGCGAAACAAACCTGAGCGCCTGCCTGACCCGTGCAAATGCGACGACTCATCTTGAAAAGAAAACACACCGGCAATGCAAAAAGCAGCGACTACCCTTGAGCTTAGATCGTCATGGAGGACATCGAATGCCAGCAAAACCAGCGCTTCTTCTACTGACCGCCCTGCTCCACTTCACGCCTGCCAACGCCACCACACTTCATCGTTGCCAGGCTGCTGACGGCAGCGTCACGTTTACGTCGATGAGCTGCGCAACTGGCGAGCAACTCTCAATTCAGGAGGTCCACCCGTATTCACCCGGCTGGGTCGCAATCATGCCGGAGTTCAATCACGAAGCTGTGACCGGCATGAAAGACAGCGGACGCGAACCGGGCATCGTCGGCGGCACTGAACATAAATGTGGAAACCTGATCGACAACAGACAGCGGCGCGAAGCGATCATCAATCGGCGAGTGATTGCCGGCATGAGTCAGCGGGACGTCGAAAGCGCACTGGGCAAGCCCGACAAGATCAACACCCGCACATCGACCACGAGCTATCGTTACGACCTCAAGCGAGGCCGCAGTGCTCAAATTGATTTTGATGAAAGAGGCTGTGTGAAGGGAAAAGCCAAATCCCGGACAGCAAAAAGCCCGCGTTAAACGCGGGCTTCTTGGTATATGGTGCACTCGACAGGATTCGAACCTGTGACCGCTCGGTTCGTAGCCGAGTACTCTATCCAGCTGAGCTACGAGTGCATTTTGTGTTTTTAAACCAGACCACAACTGGCTGAAGCCGAGTTACTCACCTTACAGCAAATAACTCTTAAATGGTGCACTCGACAGGATTCGAACCTGTGACCGCTCGGTTCGTAGCCGAGTACTCTATCCAGCTGAGCTACGAGTGCATTTGTTGTCGCGCATTATAGGCCGTCTAATCTCTATGTCAAACACTTTTTCTAGTAATTTCAACAACTTACAGAAGAAGCCAGATTACGACGTACTAAGCAAATAATGGCGGAGAACGGGGGATTCGAACCCCCGACACCCTTTTGAGGTGTACTCCCTTAGCAGGGGAGCGCCTTCGGCCACTCGGCCAGCTCTCCGCAACACGGGGCGTATATTAACCAGCTTCTTCCCCGTTTGCAAACATAAAAATCGATAAAAATTAATGGCTTGGTTCTTCGTCCTTCTCTTTCTTTATACGCAGGTAAATTTCCTCACGGTGCACCGCAACCTCTTTCGGAGCGTTGACGCCGATACGCACTTGGTTTCCTTTGACGCCGAGCACGGTCACGGTGATTTCGCCGTCACCGATAATCAGGCTTTCCGCGCACCGACGAGTCAGAATCAGCATACCTTTCTCCTTACGCCATTCATTTCAGGGACAACAGTCTGCAAAAAAAAGGCACCCGACCTACAACCGCAGCGATCGTAGCCCTACATGCCTGAGTATTGACTAGCGCGAGCAAAAGAACAGTTCCGGGGCTCGCGCCATTCAAAAATAAAGGGCGCGGTCAGACCGCGCCCTTCACAGAAGCGGATTACTCGCCCTGACGGGCCGGAGCATCCAGTTCGAAAGCCGTGTGCAGCGCGCGCACGGCCAGTTCCAGGTACTTCTCTTCGATCACCACAGAAACCTTGATTTCCGAAGTCGAGATCATCTGGATATTGATGCTTTCTTTCGCCAGGGATTCGAACATGCGGCTGGCCACGCCTGCGTGGGAACGCATGCCAACGCCGACGATCGAGACCTTGGCGATCTTGGTGTCGCCAACTACTTCACGGGCACCGATTTCGCGAGCGGTGTTTTCCAGCACGGTCTGTGCAGCCTGGTAGTCGTTGCGGTGCACGGTGAAGGTGAAGTCGGTGGTGTTATCGTGCGCGACGTTCTGCACGATCATGTCGACTTCGATGTTCGCGGCACTGATCGGGCCGAGAATCTTGAACGCCACGCCCGGGGTGTCTGGCACGCCACGGATGGTCAGCTTGGCTTCATCGCGGTTGAAAGCGATGCCGGAAATGATCGGCTGTTCCATGGTTTCCTCTTCATCAATAGTAATGAGGGTGCCCGGACCCTCCTTGAAGCTGTGCAATACGCGCAGCGGAACGTTGTACTTGCCGGCGAATTCCACCGCACGGATCTGCAGGACCTTGGAACCGAGGCTGGCCATTTCCAGCATCTCTTCGAAGGTGATCTTGTCCAGACGCTGAGCGACCGGCACCACACGCGGGTCGGTGGTGTAGACACCGTCGACGTCGGTGTAGATCTGGCATTCATCCGCTTTCAAGGCCGCAGCCAGTGCCACGCCGGTGGTATCGGAACCGCCGCGACCGAGGGTGGTGATGTTGCCGTGCTCGTCGACACCCTGGAAACCGGCGACAACCACCACGCGACCAGCCTTCAGATCACCGCGAATCTTCTGGTCATCAATCTGCAAGATACGCGCTTTATTGTGCGCACTGTCAGTCAGGATCCGCACCTGATTACCGGTGTACGACACCGCCGGCACACCGCGCTTGATCAGCGCCATGGCCAACAGGGCAATCGTCACCTGCTCACCGGTGGAGACGATCACGTCCAGCTCGCGCGGAACCGGTTGTGCCTCGCCACTGATTTGCTTGGCCAGATCGATCAGACGGTTGGTTTCGCCGCTCATTGCAGACAGCACAACCACCAGGTCATCGCCGGCATCGCGGAATTTCTTAACCTTGTCGGCGACCTGCTCGATTCTCTCGACAGTGCCGACCGAGGTGCCTCCAAATTTCTGTACGATCAAAGCCATTTCAAAGCCGCCTCTGCCCATGAAGGGCGCCCAATAATCTTTCGAACAGTCGCCAGGCCCGCCACTAGACTGCGGGCCTGGCGAGCCGTCTTATAAAGCCTGCTCGACGAATGGAACGGTCAGCGCCAGTGCGCCATCCAGCGCAGCGGCATCGACACCACCGCCCTGCGCCATGTCCGGACGACCACCGCCCTTCCCGCCCACTGCCGCAGCAGCCTGTTTCATCAAATCACCGGCTTTGAGTTGGCCAGTCAGGTCCTTGGTTACGCCTGCAACCAGTACGACCTTTTCCTCATGGACACCGCCGAGCAGGATCACTGCGCGGCCGAGTTTGTTTTTCAGCTGATCGACCAGCGCCAGCAGCGCCTTGCCATCCTGACCGTCCAGACGGGCAGCCAGCACCTTCACATCCTTGACGTCCACCGCCGAGGCCGACAGATCGTCGCCCGCCGCGCTGGCTGCCTTGGCCTGCAACTGCTCGAGTTGTTTCTCCAGCAGACGGTTGCGCTCCAGTACCGCCGAGAGCTTGTCGATCAGGTTGTCGCGGCTGCCCTTGACCAGGCTGGCCGCTTCCTTGAGTTGTTCTTCTGCCGCGTTCAAGTAGGCCAGCGCCGCAGCACCGGTGACTGCCTCGATACGACGCACGCCCGATGCCACACCGCCTTCGCTGATGATTTTCAGCAGGCCGATGTCGCCGGTACGGTTGGCGTGGATACCGCCGCACAGCTCGACCGAGAAGTCGCCCATGCTCAGCACGCGCACGCTGTCGCCGTACTTCTCGCCGAACAGCGCCATGGCGCCTTTGTTCTTCGCGGTTTCGATGTCGGTTTCTTCGGTTTCAACGGCGGAGTTCTTGCGAATCTCGGCGTTGACGATGTCTTCCAGCTGCTTGATCTGCTCTGGTTTGATTGCTTCAAAGTGGCTGAAGTCGAAACGCAGACGCTGACTGTCGACCAGCGAACCTTTCTGCTGTACGTGCTCACCGAGCACCTGACGCAGCGCGGCGTGGAGCAAGTGGGTGGCCGAGTGGTTCAGCGCGGTGGCGTGACGCACTTCGGCGTCGACGTGGGTTTCCACCGGCGCGCCGATGGTCAGGCTGCCCGAGGCCAGCACACCGTGGTGCAGGAATGCGCCGCCGGTCTTGGTGGTATCGCGCACGTCAAACCGGCTGTCGCCGGCCTGAATGAAACCGCAGTCGCCGATCTGGCCACCGGATTCGGCGTAGAACGGCGTCTGGTTGAGCACGATCACGCCTTCCTGACCTTCGCTCAGCACGTCGACCGACTGACCATCCTTATAGATGGCAACGATTTTCGCCGAGCCGCGGGTGGCGGCATAGCCGGTGAACTCAGTGGCCACGTCGACCTTGACCAGGGTGTTGTAGTCCAGACCGAACGAGCTGGCCGAACGCGCGCGAACACGCTGCGCTTCCATCTCGCGCTCGAAGCCGGCTTCGTCAACGGTCAAGCCGCGTTCGCGGGCGATGTCGGCGGTCAGGTCCATCGGGAAGCCGTAGGTGTCGTAGAGTTTGAACACCACGTCGCCCGGCACCACGGTGCCTTTGAGTTCGGCCAGATCCTGCTCGAGGATTTTCAGGCCGTGCTCCAGTGTCTTGGAGAACTGCTCTTCTTCAGCCTTGAGGACGCGCTCGATGTTGCTTTGCTGCTTCTTCAGTTCCGGGAAGGCTTCGCCCATTTCGGCGACCAGCGCCGCGACGATCTTGTAGAAAAAGCTGCCGGTGGCGCCGAGCTTGTTGCCGTGACGGCAGGCGCGACGGATGATCCGGCGCAGCACGTAACCGCGACCTTCGTTGGACGGCAGCACGCCGTCGGCGATCAGGAAACCGCAGGAACGGATGTGGTCGGAAACGACTTTGAGCGACGACTGATCGCCGTTTTCGCAGCCGATCGCTTCAGCCGAAGCCTTGAGCAGGTTCTTGAACAGGTCGATGTCGTAGTTGGAGTTGACGTGCTGCATCACCGCACTGATCCGCTCCAGGCCCATGCCGGTGTCCACCGACGGCGCTGGCAACGGATGCAACACGCCATCGGCGGTGCGGTTGAACTGCATGAATACGTTGTTCCAGATTTCGATGTAACGGTCGCCATCTTCTTCCGGCGAGCCCGGCGGGCCGCCCCAGATGTGCTCGCCGTGATCGTAGAAAATCTCGGTGCACGGGCCGCACGGGCCGGTATCGCCCATGGTCCAGAAGTTGTCGGAAGCGTACGGCGCGCCTTTGTTGTCGCCGATGCGGATCATGCGCTCGGCCGGCACACCGATTTTCTGTGTCCAGATGTCATACGCTTCGTCGTCGGTGGCGTAGACAGTGACCCAGAGCTTTTCCTTCGGCAGCTTCAGCACGCCAGTGAGGAAGGTCCAGGCGAAGGTGATCGCGTCGTGCTTGAAGTAGTCGCCGAAGCTGAAGTTGCCGAGCATTTCGAAGAACGTGTGGTGACGCGCGGTATAACCGACGTTTTCCAGGTCACTGTTCTTGCCGCCGGCGCGCACGCATTTCTGGCTGCTGGTGGCACGGGTGTACGCACGTTTTTCCTGGCCCAGGAAGCAGTCCTTGAACTGGTTCATCCCCGCGTTGGTGAACAGCAGGGTTGGGTCGTTGCCCGGAATCAAAGAGCTGGAGGCTACACGGGTGTGGCCTTGCTCTTCGAAGAAGCGAAGGAAGGCTTCACGGATTTCTGCGCTTTTCATTAGGTTCTTCCACGGAGGCTGCGGCCAAAGGCCTGTTCGAAACGTCATGAGACGAAGCGACGGCAAAGGGCCGCATTATATCGGCCCTGCGCGCGGGGTACAGCGTGTTTATACGATAGAAACGGTCAATTGGACGGCTGACGCTGTCACTTGCGTGAAAACTCGACGAATGTCGCGATCACTTGCTCGATTTGCGCGCGGCTGACGTCCATGTGCGTGACCATGCGCAAGCGCGCAGCGGCGCTGAGCCTGATCCCGCGTTCGCCGGCAAAGTCCTTGAGTGCTGCGGCCTTGTCGCCCATTTGCACATAAACCATGTTGGTTTGCACGGGTTCGACGACGAAACCGGCCTCACGCAGACCCTCGGCGAGCAACTGCGCGTTGGCATGGTCATCCGCCAGCCGTTCGACGTGATGATCCAGTGCGTACAAGCCAGCCGCCGCGAGCAACCCGGCCTGACGCATGCCGCCACCGACCATTTTGCGCAAACGCCGAGCCTTGCCGATCAACTCGGCCGAACCGCACAACACCGAACCCACCGGCGCGCCAAGACCTTTGGACAGGCACACCGATACCGAATCAAAGTACTGAGTGATTTCCCGCGCATCAACCCCGAGCTTGACCACCGCGTTGTACAGCCGCGCGCCGTCGAGGTGCAATTGCAGGCCATGCTCCTGCGTAAAGCGTCGGGCGCGCGCCAGATATTCCAGCGGCAGCACCTTGCCCTGCATGGTGTTTTCCAGCGCCAGCAAACGCGTGCGGGCGAAATGGAAATCGTCCGGTTTGATCGCGGCGGCAACCTGATCCAGATCCAGCGAACCGTCGGCCTGCACCTCCAGCGGCTGCGGCTGAATCGAGCCGAGCACCGCCGCCCCGCCGCCTTCGTACTTGTAGGTGTGCGCCTGCTGACCGACGATGTATTCGTCGCCACGCTCGCAGTGCGCCATCAGGCCGAGCAGGTTGCTCATGGTCCCGGTCGGCACGAATAGCGCGGCGGCAAAGCCCAGACGCTTGGCCAGTTCGGCCTCGAGGCGATTGACCGTCGGATCTTCGCCGTACACATCGTCGCCGGTGTCCGCTGCGGTCATCGCGTCGAGCATGGCGGGAGTCGGTTGGGTGACGGTGTCGCTGCGAAGATCGATAACGCTCATGAACCTGGCCTCTGGTCAGATGGGAAATCCCTTTGTGAAGTGGGATTACTGCGGTCATCGCACAGATTAATCAACCCTAGAACGAGGAAAAATCCCATTCTTCCTCGAGAAGACAAAGCCCATGTGGCAGCGAGCCTGCTCGCGAAAGCGGAGTAACAGTCAGCATCTTCGTTGAATGTGAAGCCGCTTTCGCGAGCGGGCTCGCTCCCGCAGTGTCATGTGCATGGCCGGGAAATATGTGTTACAAACTTGCCGCCGCCCGCCTATGGGCGGCGAAACGTTCTCAGGGCGGGGTGCAATTCCCCACCGGCGGTAATTGCGCGCAATGCGCATAGCCCGCGAGCGCTTGGCGCTGCACACGACTTGAGTCGGGTGCGTCGGCAAGGTCAGCAGACCCGGTGTGATTCCGGGGCCGACGGTCATAGTCCGGATGAAGAGAGAACGGGATCGACGCCAAAGGGCCGTCCGCGTGCACTTGTGCCTGCGCTCGCACCCTTGCATCCCTTTCGATTCATAACGCCCTGTTTTTCACACAAACAGGAGTCAGAACATGCAACCCACCGCTATCGACAGCAAAAGCAAACACCCACAGGGCGAGCGCGTCGCGTTCATCCAGGCCTGCTGGCACAAGGAAATCGTCGACCAGAGCCGTAAAGGCTTCGTCGCTGAAATGCTGGTGCAGGGTTATCAGGAATCGGACATCGACTTTTTTGAAGTCGGCGGCGCCTTTGAAATGCCGCTGCACGCCAAGCTGCTGGCCAAGTCAGGCCGTTACGCTGGTATTGTCGCCGCCGCTTTGGTGGTGGACGGCGGCATTTATCGCCACGAGTTCGTCGCGCAATCGGTGGTCAGCGGCCTGATGCAGGTGCAGTTGGAAACCGAAGTGCCGGTGTTCTCGGTGTCGCTCACCCCGCACCACTTCCATTCGGGCGAAGAGCATCAAAAGTTCTTCTTCGAGCACTTTGTGCACAAGGGTCAGGAAGCAGCGCGGACTTGCGCCGATACGTTGCAGAAGATTCGCGCGTTGCGTCGCACGGAGCCGCGCGCGGTAGCCGTGTAACGTCGAGTGAGTTTTTGACCTCACTCAAATCAAATGTGGGAGCGAGCCTGCTCGCGAAGAGGGACTGCCAGCCGACGACAAGTTGACTGGTAGACCGCTTTCGCGAGCAGGCTCGCTCCCACATTGGTTTTGTGCCGATTCAGATGTCGCTATCAGGCGAGGTTTTCGTCGGTGGTCGGGACGATGAGGATGCCGGCGCGCAGGCCGTTCTTGACCTTGGGGTTGGGGAAGATGATTCGTGCGCCCTGCTCTTCGATCACCCAGCGGGTATTGGCCAGATCCTCGGCCAGCACATAACCCGGCTCCAGCTCGGAAAAGTTTTCGATGTCCGCCGGCAGGTTCAGGCGGAACGCATCGCTGTGCTTGATGATTTCCCGCGCCACGCTGAACAGCTGCAAACCATCCAGCCCTTCTTCTGTCTCCGGCTCAGCGCCTTCGATGATCTGCTTCAGGCGGGTTTCCAGCAGTGAAACGTTAACGCCGTCGTTCTGCCCGAACGGCCGCGCCTTGCCCAGTTCCAGAGTGAAAGCCTCGGCGTCGAGTTTGTCGTAGGTGTACGAACTGAACACGATGGATGGTTTGTTCTGCAACAGCACTGCTTCCATGCCGGCGGCGCGCAGGCGCGCCAGTTCGCGACGGGAATGCTGGCGCCCTTCCTTCCACGGGTACAAGGCGAACTGTTCGATCTTCGACCCACGAATCGCCGTGTGCAGGTCGTAGTGCAGACGCTCGCGCTCGGGCTTGCTGAAGAAACTCGCCGCCAGCCGTTCCAGCTCACAGGCGCGCAACGCTTCCGAGCCGCTGCTTTGTTCGTGGCGACCGTTGAACAGTCGATTGACGTCCTGCTCGACGAAACGCTCACCCTTGCGGATGGCTTCCGGGTTGCCAAACAGGAACAGAATGCGTGCGCGCGGCTTCAGATCGCCGCGTGCGATGTCGTGCAGCAGCCGATCGAGCAACTCGATCGGTGCCGTTTCGTTGCCATGGATGCCTGCCGACAGCAGCAGGTCCAGGCCATTGTCGCGCGCTTCCGGGGGACGCACTTCCAGCGCCCCTTCGCTCAACCAGCGCATGCGCACGCCTTCGACAGTCAGTTGAGTCTTCTCCGCCGGTTCGCGGCCGGCGAGGGTCAGTTCAAGCAGTTTGCCGAGGGCGAGCATAGAGCGGTTTCCTTAGTGGTCGTGGTTGCAATCCGGGCCGTGTACGTGATCCTCGTCAGCGCCGAGGTCAGCCGGTTCCATTTCCAGTTGCAGACTTACCAGATTAGTCGCCAATGGGCGCAGCAGCAGGTTGGCGTACTCTTCGTCACCTTCCTCGACGTCCACGCCGATCAGCAGCTGGCCACGGCCGTCCTGCTGGATCCACAGCTCTTTGCCTTGCCACATGACCGCAACGCGGGTGCACGAGGTTTGCAATTGCGTGCCGTCGGTGTCTTCAAGGATCAGCTGCAGGGAATCGCTCATGTTTTTACTCTCTTGGGGTGACACGCCGCGCGCCGCGTTCAGGCAGCGCGCTGGCGATCAATTGATCTGGAAGGGATAAACCGCGCCCAGTTTAAGGATTTGCGTCAGTTCATCCAGTGCCGTCCGGCATTCAAGCAGCAACTGCGGGTCCGCCAGGTCGGTTTCGCTCAGGCGGTCGCGGTAGTGCTTTTCAACCCATGCGGTCAACGAACCGTACAACGGGGCCGTCATGATAACCCCTGGGTTGACCGCCGCCAGTTCGGTTTCATTCAGCGCCACACGCAGACGCAGGCACGCCGGGCCACCGCCGTTCTGCATGCTCTGCTTGAGATCGAAGACTTTAACTTCGCGGATCAGCCCACCGGAGCTGGTCAGGCTTTGCAGGTAAGCCCAGACACGTTCGTTGGCTTGGCATTCCTGCGGCACGATCAACAGCATCGAGCCGTCAGGACGCGAGAGCAATTGGCTGTTGAACAGGTAGGAACGCACCGCGTCATCCACGGTGACCGCCGAACGCGGCACGCAAACGGACTGGAAGTTACCGCCGACCTTGGCCAGTTTGCCTTGCAGTTCGGCGAGCATCTTGTCGGTCTCGAGGAACGCGTCCTCGTGATAGAACAGCACTTCACCATTGCCCACGGCGATCACGTCGTTGTGGAACACGCCCTGATCGATGACGTTGGGGTTCTGCTGCGCGTAGACCACGCCTTCGTCACGCAGACCGTGCAGACGCGCGACGGCTTGCGAGGCTTCGAGGGTCTGCCGTGCAGGGTATTTCTGCGGCGCCGGGAAGCGGTTGTCGAACGCACTGCGGCCGAACACGAAGAACTCGACGCCCGCCTCGCCGTACTCACGGCAGAAACGCGTGTGGTTGGCCGCGCCTTCGTCGCCAAACTGCGCCACTGCCGGCAAAGCGGCGTGATGGGCGAAGTGCTGTTGATTGGCGAACATCGCGCCGAGCACGCGGCTGGTGGTCGGGTGTTCGATGCTGCGGTGATATTTGCAATTGAGGTTGGCAGCGGTGAAGTGCACGCGGCCGTCAGCGGTGTCGGCACTCGGGCTGACCGTGGCAGCGTTGGCCACCCACATGCTCGACGCCGAGCAACTGGCGACCAGCAGCGGCATCGCTTCTTTGGCGGCGCGCTCGATCACCTGCGCGTCAGTGCCGCTGAAGCCCAGACGGCGCAGCGCCGCCACATCAGGACGTTCCTGCGGAGCCAGCACGCCTTGCTGAAAGCCCATGTCCATCAACGCTTTCATTTTTGCCAGACCTTGCAGCGCCGCTTCCTTCGGGTTCGAGGATTGCTGACTATTGCTCTGCGAGGCGACGTTGCCGTAGGACAGACCACCGTAGTTATGGGTCGGCCCCACTAGACCGTCAAAATTGACTTCATAGGATTTCATCAGCGAGGCTCCACGAGAATCTGTTGTTATAGGCTTCAGTAACTATTCTTTGCGACCGCAGTGCGGCCTTCGCGAGCAGGCTCGCTCCCACAGGATTTAGGTTGGACACAAAATGTGTGAACACCACTGAACCTGTGGGAGCGAGCCTGCTCGCGAATGGGCGCTACGCCATTTTCACGCCAGGCGTCAGAGCCGATGGCAACACCAGGCTCGGGGTTTCCAGCGACGCCACCGGGTATGCGCAGTAGTCCGCTGCGTAATAGGCGCTGGCGCGGTGGTTGCCCGAGGCGCCGACGCCGCCGAATGGCGCGCTGCTCGCGGCGCCGGTCAGCTGTTTGTTCCAGTTGACGATGCCGGCGCGGCTTTCCAGCCAGAACTGCTGGTAACGCGCTTCGGAATCGGAGAGCAAACCGGCGGCCAGTCCATAAGCGGTGTTGTTGGCTTCACTGATCGCCGCGCCGAAATCGGCATAGCGGATCACTTGCAGCAGCGGCCCGAACAGTTCTTCGTCCGGACGCTCGGCCACGGCCGTCACATCGACAATGCCCGGAGTCAGCAAGGCCGATTGCGCTTGCGGCTGGGTCATTTCCAGCAGCGCCACCGCGCCGTTGGCCAGCAGTTGTTCCTGCGCATCCATCAGCGCTTTCGCCGCGCCGAGGGAAATCACCGAGCCCATGAACGGTGCCGGTTGCTGATCGAAGGCACCGACTTCAATGGTCGAACTGACTTCAACCAGACGCTTGAGCAGGCTGTCGCCCCACGCGCCTTGCGGCACCAGCAGACGGCGGGCGCAAGTGCAGCGCTGGCCGGCGGAAATGAATGCCGACTGAATGATCGTGTACACCGCCGCGTCCAGATCAGCGACCTGATCGACCACCAGCGGGTTGTTGCCGCCCATCTCCAGCGCAAGGATCTTGTCCGGACGCCCGGCGAATTGCTGGTGCAGATGATTGCCGGTGCGGCTCGAACCAGTGAAGAACAGACCGTCGATACCCGGATTCGCCGCCAGAGCGATGCCGGTTTCCCGCGCGCCCTGCAGCAGGTTCAACACGCCTGCCGGCAGGCCGGCTTCGATCCAGCACTTGACCGTCAACTCGGCGACTTTCGGCGTCAGTTCGCTGGGCTTGAACAGCACGCTGTTACCGGCCAGCAGCGCCGGGACGATATGACCGTTAGGCAGGTGACCCGGGAAGTTGTAAGGACCAAACACCGCAACCACGCCGTGGGGCTTGTGGCGCAACACGGCGGTGGCGTCGCCCAATGGGCCGCTCTTTTCCCCGGTCCGCTCGCGGTAGCTCTGCACCGAAATCGCGATTTTGTTGACCATGCTGGTGACTTCGGTCGCAGCTTCCCATAGCGGTTTGCCGGTTTCTTCGCCGATGGTGCGAGCCAGTTCGTCAGCGTGGTTTTTCAACGCAGCAGCAAAAGCTTCGAGGACGCTGATGCGCTCCTCGAGGGTGCGACGTGCCCACTGAGGAAATGCCTGGCGAGCAGCCTGAACCGCCGATTCGACCTGCGCGACAGTGGCGCCCTCGCCCGCCCACAGCACTTGCTGGGTCACCGGGTTCAAAGATTGAAAGGCCTCGCCCTGACCGGCCAGCCACTCACCTGCGATGTATAGCGAATTCATTATTTCGACTCCCGTGCAGCGGACAACGCCACGGCGCGAACCTGATCGCCGGCGCTGAGTTGAAGACGTTTCGCGGTTTGCGGATCGACCACCAGGGTGCCCGCAGCCAGTCGCGCTGGTGCAGCCGTGATGCGGCAATCCTCGCGCTTGCGGTTGTGGATGATGAACGGCGTGGCGTCATCGCCCGGCGTGCCTACGGCCAGCACCAGTGCTTCGCTGTCACGCACCGCGCGGATCTTGCTGGTTTCGCATTCGATGGCCGGGCCGGCGTCGAAGATGTCGACGTAACCCTGGTAGCTGAAGCCTTCGCTCTTGAGCATGGCCAGCGCCGGCTCGGTGTCCGGGTGCACCTGGCCGATGACGTTGCGCGCGTCCGGCGAAAGGAAGCAGGTGTACAGCGGGAATTTCGGCATCAGTTCGGCGATGAACGCCTTGTTGCCGACGCCGGTCAGGTAATCGGCCTGGCTGAATTCCATCTTGAAGAAGTGCCGACCGAGGCTTTCCCAGAACGGCGAGCGCCCGGCGTCATCGGACACGCCACGCATTTCGGCGATGATCTTGTTGCCGAACAGCTCCGGGAACTCAGCGATGAACAGCATGCGCGCCTTGGACAGCATCCGGCCGTTGAGGCCGTTGCGGTAATCAGCGTGCAGGAACAGCGAGCACAGCTCGGAATTGCCGGTCAGGTCGTTGGCCAGAAACAGCGTCGGGATTTCGCGGTAGATATTCAGCTCTTGCGAAGCGCTGACCGTCAGACCGACGCGGAAGTTGTACCAGGGCTCACGCAGGCCGACCGCGCCGGCGATGGCGGAAATCCCCACCACGCGGCCGTCATCGTCTTCGAGCACGAACAGATAGTCCGCATCGCCACGCCCGGCTTCGCCGCGAAAGGTCTTCTCGGCCCAGCCGACCCGGTGGGTCAGGCGCTCTTCGTTGGCCGGCAATGTGGTCAGGCCGGTGCCGGTGCTGCGGGCCAGGTCGATCAGCGCGGATAAATCGCTGCTGCGTACGGGACGAACAATCATGCTATCTCCTCAAACGGGCCGCTCGCGCCACCCGTGAAACTCGCTAAGGCGTTAAACCGCCACCAGGCGCACGCTGGCACCTTCACCGACGCCCAGGGCTTCGGCCGCTTCCATATCCAGCGTCACCGGTTTGCCCGGCGCGTAATCCAGCTCGAGCAACACCGCGCGGTAATCCTGCAACTGCGCATTGGCCACCAGGTACTGACGCCCGGCACCTTTGACCGGCTCGCCGATCTTCACCGGCACCACGCGGCTCTGGGCGATCGAACGAATCCCGGAAACCCGCGCATGCAGGGTCGGGCCGCCGTCGAAGATGTCGATGTAGTGATCAGTCTCGAAGCCTTCGCGCATCAGGATGTCGAAGGTGATCTGCGCACGCGGGTGCACCTGGCCCATCGCCTCTTGGGCGGAGTCCGGCAGCAGCGGCACATAGATCGGGTAATGCGGCATCAGCTCGGCGAGGAAGGTGCGGCTTTTCAGCCCGCACAGGCGCTCGGCCTCGGCGTAGTTGAGGTCGAAGAAGTTACGTCCGATCGCATCCCAGAACGGCGAGTCGCCATTCTCGTCGCTGTAACCGACGATCTCGGTCACCACCGAATCGGCAAAACGCTCTGGATGGCTGGCGACGAACAGCAGACGGCCACGGGAATTGAGCTCGGCCCACGGCGATCCGACCAGCTCGCGCTGCACATAGAAACTGGTCAGCAGGCTGTTGCCGGTCAGGTCGTGGCACTGCGAGAGCACGTGGATCTTGTTGTGGATCTTCAGCTCGCGGGAGGCGTGGACGAAAGTCTCGTTGCGGAAGCTGTAGAACGGCTCCGAATAACCGGCGGAAGCGACAATGGCCGAGCAGCCGACCAGTTTGCCGGTGCTCGAGTCTTCGAGGACAAAGAAGTAACTCTCTTCACCGTTGAAGCTCACTTCGGCGGCGAACGAAGCTTCGCTCGCGGCGATCTTGTCGCTCAGACGTTCCACGTCATCCGGCAAGGAAGTGACACCAATCGGGCTGTCCGCAGCCAGACGCTGTACCTCGCCCAGATCAGCCATTTGCGCGGGGCGCATCACCAGCATGGTGTCACTCCTTTCTCTTCAATATTCACAGAAAAAACCGGGCCCACATAAAGATCGATGCAGGAATGGGACTTGTGGCGAGGGGATTTATCCCCGCTGGGGGGCGAAGCACCCCCAAAAATCTGGGGCCGCTGCGCAGCCCATCGGGGATAAATCCCCTCACCACAGGTTCAATCCAACAGGTGGATGTGCCCGGTATCAAAAATTGGTTCGGCGCCGGAAAAACTCCAGGCGCCGAAAGGTCCATCAGGCTTGCGTCAACTTCGCCGCAGCACGTTCGAAGCGGTCGAGACCGGCGTCGATATCGGCATCTTCCACCACCAGGCTCGGGGCGAAACGGATCACGTCCGGGCCAGCCTGGAGAATCATCAGGCCTTCCTGTTCGGCGGCGTTGAAGATGTCCTTGGCCTTGCCTTTCCACGCTTCGCTCAGCACGCAACCGATCAGCAGACCGAGACCACGCACCTGAGTGAACAGGCCGTATTTCTCGCCGATCTGTTGCAGGCGGGTCTTGAACTTGTCGTGCTTGGCGTTCACGCCATTCAGCACCTCAGGGGTGTTGACCACGTCGATCACCGCTTCGGCGACGGCGCAGGCCAGCGGGTTGCCGCCGTAAGTGGTGCCGTGGGTGCCGACGACCAGATGTTTGGCCAGCGCTTCGGTGGTCATCATTGCCGCGATCGGGAAACCACCGCCCAGGCTCTTGGCGCTGGTGAGGATGTCCGGGGTCACGCCGTAATGCTGGTAGGCAAACAGCTTGCCGCTGCGGCCCATGCCGGTCTGCACTTCGTCGAACACCAGCAGCGCGTTGTTCGCGTCGCACAGTTCGCGGGCACCTTGCAGGTAAGCCAGCTCGGCCGGCAGTACGCCGCCCTCGCCCTGGATCGGTTCCAGCACGACCGCGCAGGTCTTCTCGGACACCGCGGCTTTCAGCGCGGCCAGATCGTTGTAGGGAACGTGGGTGATACCGGTGATTTTCGGGCCGAAACCGTCGGAGTACTTCGACTGGCCACCGACGTTGACGGTGAACAGGGTACGGCCGTGGAAGCTGTTCAGCGCGGCGATGATTTCGTATTTCTCGGTGCCGAAACGGTCGAATGCGACGCGACGGGCCAGCTTGAACGCGGCCTCGTTGGCTTCGGCGCCGGAGTTGCAGAAAAACACGCGCTCGGCAAACGTGGCGTCGATCAGCTTGTGCGCCAGACGCAGGGCCGGTTCGTTGGTGAACACGTTGGACACGTGCCACAGCTTGTTCGCCTGTTCGGTCAACGCGCCGACCAGCGCCGGATGCGCATGGCCCAAAACGTTGACGGCAATCCCGCCGGCGAAGTCGATCAGCTCGCGGCCGGCCTGATCCCAGACCCGGGAACCGGCGCCACGCACCGGAATGAAAGCGGCAGGCGCGTAGTTGGGAACCATAACCTGGTCGAAATCGGCGCGTTGTACCGCAGCGTGCTCAACGGACATCGGAGTCTCCTGAAGAGGAACACCCGCCTGGAACTGGCGAGCGATGAGGGGATTGTAAGGACAGTTGGGTGCCCGGCCTTGTCGCCAAGCGACAACTTCTTATAGCGCAAACCCCGGATTTTCCCGGGTTTACGGCAATGCGACATATAGCGTCGCAAAGGCGCAGTTTACCGGGCGCGGCCGATTTGCGGCAGGCCGCGCAGGATACCAAGTCAGCCCCCACGGCAGAGACATAAATATCTACCGCACGGTGGTCGCTTGCCGCTGATTTGCTGAGGGTTCTTCCCAACGCCAAGGAATGGCCATGCATTTGTCTGAAGCACCCCCATCGGCAACCCCGGACGCCGTACATGACGCGCAACATGCGGACGAGCATTACCAACCACTGAAAAACGCGATTCCGGCCTGGCTGGGCGACACCTCAGCCACGCGGCGCGAAGCGCTGAAGAACAGCGTCCCGCAACAGCCGGCCGCGCTCCAAGTCGCGCCAGCCGAACAGCATGCGTTGATGAAAAGTCTTGGGGCGGCGCATATCACCGCGCAGAGCCGGGTCGACAAGAGCCTTGAGCACTTGCAGGACGCTGCGGCCTTCGCCGAGCCCCTGCTCAAGGCCGAGCTGAAAAGCTGCTTCGATCTGGAACTGGATGTCAGAAACACCTACGTGCGCCTGTACATTCCTGCCACCACCCCATGGTTTCCGATCCGCACCGGCGCCCGCGCCTGGTCCGTGTCACTGCTTGAGGCGGCACTGCATAACTTCGAAGAAAGGGAAACCGAAGACGACGCCTTCGAAGCCGAGTCGACATTCACTAGCGCACCTTCGGCTACAGGACAGTTTGAAACCCTGCCCGAGATCAAGGCGAAACTGAGCATTCCCGCATTCACAAAACTGTGCCGTCGACTGGATATCGGCGCGAAATACAAAGCCAGTCTGGAAGACAATCTGGGCTACTCCGATCCGATGGTCGCGTCGGTCTTGCGCGGCAAGATCGACGCCAGCCAGAAGGCCGCGATGAAATCGGCCCTGCAATGGGCGCGGATGAACCGCGACGTGTCGGAAAACGCGGTACGCCTGATCGAAGCCATGCTCGACGGTGTGAAAGGCCTGCATGTGCACGGCGCCCCGCTGCTGTGTCATGACATGACGATGCTTTGCGCACCGCTCACCGGCATCGTGGTATTCGCCCCGGACCTGTACATGACACGCAATGCAGCGCGCGTCGTCGCCTACGTTCCGGATGACCCCGAACATCCGTTCAAGGAGTACGCCTCGCCATTGGAAATGGTCGTGGAACTGACGCGCCGGTTGCGCTCCAGGGACTATCAGCAGTTCTTCAGCCGCTTCGTCAATCACGACCAGCGCGGCTTCTTCTTCAGCACCCTCAACAGCCGGCTGAGTGAAATCCGCTGGCACCCGCACGAACCCGGCGACCCTCGGCCGGCGTGGCGCGAAGCCGCAGTGGAGCGGCCCGATCTGCAGACTGCGCTGACGCCGTTTTACGACGATGTGTGGCAACACCTGTACCAGGCAAAACTGAACAAGATTTTCAATGACGCCCGAACCATTGCCGTACCGACTGCCCTGGTTGATCAAAGGGCGCGCTGGGCGTTCTGGGATTCGCTGGTCAACATCCTCTCTTCCATCGCCCAGACCGCCGCAATGATCGTCGCGCCGTTCGTGCCGGTGCTCGGTGAAGCGATGATGGCGTACATGGCCTATCAGATGCTCGATGAAGTATTCGAAGGCATTGTCGAGTGGGCGCAGGGGCGCACGACCGAGGCGGTCGAACACCTGATGGGAACCGTGGAATCGATGATCCAGTTGGGCATGTTCGCCGTCGGCGGTGCAATTGGCGCGGCCGAGTTTCGCAAGGTATTGCCCAAGGAAATCGTGGCGTTCATCGACCGCTTCAAACCGGTACAACTGGCCAATGGTGACACCCGCTACTGGCAACCGGATCTGGAACGCTACAAACATCCGCAGCGCCCGAGTGCCGATTCGCAACCCGATGCCCTGGGTCTGCATACCCATGAAGACAAGCGCCTGCTGCCCCTGGAGGACGCGCACTTTGCGGTCACGGAAAGTCAGGTGCCGGGGCAGTACCGCATCGAACATCCGAGTCGCCCCGACGCATACCAACCGGTGCTGCGCCACAATGGCGAAGGTGCCTGGCACACTGAACTCGAGCAACCGCTGGAATGGGATGGCGCAACCGCGCTGCGCCGTATCGGCCCTGCGGTCGAGAGCTTGTCCGCGAGCGAGCGCGAAACCGTGCTGCAGATCAGCGGAACCAGCGAAGACGCGTTGCGCAAAATGCATGTCGAGCAGGAAAGCGTTCCGCCTCTGCTGGCCGACAGCATCCAGCGCTTCAAGATTGATCAGCAGTTGCAACGCTTCATCGACCAGCTCGACAGCGCTGACGCTGAAGTTTTCTTGCGCGCCGACCCGGCCATGCAACTGGAGGTGCTCAGCGAATACGGCCGCTGGCCAGGCGACCAGTGCCTGCGTCTGCTCGATCGCCAAGGCGAGCAACTGTGGCAATCGTCTGCCGACACAAGCCTGCCGGTAATCGAACTACGCCACGACACGCTGGCCGGTGGCGACGTGCTCAAAACCCTGCTCCAAGCCCTCGACGAGACGCAGATCAAAACCTTGCTGGACGAGCCCTTCGCGGGACCGACGCCGTCCATCGAGGTCCGCAGCCACAACCTGCGCAAACAAGTGGCCGACCTCGCCAGACGCAACACCAGCGCGCTGTTCGAGTCGCACTATCAAGCCCTCCAGCACCTCGACGACCCGCTGGCTGCACGACTCAAGATTCACCCTCCGCAATTGCCGGCCAGCATTACCCGCGAACTGCTCGATACCGCGACCGGCAGCGAACTGTTGCAGATCAGCGAAGGACGATTGCCCCCGCGCCAGCAGGCACTCATGCAGATGGCCAGTGACGAGGTGCGCCTTACCCGCGCGTATGAAGGCCTTGAGCTGGCCTCGGTGAGCAATCACGACTCTGATTCTCTGGCGCTGCACAGCCTCAAATTGTTGCCGGGCTGGAGCGGCGATGTACGCATCGAAATCCGTGACGGGCGCTACGAGGGCCGGTTACTGGACACGATCGGCCGTGACGATGCGCCCGAATACAAGGTGCTGGTTCGCCGCGACGATGGCCAATACCAACCTTATGACGATCGTGGGCAGCAGCTGCATTCGTTCGCTGATTTCTATTCCAGCCTGTTGTACGCATTGCCCGACAGCGAGCGCCAGAGCCTGGACATGCGGATCGGCCAGGGTCAGGCGCTGAAGGCGGCCATTCGTGAACGCACGCTCGAGCGCAACGAGTGGCGTCAGGTGATTGCCGATACGCCGTCCCGAGCGCCGGCTGTCGACACCCTGCGCCTGCTCGGTACCGACGGTTACGCCCATGCTCCGCGTCCGCCACGCCCCGCTTACCAGCCGCACACCCTCGAAGAAGACATCCGGGTGCTCTATCCACGCATGTCGAACCATGAAGTGCGCTTCCTCGCCGAAAGCATGCGAAGCAGTCCCGCAGGCCCGCGCGCCGAAATGCTTCGTTTGCAAAATGACTACCTGCAATTGCAGAACGAACTGCATGTCTGGGCCAACAATCCGCCCGCCGTGCATCCGGAAACCGGCACGGCGCTCACCTCGCTGGAGAAGCGCGCCGAAATCCAGAATCGCAGGCTGCTACGGGAACAATTGCTCAAAGCCTGGAGACGGGAGCACGTCACGGGTATCAATCACCGGGGCTTTGCCGCCGGATACGCCTTGCGCCTTACACCTGCGGTGATGGGCGACTTGCCCGTGTTGTCAGCAGACTTCAGCCATATCACCTCGCTCGCCATTGATGGCAGCCCGATGACCACCTCCGTCGACAGCTTTCTGCAGTCCTTCAGCCAGTTGCAGAATATCGATGCGCGCAACCTCAATCTATCGAGCCTGCCGCAAGCACTGACTTCGATGCGCTCGCTGCGCGAATTGCGCTTACGTAATTGTCGGATCAGTCTGACGACGGTCACAGAGTCAGTGCTCGCGGCCATGCCGCAGCTCACCCTGCTCGATCTGCAAGGCAATGCGCTGGGCCTGCCTCCGGACCTGCACACACTGCCTTCATTGCGCTACGTGAACCTGTCGGATACCGGCATTCACACGGTGCCCGACGATCTGCTGGATCATCCGCGCCTGATTTCGGCGCAATTCGATCGCAACCGCATCACGCGGATACCGGACAGTTTTTTCAACCTGGCAAGCTCCCTCAGCGATGGTTATACCTTCGCCGATAACCCGTTGACGGCGGCTTCTCGCGAGCGGGTAAAAGTGTTCTACGAGCACACCGGAAGGCACTTCGGCGTCCGGCCCGTGCAGGAGGATCTGCAACGCACCATCGCCTTGTTTCCATCCCTCGACACGGAAGGCGCAACACAGGTGTTGTACCGATTGCCCGGGCCATTGGCGGAGTGCGGCGCACAGTTGTCCCGCTGGGAAAACGAACTCGGCGTGCTGAATCTCGAACTCAGTCAATGGATCAACCAGGCCACCGTGACCGCCTCTGAGTCGGGGGAACGTCTTCCCCTCGAGGCACAGGCCCGCGAACTGGAGGCCCGGCGATCCTTTGCGCAACAGATCGAGCAATTCTGGCGCAGCCCGCCACTGTACCCGCGCCTTGAAGAACTCAGGGCAACGGCGACGTTCAGTGGGGATATGCCGATACTCAGCGCCGGTCTCGAGCGCGCGACGCGGCTGAACCTCACCGGCACCGCCAATAGTACCGCTGCCCTGCGCTTCGTGGAGTGCTTCCCCAACCTTGCCAAGCTGAAAATGAACGGTTTCGAACTGGGACCGCTTGCGCTGGGCGAAGCAAAACTGCCTCAACTGAGCGATCTGGAGCTGAAAAATTGTGGCGTGGTCATGACCCCGGAAAACCAGGCTGCGCTGCTGTCACTTGGCAGCCTCGACTCGCTGGACCTCAGCGACAATCCGTTGGGTACGTTCCCCAACCTGAATTTGTTGCCCGAATTGATCTATCTCGATCTGTCCAACTGCGGGCTGACCGTCGTGCCTGAAGGACTGGCCAGCCATCCGGGGTTGCGAACCGCAGTGCTCGCAGGCAACCGCATCACGCACCTGCCCGAGGCGCTGTTCGACCTCCCCGCCGAGCGCAGTGACGGCATTGACCTTGCCGACAACCCGCTATCGGCCGCCACCCGCGACCAGATCAAAAACTACTACCGCCTCCATCGCAACGACTTCGACGTACTGGCGGCCGAGCCGGACGTGAGCCTCGCCCGGCAGTTGTTTCCCGGTTTGAACAAGCAAGAGGCCAGCGAGATGATTTACGACTTGCCCGGCGACCTGGCCGACGGTCGCCAACAGCTGCTTCGCTGGCAAGCAGAACAGCAACAGATGCGCGATGACCTGACCCGCTGGGCCTTGGCAACGCCGTCTGCGCACCCGGTTACCGGTCAGGCCTTGAGCGCAAGCGAGCGTTTGGCGCAACGATCCGCACGCTCGGACTTCAAGCAATTGATAAAGGATTTCTGGGGCGAAAGATCGATGGGTACCGGCAGGCGCACGACTTCTTTCGCGGCAGACCTCAAGTTCCTCGGCGAAATGCCGCGCCTGACGGTCAACTTCGATCACGTTACCAGCCTCAAGCTGGCGGGCAACGTGACGATCGCGGGACTGGAGCCGTTCGCTGCCTTGTTCCCGAATCTTCAGATGCTGGAACTGAAAGCTTTCACACTCTATGACATCCCTTCATTCGTCAGCCGTCTGCACTATCTCAAAGAGCTCAAACTCAATGACTGCGCGCTGACGCTTACCCCTGCCGGGCAGCAGGTACTTGGCGCGCTGCCCGAGTTGCGGTTGCTCGATCTGAGCCATAACCCACTGACAAACGCGCCAGACCTGACAATCCTGCCCAAGGTGACGAACTTCTCGCTCGGCCATAGCGAACTGACGAGCGTGCCGAAGGGCATCGCCGAGCATCCGCTGCTGCGAGAGCTCCATCTCAATAACAACCAGATAACCGTGCTGCCCGACGCTGTTTTCAGTTTGCATCCCGAGCGGGCCGACAGCGTCTATCTGAACGACAATCCTCTGTCCATGAATGCCCGCGAGCGCGTAAAGCGCTACTACGCCGCACAAGGGCGCAACTTCCGGATCAAGCCGGCATCGGCTGACATTGCCATGGCGCAGAGACTGTTCCCGCGACTGGGCGAAAACGCTGCGATCAACATGATTTATCGCCTGCCCGGGACATTACAGACCGGCACGGCGCAACTGATCAGATGGGAGGCGGAAATCGCCCGCATGACCAGTGATCTCAACACATGGAGCGCGCGCTTGCCGGTCAACAACCCTTCGACAGAGCTGCCCTGGACTGCGCCGGAAAGATTTGCAGAACTCGCCGCCAGACAAAGATTCAGCAGCGACCTTGAGAAACTCTGGCGCGGCCGGCAAAACGAAAACTCAGCCCTGCGGTTCAATACTTTCGAAGCCGATGCGACATTCACCGGCGAATTGCCGGAACTGACCGCTGACTTCAGCCACATCACGCATCTCAACCTTCAGGGCAATCCGGGGCTGAACATTCCAGATGGGTTTTTCCGAAGCTTCAGCGGCCTGCGCGGACTGGAACTGCAGGATTTCGCCTTGGGCCGGATACCCCAATCGTTGCCAAGCCTGCCGTTGCTTGAGAGGTTGATGCTGAGCAAGTGCCAGATCACTCTGGATCCTGCCGGACAAGCGATCCTGTCCACGATGACCCGATTGAAATCTCTGGACTTGTATAGCAACCCTCTGCAGGTGACGCCCGATCTATCGACCCTGCAGAACCTGACGTTCATCGACCTGATCAACACCGGCATCGATAGTGTTCCCGCCGGGCTGGAACAGCTGCCGCACCTGGAAGTCGCGTTGCTGAGCGACAACAACATCAGCGAATTGCCGGCGCAACTGACGCAGTATTCCGATCGCGGCATTGAACTGGGCGGCAACCCGTTGTCGGTTGCTTCCAGAGAACGGATCAAGGCCGCATTCCAGGCCAAGGCTGACAACTTCGGTGTCTGGGTCCAACAGCAAGACATCGATCTGGCGCAAAGCCTTTATCCATCGCTGTTCGGCTTCGATGCCAACGATCTGGTCTACAAGCTTGCGGGCACGCTGGCCGATGGACGTGTTGAGCTGATGCGCCGCAAAACCGAACTCACCAGCCTGCTCGAACGCCTGGATAGCTGGGCCAACGAGACTCCCAACGATACTGACACGCAGATGCCGCTTGCGACCGAAGCGGCAGCCAGGGAAAGACTCAACCGCCAGCACTTCAGGCAAAACCTCGAAGACGACCTGCGCCGTGCGCCCTCGTTCCTGACAGGGCCAAGGGTCAGCTGCGAGTTGTCGTTTACCGGTGAGCTGCCGCCGCTGACTGCGCGTTTCGACCACATCGAACAATTGAAACTGACCACCACAGCGTCCGCTGCGCCTCGGATCGTTCGTCTGCTGGAGCTGTTCCCGAAGCTCAAAGGCATCGACATCCGCAATTATCCGCTGGGCGAGATTCCCGCCCCGATTTTCGCCATGGAAAGGCTGCGCAGCCTGTATCTGCCGGGCTGTGAAATCACGCTGACTGCGCAGACCGCAGAAGCATTCGCAACGCTGAGAAACCTGAGTTCGGTGGACCTGAGCGACAATCCGCTCAACATCGCTCCGGATCTGAGTCATTTCCCGCAGATGACCGATGTGCGTCTGGGCAACTGTGCCTTGAGCAAGGTGCCTGACGGCCTGTTCGAACTGCCTCGATTGATGTACGCCGACTTGTCCGGAAACGCGATCACCGAGTTGCCGGGCGAGTTTCCTTTACAGCCCGGCGACGTGCTGACCGAATACGACTTCAGCGACAACCCGCTGACTGCCGAAAGTTTGCAGCGCCTGCAGCGGTATGAGGCGGCGTATCAATTGCGCCTGCTGGAGCAGCAGTCGAGCAACGACACCGCGTATCAGACGATTGAGGATTTCCATGATTTCTCCGGCGGCATGGAAATCGATTGAGGGTCGATCCGCGCTCAGCCACGCTCCGGCGGCACTGACGACAATTCGAACGGGCTGCTGCTGCGCCGCTGGTTGCGATCTTCGCGCGGCGTGGCACCGAAGAAATTGCGATAGGCGCTGGAGAAATGCGGCCCCGAGGAGAAGCCGCACGAGAGGCCGATCTGGATGATCGACTTGCTGGTCTGCATCAACATCTGCCGGGCCTTGTTCAGGCGCAATTCCAGGTAGTACTGGCTCGGCACGCGGTTGAGGTATTGCTTGAAGATCCGTTCCAGCTGCCGACGGGATACGCACACGTGCTGGGCGATTTCGTCGGTGGTCAGCGGCTCTTCGATGTTGGCTTCCATCAGCAACACCGCTTGGGTGAGCTTCGGATGACTGGAGCCGAGGCGATTCTGCAACGGGATGCGCTGACGCTCACCGCCCTCGCGGATGCGCTCGACCACGAGTTCTTCCGACACCGCACCGGCCAGTTCCGCGCCGTGATCGCGGGCCAGCACCGCCAGCAGCAGGTCGAGCACCGACATGCCACCGCAGGCGGTCAGACGATCGCGATCCCAGTCGAACAGATGACTGGTGGCGATGACTTTCGGGAAGCGCTCAGCGAAATCGTCCTGCCAGCGCCAGTGCACGGCGGCGCGATAACCGTCGAGCAAACCGAGCTGCGCCAGCGGATAGACACCGGCCGACAGACCACCGATCACGCAACCGGCACGCACCAGTTGCTTGAGCGCACTGCTCAGCGCCGGCGCCAGGGTGGTCGGCGGCTCGTCGGCGAGCAGGAACAGTTTCTGGAAATTCTCGAGCTTGCCGGCCCAGGGTTCGCCGGGCAATTGCCAGGCCCCTTCGGTCTGCGGCTCGGCCTGCAAGAACGACAGTTCGTAAACCACGTCCGGGTGCACCCGCTGCGCAACACGCAAGGCCTCCTCCGCCAGCGCCAGCGTCAACGCTTTAGTGCTGGGCCAAATCAGGAAACCAATTCGATGGGCAGTCATGGGCGGGCAATCCGAAACGAACAACGGTGATGAAGGCATGGGCCAATGCTAGCCCGGAAATGAACACAAATCCTGAAACCGGTGAAGATCAGAATGTGGGAGCGAGCCTGCTCGCGAAGGCGGTGTACCAGTCAACATAATTGCTGGCTGTTGTACCGCTTTCGCGAGCAGGCTCGCTCCCACAGGGATCTGAGCCAGCCAGAAGATCGCGAAGCATGACCTAATCTGGTGCACAACGGCAGCCCTGATTTATTTCAGGCTGCCCGACAGGAACTGCTGCAAGCGCTCCGACTGCGGGTTGACCAGCACTTCGCGCGGGTTGCCGCTTTCTTCGACGACGCCTTTGTGCAGGAACACCAGCTGGTTCGACACTTCACGGGCGAAGCCCATTTCGTGGGTTACCACGACCATGGTGCGGCCTTCCTGCGCCAGCGCCTGCATGACTTTCAATACGTCGCCCACCAGCTCTGGGTCGAGGGCCGAAGTCGGTTCGTCGAACAGCATCACTTCCGGTTCCATCGCCAGCGCACGGGCGATCGCCACGCGCTGCTGTTCGCCGCCGGACATGTGCCCCGGGAACGCGTCTTTGCGATGGGCCACGCCAACCTTGTTCAGGTAGTACTCGGCTTTTTCGCGCGCTTCGTACTTGGGTACGCCGAGCACGTGCACCGGTGCCTCCATGATGTTTTCAATCGCGGTCATGTGCGACCACAGATTGAAATGCTGGAACACCATCGACAGGCGCGAACGCATGCGTTGCAGCTGTTTTGGATCAGCGGCTTTCAGCGCGCCATCCTTGTTCGCCACCAGTTTCAGCTCTTCGTTGTTGAGCAGGATCTTGCCGGCGTGCGGCTGCTCGAGCAGGTTGATGCAACGCAGGAAAGTACTTTTGCCGGAGCCACTGGAGCCGATGATGCTGATCACATCGCCGGCGGCGGCTTTCAGGGACACGCCCTTGAGCACTTCGTGACTGCCATAGCGTTTATGCAGGTCTTGGACTTCAAGTTTGTACATGCGGTCGGTTCTCACAAAAACAGTCAGTCAGTCGTTGAGCAAGCGCCCGTGACGCAGCGCTTCGCGCCCCGCCACCTTGGCCAGCCAGAAACCGGGTTGGGCATAGCGCAGCCGTTCAATGGCAAACAGCACCCCGGACGTACCAGCACATACCGTGCTGACCCGATCGGACACAGGGTCGATCACTTGAAAAATCTCATCGCCCGCCTCGACCCATTCGCCAGGCCTGCGGGAAAAACTCACCACACCGGGGTGCGGTGCGAACAACAATTCGGTGCCTTCGAACGGCATGCCTTCGCACGGTTCGAAGGCCGGGTCCGGCCACTCGCCGGTGATCAGACCTTGCTCGGCAAGGAACGCCAGAATGCCTTCAGCATAAGCCTCGGCTTCGACGCGGCCGGTGTCGGCCTGCCCGCCCAGCTCGATCGTCGTCGCCAGACACGCCAGCGGAATCTGCGCCTCGGGGAACTGCCGCGACAGGCGCAGCCATGGCAACGAGCAGGCTTCATCGAAGGAGCTGCCGCCGGAATCTTCCGCGAGCAAACCTACCTTGACGTTCAGGTGTGCCGACAGCGAACGCCACTGCGGCCAGTGCTGCGGCAGCGCATACATGTGCAGCGCGGCTTCGGCATCGCAGTGCAGATCCAGCACCACATCGGCGGTGCAGGCGTGGCTGAGCAGCACACGTTGCATGCCTTGCAACTGGCTGCTTGCTTCAGGCAATCCGGCCAGGTGGTCGGCCATTGCCTGACGGATCAGGCGCACGTTGGCATGGGGATCATCACCGAGTTTTTCGCCCAGCGCCGCCGCGACCGGCGCGCTGAGCTCGACGAAATCACGATTGAAATTCTTGCCGCTGCCCGCCTCGAAACGGCCCTGGAAATTGCCTTGCAGCAATTGCCCGAGGCCGATCGGATTGGCCACCGGCACCAGCTCGATCACGCCGTTGAGCAAGCCTTGGGCTTCGAGTTCGCCGAGGCGCTTTTTCAGCTCCCAGGCGGTGCGCATGCCCGGCAGTTCATCGGCGTGCAGGCTGGCTTGAATGTAGGCCTTGCGCTCGCCCTCACCGAACCGGAAAACCGAAACCTTGCGCTCGCTGCCCAGGTGGCTCCACGGCAATACGTGGTCGATGCGTTGCATATCAGTGCTTCCGTGGCGCGAGGTAGCTCAACCAGCGACGCTCGGCCAGTTTGAACAGCTTGACCAGAATGAAGGTCAGGCACAGGTAGAACACGCCGGCAGTGATGTACGCCTCGAACGGCAGGTAGAACTGCGCATTGACGGTACGTGCCGCGCCAGTAATGTCGATCAGGGTCACGATCGACGCCAGACTGGTGGTCTGCAGCATCATGATCACTTCGTTGCTGTACTGCGGCAGCGCGCGGCGCAGGGCCGACGGCAGCAGGATGCGCTTATACAGTTTGAAGCGCGACATGCCCATGGCCTTGGCCGCTTCGATCTCACCGTTCGGCGTGGCCTTGAGGCTGCCGGCGATGATTTCCGCGGTGTAGGCGCTGGTGTTGACCGCAAAAGCCAGACAGGCACAGAACGTTGCGCTGGACAGCCACGGCCACAGGAAGCTTTCGCGCACCGCTTCGAACTGGGCCAGACCGTAGTAGATCAGGAACAGCTGCACCAGCATCGGCGTGCCGCGAATCACGTAGGTGTACAGCCACGCGGCGCCATTGACGAACGGGTTTTTCGAGACGCGCATCAGCCCCAGCGGCAACGCCGCGAGCAAGCCGAAGAACAGCGACAGCGCGAGCAGTTTGAGGGTGGTCAGCAGGCCGCTGAAGTACAGCGGCAGTGCCTCCCAGATGACGTTGTAGTCGAAGATCATAGATCAGCCGCCCTTACGCCTACCGAGTAGCGCTTCTCAAGGTGACGCAATGCCAGCAACGAAACACTGGTGATTACCAGGTACATCGCCGCCACTGCGAGGAAGAAGGTGAAAGGCTCACGCGTGGCATCCGCCGCCTGCTTGGCCTTGAACATCATGTCTTGCAGACCGACCACGGAAATCAGCGCGGTGGCCTTGGTCAGTACCAGCCAGTTGTTGGTGAAGCCGGGAATCGCCAGACGAATCATCTGCGGCACCATCACCCGGAAGAACACCTGAAAACTGCTCATGCCGTACGCCATGCCCGCTTCGGCCTGGCCCTTGGGGATCGCCATGAACGCACCACGGAAGGTTTCCGAGAGGTACGCACCGAAGATGAAACCGAGGGTGCCGATACCGGCGGCCAGCGGGTTCAGATCGATGTAGTCGTCATAGCCGAGCATCGGCGCAACGCGGTTGAGCAAGTCCTGACCGCCGTAGAAGATCAGCAGGATCAGCACCAGGTCGGGAATGCCGCGGATCACCGTCGAATACAGGTCGCCCAGCCACGCCAGCCAGCGCACCGGCGACAGGCGCAACGCGACACCGATCAGCCCGAGAACGATGGCCAGAGCCATGGACGACAAGGCGAGCTGAAGCGTCAGCCATGCGCCATCGAGGATGACAGCCCCGTAGCCTTTCAACATGATTCAGGTCCTCGAAAGTTGGGATGAAAAAATGGCGCAAACCGCAGAGATTCTGTTGCTTGCGCCATTTCGGACTTGTCGCAGAGACGTGTTACTTGCCGTAGATATCGAAGGCGAAGTACTTGTCCTGGATTGCCTTGTATTTGCCGTTTTCGCGGATGGCCGCGATGGCAGTGTTGATCTTGTCTTTCAGGGCGTCGCCCTTGCGCACCGCGATACCTACGCCGTCGCCGAAGTATTTGACGTCGGTGAAGGCCGGGCCAACGAACGCGAAGCCTTTGCCGGCGTCGGTTTTCAGGAAGCCGTCATCGAGCAGGGTAGCGTCAGCCACGGTACCGTCGAGGCGACCGGCAGCCACGTCGAGGTAGATTTCGTTCTGCGAGCCGTACGGCTTGATCTCGGCGCCCAATGGAGCGAGAACTTCGCGGGCGAAACGCTCGTGGATCGAGCCACGCTGTACGCCGATGTTCTTGCCTTTCAGCTCAGCCAGACCTTCGCTGACCTGAGTACCGGCCTTCATGACCAGACGCGCCGGGGTGTTGTAGTACTTGTTGGTGAAGTCGACCGACTTCTTGCGATCTTCGGTGATCGACATCGACGACAGGATCGCGTCGATCTTGCGCACTTTGAGAGCCGGGATCAGGCCGTCGAACTCTTGCTCGACCCACACGCACTTGACCTTCATTTCTTCGCACAGCGCGTTGCCGATGTCGTAGTCGAAACCGACGATGCTGCCGTCCGGTGCTTTCGAAGCGAATGGAGGGTAAGCCGCTTCGATGCCGATCTTCAGCGGTTTTTCGTCAGCGAAGGCATTCATCGACAGCACGGACAGTGCCAGGGCGCCAAGCAGCACAAGTTTCTTCATCTTGGGACTCCATCGGTAAAGGGCAAAAACGGCAGAGTGAGCGACAGCCCAATATGCGAATGGGTGAATCGGAAATCGGTTGCGCATCGACGGAAATTTCCCATTGGAACCGCAGGCGATTTCAACGTCAGCCACGATGAGCGAGTGATCGGCATTCTAACGACAGGCCCGAAGCCGATATTTCTTCAATGCGACAACTAATTACAGATGCACCGAGAAAGCGGTTTGAGCTCATTGACAGCCCTGCAATTTCATGCAAGAGCAAAAGACAGTGAACCGATACATATTGCAAGTTGCGGGCCTATTATTCGTAAACCCTTCTAATCCGGCAAGCGCAGCGTTATGTCTTATTTTTCAGCAGGGCTTTGGAGGCTCTAAAACGGCGCACCGCGTTTCCCTTCGCCCCGGTTTGGCGCGGGCGGTTACACATTGGGTTGTGGCGGGTAACAGCGGGAAAGGTCTGACGGTGCAGATCGATAATTATTGGTTGGGGTGTTGCGGTTTCCTACAGCTGACTACTGCGGTGTCTGACAGATCGCCTTCGCGAGCAGGCTCGCTCCCACATTTGAAATGCGCCCATTCCTTGTGGGAGCGAGCCTGCTCGCGAAGAGGCCAGCCCGATCGACACAAATCCACCAGACACAAAAAAGCCCCATCCGGCATCACCGGACAGGGCTCCTATGCTTCTAACGCTTAAGCAACATTCATGGTCTTGTGCGTATCAATCAAATGCTGCACCACACCCGGATCCGCCAGGGTCGAGATATCGCCCAGCCCGTCATATTCCGCCGTGGCGATCTTGCGCAGGATGCGGCGCATGATCTTGCCCGAACGGGTCTTCGGCAGCCCCGGCGCCCACTGGATCACGTCCGGCGAAGCAATCGGGCCGATCTCCTTGCGCACCCAATTCTTGAGCTCCAGACGCAACTGCTCGGTCGGCTCCTCGCCGTTCTTCAAGGTCACATAGACATAGATGCCCTGCCCCTTGATGTCATGCGGCACACCCACCACCGCAGCTTCGGCCACCTTCGGATGCGCGACCATCGCGCTTTCGATCTCGGCGGTGCCCATGCGGTGGCCGGAGACGTTGAGCACGTCGTCCACGCGCCCGGTGATCCAGTAGTAACCGTCGGCATCGCGACGCGCGCCGTCACCGGTGAAGTACATGCCACGGAAGGTCTTGAAGTAGGTATCGACGAAACGATCATGATCGCCGTACAGCGTACGCGCCTGGCCTGGCCACGAATCGAGAATCACCAGATTGCCTTCAGCCTCGCCCTCAATGATGTTGCCGAGGTTGTCGACCAGCGCCGGCACCACACCAAAGAACGGACGCGCCGCCGAACCCGGCTTGAGCGCGTGAGCCCCCGGCAGCGGGCTCATCATGTTGCCGCCGGTTTCGGTCTGCCACCAGGTATCGACGATCGGGCAACGCGACTTGCCGACATTCTTGTAGTACCAGTCCCAGGCTTCAGGGTTGATCGGCTCGCCCACCGACCCAAGCAGACGCAGGCTGCTGCCATCGGCGCCTTCCACGGCAGCCTGACCCGAGGCCATCATCGCGCGGATCGCGGTCGGCGCGGTGTAGAGGATGTTGACCTTGTGCTTGTCGATGATCTTCGCCACCCGGGTGATGTCCGGGTAGTTCGGCACACCTTCGAACAGCACGGTGGTCGCGCCATTGGCCAGCGGGCCGTAGACGATGTAACTGTGGCCGGTGACCCAGCCGACGTCGGCGGTGCACCAGTAGATTTCGCCCGGACGGTAGTCGAACACGCGCTCGTGGGTCATTGCCGCATACAGCAGATAACCGCCGGTGGTGTGCTGCACGCCCTTCGGCTTGCCGGTAGAGCCGGAGGTATAAAGGATGAACAGCGCCTCTTCAGCGCCCATCTCTTTCGGCGCGCAAACGGTGCCCGCGACCTTCATCAGGTCTTCGTACCAGATGTCGCGATGCTGGTTCCACTTGATGTCGCCACCGGTGCGCTTGCACACGATGACCTTCTGGATGCTGCTGGTTTCCGGGTTGGTCAGCGCGTCGTCGACGTTGGCCTTGAGGGAAATCTTCTTGCCGGCGCGAATACCCTCGTCAGCGGTGATCACCACTTTCGATTTGCAGTCAATGATGCGACCGGCCAGGGCTTCCGGCGAGAAACCGCCGAACACCACCGAGTGAATCGCACCGATCCGGGTGCAGGCCAGCATGGCGACCACGGCTTCGGGAATCATCGGCATGTAAATGGTCACCACATCGCCACGGTGCACGTCCTGACCACGCAGGGCGTTGGCCAGTTTGCACACTTGCTCATGCAGTTCGCGGTAGGTGATGTTTCGGCTCTCGGAAGGATCGTCGCCTTCCCAGATGATCGCGACTTGATCGCCGCGCTCGGCCAGATGGCGGTCGAGGCAGTTGTAGGAAACGTTCAGGGTGCCGTCGGCAAACCACTTGATGTCGACATGGTGATCGTCGAACGACGTCTGCTTCACCGTGGTGAAAGGCTTGATCCAGTCCAGACGCTTGGCTTGCTCGCGCCAGAAGCCGTCAGGGTTGACGACCGACTGCTGGTACATGGCTTTGTAGGTCGCCTCGTCAGTCAGCGTGTTAGCCAGAACCTCGGGACGAACGGGATACAGAGAAGCCGCACTCATCTTTCCTACCTCGGTGTAATAGTTGTTTTTGTATGACCCTGTTGTAGCCGGGTGGGGCCCATAGAACCATTCGACGATGGTAGTAACAAGCCTCCCCCTGCACGCGCCCCCCCTGTAGGAGCTGCCGAAGGCTGCGATCTTTTGATCTGTTTTCAAGATCAAAGTCAAAAGATCGCAGCCTTCGGCAGCTCCTACAGGGAATGGGGTGTTTGGGGGATTGTTACCAAATATGCCAAAAGTGTTTATCAAAACCCGCTCTGTTTACCCCGCCCCCACCGCCCTAAAATTCACCTCGCCAACAAGGCAACCGCGATTAACAACGTTACAGCCCCCACGAAAGGCCGTTAATCCAGCGCTCCAAGTAACGCATCAACTACTCAAGCTCCACACGCAACCCTAAAAAGGTTGCGTGACCCCACTCGACCTCAAAAAGGTGAATTAGAAATGAAAGCTTTATTGGTTCTGGCCCTCAGCAGTCTGTGCGCAACCGCCATGGCAGACGAGGTCCCGACTGATGTCGCACAGCAACAACCGGTAATCGAGGAATACACTTACTCCACACATCTGGACATCGCCAAAGTTGTATCGATGAGCGAAGTGCCAAATGTCTGCGAAGTAGTACCGGCAAAAATGGAATACGACGACTCCAAAGGCCAACGCCACATCCTGCGCTACAGCATCATGGGCAACGGCTGCACGAACTGAATCAGACTGCACCGAATCGGATCGCTCAACGCCACATTGAGGGTCGATTCCAGCCCGGCTTCGGTCGGGCTCAGTTGTGTCTGGAGCCGCGAAAAAGGCTTGCAAAACACTAGATATAGTGAAAAACCCACTTTTCTGGCTATTTTTTAAACAAAAAACCACCTGCCAAAAAATTAACGAAAAAAAATCTGCTCGGGCCGATTCCGCGCAAAGCCCTGTAATCCCTCGGTCGGACCGAAATCCACCCCCTCCTCGGCCGCGCCATGAGCCGATTCGCCGCACCACGCCGGTAAAAATTTCCCTATAATGCCGCCCCATACGGGTCAGCAATATTCCCTTACAGGGAGCAAAAGCCATTCTGAAGCCCCGCAACAGTGCCCGACGCTGATTGCGCCCATCAGAGGCTCTCGGAACCCGTCAAAATTTCTGTTTATTTGCCTGCGTGCAGCGCTGCAAAAAACGACATCCAACGCGGCTTGTTTGGCCGTGTGAAAAACCAACCCATCAGGTTTCACACGGGCACAAGCCCTCACGCAGGAGACGACACGTCATGCTGAGCTGGGACGAATTCGATAAAGAAGACAGTGAAGTCGCAACCGTGAAAGGCGCCAACGCCGGCCACGCAAGCGAAGCCAACATGGACCGCCTCGACAACGCTGGCGGCGCCGCAGCGCTGGAAGCCCGCGCCGTCACCGCCGACGACTCGGCCGCCGTGGCCCGCGCCAAGGCTGCACTGAACTCCCTCGACGTCGCCGAAGGCCTCGCCGAACTCGAAGGCGCCTCCGCTCGTGTCGCCGTTGACGAAAAGCGCATGATCAACTGCCGCGCCGACCTCAACCAACTCGTGCCATTCAAGTACGACTGGGCCTGGCAGAAGTATCTGGACGGTTGCGCAAACCACTGGATGCCGCAAGAAGTCAACATGACCGCCGACATCGCCCTCTGGAAAAACCCGGAAGGCCTGACCGACGACGAGCGCCGCATCGTCATGCGCAACCTCGGCTTCTTCTCCACCGCCGACTCCCTGGTTGCCAACAACCTGGTCCTGGCCGTGTACCGCCTGATCACCAACCCGGAATGCCGCCAGTACATCCTGCGCCAGGCTTTCGAAGAAGCGATCCACACCCACGCCTACCAGTACTGCATCGAATCGCTGGCCATGGATGAAGGCGAAATCTTCAACATGTACCACGAGATCCCATCGGTCGCGAAGAAAGCAGCCTGGGGCCTGAAGTACACCCGCTCGATCTCCGATCCGAAGTTCGAAACCGGCACCCCGGAAACCGACAAAGAGTTGCTGCGCAACCTGATCGCCTACTACTGCGTTCTGGAAGGCATCTTCTTCTACTGCGGCTTCACCCAAATCCTCTCCATGGGCCGCCGCAACAAAATGACCGGCGTCGCCGAGCAGTTCCAATACATCCTGCGCGACGAATCCATGCACCTGAACTTCGGCATCGACGTGATCAACCAGATCAAAATCGAAAACCCGCATTTGTGGGATGCTGAGATGAAAGAAGAAGCGACCCAGATGATTCTGCAGGGCACGCAGCTGGAGATCGAATACGCACGGGATACCATGCCTCGTGGGGTGTTGGGTATGAATGCGGCGATGATGGAGGATTATCTGAAATTCATCGCTAACCGTCGGTTGTCGCAGATTGGTTTGAAGGAAGAGTATCCGGGGACGACTAACCCGTTCCCTTGGATGAGCGAGATCATGGACTTGAAGAAAGAGAAGAATTTCTTTGAGACGCGGGTTATTGAGTATCAGACTGGTGGGGCGTTGAGCTGGGATTGATTTAATTTCAATCCCATCAAGCATTTAAGAACGGGCTGCCAGCGATGGGAGCCCTTTTTTTTGCGAAGAATTCTCACAAGCAAAACCAGGATTAAAGCAAAAAACGAACGAATTACTGCCCCCATCCTTGCGCAAATTCTTTAACCCTAGCAAGTCGACATCTGCCCATTTACATAGGCACGTTCCTACTCGCCAGAATCCGAGCCTAGACGCATTAATGGCCATGGGCTATCTTGAGCTGAACGGACGAGTGTTAAGGCACGATAGACCGGCACCTCGTCAGAAAAATATCAGCCGAAGCTTGGTCTTTACATGGAGTTTATCTAAATGGCACTCAGATCTAACCTTGTGAATTTAGACGCCCTGATAAAACGAGAAGACTTCGCTGCCTCTGATGCAGAATCCTCTTCGTTCGAAAACGTTTCTACTATTTCCCTAAGGGATTTTACAAGTGGTGGATTAATCGGACCAAGTTTACGTAAACCAGACTTCCAAAGGGAGACAAACCATTGGTCTCCAGAGCAAGTTGTTTCTTTACTTGAATGCTTCGTAAATGGTGACTTAATTCCATCGGTAATTTTATGGCAGTCACCAACTTACCTATTTGTTATTGATGGCGGGCATCGGCTTAGTGTTTTAAAAGCGTGGATTGATGACGATTACGGTGACGGCCCTACCTCTCAACCTTTTTTTGGTTATCAAATTTCCGCGGAACAGAAAAAAAACGCCACAAAAGTACGTTCATTGGTAAATAAAAAAATAGGAAGCTGGCAGCATTTCACCGCTAAAATTCAAGATGAAAATTTAGATCCAAACGAGCGTAAAAAAATCAGTGCACTCATTACCAGGGGACTTCCCATCCAATGGGTAAAAGGTGATGCAGACAAAGCAGAGAGTTCTTTCTTTAAAATAAATACAAAAGGCACTCCCCTTGATAGCATCGAAGAGCTACTACTAAAGAGCAGAAAAAAACCTATTTCAATCGCCTCTCGAGCAATAATTAGAGCAGGCAAGGGGCACAGATATTGGTCCTCTTTTGAGAAAATAAATGCTGAAAAAATTGAAGAGCTTTCAGGTAGACTTCACTCAATTCTTTTTGACCCAGAAATCAAAAGTCCTATAAAGACTTTGGACCTTCCTCTTGGAGGTCCAAAGGGCGTTAGAACCGCACTGCAAACTTTAATCGATATAGCACTAATCGCCACAAGAAACCAACAAGGAACGCCTAAAAACGTCTTCGATACTGATGATGACGAAGATGGCCTATCCACTATTTCAGTACTAACGAAAACATACCGCTTAGCCGAGAGAATTACAGGCAATGAGAACGGTAGTTTAGGCCTACATCCAGCCGTATATTTTTACGGACCAACAGGCCGACATTCCGGCCCAATGTTCATGGGCACTATGACTCTTGTGGGAAGAAAACTATCAAACAACGACAAAGTTTTTTTTAACAAATTCACCCAAGCACGCTCAAAACTTGAAAAAATACTCGTAAATCATAAAGACTTGATAGCCACTATTATTCAAAAACATATCAGCCCCAAGCGGGTAGACAAATACGCAGACTTCTTAGACGATCTCATCAACCATCTAAACACGAGTGATGACCTCAACGAATTAGAAATAATTAGGATATCCGGCCTTGATGGAAAGATTTTTGTTGGCACTGGATCCGACCCTACAAAAAACTTCAGCGATGACGCAAAGAGTG
Source organism: Pseudomonas sp. S3_B08 (assembly GCF_054667725.1). NCBI lineage: Bacteria > Pseudomonadati > Pseudomonadota > Gammaproteobacteria > Pseudomonadales > Pseudomonadaceae > Pseudomonas > Pseudomonas sp. S3_B08. The sequence goes on from NZ_CP162750.1 coordinate 3,276,283, forward strand.
AAGCCTTTATAACAACAGCCCTTCGATCATCAATTAAATGCCCGATTTGTGAAGGGTATCTTGATACAGATAAATCCGTATCTTACGACCATATAATTAGAGCCCGTGACGGGGGGGCTGGTCGCTCTGAAAACTGCAACCTAACGCATCCATACTGCAACCAATCTATTAAAAGCTAACAAAATAACAAGCACAGCAACAATAAAATACGGCACAGGCCATTGAAAAGCCAAGCATAAAATATCTAGTACTTTTACACACATGCTTTAGGGTCAAGCGCATCACATGCAAAATAAATATGTAGTTCAACAGATCAACGTTGACGACGCACAGTACACACCACTGGGTTATTTTCCTGAAGAGATTGACCTCGCAAACTTGACATCCAACGAGTCACTTTTAACTAGAGAAAAACACCAACTACTGGAGGGCTTGGTTATTGAATATGTCGCAGAACAGTTTATATCCAGCCCTTTTCTAAAAGATTCAATAGTTTTACTAGATGTTGTCACACTGATAGTAAGGGGTATACCCGACGACCACAGCAACGCGCTCGGACAATACTGCAATTTTATATGGAAAAGAGATAACTCTGATATTGAGGACTTCATATCCATCCTAAAAAACCTTTCCCAAGGCTGTGCCAGCACTACATTTCTCTGCAAAGAAGAGAACATGAAGTTTCACACACAAAAACCCGGAAGTTCCAAATGGCTCCCACTACAACGATATTTATGTAAAAAAAGAAAAATAACCAACGATAAAGAAATCAAATTTCCGCAAGTAAACGCAGAATCAAAAGACAACGAGCGACAATTATCATCAATATTGGGCCGCCTTCTCCCCGCATACAACAAAAGAATCATAAGAGATGTAATACTTCCACGAGTATTTAAAAACCATATAATTCAACCCTTCTTCCGATCGGGCTGGGATTTAGATAGAATTTTTCGGTACAAAGGAAAACTTTGGGAATTCGAGCTAAAACACAAGTACCCAATTGACAACTATGAGTTCTTCGAGAAAATAAACAACACGAACAATCGCTACTGCTTATCTTTCGGCATAAACGAGGGACAGGCAAACATTATTAAACTTTTGGCCGACCAAGGCCTCAATACACTACATCTTATTTTGGTCAAACCTCGTTGGACCGACCAAGAAGACCCTGGCTACTTATTCGTAGACGAAGATGCAAGAAAAAATACTTTGGTGATTGGCGCAGTATTAACCCCTGACAAAATAAACGCCATAATGAAAGGCGACTTAAAAAAAGCGCCATCAAAAACCTCATTTAGCGGGGCTAGCAAAGCCAACTACTACCGAATACCCAGAAACTTTTTTCATGTTATTGGCCGTTATGCAGACGGCAAAGACAATCTCACCCCAAACATAATAAGGCTATTGGATGGTAATTTAAACTCGCCCCTCACTACAGATACCTTGCTAGAAAATCGCCTCAGCTAGATACCTTAGACATGGATGTCACCTTTAAAACCCTCTAGCAGCCCAAATGATCTACAATAAAAACTTGACTTTCAAACTTTAGCTTTTGGCGGTTTTTCTGGCCACTGCTGAAAAAATTTATCTAAATTGTTAACTCTCTCCAGCACTCCCCCTAGCTCAGCTACCTGATGTTTTAAGCCACACTCCCAAATAACGAGAACTCTCCATCCCTTCGATATTAATTCTGAAACCTGTCTTTGGTCTCTGAAAACATTCCCATTTAGCTTCTCCTCCCAAAAATCTGGACGATTATTGGGAGATGTTGCATATACACAATTACTATGCCGATGCCAAAAACATCCATGAACAAATATCACAAGCCTGTACTTCGACATGACCAAATCAGGTTTACCTGGGAGGTCTTTACGATGAAGTCTATATCTATATCCACAAGCATGCAGGTAACGTCGAATGGCCATTTCAGGCTTAGTATTCTTTCCGAGAATCCCAGCCATCATTCGCGATCTCGTTGTGCTATCTACGACATCTACCATTCGCCCCCCTATCAAAAATTTCCTTTGCGCTCGCTATCAAGCAGGAAAGATCCAAGCACATCAATAAATGGATTTAGTTTCCTCGATGAAATCATTCAAAGTCATAAGAGCACTACGCATCGCCTCCGGGTACTTTGCATGTAGCGGTTTAGGTACCACTAACCTCACGTTCGCGGCATTCATCTCTTCAAATTGATGGGGAGAAACGCCCTCCTGAAGTGTAAACAGATGAACTCCGACCACTCTATCAGCCTCATTAATAACCTGACGCCATCGATCCTTACACGTTGTTTTCACCGCCAACATACGCAAGCTGTCAACCGGAAACGCTGGGTTGTGATAGTCAGCGCATGAGGGGAAGATAAAATCGGGTCGCTTATTACCTTCAGTTTTGCACTGGGTACTGAAAGCCTTAAGCCCGAACTGACGAAAAAGGTGTTCAAGATGTATCTCTAGCGACCTACCAGACCTTGACTTTCGGCGATTACTCACCGAGTTTGCAACCTGCATGAATTCGTCAACAGAACCGAATCCATTCTGAACTCGATGCAGTACGTGTAACTCTTCAATTTGACGGAATAGTTTGTACTCGTTTTCACGTCTTTCTAGAATAAGTTCATCAGGTGTTATCTTATTAAAACGAAAGACTGACGCCAGGTAGGCAATGATTTCTTCACCGCTAGGAAACCTATCCTCCCATCGTGGGGGGATTACAACATTGCTAGGCTCTTTATCTGAACTAGCAGCGAAACCAGCAAATACTCTATCCCCTCTTTCAAAAAGCGAACTTCCAGGAATCACCTCACCTATCTTATTCTCGACAAACTCCTCTTCATCTATTCCTTTGCAAATCCAGATATCCAGGAACTCGGAATCCTGATCCAAATGTGGCACATGGAATGCGAAGATCGCTAATGCTCCCGTATTTTCGGGATCTTGGGCGGGGCTGTTTTTAACGTCAGTATTCCATCGCGTTAAACGATGTTCGTTGCGAGATCCTGCCCCGTCGAAATGGTAATTATTGTAGTAAATGCCTCTCAGAGTTTGTTCCGGAAAACCATGTGACGAGACCTGTGCCCTCAGACTGCAATCAGGATTCTTGAAACAAGTGCTCGAAATGGAGGGTAGCGCTGTCGCTACAACAGCTTTGGGAACATAAATACCTACCCCGTTGCCCCCCGTTAGACCTGTGTCGTTGGCTGAAAGCCGCTTGATGAATATCCACCATTCATCTTGATTTTTGTCTTCAATCCATTGGGAAAAGCTTGTCATGGGTAAGGCCGCTGAACAATTGAGGAGACGAAAGGAAAGTATCTCCGACAGATTCGCAGAATTACCTTTCTAAGAGAAGCCTCAAGCGGAGGGATAATGTGATGTCGCAAAGCCCTGCAGCTGGTGCCAGGTCTTTGCGTATCAATCATCGAGAGCGAAGGCGGTGCGACTGATTACTCAGGAAGAGCAAACTCCAACTGCGGGCGTTCCTTGTCAGCAGTTTTTTCCTTCGCCGCCAAAATGCGGTCCTTCATCAAACGAGCCACCGCCTCAAAAACAGGAACCGCCACGGAATTACCAAACTGTCGATACGCTTGGGTATCGGATACAGGAATCACAAACTTGCTTTCTCCCGGCTTGTCAAAACCCATCAGACGCGAGCACTCGTGGGGTGTCAGTCGACGAGGGCGATGGAGTTGATTCAATTCACTGTTGAAGTCCAAGGTATCGACAAAGCCGCGGTCAACCAGGATTTCCGAACCATCCTTGTGATATCTCGCCGAGAGTGTACGAGCAACATCGTTTGGACGAGTCAGGCCAAAGCCAAAACCATTGCCTTTCTCACGATGCTTCTCCGCATACCGATAGAGGTAATCCCAAAGCTTCGGTGTAAGGATGTATTTTTCGTCCACTTCCTTATCAAGCAAGTCACCAAAGCTAGGTCGCTGCTTCGGTATGAGTTTACTGATGTCGCTCAGTGTGAATCCTTGGTGAACATTCAAGTCGCGTCGGAAGCCGACCAGCACGATTCGCTCACGATGCTGCGGCACAAAGTGTCTGGCATCAATGACCTTGGGGTCTGAGCCTTTTGGCGCGTTGACATCTGCAACCTCGTAGCCCAGTTCATCCAACGCTTCGCAGATGATCCGGAACGTATTGCCCTTGTCATGGCTTTTCAGGTTTTTCACATTTTCGAGCAAGAATGCGGCCGGGCGTTTCGCGGCAATTATCCGCGCCACGTCGAAAAACAGAGTGCCTTGGGTCTCGCACTCGAAACCGTGCTTACGCCCCAAGGAATTCTTCTTGGAAACACCTGCAAGCGAAAACGGCTGGCATGGAAAGCCTGCCAACAGAACATCGTGATCCGGAATTTCACGATCAATATTCTTGTAGGCTTCCTCGTCACTGATTTCGGGCTTGTCTGAAAGCGTGACCGAGCGGATATCGAGATTGAAGCGATGACGAGCAGGATCGCAGTAGTGGTTCGCCTTGTACGTTTTAACGGCGTACTTATTCCATTCGGATGTGAACAAGCACTCGCCACCGATGGCTTCAAACCCTTTCCTGATACCGCCAATGCCGGCAAAGAGATCGATAAAGGTAAATGAAGGTCTGTGGTTCAAGCGCTTGGGCAGCAGATCCTTCAGACGAGTGAACTCAATGTGAGAGAGCTTCGGCGAGGCCTTTCCCTTGATCCATCGATTGATGGTTTCACGGCACCAATGACTCGGGCTTACGTCGTTGAGAATTTCGGCCAGTTGCCCTTGGTCGTAGATCTCCAAGAGCTTGTGCAGCAGCGCTAGGTCAGTCACGGGATGAGTATCAGGCTCGTACGAACCCGAGGTTGTTTCGCTCAAGGATTCAAAAGACGGTGTTTCAAAAAGATTCATGAGCCCGATATTCCTCTGGGTCAAAGCTGTGACGAATGGTCGCCATTCTATCCCGCAAAACTTCAAAGTAAATGAAATTTCCTGGATTCCGTGAGACGAGTCGTGGCGACACGGACATGGGTATTGGGGGATTCAATGGCGATCAAATACTGGATATATACACAGCATAATTTACTCTGCGTCTTTGTCCAGGTTCCCTTTCGCATCAGGAACGGTAGGAAAAGTCGCTGGTTGACGACCATCCTTGAAGCCCCTACCCTCAGCTCCGAGCCTAAGAAACTCTACAAACCAGAGCGGTCTTCCGCACCCGATAGTCATGCGGCTTTTTTTCGTCTGCGGTTTCTCTACGCCTGCGAAAAATCCCGTTATGTCGGGAGTGGGCGAATACAAGACCCGAAAGGGGAATATGTCCGGCCCGTCTCTGGTGGGTTTCTTAGCTCCCGACACCCTAACGAATGCCCTAAGAAAGCAGCCAGAGGTAAATGGAAATGCCTGACTATCCAACCTTCATGATGAAGGTGAATCGCTGTACCAGCCGTTCGAATCACGTGCCTCTAGGTCAGGAGGCATGCCATGTCTGAACCACTTCTTCCTACTCGTTTCATCCGCAACAAAACCCACCTGCACGCCCTTCTGGTTGAGAATCAAGCATGGTTCTGTGTCCATGAGCTGGGCCGATTAATGGGCAAACATCTTGATGAGCGCCAATTGCGCAAACTCGACGCGGATCAGCGGCAGATGATGCGCGTAGAGACCTATGGCGAAGCTGAGGACCACATGATGGTGAGTGAGTCCGGCGTGTATGCCCTGTTGATATATCACTACTGTCCTGAGTATCGGCAGCTTCGTGAGTGGCTGACGCATCAGGTTGTGCCTACGCTGCGTGACGCTCGTCCGGCGCGAGCTGTAGAGCGGCCAACGCTGAGTGTTTTGAGCTGGCCGCAGATGTCGCTGAGTACTTTGCACTGGCAGGATGAGCCGTGGATTCGATTGCGGGATATGCCTTGTTTGCTCGCAGATAATTCGCTCAATCGCCATGAGTCCTGGTGGCGCAAGGCTTCGCGATTGTTGCGTGGAGGCTGATGGTTTCAGAAATCCGCTGTTTGAGTTTTCCAGCAGCGGATTTTTTGTGGCCAATAATCCTTGGGGCAGCTTCGCTGCCCAACGGGGATAAATCCCCTCACCACAATTGAAATGTGTTGCTGCCGGCCGGGAGTCGGGATTGGGTATTGAGTCGATGCCGAGAATCGCCAGCAGGCTACCTCCCACAAATCCCGCATCATCCTGAAAACAATCAGTGCAACCTACCCCGCCTCCCGCTATTAATACCCCTCCCCCACTCAAGGATCCGAGCCCCACCATGAAATTCGATCTCGCCTACTGCCTCAGCCTCGACGACAAGTTGTCGATCTATGACGTTCGCGATCTCAATTTCGATGAGACTGTGGCGTTTGACTCGGCGAAGGAACACTTCCTGTGCCCCAACGATGCCTGTCGCCCGGCGTTCGAGGCTTCCAACGAGTTGGGTACGTTCAACGCGAAGAATGTGAATTACGTGCGCACGCCGCACTTCAAGAATCTGCCCACGACGCAGCATGTGGCGGGTTGTCCGTATGTGAGTTTGAAGGCGTCGGCGTCTGGCGTTGAGACGGCGGATGGCGAGGTGGATGACGGGCGTGAGGAGCATTTCCCGTCGGAGTTATTGCTGACCCGGCGTGAGTATGTGCGCAAGCCTGTCGCGCCCGCGGGAGTGGCGGATGTGTTGCGCGATGATCCGGTTCGGGCGGCGGCGGACAGTGGTAAAGAGTCGGCGGGTCGTGAGTCGGCGCCGGACAAGACCAGTGTGTTTGCGCATCCGGTGGAGTGTTTTGTTTCCAACTTCGCCGACAAGGATTTGCTCAAGCGCATGCCGTTGAAGATTGGTGAGCATACGGCGCCGTATAGTTCGTTCTTCAAGAAGATCGAGTATCTGACGGACAACAAGGGGCTGATCTACTGGGGGCGGATCAAGAAGATCGAGGACTTCCACGGTGCCAGTTTTCGTATCGATTTCGAGGACAAGGTCTGGTTCAAGAAACCCGAAGACAGCAAGAAGAAGCCGTATCCGGTCAGCGTTTATCTGAACAAGAAGCTGATCGACAACTACCGCAAGCGCAAGGCGTTTCTGGAAGAGATCAAGCACGCTGTGGATAGCGACAAGGCGTTGTTCTGTTTCTTCTATGGGGTGACGCCGGAGTTGAAGCAGGTGCCCGGCAAGAAGAACCCCGAAAAACCTTTCGAGGTCTTCAATGCCAATATCGAGAACCTGGATCACTTCATTATTCGTGAAGCGCCGGGGTTGGAATGACGCTCAGTTGATGCGTGCCCCTTCTTCAAACGCTCGAATCTCCCGCTCCGCCTCCCTGCGTCGCTCAACTGCAGCCTGAACGCCCAGATCTTCCACTCCGCAATACTGGCGCAGCCAATGAGCGAGCATTTCTTCATCAGGGCGAAAGTAATCTTCTCGGTCCTTGGTGTTTCGAATTTGCGAGTTCATCCGCGCATCGAAACCGATAGCTGCACGTTCGCCTTGGGGCAAACAGCCCCACTCTGCCGCGCAATCCTCGAAAAACCAGGCGACTTGTTCGATGTGCTTTTGTGCGCTGCGATGGCCACGGCGATAAAAACGATACTCGCGACTCAGCTCGAGACGATCGGTCATTGTCCCCGCATCAACCCATTGCATGAGGTCATGATTGATTGCATCGCGGATCAGACCTTCGCGCCAACGCTCGTTAAACCACGCTACAAACCCTTCGGCGTCGGCCTTTTTGGCATCAGCCAGGATCACGCAATAGCGGGTTTTGATGTGCAGGACCAACAACACATGTTTGCGCTGCACAGTGATCGCATGAACCAACCACTGTTCGTCCGCGCCGTTCAGCTCATCATCCTCAATAACTGATGACGGCGGTTTGGTGTCCACCGGCGTGATCGTTTGGCCTTTATGAACACGGCTGAAAAACTTGCTGGCGGCTTCGGTGCAATTGAAGATCAACATCCTGGTTCTCTGCTGAAGACTGGAGGGCAACGCTCTGCCGCCGATTCTGATTTCTTTCGCCTGCGCCAATCAACGATTCATTTGAGCGAAATGCTCAGCAGCACCACGATCAGCAAACCAATATAGATCCAGGCATGCACCCGATCCGGTATCAGCCCAATCCATCGCGAAGCCAATCTGATCCCCAGCAACGAGCCAACCGTCAGCAGCGCAAACGCCAGCACATCGACATACCCGATATACCAAACGCCCAAATCAGACTCAGTGAAACCGGCCTGCGCCATGTACGTCAAAGTCCCCGCCAACGCCACCGGGACGCTGAGCGGATTGGCCATGGAGGTCGCTTGCGACATGCTCAGCCCGCAGCGGCGCAGCAGCGGCACGGTCATGACGCTTCCTCCTACACCTAGGAAGGTCGCGATGGCGCCGATGCCTGCGCCGCCGGCGGATGTTTCCGTCGTGGTCAGTCGCCGTGGGATTGTCGTCTGGGACTGGGTGAGAAATCCGCGACGCAGCAGGCAATCGACGATGGTCACGCCCAGGTAGGCGATGAAGGCGTAGCGAATCACTTGGCCGCTGACCCACATCGCAGCGATGGCGCCGACGACCGCGCCCACGCCGATAAACCCGCCCAATGGCCAGAGGTAGTCCCGGAGCAGATTGCCGGCGCGTTGGTGTTTGCGTGTGGCGATCAAGGCGTTGACGATCATCACGCAGGTCGAGGTGGCCACGGCGATGTGCATGGCCGACTGGGCAATGGGGTCGTCAGCTGCGTGGCTGGCGGTGAGCATGCGATAGAGCAGCGGCACGATGACGAAGCCGCCGCCGAAACCGAAAAGCACGGCGCTGATGCCGGCGAGGCAACCGAACAATGTAAGCAGGAGGTAGAACATGGTGGGCGTCCAGGATCGGGGGAGCCCAGGACATTAGAGCGTGATGCACTGGCCGGCTTCAGTAGTTGGGCCAATAATGTTCGCGTTTACGCCAATCACTGGAACACGCCTGATGCGCAATATTTCGATCAATCAGCTTGATGACACGCCTCGCCCGGTCGTGGCCATCGGTACCGATTATTCCCACGGCCACCTACTCCCGTTTCATACGCATCGCCGTGGGCAATTGCTTTACGGCACCACCGGCGTGATGCAAGTCAGCACTCGGAACGGTAATTGGGTGGTGCCGCCGCAACGCGCGGTGTGGATTCCGCCGGGCGTGGCCCATGAGGTATTGATGCTCGGGGTAAGCACGCGCAGTGTGTATATCGAGCCGGGAAACGTGGAATTGGGGCCGGACTGCCAAGTGCTCAACGTGTCGCCGCTGCTGCGGCATTTGTTGATGGACGCGGTGGACGTGCCACTGATGTACGACCAGGGCGGACGCGACGGTGTGCTGATCAACTTGCTGTTGCATGAACTGACACGCAGCGCGCCCCTTGCCCTACACATCCCCATGCCAGCCGAAGGAAAGCTCCTCAGTCTGTGTCAGACCTTTCTGAACATGCCCAATACCCATCAATCGCCGCAGGATTGGGCCGACCAGTTACACATAAGCTTGCGTACCTTTAACAGATTGTTTCGGCAGCAGACCGGGCTCAGCTTTCGTCAGTGGCGCCAGCAGGCGTGCGTCGTGCAGGCGTTGGCACGGTTGGCGGCGGGGGAAGCGGTGACGCGGATTGCCCTGGACTTCGGCTACGAGAGCCCGGCGGCGTTTTCGACGATGTTTCGGCGAGTGCTGGGACAGGCACCGTCCGTCTGGTTGGAGCCGAAGAACTAGGCAAACTCGAAAAATGCATTTGATCCCGGCCGAAAACAACTGTACAAAAACACAGTACATTTTCAATCAGCACTTTTGAGCCCGGAGCACACCATGGCCTCTCTTGCGATGAACCACGTCCTCGAACGCATTGCCCTTTTCCAGTTCACCCCGACCCACTGCGTCCAGGCCCGCGCCATGCTGGGCTGGAGCGTTGAACAACTGTCGCGCGAGGCCGAGGTGGCGGTGGCAGATATCCAGCGGTTCGAAGCGCAGCAGGACGTGGCGGACGCCGCGAGACTGGCACTGGCTTATCGGTTTGAAGCGCAGGGGTTGGTGTTCTTTCCGGGGTTCGCACCGGGGCGCAGTGTCAGGGCGCAGGGTATGGCAGGGGAATCGGTGGGGCGTGGGGATTTTGCGATGGCTGATTAAGCTGGCGAGGGGGACGCCCCTCACCAACTGAACGGATTCATGCGTTCTGTACCACCGCATCACTCTCCTCTTCAACCGCCATCCACCACGCACTCCCCCGTTGTGGATGCGCAATGTTGAACGCCTCCCCCATTCGCGGTGTGGTAATCGCGATACTGCGTTCCCATGCAAGCGCAAGGATGCGGTCGAAGGGTTCGTGCCAGGCGTGCATGGCCAGGTCGAAGGTGCCGTTGTGGATCGGGAAGAGCCAGCGGCCCTTGAGGTCGATGTGGGCTTGCAGGGTTTCTTCCGGCTGCATGTGCACGTGCGGCCATTCGACGTTGTAGGCGCCGGTTTCCATCAGGGTCAGGTCGAACGGGCCGTATTGTTCGCCGATGCGTTTGAAGCCATCGAAGTAACCGCTGTCGCCGCTGAAGAAGATTCGTGTGTCGGCGTCGATCATCACCCAGGACGCCCACAGCGTGCTGTTACCGTCGAACAGGCCACGGCCGGAGAAGTGCTGCGATGGGGTTGCGATGAAGCGGACACCGGCGATTTCGGTGCCCTGCCACCAGTCGTACTGGCGCACCTTGCTGGCGTCGATGCCCCATTTGATCAGGGTGTCGCCCACGCCCAGCGGAGTCAGGAAGTAAGTGGTTTTGGCGGCGAGTTTGAGTACCGCTTCGTAGTCGAGATGGTCGTAATGGTTGTGCGAGAGGATCACCGCTTCGATCGGTGGCAGTTCGTCGATGCTGATCGGTGGCTGATGAAAACGTTTCGGACCCGCCCATTGCACCGGCGAGGCGCGCTCGGCGAAGACCGGGTCGGTGATCCAGAATTTGTCGCGCATCTTAAGCAACAGCGTCGAGTGCCCCAAGCGGTAAACGCTGTGATTGGGCGCTGCGAGCAGATCTTCACGGGTCAGCGGCTGCACAGGAATGGCGGCGCTCGGACGGGTGTCGCGCGGTTTGTGGAAAATCATGTTCCACATGATCCGCAGCATTTTGCGTAGCCCTTCGCGCTGTACCGGCGCATGATTGCGAAACAGCCCTTGATCCTGGCGCGAGGCTTCAGGCGTGGGAGTGTTATCCGGGAGAGAGACTGGATTGGCCATGACTGAACGACTCCGAAAAACCGTGTGCTGCACGGTATTCCATGGGAAATGAAAATGGCCAAGCTGCACGCAAGGGCCAAACGCTCTGGTTTGTAAGGTGCGAGGATTAACGCAACATTACACTGAGCGGTGTAGTTTCTAGGTTGCATCAAAGCCGACGCCAAGTAAACTGCCGAGTGTAATTTCATTCCTCTCTGCCGAAGCCCGCTCATGACCGCTCCACAACGCCTCACTGACCGCAAACGCGAAGCCATCATCCAGGCGGCCATCTCCGAATTCCGTGCCCACGGTTTCGAAATCACCAGCATGGACAAGATCGCCGCTACGGCCGGCGTGTCGAAGCGTACGGTGTACAACCACTTCCCCAGCAAGGAAGAGCTGTTCGCCGAGATCCTGAATCAGTTGTGGGCGCGGATCATTGCCGAGCCATCGGTGAGCTACAACCGCGAGCAACCACTGCATGAGCAGCTGCGCCTGATGCTGCGAGAAAAAGTGCAGATGATGGCTGACGAGAATTTTCTCACCCTCGCCCGGGTAGCGATTGCCGCAACCATTCATTCCCCTGAACGTGCGCAGAATATGATCGAGCGCATGGGCGAGCGCGAGGAAGGCCTGACCGTCTGGATACGCGCGGCGCAAGCCGACGGACGGCTCAAACCGGTGGATCCGGAATTTGCCGCGCATCAAGTACAAGGTTTGCTCAAGGCATTCGCGTTCTGGCCGCAGATCTCGCTGGGTCGCGCGGCCCTTGATCCAGACGCGCAGAATGCAGTTGCCGAGTCGGCGCTGGAGATGTTCCTGGCACTGTATCAGCGGTGAATCACCGGCTCGTCGAGCCGTGTACAACTAATTTCGTAAAAAGTTATACAACCTCGCGAAAAATTCCCTTCTTGTACAACTTTATTAAGTTTTGTATAAGTAGCCATCTGCCAGTAACGGAACGTTGGCATTGAGCAGTCACCACCGAATGCCGCCTGTGCATTTCGGTTTGCCGGCGCAGGAATAGGGACTGAATCCTTTTGATTTTCCCCACTTCCCGAGTATCGCAAGCATGTTTTTCAATCGCCAGAAAGCCGCCCTCGCTGAACTGCAACACACCGTTTTTGACCAGGCCGCGATGCTCGAAGCGATCAACCGTTCGATGGCGGTGATCGAGTTCGATCTTGATGGCGTGGTGTTGCGTGCCAATGACAATTTCCTCAAGACCATGGGTTACACGGCTGCCCAAGCGATTGGTCAGCCGCACCGGCATTTCTGCACACCTGAGTTCGGGCGCAGTGCCCAATACACCGAGTTGTGGTCGCGCCTGAAAAACGGTCAGTTCCAGTCCGGCACTTTTGAACGGGTCGACAGCAAAGGCCAGCCGATCTGGCTGGAGGCCAGTTACAACCCGATCAAGGATGCGTCGGGACGGGTGATCAAAGTGGTCAAGTACGCGATGGATGTCACCGCCAAGGTGCAGCAGGAGAACGAGGCCAACGCCAAGCTGCAGGCGATCGATCGCGCGATGGCGGTGATCGAGTTCGATCTCGACGGCAATATTCTTACCGCCAACCAGAATTTTCTCACGCGCATGGGTTACAGCCTCGCAGAGCTCAAGGGCCAGCATCACCGCCTGTTCTGCACGCCGGCGCTGGTCAACAGCGGCGCCTATCAGGATTTCTGGCGCCGCCTGAATCAGGGCGAGTTCTTCCACGGGCAGTTCGAGCGCGTGGATAAGCGCGGTCAGATCGTCTGGCTGGAGGCCAATTACAACCCGGTGTACGACGCTTCGGGGCGCTTGTACAAAGTCGTGAAGTTCGCGTCTGACGTCACCGCCCGTGTCGAGCAGCACGAGCAGGACGCGCGCAGTGCCAGCACCGCTTACCACATCTCGGTAGCAACGCGAAAAGTCGCCGAGCAAGGCACGCAAGTGATTCAGCAGGCTGCCAGCGAAATGCGCGAAATCGCCGAGGACATCAGCCAATCTTCGACGTTGATTGCACAACTGGGCGACCGTTCCGAGCAGATCACCGCCATCGTCAACACCATCCGCGCGATCGCCGATCAGACTAATCTGCTCGCCCTCAACGCGGCCATCGAGGCGGCACGCGCCGGTGAACAGGGTCGCGGGTTTGCCGTGGTCGCCGATGAAGTGCGGCAACTGGCAGCGCGCACCAGCGGCTCTACTGCCGAGATCTCGAACATGATCAGTCTGATCCAGAGTGAAACGCGGCAAGCGATCAAAAGCATGCAAGGCACCCGCGACCGCGCCGCAGAAGGTGTGGAATTGGCCAATCAGGCCGGCACGGTGATTCTGCAGATTCGCGACGGCGCCAGTGAGGCGGTGGATGCGGTGAGCATGTTTGCCAATGAGCGGGTGCCGAATTGAGGTTTGTGCAGGGTCGATAGAACGAGTCGCGACCTTCGTGGGCAGCCCGCGAAGGTCGGCAGCCACAACGCAGAGCTATAGTGACGACACGTCCCAAGCCCCGCCGAGTGCCCCATGAATAACGAAAAACCCGAAGTATCCAACGCCCCGATCGATCACCTGCGCTTTCACCGCCCCCACGCCCACCTGAATACGACCTTCGGCAACGATGCCTTCGCCCTGCGCGCCGAAGCCTTTGCGCGGTTCTTCGGCACGCCGCTGTTCCTTGGCGCGCAAACCTTGATCGTTGCGGTATGGATCGGCCTCAACGTATGGGGCGTGACTCAATTCGACGTCTACCCGTTCATCCTGCTGAACCTGGCCTTCAGCCTGCAGGCGGCCTACGCCGCGCCATTGATCCTGCTTGCACAAACCCGTCAGGCCGCGCGCGACAAAGCGCAGGCCGACGCCGATGCGCAGCACCGCGAAGCTCTGGCATTGGCCAATACCGAACGTCAGGCAGAGGCGGCGAAGAATTCCGCGCAATTGCTGGCATTGCTGGAACAAAACACCCGCCTTACCGAAATGACGAAAACCCTCACCGAGCGCATCGAAGGACTGACCAGCGAGTTGCACGCTCACGTGTGCCAGAACTAAGGTCGCCTTCGCGAGCAGGCTCGCTCCCACATTGGATCTGTGGCGTTCACGAAATCCCTGTGGGAGCGAGCCTGCTCGCGAAGAGGCCCGCAACCACACAGCAAAACTTCAACCGCGCACCAGACTCCGCACCGCAACAATCTCCGGCACTTCAACCTTGCTCATGTAAACCCGTAAGGGTTCGGTGATGTTGATGCGGTCGTCGATGTGTTGATCGAGCAGCAACTGAATCAACTCGCGCTTGAGCGTCATGGTGGTTTCCGACGCCCTCGCCCAGACGAATTCACTGGCCGGGATGATGCCGTCGTCGGCCACGTCCATGCCGAACGAATCTTCGCTGAAGCGCACGATGTATTGGCCGGTCTTGCGATTGAGGCCGACGAAGCCTTTGAGATCGTCGGCGGCCTGGCAGATGAGTTGGGAGGTGATGCGCATGGTAAACCTCACGAAAGATGATGATGGTTTACACGCAGGGCAACGCAGCGGTGCGCCCTCTGCCGGGGCGTCTGCCGTGGGCAAGCGTACTGCAAACAGCGCCACAAAAGTGCAGGAAATTTCCGTTTTGCTCGCTTTATGTCGGTCTGGCGATAGCCCTGCGGCGCGTCAATTGTTAAAAGGTACGTCTCGAAAAAAACCTGCGAAAGGAACTCGACCATGCCTGCCACTTTTACCCGAAGCGCTCTGGTGCTGAGTCTGTTGTTCGGCCTCGGTCAGGCGCATGCCGCCAGCCATCCCGAGCCCAAGGCAATCGCTGCCGCCCATGGCATTCCGCATCCTGCGGTGATCGCCCACCGTGGCGCGTCGTTCGATGCCCCGGAATCCACCGCTGCGGCCTACAAACTGGCCCGTGACCTCGGCGCCGATTACCTGGAAATGGATTTGCAGCGCAGCAAGGACGGCGTGCTCTTCGCCCTGCACGACGACAACCTGCAACGCACCACCGACGTCGCCAGCAAATTCCCCGAGCGCAAGGACAGCCCGGCCACCGCGTTCACCATGGCCGAACTGAAAACCCTCGATGCCGGCAGCTGGTTCAACACCAAATACCCTGACCGCGCACGCCCGTCCTACGCCGGGCTGAAAATTCTTACCCTCGATGAAATCATCGACATCGCCCGCGCCAACCCGCAGCACAAGCCGGGCCTGTACATCGAAACCAAAGAGCCGCAGCTGTTTCCCGGCATCGAACATGACCTGAAGGAAAAACTGCAGGATCGCGGCTGGCTGAGCCCGGCCGGTTCGAAACTGGCGAAAAGTGCGCTGGGCGTCGGTCAGGGCAAAGGCAAGGTGATCCTGCAGACCTTCGATAAGAACAGCCTGCAATTGCTGGAAAAGGAAATGCCGCAAGTGCCGAAGATCCTGCTGTTGTGGGTCGGCGAAGGCAGCATCGAGCCTAAATCTGCGGTGACGTTTGCCGCCTCCGGCGAGAAAGACAAAAACGTTTTCTACGGCAAGCAGGAGCCAAAATCCGAAGCGGAATTCAAGCAATGGGTCGATTACGCCAAGGCCCAGGGCGCGATCGGCACCGGCCCTTCCGCGAAGCTGACCCATGGTGGTGACCAGAGTTACTCCGACCTGGTGCAGCCATGGATGAATCAGTACACCCACGATCAGGGCATGCTGGTGCATGTTTATACGGTCGACGAGGCGGTGGACTACGAGAAAGTCATGGCGGCGGGTGTCGACGGCATCTTTACCAACCGCGCCAGTGAACTGTTGAAGTTTTATAAGCGTCCGGCGGCTGGCAGCATTGACGATGTTTTGAAGAAGAACGGTTTCTGATTTGTAATCGAGTCGCCTGCTTCGCGATCAGGCTCGTTCGCGCAAAGAGCAGTTTTATCGCGGAGCAGAGATTTAAGGGTGAATTAAGTTGCGCTGGTTAATCTGAACCCACTTACACAGATCAACCACTTCAACGCACTGCCAAGGAATGAACCGATGAAAACTTTGACTGCCCTGTTTACCGCCGCTGCCCTGACCCTCACCGCTGGCCTGGCTCAGGCTGATGTTCGCATCGACCAGATCCCGCAACTGGTCAAGGACGGCAAGATCAAGTCGCTGGAATCGATGAACGCCGAAGCACTGAAACTGCACCCGGGCGCAACGATTACCGACACCGACCTGGATAACCACTTCAATGGTTATGAGTATGAAGTTGAACTTAAAACTGCTGACGGCAAAGAGTTCGACGTGGACTTTGATGCCACCACCGGTAAAGTGCTGAGCGACAAGCAAGATACTTGATAGACCGCTGTTAAAGAGCCGCACGATTTAGGATCGTGCGGTTTTTTTATGATTTGCGTTTGGCTTTGTTGATGAGTTGTCAGTGAAAACTTTACCCCCTCACCCCAGCCCTCTCCCCCAAGGGGGCGAGGGGGAAAGGGAGCAGATCGGGCAAATTTCGGAGCCTGAGTACGCCTCAAAATTAAAAAGCCATCACAAACGACTACCAGCCTGAGTACGCCTCGGCATTTCAGGTCGGCGAATCTCGAACAATCAACACGGTCAGTCCCCTCTCCCTCTGGGAGAAGGTTAGGGTGAGGGGCTGACAAACCGCCAGCCAAAATCAGGCACTGAGCCGCGCCGTCACCTCATTCAACTGCCCCGACAACCCATGCAAATTCTGACTGGCACTTTCGGTGCGCTGCACGTTGTCCAGGTTGGTGCTGGCAATCGCGGTGATTTCAGTCAGGTTGCGCGAGATATCCTCGGCCACTGAAGTCTGCTCTTCTGCCGCTGTGGCGATCTGACGGTTCATGTCGCGAATCGCCTCCACCGCCAAGGTGATGCGCTCCAGCATCGCGCCGGCCTGGGTGACTTGCTCGACACTTTCATCACTGCGCGCCTGACCGCTCTCGATAGCCTGCGCGGCATCGACAGCGCCGGTCTGCACGTTCTGAATGATCTGGTTGATCTCGATGATCGACTCCGCCGTGCGCTGAGCGAGGTTGCGCACCTCATCGGCGACGACGGCAAAACCACGCCCGGCCTCACCCGCCCGCGCCGCTTCGATGGCCGCGTTGAGCGCCAGCAGATTGGTCTGTTCGGCGATGCCACGAATCACTTCCAGCACCTTGCCGATACGACCGCTGTCGGCTTCCAGTCGACGGATCACCGTGGCGGTGTTGGCGATTTCGCCGCGCATCTGCGTGATCGAGTGAATGGTGGTTTGCATGACCTTTTCACCCTGCTGCGCCGACTGATCGGCATCGTCCGCGGCACGCGCGGCATCGGCGGCGTGACGGGCGACTTCCTGCGCCGTGGCGGACATTTCATTCATCGCCGTGGCCACTTGATCCGTGCGGTTGAATTGCTCGCTGGTGCCGCCGGCCATGGTCGTGGCAATGGCGTTCAACTCGCCGCTGGCGCTGTCCAGATCACCGGCGCTGCGTTGCAAGCGAGTGAAGGTGTCCGCCAGAAAATCGCGCAGAGTGTTAGCTGCGGCGGCGAGGTTGCCCAGCTCATCGCGACGCTCGCTGACAACACGTTCAGCCAACTGGCCACGACTCAAGCGGGTGACGTAATCGATGAGGTTGCGGATCGGCTCGATCAGGTTGCGGCTGACCAGCCACAGGCTCAGCAGACCGATCAACAAGCCTGACGCGAGCATCACCAACAGCCCCAGCCACACGGTGCGGTCAGCGCTGGCGCTGATCAATGCCGACTGCGCGGTGCCCTGCTCGCGCAGTTCGGCAACCAGTGCGCTCATCTGCTCGCTGGTGGCGCGATCAACGCCTTTGACAGCTGCGTCGCCGGCGCTCGGATCACCGCCGGCAGCCACGTAGGCATCGCGGCCTTTCTGGTAGGCAGTACCCAACTGGCGATGCTCGTCGCGCAAGCGCTCGATACGTGATTTGAGACTCGCCTCAACGCCTTTTTGGCCGGCCAGTTCGCCGAGAATGTTCTGCACGTCGCGCTGACGCTCTTCGAACTGGCTCCAGTATTTCGCCAGATCCGCCGGTTGCTTGCCGCGCAGCAAGACGTTTTTCCACTCTTGCACCTGCACTTTGAATTGCAGGTTGGCTTCATCGATCAGTTGCGAGGTGTGCAGCGGGCCGGCGATCAGCTGGCTGTAGCTCTGCACGCCGTTGGAGAGGAAATGAAAGCAGGCCAGCGCGATCAACAGCATCGCCAACAGACTGCCGCTCAACAGGGCGAGAATTTGCGCTCTCAGGGATTTTTGCAGCATTGCAAGGTACTCGAAGCAGGGATGAGGCACGCCCGAGCGGACGTGAAAAATGGCCGGACTTCCCTGTCGACGTACCATGGCCATAGGCCAATGGCGCGCAACCTAACTCACCTGAGATCGGCGCGCCAGAGCCATCCTTGAGAAACTTCCGACAGCCGGTAACGCTTTGATTTGCCGTCATTTTGCTGTCACAAAACGGTCATGTGAGCTTGCGATGATGCCGCTCCGGTGAACCTGAAAATCCTGCCCCAGACACCCTCCTCGCAGCGAGCCGCCATGAACCACAGCCTCGATATCAGCCATCGCGACCCGGACCTGTTTGGCTTGCTCTACGGCTTTCGTTTTCTGCCCGGGGAGCGCGGTCGCGAGATCGATTCGGCGACGGCTTTGCGCTGTTTGCAGGACGACAGCGACAGTGGCGAATTCCTCTGGCTGCACCTGAACCTGGCCCATGCCGCGTGCGAGCGCTGGATGAAAAGTCATCTGCAATTGCCCGAGGAATTTTTCGAGGCGTTGCACGAAGGTTCGCGTTCGACACGCATCGAGCATGTCGATTCGGCGCTGCTGGCGGTGGTCAACGATGTGGTGTTCAACCTCAGCAGCATGGTCTCCTCCGACGTGTCGACGCTGTGGGTCTGCGTGCGCAGCAAACTGATCGTCAGCGCGCGCCTGCAACCGCTGCATTCGGTAGATAAATTGCGCTCGTCGGTAAAGGCCGGCGAGTGCTTTCGCTCGCCCTCGGAATTGCTCGTGCATCTGCTGCGCGATCAAGGTGAGGTGCTGACGCAGATCGTGCGCAAGACCAGCCTGAGTGTCGATCAGGTCGAAGACGAATTGTTGTCTTCACGCCTGTCGACCAACCGCGCCGAACTTGGCGCCAACCGTCGCGTGCTGGTGCGACTGCAACGGCTGCTGGCGTTGGAACCGGGGTCGTTGCTGCGCCTGCTCAACCGTCCGCCGCCATGGTTGCAGAAGGAGGACGTCAAGGAGTTGCGCAAATCCACCGAGGAGTTTGCGCTGATCATCAACGACCTCACCGCCCTCGGCGAGCGGATCAAATTGCTGCAGGAAGAGATCGCCGCCAACCTCAACGAACAAAGCAATCGCACGCTGTTCACCCTGACGGTGGTGACGGTGCTGGCCTTGCCGATCAACATCATTGCCGGTTTTTTTGGGATGAATGTCGGCGGTGTGCCGCTGTCCCAGGACCCGCACGGATTTTGGGTGCTGGTCGCGTTGGTGGCGACGTTCACCGTGATTGCCGGGCGTTGGGCGTTTCGCAAGCGCGGGGATTATTGAGCGCAAATCCCACACACAACACAGCCCTCCCTGTGGGAGCGAGCCTGCTCGCGAAGTCGGTGTGTCAGATAAATCAATGTTGAATGACATGGCGCTTTCGCGAGCAGGCTCGCTCCCACAGGTTTCTTCTTCAGCCTTCGGATCAGCGGCGGGCTTGAACGCCCAAACACTGACCTGAAGCAGCCTCTCTGTAACATTCTGCAACGATCATGGGCGACGTTCCTTCCCTCGCTCAGGATTGTCCGCCATGGCTACGCCCTCATTGACCGCCAGACCTGCATCCGCCGCCAGCGGCAGGCCGGCGCTCGACAAAAAGCCCGGTCCGTTCACCTATGTAATCTTCTTCGCCGTACTGGCCATGGGCATGCTGTTTACCGCCTACAGCCTGATGCACGACATGCAAGAACTCGGCACGGTGGTCACCACCTGGACGCCGTTTCTGCTGCTCGGCGTGGCGTTGTTGATCGCGCTGGGTTTCGAGTTCGTCAACGGTTTCCACGACACCGCCAATGCCGTCGCGACGGTGATCTACACCCATTCGTTGCCGCCGAATGTCGCGGTGGTCTGGTCGGGCTTCTTCAATTTCCTCGGCGTGCTGCTGTCCAGCGGTGCGGTGGCGTTCGGCATCATCGCGCTGTTGCCGGTGGAGCTGATTCTGCAGGTCGGTTCGTCTGCCGGCTTCTCGATGATTTTCGCTCTGCTGATCGCGGCGATCCTGTGGAACCTCGGCACCTGGTGGCTGGGCTTGCCGGCGTCGTCTTCGCACACGTTGATCGGTTCGATCATCGGCGTCGGCGTGGCCAATGCCTTGATGCACGGCCGCGATGGCACCAGCGGTGTCGACTGGGCGCAGGCAACCAAGATTGGTTATGCGCTGCTGCTGTCGCCGCTGGTGGGCTTCGGTTGTGCGGCGCTGTTGCTGTTGGCGTTGCGCGCGTTCGTCAAGAATCGTGCGCTGTACAAGGCGCCCGAAGGCAACGCCCCGCCGCCGTGGTGGATTCGCGGTTTGCTCATCGCCACCTGCACCGGTGTGTCATTCGCTCACGGCTCCAACGACGGCCAGAAAGGCATGGGCCTGATCATGCTGATTCTGGTCGGCACCTTGCCGATGGCCTACGCATTGAACCGCACCATGCCGGAAGAACAATCGCTGCAATTCGCCGCCGTGGCGCAAGTCACCCAGCAAGCGCTGGTGAAAAACGCCCCAATGCCGGCACCTGCCGATCCGCGTCCGGTTCTTTCGGATTACGTACGCAGCAAGGAACCGACGCCGCAACTGATCCCCGCCCTCGCCGCCCTGACCGGGCACATCGGTGAGGAAGTCAGAGGCTACGGCTCGCTGGCAAAAGTCCCGGCCGAAGCCATGGGCAACGTGCGCAACGACATGTACCTGGCCAGCGAAAGCATCCGCCTGATGGACAAGAACAAGGTCGGCCACTTCGATGCCGACACCAGCAGCAAACTGCAGCTGTTCAAACAGCAGATCGACAACGCCACGCGGTTCATTCCGTTATGGGTGAAAATCGCCGTGGCCATCGCTTTGGGACTCGGCACCATGGTCGGCTGGAAGCGCATTGTCGTGACCGTCGGCGAGAAGATCGGCAAGACTCACCTGACGTACGCCCAGGGTGCCTCGGCGGAAACCGTGGCGATGCTGACCATCGGCGCGGCGGACATGTTCGGTTTGCCGGTGTCGACGACCCACGTGTTGTCATCGGGCGTGGCCGGGACCATGGTTGCCAATGGCGCCGGATTGCAGATGCGCACGATCCGCAATCTGCTGATGGCCTGGGTGCTGACCCTGCCAGCGGCAATTTTGCTTTCGGGTAGCCTCTACTGGTTGTTCACCCAAATCTTCTGACCCTACGCAAATCTCTGTGGGAGCGAGCCTGCTCGCGAAAGCGCTGGGTCAGACAACTCTGCGCCAACTGACACGCCCTCTTCGCGAGCAGGCTCGCTCCCACAGTTCGATCGAAGGTGATCCGTCAGAGCGTTGAACGAACGACATCGCCGAGCCAATCCATAAACACCCGCACCCGCAGCGGCAGATGCCGTTGCCGCGCATGCAACAACGAAATCGCCATCGGCGGTGCGGTGTGTTGCGGCAGTACGGTCACCAGTTCGCCATTTTCCAGATGCGGCTGCATGCCGGTACGTGGCACCTGGGTCAGCCCGAAGCCGCCCAGGCACGCCGCTTCATAGGCATCGGTGCTGTTGACCGTGACACTGCCGGCCATCGCCACGCGCCGCACTTCGCCACCCTCCTCATAGACAAACCCTTCCGAACGCGAGCCCAGTACGCCGACGTAATGCACCAGTCGATGCCGCGCCAGATCCTCGATGGTCTGCGGCACGCCGTAACGTTGCAGATAAGCGGGACTGGCGCAGTTGACCATCGGGAAGTCGCCAAGATGCCGGGCGACCACCGACTGATCCGGCTGCGCGCCGATGCGTAACACGCAGTCGAAACCCTCGCTCAGCAGATCGACACGGCGGTCGGTGCTGCTGATTTCCATCTGCAGATTCGGGTGGCGATCCATGAATTCCGGCAGGCGCGGCATGATCAAGCGCCGCGCGAGGATGTTCGGCATATCGACGCGGATGCACCCGGTCAGCGAAGCCTCGTCCTGACGAAACAGCCCCTCGATTTCATCCATGTGCGAGAGCAGACCCTTGCTGCGCTCATACAACACCATGCCGTCCTGGGTGGCCTGCACTTTGCGCGTGGTTCGCTGCAACAGCCGCGTGCCGAGCAAGGCTTCGAGCGCCTGCACCTGTTCGGACACCGTGGAGCGCGGCAGGCCGAGGCTTTCACCGGCGAGAGTGAAACTCGACAGTTCGCTGACCCGGACGAAGGTGCGCAGCAGTTCCAGTTTGTTCATGACAAACCCCGGTGATTGTTCGGCTGAGCCGATCAGTGATTCCGCTTTTGCCGTGTTTATCACCTCAGGGCGGATAAATAAACTTCTTCCATCCACACTCAACGCAATCGAGGAAGTCCGCATGAATCGCAAAATCGCACTGATCACCGGCGCCAGCCGTGGCCTGGGCCGCAGCGCCGCCCTGCACCTCGCCGCGCAAGGCATCGACATCATTGGCACCTACAACAGCCGCGCCGACGAGGCCCAGGCGCTGGTCACTGAATTGCAGGCGCTCGGCGCGAAAGCGGCGATGCTGCAACTGGACGTCGGCCACAGCGAAAACTTCGCTGCGTTTGCCGAGCAGGTTGAACAAGCACTGGAACAGACTTTTCAGCGCCAGCGCTTTGATTTCCTGATCAACAATGCCGGGGTCGGCGTGCATGCGCTGTTCAGCGAAACCACCCCGGAGCAGTTCGATCTGCTGATGAACGTGCAGTTGAAAGGACCGTTCTTCCTGACTCAGCAACTGCTACCGCTGATCAACGACGGTGGGCGCATCGTCAATATCTCCAGCGGCCTGACCCGCTTCAGCCTGCCGGGGTACGGCGCCTATGCGGCGATGAAAGGTGCGATGGAAGTGCTGACGCGATATCAGGCGAAAGAGCTTGGGGCGCGGCAGATTGGCGTGAATATCCTGGCGCCGGGTGCGATTGAAACCGACTTCGGCGGTGGCACGGTGCGCGATAACAGCGCGGTCAACGCGATGGTTGCCAGCAACACTGCGCTGGGTCGTGTGGGGCTGCCGGATGATATTGGCGGTGCGCTGGCGCTGCTGCTGTCGGAGGGCGGACAGTGGATCAACGGTCAGCGGGTCGAGGCGTCTGGCGGCATGTTTCTCTGACTTTGTGCCCGATGACTCACCTTTGTGGTGAGGGAATTTATCCCCTCACCACAGGTTTACCTCAGCTTTCACATGCGCGGCGGGTCATGAAGCGCTCGCGCAGGACGTCATAACCCCAGTGGTAGACGTAGGTGTACGGCAGGAAGAACAGCAGCACGCCAATGTCGAGCAACAACGCCTGCCACAGGCTGACCGACAGCCACCAGGCTATCAGCGGCACGCCCATCACGATCAGTCCACCTTCGAACAACAGCGCATGCACTACACGGACCCAGGCGTTGTGCGCCAGATTCATCCGCGCCAGAGCACGGTCGAAAAAACGGTTGAACACCACGTTCCACGCCAGTGCCAATATCGCAATCAGCACGGTGACCGCGCCCATGTCGAGCAGCGGTTTTTGCATGATCCAAGCGAGCAGCGGTGTGCAGATGAGGATGGCAAGAAACTCGAAACCAACAGCCTGGAAAACACGTTCGGTGAGCGACTTGTGGGCGGTCATGGCCTGACTCCTTGTTTGACGATGGTTGCCATGATCCAACTGAATACCGATACTTCAAAACCAATAACCATCGATCAAGGCGATAGTTCATGGCTTCGCAGGAAGTGCTGTTGGCATTCGTCCAGGCAGCGACGCAAGGCTCGTTCTCAGCGGCGGCGCGCAAGTTGGGCCGCAGTCAGTCGACCATCAGCGCGGCAGTCGCCAGTCTGGAGATCGATCTGGATCTGCAGCTGTTTGACCGCAGCAGCCGCAAGCCCACGCTCACCCCCGCCGGCCACGTCATGCTGCAAAAAGCCGAGGCGATTCTGGCCGCCACCAGTCGTCTGGAAATGAGCGCGCGGCAATTAGCGCAGGGCATCGAGCCGAAGCTGACCGTGGCGATTTCCGACACTTATCAGTCGTATCGTTTCGAGGCGGCACTGGTGGGTTTCGAGCAGCGTTATCCGGAGCTTGAGCTGGAGTGCCTGATTGCCGAATGCGAAGACCTGATCGAACTGGTCCAGCGTGGCCGGGCGCATCTGGCCTTCGCGGAAATGCAGGACAGCTACCCGCCGGACCTTGTGACCTCGACGGTGGCCGAGCGCACGGAGATTGCCTTGTTCGTCAGCCGCGAGCATGCGTTGGCGAAGCTTGAGCATGTCGATCAGCAGATTCTCGAGCAACATCGCGAGCTGCGCCTGGCGACCATCGTCAATCCGTATGACAGTCGTGGCAAAGGCCGGGTGTGGTCGGCGCCGAGTTATCTGATGCTGCTGGAAATGGCGGAAAAAGGCTTTGGCTGGGCACCGTTGCCGAGGTGGCTGGTACAGCGCTATGCCAATGACTTGCTGATAGAGCTCGACGTGCGCGGCTGGCCGAAACCGGTGTTTGTCGACGCCTTGTGGTCGCGCTTGTATCCGCCGGGGCCGGCGGGGAGCTGGTTGCTCAGCAAGATGCTCGAATAAGCGGTGCTGCCATTCGCGAGCAGGCTCGCTCCCACACTTGAAATGCGCTCACCTGTGGGAGCGAGCCTGCTCGCGAAAGGGCCAGCCGCACCGACGCAGCTTCCAGATCAACCCAGGTCCCTCAGTCGCCCCTCGATAAACCGCCGCTCCGGCTCCTGCCGCGTCAGCTCCAGCGCCCGCTGATACGCCGCCCGCGCCTGCTCCACTCGGCCCAATTGCCGGCAAAACTCCGCCCGCGCCGAATGCGCCAAGTGGTAATCCTGCAACTCCCCACGCGCCAAAATCCCTTCAACCAACAACAACCCGGCCAACGCCCCATCCCGCTTGGCCACCGCCACCGCGCGGTTCAGCTCGATCACCGGCGACGGCACCGCGCGCAGCAACACGTCGTACAGACCGACAATCTGCTGCCAGTCCGTTTGCGCCGCTGACGGCGCTTCCGCATGCACCGCTGCAATCGCCGCTTGCAGACAATATGGCCCGAAACGCCGCGTGCTCAGCGCGCTTTCGACCAGCGCGCAGCCTTCGGCCATCAACCCGGCATCCCACAGCGAGCGATCCTGATCGTCGAGCAATACCAGTTCACCGCTCGGCGAGGTTCGTGCCGGCCGGCGTGATTCATGCAGCAGCATCAGCGCCAGCAGACCCATGACTTCCGGCTCAGGCAGCAACTCCATCAACAAGCGCCCGAGGCGAATCGCTTCGCGCGTCAGGTCCTCGCGGGTCAGCTCAGTGCCGACCGATGCCGAATAACCCTCGTTGAACACCAGATAAATCACCCGCAACACGCTGTCGAGGCGCTCGGGCAATTCGTTCAGCGTGGGTACTTGATAAGGGATTTTCGCGTCGCGGATCTTGGCTTTGGCGCGGACGATACGCTGGGCAATCGCCGCCGGCGCCGAGAGAAAAGCACGGGCGATTTCCTCGGTGGTGAGGTCGCAGACTTCGCGCAAGGTCAGCGGCACCTGCGCATCCGCCGCCAGTGCCGGGTGGCAGCAGGTGAAGATCAGCCGCAAGCGATCGTCTTCCACGTCTTCGCCACTCCAGTCAGCCTGTTCCAGCTCATCGAGTTGTGCCAGCAGCAACGGTTGCGACGCCTTGAACCGGGCGCGCCGGCGCAGCACATCGATGGCTTTGAAACGTCCGGTCGAGACCAGCCAGGTGCGCGGGTTGTCCGGCACGCCGTCGCGCTGCCAGCGCTCGACCGCGACGAAGAACGCCTCGTGCAAGGCTTCTTCGGCGAGGTCGAAATCACCGAGCAGGCGGATCAGCGTGGCCAGAATCCGCCGCGAATCCTCGCGGTAGACCTGCTCCACCCGCGCCCTGACGTCAGACATTCAACTGCCGCACCGGACGCACTTCAACGCTGCCGACCCGCGCTGCCGGAATATTGCCGGCGACCTGAATCGCTTCGTTGAGATCCTTGGCATCGATCAGGTAGAAACCGGCCAATTGCTCCTTGGTTTCAGCGAAAGGCCCATCAGTGATCGACAACTTGCCGTTACGCATCCGTACCGTGGTGGCGGTCTCTACCGACTCCAGCGCTTCGGCGGCGATCATCCGCCCGCTACCCTGAATCGACTCGGCGTAGGCCCAGCATTCGGCGTCCTCCGGGCTGTCGGGCGAGGTGTGCAGCAGGCGTTCATCGCTGTAGACCAGGCATAGGTATTTCATGGCGATCTCCTGATTCGAACGGATCAACTATGGCTGAAGATCAGGGGGTTACATCGAACAGCGTCGCGCCGCTCATCGGATCGAACGGTGCCGACCAGTGTTCGTGGGCAATCTTCCACGCCCCGCCGATTTGCCGGTAACAGGCGGTGACACGCATCCAGCAACTCTGGGTTTCGCCTTTGTCATTGGTGCCGCCGCAGTTGGCTACCCAATGGGCGAAAGCGATGTTGTCGGCACTTTCGATGGCGATTTCGTGGAACTCGAAGATGTGCGGGCCGGGGCACATTTCCATGCACTCGACCCAGTGCGCGCGGTACGCCGCTTTGCCTTTGAATTGCAGGGCCTTGATCGCATCGAACGAGACGATGTCGTCGGCGTACAGGGCCATGACTTTCTCGACGTCCTTGGCCATTACCGCTTCGCGATAGGTGTTGATCAGAGTCTGGATCTCGCTTTGTGCGCTCATGGTGTTCTCCGTGGTTTTTGTTGTGAAGACACCCTTAGTCGTTTGCCCAATGCGCGGATCGACAGGGCAAACAAAAAAATTTCGCCGACGACAATCTCGCTAGAATCCGAGGCTCACTCTTTGTAGGAAAAAGGAAATTCCCGTGTCAGCCCAACTCGTGCCTTACGACAGCCTCAGCCCTTTACAGCGTCAGCAAGTCGAGGCCATTGAAATCCACCCCGAGCAGATCAAATTCTCCGGCGACATCCACGGTGCCTTGCACACCCTGCTGTCGAAACCCGGCCCCGGCGTAAAGGGTTTTGCCCTGCTGGCGGACGACGTACCGGTAGCGTTTCTGCTGCTCAAGCGCCCGCCGGTGTTGCCCGACTGGGCCGACGAACACAGCGCCACGTTGCATGCCTTGCAGGTCGATCGCCGTGCACAGGGCATGGGTTATGGCAAGGCCTGCCTGCAAGCGCTGCCCGCTGTCGCCCGTGAAGCGTGGCCGGAAATCAAAGGACTGGAATTGTCGGTGGACGCTGATAACGAGGCGGCGATTGCGCTGTACGCCAAGCATGGCTATGTCGACAGCGGCGAAGCGTACAAGGGCCGGATCGGTTACGAGCGGCGGATGGGGCTGTTCTTCTGAGTATCCCCTGATCGTTCCCACGCTCCGCGTGGGAACGCCTCTTTGTGACGCTCTGCGTCACGCTTTTGGGACGCGGAGCGTCCCCGGCTGCATTACCACGCGGAGCGTGGGAACGATCAGGCAGTTTCGATAGGTGTTGGCTTCAGAGGGTCAGGATCATCTCGTGCCACGCCATGCCGCCGTGGTCGGACTCCGACGGTTTGATGTAAGCAAAGCCAAACCCGGCGTACAACGCAATGTGTTGCTCTTTGCACATCAGATGAATTGTCGCTTTGTCCATCCCACGCATGCGCTCGATGAATTCGCCGAGCAGGCGCTTGGCCAGGCCCTGCCCTTGGTAATCCGGGTGCACCACCACCGACATGATCACCACGTTCGGCCCTTTCGGGTCGTGGCCGATCAGCTCCTTGAAGGCCTCGTCGGACATCTGCACGTCGAACGCCGCGCCGGAATTGATGAAACCGGCGACCACGCCGTCCACCTCGGCGACGATGAAGCCGTCCGGCCAGGTGGCGATGCGCGTGGCGATCTTTTCGCGGGTAGCAGCTTCGTCGCCTTCATAGGCGTCGGTTTCGATGGCGTAGCAGCGGTCAAGGTCGGCGGCGCTGACGTTGCGGATCACGGTGTTCATGGCAACTCGGGAATCTGTGGAAACAAGGCCCGCCAGCATAAAGCAGAACCACCGGGGCGGACATGCTCCGCCTCGATTGTTACACCGCTCAAGCCTTGATCGGCAGCCAGATTTCCAGGGTGCCGGTATTGAGCTTCGGATTGAAATCCTCGCTATAGCGCTCGAATTCCGGGGCATCCGCCGCTTCGTAAGCGGACTGCGGCAGCCAAGTGTTCCAGATGTACTGGAAGGTGTCAGGGAGTTGCGCCAGTGACCCCTTGTGCTCGAACACCGCATATTTCTGCGGCTGGATTTCAACCCAGCGGTACTTTTCCGGCAGGTCGTCGAGCTTATCGATCTGCACTCCGGCGATGTATTCGAAACCGCCCTCGCCGTCCGCGTTGCAGCAAACGCCGTAGGTCACTTCATTGACTTGCGCCGGGATTTTTCCCAAGTGCGGAATCAGTTTTTCCCACAACGCTGGAATGTTTTCGGTGGTTTGCTGAGTGAATCGCCCACCGAAACCGGCAATCAACAGAAATTGCCCGTGTTCGAAGCGCGGCCCAGCCAATTCGACGCGTGGTTGTTCATCCATGACGCGACTCCTCAGAACGCAAAAGTGGGTTCGGCTGGGAGTATAGAAAGCCCGATCCGTTTCGCACGTTTACAGCGCATGCAACTGCTCGACGGCGCCCGAGCCGACAAACTCGTTGTACCCGGAAACGATCACGTAGACCGCGAAATAGCAGAAGATCGCCGCCGATGCCAGATAGGAGTAGCGCAGCAGCTTGTCGCCCAGCAGTTTGCCGCCGTGGCTTGCCGCGAAGCACAGACCGGCCGACCACAGCAGCCCGGCGCAGAGAAAGCCGCCCAAAAACAGCGCCGAACTCAACGGACCACCGCCACCGGATCGCGCAATCAATGTGCCGCCGACCGCAGCAAACCAGAGAATCGCACTCGGCGACGACATCGCGAGGAAGATGCCGCGAAAGAATTCCTTGCGATGGGAGTTCTGCCCCACTTCCGCCGTTTCCGCCAGCAACGCTTCGTGGTGGATCGCCGAATAAATCATCTTCGCCGCGAAGTAGATCAGCAGCGCCGAACCGCCAATCCACAGGACCCAGCGCACGGTTTCGTATTGCAGCAAAACGGTCATGCCGGCCAAGGCCAGCACCGCGTAAATCAGGTCGCCGACGCAGGTGCCCAGGCCCAGAGCGAAGCCCTGAAAGTAGCCGCGCTGCATGGCCAGGGTGATCATCGCGATGTTGGCTACGCCGATATCCAGGCACAGCGAAAGGCTCAGCAAGAAGCCGCTGGTGAATTCCATTGACCGATTTTCCTTGAAAAAAATGTTTACAACCGCGCTGGACAGTATGCCATCACTGCCCTTATCTTCCGCCACAGGTCACCGCAGTGACCAGCGTCGCTCGGACGGTTCCGGGCGCTTACGTTATCCGAGGCAACAATGGCCGAACAAGGTTCGCCGCGCCGCTTTGCGCGCATAGATCGACTCCCCCCTTACGTGTTCAACATCACCGCCGAGCTGAAGATGGCCGCTCGCCGCCGTGGTGAAGACATCATCGACCTGAGCATGGGCAATCCCGACGGCGCCACGCCGCCGCACATTGTCGAAAAACTGGTGCAGGTCGCCCAACGTGAAGACACCCACGGTTACTCGACGTCCAAGGGCATTCCGCGCCTGCGCCGGGCGATTTCCAACTGGTACAAGCAGCGCTACGAAGTCGATATCGACCCGGAAAGCGAAGCCATTGTCACCATCGGTTCCAAGGAAGGCCTGGCGCATTTGATGCTGGCGACCCTGGACCAGGGCGACACCGTGCTGGTGCCGAACCCGAGCTATCCGATCCACATTTACGGCGCAGTGATTGCCGGCGCTCAGGTGCGTTCGGTGCCGCTGGTGCCGGGCGTGGATTTCTTCGATGAACTGGAACGGGCCATTCGCGGCTCGATCCCCAAGCCGAAAATGATGATCCTCGGTTTCCCGTCCAATCCGACCGCGCAGTGCGTGGAGCTGGATTTCTTCGAACGGGTGATCGCGCTCGCCAAGCAGTACGACGTTTTGGTCATCCACGACCTGGCTTACGCCGACATTGTCTACGACGGCTGGAAAGCCCCGTCGATCATGCAGGTGCCAGGGGCCAAGGACATTGCGGTGGAGTTTTTCACCCTGTCCAAGAGCTACAACATGGCCGGCTGGCGCATCGGGTTCATGGTCGGCAACCCGGAACTGGTCAGCGCCCTGGCGCGGATCAAGAGCTACCACGACTACGGCACCTTCACCCCGCTGCAAGTGGCGGCGATTGCCGCGCTGGAAGGCGATCAACAGTGCGTGCGCGACATCGCCGAGCAGTATCGTCAGCGGCGCAACGTGCTGGTCAAAGGCCTGCATGAGCTGGGCTGGATGGTCGAGAATCCGAAAGCGTCGATGTATGTCTGGGCGAAGATTCCCGAGGCGTATGCGCATCTGGGTTCGCTGGAGTTCGCCAAGAAACTGCTGGCCGAGGCCAAGGTCTGCGTTTCGCCGGGCGTGGGTTTTGGCGAGTACGGCGATGATCACGTGCGCTTCGCCCTGATCGAAAATCAGGACCGCATTCGTCAGGCCGTGCGCGGGATTCGCGGGATGTTCCGCGCGGATGGCTTCAATCCGAAATCTCCTGCCTGACACCTGCCCCCTGTGGGAGCGAGCCTGCTCGCGAAAGCGGTGGGTCAGTCAGCATATTGGCTGGCTGACCTGGCCCCTTCGCGAGCAGGCTCGCTCCCACATTGGTTTTGGGTGAACCACGAAATCCACCCACAAAAAAACCGCATCACTGCGGTTTTTTTGTGCCTGCAAACTGCCGCTTAAACGAACAGCGACAACAGCAGGATAAAGCCCAGGCCCACTACCGACAGAATGGTTTCCATCGCGGTCCAGGTCTTGAAGGTTTCGGCCACAGTCATGTTGAAGTACTGCTTGACCAGCCAGAAACCTGCGTCGTTGACGTGGGACAGAATCAGCGAACCGGCGCCGGTGGCCAGCACCAGCAGCTCACGGTTGACGCCCGGAATCATGCCGACAACCGGCACCACAATGCCGGCGCCAGTGATGGTCGCCACAGTCGCCGAACCGGTTGCAATACGGATTACCGCCGCTACCAGCCAGGCCAGCAGGATCGGCGAGATCTGCGCGCTGACCGCCATGTGGCCGATCACGTCACCCACGCCACTGGTCACCAGCATCTGCTTGAAGCCACCGCCCGCACCAATGATCAGAATGATCGCGGCGGTTGGCGCCAGGCTTGCGTCGAGCCATTTGAGCATCTGGTTGGAACCGATGCCCTGCTTGTAGCCGAAGGTGTACAGCGACAGCAGCAGCGCCAGCAGCAATGCGGAGATCGGGTGGCCGATCATGTCCATCCAGATGCGGAAGAAGTTGCCGTCCGGCAGTGCCACGTCAGCGAAGGTTTTCAGCAGCATCAGGAACACCGGCAACAGCACGGTGACCAGGGTGATGCTGAAGCTCGGCAGGTTGGCCGAATCGTTTTCGCGGGCCAGTTGATCGACCAGCTCCTGATTCGGGTGGCCAGGAATGTGCTTGGCGATGAATGTACCGAAGATCGGACCGGCAATGATGGCGGTCGGCAGCGCGACGATCAGACCGTAGAGAATGGTCTTGCCGATGTCAGCGCCGAACACGCCGATGGCCAGCAGCGGGCCTGGGTGCGGCGGTACCAGACCGTGCACCGCAGAGAGGCCGGCGAGCAGCGGGATACCGATCTTGATGATCGACACACCGGTACGACGGGCAACGATGAACACCAGCGGAATCAGCAGCACGAAGCCGATTTCGAAGAACAGCGGGATACCCACCAGGAACGCAGCGAACATCATCGCCCACTGCACCTTGTCCTTGCCGAAGGCGCGAATCAGGGTCTGGGCGATCTGATCGGCGCCGCCGGATTCGGCCATCATTTTGCCGAGCATGGTGCCCAGGGCGAGGATGATGCCGACGAAACCGAGCACGCCACCGAAGCCGTCCTGGAACGCCTTGATGATGGTGTTGATCGGCATGCCGGAAGTCAGGCCGAGGAAGGCGGCGGCGATGGTCAGGGCGATAAAAGGGTGAATCTTGAATTTGGTGATCAGGATAATCAGGCCGATTACCGTGACCACTGCATCGAGCAGCAGGAACGTCTCGTGGGACATGCCAAACATGGGGGGTGTCTCCTGGATTGTTGTTGTTATTAAAGCGGGTTGAACAGAAGTCGGGAGGACAGCGCTGTCTTTTTCAACATGCTCATATCGCCTGTTTCAGGCCGTTGGCCTGCCACCAGACGTGAGCCTGCAGGGCCAGCTCTTCAACGCTGTGAATCGAGGCATTGAGCGGCAGAGTCAGCGGCTCGCCCTTGGGCGATTCGAGGGTGGCGAACTGGCTTTCGATCAACGTCGCCGGCATGAAGTGGCCCGGGCGGTGCGATACGCGCTCGGCGGCGACTTCCGGAGTCAATTCAAGAAACACGAAACCCAGGCCAGGCAGGGCACTGCGCAGACGTTCGCGGTAACTGTGTTTAAGGGCCGAGCAGGTCAACACCGGGCGCTGGCCTTGGGCATCGACGCGACGCAGTTCATCGCACAGGCTGTCGAGCCAGCCGGCGCGGTCTTCGTCGTTCAGGGGGATCCCCGCGCTCATCTTTTCGATGTTCGCGGCCGGATGGAAAGTATCGCCTTCAATGGCAGTGGCGCCGCTCAAATGGCACAGGGCCTGGCTGACGCACGTCTTGCCGCAACCGGCAACGCCCATGATGACCAGGGCGGTGATGGGATGACTCATATAACACCTCAGCGCGCAGACAGCGCTACCTTTGCTAGCTATGACTCTAGTGCACAGGCAGAAGTTGCCGACGCCTTCTTGTCGTTTTTTTGGGTTGCAGCAGGTTTGTTCCCGACGCCAAAGAGCACAGATCAGGCAGGACCGCGCTCACGCATTTGCAGCTGCATCAGGACAGCGCTACCTTAGTGCCTTGATTTTTGTTTGGCAAGCCGCCCGATGACCTCCCCCAAGAACGATAAAAATACCCGCACCACCGGCCGTCCGACCCTCAACGAAGTAGCCCGCCTGGCCGGCGTCAGCCCGATCACTGCCTCGCGCGCCTTGCGCGGGGTAAGCACGGTGGCCACCGAACTGGTGGAAAAAGTGCAGAAAGCTGCGCTTGAACTCAATTATGTAGTCAACCCCGCCGCCCGCGCACTGGCCTCGGCGCAGAGCCATTCGGTGGTGGTGCTGGTGCCGTCACTGTCCAACCTGCTGTTCATCGACACGCTGGAAGCCATTCATCGGGTGCTGACGCCCAAAGGCTTCGAAGTGCTGATCGGCAACTTCCACTATTCGCGCGATGAAGAAGAAAACCTGCTGCGCAATTACATGGCTTATCAGCCGCGCGGGTTTCTGCTGACCGGTTTTGATCGCACGGAAAGTTCGCGGCGGATGATCGAGGCCAGCAACATTCCCTGCGTGTACATGATGGAGCTGGACAGTGCTGCCGGAGTCAATTGCGTAGGCTTATCGCAGTTGAGCGCGGGTGAAACTGCCGCCGAACATCTCCTGTCCCGTGGGCGTAAACGTCTGGCGTACATCGGCGCGCAGCTGGACCAGCGCACCCTGCTGCGCGGTGAGGGTTTCCGCAAGGCGTTGCAGAAGGCAGGCCGTTACGACCCGGATCTGGAAGTGCTGACGCCACGTGCTTCGTCGGTGGGCTTGGGCGGCGAGCTGTTCCTGCAATTGCTGGCGGCGCATCCGGATGTTGATGCGATTTTCTTCGGCAACGACGACTTGGCCCAGGGTGCGCTCCTGGAAGCGTTGCGTAACGGCATCAAGATTCCCGAGCAAGTGGCGATTCTGGGTTTCAACGACTTGCCGATGTCCGAGCACATGGTCCCGCGCCTGAGCAGCATCAACACGCCGCGCGAGGCGATCGGCCGGCGCGCGGCGGAGCAGATGCTCACGTTAATGGCGGGCAACAAAGTGGCGCGCCCGATGGAGGATATGGGGTTTGAGCTGAAGGTGCGCGAGAGTACCTGACCCTTCACAAATGCTGAGTTGAAACACAACCCTTGTGGGAGCGAGCCTGCTCGCGAAAGCGGTGGGTCAGTCAGTATTGATACAGCTGACACGACGCCTTCGCGAGCAGGCTCGCTCCCACAGGGGATATCTACCAAATTCAATGGCTGAGCAGGTCGACCAACGCCTGCGCGCCCTTCTGCAAGGGCTGGCTCTTGAGCCACACCGCATGCACCGGCAGCACCAGGCCATTTTCGATGTTGCGAAAATTCAGCCGCTTCAAGCGTCCCGCGTCCAGCCACGGCTGCACCACCGACAGCGGAAAATTCCCCCAGCCCAATCCCGCTTCAACCATTTCCATCGCCGTCTCGAGATTGTCCGTACGCCAGTAGGATTCAGCCACCAATGGCCGCGTCTCGCTGATCGGCAAGTCGCGGCTGGCGACGATGATCTGCCGCACCTGCACCAGATCTTCGAGAAACACATCCCGCCCTTGCAACAACGGGCTGTCCGCCGCCAGCGTCGCGATCATGCGTTCGCTGCCGACGAACTGAAACCGCTCCAGCGCATTGACACTTAACCCGGCAAACGCCAGACACACGCTGACCCGGCCAGTGTGCAACATCGCCAGCACATCATCCTGTGGCGCAGTCAGCACTTCGATATCGAGCAACGGATGCCGCTCGGCAATCACCTTGATCGCTGCCAGCAAGCGGTGTCGATCCATGTCCGCAACCACGCCAATCGACAACCTGCTTTCCAGCCCCAGCGACAGCTCCACCGCGTGCACCTGCAGCTGCTTGAGCTGCTCGGCGATCAGTCGCGCGTGGGGCACCAACGACTGCGCCATCGCCGTCGGTTGCGGCTCACGATGACTGCGGTCGAACAGCGGGTAACCGAGTTCCGCTTCAAGATTGGCGATGCCCATGCTTACTGCCGACGGCACCTTGCCCAACTGCCGCGCGGCGGCGGAAAACGAGCCGCGCTCGATCACCGCGAGAAATAATTCGATGCTGTCGCTGCTGAAATTCAAATGCCTCACCTATCAATAAAACTGAAAGCTACCGACTTTTTCTGTCAGGTCTATTGAAGCTATCTTTGCTCGCCTTCGCCAGCCCCGCTGGCCAACATTCGGCAAGAAAGAGGCAAATCTGCATGCAAGGCGTGAAACGCAAACTGGTCTACGTGTCGCTCTACGAAGTGATCGGCATGACCTTCTCGGCCCTCGGTCTGGCGTTGCTCTCGGGCACATCTCCTGGCAGCACCGGGCCGCTGGCGGTGATCATCACCAGCATCGCCGTGACCTGGAATTTCATCTACACCTCGTTGTTCGAGCGCTGGGAAAGTCGCCAGATCTCGCGCACCCGTACGGTCAAACGGCGCATCGCCCACGCGGTCGGCTTTCAACTGACGCTGATCGTGTTTCTGATTCCGTTGATCGCGTGGTGGATGAACATCAGTCTGGTGCAGGCGTTCCTGCTGGATCTGGCACTGATCATTTTCATCCCGTGCTACACCTTCGTGTTCAACTGGCTGTTTGACCGGATCTTCGGCCTGCCGAATTCGGCGCTGCCGGATTCTGCCGCTGCGGCATAAATCGCTAATTCGTAAGCAGATATTGCGAGAAATCAGCGGTTTGACCGGGTAAACCGCTGATATTCACAATCCATCAATTCCGATAGCAGGCTAAGCTTTTCCATCAATAAAAAATGGATCAGCTTATGACTGCTCACGCTTCCGCCGCCGCGCACAGTGACGGCATCGACCCGGTACGCGCCGCCGAGATTTCCGCCCGCATCGACCGTCTGCCCGCCGTCGCCACCATCTGGCGTCTGGTGGCGCTGCTGTCGATCGGTGGATTTTTCGAACTCTACGATCTGTTCCAGACCGCCTACATCAGTCCCGGGCTGATTCGCGACGGCCTGTTCGCCACTGGCAGTCAGGGGGTGTTCGGCTTCTCCGATCAGGCGGCGTTCGCCTCGGCGACGTTCCTCGGCCTGTTCCTCGGCGCCAGTCTGCTCAGTCCGTTGGCGGATCGCTTCGGTCGCCGGGCAATCTTCACCTTCGCGCTGATCTGGTACACGGTGGCGACAGTCCTGATGGGGATTCAGACCTCAGCGCTGGGCATCATCGGCATGCGTTTTCTGGTCGGCATCGGCTTGGGTATCGAATTGGTGACGATCGATGCCTACCTCTCGGAACTGGTCCCTAAACGCATGCGCAGCTCGGCGTTCGCCTTTGCGTTTTTCGTGCAGTTCCTCTCGGTGCCGGCGGTGGCCTTGATGTCGTGGTGGCTGGTGCCGCAAGCGCCGTTCGGGGTGTCCGGCTGGCGTTGGGTGGTGCTGGCCAGCGCGGTGTTTGCGCTGTTTATCTGGTGGCTGCGCAAGCGTTTGCCGGAATCGCCGCGCTGGCTGGCGCAACACGGTCGGTTCGATGAGGCCAATCGGATCCTCCACCATCTCGAAGCGCGCTGCGCCAAGGATTACGGCAAAGCGCTGGATGCGCCGGAACCGGTGCCGGTCGATGTCGAAGGCAAGGGCCGTTTCGCCGATATCTGGCAGCCGCCCTACCGCCGCCGCGCGTTGATGCTGATCGTTTTTCATATCTTTCAGGCGATCGGTTTCTTCGGTTTCGGCAACTGGTTGCCGGCGCTGCTTTCCGGCCAGGGCGTGAGCGTCACCCACAGTCTGATGTATGCGTTCATCATCACCCTCGCCTACCCGCTCGGGCCGTTGCTGTTTGTGAAGTTCGCCAACCGTTTCGAGAACAAATGGCAAATCGTCGGCTCGGCGCTCGGCGCGATGACCTTCGGCACCCTGTTCGCCCTGCAGACCAGCGCCTTCGGGCTGATTTTCTGCGGTGTGATGATCACCTTCTGCAACGCCTGGCTGAGCTTCAGTTATCACTCCTATCAAAGCGAGCTGTTCCCGACCAACATCCGCGCCCGCGCGGTCGGGTTCTGCTATTCGTTCAGTCGCTTGTCGACGGTGTTCAGCAGTCTGCTGATCGGCATGTTCCTGGATAACTTCGGCACGCCGGGGGTACTGGCGTTCATCGTCAGCAGCATGCTGATCGTGATGCTGACCATCGGCTGGTTCGGCCCGCGTACGCGTAATCTGGCACTGGAAAATATTGCCCATCGTTGACGGCCAACACAGGACTCACCTGTGGGAGCGAGCCTGCTCGCGAAGGCGTCGTGTCAGTGGCTATAGGCTTGACTGACACAACGCTTTCGCGAGCAGGCTCGCTCCCACATTGGTTATTGGTGATGTTGAAACAGCTCAGTTCAATTGCAGGGTTTCATTGAACTGGCTGATCGCATCCACCACATGCCGCGAGCCTTGCTGGATTTCCAGGATCACCTCGCCCGCTTCGTTGGCCAGTTCCACGCCCAGCCCGGTGCGGCTCAGACTCGACTGCATGCTCGACACTGCGCTCAGCGACAGGTCGTGGTTCTTGCGCACCACGTCGACAATTTCCAGAGTGGCCTGACTGGTCCGCGCGGCGAGGCTGCGCACCTCATCGGCGACGACGGCAAAACCGCGTCCATGCTCACCGGCACGCGCGGCTTCGATCGCGGCGTTGAGCGCCAGCAAATTGGTCTGATCGGCAATGCCGCGAATGGTCTGGACGATGGTGCCGATGATGTCCGACTGTTTGCTGACCGCATCGATGCTCACCGCCGCTTCATTCAGATCGCGGGAAATGTCCTGAATGATCTGCACGGTCTGCTGCACCACCTGTGAGCCTTTCTGCGCGCAGGCGTCGTTTTGCACCGAGGTACTGTGGGCCGATTCCGCAGCGTTCTGCAGAGTGGTCATTTGCCGAGTGATGTCGCTGGCGAACTTGACCACTTTGTACAAGCGGCCCTTGGCGTCGAACAGCGGGTTATACGAAGCCTCCAGATAAACCATCTGCCCGGACTTGTTCTTGCGCTCGAAACGGTGCGAGTGATATTCGCCGCGATTGAGCGAAGCCCAGAACGCCTTGTACTGCGCGGATTCGGCTTCGGCGCGGTGACAGAACAGGCTGTGGTGCTGGCCGACAATTTCAGGGTGCGCGTACTGCATGGTCTGCAAAAAGTTGTCGTTGGCGCGGATGACATTGCCTTCGGGGGTGAACTCGATCACCGCCATGGAACGGCCGATCGCCGCCAGCATGGCTTCTTCTTCATGCTCTTTGTTGATGCGTGCGGTGATGTCCGCCGCAACCTTGATCACACTTCTGACCTGTTTGTCGGGACCGAATACCGGCATGTAACTGGCTTCAAGCCAGATCTCCCGGCCACTCTTGTTCAGACGCAGGAAAGTGCCGCTGAGCGGTTCACCACGGGCCAGGTCGCGCCACAACTTCGCGTAGTCCTCGCTGCGATAAAAGCTTTCTTCGCAGAAGATCCGATGGTGTTTGCCGCGCACTTCTTCGGCGCTGTAGCCCATGGTCTTGCAGAAGTTCTCGTTGGCGTCGAGAACGATGCCGTCCGGAGTGAACTCGATCATCGCCATCGAGCGGCTGATCGCTTCGATTTTCGCGTTGGCCTCAGTCAGCGCACAACTGAAACGCTCGATTTCCCGCAGGTCAGCCTTGTGATGTAGGTTGAACATGGTTGTATCACCTTCCGCGCGTTCTTTTGATTTGATGAAAGTTCAGGTCTTTCAAGATCCACCACTACGTTCCACAGAACAGGCACACGCCTTCCTCCACGGGAGGAAGTTGTCAGGTAATAAATGATGATCAATCGGAGGGTCCCTGCAGCGACGCTCTGATCAAGACATCCTTTTCTTGATAGCCCGCACTCGGGCCAGCCCTAACGTGAAGAACTTCCATGTTGGTGACGCTCCTTGTTGGTTCAGTGTCGGTGCCTTTATTTGCGCACTCTGGCAGCATGAATCACGGACCAACCTGTGCCGTCGCCTGTTGGCATGACGGTCGACATGGTTAGTTACCTGCAAGCATAGCCAGCCGAACGCCGGGCGCAAGGCCACTAGTCGGCCAGTATCTGGCATTTTTTGCACAAGAAACGGTTCAGCGCGGGAAACAGTGTGGTGAAAACGGACGTTTTCGCCAGCGAGGCGGGAGCCCGTGAACCGGGCTTCCGCATGGTTTGATCAATGGCCGAAAATATCGACCTTCTTGGCTTTCTTCTCTGCGCGTTTTTCAATCGCGGTCTTGGCCGGCTTCTTCTTCGCGGCTTTCTTTGAATCCATACCTTTGGACATGATCGGTACTCCACTCACAGGGGTGTGAGTTCAGGTATACACCTATCCCGGAGCGTGCGTTCTTTTATAATCGGCGCTTTTCCCAGCGACAGCCCGAACCATGTCCGATATCCACTACAGCCAGCTCGACGAATCGTTGTGGCCGCTGATGAACAAGTTCTACCGCAGCCACCAGTCGTCGATGAAAGCCGTGCGCGA
The DNA here is from genome assembly GCF_054667725.1 of Pseudomonas sp. S3_B08. Classification (NCBI taxonomy): domain Bacteria; kingdom Pseudomonadati; phylum Pseudomonadota; class Gammaproteobacteria; order Pseudomonadales; family Pseudomonadaceae; genus Pseudomonas; species Pseudomonas sp. S3_B08. Next base: position 3,316,032 of record NZ_CP162750.1, read on the forward strand.
GGCGCAGCTGTGGGTGGCAAGGCGCGGCGAGATCGTTGCGGCGCTGTGTCTGCGGCCGGTATCCGGTGGGCACTGGCTGACGGGGTTGTTTGTCGATCCGCAGTGTCGGGAACAAGGTGTCGCTGCGCAGTTGATTGCAGCGGCGGTTGCCCAGGTGGACGAGCCGGTGTGGCTGTTTTGCCATCCGGATTTGCGCGGGTTTTATGAGCGAAGCGGGTTCAGCTTCGATCCGCCGCTGCCGCAGGCGATGGCCGAGCGGTTGAGCCGGTATGCGCGGAGCAAGCCGATGATTGCGATGAGGCTCAATCCCGCAGATTTACGCTGAAACCCTGTGGGAGCGAGCCTGCTCGCGAATGCGGTGTGTCAGCGCCGAATTTGGTTCTGATACTCCGCGTTCGCGAGCAGGCTCGCTCCCACAGGGGTTGATGGTGTTCTGACAATCAGTCGTCAGCGTTGGGATCAAGATCCGGAAACAGCACTTCGGTAAAGCCGAACTTGCTGTAATCGGTAATCCGCGACGGATACAGCCGGCCGATCAGGTGATCGCATTCATGCTGCACCACCCGTGCATGAAACCCCGAGGCCACTCGCACGATCGGCTCGCCCTTGGGATCAAAGCCTTCGTAGCGAATCTGCTGATAACGCTCCACCGCGCCGCGCAGGCCGGGCACCGACAGACAACCTTCGAAGCCCTCTTCCATCAACGGATTCAACGGCGTGATCAGCGGGTTGATCAGGATCGTCTGCGGCACTGCTTCAGCATCCGGGTAACGCTCGCTGTGTTCGAAGCCGAAGATCACCAGTTGCAGGTCGACGCCAATCTGCGGCGCCGCGAGGCCAACGCCGCCGACGCTTTCCATGGTCTGGAACATGTCATCGATCAGTTGCCAGAGCTCGGCGCTGTTGAACATTTCCGGTGGTACCGGCGCGGCGATGCGCAGCAGGCGCTCGTCACCCATTTTCAGAATTTCACGAATCATGTTCGGGCTTCATCAGTGTCCGGCTTGAGCGAATGATCGCGGCCCAGGCCCGAGACGTGTTGTTTGGGGGATTCGTCAGGCTCGCCAGGGGCTTTTTCGCCCTTTTCCTTGCCTTCGGCGGACATGTGCTCGATCACTGCATTCATCTCCGCGCCGAGCAACAGGACTGCGGAGGAAATGTAGAAATACAGCAAGAGCACGATGATCGCCCCGATGCTGCCATACATCGCGTTGTAGTTGGCGAAGGTTTTCACGTAGAAGGCAAAACCCAGCGAGGCGAGGATCCACACCACCACAGCCAGCACCGAACCTGGGGTGATAAAACGGAATTCCTGTTTGACGTCGGGCATCACGTAATAGATCAGCGCCACCGCGACCATCATCAGAATCACGATCACCGGCCAGCGGGCGATCGTCCACACCGTGACGATGAAGTATTCCAGTCCCACTTGTGCGGCAATCCAGCCCATCACCTGCGGCCCGAGCACCATCAGCGCAGCGGCGATCAGCAGCATGCCGGCGATGCCGACGGTGTAGACGATCGACAACGGGAAGCGCTTCCAGATCGGCCGGCCTTCGACCACGTCGTAGGCGGCATTCATTGCGCTCATCATCAGGCGCACGCCGGCGGACGCGGTGTACAGCGCAATAACGATACCGATGGACAGCAGGCCACCCTTGGATTGCTGCAACTGGTCGATCACCGGGTTGACCTGCTCCAGTGCCTGCGGTGGCAGCACCAGTTCAGATTGCAGACGCAGCCAGGAAAAGAAGTCTGGCAGGTGCAGGAAACCGATCAGGGCAATCAGGAAAAGAATGAACGGAAACAGCGAGAACAGCATCTGGTAGGCCAGCGCCGAGGCGTAGGTCGACATTTCGTCATCGACGAACTCAGTGACCGTGCGCACCATCACCCGGTGCAGGGGCAGACCTTTCATGTCCGGAAATATCATTCGCGTCTCCTTGCGCCGCAAAAGGTTGAAGTCGTGGCGACTCAGGGGCCGTTTTTTACCTCAAGGTAGCCTACTTGGCGATCCTTCGGCGGATGACCGCAGGGTTCTGATACAAAAACGGCCATCCTTGGATGGCCGCTCGTGTGATTCGTTCAAGGCTCGCTTACGCCTTGTCGACGCCTTTTTTCACAGCGTCCTTGGCGTTGCCAACCGCTTGCTGGGCTTCGCCTTTTTTCTCTTGAACCTTGCCTTCGGCGCGCAGCTTGTCGTTGTCAGTGACCTTGCCGACGCCTTGCTTGACGTTACCGACGGCTTCGTTGGCCATGCCTTTTACTTTATCGCCTGTGCTACTCATGGTGTTTCTCCGTGATGCATATAGGGAAGAAAAGTCATTACGTAACGATTGACCGGTGCGCTTTGCGCCGAGTTTCATTTATTTTGCCGGCATTTCGTCGTGGCGCGCAGGTTGCGCTTTATGTTTGCCGGCGTTGCCCCGAGAATGCTCAGCCTACGGGCGTCGCGCCCGGCACACCGATTCGCAGGAATGTCATGAAGCTCAATAAAACCCAGGCCATCGCCCGTCGCAACCAGGAACTGGGCGGCGCCGTGCTCGGCACCAACAACTGCCACTTCGCCGAACTGAACCGCAACCGCAATATCTGGTGGTTCGACCTGCCGGTGTCGCGTCTGCCCATCGGTCAGTACGAGTGGATTCACTTGCTGCTGCACACCCCGGCCACCGATGAGTTGCTGCACCTGAAAGTGCCGACGGTGTTCCTGCGCGAAAAGCTCGAAGGCCTGGTGATTCGCAATGAAGGCAAACGCAAGGCGGCGCTGAGCCTGGAATTGAGTGCGGACAAGGATTCGTACCTGCAGGACATGCGTCCGGCGGGGACCAACGTGAATTTTGCGCCGTTTCGTCAGTAGGATTTGTGGCGTCAGCCCTTCCCCTCACCCTAGCCCTCTCCCAGAGGGAGAGGGGACCGACCGGGTTGTTCTTACGGAATACGCCGACCTGAAATATCGAGCCGAACTCAGGTTCTGAAAAGCTTGAAGATCGGCTCCCTTCCCCCTCGCCCCCTTGGGGGAGAGGGTTGGGGTGAGGGGGTAGAATTTACCAGACGCTGCAAATCACCAATCTTTCCCAACAAAAAGCCCCGCATCTGCGGGGCTTTTTATTTACGCGGCAGACTTGGCCTTGATCTTCTTCAGTTCTTCATCCCGCAATTCGCGGCGCAGGATCTTGCCGACGTTGGTGGTCGGCAGCGCATCGCGGAATTCCACCGAGCGCGGCACTTTGTAGCCGGTAACGTTGGCGCGCATGTGGTCCATGACCTGCTCTTTGGTCAGGGTCACGCCCGGTTTGGCGACGATGAAAATCTTGATCGCCTCACCCGATTTCTCGTCCGGCACACCGATCGCCGCGCACTGCAACACGCCCGGCAAAGTCGCCAGCACGTCTTCCAGTTCGTTCGGATAGACGTTGAAGCCAGACACCAGAATCATGTCTTTCTTGCGATCGACGATGCGCATGTAGCCGTCCGGCTGGATCAGCGCGATGTCACCGGTTTTCAGCCAGCCGTCGCTGTCGAGCATTTCATCGGTGGCTTCCTGACGCTGCCAGTAGCCCTTCATCACTTGCGGGCCTTTGACGCACAGCTCGCCGATCTCGCCCAGCGGCTGTTCGACACCGGCATCGTCGATGACTTTGCACAGGGTCGACGGCACCGGAATGCCGATGGTGCCGATCTGGATGTGCTGGATCGGGTTGACCGTGGCCACCGGGCTGGTTTCGGTCATGCCGTAGCCTTCGCAGATGGCGCAACCGGTCACGGCTTTCCAGCGCTCGGCCGCCGCCAGTTGCAGGGCCATGCCGCCGGACAGGGTAACTTTCAGCGCGGAGAAATCCAGTTTGCGGAAACCTTCGTTGTTGCACAGCGCCACGAACAGCGTGTTCAGACCGACGAAACCGCTGAACTTCCACTTCGACAGTTCCTTGACCATCGCCGGCAGGTCGCGCGGGTTGCTGATCAGGATGTTGTGGTTGCCGATCAGCATCATCGCCATGCAATGAAAGGTGAACGCATAGATGTGATACAGCGGCAGCGGCGTGATCAGGATCTCGCAGCCTTCGTTGAGGTTGGAGCCCATCAGCGCCTTGCATTGCAGCATGTTGGCGACCAGGTTGCGGTGCGTGAGCATCGCGCCCTTGGCCACGCCGGTGGTGCCGCCGGTGTATTGCAGCACTGCGACATCGCCGCTGTCCGGATTGGCTTCGGCCACTGGCTGGCCGTGGCCTTTGCTCAGGACGTCGTTGAACTTGATGGCTTTGGGCAAGTGATAGGCCGGGACCATTTTCTTCACGTACTTGATGACGCTGTTGATCAGCAGGCGCTTGATCGGCGGCAGCAAGTCGGCGACTTCGGTGACGATGACGTGCTTGACGCCGGTCTTCGGCACCACGGCTTCGGCCAGGTGCGCCATGTTCGCCAGGCACACCAGGGCTTTGGCGCCGGAGTCGTTGAATTGGTGTTCCATTTCCCGCGCGGTGTACAGCGGGTTGGTGTTGACCACGATCAGCCCGGCGCGAATGGCACCGAAGACCGCGACCGGGTACTGCAGGACGTTGGGCAGTTGCACGGCGATTCGATCACCGGGCTGCAAGTCGGTATGCTGTTGCAGATACGCGGCAAAGGCACCGGACAGCTCGTACAGCTCACCGTAGGTGATTGTCTTGCCGAGGTTGCTGAAAGCCGGTTTGTTGGCGAAGCGTTGGCAGGATTGCTTCAACACTGCCTGAATGTTCGGATACTCGTCTGGATTGATCTCGGCTGCGATTCCAGCCGGGTACTTATCCTTCCAAAAGTCTTCGATCATGGAAGCCCACTCCTCAGCAACGCGAATTCTTCACCGCATTTGATGCGATTATTATTGGTGTGTGTTTTGTATTGGTGAATCCGGCGTTTTACAGGCCGAGAAGTCACAAAGCGCGCCGAGAGTAGCAGCTTTGCCAAGGGTCGACCAGAGCCAAAAGAGGCCCCTACAGTCATATTGATGACTCAAGACTTGCCAGCGGTCATTTTAGAGCAAAAATCCTATTACCCTGTGAAAGCCCGTAGTCATGGGGTTTAAAAGCAAAAGATCGCAGCCTTCGGCAGCTCCTGCATTTGGAATGCGTTTCCTGTAGGAGCTGCCGAAGGCTGCGATCTTTTCGCTCGTAACCTTTATGCGATATCCCGCAACTCGCGCCGCAGAATTTTCCCTACAGGCGTCATCGGCAACGACTCACGCAGCACGATGTGCTTCGGCACCTTGTAGGCCGTGAAATTCTCTTTGCAGTACGCCTTCAGCTCTTCCAGGCTGACCCCGGTTTCCCGCGCCACCACAAACAGCTTCACCGCCTCCCCCGAACGTTCGTCCGGCACGCCGATCACCGCGCAGTTGGCGACTTTCGGGTGAGCCATGACCACGTCTTCGATTTCGTTGGGGTACACGTTGAAGCCGGAGACAATGATCATGTCCTTCTTGCGATCGACGATGCGCACGAAACCGTCCGGGTCGATCACGGCGATATCGCCGGACTTGAACCAGCCCTCGGCATCCAGCACTTCGGCGGTGGCTTCGGGTTTGTTCCAGTAGCCCTTCATGATCTGCGGGCCTTTGATGCACAGCTCGCCGCGTTCGCCCAGTGGCTGTTCGACGCCGTCATCGTTGATGATTTTCACCAGCGTGCCCGGCACCGGCAGGCCGACAGTGCCCAGGCGCGACTGATTGCCGTAGGGGTTGGTGCAGGCCACCGGCGAGGTTTCGGTCAGGCCGTAGCCTTCGGTGATACGGCAACCGGTCATCTGCTCCCAGCGCTCGGCGGTGGCCTTGACCAGCGCGGTGCCGCCGGAGTTGGTCAGCTTCAGGCTGGAGAAATCCAGGGTCTTGAAGTCAGGGTGATCCATCAGCGCGACGAACAAGGTGTTCAAACCCAGCAGCGCCGAGAAGCGCCAGTTCTTCAGTTCCTTGATGAAGCCGGCGATGTCGCGCGGATTGGAGATCAACACGTTGTGGTTGCCCGAGACCATCATGCACATGCAATTCGCAGTGAAGGCATAGATGTGGTACAGCGGCAGCGGCGCAATCATCACCTCCTGGCCTTCGCGCAACAGCGGCTGACCGTCCGGGCCGAGCTGAGCCAGACAGGCGCGCACCTGCTGCATGTTCGCCACCAGATTGCCGTGGGTGAGCATCGCGCCCTTGGCCAGGCCGGTAGTGCCGCCGGTGTATTGCAGCACGGCGATGTCATCGAGGCCGACGTTCAGCGGCTTGATGCCCAGACCACGCCCCATGCGCAGCGCGCTTTTGAACGAGGTCGCTTGCGGCAGCGAATACTCGGGAACCAGTTTCTTCACTTTGCTGACCACGGTGTTGACCAGCCAGCCTTTGGCGGTGGGCATCAGGTCGCCCATCTTCGCTTCGATCAAATATTGGATGTCGGTGTCGGGCAGCACTTCCTGGACTTTCTGTCCGAACAGATTCAGGTAGACCAGCGCGCGTGCGCCGGAATCCTTGAACTGGTGGCGCATCTCGCGCGGCGTATACAACGGGTTGGTGTTGACCACGATCAGCCCGGCGCGCAGCGCGCCGAACACGGCAATCGGATAATGCAGGACGTTGGGCATCTGCACCGCAATGCGATCCCCCGGCACCAGATCGGTATGGGCCTGCAGGTAACCGGCGAACGCCGCACTCTGGCGTTCGAGTTCGGCGTAGGTCAGGGTGATGCCCATGCTGCTGAACGCCGGGCGGTCAGCGAACTTCTTGCAGGAACGCTCAAACACTTCGATGACCGACTTGAACTCGCCCATGTCGATGTCCAGCGGTACGCCGGCCGGGCGTTTGTCATTCCAGAAATCAGGTTGCATTGTTCTTGTCCTCTTTACCTGAGCCGATCCGGGAGCCGCTTTCTGTCGTTTCTGCTTCGTCCATGGAAGGCGAAAAGCACAAAGCGGAGCTTCACGGACACTAGCAGCTATGGCCATTGAGGCAAATATGACGCAGGCCCTCATTGATCCCGTGAATCTTCCAGCCGTGGCGTGAGCTGATCAGACGCGCTATACACTGTGGCGATGCTGAGCAAAGGAATCGCCATGACCCACGACACCTTCTGGCTGGACGCGAGTGACCGCAGCCGCCTGTACGTCAACCGCTGGCTACCGGCCACGCCATTGAAAGCGGTGATTCTGCTGGCCCATGGTATGGCCGAACACAGCGCTCGCTACGCGCGGCTCGCCGACACGTTTTGCGACAAAGACTATGGCGTGTACGCCCCGGATCTGCGCGGCCATGGTCGCACCGCCGACAACGGCACCCTTGGCCATTTCGCCGATGACGACGGCTGGTGCAAGGTCGTTGGCGATCTGGCCAGCCTCAACCAGCACATCGGCCAGCAACATCCCGGCGTGCCGATCATCCTGCTCGGCCACAGCATGGGCAGCTACATCGCCCAAGGCTATTTGTTGCACCACAGCGCCAGTCTGCACGGGGCGATTCTCAGCGGCTCGAATTTCCAGCCGGTGGCCCTCTATCGCATCGCGCGGCAAATAGCCCGGCTGGAAAAACTGCGCCAGGGCGGCAAGGGCCGCAGTGTGTTGATCGAGTGGCTGTCGTTCGGCTCGTTCAACAATAAATTCAAACCGGTGCGCACCCGTTTCGACTGGCTGAGCCGCGATCCGGCCGAGGTCGACAAATACGCCGCCGACCCGTTATGCGGCTTTCGCTGCACCAATCAGCTGTGGGTCGACCTGCTCGGCGGCTTGCAGCAAATCAGCAAAGCGTCCAATCTCGCGCAGATCGATCCGGGCCTGCCGCTGCTGGTGATTGGTGGCGAATGTGATCCGGTGAGCGAGGGCAAGCGTCTGACAGATCTGGCCAATGCCTTGCGCAGGGCCGGCAGCCAGCATCTGCAACTGAAGATCTACCCGCAGGCCCGGCACGAATTGTTCAATGAAAGCAATCGCGACGAAGTGACCACCGATGTGCTCGCCTGGATCGACCAAGCCCTGAGCCACCGGCGCCCGCAGCGCAGCGAATAATTTTTTGTGGATTGACTGAAATCCGTCACAGGAATCGAAACCGATGACCCAGGTTACCAACATCCCTTACGAAGCCCTCGAAGTCGGCCAGACCGCCAGCTACAGCAAGACTGTCGAAGAGCGCGACATTCAGCTGTTCGCCGCGATGTCAGGCGACCACAACCCGGTGCATCTGGACGCCGAGTTTGCCGCCGCCAGCATGTTCAAGGAACGCATCGCCCACGGCATGTTCAGCGGTGCGCTGATCAGTGCAGCGGTGGCCTGTGAATTGCCTGGGCCGGGCACCATTTATATCGGTCAGCAGATGAGCTTTCAGAAGCCGGTGAAGATCGGTGACACGCTGACAGTGCGTCTGGAAATTCTCGAGAAGCTGCCGAAGTTTCGTGTGCGCATTGCCACTCGCGTGTTCAATCAGCGTGATGAATTGGTAGTGGATGGTGAAGCGGAGATTCTGGCGCCGCGCAAGCAGCAGACGGTGACGTTGCCGACATTGCCGGCGATCAGTATCGGTTGATCGAAAAGATCGCAGCCTGCGGCAGCTCCTACTTTGGAATTCATTCCCCTGTAGGAGCTGCCGCAGGCTGCGATCTTTGCTTTCCAGACGCGCACAAAAAAACGCCAGACAAGCTGGCGTTTTTTTCAGCCGACTAACTCTTACGAGCTCGCACGAGCCTGGTTGCGCAGGGCTTTCACCTGGTCGTGGTTGCGTTGTACGCCATGATATTGGCGTTCAACCAGATCACGAATACCTACCAGGTTGTGCTTGGTGATTTTCTCCAAGGCTTCTTTGTAGGCCTTCAGTGCGTGGTCTTCACCGCGCTCTGCTTCGTTCAGCACAGCCTCTTCGTCTTTACCGGTGAACATGGATTTGACGTCGACCCAGCGACGGTGCAGATCACCGGCAACGCTGGTCGAGGTTTCCGGATCGCCGCCCAGCGAACGTACCTGAGCCTGCAGCTCGGCTGCCGCGGTGGCGCAATCAGCGGAGCGCTGCACGAACAGGGTTTTCAGTTCTGGGTGCTTGATGTCTTCAGCGCAAGTCTTGAACCCTTCCTGACCGTCCTTGCAGGTTTCAATCAGGTCGTTGAGTACAGAAATGGCTTCTTTTTTCATGTCGGTCATTTTTCAATTCCTTGCGATGGGTTGAAGATGCAAGGGATATTGCAGTGTGCGTGCCAGCTTTTTGATCGGATAAAAATCCTTTATTTTCAACAAATTACGAAAGATTGAACCATCTGTATGCTGGTTTTTTGCATGATCTGTCATTTGGCCTGCATGCAGAATGCCTGTATTTTCCAGGCTGTGATGTGAACCGATGAAGCGTGCTGATGAATCCGGAAAAACTCGAACTGCTGATTACCCGCGAAATGCCCTTCGGCAAGTACAAAGGCCGAATCATTGCCGACCTGCCCGGCCCCTATCTGAACTGGTTTGCCCGTGAAGGCTTTCCCCACGGTGAACTCGGTGGCCTGCTGGCGCTGATGCAGGAGATCGACCATAACGGCCTGTCCGACCTGCTCGAGCCGCTGCGCGCAAAACACGGCAAACCCGCCCCGCGCCACTGACGCGCCCTTCCCTCTTGAGCCTTGCCGACCATGCCTGACAACACCCGCCGCGCCCGTGACGAAGCCTTCTGGCAAACCTTTGCCGATCGATACGATGTGCAGCCCGGTCCGGTCAATCTGGAAAACGGTTACTTCGGGCGCATGTCGCGCACAGTGATCGAGGAGTACCAGCGCAATATCGAGCTGATCAACGCCAGCAACTCGATTTATGCACGCCAGCGCTTTGAACAGCACGACAACCTTGAGATCCGCGCGCAACTGGCCGAACTGATTGGCGTGCGCGCGCAAAGCGTGGCGCTGACGCGCAATGCCACCGAAGGCCTGCAATCGCTGATCCGCAATTACAATCGCCTGCAACCGGGCGATCAGGTGCTGATCTGCGACCTTGAGTACGACACGGTCAAAGGCGCCATGCGCTGGCTGGCGCAACAGCGTGGCGTTGAGGTCATCGAGATTACCCACCACCATCCCGCCAGTTTCGACAGCCTGCTGGAAAGCTACCGGGAAGCTTTCACCCGCCACCCGAAGCTCAAACTGATGGCGCTGACCCATGTCACCCATCGCACCGGTCTGGTCATGCCCGTGCAAGCCATCGCCGCGCTGGCCAAAGAGCATGGCGTCGACATCATCCTCGACGGTGCCCACGCCCTCGGCCAGATTGAATTCGACCTGCAAGCGTTGGGCATCGCTTTCGCCGGTTACAACCTGCACAAATGGATCGGCGCACCGCTGACCCTTGGCTTCATCTATATCGCCCCGCAGCGTCTGGCTGATATCGATCCGGACATGGGCGAGATGCATTACCCGATTACCGATATCCGCGCGCGCACCTCGTACAGCACGCCGAACATCCCGGCGCTGATGACTTTGCCGCTGGTGTTCGAAGAGCACGACGCCCTCGGCGGCGCCGCAGCCAAAAGCCCTCGCCTGAGTTACCTGCGCAACCTGTGGGTCAGCGCCGTGCGACACCTGCCGGGCATCGAAGTGCTGACGCCTGACGACCCGCAACTGTATTGCGGGATCACCGCGCTGCGCTTCACCCGGCATACCGATCAGCAGGCCATGGCCGAGCGTCTGCTCAGCGAATTCAACCTGTTCACCGTGGTGCGCACCGGCGCCGCATGCGGGCCTTGTATCCGCATCACCCCGGGGTTGACCACTACGGCCGGCGAAATGGAGCAGCTGGTTCGGGCGCTGGACCAACTGCGCTAGAACGGCGCTCCGGAATTTTTTTCGTAGCCTTCCAGGCCAAGCTGCGACGACACGGCGAAGGTGTCGATGCCGAGGGTCTGGCAGGCGAAGGCGCCGTCTTCAAGATCGGCGCCGGCGATCGGCTGCAATACCAACCGCAAGGCGTCCTCGGCGGCACCTTCACAGCCGCAGCGGCCTGGGAGGTGCAAGGTGCCGGCCCAGGCCTCGTGGTGAGCTTGCGCTCCTGCTTCGTCGCCGGGAATGAATACGTTCAGCCTCAGGCAAACAGCGCCGTGCGCAGGTCGATCCGGATAGACACTGGTGAAGCGGACGATGCCATGGCTGTCAGTCGATTGACTGCCGCCCAGGCTGGTGTCGCCATCGACACGCTGTTGAATGCGCACCAGCGCGCCGATGACCGGCTCGCTGGTCATCGCATCGACCAGCGACAGACGCAGGATCAGCGGCAGGCCTTGGACACCCTGGGTGATATTGCGCACTCGGGAATCGGCTGCTGGGCGGCCGAGGGAAGTTTGCTGCGGTTGATAACGGAATTGTGGTGTAAGGGTCAGAGACTGACGGTCGTCCATGAGGCGTTCTCTCTTCCATAAGATGGACGCAGATTAACCCCGTGAAAAAGCCAGCGTGCACTAACTATGTATCGCGGCATGTACCGGCAGTTTTTTCAGCGCAAAAAAAGGTGCGCCGACCAAGCGCACCATAAAGCCGTAAAGCACACAACGAAGTGTCGGGTAACGATCAGTCCAGCAGCGCCAAGGCTTCGGCAGTGCATTCCTGAATGCGGGACCAGTCGCCGTTCTTGATCCACTCCGGATCAAGCATCCAGCTACCGCCCACGCACATGACGTTTTTCAGCGCCATGTAGCTCTTGATATTGGCCGGGCCGACGCCGCCAGTCGGGCAGAATTTCACTTCGCCGAACGGGCCGCCGAGGGCCTTGATTGCCGCCACGCCACCGCTGACTTCCGCCGGGAACAGCTTGAAGCGGCGATAGCCCAGACCGTAGCCTTCCATGATCCCCGAGGCGTTGCTGATGCCCGGCAACAGCGGAATCGGGCTGTCGACGCTGGCTTCGAGCAGGTCGCGGGTGATGCCCGGGGTGACGATGAACTGCGAGCCTGCCGCTTCCGCCGCTGCGAGCATGTTGCGGTCGAGCACGGTGCCGGCACCGGTCATCAGTTCCGGGCGCTGTTCGCGCAGGATCTGAATGGCCTTGAGGCCGAACTGCGAACGCAGGGTCACTTCCAGCGCAGTCAGGCCACCGGCGGCGAGGGCGTCGGCCAGCGGCAGCACGTCCTGTTCGCGAGCGATGGTGATCACCGGCAGGATCCGCGCCTTGGCGCAGAGACTGTCGATCAGGGCAACTTTGTCCGCCATGGAAACGGTCGGGGATGGGGTTGTCATAGCGGCTGTTCCTTGGCTCATGGGCACCAGTAAATCTCTAACGTAGGTTGCAGAAACGCGCGCACCGGCATGGCCGCAACGTCATCGGATGCCAGCGCGGCATTCAGGGTGGTCAGTTTCGATTGACCGGAAATCGACAGAATCTTGTGCCGGGCCGAGGCCAGCAGCGCGCGGCTCATGGTCAGGCGCTGACGCGGCACGCTTGGCGCCAGCATCGGCCAGCAACGGCGCGTGCCATCGGCTTGCAGGGCTTCGGCGAGGTTCGGGCTGTCGGGGAACAGCGATGCGGTGTGGCCGTCATCGCCCATGCCCAGCACCAGCACGTCGATCGGCGGCAGTTCGCCGAGCAGACGATCGGCCTGTTCAGCAGCCTGCTCGACGTTGGCCGCCGCGCTGTAGAGGCTGAGGAACTGCGCCTTGGCTGCCGGGCCTTTAAGCAGATACTGCTTGAGCAGACCGGCATTGCTGTCGGCATGTTCCACCGGTACCCAGCGTTCGTCGGCCAGGGTCACAACGACCTTCGACCAGTCCAGCTCCTGCTTGGCCAGGTGCTGGAAAAACGCTACCGGGCTGCGCCCGCCGGACACCACCAGCACCGCGTTGCCGCGCGCGGCAATGGCGTCGCTCAGTTGATTGGCAACGTTCAGCGCCAGGCCTTCAGCCAGCAGCACCGGGCTGTTGAATTCGCGGGCAGTCACACCCGTCGGCAGTTGCACATCAGATATCGCCATACCACGACCTCCCGTCCCGCGTGATCAAAGCAATGGAGCTCATCGGCCCCCACGACCCGGCCGCATAAGGCTTGGGCGCGTCGCCGGATTTCTTCCACCCGGCAATCAGCTGGTCACACCACTTCCACGCGGCTTCGATTTCATCTTTACGGACAAACAGGTTCTGATTGCCGTTCATCACTTCCAGCAACAACCGCTCGTAGGCATCGGGGATCCGCGCGCTACGCCAGGTGTCGGAGAAATTCAGTTGCAGCGGCCCGCTGCGCAGTTGCATGCCCTTGTCCAGGCCCTGCTCTTTGGTCATCACGCGCAAGGAAATGCCTTCGTCCGGTTGCAGGCGGATGATCAGTTTGTTGCTGATCTGCAGGCGTTGCTCCGGGGCGAAGATGTAGTGCGACGGTTCCTTGAAGTGGATGACGATCTGCGACAGCTTCTGCGGCATGCGCTTGCCGGTACGCAGGTAGAACGGCACGCCGGCCCAGCGCCAGTTGCGGATGTCGGCACGCAGGGCGACGAAGGTTTCGGTGTCGCTCTGGGTATTGGAATTCGGTTCTTCGAGGTAACCCGGAACGGATTTGCCTTCGCTGTGGCCGGCGATGTACTGGCCGCGCACCACTTGTGTGGTCAGGCCTTCCGGACTGATCGGCGCCAGCGCCTTGAGCACTTTTACCTTTTCGTCACGGATGCTGTCGGCGGACAGGTCGGCCGGCGGGTCCATGGCAATCAGGCAGAGCAGCTGCAACAGGTGATTCTGGATCATGTCGCGCAGCTGGCCGGCCTTGTCGAAATAGCCCCAGCGGCCTTCGATGCCGACCTTCTCGGCCACGGTGATTTCCACGTGGGAGATGTAATTCTGGTTCCACTGGGTTTCGAACAGGCTGTTGGCGAAACGCAGGGCGATCAGGTTCTGAACGGTCTCTTTGCCCAGATAGTGGTCGATGCGGTAGGTGCGGTCTTCCGGGAAGAACTGCGCTACTGCGTCGTTGACCTTGCGCGAGGACTCCAGGTCAGAGCCGATCGGTTTTTCCAGCACTACACGGGTATTTTCGGCCAGACCGACTTTCTCGAGGTTCTCGCAGATAGCGCCGTACACCGCCGCCGGGGTGGCGAAGTAGGCAATCATGCGCTGGCTGCTGCCGGCCAGTTCCGCCAGCGCCACGTAATCCTCAGCCTTGAGGAAGTCGACGTGCAGATAGGTCAGGCGCGCGAGGAAACGCTCGGCCACGGTTTCGTTCAGCTCTTTGCCGACATAACGGCGCAATTCGGCGGCGATGAACGCCATGTGCTGCTGCTCGCTGCCGGGCTCACGGGCCAGCGCGATGATGCGCGTATCCTCGTGCAGCAGGTCGGCACCGTCAAGGTGATACAGGGCAGGAAACAGCTTGCGCAGGGCCAGATCGCCAAGCGCGCCGAACAAGGCAAAGGTGCACGGTTCAACCGTAATGGAAGGCATGATGTTTGTTCTTTTATCAAGTTAAGCTACAAATACCTTTTTTCAAGGCATCACTCAAGGGAAAATGTAGTAATAACCACAACATTTTCGCAGAATACTCAATCCGAGTGGTGGTCGCCCGGACGCATCAGTAGGATAGGCCACCGTCACGGGCCATATCAAAGGCCCAATTTGCATAGCCCGACGCAACTCTGCGTCGGTGAATCAGGAATTCCATATGGACCGCGTGCGAAATTTACTGGAACAGATCCAGAGTCGCCTTGAAGAGCTGAACAAGGCCGAACGTAAGGTCGCCGAGGTGATCCTGCTCAATCCGCAGCAGGCCACCCGCTTCAGCATCGCCGCCCTCGCCCAGGCCGCCTCGGTGAGCGAACCGACGGTCAACCGTTTCTGCCGCTCGTTCGGTGTCAGCGGCTATCCCGAACTCAAGCTGCAATTGGCCCAGAGCCTGGCCAGTGGCGCGGCGTATGTCAGCCGTGCGGTCGAGGCCGATGACAATCCCGAGGCGTACACGCAGAAGATCTTCGGCAGCGCCATCGCTTCCCTGGACAGTGCTTGCCAGGCGCTCGACCCGAACCTGATTAGCCGCGCCGTCGACCTGTTGATCCAGGCCCGGCAGATCCACTTCTTCGGCCTCGGCGCTTCGGCCCCGGTGGCGCTGGATGCGCAGCACAAGTTCTTCCGCTTCAACCTCGCTGTCACTGCCCACGCCGATGTGCTGATGCAGCGGATGATTGCCTCGGTGGCGCACACCGGCGAGCTGTTCGTGATCATTTCCTACACCGGGCGTACCCGCGAACTGGTGGAAGTGGCGCGAATCGCCCGGGAGAACGGTGCTTCGGTTTTGGGCCTGACAGCGGAGAATTCACCACTGGCCAAAGCCAGTACCCTGAGCCTGAACATTCCACTGCCGGAAGACACCGACATTTATATGCCGATGACCTCGCGGATCATTCAGTTGACCGTGCTGGATGTGCTGGCAACGGGAATGACCTTGCGCCGTGGCGTGGATTTCCAGCCGCATCTGCGCAAGATCAAAGAGAGTTTGAATGCCAGCCGGTATCCGGTTGGGGATGAATTCAACTAAAGATCAAAAGCCCCCTCACCCCAGCCCTCTCCCGGAGGGGAGAGGGAGCCGACCGAGGTGTCTTGCGCAGTACATTGACCTGAAATATCCAGTCGATTATGGATTCAGAACTGCACTTTCACGTCGGCGTAATTCTTGAGCATCCCCCATTCGGTCCCCTCTCCCTCTGGGAGAGGGCTAGGGTGAGGGTATCGGTGTACTTGACGCACTAAGCCGCCGCCCACGCCTGCAAACTCAAATGCGCCTTCTCCCCCGGCGCCAGGTGCAGACTGTCCGTGCCGCCCGCCGCTGCTTCCACGCAGACGAATTCGGAAATCTCGTCCCAACTCACCCCCAGCAACGGCCGCGCGCCGGGATGCCAGACGACGGTGTCGCCGCTGTCACCGGTATCGATGCACAACTCGCGCTGCCAGGCGTGATCCTTGAGCTGCAATTCGCCGTCATGCTGGAACACCCGCTGACAGCCGCCATCGACCCGCAACTCGCCTTCCTGCTGGCAAACCCGACGATTCAACTGGTCATAACCCTGAGCGCCTTCGAGCCCAGACAGCGCTATCTCACCAACATCGCCTATACGCCAGTAAGCGTGCAAAGCCTGGCTCAACTGGCACGGCATGTCGTCCTGATGCTCGGTGCTCAGCCGTAATTCCATGCGTTCGCCCAGGTGCGCGTGCAGGTCGACCTGCCAATCGCACAACTGCAATTGCCAGTGCAGGCGCACGCCGTCTTCGGCGCTGCTGCTGTCGAGCAGTTTCCAGTCGAGCAGTCGCGCCCAACCATGGGACGGCCAGGCGTTTTCGCTCGGATGACGGCCATACCACGGCCAGCACACCGGCACGCCACCGCGAATCGCGCCGACATGCGGCCACTTCGCCGCGCACCACAACCACGGCTTCTGCCCACGCGGCTGAAAGTGCAGCAACTGCGCACCCTGCCGACTGAACACAGCCTGACACAGCGGATGATCGATCACCAACACGTCGCGCATCTGATAGCGCTCCCAGGCGAACACCGGTCGCTCGCGCAGGGATTTGAAGAAGCGTTGCAGCGGATGCTCATGCATTGGCTACGGTCCTGAAAATCATGGGGGTACAATTACCTTTGTGACCCTTGAATACTGTGGCGAGGGGATTTATCCCCGTTCGACTGCGAAGCAGTCGCAAACCTGGAAAACGGCCTCTCGCTGATACACCTCAGTGGATGGTTTTGGGGCCGCTTCGCAGCCCAGCGGGGCGGTGCGACGTTTCGCTAAATCCCCTCGCCACAAAAAGCTCTCCAGCCACAAAAAATCATCAAGCAACACATCTGACCTGTGTCACAAAAAAAAGCGGACAGCCTGGGCTGTCCGCAAAATGCGCACATAGAGAGGAGCTTATCGCAGACGCGTTAGAACGTTGACTGAATTTTCAGGCCAGCGACCAAAGCGTTATCGACTTCATCCACACCGCCCGGATGGGTGATGTATTGCAGGTTGGGACGCACGGTCAGCCAGTTGGTGACGTGGATGCCGTAGTTGAGCTCGTAGTTGTACTCGGTCTCACGAATCGGCGAGAACGCGGCGTTGTCGTAATCGGACACACCGTTGGAAGCGTTCAGCAGTTCAGCGTTGCGCTTGACGTCCTTGTTGACGTGGATACGCGCCGCGCCGATACCGATGTCATCTTTCGGACGCGCGTCGAAAGGGCCTTTGTAGACAAACATCACCGACTGGTAGTTGTCGATGAAGTTGGTGTCCTTGTCGTGGAAGGTCGCGTTGGCGGCGATGTTCAGACCGCGAGTCGCATCACCGTTGTGGCTGGTGAGTTGCTGTTGCGCAACGAACCAGTAACCGCTTTTGCTGTTGTGCGACTTGTAGTCATCACCGGTGGTTGCCGCATCAAGACCGTTGACGTCTTCGCGAACGTCGTCGGCATCGGCCGTGCTCTTGTAGTAACCGACGCGGTATTCGCCCGGCAGGCTGTTGACCTTCGGCGACCAGACCAATTCAACCGGCAGCACCGTACCCTTGGTACCGCTGCCGCTGAGCTTGAAGCCGTTGCCGTGTTCCAGTTGCGACGGGTTCTGGTTGTACGCACCGATTTGCGCGTAGAGCTCGTCGTTGATGTTGTACTTCACACGGATCGCGGCCTGGCTGACGGGCCAGTTGTACCAGATGTTGGTCGCCCAGTTACCCACTTGCGAACCGCAGAACGCCAGGTTCTGGAAGTCGCACGGGAAGGTGTTGAAGTCTTCGCCTTCGCCGAAGTAACCGGCCTTGACGTCGAGCTTGTTGTCGAAGAACTGGTGCTGAATCCACAGTTGGGTCAGACGCACCATGTGGCCACGGCCGTAGACTTCCTGCGAGGAGCTGA
Organism: Pseudomonas sp. S3_B08; assembly: GCF_054667725.1. NCBI lineage: Bacteria > Pseudomonadati > Pseudomonadota > Gammaproteobacteria > Pseudomonadales > Pseudomonadaceae > Pseudomonas > Pseudomonas sp. S3_B08. The sequence continues at coordinate 3,333,851 of NZ_CP162750.1, forward strand.
GGGTGCCGGCACGCGGATCGCCAACGCGGTCGTTGGAGATGTTGTAACCGTTACGATTGGTCAGCTGGATCTTCGCCTGGGTGTTGTCCCAGCCCCACAGCTTCTGCAGGTCGAGGGCCACGCCCAGACCGAACTGGTCGGCATAACGCGCAGTCTTGTCGTCGTTGTAGCCACCGTTCAGGTTGGCGCCCATCTCGCCAACGTAGTCGGCCTTGATGTCGATACCCTGCTCGATCAGCTTGGTGCGCTCGCCGCCCCAGTCGCCGGTCATCCACTTGGAGTCGGAGCTGAACGCATCCGCCGCCATTGCATTACCGGCCAGCACCAGTGCAGCTGCCGCTGAAACCTGGCAGATCAACCGGGCATTGACGTGTTTCTTTTTCATCCCTACATCCTCGTCTTTATTGTTATTAACTGTTTTTATCTAACGCGGTTTACATAAAGTGCAGTGCTCGACAGGCCGGGCACTGCTTGCCCCCTGTGGGAGCGAGCCTGCTCGCGAATGCGGTGTATCAGGCGACATCAATGCTGGATGTCAGACCGCTTTCGCGAGCAGGCTCGCTCCCACATTTTGTACTTCAGCGGCCTTTGAACTGCGCCACATTCGCCGACCGGGTCTCTGTCTGCACCTGGCCCGCAACGCCCAGACGCTCGCCGGTATTGGCGTCGAACAACAACACTTTCGATGGATCGAACTGCAGCGTCAGGCTTTCGCCCACCTGCGGTGCCACGTCCGGCGCCAGTCGGCAGCAGACCTTGGTGTCATTCAGATTGACGAACACCAACGTGTCCGGACCGGTCGGTTCGGTGACCTGCACTTCGGCGCGGATGCTCGGCAGACCATTGCCCTCGCCATTCGCCAAAACAATCTGCTCCGGGCGCAGGCCGAGGATTACTTCGCGATCTTCGAGGCCGGCGTCCTGCATGCTCATCGGCAATTCGCAGCGCGCCTGGCCGCTGTCGAGCAGCGCCAGCAGGCGCCCGTCCTTGCGCTGCAAACGCAGGGGGATGAAGTTCATCGGCGGCGAACCGATGAAGCTTGCGACGAACAGGTTGGCCGGGTCGTTGTAGATGTCTTTCGGCGTACCGAACTGCTGAATGATGCCGTCCTTCATCACCGCGACCTTGTCGCCCAGGGTCATCGCTTCGATCTGGTCGTGGGTCACGTAGACCGTGGTGGTTTTCAGACGCTGGTGCATCAGTTTCATTTCGGTACGCATCTCGACGCGCAGCTTGGCGTCGAGGTTCGACAGCGGTTCGTCGAACAGGTAGATCTTCGGCCGCCGCGCCAGTGCACGGCCCATCGCCACGCGCTGTTGCTGGCCACCGGAGAGCTGGCCCGGTTTGCGATTGAGCAGGTGTTCGATCTGCAACAGCTTGGCCACGCGGGCGACTTCTTCGTCGATCGCCGCCTGCGGCATCTTGCGGATCTTCAGGCCGAACTCGATGTTCTCGCGCACGCTCATGGTCGGGTACAGCGCGTAGGACTGAAACACCATGGCGATGTCGCGATCCTTGGGGCTCATGCCGCTGACGTCCTGATCACCGATCATGATCGCGCCGCCGGTGATGGTTTCCAGACCGGCGATGCAGTTCATCAAGGTCGATTTGCCGCAGCCCGACGGGCCGACGAGGATCAGGAATTCACCGTCCTTGATCGACAGTTCGATGTTCTTCAGGGTGTCCGGCAGGCCGGCCCCGTAGGTCTTGTTTACGTTGCGAAGTTCAAGCGTAGCCATGATTACCCCTTGACCGCGCCGGCCGTCAGCCCGCGCACGAAATACTTGCCTGCGACCACATAGACCAGCAGGGTCGGCAGGCCGGCGATCATCGCCGCTGCCATATCCACGTTGTATTCCTTGGCGCCGGTGCTGGTGTTGACCAGGTTATTGAGCGCCACGGTGATCGGTTGCGAATCACCGCTGGAGAACACCACACCGAACAGGAAGTCGTTCCAGATCTGGGTGAACTGCCAGATCAGGCAGACCATGATGATCGGCGTCGACATCGGCAGAATGATGCGGCGGAAAATCGTGAAGAAACCCGCGCCATCCAGACGCGCAGCCTTGACCAGCGCATCGGGAATGCTCACGTAGTAGTTGCGGAAGAACAGTGTGGTGAACGCCAGACCGTAGACCACGTGCACGAACACCAGGCCGGTGGTGGTGCTCGCCAGGCCCATCTTGCCGAGGGTGAACGAGGCCGGCAGCAGCACAGTCTGGAACGGCAGGAAGCAGCCGAACAGCAGCAGACCGAAGAACAACTGCGAACCACGGAAGCGCCACATCGACAGCACGTAACCGTTCAACGCACCGATGGCGGTGGAGATGATGACGGCCGGTACGGTGATCTTGATCGAGTTCCAGAAGTAGCCGTCAACCGTGGCCCAGGCCTTGACCCAGCCAATGCCGCTGACCACGGTCGGCCAGCTCAGCAGGTTGCCGGTGCTGATGTCTTCCGGGGTCTTGAAGCTGGTCAGCAACATCACCACCAGCGGCACCAGATACAGAAACACCGCAAGGATCAGCACCGCGTAGATTGCGATGCGGCTCAAGCTGATAGCGGGTTTGGCAGCAAGACTAGTCATTACGCTTGGTCCTCAGCTCGGAGTACAGGTAAGGCACGATGATCGCGAGGATCGCACCGAGCATCAGAATCGCACTGGCCGAGCCCATGCCCATCTGGCCGCGACTGAAGGTGAAGGAATACATGAACATCGCTGGCAGGTCGGAGGAATAACCCGGACCACCGGCGGTCATTGCCGCAACCAGGTCGAAGCTCTTGATCGCGATGTGCGCGAGGATCATCACCGCACTGAAGAACACCGGCCGCAGGCTTGGCAGTACGACTTTCCAGTAGATGCGCGGCATGCTCGCGCCGTCGATCTGCGCGGCACGGATGATCGATTGATCGACGCCACGCAGGCCGGCGAGGAACATCGCCATGATGAAGCCCGAGGCTTGCCACACAGCGGCGATCACCAGGCAGTAGACCACGCGATCGGGGTCGATCAGCCAGTCCAGACGGAAGCCTTCCCAGCCCCAGTCACGCAACAATTTGTCCAGGCCCATGCCCGGGTTGAGCAGCCATTTCCATGCGGTACCGGTGACGATCATCGAGAGCGCCATCGGGTACAGGTAAATGGTGCGGATAAAGCCTTCGCGACGGATGCGCTGATCGAGGAACACCGCCAGCAACACACCGATCACCAAGGTGATACCAATGAACATGCCGCCGAACACGGCGAGGTTCTTGCTCGCCACCCACCAACGATCGTTGTCGAACAACCGCGCGTATTGCGCCAGACCGGCCCACTTGTAGTTGGGCAGGAAGGTCGAGGTGGTGAACGACAGAATGAACGTCCACAGGATGTAGCCATAGAAGCCCACCAGCACGATGAACATGCTCGGCGCCAGCACCAGTTTCGGTAGCCAGCGCTGCAATGCATCGAACGGCGAGGCCTTGCTGAACACAGCAACAGAACTCATGGGGAAATCCACAATAAGGGTTTACGAAAGCATTCCCTTGCAGGAGTGAGCCCTGTGGCGAGGGGATTTATCCCCGATCGACTGCGCAGCAGTCGCGAAATCATTACATGCGGTATTTCAGACACTGCACCGCTGCAACTTTCCGGGGTCGCTTCGCAACCCATCGGGGATGAATCCCCTCACCACAAAGGCTCACTCCTACAGGGGCCAAGCATTACTTGGCCGACTGAACCGCCGCGCCGAGTTTCTTCGCCGCATCGGCCGGGTCGGCTTTCGGGTCGTTGATGTAGTTGGTCACGACATCAAAGAACGCGCCCTGCACCGCCAGCGTGGTCGCCATGTTGTGCGCCATGCTTGGTTGCAGGCCGCCGGACTTGGCGTCCGCCAGGAAGTCCTTGGCAGCGGTCTGTGCGCAGGAGTCGAAGCCGAGCTTGTCCATGTTGTTCAACATGTCGTTGCGCACCGGGATCGAGCCTTTGTTGATGCTGAAGACTTTCTGGAAGTTCTCACCCAGCACGACTTTGGCGATGTCCTGCTGACCGGCCGCAGTGCCTGCATCCTTCTGCTTGAACACGGCCAGCGAGTCGATGTTGTAGGTGAACGCCTTGTCGGTGCCCGGGAACGCTACGCACTCGTAGTCCTTGCCGGCGACTTTCTTGGCGGCGGTCCATTCGGACTTGGCCCAGTCACCCATGATCTGCATGCCGGCCTTGCCGTTGATGACCTTGGCCGCTTCGAGGTTCCAGTCCTGGCCTTTGCCGTCCGCGTCCATGTAGGTCGCGACTTTCTTCAGCTCAGTGAGCGCCTTGACCATTTCCGGGCCGGTCAGCGCTTTGTTGTCGAGATCAACCAGGGCTTTCTTGTAGCCATCCACGCCCATGACCGAGAGCACCACGGCTTCGAACACGGTGCTGTCCTGCCAAGGCTGACCGCCGTGGGCGAGCGGAATGAAGCCCGCCGCTTTCAGCTTGTCGCCGGCCGCGTAGAACTCTTCGAGGGTGGTTGGATTCTTGGTGATGCCGGCTTTCTTGAAGACTTCCGGGTTGATCCACAGCCAGTTCACGCGGTGAATGTTCACCGGCACGGCCACGTAATCACCGTCGTACTTCACGGTATCGGAGACTTTCTTGTCGAGCAGGCTGTCCCACTTTTCCGACTTGGCGACGTCTTTCAAAACGTCGGTGTCGAGCAGGCCGGTCGACGCCCATTCCTGGATGTCCGGGCCTTTGATCTGCGCTACGCCTGGCGGGTTGCCGGCAACGGCACGGCTTTTCAGCACGGTCATGGCAGTCGCGCCGCCACCACCGGCAACAGCGCCGTCCTTCCAGGTGAAACCGTCTTTTTCGACTTGGGCCTTGAGCACATCGACAGCGGCTTTTTCGCCACCGGAAGTCCACCAGTGCACGACTTCGACCGAACCTTTGGAATCGGCGGCGGAGACACTGAGCGGCAGGATTGCGAGCGGGAACAGGGAGGCGACAGAAATGACAGTAGCGAGGCGAGAAATCGCATTCATTCGAGATGTACCTTTCTTGTTGTTATGCATTGCAAGTCTGGTGCTTGCGCTGCACGGAGTTTAAACAGAGCGTTTCGCTTCGCAGGTAACGAAGGGACGCGTAAATGTCACGACATGGTTACACAGGCACAGGCCAGGACAACTGCGCCAAAGCCGTGGCCATGCTTGGCGCCAGCGGCAATCGCGGAATAAGCACAGCCTGCCAGGCGTGATACAGATCGGGCTTGCCCGGCCAGATATCGGCACTCGGGACATTCTGCGGATTGAGTTCGTGGTACCAGCTGCCGTTGCAGCGGTCGATGAAATTCGTCTCACAGAATTCCCAGAACAGTCGGTACCAGGCTTCGTATTGCGCGTCGCCGGTGCGTTTGAGCAAGGCGCTGGCGGCGGCGCTGGCTTCGGCGTGCGTCCAGTGCAGGCGATGGCGAACGACGGCCTGGTTATCCCAGTCGAGGGTGTAGACGATGCCCGGCGCGCCATCGACATTCCAGCCGTGGCGGCAATTGTTTTCGAAGAGTTTTTGCGCATCGACGGCCAGCCAGCCCGGCGTCAGCATGCCGGCCTGCACCCGCGCGGCTTCAAGGTGCAGGAGCAAGCGCGCCCATTCGAAACCGTGGCCCGGCGTGGTGCCGTAAGGACGGAAACCGTCAGCCGGATTGTCGCGGTTGTATTCGCGCAGCGGTTGCCAGTCGCGATCGAAGTGTTCGATGACCATGTAATCGTTGGCTGCAGCGTGGCCATGGATCACCCGCTCGACGATGCGCTGGGCGCGCACCAGCCAGCGCGGATCTTCGGTGACATCGGCCAGCGCGAGGAATGCTTCGGTCGCGTGCATGTTGCTGTTGGCGCCGCGATAGGCTTCTTCTTCGCTCCAGTCGCGGTTGAAGAATTCGCGCATGGCGCCCTCTTCTTCGCTCCAGAAATAAGTGTCGATGATGTCGATTGCGTCATCGAGCAAAGCTTGGGCGCCGGGCCGTTGCGCGACCGCGGCGGAGCTGGCGGCGAGTGCGACAAAGGCGTGCAGATAGGCGTTCTTGCCGGTGTTGTCGTCACGATGCTGGGCAACCGCAAACCAGCCGCCATGCAGCGCATCACGCAGCGGCCCGCGCAACGCGGCGATACCGTGGTCGACCAGCTCGGCAAACCCCGGCAGGCCCTGAATGTGCGCCATGGCGAAGCTGTGGGTCATGCGCGCGGTGTTCATGGTTTCGGCTTGTGCGTGCGCAGGCAAATGGCCGCGTTCGTCGAGGTTGCCGAAGCCTTCGGGCAGTCGTGATGCCTTGGCGAAATCCAGCAGACGCAGGCCTTCGGCGGCTAGCCATTGCTGGTGGGCAGGGGCGTTCAGCCAACTGCTGAAGTCTGGGTGAAAGGTGTCCATGGCGTGACCCTTTTTTGTTGTTAGGACTGCGGGCAGTCTAAACAACGGGCCGGGGCGGGCTTGTAACGAAGGGGGCGGGGTTTGTCACTGGCTCGTGACAAAAGAGAAGAGCAAAAGCACCCTCACCCCAACCCTCTCCCGGAGGGAGAGGGGGCCGACCGAGGTGTCTTGCGTCCTCCGTCGACCTGAAAAATATTGGCGATTATGGATTCACCACCGCATTTACAGGTCAGCGCACCTCAGCAGCATCCCCCAATCGGTCCCCTCTCCCTCTGGGAGAGGGCTAGGGTGAGGGGCTTTTCGGGGCTAATCCACAGACCGAGGCAACTGCAACGTCACCCGCAACCCACCCTCACGCAGGTTCTGCAACGTCACCTCGCCGCCATGGCTATGGGCGATGTTGCGCGCAATGCCCAGTCCCAATCCGTAGCCCTGCTGCTGCCCCGCCAGGCGAAAGTGCGGCTCGAACACTTGCTCCAGCCGCTGCTGCGGCACACCCGGCCCTTCATCGTCGACGTGCAAAACGAACGCGCTGTCATCGTCATCGATGTGCAGATGCGCGTTCTGCCCGTACTTCAAGGCGTTGTCGATCAGGTTGCCGATGCAGCGCTTGAGCGCCAGCGGTTTGCCCGGGTATGCCGACAGCGCGCGGCCGTGCTGAGTGACGCGGCCATTGCCGTTCGGCGCCAGATACGGCTCGACCAGGCAATCGAGGACATGATTGAGATCCACCGGCTCGATGTTCTCGTGGATGTCGGTGTCCTTGACACATTGCAGCGCGCCTTTGACCAGCAACTCCAGCTCATCCAGATCGCGGCCGAACTTGGCTTGCAGCTGTTCGTCCTCGAGCAGTTCGACGCGCAAGCGCAGGCGGGTGATCGGCGTGCGCAGGTCGTGGGAAATCGCGCTGAACAACTGGCTGCGTTCGGTCAGGTAACGGCTGATGCGTTCGCGCATGGTGTTGAACGCGCGGCCAACTTCGACCACTTCACTGCCACCGCCCTCCGCCACTGGCTCGACGTCCGCGCCCAGCGACAGATCCCGCGCTGCCCGCGCCAGACGCTTGAGCGGCCGGCTCTGCCAGTGCACCAGCAGGCCGATGAACAACAACAGAAAGCCGCTGGTGAGGACGATAAACCACACCTGCTGCGCCGGCAGGCCTTGTTCTTCGAGACTGGTATACGGCTCGGGCAGCAACGAGGCGATGTACAGCCATTCGCCCGGGGCCATTTGAATCTGCGTGACCAGCACCGGCGGATTCACCGGTTCAAGCGTCAACGCGTAGTGCGCCCAGGAGCGCGGCAATTCATCAAGTTTCAGCCCTGCGTTGAAAATCCGCAGGTCTTCGGGGCTGACGAAGGTCACCGAAATATCCGTGTCATGGCCCAGAGACTGGCGCAGCACTTCGTCCACCGCTTGCATCACCGCAGCCTTGCGCGGCGTCACCGGCAGCACGTCCATGCCCAGCGGCTTATCGTTCAGCGTCACGACAAACCGGGTGCCGCCCATGCTGCGCAATTGATCGAGCACCAGCGGTCGATAGGCCACTGGCAGGGAACGGAAATAGCTGACGCTGGCGGTCATCGAATGCGCCAGGCTGCGGGCACTGGTGACCAGGCCTTCGAGCTGGGTGGCGCGCAGTTGCGACACCCAGATCACGCTCGACAGCGTCTGCGCGAACAGCACCGCCAGCAGAGTCAGCAGCAGCATCCGCCCGAGCAGCGAGCGCGGCACCGGTATGCGACTGGCGAATTTGCGCAGCGACTCAGTGAGCATTGCCGGCAACCACATTGGCTGCCAACTGATAGCCGCTGCCGCGCACGGTGCGGATCAACCGTGGCGGTTTTTCGGTGTCGCGCAAGCGTTGGCGCAAACGGCTGACGGCCATGTCGACAATGCGATCGAGCGGCATCAGATCGCGGCCACGGGTGGCGTTGCCGATGGTGTCGCGGTCGAGGATTTGCTGCGGATGATCGAGGAACAGTTTCAGCAGAGCGAAATCGGCGCCGGAAAGGATCACTTCCTCGCCGTCAGTGTGGAACAGCCGATGGCTGACCGTGTCCAGGCGCCATTCGTCGAAGACCAGCACTTCGCTGCCGCTACGTTCGTGGGCGAACTGTGCGCGGCGCAGCAGGGCCTTGATCCGCGCTTGCAGTTCGCGCGGGCTGAACGGTTTGCCAAGGTAGTCGTCGGCGCCGAGTTCCAGACCGATCACCCGGTCGGCTTCGTCGGAACTGGCAGTCAGCATGATGATTGGCACCTGTGCCTGACGCGGGTGCTGGCGTACCCAACGGCACAGGCTGAAGCCGTCTTCGTCGGGCAGCATGACATCGAGGATCACCAGATCGCTCGGCGCCTCGTTGAGCGCCTGACGAAAACCGGCACCATCGGCGGTGGCCCGCACCTGGAACCCGGCGCGGGTCAGGTAGGTTTCCAGCAACTCGCGTATTTCCTGGTCGTCATCGACCAACAATATCGACTTGTTGACTGAGCTCACTTCGAAGGCATCCTTGTTGTTGGAGTTGGGGCGGATTATGCCTTAAGCATCAAACTAACAAACACTACAGAAACCCTTGTGGGAGCGAGCCTGCTCGCGAATCGGTTTTAACATTCAACAGATCTGTTGACTGACACACCGCTTTCGCGAGCAGGCTCGCTCCCACAATTGGATTGCATTTCAGGTCGGGATTGATTGGTCCAGGGCCACGCCGGCGCCGACCAGGCCGGAGTACGGCGCCGTCACCAGCCACACCGGGATGCCTTTGAAGTAGTCGCTCATGCAGCCTTTGTCGGCGAAGCAGCGGGCGAAGCCGCTGGCGAGGAAGAAATCGGCGAAGCGGGGAATCACCCCGCCAACGATAAACACCCCGCCGCGCGCGCCAGTGGTAAGCACGTTGTTGCCGGCGACGCGGCCGAGCCAGCAGCAGAACTGCTCGAGCACTTCCAAAGCGATCGGGTCACCGGCAAGGCCAGCGGCGGTGATCGCTTCCGGCGTTTCAAGCGTAGGCTCATGACCATCCACCGCGCAGATCGCCCGGTACAGTCGAGGCAGGCCGCCGCCGCTCAACGCGGTTTCCGCGCTGACATGGCCGATCTCGTTGTAGATGTGTTGCCACAGTTGCGTTTCGCGCGGGCTGCTCAGCGGCAGGTCGACGTGGCCGCCCTCGCCCGGCAACGCGGCAAAACGCCCTTCGCCGAGATCGAGCAAGGTGCCGACACCCAGGCCAGTGCCCGGGCCGATCACGACTGCCGGGCGCAAAGGCTCCGGCGTGCCTTCGCAAACCACGCGGAATTCGCCCGGCTGCAAGCGGGTCATGCCCAGCGCCATCGCCGAGAAGTCGTTGGTCAGCAACAACTGCTCGACCTGCAAGGTCTTGCAGAACGCGCTGCGACTGAGCCGCCAGTGATTGTTGGTGAATTTGAATTCATCGCCGCTCACCGGACCTGCCACCGACAGGCACACTGAGCCGATCGAACCCGGCGCCAGGCCGAGCCCGCTCAGGTACAGAGCGATTGCCTCTTCCGGGCTGGCAAAGTCGGCCGTGGCCAGCACCTGAACCGATTGCAGTTGCTGGTTTTGCCACAACGCGAACCGCGCGTTGGTGCCTCCGATGTCACCGACCAAAGCCAGTTTCAATTAAGCGTCTCCAGGGCAGAAGTGAAGGCGCTGGCGCCCTGCTCCGCCGAGCTGAAGGCCATGCGCATGAAGCCAAACAGCTCGCGGCCGCTGCCAATGTTGTTGCCCAACAGGCCCTTGGCAGGTTCGCGCGCTGCAAATTCGGCGGCGTCGACCTTCAGTTCCAAGGTGCCTTTGACGCCATCGACGCGGATGATATCGCCCTCTTGCACGCGCGCCAAAGCGCCACCGACATAAGCTTCCGGGCTGACGTGAATCGCTGCGGGGATTTTCCCCGACGCGCCGGACATGCGCCCGTCAGTCACCAGCGCGACTTTGAAGCCGCGATCCTGCAGTACGCCGAGGAACGGCGTCATCTTGTGCAGCTCCGGCATGCCGTTGGAGCGCGGCCCTTGGAAGCGCATCACGGCGACAAAATCCTTCTCCAGCAGACCGGCCTTGAATGCGTCCGCCAGATCCTGTTGATCCTGGAAGACCATCGCCGGTGCTTCGACGATCTGGTTCTCCAGCGCAACGGCGGAAACCTTCATCACGCCGCGACCGAGATTGCCTTCCATCACCCGCAAGCCGCCCTCTTGCGAGAACGCACGGGATACCGGACGCAGAATGTTTTCGTCGAGGCTGTCGGTCGGGCCTTCACGCCAGACCAGCTCACCGTTATCGAGGAACGGCTCTTTGGTGTACTGGCTCAGGCCATGGCCGAGCACGGTGTTGACGTCTTCATGCAGCAGGCCTGCGCCGAGCAGTTCGCGGATCAGGAACGACATGCCGCCCGCTGCCTGGAAGTGGTTGATGTCGGCTTTGCCGTTCGGGTAGACGTGGCTCAGGGTCGGGACGACTTCGGAAAGGTCGGCCATGTCCTGCCAGGTCAGTTGAATGCCAGCGGCCATGGCGATGGCCGGCATGTGCAGAGTGTGGTTGGTCGAGCCGCCGGTGGCGTGCAGGGCAACGATGGAGTTGACCAGCGCCTTTTCGTCGACGATTTCGCCGATCGGCATGAAGTTGCCGTTCTGCTTGGTCAGGCGCGTGACCTGATGCGCGGCTTCGCGGGTGAGCGCGTCGCGCAGCGGCGTGTTCGGGTTGACGAAAGAGGCGCCCGGCAAGTGCAGGCCCATGACTTCCATCAGCAACTGGTTGGTGTTGGCGGTGCCGTAGAAGGTGCAGGTGCCCGGGCTGTGGTAGGACTTCATCTCCGATTCCAGCAGCTCTTCGCGGGTCGCCTTGCCTTCGGCGTACTTCTGGCGGACGTCGGCTTTTTCCTTGTTGGAAATCCCCGACACCATCGGCCCGCCCGGTACGAAAATGGTCGGCAGATGACCGAAACGCAGCGAACCCATCATCAGGCCCGGAACGATCTTGTCGCAGATGCCGAGCATCAGCGCGCCGTCAAACATGTTGTGCGACAGCGCCACGGCGGTGGACATCGCGATCACTTCGCGGCTCGGCAGGCTCAGTTCCATGCCCGGCTCGCCTTGGGTCACACCGTCGCACATTGCCGGAGTGCCGCCGGCGAACTGACCGACCGAGCCGATTTCGCGCAGGGCGTTCTTGATCTGTTGCGGGAAAACTTCGTACGGCTGGTGCGCCGAGAGCATGTCGTTATACGAAGACACAATGGCGATGTTCGCCGAGTTCATCATCCGCAGGCTGTGCTTGTCTTCAGTGCCGCAACCGGCCACGCCGTGGGCGAAGTTGGCGCATTGCAGCTTGCCGCGCATCGGGCCGTCGGTGGCGGCGCCGCGAATCAATGCAAGGTAAGCCTGACGCGTGGCGCGGCTGCGGGCGATAAGCCGTTCGGTGACCTCAAGAACGCGGGGATGCATGTGTAGAACTCCAGGCTAACGGATGTGGCGACCTGATTGTCTATGCTGATCAAACGCCGTTGTTGTTGGAATGACAGACGGCTTTTTTGACCATTCGGACCAGTTGATTCAGGTCACTCGTTGTAGATAAAACAAAATATTGCCACTAAAAAGGCTTGTTTTCTATTTTTATGCGAATAATCTTGTAATTCCAACAACAAAACGACGGCGGCGCTGTTCCATGACTCTTCGAATCGCAATCAATGGTTTTGGCCGCATCGGCCGTAATGTCCTGCGCGCACTGTATACCCAAGGCTATCGTCAAGACCTGCAGATCGTCGCGATCAACGATCTGGGTGACAGTTCGATCAATGCCCATCTGCTCAAATACGACACCGTCCACGGCACTTTCGACGCCGAAGTGGCGCACGATAACGAAAGCCTGACGGTCAATGGCGACCGCATCGCGGTCAGCGCCATTCGCAACCCGGCCGACCTGCCGTGGGCCGCAGAAAAAATCGACGTAGTGTTCGAATGCACCGGTCTGTTCACCGACCGTGCCAAAGCCGCCGCGCATATCAGCGCCGGCGCCCGCAAGGTGATCATTTCTGCCCCGGCCAAAGGCGCCGACGCCACCGTCGTTTATGGCGTCAACCACGACATTCTGCGTCAGTCGCACCAGATCATTTCCAACGCTTCGTGCACCACCAACTGCCTCGCGCCAGTGGCGCAGGTGCTGCATCGCGAGCTGGGGATCGAAAGCGGCCTGATGACCACCATCCACGCCTACACCAACGACCAGAACCTCACCGACGTCTATCACAGCGACCCGTACCGCGCCCGCTCGGCCACACAGAACATGATCCCGAGCAAGACCGGCGCAGCCGAAGCGGTAGGCCTGGTGCTGCCGGAACTGGCGGGCAAACTGACCGGCATGGCTGTGCGCGTACCGGTGATCAACGTGTCGCTGGTCGACCTCACCGTGCAACTGAAGAAAGAAGCCAGTGCCGACGAAGTCAACGCCCTGCTGAAAGCGGCGAGCCAGCATTCGAAGATTCTCGGTTACAACACCTTGCCGCTGGTTTCCAGCGACTTCAACCACAACCCGCTGTCGTCGATCTTCGACGCCAACCACACCAAGGTCAGCGGCAAGTTGCTGAAAGTGCTGGCCTGGTACGACAACGAATGGGGCTTCTCCAACCGCATGCTGGATAACTGCCTGGCGTTGTGTAACGCCGAATAATCCCGGCCGGTCCCCAATCCCTGTGGGAGCGAGCCTGCTCGCGAAAGCTGTCTGTCAGTCGATATGGAATTGACTGACACGACGCCTTCGCGAGCAGGCTCGCTCCCACAGGAGATCCGATTTCAATTCGAAATCAGCACTTGACCACCTAGCTAGATGATAAGCATTATCATTCGCTCGAAATGGATCAGGTCCTCCCGTGAGTCAATCGCGCTTCAACCACGTCTTCCTCGCCCAGCGCACTTCCCTGCTGCGCACGCTGGAACGAATGGTCAACAATCACAGCACCGCTGAAGACCTGTTGCAGGAGACCTACCTGCGCGTCACCCGAGCGTTGAGCGAACGGGCCATCGACCACCTTGAACCCTTTGTCTTCCAGACAGCGCGTAATCTGGCGCTGGACCATTTGCGTGCGCGCAAGATCCATGCGCGAACCATGGTCGATGACGTACCTCAGGACGTGGTGCAGAGCATCGCCGCGCCCGCCAGCAGCGCCGAAGACGCCGCCCATGCCGAACAACTGCTGGAGCGTTTGAACGTGAGCCTCAGCCAACTCAGCCCGCGCCAGCAACAGATCTTCATCCTCAGCCGCCTGCACGGGCACAGCTATCAGGAAATCGCTGATGAACTTAATGTTTCGCTGAGCACCGTGCAGAAAGAACTGAAACTGATCATGTCGATCTGCATTGGCGTCGCCGAACGACATAACGGCAGCGGCAAGCTTTGAGCTGCAAGCTACAAGTAAAAACAAAAAGCGGTAACGCATCCGGCTTGCAGCTTGCAGCTTGAAGCTGGAAACTGCTTCGCCAGAAGCCCTGAGGAACCACCGTGACGGACACCCACCGCTCGCCTTCGCCCGATTCGGCGCGGGACGCTGCAGCTGCAATGGACCAGGCGCTGGACTGGCTCATCGTGCTCGGCAGCCCGGATGAGGAACAGACCCGGCAATTTCATGCCTGGCTGGCGGCTGATCCGTTGAATGCCGAGGCGTTCGCCAAGGCCCAGGCCATCTGGGACGGCCCGCAAGTCGCATTGTGCGCCGAGGCTCTGGCGACAAAACCGGTAAAAATCACATTTCTCAAACGCTTGCGCCCGCACTGGAAACCGCTGGCCACCGCTGCGGTGCTGATCCTTGGGCTGTTCAGTTTCAGTAACTTGCCGATGCGCATTCAAGCGGATCACCTGACCGTGGTCGGCGAGCGTCAGCGTCTGCAACTGGAGGACGGCTCGAAGGTTCTGCTCAATACCAATTCGGCGTTTTCCAGCACCATCAACGATCAACAGCGCGTGGCCCGACTGTTTCAGGGCGAGGCGTTTTTCGAGATCGCCAGCGGGCGCAATCAGCCGCTGGAGATCGACGCAGGTCCGGTAACGGCCAGCGTCCACGACACCGCATTCGCCGTGCGCTACCTCGACGGGGTCGCGCAAGTGAATGTGCAACGTGGCGATGTCGATCTGCGCGCCACCCACAACGATGCCCGGGTGCGCCTGCGTGCCGGGGAAAGCATTCGCATCGGCCCCAACGGTTTTGATCGTCCGGCCAAGCTCGACGCCAATGCCGATCTGGCCTGGGTTGAAGGCCGCCTGGTGTTCGAGAACTGCCCGCTGAATCAAGTGCTGGCCGAGCTGCGCCGCTACTACCCGGGCTGGATCATCAACAACAACGAGCAACTGGCCGACGTCGCCGTCACCGGCAATTACCGTCTCGACCAGCCGCTCGACGTGGTCCGCTCCCTCGCTCACATCACCTCGGCACGCCTGCAGGAATTCCCTGCACTGGTGATCCTGAACTGAATGAGAATTATTTTTACTCGATAGCCAACGGCAGTACGTCTCGTTATAGCCAATGCAATTGATTCGCATCTAACCATGCCGATCAGCACCTATAAAGATTCGTGCGACACGGAGCGCTATCGATGTCCTCACGCCTTACCCGCCAGACTTCCTCCCCTTCCCGCGTGCTGTCGCTGCTGACTGCGGCCATCCTCATGGCTGGCACCGCACCGCTGCTCGCCGCCGCCGCCGAGCAACCGACACGCAACATGGGCGATTACGCCTTCGCCATCGGCCAGCAACCGCTGGTTTCGGCACTGAATGCCTTTACCGCCGTGACCGGTTGGCAGGTCGGCTTGCCGGCCGAGTTGGGGCAGAACGTCTCGTCGCCGGGCGTGCGCGGTTCGCTGCCGCCGGAGAAAGCCCTCGAGCGCTTGTTGGTGGGGACCAACCTGATCTTTCGCAAACTGAGCAACAACAATGTCGTGCTGGAAAAACGCAGCGGCAGCGGCACGCTCAATCTCGATCAGGTGACCATCAGCGCCACTCGCCAGGAACAGTCGGTCAACAGCGTGCCTTCGACGGTCAGCGTGCATGATCGCCAAGCGCTTGACCGCAACAACGTCAACACCATCAAGGATCTGGTGCGCTACGAGCCGGGCGTTTCCGTTGGCGGTGCCGGCCAGCGTGGCGGCATCAGCGGCTACAACATTCGCGGTATCGACGGCGACCGCATCCTGACTCAAGTCGATGGCGTGGAAATCCCCAACGGCTTCTTCAACGGCCCCTACGCCAAGAGCCAGCGCAACTACGTCGCCCCGGAAATCGTCAAGCGTGTGGAAATTCTGCGCGGCCCGGCCTCGGTGCTGTACGGCAGCAACGCCATCGGCGGCGCGGTCAGTTACTACACGCTGGACGCCGACGACATCATCAAACCGGGCAAGGACGTCGGCGCGCGCCTGAAAAGCGGTTACAGCTCCGCTGATGACAGCTGGCTGAAATCCGCCACCGTCGCTGGCCGCAGTGGTGAGTTCGACGGTCTGCTGCATTACAGCCAACGCGACGGTCATGAAACCGAATCCTTTGGCAGCCACAACGGCACCGGTCTGGAACGCACCGCCGCCAACCCGGAAGACGTGCGCGCAACCAACGTTCTGGCCAAGCTCGGCTGGAACTACAACGACGATTCGCGCCTGGGCCTGACCTACGAAAAGTACAAGGATGATCGCGACACCGATCAGAAAAGCGCCTACGGCGGCCCGTATGCCAATGGTGCGCCGACCATCCCGAGCAGCATCCTGCCCGGCGGCATGTACCAGTGGCGCACCGGCAACGACACCATCACCCGCGAGCGTTTCGGCATCGAACACGCGTTCGCCCTCGACAGCCTGCTGGCCGATAACGCCAAGTGGAGCCTCAATCACCAGATCGCCAAGACCGACCAGAGCACCGAAGAGTTGTACTACCCGATCACCCGTAAAGTGCAGCGTACCCGCGACACGATCTACGAAGAAAAACAGTGGGTGTTCGACGCGCAACTGGACAAGGCTTTCGCCATCGGTGACACCGATCACCTGCTGACTTACGGCACCACGATCAAACAGCAGAAAGTCACCGGCTCACGCAGCGGCGACGGCACCTGTGTAGCCGTCGGTCGCGGCTGCACGGCGATTGGCGCGACGAGTCCGGCGGACGTACTGGCCAAGGCCTCTGATTTCCCCGATCCGACCATCAACACCTACAGCCTGTTTGCTCAGGATCAGATCAGCTGGAACGACTGGACCTTCCTGCCGGGCCTGCGCTACGACTACACCCAGCTCAAGCCGCACATCACCGAGGAATTCCTCAACACCGTGAATGCCGACGGCCAGGGCACGGTCAGCGACAAGAACAAGACCTGGCACAAAGTCTCGCCGAAATTCGGCCTGACCTACGCGTTGACGGAAAACTACACCTGGTACGGCCAGTACGCCGAAGGCTTCCGCACGCCCACGGCAAAATCGCTGTACGGGCGTTTCGAGAACAACACGACCGGCTACACCGTAGCGCCCAACTCCGACCTCGAGCCGGAAAAGAGCAAAGGCTTCGAAACCGGCCTGCGCGGGAATTTCGAGCAGGGTTCGTTCGACGTCGCAGTGTTCTATAACAAGTACCGCGACTTCATCAACGAGGACGCGGTCAAGCCGGGCGACGATCAGTTGACCTTCCAGAGCAACAACATCAAGCGCGCCACCATCAAGGGCGCGGAAGTCAAAGGTCGCTTGAACCTGGATGCGCTGGGCGCGCCGCAAGGCCTGTATACCCAAGGCTCGATCGCCTACGCCTACGGTCGCAACAACGACAGCGGCGAGCCGATCAACAGCGTCAATCCGCTCACCGGCGTGTTCGGCCTCGGTTACGACCAGGACACCTATGGCGGTTTGCTGAGCTGGACCGTGGTGAAGAAAAAGGACCGCGTCGACGACAACAATTTCAAGTCGCCGGACGGCGTCAGCAGTCAGTTCAAGACCCCGGGCTTCGGCATTCTCGATCTGGCCGGCTATTACAAGGTGACCGACGACGTCACCGTCAGCGGCGGCGTCTACAACCTGACCGACAAGAAATACTGGCTATGGGATGACGTGCGCGGTTACGACAGCGTCGGCGAAGCCTCGGTGACGCAACCGGCCAACCTCGATCGGCTGACCCAACCGGGACGCAACTTCGCGATCAACCTGATCTGGGACATCTGATTCCGCCGGCCCTCACTGCGCGTGTTCTCGCCGCGCAGTGAGGTTTTTTTACTGTCCGGCGCCCGCCCGTACGTCTTGTTATCAAGCGCCTCATCTATCAAGGACACCCCATGACTACCCCGGAAAAAGCCCTGCGTTCGCAACGCCTGAACCAGATCACCCATGAGCCGCACAGCAAACTCGATGCGCTGGTCAAAGCCCACGCACCATTCGAAACCCGCGCCAGCTTCGCCCGTTTCGTCGTCGCGCAATACCTGTTCCAGGCGGAACTGGTGGAGCTGTACAACGATGCCGAACTGACTGGTATCGTCCCCGATCTGCCGGCCCGTTGCCGTGCCGAAGCGGCCAAGGCTGATCTTGCCGACCTCGACACCGAAGTCCCGGTGCCGGTGGCCGGCGCGCTGAAAAACCCGAGCAAGGCGCGGGCGCTGGGCTGGATCTTTGTTTCCGAGGGTTCCAAGCTCGGCGCGGCGTTTTTGATCAAGCGTGCGGTGGCACTGGAACTGAGCGAAACCTTTGGCGCCCGGCATTTGGCTGAACCGCAAGGTGGCCGCGCCGAGGGCTGGAAAAGCTTTGTGCGCACCCTCGATGCGTTGCCGTTCACGGCAGAGGAAGAGGCGGAAGTTGAGCAAGGTGCGCTGGATGCATTCAACCGCTTCACCGTGCTGCTGGAACGGGCTTATGCCATAGAAGCCGAAGTGGCCTGAAGCAACTCTTATCACTTGTGGGAGCGAGCCTGCTCGCGAAGACGGCAGCACATTCAACATCAATGTGCCTGATCAACCGCTTTCGCGAGCAGGCTCGCTCCCACAGAGCTCACCACAAATCTGTAAGATCCCCGTTCCGCTTCAGAAGCCGCCGCTGAGCCCATGCCCGCACCCGCCCCATCAAAACTCGCCCGTCTGCTGTTCGGCCTGCTGGCCTATGTCAGCCTCGGCATTGGCCTTGTCGCCATCGTCGTGCCCGGTCTGCCGACCACCGAGTTCATCCTCCTTGCCGCGTGGGCCGCGACCCGCAGTTCGCCGCGCCTGAGTGCCTGGCTGGAAAATCACCGCCTGTTCGGGCCGATCCTCAGTAACTGGCGCAACGGCAGGATCATCGCGCGCAAGGCCAAAGTCAGTGCCACCGTCAGCATGCTGCTGTGTGCGACGTTGATGCTGGTGATGCTCGATCACGGCTGGCCGATCTATCTGGCGATTGCCGGCATGGGCCTGGGCAACCTGTGGATCTGGTCGCGCCCGGAGACGCCCGTCGCGGTAGTGAAACATCCCTGCAATTAAAGCCTTTTCAGCACTTTCCCCTGCGCAAACGTTTAGCAGCGACCGTCCGTCGGCAAGCGCCTCATGCCGTTTCGCTTAACGCCGATGAGGATTGAATGGCGCTGAATGGATTTGGCAAACCGGGCTTCAGGCCCAGCCACCTGTTTATTCCATTCGCGAGATCGCCCCATGTTCGACTCTCTGTCCATTCGCCTGAAAATCGTCCTGCTCTCCGGCCTTTGCCTGCTCGGAGTGGTGGTGCTGATTGTCAGCATGAACATCTACCAGACCAACCAGAACGACGCGCTGGTCAGTCAATCCAGCAACCAGTTACTGACCGCCAGCGTGCAGAACCTGCTGCAGGCCAAGGCCGCCGAGCAAGCGGTGCGGGTGCAGAAAACATTTGGTGAAAGCCTGCTCGTGGTCACCGCCCTCGCCGACCAGATCAAGGATCTGCGGACGATGGCGGCCAAGCGTTCGCTCGAAGCCGGCGCTGTTCGTGAAGAGTTGAACCAGAGCCTGAAAACCGCTTTCGAGCGCAACGATAAAGTCCTCGGCATCTGGCTGGCCTTCGAACCCAACGGCCTCGACGGCAAGGACAGCGAATTCGCCAACGATGCCGCGCGGCAGTCCAACGAAGCCGGGCGCTTCGCCTCGTACTGGAGCCGTGCCGCCGGCGCCGCGCTGAATACGATCATGGTCGAGGACGACCTGACCAAGACCACCCTCAGCGTCAGCGGCACGCCGTACAACAGTTGGTACACCTGCCCTCGCGATAACAAACGCACCTGCCTGCTCGACCCGTATGCCGACACGGTCGGTGGCAAGGAAATGCTCATGACGACCATTTCCGTACCGCTGCTGGTGGATGGCAAAGCGATCGGTGTGGTCGGTGTCGACATCGCGCTCGACGCCCTGCAAGCCGCCGCCGTCGACTCGCAGCGCAGCCTGTTCAACAACGCCGGGCATATGCTGATCGTCTCCGGCAGCGGTGTGCTGGCGGCCGACAGTGCTGACGCGACGCGGGTCGGCAAAAAAATCGGCGACACCCTCGGCGCCGATGGCAAGGATGTATTGCAACTGGTCGGCAGCGGTACGGCGAAAATCCTCGAACAGGGCGACCTGATTCGCGCGGTTTACCCGGTCGACCCGATCGGCAATTCGCGGGCCTGGGGCGTGGTCATCGACCTGCCCGAGCACGTGCTGCTGGCCGACTCGGTGAAACTGCAAGCGGTGCTGGATGACGCGCAACAAACCGGCGTCATCACTGCCCTGCTGGTGGCGGGCGTGGCCGGTCTGGTCGGCCTCCTGCTGATCTGGCTCACCGCCTCCGGCGTCACCCGTCCGATCAACAGCGTTGCTGAGATGCTGAAGAACATCGCCAGCGGCGAAGGCGATCTGACCCAGCGCCTGAACTACAGCAAGAAAGATGAACTGGGCGAACTGGTGAACTGGTTCAACCGCTTCCTCGACAAGCTTCAGCCGACCATCGCGCAGATCAAACAGAGCATCACCGAAGCACGTGGCACGGCCGATCAGTCGTCGGAAATTGCCCGCCAGACCAGCGAAGGCATGCAGGTGCAGTTCCGCGAAATCGATCAGGTCGCCACCGCCTCCAACGAAATGAGCGCCACTGCCCACGACGTCGCCAACAGTGCCTCGAACGCGGCAAACGCCGCCAAGGGTGCCGATCAGTCGGCGAAGGACGGTATGGCGATCATCGAGCGCAGCACCCGCGACATCAATCAACTGGCCGATGAGGTCAGCAAAGCAGTTACCGAGGTCGAAGCGCTGGCGGTCAACAGCGAGCAGATCGGTTCGGTGCTGGAAGTAATCCGCAGCATCGCCGAACAGACCAACCTGCTGGCCCTCAACGCCGCCATCGAAGCCGCCCGCGCCGGCGAAAGCGGTCGCGGTTTTGCCGTGGTCGCCGACGAGGTGCGCAACCTCGCCAAACGCACGCAGGATTCGGTGGAAGAAATCCGCATCGTCATCGAGCGCATCCAGACCGGCACCCGTGGCGTGGTCGCGACCATGCATTCGAGCCAGACCCAGGCGCACAACAACGCCGGGCAGATTCGTCAGGCCGTTGATGCGCTGGGCAAGATCAGCGACGCGGTGACGGTGATCAGCGACATGAACCTGCAGATCGCCAGTGCCGCCGAAGAGCAAAGCGCCGTGGCCGAAGAGGTCAACCGCAACGTCTCGGCGATTCGCACCGTGACCGAAACCCTGACCGAACAGGCCACCGAGTCGGCAGCGATCAGCAGCCAGCTCAACAGCCTGGCTAGCCAGCAGATGAAATTGATGGATCAGTTCCGCGTGTAACAATCCAGCATAAATCCCTGTGGGAGCGAGCCTGCTCGCGAAGCGGTCGTCATATCCAACATCCGTGTTGACTGACACGACGCCTTCGCGAGCAGGCTCGCTCCCACTGGGGAAACGGGTTCACATCCTGGTTTCATCTAAACCGCGATTCTTTTGCACTATCATCGCCCTCTCGTTCCGGAGGGCCTTCGATGACTGATCTGCTCACGTCCATCCAAACCGCACTCGGCCTGCCCCACACGCCGATCCCCTTCAACGGTGACGGCGCGTTGCCCTCGGCGTTCGCAGTCACTGAACTGGCCTGCGCCAGCATCGCCGCTGCCGGCCAAGCGCTCAGCGAATTGCTTCACCAGCAAACCGGGCACTTGCCTGCGGTTGCAGTCGACCGGCGCCTGGCCTCGTTCTGGTTCTCCACCTCGCTTCGCCCGATCGGCTGGCAGGTGCCGCCGTTATGGGACGCGATCGCCGGCGACTATGCGACCCGGGACGGCTGGATCCGTCTGCACACCAACGCTCCGCATCACCGCGCCGCCGCTGAACGCGTGCTCGGTGCCTGCGCCGACCACGCCGCAATGGCGGCGAAAGTCGCACAGTGGGCGAGCGCGGATCTTGAGCAGGCGGTGGTCGACGCCAAGGGCTGCGCCGCCGAGATGCGCAGTTGGGCGCAGTGGCAGCAGCATCCGCAGGGGCTGGCGGTGAATGCTGAAGCGCTGGTGCAATTCATCGAGCAGACGGACGAGAAACGCACCGCCTGGCAAGGCTCGATCGCACGACCGCTGGCCGGGATCAAGGTGCTCGACCTGACCCGCGTGCTCGCCGGTCCCAGCGCCAGCCGCTTTCTCGCCGGGCTCGGCGCAAACGTGCTGCGCATCGATCCACCGAGCTGGAACGAACCCGGCGTCGTTCCGGAAATGACTGTCGGCAAGCGCTGTGCGCGGCTGGATCTGCAAGTGCCAGCGGATCGCGCAGTGTTCGAAGGTTTATTGCAAGACGCCGACATCTTGCTCCACGGCTATCGCGCCGATGCGCTGAAACATCTGGGGTTTGGTATTGAACGCCGAAGGCAACTGGCACCGGGGCTGATCGACGTCTGCCTCAATGCCTACGGCTGGAGCGGCCCCTGGCAGAACCGCCGGGGCTTCGACAGCCTGGTGCAGATGAGCAGCGGCATCGCCGAGGCCGGACAGCATTGGAAGCACAGTGATAAACCGACGCCGCTGCCGGTGCAGGCGCTGGATCATGCGACCGGGTATCTGCTGGCGGCGAGTGCGATCAGATTGCTGACTGAACGACTGGCCAACGGTCGCGGGGGCTCGGCGCGGTTGTCGCTGGCGCGTACGGCGAAGCTGTTGCTTGAGCATGGGCCGGGGATGCTTGACCCGCTGCGGGCTGAAGACGCACTGGATCAGGATTCGGCGATTGAACACACCGCGTGGGGGCCGGCGCGGAGGTTGCGCGTGCCGCTGCAGATCAGCGGGACGGCGATGCGGTGGAATTGGCCGGCGACGGAGTTGGGCTCGCATCCTCCGTGTTGGCCATGAGAAGCCCCTCACCCTAGCCCTCTCCCAGAGGGAGAGGGGACTGATTGGGGGATATTGGAGAGTTACGCCGACGTGCAAGATTTTCGTCGAATCCATAATCGACTCGATCGCTCAGGTCGATGTATAGCGCCAGACACCTCGGTCGGTCCCCTCTCCCAGAGGGAGAGGGGACTGATTGGGGGATATTGGAGAGTTACGCCGACGTGAAAGATTTTCGTCGAATCCATAATCGACTCGATCGCTCAGGTCGATGTATAGCGCCAGACACCTCGGTCGGTCCCCTCTCCCAGAGGGAGAGGGGACTGATTGGGGGATATTGGAGAGTTACGCCGACGTGAAAGATTTTCGTCGAATCCATAATCAACTCGATCGCTCAGGTCGATGTATAGCGCCAGACACCTCGGTCGGTCCCCTCTCCCTCTGGGAGAGGGCTAGGGTGAGGGGCTGCTTTTCAGATCACAACGACAACACCCCGCTATACAACCCATACGCCGCCAGCCCCGCCCCGATCACCACGCAAGCAAAAATCCCCTTTTCCACCGTAGTGAAAACCGGTTGCCCCTGTTCACGCTTGGCCTTGGCAAACAGGATCACCCCCGGCGCATACAGCAGCGCCGACAGCAGCAGATACTTCACCCCACCGGCATACAACAACCACACCGCGTAAACCAGTGCGATGCCGCCAATCAGCAGATCCTTGGTACGTTCCGCCGAGGCGTGTTCGTAGGTTTCGCCGCGCCCGCTGAGCAGCACCGCGTAGGCCGCCGACCACAAATACGGCACCAGAATCATCGACGAGGCCAGGTAAATCAGACTGGTGTAAGTGCCCGCCGAGAACAATGTGATCAGCAGGAAAATCTGGATCATCACATTGGTCAGCCACAGCGCGTTGACCGGCACGTGGTTCTTGTTTTCCTTCTTCAGGAACGCCGGCATGGTTTTGTCTTTGGCCGTGGCGAAGAGGATTTCCGCGCACAGCAAGGCCCATGACAACAACGCGCCCAACAGCGAAATCGCCAGCCCGACGCTGATCAGCAACGCACCCCACGGCCCGACGATGTGCTCGAGCACCGCTGCCAGCGAAGGGTTCTGCAGATTGGCCAGTTCCGGCTGGCTCATGATCCCCAGCGACAGCACGTTGACCAGCACCAGCAGCGCCAGCACGCCGATAAAACCGATCACCGTGGCACGGCCGACGTCGCTGCGTTTTTCTGCGCGAGCCGAATAGACGCTGGCGCCTTCGATGCCGATGAACACGAACACGGTGACCAGCATCATGTTGCGCACCTGGTCCATCACCCCGCCGAAGTTCGGGTTGCTGCGGCCCCAGATGTCGCGGGTGAAGATGTCAGCCTTGAATGCCACGGCAGCGATGACGATGAACATGATCAGCGGCACGACCTTGGCCACGGTGGTCAACTGGTTGATCAGCGCCGCCTCCTTGATCCCGCGCATCACCAGAAAATGCACCGCCCACAACAGCACCGAAGCGCAGCCGATGGCGATCGGCGTGTTGCCCTGGCCGAATACCGGAAAGAAATAACCGAGGGTGCTGAACAGCAACACAAAATAGCCGACGTTGCCCAGCCAGGCGCTGATCCAGTAACCCCACGCCGACGAAAAACCCATGTAATCGCCGAACCCGGCCTTGGCGTAGGCGTAGACGCCCGAGTCCAGCTCCGGCTTGCGATTGGCCAGGGTCTGAAAGACGAAGGCCAGCGTCAGCATGCCGATTGCGGTGATGCCCCAGCCGATCAGGATCGCCCCGGCATCGGCGCGCGCCGCCATGTTTTGCGGCAACGAGAAAATCCCCCCGCCGATCATCGACCCCACCACCAGCGCGATCAACGCACCAAGGCGCAGCTTTTGCGTCGGTTGCGACATGCAGATCTCCTTGAAAGAGCCGTTGTTGTTTATTTGTAACAACTGCCGACTAAAAGCCTAAGGGTAGATGACGTTTATCAGGTAATGGCCAATTTCGCACCGTTATATATAGCCGACCACGATAACGCTTAGCACGTTAAGTCAGTTTTGTGCGCCAATCTTGATTATTCAATTCTGTACTGAAAACAGATGACGGACATTTGCCAAACGCGGAAAAGCAACTAGCGTCATAGTTCGAAAGCATTAATTGCTATTCCCAATTGCGTAAGCGAAACGGCTCTGGGACGGGCCTTCCAGAGCACAGTGTTATGCCCGCAACGGGTAGATAAGTCATTCATTAACAATGGAATGTGGCCATGCACTGATCCAAGTCAGCTATTCGAACAGACAACGGTACTAGGCTGTGAGCTCTCCTTTCCTGCAATGGAGTCATGCAAATGTCTGAAGCGCCCGGAAAACTAAGACTCGGTGCACTGGTTGCACTGGTAGTCGGTTCAATGATTGGCGGCGGGATATTTTCGTTGCCACAAAACATGGCCGCCAGCGCCGACGTCGGTGCAGTGCTGATCGGCTGGGCCATCACCGCCGTCGGCATGCTCACCCTCGCATTTGTTTTTCAGACCCTCGCCAATCGCAAGCCTGACCTGGACGGCGGTGTCTACGCCTACGCCAAGGCCGGATTCGGCGACTACATGGGTTTCTCCTCGGCCTGGGGCTACTGGATCAGCGCCTGGCTGGGCAACGTCGGTTACTTCGTTCTGCTGTTCAGCACCCTCGGCTATTTCTTTCCGATCTTCGGCGAAGGCAATACCCCGGCGGCGGTGATCGGCGCGTCCTTGCTGCTGTGGGGCGTGCATTTTCTGGTGTTGCGCGGGATCAAGGAAGCGGCGTTCATCAACCTGGTGACCACCGTCGCCAAGGTCGTGCCGCTGCTGCTGTTCGTGTTGATCGCAGTCTTCGCGTTCAGACTGGACATCTTCACCGCCGACATCTGGGGCGTGAAAAACCCCGATCTGGGCAGTGTGATGAACCAGGTGCGCAACATGATGCTGGTCACCGTCTGGGTGTTCATCGGTATCGAAGGCGCGAGCATCTTCTCCGCCCGCGCCGAGAAGCGCTCGGATGTCGGCAAGGCCACCGTGATCGGCTTCATCACCGTGCTGCTGTTTCTGGTGCTGGTGAACGTGCTGTCGCTGGGCATCATGACCCAGCCGGAACTGGCGAAACTGCAGAACCCGTCGATGGCCGCCGTGCTTGAGCATGTGGTCGGTCACTGGGGGGCGGTGCTGATCAGCGTCGGCCTGATCATCTCGCTGCTCGGCGCCCTGCTGTCGTGGGTGCTGCTGTGTGCGGAGATCATGTTCGCCGCCGCCAAAGACCACACCATGCCGGAGTTTCTGCGCAAGGAAAACGCCAACCATGTGCCGGTCAACGCCCTGTGGCTGACCAACGCGATGGTGCAGGTGTTCCTGATCATCACCCTGTTCTCGGCCAGCACTTACCTGTCGCTGATCTACCTCGCCACCTCGATGATTCTGGTGCCGTACCTGTGGTCAGCGGCCTATGCCCTGCTGCTGGCGGTGCGCGGCGAGAGCTACGAAGGCTTCGCCGCCGAGCGGCGCAAGGATCTGATCATCGGCGGTATCGCCCTGATCTACGCGGTGTGGTTGTTGTATGCCGGCGGGGTCAAGTACCTGCTGCTGTCGGCCCTGCTCTACGCGCCCGGCGCGATCCTGTTCGCCAAGGCCAAACTGGAACTCAAACAACCGGTTTTCACCAACGTCGAGAAGCTGATTTTCGCCGCAGTGGTCGTGGGCGCCGTGGTGGCGGCCTATGGTCTCTACGATGGCTTCCTGACGCTGTAACCCCTGATTGAATTGTCATCTGGAGGAACACAGAAATGACCACGGAAAAAGTGAAGTACGGCGTCCACTCCGAAGCCGGGAAACTGCGTAAAGTCATGGTTTGCTCCCCAGGTCTGGCCCATCAGCGGCTGACCCCGAACAACTGCGATGAACTGCTGTTCGATGACGTGCTGTGGGTGGCGCAGGCCAAGCGCGATCATTTCGACTTCGTCACCAAGATGCGCGAGCGCGGCATCGACGTGGTGGAAATGCATAACCTGCTGACCGACATCGTTGCCATCCCCGAAGCGCTGGACTGGATTCTTGAGCGCAAAGTCACTGCCGACTCGGTGGGCCTGGGCCTGATCAGCGAAGTGAAATCCTGGCTGAAAAGCCTCGAGCCACGCCACATCGCCGAATTCCTGATTGGCGGCGTGTCGGCCGATGATCTGCCGGACAGCTTCGGTGGCAAGACCATCCAGATGTTCCGCGACTTCCTCGGCCACTCCAGCTTCATCCTGCCGCCGCTGCCCAACACCCAGTTCACCCGCGATACCACCTGCTGGATCTACGGTGGCGTGACGCTGAACCCGATGTACTGGCCGGCGCGCCGTCAGGAAACCCTGCTGACCACCGCCATCTACAAATTCCATCCGCAATTCACCAACGCCGAATTCGAGATCTGGTACGGCGACCCGGACAAGGACCACGGCAACTCCACCCTTGAGGGCGGCGACGTCATGCCGATCGGCAACGGCGTGGTGCTGATCGGCATGGGCGAGCGCTCATCGCGGCAGGCCATCGGCCAACTGGCGCTGAACCTGTTCAACAACAAAGCGGTGGAAAAAGTC
Source organism: Pseudomonas sp. S3_B08 (assembly GCF_054667725.1). Taxonomy (NCBI): domain Bacteria; kingdom Pseudomonadati; phylum Pseudomonadota; class Gammaproteobacteria; order Pseudomonadales; family Pseudomonadaceae; genus Pseudomonas; species Pseudomonas sp. S3_B08. The sequence continues at coordinate 3,361,127 of NZ_CP162750.1, forward strand.
ATCGTCGCCGGCCTGCCGAAATCCCGCGCGGCAATGCACCTGGACACCGTGTTCAGCTTCTGCGACCGCGATCTGGTGACGATCTTCCCGGAAGTGGTCAACCAGATCGTCGCCTTCACCCTGCGTCCTGACGAAAGCAAACAGGGCGGCATCGACATCCGCCGCGAAGAAGGCAGCTTCCTCGACACCGTCGCTGCAGCGCTCAATCTGCCGAAACTGCGCGTGGTGGAAACCGGCGGCAACAGCTTCGCCGCCGAACGCGAGCAATGGGACGACGGCAACAACGTGGTGGCAATGGAACCAGGCGTGGTCATCGGCTACGACCGCAACACCTACACCAACACTCTGCTGCGCAAGGCTGGCGTGGAGGTCATCACCATCAGCGCCGGCGAGCTCGGCCGAGGCCGTGGCGGCGGCCACTGCATGACCTGCCCGATCGTGCGTGACCCAATCGACTACTAAACCTCTGAGCCCTGGCCGGCACTTACCCAGTGTGGCCAGGGGGATAACCGACACCGAAGGAGATCCATCATGGCTTTTAACATTCACAACCGTAACCTGCTCAGCCTGGAACACCACACCCCACGTGAGCTGCGTTACCTGCTCGACCTGTCCCGTGATCTGAAACGCGCGAAATACACCGGCACCGAGCAACAACACCTGAAGGGCAATAACATCGCCCTGATCTTCGAGAAAACTTCGACCCGCACCCGTTGCGCCTTCGAAGTGGCGGCCTATGACCAGGGCGCCAACGTCACTTACATCGACCCGAACTCCTCGCAGATCGGCCACAAGGAAAGCATGAAGGACACCGCCCGCGTGCTCGGGCGCATGTACGACGCCATCGAGTACCGTGGCTTCAAACAGGAAATCGTCGAAGAGCTGGCCAAGTTCGCCGGCGTGCCGGTGTTCAACGGCCTGACCGATGAATATCACCCGACCCAGATGATCGCCGACGTGCTGACCATGCGTGAGCACGCCGACAAGCCGATCCATGAAATCAGCTACGCCTACCTGGGCGACGCGCGCAACAACATGGGTAACTCGCTGCTGCTGATCGGCGCCAAACTGGGCATGGACGTGCGCATCTGCGCGCCGAAAGCGCTGTGGCCGTTGGACGATCTGGTCGCGCGCTGCAAAAAATACGGCGAGGAAAGTGGCGCACGCATCACCCTCACCGAAGATCCGAAAGAAGCGGTCAAGGGCGTGGACTTCATTCACACCGATGTCTGGGTATCGATGGGTGAACCGGTGGAAGCCTGGGCCGAGCGCATTCAGCAACTGCTGCCGTATCAGGTCAACGCCGAGCTGATGAAGGCCACCGGCAACCCGCGTACCAAGTTCATGCACTGCCTGCCGGCGTTCCACAACAGCGACACCAAGGTCGGCAAACAGATCGCCGAACAATATCCGCACCTGAAAAACGGTATTGAAGTGACCGACGACGTGTTCGAGTCGCCGGCCTGCATTGCCTTCGAGCAAGCGGAAAACCGCATGCACACGATCAAGGCGATTCTGGTCTCGACCCTGGCTGATCTCTGACGCCACAGCGCTCCCACTGAAGGAACCGGAAACCCAATGTGGGAGCGAGCCTGCTCGCGAAAGCGGTGGGTCATTCAACAGCGATGTCGACTGATCTGACGCGTTCGCGAGCAGGCTCGCTCCCACAGGGATATCGGTTCCAGCAGGGAGATCGAATCGTTTGTCATTCCTCTGCTTAGAAGGATTGCACCATGCGTATCGTCGTAGCTCTGGGCGGTAACGCCCTGCTCCGCCGTGGTGAGCCGATGACCGCTGACAACCAGCGCGCCAACATCCGCATCGCCACCGAGCAAATCGCCAAGATCCATCCCGGCAACCAACTGGTCATCGCCCACGGCAATGGCCCGCAAGTCGGCCTGCTGTCGCTGCAAGCGGCGGCCTACACCTCTGTCACCCCATACCCGCTGGACGTGCTCGGTGCCGAAACCGAAGGCATGATCGGCTACATCATCGAACAGGAACTGGGCAACCTGCTCGACTTCGAAGTGCCGTTCGCCACCCTGCTCACCCAGGTCGAAGTCGACGCCAACGACCCGGCCTTCAAGAAGCCGAGCAAGCCGATCGGCCCGGTCTACGAGAAAGCCGAAGCGGAAAAACTCGCCGCCGAGAAAGGCTGGGCAATTGCCCCGGATGGCGACAAATTCCGCCGCGTCGTAGCCAGCCCACGGCCGAAGCGCATCTTCGAAATCCGTCCGATCAAGTGGCTGCTGGACAAGGGCAGCATCGTCATTTGCGCTGGTGGCGGCGGCATTCCGACCATGTATGACGAAAACCGTAACCTCAAGGGTATCGAGGCGGTGATCGACAAGGACCTGTGCTCGTCGTTGCTCGCCGAGCAACTGGAAGCCGATCTGCTGGTGATCGCCACTGACGTCAACGCAGCGTTCATCGATTACGGCAAGCCGACGCAGAAAGCCATCGCCGAAGCCCACCCGGACGAACTCGAACGCCTTGGTTTCGCCGCCGGTTCCATGGGACCGAAGGTGCAGGCAGCCTGCGAATTCGCGCGCCATACTGGCAAGGTCGCGGTGATCGGTTCGCTGGCCGATATCGAAGCCATCGTCCAGGGCACCGCCGGTACGCGGGTCAGCACGGCGAAGCCGGGGATCAGCTACCGATAACAATAAACGCCGGGGCAGGCTCAAGACCTGCTCCGCTTCCATGCCTTGAAAGGAGTAGCTCAATGGCCCAGTTCGAACCCGGTCATCTGCACATCGAGCGGCACGCGTTGACCGACGATGACGTCAATTACAACGTGCATCTGGACTATGAAGTGTTCACCGATCCGCAGAAAGGCAAGGGGATTCAGTTCACCCTGCACGGCAGCATGCAGGGCAAGGACATGAAGGAGGCGTTTTTCCTGCCCAAGGAAGAGGCCTACAACTTCGCCCGCGACGTGACCCGGATCGCCGAGAAGTACGGCATACCCAAGACCCACAGCCAGATCGGCTCGGTGCACAAGCATTACGATCTGATGTTTGAAGACATTCGGCAGAAGTTGAATATGCAGTCGGGGGATCCGGTGAACCTCGAGCATTTCGAATAAAAATCAAAAGCCCCTCACCCTAGCCCTCTCCCGGAGGGGAGAGGGAACCGATTGGGGGATGCTGCAGCATTGCGTCGACCTGATCCTGCATCACTGAATCCATAATCGCCCGGTACTTTCAGGTCGATGCATAACCCCAGACACCTCGGTCGGCTCCCTCTCCCTCCGGGAGAGGGCTGGGGTGAGGGGGCTTTTGATTTAAGGCATACTTGCCTCCCTCCGCTCTGCAGATCACTGAACCGCCCCCATGCGTATTCACGTCAGCTTCATCGACCGCGTCGGCATCACCCAGGAAGTCCTGGCTATCCTCGGTGGGCGCAATCTCAATCTGGATGCGGTGGAGATGATTCCGCCGAACGTCTACATCGACGCGCCGACCCTCAGCCCGCAAGTGCTCGAAGAACTGAAAGATGCGCTGTTTCGCGTGCTCGGCGTGGAAGCGGTGACCGTGGTCGATATCCTGCCCGGCCAGCGTCGGCATCTGCAGCTAGATGCCCTGCTCGCGGCGATGACTGACCCGGTGCTGGCCCTCGACAGCGCCGGCAAGGTGCTGCTGGCCAACCCGGCGCTGATTGCCCTGTACGGTCGCGAACCGGCCGGCGAAAGCGTCTCGGCGCTGTTCAACGATCCCGGTCTGCTCGACACCCTGCTGGAAAACGGCTTTCGCCTGCCGCTGCGCGAAATCACCGTCAATGGCCAGACCCTGCTGCTCGATGCCACGCCGATCACCGACGCCGGCGCCCTGCTGACCCTGTATCAACCGAACCGCATTGGCGAACAGCTCTCGGCGTTGCACCACGATCACGCCGAAGGCTTCGACGCGCTGCTCGGCGAATCCCCGGCGATCCGCACACTCAAGGCCCGCGCGCAACGCGTCGCCGCCCTTGATGCACCGTTGTTGATTCAAGGCGAAACCGGCACCGGTAAAGAATTGGTGGCCCGCGCCTGTCACGCGATCAGTGCACGGCACAGCGCTCCGTTTCTCGCCCTCAACTGCGCGGCGCTGCCGGAAAACCTCGCCGAAAGCGAACTGTTCGGCTACGCCCCCGGCGCCTTCACCGGTGCGGCGCGTGGCGGTAAACCGGGGCTGATGGAACTGGCCAACCAGGGCACGGTGTTCCTCGATGAGATCGGCGAGATGTCGCCGTACTTGCAGGCCAAACTCCTGCGTTTTCTCAACGACGGCAGCTTCCGCCGCGTCGGTGGTGATCGTGAAGTGAAGGTCAACGTGCGCATCCTCAGCGCGACCCACCGCGATCTGGAAAAAATGGTCAGTGAAGGGCTGTTCCGCGAAGACTTGTTCTATCGCCTCAATGTGCTAAACGTCGAAGTGCCGCCGCTGCGTGAACGCGGTCAGGACATCCTGCTGCTGGCGCGCTACTTCATGCAGCAGGCCTGTGCGCAGATCCAGCGCCCGGTCTGCCGCCTGGCGCCCGGCACTTATCCGGCGCTGCTCGGCAATCGCTGGCCAGGCAACGTGCGGCAACTGCAGAACGTGATTTTCCGCGCGGCAGCGATTTGCGAGAGCAGCCTGGTCGATATCGGCGACCTCGACATCGCCGGCACCTCCGTCGCGCGCCAGACCGACACTGAGGTGGAAAGTCTCGAACAAGCGGTCGAATCGTTCGAACGAGCGCTGCTGGAAAAGCTTTACGTCAGCTATCCCTCGACCCGGCAACTGGCGAGCCGCTTGCAAACCTCGCACACCGCCATCGCCCATCGCCTGCGCAAATACGGCATTCCCAATAAACCCTGACTCACCGCGCATCCCTATTGCAGGAAATTCCCCATGTGGGAGCGAGCCTGCTCGCGAAAGCGGTCTATCAGCGAAATAGCTGGCGCCTGACACACCGTCTTCGCGAGCAGGCTCGCTCCCACAGGATTTATGGCGGATTCGAAATCCGTTCAAAAACGACCTCCACCTGTACCGAAAGCGCTACAGCGGAACGATATCGCTACAGTCGCCTGTGACCAGCGCTGCGCAACGCTTTGATCCGATTAAGCTTTTCTCCCCGCCCCACGCTGTAGCGATTTCGCTACAGGCGCAACCTGCCGACACCCACCTAAAAAATCCAAGCCATTGATTTATAAGGATAAATCAACCTTGGCCGCATTCTTGCTACCTGCCTCCTCATCTATTAAGGGCTTCCCCGCCCCAAGCTTTCCACCGCGTCCACCAGACGAGTCTGGCCCCTGAGGAGTTTCCATGAGCGAGTTGCGTTTTACTGAAGATCACGAATGGCTGCGCACCGAAGCCGACGGCAGTGTCACTGTCGGCATCACCGCATTCGCGCAGAACGCCTTGGGCGACGTGGTGTTCGTGCAACTGCCTGAGCTACAGGCTTACGAAAAAGGCGCTGAAGCCGCCACCGTGGAATCGGTGAAAGCCGCCAGCGGCGTGTACATGCCGCTCGATGGCGACGTGCTGGAAGTCAACCCGGCGCTGCAAGACGCTCCTGAGCTGGTCAACGAAGATCCGCTGGGCGAAGGCTGGTTCTTCCGCTTTCAGCCAAGCGACGCCGCCGCTGTCGGCAAACTGCTCGATCAGGACGCTTACGACCGCCTGATCAAAGCCCAAGCCGAAGCCTGAGGAATTACGCCATGACCGCCATCAATCTCGGCACCGCCAACGAATTCATCGCCCGTCACATCGGCCCGCGCGCCGGTGACGAGCAAGCCATGCTCAACAGCCTCGGCTTCGATTCCCTCGAAGCGCTGAGCGCCAGCGTCATCCCGGAAAGCATCAAGGGCACCAGCGTGCTGGGCATGGACGACGGCCTCAGCGAGGCCGACGCCCTGGCGATGATCAAATCCATCGCTGGCAAGAATCAGCTGTTCAAGACCTACATCGGCCAGGGCTACTACAACTGCCACACGCCGTCGCCGATCCTGCGCAACCTGCTGGAAAATCCGGCCTGGTACACCGCTTACACCCCATACCAGCCAGAAATTTCCCAGGGCCGTCTCGAAGCGCTGCTGAACTTCCAGACCATGATCAGCGACCTCACCGGCCTGCCGATCGCCAACGCCTCGCTGCTCGACGAAGCCACCGCCGCTGCCGAAGCCATGACCTTCTGCAAACGCCTGAGCAAGAACAAGGGCAGCCACCAGTTCTTCGCCTCGATCCACAGCCATCCACAGACCCTCGACGTGCTGCGCACCCGTGCCGAGCCGCTCGGCATTGACGTGGTCGTGGGCGATGAGCGCGAACTGACTGACGTCACGCCGTTCTTCGGCGCGCTGCTGCAATACCCGGCGAGCAACGGTGATGTGTTCGACTACCGCGAGCTGACCGAGCGCTTCCACGCCGCCAACGCTTTGGTGGCGGTGGCCGCTGACCTGCTCGCCCTGACCCTGCTCACCGCACCGGGAGAATTCGGTGCCGACGTTGCCATCGGTTCGGCGCAACGCTTCGGCGTGCCGCTGGGCTTCGGAGGCCCGCACGCCGCTTACTTCTCCACCAAAGATGCGTTCAAGCGCGACATGCCCGGCCGTCTGGTCGGTGTTTCGGTTGACCGTTTCGGCAAGCCGGCCCTGCGTCTGGCGATGCAGACCCGCGAGCAACACATCCGCCGCGAAAAGGCCACCTCGAACATCTGCACCGCTCAAGTGCTGCTGGCCAACATCGCCAGCATGTACGCCGTCTATCACGGCCCGAAAGGCCTGACGCAGATCGCCAACCGCGTGCATCACCTGACCGCGATTCTGGCCAAGGGCCTGACCGCGCTGGGCGCTCAAGTCGAGCAGGCAAACTTCTTCGACACCCTGACCGTTGCCACCGGCGCGCACACCGCCGCGCTGCACGACAAGGCGCATGCTGAGCAGATCAATTTGCGCGTGATCGACGCCGAACGTCTGGGCCTGTCGGTCGACGAAACCACCACTCAGGCTGATATCGAAACCCTGTGGGGCCTGTTCGCCGACGGCAAGACCCTGCCGGACTTCGCTGCGCTGGCCGCCTCGGTGCAGAGCACCATCCCTGCTGCGCTGGTGCGCCAGTCGCCGATCCTCAGCCACCCGGTGTTCAACCGTTACCACTCGGAAACCGAGCTGATGCGCTACCTGCGCAAACTGGCGGACAAGGACCTGGCACTGGATCGCACCATGATTCCACTGGGCTCGTGCACCATGAAACTCAACGCCGCCAGTGAAATGATCCCGGTGACCTGGGCCGAATTCGGTGCGCTGCACCCGTTCGCCCCGGCCGCACAAAGCGCCGGTTACCAGCAACTGACCGATGAGCTGGAAGCGATGCTCTGCGCCGCCACCGGTTACGACTCGATCTCGCTGCAACCGAACGCCGGTTCGCAAGGTGAATACGCAGGTCTCCTGGCGATCCGCGCCTACCACCAGAGCCGTGGCGACGAGCGCCGCGACATCTGCCTGATCCCGTCGTCGGCCCACGGCACCAACCCGGCCACCGCGCAAATGGCTGGTATGCGCGTGGTCGTCACCGCGTGCGATACCCGTGGCAACGTCGACATCGAAGACCTGCGCGCCAAAGCCATCGAGCACCGCGAACATCTCGCCGCGCTGATGATCACCTACCCGTCGACCCATGGCGTGTTCGAAGAAGGCATCCGCGAAATCTGCGCGATCATTCACGACAACGGCGGCCAGGTGTATATCGACGGCGCCAACATGAACGCCATGGTCGGCCTCTGCGCACCGGGCAAGTTCGGCGGCGACGTTTCGCACCTGAACCTGCACAAAACCTTCTGCATCCCGCACGGCGGTGGCGGCCCGGGCGTTGGCCCGATCGGCGTCAAGTCGCACCTGACCCCGTTCCTGCCGGGCCACGGCCAGATGGAACGCAAGGAAGGCGCGGTCTGCGCGGCACCGTTCGGCAGCGCAAGTATTTTGCCGATTACCTGGATGTACATCCGCATGATGGGTGGTGCCGGTCTGAAGCGCGCTTCGCAACTGGCGATCCTCAATGCCAACTACATTTCCCGCCGCCTCGAAGAGCATTACCCAGTGCTGTACACCGGCAGCAACGGCCTGGTGGCGCACGAGTGCATCCTCGATCTGCGTCCACTCAAAGACAGCAGCGGCATCAGCGTCGATGACGTCGCCAAGCGCCTGATCGACTTCGGCTTCCATGCGCCGACCATGTCGTTCCCGGTCGCCGGCACATTGATGATCGAGCCGACCGAAAGCGAATCCAAGGAAGAACTGGACCGCTTCTGCGACGCCATGATCCGCATCCGCGAGGAAATCCGCGCAGTGGAAAACGGCACGCTGGACAAGGAAGACAACCCGCTGAAAAACGCCCCGCACACCGCAGCGGAACTGGTCGGCGAATGGACCCACCCGTACAGCCGTGAGCAAGCGGTGTACCCGGTCGCGTCGCTGATCGAAGGCAAATACTGGCCGCCGGTCGGCCGTGTCGACAATGTCTTCGGCGATCGCAACCTGGTCTGCGCCTGCCCGTCGATCGAAAGCTACGCTTAATGGAATGAGGGGCTGAATATCGGCCCCGATTTCAGCAATACCCTAGATCCCCCTGTGGGAGCGAGCCTGCTCGCGAAGGCGCCATTTCAGTCAACGTAAATGGTGGCTGATCCGACGCTTTCGCGAGCAGGCTCGCTCCCACAAGGGATCTGCACCGATCTCAAAAACTGCGCCAATCCCTATAACAAGAAACCGGAGAACCACTCATGTCGTTAAGCGTGTTCGACCTGTTCAAGATTGGCATCGGTCCTTCCAGTTCTCACACCGTCGGCCCGATGCGCGCGGCTGCGCGCTTTGCCGAGGGCTTACGCCGTGAAAACCTGCTGACCAGCACCGCCAGCGTGCGTGTCGAGCTGTACGGTTCGCTCGGTGCTACCGGCAAAGGTCACGGCAGCGATAAAGCCGTGCTGCTCGGCCTTGAAGGCGAGCACCCGGACACAGTCGACACCGAAACCGTCGCCGCGCGCCTGCAGGAAATTCGCGGCAACGGCCGCTTGAACCTGCTCGGCGAACACTGCATTGCGTTCAACGAGAAAGAACATCTGGCGATGATCCGCAAGCCGTTGGCCTATCACCCCAACGGCATGATCTTTCGCGCCTTCGATGCGGCGGGGATTCAGATTCGCAGTCGCGAGTACTACTCGGTTGGCGGTGGTTTTGTCGTCGATGAAGATGCGGCCGGTGCCGATCGCATCGTCGAAGACGCCACGCCACTGACCTTCCCTTTCAAAAGCGCCAAGGACTTGCTCGTTCATTGCGCTACGTACGGGCTGTCGATCAGCCAGGTGATGCTGACCAATGAAAGCGCCTGGCGCCCGGAAGCCGAAACCCGTGCCGGCCTGCTGAAAATCTGGCAGGTGATGCAGGACTGCGTCGCTGCTGGCTGTCGTAACGAAGGTATCTTGCCGGGCGGTTTGAAGGTCAAACGCCGGGCGGCGGCGCTGCATCGGCAATTGTGCAAGAACCCGGAATCGGCCCTGCGCGATCCGTTGTCGGTGCTCGACTGGGTCAATCTTTATGCACTGGCGGTCAACGAAGAAAACGCCAATGGCGGACGCGTGGTCACTGCGCCCACCAATGGCGCGGCGGGGATCATTCCGGCGGTGCTGCATTACTACATGCGTTTTATCCCCGGGGCGAATGACGACGGTGTCGTGCGTTTTCTGCTGACCGCTGCCGCAATCGGCATTCTTTACAAGGAAAACGCTTCGATCTCCGGCGCCGAAGTCGGTTGTCAGGGTGAAGTCGGTGTGGCCTGTTCAATGGCGGCCGGCGCTCTGTGCGAAGTGCTCGGCGGCAGCGTGCAGCAAGTCGAGAACGCCGCGGAAATCGGCATGGAACACAACCTCGGTTTGACCTGCGACCCGATCGGCGGCCTGGTACAAGTCCCGTGCATCGAGCGCAATGCGATGGGTTCGGTGAAAGCCATCAATGCCGTGCGCATGGCCATGCGTGGCGACGGCCAGCATTTCGTCTCCCTCGACAAAGTCATCCGCACCATGCGCCAGACCGGCGCCGACATGAAAAGCAAATACAAGGAAACCGCCCGCGGCGGCCTGGCGGTCAACATTATCGAATGCTGATTACGAACTCAGCCAAACGTAACTAGCTCCCTCTCCCTCCGGGAGAGGGCTGGGGTGAGGGGCTCTTGATCTTGCCTCTCACCCGCAACCCAAATTCAAAGGAGCCACGCATGTCCACCGAACAACTCTCGAAAACCCCGCTGCACGCACTGCACCTCGAACTCGGCGCGCGCATGGTGCCGTTCGCCGGCTACGACATGCCCGTGCAATATCCGCTCGGGGTGATGAAAGAACACCAGCACACCCGCGAACAGGCGGGGCTGTTCGACGTCTCGCACATGGGCCAGATTCGTCTGACCGGTGCCAATGCGGCCAAAGCCCTGGAAACCCTGGTGCCGGTGGACATCATCGACCTGCCGGTGGGCATGCAGCGTTATGCGATGTTCACCAACGAAAGCGGCGGCATCCTCGACGACCTGATGGTTGCCAATCTGGGCAATGACGAGTTGTTCCTGGTGGTCAACGCCGCGTGCAAGGATCAGGATCTCGCGCATCTGCAAAAACACATCGGCGATCAGTGCACCATTACGGCGCTGTTCGAAGAGCGCGCCCTGCTCGCCCTGCAAGGTCCGGCAGCCGTCACGGTGCTGGCGCGTCTTGCGCCGGACGTGACGAAGATGACCTTCATGCAGTTCAACCGTGTGTCGTTGCTGGGCGTGGACTGCTTTGTCAGCCGTTCGGGCTACACCGGTGAAGACGGTTTCGAAATCTCTGTACCGGCCGCTGAAGCGGAGAAACTCGCCCGCGCCCTGCTCGCCGAACCAGAGGTTCAGGCCATCGGTCTTGGCGCCCGCGACTCGCTGCGTCTGGAAGCCGGCCTGTGCCTGTACGGCCATGACATGAACACCGAAACCACGCCGATCGAAGCCAGCCTGCTTTGGGCGATCTCCAAGCCCCGCCGCGCCGATGGCGCGCGGGCCGGCGGTTTCCCGGGCGCCGAGCAGATATTCGCGCAGCAACAGAACGGCGTCGCACGCAAACGCGTCGGCCTGCTGCCACAGGAGCGTACCCCGGTGCGTGAAGGCGCAGAGATCGTCAACGAGGCCGGCGAGATCATCGGCAGCGTCTGCAGCGGCGGCTTTGGTCCGACCTTGGGCGGGCCATTGGCGATGGGTTACCTCGACAGCGCCTACGTCACGCTCGATACGCCCGTATGGGCCATCGTCCGTGGGAAAAAGGTGCAAATGCTTGTAAGCAAAATGCCATTTGTTCCACAACGCTACTATCGCGGTTGATCGACTGTTTCTATAAGTAACGCGATTGCGTTATGCGTGCACTAATGTGTAACGCAATCGCCATAAAACAGTGCGTTTTTTATCATCTGTTTCGAATATGAACGTTGCTTATAACGACTGCAAAAAACTGAACCAGACAATCGTCCAAGACTGCACTAGTGAACTGACTAATTGCCGCGAAGAGCAGTAAAACCGGGGCCTTCGCAGGGCTTGTTTTTTCTCCCGTAGTTGGCGTAGAGTTTGTCCACTGTGTTTGCATGGGTCAGCTTGGAATCGTGACCTGGGCAGTAGCCTACAAGTTAGCTACATCCCGCTCGACGTCTTCTTACTCCTTGCAACCAGCTCCAGTACTCTTTCATGTGAAAGGGGCTGTCATCAATTTATGCGTCAAAGGAAATAAGAAATGTCCACACGTCAGAGCGGTACCGTCAAGTGGTTTAACGACGAGAAAGGTTTTGGTTTTATCACTCCAGAAAGCGGTCCGGATCTGTTCGTACATTTCCGCGCCATTCAGGGCAACGGCTTCAAGAGCCTGAAAGAAGGCCAGAAGGTGACTTTCGTTGCCGTGCAAGGCCAGAAAGGCATGCAGGCTGACGAAGTACAAGCAGAAGCCTGATCTTCTGATACGAAAAAGCCCCTGATATTGATATCAGGGGCTTTTTTGTGCGCGCTAATCCGTAAAATGGCGCTTCCATTCGCGTCCCGAGGCTGCCATGTCGAAACACCTGCTCACGCCGCAAGGGGACTTTCCTCCCGTTGCTCTCGGTCGTCGTCTGGCGGCGATGTTCTACGACTTCCTGCTGTGCACCGCCCTGCTGATCGTCACCGGATTCATCTATAAGTTGATCCAGGCGGCGATCATTGGCGAAGAGCGTCTGCGAGTGATGACCGACGCCGGCCAGCTGGATGGTGATCCGCTCTACTCCACGGTGCTGCTGTTGGTATTGTTCGGCTTCTTCGCCAAGTTCTGGACCCACGGCGGGCAGACACTGGGCATGCAGGTGTGGGGGATCCGCGTGCAGAACGCCAACGGCACAGCGATCAGCCTGTGGCAGGCGCTGCTGCGCTTTATGGTGTCGATCGCGTCGTGGTTGTGTATCGGGCTGGGGTTCTTCTGGTCGCTGTTCGACAAGCAGAAACGCACCTGGCACGACATCTATTCGGATACGCGTGTGGTGCGGATCCCGAAGAAGAGCAAATAACCGCCTGACACCGAATACCATTGTGGGAGCGAGCCTGCTCGCGAAGGGGTCGCATCAGTCGATTTTGATGGTGACTGACACACCGCTATCGCGAGCAGGCTCGCTCCCACAGGTTTGTGTAATGCCTTTGAAGCTTAAGCGTTACCGGCCAGCTTCATCCGCGCTGCCTGGGTGAAGTCGAGCATGCGCTTCAACGGGCGGATCGCCTGGGGAATCAGCGCCGGATCGACAAAGATCTCGTTGGTGCCTTCTTTCAGGCTCTTGAGCGTGCGCTCAAGTGTGTTCATGGCCATCCACGGGCAATGCGCGCAACTGCGGCAAGCCGCGCCGTTACCGGCGGTAGGCGCTTCGATAAAGACCTTGTCCGGGCACAGCTGCTGCATCTTGTAGAAGATGCCACGGTCGGTGGCGACGATCAGGGTCTTGTTCGGCAGGCTTTGCGCGGCAGCGATCAACTGGCTGGTGGAACCGACGGCGTCCGCCAGCTCGATCACCGAAGTCGGCGACTCGGGATGCACCAGAATCGCTGCGTCCGGGTACAGCGCCTTCATGTCTTCGAGCTGCTTGGACTTGAACTCTTCGTGAACGATGCAGGCACCATCCCAAAGCAGCATGTCGGCGCCGGTCTTGCGCTGAATGTAAGTGCCAAGGTGCTTGTCCGGGCCCCAGATGATCGTCTCGCCGTTGTCCATCAGGCTTTCGACGATTTCCAGTGCGCAGCTCGAAGTCACCACCCAGTCAGCCCGAGCCTTCACGGCGGCGGAAGTATTGGCATACACCACCACGGTGCGCTCTGGATGCTGATCACAAAACTCCGAGAACTCATCGACCGGGCAACCCAGGTCCAGCGAGCACGTCGCCTCCAGGGTCGGCATCAGCACTCGCTTTTCCGGGTTGAGAATTTTTGCCGTCTCGCCCATGAACTTCACGCCGGCGACCACCACGGTCTTGGCCGGATGGGCATTGCCGAAGCGTGCCATTTCCAGGGAGTCGGAAACACAGCCGCCGGTTTCTTCGGCCAGGGCCTGAATCACCGGATCGCAATAAAAGTGGGCCACGAGCACCGCGTCCTGAGCCTTGAGCTCGGCGGCGATGGCGGAACGGTAATAAGCCTCCTCTTCTGCCGTCAGCGGTTTGGGCTGTTTGGCGTCGAGGTGGGCTTGAACCAGAAGGCGTTCGGAAATCTGCGTCATGTTCGCAAGACCTGCAGGCGCATTCGCGCGAAAGTCGAGTATACACCCGGCTCCGGACCGCTAGAGGGTACCGCCGGGAGAGTGAGTATCATCAGGCACGGGACAGCGTTGAAGCTGCGCAAGGCTACAGAATATCCCGTTGATACAAAAGATGATTCTGACCTGTGTCAGGCCGCCCGCGCTGAAACGTCGAACGCCCGAATTGCAGGCAAAAAAAAACCCGGAAATCCTCACTTTCGTGGGCCTTCCGGATTTTCTAAACCGCCAAATATGGTGGGTCGTGTGGGATTCGAACCTACGACCAATTGGTTAAAAGCCAACTGCTCTACCAACTGAGCTAACGACCCGCTGTGTGGTGGCGCGTATAATACTGATTTTTAAGGACTATTCAACACCTTTTTTGAAAAAGATCAAAAATAAGGAGTTGGATCGCTCACACCCGCCGCCGCGAAGCCTTCAGCACGCAGGCGGCAGCTGTCGCATTTGCCGCAGGCGCGGCCGTCATCGTCTGCCTGATAGCAGGAAACCGTCAGGCCATAATCCACGCCCAGCTTCACGCCAGCCTGGACGATCTGCGCCTTGCTCAGGTTTTGCAGTGGCGCCTGAATGCGGAAGCCATTGCCTTCCACGCCCGCTTTGGTGGCCAGGTTGGCCATGCGCTCGAACGACTCGATGAACTCGGGACGGCAATCCGGGTAGCCGGAATAATCCACTGCATTGACGCCGATGAAGATGTCGCGCGCGCCGAGCACTTCGGCCCAACCCAATGCCAACGACAGAAACACCGTGTTGCGCGCCGGCACGTAAGTCACCGGAATGCCTTCGCCCAGCTCTTCCGGAATATCGATGCTGGTGTCAGTCAGCGCCGAGCCGCCCATGCCATTGAGGTTCAATCCGATGACCTTGTGCTCGACCACTCCCAGATCGCGAGCAACGCGGGCGGCGGCATGCAATTCAGCATGGGAGCGCTGGCCGTAATCGAAGCTCATGGTGTAGCAGGCGTAGCCTTCGGCGCGTGCCATCGCCACCACGGTGGCCGAGTCGAGGCCGCCCGAAAGCAGGATAACGGCACGTTTTTCGGTAGTGTTCGGTTGTTCAATCATCTCAGCGCCCCGGCTCATCATTCCATAGATATTTATGCAACTGCAGTTGCAGCCGCACTGGCAGGTTATCTGCCACCACCCAATCCGCCAGATCCCTGGCATTGAGGTCATGATGACTTGGGGAGAAAAGCACTTCACCCGCACGTCTATCAAGCCCGTACTGGATCAGTTTCGATACCGCCCAGTCATAGTCTTCCCGCGAGCAGATGACAAATTTCACCTGATCGTTGCGGGTCAGCAGTTCGATGTTCTCGTAACGGTTGCGATGGGCTTCTTTCGAGCCCGGCGTTTTCAGGTCGACGACGCGACTGACACGCGGATCGACGGCGGACACGTCGAGGGCGCCGCTGGTTTCCAGCGACACCTCGTAACCGGCATCACACAACCGTTCAAGCAAAGGAATGGCGTTCGGCTGAGCCAACGGCTCACCGCCGGTGACACAGACGTAGCGCGGACGATATCCGGCCACTTGCTCAAGGATGTCGTCGAGGGTGCGGACGGTGCCGCCGCTGAACGCATAAGCGCTGTCGCAGTATTGGCAACGCAACGGGCAACCGGTCAGGCGCACGAAAACCGTGGGCAGCCCGGCAGTCCGAGTTTCCCCCTGCAACGAGTAGAAAACTTCGGTGATTCTCAATGTGTCTTGCATAGTCGCCACGGGCGTAACAGCTAAACAGGCTGTCCGCCTCCGTCAGGCACTTCAGGCAATCCCGCCAACGCGTAGACCACAAGAAGCGTGTTTCAGAAAAAGGGCGTGAATTCTAACGAAAAAACCCGCGACAAGCGCGGGTTTCTTCAAAACACGGATGAACAGGCTTACATGCGCTGCAAATCACGCTGGGCCAGCTGCGCGGCGGAAGTGCCCGGATATTGGGACACAACCTGCTGCAGAATGCCTTTGACCTTGTCGGTATGACCGAGGCGGCGCTCTACGTCAGCCAGCTTGTACAGCGAATCCGGCACTTTGTTGTGCTTGGGATACAGCTGCGAAACCTTGGCAAAGGCCTGACCTGCACCTTGCAGATCACCCTTGGCCAGGTTCACTTCGCCCAACCAGTATTGAGCGTTGCCCGCGTACTGGCTGTTGGGGTATTTGCGCAGGAAAGCGGCGAAGGCTTGGCTGGCCTTGTCGAAATCCTTGGCTTTGATCAGGTCGAAAGCGGCATCGTAATACAGCTTTTCCTTGGCCGGATCAGCCGGTTCGCTACCCGCAGCAGGGGCCTGGGCTGCCGCAGCAGCACCCGCGCCTGCGGCAGCACCGGCAGCAGCACTTGCATCGCCACCGGCAGAAGAATTCTCGGGAGTCGCGGCTGGTGCAACGCCGGATCCTATGCGCCGATCAAGATCCTGGTATCGCTCCAGGGATTCCTGCTTCATGCGCGAAACCTGATTCTGCAGTTCTTCGATCACGCCCTGTTGGCGCGAGATCTGGTCCTGCATCTGTTGCAATTGGTTGAACAGCATGCCTTGTGCCGAGGCAGGGGCCGAAGCCGCTCCCCCGGCATAGGCGCCGTTCGTACCGTAACCCGCAGGCGGATAACTGCTCCCGCTATTGTTATAACCGGAGTTGTCATCGACCACAGGAACCGCAGCCCACGCCGCAAGCGGCGCGAGGCTGAGAGCCAGAACAGTTACAGCACGACGGCACGTTCGCATATCGAATTACTTACGCAGTTCGACGCGACGGTTCTGGGCCCAGGACTGCTCGTCGTTGCCGGTAGCAACTGGACGCTCTTCGCCGTAGGAAACCAGTTCCAGCTGAGCTGGGGAAACACCTTGCAGTACCAGGTAGCGCTGAACGGCTTTCGCACGACGCTCGCCCAGTGCCATGTTGTACTCACGAGTACCACGTTCGTCGGTGTTGCCTTCCAGAACAACGCGAGCGCCGTTTGCTTTCAGGTCTTTGGCGTGAACGTCCAGAGCGCGCATGGCTTCTGGCTTCAGGTCCGAGCTGTCGTATTCGAAGTAGAAGGTGGTGATTGCGCGCAGAGCAGCTTCTTCGCTCAGGGAACCGTCAACGGCACCGGTGTTTGCGCCGTAACCAGCGTTTGGATCAACAGCGCCTTCACCGGCGTTGTCGCCGCCTTTGGACGAGCAACCTACAGCTACAGCCATGGCCAGAGCCAGCGCAGCAAATTTACCAAACTTCAGCATTTCCATCGTGAAACTCCTAATGAACCCCAGTGTGTTAAGTAAAACGTGTAGCGCCCGCTCACTTCAGGTAAGGGGACCAGGACGGTTCTCTGACTTCGCCTTGAGCGGTAGGAAGCGGGAGCCTCACGCGTCCATTAATGGACACGAGCATCAAGACTCCCCGGCCCTGTTGGCGGGTGGCGTAGATTACCATGGTGCCGTTGGGCGCAACAGTAGGTGACTCGTCCAGAGTGCTATCAGTGAGGATCTTTACACTACCCCGCTGCAGATCCTGAGCTGCCACCTTGAAATTGGTGAAGCCATCCTGACGATGAATCATCACCAAAGTCTTTTCATCAGCCGAAAGTTTCGGGTTGGCGTTGTAGTTGCCCACGAACGTCACACGCTCGGCACCACCGCCACCGACGCTGGTTTTATAGATTTGCGGCTTGCCGCCACGGTCCGAGGTGAAGTAGATGGTCGAGCCATCCTTGCCCCAGAACGGTTCGGTATTGATGCCCTGACCGTTGGTTACGCGGCTGATCTGACGCGAACCGAGGTTCATCACGTAGATATCCGGGTTACCGTCTTTCGAAAGCACGAACGCCAGGCGATTGCCATCCGGCGACCAGGCTGGCGCGCCGTTGAGGCCTTCGAAGTTGGTGATCTGCTCACGGCGACCGGTGTCGATGTTCTGCATGAAGATACGCGGACGCTTCTGCTCGAACGACACGTAGGCGATACGCTTGCCGTCCGGTGCAAAACGCGGCGACAGGATCGGCTCGCGCGATTGCAGCAGAGTCACTGCGCGGGCGCCGTCATAGTCGGAGCGCTGCAGGGTGTAGCGCGTGTTCTTCTCGGAGAAACGCTCGGCCGTCACGTACAGCAGGCGCGTCGAGAAGGCACCTTCAATGCCGGTCAGCTTCTGGAACGACTGATCGGAGATGAAGTGCGCCATGTCACGGATCTGGTCGGTCGTACCGGAAACACTGCCGTCCGCCACTTTCTGCTCGGTGGCGACATTGAACAGCGCCCACTGCACCTGCAGGCGACCGCCCGCTGGAGCGATGCTGCCGACCATCATGTACTGAGCACCCACCGCCTTCCAGTCACGGAAGATGATTTCGCTCGGCTGGCTTGGCTGGCTGATCATGTTGGCTTTCGGAATAGGCGAGTAATAGCCCGAGTTGCGCAAATCGTTGCCAATGATTTCAGCCATGTCATCAGGCAGCACGGCGCCGCCCTGCATGCCGAACGGTACGACGGCGATCGGGGTGGCCCGATCGCTGCCGCTGGTGACCAGAATGTTCTTTTCATCTGCCGTCGCGATCCCTGCCATGCAGCAGATCACGACCAGCATTCCTCGAAGAAGGTTTCTCACAAGGCTAGATCCTCAGGTGTGAATGTCATCTTGAATGAACGATACGGAGCGAAATCGCTCGGCTTCATTCCCTGCATTTCTGTCAAACGTCCAATATTCTTCACTGCCGCGACTGCCGAAGCATCGAACGGACCGTCACCACTGGACTTGGCGACGCTGACCGAAGTCACCGTGCCGTCCGGCAACATGCCGATTTGCAGCACGACCGTCATGCCTTTGCGCGCCGAAGGAGGACGAGCCCAGCCTTCCGCTGCACGAGCGCGAATCAGGTCATCGAAACTGCCGGCAACTTCGTCACCCTGCTCATCTGCCAGGGCCTGCTGACGCTGCGGCGTGTCGGAAAGCAGATCTGCCAGGGCCTGGGCCTTTTTGTCTTCGGCGGATTTGCGTGCCGCTTCCTGCGCTTTCTTCTTCGCAGCATCGGCAGCAGCTTTCTTCTTCGCGTCTTCGGCGACTTTCTTCTTCGCCTCTTCAGCTTCAGCTTTCTTCTTGGCGTCTTCGGCGGCTTTCTTCTTCGCGTCTTCGACGATCTTCTTCTTGGCTTCTTCGGCAGCGGCCTTCTTCGCCTCTTCCTCAGCAGCCTTTTTCGCTTCGTCTTCGGCCTTCTTCTTGGCTATATCAGCCAATTGTTTCTCTTCGGCCTTTTTCGCTTCGGCTTTCTTCGCGTCGTCGGCTTTCTTGGCTTCATCAGCCTTTTTCGCCTCGTCGGCTTTTTTCGCCTCGTCGGCCTTCTTGGCTTCCTCGGCCTTTTGAGCCGCTTCCTCTTTCTTTTGTTCCGCCGCCTTCACCGCTTCCTGCTCGATCTTTTTCTGCTCCATCTGTTCGACTTCGGTCTGGCGCGCGGCGGATTTCTTCGCCTCACCCGCAATCTTCTGATTGGTCTGGGTGGTCGCCTGACTTTTCGATTTCAGCTGGTACAGAGTCGCCTGGACGATCGGCTTGGCCGGCGGCAGTTCGGGCGTGAAGGCAAAACTGACGAACAGCATGCCGAACACCAGCACGTGCAGGACGATTGCCAGAACACTAGGCCAGAAGTAGCTTTCCGAGGCGGACGGCTCTCGCTGTTGCTGCATCAGGGGGCCTCGGTAATCAGACCAACGTTACCGACCCCGGCTTTCTGCAACCCGCCCATGGCACCCATGACGGCGCCGTAGTCGACAGTTTTGTCACCACGAATGAACACCTGGGTGCGTTTGCCGCCCTCGGTGCCGGCGCGGATGATCTTGGTCACCGCGTCCGTCATCTGTGGCAGGGTCATGGCCCTGTCCTGTTGCTTCTCGGTGTCGACTTCGCTGCCAAGGTTCCAGTAGTAGGTCTTGTCAGCCTTGATCGAAATGGTCAGGACCTGAGTGTTGTTGTCCTGCGGCAAGGCTTCGCTGGAAACCTTGGGCAGATCAACTTTCACGCCCTGATTGAGCATCGGCGCGGTCACCATGAAGATGACCAGCAGCACCAACATCACGTCGATGTAGGGCACCACGTTCATCTCGGCGACCGGCTTGCGCTTTTTGCGAGCTCGAGCGATTAAAGCCATCGGGAAATACCTGCTTATTCTTCGCTGGTGTGCACTTTGCGGTGCAGGATCGCCTGGAATTCATCGGCGAAGGTGTAGTAGCGGCCCAGCAAGGTTTCGCTGCGCGCAGCAAAACGGTTGTAAGCGATGACCGCCGGGATCGCAGCGAACAGGCCGATCGCGGTGGCGATGAGGGCTTCGGCGATACCCGGGGCAACGGTGGCGAGCGTCGCTTGCTGGGCGCTGGCCAGACCACGGAAGGAGTTCATGATCCCCCACACGGTGCCGAACAGACCGATGTACGGGCTGACCGAACCGACGGTGGCGAGGAACGGCAGGCTCTGCTCGAGTTTCTCTTCTTCGCGCGAGATGGCCACGCGCATGGCACGGGCGACACCTTCCATCACGGCTTCAGGATCGACACCTGGCTGCTGACGCAGACGGGAGAATTCCTTGAAGCCGGCACGGAAGATCTGCTCCACGCCCGAATCCGGATCAGGGTTGCTGCCGGCCTGACGGTACAGTTTGGACAGGTCGATACCCGACCAGAAGCGCTCTTCGAAGCTCTCCAGGGCACGTCGACCGGCACGCAGCAAATTGCTGCGCTGAAAGATCATGATCCATGAGGTCACCGATGCGGCCACCAGGGTCAACATTACCAACTGCACCACGATGCTGGCATTGCTGACCAGGCTCCACATGGAGGAATGGTCGACGACGTTAGCTTCCACGCTTTATCTCCTGCTTTGAGTGTGTACCCGGGCCGACCGCGTCGGCGAAGGCCGCACGCAGGTCTTCGGGAAGGGCCCGGGGTTTCAAACTGTCGGTGCGCACGCAGGCCACCAAAAACTGCCCTTCGCAGAGCAGCACATTATCCGTGGCCCGCCTGACCTGCTGTTTGAAGCGCAGGCTGGCACGGTTCAATTCGATTACATCAGCGCTTACCAGCAGTTCGTCATCCAGTCGCGCCGGCGCGTGGTAGCGCGCTTCGCTGGAATGCACGACGAACAACAGGTCCTCTCCGGCAAGCACAGATTGGGCAAAACCCAGTTCCCGTAGCCGCTCGGTTCGAGCCCGTTCCATAAACTTGAGGTAATTAACGTAATACACGATGCCGCCCGCATCGGTGTCCTCGTAATAAACGCGACAACGATGTGCGAACGGCTCAAGCCCGTTTTGCGCGCGCATACTCTAGTGCTTACTCCTCAGGTTGCCAATCCGGCCAGACAACTGTTTTTCGTGGTTTCAAAGCTTTAACGCAAAAGTACCGTCGTCTGACAGTACAAACCCTGAATAAATCACCAGCAAATGTGTATCAATCGTCGACGGCGTCGAGAAACTCGTCTCCCAAGGGCATCTCGCCCATGCGTGACGGAACATTCAAACCGAAATGCAGATAGGCATGCCGCGTCACTACCCTGCCCCGTGGCGTGCGCATGATGTAGCCCTGCTGGATCAGATACGGTTCGAGCACGTCTTCAATGGTGTGGCGTTCTTCACTGATCGCCGCCGCCAGACTGTCGATACCAACCGGACCGCCGTCGAACTTCTCGATCATGGTCAACAGCAGGCGCCGGTCCTGGTGATCGAAACCGTGTTCGTCGACGTCCAGCAGGTTCAGCGCCAGATCCGCCACCGCTTTGGTGATGTGTCCCTTGGCGCGTACTTCAGCGAAATCGCGCACCCGCCGCAGCAGACGGTTGGCAATTCGCGGCGTGCCACGGGCGCGACGGGCGATCTCGAACGAACCTTCCGGGTCCAGCGGCAGGCCGAGAATCGCCGCCGAACGACTGACGATCGTTGCCAGATCCGCCGTGCTGTAGAACTCCAGGCGCTGGACGATACCGAAGCGATCACGCAACGGATTGGTCAGCATGCCGGCGCGGGTGGTGGCGCCGACCAGAGTGAACGGCGGCAGATCGAGTTTGATCGAACGCGCCGCCGGCCCCTCGCCGATCATGATGTCGAGCTGGAAATCTTCCATCGCCGGGTACAGCACTTCTTCAACGATCGGCGACAGACGATGAATTTCGTCGATGAACAACACATCGTGCGGCTCAAGATTGGTCAGCAACGCGGCCAGATCACCCGGGCGTTCCAGCACTGGCCCGGAGGTGCTCTTGATCGACACGCCCATTTCCTGGGCAATGATGTTCGCCAGCGTGGTCTTGCCCAGCCCCGGCGGGCCGAAGATCAGGGTGTGATCGAGGGACTCGCTGCGGCCACGGGCAGCCTGGATAAACAGCTCCATCTGCTCGCGCACGGTCGGCTGGCCAATGTAGTCGGCCAGGCTGACCGGGCGGATGGCCCGATCCTGGACTTCTTCGCGCTCGCGCGGGCTGTGCGCGGCGGCGATCAGACGATCAGCTTCAATCACTTAAATCATTCCCTTCAGAGCGCGGCGGATCAGGTCTTCGCTGCTCAGGTTCTTGTCTTTGATCGCGGAAATCGCCTTGCTCGCTTCCTGCGGCTTGTAGCCCAGCGAGATCAACGCGCTGACCGCATCGGTCTCGGCACTGTTGACCGGCGCCGGGCCGTCCGGCTGATTCGGCACCAGCGCGAACATCGCCGGCGAAGTTTCCCAGGCCTTGAAGCGATCTTTCAATTCCACCAGCAAACGCTCGGCGGTTTTCTTGCCAACCCCCGGCACCTTGGTCAGCGCCGAAGTGTCCTGAGACTGCACGCAGCGCACCAGCTCGTCGACTTCCAGGCTCGACATCAACGCCAGCGCCAGTTTCGGTCCGACGCCATTGAGACGGATCAGCTCGCGAAAGAAGTCTCGCTCACGCTTGCCGGCAAAACCATAGAGCAATTGCGCATCTTCGCGTACGACCAAATGGGTGTGCAGGGTCAGCGGTTCGCCGACCGACGGCAGACGATAAAGGGTGGTCATGGGCACTTCCACCTCATAGCCAAGGCCGTTCACATCGAGAATCAGGTGCGGCGGCTGTTTCTCAGCCAGGGTGCCGCGCAAGCGTCCAATCACGTTTTGAATCCTTGAGCGCTGGCCAGCCGTGGGCTGGCGACGATTGAAGGTGGCTTGCGCGCCAACAACACAGGCACCGCGAAGTCACTTTCGAGAAAATTGATGCTGATGCTATCAGAGACGCAGGCGCCCGCCACGACTGCGTGCGGTTCCCAGACCGTGCGGCAGCAGGCTTGAGCGCGTGTGCGCATGGCAAATGGCAATCGCGAGAGCGTCGGAGGCGTCGATCTGCGGCTTGCTGGTCAACTTGAGCATGTGCATGACCATCATCTGCACCTGCTCCTTATTGGCCGCACCGGTGCCGACCACCGCCTGTTTGACTTGCGTGGCGGTGTACTCGGCGATTTCCAGACACTCTTCGGCGCCGGCGACAATCGCAGCCCCGCGCGCCTGCCCGAGCTTCAGCGCCGAGTCGGCGTTTTTCGCCATGAACACCTTTTCGATGCCCATGGTCACCGGGCCGTAGGTCTTGATGATTTCGCGCACGCCGCGATAGACGATCTGCAGACGCTCATGCAGCTCGCCGGAACCGGTGCGAATGCAGCCCGAGGCCACATAGATGCAGCCACCCCGCCCGGTATCGCGAACGATCCCGTAACCGGTGATGCGCGAACCGGGGTCGATACCAAGGATTAAAGTCATAACGCCTGCAGATTCATAAAACGATTTACCTGACAGCCAATAGCAAATGTGGGAGCGAGCCTGCTCGCGAAGGCGGTATGTCAGCAGATACAGGTGCTGAATGACACACCGCTTTCGCGAGCAGGCTCGCTCCCACAAGGAAGACTAGTCGCTTATCAGCCAAGCTGAGCGGCGACGTCTTCCGGGATGTCCGCGTTGGAGTAGACGTTCTGCACGTCATCCAGGTCCTCAAGCATATCGATCAGCTTGAGCACCTTCTCCGCACCTTCCAGATCCAGCTCGGCGCTGGTGGTCGGCTGCATGACGATTTCCGCGTCGTCGCCCTTGAACCCGGCCGCTTCCAGCGCGTTGCGCACCGCATAGAAACCGGTGAACGAGGTGAACACGTCGATCGAACCGTCTTCGTGGGTGACCACGTCATCGGCATCGGCTTCCAGTGCCGCTTCGGTCAGTGCGTCTTCATCGACGCCCGGAGCGAAGCTGATCTGGCCCTTGCGCTCGAACAGATACGCCACCGAACCATCGGTGCCGAGGTTGCCGCCACACTTGCTGAACGCGTGACGCACAGCCGCCGCAGTGCGGTTGCGATTGTCGGTCATGCACTCGACCATCACCGCCACACCGCCCGGGCCGTAACCTTCGTAGGTCAGTTCTTCAACGTTGTCCGCTTCAGTGGCGCCGGCACCGCGCGCAACGGCACGGTCGATGATGTCGCGGCTCATGTTGGCGCTCAACGCCTTGTCCAGAGCCAGACGCAGACGCGGGTTGGAACCCGGATCACCGCCACCCTGACGGGCCGCAACGGTCAGTTCACGGATCCACTTGGTGAAGATCTTGCCCCTCTTGGCATCCTGACGTTCTTTGCGGTGCTTGATGTTTGCCCACTTGGAATGACCTGCCATAACTTGCTCCGAATGCTCTTTGAAACCTTGCCCGCCCCGCCGAGGCAGCGGCCGGCAATTGAAAAATTCGACCTGAGAAAGAAAAAAGGCGCATCCGAAGATGCGCCTTCAGGCCCGTCTTACTCAGCCTTTGGCGTTTCGCGCAGGCGAATGTGCAGCTCGCGCAATGCCTTGGCATCCACTACGCCCGGAGCCTGCGTCATCACGTCGGCAGCACTCTGGGTTTTCGGGAAGGCGATCACTTCACGGATCGACTGGGCGCCGGTCATCAGCATCACCAGACGGTCCAGACCGAAGGCCAGACCACCGTGCGGCGGTGCGCCGTACTTCAGCGCGTCGAGCAGGAAGCCGAACTTCTCTTCCTGTTCCGCTTCGTTGATGCCCAGCAGGCGGAATACCGCTTGCTGCATTTCCTTGCGATGGATACGGATCGAACCGCCGCCCAGCTCGGTGCCGTTCAAGACCATGTCGTACGCACGGGACAGTGCGCCGGCCGGGTTGGCTTCGAGCTCCTGCGGGGTGCACTTCGGTGCAGTGAACGGGTGGTGCAGCGCCGAGAAGCTGCCGTCGTCGTTCTCTTCGAACATCGGGAAGTCGACGACCCACATTGGCGCCCACTCGCAGGTCAGCAGCTTCAGGTCGTGACCGAGTTTGATACGCAGCGCGCCCAGGGCTTCGCTGACGATCTTGGCCTTGTCGGCACCGAAGAACACGATATCGCCATCGACTGCGCCAACGCGATCGAGGATCACGTTGAGCTTGTCTTCCGGGATGTTCTTCACGATCGGCGATTGCAGACCTTCAACACCGGCGGCACGCTCGTTGACCTTGATGTACGCCAGGCCCTTGGCACCGTAGATGCCGACGAACTTGGTGTAGTCGTCGATCTGCTTGCGCGGCATGCTCGCCCCGCCTGGAACACGCAGTGCGGCGATGCGGCACTTCGGATCGTTGGCCGGGCCGCTGAACACCTTGAAGTCGACTTCTTTCAACTGGTCGGCAACGTCAACCAGTTCCAGCGGAATACGCAGGTCCGGCTTGTCCGAACCGTAGCGGCGCATGGCTTCTTCGAAGGTCATGTGCGGGAATTCGCCGAACTCCAGGTTCAGCACTTCCTTGAACAGGTTGCGGATCATCTGCTCGGTCAGGCCCATGATCTCTTTTTCATCGAGGAAGCTGGTCTCGATGTCGATCTGGGTGAATTCCGGCTGACGGTCGGCACGCAGGTCTTCGTCACGGAAGCACTTGGCGATCTGGTAGTAACGGTCGAAGCCGGCGACCATCAGCAGTTGCTTGAACAGCTGCGGCGATTGCGGCAGGGCGAAGAACGAACCGGCGTGGGTACGGCTCGGCACCAGATAGTCACGCGCACCTTCCGGAGTGGCCCGGGTCAGGATCGGCGTTTCGACGTCGAGGAAGCCGTTCTCGTCGAGGAAGCGACGGATGCTGGTGGTCATGCGCGAACGCAGGCGCAGCTTCTCGGCCATTTCCGGACGACGCAGGTCGAGGAAGCGATAGCGCAGGCGGATTTCTTCGCCGACGTCGGAGAACTCGTTGAGCGGGAACGGCGGGGTTTCCGACTCGTTCAGCACTTCCAGTTCATAACCCAGCACTTCGATCATGCCCGAGGCCATGTTGGCGTTGGTCGCGCCGGCCGGACGCAGACGCACCTTGCCGGTGATCTTCACGACGTATTCGCTGCGCACGCGGTCGGCGGCGGCGAAGCTCTCGGCGCGATCCGGATCGAACACCACCTGAGCCAGACCATCACGATCACGGATATCGAGGAAAATCACCCCGCCGTGGTCGCGGCGACGGTGAACCCATCCGCAAAGGGTAATTTCCTGGCCTTCCAGGCTTTCGTTCAGTTGGCCGCAATAGTGGCTGCGCATCATGGTGTGGTTCGCTTCTCGTAATTCGAAATTCGGTGGAGATCCCGCCGCCATCAAGCAAGGCGGAAACTCACGCGTGTCGTTCGTTCAGGGTCGGAACCCTAGTCAGCTTTGTCGCCACCGGCCAGATTCTTCTTGGCTCCGGTCTTGAAGTCGGTCTCGTACCAACCGTTGCCGCTGAGGCGAAAACCCGGCATGGACAGCTGCTTCTTCAGTTCGGGCGCCTGGCAGGCAGGGCAATCGACCAACGGTGCGTCGCTGATCTTCTGAATGGCTTCCAACTGATGACCACAGGAAGCACATTGGTAATCGTACATTGGCATGGAGGTGTCTCGGCGATCAGATTGCTGCCGCGCGCAGGGCTTTGCGGCGAAAGCGCGGGATTATATCGATTAAATGCGGGCTGTGCAGCCGTAACGCTGCACAGCCCGCAACCTCGTTGCAACCGCCGTTTCAGCGCGAAACTGCGGGTGCGAGATCTTTGATCCCGTTCATGACGCAAACCACCCGCACCAGCGCACTGAAATTTTTCACTCCGCCGTAACGCAGATGCACCTCACGATCAACGTGGGATAGCAGTGTGCTGATCGAGCAATGATTGTCCTCGGCCATGCCGCCGAGAATATTCCAGTAGACCTGCTCGAGGCGCAGGCAGGTCGCAAAACCGTTGAGGCGAATTGATCGCGACAGCGGCCGGATCAGATTCATGTCGAACTCGCTGACAAACGGATCGACCTTTATTACGTGCCGCGAAGCCGACATCCTGTCGCTTCGCCTGTCTCCTTCTACCATAGCGTTGACACTCCTTTGCCATGACTGCTGATTTATAAGGCAACATCCTGCTCCTTCATAAAAACCCAGTGACAAAGTTAGCGCCATACGACTTGTTGACCAGCCTCGTAGGATAAGCCAACGACAACGGTAAGAGTCTGGAGAGCATGCGGACGACCTCACGCCGTCCGCAGCGCCTGGATCATTCCTCGAGCAGTGCGCGCAGCATCCACGCAGTTTTCTCGTGCACTTGCATGCGCTGGGTCAGCAGGTCAGCGGTGGGCTCGTCGCTGACCTTGTCCAGCAGCGGGAAGATACCGCGCGCGGTACGAGTCACCGCTTCCTGGCCTTCGACCAGTTGCTTGATCATGTCTTTGGCACTTGGCACGCCGACCTCTTCTTTAATAGAAGAAAGACGGGCATAGGTCGCGTAGGCACCCGGCGCCGGGAAACCCAGTGCGCGAATGCGCTCGGCGATCAAATCGACGGCCAGCGACAGCTCGTTGTATTGCTCTTCGAACATCAGGTGCAACGTGCGAAACATCGGGCCGGTGACGTTCCAGTGGAAGCTATGGGTTTTCAGATACAGCACGTAGGTGTCCGACAGCAGTCGCGACAGCCCTTCGACGATGGATTTGCGGTCTTCTTCACTGATACCGATATCAATTGCCATGCTTGCCCCCTAACAGTGATTGAATTCATCCAGCAGGTTCGGTCCCACTGTAGCAAGGCAAGAGCCGGCTCGCAGCTATGAATCCGTGGTCAGACTGCGACAAATCGACCGTTTCTCTGCCGCTGGCCGGGCTGATTTGAGTAGCCGCAGGCTTTGCTGTTAAATAGGCAGTGTGTCGCCATGCCCTATTTTCCGGGGTGTTGCGCATAGGCTGATGCCGTGTACGTGTCCACCGCCTCTTATTTTGTCCTGAAGCGAACCGTGCGCCTTCAGCTCTTCCTTGTGAGCCGTCATAACGTGAGCCAATCAAAATGTTGAAAATCGTCCACCTGCTAATGGGCGCAGCAGCCTTGCTGCTGTCGTTCATACCCAGCCTGAAAGCCGAAGCCGTTCCTTACCTGCAACAGCCCGATGCACTTTACCTGGCCTTTTTCGGCCTGCTGAACCTGGTCATCGCTCCAGTGATTCCTTACTGGAACAAAGGCCCGCGCCAGCATCTGCAAAATCTGGTCAGCGCCCTTCTGGTACTGACTGTCGTCCTGCAAACTTTGACCCTGATCGCGCCGATGCCGGTCATCGCTGGCCAGCCGGCGGTGTTGTTCAGCCTGGTGATCGCCCTGGTTGCCGTGCTGCTGCATCTGGCCGTGAGCTTCTACAAATCGTCACCGGCCGCTGCGCCGACTACCTATGACATGAGCAATCGCGATACCGGCACCGTGAAGTGGTTCAACACTTCCAAGGGTTTCGGGTTTATCTCCCGGGATTCCGGCGATGATATTTTCGTGCACTTTCGCGCCATCCGTGGCGAAGGCCATCGGGTTCTGGTCGAAGGCCAGCGCGTCGAGTTCTCGGTGATGAACCGCGACAAAGGCCTGCAAGCCGAGGACGTGATCGCCGCCCTGCCGCGTCGCTGATCCAAAGTAAAAAACCGCGAACAGCCTGACTGTTCGCGGTTTTTTTATGCCTGCCGAATGGCTCAATAATGCGGCGGCGGTGCATCTTCCTCAAAAGCACCGAACTGCCCGACCATTTCTTCGTGACGCTTGATCAGCGCTTCCATCTGCAATTGCAGGCGCTCGATGACTTTCTGCTGGGCCACCAGCACATCGTTCAAAGCCTGAATGGTGTCATCCTGAAAGGCCAGACGGCTTTCCAGATCGGTTACGCGTCCCTCAAGGCTCATGACTCAGCCCTCCAAAAAAGTGAATTCATCGGTCAGCACCAGACGCAAGCGTTCGCGAATGGCCGCTACCTGTTCTGCGTTGTACGGCCTGGCCGGATGCTTGCCCCAGACCGGCGCCGGCCATGCCGCATCGTCACGCTTACGCACGATCACATGCATATGTAACTGGCTGACAACGTTACCCAGGGTTGCCACGTTCAGCTTGTCCGCGTCGAACGAATCCTTGAGCAACTCGGCGAGGGTGGTGGTTTCCTGCCACAGTTGCTGCTGATCGGCGACATCCAACTGAAACAACTCGCTTATATCCTCGCGACGAGGTACCAGGATGAACCAAGGGTAATTGCTGTCGTTGGACAGCAACAGCCGGCACAACGGAAAGTCGCCGATGACCAGGGCGTCCTGTTGAAGTCGTGAATCCAAAGCAAACACTGTGAGCACTCCCGCTGATCCTCTAACTCAGCTTAGCGGCGGCCCATTCGAAGCAGCGCGCCAAGCGACAGAACGGCAGCATACCTGCGAATGCAGCGAGCTTCACGCCGCTGCCAGCAGTAAATCGTCAGGCGCTCCGACATGAAACATTTATCCCGGCCGCGCACCAACACAGGCCCCGACATGAGCCTTGACGTGAAGAGCTGCACGAAAATCCTTGATCTGCCGTACCTCAGGTCAGTCGCCGCCAGATTGCCCAAGGCTGGATTCATGATTTTTTTGCACCAAAACTGCACAACACGTCTACGCTCAGTGGGTCGGGCATCCGCCAAATACTCAATGCGGGGTGAACCGGTAACGTTTTTGGTTGTCCTGCGCGGCTTTGGTGCGTTGCAACACCATTGGGGGATCGTCGTCAAGCCCGTAACAAAACAGCCCCGAGACCCCGTTTTCACAAGGTTTTCACATCTGCGAGCGGCCCATAGAAAAATAACCGCAGCGTTTTCGCGGTTTGTGCACGCTTGTTGCATTAGTAACCGTATGGACTATAAGCGCACCACTGGAAGTGGTCGCTTGAAGCCAATAAAAACAGTGGCAGGGTTGCCCGATGGAGATTCAAGTGTTTTGCCAGGGACTCTTTTTTAGCGATGCAAAAAAGGCCCGGAAACAGCGATAAAGTTGTCAGTCCGGCTGCATCGGTACTGTGAATTTGCGACATCCAGCGCTCCTTTTGCGACAACGCCGTAAAGAAGCTGAAAGGTTGATTTCGCAAGTATCGCCAACAATGTCGGCGTGATATAAGTTTGCGCCGACACAAAAAGAAAGAGCCGCCCAGATAATAAAACAGGTGGGACGGCAGTACTCTTCTAAAAACCAAAGGAGCAAATCACGATGCGCGTGATGAAGTGGAGCATGATCGCCCTGGCTGTTGCAGCAGGCACCTCGCAGTTCGCAATGGCGTCTTCTCAAGATGAATCGAAAGGTTTTGTTGAAGACAGCAGCTTCAGCGTCAAGACTCGCATGCTGTATATGAACCGTGATTTCAAGAACGAAAACCTGAAAAGCAGCCCGTCGGGTGAGCGCCAGGGCTATCGTGAAGAAACCGGTATTGGCATGCATGCCATTTACGAGTCCGGCTTCACCCAAGGCACCATCGGTGTAGGTGTAGACGCTTTCGGTCTTGGCTCCATCAAGCTGGACACTGGACGCGGCCGCACTGGCAACGGTCTGTTCGCTCCCGATAGCGACGGCAGAGCTGAAGACACTCAGTCGAAAAGCGGTGGAGCAGTCAAGTTCCGTCTTTCCGACACTGTCCTGAAATACGGTAACCAGTTTGTCGCCAGCCCGGTTTTTTCCACCGACGACAGCCGCTTGCTGCCTGAGACCGCTACCGGCACCATGCTCGTATCCAAAGAGATCCCGGGCCTGGAACTGAGCGCAGGTCGCTTTACCGCGCTGAGCGCGCAAAGCCAGATGGGTCGTGACTCCATCGTTGAAGGTGGCCTGAAATCCGCTGACATCGCCGGTGCTACCTATCAGTTCACCGACAGTTTTGTCGCCGGTGTTGCAGCATCCGACGTGGAAGACCACTTCAAGAAGCAATACGTCAATCTGAACTACACCCTGCCGATCAACGACGAACAGTCGCTGAACTTCGATTTCAACGGGTACAAGAGCAAGAGCCAGGGTCAAGACCTGTCCGGCGACATCGACAACCGCATCTGGTCCCTTAGCGCTGCTTACAGCATCGGCGCGCACAAATTCACCCTCGCCCACCAGCGCTCCAGCGGTGACACCGGTTACGTGTACGGCGTGGACGGCGGCGGCACGATCTTCCTCGCCAACTCCGTGCAGTACTCTGACTTCAACGGTGCAGACGAGCGTTCGTGGCAGGGCCGTTATGACCTGAACATGGCTACCTTCGGCGTACCTGGTCTGAGCTTCATGACCCGTTACATCAAAGGTGACAACATCAGCACCGGCGCTGAAGAGGGCAAAGAGCACGAACTGGACTTCGAATCCAAATACGTTATGCAAAACGGTCCAGCGAAAGACTTGTCTTTCCGCCTGCGTAGCGCCTGGTATCGCTCCAACACTTCTTATAACGGTGGTGATAACAACGACCTGCGTTTGATCGTTGAATATCCACTGAGCATCCTGTAATAAGGTTGCGAAGCTGACGTACTGTAGAGCTTTGCTCTAACAAAACCGCCCTCCTGAATCAGGAGGGCGGTTTTTTTATGGATGAATAACTGATCAAACAGAAAAAACATTAGCCAGCTACTTATTAGCCAGCATAGTTTTATCGCGCCGATAAAAAACCCGAGAGTGCACACACTGCTCGGGTTTTATATTAGTTGCTGACTGCCAAACCAACTTCAAAGACGCTTACTGCGTGGCAGATTCCTGCACTACGCGTATAACCCGCTGTGGAAACGGAATATCAATCCCGGCAGCCTTCAAACGATCTCGCGCCTGTTCATTGAACATGAACATCACATCCCAATAGTCCGCAGTTTTAACCCATACGCGCAGGGAAACAGTGATCGAACTGTCGCCCAATGTCGAAATCACTGCCTGTGGCTCCGGGTCCTGCATGACGCGGGGATCCTTGGCCAGATCCAGCAATACCTGACGGGCCTTCTGCAGATCCGCTTCGTAATCCACGCCCACATCGAACACGACTTTGCGGGTTGGCTGGCGGTTGGTGTTGGTGATGATGCCGTTCGACAGGTTGCCGTTGGGCAGGATGATGGTCTTGTTGTCGCCGGTACGCAGCACGGTGTGGAAAATCTGGATGCTGTCGACGGTACCCGCTACACCTTGGGCTTCGATCCAGTCACCGATACGGAACGGGCGGAACAACAGAATCAGCACGCCGCCAGCGAAGTTCGCCAGGCTGCCCTGCAAGGCCAAGCCAATCGCCAGACCCGCAGCACCGATAGCCGCGACGAACGAGGTGGTTTCGACGCCGATCATCGACGCGACGCTGACAATCAGCAGCACCTTGAGAATGATGTTGGCCAGGCTGCTGATAAAGCCTTGCAGCGCCAGATCGGCATTGCGCAGAGCCAGCAGACCGCCGAGTTTCTGCGTGACCTTGTTGATCAGCCACCAGCCGATGGCCAGGGTAATCACTGCCAGCAACACGCGGCTGCCGTACTCCATGATCATCGGGATCCACGCCTGGGACGCCTTGACCAGGTGGTCCACTTCCGCATTCAAATCCATGTTCTATCTCCTGATTTCCGGCTTCCCGGGGTGTATTCAAAACAACTGTGGGAGCGAGCCTGCTCGCGAAAGCGCTGTGTCATTCAGCAATAAATTGACTGACACATTGCATTCGCGAGCAGGCTCGCTCCCACACAGTCACAAAACAAGCTTAGTCGCGGAAGTTGTTGAACTGCAGCGGCATGCCGAATTCCTTGGCACGCAGGGCCGCGATCGCTTCCTGCAAGTCGTCGCGCTTCTTGCCGGTCACACGCACCTGCTCGCCCTGAATGGCGGCCTGGACCTTGAGCTTGGCTTCCTTGATGTGGCCGACGATTTTCTTTGCCAGCTCTTTGTCGATGCCTTCCTTGAGGATGGCGTCCTGCTTCATCAGTTTGCCCGAAGCGTAAGCATCCTTGACCTCAAGGCACTGCACGTCGATCTTGCGCTTGGTCAGCGCCAGCTTGAGGATTTCGATCATCGCTTCGAGCTGGAAAGCGGCTTCGGCGGTAAGGCTTACGGTCAGGTCCTTTTCCTTGAACTCGAAGCTGCCCTTGCCTTTCAGGTCATAACGACGATCGAGTTCCTTCACGGCGTTCTCGACCGCGTTGGTGAGTTCGTGTTTGTCCAGTTCGGATACCACGTCGAACGACGGCATGTAATCTCTCCAATAAAAAGGCGCGCTCGATGTGGATGGAGCGCGCTTGGCTTGCGGTTAAAATCGGGCTCATTATAACGGGTCTTTTCCTACCGATACGGCGAGCCGCACATGCCTGCAAGCAATCGAGCAAAAAACTGATGTCGACCACCTGGCACGTACTCGGCGCCGGCAGCCTCGGCACACTCTGGGCGACACGTCTGGCCCGGGCCGGCTTGCCTGTGCAACTGATCCTGCGCGATGCCGCGCGTTTGCACAGCTACGAGGCAGTGGGTGGCTTGACCCTGGTAGAAAACGGACAAGCTCACACCTATGCAGTTCCCGGCGAAACCCCGGACAGCCCCGAGCCAATTCGCCGTTTACTGGTCGCGTGCAAGGCCTATGACGCCGAAAAGGCCGTCGCCCGCCTCGCTTCACGCCTCGCGCCAGACGCCGAACTGATCCTCCTGCAAAACGGCCTTGGCAGTCAGGACGCCGTCGCCGCGCGGGTGCCACAGGCGCGCTGCATCAGTGCCTCCAGCACCGAGGGCGCGTTTCGTGATGGCGATTGGCGCGTGGTGTTTGCCGGTCACGGTTTCAACTGGCTGGGCGATGGCGCAAATCCGCTGGCGCCGGTCTGGCTGGACGAGCTGCAAGCGGCGAACATTCCCAATGAATGGAGCGCTGACATCCTCACCCGCCTGTGGCGCAAACTGGCGCTGAACTGCGCGATCAACCCGCTGACCGTGCTCCACGATTGCCGCAACGGCGGGCTGAGCGAGCATCACTGCGAAGTTGCCACACTCTGCGCCGAATTGACCGAACTGCTCGAACGCGGCGGCCAGCCGGCTGCGGCGGAAAACCTGCAAGCGGAAGTCGAACGAGTGATCCACGCCACCGCCGCCAATTACTCTTCGATGTATCAGGACGTCGCCAACCAGCGCCGCACCGAGATCAGCTATCTGTTGGGCCACGCCTGCAAAGTCGCCGAGCGCCATCAGTTGTATCTGCCGCATCTGCACCAGTTGCAGCAACGTTTGGTGGCGCATCTGCACAAGCGTGGATTGCCCAGCGACTGAGCAGCCGCTAGGCTGACGACTTGTTCCCCTGCTGCGATAAACCTGATGCCATTGCGCCAGCGCCTTGAAAACCTGCCGGTCGGCCAGAAACTGCTGGCGGCCCTGCTGGTGTTGTTGACCACGGTTCTGCTGGTCGCCAACCTGACCTTTATCAGCGCCGCCTATTACATTTCCCAGGAAAGCATGGCGCCACAGGCCTTGCAGACCATCGGCCGGCTGATCGCCAACCCGAGTCTGGTCAGCGATGCGCTGGAGTCGCCGCGCAGCGCCGAGCGCCTGCTCAAGGAACTCGACAGTTATTCACCGCTGCGCGCCGCCGCCCTGTACGACGGCAAGGGTGAACGCCTGGCGCAAGTGCAGCGCGGCGAGAAACTCAGCCTCCCCGAGCGCTACCGCCATGTCGAAGCCTGGCAACTCACCGAGTTTCGCAGCAATCAACTGATCACCCTGCCCCGCCCCGGCGCCGCACCTGGGCATCTGTTGCTGGTGGCCAGCAGCGAACTGCCGATGGCGTTCTACACCGGCACCCTGACCGCCAGCCTCGGCATCCTGATCTTCAGCGTCTTGCTGTGGCTGGTGATTGCCCGGCAGATCAAACGTCTGATTACCCGGCCGATTCATCAGCTTGAGGAATTGTCCCGGCAGGTCACCCGCGAAGAGAACTACGCCCTGCGCGCCGCACGCGGCAACCATGACGAAATCGGCAGTCTGGCCGAGGCGTTCAACACCATGCTCTCGCGCATCGAAGCCCGCGAGCAGCAGCTCAAGCGTGCCCGCGACGACTCGCAGGCCGCTTACGATCAGGCGCAGGGCCTGGCCGAGGAAACCCGCCACACCAACCGCAAGCTGGAGCTGGAAGTCCAGGTGCGCAGCAAGATCGAAAAGAAACTCACCGGCTTCCAGAATTACCTCAACAGCATCATCGACTCGATGCCCTCGGCGCTGATCGCCCTCGACGAGCAGCTTTACGTTACCCAGTGGAACCAGGAGGCCAGCGCGCTCTCCGGCACGCGCCTGGACGAGGCTTTGAACCAGCCGATCTTCCTCGCCTTCGAACCGCTCAAGCCGTTTTTGCCGCAGCTCAAGGCCACTGTCGAACAGCACACCGTGGCAAAAGTCGACCGGGTGACCTGGTTCAAGGACGATGAACCCAAGCATTATGCGCTAACGTTTTATCCGCTGATGGGCGGTGCCGGGCGCGGCGTGGTGATCCGTATCGATGACATCACTCAGCGTCTGTCGCTGGAAGAAATGATGGTGCAGTCGGAGAAGATGCTCTCGGTCGGTGGCCTCGCGGCCGGCATGGCCCACGAAATCAACAACCCGCTCGGCGCGATCCTGCACAACGTGCAGAACATTCGCCGGCGTCTGTCGGCGGATCTGCCGAAGAACATCGAAACTGCCGAACAACTGGGCATCGAACTGGACACGGTGAACCGCTACCTGCAAGGCCGCGAAGTCCCGCAACTGCTCGACGGCATTCAACAGGCCGGCGCCCGCGCGGCGAAAATCGTCACGCACATGCTCAGCTTCAGCCGCCGCAGCACCCGGCAAATGGCGCCGTGCGATCTGCCGGCGCTGATCGATCAAGCCGTGGAAATCGCCGGTAACGACTTCGATCTGGCCATCGGTTTCGACTTCAAGGGCCAGGCGATCATCCGCCAGTTCGACCCGGCCCTGGGTCCAGTGCCGGGCACCGCCAACGAACTGGAACAGGTGCTGCTCAATCTGTTGAAAAATGCCGCGCAGGCGATTCATCAGCGCGAAGACGACAGCGAGCCGGGCCGGATCATTTTGCGTACCAGACTCAATCCGCCGTGGGCCGAGATTCAGGTCGAGGACAACGGCATCGGCATGAGCGAGAACGTGCGCAAGCGCACTTTCGAGCCGTTCTTTACCACCAAGGAAATCGGCCAGGGCACCGGCCTTGGACTGTCGGTGTCGTACTTCATCATCACCAACAATCACAAAGGCCAGATGGAAGTGCAGTCGGCGCCCGGCCAAGGCACCTGTTTCACGCTGCGTCTGCCGCTGGTGCAGCCTGCGCCGTTGACCACCGAAACCAATTCACTACCGAGGTAACCCATGGGCTTTCGCTTGTCGAAGATCTACACCCGTACCGGCGACAAAGGCGAAACCGGCCTCGGTGACGGCCGTCGCGTCCCCAAGGATCACCCGCGCATCGAGGCGATCGGCGAGGTCGATACGCTGAACAGTCAGGTCGGCGTGTTGCTCGCCGGTTTGCTCGCCGAGCGCGAATTGCATCCGGCGCTGAATGAAATCATCGAAGTGTTGGCGCCTTGTCAGCATCGCCTGTTCGACCTCGGTGGCGAACTGGCGATGCCTGAATACCAGGCGTTGAACGAGGCCGAAATCGAGCGGCTGGAAGCGGCCATCGATGTGTGGAATGAAGAGCTGGGGCCGCTGGAAAACTTCATCTTGCCGGGTGGTTCGATGTTGATTGCGCAGGCACATGTCTGCCGCAGTCTGGCGCGCAGTGCCGAGCGGCGCTGTCAGCATTTGAATGCGCTGGAGCCGTTGGCCGGGGTTGGCCTGGCGTATATCAATCGGCTGTCGGATTTGCTGTTTGTTGTGGCGCGGTTGATTGCGCGGCGGCAGGGGGTGGCGGAGATTTTGTGGCAGCCGGCGGCGAAACCTGAAGGAAAGTAGCGCCTGTCAGGGCGCCTTCGCGAGCAGGCTCGCTCCCACATTTGACTGCATTCTGACTGGAGAAATGCAATCCACTGTGGGAGCGAGCCTGCTCGCGAAGAGGTCGGTAGCCCTTACACTGGATCAGGCCAGAACGCCCGAATCCCCGCGACACCCTGAGCCCCAGTACCCCAAGCCTTCTCGCGCTCCGCCGGCCCTACTCCACCGAGCAGAAACACCGGTTTACTGAAACCGTCAATCAACGCCTGTGCCTGCTCCCACCCCAACGGCTGCGCATCCGGGTGCGTCAACGTCGGCTGCACCGGCGACAGAGTGACGAAATCAACGCCCATCTGCTCGGCCAGCGCCAGTTCTTCGGCGTCATGGCAGGACGCCGCGAGCCAGCGCTCAGCCGGCAACGGACGTCCTGCCGCTGCGTATTTACGCAGTTGGGCAGCGGTGATGTGCCATCCGGCAGACGGGAAATCACCGAGCCATTCGAACGGCCCTTTGATCATCAACTGCGCCTTGCCGGCGCACAGGCCCACCGCATCCACCGCCAGATCCCGGTATTTCGGGTCGTAGCCGTTGGGTGCGCGCAGCTGGATCAGTTTGATGCCTCCGGCAATCGCTTTCTGGATGCCGCGCAACAAGGCCGGGCCTTCCAGATCCTCGGGAGTGATCAAGTATTCGGCAGGCAAGCGCGCCGCCGCGACGATCGGCTGAT
Source organism: Pseudomonas sp. S3_B08 (assembly GCF_054667725.1). Classification (NCBI taxonomy): domain Bacteria; kingdom Pseudomonadati; phylum Pseudomonadota; class Gammaproteobacteria; order Pseudomonadales; family Pseudomonadaceae; genus Pseudomonas; species Pseudomonas sp. S3_B08. The sequence continues at coordinate 3,398,792 of NZ_CP162750.1, forward strand.
TGGCCGCCGGAAACTCATAGTCAATCAATTCCCTGGCAGTGACCCAGGCCAGTGGCTGGCCTTCCGCACCGTGGGGTTCGCCACTGAACGCCGAGACTTCCCAGACATCCAGCAACACCTGTTTGTCCGGGTAATCGTGGCGAACCTTGATCAGCGGCCGCGCAGCATCAACGATGATGCCCAGCTCTTCGTGCAGCTCGCGAGCCAGTGCCGACTCGACCGATTCGTCAGCCTCGACCTTGCCACCGGGAAATTCCCACAAGCCGCCCTGGTGTTGAGTGTCGGCACGGCGGGCGATCAGAATTTTGCCGGCGCCGTCACGAATGACGGCAGCGGCGACGTGGACGCGTTTCACGGGTTCAATTCCTCCAGTCCAGCCTTTTGCCACGCTTTGAAGGCGGGCCATTGGTAGACGGTTTCAACATAGGCTTCGTCGACCGCCGGCAGCTTCACCTGATAGGTGCGCAAGCGCACGGCGATCGGCGCGAAAAAGGCATCGGCAAGGCTGACACGACCGAACAGGTACGGCCCCTCTTCCGTCGCTGCCGCGCGGCATTCGGCCCACAGCGCGAGCATGCGTTCGATATCGACCTTCACTTCTGGCGGCACCGGGTTGAGCGGTGCGTCCTGGCTCAGGTTGAACGGCATGTGGTTACGCATGGCGAAGAAGCCGCTGTGCATTTGTGCGCAGGCCGAGCGGGCCTGGGCGCGGGCGAAGGTATCGCTCGGCCAGAGTTGCTCGGACGGAAACTGTTCGGCGAGGTACTCAGCAATGGCCAGCGAATCGGCGATGGTGCCACGGGTGGTTTGCAGCAGCGGCACCTTGCCGGTCGGCGAGTGCTTGAGCAGGCGCTCGCGGGTGTCGGGTTTGCCGAGCTTGATCAGCTCTTCGCTGTAGGGTGCGCCGGTCAGGTCCAGCGCCAGTGCCGCACGCAGGGACCAGGAGGAAAGCAGTTTGTCGCCGATGATCAGGTGCAGGGACATGGTGTGGCGCCTTTTCGTCAGGGAAACAATCCAGAATGTCTGGCGTCTGGTCGTCCGTCATCGCGGGCAAGCCCGCTCCCACAGGTTTTGGTGGTGTACACGGCATTTGTGAACGACCGCAATCACTGTGGGAGCGGGCTTGCCCGCGAAGAGGCCGGCAGCCCACTCCCACACCTTGAATCAAGTACGGTATTCAGCGTTGATCTTCACGTACTCATGCGACAGGTCGGTGGTCCAGATGGTTTCGCTGCAATCGCCGCGACCCAGTTCGATGCGGATGGTGATTTCTTCCTGCTGCATCACTGCCGAGCCCTGGGCTTCAGTGTAGGTCGCGGCGCGGGCGCCACGGCTGGCGATGCACACGTCGCCGAGGAACACGTCGATCTTGCTCACGTCCAGATCCGGCACGCCGGCACGACCCACGGCAGCGAGGATACGGCCCCAGTTCGGGTCAGAGGCGAACAGCGCGGTCTTGATCAGCGGCGAGTGGGCCACGGTGTAACCGACGTCCAGGCATTCCTGATGATTGCCGCCGCCATTCACTTCAACGGTAACGAATTTGGTCGCGCCTTCGCCGTCACGCACGATGGCCTGGGCGACGTCCATGCACACTTCGAACACCGCTTGTTTCAGCTTGGCGAACGGCTCGCCTTCAGCGCGAGTGATCTCGGGCAGCGCGGCCTTGCCTGTAGCGATCAGCATGCAGCAGTCGTTGGTCGAGGTGTCGCCGTCGATGGTGATGCGGTTGAACGACTTGTTGGCGCCGTCGAGCATCAGGTTGTGCAGCACCTCGCGGGAGACTTTGGCGTCGGTGGCGATGTAACCCAGCATGGTCGCCATGTTCGGGCGAATCATGCCGGCGCCTTTGCTGATGCCGGTGACAGTGATGGTCACGCCGTCATGCTCGAACTGGCGGCTGGCGCCCTTGGGCAGGGTGTCGGTGGTCATGATCCCGGTGGCCGCGGCTTCCCAGTTGTTCTCCGACAGATCATCCAGCGCGGCTTGCAGTGCGCCTTCGATCTTCTCGACCGGCAGCGGCTCGCCGATCACGCCAGTGGAGTACGGCAGAATCTGGCTGGCATCGACGCCGGTCAGCTCAGCCAATTTAGCGGTGGTGCGCTCGGCAGCCGCCAAGCCAGGCTCGCCGGTACCGGCGTTGGCATTGCCGGTATTGGTCAGCAAGTAACGCACAGCATTGTGCACGCGCTTTTTCGCCAGGATCACCGGCGCGGCGCAGAACGCGTTCAGGGTGAACACGCCAGCCACGGTCGAACCTTCAGCACAGCGCATCACTACCACATCCTTGCGCCCCGGGCGCTTGATGCCGGCCGAGGCGATACCGAGTTCAAAACCGGCAACCGGGTGCAACGTTGGCAAAGGACCAAGACCAACAGCCATGAATGCGCTCCTTACTCAATGATGTCAGCACCGCCACGGGAAAGGACGGTGGGATAAATGGCAAAACGCCGCGACGGCAGGAGCCGGTCGCGGCGCGGGGTGTTCAGCGATTGAAACGGGTTTTACTGGATCTGCCCGTGGCAATGCTTGTATTTCTTGCCCGAACCGCAGTAGCACAGTTCGTTGCGGCCCAGCTTCTGCTCGTTGCGCACCGGGGCAGCGGCGGTGGCCAGTGCCACATCGACCTCCTCACCCAGCGCTTCCGGCTGATCCAGGCCAGGCGCTTCGGCGTGCTCGAACTGCATGCGCGCCGCCAGTGCTTCGGCTTCCTGACGCAGGCGTTGCTCTTCGGCTTCCGGATCTTCGCGACGCACCTGAACATGCGAGAGCACGCGGATCGAGTCGCGCTTGATCGAATCGAGGAGCTCGGAGAACAGTGTGAAGGATTCGCGCTTGTATTCCTGCTTCGGGTTCTTCTGCGCATAGCCACGCAAGTGAATGCCGTGACGCAGGTGATCCATGGTCGACAGATGATCTTTCCACAGGTCGTCGAGTACGCGCAGGACGATCTGCTTCTCGAACGAGCGCAGCGCCTCGGCACCGGCCTGGTCTTCTTTCTCGTTGTACGCCGCCATCAGCTCGGTCATGAGCTTCTCGCGCAGGGTTTCTTCGTACAGGTGATCGTCTTCGTCGAGCCATTGCTGGATCGGCAGTTTCACGCCGAAATCGCTTTCGATCGACGCTTCCAGACCGGCCACGTCCCACTGCTCTGGCAGCGATTGCGGCGGAATGTGCGCGCTGACGGTAGCGTTGAGCACGTCCTGACGGAAGTCGGCGATGGTCTCACCGATGTTGTCAGCGGCCAGCAACGTGTTACGCATGTGATAGATCACTTTACGCTGTTCGTTGTTGACGTCGTCGAACTCGAGCAGTTGCTTACGGATGTCGAAGTTGCGGCCTTCAACCTTGCGCTGCGCCTTCTCGATCGCGTTGGTCACCATACGGTGCTCGATCGCTTCGCCCGGCTGCATGCCCAGGGCTTTCATGAAGTTCTTCACCCGGTCGGAGGCGAAGATGCGCATCAGGCTGTCTTCCAGCGACAGGTAGAAGCGGCTCGAACCGGCATCGCCCTGACGGCCGGCACGGCCACGCAGCTGGTTGTCGATACGGCGCGATTCGTGACGCTCGGAAGCAATTACCTGCAAGCCGCCGGACTCCAGCACTTGCTGGTGACGCTTCTGCCAGTCGGCCTTGATCTGCGCGATCTGCTCAGGAGTCGGGTTCTCCAGCGAAGCGACTTCCACTTCCCAGTTGCCGCCCAACAGGATGTCGGTACCACGACCGGCCATGTTGGTGGCGATGGTCAGCGCACCCGGACGACCGGCCTGAGCGATGATTTCAGCTTCTTTTTCGTGGAACTTGGCGTTCAGAACCTTGTGTTCGATGCCTTCTTTGACGAGCAATTCGGACATGTGCTCGGACGTCTCGATGGTCGCGGTACCCACCAGCACCGGACGACCGGCGGCCATGCTTTCCTTGATGTCCGCGACGATCGCCGCGTATTTCTCTTCGGCGGTGAGGAACACCAGGTCGTTGTAGTCTTTACGCGCCAACGGCTTGTTCGGCGGGATGACCATGACTTCCAGACCATAGATCTGGTGAAATTCGAACGCTTCGGTATCGGCGGTACCGGTCATGCCGGACAGCTTGGTGTACAGACGGAAGTAGTTCTGGAAGGTGGTCGAGGCCAGGGTCTGGCTCTCGGCCTGAATGTTCAGGCCTTCCTTGGCTTCGATGGCCTGGTGCAGGCCTTCGGACAGACGACGACCCGGCATGGTACGACCGGTGTGTTCGTCGACCAGTACGACCTGACCGTCCTGCACGATGTATTCAATGTTGCGATTGAACAGCTTGTGCGCACGCAGACCGGCGTAGACGTGGGTCAGCAGGCCAAGGTTGTGCGCCGAGTACAGGCTTTCGCCTTCGGCCAGCAGGCCGACGCGGGTGAGCATTTCTTCGATGAACTGGTGACCGGCTTCGTTGAGTTCGACCTGACGGGTCTTTTCGTCAACGGTGTAGTGGCCGGCCTTGGTGACCTGGCCTTCGACTTCCTCGACGTGCAGTTCCAGCTGCGGGATCAGTTTGTTGATCTCCATGTACAGCTTGGAGCTGTCCTCGGCCTGACCGGAAATGATCAGCGGAGTACGCGCTTCGTCGATGAGGATGGAGTCGACTTCGTCGATCACGGCAAAGTTGAGTTCGCGCTGGAATTTTTCATCCATGCTGAACGCCATGTTGTCGCGCAGGTAGTCGAAACCGAATTCGTTGTTGGTGCCGTAGGTGATGTCGGCAGCGTAGGCGGCACGCTTTTCTTCCGGCGGCTGGAACGGCGTCACGACGCCGACAGTCAGGCCGAGGAATTCATACAGCGGACGCATCCAGTTGGCGTCACGGCGGGCCAGGTAGTCGTTCACGGTCACAACGTGCACGCCCTTGCCGGACAGTGCGTTGAGGTAAACACCCAGGGTGGCCACGAGGGTCTTGCCCTCACCGGTGCGCATTTCGGCAATCTTGCCTTCGTGCAGAGTCATGCCGCCGACGAGTTGCACGTCGAAGTGGCGCATGCCCATCACACGCTTGCCGGCCTCGCGGGCTACGGCGAAGGCTTCAGGCAACAGCTTGTCGAGGGTTTCCCCTTTGGCGATACGGGCCTTGAACTCGGCGGTCTTGGCGCGCAATTGATCGTCCGAAAGGGCCACCATTTGCTCTTCGAAGGCATTGACGAGCTGCACCGTCTTGAGCATGCGTTTGACTTCACGCTCGTTCTTGCTTCCAAAAAGTTTCTTTAACAAAGGCGCAAACATATCGGCAGGATCTTCCACACTAAAGGGATGGAGGGCGGCCCCGTGAGTCGCCCGTGCAGCCCTCATGGCCGCATGCGAACGAGCATTCTACCCGGAAACGGTGGTGAGGAAAGTGGCGATGTTCCACGATGCTGGCACTGCGCTTTGACGGGGCTCACTTAAAATAGGGGCGTTTTGCTCAACTTCAACCCGTCGGGGGAAAGAAGTCAGGCGTTGATTTAATGAGCAAATCAGGGACAAAAGCAATGGCCCAGAGGTTCCGCAGCTTTCTGCTACCATGGCGCCTCTGTGACTTTCAGGTGTTCGATCATGGCGTTTCGCCCTCTTACGGCCAGAGCACCCGCCGTTCTGCTACGCGAAGCCAAACCGCTCAAAGCCATCCTCGGCCATGCCCAGCGCCTGGAGCATTTGCAGCGCCTGCTCGAAAGCCAGTTGCAGCCGGCCGCCCGCGAGCATTGCCGGGTGGCCAAATGGCGCGAAGGCGAGCTGTCGCTGGTGGTCACTGACGGTCACTGGGCGACGCGCCTGCGCTATCAGCAGAAACGCCTGCAACGGCAACTGCAACTGTTCGAAGAGTTCGCCAACCTGACGCGGATCAAATTCAGCGTGCGCCCGCCGATCGTGCAGCATCGGGCAGTTGGGCACTCGATGGATCTGTCCAGCAGTGCGGCAGAGACGATTCAGTCGACGGCCGACGGGATCAGCGATCCGGGATTGCGCGCGGCGCTGGAGCGGCTGGCGGCGCATGCCAAGGGGAAAGCCTGAAGCAAAATCAAAAGATCGCAGCCTTCGGCAGCTCCTACAGAATGAATGCATTTCAACTGTAGGAGCTGCCGAAGGCTGCGATCTTTGCTTTTAGCGGCGCTTGCTGCCGCCGAGCAGCGACCCCATCAACCCGCGCACCAACTGCTTGCCAAGGTTATTGGCCGCCTGGCGCATCGCCGATTTCAGCGCCTGCCCTGCCGCCGTGCCGAGGAATTCGCCAGCGCGGTCAGCCAGGCTCGGCTCTTCGGCCGCAGCTTTGCCCGCTGGTGTTTCAGCCTCGGGCGCCAGTCCTTTGCGTCCCATCAGGATTTCATAGGCCGATTCGCGATCGATCGGCTTGTCATAACGGCCCTTGAACGGCGAGCCGGCGATCAGCACGGTGCGCTCGGTTTCAGTCAGCGGGCCGATCCGCGATTGCGGCGGTGCCACCAGCACGCGCTGGACCATTTCCGGCGGGCCCTTCTCGGTCAGCGTGCCGACCAGCGCCTCACCAATACCTAACTCAGTCAGCACCGACAGACTGTCGAACGCCGGATTCGGCCGAAAGCCATCCGCAACCGCACGCAGGGATTTCTGCTCTTTGGCGGTGAACGCACGCAGGCCGTGTTGAATGCGCAAGCCCAACTGCGCCAGCACGTCATCCGGCAAGTCCGCTGGCGACTGGGTGACGAAATACACGCCAACGCCTTTGGAACGAATCAAGCGCACCACTTGCTCAAGCCGTTCCTGCAGAGCTTTGGGCGTGTCGCCGAACAGTAAGTGCGCCTCGTCGAAAAACAGCGCCAGCAGCGGTTTGTCGGCGTCGCCGCGCTCGGGCAGTTGCTCGAACAACTCGGCCAGCAGCCACAGCAGGAACGTTGCGTAAACCTTCGGCGCCTCGTGCACCAGCCGACTGGCATCGAGCAGATGGATACGTCCACGGCCATCGGCGCCCGGTTGCAGAATGTCTTCGAGTTGCAGCGCCGGCTCGCCGAACAGGGCTTCGGCGCCCTGCTGTTCCAGCGTCGCCAACCGGCGCAGCAGCGCCTGGCTGGAACCGGTGGTCATCAGCGCGGCGTCTTCGCCGAGCAACTGTGGATTGTCCTTGAGGTGATTGAGCAGCGCTTTCAGATCCTTGAGATCCAGCAGCAACAGCCCTTCGCGATCCGCCACCTTGAAGGCCGCGTACAGCGCCGACTGCTGACTGTCGGTCAGCTCGAGCAGGCTGCCGATCAGTAGCGGACCCATTTCGCTCAGCGTGGTGCGCAGCGGATGTCCGGATTCACCGTGGATGTCCCACAGCGTGACGGGATAAGCCTGCGGCGTGTGACCAAGCCAGGGCATGCCGGCGATGCGCTCGGCCACCTTGCCCTGCGGGTTGCCGGCAGCACCGAGGCCGCACAGGTCGCCCTTGATGTCGGCAGCGAACACTGCCACACCGGCGTCGCTGAACGCTTCGGCCAGGCGCTGCAACGTCACGGTTTTACCGGTGCCGGTGGCGCCGGCGATCAGGCCGTGGCGGTTGGCCAGGCGCATGGCCTGAGCGATGGGTTGCGCGGCCGGATCAGCGCCGATAACGAGTTGCGAGGAGTCAGGCATTTTCTCACCCAATGGTTAATCTTTGATGACACATGGCCGATACATAAATTGGACAGACCCGCCAGAAAACCGGGTCGGACATTTCCCTAAGGAGAGCCGGAAATATCAATTTTTCAACCTTGCCCATAGTGCGCGTCTCTATCAAAGCACGCCCAGGACATTAAGACCTTAGCGGAACCCCAAGCCATGAACAAAAACCTGCGCTTCAGCCATAAGATTTTGCTTGCCGCCGCTCTCATCGTCATTGCCGCTTTTGCCTCGTTCACGTTGTACAACGACTGGCTGCAGCGCAATGCGATCCGCGATGATCTGAACAACTACCTCAATGAAATGGGCGAGGTCACCGCCGGCAACATCCAGACCTGGCTCAGCGGGCGCATTCTGCTGATCGAGAACGCCGCGCAGAACATCGCCATCAACCCGGAACCTGCCACGGTCGCCAGCCTGCTGGAACAGAAAAGCCTGACCTCGACGTTCATGGCCACCTACCTGGGCGATGCCACTGGCCACTTCACCATCCGCCCGGACGTGAAGATGCCGGACGGTTTCGATCCGCGCGTGCGCCCTTGGTATAAAGGTGCCGAAAGCAGCAGCACGTCGACCCTGACCGAACCCTACATCGATGCGGCCACCGGCCAGTTGATCATTTCCATCGCCACCGCGTCGAAAAAGGCCGGGCAGAGCGTCGGCGTGGTCGGCGGCGACCTCAGCCTGCAATCGCTGATCGACACCCTCGCCGCGCGGGATTTCGACGGCATGGGCTATGCGTTTCTGATCAGCGCTGACGGCAAGATCCTCGTCCACCCGGACAAGGCCCTGGTAATGAAGTCGCTCAAAGAAGCCTACCCACAAGACACGCCGCGCATCAGCAGCGATTTCAGCGAAGTGAGCGTCGACGGCAAAACCCGCATCGTCACCTTCGCCCCGATCAAGGGCCTGCCGTCGGTGAACTGGTACATCGGTCTGTCGATCGATAAAGACCAGGCCTACGCGATGCTCAGCGAATTCCGCACCTCAGCGGTAATCGCAACCATCATTGCCGTGGTAATCATCATTGCCCTGCTCGGCATGCTCATCCGCCTGCTGATCCAGCCGCTGCACGTGATGACCCGCGCCATGGAAGACATCGCCGACGGCGAAGGCGACCTGACCAAACGCCTGAACATCGTCAATAACGATGAATTCGGCATCCTCGGCACCGCATTCAACCGCTTCGTCGAGCGTATTCACGGTTCGATCCGCGAAGTGTCCTCGGCCACCGGCCAGGTCAACGAGGTCGCCCTGCGCGTGGTCGCTGCGTCGAACTCGTCGATGTACAACTCCGACCAGCAAGCTTCGCGCACCAGCAGTGTTGCCGCCGCGATCAATCAGCTCGGCGCCGCCGCCCAGGAAATCGCCCGCAACGCCGCGCAAGCGTCGAATCAGGCCAGCGACGCCCGGGGTCTGGCCGAAGATGGCCAGCAAGTGGTGGAGCGCAGCATCAAAGCGATGAACCAGCTGTCGAGCATGCTCAGCGCGTCGAGCACCAACATCGAGTCGCTGAACAGCAAGACCGTCAACATCGGCCAGATTCTCGAAGTGATCACCAGCATTTCCCAGCAGACCAACCTGTTGGCGCTGAACGCGGCGATCGAAGCGGCACGCGCCGGTGAGGCCGGTCGTGGTTTTGCCGTGGTGGCCGACGAAGTGCGCAACCTCGCGCACCGCACTCAGGAATCGGCCCAACAGGTGCAGACCATGATCGAGGAGCTGCAAGTCGGCGCCCGTGAGTCGGTGAGCACCATGAGCGATAGCCAGCGTCACAGCCAGGACAGCGTCGAGATCGCCAACCTCGCCGGCGAACGCCTGAACAGCGTGACCCTGCGCATTGGCGAGATTGACGGGATGAACCAGTCGGTGGCGACAGCGACCGAAGAACAAACCGCTGTGGTCGAGTCGATCAATGTCGATATCACCGAGATCAACACGCTGAACCAGGAAGGCGTGGAGAACCTGCAAGCGACGTTGCGCGCTTGTTCGGATCTGGAGCAGCAGGCTTCGCGTCTCAAACAGTTGGTTGGCAGCTTCAGGATTTAAGCTGCGACGACTGGCCGCTTCGCGAGCAGGCTCGCTCCCACAGGGAAAATGCACTCCATTGTGGGAGCGAGCCTGCTCGCGAATATCTACGTTTCAACAAAACCCGAGTGACACCCCACCGCGCAATCCCGACCGAACATCTATTCTGGATAACGGTCAATCAAGGGAGAACAACACAGCGGAGGGTTGCTCACCGTGCATATCGCCGACATCACCATGTTCTACGCCCCGGCCAGCGGAGGCGTGCGGACTTATCTGGATGCCAAACACCGTCGCCTTGGCGAGCGCAACGCCATTCGCCACAGCCTGCTGATCCCCGGCGCGAGACTGGGTGAACATGACGGCATTTATACGGTTCCAGCGCCCGCCCTGCCCTTTGGCAAAGGCTATCGCTTCCCGCTGCGGCTGGCGCCATGGCGAAACGTCCTGCAGGATCTGCAGCCGGATCTGATCGAAGTCGGCGATCCCTACCTCACCGCATGGGCAGCGCTGGATGCGCGGCGGCAGCTGGACGTTCCGGTGATCGGCTTTTATCACTCGGATCTGCCGCTGCTGGCGGGCAATCGCATGGGCCATTGGGTCACACCGAATGTCGAGGCCTATGTCACCCGTCTCTATGGCAATTTTGATCGCGTCCTTGCCCCAAGCCAGGTCATGGCCGACAAGCTCATCGGGCTCGGGGTGCGCAATGTTCATGTGCAACCGCTGGGCGTGGATCTGCACACTTTCCATCCCGACGCCCGCGACCCTGGCCTGCGGGCTGAGCTGGGCATTGCCGAAGACACGCGCCTGCTGATCTTTGCCGGGCGCGGTTCCAAGGAGAAAAACCTGCCGGTGCTGCTCAAGTGCATGCAACGCCTCGGTCCGCGCTATCACTTGTTGTTGGTCGGCTCGTCGATGCCTGCGGCGGTGCCGGACAACGTCAGCGTCATCGACGAATTCTGCCCGGCGCCAAAAGTCGCGCGGCTGATGGCCAGCGCCGATGCGCTGCTGCATGCCGGCGACCAGGAAACCTTCGGCCTGGTCATCCTTGAGGCCATGGCCTGCGGCATTCCCGTGGTGGCGGTGGCGGCCGGGGCGTTTGAAGAGATCGTCAACGATTCCTGCGGCCTGCTCTGTGCACCGAATAATCCGCAGGCCATGGCCAATGCTGTGCGCGAGCTGTTCAGTCGCGGCTGCGCCCGCCTCGGTCAACAGGCGCGCCAGCACGTCGAACGGCATTATGCCTGGGACACCGTGGTTGACAGCCTGCTCAGCCACTATCACGCCGTGCTCGGCCATACGCTGCCACGGGTGGCCAATGGTTGAACACATGAAAGCCGTATGTCTGGTGTTGCATGATGTGGCGCCCTCGACGTGGGCGGATTACCAGCCCTTCGTCGAGGCTGTCGATGCCTTGGGTGATGTGCCGATGACGTGGCTGGTAGTGCCGGACTTCCATCGCCACGATGCCCTTGACGCGAATCCTGCGTTTCGCCGAGTGCTCGATGCCCGTGTCGCCCGAGGCGATGAACTGGCGCTGCACGGCTACTACCACGACGATCAGGAACCCATGCCAAACACCCCGCGCGACTGGTTCATGCGCCGGGTCTACACCCATGAAGGCGAGTTTTACCGCCTGTCCCGCGAAGCTGCCCTTGCCCGCCTGCACGCAGGTCTGGACATGTTTCAGCGCTACGACTGGCCGGTGCAGGGTTTCGTCGCCCCGGCCTGGCTGATGAGCGACGGCACCCGTCAGGCCTTGCGCGAATTACCGCTCAGCTACACCAGCGATCCGCAGCATCTTTATCGCTTGCCCGACTTCAGCGCCATAGATGCACCGGGGCTGGTGTGGAGTGCGCGCAGTGCCTGGCGGCGCGGCGTGTCGAAAATCGTCAGCGACCAGCGTGAACAGCGCTGGCGCGAGGCATCGGTGATTCGTCTGGGGCTGCATCCGGTGGACATGCGTCACCGCTTTTCTCGCGATTACTGGTTGCACACGCTGCAACGCCTGCTGGCGGAGGGACGCGTGCCGCTGACCAAGATCGACTGGCTGGCCCGACAGCGCGGTCAGCTGGAACGCGCAGCATGAAGCGCAGCCTGTTGTTGCTGATCGGCCTGCTGGCGGCGGTACTGATTCCGGTACTGCTCGGCGGCGGCGAGACCTGGTCGCGCCTGCGCAGTTTTCCGCTGAACTGGCTGTTGATCATGTTCGGCATGATTCTGCTCTGCTGGGGGATCAATACGCTGCGCTTGCGTTTGTTGCTCGGCGACCAGCGAGAAAAAGTCGCGCCCTTGAAAAGCCTCGGCGTGGTGATGGCGGCCGAGTTCGCGTACTGCGCCACGCCCGGCGGTAGTGGCGGACCGCTGACGATCATGGCATTGCTCGCCCGGTGCGGCGTGCGTCCGGCGCGGGGCAGCGCGGTGTTTGCCATGGATCAGCTCAGCGATCTGCTGTTCTTTCTCTGCGCACTCAGCGGGATTCTGATCTATGCGCTGTTCCAGCACCTGAGCGATCGCCTCGAGTGGCTGCTGACCGTCAGCGCCGTTTCGTTGTTTGGGGGGTTGTTCAGTTGCGTGTTGATCGCGCGTTATCACCGAGCGTTGATTCGCCTGAGCGGGCGGCTGTTGGCAGGAATGAACGTGACGGCACGCACTCGTCGACGCTGGGCGCGCAAGTTGCTGCACTTTCTCGCAGCGTTTACCGATACCTTGAAGTTGCCCTGGCAGACGCTGGTTCAGGTGTTCGCCCTGACCTGCGTGCACTGGCTGCTGCGCTACAGCGTGCTGTATCTGGCCCTGCGCGGGCTCGGCGCGGATTTGCAGTGGGCGTGGAGCTTTCTGGTGCAGATGCTCTCGCTGGGCGCCGGCCAGTTCAGTCTGTTACCCGGCGGTGCCGGTGCGGCAGAGCTGACCTCGGCTGCGCTGCTCGCGCCGATGGTGGGCAAATCCACCGCAGCGGCGGCGATCCTGATCTGGCGCGTGGTGACGTATTACTTCTATCTGCTGGTTGGCGGCCCGGTGTTCGTGTTGATGCTGGGCAAGCCGTTGCTGAAGAAGTTGATGAACGTCAGGCAGGCTTCTTAGGTTCGTCCTGCTCTTGCTGGAGCTGCTCCCAAAGCTCGGCGGCACCGGGGAATTCGGTGCCGTCGTCCGGGCTCATGTCATCCGGGTCGTAACGACTCAGGCAACCCTCGCCGAGAGTGGCGGGCGCTTTGGAAGTGGCTTTGTCCAGTGGATCGCTCATGACTTTTCCTCGGGCTCAAATGACAAGGGCCTGAGCGATTCAACGCCCAGGCCCTTGGTTTTTCAAGCGTGGCGTGCTCGATCAGAACACAACTGTCTTGTTGCCGTGCACCAGCACGCGGTCTTCCAGGTGATAACGCAGACCACGGGCCAGCACCATCTTCTCGACGTCACGGCCGAAACGCACCATGTCTTCGATGCTGTCGCTGTGGCTGACACGCACCACGTCCTGCTCGATGATCGGGCCGGCGTCCAGCTCTTCAGTGACATAGTGGCAGGTTGCGCCGATCAGCTTGACGCCGCGCAGGGACGCCTGGTGATACGGCTTGGCGCCGACGAACGATGGCAGGAAGCTGTGGTGAATGTTGATGACTTTGTGCGCGTATTCGCGGCACATGTCCGGCGGCAGGATCTGCATGTAGCGCGCCAGCACCACCACTTCGGCGTCGTGCTGTTTGACCAGCCGCGACACTTCGTCGAATGCCGGCTGCTTGTCCTGCGGATTGACCGGCACGTGGTAGTAAGGGATGCCGTGCCACTCGACCATGCTGCGCAGGTCGTCATGGTTGGAGATCACGCAGGCGATTTCGCAATCCAGTTCATCGCTGTGCCAGCGGTGCAGCAGGTCGGCCAGACAGTGGGATTCGCGGCTGGCCATCAGCACCACGCGTTTTTTCTGCTCGGTGTCGGTGATGCGCCAGTCCATCGAGAACTCTTCGGCGATCGGCGCGAACTTCTCGCGCAACTCTTCAATACCGAACGGCAGCGAATCGGCACGGATTTCGTGACGCATGAAGAACCAGCCCACTTGATTGTCAGAGTGGTGGCTCGCTTCGGTGATCCAGCCATTATGAGAGGCCAGAAAATTACTGACTTTGGCAACGATGCCAACGCGGTCCGGGCAAGAGATCACCAGCCGAAAAGTGCGCATGAGGGGGAAACTCCAGAACTTCACAAAGGCCGCCATTCTAGCGACTGCGCAGGAAAACTGCAGTACGCATACGCGCCGGGTGGGACAAAGCATGGTCAAACGGCTTTCTGGCGCAGGTCTTCCGTCAAGACAGTGACGCTTTAGCGGGGCTTTTGTCAGACAACTGTAAATATCTGTGCTGACTGCATCACATTATTTAACGGAACATTCAAAGCGCGGCTAATTCCTGTAACTCATTTAAATAAAAAGCCGATCTAAATGTTTACTTGATGAAACAGCCTGACTATTATTGCGGCACTGTCCCCTGTCATTCAGCATTCTACAAAAGGTAGTACTCATGTCCTTGATCAACGAATATCGCGCCACCGAAGAAGCCATCAAAGAGCTGCAAGCCCGTCTGAAGAACCTGTCCGAAGACGACAAACTGCAAGCCGAACTGGAATTCGAAGGCAAACTGCGCACGCTGATGGGTGAATACTCCAAGTCCCTGCGTGACATCATCGCGCTGCTGGATCCAGAAGCCAAATCCAAGGCTCCACGCGGCGGCGCAGTGAAAACTACCGGCACCAAGCGTGCACGCAAAGTTAAGCAATACAAAAACCCGCACAACGGTGAAGTCATCGAAACCAAAGGTGGCAACCACAAGACTCTGAAAGAGTGGAAAGCCAAGTGGGGCGGCGACGTGGTTGAAGGCTGGGCGACCCTGCTGGGCTAAGCCGCAACGCCTTCGCAGAGCGATCCGCGAATAAAAGAACGCCAGCTAGCGCTGGCGTTTTTTTATGCCCGTAATTTATTGTCCGGGCATGTTCGATTTCACAGATTCAAACGTTTGCGTAATGCCTGGACATAATTCTGCCAGTCATTGAGCACCTCTCGCTGCATCGGTGACGCACTAAGCGACCATTGCTCTGCCGCCTCGATAAATGACTGCACGGTATTCGGCGCACCGGCCTCAGGTTGCGTCAGGCGTTGCTGACAAAATAATTTCCAGCGCTCTTGCTCGGCCACATCCAGGGTGTCCGGAAAGTTGCGTGCTCGATATCGAAAAAGTAATTCAGGCAAACGTTCATCATCGAAAGGCCACTGCTCTTGCGCCAACTGCGCAGGATCCGCCGTTCGAACTTGTTCGCATAAACGACGATCACGATCACCGATAAATCCATCGTACAACTGCTGCTCGGGATCTTCGCTGGGAACGAAGTCTTCGCTGGCATAAATCGCCGCGACTTTATCTTTCCAGACTTGTTGTGCGTCAGTTAGTCGCACTGCCCGCTCATGATAAAGCGCCATGTCCAGCCCAAGGCGCTGCTGGTCTTGTGCGCGCAATACCGCCAGCGGCGCTACAACCGGGCAGCGATTGATATGAATCAGTTTGAGCGGCACCGGCAACTCACCTTCGGTCAACTCATCGCGACGGGTATAAAGACGCTGACGCAAGGCTTGCGCATCGAGGTCCAGCAACCCCTGCGGATCAAGATGCAGATCACAGACGATCAAGGCGTTGCGATTCTTCGGGTGCCAGGCCAGCGGCAACACCACGCCGACATAACTGCGCGCCGCCGAGAAACGCCCGGACACATGCACCAGTGGCTGCAACAGGCGGATCTGATCCATCACCTTCTGTTTGCTGCGCAACTGGAACAGCCACTCGTAGAGCTTGGGTTGTTTCTCGCGAATCAGCCGCGCCAACGCGATGGTGGCGCGCACATCCGACAGCGCCTCGTGGGCATGGCCGTGATCGATATTGTTAGCCGCTGTGAGGCGTTCGAGCTTGAGGGTCACGCGGCCTTCATCATCGGTCGGCCAGACCAGACCATCGGGGCGCAATGCGTAAGCGGCGCGCACCACATCAATCAGATCCCAGCGACTGTTGCCACCCTGCCATTCACGGGCATAGGGGTCGAAGAAATTGCGATACAGGCTGTAGCGGGTCATTTCGTCGTCGAAACGCAAGGTGTTGTAACCGGCGCCACAGGTTCCCGGGGCAGCCAGTTGCGCATGCACGCGGGTCATGAAATCGGCTTCGCTCAGGCCTTTTTCAGCGAGCTGGCCGGGGGTGATGCCGGTGATCGCGCACGCCGCCGGGTGCGGCAGGATGTCCTCGCTGGGTTGGCAATAGAGGTTGACCGGCTCGTCGATCTCGTTGAGCGCATGGTCGGTGCGAATCCCGGCCACCTGCAGCGGTCGGTCGTTGCGCGGATTGATGCCAGTGGTTTCGTAGTCGTACCAGAAGATTGAAGTCACGGGCGAATCCTGAACAGAAGATCGGCGAAGTCTAGGCGTTTCAGGGTTGCCACGGCCAGCCTGGTCGCCCTCGAACAGCAATTTCTCCAGATTCCTACAACTGGAATGCATTGCCCTTGTGGGAGCGAGCCTGCTCGCGAAGGCTTTCCGTCAGTTGCACATAGGCTGACTGATCCACCACATTCGCGAGCAGGCTCGCTCCCACACCCGAGAGGCTGCTAGCATCAGGCGCACTTGCCCCCCGAACAGGCGAACATCAGGTAGCCCATGCTCGAGCCCACAGCACCGCGAAGGAAAGCACCGCTGGATACGCGGCATCAGGTCGAAACGCCGGAAGGCATCGACCTGCCACTGCGCCCCGCTGGGCTGATGGTGCGCGCCGTGGCGTTTGCCATTGATCTGGGCATTCGCGGCTTGATCCTCGGTGTGCTGTTTGTCGCACTGGCGTTTCTCGGCAAGCTCGGCATGGGCCTCGGTTCCTTGCTGCTGTTTGCCATCAGCTGGTGGTACATGGTGCTGTTCGAGGTGCTGCGTCAGGGCCGTTCGCCGGGCAAGCAATGGCTGGGTTTGCGCGTGGTGCACGATGACGGCACGCCGATCGGCTGGTCGGCCTCGCTATTGCGCAACCTGCTGCGCTTTGTCGATCTACTGCCCTTCGGCTATTTCCTCGGTGCGCTCAGTTGCCTGCAACACCCAACCTTCAAACGCCTCGGCGACATTGCCGCCGGCACCTTGGTGGTTTACAGCGAACGCCCGCTGAGCCGCCCGCAACTGCCTGACGCTGAACCTCGCCGCTGCCCCGTTCCACTGACCTTGAGTGAACAACGCGCGGTACTCGGTTTCGCCGAGCGTCAGGCCGAGCTCTCTCCCGCACGGATCAACGAGCTGGCGGCATTGCTGGCGCAGCCGCTGCACATCTCTGCGCCCAAAGCCGTGTCTGAACTCAACGGCATCGCGCGCGGCCTGTTGGGGCCGACCCCATGAAGCAGAGCCTGTTCGAAAGTCGCCACAAGGCCGAATGGGAGCGCTTCGCCGTGGCGCTCGAACGCCTCGAACAAGGCAAGGAGACGCCGCAAGTCAGCGATTTCCCCAAGGCCTATCGGCGTCTCTGCCAACATCTGGCTCTGGCCCAGGCGCGCGGCTACAGCAGTTTTCTGATCGATTCATTGCAACAACAAGTGCTGCGCGGCCATCAACAGCTCTATCGGCATCGCAGTCGGCTCGGGGCGCAAATCATCAGCTTTATCCTCGCCGACTTCCCGCGACTGGTGCGCGAACAATGGCGCTTCGTTGCGGCCGCCAGCCTGTTGTTTTTCGGCAGCCTGATCGGTTTTGGCGTGCTGGTTTATCTGTTCCCGGAACTGATCTACAACCTGATCCCGGCCGAACAGGTGCGCGAGATGCAAGGCATGTACGACCCCGTTGCCGGCCACCTCGGCCGCTCGGCGGAACGGGCGGCCAGCGAAGACTGGGTAATGTTCGGCTATTACGTCATGCACAACACGGGCATCGCCTTTCAGACGTTCGCCAGCGGTTTGCTGATGGGCGTGGGCAGCGGTTTTTTCCTGCTTTACAACGGCATGATCATCGGCGCGGTGGCCGGGCATCTCAGCGAGATCGGTTTCAGCCAGACCTTCTGGTCGTTCGTGATCGGTCACGGTGCGTTCGAACTGAGCGCCATTGCCCTCGCCGGCGCGGCGGGCCTCAAGCTGGGCTGGGCGCTGATCGCCACCGGACGTCTGACATGGGGCGAGGCGCTGCGTCTGGCCGCACGCAAAAGCGTGTTGCTGGTGTGTGGGGCGATGTTGTTCCTGTTGATCGCAGCATTCATCGAGGCTTATTGGTCGTCGAAAACCAGTGTCACGCCGCTGACCAAATACGCAGTCGGCGCCGCGCTATGGTTGGCCGTCGCGGTTTATCTGTCGTTGGCCGGAAGGATTCGTCATGCGCCTGAGTGACGCCAGCGTAGTAATCCGCCCGCGCACCACCTGGGAAGCCATGGACCTGGGCGTGTTGATGAGCCAGCAGCATCGCCGGTTGTTGATGACCAGTTGGGCGATCGTCACCCTGCCGCTGTTCGCCCTGCTCAGCCTGTTGCTGTGGGATTGGCCATCACTGGCGGTGTTCATTTTCTGGTGGCTGAAACCGGCCTACGAACGCCTGCCGCTGTACATCCTCTCCAAAGCGCTGTTCGGTGAAACGCCAACCCTCAGACAAGCCTTGCGCGAGTGGCCGCGCCTGCTCAAGCCGCAACTGCTGGCCAGTCTGACCTGGCGACGGCTGAGTCTGAGTCGCAGCTTTGTGCTGCCGGTGACGCAACTCGAAGGCCTGAATGGCGAGGCCAGACAACAACGTCTGCAGGTGCTGCTGCAACGCAACGGTGGCGCCGCGCAATGGCTGACGATTATCGGCGTGCATCTGGAAACCGCACTGTGGATCGGCTTGATGCTGCTGTTCTACATGCTCTTGCCGCAGCAGATCGAAACCGACTGGGACTGGCAGTCGCTGCTGCTCGCCGCCGATCAGGACTGGCGCTGGCTGGAGCACCTGACCAACGTTTTTTATGCGCTGATCCTGGTGGCCTGGGGACCGGTGTATGTCGCCTGCGGCTTCAGCCTGTACCTGAACCGTCGCACGCAACTGGAAGCCTGGGACATCGAGCTGGTTTTCCGCCGTTTGCGCCAGCGTTTGAACAGCAGCGTGCTCGGTGTGTTGCTGGCGGCGTGTCTGCTGCTGCCGAACCTGCAACCGGTATGGGCCAGCGATGCGCCGGATGCTCCACGGTTGCTCAATCAGCCGCTGACCAGTCAGGCCTCGCGCGACAGCATCCAGTCGCTGCTCGAACAACCGCCGTTCAAGAACAAGGAAAGCGTCACCCGCTATCGCTTCGGAGACGACCCGGCAAGCCCGGCCAAGGACGCGCAACCGGGTGAGGCTCCGCAGTGGCTGGAAACCCTTCTCGGTTGGCTCGACGGTCGACACCTTGATGCCTTGGCGAACGTGATTGAAGTGCTGTTGTGGGGCGCGCTGATTGCCGCGCTGGGCTGGCTGGTCTGGCGTTATCGCGAATTTCTCCGGGCCTTCGTCAGTCGTCGCCCGAACCTGCCCTCGCGCAGCAAACCACCGGCGCCGCCACACGTCTTCGGGCTGGATCTGAACCGTGAAACCCTTCCCGATGACATCGCCGCCAGTGCCGAACAATTGTGGCTGAGCGAACCTCGCGCCGCGCTGGGCCTGCTCTATCGCGGCCTGCTCAGCCATCTGCTGCATGATTTCAACCTGACGCTCAAAGCCGCCGACACCGAGAGCCAGATCCTCAACCGCATCGAGCAATTGCAACGCCCGGACCTGCTCGCCTACAGCCGCAACCTCACTGTTCACTGGCAGAACATGGCCTACGGGCACCGACTTCCAGCCGCGCACCTGCAAGCAGAGCTGTGTAACGGCTGGCGTGAATTGTTCAGCAAAGGGTCCGGGCATTGAACCGGCGCATTGGCGGGTCGTTGGCTGCGCTGGCGTTTTTGCTGCTTGGCGGCTTGAGTCTGTTCCTCTACCTCAAAGCCCGCCCTTATCAGGAAGTCATCGATCACGGCCCCTCGCCTGCCGCGCAAGCCAATCCTTATCTGGCGGCGGAAATGTTCCTGCGCGAGCGCGGCCTCGCGGTCAGTCACGCCGAGACCCTGGCGGTACTGCCGCAGATCGATCCGCACAGCCACACCTTGTTGTTGTTCGGCGAGCGCGCCCGGATGACACCGCGTGAAGTCGATCAGGTGTTGAACTGGACTCGCGCCGGAGGACGTCTGGTGTTCGTCGCCGAATCGTTGTGGGATGCGCAAACCGGGCAAAGCAATGATCTGCTGCTCGACAAGGTGCAACTGCACCAATCGCTGAGCAAGGACTTGAAAGATCCTCCCGAGGACGGGGAAAAGGACCGCTTCCCGAAACTGACCAAACTGTATCTGGAAGATGAAGACGCGCCGGCCTACGCCGGTTTCGACACCGACTTCCACCTCGACGACCCGAACAATGTCGCGCAAGCCTGGGCCAACAGCGCCAAAGCCACGCACATGATGCAACGGGTGTACGGCCTCGGCACGATCACCGTGGTCACCGATGCCGAGCTGTGGAAAACCCCGGCTATCGGCAAATACGACAACGCCTGGCTGCTCTGGTATCTGAGCGCCGACACCGACGTCACGCTGGTTTACAACACGGCGCACGATGGTCTGTGGACGTTGCTCTGGCGCTACTTTGCGCAGGCCATTGTCGCCCTGCTCGCCTTGATCGGCCTGTGGTTGTGGCAGGCCGGCGTGCGTCACGGCCCGGTGCAAATGCCGGCGCCAGCGGGTCGCCGCCAACTGCTGGAGCATCTGCGTGCGAGCGCCGATTTCCTCCTGCGCCACAACGGCCAGCAGGCGCTGCTGCAAGCCTTGCAACAAGACATCCTGCGCCGCGCCCGCCGCCGCCATCCCGGTTTCGATCAATTGAATGTGGCCGAGCAATGGCTGGCGTTATCGCGCCTGACCCGGCAACCCACCCGCGCCATCAGCCAGGCCCTGAGCCCACGACCGAAGCAGCGTTTGTCCAGCGCCGAATTCAGCCGTCAGGTCGCTCATCTGCAAACTTTGAGGAACGCGTTATGACTGAACAGATCGAGCCCGGCAGCGCGACGCACGCCGCCCAGCAGCGCCAGCGTGCCAGCCAGTTGGCGCAAGCGGTGCGCAACGAATTGAACAAGGCGCTGATTGGCCAGGATGCGGTGGTCGACGCTGTCCTGACCGCGCTGATTGCCGGCGGCCACGTGCTGCTTGAAGGCGTGCCCGGCCTGGGCAAAACCTTGCTGGTGCGGGCACTGGCGCGATGCTTCGGCGGCGAGTTCGCGCGCATCCAGTTCACCCCTGATCTGATGCCCAGCGACGTCACCGGTCACGCCGTGTATGACTTGCAGACCGAGCAGTTCAAGCTGCGCAAAGGCCCGCTGTTCACCAACCTGCTGCTGGCCGACGAGATCAACCGCGCCCCGGCGAAAACCCAGGCGGCGTTGCTCGAAGCCATGCAGGAGCGCCAGGTGACACTCGAAGGTCGCGCCCTGCCCATCGCGCAACCGTTCATGGTGCTGGCGACGCAGAATCCGATCGAACAGGAAGGCACCTATCCACTGCCGGAAGCCGAGCTTGACCGCTTCATGCTCAAGGTGCGTATGGATTACCCCGACGCCGATCAGGAGCTGAACATGGTCCGTCAGGTCTGTCGTTCGACCCGCGCCGACATGCTCGATGTGCAACCGCTGCGCACGGTCTTGCAAGCCAAGGATGTTCAAGCCTTGCAGCGCATCGCCAGTGATTTGCCGCTGGACGATCAGGTCCTCGATTACGCCGTGCGCCTGGCGCGCAGCACGCGCACCTGGCCGGGGCTGACCCTCGGCGCCGGGCCACGCGCCTCGATTGCATTGGTTCGCTGTGCCCGTGCCCGGGCGTTGTTGCGCGGCGGCGAGTTTGTAATCCCGGATGACATCAAAGGCTGCGCGCTGGCGGTGTTGCGTCATCGCGTGCGCATCGCGCCGGAGCTGGATATCGAAGGCCTGCAGGTCGATCAGGTGCTCACGCAATTGCTCGATCAAGTGCCGGCGCCGCGCCTGTGAAACCGTCTCGGCTGCTGCTGATCTGGCTGGCCCTGCTGGTGGTTATCAGTATCGTGCTCGGCGCGTTGCAGGCGTTGCAGATCGACCTCCCGTCCAGCCTGATTTCGATCAACTGGGGTTTGCTCCTGGCGCTGCTGGCCTTGGCGGTGATCGACGCTGTGCGCCTCAGACGCCTGCCCTCGCCGCGCATCAAGCGACAGATGCCCGGCAGCCTGGCATTGGGGCGCTGGGCGGAGGTGAAGCTGGAGGTGGCCCATGAATTTGCCGAGCCACTGGCCATTGGACTCTTCGACCACGTTCCCGACGGTCTGGCGTTTGACCATCTGCCGATGCTTGTCGAGCTTCAACCCGGCCATGTCAGCCAGATCAGCTACCGTCTGCGCCCTCTCGAACGCGGGCATTTCAGCTTCGAACAGTGCGAAGTCAACCTGCCCAGCCCTTTGGGATTATGGTCCGGCAAACGCCTGCTCAGCGTCCGCGACGAAACCCGCGTCTTCCCGGACTTCGCCCGGCTTTACGGCGGCGAGTTGCGCGCCGTCGACAACTGGCTCAGCCAGCTCGGCGTGCGCCAGCGACAACGGCGCGGTCAGGGTCAGGAATTCCATCAGTTGCGCGAATTTCGCGAGGGCGACAGCCTGCGCCAGATCGACTGGAAAGCCACCGCCCGCCAGCGCACACCGATTGCCCGCGAGTACGAAGACGAAAGAGATCAGCAGATCATTTTCATGCTCGACTGCGGCCGGCAGATGCGCAGCCAGGACGGTGAGCTGTCGCACTTCGATCACGCGCTCAATGCCTGCCTGTTACTCAGTTATGTGGCGTTGCGCCAAGGGGATGCGGTGGGCATGAGTACCTTTGCCGGTGATAAGCCGCGCCATGTCGCGCCGGTCAAAGGCAGCGGCCAACTGAATGTCCTGCTCAACGCTGTTTATGACCTTGGGAGCACTCAGCGCTCCGCCGATTATCAGGCTGCCGCCAACCAGCTATTGGCCCGCCAAAAGCGCCGGGCGCTGGTAGTGCTGGTAACCAATTTGCGCGATGAAGACGAGCAACTGCTGGCCGCAGTCAAACGCCTGAGCGCACAACATCGGGTGCTGGTGGCGAGCCTGCGTGAACAGGCGTTGGATACATTGCGCCAGACCACGGTGCAAACGTTGCCCGAGGCACTCGCCTACTGCGGCACCATCGATTTTCTCAATGCCCGCTCGCAACTCCATGAGCGGCTGACTGCCCATGGCGTTGCAGTGATGGATGTTCGGCCCGCCGAGCTGGGGGCCGGACTGGTGACAAGTTACATGAGCTGGAAAAAGACCGCTGCGATCTGACAGATTCGATCAGTTGGTGACTGCAACATACACAGCGCCGCTGTCCGAAGTGCCGTCGCTGTTTTCTACTTTGACGACCAGCGAAATCTGCTCCGTAAGGTTCATCGGCCGCCAGTGAGCCTGGTATCGCCCGCGGTGATCGGTAAACGACTCAGTGAACGGTGCTCCATTAGTGGAAACAAGGATTTTCCGTCTGGGCATGGGCTCTCGCCCCTCCTTGGCCACAATCAGCGCGGTCATGGAGACGTAGGTCTGCAAGGGAACCGGATTAGGCGACGCAACAACGGATTCCACCGCTGCTGGACACTCAGTGACGGTCAACCAGAGCGTTTTTACCACCCAGCCAGCCAAACCACCCTTTACCGACGCCCGCAATGCAGCCTCGCCTGCTCCTCCCAAGACAATGCGCGCCGTTGCCTTGCCTTCGGCATCCGTCAGGGTTGTCGGCAGCGAGGTGCGGTCGTACTCCCACATCACTTCGACATTGGCCAAGGGTTGCGCGGTACTGGCTGAAACGACCAGGACTTGCGCGGTCATCTGTTGCCCTGGATACCCGTTCGGATCAGCGCTGACCAGTTCCTTGATGTCCCGGGGCTCGTGCAGCAAAAACGGTAAAGAAATCGACTCCGAATACAGCGCATCGCCCACCGTAGCGGTCAGTTGCGCCGCACCCGGTGTTGTCGGCACAAACCGTATCCGCGCTTCACCGTAGAAGTTGGTAGTGGTGGTCACCTCACCAAGGTCCGGACTGCACCAGACAACCTTCATCCCCACCATCGGTCTGCCACTGATGCCCGACACAATGGTGATCTGCTCAGATACAGCCTCGCCCCAAAACAGCGTCTGACTGCTGCGTGAACGATCCGCAATTTTTACCACCTGCGCGCCTTGCCCCAGCGACATTGCAATAACCGGAGAAAGCCTGGCCAACCGCGCCGAGGAAAAGCGCAGGCCGAAACGCCCGTCCTTGAGGTCGCCCGCGTTGAACCGATAGGTCATTCCAGCGCTCGAGAAAAGCCTGGGGTCACCCAGACGTGGCTCCTCGAAGCGCATGCCCAATTCCGTCGGCCCGGTGCCGGTCATGCCCAGCGTCAGGTGCTGGTCAAACAACGCGCTGCCCGCCGGGGCACTCACGCGCAATTGGTGCTGCCCCTTGCGCCGAGGGAACTCAGCGCTTTGACCCAGTGGCTGAAACGGTTGGGAGTCGAAACTGTATTCAAATCCGGCCCAGGGATCCCCTTCCAGGGCTAGAACCTTCATGGTTCGGCGCTCTTCAAAACGGTCATAAGGGCTGATAACCGCCGCTGTCACCACATGTTCACCTGCAGTGGCTGGCGCAAAGGGAAAACCACTCCAGCCGTCGGCAGCCGTCCTGTGCTCTTCGGTGCTGCCGTCGCCTGTCCATTGAACAGGCACTTGATCCAGAGCGAGGTCGGGACGATAAGGGGAGCGTACCTTCAGCCACATCCACGCAGGATCCTGCCCAATGACCGGATCCACCGCAGATGCACGGGCGTCTTCGATAGTGATTTTATTGTGGCCCAAGGTCATCGTATTGATGTCGCTGAAACCATGGGTATCGATAACGAACCGAAGTGCGAAGACACCGGGTTTGGTACTTTTTGAACAGTCCAGCGTCCAGATAAACCCGCTGTCATCCACAAAATTTTCGCTTCCGCGGGGTGGACTCAATTCGATTCCGAGCTCTGCCGCCGGGCTTCCATTCCATACCAGATCCATGGCAATACCCACTAAAGGGCTTAGCGCATTGGTGCGGAAGATATAGCGATGTACAGCGCCGATACACGGAAAGAGTGGCTGGCCCCTGAGATCGGTCATCTGATCCAGGACCACGGTCATTTCTTCATGGAGGTCAGGTGATAACAGTCGGCAAGAAAAATCCTTGTTCGTGAGAGTGTCGGTGCGCAAACTCACCTCGAAAATACTGCTGGTACTTTCGATACGATCAGAGCTGAACAACCAACTCAAATCTTCCCCTTCGCGCAATATTCTTGGTACGTCAAGGTCGCTCACCGCCAGACCGTTCTCTGGATTTTCGTTCCGCCATCCGAGCGTAATTGCCTCGCCAATCAACGGGCTGCCCGCTAATGCCCGGACCGTCAGGATATGCCTCTGGCCGCGCTTGCATGCGATTCCGTCATGGGCAATCGGAACGGCATCAAACGTGATGCTGACCTTGTCCTTCCATTCGTCTCGTGCAAACGCCGTGACCGAAAATGAGTGTTCATCTGCCGGCCCGCCTTCGTAGGCACTCACACTGGCGGTAATCGTCTCGTTGCTCAAAGCCGTCAACGGTCGGTAATACAGGCTGGCCCAGCCCCCACTGCCGGTACGAGACTCGACAATGCCCTCGGGGGTTTGCCAGTCGACGATCGCATCAATCACTGGCTCACCGGCACCTTTGTCAGTGACATGCACCACCTGCACCCGCATCAACGTCTTTTCGGAGTCCTCGACAACCGGTGAAATATTCGGGCCGCGCGTGTCAGCGATCCTGACCTTGTTGCGCGCCAGCGACATGGGTTTACGCGGCGATGGCAGTAACAGCTTCGAGCAGACCAATGACAGTTCGAAGCGACCGTCCAGCCAGTCCTCGCAGGCCAGCGTCCAGAGACTATCGTCCCCATCGAAAGCGACCGGTTGCTGGAGTGGCGGGTTGACCGTGACCTTCAGCTCTTCATGCCCGACGCCGCTCCAGTGCAGCGATAGATCAGTCGCCAGCAAAGGGCTGTCGGCGGGCAAGCGCACAATGAAGGGGTAATCAGTGCCGCGATTGGGATAACCGGTCGCGCTCCACTGGGTTACCTGCCCTTCGACAACGCAACGCAAGTCCATCCAGGGATCGGTCGCCAGCACCGTGACCGAAAACTCGAGAGTCACCTCGCCACTTGGGTAATAAGGACTGTCGACCGAAGCTGTGAGAATGAAATCGCCTGCTTGCTCAGGAACGAAATCGAAGTAGACCAAGCCTTGTTCATCGGTAGTGCCGGTGCCCAGCACACCTTGCCCGGCAGTCGTCCACCTGACTTCCCGGCCATCAATCGCCTGGCCGGTGTAGTACGAGAGAACCTGCACACCCAAACGGACGCTTTGCGCACAATCCAGGACAGGGTAATAAGCCGCGCTCTGTACTTCGCGAAGCGCTAATCGGTGATGCCCCAACGATACGTCAATCGTGTAAGGCTCGGCGTTGTACTGGTTCACCAGACTTATCGTGAAGTCATGAGCCTTTTCCTCCCCCATATCCGGGCAATCGAGCGACCACTGCGACAATAGCGGTTGATAGGCGCCCCAGTCGGGGGTCGCCTTGACTGACTCCATCGGGTTGCCGTGAATGATCAATGCGATATTCGTATCCAGCCAGGCGCTGCCGTCTGCCGGAATAAAAGACAGGCCGTGGGGAATGAACAGAGAGTCGTCCGGGTCATCGCCAAGGGAAGCGCCTAGGCAAAGGTATAACGTCTGGCCTGGTGGCAGATCTTCGCTATCCAGTCGCACCGTCTGCAGTTGCAGCGGTTCAAGCTTCAGTTGCAGGTCGATTCGAGTGATGCAGATTGCCGAACGATTGTCGCCCGTGTTGTCAGGGACACCGCTGACCTCGAAGCTCAATGCGTCATCGCTGACGAATTCCAATTGATCCAGCGACCGTTGATACGCGCGCGGCTTGAATTCAAGCGGCTGTCCCGCCAGCCGTCGGGCGTTTTCGAGCTCCGGATTCCGACCTTCTGGCGCCGTGAGCTCGATGCTCATCAACACTTCACCGCGCTTGCGGATGTGCAACCAGCCCGATTCGCCCGACCATGAAACGCCGGGCCGCAGTTCACATAAAAACGTCAGTTCGTAACCGGCTTGTGCACCGGGGGTTTTGGGAGCTTTGACTTCCTGTGTGGCCGAAGCCCCGACACCGACCTCCATGAAATTGACTAACTCGCCATCATAAAACTCGCTCGCCAGGCCAACCCTACCGCTGGTACGCCACTCTTTGAGCCGATCATTGAAGTCACCATTGAGCAGCAGGCTTTCATTTTTTTGCACGACGGGCTCATTCATGATCGCTGGCTCCGTTACGTTGGCGCGCCAGGTAGGTGTTTTCAGCCTCGGTCACCAGGTCTGTGACCTTTTGGACGTACGTCGGCTCGCCGGCCTTGATGGAGTACCGCACGCGAAGAATGATATTGGTCAAGGATTTGAGCATTGCAGCTTGCGGCTGATTAAGGGGGCGAGGAAAACTCAGCCGCCAATGGGAAACGGCACCCGTGTATTCAAACGGGTTGAGCAATCCTTCGTCGGGTTTCTGGTGGGTCTGGCCATTATCGCCAAGCCCGACCGACAAAACGATCTGCTGACCGCTGCGCAGGTTGAACAGCAGATCGCCAGGTGCGATTGCGGTGGGCTTATGCAAATACTGCACAGACTGTGTGGTCGGTCGGGTCGCGGTCACGCTACTGATCTGCAGCAACGTTGCCCGCACATCCTCGTAGGGACCGGCCAGCACAGGCAGATCGACTTCCACCGAACTGATCTGCCGGCAGAAATGGCCAGGATGATCACGGTCGAACAACAACTGGGTCAGTCTGAACTCCAACACACCTGTTGCCATCAATTGCGCGTGTGCATCTGCCCAGCTGGTTATGCCCTCTTGAGGCTCGATTCTGTCGTCGAACAACTGCCGCAAGGAAATGGTTTTGATCAGTTCCGGCCGCCGCTCGTAGCTTTGCAAGCGCCTGCGCTCCTGGTCCAGCAGGTACATATGCAGTTGTTCACCCGAGCCCAGACCATAACGGTGATCGAGCCAGGCCTGAGGCAAAGGGACGGGGGCATCATAATCCCCGGTTTCGGCAGCCAGTGAAGCCTGAGCACTAAGGCACAGGCTGACGACTGCGTCGTACGCCTGATAGTGCAGAGCCTTGAGCTGGCCAAGCATCCAGCCGAACAGCTCGGCATTGCTCGCGCGTTTTTTAAGGAAGTTGTACATGGTCAACGCTTGGCTGTTGGCCCTGAGCGTCTGTTCAAGGCTGGATCTCGCCGCGTTGATCGCATGGCTTTGCGCTTCGATCTGCGCATCGATTGCGCCCACCTCCGCCAGCGCCTGATCGCGTTGCAGCGCCCACTCACTGCGGCGACGGCGATAACCTTCAGTGGTGGCCTGTCGGTCGGCGTCGATTTGCAGCAATGACGAAGAAACCTCCAGGCCGAAAGCCACCGCATCGAAAGTGTGTTCGGGTTTGAAGCCACCGTTGGAAGTACCATAGATTTTTGGCAACGCCGCGATGACGCCCCCTGCCACCCTGACAACTTTGGCCTGCAGTGCTGATGTCTTCGACTGCTGCAGACTGGCCATGACCTGATATTCGATCGGCGAAACGTTTTCGCTGTAACGCATTGCATAGGCGTCGGCCCGGTCCTGCGCCATTGCCCGACTCTGCTTCAACGCTGTGACATTCGCCTCCAATTGAGCGATGGATTGTTCCTGCACCGTTTCGGCATAGCGACCCAGCTCGAGCAAATGGTTCTGCTGCGATTCTTCCTGCTCGGCACGGTCGCGTTGCTCAAGCAGACGCAGCACCAGACTGCCGAAATCCCGCAGGCTCTGTACCCCGCGCAACGCGACTTCGAACGTGACCCGCCAGCGATACGCATTGACCACCAGCCGCCCCCCCATCGGTCTGGGCCCGGCCGCGCTACCAGCGGCCAGATCGCGGAGCAATTGCCCGGGATCCGTCATCGGGCTGAACAGCAACACGTCCAGCGGTTTGCCATCGATCGTGAGATTGTTGCGCAGGTTATCAAGGCGTTGCTGCGGCTTTGCAAACAGGTCGAGCAGCGATTGGTTGATCGGAACTTCAAAAGGTCCGCAGGCCAACAAACCCAGGATCGGCGGGGTATCGGAAGCGATCGGGTAATCCGCCAGGTTGAAATCCAGCGTTTTTTCAAGCGCTTCAAGCAGGGGGCGCGATTCGCACTTGTCCAAGAGTTTTTCAACGGTGTCGGTCTGCCAACGAGTCGCTGTGTCGGCGGTGGGCGCCTTGCCCATCAGAAACCCGGCCTGGACATAGCAAAGCTTGGCGGCCACCAGACTGTCACGGGTCAATTGTCGGTAATACCAATCGCCCCACGCTATCAGGTTTTCTACGTAGTCGGTGAACATCAGGATCTGAAAATGTGCGGGTGCGGCATAGCCAATGGCATCCGGATCGAGGGGATTCTGGATTTCCCACCCTGGATTGCCCGGTGCTGTTGCGATATCCAGAGGCCGGCAACGCCAATACGCCGGTTTCGGGTTCGCGATCGGAACCGGGGGATTGGCCGGATCTGCGGTGGCCTGTGGATCGAATGCGTAATGCAGCCAGCTCTGCGCTTCCTGAAAGCGTTCTTCGTCGCGCAACCGGGTGGCAATCAAATGCGGCAGGTGAAAAAACAGCTCCCAGAAGTTCAGACCATTGGCACCGTCGAAGGCACCATTGGGTGGTTCAACGAACTCTGCGCCGATCGGCGACGGCTCGCGAATGAACTGGTTGGACCAGTCCAGCACGGCGTCCACGGAAATATTCGAGCATCTCACCAGTTCCGAGCCAAACAAGGAATTGAGCCGAATGAATTTCAACGCCAGTCCAGCTTGATTGAATGAAAGAAACTGTGCCCCGTCGGTACTGTTCTTGTGCAGAGCTGGC
Source organism: Pseudomonas sp. S3_B08 (assembly GCF_054667725.1). NCBI lineage: Bacteria > Pseudomonadati > Pseudomonadota > Gammaproteobacteria > Pseudomonadales > Pseudomonadaceae > Pseudomonas > Pseudomonas sp. S3_B08. Next base: position 3,428,515 of record NZ_CP162750.1, read on the forward strand.
GGGACGAAATCCATGAGATCGACAATCGTCAGGTCGAACTCTTTCTGTCCTGTCGGGGAAGTGGGAGAGGCGAATGAAAACGTGACTGGCGTGGGCCAGGTGCCTTTCGTTCGCGAGGCAGTCCACGACTGAGTTACCCAGCCCCCGCCTGCATCCTGTTCTTCGAGGATCGGCGGCGGGTCACTATCAGAAGGCAGACCTGCAATTTGCAGCACCATTTTCAACCGAGCGCTGTCCAGGCCCGAGGGGCTGCAAAAACCCTGCACCGTCAGCACATCTTTGTCATCCGCGCGCGTTGCCATAACGTGCAGGTCGAGATAGGGCGTCAGGGAACCATGGGTCTGTATGCGAGTGACAACAGTCACCTGACTGTTCAGTGGATGCTGAACCGTATCGTTGCTGACGAATCGCTCCTCAAGCGCCAGATCCAGCCATGCGCCACCGTCCAGAAGGGGGCGCATCAGAACGTCGTAGACACCATGCACCCGCAGACTGCCGGATGGCGAAGATAGGTTGCCCGTCAGTAAAATCCCCAACTTGCCCTTCGGATTCAGATAATCGACCTGCACCGTCGCAATCAGTCTGGAGCTCGCCAAACCCTCGTCCTTGTGTTCTGAACTGTGCACACACAACGGCGCAGACCACTGCCCGTTCTGCTTCATGAATGCCAGATTGATCACCAGTTTGCTCGGGCTGAGCGACTCCGCTGCACTCGCGACTACCGCGTCCCGCCATTCGGCCCAGACCACACACAACCGGCCATTCCAGAACACCGGACGGATATCCAGCACCTGATCGGCGGTCGGGATTTCCAAGGCTTGCCATTCACTCCAGACCGCCGGATTGACTGAAACGCTGGTTGCGCCCAGTTCGATCTCGGCCTTACGCCAGAAATACTGAAACGGCTGCACCCGCTGCCGCCCCAGAAAGTAGTAATCAGCTTTGGCCGGTGTCACGCCGTCCATGAAACAGCTGATCACATCGAGATCGCAGACTTGTTCGAATGCCTGCAAATAATCCTGCAGTGCCGCCTGCACGGTATCTTTGTCCAGACGGGCCTGGTTCAGGTTGTTTTCCAGATTCTTGAACAGATTGGTTTTGCGCAATCGCACCGATGGAACGACGAAGTTTTCCGGATAGCATGAAATCTGGTGGATCACGGTCCAGTCGGGATAATTGGAGAAAATCTCCCATTCGCGCAGATGACGCTTGTCGAACTCGTGATCCCGGAATCCTGGTTCCAGCTTTCGATACACCGCATGGATGTACTGCTGCACACAACTTATCGCTTCAGCAACTCTGGAACTCTTGACCTGATAAGTATCCAGAGGATCCATGCGCAGCAATTCAAACAAGTCTTCAGGTGTTTTCAGAAAAGGGTATTTATCATTGGCCACTTGACCGATGCAGTACTCAAGAAGTGCCGAGCGACGTTTTTCCAGCAGCCCGCCAATATTACTCAGTGCCATGATCTTGCTCCTTGGAATATGGCCCGGGGAAAAACGTTCGCCAGGCAGTACGCAACGCCCTGCCGCTACTCCCTGGCAAAGGTAATGGCATGGGGGAATATTCTTTCGTTTTCCCCAGACTGAGAGCGAACGCTGAACACGAATGTGCCGCCCGTCTTGCTTGAGACAAAAACCCGGGTAAGCCCCTGCTGATCTGTGAACCCCTGCGCCGGCCGAATGGTGACGGCATCCATCTTCGCGGGCGGAACGTTCTTGCCGAACCACTCCACGAGCGAGTTTTGTCCGCGGTTTCCGTAGTTGTCCTCCAGCACCGCATACAGTTCTACTTCATGACCGTGTTTCACTGTTTCCAAAGGCGTAGGTGAAAGTTCTGCAATAGGGAACGACAACGTACTGAAGTCGGCGGTGACTTCTATGGGAGGGGCGTATTGCGGCTCGAACAAATCCAACCAAAGCAGTGGCGTGTCGCGGCCCATGACCTTGCCGGGGATAAACTCGGCCAAAAGTGTTCCGTCCGTTCCCGTCGCCTTGTATTCAATGGTGCCCAATGTCGCGCGCCAATAAACATTGACGCCACTCAGCGACTTTCCATTGGCGTCTTTGAGGGTCACTTTATAAATGACTTTTTCGTCTGGCTTGTTAGCCACGACGGTGCTGTCACCCACCACTTCGCACGTGATTGTGACCAGCCCGTTGACGTCGCCTGGAACATGCACGATCGGGGCACGAGTATCGGACTCGCCGAGCAGGGCATGTTCGGCGGCATCGGCATAGGATTTTTTGTCGACGGTTTCGGGCAGATTGCCAATGAGAAAAATCGTTAACGCATCCATGCCGGTCTCGGTGGACAGCGCCAGAACGCGCATCAACAAATCGAGCTGGGCAAGGTTTTTCAACACCTTCAGGTCGGGATCGATGCGGCTGACACATTCGCGCACTTCCTGAACGCTCCAGCCAAAAAAGTCGGCCAGTTTGATCGCCGCCGCCTGTTGTGCCAGCCATCTCGCATCTCCGGTGACATCCGGCAATGCGTTGACCTGACGCAGGTAGTCCAACAGCTTCTCTGGCGCTTGGCCGCTCGAGGCTGAGGCGATGGCAAAAGCGCGAGTGAGCGTGGTCAGGTAATAAAGAGTGCGCACCGTCAACGCATGTTTGTCGTCCTGAACCAGCCAGTCCTTGTAGCCGCTATCCAGATAATCCTGCAACAGCGCCGCGCTTAACCCCAGGGTCGACACCACCTCACTGCGCCGGCGAACTTCAGCCAGTAGATCGAATGATGTGTCGGCAACTCGGGGGCGAATTCGGCCGCCCCCTTCGCTCCCCGCATCCGCTTGCTCCAGCACATGCAGCAGTAACTGATGCACCGTGACGTCTGCCCAGTTCAGGACCGGCAATGCCTGATCCACGCCAACGCCGGCGTATGCCGCCAGCGTCTCCTTGACCAGCGAAGTCTGCGCATCGCGCATCTGTAAAAACGCGCTGACCATGCTGTCGATGATGCTCTGCCGCAACGCTGGCTCGATCTCACCCAAGGCGCTGTCGACCGCCCAGGTGATTTTTTTATGGACGGAGGCCAGATACATCTCAGCGCTTCCCTCCGGAGGCAGGATCAAACCATGCCCGTCGGTTATCGGCCCCAGGCTGTCGGCGGATGTCGCGAGAAATTCGATCCAGTCCGCGGCCCCGGCTGCCGGAACGCCTGCCATGAGAAACGTACTATTGGACAACTGTGCAGTCGGCAGCAAATTGCGAACCTGCTCGAAAAACTGCTCATCCTGTTCGGATGGATCCTGAGCCGCTGGCGCAGCGACCGCATGCTGCAACACCCACAACACCGGCAGATTGTTTTGCGCGCACCACTGCACGCAACTTTGCATAGCCTCGATCAGTTCCAGCGCATCCGGTGAACCGTCCGGTACATCGTGGATGACAGGAGTACCGGCCAAGCCATTGACCCAGTCATCGCCGCCCAGGATCGATAGCATCAGCACGCCTTCAACCGGAGTGATGTTCAACAGCCGGGCCAGCCTCACCAAACGGTAGAAGCTCGAGATGATCGCTGCGTTGCGCTTCAATTTGTCGGTAAAGCCATGAGCCTTGGCCACAGCGTTCGCCAGCACGTAATAAGTCTGCGGATCAATCGCCAGACCACTGCAGAGCTGGCTGATCGTCAGATCCACCACGCCCGGTATCGGCGCCACCGCAAACTCATCGTTGTCGAGCTTGAAAGGCTCGCGATAACCGGTTTGAAAATTGAACACCTGATCGAATTGCGAGAGCGCTTCACCGCGGCCATAAACCGACAGCTCACCCACAAACACAGCAAAGTCCGCGGCGGTGCATTCGTAGCGCTCGCGCAACGTCTGGAACAACCCAAGCGCATGAACCGCGCCACTGGAGATGTTCATCTCGTTGCTGTGACCTTTCGTTGAATTGCCGCGCCCTGTTGCCCGGATGACCGATGTCAACACTGCGTCCACCTGTTCGAACGGCAATCCTGTCCAGTTGGCCAGACGCACCATCTGATTCATCCGGGTATAGCGGTTGAACCCGATGAGTTCGTCGGGGATTGCCGTCATTCGAATGCGAGGCATGGTTGCAGGATCGAAACCCACCGCCGGCGCAGTACCGTCATTGATGTAAACCGAACCCGAGCGCTCGCTTTCAGGCTGCTTGGGCGTTTCATCCGGGTAGGTCACATTGGCCGAGCGCACGGGAGCAAAGTCGCCAATCGACAGAAGAGCCTCGATCTGTCGGCTGTCGAGCTTGGTGCGCTGACCGAAAAACTCCACCTGATTGAGATTCGAATACATCTCGGTATAGGTACCAAAGTTGTGCGCAAAAAAATCTTCGCGAAGGGCGAAATCCGCACGCGGTTCGGTCAGCAACTGGCGCTGATAAGGGCCAAGCCGCGAGGCATGGGCGAAACCCTGTGCAGTATTGGCACCTCGAGCATTGGCTTGCAGAAAATAGGGATAAGCCAGGTCGACCCGGTGCTCGAAGTCGCCCACCGACAAGTCATGAAACTGCGCGATACCATCAATTGTGACCCAATGCTGGTAATAAGGCAGACCATTGGGGTAGCGGGCTGCGATCAGCGCGTCTTCGATGGATTCGATATCCGTTTGCGCCGCGATGAATTTCTCCAGCACCTCAACGATGATGTCCACAGAAGAGATCGATTGATAAACCGCATTGAAGTCGACCTTCAGTGCCAAGAGATCTGTGCGCCGGTTATGCAGCGAGAAATCGTCTTCCTCTCTGATACCCTCCAGACGGTCACGAACCCAGCGCAACAAGTCGATCAGATACGCCACTGGCGACCAGATGGACTCTAGTGCATCTGGCGGGCACAACGCGGAAAAATCGGTACCGATCAGAGCGTGATAATTGGGACCGTCTACGATCGATAACAAACCGCTGGAGCTGCGCTTTGGCGCGGGCCTGGTGCCCCTCAGCGTCTGCTCGATAAATTGGCGCCGCTGAGACGTGGCTATGCTATTGGCGCCGCGCCAATATTGTTGCGCTTGCTCAACGCTGAGCTGATGCTCTTGGACCATGCATTGAACACCCCTTTCAACCAGTGGATAAATTGATCCACCGTTTTGCAGGTATGTCTCGAGGTTCTGCAGTCCGACGTTCTGTGCTCGTTGTTCCTCGCTGAACAACTCATCGAACAGTTGCAGGGCGGGACGGCGCGAATCAACCATGATCAGATTCCTTTAGGCGACAACTGGCCCGCGCAACCTGACGTCCTTCGTCAGGCTGCACATTCAGTGAGTACGATTGAGCGCTTCGAACGCCGTCAAGTCCACTGTCAGTTCTGACAGTTTTGATAGCCGTTCGTCGGAAGCCGGATTTCAGGAGTCGGCGTGGGGCAAGCGCGCAGCTTCGACTTCAAAACGCGCGCTATCGGCCCAATCGGACATCGTTGCGTCATCCGCCGCGTCAGTCAGCGTCTGCCGGAATCGGTACCAGTTGCCCGCCAGAGGCAGTGCCCTTGTCGCCGCCCCGCGCCAGTGCTCATCGACCACGGGTACTTGAGCCAGCCACTGCACATCCGGGTTGTACCAACTCACGATGGCGCCCACGCCCGGACGGCCCTTGCCGCTGAACTGCACTGGATGACTGACCCAGCGTCCGGCTGCAGGCCCGTCGAGCACAGGTCGGAAAGTACCCAGAAAGACCGAGCGCAGGGTTTCAAATGATTCGAACCCGTCCAGAGATGCGACTGCCTCCAGCCGGTAAAGCCCCCCGCCGAGCAGACTATCGAGCATCACTGACCAGGTGCGATTTTCCTGCACGACGGCGCTTGCCGGCTCGGAACGCGCGGCACCGACCAGGGTCACCGTGACCGTATCGCCCGGCACGCCAAAACCGCACACCACCACCTGCTGCCCGATGGCATCGCCTTCGATCGGGGTTTCAATGAAGGGTGCCGCTGGCACAATGTCAAAGTGCAGCGGCTCGCTGTCTTTCGACTCCTGCAATTTGCCGCTTTCATCCATGAAACTTTGCCGGGCCCAGATCGTTTTGCTGCCCACCGGCAACGTCACTTCGGCTTGCCAATTGCCCGCCCAATCCACAATGACATCACTGAGCAGAGGTTCAGCAAGCCCTTGCAGACAGACTTCGACAACCCCGCCCCTCATGCCCGTACCCTTGAGCAACGCGGTTCGTGGCAACTTGCCGTGTTGTATCGGCTGGAGAAATTCTGGCGGTAGCAGCACCACCGTCAATTCATGCTCGTCACTGTGTAGCGACGGTCGACCGTCCAGTGTCTGCTGGGCGTCAAAGGTGTAGAGCCTGAATTGCTCGAGGCTCAGGTCAATCGACCAGTCGCCATCCTGGCTCAATATTTTCGGATCGCCCAAGGGACGATCAAACTGCTTGTCGCGCAGTTGCAAAGTGGCGCCCACCATACCCATCGTGCCCTCGACCGTTACAGCACGACCGACTTCCGAGCCGTTCGGCGGCTGGGTAATCACTGGCGTAACCATCGCTCTCCTGACAATGAATGTCGTGGACGTCGGCTGCGAAGTTTGCTGCGCGGCGACCTGGGTCACCGTGACGGTATGTGTGATATCCAGGGCAAATTCTTTGTCGCGCCTGAACTGCCACGTGCCAGCACTGACGATGCCCTTGTGCACAATGCCGGTTTCGTCGCTGTACTCAATGTTCACGGTTGCACCCGGCCAGCACGTGCCGCTGAACCTGGGCGAAAGTCCGTCATCTTCAGGCTCGTTCAAGCCAGGGGCCTGCGGCGGGATGGTGACTTTGAGGACAAACCAGTTTGGCGACTGGTGCCCGTCGAGATATTGCTTGATGTGGACCTGACGCTCAAACGAGGGTCCCCAGACCGTTGAAGCCTTGGTAGACCACCGCCCGCCAGCAACCTCCACTGCTGGCGCTTCGAGATCCCCGCTATTGGGCCTGCGTGGATTCACCGTGGCGCCGTTGAAGCCTTTGCCGCTGAAGGTCGGTTGGTAGTCGTTGGTGAATTGCACATCACTGACATCGGGGAGGATATTTTTTACTTCGAAGGTCAGCGGCAGCGAGTCGATCCAGCCGCTGGCGTTGTCGGCGATTTTTTGAATGACAGAGACGTTGTAGGTACCCAAAGGCCACTGCGCTGCGGTTTCCCAGATGCCTCCCGGCATCACTTCAGCATTTGCAGGCGCGGGAACTTGCACCGCGCCCCCGCTGACGGTGAACTGGATTTCAGATTTGAGATCGCGATCGTAATAACCGTTACCGGCAAAGGTCACCGTGGTCCCGGAGATGGTGACGTTGGGCTGTTTCAGAGTGGGGGGGCGAATCCTGAAGGCTTGTGGTGCACTGCGTCCGGATGACACGTCATCCAGATCCTGTTCGACGACCAGGCTGATCGGCCCTGGCGGCACGTTGATCATCCCCTCCCACGCCCCGTCTGCATTGCTAACGACTTCCCAATCACGAACAGGATCATTCGTCAGATCAAAAAATGCTCTCAATCGCGCCCCAGCCAAGCCGTTGCTTCCTTTCAGAAGGAAGTCTTGTTCATAAACTGTTCCCGCAGGTGGCTCGGATATTAACGGCAGCCCCATGACTCTGAAAGTTATGGCATCGGTATAAAAATGATTGATATTGGGTGATTTAAGTTGGGCAACAACCGAGAACGTCCCGCTGCCAGAGACCTTTATTGCCGGAGCCTCCCAAGTCGTATCGGTCTCTCCGACAGTAATAACCTCGCTCCAGTTTTCATAATGATCCAAATGCCCAACCACTCTAATTACAGTACCCGGCGCAGCCATTCCTCTGAAACAAACCAGATCCTTTGCCAAAACCAACGCATTAGCTGTCGGGTAAGTTATTCGAGCGCGGTAGACTGTTACATAAGCCGTCCGCTCGGAAACCTTACCGGCGTACATTTGATATGCTTGAAAACTTAGAGAATTCTTGTTGTCTGCCACGGTGACGGGCACTGACCAAGGATCGTAGAAAGCCTCTTCTGCCCCAATCGTACCGCGCCCATCATCCAAGACAACAGTATAACGGTATATTGCTCCCGTGCCCTTGACAGCGAAAGTTGAAGATGTGAAGTTTCGGATTGCATTGATAGTTGGTACAGGCATCCGATAATTGGCAACCTTGTAGGTTTTCAGAACCGGATCGCTTGCGTTACCCACATCATAAATATAATCAAAACCCACTGTTACGTTTCTCTGATTGGCGATAATCATTTCTCGATAGGGTTCATCAAGATCGATCCACTCACCGGTCTGGCGAGCACTGCCCGTCAGTTCTCTTACATCACCTTCACCGCTAACCAAAGAAAGATAGAATTTTACATTCCCTTCATAACGTCGATTCTCTTTTGCTCTGTACGCTGACACGATGCAAGTAAATGTCGAACCATCGTAGGAGTAGGCATAGCTCACTCGAAGCTGCGCCCACCTACCGTCTTCTTCCGCGTGAAGCTCATGGGTTACAAATGTCACATCCGTTCCGATCTCCTCAGCGCAGACTACCTCTTGTTTCGGGGGCAAGCTGTCGGAAGGATCTTTAATACCATCATCTTGTTCCATGGCCGGATCTCAGAAAGGGCAAGGTGGCTGATTGATGCAACAGGTAAGTTCATTGAATACCGGTGCCTCACATCGCTACACCTGTAAAACCTGACAGTCCCGACCAGCGGTAACTATTCCACGCCTTAGTATCCTTGCGTCCTTCAGCCATTAAACGCGACTGCATCAGCTTGCGTCGTTGCCACACATCACTCAGAGTCCACCAGCTTGTACACCTGAATAACGCCGCCCGGCATGGCTGATAAGTCGCGCGGCTTCGACTTCAAAACGCGCACTGTCGGCCCAATCGGACATCGTTGCGTCATCCGCCGCGTCAGTCAGCGTCTGCCGGAATCGGTACCAGTTGCCCGCCAGAGGCAGTGCCCTTGTCGCCGCCCCGCGCCAGTGCTCATCGACCACGGGTACCTGAGCCAGCCACTGAACATCCGGGTTGTACCAACTCACGATAGCGCCCACGCCCGGACGGCCCTTGCCGCTGAACTGCACTGGATGACTGACCCAGCGTCCGGCTGCAGGCCCGTCGAGCACAGGTCGGAAAGTACCCAAAATGACCGAGTGCAGGGTTTCAAATGATTCGAACCCGTCCAGAGATGCGACTGCCTCCAGCCGGTAAAGCCCCCCGCCGAGCAGACTATCGAGCATCACTGACCAGGTGCGATTTTCCTGCACGACGGCGCTTGCCGGCTCGGAACGCGCGGCACCGACCAGGGTCACCGTGACCGTATCGCCCGGCACGCCAAAACCGCACACCACCACCTGCTGCCCGATGGCATCGCCTTCGATCGGGGTTTCAATGAAGGGTGCCGCTGGCACAATGTCAAAGTGCAGCGGCTCGCTGTCTTTCGACTCCTGCAATTTGCCGCTTTCATCCATGAAACTTTGCCGGGCCCAGATCGTTTTGCTGCCCACCGGCAACGTCACTTCGGCTTGCCAATTGCCCGCCCAATCCACAATGACATCACTGAGCAGAGGTTCAGCAAGCCCTTGCAGACAGACTTCGACAACCCCGCCCCTCATGCCCGTACCCTTGAGCAACGCGGTTCGTGGCAACTTGCCGTGTTGTATCGGCTGGAGAAATTCTGGCGGTAGCAGCACCACCGTCAATTCATGCTCGTCACTGTGTAGCGACGGTCGACCGTCCAGTGTCTGCTGGGCGTCAAAGGTGTAGAGCCTGAATTGCTCGAGGCTCAGGTCAATCGACCAGTCGCCATCCTGGCTCAATATTTTCGGATCGCCCAAGGGACGATCAAACTGCTTGTCGCGCAGTTGCAAAGTGGCGCCCACCATACCCATCGTGCCCTCGACCGTTACAGCACGACCGACTTCCGAGCCGTTCGGCGGCTGGGTAATCACTGGCGTAACCATCGCTCTCCTGACAATGAATGTCGTGGACGTCGGCTGCGAAGTTTGCTGCGCGGCGACCTGGGTCACCGTGACGGTATGTGTGATATCCAGGGCAAATTCTTTGTCGCGCCTGAACTGCCACGTGCCAGCACTGACGATGCCCTTGTGCACAATGCCGGTTTCGTCGCTGTACTCAATGTTCACGGTTGCACCCGGCCAGCACGTGCCGCTGAACCTGGGCGAAAGTCCGTCATCTTCAGGCTCGTTCAAGCCAGGGGCCTGCGGCGGGATGGTGACTTTGAGGACAAACCAGTTTGGCGACTGGTGCCCGTCGAGATATTGCTTGATGTGGACCTGACGCTCAAACGAGGGTCCCCAGACCGTTGAAGCCTTGGTAGACCACCGCCCGCCAGCAACCTCCACTGCTGGCGCTTCGAGATCCCCGCTATTGGGCCTGCGTGGATTCACCGTGGCGCCGTTGAAGCCTTTGCCGCTGAAGGTCGGTTGGTAGTCGTTGGTGAATTGCACATCACTGACATCGGGGAGGATATTTTTTACTTCGAAGGCCAGCGGCAGCGAGTCGATCCAGCCGCTGGCGTTGTCTCTGATCTTCTGGACGGCGTTGATTTTATAGGTGCCAAATTTCCAGCCCGTTACGGTGGTGCTCCAAGTGCCGTTGCGCTGTACTTGTGCATTTGGAGGCGCGACCGGCATTGGGTCGGCTGGACTTTCGAGGATAGTGAACTCGATTTCGGTTCTGAGCTTCTCGTCGAAATGTCCGGTGCCGGAAAATGTGATCGTTTCATTGGCTTGCGTATATGTGACCGTCGGCTTGCCCGTGCGTACCCGTATGCCGAAGGGTTCACTTGTTATTGAGGTAACCCCATAAACTGTGTGCGTGCCGAAAATCGAATGGGGACCAGGTGAAAGGGTGCCTTCTCGGCGCCATTCTCCAGTCACGGGATCAGGCCAGCCTACGGTCACGGCGTCGCTCCCCATTTGCTCTGAATACACGTCGACCCTGTTCTGATAGAAACCAGTGGCGCCGGTCCCCTCGAACATCGTTTTGGCTTCCACGATTGGCGGCGAAGCGGGGTTGGGTTTTGGCGCTGTAAATGCTGGAGGCCCGATAACATAAAACTCTTGAGGATCCCCAAGGTCGGCAAAGATTCCTTTCAGACTCTGTTGGGCAACGAGGGTGTAGCGAGCCCCTCGCGCAAAAGTATAGGTACTGGTTGCGGCCCAGTCGCCGTCGGAAACAGCAGTAAAAGAGACGGCAGGCAACGTTGAACCTTTTATGTAAACCGTGATTGTGGCGCCTTTGTACGCCCCGCGCCCCCTGATCACGGGTTGAACACTCTCGACGGGCAGACTGATATTCGGGGACGTGATTTGGATTTTGTTCAGAACGGTGAACGTCCAAGTTTCGGTATATCGACCCAGCGTTCCGTCGACGTCTTCACGGATCAGTAGCTCGTGCACGCCTTGATGAAGGCCGGTCGATAACGTGACAGTCCACGGTCCATGATTTGGAGTAGTGTGCGTCGTACTCATTACGGCTTTGTCGGCAGGACGCACAAGCTTTATCACACTGCCTGAGCGGGCAGTACCTGACACCGTCCCGCCGACTGTAACAACTGCTTTGGGATGGAACTTGGCAGGCGTCCTCACTACAAGATGCTGGGAGGTCCAGTTTGACCAGTCGCCCTTGTAATCCCACTGACCATCAAATCGAGCGGAGGCACTTTCCTCCAGTCCGCTGATACGAACCGTATGCCAGGTGTAATCCCTGTACTTACTATCGATGACCCGCATGTAATCACCCGCAGCGGTGTGGAAATCGAGGTGCACGTTGTGATCCAGGCCATCTCTTTGCGGAATATTGAACGTTATGTCCATGGTTGTACCGACGAGCAAAACCTGACCGGCGTAATAAAACTGCAGGCCGTCAATCAACACTCCAGGCTTAACGTTACAGGCGTCTCGTAACGGGACAGTCGGTTCTTCGTTGTTGAATGCGCCCCGTTCAGGACTATCAGCACCTTGTTTTGAATCCTCGGACATGATGAGCTTCCCTTGCTTGCCACAGGCAGTTGTCAAGGGCATTGAACGTGGGAACTAAGCACCCGACACCTGTCAACTCTGACAGTCCCGACCAGCGGTAACTATTCCCACGCCGCAACATGCAGACGTCCTTCAGTCATTAACACGCGGCTACATCGGCTTGCGCCGTTGCCTACACATCACTCAGAATCCGCCGGCTTGTGCGCTTTGAAGCTGCCCCGTAACTTGATCCGTGCCGCTGCCAATCAGTGGTCGGGTTTAGTCGCCCGGGTCGTGCATTGCGCATAAGCGTCATCAAGTCGGGTAATCCCTATCCCCGCACTCGATGGTGGCTGTTCGCAGGGCGCCTCAGGGCGCGCCGGTTTGTGCACTCCCGGTCGACTAACCTGCTTACAGCCGCCACCCTTTCGTTTAGTCGCGAAGAGGTGGATGCCCCAACTATGAGTGTGCAGACAATGATCAAACCAACACCAAATCCCCCTGAAACCGAAGACTCGACCTCCCCCTACGCTTCCCCCAATTCCACCAGACTCCACGAGGCCGCTGAAAAAGCCCTCGATCACTACCTGAAAAAACCCGGCGCTGCGCCGTCGTGCAATTCCGTCGATCGCGGCATGCAGATGTTCATGGTCGCGCCCGACATCAACCCCGAAGCGATGGCCATTCAAACCTACGAAACCTTTTCTTCGGTCAGCATTCTGCTGCTCGACCTGGCGGACAGCCTCGAGGACAAGCCGCGACATCTGGCGATGGCGATCTATCAGTTGAGCGAGATGGGCTTATTGCTGGCGGAAAAGGCGCTGGATCAGGAGCGGGCGATCGCGGTGGCGTGACGTAAAAATCAAAAGATCGCAGCCTTCGGCAGCTCCTACATTTGGAATGCGTTACCCCTGTAGGAGCTGCCGAAGGCTGCGATCTTTTGCTGTTCAGGCAGAAGCGGGCAACGGCTGAAAACTGAAATACTGCTTCAGCGCCAGCACCAGTTGGCCGAACTCCGGCGGAGCGCGGCGGAGGATGAACCCGGCGTCGTAATGCAGCGGCGTGGCGTCTTCATGGCACCACACGCAACAGGCGCTGAAATCGATGACTTGCTGGCTGCCATCGCGGGCGGGGACCTTGAGGCGTAACTGAAAATCCACCCCGATCATCATCGGCAACTGGCTGATCAGCATCAGCCCGTCCGTAGACACATTGCCGAGAAAGCCGACGGGTTTGTCGGTGACGCTGTTGAACACTCTGAGGTAATACGGCAGTTGATGCCGTTCGATCCGGCGGTCGGTAAACATGATGTGCTGTTCGCCATGCAGGGCTCCGTCACGGAGCCGCACCTGTGCTTCGGAACGAACCTGTGCGGCAGGCCCGCTCTCCCCGCTTCCGGTGTGACGGTCGCGACAATCGCCGTCACCTTGTAACTGCCAGTCGCAGGTGTTGCGCCGTTATCGAGAAAAGGCTCGAAACGGTTTCCTTGACTATAGCGGAGCTTGTACAGACGGCCAGATTTTGTACGAAAAGCGCGTCAGAAGCGCGTCGGCCGAACCACCGCAGCGGCGCTGCGTGTCGGGTAATGGCCCAGGCTCTGCAACGTTTCCAGACGCGCGCGGGCGCGGTAGGCGTATTCGCTGTTGGGGTAAGAAGCGATGATGAACTGGTAGGTCTGCACCGCGTCGATGTAGAGCTTCTGCCGTTCCAGGCACTGACCGCGCATCATCGACACTTCCGGCCACACGTACGGGCGGGCGCGGCTGGCGCGTTCGACCTTGGACAGTTCGAGCATGACCTGCTCGCAGTTGCCGCGTTCATAGGCGCTATAGGCGTTGTTCAAATGGTGGTTCATCGACCAACGGGTGCAGCCCGTCGCGGCGAGGACGCTGAGGGCAAGGGCGGCAATGGGCAACAATCGCATGGGGGTTCTCCTGTCTTGTGCTCTGTATCGACCCCAGGTCGGAAAACTTCAGACGCGCTGGTCGCAAAGTTGCCGCGTTCAATAAAGAAAACGATAAGTAGTGCATTCGAACAATGACTACACCCTTCGAGCATAGTAGCCTCTGCCTGCGCTTGAACTCAGGAGTCTTTGCATGTCCGTCCGTCGTACCAAAATCGTCGCTACCCTTGGCCCGGCCAGTAACTCGCCGGAAGTTCTCGAACAGCTGATTCTGGCTGGTCTGGACGTCGCCCGTCTGAACTTCTCCCACGGCACCCCCGACGAGCACAAGGCTCGCGCGAAGCTGGTGCGTGACCTCGCTGCCAAGCACGGCCGCTTTGTCGCCCTGCTCGGTGACCTGCAAGGCCCGAAAATCCGTATCGCCAAATTCGCCAACAAGAAGATCGAGCTGAAGATCGGTGACAAGTTCACCTTCTCCACCAGCCATCCGTTGACCGAAGGCAACCAGCAGGTGGTCGGCATCGACTACCCGGATCTGGTCAAGGACTGCGGCGTGGGCGACGAGCTGCTGCTCGACGACGGCCGTGTGGTGATGCGCGTTGAAACCGCCACCGCCACTGAACTGCATTGCGTGGTGACCATCGGTGGCCCGCTGTCCGACCACAAAGGTATCAACCGTCGCGGTGGCGGTCTGACCGCGCCGGCCCTGACTGAAAAAGACAAGGCCGACATCAAGCTCGCCGCCGAAATGGAAGTCGACTACCTCGCCGTATCCTTCCCGCGCGACGCCGCCGACATGGAATACGCCCGTCAACTGCGTGACGAGGCCGGCGGCACTGCCTGGCTGGTGGCGAAGATCGAACGCGCCGAAGCCGTGGCCGACGATGAAACCCTCGACGGCCTGATCAAGGCCTCCGACGCGGTGATGGTTGCCCGTGGCGACCTCGGTGTGGAAATCGGCGATGCCGAACTGGTGGGCATTCAGAAGAAAATCATTCTGCACGCACGTCGCCACAACAAGGCCGTGATCGTCGCGACGCAGATGATGGAGTCGATGATCCAGAACCCGATGCCGACCCGCGCCGAAGTGTCCGACGTGGCCAACGCCGTGCTCGATTACACCGACGCCGTGATGCTCTCGGCCGAATCCGCCGCTGGTCTCTACCCGCTGGAAGCCGTGCAGGCGATGGCGCGCATCTGCGTCGGCGCCGAGAAACACCCGACCGGCAAGACCTCCAGCCACCGCATCGGCAAGGAATTCAGCCGCTGCGACGAGAGCATCGCGCTGGCGACCATGTACACCGCCAACCACTTCCCGGGCGTCAAAGCGATCATCGCGTTGACTGAAAGCGGCTTCACCCCGCTGATCATGTCGCGTATCCGCTCCTCGGTGCCGATCTACGCGTTCACCCCGCACCGCGAAGCCCAGGCCCGCGCAGCAATGTTCCGTGGCGTCTACACCATCCCGTTCGACCCGGCCTCGCTGGAACCGCACGAAGTCAGCCAGAAAGCCATCGACGAACTGACCAAGCGCGGCGTCGTGGAAAAAGGCGACTGGGTCATCCTGACCAAGGGCGACAGCTACCACACCACTGGCGGCACCAATGGCATGAAGATCCTGCATGTCGGTGATCCGCAGGTCTGAGTGACCGGCAGCTGAAACGCAAAAGCCCCGCCATGTGAATGGCGGGGCTTTTTTGCTTATGATTCAACAGATATTTTGTCTGGTAAGGCCCTTTCGCGAGCAGGCTCGCTCTCACACTTGAAATGCAATCTCCTGTGGGAGCGAGCCTGCTCGCGAAGGCGTCTTGACACTCAGCGAAAGAACCCGCTCAACGCCGCCACCGCCTCTGGCGAACGCAGCCGCTGGGTAAACAATGCGCCCTCCTCCTCGATCACTTTGCGCAGCAGCTCGCGATCGGGCGCTCGCATCAGTTGCTTGCTGATGTGCACCGCTTCGGCCGGCAGCTCATCAAACCGCAGCGCCATTTCCCGGGCCTTGCTCAACGCAGCCGCGCCACTGTCCAGCGCGTCTGTGGCAATTCCCCATTGCGCAGCCTGTGCGCCGCTAAAGCCTTCGCCGAGCAATAACAACTCAGCCGCTTTCGCTTGCCCGAGCAAACGCGGCAGGATCAGGCTTGAACCGAATTCCGGGCACAACCCGAGGTTGACGAACGGCATGCGCAGCCGGGCGTCGCGGCTGACATAGACCAGATCGCAATGCAGCAGCAGGGTCGTGCCGATACCCACCGCGGCACCGGCCACGGCGGCGATCACCGGTTTGCGGCATTCGAGCAGATTGAGCATGAAGTGAAACACCGGGCTGTCCAGGTCGCTCGGCGGTTGTTCGAGGAAGTCGGCGATGTCGTTGCCGGCGGTAAAACATTCGGCGCTGCCGCTGATCAGCACGGCGTTGATTCCGGGGTCGCTGTCGGCCTGTTTCAGTGCTTCGGCGAGGCGGCTGTACATGGCGCGCGTCAGGGCGTTTTTCTTGTCCGGGCGGTTGAGGCGCAGGGTCAGCAAACCGCGTTCGCGTTCCAGCAGGATGGCTTCGGTCATGGCGAGTCTCGCGTCTGAAAATCAGCGCTCAACCACGGCTCACAAACACGTCGGCCAGCAGTTGATTGCGCGGCAATCCGGCCAGGTACAGACGCTTGGCGAATGCGTCGACACTGGTCGTCGAGCCGCAGACTAAGGCCAGGGTCTGCCGGGAAACAAGGCGCAGTTGTGCCAAAGCGGCGGCCGAGTCGGCCGCTGCCCACAGCTCGACACTGAGGTTCTCGCGCTGCGCGGCCAGTGCGGCAAGGGGTTTGGCCAGATAGTGCTCGCGTTCGTCATGGGCCAGGTGAATGACGCGAATGGCGCCTTGGTGATCCTCACGCAAGGCCTCACGCAGCACCCCGAACAACGGCCCCAAACCAGTGCCGGCAGCCAGCAGCCACAGCGGCCGGGCGTGCCAGTCCGGATCGTAATGCAAGGCACCGCCGCGCAGTTCGCCAAGGCGGATCGAGTCGCCGATCTGCAGCTTGCGTGCGGCATCGATGAATTCGCCGGGCTGGCGGCAATCCAGGTGGAACTCGAGAAAGCGGTCTTCTTGCGGCAGGCTCGCCAGCGAGTACGGTCGGGCGATGTGGCCGATCCACAACACCAGATGCTGGCCGGCGCTGTAGCGCAATGGCCGCTGCGGGGTCAGGTGCAGGCGCAGAACGCTGTCGCTGAGCCAGTCCAGCGCTTCGACCACGGCCGGGCGGCCGTCGCTGATCGGGTCGAAGGTGTGTACCTGCAAGTCTTCGACCACCTGACACTGACAAGCCAGGCGCCAACCGTCCTGACGTTGCTCGGCGCTCAAGGCATCCGGACGATTGTCGGTGGGCACACCTCGGATGCATTGCACCAGACAGGCATGGCAACTGCCGGCGCGGCAGCTGTAGGGCACGGCAACGCCGTTCTGATTGAGACTGTCGAGCAGGTTGCTGCCCGCTTCAACCGTCCACTGCCGATCACCGACACGCAATTCAGGCATCGACGTTCTCCCACGCGGCGGCACAACGATTGCGCCCGTCACGCTTGGCCCGATACAGCGCCTGATCGGCACGCTGCAACGCCTCATCCAGATCATCGCCAACGGACAGCAGGGTCATGCCCGCCGACAGGCTCAGGTTGCGCACTTGCAGGCCCATCAATTCCACCTCACTGAAGGCGATGCGCAAACGCTCGCAACACGCGGTCAGGCGTTCGGCATCGCAGTCGGGCACCAGCACGACGAATTCCTCGCCACCATAACGCGCCAGCACGTCACCGTCGCGCAGACAGGCTTGCGCCACCCCGGCAAACGCCTGCAATACCTGATCGCCGGCGGCGTGGCCATGCAGGTCGTTGATGCGCTTGAAGTGGTCCAGATCGATCAGCGCCAGCCCGTGCATCACGTCGCTGTCGAGCGCATTCAGCTCGCGGGAAGCGATGCGCAGGAAATGCCGGCGATTGAACAGCCCGGTCAGTTCGTCGGTGGCGACCAGATCTTCAAGCTGGCGCATCATTCCGCGCAAGGTGTCCTGATGCGCCTGCAAGGCAAACCGGCGCTGGCGCTGACGTTGCCGGGAAACCTGGACAAAACGTGCGTAAAGCACGAGCCACGCCAAGACCATCGCCAGAATGCACACCTGCAACGCTGCGAGCGCAGGCTCGGCCAAGCGGAAGTGGTAGGCATCCCACAGGGTAATCGCGGAAAAACTGAAGAACACCAACAGCGCACAGCGGATGAACACCCGCCGGGTGAGATGGAACAGGCCGAACAGCAGGATCAGCACGTAAAACACCAGAAACGCGCCGCGCGCCTCGTCGACATGGGCGATCAGCCACGTCTGCCAGCCCAGACCCATCAGCACTTGCGCTTCGGTCAGGCTGGGGTCGGCGAAGCGCTGGTTGCGCCCGCTCCAGAACATCGCGAAAAGGCTCGCCTGACTGATCACCACCAGCGCGCTGCCGATGGCCACGCCACTGAGCGATTGCTGGTAATGCCCGGTGAAAAACGCCAGCCACAGCAGCAGCAGAGCCAATCCGTAGGTGGCCGCAGCGAGGGCGAAGCGTTTGAGCAAAAGGCGTTGAATGGCGTTATGGGTCAATCGTTGACTCACCGTGCGATAGGAGGCTGACCGAGTGTCCTACTCTACAGACCGGATGCCACTTTAGAGGGCCGGTCGCTAAATGACCACCGATTTTCGGGCTCGAAAATTGACGTCAAAAGTGTGGCCCACTGACACCGCCAAAAGCCCCTCACCCTAGCCCTCTCCCAGAGGGAGAGGGGACTGACCGGGTTGTTTATCCGAGTTACACCGACTTCAAACATCGCGCCGAACTCGAGTCTGGAAACGGCACAAAACAGCTTCATTTTCCTGAGCCGGACTTAGTTTTTGAACAAGATGAAGATCGGCTCCCTTTCCCCCTCGCCCCATCTGGGGGAGAGGGCTGGGGTGAGGGGGGCGATCCTGAAGTGCAAACCCGCTGTCCGATATTCGCCCACCCATGCGACCAACGAATGACTGCCGGCGCGTGTACGCCCCACCGAGGCGCGGTATACTGCCGCGCCTTTTTAGCGTCGCGCCAGCAGCCCCGGCGTGCCAGAGGATCAGCTGTGAGCCGAAAGCCTCAAGCTGCCCCATAGAATGTTCCCGTGTTTCAGAGGAGCGCGACTCATGACCGTGATCAAGCAAGATGACCTGATTCAGAGCGTTGCCGACGCCCTGCAGTTCATTTCCTATTACCACCCCGTGGATTTCATCCAGGCGATGCACGAAGCCTACCTGCGCGAAGAATCGCCAGCGGCCCGTGATTCGATGGCGCAGATCCTGATCAACTCGCGCATGTGCGCCACCGGCCATCGCCCGATCTGCCAGGACACCGGTATCGTCACCGTGTTCGTCCGTGTCGGCATGGACGTGCGCTGGGATGGCGCCACCATGGGCCTGGACGACATGATCAACGAAGGCGTGCGTCGCGCCTACAACCTGCCGGAAAACGTCCTGCGTGCCTCGATCCTTGCCGACCCGGCAGGCGCTCGCAAGAACACCAAGGACAACACCCCGGCCGTAATTCACTACTCCATCGTCCCGGGCAACACCGTGGAAGTGGACGTGGCGGCCAAGGGCGGCGGTTCCGAGAACAAGTCGAAAATGGCCATGCTCAACCCGTCCGACTCGATCGTCGACTGGGTATTGAAAACCGTGCCGACCATGGGCGCCGGCTGGTGTCCGCCGGGCATGCTGGGTATCGGCATCGGCGGCACCGCCGAGAAAGCCGCGGTGATGGCCAAGGAAGTGTTGATGGAATCCATCGACATTCACGAGCTCAAGGCCCGTGGCCCGCAGAATCGCATCGAAGAAATGCGTCTGGAGCTGTTCGAGAAGGTCAACCAGTTGGGTATCGGCGCCCAGGGCCTCGGCGGTCTGACCACCGTGCTCGACGTGAAGATCATGGACTACCCGACCCACGCCGCATCCTTGCCGGTGTGCATGATCCCCAACTGCGCCGCCACCCGTCACGCACACTTCGTGCTCGACGGTTCCGGCCCGGCCTCGCTGGAGGCGCCACCGCTGGACGCCTACCCGGAAATCGTCTGGGAAGCCGGCCCGTCGGCGCGTCGTGTCAACCTCGACACCCTGACCCCGGAAGACGTGCAGAGCTGGAAGCCGGGCGAAACCGTGCTGCTCAACGGCAAGATGCTCACCGGTCGCGACGCCGCGCACAAGCGCATGGTCGAGATGCTCAACAAGGGTGAAACCCTGCCGGTCGACCTCAAGGGTCGCTTCATCTACTACGTCGGCCCGGTTGATCCGGTCGGTGACGAAGTGGTTGGCCCGGCGGGTCCTACCACCGCAACGCGGATGGACAAGTTCACCCGCCAGATCCTCGAGCAGACCGGGCTGCTGGGCATGATCGGCAAGTCCGAGCGCGGCCCGACCGCGATCGACGCGATCAAGGACAACAAGGCTGTGTACCTGATGGCAGTCGGCGGCGCTGCGTACCTGGTTGCGCAAGCGATCAAGAAGTCCAAGGTGCTGGCATTTGCCGAGCTGGGCATGGAAGCGATCTACGAGTTCGAGGTCAAGGACATGCCGGTCACCGTAGCGGTGGACAGCAAAGGTGAGTCGGTACACATCACTGGCCCGGCGATCTGGCAACAGAAGATCAGCGAAAGCCTGGCGGTAGAAGTGCAGTAAGCCTCTGGCGTCATGAAAACGGCCGGTGCATCCGCAAAGATGCCCCGGCCGTTTTTGCTTGTTCAAACCAATCGCGATAACAGAATTTCCCATGCACAGAAAATGATCTTGCGCACCTGTCAGATCTGACAGGTCCATCTCCGGCCCACTCCTGTTAGCGTCTATCCATACGCCCTATGTAGCGCGAATGGATTCGAACATGGCCGATCAAGACCTCAGCATCACAGCTCCTTCCATCGCCAAAAGCTCATCGATCGCCACCATCGGCAAGAGCTGGAGCGCCGTCGGGCCGACCGCCTCGGCTGGATGCGAATTGCTGATCCCGCTATCGAGCGGTCGTGGCTACGACCCGCAAATACCCTTGGCAATCAACAGCCAGAGCGGTAACGGTCCGTTTGGCCTTGGTTGCCACCTGGGCCTGAGCCAGATCAGTCGCCGCACCAACAAAGGTGTTCCACGTTATACCGAGCACGATGAAATCATCGGGCATGACGGCGAGGTGTGGATGCCGGAGCTCGATGATGCCGGAGACTTGAAGTCGCGCACGGAACACAGCTACAGAGACCGCCCCATTCCCGAACACAACGTCGTGTCTTACCGGACGCGGATCGAAAGCGATTTTTCCCTGCGCGAATGCTGGCATCCGGCTGACGGTGGAGCCCCGTTCTGGTTGGTACATGGTGCCGACGGTACGTTGCATGTCTACGGCAAAACCAGCGCCTCACGCCGTGCCGACCCCGACGACGAATCGCGCATCAGTAGCTGGCTGCTGTGTGAAAGCATGAACGCCCATGGCGAACACATCTGCTACGAGTACAAGCCCGACGATCAGCCTGACGAGCAAGATCCGATTCACGACTACCGCGCCCAGCGCTATCTGCTCCGGGTGTGTTATGGCAATGCCACGGCGAGCGACCGTCTCTATAGCTGGGACACCGACCGGCCGACGGATTTGCCTTGGCATTTTCAACTGGTGTTCGATTACGGCGAACGCAGCAGTTCGCTGACGGAGACCCCGAGCTACGAAGAAGTGAACCGCTGGCGGCTGCGACCGGATCCGTTTTCCACCTATGGCCAGGGTTTTGAACTGAGCACCCGCAGGCTGTGCCAGCAAGTGTTGATGTTTCATCACTTCCCCGAAGGGCTGGCGACAGAGGCGAAGCTTTTACGTCGCCTGCTGCTGGAATATCAACCTATCCAGAACTCTGCGCCGTGGGCCTACAGCCAGATCAGCGCGGCGCACTATCAGGCCTTCGATGCGCAAGGCAATGTCGAGCATTCACCGCCGCTAGAGTTCGAATACTCGCCCTTCGAGATCAACAAGACACCTGCACGCCTGTTGGAAAACGAGACTCAACCGGGCATCGAAGACGGCGGGTTCTACCAATGCGTCGATCTGTATGGCGAGGGCGTGCCGGGTTTTCTCTGCCGCTATGACAACGCCTGGTACTACCGCGAGCCGCTGCGCGCGGCGCCTGGTACCGAACTGATCGGTTACGGCCCATGGGCTCTGCTGGACAAGATCCCGGTGGCAGATCGTAACCGCGCCGTGGCGCAACTGCTGGATCTGACCGGCGATGGGCGCCTGGACCTGATCATCGCCCGGTTGGGTTACTGCGGGTTCCATGCGCTGAATGCGCAGCGACAATTCGAATTGTTCAGCGCGTTCGACACGTTTCCCCGGGAACACCAGGATCTGACTTTGACCATGGGGGATTTCAGCGGCGACGGCCTGATGTCAGCGGCCAGCATCAGCCACGATCGTGTGAGGCTCTATGCCAGCCTGCGCGAAAAAGGCTTCGCCGCCGCACAGGAAATCCCCCATGCATACGAAGACGACCGTCTGCCGGTATTCAGCAACTCGCGAACCGAACTGGTGCTTCTGGGCAACCTGCTCGGCAGCGACATGCCCGAGCTGTGTCGCATCCGCCATGACGAAGTCCGCTGCTGGCCGAATCTTGGTCATGGCAAATTCGGTCAAGGTCGCAAGATCAGTGCCCTGCCCTTCACCTACGACGAATTCGACGCCGCACGAGTGCGCCTGGCCGACCTCGATGGCTCCGGCGCGCCCGCGCTGATCTATCTGCGATCCGAAGGGTTCGACATTTACCTGAACCGGGGCGGCAACGGTCTGGAGCAGATTCCCGTCAGCGTGCCGTGGCCCGAAGAGGTGCGCTATGACCGTCTGTGCCAGGTCAGTTTCGCCGACCTGCAAGGCCTCGGTTGCGCTAGCCTGATTCTGACGGTGCCGCATATCCAGCCTCGGCATTGGCGCTACGATTTTGTTGCAGCCAAGCCCTATCTGCTGGTCAACAGCAACAACAACATGGGTTACTCGAGCAGCGTGACTTATCGCAGTTCGGCTCAGGAATGGCTGGATGAAAAGGAGCGACTGCTGGCACTTGCGCGTGCACCGATATGTCATCTGCCGTTTCCGCTGCCCGTGGTGAAGAAACAGGAGCAACACGACGAGATCACCGACAACCGGTTGACCCAGTCATTCACCTGGCGCGAAGGGTTCTACGACGGCAGGGAACGGGAGTTTCGCGGGTTCGGCTATTTGCAGCAACTTGACTGCGAGATTGGAGCCGATGCTTCAGAGCCTGGCTTCAACGAGCCGGTGCAAACATGCACCTGGTTTCACAACGGGCAGGAAATGAATCGTTCCCGCGAGGATTATTTCAACGCGGACGTGGACGCCTGCCCGTTGGGCGAAACCCTGTTCAGTCGTTATCACCCCAAAGGTGAAATCGATGAGCCTGTCACCCCGGAAGATGCCGACAGTCGCTACCGGATTGCGCAGGCACTGGTCGGCTCGGTCGCCCGAACGGAGACGCTTGCCTACCAGGAAGATTCGCAGGTACCTGGCGCTGCCAAGCTGCACTCGGTAGAGGAAAAGCGTTATCTGGTGCGCGAGGTGCGGCCGCAGGGGCCATATGCCGCAGCCACTCTGCTGCCCCTTCAGGTTGAAGCAATCAGTTATCAGTACGACGGCTTTATCAATGACCCGCTGTGCCGCCACGATGTCAGCCTGCGCTGGGACGCTTATGGCGCCGCGACCCATGCACTGACGGTGAGCTATGCGCGCAGGTTGACCGCCCAGAGCCCGCCACCCTTCACCGAGGACCACCTGAATCAATGGTGGTCCGACGCTCACGACGAGGCGCAGCAATACTTTTACATCAGTGAGACCCGTGCGCGTCTGATCAATCTGCCAGAGCCGCAGCAATGGCGACTGGGCTTGCCCTATCAGGAACGGGGCGATGCGCTGAAATTGGCCAAAGGTACGCTACCCGGCGAGCTGAACCCGGCACAGGTGTCTTTTGAATCCTTGAGAACGCTGCAGGATTCGCAAGAATGGGCCATCGAACGGGTACTGACTTCCCAATCCATACAGCACTATGTGGACGTAGAGGGTATTGAACTGGAAGACGGCGTCGCCGGATTCGAAGCCCTGCCGCATTCTCTGGAGCTTGCCCTGCTGGACAAGACCGCGCTGGACGCTTACAGCATTGTGCCGGATCTGAACATTCGCGAGGCCCTCAAGGCAATTGGTTACTCGCCCATGCCGATGCTGTTCGAAGCGACGCCGAGTGAGGAACAAGATCTTTGGTCGTCGCGGTTCAATCTGGCTCGGTACGGCGACTTGCAAGCGTTCTATAAAGTGCTCGATTTCAACGAAACGCCAAGCCATGGCGTGACCAAAGCCGAATACGATCAACACTGGCTGACGGTCATGCGCATGGAGTTGCCCGACGGTTGTGCCGTGCAGGTCGCGGAATTCGATTACCACGCCCTGAAACCCAAGCGAATCACCGACGCCAACGACAACACTGAAGAAGTCATCCATGAGCCTTCCGGCCAGCCGCTGGTCATCAGCTTTCACGGTACCGAGAATGGCCAACCTGCCGGATTCGACAAGCTGACCGATGACTGGACCTTGCCGGCCCCCAGTCCGGAACAGGCCATCCAGTATCCGGAGGACACTGTAAAAAACGCAGCCAGCACCCTGCACAAAAACCTGTTCAGCTGGATGGGCCTGATACCCGCCTCCACGCTTCAAACCCTGTCAATCAAGCAGGGCGATCTGTTGCCCGGCGGGCAGATCCGCGCCAGCGCAAGACGCCGGCTTGCGCAAAATCACGTCCTGACGCCTGAAGACCAGCAATTGCTCGAGGCCATTGAACTGGCGTACCGAGAGCCGGTACACACCGTGGTGCTCAGTGCCGACCGCTATCCCTATGACACCGTCAAGGCACAGATCCAGATTGTCAAAACCTGCGTCGATGGCTTTGGTCGGGTACTGCAAACCCAGCAGAAGGTCGACCCCGGGCTGGCTTATGTGGTGGGTGAGGATGGTCAATTGCTGATCGAAGAAGGTGAGCAACCGACGCAGACACGCTGGCGTATCAGCGAACGCGTCGAATACAACAACAAAGGTCTGCCGCAGCGCCAATACCGGCCGTTTTTCGCTAACACGCACCGCTACGTCAATGATCAATCGCTGCGCCAACTCGGGCTCTTCGATCAGCTGTTCTATGACGCAACGGCACGTCCGATCAAGCTGATCAACGCCAAGGGCGACTTTTCCCGCGAGACGTATCATCCCTGGTATCACACCAGCGAAGACTTCAACGACACCGCTGAAGAGGTGGTGTCTACGCGTGGGTCAGGCGCATGAGCGCCTCCACACATTGGCGCACGCCTTCGCTGACCGTCAGCGACGGACGTGGCCTGCCAGTCCGTCAGGTCGCTTATTTGCGTACCGTGGCGGGCGACACGCCTAGCGCACTCGTGACCCGCCAGCACCACGATGTCGCCGGGCGCCTGGTCGCGCAACAGGATCCGCGCCTGCCGATCGCGAACACAACTACCGTGTTTTCGCTGAACGATATCGCCGTGTTTACCAGCAGCCGGGATAGCGGCTGGCGCCTGCTGCTGCCGGGCAGGGCCGGGGAGCCCGGACACCGTTGGGACGCGCGCGGCCATGTCTGGCAATCGACCTTTGACGGGCAATTGCGCGTGGTGCAGCTCGAAGTGTCGGGAAACGGCGAAAATCAGCTCGATACTTTCACTTACGCCCCCGGCTCCGCCGGAGCAGACTCCAACCTGCGCGGCCGGTTGATCCAGCAGACAGATCCGTCAGGCTCGCTGGATATCACCAGCTATTCCCTCACCGGACAGACACTGGTGGAAAAGCGCACATTTGATGATCACCAAGCGTTCACCAGCCATCAGGTGTTCAGTCCGCTTGGCGCCGTGCTTGAACAGACCGACGCCGGCGGCCATCGCAGAACCTCGCGCTATGGTCTTGCCGGGCAGCTCAGGCAAATGCACTTGCAAGTGAAGGCAAACATCACGCAAGTCCTGGAGGATGCGCACTACAACGCTAATGGCCAGCTCATCGAGCAACAGGACGGCAACGGTGTGCTCAGCGAATGGACCTACGATCCAGCCGACGGACGCTTGCGCACGCGGATCAGTCATAAGCCCGGTCAACCCGCATTGCAGGATCTGCAATATTTCTACGATCGCGTCGGCAATATCATCCGCATCGAAGACCACGCCTTCGAGCCAACCTGGTTCGCCAATCAACGGGTCGACGGCCACCGTGAATTCGACTACGACTCCCTGTATCGCCTGATCCGTGCGACCGGTCATGACGACGCCCTGCCCCCGGACATTCCCGGCCTGCCGCGACCGCCCGACGAGCGAAACCGCCTCAATTACACCCAGACGTATAGCTACGACGATGGCGGCAATCTGACCGAGTTGCGTCATCAGCGCGACGGCAACAGTCGCACCCGCACGATGCGCATCGACGACAAAAGCAATCGCGGGGTGCGTTGGCAAACAGGTGACGAGCCGCCGGACTTCGACATCTGGTTCGACCCGCACGGCAATCAACGCAAGCTGCGCCACGGTCCGTCATTGCACTGGAACAGCCGTGACGAGCTGGAGCGCGTGGATCTGGTTATCCGTCAGGACAGCGATAACGATGCCGAGTATTACCAGTACAGCGCGGGCCAGCGGGTCCTCAAATGTCATGAATGGTTCACCGACAACGTCCGCCACTTCCACCAGGTGCGTTACCTGCCAGGGCTGGAAATCCGCAGCAAAGACAACGGCGAAGAGCTGCACATCATCAGCCTCGGTAACGCGCGCTGCCTGCATTGGGCGCAACGTTCAGCGCCGATAGACGACCAGATGCGCTACACCCTCGAAGACCACCTCGGCTCTTGCGTGATGGAGCTCAATGAAGACGCTGTGGTCACCAGCGCAGAAGGCTATTACCCGTTCGGCGAAACCGCGTGGATGGCCCCGGAATCGGAAATCGAATACCGCTTTATCCGTTATTCCGGCAAGGAAATGGATGTCAGCGGTTTGTACTACTACGGCGCCCGCTATTACGCGCCGTGGTTGCAGCGTTGGGTCAGTGCGGATCCGGCGGGGGATGTGGATGGGTTGAACCTGTATGGTTTTGTCGGTAACAACCCGATTCTGTTCATCGATAACGACGGTAACAAAAAAGACTTGCCGTCTGACGTCAGGCAGGACATCGCGACCTACGCAAAAGTCCTGGATAACCTGGGCAATGAGCTGCAAACGTACAATCGGCAATTGAACGGACTGTTCAGCGCTACGGACATTTCCAAACGCATGGCCATAAACACCGGCTTCAACATTGGCAAGGGAGTTGCCACCACGACAGCAGGGAAAGGCGGCGAAGCACTTGGGACGCTGATATTGCCCGGAGTCGGGACATTTATCGGAGGGATCGTCGCCTCAAAAATCTCCGGCGCGGCAATCGACAAACTCGGCGAAATTACAACTGTTTCCACTCCCGTCCTGCCCGATGCCAAAAAACTGAACCCCGAGAGCATTCACAGCAATGCCACAACAAGCATTTTAACCCCTCTGAGATACGCAAAAAAAATAGCCAGATCTTATGATCCTCGGACTTCCGAGGGAGCAAATAAGCTGATCGGAACAGTAGCCGAGAAAACGCTCAGCAAGTTTGCGCAGGTACCCGCTGCGAGTGACATGATGGCCATTGCTTACGCGGGGAAGGACACAGCCACAGCGCTGGCCGGTTTAAGGGATATCGAAATTGATGACCTCGAGACAGCGTTGGGTTTGATTATCGACATGCTTGAACAGGACCAAAGCGACATCAATGCGGCTTTCAGTGAAATCGGAGTCAACGAATTTTATGACCAAGGCCTGGTGGGCTCATTCGGTTTTGCGCTGGACCTTGCAAAAGGTAGCGTCGGAACCCAGAACTCCAGCTCAATCAGCCGGGATCGGATCAAGAAAGAAATTTCCGTGCGCATGGCTGAAGCAAGGCGCGGTATTGAGTTGATTGGCAGGTATCGCCAATACAGCGGTCAAAAGACGGCGTAAACAAGTTCGCCTACCTTCAGGCAGTTTTGCCGTGGTTCTGCGCCTGGATAAATCATGAGCACCTGGCCCTTGAATAGATCAACGCATATCCATACGCCAAGCGTGCAGGTCAAGGATCCTCGGGCTTTGGTTGTCAGGCATATTGCCTATCTGTGTGCAACGACGCATGGAGAAATCAAGCCCCTGATCACCTGCCAGACTCACAACCCTGCCGGGCGCCTGCTAGAAAAACGGGATCCGCGCTTATCTGCACCCAACCTCACTACTCACTACTCGCTCAACGGCACCGTGTTGAAAATCGACAGCGTCGATGCCGGCTGGCGTTTGGTACTGCCGGGACTGGCCGGTGAGCCTCGGCAACGTTGGGACGAGCGCGGCCATGTCTGGCGATCGACCTTTGACGACCAGCTGCGTGTCGTCAGACTCCAGGTCACCAGAAAGGATGAGGAGGAAGAGGAAGAGGTCGAAACTTTCCTCTACGCCGGTGGCGCCGACACCACCAACCACAACCTGCGCGGACGGTTGATCAAGCAAACCGATGCGTCTGGTGTTCTGGCGATATCCAGCTATTCCCTCGCCGGCCAGCCGATGCAGGAAACCCGAACTTTCCAGGACACACAGGCTTTCACCAGCCATCAGGTGTTCAGCCCGCTGGGCACGGTGCTGGAGCAAACCGATGCCGGCGGCCATCGCAGAGCATCGCGCTATGGTCTTGCCGGGCAACTCAGGCAAATGGAGCTGCAAGTCGAGACGAAAGTCACGCAGGTCTTGCTGGATGCGCAGTACAACGCCAACAATCAGATCACCTCGCAACTGGCCGGTAACGGTGTCCTGAGTCAGTGGACGTATGACCCGGCCGATGGACGCCTGCATACGCGCACCAGTCAGAAAACCGCTCACCCCAGATTGCAGGATCTGCAATATTTCTACGATCGCGTCGGCAATATCATCCGCATCGAAGACCACGCCTTCGAGCCAACCTGGTTCGCCAACCAACGGGTCGACGGCCACCGTGAATTCGACTACGACTCCCTGTATCGCCTGATCCGTGCGACCGGTCATGACGACGCCCTGCCCCCGGACATTCCCGGCCTGCCGCGACCGCCCGACGAGCGAAACCGCCTCAATTACACCCAGACGTATAGCTACGACGATGGCGGCAATCTGACCGAGTTGCGTCATCAGCGCGACGGCAACAGTCGCACCCGCACGATGTGCATCGACCAGAAAAGCAATCGCGGGGTGCGTTGGCAAACAGGTGACGAGCCGCCGGACTTCGACATCTGGTTCGACCCGCACGGCAATCAACGCAAGCTGCACCACGGTCCGTCATTGCACTGGAACAGCCGTAATGAGCTGGAGCGCGTGGATCTGGTTATCCGTCAGGACAGCGATAACGATGCCGAGTATTACCAGTACAGCGCGGGCCAGCGGGTCCTCAAATGTCATGAATGGTTCACCGACAAGGTCCGCCACTTCCACCAGGTGCGTTACCTGCCGGGGCTGGAAATTCGCAGCAAAGACAACGGCGAAGAGCTGCACATCATCAGCCTCGGTAACGCGCGCTGCCTGCATTGGGCGCAACGTTCAGCACCGATAGACGACCAGATGCGCTACACCCTCGAAGACCACCTCGGCTCTTGCGTGATGGAGCTCAATGAAGACGCTGTGGTCACCAGCGCAGAAGGCTATTACCCGTTCGGCGAAACCGCATGGATGGCGCCGGAATCGGAAATCGAATACCGCTTCATCCGTTATTCCGGCAAGGAAATGGATGTCAGCGGTTTGTACTACTACGGCGCCCGCTATTACGCGCCGTGGTTGCAGCGCTGGGTCAGTGCGGATCCGGCGGGGGATGTGGATGGGTTGAACATGTATGGTTTTGTCGGTAACAACCCGATCGTCCACGTCGACCAGACCGGTGCCTTCAAAGTGGTGTTTGACCTGGTCAGAAAAGCGGTGGGTATCTTTGATCAAGCGCAAACTGCGGCGGAGCAATTGCACAACCTGACTACCGAGTTCGATGGCCTGATTCCTGAAGGCCAGAACATCGAGGAGGTGCGCAAAAGCATGACGTTCGGCAAATTCATCACCTCACGGGCCGGCATCAAATCGGTCTTTTACGGTATCGGCAAAGGCATCGCCATCGGCAGTGTCATCGGCACCGTGGTACCCGGAATCGGCAACGCCATCGGTTCCGGCGCAGGGGCAATCGCGGGGGCAATAGTGTTTCCGGTATTGCGTTACCACTTTTTCAAGAAGGGTTTGAAAGCAGCGCAGACACTGCACACCCAAGAGCTCAAGGACGGGCTGAAAACGCTGGGCGACGGCGCTGCAAAAGCCGTAGACGGCGCGAGGGCTCTTCTCGATGGAGGTGCTGCGCTTATCGACAGCATCAAGACTTTCACGGATAACCTCAACAGCTACTCCGAGCACATCCAGAAGATGTTCTACGCCCAACTGGACGCACTGGATGCAGAAAAACAGCGTCAGGTCATGAAGCTGTCCAGGAATGGTGTAGACCCGTTCGAGGCCATCGACAAGGTCATGCAAACCGCCCAGGCGACTATCGAAGCGCCAAGCGAGGCGCAAGGCGTGACTGAACGCCTGCAGCAACTGGAGCGCTCGCTCGCTGCCGAACCTCAGGCAAGACCGGTGCCGAAGCCGAGGTTGAATCTTGTGCATCGACGTCAGGTACAGGAGACAGCTGTCTAGCAGACACGGCCGGCGCGAACAGCGCGCCCGGCCACCTCGGCCCATGCTATCGTGCCCGCCCGTCCTGCCGACCTTTCATCCAGCATGCTGCCGACTTCCCGTACCCTGCGTCTGTCGTTGTATTCCCTGCTGATCATCGCCGGCACGGTCATTGCCGCGACGCTCGCGATGCGCCACGCGGAACGTCAGGCGCTGGAAGAAGACGCCGCCCGCGCCAATCAGCAACTGGGGTTGTACGCCAACTCCTTGCACACCCTGATCGACCGCTATCGCGCCCTGCCCGCCGTACTGGCGCTGGATCCGCAATTGCGTTCGGCCCTCGCCGGCCCGGTCGATGCAGCGCAGCAAGCGGCATTGAATGTGAAGCTGGAAAAGATCAACGGCGCCGCGCAATCCTCGACCCTTGAACTGCTCGATCGCACCGGCCTGGCCGTGGCCGCCAGCAACTGGCGCTTGCCCAGCAGTTACGTTGGCCACAATTACGGCTTCCGCCCCTATTTCAGCCAGACCCGCACCCAAGGCACCGGGCGTTTTTACGCGGTAGGCGTGACCAGCGGCATTCCCGGGTATTTCCTTTCCAGCGCCGTACTTGGCGACAACGACGAGTTTCTCGGCGCGATGGTGGTCAAGCTGGAATTCCCGGAACTGGAGCGCGAATGGAGCCAGGGCAGCGACACGCTGCTGGTCAGCGATGCACGCGGGATCATCTTTATCGCCAATCAGCCGGGCTGGCGTTATCGCGCCTTGCGGCCGTTGAGCGCTGATGATCTGGCCGAGATCAAAACCACCCGCCAGTACGACAAGCAATCGCTGATTCCGCTGACCCATTTGCCGCTGCGGCGCTTCGATGACAACAGCGATCTGCGCCGGGTCGAAGGTCCACAAGGCACGGCGGATTATCTGTGGGAATCGCTGCCGCTGACGACCGAGGGCTGGACCCTGCATCTGCTGCGCCGTCCGCAAGTGGCCTTCGAGGATTTGCGCAACGCCGCGCTGGCCGCCGCTGGCGTGTGGCTGGCGCTGGTGTTCCTATTGTTGTTCCTCAATCAGCGCTGGCGGCTGGCCAAGGTCCGTCAGCGCAATCGTGAAGAACTCGAGCGCTTGGTCGAGGAGCGCACCCGCGACTTGCGTACCGCGCAGGAAGGTCTGGTGCAGTCGGCCAAACTCGCCGCGCTGGGGCAGATGTCTGCGGCGCTGGCTCACGAAATCAATCAACCGCTGACCGCCCAGCGCATGCAACTGGCAACCCTGCGCCTGCTGCTCGAACATGGCCGCGTCGATGACGCCTACAAGGCGCTGAAACCGGTGGACGACATGCTCACGCGCATGGCCGCCCTCACCGGCCACCTCAAGACCTTCGCCCGCAAAAGCCCGAGCGGCTTGCGCGAACGTCTGGATCTGGCGACGGTGGTCGATCAATCGCTGCAACTGCTCGATGCGCGACTGCGTGACGAACAGGTCAGTCTGGTGCTGCATCTGACCCGCCCGGCGTGGGTACGCGGTGATGCGATTCGTCTGGAACAGGTGCTGATCAACCTGCTGCGCAATGCGCTGGATGCGATGCACGGCAAAGCCTGCAAGCGTCTGGAAATCCGTCTGGAGGCTGATGAACAATTGTGGCGGCTGAGCGTCAGCGACAACGGCGGCGGCATTGCCGAGGAACATCTCGGCCAGGTGTTCGATCCGTTCTTTACCACCAAACCGGTGGGTGACGGTCTGGGCCTGGGGCTGGCAGTATCCTTCGCCATCGTGCATGAATCCGGCGGACGCCTGAGCGTCGAGAATGGCGACCACGGCGCGGTGTTCAGCCTGACCCTGCCAATCGATCTGGAGGCACATATCTGATGCTCAATTCGGTGATGGTGGTCGACGACGAAAGCAGCATTCGCGACGCCGTTGAACAGTGGCTGAGCCTGTCGGGGTTTCAGGTGCAATTGTTCAGCCGTGCCGAAGAATGCCTTGCCGCGCTCCCGGAACATTTTGCCGGGGTGATCCTCAGCGACGTGCGCATGCCCGGCATGGACGGTTTGCAACTGCTCGCCGAAGTGCAAAAGCGCGACGCCGATCTGCCGGTGATTCTGCTCACCGGCCATGGCGACGTGCCGATGGCGGTCGAAGCCATGCGCGACGGCGCCTACGACTTTCTGGAAAAACCGTTCAGCCCGGAGACCCTGCTCGGCAGTCTGCGCCGGGCGCTGGACAAACGCCGCCTGGTCCTGGAAAACCGCGCCCTGCACGAACTGGCCGACAATCGCGCGAAGCTCGATGCAACATTGCTCGGCGTGTCCCGAGGTTTGCAGACTTTGCGTCGGCAAGTGCTGGATCTGGCGACGTTGCCGGTCAACGTGCTGATTCGTGGCGAAACCGGCAGCGGCAAGGAACTGGTCGCGCGTTGCCTGCATGATTTCGGCCCGCGCGCCGGCAAACCTTTCGTGGCGCTGAACTGCGCGGCGATCCCGGAGCAACTGTTCGAGGCCGAGCTGTTCGGCCATGAGAGCGGCGCGTTTACCGGCGCCTCGGGCAAGCGCATCGGCAAGCTGGAATACGCCGATGGCGGCACGCTGTTTCTCGATGAGATCGAAAGCATGCCGCTGGCCCAGCAGGTGAAATTGTTGCGGGTCTTGCAGGAGCAAAAGCTTGAGCGGCTGGGGTCGAACCAGAGCATTCGCGTTGATTTGCGGATTGTCGCGGCGACCAAACCGGACCTGCTCGACGAAGCTCGCGCCGGGCGTTTTCGTGAGGACCTGGCTTATCGCCTCAACGTCGCCGAACTGCGCCTGCCGCCGCTGCGCGATCGCCGCGAAGACATTCCGTTGCTGTTTGAAACCTTCGCCCACAATGCGGCCCAACGGCTGGGCAGAACATTTCCGCCGCTGACAGGCGCGCAGTTGAGCCATCTGCTCAGCCATGACTGGCCAGGCAATGTGCGCGAACTGGCCAACGTCGCCGAACGTCAGGTATTGGGGCTGGATGAACCGGTCGCCGGAATCGATCCGGGGCAATCGCTGGCGGCGCAGCAGGAAGCGTTCGAAGCGCAATGCCTGCGCGCGGCGTTGACCCGGCACAAAGGTGATGTCAAAGCCGTGCTCGAAGAACTGCAACTGCCGCGCCGCACGTTCAATGAAAAGATGCAGCGGCATGGGTTGAGTCGGGAGATGTTTCTGGCGGAGTGAGGCAGAGATTTGTGGTGTAGCTGAAATCCATCCCCCTCACCCCAGCCCTCTCCCCGAGGGGGGCGAGGGGGGAGGGAGCCGATCTCCATGCTTTCCCGAATCTGTATTCGACTCGATGTTGCAGGTCGATGTAACCCACCAGAACACCTCGGTCAGTCCCCTCTCCCTCTGGGAGAGGGCTAGGGTGAGGGGCTTTTGATCTTCACGCGGTAAGCGGAAATCCGCTCACTCAGCCCAATCAGTCGGCACAAATCCGCTCACTCTTCCCCGCCACCCCCTCTAAACCGGCCCTCCTTCCCTTGGCACACCTCCTGCTATAGCCCTGGCAGGCTGCGTTCCGACGCGCTCCACAAAAACAATTAAACGAAGGATCCTTCAATGGATAACTCCAACGCCCTGCCCCTTGGGTCGGCTGCCGTGCCGGCCAAACCGAGAACCACCGCCAGCCGGATCAAATCGATCTTCAGCGGCTCTGTCGGCAACATGGTCGAGTGGTACGACTGGTATGTGTATGCCGCCTTCTCCATGTACTTCGCGAAAACCTTTTTCCCCGCCGGCTCCACCACTGCGCAACTGATGAACACCGCAGCGATCTTCGCCGTGGGTTTCCTGATGCGTCCGATCGGTGGCTGGCTGATGGGCATGTACGCCGACAAGGTCGGGCGCAAGAAAGC
This sequence comes from Pseudomonas sp. S3_B08, assembly GCF_054667725.1. Classification (NCBI taxonomy): domain Bacteria; kingdom Pseudomonadati; phylum Pseudomonadota; class Gammaproteobacteria; order Pseudomonadales; family Pseudomonadaceae; genus Pseudomonas; species Pseudomonas sp. S3_B08. Next base: position 3,463,023 of record NZ_CP162750.1, read on the forward strand.
GCTGATGGCCTCGGTGTACCTGATGTGCTTCGGCTCGCTGCTGATCGCCCTGAGCCCGAATTATGAAACCATCGGCATCGGCGCGCCGATCCTGCTGGTGTTCGCCCGCCTGCTGCAAGGCCTGTCGGTCGGCGGCGAGTACGGCACCTCGGCGACTTATCTGTCCGAGATGGCGACCAAGGAACGTCGCGGCTTCTTCTCCAGCTTCCAGTACGTGACCCTGATCTCCGGGCAGCTCATCGCCCTCGGCGTCTTGATCGTGCTGCAAAACATGCTGACCACTGAACAGCTCTACGCGTGGGGCTGGCGTATCCCGTTCGCCATCGGTGCGCTGTGTGCGGTCGTGGCGCTGTACCTGCGTCGCGGCATGGAAGAAACCGAGTCGTTCACCAAAAAAGAGAAATCCAAGGAAAGCGCAATGCGCACCTTGATGCGCCACCCGAAAGAGCTGTTGACCGTGGTCGGCCTGACCATGGGCGGCACCCTGGCGTTCTACACCTACACCACCTACATGCAGAAATACCTGGTGAACACGGTCGGCATGAGCATCTCCGACTCGACCACCATTTCCGCCGCCACGCTGTTCCTGTTCATGTGCCTGCAACCGATCATCGGCGGCCTGTCGGACAAGATCGGTCGTCGCCCGATCCTGATCGCGTTCGGCGTGCTCGGTACGATTTTCACCGTGCCGATCCTGATGACCCTGCACACCATCCAGACCTGGTGGGGCGCGTTCTTCCTGATCATGGCGGCGTTGATCATCGTCAGCGGCTACACCTCGATCAACGCGGTGGTCAAAGCCGAATTGTTCCCGACCGAAATCCGCGCCCTGGGCGTCGGCCTGCCGTACGCACTGACCGTGTCGATCTTCGGCGGCACTGCCGAATACATCGCGCTGTGGTTCAAAAGCATCGGCATGGAAACCGGTTACTACTGGTACGTCACCGCGTGCATTGCCGTGTCGCTGCTGGTGTACATCACCATGAAAGATACCCAGAAGCACTCGCGGATCGTCACTGACTGATCGCACCGCATCGCTGGCAGGCCACAAAATCTGTGTCCTGCCACGAACCCTACGGGGTCTCGCGTCTGGCTGGAAATATGCGCTGGGTCCTTGCACTATGGCTGCATCCGAATGCAGCTCAGGAATCCGCTCCCCATGCCCGATGACATCCACTTCTACGAACCCGCCAACGGCCACGGCCTGTCTCACGATCCGTTCAACGCCATCGTCGGCCCGCGCCCCATCGGCTGGATTTCCTCGCAGGATGCCGAAGGCCGACTCAATCTCGCGCCGTACAGTTTCTTCAACGCCTTCAACTACGTGCCGCCGATCATTGGTTTTTCCAGTGTCGGGCGCAAAGACAGTCTGAACAACATCGAGCAGACCGGTGAGTTCGTCTGGAACCTCGCCACCCGCCCGTTGGCCGAGCAGATGAACCAGAGCTGCGCGATGGTCGCGCCTGAGGTCAACGAGTTTGAACTGGCGGGGCTGACGACCGTGGCGTCAAAGGTGATTTCGGTCCCCCGGGTCGCCGAGAGTCCAGTGTCCTTCGAGTGCAAGGTCACGCAGATCATCCAGCTGCAACGCGCCGATGGCGAAACCGTGCCGAGCTGGCTGATCCTCGGCGAGGTGGTCGCGGTGCACATCGCCAAATGGCTGCTGAAAGACGGCATCTACGACACCGCCGCCGCACAACCGATTCTGCGCGGCGGCGGGCCGGCGGATTATTTCCAGCTGGGGCCTGAGGCGCTGTTCAAAATGTGGCGCCCGGGGGCGCAGAAGTAATTACCAGATCAGCTCGGCGTCATCAGTGACGCCCTTGAGCTTGTCCAGTTCGTTGATGGCTGCATCATCGGCAGCAATGGCGCCGGGGAACACCTGCTCATTGAGCAATTTGTGAAAGCGTGGGGCGCCGCCATCGACCAGGGCCTTGACCGCGATCGCCGCGTAATAACCCTTGTTGCCGCCCAGCTCGACGGGGACGACTGCGGAGACTGCTTCGAAGCGTTCAAACTCTTTACGTGCCATGTCGCGGATCCTGGCTCAATCAAATAAGCCGGACATTAAACCCTCAACCGGCGAGTTTGTGTATCGGCGCAGCGCATTGACCGAGGGCCTGCGCGGCGGAAACGTCCCTGAACGTGTGGAAGTCGAGACTGTTGACCACCAGGTCCTGGACCAGCTCGGCGAAGACTTCCATCGACGGACTGTTGAAATACGCCGTCATCACTTGCTGACTGCTCCAGTAGCCGCTGACCAGCCAGAGGTCGGCGTCGCACTGCGATTGTTGCAAGGAAAAACTCAGGCAGCCGGGCGCCGCGCGCGAGACTTCGATCAATGCGCTCAGGCGCACACCGAGTTCCGCCGAACGCCCGGCCTGGGCACGAACGAAGGCCATATGACTGACAGGCATTTGCTTGGACATGATCAACCCTCCATGAAATCGCGTGGCAGCCGGGGGACGGGCTGCGACTGAAGCAAAGATTAAGGGCCGGGGCGGCTGCCCCGTTAGTCGATTCCTGCCTTCGCGTTGCACAATCCTGCGAGACTGCGCAGACGACCTGTAACAACCTGTAAACCCGCGCAACACGTCTGTCATACGCGTTTTGTGTAGGAGCTGCCGAAGGCTGCGATCTTTGGCTTTTGCCTCGAAGATCAACGGATCGCAGCCTTCGGCAGCTCCTACGGAATCGTATGGCGGGAGGCATGTGCGCACCTGCGGGCAGAATCAGGCAAGCATTTGGCAGAATGTGTCTACCGCCGCCGCTTGCACAAACATATGCTCTGCTGCATTCCCCCTCACTTGCCGAGGATGCCGTGCATGACGTCATTCGATCGTTTTCAAGCCGAACCCAGCGCCGACATGGAAAAACAGCGCGCGGAGCTGGCGGCGATCATCCGCCGCAACACCAGCGACGATGGCAGCTACCAGACCGCGATCGGTTCGCTGGTGATGTCGCGCCACACGCAGTCCCATGACTTTGCCCCGGTACTCGCGCAGCCGGCGCTGTGCATCATGGCGCAGGGGCGCAAAGAGGTCCGCCTGGCCGACGAGTTCTTCAACTACGACCCGCTGAATTATCTGGTGGTGTCGGTTTCGATGCCGCTCAGCGGGCGCGTGGTCAATGTCTCGCCGGAAGAACCGATCCTCGCCGTGCGCCTCGACATTGATCCGACCGAAATCACCGCGCTGATCGCCGACGCCGGCCCGATGGGCGTACCGACGCGGCCGACCGGACGTGGTCTGTACGTGGAAAAAATCGACAGCGCCATGCTCGACGCGGTGCTGCGTCTGGCCCGGCTGCTCGACGCACCGAAAGACATCGCCATGCTCGCGCCACTGATTCGCCGGGAGATTCTCTATCGCCTGCTGCGTAGTCCACAGGGCCATCGTCTGTATGAGATTGCGATTGCCAACAGTCAGAGCCATCGCATCAGCCAGGCCATCAAATGGCTCAACGGCAATTTCGAGCAACCACTGCGCATCGATGATCTGGCGCGGGAAGTGAACCTCAGCGTGTCGACGTTGCATCATCGCTTCAAGGCGATGACTGCGATGAGTCCGTTGCAGTATCAAAAACAGTTGCGCCTGCAAGAGGCGCGTCGGCTGATGTTGACCGAAGGGCTGGAAGCGTCGGCGGCGGGGTATCGGGTGGGCTATGAAAGTCCGTCGCAGTTCAGCCGTGAGTACAGCCGACTGTTTGGTGCGCCACCGTTGCGGGACCTGGCGCGGTTGCGGCTGTCGGTGTAACTCCATAGAAGCCCCTCACCCTAGCCCTCTCCCAGAGGGAGAGGGAACCGATTGGGGGATATTGGAGAGGTTCAGCGACTTGCGATATCGGTGCTGAATCCGGAATCAGCCAAGCCAGGCCAACCCGGCGTTGGGTTGATGACCTTCAAATCCATAATCGACTCGGTTTTTCAGGTCGACGGAGAACGCAAGACACCTCACCCCAGCCCTCTCCCCCCGGGAGAGGGCTGGGGTGAGGGCAGGCTTCTAAACCGCGCGCACGACGTGCTTGATCTCCAAAAACGCCGCCAACCCCCAAGGCCCCAGTTCGCGGCCGACGCTGCTCTGCTTGTACCCACCCCATGCCGCCTGCGGGAAGATCACCTGCGGTGCATTGATCCACACCAGCCCTGCCTGCAAGGCATTGGCCACACGATCCGCCGCTGTGGCATCGCGTGTCACTACGCTCGCGACCAGGCCGAACTGCGTGTCGTTGGCCAGCGCAATCGCCTCGTTCTCACTGGCGAAACCGCGCACACACACCACCGGGCCGAAAATCTCTTCACGCCATAACGCGCTGTCCAGCGGCACGTCGGTGAACACCGTCGGTTGCAGGAAATAACCGCGCGGCAAATGCGCCGGACGATTACCGCCGCACACCAACCTCGCCCCGGCGCTCAAACCGCGATCAATATGCCCAAGCACCCGCTGGTACTGCGCCTGATTGACCAGCGCGCCCATCTCCACGTCCGGATCGAACGGATCGGCCACTCGAATCGCCTCTGCGCGCTTTTGCAGACGCTGAAGAAACTCATCCATCAATTCCTCGGCAACCAGCACCCGACTGGTGGCCGAGCACATCTGCCCGGCGTTGAAGAACGCCCCGCCACAAGCCAGTTCCACCGCCAGCTGCAGATCAGCATCCGCCAGCACCAGCAACGACGATTTGCCACCCAGCTCCAGGCTCACACCCTTCACGGTTTCAGCAGCGCGTTGCATCACCTGCACACCAACCGCGTTGCTGCCGGTAAAGGAGATCTTGGCGATGCGAGGATCGGCCGACAACGGCGCGCCTACCGCCAGACCAGTGCCGCAGACCAGATTGAACACGCCGTCGGGCAAGCCGGATGCAGCGATGATCGCGGCCAGTTCCAGCTCCGGCAACGGCGTCACTTCAGAAGGTTTCAGCACCACGCAGCAACCGGCGGCGAGCGCTGGCGCCAGTTTCCACGCGGTGGTGACCATGGGGAAATTCCACGGCACGATCAGCCCGACCACTCCGCACGGCTCGCGCCGCAGGCGCGCACTGAAATCATCGCTGGGCAACGGCACGTTGCTGTCCTGACCGGCATCGAGGCCTTCGGCGAGTTCGGCGTAATAGTCAAAAGTGGCGATCACGTCATCGACATCGATGGCCGCTTCGAACTGCGGTTTACCGGTATTACTCGACTGCAGGTTCATCAAGTGATCGCGACCGTTGCGCACGCCGTTGGCAATGTTGCGCAGGATCGCAGCGCGTTCGGCGCCGGTGGTTGTCGACCAGTGTTTGAACGCCTCGGTCGCCGCGCTGATCGCCTGGTCGACGGCCTGTTCGTCGCCGCCATTGACGGTGGTCAGCAGCGCTTCGGTAGCGGGGTTGATCACCCGCAGATGTTCGCGGCCTGACGACCATTGGCCATTGATGTAGAGGCCGTCGAGTGTGGTTGGAAAGCTGATCATTGGGCCACCGCCTGCATCCACTGGTTCTGGTCGATTTCAATCAGCGTCGGGCCTTGCCGGTCCGTCGCCTCGCGCAGCGCTGCGCGCAATTCGTCGATGCTGCTGATGGCTTGCGCGGCGCAACCGAGGCCCTTGGCCACGGCGACGAAGTCCGGGGTGTAGATGTCCACGCCAACCGGTTCGATGGCGCGGTTGACCATGTACTTTTTGATCTCCTCGTAACCCTGGTTATTCCACAGCAGCACGATCACCGGCACCCGTGCTTCAACGGCGCTGGCCAGTTCCGGCAGGGTGAATTGCAAGCCGCCGTCACCGATCAGGCACACCACCGGCGGGCGCGCGCCGTTGTCGTGTTGTCCACCGAGCCACGCACCGATCGCCGCCGGCAACGCATAGCCGAGGGTGCCGTAACCGGTGGATGCGTTGAACCAGCGGCGTGGACGCTCGGGGTTGAACGTGAGGTTGCCGGTGTACACCGGTTGCGTGGAATCGCCGACGAACACCGCTTCGGGCAATTCGTGCAACACGGTTTCGAGGAAACGCGTTTGCGCCAGCGTCGGCGCATCCCAGCTCGCCGCCAATTCATCACGCAGACGCGCGGCGCGAACCTGGCCCCAATCATTGCGGCGCTCGGCCAGAGGTTGGTGCGACAAGGCGCTGAGCAAGGCTTGCGCGGCGTTGCGCGAATCAGCGACCAGTGCGACGTGCGGCGGGTAGTTGCGCACGGTCTGATCGGCATCGATGTCGATGCGCAGCAGCTTGCCGGGAATCTCGAAGCCGCCGGCGAAAGTGACGTCGTAATCGGTCTCGGCCAGCTCCGTGCCGATCGCCAGCACCACGTCGGCTTCAGCGACCAGTGCGCGAGTGGCGACCAGGCTTTGCGTCGAACCGATCAACAACGGATGGCTGGTCGGCAGCATGCCTTTGGCGTTGATGGTCAGCGCCACGGGAGCGTCGAGCAATTCGGCGAGTCGGGTCAGCTCCGGCGCCGCGTCGATAGCACCGCCGCCAGCAAGAATCAGTGGACGTTGCGCGCTGGCCAGCATTTCGCTCATGCGGCTCACGGCAGCCGGTGCGGCGCCGGCACGGTCGATATTCACCGGCAGGCTGGCGAGCAACTCATCGGCCTCTTCCACCAGCACGTCCAACGGAATTTCGATGTGCACCGGACGCGGTCGCCCGGCCTGGAACAGCGCGAAAGCGCGAGCAAGCACCACCGGCAGTTCGGCAGCGGACATCAGCGTGTGCGAGAACGCTGCGACGCCGCCGACCAGTGCGCTCTGGTTCGGCAGCTCATGCAACTTGCCGCGCCCACCGCCCAACTGACTGCGCGACTGCACGCTGGAGATCACCAGCATCGGAATCGAATCGGCGTAAGCCTGGCCCATGGCCGTGGTGATATTGGTCATGCCCGGGCCGGTGATGATGAAACACACACCGGGTTTGCCGCTGGTACGCGCATAGCCGTCAGCCATGAACCCGGCGCCCTGTTCGTGGCGAGGCGTGACGTGGTTGATGCTTGAACGCGCGAGGCCTCGGTACAGCTCGACGGTGTGCACACCGGGAATGCCGAACACCTGCTCGACCCCGTAATTTTCCAACAGCCTGACCAGTACTTCGCCGCACGTTGCCATATTGATTGCCCTTTCATTCACTGAACACTCCCTGTGGGAGCGAGCCTGCTCGCGAATAAGCGGTCCAGCCAACATCCGTGTCGAACCTTGAACCGTCTTCGCGAGCAGGCTCGCTCCCACAGGGTCCGTGGAGTGCCCATTGGAACGGTGCGCAACTGGCAGCAACAATCGATTAAAAGTCATACTAGCCATGTCCCCACGTCATACCTCGGATCGCCATGAAACGCCTGCCACCCCTGCCCGCTCTGCATACGTTCTGGATCACCGCGCAATGCTGCAATTTCACTCGCGCCGCCGAGCAGTTGCACATCACTCAGGGCGCGGTGAGCCGGCAGATCGCCGGGCTGGAAGAACAGCTCGGTTATCCGCTGTTCATCCGTCTGGCCCGAGGTCTGGCGCTGACGGCTGAAGGCCGCGAATGGCTGCCACAAGTGGAGAAGGTTTTCGGGCTGATCAGTGAAGCGACCGAGCAGATCGGGCTCAAACACCAGACGTTGCAACTCAAGGCCCCAAGCTGCGTGATGCGTTGGCTGCTGCCGCGTCTGCTGCAATGGCAGAAGGAACGCCCGGACGTGCCGGTGAAATTGACGGCCTCGCTGCAACACGGTGTGGATTTCCAGCGCGAGCAATTCGACGCCGCCGTGATCTACGGTCCGCCGCCGGACAATTCGCCAGGCGCACTGCATCTGTTCGACGAGCAACTGACACCGGTCTGCTCACCGCAACTGCTCAAAGGTTCGCCGGCGCTGAATTCACCGCAGGATTTGCAGGAGCATCTGTTATTGCACCCGACCCACGACATTCAGGACTGGTCGGTGTGGCTCGATGCAGCGGGATTGCGATTGGGCAACCTTGGCAGCGGGCAGCATTTCGAAACGCTGGATCAGGCGATGTCGATGGCCTCGCACGGCACGGGGGTGGCGATCGGGGACTGGTCGCTGATTGGTGATGATCTGAACGCTGGACGACTGGTGATGCCGTTTGCGTTGAAGGTGAAGACGGGGTTGGCGTATTACGTGGTGGTGCCTGCTGGAGCCGAACCCTCGCCGCAACTTGAGGAACTGATGCTCTGGCTGGTTGAGCAGGCTCATTTGCGCTGAAGCCTCTCCCCTCACCCTAGCCCTCTCCCCAGGGAGAGGGAACTGATTGGGGATACTCAAGAAATTCATCGACCTGACACAGCCACGCCGAATCCATAATCGACACGGTCGTTCAGGTCAATGCGTGACCCAAGACAACTCGGTCGGCTCCCTCTCCCCAGGGAGAGGGAACTGATTGGGGATACTCAAGAAATTCATCGACCTGACACAGCCACGCCGAATCCATAATCGACACGGTCGTTCAGGTCAATGTGTGACCCAAGACAACTCGGTCGGCTCCCTCTCCCCCGGGAGAGGGCTGGGGTGAGGGGAAAAGGCTTGACTCAATACCCGACGGTATAACGCTGCCGCGAATGCTTCGGCGTTTCCACTTCGTCAATCAGCGCAATCGCGTAATCGGCAAATGTGATCCAGCTGCGTCCTTCGGCACTGACCAACAGATGATCCTTGCCGACGCGGAATGTGCCACTGCGCTCACCCTCGACGAACTCCGCCGACGGCGACAAAAAGGTCCAGTCCAGTTCCTGCTCGTGACGCAACGCATCAAGAAACGCCGCCCCTGCGCTCGCCTCGGCTTTGTATTCGGCCGGGAAACCGGCACTGTCGATCACCCGCGTGTCATCCGGCAGCAACAGCGAACCGGCGCCGCCGACCACCAGCAAGCGCTTCACGCCCGCCTGCTTCACCGGTCCGACAATCGCCGAGGCCGGGACGGTGGCGAAATGCGCTGCGCTGATCACTGCGTCGTGACCGGCCACCGCCGCTTGCAGCGCCGCCGAATCCAGTACGTCGAGGTTCTTGCTGACGACACCGGCACGGCTGCCGATCTTCGAGGTATCGCGGGCAATGGCGGTGACGCTGTGGCCGCGACGCAGGGCTTCTTCCAGCAATTGGCTACCGGCACGGCCGGTGGCACCAATGATTGCGATCTTGCTCATGACATTCTCCAGTTGGCTTGAAAATGCTGCGTGTTCAGGTTCGGCTTACCACTGCATCTCGCCCTTGGCGACTTTCGCGCTGAGCTCCAGCGAGCTTTCCTCGCCCAGCTGCGGGTAGCGTTTTTTCATCGCCGCGATCAGTGCAGCGGAGTCTTTGGCCTTGGCGGTTTCGGCATCGAAGGCCTTGATGTAATCGGCGGTGAATTTCACGCTGGCCAGCGAGCGGCTGCTGTCACCCAGGTAATGACCGGGCACCACGGTTTGCGGTTTCAGGCTTTCGATGGTGTGCAGGGTGTGCAGCCAATCGGCGTGGGATTGCGCGGTCTGGGTGTCGGCCATCCACACATGAATGTTCTCGGCGACCACTACGCCACCGACCACTGCTTTGAGCGACGGGATCCATACGAAGCTGCGATCCGGTTGCTTGCCGTCGAGGCCGATCACCTGCAATTGCTTGCCTTCGAGGGTCAGGCTGTCGCCCTTGAGCACGTCCGGGACGATGGTTTTCGCCGGCACATCGGCGCCCATTTTCGGCCCCCAGTAGGCCAGTTTGCCGTCGACGGTGTGCTTGATGTGATCGACGGTCGGCTGCGAAGCCAATACTTTGGCTTGCGGGAATGCCTTGGTCAGGGTGTCGAGGCCAAAGTAGTAATCCGGGTCACCATGGCTGATGTAGATGGTGGTCAATTGCTTGCCGCTGGCGCGGATCTTTTCCACGACCTGCTCAGCCTGGGATTTGCCGAATTGCGCGTCGACCAGAATCGCTTCTTTCTCACCGCTGACCAGCACCGAGCTGACCGGGAAAATCGCCTGGGTGCCCGGGTTGTAGACATCGAGGCTCAGCTCGGCGGCGGATGCATGGGCGGCAAAGCCGAAAAATGCTGCGGCGAGCAGAACGCGTTTGAATGGGGTGAAGCCGATCATGTGTTGCTCCGGATTGCGAATGCCAGTCTGGCGATGCAACAGAGCTTAGTTGCCAGACTCAGTACAAAAAATGCGATGCTTGGACATAGTTTGTTTCTGAAAGCGGGCAAATCATGGATCGGCTTCAAGCAATGCGGGTATTCGTCACGGTCGTGGACCTGGGCAGCCAGTCGGCGGCGGCCGACCACCTCGACCTGTCGCGGCCGGTGGTGTCGCGCTATCTGGCGGAGCTGGAAGACTGGGTCGGCGCGCGGCTTATGCACCGCACCACGCGCAAATTGAGCCTGACCGCCGCCGGCAGCGAAATCCTCCCGCGCTGCCGGCAGATGATCGACCTGTCGCACGACATGCAGGCCGCCGTCAGCGAACCCCATGACGCGCCGCGCGGACTGCTGCGGATCAGCGTCAGCACCTCGTTTGGCCAGGCGCAACTGGCCGATGCGGTGGCGGCGTACGTCAGGCTTTACCCCGGTGTGAGCATCGATCTGCAAATGCTCGACCGCACGGTGAATCTGGTCGATGAACGCATCGATCTGGCGATTCGCACCAGCAATGATCTTGATCCGAATCTGATCGCCCGGCGCCTGACCGTGTGCCGCTCGGTGGTCTGCGCAGCACCGGCGTATCTGCTTGAGCATCCGGCGCCGTTGCGGGTGGAGGAACTGAGCCGACACAACTGCCTGACTCATTCCTATTTCGGCAAGAGCCTGTGGCATTTCGAGGAGGATGGCGAACCGGTTTCGGTGCCGGTGCAGGGCAATATCAGCGCCAACGAGGCCAGCACCCTCCTGCGCGCCACCCTGGCCGGCGCGGGCGTGGCGATGCTGCCGACCTACCAGGCTGGCGTGCATATTCACAGCGGCGAACTGCTGCGCTTGCTGCCACATGTCGAACCGCGCCAGATGAATATCTACGCGGTTTACGCCTCACGCAAACACATGCCGGCGGCATTGCGCAGCATGCTCGACTTTCTTGTGCAGCGCTTTCCCGAGGCCCCGGCCCGGGATGCCGGCCTGTAAACCCGATCCCTTGTGGGAGCGAGCCTGCTCGCGAAGAGGCCAGTACATTCAACATTGATGTCGCTTGGACCACCGCCTTCGCGAGCAGGCTCGCTCCCACATAGGCATCAATTCGCTGAATGGCCGGCTAAATCCTCAAGCGCACTCGCTGGCAAGTACGCGCCGCTGACCTATGCTCAAAGTAATACCGCAAGGTAGACGTTCAGAGGTCGAACACCATGAACATCAAAACAAAAAGATACGCCGCCATCTTCATCACCTGCGCCGCCACGCTGGCGCTGTACGGCACCGCTGCCTGGCGGGTCGAGCAGTTGCGCCAGCTGCCGCGTGAGTATGCGAGCTGCAACTATGAGCGGTGTATTCCGCACAATGCCACGCTGAACGCATTGCGCTGATAGACCTGCGCTGGAATGCAACTGCTGTGGGAGCGAGCCTGCTCGCGAATGCGCTGTGTCAGCCAGCCTAGTTGCTGAATGAAAGACCGTATTCGCGAGCAGGCTCGCTCCCACAGGGCTCATCAGCGCATCAGGATTGTTGCTCGGCCTTCAAGCGGTCGCGGAATGCCTTTGGCGAAATCCCCACCCGGCGACGGAACAGGCGCGTGAAGTTGGTCGGATCGGAAAACCCCAACAGCTCCGACATCTCGTAAATCGTCATGCTGGTGTAGGTCAGCAGGCGCTTGGCTTCCAGCAACTGACGCTCGTGCATGATCTGCAACGCCGGTTGCCCGGCCAGTTCACGGCAGGTGCCGTTGAGATGCGACACGGAGATGCCCAGGCGATGGGCGAGGTCTTCGACCTTGACGTGCTGGCGGTAAGTCTCTTCCACCAACTGAATGAAACCGTTGAGGTATTCGCGCTGGCGTTGCGGCCGTTGGCTGGCCTTGTGGCGGACGATCGCCTGGCGGCTGACCCAGACCATGATCACACTGACCAGCGAATGCATGAGCATTTCCCGCGCCGGTTGATGGCCGTTGTACTCGGCCTGCAAGGCTGAAAACAGGCTGTTGAGATAATCGCCATCCTTGCCCGCCGGGTAGTTTTCCGCCCGAGCCAAGGCGTGTACCGAATCACCCAATTGCGCCTGCAAATGATTGATCAGCGGCGTGGCCAAGGTGACGATGAAGCCTTCAACATCCTCGGAAAAACGAAACCCGTGCACCGATAACGGTGGCAGCACCTGAATCGCTGGCGTCTCGAGTTGCGTGCGCTGGCCTTCGATTTCAAGCTCTGCCTGACCTTTGAAAACGAACAGCAGCTGGCACAGATCCGCGTGGCGGTGAGGTTTGATTTCCCATTGATGTTCGCGACTGCGCGAGGAAATGGTTTCACAGTGCAGCAAGTCCGGGGTCGGCCAGTCCAGGCTTTCACCGTAGAGCTTGAACACCGGAATAGAAGGCAGGGCAGGCTTGTTCATACTTCAATCCAGGCCTCTGGTTTTTGGGCGATAATCGCACCGATTGGCAGAATGTACAGGTATCGGCTCAGTTTTCACCTTCAATTGACAGACCCGCAAGGGAAAAATGCAAGCACTCGATCCATAAAATCATTCACCGGCTGTTGCTGCGTGAAGCTTGCGAGTCATAAAAACAATGAAAACCCTGAAAACCCAAGTCGCCATTATCGGCGCCGGTCCTTCCGGACTGCTCCTCGGCCAGTTGCTGCACAACGCTGGCATCGAAACCCTGATCCTCGAACGCCAGACGCCTGATTACATTCTTGGGCGCATCCGTGCCGGTGTGCTTGAACAAGGCATGGTAGAGCTGCTGCGTGAAGCCGGCGTCGGTCAGCGAATGGATGCCGAAGGCCTGGTTCATGGCGGCTTCGATCTGGCGCTGGACGGGCGTCAGGTGCACATCGATCTGCACGCTCTGACCGGCGGTAAAACAGTAATGGTCTACGGTCAGACCGAGGTCACCCGCGACCTGATGGCCGCTCGTCGGGACGCGGGGGCGCTGACAATTTATCAGGCGAGCAATGTCGTTCCCCACGGCATGAAAAGCGACGAAGCTTTCGTCACCTTCGAAAAGGACGGTGAAAGCTGGCGCGTCGATTGCGATTACATCGCCGGTTGCGATGGTTTCCACGGCGTCGCGCGGCAGTCGATTCCGGCCGATTGCCTGAAGATCTTCGAGCGGGTCTACCCGTTCGGCTGGCTGGGCATTCTCGCCGACACGCCGCCGGTTCACGACGAATTGGTCTATGCCCGCCACGAGCGTGGCTTCGCTTTGTGCAGCATGCGTTCGGCCACGCGTACCCGCTATTACCTGCAAGTCCCGGCGGATGAAAACGTCGATGACTGGAGCGATCAGCGTTTCTGGGATGAACTGAAAAAACGCCTGCCGGTTGCTCTTGCGGAAAAACTGGTGACCGGCCCTTCGATCGAAAAAAGCATCGCGCCGTTGCGCAGCTTTGTCGTCGAACCGATGCAATACGGCCGGATGTTCCTGGTCGGCGACGCTGCCCATATCGTCCCGCCCACCGGCGCCAAGGGCTTGAACCTGGCCGCCAGTGATGTCAGCACGTTGTTCAATATTCTGCTGAAGGTGTATCGCGAAGGCCGCACTGATCTGCTGGAAAAATACTCGGAAATCTGCCTGCGCCGGGTGTGGAAAGCCGAACGGTTTTCCTGGTGGATGACGTCGATGCTGCATCGCTTCGACGAGCACGATGAATTCAGCCAGCGCATCTGCGCTTCGGAACTGGACTATTTTGTCAGCTCGCAAGCCGGGCAAAAAACCATTGCAGAAAATTACGTCGGGCTTCCGTACGAGGCTATCGAATAGCTTCCTACCGACTTACACTGCGAGCATCCACCCGCGCGCGATGGCCGCGCGGGTCCATCAATGCCCGCAGGCTCGCCCGTGACCACTCTCAATCAACCTGAAACGCCCAAACCGGCCATTCGCAGCGTGCTGGTCGCCTTGATGATGGCGATCTTCCTCGGTGCGCTGGACCAGACCATCGTCGCCGTGTCGATGCCGGCGATCTCCGCGCAATTCAAGGACGTCAGCCTGCTGGCCTGGGTGATTTCCGGTTACATGGTGGCGATGACCGTGGCGGTGCCGATCTACGGCAAACTCGGCGACCTGTACGGGCGGCGCAAACTGATGTTGTTCGGCATGGGCCTGTTCACCCTCGCCTCGCTGTTCTGCGGTATGGCGCAGAGCATGGAACAACTGGTGCTGGCGCGGATCCTTCAGGGCATCGGCGCCGGCGGCATGATCTCGGTGAGTCAGGCGATCATCGGCGACATCGTCCCGCCACGTGAACGCGGGCGCTATCAGGGTTACTTCAGCAGCATGTACGCCGTGGCCAGCGTCGCCGGCCCGGTGCTCGGCGGCTACATGACCGAATACCTGTCGTGGCGCTGGGTGTTTCTGATCAACCTGCCGCTGGGGCTTGGCGCGTGGTGGGTGGCACGGCGCAACCTGCGCGGCTTGCCGATTCCGCAGCGCAAACCGGTGATCGATTATCTAGGTACGGTGTTGATGATCATCGGCCTGACCTCGTTGTTGCTCGGTATCACCGAAGTCGGCCAGGGCCATTCATGGCGTAGCAGCGAAGTGCTCGGCCTGTTCGCTGGTGCCGTGGTGGTATTGGCGCTGTTCGTCTGGCATGAACGCCGGGCGCGGGAGCCGTTGCTGCCGATGCACCTGTTCGCCAACCGCAATGCCCTGCTGTGCTGGTGCACGATTTTCTTCACCAGTTTCCAGGCCATTTCGCTGATCGTGCTGATGCCATTGCGTTTCCAAAGCGTCACCGGGGCTGGCGCCGACAGTGCGGCGTTGCACTTGCTGCCATTGGCGATGGGCTTGCCGATCGGCGCCTATTTCGCCGGTCGCCGCACCTCGATTACCGGACGCTACAAACCGCAGATTCTCACCGGGGCGATCCTCATGCCGATCGCGATTCTCGGCATGGCCTTCAGTCCGCCACAAGCAACGCTGCTCAGCGGTCTGTTCATGCTGCTCAGCGGCATCGCCGGCGGCATGCAGTTCCCGACCTCGCTGGTCGGCACGCAAAACTCGGTGGAACAACGCGACATCGGCGTCGCCACCAGCACCACCAACCTGTTCCGATCACTGGGCGGCGCGGTGGGCGTGGCGTTGATGTCGGCGCTGCTGCTGGCGTTGCTGCACGACTCCAGTTTCGCCCACCTGGCGAACAGTTCGCTGATCAGCGAAGGGCATTCGGGCAACGTCCTGCTCGATGGCCTGAACGCCGCACCCGGCGAAGCGCAGAACGCTTTGCGCGCGGAGCTGCTGGTGACCTTCCGCCACTTGCTCTGGGTCAGCACGGCAGTGTCGTTGCTGGGGCTGGCAGCGGCGATTGCCATGCCGAACAACCTGCTGCGCGGACGGGAGCACGGCGCGAAATAATTGCCGCAACAAATACCACTGTGGGAGCGAGCCTGCTCGCGAATGCGCGGTGTCAGCCGACACATAGCTGAATGACACACCGCTTCGCGAGCAGGCTCGCTCCCACAAGGGAACGGTGTTCTCTCAAGGGCTGTAGTAACCCACCGCGACGAGGAAATGCCCGACCTTTTTCAGGTACGCATGCTTGTCCTCGATCTTGCCGGTTACCGGGTTTTTCCAGCGGTATTCATATTCGCCTTCATCCTGCTTGCCGATCAGCGCCAGAATCGGCTCGCCCACCGGTTTGCCTTCCGGGTCCTTGACCTTGCCGAAATCAGTGTTGATCAAGCGCAGATTGGTGCCATGGGCGACATAACGCTGGTTGTTCAGATCGACCACGAAGACATACAGGTCATCCTGCAGGTATCCGCCCTTGAGCGAGTTGATCGCAACCAGCGTGCCCTTCTCGTCCTTGCCCAGATCCGCCGCGGCTTTGTCCAGCAAGGCCTTGGCCTGCTCAGCCGAAGCCCGTGGCAGGTAGTAACCCACCGCGAGAATCCGCTGCCCGACGCGCTGATAAAACACATGCTTGCGCTCGACCTTGCCGTCGGCCCAGTTCTGCCAGCGGTATTCGGCCTGCTGGATGCCGTTGCCTTCCGGCACTTTCAGCGCATCCTTGAACGCCTTCTGCAGATCCGGCCCGAGGACTTCGCTGACATCACGGCCGATCAGCGCCGATGACGGCCCGCCACTGGCAAGCATGACGCCTTTGGTGTCGAGGACGAACACGTAGCGATCCTTGTCGACGAACTCACCCTGGCGGCTGAAGGCGGCGAAGGCCTTGTCGCCATTGTCGTGGTAGTAGGCCAAGGCTTTTTCCAGCAGGGCGATCGCGGCCTGACTGTCATCCTTGGTGGCGGTGGCGGCACTGGCCTGGCCGAAACCGGCCAGCAGAATCAGGCCGAGCCAGGCCACTTTATGCAAAAACCCCATAGCGCATCCCTCGTTCTTTTTGGTGTCTCAAGAGCGTAGACGGCTTGGGCTGATGTACGAGTATTCAGAATGATGCAGGGGATTACAGGCCGCTGTGGTGGGGGGACAAAGCCCTCCGGGCAACAGATCAGTCGCTACGGGCGGGAATTGATCTGCTGCTGGAGATTCTGGATCTGCGCCTGCAAGGTGTTGAGGTTGCGGGTCATCTGCGCGCGGAACGCATCGAACTCGGCGGTATTGCCGCCACCCTGCGGCGCTGCCGGGCGATTGTCCTGCTGACTTTTCAGCACCACGATGTCCTGCTCCAGACGATCGATCGCCGCGCTCGGGTTGCCCTGTTTCTTCAGCGCGGCGATATCGGCACCGAGGCTTTTGAACTGGGCGTCGAAGGCTTTCAACTGCGCATCGACCTTGCTGGTATCGGCGGGGGTGCTTTTGATGGTCGCCAGCTCGGCACTCAAGGCTTTGACCTGAGCCTGCAACTGCGTATTGGCGTTCTGTTGTTCGGTGGTCTGCGCGGTCATCTGCGCCAGCCGCTTGTCCAGCTCACTGGCCTGCCCGGCCACGCCTTGCTGTTGCTTGCTCTGGTCGAGCAGCTTGCCTTCGAGTTGCTTGATCTGGAGCTTCAGCGCTTCGCTGTCACTGTTGACGTTGCTCTGGCTGGCGACGACCTTGCCGGAAATATCCTGCAGGCGCCCCGCCGCTTCTTCGCTGATGCGGGCGAAGCTTTCCTGGGTGGCGACCAGTTGCTGTTCCATCAACGATATCTGCTGGAAGCTCCACCAGGCCAGACCGATGAAGGCAAAAAACAACGCGCCGACCAGCGCCCACAGCGGCCCGGTGCTGGCGGCCTTGACCTTGACCACTGGCGCCGTGCGCGAATGCACGGAAGTGCGGGGGCCGGGCGCGATGTCATCGTCGTCGAACGGGTCAGCGCGCAGGCTTGGCACGTTATCGAAATCGTCGTCGTGGGCATCGTTTCGCATGGACATTGAGGCAACCTTTGGCAAACGCGGTGATGGCTAAATGCTGCGAAGTATAACCGCCGCAGCCGCAGGCATTGACCCTCAACCCGCAAGGCGGTTCATTGCCGCCCGGCCGAATCGTTTCAACGGATGTCCTGGGCTTTCCACCACGCACAGAATTCATCGAGGGCAGCCCAGAGGCTGACTTTCGGATCGTAGTCGAGATAATGCCGGGCGCGGCTGATGTCGAGGGTGAAATTTTTTTTCATGACCTGCATGCCCAGGCGCGACAGGGTCGGCTCCGGGCGTCCCGGCCAGAGCATGCACGCGCCTTCGTTGAGCGCCGCGACGCTGTACGCGAGACCGTAGGAGCGATATTTGCGCACCTGATCGACGTCCATCCGGCGCATCACGTAATTGACCACGTCCCACAGCGGCACCGGCGTACCGTTGCTGATGTTGTAGGCCTTGCCCAGCGCCGAACCTTGCGCCAACAAGCTGCTGAGCATGGCTTCGTTGAGGTTTTGCACGCTGGTGAAATCGACCTTGTTCAAGCCATTGCCGATGATCGCCAGCCGGCCCTTGCGCTGCATCTTCAGCAGGCGCGGGAAGATGCTCATGTCACCGGCACCGGTGACGAAACGCGGGCGCAGGGCGATGGTTTCCAGACCGAATTCCTGGGCACCGAAGACTTTCTGCTCGGCCAGATATTTGGTCGCGGCGTAGGGATGCTTGAAGCGTTTGGGCACTTGCTCTTCGGTCAGACCGAGATGGTCGCGGCCATCGAAATAGATCGACGGCGACGACAGATGCACCAGCCGCCGCACCCGCTGCTTGAGGCAAGCTTCGACGACGTTTTCGGTGACTTCGACGTTGCCTTGATGAAAGTCCTGATAACGCCCCCACACACCGACAGCACCAGCGCAATGCACCACGGCCTCGACATCGCTGCACAGGTCGCGCACCAGATCGGCGTCGCTCAGATCGCCCGGCACGAACTCCGCGCCCCGGCGCACCAGATGTTCGACGCTCTCGGCCCGGCGACCGTTGACCCGCACTTCAAGGCCCTGCTCCAGGGCGAAACGCGCAAAGCGCCCGCCAATAAAGCCACTGGCGCCGGTAACCAAAATCTTCATCAAAAACTCCAGGGAAGCAGCTGCAAGCTTCGAGCTTTCAGCTGCAAGTTGAAACGGTACGTGTTCTTGCCGCTTGCAGCTTGACGCTTGTTGCTGCGTTCAAGCCACTAGCCATTGCTTTGAGGAGCGCAGCAGTTGCTCGGTCAGTAGATTGAGCAACTGGCCGCCATTGCGCCAATGATGCCAGTACAGCGGCACGTCGATCGGTTTATCTGGCAGCAATTCGCGCAGCACCCCGCGTTGCAATTGCTCGCGCACCTGCAGTTCCGGCACCAGGCCCCAGCCCAGACCGGCTTCGGTCAGGCGGATGAAGCCTTCGGAGGACGGGCATAAATGGTGCTCGAACGCGCCGTCGACGCCCAACAGCGCCAGATAGCGATGCTGAAGGAAATCGTCCGGGCCGAACACCAGCGCCGGGGTGCGCGGCAGCTGTTCGGCGCGCACGCCTTCGGGAAAATGCCGAGCGAGGAAGGCTGGACTGGCCAGCGCCCGATAACGCATGGCGCCGAGCAATACGCTGCGTGCGCCGGCCACCGGCCGCTCGCTGGCACACAGGCATGCGGCCACTTCACCGGCACGCATGCGCTTGAGGCCAACGGTCTGGTCTTCGACGATCAGGTCGAGCAACAAATGCTGCTCGGCGCAGAAATCGCCGACGGCCTCGGCCCACCAAGTGGCGAGGCTGTCGGCGTTGAGGGCGATGCGCAGGCGATCGGGCAGGCCTTCTTCGTCCAGCGCCGGCACCACTGATTGCAAGTCGCGCTCGAGCAGACGCACCTGCTGCACATGGTTGAGCAAGCGTCGGCCGATCTCGGTCGGCGATGGCGGTGTTTCGCGCACCAGCACTGGCTGGCCGACCCGCGCTTCAAGCAATTTGATGCGCTGGGAGATCGCCGACTGCGACAGGCCGAGCACCTGTGCGGCGCGATCGAATCCGGCCTGCTCGACCACTGCGGCGAGCGCGGAAAGCAATTTATAGTCGAACATCAGTTTTCCTAATGGGCGATCAGCACTATTGGTTTTTCTTATACAGCGTCACACCGGAGAATAGCCAGCAAGCACTCTCTTTCAAGGATCTCTCCCATGTGGCAAAGCTACGTAAACGGCCTGTTGGTGGCGTTCGGCCTGATCATGGCGATCGGCACGCAGAACGCTTTTGTCTTGGCGCAAAGCCTGCGCCGTGAACACCATTTGCCGGTGGCGGCATTGTGCGTGGTGTGTGACGCAATTCTGGTCGCGGCCGGGGTGTTCGGCCTGGCGACGATTCTGGCGCAGAACCCGACCCTGCTGGCGATCGCCCGTTGGGGCGGCGCGACGTTTCTGATCTGGTACGGCAGCCAGGCACTGCGCCGGGCCTGCTCGAAACAGAGCCTTGAGCAAGGCGAAAACCAGACCGTGCGTTCGCTGCGCGCAGTGATGCTCAGCGCGCTGGCGGTGACCTTGCTCAACCCCCACGTTTATCTCGATACGGTATTGCTGATCGGCTCGCTGGGCGCGCAGCAATCGGTGCCGGGCGCTTATGTGGTCGGTGCGGCGAGTGCATCGTTGCTGTGGTTTTTCACCCTGGCCCTCGGCGCCGCGTGGCTGGCACCATGGCTGGCCCGCCCGAGCACGTGGCGCATTCTCGATCTGGTGGTGGCGTTGATGATGTTCGCCGTCGCCGCGCAGTTGATCATCGCCGGATGATTTATTCGCAAAGGCTCTGGAACCTCTATCCCACACAGTTGTTGCGTGGTTAAGGCGCGACCCCGGTGCTATGATCCGAACCCTGCGCCGCAAAGAGTAAAAACTCGCCGGTGCATTTCCGGCCGCCCGTGATCGGCCTTGCGCTCACCGCAACAGACCTGATTAGGAGAATCATCATGGCTTTCGAATTGCCGCCGCTGCCTTACGCACACGATGCCCTGCAGCCGCACATCTCCAAGGAAACCCTGGAGTTCCACCACGACAAGCACCACAACACCTATGTCGTGAACCTGAACAACCTGGTGCCAGGCACCGAGTTTGAAGGCAAGACCCTGGAAGAAATCGTCAAGA
Organism: Pseudomonas sp. S3_B08; assembly: GCF_054667725.1. Taxonomy (NCBI): domain Bacteria; kingdom Pseudomonadati; phylum Pseudomonadota; class Gammaproteobacteria; order Pseudomonadales; family Pseudomonadaceae; genus Pseudomonas; species Pseudomonas sp. S3_B08. The sequence goes on from NZ_CP162750.1 coordinate 3,483,582, forward strand.
CTTCTTCGGGCGGCATCTTCAACAACGCCGCTCAGGTCTGGAACCACACCTTCTACTGGAACTGCCTGGCGCCAAACGCCGGCGGTCAACCAACCGGCGCACTGGCAGATGCCATCAACGCAGCGTTCGGTTCGTTCGACAAGTTCAAGGAAGAATTCAGCAAAACCTCGATCGGCACCTTCGGTTCCGGCTGGGGCTGGCTGGTGAAAAAGGCTGACGGTTCCCTGGCCCTGGCCAGCACCATCGGCGCCGGCAACCCGCTGACCAGCGGCGACACCCCGCTGCTGACCTGCGACGTCTGGGAACACGCTTACTACATCGACTACCGCAACCTGCGTCCGAAGTACGTTGAAGCGTTCTGGAACCTGGTCAACTGGAAGTTCGTGGCCGAGCAGTTCGAAGGCAAAACCTTCACCGCTTAAGCTGCGCGCCAGATGAAAAACCCGGCTTCTGCCGGGTTTTTTTATGCCCGGCGCATGGCGTTTCTCGCACGGTAAAAGCAGCTTCGCGCCGTTTGCCGCCAGCCCCCAGCCGTCTACCATCACAGACAGGAAAAAATCTTTGGCCCAGTGCTCAAGTTGAAGGCAATTGCAACCGACACAGTTAATTCAGAGCTATTACTCAAATGACGACATTGCGGCCAGGATCACGGCGACTTTTCCCGTGCCCGATTGTCCCTTTGACTGCCAACCCGGGATTGCCAATACTCATGGCAACTTGACGCTACCCGCACGGAACAAGGAATAACCCTTTGAAGCTGGAACTCAAGAACAGCTTGTCGGTGAAGTTGCTCCGGGTCGTGCTCCTGTCGGCATTGATCGTAGGCGTAGTCTTGAGCTGCGCGCAGATTGTCTTCGATGCCTACAAGACCCGTCAGGCGGTTGCCGGCGACGCCGAGCGCATCCTCGACATGTTCCGCGATCCATCGACCCAGGCCGTGTACAGCCTGGACCGGGAAATGGGCATGCAGGTGATCGAAGGGCTGTTCCAGGACGACGCCGTGCGTCAGGCCTCCATCGGCCACCCCAACGAAGCCATGCTGGCGCAGAAATCCCGCGAACTGCAGCATTCCAATAGCCGTTGGCTGACCGACCTGATTCTCGGCCAGGAACGCACCTTCACCACGCAACTGGTCGGCCGCGGCCCCTACAGCGAATACTACGGCGACCTGAGCATCACCCTCGACACCGCCACCTATGGCGAAGGGTTTATCGTCAGCTCAGTGATCATTTTCATTTCCGGCGTGCTGCGCGCACTGGCGTTGGGCCTGGTGCTGTATCTGGTCTATCACTGGCTGCTGACCAAACCGCTGTCGCGAATCATCGAGCACCTCACCGAAATCAACCCGGATCGTCCCAGCGAGCACAAGATTCCGCAGATCAAGGGCCACGAAAAAAACGAGCTGGGCCTGTGGATCAACACCGCCAACCAGTTGCTCGAGTCCATCGAACGCAACACCCACCTGCGCCACGAAGCGGAAAACAGCCTGCTGCGCATGGCCCAGTACGACTTCCTCACCGGCCTGCCGAACCGCCAGCAATTGCAGCAGCAACTGGACAAGATTCTCGTCGATGCCGGAAAATTGCAGCGCCGCGTCGCGGTGTTGTGCGTCGGCCTGGATGACTTCAAGGGCATCAACGAGCAATTCAGCTACCAGACCGGCGACCAATTGCTGCTGGCCCTGGCCGATCGTCTACGTGCCCACAGCGGTCGCCTGGGCGCCCTCGCTCGCTTGGGCGGCGATCAGTTCGCGCTGGTGCAGGCCGACATTGAACAGCCTTACGAAGCAGCGGAACTGGCGCAGAGCATTCTCGATGACCTCGAGGCGCCCTTCGCCCTCGACGATCAGGAAATCCGCCTGCGCGCGACCATCGGCATCACCCTGTTCCCCGAGGACGGCGACAGCACCGAGAAGCTGTTGCAGAAAGCCGAGCAGACCATGACCCTGGCCAAGACCCGCTCGCGCAATCGCTATCAGTTCTATATCGCCAGCGTCGACAGCGAGATGCGCCGTCGTCGCGAGCTGGAAAAGGATTTGCGCGATGCGCTGATCCGCGACCAGTTCTACCTCGTCTATCAGCCGCAGATCAGTTATCGCGATCACCGCGTGGTTGGCGTCGAAGCGCTGATTCGCTGGCAACATCCGGAACACGGGCTGGTGCCGCCGGACCTGTTCATTCCGCTGGCCGAACAGAACGGCACGATCATCGCCATCGGCGAGTGGGTGCTCGATCAGGCCTGCAAGCAATTGCGCGAATGGCACGATCAAGGTTTTGTCGATTTGCGCATGGCGGTCAATCTGTCCACCGTGCAACTGCACCACGCCGAGCTGCCACGGGTGGTCAACAACCTGTTGCAGATGTACCGCTTGCCGCCGCGCAGTCTGGAACTGGAAGTCACCGAAACCGGCCTGATGGAAGACATCACCACCGCCGCCCAGCATCTGCTCAGCCTGCGCCGCTCCGGCGCGCTGATCGCGATCGACGACTTCGGCACCGGCTACTCGTCCCTCAGCTATCTGAAAAGCCTGCCGCTGGACAAGATCAAGATCGACAAGAGCTTCGTGCAGGATCTGCTCGATGACGACGATGACGCGACCATCGTTCGCGCGATCATCCAGCTGGGCAAGAGCCTGGGCATGCAGGTGATTGCCGAGGGCGTGGAAACCGCCGAGCAGGAAACCTACATCATTTCCGAGGGTTGCCACGAAGGTCAGGGCTACCACTACAGCAAACCGCTGCCGGCGCGGGAGCTGGGTATTTACCTCAAGCAGGCGCAACGCAGCAACGCGGCTATTTTATAAGATCGCAGCCTTCGGCAGCTCCTACATTTGAAATGCGTTCCTCCTGTAGGAGCTGACGAGTGCAACGAGGCTGCGATCTTTTGATCTTCATGCGCAAATAAGAAATATTTCCAAGCACGCCTTTACACATAATGCGAAAGATTTGCATTATGTCGCAGTTTTGCGCGCCCCCGGCGCCAGTCCATTCAACTACCGAAGCAGGATGTTCGCCATGATTCGTATGCCTCTGGCTACCGCCAGTCTGCTGGCCATCGCTATTTCCCTCGCCGGTTGCGGCGAAGGCAAGGACAAAGAAAAAGCCTCCGAAATGACTCCGGCTTCCAGCAGCGCTGCTCCAGCCCCCGCTGCACCGGCTCCTGCTGCCGGTAAAGTTGACGATGCTGCCGCCAAGGCCGTGGTCGCGCACTATGCCGACATGGTCTTCGCCGTTTACAGCGATGCCGAATCCACTGCGAAAACCCTGCAAACTGCGGTCGACGCGTTCCTCGCCAAGCCGAATGCCGACACCCTCAAAGCAGCCAAGGCTGCCTGGGTCGCCGCGCGCGTGCCGTACCTGCAGAGCGAAGTGTTCCGCTTCGGCAACACCATCATTGACGATTGGGAAGGTCAGGTTAACGCCTGGCCGCTGGACGAAGGCCTGATCGACTACGTCGACAAATCCTACGAGCACGCACTGGGTAACCCGGGCGCCAGCGCCAATATCATTGCCAACACCGAAGTGCAGGTCGGCGAAGACAAAGTCGACGTGAAAGAAATCACCCCGGAAAAACTCGCCAGCCTCAACGAGCTGGGCGGTTCCGAAGCCAACGTCGCCACCGGCTACCACGCGATCGAATTCCTGCTCTGGGGCCAGGATCTGAACGGCACCGGCCCTGGCGCTGGCAACCGTCCGGCCTCGGACTACCTGGAAGGCGCCGGCGCCACCGGTGGTCACAACGAGCGTCGTCGCGCCTACCTGAAAGCCGTGACCCAACTGCTGGTCAGCGATCTGGAAGAAATGGTCGCCAACTGGAAGCCGAACGTGGCCGACAACTACCGCGCCACCCTGGAAGCCGAGCCAGGCGAAACCGGCCTGCGCAAAATGCTCTTCGGCATGGGCAGCCTGTCCCTGGGTGAACTGGCGGGCGAGCGCATGAAGGTTTCCCTGGAAGCCAACTCCCCTGAAGACGAGCAGGATTGCTTCAGCGACAACACCCACTACTCGCACTTCTACGACGCCAAAGGCGTGCGTAATGTTTACCTGGGCGAGTACACCCGTGTTGACGGCACCAAGATGACCGGCGCCAGCCTGTCGTCGCTGGTGGCCAAGGCCGACCCGGCTGCCGACACCGCGCTGAAAGCCGATCTGGCCGCGACCGAAGCGAAGATCCAGGTCATGGTCGATCACGCCAACAAGGGTGAGCACTACGACCAGTTGATCGCTGCCGGCAACACCGCTGGCAACCAGGTCGTTCGCGACGCCATCGCCGCGCTGGTCAAGCAGACCGGCTCGATCGAAGCCGCTGCGGGCAAACTGGGCATCAGCGACCTGAACCCGGACAGCGCCGATCACGAATTCTGATCGCAGCGTCCGCGTCAAAAAAAGGCGACCTTCGGGTCGCCTTTTTCATTATTGGCACACCACTATCCCTGTGGGAGCGAGCCTGCTCGCGAAGGCTTGATCCGGCGCAGCATTTTCAGCGCGTCGGGCATCGCTTTCGCGAGCAGGCTCGCTCCCACAGTGTTGGCATGCGCTTAAAGGCTTGCGCGATATCAAGCAAACGATAATTCCTCTTATTCAAACTCCCCCGCCCTGTTAGACTTTGCGCCTTCATTTTTGCCCGTCCGCAGGATGTCTGATGCCCTCGCTGCCTCTTCGCTTGTCCGCACTGTTGCTGGCCCTGGGCCTGAGTGCCTGCGATGACGCCCCGCGTTTCACCAAGGCCGAGCCGGGGGAAGCGCGTTCGGGCGGTGCGGCGACCGTGCGCAAGAGCGATCAGAACGCCTTCTCCCTGCCATCGGCCAACTTGCCGCCCTCGCGGCGCGTGGACTTCAGTGTCGGCAACAGTTTCTTTCGCAGCCCGTGGGTGATCGCGCCGTCGACCACCACGGCGCGCGACGGTCTCGGCCCGTTGTTCAATACCAACGCCTGCCAGAACTGCCACATCAAGGACGGTCGCGGTCATCCGCCGGCACCTGATGCAAGCAATGCAGTGTCGATGCTGGTGCGCCTGTCGATTCCCGACACGCCGCAATACGCCAAAGTCATCCAACAGCTCGGCGTAGTGCCGGAGCCGGTGTATGGCGGGCAGTTCCAGGACATGGCCGTGCCCGGCGTTGCCCCGGAAGGCAAGGTGCGGGTGGACTACACGCCGGTGCCGGTACGCTTCAAGGACGGCACTGAAGTCGAGCTGCGCAAACCGACCTTGCAGATCACTCAACTCGGTTACGGGTCGATGCACCCGGACACGCGTTTTTCCGCGCGGGTGGCGCCGCCGATGATTGGTCTGGGCCTGCTCGAAGCGATCCCCGAAGAGGCGATCCTCGCCAACGCCGCCGCCCAGGCGAAAGAGAGCAACGGCATCAATGGCCGACCCAACCAGGTCTGGGATGACCAGTTGCAGAAAACCGTCATCGGCCGGTTCGGCTGGAAAGCCGGGCAACCGAATCTCAATCAACAGAATGTTCACGCGTTCTCCGGTGACATGGGCCTGACCACTAGCCTGCGGCCGTTCGACGATTGCACCGAAGCGCAAACCGCTTGCAAACAGGCGCCGAACGGCAATGGTCCCGACGGCGAACCGGAAGTCAGCGAAAACATTCTGCGTCTGGTGCTGTTCTACAGCCGCAACCTGGCAGTGCCGGCGCGCCGTGGCGTCAACGATCCACAGGTGCTGGCCGGCAAGAATCTGTTTTTCCAGGCCGGTTGCCAGTCGTGCCACACGCCGAAATACACCACGGCCGCCGATGCCGCCGAACCGGAATTGGCCAATCAGGTGATTCGTCCATACAGCGACTTGCTGCTGCATGACATGGGCGAAGGCCTGGCGGACAACCGCACCGAATTTCAGGCCTCCGGCCGCGACTGGCGCACGCCGCCGTTGTGGGGGATCGGTCTGACGCAAGCGGTCAGCGGTCACACCCAGTTTTTGCATGACGGTCGCGCACGCAACCTGCTCGAAGCGGTGCTCTGGCATGGCGGCGAGGCGACGGCGGCGCAGCAACAGGTTTTGTCTTTCAATGCCGAGCAGCGCGCTGCGTTGCTGGCTTTTCTGAACTCACTTTAAATACTGTAAAAGCATCGGGAGCCCGACATGTTCCGTCCCAAGTTACTGTTCACCAGCCTTGCCGCGCTCGCCCTCGGCGCCTGCTCGCCGCAGGACCCGCAAGCGGTCACTTCGGCGGCGATCGCCAAATCGGTGATCCTGCCGACCTACACTCGCTGGGTCGAAGCCGACCGGCAACTGGCGGTCAGCGCCCTCGCCTACTGCCAGGGCAAAGAGACCCTGGAAACCGCCCGTGCCGACTTCCTTCACGCGCAGAAAGCCTGGGCCGAGTTGCAACCGCTGTTGATCGGGCCGCTGGCCGAGGGCAATCGCTCGTGGCAAGTGCAGTTCTGGCCGGACAAGAAAAACCTCGTCGGCCGTCAGGTCGAGCAATTGGTCGTGGCCCAGCCGCAGATCGATGCCGCAGCGCTGGCCAAATCCAGCGTCGTGGTGCAGGGCCTGTCGGCTTACGAATACATCCTCTTCGACGCCAAGCCTGACGTCGCCAACGACGCGCAAAAAGCCAAATACTGCCCGCTGCTGATCGCCATCGGCGAACGCCAGAAGCAACTGGCGGAAGAAATCCTGCAGGGCTGGAACAACACCGACGGCATGCTCGCGCAGATGAGCAAGTTCCCTAACCAGCGCTACGCCGACTCCCACGAAGCGATCGCCGATCTGCTGCGCGTACAAGTGACGGCACTGGATACCCTGAAGAAAAAACTCGGCACGCCGATGGGCCGGCAGAGCAAGGGCGTGCCGCAGCCGTTCCAGGCGGATGCGTGGCGCAGCCAGTCGTCGCTGTCGGCGTTGGAAGCCAGCCTTGCCGCAGCCAAAACCGTCTGGGAAGGCGTCGACAACAAAGGCCTGCGCGGTCTGCTGCCGGCCGAGCAGAAACCCTTGGCGGACAAGATCGATGCTGCTTACGCCGCCTCGCTGAAGCTGTTCGACAGCACCCAGCTTTCGCTCGGCGAAATGCTCGAAGACGACGCCGGGCGCCAGCAACTCAACGATATCTACGACAGCCTCAACGTCGTCCATCGCCTGCATGAAGGCGAGCTGGCCAAGGCGCTGGGCATCCAACTGGGCTTCAACGCCAACGACGGTGACTGATGAGGGCGAGTGCCATGCTGCGACGTCAGGTTCTGACTTTAGGTAGTGCACTGCTGGGAGCAGTGACGCTGGGCGGCTGGACGCTGTTCAAACGCAAGGATCAGAGCCCGCTGTTGCTGTCGGCGCGCGACGATACTGACGGCAAGCATTACGCCGTCGGCTATCGGCTCGACGGTACGCGGGTGTTCGCCACCCACGTCGGCCAGCGTTGTCACGACATCATCAATCATCCGACGCAGCCGCTGGCGCTGTTCGTCGCGCGGCGTCCGGGAACCGAGAGTTACCTGATCGACCTGCGCGACGGCAAGCTGCTGCAGACCGTGACCTCGCAGCCGGACCGGCACTTCTACGGCCACGCCGTGGTGCACAAGGACGGCGAATACCTGTACGCCACCGAGAATGACACGAGCGATCCCGGCCGTGGCCTGCTCGGTGTATACAAGTTCGAAGGCGAACGGCTGGTGCACACGGGCGAGATTTCCACTCACGGTCTCGGCCCGCATCAGGTGTCCTGGATGCCAGACGGCGAGACGCTCGTAGTGGCCAACGGCGGCATTCGCACCGAGGCGGAAAGCCGCGTCGACATGAACCTTAACGCCATGGAACCGAGCCTGGTGCTGATGCAGCGCGACGGCACGTTGCTGAGCAAGGAAACCCTCGCCCAGCAGATGAACAGCGTCCGCCACCTGGGCATCGCCAGTGACGGCACCATCGTCGCCGGTCAGCAATTCATGGGGCCGTCCCACGAGCGTTCGGAGCTGTTGGCGATCAAGCGACCGGGACAAGCGTTCGTGGCGTTCCCGGTGGCCGAGCAGCAGTTGCAGGCGATGGGGCACTACACTGCCAGCGTCGCGGTGCACAGCGATCTGCGTCTGGTCGCGTTGACGGCACCGCGCGGCAATCGCTTCTTTATCTGGGATCTGGACAGCGGCGAACTGCGCCTCGATGCGCCTTTGCCTGATTGCGCCGGCGTCGGTGCGGTAAAGGATGGCTTTGTCGTGACCTCGGGGCAGGGCCGTTGCCGTTACTACGATTGCCGCCAGGAACAACTGCTGGCCAAGCCGCTGGAATTGCCGGCGGGGCTCTGGGACAACCATCTTCATCTGATGGCCTGATACCCTCCCATTTTTGAGATGGCCCCCCATCCTGTGGCGAGGGGATTTATCCCCGTTGGGTGGCGCAGCCGCCCTTAAAACTGCAATTGCGGTATGACTGAAGGATTCAGGGGGCCGCTTCGCAGCCCAACGGGGATAAATCCCCTCGCCACAGGGTTCATATCCGGCCTTCACGTAATAACTGCCAGTTGGAATCCCCACCTGACTCGGAGTAATGTGCCCGCCTGTCTCATGATTTATCCAAGGAACTGGACATATGCTGCGTCGCCGCATGCTGATCATGTTGGGTGTTGTTTTGCTGCTCGTCCTGGTGCTGGGCGGATACAAAGCCTTTTCGATCTACACGATGATCCAGGGCTTTTCCAAGCCCAAGCCGCCGATCAGTGTCGCCGTGGCCACTGCCGGCGAACAGCCGTGGCAGATGCGTCTGCCCACCGTCGGCACGCTCAAGGCGCTGCAAGGTGTCGACTTGAGTCTGGAAGTCTCCGGCACCGTCACTGAACTCAAATTCGAATCCGGGCAGAAGGTCAAGGCCGGGCAACCGTTGCTGCAACTCGACAGCGCCGTCGAATCCGCTCTGCTGGAAACTGCCCGCGCCGACCTCGGTCTGGCGCAGCTTGATTTCGGCCGTGGCGCGCAACTGGTCGACAGCCGCGCGATCTCCAAAGGCGAGTACGACCGCCTCTCCGCCGTGCTGCAAAAGAACAAGGCCACGGTCAATCAGCTCAACGCATCGCTGGCGAAAAAGCGCATCCTCGCGCCGTTCAGCGGCACTATCGGCATCCGTCAGGTCGACGTCGGCGACTACCTCGCCAGTGGCACCAAAATCGCCACGTTGCAGGACTTGAGCAGCCTTTACGCCGACTTCTACGTGCCCGAACAAGCGGTGCCGAAACTCGCTATCGGCCAGCCCGTGCAGTTCACCGTCGCCGCTTATCCGGGACAGAACTTTGTCGGCAAGATCAGCGCGATCAACCCGATCGTCGAAAGCACCACGCGTAATATTCTGGTCCGCGCCACCCTCGCCAACCCCGACGGCAAGCTGCTGCCGGGGATGTTCGCCAGCCTTGAAGTGCTGCTGCCGAATCCGCAGAAGCACATCGTCGTGCCGGAAAGCGCGATCACCTACACCCTGTACGGCAACTCGGTTTACGTGGTCGGGCAGAAGAAGGCCGAGGACGGCAGCGTCGCCAAGGATGAAAACGGCCAACCGCTGCTGATTGCCGAGCGGCGCTTCGTCGAGACCGGCGAACGCCGCGATGGCCTGGTGATGATCAACAAGGGCGTGCAGAGCGGCGAACAAGTGGTGACGGCTGGCCAGATCAAACTGGACAACGGTGCCCCTATCGCCATCAGCGACGACAAGACCCTCGGCGAGCTGAACAGTCCGCCTCGCGCCGACTGATCAAGGAATCCCCATGGCTTTTACCGATCCGTTCATCCGCCGCCCGGTGCTCGCCACCGTGGTCAGCCTGCTGATTGTGCTGCTGGGCTTTCAGGCCTGGAGCAAGCTGCCGCTGCGCCAGTACCCGCAAATGGAAAACGCCCTGATCACGGTGACCACCGCTTATCCCGGGGCCAACGCCGAAACCATTCAGGGCTACATCACCCAGCCGATGCAACAGAGCCTGGCCAGCGCCGAAGGCATCGATTACATGACTTCGGTGAGCCGGCAGAACTTCTCGGTGATCTCGATCTACGCGCGCATCGGTGCCAACACCGACCGCTTGTTCACCGAACTGCTGGCCAAGGCCAACGAGGTAAAGAACAAGCTGCCGCAGGACGCCGAAGACCCGGTGCTGAGCAAGGAATCCGCCGACGCTTCGGCGCTGATGTACATCAGTTTCTTCAGCAAGGACCTGAGCAACCCGCAGATTACCGACTATCTGTCGCGGGTCATCCAGCCAAAACTGGCGACGCTGCCGGGCATGGCCGAAGCGGAGATTCTCGGCAATCAGGTGTTCGCCATGCGCCTGTGGCTCGACCCGGTGAAACTCGCCGGCTTCGGTCTCAGTGCCGCCGACGTGACTGCGGCGGTGCGCCAGTACAACTTTCTCTCGGCGGCGGGCGAAGTGAAAGGCGAGTACACCGTCACCAGCATCAACGCCAACACCGAACTGAAATCCGCGGAAGCCTTCGCGGCGATTCCGCTCAAGGTCGATGGCGACAGCCGCGTGTTGCTGCGTGATGTCGCGCGGGTGGAAATGGGCGCGGAAAACTACGATTCGATCAGCTCGTTCGGCGGCACGCCGTCGGTGTATATCGGCATCAAGGCCACTCCCGGCGCCAACCCGCTGGACGTGATCAAGGAAGTGCGCAAGCTGATGCCCGAGCTGGAAGCGCAGCTGCCGCCGAACCTGAAAAGCGAAATCGCCTACGACGCCACGCTGTTCATTCAGGCCTCCATCGATGAGGTGGTGAAGACCCTGTTCGAAGCGGTACTGATCGTCATCGTCGTGGTGTTCCTGTTCCTCGGCGCGTTGCGCTCGGTGGTGATCCCGGTGGTGACCATTCCGCTGTCGATGATCGGCGTGATGTTCTTCATGCAGATGATGGGTTACTCGATGAACCTGCTGACGCTGCTGGCGATGGTGCTGGCCATCGGTCTGGTGGTGGACGATGCGATTGTCGTGGTGGAAAACATCCACCGGCACATCGAGGAAGGCAAGACGCCGTTCGATGCAGCCCTGGAAGGCGCCCGGGAAATCGCCATGCCGGTGGTGTCGATGACCATCACCCTGGCGGCGGTGTATGCGCCGATCGGTTTTCTCACCGGGCTGACCGGAGCGCTGTTCAAGGAGTTCGCCCTGACCCTGGCCGGCGCGGTGGTGATCTCCGGCGTCGTCGCCCTGACGCTGTCGCCGATGATGTGCGCGTTTCTGCTGCGCCACGAAGAGAATCCCGGCGGCCTGGCCCATCGTCTCGACCGAGTCTTTGAAGGCCTCAAGCGCCGTTATCAAAGCATGCTGCATGGCACGCTGAATACTCGGCCGGTGGTGCTGGTGTTTGCGGTGATCGTGCTGTGCCTGATTCCGGTGTTTCTCAAGTTCACCAAGTCGGAACTGGCCCCGGACGAAGACCAGGGCATCATTTTCATGATGGCCAGCGCGCCGCAGCCGACCAACCTCGACTACCTGAGCACCTACACCGACGAATTCATCACCATCTTCAAGGAGTTTCCCGAGTACTACTCCTCGTTCCAGATCAACGGCTACAACGGCGTGCAGGCCGGTATCGGCGGCTTCCTGCTCAAGCCATGGAATGAGCGTAGCCGCACGCAGATGGAAATCCTTCCCGAGGTGCAGAGCAAACTGGAGAGCATTCCCGGCCTGCAGATCTTCGGTTTCAACCTGCCCTCCCTGCCCGGCACCGGTGAAGGCCTGCCCTTCGAATTCGTGGTCAACACCGCCAATGACTATGAACTGCTGCTGCAAGTCGCCGAGCGCATCGAGAAACGCGCCATGGAGTCAGGCAAGTTCGCCTTCGTCGACCTCGATCTGGCGTTCGACAAGCCGGAAGTAGTGGTCGATATCGACCGCGACAAGGCTGCGCAGATGGGCGTGTCGATGCTAGACCTCGGCAGCACGCTGGCGACCTTGCTGGGCGAGGCGGAGATCAACCGCTTCACCATCGACGGGCGCAGCTACAAGGTCATCGCCCAGGTCGAACGGGCCTACCGCGACAACCCGGACTGGCTGAACAATTACTACGTGAAAAACACCCAGGGCGAATTGCTGCCGCTGTCGACGCTGATCAAGGTCAGCGACCGCGCAAGGCCGCGCCAGCTCAATCAGTTCCAGCAGCTCAACGCGGCGAAGATTTCCGGTTTCCCGCTGGTGAGCATGGGCGAAGCCATCGATACCGTGCTGCAGATTGCCCGCGAAGAAGCACCGGCCGGGTTTGCCTTCGATTACGGTGGTGCCTCGCGCCAGTACGTGCAGGAAGGCAGCGCATTGTGGGTCACATTCGCTCTGGCGCTGGCGATCATCTTTCTGGTGCTGGCCGCACAGTTCGAAAGCTTCCGCGATCCGTTGGTGATTCTGGTCACCGTACCGCTGTCGATCTGCGGCGCGCTGATCCCGTTGTTCCTCGGCTGGTCGAGCATGAACATCTACACCCAGGTGGGGCTGGTGACGCTGATCGGCCTGATCAGCAAGCACGGCATCCTGATCGTCGAATTCGCCAACCAGTTGCGCAAGGACAAGGGCCTGAGCGCCCGTGACGCGGTGGAGGAAGCGGCAGCAATTCGCTTGCGCCCGGTACTGATGACGACGGCGGCAATGGTGTTCGGCATGGTGCCGCTGATTCTGGCAACCGGCGCGGGCGCCGTGAGCCGCTTTGATATCGGCATGGTGATTGCCACAGGGATGTCGATTGGCACGTTGTTTACGTTGTTCGTGCTGCCGTGTGTCTATACCTTCCTGGCGAAACCGGATGCCAGATAAGCACATTTCCCTGTGGGAGCGAGCCTGCTCGCGAATGCGGTAGTTCAGTTGAATTGATGTCGACTGACACACCTTCGCGAGCAGGCTCGCTCCCACAGAGGACAGTATGTATCTTGAAAATTGTGGAATAAAAAAGGCCTCGCAATTGCGAGGCCTTTTATTTGGGCTTGAATCGTTTCAACTGGCTGGCCTCATCCCTTGGGACAGTCCGAACATGAACAACAGCAGATCATGATCAGGCTGGGTCGCCACGGAAGCCTTGGCCACCCGTGGAACCGAACAATGAGCGTCGTTCCCGGACGCCCCTATGACCTGCATGCGCGGCTGCTCCCAGGCAGCCACCGCCAGTGAAGCAACTGCCAAGGCCCCGATCAGGAACAAACCTCGTGCAATTTCGAGTTTCATCGCTATAAACCTTTGATAGCGCTGCCAAACGCCGTCTCATAAAAGTAGACAAGTTTCTTCCAGTCGGCATCGCGGAACGACGAATGGCGACGCAGTTGCTTCATGTCATGCTGCGCGGCGCGATAGGGGGTCAGACGCTGGCGGCACTTCTCCAGATCGATCAACGCCACTTCAACCTGCGCTGCTTCGCCCTCGCCGGTGACGCGAACGAAAACGTGCTTGATGTAAATGCAGCTGTGCTGCCAGCGGCCCTTGTGCATGCGCGCCAGGTTCTCGGCGAGGTCCTTGAGGACTTTCTCGTAAACCACGTCGCCACACTGATCGCGACCACCGGCAGCGGCCAGCCAGTGTTCCAGTTCCTGGAAACCATCGAGCGATTTGGTGACAAGCAGCGCGCGCCATTTGTGCTGCGGATCCGGCTGGGCGCCGCAAAAGACGATCTGCGGTACGCGCACGCCGAGTTTGCTAACGCCAGTCAGGGCGTCGAGTTCACGCAATACGGTCGGGCGACCGAAGGGGTGCAACCAACTGCGATAGATGTGCCCGGTCTGGCGCTTGGCGTACAAAAGCTGCCCGTCACGGTCGACGATGCGCTGCACCCCGCTTTCGCCACCACGGCGCACATTGGGCTCTTCAACCCATTCGCCGCGCTGGTTCCAGTAATAATCGAAACGATCCTGGGGAGCGACATCCGCTTCAACCGCTGCTTGCACTGCCATCCTCTACCTCTTGCGTAATACGTAAACTCGCCACATCGCATAGAGCGGTATGAAGTCCAGTTGTTCCTGAATGCGGAAACCCGCCTGTTCAAATTCTTTCTCGATCGTCGCCGCCGGAATCAGAAACCGATTCTGGTAATCATGACTTGGCCGATCCCGCTCGGCACGCTTGCGCTTCCAGGCCTTGAAATTGCCGTCGACCCACAACGAAACAATCACGCTGTCGCGGGTCACCCGCTCGAACTCGCGCAGGATCACCCGACGGTGCTCGGCCTCGCCGATGTGGTGCAACAGACGCATGCAAAAGATGCTGTCGACCGAGTTATCCGGCAGAGCGATATCGAATGCCGAGGTGTGCAGCGGTTGTACACGCTTGACCACCTCGGCCGGTTGTCCCTGCATCGCGGTCTTGATCATCGACTCGGAATTGTCCGCGCCGATGATCACCCGGTTGGGCTTCTCCGCGAGCATTGGCCAGAAACGCCCGGCACCGCAGGGCAGATCCAGCACCAGCCCGGGATCTCCCGCCAGCGCCAAGGCCTTGCGACCGACTTGCTCATCGCGCAGGTGCGACAGGCGGCGACCGAGGCTTTGCTGGTGCTTGCGCAGATATCGTTGTGCGTGTTGGTCGTCGTACTTTTCGGAAAAATCGAGCTTGATCGGGCCGGCCATCATCTGGACTCCTGTTCTGATGACGCCACCTTAAACAGCGGCGTGTCAGCGTCAGGTCATCCAATTGTGAAAAATCTGTCAGGTAAATCCGTAAATTATTACAACGTTATACAGGATTCAGACAGGTGTACGGGAGTAGCCTCGAGCCACTATTTGCTGGCATTCACGCCAAGATCTACCTCGAATCGGCAGCCATTGGGGTCCATCGTGCTCAAGCTGACCGTCCAGCCCTGGTTTTCGCAGATACGCTGCACCAGCGACAAACCCAGGCCCAGCCCTTCGCCACGCTTCTCGCTGCCGCGCACAAAGGGCTCGAACATCGCCTCGCGTTTTTCCTCGGGAATGCCCACGCCCGAATCCTCAACGACGAAACCGTTGGCGGTGAGCGTCAGGCGAATGAAACCCTGTTCGGTGTAATGCAGTGCGTTACGCAAAAGGTTACCCATCACCGCGTTCAGCAAGGTCGCGTTGTAGCGAGTATCCGCTGGTGTGCCCGGCTCGAATATCAGTGTCAGCCCCTTGCGCTCGATCGGCTCACGCCACAGGCACAGCAGGCTCTCGGCCACTTGTGTGAGGTTCTGCTGGGGCGCCGCTGCGGCCTCTTCGTTCTGCGTGCGCGCCAGCATCAGGAAGGTCTGTACCAGTTCGCGCATCTCCTCGCTGGCCCGGGCAATGCGCTCGACCTGGGCGCGACCGCGCTGATCGATTCCGGGGTTTTCCAGCAGCAGTTCGCAGGAACTGGCCAGGACCATCAGCGGCGTGCGCAATTCATGGCTGACGTCGCTGGTGAACAGACGCTCGCGGGTCAGTGCCTGACGCAAGCGCCCCAGGGTGGCATCGAACGCCACCGCCAGTTCACCGACTTCATCCGCCGCGTAGTCCGGCGCCAAGGGTGGCGCCAGCCCGAGCAGCTGGTCGCGATGACGGACCTGCCGCGCCAGGCGCACCACCGGCGCCATCACCTTGCGCGCGAGCACCCAGCCAAGAAACACCGCCAGCGCCAGACTGAGCACGAAGCCCACCAGCACCACCGCAAACAGCACGCGCTCGCGCTCTTCGAAATCGCTCTGGTCCTGCAGCAAGACATAACGCCGACCATCCACCACTTCGACCATGGCGTGATAGGACAGCTGCTCGCGAAAGACCTCATGGAAACCGGCATCGAGGTGACGCAGATCCTTGGGCAGGTCGAAATCCCCAGGCCCGCCACTGAAATAGAACAACTGATCCGGCTCGGGCCGATGGCTCCAGTCGGAGACATTGTCCATCAGCAGCAAACGTTGCAGGTCGCCGCCCAATCCCGCCGAAATCAGTTTCTCTTCCACCAGGTGCACCGTCGCAACGATGCCCATGGCGAAAGCGCCGGCGACCAGTGCGCTCATCAGCGCAAAGGCGATGATGATCCGCTGGGAAAGACTCTGCTTAAACTCCATCTCGCCCCTCGGCCAAGCGATAACCGACACCGTGCACGGTGTGCAGCAGTGGCTTGGCGAATGGCTTGTCGATCACCTGCCGCAATTGGTGGACATGGCTGCGCAGGCTGTCGCTGTCCGGGCAGTCATCGCCCCAAAGCGCTTCTTCGAGAATCTCCCGACGCAGCACGTGCGGGCTCTTCTGCATCAACACCGCGAGCAGCTTGAGACCCACCGGGTTGAGTTTGAGCAGCTTGCCTTCGCGGGTCACTTCCAGGGTGTCGAGGTCGTAGCTCAGGTCACCGACCTGCAACGCCCGGCGACCGCCGCCCTGAGCACGGCGCATCACCGCTTCGACGCGGGCCGCTAGCTCGGACAGCGCAAACGGTTTGATCAGGTAATCGTCGGCGCCGGACTTGAAGCCTTGCAGCCGGTCGTCGAGTTGATCACGGGCGGTCAGCATGATCACCGGCGTGTCACGCCGGGCGTCTTCGCGCAGGCGTTTGCACAAGGTGTAGCCGTCGATGCCGGGCAGCATGATGTCAAGCACGATCAGATCGTAATGCTCGGTCGCCGCCAGATGCAGACCGGACAAGCCGTCTTGCGCGCAATCGACGGTATAGCCCTTGAGGCCCAGGTAATCGGCCAGATTGGCCAGGATGTCACGGTTGTCTTCGACCAGCAGAATTCGCATGGACATCTCCTCCGAACGGGGTAACGGCCGTCTTGGCCCGCGCAGCTTACGGCCAAGTGTGGCTCAGGGCTAGGGGCGTTTTTCGATAAACCTGCACTGCGCGCGCTCCGACGTTTTTTTCACTTTCGGTTAACAAATCGCCGACGCCAGCGCGCGCAGACTCCGCGCGATTACGCTCTCCTCCGTTCATCGACCAAGGAACCTGCCATGGTGTCGACCTCTGCCCTTCCCGCTTCAAGACCGCTGAACTGGTGGTTGTGTCTGGGCATTCCCGCAGCGGCGGCGATCATTCTGCTGCTGCTCGAACTGACCGATCTGGACATGGTTCTGGCGCAAATGTTCTACGACCCGGTCGCGGGGGATTTCATCGGGCGGCACAGCTATGTGCTTGAAGACATCCTGCATGACCGGGCAAAACAGCTGGTGATCGGCTTCTCGGTGTTTGCCATTCTGGGTTTCATCGGTGCGTTTTTCATCGAACGGCTGAAACCGTTCAAGCGTGAATTGGGCTGTCTGGTGCTGTCGCTGGGGCTGGCGACTTCGTTTGTCACTCCGGTCAAAGCCGTCACCGCTGTGCAGTGCCCATGGAGCCTAGAGCAATTCGGCGGCCACGAGACCTACAGCAAACTCATGGAACATCGCCCCACCACGGACAAGCCGGGACGTTGCTGGCCGGGTGGCCATGCGGCGACCGGGTTCACCCTGTTTGCACTGTTCTTCGTGCTGCGCGACCGCCGTCCACGACTGGCGCGGCAGGCGTTTGTGTTCGCCTTTGCGCTGGGTTCGGTGTTCTCGATCAGTCGCATGATGCAAGGCGCGCACTTCTTTTCGCACAACGTGTGGACGGCGATTTTCTGCTGGCTGATTTGCCTAGGGGCTTATTACTGGGTGCTGTATCGCCCGGCTGGCAAGACTTCGACGGCGATGAACACACAGCCGATCAATGCCTGAAATAAAGCACCTGTGGGAGCGAGCCTGCTCGCGAATTGTCGGCTCAACTGGCTTGCATGTCGGATGACAGACCGCTTTCGCGAGCAGGCTCGCTCCCACAGGGGGATACCAGTGAGCTTCGAAATTGGGGTAATAAAAAACCCCGCTGACTTTCGCCAGCGGGGTTTTGCGTTACAGGGCCAGGGCTGGCTTACATCATGCCGCCCATGCCACCCATGCCGCCCATGTCTGGCATACCGCCGCCAGCTGCACCTTCTTTCTTCGGTGCGTCGGCAACCGCTGCTTCGGTGGTCAGGATCAGACCGCCGATCGAGGCTGCAGCTTGCAGAGCCGAACGGGTTACCTTGGTTGGGTCCAGGATGCCCATTTCGATCATGTCGCCGTATTCGCCGGAAGCAGCGTTGTAACCGAAGTTACCTTTGCCGTTCTTCACTTCGTTGACGACGACGCTTGGCTCGTCACCGGAGTTGGCAGCGATCTGACGCAGCGGCGCTTCAACAGCGCGACGCAGCACAGCGATACCGACGTTCTGGTCAGCGTTGTCGCCGGTCAGCTCGGTCAGTGCTTCCAGAGCACGGATCAGCGCCACGCCGCCGCCAGGTACCACGCCTTCTTCAACGGCTGCGCGGGTTGCGTGCAGGGCGTCTTCAACGCGGGCTTTCTTCTCTTTCATTTCAACTTCGGAACCAGCGCCAACCTTGATCACTGCAACGCCGCCGGACAGCTTGGCCAGACGCTCTTGCAGTTTTTCACGGTCGTAGTCCGAGGAAGTTTCGGCAACCTGGGCGCGGATCTGAGCGATACGGCCTTCGATGTCTGCCTGCACGCCAGCACCGTCAACGATGATGGTGTTTTCCTTGGACAGGGTTACGCGCTTGGCGTTACCCAGGTGCTCCAGGGTGGTGCTTTCCAGGCTCAGACCGATCTCTTCGGAGATAACGGTACCGCCGGTCAGAACAGCGATGTCCTGCAGCATGGCCTTGCGACGGTCGCCGAAGCCCGGTGCCTTGACGGCAGCGACTTTGACGATACCACGCATGTTGTTCACAACCAGAGTCGCCAGGGCTTCGCCTTCAACGTCTTCGGCCACGATCAGCAGCGGACGGCCGGCTTTGGCAACGGCTTCCAGCACTGGCAGCATTTCGCGGATGTTCGAGATCTTCTTGTCGACCAGCAGGATCAGCGGGCCGTCGAGCTCGGCAACCATGGTGTCCGGCTTGTTGACGAAGTATGGCGACAGGTAGCCACGGTCGAACTGCATGCCTTCTACAACCGACAGTTCGTTTTCCAGGCCCGAGCCTTCTTCAACGGTGATCACGCCTTCTTTACCGACTTTTTCCATGGCTTCGGCAATGATGTCGCCGATGGAGTTGTCGGAGTTGGCCGAGATGGTGCCGACCTGAGCGATGGCTTTGAAGTCAGCGCATGGCTTGGACAGGGCTTTGAGCTCTTTGACAATGGCGATGGTCGCCTTGTCGATGCCGCGCTTCAGGTCCATCGGGTTCATGCCGGCAGCGACGGCTTTCAGGCCTTCGTTGACGATCGACTGAGCCAGAACGGTAGCGGTGGTAGTACCGTCACCAGCGTCATCGTTGGCACGGGAGGCAACGTCTTTGACCAGCTGCGCGCCCATGTTTTCGAAGCGGTCATCCAGTTCGATTTCTTTGGCGACGGAAACGCCGTCCTTGGTGATGGTCGGAGCGCCGAAGCTCTTCTCGATAACCACGTTACGGCCTTTCGGGCCCAGGGTCGCTTTTACCGCGTCAGCCAGAACGTTGACGCCTTTGAGCATCTTGGTGCGGGCGGCATCGCCGAACTTAACTTCTTTAGCAGCCATGATCGATATTCCTTAAATACTTTGTAGTAGCGGGAAAATGAACGGGGATATCAGCCTTCGATAACCGCGAGGATTTCGTTCTCGCTCATTACCAGCAGGTCTTCGCCATCGACTTTCACAGTGTTGCTGCCGGAGTAAGGACCGAACACAACCTTGTCGCCTTCCTTCACGGACAGTGCACGCACTTCACCGTTTTCCAGAGCTTTGCCCGGGCCTACAGCGAGAATCACACCGTGGTTGGCTTTTTCAGCAGCCGAACCTGGCAGGACGATACCGCCAGCGGTTTTCTTTTCTTCTTCGCTGCGACGGATGACGACGCGGTCATGCAGAGGACGAAGCTTCATTGTCGATCTCTCCTAATTGTGGTTTTCATCGGCCGGTGTAGTCCCGGCGGGTTTAACGAATCCGGCCTGCGCCGGTTGCGGTCCGTCGAGCGAACCGCGCAAGTCTGTCCGGTTTGAATACCGGAAACCTTTCGGTGACCGATACATAGGGGCGTACAAGCCGATTACAAGGGCTGGCGGAAAAAATTTTTCATCGCCACACCGTAAAAAAGCGCCATAAACGAGCACGGCACCCGAGGGTGCCGTGTCGATGCTGATATCACTTGTTGTCGCGGTGTTCGAACTCGCCTTCGATCACATTCGGCTCTCGACCGAGCGGCTCGCGCGGAGCCGGGCCGCCACGGGGTTGCAGGTCGTCGGCGAAGGCACGCTGGCGCATGGCCTGGTCTTCAGCACGCTGGCGCATCTTGTTCGCCAGCAGACGACGGGTGACCGGCAACAGCATCACCAGACCGACGACGTCACTGATGAAGCCGGGAATGATCAACAGGCCACCGGCCAGTGCCAGCATCAGGCCTTCGAGCATGGTCTGCGCGGGCAACTCGCCGCGATTCAGGCTTTCCCGGGCACGCAATGCGGTGGCCAGACCGGCGACGCGCAGCACGAACACACCGAACATCGAGCCGAGAATGATCAGCAGCAGGGCCGGGAAGAACCCGATAGAGCCTGCCACTTTGACGAATACGAACAGCTCCAGCACTGGAAACAGCAGAAAGAGCAACAGAAAAGGGCGCATCAAAGTTTCCTCAACGCAAGAAATGCCTTGCAGTAAGCCCTAGATGACGTCGCCCTTGCGTGAATTCAAGCTTAACTTTGCGCTTTTTTCGGCCAGGACTGGGCGTGAGCCAGAGAAACCAAGGCCTCGCGCACTTGTGTCGGCGTATTACATGGCGCCGCGAAGGGCAACCAGTAGACGGCCTGACCGATGCGCAGGTGCATGCCCTCGCTGTCGATGCCGGCCAGTTGCGCCGGCGTGCTGTTGGGCAGCCCGGCCAGCTCGACGTAATGGGCGATGGCTTTGGCATGGTCGCTGTTCATGTGCTCGACCATGCTGATTTCCGCTTTGCCGGCGAACGGGTTGGCCAGGGTCAGATCGTCGATCCAGTGGATCGCACCAAAGCCGCCGATGTAGCGATGGCGCACCGGATCGAGCACCCAGAAGTCGAAGTCGTGGGCCTGGTGATAATTCTGCGAGTCGGGGAAATAGCGGTAATAGCGTTCGGCGGCAGCGTCGATGGCTGCCGGTTCTGCGAGCTTCTGCGCTTCGGCCAGATAAGTCAGCCGCCCGACCGCCTGCACATCGTCGGCCTCGCGCTCGCCCACCAGCATCGAACACTTCGGATCTTTCTGCAGGTTATGCGTGTGCTGGGCGATGCGGCTGATCAGGATCAGCGGCCGGCCTTGCTCGTCCAGGCAATACGGCACAACCGAGCCAAAGGGAAAACCCGGCATCGATTTGGAGTGGGTCGACAGCACTCCTCGGTATTCCTTGAGAAGCAATTCTCGGGCATTCTTCGCCACTTCAGCGCTCAATTTGTGACTCCTTAAATGGGTTCCGTCTAGAAAACGGACAGGCGCGCAGCGAAAAGTAACCGGCGCGCATCGGGCAAATGTTCGTGTGCTACCAGGCCTGACCGGTGCCGATCGAGCGTTGCCGACAACAAAAACAACTCAGACCTGCCAGCGGGACATGCGAATGCAACTCAACGACAAAGTAATCATTATCACCGGCGGTTGCCAGGGTTTGGGCCGTTCCATGGCCGAGTATTTCGCCGGCAAGGGCGCGAAGCTGGCCCTGGTCGATCTGAATCAGGAAAAACTCGACGCCGCCGTGGCCGCCTGCAAAGCCAAAGGTGTCGAAGCGCGCAGCTACCTGTGCAACGTCGCCAATGAAGAACAGGTCGAGCACATGGTCGCGCAAGTGGCCGCAGACTTCGGCGCCATCCACGGCCTGATCAACAACGCCGGGATTCTGCGCGATGGTCTGCTGTTGAAGGTCAAGGACGGCGAGATGACCAAGATGAGCCTGGCGCAGTGGCAGGCGGTGATCGACGTCAACCTGACCGGCGTGTTTCTCTGCACCCGTGAAGTCGCAGCGAAGATGGTCGAGCTGAAGAACAGCGGCGCGATCATCAATATTTCGTCGATCTCCCGCGCAGGCAACGTCGGGCAGACCAACTATTCCGCAGCCAAGGCCGGCGTCGCAGCGGCGACCGTGACCTGGGCGAAGGAGCTGGCGCGTTACGGCATTCGCGTGGCGGGCATCGCACCGGGCTTCATCGAAACCGAAATGACTTTGGGCATGAAGCCGGAAGCGCTGGAGAAGATGACGTCGGGGATTCCGCTCAAGCGCATGGGCAAGCCCGAAGAGATCGCCCATTCGGCGGCGTATATCTTCGAGAACGACTACTACACCGGGCGGATTCTGGAGATGGATGGCGGGTTGCGCATCTGACTGTCACCCTGAAACAAATGTGGGAGCGAGCCTGCTCGCGAATCCGGTGTGTCATTCAACCCATTGGTTGTCTGATCTACCGCTTTCGCGAGCAGGCTCGCTCCCACAGGTTTTTCAGCGCTGCTGATGGATCAATCGTCGCTGATGGTGATGTTCGGCATCGCCGGCGTGGCGGCTTCCTGCAACACGATCCGCGCGCCGACGTGGCGGGCCAGTTCCTGATAGACCATGGCGATCTGGCTGTCCGGCTCGGCGATTACGGTTGGCTTGCCGCCATCGGCCTGTTCGCGGATCAGCATCGACAGCGGCAGCGAGGCCAGCAATTCGACGCCGTACTGGGTGGCCAGTTTCTCGCCACCACCTTCACCGAACAGATGCTCGGCATGCCCGCAGTTCGAGCAGATGTGCACCGCCATGTTTTCCACCACGCCCAGCACCGGAATGTTGACCTTGCGGAACATTTCCACGCCTTTGCGTGCGTCGAGCAGTGCCAGATCCTGCGGCGTGGTGACGATCACCGCACCCGCCACCGGGACTTTCTGCGCCAGGGTCAGCTGGATGTCGCCGGTGCCTGGTGGCATGTCGATGACCAGATAATCCAGATCGCCCCACGCGGTTTGCGTAACCAGTTGCAGCAGCGCCCCGGAAACCATCGGCCCGCGCCAGACCATCGGCGTGTTGTCGTCGGTCAGGAAGGCCATCGACATGACTTCCACGCCGTGGGCCTTGAGCGGCACAAACCACTTCTGATCCTTGACCTCAGGACGGGTGCGCTCGGGAATGCCGAACATGATGCCCTGGCTCGGGCCGTAGATATCGGCGTCGAGGATGCCGACTTTGGCGCCTTCGCGCGCCAGCGCCAGCGCGAGATTGGCAGCGGTGGTGGATTTGCCCACGCCGCCCTTGCCGGAAGCGACGGCGACGACGTTCTTGACGTTGGCCAGCCCGGGAATCTGCGCCTGGGCCTTGTGCGCGGCGATCACGCTGGTGACCTCGACGCGAGCGATGACCACGCCGTCGAGGTTTTCGATGGCCAGTTGCAGCAATTGCGCCCAACCGCTCTTGAACAGTCCGGCGGCGTAGCCGATTTCCAGCTGCACATTGACGCGGTCACCGATGATCTCGATGTTTTTCACGCAACCGGCGCTGACCGGGTCCTGGTTCAGGTAAGGGTCGGTGTATTGGCTGAGGACGGCTTCCACCGCTGCGCGAGTGACGGCGCTCATGGGCAACTCCGATAACAAGACTGGAAAGAATGGCGGCTATCGTACGCTGGACACCGATTTGAGGCGAACAGATTACTTGCGCTGAAAAGCCACCGTGGTGAGGGGATTTATCCCCGTTCGGCTGCGCAGCAGTCGTAAAGCCATTGCACTCGGACTATCTGATACATCGAAGTTTGCGGTTTTCGGGCGGCTTCGCCACCCAGCGGGGATAAATCCCCTCGCCACAAGAACACTCAAAGTACCCAGTGGCGCAGGGGTGAAAAATATGCGCCGGCGCTTTATAGTGGCCGACCTCCGTTTCATCAAGTAGCGAAGCCCCATGTCCGAGCCACGCAAGATCCTCGTCACCAGCGCCCTGCCCTACGCCAATGGTTCGATTCACCTTGGCCACATGCTGGAATACATCCAGACCGATATGTGGGTGCGCTTCCAGAAGCATCGCGGCAACCAATGCATTTATGTCTGCGCCGACGACGCCCACGGTTCGGCGATCATGCTGCGCGCGGAAAAGGAAGGCATCACCCCGGAACAACTGATCGCCAACGTGCAGGCTGAACACAGCGCCGACTTTGCCGACTTCCTTGTCGATTTCGACAATTTCCACTCCACTCACGCCGAAGAAAACCGTGAGCTGTCGAGCCAGATCTACCTCAAGCTGCGTGACGCCGGGCATATCGCCCAGCGCTCGATCACCCAGTATTTCGACCCGGAAAAGAAAATGTTCCTGGCCGACCGCTTCATCAAGGGCACCTGCCCGAAATGCGGCACTGAAGACCAGTACGGTGACAACTGCGAAAAATGCGGTGCGACCTACGCGCCGACCGATCTGAAGGATCCGAAGTCGGCCATCTCCGGCGCCACCCCGGTGCTCAAGGATTCCCAGCACTTCTTCTTCAAGCTGCCGGATTTCCAGGAAATGCTTCAGGCCTGGACCCGCAGCGGCACCCTGCAGGACGCCGTGGCCAACAAGATCGCCGAATGGCTGGACGCCGGCCTGCAGCAGTGGGACATCTCGCGCGATGCGCCGTACTTCGGCTTCGAGATCCCGGGCGAGCCGGGCAAGTATTTCTATGTGTGGCTGGATGCGCCGATCGGTTACATGGCCAGCTTCAAGAACCTCTGCAACCGTACGCCGGAGCTGGACTTCGACGCGTTCTGGGGCAAGGACTCGACCGCCGAGCTGTACCATTTCATCGGCAAGGACATCGTCAATTTCCATGCGCTGTTCTGGCCAGCCATGCTCGAAGGCGCCGGCTACCGCAAGCCGACCGGCATCAACGTGCACGGCTACTTGACCGTCAACGGCCAGAAAATGTCCAAGTCGCGCGGCACCTTCATCAAGGCCCGCACTTATCTGGATCATCTGTCGCCGGAATACCTGCGCTACTACTACGCGGCCAAGCTTGGCCGTGGCGTCGATGACCTCGACCTGAACCTCGAAGACTTCGTGCAGAAGGTAAACTCCGACCTGGTCGGCAAAGTGGTCAACATCGCCAGCCGTTGCGCCGGGTTTATCCACAAGGGCAACGGCGGCCTGCTGGTCGACAACAATGCCGCGCCGGAGCTGACCGAGGCTTTCCTCGCCGCCGCGCCGAGCATTGCCGACGCCTACGAGGCCCGCGACTTCGCCCGCGCGATGCGTGAAACCATGGCCCTGGCTGACCGTGCCAACGCCTGGATCGCCGACAAGGCGCCGTGGTCGCTGAACAAGCAGGAAGGCAAGCAGGATGAAGTCCAGGCGATCTGCGCCACCGGCATCAACCTGTTCCGCCAGTTGGTGATCTTCCTCAAACCGGTACTGCCGCTGCTGGCCGCAGATGCCGAGGCGTTCCTCAACGTCGCGCCGCTGACCTGGAATGACCACACCACCCTGCTGGCTAATCACCAGCTCAACGAATTCAAGCCGTTGATGACCCGCATCGACCCGGTAAAAGTGCAAGCCATGACCGACGCATCGAAAGAAGACCTGACCGCCAGCCAGACCGACACTGGCGAAGCCAAGCCTGCGGGCAACGGCGAACTGGCCAAGGATCCGCTGTCGCCGGAAATCGATTTCGACGCCTTTGCCGCCATCGATTTGCGCGTCGCTTTGATCGTCAAGGCCGAACACGTCGAAGGCGCCGACAAGCTGCTGCGCCTGACCCTCGACATCGGTGACGAGCAACGCAACGTGTTCTCCGGGATCAAGAGCGCCTACCCGGACCCGTCCAAGCTCGACGGTCGCCTGACCATGATGATCGCCAACCTCAAGCCACGGAAAATGAAGTTCGGTATTTCCGAAGGCATGGTGATGGCAGCCGGTCCCGGCGGCGAAGAGATCTACCTGCTGAGCCCGGACAGCGGCGCCAAGCCGGGTCAGCGCATCAAGTAAGACGTTGCCGCAAAACGATCCCACCGACGTGCTCTGCATGCCGGTGGGATTTTTCATATCTGGCCCGATAGTGCCTACCCTTAAGAGACACCCGCCCGTTTCGCTGGCAGAACCATGACCGAACTCGTGTTAACGCTGATCAGTGCTGCGCTGCTCAACAACTTCGTGTTGCACTGGCCGCTGGGCGTCGCTCCGCTGCTGGCGGGCAGCCGACGCCAGGTCCATGCGCTGGGGTTGGCGACGTTGTGCCTGATGGTGGTGGTCGGCGTTATCGGTCAGGCGATCTGGCAGTGGATATTGGTGCCGTTGCAGCTTGAAGCGCTGCGCCTGTTCGTGTTTCTGCCATTGAGTGTGTTGTTGATCGCGCCGCTGCTGAAACTGCTGGCGCGCGGCCTGCCCGATTGGCCGTTCGCTGGATTGTGGCCGCTGCTGCTGGGCAATGCCGGGGTACTCGGGCTGGCCTTGATCAATGCGCAAAACGATCATGGCCTGCTGCACGCGACAGCTTTGAGTTTGGGTGCAGGGCTGGGTTTCTGGCTGGTATTGAGTGTGTTCTGCGACCTGCGCGAGCGCACGGTCGACAACGATATTCCCCTGCCCTTTCGCGGCCTGCCGATCGATCTGATCAGCGCTGGACTGGTCGCAGTGATTTTTCTCGGATTCAGTGGATTGATCAAAACATGAGTCTGATTCAACGCATCGATGCCCTGCTGCCGCAGACCCAATGTGGCAAGTGCGGCCATCCCGGATGCAAACCCTATGCGCAAGGCATTGTTGATGGCGAGCCGATCAACAAGTGCCCGCCGGGCGGCGAGGAGACTATCGCCGCCCTGGCCGATCTGTTGAAAATACCGGTCCTGGAACTGGACATCAGCCGTGGCCCCGCACCGCCGCAAATCGCCTTCATCCGCGAGGCCGAATGCATCGGCTGCACCAAATGCATTCAGGCCTGCCCGGTCGACGCCATCGTCGGCGCGGCAAAACTCATGCACACGGTGCTGATCGACGAGTGCACCGGTTGTGATCTGTGCGTTGCGCCGTGCCCGGTCGACTGCATAGAAATGCATCCTTTGCCTGCGAACACGATCCCAGTGGTTGGCGGTCTCGCATTCGATCTCGAAGAACAGCGCGCCCGCGCTGAAAAGCGTGACCATGCGCGCCAGCGTTTCGAGCGCCGCAACCAGCGCTTGCTGCATGAAGAACAGCAAAAGCAGGCTGAACGTGAAGCGCGAGCCGCGCGTGCGGCACAACCGCAAGTATCGACCGCCGACCCGGTGCAGGCTGCGCTGGAGCGGGTGCGTGCACAAAAAGCCGCGAACGCTGATGCGGCGCTGAAGAAGGCCAAGGTCGATGTGGCGATGAGTCGAGCGCAACTGCACAAATCGCTGAAAGCCTTCGGTCACCCGCCGACGTTCGAGCAGCAGTCGCAATTGATCGTCCTGCAGCAACAATTCGAAGCCGCCGAGCAAGCGCTGGCGAACCTGGAAAGCAGCCAACCGGTGATTCTCGCCGTTCCCGCACCGACCAACGACGCCGAACTGAAGCGAGCCAAGATCCAGTTGGCCATGCGCCGCGCCGAGTTGAAAAAGGCTCAGGCAGCGGAGGCTGCGCCGGAGCAGATCGCAGCACTGGAGCAAGCCGTGAGTGACGCCGAGCGCCGGGTGCAAGACCATGCCGCCCCTTGAGCCAGTGGACGATCGCCTGCAACAGGCGATGAACACCGTGCTGCTGGCCGCTGTGCCGGGTCTGCTCGCTTTATTCTGGCTGTATGGCTGGGGCGTGTTGATCAACCTTTCCCTGGCGGTTGTCAGTGCTTTGCTCGTCGAAGCGGGCGTCGCCTGTCTGCGTCGGCAAGCGGTGCAAGCGGCAATGCGTGATGGCAGCGCGCTGGTCAGTGCGATGTTGCTGGCCGCCGCGCTGCCGGCTTATTGCCCTTGGTGGCTGACGGTCATTGCGACCGCTTCAGGTCTGTTGTTCGGCAAACATCTGTATGGCGGCGTCGGCAAAAACCCGTTCAACCCGGCGATGCTTGGCTTTGTCCTGAGCATGGTGCTGTTCCCGCAAGCGATGAACCATTGGCCCGCTCATGGCCTGGACTTTCTTGCGGCGCTGCAACAGGTTTTCAGTCCAGCGCAGGCGCCGGACGCGTGGGTGCAAGCCACGGCACTCGACAGTCTGCGCATCAATAAAAGCCTGACCATGCAGGAGCTGTTCGCCAGCAACCCGGCCTTCGGCCGCTTCGGCGGGCGCGGTGTGGAATGGGTGAATCTGGCGTTTCTGCTCGGCGGCCTGTGGCTGTTGCAGCGGCGGATCTTTTCCTGGCACGCACCGGTGGGCATGCTCGCCAGTCTGTTCGTCATCAGCCTGTTGTGCTGGAACGGCTCTGGGTCGGATTCCCATGGTTCGCCGCTGTTTCACCTGCTCAGCGGCGCGACCATGCTCGGTGCATTTTTTATTGTGACCGAGCCGGTGTCCGGCGCGAAAAGCGCCCTTGCCCGCCTGCTGTTCGGTGTTGGCGTCGGCCTGCTGACTTATCTGATTCGCACGTGGGGTGGTTACCCGGACGGCGTCGCGTTTGCGGTATTGCTGATGAATCTTCTGGTGCCGGCACTCGAACGCTTCGCCCTCAGCCGCCAGTCGAAGGTGAACGCGTGAACCGCTCAGCGAGTGTCGCGACGGTGGTGCTGCTGGCACTCGTTGGCATGAGTGCGACATACGTGTTGCAGCGCAGCAGTGCACCGCAGATTGCCAGCGAGCAGCGCTTGCTCGACAGCCGCAAATTGCTTGATGTCATGCCTGCCGCGCTCTACGACAATCAGCCGCTGGAGCTACCGCTGACGCTCGCCGAGCCTGCTTTGCGCCATAGCACGCTGTCGGGCGGCTATCGAGCGACCCGCTCCGGTCAGACAGTCGCGGTGCTGTTGCGCAGTCGCAGAGAAGGTTACGCAGGTACTCTGGAACTGCTGATTGCCATTGATGCTAATGGCAAACTTTTAGGCGTGAAAACCCTTGAGCAGCGCGAAACGCCAGGATTGGGTGGTTACATCGGTGAATGGCCGAATGCCTGGCTTCAGGCCTTCATCGGCAAATCCCGTACTGAGCCGACAGACGCCGGCTGGGCGCTGAAAAAGGATCAGGGGCAGTTCGATCAGATCGCTGGCGCGACCATTACCTCCCGTGCCGCCATTGACGCAATTCATGACGCACTGCGTTATTTCGATGAGCATCGGGCGCTGCTGTTGGGGACTGGCCCATGAAGCGCACGGTGAATTTATTGATGCTGGTGCCGCTACTGGGCGCCACACCAACATTCAGCGCTGCACTGGGGATAACCTTGATGCTCAGCGCGGTACTCGGTGTATTTGCCGTCTGCATGTCGCCGCTACGCGAGCGCCTCACGGGCACCCGTGCATTGCTCGCCAGCCTGATAATCGCCGCGACGTTGACCAGTTGCGCGGATATTGTGGCGCAACGCTGGTTTTTGCCATGGCAGCAGACGTCTGAGCTCTACATAGGGCTGATCGCCTTGCACTGCGTCGTGTTTGAATACCACGGTGCCTTCCGCGAGCCCGTCGCTGTCAGCTTCAAACGCTGCGCAATGTTCGGCGCGCTCATGCTGGTAGTCGGCGGGCTCCGCGAGATCATCGGTTATGGCAGCCTTGGCCGAGGCCTTTCGGAGCATTGGCCAGGTCTGGTTTTGTTCCCCGAAGGGCTGCGTCTGATTACGCTGGTTCCCGGCGCTTTGGTTTTACTGGGCCTGCTTCTCGCCGCCCGTCAGGCGTGGACACGCCGCAATTCTGTCATCAAGGAAACGCATCGCCCATGAATGCTGCAAAACGTCTTGAGATATTTCGCCGACTGCACGAAGACAATCCCGAGCCGAAAACCGAACTGGCCTACTCTTCGCCGTTCGAGCTGCTGATTGCGGTGATTCTTTCGGCGCAGTCCACCGATGTCGGCGTCAACAAGGCGACCGCCAAACTCTTTCCCGTCGCCAATACACCCGCCGCGATTCATGCGCTGGGTGTCGAGGGGCTGTCCGAGTACATCAAGACCATCGGCCTCTACAACAGCAAGGCGAAAAACGTCATTGAAACCTGCCGTTTGCTGGTTGAGCATCATGGCGGTGAAGTCCCGCAAACCCGGGAAGAACTGGAAGCCCTGCCGGGCGTCGGACGCAAGACCGCCAACGTGGTGCTCAACACCGCTTTCCGCCAATTGACCATGGCGGTCGACACGCACATTTTCCGCGTCAGCAATCGCACCGGCATCGCGCCGGGGAAAAATGTGGTGGAAGTAGAAATGAAGTTGATGAAGTTTGTACCGAAAGAATTCCTGCTCGACTCTCATCACTGGCTGATTTTGCACGGCCGTTATGTTTGCCTGGCGCGTAAACCGCGCTGCGGCAGCTGCCGCATCGAAGATCTATGCGAATACAAACATAAAACTTCTGACGATTGAGCGGTCATCGGTTTTTCGCATCCATCGATTGAAAAAATCTTTTTTACCCGCCGCAGTAATGTCGATATAAGGAGCGCCAAAGGCAGTCTTAGCCGGGAGTTGACTTCATGAGTACCGACACAGAGCAACTGGATGTAGAAGAGGATCTTATTACCACCGACGCCGATGAGGTCGAACCGGTGGTTGAAGTGGCCAAGACCAACCTTAGCAAGCGTCGCACAATCGACAACCTGCTTGAGGAGCGCCGACTGCAAAGGCAACTGGCCGACTACGATTATGATCTGTGATATCTGAAGGCCTCCCTAGACGGAGGCTTTTCATTTTCTGCGACAACCGAGCTTGATCGGCCCATGACGTTCTCAGCTGTCGAATCGTTCAAACCAGGCCGTTGCGCTGCGCCAGCTCGATCAGATCAACCAGAGAACGCGCATTGAGTTTCAGCAACAGGCGAGTCTTGTAAGTACTCACGGTCTTGTTGCTCAAAAACATGCCATCGGCGATTTCCTTGTTGGTCTTGCCGCGCGCCAACTGCTGCAACACCATCATTTCCCGCCCGGACAGACGATCAACCATGTCCGCTTCACTCGCATTGCCCAGACTGGTGCGCACAGTGTGCAGCGCCTGATTGGGGAAATAGCTGTAGCCGGACAGTACTGCCTTGATCGCACTGAGCAATTCGGTCAGATCCTGCTGTTTGCACACGTAGCCCGCTGCGCCCGATTGCATGCAACGCATTGAAAAATGCCCGGGAGCCTGGGAAGTCAGCACCAGCACTTTCACCGGCATGGCAGTGGAGGTCAGGCGCGCAATAACTTCCAGCCCGTCGAGTTTGGGTATTCCAATATCCAGGATGACAAGATCGGGTATTTGTTCACGAGCAATTTGTAGTGCATCAACGCCATTATCCGTTTCTGCAATGACTTCGTAGCCATGCCGTTCCATCAGCATACGTACCGCAAGTCGAATGACGGGGTGGTCATCCACGATCAGCACTTTATTCATGGGCAAGTCCAGTTTTCGCTGTTCGAATTTTTAGAACACGCACGATATCCCAGTCACTTGCTTCAAGGCATGGCAACTTTTACACGCATTTGCATCCAGAGACATTCCCTACAGGCATTGAGGATAATTCCCACAAATTCGCTGCCCTTGCCCCATTGCAACCGCCTTCCGATCTTTCATACACCGGCGGAGTTTGATCTTCATGCAGTCGAGTCCTACGCCATGCTGGGTCGTTGGAAAACTTCAACAGGCGCAATTACGAACCTTCATACACGATGATTTACCTGTCAAATTGGCCTTGGGCAAGCACTGGGACATACGACGTAACGAACCGACACAACCACCTGTTCGACACAACATCGTTGATTCTATAAAACTTTAGTTAACAGCCGCGCACTTACACAAGCGCCTTTACTATCGCTGAAACAACCAACTTAAACTAGACAAACCATGTAGAAGCAAAACAATGCTAAAGATAAAAAACAAAATCACCAACCCCATGACAGTCATCGCCATATTTGCAATTCTTTCGGAAACCTCGGCGGCGGTATCGTTACCATTTCTCGATAACAAGGACCGGGAAATTTACGTCTGGTTTCTGATCAGTTTCCCCTTTTACTTGTTATTCCTGTTCTTTATCACTCTCAACTTCAATCATCGCTCGCTTTACTCGCCTTCAGACTTCGGCAAAGACAAAAGCTTTTTGAAAACCACTCAAAATAACCAGAGGGACGAATCCTTTCGCGAAGCAGGCGAGCGTTGTGCTTTTGAGCTGACCAGTTGCATCGTGTCGGGTAAAACCGGGCCAGGCCGAGTGCCGATTCCCTGCAGAGTTCACAACGCGCCGGACCCACCGCTCGGTCCACGCGACCCATCCCATCCGGTTATGCAGAATATCAAGCTGTCACCCTGGGTAAGTGAACTGAACATCATTGACGCAAGAGAAGTTGATGCAGCGAAGGAATTCGATGCCATCTTCGAAACGCTAAAAGGCGTCGATAAAAAGCACGCGCGGGTTCTCGTATTTCTTTGTAATCATGCGTCGGACGCGCTTGCCCACTCCGCATTGCAGCAGATCAGGCAGGCCAAGAAAGGCTCAGGAGCCACACTGTGCATCGTATATAACCTGTGTTCGCAGACGGTGACATTACTGGGACGAACCAGCTGAACCGGGTCAAGACTGCGCGCAGATACACGAGGGAGCCTGATGAACCAGAAAAAAAGATGAAAAAAAGGCGGCCCTGAACAGGCCGCCTTTTTTATTGCGCGTCGGTCTGAGCCACTCAGAACAACTTGCGGCCCTTGTTGGCAGCAATGCGCATGCGCAGCGCGTTGAGCTTGATGAAGCCCGCCGCATCGGCTTGGTTGTAAGCGCCGCCATCTTCTTCGAAGGTGGCGATGTTGGCGTCGAACAGCGAATCGTCGGACTTGCGGCCGGTGACGATGACGTTGCCCTTGTACAGCTTCAGGCGCACTACGCCGTTCACGTTGACCTGCGAAGCGTCGATCATCTGTTGCAGCATCAGACGCTCAGGGCTCCACCAGTAGCCGGTGTAGATCAGGCTGGCGTACTTGGGCATCAGCTCGTCTTTGAGGTGAGCGACTTCGCGGTCCAGAGTGATCGATTCGATGGCGCGGTGAGCGCGCAGCATGATGGTGCCACCCGGGGTCTCGTAGCAGCCACGGGACTTCATGCCGACGTAACGGTTTTCGACGATGTCGAGACGACCGATGCCGTGCTCGCCGCCGATCTTGTTCAGCGTCGCCAGTACGGTGGCCGGGGTCATTTCAACGCCGTCCAGCGCGACGATGTCGCCGTTGCGGTAAGTCAGTTCCAGGTATTGCGGGGTGTCGGGAGCCTTCTCCGGGGAGACGGTCCAGCGCCACATGTCTTCTTCGTGCTCGGTCCAGGTGTCTTCCAGCACGCCGCCTTCATAGGAGATGTGCAGCAGGTTGGCGTCCATCGAGTACGGGGATTTTTTCTTGCCGTGGCGTTCGATCGGGATCGCGTGCTTCTCGGCGTAGTCCATCAGCTTCTCACGGGACAACAGGTCCCACTCGCGCCAAGGGGCAATCACTTTCACGCCTGGTTTGAGCGCGTAGGCGCCCAGTTCGAAGCGCACCTGGTCGTTGCCCTTGCCGGTGGCGCCATGGGAAATGGCGTCGGCGCCGGTTTCGTTGGCGATTTCGATCAGGCGCTTGGCGATCAGCGGACGGGCGATGGAAGTACCCAGCAGGTACTCGCCTTCGTAAACGGTGTTGGCGCGGAACATCGGGAACACGAAATCACGCACGAACTCTTCGCGCAGATCGTCGATGTAGATTTCTTTGACGCCCATGGCCTGAGCCTTGGCGCGGGCCGGCTCGACCTCTTCGCCTTGACCGAGATCGGCGGTGAAAGTCACCACTTCACAGTTATAAGTATCCTGCAGCCACTTGAGGATCACCGAAGTGTCCAGGCCGCCGGAATACGCCAGAACGACCTTGTTTACGTCCGCCATGCCATCACTCCACGGGGTTCTACGGAAAGCCGGGGAGTCTACCGCTCAAACGCGATAATTTACAGAGGCGCGACAGCTTAAGACGACAAAGCGACAGAATCTGTCGAGAGCGCGACGATGACCGGCGAGTCAGGAAGTCGCTGCGGCGGTGGCTGGCGTACTCGCTTGCGGCGCTGGCGCAGGGGCTGTGGTCGGTGCCACACGTGACAGTTTCACATTGACCCGGCGATTCTTCGCACGATTGGCTTTGCTGGTGTTCGGCACGATCGGATACTGCTCGCCGTGGAAACGCACGGTGATCTGCGATTCCTGAATGCCGTTGGCCTTGAAGAAATCGACTACCGCCAGCGCGCGGCGGCGCGACAATTCGCGGTTGGTCAGACGATTGCCGCTGTTGTCGGAATGGCCGTCGAGGTCAATGTGGTTCACCGTCGGGTCGGCCTTCATGTATTCGAGCATCACTTGCAGCTTGGCCTTGGCAGCCGGGTCCAGCTCAACGCCTTCGCCGGGAAAGCCTATCTGCGATTGCTTGATCTGGTCGAAATTCTGCGGCAGCAATTTCGCCACGCAGCCTTGGTAGTCGTTGAACGCCTTGCTGAATTTCACCGGCAACAAACGCACTTCCGACACCCGGCCATCGCCAGACGCACGGCGAACTACCGGGCTACGGCCGTCCAGCAGACCGCTGATCAGCCCACCGGCCTGGGATTGCGAGCTGTTGAACAACACATTGCCGCTGCCCAGCCGTACCGAGCCCAGATTGATGTCGCCGCGCCCCGGCTGCCACGGTGCAGCGGCAGCGAGCAACGTCGCCGAGCCGCCACCAAGCATGGCGTTGTAGGCATTCAGGCGAAAGATCGCCTGCTCACCGGCCTTGCGCACGAATTCGCCCGAGCCGAAATCAGTGATCGGTTGCGTCAGGCGGCATTCGAACTGGTCGCCGGCGACCGTCCACTCAATGTTCTCCAGACGGGTCTGGTAAGTCAGCGCCATCGCGGGAAGGCTGGCAAACACACTGAGCAGGGCTAAATAACGCTGGCGCACGGGAGGCTCCATTGGCTTGTGAAACACAAACACCGATTCACACAATGTTTACGGCATACCTTCGGGATATCGGACGCTTGTGGCAAAACTTGATAGCGGGTGCCTGCAAGAGTCTTTTCCGGTAGCATTCGCCTCAGTTTGACCCGCCTGGAATCCCCTCATGTCCGACCGCCTGACCCTGCTGCGTCCCGACGACTGGCACATTCATCTTCGCGATGGTGCCGTGTTGACCAATACCGTTGCCGATGTGGCCCGCACCTTCGGGCGCGCGATCATCATGCCGAACCTGGTACCGCCGGTGCGCAACGCCGCTGAAGCCGACGGCTATCGTCAGCGCATTCTCGCTGCCCGCCCGGCCGGCAGTCAGTTCGAGCCGTTGATGGTGCTGTACCTCACCGACCGCACCCAACCGGAAGAAATTCGTCAGGCCAAGGCCAGCGGTTTCGTCTACGCCGCCAAGCTTTACCCGGCCGGCGCGACCACCAATTCCGATTCCGGCGTGACCAGCATCGACAAGATCTTCCCGGCGCTGGAAGCCATGGCCGAAGTCGGCATGCCGCTGTTGATCCACGGTGAAGTCACCCGTGGCGACGTCGATGTATTCGACCGCGAAAAGATTTTCATCGACGAGCACATGCGCCGCGTGGTCGAGCGTTTCCCGACGCTGAAAGTGGTGTTCGAGCACATCACCACCGGTGACGCCGTGCAATTCGTCAACGAGGCTTCGGCCAACGTCGGCGCGACCATCACCGCGCACCACCTGTTGTACAACCGTAACCACATGCTGGTGGGCGGGATTCGGCCACACTTCTATTGCTTGCCGATCCTCAAGCGCAACACCCATCAGGAAGCCTTGCTCGATGCCGCCACCAGCGGCAGCGCCAAGTTCTTCCTCGGCACCGACTCGGCGCCCCACGCCCAGCACGCCAAGGAAGCCGCCTGCGGTTGCGCCGGTTGCTACACCGCCTACGCCGCCATCGAGATGTATGCCGAATCGTTTGAACAGCGTAATGCGCTGGACAAGCTCGAAGCCTTCGCCAGCCTCAACGGCCCGCGTTTCTACGGCCTGCCGGCAAACACCGATCGCATCACCCTGGTTCGCGAAGAATGGACCGCCCCGACCAGCCTGCCATTTGGCGAGCTGACCGTTATCCCGCTGCGCGCCGGTGAAAAACTGCGCTGGCGCCTGCTGGAGGAACACGCGTGAGTGAAGAGCATTTCGACGATGAGCTGGACGGTCAAGGTGGTGGCGGCGGTTCCCGTCACCCGATGGCAGCGCGTTTTCGCGGCTACCTGCCGGTTGTCGTCGACGTAGAAACCGGTGGCTTCAACGCAGCCACCGATGCCCTGCTGGAGATTGCCGCGACCACCATCGCCATGGATGAAAAGGGTTTCGTCTACCCGGATCACACCTACTTCTTCCGCGTCGAGCCATTCGAAGGTGCGAACGTTGAAGCGGCAGCGCTGGAGTTCACCGGGATCAAGCTTGATCATCCGCTGCGCATGGCCGTCAGTGAAGAAACCGCGCTGACCGATATTTTCCGTGGCATCCGCAAGGCCCTCAAAGCCAACGGTTGCAAACGGGCGATTCTGGTCGGGCACAACAGCAGCTTCGATCTGGGCTTTCTCAACGCCGCAGTCGCGCGGCTGGACATGAAGCGCAACCCGTTCCACCCGTTCTCCAGTTTCGACACCGCGACCCTGGCGGGTCTGGCGTACGGTCAGACCGTGCTGGCGAAAGCCTGTCAGGCCGCTGGCATCGATTTCGACGGTCGTGAGGCGCACTCGGCGCGCTACGACACCGAAAAGACCGCTGAGCTGTTCTGCGGCATCGTCAATCGCTGGAAACAGATGGGCGGCTGGGAAGACTTCGACGACTGATCCTCGGCGAACAAATCCCGCGCATAAAAAAACCGGCCACATGGGCCGGTTTTTTTCTACCTCGACGTTGCGCCTTACAGGGCAGCAGCGTTTTCGGTCAGGTAAGCCGCAACGCCTTCTGGCGAAGCGTTCATGCCTTTGTCGCCTTTCTTCCAGTTGGCCGGGCAGACTTCGCCGTGCTCTTCGTGGAATTGCAGCGCGTCGACCAGACGGATCAGCTCTTCCATGTTACGGCCCAGCGGCAGGTCGTTGATGATCTGCGAGCGAACCACGCCTTTGTCGTCGATCAGGAACGCGCCGCGGAAAGCCACGCCGCCTTCGGATTCAACGTCGTAAGCCTTGGCGATGTCGTGCTTCATGTCGGCAGCCATGGTGTATTTCACCTGGCCGATGCCGCCATTGTTCACTGGAGTGTTGCGCCAGGCGTTGTGGGTGAAGTGCGAGTCGATCGACACAGCGATCACTTCAACGTTGCGCGCCTTGAAGTCAGCCATGCGGTTGTCCAGAGCGATCAGCTCGGACGGGCAGACGAAGGTGAAGTCCAGCGGGTAGAAGAACACCAGGCCGTATTTGCCTTTGATGGCCGAGGACAGGGTGAAGCTGTCAACGATCTCGCCATTGCCGAGTACGGCCGGGACGGTGAAGTCTGGGGCTTGTTTGCCTACGAGTACGCTCATTGATATCTCCTGGTGTAGAAAC
This sequence comes from Pseudomonas sp. S3_B08, assembly GCF_054667725.1. Lineage (NCBI taxonomy): Bacteria > Pseudomonadati > Pseudomonadota > Gammaproteobacteria > Pseudomonadales > Pseudomonadaceae > Pseudomonas > Pseudomonas sp. S3_B08. The sequence continues at coordinate 3,520,977 of NZ_CP162750.1, forward strand.
TTGAAGTTCAGGGTCCGGGCCAGCCTGTCACCCTCAGGCGACAGCCCTGTGACACGAACCCTCTTCGCAAGGGACGACCATCATACACTGCGTGTTTGGCCTGTCCGTAACGGATTTTCCCTGTTCGGTTATCCACTGCGTATTCATTGGGTCAAGGGAGCGCCTGGCAAATACCGTTCGTCAGTCGCCGGCAAATTGGCTGGGAAGCGTTCCGAAAGCACTTTGACAATCATTCTCGTTAACATTAAGATCCATCGCAATTGAGTCACAACCAGCGACGGTTCTTACTTATGTATGTTTGCCTCTGCACTGGCGTCACCGACGGACAGATCCGCGAAGCGATCTATGAAGGTTGCTGCAGCTACAAAGAAGTTCGCCAGGCCACCGGCGTCGCCAGCCAGTGCGGCAAATGCGCCTGCCTTGCCAAGGAAGTGGTCCGCGAAACCCTGACCAAGCTGCAAACCGCCCAGGCCGCGATCCCTTACCCTGTAGAATTTACTGCTGCGTAAATGCCCCCATTTCAAAGAACCGGACTTCGCGTCCGGTTTTTTTATGCCTGAAAATCAATTGCTTAGCGTCCAGACGCGGAACACAAACATTCTTATTCCGATTAATTTTCATTTATTATTCAATAACTTAGGTTTGACACTTATAAACACCAAGCTCAAACTCCGCCTTATATACAGTTAATACAGGGCAGGACTCCGATCATGAAAGGCGACATTACAGTCATCCAGCATCTCAACAAGATCCTTGCCAATGAGCTGGTCGCGATCAATCAGTACTTCCTGCATGCGCGCATGTATGAAGATTGGGGTCTGAACAAGCTCGGCAAGCACGAATATCACGAATCCATCGACGAGATGAAACACGCGGACAAGCTGATCAAGCGCATCCTGTTCCTTGAAGGCCTGCCGAACGTTCAGGACCTGGGCAAGCTGCACATCGGCGAACACACCCGCGAAATGCTCGAATGCGACCTGCGCATCGAAAAGACCGGCCACGCTGACCTGAAAGCCGCCATCGCCCATTGCGAAACCGTTGGCGACTTCGGCAGCCGTGAACTGCTCGAAGACATTCTCGAGTCGGAAGAAGAACACATCGACTGGCTGGAAACCCAGCTCGGCCTGATCGACAAGATCGGTCTGGAAAACTATCTGCAGTCGCAGATGGGCGAAGAGTAGGCGCTGTCGAGTGAAACGAGGCTGCGATCTTTATCGATTTCAGCCTTGATACTCAGTCAACTCATATAACCAACAAAAAAGCCCCGCCCTCTTTCGAGGTGCGGGGCTTTTTGCTGGCCGAAGATCAAAAGATCGCAGCCTCGTTTCACTCGACAGCTCCTACGGGAGACGCGTCGTCGAGCGAAACTCTATGAACGTAGAATCAGGCTTCGGACTTGTTCGCCGCTGCCGCTTCGACAGCCGCCTTGATGGTGCTTTGCAGCGAACCGTCTGCAGCCATCTCGGTCATGATGTCGCTGCCGCCGACCAGCTCACCGCCGACCCACAGTTGCGGGAAAGTCGGCCAGTTGGCGTACTTTGGCAGGTTGGCGCGGATTTCCGGGTTCTGCAGGATGTCCACGTACGCGAACTTTTCACCACAGGCCATCACGGCTTGCGCAGCTTTTGCGGAAAAGCCGCACTGCGGGGCATTCGGCGAGCCTTTCATGTAAAGCAGAATGGTGTTGTTGGCAATCTGCTCTTTAATCGTTTCGATGATATCCATGGAGCACCTCGGCTGAACTTTCCGACTCAGAGGTCGGCACGGTGGCGCATTGTAACGGAATCCCGAGCGCCATGCTCGGTCTCCCCGACAGACCCGCTCAAGCCGCCGCCACTGTCACCGGCACACCGTTCAACGCCGCGTTGCCCGACAGTTCGTCAAGCTGGCACTCGTCGGTCAGGTCGTTGGCGCTCGACCCCGGCTGGCCGCTGGCGATCGCCATCTGCACGCCCGGGCGCGCGTGGCCCCAACCGTGGGGCAGGCTGACCACGCCTTTCATCATGTCGAGACTGGCGAGCACTTCCACCTCGATCTGCCCGACCCGCGAACTCACCCGAACCCGTTGCCCGTCGGCCAGGCCACGGCTGGCCAGATCATCCGGGTGCATCAGCAACTGATGCCGCGGCTTGCCCTTCACCAGTCGATGGAAGTTGTGCATCCACGAATTGTTACTGCGCACATGGCGGCGGCCGATCATCAACAATTCATCGGCAGCCGGCGCCTGCAACGCGGCAAAGCGAGCGAGGTCAGCGAGAATTTCCGGCGGTGCGGCCTGGATACGCTGATTCGGCGTTTTCAGACGTGATGCCAGATTCGGTTTCAGCGCACCCAGATCCACGCCATGCGGATGATCGAACAGCGTCGCCAACGACAACTTGTGCTCGGACGCATCGCCGTAGCGGCCCATGCGCAGGCCCATGTCGATCATCTTCGCCGGCGGCATCGTTGGTTTCAGCTCCTTGCCGGTTTTCTCGGCGAAGGCCTTGGCCAAGCCGACGAAGATCTCCCAGTCGTGCAGCGCACCCTCGGGCTTGGCGAGGATGGCGCGATTGAAGCGGGTCACGTTACGCACCGCAAACAGGTTGAACGTAGTGTCGTAGTGATCGTTTTCCAGCGCCGAGGTCGACGGCAGGATCAGATCGGCATAGCGCGTGGTTTCGTTGATGTACAGGTCGATGCTGAGCATGAAGTCGAGGCCGTCCAGCGCCTGTTCCAGTTGCCGGCCGTTGGGTGTCGACAACACCGGGTTGCCGGCGACGGTGATCAGCGCGCGGATCTGCCCCTCCCCGTCGGTGAGCATTTCTTCGGCCAGCGCCGAGACCGGCAACTCGCCGCCGTATTCAGGACGACCGGAAACGCGGCTCTGCCATTTGTTGAAATGCCCGCCCGAGGTCGACGCCACCAGATCCACAGCGGGTTCGGTGCACAGTGCACCACCAACGCGGTCGAGGTTGCCGGTGACCAGGTTGATCAACTGCACCACCCAATGACAGAGAGTGCCGAAGGCCTGGGTCGAGACGCCCATGCGCCCATAGCAGACGGCACTCGGTGCGGCAGCGAAGTCGCGCGCCAGTTGGCGAATCTGTTCGGCAGGCACCGCGCAGAGCGGGCTCATCGCTTCGGCGCTGAATTCAGCCACGGCGTTTCGCACTTCGTCGAGGCCATCGACCGGCAAATGGCTGTCGCGGGTCAGGCCTTCGCTGAACAGCGTATTGAGCATGCCGAACAGCAACGCCGCATCGCCGCCCGGGCGGACGAACACGTGCTGATCGGCCATCGCTGCGGTTTCGCTGCGGCGCGGATCGACTACCACCACTTTGCCACCGCGCGCCTGAATCGCCTTCAGGCGCTTCTCGACGTCCGGCACGGTCATGATGCTGCCGTTGGACGCCAGCGGATTACCGCCGAGGATCAGCATGAAATCGGTGTGATCGATGTCCGGAATCGGCAACAGCAAGCCGTGGCCGTACATCAGATAGCTGCTGAGGTGGTGCGGCAGTTGATCGACCGACGTTGCCGAATAGCGATTGCGGGTTTTCAGCAACCCCAGGAAGTAATTGCTGTGGGTCATCAGGCCGTAGTTGTGCACGCTCGGATTGCCCTGATACACCGCAACGGCGTTCTGGCCGTGACGTTCCTGAATCGCCGCGAGTTTCTCGGCCACCAAGGCAAACGCCTCGTCCCACTTGATCGGCAGCCATTCGCTGCCGACGCGGCGCATCGGCTGACGCAGGCGATCGGGATCGTTCTGAATATCTTGCAGGGCCACGGCTTTCGGGCAGATATGGCCGCGGCTGAAGGTGTCGAGGGCATCACCCTTGATCGAGGTGATCGCGACATCGCCATCGGTTTCCGTAGTTTCGATGGTCAGCCCGCAAATGGCTTCGCACAGGTGGCACGCACGGTGGTGAAGAGTCTTGGTCATGGCCAGTCTCTGTCTTGTTCGGGGGCAGGCAATCACGCCCGCGGGAACAAAACTATGGCCCGTGCGCGGAGCAGGCGCCAGCGACGTTCGTCTCGTGAATCGACGGTTATCAGGGCAGCCGATAAACCGTCGCGATCAGTTCGAAGGCAACTGCGGCGGCGCGGCCAGCTGGATTTCCTGGATGGTTTCGATCTGCTCGTGGGCGACGTGCACGCCGGTGAGCTCGCCGATCAACCGCCAGTGCTCATCAAGCCCGGCGCTGATGGTGGCCATGCGATCGATCATGTGTCGGCCGGCGGATTTGACCACTTCGTCGTCACTGCGCAGCAACTCGAAAGACATCGAGGTGACTGACGCGGTGAGATGGGTCAGAGAGCGAGCCGTGTGGCCCAGCAGCTCCATTAACAGTTGTTCTTTCGATTCCATGCGGAGGCTTCCTGCGTCGCTCGAAACTTATTTATAACCCAGCACTTTGCTTTAGCAAATGTTTCAGTCTGAACATCCGACCAAGCGAATCGGTGGCGCAGCGTTCGCAAACCGACCAGGACCGCTGCGTTGCCGTCGCGGCGCATTGCCAAGCGCGGCGGCGCCAGTGTACAAAGAGGCTCACCGCTGTACTGAATCCGGCTTCAATATGCGTGATCGAAATGCTCGGTCCGCGCTCCGAATCCCGCTGACAAAAGTACCCTATTGGAAAAACGCGACATTTAGTGTCAATATCGCGCCTTCCCCTATTTCGTCGCCCCGTGCGGCTTACGCCGCAGGTCTCGCCCGTTGTTCCGTTAAACAAGGCTTTGAGCATCTGCGGTCTGTAGCAAAAAGGTAGTCAATGATGAGCGCAAGGCACTTTCTCTCCCTGATGGATTGCACGCCCGAAGAGCTGGTCAGCGTGATCCGTCGAGGCGTTGAGCTCAAAGACCTGCGTAACCGCGGCGTACTGTTCGAGCCTCTGAAAAACCGCGTGCTGGGGATGATCTTCGAAAAATCCTCGACCCGTACCCGGATCTCCTTCGAGGCCGGCATGATCCAGCTCGGCGGCCAGGCAATCTTCCTGTCCCCGCGCGACACCCAACTGGGCCGTGGCGAGCCGATCAGCGATTGCGCCATCGTCATGTCGAGCATGCTCGATGCGGTGATGATCCGCACCTTCGCCCACAGCACCCTCACCGAATTCGCCGCCAACTCGCGCGTGCCGGTGATCAACGGCCTGTCCGATGATCTGCACCCGTGCCAGTTGCTCGCCGACATGCAGACCTTCCTCGAACACCGTGGCTCGATCCAGGGCAAGACCGTGGCCTGGATCGGTGACGGCAACAACATGTGCAACAGCTATATAGAAGCGGCGATCCAGTTCGACTTCCAGTTGCGCGTTGCCTGCCCGGAAGGCTACGAGCCGAACCCGGAATTCGTCGCCCAGGCTGGTGATCGCGTGACCATCGTCCGCGATCCGCAGGACGCCGTGCGTGGCGCGCATCTGGTCAGCACCGATGTCTGGACTTCGATGGGTCAGGAAGAGGAAACTGCCAAGCGCCTCAAGCTGTTCGCGCCGTTTCAGGTCAACCGTGCCTTGCTCGACCTCGCTGCCGAGGACGTGCTGTTCATGCACTGCCTGCCGGCGCACCGTGGCGAAGAAATCAGTCTCGACCTGCTCGATGACCCGCGCTCCGTCGCCTGGGATCAGGCAGAAAACCGTCTCCACGCACAGAAGGCCCTGCTCGAGTTCCTCGTCGAACCGGCATATCACCACGCATGAGCCATGAATTACTGCTGAACCTGCGCAACCTCGCTTGCGGCTACCAAGATCAACGCGTGGTGCAGAACCTCAATCTGCACCTCAACGCCGGCGACATCGGCTGCCTGCTCGGCTCGTCCGGCTGCGGCAAGACCACCACCCTGCGCGCAATCGCCGGTTTCGAACCGGTGCATGAAGGCGAAATCACCCTCGGTGGCGAAACCCTGTCCAGTGCCGGTTTCACCCTGGCGCCGGAGAAACGCCGGATCGGCATGGTGTTTCAGGACTACGCGCTGTTCCCGCACCTGAGCGTGGCCGACAACATCGCTTTCGGCATTCGTAAGCACCCGAACAAGGCGCGCGTGGTCGAAGAGCTGCTGGAACTGGTCAACCTGAAAAACCTCGGCAAGCGCTTCCCCCACGAATTGTCCGGCGGTCAGCAACAGCGCGTCGCCCTCGCCCGCGCCCTGGCGCCGGAGCCGCAGTTGCTGCTGCTCGACGAGCCGTTCTCCAATCTCGATGGCGAACTGCGCCGCAAGCTCAGCCATGAGGTGCGCGACATCCTCAAGGCCCGTGGTACCAGCGCGATTCTGGTCACCCACGATCAGGAAGAAGCCTTTGCCGTCAGCGATCATGTTGGCGTGTTCAAGGAAGGTCGGCTGGAACAGTGGGATACGCCCTACAACCTCTATCACGAACCGGCGACGCCGTATGTCGCCAGTTTCATCGGTCAGGGCTATTTCATTCGCGGCCAGCTCGTCACCCCGGAATCGGTGCAGACCGAGCTGGGTGAACTGCGCGGCAACCGCGCTTACACCTGGCCGATTGGCGGTGCAGTGGATGTGCTGTTGCGTCCGGATGACATTGTTTATGCACCGGACAGCCCATTGAAGGCGCAGATTGTCGGCAAGACATTCCTCGGCGCGGCGACCTTGTATCGCCTGCAACTGCCGACCGGCGCGCAGCTGGAATCGATCTTCCCCAGCCACGCCGATCATCTGGTTGGCGCGCAGGTCGGGATTCGCGTAGCGGCGGATCACCTGGTGCTGTTCCAGGCATCCGGCAGCACGGCGGCGCAGATTCCGGCGGTGGAAAACGGCGTCCGTCGGTTCAGCACCAGCCTTTGATCCGCACTGGATAAAAATTGTGGGAGCGAGCCTGCTCGCGAATGCGGTGTTTCAGTCGCCGAAGATGTTGACTGAAAGAGCGCTTTCGCGAGCAGGCTCGCTCCCACAGTTGGTATTGCCTCAGCCTAAAAACAGGGTACCGCTGGCCACAAGCGTCGCATTGCCGCCAATCTTCACCCGCTCACCTTCCAGCCGACAGAACAACTCCCCGCCCCGCGCCGAGCGCTGGCACGCGGTCAGGTTCGATTTGCCCAGACGTTTGGCCCAGTACGGAATCAGGCTGCAATGGGTCGAGCCGGTCACCGGGTCTTCATTGATACCGATGGCCGGGGCGAAATAGCGCGAGACGAAGTCGTGCTGATTGCCACGCGCGGTGACGATTGCACCCAGCCATGGCAGTTTCGCCAGTGCCGCCATGTCCGGTCTGCAGTCGAGCACGGCCTGCTCCGATTCCAGCACCACGAACAGTTCGTTGGAGCCGAGCACATCAACAGCCTCGACACCCAGCGCCCGCTCGACATCCAGCGTCACGCCGATTTCCGAAGGCACGATGGTCGGGAAATCCAGCCACAAGCGGTCGCCTTCGCGGCTGACACTCAGCGGCCCGGACTTGCAGATGAAGTCGATGCGCTCGGCACTTTCCTTATGGATTTCGAACAGTACAAACGCGCTGGCCAGGGTCGCATGCCCGCACAGCGGCACTTCAGTAGTCGGAGTGAACCAGCGGATATGCCAGGCCTGACCTTCGCGCACCAGAAACGCAGTCTCCGCCAAGTTGTGTTCGGCGGCGATCTTCTGCATCAAGTCATCGGCCAGCCAGCTGTCGAGCCGATAGACCATCGCAGGGTTGCCACTGAACGGCCGATCACTGAACGCGTCGACCTGATGAAACGCAAGCTGCATGATTTTCTCCCTGAATTGGTCGACCGAGCATGCAACGGCGGCCCGGATCAGTGCCAGTGACAGAAGCGCAATTTTTTCTTCATACAGCTGGCGCGCATTTTAAGCCCGGCCGATATCGGCGAACTGCGCCTGGGTGTGCTCAGCCAATACTGCCGGCGCCAATTCCACTTCCAGTCCTCGCCGCCCGGCACTCACATAAATAGTCGCGAACCTCTGAGCGGAACTGTCGATGAAGGTGCGCAGGCGTTTCTTCTGCCCGAGCGGGCTGATGCCGCCCAACAGGTAGCCGGTGGAGCGTTGCGCGGCAGCGGGATCAGCCATTTCGGCTTTCTTCACTCCAGCGGCATGGGCCAGCCCTTTGAGATCAAGCGTTCCGACGACCGGCACCACAGCCACCAGCAGTTCGCCTTTTTCACTGGCGGCCAGCAAGGTTTTGAACACTTGCGCCGGTGCGAGCCCGAGCTTCTCCGCCGCCTCCAGCCCATAGGACGCGGCCTTCGGATCATGTTCGTAACTGTGCACGCGATGTTCGGCACGAACTTTTTTCAACAAGTCCAACGCTGGGGTCATGGCAGCTCCGGGTTCGGCAATCTTTGAAAAAACCTGCGGCGGATTCTAGGTCATCGTTGGGCAAAAGGCTCTATTCCAAGCCGCGAATCCCGTAGCTTCGCGCTGCATTCAAGCTGATCGCCGCGCTGATCATTCACATGGCGAATAGTTTTATTGTGACCGACAGTTCACTTTCGACCTTTGACAGGTTTGTTTCTTGTCTATATTTTTTCGAATCTGAATAATGTAAGAATCATGCTCAACGCAGTACCCAGCAGTAACCCGGGAACCGAATGGGGATTCCGACCCGGTGAAGATCGCGCCCTGCTCCGTTGGCAAGGCGCCACACAAGAAAAAGAACCGAGGTTTTCAATGACAGCTGCTTTACCGCAACCATCGCTTTCCGGCCAATGCATGGCCGAGTTTCTGGGCACCGCCCTTCTGATCTTCTTCGGCACCGGTTGTGTCGCCGCGCTCAAAGTCGCAGGTGCCAGCTTCGGCCTGTGGGAGATCAGCATCATCTGGGGCGTCGGCGTGAGCATGGCGATCTACCTCACCGCCGGGGTTTCCGGCGCGCACCTGAACCCGGCAGTGAGCATTGCTCTGGCAATCTTCGCTGACTTCGAAAAGCGCAAACTGCCGTTCTACATCCTTTCGCAGATTGCCGGCGCCTTCTGCGGCGCATTGCTGGTCTACACGCTCTACAGCAATCTGTTCTTCGATTACGAACAAACCCACCAGATGATTCGTGGCTCGGCCGCCAGCCTTGAATTGGCGTCGGTGTTCTCCACCTACCCGAACCCGGTGCTGTCGACGGCCCAGGCCTTTCTGGTCGAGATGATCATCACCGCGATCCTGATGGGCGTAATCATGGCCCTGACCGATGACAACAACGGCCTGCCACGCGGCCCCATGGCGCCACTGCTGATCGGTCTGCTGATTGCCGTGATCGGCAGTGCGATGGGTCCGTTGACCGGTTTCGCGATGAACCCTGCGCGTGACTTCGGTCCGAAACTGATGACTTTCTTTACCGGTTGGGGTGAAATTTCCTTCACCGGTGGTCGTGATATTCCGTATTTCCTGATTCCGATTTTTGCACCGATTGTCGGTGCCTGCCTCGGCGCTGCCGGGTATCGCGGGCTCATCGCCCGTCACCTGACCGGCGCCACACCTGCTACAAAGGATGCAGAACCGGCCATTGACGGCAAACCAAGAACTTCTTGAAACAGTCGGCGCCGGCTCCTGCCCATCCGAGCCGGCGCCACGGCCCACTCTCGTTTTTTTCGTCCAAGGCAATCGACATGACCGACATTCAGAACAAGAACTACATCATTGCCCTTGATCAGGGTACGACCAGTTCGCGCGCGATCATCTTCGACCGCGACGCGAACGTAGTCTGCACCGCGCAGCGCGAATTCGTTCAGCATTACCCGCAGGCCGGTTGGGTCGAGCACGACCCGATGGAAATCTTCGCCACCCAGAGCGCGGTGATGGTTGAAGCGCTGGCCCAGGCCGGCCTGCACCATGACCAGGTTGCCGCGATCGGTATCACCAACCAGCGTGAAACCACCGTGGTCTGGGACAAGACCACCGGCCGCCCCGTGTATAACGCGATCGTCTGGCAGTGCCGCCGCAGCACCGAGATCTGCCAGCAGCTCAAGCGCGATGGCCACGAAGACTACATCCGCGACACCACCGGCCTGGTCACCGACCCGTACTTCTCCGGCACCAAACTGAAGTGGATCCTCGACAACGTCGAAGGCAGCCGCGAGCGTGCGCGCAACGGCGAGCTGCTGTTCGGCACCGTCGATAGCTGGCTGATCTGGAAATTCACCGGCGGCAAGGTGCACGTCACCGACTACACCAACGCCTCGCGCACCATGCTCTTCAATATCCATTCGCTGGAGTGGGACTCGAAGATGCTGGAGATCCTCGACATCCCCCGCGAGATGCTCCCGGAAGTCAAAGCGTCCTCGGAAATCTACGGTCGCACCAAGAGCGGCATCGCCATCGGCGGTATCGCCGGCGACCAGCAAGCGGCACTGTTCGGGCAGATGTGCGTCGAGCCGGGCCAGGCGAAAAACACCTACGGCACCGGTTGTTTCCTGCTGATGAACACCGGCGACAAAGCGGTGAAATCCCAGCACGGCATGCTCACCACCATCGCCTGCGGCCCGCGCGGCGAAGTGGCTTATGCGCTGGAAGGCGCCGTGTTCAACGGCGGTTCGACCGTGCAATGGCTGCGTGATGAACTGAAAATCGTCAACGACGCCCACGACACCGAATACTTTGCCAACAAGGTCAAGGACAGCAACGGCGTGTATCTGGTGCCGGCGTTTACCGGTCTCGGCGCGCCTTACTGGGACCCGTATGCCCGTGGCGCACTGTTCGGCCTGACGCGCGGCGTACGTGTGGATCACATCATCCGCGCCGCGCTGGAGTCGATCGCCTACCAGACTCGCGACGTACTCGACGCCATGCAACAGGATTCCGGCGAACGCCTCAAAGCTCTGCGCGTGGACGGCGGTGCGGTGGCGAACAACTTCCTCATGCAGTTCCAGGCCGACATCCTCGGCACCCAGGTCGAACGCCCGCAAATGCGCGAAACCACCGCACTCGGCGCGGCTTATCTGGCCGGTCTGGCCTGCGGTTTCTGGGGCAGCCTGGAAGAACTGCGCGGCAAGGCAGTGATCGAGCGCGAGTTCGAACCGAGCCTTGACGAAACCGAGAAAGAGAAACTCTACAAAGGCTGGAAAAAAGCCGTCAGCCGCACCCGTGACTGGGCGCGTGAGGACGCCGAATAAGCCAACGTGCAGTTCCAGAAGGGTATCTAACTGGTAGGGAGCAGATTCCTGCGGCATCATGGGCAAATTTTGCTTGGCAGCCCAAAGGAAGCCCCATGAATCTGCCTCCCCGTCAGCAGCAAATCCTCGAGCTGGTCCGCGAACGCGGCTATGTGAGCATCGAGGAAATGGCCACGCTGTTCGTTGTCACCCCGCAAACCATCCGCCGCGACATCAACCAGCTCGCGGAAGCCAACCTGCTGCGTCGCTACCACGGTGGCGCCGCGTACGATTCCAGTGTCGAAAACACCGCGTATGCCATGCGTGCCGATCAGATGCGCGATGAAAAGCAACGCATCGGTGAAGCCATTGCCGCGCAGATCCCCGATCACGCCTCGCTGTTCATCAATATCGGTACCACCACCGAATCGATCGCTCGCGCCCTGCTCAATCACAGTCACCTGAAGATCATCACCAACAACCTGCACGTCGCCTCGATGCTCAGCGCCAAGGATGATTTCGATGTGCTGCTGACCGGCGGCAACGTGCGCCGCGACGGCGGTGTGGTCGGTCAGGCGAGCGTGGACTTCATCAATCAGTTCAAGGTCGATTTCGCCTTGGTCGGCATCAGCGGGATCGATGAGGACGGCAGCCTGCTCGACTTCGATTATCAGGAGGTCCGGGTCAGCCAGGCGATCATCGCCAACGCGCGACAGGTGATTCTGGCAGCGGATTCGAGCAAGTTCGGGCGTAATGCGATGATTCGACTGGGGCCGATCAGCCTGATCGATTGCCTGGTCACCGATCAGCAACCGGTGCCGGCGCTGGCGCAGTTGTTGAGTCAGCACAAGATTCGGCTGGAAGTCGTCTGAACCCTCTCCCTCGCTGACCGAACCGACGCCTTCGCGAGCTGGCTCGCTCCCACTCTTGGAATGCATTGCAAAATGTGGGAGCGAGCCTGCTCGCGAAAACGATCGATCACACCACACATCTTCTGCGCCTTGCGCGCGTTCATGTTCGAAAATTTTCTTTTAATCGCCCTTCGATGAGTTTTTTCAATCGAACGCGACTGGCTGCGCGCGTGTTTATGGGCTACCATTTTCGCAAATGAACATTTATGTTCGATTTCCAATACAAAATCAAAAGAACCGAGGCCAGCCGATGTCCACCTCTACCTTGCGTACGCCCCCTCTCTCCGAGATCTATGACGTTGCCGTGATTGGCGGCGGGATCAACGGCGTCGGGATCGCAGCGGATGCCGCCGGTCGCGGTCTTTCGGTGTTCCTTTGCGAAAAAGACGACCTGGCCAGCCACACCTCGTCGGCCAGCAGCAAGCTGATCCACGGTGGCCTGCGCTATCTGGAACATTACGAATTCCGTCTGGTGCGTGAAGCGCTCGCCGAGCGCGAAGTGCTGCTGGCCAAGGCGCCGCACATCGTCAAACCGATGCGTTTCGTTCTGCCACACCGCCCGCACCTGCGTCCGGCGTGGATGATTCGTGCCGGCCTGTTCCTCTACGACAACCTTGGCAAACGCGAAAAGCTGCCAGGTTCGAAAAGCCTGAAGTTCGGCGCCGACAGCGCGCTGAAAAGCGAAATCAAGAAAGGCTTCGAATACTCCGATTGCTGGGTCGATGACGCCCGCCTCGTGGTCCTGAACGCCATGGCCGCCCGTGAAAAAGGCGCGCATGTGCATACCCAGACCCGCTGTGTCAGTGCCCGCCGCACCAAAGGTCTGTGGCACCTGCATCTGGAGCGCGCCGACGGCAGTTTGTTTTCGATCACCGCCAAAGCACTGGTCAACGCCGCCGGCCCATGGGTGGCCAAGTTCATCCGTGACGACCTGAAGATGGAATCGCCGTATGGCATCCGTCTGATCCAGGGCAGCCACATCATCGTGCCGAAACTGTACGAAGGCGAACATGCGCATATTCTGCAAAACGAAGATCAGCGCATCGTTTTCACTATTCCGTACCTGAACCACTTCACTCTGATCGGCACTACCGACCGCGAATACACCGGCGACCCGGCGAAAGTAGCGATCACCGAAGGCGAAACCGATTACGTGCTGAAAGTGGTCAACGCCCACTTCAAGAAGCAGCTCAGCCGCGAAGACATCCTGCACAGCTACTCGGGCGTTCGGCCGCTGTGCAACGACGAATCCGACAACCCGTCTGCGGTCACTCGCGATTACACCCTGGCGCTGTCGGGCAACGCCGAGGAAGCGCCGCTGCTGTCGGTGTTCGGCGGCAAGCTGACCACTTACCGCAAGCTCGCCGAGTCGGCGATGGCGCAGTTGATGCCGTTCTTCACCCAGATGCGCCCGAGCTGGACCGCGACCGCCACCCTGCCCGGCGGCGAAGACATGACCACGCCAGAGGCCCTGAGCGCGCGGATTCGCGACAAGTTCGATTTCGTCCCGACCGAAATCGCCCGGCGCTGGGCCGTCACCTACGGCAGCCGCACCTGGCGCATGCTTGAAGGCGTGGAAAGCCTGGCCGACATGGGTGAGCACATCGGCGGCGGGCTCTACACCCGCGAAGTCGATTACTTGTGCAGCGAAGAGTGGGCCACTACGGCGCACGACATCCTGTGGCGCCGCACCAAGCTAGGCTTGTTCACGACAGCGGAGGAACAGCAGAAGCTGTCGACGTATCTGGGCAAGGTTGAGCAGAACCGGAAGATCGAGGCGGCTTGATCTTCGCCCCATCGCTTGAACGAAAGCCCCTGAATTGTGAGATTCAGGGGCTTTTTGTTATGTGGACTTTGTTGAACCTGATTGGGGCAGTTGGATCTTTTCCCCCTCACCCCAGCCCTCTCCCCCAGGGGGTAGAGGGGAAAGGGAGCCGATCTCCGTGGGTTCCAAAGTCCGAGGTCGACTCGGTATCTCACGTCGCCGTAACTCGACCATCCACCGCAGTCAGTCCCCTCTCCCTCCGGGAGAGGGTTAGGGTGAGGGGCTTTTGATCGTTCGGTTTTCCGAACGCGACTCCACAGTCGATTCGGTTAACCGGATCATGCCTTCATAAAATTACCGCCATAAAACTTTAATAACGTTATAAAACAATCGCTTAACGGACTTCGACTGCTCTGGCACGAGTCATGCTCTACACTCTCTCGACGAATGCCTGCTGTGCCAACACTTCAGGAGCCGTCAGGCATTCGAAGCACAAAAAGGGCCGACAAACTGGCTCCATAAAAAAAACAATGTCGAGGAAAATTTGATGCGCATCGTTCCCCATATCCTGGGCGCAGCCATTGCTGCCGCTCTGATCAGCACGCCAGTTTTCGCCGCCGAACTCACCGGCACCCTGAAGAAAATCAAAGAGTCCGGTGTCATCACCCTGGGCCACCGTGACGCCTCCATTCCGTTCTCCTACATCGCTGATGCGTCCGGCAAGCCAGTCGGCTACTCGCACGATATCCAGCTGAAGATCGTCGAAGCGATCAAGAAAGACCTCGACCTGCCGAACCTGCAAGTCAAATACAACCTCGTCACCTCGCAGACCCGTATCCCGCTGGTGCAGAACGGCACCGTGGACGTCGAGTGCGGTTCGACCACCAACAACGTCGAGCGTCAGCAGCAGGTCGACTTCTCCGTCGGCATCTTCGAAATCGGTACCCGTCTGCTGTCCAAGAAAGACTCCAAGTACAAGGATTTCGACGATCTGAAAGGCAAGAACGTCGTAACCACCGCCGGCACCACCTCCGAGCGCATCCTCAAGGCGATGAACGCCGACAAGCAGATGGGCATGAACGTCATCTCCGCCAAAGACCACGGCGAGTCCTTCCAGATGCTGGAATCGGGCCGTGCCGTTGCCTTCATGATGGATGACGCACTGCTGGCCGGCGAAGCCGCCAAGGCCAAGAAAGCCGCCGATTGGGAAGTGACCGGCACGCCACAGTCGTACGAAATCTACGGCTGCATGATGCGCAAAGGCGACGAGCCGTTCAAAAAGGCTGTGGATGACGCGATCAAGGCCACCTACGCTTCGGGCGAAATCAACAAGATCTACGAGAAGTGGTTCATGCAGCCGATTCCGCCAAAAGGCCTGAACCTGAACTTCCCGATGAGCGACGAGCTCAAGGCGCTGATCGCCAATCCGACCGACAAAGCGGCTGACGACAAGAAGTCCTGATTTTCTGACTAACCTTATCCCCTGAGGAGGCGCCTGCCTTTTCAGGGGATGGTCACTCCCTGCTGGCATTTTTCTGGAAACACTCGAACCGGTGGCTGTCGAGCCGATCGCGTGTGCCCGGTCTTTGAAAAAAGACTGGGGAGGGAACGGAGTTCCCCAGGCGGGCACTTGTACATCGATCGAATCGAGGGGAGACCCTAATGAATTACAACTGGGACTGGGGCGTGTTCTTCAAGTCCACCGGCGTGGGCAGCGAGACCTATCTCGACTGGTTCATCTCCGGTCTGGGCTGGACCATCGCCATCGCCATCGTGGCGTGGATCATCGCCCTGCTGCTCGGCTCGCTGCTGGGCATCATGCGCACCGTGCCGAACCGCATCGTATCGGGCATTGCGACCTGCTACGTCGAGCTGTTCCGTAACGTGCCGCTGCTGGTGCAGCTGTTCATCTGGTACTTCCTGGTGCCCGATCTGCTGCCGCCGGATCTGCAGGAGTGGTACAAGCAGGACCTCAACCCGACCACTTCGGCCTACCTGAGCGTTGTCGTCTGCCTCGGTCTGTTCACCGCCGCCCGTGTCTGCGAGCAAGTGCGCACCGGTATCCAGGCGTTGCCCCGTGGCCAGGAATCCGCCGCCCGCGCGATGGGTTTCAAGCTGCCGCAGATCTACTGGAACGTGCTGCTGCCCCAGGCCTACCGGATCATCATTCCGCCGCTCACCTCGGAATTCCTCAACGTGTTCAAGAACTCCTCCGTGGCGTCCCTGATCGGTTTGATGGAATTGCTGGCGCAGACCAAACAGACCGCCGAGTTCTCGGCCAACCTGTTCGAAGCGTTCACCCTGGCAACCCTGATCTATTTCACCCTCAACATGAGCCTGATGCTGCTGATGCGCCTGGTCGAGAAGAAAGTCGCGGTGCCCGGCCTGATCTCCGTGGGGGGTAAATAATGGAATTCGATTTCAGTGGCATTGTCCCGGCCATTCCCGGTTTGTGGAACGGCATGGTGATGACCCTCAAGCTGATGGCCATGGGCGTGATCGGCGGGATGATTCTCGGCACGATCCTCGCGCTGTGCCGTCTGTCGCACAACAAGCTGCTGTCGAGCATCGCTGGCGCCTACGTCAACTATTTCCGCTCGATTCCGCTGCTGCTGGTGATCACCTGGTTCTACCTGGCGGTGCCGTTCGTGCTGCGCTGGATCACCGGCGAAGACACGCCGATCGGTGCATTCACCTCCTGCGTCGTGGCGTTCATGATGTTCGAAGCGGCGTACTTCTGCGAAATCGTCCGGGCTGGTGTGCAGTCGATTTCCAAGGGCCAGATGGGTGCTGCTCAGGCACTGGGCATGAACTACGGGCAGATGATGCGCCTGATCATCCTGCCGCAGGCGTTCCGCAAGATGACCCCGCTGTTGCTGCAGCAGAGCATCATCCTGTTCCAGGACACCTCGCTGGTCTACACCGTGGGCCTGGTGGACTTCCTCAACGCCTCGCGCGCCAGCGGCGACATCATCGGCCGCTCCAATGAGTTCCTGATTTTCGCCGGTCTCGTGTACTTCATCATCAGCTTCGCCGCCTCGCGGTTGGTCAAGCGTCTGCAAAAAGGTTCGCCGTATGATCTCTATCAAAAACATCAACAAGTGGTATGGGGACTTCCAGGTGCTGACTGATTGCAGCACCGAGGTCAAGAAAGGCGAAGTGATCGTGGTCTGCGGCCCGTCGGGTTCCGGCAAGTCGACGCTGATCAAATGCGTCAACGCCCTGGAACCGTTCCAGAAAGGTGACGTGGTGGTTGACGGCACGTCGATCGCCGACCCGAAAACCAACCTGCCGAAACTGCGTTCGCGCGTGGGCATGGTGTTCCAGCATTTCGAGCTGTTCCCGCACCTGACCATCACCGAAAACCTGACCATCGCGCAGATCAAGGTGCTCGGCCGCAGCAAGGAAGAGGCGACCAAAAAGGGTCTGCAGCTGCTTGAGCGCGTCGGCCTGTCGGCGCACGCCCACAAGCACCCGGGGCAACTGTCCGGCGGGCAGCAACAGCGTGTGGCGATTGCCCGTGCGCTGGCGATGGACCCGATCGTCATGCTGTTCGACGAACCGACCTCGGCGCTCGACCCGGAAATGGTCAACGAAGTGCTCGACGTGATGGTGCAACTGGCTCACGAAGGCATGACCATGATGTGCGTGACCCACGAAATGGGCTTCGCCCGTAAAGTCGCCGACCGGGTGATCTTCATGGATCAGGGCAAGATCATCGAAGACTGCCCGAAAGAGGAATTCTTCGGCGACATCAGCGCCCGCTCCGAACGCGCGCAGCACTTCCTCGAGAAAATCCTGCAGCACTAAAAGCAACACACCCGCACCCTGTCTGTGGGGTGCGGGCAGCCTGACAATGAGATCCCTTGTGGCGAGGGGATTTATCCCCGTCCGGCTGCGCAGCAGTCGTAAACCCTGTGCATGCGGTCTTTCAGTTAAACCGCAGTGATGGTTTTGGGGCCGCTTCGCGGCCCAACGGGGATAAATCCCCTCGCCACAGGCACAAACAAGTGTTGTGGTTGACCCAAGGCATCTGTGATGAAATGCGACCCCACTCTTTATCGCGCTGCAGAGCCATCACTTGCCGTGAAGCCCCGTCTGATCCGTCATCTGTTCCTGCCGCCGCTGATCATCGCCCTGATGGTCGGACTGGGTTTTATCGGCTTCTGGACCAGTGAACACTTCGGCATCCGCAGCCTCGGCGAAAACGGCCAGCGTCAGCTGGAACTGCACGCCCGCGCGGTCGAAAGCGAGATCAGCAAATACACCTACCTGCCCAGCCTGCTGGAACTCGAAACGAGTGTGCCGCAGTTGCTGGCCGATCCGACCCCGGAGCACCGGCAGACGGTCAACGACTACCTCGAAGGCCTGAACCGCCGCAGCCGCAGCCGGGCCATCTACGTCATGGACACCACCGGCCGGGTCATGGCCACCAGCAACTGGCGCGATGTCGACAGTTACCTGGGTGAGGACCTGTCCTTCCGCGCCTATTTCAAAGATGCCGTACGCGGCCAGCCCGGGCGCTTCTATGGCATCGGCAGCACCAACGGTGAACCCGGTTACTACCTCGCCCACGGCCTCGAAGAACACGGCAAAATCATCGGTGTCGCGGTGGTCAAGGTGCGTCTGGAAGCCATGGAAGAGCGCTGGCAACGGGCGCGTCTGGAAGCGTTCGTCAGCGATGAGAACGGCATCATCATTCTGTCCAGCGATCCTGCCAGGCGGCTGAAATCGGTGATCCCGCTCAGCGATGAGATCAAGGAAAAACTCGCCCGCAGCCTGCAGTATTACTGGTTCCCGCTCAACGAACTGCAACCACTGGCCCGCGAGACGCTGGCCGAAGGCGTGGAGAAACTGACCTTCCCGGCCAACAGCGAATTGCAGCCCGACGAAGACGACATCAGTTATCTGGCGCAAACCCGACTGCTGAGCGACACGCCGTGGAATTTCACCCTGCTCACGCCATTGCAGGACCTGCGCCGCGAAGCCATCAACCAAGGCATTCTGGTGGCGGTGGCGTTTGCCCTGTTCGCCTTCCTGCTGATTGCCTGGAACGAGCGGCGCAAAGTCCTCGCCACCCGCCTCGCCGCCCGCGAAGCGTTGCAGGAAGCCAACAGCCAACTCGAACGTCGGATTACCGAACGCACTGCCGATCTGCGCGCCAGCAACGAACGCCTGAAGAGTCAGATCCGCGAGCGCCGTCAGGCCGAGGAGACGTTGCGCCGCGCCCAGGATGAACTGGTGCAGGCCGGCAAACTCGCGGCCATCGGCCAGATGTCGACCAGCATTGCCCATGAACTGAACCAGCCGCTGGCGGCGATGCGCACGCTGTCGGGCAACACCGTGCGCTTTCTCGAGCGCGGCCAGCTCGACGTCGCCAGCACCAACCTCAAGACCATCAACGACCTGATCGACCGCATGGGCCGGATCACCGCCAGCCTGCGTTCGTTCGCCCGGCGCGGCGACAACAAGGGTCAGGCCAGTCTCGGCAAAGCCGTCGACGCCGCGTTGCAAGTGCTCGGCGCGCGCGTGGAAAACACCGCGCTGCAGATTCACCGGCAGTTTGCCGATGTGCAATTGCTGATCGATCAGACCCGTCTCGAACAGATCCTCGTCAACCTGATCGGCAACGCCCTCGACGCCATGCACGCGCAACCGCAGCCGCAGCTGTGGCTGGAGGGTGAAGAATTCAACGGCAAGTACCGCTTGCGGGTGCGTGACAATGGCCACGGCATCGACGCCGAAGCGCGCAAGCATCTGTTCGAACCGTTCTTCACCACCAAACCCGGCGAGCAAGGCCTGGGACTGGGCCTGACCCTGTCCGCCAGCCTCGCCGCCGCCACCGGCGGGCACCTGGGTGTCGAACACCCGGCCGGCGGTGGCACCACTTTCGTCCTCAGTTTACCGTTGGTAAGCCCTCTTTCTGCCGAGCCAATATGAACCCTGAACTCAGTGTGCTGATTGTCGAAGACGACCCCCATGTGCTGCTCGGCTGCCAACAGGCGCTGACCCTCGAGGACATTCCGTGCATCGGCGTCGGCAGTGCCGAAGAAGCACTGGCGCAGGTCGGCGACAACTTTGCCGGCATCGTCATCAGCGATATCCGCCTGCCGGGCATCGATGGGCTGGAATTGCTCACCCGCCTCAAGCAGCGTGATCGCAGCCTGCCGGTGGTGCTGATCACCGGCCACGGCGACATTTCCATGGCTGTCGGCGCGATGCAGAAAGGCGCCTACGATTTCATGGAAAAACCGTTCTCGCCGGAACGCCTGGTCGATGTCGCGCGGCGGGCGCTGGAGCAACGCAGCCTCGCCCGTGAAGTGTCATCGCTACGTCGGCAACTGGCCGAACGCGATTCGCTGGAAGGGCGGATTATCGGCCGCTCACCGGCGATGCAGAACCTGCGCGAGCTGATCGCCAACGTCGCCGACACCTCGGCCAACGTCTTGATCGAAGGCGAGACCGGCACCGGCAAGGAACTGGTCGCTCGTTGCCTGCACGATTTCAGTCGGCGCCACAGCAAACAGTTCGTCGCGCTGAACTGCGGCGGCCTGCCGGAAAACCTTTTTGAAAGCGAGATCTTCGGCCACGAAGCCAATGCCTTCACCGGCGCCGGCAAACGCCGCATCGGCAAGATCGAGCACGCCGACGGCGGCACGCTGTTCCTCGATGAAGTGGAAAGCATGCCGCTGCCATTGCAGATCAAGTTGCTGCGCGTACTGCAGGAACGCACCCTCGAACGTCTCGGCTCGAACCAGAGCGTGGCAGTGGATTGCCGGGTGATTGCGGCGACCAAATCCGACCTTGATGAGTCGAGCAAGGCCGGCGAGTTTCGCAGCGACTTGTACTACCGCCTCAACGTTGTGACCCTGGAATTGCCGCCGCTGCGCGAACGCCGTGAAGACATCCTGCAACTGTTCGAACACTTCACCCAGCAGTCGGCGCTGCGCTTCGACCGCGCGCTGCCGGAGCTGGACAACCAGACCCTGTCGAACCTGATGAGCCATGATTGGCCGGGCAATGTGCGCGAACTGCGCAACGTCGCCGAACGCTTCGCC
Organism: Pseudomonas sp. S3_B08; assembly: GCF_054667725.1. Lineage (NCBI taxonomy): Bacteria > Pseudomonadati > Pseudomonadota > Gammaproteobacteria > Pseudomonadales > Pseudomonadaceae > Pseudomonas > Pseudomonas sp. S3_B08. The sequence goes on from NZ_CP162750.1 coordinate 3,541,736, forward strand.
CTCGGCCTGCCGGCCTTCAAGAAATCCGGGGCCAGCGCCGGCCAGGGTCTGGCGTTTGCCGAAGCGGTGGAAGCGTTCGAGCGCAATCTGCTGGTCGACGCCTTGCAACGCAGCGGCGGCAACCTGACCCAGGCCAGCCAGGAACTGGGCATGGCCAAGACCACGCTGTTCGATAAAGTCAAAAAGTACGGGCTGAGCCACTGATGGATCTGATTCTCAAAGCCGCTATCGGCGCCGCAGTCGTGCTGATCCTCGCTGCGCTGTCGAAGACCAGAAACTACTACATCGCCGGTCTGGTGCCGCTGTTCCCGACCTTTGCCCTGATTGCGCACTACATCGTTGGCAAGGGCCGTTCGGTCGACGATCTGAAGACCACAATCGTGTTCGGCATGTGGTCGATCATTCCCTACTTCGTGTATCTGGCGACGCTGTATGTGATGGTCGACCGCATGCGCCTGGAAGCATCGCTGGCCGTGGCGGCGGTGGCGTGGCTGATGGCGGCAACGGTATTGGTGAGCGTGTGGGTCCGGCTGCATGCCTGAACCCACGTGCATCAGCCTCTAGCGACCGTAGACTCTGGCCAGTTGCGCGGACGACAGAGCATCCTCGAACGGCACTGGCACTGACTTCACCGCACCATAGAGATTGCGGTAGCGCCAGTAGTTGCCGTTCTGCGCCAGTTGATAACCGCGCTCGACCACGCGCTGGCCGTCGAGCACGTAACGCAGGGTTTCCTGCGCGGCCGGCGGTGGCGTCGGTTGCATCAGATCGGCGCTCAACACGCGCATGGATTCATCAATACATTCATCCAGCACGGCGGTGACCTTGGCCAGGTCAAGGGCGCCGTCATCGATGCATTGCTTGCCGCAACGACGGATCGGCTGACTGGCCACTTCGATGCGCATGCGGTACAGCGGCGAGCCGGCGATATCCTGTAATTGCACCTGATTGACCAGCACGAAACTGCCGCGATCGGGCGTCAGCATCAGCTTCGGTTCGATCAGCAACCGTGCCGTGACCGCACCTGCCCCCTGCTTGAATCCGGAGACTTGCGACGCCGCCTGAAAACGCTGTTGCAAGCGCTCCTGCAACGGCACGCCGGCGAGCAGGTCGGCCAGCGGCCGCGATTCGTTCAGCGCGGCTTTTTCGGCATCGCGCTGTAACGTACCGGAACCCATTTGCGTGTTGATCAGACTGGCCACCAGAATGCCCGCCAGCCCGGCGCCCGCACCGGAGCTCGACACCAGCGTGTAACTGGAATTCGCCGCGTTCACTGCCGCCTTGCTGTCGATCACCGTGCTGGCGCCGACAAACTCCGCCGGCAGTTGCACGTCGACCTTCAGTCCGTGTGCCTGCACATAGCTCATGGCCGCCTGATCCTTGAAACCGGCCTCAGGTGCCGGTTTCTGCGCACAGCCAGGCAACGCCAGCAGCGAGATCGCCGCGAGGGTCAGCGCCAGACGTTTCATTGCGCGAACGGGGCGATCATTTGCTGACGGCTGTTATCCATCGCCTGATAAAACGCGTTGGACAGGTTGGTGTAGGACGGCTCGTCCCACTCGCCTTGCGCGGCTTGCACAGCGGCGAATGGCTGGTACCACAAGAGTTTGTTGTCCGACAGATCGATCACCATGCCCTGGCCGCCGACCTGGGCCATCGGCACGCTGGTGGGCACGATGCTGTAGTAGCTGCGGGTGGCACCGGTGGCATAAATCGACACCAGCAACAGACGGTCGATGCCGTGGGCAGCTTTCATCGGCGACAGGTCCTTGGTCATGTAGCCCTCGCGGAAATCGACTTCCTTGAAGGTCTTCAGATCGACCTTTTCATCAATGCGCTTGGCCTTGTAGCCCTTGGCTTGCAGCTTGGCGACGATGGCGTCGGGCAGGGTTTCCAGATCGCGCACCTGCCAGGTCTCGACATTGGCGCTGAGCTTGCTGTTGACGCCGGCATTGATGGCGTAATCGAGGATGCCCTGATTGCCGGTCAGCGCCAGCACCGGCGACGGTACGACGGTAATGGCCACACCGATGGTCGGCTCTTTGGCATCCCAGAACTGTTTGTCCAGGGCCACGGGCGGTTGCACATGGGCGCAGCCGGTGAGAGTCAGTACGGCGAGCAGAGCCAGCGCGGCCCATTGACGTGTAGCGCGAAAAATCATGGATCAAGTCCCTATGTCTGAAAACGTTCCTGCGCCTTATCGGCAACAACGCGGCAAACAATAGTGGCACATTGATATTTTTTTGGCGACAGGATGCTGGCGCAGTCTTACAGCAGATTGTTCGGCGCCGCCGGATCGACCCGAGCCCAATGCGAAGTGTCCTCTCGATGCGCCTGCAAATACGGCAGCACCGCCGCCAGCAACGGCTCCTTGAACGCCTCCTGAAAGCGATGCGCCAGTCCCGGAATCAGTTTCAACTGACTGCCCTGAATGTGCGCCGCCAGATGCACGCCGTGCATCACCGGCAGCAGCGGATCTGCCGTGCCGTGCACCACCAGGGTCGGCACGCGCAGCTGATTGAGCAATGCCACCCGGCTCGGTTCGGCAAGGATTGCCATGATCTGGCGCTTGACGCCTTCGGGGTTGAACGCGCGGTCGTAGGATGCCGCCGCCTGTTGCAGCAAGGCCTGTCGATCATCCGTCACCGCCGGGCTACCGAGTGCCGCGAGCAGATCGGCCTGTTGCTCCAGCGCTACCTCGCGGTTCGGCGCACCTCGGCGCGAGAGCAACTGCACGAGCGCCGCACTCGGTGCCGGCAGGCCTTCAGCGCCGGAAGTGGTCATGATCAGGGTCAGGCTTTCCACCCGCTGCGGCGCCATTGCCGCCATGTGCTGGGCGATCATCCCGCCCATGCTCGCGCCGAGCACGTGGAATTGCTCAACCTTCAGCGCCGTCATCAAACCCAACGCATCGTCGGCCATGTCGGTCAGGCTGTACGGTGCCGACACCGGTAAACCGAGCTTGTAACGCAGCACTTCGAAGGTCAGATTGGCCTCGATCGGCGCCTGCCGCCAGGTCGACAATCCGACGTCGCGGTTGTCATAGCGGATCACCCGGAAACCCTGCTGGCACAAAGCGACAACCACTTCATCCGGCCAGTGGATCAACTGCCCACCCAGGCCCATGACCAGCAACAGCGCCGGGTCCGATGCGCGGCCGATACTTTGATAGGCAAGACTGACCTGCGCCAGCTCGGCGTGCTCGGTCGGCACGTTGACATCACAGCGTCCGGCTGCAAACGAGCCGGCCCCGAACAAAAGCGCGGCCAACGCGGCCGCGACTGAAAAAACTCTCTTGAACATGAAAAACACCAAAACGCAGCACCCCAGTAGAGCGCGAGTCTGATGAAGTTCGTTCAAGCGCGCTGCCACAGTTGCATGACAGTTTGATGAAGAGTGCCGAGCGGTCGTCTGTCGAATGCATCGCCGGATCCTGGCCGGCAGATCGACAAAGCGTGCTTCATGAGACAAACTCACCTTCCACGCATTCGTCACAAGTTTTCTTCATGGAGCCCGCCGGTGCTTGAAATCCGACATCTGAAAACCCTGCATGCCCTGCGCGAGGCCGACAGCCTGGTCGACGCCGCCGACCGTTTGCATCTGACACAGTCAGCACTGTCGCACCAATTCAAAGAGCTGGAAGAGCGCATGGGCATGCAGTTGTTCGTGCGCAAGACCAAACCGGTGCGCTTCACCAGCGCCGGTCTGCGCTTGCTGCAACTGGCCGACGCCACTCTGCCGCTGTTGCGTGCTGCGGAACGGGACATTGGTCGGCTGGCCGGTGGCACCGCCGGGCGTCTGCACATGGCGATCGAATGCCACAGCTGCTTTCAGTGGCTGATGCCGACCATCGACCAGTTCCGCGATGCCTGGCCGGAGGTCGAGCTGGACCTGGCTTCGGGTTTCGCTTTCGCCCCACTGCCGGCACTGGCGCGCGGCGATCTGGATCTGGTGGTGACCTCCGATCCGCTGGAAATTGCCGGCATCACTTACGTGCCGCTGTTCACTTACGAAGCCATGCTTGCCGTGGCCAATCAGCATGCACTGGCGAGCAAGCCGTACATCGTTCCCGAAGATTTGTTGACGGAAACGCTGATCACCTACCCGGTCGAGCGTGATCGCCTGGACATCTTCACCCGCTTCCTCGAACCGGCCGACATCGAACCTGCGCAGGTGCGCACTTCGGAACTGACGGTGATGATGATGCAACTGGTCGCCAGCGGCCGTGGCGTCTGCGGCATGCCGCACTGGGCGCTGCATGAATACAGCTCGCGCGGCTATGTGAAGGGCAAACGGTTGGGTGAGAAGGGCTTGTTCGCGACGCTGTACGCGGCGATTCGCACGGACATGCTCGACGCGCCGTACATGCGCGATTTCCTCCTGACCGCCAAGGACACCTCGTTTTCGACCCTCGATGGGGTCAGTGCCGTACGCTGATTCTCCAGAGCAAGAGATCTCACTGTGGGAGCGAGCCTGCTCGCGAAAGCGGTGGATGATTCAGCGATGATGTCGGCTGGACGGACGCCTTCGCGAGCAGGCTCGCTCCCACAAGGATTGTCGTGGTGGGTCAGAGCTGGCGCCACATGTGGATCTTGTCGAAGTAGTCTTCGCCCACACGCACGGCGAGTGGTTCGAGGCCGTACTGAATGAAGCCGCAACGCTGGTACAACTGAAAAGCCGCTTCATTGCCGGCGGTGACAGTGAGCTGCAGCAGTTTCAGCGCCGGATGCTTTTGCGCCTCGAGCAAAGCCGCTTGGACCAGATCAAACCCTAGACCCTTGCGACGAAAATCCGCCGAAACATACAGGCCGAACAGCGTGGCCTTGTGTCGTGCCTTCTCGCGCGGTTCAAAGGCCAGGCCGACAATCCCGGCCAACGTCCCGGCATCGAATGCCCCCAGCACCACATCGAGCTTGCTGGTCAGGCGCCCTTCCCACCAACTCAATGGCATCACCGCGCGTTCGCGCACGCTGGAGGTGAACGCCTGCGGATGCCGGTCGTAGGCTTGCAGCATCAGTTCGCGGTAAGCCAGGGCATGGCTGGCGTCCAGCCGTTCGATCCACATGTCAGGCGGTCCGACGTTGTTCGAGCATCAGCCGTACGGCGAGGCCACCGAGGACCATGCCCATGAAATAACGCTGCATCACCAGCCACGTCGGGTTGCGCACAAACCATGAGGCGATGCCTGCGGCGAACAGTGCGATCAACAGATTGACGCTGAAGCTGACGCTGATCTGCGTCAGGCCGAGGACGATGCTTTGGGTGAACACCGAGCCGTGCTCAGGGCTGATAAATTGCGGGAACACCGACAGATAGAACACGGCGATTTTCGGGTTCAGGGCGCTGGTGAGAAAGCCCATGGTGATCAGCTTGCGCGACGAGTCCGGCGGCAATTGCTGCGCTTCGAACGGCGAACGCGCGCCGGGTTTCAGCGCTTGCCAGGCCAGCCACAGCAGGTACAGCGCACCGGCCCATTTCAACACTTCATAAGCCATCGGCACGGCGAGAAACACCGCCGTCAAACCCGCCGCCGCGGCGAACATATGCACGAAGAACCCGCCGACCACGCCAAGCAACGAAGTCACCCCCGCGCGGCGTCCCTGACAGATCGAACGCGAGATCAGGTAGATCATGTTCGGCCCCGGCGTCAGCACCATCAGCAATGCGGCGGCGGCGAAGATCAGCAGGTCTTGCAACGGGATCATGGCAAAGTCCTTTGCGGGAATGATCAGGCGAATGCAGTCAGTGAACGGCGATAGAACGGCAGGATGTGCTCGCGTGTCAATGGCGCCAGCTCGAGCGCCGGATCAGTGGCCGGATCGACCCAGATCACCTCTTCGATTTCCGCCGCCGGACACACGTCAGTATCGATGGTCAATTGGAAAATCTCCGCGTGCACGATGAAGCCCGGCTCGTTGGCGGCGGGGGCGGAAAAACTGTTGAGGAAAATCGCCTGCGCCGGGTCGATCTGCAGCCCGAGTTCTTCTTCCAACTCACGGGCCAATGCGTGCACTGGCAACTCGTGGGCTTCGATCTTGCCACCCGGTTGCATGAACGCCGTGGTGCCGCGCTTGCGCACCAGCAGGCTCTGGCCTTGAGCGTTGAGCAACAGCGCGGCGGCGATATGGATGATGCAGGGCGAAACGGCGGATGTCGGCGTCATGAGTCGAAAAATGCCTTGTGCGAAAAGATCGCAGGATCCCACGCCCGACGCGCCTGCGTCATCAGAAGATCCCTACAAGAAGCATCCGTGATCAGCCTGACTCTGACGACAAGTCCGCCAAAAGGCTCGGAAATTTCCCACTCGCGAATTTGGTAGCGTTATTCATCGCTGCCCGGCAGCCATTCGCTACATCGCCTAAGAGGGAAAACGCTGCATGTCTGACATTTCGACGCTCAAGGAAAAGAACAATCTCAAGACGCTCCATTTCATTCTCCTGACCGTAGTCACCATGGGTCTCTACTCGGTTGTATGGCTGCACAAAACAACAACCGTGGTTGAGGAGGTCACTCAAATCAAGACACTGAGCCAGACCGGTCTGGTCGTTTATCTGGCGCTCTGTGGTATCGGAGGGATCTTTTTCACCGTATCTGATCCGCGGTTCATAGCCACGGGGTATGCGATGACGGTCATTGCCCAGCTCATCGCCATTGCTTGGTGCTTTCGAGTTCGCAGAGCCTTGCGCGCCTACACGCTGACCAAACACAACTTCGAACCGCGAATGAACCGCTTGTATTCAGTCCTGTTCACCTTCTATCACATCAATTACTGCATCAACGATATGGCCAGGGCCAAGCACAAACATGACCAGAAACGGCAAACGCCTCAGGAATCGGTCGCGGCATAAACAAAAAGGTAATCGTCGATTTCGCGTGCAAGTTCGCTTCTACCTTTCACTGCAATTCCTTGTGCGAGCTTGCTCGCGAAGGCGTTCGTCAATGCCACAAGTTTGCCCACCAGTATTGCTGCATGGCTGCTTCTCGCGGTCAACAGCCAAGTCAACTGGCATCGTAAGCGAGACGGCTCCGATGTAAGCGAGGAGAGGGACGTCTGCCTGTTCACGGTTCCGTCGTTGGCGCAATATGCCTGCCAGCCACAAACAATCCGAACCAAGGAAACCGTATGAGCCTGTCGCTGCTGAGCCGCTACGCCTTCTTTGCCGTCTGTGTGATGTTCACCCTCGCCAGCCTGCCCTTTCTCGAACATGACTGGCTGTGGCCGATCACCGCCGCCACCGCTGTGCTGAGCCTGCTCGGCGTGTTCGACCTGTTGCAGACGCGCCATGCAGTGCGCCGCAATTATCCGATTCTGGGCAACATCCGTTATCTGGTCGAAGGCATCCGCCCGGAGATTCGCCAGTATCTGCTCGAGTCCGACAGCGATGCCCTGCCCTTCTCCCGCGCGCAGCGTTCGCTGGTGTACTCGCGAGCGAAAAACGAAACTGCCGACAAACCGTTCGGCACGCTGATCGACGTCTACCAGTCCGGCTTCGAATTCATCGGCCATTCGATGCGCCCGGCGCCGTTGAGTGACCCGAACGGTTTCCGCGTCATTGTCGGCGGTCCGCAGTGCACGCAGCCGTACTCGGCGTCGATCTTCAATATCTCGGCAATGAGCTTCGGCTCGCTCAGCGCCAACGCCATCCGCGCCTTGAACCAGGGCGCGAAACTCGGCAACTTCGCCCACGACACAGGCGAAGGCAGCATCAGCCCGTATCACCGCGAACATGGTGGTGATCTGACCTGGGAGCTGGGCAGCGGCTATTTCGGCTGCCGCACCAGCGACGGCCGTTTCGACCCTGAGCGCTTCGCCGTGCAGGCGCAGAATCCGCAAGTGCGCATGATCGAAATCAAGATGAGCCAGGGCGCCAAACCCGGCCATGGCGGGATCTTGCCCAAGCACAAGGTCACCAGGGAGATTGCGAAAACACGCGGCATCCTGATGGGCGAGGACTGCGTCTCGCCGTCGCGCCACAGTGCGTTTTCAACGCCGATCGAGATGATGCAGTTCATCCAGCAACTGCGCGAATTGTCCGGTGGCAAACCGGTGGGCTTCAAATTCTGCCTCGGCCATCCGTGGGAATTCATGGGCATTGCCAAGGCCATGCTGGAAACCGGCATTCTTCCGGACTTCATCGTCGTCGATGGCAAGGAAGGCGGCACTGGCGCAGCCCCTGTCGAATTCACCGACCACATCGGCGTGCCGATGCGCGAAGGCCTGCTGTTCGTGCACAACACGCTGGTCGGCCTGAACCTGCGCGACAAGATCAAACTCGGCGCCAGCGGCAAGATCGTCAGCGCCTTCGACATCGCCAGCGTGCTGGCCATCGGCGCTGACTGGGCCAACTCCGCGCGCGGCTTCATGTTCGCCATCGGCTGCATCCAGTCGCAGTCGTGCCACACCAACAAATGCCCGACCGGCGTTGCCACCCAGGACGCCTTGCGCCAACGCGCTCTGGTGGTACCGGACAAAGCCCAGCGCGTCTACAACTTCCATCGCAGCACGCTCAAAGCACTGGCGGAAATGCTCGCTGCAGCAGGCCTTGAGCATCCCTCGCAACTGTCGGCCAAGCATCTGGTACGACGCATGTCGGCGACCGAGATCAAACTGTTCTCGCAGTTGCACGTGTTTTTGAAACCGGGGGAATTGCTCACCGGTGAAGTGAATGGCGAGTTCTATTCGCGGATGTGGCAGATGGCGCGGGCGGATAGTTTTGAGCCGAGCGAGGTCGTCGCTGCGTAACTGCTCAAAGGTGTGCATTTCCATTCGGAATGCCCACCGCTACCGATCATGGTTCAAATGTACGGATCTTGAATAATCGCACATGACCTATTTCTTCCTTATCGATAATTTTTGCTTCGTACCTTTCTAGATTTTTGATTCCCTGAGCAAAACCAGGACCATAGTTCGTCTCCAGAACATAAAATTCTTTCGGGTGACTGGGCAACGACAAATCAGTTTTCAGCTTCTCTAAATTACTAACAAGCAGCGGAGATCCCAGCAACTTGAAATAGACACCAAACTGAATCGCATCAAGCGAATAGATTGGCAACACGTTTGACTTATTCATTACAGAGATGACGATATCTCTCATGTGCGTCTCGCGTGAGTACGGATTTTCAGGATCCCTCAGATAACTGATATCCCTGAATAAAGGCGTAGCAGAAAATGTCATCAATACCACCAGCATTAACACTTTTACTGGCACATCTCTTATATTGCCAACTGCGTACGCAGCCACCAGCAATACGGCGGGCAGAAGAAAAATAAAATTGCGTTGAGTTGTCACCGGGCGTAAGTAAACAGAACAGACATAGGGCACCACAATTCCTACTACCCCCCAGAACACAATCAGCCTGCAAGCAATTGCGCTTTCAGGATTTTGAGCCATCGACGCCAGCCCTGAAATTAAAATTACAGCGAGCAAAGCGGCCAGAAACGTATCTCCGAAATACAACAGGAAAACCTTGAAGAAAAAAACAGTTTCGGGTGGTTGAATCCAGAAATCCCGTAAAAAGCTACTCTCAGCGTACGATAAACCAGGAATTACGGTTAATGCGGCAAAAAATCCGGCGCAAATGAACCTGTATATAACTTGGCTGTGGACCTCGCTGCGCAAGATCATGTGAAGCAACACAAGCACTTGAGCAAAGACCGGCAGATAACCGAAGTAATGAGTATTTATCAGCGCGGCGGAAGTCAGCCAATAGCAAAAAAATCCTGCCCTCTGCCTCGACTTAAGCAGCGCAAGAAGATCACAAAAGACAAAACGGTAAGCAACGACAGAAGCGCATAAGAGCGAGTCTCTTGCGAATACTGAACCAAGAAACTATTGACCGCTGCCAACCACGCAACGATGAGCCCTACTTGTTCATCAAACAATTTGCGCCCGAGGAGGAATACAGAGGGAATCAACAGCACGCCGATTACCGCAGAGAGATACCGCCCTGTGTGTTCGCCAAACCCGACAGCCTGATAATAAGTCCACAGTAAAATCTGATAAAAGGGAGGATGAACGTCACTCAATGTAGTTCGATACACGTCAAAGAATCCATTTTGCGGATCGCTTACCGATACACTGAAGGCCTCATCCAGCCACAGGCCAGTAGCATCGATGTTGCGCAACCTTACATACAGGCCAAATCCAATTGCGCCAATCAGACACAGGTACATTGCCAATTTGTACTTTCGCGACGCAGTGTCCATTGTCATCTCCTCAGTAGTTACTCAGCCATGATCAAAACCGGCTACCGACCTCTTCCATAAAAGTGCAAGCATTCCCACCCCGACCGCCAACCACAACGTTACCAGCCGTAACAAAACCGTCGCCGCGATCGCATCTGCCAACCCGACTCCGCCTGAAACCAGCAGCGCTAGCATCGCTGCTTCGGCACTGCCCAAACCGCCCGGCATGAAACTCAGAGCCCCCGCCAACATGGCCACCGCATAAATAAAGATCGCTAACGTCAGGCTCACGTCCGCGCCCATCGCCTGCAAAATCCAGTAAAACGCCAATGCTTCAAGCCCCCAGGCCAGCAGGCTCAATAGCGTTGCGCCCATGACGCGACGAGGGGAGTGACAGCGGCGCGACTGACGCAATACCTGAACGGCATGCCCCAGCAACCGCGAGAATCTGTCGTGCCGTTGCTCAGTGCGACGATCAATCGCGCTGACAAGGCTTGGCGAAAACATCATCGATGTACCGCATACCAAGAGGACGAAACTGGCAATGATCATCGACAACCATTCCGGATGCGCGCTCAAGCCGAACAATGCCAGGCCCACCATCGCCAGCAGGTCCGCAAGCCGCTCACTGAACAGCGCGGCAAAGCTCTGTGCGTAAGGCACCTCCAAACGTTTGAGCAAAACACCGCGCAACGCCTCCCCGGCCTTGCCGGGAGTCGTCGTCAGGGCGAATCCGGCCAGGTAGATGTTCAAGCTCGGCCGCCAAGGCAACCGGTGACCCAAGGCAGACAGATAACCCTGCCAACGCAAAAAACGCAGACCGTATCCAAGCAAAACCACGCAGACGATTTGCCCGCACTGCCACCAACCCACTCGACTGACCGCCGCGCTCACCGCCGACCACCCACCCCACAGGGAAACAGCGAGATAAGCGAGGGCGGAGCAAATCACCGAGCCAATCAAAACGCGGTAACGCCACCCGGATAACCTCAGTGTCTGATTCACAGGTTCAGCCTCTTGAACAGCGGCTGCGGCATCACCCGAATCAGCCACATGATCACCGCCCAAAAGCCGGGCACATACAGCACCGCCACCTGTCGATTGATCCCTCTGACTATTCGCCGGGCAACCGTATCCGGTTGCGCTACAAGCACGGAGGGCAGCGCCAACCCTCGCGTCATGGGCGTGTCGACTAACCCAGGCTTTATCGTGATCACATGCACACCCGCTTTGAACAAGCGTACCCGCAAGCCTTCGCAGAACGTGGAAACGGCCGCCTTTGCCGCGCCGTACAGGTAATTGGAAGGTCGTCCTCGATCCCCGGCAACCGAGGAAATGACCGCCAGCGTGCCGTGCTGCTGGACAACCATGCGATTTGCCAACAGCGTCAACAGCGCGATCATTGAACTGCCGTTATTGGCGAACTGCTCCATGGCCTGTTCAACGTGTTGTTCGCACGCGTACTGATCTGGCAGCGAGCCATAGGCAATCAGACAGATATCCACCGTCTGCAACGTCGCCAGGCATTTCTCGTACATGACCGGATGTGCCGCGATATCACTGGCGTCCATGACGTACGTGGTCACGGCTCTGGCACCTCGAACCTGAAGATCGACGCTGGTTTGCTGGAGTTTTTGCGCATCCCTGCCGACCAGGAACAATTCGCTGCGATCAGCCGCCCACAATCGTGCGCAAGCGCAGGCAATCGCCGAGGTGGCGCCCACAATCAGTATTTTTTTCATCGAGTGACTCGCTGCCAGAAACGGGACATCAGGGTCGGATCGCGCATCGCTTCCAACTGCTCCCAAGCGGGATAGGCCTGGCGAAAATCGCTGCCGCTCATGTGAGCGTCCTTGGCCGGATACAAGCGCCCCCCGGCTTCACGGACGATGGCATCGAGACGCGACAGAAGTTTTCTCGTCAGTTCATTGTTCTGTGGAAAGTCCAGCGCCAATGAAGTACCGGGCATAGGAAAGGAAAGCCATCCCGGCGAAGGAATGTCGCCACAACGCTTGAGCACCGCGAGGAAGGAGCCACTGCCGCTACGCGCAATCGACTTGAGTAATTCGGCCAGTGCCACGGCTGCAACCGAGGCCGGCAATACGCACTGAAATTGCTGGAAACCTCTGCGTCCGTAGATGCGATTCCAGTTTTCGATACGGTCCAACGGATAGAAGAACGAGCTGTAGGCAACCTTTTTATGTTGTCCGTTCGTTGGCTGCCGTTTCCAGTAGTGATAGTTGAACAGTTTCAAGGTGAGCGAATTGATTAGCGATACCGGAGGGCGGATCGGGACAGACAGAGAACGTGGTGCAGCGACCTCAAGGGGCCCCGCCTCGCAATGATCCCCAGCCGTGTAGCATCCGCGCCCTAGCGCATTGCCCTTGGCCAGGCAATCGATCCACGCGACGCTGTATTCATGCCGCGCATCCATGTCGGCCGACAGGGCAAAAAAGTCATCCAGACAGTCAAAACGCACCCGTGTGCTGTCGATCAGGCTGGACTGGATCTTGCGCAGACGAATGCGCACCCAGGTAATCACGCCCGTCAGGCCGAGCCCGCCGATGGTGGCGGCAAACCACTGTGGGTTTAGCGTCGCCGAGCACACCATCGGCGATTGCATGGAACGGTGCAGCCCGAAACACACCAGCGAATGGGCAAACGTGCCGCAGCGATGGTGATTTTTCCCGTGGACGTCATTGGCCACCGCCCCACCCAGCGTTACATGCCGCGTACCGGGTGTGACGGGCAAAAACCAGCCACGGGGAATGGCGAGTTGTAAAATCTCGCCCAGTGTCACGCCGGCCTCAGCGCAGATCTCACCCTTTTCCCAGTCGGCTTCGATGAAGCGGTTCAGGGGACGTAATTGCAGCACATGATCGCTTGCGGCCATGCAGCTATCGCCATAGCTGCGCCCATTGCCAAACGGCAAAGTTGTCCCGTGTGATTCGATCAACTGCTGCCACTGCGGTCCGATATCCGCTTGCCAGTGGCAGGGACGACCACTCTGCGGGGCATAGGGATAGTTTCCCCAGGAAGCCAGCGAGGCCATCATGCCGCCACCCAGAAAATCAGACAGAACACTGTTCCCATCACCAGACTCAAGCGATCACGCAGTGCGAAAACCACCGGATCCTCATTCATGCGGCCGCGATGCGTCAGCAGCCAGATACGAGTGATCCAGAACAGCATCAATGGGCAGGCAAACCAGAGCCATCGGGGATATGCATACAACTCGGTAGTTGCGCTGTCATGGATGTAAAGCGCCAGCACCAGGACAGCGAGATAACCGGATGCGGCCCCCAAAGAGGAGAGCATTGCCAGGTCCGCAGGAAAGTAGTCGCGGCCGCCGGTCTTACCGGTGATGCCGCCGTGCAGCGCCAGCAACAGCTCGGCATAGCGCTTGACCAGCGCGAGGCTCAAAAACATGAACATGGAAAAAGCCAGCATCCACCCCGTCAGGTCGAGCCCGAAAGCGGCGCCACCGGCAATGATGCGCAAGGTGTAAAGCAGCGCCAAAGCGATGACATCCAGCGCCATCAACCTCTTGAGCACCAGCGAATACACCAGCGTCAGGCCGTAATAGCAGGCCAGCACGGCAATGAATGGGTGAGGCAGCCACAACCACGCGCCGATGAACGACACTGACAACAGCAGGGGGAAAATCAGCAGACCGGACTGGATGGATAACGAACCATTGGCGAAGGGTCGATTGCGTTTGCTCGGGTGCCTGCGATCATCGTTCAGGTCGAGCAAGTCGTTCAGAAGATAGACGCTGGATGCACACAAGCCGAAAAGCATGAAGGCCAGCAAGCCGCGCCCCAATAGCAGCGGGTTGGCCACTTGATGCGCTGCAAGCAGGGGAACGAAAATCAGCACATTCTTCATCCATTGATGAATGCGCAAGGCTTTGTACAAACTTCTGAAATACGTAACGCGAGAGTGAACCACCTGGACTACGTTATCCAGATGCCGGGCGGCACGTTGGACTCCCGCTAGCGGATTGACGATATAAGCTTGCCTGGCCGACCGCCAGATCGGCAGATCGTCCAGCGAATTGCCGATGTAATCGAAACTTTTCTCCCCATATAACGCCACCAGCGCATCACGTTTGTTCGTTCCCGAAAGGTTCTGCTCGAGGGTTGAACCCAGAACGTCATCAAACACCTGCAGATGCTCGGCGATCCGCACTGCCAATGTGTAATGACTGGCTGTGGCGAGAACAATTTTCCGACCGGCGTTGCGCTGTTCCTCGATCATCCGGAGTACGTCGGGATCATAGGGCAAAGTCGCGAGATCGACGTCCGATGTCATTGCCAGTCGATCTTTCAGATACGCCTTGCCGTGCCAGAGCCAGGGAAAGAGTTTCAGGCAGTGCAATGGTTTGCTGCGGACAAAGGACATCACGCATTCGAACAGCAGATCAGATTTGACGAGGGTACCGTCCAGATCAACTACGAAGGGCATTGAAGCAGCGCAGGACGCTGACATCGGCAGTACGTCAGGCGGAGAGACGTTCATGCCCGTCGCCCTGGAAAAAGGACAAAGCGGAAAACGCAGTACCCTAAAACAATATTCACCAGCGAAAACGAAGCGACCGTCACAAGCCCCGACAAGCGCCAGACATCCCCAATGACACCCACGCCAAAACTCACGCCGCCCATCAGGCCGATGAACATCAGATAGGGAAATACCGGCGTTTCCCTTTCAAAGATATAAAGCATGTTCAGATAGAAAGAGAGCGCAGCAGCTACGCAGAACGCCGCAAAGTTGCTGGCCGCCTGACTCAGGGCGGCCGCCTGACAGAGCACGAAAAATATCTGCCAATGGATGAGCGCATCGGCCACTCCGATGGCGGTGGTTGCAGAGAATCCTTTCATGGTGAGGGCCAGCCGCTGCCAGAGGACGGACCTCCAAACTAGGCCAGAGCTTGAAGACGGTCTACTGTCAGAAATTACAGGTCGAGGGCTTTATCCGACCAGCGGTCATCTTGTCGTACTCACGTGTCAATAGCTCTTCCCGTGCGATTTTAAGGCGTTGACCGTTAATCGCCTTGCCCATAAAACCCAAAAGCCCCGATCTCTCGATCAGGGCTTCGTTGTTTACGCACTTAAGGTTCAAGAAACCGAACGCACCGAACCTTGCGTCACTTGCGTCGGCTGCAACTTGAACACGTAAAACAACACCGTCAGCAGCACAAGAAACGCCGGTCCCACATACAGCGCCACGCGGGTATCCGGGAAGTACGCCATCAGGCCGACCACCAGTACCAGGAACGCCAGCGCGAAGTACGAGCTGACCGGGTACAGCCACATCTTGTACTTGAGCCCGGCACGTTCGCTGGCGCTCAGGCCTTTGCGGAATTTCAGCTGGGCGAGGAGGATCATCACCCAGGTCCAGATCGCACCGAAGGTGGCGATCGAGGTGACCCAGACGAAGACTTTTTCCGGTACCAGATAGTTGAGCATTACGCCCAGCAGCAACACCGCGATCGACAGCAGCAGTGCCCGGCGTGGCACACCGTTGTTCGAGGTCTTGGCGAAGCCCGCCGGGGCCTGACCGTTCTGCGCCAGGCTGTAGAGCATGCGCCCGGTGCTGAAGATGCCGCCGTTGCATGACGACAGCGCCGCAGTAATCACCACGAAATTGATGATGCCGGCGGCGGTCTTGATGCCCAGACGCTCGAAGGTCATCACGAACGGGCTGCCCTGGGTGCCGATTTCATTCCACGGGTAGATCGACAGGATGACGAACAGCGCGCCGACGTAGAACAGCAGGATCCGCCAGAACACCGAGCCGATTGCGTCAGGAATGGTCTTCTGTGGGTTCTTCGCCTCACCGGCAGTCAGGCCGATCATCTCGACACCGAGGTAGGCGAACATGACCATTTGCAGTGACATCAGCACACCGGTCACGCCGTTGGGCATGAAACCGCCGTGCGCCCATAGATTGGAAATGCCCAGCGCCACGCCATCGTTACCGAAACCGAAAGCGATGATGCCGACGCCGCCAATGACCATGGCGATGATGGTGACGATCTTGATCAGGGCGAACCAGAATTCGAATTCGCCGAAGGCTTTGACTGCGATCAGGTTGATCGAGCCCATGCTGATCAGCGCTGCCAAGGCCCAGATCCAGCGCGGCACATCGGGGAACCAGATGCCCATGTACACGGCCACGGCGGTGATTTCCGCGACGCAGGTCACCAGCCACAGAAACCAGTAGTTCCAGCCGGTGAGAAAGCCGGCCAGCGGACCGAGATAATCCTGCGCGTAGCGGCTGAACGAACCGGCCACCGGGTTATGCACGGCCATTTCACCGAGGGCGCGCATGATCACCAGGATCGCCAGACCGCCAAGGATGTAAGAGAGCATGATCGCCGGCCCGGCCATCTGGATGGCTTTGGCCGAACCGAGAAACAGACCGACGCCGATACAGGCACCGAGCGCCATCAGGCGGATATGCCGTTCGCCGAGTTCACGTTTGAGCGGACCGCCCGAAGCGGTGTCGCCGTGCGGCAGAGGATTGCCAACTGGCATAGGGGTACAACCTCGTCTTGTTATTGGATATGACCACCGGGTTTCGAAGCATCGGCCGATAGGCCTTGGCTGGGCAGGAAACCGCGTCGGCTTCGTGGGCAGACGCGTCTTGCAGGGCAGGCCTGAAAGATCAGCGGGGCGTGCAGTATAAAAAGCTCAGGGCAGGATTTTTCACTCTAAAAGTCACAACATTCAGCGACAACTCTCGGCAATAGTGGGTTCTGCGGAGAGGCATTACCTGCATTACGTAGGAAAAGTCGCCACTGAAAAAGCCGCGAAGTATTGCACAGCAATGGTGCAGCGTCATGTTTCAGCCCTGGGGTATTTGATTCACTGTGCGATGTCTCTCCTCGCGTTACATCACGGATAAATCGCCCGGCGGATTCAGAAATTTCGCTCAACAGTTGCAGCGCCGACCGAGGCGGCCAACCACTAACCTTTGAAAAAGTCAGGAGCATATGCAAGGAAGCTCACATGCCAGTCCGCCCCAATTCCCACCGTCTGCGCCAAGGTCGTTTCTCGGAAAACGGTCGTGCCTACTTCATCACTTCTGTCATCCACGAACGCCAGCCTGTATTTGCAGATTGGCAGACAGGCCGATTACTGGTTGCAGAACTGCGCCGGGCTCATGAGCAAGGAGTCGCGCAATCCATCGCCTGGGTTGTCATGCCTGACCACTTTCATTGGCTGATGCAATTGCAACGCGGCTCACTTGGTGAAGTCATTGACGGTGTAAAGGCTCGCTGTACGCATGCGGTTAACAGAAAAACCGGACGTCACGGACCGCTGTGGCAAACCGGCTACCATGACCGAGCGATCCGTGACGGCGAGGACCTGGAGCCCATCGCCCGCTATATCATCAATAATCCCTTGCGAGCCGGGCTGGTCGATAACCTCGGTGATTACCCGCTTTGGGATACCTGCTGGCTCTGAGCGCAACAGCTCTCTGGAGTAAGTGAATTCATTCCTCACACAGACAACCTCCCGGGATGTGACAGCATCGCTGTGGCCAAGGAATCCACTGCTCGCACAGACACATCATGAGGATGTGAACAGCATCCTTGTGGCGAGGGGATTTATCCCCGCTCGGCTGCGCAGCAGTCGCAACTTCCTCAGACTCGGTGTGCCTGTAGAAACCGTGCTGGCAGGTTTTGGGGCTGCTTCGCGGCCCAGCGGGGATAAATCCCCTCGCCACAGGGAGTCCCCGCATGACTGATGAATCGGCTAGCCACAGGGAGTCCATCGCTCGCACAGACACATCATGAGGATGTGAACAGCATCCTTGTGGCGAGGGGATTTATCCCCGCTCGGCTGCGTAGCAGGCGCAATTTGCTCACATGCGGTGGGCCTGTAGAAACTGTGGTGGCAGGTTTTGGGGCTGCTTTGCAGCCCAGCGGGGATAAATCCCCTCGCCACAGGGAGTCCCTGCAAGACTGATAAATCGGCTAGCCGCCTGAATTCCTCACACTGACAACATCCCGGCATGGGAACAGCCTCTTTGTGGCGAGGGGATTTATCCCCGCTCGGCTGCGTAGCAGGCGCAATTTGCTCACATGCGGTGTGCCTGTAGAAACCGTGCTGGCAAGTTTTGGGGCTGCTTTGCAGCCCGACGGGGATAAATCCCCTCGCCACAGGGAGTCCCCGCATGACTGATAAATCGGCTAGCCGCCTGAATCCCTCACACTGACAACATCCCGGCATGTGAACAGCCTCTTTGTGGCGAGGGGATTTATCCCCGCTCGGCTGCGTAGCAGGCGCAACTTGCTCACATGCGGTGTGCCTGTAGAAACCGTGCTGGCAGGTTTTGGGGCTGCTTTGCAGCCCAACGGGGATGAATCCCCTCGCCACAGGGAGTCCCCGTATGACTGATAAATCGGCTAGCCAACTGAATCCATGCCCACACAGACACATCATGGGGATGTGAGCAGCATCCTTGTGGCGAGGGGATTTATCCCCGCTCGGCTGCGTAGCAGGCGCAACTTGCTGACATGCGGTGTGCCTGCGTAAACCGTGCTGGCAGGTTTTGGGGCTGCTTTGCAGCCCAGCGGGGATAAATCCCCTCGCCACAGGGAGTCCCCGCATGACTGATAAATCGGCTAGCCAACTGAATCCATGCCCACGCAGACACATCATGAGGATGTGAGCAGCATCCTTGTGGCGAGGGGATTTATCCCCGCTCGGCTGCGCAGCAGGCGCAACTTGCTCAGACTCGGTGTGCCTTTAGAAACTGTGGTGGCAGGTTTTGGGGCTGCTTTGCAGCCCAGCGGGGATGAATCCCCTCGCCACAGGGAGTTCCTGCATGGCTGATAAATCGGCTAGCCGCCTGAATTCGTCACACTGACAACATCCCGGCATGGGAACAGCCTCTTTGTGGCGAGGGGATTTATCCCCGCTCGGCTGCGTAGCAGGCGTAATTTGCTCACATGCGGTGGGCCTGTAGAAACTGTGGTGGCAGGTTTTGGGGCTGCTTTGCAGCCCAGCGGGGATGAATCCCCTCGCCACAGGGAGTCCCTGCAAGACTGATAAATCTGTCCATCGCTCGCACAGACACATCATGGGGATGTGAACAGCATCCTTGTGGCGAGGGGATTTATCCCCGCTCGGCTGCGCAGCAGTCGCAACTTCCTCAGACTCGGTGTGCCTGTAGAAACCGTGCTGGCAGGTTTTGGGGCTGCTTCGCGGCCCAACGGGGATGAATCCCCTCGCCACAGGGAGTCCCTGCATGACTGATAAATCGGCTAGCCACAGGGAGTCCATCGCTCGCACAGACACATCATGGGGATGTGAACAGCATCCTTGTGGCGAGGGGATTTATCCCCGCCCGGCTGCGTAGCAGTCGCAACTTCCTCAGACTCGGTGTGCCTGTAGGAACCGTACTGGCAGGTTTTGGGGCTGCTTTGCAGCCCAACGGGGATAAATCCCCTCGCCACATGGAGTCCCTGCAAGACTGATAAATCGGCTAGCCACAGGGAGTCCATCGCTCGCACAGACACATCATGAGGATGTGAACAGCCTCTTTGTGGCGAGGGGATTTATCCCCGCTCGGCTGCGTAGCAGGCGCAACTTGCTCACATGCGGTGTGCCTGTAGAAACCGTGCTGGCAGGTTTTGGGGCTGCTTTGCAGCCCAGCGGGGATGAATCCCCTCGCCACAGGGAGTTCCTGCATGGCTGATAAATCGGCTAGCCGCCTGAATTCCTCACACTGACAACATCCCGGCATGTGAACAGCCTCTTTGTGGCGAGGGGATTTATCCCCGCTCGGCTGCGCAGCAGGCGCAACTTGCTCAGACTCGGTGTGCCTGTAGAAACTGTGGTGGCAGGTTTTGGGGCTGCTTTGCAGCCCAGCGGGGATGAATCCCCTCGCCACAGGGAGTTCCTGCATGGCTGATAAATCGGCTAGCCGCCTGAATTCCTCACACTGACAACATCCCGGCATGTGAACAGCCTCTTTGTGGCGAGGGGATTTATCCCCGCTCGGCTGCGCAGCAGTCGCAACTTGCTCACATGCGGTGCGCCTGTAGAAACCGTGCTGGCAGGTTTTGGGGCTGCTTCGCAGCCCAACGGGGATGAATCCCCTCGCCACAGGGAGTCCCTGCATGACTGATAAATCGGCTAGCCACAGGGAGTCCATCGCTCGCACAGACACATCATGGGGATGTGAACAGCATCCTTGTGGCGAGGGGATTTATCCCCGCCCGGCTGCGTAGCAGGCGCAACTTGCTCACATGCCGTGTGCCTGTAGATACCGTGGTGGCAGGTTTTGGGGCTGCTTTGCAGCCCAGCGGGGATGAATCCCCTCGCCACAGGGAGTCCCCGCATGACTGATAAATCGGCTAGCCGCCTGAATCCCTCACACTGACAACATCCCGGCATGTGAACAGCCTTTTTGTGGCGAGGGGATTTATCCCCGCTCGGCTGCGTAGCAGGCGCAACTTGCTCACATGCGGTGTGCCTGTAGAAACCGTGCTGGCAGGTTTTGGGGCTGTTTTGCAGCCCAGCGGGGATAAATCCCCTCGCCACAGGGAGTCCCCGCATGACTGATGAATCTGTTAGCCAACTGAATCCATGCCCACACAGACACATCATGGGGATGTGAACAGCCTCTTTGTGGCGAGGGGATTTATCCCCGCTCGGCTGCGCAGCAGTCGCAACTTGCTCACATGCGGTGGGCCTGTAGAAACTGTGGTGGCAGGTTTTGGGGCTGC
Organism: Pseudomonas sp. S3_B08; assembly: GCF_054667725.1. Lineage (NCBI taxonomy): Bacteria > Pseudomonadati > Pseudomonadota > Gammaproteobacteria > Pseudomonadales > Pseudomonadaceae > Pseudomonas > Pseudomonas sp. S3_B08. The sequence goes on from NZ_CP162750.1 coordinate 3,562,666, forward strand.
TTTGCAGCCCAGCGGGGATAAATCCCCTCGCCACAGTGTGTGTTCCAGTTATTCAGACAAGCCGTCTCCTCCGCTCTGCACATTTTCTTCACCGGCTCCAACCACCGTCTAAGCTTCAGACAAGTCCGATCAATCTGCGTGAATGGATCAGTCGACTATGGGCGCTTTGTGGCAAACCGATTCGAGTAAAACCGTGGTTCAGACTGAACGTGTGAATGAAGCGCCTGTCCCTGAAAAACCCCGTCGTCAGCGGCACGGGTGGAAGGCTTTCTGGTTGCTGTTTTTGATCATTGCGGTGGTGGTGGGGCTCGCCGCGTCCAAGGAAATGCGCACTTCGCGCTTTCAGGCGCGGGAGCTGAGCCAGTACGCCGCTTCGCTGACCTACAAACTGGAACCCGGTCCCAGCGAAGCGATTCGTTATCCGGGCAACGGCCCTTTCGATCTGCGCCTGGGTTACAGCTCTCTGGACGAATTCCTGCCACGCCTGCTCAAGCGCAATTACGTGATCACCGAGCAAACGCGCTTCTCCCCCGCCCTGCTCGGTTACACCGACAAAGGCCTGTTCGTGCCGTACTCGGAAAAGATCCAGGCCGGGTTGTCGATCACCGACTGCCGAGGCGCGCCGCTGTATCGATACAACTATCCGCAGCAACTGTATGCCGACTTCGCGGCGATTCCGCCGGTGGTGGTCAGCAGCCTGCTGTTCATCGAAAACCGCTTTCTCCTCGACCCGAAACAGCCGCTGGCCAACCCGGCGGTGGACTGGCCGCGCTTCGGCATGGCCGCGTGGTCGCAAGTGGCGAAGTTGCTGCACCTGCCCGGGCAATCGGCCGGCGGCAGCACCCTGGCAACGCAACTGGAGAAGTATCGCCACTCACCCGATGGCCTGACCGTGTCGGGCGCGGAGAAGATCCGCCAGATGATTTCCGCCAGCGTGCGCGCCTATCAGGATGGCCCAGAGACCCTCGGTTCGCGGCAGAACATCGTGCGCGACTACCTCAACAGCGTGCCGCTCTCGGCAGTACCCGGCCACGGTGAAGTGCACGGCATGGCCGAAGGTTTGCGGGTCTGGTACGGCAGTGATTTCAACAAGGCCAACGAGCAACTGAACAGCCCGAAGACCGACCCACAAACCATGGCCGCCAAAGGCCTGGCCTTGCGTGAAATGCTCTCGCTGATGATCGCCCAGCGCCGCCCTTCGCATTACCTGACCAAGGGTCGCGACGAATTGGCCAGCCTCACCGACAGCCACCTGCGCCTGCTCAAGCAGAACGGCGTGATCGACAGCGCCCTCGCTGACGCTGCGCTGGCGAGCACCGTGTCGTATCGCGACTGGCAGACCCAGCCAACGATGCAGCCGATTGAAACCAACAAGGGCATCAGTGTTGCCCGCAGCCGCTTGGCGAGCATGCTCAATCGCCCGCTGTACGACCTCGATCGCCTCGACCTGTCGGCCACCAGCACCCTGCAGGGCGATCTGCAAACGCAGGCCACGGCTTATCTGAAAAAACTTGCCGACCCGGCCTACGCAGCAGAAATCGGTCTGCTCGGCGAACGCTTGCTGACACCCACCAGCACCACGCAAGTGCGTTACAGCTTCACCCTGTTCGAACTGACCCCGGACGGCTCGCGGGTGCGCGTGCAGACCGACAGCACCGATCAGCCGTTCGACATCAACGAAGGCAGCAAGCTTGAACTCGGCTCGACGGCGAAAATGCGTGTGCTGACCACGTACCTGCAAATCGTCGCCGAGCTGCACGACAAATACGGCGCGATGGGCGTGGCAGAATTGAAAAAAGTCGAAGTGCCCGATCAGGACCGCCTCAGCCGCTGGGTCATCGACTACCTGATCCAGAACAAGGATCACGACCTGTCGAAGCTGCTCGGCGCCGCGCTGGATCGCAAATACTCGGCCAGCCCCGGCGAGGCGTTTTTTACCGGCGGTGGGCTGCACAGATTCAACAACTTCCGCAAAGAGGACAACGGTCGCCTGCCGACCCTGCGCGATTCGCTGCGCGAGTCGATCAACCTGCCATTCATTCGCCTGATGCGCGACATCGTCCGCTACACCACCTACTCAGGCCCCAACGGCGAATTGCTCAAGGATGATCGCGATCCGCGCCGTCAGGAATACCTGGCCAGTTTCGCCGACCGCGAAGGCACCTCGTTCCTGCTCAAATTCTGGAAAAAGTACAAGAACAAGGACACCCAGGCGCGCCTGGAAACCTTCCTCGACAGCATCCGCCCGACGCCGATCCGCATGGCGGCGGTGCATCGCTATCTGCTGCCGGAGGCCAGTCAGGAAGACTTCAACCGTTTCGTGCGCTCGCACCTCAAAGGCGCCAAGCTCAACGAAAAACTCACCGACGACCGTCTGATCCGCCTCTACGACTCCTATGGCCCCGGCAGTTACGATTTGCCTGACCAAGGCTTCATCGCCAAGGTGCATCCGCTGGACCTGTGGATGATGGGTTATCTGTTGCATCACCCGGAAGCGACCTTCAGCGAGATCGTCAAGGCCAGCCATTTCGAGCGCCAGGAAGTCTACAGCTGGCTGTTCAAGAGCCGGCACAAGGGTGCGCGAGACAGTCGTATTCGCACCATGCTCGAGATCGAAGCGTTCCTCGACATTCATCAGCGCTGGCAGAAACTCGGCTACCCGTTCGATCACCTGGTGCCGTCACTGGCCACCGCCATCGGCAGTTCCGGCGACCGTCCCGCCGCGCTCGCCGAGCTGATCGGCACCATCCTCAATGACGGCGTGCGCATGCCGACGCTGCGCATCGACAGCCTGCACTTTGCTGCCGATACGCCGTATGAAACCGGGCTGATCAACGACCCGCACGTGGGCAAACGGGTGATGCCAGTGGAAGTGGCCCGAGCCATGCGCGAGGCGCTGTCGCAAGTGGTCGACGCCGGTACCGCCAAAAGGCTGTCCGGCAGTTTCAAACTGCCCGACGGCACACCGCTGGCCATGGGCGGCAAGACCGGCACCGGCGACAACCGCATTGCGGCGATCGGGTCTGGCGGGCGGATCATCAGTTCGAAGTCGATCAACCGCACGGCGACCTTTGTGTTCTACATCGGCGACCACCATTTCGGCACCCTCACCGCGTTCGTCCCGGGGCGCTCGGCGGAGAACTTCAAGTTCACCTCGGCTCTGCCCACGCAGGTACTCAAAGGCATGGCGCCGATTCTCACGCCGTATCTGCAACCGGGCAGCGACTCACAGTGCCAACCGCCACAGGCGCCCGTGGTGGCATCGGCGCTGCACTGACCGAACATGGCCTGCACGTCGCGCCGAAGGCCATCGGCGCAAATGGTGGTATTCGTGCATTGTTCCGATTCGAATTCTTGTCGCATCGCTGAGCCGATCACACGTTTGGCTCCCGATCTTTGAACTTTTGTTTTGCCCTGCCGCCGGTACGCTGATCATTCCTCAAACAATCAAGGATGATTGGCCATGTCTGACTCCCCTCAGCCTGCCGAAGCCGCCGACAAAGGCCGGCATTACGCGTTCATCGAATCGGCTGTCAGCGCGCCGTTCAAAACTGCAACGCTCAGCCGCAGCCTGGCACTCGCCGCCACGCCACTGAAGCGCGAACCCTGGTACAGCGCACCCGGTACGTATGCGAGCCGACTCGCCGCCGCCAATCTCAAGGCCTGGGACTCGCAGAACAAGGTCGATCATCTGCTGGCCAGGACCGACCTGTACGCCTTCGCCGAGCCGCTGCTCAAAGCAAGGATCAAGCAATGCCATGGCATCGAGCCGGACGTCAGGAAGACCTGGCTGCGCCTGTATATCCCCGCCAGCAGTCCCTGGTATGCAATCGACGTGGTCGACGGTTCGACGACCCGTACGGTCTCACTGCTCGATGCCGCTCTGCACAACTTTGCCGCCAAAGAGACGGTCGGTGCAGGCTCGGACTACATCAGCCAGCCTGATGCGCGCGGCCACTTCGACGTCTTGCCGCTCAAAAACCAAATGCCCATCAGCCAGTTCCAGACACTGTGTCGCGACCTCGACCTGGGCGGGCAATATGCCAGGCACTTGCAGGGCTACTTGCTGCCCGGCGAAGCGCTGGCCGAGAGCCTTCTGCAATACAAGATCGGCACCAGCCTCAAAGACGCCCTCGCCGTCGCGGCGCACATCGCCTTGCTCAAGGCAGAGATCCAGTACGACACCTTCAGGATGGTGCTCAGCTTCAGCACAGAGGAAAACCCGCGCTTGCGTCTCAACAACCGTTCGATTCGCTGCAATGACCTGTCCATGCTCGGTACCCGCCTGACCGGCATTCTGTTGCTGATGCATGGCCACCCCGACAGTCGTGGGGTTCGACGCCTGATCGTCTACGTGCCGCACGATCCGGATCATCCACTCAAGGAGTACGAGTCGCTGGCGGCGTTTCGTGACGAACTGACCCGCCAGTTGCGCGAGGACCGCCTGAGCGCCTCGACCGGGCATACGTACCGGCAATTCTTCAGCCAGTTTGTCGATCAGCAGCAACGTGGGCATTTTTTTGCCGAACTCGAACAGCGGTTGTTCGTCGTCCGCCATCACGAACGCGAGCAGAGCACCGACCAGCGCCCGGTGTGGCGCAAGGACCCGGTGGAAAAGCCCAGGCTGCAATTCACCCGCTTGCCGTTGCAGGGCGATTACTGGCGGCACGTCTATCAGCAGAAACTCAACAAGGTCATCAATGATGCGCGGCAAATCGCTGTCTCGACCGCCGATGCCGATAGCAACGCACGCTGGGCATGGTGGGACAACTTCAAGCGGATCGTCTCGGACATCTTCAACGTCGCCCTGCTGATTGCCACGCCCTTTGTGCCTGGTCTGGGCGAGGTGATGATGGCCTATACCGCCTATCAACTGACCAGCGATGTGATTGAAGGCATCGTCGATCTGGCCGAAGGCGTCTGGGAGGAAGCTGCCGGACATGTCATCAGTGTGGTGACCGATGTCATTCAACTGGCGGCGTTCGGCGCCGGCGCGCAGATTGGCGAAACGTTGCGGATAAAACTCTCACCGCAGGTCGATGCCATGCAACAGGTCAAATTGCCCGACGGCAAACCAAGCCTGTGGCATCGCGACCTCAGCCCTTATGCACGTGACGAGCTGAGCCTCGCAGCGCAATCGAAGCCCGATCGTCACGGCCTGCATCAACATGCCAGCGCCAGCGTCCTGCCGCTGGAAGGCAAGCTCTACGTGGTGGAAAAAGCCTCCGCCGATGCCACCAGCAAAACTCACCGGATCAAACATCCGAATCGAGAAAATGCCTACCAGCCAAGGATCGAACACAACGGTCACGGCGCCTGGCTGCATGAAGCAGAATCGCCAGGCGACTGGCCCGACGCCCGGCTGATGCCTCGCCTGGGCCACAGCGTCGAGCGCTTTACGCCTGCGCAACTGGAGGACATCCGGCGCAGCAGCGGCACCAGCCACGATGAACTGCGTCGCATGCACAGCGACAACAGCCCGCCACCGCCGCTGCTGGCCGACACGGTCAGGCGCGTCAGTGCATACGAGGATGTCATCGAGGCTGTGCAGAACCTGCGTAACGGCAAACCGATCGATGCCGATGCGGTATGGCTGGAGCCGATGCTGACCAGCCTGCCGGGCTGGCCGCCGCGACGCGCGCTGGAGGTTTTCGCGCGTCAGGACCTGACCGGCTACTCGCATAAATACGGCAACCCGCTGGCGTCCGAAGCCGACACGTTGCGCATCAGCCAGGCTGATCTCAACGCCGGACACTTGCCCGAGCGGGTCGCCGGGTTCCTGCGCGACGACGAGTTCAATCATCTGCTCGGCCCGATGGTCACTGCCGAGCAACGGGTCGAGGTCCTGCGCAGTCAACTGGCCGACGCACTCAATCAGCAGCGCAGCGCCGTCGCCCGCCATCTGTACCAGGCCGGGCAGCGCAACGGCCACGCCGACATTGCCGTGATCAGACAGTCGTTTCCGGATCTGCCATTGCCCTTGGCCGAGACGGTTCTGAGCCAGGCTCGCGTCGCCGAACGCCAACGCATCAGCGACGAACAGCACTTGCCGCTACGCCTGAAGAATCAGGCCCGAGAGCTGGATTTCGAGGCGTCGGCCAGTCGCGCGTACGACGGTTTTTATCGGGACGATCTGATGACCGAACAGACCGAACGCCTGGCGCTCAATACGCTGAAAATCCACACCGACACCTTTGTCGACCTGCGCATCGAAGTGTTCGACGGCAGCCCGCACGGTCCGTTGCGCTGCAGTGTCGGGCCGCAGGACGCCAGCACTGTAAGGCAGCTGCTGAGGCGTGGCGAAGGCCGTTATGAAGTGCGCGACGCCAAGGGTCAGCTGCTGCATGACAGTACCGATTTCCACGAAGCCATCCTGCGCGCCGTACCGCTCGAAACGCTGGCGAGTACCGGTTATCAGCGCGGTCAGGGCCGCGCCTTGAAACTGTGGATCATGGAACAGTGCGCCCCGCCAGCCGAACGCCGTATTGCTCTGGCGCAACCGCCGATTCGAACGGTCGCCCCCCGCGAGACGGAGATTCTTCTACGCGGCTGGCCCTGGGCGGCAAAAACCCCGGAACAGCGGCTCAGACAGTTGTACCCGAAACTCAACGACAGAGAGGTCGCGGGTTTCCTGGCGGCGCTGGAAAAAAAGGGCAACAGCGAACGCGCCATCGCCGACCTTGAGCGCGAACGCGAAGTGCTCGACAACGCCCTCGACAGCTGGCGCAGCAGTTACACCCCCGTCATTGAAGACAACGGGGAACTGATCGCGCTGCCAACGGATTTCGTCCGCGAGGGCGGCTTGTACATCGAGCAGCAGTTGAGGAAGTGCTTCAAACGCGAGAACGAACGGCCCGGCGCACGCAATCCCCATCCGGAACACGGCTATACGCTGGACCTTTCAGCCGAACTGCCGCTACCGAACCTTGAGTCATGGTGGCGCGACTTGCGACGGCGTCCCGGGATGCAGCAATACTTCGAGCGGATTACCGGACTGAACATCACCAACATTGCGCTTTCAACCACACCGGACAGCCTGCTGGCGAGTTTCCCGAATCTGCGGCAATTGAGCGCCCAACGCTGCGGTTTCAAGGAGGTGCCGGCTGCCCTCGGGAAAATGCATCAGTTGCAGACGCTGGATCTGTCGCACAACAGCATTGAACTGACCTATGACTCAAGCACGCGCCTGAGCAATCTCACCCGCCTGCACAGCCTGAATCTCAATGGCAACAACCTGCGTGTGCCGCCGGATATCGGGCGCATGGAGCAACTGGTCGAACTGAACCTGGTCAATACGCGCATTCGCGATTGGCCGGCAGGATGGCTTGAAGTCGATGGACAGATACGGCAGCGCCCGAAAGGCTTCTACCTGGACATGCGAGACAATCCGCTGGACACCCTGCCCCGGGTCGAACCCGGTAGCGATCAGGCGCGCCTGCTGGCTCGCGCACGGATCAGTGTTGCCAAATTCGACAGTGACCAGTTGCGGCGTCTTGGCGAGTATCGCCAGTCGGTAGGGTTGAGCGTCGTGCCCGGTTATTCATCCGCCGCCGCCGATGAGCTTGATTACTGGAAGTTGATGCCCGCCAATGCGGATCCGTCCCACCCTTCGGCAGCCTTCAGCCGATACCGCGAGCAGTCCTGGCATGACCTGATGGCCGAGCCTGATTCCGCCGGCTTTTTCAGCGTGATCCGCAAGCAACGCGAATCCGCCGATTACGGGACTGACGCGGGGCGGCGGAATTTGACCGCACGGGTCTGGGACATGGTCGATGCGGCGGCGCTCGACGAACATCTGCGCAAAAAGCTCTTCGAGCAGAACGTGTCTGCACAGGACTGCGCTGATCTGGGCCAGCAGCTGTTCAATTCACTGGGGCTCAAAGTCCTGGTATCCAAGGCCTACAACGAAACGGCATCGGCCTCGCAGCTGGAAGACAGACTCGTGCGTCTGGCGCGCAGCGCGGCTCGCCTTGATCGGGTCAGCGATGAGGCCGCCATGGAGGTCAATCGTCAGCAGCAGCAACACCTGATCGATCCGCGCCTGCCGGCGCCGGACGAAATCCAGATTCATCGGGCGTTCGAAGCGGGCCTGGGCGAGCGTCTGGATTTGCCCTGGCAAGCGGAGGGCATGCCTGTGCAGCCTCGGGCCGGGGTAAGCGAGGAAAAGCTCAACGCGGCTTACCAGAGAATCATCCAGCGCGAACAGGGGGATGGCCTGGTCAACGGCATGATCGATCTCTATACCGATCCTTTCTGGGAGGATTACCTGCGCAATACCTATCCTGACCGTTATCAGGAGAACCTGCGCCTGTACGAAGAAAAATTCCGTCAGCTCGACAGCCAGGTGTTCAGCAGCGACCGGGAGTACAGGAAGCTGGCCGACAAAATCAGCTACGAGCGCAACGAGCTATCCCGCGCCTTGAGTCGCGAAGCCCTCGACAGGGCCGGACTCTGAAACCATCACACGGCATTCGGCGAGCGTTTCAGGCTGGCCGAATCTGCCGACGGACCCTGGTCGTGCTTGCGATACCCACCGCGTAAGACATTCAGGCATCAGCGTCATTGCCGTTTGGCGCGCTGGCGCTGAACAACAGCACGACGTTGCCGCTGTAATGACCGGGGCGGTAGCCACCCGGCGGTTTGATGGGTTCGATTTTCAGCAGCACACGTTTACCGACAGCCGCCTCTTCTTCCGAAAGCACTTGTTGCGGAATGATCGAACTCAGCACGACGTCATTGAACGTCACCCGCAGCTCAATCACTTCACCCGTTGTGCCGGTATCAAGGAATGGCTCGGTGGCCAGACGCGCCTCGATGGCGCTGCTGTCATGCCGCATGTCGAAAGATTTTTCCAGATTGCCCAGGCTGTCCGTGGCGTGTTGCCAGGCCAGCACCTGCGGACGGTGAATCCAGTCCGGTTGTGCCGGAATGATGTAGAAGGGCCGACTGGGAATGGTCAGCGACACTTCGAAGGTGTGCTCCTCCCGGGCGGCCCACGTCACTGCCGCGGTCAACGCGGCGGCGACCGCCAGCAGGGCGGCGGTGCATTGCTTGATCATGTTGGCTACCTGATGCGTGAATGGAAAACCGGCCTAGCGGCTGGCGACTTTCATGGTTTTCTTGTCGCTGCCTTCGATCAGAAAGAAGCGGTACTCACGGCCCTTTTCCTTGTTGAAGGCAAAGGACTTGCCCGCCAGCACATGGTGTTTGGTGGTCGCCCCGCAATCGCTTTCCTTGCTCAGCGAACAGCTCTTGAACTCATCGACGATCACCACGGTATTGCCGTTGTTGCGCAGTTCGTAGCGACTCTCGGTTTCGTTGATCGCCGTGGCGTAACGCGCTTCCCTGGGGCGGACAAAGAAGATCGTGCCAAACCCGGTCATGACGTTGACGCCGGCCGACAACGACTTTTTGTAATCCTCCCGCTCTTCACCGGTGACGACAAAATCGTCTTCCTTTTCCGGCACCACGGGCACGAAGCGCACGCGGAAATAGCGTTCTCGATCCCGTTCGCCCATGTACAGCAAGCGTGTGCCCTGCATGCCTTGCGCCGGGACGATCAGCCGCGCCGGGCTGGCCATCAGGCCGTTGCGCGAGGCGCCATCGGCGGCGTTCTCGACAGCAATTTCCTTGGGCGTGCCGGCGGCGTCGTAAACGATTTCGAGCACATTGATCTTGACGAATGCGGTGGCGTCGCCGCTGTTGAAAACCCGTTTGAGATAGGTGCTCTTGTCGGCTTCCAGATAGTCGTAAACGGTGCCGACATTGATCTGCGGCCCGGCCTGCGCCGTCAGGCAAAAAACGCTGAGCAGGCCCAGCAAAAGACCACGGTTCATCGTGTTGAACTCCATGAACGTTGAGTGAAAGCGGACCAGGACGCTCATACTTCCGAATCCCAGATAATGGTGACGTTGCCGCGCAAACGGTCGTTCTTGCCCGGCCTGAGCAGGAAGTCGATGTCTTTCGATGCCATATCAAAATGCAGATAGCCAGGCTTGCGCTCGACATACACTCCAGGCTGAAACGGCGCTGACCAGCGATTGAAATTCAGGGAAATCCGGTTAACCGGACCGCCGCCGGGGCCGCTGATGCCCGACGGCAAACTCATCGAGACCTGAACCGGGGCCGTATCGCCCTTCGGGCTACCCAGGTTGCAGACGTTTCCGCCGTAGGAATTGCACAACATCATGACCTTGAAACGCGACGAGGCCGAAATGTAGAAGACCTGGTCGGCAAATATCCGCGTGGGTTTGCGGCCGCTGTTGATCCATGGCTCCCAGCCACCTACGGGCTCAAGCGTGACCCGAGTGCCGCCGGGGGGCAGGTCGACCTTGAGGGTGTGTTGCACGTCGAGGACGAAATCCAGGGTCAGCGTGGGGTCGTCGGGCTGCAGCAAGAGGCCGCCCAGAACAAAATCGCGGCCGCCTCCCAAGGTGTAAGTAACCGAGCCGGTATATTGCCCGGTAGACATGCCCAACGGATTGGGAGTCCTTAATTCATAAGCAAAATCCATCTTGTCGAAAGCTATTGACGGGAGACGGTAAGCGACATTTTTGGAGCAGCCAGCTTGCACCGGGGTCTTCCAGAAGAAGCGATAACTGTGCGTACCGTAGGACGCCACACCGCTGTAACGGCAGGGTTCCGGCACATAAACCCAACCGCTGGAGTCCCATAATTTGTCATGCGCTTCAGCCACGTCTGACACGCCGGTGATGCTGGTCGCGGAATCGCCCAGAATGTACGTGGAGCCGATACCGATGACGCGCACTTCGACGGTTTCGGTTTCCTGCGTTTGCATATTGGTAACTGTCAATTGTCGCCAGTCGGCCGGGGCTTTCACCAGCATCGGTTCACCACGTGAGATGAAGCGTGTGGAGTCGAACCGTACAGGCATCTCGATGCTGAAAATGTTGTGGTCGGCGCATTGCGCCGGGTAGCTTGCGCAGTAGCCGGTGTTGGGGGTTTTGTTCACGAACAGATTCTTGCCTGGCTGCGTCGGGTCAGGCTGAAACGTCGCACGGATTTCCTGATTGAATCCATGGGCGGTGGACATGGCCAACGCCAGCGTCAGCGCGCAGCCTGCCTGGAAGATTTTCATATGCTCAGCCTGCCTTCATTTCGGTGGTAGTGACGTCGGCGAGGGTGTCTGGGGTGCAACGCAGATCGCCGATCATCAACACGTCGTTTTCGCTGCGGTGGTCGGCCTCGTTCAAGCGGAACTGACACAGCAACTGGTTGCCCTGGCGCACTTCCAGGGTGGGTGAACCGGCGTTCATTTCCATCGAGAAGAAACCGTCGACTTCGGTCACGCCACGACTGGCGTGGTTGATCACGTGGTGGCCCTTGAGCGGCCGCCCGCTTGCATCGACCAGGCGACCGAGCACGGTGAGGGTTTTCATCACGCGAACCTTGCGATACTCGATGCCGCCCTTGTTCAGGTGATAGCGGGTTCGCGCCGGTTCGATGGTGGCGGCCGGTACGGTGTTGCCTTCGAAGTCGAAGCTCACCGAGCTGTTCTGATAAGCGGTGATCGGAATGAAATTGCGCCCCGGCTTCAGCGCGGCACCGCCGCCGCTGTAGTCGTCAGCCCGCAGGACGATGTCGTCGATATCCGACTCGACGTCGACGATCATTCCGGCACCGCGCACGTCGCTCTGGCTGGTCAGGAGCATCTTTTCACCGCCGACCACCAGTGTGCTGTCGAGGTTGAGCCCGCCGGTGAAGTTGCCGTTGTAGGAAGAGCGCTGGACGAAGGCGTCGCCGTTTACCGCGTCGGTGCGGAAATTGGTCAGGCTCGACATGCCCAGGCCGTAGGTGTCGGTAAGCGCCGTGACCGAGACGCTTTGCAGCACGTGATCCTTGAAATCCTTGCGCCAGCCGAGCGAAGCATTGTTATCGCGTTTGCCGTCGCGGGCCGTGCGTGAACCGATGCTGCCGGTGAGCTGCTGACCGGGAGCGCCCAACGCCAGGTTGATGCTCAGATCGACGCCGCGATTGCGCGCATCGCCACTGCTGAAACTGCCCGGCCGATCAAAGACCGACAGGCGCCAACTGGCATCACTGCCCAGCAATACGGCGCGCTGGGTCCAGCCCAGATCCACGCCCACGCCTTCGACATTGCCTTCGCTATGCGAGACCCGGGCATTGACCGAACTCTTGCTGCTCAGCCGATGGTTGAGCGCCAGTGACGAATTGCTGGTCTGGCCGACAAACACGTTACGTGGACGAACGCGCGTGCCGTCCGGCAGCGTGTCGTAGGTGTTGGTGGTGTCGAGCCAGCTGCGGTTGTGGCTGATCACCAGACTGCCCGCGCCATAGTTGTAGAGGCTTTGCAGGTCCAGACCGGTGCCGTAATCCTCGGTCTTGTAGACATTGGCATACAGGCTGACGTGGTTGGCCAGGGTCCAGTCGATGGAAGTACCGTATTGCAGTTTTTCGCGGATCTGCCGCGCCGACGCGCCGACAATCACCCGCGGGTGCAGCAGGTAATTGACCGCCGCACCGGCGGTGGGACTGCCGCTCGATTGCGTGTCCCAGTTGCTCAGCAGTTTGCTTTCTTCACCGGCAAACACGTTGTAGCGCCAGCGTTCGTCAAGGTTGCGCCAGTTGCTGGGCTTGTACACCAACTCCTGGGTGGTGGAGGTGATCTGGCCGTCTTCGATCAGACGCACTTCCACTTCATAAATACCGCCGGGCAGCGGCCGGGTGTCGAGGGTCTGCAAACCGGCCGGCACCGATTGGGTATTGATCAACAGACCGTCGCGCCAGATCTCCACCGAACCCTGCCGGTTGGCTGTCACGTAGATCGGGTAAACGCTGGGCATCGGGCTGTTGATCGCGAGGCTGTCGGAGCTGCCGTACATGAGGCCGACCGCCGTATCGGGGCTGGTGCCAAACGTGCGCGGCTGGCGCGTCAGCCCTTCGGAATTGGGGGTGAAATAACCCAGGCGCAAGAAACTGCCTTGCAGTTCGCGCTGGGTGTGCAGCTCGTGCACGGCGTGGTAGAGCTTGTCGTCGGGGCCACCAAGCCGGGCCAATTGCAGATTCAGCGTCTGGCTCCAGTTGCCCAGGCTTGAACTGGCTTCCAGGCCGAAGCGTCCGCCGAGGTCCTGATCCTGGCCACCGTTCAGGTTGAGCTGGTTGCGCACCATCAGGCCGCTGCTACCGCCGCTCGGTTGCTCGTAATAACGCTTGGCTTGAAGGTCGCGTTCGGCGTTTTCGGTGACGATCGATACCAGCGAACTTTCCAGGTTGTAGTGCACCGCGAGAAACTGGTCGGGGCAGGAACCGCTGCACGCACCTAATGGCACGCCGGGTTTGAGGTAGCTTGCCCATTTTTCCCTTTCAGCGGGGCCGAAGCGGTTTTCGCTGGTGTCGGTGAATTCGAGAAGGGTGATGCGATCATCGCGGGACAACACCACCATGGCCTCACCCAACGGTTGTTGGTCGACTTCGACCCGCACCGCCAGAGGCACATCAAAGAAATGCTCCTCGAAATCCGCTGGCAAGCCTTTGGCCTGCGCCAGCAAACTGCGTGGCGTCGTACCGGCGGTGTTGGATGCGACGGCTGCGCTGGCACAAAACAACAGCGCAAGCGCAGCCGCGATGGGTGTCATCGGGAACATGAACTCGTACTCTGATTGACTGACAATGAAAGTCCGTCGGGGCAAACATCACTGCCTGCCCCGTCGGTTGACGCCACTGCTGAAAAGCGAGCGTTTTGGACCTGATCAGTCGATCAGTTGCCGCCAACCGGTGGCACGGCGTCGAAGATCATCGCCACGGAACCGGTGTAGTCACCCGGCTGGAAGTTGCTGCCTTTGGCGGAGATTTTCAGCGGGGCGCGGTAGTTCACATCCGACTCGGATTCACCGACGACCATTTGCGGGGTCAGGGTCAGTTCCTTGTTGTTGAGCATGACCTGCAGGTCGATCGAGGTATTGCCGGCAACCAGTTTCGGCAGGCTTTCCAGGCTGGCGTGAACCGAACCGTTGTTATTGCGCACATCGAAGAAACCGTTGACGTCGGCCATCTTGCCGGTGGTCGGCTGATAGCTCATGTCCTGGTCTTTGTTGACCAGATCCGGATCAGTCGGCACCACATAGAAACCGTTGGTTGGCACATGAGCGATCAGGCTGATGGAGTGCGACGCTTCGCCCGCAGCGAAGGCAGTGGAGGACATTGCCAGAAGAGCCAGTGGAGCAGCGATTGCGATTTTCTTGAACATCGTTCAGTACCTGTTTGCTTTATATAGGGGGTGTCATTGAAAGTTCACAAACCATTTGCTCATCGACCGCCAGAGCAACTTGAACTTTCAATGGCGGGCATCATCGGCTGTTGCCTCTGGAATGTAAGCAGGCAACTTCCGACAAACTCGTAGTTAAACAACCTCACACCCCGCCAGAAAAAAGAACAAAAAACAGATACTTGCAACATTCGCTGTAAGTTGCGCCCTACACACAGTTACAGGCAAAAAACCATACAGCAACTTAGCCGCTTTAACGCGGCAACTTGCGAGGAATTAGAACATATACTCAAGTACAACTAGAGCGATAACTTTAACTTTACGGTCACCGCTTTGATTTATTGATCAAAAAACTTTTTCCGGCTCTTTTTCGCTTTGACCGCTCGTCCGTCAAGCTCAGGACAAGGCCAAAAACGTCTTGCGTAACGCTTAAGATATATCTTAAGTTGTATCTAAATACGACGAGAGAGAAGCGAAATGAGAGACCATCATTCCCCCCATCGCGAGCACGGCGATGGCCGCGACGGCTTCGAGAAACGCCCCGGTCGCGAACGCGGCGGTCGCGGCCCGCGAGTTTTTGCCCCCGGCGACTTGAAATTGCTGTTGCTGGCGCTGATCGCCGAGCAGCCCTGCCACGGCTACGACCTGATCCGCCAGATCGAAGGCATGTTCGATGGCGCTTACAGCCCGAGCCCCGGGGTGATCTACCCGACCCTTACTTTTCTGGAAGAGAGCGATTTGATTGCCGGTGATGCCGAGGCCGGCAAAAAGCGTTACAGCGTCACCGACGCCGGTCGTTTGTCTTTAAGTGAACAAGCGGTGGCGCTCGACGGCGTACGCATGCGCATTGACGTCAGCAAGCGCTCGCTGCGCGGCCATGATCGTCCGCCGGAAATCCACGAAGCGGTGCACAACCTGCGCCATGCCTTGCAGCTGCACCACGGGCGCTGGAGCGCCGAGGAAATCCTGCGCGTGCGCGACCTGCTCAACGACACCGCCAAAGCCATCGTCGACGGCCCTGCCGTTCAACCTGCCACGGAGAAAGCCGAATGACTGCAGTCGATACTCAAACCATTCACCGCGTGATGCACGAAATCAAACGGCGCAAGCTTGAAGTGCTGCGCGTCACCGACCTGACCCCACGCATGCGCCGCATCACCCTCGGCGGGCCGGAACTGGCCGGGTTCATCAGCCTGGGCACGGACGATCACGTCAAACTGCTGTTCCCGCAGAACGCCGAACAAGCGGCGGCGCTGGAGACGATGCAACTGGGCGCCGGCAAGGACAACGGGCCGATGCCCGAGATGCGCGACTACACGCCGCGTCGTTACGACCTGGAAAAAATGGAGCTGGACATCGATTTCGTCCTGCACGGCGACGGCCCTGCCTCGACCTGGGCCGAGCAGGCACAACCGGGGCAGTTCCTGCACATCGGCGGGCCACGCGGGTCGATGATCGTGCCGGACATCTTCGACAGCTATCTGCTGATCGGCGACGAAACCGCCCTCCCCGCCATCGCCCGCCGCCTCGAACACCTCGCGGCGAATCGCAAGGCGCTGGTGGTGATCGAAGTGGAAAACGGCGCTGAGCAGCAAGTGCTGGAAAGCGCAGCGCCGTTCAATGTGATCTGGGTCCTGCGCGAAGGCGGCAAGGACAACCTGCTGGCTACCGTCAAGCAATTGCAGGTGCCCAAGGGCAATCTGTACGCATGGGTGGCGACCGAAACCAAGGTCTCACGGCAGATCCGCCGGGTACTGATCGATGAGCATGGGCTCGATGAACAGTTCATCAAGGCGGTCGGCTACTGGCGCGCCGAGGGCTCTGAGGAAGAGTGATCTCTTCCTGACCCATATCACCCTTGTGGGAGCGAGCCTGCTCGCGAAGGCATCGGCACAGTCGAAAGATTTGCTGGCTGACGCACCGCATTCGCGAGCAGGCTCGCTCCCACACTGGATCTCAACTTCGTGCGGACAATTTGCGGTCGAGGCCGATAATCAGCACCCCCACCAACACAAACCCCACCAATATCCCCCCGGCATTCGCCAGCACCTGTGGATAACCCAACACCGCCACATCAATGAACGGGTACGCATAAGCGCCGAGCAGATGCCCGCGCAGCAAGGCATAGATGAAGTACACCAGCGGATAGATCAGCCACAGCGGCAGATGCCACAGGCGCAACGTGCCTTTGGGGACGCAGCGCCACCAATAGCCGAGAAACAGCAATGGCATGACGTCGTGGAGCAACTCATCGGCAACAAACTGCCAGCCTTCGGGGTGCCACAAATGCCGTAACAGAATGCTGTAGGCCAGACCGACGACGGCGATACTCACCGCGATTCCACTGCTGACCCACGGTTGCAGAAACCAGCGCCGTGCGGCGGATTCGCGCTCGGTGACCGCGCAGGTCAACACCGTCGCCACCAGTGTGTTGGTCAATATGGTGAAGTAGCTGAAGAAACTCACCAGCCCGCCCAGCAGGCTGGC
The DNA here is from genome assembly GCF_054667725.1 of Pseudomonas sp. S3_B08. Taxonomy (NCBI): domain Bacteria; kingdom Pseudomonadati; phylum Pseudomonadota; class Gammaproteobacteria; order Pseudomonadales; family Pseudomonadaceae; genus Pseudomonas; species Pseudomonas sp. S3_B08. The sequence continues at coordinate 3,579,398 of NZ_CP162750.1, forward strand.
GCCGATGCTCAATCGTGCGAAGAAGATCAGGTACAGCTGAATCGTCAATCCGGCCCAGCCCAACACGGCCAGGCCGGTGATCAGGCGTCGCCGCCTCGCGCTGTCCATCTCAGAGCGGTCGCTTGGTGCGCATCAGTTTCACGTACAGGCGTTCGACCTTCTCCCGCGCCCACGGGGTTTTACGCAGGAAGGTCAGGCTCGACTTGATGCTCGGATCGCTCTTGAAGCAACGGATGTCGATACGCTCGGCCAGCCCCGACCACTCGTAGTGAGTCACCAGTGCATTGAGGATCTGTTCAAGGGTCACGCCGTGCAGCGGATCGGGGGATTGTTCGTTCATGCCGGGCCTTTGGGCGAAGTGATATGCAGAAGCCGCGCACCTTAGCCGAGGGGCAGAGCAGGTGGAAGGCCTTCCTGCAAATGTAGGCCAACCCGGGAAGATCGCAGGCTGTGGCCCGACTCACAATGCGCCCGTTTGCCGCACTGTTACCGAATCCGAAACGCTGCATGTCTGCAAAAGCGCTTTCTCAATTTGTTACAGATCATTATCCTGCCGCCCTTCCGCTGAAACGCTTCACTGCCTGCGACAATCTGAAGCGCTCGGCCTGCACCTGAAAACATCAAAAAAAGACTTCTTCATGCCTGACTTTTCCTTCTCCCGAGACAGCGCTATCTCTGCCCTGCGCACCCTTGGCGGCTGCACCGCCCTCGGCCTTGCCACTTGCGCCCACGCGGCGCCGGCCTTCGACAGTGAATCACCGTACATGCTCGGTGACTGGAACGGCACGCGCACGGAACTTGCGGAAAAAGGCTACGACTTCAAACTCGATTACACCGGCGAAATGGGCAGCAACCTGCACGGCGGCTATGACCACGACCGCACTGCACGGTACAGCGACCAGTTCGGCCTCGGCACCCATCTGGATCTGCAGAAGATCCTCGGTTGGAACGACGCTGAATTTCAGCTGACCATCACCAAGCGCAGTGGCAACAACATCAGCAACGACCGCATCAACGATCCACGCGTTGGCGGCTTCACTTCCGCCCAGGAAGTCTGGGGTCGTGGCCAGACCACTCGCCTGACGCAGATGTGGTATCAGCAGAAATTCTTCGATCAGAAGCTCGATATCAAGGTCGGCCGTTTCGGCGAAGGCGAAGACTTCAACAGCTTCCCTTGCGACTTCCAGAACCTGGCCTTCTGCGGCTCGCAGGTCGGCAACTGGGTCGGCGGCATCTGGTACAACTGGCCGGTCAGCCAATGGGCGCTGCGGGTCAAATATCACCTGACGCCCGAGCTGTATGCGCAGGTCGGCGCCTACGAGCAGAACCCGTCGAACCTCGATCGCGGCAACGGCTTCAAACTCAGCGGCAGCGGCACGCAAGGCGCGATCCTGCCGGTCGAACTGGTGTGGACGCCGAAGCTCAACGGTCTGCCGGGCGAATACCGCGCCGGTTATTACTACAGCAATGCCAAGGCCTCTGACGTCTATAAAGACCGCAATGACCAACCGGCAGCGCTGAGCGGCGAAGCCTATCGCAGTGCCTCGAGCAAGCACGGCGTATGGCTGGGCATTCAGCAGCAGGTCACCAGTATCGCCAGCGACCACTCCCGTGGTTTGAGTCTGTTCGCCAACGCGACGATGCATGACAAGAAAACCAATGCCATCGACAACTACGTGCAGGCCGGCCTGACCTACAAAGGCCCGTTCGATGCCCGCGCCAAGGACGACATCGGTTTTGCCCTCGCTCGTGTGCACGTCAACCCGGCCTATCGCAAGAACGCCGAAATGACTAACCGCGCCAACGCCGTCTACGACTACGACAATCCGGCGTTCCTGCCACCGCAGGACACCGAATACAGCGCCGAGCTGTATTACGGCGTGCACGTGACCAACTGGCTGACCGTGCGCCCCAACCTGCAATACATCCGCCACCCCGGTGGCGTGAACGACGTCGACGACGCCCTGATCGGCGGGATCAAGATCCAGTCGTCGTTCTAAAGATCACAGTTAGCCCCTGTGGGAGCGAGCCTGCTCGCGAATGCGGCCTGTCAGTCGCTGCAGTGTTGCCTGATACACCGCTTTCGCGAGCAGGCTCGCTCCCACAGGAATGCATTTCGTTAGCCGAACAAGTTTTTATCTGAACCATGCCTGCGCCAAATCGTCATCTAAAGTGACTACAGCGCGGGACTACATAAACGTCACGGAGAATCACACTATGAGCACCGAAAGTGCTTCGAGTCGGGGCCGTCTGCTACCGGGCCTGCTCGGCATCCTGCTTCTACTGATGGGCCTGGCCATGCTGGCCGGGGGAGTCAAGCTGAGCATGCTCGGCGGCTCGCTTTACTATCTGCTGGCCGGTATCGGCATCGCGCTGAGCGGCATTCTGCTGCTGATGCGCCGCCGCGCGGCACTGGGCCTGTACGCCATCGTGCTGTTTGCCAGCACCGTGTGGGCATTGTGGGAAGTCGGTCTGGACTGGTGGCAACTGGTGCCGCGTCTGGCGCTGTGGTTTGTCCTCGGCTTCGTGATGCTGCTGCCATGGTTCCGTCGTCCGCTGCTGCTCAACGGCCCGGCGAAAATCGGCACTGGCGGTCTGACCGTGGCGGTGATCCTGGCCGGCGTTACCGCTCTGGCCAGCCTCTTCACCCACCCGGGCGAAACCTTCGGTGAACTGGGCCGCGACACCGCCGACATGACCAGCACCGCACCGGCCATGCCGGATGGCGACTGGCAAGCGTACGGTCGCACCGAGTTCGGTGACCGCTACTCGCCGCTCAAGCAGATCACCCCGGAAAATGTCGGCAAGCTGCAAGAAGCCTGGCGCATCCAGACCGGCGACCTGCCAACTGCGGATGACCCGGTCGAGCTGACCAACGAAAACACCCCGCTCAAAGCCAACGGCATGGTCTACGCCTGCACCGCGCACAGCAAAGTGCTGGCACTGGACCCGGACACCGGCAAGGAAATCTGGCGCTTCGATCCACAGATCAAGAGCCCGGTCGGCTTCAAGGGCTTCGCCCACATGACCTGCCGTGGCGTGTCGTACTACGACGAAGCCGCCTATGCCAAGTCTGAAAACGCTGGCTCGGCTGTCATCTCCGAAGCCGGCCAAGCCGTCGCTCAAGCCTGCCCGCGTCGCCTGTACCTACCAACCGCCGATGCCCGCCTGATCGCACTGAACGCCGACACCGGCAAGATCTGCGAAGGCTTCGGCACCAACGGCGTGGTCGACCTGACCCAAGGCATCGGCCCGTTCACCGCCGGCGGCTACTACTCCACCTCGCCAGCAGCGATTACCCGTGATCTGGTGATCATGGGCGGTCACGTTACCGACAACGAATCGACCAACGAGCCATCGGGCGTGATCCGCGCCTTCGACGTGCGCGACGGTCACCTGGTGTGGAACTGGGACAGCGACAAGCCGGACGCCACCGAGCCATTGGCCCCGGGCGAAACCTACAGCCGCAACTCGGCGAACATGTGGTCGCTGGCCAGCGTCGATGAAAAACTCGGCATGGTCTACCTGCCACTGGGCAACCAGACCCCTGACCAATGGGGCGGCAATCGCACCCCCGGCGCCGAGAAATTCAGCGCCGGCCTCGTCGCGCTGGACCTGGCCACCGGTAAAGTGCGCTGGAACTACCAGTTCACCCACCACGACCTGTGGGACATGGACGTGGGCAGCCAGCCAACCCTGCTCGACATGAAAACCGCCGACGGCGTGAAACCTGCGCTGATCGCTCCGACCAAACAGGGCAGCCTGTACGTCCTCGACCGTCGTGACGGCACGCCGATCATTCCGATCAAGGAAATCCCGGTTCCGCAGGGCGCCGTGAAAGGCGACCACACCGCACCGACCCAGGCCCGTTCGGACCTCAACCTGCTGGCCCCGGAACTGACCGAAAAAGCCATGTGGGGCGCGAGCCCGTTCGATCAGATGCTGTGCCGCATCCAGTTCAAGGAACTGCGTTACGAAGGCCAGTACACCCCGCCATCGGAACAGGGCAGCCTGATCTATCCGGGTAACGTCGGCGTGTTCAACTGGGGCGGCGTCTCGGTCGACCCGGTTCGCCAACTGCTGTTCACCAGCCCGAACTACATGGCCTTCGTCTCGAAAATGGTCCCACGCGAGCAAGTCGAAGCCGGCAGCAAGCGCGAGAGCGAAACCTCGGGCGTGCAGCCAAACACTGGCGCGCCATACGCGGTGATCATGCACCCGTTCATGTCGCCACTGGGCGTACCGTGCCAGGCCCCGGCCTGGGGCTACGTCGCCGGTATCGACCTGACCACCGGCAAAGTCGTGTGGAAACGCAAGAACGGCACCAGCCGCGACAGCTCGCCAATCCCGATCGGCTTCACCCTCGGCGTACCGAGCATGGGCGGTTCGATGGTCACTGCCGGCGGCGTCGGCTTCCTCAGCGGCACCCTCGACCAGTACCTGCGCGCCTATGACGTGAATACCGGTAAAGAACTGTGGAAATCGCGCCTGCCAGCAGGCGGCCAAGCGACTCCGATGACCTACACCGGCAAGGACGGCAAGCAATACGTGCTGCTCGTTGTTGGCGGTCACGGCTCGCTGGGCACCAAGATGGGTGACTACATCATTGCGTACAAACTGCCGGAATAAGCGGTAGCGGCGGTAAAAAAAGAAGGCGCCACCCTGTGAGGGGTGGCGCCTTTTTGCATGGAGGCGTGCCCAACATGCTCCATTCGCACCAAGGTGTATGGCATCAATGAAGTCTGTCCACTTCGCCTTGGGCAATTCGGTGCTTTCAAGAAAAAATCAAAAGATCGCAACCTTCGAACGCTTGTCGTCAGCGTGACCCGACAGAATCAAAAGGCTTTTCCTCCATTTGCCATCCGTTGCAATCGATCGATGATCAGTTGCTCGGCATGCTTGCGGGTTTCCAGCAACAAACTCTTATCCGTTTCGCTGTAGATCACCTGGAAACGCAAACCCGGCGTGTCGGAAGAATATTCGCGAATGATGAAATCCCTGTATTTCGTATCGGTATGACTCATGGTTCGATTCCTTGACGTTGGTAAATTCTCGAACACCTCTCTGTCGTTCGAGATTGAACCGCAATCTTCGGCCGATTGAGTCAGTTGTCTACTGTCAGAAATTACAGGGACTCAAGGCCAGTTCGAAATAAGCCGAACGGAATCCATCAAAACTCCATTTAATAGTTAAAGCTAACCAACACTCGCGTTTTTCGCTAGTTATGCACAGACATTGTTAGATTCCACTAGGCATCCGTGCCGACCTGAAGGATCTTGCCACCGGCCCAACGGCCGCCAAGGTTAACAAGGTCAAAAACTTTGCAAACCTGAACACACACGCAGAAACACACCCGCCCCATTGAAACCACCCCACCCCTGCCCCATCTAAGACCCCATACCCCATTGCGCAGGTGCCCCATGACCGACCAGCAAGATCGCCCGGACAACCACGACGATTACGAAACCGACCACATCGAACACACCTCTTCCGGCACCGGCCTGGCGCTGCCCGGGCAAAACCTGCCGGACAAGGTCTACATCATTCCGATCCACAACCGTCCGTTCTTCCCGGCCCAGGTCCTGCCGGTCATCGTCAACGAAGAACCGTGGGCCGAAACCCTCGAACTGGTCAGCAAATCCGAACACCACTCCCTGGCCCTGTTCTTCATGGACACGCCCCAGGAAGACCCGCGCCACTTCGACACCGGCGCCCTCCCCGAATACGGCACGCTGGTCAAGGTGCACCACGCCAGCCGCGAAAACGGCAAACTGCAATTCGTCGCCCAGGGCCTGAGCCGCGTGCGCATCAAGACCTGGCTCAAGCACCATCGCCCGCCGTACCTGGTCGAAGTCGAATACCCGCACCAGCCCACCGAGCCGACCGACGAGGTCAAGGCCTATGGCATGGCGCTGATCAATGCGATCAAGGAATTGTTGCCGCTCAACCCGCTGTACAGCGAAGAGCTGAAGAACTACCTCAACCGCTTCAGCCCCAACGACCCGTCGCCGCTGACCGACTTCGCCGCCGCCCTGACCTCCGCCACCGGCCCCGAACTGCAAGAAGTGCTCGACTGCGTGCCGATGCTCAAGCGCATGGAAAAAGTCCTGCCGATGCTGCGCAAGGAAGTCGAAGTCGCGCGCCTGCAGAAAGAGATTTCCGCCGAAGTCAACCGCAAGATCGGCGAGCATCAGCGTGAGTTTTTCCTCAAGGAACAGCTCAAGGTCATCCAGCAGGAACTCGGCCTGACCAAGGACGACCGCAGCGCCGACCTCGAACAGTTCCAGCAGCGCCTCGAAGGCAAAACCCTGCCGGCGCAAGTGCAGAAACGCCTCGAGGAAGAAACCCACAAACTGTCGATCCTCGAAACCGGCTCGCCGGAATACGCCGTCACGCGCAATTATCTGGACTGGGCAACATCGGTGCCGTGGGGCGTGTACGGCGAGGACAAACTCGACCTCAAGCACGCACGCAAAATCCTCGACAAGCACCATGCGGGTCTGGACGACATCAAGGATCGCATCCTCGAATTCCTCGCCGTCGGTGCGTACAAAGGCGAGATCAGCGGCTCGATCGTGTTGCTGGTCGGCCCACCGGGCGTGGGTAAAACCAGCGTCGGCAAATCCATCGCCGAATCCCTCGGCCGGCCGTTCTACCGCTTCAGCGTCGGCGGCATGCGCGATGAAGCCGAAATCAAGGGCCACCGCCGCACCTACATCGGCGCCCAACCGGGCAAACTGGTGCAGGCGTTGAAAGACGTCGAAGTGATGAACCCGGTGATCATGCTCGACGAAATCGACAAGATGGGCCAGAGCTACCAGGGCGACCCGGCCTCGGCGCTGCTGGAAACTCTCGATCCTGAGCAGAACGTTGAATTCCTCGACCACTACCTCGACCTGCGTATGGATCTGTCGAAGGTGCTGTTCGTCTGCACCGCCAATACCCTGGATTCAATTCCCGGCCCACTGCTGGACCGGATGGAAGTGATTCGCCTGTCCGGCTACATCACCGAAGAAAAAGTCGCCATCGCCAAGCGTCACCTGTGGCCGAAACTGCTGGAAAAGGCCGGAGTATCGAAAGGCAGCCTGAGCATCAGCGACAGCGCGCTCAAAGCACTGATCGATGGCTATGCCCGCGAAGCCGGCGTGCGACAGTTGGAAAAGCAGATGGGCAAACTGGTGCGCAAAGCGGTGATGAAGCTGATCGACGATCCGAAAGCGGTGATCAAACTCGGGCCGAAAGACCTCGAAGCCTCGCTGGGCCATCCGGTGTTCCGCAACGAACAAGTGCTGTCTGGCACCGGCGTGATTACCGGTCTGGCCTGGACCAGCATGGGCGGCGCGACATTGCCGATCGAAGCCACGCGGATTCATACGCTTAACCGGGGCTTCAAGCTCACCGGGCAACTGGGCGATGTGATGAAAGAGTCGGCGGAGATCGCCTACAGCTACGTCAGTTCGCACCTCAAGCAATTTGGTGGTGACGCGAAGTTCTTCGACGAAGCCTTCGTCCACCTGCACGTACCGGAAGGCGCAACACCGAAGGACGGCCCGAGCGCTGGCGTGACCATGGCCAGCGCCCTGCTCTCGCTTGCACGTAATCAGCCGCCGAAAAAAGGCGTGGCGATGACTGGCGAACTGACCCTGACCGGGCATGTATTGCCGATCGGCGGCGTGCGCGAAAAGGTCATCGCAGCGCGCCGGCAGAAGATTTTCGAATTGATTCTGCCGGAGCCGAACCGGGGTAACTTTGAGGAATTGCCGGATTATCTGAAGGAAGGGATTACCGTGCACTTTGCCAAGCGGTTTGCGGACGTGGCGAAGGTGCTCTTCTGACAATCATGTAGTGCCTGCGGTACCGTTTTCGCGAGCAGGCTCGCTCCCACAGGGTGATGCAGTGAACACAAAAACTGTCGACACCGCTTATCACTGTGGGAGCGAGCCTGCTCGCGAAGGCGGCAACTCTGGCGATGCCAGTTCCCCGAACGTCACACTTTGTCCCATCTTCAGTTATGCTCGCCGTTCGTCGTAACCGCCGGAGCTGCTGACCTCATGTCCCCCATTCGCCTGTTTCTCCCCCTCGCCCTTTCCTTGCTGGCGGCCTGCGCCACGCAACCGAAACACAACGTGACCGTGGAAAAACAAAGCGAATGTCCCGTGCGGCTCAACGTCGGGCAAAACCTGATCATCAGCCTGCCAAGCAACCCGACCACCGGCTACCGCTGGGCGATTCAGGATTCAGCTGGCGGCGTGTTGCGCGCCCTCAGCCCCGAGGTTTACAGCAATCCGGAAGATGCCGGCGTGGTTGGCGCAGCGGGGGTTTCGACCTGGCGCTTCCAGGCCTTCGCAGCAGGCACCGGGCGTTTGCGCCTGACCTCGCAACAACCGTGGGCACCGGAAGTGCTGCCTGTTGAGACCTTCGACTGCGCCATTTCGGTGAACTGACTGCGGGAAACGGCGCTGGCTTCTTCGCGAGCAGGCTCGCTCCCACAGGACACCGCGATCCCCCTGTGGGAGCGAGCCTGCTCGCGAAAGCCATATCCCGGACGGCGAAAATTACACCCGGTTCGGTGCTTTATCAGACAACCCAAGCATCCCCGCGCCAGTTTGGCTAAAATGCCGGCCTTTTCCACCGACACCGCCGGACGCCGCCGTGAGCAAAGAACCCGATCGCCTATTCGCCCAGCCTTTGGCCCAGGTGCCTGACTTCGCCTTCAATGAAGACGTGGTGCGGGTGTTCCCGGACATGATCAAGCGCTCGGTGCCGGGTTACCCGACCATCGTCGAAAACCTCGGCGTGCTCGCGGCGCAGTTCGCCCAGCCGAACAGCGTGCTCTACGACCTCGGCTCGTCGCTCGGCGCAGTGACTCAAGCCCTGCGCCGCCATGTGCGCACCGACGGTTGCCGGGTTATTGCTGTGGATAACTCGGCGGCGATGGTCGAGCGTTGCCGCGAGTATCTCAATGGTCAGGATTCGATGTTTCAGGAACTGCTGCCGGTCGAGGTAATTGAGGGCGATATCCTCGCGCTGCAATTTGAGCCCGCCTCCGTAGTCGCGCTGAACTTCACCCTGCAATTCATCGCCCCGGATCAGCGCACTGAATTGCTCTCGCGCATCCATCAGTCACTGTTGCCCGGCGGCGCGCTGATTCTCTCGGAAAAGCTGCGCTTCAACGATGCCGAAGAACACGCCCTGCTCACCGAACTGCACGTAGCGTTCAAACGCGCCAACGGCTACAGCGAACTGGAAATCGCCCAGAAGCGCAGCGCCATCGAAAACGTCATGAAGCCCGACAGCCTCGAAGAACACCGCGAACGCCTGCTGGCCGCCGGGTTCTCGAAAGTCGTGCCGTGGTTCCAGTGTCTTAACTTTGCCTCGTTGATTGCCTTGCCATGATTGATCTGTCCCCCCTCGCCCGGCGTCTGGCCGGTACTCCGCTGGCCGAATGGGCCAACACCCTGCAAGCGCAACTCGACAAGAAAATGGACAAAGGCCACGGCGATCTGGAGCGCTGGCAAAGTGCGCTGGACGCCTTGCCGAAGATCCAGCCAAGCGAAGTCGACCTGCTCAACGGCCTGAAACTCGACACCGATTGCGACGACGACACCCGCGCGCAGATGCGCACCGCGCTGATGGGCCTGTCGCCGTGGCGCAAAGGGCCGTTCGATCTGTTCGGTGTGCATGTGGACACCGAATGGCGCTCGGACTGGAAGTGGTCGCGGGTCTCCCCGCACCTCGACCTGAAGGGCAAACGCATCCTCGATGTCGGTTGCGGCAACGGCTACTACATGTGGCGCATGCTCGGCGCCGGCGCCGACAGCGTGATCGGGGTCGACCCGAACTGGCTGTTCTTCTGCCAGTTCCAGGCTGTGCAGCGTTACTTGTCCGAGCCGAATGCCTGGCACCTGCCGTTCCCGTTCGAAGACCTGCCGCCGAATCTGGAAGGCTTCGACACGGTGTTTTCCATGGGCGTGTTCTACCACCGTCGCTCGCCGATCGAGCATTTGCTGGCGCTGAAGGATTGCCTGGTCAAGGGCGGCGAACTGGTGCTGGAAACCCTCGTGGTCGAAGGCGACAAGCATCAGGTGCTGGTGCCGGAAGATCGCTACGCGCAGATGCGCAACGTGTGGTTTTTGCCGTCGGTTCCGGCGCTGGAATTGTGGCTGCGGCGGGCGGGTTTCAGCGATATTCGTTGCGTGGATGTCAGCACGACCACGGTTGAGGAACAGCGCGGGACCGAGTGGATGAAGTATCAGTCGCTGAGCGATTTTCTGGATCCCGAGGACCACAGCAAAACCATTGAAGGGCTGCCGGCGCCGATGCGGGCAGTTATCGTCGCCAGGAAGTAAGCGTATTTTCCCATGACCGCGGTGGGCCTCCCCCTCACCCCAGCCCTCTCCCCAGGGAGAGGGAGCTGATTGTTGAGCTTTTCAAAACTTGAGTCCGACTCGGTATTTCAGGTCGGCGGACTTGGTCCATTCAACTCGGTCGGTCCCCTCTCCCTCTGGGAGAGGGTTAGGGTGAGGGGTTTTTAGTGCGTCTGGCGCGGAAAAACTCGGTCAGCACCGCACCACATTCTTCAGCCAACACCCCGCCCTCATACAACACCCGGTGATTCAAAAATCCCTGGGTAAAAAACTGCCCCTGACTCTGCACAATCCCGGCCTTGGGTTCCAGCGCGCCGTACACCACCCGCGCCACCCGCGAATGCACGATCAGCCCGGCGCACATGCTGCAAGGCTCCAGCGTCACATACAGCGTACTGCCCGGCAGGCGATAGTTATCCACTGCCTGCGCAGCGGCGCGGATCGCGACCATTTCGGCGTGGGCACTCGGGTCGCTGGTGCTGATCGGGCAATTGAAGCCGCGACCGATGATCACGCCATCGTGCACCAGCACCGCGCCCACCGGCACCTCACCGAGGGCGGCGCCCTGTGCGGCGAGGGTCAGGGCTTCGCGCATGAAGTCGCGGTCGCGGCTGCGGTCGATGATCGCCGCCGGGCGGATCTGGCGCATCACTTCACCTCGATCGCGGCCATCAGGCCGGTTTCCATGTGGTCGATGACATGGCAGTGGAACATCCACACCCCCGGGTTATCCGCCACCAGCGCCACTTGCGCACGCTCGTTCTTGCCCAGCAGATAGGTGTCGGTGAAATACGGCACGACTTTGTGCCGGTTCGACGCGATCACCTTGAAGCTCATGCCGTGCAGGTGGATCGGGTGCTGGTACTGGGTCATGTTCTTCAATTCGAAAATATAGCTCTGGCCCAGTTTCAGGCTGGCAATCGGTCGGTCAGCACAGGTCTTGTCGGTGATGTCCCAGGCCTTGCCGTTGATCTGCCACAGGCTCGGCGGCTTGCCGTTTTCGGTGTTCACCGAGACCGAGCCGACCCATTCGAAATTGAAGTTGAGTTTCTCGGCATTGGCCAGGTCCGGCTCGGCCACCGGGTTGGCCGGCAGGGCCTTCGGCCAGTCCGTCGGCGCATCGGTGTTGGCGACTGAACGCAGCGTACCCAGACGCACCGGGCCGTTGCGCAGCGACAACTCTTCACCGGCCGCCGGCGCCTTGATCGCCAGGCAAATGCGCATGCCGGGGCCGAGCCAGTATTCCTTGCCCAACGGGCGCGGCTCGACCGGGTTGCCATCCAGCGCGTAGATCTTCGCTTCGACACCGGGGATGTTGATGCGATAGGTCAGGGTGTTGTCGAGATTAAGCAGACGCACCCGAGTGACCTGCCCGGCCGGCAGATCAATCACCGGCAGCGGCACACCATTGATCGTCGACAAGCGCCCGGCGGTACCGCCACGGGCCGCTTCGCGGGGGATGCTGAACTCGACGAACTGGCCTTGCTCGTCGACATGCCAGTTCTTCAGGCTCAGGGTTTTCTCGTACTTGAAACCGGTCGGCTCGCGTTCCTCGATGATCAGCGGCCCGACCAGACCACGTCCGAGTTCTTCGCTGCTGCTGACATGCGGGTGATACCAATAGCTGCCGGCGTCCGGCACGCGGAATTTATAGTCGAAGTATTCGCCCGGCAGCACCGGCAACTGCGATACGTAGGGCACGCCGTCCATTTCCAGCGGCAGACGGATGCCGTGCCAGTGAATGGTAGTCGCCACCGGCAGGTGATTGATGAAGCGCACCCGCAACCATTCACCCTGGCGCACGCGCAACTCGGTGCCCGGCGCCGACGGGCCGAACGCCCAGGCCTCGGTCTTGTGGCCCGGCACCAGTTCGACATCCAGCGGCGCGGCGATCAGTTCATAGTCGTGGCCGGCCTCGGCGTCGGCCATCTTGCCCAACCAGTAACGCGACGCGCCTCCCGCGCCCACGCCAACGACAACAAGACCGGCCAGGCCACCGAGGATTTGGCGACGGGTAAAGGACATGAACTCAACTACCTCACGTATCAGCGACAGACCCCGAGGGATCCGCAAAAGGCGAATACGATACACCCGCAGTTGAGAAACAGTAAGGGCGACCTGCGGCCGCACGTCTTGTCGGCCTTATGCGCGCAGCCCGGTAATCAGGTGCAGCACGCCGCCCTCAAGGCACATGACGCCCGACACACCGGCCATACTCAACGCCTGACGGTCGACCCGTGCCGCGTCGTGCAGCGCCACGCGCACCCGAGTCAGCGCCACCGGTTGCTGCGACTTGAGGTTATCCACACCACCCAGCGCCGCTACGATCTCGGCGCTCAGGCCGGCAACCGGTTCAGCGATGGCTTTCACCTCATCCGGGACCAGATCCGGCGTCAGTGCTTTCCAGAATGCCTGCTGCAATTTGTCGAACATGTTCAATTCTCCATAACCGGCGAGGCATCGACTTTCGCCCCATGAAACTGCTGCAAGGCTGCGCGCACGTCGGCGGCGCTTTCCAGGTTCGAAACCTGTTCGGCGATGATTCGACAGTCGGCCAGATCCACTTCGCGGACCGCCGACTTGATCGCCGGAATCAACGGCACGCTCACCGACAGCTCATCCACACCCAGCCCCAGCAGCAACGGCACCGCAAGGCGTTCAGACGCCATGGCGCCGCAGACGCCGACCCATTTGCCGTGGGCATGCGCAGCCTTCACCGTCATGGCAATCAGGCGCAGTACCGAGGGATGAAAGCTGTCCGCCTGACTGGCCAGACGCGGATGGTCACGATCCATGGCCAGGGTGTATTGGGTGAGGTCGTTGGTACCGATGGAGAAAAAATCCACGTGCGGCGCCAGCACATCGGCCATCAGCGCAGCGGCAGGCACTTCGATCATGATTCCCAGCTTTGGCAGGTGCGCCAGGCCCAGCACCCGCGCTTCTTGCTCGAGAATCTGCCGCGCCAGACGCAGTTCGGCCAAATTCGTGACCATCGGCAACATGATGTGCAGACGCGTCAGTTCACAGCAGGCGAGGATTGCACGGAACTGCTCGCGCAACAGTTGCGGTCGCTCAAGGCACAGACGAATACCACGCAAACCGAGGAAAGGATTGGTTTCGCTGTCCATCGGCACATAAGCCAGCGGCTTGTCACCACCGACATCGAGGGTGCGCACCACCAGATTGTGTGCCGGCCCGATGGTGCGGGCGATGGCGCTGTAAGTGGCCACCTGTTCGTCATGGCTCGGCGCCTGTTGACGGCCCAGGTAGAGAAATTCCGAACGCAGCAGCCCCACGCCACTCGCGCCCAGCTCCATGGCCTGGGCGGTTTCGCCCTGCGAGGCAACGTTGGCGGTGACTTCGATGTGCTGACCGTCACGGGTGCAGGCCGCCTCGCTGGCCTGCGCCAGCTCCTGCTGATGACGCTGCCGCTGGCGCTCATGCCGCGTGCGCAATTGGTCAATGGACTCGGCGTCCGGGTGCAACTGCAATTCGCCTTTGTCGGCATCGAGCAGCACCCGCGTGCCGTTGCCGAGCCCGAGCATTTGCGCCGGCATGCCGCAGATCGCCGGTAAACCGCAGGCTCGCGCGAGGATCGCGACATGGCTGGTGGCGCCACCGCCGACGGTGGCAAACCCGAGCACCTTGCGCGTATCGAGCCCGGCGGTCTGGGACGGGGTCAGCTGATCGGCGATCAGAATGGTGTCGTCCGGCAACTCCAGCGCTTGCTCGTGAACACCGAGGATCAGCTTCAGCACGCGCTGGCCGACATCATCCAGATCCGCCGCGCGCTCGGCCAGCAAGGCATTGCCCAGCGAGCGAAACATCGCCGCCGTTGCGTCGGTGCTGGTCTTCCAGGCAAACGCCGCGCTGTTGCCCGCGTCGATCAGCGCCCGGGCCTGATCCAGCAGGCTCGGGTCGGCCAGCAGTTCCTGATGCGCCTTGAAGATCTCCGCCTGCGCTAGGCCGCTGGCGGTGTCGCGCAGATGTTGCAGGGCCATGTCGGCTTCGATCAGGGCTTGGCTCAACGCCTCCAGTTCAACTGGCGGCTCGGCGCCGAACTCGTTGACCATGAGCGACGCTTCGACAATCTGCATGACTTGCCCCAACGCCGAACCGGGCGAGGCGCAGACACCGCGCAGGATGTTCGGCATTTCCGCTGCATCGGCTTCGACCGGCGCGGGCGCTGTGACCGCTTCACCGCAGCCTTCGCCCAGCAAGCGTGTCAGCGCCGCGACCGCTGCCTCGGCATCTCCACCTTCGGCGCTGACCTGCACGCTGTCGCCATGGGCCGTCTGCAACGCCATGATCGCCACCAGGGATTTGCCGTTGGCTTGCGCGTGCAGCTTGTGCAGATGGATGGTCGCTGAAAATGCTTTGGCCGCTTGGGCAAATACTGCCGCCGGCCGCGCGTGCAGGCCATTGGGATTGGGCAGATGGATCGGCTGCGAGAACACCGCGTCGCCCGGCACCGGCGCTGGATGTTCGCCGACGGCTGCGCCGACCACGACGTCCAGCACTGGCTGGCCCACCTCGACCAACCCGGTTGAGCCAACGAGTGAATCGAACGGCTCGCCGCTGACCACCAGCATCAAGGTCAACAAACTGCGCGCGTGCAGGGCAATGTAGTCAGCGTCGAAGTCGATCAGCGCCTGCCCTGCTTCGACCCGCTGCCCCGCTTCAACGCGGCGGGTGAATCCTTCGCCGGCAAGATTCACCGTGTCCAGGCCGATGTGCATCAACACTTGAACACCCGCATCACTGGTGATGGTGAGCGCGTGCCCGCTGGCTTGCACATCGCTGACCACACCGGCCAACGGTGCGCAGAACGTTGACGAAGTCGGATCGATGCACAAACCGTCGCCGATGATCCGCCCGGCAAACACCGGGTCGGGCACCTGGTCCAGCGCCATCAGCACGCCGGATAAAGGAGCCAGCAGCTGCAATTGTTGGGGTGTGGCCATGACATCACCTGAGCTTGTATTGATTGAATGAGCGGTCGCAGCCGCTTTGCTTATTTCCACCAGTATTCAACCTGCAGCCCGACATTGGCCCCGTGCCGTGCGTTGCCGAACGCGCCGGTGTCGGACAGCGCCGAACCTTTGGCCAACAGGTTGGCGGCACGCTTGGCTGCCTGGTTCCAGCTGGCATAGGTGTAATACAGACGCACCTCGGGCCGCGCCCAGAATTCCGGGCCTTTCGGTGACCAGGTCGGTGCAAAGGTGAACTTGCTCAGCTTGCGCGTGCCGTCCGCCGCCTCGACCTGATCGTGCCCCAGTTCGGTCACCAGTTTGAACTGCTCGCTCAGCGCATAGGCCGGGCGCACACCGAGTGACAGCCAGTTCTGATCGGCGCCGCCCTGACGAATATCTTTCTGATACACCGCCTGGAATTGTCCGCCAAAACGTGGCGTCAGTTGCCAGTCGAAGAACTCGACGATCCGATAACTCTTGTTGCGGTCATCGAGCCTGACGTTACCGGTATAGCCCAATCCGGTGCCCGGCCCTTCACCGTATTGCAGCGCCAGTTTGTTCTTGCCGCCGAGGAAGTCCTGCTGCACGTGCTGAGTGGTAATCGCCCAGCCACGGTGGGCGTCGCGACTGTCGGGCTTGTCGATGTAACTCAGGCCGAACTCAAGTTCACCGCCCGGGTTACTGTTGAAACCGCCGACGTTGAAGTCGTGGCGGTTGATGTAATCCTTTTGGTAAAGGTTGTCCTTGCGTGAAAAGGCGTAGCTGTATTTCAGGCCACCGAGCAACACGTCTTCAATGCCTGCACCGGTGGCGCTCTGGTTCCAGTAATAGAAATCGGAAATATGGATGTCGTTACGTTTGTAGTAGCGCCGACCGGCCCACAGCGAGCCGCCATTGAGCGCAGGCATCGCCGACCATTGCGCGTAAGCCTGGGGCAGGCGAATCGAGCCGTTGTCTTCCTTGAACGTCAGGCTGCGGTCGTAGCGGTTGTACAGCGATGCCATGCCGTCGACGCTCAGCACCGAGCCGTCTTCGAGGGTGTACAGATCCTGGCGCAGCTCGAGCTCGCCGTACTGCTCGCACTCGTTACCGAGGCGATATTTGGTCTGCGCGCCGGGCAACTGGAAACACGACTGGCTGCTGCTGTTGACCGAAGTACCGACACCGCTGCGCAGATAGCCGCCGAACTCCAGCGCCTGTGAGGACGTGGGCACTGCCAGAAAAATCCCCGCGACTGCCAGACTGTAATTTATGGTTGCTCTCATATATGCCACCCGTTGTTTTTATTGTGTGGTTGCAGGAATTCAGCGCGCACAAATCCCCCGCGCAGCGTTCTGCGTGTTTTTTCAAAGGTTGTTATTCAGTTAAAAAATCAGGGGTCGGTCAGGTGCAGCACGAAGGATTCGTAAGGTCGCAACTGCAGCAAACTCGTGCGTTGCGGGCAGTCCGGGTAGTTGCTGATCAGCAGGCGCTGCTCCTGGGCTTCGTCGATCAGCGCCGGTAGCTCGACCTCACAGGCAGTGCCATAGAAGTTGTTCACCACTAACAAGCGTTCTCCCGTCCCCTCGCGCAGGTACGCCCAGACCTGTGGATGCTCCGGCAACAACTGCCGATAGATGCCATCGGAGATCAACGCTTCAGTGCGGCGCAAAGCGATCAGGCGCCGATAGTGATGCAGCACCGATTCCGCGTCGTGCAGTTGATGCGCGACGTTGATCTGTGCGGCATTGGCCGGCACACCGATCCATGGTTCGCTGCGAGTGAAGCCGGCGTTGTGCCCGGCGTGCCAGTGCATCGGCGTGCGCCCGTTGTCGCGGGACTTCTGCATGATCGCCGCCATGTTGTCGAGGTCGCTTGCCCCGGCTTCACGCTTGAGGCGAAAGATATTCAGGGTCTCGACGTCACGGTATTGCTCGATGCTCTCGAACCCCGGATTGGTCATTCCC
This sequence comes from Pseudomonas sp. S3_B08, assembly GCF_054667725.1. NCBI lineage: Bacteria > Pseudomonadati > Pseudomonadota > Gammaproteobacteria > Pseudomonadales > Pseudomonadaceae > Pseudomonas > Pseudomonas sp. S3_B08. Next base: position 3,596,684 of record NZ_CP162750.1, read on the forward strand.
AATTCTTCGCCCTGATAAACGAAGGGCGTGCCCTGCAGAAAGTGCAGCGCAGTGCCGAGCATCTTCGCCGACAGCTCGCGGTACTCGCCGTCATTGCCAAACCGCGAGACCACGCGTGGCTGATCGTGGTTACACCAGAACAGCGCATTCCAGCCGCCACCCGCCTGCATGCCGGTCTGCCAGTCGGAGAGAATCTGCTTGAGCTGGAGGAAATCGAAATCGGCGCGCACCCACTTCTGCAGATTCGGGTAATCGACCTTCAGGTGATGAAAGTTGAAGGTCATCGACAGTTCTTTCGACTGCGGGTTGGAGTAACGAATGCAATGTTCGAGGCGGGTCGAAGACATTTCCCCGACATTGATCAGCTCATGCCCTTCGAAGACTTCGCGGTGCATCTGCTGCAAGTAGGTGTGCACGTTCGGCCCGTCGGTGTAGAAGCGCCGACCATCGCTGTCGTCCTCGGGGAAGTCCGCCGGTTTCGAGATCAGGTTGATCACGTCCAGACGAAAACCACCCACACCCTTGTCGCGCCAGAAGCGCATCATCTTGAACACTTCGTCGCGGACCTTGGGGTTGTCCCAATTGAGGTCGGCCTGGGTGTGGTCGAACAGGTGCAGATAATACTGGCCGGTCTGCGCTTCGTACTCCCAGGCCGAACCGCCGAACTTGGATTCCCAGTTGTTCGGCTGGTCGCGCCAGATATAGAAGTCGCGGTAAGGGTTGTCGAGGCTGCTGCGCGCCTGCTGGAACCAGACGTGCTCGATCGAGGTGTGGTTGACCACGATGTCGAGCATCAGCTTGATCCCGCGTTTGCCCGCTTCGGCGATCAGCAGTTCACAGTCGGCCATGCTGCCGTAGCTCGGATCGACCGCGTAGTAGTCGCTGATGTCGTAGCCGTTGTCGCGCTGCGGCGAACGCAGGAACGGCGTGATCCACAGGTAATCGACCCCCAGCCATTGCAGGTAATCGAGCTTGGCGACGATGCCGAGCAGATCGCCGGTGGCGTTGCCGGCATGGCTGTGAAAGCTCTTCGGGTAGATCTGGTAGATCACCGAACGTTGCCAGTCTTGCATGGCGGATTTCCCTCTTGAATTTTACGATCTCTGTAGGAGCTGCCGGAGGCTGCGATCTTTCGATTTTGAAAGGCAAGATCAAAAGATCGCAGCCTCCGGCAGCTCCTACAGTTCAATTTCAGGCAACCCGGTAACCCGGGCGGACGATCTTCATGCTCAGCACGCAGGTCAGGGCAAACGGCACGAGCATGGCAATCAGCATCCCGATGACGAACATCGGGATGAACTGCGGAATGATCGAGATGAAACCGGGCAGGCCACCGACGCCGATGGCCGAGGCCTGGATCTTGTTCAGCGAGAGGAACATGCAACCCAGCGCCGAACCGGCCAGCGCGGCGTAGAACGGAAACTTGTAGCGCAGATTGACGCCGAACATCGCCGGCTCGGTGATGCCGAAATACGCAGAAATCGCCGAGGTCGAGGCCATGCTCTTGTCCCGCGCATTGCGCGTCATCCAGAACACCGCCAGGGCCGCACTGCCCTGCGCCAGATTGGACATGACGATCATCGGCCAGATGAAGGTGCCGCCCTGGCTCGAGATCAATTGCAGATCCACGGCGAGGAACATGTGGTGCATGCCGGTGATTACCAGCGGCGCATACAGCAAACCGAAAATCAGACCTCCCACCAACGGCGCCAGATCGAACAGCATCACCAGCCCTTCGGTGATGTAGATGCCGATATGCCGGGTCACCGGGCCGATGATCGCCAGCGCCAGCACGCCAGTGACAACGATGGTGGTGATCGGCACCACAAGTAATTGCACGGCGTTGGGCACTCGCGCGCGCAGCCATTTTTCGATGACGCTCATCACGTACGCCGCCAGCAGGATCGGCAGGATCTGCCCCTGGTAGCCGACCTTTTCCACCTGGAACAGGCCGAGGATGTCGAAGTACGGCAGTTGCTGCCCATCCAGCCCGGCCACGGCCTTGCCGTAATTCCAGGCGTTGAGCAGGTCCGGGTGTACCAGCATCAGACCGAGGACAATGCCGAGAATTTCGCTGCCGCCGAAACGCTTGGCCGCCGACCAGCCGACCAGCGCCGGCAGGAACACGAACGAGGTGTTGGCCATCAGATTGATCAGGCTCCACAACCCGTCGAGGTTGGGATAGGCATCCAGCAGGGTCTGGCCCTCGATGAACATGCCCTTGGCACCGAGCAGGTTGTTGATGCCCATCAACAGGCCGGCAATGATCAGCGCCGGCAGGATCGGCATGAACACATCGGAAAACACCCGCACCAGCCGCTGCATGGCGTTTATCTTCTCGGCGCTTTTCTGTTTAACGTCGGCGATGGTCGATGCCGCAAGACCTGTCTGCTGGCGCAGTTCGGCATAAACCTTTTCCACATCACCCGGGCCGATGACCACTTGATACAACCCGCCGGTGAAGAACGAACCCTTGACCAGATCGACGCCATTGAGCGCGGCCACATTCACCAGCGCGGGGTTCTTCAGCGCCAGGCGCAAACGCGTGACGCAATGCGCCGCCTGCTCGATGTTGTCGCGGCCACCGAGGCTTTCCAGCAGCTCCTTGGCGATGTTCGGGTAGTCATGGCTCATGCTTGTTCTTCCGTCGTGGATTGTTGTTATTGGCAGCACGCCGAGAGGAAAAATACTCGTCTGTACGAGTTAATGCAACAACTCGTCTGTACGAGTTTGCGTCCGTGGATGAACATCAGAAAAATGCGGATTCTTCCTACTCTGACCTAAGATGTTTTCCTTCGTCCGCATGGACAAACCCCTACCCTGCCCTTAAGGTTCGGGGTTTTGAGCACCGTCGGCACAGAGTCCAGCCATGAGCAAATACAACCAGATCTACAGCGATTTGCTTGCCAGCATCACCACGCAGCGCCTGGAGCGCGGCGCCCGGCTGCCTTCCGAAACCGAGCTGATGGACACCTATCAGGCCAGCCGTGGCACGGTACGCAAGGCCATCGACCAGTTGCAGGAACGCGGTTTCGCTCAGAAGATTCACGGCAAAGGCGCGTTCGTGCTGGCGACCAACCCGATCGAATTCCAGCTCGGCGGCATCGTCAGTTTCCAGGAGACCCACCCGCGACTGGGCAACGACGTCAGCACCGAAGTGGTCGAGATGTGTCAGGTGCCGCTGGAAGGTGCGCTGCTCGAACACATCAATGCCGAGCCCGGCAGCCCGATCACCCGGATCAAACGGGTGCGGCGCATCGACGGCAAACGCGTCATCCTCGACATCAACCACTTCGTCAGCGAGGTGATTCCCGACCTGTCTGCAGACATCGCCGAACATTCGATCTACGCCCACATCGAACAGACCCTGCAACTGCAGATCGCCTACGCCCAGCGCACCATCGAAGCCATGCCGTGCAGCAAGGACGACCACCACCATCTGGACCTCGACGGCCAGAGCCATGTCATCGTGGTCAGCAACCAGACCTTCCTGCAGGACGGCCGCCAGTTCGAGTACACCGAATCGCGGCATACGCTGGACAAGTTCTATTTTTCCGATGTGGCGCGGCGCTGACGTTCGCCAACAGGCGAGCCCATTTCAAAATATGTGATTGGCTGACAAGCCGCGATGACCTCCGATAGTATGCCGCCGTGGCTATGGAACACCTTCCTTCTATCCTCCATGAACTAGGGGTTCCGCTCTCCACACCGCGCCTGCTTATTGCAGGCGTTTTCGTATCGATTGCACAGGTGAGCATCAGCTCACTGGAAACGGCGACCAAGGAAGAAATCATGATCAATCAGGAGCTGTTCCTGCGGCGCCGTACAAAACTTCACGTCCCTGCCGGCTCTGGCGGAGCCACGCGCGCGCAGGTCGCATCAGCGGTCAAAGAAGTCGCGGCGTTTCGATATGTACTCTCTGAACCGCTGATCGAGCGAATCGGCATGCTCTCTGCGGTAGAACTCAAGAACTGGCTGCGTGAAGTCATTCGAGTCCTGCGCCGTCTCAGCGGTGCTCATGTACATCACCGACCGTTTTATCCTGACTTCCCCAATCAAGTCCTCGAAGCGACAGAGGCGGAGTTGTATCTCAACGCCGTCATTCACTACCACACACTTCGGCGCCTGCCACCCAGCGAACAGGTTCGGCCAGCCATGCTTGAAGGCAACTTCATCCATTGGGTCATCGAACCGGGAAGTGTCAGCGAGTTCGAGGCATTGCTCGAGCCGCTGGTCTCATCGCGCACCTCGCTGTCCGAAGAGGAAGCTGCGGATGTCAGCTGGTTTATCCGAACGTACAAAAGCGGTGTGTTCCGTCTACTGCCCGAGACCGTTCCGTTTCGCGAGATTCGCGCGCTCGTTGGCGGCGCGCTAATCCTGCATATCGGCGACGATGCACAGGTTGAGGCTTTCCTTGAGCAAAATGTCGAAACGGCGACGGACGTGCTGCGCGTGGCGATCGCACTGCATGGTGGAGACGTGTCGCTGGCGACAGCGTTGACGCGCTTTAGCAAAATGAAACGTTCGATGCGTCGCAAGCTGTTGCGCCTGCTCGACCGCATGCCCAACGCTACCGAGGATGTGATGCGCCAGGCCGAACGCTGGAAACGTCTGGCCGAAGTCCTGCATCCAGGCGATTACGCTGAGAAGTATCCGCGAGCATTTGCGGCCATCACCGCAGCGCGACGCAATGATCCGCCGGCCTCGTTCGGGTCGCGTGTCGAAACCATGCTTGCCCAACGCCAGATCGCCGCGCTTACGTCGGTGCTGCAGGATCGTCCCGGAGAATTCGCGCGCCGTCTGGACGTGATGTTACGGCGTGCCACAGAACCGGACGCGGTGCTCGACGCCTTTGCGGCTGTCGCGGCGCAAGTGTCCTCACCTGTGCTGCTGCAATTACTGGCCCAGGTAAATGCCCCGCGCCCCCTGCCCTTGCGAGCGTTCACACCTAAAGGAGCGCTGGCGAAAGTCTTCGGCACTGCTGATCGTCGAGAGTCGATCGCACCGCAGGTATTGGCACGTGCCGCACAGATTTGCGAGAACGCCCTGATCGCACGTTTCGCGTCGCTGCCACCGCTGGGCCGCTGCTTTGTCGATCCGGCATTGCGCGAATACCGGGTGCCATTGGCACAGCGCGCCGCAGCGAAGTCACTGCGAACACTTGTACGCGGCAGTCGCTTGCCAATGCCCGATACGCGATTCATTCGCCTATTCCTGTGGTGGAAGAACGGTCGTGACCGCACGGACATCGACTTGTCCGCCGCCTTCTTCGACAGCGACTTCGTCTTCAAGGAAGCGGTCGCCTATTACAACCTCAAAGGTTATGGCGGTTACCACAGCGGCGACATCGTCGACGCGCCTAATGGCGCTTCCGAGTTCATCGACCTCGACCTTGATGCTCTCGTCAAAAAGGGCGTCCGCTATGTCGTCACGTCCCTCAACTCATTTACCTGGCAGCCATATTGTGACCTTCCTGAATGCTTCGCGGGCTGGATGGCCCGCGCCGATACGGCATCTGGCGAAGTGTTCGAGCCGCGCACCGTAGTCGACCGCATCGATATCGCCTCCGACACGAGTATCTGCCTGCCATTCGTGATGGACCTGGTGGAACGTCGCATGATCTGGGCCGATCTGGGGCTGACTTCATCGCCCCGCTGGAACAACGTCGACAACAACCTCAGCGGAGTTTCGTTGATGCTGCGCGCCCTGGTGCATACACCAAGGCCGGACCTGCACACGCTTTTCGATTTACACGTGCGAGCACGAGGCGAACGAGTGGCCTCTGCAGAGCAGGCGCAGAGGGTGTTCGCACCTGAACAAGGGCTGACTCCGTTCGATACGGATCTTATTCGGTCTGAATATCTTTGATATCTGCGAAGGCATTGGCTCACTTTCAAAAGGACAACACGCGATAACCGAGTAACACCCTCCCCTTGAGCGCATGGGCCATCTTCTGCCTTTGTGTCTCAAGGATGAACACCCGAATGACCACTGCCGAACGTCGTCTGCTGCCAAACGCAGCGGACAAAACCGCCCTCAAAGCCATCGCCACTACCATTGTGCAGAACTGCCCAAGCCTGCTGGATGAGGCCCGGCTAGTCGCGATCGAACTGCTGACCGCCAAGGGCCTATCTGGCCTTGATCCCGACCAGGTTTATTTCCATCGTTTCAAAACGGCGCAAAGCAGCACGCTGACCTTTACCGGTTGGGAGCACTTGCTGGAAAAGCCTTATGAAACGCTCACCCTCACGCAACTGGTCGTCCATCGATTTCGCGCCACCGACCAAGACAACGCAGATTTGCTGGGCCTTTACTGCGGCTTCTACTCGGATGGCCCGGGCGCGGAGAATTTCAATCAGAGCAACGAAGTGCGACTGCTTGGCAGCGATGTGCTGAAGGCATTCTGGGCCGTTGATTTCAGCACGCGTTACAGCGGTCAATTGACCAAATTCTGGCAAACCTCGTCGGACGATTTCCGCGCCATGGCCAAGTGCAATTTTCTCAGTCAGGCGGTGCAGGCACTGCAACAGGGGGACGTTGACGGCAATGATTTTCAACGCATCGTCACCTCGCTGATCGGCCCCGTAAGCTGGCCGGTAACCCTGCAAATGCTCCGATCGACGTACCCGGTCGGCGCGCAAGTGCGCACGCTGGATCTGGACGGTCACGTCGCCACCAACGTGCTGCGTCTGGTCGAAGACAGTGGCCGGCAGACCCTTTACCTGCCGGGACAGGCCCAGGCCTTTCGGCTGATGGACACTGCCGCGGATCTGCACTGGTGGTTGCTTGAGCAGATGAATTCAGAGCAGAAACGCTCTTTGTTTCTCAAGCACTTCTCGCTGGCTGACAGCAATCACATCACCGAGAACCTCACTGATCTGATGAACCGTTTGGTGAGCACCTGGGGCCACAGCGATCATCGAATGATCAACCGCAGCAACGTTGCGATCAGCGGTGACGCCTTCACGTGGTTAAGCGAGTCGACCCGCACGGGCATGGTTGCCGAGGCGCATCTGGTGCTCACGTCCAACAGTGACCTGCGCAAGAAACTCTGGACCGGCTATCTGAGCGCCGGGCTGAAAGTGTTCGGCCCGATGGCGGCCGTGGGCTGGCCTGCAGCTTTGCCGTTGATTGGGGCGGGCGTCGTCAACACGGGGCTGAACATCGATCAGGCGATCAACGGCATTACGGCGACCGAGCGTAGAGCCGGGGTTATCGGTGCGGTGCTCAGCGCGATCGAAACCGTATTCAATATTCCGTTCCTGATTGGCACTGGCGCGCAGTTGGAAGTTGGGCCACAGGTCGAGTATGCCGAGGCTGAAGAGATGCGCGGGCTGATCGAACTTACTTCGGCTGACTCACGGTTATTGCCGCCTCTGGATCCCCCGCCCGTCAGGTCGTCCAACGAAACTGCCAGCGAATTGGCAAACGAAATCCCCGGCGAATCGACATTCGTCGACGTCACTGAGCCATTGATTACGCCTGCTCCGCGGCAAGGTTCGACTTTTGCGCAAGTACCGGCCAGCTATCGATGCAACGAGTTACTTGCGCAACACGCTGTAGAGGCGACGCCGGGGAAATACGAAGGCATCTACCGCCTCGACAAAGAACCCGGTCATGCCATCGAAATGGATGGCGCCGCCTATTACGTGCGCTACTTCGCCGACTCGCAGGACAGTGGCAACTGGGCAATCATCAATCCCGAGCGTCCCAATCAGTTCGCTTACTCGTTGCCGGTCCGCCTGGGAAGCGCCGGCAAGTGGGAGCGCATGCCAGCGCTGCGGCTGCGCGGAGGCGGTCAATGCGTGGGCAAGGCATGTTTGCCGGAGACTGATGTGAGCTCAACCGAGGCAACACCGTCGGTCGACCTGCCACGCGTCGAACCGCTTCCAGGCGTTCCGTGTCCGCTACGCCCGGTTACGAAGCTCAAGGGTATCTCAGAGACGGAAATACCCGGGATGAGAAGATGGGCAATGAACTTGCCCAACGCCTCCGCCGAGACCACAAGCGCCGGGCGCCGCTATCTGCTGGCGACCGACCGCTACGTGGCCCATTTCGGCGAACAACGCACGGCTCTGCTGAACGACGCCGAAGCATTCTACCGGGAGTTGAAATGGATCAACCTGCCCCAGCGCCCGGTCATTCCGCCCGTCAGTCCGCAGATGGAGATCAATGAGTTGATTGATCTCATCTTTGCCAGTACCGATGGACTGGCCGTCGGTGAAACCCTCGATCGCATCGCCAGCACGCGCTTCGTGATCGAGAACATGCCAACGTTCGCGCGGCATATCAAAACGCTCTACGTGCGTGGGTTGCTGAGTGATTTCGCCCAGGATGACCTCAACCATTTCTACCTGTCGGGTGACATGTCAGAAGACCTCAGTACCTATTTGTCCAGCCTGGGCACTGACCCTGAGAACCGGTTCAACATGCTCGAATTGATCCGGGCTGCCCAAGCCAATGGCGTCCGGGTTCATGGACTGGATGCAGTAGAAACCTGCACGCTGAAAGTCCCGCTCACGTCGATCGAAGAGCAGATGATCAAGGCGCGCCTCGCAACGCAGATCATGGAGCGTGACAAGCTGCTCAACAGACCCGGCAAGTGGGTGGCTCTGGTCGATGCCACGAATACCAATACCTTCAGAGATCTGGCAGGCATAAGCGAACTCCGGGGCGGCATCGGTTTGCGCATCGAAGAAGTCTGGCCCGACGAGGTGGCCGACCTCAGGATCGACCCGGGAGTGGAAGTCGCTCGCGGCCCGTTTTACAACGGGGCGACGACAAACAGCGCCTTCGACCCTCTGTTCGCTGACCTGCGATTGCAGGTCAATGCCCCCGTGCCGCCATGGAATGATGCAACGCTGGAAAAGCTTCTGCCTCGCAATGGCATGTTCGTGATACGGAAAACAGAACCAAGCACATACACACTCGTGCGGCGCAACAGCGCCAGCAACATCGTGCAAACAAGAGTGCATTGCACCGCAGATGGCCGGTTTTATATCTGGGACCAGTCGATGCGCCGCATCACCGGCATGGTCTTCCGCGACATCGCCGCAGTGGCCGAGCGCCTGATCGAGCTCGGCATGACCCTGCAAAGTCGTTTACCCGCCTGATCTGTTATCAGGGCTCTGAAACGAAAAAACCCTTGGCTTCACGCCAAGGGTTTTTCGTTATTCGAACCGCAGCAGGATCATTCCCACTCAATCGTCGCCGGCGGCTTGCTCGACACGTCGTAAGTGACGCGGGAGATGCCTTCGATTTCGTTGATGATGCGGCCGGAAACGGTTTCCAGCAGTTCGTAAGGCAGGTGTGCCCAACGCGCGGTCATGAAGTCGATGGTTTCCACGGCACGCAGGGCCACGACCCAGGCGTAACGACGGCCGTCCCCGACCACGCCGACCGATTTGACTGGCTGGAATACTACGAACGCCTGGCTGACCTTGTGGTACCAATCGGCCTTGCGCAGTTCTTCGATGAAGATGTGGTCGGCGCGACGCAGCAGGTCGGCGTATTCCTTTTTCACTTCACCGAGGATGCGCACACCCAGGCCCGGGCCTGGGAACGGGTGACGGTAGACCATGTCGTACGGCAGGCCCAGTTCCAGGCCCAGACGACGCACTTCATCCTTGAACAGTTCGCGCAGTGGCTCGACCAGTTTCAGGTTCATCTCTTCCGGCAGGCCGCCCACGTTGTGGTGCGACTTGATCACGTGGGCCTTGCCGCTTTTCGCGCCAGCCGACTCGATCACGTCCGGGTAGATGGTGCCCTGAGCCAGGTACTTGATGTTGTCCAGCTTGCAGGATTCGGCATCGAACACGTCGATGAAGGTACGGCCGATGATCTTGCGCTTCTTTTCCGGGTCGGCTTCGCCGGCCAGGTTGTTGAGGAACTGCTCCTCAGCGTTGGCGCGGATCACCTTGACGCCCATGTTCTCGGCGAACATGGCCATCACTTGCTCGCCTTCGTGCAGACGCAGCAAGCCGTTGTCGACGAAAACGCAGGTCAGCTGATCGCCGATGGCCTTGTGCAACAGCGCGGCAACCACCGAGGAGTCAACGCCGCCGGACAGACCCAGCAGCACGTTGTCGGTGCCGACCTGGGCGCGGATGTTGGCGATGGCGTCTTCAGCGATCTTCGACGGCGTCCACAGGGCTTCACAGCCGCAGATGTCGAGGACGAAGCGCGACAGGATGCGCCCGCCCTGCTTGGTGTGGGTCACTTCCGGGTGGAACTGCACGCCATAGTAAGCGCGGTCGTCGTTGAACATACCGGCGATCGGGCAGCTCGGGGTGCTGGCGAGGATGTGGAAGTCTTCCGGCATCTTCGTGACTTTGTCACCGTGGCTCATCCACACGTCGAGGCCGAACAGGCCGTCGGCATCGATGTGGTCTTCGATGCCGTCGAGCAGGCGGCTCTTGCCGACCACGTCGACGCGGGCGTAACCGAACTCACGCAGTTCGGAACCTTCAACCTTGCCGCCCAGTTGCTCGGCCATGGTCTGCATGCCGTAGCAGATGCCGAACACCGGAACGCCGAGGTCGAACACCGCCTGCGGGCAGCGCGGGCTGTTGGCTTCGTGCACGGACTCGGGGCCGCCGGCGAGGATGACGCCTTTAGGGGCGAATTCGCGGATCGCATCTTCGTCCATGTCGAACGGGTGCAGTTCGCAGTACACGCCGATCTCGCGCACGCGGCGGGCAATCAGCTGGGTGTATTGCGAACCGAAGTCGAGGATCAGGATGCGGTGAGCGTGAATGTCGAGGGCCATGACTCATTCTCATGTAGTGAATCAGAAACAACTCGGGGCTGAATGAACAGCCCCGGTGATTTAACGTTTTGCTGGAAGCCTCAACCTACGCGGTAGTTTGGCGCTTCCTTGGTGATCTGCACGTCGTGAACGTGGGACTCGGCCATGCCGGCACCGGTGATCCGCACGAACTCGGGTTTGGTACGCATTTCTTCGATGTTGGCGCTGCCGGTGTAACCCATCGAGGAACGCAGACCGCCCATCAACTGGTGAATGATCGCGCTCAGGGTGCCTTTGTACGGCACACGGCCTTCGATGCCTTCCGGAACCAGTTTCTCGGCGCCTGCCGAGGAGTCCTGGAAGTAACGGTCGGACGAACCTTGAGCCTGGGACATGGCGCCCAGCGAACCCATGCCGCGATAAGCCTTGTACGAACGGCCCTGGAACAGTTCGATCTCGCCCGGGGCCTCTTCGGTACCGGCGAACATCGAGCCCATCATCACGCAGGACGCACCGGCCACGATGGCCTTGGACAGGTCACCGGAGAAACGGATACCGCCGTCGGCGATCAACGGTACGCCAGTGCCTTCAAGGGCAGCGGCGACGTTGGCGATGGCACTGATTTGCGGTACGCCGACACCGGCGACGATACGGGTGGTGCAGATCGAGCCGGGGCCGATACCGACCTTGACTGCGTCGGCGCCCGCTTCGGCCAGGGCCTTGGCAGCAGCGCCGGTGGCGATGTTGCCGCCGATCACCTGCACTTCAGGGAAGTTCTCTTTGACCCAGCGTACGCGGTCGATCACGCCTTTGGAGTGACCGTGTGCGGTGTCGACCACCACCACGTCCACGCCGGCATTGACCAGTGCAGTCACGCGATCACCGGTGTCTTTACCGGTGCCGACCGCAGCGCCAACGCGCAGACGACCTTGATCGTCCTTGCTGGCCAGCGGGTAGGCTTTGGCTTTTTCGATGTCGTTGACGGTCATCATGCCTTTGAGGGCGAATTTGTCGTCGACGATCAGCACGCGCTCGATGCGGTGCTTGTGCAGCAGTTCACGGACGTCGTTCTTGTCGGCGCCTTCCTTGACCGTGACCAGACGCTCTTTAGGCGTCATCACTTCGCGGACAGTGGCTTCCAGACGGTTTTCGAAACGTACGTCGCGGGAGGTGACGATGCCGACCAGGTCGCCATCGTGCAGGACCGGAACGCCGGAGATATTGTGCAGACGGGTCAGTTCGAACAGATCACGCACCGTGGCATCGGCCTCGATGGTGATGGGATCCTTGACCACACCGGCTTCGAACTTCTTGACCTTGCGCACTTCGGCAGCTTGCTGCTCGATGGTCATGTTCTTGTGGATAATGCCGATGCCACCTTCCTGAGCCATGGCGATTGCCAGACGGGCTTCAGTAACGGTGTCCATGGCGGCAGAAACCAGAGGAATATTCAGTTCGATGCCACGGGTAAGACGGGTCTTGAGACTGACTTCGTTGGGAAGTACCTCGGAATAACCGGGCACTAGGAGAATGTCGTCGAATGTCAGAGCTTCTTGGCTGATACGCAGCATCGCGGGGGCTCCCGAGCGGGAAAATGGAAGCGCGCCATTATAGTCAGACACCCCCTGCTGTTCAATGTAAAACTCAGCCTAATTGATAGATGGAAAAGCCCGGCCCTACAGCTCCACCTTGACCCAAGAGACAGGTTGATCGAGCCAATCGGCGAACTCGTCGATAAAGCTCTGCTTGAACCCCGCCTCCAGCCAATTGTTGAAAATGAAGCCGAGGTTGGAAAACGCGCATTCCTGCAGAAACAGGAAGCCGTTGATGTCGTCCTCATGCCCGCATTCGGGGCAGGTGAAATTGTCGGTGCGGCCTGGAAACCAGTCTTCAAGACTCTCGAACAGCGCCTCGCCCACTTCGCGGCGACATTCGGCGCAACCGGCCTCTTCGAGAAAGCCTTTGGCCGGGGTGTAGATGCAGCGTTTGGTGACGATCTCCAGGCCATTGACCGGCTCGCCGAACGGCAGCGCTTGCGGGTGCAGCACCACGGCGCGAGCACCATCAGCGATGGCGTGGGCCATACGGTTGCCGGTGCGGCCGCAGGTAGTCAGCTGTTCTTCGATGATGTTCTTGCGCACCAGCCAGCGCACGATCGCCCGCGCCCGGGGCTCGTGCACCGGCAGGGTGGAGATTTTCGGGACGATAATGCTTTGCGAGTTCATGGTGGAGCCTGCTGCCAGTATTTAAGATTTCCAATGTGGGAGCGAGCCTGCTCGCGAAAGCGCAGTGTCAGGCTGCATTTTTGTTGCTGACCCACCGCATTCGCGAGCAGGCTCGCTCCCACAAGGAACTGCGGCCGGCAGCTTAATCCCTGAAGAAATCCGGTCAAGTGCTGAAATAGCGCACCATCAACGCGATCCCGCTGGCCAGCACCAGCCAAGTCACCAGTCGCACAAACGCCTCGCGCGACAACCTCATGGTCAGCCGCCGGCCGATCCACAAGCCCAGCGCCATGGCCGGCAACAGACACAGCGCCAGCATCAACAAGGGTAGCTCGGCATACACACCGGCGATGACAAACAGACTCAAGCGCACCACGGTGCTGCAACTGATCAAGGCACTTTGCGTGGCCCGCGCCGCTTCCTTGGGCAGGCGGCTGTTCAGATAAATCGCGTAAAGAAAGCCGCCACTGCCAAACAACGCGCCGAACAACCCACCCACCGTGCCCATCGGCACCGCCCACGCCGCTGACAACTGCGCGGGCCGCGCTTTGACCCACAGGCTGTAAACCGCATAGGCACTGATAAACAGCCCCATCAACAGCAGCAACAGATCGGATTTCAGATTCAGCAGGAAGATCACCCCCAGCGTGCAGCCGATTGCCATGCACGGCAGCAGCCTGAGCAATTCCGGCTTGGCGACGTCGCGCCGCGAGGGCAGCAGATTGCCGAACGCCGCGACGAAATCCAGCAGCACCAGCAGCGGCACGATTTTCGATAGCGGCATGAACAGAATCAGCATCGGCCCCGCGACCAGCGCAGTGCCGAAACCGGCGATGCCGAAGACGATGTAGGCCAAGGCAATGGCCAACCCGATGACCGCCCAACCGCCAGCGCCCCACGACCACGCCCCCAACAGCTCCATCATGCTCATCGTCCGCATCCTTTATAAGACCGCGCTGACTGTAGCCAGTAGCGGGCAGCACGACCAGATATCAAATTGATCCCATGTGGGAGCGAGCCTGCTCGCGAAGGCGGAGTGTCATTCCCGTTGTTGTCCGCTGACACAATGCTTTCGCGAGCAGGCTCGCTCCCACAGGGTTTTGTGCGGCGTCATGGTGATTGGCGGGCAAATGCCTTTAAACTGCGCCCCATGATTAAAGATCCCTTTGCAAGACTTGGCCTGGACCGTGAAGTCCTGACCGTCAGCCAGCTCAACGGCCGTGCGCGGGTGTTGCTTGAAGACGTGTTCAGCAACATCTGGGTCGAAGGCGAAATCTCCAACCTCGCGCGCCCGGCGTCCGGCCACGTCTATTTCACCCTCAAGGACAGCGGCGCGCAGGTGCGTTGCGCGCTGTTCCGGCAGAACGCCGCGCGGGTGCGTCAGGCGTTGAAGGATGGTCTGGCGGTCAAGGTGCGCGGCAAGGTTTCGCTGTTCGAAGGCCGTGGCGACTATCAGCTGATCCTCGACACCGTGGAGCCGGCCGGTGACGGCGCGCTGCGTCTGGCCTTCGATGCGCTGAAGGAAAAGCTCAGCGCCGAAGGCCTGTTCAGTGCCGAACGCAAAGTTCCGCTGCCCGCGCATCCGCAGCGCATCGGCATCATCAGTTCGCCGACCGGCGCGGTGATTCGCGACATCATCAGCGTATTCCGCCGCCGTGCGCCGCAGGTGCAACTGACCCTGATTCCAACCGCTGTGCAGGGCCGCGAGGCCACCGCGCAAATCGTTCGCGCGCTGAAAATGGCCGATGCCCGTGGCTTCGACGCGCTGATCCTCGCCCGTGGCGGCGGCTCGCTGGAAGACCTCTGGTGCTTCAACGAGGAAGCCGTGGCGCGCGCGGTCGATGCCTGTGTCACACCGATTGTCAGCGCCGTCGGCCATGAAACCGATGTTTCGATCAGCGATTTTGTCGCCGACGTCCGCGCACCGACGCCCTCGGCCGCCGCCGAACTGCTCGCTCCGGATTCCAGCCATCTGATCCGTCAGGTCGAGAGCCTGCACCGGCGTCTGGTGATGCGCATGCGTGACCGCTTGATGCGTGATCGCCTGCGTCTGGAAGGCATGGCCCGACGGTTGCGGCATCCCGGCGAACGTCTGCGCCAGCAGGCTCAGCGTCTGGATGATCTGGACATGCGCATGCGCCGGGCCTTCGAACGCCATCTCAATACCCGCCGCGAACGCCTGATCCGTCTGGAAACCCGCCTCGCCGGGCAACATCCGGGGCGCCAACTGGCGATGCTTCGCCAGCGCCTCGACAGCCTCGCCGAACGTCTGCCCCGGGCCATGCGCGATGCTCTGAAACAGCGTCGTCAGCTATTGCACAGTCAGATGCAGACCCTGCATGTGGTCAGTCCATTGGCGACCCTCGGTCGCGGTTACAGCATCCTGCTCGACGAGCGTGGCCACGCGATCCGCAACGCCGCGCAGACCCACACCGGCCAGCGCCTGAAAGCCAAGCTCGGCGAAGGCGAACTGCAAGTGCGCGTCGAGGACAATCACCTGACGCCCGTCACCCTCTCTTTACTGGACTGATCCATGCCGCGTTTTCTCGCTCCGCTGCTGTTGCTCTGCCTGACCTTCAACGCCCACGCCGACAGTTACATCACTCGGCTGCTGAACAAACCGGTGCCGGGCGGCGTCGCCGTGGTGGATCTGGGCACCGCCGCGCAGGCGCCGAAAGCCACCTATCAAGGCAAACCGGTGCTGGTGGTCAAAGAGCAGAACAACTGGCTGGCGATCGTCGGCGTGCCGCTGACGGTCAAACCTGGCGCGCAGCAGATCAGCAGTGGCGGGCGCAACTTGCCGTTTACCGTGGGCAGCAAGAAATACCCGGAACAGCACATCACCCTGAAGAACAAACAGCAGGTCAATCCGAACGCCGACAACCTCAAGCGCATTGAAGGCGAACTGGCGGAACAGATCGCGGCTTACCGCAGTTTCAGCCCGAACACGCCGAGCAATCTGCTGCTGGACAAGCCTGTAAACGGGCCGCTGTCGAGCAAGTTCGGTGTGCGCCGTTTCTTCAATGGCGAAGAGCGCAATCCTCACGCCGGCCTCGATTTCGCAGTGCCGGCGGGCACGCCCATCAAGACCCCGGCGGCGGGCAAGGTGATTCTGATCGGCAATTACTTCTTCAACGGCAACACGGTGTTCGTTGACCACGGCCAAGGCTTTATCAGCATGTTCTGCCACATGTCGAAGATCGACGTGAAGAACGGCCAGCAACTGGCCCGTGGCGCGGTGGTGGGCAAGGTCGGCGCGACCGGCCGCGCGACCGGGCCGCATATGCACTGGAACGCCAGCCTGAATGACGCGCGGGTGGATCCGGCGATTTTCATTGGTGCCTTCCAACCTTGAATATGTGTTGAGGCGACCGGCCTTTTCGCGAGCAGGCTCGCTCCCACACTGGATCTTGTTCACAACAAAGATCCCCTGCGGGAGCGAGCCTGCTCGCGAAGGCGGCCTATAAAACACCGCAATACTCAATGAATCTCCAAAAACTCAATTGCGCCCCAATCTAGCCTTACGCAAACATCAACAACTTCCACCGCCTTAAGCGCAATAAATTCCTGCAAAATCCCGCTTTCCGGGTATTCCTCTCAATTTTTTCCGACTGCTTGCCATCCTTTCCCCTCGCGGTTAGGGTTGAAGCCATGAAAACCTCTCACACCCTCATTCAGCTTCGCCAGCACCGCAGCCTGTGCCTCGTCAGCGCACGACTGCCAGGCTGAATCGCTGCGCCTCGTCCCACGCTTTTCCAAGAACATTCGTTCAACCGGCAGGCCGCCTCTTTTCGGCCCAGACAACAAGGAATTTCCCGATGAGCATGCTCAAAGACCCGTCTTCGAAATACCGCGCGTTTCCCGTCATCAACCTGCCGGATCGCACATGGCCGTCGAAGACCATCGACGCCGCGCCAATCTGGTGCAGCTCCGACCTGCGTGACGGCAACCAGTCGCTGATCGAGCCAATGGACGCGGCGAAGAAGCTGCGGTTCTGGAAAACCCTGGTGCAGGTCGGCGTGAAGGAGATCGAAGCGTCGTTCCCGGCCGCGTCGCAAACCGACTTCGACTTCGTGCGCACGCTGATCGAAGAAGGCCACATCCCGGACGACACCACCATTCAGGTACTGACCCAGGGCCGTGAAGACCTGATTGAGCGCACCTTCGAATCCCTGCGCGGGGCGAAGAAAGCCATCGTTCACCTGTACAACGCCACTTCGCCTTCTTTCCGTCGCATCGTCTTCAACCAGGACAAGGACGGTATCAAGGCCATCGCCGTCAACGCTGCCAAGCTGTTCGTCAAATACGCAGCCATGCAGCCGGAAACCGAGTGGACCTTCGAATACTCGCCGGAAACCTTCAGCGCAACCGAGCTGGAATTCGCCAAGGAAGTCTGCGACGCCGTGATCGAGGTGTGGAACCCGACGCCTGAGCACAAGATGATCCTCAACCTGCCGGCCACGGTTGAATGCGCGACGCCGAACGTCTACGCCGACCAGATCGAATGGTTTGGTCGCAACATCAACCGTCGTGACAGCGTGATCATCAGCCTGCACACCCACAACGACCGGGGCACCGGCGTCGCGGCCACCGAGCTGGGCCTGATGGCCGGCGCCGATCGCGTCGAAGGCTGCCTGTTCGGCAACGGCGAGCGCACCGGCAACGTCGACCTCGTCACCGTCGCGCTGAACATGTACACCCAGGGCGTCGACCCTGAGCTGGACTTCTCCGACATCGACGGCGTGCGCAAGGTCGTCGAAGAGTGCAACCAGATCCAAGTGCACCCGCGCCACCCGTATGTTGGCGACCTGGTGCACACCGCATTCTCCGGCTCGCACCAGGACGCAATCCGCAAGGGCTTCGCCCAGCAGAAACCGGACACCCTGTGGGAAGTGCCGTACCTGCCGATCGACCCGGCCGACATCGGTCGCAGCTACGAGGCGGTGATCCGCGTCAACAGCCAGTCGGGCAAGGGCGGCATCGCTTACTTGCTGGAGCAGGAATACGGCATCAGCCTGCCACGGCGCATGCAGATCGAATTCAGCCAAGTGGTGCAGCGTGAGACCGATCGCCTGGGCCTGGAGATGACGGCCAAGCAGATTCACTCGCTGTTGATCAGCGAATACCTGCAGGCCAACACTCCGTATGCGCTCGTCAGCCATCGTTTGCAGGAAGAGAACGGCAACAGCGCCGTCGAAGTCGAAGTAGCCAGCAAAGGTCAGGGCGAAACCAACCTGCACTGGCGCGGCAAGGGCAACGGCGCGCTGGAAGCGCTGGTCGCCGGCCTGCCGATTCCGGTGGAAATCATGGACTACAACGAACACGCGATCGGCGCAGGCACCAATGCCAAAGCGGCGGCCTATATCGAATTGCGGGTGAACGGTGAACGTGCGGTGCACGGCGTGGGTATCGATGAAAACATCACCACGGCGAGTTTCAAGGCACTGTTCAGCGCGCTGAACCGCTCGCTGAGCCAGCCAGAGGCGAAAGCGGCGTAATCCGACCACTGAAATGCGAAGGCCCCGGAGTGTGAGCTCCGGGGCCTTTTTTTGCCTACAGGTTTCTGGCTGACTTTTATGGCCCCTTCGCGAGCAGGCTCGCTCCCACATTTGGAATGCATTTCCCTGTGGGAGCGAGCCTGCTCGCGAAGGCGTCCTGACAGGCGCTGGGAGTATCAGGTGAACTCGAAAGTGTCGGCATCCAGGTTCGCCGGAAAGCGCTCGCGATATGCAGCCAACGGCGCCGCTTCCACAATCACCTTGAACACGCCATCCGCCTCCCCCGCCGCCAGCAACGTCTCGCCCTGGAAATCCAGCACCTGACTGTCGCCGGTATACGCGAAGCCTTTGCCATCGCTGCCCACCCGATTTACCGCTGCCACGTAGCAGAGATTTTCAATCGCTCGTGCCGGCAGCAGGCGGTTCCAGTGCAGACGCCGTGCGCCCGGCCAGTTGGCGGTGTACAGCAGCAGATCGGTGTCCTGCGCGTCGCGGCTCCACACCGGGAAACGCAGGTCGTAGCAGATCAGCGGACGAATCCGCCAACCCTTGAGCTCGAACTGCACCTGACGCTCGCCCGGCGTGTAATGGTTGTGCTCGCCGGCCATACGAAACAGGTGACGCTTGTCGTAATGCAGCACTTCGCCGTCCGGCCGCGCCCAGAGCAAGCGGTTGCGATGGCTGCCGTCAGCCGCCTGAATGATCACGCTGCCAGTGATGACCGCATCGAACTTCGCTGCCTGCGTCCGCAGCCATTTGCTGGTCGGGCCGTTTTCGGCTTCGGCGAGGGTTTCCGATTCCATCGAGAATCCGGTAGTGAACATCTCCGGCAGGATGATCAGATCGGCGCCCCGGGCCTGCTCCAGCAGCAGCTCGAAATGTTCGAGGTTGGCCTGGCGGTCGTGCCAGGCCAGGCTGGTCTGGATCAGCGCCAGAGTCAGGTCTGGCAATGCACTCAGATCACGCATAGTTTTGCCGCCGCTTCACGCAGCGTCTCCTCGCGTTTGGCAAAGCACAGGCGTATCAGGCGCTGGCCTTGCGGTGGATTCTGGTAGAACACCGACACCGGAATGCTCGCGACACCGTGCTCGCGAGTCATCCACATGGCCATGTCGACATCATTCAGATCCGGACGGATCTGCGAATAATCGACCAATTGGAAATAGGTGCCGGTGACTCGGGTAAAACTGAAGCGCGACGGCGCGAGCAGATCGCAGAACAGATCGCGCTTGGCCTGATAGAAACCCGGCAGCTCTTCAACGTGCTCCGGGTGCTCGGCCATGTAATCGGCCAGCGCGTATTGCAGCGGCGTGACGCCACAGAAACTGACGTACTGATGCACCTTGCGCAGCTCGGCCGTCAGCGCTGGAGGGGCGACGACGTAGCCGGTTTTCCAGCCGGTGACGTGGTACGTCTTGCCGAACGAACTGACCACGAACGCGCGCTGATACAGCTCTTCATGGGCCAG
Organism: Pseudomonas sp. S3_B08; assembly: GCF_054667725.1. Taxonomy (NCBI): domain Bacteria; kingdom Pseudomonadati; phylum Pseudomonadota; class Gammaproteobacteria; order Pseudomonadales; family Pseudomonadaceae; genus Pseudomonas; species Pseudomonas sp. S3_B08. The sequence continues at coordinate 3,616,622 of NZ_CP162750.1, forward strand.
CACGCTGACATGCGGCACGCCGTCGAAGACCAGGTGTTCGTAGACTTCGTCGCTGATCAGATAGATGTCGCGATCACGGATCAACGCCGCCAGTTGATCGAGCTCGGCGCGGCTGATCAATGCGCCGCTGGGGTTGTGCGGGGTGTTGATGACGATCATTTTCGTCCGCGGACTGAGGGCCGCTGCGAGTTGATCGAAATCGATGGAGAAATCGTCCGGATTCAGCTGCACATGCACGCAACGACCACCCGCCAATTCTGTCGCCGGTGCGTAGCTGTCGTAGCACGGATCGAACACGATGACTTCATCGCCGCTGTGAATCACTGCCTGAATCGCGCAGAAGATTGCCTGAGTCGCACCGGGCGTTACCGTCACTTCATGATCGGCATCGACTGTCACGCCATAGCTGCGCGCGATCTTGGCCGCGATCTGCTGACGCAACGCCGGCAAACCGGTCATCGGCGAATACTGGTTATGGCCACTGGCGATATGCCGCCCGACCGCATCACGCAACGACTGCGGGCCGTCGAAATCCGGGAAACCCTGGGACAGGTTGATCGCGCCGGTCTGCGCCGCGAGCTGAGACATCTGCGTGAAAATAGTGATGCCGACATTCGGCAGCTTGCTGGTGATCATCGGGGGTTCTCTGCTCAACACCCGGCTCTGACGACGGCGCGGGAGAGCCCGAGGATAGCCCATCCGGCGCCCATAAAAAAAGGGCGCCAAACGGCGCCCTTCTCTCATTGAACAAACCCAATCCTGTGGCGAGGGGATTTATCCCCGTTCCGGCTGCGAAGCAGTCGCAAACCCGTTGAATGCGGTTTGACTGATACACCGCGGACACAGGTTTTGGGGCTGCTGCGCAGCCCATCGGGGATAAATCCCCTCGCCACAAAAGCCCCACACAAAATTGTGCAGGGCCTCGGATCACTTCTTGTCGCGGCGCTTCTTGCTGGCTTTCTTGTTGTGCGACATCAAGCGACGCTTCTTGTTGACCTGGCGGTCGGTCAGCGTGTTCTTGTTGCCTTCGTACGGGTTCTCGCCGCCCTTGAACTCGATGCGGATCGGCGTACCGACCAGCTTGAGTACACGACGGTAAGTGTTCTCCAGATAGCGCACGTACGACTTCGGCACTTTCTCGATCTGGTTACCGTGGATCACGATGATCGGCGGGTTCGCACCACCCAAGTGAGCGTAACGCAGCTTGATCCGGCGGTTGTTGACCATTGGCGGCGCGTGCTCGCCCACCGCATCTTCCAGAATCTGGGTCAGACGGTTGGTCGGCCAGCGGGTAACAGCGGACTTGAACGAGTTCTGCACCGAAGCGTAGAGGTTGCCCACGCCCGTGCCGTGCAACGCCGAGATGAAGTGAATGTCGGCGTAGTCGACGAAGAACAGACGACGTTGCAGCTCGACTTTCACAAAGTCGCGCTCGCTCGGCGTCATGCCATCCCACTTGTTGATCGCGATGACCAGCGCACGACCGGATTCGATCGCGAAGCCCAGCAGGTTCAGGTCGTGATCGACCACACCCTCGCGGGCGTCCATCACGAAGATCACCACGTTGGCGTCTTTGATCGCCTGCAGGGTTTTGACCACGGAGAACTTTTCGACTTCTTCGTGGATCTTGCCGCGCTTGCGCACACCGGCGGTGTCGATCAGCGTGTACTTCTCTTCATTGCGCTCGAACGGAATGTAGATGCTGTCGCGGGTGGTGCCCGGCTGGTCGTACACAATGACCCGGTCTTCACCAAGCATGCGGTTGACCAGGGTCGACTTGCCGACGTTCGGACGACCGATGATGGCGATCTTGATCCCGTCTTTTTCGCTCGGACCAGGAATGCGCTTGGCTTCCTCGCCTTCGGCAACGACTTCTTCCTCTTCACCTTCAGCCGGCTCGTCATCATCGCGCGGGAATTCGCTCAGGGCGGCTTCCAGCAGTTGCGTGATGCCACGGCCGTGGGCGCCGGCGATCGGGATCGCGTGGCCCATGCCCAGCGGGGCGAATTCGGCGCGGGCCATTTCCGGGTCGATGTTGTCGACCTTGTTGGCCACCACGTGGGAACGCTTGTTACGTTTGCGCAAATGCTCGGCGATCATCTGGTCGGCAGCGGTAAAACCGGCCTTGGCATCTACCAGAAACAGCACCACATCGGCTTCTTCGATGGCCAGCAGCGACTGCTCGGCCATTTTTTCGTCCATACCATGTTCGTCACCGGAGATACCGCCGGTGTCGATCAGAATGTAGGAACGCCCTTGCCACTTGGCCTCACCGTACTGGCGATCACGGGTCAGACCGGACAGGTCGCCGACGATGGCGTCACGAGTCCTGGTCAGGCGGTTGAACAAGGTGGACTTGCCGACGTTCGGTCGGCCCACCAGGGCGATTACGGGAACCATGCGGCTCTCCACTTCGTTATTTCAGAAAATACAAAAGCCGCTGCGAGGCAGCGGCTGGTGCTCGGGGCAACACCCGGGGGCGCTGCAAACCCTGCTGATGCAGGGCCGCTTGGGGATGAACCCCAAGCATAGTTGTTACTTGATGGTCAGGGCTTCCAGTTTGCCGCTATTGCCATACACATAAATCGTGTCGCCCACCACCAGCGGACGGGCACGCAGGCCGTCGCTGTCGATGCGCTCACGGCCGACGAAACGACCGTCGACCTGACTCAGCAGATGCAGATAACCTTCCAGGTCACCCACAGCTACGTAGCTGGAGAACACTTCCGGTGCCGACAGTTGACGGCGAGCCAGCGAGTCGTTGCTCCACAGTGCGGTGGTCGAACGCTCGTCGACGCCTTCAACGGTGCCCGAGGACAGGCTCACGTAGACGCTGCCGAAACCCTGAGCGATACCGGCGTAGCTCGACGCATCGCGCTGCCACAGTTGACGACCGCTTTCCAGGTCCAGTGCCGCAACGCGACCCTGATAGCTGGCCACGTACAGCGTGCCGCCCGACAGCAGCAGACCGCCGTCGATGTCGACGACGCGCTCCAGCTCCGAACGACCTTGTGGAATGGCGATGCGTTGTTCCCACACCGGCACGCCGTTGGAGATGTCCAGCGCGACCACTTTACCGGTCGACAGGCCAGCTACGGCCAGACGGTTGGTCACCAGCGGAGCACTGGTGCCACGCAGGGTCAGGACCGCCGGGGTGCTGTCATACACCCAGCGCTGGTTGCCGGTGGCAGCGTCCAGACCGATCAAACGATCGTCCTGGGTCTGCACGACGACCACGTCGCCATTGTTGGCCGGCGGCGCGAGCACTTCACTGTTGACGCGGGCACGCCACTTCTCTTCACCGTTGCTGGTGTCCAGAGCGACGACTTCGCCACGCAGCGTACCGATCAGTACCAGACCGTAACCCACGCCAACGGCGCCGGAGACAGGCAGTTCCAGATCCTGGTCCCACTTCACATCGCCGTTGCTGCGATCCAGCGCCATCACCACACCAGTCACATCGGCGGCGTAGATGGTGTCACCGTCGATCGCCGGCACCAGCATGTTGTAGGTTTCGCCCTGACCGTCACCGATCGAGCGGCTCCACTGCTTCTGCAGAACCACTTCTTCTTTGAAGTCGGTCAGCTCGGCCGGTGGCAATTCTTTCTTGCTGTTGCTGCTGCAACCCGCGGCCAGAAGGGCCAGAGCCAGCAATGCTGCATGCTTCCAACGGATCACGTCACGCATCCCCTTTGGCCAGGTCGTCGAGCTTGATTTGAAGGCCACCGACCGCCGCTTCATCCGACAGTGCCGCCTTGGCTTTTTGATACGCCTTGTTCGCGTCATCGGTACGGCCCAAGCGCACCAGCAGGTCGCCCTTGAGTTCTTCGCGAGTGGCCAGGAACGCTTTGTCGGCATCGCCGTCGAGCAGTTTCAGGGCGTCTTCGGCCTTGTCCTGCGCGCCCAGCACCTGCGCCAGACGCTGACGGGCGATTTCGCCCAGCGCCGGGTTGGCCGGTTTGTCGACGATGGCCTTGAGTTCGGTTGCCGCGTCGTCCAGCTTGCCGCTGTCGACCGCCACTTTGGCGACGAACAGGCTGCCGTATTGCGCATAGGCAGAACCGCCGTACTCGCTGTTGAGCTTGCCGGCCAGATCCGCAACGCGGGCGGCATCAGGCTTGCCGTCAGGCGTCAGCGTGGTTTCCAGCAATTGCTGATAGAGCACCGAGGCGCCTTGCGACTGGTTGCTCTGGTACTTGTGATAGGCCTGCCAGCCGAACACGATGACCAGCGCCAACAGGCCGCCGGTGACCAGAGGTTTGCCGTTGCGTGTCCACCAGTCCTTCAAATCCGCCAACTGTTCGTCTTCGGTACTCGACACCCCAATACTCCTTAATCGCTAAATCGGCTGTTAAGACAGCTTCAACCCTGCACGACGCAGGTGGCCAGGTGAGCGGCAAGCGCATCCCAGGCAATGCTTTGTTGTTCGCCCTGGCCACGCAGGGGTTTGAAACCTACCACTTGCTGGGCCATTTCGTCGTCACCGAGGATCAATGCGTACAGCGCACCGCTCTTGTCGGCCTTCTTGAACTGGCTTTTGAAACTGCCGGCGCCGGCATTGACTTGCAGGCGCAGGTTTGGAAGTTCATCGCGAACACGTTCGGCCAGGGCCAGACCGGCCAGCTCGGCCTCTTCACCGAAGGCGCAGAGGTAGACGTCGACCTGACGGGAAATTTCCTGCGGAATCTGCTCAAGGGTTTCGAGCATCAATACCAGACGCTCGATGCCCATGGCGAAACCGACGCCCGGGGTTGGCTTGCCGCCCATCTGCTCGACCAGACCGTCGTAACGGCCGCCCGCGCACACGGTGCCCTGGGCGCCGAGCTTGTCGGTGACCCATTCGAAAACGGTTTTGCTGTAGTAATCGAGGCCACGCACCAGTTTCGGGTTGAGCACGTAAGGAATGCCGACGGCATCCAGACGCGCCTTCAGGCCTTCAAAGTGAGCGCGGGACTCGTCGTCGAGGTAATCGGCCATTTTCGGCGCATCGACCAGCACGGCCTGGGTGTCGGCATTTTTCGTGTCGAGCACGCGCAGCGGGTTGGTTTTCAGGCGACGCTGGCTGTCTTCGTCGAGCTTGTCGTGGTGCGCCGAGAGGTACTCGACCAGGGCTTCACGATAGCGACCACGGGATTCGCTGGTGCCGAGGCTGTTGAGTTCGAGCTTGACCGCATCACGGATTCCCAGCTCGCCCCACAGGCGCCAGGTCATGATGATCAGCTCGGCGTCGATGTCCGGACCGTCGAGGTTGAACACTTCCAGACCGATCTGGTGGAACTGGCGATAACGGCCTTTTTGCGGACGCTCGTGGCGGAACATCGGGCCGATGTACCAGAGTTTCTGCACCTGACCACCGCCGGTGATGCCGTGCTCAAGCACGGCACGCACGCACGCCGCAGTACCTTCCGGACGCAGGGTCAGGGAATCACCGTTGCGGTCTTCGAAGGTGTACATCTCTTTTTCGACGATATCGGTGACTTCGCCGATCGAGCGCTTGAACAGCTCGGTGAACTCGACGATCGGCATGCGGATCTGCTTGTAACCGTAGTTATCCAGCAGACGCGCCACAGTGCCTTCGAAATAACGCCACAGCGGGGTCTGTTCGGGCAGGATGTCGTTCATGCCACGAATGGCTTGCAGAGACTTGCTCACAAAATTTCCTTAATTCGTTCGATCAGCCGCGCGCGATAACGGCAGCGTCAGCTTCGACCTTTTCGGCCGCTTTCTGGCGGATCAGCTTTTCCAGCTCGTCCACCAGATTGTCATTCGTCAGCTTCTGCGACGGCTTGCCGTCGATGTAAATCAGGTTTGGCGTGCCGCCGGTCAAGCCGATATGGGCTTCCTTGGCTTCGCCGGGGCCGTTGACCACGCAACCGATGACCGCGACATCCAGCGGCACCAGCAGGTCTTCAAGGCGCCCTTCCAGCTCGTTCATGGTCTTGACCACATCGAAGTTCTGCCGCGAGCAGCTCGGGCAGGCGATGAAGTTGATGCCACGGGAACGCAGATGCAAAGACTTGAGAATGTCGTAACCGACCTTCACTTCCTCGACCGGGTCGGCCGCCAGCGAGATGCGGATAGTATCGCCAATCCCTTCGGCGAGCAGCATACCTAGGCCCACGGCGGATTTCACTGTGCCCGAACGCAAACCACCAGCTTCGGTGATGCCGAGGTGCAGCGGCTGGACGATTTCTTTCGCCAGCAAACGGTAGGCTTCGACGGCCATGAACACGTCGGAGGCCTTAACGCTGACCTTGAAGTCCTGGAAATTCAGGCGTTCGAGGTGTTCAACGTGGCGCAGCGCGGATTCGACCAATGCGGCCGGGGTCGGCTCGCCGTATTTCTTTTGCAGGTCTTTTTCCAGGGAACCGGCGTTGACGCCGATGCGGATCGGAATGCCGCGATCACGGGCCGCATCGACCACGGCACGCACGCGGTCTTCGCGACCGATGTTGCCCGGGTTGATGCGCAGGCAGTCCACACCCAGTTCGGCCACGCGCAAGGCGATTTTGTAGTCGAAGTGGATATCGGCCACCAACGGCACTTTGACCAGTTGCTTGATCTTGCCGAACGCCTCGGCGGCGTCCATGTCCGGCACCGAGACGCGAACGATGTCGACGCCGGCGGCTTCCAGACGATTGATCTGCGCCACGGTCGCGGCGACGTCATTGGTGTCGCTGTTGGTCATGCTCTGCACAGCGATCGGCGCGTCGCCGCCCACCGGTACGTTGCCGACCCAGATCTTGCGCGATTCGCGACGTTTGATTGGAGATTCGCCGTGCATGACTTATTGACCCAACTTCAGGCGAGCAGTCTCGCCACTGGTGAACGGAGCGATATCGACCGGTTGGCCGTTGTAGCTGACCTGTGCCGCGCGGGCAACGCCCAGACGTACGGCGAGCGGCGGTTTGCCGGAAACGCTCACGCTGTCGCCTTTATGCTTCAGACCACTGAAAATCACTTTGCCACGGCCATCGGTCACCTGTGCCCAGCAATCGCCGGTGAACTGCAATTGCACCTGGCCTTCGCCGGCAACCGGCGCAGCTGCTTCAGCGCTTGGCGCTTGAGCAACCGGCGCGGTCGGGACAGGTGTCGCTGGGACACTCGGCGCTGGAGTGGCCGGAGCCGCCACCACTGGTGCAGGCGTCTGTGCCGGAGCGCTTGGCGCAACTGCCGGGGCAGCCGGCTCGGTTGCTGGCGCTGCGGACTCGGCACCGGTGGATTCAGCACTGGTTTCCGACTGCGGCAAGGCCAGCGATGTCGAATTGTCAGCCTGATTTTCGGCGACAGCCTGGTCTTCCGGCTCGTCAATCGGGTGGATCTGCGTGGTGCCGTCCGCGCCTTCGACTTCGACGTGTTCCGGCGCCAGGCTGGTCAGATCGCGGGTGCGCTGCGAGGTCTGATCCTGCCACCAGACGAAACCGCCGCCGATGACCGCGATCAGCAGCAACAGGCTGACGATACGCAAAATGGTGTGGGAAACCCGCACCGGCTCTTCGATACGACCGAGGGCGTGAACGTTGCTGCCCTGGGAATCGGTGCCGGTGGACTGGTCGAACTGCTGAACCAGAACGGTCTGGTCCATGCCGAGCAATTTGGCATAGGCGCGAATGTAACCGCGAGCGAAGGTATGCCCCGGCAGCTTGTCGAAAGCGCCGGCTTCAAGATTGCTCAGGGACGTCACGGTGAGGTTGAGCTTGAGGGCCACTTCGGCCAGCGACCAGCCATTGCTTTCGCGGGCCTGGCGCAGGGTCTCACCGGGATTTACGCGATTCGCTGCTACAACTTCGGGATGCGCCGCTTTCATCATTGCTCCGACAGGTATTGCTGATATTCCGGCGTACCGGGATAGAGTCGTTTTAATTGCAGACCGTAACTGGCTGCCTTGTCGCGATCTTCAAACACTTTTGCCAGCCGAACGCCGAGCAATAGACTACGTGCATTTTGTTCGGTGAGCTGGCTGAAACGGTCGTAATAGTCACGCGCGGGCACATAATGCCTGTCTTCGAAGGACAACTCAGCCATTTCCAGCAATGCGCGTGGTTGTTGGCGATTCAGGCGCAGGGCTTTTTCCAGCTGTTGCTGGGCCAGATCACGCTGGCCAAGCTTGGCGGCGGTCATGCCGAGATTTTCGAAGACCCGCGAGCGCTCAGGATACAGGGTATCGGCGGCCGCTTGTTCAAAACGCTCGTAGGCTTCCTTGTAGCGCTGTTCTTCGTAGAGAAAACTGCCGTAGTTGTTGAGGATGCGCGCATCGGCGGGACGTGAGGACAAGGCCTTGCGAAAGTGCTCGTCGGCAAGTGCCGGCTCCATCTCGGCCTGAAACACCAGACCGAGGGCCGCATTGGCGTCAGGGTCGGAACCGTCCAGCTCCAGCGCTTTCTTCAACGGCACCTTGGCGCGCTCGGTCATGCCCTGCTGCAGGTAGCCCAGCCCCAGCTGCACGTAGGCAGCCCGCGCTTCATCGCGGCCCTTGCTGGTCTTCATCGGGTTGTAGTCACCCGACAGGACACAGCCAGCGCACAGGCTGGCCAACAGCAACAGCAGCGCAAAGCGCAGGGACATAGAGATCCTCTCTTAGTTAGTGTTCGCGGCGTTCTGTGCCAGATCGCTGTCGGCGCTCAACTCGCGCACGGCGATGTAACGTTCGCTGCGACGGGTGCGATCCAGCACCTGCCCTACCAATTGACCACATGCGGCGTCGATGTCTTCACCACGGGTGGTGCGCACGGTGACGTTGAAACCGGCCTGATGCAACTGATTCTGGAAGCGGCGGATGGCATTGTTGCTCGGCCGCTCGTACCCGGAGTGCGGGAACGGGTTGAATGGGATCAGGTTGATCTTGCACGGGATGTCTTTAAGCAGCTCGATCATTTCCACTGCGTGCTCAAGCTTGTCGTTGACGTCCTTGAGCAAGGTGTACTCGATGGTCAGCACACGTTTCTCGCCAAGGGCGGACATGTAGCGCTGGCACGACTCGAGCAGCATCTTAAGCGGATATTTCTTGTTGATCGGCACCAATTGGTTACGCAATGCGTCATTCGGTGCATGCAGGGACAACGCCAGGGATACGTCGATGTGCTTGGCCAGCTCATCGATCATCGGCACCACACCCGAGGTGGACAGGGTCACGCGGCGCTTGGAGATCCCGTAGCCGAGGTCATCCATCATCAGATGCATGGCGGCGACGACGTTGTCGAAGTTCAGCAACGGCTCGCCCATGCCCATCATCACCACGTTGGTGATGGCGCGGTCGACGGTGGCCGGGACGCTGCCGAAAGATTTGTTGGCAATCCACACCTGACCGATGACTTCGGCGGCGGTGAGGTTGCTGTTGAAGCCTTGCTTGCCGGTGGAGCAGAAACTGCAATCCAGGGCACAGCCTGCTTGGGACGAAACGCACAGAGTGCCGCGCTTGCCCTGGGGAATGTACACGGTCTCGACGCAGCTGCCGGACGCCACGCGCACCACCCATTTACGGGTGCCGTCGCTGGAGATGTCCTCGCTGACCACTTCCGGACCACGCACTTCAGCAATGGCCTTGAGCTTGTCGCGCAAGGCTTTGCTGACGTTCGTCATGGCGTCGAAATCATCGACGCCAAAGTGGTGAATCCATTTCATTACCTGACCGGCACGGAAACGCTTCTCCCCGATTGAGTCGAAGAATTTTTCCATTTCCGGCTGGGTCAGACCCAGCAGGTTTGTTTTAACAGTCGATGTAGTCATGGATTCACCTTCACTCTGCAAGCAATGCTTAGCGAGTGGTTACTTCAGTAGCTGCGAAGAAGTAAGCGATTTCGCGAGCGGCAGCAGCTTCGGAGTCCGAACCGTGAACGGCGTTGGCGTCGATCGATTCAGCGAAGTCAGCACGGATGGTGCCGGCAGCAGCTTCTTTAGGGTTGGTAGCGCCCATCAGCTCACGGTTGCGAGCGATAGCGTTTTCACCTTCCAGAACCTGAACGACAACCGGACCGGAAGTCATGAAAGCAACCAGGTCACCGAAGAAACCGCGCTCGCTGTGCTCAGCGTAGAAGCCTTCGGCTTCGGCTTTGGACAGTTGCTTCAGTTTCGAAGCTACAACGCGCAGGCCAGCGTCTTCGAAGCGAGTGGTGATCTTGCCGATCACGTTTTTAGCAACGGCGTCAGGCTTGATGATGGAGAAAGTACGTTGAACAGCCATGGTGTAACTCCAGAAACGGTAATTTGCGAAAAATTAAACCCGCGAATTATACGCGGGTTCTTTGGTATTGCCTAACCTGCGAGGACGATCAGTCGACTTCTTCGATCCAGAGCGCCTGAACCGCTTCCAACACCTTCTCGCCGACACGGCCGGAGGTGTTGTCGAAGTCAGGCAGTTCCATGATCCATCGCTGCAAGTCGACGAAATTGACATAAACCGGATCTACATCCGGCTTGGCTTCCGCCAATTCTTCTGCAATGCGTTGAACATCATTCCAACCGTAGCTCATGACAGTCTTACCAGTCAGTGCGGCGCTTCGGCCGCATGGTTAAGCGAATATTTCGGAATCTCGACGGTGAGGTCTTCCTCACCGACGATGGCCTGACATGCCAGACGCGATTGCGCTTCCAGGCCCCAGGCACGGTCGAGGAAGTCTTCTTCCAGCTCGTCGGCCTCTTCCAGCGAGTCGAAACCCTCGCGGATGATGCAATGGCACGTGGTGCAGGCGCAGACGCCGCCGCACGCGCTTTCCATCTCGATATGGTGTTCGTGGGCCAGTTCGAGAATCGATGTGCCGGGCGCAGCCTCGACCACCATGCCTTCAGGGCAGAACTTCTCGTGGGGCAGAAAAATGACCTGCGGCATCAGATATCCTCGATTTCATTCAGGTTGCGCCCCGACAGAGCGGCTTTCACCGTCAGATCCATGCGGCGGGCAGCAAAAGCATCGGTCACTTGCGACAGACGCTTGGTCTGCTGCTCGATGGCGTAGCCATCGGTACCTTTCATCAGTTCGGCCAGTTCCTGCATTTGCAGTTCGATGACCATGCGCTCTTCGGCGTCGAGCAGACGCTCGCCATCGGCCTCCAGCGCGCCCTGCACCGCTTCGAGCAGGCGCTGGGCATCGACTTGCTGCTCACGCAGAACACGGGCGACCTTGTCGTCATTGGCGTGCTGGAACGAATCCTTGAGCATCTTGGCGATTTCGCCATCGGTCAGACCATAGGAAGGTTTGACCTGAATGCTCGCCTCAACGCCCGAGCCCAATTCACGGGCAGACACGCTGAGCAGACCGTCGGCGTCGACCTGGAAGGTCACGCGAATTTTCGCCGCACCGGCCACCATCGCCGGAATGCCGCGCAATTCGAACCGTGCCAGAGAGCGGCAATCGCTGATCAGCTCGCGCTCGCCCTGCAAGACGTGGATCGCCATGGCCGACTGGCCGTCTTTATACGTGGTGAAATCCTGAGCGCGCGCGACGGGGATGGTGGTGTTGCGCGGAATCACCTTCTCCATCAGACCGCCCATGGTTTCCAGCCCCAGGGACAGCGGAATCACGTCGAGCAGCAGCAGTTCGCCGCCATCGCGTTTGTTGCCAGCCAGGGTGTCGGCCTGGATCGCGGCCCCGATGGCCACCACTTGATCCGGGTCGATTTCCGTCAATGGCTGACGACCGAAGGCTTCGGCAACGGCTTCACGAACACGTGGCACGCGGGTCGAACCGCCGACCATGACCACGGCGTGGACGTCTTCCAGCTCGATACCGGAATCGCGAACCGCGCGGCGGCAGGCTTTCAGACTGCGCGCGACCATTGGCTCGATCAGCGCATCGAAGGCTTCGCGGGTCAGTTGCGCTTTCCAGTCGCCGTAAGCCACTTCCACACTGGCCGCATCGGTCAAAGCCTCTTTGGCCGCGCAAGCGGTTTGCAGCAGATTGCGTTGTGCGCCCGGGTCGAGATCGGCGGACAGGCCAGCACTCTCGATGATCCAGCCGGCAATCGCATGATCGAAGTCATCGCCGCCCAGCGCGCTGTCGCCGCCAGTGGCCAGAACTTCAAAGACGCCGCCAGTCAGACGCAGAATGGAAATATCGAAGGTACCGCCACCAAGGTCATAAATTGCAACCAGGCCTTCAGCATGTTGATCCAGACCATACGCCACAGCAGCAGCGGTCGGCTCATTGAGCAGACGCAACACGTTCAGACCGGCGAGTTTGGCCGCATCTTTGGTGGCCTGACGCTGCGCATCGTCGAAGTAGGCAGGAACGGTGATTACCGCGCCAACCAGTTCGCCACCCAAGGTCGCTTCAGCGCGCTGACGCAGGACCTTGAGGATATCGGCGGAGACTTCAACCGGGCTTTTCGGTCCTTGCACGGTGTCGATGAACGGCATGTGCGATTCGCCGCCGACAAAGCGGTACGGCAGTTGCTCGCCCAATTGCTTGACGTCGGACAGACCACGACCCATCAAGCGCTTGACCGAAAGCACGGTGTTAAGAGGATCGGAGGATGCCGCCAGCTTGGCGGACTCACCGACTTCGACGCGGTCGGCGTGATAACGCACGGCGGACGGCAGGATGACCTGCCCGTTGGCGTCGGCCAGCGGTTCGGAAAGACCACTGCGCAGCGCAGCGACCAGCGAATTGGTAGTACCCAAGTCGATGCCCACAGCCAGACGGCGCTGGTGCGGTTGAGGACTTTGGCCGGGTTCGGCGATCTGCAGTAGAGCCATGGTGATCAGGTCTTGTCTGTCTGTCAGCGTGCAATCAGGGCAGCACTGGGTTAATCGTCGAGGCGCTCTTCCAGCTGGCGCACTTCGTAGGTGAGCTTGTCGAGGAACTGCATTCGCCGCATCAGGCGTTCGGCCTGTTCACGTTGCGTTGCATCATCCCAACAGGCTGCGAAGCTTTCGTTGAGCTGTTCCTGAGCCGCCTTCAAACGACGCTTGAATACCGCGACACCGTCGAGGTCGGCACTGTCCTGCAGATCTTCGAGCTCTTCGCGCCATTGCATCTGCTGCAGAAGAAACTCGGGATCGTGGACGGTGACTTCCATCGGCACTTCATGCCCGCTGATTTTCAGCAGGTAGCGTGCGCGCTGGGCCGGGCTCTTGAGCGTCTGATAGGCGTCGTTGAGCCGCGCCGATTGCTCGAGTGCCGAGCGCTGCTCGCGCTCGGAAGCGTCGGCAAAGCGGTCAGGATGGACGCCGCGCGCCAACTCACGGTAGCGCGTGGCCAACTGCTCGAGATCCAGGCGGAAGCTCGGTTGCAGCTCGAATAAAGCGAAATGACAAGGAATACCCACGACCAGCCTCAGATGTTGAAGCTTTCGCCGCAGCCACATTCACCGCGCACGTTGGGGTTGTTGAACTTGAAGCCTTCGTTCAACCCTTCCTTGACGAAGTCGAGCTCGGTGCCGTCCAGGTAGGCCAGGCTTTTCGGGTCGATGATCACTTTTTCGCCGTGACTCTCGAACACCTGATCCTCCGCCACTACCTCGTCGACAAACTCCAGCACGTAGGCAAGGCCGGAACAGCCTGTGGTGCGAACACCCAGACGAATCCCTTCACCTTTGCCGCGCCCGTCGAGGGAGCGCCGCACGTGTCGAGCAGCCGCTTCTGTCATGCTGATAGCCATCGTTGACTCCTTACTCGTCGCCGAATCTTGAAATTCAGATCAAGCCTTTCTTCTGCTTGTAGTCGCGAACAGCCGCTTTGATAGCGTCTTCAGCGAGCACGGAGCAGTGGATTTTCACTGGCGGCAAAGCCAGTTCTTCGGCCAGCTGAGTGTTCTTGATGGTTTCGGCTTCGTCCAGGGTCTTGCCCTTCATCCACTCGGTGGCGAGGGAGCTGGAGGCGATTGCCGAACCGCAACCGTAGGTCTTGAACTTGGCGTCTTCGATAACGCCCTGATCGTTGACCTTGATCTGCAGACGCATCACGTCGCCGCACGCCGGAGCGCCGACCATGCCGGTGCCGACATCAGGATCTTCCGCGTTCATCTTGCCGACGTTGCGCGGGTTTTCGTAGTGGTCGATGACCTTTTCGCTGTAAGCCATGATTCTCAATCCTCACTCATCAGGGCCGCTCTTGAGACCCTGCAACTGCGCTGCGTTAACGCCGCGTCGCTACAGGATCTGTATCCGGCGGCTTCTATAGTTAGTGTGCCGCCCACTCGATTTTCGAGATATCGACGCCGTCTTTGTACATGTCCCACAGCGGCGACAGAGCGCGCAGCTTGGTAACGGCCTCGCAGACTTTCTGCGCGGCGTAGTCGATTTCTTCTTCGGTGGTGAAACGGCCGAAGGTAAAGCGGATCGAGCTGTGTGCCAGTTCGTCGTTGCGGCCCAGGGCGCGCAGTACGTACGAAGGCTCCAGCGACGCCGAGGTGCAGGCCGAACCGGACGATACCGCCAGATCCTTGAGCGCCATGATCAGCGACTCGCCTTCAACGTAGTTGAAGCTCAGGTTCAGGTTGTGCGGAACGCGGGCGGTCAGGCTGCCGTTGACGTACAGCTCTTCCAGGTGCTCGACCTGCTTGTAGAAGCGATCGCTCAAGGCTTTGATGCGCACGTTTTCAGCGGCCATGTCTTCCTTGGCTACGCGGAACGCTTCGCCCATGCCGACGATCTGGTGGGTCGCCAGGGTGCCGGAACGCATGCCGCGCTCGTGACCGCCGCCGTGCATGGTCGCTTCGATGCGCACACGCGGCTTGCGGCTGACGTACAGTGCGCCGATGCCTTTAGGGCCATAAGTCTTGTGGGCGGAGAACGACATCATGTCGACTTTCAGCTTCTGCAGATCGATTTCGACCTTGCCGGTGGACTGAGCCGCGTCGACATGGAACAGCACGCCTTTGGCGCGCAGCATCTCGCCGATGGCAGCGATGTCGTTGATGGTGCCGATTTCGTTGTTGACGTGCATCACCGACACCAGAATGGTGTCTTCGCGCAGTGCCGCATCAATCATTGCCGGGGTGATCAGACCGTCTTCGGTCGGCTCGAGGTAGGTCACTTCGAAGCCTTCACGCTCCAGCTGGCGCATGGTGTCGAGGACTGCCTTGTGCTCGATCTTGCTGGTGATCAGGTGCTTGCCCTTGGAGGCGTAG
Organism: Pseudomonas sp. S3_B08; assembly: GCF_054667725.1. Taxonomy (NCBI): domain Bacteria; kingdom Pseudomonadati; phylum Pseudomonadota; class Gammaproteobacteria; order Pseudomonadales; family Pseudomonadaceae; genus Pseudomonas; species Pseudomonas sp. S3_B08. The sequence goes on from NZ_CP162750.1 coordinate 3,631,686, forward strand.
AAATGTGCCGCGCCCTTGATCGCCAGGTTGTCGGATTCGGTGGCACCGGAGGTCCAGACGATTTCGCGCGGGTCGGCATTGACCAGATCGGCCACCTGACGACGAGCGTTTTCGACGGACTCTTCAGCCTTCCAGCCGAACACGTGGGAACGGGACGCCGGGTTACCGAAGTTTCCGTCGACCAGCAGGCATTCACTCATTTTCTGCGCAACGCGCGGATCAACCGGGGTGGTTGCAGAGTAATCAAGGTAAATCGGCAATTTCATGGACTATCTCCTAAATCAGGGCTGGCGTGCCGCGGGTAGCTCTTCGGCTGTCATTCGACGGCGGACGCTTCAATCTTGTCCAGGCGTGGCGCCTTGCTGCTGCAACGGCGCTGGTCCTGACGCTGGGCCACTTCTTGTACCTCACGGCGAGTCACAAGGTCGGCCAAGCTGATACCGCTCAGAAATTCGTGAATCTGCAGGCTCAAATCGCACCACAGATGATGGGTCAGGCAGGTATCGCCGGAATGGCAATCGCCCTGGCCCTGGCACTTGGTGGCATCGACCGATTCGTTCACCGCATCGATCACCTGGGCGACCTGGATGCCCTGCATGTCGCGGGACAACTGGTAGCCACCACCCGGACCGCGAACGCTGGAAACCAGGTTGCTGCGGCGCAGCTTGGCAAACAGCTGCTCGAGGTAGGACAGGGAGATGCCTTGGCGCTCGGAGATATCGGCCAGAGACACCGGCCCGTGCTGCGCGTGCAACGCCAGGTCAAGCATGGCGGTCACGGCGTATCGGCCTTTTGTAGTCAGTCGCATGGACAGTTACCACGGAGTTCGGAATGGGCGGGAGTATGCAATTCCCGAGCATTTAAGTCAACTATAAGACCTAGTGCTTTAGTCGGGTTTACCCGCAAAAGAGCGCGCGCACTATAGCAAAGACGGGCTGCGGACAGCCAGCGGAACCGCGTGATCGTTCTTCGCGAGCAGGCTCGCTCCCACATTGGAATGCATTGCTCTTGTGGGAGCGAGCCTGCTCGCGAAAAGCAGCGCCGCGGTTCAGCCGGCTTTCGATTCGTCCTTGCCCTTGACGCAAGCGAAGTCTTCTTCGCGCAGTTCAGGCAGATCTTTCGCACAGTAATTGCTGCCCAGATCCTTCAGTGCGCCGCACATGCCTTCCAGGCGCCCGTCCACTGCTTGCAGATGATCGAGCAACTGGCCGATGGCGCGGGCCACCGGGTCGGGCATGTCTTCGCTGACACCGTAGGCGTCGAAACCGATCTTTTCCGCCATGGCTTTGCGCTTGGCGTCCTGCTCTTCGTCGGTCTTGACGACGATCCGCCCCGGAATCCCCACCACCGTGGCGCCCGGCGGCACTTCTTTGGTGACCACAGCATTGGAACCGACTTTGGCGCCGGCACCCACAGTGAACGGGCCAAGCACCTTGGCGCCAGCGCCGACCACCACGCCATCACCCAGCGTCGGGTGGCGCTTGCCTTTGTTCCAGCTGGTGCCGCCGAGGGTCACACCCTGATAGATAGTCACGTCGTCGCCGATCTCGGCGGTTTCACCAATGACGATGCCCATGCCGTGGTCGATGAAGAAACGCCGACCGACCTTGGCGCCCGGATGAATCTCGATCCCGGTCAGCCAGCGACCGAAGTTCGACACCAGTCGCGCCAGCCACTTCAACTCATTGCGCCAGAGCATGCCGGCCAGACGATGAATCCAGATCGCATGCATGCCGGGGTAGCAGGTCAGGACTTCAAAAGCGTTACGCGCCGCCGGGTCTCGATGGAATACGCTCTGGATATCTTCACGCAAACGCTCAAACATCATTCAATCCTTCCGCTTTAGAAGCTCGCCACGGGCCGCTTTCTGGGTTTCCGTGAGGATGCCACGCAAAATATTCATTTCCGCCCGGCTGACCGAGCTGCGTCCGTACAACCGGCGCAGGCGCGCCATCAAGTGCCGTGGCTTTTCCGGATCGAGGAATTCGATGGCGACCAGCGTCTGCTCCAGGTGCTCATAGAATCGCTCCAGCTCATCCATGGTCGCCAGCTCGGCGCTTTTCACCGAGGCCACTTCTTCTTTCTCGACCTTGCTTGGCTGACCCTGTGCGGCCAGCCAGGCCATGCGCACTTCATAACTCAACACCTGCACCGCCGCCCCGAGATTCAGCGAACTGAACGTCGGGTCGGAAGGGATGTGCACGTGAAAATGACATCGCTGCAGCTCTTCATTGGTCAGGCCGGAATCTTCACGACCGAACACAAAAGCAATCTCGGCGCCCTGCCCGGCTTCCTCGACCACCTTGTTGCCGCATTCGCGCGGATCCAGCAGCGGCCAGGGAATACGCCGGTCGCGGGCGCTGGTGCCGAGCACCAGATTGCAGCCGACCAGAGCATCTTCCAAGGTGGCGACGACTTGCGCGTTTTCAAGGATGTCACCGGCACCAGAGGCGCGGGCATCGGCCTCGTGGTGCGGGAAGACCCGCGGATCGACCAGCACCAGTCGCGACAGACCCATGTTTTTCATGGCGCGCGCGGCCCCGCCGATGTTGCCGGGGTGGCTGGTGTTGACCAGGACGACACGAATGTTCTGCAGCAAGGGAGGCGCTCTCGGACACGGGAAAGGGGGGCAAATCTTACAGAACAGCCTACCGTTAAGCTATGAAAGCGAACAGCGTCCTTCACCTGAAGAAAAGTTCTGATAGAATGCGCGGCTTTCTTTAACAACCTTAGGTGACACATCCATGCAGCCCATGCTGAATATCGCGCTGCGCGCCGCCCGCAGCGCCAGTGAACTGATCTTCCGCTCCATCGAGCGCCTGGATACCATCAAGGTCGACGAAAAAGACGCCAAGGATTACGTATCCGAGGTCGATCGCGCCGCTGAACAGAAAATCATCGATGCCCTGCGCAAGGCTTACCCGAATCACTCGATTCAGGGTGAAGAAACCGGCCTGCACGCTGGCACCGGCATCGAAGGCGAAGAGTACCTGTGGATCATCGATCCGCTGGACGGCACCACCAACTTTCTCCGTGGCATTCCGCACTTTGCAGTGAGCATTGCCTGCAAATATCGTGGCCGCCTTGAGCACGCAGTGGTTCTGGACCCGGTTCGCCAGGAAGAATTCACCGCCAGCCGTGGTCGCGGCGCTCAACTGAACGGTCGTCGTCTGCGCGTCAGCGGTCGTACCAGCCTCGACGGCGCCCTGCTCGGCACTGGCTTCCCGTTCCGTGACGACCAGATGGACAACCTCGACAACTACCTGGGCATGTTCCGCGCTCTGGTTGGCCAGACTGCCGGCATCCGCCGCGCCGGTTCGGCGAGCCTGGACCTGGCTTACGTAGCTGCCGGTCGTTTCGATGCGTTCTGGGAATCGGGCCTGTCCGAGTGGGACATGGCTGCAGGCGCCCTGCTGATTCAAGAAGCCGGCGGCCTGGTGAGCGACTTCACCGGTGGTCACGACTTCCTTGAGAAAGGCCACATCGTTGCCGGCAACACCAAATGCTTCAAGGCAGTGCTGACGGCGATCCAGCCGCACCTGCCGGCCTCGCTGAAGCGCTAAGCTTTCCGCGAAACCAAAAAAGCACCCTACGGGGTGCTTTTTTTATGTCTGCAATTCCAAACAGCACAATTCCCTGTGGGAGCGAGCCTGCTCGCGAATGGGGCGTGTCAGCAAAGAAAATATCCACTGTTAGACCGTATTCGCGAGCACGCTCGCTCCCACAGGTGAGAATCGCGCGCTGCCCTGAATCGCGAGCACAAAAAAAGCACCCCGCAGGGTGCTTCTTTTCACAACTGTGGAGCCTTACTGTCCCGGCTCATTCTGCGACAGGATCAGCTTGCCTTCCTTGTCGACCGGAATCTGGTTACCCGGATCACGATCCATCCGTACCTTGCCTTCCTTGCCATCGAGCGAGTAACGCACGTCGTAGCCGACGACCTTGTCGCTGATGTCATTGACCGTGTTGCAACGGGTTTGCGTGGTGGTGTAGGTGTCGCGGTTCTGCATACCTTCCTGCACCTTGTTACCGGCATAACCGCCGCCAACTGCACCGGCCACGGTGGCAATCTTCTTGCCGGTACCGCCGCCCACCTGATTACCCAACAAACCACCGGCTACGGCACCGATCGCCGTGCCGAGAATCTGGTGTTGATCCTTGACCGGCGCCTGCCGGGTCACGGTTACATCCTTGCATACTTCACGTGGAGTCTTGATCTGTGTCTTGACCGGCTCAACGGCTAATACTTGCGCATACTCAGGGCCGCTTTTAACCAGGCTGTAGGTGGCAACAGCACCCCCGGCTGTGACACCGACAGCACCCAATACCGCACCAACCAGCAACGACTTGTTCACATGAACCTCCTGACCATCACATGCGGGACGCGCCCGCGCTTCTCCCAGCCTTGGAGCACAAAAAAAGGCGCGAGTTCAACTCGCGCCTTTTGTTGGCTGACAGCCGGAAAATCGCTGGCCGTTATGGACGGTCGTCGACTTCCTTATCGGTGTTGGCCGGAGGAATCAGATCCTCGGTGGTCAGGTTCAGCCAGATCAGCACCACGTTGGCGATGTAGATCGACGAGTAGGTACCCGCCAGTACACCGATGAACAGCGCGATGGAGAAGCCGAACAGGTTGTCGCCGCCGAAGAACAACAGTGCCGCGATGGCCAGCAGCGTGGAGATCGACGTCGCCATGGTGCGCAGCAGGGTCTGGGTGGTCGAGATGTTGATGTTCTCGATCAGCGTCGCCTTGCGCAGCACACGGAAGTTCTCACGTACCCGGTCGAAAACCACGATGGTGTCGTTCAGCGAATAACCGATGATCGCCAGCACCGCCGCCAGCACCGTCAGATCGAAGGTGATCTGGAAGTACGAGAGGATACCCACGGTCACGATCACGTCGTGGATCAGCGACACAATGGCGCCGACCGCAAACTTCCACTGAAAGCGGAACGCCAGGTAGATCAGGATGCCGCCGAGCGCCAGCAGCATGCCGAGGCCGCCCTGGTCGCGCAGTTCTTCACCAACCTGCGGGCCGACGAACTCGACTCGCTTGACCGTCGCCGGGTTGTCGCCGCCGACTTTCTGCAATGCGTCTGCGACCTGATGGCCCAGCTGCGGGTCTTCACCCGGCATGCGCACCAGCAAGTCAGTAGTGGCGCCGAAGTTCTGCACCACGGCTTCGTGATAACCGGAGGTCGCCAGTTGCTCGCGCACCTTGGTGACATCGGCCGGACGCTCGTAGGTCAGCTCGATGAGCGTACCGCCGGTGAAGTCCAGACCCCAGTTCATGCCCTTGGTGGCGACGCTGAACAAGGCAATGACGGTAAGCAACACGGTGACGCCGAACGCGAAGTTGCGAACGCCCATGAAGTTGATTGTACGTAACATGGCAGCCCCTTAAATCCACAACTTCTTGAAGTCACGTCCGCCAAAGATCAGGTTGACCATTGCGCGGGTCACCATGATGGCCGTGAACATCGAGGTAAAGATCCCGAGGGACATGGTCACTGCGAAACCCTTCACCGGGCCGGTGCCCATGGCGAAGAGAATGCCGCCGACCAGCAAGGTGGTCAGGTTGGCGTCGAGAATCGCGGTGAATGCCCGGCCGAAGCCTTCGTTGATTGCCCGCTGCACAGTCATGCCGGCGGCGATCTCTTCACGAATCCGCGAGAAGATCAGTACGTTGGCGTCGACCGCCATGCCCATGGTCAGGACGATACCGGCGATACCCGGCAGGGTCAGCGTGGCGCCCAGCAACGACATCAATGCCAGCAGCAGCACCATGTTCACCGCCAGCGCGACGGTGGCGATGACGCCGAAGAAGCGGTAGATGGCGATGATGAACAGCGACACGAACAGCATGCCCCACAGGGAAGCATCGATACCTTTGGTGATGTTGTCAGCACCCAGGCTCGGACCGATTGTGCGCTCTTCAGCGAAGTACATCGGTGCAGCCAGACCACCGGCACGCAGCAGCAGCGCCAGTTCGGACGACTCGCCCTGACCGTTCAGGCCAGTGATGCGGAATTGCGCACCCAGCGGCGACTGAATGGTCGCCAGGCTGATGATCTTCTTCTCTTCCTTGAACGTCTGCACCGCGACGTCTTTCTCGACGCCATCGACCACTTGCTTGGTGTAAGTGGTGACCGGACGCTGTTCGATGAAGATCACCGCCATGCTGCGACCGACGTTGGAACGGGTCGCGCGGCTCATCAGCTCGCCACCGTGGCCATCCAGACGGATGTTCACTTCAGGCGTGCCGTGCTCGCCGAAACCGGCCTTGGCGTCGGTGACCTGGTCACCAGTGATGATCAGACCACGCTCGATCTGCGCTGGCGGACGGTTGCCTTCGCGGAATTCGAACGACTCGGAAGTGGCTTTCGAAGCGCCCGGCTCGGCGGCCAGACGGAACTCGAGGTTGGCCGTCTTGCCGAGGATACGCTTGGCTTCGGCAGTGTCCTGCACGCCCGGCAGCTCAACCACGATGCGGTTGGCGCCCTGACGCTGCACGATCGGTTCGGCAACACCCAGCTCGTTGACGCGGTTACGTACCGTGGTCAGGTTCTGCTTGATGGAGTATTCACGGATTTCCGCCAGCTTGGCCGGGGTCATCGCCAGACGCAGCACCGGTTGACCGTTGAGGTCGGCCGGAACAATGTCGAAATCGTTGAAGTTCTTGCGGATCAGCGCACGGGCCTGTTCGCGGGAATCTTCATCGCTGAAGCCCAACTGAATGGCACCGCCCAATTGCGGCAGGCTGCGATAGCGCAGCTTCTCTTTGCGCAGCAGGCTCTTGACGTCGCCTTCGTAGACTTTCAGGCGTGCATCGAGGGCTTTGTCCATGTCCACTTCGAGCAGGAAGTGCACACCACCGGACAAGTCCAGACCCAGCTTCATCGGGTGCGCACCGAGGTTGCGCAGCCATTGCGGAGTGGTCTGTGCCAGGTTCAGCGCGACGACGTAGTCATCACCCAATGCCTTGCGTACTACGTCCTTGGCCGGCAGCTGGTCTTCAGCCTTGCTCAGACGGATCAGACCGCCCTTGCCGCCAGCCGTCAGCGTGGCCGCCTTGACGTTGATGCCGGACTCTTTCAGCGCTGTGCTGACGCGAGCCAGATCGGCGTCATTGACCTGCAGAGCCGTGCTGGCGCCGCTGATCTGAATCGCCGGGTCATCAGGGTAAAGATTGGGAGCGGAATAAATCAGACCGATCGCCAGCACCGCCAGGATCAGAATGTATTTCCACAGAGGGTATTTGTTCAGCATCACGCCGCCCGTTATGAACGCGGGGCGCCTTGCGCGCCCCGTCGATTGAGTAGAAGTTGTTGCTCTTAGATCGCTTTCAGCGTGCCTTTTGGCAGCGTGGCGGCGATGGCGCCTTTCTGGAACTTCATTTCCACGGTGTCGGAAACTTCCAGAACCACGAAGTCATCGGCAACCTTGGTGATCTTGCCGGCGATGCCCCCAGTGGTCACGACTTCGTCGCCCTTCTGCAGGCTGCTCAGCAGGTTCTTCTGCTCTTTGGCGCGCTTGGCCTGTGGACGCCAGATCATCAGGTAGAAGATGACCAGGAAGCCGACCAGGAAAATCCACTCGAAGCCGCCGCCCATTGGGCTTGCAGCAGCCGGTGCAGCTGCGTCAGCCATGGCGTTAGAGATAAAAAAGCTCATTTAGCACTCCAGTTGCAAATGTTGAATCTTGGGGTCAGAAAACTCAGTCCAAAGGCGGAACGGGAAGTCCGCGTTTGGCGTAGAAGGCATCGACAAAGGCGGCCAATGTACCCTGTTGAATAGCCTCGCGCAAACCAACCATGAGCACCTGATAATGGCGCAAGTTATGGATGGTATTGAGCATGCTGCCGAGCATTTCGCCGCACTTGTCCAGGTGATGCAGATAAGCGCGCGAGAAGTTCTGGCAGGTGTAGCAATCGCAGGTCGGATCCAGCGGCGATTCATCATGGCGATGGAACGCGTTACGGATCTTCAGCACACCGGTATCGATGAACAGATGCCCATTGCGGGCATTACGGGTTGGCATCACGCAATCGAACATGTCCACCCCGCGGCGCACACCCTCAACCAGATCTTCCGGTTTGCCAACGCCCATAAGGTAACGAGGTTTGTCAGCGGGCATCTGGCCCGGCAGATAATCCAGCACCTTGATCATTTCGTGCTTCGGTTCGCCCACCGACAGACCGCCGATGGCGAGGCCGTCGAAGCCGATCTTGTCGAGGCCTTCGAGCGAGCGCATGCGCAGGTTTTCATGCATGCCGCCCTGGACGATGCCGAACAGCGCTGCGGTGTTGTCACCGTGGGCATTCTTCGAACGCTGGGCCCAACGCAACGACAGCTCCATCGATACCCGCGCGACGTCTTCGTCAGCCGGATACGGCGTGCATTCGTCGAAGATCATCACAATGTCGGAACCGAGATCGCGCTGCACCTGCATCGACTCTTCCGGTCCCATGAACACTTTGGCGCCGTCGACCGGAGAAGCGAAGGTCACGCCCTCCTCCTTGATCTTGCGCATCGCGCCGAGGCTGAACACCTGGAAGCCGCCGGAGTCGGTGAGGATCGGGCCTTTCCACTGCATGAAATCGTGCAGGTCGCCGTGCTCCTTGATCACTTGAGTGCCGGGACGCAGCCACAGGTGAAAAGTGTTGCCCAGAATGATTTCCGCGCCAGTGCCGACGATGTCGCGCGGCAGCATGCCCTTGACCGTGCCGTAGGTGCCGACCGGCATGAACGCCGGGGTCTCGACGGTGCCACGGGGAAAGGTCAGGCGACCACGACGAGCCTTGCCATCGGTGGCCAGCAGCTCAAAGGACATTCGACATTCGCGACTCATTCTGTTTCCTCTGGGCCTGTCTGTTCAGGGGCAGTTGGAGCGGGATTGCGGGTGATGAACATCGCATCCCCGTAACTGAAAAAGCGGTAACCGTTTTCGACGGCGGCCTTATAGGCGGCCATGGTTTCGGGATAACCGGCAAACGCCGAAACCAGCATCAACAGCGTGGATTCCGGCAAATGGAAATTGGTCACCAGGGCATCGACTACATGAAACGGCCGGCCCGGATAGATAAAGATGTCGGTGTCGCCACTGAACGGCTTGAGCACACCATCGCGCGCCGCGCTTTCCAGCGAACGCACGCTGGTGGTGCCGACCGCAATCACCCGACCGCCACGCGCCCGGCACGCAGCGACCGCATCGACCACATCCTGGCCGACTTCCAGCCACTCGCTGTGCATGTGGTGATCTTCGATCTTCTCGACACGCACCGGCTGAAACGTCCCCGCGCCGACGTGCAATGTCACGAATGCAGTCTCGACGCCCTTGGCAGCAATCGCCTGCATCAGCGGCTCATCGAAATGCAGCCCCGCCGTCGGCGCCGCCACCGCGCCCAGGCGCTGAGCGTACACGGTCTGATAACGCTCGCGATCCGAGCCTTCATCCGGGCGATCTATATAAGGAGGCAACGGCATGTGCCCGACGCGGTCGAGCAGCGGCAAGACTTCCTCGGTAAAACCCAGCTCGAACAGCGCATCATGACGCGCGAGCATCTCGGCTTCGCCACCGCCGTCGATAAGGATCTTCGAACCCGGTTTCGGCGACTTGCTGGAGCGCACATGGGCCAGCACGCGGTGCGCATCGAGCACGCGCTCGATGAGAATTTCCAGCTTGCCGCCAGACGCTTTCTGCCCGAACAGCCGCGCCGGAATCACCCGGGTATTGTTGAACACCATCAAATCGCCCGGGCGCAAATGCTCAAGCAAATCAGTGAATTGACGGTGTGCCAGGGCGCCGCTCGGCCCATCAAGGGTCAGCAGGCGACTACCGCGACGCTCGGCCAACGGATGGCGGGCGATCAGCGAATCAGGAAGCTCGAAAGTAAAGTCAGCAACGCGCATGATGGGGTTCGTCTAGCAGGGCCGGAAAGTCTAGCGGAAATATCGAAAATTGACCATGAAACGTGATTGACCAACGGTAATCACCTCTCTATACTTCGCCGCCATTGAGCCCTGATGGCGGAATTGGTAGACGCGGCGGATTCAAAATCCGTTTTCGAAAGGAGTGGGAGTTCGAGTCTCCCTCGGGGCACCACATAGCAGTATCTGAGAGTCTCTACCAGCCTCTCAGACCCAGAGAAACCGGCCACTTGGCCGGTTTTTTTGTGCCTATCTGTCTGCCCCTGTCTCCCCTTATCCGTTGTATCCCTGTATCCCTGCTTGTATCCTGAGAAAAATACCGAACTTTGGGATACAAGGATGAAGCGCGCAGACATCAAGCGCCGCCCTCTCGCTGACACGACACTTGCGGGATTGGAGCCGGAGTCAAAGGAATACCGGGAGCTAGACGGAAACGGCCTCTATTTCAGGGTTAAACCTGATGGTGGTAAATCCTGGCAGCTCCGCTACAAACGTCCGGCGGGCAATTGGGCTTGGATGGGGCTCGGGGGTTACCCGGAAGTAAGTGGCGCGCTGGCCAGGGACAAAGCTGCCGATCTACGCAAAGTAGTGAGTAGCGGTGCCGATCCCCTTGAACAAAAGCGATCCGCGAAAGCTGCTATCGATGCAGCAAAGACCCGAACCTTTCGAGCTGCCGCTGATGCCTGGCTGAAGGCAAAAGAGGAAAAGGGTCTCGCACCTTCCACTCTCAACAAAATCCGCACCTACCTCGACAAAGACATACTCCCGGCACTGGGAGATAAGCCTCTAGACGAAATCACCCGTACCGACTGCGCGGAACTCCAAGCATCCATCGAAGCCCGGGACGCACACAACGTGGCGGAAAAGTGTCGAACCTGGATCAATCAGATATTCGGGCGAGCCATCGGTTTGGGCCTCACGGAAAACGATCCGGGTAGTCGACTACGAGATATTGCAGCTCAAGCCCCGAAAACACAGCAGCATCCTCATTTACTTGAGCCTGAGCTGGCAGAGTTCCTCCAAGCGCTCAAAAACACTCCCAGCAGGCTGACGGCCCGGACTGCAGCATGGCTCTGTATCTGGACCGCATCTAGACCGGGCATGGTTCGGTTAGCTGAATGGAAAGAGTTCGACCTTAATAAAGCGTTATGGACGACGCCTGCCGCCAAGATGAAGATGCGTAGGGACTTTGTATGCCCACTCCCTGAGCAAGCGCTTTCCGCGCTCAAAGAACTTCACTGCCTCACTGGTCGCAGTCGCTGGCTGTTCCCCGGAGTGGGCGCGAAGAATCCAACGATTAGTGAAAACACAATCAATAAAGTCTTTGCGACGGTTGGTTACAAAGGCCGCTTGGTTGGGCATGGGACTCGTCACACCGCCAGTACTTTGCTCAGGGAGCACGGCTGGCCGAAAGAGCATGTCGAAGCGCAGCTTGCTCACAAAGAAGAGGGAATATCCGGGGTATATAACAAGGCTCAATACCTAGAGCACAGGGTGAAGATGATGCAGTGGTATGCAGATCACCTTGACGCGTTGGCATGCGAAAAGGTGATCAAGGGGCAATTTGGAAAAGCGGTATGAATGCACCTATCCATACCACCTCAAAAATCCATGTTACGAGTGTTACTCGTGTAACAGTGCCGGCCAAACACCCGGATTCATTGGCTTTGAACCCCGTTACATTCCAGCGCGCCATTCCGTACACTGGATGTAACGCACGCCGATTGTGTAACGCTACAACAGGCCCCTTGCCCGCTGCAGGCCGACACTCCTATCGCGCTCATTTGGCACTAGCGCAAAGCTCGCAGGCTACGCTTCCAACTCGCAGGGCGCGGGACAGCGCGTTGCACGCCGAGAGCCATTTGCATGATTGATACCCACCCGATCTTGCACTCGGCGCTAACCGTTGGCCTGATCCAATATCTCTCAGAGCAGCCACTCTACGAGTTCTGCAATGAACAGATCACTGACGTGTGCGAACTGATAAATCAGTGTTGCATTCGCATCCAGACCGGCGACATCAGCAGCGACCTGAACAGCATGTGCATCCAGACAACGATGCATGAGGAGGCTATTTTTCAGTACGCCTCAACCGACAAAAAAAACCGTCTCGCGCATTGGGTTCGCCGATACAGCAAGTGTCATTCAGCATCGGAACGCGAGGCATATGCCGCCTACGTCATGGCCTGCGCAGTAAAAGCGCTAAGCGCCCTAGCTGACTGGATGCGCTCCACCGAAAAAGAGGCTTGGTCGCATATTGACGAGCCTCCAACGGATTGGCCGTGGGACCTTTATTGTCAGGTCGTGGAAAGGCAAGTCGATCCTAACGAACGTATTGAGGCACTGGACCAGTACGTGCTGTTTTTGGAGCCCATAACATCCCTACCCTGCTTGGTCAGTGACGAGCTGACCCCAATCGCTTACAGAGCCATCGAGAACGCCATCCGCACCAAGGGCGGCATCATCAGCGGAATGGAACGTAACGAAGAAATCGGCGCAAGGGATACAGCAATCATTAGGCAAGGCCGACACTACGTGGCTAGCGGAATGTCACGGCGAAATGTGACCACGGCGGTTCATGCCTGGCTGAAACGGGAGGTGTCCAAACCACTCAAGCAGCGCGCTGAGTGGGTGACACTGGAAACCGAAAAAGCGCTAACCCGCAAAAGCGTGGAGGGAATCCTCAAGCGCAATTTTGTGGTGTGACCGATATTTCAATGTCATTTCAAATGGAAGTGAACTGCTCACCGCCGAGCAATCTCTAGACCATTGCTCTCGTTGTCCAAATCAATCGAGAGCAATACCTATGAACACCTCTGTCACCGATTTTCCCCGCAAGACTCCCGCCAACGCCGCCTCACTTTTTGATGCCGCTTCCACGTTAATCCGCATGCGGGAGGTGGAAGGCATCGTGGGGATGAAGCGTTCGACCATCTACAAACTGATGCAGCGCACCGACTGCGGCTTTCCGCAGCCCGTCAAACTGAGCAACAGCAACGCACGCGGCGCCCCTGTCGCCTGGGTCCTTTCCGAAGTTCAAGCGTGGGCGCGCAGCCGCATCGAGGCACGTGATCAGGTGGCCGCATGAGCCACAAGACTGCAAACAACGCTTTGATGCACCCCTTTTCGGTGTTGCGTCGGATCGGTTTCTCGTCTCGCGTCATGCAGCGTCTTGAACGCTACCGCAGCCAGCAGGATAGGCAAGGTCGCGTGGTCAGCGTACTGAGCTGGGCCGATGGCACCTGGTGCGCCCTCTCCCTTCACTGCGAAAAGACCGGTGCAGTGGTCGTCGACGAAGGCCAGCAGGCCGACGCTTACGAAGACGCCCGCTCCATGCTCACCGGCGGATTTCTGCCCCTTCTTTCCCTGCGCTGGGAAGCCCATGCCTGAAACAAAAACGCCTCCGGGGGCGATCCGGAGGCGTTGAGGTCAATCTACATGCTCGAACAATTTATGCCGCACCTGAAAAATCCGCAAGCCTTCAGCGCAGTTGCACTTTCGAAAAACGGACGTTACTCTCTGGCCGTCGCTGCAAAATCAGCGACCGGGTTTGGCGACCCGAGTTTAAGAAGGCGCACAGGCGCCCCCATCTCGATTGCAGGCGCTTTTTTTGTGCCCGCATTCCTGCTTTATGGCGGCTGTGCGTGGGAGACCTTCGGGTCTGCCGGGTTCCTTCTTACCCGGTTCGCCAACCTGCGCACAGCTGCCACCCCAATTCGTTTGGCGACGAATCGTGGCAGTTCCCACTTAAGAAGGAGCTCCACCCATGCACGCCCTCAATCCGTCCAAAATTCGCGCCGCTGCACATCGTGCAATGGCTCTCGCCGCTTTACACGCCAATTCCAGCCTCGCTACACGCCTCTCCCGATACAACGCTCACATGGCCAAAGCCCGTGCACTCGAAACCGCAGGCGGTGCCCAATGAATAACGCCCTGAGTTTCGCCCTGCCCGAAGATCTGCTCTGCGTGAATCCAACCGTAGAAGCCGGCGTACCCATCGACGCCATCACCTGCGCCATTGACCGCGCTGACTCGGTACTCACGCTGCTGGAGGATCACTTCGAAAACGAATCCTCACGCCTCGCGAATCACGTGATTGCTGCCGTCCTCTGGGACGTGCGTGGCACCCTCGGGTTGATCAAAACGCTGGCCATGCACGGTGACAACACTTCGGCCCCTGCGGTGCAGAAAGGCGGTGCGCTATGAGCATTTCCACCACACCGGGCCACGCTACCTTTTCTCGCGTTAATGCCACCGACCTGAAGCTATTTCGGGTGAATGCCGGAGTACCCGTCGAAGACGCGCTGGAGATGGTGTCGTTGCTGCAGCATCACGCGAACCAGCTCAGTTTCGACGCGGCCATGAGTGACCACGGCGAGCGTTTCAGTTGGCCCGCTCTGTACCTGGGAGAGATGGCAAAAGCGCTGATCGACGACATCAACGACGCGCTGTTTTTGCCGAGGACTGACACATGAGCCAACGCCCGAACAGCACCGCGAAACGTCCAAGCTTTGCCGACGTGAAAGCCGCCGCGCTGAAAGATATTGATCGTGTCTTGTCGCACTGGCTGCCCAACGGCAAGCGCGTGGATGGCGGCAAGGAATACACCGCTCCGAATCCGACCCGTAGCGACAAGCGCGCCGGATCGCTCAAGGTCAATTTGAGCAAGGGCACCTGGGCGGATTTCGCCACTGGCGACAAAGGCGGCGACCTGATCGATCTGGTGCGCTATCTGGACGGCGGCACGGACGTTGAAGCCTGCCACAAATTGGCGGATTGGCTGAACGTTGTACCCGGCACCGCCAAGATCAAGGCAGCCCCGAGTAAGCCCAAGGCACCGACGTGGAACGCCATCCAGCCGATCCCGACCGAGGCCATGAACAAGTGCCCGGCCAAGCATCGCGATCACGGCGTACCGTCCAAGGTCTGGATCTACCGTGACGCGCAGGGTCAGCCGCTCATGGCGTTGTATCGCTTCGACCTCGACCCGGATGAAGACGGCAAGCCGAAGAAGGTCTTTGCGCCCCTGACATGGTGTCAGCGCGCCGATAGCCAAACCAAACAATGGCGCTGGCAGGGTCTGCCGGATCCGCGTCCGCTGCTGCGCCTTGATGAACTGGCGCAGCGCGCTGACGCACCAGTGGCTCTGTGCGAAGGCGAGAAAGCGGCTGATGCCGCCGCCGAGCTGCTGCCTAACTACGTGGCCACCTGCTGGCCGAACGGCTCCAACTCCTGGCACAAAGCTGACCTGACGCCGCTCAAGGGACGCGACGTTTTGTTGTGGCCGGACAACGACGACAGCGGTAAAGCCTGCATGGCCACCGTTGCCGAAAAGCTGCGTGAAATCGGCGCCGCCTCGGTCCGGGTGATCGCGTTGGAGGTGTTCAAACGCAAGCCGACGCTGAAGAACGACCACGTCGCGTTCGCCAAAGGTGGTCAATGGAACGACGGCGACGATGCGGCCGATGCACTCGAAAAAGGCTGGACCGCCGGCCACTTCACCACGCTGGAAAGCAGCAGTGAGCTGTTCGGTGTGATCGAAGAAAAGCCGATAGTTGCCCAGGTGGAACCCAAGCCGGAACCAGAGCCGGAAGCGAAACCCAAAGCAGCGGCCAAGCGGCCGGCAAAATCGAAAAACGACCTGATGCCGGGAGGCTTTCGCCTGACGCCCGAAGGTGTGTTTTATGCCGGCGACGACGGGGAAGCGCGCCCGGTGTGTTCACCGCTGGCAATCCTTGCGCGAACCCGTGACGAGAAGGGCCACAACTGGGGCTTGCTGGTCGAGTTCGACGACCCCGACGGCACCAAGAAACGCTGGAACATCCCGGCGCGCACCATGACCGGCGATTTCGGTAAGGACGTACTCGGCCCGTTGGTGGACATGGGGTTGCGTTTGGCCGGCAGCCGCTCGGGACGCAACGCACGCAACGATTTGCAAAGCTACCTGGGCGGTTTCGACAGTGCTCAACGTGCGCGACTGGTCACCCGTTTGGGCTGGCATGACAACGCCTTTCTGTTGCCCGAGCAGCAGGTCGGCATGCACGCGGAACACCTGCACTTCTACGAAGCCGGCGCGCAGCTTCCGCCGATCAGCGAAGCGGGCACGCTCGAACAATGGCAACAGCAGATCGGCGCGCTGTGCATCGGCAATCATCGTTTGGCATTTGTCGTCGGCGTGGCCTTCGCCGGTCCCCTGCTGCACATGCTCGGCCACGAATCGGGCGGCTTCCACCTGTACGGCGACAGCTCCGGCGGCAAGACCACGCACCTGCAGGTTGCCGCCTCGATCTACGGAGGGCCGCGCCTGGTGCGCTCATGGCGCTCGACCGACAACGCTCTGGAGTCGATCGCTGCTGCGCATTCCGACGGGCTTCTGGTGCTCGATGAAATCGGCATGTGTGATGCCCGCATTATCGGCGAAACGGTGTACATGCTCGGCAACGGCACCGGCAAGGCCCGCGCCAATGATAGAGGCCAAGCAGGCCGGCAGGTGCAGGAATGGCGCCTGCTATTTCTCTCCACCGGCGAGAAGACCTTGGCGCAGCACATGGCAGAGGCGAACAAAGAGCTGAAAGCAGGTATGGAGGTGCGGATGCTCGCCGTCCCGGCCGATGCCAGCAAAGGCCTCGGCATGTTTGACACCCTCAACGGTTTCGAGGACGCCGCTGCTCTATCCGACGCACTCAAGGCGCGGGTAGCGAACTACTACGGGACCCCGCTTACCGCGTTCCTGACTGCGCTGTGCGAACCCGGCAAGCGCCACGGCTGGGCGGCAATCCTGCGGCGCACGCTGGAAGGCTTTATTGCCCAAGCGCTTCCCGCCTCTGCCAGTGGACAGGCACACCGCGCTGCGGCGCGCTTCGGCCTTGCGGCTGCTGCGGGCGAGCTTGCCACCGCGATGGGCATCACTGGATGGCCGGACGGCACGGCCACCACCGCCGCTCGCGTGTGCTTGAACGCCTGGCTCCACGAGCGCGGCGGCGCCGGAAATTTCGAGGGCGATGCGATTTTGGCGCGGCTGCGCCAGGTCATCGAGCGCTTCGGCGAAAGTCGCTTCACTCGCTGGGAATCGGCGGCGGCCAAGATCGATGAACACGGTCCGCGCACCATCGACCGCCTCGGTTTTCGCAAGACGCTTGAGCACGGCATGGGCGACACCATGCATACCACCAACACCTATTACGTGCTGCCCGAGGCGTGGCGCTCCGAGATTTTCCGGGGCATGAACATCAACGCCGTGAACAAGGAGCTGTTGCAGCGCGGCGTGCTGGAGCCGGCCAGTGATGGCAAGGCATCGAGTCTGGTCCGCCTGCCCGGCCTTGGGCCCCAGCGCTGCTACATCGTGAGGAGGATTCCAGGAACGGATGAGAGCGAGGCTCGGGCTGCCTGAAGGCATGTCCGCTGATCGAGGTAGCGCCGGCTTATTCCCGGCCTCGCCAGCCGCTCATTCAACCCAAACCCATTTCTGAAGGAACAAGACAAATGAACGAATTCCAAGCGTCTACCGAACAACACGAACTGCTCGGCCGCGAGACCACCGGGCTGGCACGGCCGGTTTCGGACAACGCTGCCGCGACCGGTCATTGTGACAAGAAACAACGGTTGATCGACGAGATCAACCAGCTGACCGCCCAACGCGATAAACACTTGAGCGACGCTGAACAGCACCACACCAAGATGGCGCCGTTGGAGGCGCTATTGGAAGGCGACGAAGTCATCGAGGAGGAACGGCTGACCGAAATCCGCAAGGAGCACAGCAGCCTGAAAGTTCCTTACGACGCCAGTAAGCACCGTGCCTGGCTGCTCGATGCGAAGATCACTCGCCGCGAGAAACTGCTCAATCATGAAACCCTGATGGCGGGTTACACCGAGTCGATGGCGAACTGGAAAGCCGACGAACAAGAACTCAACGAAAAACGCGACAGCCTCAGCACCCGCTTGGCGCAGATCCAGCAGCAAGCGGAGGACGACATGACCAAGGCCCGGCAAGCCGAAACCGATGCCGCCACCGCCTACGCGCAGGCCGTGGCCTGGGGCGATACCGAGGGCGAAAAGAACGCCAATGCCGACGCGCAGAAGGCCGCGAAAAACCTCGCCACGGCGACCGAACACAATCGTCGTCAACACCTGATCATCACTGCACTGGAACAGGAGCTGGCCGTCGTCGACCAGCACATTGCCGAGGCGCAAAGGGAATACGGTTCGATCCAAAAAACAGCGATGTTCCTAGCCCGCACAGTGCTGGAGGATCAATGGAACGAACAAGCGCAAGCACTGATGGAGTTGGGCGGCAAGCTGTGGAATGTACAAGGCATGTTGGGAGGGGAACACCTCAGCCTGATGAAGCTGGTACTTCCTCAAGAAGGCGAAGACTTCCACAGCTGGACCTGGCGCGAGCTGTCGGATCGATCCGGCAAGTACAGCGTGCAAGACATCCTTTCGCTGTAGGCCATTGATCCACCGAAACAGCCTACGCAGGTAGGCTGTTTAACCTCAAAAGGCTAAAAAATGATCATTCAATTTGACCTTAGAAACACCCCCAACTGGAAAGAACTCCTGAAGGCACGAATAGTCTCCTTAAAGGAAATGTTGGAATTCGTGGATAAACCCCGCATAAAAACGAAAGTCGAGATTCTCACCGTAAAATTGATCAAGAACGAAATCATCAGCATCCGAGAGTATCTGAAACTGTCAGAATAGCGGTGAACTTGTGAGCCACACGTACATTCAAACCTTTATCATCAACACGCCAGGAAATAAGCATGTCCAAACTTGCCGAATACCGTCAGCTGGAAAAACACCTCGCCGAGCAGCTCCAGGCATTGGAGACGATGAAGAGCGACGGCGCGCTGAAAAAAGAGATCGAGTTCGAGACCAAGTTGCGCGAGCTGCTGAATCAGTACGGTTTTAGCCTAAAGCACATCATCAACCTGCTTGATCCACAGAGCACGAAGCGCGCCTCAACGCCGGCCGCGGCCCCCGGCAAGCGCAAACCTCGCGAGCTGAAAGTATATAAGAACCCTAACACCGGTGAAGTGGTTGAAACCAAAGGAGGCAATCACAAGACGCTGAAAGAGTGGAAAACAAAGTATGGATCCGACGAAGTCGAGAGCTGGATGAGAAAATAAAATACTTTAGCCTAAAAAGGACCCTATACGGGTCCTTTTTATTGATTACTTTAAGCCGAAAACCTAAAAACCTCACCACACGCCACGAATATAGGAACGAAGTTGAAAACCTAGGTGTTTTTCGGCTTAGAATTTTCCACGTTTTCAATAAGAACATTAAGATCATTGTACATTGTATCGTGTATATCAATCGCTTGTATTACAAGGGGATCAACAGAATACTTTAACAAGTGAGTGCTAGCAGCCTTTATAATTTTTATAGCTTCAGCCCTGCTATAGAGCTTTGCTCGCTTTCGTGCAACTCTCTTTAAAAATGTATCAACTGAAACTCTGTTTCTATAACTTGGTCTTGCTCGAACCAAAATCGAAGAAATGGAAAGTGCGGCTTCAATCGCCGTATCAAAAATAGCATCTCCTAACTGACGAAAAAGCCCCGCATAGCACGTAGACAGTCCACTAAGCATAATAATTGCCTCATCTATTACTAGTTGAGTAGACTCAACATCGTCTGATAGCGCATAAGAGGCAAGAAGCGCATTTTCCAAATAGTTCTTTTCTGTACCCTCACATACCGCCCACTCAAAATAAAAAGCACGATGCTTAGGCCCATGCCCAAATTCACGAAATAGCTTTATAGCGCCTATCGCGTCATTTTCACGACGATAATATGAAGCCAGCTTTGTAACTAAAAATGGATCATATTTATCAGATGCAACCAAACTCTCAACCAACGCAATAGCAAGGCGCGTTTTGCCAGACGTGAAAAGCGCATCTGCAAGCTCAAATTTCCAAAAATTAAAATTAAGAACTTTCTCATACTTTGAGCGATCCGATTCAGAGCGAGCCAAATCGATGAAAAAATTAGACACGTCTACATCGAATTTATCTTCAAGTATTTTAACTATAGCAGTAGCAATGTACTTATGCCGTGTATAGATCGCAGTTGCAGTTGTTGTTGCGGCGGCTTCCTGACCAAGCTTCTTTATCACATTTGATTGTAACTTTGGCACGGTCAGACCTAAAACTGCAG
This sequence comes from Pseudomonas sp. S3_B08, assembly GCF_054667725.1. NCBI lineage: Bacteria > Pseudomonadati > Pseudomonadota > Gammaproteobacteria > Pseudomonadales > Pseudomonadaceae > Pseudomonas > Pseudomonas sp. S3_B08. The sequence continues at coordinate 3,651,773 of NZ_CP162750.1, forward strand.
CAAGCGTCTCAAAACTCAGCTTATCGAACCCTTCTGCGTGCATTGCTGCGATGTAGCCTAGAGCATCCCGGAGTGTTTTTGACTCACTGATAAATATTTGATCCAGACGATCTAACATCGACTCAGCGTGATCATACAAATCGCCACTGTGTCGTGAAAGCAGTAGAGCACCAAAGAAAGCCCCTGAGCCACCCTTTGACTCAGTTTTGGCATAATACTTTAACTTTTCCACCCTAGTTTCGTGTTCCAGTGAAGTTAGCTCTGTACCAAGCCCTTTCTCTCCAAATGAACTCCACGCAGTCACAATCATTTCAGCGTCAGCCTGGCTCAAATCTTTTAACGTTATCTCTTTGTATGCTGTTGTAAAACTCCAAGACAATGTATTAGCGCCTGATGTTTTCCAGTCCGAGTCCCTACTAGCCAGTAGAAAATCAATCTTCGCATCCAGGTCTAGAAAACCACTTTCAATGAAGGTCAATATATTCTTTGCAACTTGATCCGCCTCATCTATAACTATCAACCAGTCATCATGAAGACTCAATATTGGCAACAGAGCCTCAGCATCAAACGGACGAATATTGTTTCTCCTAAACAATATTTTCTTAGATTTTCTCTCACTAACGATTTCAAAACACGCTTGAAGTAATGCAGTACTTTTCCCCTCACAACCAGCCGCCAGCAATGTGCAAACCGTAGTTTCAGACGACGAACTGAGAGAAAAATATGTATTTCTTAATTGAGTTACAATCTCACGACGCGGAATGGATTTCGATAATGCCACGCGCCACTCAGGAGTTGCACCATCAAAATAACTTACAGCCTCTGCCTCATTTAACTCGACAAGATTTTGCGCTAAATTCTCAAAGTCAGTAACCTCCCATCCGCCTGGGAGTTTCACTTTAGCCTGGCCTTGCCGCAAACTTTTTTTATGTTTTTTTGGCAAATCGAAATGCCACCAATCTGCTTCTCGATTCACCTCCTGAAAGCCGCCAGTTGTTAACTCCCAGCATTGATCATTTCGACTCCACTGATATGGCTGTAATGCAACATAGTCTCCAGCGACATTCAAATGCCCCCATAGCAATCCATTTTTCCACTTACTGCCCTCTGGCGCCTGATAGCCTGCTCCCGTTTGTATAGTCAAGAACTCGTTACCAGCGCCATAATTTGGCTCAGCCCAAGATTCATGCATATGCCCATGAAGATATAGCACATTGTGAGAGCCAAAAAGCGCTTTTAATGGCTTAATATGGTTCGCATGCAACCACTCAAGAGGGTGGTGACCCAAGACTATTTTCACACCACAGTCTGAAATAGCATCCAAAGCTGTTCGAACTAAAGCAACACCCGGAGTTAGATTATACTTATCCTTTTCATCATGACATAACCAAGCAGTATTCAAACCAACTATACCAATATTAACTCCATTAACATCTAGAGTGCAGTTATAGCTACCAGCCTCCGAAAAAATGTCCATCGCCAATGGCAACTCAGTTTGATACATAAAATGAGCAAACCGATCCACCAGCATATTCCGATCTTCTAAGGACTCTGAAGTCGGATCGAAAAAACCACCTTCAACACTTAGAAAACTTTCGCGACTAAAACCTTTATTAATCTTCCGATTTAGATCGTGATTTCCTGGAACGACAAAAATCCGATCTCTAAACTCTCGCCCCATCACCTCCAAGACCGGGTCAAGTATAATCCTTACGAAAAGTTCGTACTCTTCCTTCTTTCCTGCGTTAGCAATATCGCCGGTAATAAACACAAAATCTGGTCTATTACCTTCGGATATTTGCTCCTTGATATGATCAATAATTTTACCAGACACTAACTCTTGCTGGAAAACCTCTTTTCCAAAATGAAAATCTGATAGATGAAGCCACCTTAAAGAACTCATGATCTTTGCACCTTTTTTTGGAGGCGTACTTAGCAAAACCTAGAAATATTCAGCACGCGCACAGTCGATTGTATTAACTTTTAGATAGAACTGACACATTATAAAAAATACAATTATTCAGGTTTTAAATTCATCCTTGCTTCAAATATGAGCAGGTCGCTTTCTCCGTTCTGCACCATTATATTGACGAGACGGGGGCTTACTTCAACCTCGCCGCCCGATAACACTTTTATTATTCCCGGGTATTTCTCCAGCATCAAATCTGCTAACCCGCGACTGTAGCCATCTCGGATAAGCTTTATCTTGGTATCATCAGAGGTTCCGTACTTGATCATCTTATAGAACCCTGGATCTAAAGCACCTACTCCATTTAAAACTTCAACAAATTTGAAAATTTTGTTATCAAAAAAATCGTCTTCATCTTTTAATCTAACAATTGCGAGATTGATCCGCTCAGTGTCGTCCTTTTGGGAAATCCTAACCCACCTTTCATATTTACTCTCACCATAAGTCGTATCCCCCCAACGGCCCACGAAGACGTGATCACTACGGCTATCTTCTACCAGTTTTTTCCAGTAAGAAAGCGTCAATCTAATAGTCTGCTTTACACTGTAACTTTTCAATTTCCAGTCTAGGATCATCGCGTAAAAATTGCGCGCAGCCTCTTGCTTTAACCGCAGCAGATCGCTGTACTCTCGGCTCTCATCGAAGTGTTCAATGAAAGATCTGGAGATGGCAAGCATCAACCTATCGACGGTTTTAATTACACCGTTAGCCTCAATGCTTCGCCTGATTTTCCTATCGATGACCTCCTCCTGCGAGAATACGTCAATTTCACTTACACTGTTCGCGATAAGAAGTTTGCCTAGCTCAGTGGTGACATATTTGCACTTCCGATCCTGGACCAACCCAGGATGCAAATTTTCAAGGCGAGCAACAGCGTCTTCGTAAAGAACGGAGACCTTACCTTCAATAATTTTAGTCGCCTCAAGAAGAACATTACTTACCGTGTCTTTATCTACCTTAGAGACGTTGACCGCACTCTTATAAAAAGTTTCAAGGTCTGCTTTCTTACGAGTGTAACCGTCCACACCCAACAAATAGATGCTGGACTCAAGCTTCTTCAAAGCAGCTTCCGCGCCAGGTGCGAATACTTCACTGAACCGATTTACACGGCCGACCAAATTCTTAAACTGCGACGAGGTCAGGTAACGATCGCCCTTGGTAAAATCAAAAACGAACAGCCTTTCAATCGGCAAATTTACGCCTTCCAGGAGCGTCGAATTACATACCAAAAACTTCATTTGCCTAGAACTACTGAATAGGTTTTCTAGATATAGCCTTATAGTGTCGGGAATTGAGCCATGGTGGTACATGACACCTTTACGGAGACAACTGATAAGTTTGTAGCGACGATCAAAATTTTCTTCGAGTTCATCGCATGCCGTTTGTATCAACGGACAGCTAACCGGAGGCAGCACTGCGGCTAGCTCGACAGCAAAAGACTCGATGCTTTTTTTCTTGTTTCCATAGATAATATTTTTTGACAGAGCCTCACTCTTAATGAGTTCAAAGCAACTGCCATACCCTCTATCGAACCCCATTGATTCGTTCAGAAAATGGTCGTAGAGAATAAGTTTTGTTTCACTTTTGCCGCGCCTAAAGTCCCTTATATAGTAACGCTCAGATTTGATGTATTCATCTATTTTAAAACCGGTGGGAATCATATTCAGAAATCGCACCCGAACATTTAACTCGTCGCACAAAAACGGTGTCAGAAACTTGAAGGACGTCCCCGGATTTCGGGCCCCGAGGATGCATAGCATCGAAGCCAGTAACTCACTTCTCCGGTCGCTATGTAAAAGGTTATGAGCCTCGTCAACGAAAACCATCTCGAAGGTCAAATCGGCGTTCTCGTTCAAGAGTCTATTGAGCCGCTCCTGAGTCAAGACAAAAACCCTGTTTTTACGCTCCTTTGAGAACATTTCGGGATGAGTAACAACCTTACCCATCCCCTCGATGCCCGCATAAATCAAACGTTTTTTTGTCTGAGCTAAAAGGGCTTTGGAGGGAACAAGAATTGCCACTCGGTTGTCGGGATTTTCCCGTACTGACTGGATAATTAGTTCAGATTTTCCATAGGAAGTGGGAGCTATAACAACTGAAGAATTTCGGTATTCTGACTGAACGAAAGTCCGCAATGCATCCTGTTGCTCAGTCAGCACGATGCCCTGATCTCGGAAAGTATCGACATAGCTGCCCACGATGTTTCGGATAAACGATTCGCTACGGTGATCATCCTCGGCAAAATAACTACTGATTACTGCGGAGATAGGATGTAGACCGCTGTTTAGCGCCACGTCGTAAAGTGCCTGATATTGGCCAGATGAATTCCCGTAGAAAAGTATAATGCGGTAGCCTAGGCGACGGATAACAGGAGTTTTATGATTAAGAAGAAGCACCGCGATTGCCAAGAGCTTGACGACCTCAGAGTCTTCTAACGTTTCTCCTTTTAGAAGTTTAAAATACAACTCCTTGAACTTGGTATTTCCCAACTTTCTGATGGTTAGCTCATCCATGCTAATTCCCCGCCTCTATCTTTAGAAACTCTTCCAGCTTTTCTATCGTTCCTTTATGAAGAGACAGAACCCATACACTCTTAAACACAGAGTCCGCTACTAACCTAGTTGTAAACTTGGAAACCGTTTGCTCAGCAATAGCTTGTGAAATATCGCTAAAAAGAGCGGAAATAAGGAAAACATTATTGTCCGAAGCAGTGGCGCTATTTACCTCGGCCAAGCCTCCCTCTAGCTCCAGAATTTCAAGGACAGAATCCCTATAATTGGCCTTGTTGTGAATCGCATTTCGAGCAGCATTAATTGCGTTTAACCAGTGATTAAGCTCTGGCTCGGCCAAGCGCTTCTTCAGGTCATCTCTCGCAAGCCCCAATAAAGCGCGCGTAGCGGCGCACGAGCTAACACTCTCTTTTTTACCACCGGATTTGACCTCAGTGATCCAGACATGATTCGTAGACGACTCATACAGCAAAAGGTCAAATCCTTTCCGAATGCTTTTTTCCTCCATGTTGAAAAACGGTGAAACGACATCAAAGCTAGGAAAAAGCTTCAGAATGATCACATGTGAAAGGAGCTCTCCTAACATACCGACCCTGGTTTCCCATGGTTTTTTGGAGTATCGCTGCTCCCAAAAATGCTTGATCGTCGCGGGATACTTGAAGATCACCCTGTCCCTGCTGGCTTGGTCAGCTCCGTGACAGATGCGAGTTAGATTCTCCCTTAGCGCCTGCTTGAGCTCATCAGAAAAGACCTCGACGCAACACAAGGCATACTGATCGATTCGCTTGAAACTGATGCCGTCCATAACATTTCCTACAAGTACCCAGCCCGCAGAGTCCACTCGCGGCGATGAAAAAGCACACTCAGTGATTCCCGCACGCGACAGGGGATACCAAAATGGCCAGATATGGGCATATGCCAAGGTGAATCGGGGGACGCACGATAGCGGCACGATGCCAGCTTTCATGCAAATTAACGTGACCTATAGGTTTAGGTAAACAAAAATTGGATACAGAGCGGGTTGAATATCCGCTCTCAGGAACAGCGTGACTGGAGAATCTCTTGGCGCCACCTGCAAATGATAACGATTATTAATCATGCTAAAGCGTTACACCAAACAACTTGGTTACACGATTGAATACCGACCAAAAAATTGGTGTAACCAGAAAAATACTCAACAATTACATGAAGTTATGTAGATCCGTCACACAAGTAACATGAGTAACACAGCTTCAGAGGGAAATATCCCCCCAATCCCCGTAAGCTTCAGAACCTTCAGCGAACGTCAGAGACCTAATCCGAAATATGACGGTGCCCCCTAGAAAAATTTATATGACGCGGGGCGAAAGCCCACCGGACTTTGCTAGTGGAAAGGTGCCCAGCTTAGTGAGCAGGTGAAAACACATTTCACCAGACCAACTGCACATGCAACTGAGAGCCGCCAGGGACCTTGAGCATTTCTGAATGACACGGGGGTAGGCCCCCCATGATTTTGAGACTGGCTGACATTTTTGAATTGGTTGACAGGTTGACGACCGAAGAAATGCGGAATCATCTACACGGCAGGCCATCGTTACCGATGCGGTAACGATGGCTCTTTTTCAACGAAATCCTTTCGATTTCAATGATTGAATTTCAATAAGCTCAAGGTCGTGCCGCTAACACTATCCCACGGGTTTCCGACCCCGTATCCCTTGAAAGTCCTCAGGGTCCCCGGCAGTTATTTCAGCTGAACCGAGTCATCACCTACCATTCCAGTGTCCTTGGAAAATTTCATACTAAGATCAACTACGAGCTCTCGCTTTTTCGTAGTGGCGCATCGCCCTTGCTTTCTGTATAGCCAGTTTGGAGGGAGCACAGATGCTTGCCTCTCCACCAATAAAAATAAAGCCAAGGAAAGGAAACATGCCCTATTCGGCTAGCGTCTTCAACGTATTGATCGCGTCACCATCCGACGTACCCTGTGAGAGGCAGGCGATTGCTGAGAGCCTTCACGAATGGAATGCGCTGCACTCCCAAAGCACAGGGAAAGTTCTTTTGCCTGTCATGTGGGAGTCCCATAGCGCACCTAGCATGGCAGACCGTCCGCAGGGTGTAATCAACGATCTAGTCGTCAAATCCTGCGACATGCTGATTGGTGCTTTCTGGACCAGGCTTGGCTCACCTACTGGCGTAGAAGATAGCGGTACAGTGGAAGAGATAAAGTGGTTTCTGAAGCAAGACAAGCCGGTGATGCTGTACTACTCAGATGCTCCGGTTCAACCGAGCAAGATCGACAAAGATCAGCTCGATCGACTTGAACAATTCAAAAAAACCATCCGAAACAAAGGAATCCAAGAGCAGTACTCTTCTGTCGAACAGCTCAAGGTGCACCTATCGCGACACCTTACAATCATCACCAGAGGCCTCTCGGTTGGAACCATCGTGGACGCGTCAGTCGTAAAGGCGGCTAAGGAAGCCACAAAAGAGTCAGTCGTGAAGAGAGCTTCCTCCTCAAAGGTGCAAGCGGAAGTAGTTGCCATTGAGTTACGTGAATATTCAGATAGGTCATTTATCGTTACTGGTGACACCAAGACCAAAAAGGATGAGCTGAAGGAGCTGGGCGGGAAATGGATTAAAACTCGTGACGGAAGCTGTGCATGGAATTTTTCAAAGAAGAAAATCGACGCCGTAGCGGAACTGCTTGATATCCCACCCTTTTTGGTTGAACAATCTGACTTATAGACCAAGCTCCTGTCGATTGATCGCTGAGTAGCAGCCTTCAGCTTGTATCCCTACCTGTATCCCAGATCAAGAAATCGATCTACAGACCACGGAATATATAGATCAATCGAGTCTCCCTCGGGCACCAACACAGAGAAAAAGGTCTTGCGAAAGCAGGGCCTTTTTTTTCGTCTGGTGGAAAGTGGTTGGTGCAATGCCGACCACTAAAGCCCCGCCCGACGATTGAGCTTGAAGCGACCTGAATCACCGCATAGGTGAAACAAAAGGTGGCTTTTACCATCGAGGAATACCAAACCGCATGCAACCGTCCTCATAGCCTAGAAGCTATCTCCTTCCACATGTAGTCATAGTTGTACTCCAACCAACGCACCAATAATCTGTCGTACTGCCTGCGAAACCAATTGCGCCGTCGCGCCGCGAGCCTCTCCTCTATCTCGGATCTGAGCCAATCAGGGTCGAACCCAGTCCATACAGTGGGCAGAACTGCAGCAATGTTTGTGAAACACACTGGTGCTACTTCTGAATAAAAAATCTTGTAGAGCACCGCTGGATCAACGCCCTTGAGCTGACGAACGACGTAGTCGTAATCAGTGGGGAAATGATTGAAAGGCTCCGATAAGGCATCTCTGACCCTAGTCAGTTGTGGTTCATTCAGATGATGTCCCAATGCAAAAATCCTCCGATTCCTTATCCAGTAACTCGCTACCGTTTCGTCTGCAGATCTGCGTGTAACCGCACCGACGACAATCGTATGCATATCGCTATGGCGAGCCATGGCCAAAACTGACGTCATTTTGCCGAGCAACAGCTCAAGTCCATAATCGGGCGCTGCCCAACCTATTCCTTAGCCCCAAACATCCGCTCAGCAATCTCCCGCCCCCGCTCCATCCCTTCCTTCGTCAACCATATCGATTTGTTCCGGTTCACCGGATTACTGATCAAACCCTGCTCGTGCAAGCGGTTCATAATCTCGAAGTCATAGCCCTTCCACGCATTGCCGGCGTCGGAGCTATAGGCTGCCAGGAGAGCAAGGACGGCGTCGTCGATCAGTTTCATGTCGTATTCCATGATGGTCACTCCGCTGATGTTCAGTGTTTGTAATCAAAGCGTCGTATCAAAGTGGATGTCAATGCTGCGCGAGCTTGTAGGTTTTAGATGCCCGATTGCTGGTTGCCTCGACTGCGATCCCCGCCCGTATAATCACGCCCGCACGTCAAACCTCCTCTGGCATTTCGCGCATTGGTTTCAAGCCATCCACTTCACTGACAGACATCCCCATGGAAACCTCACTGGAAACCGTCGCCCTCTTCTCCCTCAAACTTGCCTACGAAGAAGAGGGCCTGAGCCCGATCCTGCGCGATGACATGGTCATGGGCGATTATCAGAAAGACGTTTTCGAGTTACTGGTGAAACGCGGCGATGTCGAGGCCATTCAGTTCAAGATGAACGAATGCCTGAACCTGGCGCTGGATGCCTTGGGTGGGGTCGAGAAGCCGTTGGGGCGGGAGTTGCGCAAGTTGTCGGCGGAGTTGGCTCAGGCGCGGTCGGTGGAGCAGCTGGGTCAGCCGCTGCTCGCGCTGAAAGGGTATCTGCGCGACATTCTTTGAGTGCCGCGCTACAACCATGCCGGTATCTCTCCTGTCAGCGACGTGCTTTCAGCACTCGAATATCCGTTGGGAAGCCGTCAGCGCCCACCAGTTTTTTCCAGCCCATGTACTGAAATTCGCCGCTGGGATCAATGTAGTCGCCCTTCTCTGGTTGCCCCCCGCCAACTATCGCAACACGCTTCACTTCGCCACAGCCGCCATCCGACGGTCGCACCGTGTAGATCACATAGGGCTTCACGTATTGCGTGGCGCGGAAGTATTGGCCGCAGATTTCGTCGACGGTAATCAGCATGGTTTTCAGGCGGGCTTCGCCGTCGGTGTCTTCGTGCAGTTTCAGAAAGGAGATGTCGCCGACGTCGCTGTAGCCGAGGGAACGGGCGCGTTGGTAGGCGGGGGAGTTCTGGTGTGCAATTCTGCCCTCCTCCACACCGCGTTGCATTTGCGCGGCGAACTCGGCTTTGCCTTGGGCCAGGGTTGCCTCGGCGTGGGCGGCGACGTTTTCGCAGTGGGCGTACTCGCTGGAGTCGAGGTGTTGCGGTAGCAGGTTGAGGCGGCGCTCGTTCATGGAGGCGAGGCTGTCTTGCAGGCCGGACGTTAGTGCATAGGCAGCGGAGACGCGACCGCTCTGGACGTCGGCGATTGTCTCCTGCATCCGCTGGCAATTGGCGAGGTAGTAATCCCAGCTGGCTTGCGGGTGTTCTTTTGCGAAGCAGAAGGCTGGGGTAATGGAGACGGCAAGGGTGAGAGCGCCGAGCAGTTGCAGCAAACGGGTTGTGGAAAACATGGGTAGTCCATTACAGAGAAGGCATGGCGCGACGCTACTATTTTGCTATCGTGCCGTCCACTCTCAACAGGCGACCAAGTTGTCGCCTCTGTCTCGTGGCAAGGAAAGAAATCCGATGGATGCTGTGTTGTGTTTGGTAGTCATGGCTGCAATCTGGTTCTGGGTGGTGCGTCAGCGCGGGCACTGGAATCTGTTGTTGGCGAACCTCGCCGGAGCGGGCAGCGCTGTGGTGGCGGGCATTGTCTTCACACTGCTTTATGACGGTCTGTTCGGCACCACCATGGCAGCGCCGGGACTGCATAACAGCCTGGTGGTGTTCATGACCAGCGCGGGCGTTCTGGCGGGTGTGTGGTTGTGGATCGCCAAGCGTCGACAGCCGGCGCATCCGGTTGCACGTCAACTGCTCGCGGGCGTCTGTGGCGTTGCCGCCGGCATGGTCACGTTGATTTTTCTGGCGGCGAATTATTTTCCGCAACCGTAGCCGGACGGCGCGTCTATTTTGCTATCTTGCCGCGCATCGTTGGGGCTCGCTGATCGTCTCGCGCCGCGCTTGGATTGTTGAAAGGTAAGGAAAGGATCAAATGGAGTTTTTGCGTTTTCTGGCGTTCGTCGCTGTCTGGGGTTTCATGTGGCGCTGGGTGGTGAAGAACCGCGGCAGCTGGAACATTTTCTACGGCAACATCGTTGGCGCGGCGGGTGGGTTCATTGTCGGGCTGGTGATGTTGTCGATCACCTTTTCGCTGTTTCCTTCGTCGTTCGATCACGAGGCGCAGGCGCAAAACACGCCAGTCGTCGAGTCGACCTCTGTACTGCCTGAAGCCGAGGCAGTCACGCCCGCCACCGAACTGAAAGATGCGCCGGTTTTTGCTGCCATCGAAGCGGACGACAAGCCTTCCCCCCCGGACTCCGCACTGTTGCCGAATAACGTCAGCCGGGCACCGAAATCAATGGCGGTACAGACGGTGCTGAATCAAAGCGACTACGAGGGTCGCATGGCCCTGGCCGCGCTGAACAAGAAGTTGCGCGGCGACGCACAGGCCGACAAGTCGATGATCGCGTATGTCATGTGCAGCCCGTTTGTCACCAGCACCCTGCGTTATCCCGCTTCGGCGCGTTTTGCTGACAGCAAAGCGCTGGTCAGTCATCGCTACAAGGATCAGGTCTACAGCTTCAGCAACAGCGTCACTGCGCGCAACATGAATGGCGACGATGTCACCTACCGTTTCGATTGCTCCGTGCAGGAATTGCCACGGGTTGATGCGACGGCTGGGGAGTGGCGTTTGCTGGCGCTGAAAGTGCAAAAAGCCGACTCTTAAGACTCATTTAAGGGATCAAGGCGCCGGCTGCGCTATCATCGCCAGCCTGTGCGCCTTGAACTTTGCCCTCGATGTTTTCAACACCTGATGACCTGATCTCGCTGCCTCCTGTACTGGCCGGTCCGTTGCTGCGGCGGCTGGAGCCGACGCGCGTGGTGCTGTGGCTGGTGGGCTCGCGTGAACTGTCGCTGACCTTGCGCCTGCAAGGTGTAGGAGATATTCCGCTCGACTCGCAGAAATGCACGGTCATTGCCGTAGGCCGTCATGCGTTCGTGCATCTGATAGACGTTCAGCTTGAAAGCGCCCTGCCCTGCGACACGTTTATCGCTTACGACCTGCTGATCGATGACGCCATCGGTATGGCTGAGTGGGCGCCTCATCTGCTTTACCCTGGTGCCAGCTGCGCGAACCTCGTCGTGCGTTCGCGGATCGACCAATTGCTCCACGGTTCCTGCCGCAAGCCGCATCATCCGGCAACCGATGGTTTGCTCTGCGTCGATCAATTGTTGGCCGACGAAGCCGATGCGCAACTCCGTCCGGCGCTGCTGATGATGAGCGGTGATCAGGTTTATGCCGACGACGTCGCCGGGCCGATGCTGCGGGCGATTCATGCCCTGATCGAGCGTCTCGGTCTGTTCGATGAGCACCTTGACGGTGCCGTGGTCAGCGACAGCGCCAAGCTCTATCAACACCCGGCCAGCTACTACCACCGTGCGGATTTATTACCGGCGCTAGAGAGCAACGAGACCTTGCGCGAGCGATTTTTCGGTGGCGCGCGTAAGCCGATTTTCACCAGCAGCAGTGCCGACAATCACCTGGTGACGTTCGCCGAAGTCATGGCCATGTACATGCTGGTGTGGTCGCCGACGCCGTGGTCGCTGATCAATCCGAGCGCGCCGACGCTGACGCCGGAACGCCGCAAGCGCTACCACCTCGAGCAGACGCGCATCGATGCCTTCAAGACGGGCCTGGGCAACGTCGCGCGGGTGCTGGCGCATCTGCCGAGCCTGATGATTTTCGATGACCACGACATCACCGATGACTGGAATCTTTCTGCGCAGTGGGAGGAAACCGCCTACGGCCATCCGTTCTCCAAACGCATCATCGGCAACGCGCTGATTGCTTATCTGTTGTGTCAGGGCTGGGGCAACAATCCTGATGCCTTCAAGGACGTGCTGGAGCAGACCGCACGACTGAGCGCCAGCGGTGACGACGGCTATCTGGACATGCCGGTGCAGGACGATCTGATTGATCAGTTGCTGCGTTTTCAGCAGTGGCATTTTGTGTTGCCGAGCAGTCCGGCACTGGTGGTGATAGATACGCGCACCCGGCGCTGGCGCAGCGAGATGGCCCTCAAGCAACCGTCGGGCCTGCTCGACTGGGAAGCCTTGAGCGAACTGCAACAGGAACTGCTCGATCACCCTTCGGCAATCATCGTGTCGCCGGCGCCGATCTTTGGCGTGAAGCTGATTGAAACCGTGCAGAAAGTGTTCAGCTGGTGCGGTTATCCGCTGCTGGTCGACGCGGAAAACTGGATGGCCCATCGCGGCGCGGCGCAGGTGATACTGAACATTTTCCGACACTCGCGCACACCGGGGAACTACGTGGTGCTGTCCGGCGATGTGCATTATTCCTTCGTCTACGAAGTCCTGATCCGCCACCGCAAGGCCGGCCCACGGATCTGGCAGATCACCAGCAGCGGCATCAAGAACGAATTCCCACCAACGCTGCTGGAATGGTTCGACCGCCTCAACCGCTGGCTCTACTCACCGCGCTCGCCATTGAACTGGTTCACCAAACGCCGCCTGATGCGCATCGTCCCGTATACGCCGGACCATGCCGAGGCCGGGGAGCGGCTGTGGAATTCAGCGGGGATCGGACAGGTGTTTTTCAATGAACAGGGGCAGCCGAGCGAGATTGTTCAGCACAACTCGAATGGGGCGGAGAAGACGAGGATGCTGGCGCCGGAGTTTGCAAATGCGCCGGACTAAAGCCATGCGCTGATCTGTGGGAGCGAGCCTGCTCGCGAAGGCGCAATTTCAGTCGACACCTACTGTGAATAGTCGACCGCTTTCGCGAGCAGGCTCGCTCCCACAGGGTTTTGCGCAGACCAATCAATGTGCGGCCAGAGCCCGCCCAACCCCTCTGACAATCATCCCCACCTCGCGCTCATCAATCGTCAGCGGCGGGAGCAACCTGATGGTCTTGCCACGAGTCACGTTGATCAACAAGCCGTGATCCCGCGCAGCGATCAGCGTCAGGTCGCGCACCGGTTGTTTCAGTTCGATACCGATCATGAGGCCCTGCCCCCGGATTGCCAGCACGTTCGGGTTGTCTGCCAATTCGGCGCGCAAGCGTTCCAGCAGCCGTGCGCCCTGCACCCGCGCATTCGCCAGCAGGCCTTGTTCTTCGATGATGTCCAGCACCGTGCAGCCGACCCGGCAGGCCAGCGGATTGCCACCGAAAGTGCTGCCATGGCTGCCCGGGGTGAACAGGTCGGCCGCGCGGCCGCGGGCCAGGCAGGCGCCGATCGGCACGCCATTGCCCAAGCCTTTGGCGAGGGTCATGACGTCGGGCACGATGCCTTCGTGCTGAAAGGCGAACCACTGCCCGGTGCGGCCGATGCCGGTCTGGATTTCATCGAGCATCAGCAGCCACGCGTGGCGATTGCACAGGTCGCGCAGGGCCTTGAGATAACCCGGCGGTGCGACTTGTACGCCGCTTTCGCCCTGAATCGGCTCGACCAGAATCGCCACGATGCGCGCGCCGTGTTTGCGCTGTATTTGCTCCAGCGCGGCGAGATCGCCGAACGGCACTTTGACGAAGTCCCCCGGCAGTTCGTTGAAGCCAAGCCGCACCGCCGGGCCATCGCTGGCGGACAGCGTGCCGAGGGTGCGGCCATGAAACGCGTTGGCCATGACCACCACCAGCGGCTGCTCGATGCCTTTGCGCCAGCCGTAAAGGCGCGCCAGTTTCAGTGCCGTCTCGTTCGCTTCGGCGCCGGAGTTGTTGAAAAACGCGCGCTCCATCCCCGACAACACAGTCAGCCGCTTGGCCAGTTGTTGTTGCCAATCGATGCTGTACAGGTTGGAGGTGTGCAGCAGCAATCCCGCCTGCTCGCTGATCGCCGAGACAATGCGCGGATGCGAGTGGCCGACATTGGTCACTGCCACACCGGCAACAGCGTCCAGATATTCGCGCCCCGCCTGATCCCACAGGCGCGTGCCCAAGCCCTTGGTGAAACTCAGGGCCAGTGGTTGGTAGGTGTTCATCAGGGCGGCGGTCATGACGTGAAACTCCATTGCAGGTCGGTGTTTTTGCAGTATGGTTAGCCACCTGAGCTGGATAAACCCGGAAAAACTTCAATCATTTAAAAGCCGAGCTTGATAATGGATTTGTTTCAGTCGATGGGCGTGTACGTCAAAGTGGTGGAAACCGGGAGCATGACGGCCGCCGCTGCGAAGTGCGAAATGTCGACGACGATGGTGGGCAATCATCTGCGCGCGCTGGAGCAACGGCTCGGCGTGCAACTGCTGCAACGCACCACGCGCCGCCAGCGCCTGACCGAATTCGGCAGTGTCTATTATCAGCGCTGCCTGGAAGTGCTCGGCCTGGTGGCCGACTCCGAACGCCTGGCCGAACAAGCGTCGGACGAGCCGCGCGGTTTGCTGCGTATCACCGCGCCACTGACCTTCGGCGTCGAACGACTGACCCCGGCGCTCAGCGAATATTCCTTGCTGTATCCGCAAGTGAAACTCGACGTGGTGCTGACTAACAGCCGCCCGGATCTGCTGGAGAACGGCCTCGATGTCGCCTTCCGCCTGGGCAATTTCGACCAATCCAACCTGATCGCTCGCCCCCTGATCGACTACACCCTGACGGTCTGCGCCTCCCCTGATTACATCGCGCGGCGCGGCATGCCGCACACGCCCCAGGATTTGCAGCAACACGATTGCCTGTCCTTCGCCTACCCGGCTGGGGATGACTGGCAATCGGTGGAAAAACGCTGGCGTCTGAGCGGCCCGGAAGGTGAAGTCCTCGTCGACGTCAGCGGACCGATGCTGATCAACAGTTCCGCCGGTTTGCACCAGGCAGCGCGCAACGGCATGGGCATCATGATGCTGCCCGACGCGCTGGTGGAGCAGGATCTGCGCGACGGCAAACTGGTCAGGGTAATGACGGATTACCAACCGCCAAGCAGGCCGATGCACCTGTTGTATGCGCAGGATCGCTATCGATTGCCGAAGCTGAGACGCTTTGTCGAGTTTGCGATGCGTACGTGGGGGAAACCCACTGACGCCATGCTCGGAATATAACGCACGCCGGGAAAAATCCCGACCACCAGACCGTTGCTCCGTGACAACGCCGCCCCGCTCCCCTAAATTAGTCGGCCTGAAAAAGACCTCGTGCTTTCTCGCCTCAACTCAAGTTAAAAAGTAGTGAAATTTCAATGTCCGATTTCAACACCGCTGAATCCGTAGTCACCCAGTCGTCCAAAGCGGAATACGAAAACTCCATCAATCTTTCACAACACCTGCCACAAGCCAAAATCATCAGCGAGATGGTCCTCGACGCGTTCCAGTCGACCCGCGAGAGCGACCAGATCCGCGAATTGCGTGCGGCGATCCGTCAGGCGCATGACAGTTTTGATGACGACAAGGCGTACGAGCTGATGGGCGAACTCAAGCGCCTGAAAGACGCCGAGGCAGCCGACATTGCCGCGCTGGAAGACCTGAGCAGCAAGTTCTCGATCGGACGCATTCTGTCCAGCTTCAAGGACGATCCGGCATTCCAGGAAATCGTTTATGGCCTGGCGCTGAAGGTGTTGAATCAGACCCATCAGGCGATCAGCAATCCGAGCGGCGGCAAGAGCAAAGCTGCGAAGAAGAAAGAAGTGGAAATTTTCACCATCAGCAAGGACGGCGCCAGCGTGACCCTGCCAATGCGCACCCCGCGTTCGCGTCTGAACGTAGATCGTGAGGCACTGGAATTCCTCGGTTTCACTTTCGTGGGTGAAGGCGATGAAGCCGAGCTGGAAAGCGAAACCTTCGTCGATAACGCCGGTACCGAACAGGCGGTGAACCGCAAGAACATCATCACCGCGCTGCAGCAGCAGACGGCGTTTGACGGGTACAGCATCGCGGCGCAGTAATAGCGCAGCCGCTGTACGAAAAAGCCCCGCACTGAGATTCAGGCGGGGCTTTTTGTTGTCCGGCTTGTGATTCGTGAGGAGGCGAAAATCGTCGCCCCTCACCCCAGCCCTCTCCCGAGGGAGAGGGAGCCGAATTGTGTGATTTTCAAACCTGAGTTCGGCTCGGTATTTCAGGTCGGCGTATATCTTGAAAGCCTCTCAGTCAGTCCCCTCTCCCTCCGGGAGAGGGTTAGGGTGAGGGCAAACCGCTCCCCCACCTCCCCCCCCCTCAAGCCGAAGGATGCAACGCCGCAATCATGTCCACTTCAATCGCCGCATTCTTCGGCAACTGATACACGCCGATGGTCGTGCGCGTATGCCGTCCGGCATCGCCCAGCACATGGCTGAACACATCCGAAGCGCCGTTGGCCACTTCGCTCAGGTCCACAAAGTCAGCAGTCGACTTCACATACACCGTGACACGCAACAACGCACGAATCTTGTCCAGCGAACCCACCGCATCGACAATCAGCGCCAGGCAACGCATGGCGCTGATGCTCGCCGCGGCTTGCGCATCCTTGAGGTTCAATTCCAGCCCCACGCGACCGGGATACAGAATCTTGCCATTGACCCGCGGCACCATGCCGCTGATGTAGAGCTCGTCGTGATGACGGATCAGCGGCGCGTAATTGCCACCGGCGGTGTTCTCGCCATAGATGTCATAGTTGAGTTCTTCGGCCAAGGCGATAAAACGCTCATCGCAGGTCATCCGTTCGGTCATTGCGCCCAGCCTTTTGATCAATGCACGGGTTGAGACAGTCGAGCACCGGGGGATGGCTTGGAGCTACTACTGTCGGGGTTGGATCCAAATCTATGGCGTTTGCCTAAGTTGTGCAACCAGCGTAGATGGAACAAAAGGCCCTAAACCTTTCGGATGCCCCGGACCACAAGCTGGTCTTCAGCGGCGCTCAAACAGTGTTCAAGCGCTCAACCATATCTGGAAATTTTTCAACCAGTCGTATCAATAAGGCTGCTTGAGCATTGGGCTTCGACTTTTCCTGCTCCCAATTTCGAAGGGTGTTTGGACTTGTCCTGATTCGACTGGCAAAAACAGCTTGAGACATATGCAGTTTTTCTCGAAGAGCAACAATTTCCTGTGCGCCCACTTCAGGTACAGGCTTGTCCTCAAGCACTGTATTGCGCAGTGTGATCTTGCCCTCGCGTTGAGCCGCCATCTCATCAACGCCCTGCATTAACTCTGCAAACAGGTCGCGTTTTTTCATGGGGTACCTCGTTTTTTCAACTCTTTATCAATGGCTGTCCTGAGTGCCCTCTCTTGCTCGGCAGTCAGCTTCTCAAGCTCATCTTTGTCGTAAATGGCGAACATCCAGAACTGACCATCATTCATAAGCCAATAGTAGAGAACCCGCAAGCCGCCCCGTCTTCCCTTGCTACGGCGAGAATCAGCCCAGCGCAGCTTACGGAAGCCACCCGTTCGAGGCATTACATCGCCCGCAAGCGGATTGCTCTGAAGGTAGTTCTGCAATGTTCGATATTCGTCGTCCGTCAGATAGCGGCCAACGCTTTTGGTAAATATCGTTGTTTCAAAAAAGATTGTTCGCATAGCCAAACTATAAGCAGCTTGACTATAGACAGCCTATCAACAAATCGCTGCTCGAATAAACAAAAAACCCCGCACATCTCTCAACGTGCGGGGTTTTTCCTGAAGCTTGCAAACCTTACGGCGCGTACGTCAGCAACAGCTCTGTCGGCACCTTGAAGTCCAGGGACATCATGACGCTCAACGCAGTGATGGTGAAGATCGAGAACACGAACAGCTTGCGTGCCCAGACGGTGTCATCGACTGCCTTGTAGCCGGTCCAGGCCATGTACAGCCAGTACATGCCCATGGCGGCGGCGACGGCTAGGTAGCTCATGCCGGCGTAGCCGCTGAAGGTCAGCATCAAGGTCGCCACGAGGAACGCCAGGATGTAGAGCAGGATGTGCTTCTTCGCCACTTGAATGCCGCGTTTCACTGGCAGCACCGGAATCGATGCGGCCAGGTAATCATTGAAACGGAAAATCGCGATGGCGTAGGAATGCGGCATCTGCCACAGGCTGAACATCACCAGCAGGGTAAGTGCGGCCATGTCGAAGCTGTTGGTCACGGCAACGTAACCGATCACTGGCGGCATGGCGCCCGACAGACTGCCCACCAGCGTGCCGTGAACCGACTTGCGCTTGAGGTATAGGCTGTAGAAGCCGACGTAGATGATGAAGCCGATTACTGCGAACAAGGCAGCCAACGGGTTGGCCACCTTGTACAACAAGGCAACGCCGAGAACACCCAGAATGGTCGCGTAAACCAGGGCCAGTTTCAGGGAGATGAGGCCCTGGACCAGCACACGGTTCTTGGTGCGTTCCATCTTCAGGTCGATGTCGCGGTCGATGCAGTTGTTGAACACGCAACCGGAGGCCACGACCAGGGAAGTACCGATCATGGCGGCCAGAAACACCGCCAGATCGACATGCCCTTTCGAGGCCAGGAAGAACCCGCCTGCCACAGAAAGCACGTTACCGAAAATGATCCCCGGTTTGGTGATTTGGATAAAGTGCTTGAGCGACATCGGGTCTACCTCACTTCGCCATCATGTACGTGTGGATGCTGAACATGATCCACAGCGACAGGCCAACCAGCAGCACGATCACAATCGCCGTGAAGACGAACGCGATCACGTTGTTACGCTGTGCAATGGAACGGTCCAGGTGCAGGAAGTAATACAGGTGAACGATCACCTGGATCACTGCGAACAGTAGAACGATTGCCAGCGTCGTCGACTTCGGCAGGGTCGGGTACATCACCAGACCGAACGGAATGACGGTCAGGATTACCGACAGGATGAAGCCGATGGCGTACGACTTGACGCTGCCGTGGCCAGCATCGTGGCTGTCATGGGAGTGTGCATTAGCCATTACAGAGTCCCCATCAGGTAAACAACGGTGAAGACGCAAATCCAGACCACGTCCAGGAAGTGCCAGAACAGGCTCAGGCAGCTCAGACGGGTCTTGTTGGTCGACGTCAGGCCATGCTTGTTGACCTGATACATCATGATGCCCATCCAGATCAGACCGGCCGAAACGTGCAGACCGTGGGTACCGACCAGGGTGAAGAACGCCGACAGGAAGCCCGAACGGCTAGGACCGAAGCCCTCGGAGATCAGCAGGTGGAACTCGTTGATCTCCATGGCGATGAAGCCCGCGCCGAGCAGGAAGGTCATGAACAACCAGCCCAGGACCGCCTGCTTCTTGCCCTTGTACAACGCCAGCATGGCGAAGCCGTAGGTGATCGAACTGAACAGCAGCAGAGCGGTTTCGCCCAGCACGTAAGGCAGTTCGAAGATCTCGTGGCCCGACGGGCCACCGGCAACGTTGTTTACCAGTACTGCGTACACCGCGAAGATCGACGCAAACAGAATGCAGTCGGTCATCAGGTAGAGCCAGAAACCGTATACGGTCATCTCGCCCGAGTCGTGGTGATGGTCATCGTGCCCATGGTCACCATGGGCGTGTCCAACATTGGTCACTAAGTTCGACATGGTTTAAGCCTGTTCCAACGAGGTTTCAACACGGGTGGCATTGGCCGGGATTTTCCCTGCCGCGACCAGACGCTTGTGCTGCTCGGCTTCGATACGCTCGATCGTTTCAACCGGAACCATATAGCCCTGGTCGTCACGTGCAGCGTGGATCACGAAGTAAACGACGGTGCCCACCAGACTCGCGATCGCCAGCCACCAGATGTGCCAGATCATCGCGAAACCGAAGACGGTCAACAGCGCGCCCATCACCACGCCAGTGGCGGTGTTGTTCGGCATGTGGATCGGCTCGTACTTGGCCGGACGCTGGTACGCAGTACCGTTTTCCTTGGCTTCGGTGAACGGGTCGATGCAGTCAGCCTTAGGCAGCACAGCGAAGTTGTAGAACGGTGGTGGCGACGAGGTCGACCATTCCAGGGTGTGTGCATTCCACGGGTCACCGTGATCGCAAACGTTCTCTGGCTTGTTGCGGTCGCGCACACTGACGTACAGCTGGATCAGTTGGCAGGCGATACCCACAGCAATCATCACCGCACCGAACATGGCAACGTACAGGTACGGTACCCACTCAGGGTTGGTGGTGGCGTTCAGACGACGGGTCATGCCCATGAAGCCCAGTGCATAGAGCGGCATGAACGCGACGAAGAAGCCCGAGATCCAGAACCAGAACGCTGCTTTACCCCAGCCTTCGTGCAGCTTGAAGCCGAACGCTTTCGGGAAGTAGAACGCGAAGCCAGCGATGTAACCGAATACCGCACCGCCGATGATCACGTTGTGGAAGTGCGCGATCACGAACAGGCTGTTGTGCAGCACGAAGTCAGCACCCGGGATGGCCAGCAGTACGCCGGTCATGCCGCCGATGGCGAAGGTCACCATGAAGCCCAGTGTCCACATTACCTGGCTGGTGAAGCGCAGACGGCCCTGGTAGATGGTGAACAGCCAGTTGAACAGCTTCACACCCGTCGGGATGGAAATCAGCATCGTCGCCAGACCGAAGAAGGCGTTGACGCTCGCACCCGAACCCATGGTGAAGAAGTGGTGCAGCCAGACCATGAAGCCCAGTACCGAGATCGCGCCCGAGGCGTAGATCATCGAGTGGTGGCCGAACAGTTTCTTGCCGGTGAACGCCGAGATCACTTCCGAGAAGATGCCGAATGCCGGCAGGATCAGGATGTAAACCTCAGGGTGGCCCCAGGCCCAGAACAGGTTGACGTACATCATTGGATTGCCACCAAGTTCATTGGTGAAAATGTGGAAATCCATGTAACGGTCAAGGGTCAGCAGTGCCAGGGTAGCGGTCAGGATCGGGAACGAAGCCACGATCAGAACGTTTGCCCAGGTGCAGGTCCAGGTGAAGATCGGCATGTCCATCAGTTTCATGCCAGGGGTACGCATTTTCAGTACGGTCGCGAGGAAGTTGACCCCGGTTAACGTCGTACCCAATCCGGATAGCTGTAGCGCCCAGATGTAGTAATCCATACCCACGCCAGGACTGTATTGCAGACCCGACAGTGGCGGATACGCAACCCAACCGGTCTTGGCGAACTCGCCGACGCCCAGGGACAGGTTGATCAGCACAACGCCGGACACCAGCAGCCAGAAGCTCAGGGAGTTCAGGAACGGGAACGCAACGTCACGCGCGCCGATCTGCAGCGGCACTGCAAGGTTCATCAGGCCGGTGAAGAATGGCATCGCCATGAAGATGATCATGATCACACCGTGAGCGGTGAAGATCTGGTCATAGTGTTCAGGTGGCAGGTAGCCAGGCGAACCCTCGGTGGCCATGGCCAGCTGGGTACGCATCATGATCGCGTCGGCAAAGCCGCGCAGCAGCATGACCATGGCGACGATGATGTACATCACGCCGATTTTCTTGTGGTCGACCGAAGTCAGCCACTCGGTCCACAGGTACGTCCACTTCTTGAAGTAAGTGATCGCAGCGAACAGCGCCAGACCACCGAGGGCGATCATGGCGATGGTCACCATCACGATCGGCTCGTGGAATGGGACTGCTTCCCAACTTAATTTACCAAACATCGTTTACTCCTCTGCCCCGGCAGCTGAATGCGAACCCGCGTCAATATCCGTGGCCGCCACTTCTTTCTCTTTCTTCTCGTGCTTCAGCGGCTTGCCCGGCTTCATACCTTCGTACTTGTCGACGATGATCTGGAACTGGTTCGGCGTGACCGACGAGTAGAGTTCGACTGGGTTGTTCTGGCTCGGTTTGGCCAGGGCCGCGTATTCAGCCTGATCAAGCTGTTTAGGCGACTTCTTGACTTCACTTACCCAGGCGTCGAAATCTTCCTGAGTGGTGGAGATGGCCTTGAATTTCATACCGGTGAAACCGGCACCGCTGTAGTTGGCGGAGATACCGTCCATTTCAGCGTTGCGGTCAGCGATCAGGTGCAGCTTGGTCTGCATGCCCGCCATCGCGTAGATCTGGCCGCCCAGGCCCGGGATGAAGAACGAGTTCATCACGGCGTCGGAGGTGATCTTGAAGTTGATTGGCGTGTGCGCCGGGAACACGATCTTGTTGACCGTGGCAATGCCTTGTTCCGGGTAGATGAACAGCCACTTCCAGTCCAGCGCGACGACTTCGATGGTCACCGGCTTGACGTCAGACTCGATCGGACGATACGGGTCCAGCTCGTGAGTCGAGATGTAAGTGATGTAGCCCAGGGCGATGATGATCAGCACCGGGATGGTCCAGACGGCCACTTCGATCTTGGTCGAGTGCGACCACTTCGGCGTGTAGACGGCGTTCTTGTTCGAAGCGCGGTACTTCCAGGCAAACAGGAAGGTCATGACGATGACCGGCACGACGACCAACAGCATCAGCAGCGTGGCGGTGATGATCAGGTTGCGCTGTTCCAGGCCGACCTGGCCCGTTGGATTGAGCAAGGTCATGTTGCAGCCTCCCAGCAGCAACGTGCCGAGCAGCGGCACTAGGCCTAGTAATCTGGGGTACCTGTTTTTACTCATCTCACGACCTCTAAAGCAGCTTGCGCAATGCAGTTGGGTTTTGATCGCCAACACTTCACCCTGCCAAGGGTTGGCATTTTCTTTGGATTGAATAAGGGCCGCCCGTCGCGCGTCTCACGCTCGACAAAACCTTGGGACAGCGTTCAGTTCTTATTCGAATTCGTGGTCAAAGGCCTTGTTACAGACCAATTCCATTTGGTGCGGAAAATTGGAAAGGCACCGACACCAGGGTGTCTCGAAAGCCTCGCGGCTCGCTCGACACCCGACCTCCTGATCAGTTCCTTGATAAAGGCTGAACAGCGTCGGGAATTCAGTGCGGGCGATTGTAGATAGGTAGCGCCCTATACACCATGTCTTATCCCGAAATAATTTTTATCACTCAGAGCAACAATCCATCGCCATTTTTGCAAAAGTTGCGCAAGTTATCGAAAGCGTTTCTCAATAAAAGCGGCAAAATCTGCCAGCGTAACCGCCTCAAATCAGACAGCTCTGCACCCGATCTACAAACGCTGGAGCGGCGCAAAGCCCGATGTTCCAAGGGCTTCGTCCATCTGCCGGCGCCTGTTAAAACTGCCTGCTCTGGTACGTCCGTGCTCAAGCCCGAAAACACTAAAACTGGCCAATGTTTTTATGTAACAGGCGGCCAATCCGCCGCATCCCGAGTCCCTGCGACAGCCCCTGTGTGACAACATGTCGCACATTTGCCGCACGCTTCATTGCCGTTCGTCACGGTGTTTTCACAAACGCTCTGAAATGCAAAACGCCCCGATTTTCATCAACGAAAATCGGGGCGTTTTGTTTATCGGCAGCTCTGCCGAGAAGTTGACTCAGCGCAGCGCTTTTCGATTACGCGAGGTCAGCAACGGCACCAGAATCACCACCAGCACGAACGCCACCAGCGCCCACTGTGCCAGCGACAGGCCGAGGATCGGCGGATACGGCGTCGAGCAGAAACCGTCGACCTGGAAGCCCAGCGGGAAAATTTTCGCCAACGGCAGATCATCGACAATCGGTTGCAGCACATCGACGCCACAACTCACCGCCGGATAGAACTGCGTATAGACGTGATGCCCGGCCACACCGGCCCCGGCAATCGCACAGATCACTACCAGTGTCTCGAACACGGTGATGCTGCGACGGCTACGCATGCCCGCACCGATGAAGGCGAACACTGCAATCAGCAACAGTGCATAGCGCTGCAGAATGCACAGCGGGCAAGGTGCTTCGCCGAGCACGACCTGCATGTAAAGTGCGCCGCCGATCAACGCCAGGCAGATGATCCCCAGCAACACCAGATAGCGCCGCTCACGCCCCAACCGCATCGTTTCCTCGCTCATTGCCTTTCCTTTGTAAGTCCATGGTCCAGCCGGCCGGCGGCTGAAATTGTCGCAAGTCTACACCGGGGCAATAAACGATAGAGCGGTTAAGGAATGATTAACCAACATGGCTTTGCGGCGCGCAGAAGATTCGCGAGCAGGCTCGCTCCCACAATGGATCTGCGTCGCACGCAATTCCTGTGGGAGCGAGCCTGCTCGCGAACGAGACAACTCGGTCTCGGATCACTCCAGAGCAGCAGCCGGGCCGAAGAACTCGTAACGGCTCTGCTTCTCCGGCACGCCCAACGCTTTCAGGTGCCGTTTGATCGCGCCCATGAACCCTTTCGGCCCCAGGAAGTAAGCATCGACATCACGCTGCGCCGGCAGCCACTCGCCGAGCAGCTCCTGGTTGAGCATCCCAACCTTGTCCGCCGCCGGGCTGACGCCATCTTCTTCGGCGTAGCAATAGAAGCGTTTGAGCTGCGGATGACGCGCCGCCAGCCCATCGACCCAGTCACGGAATGCGTGGACGCTGCCATTGCGCGCGCAGTGGATAAAGTGCACCGGACGTTCGGTGGCCAGCGCTGCTTCCAGCATCGCCAGCGTCGGGGTGATGCCGACGCCGCCGCTGATCAGCACCAGCGGCTTGTCGCTGGCCGCCAGGGTGAATTCGCCCGACGGCGGGAACAGCTGAATGCTTGAGCCGACGTGCAGTTGATCATGCAGGTAGTTTGACGCGCGACCGTTCGGTTCACGCTTGACGCTGATGCGGTACTGACCATTGTTGGCCAGTGCCGACAGCGAATAGTTGCGACGGATTTCTTCGCCGTCGAGCATCAGCTTCATGCCGATGTACTGACCCGGTTCGGCCGCAAGAATCGGCCCTTTGTCCGCCGGTTCGAAGTAGAACGAGGTGATTTCCGCGCTCTCTTGCACCTTCGCCGCGACGATGAATTCACGCGCACCGCGCCAGCCGCCGACCGCTTGTTCCTTCTGGTCATAGATCGCGGTTTCCGCGCCGATCAGGATGTCGGCCAGTTGCCCGTACGCAGCGCCCCAGGCACTCATCACCTCAGGCGTGGCGATCTCTTCGCCGAGCACTTCGGAAATGGCGCGCAGCAGGCAGGTGCCGACGATCGGGTAATGCTCCGGCAGGATCTGCAGGGCGACGTGTTTGTTGATGATCTTGGCTACCAAATCGCCCAACTGGTCGAGCTGATCGATGTGCCGGGCGTACATCAGCACGCCGTTGGCCAAGGCACGCGGCTGATCGCCACTGGCCTGATGCGCCTGGTTGAACAGCGGGCGCACCTGCGGGTATTCGGAGAGCATCATGCGGTAGAAATGCGTGATCAACGCCTCGCCGCCGCTTTCCAGCAGAGGCACGGTGGATTTGATGATGGCACGATCCTGGACGCTAAGCATAAGGTGACTCCTGGGCTTTCTGGAAAGATTGCCTTAGGGATATCAGCTTTCATGCCAACTAATTAATCTTTTAAATTCAATAGCTTGAAACCTTCATAGTCATTTCGACACAAATGAACGTATAGTCATCGCGACTACACCTTGTCTCTTTGACTACAAAAATCATGACCGCCAAATCCTTGCTTACCGCCCTGCTGCCTCTGGTCGCCGACCTCTCCCGCGAACTGCCCGAGGGTGAGCGCTACCGGCGTTTGCTCGAGGCCATGCGCGCCTTGTTGCCCTGCGATGCCGCCGCGTTGTTGCGTCTGGATGGCGAATCATTGGTGCCGCTGGCGGTGGATGGTTTGAGTACGGACACCCTCGGCCGCCGCTTCAAGGTCAGCGAGCATCCGCGTTTTGAAATCCTGCTGGCCGGCGCCGGGCCGACGCGCTTCGCTGCCGACAGCGACCTGCCCGATCCTTATGACGGATTGGTCGATGGCCTCGACGATCATCTTGAAGTTCACGACTGCCTCGGCTGTCCTTTATTCGTCGATGAAAAACTCTGGGGCCTGATCACCCTCGACGCGCTGGACCCGGAGCGTTTCGAGCCGATCGAACTCGACGCCCTGCAAGCCTTCGCCAGCCTCGCCTCGGCCACGGTCAACGCGGCCGAACGCATCGAACGTCTGGCCAACCGCGCCGAAGACGAGCATCAGCGCGCCGAGGTCTACCGCCAGGCCAGCGGCCAGCAGCACCGCGAAATGATCGGCCAGAGCAAAGCGCATAAACGTCTGGTGGAAGAAATCAATCTGGTCGGCGGCAGTGATCTGACTGTTCTGATCACCGGCGAAACCGGGGTCGGCAAAGAGCTCGTGGCCCAAGCCATCCACGCCGCCTCCGCGCGCGCCGACAAACCGATCATCAGTCTCAACTGCGCCGCCCTGCCCGACACGCTGGTGGAAAGCGAACTGTTCGGCCACGTGCGCGGCGCTTTCACCGGCGCCACCAGCGATCGGCGTGGCAAGTTCGAACTGGCCAATGGCGGCACGCTGTTTCTTGATGAAGTCGGCGAGCTGTCGCTGACGGTCCAGGCCAAGTTGCTGCGCGTATTGCAGAGCGGTCAATTGCAGCGCTTGGGCTCGGACAAGGAGCACCAGGTCGACGTGCGTCTGATTGCCGCGACCAATCGCGATCTGGCCGAAGAAGTGCGCAGCGGTCGCTACCGCGCCGACTTCTATCACCGTTTGAGCGTGTATCCGCTGCGAGTGCCGGCGCTGCGTGATCGTGGGCGTGATGTGTTGTTGCTTAGTGGCTTCTTTCTCGAGCAGAACCGCTCGCGCATGGGCCTCAATAGCCTGCGCTTGAGCAGTGATGCTCAGGAAGCACTGCTCGCCTATACCTGGCCGGGGAATGTCCGGGAGCTGGAGCATTTGATCGGACGCAGTGCGCTGAAGGCGCTGGGTAACTGCAAAGTGCGGCCGAAGATTTTGAGTCTGAGCGCGGCGGATCTGGATTTGCCCCGTGAGGTTGTGGATAACGTGGTTGCGCCTGCCAATGCAGACTTGGCCAGTGTGATGCCGATGATCACCGGGGATTTGCGCAGTGCCACCGATGAGTTTCAGCGGCGGTTGATCGGTGCAGCGCTGGAGCGTCATCAGGATAACTGGGCAAGTGCGGCGCGGGAGTTGGGGGTGGATCGGGCGAATCTGGGGCGCATGGCCAAACGACTAGGCATGAAGAGCTAAAAGCACACCCTCACCCTAGCCCTCTCCCAGAGGGAGAGGGGACTGATTGGGGGATATTGAAGAACTCCACTGACGTGAAAGATTTCTTCCGAATCCATAATCGACTCGGTCGTTCAGGTCGGTGTAAAACGCCAGACACCTCCGTCGGCCCCCTCTACCTCTGGGAGAGGGGACTGATTGGGGGATACTGAAGAACTCCACTGACGTGAAAGATTTCTTCCGAATCCATAATCGACTCGGTCGTTCAGGTCGGTGTAAAACGCCAGACACCTCCGTCGGCCCCCTCTACCTCTGGGAGAGGGGACTGATCGGGGGATATTGAAGAATTCCACTGACGTGAAAGATTTCTTCCGAATCCATAATCGACTCGGTCGTTCAGGTCGGTGTAAAACGCCAGACACCTGCGTCGGCCCCCTCTGCCTCTGGGAGAGGGCTGGGGTGAGGGGCAGTGATAGAGAGAACAGCGATCAACTCAAGCCGACTACCCGACAACTAACCTAAAGCCCACCCCTTTAACGCCGATAACACGGCATCAAAGGTTTCTGGCGATTTCCACTCTCGCCCCACAGAAGGTTCTTATGTCCTCCACCAAAGCCCGCGCAGATTCACTTTCGCTTCTGCTGTTTACCTTGCGCAGCGGCAAGCTGATGGCGATCAACCTGCTGAAAGTCAGTGAAATCATCCCCTGCCCGCCGCTGACCAAACTGCCGGAGTCGCACCCGCACGTCAAAGGCATCGCCTCCCTGCGCGGCGCCTCGCTGTCGGTGATCGACCTCAGCCGCGCGATCGGCGAACGGCCGCTGGAAGATCCCAACGGTGGCTGCCTGATCGTCACCGATGTCAGCCGTTCCAAGCAGGGTCTGCATGTGCAGGCGGTGAGCAAGATCGTCCATTGCCTGACCACCGACATCAAGCCACCACCTTTCGGCTCCGGCGGCTCGCGCGCCTACATCACCGGCGTGACCTCGGTGGACGGCACGCTGGTGCAGGTGCTGGATATCGAAAAAGTCATCCACAGCATCGCCCCGGCGCAGATCGAAATGGCGCCGACCGACCTGACCATGGAAGACGCTGAAGTGCTCGGCAACGCGCGCATTCTGGTGGTCGACGACAGCCAGGTGGCCCTGCAGCAATCGGTGCACACCCTGCGCAACCTCGGCCTGCAATGCCACACCGCGCGCAGTGCCAAGGAAGCAATCGACTGCCTGCTCGACCTGCAAGGCACCGCGCAGCAGATCAATCTGATCGTCTCTGACATCGAAATGTCGGAAATGGACGGCTATGCCTTTACCCGCACCCTGCGTGAAACCCCGGACTTCGCTCACTTGTACGTCTTGCTGCACACCTCGCTCGACAGCGCGATGAACAGTGAAAAAGCTCGCCTGGCCGGTGCCAACGCGGTGCTGACCAAGTTCTCCTCGCCGGAGCTGACCCAACGCCTGATCGAAGCCGCCAAGCACGTCGCGGCCAACGGGCACTGAGTCTTGGCCGAAACGTTTTGCTTTCTGCTGCGCCGCGACTTAAGTGGACCTCTGCCGGATGCTCAGTGGCCGGACGGGATTGAGCTGTCCGTCTACCGCGAGGAACTGGCGCCGGCAGTGCATCAGCTGATGCAGCTCGGACAGCTGGAAGGTGGCGGTCGAGTGCCGTCACTGGACGATTGGCAGCGGCGCTTTGCCAGCGACCCTGAATACGACCCTGCGTTGTGTTTCATTGCCTGCGATGCCGAGGGCGTGGTGGGCGTGGCGCAGTGCTGGACCAGCACATATATCAAGAATCTGGTGGTGCACCCGCGAATGCAGGGCCGGGGGCTTGGACGCGCGTTGTTGCTGCATGCCTTCAGCGTCTTTCAACAGCGGCGCGAGGGGTTTGTCGATTTGCGGGTTCTGGAGGACAACCTGCGGGCGCGGCGGTTGTATGAGAGTGTCGGGATGGTTGTGGTTCGGCGCGAGCCTGTGCCCGACTGATCTACCGCTTTCGCGAGCAGGCTCGCTCCCACAGGTGGATTGCATTTCAAACTGTGGGAGCGAGCCTGCTCGCGAAGGGCAGCACTGGCAACTTCCGCTATCCGACAGACTCCAACCTTGGCCATAACCAAGGATGCCCCAACCATGAAAGCCATCACCCTGGCGCTGCTCAGCCTCATCGCCCTCGCCTCCCAGGCCCATGCCTCCAGCCCCGACGCCTGGGCTGCCTATGACAAGACTGTCCTCGCCAGCTGCACCAAGGCCAGCGGCCTGAAAAACGCCAAACCGGTCGGCACACCGGCGCAATTCGACGACCGCGTCGGTTACACCGCCGTTCTGCTGCAAGGCCAATACCCGCAAAAACACATGAAAGGCCAGCAAGGCAGCGAGCTGTGCCTGTACAACAAACAGTCGAAAACCGCGTACGTCACCGAGTGGGATTCGATTCGCCCGACCGCCAAACCTCAGTGAATGGCGCACAACTTGCTTCGACCCGGCCCTGTGCGGTGGTTTTCCGCCACCGTTTCACACCCTGATTGAAGACAGATCGCTCAATGAATACGACGTTTTCCTGCGTAGGTTGCGGCAAATGCTGCACCGATCACCATGTCCCGCTGACGCTCGCCGAAGCCCGCATGTGGGCGGCGGATGGCGGTCAGGTGATCGTGCTGGCCGAGGCTTTTCTCGGCAATGGCCTGGGGCTGCCAGCGCAACAGCGCGAACATGCCGAGCGCCGTTCGGCGGTGGTCCGCAGTGGCACTACTGATGCTCACGTGGCGATCACCTTTGCCGCCTACAACGTCGGCCCCTGCCGGAATCTTGACGACGAAAAGCGCTGCCGGATCTACGAGCGGCGTCCGCTGGTGTGCCGGATTTATCCGGCGGAAATCAATCCGCACATCCCGCTCAATCCTGCTGCCAAGGATTGCCCACCGCAGTCCTGGGAACAGGGACCGGAGCTGATCGTGGGGGGCGAGTTGGTTGATCGGCAACTGCTGGAGTTGATTCAGCGTTCGCGTCAGGCGGATCGGGATGAGATCAAACTCAAGGATGCGATCTGCGCAACCCTGGGAATTCGCACCACGGCGCTCAAGGGCGACGGGTTCACCGCGTACTTGCCGAACATGGATGCCTTTGCGGCAGTGATCGACCAAGTGAGCGCGCAACCGCTAGCGGCGCAAACCAGTGAATGGCTGTTTCATTTGTCCGGCGATGACGTGGCCGGACAGGTGCTGGCTGCGGGTGGGCTGGTGGTGACTGAACCGGCGCAGACTTATGCGTTTATTTCATTGCGCGCGGCTTGATCTGATATTTGTGCTGTAGCGTATGTCGCTTTCGCGAGCAGGCTCGCTCCCACAGGTTTGGGTTCTACACAAATCCAATGTGGGAGCGAGCCTGCTCGCGAAGAGGCCAGCACAAGCACCATCACTTTCCGATGTCAGCGCTTACCCATCGACCGACGCGTCCCCGGCGGCGCCATGCCCGGGGTTTTGGTGTGGCCATTCTTCGCGCCATTCTTGTACCACGGCTGATTCGAGCCTTTCGCCGAAGCCAGCTCGCCCGGCTTGAACGGGAACTTGAACGCCGGGATCTCGGCCTTGGTTTCGCTGGCGTCAGCCACTTCAGCCGGGACGTCGCTCACAGCGTCGTCAACCGGCGGTTGGGTCGGGGAAGTCATAAAAGCTCCGGGAACAAAAAGTCGGCCCGATCAGTGAGCCGCAAAGGCGCGCAGTATACCTGTGCGCTCTGGCTCGGCATCTGAAGATTTGCACCGTGCGCTGAACGGTTTTCCCCTCACCCTAACCCTCGCCCTGGGGAGGGGACAGACCGAGGTGTTTACTCGAGGTTCGCCGACATGGGATACCGAGTCGAACTCAGGTTCGTAAAGCCCACAAATCGGCTCCCTCTCCTTGGGGAGAGGGCTGGGGTGAGGGGCGAATCCAACACAAGACCATCGCCGCACACTGCTACTCCCCATCTATACAAACGAAACTGACAATCCTGACAGCCAGCCGTCACCCTGCCGACCGCCTGAGCGGTTTATAACTGGTCAATCTGCCCAAATTCCAGACTTCGGCGCCGCGCATGTCCATCCAGAAAAACAAAATCCTGCTGGCCACTCTCCTGATTCTGCTGGCAGCCGCCGGCCTGTGGTTCGCGCTGAAACCGGCGCCGGCCAAACTGGCTACACCGACTGCCATCCCGGTGCGGGTGGTGACGGTCAGCGCCAAAGACGTGCCGCGCTACACCAGCGGCATCGGCTCGGTGCTCTCGCTGCACAGCGTGGTGGTGCGCCCGCAGCTCGACGGCATTCTGACGAAAATTCTGGTCAAGGAAGGCCAACGGGTCAAAGCAGGCGACCTGCTCGCGACCATTGACGACCGCTCGATCCGCGCCAGCCTCGACCAGGCCCGGGCGCAGTTGGGCGAGAGTCAGGCGCAGTTGCAGGTCGCGCTGGTCAATCTCAAGCGCTACAAACTGCTCAGCGTCGACGACGGCGTATCGAAACAGACCTTCGACCAGCAACAGGCCTTGGTCAATCAGCTCAAAGCCACTGCGCAAGGCAATCAGGCCTCGATCGATGCGGCGCAGGTGCAACTGTCCTACACGCAGATTCGCTCTCCGGTTACTGGGCGCGTCGGTATTCGTACGGTCGATGAAGGCAACTTCCTGCGCATGACCGACACCCAGGGTCTGTTCACCGTCACGCAGATCGACCCGATCGCCGTCGAGTTCTCGCTGCCGCAGCAGATGCTGCCGACCCTGCAGAGCCTGATCAGCGACCCGCAAAGCGCCCCGGTCAAGGCGTACATCGGAGCCGATACTGATGGCGAAACCGGCAATCTGCTCGGCGAAGGTCAGCTGACCCTGATCGACAATCAGATCAACGCTAACACCGGCACCATCCGCGCCAAGGCCGAATTCGCCAATGCCAGCCAGAAGCTCTGGCCGGGTTTGCTGGTGACGGTGAAAATTCAGACCGCTGTGGATAAAGACGCGCTGGTGGTTCCGCCCACCGTCGTACAGCGAGGCCTCGAACAACACTTCGTTTACCGCGTGAAGGACGACAAGGTCGAGGCAGTGCCGGTACAGATGATTTATCAGGGCAGCGGTCAGGACATCATCAAAGGCGTCAACGCTGGTGACGTACTGGTGACCGACGGCCAGTCGCGGCTCAAGCCCGGGGCGAGCGTGCAAATCATGAGTGAGCCGCCGCAAGTGGTGCAGGCGGAGCCCAAGCCATGAACTCGCACAAGGGCATCTCGACCTGGTGCATCGATCACCCGGTAGCGACGATTTTGCTGACG
The DNA here is from genome assembly GCF_054667725.1 of Pseudomonas sp. S3_B08. NCBI lineage: Bacteria > Pseudomonadati > Pseudomonadota > Gammaproteobacteria > Pseudomonadales > Pseudomonadaceae > Pseudomonas > Pseudomonas sp. S3_B08. The sequence goes on from NZ_CP162750.1 coordinate 3,684,132, forward strand.
TTCGCTTTGGTACTGGTCGGCGTAATTGCCTTCCCGCGTTTGCCGATTGCGCCACTGCCGGAAGCGGAATTTCCTACTATTCAAGTGTCGGCGCAGTTGCCCGGCGCCAGCCCCGACACCATGGCTTCCTCGGTGGCGACGCCGCTGGAGGTGCAATTCAGCGCCATCCCCGGCATGACCCAGATGACCTCGAGCAGCGCGCTGGGCTCAACCCTGCTGACCTTGCAGTTCACTCTCGACAAAAGCATCGACACCGCCGCCCAGGAAGTGCAGGCGGCGATCAATACCGCCGCCGGCAAGTTGCCCAAAGACATGCCGACGCTGCCCACATGGAAAAAGGTCAACCCGGCCGATAGCCCGGTGCTGATCCTCAGCGTCAGCTCGACGCAAATGCCCGGCACCGAACTCAGCGACCTGGTGGAAACCCTGCTCTCGCGTCAGATCAGCCAGATCGACGGCGTCGGCCAGATCAACATCACCGGTCAGCAACGCCCGGCGATCCGAGTGCAAGCCTCGGCGGACAAACTCGCGGCGATTGGCCTGACGCTGGCCGACATTCGGCTGGCGATTCAGCAGACCAGCCTCAACCTGGCCAAAGGTGCGCTGTACGGCGAGTCGAGCATTTCCACGTTGTCGACCAACGACCAGTTGTTCCACCCTGAGGACTACAGCCAGCTCATCGTTTCCTACAAGGATGGCGCCCCGGTTCACCTGCGCGATGTCGCCAAAGTCGTCAACGGTGCGGAAGATGCCTACGTGCAGGCCTGGGCCGGAGATCGACCCGGCGTAAATCTGGTGATTTTCCGCCAGCCCGGCGCCAACATTGTCGAGACCGTTGACCGCATTCAGGCCGCCCTGCCCGGCCTCGAAGCGATGCTGCCGGCCTCGGTGCAGGTGAAAACCCTGATCGACCGTACGCAGACCATTCGCGCCTCGCTGCATGAGGTGGAAATCACTTTGCTGATCGCGATCCTGCTGGTGGTCGCGGTCATGGCGCTGTTCCTGCGGCAGTTATCGGCGACGCTGATTGTCTCGGCGGTACTCGGTGTCTCGCTGATCGCCAGTTTCGCCCTGATGTACGTCCTCGGCTTCAGCCTGAACAACCTGACGCTGGTGGCGATCGTCGTCGCGGTCGGCTTCGTTGTGGACGATGCGATCGTGGTGGTGGAAAACATTCATCGCCATCTCGAGGCCGGTGACGATATGCGCGAGGCGGCGATCAAGGGAGCCGGCGAGATTGGCTTCACCGTCGTTTCGATCAGTTTCTCGCTGGTGGCGGCGTTTATTCCGCTGTTGTTCATGGGCGGTGTGGTCGGAAGATTGTTCAAGGAATTCGCCTTGACTGCGACATCGACCATCATGATTTCCGTGGTGGTGTCGCTGACGCTGGCGCCAACCCTTGCTGCACTGTACATGCGCAAACCGGTGCATCACGCCAGCGCCAAACCGGGTTTCAGCGAGCGCTTGCTCGGCTGGTACGAAAAAGGCCTGCGCCGCGCCCTCGATCATCAGAAATTGATGATTGGTGTGTTCGGCTTATCTTTGGCGCTGGCTGTTGCCGGTTACATCTTTATTCCCAAGGGTTTCTTTCCGGTGCAGGACACCGGATTTGTCCTCGGCACCACCGAAGCCGCTGCGGATATCTCCTACGGCGACATGGTGAAAAAACACTTGGCGATGGCCGAAATCGTTGCAGCCGATCCAGCGGTGCAGGCGTTTTCGCACTCGGTCGGGGTTTCCGGCAGCAACCAGACCATCGCCAACGGGCGCTTCTGGATCGCCCTGAAAAAACGTGGCGATCGCGATGTCAGCGCCAGCCAGTTCATTGATCGCATCCGCCCGCAACTGATGAAAGTCCCCGGCATCGTTCTGTATTTGCGCGCAGGGCAAGACATCAACCTCAGCTCCGGCCCTAGCCGTGCCCAGTATCAATATGTGCTGAAGAGCAATGACGGCGCGACCCTCGCCACCTGGACCCAGCGCCTGACCGAGAAACTGCGCAGCAACCCGGCATTCCGCGACATATCCAACGATCTGCAACTGGGCGGCAGCATCACCCATATCAGCATCGACCGCAGCGCCGCCGCGCGTTTCGGCCTGACCGCCAGCGATGTCGACGAGGCGCTGTACGATGCATTCGGCCAACGGCAGATCAATGAATTCCAGACCCAGGTCAATCAGTACAACGTGATTCTGGAACTGGATACCAAACAACGCGGCAAGGCCGAAAGCCTCAACTATTTCTACCTGCGCTCGCCACTGAGCGGCGAGATGGTGCCGCTGTCGGCGCTGGCAAGGTTTGACGCGCCAACCATCGGCCCGCTGTCGATTGCCCATGACGGCATGTTCCCCGCCGCCAATATGTCATTCAACCTCGCCCCCGGCGTGGCATTGGGCGATGCGGTGATTCAGCTCAATCAGGCCAAGGCCGAGATCGGCATGCCCGCTGCGATCAGCGGCAATTTCCAGGGTGCGGCGCAGGCCTTCCAGAGTTCGCTGGCCAGCCAGCCGTGGCTGATTCTGGCGGCGCTGGTGGCGGTGTACATCATTCTCGGCGTGCTTTATGAAAGCTTCGTGCATCCACTGACGATCATTTCGACCCTGCCGGCGGCAGGCCTCGGCGCGGTGATCATGCTGTGGATCTGCGGCCAGGACTTTTCGATCATGGCGTTGATCGGGCTGGTGCTGCTGATCGGTATCGTCAAGAAGAACGGCATCCTGATGATCGACTTCGCGCTTGAAGCGCAGCGCCAGCGCGGCCTGGCGCCGCAGGAAGCGATTTTCGAGGCGTGCATCACGCGATTCCGGCCGATCATCATGACCACCCTCGCCGCCCTGCTCGGTGCGTTGCCGCTGATGCTCGGTTACGGCACCGGCGCCGAACTGCGCCAGCCGTTGGGCATTGCCGTGGTCGGTGGTTTGCTGGTCAGCCAGATGCTGACGCTGTTCACCACGCCGGTCATATACTTATGGCTCGAGCGGCTGTTTCACCGGCACTCACACCCACCAGCCCCAACGCCCGCAACGGCACTGGCGACCACAGACTGAGGCGGTCATGCGCGTCCTGATTATCGAAGACGAAGAAAAAACCGCGGACTATCTGCACCGTGGCCTGAGCGAACAGGGCTACACCGTCGACCTTGCCCGCGACGGCGTCGAAGGCCTGCATCTGGCGCTGGAATGCGACTACGCCGTGATCGTCCTCGACGTCATGTTGCCGGGGCTCGATGGCTTTGGCGTACTGCGCGCATTGCGTGCGCGCAAGCAGACCCCGGTGATCATGCTCACCGCCCGCGAGCGCGTCGAAGATCGGATAAAGGGCCTGCGCGACGGCGCCGACGATTACCTCGGCAAACCGTTTTCCTTTCTCGAACTGGTCGCCCGCCTGCAAGCATTGACTCGCCGCAGCGGCGGCCATGAGCCGGTGCAAGTGACCATCGCCGACCTGTGGATCGACCTGATCAGCCGCAAGGCCACCCGCGCCGGCACACGCTTGGATCTGACCGCTAAAGAATTCTCGCTGTTGAGCGTGTTGGCCCGCCGGCAAGGTGAAATCCTTTCGAAAACCGCGATTGCCGAGATGGTCTGGGACATCAATTTCGACAGCGATGCCAACGTCGTCGAAGTCGCGATCAAACGCCTGCGCGCCAAGCTCGACGGCCCGTTCAACGAAAAGCTGCTGCACACCATTCGCGGCATGGGTTATGTGCTGGAGAGCCGTGGTGTCCAGTAACTCGATTGCCTTGCGCCTGAGCGGCATGTTCACGCTGGTGGCGCTGGTGGTGTTTCTGTTGATTGGCGGCGCGCTGTATCAACAGGTCGACAAGGGCTTGGGATTGTTGCCCGAAGCCGAGCTGGATGCGCGGTACAGCGTGCTCGAATCCACCGTTGGCCGTTACGGCACGCCGGAGCATTGGGTAAAGATCAACAACAAGCTCAAACTGCTCGGCGAGGAAGACAAGCGCATCAGTTTCTGGATCAGCAGCGGTGATCCGCGCTACGAATACGGCAATCTCACCCCGCAGATTCGTGCCGCCATCAATGGCCCGTTGGGCATGCACGATCTGCAACTGCCCGATCAACCCTACCCACTGAAAGTGCTGGTCAGTCAGTTCCCGGCCAAGGACCAGCGCCCGCCGCTGCGCTTCATGATTGGCATCGACACCGAGACGCTGCATCAGACCCAGCATCACTTGCTCATCGCCCTGATCAGTCTGGCGATTGTCGGGGTGCTGCTGGCCTCGGCATTGGGCTATTGGGTCGCAAGAATCGGTCTGAAGCCGCTGATCAAACTGTCGCAGGAAGCCCAGCGTCTGGCCCCACCACTGCGCGCCGGACGCTTGCGCCTGTCGCCGCTGCCGCCGGAACTGGAGCAGTTTGTCGAATCGTTCAACTCAACTCTGGAACGGGTTGAACTGGCCTATTCGCGGCTGGAATCGTTCAACGCCGACGTCGCCCATGAACTGCGTTCGCCGCTGACCAACCTGATCGGCCAGACCCAGGTCGCGCTGACTCGCGGGCGCTCCGCCGAACACTATTTCGAAGTGCTGCAATCCAATCTCGAAGAGCTGGAGCGACTGCGCTCGATCATCAACGACATGCTGTTTCTGGCCAGCGCCGATCAGGGCAACAAGGCGACCAAACTGACCTCGACGTCATTGGCTGATGAGGTGGCGACGACGCTGGACTATCTGGATTTCATTCTTGAGGACGCGCAGGTTGAAGTGCAGGTCAGCGGCGATGCGCAAGTGCAGATCGAGGTCGCGCATCTGCGCCGGGCGCTGATCAATTTGCTGAGCAACGCTGTGCAGCATACCGAACCGGGCCAGGTGATCGAGGTGCGCATCGAGGTTGAAGAACACCAGGTGAGCATTGGCGTGGCCAATCCCGGGACTCCGATTGCCAGCGAGCATCTGCCGAGGTTGTTCGAACGGTTTTATCGGGTCGATGCTTCGCGCAGCAACAGCGGCAATAACCACGGGCTGGGGCTGGCCATCGTCAAGGCGATTGCGCTGATGCATGGCGGGGATGTGTTTGTGCGCAGTGATCGGGGCATGAACACCTTTGGCATTCACCTTCCGGTCTGAATGCTCAGCCAAGCCCTGTGGCGAGGGGATTTATCCCCGCTCGGCTGCGCAGCAGTCGCAAATCCTGTGCACAAGCTCTAAGAATCTTTGAGGCTGGAATTCTTGGGGCCGCTTCGCAGCCCAACGGGGATAAATCCCCTCGCCACAGGCCACCATCACGCACAGACCGGGTTGTTACCCGTGCCGATCTTTGCTTTTGCTGTAACAGTCATTTATGAAAATCGCGCTGTTTCCCAACCCTCGGCAACCTTATCTTTGCCCGCACCAAACAGCACTCGCCAAGCGAGAAGGTTTTCAAGATGTCCAACAGTATGGGTATTGCCAGCGCATTCGTTTTGTCCTCATTGATCCTGTCGCCGATGGCGATGGCTGAAGAATCGCAAGCGTTCGTGGCGCACAACGTCGCGCGCGCACAGGCATTCGATCAGCATCAGGCCGAAGTGATGGCCAAGGCTCAAGACGCGACGCAATCCCCGCAAGCCGCTACTTCCCAGGCTCAAGCGCTCGAGAAAGACAGCTGAGTCTCACCGCGAAAGGTTTCCCTCGACGCGGTTGTTTGGCTCTTCCCGTTCAACCGTCGTCACTCCAGGCCGCTGCCATTCAGCGGCCTTTTTTCGTTGTGGTCTGAAAGCCGTCTGGCGCGTCTGAAAAAACAAGAAACATCAAGCCGCTCATGAACCAGAGCGGCCCGCTGACCCAAGGAGCTCCACCGCACGTGTTTTACCCTGCCTGCCTCACCCCGCTGTTCATTGCAATTGCCGCAACGATTGCTTCCGCCGCCCACGCCGACGAGCTCGCTGAACAAAGTTTCGTCGAAGGCTCAAGCCTCAGCCTCAATGCCCGCAACTACTACATGAATCGCAACCGCTTGCAGAAAGCGGACGACAACATTGAATGGGGGCAAGGTTTTCTCGGGGTTTTCGAATCGGGTTATACCGAAGGCACGGTCGGCTTCGGCGTCGATGCTCATGCCATGCTCGGCTTGAAACTCGATGGCGGAGGCGGTACCGACGGTTCGAGCATCCTGCCGATCAGCGACGGCAACGGCAAAGCGCCGGGCTCGTTTTCAACCGCCGGCGGGACCCTGAAGCTGCGAGCATTCGATACCGAACTGAAGGCCGGTGACCTGTTCCTCACCAACCCGGTGATTGCCGGCGGCGACACGCGGATGCTGCCGCAGACCTTTCGTGGCATCAGCCTGAGTAACCGCAGCTTCGACGGCTGGCTGATCGAAGGTGGCCAGGCCAGTTTCACCAAGCCGTATAACCAGAGCGGTCATACCCGAATCGGCACGTCCTACGGCACGCTCGCCGATGGCGATGACAGCCAACACTTGAACTGGGCCGGAGTGGCCTGGAGCGGCGTTGAAGGCCTGACGAGCAGCCTTTACGCGTCCGAGCTCAAGGACATCTGGAACCAGTACTACTACGACCTCGACTACACCTGGCACTTGAACGATGTGATAAGCCTCAACCCGGGCGTGCACTTCTACCACACGCAAGACACCGGTGATGCGCTGCTCGGCGATATCGACAACAACACCTGGAGCGCGCATCTCACCGTCGGCATCGGCAGCCACAGCGTCACTGCCGCCTATCAGCGGGTCAACGGCAACACGCCGTTCGACTACATCAGCCAGGGCGACAGCGTTTACCTCGACAACTCGCAGCAGTATTCGGACTTCAACGGCCCGAACGAACGCTCCTGGAAGCTCAAGTACGCTTACGACTTCACTGGCCTCGGCATGCCCGGATTGACCTCGGCGCTGTCCTATTCACGCGGCACGGTGGATCTGACCAAAGCCGACCCGAACAGCGCAGGCTATTCCAGCTGGTACAGCGCCGACGGCCATAACGCCAAGCATTGGGAACGCGACATCGATTTGCAGTACGTCGTGCAAAGCGGCCAGGCCAAGGATCTCGCGGTGCGCCTGCAATGGGCCACCAACCGTGGCGGCAACGGCTACGGCGCGATTGATTCGGATACAGATGAATACCGCGTGATCATCGACTACCCGGTCAACGTCTTCTAAGATCGGCGCTGCGTTTTTCAGATCCTGTGATCTACCCTGTGGGAGCGAGCCTGCTCGCGAACGCGGTTGATCCATCAACATTGATGTTGAATGGCACACCGCTTTCGCGAGCAGGCTCGCTCCCACAAGTTTGTCCGGCGTCAGCCCTACTAAGCTTACGAAACCACTCCTACCGACAGCCCATCATGATCGCCAGCCGCACGCCTTCCATCACAGGCCTTACCGGTCGCCCCGAGCGCCTGCTGATCCTCGGCAGCCTGCTGACCGTGATTGCGATGGTGTGCATCGTCACCTTCCTGTTGATCCGCGAGTACGCCAGTGCGCAGGAAGTCGCCACGCGCCGCGCCACGACCATTGCGCAATTGATCGACGCCGATGTGCTGCGCACCGTCGAGCTGTACGACCTGACGCTGCAAGGCCTGATCGCCGCCGCTCAGCGTGACGACCTGCAGAACGTCTCGCCGCAGATCCGTCATCTGGCACTGTTCGATCGCTCTGCCACCGCGCGTTTCAAGGGCGACATCCTCCTGCTCGACAAGCATGGCGAGGTTATCGCCGACTCCTCGCGCATCGAACCGAAACCGGGCAATTTCGCCGACCGCGATTATTTCCTCGCCCATGCGTTCAACCGTGACATGGGCATGTTCATCAGCCGCCCGTTCAAGACCCGTTGCGATTGCGAAGAGGCCGATCAGTGGCGGATCAGCTTCAGCCGGCGCATCTCCTCGCAGACCGGTGAATTCCTCGGCGTAGCGGTGGCGTCGCTGAAACTCGACTACTTCGACGACCTGTTCAAAAGCCTCGACATCGGCACCGACAGCACACTGAACATCATCAACAGCGATGGCGTGCTGCTCGCGCAGAAGCCCTATTTGCAAAGCGATTCGGTCGGCAAGAGTTTCGGCAACCGGCCCAACGTCGTGCGGATTCTCAACGATCGCGATGGCAGCGGCAGTTTCACCAGTACCTCGAGCATGGATAAACAACGCCGGCTCTATACCTACTCGCGGGTGGGCAATCTGCCGTTGACGGTGATGGTCGCGCTGTCCAGCGAGGAGGTGTTCGGCACTTGGCGGCGCACGGCGATCCTGATCAGCGGCGCCACCGGCGTGTTGTGCCTGGGGCTGTTGTGGCTGACCTGGCTGCTCGCTCGGGAACTGCGTTTGCGCCATCGCGCCGAACGCGAACTGGCGCAACTGGCTGCCACCGATGATCTGACCGGCGTTGCCAACCGACGCATGCTCGACCAGACCCTGCGCCACGAATGGTTCCGCGCGCAGCGCTCCGGCCAGCCGCTGTCGGTGATGATGATCGATGCTGACCACTTCAAGGCCTTCAATGACCGCCATGGCCATCAGGCTGGGGATCAGGTGTTGCGCGAACTGGCCAAGGTAATCACCGCGAACGTGCGGCGCCCGGCGGATCTGGTCGCGAGGTATGGCGGTGAAGAGTTTTCGGTGATTCTCGCCGAAACCGACAGCGCCGGGGCGCAGCAGATCGCCGAGCAGATTCGCCAGGCTGTGGAAAACTTGCCCTGGGTTGAAGGCGCTGAGCGGGCGATGACCGTGAGTATCGGCATCGCCACATGGACGACGGCGAGCGAGATGACCCTGGAGCAGTTGCTGTTTGCGGCGGACAAGGCGCTGTATCAGGCCAAGGAAGGCGGGCGCAATCGCGTTGTAGTGTCAATTTAAAGTCAAAAGATCGCAGCCTTCGGCAGCTCCTACATCTGAAATGCGGTATCCCTGTAGGAGCTGCCGAAGGCTGCGATCTTTTGCTTTTGAAAGGGCATAAAAAAAGGCCATCCGAGGATGGCCTTCAAAAAACTAGAGAGGTTTTTTACTTACACCGCCGCAACCGGGCGCATGTAAGAGATTGGTGCGGTGCTGGCGTCTTCGAACGTCACCACTTCCCAAGCATCTGTCTGCTCAATCAATTTGCGCAGCAGCTGGTTGTTCAGTGCATGACCGGACTTGAAGCCTTTGAACTCACCAATCAGGCTGTTGCCCAGCAGGTACAGGTCGCCAATCGCATCGAGGATCTTGTGCTTCACGAATTCGTCTTCATAACGAAGACCGTCTTCGTTCAACACGCCATCAGCGTCGACCACGATCGCGTTTTCCACGCTGCCGCCGAGTGCGAGGTTGTGCTTGCGCAGGTACTCGATGTCACTCATGAAACCAAAGGTACGGGCGCGGCTGACTTCTTTTACGAACGAAGTGCTGGAAAAATCCACGCTTGCACTCTGGGTGCGGTCCCGGAATACCGGGTGATCGAAATCGATCTCGAAGCTCACCTTGAAGCCTTCGAAAGGGACGAAAGTGGCGCGCTTGTCGCCGTCTTCCACTGTCACTTCACGCAGGATGCGGATGAATTTCTTGGCGGCGTCCTGTTCTTCCAGGCCTGCCGATTGAATCAGGAATACGAAGGGTCCAGCGCTGCCATCCATGATCGGGACTTCGGACGCGGAGAGCTCGACGTAGGCGTTATCGATGCCCAGGCCAGCCATGGCCGAGAGCAAGTGCTCTACCGTGTCCACTTTGACGTCGCCATTGATCAGCGTCGTCGACATAGTGGTTTCACCGACGTTTTCCGCGCGGGCAGGAATCTGCACCACAGGGTCGAGGTCAGCGCGACAAAACACAATGCCAGTGTCGACAGGCGCAGGCTTGAGGGTCAGATAGACCTTCTCGCCGGAATGCAGGCCTACACCTGTGGCACGGATAATATTTTTCAGTGTGCGTTGTTTAATCATGGCTTGGGCCGCTTCAGCGCAAATTGCGAACTGGTATCAACAAAGGCTGGCGATGATAGCAGACCATGCCTTTGCTGAACACCAATCACCTTCATAGCCCTGATACATTCCATCAATCGGCCTGACGACGCAGGAATGCCGGAATGTCCAGATAGTCCAGGTCATCCTGCGGATTCATCTTCGCGGCAGCCGCAGCACCGGCCTGAGCCTGGTTGCGCATGACGGTCGGACGGTCCAGATCACGGTAGTTAACCGCTGGCTGCTCCTGACGGGCCGGAGCCGGTTGTTGCACCTGCGCCGAAGCCATCGAGGTGTGAACGGTGTTGTCGATGACCTTTACAGGCTTCTCGATTTTCGCGCCCAGACCGGTGGCAACTACGGTTACGTGCAGCTCGTCGCGCATGTCCGGATCGATAACGGTACCGACCTTGACCATCGCGTGCTCGGAAGCGAAGGCTTCGATGATCGAACCCACGTCGGAGTACTCACCCAGGGACAGGTCAGGACCGGCGGTGATGTTCACCAGAATGCCGCGCGCGCCTTGCAGGTTGACGTCTTCCAGCAGCGGGTTGCGGATTGCCGCTTCGGTGGCTTCACGTGCACGGTTCGGACCGCTGGCGCAGCCAGTGCCCATCATCGCCATGCCCATTTCGCTCATCACGGTGCGTACGTCGGCGAAGTCGACGTTGATCATGCCCGGACGCTTGATGATGTCGGAGATACCGCGAACGGCACCGGCCAGAACATCGTCAGCCTTGGCGAAAGCCGACAGCAGGCTTGCGTCTTTGCCGAGGATGGTCAGCAGTTTTTCGTTCGGAATGGTGATCAGCGAGTCGACGCTTTCGGAAAGCATGCGAATGCCTTCGTCGGCGATCTGCATACGCTTGCGGCCTTCGAACGGGAACGGACGGGTCACGACCGCAACGGTGAGGATGCCCATTTCCTTGGCCACTTCGGCGATGATCGGCGCTGCACCGGTACCGGTACCGCCGCCCATGCCGGTGGTGATGAACACCATGTTGGTGCCGGCCAGGACTTCAGCGATGCGCTCACGGTCTTCCAGAGCGGCTTGACGGCCGACTTCAGGATTGGCGCCGGCACCCAGGCCCTTGGTCACGCCGGTGCCCAGTTGCAGGATGGTCCGCGCGCCGATGTTTTTCAGCGCTTGAGCATCGGTGTTGGCGCAGATGAACTCAACGCCTTCGATGTTGCTCTTGACCATGTGATTGACAGCGTTGCCGCCGCCACCGCCGACACCGATAACTTTGATTACCGGGCTTGCGGGGATGTTGTCTACGAGTTCGAACATTTTCCCTCTCCTTACATTCTCTAGTTTTTTCGCCTACTGCTGTTTGTTGCGGTGTTGCGGTAAAGCTTTTAAAAATTGCCCTGAACCCACTTTTTCAGTCGGTCCAGCAGCGGCGCCTGAGGCTCTTCGCTGCTGTAGCTGTCGCGGCTGCCGATGCCGGAGAACGAAACTCCGTCGGACTGCTTCTGCAGGCCGTACATCAACAAACCGACGCCAGTGGAATAAATCGGGTTGCGCACCACGTCATCCAGACCTTTCACGCCATGCGGCACACCGAGGCGCACCGGCATGTGGAAGATTTCTTCGGCCAGTTCAGTGGCGCCTTCCATTTTCGACGTACCGCCGGTGAGCACGATGCCCGCCGGGATCAGGTCTTCGTAGCCGCTGCGACGCAGCTCGGCCTGGATCAGGGTGAACAGTTCGTCGTAACGCGGCTCGACCACTTCGGCCAAGGCCTGACGCGACAGCTCACGCGGTGGACGGTCGCCAACGCTCGGCACCTTGATGGTTTCACCGGCACCGGCCAGTTTGGCCAGGGCGCAGGCATAACGGATCTTGATCTCTTCGGCGTACTGGGTCGGGGTGCGCAACGCCATGGCGATGTCGTTGGTCACTTGATCACCGGCAATCGGGATCACCGCGGTGTGACGGATCGCGCCTTCGGTGAAGATCGCGATGTCGGTGGTGCCGCCGCCGATGTCGACCAGGCACACGCCCAGTTCTTTCTCGTCGTCGGTCAGCACCGAGTAGGCCGAGGCCAGTTGCTCGAGAATGATGTCGTCGATTTCCAGACCGCAGCGACGCACGCATTTTTCAATGTTCTGAGCAGCGTTGACGGCGCAGGTGACCACGTGAACCTTGGCTTCCAGACGCACGCCGGACATGCCCAGCGGCTCGCGCACGCCTTCCTGGTTATCGATCACGTAATCCTGCGGCAGGGTGTGCAGCACGCGCTGGTCAGCCGGGATCGCCACGGCCTGAGCGGCGTCGAGCACACGCTCAAGGTCGGCCGAGCTGACTTCGCGATCACGGATCGCGACGATGCCGTGGGAGTTCAGGCTGCGGATATGATTGCCGGCCACGCCGACGAACGCCGAGTGAATGCGGCAGCCGGCCATCAGCTGGGCTTCTTCGATCGCGCGCTGGATCGACTGCACGGTGGATTCGATGTTGACCACCACGCCCTTCTTCAGGCCGCGGGACGGATGCGTGCCGATCCCGACGATTTCCAGCTGGCCGTCGTCCGCGACCTCGCCTACCAGCGCCACCACTTTGGAGGTGCCGATATCCAGACCGACGATCATTTTGCCGCTTTGCACGTTTGCCATGGGTCCTGCCTCTTCTTAATTCTTTGCGACAGCGGGTTGGGCTGTCGTCGGCGCTACGGGTTCCCGCCAGCCAACAGCGAGGCCGTTGGCGTAGCGCAGATCGATGCGCGCAATGTTCGTAATCTGCTCTTTCAGCGTCTTGTCATAGATGGCGATAAAGCGGCGCATCTTTTCCACCAGGTTGCCGCGTCCCAGCAGCAACTCGATGCCGGGGCCGGAACTGCCGGCACCGGTGGTCAGGAACCAGCTGCCGCGTTCACGCAATTCCAGGCGTGCAATCGAAAAACCCAACGGGCGCAACATCTGGCTCAGCACCTGATACTGCTGCATCACCTGCTGCTGAGCCCGTTGTGGGCCGAACAGCTGCGGCAGGTGTTCGTAGTTCGCCAGTTCCTTGGGCGTGAACGCCTGGCCCTGGTTGTTGAGCAATGACTCGTCGCCCCAACGCGCCACCGGCAATTGCTCTTCGAGGCGGATCACTACCTGATCCGGCCACACCCGACGCACTTCGGCGTGGGCGATCCAGGGCATCTGCTCGAGCTCGGTACGCATACCGGCGAGGTCGATGGTGAAGAAGCTCGACGCCACGAACGGCGCGATCCGCTGCTGCACCGCCTGCTGGCTGATGTAGCTGAGGTCGCCCTGCACCGCGATCTTGCTGATCGGCCGGTCGGCGTACGGCAGCAGACGCTGCGCGCCTTCGTAGGTACCAAAGCCCAGCGCCACCAGCAGCACCGGCCAGAACAGGCTTTTCAGAAAGCCGAAATTGGCTTTCGGCAGGCGCGCGGACATCGGCTCTTTCGCCACCATTCGGCTGGCACCCCGCGGCACCGGCTTGCGGCCGGGTGCGGGTGGCTGATGTCTGAGATGAGCGCCTTGCATGGTCTTAACCTCGCGCCTCTGTTGCGCCTGCGTCTTCAACGCTGGCGGCCAGAATGGCCAGAACCAGTTGCTGGAAATCCAGACCGGCAGCCCGCGCCGCCATCGGCACCAGGCTGTGATCGGTCATGCCCGGTGCGGTATTGACTTCGAGGAACCAGAACTGCCCGTCGGCGTCCTGCATCACGTCCGCCCGGCCCCAACCGGCGATACCCAGCGCCTCACAGGCCTTGGCCGTGAGTTCCATGAGTTCCTGTTCCTTGGCCGCGTCCAGCCCGCACGGAATGCGGTACTGGGTATCGTTGGCGATGTACTTGGCGTCGTAGTCGTAAAATGTGTGCGGTGTACCCAGGGCGATTGGAGGCAACACCTGGTCACGCAGGGTGGCGATGGTGAACTCCGGACCTTGAATCCATTGCTCGACCAACACTTGCGAATCGTAGGTACTGGCCGCTTTCCATGCGTCGATCAACTCGGACGCAGAATTCACTTTGGCCATCCCGATACTTGAACCTTCATGCGCCGGTTTGACGATCAAAGGCAGGCCCAGTTCCGTCGCTGCGGAAATACAATCGGCTTCGCTGCACAGCACGGCGTGACGCGGCGTCGGAATCCCGAGGCTGTGCCAGACCTGCTTGGTACGCAGCTTGTCCATCGCCAGTGCCGAGGCGAGGATGCCGCTGCCGGTGTACGGGATGCCCGCGCACTCGAGCAGGCCCTGCATGCTGCCGTCTTCACCGCCGCGACCGTGGAGAATGATGAACGCGCGGTCGATCTTTTCGCTGAGCAGACGCTGCAGGAAGTCTTCACCGACATCGATGCCGAACGCATCGACGCCAGCGCTTTGCAGCGCCTCGAGCACGGCGTTGCCGGATTTCAGCGAAACCTCACGCTCGGCACTCAGGCCGCCGAAGAGCACGGCGACGCGGCCGAAGTCTTTCGGCGCGATGGTGGAGAACAGCTTGGCGTAGGCAGCAGTCATTTCAACTTCCCCTCGACCGGCGCCGCCACGGCGCCGGCGAACAATTCACTTTTCAACAGCTTCGGCGCGAGACCGCCGATGTCACCAGCGCCCTGGCACAACAGAATGTCGCCGGCGCGCAGCAGCGGCTTGACCAACGGCGCCAAGTCAACGCCACGCTCGATGTAGATCGGGTCGAGCTGACCGCGCTGACGGATGCTGTTGCACAGCTTGCGGCTGTCGGCGCCGGGGATCGGCTCTTCGCCGGCCGGATAGACTTCCATCAGCAGCAGCACGTTGGCGTCGGCCAGTACATTGACGAAGTCGTCGTACAGATCACGGGTGCGGCTGTAGCGGTGCGGCTGGTAGACCATCACCAGACGACGCTCCGGCCAGCCACCGCGCACGGCTTTGATCACGGCAGCAACTTCGGTCGGGTGGTGACCGTAGTCGTCGACCAGCATCACGTTGCCGCCGTCCACCGGCAGCTCGCCGTAGACCTGAAAGCGTCGACCGACGCCCTGGAAGCCTGACAGGCCCTGAACGATGGCTTCATCGCTGACGCCTTCGTCGGTGGCGATGCAGATGGTCGCCAGCGAGTTGAGCACGTTATGGTTGCCGGGCATGTTCACCGACACGTCCAGCGGCTCGCGATCCGGGCGCAGGACGGTGAAGAAGGTCTGCATGCCCTGCTGACGGACATTGATCGCGCGCACATCGGCGTCTTCGCTGAAGCCGTAGGTAACGGTCGGACGCTTGACCAGCGGCAGGATTTCGCGCACCACCGGATCGTCCAGGCACATCACCGCCAAACCGTAGAACGGCAGGTTGTGCAGGAATTCGACGAAGGTTTTCTTCAGTTTGTTGAAGTCACCGTCGTAGGTCGCCATGTGGTCGGCGTCTATGTTGGTGACCACGGCCACCAGCGGCTGCAGATGCAGGAAGCTCGCATCGCTTTCGTCCGCTTCGGCGATCAGGTAACGGCTGGTGCCGAGCTGGGCGTTGGTGCCCGCCGCGTTCAGACGACCACCGATCACGAATGTCGGGTCCAGACCACCGGCCGCGAACACCGAAGCGATCAGGCTGGTGGTGGTGGTTTTGCCATGGGTACCGGCGACGGCGATGCCGTGGCGATAGCGCATCAGCTCGGCGAGCATTTCTGCACGCGGCACCACTGGAATGCGGCGCTCAAGGGCAGTCGCCACTTCCGGGTTGGACGTGTTCACTGCGCTCGACACCACCAGCACGTCGGCGGTAGCGGCGTTCTCGGCACGGTGACCGATGAAGATCTGCGCGCCGAAGGTTTCCAGGCGCTCGGTGACCGGCGAGGCTTTCAGGTCGGAACCGGAGACTTGATAGCCCAGGTTCAACAACACTTCAGCGATGCCGCACATGCCCACGCCGCCGATGCCGACGAAGTGGATGCGACGGATGCGGCGCATTTCCGGTTGTGGCATGGCTTTCTGATTCTCAACCATGGGCCACCTCCAGACAGGTATCGACCACGCTACGGGTGGCATCGGGTTTGGCCAGTCGGCGGGCCGCTTGGGCCATTGCTTCGAGTCGTTGCGGTTGCATCAAGACCTCTGTCAGGCGCGCGGCAAGATCCGCGGCACCAGTCGTTCTTTGCGGCATCAGGAAGGCAGCGCCTTCGCGGGCCAAATAATCGGCGTTGCGGGTCTGGTGATCGTCGATCGCGTGGGGCAAAGGCACCAGCATCGAGGGCAGACCGGCGGCCGCCAGCTCACTGATGGTCAACGCGCCAGCGCGGCACACCACCAGGTCAGCCCAGCCATAGGCCTGGGCCATGTCTTTGATGAACGGCTGCACCTGCGCTTCCACACCCACGGCGCGGTAACGCTCGGCAGTCACTTCATCGTGGTTTTTGCCGGCCTGATGAAACACTTCCGGGCGCAGGTCGGCAGCGACTTGGGCCAGGGCTTCAGGCAGCAATTTGTTCAACGGTTCTGCGCCCAGGCTGCCGCCAAGGATCAGCAAACGCGCTTTGCGCCCGGCCAGCGCCGGTCGCGATGTGTCGAGGAACAGCTCGCTGCGCACCGGATTACCGGTGGTACGGCGGCTGTCCGACAGAGTAAAGGTGTCGGGGAACGCTTCACACACTCGGGCGGCGAACGGCACCAGCAACCGATTGGCGGTGCCGGCGACAGCGTTCTGCTCGTGAACGATCACCGGCACGCCAGCCAGTTTCGCGGCAAGACCACCAGGGCCGGTCACATAACCGCCGAAGCCAACCACGCACACCGGCTTCAGACGGCGCATGATCGCCCGCGCCTGCCACACCGATTTCAGCAGCATCAGCGGCGCCTTGAGCAGCGACAGCTTGCCCTTGCCACGCAGACCGCTGGCGTTGATCCGGTGCAGTTCAAGCCCTGCCGCCGGGACCAGTTCGTTTTCGATCCCCCGTGGCGTGCCGAGCCAGTGCACGGTGTAGCCGCGCGCCTGAAACTCGCGGGCACAGGCCAGCGCCGGGAACACGTGGCCGCCGGTACCGCCGGCCATGATCAATACGTTAGCGCCCATGAGTCGGCTCCTCGGCGAAGTCGCTCTCCTGGAATTCCATCTCTTCGCTGCCCAGGTGGGTTCGACTCTCCCACTCGATGCGCAGCAACAGGCCCAGACAGGCGCAGCAGATCACCAGCGAGCTGCCGCCGTAACTGAGGAACGGCAAGGTCAGACCCTTGGTTGGCAGCAGGCCGACGTTCACACCGATGTTGATCAGGAACTGACCAATCCACAGGAACGACAAGCCGTAAGCCACGTAAGCGGCAAAGAACTGCTTGGCCTTCTCCGCCCACAGGCCGATGTACATGCCGCGAATACACACGAACACGAACAGCGCGACGGTGCACAACGAACCCA
Source organism: Pseudomonas sp. S3_B08 (assembly GCF_054667725.1). Lineage (NCBI taxonomy): Bacteria > Pseudomonadati > Pseudomonadota > Gammaproteobacteria > Pseudomonadales > Pseudomonadaceae > Pseudomonas > Pseudomonas sp. S3_B08. Next base: position 3,701,363 of record NZ_CP162750.1, read on the forward strand.
CGGCGCCCAGTTCTTCGGCAAGTACCGAGAACACGAAGTCGGTGTGCGCTTCCGGCAGATAAAACTGTTTCTGCACGCTGTTGCCCAGGCCGACGCCCAGCCACTCGCCGCGACCGAAAGCGATCAAGGCCTGCGACAACTGATAGCCGGCACCGAACTGGTCGGCCCACGGGTCGGCGAAGTTGGTCAGACGCGCCATTCGATACGGCTGCATCTGAATCAGCAGAACCACCGCGCCAACCGCCAGCACCACCATCAGCGAGAAGCGGAACAGCCCGACCCCGCCAAGGAACAGCATCGCCGCCGCCGCGCCCATCATGACTACGGTGGCACCGAAGTCCGGTTCCATCAGCAACAGACCCGCCATCGGCAGCAGGACGATGAACGGCTTGAAGAAGCCCATCCAGCTCTCGCGCACTTCTTTCTGCCGGCGCACCAGATAACCGGCGAGGTAGATCACCACGAACACCTTGGCGATTTCCGACGGCTGCACGTTGAAGAAGCTGAAACCGATCCAGCGCATCGAACCGTTCACTTCGCGGCCGATGCCGGGGATGATCACCATCACCAACAGGCCGAACGCACCGATCAGCATCATCCAGCCGAGGCGCTGCCAAGTGGCGATCGGGATCATCATGGTGACAATGCACGCGCCCAGACCCAGCACCACATAGATAAGGTGGCGAATCATGTAATACAGCGGACTGCCCGACTGCGCCGCCGCCACTTCGGTGGACGCCGAAGCGATCATGATCAGGCCCAGGCCGAGCAGCGCCAGGCAACCGGCGAGCATCGGGAAGTCGAGGTCGATGCCACGCCCGGTGATCAGCGGCGACGGGTACGGCTTGATGATGTTTCTCAAGTTCATGCCAGTTCCTCCACAGCGCGGACGAACTGGTGACCACGGTCTTCGTAATTCTTGAACATGTCGAAACTGGCGCAGGCCGGAGACAGCAGCACCACGTCACCCGGCTGGGCAGCTGCGCGGCATTGCGCGACGGCGTCGACCAGCGAGGTCGCGCGGATCAGCGGCACGGCATCGCCAATGGCCTCGCCGATCTTGTCGGAGTCACGCCCCATCAGCACCACGGCGCGGCAGTTGGCCGCCACCGGATCGCGCAGATCGTTGAATTCGGCGCCTTTGCCGTCACCGCCGGCGATCAGAATGACCTTGCCGTCGATGTCCGCACCGAGGCCTTCGATGGCCGCCAGAGCGGCGCCAACGTTGGTGGCTTTGGAATCGTTGTAATAGGCCACGCCATCGAGATCGCGCACCCACTGGCAGCGGTGTTCGAGCCCGGCAAACGTGCGCAGCGCCGCGAGCATGGCGTCGAACGGCAGACCCACAGCGTGACCCAGTGCCAATGCGGCGAGCGCGTTGGACTGGTTATGCGCACCGCGAATCTTCAGTTCACGCACGGGCATCAGGTTCTGGAATTCGAAGGAGAGGTACTTCTCGCCGTCTTCTTCGCGAATGCCGAACGCTTTGAAATCCGGTTTGCTCAGGCCAAAGGTCCAGCATGGCTGACCTTCACCGATCAATGGACGGCTCAGGGCATCCTGACGGTTGACCACAAACTGCTTCGCGCCCCGGAAGATCCGGTGCTTGGCCAGGTGATAGGCCGGCAGACCGCTGTAGCGATCCATGTGGTCTTCGCTGATGTTCAGTACGGTGGCGACTTCGGCGTTGAGCTGGTCGGTGGTTTCCAGCTGGAAACTCGACAACTCCATGACGTACAGCTCGACGTCATCGCTGAGCAGGTCCAGCGCTGGCGTGCCGAGGTTGCCGCCAACGGCGACGCGCTTGCCGGCCGCAGCCGCCATCTCACCGACCAGCGTGGTCACGGTGCTTTTCGCGTTGGAGCCGGTGATCGCGACGATCGGCGCCCGCGCGTAACGCGCGAACAACTCGATGTCGCCAGACATTTTCACGCCACGGGCAGCGGCGGCTTGCAGGGCCGGAGTCGCCAGCGCCAAGCCGGGGCTTACGTAGAGCTCGTCGGCACGGCAGAGGAATTCGACGTCCAGCTCGCCACAACGCACTTCCACGTGCGGATAGTCACGCTTGAGCGTGGCCAGTTCCGGTGGATTTTCCCGCGTGTCGGCCACAGCAAACGACGTGCCCCGGTTCGCCAGGAAGCGAACCAGGGACATGCCGCTCTTGCCGAGGCCGACAACGATGCGGAAGTGGTCAGAAGCGATCAGAGACACTCGTTCTACCTCAGCTTCAGGGTGGCAAGGCCGACCAGGACGAGAATCACGGTGATGATCCAGAAACGGACGATCACGCGCGGCTCGGGCCAGCCCTTGAGTTCAAAGTGGTGGTGAATCGGCGCCATGCGGAACACGCGGCGACCGGTCAGCTTAAAGGAGGCAACCTGAATGACCACTGACAGGGTTTCCATCACGAACACGCCGCCCATGATGAACAGGACGATTTCCTGACGGACGATCACCGCGATGGTGCCCAGTGCCGCGCCGAGTGCCAGGGCACCGACGTCGCCCATGAACACCTGCGCTGGATAGGTGTTGAACCAGAGGAAACCGAGGCCGGCACCGATCAGTGCACCGCAGAACACGATCAATTCGCCTGCGCCCGGCACGTAAGGAATCAGCAGGTATTCGGCGAACTTCACGTTGCCCGACAGGTAGCAGAAAATCCCCAGGCCGCCGCCGACCATCACCGTCGGCATGATCGCCAGGCCGTCGAGGCCGTCAGTCAGGTTGACCGCGTTGCTCGAACCGACAATGACGAAGTAGGTCAGCACGATGAAACCGGCGCCCAGCGGGATGCTGTAGTCCTTGAGCATCGGCAGAATCAGCGTGGTTTCCACCGGCGTCGCGGCAGTCATATAAAGGAAGATCGCAGCGCCGAGGCCGAACACCGACTGCCAGAAATACTTCCAGCGGCTCGGCAGGCCACGGGAGTTCTTCTCGATGACTTTGCGGTAATCGTCGACCCAGCCGATGGCGCCGAACAGCAGGGTCACCAGCAGCACCACCCAGACGTAGCGGTTGCTCAGGTCAGCCCAGAGCAAGGTGCTGACGCCGATCGAAGACAGAATCAGCGCGCCACCCATGGTCGGCGTACCGGATTTGGACAGGTGCGATTGCGGACCGTCGTTGCGCACCGATTGGCCGATCTGACGGTTCTGCAGAGTACGGATCATCCACGGGCCATAGCACAGCGACAAGACCAGCGCGGTCAGCACACCGAGAATCCCGCGCAGGGTCAGGTACTGGAAGACCGCGAAGCCTTTGTAGAACTGTTGCAGATACTCCGCTAGCAGCAGCAGCATTAATGTTTCTCCAGACTGGACCCGCACAGAGCCGCAACGATGTTTTCCATCGCTGCGCTGCGCGAACCCTTGATCAAAATGGTGGTGTTTGTGTCCTGCTCGGCGGCGAGGGCCTGGATCAGCTCGGCCTGGGTGCCGAAGTGCTGCGCCTGCTCACCGAAAGCGTTTACCGCGTGGACCATGTTCGGCCCGACCGCGTAAAGCGCGGAAACCTTGCCTCGGGCGTACTCGCCCACGTCGCGGTGCCCCTGCTCCGCCCAGTCGCCCAACTCGCCGATATCCCCGAGCACCAGGACGGTGCGGCCGGAAAAGCCGGCGAGTATATCAACGGCCGCGCACATCGAGGTGGGGTTTGCGTTGTAGGTGTCATCGATGACGCGCATGCCGTTTTTCGCCAGTTGCGCGACGGTGCGCCCCTTGACCGGTTGCACCGCGCCCAGCCCGGTGGCGATGCCGAACAGCGACACGCCCAAGGCGTGGGCAGCAGCGGCGGCAGCCAGGGCATTGGCGACGTTATGGGTACCGAGCAGGTTCAGTTGCACGCGCTCGCTACCTTCAGGGGTGTGCAGGTTGAACGCCGGGCAACCGCGGGCATCAGTGGCCAGATCGCTGGCGTGGAAATTCGCCTCGCTGTTGCTCAGGGCGAAGGTCAGCACCTGACGACCGGCAGCGCGGGTCTTCCAGATACCGAAAGCCTTGTCATCGAGGTTGAGCACGGCGATGCCATCGGCGGCCAGGCCTTCGATGATTTCACCTTTGGCTTCGACGATTTTTTCCGGACCGCCGAACTCACCGACGTGAGCGGTGCCGGCGTTGTTCAGGATCGCTACGTGCGGCTTGGTCAGGCCGACGGTGTAAGCGATCTCGCCCAGACGTGAAGCGCCCAGTTCGATGACAGCCGAGGTGTGTTCCGGCGCCAGTTCGATCAGGGTCAGCGGCACGCCGAGGTCGTTGTTCAGATTGCCACGGGTCGCCAGCACCGGACCGCGCGTGCGCAGGATGCTCGCGAGCATTTCCTTGACCGTGGTCTTGCCACTGGAACCGGTCACCGCCGCCACTGGCTGGGTGAACGCAGCACGGTTCAACGCGCCGAGTTGGCCGAGGGCCTGACGGGTGTCCTTGACCAGCAATTGCGGCAACGCGCTGTCGGCGACTTCACGCTCGACCAATGCAGCGACGGCGCCTTTGCCAGCGACATCGTTAAGGTAGTCATGACCGTCGAAACGCGGGCCGGTCAGGGCGATGAACAACTGGCCGGGCTGAATGGCGCGGCTGTCGATACTGACGCCGTCGAAACTCGCGTCAGCGCCGATCAAACGGGCTTCGAGGGCGTTGGTCAGTTCACTAAGTGTCAGAGCCTTAAGCATGGGCCACCTCCCACGCGGTCAGAGCATGATCAGCCTCGACCAGATCGGAGAAGGCATGGCGCACGCCGTTGATTTCCTGATAGTCCTCGTGACCTTTGCCGGCGAGAACAATCACGTCGTCAGCGGTCGCGCCGGCGATAAGTTGTGCGATGGCCTGGCCGCGACCGGCGACGAAAGTGACTTTATCCACAGCGGTGAAACCGGCGCGGATGTCGTCGAAAATCACAGCAGGATCTTCGGTGCGCGGGTTGTCATCGGTGACCAGCACCTGGTCGGCGAGACGCTCGACCACTTCGGCCATCAACGGACGTTTGCCGCGATCGCGATCACCGCCGCAGCCGAACAGGCACAGCAGTTGGCCTTTGACGTGCGGGCGCAGCGCAGTGAGAACCTTTTCCAGCGCATCGGGCGTGTGGGCGTAATCGACCACCACCAACGGCTGCGTGCCACCACCCAGACGCTGCATGCGACCGGCCGGGCCTTCGAGCTTCGGCAGCACTTTGAGAATTTCGTCGAGGGCGTAATCCAGACCGAGCAAGGCGCCGACTGCGGCCAGCACGTTACTCAGGTTGAAACGACCAAGCAGCGTACTGCGCAGGTGATGCTCGCCCTGCGGCGTGACCAGCGTGGCGCGTACACCATGGTCGTCGAACTGCGCTTCGCGGCAGAACAGGTAGGCACTGCTGTCGAGCAGGCTGTAGGTGATCAAACGCGACTCGCGTTTTTCCGCCGCCAGTTGCCGGCCGAAATCGTCGTCGAGGTTGACCACGCGGCACTTCAGGTCATTCCAGGCGAACAGCCGGGCCTTGGCCTCGGCGTACGCCTGCATGGTGCCGTGATAATCCAGATGATCGCGGGACAGGTTGGTCATCACCGCCACGTCGAACGCCAGCGCGGTGACCCGGCCCTGATCCAGACCGTGGGACGAGACTTCCATGGCCACGGCTTTGGCACCGGCCTTTTTCAGGTCACCCAGGGTCGCTTGCACGGCAATCGGGTTCGGCGTGGTGTGCAGGCCGCTTTCCAGCGCGCCGTAGAAACCGGAACCCAGCGTACCGACGATGCCGCAATGCTGGCCGAGCAGATCCAGCGCCTGCGCGACCAGTTGGGTCACGCTGGTCTTGCCATTGGTGCCGGTGACACCGATCAGGTTCAGGTGATGACTCGGCTCACCGTAAAAACGCCCGGCGATGTCCGACAGCTGCGCCGCCAGACCCTTGACCGGAATCAGCGGCACGTCAGTGATCGGCAGCACGGTGGCGCCTTCGACTTCATAAGCCACGGCAGCCGCGCCGCGTTGCAAGGCATCCGCGATATGCGCACGGCCATCGAAACGGCCGCCGGGCACGGCGAGAAACAGATCGCCGGCGCGCACGTTGCGGCTGTCCAGCGCCAGTTCACGGATCAACAGATCGTGGCCGGCGTGGGGAAATATCTTGTTCAGACTTAATGACATCAGCCGCGCCCTCCATTGGCTTTCAGCGGAACGACCGGGGTGGCGTTGGCCTGTTGGGTGGTCGGCAGGTTGTCCGGGGTCACGTTCATCAGACGCAGGGTGCCGGACATCACACGGCTGAATACCGGCGCCGACACCAGACCACCGAAGTAACCGGCCTTGGTTGGCTCATCAATCACCACAACAATGGCGTAACGCGGATCGCTCATCGGGCCGAAGCCGGCGAACAGCGAACGGTAGGAGTTTTCCGCGTAGCCCTTGGTGCCGACCGAGGTCTTGCGCGCGGTACCCGACTTGCCGCCGACGTGATAAGCCGGCACCTGCGCACGGAACACGCCGCGCGGCGCTTCGATTACCTGCTGCAACATGCCCTGCATGGTTTTCGCCACGGCTTCCGGCAGCACTTGGGTGGTCTGCGGCATCTTGTCGGTTTTGATCAGCGTCAGCGGCGCGAGACGACCGTTGTTGGCCAGTGCCGAGAACGCGTGCACCAACTGGATCGCGGTCACCGAAATACCGTAGCCGTAAGACAAGGTTGCAGTTTCAGCCTTGCGCCATTCGCGGTAGTTCGGCAGATTGCCGACACGTTCGCCGGGGAAGCCCAGGCCGGTGTCCTGACCGAGGCCGACTTTCTGCGCGAGACGGAAAATGGTTTCGCCGCCGATATCGAAGGCGACCTTACTCATGCCGACGTTACTGGAATTGATCAGGATGCCGGTCAGATCGAGCACTGGCCCTTCGGTCTTCGACACGTCTTTGATGGTGTATTTGCCGATCTGCAACGAGCCCGGATACACCTCGACGGTGTCGCTCGGTTTCCAGCGGCCGGTTTCGATTGCCGCGCTCATGGAAATGGCTTTCATGGTCGAACCCGGCTCGAACACGTCGATCATGGCGCGGTTGCGCATCATCGCCGGTTGCAGGTTGCGACGGTTGTTCGGGTTGTAGGTCGGCTGGTTGACCATGGCCAGGATCTCGCCGGTCTTCACATCCATGATCACCAGACTGCCGGCCTTGGCACCGTTCTCGATGATCGCGTTGCGCAGCTCGCGGTTGGCCAGGTATTGCAGACGCAGGTCAATCGACAACGCCAAGGGCTTGCCGGCCTTGGCGTTCTTGGTGACTTGAACATCCTTGATCAACCGGCCACGGCGATCCTTGATGACTTGTCGTTTGCCCGGCACCCCGGCCAGCCATTCGTCATAGGCCAGCTCGACGCCTTCGCGACCGTGATCGTCGATGTCGGTAAAGCCGACCATGTGCGCGGTGACTTCACCGGCCGGGTAGAAGCGGCGGAATTCTTCGATGCCGTAGACGCCCGGCACTTTCAGATCGAGCACAGCCTGACCCTGCTCGGGGGTCAGCCCGCGCACCAGATAAATGAATTCTTTGTTGGCCTGGGCTTCGAGGCGTTCGCTCAGGGCTTTCGGGTTCTGGCCCAGCGCAGCGGCGAGCGCCGGCCACTTCTCTTTGGCCGACTGCATTTCCTTGGCATTGGCCCACAGCGTAGTCACCGGCGTACTGACCGCCAGAGGCTCGCCATTACGGTCGGTGATCAGGCCACGGTGCGCCGGAATCGGAATATGCCGCAGGCTGCGCGCATCGCCCTGCCCTTTGAGGAAGTCACGGTCGACCACTTGCAGGTCGATGATGCGCCAGCAGATCGCCGCGACCATCAGACCGAGCAGCGCCACCATCAGGCGGAAGCGCCATGGGAACAGTGCGCCTTCGAGTTTCATCATGGCGCCACCATCTTCACGTCAGCCGCGCCAGGGATGTGCATTTTCAGTTGTTCGGTGGCTAGCACTTCGATGCGGCTGTGCGCGGTCCAGGTGCTCTGCTCGAGAATCAAGCGTCCCCACTCGGCCTGCGCCTTGTCGCGCACGCTGAGTTCGTTATAAAGGGTGTTGAGCAACTGCCGGTTCCAGTGCGCGCTGTACGACACGGCAATGGCCGAAAACAGCACGCCGATAAACAGCAGCAGCATCAGAAAGCTGCCGCCGGGCAGTGGTTTGGCGAAAAGCTTGCTCACCGCAACTTCTCCGCGACACGCATGACGGCGCTACGGGAACGTGGGTTGGCTTTGAGTTCGGCGTCGGAGGCCGTCTGCGCTTTGCCGTGGATTTTGATTTTCGGTTCGAAGGCGACGTGGCGAACCGGCAGGTTGCGCGGCAAATTGTCGGCCTCACCTTTCACCAGCTTGCGCATGAACAGTTTGACGATGCGGTCTTCCAGCGAGTGGAAGCTGATCACCACCAGGCGGCCGCCAACTTCCAGCGCTTCCAGCGCGGCGTCGAGGCCGGCTTCCAGATCGCCGAGTTCGTTGTTGACGTGAATGCGCAACCCCTGGAATGCGCGGGTGGCCGGGTTCTTGCCCTTTTCCCACGCCGGGTTGGCGACTTTCAGCACTTCGGCCAGATCGGCGGTGCGCTCGAACGGCTTGATGTCACGACGCTCGGCGACCGCACGGGCCATACGCCCGGAGAAACGTTCTTCGCCGTATTCCTTGAACACCCGGGCGATTTCTTCCACGGGCGCGGTGTTGACGAATTCGGCAGCGCTGATGCCACGGGACGGGTCCATGCGCATGTCCAGCGGCCCGTCATTGAGGAAACTGAAGCCGCGCTCGGCGTCATCAAGCTGCGGCGAAGACACACCGAGGTCAAGCAGAATGCCGCTGACCTTGCCGGTCAGGCCTTGCTCGGCAACCACCGAACCGAGCTCGGCAAAGCTGCGCTGCACAACGACAAAGCGGCCGTCTTCGGCCGCTAGCGTTTGCCCGGTGGCAATCGCTTGAGGATCCTTGTCGAATCCGATGAGTCGACCGTCCGGCCCGAGCTGGCTGAGGATCAACCGACTGTGCCCGCCGCGCCCGAACGTGCCGTCCAGATAGCAGCCATCAGGACGTACGGCGAGAGCCTCGACGGCTTCGTCAAGCAGTACGGTGATGTGGTTAAAGCCGCTATCAATAGTCACAGGATCAAATCACGCAGTTCATCAGGCATCGCGCCCGGTTGTTGAATAGCAGCAAGGTCAGCGGCAGATACCGCATTCCATGCATCCTCGTCCCACAATTGGAACTTGTTCAGTTGGCCGACCAGCATCGCGCGCTTATCGAGCTTGGCGTATTCGCGCAAACGCGGCGGAACCAGGAAACGACCACTGCCATCGAGTTCGAGGTCGACGGCATTACCAATCAATAAACGTTGCAGGCGACGGTTCTCTTCGCGAAGCGAAGGGAGTGCGCGCAACTTGGTTTCAATAATTTCCCACTCGTCGAGCGGATAGACACAGAGGCATGGATCAACGGCATCAATGGTCACGATCAATTGGCCGGAACTGCGCGAATCGAGCTCGTCACGGTACCGGCTCGGCATGGCGAGACGGCCCTTTGCATCGAGACTGATAGCGTTAGCTCCGCGAAACACGTCAGCGTTTCTCCAATTTTTATCGTTTTGAGCTCAAAAAACCCACTTCATGCCACTTTCCGCCACTTGCGCACACTATAGGAATGCGCCCACCACACCGTCAAGGCGCGGATTAAAGGAAAAGCCTTACAGAACGGAGATTTAGCGACGTAAAAGGAGGCTCAACGAGAATCTGACGTGAAGTTTTGGTCAATAACTTGATGCAGCACTGAAAGCTGCGCTCGAAAGTTAAAGTAGTTTGTTAAGAGTAAGATTTTTTCGGTATTACAAAGGCGCTTCGGCTGTTGATTGAAGCAGGGTGGGAAAAGGCTATTACCACGTTTGCCGCTGCCGGAGTTTCAGACCAGGCCGGCTGATATTACACAGCCGCGTCTTCTTTGTTTCAAGCAGGGAAAGAAAAAGGTGGAGAGTCGATCTGTAAGCCGGGTTCTGTCTTGAACAGTCATTCGTCTACGATGGCCATCACTGGACATCTTTAGCAACCTACCCGGTCCCAGCGCGGGCCACGCCTTGGGACCCTATTTGGTCTTGCTCCAAGTGGGGTTTACCTAGCCACGAACTGTTGCCAGACGTGCGGTGCGCTCTTACCGCACCTTTTCACCCTTACCGGCGCTTGCGCGCTTAGGCGGTTATTTTCTGTGGCACTTTCCGTAGGCTCACGCCTCCCAGGCATTACCTGGCACTTCGCCCTATGGAGCCCGGACTTTCCTCCCCCCCTAATTTTCATAGAGGGCAGCGACTGTCCGATCGACTCTCCGCCGCGAAGGTTAACGGCAGAGCGCCGGAAGAACAAGCGCTAAAACCCTCAAGAACGCCATGGGCGACGGCTTACACGCCTTTCTGTTTATCCAGCGCCACCTGATACAACACGTTTTTGCGCTCGCCAGTGATTTGCGCTGCCAGTGCGGCGGCGCGCTTGAGCGGCATTTCCTCCAGAAGCAGATCGAGGATGCGCATGGCTTCGCTGCTGACCGCGTCCTCCGACTCCGGCGCGGTCCAGCCGGCCACCAGCACTACGCACTCGCCGCGCTGCTGATTGCTGTCGGACTCGACGAACGCACGCAGTTCGCTGAGCGGCAGGCCTTTAAGGGTTTCGAAGGTTTTGGTGATTTCCCGCGCCAGCAAAGCCTGACGCTCGCCACCAAACACCGCTTCCATATCCTGCAGGCATTCGAGAATGCGATGCGGCGCTTCATAGAAAATCAATGTGCGCGGCTCTTCTTTAACCGCTTCCAGACGCGACTTGCGTCCGACCGACTTGGCCGGCAGAAAGCCTTCGAAGATAAAACGGTCGGACGGCAAGCCCGCCGCCGACAGCGCTGCGATCAACGCACAGGCACCCGGCACCGGCACCACGTTGATCCCCGCCGCACGGGCCTGACGCACCAGGTGATAACCCGGATCGGAAATCAGCGGCGTGCCGGCATCGGAGATCAGCGCGATGTTGTCGCCCGCCAACAACCGCGTAATAAAGCGGCTACCCTCATCCCGTTCGTTGTGTTCGTGACATGCGGCCAAGGGCGTGCCGATGCCGAAGTGCTGCATCAGGCGCGCCGAATGCCGGGTGTCTTCCGCTGCAATCAGGGCCACTTCACGGAGGATTTTCAAGGCCCGGGCGCTGATGTCGTCCAGGTTGCCGATGGGCGTCGCCACCACATAAAGCGAGCCAGCAGCGGAATTCAAAGGACCTGGAGCAGTCAAAGCGCACACCTCGTGATCGGTAAAAGCGGCCATTGTAGCGCGTCATGAGGCTTGCGATGCGCTCCGGCCGAGTGCGGTTTTTCGCCCGGTTGTGCGCTGCCGCAACATTTACTCCAGCTAAATTGACCGATTCACGCCAGTAACATCGCGCCCCGGCCAGTGCTTGGGTACAATTCCACGCTAATTTGATCGAGTATCAGGAACACTTACATGATCGCTTGCCTGCGGCTGTTCACTGCCCTCTGCCTCGCTGCCTTGTTGGCCGCGTGTGCCAGCTCCCCTTCCTCCAGCCTTGGCGAACTTCCACGGACTCCGGACGCCAGCATCGAGCAACTGCTCGAACAGGCTGCCCAGGCTAAAACCCCGGAACAAGCCGCCCTGCTGCGCCTGAGCGCGGCGGACCAGGCTTACCGCCAAGGCAATGCCGGCCAGTCCGCGCAAATCCTGCAACAAGTGCCGGTGGAGCAACTCAAGCCAGGCCAGCAGATTTTCGCCAATACGCTGTCCGCCGAACTGGCCATGACGCGCAATCAGCCGAAAGCTGCGCTGACCGCCCTGAGCCATCCGAGCTTCCAGAAGCTCGGGGAAATGCCGGAAGAGCAGCAAGTGCGCACTGGCACTGTTCACGCCCGCGCCCTTGAAGCCGACGGCCAGACACTGGCCGCTGCCCGCGAACGTGTGTTCATCGCACCGATGCTGGAAGGCGAAGCGGCGAGCAAGAACCACGAAGCGATCTGGACCCTGATCGCTTCGCTGCCAACCGATCAATTGCAACCGAACAACACCGACGATCTCGGCGGTTGGATGGCTCTGGCGCAAGCGGTGAAAACCGCAGGCACGCTGGAACAGCAACAAGCCGCGATCGACAACTGGCGTGGGCAAAATCCAAAGCACCCGGCGGCTGTCAACCTGCCGCTGCCATTGACCAAACTCAAGGAACTGGCCAGCCAGCCACTGAGCAAAATCGCCCTGCTGCTGCCACAGGACGGCCAGTTGGCGTCGGTCGGCAAAGCGCTGCGTGAAGGCTTCATGGCCGCGCATTATCAGGCGCAACAGGCCGGCCAGAACCCACCTGCCATCGAGTTCTACGACAGCTCGAAGCTGACCTCGATGGACGAGTTCTATCGCAAGGCTCAGGCTGACGGCGTGCAACTGGTAGTCGGCCCACTGGAAAAACCACTGGTCAAGCAACTGAGCACTCGCCCGCAACTGCCGATCACCACCCTGGCGCTGAACTACAGCGAAGGCGAGCAAGGCCCGGCGCAGTTGTTCCAGTTCGGTCTGGCGGCTGAAGACGAAGCTCGCGAAGTTTCCCGTCGCGCCCGTGCCGACGGCCTGCATCGCGCCGCGATCATGGTGCCGAAGGGCGAATGGGGCGATCGCGTCCTACGCGCCTTCAGCCAGGACTGGCAAGCCAATGGCGGCAGCATCGTTGCCACCGAGCGTGTCGATCAGCCGGTGCAACTGGCCCAGCAGATTGCCGACATGTTCCAGCTGCGTCAGAGCGAAGCTCGCGCCAAGAGCCTGCAGAATGTTGCCGGCACCAATGTCGCCGCGCAGCCTTCGCGTCGTCAGGACATCGAATTCATCTTCTTGGCCGCCACGCCGCAACAGGCCCAGCAGATCAAGCCGACCCTGAATTTCCAGTACGCCGGTGACGTGCCGGTCTACGCGACCTCCCACGTCTACAGCGCCAGCGGCGACGTCAATCAGTACAACGACATGAACGGCATTCGCTTCTGCGAAACCCCATGGCTGCTGGAAACCAGCGATCCGCTGCGCCAGCAAGTAGCTGCGCAATGGCCGCAAGCCAATGGCAGCCTCGGTCGCCTGTACGCCATGGGCGCCGATGCCTATCGCCTGGCACCGCGCCTGGGTCAACTCAAGGCCCTGCCGGACAGCCGCATCGAAGGTCAGTCGGGCAGCCTCGGCATGACCCAGACCCAGCGCGTTGTGCGCCAGTTGCCGTGGGCACAGTTCGTCAGCGGTCAGGTGCAGCGCCTGCCGGACACCCCGCGCTGATGCCCGACAGGTCACGCTCGCAAAGCGGCAAGGATGCCGAGCGCCAGGCGCTCGAACATCTGCAACAACAAGGGCTGCGCCTGCTGGCGCAGAACTGGTTATGCAAACGCGGCGAGCTTGATCTGGTCATGCTTGATGGCGATACAGTAGTATTCGTTGAAGTTCGCTACAGAAAAAACACTCAATGGGGTGGCGCGCTCGCCAGTATCGACGAGCGCAAGCAGCAGAAACTGATCTTTGCAGCACAGTATTTTCTTCAGCGCGAGTCGCGTTGGGCCAATTCCCCCTGCCGCTTCGATGTGGTGGCAATCGACAGCCACCCGAATCAGCTGAACTGGTTGCAGAATGCTTTCGACAGTTGATCGCCTGCATCCTGCCCCGTTTTCGTCCGACACATTTTGCTCTTTGCTTTGCCGGCTGCACATTCACGTGCCGAACAGCCGCGCCACTTAAGGTCACACAGATGGACATGCAATCCCGAATTCGCCAGCTATTTCAGGCCAGTATCGACACCAAGCAACAGGCGATGGACGTACTTGCACCGCACATCGAGCAAGCCAGCCAGATCATGGTCAACGCCCTGCTCAACGAAGGCAAAATGCTCTCGTGCGGCAACGGTGGTTCGGCCGGCGATGCCCAGCATTTTTCTTCGGAGCTGCTCAACCGCTTCGAGCGCGAGCGTCCGAGCCTGCCGGCGATTGCGCTGACCACCGACACTTCGACGATCACCTCGATCGCCAACGATTACAGCTACAACGAAGTGTTCTCCAAGCAGATCCGCGCGCTCGGCCAGCCGGGCGATGTGTTGCTGGCGATTTCGACCAGCGGCAACTCGGCGAACATTATTCAAGCGATCCAGGCCGCACATGATCGCGAAATGATTGTCGTAGCTTTGACCGGACGCGATGGCGGCGGCATGGCGTCGCTGCTGTTGCCCGAGGACGTCGAGATTCGCGTACCGGCCAACGTCACTGCACGTATTCAGGAAGTCCACTTGCTGGCGATCCATTGCCTTTGCGATCTGATCGACAGCCAACTGTTCGGGAGTGAAGAATGACCCCTAATCGCCTTGGCCTTCTGGCCTTGACCCTGTGCCTCGGCATCAGCGGCTGCACCTCGGTGGTAAATGCCAGCCGTGAAGCGCCGATCGAAGACGACCGTGGCACGCGCACATTCGGCAGCAAGATCGACGACTCGCTGATCGAGACCAAAGCAGGCGTGAACATCGCCAAGGCCGACCCGGCCCTGGACAACGACTCGCACATCGTCATCACCAGTTTCAACGGCGTGGTCCTGCTCGCCGGCCAGACGCCACGCGAAGACCTCAAGGCCAAAGCCGAACAGGCCGCCGCCAATGTCCAGCGCGTGAAGAAGGTGCATAACGAACTGCAAGTGCTGCAACCGTCCTCCCTGCTCGCGCGCCAGAACGACGCGTGGCTGACCACCAAGATCAAGACCCAGATGCTCACCGACGCCAGCATTCCTGGCTCGCGCATCAAAGTCGTGACCGAGAACGGCATCGTCTATCTGCTGGGCCTGCTGACCAAACAGGAAGCCACTCAGGCAACCAATCTGGTTCAGGGTGTGTCCGGTGTGCAGAAGATCGTGAAGCTGTTCGAATACATCGACTGACCTGATTACGCAGGAGCTGTGTAGGAGCTGACGAGTGCAACGAGGCTGCGATCTTTTGATCTTGCTTTTAAAAATCAAAAGATCGCAGCCTCCGGCAGCTCCTACACGACCAATGCAGGCACAAAAAAGGCGATCCACCCGGATCGCCTTTTTTTATTTCACAACCTTCAAGCTTGGCCGGCCACTCGGACGTGGCGGCTCGCTGCCCGGTGGCGGCGAGTCGTCATCCGGATCGATGTCTTCCTCGTCGTCCATTGGCAACTCGAGGTCAAACACCATGCCCTGGCCGTTCTCCCGCGCATAAATGCCCAAGATCGCGCTGATCGGCACGTAGAGACTGTGCGGAACACCGCCGAAGCGGCCTTCGAACGTCACCACGTCGTTGTCCATGTGCAGATGACGCACGGCACTGGGCGAGATGTTCAGGACGATCTGGCCGTCACTGGCAAAACCCTGTGGCACCTGCACCGCCGGGTACTCGGAGTTGACCAGCATGTGCGGGGTGCAATCGTTATCCACAATCCACTCGTAGAGCGCGCGGACCAGATAAGGTCGACTGGAGTTCATAGCGGCTCCTTAAGCCTTAGCGCATATCGCGTTCGACACCAGACAGACTCGCCTGGAAAGCCTCACGCGCAAACTGACGCTCCATATAATCAAGCAGCGGCTTGGCCGGCCGCGGCAGTTCAATACCCAGAATCGGCAAACGCCAGAGTATGGGTAATAGGCAGCAATCCACCAGACTTTGTTCCTCACTGAGGAAGAACGGTTTGTCGGCAAACAGCGGCGAAACGCCGGTCAGGCTTTCGCGCAATTCCTTGCGCGCCACGACCCGTGCGGCCTCTTTGCTCTTGGGATCCAGAATCAGATCCACCAGCCCGCACCAGTCACGCTGAATCCTGTGGATCAGCAGACGGCTGTTGGCCCGCGCTACCGGATAAACCGGCATCAGCGGCGGGTGCGGGTAACGCTCATCCAGATACTCCATCACCACGGTCGACTCCCACAACGCCAGGTCACGATCGACCAGCGTCGGCAGACTGCCGTAAGGGTTCACCTCAATCAGTTTAGGCGGCTGGCGGCCCGCTTCCACGTAGATGATTTCGGCGCTGACACCCTTCTCTGCAAGCACGATGCGCACTCGGTGGGAATAGTGGTCGGCGGGGTCGGAGTAACAGGCCAACCGATTGGTCACGCCCATGGCGATCCTCCTCGCTTGTTGAATTTGTCGGAACCGGAAAAACGCGCGCGCCCAGAGGGCACCTCCCGCAGGGTCTGACTGAGCAGACCCTGCTTTAGCGGAGGCGCCCTTGGGCGCGCGCGATTAACAGCAATGCTTGAAGCGTATCAGTGCACGTCTTTCCAGTATTCACGCTTGAGCAGGTAGGCGAACACAAAGAAGAACGCCAGGTACAGCAAGACATAAGTACCGATGCGCTGATGTTGCAGCTTAACCGGGTTAGCCGAGTAAGCCAGGAAGGTTACCAGATTCTTGACCTTCTCATCGAACTGCTCTTCGTTCAGAGCACCGGACTTCGGCACGATGGTCAACTGATCACACGCTTCATGAGTCAGCGGCGTGCCGGTCAGCGGATCGTATTGCTTCTTGCCGTCCTCGACGATCTGCACCTGCTTGCAGCCGACGACCTGCCGACCTTGCAGGCCGACCAGCACGTTAGGCATGCCGACGTTCGGGAAGACCTTGTTGTTCACGCCCCATGGACGCGCCGGGTCTTCGTAAAACGACTTCAAGTAACCGTAGAGCCAGTCGGTGCCGCGTACCCGCGCTACCAGAGTCAGGTCCGGCGGCGCTGCGCCGAACCAGGTCTTGGCGTCGGCCGGCTGCATGCCGATGTTCATGTGGTCGCCAATCTTGGCACCGGTGAATACCAGCTTCTCCAGCATCAACTCGTGCGGAATGCCGAGGTCATCGGCAACGCGCTCGTAACGCTGGAACTTGGCGCTGTGACAACCCATGCAATAGTTGGCAAAGGTCCGCGCACCATCCTGCAGGGCGGCTTTGTCGGAGACGTCGATATCGACACTTTCCAGTTCCGGACCATGGCCCCCGGCAGCAAAAGCCAGGGAAGGCAGCGCAGTAAAAATCAGAGCAAGAAATAACTTTTTCATCAGCCAGTCACCCTTTCCGGAACCGGTTTGGTCTTCTCGAGCCGGGTGTAGAACGGCATCAGAATGAAGTAGGCGAAATACAGGAAGGTGCAGACCTGCGACAGCAACGTGCGCCCCGGCGTCGGCGCAAGAACGCCGAGGATGCCGAGAATCACGAAAGAAATGCAGAACACCACCAGCCAGATTTTGCTCATCCAGCCCTTGTAGCGCATCGATCTCACCGGACTGCGGTCCAGCCATGGCAGCACGAACAGCACCGCAATCGCCGCGCCCATGGCGATAACACCCATGAGCTTGTCCGGCACCGCACGCAGGATTGCGTAGAACGGAGTGAAGTACCAGACCGGGGCAATGTGCTCAGGCGTCTTGAACGGGTTAGCCGGCTCGAAGTTTGGTTTTTCGAGGAAGTAGCCGCCCATTTCCGGGAAGAAGAACACAATGAAGCAGAAGATGAACAGGAACACCACGACGCCGACAATGTCCTTCACCGTGTAGTACGGGTGGAACGCGATGCCGTCCAGCGGGATGCCGTTTTCGTCTTTGTGCTTCTTGATATCGACGCCGTCAGGGTTGTTCGAGCCCACTTCGTGCAGCGCCAGAATGTGCAACACCACCAGACCGAGAATCACGATCGGCAGCGCGACAACGTGCAAGGCGAAGAAGCGGTTCAGGGTGATTCCGGAGATCAGGTAGTCACCACGAATCCACTGGGTCAGGTCATCGCCGATCAGCGGAATCGCGCCGAACAGCGAGATGATCACCTGGGCGCCCCAGTACGACATCTGGCCCCAAGGCAGCAGGTAACCCATGAACGCTTCGGCCATCAGTGCCAGGTAGATCAGCATGCCGAACACCCAGACCAGCTCGCGCGGTTTCTGGTACGAACCGTAGAGCAGGCCGCGGAACATGTGCAGATAGACGACGATAAAAAACGCCGAGGCGCCGGTCGAGTGCAGCAGACGCAGGATCGAGCCGTACTCGACGTCGCGCATGATGTATTCGACGGAAGCAAACGCCTCTTCTGCGGACGGCGTGTAGCTCATCGTCAGCCAGACACCGGTGACGATCTGATTGACCAGCACCAGCAGCGCCAGCGAGCCGAAGAAATAGAAGAAGTTGAAGTTTTTTGGTGCGTAATATTTGCTGAGATGGTCTTCCCACATTTTGGTCGCGGGAAAGCGCGCATCAACCCAATCCATGAACTTGCTCATCACGCTTTCTCCGTATCGACGCCAATGACAATCAGGTCATCGGTCTCATAGGAATGCGGGGGAACTGGCAGGTTCAAAGGCGCAGGTTGCGACTTGTAGACGCGGCCAGCCAGATCGTAGTGGGAACCGTGGCACGGGCAGAAATAGCCGCCTACCCAGTCTTTGCCCAGATCCGCAGGTGCCACTTCGGGACGGAAGGTCGGTGAGCAACCCAGGTGCGTACAGATCCCGATCAGCAGGAGAATTTCCGGCTTGATCGAGCGCACTTCCGGGTCGACATAAGTGGGTTGCGTGGAGTTTTTGGAGGTCGGATCGGAGAGTTGACCCTCGATCTTCTTGAGATTCCCCAGGATTTCCTCGGTACGGCGGACAATGAACACCGGCTGGCCGCGCCATTCAGCAATCATCTGCTGGCCTGGCTCGATTTTGCTGACATTCACTTTCACCGGTGCACCGGCAGCTTTCGCCTTGGCACTGGGAAACCATGACCCCACGAACGGGACCGCAGCCCCCACCGCTCCTGCAGCACCGACCACGGATGTGGCTGCCACCAGGAAGCGACGCCGGCCTGCATTCACGCCGTCATTGCTCATTCAGTCCTCTCCCATCAGCTTTTTTGGCCTGTTAAATCAGGCGTCTACTAAATAAATCAAATGTTACTTATAAAAATTTTGCCCGAATGGTAATGAAAACCCCCAATTCTGACAAGGTTAATTCCCCGGGGATCAACCCCTCAAGCCTTGGAGTATAGGGGGTCTACGGCTGTGGCAAGTTGTCACAACGCAATTCTTTGATAAATCGCACGCATAAAAAAACGCCCGCTTCCGTGAGGAGGCGGGCGTTCTTTTTTGAACGTGGAAGCGAAATTAACGCTTCGAGTACTGCGGACGCTTACGCGCTTTACGCAGACCAACTTTCTTACGTTCAACTTCACGGGCGTCGCGGGTAACGAAGCCAGCTTTGCGCAGAGCGCTACGCAGGGTTTCGTCGTAGTCCATCAGAGCGCGGGTGATGCCGTGGCGGATTGCGCCAGCCTGACCACTTACACCACCGCCGATCACGGTGACGTAGATGTCGAACTTCTCGACAGTCTCGGTCAGCTCCAGCGGCTGACGAACTACCATGCGGGCAGTTTCGCGGCCGAAGAAGTTATCCAGCGAACGGTTGTTGATGGAGATGTTACCAGTACCCGGACGCAGGAAAACGCGTGCGGTTGCGGTCTTGCGACGGCCAGTGCCGTAATTTTGAGTCGCCGACATAATGAACTATTCCGTTAAATCTTCAGTTCTTGGGGCTGCTGAGCAGTATGAGGGTGTGCAGCGCCCGCATAGACTTTCAGCTTACGGTACATGTCGCGACCCAGTGGGTTTTTAGGCAGCATGCCTTTAACCGCGGTCTCGATCACGCGCTCAGGGGCTTTGGCGATCAGCTTTTCAAAGTTGATCGACTTGATGCCGCCCGGGAAACCGGAGTGGGAGTAGTACATTTTGTCAGTGGTTTTAGCGCCGGTAACACGGATCTGCTCGGCGTTGATGACGACGATGTAGTCGCCGGTGTCAACGTGAGGAGTGTACTCAGGCTTGTGCTTGCCACGCAGACGGCTCGCGATTTCGGTGGCCAGACGACCCAGGGTCTGACCAGCAGCGTCGACGACAAACCAGTCGCGCTTTACTGTTTCCGGTTTAGCAGTAAAAGTTTTCATTCTTTATAGCCTCAGGGGCCGCCTGTAAATAAGACGGCGGATCTTACTGAATAGTGCGTACTTTGACAAGTCAAAGGCAGCCGGATACAGACGCTTTCGGGGGCTCGGGTCGGCGCGTCCGTTCAACGGCAAGATTCTTCGGCGGCGGCGCATCACTTCCACTGCAGAAAGAGGTCGGCAATTATGCAGATTGCGAAAAATTTTTCAACCTGCTTTTATGATTGTTTTGCCCAAGGAGCACCCGATGGACTATCGCCAGCTAGGCCGTACCGACCTGAACGTGAGTGCAATCTGCCTCGGCACCATGACCTGGGGCGAGCAAAACACTGAAGCTGAAGCCTTCGCCCAGATTGAACGGGCCAAAGAGGCGGGGATCAATTTCCTCGACACCGCTGAAATGTATCCGGTGCCGCCCAAAGCCGAAACCTACGCCACCACCGAGCGCTACATCGGCAATTACTTCAAGAGTCGCGGTGACCGTGCCGACTGGATCCTCGCCAGCAAGATCGCCGGCCCCGGCAACACCATCGACTACATCCGCGACAAGAACCTGCGCCACAACCGCCAGCACATCACCGAAGCACTGGACGGCAGCCTCAAGCGTCTGCAGACCGATTACATCGATCTGTATCAATTGCACTGGCCGGAACGCAGCACCAACTTTTTCGGACAGCTGGGCTACAAGCACAAGATCGAAGCGAACCTGACGCCACTGGAAGACACCCTCGAAGCCCTCGACGAGCAGGTGAAGGCCGGCAAGATCCGCCACATCGGCCTGTCCAACGAGACGCCGTGGGGCACCATGCGCTTTCTGGCTCTGGCCGAAGCCCGTGGCTGGCCGCGTGCAGTGTCGATACAGAACCCGTACAACCTGCTCAACCGCAGCTTCGAAGTCGGCTTGGCCGAGATCGCCATCCGCGAACAGTGCGGCCTGCTCGCCTATTCGCCGCTGGCGTTCGGTTTCCTCTCCGGCAAGTACGAGGGTGGCGCCCGTCCAGCGAAAGGACGCCTGAGCCTCTACAGCCGCTTCAGCCGCTATTTCAACCCGCAATCCGAAGCGGCGTGCAGCCGTTACGTTGCATTGGCCCGTGAACACGGTCTGGACCCGGCGCAAATGGCACTGGCCTTCGTGACCCAGCAACCGTTCGTCACCAGCAACATCATTGGCGCAACGACGCTTGAACAACTGGACAGCAACATTGCCAGTTTTGATCTGAAACTGTCCGATGAAGTGCTGGCCGGGATCGAGGCGATTCACAAGGATCATCCGAATCCGGCGCCATAACTGACCGCCAAAAGCTTCGCGAGCAGGCTCGCTCCCACAGGTACGGTGATCCCCTGTGGGAGCGAGCCTGCTCGCGAAGAGGCCAGTCGGATTACCTCAACAGCGGAACGCGGAGCGTCCCCGGCGGCATTCCCACGCAGAGCGTAGGAACGATCATCAAAGCGACCGCGCAATAATCTCTTTCATGATTTCATTGGTGCCGGCATAAATCCGCTGCACCCGCGCATCCGCCCACGCCCGGGCCACCGGGTATTCCCACATGAAGCCGTAGCCGCCATGCAGTTGCACGCATTCGTCGAGCACTTTGCATTGCAGGTCGGTGCCCCAATATTTGGCCATCGCCGCCGTCGGCACATCGAGTTTGCCTTGCAGATGCAGCTCCAGGCAGCGGTCGACAAAAACCCGGCCGATCTGGATCTCTGTAGCCATTTCGGCCAGTTTGAAGCGGGTGTTCTGGAAATCGGCAATCGACTTGCCGAACGCCTTGCGATCACGGGTGTAATCCAGCGTCCATTGCAACGCCGCTTCAGCCGAGGCCAGGCCGCCAATCGCCACGGTCAGGCGCTCTTGCGGTAACTCCTGCATCAGATAGGCAAACCCGGCCCCCGCCTGGCCGAGAAGGTTCTCCTTCGGCACGCGCACGTCTTGGAAGAACAGTTCCGAGGTGTCCTGCGCCTTCATGCCGACCTTCTCCAGGCGCTTGCCTTTCTCGAAGCCCGGCGTATTCGCCTCCACCAGGAACAGGCTGGTGCCCTTGGCCCCGGCCTTCGGGTCGGTCTTGGCCACCACGATGACCAGATCAGCCAGAAAGCCGTTGGTGATAAAGGTCTTCGAACCGTTGATCACATATTCGTCACCGTCGAGCACCGCCGTGGTTTTCAACCCTTGCAGGTCGGAACCGGCGCCAGGCTCGGTCATGGCGATCGCCGTGACCATTTCCCCTGAGACCAGTTTCGGCAGGTATTTGTGTTTCAGCGCCTCGCTGCCGTAATGCAGGATGTACGGTGCGACGATGTCCGAGTGCAGCGAAAAGCCGATGCCGGTCAGTCCCAGACGCCCGACTTCTTCAATCACCACGGTGCTGTAGAGGAAATCCGCGCCGAGCCCGCCGTACTCTTCCGGCAGATGCGAACAGAGCATCCCCGCCTCCCCCGCCTTGTTCCACAGCGCGCGATCAATGTGTCCCTGCTTCTCCCACTGCGCGTGATACGGCACGGCCTCTTTTTCGAGGAAAGTTCGCACGCTGTCGCGGAACAATTCGTGCTCGGGGCTGAACAGGGTTCTAGGGATCATGCGGCACCTTTCTTTGTTGTTGGAGGGATTCGGCTCTCAGAGACTAAGCCCCGCTTCCGCTACGGGACACTGGACACATCCGACAAAAAATAAGACGATCCAGCCGTCTGGTGACCACTTTCCCTTATAAAAACAAAACAAAAGTTGAATTATGTCTAAGCACGTCTCCCCGCCCTTGCGGCGCGTCAGCATCCTGGCCATCGATCGGGTTTTCGCTTACACCCTCATGCAAGCCAAGGATTTTTTCCATGTGGCCAGCCTGCGTTACGGCAAACAACTGGGCCACGGCCTGACACCGGCGTTTGAAACGCGCCTGGTCAGCCCGGATGGCAAACCGGTAAAAAGCTTCAGCGACGTGGTCATGCCGGTCGACGGTGGCCTGGAAAACGCCGATGTGATCATCCTCCCGGCGTTCTGGGACGACTTCGATACGCTGTGCGGCCGTTATCCGCAAATCCTGCCGTGGCTGCGCGAACAGCATGCGCGCGGCGCGGTGTTGTGTGGCGAAGCCACCGGGGTGTTCTGGCTCGCCGAAGCCGGACTGCTCAACGGCAAGGAAGCGACCACCTACTGGCGCTTCTTCAATGCCTTCGCCGAGCGTTTCCCCAAGGTCTATCTGAATCAGGACAAGCACCTGACCGATGCCGACAATCTCTACTGCGCCGGCGGTACTACCTCGGCATGCGATCTCTATATCTATCTGATCGAACGCTTCTGCGGCGCGAACGTGGCGCAAGCCGTGGCCCGCGACATCCTCTACGAAGTGCAGCGCAGCTATTCGCCGGGACGTATCGGTTTCGGTGGGCAGAAGCTGCATCAGGACGTGATCATCCTGCAGATCCAGCAGTGGCTCGAAGAGCATTTCGCCGACAAGTTCCGCTTCGAAGACGTCGCCCGCGAGCACGGCATGAGCATCCGCAACTTCATGCGCCGCTTCCAGACCGCCACCGGCGACAAGCCGCTGCATTACTTGCAACGCCTGCGCATCGAGACGGCCAAGGGCTTGCTTTCGGGCACGCGCAAGAGCATCAAGACCATCAGTTATGAGGTCGGTTACGACGATGCGAGCTTCTTCGCGCGACTGTTCCGCCAGCACACCGAACTGTCGCCTAACCAGTATCGTCAACAGTTTCAGCAGGCTGCGTAACTCAACTGCGCGATCCAATGTGGGAGCGAGCCTGCTCGCGAATACGTACTTACCTGCAACATTGACGTTGCTGACACTGCGCTTTCGCGAGCAGGCTCGCTCCCACAGGGAAAAACTTCAGCGCATAAAAAAGGCCTGCAATCGCAGGCCCTTTTTTGTCGCCGAGACTCCGCTTAAGGCTTGTGCGCCCGCGACAGAAACTCGTGGGATTGCATCTCCAGCAGTCGGCTCAGCGTGCGCTGAAACTCGAAGGTCAGGCGTCCGCCGGTGTACAGATCCTTCAACTCGACTTCAGCAGAAATGATCAGCTTGACGTTGCGATCGTAGAACTCGTCGACCATGTTGATGAAGCGCCGGGCGATGTCGTCGGTGGTGACGCTCATCTGCTCGACGCCGCTGAGCAGCACGGCGTGGAAAATCTTGCCCAGTTCGATGTAGTCGTTCTGGCTGCGCGGGCCGTCGCACAGTTCGCGGAAGTCGAACCAGGCCACGTCGTCGCAGGTGCGCAGAGCGCGGATTTCGCGGTTCTCGATGATCAGCACATCGTTTTCAACCGCCGCCGTGCACTCCGGCGTCAGCGCCTTGAAGCTCTTGCGCAGGCTTTCGTGCGCGGCTTCGTCGAGCGGATAGTGGAACAGCTCGGCTTGCTCGAGGTGACGCAGACGATAGTCAACACCGCTGTCGACGTTGACGATCTCAGTGTTCTGTTTGATCAGCGCAATGGCGGGGAGGAAGCGCGCGCGTTGCAGGCCATCCTTGTACAGGCCGTCCGGCACGATGTTCGACGTCGCGACCAGGGTCACGCCGTTCTTGAACAATTCTTCCATCAGCGTGCCGAGGATCATCGCGTCGGTGATGTCGGAGACGAAGAATTCATCGAAGCAGATCACCCGCGACTCGGCCGCGAAGCGCTTGGCGATGATGGTCAGCGGGTTTTTCTCGCCGCCCAGGGTTTTCATTTCTTCGTGCACACGCTTCATGAAGCGGTGGAAGTGCGTGCGGGTCTTTTCCTTGAACGGCAACGCTTCGAAGAAGGTGTCGACCAGGTAAGTCTTGCCGCGACCGACGCCGCCCCAGAAATACAGGCCCTTGACCGGTGCCTGATCCTTTTTGCCAAACAGCTTGCCGAGCAAACCCGGCTTGTTCTGGTCAGCGGCGATCAAGTCGTCGTACAGACGCTGCAAGTGACGCACAGCAGTTTCCTGCGCGGCGTCATGGAAGAAGTCCGGGCGTTTCAGATCAGCTTGATATCGTTCTAGGGGCGTCATAATTCGTTAGCAAGGCAACAAAAACGGGCCGTCACTGTAGCGACGGCCTGTGGGAATGGCAATCGGCCCTTGGTCGGGTCGTGCCGCCGATCAGTCTTGAGCTGGAGTCAGTGCGACGCGCAACGCCTCGATGGCGGCGTCCCGCGCGGCAGCGTCGGCGAAGGCCGGGCTGTCACCCACGCACTCACCGGCCAGCCAGACGCTGAAGCTCAGGTCATCAGTACGCACATCCAGCGACTCGCCGGACTGCAACTGTTTGGTCACCTGGCCGGCAGTCTTGCCGTCGGCGAAGTTGCGCGACAACAACAATTGCTCGCCATCGGCCGCCAGCAGACGGAAACGGAAGCTGCCGTCGTCCTCGCGGAAGCTGACGAAACGTGCGGCTTTCGCGGCTTTCTTCTTGGTAGTCGCGGCCACCTGAACCTGATTGACGAAAGAACGCAGGCCAACGGCTTCACGCAATTCGTTGAGGAACGGAGTGGCCACCGCCCGGGCCTTCTTCGCACCAATCTGCAGGATGTCTTCCAGGTCCGCCGGACGCTCGATCAACTGGTGATACTTCTCGCGCGCCTCGCCCAGCTCGTTGTCGAGCAACTGGAACAGGCGATTCTTCGCCTCGCCCCAGCCCAAACCACCGAGCAGTTCGCTGCGGAACTCGTCAGCCTGCGCCGGAGTGGCGAAGGCCTGGAACAGAGTGAACAGGTGCGAGTTGTCCGGATCTTTCGCTTCGCCCGGGGCCTTGGAGTCGGTGACGATCCGCGAGATCGCGTCCTTCATTTCTTTCGCGCTGCTGAACAACGGAATGGTGTTGTCGTAGCTCTTCGACATCTTGCGACCGTCGAGGCCCGGCAACGTCGCCACGCTTTCTTCGATCAGCGCTTCGGGCATGGTGAAGAACTCTTTGCCCTGGCCGAACAGATGGTTGAAACGCTGACCGATATCGCGGGCCATTTCCACGTGCTGAATCTGATCGCGACCGACCGGCACCTTGTGCGCGTTGAACATCAGGATGTCCGCCGCCATCAGCACCGGATAGCTGTAGAGGCCCATGGTGATGCCGGCATCCGGGTCTTCACCCGTCTCAACGTTTTTGTCCACCGACGCCTTGTAAGCGTGCGCACGGTTGAGCAGGCCCTTGGCGGCGACGCAAGTCAGCAGCCAGGTCAGCTCGGGGATTTCCGGGATGTCGGACTGGCGGTAGAACGTCACGCGGTCGACATCGAGGCCACCGGCCAGCCAGGTCGCGGCGATTTCCAGACGCGAGCGCTGGATGCGCAGCGGGTCATCGCATTTGATCAGGGCGTGGTAGTCGGCCAGGAAATAGAACGAATCGGCCTGGCTGTCGCGGCTGGCGAGGATTGCCGGGCGAATGGCCCCAGCGTAGTTGCCCAAGTGCGGCGTGCCAGTGGTGGTGATGCCGGTGAGAATGCGGGTACGGTTGGTCATGGGTAATCGCTTGTCAGACTGCAATCAATTCGAGAGACGCGGCAGCAGCAGATCCTTGAGATCGGTCAGCTTGCCGTGAAAAAAGTGTCCGCATTCTGCCACTTTCAGCAGCTCATGGGGGCGCTGGAGTTGTTCCGACCACTGGTAGACCAGTTGCGGATCGATGACTTCATCGGTTTCCGGCTGGATCACGGTCAACCCGCCGTGCTGCGGCAGTTGATCCTGCTCGCCCAGACGCATCACCGCCGGGGCAACCATGAACAGGTGCTCAAGCTGCACGCCTTGGGCTTCGAGACGGCCGCCGAGACTTGCTGCAACAAATCCGCCGAAGGAGAAACCGAACAGGGTCAGCGGCAGATCCGGGTGTTTTTCCCGCAGCCATGTGGCGGCGGCCTGGGCGTCGTCGACTTCACCGGAGCCCATGTCGTGCGTGCCCTGGCTGGCGCCGACGCCGCGATAGTTGAAACGCAAGGTGATCAGGCCTGCATCGCGCGCGGTGCGCTGCAGGGTCGAGACAACCTTGTTGAGCATGGTGCCGCCCTGCACCGGGTTCGGATGGCAGATCAGCGCGATGCCGCGCGGCTGCTCGTTATCCAGGTAAAGGCTTTCCAATTGACCCACCGGGCCGTCAATCAATACAGGGGTTTCACGCATCAGCAAGGGAGGAACTCCGTGACCTCGAATCGGGTCGACTCGTCTAGCAAATTGTCTGTGCCAATCTATTGCGAGTGAATCGCGGTATACAGCGCAGGTTCGAGCCGTTAACGTAAAGCAAAGCCGTTTATAGAGGAAGGACTCGTGGAACACTCGCTCTTAGTTTGGTTGTTACCGACTCTTGCCCTGGTTGTGGGTGTCGCCATTGGATTCCTGATCGCGCGCGTTGCGCCGAACGCCGCACCGAGCCGCACGCAGCGTCAACTGGATGATATCCAGGAGCGTTTCGACAGTTATCAGAACGAAGTGGTCACCCACTTCAACAGCACCGCGATGCTGGTCAAGAAACTGACCCAGAGCTATCAGGATGTGCAGGACCACCTCGCCGAGGGCGCCAATCGTCTGGCCCTGGACGAGCAGACCCGCCAGCGCCTGATCGCCGCCCTGCACGCCGACGCAGCGCAAGCACCTCGCGAACGCCTGACGCCACCGCGCGATCAGGAGCCACCGCGTGACTATGCACCGAAGAATCCAAACTCGCCGGGCATGCTCGATGAGCATTATGGTCTGAAGAAGTAATCGGGTTTCGCGCCCAACAAAAAGCCTCCGGACAATGCTGTTGTCCGGGGGCTTTTTGTATCGGCTGATTTTGCGGTGACAACACTGGCCTTTTCGCGGGCAAGCCCGCTCCCACAGGGGTCAGGTGTGGAACACAGATTTTGTGGCCACCGCCAATACCTGTGGGAGCGGGCTTGCCCGCGAAGAGGCCGGCACTGCCCAGACAAAAAAATGCCCGATCACAGGATCGGGCATTTCTTCATTCAGGCAATCGCTTATGGATACTGCTGCACCGTACCCGGCTGTTGCTGCTGACCACCATACTGCTGGCCCGGAATCGCCTTCAGGTTGACTTCGACCCGGCGGTTCTGCGCGCGGCCATTCACGTCGCCGTTGCTGGCAATCGGGTTATCCGGGCCGGCGCCACGGGCCGACAGGTTGGCACCGCTGACACCTTGCGAGGTCAGGTAGGTCGCCACGCTCTGCGCACGACGCTGTGACAGGTCCATGTTGTGCTGGCGGCTGCCGGTGCTGTCGGTGTAACCGACGATTTCGATCTGGTTCTGGTTGAACTCCTTCAGCGAGTTGGCCAGGTTGTTCAACGGCTGGTAGAAACTCGGGGCAATGTTCGCCGAATCGGTGGCGAAGGTGATGTTGCCCGGCATGATCAGTTTGATCTGATCGCCCTGCCGCTGCACTTCAACGCCAGTGTTGGCCATGCTCGCGCGCAGTTTCTTTTCCTGCTGGTCGGCGTAGTAGCCGTAGCCTGCTGCGGAGGCACCGACGACAGCAGCGCCGATCAAGGCGCCCTTGCCACGGTTGTCGTGACCGATGGCGGCACCGGCGAGTGCGCCGGCCAGTGCACCAAGGCCACCGTATTTGGCGGTTTTGCTCATGCCTTGCGAGCCACCGTCGGCCTGACCCTGATTGTCATACGGATTAGGCGAGGCGCAGCCGGACAGCACGGCCACGGCAGTAGCGACAATAATCAAACGACGCGTGGTGAACATGGAGAGCTCCTGGTTTTCTGCATTCTGTGGTGCAGCGGCCACTGATCAATCAATGGACCTGCGCGGGCGTTGGATCATGACAATGCCTAAAAATTCCGCCCGCTGCCCGTGACAAAAAATTCAGGCACGCACAAACGGGTTCTCGCGCATCTCATCACCCAGACGCGTGTCCGGGCCGTGCCCGGTGACAACCGTTGCGTCCTCGTCCAGCGTATACAGCCGCTGCTTGATCGAACGCACGATGGTCGCCTGATCGCCACCCCACAAATCCGTACGCCCTACCCCGCGACGAAACAGCGTGTCGCCGGCTATCAACAGCTTAGCCTCGGAAAACCAAAAGCTCATGGACCCGGGTGTATGTCCCGGCGTGTGCAGTGCCACACCGCAACCGCAGGCTAGTTCTTCGTCATCGCTCAACCAGCGATCCGGCGATGGAACCGGGGTGTAAGGCACGCCGAACATCTGGCATTGCATCTCCAGATTGTCCCAAAGGAACTGGTCTTCCTTGTGCAGATGCAGGGTCGCACCGGTTTTCTCCTTCATCTGCCCTGAAGCGAGAAAGTGGTCGAGATGCGCGTGAGTGTGGATGATGCTGACGACTTTCAAGCCATGGGCATCGAGACGCGCCATGATCAGGTCGGGGTTGCCACCCGGGTCGACGACGATGGCTTTTTTTGTGAGTGGGTCGCCGATGATCGTGCAGTTGCACTGGAGCGGGCCGACGGGGAAGGTTTCGCGGATAAGCGCAGGGCTGGGCGTGGTCATGGAAAAATCCTGGACAGGGTCAACGCCGTTGGCAACGGCCGATGGCGAATTTTACCGTCGCTAGAGCAATAACCCCAACGCCTTCGCCCGCGCCACTGCCTGCGTACGCCGCTCGACCCCCAGCTTGCTGTTGATATGGCTGGCGTGGGTTTTCACCGTGTGCAGGGAAATGAACAACTGCTCGCTGATTTCCTGATTGGAACAGCCTTGGGCGATCAGGCGCAGCACCGCCAGTTCGCGGCTGCTGAGTTGTTCGGTAGCGGAGCTTTCCACAGCCGGGCGTGGCGCGGCTGTTGGAAAATGCGTGAGCAATTGCTGGCCGACCGCGTTGCAAGTGAGCGCCTGCAATTGCCCGCGCAACCAGTCGGAATGGTTTTTCAGCAGCGCATCAAAGGGTTGGTAGACGCCGCCGGCCGCTGCTTCCAGTGCCTGACTCAACACCTTGCGCGCCTCGGGCTCGCGTCCACTCGACAGCAACAGCGCCACCTTCTGCGTCAACGCCATCACACTGAGCAACTGCCGCCCGGTCCGCTGGCCGTTTTCATGCAACACGTTCAACCGCCCTTCGGCGAGCATCGGTTGCCCCTGAATCACATCGAGCAGCGCCTGTTGCAGCTCCACATGCAGTGGCAGTTGCGGATGGAATTCAGGTGGTGCCGCAGCGTGTTCGCCGGTGTAGGTCTGGCCCAATCGTGCAAGCCACGCCTCGGCAAGATCAATGCGGCCCTGGGCCAGCCACAGCTCGCATTTGACCAGGGTGATCATCGCCAGGTAGTAGATCGGCGGCACGTCCCAGATGTGCATCAGGCGTTCGGCCTCGGCGAGTTCGGCGAAGGCCTTGGCGAACTCGCCGCTGGCGCCGTCGAGGCGGGCAATCACGCAGTGGCCGATCAGCACGCTGATGTCGCGACAGGCCCGCGCTTCGCCGATGCCGGCGAGTAGGCGTACGCGTGCAGCCTGCGGCTGCAAACGCATCGCCAGCAGGAAACCTTCATACAACGTCAGCCGCGCGCGCACGGCGTACAGGCGTTGCGGCGACAGACCGCGCAGCCGCTCCAGGCCCTGATGCACTTCATCCAGCGCACGCAGAATCTCGCCCCGCGATTGCAGAACCCGCGCCCTGTCGTAATGCGCCAGTGCTTCGAATAATGGATTGCCGACCCGTTGCGCCAGCTCGAGGGATTCACGGTTCAGCCCACGGGCGCGCCACAGATCGCCGTCGGCGATCGCCAGATTGGACAAGGTCGACAGGCACATCAGCCGCTGGCCATAACGCTTGGCCGGCAGGCTCTCCAGCGCTTCACTGCAATAGCGCAGAGTCAGTTCGCGATGGCCGCGTCCGCGAGCGATGATCCCGCTCAGCGCCAGCCATTGCGCCAGCATGGATTTCTGCGCAGTGGCCGAAGGCGCCGGCAGGAAACGGCTCAAATGGCTGGCCAGCTCTTCAGCGGCGTCGAGCTGACAGGCCAGCCCCAGCGCCCAGCTGTAGAGCACGATCAGCCGTGGCGTGCTGATCAGCAGGCTGTCGGGCAAGTCCATTTTCCAGCGCAGCAGCATGCCGACGTTCTGCTCGGCGAGCAGTTGTTCTTCGGACAGGTTCTGTACCAGATTCGCCGCAACATCGAGATGCCCGGCACGCAACGCCTGCTCCACCGCTTCGTCGAGCAGGCCTTGCGCATTGAACCAGCGGCAGGCGCGCAAATGCAGGGTAGCGTTGGGCACCATCGCCTGGGCGATCGGCCGGCTGCGCAACAAGTCAGAAAACAAATGGTGATAGCGATACCAGTGACCGTGCTCGTCCAGCGGCACCAGAAACACTTGGTGAGCGAGGAGAAAGCGCAGGATCTCGGCGCTGTCGTGGGCTTCGCGGACGGCGTCGCACAGCTCGCTGCAAAAGCGTTCCTGCGGAGCGGTTTCGTAGAGGAAGGATTGCACTTCGGCGGGCAGGCAATCGATGACTTCTTCGAGCAGATAGTCGCGAATCAGCCCTTCCCCGCCGTTCAATGCTTGCGGCAGCGCGGCATCGTTGCCCGCCTCGGCCACCGCCAGCAGCCAGAAGCGCAGGCCGGCGACCCAGCCTTCGCTGCGCTGGATCAGGCTTTCCAGTGCTTCGCCGCGCAGTGAGCTGCTGTGGCGGTCGAGCAAGGTCAGGGCTTCGTCGTGGGTCAGGCGCAAGTCCTGTTCGTGCAGCTCGAGCAACTGCCGCGACAGGCGCAGACGCGCCAGATGCCAGTCCGGGCGCTGACGGCTGGTGACCATCACCAGCAAGCCATCGGGCAGATGATTGAGGAAAAATTGCAGGCAACGATCCAGCACCGGCCCTTGGGCGAGGTGGTAGTCGTCGAGCACCAGCAGCAGCGGTGCAGCAGGATCGAGATGCAGCGCCAGCTCATCGAGCAGACCGTCGAGCCACTCTTCGAAAGCAAATGGCTGATGACGCTGACGCATTTTCAGCAGACCAAGAGCGCCAGCGCCCAAGGCCGGAAAGTAGTCCTGCAGACCTTCGAGCAAGCGCTCAAGAAAACGTCCGGGATCGCTGTCACGCGGACTCAAACCCAACCATAGACTTTGCCAGTGGGCCGGCAGGCTCTGACAGAACTCCACCGCCAGCGAGCTCTTGCCGAATCCGGCCGGGGCGCTGACCAGCAGCAACCGACCTCCGAGCCCGGCCTGCAGACGCTGGCAAAGGCGCGGCCGCAAGACATAGCCATCAGGCAGCGGCGGGCGAAAAAAACGCCCGTCCAGTGCTGCGACGGTGATGCTTGCGGGACCCGGAAGTGGGGACAGATCAGTCATGGCCGGCTCTTGTTCGAAGGCGATTGGCGGCGTTGCAGATGTCCGCAGCCTAGCCTTAAACGAAGAGGTAATGAAGGTCACTGCTACAAATGGCTACAAAAAGGCTACACAGCGCCGCCAAAATCCGGCATCACCGACCAATCGCGACCACGATGAATCCGTGTAGCAGCTGCCGAAGGCTGCGATCTCTTGACTTTGCTTTTTCCAGAATCAAAAACAGGATCAAAAGATCGCAGCCTTCGGCAGCTCCCACATGAGCGCTGCGGCGTGAAACCGCACGCAAAAAAACGCCCCGAACCGGTCGGGGCG
This sequence comes from Pseudomonas sp. S3_B08, assembly GCF_054667725.1. Taxonomy (NCBI): domain Bacteria; kingdom Pseudomonadati; phylum Pseudomonadota; class Gammaproteobacteria; order Pseudomonadales; family Pseudomonadaceae; genus Pseudomonas; species Pseudomonas sp. S3_B08. The sequence continues at coordinate 3,733,842 of NZ_CP162750.1, forward strand.
TTTTCACGAGGATGCGGCCTCGGGTTTACGCAGGTTTAGCGAACACCATCCTGACGCAGAGCGGCCGGGGTGAAGTCGCTGGTGGTAGCGGTGAAGCCGAAGTCATACGCCTGCTTCTCTTCGTTCTTCATGCCCAGGGCCAGATAGCGGCCGGACTGCAGGTCGTAGAGGGTTTCGAGGGCGTACCACGGCACTTGCTTGTCGTAGTAGTTCTCGGCATGCGCCTCGGCTACACGCCACAGTTGGCCGCGACCGTCATAGTGGTCGATGACCGCTGCCTGCCAGGTGTCCTCGTCGATGTAGAAGTCACGCTTGGCGTAGATGTGGCGCTGGCCTTCCTTCAGGGTCGCGACCACGTGCCAGACGCGGCGCAGCTCGTAGCGTGCCAGGTCCTGGTTGATGTGACCGGCCTTGATGATGTCCGAGTACTTCAGTTTCGGATCGTCGAGCTTGTAGCTGTCGGAGGCGATGTACATCTCTTTCTTGCCTTCGAGCTTCCAGTCGTAACGATCCGGCGCGCCGTTGTACATGTCGAGGTTGTCCGAGGTACGCAGGCCGTCGGCGGCAGTACCCGGGCCGTCATACGACACTTGCGGTGCACGGCGCACACGACGCTGCCCGGCGTTGTAGACCCACGCCGAACGCGGCTCCTTGACCTGATCGAGCGTCTCGTGCACCAGCAGTACGCCACCGGCCAGACGCGCCGGCGCGGTCACTTTCTGCTTGAAGTAGAACAGGATGTTGCCCGGGTTCGCCGGATCGTAGTCCTTCATCTTGTCGCGGAACACGAACTGATCCTGGAAGTACACCAGGCTGTACGAGCCGTTCGGTTGCGGCGTGGCCTGGGTCACCAGACGGGTCACGCTCCCGCCGCGATAGCGGGTGATGTGGTTCCAGATCACTTCCACACCGGTTTTCGGGATCGGGAATGGTACGGCGGTATCGAAGTTTTCCAGACCGTTGCCGCCGGACACCAGGTTGGTGCTGGTGGCGTTCTTCTTGATCGCGGCGAACACGTCATCCGGCACGGTGGCGCCGCGATGGGACGGATAGACCGGCATCTTGAAGGTTTCCGGGTAGCGCTTGAACATCGCGTACTGGCCCGGGGCAAGCTTGTCCTTGTACTTGTCGACATCCTTGGCGGTGATGGTGAACAGCGGCTGCTCACTGGCGTAAGGGTTGGACAGGAAGCCCTTGCTGTCGACGCTGCCGGCATTTTTTGGCAGCGGTTTCCAGGCCGGGATCGAACCGTCGGCATTACCGGCCATTTCCGCGCCCATCGGCGTCAGGCTCTTGCCCAGTTTATCCGCTTCGGCAGCAGGCACCGCCGCCATGACACTGGTCGCCAGCAGCGACAGGCCCAGCACACCGGCGTGGAACAGACTCTTTGTTATTTTCATAAATTCGTTCGTCCTGAAATGCAGTGCTTAGAAGTTCACGCCGAAGCTGAGCGCCACGAAGTCGCGGTCATCCACGGTGGTGTACTTGCCGTCGAAGAAATTGGTGTAAGCCAGGCTCGCGGTGTAGGTGTTCTGGTATTCGGCGTCGACGCCCAGGCTGACCGCTTTGCGACCTTCCTCGAAGTTGCCGCCAGGGCCTGGCGAATAACCGCTCACGTCGTGGGACCAGGCCACGTTCGGCTTGAGGTTCACACCGGCAAACACGTCGTTGTATTCCCAGATCGCCCGACCACGGTAGCCCCACGACATCGACGTGGTGAAACCGTCGTTTTCGCAATTGCGGCTGCGGTTGTTCTGCGGCGAACCCGGGCCTGCGCCGTTGATGGTGCTGTTGTTGAGGATGTTGGCGCAGGTATCGACTGTGCCAGTGGCCGGCAACTCACCCGGACCGTAGACCGGATCACGGCCGTAACGCTTGTCGGAACGGCTTTCCAGGCCACCTACGTAGGTCGCGCCGACTTCACCAACGAGGGTCAGACGGCTGGCGCCCATGACCTGATCGAAGAAGTGCGTGAAGGTCGTCTGGATCTGGGTGATTTCCTTGCGCTCATAGCCGTGCAGGTCCTGACCCGGCACGCCAGTGAGCAACGAAGCGTTGGTCAGCGCGCCGCCCAGTGGACGCACGCCGGCAAACAGGATGTCGGTGGAGTTCAGTTGCACCGGCGCGTTCGGACGGTAGCTGATCTCACCGCTCCACGCCGTACCGGTAGGCAGGGTGGTGGAGAAACTCAGGCCGTAGAGACGAATGTCTTCCGGGTATTCGATGAAGTAATTCGAATTGCCCGCGACCAGCAGCGGTGCGAGTGCGGCGAACGGCCCCGGCAGCGCGGCGGCAGTGTTGTAGACCGACTGCGGTGCGCCGGTTGCACTGAAGATCGGCGCACGGCTGTGGTAGTTCATGAAGTAGGCGCCGAACTCGGTGTCGAGTGGCTCGAACATGTATTTGAGGGACGCGCCCCACTGCCCGCTGTCGCGCGCGTCACGGTCCGGCCCACGGCGCACCAGCACGCCTTCTTGGTCGACGTTCACACCGTTGGCGGCCAACGGCCCCAAAGCGATCGCCGGAATCTGCGAACGCTTGTTCAGTACGCGCAGATTGCTGTCGCAACCGTCAGCAACGATGTCCGGCTGGGAGAAGAAGGTGCCGCAGTTGTCGACGACGGTCTGGTCCCATTCCAGTTGGTAGAACGCTTCGGCCGAGAGGTTATCGGTGAGGCTCTGCGACACGTAGAACATGTTGACCGGAATCAGGCCTTCCTTGATCTCGGCGCCCGGACGACGGAACGCGGAGACGTCGATCGGGTTGATCGAGTTGATGCCGCCGCCGATGAAGGTACTTTCACCCCAGCTCACTACCTGCTTGCCCAGACGCACGGAGCCCGGCTGATCGGCAATCGCGTAGTTGTGGTAGACGAAGGCGTCGAGGATCTGCCCGCCGGAGGACTTGGCGCCCTCTTTGCGGTTGCTGTCGCTGATGTCCTTGAATTCGCGGCTCTCGTCCTTCAGTTCGAAGTCGTACCAGTATTTGCCACGGACGAACACGCCGGTGTCGCCGTATTTCAATTCAAGGTCATGGATGCCCTTGAAGATCTTCGAAAAGGTTTCGCCGCTCTTGAAGTTGGCGTGCCCGTCATCGGAAGTCTGCGACAGGCCACGGCCGCCGTTGTTGACGCCGATAAGGTTCTTGTTCGGGCTCTGAGTAGACCAACTGGCACCGATCGACAGGGACGAGTCGAACTGGCCTTCGATTTCACCGACGTTGAAACTGACGCCGAATGCAGGCCCGGCGAGCGAGGAGGCAAGACTGACCGCCAGAGGCAGTTTCGCCCGGCGCCAGAACTGGTTTACTGAGGTCATCGACGCTACTCCATGTGCATTATTGTTATGGCAGTGAGTACTTTTAAAAACGCTGTGGAGGACCGGGCGCCAAGGCTGCCCGAAATCGCTCCAGAGTTGCTCGCCCCGATCAGTGCGTGTGCTCCGTTTCTAAAAAGTCCTTGAGCGGACTATATCCAGCGGGTGGTAGTGCTTGATCCCTCTAAAGTGTGATTTGCAGCCGCCAACCACTCTGGAACAGTCCTTTCGCCAGTCCGACACACGTCGGCAGGGCAAGGATGGCTGATTTTTTCGATTTCACAAGCCAAGCGCTTGCTTGGTGGGTCTGGCGCGCCGGTTTCGGCGCGCCATCAGGCACTCAAAGTGTGGAAAGGAAGGTGCTGTTGTTGGCTTGCCACTCGGTGATGTCGAGGCGAATGCGCTTCTTGTCGAGCTTGCCGACGCTGGTCTTGGGAATTTCGGTAACAAGGGCGATCTGACTGGGGATCGCCCACTTGCTCAAGTGTCCCAGCTCGACGAACGGCTTGAGGTGTTCCTTCAGTTCCCGTGCACCGATCACCTGCCCTTCGCGGACCACCAGCAAGGCAAACGGACGCTCGCCCCACTGCGGATCGGCGATGCCCACCACTGCTACTTCGCGTACCGCCGCATGCCGGCTGATGAGGTCTTCGAGGTCAAGGGAGGAGATCCACTCGCCGCCGGTCTTGATCACGTCCTTGATGCGATCACGAATATCGATCACGCCCATGCTGTCGAGCGTGGCGACGTCGCCGGTGTGCAGCCAGCCGCCGGCCCAGAGCTCGGCGCCCTTCTGCGGTTCGTTGAAATAACCTTCGGTCAGCCATGGCGCGCGCAGCACCAGTTCGCCCTGGGTTTCGCCGTCGGCCGGAAGGAAGTTGCCGTCGCCGTCGACAATCGCCGCTTCGACCAACGGCCCCGGTACACCGGCCTTGATCCGGTAAGTGGTGCGCTCGTCTTCGCTGCCGGCCATCAGTTCGTCGTTGAGGTGCGCGCAAGACACCAGCGGCCCGGTTTCCGACATGCCGTATGCGGCCGTCAGCTGAATGCCACGGGCCTTGGCGTTTTCATAAAGACTGCGATTGAGTGCGCTGCCGCCGATGACGATCTTCCAGCCACCGAAGTCGGCACCCTGCGCGGCTTTGGCGTTGAGCAGCATCTGCAGGATGGTCGGCACGCAATGGGAAAAGGTGACCTTCTCCTTGCGCCACAACTCCACCAGATACTCCGGATCGTAGCGCCCCGGATAAACCTGCTTGAGCCCGAGCATGGTCGCCACGTACGGCAAACCCCAGGCGTGGACGTGGAACATCGGCGTAATCGGCATGTACACATCGTTGGTGCCGAGCAGGCGTACGCTGTCGATCGAACCCATGATCGTCGCCACGCCGATGGTGTGCAGCACCAGTTGCCGATGGGTGAAATACACGCCTTTCGGATTGCCCGTGGTGCCGGTGGTGTAGAACGTGGTGGCGACCGAGTTTTCGTCGAAGTCCTGGAAATCGTATTGCGCACTCGCAGCGGCCAGCAGTTGCTCGTATTCGCCGACGAGGTTCGGCAGCTCTGCGGTTTTCTCCGGCAGATCGGTCAGCAGCAGGGTTTTCTCCACCGTGGTCAGCTGCGGCGCGATGGCCTGATACAGCCCGACGAACTCGCTGTTGACCAGCACGAAGCGGTCTTCGGCGTGGTTCATGGTGTAGAGGATCTGCTCCGGCGACAGGCGCACGTTGATGGTGTGGATCACCGCGCCGATCATCGGAATGGCGAACATGCATTCCAGGTAACGGTGGCTGTCCCAGTCCATCACCGCCACGGTGTCACCGGCCTTGACGCCGGCAGCCGTCAGCACATTGGCCAGCCGCGCAACCCGCTCGATCAGGGTCGGATAGCTATAGCGCAACTGGTCGCGGTAGATGATTTCGCGGGTTTTCTCGTAACGGGCGCCGGACATCAGCAACCGTTTGATCAGCAATGGATACTGGTAGGCCCCATCGGCCGGCGGAATGACCCGAGTCTGCAACATAAGAATCCCTTTTCTGACTGCACGGTGTTGGCGGAGAGATTCGTACTCTAGTGCGCCTGCATGACAGTCAAATCAGCCAAAGGAATGATTTGCAGAGCCGTACAAATGCTAGCTTTGCGCCAGCACCCCAGGTATCGGGAAATTGGATATGGCCCCTGTAGGAGCTGCCGAAGGCTGCGATCTTTTGATTTGCTTATGAAAAGACAAGATCAAAAGATCGCAGCCTCGTTGCACTCGTCAGCTCCTACAAGAGAACAATGCGGCCCGGTCAGTGCATCTCGGTGAACGCGATTTTCACGCCGAGAGCGATCAGCACCGCGCCCATGGTGCGGTCGAACCAATGGCCCATGCGCGCGAAGCCGGCGCGCACGCGGTGTTGGCTGAACAGCATCGCCACCAGACAGAACCAGATCGCCGTCGCCACCGCCAGGTAAACGCCGTAACCGGCCTGCACGGCCAGCGGCGTGTGCGGATTGATCACCACGGTGAACAGCGAGAGGAAAAACAGCGTGGCTTTCGGGTTCAGACCGTTGGTGACGAAGCCCGAGGTAAACGCGCCCCGCGCGGTGCGTACGCCGGTTTCCCGGTGCAAGTCATCGGTGACGGTTTTCGCCGGTTGCGCGCGCAAGGCCTTGAAGCCGATGTAAAGCAGATACGCGGCGGCGGCCCACTTCAGCGCGTTGAACAGCACGATCGATTGCGACACGATCAGACCGATGCCGAGCAACGAATAGCCGACATGCAGGAAAATCGCCGAGCCCACGCCCAGCGCGGTCCAGGTGCCGGCGCGGCGCCCGTGGGTCACGCTCTCGCCCACGACGACTGCAAAGTCCGGGCCAGGGCTGGCGACGGCGAGCAAGTGGATCAGGGCAACGGTCAAGAACTCGGTCCAGTACATGGGGGCTCCTTTGGGGCAGCTTGGTCAATAAAAAATCTGAAAAGAACGCAGTCCTGTGGCGAGGGGATTTATCCCCGATGGGTTGCGAAGCAGCGCCAAAAACTTCTGCCTGGCCGCAGGCAGTGATTTTGCGACTGCTGCGCAGCCGATCGGGGCGGTGCGACGTTTCGCTAAATCCCCTCGCCACAAGGTTATGTGTCCGCTGCGGGGTCAGCGTAACGATTTGTTTCATCTGGTAGGCTCGGCAGAGTACGCCCTCCGCTCACAGCACAAAAGGTACAGTTGATGACGAACACGCGCCGCGCGGTATTCCTTGATCACCCTTCGCTGGATCTCGGCGATCTGGACCTCGGTCCGTTGCGCGAATGCTTCAGCGACTTGCAGCTGTTCGCCCAGACTCTGCCGGAACAGGTCAGCGAACGCCTGCACGGCGCCAGTGTGGCGATCACCAACAAAGTCGTGATCGACGCTGCTGCCATAGCCGCCAACCCGCAACTGAAACTGATCCTGATCAGCGCCACCGGCACCAACAACGTCGACCTCACTGCCGCCCGCACCCACGGCATCACCGTGTGCAATTGCCAGGCTTACGGCACGCCGTCGGTGGCGCAACACACGATCATGCTGCTGCTCAACCTCGCCACGCGCCTGGCCGACTATCAGAAAGCTGTGAGCGCAGGCCGCTGGCAGCAGGCGAAACAGTTCTGCCTGCTCGACTACCCGATCGTCGAACTGCAAGGCAAAACCCTCGGCCTGCTCGGGCATGGCGAGCTCGGTGGCGCCGTGGCGCGATTGGCCGAAGCGTTCGGCATGCGTGTGTTGCTCGGACAGATTCCGGGGCGCCCTGCTCGACCGGATCGCCTGCCGCTGGAAGAACTGCTGCCGCAGATCGACGCCCTGACCCTGCACTGCCCGCTCAACGAGCACACCCGGCATTTCATCGGCGCCCGCGAACTGGCCTCGATGAAGCCTGGCGCATTTGTGGTCAATACCGCCCGGGGCGGCCTGATCGATGAGCAGGCGCTGGCCGACGCTTTGCGCAGCGGTCATCTCGGCGGTGCGGCCACCGATGTGTTGAGTGTCGAGCCACCGACCCAGGGCAATCCGCTGCTCGCCGCCGATATCCCGCGCCTGATCGTCACCCCGCACAACGCCTGGGGCAGCCGCGAGGCACGCCAGCGTATCGTCGGGCAACTGAGCGAAAACGCCCAGGCGTTCTTCAGCGGTGAGGCGCTGCGGGTCGTCAGTTGATAAACTGCGGCACTTTTTTCAAGGAGCAGTTATGGATCCGCGCAGTGAAGTACTGCTTCGTCAGGCCGAGTTATTCCAGGGTTCGCTGCTGTTGGCCGGCCTGCCCGCCGATGATTTGCTCGGGCGTCTGCCGAATGCGTTCGGCTGGTGCTGGCACGCTGGCGATCAAGCCGCGCTGGATGCACGTTTCGAGGGCCGCAGCCAGTTCGGCGTAAACGTGCCCGAGCGTGAGTTCGACAGCGCTGTGGTGTTCCTGCCCAAATCCAAGGACCTCACCGATTACATCCTCAACGCCGTGGCGTCGCGTCTGGCCGGGCGTGAGGTGTTTCTGGTCGGGGAAAAACGCAGCGGCATCGAAGGCGCATCCAAACAGCTCAATCCGTTTGGCAAGCCACGTAAACTCGACAGCGCCCGGCACTGCCAGCTCTGGCAAGTCACCGTGGCCAATGCGCCTGAAGCGAAATCCCTGGAAAGTCTTGCGCAGACCTACGAACTGCCCCTGGCCGAAGGGCCGTTGAAAGTCATCAGTTTGCCGGGCGTGTTCAGCCACGGTCGACTGGATCGCGGCAGCGCCCTGCTGCTGGAGCATCTGGACAAACTGCCGAGCGGCCATCTGCTCGATTTCGGTTGCGGCGCCGGCGTGCTCGGGGCTGCGGTGAAACGTCGCTATCCGCACAATCAGGTGACGTTGCTGGATGTCGACGCGTTCGCCGCCGCCAGCAGCCGTCTGACCCTGGCCGCCAACGGCCTGGAGGCGGAAGTGCTGACCGGCGACGGCATCGATGCCGCGCCGATGGGTTTGAGCGCGATTCTGAGCAATCCGCCGTTCCATGTCGGCGTGCACACCGATTATTTCGCTACGGAGAACCTGCTGCGAAAAGCGGCCAAACATCTGAAAAACGGTGGCGAACTGCGCCTTGTGGCGAACAGCTTTCTCAAGTATCAGCCGTTGATCGAGGAGCACCTGGGCGTGTGTGCGATCAAGGCTGAAGGCAACGGTTTCCGGATTTACCGGGCCAAGCGCGGTTGAAAATTTGTTCTTGCCCAATCGGATTTGCCTAGGCAGAATCCGCTCCGTCCTAGGGGAGTAGTCTCCCACGAGCGCCAAGCTCGTCCGGCATACGTCAACATACTTGATCCTCAGATCATGGCGTATGCGACCCAAGCGTCCGCACCAGACGGATCGCAGGGTTTGACAAGACCTATGACACGCACACCTTACCCGGGGCGGGAAGGCTGTACGTGTCATAGCCGTGTCGACCCGCCCCTTAGGAAATCCCTGATGCTGGACTCGCTACTCGTTCCCACCGCTATCGTTGCCTTGGCCGAAATCGGCGACAAGACGCAACTGCTCGCGCTGATTCTCGCCGCTCGCTTTCGCAAACCCTGGCCGATCATTGCCGGGATTGTCGCCGCGACTTTGGCCAACCACGCAGCAGCCGGTGCGGTAGGCGCCTGGTTCGGCAGTTTCTTCTCCGACGCCGTTCTGCACTGGATCCTCGCCGCCAGCTTCGCCGCCACGGCACTGTGGACACTGGTCCCGGACAAGATGGATGACGACGAGGCCAGCACGGCGCGCAAGTTCGGGCCGTTCCTGACCACACTGATCGCATTCTTCCTAGCGGAAATCGGCGACAAGACCCAGATCGCCACGGTGATGCTCGCCGCGCAATATCCGGAACTCTGGCTGGTGATCATCGGCACCACAGTGGGCATGCTGATTGCCAACGTGCCGGTGGTATTGGCGGGTAATTTTGCCGCAGAGAAACTGCCGCTGACCCTGATCCGCCGCCTCGCGGCTTCGGCGTTCATGATTCTGGCGATTGTTGCGGTTTATAAAGCGATGCAGAGCAGCGGCTGGGTTTAACCCCGTCTACTGAACTACCCAAAACCTGTGGTGAGGGGATTTGAAGGATCGTTCCCACGCTCTGCGTGGGAATGCCTCAAGGGACGCTCCGCGTTCCAATGGGACGCAGAGCGTCCCGGGCTGCATTCCCACGCAGAGCGTGGGAACGATCATTGGCTCAGGACTTCGGGGCTTTTTCGTACAACGGCATCACCTTCGGAATCGCTGCCTGCAACGCAGCAATGCGGCTGCTCGATGCCGGGTGAGTACTCATGAATTCCGGTGGCGCGCCTTCGGAAGCCTTGCTCATCTTGTCCCACAGGGTGATCGCCGCGTTCGGGTTGTAACCGGCGCGGGCGGCCAGTTCCAGGCCGATCAGGTCGGCTTCGTTTTCGTTGGCGCGGCTGTTGGGCAAGGTCATGCCGTAGTTGGCCACGGTGTCGGCCAGCGCCAGGCTGTCCTGGCCCAGACCGAACAAAGCGCCGGCGCCCTGCTTGGCCATTTCCATGCCATAGGCTTTGGACATCGCCTCACGGCCGTGCTCGCGCAGGGCGTGGGCGATTTCATGGCCCATGACCGCAGCGATTTCATCGTCGGTGAGTTTCAGGCTGTCGATCAGCCCGGTGTAGAAAATGATCTTGCCGCCGGGACCGCAGTTGGCGTTGAGCTCATCGCTCTTGATCAGATTGACTTCCCATTGCCACTGCGCCGCGTCCGGGCGGAAGGTTGGCGCCTGGGCGATCAAGCGGTTGGCGATGGTCTGCACGCGTTTGGCTTCCGGGCTGGTCTTGTCCAGCACACCTTTGCTCGACGCCTCGCCGACAGTCTTCTGATACGACTGTGCGTACATCTGGTCGACCTCTTGCGAGGACAGCATGCTGAACATGTACTGCTTGCGCTCCACGCCCACGGCGCCGCCGCTGGTGGTGTTGACCGACTGACAACCGGCCAGCAACAGCGCTGCGCTCAAAGCACTTACCACTAATGTCTTGTTCATTCAAAAGCTCCCTGAAAACCTGAGGCGTATCCTAGGCGGCTAATTGTATTGGCGCCAGATACAACGGACGCATTGCGCGTACATCCACCTAAGGCCGCAAGACTGGCTGGAAATTCCTCAACGCGCATTGAATCCGCCGTGCACCGATCCATCAGCGACATCGCGCGGCGATTCCGACCAGCGTCTCTCATGGCCGCGCCCACCCCGCCGATAAATCCCTCGCAGATTGTCCTCTTGCGTGCGGAGCTCCCATGAAGTTCAAGTCGATCCAGTTTTCCGTCGCCGCTCTGGCCGGCGCCATCGTTCTCAGCGTGGTCGCGGCGCTGGTGCTGTACGCGCTGTTTTCCGGCGCCCGCACTCAAGAAATGGTGCAACAGCGCACCCAGGCGCAGTTCGAGCAAGTCATCGAACAGCGCCTGACTTCGCTGGCGCAGACCCAGGTCAGCCAGATCCAGCGCGAACTCGAAGCGCCGCTGCTGATTGCCGGCGGCCTGGTGCGCGTCAACGCCCTGCTCGGTACAACCGGCGCCGACGGCCAGCCGCGCCTGAGCGTCAGCCGCGAGCAACTGATCAGCCTGATCAAGGAAAACGTCGAAAAGAACCCGAAGATTCTCGGCACCTACATCGGCTGGGAAAAAAACGCACTGGACCACAATGACGCGGCCTACATCGGCAGTGCCGTGGTCGGTATCGATCCAGCCAATGGACGTTTCCTGCCGTGGTGGTTCCGCAATACCGACGGCAGTCTGGGCGTGGACAAACTGGCCGATGTCGACGATCAGAAAACCTTGTCCACCGGGGTGCGCGCCAGCGAGTACTACCTGTGCTCGAAAGAGACGAAGAAACCCTGCGTGATCGACCCGGCACCGTACAAGGTCGGCGACAAGATCGTCATGCTCGCCTCGTTCATTGAACCGATCATGGTCAACGGCGCGTTCCAGGGCATCGTCGGCGCCGACCTCTCGGTGAACTTCATTCAGGACATGCTCCTCGCCGCCAACCATAAGCTTTACAGCGGCGCCGGTGAAATGGCCCTGGTCGGCGGCAATGGGCGGATCGTTGCCTATACCAAGGATTCGAGCAAATTCGGCGAAAAAGTCAGCGACATTCTCGACGCCGAACAGGCCAGCAATCTCGCCAACCTCAAGCGCGACGAGGTCACCTATTCGGTGAATCAGGCCAAGGGCCGCATCGAACTGTACCTGCCGTTCGGCATCGGCCAGACCGACGCACGCTGGACACTGATGCTGCAATTGCCGCTCAACGCGGTCATGGCCGATCTGCAAACCCTGCAGGCCGACCTTGATGCCCAGCGCAAGTCCGACACCTTCGGCATGGCCATGGTCGGCCTGATCATCGCCGGTATCGGCCTGCTGGTGATCTGGCTGGTGGGCCACGGCATTGCGCGGCCACTCAAACAAATGGTCGCCATGCTCGATGACATCGCTCAGGGCGAAGGCGATCTGACCCGGCGCTTGAGCAGCGACCGCAGCGATGAACTGGGCTCGATTGCCAAAGGCTTCAACACCTTCCTCGGCAAGTTGCAGGCGATGATCACCCAGGTGGTGACCTCGGTGCAGAGCGTCAGCGATTCCTCGGAACACACCGCCGACATCGCCATCCGCACCAACATCGGCGTGCAGAAACAAATGGCCGAAATCGATCAAGTGGCGACAGCGGTGCAGGAAATGACCGCCACCGCCCAGGACGTCGCGCGCAACGCCACCCAGGCCGCACAGGCGGCAAGCCACGCCGACCAGGCCGCCAGCCAGGGCATGCAGATCGTCCGCGACACCTCGAATTCGATTGGGGTACTGGCGGTGGAAATCGGCAAGGCTGTCGAGGTGGTGCAGACGCTGGCCAAGGACAGCGAAAACATCAACGCCATCCTCACCGCCATTCGCGGCATCGCCGAACAGACCAACCTGCTGGCACTGAACGCGGCAATCGAAGCCGCGCGCGCCGGCGAGCAGGGTCGCGGTTTTGCCGTGGTCGCCGACGAGGTGCGCAATCTGGCGCAGAAAACCCAGAAGGCCACCGAAGAAATCCAGAGCATGATCCAGCAGTTGCAACAGGGCACCCGCGATGTGGTGCGCGTCATGGAAGACAGCCAGAACCGCACCGACGAAAGCGTGCAGCACGCGGCGAAAGCGGCCGAAGCGCTGGAAACGATCACTCAAGCGGTGTCGGTGATCAACGACATGAACACGCAGATCGCCAGTGCGGCAGAAGAGCAAAGCGCAGTGGCCGACGACATCAACCGCAATGTGATCAACATCGGTCAGGTGGCGAATGAAGTGGCGGGCGGTGCGGATGAATCGAGTTCGGCGAGCGCCGGGTTGACCAAACTGGCGGAGCAGCAGCGGCGGTTGATCAATCAGTTCAAGGTCTGAAAGATCAAGAGCCCCTCACCCTAGCCCTCTCCCGGAGGGAGAGGGGACCGACCGCGATGTCTTGCGCTATACATCGACCTGAAAAAAACAGTCGATTATGGATTCACAACAGATCGTTCAGGTCGGTGTACCTCTGAAGCATCCCCCATTCGGCGCCCTCTCCCTCCGGGAGAGGGCTGGGGTGAGGGGATTTTGATCCACGCAAATCAAGCCGGGGTCAAACACTCCGGCCCATTCAACTTCGGATCATTCACCAGATTCGCCAACACCCGCTCACGCAGCGCCGCCGGCTCACTGGCGAGCAACCCCTGCAGCACATGCAGCGGCGTTTCGGGATCAAGCCAGGCAGCCTGCCCCGCTTCATCGAGAATCAACGGTCGCCGCTGACTCGCCGCCGATTGAGTGATCACTGCCGTGCTCAGCCAGACCTGTTCCTGCACCGGATACGCTTCCCAGATCGCGGCGAAAAACAACGATGAGCCCTCCCCCGGCGTCAACCAGTACGGTCGCTTGCGCTGGGTGCCGCGCCATTCGTAGAAACCGTTGGCCGGCAGCAGGCAACGCCGCAGACGCAGCGCCTCACGAAACATCGGCTGCTCGGCCACGGTTTCGGCGCGAGCATGGGCCGGGGTCTTCGACAGATCGGTCAGCCACGGCGGTGTCAGGCCCCAGCGCGCACGGGCCAACGTGCGCTGGCCGTCTTCGTCGGCACGCAGCATCAACACCGAATCATTGGGGGAAATGTTCCACTGCGCCTGTTGATCGGCGGGAAAACCTGGCAGGGCCGCAAAGTCGCGGTTCCAGCGAAACAGGGCATAACGTCCACACATGGGGCAACATAACTCTGAATAAAACCAGCGCCAGCCTAACAGACCAGCGTCCCGGGGAAGCTCTCCGGTTCGTCGCCGTGCAGCGGCAGCGCGGCATTGTACAAGTTGATCAGCTCGCGGGCGTATTCGGCCTGATCGTTACCCACCGACAGCCCGAGCAGGCCGAAGATCGGCAGTTCACCCGTACCGCCCACCAGATCACAGCCGATCAGGTGCGCCTCGATTCCTTCGTTGGCGAGCATGCCCTTGAGCATCTCCCCTTCCATCAGGTTCGCCGGTTCGTAGATGCGCTGCATACGCGGCCCTCACTCGTTTTCGCTGAAGACTTCCAGATGCCACTCGTCTTCATGGACTTGCAGGACAAAGGTGATCGGACGACAGCACACCTGGCAGTCTTCGATATACGTTTGATCGCCGCCGGACAAATCCAGCGTGGTCTCGACTTCCTCACCGCAATACGGACATTCATACCGTGCATCTTCCAGCATCGCGGTCTCCCAAGTGACTTGTGCGTATAATCGCCGGTCTATTTGCAGGGCTATTTTTGTCTGGCTACTTTTCAGACCGTGCCCCGCGGGTTTTCGATCAAACCCTTTACTTACCCTAGCCGTTTCCAACAAGAGAGCATGATGGGCGAATTCGATGCCATCCGACCTTACGACGACAGCGAAGTACCTGCGGTACTGGCAAGGCTGCTCGGCGACAAGGCGTTTCTAGATATCCTCACCCACTTCCGCTTCCCGCGTTTTGCCGGTGCCTTCGGCTGGATGCTCAAACCTCTTATAGCCCATCGGCTGCGTCGTGAGTTTGCCGACGTGAATTCCGTGGCTACCTTACAGGACAAAGTCGAGTTCTACGTCGACCACACCATCGAGCGCGCCACCGACGGCGTGACCTATACCGGTGTCGAGCAGTTCAAGTCCGGCAGCGCCTACCTGTTCATCGCCAACCACCGGGATATCGTCATGGACCCGGCCTTCGTCAACTACGCCGTGTACCACGCCGGCCTGCCGACGCCGCGCATCGCGATTGGCGACAACCTGCTGCAAAAGCCGTTTGTCAGTGACCTGATGCGCTTGAACAAGAGCTTTATCGTCCACCGCTCGATCACCGGCCGCCGCGAGAAGATGGCTGCTTATCAGTTGCTGTCGGCGTACATCAACCACTCGATCCGCAACGACTGCGCGTCGATCTGGATTGCTCAGGCTGAAGGTCGGGCGAAGGACGGCGACGACCGCACCGAGTCGGCGATCCTCAAGATGTTCCACATGAGCCGCAAGGACGAGCCGTTCGGCGAAGTGATCCGCTCGCTCAACGTTACGCCGGTGTCGATCAGCTATGAGTACGACCCCTGCGACCAGGCCAAGGCCCGCGAACTCTACATCCGCGCCACCACCGGCACCTACGCCAAGGCGCCGGGCGAGGATGACGTGAGCATCGCGAAGGGCATCACCGGTTACAAGGGCCGGGTGCACGTGAACTTTGCCGCGCCGATCACTGAGGTGTTCGAGGACACCAAGCAATTGGCGATCGAGATGGACAAGCAGATTCTCGGCGGCTACCGGTTGTTCCCGGTGCATTATCTGGCGTACGCGCAGTGGGCGGATGCCGATCCGCAACTGAATGTGCCGACGGCGGCCGAGGTGTTCCCGGCTGACGAACTGGCCAAGGCGCAGGATGAGTGGCAAAGCCGTCTGGACGCCTGCCCCGCTGAGCATCGTCCGTACCTGGTGCTGCAATATGCGACGCCGGTGCGCAATCAGTATCGGGTCAAGGCTGGATTGCCGCTGTAGGCAACGGCTGTGGCGAGGGGATTTATCCCCGCTAGACTGCGTAGCAGGCCCTGTTTTTCTCAGGTAAAAACTTGGGAGCGCTGCGCACTCCAACGGGGATAAATCCCCTCACCACAGGTTTGCTATTGCTTCAGAAGCGCGTGCTGATCCACGAGACGATCAGGGCCAGGCCCAGGCAAGCAAATCCGAAGCGATAGAAAAACCGGTTCATGCGCAACGTCGCCCAATCGAGCATCGGCTCGGCATTGGGCTGCGCCTGGCGCTGTGCCGCCAGACTGGCCTGGGCGCGTTGCTCACGGCGGCGGGTCGCGTGCAGCAGCCAGCTGCCCGGAAAGGCCAGCAGCAAGGCCAGCAGGTTGATCAACTTGGCGGGATGGGCGGTAAACAGCGTCATCAAGTGCAGCGACATCACAGACCTCGAACTTAACCGGTGTGGCAGACGCCAGACCGACGACCGCGGCGCGGATTCTACCCAAACCCTGACGCCCTGCCCCAGCCTTTGCGACAAATAACCTGACAATCGACCGATGGCTGTCCTGTGTCATGGCATCGTCACGTGGATGCTTCACCCTGCGCGCCTCGAAACCCGAATGGAATGCGACATGCTGCACGCGGAAAACCAGGATCGCCTGTACCTCATCACTCCTTACGACGACCAGCAAAGCCTGATCGGCAGCCTTGCCTTCAACGTGCAGGATCGGCACTGGCTGGTGTATTGCGCGCTGGGCGGGCATCAGCATGCGGACCTGCCCGAGACGGATTTGCTGACCGGAGTGAGCGTGCTTGATTTCTATTCTCAGGCTGCCTGAACGTCAAAAGACCCTCACCCTAGCCCTCTCCCAGAGGGAGAGGGGACTGACCGAGGTGTTTGCGGTAGATACGCCGACTTGAGATACCGCGCCGAATTCAGGTTTTGAAGCACACGCGATCGGCTCCCTCTCCTTGGGGAGAGGGGACTGACTGAGGTGTTTGCGGTAGATACGCCGACATGAGATACCGCGCCGAATTCAGGTTTTGAAGCACACGCGATCGGCTCCCTCTCCCTCGGGAGAGGGCTGGGGTGAGGGGAATCGATTTCCCATACGACACAAATCTCAGATCCACAAAAAAGCCCGGAACCATCACTGGCCCCGGGCTTTTTCACATCTACGGAAAACTTACTCAGCCAGAACCTGACCCACGGTCGGGTCCTTGAACAGACGCGTCAGTGCGTCACTCAATACATCGCTGACCAGTTTGGTATTGGTCTCCTGATTCGGCGCCATGCCGAAGCGCTGGTCCAGCGACGCACCGTAACGGCCGCTGTAACGGCGGTTGGCGTTCTGCACGTCGGAGCGGAAGGTCGCGCCGATGGTGGCTTCGGTCACGTACATGCCTTCTTTCGGCGACTGGTATTTCAGCTCGGCCAGGGTCACGGTCAGCTGCGGCGCGTTAGGTGCGCTGGTGGTCGGGGTGAAGCCGAGCAGACGTACGGCAGCTTCGGCCTGGGCCTGCAGCTTCGGCAGGATCTGCTCGCGCTGCACGGTGATGGCGCTGGTTTCCGGATACAGACCGCCACGGGTACCGAGGGTCGGCGACGGACGACCGTCGACCACACGCACGATGACAGGCTGGCCGCGACCGACCGCTGGCAGTTGCGTGGTCAGCTTCGGCTCCGGATTCAGTTGTTGCGGGCTGTGGGCGCAGCCGGCGAGGGTCAAACCGGCGACAGTGATCAAACCGAACAACAGGCGTTGCAACATGCTCTTCTCTCCAGAATCAGGCACAAACAGGCCGGCAGTATAGCGGTGGGCCACTGCGCGTAACCAGCGTCGCACAGTGAATACTGAAATGTCTGACAAACCCCGCTGAAAGCGGTTCCTGTCACACATTCTTCACCGTCCATACACCGCGACGTCACGGCCCACCGGCAAGCTTCACAGCAGTCCTCCTTCAAGGAACTCTGCCATGCGTTATCTGATCTCGCTGTTCGCCCCACGCCCGCTGCATCGCAGCTTTGCCCTGCTCGACCGCAACGGTCATTGCCAGGCCTTCAAGCAGTGCAGCCTGCAACCGATGGGCGACGGCTGGGTGGAAATCGAAGAAATCCGCCTGACCTGGCTGAACCAGCCGCTGCCCGCCAGCGCCCGGGTCGTACCGCGACAAATGCGCGCACGGGGTCAGGTGCAGTTGAGCATCTGACCGGATGCCTAATAAAAGTCATTAAACACGAGCAACTGCGCGCATTTCTTCGCTACAATCTCCCCCCGATTATAAGGACGTCTCCTGATCGGGCCCCGCAACAGCGTCAATGCGCATGCATCGACATCAAAATCGCCCACAGAGAGCCGCCCACACAGATCGAGTGAAGTTGGCGCGCTTGCCTGTTCTTCCGGCAAAAACCCGCTTTTCGCGAATCTGCAGAGCTGTCATTCGCTCGGCCACCGCGTTGTTTTGCCCTAGCGGGCAGGTGCCAGGCCAAGGCAGCCCTTTTTTGAGGTTCACGTCTTCAAAAGAGCGTGAAAAAAACGGGTTTTCACAACTTCACAAGAGTGTGGCGAGCAAATGAATAGTTTTGCGTCTGAACATGCACCATTAGCGTCTGAAACAGCCCAACGACACAGGACCGGGTATACCTCGAACATCGGAGCCTGAAGCCTGTCCGCTACGGATTTGGTTGCACGAAAACGGATGACTCGACCATAAGTCGAATTGCCAGCCCTGCGCGAAAATGCGTTCATGGAACGCTTGAAACCAGGCCGCACGCATCCGTCGAAGTTGCGAAAAATTGCGAAGATTCGGACATGGCCCACCTGACCACGGATAGCCCGGGCCCACTGACCTGCCCTGGAACGCCTGGCAGCCATGCCGACAATTTGGTGCTGCAGATTTGGGAGACGCGTTAAATGGCGCATAACGAAGCAGTCGACGTAGTTCTGGTAGGGGCCGGCATCATGAGTGCCACCCTGGCCGTACTGCTCAAAGAGCTCGACCCCGCGATCAAGCTGGAAGTCGTCGAGTTGATGGATTCCGGCGCCGCCGAGAGTTCCAATCCGTGGAACAACGCCGGTACCGGTCACGCCGGCCTGTGCGAGCTGAACTACACCCCGCAGGCTGCCGATGGCAGCGTCGACATCAAGAAAGCCGTGCACATCAACACCCAGTTCGAGGTGTCGAAGCAGTTCTGGTCGTACCTGACCAAAAAGGGCACGTTCGGCTCGTGCAAATCCTTCATCAGTCCGGTACCGCACCTTAGTTTCGTTCAGGGCGAGAGCGGTGTGTCGTTCCTCAAGGAACGCTTCAATGTCCTGAGCAAGCACCACGCGTTTGCCGACATGGAGTACACCGAAGACAAAGGCAAGATGGCCGAGTGGATGCCGCTGATGATGCCGGGCCGCTCGCCGGACGAAGTCCTCGCCGCCACCCGTGTGATGAACGGCACCGACGTCAACTTCGGCGCCCTGACCAATCAGTTGCTCAAGCACCTGAGCAGCGCCCCGGACACTCAAGTCAAATACTGCAAGCGCGTGACCGGCCTCAAGCGTAACGGCGCCGGTTGGACCGTCAGCATCAAGGACGTCAACAACGGCAACACCCGCGAAGTCGACGCAAAGTTTGTCTTCCTCGGTGCCGGTGGCGCGGCCCTGCCGTTGCTGCAGGCTTCGGGCATCGAAGAAAGCAAAGGCTTCGGTGGCTTCCCGATCAGTGGCCAGTGGCTGCGCTGCGATAACCCGGAAGTGGTCAAGCACCACCAGGCCAAGGTTTACAGCCAGGCGGCCGTGGGTTCGCCACCGATGTCGGTGCCGCACCTCGACACTCGCGTCGTCGACGGCAAGAAATCCCTGCTGTTCGGGCCATACGCCGGTTTCACCACCAAGTTCCTCAAGCATGGCTCCTTCATGGACCTGCCGATGTCGGTGCGCGCCGGCAACATCGGGCCGATGCTGGCGGTGGCGAAAAACAACATGGACCTGACCAAGTACCTGGTCAGCGAAGTGATGCAATCGATGGAACAGCGCCTGGAATCGCTGCGGCGTTTCTACCCGCAGGCGAAAGCCGAAGACTGGCGCCTGGAAGTGGCCGGGCAACGGGTGCAGATCATCAAGAAGGACCCGAAAAAGGGCGGCATCCTGCAGTTCGGTACCGAACTGGTCGCGGCGAAGGACGGCTCCCTCGCCGCCCTGCTCGGCGCTTCGCCAGGCGCGTCGGTGACCGTTTCGATCATGCTCGAACTGATCGAGAAGTGCTTCCCGGCCAAGGCGTCAGGCGAGTGGGCAAGCAAACTCGCGGAAATCTTCCCGGCCCGTGAAAAGGTTCTGGAAACCGATGCTGCGCTGTATCGCAAGATCAACACGCAGAACAACATCGCCCTGGAACTGGTTGAAGAAAGCAGCGAGACGCCAAGCTTCGCTTGATCTTGCGGCATGAAAAAACGCCCCGATCGGGGCGTTTTTTATGGCCTTGAAAAGCAAAAGATCGCAGCCTTCGGCAGCTCCTACACAGGTTTTGTGTTCAACCTGTAGGAGCTGCCGCAGGCTGCGATCTTTTGATCTCAGGAGCGGGACTTTTCGATCAGCTCGATGTAGTCCGGGGCGTTGCGCTGATCGGCGATCAGGTCAACAAAGGTCTTGCCCTGCTCATCCTTGCCATCAACGTCATAACCCGCCGCAACGAAGAAGCCCAGAAAGCGCTCGAAATCATCGATGCGCAAACCGCGATAGGCCTTGATCAGTTTGTGCAGCGACGGCGAAGTGGCGTCGACCGGCTCAAAATCGAGGAACAGCTTGATCTGCTCATCGCCGATCTCGTCACCAATCACTTGTTTCTTATCTTTACGCATTGCCGACTCCAGCTCGCAGACATGACACGGGGCGGGCAGTTTACCCCTGCCCGACCGCCCGGCTCAACGCGGACGAATCGCCCCGGTGTGCAAATCGGCCCAGATATGGCCGTTGGCATAACTGAGGAACTGCACATACACCGTGTCGTTGCGCAGCAGATCCATCACCACGCGGTATTGAGCGAGCGGATAGAACAGCGTCAGGGTTTTGCTTTTATCGTCATATGCCGGTTTTTTCAGGCTTTTGCTTTCGCCGTCGAAACTCACCAGCACCTGGTTGATGTTCGCACCTTTATTCAGAGACTTGCCCTTGAGGCGGATCAACAAGGACGAGGTGACCGGAATCGGCTGCTGATTGGACTGGCGCTGCGCACCGACCACCACCGAATACTCGCTGACCTGCAGCAGTTGCTGCTGCTCGGGTTCAGCGTCGCGCAGGGTCAGATCGTCCGGCGGCAGGAACTGGCTGTGCATCGGCGCGGCGGACAGCGGCAGGCTGAGAGACAGCAACAGGGCGGCGAGACTGCGGATCAAGAGGCGCATGACAGGCTCCGGAAGGCGGGGCCGAGCACTCTAGCATGGCTGTCGCGCAAGGATCAGCACACACAAAAACAACTGTGGGAGCGAGCCTGCTCGCGAAAGCGGTGTGTCAGTTTTCAATGATGCTGACTGACACGACGCCTTCGCAAGCAGGCTCGCTCCCACAGGGGGCAATGCAGGTTCTTACATGCCTTTAACGGCGTAAATCCCGTTGGCATTGCGCCAGTAGCCTTTGTAGTCCATGCCATAACCGAAGATGTAGCGGTCGATGCACGGCAGGCCGACGAAATCGGCTTTCAGGTCAGGACGTGCCTTGCGGTCGTGGTCCTTGTCGATCAGCACGGCGGTGTGCACTTTGCGTGCGCCGGCGTGTTTGCAGAAGTCGATGATCGCGCCCAGGGTGTGACCTTCATCGAGGATGTCGTCGATGATCAGCACGTCGCGGTCGATGAACGAGACTTCCGGCTTGGCTTTCCAGAACAGGTCGCCGCCGCTGGTTTCGTTGCGATAACGGGTCGCGTGCAGGTAGGACGCTTCCAGCGGGAATTGCAGATGCGTCAGCAGTTTGCCGGAGAAGATCAGGCCGCCGTTCATCACGCAGAACACCACCGGATTGCTGTCAGCCAGTTGTTCGTTGATTTGTGCACCGACGCGAGCGATGGCCGCCTCGACTTCAGACTCGGTGTACAGGCAGTCAGCCTCTCGCATGATTTGACGGATATGCTCGAGATCAGCGGACATGGCGCTCTCCAGGGGTTGGCGGAATTGGAAAAGCGGGCAAAGGTACGCATCCCGCGAGGTCGAATCAAGCTCTTATGGACTAACGTACAGAATGTCCTATAGGACATCACCCTCGGATAGATTAATCTAGGCCGGTTTTTTTGCCCGCCGCCGGAGCCTTTCCCATGCCCATCCTCGAGATCCGCCATCCGCTGATCCGTCATAAACTCGGCCTGATGCGCCGCGCAGACATCAGCACCAAGAATTTCCGCGAGCTCGCTCAGGAAGTCGGCGCCCTGTTGACCTATGAAGCTACAAAAGATCTGCCGCTCGAATCCTACGACATTGCCGGTTGGTGCGGCACCGTGTCGGTGGAGAAAATCGCCGGCAAGAAGATAACCGTCGTGCCGATCCTGCGTGCCGGTATCGGCATGCTCGAAGGCGTGCTCAGCCTGATCCCGGGCGCCAAGGTCTCCGCTGTGGGCGTTGCCCGCAACGAAGAGACCCTGCAAGCGCACACCTATCTGGAAAAACTGGTACCGGAAATCGACGAGCGCCTGGCGATGATCATCGACCCGATGCTCGCCACCGGCAGCTCCATGGTTGCCACCATCGACCTGCTGAAAAAGGCCGGTTGCCGCGACATCCGCGCCATGGTCCTGGTGGCCGCGCCGGAAGGCATTGCTGCGGTCGAACAGGCGCACCCGGACGTGACCATCTACACCGCGTCCATCGATGAACGCTTGAACGAGCACGGCTACATCATTCCCGGGCTTGGCGACGCCGGTGACAAGATCTTCGGCACCAAGCAGAAGGACGCGTGACCATGCAGCAAGAGTTCAACGATCCGCTCTGGCGCACGGTGCTGTCCGGCGCGCAGATGCTGTTCGTGGCCTTCGGCGCCTTGGTGCTGATGCCGCTGATCACCGGCCTGGACCCGAACGTGGCACTGTTCACCGCGGGTCTGGGGACGATCCTGTTCCAGATCGTCACCGGGCGACAGGTGCCGGTGTTCCTCGCGTCGAGCTTCGCCTTCATCACGCCGATCATTCTCGCCAAGGGCCAGTTCGGCCTCGCCGCGACCATGGGCGGGGTGATGGCAGCCGGTTTCGTCTACACCTTCCTCGGCCTCGCCGTGAAGATCAAAGGCACCGGCTTCATTGACCGTCTGCTGCCACCGGTGGTGATTGGTCCGGTAATCATTTCCATCGGCCTGGCCATGGCGCCGATTGCCGCGAACATGGCGATGGGCAAGGCCGGCGACGGCACCGAGCTGATTCACTATCAGACGGCGATGATGATTTCCATGCCGGCGCTGCTGACCACGTTGATCGTGGCGGTGTTCGGCAAAGGCATCTTCCGTCTGGTGCCGATCATTTCCGGCGTGCTGGTGGGTTTTGCCATGTCGTTCTATTTCGGCGTGGTCGATACGGCGAAAATTGCTGCAGCGCCATGGTTCGCTCTGCCGCACTTCACCGCGCCCGAGTTCAATTGGCAGGCGATTCTGTTCATTGTTCCGGTAGCGCTGGCCCCGGCGATCGAACACATCGGCGGCGTGATTGCCGTCGGTAGCGTGACCGGCCGCGATTACCTGAAGAAGCCAGGCCTGCATCGCACCCTGCTCGGTGACGGCATCGCCACCACGGCCGCCGGCCTGTTCGGTGGCCCGCCCAACACCACTTACGCCGAAGTGACCGGCGCGGTGATGCTGACCAAGAACTACAACCCGAAAATCATGACCTGGGCGGCGATCTTCGCCATCACCCTGGCGTTCATCGGCAAGTTCGGCGCGCTGCTGCAAAGCATTCCGGTGCCGGTAATGGGCGGGATTCTGTGCTTGCTGTTCGGTTCGATCGCGGCAGTGGGCATGAACACCCTGATCCGCCACAAGATCGACCTGGGCGAAGCGCGCAACCTGGTGATTGTTTCGGTGACGCTGGTGTTCGGTATCGGCGGCGTGCTGGTTGGCACCGGCACCGGTCCTGATGACTTCGGCCTCAAAGGCATCGCGCTGTGCGCGGTGGTGGCGATTGCGCTGAACCTGATCCTGCCGGGCAATGATGGCTGGAAGCAGAAGAAGGCGGATGAGCCGCTGATCTAAGGCTTTCAGATCTTCATCGCCTGACAGATAGCATTCGCGAGCAGGCTCGCTTCCACAGGTTGGAATGTATTTCCCCTGTGGGAGCGAGCCTGCTCGCGAAGTTTTTAAGGGCCAGCGGCGCTCGTTCGCAGAGGGTCGCCAACGCCTTGGCCCATTGCGGGTCGTCGTTCAGGCACGGCACCAGCACCAACTCCTCGCCCCCCGCTTCGCGGAACTGTTCCCTACCGCGATCGCCGATCTCTTCCAGTGTCTCGATGCAATCGGCGACGAACGCCGGGCACATCACCAGAATCTTTTTCACCCCGCTTTTGGCCAGTTCATCCAGCCGCACTTCGGTGTACGGCTCGATCCATTTCGCCCGGCCCAGGCGCGACTGAAACGACACCGACCATTTGCCGTCCGCCAGGCCCATACTTTTGGCGAAGGCGGCGGCGGTACGGAAACACTGCGCGCGATAACAGGTCGCCAATACCTCCGGCGAGGCGGTCTGGCAGCAATCGGCGCCCTTGAGGCAGTGATTGCCCGTCGGGTCGAGTTTGCTCAGATGGCGCTCAGGCAAGCCGTGAAAGCTCAGCAGCAGATGATCGTAGTCCTGCTGCAGATGCGGACGCGCGCTGGCGGCCAGTGCCTCGATGTATTCCGGCTGATCGTAGAACGGTTGCAGGATCGACAACTGCACGTCGAGTTTCTTCTCGCGCAGCACGCGCCGGGCTTCTTCGATCACGGTGGTCGTGGTGCTGTCGGCGAACTGTGGGTACAGCGGCGCCAAAGTGATCTTCTTATGTCCCGCTTTGACCAGACGCAGCAGACAGGTTTCGATCGACGGCTCGCCATAACGCATCGCCAGATCTACCGGGCCGTGTTTCCACGTGCGGGTCATCTGCTCTTGCAAACGGCGGCTGAGCACCACCAGCGGCGAGCCCTCTTCCCACCAGATCGAGGCATAGGCATGGGCCGATTGCTCGGGACGCTTGATCAGGATCAGCGACACCAGCAGCCGCCGCAGCGGCCATGGCAGGTCGATCACGTAGGGGTCCATCAGAAATTGATTGAGGTAGCTGCGCACATCGGCCACCGAGGTGGAGGCCGGAGAGCCCAGGTTGACCAGAAGCAAAGCGTGATCGGTCATGCAACGTCCTATTTCAGAGGCGGCTGGAGAGGTCATCCAAGGCCGCGCGTAAATCCGTAAAGCGGAAGCTGAACCCCGCTTCCACCAGGCGTGCCGGCGTCGCACGCTGGCCGCCGAGCAATAACAGTGACAGCTCGCCGAGCATGACTTTCAGCGCCAGGGTCGGCATGGGCATGAACGCCGGGCGGTGCAACACACTGCCCAGGGTCTTGGCAAATTCGCGGTTGCGCACAGGTTTGGGCGCGCAGGCATTATAAGGACCGCTCGCCTGATTCCGGTGCAGAAGAAAATCAATCAGGGCGATTTGATCGTCGATGTGAATCCACGGCATCCACTGTCGACCATTGCCCAAAGGCCCGCCCAGCCCGAGTTTGAACGGCAGCAACAGCCGCGACAAAAAGCCGCCCTCAGCCGACAGCACCAGACCGGTTCGCACCAGCACCACGCGGATGCCGAGGTTCTCGGCACGCAGCGCGGTTTCTTCCCAGGCGATACACAACTGACTGGCGAAGTCGTCGATGCCGGGCGGCGATTGCTCTGTCAGCTCACGTTCGCCAGCGTCGCCGTACCAGCCGATCGCCGAGCCGGAAATCAGCAGCGACGGTTTCTGCGCGCGAGTTTCCAGCCACGCCAGTAGCGTTTCCGTCAGGGTGATGCGGCTGCTCCACAGCAACGCCTTGCGACGATGGGTCCAGGGGCGGTCGGCAATCGGCGCGCCGGCGAGATTGACGATCGCATCCAGCGGCTCTTCGCCGAGGTCCTCCAGACGCGAAATTCCGCGCACCTGCGCGCCGCAGATCTGCGCGACTTTTTCCGCGCGGCGACTCCACACCGTCAGCCGATGGCCCTGCTCCAGCCAGTGCCGGCAGAGCTGACGTCCGATCAAACCAGTACCGCCGGTCAGCAATATGTGCATGACATCTTCCTCGCGTGGCGTTTAACCCGGATCACTAGTCTATTTTTATAGGCAGGGATCTTTTCGATCGGGCAGGCTCTATGGTTTAACAATAGGCCAAGCTGTCAGAACGAGAACGCTAGAAGTTATACCAAAAAACAGAATTGTACAGGTTTCATCGACGGCGTAGTCTGTACAGAAAGGTAAACGAGGCCCCTATGACTGTACCTATCGCAATCATCGGCACCGGCATCGCCGGGCTCTCCGCCGCTCAGGCTCTGACAGAGACCGGGCATACCGTTCAACTGTTCGATAAAAGCCGCGGCAGCGGCGGGCGCATGTCGAGCAAGCGCAGCGACGCCGGCTCGCTGGACTTGGGCGCTCAATACTTCACCGCGCGCGACCGGCGCTTCGTCACCGAAGTGCAGCGCTGGCAGAGCCGGGGCTGGGCCGCCGAGTGGACGCCGCAGCTGTACACCTTCCAGGGCGGCCAACTGAACATGTCGCCCGACGAGCAGACCCGCTGGGTCGGCACGCCGCGCATGAGCGCCATCACCCGTGGCCTGCTCGATGGCCTGGACGTGCAGTTTGCCTGCCGCATCACCGAGGTCTATCGCGGCGAAGAGCACTGGCATCTGCAGGACGCCGACGGCTGCACCCACGGCCCCTTCAGCCATGTGGTGATCGCCACGCCGGCACCGCAAGCCACCGCGCTGCTGGCCGCCGCACCGAAACTCGCCGGCGTCGCTGCCGGGGTGAAAATGGAGCCGACCTGGGCCGTCGCTCTCGCCTTCGAAACCCCGCTGGATACGCCAATCGAAGGCTGCTTCGTACAGGACAGCCCGCTCGACTGGCTGGCGCGCAACCGCAGCAAACCCGGGCGCGACAGCACTCTCGACACGTGGGTGCTGCATGCAACCAGCGCCTGGAGCCGGCAACACATCGACCTCTCCAAGGAAGCAGTAATCGAACATCTGCACGGTGCGTTCGCCGAATTGCTGCACAGCGCCATGCCTGCGCCGACCTTCAGCCTCGCCCACCGCTGGCTCTACGCCCGCCCCGCTACCGGCCACGAGTGGACCACGCTGGCCGACGCCGACCTGGGCTTGTACGCCTGCGGCGACTGGTGTCTGTCGGGCCGCGTTGAAGGCGCTTGGCTGAGCGGTCAGGAGGCTGCACGTCGCTTGCACGAACACCTGCAATGAATCGCATCAATCCGCGCAAATTGCTGCTGTCGAAGTGGACAGCAGCCCACCCGCAAAATCGCGAAAAACATTTTCTGGTCTCCGAACTGATCCGCGACGAGGAAGGTACGGTGCTGGAAGTTGAATTGCAGGCGGTGCTGACCCAGCGTAGCGAGCGACTGGATTGGCAGGTGCTGAAAGACAGCGAGCACTGGTTACTGGGCTGGAAATAGATTTCCCTTGTGGGAGCGAGCCTGCTCGCGAAAGCGCTGTATCAAATGCAATTTCATTCACTGACCCACCGCTTTCGCGAGCAGGCTCGCTCCCACATATTCAGCGCTGTAGAAAAATCTTATACAAATCATTTGACTTGTACATCCATCGATCTATGCTGAGGAAAAGTTGTACAGAGATAACTCTCTGTACAGGTATAGATTCGAGGTGCTCATGTCTACTGCTTCCCTGTCCAAGCCGAAGATCGCCATCAGCGCCTGCCTGTTGGGCGAAGAAGTGCGCTACAACGGTGGGCACAAGGAATCGCGGCTGTGCAGCCGTACCCTTACCGAATATTTCGATTTCGTCCCGCTGTGCCCGGAAGTTGCTATCGGCATGGGCATTCCCCGTGAGCCGATTCGGCTGGTCGGCGACCCTGAACAACCCGAGGCAGTCGGCACCGTTGATCGCACTATTAACGTGACCAGGCCGCTGGCCGAGTACGGCGAGAAAATGGCCGCCGAGTTGCAGGACCTGTCTGGCTACATCTTCATGCAGCAGTCGCCCTCCTGCGGGCTGGAACGGGTCAAGGTCTATCACGACAACGGCGCACCAGTGAATGGTGGCGGACGCGGGATCTATGCGCAGGCATTCTGTGCACAGCATCCGGATCTGCCGGTGGAAGAAGCCGGACGCCTCAACGATCCGGTGCTGCGGGAAAACTTCATCACCCGCGTCCTGGCCTACAGCGCCTGGCAGCAAGTGCTCGCCGAGGGCCTGAGCCGCCGCGCCCTCACCGAATTCCATTCGCGCTACAAGTACCTGCTGATGGCGCACAACCCGCTGCAATACAAAAACCTCGGCAAGATGCTCGGCAACATGGCCGACAGCGATCCCGCCGAGCTCGGCCCGCGCTATTTCAGCGAGCTGATGGCCGCGCTGAAGAAATGCGCCACTCGCGGCACCCATTGCAACGTGCTGCTGCACCTCAGTGGTTATTTGAAACAATCGCTGAGCGCCGAAGACAAACAGGAAATGCAGCAGATCATCGGCCAGTACCGCCAGGGCATCGTACCGCTGGTGGTGCCGTTGACGCTGCTCAAACACCACTTTCGACTCCATCCGGACCCGTACATCGCGCAGCAGGTTTACCTGCAGCCGCATCCGGAAAACCTCAGTCTGCGAAACGCGATCTAATGAACGATAAAACCGACAGCAGCGCCCAGGAAGACCTCGGCGCCGACTTCAAGAAAGCCCTCGACGAGGGCTGGTTGCCGATTCGCGAAGTCGCGCGGCAGACAGGCGTCAACGCCATCACCCTGCGCGCGTGGGAACGTCGCTATGGGTTGGTGGTGCCTCAGCGCACGCCCAAGGGCCATCGACTGTATAGCGCTGAACATGTGCAGCGGATCATGGCCATCCTCACCTGGCTCAACCGTGGCGTTGCGGTTAGCCAGGTCAAGCCACTGCTCGATGCGCCGCAGGCCTTCACGGAAAGTGTGGAAAACGATTGGCAGCGTCTGCATCAGACGTTGCTGTCGGCGGTCACCTCGCTCAACGAGCGCGCGCTGGATGACAGCGTCAATCAGGCCATCGCCTTGTATCCGCCACGGACGTTGTGCGAGCAATTGCTGATGCCGCTGCTGGCCGAGCTCGAACAGCGCTGGCAGGGCCAGTTCGGCGCACAGATGGAACGGACGTTTTTCTTTTCCTGGTTGCGCAGCAAATTCGGCGCACGCATCTACCATAACAACCGTCAGCTGCATTCGGCGCCGCTGTTGTTGATCAATCATTCCGACCTGCCGCTGGAGCCGCATCTGTGGCTGTGCGCATGGCTGATCAGCAGTGCCGATTGCCCGGTGCAAGTGTTCGACTGGCCACTGCCGGCCGGTGAACTGGCGCTGACCGTCGAGCATCTGCAAGCCCGTGGCGTGCTGCTGTATTCGAGCAAAGCCATGCAACTGGCGCAGTTGCCCAAGCTGTTGGCAAACGTCAATTGCCCGACCTTGATTGCTGGCCCCACGGTGCACATCCACCACACCGAGTTGTCCGCACGCACCGCCCAGACTGCCGATCTGTTCCTGGCTGAAGATCCGCTTGCCGCACTCCAGGCGCTGCTCGAGCGCGGATTGATTTGATGATGGGTTTAATCACATGCAACTGATCTGGCTGCGCAGCGACTTGCGCCTACATGACAACACAGCCCTCGCGGCCGCCGCAGCGCGCGGCCCGACCGTGGCGGTGTATCTGTTGAGTCCGCAGCAATGGCTGGAGCACGACGATGCGCCGTGCAAAGTGGATTTCTGGCTGCGCAACCTGCGCGAACTGAGTCAGAGCCTCGGCGCGCTGAACATCCCGTTGTTGATTCGCAGCGCACCGCACTGGGATCAGGCACCGGCGGAGCTGCTCAAACTCTGCCGGCATTTGAAGGTCGAGGCGGTGCACGCCAACGAGGAATACGGCGTTCACGAAAGCCGCCGTGATGAAACCGTGGCCGAAACGTTGCGAGCCGAAGGCATCGAATTCCACAGTTACCTGGATCAGTTGCTGTTCAAACCCGGCACAGTGCTGACCAAGACCGGCACCTACTTCCAGGTGTTCAGTCAGTTTCGCAAAGTCTGCTACGAACGCCTGCATCGCTCGATGCCGGCACTGGTCAAGGCACCCGGCAAGCAGGCCGCGCTGGATATCGCCAGCGATGCAATTCCGGAGGCGGTAAAAGGTTTCGCCACACCGAGCGAATCCCTGCGCGCCCTGTGGCCGGCCGGCGAGCAAGAGGCGCGACGCCGCCTCGATACCTTCACCGACGCGCAGATCGACTACTACCGCAGTGAACGCGATTTCCCGGCCAAACCTGGCACCAGCCAATTGTCGGCGTATCTTGCCGCCGGCGTGATCTCGCCACGCCAGTGCCTGCACGCTGCACTGCAAAGCAATCAGGGCGAGTTCGAAAGCGGCAAGGTCGGCGCGGTGACCTGGATCAACGAGCTGCTGTGGCGCGAGTTCTATAAACACATTCTGGTCGGCTACCCACGCGTCTCCCGGCATCGCGCCTTCCGCCCGGAAACCGAGGCGCTGGCCTGGCGCGATGCGCCGGAAGAACTCAAGGCCTGGCAGGAGGCACGCACCGGGCTGCCGATCATCGACGCGGCGATGCGTCAACTGCTGGAAACCGGCTGGATGCACAATCGCCTGCGCATGGTCGTAGCGATGTTCCTGACCAAAAACCTGCTGATCGACTGGCGCGAGGGCGAACGCTTTTTCATGCGCCACCTGATCGACGGCGACCTGGCGGCCAACAACGGTGGCTGGCAGTGGAGCTCATCGACCGGCACCGACTCAGCGCCGTACTTCCGTATTTTCAACCCGCTGAGCCAGTCGGAAAAATTCGATGCCGAAGGCGTGTTCATCAAGCACTGGTTGCCGGAACTGGCCGGGCTCAACAAGAAGGAAGTGCACAATCCGGCGGCAGCCGGAGGACTGTTCGGCGTGGCCGATTATCCGGCCCCGATCGTCAACCTCAGCACTTCACGCGAGCGTGCGCTGACGGCGTTCAAGAACCTGCCGTCGCGCCAGCCTGTGGGCGGCAGCGATGAGTGAATTCCTGCGCAGCTTCGCCCGCGAGTTTTGCGGGTTGAACAAAGACAACCTGTATCGCCTCGGCGAGCTGTACAGCGACGACATTCATTTCACCGATCCGCTGCACGAAGTTCAGGGCCTGGCACAACTGCAGGATTACTTCAGCGAGCTGTACGCCAACGTCAGCGATCTGCGTTTCGATTTTCATGGTTTCGACCAGATCCGCGAAGGTGAGGGTTACCTGCGCTGGGTCATGAGTTATCGCCATCCGCGCCTGGCCAACGGTCGGGAAATCAGGGTCGGTGGCTGTTCGCACCTGCTCTGGCGCGACAAGGTTTATCGCCATCGGGATTATTTCGATGCCGGGGCGCTGCTGTATGAACACTTGCCAATATTGGGCCGGGTGATTGCCTGGCTGAAAAGGAGAATGGGATGAGTCGTACACCTCCACGGCGGTATTGGTTGACCGGGGCCAGCAGTGGCATCGGTGCAGCCTTGTGTGAGGACATTCTGAAAAGCGGTGCGCACCTGGCGGTCAGCTCGCGCTCGGCCGCGCCGCTCAAGGTCTTGTCCCAGCGTTATCCGGGCCAGGTGCTGGTGGTGCCCGGCGATCTGACCAACAGTCAGACCGTGCGCGAAATCGGTGAGCAGATCACCGAGGCCTGGGGTTCGCTGGACAGCGTGATTCTCAACGCCGGCACCTGTGAATATGTCGACGCGCGCCAGTTCGATTCGTCGATCATCGAGCACGTGGTGCGCACCAATCTGCTCGCCAGCAGCTATTGCATCGAAGCCGCCCTGCCGCTGTTGCGCAAAGGCACCGCGCCGCATCTGGTCGGCATGGCCAGCTCGGTGACTTACCTGCCGCTGCCACGGGCCGAAGCCTATGGCGCATCGAAGGCCGGGCTGCGTTACCTGTTCGAATCGCTGCGCATCGATCTGGCGGATGAAGGTATTGAAGTCACCATCATCAGCCCGGGTTTTGTCGAAACGCCGCTGACCGAGAGGAACGATTTCCCGATGCCGCTGAGCTGGCCCGCAGATAAAGCGGCGCGGCACATCTTCGCCAAACTCAAGGACCGTCCGCTGGAAATTGCCTTCCCGGGGCTGTTCATGGCCGCGCTGTGGCCGCTGTCCAAGCTGCCCGCCCGCGCGCAACTGGCGATCGGCAAACGCATGGTGCGCAAGAACCCTCCGCAGCGGGACCCGATATGAAAATCGCCGTAATTGGCAGCGGTATCGCCGGGCTCACCTGCGCCTACCTGCTGAACCGCCGCCACGACATCACCGTGTTCGAAGCGAGTGACTGGGTCGGCGGGCATACCCACACCGTACCGGTCAGCGTGGCCGGGGAATCGTTCGCCATCGACACCGGTTTCATCGTGTTCAACGACTGGACCTACCCGAACTTCATTCGCTTGCTCAACCAGCTCGGCGTGGCGTTCAAGCCGACCGAAATGAGCTTTTCGGTAACCGACCCGGACACTGGCGTGGAGTACAACGGCAACAACCTCAACAGCCTGTTCGCCCAGCGCAGCAATCTGTTGTCGCCGGGGTTCTGGGGCATGCTGCGCGACATTCTGCGCTTCAACAAAGAAGCCCAGCGCGACCTGGTGGAACTGCGCATCGCCGCCGATACCACGCTCGATGATTACCTCAAGGCCGGCGGCTACGGCGAGCGCTTCATCCTGCACTACATCGTGCCGATGGGCGCGGCGATCTGGTCGATGCCGATGGCGGAAATGCTCAATTTCCCGCTGCAGTTTTTCCTGCGTTTTTTCAAGAATCATGGCCTGTTGTCGGTCAGTGATAGGCCGCAGTGGCAGGTCATCGAAGGCGGTTCCAGTGCCTACGTCGCGCCGCTGACCGCTTCGTTCAGCGACAGGATTCGCCTGAACTGCCCGGTCAGCCGCGTCGAGCGCAATCAGCATGGTGTGGTTATCCACAGCCCGGCCGGCCTCGAACATTTCGACAAGGTGGTGTTCGCCTGTCACAGCGATCAGGCACTGAGGCTGTTGGCCAACCCGAGCGACGCCGAGCGTTCGATTCTCGGTGCCCTGCTCTACGCCGACAACGACGTCGTGCTGCACACCGACACGCGCCTGCTGCCGACGCGCAAACTGGCCTGGGCCAGCTGGAACTATCGCCTCGGCGGCGCCGGCCATACCCGCGCGGCGGTCACCTACAACATGAACATCCTCCAGGGCATCGAAAGCGACACCACGTTCTGCGTCAGCCTCAACCAGACCGCCGGCATCAGCCCGGACAAAGTGCTGGCCCGCTATACCTACGCCCACCCGCAATACACCTTGGCCGCCGCAGCCGCGCAAAACCGTTGGGGCGAACTCGATGGTGAGCAGCACACCCATTATTGCGGCGCCTACTGGGCCAACGGCTTTCATGAAGATGGCGTGGTCAGCGGTTTGCGCGTGGCCGCCGCGTTCGGTGAAACCCTGTGAACAGCGCACTGTATAGCGGCGTGATTGGCCACCGACGTTTTGCGCCGCGCCGCCACGAATTCCGCTACCGCATTGGCCTGCTCTATCTCGACCTGAGCGAACAGGACGCCGTGCTGGCCTTGTCGCCGCTGGCGGGGCGCAGCCGCTTTGCGCCGTTCTCGTTTCGCGAAACCGATTACCTGAAAACCTTCACCGGCAAGGGCATGCGCCTGATCGACGCCGTGCGTCAGCAGGTCGGTGCAGCCATCGGTCATGAACCACAAGGCGCGGTATGCCTGCTGACCCAGCCGCGCAGTTGGGGGCTGTCGTTCAATCCGGTGAGCTTCTTCTACTGCCATGAAGCCGACGGACAACTGGCGGCGATCGTTTGTGAAGTCACCAATACGCCATGGCGCGAGCGTTTTCATTACGTGTTGCCGGCGCAGACGCCGACCAGTCTGGTGGATTTCCACCAACATTTTGCTGTAGCCAAGGCGTTTCACGTTTCACCGTTTCTGCCCCGCGACCTCGAATACCGCATGAGCTTCAGCCCGGCCGCGCAAAGCCTGGGTGTGCACATGGCCGATTGGCAGGGCAGCGAGAAACTGTTCGACGCCACACTGAATCTGCGCCGCGAACCGCTCGATCGTCGCAGCCTGCATCGCTATCTGCGGCGCTTCCCGTGGATGACCGCAAAAACCGCCTTGGCGATTTATTGGCAAGCACTGCGACTGCTGCTCAAGCGCGCGCCGATCTTCCCTCACCAGGCTGCCGACGGCAGCTTTAAAACCGCCACTGTGCCTCCGAAGGAGCCGCACCATGAAATCCTCTAGCCTGCCGCTCGGTCGCTTCAGCACCAACGGTTTGACCGGCTCGCTGCTGCGCCGTGGCGTGTTGCGCCAATTGGCCCAGCTCAAACACGGACAATTGATGGTCGTCGAGGATGGCGAACAAATGCTTTTCGGCACCCCGGGCAGCGCCCTGCTCGGCGAAGTCCATGTACTCGACCCGGCCCTGTGGGGCATGGTCGCCAGTAGCGGCTCGATCGGCGCCGGCGAAGCATTCATCCACGGCTATTGGAGTTCGCCGGACCTGACTGCTGTGGTGCGCGTGTTCGTCAGCAATCTCGATGTACTCGACGCCATGGAAGGTGGCCTGGCGCGCCTGGGCCGGCCCTTCGTGCAAGGCCTGCACTGGCTCAATCGCAACACGCGCAAGGGTTCGCAGAAAAACATCGCCGCGCACTACGACCTCGGCAATGAACTGTTCGAACAGTTTCTCGACCCGACCATGATGTATTCCGCCGCCCAGTTCCTTTCGCCGAGCGACACCCTGGAACAGGCGCAATTGAACAAACTTGAACGCATCTGCCAGAAACTCGCGCTCAAACCCAGCGACCACCTGCTGGAAATCGGCACCGGTTGGGGCAGCATGGCCCTTTACGCAGCGCAGCATTACGGTTGCCGCGTGACCACTACGACGCTGTCGAAAGAGCAGTTCGCGTTCACTGCCAAGCGCATCGAACAACTGGGCTTGCAGGATCGCGTCACCCTGCTGCTCAAGGACTACCGCGACCTCAGCGGCGAGTACGACAAACTGGTGTCGATCGAGATGATCGAAGCGGTCGGCCATCGGTTCCTGCCGACCTACTTCAAACAATGCGCGCAGTTGCTCAAAAGCAACGGCCTGATGCTGCTCCAGGCGATCACCATTCGCGAACAACGCTACGAACAGGCCAAGCGCAGCGTCGACTTCATCCAGCGCTACATCTTCCCCGGCGGCGCCCTGCCCTCGGTGCACAAGATGCTCGATGTGGTCGGCCGCGAAACCGACATGAACCTGCTGCACATGGAAGATTTCGGCCTGCATTACGCCAAGACACTGCGCCTGTGGCACGAGAACTTTCGCCTCGCCCATGGTCGCCTGAGCGAACTGGGTTACGACGATTATTTCCTGCGTTTGTGGGAGTTCTATCTGTGCTACTGCGAGGGCGGATTCCTCGAACGCACCATCGGCACCGCGCAATTGCTGCTGGCCAAACCGGCGGCGATGACCGCTCCCCTGCTCGGACGCTTCGATGCGTGAGCGAATCGCCAATGCCGTGCTGTTTCAGCTCGGCTGGCTGGCCTGCGTACTTGGCGGCAACAGTTTATGGCTGCTGCTGGCACTGGCGGCGCTGGTGATTCATCTGCGCTGGATCAGCAGTTGGGCGGCAGAAGGTCGTTTGATTCTGTGCGTGGTGATTGTCGGCACGGCGGTGGACAGCGTCTTGCGTTACCTCGACGTGTTCCGCTTTGCAGACGCCTCGCCGCTGATTCCGCTGTGGCTGATGCTGCTATGGGCACTGCTCGCCACCACGTTGCGCCACTGCCTGGCCTGGAGCGCGCGGCCATGGTGGCTGGCCAGCGGACTTGGCGCGGTGGGCGGGGCGTTGTCGTACTACGGTGGCGGACGCTTGGCCGGCGTGCATTTCCCTTACGGCGAAGTGTCGACGCTGATCGTCATCGGACTGCTCTGGGCAGGGCTGTTCCCGCTGTTGCACTTGATGGCGCGGCGTCTGGCGCCGTGAGCGTCCGTCAGCGCTTTCACACCCACGGCGATCACTGCCTTACACTGCCACGATGAAAACCATCCCACACACCCAAATCGCCGAACCGGCGGTCACCTGCTCGACCTGTGCGGCGTGCTGCTGCCAGCTCGAAGTGATGCTGATCACCGACACCGGCGTGCCTGATCGCTTTATCGATACCGATGAATGGGGCGGCGAAGTGATGCTGCGTCTGGACGACGGCTGGTGCGCGGCACTGGATCGCGACAGCATGATGTGCACGATCTATGAACGACGCCCGCTGATTTGCCGCGAGTTTGAAATGGGCGCGCCGGAGTGCATCGAAGAGCGCCGGGGTATCGCTACAGCCTACCGCTGATTTCTTTGACGGCGCAGAAACAACTGTGGGAGCGAGCCTGCTCGCGAAGGCGGTGTGTCAGCCACCATTTGAATTGACTGACACTCTGCTTTCGCGAGCAGGCTCGCTCCCACGTTGGTTCCGCGTAGGCGGATTACAGCGGCATTGTGTAATGCAGCGCGTAGCTTTCTACACCATCGTTGTCGCTGGACAGGCCGGCGTTGGAGTAGTGCGTGGCGCGGATGCCGACTTCGTGACCGCCGTTGAAGCGCAGGCCGACACCGATGCGGTCTTCAAACTGGAAGGAGCCGCCCAGGTTGTTGCTTTCGTATTCGGTGTTGGAGAAGAACGCCACGCCGATACCCGCTTCCACGTATGGCTTGACCGACTGGCCGGCAAACTCGTAAACGAATACAGGTGAGAACGACAGGCTGTTGTTGCTGGAAGTCTTGTCACCTTCCCAGTACGTGTAGGCACCGCTCCAGTAGCCGGTCAGGCGACCCACGTCGCTCTGCAGCCAGCTCTTGTCCCAGTCGAAATTCATGCCTAAGCGATACGTCATTGTCGAATCGCTGGTACCGCCGACGGCGAATTCAACGCCAGCGGCTTGTGCAGTAATGCTTTGCCCCATCAGTGCGGCCGCAATCGCGGCCAAGCAGAATAGTCGCTTCACTTTGAAACTTCCTTTTCCGGAACGATCGTTTGGTTTTTAGTTGCTGCTGTCGCTATAGAAATCCGCGCTTGGTCAGAAGTTCAGCGTTTTTTTAGTTATTTCACATTTTTTTTACAAGTCGAAGTTTTGCACATTCGACGCAGTTTGGCCCAGCAACGGTAGGATTTTTCTGAGAGATTGCGGATCGCCGCTGGTCCAGAACTTCACCGCCTGGCTCGGACGTTGCGCCAGCAGATCACGCTCGGCGAGCAAGCGTTGCAACTGCCGGGCCACGGCATCTCCGGTATCGATCAGGCTGACATCGTCGGCGATCATCGACCTGAGTAGCGGCTTGAGGAAGGGATAATGGGTACAGCCAAGAATGATCGTGTCGCAGTTTTGCGCCAGCAATGGAGCGACGTAACCTTGCAATAAAGTGCGTAATTCGGCGCTGTGCAGATCACCCGTTTCGATCAGTTCGACCAGTCCCGGACAGGGCTGGGTGATGACTTTTATGTCGGCCGCGAAACGATCAAGCAACGCGGCAAACTTCGCGCTCTGCAACGTGCCGGTCGTGGCCAGGACGCCAACCACGCCGCTTCGTGTGGCCGCTGCGGCCGGTTTGACCGCCGGTTCCATGCCGACAATCGGCCAGTCGGGGAAATCGCGACGCAGATCGGCAACCCCCGCCACGGTCGCGGTATTGCACGCCAGCACCAAAGCTTTGGCCCCCTGCTCGCGAAAGAACCCGGCCATCACGCTGCAACGCTCGCGGATGAATTCCGGGGTTTTCTCGCCGTAAGGAATGTTCCCGCAATCGGCGACATAAAGCAGCGATTCGTTGGGCAGCAAGCGCTGGATTTCGCCGAGGACCGACAAGCCGCCGACCCCGGAATCGAACACGCCGATCGGCGCTTCACGCATGGCGCGGGCCACAGACGCTGCAACCCGGATCACGCTTGACCCGTAATTCACGGAAGCGTGAGCCCAAGGCATCGATCAACAACAGTCGCCCCACCAAGGGTTCACCAAAGCCGACCAGCACCTTCAACGCTTCCAGCGCCTGCAAGCTGCCAACCAGACCGACCAATGGCCCGACCACGCCGGCCTCGCTGCAGGTCAGTTCGGCTTCACTGCCGTGACCGTACAGGCAGTGGTAGCAAGGGCTCTCGGCACGCCGAGGATCGAACACCGACAATTGCCCTTCCAGACGAATTGCCGCGCCACTGACCAGTGGCTTGCACGCGGCAACACAAGCGGCGTTAACCGACTCGCGGGTAGAGAAGTTGTCCGAGCAATCGAGCACCAGATCCACCGCCGCCACCGCTGCGGCGAGAGAATCGGCGTCCAGCGCCTGACGATGGGCGACCAGTTGAATCTCGGGATTGATCGCGCCCAGGCGCTTGAGCGCCGAGTCGACCTTGGACATGCCGACACTGTCGGTGTCGTGAATGATCTGCCGTTGCAGATTGGTCAGATCGACCGTGTCGAAATCCGCCAGATGCAACTCGCCGACGCCCGCTGCCGCCAGATACAACGCCACCGGCGCGCCGAGGCCGCCAAGGCCGACGATCAGCACGCGGCTGGCCTTGAGCTTCAGCTGCCCGTCGATGTCGATGTGTTGCAGCAGAATCTGCCGGCTGTAGCGCAGCAATTCCTGATCATTCAGCACGGCAGGCGCCCCAGACTGATGCGTTGATGGCCGCCCAGATCGGTGCGGCTGTGGACTTCTTCAAAGCCACGAGTGAGCAGCAGATCACGCACGGCTTCGGCCTGATCATAGCCGTGTTCGAGCATCAGCCAGCCGCCGGTTTCAAGATGATCCGGCGCCTGCGCAACAATCAGGCGCAGATCATCGAGGCCATCTTCACCGGCGACCAGCGCACTGGCCGGTTCGAAACGCACATCACCCTCGACCAGATGCGGATCGGCGGCGGCAATGTACGGCGGGTTGCTGATGATCAATTGGAAACGCTGGCCCTCGAGGGCGCTGAACCAATGGCTGTTCAGCACCGTAGCGTTGTTCAGGTGCAGACGCTGGCGATTGCGTTCGGCCAGGGCCACGGCTTCAAGCACACGATCCACGGCAGTGACTTTCCACGCCGGCCGTTCGCTGGCCAAGGCCAAAGCAATCGCGCCACTGCCGGTGCCCAAGTCGAGGACCTTGGCCGGGGTTGCCGGCAGCAGTTCAAGGGCTGCCTCCACCAGCAATTCGGTGTCAGGACGCGGAATCAGCGTGTGCGGCGCGACTTCCAGATCCAGCTTCCAGAAGCCCTGCTGGCCGAGAATGTAGGCCACCGGTTCACCGCTACGCCGCCGTTGCAAATACTCGGCAAAGGTCAGCGCAGCCTCGCTTGGCACGATGCGCTCGGGCCAGGTGTGCAGGAAGCTGCGCGACTTGCCCAGTGCGGCGGCGAGCAGCAGTTCTGCGTCCAGACGCGCTGTGGGCGAGTCCGGCAGCTCGGCGGCGCGCAACAGGCTGGCGATGATGGTCATTTATTCACCTATCGCTGCGAGTTGGTCAGCCTGATATTCAGCCAGCAATGGCTCGATCACGGCTTCAACGCCACCGGCGAGAATTTCATCCAGTGAATACAGGGTCAGGTTGACGCGATGGTCGGTGACCCGGCCCTGGGCATAGTTGTAGGTGCGGATACGCTCGGATCGATCGCCGGAACCGACCAGCAACTTGCGCTCACTGGCAATCGCGTTGGCCGCCGCAGCGTTTTGCTGATCGTTGAGCTTGGCCGACAGCCACGCCATCGCCCGGGCACGGTTCTTGTGCTGGGAGCGTTCTTCCTGACACTCGACGACGGTGCCAGTCGGAATGTGGGTAATGCGGATCGCGGAATCGGTGGTGTTGACGTGCTGACCACCAGCGCCGGAGGAACGGTAAGTATCGACACGCAGATCCGCCGGGTTGATCTCGATCGCTTCGCGCTCGTCCGGCTCCGGCAACACCGCCACGGTGCAGGCCGACGTGTGGATCCGGCCCTGGGATTCGGTAGCCGGTACGCGCTGGACGCGGTGCGCGCCGGACTCGAATTTCAGCTTGCCGTAAACGTTGTCGCCTTCAATGCGCGCGATGACTTCTTTATAGCCGCCGTGTTCGCCTTCGTTTTCCGAGAGGATTTCGACGCGCCAGCCACGCCGCTCGGCATAACGCGAGTACATGCGGAACAGGTCACCGGAGAAGATCGCCGCCTCGTCGCCACCGGTGCCGGCGCGAATTTCGAGGAAGACGTTGCGCCCGTCATTCGGATCTTTAGGCAGCAACATGCGCTGCAGATCGGATTCCAGCGTGACCAGCAACTCCTTGGCTTCGCGAACTTCTTCCACGGCCATTTCGCGCATGTCCGGGTCGTTGTCCTTGAGCAGCGCCTGCGCGCCT
The DNA here is from genome assembly GCF_054667725.1 of Pseudomonas sp. S3_B08. Taxonomy (NCBI): domain Bacteria; kingdom Pseudomonadati; phylum Pseudomonadota; class Gammaproteobacteria; order Pseudomonadales; family Pseudomonadaceae; genus Pseudomonas; species Pseudomonas sp. S3_B08. Next base: position 3,773,754 of record NZ_CP162750.1, read on the forward strand.
TCAAGATCGCTTTGTACGCCGAGCAGCTTTTTATAGGCGGCCACTACCGGCTCGAGTTCGGCGTACTCCTTGGAATAGGCGCGGAATTTGGCCTGATCGGCAATGACTTCACCGTCGCCGAGCAGCGCGGTCAGTTCCTCGAAACGGTCCTGGAGAATGTCCAGCTTGTTGAGCAGTGACGCTTTCATTGCGGTTTTTTATCCGAAAAACTATCCGGTGAGCCCTCAAGGGCAAAGAGTTCCTGGGCCATGGCCAGCGCATCGAGGCGGCCTTCGGCAGACAGCTTTTTCAATTGCACGCTGGGCGCATGCAAGAGTTTGTTGGTCAGGCCACGGGCCAGTTGCCCGAGAACGTCTTCGGCGTTGCCGCCGTTGGCCAGCAGACGCAGGGCTTTTTGCAATTCCTCGTCACGCAAGCGCTCGCTCTGTTGACGATAGGCCTTGAGCACATCGACTGCCGCCAGTTCGCGCAAGCGCACCATGAAATCGTCGGCGCCGACCGAGACCATCTCCTCCGCCGCTTGCGCAGCGCCCTGGCGGCTCTTGAGGTTCTCGGCGACCACTTCGTGGAGATCGTCGACGCTGTACAGATAAACGTCGTCGAGCTCGCCGACTTCCGGTTCGATATCCCGCGGTACGGCAATGTCGACCATGAAGATCGGCTTGTGCTTGCGCAGCTTCAGCGCACTTTCCACCGCGCCCTTGCCGAGGATCGGCAGCTGACTGGCGGTCGAACTGATGACGATGTCGCTGCGCACCAGTTCCGCCGGAATGTCCGAGAGCAGCACCGCATGAGCGCCGAACTGCTCGGCCAACTGACTGGCGCGCTCGAGCGTGCGGTTGGCGACGACGATGCGCTTGACCCCCAGCTCATGCAAATGGCGCGCGACCAGCGTAATCGTCTCGCCGGCACCGATCAGCAGCGCCTGGCTGCGTTGCAGATCGCTGAAAATCTGTTTGGCCAGACTCACCGCAGCAAACGCCACCGACACCGGGTTCTCGCCGATCGCGGTATCGGTACGCACTTGCTTGGCGGCATTGAACGTCGCCTGAAAGAGCCGCCCCAGCAGCGGACCGATGGTGCCGGCCTCGCGGGCCACGGCGTAGGCCGATTTCATCTGACCGAGAATCTGCGGTTCGCCCAGCACCAGCGAGTCGAGCCCGGAGGCGACGCGCATCATGTGACGAACAGCCGCATCGTCTTCATGCACATAGGCACTGGCGCGCAGTTCGTCGAGGCTCAGATGGTGATAATCGGCCAGCCAGCGCAGCACGACATCGGCCGAGAGCTGATCCTGTTCTATATAAAGCTCACTGCGATTGCAGGTGGAGAGGATCGCGGCTTCGCGGCTGTCGGTCAGTCGGCAGAGCTGCTGCAAGGCCTCCACCAGCTGCTCAGGGGTAAAGGCCACGCGCTCGCGGACGTCTACTGAAGCAGTCTTGTGGTTAATACCGAGTGCAAGGAAGGCCATTCAAGGTCGCTGGTGGTGACGTGAAGCCGGCAATTGTCCTACTTCGAAAGATTCAGAACAACTACCGCTGACTATTGTCCCAATCGTCAGCCCCTATAATGGCCACGATTGAGTCTCGGTTATGTTTGGCCGAAGGCTTGTGTCATGATGATCCGACCGCAGGTTAGTCGTCCTCTTCCTATATGAATAGATCTTCCGCGTTGCTCCTCGCTTTTGTCTTCCTCAGCGGCTGCCAGGCCATGGCGCCCGTTGCGCCGGATGGCACCCCGCCGGTCGAAGACACCACGCCCGCACCTGAAAAGCCCAAGGTTTACGGCTCGTTCAGTGAGGAAACCGTGTTCAGCCTGCTGAGCGCCGAACTCGCTGGCCAGCGCAATCGTTTCGACATTGCCCTGGACAATTACGTGACCCAGGCCATCAACACCCAGGATCCGGGCGTTTCCGAGCGTGCGTTCCGCATCGCCGAATATCTGGGCGCCGATCAACCGGCCCTCGACACCGCGCTGATCTGGGCGCGCAACGCTCCGGATGATCTCGAAGCGCAACGCGCCGCTGCCGTGCAACTGGCCCGCGCCGGGCGTTACGACGACTCCATGGTCTACATGGAGAAAGTCCTGCAGGGCAAGGGCGACACCCATTTCGATTTCCTCGCGCTGTCGGCCGCCGACACCGATCAGGAAACCCGCAACGGCCTGATGAAAAGCTTCGACCGTTTGCTTGAGCGCCACCCGAACAACAATCAGCTGATTTTCGGCAAGGCTCTGCTGCTCCAGCAAGACGGCGACAATCAAGGCGCGCTGACTCTGCTCGAAGACAACCCACCGGAAGACGGCGAAATCGCACCTATCCTGCTGCGTGCGCGCCTGCTTCAATTGCTCAACCGTGGCGACGAAGCGCTGCCGCTGTTGCAGAAAAGCATCAGGAAATACCCGGAAGACAAACGCCTGCGCCTGACTTACGCGCGCATGCTGGTCGAACAGGACCGCATGGACGACGCCAAGGCCGAATTCTCCACGCTCGTTCAGCAATACCCGGAAGACGATGAACTGCGTTACTCGCTGGCACTGGTGTGCCTGGAAGCCAAGGCGTGGGATGAAGCCAAGGGCTATCTGGAAGACCTGATCGCTCGCGAAAGCCACGTCGATTCAGCGCATCTGAATCTCGGCCGGATTGCCGAAGAACGCAATGACCCGCAAGGCGCGCTCATCGAATACGCCCAGGTCGGCCCGGGCAATGACTATCTGCCGGCACAGCTGCGTCAGGCCGATATCCTGATGAGCAACGGCAAAACCGTCGAAGCGCAGAGCAAGCTGGCGGCCGAGCGTGACGAGCAACCGGATTACGCGATCCAGCTGTATCTGATCGAGTCGGAAACCCTGTCGGCCAATAAACAGGACGACAAGGCCTGGAAAGTTCTGCAACAAGCGCTGCAGAAATACCCGGACGATCTCAATCTGCTCTACACCCGCGCCATGCTCGCGGAAAAACGCAATGATCTGGCGCAAATGGAGAAAGACCTGCGCCTGATCATCAAGCGCGACCCGGACAACGCCATGGCGCTCAATGCACTGGGCTACACCTTGTCCGATCGCACCACCCGCTACGCTGAAGCGAAAACGCTGATCGAGCAGGCGCACCAGATCAATCCGGAAGATCCGGCGGTACTCGACAGCCTCGGCTGGGTGAACTATCGCCTGGGCAATCTGGACGACGCGGAGAAATACCTGCGCCAGGCGCTCGAGCGTTTCCCTGACCACGAAGTCGCCGCGCACCTTGGCGAGGTCCTGTGGGCCAAGGGCAATCAGCGCGAAGCCAAACAAGTGTGGGGCAAGTTCCTCAAGGATCAGCCCGACAGCACCATTCTGCGCAGCACCATCAAGCGCCTGACCGGATCCGAGAATCTTTAAACCATGCTTTTGCGCCACGTTATTGTTTTCAGCTTCATCGCCCTGCTCGCCGGCTGCTCGGGTTTCGGCACTCGCGAATCGGTCGAGGGCCACGGCAGCCCGGCCCAGTGGGCGGCAAACAAACAGCAACTGACCGGCCTCGATGGCTGGCAGATCGACGGCAAGATCGGCATCCGCGCGCCGAAAGATTCCGGCAGCGGCACGCTGTTCTGGCTGCAGCGTCAGGACTACTACGACATTCGCCTGTCCGGCCCGCTGGGTCGTGGTGCGGCACGTCTGACCGGGCGTCCGGGCAAGGTGTCGCTGGAAGTCGCCAACCAGGGCCGCTACGAATCGCAATCTCCTGAAGCCTTGCTCGAAGAGCAACTGGGCTGGAAATTGCCGGTGTCGAATCTGGCCTGGTGGGTTCGCGGCCTGCCCGCTCCGGAAAGCAAGAGTCGCTTGAACCTGGACGCCGACAGTCGCTTGGCCAGCCTTGAGCAGGACGGCTGGAAAGTCGAATACACCGCCTACACCGAACAGAATGGTTATTGGCTGCCCGAGCGCATCAAGCTGCACGGCACCGACCTTGACGTGACGCTGGTGATCAAAACCTGGCAACCGCGCAAGTTGGGGCAATAAAGCATGACCGCTGCACGCCTGACCCTGCCCTCGCCGGCCAAACTCAACTTGATGCTGCACATTCTCGGTCGCCGTGAAGACGGTTATCACGAATTGCAGACGCTGTTTCAGTTCCTCGATTATGGCGATGAAATCACTTTCGCCGTGCGCGATGACGGCGTGATTCAGCTGCACACCCAGTTCGCCGGCGTGCCCCACGACAGCAACCTGATCGTGCGCGCGGCGAAGATGTTGCAACAACAATCCGGCTGCGCGCTCGGTATCGACATCTGGATCGACAAAGTCCTGCCCATGGGCGGCGGCATCGGTGGCGGCAGTTCAAATGCGGCGACAACGTTGCTCGGACTCAACCATTTGTGGCAACTGGGCTGGGATGAAGATCGCCTGGCGGAACTGGGCCTGTCACTCGGTGCCGACGTACCAGTGTTCGTCCGTGGCCATGCGGCATTTGCCGAGGGCGTCGGCGAGAAACTGACCCCGGTCGACCCCGAAGAACCGTGGTATCTGGTGCTCGTGCCGCAAGTCGCTGTTAGTACGGCAGAAATTTTTTCCGATCCTTTGTTGACACGTAACACACCGCCCATTAAAGTGCGCCCCGTTCCCGAGGGAAACAGTCGAAATGACTGCTTGCCGGTGGTAGCAAGGCGTTATCCAGAGGTACGTAACGCATTGGATTTGTTAGGTAAATTTACCGAAGCAAAGCTCACCGGAACTGGAAGTTGTGTGTTTGGGGGCTTCCCAAGCAAAGCTGAAGCTGATAAAGTCTCGGCCCTTCTGACAGAGACCCTTACAGGGTTTGTAGCGAAAGGAAGCAACGTTTCGATGTTGCATCGCAAGCTGCAAAGTCTGCTCTAAAGGAATCAAGTGCCCGGCACTTGAAAGCAACAGATACAGGGGCGTCGCCAAGCGGTAAGGCAGCAGGTTTTGATCCTGCCATGCGTTGGTTCGAATCCAGCCGCCCCTGCCATTTTCTCTACTCATCCAGGTTACCCTCAGCCTCTAGGTACTGCGCGTGTCCAAGATGATGGTCTTTACGGGGAATGCCAACCCCGATCTGGCTCGGCGTGTCGTACGTCAGCTGCATATCCCTCTCGGTGACATCTCTGTCGGCAAGTTTTCCGACGGCGAAATCACAGCCGAGATCAATGAAAACGTTCGCGGTAAAGACGTCTTCATTATTCAGCCGACCTGCGCTCCGACCAACGATAACCTGATGGAACTGGTAGTGATGGCTGATGCCTTCCGCCGCTCCTCAGCTACTCGTATCACTGCTGTTATTCCTTATTTTGGTTATGCCCGTCAGGATCGCCGTCCGCGTTCCGCACGTGTGGCTATCAGCGCGAAAGTCGTTGCTGACATGCTTACCGTAGTCGGCATCGACCGTGTTCTCACGGTTGATCTGCATGCTGACCAGATTCAGGGCTTCTTCGATATTCCGGTAGATAACATCTACGGCTCCCCGGTTCTGGTGGATGACATCGAAGATCAGCGCTTCGAAAACCTGATGATCGTGTCCCCGGACATTGGTGGCGTCGTGCGTGCACGGGCTGTTGCCAAGTCGCTGGGCGTCGATCTCGGGATCATCGACAAACGCCGTGAGAAAGCCAATCACTCTGAAGTGATGCATATCATCGGTGATGTCGAAGGGCGTACCTGTATTCTGGTCGATGACATGGTCGATACCGCCGGCACCCTGTGCCACGCGGCCAAGGCCCTGAAAGAGCATGGCGCAGCCAAGGTCTTTGCCTACTGCACACACCCTGTGCTGTCGGGCCGGGCCATCGAGAATATCGAAAATTCCGTGCTGGACGAGCTGGTGGTCACTAACACCATCCCGCTGTCCGCTGCAGCACAAGCCTGTGCACGTATCCGTCAACTGGATATCGCACCGGTTGTTGCCGAAGCGGTTCGCCGCATCAGCAATGAAGAATCGATCAGCGCGATGTTCCGTTAAGGGCCCTGCCCTTCGCGAAATGTCTCGTTGACGAAAAGCGCCCCGCCCCGGCATTCCTGTCGGGGCGGGGCTTTTTTGCCCATACCGTGTTCGGCGCTGGTCGCAAACGCCACTCGGTCATGGCTATTTTGGAGATACAAAATGAACGATTTTACTCTGAATGCTGAAGTGCGTTCCGACCTGGGGAAAGGTGCGAGCCGCCGCCTGCGTCGTCTCGCCGCTCTGGTTCCAGCTGTTGTTTACGGTGGCGACAAAGCCCCTGAATCCATCAGCATGCTGGCCAAAGAAGTTGCCAAACTGCTCGAAAACGAAGCGGCTTACAGCCACATCATCGAGCTGAACGTTGGTGGCACCAAGCAGAACGTCATCATCAAGGCGCTGCAGCGTCACCCGGCCAAAGGCCACGTGATGCACGCTGACTTCGTACGCGTTGTTGCCGGCCAGAAACTGACCGCCATCGTGCCTGTACACTTTGTTGGCGAAGAAGCTCCAGTGAAGAAAGGCGGCGAAGTTTCGCACGTTGTTGCTGAAATCGAAGTGACCTGCCTGCCAAAAGATCTGCCTGAGTTCATCGAAGTCGATCTGTCGAAAGCAGAAATCGGCACCATCATTCACCTGTCGGACCTCAAAGCTCCTAAAGGTGTTGAGTTCGTTGCTCTGGCACACGGCGATGACAAGGCTGTTGCCAACGTCCACGCTCCACGTGTTGCTGCAGAACCTGCCGAAGAAGGCGAAGCAGAGTAATTCACTCTGTCATGCCGGAGTGAGCAAGTAACATCGCGGACTGGAACGTAGCGAGAAAGCGGGCGAGAACGCGGAGTTTACATCCATGGTAAATGAGCATTTTTCGTCCACTTTCGCCGCTTTCCCCGATCGCGGCGATGTTATCCACCACTCCAAGGAAGGGCCCCTATCGTGACTGCCATCAAACTGATCGTTGGCCTGGGAAATCCAGGCGCTGAATACGAACAGACCCGGCATAACGCAGGGGCCCTTTTTGTTGAGCGCATCGCCCACGCACAGAATGTGAATCTTGTGGCCGATCGCAAATATTTCGGCCTGACCGGGCGCTACTCGCATCAGGGTCAGGATGTTCGTCTGCTGATTCCCACCACCTACATGAACCGCAGCGGCCAGGCCGTGGCGGCACTCGCCGGTTTCTTCCGCATCAAGCCTGAAGAAATTCTCGTGGCGCATGACGAACTCGACTTGCCTCCGGGCGTTGCCAAGCTCAAGCAGGGCGGCGGCCATGGCGGTCACAACGGGTTGCGCGACATCATTGCGCAACTGGGCAATCAGAATACGTTCTACCGCCTGCGGCTTGGCATCGGCCACCCGGGCGTTGCCAGTATGGTTTCAAATTTCGTCCTGGGTCGTGCGCCACGCGCCGAACAGGAAAAACTCGATGCCAGCATCGACTTTGCCCTCGGCGTGCTGCCGGATATCCTCGCCGGGGAATGGAACCGCGCGATGAAAAACCTGCACAGCCAGAAGGCCTGACTTTTACCCGAGGGGAAACACCATGGGATTCAATTGCGGCATCGTCGGCCTGCCTAACGTCGGCAAGTCCACCCTGTTCAACGCCCTGACCAAATCCGGTATCGCGGCGGAGAACTTCCCCTTCTGCACCATCGAGCCGAACAGCGGCATCGTGCCGATGCCGGATCCGCGCCTGGAAGCGCTGGCGGCCATCGTCAATCCCAAGCGCATCCTGCCGACCACCATGGAATTCGTCGACATCGCCGGCCTCGTCGCCGGCGCCTCGAAAGGTGAAGGCCTGGGCAACAAGTTCCTGGCCAACATCCGCGAAACCGACGCTATCGCTCACGTGGTGCGCTGCTTCGAAGACGACAACGTGATCCACGTATCCAACAGCGTCGACCCGAAACGCGACATCGAAATCATCGACCTTGAACTGATCTTCGCCGACCTCGACAGCTGCGAGAAACAACTGCAGAAAGTCGCGCGCAACGCCAAGGGCGGTGACAAGGACGCCGTGGTTCAGAAGGCTCTGCTCGAGCAACTGATCGCGCACTTCACCGAAGCCAAACCGGCGCGCAGCCTGATGAAGAACATGAGCGCGGATGAGAAAGCCGTGATCAAGGGCTTCCACCTGCTGACCACCAAACCGGTCATGTACATCGCCAACGTTGCCGAAGACGGTTTCGAGAACAACCCGCACCTGGACGTGGTCAAGGCCATCGCCGAAGAAGAAGGCGCCATGGTCGTTCCGGTGTGCAACAAGATCGAAGCGGAAATCGCCGAGCTCGATGATGGCGAAGAGAAGGACATGTTCCTCGAGGCCCTGGGCCTGGAAGAGCCTGGCCTGAACCGCGTGATCCGCGCCGGTTACGAAATGCTGCACCTGCAGACCTACTTCACCGCCGGTGTCGAAGAAGTCCGCGCCTGGACCGTCAAGGTCGGTGCCACCGCACCACAGGCCGCCGGCGTGATCCACACCGACTTCGAAAAAGGCTTCATCCGTGCCGAAGTCATCGCCTACAACGACTTCATCCAGTACAAGGGCGAAGCCGGCGCCAAAGAAGCCGGCAAGTGGCGCCTGGAAGGCAAGGATTACATCGTCAAGGACGGCGACGTGATGCACTTCCGCTTCAACGTCTAAGCAACAGCCGCACAAGAAAAAGCCGCGTTTGATACGCGGCTTTTTTGTGCCTGAAATTCAGTGACTGAGTACATTTCCCTGTGGGAGAGAGCCTGCTCGCGAATGCGGCGTGTAAGCTAAGCATTCGTCAACTGACCCACCCATTCGCGAGCAGGCTCGCTCCCACAGTTCGATTCGTCTGTTCAGGCCTTTCTGGTACGCGGTAAAAAGACCGCCAACACACCAAACAACGGCAGGAATGAGCAAAGGAAATACACGTACTCAATCCCGTGCACATCCGCCAGATGCCCGAGCAGCGCTGCGCCAATCCCGCCGAAACCGAACATCAGTCCGAAGAAGATCCCGGCAATCATCCCGACATTGCCTGGCACCAGTTCCTGCGCGTACACCACGATCGCCGAGAATGCCGACGCCAGAATGAAGCCGATCACCACGCTGAGAATGCTGGTCCAGAACAGATCGACATGCGGCAGGATCAGGGTGAATGGCGCCACCCCCAGGATGGAAAACCAGATCACTGCCTTGCGCCCGATCTTGTCGCCGATAGGCCCGCCGAAGAACGTCCCAGCCGCCACTGCGCCCAAAAACAGGAACAAGTGCAATTGCGAACTCGCCACTGACAGGTCGAACTTCTCGATCAGGTAGAAGGTGAAATAACTGGTGAAACTGGCCATGTAAAAATACTTGGAGAACACCAGCAGCCCGAGCACCACCAGCGCACTGGTCACCCTGCCCTTCGACAAGCCGTGCGTCGCCGCCTGGCCGGCCTTGAGCTTGAACAGGTTCAGGTGATTGGCGTACCAGCGGCTGATGCGGTACAGCACGAACAGCGCAAACACCGCGAACAGACCGAACCACGCCACATTGCCCTGGCCGAAGGGAATGATGATCGCCGCCGCCAGCAATGGGCCGAACGCGGAGCCGGCATTGCCGCCGACCTGAAAGGTCGATTGCGCCAGACCAAACCGGCCGCCCGAGGCCAGCCGCGCAACACGCGAGGCTTCCGGGTGAAAGGTCGACGAGCCGATACCAATCAGCGCCGCCGCCAGCAGAATCAATGGGAAGCTGCCGACCACCGACATCATCAGAATGCCGATCAAGGTACACACCGTGCCCGCCGGTAACAGCCACGGTTTGGGGTGGCGATCAGTGTGATACCCGACCCACGGCTGCAACAGCGACGCGGTCAACTGAAAGGTCAAGGTGATCAGGCCGACCTGGGTAAACGTCAGGCCATAGCTGGCCTTGAGCATCGGGTAGATCGACGGCAGCACCGACTGGATCAGGTCATTGATCAGATGCGCCAGCGCCACCGCGCCGATGATGCGCATCACCAAGGGGCTGCTTTGCGGAGCAGCGGTCGCCGAGGCAGCGGGGGTCTGGACGTTGCTGATAGCCATGGAAAATTCCGGACAGCAGATGGGTGCCCGCAGGCAGGTGCGTCAATGTGCCATTTTTCGGTGCGCCAGCGCTATCCCCTTAGCCAGCTAACTAACCAACATTCCTATCTCGCGTAGGAGCTGCCGAAGGCTGCGATCTTTTGATCTTGCTTCTAAGCATCAAAGTCAAAAGATCGCAGCCTTCGGCAGCTCCTACAGGGGATCGCTGGTGGCGAAGGTGATAGCTCAACGCCATGGTCTGAATCTTGCCTTGCTTCTGCCCTTGAACACGATCGCCTTACAAAGGCGCTCGACAATGGGAAGTTTCGCTACAGAGCCGGCCTACAGAGCGGGCGAGGGTGAACTTTCGAGGCCTTTTAGAGGGCACGGGTCGTGAGCCAACAGCTCGCGATGCACGCCAATGGTGCGTGGTGTCCAGAGGAGTCATGAGGCATGCAGGCTTTCCTTTCACCGGGGATCAAATTGCTGGGGCGGTTTGGCTTCGCAGGTAAATTCCAATTGTTGTTTCTGCTGTTCATTCTGCCGCTGGCCGGCAGCCTGTTGATGATCGGCCATGACTATCGCGAGAAGCTCAATCTGATCTCGGGCGAACGTGCCGGCGTGCGTCAGCTGCTCGCGCTGGATGCGCTGGACAACCTGCTCGCCGCTCAACGCGACCGCGCCGCCCGCTGGCGCGCCACCGAGACCAATCGTCAGCCTACACCGGCCACCCTCGCCGCCATGGCCGCCTTCGACGGCGTGCAACCGGCAGTGCTGCAAGCCACCACAGAGCTGGGCAATGCCCTGAACCAGCAAGGCGCCGACGGCGCAATCCTCGAACGCTTTCAGGCGCTGCAAACCGCACTCAATGGCCTTGATTCGAAAAGCCTGAGCAGTGTCGGCTGGTGGCCGGACGGTTATGACCGCTTCACCAATGCCCTGGGCGCGCTGCAAGCCTTGCGCGAGCAGATCGTCATGGACAATCGCCTGACCCTCGCGCCGTGGCTGGAAACCTACCTGCTGACGCAGATTTCCACGCAGCACGCGCCGGACCTGATCGAGCGTGTCGGCCGTCTCGCCGCGGTCGGCCAGGCTTCGGTGGTCTCCGGGCAGTTCACCCTGCAGAGCCGCCTGCAGTTGCGCGACCTGCGCAGCCGCATTGGTGACGCCCGAGAGCAACTGGTGAAAACCGCCGGCCTGCTGGAGGCGCGTCTGCCAGCCGAGCTGCAAGCCTGGGCCGGCCAGTATCACGACAGCCTGAAACACCTCGACAGCGGCCTGAAAGTCCTCGACGACGGTGTGTTTGGCGGCAGCATCAACCTCAAGCCAGAGGACTTCGAACGCAGCCTCGACGCGCTGCTCACCGACCTCGCTTCCCTGCGCCAGCAATCCCTGGTCGCGCTGGATCAGCGGCTCGATGCGTATTACAGCTCGGCGATCCGCCAGTTCATTCTTGTCGCTGCTATCTTCGGTTGCTTGCTGTTGGCCGCGTTGTATCTGTTTGTCTGCCTGCAAGCCTCGATTCGCCGTAGCGCCAGCGGCATCACCTTGCTCGCCGAAGCCTTGCGCGACGGTAACCTGAGCCTGCAAGTGCCGGTGGTGGGGCGCGATGAGCTGGCAGCGATCAGCACCGCGCTCAACGTCGCTGTGGTGCAATTGCGCAGCAGCATGCTTGGCGTCGACCACGAGACCTCGCAGTTGAGCAACGCGGTACGCAGCCTCAACCAACACTCCAGCGGCGCCCTGAGCGAAGTCGAAGCGCAGCAATTGCAGATCAGCCAGATCGCCGCTGCCGCCACGCAATTGGCCGCCACCTCGCAAGGCGTCGCGCAGAGTTGCGAACAGGCCTCCGGCAGCGCCCAGCAAACCCGGCGCATCGCCGCCGACAGCAGCCGCGACAGCCAACGCACCACGGCGAGCATTCAGCAGCTCAATCAGCGCCTGAACGACACCGCCGCCGCGCTCGGCCGGGTCAGCGAGCAAGGCCAGCAGATTCAACTGGTCGTGGACACCATTCGCGGCGTCGCCGAGCAGACCAACCTGCTCGCGCTCAACGCCGCCATCGAGGCCGCCCGCGCCGGCGAACAGGGTCGCGGCTTTGCCGTGGTCGCCGACGAGGTGCGCAGCCTCTCGCAACGCACGCAATCGTCCACCGCGCAGATCGCCGGCACCGTCGACAGCCTGCGCGCCACGGTCAACGAAGCGGTGAGCCTGATGGAAGCCGCCTGTGGTCAGGCGCAATCGGATGCCGAAGCGGTCACCGGACTCGGCGAACGCCTGGGAGAAATCGCCAGCGCCGTACAGAGTGTCACCGACACCCTGGCGCAAATCGCCACAGCGGTTGAAGAACAGGCCAGCACTGCCGACGAAGTCAGCGGCAATATCCAGCAGGTCGATCAAGCGGCGGTGCGTTTGCTCGAAGGCGCACGCGCCGTAAACCTAGCGGCGGACACCTTGAGCCAGGGTAGCGAGGCCCTGAGCGCCAATACCGCCAGATTCCAACTGCGCTGACGCCCTCCCCGGCCCCGATTTTCGGGGCTGGAGGATAAGCAGTTGAAAACAGGAAGAAATATTTTCGATTTACGCTTGACGCTTTGCCATTTCAGGGGAATAATGCGCGCCACTTGGCTACATAGCTCAGTTGGTTAGAGCATAGCATTCATAATGCTGGGGTCCGGGGTTCAAGTCCCTGTGTAGCCACCAAGTACTAAAAACGGCTTACCGAAAGGTAGGCCGTTTTTTTATGCCTCGAGAAAAGTCCTTTTCCTCCCGCTCCCTGCATGCAATTCAGATGCCTCCGTAAGAAAAAAGTAGATCTCTGGTACGAAACGGATCTTTCGTAGCATCAGCCACCTGTCGCTCTCTCCCCGAATCGCTCCTATACCGACAAGCTCCCCTGGCTCGACTCAGCGCCATACAGGGAGTTGGCATGCCTCAATACAAATACCTTCTCGACGATGACTGGTTATTAAATCCGTATAGCGGTGGCAGGGCCTGGTTTACTTTGCTTCCACCGAAAGCACCGGAGCCGGTGTACATCGAGAAGGATGAGTGGCCTGCGCCCAAGCCACGCGAAGACAGGGTCTTTGCCAAGTCCTGCACGCCGGACAACTGGTGTCGCACGGACGCTGGCACTGCCAAGGAGCCAGCCAGCAACTTCGGCAAGATCATGGTCGCCGGCGCCATGCTCATGCCCTCCGCCAGTACCGCTGTAGCGACGGCGATAGGTGCCGACCTGGCTTTGGGGCGTCTGGCCGGCGGCGGGATTTTGCAACAGCGCCTGAACTGGGCCATCCGTGGCGCCGGCGGGCCGGCCAGCGTGTTCGTGCTGGGAATGCTGCCGAGCAAAATGGCCGACGGCACGCTTCACACCGACGAAGAACTACGCCGCATGAGCCGCGCCACCACGCGCGTGCGCTTCCAGTTTCGTCGTGATGCCGAAGGTGTTCTGCGGGTTTACGGCATCCATTCCGGCGCCTCTGGCGACGACGCCGTACGCACGGTGAACGTCAAGTGGAACGCCGACAAGACCGCCATGGAGGCCAAGCTCAACGGCATCACCATTCTCTGGACGCCGCAACGCGGGCCGTTGGGATCGATGCCTCCGCTGGTTTATCCCGACCACGGTGAGGCACTCGACCCGATCCTCGTCCACCCGATCCCGGACAACACCGATAGCCAGATTGAGGGTCTGCCGGGCGAGGATGTAACGGCCGAGGATTGTATTCTGGTGTTCCCGGCGGACACCGGGCTGAAGTCGTTGTATGTGGTTTATTCAAGGCCGGCGAGGCAGACGCCTGGGATCGTTACGGGGGTGGGAGAGGATGTGGGCGGTATTTGGCTTGACCATGCTCAAGCTCAGGGTGGCGCCCCTATTCCGACCAGCATCGCGGATAAACTCAGAGGGAGCGAATATTCTAGTTTTGATTCGTTTAGGCGGGCTTTTTGGGCCGTTGCCTCAAAAGACAGCGCAGTGGCACAACAGGTCAGCGAAGATAATCTACGACGTATGCGCAACGGAAATGCGCCCCGCGCCCGCTTAGGTGATGCAGCAGGGAAAAGGATCTCTCATGAGATTCATCATGTGGAACCGATATCCGAAGGTGGTGATATCTACAACGTAGATAACCTAAGGGTCTACACACCCAAAAACCATGTCGACGTACACCGTAAATAAGGGCATAGCATGAGCGACCCATTCATCAAAAGCAGCTTTTCCGACTATACCGAGCAGGATTTCATTGATCTCATAGATGAAATAAGAAAGGAGGATATAGCGCCGACAGATCTCCGTGCAGATGCATTGATTATGCACTTCAACAAGATAGTAGGACATCCGAGCGGGATGGATCTGATCTACTACCCCGAGCCCGGAGCAGATACAACATCTGCCGGAATAGCTCGTACAGTCATGGCATGGCGCGAAGCGAATCGACTACCTGGGTTCAAGACATGAATCCTGCCGCCCGTTTCATTTGAACTGTGGAACTTCAACTTGAGAACGTTATGACTAACATATCCGACTACACCGAAGCAGAATTCTTGAAATTTGTGCAATCTGTTCTTGCAGCCAACACAAGCCCAGACGAGATTCTCGATCCGCTGTTGTTTGAATTTGTACGTCTGTGTGAGCACCCAGCGGGCACTGACCTTATCTATTGGCCCGAGGATATGAAACAACAAACAGCCGAGAGCATTACCGAAATCGTGAAAAAGTGGCGCTCTACCCATGGTCTGCCGGGCTTCAAGCAATGAGTTTCTGACTCACTAACCCTGCATCACTCTCAAGAAGATCGCACCACCCGAGCTACCGCTTTCGCGAGCAGGCTCGCTCCCACAAGGGCATCGTTTTCGGCCAATCGATTGGCGCGGCAGCTGATCGGAAGGGCTGTAATTCCCACGCGGTTTGCACCCCGCCGGCCCGCTCGATAAAGTCCCCGAAGACTTTTACCCCACGGACGGAGAGCCCGCGTGTTTCCAGCCCAGCCCTTGAAGCGCTTTCGCCTGCCAGCCCTGACACTGTTTGTCAGCGCTCTGACCCTCACCGCATGCAACGCCCCGCCCTCTTCTTCGTTGCCGCTGGCACCGGAAGCCGCTTCCGGTTACCGCACTGATCTGCAAACCCGTCACGCCAATAAACACATGGCCGCTGCTGCCAATCCACTCGCGGCCGAAGCCGGGCGGGAGATGTTGCGTCAGGGTGGTTCGGCGATTGATGCGGCGATTGCGATGCAGGCGGTGTTGACGCTGGTTGAGCCGCAGTCTTCCGGGATCGGTGGCGGGGCGATGATTGTGTTGTGGGATGGCAAGCAGGTGCGCACCTATGACGGCCGCGAAACGGCGCCGGCCGGGGCCACCGAGAAGCTGTTCCTGAAGGCTGACGGTAAACCGATGGCCTTTACGCAAGCGCAGATCGGCGGGCGCTCGGTCGGTACGCCCGGGGTATTGCGGGCGCTGGAGCTGGCGCATCGACAACACGGTCGCTTGCCTTGGGCGAAGCTGTTTGAGCCAGCGATCAAACTGGCCGAGCAAGGCTTTGCGATTTCCCCGCGCCTGCATTCGCTGCTGACTGCCGATCCACTGATACGCCAGTCGCCAGACATGGCCGCGTACTTCCTCAATGACGATGGCAGCGTCAAAGCTGTCGGCACACGCCTGCAAAACCCGAAATTGGCTGCCGTGTTCAAACGTATCGCCAGCGAAGGTGCCGATGCGCTGTACAAAGGTCCGATCGCCGAAGAGATCGTCGCCAGGGTTCAACAGCACGCCAACCCCGGCAGCCTGTCGCTGAACGATTTGCAGCGTTATCAGGCCAAGGAGCGCGCGCCGCTGTGTACCGACTACAAGCGTTGGCAGGTCTGCGGCATGCCGCCACCGTCGTCGGGCGGGATCGCCGTGGCGCAGATTCTCGGCACGTTGCAGGCGCTGGAGACTCGCGACCCACGCCTGTCGCTGACCCCGCTCAAACCAACGAAAACCGATAAGCCGGCCGGCATCGAACCGGTGCCGCAAGCAGTGCACCTGATCGCCGAGGCTGAACGTCTGGCCTATGCCGATCGTGCGCAATACGTGGCCGACACCGACTTCGTCCCGGTACCGGTCAAAGGTCTGCTCGATCCGGCCTACCTGGCCAGCCGCGCCAGCCTGATCGGCGAGCGCAGCATGGGCAGCGCCAAACCGGGCACACCGCCGGGCGTGCAGGTTGCCTACGCACCGGACCGCTCGCCGTTGCGCATCTCGACCTCGCAAGTGGTGGCGGTGGATGATCTCGGCGGCGCAGTATCGATGACCACCACCATCGAAGCCGCGTTCGGCTCGCACCTGATGGTTCAGGGTTTTCTGCTGAACAACCAGATGACCGACTTCTCGTTCATCCCCGAAGAGAACGGGCAGAAAGTCGCCAACCGCGTCGAACCCGGAAAACGCCCACGTTCGTCGATGGCGCCGACGCTGATCTTTGATCGCAACACTGGTGAATTCGTCGCCACGGTCGGCTCGCCCGGCGGTTCGCAAATCATCGAATACGTGGCGAAAACCACCATCGGCCTGCTCGACTGGAACCTCGATGCACAAAGTGCGATCAACCTGCCCAATTTCGGCAGCCGCAACGGCCCCACCGAACTGGAACAGGGACAGTTCAGCCCGGCGCTGATCCAAGCACTCAAGGACAAGGGCCACACGCTCAGCGAAATCGACATGACCAGCGGCACCCAAGCGATCGTGCGGGTGAAGGATGCGCAGGGCAAAGCGACCTTGACGGGGGGTGCCGATCCTCGGCGTGAGGGAGAAGCGTTGGGGGACTGAAACACCGCATTGAAAAAGGCCTGCCGAGCAGCAGGCCTTCTCCCGGTAGTAAATCAGACCGCCAACGTCTTGCCATCCACCCCGTCCCCAATCTTCAGGAAATGCCCCCCCGCCACGTGGTGCAAGGTACGCAATCCATCCTGCCCTTCGAAATGCCAGCGCCCATCGCTGAACACACGCTCATCGGCCTGGGCGGCGATGACTTCGGCGAGGAACAGGTCGTATTGCTCGTGATTGCGCGGCTCTGGCAGCAGGCGGCATTCGAGCCAGGCAACACAACCCTCGAGCAGCGGCGCTTCAACCTGTTCGCCGGCAAAGGTGTGCAGGCCGTACGCCTGAAATTTGTCGTGCCCCTGGTTACGGGTGATTTCCAGGCCGGACGTATTGCCGACGGTTTGCACGATATCGGCCTGATTGACGCAAGGCACGTTCAGCACAAAGGTCCCGGAGGCTTCAAGCAACTGGCGGGTCCAGGTGGATTTGTCGAGGACGACGGCGACTTTCGGCGGTTCGAAATCCAGCGGCATGGCCCAGGCGGCGGCCATGATGTTGCGCTGGCCGTCGTGAGCGGCGCTGACCAGCACGGTCGGCCCGTGGTTGAGCAGGCGGTAGGCTTTGTTCAGAGGCACCGGACGGCGGTGGGAAACGCTCATGGGATTTGCTCCGGAGGAAAAGGAGCCGATTGTAGCGCTGTCACTGGCGAAACACAGAACCTGTGGGAGCGAGCAGATGCGGCGCTGCCCCTCGGTGATCGTTCCCACGCTCCGCGCGGGAATGCATCCTGTGACGCTCTGCGTCACGCCAGCGAAGGAACGCGGAGCGTCCCGGGCGGCATTCCCACGCAGAGCGTGGGAACGATCAGTGCGGTATCAGTGAGAGAGCTGATTGGCAAACTGCCCCACCGCATCCACCACTTTCTGCGCACCGTCCTGAATCTCGACGATCACCGTGCCCGCCTCCGCCGCCAGCGCCAGACCCTGTTCGGCCTGAAGCTTGCCGTCGGTCATCAGCGCCACGGCATTGCGGGCCATTTCCTGGTTCTGCCGTACCACGCCGACGATTTCGTCCGTCGCCTGGCTGGTGCGCGAGGCCAGTTGCCGGACCTCGTCCGCGACCACGGCAAAACCACGGCCCTGCTCGCCGGCCCGGGCGGCTTCGATGGCAGCGTTGAGCGCCAGCAGGTTGGTCTGTTCGGCAATGCCGCTGATGGTTTTGACGATCGTGCCGATCACCAGCGACTGCTCGTTCAGCGCCTCGATACCTTCGCCGGCGGCTTGCATGTGACGCGACAAATCACGCATCACGTTCACCGCTTCGGTGACGACCGTGGTGCCCCGTTGCGCGGTGCTGTCGGTTTGTTGCGAGGTGCTGTAAGCGATGCTGGCCGCGTCGGCAACCGCCTGCTCGCGGTTGACCTGATCAGTAATCACCGTGGCGAACTTCACCACTTTGTACAGTCTGTCGTTGGCATCGACCACCGGGTTGTAGGACGCTTCCAGCCACACCGTACGACCATGGCTGTCGATACGCTTGAAGCGGCCTGCGACGAATTCGCCACTGTTCAAGCGCCGCCAGAAGTTCTGGTACTCGGCGCTGTTGTACTCTTCCGGGGCGCAAAACGTGCGGTGATGTTTACCCTTGATCTGCGCCAGGCTGTAACCCATGCCGTTGAGGAAGCGATCATTGGCGCTGAGCACATTGCCGTTGAGGTCGAATTCAATCACGGCGGTGGAACGCACCAGCGCACCGATCAGGTTCTCATGCTCGCGGGAGGCCTCGATGGTGCGGGTCAGGTCGCTGGCGTAGAAGGAAATGTGTCTGATCCGGCCATCGGACGAGCGTACCGGTTGCACGATGGAACGCAGCCACGCCTCGTCGCCATTGCCGCGCAACAGGCGCACGGCGCCGGCAAAATGCTCGCCACGGCTCATCGAGTTCTTGAAGCGCTGATGGAATTCGTCGGTTTTGACGTGGGCCGGGACGATGTCTTCGATTGCCCGGCCGATCAGGTCCTGGCTCTTGTAGAACATTTCATCGAGAAAATTCTGGTTGACCGAACGAATCCGCCCGTCGGGCTCAAGGGTCAGCGCGAGCATTTCGCTTTCCAGGCTTTCCTTCACTTGTACAAGGCTGGAGAGTTCTTCGCGGAGAGCGGCCAGCTCTTGCTTCAAGCGTTTATTGAACATGGGAAAGCACCGATGGCAGGGTAGTTAGCGGATACAACCTAGCCATCGGCCTTGCGCAGCTTTTCTTAAGCCAGCTCCAGACCCGTCAGTCGAAAATAATCCGGCGCTTGCGGATCAGGCAGCGCCGGCCGCCTGACACGGTCCGGTACGTGGCATGCGCGCACCGAAATACGCCGCCGTCACAATCCCCACAGCGCCCATCACGGCACAAAAGATCACGCAGATCCATGGACTCCACGGCATCAGACCAATCAGCAACAGCGGTGTGATACTTGCCCAGGCGGCGTAGGCAATGTTGTAGGTGAAGGAAATGCCCGACACGCGAATCCGCGCCGGGAACAACCCGACCATCACCGAAGGCACCGCACCTACTACCCCACAAGCCAGGCCGGCGACCGCATAGGCCATGCCGATCCAATGCCCGCCCATGATCAGACAGCCATACAACACGCCAATGCCCAGCGGCAGCAACAAGCTGTAGAGCATGACCGTGCGCCAGGCGCCGATGCGGTCGACCAGCAGCCCAGCGATCACGCAGCCGATATTCAGAAAAACGATGCCCAAGGCACTGAGGCCGAAGGTGTGGCTGGCGGTCATGCCGAAGGTTTTCTGCATCATCGTCGGGGTGATGACCACGAACACCACCACCGCCGAGGTCAGCACACACGTGAGCAACATGGCCGGCAGCATGGCCAGACGATGTTCACGCAGCACCGTGCGCAACGGCAGTTCGACCCGCGCCTCGCGCTGCGCTTCCATGGCCATGAACACCGGGGTTTCGCTGAGCCAGCGGCGCAGGTAAACGCCCACCACGCCAAACACACCGCCGAGCAGGAATGGATAGCGCCAGGCGTAATCGAGAATTTCGGCAGGCGTGAAAACCTGTGCCAGGAAGGTCGCAGTGAGTGCGCCGATCAAGTAACCGAACGTCAGGCCGGCCTGCAGAAAGCCCAAGGCGTAACCACGATGGCCGACAGGCGCATGCTCGGCGACGAACACCCAGGCACTCGGCACTTCGCCGCCCACCGCAGCGCCTTGCAGGATGCGCAGCGCCAGCAACAGCAAGGGTGCGAAATATCCGATCTGCGCGTAGGTCGGCATGATCCCGATCAGCAGGCACGGCAGCGCCATCATCAGGATGCTCAGGCTGAACACCTTTTTGCGGCCCAGACGGTCGGCGAAATGCGCCATCAAAATCCCGCCCAACGGCCGCGCCAGATAACCGGTGACGAAGATGCCGAAGCTTTGCAGCAAACGCAGCCACTCGGGCATTTCCGGGGGGAAGAACAGCTGGCTGAGGGTCAGCGCAAAGAATACGAAGATGATGAAATCGTAGATTTCCAGCGCCCCGCCAAGCGCCGCAAGGCCGAGGGTCTTGTAGTCGGAGCGGCTGAACGGCGCCGGTCGGGCTGGAGAATTGGCAGTCATGACAAAGAACTCAGGCATCGGCAAAAACCAAGGCGCCCATGGTCTACGCAAAAGCACGGATCGACAACCCGTCAGACCATAGTCTCGGTTTGCGAAAACCTGCTCAACAAAAGGGCGGCGCTTGATTTACTGTTAGCGCCTGTCCAAGGGACCACGCCAACACCGACCAGCCGCCCATGTGGGAGCGAGCCTGCTCGCGAAAGCGTCAGTTCAGACAACCTGATGCTGAATGTGCCGACGTCTTCGCGAGCAGGCTCGCTCCCACAGGGTTCTCTGTGGCTGTCGAGCCGGGCGACTGCTCCCACGGATCAAAATAACCATAAAAAATCCGAGGTACTTCCTGTGGCCGTTGATATCGAAGATAGCCGCTCCGCGCGCTTTGCCCTGCGCTGTTCCAGTTTTGCCGAACGCTGGTTTCCCGATTCCTGGGTATTCGCCGCGTTGGCCGTGATCATCGTTGCGCTGGCCACTCTGGCCATGGGCGCCAAACCCACCGCTGCAGCGATGGCCTTCGGCGACGGCTTCTGGAGCCTGATCCCGTTCACCATGCAGATGGCCTTCGTGGTGATCGGCGGCTACGTCGTCGCCAGCTCTCCGCCCGCAGTCAAACTGATCGACAAACTGGCACGCATCCCGAAAAACGGCCGCTCCGCCGTGGCCTGGGTGGCATTGATCTCGATGGTCGCCTCCCTGCTCAATTGGGGTCTGTCGCTGGTATTTGGCGGGCTGCTGGTACGCGCCCTCGCCCGCCGCACCGATCTGAAGATGGATTACCGCGCCGCCGGTGCCGCTGCTTACCTGGGCCTCGGCGCGGTGTGGGCGCTGGGCTTGTCATCGTCGGCCGCACAGTTGCAGGCCAACCCGGGCAGCCTGCCGCCGTCGATCCTGTCGATCACTGGCGTAATCCCGTTCACCGAAACCATTTTTCTCTGGCAATCCGGGGTCATGCTGCTGGCGCTGATCGTGATCTCGATCATCATCGCCTACGCCACCGCGCCCGGGCCGAATTCGGCACGCGACGCCAAGGCCTGCGGCATCGATCCGGCGTTCAACCTGCCGCCGCTGCAACCGCGCACTCGCCCCGGCGAATGGCTGGAACACAGCCCGTTGCTGATCATCGTATTGGTGCTGCTCGCAGCAGGATGGCTGTTTCACGAGTTCTCGACCAAACCAGCGATTACCGCGATTTCCGGCCTGAACACCTATAACTTCCTGTTCATCATGCTCGGCGCGCTGCTGCACTGGCGCCCGCGCAGCTTCCTCGATGCCGTGGCCCGTGCGGTGCCGACCACCACTGGCGTGTTGATCCAGTTTCCGCTGTACGGCTCGATCGCCGCGCTGATGACCACGGTCAAAGGCGCCGACGCGCAAACCCTCGCGCATCACATCTCGACTTTCTTTGTCAGCATCGCTTCCCACGACACCTATGCGCTGCTGATGGGCGTGTATTCGGCGATTCTCGGTTTCTTCATCCCGTCCGGCGGCGGTAAATGGATCATCGAAGCGCCCTACGTGATGCAAGTCGCCAATGACCTGCAGTACCACCTCGGCTGGGCGGTGCAGATCTACAACGCCGCCGAAGCCCTGCCGAACCTGATCAATCCGTTCTATATGCTGCCGCTGCTGGGCGTGCTCGGGTTGAAGGCGCGGGACTTGATAGGCTTTTCGTTCGTGCAACTGCTGGTGCACACGCCGCTGGTGCTGCTGTTGTTGTGGGCGCTGGGGACGACATTGGCGTATACGCCGCCGGTGATGCCGTAAGTCGATAAAAACGCACCTGCTCAAGGGCAGGTGCTCTCAAAACTTGGTTTGATCGCTGCTTTAGACGGGTCGCGCCTGATCAAGCACCTGCTGACGAAATTTCACTGGCAGGTCGCCGGGGGTCAGCACCTCGACCGCAACACCCAGCAGGTCTTCAAGCTCAACCTGAAGTCCGCCCAGATCAAAAAGCGTCGTGCCGGGCAGCGGGTCAACCAGCAGATCGAGATCGCTACCGTCCAGATCCGTCCCCAGCAATGCTGAACCAAATACACGCGGGTTGGCCACGCGAAAGCGCCCGATCACTTCGCGGACGGCGGACCTTTGCATGTCGAGAGCAGTAGAAGGCTTCATGACTCACCCTTGGAAAATTCGATGTCGCTGCAGTCTAGCAGTGCGGACGCGCACCAGGCAGCGTGCTTGTTGGCACAGCCGTAACAATATGTGCGCTGCTTGGGTAATACCGCATTCAGGCAAGAATCCACACTCAACCGCTTTTCTGTCAAACACCACTGATCCACTATGAAGCCCCCCCAAATCGAGGGGAACCCACGCTGAAAAGGATCTGAGCATGTTCAAACTCGCAGGACTTACCCTCGTTGCACTGACGCTAAGCGCCGCCGTCCACGCCGATGTCGACGTAAAACTGGGCAGCACCGAGCGCGTCACCCGCCTCTTCGCCTACCCCAACAATTGCAGCGTGATCTGCTTTCGCAATTGGACGCTGGAGCAGACCGTCGCTCATTACTTGAGCCAGAGCGTACAGCGCGATGGTTACGCCGATGCCAAGGTGCTGGTGAAAACCGACAACGATCAGCTTTACGCCGAGATCACCGGAGTGCCGGACGGCTATGACAAGCCGCTGTCGGCGTTGCTCGACGCCGGCGACCTGGCTTATGCCGGCGCCAGCAAGCTCAATGCCGATGGCAAGTGGGCCTACAGCTGGTATCTGTTCCTGCCGCTGGGCATGGCCCTGGAAAATCGCAAAAGCGTCGAGTTGCTGCACTTCCCGCCTGACTACTCGCTGACCCAGGCGCAGGACTATCTGCGCTCGAACACCACCGATCGCTGGGCGACGTTGCTGACCGATAACGGCATCCCCGCCGGGCAGACGCCGGCTTACCAGACCATCATCGACATCGCGCCGATCGCCGCGCCGTCCAATGCCGGCGGGGATCTGGAGGACGTCTACGACTACTTCAAGGATTACCAGACCACGCTGGTCAAGCAGTTCAGCCAGACCGCCAGCGGCACGACGCTGCCGATGGTTGCGTTCGGGGCGCCGGTGCGCAACTGGATCAAGGAACAATACGGGCCGACCGTGGGGGTGCTGGGGCTGGCGAGCATCAGTCCGGCCGAAGGAGTGAATGTGCCGGTGCTCGGCTCGAATCATCCGAGCTATATCTGGTACGCCGCCGATCCGAAAAGCTATACCGGCGACGATGCCCAGGCGAAGGCTGACGCGGCGGGCCTGAAAGTCATGGGCCAGGATTTGAGCGCGGCTTGCTGGCAGGCCGGGATGGGCAGCAAACCGGGCAGCGATGCACAGGCCACGCTGAACAGTTGCACACAAACATGGCAGGTGACGCAAAAGGTCAAAACCTGCGAGTTGTTCTATACCTCGATCCGCAACCTCAGCGCTGAACAAGCGGCTGCCAAGTGCGCCACGCCACGCATCAAGACACAGCTGCAACAGCTGAAAGCGCCACTGCCTGCGGCCGCCGTGCCCGCACCAACTCTGTAATCGCTACTGGAGTCCCCCGTGTCAGCCAATGCTGACGCGGGCCAGCGGTGATCGCGCCTGTCAGGTTTGACAGTAGACCGCTACCTTCAATTGCGCGACGCTTGGATCCAATCATGCCTCGCCTGGCGGGGCATGGGCACAACCCGGAGGCAACACTCAACAACAAGGATCGTTATGAACAATCAAGCCATGGGCCGGCACCTTCCACGCGATACAGAAGGCATCTATCCGTTCGCCGGACTTCCGGTGCGACTGGGCTTTCCATCCTGCCAGGACTTTCAGATTATCCACGACGAACGTGGCATGGCCACGGCGGTGGTCGCGCGCCGCGAGTTTCTGCGCATTAGCCGAATGTGCCGGGTTTCCGGGCAATTGCTGCCCTATCGCTGTCGACAGACCCGTCAGTTGCAAACCGGCATCCACGTTTACGATCCGCGCTTTTGCGGTGTGCTCGAGCACGCCTGCGATCCGAATGTATTTCTCGACATGAGCGAGTTGTGGCTGTGGGCCTTGAAAGATATCCATAGCGGCGAACATCTGAGCATCGATTACGCATCGACCGAAGACAAACTGCTACGCCAGTTCGCCTGCGATTGCGGTTCGTCGCGCTGCCGTGGCTGGATCACCGGTTACGACGAACCACCCACGCCTGAAGGCCAGCGCTTTTTACAGCGCTGGCGGCATCCAGGCCGAAGCTGAAAGCTGCGGTTACGGCGCGCCGACCGGACGCAAACGGTATTGCGGCGGCAACTGTTCGAAACCACTGATGGTGGTATTGAGACTTTTCCAGCGGCCGTCCTTGATGCCGTAGATGCAGCCGTGGATCGACAGCGCCTGCCCGCGATGCCAAGCGTTCTGGATGATGCTGGTGTGCGCGACGTTGGCCACTTGCTGGATCACGTTGAGTTCGCACATGCGATCGACCTGCTCTTCTTCGGTCGCCAGCTTGGCCAGCTCTTCGCGCTTTTCGTAATAAAGATCGCGAATCGACCGCAGCCAGCCGTCGATCAGGCCGAACTGGCGATCCTGCATCGACGCGCGCACGCCGCCGCAGCCGTAGTGGCCGGTGACGAGGATGTGTTTGACCTTGAGCACATCCACCGCGTACTGGATCACCGAGAGGCAGTTGAGGTCGGTGTGCAGCACGACGTTGGCGACGTTGCGGTGTACGAACAGATCGCCCGGCAGCATGCCGACGATTTCGTTGGCCGGCACGCGCGCGTCGGAGCAGCCGATCCATAGATATTCCGGGGTCTGCTGGCGCGCCAGTTTGGCGAAGAAGTCCGGGTCTTCCTTGGTGATCGCGTCAGCCCAACGCTCGTTGTTATCAATCAGGTCTTGTAGATCGTGCATGGATAAGGCCTCAAGAAAGATGCGCAGGTTTGATAGACGACCACCCGTCGAAGTCACGCCGCCAGCGCAAAGTGTTTTCGTTGGAATTCTCGCGCGCCCGGTGAGTCCACTCAGTAAGGCCCACAGTATGAGGAATTGCCATGACTGATTCACGACGCCCTTATGATGCGGTGCAACCGGAACCCATCGACGATAACGAAGACCGCATGGGCTCGGTGCACGAGCTGGATTTCGACGACGAAGAGCCCAGCGCAAAAATCGGAGATGAACTGCCCGAGCGTGAACGTGAACAATTGATGCCGGCTGAGCGAGTGCGTGAGGCTGGCATGACCGGTGCCTCGGTGGATGATCATCAGCCGACTGACGATGACCTGAGCCCGGAAACGTTGATTCGCGAGGACGGCGCGCGCGATGCCGATGAACTCGGCGAGGGCAATCCGGCGGATTGGGATTTGAGCGAGGTCAGTGAAAACGACATCGGCGGCGGTGACGGGCTGGATGAAGCGGAACTGGCGAATCTGGATCCGCTGGATGGCAAGCGCTGATCCGCTGACTTGAAATTTGCCCCCTGTAGGAGCTGCCGAAGGCTGCGATCTTTTGATTTTGCTTTGGATCTTACAAAAACAGGATCAAAAGATCGCAGCCTTCGGCAGCTCCTACAGGTCTAATCCACCAAGGTACAGGCCATCACCACCGCATCCTCACGCCCACCCACCGCCGGGTAATAATCGCGACGCCGGCCGATCTCGTTGAAGCCATACCGCTCATACAACTTGAAAGCAGCAGTATTGCTGTCGCGCACTTCGAGAAAGCACTCCCGCGCTTCAGCCGCATACGCCCGCGACATCAGATGCTCGAGCAACGTCAGGCCCAACCCGCGCCCCTGATTTTCCGGCTTGACGGTGATAT
The DNA here is from genome assembly GCF_054667725.1 of Pseudomonas sp. S3_B08. Classification (NCBI taxonomy): domain Bacteria; kingdom Pseudomonadati; phylum Pseudomonadota; class Gammaproteobacteria; order Pseudomonadales; family Pseudomonadaceae; genus Pseudomonas; species Pseudomonas sp. S3_B08. Next base: position 3,799,891 of record NZ_CP162750.1, read on the forward strand.
TGAGCAGGTGCGCCTCATCAAGAATGATCTGCACCACGCCATGGCCCACTTGCTGCTGCCCTTCGAACATCAGCCAGATCTGGTATTTGCCCAGGCCATCGAGAAAAATCCCCCGGGTCCACGGATGGCTGTACGCGGCGTATTCGATCTTCAACACAGCGTCCAGATCCGCCTCGGTCATCGGGCGAAAGGTTACAGCCTCACTCATCGGATTGTTTCCAGCGCGCCATCAGCCGACGCATGGCTTGCCACACAGCGGCCTTGCGCTGTGGCTCTTCCATTAACAGTTCCAGACCGGGAATCGCCCAGGCCAGGCCCAGACCTTCGATCTGCAATTCACTATTGAACGCTTCGGCGTCCGCTTCCCCGGCAAACTTCAGCGCTGGCAGGCCGATCAGCCACAGACAGGCGCAGGGTGCTGCTTCCATCTGCACCGAGAGGAAACCCTGCACGAAGTCGCGCGCCGCCTCCGGCCCCTGATCCAGCGTGCCGCGATTGAGCCAAGGCCAGCGCACCGGTTCGCCGACGATCTGCGGCGCATCCGGCAGGCCGGCGGCGCGCAGCATGTCCTTGAGCAGCAGGTAGGCCGGATCGCGACTCTGAAACGCTTCGCCTGTGGGTAACTCGACCAGCAGCAGGCAGCGCCCGGCGCGCAGCAGTTGCAGGGCGAACCGCGGCGGCGGCACTGGCGCAGGCTTGACCACCACCGGCGTGTCGTCGACTTCCTCCACCGGTTTCGCGCCGTTGCGGGTGCTGGCCAGCGACGGACGCGGCACTTCGATTTTCGGCCGCTCGACCTGACGCGCGGCAGGCTGCGCCGGTGCTTCGGCCAGAGGCGCCGGAGCAACCGGCACCTCAAGCTCAGGCTCGGGCATCTCCAGCAGCTCGGGCCGCGAAGGCGCGGCGAAAGGCAGTTCGGTGCGCGGCAGCCAGTTGACCACCTGCATGGCGTTCAAATAGGCGCGGCGGCGGGACTCGATAAGCAAAGGTCGGCCACTTGTGGATAACGGAAAGTGCGCTGATTCTACCGCCCTTCGCACAAGATCGCTCGCTGTTGATCGATACCCCGCGCTGCGCTGCGCCGCTGCCCTTTGGGCAAAGAATGCGACAGCCCGTCCCGAGAGTGAATCGCCGCGCCTGTGATGCAGTACAATCGCCGCTTTTAATCGCCAACCAGCCGGCCATTCCGATGATCGAACCCAAGCGCGTCTTGCGCGCCCTCGCTGAACACTGGGCACTTCTGGAGCCACTGTGCGAGCACTTCGACCAAGGCACCCTGAGCCTCAACGAACTGCGCACGCAACTGGCCGCCCAACAACTCGACAGCACGCCACAGGACATCACCAGCCTGCTCGACGTGTGGATTCGCCTCGATATTCTGGTTCCGGTGGCGAAAAGCCCGAACCGTTTCGAGCTCAACGCGCAGATCCACGACTTCCTCGCCTACCTGCGCCGCGAACACCGCCTCGGTCTGTGCCTGGAAATCGAAGCCTACCTGCGTCACCTTGAGCGTCTGGCCGGTTATATACAGGACGCTTTCGACGTCCGTGACGGCAACGATCTGGCGCGCCAGTTGCGTTTGCTCGACATGCGTGTGCGCGACGTACTGAAGAAACTCGACAACGATGAACAGGCCCTGGTGGCCGTGGCCGAACGCGCGAAAACCAGCGACCGGCAGATTCCACTGCGTCAGCGTTACGCCGAAGTCCTGGCGACGTGGGACGAATACGTCGAGCCGATGATCGATCTGGTCAACGCCGACGGCGCCTTCGAGCAAGGCGTGCGCAAGGTCGAAACCGTGCTGCTGAAGATGCTCAGCGAACAGCAGCGCCTCGGCCATCTGGTCGATGACGACATGCTCCTGCGCACCCACGCACGCATCCTCGAAATGCAGACCAGCGCGCAACTGACCCTGCGTCATGCCCGCGAACTGCTGCTGCCGTTGCGTGAAGAAGCGCGTCGGCACAACGCCGTGACCCGTGGCGCCGCACTGGCGCTGGCGGCGATCCGGCGTAAGGGCATCGACGCCGTGCCGCAAGCGGCGATGCCACTGTTCACCCGTCCGCAAAGCACCTTCCTGGGCAGCGCCAGTCAGGTCGAAGCCTACGTCTACGCGCTGGCGCGTTTCGAGCCGAAACCGGCGCGCTTCCCCAAGGCGCACAAAACCCAGAAGGCTGGCGACGCTCCACGAGCGCCGCGCACCGTGCGCGAGATGGTCGATCGTTGCGAAGAATCGCTGCCGATGCCGGATCTGATGACCTGGCTGCTGGAGCAGGAACCGGACGGCGCCACCGACGAATTGCTTTACTGGTTCTCGCGCCTGTCGCGGGAAAAACGCTTCAAGCGCGAGCGTCTGGAACGCCGCGAATACCACACTCACGAGCACCAGGTCAGCCTGCGCTCCTTCGCCCTGCTCTCGGCCAGCGATACCGCCGCCGAGGATTCTGCGAGCATCCCAAATGCATCTTGATCTTTCCGAACTGTCGCAACTGGCGCCGATCTTCCGCGAGTTGTTCAAGGGTTACCACGTCAGCCGCCGTGATCCTGAGCTGTACGCACAACTGTCAAACTTCCAGGATCAGTACCGCACGCTGTTCAAGGCGCTGGGCTTTGAACTGGTCTGCGACACCCGTGGCTTCTACTATTTCGTGCCGGACATGGCCGCCGCAGCGGTGAACAAGACCGCCCAGCGTCTGGCGCTGTTCACCTTCATCCTCGTTGAGCACCTGGCCGATCAGGGCCGCGACCCGATTGCCGTGCTCGACGGCGGCAGTCTCGGCCGCGAAGAATTGCCGTCGCTGCTGGACAAGTACCGCGACCTGTTCATTCAGGCCGAAGTGCAGACCGTCGAAGAACTCGAAGAAAAAATCATGCGCCGCATGACTCAGCTCGGTTTCGCCGGCGAAGAAAACGGTGTCTACCGCTTCCTGCCGCCGATGCACCGTTTCCTCGACGTGTGCCTGTCGGTACAACAGGACCGCGACCTGGCAGCCAGCGTGCACAGCGTATTGCCGTTGCCGGCACCGGTGCTGATCGACGAAGAAGCCGAAGCGAAATTTCTCGAAACCGACGATCCGCTCGACCTTTCCGAATTTGAAGAAGAAAGCGAAGAAGACGCACTGGCCCGCGCCATTGCCGAAGAACAGGAGTCCGATGCATGAGCCAGGAACGCTACGGCATCCGCCGCTTTGCCCTTTTGAACACCGCCGGTTACAGCCTCGGTCTGTTCCCGCTGGAAGAACCGTTGTCGGTTTACGGCGCGAACAACCTCGGCAAGTCGGCGTCGATCAACGCTTTGCAGTTCCCGATTCTGGCGCGCATGTCGGACATGAGCTTCGGCAAGTACAGCCTCGAACAATCGCGGCGCTTCTACTTCGCCTCCGACACCAGTTACATCCTCGTCGAAGTCAACCTGCCCCACGGCCCCCACGTGATCGGCGTGGTCGGTCGCGGCCCGGGCGGCGGTTTCGGGCACCAGTTCTTCGCCTACGCCGGCAAGCTCGACCTGGCGCATTACCAGAAAAACGACACCTGCCTGCGCCAGAAAGAACTGTTCAGCAATCTCGAAAAAGAAGGCCTGAAAGCCTACGAACTCAAGCCGGATGAACTGCGCCGCTTGCTGGTTGGCGGCCACACGTCAATCCCGCTCGACCTGACCCTGATCCCGCTGCGCTCCACCAGCGAGCAAAGCCTGAAGACCTTCCGCGCGTTGTTCATCAACCTGCTGCACATGCGCGAAATCACCGCGGCCAAGCTCAAGCAACTGTTCCTCGATGCCTTCGAACACAGCCTGCGTTCGGGCAGCGTCGATTACATCGCCGCGTGCGAAGAAGCCTTCCGCGATGTGCGGCGCATGGAGCAGGACTACAACTCGCTGGTCGCTGCCGGCCCGTTGGTTGAAGCGCTGGCCAACGGCGTGAAACAGCGCGATGTGCTGCGCGGCAAACTGCATCGCCTGTCGCCGCTGCTCGATTCCTTGCTCGGCACCTGGTCGGACTACGCCACGGCGCGCAAGGAAGAGCTGACCATCCAGGCCGAGCACTACCGTCGCGAGCAGGACGATCTGCAGAACGATCAACGCGGTGGTACTCAGGAACTGATGCGTCTGGAGCGGGAAATTTCCGGCATCCAGCGCTGGCTCGGCGAGCTGTCGGTGCTGAAGAACCGCTTTGCCCTGGTCGATGACGTCAAAGTGCTCGAGCAACAATTGCTCGCCGCCAAGGATGCACACGACGAACTGGCCGGTGCCTTGGCGCAGTCGCGTCAGTTCAGCGCCGAAGATCTCGAAGAGCGTCTGCGCGATCTGGAAAAACGCCTGAAGTCGGTGAAGCAACAACTCGATCACGCTGATAACAACAGCTATGCCCGCCTGCGCGAAGAGTTCTCGCAACAGGACGTCGAGCGCCTGATGCGTCTGTTCAACAGCGCGCTGTTCAGCCTGCCGCTGGGCGAACACGGCATCACCCTCGACGAGAACGGTGAGTGGGTGAAATCCGTGGAGCTGATTCTTGATGGCTTCAAGGGCGAGCGCTTCGAAGTGCCGGGCCTGTCGATCGACATCTCGCACATTGAGCCGCCGGCCTTGCAGGCTCTGGCTGACCGCGCCGCGTTGCGCGATCAGAAAGAGCGTCTGGAAAAAGAGCTCAAGCAACTGAAAACCCAGCAGGCCGTGGCCGCCGACCGCGCCGCGAGCAAGACCCAGACCGAAGCGCTGTACCAGCAGGTGCTGGACGCGCAGAAGGCGCTGGAAGATTTCCGTCGCACCCAGACCCTGAGCGCCGAAGAAAGTGACAAGCTCGAGCAACTGGCGCAGATGGAAGCCGCGCAGGACGAACTCAAGCGCTCCAGCGATGCGTTCACCGAGCGCGTCCAGCAACTGTCGGCCAAGCTGCAACTGGTCGGCCGGCAGATCGCCGATATGGAGGCCAAGCAACGCACCCTCGACGACGCGCTGCGTCGTCGTCAGTTGCTGCCAGCGGATCTGCCGTTCGGCACGCCGTTCATGGATCCGGTCGATGATTCGATGGACAACCTGCTGCCGCTGCTCAACGATTATCAGGACAGCTGGCAGGGCCTCCTGCGTGCCGATGGCCAGATCGAAGCGCTGTACGCGCAGGTGCGTCTGAAAGGTGTGGCCAAGTTCGACAGCGAAGATGATATGGAGCGGCGTCTGTCGTTGCTGATCAACGCTTACGCGCACCGCACCGATGAAGCCCTGACCCTCGGCAAGGCGCGGCGCGCGGCGGTCACCGACATCGCCCGTACTCTGCGCAACATCCGCAGCGATTACGACAGCCTCGAGCATCAACTGGCGCTGTTCAACCGCGAGATCAACAAGCGGCAGGTTTCCAACCTGCAGAGCTTCCGCATCGTCCTCGCGCCAAACAAGGAAGCACTCAAGCACATCGACCAGATCATCCACAGCGCCGGGCAATATGAGGAAGGCGAAACCCTGTCGGTGTTCGATCTCAGCCAGAGCGCCGAGCAGGACAACAAGAACGAAGAGGCCAAGGAATATCTGGCGCGGCTGGTGGCAGCGAACCACAACCAGCTCGGCCTCAAGGACTTGTTCGAACTGGCCTTCGAGATCACCAAGGTCAACGGTCAACCAGTCATCCACACCGACATCGACGGCGCGGCCTCCAACGGTACGACCATGACCATCAAGGCACTGACCAACATGTACTTGTTGCTGCACTTGATGGATCGCGATCTGGCCGGCCGCGTGCGTCTGCCGTACTACCTCGACGAGGCGGCGGACATCGACGAGAAGAACCAGGCGGCGTTGCTGGAGACCAGTCTGCAACTGGGCTTCGTGCCGATTCTGGCGAGTGTTAAGCCGCAAGTCTGCGCCAGTGTCGCGATCGACCTGGAAGGCGGCAGCGGCCCGGCCGGGATCTACATCGATGAAGCGGACTGGAAGTACATCCGCCGCCATGATGTGGTCAAGGCCACGCTGAATGTGCAGGCGGATGAGCCGGAGCTGGATGCGGTTTGATCAGCTTTAGCTGAAGGCATAAAAAGGGCCGCGATCTGCTGGGATCGCGGCCCTTTTTTATGGAGTGGATTTTGTGTTGATTTGGCTGGCCCCTTCGCGAGCAGGCTCGCTCCCACAATTGGAATGCGTTCCCCTTGTAGGAGTGAGCCTGCTCGCGATAGCGTCGTCCCAGACGCTGAAGAATTACTTACCGAGCTGAATCTTCGGCGCCCAGGTCAGCCATTCATCCTCGAACTTGTCGAACAACGGGAACGTCTGCTCGGCCCGCGCCGGATTGCCCATGCGCTCGCCATCCGGTGTGGCGAAGGCAATGCCACCTTGAATCAGCGTCTCCAGCGATTCGGTGCGCACCGTCACGCCTTTGAACAAGCCGTAATCGAAGCCCACGCCGCTGGTGTTCCAGAAACGGCTGCCGCTGCGCACCAGTGGCGCATACTTCGGCTCGATCAGGATGTGCACCAACACACGGTCAGCCGTTTGGCCCAACTCATAACCAGTGACCTTGCCGACGGTGATTTCACGGTAGGTCACTGGTACACCGGTCTTCAAGGAACCGCGACGTGCGGCGCTCAACACCAGACTCAGACCCGCTTCCTGCCTGGTGACTTCCAGCGCTTCGGCCAAGGCAACGAAGTTCTTCTGCGGGCCGAGATTCTTCGCCGCCGGCTGGACTTCGATGTATTTGCCGGTGACCAGCGTTTCCAGATTCTGCGTCTTGATCAGACCCAGTTCCGGCTTGACCACCCAGAATTGACTGCCGACTCGCGCAATCTTCTCCGGCACTTCGGTGATGCGAGCGGTGAGGATCACTGACTGCATGTCATCGGTAAGATCGACGCTTTCAATCTTGCCTACGTCCAACCCCTTGAAACGCACTGGTGTACCGCTGCTCAAACCGTCGGCGCGATCGACTTTGATGGTAACGACGGCACCTTTCTTGTTCGCCTCATCGTGATCGGCGAACAGACGGAAGCGCGGGATACGTTTCTTCAACGGCGCATTGGCTTGTGGGGTTTCGAAGGCAATACCACCGGCCATCAGGGTTTGCAGGGATTCACTCTTGACCTGAATGCCGCCGGTCAAGCCACCCGTGAGGGTAATGCCGCTGACGTTCCAGAAGCGCGTCGAGGCGTTGACCAGGTTTTCGTATTCCTTCTCGATGTGCACGCCGATGACCAGCTGCTTCTTGGTTCGGGAGAACTGGTAGCTCTGCACCGAACCGACCTTGACCTGCTTGTACAGAATCGGACTGCCGACATCGATCGAGCCCAGCGAATCGGTAAACAACACCAGATGCAGGCCTGGCGAACGCAGGTCCAGCGGTGGTGCTTTCGGTCGCGCCTCGAATTCGCGTTTCGGCGCAGCGCCTTTGTCGCCCGGACGCACGGCGATGTAGTTACCTTTCACCAGCGCTTCCAGGCCGGTAATACCGGCAAGGGATATCGACGGTTTGACCACCCAGAACTGCGTGCCCTCAACCAGATAGTCTTCGGCCAACGGATCGAGGGTCAGCTCGGCTGTTGCACTGTTCAGGTCCGGATCGACTTTGAGCGCTTTCAGGTTGCCGACCTGAATGCCTTTGTACATCACCGGCGTGCGACCGGCTTGCAGGCCCTCGAAATCGCTGAGTTTGACCTTCACGCGAATGCCGGCAGCGGCAGCGTCGAAGTCTTCATAGAGACGGAATGGCAGGCTCGGGTCGGTCGCCGGACTGTCCTTGCGATTCTCCGGCGTCGCGAACGCGATACCACCGGCGACGATGCTGGCCAGGGATTCACTGCGCACTTTCACGCCGGACAGGTTAGCGTCGATGCTGATGCCGCTGGCGTTCCAGAAACGAGTATGTTTGCGCACCAGTTTGGCGTAGGTAGGCTCAATGAACACCTTAAGTTCAACGGTGCTCTGATCCTCGGACAGCACGTAGCTTTTGACCTGACCGACCTTGATCTGTTTGTAGAACACCGGGCTGCCGCGATTCAACGAGCCGAGGCGATCGGCCTTGATGGTCAGGTGCAGACCGGGCTTGGCGTCGGACAGCGGCGGCTCTTCGGCCAAAGCCTTAAACTTGCGAACCGGCTCGCCTTCACCGGGACTGATGGCGACATAGTTACCCGAGACCAATGTTTCCAGACCGGTGATACCGGCCAGGGTCACGCTCGGTTTGACCAGCCAGAACCGCGTGCTGGTCTTCAGGTACTGCTCAACATCCTTGTTCATTTCGATGGTGGCGATCACCCCTTTCGAGTTGCCTTCATCATCGAGCTTGAGCGTCTTGACCTTGCCGACCGGCATGCCTTTGTAGACCACTTCAGTCTTGTTGGCCTGGATGCCTTCGCCGCTTTCAAAGCGCACCTGAATCTCGATACCGGTCTCGGAATAAGCACGCCAGCCGAGCCAGCCGCCGATGATCAGCGCGATCAGAGGCAGCACCCAAATGGCCGACCAGTTCGAAGCCGGTCGGGTTTTCGCTACAGGCAAATCAGTCATGGTCGTCGTCCGACTCCGTGTTATCCCAAATCAGTCGGGGATCGAAAGTAACTGCGGCGAGCATCGTCAGAATCACCACAGAGGCGAAGGCGACGGCGCCCAGATTGGCTTCGACACTGGCTATCCGGCCGAAGTTGACGACCGCCACGAGAATGGCGATCACGAAAATATCGAGCATCGACCAGCGGCCAATGAACTCGATGAAACGGTACATCCAGATACGCTGACGGGCCGACAATGGCTGCCGACGCTGCACGGAAAACAGCAGCAGCGCGATGCCGACCAGCTTGAACGTGGGCACCAGAATGCTGGCGATGAACACCACGGTGGCGATCGGGATCATGCCGTGCTGAACCAGTTCAATCACGCCGGACATGATGGTGCTCGGTTCACCCTGGCCCAGAGAACTGACCGTCATGATCGGCAAGACATTCGCCGGAACATAGATAATGGCTGCCGTGATCAACAGCGCCCAGGTGCGGGTCAAGCTGTTGGGGCGGCGAGCGTGAACCTGCGCGCCGCAGCGGGTACAGCTCTGCTCGTCGACGTCAGCTTCCTGCTTGTTCAGTTCGTGGCATTCGGTGCACACCAGAATGCCCGCATCAATCGCCCGCATGGGCATCCTCTCCTGATAATGCCTGCCAGATCTGATGCGGTGACATCACCACCTCCAGCCAGACTTGCACCAATAACAAGCCAATGAAACATGCCAGTCCGAGGCCGACGGTGATTGCTGCCATATCCGCCAGCTTCACGATCGCGACGAGGACGCCCATGAGGTAGACCTCGAGCATGCCCCAGTCCCTAAGGTGGTGGTAAATACGATAGAGCAGCAAACCGTAGCTTCGGCCGACATCGAAACGAATCGTCAGTAACACAAACAGCTGGCACAACAACTTGAGTAACGGTATGGCCATGCTGCAAAGGAAGACGACGATCGACACACCTTGCATGTCGGTGCTGAACAGGCCGACTACGCCACTCCAGACCGTATCCTGCGAGGATTGCCCGAGGATATTGAGTTGCATGATGGGTAAAAAGTTTGCCGGCACGTAAAGTAATAACGCGGCAATCACCAGGGCGAGGCTGCGCTGCACCACGTTATGGCGATGGGCGTACAACTCATAACCACAACGCGGGCAGAGTGCTTTCTCACCATGGGCAAGTGTCGGCTTGCGCATCAGCAGGTCGCACTCGTGGCAGGCTATCAAGTCTTCCAGCGGTAAATCTGACAGCCCGGGGGCGTCAACCGATTCTGACATACAGGCTCTGGCTCCGATAAAGATGGGGCTATTCTAGTGTTCTGCTTCGAAAATAACTGTGCAATTTTGTTCGCCATAGCGCTGAAACTTTCTCGCAGGCAAAACAAAACCCCAACTGCTTTCGCAATTGGGGTTTCGGAATTTAATCTTGACGATGACCTACTCTCACATGGGGAAACCCCACACTACCATCGGCGATGCATCGTTTCACTGCTGAGTTCGGGATGGGATCAGGTGGTTCCAACGCTCTATGGTCGTCAAGAAATTCGGGTACTGACTCGTGACCAGATGGCCTCGCTTCAGCAAATTGGGTATGTGACAGCTTTCGGTGTTTGTGCGTTTCGAACTTTCGGTTCGTTTCGTCTTCACACACCGCAATCTGGTGCCTTTTCAGGTCAGCAAATTGCTTGGGTGTTATATGGTCAAGCCTCACGGGCAATTAGTATTGGTTAGCTCAACGCCTCACAGCGCTTACACACCCAACCTATCAACGTCGTAGTCTTCGACGGCCCTTCAGGGAACTCAAGGTTCCAGTGAGATCTCATCTTGAGGCAAGTTTCCCGCTTAGATGCTTTCAGCGGTTATCTTTCCCGAACATAGCTACCCGGCAATGCCACTGGCGTGACAACCGGAACACCAGAGGTTCGTCCACTCCGGTCCTCTCGTACTAGGAGCAGCCCCTCTCAAATCTCAAACGTCCACGGCAGATAGGGACCGAACTGTCTCACGACGTTCTAAACCCAGCTCGCGTACCACTTTAAATGGCGAACAGCCATACCCTTGGGACCGGCTTCAGCCCCAGGATGTGATGAGCCGACATCGAGGTGCCAAACACCGCCGTCGATATGAACTCTTGGGCGGTATCAGCCTGTTATCCCCGGAGTACCTTTTATCCGTTGAGCGATGGCCCTTCCATACAGAACCACCGGATCACTAAGACCTACTTTCGTACCTGCTCGACGTGTCTGTCTCGCAGTCAAGCGCGCTTTTGCCTTTATACTCTACGACCGATTTCCGACCGGTCTGAGCGCACCTTCGTACTCCTCCGTTACTCTTTAGGAGGAGACCGCCCCAGTCAAACTACCCACCATACACTGTCCTCGATCCGGATAACGGACCTGAGTTAGAACCTCAAAGTTGCCAGGGTGGTATTTCAAGGATGGCTCCACGCGAACTGGCGTCCACGCTTCAAAGCCTCCCACCTATCCTACACAAGCAAATTCAAAGTCCAGTGCAAAGCTATAGTAAAGGTTCACGGGGTCTTTCCGTCTAGCCGCGGATACACTGCATCTTCACAGCGATTTCAATTTCACTGAGTCTCGGGTGGAGACAGCGCCGCCATCGTTACGCCATTCGTGCAGGTCGGAACTTACCCGACAAGGAATTTCGCTACCTTAGGACCGTTATAGTTACGGCCGCCGTTTACCGGGGCTTCGATCAAGAGCTTCGCGTTAGCTAACCCCATCAATTAACCTTCCGGCACCGGGCAGGCGTCACACCCTATACGTCCACTTTCGTGTTTGCAGAGTGCTGTGTTTTTAATAAACAGTCGCAGCGGCCTGGTATCTTCGACCGGCATGAGCTTACGGAGCAAGTCCTTCACCCTCACCGGCGCACCTTCTCCCGAAGTTACGGTGCCATTTTGCCTAGTTCCTTCACCCGAGTTCTCTCAAGCGCCTTGGTATTCTCTACCCAACCACCTGTGTCGGTTTGGGGTACGGTTCCTGGTTACCTGAAGCTTAGAAGCTTTTCTTGGAAGCATGGCATCAACCACTTCGTGTTCTAAAAGAACACTCGTCATCAGCTCTCGGCCTTAAGATCCCGGATTTACCTAAGATCTCAGCCTACCACCTTAAACTTGGACAACCAACGCCAAGCTGGCCTAGCCTTCTCCGTCCCTCCATCGCAATAACCAGAAGTACAGGAATATTAACCTGTTTTCCATCGACTACGCTTTTCAGCCTCGCCTTAGGGACCGACTAACCCTGCGTCGATTAACGTTGCGCAGGAAACCTTGGTCTTTCGGCGTGGGTGTTTTTCACACCCATTGTCGTTACTCATGTCAGCATTCGCACTTCTGATACCTCCAGCAAGCTTCTCAACTCACCTTCACAGGCTTACAGAACGCTCCTCTACCGCATCACCCGAAGGTGATACCCGTAGCTTCGGTGTATGGTTTGAGCCCCGTTACATCTTCCGCGCAGGCCGACTCGACTAGTGAGCTATTACGCTTTCTTTAAAGGGTGGCTGCTTCTAAGCCAACCTCCTAGCTGTCTAAGCCTTCCCACATCGTTTCCCACTTAACCATAACTTTGGGACCTTAGCTGACGGTCTGGGTTGTTTCCCTTTTCACGACGGACGTTAGCACCCGCCGTGTGTCTCCCATGCTCGGCACTTGTAGGTATTCGGAGTTTGCATCGGTTTGGTAAGTCGGGATGACCCCCTAGCCGAAACAGTGCTCTACCCCCTACAGTGATACATGAGGCGCTACCTAAATAGCTTTCGAGGAGAACCAGCTATCTCCGAGCTTGATTAGCCTTTCACTCCGATCCACAGGTCATCCGCTAACTTTTCAACGGTAGTCGGTTCGGTCCTCCAGTCAGTGTTACCTAACCTTCAACCTGCCCATGGATAGATCGCCCGGTTTCGGGTCTATTCCCAGCGACTAGACGCCCTATTAAGACTCGCTTTCGCTACGCCTCCCCTATTCGGTTAAGCTCGCCACTGAAAATAAGTCGCTGACCCATTATACAAAAGGTACGCAGTCACAGAACAAAGTCTGCTCCCACTGCTTGTACGCATACGGTTTCAGGATCTATTTCACTCCCCTCTCCGGGGTTCTTTTCGCCTTTCCCTCACGGTACTAGTTCACTATCGGTCAGTCAGTAGTATTTAGCCTTGGAGGATGGTCCCCCCATATTCAGACAAAGTTTCTCGTGCTCCGTCCTACTCGATTTCATGACTAAGAGATTTTCGCGTACAGGGCTATCACCCACTATGGCCGCACTTTCCAGAGCGTTCCGCTAATCTCAAAGCCACTTAAGGGCTAGTCCCCGTTCGCTCGCCACTACTAAGGGAATCTCGGTTGATTTCTTTTCCTCAGGGTACTTAGATGTTTCAGTTCCCCTGGTTCGCCTCTTGCACCTATGTATTCAGTACAAGATAACCATCTTATGATGGCTGGGTTCCCCCATTCAGACATCTCCGGATCAAAGTCTGTTTGCCGACTCCCCGAAGCTTTTCGCAGGCTACCACGTCTTTCATCGCCTCTGACTGCCAAGGCATCCACCGTATGCGCTTCTTCACTTGACCATATAACCCCAAGCAATCTGGTTATACTGTGAAGACGACATTCGCCGAAAATTCGAATTTCTCAACTAAGAGAACTCACAAATTTTACCTTAGCCTGATCCGTTACCAGTGAAAGTAACGTTCAGTCTATCTTTCTATCACATACCCAAATTTTTAAAGAACGATCTAATCAAAAGACTAGAAATCAATATTCAGTACGAATATTCATTTCTAAACTCTCAAACTTCGAAGCAGTTTATGGTGGAGCCAAGCGGGATCGAACCGCTGACCTCCTGCGTGCAAGGCAGGCGCTCTCCCAGCTGAGCTATGGCCCCATAACAAAATTGGTGGGTCTGGGCAGATTCGAACTGCCGACCTCACCCTTATCAGGGGTGCGCTCTAACCAACTGAGCTACAGACCCAATTTCGAGCTTGTAACTGTTAGCTCAGAGCTATCAGCTTGGAGCTTAAAGCTGCTTCTATCGTCTTCTTCAATGAATCAAGCAATTCGTGTGGGAGCTCATGCAGCAGCTGATGTCGTCGATTAAGGAGGTGATCCAGCCGCAGGTTCCCCTACGGCTACCTTGTTACGACTTCACCCCAGTCATGAATCACACCGTGGTAACCGTCCCCCCGAAGGTTAGACTAGCTACTTCTGGTGCAACCCACTCCCATGGTGTGACGGGCGGTGTGTACAAGGCCCGGGAACGTATTCACCGCGACATTCTGATTCGCGATTACTAGCGATTCCGACTTCACGCAGTCGAGTTGCAGACTGCGATCCGGACTACGATCGGTTTTATGGGATTAGCTCCACCTCGCGGCTTGGCAACCCTTTGTACCGACCATTGTAGCACGTGTGTAGCCCAGGCCGTAAGGGCCATGATGACTTGACGTCATCCCCACCTTCCTCCGGTTTGTCACCGGCAGTCTCCTTAGAGTGCCCACCATTACGTGCTGGTAACTAAGGACAAGGGTTGCGCTCGTTACGGGACTTAACCCAACATCTCACGACACGAGCTGACGACAGCCATGCAGCACCTGTCTCAATGTTCCCGAAGGCACCAATCCATCTCTGGAAAGTTCATTGGATGTCAAGGCCTGGTAAGGTTCTTCGCGTTGCTTCGAATTAAACCACATGCTCCACCGCTTGTGCGGGCCCCCGTCAATTCATTTGAGTTTTAACCTTGCGGCCGTACTCCCCAGGCGGTCAACTTAATGCGTTAGCTGCGCCACTAAGAGCTCAAGGCTCCCAACGGCTAGTTGACATCGTTTACGGCGTGGACTACCAGGGTATCTAATCCTGTTTGCTCCCCACGCTTTCGCACCTCAGTGTCAGTATCAGTCCAGGTGGTCGCCTTCGCCACTGGTGTTCCTTCCTATATCTACGCATTTCACCGCTACACAGGAAATTCCACCACCCTCTACCATACTCTAGCTTGCCAGTTTTGGATGCAGTTCCCAGGTTGAGCCCGGGGATTTCACATCCAACTTAACAAACCACCTACGCGCGCTTTACGCCCAGTAATTCCGATTAACGCTTGCACCCTCTGTATTACCGCGGCTGCTGGCACAGAGTTAGCCGGTGCTTATTCTGTCGGTAACGTCAAAACAGCAAAGTATTAATTTACTGCCCTTCCTCCCAACTTAAAGTGCTTTACAATCCGAAGACCTTCTTCACACACGCGGCATGGCTGGATCAGGCTTTCGCCCATTGTCCAATATTCCCCACTGCTGCCTCCCGTAGGAGTCTGGACCGTGTCTCAGTTCCAGTGTGACTGATCATCCTCTCAGACCAGTTACGGATCGTCGCCTTGGTGAGCCATTACCTCACCAACTAGCTAATCCGACCTAGGCTCATCTGATAGCGCAAGGCCCGAAGGTCCCCTGCTTTCTCCCGTAGGACGTATGCGGTATTAGCGTTCCTTTCGAAACGTTGTCCCCCACTACCAGGCAGATTCCTAGGCATTACTCACCCGTCCGCCGCTGAATCCAGGAGCAAGCTCCTCTCATCCGCTCGACTTGCATGTGTTAGGCCTGCCGCCAGCGTTCAATCTGAGCCATGATCAAACTCTTCAGTTCAAACATCTTTGGGTTTTTAAGAAACCCTAAACTTGGCTCAGCAATCGTTGGTTACATCTTTGATTTCTCGCGGAGTAACTTGTGATGCTGATAATCTTGTTGACTATCAGTCTGACTACACAAGCACCCACACGAATTGCTTGATTCAGTTGTTAAAGAGCGGTTGGTTAAGATCTTTCGTCTCAACCGAGGCGCGCATTCTACAGCAGCCTCATTTGCTGTCAAGTGATTATTTTCAGAAGTTTTCGAAGAATTCTTCAACAACTTCAACCACTTGCGCTTCCGATCTCTCGTTAGCGGGAGGCGAATTCTACAGCGTTAATCGCTGCTGTCAACACCTCTTTTTTTCCGCTTTCGACCGAGAAGATCGAACCGTTAAAAGAACTACACATCACTGCCCTTTCAACTCCTTCCAGGCTTCGATGACCTGAAGCAAGCCGCTGTCGAAAACCGCATAACTCTTTGAATCTCAAGGAGTTTTCCGTTTCGACTGCGCCGGAAGTGGGGCGAATTATAGACCTCTGGAATCTGCCGTCAACCGTTAATTTCGCTTTTCTTGCAGATTCTGCTTTTTAGCCATTAAACGCGGGATTCGCCTCATCACCGGCGGCACACGAAGCAGCAAGAGCACAGCGCCTATAAAGGCATAAATCGCCCACTCCTCTAGATCGGCCCGCACGATCCAGAGCATATGCAGCAAACCCAGCCCAAGTATCACGTAAACCAAGCGATGCAGCTTCTTCCAGCGAGCACCCAAACGACGCTGACTATAACGATTCGACGTCACTGCCAGTATCAGCAATCCGAGAAAGCCGAGTGCACCGACAATGATGTAAGGCCGCTTGCGTAGCTCGACGCCCAACTGTGACCAGTCAAACCCGAGGATAAACGCCATATAGCTGAACAGATGTAGCGCTACATAAGCAAAACACCAAAGCCCCAACTGCCTGCGCACCGCGATCCACCCCGCCCAGCCGCTCAGCTTTTGCAACGGCGTCATGCTCAGCGTAATCAACAGAAACACCAGCGTGCCAAGCCCGAGACGATCAACCAGCACCTTGCCCGGATCAGGCCCGAGCAGATCGGCGAAAGCCTGATAGATCCACAGCAATGGCCAGACCGCCGCAGCAATGAAAACGCCCACTCGCCAGAACGGATAACGCATCAGTAGTTCTTCCGCAGATCGAGCCCTGTATATAGAGAAGCGACTTCATCCGAGTAGCCGTTGAACATCTCCGTATCGCGCACATTCGGTTTGAACAGGCTGTTCGGCAAGCGCCGCTCGCGCGCCTGGGTCCAGCGCGGATGGTCGACCGTAGGATTCACATTCGCGTAGAAGCCATACTCATCGGCAGCAATGCTTTGCCAAGTGGTCTTCGGCTGCTCGCTGACCAGACTGATGCGCACAATGGATTTCACGCTTTTGAAGCCGTACTTCCACGGCACCACCAGACGCAAAGGCGCGCCGTTCTGGTTCGGCAGTTCGCGTCCATACATGCCCACCGCGAGGATCGCCAAAGGATTCATCGCTTCATCGAGACGCAAACCTTCGACGTACGGCCAGTCGATCAAGGCAAAACCGGAACGCTGGCCGGGCATGCTCTTGGGATCCTGCAGGGTTTCAAAGCGGATGTACTTGGCCTTGGAAGTCGGCTCGACCTGCTTGAGCAAGGCCGAGATGGGAAAGCCGATCCAGGGAATGACCATCGACCACGCCTCGACGCAGCGCAGACGATAAATACGTTCCTCCAGTTGATACGGCTTCATGAAGTCTTCCAGCGCATAACGCCCCGGCTTACCCACCTCCCCGTCAATCACCACGCTCCAGGGTTCGGTTTTCAGGTCGCCAGCGTTCCTCGCCGGATCGCCCTTGCCGGTACCGAATTCATAAAAGTTGTTGTAGTTCGTAGCGTCTTTATAAGGCGTGATCGCCTCGTCCTTGACGTTGACCGCACCCCATTGAGTAGAAGGAAGCTTTTCGGCAAACCAGGCCGGAGCCTTGCCGGGTTCAACATCAGAGTAGCGAGGGGCATCAGCGGCACTGGCCCAGCGTGGCAGGCTGCCCATGGCAATACCGGCAGCAGTGGCGCCGAGCAATTGGCGACGGGAGAGATAAATGGCTTCAGGCGTGACATCCGACTCATGGCAGTCGGATGCTTTGGGGATCTTGATCAACATGACAACTCCGCAGCTTTGGAGGACAGGTGCACCCATAGACTGCGGAGTATGCGGGAAATTACATCACTCGGCGTTTTTGTGACGACGAAGACGCAACAGATATTGCACCGGACCGGACGCCGCATAGGCGAGGAACACCAGCAGCAGAATGCGCGGCGGATCACTGAACACGACAGCGAATACCAGCACCACCGCCAGGATCGCCACGAACGGCACGCGACCTTTGAGATCCAGCTCCTTGAAGCTGTTGTACTTGATGTTGCTGACCATCAGCATGCCGGCCGCCGCCACCATCAACGCCACCAGGAACGACATCTTCGAACCCTGAATGCCGTAATCGCTGAACGCCCAGACAATGCCGGCCACAACACCTGCCGCCGCCGGGCTGGCCAGACCGATGAAGTAACGTTTGTCCGCCGTGCCGACCTGGGTGTTGAAACGCGCCAGACGCAACGCCGCACCCGCTACATATATGAAGGCGACCATCCAGCCGACCTTGCCCATGTCTCCCAGCGCCCAGCCGAAGGCCAGCAATGCCGGCGCGACGCCGAAGGCGACCATGTCCGACAGCGAGTCGTACTCGGCGCCGAAGGCACTTTGCGTATTGGTCATGCGCGCCACGCGACCATCAAGACCGTCGAGCACCATCGCGACGAAAATCGCGATCGCAGCGAAGGCGAAGTACTTGCTCGCATTCACCGAGTCGCCGGCGCTCAACGCGGCCTGCGCGCTCATCGAGTTGATGATGGAATAGAAGCCTGCGAACAGGTTGGCGGTGGTGAACAGGTTCGGCAGCAGATAGATACCACGATGCCGGACTTTACGACCTTCGGCGTCGTGCCCTTCTTCGATGTGTTCATCGATGGGCAGCAGGCTTTCGGCGTCGGAAGCCTTGTTCGGCTCTTCGGGACGTTCGCTCATGGACATTACCTTGCAACGGTTTGGAAAAAATTCGACAGAGGCTTGAGGACGTCAGTTCGGCCACAAACGATGCAGCTTTATACCAGAAGCACCGGCCCAAACGAAAAAACGCGGCCTAGGCCGCGTTTTTCGTACAAGGGACGACGACTTAGTTTTTGGCTTTGTCGACGATCTTGTTGGCACCGATCCACGGCATCATGGAGCGCAGTTGCTCGCCGATGATTTCGATACCGTGAGCGGCGTTGTTACGACGCTTGGCGGTCATCGAAGGGTAGCCGGTTGCGCCTTCGCTGATGAACATTTTGGCGTATTCGCCGTCCTGAATACGTTTCAGGGCGTTGCGCATGGCCTGACGGGATTCGGCGTTGATCACTTCCGGGCCAGTCACGTACTCGCCGTACTCGGCGTTGTTGGAGATCGAGTAGTTCATGTTGGCGATACCGCCTTCGTACATGAGGTCAACGATCAGCTTCAGTTCGTGCAGGCACTCGAAGTAGGCCATTTCCGGCGCGTAGCCAGCTTCAACCAGGGTTTCGAAACCGGCTTTTACCAGTTCAACGGTACCGCCGCACAGAACGGCTTGTTCGCCGAACAGGTCAGTTTCGGTCTCGTCCTTGAAGGTGGTTTCGATGATGCCGGTACGACCGCCACCGACGCCCGCGGCGTAGGACAGTGCAACGTTTTTGGCGTTGCCCGAGGCGTCCTGGTAGATCGCGATCAGGTCAGGGATACCGCCGCCTTTGACGAACTCGGAACGCACAGTGTGGCCCGGGGCTTTCGGCGCGATCATGATCACGTCGAGGTCGGCACGCGGAACAACCTGGTTGTAGTGAATCGCGAAGCCGTGGGAGAAGGCCAGAGTGGCGCCTTTCTTGATGTTCGGCTCGATTTCGTTCTTGTACAGCGAGGACTGGAACTCGTCCGGGGTCAGGATCATGACCAGGTCGGCAGCGGCAACAGCGGAAGCCACGTCGGTCACTTTCAGGCCGTGAGCTTCGGCTTTGGCAACGGTGGCCGAACCTTTACGCAGACCGACGGTAACGTCGACACCGGAGTCTTTCAGGTTGCACGCCTGAGCGTGGCCCTGGGAGCCGTAACCGATGATGGCAACTTTCTTGCCCTGGATGATCGACAGGTCGCAGTCTTTATCGTAGAAAACTTTCATGAATTTCCCCTTATATCCGGCCGTTCAGGCCATGCGCTAATTTGGTTTAGATGCTGAGAACTTTGTCGCCGCGAGCAATGCCGGTCACGCCGCTACGGACGGTTTCCAGAATCGATGCGGTGCCGATGGACTGAATGAAGCTGTCGAGCTTGTCGCTGGTACCGGTCAACTGAACGGTATACACGCTGGCGCTGACATCGACGATCTGCCCACGGTAGATATCGGTAGTGCGTTTGATCTCGGCGCGCTGGGCGCCAGTGGCCTTGACCTTGACCAGCATCAGTTCACGCTCGATGTGAGCGCTTTCCGACAGGTCCACCAGCTTGACCACTTCGATCAGCTTGTTCAGGTTTTTGGTGATCTGCTCGATCACTTCATCGTGGCCCACGGTGGTCAGCGTCAGACGCGACAGGGTCGGGTCTTCGGTCGGCGCCACGGTCAGGCTTTCGATGTTGTAGTTGCGCTGCGAGAACAGGCCGACTACACGAGACAGAGCGCCGGGTTCGTTTTCCAGAAGCAGGGAAATAATGTGCCGCATGATTAAGTACGCTCCGTCTTGCTCAGCCACATATCGCGCATGGAGCCGTCTTTGATCTGCATCGGGTAGACGTGCTCGCTGGTGTCGACCGCAACATCGATGATCACCAGGCGATCCTTCATGGCGAACGCTTCGGCCATCTTCGACTTCAAATCTTTCGATTCGGTGATGCGTACGCCCACATGGCCGTAGGCTTCAGCCAGCTTGATGAAGTCAGGCAGCGATTCCATGTAGGAGTGCGAGTGACGGCTGCCGTAGCTCATGTCCTGCCACTGGCGAACCATGCCCAGCACACCGTTGTTGAGGATGACGATCTTTACCGGCAAGCCGTATTGCAGGCAGGTCGACAGCTCCTGGATGTTCATCTGGATACTGCCTTCGCCGGTGACGCAGGCAACGTCGTCGTCCGGAAAGCTCAGCTTGATGCCCATCGCTGCTGGCAGACCGAAGCCCATCGTGCCCAGACCACCGGAGTTGATCCAGCGGTTAGGCTTGTTGAACGTGTAGTACTGCGCAGCGAACATCTGGTGCTGACCCACGTCGGAGGTCACAAAGGCGTCGCCCTTGGTCACTTCGCAGAGGGTTTCGATCACGGTCTGCGGTTTGATCTTGCTGCCGTCGCCCTTTTCATAAGGGAACAGGCCGCGATCGCCACGCCATTCATCGACCTGCTTCCACCAACTGGCCACGGACTCCTTGTTCGGGGTCTCGCCGATTTCCTTGAGGATCGCGACCATTTCGGTCAGGACGCTCTCGACCGGACCCACGATTGGCACGTCAGCCTTGATGGTCTTGGAGATCGACGCCGGGTCGATGTCGATGTGGATGATCTTGGCGTTCGGGCAGAATTTCGCCGGGCCGTTGATCACCCGATCGTCGAAGCGTGCGCCGACGGCGAGGATCACATCGGCATGGTGCATCGCCAGGTTCGCGGTGTAGCTGCCGTGCATGCCGAGCATGCCGATGAACTGACGGTCAGTGCCGGGGAAAGCGCCCAGACCCATCAAGGTGTTGGTCACCGGCAGGTTGAGCATTTTCGCCAGCTCGGTCAGTTGCGCGGAGCCATTGCCGAGAATCACGCCGCCGCCGGAGTACAGCACCGGGCGCTTGGCCGCCAACAACATTTCTGCCGCCTTGCGGATCTGCCCGGAGTGACCGCGAACGGCCGGGCTGTAGGAACGCAGCTTGGCTTTCTTCGGGAAAACGTATTCGAATTTCTCGGCCGGATTGGTCATGTCTTTCGGGATGTCGACCACGACCGGGCCCGGACGACCGGACTGCGCCAGGTAGAAGGCCTTCTTCATGACTTCCGGGATTTCCGAAGCGTGCTTGATCATGAAGCTGTGCTTCACGATCGGCCGGGAGATACCGATCATGTCGGTTTCCTGGAACGCGTCGGTGCCGACCATGGTGCTTGGCACCTGACCGGAAATGATCACCATCGGAATCGAGTCCATATAGGCGGTGGCGATACCGGTGATGGCGTTTGTGGCGCCTGGACCGGATGTCACCAATACCACGCCGGCTTTACCGGTGGCACGGGCGTAGCCGTCAGCCATATGGGTCGCCGCTTGTTCGTGACGAACCAGGATGTGGGTCACTTCCGGTTCTTTGAACAGGGCATCGTAAACATGCAGGAGAGCACCACCCGGGTACCCGTAGATATATTTGACGCCTTCGTCACGCAAAAAGCGGACGAGCATCTCACCGCCAGATAAAAGCTCCACGTTGTTCACCTCTAAAACGCCAGAATACCGTCCACAAAAAAGGGGCGGGTCTTAATAGGTTTACTTCTCGGCAGAGCATGAGCGACGGTGGTCGCCGACTACGTCAGCACTGACTGAGCAAGTATTGGGATCGTCCCAAGTGTTGCGGGCCTTTCCCACCCAGCGCGAGGTAACGCGTTGCGGGTGTAACAGGTCGGCGCGGATGTGCGCCTCATGATCTACCGAGTGGGTCTGCTTCTGGCAGTCCCTCTACAGCGGACTTTGGATTCTTCTGTTTCGCCCTCTGCAAGTCAAGTCGTCTGTGGGGTTAATTGTGGGTAAGCACATGAGAACGCAAGAAAAAACCTGAAAAGCGCTACTCTGTTAGCGTCAATTGCGCATTTTTGCCAAGGAATCAGCATGCGAACGCTCCTCCTCACTTTGCTGATCGGTCTCAGCCCATGGTGCTCAGCCGCTCAAATCTACAAATGGGTCGATGCCCAAGGCGTCACGCATTTCGATGCACAACCGCCGCAGGGCCAACCGGCGACGACCGTGCAAACGCCCTCCTCACCCGCGCCGAAAGCCGCGCCGCTGCCGGGCGGCGGCGTACTCGGCGATCAGAAAGCCATTGATGCCAAGGTGAAGAAACAGGTCGCCGAGCAGCAGGCGCAGCTCAAGGCCTTTTGCGAACAGGCACGCACGAACCTGGCGCAACTGCAGAACAATCCGCGCTTGCGTGAGGAGGTCGAGGGGGATTTGCGCAGGCTCGACGATACACAGCGTCAGGAACGCATCGTCGAAGCGAAGAAGCAGATTGCCGAGAATTGCTCGTAATCGCGACGTCGGAACTTGTAGGAGCTGACGAGTGCAACGAGGCTGCGATCTTTTGATCCTGCTCGTCTAAAGTCAAAAGATCGCAGCCTTCGGCAGCTCCTACAAAGCTCCTACACAACCGCGCTCAGCGGGAGGCAGTGATCAGCCGGTCAAACTCTTTGAGCAGCACCTGCAACTGCCGATCCTTGCCGCCAAGGTTGCGCTGGGCGAAGACCATTTCCGCCATTTCCTGAATGCCCGAGGCGTTCGGCAAGGGCAGATCCTGTTCGAGGATCATCTTCATGCGCGGCAGGAAGATCCATTGCAGCCATTGCTCGAAGTCCAGCGTGTCGACCGAAAACGGCTCGACACTGCTCAGCGCTTCGGCCGATGGCTCAACCTCATCCCACCAGCCCTGGGTGCGCAGCTCGCGTTCAATCAACAACAGCTGATCGGCGATTTTCGGGAAACGCACGTCCATCACAGGGAAACCTTGGCCTTCTGACGGGCCAGCGCGGCGCCGGCGGAATCGCCTTGTTTCTCACGAGATTGAGCGATGATTTCCCACAGGCTGGCTTGCAGATCCGGACGACCGTTGGCCATGGTCAACGCGCGACGGGCAAATTGCTCGGCTTGCGGCGCATCGCCCTGGGCCATGCGCACCTGCGCCAGACGGTAAAGCACTTGTGGCTCCCGGGGGGCGACACGTTGCGCCCGCTCCAGGCTGGAAGAGGCACCGTTGAGGTCGCCGCCAGCCTGCTGCTGTTGCGCGGTGGTCAGCAAGGCGAGTACCGGACCGTCCAGTTGCTCATCCGCCGACAGACCACCGCCACTGCTGGCCGAAGGAATGCCACTTGGCGTCGACGGCATGCTGTAGCTGCCGGAGTTGATCGGCGCCGACTCAACCGCCGATGGGTTATACGGCCCCGACGTGATACCGCCAGATGCAGGCCCCGGGACGATCGGCGAAGAACTGATCGGTGTTGACACCGCAGCACCGCCGCCCGGCACCATCACCACCACGCCGGTATCGCCCTGCGGAATCGCCTGAGTCTGGCCCTGCGCCGGGCGCTTGACCGTGGTCTGGCGGAAACCGCCATTGGCGCCGATGCGTTCGCTGTTGGACACGGCCGTACCCGAATCCACTACCGGAATCGAACCACGCTGTACGGTGGAGCAGCCGCTGAGCAAAGCCACGGCGGTCACCGCTGGAATCAACCACTTGTTCACTTGAAACCCTCTTTGCTTAATTCATCCAGCCCTTGACCCAGTCCATCACCGACTCCGGCGAGGCAGGTGTTTCGCTTGCACACGCGGCGCCGGGTGGCGGCTCGCTGCCGCGAATATACGGCATCTGTACCGCGCCGGGGCAGTTGGCATCGGAACCCTGGCCGGTGCGCGAATCGACCCAGGCCTGCACGACGTTGTCCGGCTGCGGCATGTCCAGCGGCAGCGGATCGGCCTTGCGCATGAAACTGGTCCAGACCTGCAGCGCACCGGTCGCCCCGGTGAACGGCGTCTTGCCGTTGTCGTCGCGGCCGAGCCAGACCACTGCCAGCAGATCCTGACTGAAACCGGCAAACCAGCTGTCGCGCGAATCGTTACTGGTACCGGTCTTGCCCGCCAGTGTCAGGGTCTTGGGCAGCACGTTATAAACCGAACTGCCGGTACCTTCACGCATCACCCGCTGCATGGCGTTCTGGATCAGGTAAATCGAGGCAGGGTCGAAGCGCTGTTCGATCTGGAACGGATAACGCTTGAGCGGCTCGCCCTCGGCGGTCAGCACGCTGCGAATGCCGCGCATCGGCGTATTGAAACCACCGTTGGCCAGCGTCTGGTACATGGTCGCCACTTCGATCGGCGTCATACCGCCAGCACCGAGCAGCATCGACGGGAACGCCGGGAATTCACGGGTAACTCCCAGACGACCTACGGTCTTGAGCACGTTCGGCACGCCGACTTCCAGGCCCAGACGCGAGGTCGACAGGTTGTAGGAATGCGCCAGGCCCTGATAGAGGAACACTGTACCGTGGGAGCGGCGATCGTAGTTCTGCGGTTTCCACACCTGACCGTTGGCGCCCTTGACCGACAGTGGATCGTCCGACAGCCAACTGGTCAACGTGTACTGGCTCGGTTTCTCCAGCGCGGTCAGATACACCGCCGGTTTGATCAGCGAGCCGATCGGGCGTACCGCATCGAGTGCGCGGTTGAAACCGGCGTAACTGGCCTGACGGCTGCCGATCATCGCCTGGACTTCACCGGTTTCCGGGTTGGTCACGACCATCGCCGCTTCGACGTCATCCGAGCCCTTGCGCCCGGCCAGACGCTTGAACGTGTCGTTGACCGAGGCTTCGGCTTTCATCTGCAGAATCGGGTCGAAACTGGTGAAGATGCGCAGGCCTTCTTCGGTCAAGTCTTCGTCGCGGTAGTCTTCGCGCAACTGGCGTTTGACCAGGTCGATAAAGCCCGGGAACGAGCTGTCGGCGAGCTTGCCGCGAGTCGTCACACCGAGCGGCATTTTCTTCGCCGCTTCGACTTGTTCGGGGGTTGCCACACCTTGCTGCGCCAGCACGTCGAGGACCAGATTGCGCCGCTCCAGCGCGCGTTCCGGGTTGCGGCGCGGGTTGTAGTAGGACGGTCCCTTGACCATGCCGACCAGCATCGCAACCTGATGCAGTTTCAGCTCGGACAATGGCTGGCCGAAGAAGAACTGACTGGCCAGACCAAAACCGTGCACCGCACGCTGGCCGTCCTGACCGACGAAGACTTCGTTGAGGTAGGCCTCAAGAATTTCCTTCTTGTCGTAATGCAGTTCCAGCAGCAACGCCATCATCGCTTCGGTGAGCTTGCGGGTCAGGCTGCGTTCGCTTGTCAGGTAAAAGTTCTTCACCAACTGCTGGGTCAGCGTACTGCCGCCCTGGGTCATCTTGCCGCCGGAGGTGTTGATCCACACGGCGCGGGCGATCGATTTCGGCGACACGCCCCAGTGGCTGTAGAAGTCGCGGTCTTCGACGGCGATCAGGGTTTCGAGCAAGTACGGCGGCACCTGATCGAGTTTGATCAGGATGCGGTCTTCGAGATTTTTCGGGTAAATGCCGCCGATCATCAGCGGCTCGAGGCGCACCACCGACAGTTTCGAACCGTTGGTCGAGGACAGTTCGGCGACGTAGTCGCCGGAGAAGCGCACACGCACTGGCTGCGGCTTTTCCAGACCTTCATAGAACTGGAAGCCACGAGTGTTCAGGTCAACCGTATTGCCGCTGACGGCGGCGGCGCCGGGGCCATTGCTCACGGCTTCGCGGCGATAGCCGAGGGCATCGAGTTCGGTGAGGAAATCGTCCTTGCTGAGCTTCTGTCCGACGAACAGCTCAAGCGGGCGCGCGTACACCTTGGCCGGGATGGTCCAGCGCTTGCCGGAGAACTTCTCCTGCACCACGGCATCGAGGTAAACGGCAAAGCCGGCCAGCACTACAAGGCCGACCAGGCTGAGTTTAATGGCCCAGCTCAACCATGGGCTGAGGCCCTTGGCTGGTGGTTTTTTCTTGGTACGGGGGGATCGGGATCGAGTCATGGCGGCGGATTATACGCACTTTATCGATCCTCAACAGGCACGCGCGGAGGTTTGCGTCAGGCGGGCAAGCAGCCATAATGGCCGCCTCGAATTCCCCCGCCTCTGAAGGATCGCCCGTGAGCCAGTCCCTGATCGCTGCCCTGCAAAACCCGGCCCTCTACCCGCATCCCGTCGAAGGGTTTCAGGTCATCGAAACCCACATCTCGTGGGTGATTCTCACCGGGCCCTTTGCCTATAAAGTGAAGAAGCCGGTGAATTTCGGCTTCCTCGACTTCACCAGCCTCGACGCACGTGCGCATTTCTGCGCTGAAGAGCTGCGGCTGAACCAGCGTCTGACCGATGATTTGTATCTGGACGTGTTGCCGGTCACCGGCAGCGTCGAGGCACCGCAACTGGGCGGCGACGGCCCGGCTATCGAATACGTGCTGAAAATGCGCCAGTTCCCGCAGAGCGGCTTGCTCAGCACCCTGCAAGCCAATGGCGAACTGACCACTCAGCACATCGACGCGTTGGCCGAGCAGATCGCCCATTTCCATCTCAACGCCCCGAAAGTCCCGGCCGAACACGACGCCGGTACACCGGACAGCGTGATGGCGCCGGTCGCGCAAAATTTCGAGCAGATCCTGCCGTTCCTCAGCGACAAGAACGATTTGCTGCAACTTGAGGCATTGAAAGCCTGGGCCGAAAGCAGCTTCGAGCGCCTCAAGCCCCTGTTCGCCCAGCGCAAGACACAAGGTTTCACCCGTGAATGCCACGGCGACATTCACCTGGGCAACGCCACGGTCATCGACGGCAATGTGGTGATCTTCGACTGCATCGAGTTCAACGAGCCATTCCGTTTCACTGATGTCTGGGCCGACACCGGCTTCCTCGCCATGGACCTGGAAGACCGTGGCCTGAAATCGTTGGCGCGTCGCCTCATCAGCCAGTATCTGGAACTGACCGGCGACTATGAGGGCCTGGAAGTGCTGAACTTCTATAAAGCCTACCGCGCGCTGGTGCGGGCCAAGGTGGCACTGTTCAGCATGCCGGCGGACGCGACTGCGGTGCAGCGCGCCACCACCCTGCGCCAGTACCGCAACTACGCCAACCTGGCGGAAAGCTACAGCACCATTCCTTCGCGCTTCATGGCCATTACCCACGGTGTTTCCGCAGTCGGCAAGAGCCATGTGGCCATGCGCCTGGTCGAAGCGCTGGGCGCAATTCGCCTGCGTTCCGATGTCGAGCGCAAGCGCCTGTTCGGTGAGCAGACCGTTGCCAACGACGTGCAGGCCGGCATTTACAGTGCCGACGCCAGCACCGCGACCTACGCACGTCTGCATGAAATCGCCGAGGTGATCCTGCACGCCGGCTTCCCGGTGGTGATCGACGCGACTTACCTCAAGCGTGAACAGCGCGACAACGCGGCGAAGATTGCCGAAGCCACCGGCACGCCGTTCCTGATCCTCGACTGCAACGCCCCGCAAGCCGTGATCGAGAGCTGGCTGGCGATGCGCCAGGCCGATCAGAAGGATCCGTCCGACGCCACCCTGGCAGTGATCGAAGCGCAGCAGGTCAACCGCGAAGCGCTGACCCCGGAGGAGATTCTGCGCAGCAAACGCGTGCAGACCAATGAATCCGGCACGCTGGACACCGTGGTCGCGCAGATCCGTCAGCGCCTGCCTGGCCTGTAAAAAACTATTTCGGCCGTGAAGCCCTCGCTCGCTTCACGGCCGGCAAATAGTGGCACTATACTGGCGTCATAAAACCAACAGGTGATCTGACATGAGCCAGCCTAAACTGCTCGACACTCCGCTTTACGCCCTGCTGCACAAAGACGACGTTGCAGGCTTCAACAAGGAACGCCCACAGGATGGCCCCATCGACATGGTCGGCGGCGATTTCCGGGGCCTCGACCTGCGCGAACTGAACGCCGATAACGTGGATTTCCGCGATGCGTATTTCCGCTCCGCCGATTTGCGCGGCATCGATTTCCGCAAGGCTTCGCTCGAAGGCGCCAGCCTGGCCCATGCACAGATTTCCGGTGCGTACTTTCCGCCGGAGCTGAGTGCCGACGAGATCCTGATGTCGATGAATTTCGGTACACGGTTGCGCTATCGCACTCGCTGATATCCGGAAATCTTCCTGACACCACGCCTTGCCCCTATGGGAGCGAGCCTGCTCGCGACGGCGTAGTGTCAGTCGATATTGATTGTGTCTGATACGCCCTCTTCGCGAGCAGGCTCGCTCCCACATTGATAATCGTTTACCTCCCTTCCCTCTGCGTTCGCAGGTCCTTTATCCCCCTTTCTTAGAAGCTTTTGCGTCGAATCCGACCAAACAACCACGCTTTTCCTACTGATGGCTACACTGCTGAGAAGCTCGCCCACGCACCATTCGGCCGTCGCAAGGAGGCTTGATGAATGATGAACTGCAACACCTGAAAAATCTTGGCAAGACATCGGCGCAATGGCTGCATGCCGTGGGCATCCACAGCGCCTCGGACTTGCGTCGCCTCGGTGCAGTGGATGCCTACCGGGCCGTGCGTACTCGAGGCTTTCGCGCTTCAAAGGTGTTGTTGTATGCGATCGAAGGGGCATTGATGGACGTGCACTGGAACGACATCCCTGCCGAGCGCAAGGACGCCTTGAACAAGCAGCTCGAAGCCATTTCCGCGCGCCATAAAAACTGAACAGGCGCTGACGCCATGTATTTACTGGGGGAACAATCGGCCCACGCCGACGCATTGATCAATCGCTTGCAGAGTCTTCCCGGGCAGTGGCTGCAGGATTTGTCGCCGTGCGCGCCTGTTGTCGAACTGGAGGCCACGGATGATTTGTATACGCAGTTGCCGGACGATCAGCTGTTTTTGCTGAGCGAGGGCGTGGTACATGGCTGCATCGCGGGCCGTGCGCTGTTCTACTGGCAGGAAGGTGATCTGCTCGGCCTGCAACGTGGCGAGCAATGGAGCGACTGTCGCGTATGCAGCGACAGCACTGTGCGCCTGCTGCCCTACGGTCGCGCAGAGGTTTTGCAGCATTTGTATGCCGACCCTGATCGAGCCGAGCAGCTTCTGAGCTATCTGCTCGGGCAAATGGCGCTGCTCGCCCACGCTGTGGCCGAGTTGAAACCCCGGGAGTTCCGCAGCACCAACGGCTTCAAACGGGTCGAGGCCGGCGCCGTGCTGATCCAACAGGGCGATGCAGCGGACCATGTTTTCGTGATTATCGATGGGCATGCTGAGGCGTTCGTCGACGGGCACAAGGTCGGTGACGTGCCGAAGGACGAGATTTTCGGCGCCATGGCGTTGTTTACCGGCGAGCCGCGCAACGCTTCGGTGGTGACGTCCGAGCCGAGCACGGTGATGTTGATTCCCGGTGATCAATTTTTGAGCATGACCCGCAGCAACCCGAAGATCGCCCATGGCCTGATTGAGGGTATGGCTCGACGCATCGGACAGTTGAATCGCCAGATCACGCAGTTGACGACGCAGCGCACCTAGCGCATAGCCCTTTATTCACAGGGCCTCACCACCACTCGCAAAACTAAATTACAGATTGGCAAAAACAGCGGTTGACTCGGTAATGAGAATCGCTATGATTATCACAACTGGTCGCGAGATCAGTCGATATTCTGAAAAGCCCTTGGTTCGGACTCTCAGATTATCTCCTCATCAGGCTAATCACGGTTATTTGACCCGGTTTTTACCGGGTCTTTTTTTGCCTGCCGAAAAGTCATT
Organism: Pseudomonas sp. S3_B08; assembly: GCF_054667725.1. Classification (NCBI taxonomy): domain Bacteria; kingdom Pseudomonadati; phylum Pseudomonadota; class Gammaproteobacteria; order Pseudomonadales; family Pseudomonadaceae; genus Pseudomonas; species Pseudomonas sp. S3_B08. The sequence goes on from NZ_CP162750.1 coordinate 3,829,624, forward strand.
TGGCGAATTGCTGACGCATCTGCTCGCAGTAATCCGGCTTCGGCGTGGCCGGCGTGTACCAGACGTAATCGGCCATCGCCGCCATTACCGCAGCGCCCTGCTCGGCGAGTATCAATACGATCGGTGGTTTGTCAGCGCCAAGATCCAGCAAATGCAGCGGCACGCCGACATCCTTGCGCGCATGCCAGGCACCGGCCAGCAGGATCGAAGGCATTGGCGCCGCCAGCATGCGTTCGGCCATGCGTCGATCACGCTGTTGCTGAATTGCCAGCATCGCCGGCATCCGTGATTCGGGCAGCAGGCCGCAGTGGGATTCACTGACTTGTCCAAGCAACGTGTTCTGCACGGACAACGCATTACTGCGAGGACCGTTCAGCGCAGGTGGATTTCGGTAAAACGCACGGATTTCCGTGTCATCGAGATTGGCCGCCAGCAGCGGATATGGCTGTGTCAGAGCGAAGCGCACGATCGGCCCGTAAAGATTCCAGTCCCAGCCCTCCTGCCAGGTCAATGCCGCAGGCAAATCAGCCGCAACGGAATTCGACTGGCGCAGCGCATCGACTTTCGCTTGTTGATCCGGCGTGAGCATTTCCAGCAGCAGACTGCCTTGCGCCCGGCGCTTGCCCAGCGACTGCAACAGCCATAATTGCGCAGCATGATGATCGGCATTGTCGTGCTGCTCACCGATGATCAAACGCTCAGGTTCAGCGAGACGCACCAGCAGTTGCTGCGCGGTGAGCATTTCGCCGCTGCGCAGATCGCGGATATCGCCGCCCACCGGTGGAGCCACCACGTGCTGACACCCCGCGAGCAACACCAGTGCCAACAACCACAATCCACGCATGCGACACCTCGATGATTGATCAGCGGGCGATGATCAGCGGATGCCCACGCTCCGGGTGCGGTTGCACCAAAACCTCCAGGCCGAACACCGCTCTGAGCGTATCCGGACGCAGCACCTGCTGCGGGGTATCCAGCGCAACCGGGCACCCCTCCTCCAGCAACAGCACGCGATCACAATAGCGCGCCGCAAGATTCAGATCATGCAGGATCACCAGTACCGCCGCGCCGCGATCGGCGAACTCGCGCACCGCTTGCAAGGTGGTGTGCTGATGCAGCGGATCGAGCATCGATGTCGGTTCGTCGAGCAACAAGGTTTGCCCGGCCTGACCCGGCCAGAGTTGCGCCAGCACCCGCGCCAGATGCACGCGCTGACGCTCGCCACCTGACAACGCCAGATAGCTGCGCCCACTCAGGTGCCCGGCATCGGCGGCGGCCAGCGCTGCCGCGACGATTTCGTCATCACGTACGCGCCCGGTCTGGTACGGCAAACGGCCCATGCCGACGACCTCTTCGACGGCGAAGGCAAAATCCAGCGTCGACACCTGCGGCAACACCGCCAGTCGTTGTGCCCGCTGTGTTCCGCTCCAATAGCTCAATGCCTGACCATCGAGCGAAACGTTGCCGTCACTGGCGAGCAACTCCCCGCACAAGGCGCCAAGTAACGTGCTTTTCCCGGCGCCGTTCGGCCCCAGCACCCCAAGCACCTCGCCGGGTTCGAGCCCGAGCGTAACCCCACTGAGCACCGCTTTGCGGCCACGGCGGACATGCAGATCGTGCGCGGACAACATCAGGCACGCCCTCGCAGCAGCAGATAAAGGAAGAACGGCGCGCCGATAAACGCGGTGACAATGCCGATCGGCAACTCCGCCGGCGCCAGCGACAAGCGCGCCACCAAATCGGCGAGCAATAACAGGCTTGCACCGGCCAGCACCGAGGCTGGCAATAGCACTTTGTGATCCGGGCCGGCCAGCAGGCGCACCAGATGCGGCACCACCAGCCCGACAAAACCGATCATGCCCGCAGCGGCCACCGCCGCGCCGACACCCAGCGCGGTGCAGAACACCAGTTCGCGCTTGAGCCGTTCGACATCGATGCCCAGATGACCGGCCTCGGATTCACCGAGCAACAAGGCATTCAATGCCTTGGCCCGACGCGGCAACCACAGCGCCACGCCGATGGTGATGATCAGCAGTGGCCACAGCCGCGCGTAACTGGCGCCGTTGAGGCTGCCCAGGTTCCAGAATGTCAGGGTGCGCAGCGTGGCGTCATCGGCCAGGTAAGTGAACAGACCGACCGCCGAACTGGCCAGCGCCGTCAGCGCGATACCGGCCAGCAACATGGTCGCCACGTGGGTCTGACCGTTGCGCCTGCCCAGCCGATAGACCAGCGCCGTCACCCCGAGCCCGCCAAGAAACGCGCACACCGACAACAGATACGGCCCGAACCACTCCGGCAGGCCGCCAAAGAACGAGCCGCCGACAATCGCAATCGCCGCGCCAAGTGCCGCGCCACTGGACACCCCGACCAGTCCCGGGTCCGCCAGCGGATTACGAAACAGACCCTGCATCGCCACGCCGGACAGCGCCAGCACGCCACCGACCGCCAAGCCGAGCAAGGTTCGCGGCAGGCGGATCTGGCCGAGAATCAGCTCGGCCTGCTCCAGACCTTCCGGCGCCAGCGGCACGCCGATCAGACGCAGCGCCGCGCGCAGGGTATCGAACAACGGCAGGCTCACCGGCCCCAATGCCAGCGACAGCCAGATCGCCAGCAGACACAGCAAGGTCAGGCCGATGAACAAGCCACGGGGTTTGACCAGTGTGGTCATTGGCCGCCCTTGGCCGGGTAGAAACCGTCCGTCAGGGTTTGCAAAGCAGCCGGCAACCGTGGCCCGAGACCGCCCACCAGCAGCGTCGGGTCCAGCTCCATCACCCGCCCGCTCTTGGCCGCGCGGCTGGAATTGAGGATGGGGTTTTCCTTGAACAACGCGGCTTTTGCCGCCTCGCCGGTCAATGCTCGGTCAGCGAACACCAGCACTTCGGGATCGAGGCTGGCGAGGGATTCGACAGAAAACGGTTTGTAGCCGGTATGAGTAGCAAGGTTGTGCCCGCCGGCCTGTTGCAGCAGCCAATCGGCTGCGGTGTCCTTGCCGGCGATCAACGGCTTGCCGCCGGCGTGCCCGAGCAGCAGCAACACACCGGGGGCTTTCTGTGTGGTTTGCACTTGGGCAACTCGCACTGTCTGCGCCTGGAGCTGCTGTTGATAATTCTCCAGCAACTGCGCAGCCTTCTCTTGCGCACCGAGCAACTGGCCCAGATGAGTGACATTCTTTTCCAGCGTCGGCAGATCAGGCTGGGCTGAAAACAACTCGACCTTTACCTTGGCTGCTTTGACTTGCGCCAGAACCGGCGGCGGCCCCATTTCTTCGGTACCGATCAGAATGTCCGGACGCAGGCTCAAGATGCCTTCGGCCGACAGGCTGCGCTGATAACCAATACTCGGCAGCGCCTGCAACGATTCGGGATGCTGGCTGGTGGTATCGACCCCCACCAGCTTCGACTCGCCGCCCAGTGCGCTGACCCATTCCGACAGCGCGCCACCGGCGCTGACCCAGCGTTGCGGTAAATCCGCCGCAGCCGCCTGATGGCAGAGCAAAAGGCCGACACACAGCACGGCAACGCGGGTTTTCAGGCGCATACACAGCTTCCTTGAACAAGGTTTCCCGGGCATCGGCGCAGCGAGCCAAGTATCCTCGGCAACGGCCAGACTCCCTGTGGGAGAAGGTCGCCATTTGATAATTGTTTGCATTTGAACGTCAAGCTCGGACATATCCCGATACGAGCGGACATTAGAGGATAGCCATGAAGTTTCTCTGCGCCGGCAGTGATCTGGCCGAAGCCGGCAGTCGCGGTTTCGAAATTGAAGGCAAAAAGCTTTTCGCCGTGCGTCGTGGCGGGCAGGTCTATGTCTACTTCAATCGCTGCCCGCATCGCGGCGTCGGGCTGGAATGGCAGCCCGACCAGTTTCTCGACCCCAGCAACAGTCTGATCCAGTGCGCCACCCATGGCGCACTGTTTCTGATCGAGAACGGCGAATGCGTCGCCGGCCCCTGCGCCGGGCAGTCACTCACGGCAATTGAATGCCGGGAAGATACACGAGGCGTGTGGGTCGACGTTTAACCGTTGAGCCGCACATCGAGTCGGCGGTCGATGACCATCTCTTCATGGTCCAGGCGCACGCCGTACGCCAACACCTCGACACCGCACGCGACCGCTTCACGCAGCGCCTCGGCGTAAGCCCAATCGATTTCCTCGGCCGGGCGCACGGCATCGATGCCGGAGAGGTTCACGCAGTACAACTGCACCGCCCGAATGCCGTCGCGCGCCAGATGCGCCAGCTCGCGCAGATGTTTGGCGCCGCGCTGGGTCACCGCATCGGGAAACGCCGCCACCGCCGTGCCGTCGAAGCCGAGGGTGACGCTTTTCACTTCGACATACGCCGGGCCGCTGGGGTATTCGAGGCGGAAGTCGATGCGGCTTTTTTCCTGTCCGTAGGCAACCTCACGCTTTAACGCGGTAAAGCCGTTCAACTCGGTAATCACGCCAGCCTGCAAGGCTTCTTCAACCAGCCCATTCGCCCGCCCGGTGTTGACACAAAACAGCCGGCCCTGCGGGGTTTCGCCAATTTCCCAAGTGCCGGGCAACTTGCGTTTAGGGTCGTTGGAGCGGCTGAACCAGACCTGCCCGCCCTCGACCTGGCAATTGAGCATCGAGCCGGTATTGGGGCAGTGAATGGTCAGCAACTCGCCGCTAACGGTCTCGATATCAGCGAGAAAACGCTTGTAACGTCGAATCAGCCGCGCTTCTTCCAGAGCAGGATAAAAGCGCATCAGCCTTGCCAGCTCTTCAAGCCGCGCGCGATGCGCTCCACCGCTTCCTGCAAACGTGCGAGGTTTTGTGTGTAAGCGAAGCGCACGTGATGACCGGCCTGATAACGACCGAAATCCAGTCCCGGCGTAAAGGCAACGTGCTCGGTTTCGAGGAAATGTCGGCAGAATGCGAATGCATCGCCGCCGAAACGGCTGATATCGGCGTACAGATAAAACGCACCTTCAGGCTCAACGGCAATGTTGAAACCAAGTTCACGCAGCGCCGGCAGGAGAAAATCGCGACGGCGCGCAAACTCGGCGCGGCGCTCTTCGAGAATCGCAATGGTGGCGGGCTCGAAACAGGCCAGCGCAGCGTATTGCGCCATGCTTGGCGCGCTGATGTAGAGGTTCTGCGCAAGCTTTTCCAATTCGCTGACCGCCGCGTCTGGCGCCACAAGCCAGCCCAGGCGCCAACCGGTCATGCCGAAATACTTGGAGAAACTGTTGAGGACAAAAGCGCCGTCATCGACTTCCAGCACACTGGCAGCATCAGTGCCGTAGGTCAGGCCGTGGTAGATCTCATCCACCACCAAGTGCCCGTGCCGGGCCTTGATGGCTGTGGATAATCCGCCCAGTTCATCGCGGGTCAGCAGGGTTCCGGTCGGGTTGGCCGGCGAAGCGACGAGGGCGCCGACACTGTCGTGGTCCCAATGCCGCGCCACCAGATCCGGGGTCAATTGGTAACGCACCTCCGGCCCGACCGGCACCAATTGCGCCGCGCCTTCGACCAGCCGCAAGAAATGCCGATTGCACGGGTAGCCCGGGTCGGCGAGCAGCCAGTGTTTACCCGGATCGACCAACAGGGCACTGGCCAGCAACAACGCGCCGGAGCCGCCCGGCGTGATCAGAATCCGCCGTGGGTCGATATTCAGGCCGTAACGCGATTGGTAGAAACCGGCGATCGCCTCGCGCAGTTCGGGAATGCCACGGGCGGCGGTGTAGCGGGTCTTGCCCGCCGTCAACGCAGCTTGTCCGGCGCGAATGATCGGCTCGGCGGTGGTGAAGTCCGGCTCACCGATTTCCAGATGGATCACGTCGTGGCCTTCAGCCTGCAATTCATTGGCCCGCGCCAGCAGCGCCATCACATGGAACGGTTCGATCGCACGACTGCGCGCACTGTAGGGGGCCATTGGACTGCCTTCGACGGAAAAAAGAGACGATTCTACCTGTCTGCCGGAACGAGCGAGAACCCGTGAAGGTCACAGCCTCAAGAACGCTGGACTGTAACGATCTGAACGTACGCTCCAGGATTGACTAAAATCAGTGATTGAACAGGTCTCCCTTCCCACAGACACGGCTTGTCAGACATCTGCAAGCGCCACCCGCCGGGGGCTCGACATCCGGGAGTAGCGCAGGCTGATTTGATCTGGTAAGTTCGCCCGCTTGCAGCCGCAGGGCCGGCAGGTGTCGGTGATGGAGCAATCCTGCGCAATGGATTACAAGAGTAGAGGCGGTCCATTTCATGCCCACCCAAGCAAAGCAACAGCAGCAAACGTCGATCAGCGGCTTCGAACCTTACGTTCAGAAGGCGGGTGAAGAGTACATGGGCGCTCCGATGCGCGCGCACTTCACCAAGATCCTGAACAAGTGGAAACTGGACTTGATGCAGGAAGTCGACCGTACGGTTGATCACATGAAAGACGAAGCGGCCAACTTCCCTGACCCGGCCGACCGTGCCAGCCAGGAAGAAGAGTTCTCCCTCGAACTGCGCGCCCGCGACCGCGAGCGCAAGCTGATCAAGAAAATCGACAAGACCCTGCAGTTGATCGAAGACGAAGAGTACGGCTGGTGCGAGTCCTGCGGCATCGAGATTGGCGTCAAGCGCCTCGAAGCCCGTCCGACCGCGGATCTGTGCATCGACTGCAAGACCCTGGCGGAAATCAAGGAAAAGCAGGTCGGCAAGTAATCTCGGCCTGAACGAAAAACGGAGCGTGTAAACGCTCCGTTTTTGTTTCTGTGTTTTGCCCGCGGAACCTGCGTCTGCCTCTGTGGGAGCGAGCCTGCTCGCGAAAGCGTCCCTTCAGACAGCTCATTATTGCCTGACACAGCGCTTTCGCGAGCAGACTCGCTCCCACAGAGGTAACCTGCTCAAATTCTGAATAGCCTTTATCGCCTCCATGACTGCCAAATCCCCCGCCTACATCGGCCGCTTCGCCCCTACCCCCAGTGGCCACCTGCACTTCGGTTCGCTGGTCGCTGCGTTGGCGTCTTACCTCGACGCCCGCTCCGTCGGTGGGCGCTGGCTGGTGCGCATGGAAGATCTCGATCCGCCGCGCGAAGAGCCCGGTGCGCAAGCGGCGATTCTCAAGGCGCTGGAAAGCTACGGTTTCGAATGGGACGGCGAAATGGTCCGCCAGAGCGATCGGCACGCTGCCTACGCCGAAGTGCTCGACAGCCTGTTCAACCATGGCCTTGCCTACGCCTGCACCTGCTCGCGAAAACAACTGGAGCCCTATCACGGGATTTATCCGGGGTTTTGCCGCAATGCCGGCCATGATCAGCACGACGCCGCGATCCGCCTGCGCGTGCCTGAGCTGGAATACCACTTCATCGATCGCGTGCAGGGCGAATACCGTCAGCACCTGGGCCGCGACGTCGGCGACTTCGTCATCCGTCGGCGCGATGGTCTCTACGCTTATCAATTGGCGGTGGTGCTTGATGACGCCTGGCAAGGCATTACCGACATCGTGCGCGGCGCTGACCTGCTCGATTCGACGCCGCGCCAACTGTACCTGCAAGAACTGCTCGGCCTGAAACAGCCGCGCTATCTGCACCTGCCACTGATCACCCAGCCGGACGGCAACAAACTCGGCAAGTCCTATCGTTCACCGCCGCTTGAAGCCGATCAGGCCACGCCGTTGCTGCTGCGGGCCTTGCGCGCGGTGGGGCAGCATCCCGGCACCGAACTGGCTCACGCTTCGCCGCGCGAACTGCTGGCCTGGGGCAGCGCACATTGGGATGCTGCCAAGATCCCGCGCACACTGACCCTGCCCGAAGCGCAACTGCAATGACGACACTTGCAGTCGCGCGCCCATCCGTTACCATCGCCGCACGTTTTCGGGCACGCGCATAAAAAAGAGAGGCCGGGATGTACATCTATCGCTTGGTCCTGCTTTTGGTCGTCGGGATCTACCTGTTCTCCCCCGCCATCATGGATTGGTGGATCGACGCGACGGGCGCCTGGTATCGCCCTTATCTGCTCTGGCTGATCCTGATTGTCGTGACCTTCATCCTGCAGAGCCAAAAAGATGCCGATGAGCTTTAGCCTGACCCAGATGATCCTGATCAGCGCCGCGTACCTGGCGGCGCTGTTCGGCGTTGCCTGGGTCAGCGAACGGGGCATGATCCCGCGCGCGATCATTCGCCACCCGTTGACCTACACCCTGTCGCTGGGGGTTTACGCCAGTGCCTGGGCGTTCTACGGCACGGTGGGCCTGGCCTATCAATACGGTTACGGCTTTCTGTCCAGCTATCTCGGCGTGTCCGGTGCGTTTCTGCTGGCGCCGGTGCTGCTCTATCCGATCCTGAAGATCACCCGCACCTATCAACTGTCGTCGCTGGCCGATCTGTTTGCCTTCCGCTTTCGCAGCACCTGGGCCGGCGCGCTGACCACGATTTTCATGCTGATTGGCGTGTTGCCATTGCTTGCCCTGCAGATTCAGGCAGTGGCCGACTCGATCGGCATCCTCACCGGCGAACGTGTGCAGAGCCGCGTGGCGCTGGCGTTCTGTGCGCTGATCATTCTGTTCACGATTTTCTTCGGTTCCCGGCACATCGCCACGCGCGAGAAACATGAAGGGCTGGTGTTCGCGATTGCCTTCGAATCGATCATCAAACTGATCGCCCTCGGCGGCGTTGGCCTGTATGCGCTGTATGGCGTATTCGACGGCCCGCAACAGCTCGAACTGTGGCTGCTGCAAAACCAGACCGCCCTCGCCGCCCTGCACACGCCGTTGCAGGAAGGCCCGTGGCGCACACTGTTGCTGGTGTTCTTCGCCTCGGCGATCGTGATGCCGCACATGTATCACATGACCTTTACGGAAAACCTCAACCCGCGCTCGCTGGTCAGCGCCAGTTGGGGCCTGCCGTTGTTTCTGCTGTTGATGAGCCTCGCGGTGCCGCTGATTCTCTGGGCAGGGCTCAAACTCGGCGCCACCACCGACCCGGAATATTTCACCCTCGGCATCGGCATTGCCGCCAACAGCAAACCGCTGGCCTTGCTGGCCTACGTCGGTGGCCTGTCCGCCGCCAGTGGCCTGATCATCGTCACCACCCTGGCCTTGTCGGGCATGGCGCTGAACCATCTGGTGCTGCCGCTTTATCAACCGCCGGCCGAAGGCAACATCTACCGCTGGCTGAAATGGACCCGTCGGGCGCTGATCGTGGCGATCATCATGGCCGGTTTCGGTTTCTACCTGATGCTGGGCGTCGAACAGGATCTGGCCAACCTCGGCATCGTCGCGTTCGTTGCGACTTTGCAATTTCTGCCCGGGGTGTTGTCGGTGCTGTACTGGCCGACCGCCAACCGCCGTGGCTTCATTGCCGGTCTGCTGGCGGGGATCACGGTCTGGGTGGTGACCATGCTGCTGCCGCTGGTCGGCAATCTGCAGGGTTTCTATATCCCGCTGCTGAACATGATCTACGTGCTCGACGACACCAGTTGGCACATGGCGGCCATCGCCTCGCTGGCCGCCAACGTGTTGATGTTCACCCTGATCTCGCTGTTCACCAACGCCAGCCCGGAAGAAGCCAGCGCCGCCGAAGCCTGTGCGGTGGATAACGTGCGCCGCCCGCAACGCCGCGAACTGCACGCCGCCTCGCCGCAGGAGTTCGCCACGCAACTGGCCAAGCCGCTGGGTGCCAAGGCTGCGCAGAAAGAAGTCGAGCAAGCGCTGCGCGACTTGTATCTGCCCTTCGATGAACGCCGGCCGTATGCCTTGCGCCGGTTGCGCGACCGCATCGAGGCCAACCTGTCCGGCCTGATGGGCCCGAGCGTTGCGCAGGATATGGTGGAAACCTTCCTGCCCTATAAGGCTGGCGGCGAAAACTACGTCACCGAAGACATTCACTTCATTGAAAGCCGTCTCGAGGATTACCACTCGCGCCTCACCGGCCTGGCCGCCGAACTCGACGCCCTGCGCCGCTACCACCGCCAGACCTTGCAGGAACTGCCGATGGGCGTCTGCTCGCTGGCCAAGGATCAGGAGATCCTGATGTGGAACAAGGCCATGGAAGAGCTGACCGGCATCGCCGCGCAGCGAGTGGTCGGTTCGCGTCTGAGTACCATCGCCAACCCGTGGAAAGAACTGCTGCAAGGCTTCATCAACCTGCCCGACGAGCATTTGCACAAACAGCATCTGGCCCTCGATGGTCAGACCCGCTGGCTGAATCTGCACAAAGCGGCAATCGACGAGCCGTTGGCCCCGGGTAACAGTGGCCTGGTGTTACTGGTCGAGGATTTGACCGAAACGCAGATGCTCGAAGACAAACTGGTGCATTCCGAACGGCTGGCCAGCATCGGCCGACTCGCAGCGGGTGTGGCCCACGAAATCGGCAACCCGATCACCGGCATCGCCTGCCTGGCGCAGAACCTGCGCGAAGAGCGCGAAGACGACGGCGAGCTGACGGAAATCAGCGGGCAGATTCTCGAGCAGACCAAACGCGTCTCGCGCATCGTCCAGTCGCTGATGAGCTTCGCCCATGCCGGCAGTCATCAGCACAACGACGAACCGGTGTGTCTGGCCGAAGTCGCGCAGGATGCCATCGGCCTGCTGGCGCTGAACCGGCGCAATTTCGAAGTGCAGTTCTACAACCTGTGCGATCCCGATCATTGGGTCGAAGGCGACCCGCAACGGCTCGCCCAGGTGCTGATCAATCTGCTCTCCAACGCCCGCGACGCCTCGCCGCCGCACAGTGCGGTACGGGTCAAGAGCGAAGCCGGCGAACACACGGTCGATCTGATCGTCGAAGACGAAGGCAGCGGTATTCCGTCGAGCATCATGGACCGATTGTTCGAACCTTTCTTCACCACCAAGGATCCGGGTGAAGGCACCGGTCTGGGCCTTGCACTGGTCTATTCCATCGTTGAAGAGCATTATGGACAAATCACCATCGACAGCCCGGCTGATGTACAAAGCCAACGCGGCACCCGTATCCGGGTGACCTTACCGCGTCATGTCGAAGCGACGTCCGCTGTGAACTGAGACCGTCGAGAGTATCGAATCAATGCCGCACATTTTGATCGTCGAAGACGAAACCATTATCCGCTCCGCCTTGCGCCGCCTGCTGGAACGCAACCAGTACCAGGTCAGCGAAGCCGGATCAGTGCAGGAAGCACAAGAACGCTTCACCATTCCTACGTTCGATCTGATCGTCAGCGACCTGCGCCTGCCGGGCGCTCCGGGCACCGAGCTGATCAAGCTCGGGCAAGGCACACCGGTGCTGATCATGACCAGTTACGCCAGCCTGCGCTCGGCGGTCGACTCGATGAAAATGGGCGCGGTAGATTACATCGCCAAGCCGTTCGACCACGATGAAATGCTCCAGGCGGTTGCGCGGATCCTGCGTGATCGTCAGTCGGCGCCAGCTGCCGGCGAAACCACGGCGAGCAAGCCTGCCGCCGGCAATGGCAAAGCCGCTGTGGATAACAGCAATGGCGAAATCGGCATTATCGGCTCCTGCCCGCCGATGCAGGACCTGTACAGCAAGATCCGCAAAGTCGCGCCAACCGATTCCAACGTATTGATTCAGGGTGAGTCCGGCACCGGTAAAGAACTGGTGGCCCGCGCCCTGCACAATCTGTCGAAACGCGCCAAGGCGCCGATGATTTCGGTGAACTGCGCGGCGATTCCGGAAAGCCTCATCGAGTCCGAACTGTTCGGCCACGAGAAAGGCGCGTTCACCGGCGCCAGCGCCGGTCGCGCCGGTCTGGTCGAAGCGGCGGACGGCGGCACCCTGTTCCTCGATGAGATCGGCGAACTGCCCCTCGAAGCCCAGGCTCGCCTGCTGCGGGTTCTGCAGGAGGGCGAGATCCGCCGCGTAGGTTCGGTGCAGTCGCAGAAAGTCGATGTGCGCCTGATCGCTGCAACGCACCGCGATCTGAAGAGCCTGGCGAAAATCGGCCAGTTCCGTGAAGACCTTTATTACCGTCTGCACGTGATTGCCCTGAAGCTGCCGCCGCTGCGCGAGCGTGGCGCCGACGTCAACGAAATCGCCAATGCCTTCCTCGCTCGCCAGAGCGCGCGGATCAATCGCACCGACCTGAAATTCGCTGCCGACGCTGAACAGGCGATCCGGCACTATTCCTGGCCCGGTAACGTGCGTGAGCTGGAAAACGCGGTTGAGCGCGCGGTGATTCTCAGCGAAAGCCCGGAGATTTCGGCCGACCTGCTGGGCATCGACATCGAGCTGAGCGATCTGGAAGACGACGAGTTCATCGGTCTGCCGCCGCAAACCGGCGGTAACGCCAGCAACAGCAGCCATGAGCCGACCGAGGATCTGTCGCTGGAAGACTATTTCCAGCACTTCGTCCTCGAGCATCAGGACCACATGACCGAGACCGAACTGGCACGCAAACTGGGCGTCAGCCGCAAATGCCTGTGGGAACGCCGCCAGCGTCTGGGCATTCCACGACGCAAGACCGGGGTTGCCAGCGAAAGCTGAGCGTTACCCACCGCGTGCGCGGGTAACGCATGACAATGTGAAAAAACTGTTACCGCAGTCGATTCACGTAACAGAAGCCGGGGTTATCGGTAACGCAACCCCGGCTTTTTTTCGCCCCTGCAAAACGGTTATATCGACCTAACCCCTTGTTTTACTGGGCTTGGCAAAAGTTGGCACGCACCCTGCTATATGTTTGGTACAAGAACAATAACAAGCAATGCACAAGACAATAAAAATAAGACGAATCGACTCACGCACAATAAAAACAAGACGGCGAGAGGCGCAGCTAACTGATTCTTTTGGAGAGGCGTTGTATTTGGGGCTTGCCCCACGACCAGGCCGAGAACAACAAAAACTGTCCTAAGACAGAGCCTGTACTGGTTGGATCGACAGATCACTGCAATTCAGCGACCAAAGCAATCCGTTTGCTCTTGGCTCCCGATTGGGAGGGTCACGAAGGAAACGCTTCGTGGCGAGGGCACTCAACAAAAACAAGAAGCCCGAATCAATAATAAAAAGAGCACGCAACTACTTCTTGGGGAGCTTCGGCTCCCCTTGTAGTTTCTCCCCTCCGTGAAATCCCCCCGTTTCCCGCGTTCGACCCTTGCAGCTTGCGGCTTGCAGCTCATATCTGCTGCGTCCTACACCATCCCCCGACTAAATGCTAGAATCTGCGCCCATCATGCGGTCATTCTTTTGGTATGGCCGAACATTCCTTCAAACAGTGCATCCCATGCTGAAGAAGCTGTTCCAGTCATTCCGAACTCCCGTGCGTCGTACGCAACACATCCGCAGCACCCCTGAAGTGCTCAACAGCGGCCAACATTCGCTGCAGAAAACGCAGTTCAGCCGCTATGCGGTGAATATCGTCGAACGCCTGCAAGGTGCCGGTTACCAGGCTTATCTGGTCGGTGGTTGCGTGCGTGACATGCTGTTGGGCATCACGCCCAAGGATTTCGACGTCGCCACCAGCGCCACCCCCGAGCAGGTCCGTGCCGAATTCCGCAATGCGCGGATCATCGGTCGCCGGTTCAAACTGGTGCACATCCATTTCGGTCGCGAAATCATTGAAGTCGCGACCTTCCGCGCCAATCACCCGGTCAACGAAGACGAGGAAGACAGCAACCAGTCTTCGCGCAACGAGAGCGGGCGGATTCTGCGCGACAACGTCTACGGCACCCTGGAAGAAGACGCGCAACGCCGCGACTTCACCATCAATGCTCTGTATTACGATCCGGTCAGCGAGCGCATTCTCGATTATGCCAATGGCGTGCACGACATTCGCAATCACCTGATCCGCCTGATCGGCGACCCGAAGCAGCGTTACCAGGAAGACCCGGTGCGCATGCTGCGGGCCGTGCGTTTCGCCGCCAAGCTCAACTTCGGCATCGAGAAGCACACCGTGCAGCCGATCCGTGAGCTGGCGCCGATGCTGCGCGAGATTCCTTCGGCGCGGCTGTTCGAAGAAGTGCTCAAGCTGTTCCTCTCCGGGCACGGCGCGATCACCTTTGAAATGTTGGTTGATCTGCAACTGTTCGCCCCGCTGTTCCCGGCCAGTGCCGAGGCGCTGGAATACAACCCGGAATACACCCACACGCTGATCAGCGAAGCGCTGACCAACACCGATCTGCGCATCAAGCAGAACAAACCGGTGACCCCGGCGTTCCTGTTTGCCGCCCTGCTCTGGCCGGCACTGCCGGCCCGCGTGTTGCGTCTGCAGGAACGTGGCATGCCGCCGATTCCGGCGATGCAGGAAGCCGCTCACGAGCTGATTGCCGAACAGTGCCAGCGCATCGCGATTCCGAAGCGCTTCACCATGCCGATCCGCGAAATCTGGGACATGCAGGAACGCCTGCCACGGCGCAGTGGCAAACGCGCCGATCTGTTGCTGGACAACCCGCGCTTCCGTGCCGGTTACGATTTCCTCCTGCTGCGTGAAAGCGCCGGTGAGGAGACCGATGGCCTCGGCGAATGGTGGACCGATTATCAGGACGCCAACGACAGCGAGCGTCGCGACATGATCCGCGACCTCAGCGGCAAGGGTGACGATACCAGCGGCGCGCCACGCAAACGTCGCCGCAGCGGCGGTTCCAAGCGCAAGCGCGCCGGCGCCTCGAGCGCGACGGGCGAGTAAGCGATGGAACGCATCTACATTGGTCTGGGCAGCAACCTCGCTGACCCGGCCGACCAGCTGCGCAGCGCCATCGCGGCGCTGGGGCAATTGCCGCAGACGAGTCTTGCCGGCGTTTCAGCCTTTTATCAAAGCGATTCACTGTTGCCGGGCCAGCCGCGCTACACCAACGCTGTCGCCGCCCTCGACAGCTCGCTCGCACCGATCGAGTTGCTCGACGCCTTGCAGGCGATCGAAAACGCTCAGGGCCGCGAACGTCTGGAACGCTGGGGACCACGCACGCTGGATCTGGATATTCTGCTGTTCGGCGATCGCCTGATCGACGAGCCACGGCTGAAAGTCCCGCATTACCAGATTCAGGAGCGGGCGTTCGTTCTCTATCCCTTGGCTGAGCTGGCGCCGCAGGATCTGCGTCTCGCCGATGGCCGCACCCTTCCCGCCCTGCTGGCCGCCTGCCCATTCGTCGGCCTCGAACGCCTCTCCCAGCCCTGACAAAAATCTTCTGTGAAATGTGGTTATGTGGCGAGGGGATTTATCCCCGCTGGACTGCGAAGCAGGCCCAAATCTGACCAAGCCGTATACAAACATGGGGCCGCTCCGCGACCCAACGGGGATAAATCCCCTCGCCACAGGTCACCTGCCAATCTCCAGTTTTTGTCAGACAAAAATCCCCCCAATCAGGCCCGCCGCGCCGCTGAATCGCATCAGTAACGCCGGTAACACCGCCCGCGTAACAAGGCGGTAACACACGCAATTGACTTCCTGTTGGCTCATCACGACTATAGGCGTCCCGCTGCCGCCAACCCGGCATGAACGGGCGCAATCCAGGCCTTTCAAAGCACGACACAAGACCGTGCGCCTGAGTAGATGAAGAATCACGCGCGTGACTCGCAGCAGTTTCCAGAGCGCCTGAACGAGGATTTTTTACATGCCAGCCATCACCCTGACCACGCTCCAGAGCCTCAAGCAGAAAGGTGAAAAAATCACCATGCTGACCTGCTATGACGCGACCTTCGCCCATGCCTGCAATGAGGCCGGTGTCGAAGTGCTGCTGGTCGGCGACTCCCTGGGTATGGTCCTGCAGGGGCACGACAGCACCCTGCCAGTGACCACGGCGGAAATGGCCTATCACGTCGCCAGCGTCAAGCGTGGCAATGGCGATGCCCTGATCCTCGCCGACCTGCCGTTCATGGCCAACGCCACCCTCGAACAGACCATGAACAACAGCGCCGTGCTGATGCAGGCTGGCGCGCACATGGTAAAGGTAGAAGGTCAGCTGTGGCTGGCGGAGTCGATCCGTCTGCTCGCCGAACGTGGAGTGCCGGTGTGCGCGCACATGGGCCTGACCCCGCAAGCGGTGAACATCCTCGGTGGCTATAAGGTGCAGGGCCGCAATGAGAACCAGGCGCGGCAGATGCGTGCCGATGCGATCGCGCTGGAGCAGGCCGGTGCGGCCATGCTGTTGCTCGAGTGCGTGCCGAGCGAACTGGCAGCAGAAATCAGCCAGGCCGTGGGCATTCCGGTGATCGGTATCGGTGCCGGCAACGCCACCGACGGCCAGGTACTGGTATTGCACGACATGCTCGGCCTGTCGATCACCGGCCGCGTACCCAAATTCGTCAAGAACTTCATGCAAGGTCAGGACAGCATCCAGGCCGCGCTGAAGGCTTACGTCAGTGAAGTCAAAGCCACCACGTTTCCCGGCATCGAACACGGATTCTCTGCATGAACACCGTCAAAACCGTACGCGAACTGCGTGCCGCCGTCGCGCGCGCGCGCAGTGAAGGCAAGCGCATCGGCTTCGTGCCGACCATGGGCAACCTGCACAGCGGCCACGTCGCACTGATCACCAAAGCTACCCAGCGAGTCGATTTCGTCGTCGCGAGTATTTTCGTCAACCCGCTGCAGTTCGGCGCCGGCGAAGACCTCGACAAATACCCGCGCACCCTCGCCGCCGATCAGGAAAAGCTCCTCGAAGCCGGTTGCGACCTGCTGTTCGCGCCGACGGTTGAAGAGATGTACCCGGACGGCATGGCCGGCCAAACCCGGGTCAGCGTGCCGCAATTGTCCGAAGGCCTGTGTGGTGCCAGCCGTCCGGGGCACTTCGAAGGTGTGGCGACCGTAGTCAGCAAGCTGTTCAACATGGTCCAACCGGACCTGGCGATCTTCGGCCAGAAGGATTACCAGCAACTGGCGGTGATCCGCGCACTGGTGCATGACCTGAACATGCCGATCCAGATCATCGGCGAGCCAACCGTACGTGCTGCGGACGGTCTGGCGCTGTCGTCGCGCAACGGCTTCCTCAGTGAAGACCAGCGCGCCGTGGCACCGGTGGTGTATCGCGTGCTGAGCAGCATCGCCGAATCGATCAAACAAGGTGAGCGTGATTACCCAGCGCTGATCGCTGCGCAGTTGCAGGTGCTGGAAGCGGCGGGGCTGCGTCCGGACTATCTGGAGATCCGTCATAGCCTGACCTTGCGTCCGGCGACGGCGGAAGACCGCGATCTGGTGATTCTGGTAGCGGCGTTCCTCGGCACCACGCGGTTGATCGACAACCTGCACCTGAATCTCGATAGCCCGATTTAAGCAAGCAACGAATTTCCCTGTGGGAGCGAGCCTGCTCGCGAAGGCGGCGTATCAGCGACTTATAAGTTGCCTGACACCACGCCTTCGCGAGCAGGCTCGCTCCCACATGTGTTTCCGGTGCATGCCGGTTGGGCGAAAGTCTTCCGGGCACCTCCGTTTGTCGGCCAGATTCCTCTGCGGATGTTAAAAAAGTACAGGGATCTGGTCAGACAAAGTCAAGACAGAACGCAGCGCGAGGTTTACTGTATTCGCCCTGTGTCCAGATCTCGTGTCGACGCAGTTGATCCCATGCGCTAAAACCCGTGGTTGATCTGTACCGTGTTCAAAAGGCCGTTCAAGTAAAAAGGAAAACCGCAGCGATGGCGTACTACCGCACTCCTCACGACGTTACCGCTCTGCCCGCCTGGCAAGCGTTGAAAGATCACCGCCAAGCCATGCAGGATTTCAGCATGCGCGAAGCCTTCAACGCCGATCCGCAGCGTTTCAATCAGTTCACCCTCAGTAGCTGCGGTCTGTTTCTCGATTATTCGAAGAATTTGATCAACGCCGAGACCCGCAACCTGCTCGTGGGCCTGGCCAATGAAGTCGATCTGAAGGGCGCGATCAAAGCGCTGTTCGACGGCGAAATCGTCAATGCCTCCGAAGGCCGCCCGGCACTGC
The DNA here is from genome assembly GCF_054667725.1 of Pseudomonas sp. S3_B08. Taxonomy (NCBI): domain Bacteria; kingdom Pseudomonadati; phylum Pseudomonadota; class Gammaproteobacteria; order Pseudomonadales; family Pseudomonadaceae; genus Pseudomonas; species Pseudomonas sp. S3_B08. The sequence goes on from NZ_CP162750.1 coordinate 3,847,431, forward strand.
ACACCGCCCTGCGCCGCCCGGTCGGCGACAAATTGTCGGTCAACGGCGTCAACGTGATGCCGGAAGTGCACAAGGTGCTGAACCAGATCACCGATCTGGTTGGCCGAATTCATGATGGCTTGTGGCGCGGTTACACCGAGAAGCCGATCACCGACGTGGTCAACATCGGTATCGGTGGTTCGTTCCTCGGTCCTGAGCTGGTGTCCGAAGCACTGCTGTCCTACGCGCAGAAAGGCGTACGTTGCCACTATCTGGCAAACATCGACGGCAGCGAATTCCATGAGCTGACGCAGAAACTGCGCGCCGAGACCACGCTGTTCATCGTTTCGTCGAAGTCGTTCAACACCCTCGAAACCCTGAAGAACGCGCAGGCCGCACGCGCCTGGTACCTGGCGCAGGGCGGTTCCGAAGCCGAGCTGTATCGCCACTTCATCGCTGTGTCGAGCAACAACGCCGCCGCTGTGGCTTTCGGGATTCGCGAAGAAAACATCTTCCCGATGTGGGACTGGGTCGGCGGGCGTTACTCGCTGTGGTCGGCCATCGGTTTGCCGATCGCACTGGCCATCGGCATGTCCAACTTCAAGGAACTGCTGTCCGGTGCCTACACCATGGACCAGCATTTCCAGACCGCGCCGTTCGAACAGAACATGCCGGTGCTGCTGGCCCTGCTCGGCGTCTGGTACGGCAACTTCTGGGGTGCGCAAAGCCACGCGATCCTGCCGTACGACCACTACCTGCGCAACATCACCAAGCACTTGCAACAGCTGGACATGGAGTCCAACGGCAAGAGCGTGCGTCAGGACGGCACCTCGGTGTCGACCGATACCGGCCCGGTGATCTGGGGCGGCGTCGGCTGCAACGGTCAGCACGCTTATCACCAGTTGCTGCACCAGGGCACCCAACTGATCCCGGCCGACTTCATCGTGCCGATCGTCAGCTTCAACCCGGTTTCCGACCATCACCAGTGGCTGTACGCCAACTGCCTGTCGCAGAGCCAGGCGCTGATGCTCGGCAAGACCCTGCCGGAAGCCGAAGCCGAGCTGCGCGACAAAGGCATGGGCGAAGACGACGTGCGCAAACTGGCGCCGCACAAGGTGATCCCGGGCAATCGTCCGAGCAACACCTTGGTGGTGGAACGCATCAGCCCGCGTCGCCTTGGCGCCCTGGTGGCGATGTATGAGCACAAAGTGTTCGTGCAAAGCGTGGTCTGGGGCATCAACGCCTTCGACCAGTGGGGTGTGGAACTGGGCAAGGAATTGGGCAAAGGCGTCTACAACCGTCTGGTCGGCAGCGACGAGACCGTGGCTGACGATGCCTCGACTCAAGGCCTGATCAACTACTTCCGTGGGCGTCATCGCGGCTGATAAAAGCCTTCGGGCACAACGCTGTTCCCCTGTGGGAGCGAGCCTTCTCGCGAAAGCGGTTCTTCATTCAACACCTTCGTTGACTGACATTCCGCCTTCGCGAGCAGGCTCGCTCCCACAGTTGTTTTGGCACATGACTTGAACCTGTGCAGCGCTCGGCGCATCTTTATTCGTGTCGCACCACAAGAATAAGGAACCGTCATGTTCGATATCAGCACGTTCCCCAAAGCCGATGCCGTGCGCCAGGCCGCTCAGTTGAGCCAGGACGAGTATCGGCGCCTGTACCGCGAATCGATTGAACACCCCAGCGCCTTCTGGGCCGAGCAGGCCACGCGCTTCCTCGATTGGAGCACGCCGTGGCAGACCGTTCAGCGCTATGACCTGAAGACCGGTGAAGCGGCCTGGTTTGCCGGCGGCAAGCTCAACGTCAGCTACAACTGCATCGACCGTCACCTCAAGCAACGCGGCGAACAGACCGCCCTGCTCTGGGAAGGCGACGATCCTGCCGAATCGGCGCAGATCACTTACAACAAACTCCATCACCACGTCTGCCGTCTGGCCAACGTACTGAAAAGCCGTGGCGTGAAGAAAGGCGATCGGGTGTGCATCTACATGCCGATGATCCCCGAAGCCGCCTACGCCATGCTCGCCTGCGCGCGAATCGGCGCGATTCATTCGGTGGTGTTCGGCGGATTTTCCCCGGATTCCCTGCGTGATCGAATTCTCGACGCCGACTGCCGTACCGTGATCACCGCCGATGAGGGCGTACGTGGCGGCCGCTTCGTGCCACTGAAAAACAACGTCGACAAAGCCCTGCAAAGCTGCCCGAACGTCAGCACCGTGGTGGTCGTCGAGCGCACTCAGGGCCAAGTCGATTGGGTCGAAGGCCGTGACCTTTGGTATCACCAGGCTGTGCGCGAGGTCAGCGATGACTGCCCGCCGGAACCGATGGACGCCGAAGATCCGCTGTTCATCCTCTACACCTCCGGCAGCACCGGCAAACCCAAAGGCGTGTTGCACACCACCGGCGGCTATCTGCTGCAAGCAGCAATGACCTTCAAGTATGTGCTGGACTACCGCGACGGCGAAGTGTTCTGGTGCACCGCCGACGTCGGCTGGGTCACCGGCCACAGTTACATCGTCTACGGGCCGCTGGCCAACGGTGCGACCACACTGATGTTCGAAGGCGTGCCGAGCTACCCGAGCAGTTCGCGCTTCTGGCAGGTCATCGACAAGCACAAGGTCAACATTTTCTACACCGCACCCACCGCCCTGCGCGCGCTGATGCGCGAAGGCGCCGGACCATTGAAGGAAACTTCGCGCGCCAGCCTCAGATTGCTCGGCAGCGTCGGTGAGCCGATCAACCCGGAAGCGTGGGAATGGTATTTCAATGCTGTCGGTGAACAGCGCTGCCCGATCGTCGACACCTGGTGGCAGACCGAAACCGGCGGCATCATGCTCAGCCCGCTGGTCAGCGCCCAACGGATCAAACCCGGCTGCGCGACGCAACCGATGTTCGGCGTGCAACCGGTATTGCTTGACGAAGCCGGCAAGGAAATCAAAGGCGCCGGCAGCGGCGTGCTGGCGATCAAATCCAGCTGGCCGGCGCAGATTCGCAGCGTCTACGGCGATCCGCAGCGGATGATCGACACCTACTTCAAACCCTACCCCGGCTATTACTTCACTGGCGACGGCGCCCGCCGCGACGAGGACGGCGATTACTGGATCACCGGACGCATCGACGACGTGATCAACGTTTCCGGCCACCGCATCGGCACCGCCGAAGTGGAAAGCGCCCTGGTGCTGCACGACAGCATCGCCGAAGCCGCCGTGGTCGGTTATCCCCACGACGTCAAAGGCCAGGGCATCTACGCATTCGTGACGCCAATGAACGGCACCGAGGCCAACGAAGAGCTGAAGAAAGACCTGCTGGCGCATGTCAGCAAGGAAATCGGCAGCTTCGCCAAACCGGACCTGATCCAGTGGGCGCCGGCATTGCCCAAGACCCGTTCGGGCAAGATCATGCGGCGGATTTTGCGCAAGATTGCCTGCAATGAGCTCGACAGCCTTGGCGATACTTCGACCCTGGCAGATCCGAGTGTGGTGCAGGACCTCGTTGATAAACGTTTGAATCAATAGCTTCGCGAGCAGGCTCGCTGCCACAGGTGATCGCATTGCACATGTGGCAGCGAGCTCGCTCGCGAAGGGCCATCACGCGATCCCCCGGCAAACTGTTAAACTCCCGCGCCCCAATTCCCCTCAGCAAGGCGCCCGCATGTCTTCCTTGAATCAGGCGCTGCGCGCCGCCCTCGATCAACGCCAGGACCTGCTCGCTGCGCTGCACAGCCAGGGCACCGATTGCTATCGGCTGTTCCACGGCAGCCAGGAAGGCGCCGGCGGCCTGACCATCGACCGCTACGGCCCGCAATTGCTGGTGCAGAGTTTTCACCAGACGCTCGAACGTGATGAACTGTTGCAACTGCACGCCATGGTCAACCAGACCCTGGGCTTCGACAGCCTGCTGGTCTACAACGACCGTTCCCATGGCAACTCGCGGATCGATCGCGAAGACAGCGTCTATAAAGCCGATGACGCTGCACTGGCCGATCTGGTCGGGCATGAATGGGGTCTGAACTATCGAGTGCGCGGGCGTCATGCCGGGCAGGATCCGCTGCTGTTCCTCGACCTGCGCAACACCCGTGGCTGGGTCAAGGACCACGCGCAAGGCAAAAGCGTGCTCAACCTCTTCGCCTACACCTGTGGCGTTGGCCTCAGTGCAGCGGCGGGCGGTGCGCGCGAGGTGTGCAACCTGGACTTTGCCGAGGGCAATCTGGCGGTCGGTCGGGAGAATGGTTTGCTCAACCCGCAACTGCCGGAGATGCAATTCATTCAGTCCGATTACTTCCCGGCGATCCGCCAGCTCGCTGGCCTGCCGATCAGCGTGCGGCGCGGGCAGAAGCTGCCGAGCTATCAGCGCCTCGAACAGCGCCAATACGATCTGGTCCTGCTCGACCCGCCGGCGTGGGCCAAAAGTGCGTTCGGCACCGTCGATCTGCTGCGCGATTATCAGAGCCTGCTCAAACCCGCGCTGCTGACCACCGCTGACAACGGCGTACTGATCTGCTGCAACAACCTGGCGAAAGTCAGCATGGACGACTGGCGCGAACAAGTGCTGCGCTGCGCCGAAAAGGCCGGCCGCCCGGTGCGCGAATGGAGCGTGATGACCCCGGGTGCGGACTTCCCCTCGCGGGACCAGCAGCCACCGTTGAAGACACTGATTTTGCAGCTCTAATCCCTCAAGCATGAGCGATTACATTCCCCTGTGGGAGCGAGCCTGCTCGCGAAAGCGCAGTGTCAGTCGACTTGTTTTTCACTGAACCAGCGCATTCGCGAGCAGGCTCACTCCTACAATGGGTATCTGTTCCTACAGAAATTTCTGAACAATCCTGTCCCACATCAAGCACTTCGGAACCAGAATCGCGTGCCATACTCCAAGGCACTCCGATTCAGACAGATGAAGCCGCACATGCCCAAAGGATTGATTCGCGCGATTGGCGCACTGCTGACAGCCCTGGCCCTCTACAGCCTGCTGGGGTTTCTGATCCTGCCGGGCATTGCCTTGCGCGTGGCCAACCAGCAACTGGCGAACTACGCGACGGTGCCGGCGCATCTGCAGCGCATCGAACTCAACCCCTTCAGCCTTGAGGTCACCCTCTGGGGCCTGGTCATCGGCGAGCCGGGCAAGGAGCAGGTCGGCTTCGATCGCCTCTATGCCAACCTGCAAATCGACAGCCTGTGGACCAAAGCGCTGCATCTGTCCGACATCGAACTGGACAAACCCAAAAGCGAAATCCTCTTCGCCAAGGACGGCAAGCTCAACCTGCTCGGCCTGTTCAACGTGCCGCCGAGCGAGCCGACACCCGCCGATCCCGACGCCAAGCCATTCCCGCTGCGTATCGACAACATCAAACTGGCCGGCGGTGTGGTGCATTTCGAGGATATGCGGCCCAGCGAGCCGATCGAATTTCTTTACGACGACCTCAGTTTCGAGCTGAAAAACCTCAGCACTTTGCCCGAGGACAGCGCCGACATGACCCTCGTCGCCATCGGCCCCGCTGGCGGGAGGATCGACTGGACCGGCAATTTCAGCCTGATCCCGTTCACCTCCGAAGGCACCCTGAAAGTCACCGATGGCCAGATGAAATCCTTCTGGCCTTACGTGCGTGACGCCGTGCCGCTGGTGCTGGAAAACGGCGTGGTCAGCCTCAGCACTGAGTACAAACTCAACCTGTCGAAACAGACCGAACTGCTGCTGAACAACGTCGCGGTGAGCATTGCGCCGTTCGCCATCAAGGCTCCGGACGGACGTCCGCTGGCCAGGCTCGAACGCCTCGACGTCAGCGAAACCTCGCTGGACCTGGCCAAGCAGCAAGTGGTGGTCGGCAAGATCCGCAGCAACAAACTGGAAACCTGGGCAGCGCTGGAAGCCGACGGCCAGTTGGATTGGCAGAAGCTGTTCGCCAGCCAACCGTCGAAACCGGCTGCCAAAGCCGCTGCCGAACCGGCGGATACACCGGCCGCCGCCGACTCGCCGAAACCTGAGCCAAGCGCCCCGAGCAAGCCATGGCAGGTGCTGGTCAAAGATGTGCAACTGCGCAACTACACGGTTCATCTGGCCGACCGCTCGGCGCAACCGGCGGTGGCGCTGGACATCACTCCGCTGAACGTCGACCTGCAGGATTTCGACAGCCTCAACGGCTCGCCTTTCAAGCTCAAACTCGACAGCGGCCTGGGCAAGCAAGGCAAGATCAGCGCCGACGGCACGGTCAATCTGGCCCCGGTCAACGCGCAGCTGAACGTGAAAACCCAGGACGTCGACTTGCGTGTCGCGCAGTCCTATATCAACCCGTTCATTCGTCTGGAACTGCGCAGCGGCATGCTCGGCAGTGACCTCAAGGTCAACCTGAAAAGCACCGAACCACTGGCCCTCAGCGTCACCGGCCGCGCGCAGATCGATCAACTGCACACCCTCGATACGCTGAAGACCCGCGACTTCCTCAAATGGCAGCAAGTCGTGGTCGACGGCATCAATTATCAGCACGGCGACAGCCTGTCGATTGACAAGGTCAACCTGTTGCAGCCGTATGTGCGCTTCATGATCAACGACGATCGCACCACCAACGTCGACGACCTGCTGATCCCGCAACCGGCCGACAGCGGTGCCAAACCTGCCGGAGCCAAACCGCCCGGCAAGGACAAACCACTGGGCATTCACATCGGTGCGATTGCGATCAACGACGGCTCGGCCAACTTCGCCGACTTCAGCCTGACGCCGAATTTCGCCACCGCCGTGCAGCAGCTCAACGGCCAGATCGGCACCATCGACAGTCGTCAGGCGAAACCGGCCAGCGTCGACATCAAAGGCAAGGTCGACCGTTATGCGCCGGTGACCATCAAGGGTGCGGTCAATCCGTTCGACCCGATGGCCAGCCTCGACATCGCCACCAGCTTCAAGCGCGTCGAATTGACGACCCTGACGCCCTACTCCGGCAAATTCGCCGGCTACCGCATCCGCAAGGGCCGGCTCAACCTCGATCTACACTACCTGATCACCAAGGGTCAGTTGAAAGCCGAGAACAAGGTCGTCGTCGAGCAGCTGCAACTGGGCGAGAAGGTCGACAGCCCTGATGCAGTGAGTCTGCCGCTGAAACTGGCGATCGCCCTGCTCAAGGACGTCGACGGCAAGATCTCCATCGAATTGCCAGTGACCGGCGACCTGAATAATCCGCAGTTCAGCGTGATGCCGATCGTCTGGCAGACCCTGCGCAATCTGATCGTCAAAGCGGCCGCCGCACCGTTCAAGATGATCGGCGGGCTGGTCAGTGGCGGCGGCTCCGAAGACCTTGGCACGGTGTCCTTCGCGCCGGGCTCCAGCGATCTGAGCAAAGACGCCGAAGCGGCGCTGGTGAAACTGTCGCAGGCACTCAAGGAACGTCCGGCGCTGCGCCTGGAGATCGAAGGCACTGCTGCGAAGAGCAGCGACGGGCCACTGCTCGCCGAACAACGTCTGGAACGCGAATATCAGTACAACTACTACAAGATGCTCCAGCGCCGTGGCGACAAAGTCCCGGCCCAGGCCTCGCTGTTGCAAGTGCCCGAAAGCGAGAAAGGCGCGTTGCTCGAAGGCATCTACCGCACCCGCTTGAAAACCCAGCCACCGGCAGAATGGAAAGACCTCGGCAAAGAAGAACGCACGGCGAAAATGCGCCAGGGCGTGATCGCATTCTGGAGTGGCAGCGACGTGCTGTTGCGACAGTTGGGCCAGGACCGCGCCAGCACCATCAAGGATTACCTGGTCGACAAGGGCAAGCTCGAGGATGACCGCGTGTACTTCATCGACGCCAACCTCGGCGAGGCCGAAAGCGACGGCCGCGTGGTGACGCAAATGCACCTGGATGCCGAATGACCGTGCGTAACTGGCTGGCTGTGCTTGCTCTGACGTGCGCCGCCGGCCATGCGTCGGCGTCGGATACATTGCGCTGCGGCAGCCAATTGATCAGCCTCGGCGACCGCGCCAGCGAAGTGCTGCAAAAATGCGGCGAGCCGGTCAGCCGCGATGTGCTCGGCTACAAGCGCAGTGCCAATCGCCGCGAAGAGTTTCAGGTCGAGGAATGGACCTACGGCCCGAACAACGGCATGTATCAATACCTGCGCTTCGAAGGCAACCGCTTGCGGCAGATCAACAGCAAACGCGGTAATTAAGCCGTACGAAATTCACCCTGTGGGAGCGAGCCTGCTCGCGAATACGGTCTGTCTACTGACGAACTTGTCGGCTGACGATACGCATTCGCGAGCAGGCTCGCTCCCACATTGGTATTGCCCAAAATAGAACAGGCCCCGACACAAGTGCCGGGGCCTGTAATGGTCACATCCGTGTGACCGTTCGCATGAACTCTAAAGTTGCGGCAGACGTATTGCTCGGCCCGTCTGTCGCGTCTTCTCCCGGTTCAGGCGAGAAGTCTTGCCTTACTCGGCTTTCAGGCCAGCAGCAGATACGTCTTTAACGCCTTTGATTTTCTTGGCAATGTTCACTGCGGTGGTTTTTTGAGCCGCAGTCACAGGTTGGGTCGACGACAGCGATACAACACCTTGGTTGGTTTCAACTTTGATGTCGGTGCCTGGAATGCCTTTTTCGGTAACCAGGTCAGCTTTGACCTTGGTGGTGATCCAGGTGTCGCTGGTATCTTGTTTAATTTCGGTAGCTTCACCGGCAGCCAGAACCATTGGCGACTGGGTAGCCTGAGCGGACTGGGCGAAAGCGCCACCAGCCATGGTCAGGGTCAGAGCGGTAGCAGCGGCAGTGATAGCGAACTTCTTCATACGAGTAACTCCTGTTTTTACTGGAAGTCTGCTGTAACGCTTGTCAGCAGGGTTACCGGAGATATTGCGAACGCTGTGCCAACTTTTTCGACCGCATAAAATCCTTTTAAAACAACAAGTTATGAGAAACGCTGATTTTCATTTTCATGCAAAATGCATGACTCGTTGAATCTTCGCATGCAAGTTGCGGTTTTTCGGAAAGTTCATAAGCTGCTGAAATTATTGGTGCTTTTGTTAAGTGGTCGGGACATGAAAATGCCCCGCGATGCGGGGCATTCTGGGTGCAACAGATGGATCAAGTCCCGCTGGCAGCGCAGCCTTTTGGCGAGTAGTCAGGAGCGACCGTAGTGCCACAACTCCAGCCGCCGGCCGCCGTACGAGTCAGCGTGATGGTTTTGCCCAATACAGGCGCTGGCGCGTTGGCCAACGTACATACAATCGTTCCAGCTCCGTCTGCAGCGGTACCTGAGGCAGTCAGAGCGCAATTGGAGGTAGTGGTGACGTTATCGCCTTTCACCGCCGCCAAGCTTGGATTTGTCCCCTGATTGATCAGGTCTTCAAACGGCACCTTCATCGCGCTGATCTCCGCCAGCCCCGCCGTCACCTTCGACCGCGCCTGATACTTCGAATACTGCGGCAGGGCGATAGTCGCCAGAATGCCGATGATCGCCACGACGATCAGCAGCTCGATCAATGTAAAGCCTTGTTGTTTTTTCATAGACACGCTCCATGCATGAGTCGAAATCTCATGATCTGAACAAGGCTCAGCACAGCCCATGCCAACGCCCTTTTGCCCCCGTCTGCTGGGCGCGCCCATTCCCCTGCGCCGTTTTCTACAACCCGCAACCGCACTATCTGACACTTTTTGTCACCTGCACCGGCCGTGTTTGGCGCTGTCACTTGACTAGGCTATAAGTCATGAACGGCAAGCGTGCGGAATCCCCATGAATGACATCGCTCTGAGCGGTCTGGCCAAGCAATTGGTCCAGGCCGAATTGCTCACGGAAACAAGCGCCCGGCAATCCTGGGCGCAGGCCCAGCGCAATCGCGTGTCGCTGGTCAATTACCTGGTGCACAACAAACTGGTCAACAGCCGGCAGATCGCCGAAATAGCTTCCGAACATTTCGGCATGGCGCTGCTCGATCTGCATTGCCTCGACAAAGAGACTCAGCCCAAGGGCCTGGTCAGTGAGAAACTGGTTCGCCAGCACTGCGCCCTGCCCCTCTGGCGGCGCGGCAACAAATTGTTCGTGGGCCTTTCCGACCCAAGCAATCAGCAGGCGATCAGCGACATCCAGTTCAGCACCGGCCTGAGCACCGAAGCGATTCTGGTGGAGGACGACAAGCTCAGCGACGCCATCGACAAGTTCTTCGACAGCCATGCCTCGGGCCTGGAGGAAATGGCCGATGTCGATCTCGACGGCCTCGACGTCGAGTCCATTGATGACAACAAACAGGACGTGATCGGCGGCCTCGATGCCGACGACGCCCCGGTCGTACGTTTTGTGCACAAGATGCTGCTCGATGCGATCAAAAGCGGCTCTTCCGACCTGCATTTCGAACCCTACGAAAAAAACTATCGGGTGCGCATGCGCACCGACGGCATGCTGCGCGAGGTGGCCAAGCCGCCGATCCAGTTGGCCGGGCGCATTGCCGCGCGCTTGAAGGTAATGGCCAGTCTGGATATCTCGGAACGGCGCAAACCTCAGGACGGCCGCATCAAAATGCGCCTGTCGAAAAGCAAATCCATCGATTTTCGCGTCAACACCCTGCCGACTCTGTGGGGCGAAAAAGTGGTGATCCGGATTCTCGACCCGTCCAGTGCACAAATGGGCATCGATGCGCTGGGCTACGAGGCCGAACAAAAAGCCTTGTACCTGGCCGCGCTGAAACAGCCGCAAGGGATGATTCTGGTCACCGGCCCCACCGGCTCCGGTAAAACCGTGTCGCTGTACACCGGGCTGAACATCCTCAACACCGTCGACATCAATATTTCCACCGCCGAAGATCCGGTGGAAATCAACATGGAAGGTATCAATCAGGTCAACGTCAATCCCCGCCAAGGGCTGGACTTTGCCCAAGCGCTGCGCTCGTTTCTGCGTCAGGACCCGGACGTGATCATGGTCGGCGAGATCCGCGACCTGGAAACCGCCGAGATCGCAATCAAGGCTGCGCAGACCGGCCACCTGGTGCTGTCGACCCTGCACACCAATAGCGCAGCGGAAACCCTGACACGCCTGCACAACATGGGCATTCCCGGTTTCAACATCGCCACCTCGGTCAGCCTGATCATCGCCCAGCGTCTGGCGCGCAAGTTGTGCGCACACTGCAAGCGGCCGCTGGAGATCCCGCACGAAACCTTGCTCAAGGAAGGCTTCCCCGAGGAACGCATCGGTCATTTCACGATCTACGAGCCGGTCGGTTGCGATCACTGCAATGGCGGTTACAAAGGACGCGTGGGGATTTATGAAGTGGTAAAGAACACACCGGACCTGCAACGGTTGATCATGGCCGAGGGCAATTCGCTGGAAATCGATATTCAGATGCGCCACGACGGTTTCGCCGATCTGCGCACTTCCGGGCTGCACAAGGCCATGCAAGGCATCACCAGCCTTGAGGAAATCAACCGGGTCACCAAGGATTGAACATGGCGGTCAAGGCAGCGAAAGTCAGCATTTACGCCTGGGAAGGCACGGACCGCAAAGGCAGTAAAGTCAGCGGCGAGTTGAGCGGACAGAACCCCGCACTGATCAAGGCGCAACTGCGCAAACAGGGGATCAACCCGGGCAAGGTGCGCAAGAAATCCGCGTCCCTGCTGACCTTCGGCAAACGCATCAAACCGCAGGACATCGCCCTGTTCACCCGGCAGATGGCAACGATGATGAAGGCCGGTGTACCGCTGTTGCAGTCCTTCGACATCATCGGCGAAGGCTTCGAAAATCCGGCCATGCGCAAACTGGTCGACGAGGTCAAACAGGAGGTCGCGGCCGGTAACAGCTTCGCTACGGCCCTGCGCAAGAAACCGCAATACTTCGACGAGTTGTACTGCAACCTGGTCGACGCCGGCGAACAGTCCGGTGCCCTCGACACCTTGCTTGAACGTGTGGCGACCTATAAGGAAAAAAGCGAAGCGCTCAAGGCCAAGATCAAGAAGGCCATGACTTACCCTACTGCGGTGGTGCTGGTGGCGGCGGTGGTGACCGGCATTCTGCTGGTCAAAGTGGTGCCGCAGTTCCAGTCGGTATTCTCCGGGTTCGGCGCCGAACTGCCGGGCTTCACCCTGATGATCATCAGCCTGTCGGAATTCATGCAGCAGTGGTGGTGGGCGATTCTTTTTGCGCTGGTGGCAGCGTTTTTCGGCACTCGCCACGCGTTGAAGACTTCGCAGGCCCTGCGCGACCGCCGCGATGCCTGGCTGCTGAAGCTGCCGCTGGTAGGCACTTTGATGTACAAGTCCGCCGTCGCACGTTTTGCCCGCACCCTGTCGACCACATTCGCAGCCGGTGTGCCGCTGGTGGAAGCACTGGATTCGGTCGCCGGTGCCACCGGCAATGTGGTGTTCAAGCGCGCGGTGTTGCGGGTGCGGCAGGACGTCTCGACCGGCATGCAACTGAATTTCTCCATGCGCAGCACCGGTGTGTTTCCCAACATGGCGGTGCAGATGACCGCCATCGGCGAGGAATCGGGCGCGCTGGATGACATGCTCGACAAGGTCGCCGGTTTTTATGAAGCGGAAGTCGATAACATGGTCGACAACCTCACCAGCCTGATGGAGCCGTTCATCATGGTGGTGCTGGGGGTCATCGTCGGTGGACTGGTGGTGGCCATGTACCTGCCGATCTTCCAGCTCGGCTCAGCGATCTGACATGCCTATCGACGAACTGTTTGCCGTGTATCCGCTGGCCTTTGTGGTCAGCGCGCTGCTGCTCGGGCTGGTGGTCGGCAGCTTCCTCAACGTAGTGGTCTGGCGCCTGCCGAAGATGCTCGAGCGCGACTGGCGCCAGCAGGCCCATGATGTGCTCGGCCTGCCCACTGAAACGCCTGTGCCGACTTACAACCTGATGCTGCCGCACTCCGCGTGCCCGCATTGCGGACACCGGATCCGCCCTTGGGAAAACATTCCGCTGCTCAGTTATCTGCTGCTGCGCGGTCGCTGCTCGGCCTGCTCGGCGCCGATCAGCAAACGTTACCCGCTGACCGAACTGGCCTGCGGCGTCCTCTCGGCATTCATTGCCTGGCATTTCGGCTTCGGTTGGCCGGCAGGTCTGCTGATCTTGCTGACATGGGGCTTGCTGGCGATGAGTCTGATCGACTGCGAACATCAGCTGCTGCCCGATGTGCTGGTGCTGCCGCTGCTGTGGCTGGGGCTGATCGTCAACAGCTTCGGCGTGTTCGTGGCGTTGCCCGATGCGTTGTGGGGCGCGGTCGCGGGTTATCTGGCGCTGTGGTCGGTGTTCTGGCTGTTCAAACTGCTCACCGGCAAGGACGGTATCGGCCATGGCGATTTCAAGCTGTTGGCCTTGCTCGGCGCATGGGGTGGCTGGCAGATTCTGCCGCTGACGATTCTTCTATCTTCCCTGGTGGGGGCGATATTGGGCGTTGTCATGCTGCGTCTGCGCGCCCAGGAAACCTCGACGCCGATCCCCTTCGGACCCTTTCTGGCAATTGCCGGCTGGATTGCCTTGCTCTGGGGTGGTCAAATAACCGACTTCTATTGGCAGTCTGTCGGTTTGAAATGAATACCCCTGTGGAAAAACCCTGGATCCTCGGCCTGACCGGCGGCATCGGCAGCGGCAAAAGCGCGGCGGCGCAGCACTTCATCGACCTCGGCGTGCACGTGGTGGATGCCGATCACGCGGCGCGCTGGGTAGTCGAGCCGGGGCGTCCGGCGCTGGCGAAAATCGCCGAGCACTTCGGTTCCGGCGTGTTGCAGTCCGATGGCACGCTGGACCGTGCCGCCCTGCGCAAACTGATTTTTGAAGAGCCCGAACAGCGACGTTGGCTCGAAGCGCTGCTGCATCCGTTGATCGGCGAAGAAATCGCTGATCATCTGGCGCAGGCAAAATCGCCTTACGCGATTCTGGTTTCACCGTTGCTGATCGAGTCCGGGCAATACGCGATGACCCAGCGCATTCTGGTCATCGATGCGCCGCAACCACTGCAGATCGAACGCACCTTGCAGCGTGACCAGACCAGCGAAGCGCAGGTGCAGGCGATCCTCAAGGCGCAATCGAGCCGTGAAGACCGCGTGAGCCGTGCCGACGACGTGATCGTCAACGACCGCGACCTCGCCTGGCTGCACAGCGAGGTCGAGCGTCTGCATCACTTTTATCTGACTTTATCCGGAGGCCAAGCATGAGCCAGATTCCAACCGTTGAATGCCCAACCTGCGGCGCCCCCGTCGAATTCACCCCGGCGAACAAATTCCGTCCGTTCTGCTCCGACCGCTGCAAACTGATCGACCTCGGCGCCTGGGCCTCGGAAGAGCACAAGATTCCGGTCGCCCCGGATGCCGAAGACGAGCTGTTTTCCGGCGATTTCGATCCGCGTCACTGATCGCTGATCAGGGCCGCATAAAGCCGTAGTCCTGACTGTCGTCGAGGTTCTCCGCGAGAAAGCGCAACTCGTCGGCCAGGTCTTCGGCATTGCGCACTGCCTTGCTCTGCTGCACCACGGCGCTGAGCAGGGCGCGCAAACTCAGGCCCGGGTCAAAGCCCACTTCCTGCGCCAGCTCCAGACTCTGCCGGGTTTCCTGCCGCGCCCATTCATAAACGCCCATGCCACTGCTCCTGAAGGGATTTGCGCGAGCATGAAATCTCTGCGGCATGGCCGGTTTGATGTGGATCAAGACTTCGGATCGTCGTCCTTCCACGGCGCCGAAAGGTAGCGGGTGCGGTTGAAGGTCTCCAGCCATTCCGGGCAGAACACCACCAATGCACTGACGACCATGCCGTTGATAAAAGCCTCGGGGAACAACAGCAACCACAGGTAGCCGACGAAATCTTCCAGCCATTCCGGCATGGCGAAGAGGCCGTCGTACCACAGCAGCGTCAGGCTGAGGATCAGGCACAACAGGCCTGACAACGCAGCGGCGAAGAAACCGGAACAGAAGATGTAAACGAATGGATTGCGTGGCTGCGCACGCTCCACGAGGATTGCCACGCATTCGGTGATCAGCACTGGCAGCAGAATCAGCAACGCGCCATTGACGCCCACCGCAGCCAGGTCCTGACGCCCCAAAAGCACCAGGCCAATCTGCGCAACCAGCCCGCCGACGATCGCCAGCGGCCAATCGAGCAGCAGCGTCACCGCGGTCATGCCGATAAAGTGGTAAGACACACCGGTGTCGAAATCCCTGCGCACCAGCCACAGCAGAAACAGCGCGAACACCGTGCCGAACAGCAAGTGCTGCCGACGACTGTCGCTGAACAGCTCGACCCATGGCGCACGCATGATCGCCCAGAGCAGCGCCGGCAGATAAATCAGCCAGCCGAGTGTCAGGCTTGCCGTTGAAAGCAGTTCGGCACCGATCATGATTCCCTCACCTGCTACTCGACACGCTTTTTTGTAGGAGCTGCCGAAGGCTGCGATCTTTTGATCTTGTTTATAAAAGCAAAAGATCGCAGCCTTCGGCAGCTCCTTGTATGTTCCCCACACACCAGCATGAATGAGATCTAAGCTCGCTGGTGCGACATACGAAGATGTGTTTCTGGGGGAGACCGATCGCTCCTTAAGGCAGGACTTGCTCCTGACCTTGTATGTAGAGAGGTCCCCCCGCCTCATTGCCCACCACGAAGAGTATCGAGAAGCCGACGAGTCGGACTTCGCATTACAAGGTTGCAGTGGCATGAAGTTCGAGGTCAGGGGAACCAGGAAGCATTTTTAACTCAGTTCTCTTGGAGTTGAAAGCATGAACATGCACGTCGGTTTGGATGTGGGATCTCGCACTACAGCGATGGGCTGGCGCAATGGCGGCCGTTTTGCAGGTCAGTGCAATATCGACCAGACACCGGCGGGGCGCAAAGCTGCTGTCGGCAAGTTACTTGAGCTCAAGCCTATATCTGTGGTGATGGAAGCCACCGGAATCTACTACCTGGACTTGGCCATGGAGCTCGCTGCGGCGGGTTTGCCAGTCTCGGTTATCAATCCGAAGAGTTTTCACAACTTTGCAAAGCTGATGCTGAAAAACAGCAAAACGGACGCAATCGATGCCCAGTTATTAGCTGAGTACGGCGAACGCATGAGCCCAAGGTTGTGGACGCCGCCCACTTCAATACAGCTTGAGCTACGCGCTATCGGTCGCCACATCAATCGTTTGACGGGTCATCGCACCCGCGCCAAAAACGAGCTGCATGCACTAAAAGCCACTCAAACAACTCTTCTGATGCTGATTGAAGACGAAGAAGAAGCCATCAACGCCTTTGACAAACGAATCGAGCGTTTCCGACTCGCTGGTCGGGCACTGATCGACAACTGCCCAACGTTGAGCGCCCAGTTCGCCCACATGATCGCCGCCCCTGGCATGGGTGAGATCTCAGTATTTGCGGCGCTGGCTGAACTGACGACCTTACCGGTAACGCTCAAGTCAGCGCAGGTCAGCCGCCATGCCGGACTCGATGTCCGACTCACGCAATCAGGCACCAGCATTGATAAACCCGGCCGGATAAGTAAGGGCGGCAATGCCTATTTGCGATCAGCGATGTACATGCCTGCGCTGACCGCCATACGTTGCGACCCAAATGTGAAAGCGTTTTACGAAGCCTTGGTGGCTCGAGGAAAGAGGAAGATGCAGGCTATTGTCGCAGTCATGCGCAAATACCTGACCGGACTATGGGCCTGCATGCGGGCAGGCGAAGACTTCAGTACAGCCAAGCTTTTTAGCGATAAACACACCCAAAAAGCTTGACCGTGAACAGAGTATCTACAAGGGCGCAATCGCGCGACGTTTATGTCTGAGCCGATGCAAAGCTATCTGCTTGTCGCATTTGGACGCTAAGCTTGGGCTTATGGATGATTCAGATTATTTACGCCTGCTGACCATCGCGGCCGAGCAAGCCAACGCGTTCCTGTCCAATGCCCGCAAATGGGAGCGTGAGCGTTGGGTCTGCCAGCGCCTGCTGCAAGGTCTGAACATCCCCTACCGCGCCGACGAATTCGCCCCGGCCGGTGAGCCGCCGGACGTGTTGTTCCGCGATGCCAATTTCGAAGTTTTTTTCGTCCTCGACGAAGGCCGCCGTCTCAATGATGAATGGCGCGACGAATTGCAGCGTCGGCGCAGTGCGTTCTCCCTGAGCCAACTGGTGCGCCGCGAAGCCAAGCCCAAACGCATCCCGGCCAACGAATTTCTCCTGCGTCTGGCGCCGACCCTGCGCAAGAAGGCGCACAACTACAAGGAACGCGGCATGGATCTGGGTGAACTGGACATCATCGCCTTCGCCAGCCTCAAGCGCGAAGTGCTCGACCTCAACAGTCATTTCCCGCCACCGACCGAATATCTGCGTCAGGGCTGGCGCTCGCTGTCGCTGGTCGGCCCGACATTCGCCCGCGTGTTGTTCGCCCACCCCGACGCACCGGACTTTCTGCGCAGCAACCTCGGCCGCAGCATTGTGTTCGACGTGGGTATCAGCCTGTGACGCCGCTGCAGCAGTTGATCGCTGAGGTTCCGCAAACCGGTCGTGTGCGCTGGATCGGCGTGCGTCCAGAGTCCCGTGGGCCGATGCTTGAGCTCGAGGCGGTCGAGGCGCGGCTGGAAGCCGGGCTCACCGGCGACCACGCCCGCCCGGGCGTTCGCAATGCGCGACAGGTGACGCTGATTCAGTGGGAGCACTTGGCGGTGATCAATGCATTGATGGGCCGTCCCGATGACGAGCCGGTCCGGCCTGAAGATCTGCGGCGCAATCTCGTTATAAGCGGAATCAATTTGTTTAGCCTGAAGGGGCGGCGCTTTCGCATCGGGCAAGCGATACTCGAAACCACTGGCTGGTGTCAGCCCTGCGCACGCTTGCAGAACAATCTCGGCCCGGGCACGTTTCAAGCCGTGCGCGGGCATGGCGGGATCACTGCCCGGGTGTTACAAAGCGGCATCATTCGCCTCGACGATAGCGTGTGCGTCGAACCGGTCCCGGACAGCGGCTACGCTGCGTTCAACCCGGGCTGAAAACCGCTGTAGCCTGTGCTCATTCAGTAACGTCTACCTGACGAGGCAAATATGACCAGCCGCCTGAACCCCGAAGACCAAAAGCATGTCGAAGAGTACCTGCAATTGTCCCAACACCGTGTCGAGCGCCGGCCTTTCCGGCCGTGGATGCTCCTGGTGCTGGTGCTGGCAGTGACCATTGGTCTGGGCCTGTTGAGCCGATTTATCAGTTATCTGACGCTATGAGCTGCCTGGCGCTCGCTTGGGTAACTGCGAAAAAGATTTCCTTTAAAAACCTTGCGAGTTATCCCTATGTCCCATCGTATTGTCATTGTCGGCGGCGGCGCCGGCGGTCTGGAGTTGGCTACCCGTCTGGGTAAGACTCTGGGCAAGCGCGGTACGGCCAGCGTGATGCTGGTCGACGCGAACCTGACCCACATCTGGAAACCACTGCTGCACGAAGTGGCCGCCGGTTCCCTGAACTCCTCCGAAGACGAACTCAACTATGTCGCCCAGGCGAAATGGAACCACTTCGAGTTCCAGCTCGGGCGCATGAGCGGGCTTGATCGCGCGCAGAAGAAAATCCAGCTGGCGGCAACCTATGACGAAAACGGCGTCGAGCTGGTACCGGCGCGTGAAGTGGCTTATGACTCGCTGGTGATCAGCGTCGGCAGCACCACCAACGACTTCGGCACCCAGGGCGCGGCGCAGCATTGTCTGTTCCTCGATACGCGCAAACAGGCCGAGCGCTTCCATCAGCAATTGCTCAATCATTATCTGCGCGCCCACGCCGGGCAGACCGACGTGGTCGAGCAGATCAGCGTAGCGATCGTCGGCGCTGGCGCCACTGGCGTCGAACTGGCGGCCGAGTTGCACAACGCCGCCCATGAACTGGCGGCTTATGGTCTGGACCGGATCAAGCCGGAAAACATGCACATCACTCTGATCGAAGCCGGCCCACGGGTGCTGCCTGCCCTGCCGGAGCGCATCAGCGGGCCGGTGCACAAGACGCTGGAAAAGCTCGGGGTCAATGTGATGACCAACGCAGCAGTCAGCGAAGTGACTGCCGACAGCCTGATCACCGCCGATGGCAACGAGATCAAGGCCAGCCTGAAAGTCTGGGCTGCCGGCATCCGCGCACCGGGTTTCCTCAAGGACATCGACGGTCTGGAAACCAACCGCATCAATCAGCTGCAAGTGCTGCCGACTCTGCAAACCACTCGCGACGAAAACATCTTTGCCTTCGGCGACTGCGCGGCCTGTCCGCAACCGGGCACCGATCGCAACGTGCCGCCACGGGCACAAGCGGCGCATCAACAGGCGTCGCTGCTGGCCAAGTCGCTGAAACTGCGCATCGAAGGCAAGACCCTGCCGGAGTACAAATACACCGACTACGGCTCGCTGATTTCACTGTCGCGTTTTTCTGCTGTGGGTAACTTGATGGGTAACCTGACCGGCAGCGTGATGCTCGAAGGCTGGCTGGCGCGGATGTTCTATGTGTCGCTGTACCGTATGCACCAGATGGCGCTGTACGGGCCGTTCCGCACGGCGATGTTGATGCTGGGCAGCAAGATTGGTCGTGGCACCGAACCGCGTCTGAAACTGCACTAAAGCGCCAACCTGTGGGAGCGAGCCTGCTCGCGAAAGCGGTGGGTCTGTCAACACTGTCGTTGAATGATCCGGCCCCTTCGCGAGCAGGCTCGCTCCCACATTGTTTCGTGTTGTGCGCAAATCAGCAGGCGAAGGCCTGCAATTGATCTCTGTTCATCAGAGCTGGAAGCGTCGCACCATGCCCTGTAGCGCATTGGCCAGTTGCGACAGCTCATGGCTCGATGCGCTTGTCTGATCAGCACCCGCAGCCGAACGCACCGACAGGTCGCGAATGTTCACAAGATTGCGATCCACTTCCCGCGCCACTTGCGCCTGCTCCTCGGCGGCGCTGGCGATCACGAGGTTGCGCTCGTGAATCTCGTGCACCGACGCCGTGATCGTCACCAACGCCTCACCTGCCCGCTCTGCGAGAACCAGCGTACTCGCCGCACGAGATGCGCTGGCCTGCATTGACTCCAGCGCCTGGCTCGAACCGCTGCGCATGCCTTGCACCATCTGTTCGATTTCCTGCGTCGATTGCTGGGTGCGATACGCCAGCGCGCGCACCTCATCGGCTACCACCGCAAAGCCGCGACCGCTTTCGCCCGCGCGTGCTGCCTCGATGGCAGCGTTGAGCGCCAGCAGATTGGTCTGCTCAGCGATTGCGCGAATCACGTCCAGAACCTTGCCGATGTCTTGCGATTGATTGGCCAGCGACTGCACCAGCTCGCCGGTGTTTTGCACATCACTGGCCAGGGCATTGATCGCGCTGGCGGTTTCGCTGACGCGCTCCTGGCCCAATTGCGCTGATTGACTGGACTGGCGCGTGGCATCGGACGTCGATACCGCGTTGCGCGCGACCTCCTCCACCGCAGCGGTCATCTCGTTGACCGCAGTGGCAGCTTGTTCAATTTCGTTGTTCTGCTCTTGCAGGCCTTGGGTGCTGTCGACAGTGACGGCGCTCAGTTCGTCAGCGGCGGTGGCCAGTTGTGTGGCTGAGCCGCTGATACCTTGCAGGGTCTCGCGCAGGTTCTGTTGCATCGTCGCCAAGGCTTTGAGCAAGCGGCTGACTTCGTCGTTGCCATGGGTTTCGATCGGCCGCGTGAGATCGCCCTTGGCGACACTTTCAGCGGCATCCACAGCGCTGCTCAGCGGGCGCACGATACTGCGCGTGAGCAACATCGCCAGCGCCACTGTGGCCAGCGCTGCCAATCCAATGAACAGGCTGACGATGGTCCGCGAGGTTTCATAATGCGCGGCGGACTTCTCGCTTTCGGCGGCGACCTGGCGGGCGAACAGATCGGCGAGATCGTTGAGTTGCTTGCCGGAGCCGTCGACCACGGTCTTCATGTCAACCAGCAACAATTTGGTCAACTCGTCACGCTTGCCTTGCTCGGCAAGGGTGAATGACTGGGCGATGCCGGTGCGATAGGCGGCGAAGGTTTTCTTGAACTGGTCATACAGCTGCTGACCTTCGGCAGTGTCGACCAGTTTGTCGTAGGCGGCGATTTTCTCGCTCAGTTCCTTGTCGCGGGTGTCCATCTGGCCGCGATAGGTGGCGATATTGGCCGGATCCTGATCGAGCGCCATGCGCAGGGAGATGGTGCGGATGCGCAGCATCAGTTCGCGGATCTCGTCGCCGCCACGGATGCTCGGCAACCAGCGGTTCTCCACCGCCACCTCGCTGTCGCGAATGCTCGACATCTGCCCCAGCGCAAACACGCCGAGCAAGGCCACCAACACCGCGATCAGGGCAAATCCCAGGGCAGCCCGGGGAGCAATATTCAACTGACGAAGCAACATGACGAACGCCCTTATTCTTGTAATGGCCAGATCAAGGGGCGAAGCGTTGGCAGTCCCCTCGTGTTAGCGGGCTATCGGCAGGTTGTATGACGACTTGAAGGGATTCGCCTTTCAGCAGGCAAAAAAAATCCCCGCATCTTTCGATACGAGGATTTTCAATATGGTCGGGGTAAGGGGATTCGAACTCCTGACATCCTGCTCCCAAAGCAGGCGCGCTACCGGACTGCGCTATACCCCGGTAAAAAAAAGGCGACCTTTCAAAGATCGCCTTCTTCGATCAGCGCTTTTGGCCTCTGATCTTAAGATTCGATCCCAGCGCAAACTGGTTTCAAAAATGGTGGGTCGTGTGGGATTCGAACCTACGACCAATTGGTTAAAAGCCAACTGCTCTACCAACTGAGCTAACGACCCAAATATGGTCGGGGTAAGGGGATTCGAACTCCTGACATCCTGCTCCCAAAGCAGGCGCGCTACCGGACTGCGCTATACCCCGGTTTGAAATTGGCTCCGTGACCAGGACTCGAACCTGGGACCCAATGATTAACAGTCATTTGCTCTACCGACTGAGCTATCACGGAACTACATATTTCAATTTACAACGGTGAAGCTTTGTTGCATCTCGCCACCCGTTCGCATCGCTGCGTTCGTGTGCCTGAGGCGCGCTATTCTACAACCTAGAACACCTCTGTCAACCCCCTAAATTGCTTTCAAGTTAATGATTTGCAACTTATTTCAGATTCCAACCCGGTGGGTTGAAACGCTGCCGGTGACTGACTGCGGGGCGCACTTTACAAGCCTTTTCCTTTGAGTTCAACAGCCTGGCGAAAAAAAGGCCTCGCAATGCGAGGCCTTCCCGGTTTCATTGCCGCTGAGGCTTAGCCGAAAACGATTTCGTCGTTCTCGACCTTGCCGGTGGCGGTGTCGCCCGGCATGAAATGACCCGACAGGATCAACTGCGCCAGCGGGTTTTCGATCCAGCGCTGGATCGCCCGTTTCAAAGGACGTGCGCCATACACCGGGTCGTAACCGACGGCGATCAGCTTGTCCATCGCCTCCGGGCTCAGCTCCAGCTTCAGCTCGCGCTCGGCCAGGCGGCTGCGCAGGCGGCCCAACTGGATCTCGGTAATGCCGGCGATCTGATCCCGCGCCAGCGGCTCGAAGATCACCACTTCGTCAACGCGGTTGATGAACTCAGGACGGAAGTGCGAGGTCAGCGCGTCCATCACAGCAGCACGCTGCGCCTCACGATCACCGACCAGTTCCTGGATCTGCATCGACCCGAGGTTGGACGTCATCACGATCACCGTGTTGCGGAAGTCCACCGTACGCCCGTGACTGTCGGTCAGACGGCCATCCTCAAGCACTTGCAGGAGGATGTTGAACACATCCGGGTGCGCCTTCTCGACTTCGTCCATGAGGATCACCGAGTACGGCTTGCGACGCACCGCTTCGGTCAGGTAACCGCCCTCTTCATAGCCGACGTAGCCTGGTGGCGCACCGATCAGACGAGCCACGGAATGTTTCTCCATGAACTCGGACATGTCGATCCGCACCATCGCCTCTTCAGTATCGAAAAGGAATTCGGCCAGCGCCTTGCACAGCTCGGTTTTACCGACACCGGTCGGGCCGAGGAACATGAACGAGCCGCTCGGACGATTCGGGTCGGACAGTCCGGCGCGGGAACGCCGCACGGCATTGGCCACAGCCACGACCGCTTCTTCCTGACCGATTACCCGTTTGTGCAACAGGCTCTCCATTTTCATCAGCTTGTCGCGCTCGCCTTCGAGCATTTTCGACACCGGGATGCCAGTCCACTTCGACACGACTTCGGCAATCTCTTCTTCAGTCACCTTGCTGCGCAGCAACTGGTTCTCGCTCTTGCCGTGCTGGTCGACCATTTGCAGGCTGCGTTCCAGATCGGGGATCACCCCGTATTGCAACTCGGCCATCCGATTCAGGTCGCCTTTACGGCGCGCGGCTTCCAGTTCCTGGCGCGACTGTTCGATCTTCTGCTGAATCTGCGCAGAACCCTGCACCTCGGCTTTCTCCGAGTTCCAGATTTCCTCCAGATCGGAATACTCACGCTCGTGACGCTCGATTTCTTCCTGGAGTTTTTCCAGGCGTTTCTTCGCCGCGTCGTCGCTTTCTTTCTTCAGCGCCTGGGATTCCACCTTCAGCTGAATCAGGCGTCGCTCCAGACGATCGAGTACTTCCGGTTTGGAGTCGATCTCCATGCGGATACGGCTGGCCGCCTCGTCGATCAGGTCGATGGCCTTGTCCGGCAGCTGTCGATCCGTGATGTAGCGATGGCTGAGCTTGGCCGCAGCGATGATCGCGCCGTCGGTGATCGCCACCTTGTGGTGAACCTCGTAACGTTCCTTGAGGCCACGCAGAATGGCGATGGTGTCTTCTTCGCTCGGCTCGTCCACCAGGACTTTCTGGAAACGCCGCTCGAGCGCCGCATCCTTCTCTATATATTGGCGATACTCGTTGAGCGTGGTCGCGCCGACGCAGTGCAACTCGCCGCGAGCCAGCGCAGGCTTGAGCATGTTGCCAGCGTCCATCGAGCCTTCGCCTTTACCGGCGCCGACCATGGTGTGCAGTTCGTCGATGAACAGAATGATCTGCCCTTCCTGCTTCGACAGTTCGTTGAGCAACGATTTCAGGCGCTCTTCGAACTCACCGCGATACTTGGCGCCGGCAATCAGCGCGCCCATGTCCAGCGACAGCAGGCGCTTGCCCTTAAGGCCGTCCGGCACTTCGCCGTTGATGATGCGCTGCGCAAGCCCCTCGGCGATTGCGGTTTTACCCACGCCAGGTTCACCGATCAGCACCGGGTTGTTCTTGGTGCGGCGTTGCAGAACCTGAATGGTGCGACGGATTTCGTCGTCGCGGCCGATCACCGGATCAAGCTTGCCGTCTTCGGCGCGTTTGGTCAGATCGACGGTGTACTTGTCCAGCGCCTGCCGCGACTCTTCGTGGTTGGCGTCATTTACCGCTTCGCCACCACGCAGGTTGTTGATCGCGTTTTCCAGGGCTTTCTTGCTCACGCCTTGGCCGAGCAGCAACTTGCCGAGCTTGCTGTTCTCGTCCATCGCGGCGAGCAGCACCAGTTCGCTGGAAATGAACTGGTCGCCCTTCTGCTGAGCCAGACGGTCAGCCTGATTGAGCAGGCGCGCCAGATCCTGCGACATGTTGACGTCGCCGGTCGGGTTCTGGATTTTCGGTAGTTGATCGAGCTCTTTGGTCAGCTCTTTACGCAAGCTGTTGACGTCGAAGCCGACTTGCATCAGCAGCGGCTTGATCGAACCGCCCTGCTGTTCAAGCATGGCCTGCATCAAGTGCGCCGGCTCGATGGCCGGATGATCGTGGCCAACCGCCAACGACTGGGCGTCGGACAGGGCCAACTGTAATTTGCTGGTTAAACGGTCAATACGCATGGGTCACCTTCCTTTTGAGCAGGCCGGACCTAAGAAACCATCCTGAATAAAGAAACCTGCCAGATACCACTGTAGATGCGGTCGATTCTGGGAGATTCAAGCGTCGGAGAGTTGATGCAGATCAGAGAGTTTAGCGGGTGAGCCAAACAAGGGAGGCGAAACGACCGGTCCGCGACGCACGGCGATAGGAGAAGAAGCGCGGATCGGTCACGGTGCAGAAACCGCCACCATAAACAGCCGTGACACCCCGTTCAGCCAGACGCAGGCGCGCCAGCAGATAGATATCAGCCATGAACTTGCCGGCATTGTTGCTCGGTACGAACGCTTCTGCTGCTTCAGGCAGTTGATTGATGAAGACTTCCCGTACTTCCGGACCGACTTCAAAGGCTTTGGGGCCAATGGCCGGGCCGAGCCAGACCAGTACCTCGTCAGCAGGAACATCGAGGCTGTCGAGAGTTGCCTCAAGCACGCCCGCCGCCAGACCCCGCCAACCGGCATGAGCGGCCGCGACACGCGTGCCGGCACGATCGCAGAACAATGCCGGCAAACAGTCTGCCGTCATCGCCGCACAGGCAATACCCGGCGTTGCCGTCCAACTGGCATCTGCAGTCGCAACGATGCCCGGATCAGCATGGGCAACGGTGATCCCGTGCACTTGCTGCAACCAGGCAGGCTGTATGGAGAAGTGTTCGGTCAAGCGGCGACGATTTTCGGCCACCGCTTGCGGGCGATCATCGACGTGATCACCCAGATTGAGGCTGTCGAACGGCGCCTCGCTGACACCACCCTCGCGGGTGGTGACACAGGCCCTGACGCTGGCCGGCGCAGGCCAGTCCGGCGTCAGCCAGTTCATCCGACGAAGGCCTCGCGATCCTGCTTGAGCAGGGTCAGCAGCCAGACGAAATCTTCCGGCAGCGGCGATTCCCAGCTCATGCGCTCACCGCTCGTCGGGTGATCGAGTTCAAGGAAGCGCGCGTGCAGCGCCTGACGCGGGAAGTGCTTGAGCGATTCCACCATGGTCGGGTTGGCCGCAGGCGGAATGCGGAAACGCCCGCCATACGCCGGATCGCCGACCAATGGGAAGTTGATGTGCGCCATGTGCACGCGGATCTGGTGGGTCCGACCGGTTTCCAGTTTCACCCGCACGTGGGTGTGCGAACGGAAACGCTCGAGCACGCGGTAATGGCTGACGGCAGGCTTGCCGCCTTCCATCACTGCCATGCGCTGGCGTTGCTGGCCGTGACGACCGATCGGCGCGTTGATCTTGCCACCGGCGGTGACCACGCCAATGACGATGCACTCATAGATGCGGCTGACACTGCGGCTCTGCAATTGCGCAACCAGTTT
Source organism: Pseudomonas sp. S3_B08 (assembly GCF_054667725.1). NCBI lineage: Bacteria > Pseudomonadati > Pseudomonadota > Gammaproteobacteria > Pseudomonadales > Pseudomonadaceae > Pseudomonas > Pseudomonas sp. S3_B08. The sequence continues at coordinate 3,873,491 of NZ_CP162750.1, forward strand.
GGTCTGCGCCTGAATGGTCTTGGCCACCACCATCAGACCGGTGGTGTCCTTGTCCAGACGATGCACGATACCGGCGCGCGGGACATTGATGATGTCCGGCACATGGTGCAACAAAGCGTTGAGCAGGGTGCCATCGGCGTGACCGGCGGCCGGGTGCACCACCAGGCCCGCAGGCTTGTTGATCACCAGGATGTCGTCGTCTTCATAGACGATATCAAGCTCGATGTCCTGGGCGATCCACTCGCCCTGGGCTTCCTGCTCGGCAGTCAGCTCAAGGACGGCACCGCCATGCACAATGTCGCGCGGGCGGATCACCGCCCCGTCCACAGTCAGGCGACCTTCTTTGATCCAGGCGGAAAGGCGCGAGCGTGAGTGCTCAGCGAAGAGTTGGGCGGCGACTTGATCGAGGCGTTGGCCGCCCAATTCGGACGGCACCTCTGCGCGAAGTTCAATTTTATCGGACATGCTCGGACTGGGCGTCGGCACAGCCTTTGGTTTCGGCTGCGCGCTTGTGGTTAAATACGGCGTCTTTTGCCCCGAGGCTTTTCAACGGGGCGCTCATCATAACAGGACGGCCCCGCCCAAGACAGCGGCCGTCATAGGGACGCAAGCCGCCATGCAAGTGAAACACCTGCTGCTGATCGCCATCCTCGCATTGACCGCTGCTTGCTCATCGAAGGAAGTCGTAGACGAAAACCTCAGCGAAGCCGAGCTGTATCAGCAGGCTCAGACTGACTTGGACAACAACAGCTACACCAGCGCCACAGCCAAGCTGAAGGCTCTGGAGTCGCGTTATCCGTTCGGTCGCTACGCCGATCAGGCTCAGCTGGAGTTGATCTACGCCAACTACAAGAACGCCGAGCCGGAAGCTGCAAAGTCTGCCGCCGAGCGTTTCATTCGTTTGCATCCGCAGCATCCGAACGTGGATTACGCGTACTACCTCAAGGGTCTGACTTCGTTCGACCAGGACGTCGGCCTGCTGGCGCGCTTCCTGCCGCTGGACATGACCAAGCGTGACCCGGGCGCCGCCCGCGACTCGTACAACGAGTTCGCGCAACTGACCAGCCGCTACCCGAACAGCCGCTACGCGCCGGACGCCAAGCAGCGCATGATCTATCTGCGCAACCTGCTGGCCGCCTACGAAATCCACGTCGCTGACTACTACCTGACCCGTCAGGCTTATGTAGCCGCTGCCAACCGTGGCAAGTACGTCGTGGAGAACTTCCAGGAAACCCCATCGGTCGGCGACGGCCTGGCGGTGATGACTGAAGCCTACCAGCGTCTGCACCTCGACGATCTGGCGGCCACCAGCCTGGAAACCCTGAAGCTCAACTACCCGGACCACCCGAGCCTGGAAGATGGCCAGTTCGTGCCACGCGTAGCCGAAGCTGACAACCGTTCGTTCCTGAGCAAAGCGACTTTGGGCCTGATCGAATCGCGTCCACCGCTGCCGCCGGGCGAAACCCGCGCCAACCAGGACGTGCAGAAGCAGTTCCAGGACGCGAAAGATGCGATCCCGAACGAGCTCAAGCCTAAAGACGAGAACGGCGACGTGATCGAAGAGCCAGAACCGGAATCCAGCGACACCGACCGCTCGTGGTTCAGCTACATGACCTTCGGCGTGTTCGACTGATCACACCGGCTGTACGAAAAAAGGGAGATCTGCGGATCTCCCTTTTTTATTGCCGCGCTTTAATAGGCTGTGCGCTGATCGGGTCCTTGGCTAAACTGCCGGATCATCAGTCGAAAAGCCGCTCATCATGCTTCGTTTATTGTTCTGGATTGCCCTGATCTTCGCCGCCATCTGGCTCTGGCGCAAATTCAAGGCCCCCGCCTCGTCCGCCCGATCGCCGCGCGAACAGGACGCGCCGCCGATGGTGCGTTGCGCCCACTGCGGCGTGCACCTGCCGCGCGACCGCGCGCTGGGCAACCAGCAACTGTGGTATTGCAGCCAGGCTCATCTCGAGCAAGGCCCGGGCGCCAGTGGTCGCTGAGGCCGTCAACGCCGACCAGAAACAGGCGCAGCGTCTGCTGCGCCTTTATCACCTGTACCGTTTAAGTGTCGGCATCACTCTGGTGTTGCTGATCTCCAGCAACATGGACAACCGCCTGCTGACGTCGGCCAACGACGATCTGCTGCGCGGTGGCAGCTGGCTGTACCTGATCATCAATATGCTGCTGGTGGTGTTTCTCGAAAACACCCGGCGCCCGGCGCAGTTGTTCACCCTGGCCCTCGTCGACGTGCTGCTGTTGTGCGGCCTGTTCTATGCGGCCGGCGGCGTGGCCAGTGCGCTGGGCAATCTGCTGGTGGTCTCGGTGGCAATCAGCAACACCCTGCTGCGCCGACGCATCGGCCTGCTGATTGCCGCCATCGCGGCGATCGGCATTGTCGGCCTGAGTTTTCTGCTGGGGCTCAGCCGCCCCTTGAGCGCCAACGCGTACCTGCAAGCCGGCACCCTCGGCGCGCTGTGCTTCGCCGCCTCATTGCTGGTGCAAGGGCTGATTCGTCGCCTCGAAGTCAGCGAGACCCTGGCCGAACAACGCGCCAGCGAGGTGGTCAGCCTGGAGGCGTTGAATGCGTTGATCTTGCAACGCATGCGCACCGGCATTCTGGTACTCGACGAACAACGCCGGGTGCAACTGGCCAATTACAGTGCGCAGAGTCTGCTCGGCCATAGTCACCTGCAAGGTCATTTGATCGACGAATATTCGCCAGCACTCGTCGAGCGCCTGCAACTGTGGCGCAACAACCCGACCTTGCGCCCGCAGAGCCTGAAAATCCCCGGCAATGGCCTTGAGCTGCAACCCAGCTTCATCGCTCTCGAGCAGAGTCCGAACCAGCAGACACTGGTGTTTCTCGAAGACCTGGCGCAAATCACCCAACAAGCCCAGCAACTCAAGCTCGCTGCGCTCGGGCGTTTGACCGCCGGCATCTCCCATGAAATTCGCAATCCACTGGGCGCGATCAGTCATGCCGCGCAGCTGTTGGCCGAGTCCGAGGAACTCGATAGCGCAGATCGACGTCTGACGCAGATTATTCAAGACCACTCCCAGCGCATGAACCGAGTCATCGAAAACGTCCTGCAACTGTCCCGCCGCCAGCAAAGCGCGCCGCAACGGCTGGACCTCAAGCCGTGGCTGGAAGACTTCGTCGGCGAAACCCGCGAGCAGGCCACCGAACGCCAGCACATTCATCTGCGAATCAATTCCGGCGATTTCACCACACTGATGGACCCCAACCAGCTGCGGCAGATTCTCGACAATCTGATCCGCAACGCCTGGCGTCACAGTGCCCAACTGCACGAGCAGGCCGACGTCTGGCTGGCACTGTTCGTCGACCCCGACAGCCAATTGGCAGTGCTCGAAGTGCAGGACAACGGCCCCGGCGTGTCGGCCGATGAACAGGCGCATCTGTTTGAGCCGTTCTTCACTACGAGCAGTCAGGGCACCGGTCTTGGCCTTTATCTGTCCCGTGAGCTGTGCGAAAGCAACCAGGCACGCCTAGACTTCAAATCACGCCAAGGCGGCGGCTGCTTTTGCATCACTTTTGCTCACGGACGGAAACAAAGTTGAATACAAGCCCACGGCAAAAAATTCTAATCGTCGACGACGAACCGGATATCCGCGAGCTCCTGGAAATCACCCTGGGACGGATGAAACTCGAGACCTTCAGCGCACGCAATCTGGGCGAGGCTCAGGCGCTGTTGCAGCGCGAGCACTTTGACCTGTGCCTGACCGACATGCGCCTGCCCGACGGCACCGGGCTGGAGCTGGTGCAACACATTCAGCAACGCGATCCAAACCTGCCGGTGGCGATGATCACTGCGTACGGAAGCCTGGAAACGGCCATCAATGCATTGAAGGCCGGGGCGTTCGATTTCCTCACCAAACCGGTGGAGCTGCCGCGCCTGCGCGAACTGGTCAGCTCGGCGCTGCGCCTGCCGACAGCGGGCGGCTTGAGCACGGCAATCGAGCGACGCTTGCTGGGCGATTCGCCGCCGATGGCCAATCTGCGCAAGCAGATCGACAAGCTCGCACGCAGTCAGGCGCCGGTGTACATCAGTGGTGAATCCGGCAGCGGCAAAGAACTGGTCGCGCGTCTGATTCACGAACAAGGCCCGCGCGCCAGCCAGCCGTTTGTGCCGGTGAACTGCGGGGCAATTCCGTCGGAACTGATGGAAAGCGAATTTTTCGGCCACCGCAAAGGCAGCTTCACCGGTGCCGTCGAAGACAAGCCGGGGCTATTCCAGGCGGCCCATGGCGGCACTCTGTTTCTCGATGAAGTCGCCGATCTGCCACTGTCGATGCAAGTGAAACTGCTGCGGGCAATTCAGGAAAAAGCCGTGCGCAGCGTCGGCGGCCAGCAGGAAACGGTGGTCGACGTGCGTATCCTTTGCGCCACGCACAAAGACCTTGAAGCCGAAGTTTCAGCCGAGCGTTTCCGCCAGGATCTGTATTACCGGCTCAACGTCATCGAACTGCGCGTGCCGTCCCTGCGCGAACGCCGCGACGACATCGAGGCGCTTGCCATGCACGTGCTCAAGCGCCTGGCCAAAGACACCGGACAACCCGAAGCGCGCCTGCACCCCCAAGCGCTGGAGGCGCTGAAGAACTATCGCTTTCCCGGCAACGTGCGCGAACTGGAGAATGTTCTGGAACGCGCGCACACCTTGTGTGAAAACCGCACGATCGAAGCGCAGGATCTGCGTTTGAGCGAAGGCAATTGCTCGGCGGACGGGGCGACGGCTGATCTGACGCAGATCGACAATCTTGAGGATTATCTGGAGAGCGTCGAACGCAAACTGATTTTGCAGGCGCTGGAGGAAACCCGCTGGAACCGCACGGCGGCGGCGCAGCGGTTGAGTCTGTCGTTCAGGTCGATGCGTTATCGGCTGAAGAAATTGGGACTGGATTGAAGGCCCCTTCGCGAGCAGGCTCGCTCCCACATTTGGAATGAGTATTCCTGTGGGAGCGAGCCTGCTCGCGAAGGCGGTCTACCAGCCTCTGACTAAATCCGGCCCTCAGGCGCATACGGCGCCGGATCAATAATCGGCGCCCGCCCCAGCATCACGTCAGCAAACAACTGACACGACGCCGGCGCCAACACCAGCCCGTTGCGGTAATGCCCGCAGTTCAGCCACAACCCCTCGAACCCCGGCACCCGGCCAATAAACGGAATGCCTTCCGGCGACCCCGGCCGCAGCCCGGCCCAGTGCCCGACCACCTCGGCATCCGCCAACGCCGGCAGCAATTCGATTGCCGAGGCCTTGAGGCTTTGCAGCGCTATGTCGGTCGGGGTCTTGTCGTAACCTTCGTGCTCCAGCGTGCTGCCAATCAGAATGTGACCGTCGCGACGCGGGATCGCATATCGCCCCTTGGCCAGCACCATGCTCGGCAGGAAATCAGCCGCGCACTTATAGAGAATCATCTGGCCTTTGACCGGCTCGACCGGCAACGTCAGGCTCAGCGTCTTGAGCAGATCGCCGCTCCACGCCCCCGCCGTCAGCACAAACTCGTCGCCGCTCATCACCCCAGTGGAGGTTTGCACGCCAACCACGCGCTCGCCCTCGCGGACGAAACCACTGACTTCGCATTGCTCGTGAATCGTCACGTTCGGCAGCGCCAGCAGCGCGGCTTTCAGCGATTTGACCAGCCGTGGATTGCGCACGTTGGCGACTTCGGCCATGTAGATCGCTCGGCTGAAACCGCTGCCGAGCACCGGCACCGCGTCATGTGCCGCCGAGATATCCACAGCCCGCAGCGGCCGATTTTCCCGCGCGGCCCAGGCCAGGGCTGCGGCTTCATCGTCCAGATCCAGCCAATACAGACCAGTGGTGTGCACCTCAGGATCAACCCCAGTGTCGGCAAACAAGCGTTCGCCGAGCTGTGGATAAAAATCCTGCGACCAATGCGCCAGCGCGGTGACTGCCGGACTGTAGCGCCACGGGTATAACGGCGAGACGATGCCGCCGCCAGCCCAGGACGATTCCTGGCCGACATTCGAGCGATCCAGCAGCACCACGCTGCGCACTTCGGAGGCGAGATTGTAGGCAGTGAGCAGGCCAATCACCCCGCCGCCGACAATCACCACTTGCTGTTGCCTGGTCATGTTTGATCCAACCGTAAAAAAGACAGTGGGCGCAAAAGGCGCCCGAAAAAGAATGCGTCAGCGGCCCCAGCAATCCTTGGCGGTCACTCCGGTGGTCGCGTTGTTCATGCTTCGCACGCCGGTGTTGGTCAGGGTGAAATCCCCGCATTTGTCGGTGGCCATGGCCGAGCCGGTTTTACGATTCGCGGTGAGCACAAAGGTCTGGTCGGTCAGCGTCGGGGTGATGGTATAGAAATCATTGCCCGTGCTCAGTCCGGTGACGCCGGTGTAGACATTGTTGCGGGTGTAGAAGCGTTCGAGGGTCTGCGCCTGCTCCGAGAGCAGCGAGACCACTTCGGCGCGACGGCCCTTCTTCACGTATTCGTTGTAGCTGGGAATGCTGATGGTGAGGATGATCCCGATAATCGCGATGACGATCATGATCTCGATCAGGGTAAAACCTCGGCTGGATCTGCGCATGCCTCAAATTCTCGCTTACTGGATTTGTCGCCACATGATACGACGGCTGCCGCCGCCACCTTTTTCCACAATGACCGTGACCGCGCCGCTGGTGTCAGTCGTGCCCTTGCGCTCGCCGTTAGCCGAGATGAAGTTCAGGGTCGGAATGCCGCCGGTAAAAATCACGCCACTGGATATCGTATCGTTGCTGTCGACCAAACGGTCACCGGTGGTGTCGATCACGGCGTAGTTGAGCATCTTACCGTTGAACGCATCGAGTTCGACCAGTCGGCCCGTACCAAAACTCGAACAAGGGTCGGTGGTATCGACGCTGGCAGTGGTGAAAACAACTCGTCCCAACACAATACTGGCCTGATTGATCACGCGCTCGCCGGTCAGCACGTTGTTGTACACCAGCGGCAGATACCAGCCTTTCTCTGCCGGATACGTCGTTTCATTCTGGCTGGTGGTCAGAAACTGCCCGGAACTGCCGGAGAACGAGCCGGTAATCGCCTGCGCTTGCAAACTGCTAACGGTGATTTGGCCGGCCCCACCCTCTGCATCCCAGATTGAATAGAACGCCTGCAGATCCTTGTTGGTCTTGTCGGCAGTCTCGTTGAACTTGCCGGTGCCAAAGAACACCTGCTTGCCGCCCTGCGGATTATCCGCCAGCAGCGGTTGCGCGGTGATCGGCTGCGTTGCCCCGCCCGGGGCGGTGAACAATGGCTTGCCGGCAAACGCCACGCCCCAGCTTTCTGCCCCGGGTGCGCTCAAGTCGAATTTCCACATACGCCCCTTCAGGTCACCAGCGTAGGCAGCCTGCACTACGTTCGAGGAATTGACCCTGAGTTTTACCGAAGACAGACCGTTAGTGGTTTCCGTGCTGTCGATGACGATTTTCCTGATCAGCGAACCATCCAGCGCATCCAGCACATACAACGCTGCAACCCCCGAATTGCTGCCGTAACCATTGGCGATGAATGTCGCCCAGCGACCATTGGCCAAGCGTGCGACTTCCGGACGGGCGTAGGCGTAACCCAGATCATTGAAAGCATTCGACGCATTGGCCGTAGCCGGCGCACTGACTTCCCACAGTGCCCTGATCACGTTACCTGCCGAGGCATCGAACAGTTGCAGCCCATAGAAGGTTTTGCCGCCGGCGCCCGTTCCGCCAATGGCCAGGGTTTTCCAGGTGGTACCGGCCTGCGCATCGAACACGCCGACCTGACCATCCACCAGAAATTTGTGGCTGACGCCGTTGACGTAATTGGTATCCGCGATCAGTCGCAGGTAAGGCAGCACGCTGGAGGGCATATAGGCATAACGGCGGGTGCCGTTCGCCGAATTGATCACGTTGACGAAACCGTCGTTGGCGTTCACTACCAGACTGGTATTCATGTTCGCAGCCTTGGTGGTCAGGTAGTTGGTGTAACTGCTGTCACCCGTCAAGTCGGATGCGGTCTTGTCCGAAGGCGATGCGAGCACCAGCGGCGAATTGATGATGTCGCCCAACAGCGCACTGCGAACTTTGAGCCCGGCCCTGTTGGTCCCTTTGCTCCACTCCACCAGATCATTACCGTTGATTCCGGCGGGCAACCCCTGATTCAGCGTAGTCTGCTGCGCCGGGGAAAAGTTGAGGAGTGCCAAGGCAATGGGCGTGTTGCTCAAGGTGTTCCATGACTGGAAATTCGGCGCTGTGGCAGAGGGCACGATGGTGGTGTCGGTCGACCATTGCGCCGCCGAGGTATTTACCGTGCCGGTCGAGGTAAAGCCGAACGACCTGATCGTGCCGCGCCAATCCTTGGGATCGTAGGTTGTCTGGTAAAAACTGCTGCCACTGGTCAACGTACTGCTGCTGGCAACACCGGCACCACCGGAGCCGGCCTTGGAAGTGATATCGCTCAATGCCGACGATAACGCCGCATTGAGCCCGGAGCTGTCGGTCGCCTGGTAATACCTGCCCTGCCCGTAACTGGCGGCGTCGGACAACATATCGTTATCCGCAGCGAAACCCACGGTGTAGGTGTTCATGTTCTGCCGGGGAAAATCCACCGCGTTCCAGCTCTTGCCGGCGGCGTCGGTGCCGGTCGAACGCATGTCGATGTCGAAGGCGAATTTGGCGATGTCATCCAGATAAAGCGTGTCGCCTTCACCGTCACCGTTGAGGTTGTCGCCATCGTTATTCACGCCATCCCAGTTCGGTAGCCGGCTGCCTCCCAGCGGATCGTTGGTCGGGAAGGTACGGTCATAGGTTGGCAAGCCATCGGTAATCACCACGCCGTAGTTTTTCTGGCAGCGGTATTGAATCGGACTGGTATAGCTCGCCGGCGTGCCGTTGTAGTAAGGCGCCAAGCCACGCATGTAGCGCGTGACTTCGTAATAGCTCTCGGCCAATGGCGTGTTGGCCACGGCGTTCAAGCCGTTGATCGATGAGATCAGCGCGTTGTAGTTGGTGTCTGCCTGGGCCTGGGTGACGCTGCCCGCGACGGGTGACAAATCGGTGATCGAGCGGGCGATGAAACCGCCGTTGCCCGGGTTGCTGCTCGTCGCCGGATTGAATGTCGACAGGCCCATGCGCAAGGTGCGGTTGCTGCTCACCAGTGCGGTGGAAACGTTGCGCGCCACGTTCATCCGGTAATCGTTGGGAATCGCCCCCGTGGTGAAGTCGCGGGTGCCGTTGCTGTTGGCGAGGCTGACTATGTAGGAAATGTAATCGGCGGAATACCGAGTGTTCTCATTGCCTACGGGGTCGGGCAGTTTCAGGCACAAGGGCGCCACGCTGTTGTTGTAGAACGCGTAGGCGCCTCCCGAGCAGCCGGAGGTTGGCAGGCTCGATAGAAACACTGTGTCGCCAGTAATCTGCGGCGCATTGAGTGCAGAGCACAAGCCGAGGAAGGCATTGCACTGCCGGGCTGGAGTGCGGTTGACGTTCGGGTCGAATCCGGCGGCGTAAATGATGCTGTTCATACTCCCCGAATCATCGATCAGCAGCATCACGTTCGGCGCCACCGCTGCCGCGCTCAGCAGCGGCGAATCGGAAGGTGTGAAAGCCCAGGCCGGTGCCGCCAGGTAGCTACTCAGCAGCATGCCGATCAGCAGCGACAGGCCGCGCTCAATACTTCGCATAGACACTCTCCACCACGCTACGCGAATTGCCGGCGATGCCGACCGCAGTGACTCGATACAACGTCGCCGAAGTGTTACTCGGCACGTTCACCGCCGTCAGAGTCGTGCCGATGTTCTGCACGCCATAAAAGCCATTACCGGCGGCGATCCAGGTCACCCCGGAGGTCGAATTGAAGCCGGCCGAGCTGACCACTGACGACTCCGCCGGCGGCAGACATTGGTTCGTGCCGCTGCACACCGCCAACGAGTAACTGTCCAGCTGCACCGCACTTTCGCCGATACGCAACGCCGCTTCCGCAGCCTGAAACGATTGATTGCGCAGGCTTACGCTGCCGGCCATTTTCTCTTGCAGGTTGGCGCTCTGCATCGAGGACAAACCGATCAATGTGAGCAACAGCAGAAACACCAGACTGACCAACAAGACCATGCCGCGCTGGGCCTGACGTTGCTGCAAGGAAATCCTCATCGCCGCCCCCTCATGGCAAGCGATTGCGCAATGCCGCAACCACGTTGAAGGTTTGATTGCGCACCCGATTGTTCGGGTCGGTGAGGGTCAGGCTCAGGCGCACGCTGCGGATGCGCGCCGGATCGCCAGGGTTGCTGCTGTAGGTCGAGGCTGCGACGTCGGTCGCCGAACTGGCCAGACCGAATGTGACGTTGAAGGCGCTGACATTGTTGACCAGCACTTGCTGCACCGGATTGCCGCTGCCAGTGCCCATGAGGATCTGGTTATTGCTGAAGCTGTAGATCAGGCGCCGGATCGGGAACGCGATCTGCCCCGTGGTCGGGCTGCGTAATCCGCTGTAGGCGACCGCGCTGTTGCGACAGTCTGAAATCACCGTCCAGGTCGGTGTGCCCCCGCCGCTGCCGACATCGGCGGTGACCATGGTCAGCTTGAGACTGGCGTTATCCCAGTTGATCGGGATGAGTTGCGCAGTGTTGAAATCCCCTGCTGAGCTGGAGTCGACGATGGTGCCGAGGCAGCCGAACATGCCGACCATACGAATTTCCTGAATCATTTTGCTGAGAACGAAGCGCGCGTCTTCCTGCATCGCTGCGGCGCTGTTCTGACTGACGTAGGTGTTTTTTGCGGCGATGAAAATCTGTACCACGCCGAGCACTACGATCAGCCCCAAAGCCAGGGCAATCAGCAGCTCAATCAGGCCGAAACCACGGCTGGCGTACTTCATGGTGTGGCCACCGGATCGACCGCCGCCCGGCTGCTCAGCACGAAACTGCGCTGGGCACTGGCAGCGTTCGCCGCGCGCGCATCGCTCCAGGTAATGGTGATGGTGTAGACCCGCTGGTTGAGGGTGATACTGCCCGTCGCGGTCGGGCCGCCGAAGTTGGCGATATTGGTGGTGAAGTCGTAGAGGTCCTGGTCCCGCGCATTACTGAGATTGCCCGAGGTCGGTGGCGTGACGGTGTAGTTGGCGCCGGAATTGGCGCGGATGCGATCCATCATGTCATAGGCGATGAAACTGGCCTGACTGGTCATCCGCGAACTGTCGGTGTACTTCAGCGCATTGAGCTGCACCGCCGCTGCGCCCAACAGCCCGACCGTAAGAATCAGCAGCGCGACCAGCACTTCGATCAGCGTCATGCCCTCCTGTGCGTTTGTGCTCCCTGCCCTCATCCGCAATTCCCACCCAGTTGAATGCGTCCGTTTAAACACACGTTCAGCGTCCTGCTTTGCGTGCCCAGCGTGTAACCGATGACCACCGCCGTCGACGGTGCCGCCAGACCGCCGAGGTTGTTGAAATCCAGTGCGGTCACTCCTGAGGGTAGCGTCAGAGTCGCGCCGCTGCTCATCGCTGGAACAACCCGCAACACATTGGCCGGATTGCCAGTACTGTCGTAGACCGCCAGCTCACCGGTCCAGACGCTGCCGCCAGCGGTCGGACGCAGACGCGTGGTCACGCCGCGATTGATCGCTTCGAGCCGGGCGAAATTGATCGCGCGCTGCAAGTCGCCGACTTCGGTATCCGCCTTGCTGCTCTGGATCGTACGGGTAAAGGCCGGCACCGCCAGCGTGATCAGTATCAGGAACACCGCAATGGCGACCAGCAACTCGACCAGCGTGAAACCTTTTGTACGAAGATCCATCGGTGCCCTCCGTTGCCGTCGGCTATACCTGCTTTTACACGCTAGAACATTCGCTCGGCACGCGCCGACTGATTTGCCCTGCGCGGCGCACGGATTGCGCTGCTCATACCATTCCACGGAGGGATTTTTCATGCCGCAACACGGTTTCAGCCTGATTGAACTGCTTATGGGACTGGCGATTGGCGCAATTGTTCTGCTGCTGGTCAGCCCGGCGTTCGCCGCGCTCAAGCAAGCGACTCAACGCGACCACGCGGCGCAGTCGCTGCTCGAAGGCATCCGCCACGCTCGCACCCTGGCTATGACCCACAATCAAAGTGTGGTGATCCATGGCATTGACGGCGACTGGAGTCAGGGTTGGCGAATCATTCTGGATCTTAGCGGCAAGGGGCCGGAGGACAGCAGCAATCCGCTGCTGGTTGAACGCGCCAGTGAGGCGAAGGTGGCGATTGTCGGCAACTGGTGGGTGAGCCGCTACGTGCGGTTCAGTCATCTGGGACAGCCGCTGATGCCGGGACGGCGATTTCAGGCGGGGACAATACACGTCTGCTCGCCGCGCGAGCCGGTCAGCCAGCGGCAGATCGTGCTGGCGGCGACCGGTCGCGTGCGCCTGGGCAGTCAGGAGACCGAACAGGCGCTGTGCGACAAAGGCAGAAGCGTCAGATCGAACGGACGCGCAGCTCTTTCGGCATCGAGAACGTGATGTTCTCCTCACGGCCAGCCAGCTCGTCGGCACCGGTCGCGCCCCAGGCCTGCAATTGCTGGATCACGCCCCGGACCAGCACTTCCGGTGCGGACGCGCCAGCGGTAATGCCAATACGCTCGACGCCGTCGAACCAGCTCTGTTGCAGGTCCTCGGCACCGTCGATCAGGTACGCCGGAGTCGCCATGCGCTCAGCCAATTCGCGCAGGCGATTGGAGTTGGAGCTGTTCGGGCTGCCGACCACCAGTACCACGTCGCACTCGTCGGCCAGTTGCTTGACGGCGTCCTGGCGGTTTTGTGTGGCGTAGCAGATGTCGTCCTTGCGCGGACCACCGATGGCCGGGAAGCGCGTGCGCAGGGCATCAATCACGCGACTGGTATCGTCCATCGACAAGGTTGTCTGGGTGACGAAAGCGAGTCTTTCCGGATCGCGCACCTGCAATGCGGCCACGTCCTTTTCGTCTTCAACGAGGTAGATCGCGCCGCCATTGCTGGCGTCGTACTGGCCCATGGTGCCTTCGACTTCCGGGTGACCGGCGTGGCCGATCAGGATGCATTCACGACCGTCGCGGCTGTATTTGGCGACTTCGATGTGCACCTTCGTCACCAGCGGGCAGGTTGCATCGAAGACTTTCAGGCCACGACCTGCAGCTTCATTGCGCACGGCTTGGGAAACACCGTGGGCGCTGAAGATGACGATCACGTCATCGGGCACCTGATCGAGCTCTTCGACGAAAATCGCGCCACGGCTGCGCAGGTCTTCGACGACGAACTTGTTGTGCACCACTTCATGACGCACATAGATCGGCGGCCCGAAGACTTCCAGGGCGCGGTTGACGATTTCGATCGCCCGGTCCACACCGGCGCAGAAGCCACGGGGGTTGGCGAGTTTGATTTGCATGCTGTGCCTCGTGTCTTGCGCGCGAAAACAATGGAAAACAGACTGTGGAGACCTGCTTGTTGTGGCGAGGGGAATCATCCCCGCTCGGCTGCGTAGCAGTCGCAGACCTTCAACGGACTTATCTCAGAATCCGTTGACTGGTCTGGGGGCGCTTCGCACCCCAGCGGGGATGAATCCCCTCGCCACAGAAGCTCACTCCTGCATTTTTAGATCGCTTTGACGGAAATGATTTCCACGTCAAAGGTCAGCGTCTTGCCCGCCAGCGGGTGGTTGAAGTCGACGGTCACTTGCGTGTCATCGAATTCCTTCACCACTCCTGGCAATTCAGTATTGGCCGCATCGTTGAAGATCACCAGCAGACCCGGCGACAACTCCATGTCGTTGAACTGCGAACGCGGGATGGTCTGCACGTTCTGCGGGTTTGGCTGTCCGAAAGCGTTTTCCGGCTCAACGGTCACTGTGCGCCTGTCGCCGGCCTTGAAGCCAAACAGTGCGGCTTCGAAACCCGGCAGCAGGTTGCCATCGCCGACCTTGAAGGTCGCCGGGGCCTTGTCGAAGGTACTGTCGACGGTGTCACCGTTTTCCAGGCGCAAGGCAAAGTGCAGGGTGACTTCGGTGTTCTGGCCGATGCGTTGCTCAGTCGATTGCGGTTCAGTCATGAGCAGCCTCTTCGGTTTTCTTCGATTTGAACATGTCCAGTGCCAGCATGATCGCGCCAACGGTGATCGCGCTGTCGGCAATGTTGAACGCCGGGAAATACCAGCGGTTCTGCCAGTGCACCAGAATGAAGTCGATCACATGGCCCAGGGCAATGCGGTCATACAGGTTGCCCAGCGCGCCACCCAGCACCAGTGCCAGGGCGACGGCCAGCCAGGTGTCGTTGCGACCCAAACGCTTGAGCCAGACCACCAGCACCGCACTGACGACAATGGCGATCAGCGCAAACAGCCAGCGCTGCCAGCCGGAGCTGTCGGCGAGGAAGCTGAAGGCAGCGCCAGTGTTGTAGGCCAGGGTCCAGCTGAACAGATCGGGAATGATCACGATCTGCTGGAACATTTCGAGCTTGCTTTCGAAGTAGAACTTGCTGGCCTGGTCAATGACCAGGACCAGCAGGCTCAACCACAGCCAGCTCAGCCGTCCGAAACGGCCAATGGCATCAGGCATAGTGACGAACCTCGCCAGCACCGCTGATGTTGTCGACGCAACGCCCGCAGATTTCCGGATGTTCCGGGTTCACGCCGACGTCTTCGCGGCAATGCCAGCACCGCGCGCATTTCGGGAACGCCGATTTGACGATCTTCAGTTTCAGACCGCTGACTTCGGTGGCCACTGCATCGGCCGGAGCCTGAACGAATGGCGCGACGCTGGCAGTCGAGGTGATCAGGACAAAGCGCAGCTCGTTGCTCAGCTTGGCCAGATCGGCGCTCAGCGCCTCTTCGGCAAACAGCGTCACTTCGGCCTGCAGGTTGCCACCGACGGCTTTCGCCGCACGCTGGATTTCCATCTCTTTGTTGACCGCGACTTTCACTTCCATGATGCGATCCCAGTAGGCGCGACCCAGCTCGAAGCCTTCCGGCAGCTCGGTCAGGCCTTCGTACCAGGTGTTGAGCATGACCGACTCGTTACGCTCGCCCGGCAGGTATTGCCACAGCTCGTCGGCAGTGAAGGCGAGGATCGGCGCGATCCAGCGCACCAGCGCTTCAGAGATGTGGAACAGCGCGGTCTGGCACGAGCGACGGGCCTTGCTGTCGGCGCCGGTGGTGTACTGGCGGTCCTTGATGATGTCGAGGTAGAAACCGCCCAGCTCCTGCACGCAGAAGTTGTGGATCTTCGAGTACACGTTCCAGAAACGATATTCGCCGTAATGCTCTTGCAACTCGCGTTGCAGCAACAGCGTGCGATCCACCGCCCAGCGATCCAGCGCCAGCATGTCTTCTGCCGGCAGCAGATCGGTGGCCGGATTGAAACCGGTCAGGTTGGAAAGCAGGAAGCGCGCGGTGTTACGGATACGACGATAGGCATCGGCGCTGCGGGTCAGGATCTGATCCGACACAGCGATTTCGCCAGAGTAGTCGGTCGACGCGACCCAAAGACGCATGATGTCGGCGCCCAGCGTATCGTTGATCTTCTTCGGCTCAATCACGTTTTTCAGCGACTTGGACATCTTGCGGCCGGACTCGTCGACGGTGAAGCCGTGCGTCAGCAGTTCGCGGTACGGTGCGTGGTTGTCGATGGCGCAACCGGTCAGCAACGAGGAGTGGAACCAGCCACGGTGCTGGTCGGAACCTTCCAGGTACAGGTCGGCACGCGGGCCGCTCTCGTGGCCCATCGGGTGCGATCCGCGCAGGACGTGCCAGTGCGTGGTGCCGGAGTCGAACCAGACGTCGAGGGTGTCGCTGATCTTGTCGTATTGCGGCGCTTCATCGCCCAGCAGTTCGGCGGCGTCGAGTTTGAACCAGGCTTCGATGCCTTCGACTTCAACGCGTTTGGCGACTTCTTCCATCAGCTCGACGGTACGTGGGTGCAGCTCGCCGCTTTCCTTGTTGAGGAAGAACGGGATCGGCACGCCCCAGTTGCGCTGACGCGAGATGCACCAGTCCGGACGATTGGCGATCATCGAGTGCAGGCGCGCCTGGCCCCAGGCCGGAACGAACTTGGTGTCTTCGATGGCTTTGAGCGAGCGCACGCGCAGGGTGTCGCCGCTGGTTGGCTCCTTGTCCATGCCGATGAACCACTGCGCGGTGGCGCGGTAGATCAGCGGAGTCTTGTGGCGCCAGCAGTGCATGTAGCTGTGTTCGATGACGGTGGTGTGCATCAGCGCACCGACTTCGGTCAGTTTTTCGACGATGGCCGGGTTGGCCTTCCAGATGAACTGGCCGCCGAAGAATTCCAGCGACGGCACGTACACGCCGTTGCTCTGTACCGGGTTGAGGATGTCGTCGTTGACCATGCCGTATTTCTTGCAGGTCACGAAGTCGTCCACGCCATAGGCCGGGGCGGAGTGAACCACGCCGGTGCCTGCGCCCAGTTCAACGTAGTCAGCCAGGTACACCGGCGACAGACGATCGTAGAACGGGTGACGGAAGTTGATCAGCTCCAGCTCTTTACCGGTGGTGGTGGCGACGACCGAACCTTCCACGCCATAGCGTGCCAGGCAGGCTTCGACCAGCTCTTCCGCCAGCACCAGCAGCTTGTCGCCGATATCGACCAGGGCGTAGTTGAATTCCGGGTGCACGTTCAGCGCCTGGTTGGCCGGGATGGTCCACGGGGTGGTGGTCCAGATCACGATCGCAGCAGGTTTGCTCAGCGAGGCCAGACCGAAGGCCGCAGCCAGTTTGGCCTCGTCAGCGATCGGGAACGCAACGTCGATGGTCGAGGACTTCTTGTTCTCGTACTCGACTTCCGCTTCAGCCAGAGCCGAACCGCAATCGAAGCACCAGTTCACTGGCTTGAGGCCCTTGAAGACAAAACCACCCTTGACGATTTCGGCGAGGGCGCGGATCTCACCGGCTTCGTTCTTGAAGTCCATGGTCTTGTACGGGTTGGCGAAGTCGCCCAGCACGCCGAGACGGATGAACTCGGACTTCTGCCCTTCGATCTGCTCGGTGGCGTAGGCACGGCACAGCTCGCGGGTCTTATCCGCGCCGAGGTTCTTGCCGTGGGTCACTTCCACCTTGTGCTCGATCGGCAGGCCGTGGCAGTCCCAGCCCGGGACGTACGGCGCGTCGAAACCCGACAGGGTTTTCGAGCGGATGATCATGTCCTTGAGAATCTTGTTCAGTGCGTGACCGATGTGGATCGTGCCGTTGGCGTACGGAGGGCCGTCGTGCAGGACGAACTTCGGACGATCCTTGCCAATCTCGCGCAACTTTCCGTACAGGCCAATACTGTCCCAGCGCTGCAGGATCTGCGGTTCGCGCTGTGGCAGGCCGGCCTTCATTGGGAAGGCGGTGTCCGGAAGGTTTAGCGTGGCTTTATAGTCGGTCATTTAAGGCTCTTCATTAGCGATGGGCGCTAGGTGCGGCTAGTGCACGGGCGGTGGCGACATCCGCATTGATCGCCGTTTTCAATGCCTCCAGAGAGGCGAAGCGCTGCTCTTCACGCAGCTTTTGGTGGAAAACCACCGTCAAACGCCGGTCATACAGATCGCCGGCAAAATCTAACAGATGGACCTCGAGGTGGGCTTTGCCATCTCCTTGCACCGTGGGGCGCACGCCGATATTGGCGACGCCGGGCCAGGTCTTGCCGTCGATGTCGACATTCACCAGATACACCCCGGTAAACGGCACGCGACGACGCTTGAGTTGAATGTTGGCAGTGGGCGTGCCCAGTTGCCGGGCCAGTTTCTGCCCATGCAGCACGCGACCGGCGATGCGGTACGGACGGCCGAGCAAGCGTTCGGCCAAGGCAAAATCGGCCGCAGCCAAGGCGTTGCGCACCTGCGTGCTGCTGACGCGAATGCCGTCCAGCTCGACGGTTTGCGCCGCTTCGACGGTGAAACCGTGAACCTGCCCGGCCTGCATCAGAAAATCGAAATCGCCGAGGCGGTCGCAACCGAAACGGAAATCGTCACCGACCTCCAGATGCTGCACGCCAAGGCCATCGACCAGAATGGTATCGACGAATTCACTGGCGCTGAGCTTGCTCAGCCGCTGGTTGAAAGCCAGGCACAACACCCGGTCGACGCCTTCAGCGGCCAGCAATTGCAGCTTGTCGCGCAACCGCGCCAGACGTGCCGGTGCGGTATCGGGCGCAAAGAACTCCCGTGGCTGCGGCTCGAAAATCACCACGCAGCTGGGTACGCCCAACTCGAGCGCACGCTCACGCAGCCGGGCCAGGATAGCCTGGTGACCACGGTGAACACCGTCAAAGTTGCCAATAGTGGCGACGCAGCCCCGATGCTGGGGGCGCAAGTTGTGGAGGCCTCGAACCAGCTGCATAACGCGCTTCTTGCTCATAAAGTGGTCGATTATAACCACACCCGACGGCCGACGACAGGCAACACCGTAACGCAAAGTGAACGAGCCGACAAAACCGCCGGCCCATGCCTGCTCATGAAGGCTGAAACCTCAGCTCAAGGCCTTGCGATTGAAGTCTCGCAGACGGAAACCCAGCAGCAGCAACATACCGAAATACGCCACCACACCGGCCACCACCAACGCGCCCAGGCGCAAGAAGCGCTCAAGCATATGGCCCTCATCCCAGGCGGGCATGAAATGCATGCCGGCCAGCAAGACCGCCGACATCACGGTCACCGCAACGACCAGCTTGAAGCCGAATTTGCCCCAGCCCGGTTGCGGTTGATACATCTTTTGCTTGCGCAGTTGGTAGAACAGCAGCCCGGCGTTCAGGCAAGCACCGGCACTGATCGCCAAGGCAAGGCCGGCGTGGGCCAGCGGCCCGATCAGTGCCAGGTTGAACAACTGCGTGCAGACCAGCGTGAAAATTGCGATTTTCACCGGGGTGCGAATGTTCTGTTGCGCATAAAAGCCCGGCGCCAGCACTTTGATTACGATAATCCCGAGCAGGCCGACCGAATAGGCAATCAGCGCGCGCTGGGTCATCTCGGCATCAAAGCCACTGAACTGACCGTACTGGAACAACGAAACAGTCAGCGGCTCGGCAAGAATCCCCAGTGCCAGCGCGCACGGCAACACCAGCACAAAGCACAGGCGCAGCCCCCAATCGAGGATCCGCGAGTATTCGTGGCGATCCTTGCTGGCGTAGGTCTTGGCCAGCGTTGGCAGAAGAATCGTGCCGAGCGCCACGCCCAATACGCCCGACGGCAATTCCATCAAACGGTCAGCGTAATACATCCACGACACCGAACCTGCGACCAGAAACGAGGCGAAAATGGTGTTGATGATCAATGAAATCTGACTCACCGACACGCCGAGAATCGCCGGCAGCATCTGCTTCATCACCCGCCACACGCCGCTGTCGCGCAGGTTCAGGCGTGGTAGCACGAGCATGCCGATCTTTTTCAGGTGCGGCAGCTGATACAGCAACTGCGCCAGACCACCTACCAGCACCGCCCAGCCAAGAGCCATGACCGGCGGATCGAAATACGGCGTGAGGAACAGCGAAAACACGATCATGCTGACGTTGAGCAGAGTCGGTACGAAGGCCGGCACCGAGAAGCGGTTCCAGGTATTCAGAATCGCGCCGGCCAGCGACGACAGCGAGATCAGCAATATATAAGGAAAGGTCACCCGCAACAGATCGGAGGTGAGCTGGAATTTTTCCGGGGTATCGGTAAAACCGGGCGCCGTGGCCCAGATCACCCAGGGGGCGGCGATCATGCCCAGTGCAGTCACAACCGCCAACACCAGCGTCAACAGGCCCGATACATAGGCAATGAAGGTGCGCGTCGCCTCTTCGCCCTGCTGGCTTTTATATTCGGCCAGGATCGGCACGAACGCCTGGGAGAAAGCCCCTTCGGCAAAGATGCGCCGCAGCAGGTTGGGCAGTTTGAAAGCAATAAAGAAGGCATCCGTGGCCATCCCGGCGCCGAATGTTCGCGCGATCAGCGTGTCACGAACAAAACCCAGAATCCGGGAAAGCATCGTGATAGAGCTGACGGCGGCCAACGATTTGAGCAGATTCATTGAGAGAGTTTGTGCCTGTCGATAAACAGCAGGCGAACAATGCGCCTACTTGTGCGATACTCCGCGCCGCAACAGCACAGAGCCAAAGCTCGCGAGTTTACAGGTCAAGCGCCGGAAATAAATATCCCGCCTCTTTATACCTACCACTTAGCGGAACGATTCAAGTGCCCTTGACAAGACAAGTCTTCATCGGCATGATTCGCGGCCTATTTTGTTTGCTATTTCCTAAAAAGTCTTTCGAGGAGCTCGACGGTGGCCAACTCACCTTCCGCCAAAAAACGTGCAAAACAGGCTGAGAAGCGTCGCAGCCACAACGCCAGCCTGCGTTCCATGGTTCGTACCTACATCAAGAATGTAGTTAAGGCCATCGACGCAAAAGACGCTGAAAAAGCTCAAGCTGCATACGTTCTGGCTGTGCCAGTTATCGACCGTATGGCCGATAAAGGCATCATCCACAAGAACAAGGCTGCTCGTCATAAGAGCCGTCTGAATGGCCACGTCAAAGCGCTGAAAGAAGCCGCTTAATCGACGTAGTCATTAAAAAACCGACCTCAGGGTCGGTTTTTTATTGCCTGTGATTTAACAAGCTACAGGCAAAAAAACTGTGGGAGCGAGCCCGCTTGCGAATGCGATCTGCCAGTTGATATTTCTATCGACCGACATGACCTCTTCGCGAGCAGGCTCGCCCCCACAGTTCGGATTGGTGGCGCTTATTGCTGGACCGGCACCCACGGCAGGATCGGGATGGCCGTGACCGCATTCTGCGGACTACCCTCGATCAAGCGATCGCTGTAGACCAGATACACCAGCGTGTTGCGCTTCTTGTCGAGGAAACGCACCACCTGCATGGTCTTGAACACCAGCGAGGTGCGCTCCTTGAACACCTCGTCGCCGTCCTTCAACTCACCCTTGAACTTGATCGGCCCGACCTGACGACAGGCAATCGAGGCTTCGGCGCGATCCTCCGCCAGACCCAGACCACCCTTCACTCCGCCGGTCTTGGCGCGAGACAGGTAGCAGGTCACGCCCTCGACTTTCGGATCGTCGAAGGCCTCGACCACGATCCGGTCATTCGGCCCGACAAACTTGAACACCGTCGACACCTGACCGATTTCCTCGGCCGAGACCAGCAATGGCATGGCCATCAGCAGGCCCAACAATCCTTTCGCTACACGCATCGAATTTTCCTTAGACCAGAATCAGGTTGTCACGGTGAACCAGTTCCGGCTCCGCCATGTAACCGAGCAAACCGACAATCGCATCCGACGACTGACCGATGATTTTTTGCGCTTCCAGAGCGCTGTAATTGGCCAGACCCCGAGCGATCTCCCGACCGTCCGGCGCCACACAGACGACCATCTCACCGCGACGGAAACTGCCCTGAACCAGTTTCACCCCCACCGGCAGCAGACTTTTGTTGCCCTTGGACAACGCCGACACCGCCCCCTCATCCAGCACCAGAGTGCCACGGGTTTGCAGATGACCGGCCAGCCACTGCTTGCGCGCCGCGAGCATGCCACGCTCCGGCGATAGCAGCGTGCCAATGCGCTCGCCCGCCTTCAGGCGATCGAGCACACGCTCAAGCCGCCCGCCGACGATGATGGTGTGCGCACCGGAACGCGCTGCCAGGCGTGCCGCACGCAACTTGGTCTGCATGCCGCCGCGCCCCAGCGCACCACCGGTACCGCCTGCAACCGCATCGAGCGTCGGATCATCGGCGCGCGCTTCATAAATCAGCTGCGCATCGGGATTGTTGCGCGGATCAGCGTCGAACATGCCGTCGCGATCAGTGAGGATCACCAGCAGATCGGCCTCGACCAGATTGGCCACCAGCGCCGCCAGCGTGTCGTTGTCGCCGAAACGGATTTCATCGGTGACCACAGTGTCGTTTTCGTTGATCACCGGAATGACTTTCAGCTCGACCAGTGCACGCAAGGTGCTTCGGGCATTGAGGTAGCGCTTGCGGTCGGACAGGTCGTCGTGGGTCAGGAGAATCTGTGCAGTGTGCCGGCCATGCTCGGCGAAGCTCGACTCCCACGCCTGCACCAACCCCATCTGACCGATTGCAGCGGCCGCCTGGAGCTCGTGCATGGCACTGGGTCGTGCGGTCCAGCCCAAGCGACTCATGCCGGCCGCTACCGCCCCGGAGGACACCAGCACCAGCTCGACGCCCGCCTCATGCAGCGCCACCATCTGCTCGACCCAGACACTCATTGCCGCGCGATCCAGCCCTTTGCCGTCAGCTGTCAGCAAAGCGCTGCCGATCTTCACGACCCAACGCTGCGCACCTGTCACCTTGCTCCGCATCATCTTCAACCTTAGCTTGAGGGCAGCGCGACCTGGCACTGCCCGTGACGTTAATCGTGGCGATTGCTGACCAACGATCGATTTCCGGATACTAAAACGCCGCTCGATTGAGCGGCGTTCAAGTTTATCGCAACGGATCAGTCACGCACGTAAATGATTTCCGGACCGTCTTCGTCATCCACATCTTCTTCGTCCCAGTCATCGTCGCCGATGTCATGGACCGACTTCACGCCACTGCGACGCAGGGCACGCTTGTCGTCCAGCGCCTGCAACTGCGCACGGGCTTCGTCTTCGATGCGCTGATCGAGATCGGCCAGCTCTTCCTTGTACGCAGGGTCTGCGGCGAGGCGATCGGCACGGTCTTCCATGTAACGCATGATGTCGTGGCACAGACGCTCGGTACCGATCTTGGCGATGGCCGAGATCACGTACACCGGACCAGTCCATTCCAGGCGATCGACGATTTCCTTGACGCGAGCATCGTGCTCTTCTTCAAGGATCTGATCGCACTTGTTCAGCACCAGCCAGCGATCACGCTCGGCCAGCGACGGGCTGAACTTGATCAGCTCGTTGACGATCACTTCAGCTGCGTCCGGAGCACTGGAATCATCCAGCGGCGCCATGTCGACGAGGTGCAGCAGCAGACGCGTACGCGCCAGGTGCTTGAGGAAGCGAATACCCAGGCCGGCACCATCGGAAGCGCCTTCGATCAAGCCCGGAATGTCGGCAATGACGAAGCTTTTCCAGCGATCGACGCTGACCACACCCAGGTTCGGCACCAGTGTGGTGAACGGGTAGTCGGCGACTTTCGGCTTGGCGGCCGAGACCGAACGGATAAAGGTACTTTTACCGGCGTTCGGCAAGCCCAGCAGACCGACGTCGGCCAGCACTTTCATTTCCAGTTTCAGGTCACGCTGCTCGCCCGGCTTGCCTGGCGTAGTCTGACGCGGCGCACGGTTGGTACTGGATTTGAAACGGGTGTTACCCAGACCGTGCCAGCCGCCCTGCACTACCATCAGTTTCTGACCAGCCTTGGTCAGGTCGCCGATGACTTCCTGGGTGGCGGAGTCGATCACGGTAGTGCCGACCGGCACGCGCAGGATCAGGTCTTCGCCCTTCTTGCCGGTGCAGTCGGTGCTGCCACCGTTGGAGCCACGCTCGGCATCGAAGTGACGGGTGTAACGGTAGTCGACCAGGGTATTGAGGTTTTCGTCGGCCATCATGTAGATGGAACCGCCGTCACCGCCATCACCGCCGTTCGGGCCGCCGTTTTCAATGAATTTTTCCCGGCGGAAACTCATGGCACCGTTGCCACCGTCACCGGCCTTTACGCGAATCGATACTTCATCAACAAACTTCATAACCAACGCCTCTCGCCGTACGGACGAGCCGAAAAACAATCAAGACATAAGACTCTTGCAAAAATGAGCGCAGCGACCCCAAGACACGACCTGCATCGCACGCCGACAGCCCATACAAACAGCTTTGCAAGAGACTCACCCCACAAACGAAAAAGCCCCGTCGCAAGACAGGGCTTCTCCAGCGATCTCGCGATTAAGCCGCGATTACGCTCACGTAACGACGACCGAAGGCGCCCTTTACTTCGAACTTGATCACGCCTTCGATTTTAGCGAAGAGAGTGTGATCCTTGCCCATGCCAACGCCGTAGCCAGCGTGGAATTGGGTGCCGCGCTGACGCACGATGATGTTGCCGGCCTTGATGACCTGGCCGCCATACATCTTCACGCCAAGGCGTTTGGCTTCTGAGTCGCGACCGTTACGGGTACTACCACCAGCTTTTTTGTGTGCCATGAGTTCAATTCTCCTAGTGAGGAATTAGGCTGTAATTAAGCCTGAATACCGGTGATTTTGATCTCGGTGAACCACTGGCGGTGGCCCATACGCTTCATGTGGTGCTTACGGCGACGGAACTTGATGATGCGGACTTTATCGTGACGACCTTGGGAGATCACTTCAGCCTTGACGGTTGCGCCAGCAACAACTGGTGCGCCGATGTTCACGTCGTCGCCGTTGGCGACCAGCAGAACGCGATCAAAAGTCACGGATTCGCCAGTAGCGATTTCCAGTTTTTCGATCTTCAGGTATTCACCTTCAGCGACCTTGTATTGCTTACCGCCGGTAACGATTACTGCGTACATGGTATTTCTCCGATAATCCTGCTCACCCAGCTCTTTATAAGAAGAGGTATTGGCTGGCATGGCTGCATGGGGCTGGAACGGCCCAAGTGCAATTGCGTAAGGCAGGTGCTGCCCAGGAAGTTCAGGGTGCGCGATTGTACGCAAGCAATCTGCCTCGCGCAAGTGGCCGTCCATCGCGCCTTGACAGGTCTGGACGGGGGTCCTAGCATGCCGCGCAACCCTTCTGGAGCGACTCTCGCTGATGCAACCCCAAGCTTTCTACCGCGCGGTGGCGGACGATTTTAGCGCCGTCGACGGCATCATCAAGAAGCAGCTGACGTCTCGAGTGCCGCTGGTATCGAAAATCGGCGATTACATCACGTCGGCCGGCGGCAAACGCCTGCGTCCTTTATTAGTGTTGCTGTGTGGCAAGGCCCTGGGTCGCGAAGGCGACGACATGCGCCTGCTGGCCGCCACCATCGAATTCCTGCACACCGCGACCTTGCTGCATGACGACGTCGTCGACATGTCCGGCATGCGCCGTGGCCGCTCGACCGCCAACGCCATGTGGGGCAATGCCCCGAGCGTGCTGGTCGGCGACTTCCTGTATTCGCGCTCGTTCGAAATGATGGTCGAACTGGGCTCGATGCCGGTGATGAAGATTCTCTCCCAGGCCACGCGGATCATCGCTGAAGGCGAAGTGTTGCAGCTGTCCAAGGTGCGTGACGCCAGCACCAGCGAAGAAACCTACATGGAAGTCATCCGCGGCAAGACCGCGATGCTCTTCGAAGCCTCGACCCACAGCGCCGCCGCCCTGGCTGGCGCGACCGCCGAGCAGAGTGAAGCCCTGCGCACGTTCGGCGATCACCTGGGTGTGGCGTTCCAGCTGGTTGATGACTTGCTCGACTATAAAGGCGACGCGGAAACCCTGGGCAAGAACGTCGGCGACGATCTGGCCGAAGGCAAGCCAACCCTGCCGCTGATCTACACCATGCGCGAAGGTACAGCCGAGCAGGCGGCACTGGTGCGTCAGGCGATCCAGAAAGGCGGGATCGAAGACCTGGAAAGCATCCGCATCGCCGTCGAAGCGTCCGGCTCGCTGGAGTACACCGCGCAACTGGCCCGCGATTACGTGGCCCGCGCGATCAAGTGCCTGGAGGCGCTGCCGGCCAGCGAATACCGCGATGCGCTGGTGGAACTGAGCGAGTTCGCGGTCGCCCGCACGCACTGATTCATCCCCTGTGGGAGCGAGCCTGCTCGCGAAAGCAATCTGCCAATCGACTCAATGTTGACTGACACAGCGCTTTCGCGAGCAGGCTCGCTCCCACAGTTGTTTCTGCGCTATGCCCTCCTCCGCGTAAAACCCTATACAATGTGCGCCCTTTAGTCCTCCTGATACCCAAGGAACCTTAGTGAGCACGTTGCCACCCTGCCCGAAATGCAATTCCGAATACACCTACGAAGACGGCACCCAACTGGTCTGCCCCGAGTGCGCCCACGAGTGGTCTGCCAGCGGCGAAGCCGAAGTGGCGGCCGATGATGCCGTGAAGAAAGATTCGGTCGGCAACGTCCTGCAGGACGGCGACACCATCACCGTGATCAAGGATCTCAAGGTCAAAGGCACGTCGCTGGTGGTCAAGGTCGGCACCAAGGTCAAGAACATCCGCCTGTGCGATGGCGATCACGACATCGACTGCAAGATCGACGGCATCGGCCCGATGAAGCTCAAATCCGAGTTCGTCAGAAAAGTCTGAGCCTTGCGTCATCCATCCTGCGCCAGCCGTGGGATGGAGCTTTGCCCTCCCCGCTCCAGCTCAATGAATCCGCGCATGGCCATCAGCCAGCCATTTTGACCTGACACAACCTTTACCCGGAAAAATCCACGATCCGCCAATAGGCACTTGCTATTTAATGAATAAGAATTATTCTCATTGAAACCTTTCAAGGAGATGAGACCCATGACTTATTTGATCGACGCCTGGCTGGATCGCCCACACCCGTACCTCAGAATCCTCCATCGGGAAACCGGCGAAGTCTGTGCGGTGCTTGAAGAAGAAGCCTTGCATGAGCTGCAGGATCAAGGTGATCTGGACGTCAGCAGCCTCAACTCCAGCGAGCCGCTGGTGCTCAAGGAGCTGGTGCGCAATCTGTTCCTGTTCTGCTATGCCCGGGCGTTGCGCCCGACCAATGAGCTGCACAACAAGATCGAAATATGAGCGGTAATACAAAATCTGTGGGAGCGAGCCTGCTCGCGAAGATGGATTTGCAGTCGACAATTGAGTTGACTGACACACCGCCTTCGCGAACAGACTCGCTCCCACAGGGTTAGCCCGCCATCTAGGCAGGCTCGGTATTACAGAACGTCCAGCAGCTCCACGTCGAATACCAGAACGCTGTGCGGCGGGATGCTGCCCACGCCTTGTGCGCCGTAAGCCAGTTCGCTCGGCACGTACAGGCGCCATTTGCTGCCGGCATTCATCAGTTGCAGGGCTTCGGTCCAGCCAGCGATCACGCCGCCAACCGGGAATTCTGCAGGCTGGCCGCGCTCGTAGGAGCTGTCGAACACAGTGCCGTCGATCAGGGTGCCGTGGTAATGCGTACGTACCTGGTCTTCACGGGTCGGCTTGGCGCCTTCACCCTGAGTCAGCACTTCGAATTGCAGGCCGGAAGCCAGGGTGGTGATGCCGTCACGCTTGGCGTTTTCGGCGAGGAAGGCCAGGCCTTCGCCAGCCGCGGCTTCAGCCTTGGCCGCTGCTTCGGCTTGCATGATCTCGCGGATCACCTTGAAGCTGGCGGACATTTCTTCCTGGCCAACACGGCTTGGCTTGCCGGCGAAAGCGTCGGTCAGACCGGCCAGGATCGCGTCCAGGCTGACACCCGGTGGCGGGTTGTCGCGCAGCTGGTCGCCGAGTTGACGGCCGATACCGTAGCTGACGCGGGTTTCGTCGGTGGACAGATTTACTTCGGACATGACACTGCTCCGCTGTGCGGACGGCCACAGGACTTGCCGTGCGTGCACAGCGCGTCCCGGCGCGCCCGGAACCAAAAGGGCGAGCAGACTAGCACAGATACCCCGGACTTGGGGCCGGGGCTACAGGGCCGAACGCCAGGCGAGCGGCACTTTCAGGCTTTCATCGAGGTCACCGACCAGGCCACACATTTCGTCGTGGACCGAGGTGTGCACAAGATTGAAGGGCAGTACCGGAAAGGCATGCAGCAGATCCCGCGCGTGCTCCACTGAGCGCAGCGTCAGCATGTTGCCCTTGAGATCGCTCAACGGATACGCCGCTCCATGCATCCTCGCTTCCAACAGGTAAATGCCACCCTCCATCGAGATCAGGTTCAACTCGTCGACCTTCCTGGCAACAGCAAACGCGTTCAACTCTTGCAGGTTCATGGAAGCACCTCACACATGGCGAATCGCACCGTTACAGGCATAGGCCGCTGCGCTTGAAAGCACAAGCCACAAACGAAACCGCCCGTCTGTTTCGCAACAGACGGGCGGTTTTTTTGCCTTGATCGGCTGATCAGTGCTTGGTGACCTTGTCCAGGTAACCCATGGCAAATGCGGATACCACAAAAGTCATGTGAATGATCACGTACCACATCAAATGCTCGGGATCGACGTTCTTGGCGTCCATGAAGATACGCAGCAAATGGATCGAGGAAATCGCCACGATCGACGCCGCGACTTTCATCTTCAGCGACGACGAGTCCATGGTGCCCAGCCAGCTGAGCTTCTCTTTGCCTTCGTCGATGTCCAGTTGCGAGACAAAGTTCTCGTAGCCGGAAATCATCACCATTACCAGCAGACCGCCCACCAGCGCCATGTCGATCAGCGACAGCAGCACCAGAATCAGATCCGATTCAGCCATGGCGAAGACGTTGGGCAGGATATGGATGATTTCCTGGAAGAACTTCAATGCCAGCGCCAGCAGACCGAGGGACAGGCCGATGTAGATCGGCGCCAGCAGCCAGCGGGTGGCGTACATTGCATTTTCGATAAAGCGTTCCATTGACTCTCACACAAGGGGCTGGAAATGGCGGCGAGTATAACAGCCCGCTGTGACAGCCAGAAACCGCCGGAAAATCCGCCACCTGCGTGTGTGTGACAAAGTTTTTCTGCTAGTGTCCAAAGCATTGACAGCCCAATGACAGTGGACAGGATGCGTGGAAATGGATGTGCGATCAGCCTTGACGACTGCCGGAATCTGCCTCGCCTTGCTCATCGGCGGTTGCTCGCCCGGCGATGAAAAACAAGTCGCCAACCTTGACGAAAAGACCGCCACCTTCGAACAGTCACTGGACACGATCAGCGATCCGAAGCTCAAGGACGCCATCACCGAACTCGGCGGTTCGCTGCTGTTGCTCGAACGGGCCAGGCTCAAGCTTGACGACATCACCCCGCATACCGAATACGGTGCCGACGCCCTCGCCGTGCTCAAGCACTATCCTACCCCGCAGGCGCTGGTCGATACGTTCATCAACGGCCTGTTCGTGCTGCACAAGGACGCCAGCTCGGATTACCTGACCGATCTGCAACCGGTATTCCCGTTCAACCTGAACATTCCCGGCGGTTTTCTGTTCCCGCACGGCATCGAATGGCATTCGGTCACGTTGAGCAACAAACGGGTGATCGCCTGGCAGCCGGAATGGTCGGAAACCGATCCGGGCATTCAGCTCAGCCCGTCCAGCTCCAACGTGACCAACCCCGATGACCTGACGGTGACCTATCCGTTCATCGATGGCCTCAACGTCGACAAAAAAAGCCTGCCACAACCGGTCAGCCTGCAAGGCCAGGTCGAGGTCATTGCGCCCCGTCGCTTGTACAGCTTCGACCTGACGCACAAAGACGTCGGCCAGACCCGCAGCAACGACAATCTCAGCGTCAAACTGCTCAAGCTGGAAAAAAACTACGCCGAGGTCGAAGTCAGCAACAGCCTGCCGCTCGCGGCAGAAGTCGCCGAAACCCGGATCAATCCGCTGATCGTCCAGGCCCGCGACGCCAGTGGCCAATACCTGGTGCGCGCCGGTTCGATCAACGAAAGCCCGGAGCAGGTCGAGTTTTACCAGAAGCAACTGACGCAGTTACAGAAGCAGAAGAGCTGGAGCGACACCCTGGAAAAACAGCTCAGCGACGAACAGCAAGCCTTCGAGAAAGAACACCCGCGCCGCTACAACAAGGTGTATTTCCACGGCCCGATCGACACACTGGAAGTCAGTGTGCTCGACTTCTCCTCGGCAACAGTGACGCGCAAATCCCTGGACCTGCCGGTGCGCACCTTCAATCCGCACACCACGGCCAAAGCCGTGCAGCCGCTGGACCTGCCAGTTGTGGTGTATGACGATCTCGCCGCCAACTGGCTCAAAGGCGCGGACCTGACCGAGGAACAATTGAAGGCCGGCGTGCGCATTCATCAATCGGTGGAAGAGCCGAGCGCGGCGCGTATCGAGTTTTCCCACCGCCGCACCTTCAATGACGAATTGCTTGGCGACCAACTCAATCCCGGCGTCAGCCCGGTGACTTTCTTCACGGAAAAGCGCGGCGGCAAACTCGACGAGCCGATCGAACTGCCGCCCGAGGCGTATCAGGTCGATCCGCTGCAAGCGACGATTACATATGATCTGAACCTGTTTCCGGAAACCCCGGCGATTGCCGTGGGCTCGATGCCGTTATTTCTGGCCACGGTGGCCAAGCAATCCTACGACGCGCAGTCATTGCCCAAAGGCCTGGCGATCAAGGACAACACGCTGGTGGTCGACCTGAAAACCTTCCCGGCCAACGAATGGCGTTTCTTCGTCAAGGACGACAGTGGCCACTACCTCAAGCAGATTCTTTCGGTCAGCCACGACGCCAGTGCAGAAGGCCCGGCGCTACTCGGCGTGCACTATTTTTACGGTCGCCCGACTCGCGTGGAAACCTATCAGCGCACCGACCTCGCCACCGTGCAATACGGTTTTGAGGTCAAGCTCGACAAGGCGCAGGTCGACCAGTCAGCACCTTAACCGTTGAGGCTGCGCCCACGGCCGCCGTTGATCTGCCGCAACTGGGCTTGCAGGTGCAGGCTCCAGATCTGCGGATCATCGGCCAGTTCGTAACCATGCAAGGTCAGGCTTTCAACGATGGTGTCGAGAATCGACTCGGCCGCGACCGGGCCGTGAAAAGGGCCTTGGGCTTTGATCGCGGAAGGTTGTTCGCCGGCCATGCCGGCCGCGAAGAGCAGCGTCCACATGCCGTTGTCGCCGGCCAGCGGCTTGACGGCGCATTCGATCCGGGTCACCAGACCCAGGCATTGACGGGTGAGACAGAGGTTGCGCGACATGGCGGCGACCCTCGGTAAAGCCGGTATTCAGCCCCCATGGGAGGACTGGCTCGATCCAGTGATACTGTCGATATCCTTGACCTGAGAATAGAAGAAAAGTGTCCCGCGCAAGCCAAATGGAACCAGAAGGCGCCGAATGGTCATTGTGTGAATATTGGCGCCAGAGTAGTGGCACATTCCCCGAAGATCCCCGCAGAGACCAATCTGGAAAAGCACTGTGGGAGCGAGCATGCTCGCGAAGACGATGGATCAGCCAACTCATTCGTCAACTGAAACAGCGCTTTCGCGAGCAGGCTCGCTCCCACAGGGTTTATTGCAAGCCTGTCAGGCCGGTTTGGCTTCGGCGAGAGCCTCCTGCGCCAGTTCCTTCTCGGCCTCCTTCAGGTCTTCTTCGCTGATCATCTCGGCGATATCGCGCAGGCGCTCGACCACTCGCGCATTGATGCTGCCTTCGGGGAATTCGCCATCGGCGTTCGGCTCTCCGGCCGGCTCGCCCACCAGCAGGCTCAGCGCCTCATCGGCCTGACGCACCGCATACACGTGGAACTGGCCGGCGCGCACGGCGGCGAGGACTTTCTCATCGAGCATCAGCGTGGCGACGTTGGCCTGGGGAATGATCGCGCCCTGCTCGCCGGTCAGACCGCGTGCTTCGCAGAGGCGGAAGAAGCCTTCGATCTTCTCGTTGACCCCGCCGACCGCCTGCACTTCGCCAAACTGGTTGATCGAACCGGTGATGGCAAAACATTGCTTGAGCGGGGTTTTCGACAGTGCCGAAATCAGCGTGCACGCCTCGCCCAGCGATGCACTGTCGCCGTCGACGTAACCGTACGACTGCTCGAGCGCAATGCTTGCCGAAATCGCCAGCGGGAATTCCTGGGCGTAACGGCTGCCCAGATAACCGGTGAGGATCATCACGCCTTTGGAGTGAATCGGCTGGCCGAGGTTGACCTCACGTTCGATGTCGACGATACCGCTGCCGCCCGGATAGACCGTGGCGGAAATCCGCGCCGGCACGCCGAACGCCGAATCACCGACCTCCAGCACCGTCAGCCCGTTGCACTTGCCGACTGCTGCACCGTCAGTGTCGATGAGGATGATTCCGGCGAGCATGTCGTCGAGAATCCGCGCCGAGACCCGCCCGGTGCGGGTGGCCTTGGCTTTCAGGGCGCGTTCGATATGGCCGGCGTCGGTCATTTCATCGCCGGCCAGATGGCGAATGAAATCCGCCTCGCTGACCAGTTGGAACAGATCGCCAATGCGCGCCGACAAGCGCC
This sequence comes from Pseudomonas sp. S3_B08, assembly GCF_054667725.1. NCBI lineage: Bacteria > Pseudomonadati > Pseudomonadota > Gammaproteobacteria > Pseudomonadales > Pseudomonadaceae > Pseudomonas > Pseudomonas sp. S3_B08. The sequence goes on from NZ_CP162750.1 coordinate 3,905,521, forward strand.
CCTGATGCTCGGCCAGCCGTGCGCTGTAGGTCGCCAATCGTGCCACCGCATCGGCGGTCAACGGCGCCATGCCTTCTTCCGAAGTGCGGGTTTTCAGGAGCTGGGCGAACTGCTCGAGGCTTTCGTCGACCATCGGGATGTCTTCGTCGAAGTCGACCAGAACGCGAAACATCTCCTGAAAGTCCGGATCGAGATCCTGCAGCGTGTAATACAGCTGCCGCGCACCAATGATGATGACTTTGACCTGCAGCGGGATGTGCTGCGGATTCAGGGTCATGGTGGCGAAGCGGCCCATCTCGCCCAGCGGCGATTCCATTTTCAGTTTGCGCGATTGCAGGGCGCGTTTGAGCGCATCCCACACGAACGGCTCGCTGAGCATTTTTTCCGCTTCAAGAATCAGGAAACCGCCGTTGGCGCGGTGCAGCGCCCCCGGACGCAACTGCCGGTAAGTGGTGTAGAGCGCACCCTGATCGGTGGTGTACTCGATGCGGCCGAACAGGTTTTCGTAGGTCGGATGTGGCTCGAATACCACCGGTGCACCGCCGCTGGCCGGATGCCCGACCACCAGGCTTGGTGCGTATTGTTCTTCCAGCAACTTGCGCGCGACGGCGTCGGTCTTGCTGTCGTCGACCAGTTGCTCGACCACGGTTTTCAGCAGGTAGACCTGCATCGCTTGCAGGTAACCGCAGACCCCGGCGTTCTCCGCGTACTTCTCCGACAGCGGCGCCAGCAACGGCTGCAAGGCCAGGGTGATGGTTTCTTCGTTGAGGTGGCGCAGTTGATTGTTCGACTCGCGCTTCCACTGCGGCAGGCTGGCGAGTTCTTCGTTCAGGCGCTCTTCGAGGCCGGAAATGTCATCGTGAAAACGCTCGCGCTCGGCTTCCGGCAACTGCGCGAATTCGGCTTCGTCCAGGGCCTTGCCGTCGAGCATCGGCGTGAAGGCGATATTGCTGCTGTCGCGGTACAGGGCGACGTCTTTTTCCAGGGCCAGCCGCTCGATGATGTCCAGCGCCTTGTCGTAGCGCTGGTTGAAGGCGCGGTCGATGGCGCTTTTTTTCTGCTGGTAGGACGGGTGTTCGAAAACCGCCGGAAAAGTCGCAAGCAGGTTGTCGATCAGGCCGTTGATGTCGCCGATGAACGAGGCCGCCGTGCCCGATGGCAGCTCCAGTGCACGCGGTTCGCGCGGCTCATCGAAGTTGTTGACGTAGACCCAGTCCGCCGGGGTCTGCAGGCGCTTGCCTTCGGCTTTCAGGTAGCGTTTGACGAACGAGAAACGGCCGGTGCCGGGCTCGCCCATGACGAATACGTTGTAACCGGGGCGTGGCATCGCCACACCGAACTGCAAGGCTTCGACCGCGCGTTCCTGGCCGAGCACACCGCGAAAGGGCTCCAGATCATTGGTGCTAGTGAAGCTGAACTGTTCAGCGGAAAACGGACGAGTCAGCGCTTCGGGCGCAAGACGCAGGCTGGCAGCAACAGGATCAGGCATCGGGCTTCCTTAACAATCAGGCGGGGCAGGTAGCGGCATTCTGGCGCTGCCCGTGCCCCACTGGCAAGGCGCGCCACATGACAAAGCATAGACAAGCGCGCGGCCGGCCGACGCATCCCGATAAATCAGAGGTTTATTCCAAATATTTTGCAAAAAGTCACGGAACCGCTGGAACGTGCCTAAACTCCAAACTGCGCGGCTGGAACTAATACCGGCCCACTGACACTTTCGGTTCTGTCCTCGGGCAGAGCGCGAAGGGCCAGAACCCTGTCCATTGGTATGCACATAAAGAGAACAAAGCTATGAAACGGATTCTTCTCGGTACTCTCTTCACCGCTGTATCCATCAACGCAATGGCGCAAGCCCCGGGCGGCCCGGATTGCGGTTGGGGCAACATGCTGTTCGAAGGTCAGCGTGGCACCCCGGCGCACTTCCTTGCTTCCACCACCAACGGCACTTCCGGTAACGCCACGTTCGGTATGACTTCCGGCACCAACGGTTGCTCGACCAACGCATCGCTGACCTACGGCGGCAAATCCTGGTTCGCCATGAATGGCATGATGAACGAGCTGTCCGAAGACATGGCCAAAGGCAATGGCGAAGCGCTGACCACTTATGCCGTGGTCCTGGGCGTAGCACCGGAAGATCGCGCGCACTTCGCGCAAGTGACCCACGAGCACTTCCAGCAGATCTTCAGCAAAGCTGACGTGACCGCTGAAGACGTGCATACCAACACCCTGGCAGTACTGAAATCGGACCCACGTCTGGCCAAGTACGCAACTCAGGCTTAAGCTCGACCTCGCCCGCTTCCTTCGGGAAGCGGGTTTTGTTTTTTTTGGCCCGCCCCTCTTTGGGTCTTTTATTTCTTTCCTGTTCAAGTTGCCGACTATGCTCAAACGCCTTGCCTGGCTGGCGCTCTGTGTCTGCGCCCCGCTGTCCGCCGCGCCTCACATCGATCCTCAACGTTTGCAGCAACTGGCCAACGACCGCTTCTGGATTTCCCTCGGTCATTACGAAACCGCCAAACTCGGCGGCTGGCGCAGCTATGTCAGCGACAAGAAGTTCTTTCTCGCGCCCGACGGCAACGAGCATCCGGACCGCGAACTGGCCGCCACCGTGCAGGCGCTGTACGCCCCGGCCAGCCTCGGCGAGCAACACGCACAATGCGTATACCCCGCGCGCGCACGCTGGCTGAAAGCGCAGCTCAATCTCACCGACCTGCCAGCGCCCGAATGCGCCGAATACAAGCAATGGTTCAAGGACGTCTCGCCGCACAGCGCGGTGATGATCTTCCCGGCGGCGTATCTCAACAGCCCTTCGTCGATGTTCGGCCACACCCTGCTGCGCATCGATCAGGCGGATGTGCAGGCCGACAAGACTTCACTGCTCAGCTACGCGATCAACTTCGGTGCCTACATCGAAGGCTCGGACAACAGCATTCTGTATGCCTGGAAAGGCTTGATGGGCGGCTACCCGGGGCTGTTTGCGCTGGTGCCGTATCAGGAAAAACTCTCGGAATACCGCAGCCTGGAAAACCGCGACCTGTGGGAATACCGCCTCAACCTGACTCAGGAAGAAACCGCACGCATGGTCGAACATGTGTGGGAGCTCAAGCAGATCCAGTTCGACTACTTCTTCTTCGACGAAAACTGCTCGTATCGTTTGCTGGAACTGCTGCAAGTGGCGCGACCGAGCCTGCGCCTGACCGAACAATTCCCGCTGACCGCGATCCCGACCGACACTGTCAAAGCGGTGAAAGAGGCCGGGCTGGTCGAACACATCGAATATCGCCCGTCCCGCGAACGTGAACTGCTCAGCCGCGCCGAACCGTTGAGCGATGAAGAACAGCAATGGGTGCTGAAAGTCAGCGCCGATCAAAAAGTCCTGCAAGAGCCAACGTTCAAAGCCCTGCCGCGCGCACGTCAGGCGTTGATCGTCGACGCCGCCTATCGTCTGGAGCGCTACCGCGCCAACGGTCAGGAGCGCGACCCGCAACGAGCGCAGCGCAGTTTTGAACTGCTGCGGGCGATCAACAAGAACCCGGCGCCGGAGTTGGAAATTCCGCAACCCGGTCTGCCCGAAGATGGCCACGAGTCCCGCACCTGGCAGGCCGGCCTAGGTACGCGAGGCGATCGCGCCTTTGGCGAATATGGCCTGCGCATGGCTTATCACGACCTCAATGACAACGCCGAAAGCTTCCCCCTCGGCGCGCAGATCGAAATTCTGCAACTGAAGCTGCGCCAGTACGAAGGCAATGACTGGCAGTTGCAGCAACTGGATCTGGCCACCATTCGTTCGCTGACGCCGCGCAACGAGCTACTGCAACCGCTGTCGTGGCAAGTCACCGGTGGCCTTGAGCGCGTGCCGGGCAAGCATGATGACGAGACGCTGGTCAGCCATGTCAACGGTGGCGGCGGCGGCACGTGGCAGTTGGGCGAAGACGTGCTCGGCTTCGCGCTGGGCACGGTACGCGTGGAACACAACAATGACTTCGCCGAGTTTGTTTCCCCGGCTGGTGGCTTCAATACCGGCGTGCTGTGGAAAAACCCGCTGGGCAATCTGAGCCTGGAGGCCAAGGGCGACTACTTCTTCAATGGAGAAGTGCGCCGCAGCCTGAGCCTGAATCAGCAGTGGGAGCTGTCGCGCAACCTCGGTTTGCGCCTGAGCGCGCAACGCGAATTCAGCCAGCTCGCCAGCCCGGAAACAGAAGTCATGCTTGAAGTGAAGTGGTATCACTACTGATCCCGAGCCTGTGTAAATCTCCCTGTGGGAGCGAGCCTGCTCGCGAAAGCGGTGGGTCAGTCAATAGCAGTGTTGCCTGACAAGACGCCTTCGCGAGCAGGCTCGCTCCCACAGGGGCCTTGTGGTGTGCAATGGATTTTTCACAGGCCTTCGACAGCCGCCTCATGAATCCCCTTCTAGACTTTCCTTATGAGCCGAGTATCGGCGCGGGAGAGTGCGATGTGGCGGTACGTGGGATTGTTGGGCGTTGTATTGGCGCTGGGCGGTTGCCAGACCACCCATGAAGACTTGATCGCCAAGGGTTATCCACCGGCCTTCGCCGACGGTTTCGATGACGGTTGCGTCAGCGGCCGGCAAGCGGCGGGCTCGATCAGCGGTGAGTTTCGCAAGAATGTGCCGCGCTATCTCAAGGACCAGCAATACGCCGACGGCTGGGTCGACGGCTTCCGCCAATGTCAGGCGATGCTGGAAAACAGGGATCGCGAGCAATATCGCAACGAACATTGGGATGAGCGCGAACGTGCCTGGCAGCAGCAGAAGGACCAGGACGTCGGGCGGGCTTATCGCTCGCAATAGGTCGCTTGCAGACATCCGTTGAAACCAAATGCCGGCAACCATGGCCCAAATCCTTTAACAGGAGGACTTCATGAGTCGCGCATTCGTCAACGAAGACAACGCCGCCGCGCAGGCCGATCAGCCGGTCGAACGTCAGGTCAGCACGCAGCCCAACTACGTCACCCCGCAAGGTCTGGCGCAGTTGCAGGCGAAGGTCACCGAGCTGCAAAGCCTGCACGCCGAGCAAACGGCCAAGGGCGAGCAGGCCGACAAGCAACGTCTGGCCGATCTGCAACGGGATCTGCGCTATTTCACTCAACGCCTGAGCAGCGCCCAAGTCGCAGTCGCTGCGACCTCCACCGACAAGGTCCAAATCGGTAGCTGGGTGACTTTTGCCGATGAACACGACACTGAACACCGCGTGCAACTGGTCGGCGAGGATCAGGCCGACGCCAGTCAGGGCCTGATCAACTGGGACTCACCGCTGGGCCGGGCTTTGCTTGGCGCCCGGCTCAACGATGAAGTGCTATGGCAGCGGCCTGCCGGCGACCAACTGATCGAAGTGATCCGCATCGAACCGGCTTAAACCACGCCTTGCGCCAACATCGCATCGGCGACTTTGACGAAGCCGGCAATGTTCGCGCCTTTGACGTAATTGATCTGACCGTTGTCTTCGCCGTAATGCACGCAGGCGTGGTGGATCGATTGCATGATCGCGTGCAGCTTGCTGTCCACCTCGCCCGCCGTCCACAGCAGGCGCATGGCGTTCTGCGACATTTCCAGACCGCTGACGGCAACACCGCCCGCATTCGACGCCTTGCCCGGTGCGAACAGAATACCGGCCTCGATAAAGATATCCACAGCCTCCAGCGTGGTCGGCATGTTCGCGCCTTCAGCCACACAGACGCAGCCATTGCGCAGCAGCGTGCGCGCGGCCTCGGCATCAAGTTCGTTCTGTGTCGCGCAGGGCAGCGCGATATCGCACGGCAGCGACCACGGATGTTGGCCGGCGCGGAATTCCAGACCATGGGCGTTCGCCAGTTCGCTGATGCGCCCGCGTTTGATGTTCTTCAGCTCCAGCAGCGCCAGCCACTGTGCTTCGCTCAAGCCTGCCTCGCAGTACAGCGTGCCTTCGGAGTCGGACAGGGAAATCACTTTGCCGCCCAGGTCCATCACTTTGCGCGCCGCGTACTGAGCAACGTTGCCGGAACCGGAAATCGCCACGCGCTTGCCTTCCACGCCCTGCCCGCGGCGCTTGAGCATCTCCTCGGCGAAGTACACGCAGCCGAAACCGGTGGCTTCCGGGCGAATCAGGCTGCCGCCGTAGGTCATGCCCTTGCCGGTGAGGACGCTGGTGAACTGGTTGCTCAGGCGCTTGTACTGGCCAAAGAGGAAACCGATCTCCCGCGCACCGACACCGATATCACCGGCCGGCACGTCAACGTCGGCGCCGATGTGGCGATACAACTCGCTCATGAACGCTTGGCAGAAACGCATGACCTCGGCGTCGCTCTTGCCCTTCGGATCGAAGTCGGAACCGCCCTTGCCGCCGCCCATGGGCAGGGAGGTCAGCGAGTTCTTGAAGGTCTGCTCGAAGGCGAGGAATTTCAGCACGCCGAGGTTCACCGATGGATGGAAGCGCAGGCCGCCCTTGTAAGGGCCGATGGCGCTGTTCATCTGGATACGGAAGCCGCGATTGACCTGGACCTTGCCCTGATCGTCGACCCACGACACGCGAAACACCACCGCGCGCTCGGGCTCGCAGATGCGCTCGAGAATGCCTGAAGTCAGGTAATGCGGATTGGCTTCAAGGAACGGCCACAGACTGCGCAGGACTTCTTCGACAGCCTGGTGGAATTCAGGTTGATCCGGGTCGCGTTTTTTCAGGCGCGCAAGGAAGGATTCGACGGATTCGATCATGGGCAAAGTCTCGGCAAATTTATTGTCGTTGGAGGAGATTGGGCCGGACTGTAACAAACGAATTGCGCACAGGAACAGAGCAAAATGTCGCAGTTATGAAATTAAATGGTGCACAGGATATAAATCCGAGGGGTATTTGATCCGTTTTTGCACCTGAGTGGGGAGCACAGATCCAAGACTTGCACCAACAGTTACACCGTATTCGCGAGCAGGCTCGCTCCCACATTTGGAATGCGTTACCCCTGTGGGAGCGAGCCTGCTCGCGAAAGCCGCAACTCGGTTTATCAGGAAAAACCCAGGGCAAAAAAAACGGAGCCCGAAGGCTCCGCTCTTGTGCAACCAACCCGAATCAGGCCAGTTTCTTGTGACGTACCCGGTGAGGCTGGGCCGCTGCTTCGCCGAGGCGTTTTTTGCGGTCGGCTTCGTACTCGGTGTAGTTGCCTTCGAAGAACACCGCTTGCGAGTCGTCTTCATACGCCAGGATGTGCGTGGCGACACGGTCAAGGAACCACCGATCGTGGGAGATCACAATGGCGGCGCCCGGGAAGTCCAGCAGGGCTTCTTCCAGCGAACGCAGGGTTTCCACGTCGAGGTCGTTGGACGGTTCGTCGAGCAGCAGGACGTTGCCGCCCTCCTTCAGGGTCAGCGCCAGGTGCAGACGACCGCGCTCACCGCCGGAGAGGTCCTTGACGAACTTCTGCTGATCGCCGCCCTTGAAGTTGAAGCGACCGACGTAGGTACGCGACGGGATCTCGTAGTTGCCGATGCGGATCTGGTCGGAACCGTCGGAAATCTGCTGGAACACGGTCTTGCTGCCGTCGAGGTCTTCGCGGCTCTGGTCGACGCAGGCCAACTGCACGGTTTCGCCGATTTCGATGCTGCCCGAATCCGGGGTTTCCTTGCCCATGAGCATGCGGAACAGCGTCGACTTACCGGCACCGTTACCACCGATCACGCCGACAATGGCGCCTTTCGGCATGGAGAACGACAGGTTGTCGATCAGCACGCGATCGCCGTAGCCTTTGGTGACGTTCTTGAATTCGATGACCTTGTCACCCAGGCGCGGACCGGCCGGGATGTAGATCTCGTTGGTCTCGCTGCGCTTCTGGAATTCCTGCGATTGCATTTCTTCGAAGCGTTGCAGACGTGCCTTGGATTTCGACTGGCGGGCCTTGGCGCCTTTGCGCACCCACTCCAGTTCTTCTTTCATGGCTTTTTCGTGAGCCGACTGCTGCTTGGATTCCTGGGCGAGACGATCGGACTTGGCTTCGAGCCAGCCCGAATAGTTGCCCTCGTAAGGAATGCCCGCGCCGCGGTCGAGTTCCAGAATCCAGCCGGCGACGTTGTCGAGGAAGTAACGGTCGTGCGTGATCGCGACCACGGTGCCCGGGAAGTCGTGGAGGAAATGCTCCAGCCACGCCACCGAATCGGCGTCCAAGTGGTTGGTCGGTTCGTCGAGCAGCAGCATGTCCGGAGCGGACAGCAGCAGACGGCACAGGGCGACACGACGCTTTTCACCACCGGACAGGTGTTCGACTTTCGCGTCCCAGGCCGGCAGACGCAGCGCATCGGCGGCGACTTCCAGTTGGCGCTCGAGGTTGTGGCCGTCGCTGGCCTGCAGAATCGCTTCGAGCTTGGCCTGTTCAGCGGCGAGCTTGTCGAAGTCGGCGTCCGGGTCGGCGTAGGCCGCGTAGACTTCGTCCAGACGCGCTTGCGCATCCTTGATCACGCTGACCGCTTCCTCGACCACTTCACGTACGGTCTTGGCAGGGTCGAGCTGCGGCTCTTGCGGCAGGTAACCGATGTTCAGGTCCGGCATCGGACGGGCTTCGCCTTCGAACTCAGTGTCGACGCCAGCCATGATTTTCAGCAGCGTGGATTTACCCGAACCGTTGAGGCCGAGTACGCCGATCTTGGCGCCGGGGAAGAAGGACAGCGAAATGTTCTTGAGGATTTCCCGCTTCGGCGGAACAACTTTGCCCAGCCGATGCATGGTGAAGACGTATTGAGCCATGGAGAACCTTGGGTCAGTGACAGATGAATGATTGGAGCGCAGGCGATGCCTGGCCAGACCGGTGCGCGTCGTTCACTTGAGGATCATCAATGCGTGCGCGCGGAAAAAGTCTGATTCTAGGAGCTGGAACGCCCCCGCGTAACCGGCAAAGCTACCTTAATGACCGATGGCAGTCCAGCCGAGAGGGGCTGGCACTTCGCCACAACTCAAGGCATGCTAGCCGCCCTTCGGGCGTCCGGCTTATAGTGCACGTCGCGCCAGTCCAGCCAAATCGCAGGATCACAGCTTGACCAATGTCACTCCGCCAGCCTCTGTGAGCAGCACCCCACCGGCGCCCGGCTCGCCCCTGCGCGGGACATTGAAGGGTGCGCTGGCCACCCTCGTGCTGTTATTGCTCGCGTTGCTGTTCTGGCAACTGCTCGATCAATTGCGTGAAACCCAGAAGAATCAGCGCCAGTACACCATCGACTACACCGCCGATCTCGCCGCTCAGGTCAGCCTGAACATGGCGCTGAATGCGCAAATCGCCCTCAATCTGCTACCGATCGTCGAACAACCGCAAACCGCCGACGAACAGCAGATGCTCATGCGCAAGTTGCAACGTTCGCTGCCCGATCTGCGCAGCATGGCCCTGCTCTCGCCCTCCGGCCGCATCATCAGCGACAGCGCCACCGACAGTTCCGACGCCGATTACCTGACCGAACTGGTGCGCCGCAGCCGCGCCCAAGCGCATTACTTCAGCAATGCCGATGACGGCTCGGTGGTACACCTGCTGTTGCATCAGGCCAGCGGCAGCAGTCGCGGTTACTGGGCCTTGCGCCTGACGCCAACCTTCTTCGACTCGCTCACCAAACAGGACGCCACCGCCCTGCGCCCGCTGTGGCTGGTGGAAAACCGCCTCAATCACCAGATCATCAGCCGCGAAGCGGGGCTGCCCTCGACCAAGGCTGGCGGGCTGACGCCTGACGATGTCGCCAACACCGTGCTGACCGTGCCGCTGAGCAGCAGCGACTGGCAACTGCGCGGGCTGTTCGACCGCCAGCGCGTACTGGAAGAATTGTTGCCGGCGTTCATCGGCAAATGCCTGCTCGGCCTGGCGTTTTCGATGTTGCCGGTGATTGCACTGTTGAACATGCGTCGGCGCCAGCGCCAGGTGCATGAAGGCCGGCGGCGTTACCAGGATATTTTCGAAGGCACCGGCGTGGCCTTGTGCGTGCTTGACCTGTCCGGCCTCAAGCAGATGTTCGACAAGGCGCAGATCCAGACCAGCGACCAGCTCAAGGCCTGGCTCGACCAACCGCAGCAGCGCCAGCAGTTGCTCGCGGAAATGCGCGTCACCGAGGTCAATCAGGTCGCCCTGCAACTGCTCGATGTGCATTCCTGCGACGATGCCTGGCAACTGCTGATCGATGGCCAGCGCCATCCGCAGTGCGCGATCGGTCAGCAGATCCTCGACGCCGTCCTGCAGCAGCAGAAACAGCTGGAACTGGAAATCAAACTGCCCAACAGCAATGGTCGCGACCAGCACCTGTGGATGGTCCTGCGCCTGCCGAGCGAGCAGCACGACTATAAAGCGGTGATCCTCAGCATCAACGACATCACCAGCCGCAAGCTGATCGAGCTGTCGTTGCTGGAGCGCGAAGGCTTCTGGTCGGACGTGGTGCGCACCGTGCCGGATCATCTGTATGTGCAGGACGTGATCAGCCAGCGGATGATTTTCAGCAACCACCACCTCGGCCAGACCCTGGGCTACAACCGCACTGAACTGCATCAGATGGGCGAATACTTCTGGGAAATCCTTCTGCATCCGGAAGACGCCGACTATTACCATCGCTCGCGGCAGTTGCAGCGCCACGCCGGTTACAGCCAGCTGTTGCAATGCCAATTGCGCTTCCGCCATCGCGACGGCAAGTGGCGGCGCTTCGACATCCGTGAACAGGCGCTGGCGCGGGACAAGCATGATCAGGTCACGCGGATCATCGGCGTCGCCAAGGACATCACCGAACAGATTGAGGCGAGCGAATCGCTGCGTGACAGCGAGCAGCGCTACCGCATGCTCGCCGAAAGCATCAGCGACGTGATTTTCTCCACCGACAGCAAGCTCTCGTTGAACTACGTCAGCCCGTCGGTGCAGGCGGTGCTCGGTTACAACGCCGAATGGATTTTCCAGAACGGCTGGCAATCGATCATCGCCAATCCCGGGCAACTGAACGGCATTCATGTGCTGATGGACCGCGTCAGCAAGGCGCTGGACAAGCCCGAGCAACTGGCATTGCTGCGCAGTCAGGTGCAAACGCAGCTGTTCCTCTTCGATTGCCTGCGCGCCGACGGCCGCAAGATTCCGATCGAACTGCGCTTGGTGCTGGTGTGGGACGAACACGGCGCGTTCGAAGGCGTGCTCGGCGTCGGCCGCGATATCAGCCAGCAGCGCCGTGCCGAAAAAGATTTGCGCATGGCCGCCACGGTATTCGAGCACTCTACCTCGGCGATCCTGATCACCGACCCGGCCGGTTATATCGTTCAGGCCAACGAAGCCTTCAGTCGGGTCAGCGGCTACAGCGTCGGCGAAGTGCTCGACCAGTTGCCGAACATGCTCACCGTCGACGAGCAGCAGGATGCGCACCTGCGCTACGTGCTCAAGCAGTTGCACGAGCACAGCACCTGGGAAGGCGAAGTGTGGATGAAGCGCCGTAACGGCGAGCATTACCCGGCGTGGGTCGGCATTACTGCCGTGCTAGACGACGAGGGCGATCTGGCCAGTTACGTGTGTTTCTTCAGCGACATCAGTGAGCGCAAGGCCAGCGAGCAGCGCATCCACCGCCTCGCCTATTACGATGCCCTCACCCATTTGCCGAACCGCACGCTGTTCCAGGATCGTCTGCACACCGCGCTGCAAGCGGCCGAACGGCAGAAGTCGTGGGTGGTGCTGATGTTCCTCGACCTCGACCGTTTCAAACCGATCAACGACTCCCTCGGCCACGCCGCCGGCGACCGCATGCTCAAGGACATGGCCACGCGCCTGCTGGCCTGCGTCGATGACGACGACACCGTGGCGCGCATGGGCGGCGACGAATTCACCTTGCTGCTGCAGCATCGCTCCAATCGCGAACTGGCGCTGAACCGGGCGATTCATGTCGCCGAGCAGATTCTCGCCAGCCTGGTGCGGCCGTTCGTGCTCGAGGGCCGCGAGTTCTTCGTCACCGCCAGTATCGGCATCGCCCTGAGTCCGCAGGACGGCAACGAACTCAGCCAGTTGATGAAGAACGCCGACACGGCGATGTACCACGCCAAGGAACGCGGCAAGAACAACTTCCAGTTCTATCAGGCCGACATGAACGCCAGTGCGCTGGAGCGTCTGGAACTGGAAAGCGATCTGCGCCATGCGCTGGAGCAGAACGAATTCGTCCTGTATTACCAGCCGCAGTTCAGTGGCGACGGCAAGCGCCTGACCGGCGCCGAAGCGCTGCTGCGCTGGCGCCATCCACGTCGCGGGCTCGTGCCGCCGGGGGATTTCATTCCGGTGCTGGAAGAGCTCGGCCTGGTGGTGGACGTTGGCGACTGGGTCATCAGCGAGGCCTGTCGACAGCTGAAAACCTGGCACCAGCAACGGGTGCGGGTGCCGAAGGTGTCGGTGAACATTTCCGCACGGCAGTTCTCCGACGGCCAGTTGGGCACGCGAATCGCGACGATCCTGCGCGAAACCGGCCTGCCGCCGGCGTGTCTGGAGCTGGAACTGACCGAAAGCATCCTGATGCGCGAAGTCAGCGAGGCGATGCAGATTCTTGCCGGGCTGAAGAACCTCGGCCTGAGCATCGCAGTCGATGACTTCGGCACCGGTTATTCATCGCTCAACTACCTCAAGCAATTCCCGATCGACGTGCTGAAGATCGACCGTACTTTCGTCGACGGCCTGCCGTCCGGCGAACAGGACGCGCAGATCGCCCGGGCGATCATTGCCATGGCCCACAGCCTGAATCTCGCGGTGATTGCCGAGGGTGTGGAAACCCACGAGCAACTGGACTTCCTGCGTGAGCATGGTTGCGATGAGGTGCAGGGCTATCTGTTCGGCCGGCCGATGCCGGCGGGACGGTTTGAAGCGCAGTTCTGTAACGACGCATTGTTCATGTTCGACTGAACATCTGCGGTGCTGGCATCGCTGGCAAGCCAGCTCCCACAGGGAACGATCAATGCCCCTCTGCTCGCGAAAGGGCCGGCAAAAGCACCGCACATCTGTCATGAACGCCACTTGTCTGCGACATGACGTCGTTTCATATGTCATCCAAAAGCGGTTGGGTTAGAATGCCTCCCTTTTCTGCCCCCGATCCTTGAGGACCGCCATGTTCAGCCGTGATTTGACTATTGCCAAGTACGACGCCGACCTTTTTGCCGCCATGGAGCAAGAAGCTCAGCGTCAGGAAGAACACATTGAGCTGATCGCTTCGGAAAACTACACCAGCCCAGCGGTGATGGAAGCTCAAGGCTCGGTCCTGACCAACAAGTACGCCGAAGGCTATCCGGGCAAGCGTTACTACGGTGGTTGCGAATACGTGGACGTGGTTGAGCAACTGGCCATCGACCGTGCCAAGGAACTGTTCGGCGCCGATTACGCCAACGTTCAGCCGCACGCCGGTTCCCAAGCCAACGCCGCTGTTTACCTGGCTCTGCTGCAAGGTGGCGACACCATTCTGGGCATGAGCCTGGCCCATGGCGGTCACCTGACCCACGGCGCCAGCGTTTCCTCCTCGGGCAAGCTGTACAACGCCGTTCAATACGGTATCGATGCCAACGGCCTGATCGACTACGACGAAGTCGAGCGTCTGGCGGTCGAGCACAAGCCGAAAATGATCGTTGCCGGTTTCTCTGCCTACTCGCAGATCCTCGACTTCCCGCGCTTCCGCGAAATCGCTGACAAGGTTGGCGCTTACCTGTTCGTCGACATGGCTCACGTCGCCGGTCTGGTTGCCGCTGGTGTCTACCCGAACCCGGTGCCGTTCGCCGACGTCGTGACCACCACCACCCACAAGACTCTGCGCGGTCCACGTGGCGGTCTGATCCTGGCCAAAGCGAACGCCGAGATCGAGAAGAAGCTCAACTCCGCAGTATTCCCGGGCGCCCGGGGTGGCCCGCTGGAGCACGTGATCGCGGCCAAGGCGATCTGCTTCAAGGAAGCGCTGCAGCCTGAGTTCAAGGCTTACCAGCAACAAGTGGTGAAGAACGCCAAGGCCATGGCCGAAGTGTTCATCGCGCGCGGTTTCGACGTGGTATCGGGCGGTACTGAAAACCACCTGTTCCTGCTGTCGCTGATCAAGCAGGACATCTCCGGCAAAGACGCCGACGCCGCTCTGGGCAAAGCGTTCATCACCGTGAACAAGAACTCCGTGCCTAACGATCCACGCTCGCCGTTCGTCACCTCCGGCCTGCGCTTCGGTACTCCGGCTGTGACCACTCGCGGTTTCAAAGAGGCTGAGTGCAAAGAGCTGGCCGGCTGGATCTGCGACATCCTGGCTGACCTGAACAACGAAGCGGTGATCGACGCCGTTCGCGAGAAAGTCAAAGCCATCTGCAAGAAACTGCCGGTGTACGGCGCTTAATCGCGACGTTAAACCAGCAGCATGAAAAACCGGCCAAGTGATTGGCCGGTTTTTTTTCGCCTGCAATTCACCTGTAGGAGCTGCCGAAGGCTGCGATCTTTTGATCTGGATTTTAAAAGCAAGATGAAAAGATCGCAGCCTTCGGCAGCTCCTATACGCGTTTGGGGCCACTGGTCAGACCGGTCATGCCAATTTCATGTTTCCCCCTTGTAATCAGGAAAAAACCAAGCCTAGACTGCGCCTGCACTGGACATACCGGTAAGACCACAATAATTAAGTCCTGCATCCGATGCGCAACGCGTGCGGCAGCCAGGACACCGACCCAGGATTCCTCCCATGCTCAGATGGTGCTCGCGTTCAATCTTCCTTCAAGTGGTTCTCGGACTGATGCTCGGCATCGTCTGCGGGCTGACCCTTCCTGAATACTCCGCTCAGCTCAAACCGCTCGGCGATGGCTTCATCAAACTGATCAAGATGCTGATTGGCCTGATCGTGTTCTGCGTGGTGGTCAGCGGCATCAGCGGCGCGGGCGATCTGAAGAAGGTCGGGCGCATCGGCCTCAAATCGGTGATCTACTTTGAAGTGCTGACCACCATCGCTCTGGTGATCGGCCTGGTGTTCGCCTTCAGCACCGGCATTGGCAGCGGCGCGAACATTCATCTGGAGCAGCTCTCCAGCGCCGACATGGGCGACCTCGCCGAGCGCAGCCAGCACATGCACACCACCACGCAATTTCTGATGGACCTGATCCCGACCTCGGTGATCGGTGCCTTCGCTGACAACAATATCTTGCAAGTGCTGCTGTTCTCGGTGCTGTTCGGCAGTGCGCTGAATCTGGTTGGCGAAGCGGCTTCCGGGATTTCGCGACTGATCAACGAACTCAGCCACGTGATTTTCCGCATCATGGGCATGATCGTCCGGCTGGCGCCGATCGGCGTGTTCGGCGCCATCGCCTTCACCACCAGCAAATACGGTCTCGATTCGCTGCAGCACCTGGGCAGTCTGGTCGGTCTGTTCTACCTGACCTGCATCGCCTTCGTCGCGCTGATCCTCGGTCTGGTGATGCGCGTCTCCGGCCTGCGCATGTGGCCGCTGCTCAAGTACCTGCGGGAAGAACTGCTGATCGTCATGGGCACCGCCTCTTCCGACGCCGTGCTGCCGCAGATCATGCGCAAGCTCGAACACCTCGGTATCGGCAGCTCGACGGTCGGTCTGGTGATCCCGACCGGGTACTCGTTCAACCTCGACGGCTTCTCGATCTACCTGACCCTGGCCATCGTGTTCATCGCCAATGCCACCGGCACACCGCTGGCGATGACCGATTTGCTGACGATTCTGCTGGTTTCGCTGATCACCTCCAAAGGCGCCCACGGCATTCCCGGTTCGGCGCTGGTGATTCTCGCGGCAACGCTGACGGCGATTCCGGCGATTCCCGTGGTCGGCCTGGTGCTGGTGTTGGCCGTGGACTGGTTCATGGGCATCGGCCGCGCGCTGACCAATCTGATCGGCAACTGCGTCGCCACCGTGGCCATCGCCCGCTGGGAAAAGGACATCGATGTACAGCGAGCGAACAAGGTGCTCAACGGCGAACAGGGCTATAACTTTCAACCGCGAAAAACCGTCGCTCCGGCGGCGGCGAAAGATTTTTGAATGAGTGCCGTGCCTGCCAATGCGCAGGCACGGCGCAGGGAGCCAATACGTGATTACAACTTCAACCGTCGTCAATTCAGTGGTGGAGAAACTCCGCGCCGCGTTGGCCCGAGGCCAGTGGCGCTCCGGCGACATGCTGCCGGGCCAGCGTGAACTGGCCGAACAACTGGGCATCAGCCGGCCGAGCCTGCGCGAAGCGGTGATCGTGCTGGAAACACTCGGCCTGGTGCGCTCGATGCCGGGCAAAGGCGTGGTCGTCCTCGATGCGCAACTCAGCGACAGCCAGAGCCACGACAGCGCGGTGGCCGGCGCCAGCCTCGAAGATGTGCTGCAACTGCGCTACACCCTTGAGCCGTTCATCGTCGGGCTGGTCGCGCAATCGATCAGCAGCAAGGAAGTCGGCCAATTGCGCCTGACCCTGATGGACATGCGCGAAGCCCTCGAGGCCGGTGACAGTGAAGCCGGGGTCAGCGCCTACATCGCCTTCCACGAAGAACTGTTCACGCTGACCTCGAACCCGATTTTCCAGAGCGTGGTGCAGCAGACCAGCAACGCGCTCAAGCAAAGTGCCGAAGTGTTGCGCAATTCACCGGAACATCTGGCCGAACGCCTGGAAGAAAACGAAGCCGTAGTCCGCGCGATCCGCAGCAAGAACAGCGCTCAGGCCAGCGCCGAAATGCGTCGGCACATTCTGCGCGAAGGCCAGCGCATGGGCGTTGAGCTGAACATCCCGGACGACAACCTGCCCACCTGATTTGCCAGGAGAACGGCCATGAACAGTTTTGCTTCAGCCTCGCATGCGCAATCGACCGCCCTGCCCGTTTCTCGCCTGGGCACGCCGACGGAAGATCTGTATCCGCGAGTGTTCGACGCGATTCTCGAGCAGCGTATCGATGAAGACAGCCGGTTCACCGAGGACAGTCTGCAAGCGATGTTCGGCGCCGGCCGCGCCGATGTACGACGGGTGCTGACGCAGTTGTCCCATGAGCAGATCGTAGTATTGCGCGCCAATCATCGACCACGAGTGGCTGCGCCTGATCGGGAGCTGATCCGGCAGACCTTGCATGCGCGACGGTTGGCTGAGAACACCTTGGTGCGATTGGCGTGTCAGCGTCCGCAGCCAGACGATTTGAAATGCTTGCGCACGTTGATAGAGCGCGAGAAGCGCGCCATCGAGCAGGATCGGCGCGGGGCGGCGATTCGGTTGTCGGGGGAGTTTCATTTGCAGTTGGCGCGGACGGCGGGTAATGTGCCGTTGGCGCATTTTCTGCGCAGTCTGGTGCCGTTGACGTCGTTGGCGATTGCGCGGAGTCAGTGTTCGACGCAAAGCTGTTGCGCATGGCAGGAGCATTTGGCGTTGGTTGAAGAAGTGGGGCGAGGTGATGTTTCCAAGGCCGGCATGTTGATGAATCGGCAACTGGATCATCTTGAGCAGACACTGCTGGGTTCAGACCATGGGCATTGTGCTGTCGGCTAGATCGCCTTCGCGAGCAGGCTCGCTCCCACAAAAGACCGCATTCTGTCAGGAGGAATGCAATCCTCTGTGGGAGCGAGCCTGCTCGCGAAGAGGCCCTCTGAGCTGTTGAAATATCAGGCTTGTTGCGCCGCTACCCGCGCAAAACCCGCACGAATCTTCTCTTCCGGCAAGTCATCGGCGATAAACACGATCACACTCTCGCGCGTCTCGCCCTCGGCCCATTCGGTGTCCCAGTCGAAACCATAGAGTTTCAGCACACCCTGAAAAACCAGGCGCCGATCTTCCCCGGCAATATTCAACACGCCTTTGTAGCGCAGCAATTGCTTGCCGTGCTCTTCCAGCAACTCGTTCATGAACTCGCTGAGCTGATCGATATCCAGCGCCTGATCGGTGCGCAGCACCAGGCTGGAGATGCGATCGATCGACGGCGCCTTGCTCACCGGACGCAAGCTCAAACCGCCGCCCAGGTCAGCATTGAGGTTGAAACCACGCACATCCAGCAGTTCAGCCAGATCGATGTTGCCATGCTCGACCACGCGGATCGGCGCGCGGCGGTTGATTCGCGTAAGGCGCTCGCTCAGCGCGGTGAACGTCGCCTCATCGACCAGATCGGTCTTGCTTACCAGCAGACGATCGGCGAAACCGATCTGCGCCTGGGCGATGGTCTGGGTCAGGTGCACGTCGGCGTGAGCGGCGTCGACCAGGGTGATGATGCCGTCGAGCAGGTAACGCTCGCGCAGCTCTTCGTCGATGAAGAACGTCTGCGCCACCGGTGCCGGATCGGCGAGACCGGTGCACTCGATCACCAGACGATCGAAGGCAATTTCGCCGCTGTCCAGGCGCTCGAGCAGCAAGTACAGCGCCTTGGTCAGATCGGTGTGAATGGTGCAGCAGACGCAGCCGTTGGCCAGGGTCATGACCTGCACCGGCTCGTCACCCAGCAGTTGGGTGTCGATGCCGGCGTCGCTGAATTCGTTTTCAATCACGGCGATTTTCAGGCCGTGCTCGGCTTTCAATAAATGACGCAGCAAAGTGGTCTTGCCGGCGCCGAGGAAACCGCTGAGGACCGTTACCGGAATGGGAGAAGACAAAACCCGATCTCCTGAAAAGAATACAAAAACAAATGTGGGAGCGAGCCTGCTCGCGAAAGCGGTGTGTCAGTCAAATCCTTCATCAACTGACACTCCGTATTCGCGAGCAGGCTCGCTCCCACAGGGGATTACCTCAACCGCAGGCTGTCAGCTCAACAGCACTTCGGCCCACCCTTGCCACCGTAACGGGCTTCCTGACGTTCGCGGAAGAACATCTCGTAGCTCATCACCGGTTTGTCCGGGTGTTTGGTTTGCATATGCTCGACGTAGGTGTCGTAGTCGGGCATGCCGACCATCAGGCGCGCGGCCTGACCGAGGTATTTACCGAGGCGACTCAGGTCATTGAACATGCTGCAATCCTCTGGTTACGCATCCGGCAGGGCCTGGAATGGCGATTCTTTATCCGTACGCTCTTTCTTGCCCCAGGCGGCGATGCCGACCTTGAGCGCATAGAACAGGATGCTGAACACCACGAACAGGAACAGCGCGGTGAGTGTGGCGTTGGTGTAGGCGTTGAAGATCACGTGCTGCATCTGCTCGACGCTTTTCGCCGGCGCCAGCACCTGACCGTTGGCCAGCGCATCGCTGTACTTCTTGGCCAGGGACAGGAAGCCGATCGCCGGGTTGGCGTCGAACAGCTTGATGAAGCCAGCAGTGGTGGTGCAGATCAACAGCCAGGTGGCCGGCAACAGGGTGACCCAGATGTAGCGCTGGCGCTTCATCTTGATCAGGACCACGGTGCCGAGCATCAGCGCGATACCGGCGAGCATCTGGTTGGAGATGCCGAACAATGGCCACAGGGTGTTGATGCCGCCCAGTGGATCGATCACGCCCTGATACAGCAACCAGCCCCACATCGCCACACAACCGGCGGTGGCGATCAGGTTGGCGGTCCACGATTCGGTGCGCTTCAGCGCCGGTACGAAGGAGCCGAGCAGATCCTGCAGCATGAAACGCCCGGCACGGGTACCGGCGTCCACAGCGGTGAGGATGAACAGCGCTTCGAACAGGATCGCGAAGTGGTACCAGAACGCCATGGTGTTTTCACCCGGCAGGACACTGTGCAGGATCTGCGCGATACCGACCGCCAGGGTCGGCGCACCGCCAGCACGGGCCAGAATGGTGGTTTCACCGATGTCGTGGGCCACGGCTTGCAGCGCTTCCGGCGTGATCGCGAAGCCCCAGCTGGTGACCATTTGCGCCACTGACGCGGCATCACTGCCGACCACGGCGGCCGGGCTGTTCATGGCGAAGTACACGCCTGGCTCGATCACCGAAGCGGCAACCATGGCCATGATCGCCACGAACGATTCCATCAGCATGCCGCCGTAACCGATGTAGCGGGCGTTGGTTTCGTTATCCAAAAGCTTCGGCGTGGTGCCCGACGAGATCAGCGCGTGGAAACCCGATACCGCGCCGCAAGCGATGGTGATGAACAGGAACGGGAACAGACCGCCCTTCCATACCGGCCCGGTGCCGTCGACGAACTGGGTCAGCGCCGGCATTTTCAGCTCGGGCATGGTCACCAGAATACCGATCGCCAGGGCGACGATGGTGCCGATCTTGAGGAAGGTCGACAGATAGTCACGCGGCGCCAGAATCAGCCAGACCGGCAGCGACGCGGCGACAAAACCGTAACCGACCAGCATCCAGGTAATCTGCACACCGGTGAAGGTGAAGGCTTTGGCCCATACCGGATCGGCAGCAATCTGCCCGCCCAGCCAGATCGAGCCGAGCAGCAGCAACACACCGACCACGGAGATCTCGCCGATGCGGCCCGGGCGGATGTAGCGCATGTAGATGCCCATGAACATCGCGATCGGGATGGTCGCCATCACGGTGAAGATGCCCCACGGGCTCTCGGCGAGGGCCTTGACCACGATCAGCGCCAGCACCGCGAGGATGATGATCATGATCAGGAAGCAGCCGAACAGTGCGATGGTCCCGGGAATCCGGCCCATCTCTTCACGCACCATGTCGCCCAGGGAACGGCCGTTGCGTCGGGTCGACATGAACAGGACCATGAAGTCCTGCACCGCGCCCGCCAGCACCACACCGGCAATCAGCCAGAGTGTGCCGGGCAGATACCCCATCTGCGCCGCCAGCACCGGACCGACCAGCGGCCCCGCGCCAGCGATGGCCGCGAAGTGGTGACCGAAAAGAATGTGTTTGTTGGTCGGCACGTAGTCCAGACCATCGTTGTTGAGCACGGCGGGGGTGGCCCGACGCGGATCCAGTTGCATCACGTTGTTGGCGATGAACAGACTGTAGTAACGGTACGCAACCAGATAAATGGCCACGGCAGCGACCACAATCCACAAGGCGTTGATCGCCTCGCCGCGGCGCAATGCCACTACGCCCAGGGCGCACGCTCCTACGATTGCCAGCACGAGCCAGGGTAAGTGGCGCAGCAGGCTATTATTATTTTTCATTTTATTATTCCAGCCAGGGTGGACAAGAAAGACAGCCACCCCGAGTTTAGCGCTTACGGCGCCAAAGGCCATACCCCGACATAGGTCTAGACGCTTGAGCGATTGGCTGGCGCCCGCATTCGCGGTCTATAGTCAGCGAACCTTCATGAGGATTGCGCCATGAGCGAGCACCCCGCCAATCGACGTCGTTTCAAACGTATTGCGTTCGATGCCCGAACCGAGCTGAAACAGGGCGAGTACATCTGGCCGGTCAAACTGATCGACCTGTCGCTCAAGGGCCTGCTGATCGAGCGACCGGAGCCGTGGCTTGGGGATAAAGAGCAAGACTTCCTAGTCGACATTCATTTGAGCGAAGACGTCGATATCGAAATGGACGTGCATCTGGCCCACGAGGAAAACGGCCACTTGGGGTTCATCTGCCGGCATATCAGCCTGGAATCGATCCAGCGCCTGCGCCGGTTGATCGAACTGAATCTGGCGGATGAGGCCGAGCTGGAGCGCGAACTGGGTGCGCTGATCGAAATCTGACTTGCGCCCTGTAGAAGTTGCCGAAGGCTGCGATCTTTTGATTTTGTTTCAAGATCAAAAGATCGCAGCCTTCGGCAGCTCTTACACAGGGGATTGTGGTTACTCGAAGAGTGCGTCGAGGGCCTGTTCGAGACGCGTCACGGCGATGATCTGCAAGCCGGGAGGCGATTCCTTCGGAGCATTACCCTTCGGCACGATGGCGCGTTTGAAACCGTGCTTGGCCGCTTCTTTCAGCCGCTCCTGCCCGCTTGGCACCGGGCGCACCTCGCCGGACAGGCCGACTTCGCCGAACACCAGCAGATCATGCGGTAACGGCCGATTGCGCAAACTCGACATCACCGCCGCCATCAACGCCAGATCCGACGCTGTCTCCAGCACCTTCACGCCACCGACCACGTTGAGGAACACGTCCTGATCGTGGGTCGGAATCCCGCCGTGGCGGTGCAGCACCGCGAGCAACATCGCCAGACGGTTCTGATCCAGGCCCAGCGTCACCCGACGCGGGTTGGCCAGATGGCTGTCATCGACCAGTGCCTGCACTTCCACCAGCATCGGTCGGGTGCCTTCCCACGTCGCCATGACCACACTGCCCGGGACTTCTTCCTGGGCGCGGGTGAGAAAAATCGCCGATGGGTTGGAGACTTCTTTCAGGCCCTTGTCGGTCATGCCGAACACGCCCAATTCGTTGACCGCCCCGAAACGGTTCTTCACCGCGCGCAGCAGACGTAGACGACCATCGGATTCACCTTCGAAATACAGCACGGTATCGACCATGTGTTCCAGAACACGCGGACCGGCCAAGGCGCCCTCTTTGGTGACGTGGCCGACGAGGAAGATCGCCGTGCCGCTCTGTTTGGCGTAACGCACCAGCAGCGCCGCACTTTCACGCACCTGCGACACGCCGCCCGGCGCCGATTGCAGCTGTTCGGTGAAGATGGTCTGGATCGAGTCGATCACCATCACCTTGGGCTTTTCCTGGCGGGCGGTGGCAATGATGGTTTCGATGCAGGTTTCGGTCATCACCCGCAGTTGATCCTGCGGCAGGCCGAGACGGCGGGCGCGCATCGCCACCTGCTGCTGGGATTCCTCACCAGTGACGTACAGCGCCGGCATGCTTTTGGCCAGATTGCACAGGGTTTGCAACAGAATGGTCGATTTGCCGATCCCCGGATCACCGCCGATCAGCACAACCGAGCCATCGACCAGACCACCGCCGAGCACGCGGTCGAGCTCACCGGAGGCGGTGGAAAAACGTGGAATCTCTTCGATGCTGACTTCGGCGAGCGTCTTGATCTGTGCCTGCTGCCCTGCCCAACCGGTGCGCCCGGCAGGGGCCGTGGCCCCGCCGCTTTCGATCATGGTTTCGGTCAGGGTGTTCCAGGCACCGCACTCACCGCACTGCCCGGCCCACTTGGGAAAGGTTGCGCCGCACTCGGTGCAGCCGTACATGCGCTTGGCCTTGGCCATCAGAACCCCCGGAACAAAAGACGCGATGATAACGCAGCCACCGCCGATCAGCGCGGCGCAGCAGTACGGATTTCGCCGCTGGCCAGACGTGCGGCGCTGTTGCCCAGCGGATCCTCGGCATTGAGGTCGGCGCCCTTGGCTTTCAGCGCATCAAGCAATTCCAGACGCTTGAACAGCCCGGCGTACATCGCCGCTGTCTGTCCGGCGCCGTTACGTTGGTCGGGGCTGCAATCGGTGGCCATCAGGCGCCGGGCGATCTGCAACTCGCCTTTGAAAATCGCGCCCATCAGCGCCGTGTTACCGCGTTGATCCTGAGCACAGGCATCTGCGCCAGCGGCGAGCAGGCGTTCAACCGCCGGCGCCTGACCGTGGTAGGCGGCCAGAATCAGCGCGGTGTAACCCTTGCTGTCGCGGGTATCGAGGGAATAGCCGGACTCGATAAAGGTCTCGAGCATCGGCACGTCGCCACGCCGTGCGGCGTCGAAATAGTAATCCTGCAACTGCGCCTTGATTGCCTCGGGGCTTTGCTCGACCGGTGCCGCCCACGCGCTGAACGACAGGCACCCGGCCAGGCATAAAAGAAAAATACGCATCGGGCTCTCCTTGAGCGCACGCGAGGCCGGACAGCCCTCGCGTACGCCGCATCGCTATCAGTCGGTCAGTTTGGCCGCCAGTGCTTTCACACGGCTGAGGTCGCCCTTGGCCACTTCGGTCACACCGCTGCCGTACTCGGGGTCGGCCTTGTACAGGAAGGACAGGATGATGTGCTTGCTCTCGTCATCGGTGGTGGCCAGCGAGCCGCCAAAGCTGTCAATCAGGTCGCGACGCTCCTGCTTGCTATACGAGCGATACAGATCACCGGCCTGCTTGAAGTTCTGCTCACGCTGGATCTTTGCCTGCTGCGTGCTGCCCGACAGCGCCGACTGGCTGTAACGCGCCGCTGGCGTCTCTTCACGCGGTTGCAGACGACTCGGCTGGTAGTTGACGCCGGACTGGCTGGCGCCAAAATTCATCGCACCATCCTGATTGCCATTGTTCACTGCGGTTTTCGGTGCATTGACCGGCAATTGCAAAGCGTTGGCGCCGAGGCGATACATCTGCGTATCGGCATAAGAGAACACTCGGCCCTGCAACAAGCGGTCTTCCGAAGGCTCGATACCCGGAACTACGTTGGCCGGTGCCATGGCAACTTGTTCGGTTTCCTGGAAGACATTGGCCGGATTACGGTTCAGGACCATTTGTCCAACTTTGCGCTCGGCAATACCCGGCCAGATCTTGGTTGCATCCAATGGATCGAAATCAAACTTGGACAAATCCTGTGGCTTGAGAACTTGCACGTACAAGTCCCACTTCGGAAAGTTACCTTTATTGATATTACTCACCAAGTCATTGGTCATATGACTGTAATCCTGACCCTGAACTTCGCTGACTTGTTTTGGCGTGAGGTTCTTGATGCCTTGAAGACTCTTCCAGTGAAACTTCACGTAGTGAACTTCATTCTTGGCATTGATCAGCTTATAGGCATGAACACCATTGCCATCCATCTCCCGGTAACTGGCCGGAGTACCGTAGTTGGAATACAACTCGGTCAGTGTGCGGGTGGCTTCCGGTACATGGGAGAAGAAATCGAACCGGCGCGAATCGTCATCGAGGTTGGTGCGCGGATCGGGCTTGAAGGCGTGCACCATGTCCGGGAATTTGATCGCATCACGGATGAAGAAGGTCGGGAAGTTGTTGCCGACCAGATCCCAATTGCCGTCCGCGGTGTAGAACTTGGTGGCGAAGCCGCGCGGATCACGCAGGGTTTCCGGGGAGTGGTTGCCATGCACCACCGCCGAGAAACGCACGAATACCGGCGTGCTCTGGCCTGCGGCGAACACCTTGGCCTTGCTCAGGTCGCTGAGGTCATCGGTCACGGTGAAGGTGCCGTGAGCGCCAGTGCCGCGTGCATGTACGACGCGCTCGGGGATGCGTTCACGATCGAAACGCTGCAGCTTCTGGATCAGTTGCACATCCTGCAGCAGCACCGGGCCGTTGGCGCCGGCAGTTTGCGAGTTCTGATTGTCACCGACTGCCGCGCCGTTATCGCGGGTCAGCGGAGCGGCGTTGACCGAGAAGGTCAGCAGCCCGGCAGTCAGTACGCCGAAGGTGCGGCGGAAGGGAAAAGCCCCCAGTCCAGGAGTGGATGTCATATCAGGTTCCTCTGGTTTTATTGGGCGCATCCAGGTGCGCCATACCAAGGCTAGAGGCCTGTGCCGCAGAACATAAATAGAAAGAACGTAACACCATGATTGAAGAAATTGGCTTTCCCGTCAGCGGGTTAGCGCGTATTCCGCGCGCGATTGCTGGCATTTTGCAAACTAATCGTCAATTGATGTGTCGATAAAAACGGGCATTGTAAGAAGGTGTTTCGCGCAGGAGGCGTTTCGCTGATTTACACTGCCAACACCAAACTCATCTGTAACAAGGAAATAACTATGGGCGTGCTTAGCGAGTTCAAGGCCTTCGCGGTCAAAGGCAATGTGGTCGACATGGCCGTCGGTATCATCATCGGCGCGGCGTTTGGCAAAATCGTTTCGTCGTTTGTCGGCGACGTGATCATGCCGCCGATTGGCCTGTTGATCGGTGGAGTGGACTTCAGTGATCTGGCTGTCACGCTCAAAGCCGCCCAGGGCGATGCGCCCGCAGTGGTGCTGGCTTACGGCAAATTCCTGCAGACGGTGCTGGATTTCGTGATTGTCGCTTTCGCGATTTTCATGGGTGTCAAAGCCATCAACCGCCTCAAGCGCGAAGAAGCCGTAGCACCGACCGCGCCGCCGATCCCGAGCAAGGAAGAGCAACTGCTGGGCGAAATTCGCGACCTGCTCAAGGCGCAGAACGAGCGGCCCTGAGGCATTCGGTAGTCATCAAAACGGCACCCGTGGGTGCCGTTTTCGTTACCAGTAATTTTCCACCGCAACCTGCCCCGGCTTGCGCGTCAGGCTCAGGCGCATGTCGCGCTGTTTCAGCAAGGCGCGGGTGTCGTCGATCATCTGCGGGTTGCCGCACAACATCACACGCGAATGCTCTGGCGAGAGCTCAACGCCCGCCGCACGTTCCAGCTCGCCGTTTTCAATCAGCGTAGTAATCCGGCCCCGCAGCGCGCCTGGATGCGCTTCGCGGGTCACAGTGGGGATGAATTGCAGCTTGTGGGCGTATTCGCTCAGATAGTCCCGTTGCGCCAACCCGGCGATCAACTCCTGATAAGCCAGCTCCCGCGCCTCCCGCACGCTGTAAACCAGAATGATTCGCTCGAATTTCTCCCAGACCTCGAAGTCCTGCAGGATCGACAGAAACGGTGCCACCCCGGTGCCGGTGGACAGTAACCACAGGTCTCGGCCATCGACAAAGCGATCCAGCGTCAGGTAGCCGAACGCCTGGCGTTCTACCATCAAGCTGTCGCCGACCTGGAGCCGGCTCAGCTCACTGGTGAATTCGCCGCCCGGCACGACGATGGAAAAGAACTCGAGAAACTCGTCGAACGGCGACGACACCATCGAATAGGCGCGCCAGACCGTGCTCCCATCGGCCTTGGTGACGCCCAGTCGGGCGAACTGGCCGGCACGAAAGCGAAAGCCTGGGTCGCGGCTGGTGCGCAGCGTGAACAGGTTCGCCGTCAACGGTTGCACATCGAGCAAGGTCTGGGTGGTGTACTTCTCGGCACTGGCAGTCATGAGGCACTCCTTGAAACGATTGCCTATAGTGTCCCGCAAAACCGCGCTGCCAAACACCTGCCAACGGTAATGATATTGACAGAATCAGCGCTGCACATTCGATGTGATGTCAATTTTAGATCTAGAGTAATAACTTTAAGATGGCAGTTAAAATATAACAGCGCGTATTGCTAAGAACACTTTATAAAAAACATCAAAGTTTCAATCTCGAAAAAATGTAAGGCGTTTCGCAGGAAAGATCCTACACTTCGATTCGTGCCGGATCTTTTGGATCCATTCCGCACCCCGATATCAAGATACAGAGGCAAAGTTCATGGAAACGTGGAAGGAATCACAATTGAAACAACTGACATTTGCCAAAGGCATTGAAGCGGCATACCCGATACTGCTGAGATTTGCCGAGAATCTGGGCTTTAACTACTGTGCAATAGCAGTGACGTCCCCTCATCGTGATGTCCACCTGAATGCCTTGCAGATCAATAACTACCCTAAAGAATGGAACATTCAGTACAACAAAGAGAACTTCCGCAATATTGATCCGGTAATAGCGCATTGCAATCACTCAATATTACCCATCGTCTGGGAAGAAAGAGTCTTCAACGATGCACCCGAGTTGTGGCAGGCGTTGAAACAGAATGGGCTGCAGCATGGCTGGTCGCAGGCCTTTCATGACGAAACCAGCGGTTTGTGCAGCATCATCAGTCTGGCTCGAACCCACTGCCCGATCAGCCCGCTCGAACTGTATGAGCATTACGGTTATCTGTTTTTTGCCAACCGACACTTCAGTGACCTGTATGCCCGCACCGTGCCCACACCGGCCAAACCCAGCAAACCGAGGCTATCGTCCCGGGAACTGGAGATCATGAAATTGTCCGCCATGGGCAAGACCGCTCACGATATTTCGAGAATCCTCAGCCTGAGCGAACGCACCGTTAACTATCATGTGCAAAACGTCATCGAAAAATTCAACGTCTGCAACAAGATTTCCGCAGTGATTGCCGCCGCTCGTGCCGGGATTATCTGACTGACGAGCAATATCGCACGGTAATCCTGCGAGTATTTACGCGCAAAAAAACGTACCATTCAGGCCTTTCCGAGTGATGACGCAACCTGCTTGCATCGCAGTCCACTCGGTCGGATCCCGTCGCACCATCTGCCGGCAACGGGATATCTGCCGAATATCCTGAGTCCCCGCCCCATGCCCTTGCTCGAAACGCCTTTCGCCCAGCTCGACCTGATCCGCCAGCCTGAACAGCAGAATGAACCGCTGCAAGCGTTCGATGCGGCGGACGAATACCTGCTCAATCATCTCGCCAGCGAACAACCTCAGAGCAGCACCCGCGTGCTGGTGCTCAATGACAGCTTCGGCGCCTTGGCGATCAGCCTGCTGGGCAAGGTCGAGGTGAGCAGCAGCGGCGATTCGTTCCTGGGTTTCGTCGGGCTGGAAAAGAATCTGCTACGCAATGGCCAGGCGTTCGATGCGATTCGTCCGATTCCGGCCAGTGAGCCCTTGGTCGGGCCGTTTGACCGGGTGCTGATCCGCGTTCCCAAGACGCTGGCGCTATTGGAAGAGCAGTTGATCCGCCTGCAAGGGCAACTCGCGCCGGGCGCGCAAGTGATCGCCGCCGCCATGGTCAAGCATCTGCCGCGCGCTGCCGGCGATCTGCTCGAGCGCTACATTGGCCCGGTGCAGGCGTCGCTGGCCGTGAAGAAAGCCCGACTGCTGATCGCCACGCCTGAAAGCAAAGCGCCCGCCACATCGCCCTATCCGACTCGTTATCGTCTCGACGAACCAGCGATCGAATTGCTCAACCACGCCAATGTGTTCTGCCGCGAAGGCCTCGACATCGGCACTCGCGCGTTTCTGCCGCATCTGCCGAAAAACCTTGGCCACGCGCGGGTCGCCGACCTGGGTTGCGGCAACGGCGTCCTGGCAATTGCCAGCGCCTTGCAGAACCCGGATGCGCATTACACGCTGGCCGACGAATCGTTCATGGCGGTGCAATCGGCTGCCGAGAACTGGCGCGCGGCATTGGGCGATCGCGAAGTCATCGTGCGCGCTGGCGACGGCCTGGCCGGGCAGGCGCCGCAGTCGCTGGACGTGGTGCTGTGCAACCCACCCTTCCATCAGCAACAGGTGGTCGGCGATTTCCTCGCCTGGCGCATGTTCCAGCAGGCGCGCGAGGCACTGGTGGTCGGCGGTGCGCTGTACATTGTCGGCAATCGGCATCTGGGCTATCACAGCAAACTGGCGCGCTTGTTTCGTGGCGTCGAGCAAGTGGCGGCCACGCCGAAATTCGTCATCCTCAAAGCGCGCAAATAAATCTGCGGCATAAAAAAACCCTCCGTGAGGAGGGTCGCAAGTCCATACCCGAAGGCGCCGGGACGGGATATTTCAGTGGGTGGTCAAACCTGCGGCATTCATGAACATGCGCATCAGGCTGGCGGCGATGAACAACACGCCGACACTGCCAACCCAGATCAGGGCCAACCAGCCGAGCCGCTGCCACAGCGGCTTTTTTTCGGCTTCTTCAATGTCGTGCAGGGAATGTTTGCCGGTCATTGCATCGATCTCCGTTAAGCCAAGGCGTCACTGCGGACGCCTTCGCGAGCAGGCTCGCTCCCACAGGGCAAGCCCAGCATTGGATTAGTGATAACCATCTTCGTGGGTGACCTTGCCGCGGAACACGTAGTAGCTCCAGAAGGTATACCCCAGGATGAACGGGATGATGAACAACGTGCCGACCAGCATGAAGCCCTGACTTTGCGGCGGCGCGGCGGCGTCCCAGATCGAGATCGACGGTGGCACGATGTTCGGCCACAGGCTGATGCCCAAGCCACTGTAGCCGAGGAAGATCAGCACCAGGGTCAGCAGGAACGGCGTGTAGTTGGCGTTACGTGCCACCGCGCGGATCAGGCCGTACAAGGTGACCAGCACCAGAATCGGCACCGGCATGAACCAGAACAGATTCGGCATGCTGAACCAGCGTGAGGCGATTTCCGGATGCGACAGTGGCGTCCACAGGCTGACGACACCAATCACTGCCAACAGGACGAACGCCAGCGGTCGCGCCAGATCATGCATTTGTTCCTGCAACTTGCCTTCGGTTTTCATGATCAGCCAGGTACAGCCGAGCAAGGCATAGGCCACCACCAGCGCCGCGCCGCAGAACAGCGTGAACGGTGTCAGCCAGTCCAGTGAACCTCCAGCGAACTGGCGATTGACCACCGGCAGACCATCGATGAACGCTCCCAGCGCCACGCCCTGAAAGAACGTCGCCGCGATCGAACCACCGATGAATGCCTTGTCCCACAGGTGACGTTTTTCATCCTTCGCCTTGAAGCGGAACTCGAAGGCCACACCGCGAAAGATCAGGCCCATGAGCATGAAGATCAGCGGCAGGTACAGCGCCGACAACACCACCGAATAGGCCAGCGGGAAGGCGCCGAACAACGCCGCCCCGCCCAGCACCAGCCAGGTTTCGTTGCCGTCCCATACAGGGGCGACCGTATTCATCATCACGTCGCGATCGGTCTTGCCGGGCACGAACGGGAAGAGAATGCCGATGCCCAGGTCGAAGCCGTCCATGACCACGTACATCATGATGCCGAAGATGATGATCACGGCCCAGATCAGCGGAAGATCGATACCCATGAGTCAAATCTCCTTGGTCAAGCGAGTGTTGTCTTCGTGCTCGCCCTCGGCCGGATCATCGGCTGCGGACAACGGACGCGCCGGGGTGCGTTTCTTGCCTGGACCACCGTCCGGCGTTGCGCTGCCTTCGCTGATCTTCGGCCCTTTGCGCACCAGGCGCATCATGTAGCCGAGCCCGGCGCCGAACAGGGCGAAATACACCACTACGAACATGATCAGGGTGATGCTCATCTGCATGAAGCTGTGGTTGGACGAAGCATCTGCGGTGCGCATCAGGCCATAGACCACCCACGGTTGACGGCCGATTTCCGTGGTGAACCAGCCGGCAAGAATTGCGATCAGGCCGGACGGCCCCATCCACAAGGCCAGATGCAGGAACGGCCGCGAGGTATACAGCGAGTCGCGTTTGCGCAGCCACAGACTCCACAAACCGGTGAAGATCATCAGGAAACCGAGGCCGACCATGATCCGGAACGACCAGAACACGATGGTCGAATTCGGCCGGTCTTCCGGTGGAAATTCCTTCAGCGCCGGTACTTGTTTATCCAGCGAGTGGGTCAGAATCAGGCTGCCGAGGTATGGAATCTCTACGGCGAACTTGGTGCGTTCCTCTTTCATGTCCGGCCAGCCGAACAGGATCAGCGGCGTCGCTTCGTCGCCATGGTTTTCCCAGTGGCCTTCGATCGCAGCGATTTTTGCCGGCTGATGCTTGAGCGTATTGAGGCCGTGGAAGTCGCCGATCACCGCTTGAATCGGCGCGACGATCAATGCCATCCACATGGCCATCGACAGCATGGTGCGGATCGCCGGGTTGTCTCTGCCGCGCAGCAGGTGCCAGGCCGCTGACGAGCCGACGAAGAAGGCAGTGGCGACGAACGCCGCCGTGGCCATGTGCATCAGCCGGTAAGGGAATGACGGGTTGAAGATGATTGCCAGCCAGTCGGTGGGGATCACCTGACCGTTGACGATTTCAAAGCCTTGCGGGGTCTGCATCCAGCTGTTGGAGGCGAGAATCCAGAAGGTCGAAATCAGCGTGCCGATCGCTACCATCACCGTCGAGAAGAAGTGCAGGCCGCGCCCGACCTTGTTCCAGCCGAACAGCATGACGCCAAGGAAACCGGCCTCAAGGAAGAACGCGGTGAGCACTTCATAGGTCAGCAACGGCCCGGTGACGGCACCGGCGAAGTCGGAAAAACGACTCCAGTTGGTGCCGAACTGATAAGCCATGACCAGCCCGGAAACCACGCCCATGCCGAAGTTGACGGCAAAAATCTTCGACCAGAAATGGTAGAGATCACGGTAGGTGTCGTTGCGGGTCTTCAGCCACAAGCCTTCGAGCACCGCCAGGTAACTCGCCAGGCCAATGGTGATGGCCGGGAACAGAATGTGGAACGAGATGGTGAACGCGAACTGAATTCGGGCGAGATCCAGAGCCTCTAAACCGAACATATGGCTTCCTCTGTCAGGTAATACGGGTAGCTGGCCCGGAGGCCTGCACCACTGCCCCCACGGATATGGAGTGCGGCGAATTCGGATTCGTTCTTTTTTTGCAACCATCGCAACGCAGGGAGTCTGGCCAAATGGCCGCCAGATCAGTTCCGGTCGGGGTCTTGATCTGGATCAAGCAACGTTGAAAGAGTAGTCCCATTTTTACCAATGAACTGCGTGGTGGTTTGCCGCGTGACAAGTTGCCTCACTCCCCTGTGGCGAGGAGATTTATCCCCGTTCGGCTGCGCAGCAGTCGTCGCTTCCAGCTTTTGGGGCCGCTGCGCGACCCAACGGGGATAAATCCCCTCACCACAGGGTTGATTGTCAGCATGAAAGATCGATGTCTGGCTAACTGAATTGTTTCTCCTAGCAACTTCCTGTTACAGACTGGTGATAATCTCGCCGTTCACTCGCCCAAGACCTGCCTTCAGATGCCCATTCAAGAGCCCCTGCTGTTACGTCACCATCGTCCATTCATGGCCTTTTGGCTGGCGCGGATTTTCACCGCCAGCGGTTTCCAGATGCTCACCGTGGCGATCGGCTGGAATCTGTATCAACTGACCGGCAACGTGCTGGATCTGGGCCTGGTCGGGCTGGTCGAATTCGCGCCGCGGGTGCTGTTCATGCTGCACACCGGGCACGTTGCCGATCGCTATGATCGGCGCAAGGTCGCCGCGCTTTGCCAGTCGTTGCAGGCACTGATTGCCTTGGCGCTGGCTATCGGCAGCGCCACCGATCACGTCACCCGCGAGATGATTTTCATCCTCGCCTTCCTGCTCGGCGCCGCCCGTTCGTTCGAGATGCCGACGACTCAGGCCTTGCTGCCCAGCATCGTCCCCAGTGCGCTTTTCCCCCGTGCGGTTGCCGCCGCGCAATCGGCGCAGCAGTCGGCCACTATCGTCGCTCCGGCTCTTGGCGGTTTGCTCTATGCGTTCGGCAGCGTCTGGGTCTACGGCCCGACCGTGCTGCTGTACGTGATCGCCTGCACGCTGATGCTCAACCTGCCGGCACGCCAGACGCCATTGAATAAAGGCAAAGCCACGCTGGACTCGCTGCTGGCGGGAATTCGCTTCATCCGCAGCCGCCCGGACATCCTCGGAGCGATCTCGCTGGACCTGTTCGCCGTGTTGCTCGGTGGCGCCACGGCGTTGCTGCCGGTGTTCGCCAAGGACATTCTGCTGACCGGCCCGTGGGGCCTTGGCCTGTTGCGCTCGGCGCCGGCGGTGGGTGCGTTGCTGATGTCGCTGTTTCTGGCGCGATTTGCCGTGGAACGCAATGTCGGCCGGGTGATGTTCACCGCCGTCGGCATCTTCGGCGTCGCCACCATCGCGTTCGGCCTGTCGACCTCGTTCTGGTTCTCGCTGGCGGTGCTGGTGGTGCTCGGCGCAGCGGACATGATCAGCATGGTCATCCGCGCCTCGTTCGTACAACTGGAAACCCCCGACGAAATGCGCGGCCGGGTCAGTGCGGTCAACGGCCTGTTCATCGGCGCATCCAACCAGTTGGGCGAATTCGAATCCGGCCTCACCGCCCACTGGTTCGGCACCGTGCCGGCCGTGGTGATGGGCGGGATCGGCACGCTGGTGGTCACAGGAACGTGGATCAAACTATTCCCGACGTTGGCGAATCGGGACCGGATGCATGTGCCGGTGGAAGAGAAGGTCTGAGTTTTTTGGAAAAAACTCACCTGCTCAGCACCTATCAAGCGACAACGTGCGGTACATAGTTACCGCACCGGGTGTAATGTATCGCCTTACACTCGCCGCCATGATCAAATCCTTTCAGCACAAAGGCCTTCGTGGCTTCTATGAAACAGGTACGACTCGTGGAATTCGTGCCGACCATGCAAAACGGCTGTCGCGCATGTTGCAGTTCATGGATCGAGCGACGCTTCCCGCAGACCTGGACTTGCCCGGCTGGCGCCTGCATCCGTTGAAAGGTGAGCTGAGCGAATATTGGTCGCTCAGCGTTTCAGGCAACTGGCGAGTGATCTTTCGTTTTGTCGGTTCGGATATCGAATTGGTCGATTATCTGGACTACCACTGACAGGAGGCTGGCTCATGCCCATGCACAACCCGCCACACCCCGGTGAAACCCTGCTGCTGGATATCTTGCCCGAGCTTGGTATCAGCGTGAGCGAATTGGCCCGGCACCTTGGCTTTGCACGCCCGCATCTTTCGCGCGTACTGCACGGACACGCGCCGATCAGCCCGGATCTGGCAGTAAGACTTGAGCGTGCAGGGATCGGCAAGGCGCGCGTTTGGCTAGGCGTCCAAACCGACTACGATCTTTGGCAAGCGGAGCACCGTGAGCAACCAATGATAGAACCCCTCGCAGCCCACGGCTGACCCTTCAGGCCATCAACTCCCCCGCCACCCTCGCCCGCAACGCCTTGCCACCAAGCTGCTCGACCAGGGTCAAGGCAAATTCCAGCGCCGCGCCCGAGCCTTGGGCGGTGATGCAGTTGCCGTCGACCACCACCGCTTGATCAACAAACGTACAGCCTGATAGTTGATGGCTGGCGCCGGGCAGGCAGGTCATGCGTCGCTGGCGCAGCACGCCTGATGCTTGCAGGGCGACAGCTGGAGCTTCGCCGATGGCGGCGAACAGGCGGCCGGCGCTGGCTTGGTCCTTGAGCAATTGCTGCAAGGGTTGATGCGCCGCCAGATGCCGGGAACCGACGGCACCGCCCGGCAGGACAATGAGGTCAAAAGTCTGTGCCAGTACATCGACCAGCATGCCGTCGGCAGTCAGCCGGGTGCCGCGCGCACAGGTCAGCATGCGTCGGCCTTCGATGCTGGCGGCGACCACTTCGATGCCGGCGCGGCGCAGCACGTCGATCAGGGTCACGCTTTGCAAATCGTCGATGCCCTCGGCGAGGGCAATCAGGGCTCTGGAAGTCATGGGTGCTTTCCGCTGGATAGTCAGTCAAGCGTAGTCAGCTTTGTCCCACCCTGTTCGCAGACAGCCGTTACTTGATGTAAAGCTGGGTCGAAAGCGTGTTGCGCGGGGCGTTGATCGAGGTGTTGCTGAAGTTGAAGGTGCCTTCCTGTTTGCCGGCCAGATCGAAGGTATAAAGAGATCCGACGGTTTTGCTGCCAGGCGTGCATTCGGTGAGGTTGCCATTATCGAAGGCGCACACCGGACCTCTGGTGCCGTTGACCTCGAAGCCATCCAGAGTCACGTGTGGCTGGTTCTGGCCATAGCCGACTTCCAGCACGAAGACTTTGATATTCGGCCCGCTGTGATTGCATTGGGTTTGCGGCTGGTTATCGGCAATATCTTCCAGGCCGCAGGACGGTGACTGCACTTTGATCACCTTCACCTCGGTGAGCGGCGGCGCCGATGCCGCGAACGCCGGAGCTGTCTGCAGCAGTGCTGCAATCCATCCGAAAATCCTGATCCAACCGTTGCGCATGCCTGCCCACTCCAAAAAATCAGCGCGCAGTATGGCGCAGTTGTTGGCTGCGCAAAACTTCGCCGACGATCGACACCAACATCCGCCAAATTCCTCACGCGGCTGGTATGATGCGCGGCTTTTTCCGGCCCACGACAATTTTCCAGGCGCTTGCGACGGTCTGTGCTTTGCTGTTGAGGTCGATACATTCACGGCGCCACGCGCGCCACGGGGAGCAGACATGCTGGAAAGGCTGTTTCAACTCAAGGCACACAACACCAACGTGCGCACCGAAATTCTTGCGGGCGTCACGACTTTCCTGGCCATGGCTTACATTCTGTTCGTCAACCCGAGCATCCTCGGCGAGACCGGCATGGACAAAGGCGCGATCTTCGTCGCCACCTGTCTGGCGGCTGCAATCGGCTCGACCGTGATGGGCCTGATCGCCAACTACCCGATCGCTCTCGCTCCGGGCATGGGCCTGAACGCCTTCTTTACCTACACCGTGGTGCTGCACATGGGCCACACCTGGCAAGTGGCGCTGGGTGCGGTGTTCATTTCCGCCGTGCTGTTCTTTCTGCTGTCGATCTTCCGCATCCGTGAATGGATCATCAACGCCATTCCGCTGCCACTGCGCTCGGCGATCGCCGCAGGTATCGGCCTGTTCCTGGCACTGATCGCCCTGCACAATGCCGGCATCGTGGTCAGCAACCCGGCGACCATGGTCGGCCTCGGCGATCTGACCAAACCGGCGCCGATTCTGGCCACCGTTGGCTTTGCCGTGATCGTCGCCCTCGAAGCGCTGAAAGTGCGTGGCGCGGTGCTGATCGGCATTCTCGCCGTAACCATCGCCTCGATCGTACTGAACGTCACCGAGTTCGGCGGCATCATGTCAATGCCGCCGTCGCTGGCGCCGACCTTCCTGCAACTGGACATCAAAGGCGCACTCGACATCGGTCTGGTCAGCGTGATTTTCGCCTTCCTGTTCGTCGACCTGTTCGACAACTCCGGGACCCTGATCGGCGTCGCCAAGCGCGCCGGCCTGATGGGCAAGGACGGCCACATGCCGAAAATGGGCCGTGCGCTGATCGCCGACAGTACTGCGGCCATGGCCGGCTCGCTGCTGGGTACTTCGACCACGACCAGTTACATCGAATCCGCTGCCGGCGTCAGTGCCGGGGGCCGCACGGGCCTGACCGCCATCGTCGTGGCAATCCTGTTCCTGCTGGCGCTGTTCTTCTCGCCCCTGGCGGCCAGCGTTCCGGCGTTCGCCACTGCGCCAGCGCTGCTGTTCGTCGCCGTGCTGATGACTTCCGGCCTGGCGGAAATAGACTGGGACGACATCACCGTGGCGGCGCCGGTTGTGGTTACCGCGCTGGCCATGCCGTTCACCTATTCGATCGCTAACGGCATCGCCTTCGGCTTCATCGCCTGGACCGCCATCAAGCTGCTGTCCGGCCGCGCCCGTGAGCTGAACCCGGCACTGGTGATTCTGTCGATTCTGTTTGTGATCAAGTTGGGTTGGTTCAACGCATGAGTTTCGATTCCCAAGCCTACGCCGAACAACTCGAAGCCAAGGTCACGCGCTTGCGTGATCTGCTGGCACCGTTCGATGCACCTGCGCCGACGGTGTTTGACTCGCCTCTGCAGAACTTCCGCCTGCGCGCCGAATTCCGCCTGTGGCGCGAGGGCGGCGAACGCCACTACGCGATGTTCTCTCAGGACGACAAACGCACGCCGATCCTTATCGAAGAATTCCCGATTGCCAGCCTGCGCATCAACCAGTTGATGCCGCAGTTGAAGGCCGCGTGGCAAGCCAGTTCGGCGCTGAGCCACAAGCTGTTCCAAGTCGAATTTCTGACCACGCTGGCCGGCGACGCGATGATCACCCTGTGCTATCACCGTCCGCTGGACGAGCACTGGCATGCGGCAGCAACGAAGCTGTCGGCCGATCTCGGCGTGAGCATCATCGGCCGCTCCAAGGGCAAGCGCGAAGTGCTCGGTCAGGACTATGTCGTCGAGAAACTCGAAGTCGGCGGCCGCACCTTCAGCTATCGCCAGCCCGAAGGCGCGTTCACCCAGCCCAACGGCACGGTGAACCAGAAGATGCTCAATTGGGCTTACGAAGCGCTGGGCGATCGCAGCGACGATCTGCTCGAGTTGTACTGCGGCAACGGCAACTTCACCCTGCCGCTGGCGACTCGCGTGCGCAAAGTGCTCGCTACCGAAATCAGCAAGACTTCGGTCAACGCGGCCCTGAGCAACCTCAGCGAAAACGCTGTGGATAACGTTACGCTGGTGCGTTTGTCCGCCGAGGAGCTGACCGAAGCGCTCAACGAAGTGCGCCCGTTCCGCCGCCTGCACGGCATCGATCTGAAGAGCTACGAATTCGGCAGCGTCTTCGTCGACCCGCCACGCGCCGGCATGGACCCGGACACCTGCGAACTGACACGACGCTTCGACAACATCCTCTACATCTCCTGCAACCCTGACACCCTCGCGGCCAACATCGCCCAGCTGCATGACACCCACCGCATTACCAAGTGCGCATTGTTCGACCAGTTCCCGTGGACCCATCACATGGAATCCGGTGTGCTGCTGACCCGACGCTAATCGCGGGTAGTTGGTACGAGAAAGCCGTCGTGATTGACGGCTTTTTTGTGGGTGCTCTAAAAGATCGCAGCCTTCGGCAGCTCCTACATGTGGAACGCGGTTATCTGTAGGAGCTGCCGAAGGCTGCGATCTTTTGATCCGTGCGATCACCGAACATAAAACGCCAAGGTCATTTCTGTTCAATTGACCGATGTAACCATCTAGTACATTTTATCTCCACAGGCCGAACCCTCTCGGCCAATGCCAAAAACAATAAGTGGAGTTGCCCCCATGTCCCCTATCGTTCTGGTGCTTAACGGCCCGAACCTGAACCTGCTCGGCACCCGCGAGCCGGCGACTTATGGTCATGAAACCCTGGCCGATATTTCTGCACTGTGTGGTCGCGCGGCTGACGAGTTCGGCCTGACCGTGGAATTTCGCCAGACCAATCATGAAGGCGAGCTGCTCGACTGGATTCACGCCGCGCGTGGTCGTTGTGCCGGGATCGTGATTAATCCGGCGGCGTGGACGCATACGTCCGTGGCGATTCGCGATGCACTGGTCGCCAGTGAATTGCCGGTGATCGAGGTGCATCTGTCCAACGTGCATGCCCGTGAGCCGTTTCGTCATCATTCGTTTGTTTCCGGCATCGCCACGGCGGTGATGTGCGGGTTCGGCAGCCATGGCTACCGCCTGGCGCTGGAGCATTTCAGTCAGCGGTTGCAGAGGTAAGAACCATGTCGCGTTCCAGGGTGATACTCGCCGGGCTGATCGGCGCCGGGATTCAGGCTTCACGTACACCGGCACTGCATGAGCACGAAGGTGATGCGCAGGGCCTGCGTTATCTGTACCAGCTCATCGACCTCGATCAATTGCACCTCGACAGCACGGCCCTGCCCGACCTGCTGCAAGCGGCGGAGCGGATGAATTACACCGGACTGAACATCACTTTCCCGTGCAAACAGGCGGTCATCCCGCTGCTCGATGAGTTATCGCCGGAAGCCCGTGGCATCGGCGCGGTCAACACCGTGGTGCTGAAGGACGGCAAGCGTGTCGGCCACAACACCGATTGCCTCGGTTTCGCCGAGGGCTTTCGCCGGGGTCTGACAGACGCTGCCCGTGAACGTGTCGTCCAGATGGGCGCCGGCGGGGCTGGCGCGGCGGTGGCCCACGCGCTGCTCAGTGAAGGCGTACGGCAATTGACGATTTTTGATGTCGACCGCGAGCGTGCCGAGAGCCTGGCGAACAATCTGAATCAACATTTTGGCGCCGGTCGCGCGCAGGCGGGACGGGATTTGCCCGGGGCGCTGGCGCAGGCCGATGGCCTGGTCAACACCACGCCGATGGGCATGGCCAAGCTGCCGGGTTCACCGGTGCCGGCCGGCTTGCTACGCAAGGCAATGTGGGTCGCGGAAATTGTGTATTTCCCGCTGGAAACCGAGCTGCTGCGCGATGCCCGCGCCTTGGGTTGCCGCACCCTGGATGGCGGCAACATGGCGGTGTTTCAGGCGGTGAAGGCGTTTGAACTGTTCAGCGGCGTGGTGCCGGATGCGCAGCGCATGCTTGAGCATTTTCAGAGCATGAATGGCTGAACAACAGGGTAACTCTGTGGGAGCGAGCCTGCTCGCGAAGGCGTCGATTCAGTCAACGAACAGGGCGACTGACACACCGCTTTCGCGAGCAGGCTCGCTCCCACAGGGGGGATCGAGTCAGGCCTTCAGGTAGCGCAACACCGATTCGCAGATCATCTCGCGGTGGCGCTGCTTGATGGTTTCGTCCGGCAGGTCGATCTGGAAGATTTCTCCCAGCGTGTGGCGGTTCGACACGCGATAGAAGCAGAACGAACTGATCAGCAGGTGCACGTCCAGCGCATCGATGCCACGCCGGAACAAACCTTCGTCCGCGCCTCGTTGCAGAATCCCGCCCAAGGTGTCGAGGATCGTGTTGTTCAGCGCCTTGATCGCATCGGAACGCTTTACGTACTCGGCGTTGTGGATGTTTTCGATGCTGACGATGCGCACGAAATCGACGTTGTGGTCATGGTGATCGAAGGTGAATTCCACCAGTCGGCGGATCGCCAGCTCGGGCAGCAGCTCGTCCAGGTGCAGGCGGTTTTCCGTGCTGCGAATATCGCCGTAAAGCTTCTCCAGCACCTCGACGTACAACTGCTCCTTGCTGCCGAAGTAGTAATAGATCATCCGCTTGGAGGTGTGGATGCGCTCGGCGATCGCGTCGACGCGGGCGCCGGACAAGCCCTGCTGGACGAACTCGACGATCGCCTCCTGCAGAATGTTTTCGCGGGTCTTTTCCGGATTGTTCTTGCGACTCTTGCGCGGCACTGCGTCGGACTCGACAGCAGCGGCGGAAAGTTCTGAATTCATGGTCATCGCGGGCTCACGGCCATCACTGCACAAGCTGGCGATTATGGGCCGCGCGGGACAGTGAAGGAAGCCGCGCAGCCGGTGTTTAATCCCGCGTTTACGAATTCCCTACAACTTCGCCTGACGCACCGCACCGCTGCGGGATTTGGCCATCGCCGCCAGCCGCACCGCAACGTTGGCCGCGCCGTAGCCGGCATAGCCATTCTTGCGCTGGATGATCTCGAAGAAGAAACGCCCCTCGAACGGCTCGGTGTAGACGTGAAACAACTCGCCGCCCTGGGCGTCACGGTCGTAGAGCACGTTGTAATAGGCCAGCTCGCTGAGAAACTCATCGTCGAAATCGAAACGCGCCGCGAGGTCGTCGTAGTAATTCAGCGGGATGTCCAGCAGCGGCACACCGGCCTCTTTGGCGCGACTGACCTGGGCGAAGATGTCGTCACAATCGAAGGCGATGTGATGCACGCCGGAGCCGCGATAACTCGACAGCGCATGCGAAATGGCAGTGTTGCGGTTCTCGGAAATGTTCAGCGGCAGCCGGATCGAGCTGTCGCGACTGCGCAGTGCGCGGCTCTTCACCAGACCGTACGGATCGGGCAGCACCACTTCGTCGTCGGCTTCGAAATCCAGCAGGCTTTTGTAAAACAGCACCCAACTGTCGAGGCTGTCCGCCGGCAACGCCATGGCCATGTGATCGATACGCTTGAGGCCGCCGCCGGTCTGCGCGTCCGGCAACAGATTGAAATCGGTGCCGTACACGTCGGCGTCCTCATCGACCAGATAAATCAGGCTGCCGTCCGGTGCGCGCACCGCCGCCAGCTCCAGTTCATTCGGCCCGACCAGCCCGCGATAGGGCTGCCCCTTGTAAGCGACCGCGCGGGCCAGCGCACTGGCGCTGTCCTTGACCCGCACGGCCGTGGCGCACAGTGACGGGCCGTGGGCTTCGAAAAAGCTGTGGGCGAAGGAATACGGCTCGGAGTTGAGGATCAGGTTGATATCGCCCTGACGCAGCAGGCTGACGCTCTTGGAGCGATGCTGCCCGGCCTTGGCGAAACCGAGGCGTTGCAGCCAGTGACTGAGCTTAGCGCCCAGCGCTTCATCGACGGCAAATTCGAGAAATTCCACGCCGTTGTATTCGCTGGCCGGCGGCGTTTCGAAAAGAATCTCACGGTTGGCCACCGGCGCCGCTTCCTGCTCGAGACGCTGACGGGTCTTCTCTTCCAGATACAGCAGCGAACGCAAACCATCGGCGGCGTTGGCTCGCGGGGGCGCGGCGCGAAAGCCGTCGTTGAAGATTTCCAGCGACAGCGGCCCGGTATAGCCACTCTTGATGATCGGCGCGAGGAAACCCGGCAGATCGAATTCGCCCTGCCCCGGGAAACAGCGGAAATGCCGACTCCACTCCAGCACATCCATGGCCAGGATCGGTGCGTCGGCCATTTGCACGAAGAAGATCTTGTCGCCGGGAATGTCGGCGATCGCGCTGGGATCGCCCTTCAGCGACAGGGTATGGAAGCTGTCGAGCAGCACGCCGAGGCTCGGGTGATCGGCCTTGCGGACGATGTCCCAGACCTGTTGATAAGTATTGACGTGACGGCCCCACGCCAGCGCTTCGTAACCGATGCGCAAGCCACGGGCGCCGGCGCGTTCAGCCAGCAGGCGCAAATCATCGACGAGGATTTGTTGATCGCCGACACTGTCCGGCGAGGCGTTGCTGCAGACCAGCACCAGGTCGGTGCCAAGTTCCTGCATCAGATCGAACTTGCGCTCGGCACGCTCAAGGTTGCGCGCCAGGCGCTCGCGGCGGCAGCCTTCGAAGTCACGGAACGGCTGAAACAGGGTGATGGCGATCCCCAGATCGGCGCACATCTGTTTAATTTCCCGGGGACTGCCGTCGTAGTACAGGAGGTCGTTTTCGAAAATCTCCACGCCGTCGAACCCGGCGGCGGCAATGGCTTCGAGTTTTTCCGGCAGGGTGCCGCTCAAGGAAACGGTGGCAATGGAACGCTGCATGTTTCAACTCCCGGACTGCGCCGCTTTATCTTTACTGTAGGAGCTGCCGAAGGCTGCGATCGTTTGATCTTGATTACCAAAACAGCAAAATCAAAAGATCACAACCTTCGGCAGCTCCTACCGGGGAATGGGTTTTTATAGTGAGGGAAATTATTGGCTGCATCCCTGCGCGCAGCAATTTAAAGTGTACTACCCGGTTAGTTTTGCGTGCGATTATCGAACACTAAGGCGATTTGGCGAATTGACGATTTTTTGTTCACTGCCCAACATCGGTTGCACATCGAGTCCGGCCACTAACCACCGGGCAAGGTGTTCGACAGAAAAGAACACCAAATAACAAATCCAAAAACGGGTGGAACACATGATTCCTTCACAGACTTCCCGCATGGCTCCGGCCATGAGCACTGCCACGGGTGGCATTGGCGACAAGATCCGCGGCGCCATGGCCGTCGGCAAGACCCGCTGGGGCATGCTGGCGCTGGTGTTTTTTGCCACCACCCTCAACTACATCGACCGCGCCGCCCTCGGCGTCATGCAGCCGATCCTCGCCAAGGAAATGAGCTGGACGGCGATGGACTACGCCAACATCAACTTCTGGTTTCAGGTCGGCTACGCGATCGGGTTTGTCCTGCAGGGACGCCTGATCGACCGGGTCGGCGTCAAGCGCGTGTTCTTCTGCGCCGTACTGCTCTGGAGCCTGGCCACCGGCGCCCACGGCCTGGCGACCTCGGCGGTCGGCTTCATGGTCTGCCGCTTCATCCTCGGCCTGACGGAAGCGGCCAACTACCCGGCCTGCGTGAAGACCACGCGCCTGTGGTTCCCGGCCGGTGAACGCGCTGTCGCTACCGGCATTTTCAACGCCGGCACCAACGTCGGCGCGATGTTCACGCCGATGCTGCTGCCACTGGTCCTGCATGTGTGGGGCTGGCAAGCGGCGTTCCTGTGCATGGCGGCACTCGGCGGCATCTGGCTGTTGTTCTGGGGCTTGAAGTATTTCAATCCGGAAGACCATCCGACGGTGAAACAGTCGGAACTCGATTACATCCAGCAGCAAGTCGAACCGGAACAGGCCCGCGTGCCGTTCAGCAAGATCCTGCGCATGCGCGGCACCTGGGCCTTCGCCCTCGCCTACTCGCTGACCGCGCCGGTGTTCTGGTTCTATCTGTACTGGCTGCCGCCGTTTCTCAATCAGCAATACAACCTCGGCATCAACGTGACGCAGATGGGTATTCCGCTGATCATCATCTACGTCACGGCTGACTTCGGCAGTGTCGGCGGCGGGATTCTGTCCTCGTTCCTGATCGGTCGCGGGATGAACTCGATCAAGGCGCGGCTGCTGTCGATGTTGCTGTTTGCCTGCTGCATCATCGGCGTGGTCATGGCCGCCGGCTCGGCGAATCTGTGGGTGGCGGT
Source organism: Pseudomonas sp. S3_B08 (assembly GCF_054667725.1). NCBI lineage: Bacteria > Pseudomonadati > Pseudomonadota > Gammaproteobacteria > Pseudomonadales > Pseudomonadaceae > Pseudomonas > Pseudomonas sp. S3_B08. The sequence continues at coordinate 3,949,126 of NZ_CP162750.1, forward strand.
GGCGGCGATCTCGCTGGCGATCGGCGCGCATCAGGCCTGGACTGCGAACATCTGGAGCCTGGTGATGGACTACACGCCCAAGCACATGATGAGCACGGTGTTCGGCTTCGGCGGCATGTGCGCGGCGATCGGCGGGATGTTCATGACCCAGATCGTCGGCCACATCCTCACCGTTACCAACAACAACTACACGGTGCTGTTCACGCTGATCCCTGCAATGTACTTCCTCGCACTGACGTGGATGTACTTCATGGCACCGCGCAAGATTCCGACCGTCGAATAACCCGCTAAATCGCCCCTGTAGGAGCTGCGGAACGCTGCGATCTTTTGATCTTGCTGTTTAAGATCAAAAGATCGCAGCCTCGTTTCACTCGTCAGCTCCAAGGGATCTTTGCTCCCCCTTAGCGCCGGCTCTGCTGCCACGCTGCCGCCAATCCGCTGCAACAGATCACCGCAATACCGATCACCGTCAACCCGCTCGGTGTGTGATTGAACAGCAGCCAGCCCAACAACCCGGCAAAGACGATCTGGCAATAGCCGAACGGCGCCAGCAAGGCTGGTGCAGCGTGACGGAAGGCCTGAGTCAGGAACAGATGCGCCGTCATCCCGCAACTGCCCAGCGCCAGCATCAGCGCGGCATGAGGCAACGTCGGCACTTGCCAGAAGAACGGCACCAGCGCGCTCATCACCAGGGTATTGCACAGCCCGGCGAAGAAGTTGCTGGTGGTCGGGCTGTCCACTTCGGCGAGCTTGCGCGTCAGCAATTGGTAGAAGCAGAAGAACAGCGCCGAGCAGAACGGCAGCAGGATCGCCGGGGTGAACAGTTCGCCGCCCGGGTGGACGATGATCAGCACGCCGATGAAGCCGCAGATCACCGCGATCCACTGCCCGCGCGTCACTCGTTCCTTGAGCAGCGGCACCGATAACGCCGTCACCAGTACCGGCGCGAGAAAGTTGACCGCCGTGGCTTCCGCCAGCGGGATGTACAGCAGCGCCGTGGTGAAAAACAGGCTGGTGCCGAGCAGGCACAGGGCACGGGCGAGCTGCCATAACGGTTTTTTCGTACGCAGCACGCGCAAACCGGACTGCGGCAGGAAAATCCCCGCCATCAACAAGGTGTGCACCACGTAGCGCGCCCACACCACCATCACGATCGGATAAAAACCGGAGAGGTATTTCGACAGCGCGTCGTGACTGGAAAACAGGAACGTCGCCACGACAATCAGCAGAATCCCCTTGAAGGGCTGGTTGACACCGGAGAGCGGGGTGCTGACGGTCATTGGCAATCTCTGAAAAAATACCCGGGCGAGCGTTCGCGCTGGCGGCAATCGGTGTGGCAATCATAGTCGGCAGAGCTTTCAGCAACCGCACAGATTGCACTCTTCTTCGCCGGGAAACCGCCGTTAAGCAAAACCTCGAGGCAAGATTCCCGCCACTTCGGCGCCCGGCCAGTGTGCAACATCACAGACTGCCGTCGAAACGGCGGGTTCATGAATCGGCAGAAGAAATTCCACTCGGGATTGAATTCACGGCCCGCTCGACCGTCAATACCAGGCCCGCACCATGTGGGCGCGTGTGCATGGACGGACGACCGGACTGGCGCCACACTCACACAGCGGCAACACTCATCACCAGCAGATTCATCACCGGCAATAAAAGAGGATTCCCACATGCTATGGAAAAAAGGCCGACGCAGTGACAACGTCGTCGACGCCCGGGGTGATGACGCAGGCGGTGGCGGCGGCATGCGCTTCGGCGGCGGCAAGGGCCTGAGCCTGACGGCCATCGTGCTGATTGTCGGCATCGGCTGGCTCACCGGCCAGGACCCGCTGCAGATCCTCGGCCAGTTGACCGGGCAGATGGAGCAGCCGGCGCCCTCCTCGCAAACCCGTCAGGCGCCACCGGCCAATGATGAACAGGCCGAATTCGTCCGCTCGATCCTCGGCGACACCGAAGACACCTGGGGTCCGATCTTCCAGCAGGCCGGACGCCAATACAAAGACCCGACACTGGTGCTGTTCAGCAATCGGGTGAACTCCGCGTGCGGCATGGCCACTTCTGCCACCGGCCCGTTCTATTGCCCGGCAGACCAGAAGGTCTATCTGGACATGGCGTTCTTTCAGGAAATGTCGCAGCGCTTCAAAGCCGCCGGCGATTTCGCTCAGGCTTACGTGATTGCGCACGAAGTCGGCCACCATGTGCAGACGCTGCTGGGCGTCTCGGCGAAGATGCAGGCGGCGCGTCAGCAAGGCCGGCAGATGGAGGGCGACGGCGGCTTGCTGGTTCGCCAGGAATTGCAGGCCGACTGTCTCGCCGGCGTCTGGGCGTATAACGCGCAGAAACGCCTGAACTGGCTGGAACCGGGCGACATCGAGGAAGCCTTGAACGCCGCCAACGCCATCGGCGATGATCGCTTGCAGCAACAGGGTCAGGGCCGTGTGGTGCCGGACTCGTTCACCCACGGTACGTCAGCGCAAAGGGTGCGCTGGTTCAAAACCGGATTCGCGCAAGGCCAGGTAAGCCAGTGCGACACCTTCGCGGCGAAAACCCTGTAAATGCATAAATGGCTTGTGGCGTTACTGTTGATCGTCGGCACCGCGCAAGCGGCCGGCGTCGATGCGATCAGCCCCGGTCGCCTGCAACTCAAGGCCGGGGAGATGGCGGTGGGCATCGGCCCGGCACCGGAGAAGATCGAGCGGGTGCTGATCGTCATTCACGGTCGCCTGCGCAACGCCGAGACCTACCGCAAAAGCGCGGAAAGCGCCGCCGAACTCGCCGGGCAGACCGCGCACACGCTGGTGATCGCTCCGCAGTTTCTCAATGAAAGCGACGTCACCCTGTACTCCTTGCCGCCAACGGTGCTGCGCTGGCAGGGCAACGAGTGGATGGGCGGCGGCTTGTCCAGCGGGCCAAATCCGCTGAGCTCCTACGCGGCGCTGGATGAAATCGTCGCGCGGGTCAGCGATCGCAAACAGTTTCCGGACGTGAAGCAGATCGTGATCTTCGGCCACTCCGGTGGGGGTCAGGTGGTGCAGCGTTACGCCCTGCTGGCCAAGGATCAGCCGGCGCTCAAGGCCAACGGTATTCGCTTGCGCTATGTAGTGGCCAATCCTTCTTCTTATGCGTACTTCAACGAGCAGCGGCCAGTGGCGTTCGACCACGCACAATGCCCGGGCTTCAATCGCTGGAAGTACGGCCTGGCGGACATGCCGGTGTATGCCGGCGGGCAAACGCCGTTGCAGGTCGAGAGCGCTTACGTCAAACGCGAGGTGATTTATCTGCTCGGGCAGCAGGACGTCGACCCGGAACATCCGGCGCTGGACAAGAGCTGCGCGGCCGAGGCGCAAGGGGCTTACCGCTTGATGCGCGGAAAAATGTATTTCGGCTACTTACTGCGCCGGCATCCCGAGGGGGTCAATCAGCGGCTGATTGAAGTGCCTGGGGTCGGGCATGACGGGGATGGCATGCTGACGTCGGCGGAGGGGCAGAAGGCTTTGTTTGATCAGTGAGTTTTCTAATGAATCCACCGGCCCCTTCGCGAGCAGGCTCGCTCCCACATTTGGAATAAATGCCACACTCGGAATGCATTCCCCTGTGGGAGCGAGCCTGCTCGCGAAGGCGTCCGATCAGACAACAACGATCTCAGGCCTGCAGCATCCGCCGCAACTCAACACAATCCCTTGCATGCCAATCCGTCAACTCCGGCCACGGGTTATCCGGCAGGTTCACCAACACCGTCCGCGCCCCCGCTGCTCGGCCGCAATCCAGATCAAAGCGGTAATCACCAACCATCACCATGTCACTGGCCGGCACTTGCCAGGCATCGGCCAGTTTCAGCAAACCGCCGGGATGCGGCTTCGGCGGTGCTTCGTCGCGACCCAGCACATCCTCGACCGCGAAGCAGTCAGCCAGGCCGATCGCCTCCAGCGTGACATGCGCCAGCTCCCGCGCATTGCGCGTGAGGATGCCGAGGCGATAACCGCGCGCATGCAGGTCGCGCACCAGCTCTACCGCACCGGTGGCCGGGGTCGAGCCCAGCGCCAGATCGCGTTCATGCTCGAGCAACCAGGCATGCTTGGCCGCCGCTTCATCCGCTGGCAATGCAGCGAGATGGGTGAGGATGTCGTCCTCCGGCGGAATCGCCAGTGCCACACGAATCGCCGCGAAATCATGCACGGCGACGGTCAGCGTGCCGTCCATGTCGAACACCCAATGACGAACCTCGGTCAGGCTCATGCCCAGTCCTTGCGATGGCGGATCAGACCTTCCTGAGTCACCGAAGCGACCAGTTGCCCGGCACGGTTGAATACGCTGCCACGGGAAAAACCACGGGAGTTGCCGGCCCACGGGCTGTCCATCGCGTAGAGCAACCAGTCATCGGCGCGCAGATCATTGTGGAACCACAGCGCGTGATCGAGGCTGGCGACCTGCATGTCCTTCTGCCAGACCGACTTGCCGTGGGGCAGCATCGACGTGGTCAGCAGACCGAAGTCCGAGGCATACGCCAGCAGGTATTTGTGCAGCGCCGGGATGTCGGCCAAGGCGCCGTCGGCGCGGAACCACACGTACTTCAGCGGATCGGCCGGTTGCGGGTTGTACGGGTCTTTTTCGGTAACCGGGCGTACTTCGATCGGTTTCGGACACAGCAGTTTTTCACGCATGTGCTCGGGAATCAGGTGCGCACGCTGCTGGATCAGTTCCAGCTCCGAGGGCAGGTTTTCCGGGCCGACCACCACGGGCATCTGGCCCTGATGCTCGAAACCTTGTTCGTCGTACTGAAACGAAGCGCTGCACGTGAAGATCGGGTGGCCCTTCTGGATCGCAGTCACGCGGCGAGTGCTGAAGCTGCCGCCATCACGCACGCGATCCACCGAATAGACCACCGGCAACTTGGCATCGCCCGGGCGCAGGAAATAACCGTGCAGCGAGTGCACATGACGCGCTTCTTCCACCGTCTGACTGGCCGCCGACAGCGACTGGCCCAGCACCTGACCGCCGAACAACTGGCGGAACCCCAGATCCTGGCTGCGGCCACGGAACAGGTTTTCTTCGATCGGTTCCAGGGTCAGCAGATCGACCAGATCTTCCAGCACTTGGCTCATTCAGACTCTCCTCACACAAAGCAATGGCCGCGCAGTCTTGGCTGCGGCGGACGATTCAGGTTCTGGCACGGGCCAAATACGATGGCGGCCATTGTAAACGTCCGTGTCGGCTTATTCATGCAAGGTTTGCAGCCATTGTTCGCGGCTGATGCGATACAGAACATGGCGGCGCAACGGGTGATCGAGCGCAACCTTGGGGTGATCGAAATCATCCTGCGGATCGTGATGCATGCCGATCGCCTGCATGACCTTCTCCGACTGCGCGTTCTGCCCGGCGGTAAACGAGACGATTTCCTCCAGTTTCAACTGGTCGAAACCCGCGCGCAGAGCCGTCCACGCCGCTTCGCTGGCGTAACCCAGGCCCCAGTGTTCCTTGGCCAGACGCCAGCCGATTTCCACCGCCGGGGTAAACGGCGCATCGAAGCCGACCACGCCCAACCCGGTGAAACCGATGAACTCACCCGTGTCCTTGCGCTCCAGCGCCCACAGGCCAAAGCCGTGCTCGGCAAAATGCCCGCGCACACGGCCGATCAATGCGGCACTCTCGAGCCGGGTCAACGGCGCCGGAAAGTAGCGCATCACCTGCGGATCGGCGCACATCGCGGCGAATGCCGGCAAATCCTCATCCTGCCACTGACGCATCAACAACCGCGCGCTTTGCAGCTCCAGTATCGGCTCCATCGTCCCCTCCATTTCCATGCCGTTGAGTCTACATCGCTGGTAGGATCGTTCATTCTTTCCCAGGTTCTGCGCGAAACAAGCCATGCCTTTGCCGTTGATCTACCACGAAGACTACAGCCCCGAGTTTCCTGCGGAGCACCGCTTCCCCATGGACAAGTTTCGTCTGTTGCGCGATCACCTGGTCGACAGCGGCCTGACCCGCGACGCCGACCTGCTGCGCCCGCAGATCTGCCCCAACGACATCCTCGCCCTCGCCCATGACCGCAGCTATATCGAACGCTACATGAGCGGCGAGTTGTCCCGCGAAGACCAACGGCGCCTCGGCCTGCCGTGGAACGAAGCGCTGGCGCGACGCACCGTGCGTGCAGTGGGCGGTTCGATCCTCGCGGCAGAGCAAGCCCTTGAGCATGGTCTGGCCTGTCATCTGGCCGGCGGCACCCATCACGCTCACTACGATTACCCTGCCGGCTTCTGCATCTTCAATGACCTGGCGATCATCAGCCAGTACCTGTTGCAGAGCGGCCGGGTCAATCGCGTGCTGATCTTCGATTGCGACGTGCATCAGGGCGACGGCACTGCGCGGATTCTGCATGACACGCCGGAGGCGATTACCGTTTCCCTGCACTGCGAAAAGAATTTTCCCGCACGCAAAGCCGAAAGTGACTGGGACATCCCGCTGCCAAAAGGCATGGGCGATGCCGACTATCTGCAGGTGGTCGATGACACGCTCAATTACCTGCTGCCGCTGTATCAACCGGATCTGGTGCTCTACGACGCTGGCGTTGATGTGCACAAGGACGATGCCCTCGGTTATCTGCAACTGACCGACGAGGGCGTAGCCGAGCGTGATGAACGGGTGATGCGCCACTGCCTGGGCCGCGACATCCCGGTGGTCGGGGTGATCGGCGGCGGCTACAGCAAGGACCGCCACGCCCTCGCCCGCCGCCACGGCATCCTCCATCACAGCGCGCAACGGGTCTGGGATTCACACGGCTGTCATTGAAACGTGCTGCGTTACCCACAATCGCTGTGGAACTGGCTGTGGATAACCTGAGTGAAAGGGACTGCAGGCCAGGCTGGGCATGGCGCCCAGCGCACTGTTTATTTTTTAACCAGCCTCGAAATACACCGCAGCCCCGGTGGGAGCGAGCCTGCTCGCGAAAGCTTTAGCACCCACAACATCTAATTGACTGACAGACCGCGTTCGCGAGCAGGCTCGCTCCCACATGGGGTCTCCCACAGGGTTCAGCGCTGTTAGAATGCGCGCCTTGTCCCGCCATACCGCAGCGCACCCCCATGACCCAGAATTCCGCCCCCGCCAACACCCACGTCGCCATCATCGGCGGTGGCCCCGCAGGCCTGATGGCCGCCGAAGTGCTGAGCCAGGCCGGAATCCGCGTCGACGTGTACGACGGCATGCCCTCGGTCGGGCGCAAGTTCCTGCTGGCCGGGGTTGGCGGCATGAACATTACCCACTCCGAAGCGTACCCGGCGTTCCTCTCCCGCTACGCTGAACGCGCACCGCAGATCGCCCCGCTGCTGCGCGCATTCGATGCCGATGCGCTGTGCCAGTGGATTAATGAACTGGGCATCGAAACCTTCACCGGCAGCTCCGGCCGCGTGTTCCCCACCGACATGAAAGCCGCCCCGCTGTTGCGCGCCTGGCTCAAGCGCCTGCGCGACGGTGGCGTGGTTATCCACACCCGCCATCGCTGGCTCGGCTGGGACGCAAGCGGTGCACTGCGCATCGCCAGCCCGCAAGGCGAAATCAGCGTAAACCCCGACGCCACCCTGCTCGCCCTCGGCGGCGGCAGTTGGTCGCGCCTGGGCTCGGATGGCGCGTGGATGTTGCCGCTGGAGCAGCGCGGCGTGGATCTGGCGCCGTTGCAGCCAAGCAATTGCGGCTTCGACGTGCAGGCCTGGAGCGAGCTGATGGTGAGCAAATTCGCCGGCGCGCCGCTGAAAAACATCGCCATCGGGTTAAACGACGATATCCCGCGTCTGGGCGAATGCGTGATCACCGCGACCGGCATTGAAGGCAGCCTGATCTATGCCCTGTCGGCGCCGATACGCGAGGAAATCAATCGCTATGGCGCAGCGGTTATCCACATCGACCTGCTGCCCGGCCGGCCTGTGGATAAATTGCAGGCGGCGCTGAGCAAACCACGTGGCTCGCGCTCAATGGCCAAGCATCTGCACAGTCAGGTGGGGATTGATGGGGTTAAAGCAGCGTTGTTGCGCGAGCTGACCGATGCCGAAACCTTCGCCGATCCGGCGCTCCTGGCGCGAGCGATCAAAGCGTTGCCGCTGACACTGGTGAAAACCCGTCCGCTGGATGAAGCGATCAGCAGTGCCGGTGGCGTAAGGTTCGAAGCGATGGATGAGCGCTTGATGCTCAAGGCGCTGCCGGGGGTGTTTTGTGCGGGCGAGATGCTCGACTGGGAAGCGCCGACCGGAGGCTATTTGCTGACCGGGTGTTTTGCCAGCGGGCGGGCGGCAGGGCTGGGTATTGTGCAATGGCTTAAGGACAAAATCCTGTAGGAGCTGACGAGTGAAACGAGGCTGCGATCTTTTGATCTTCAAAAATCAACATCAACATCAAAAGATCGCAGCGTTCCGCAGCTCCTACAGGGAAACGCATCCCCAATGTGGGAGCGAGCCTGGTCGCGAAGACGTCCTTACAAACGCTTCATCAAATCAAGGCTTGCGCTTACGCGGTCCGGTATTGAACACCGGCACTTTGCGCACCGGCTTGATCGATGGCTCCGGTGCCGAGGTCTCGCCGCTGTCGACCCACTTGCCCAGATTGCGCTTACCACCGCCACCGCCCGACGCTTTCGGCTTCTTCGGTTTTTTCGGTTTCTTGATCACCTGACCGCTGGCATCGGTGTCCGGCACGCGGTGCTCGGGTTCGAAATCCGGCTCGTTCTGGCGCTTCAGGTTCTGCCGCGTCAGCATTTCGATGGCCGAGAGCATGTTCACTTCATCGGCACACACCAGCGAGATCGCCTCACCGGTGGCACCTGCGCGGCCAGTGCGGCCGATGCGGTGAATGTAATCCTCGGCGACGATCGGCAGATCGAAGTTGACCACCAGCGGCAGGTCTTCGATGTCCAGACCACGGGCGGCGACGTCGGTCGCCACCAGAATCTGCACTTCGCTGAGCTTGAACCGGTCCAGCGCGCGCTGGCGCGTAGCCTGGGGTTTGTCGCCATGGATGCCGTCAGCATTCACACCGAGGCCCTGAAGTTTTTCCACCAGCGCATCGACGCCGTTGCGGGTCTTGGCGAACACCAGCACCTGCTTCCACTTGTTCTTGCGCATCAGGTGCACGAACAGTTCGGCCTTGCGCTTCTTGTCTACGGTGACGATCCACTGCTTGACCGTGTTGGCAGCGACGTTGCGCGGGCTGACTTCGACGCTCAAAGGATCATTGAGCATCTGCCCGGCAAGCAGGCGGATGTCATCGGAGAAGGTCGCGGAGAACAGCAGGGTCTGGCGCTTTTTCGGCAGCATGCGGTAAATGTTCGCCAGTTCTTCCGAGAAGCCCAGGTCGAGCATACGGTCGGCTTCATCCAGCACCAGCGTTTGCAGCTGATTGAGTTTCAGCGCGTTCTGGCGGAACAGGTCGATCAAGCGACCGGGCGTGGCGACCAGCACATCGACGCCGCCGCGCAGCTTCATCATCTGCGGGTTGATGCTGACACCGCCGTACACCGCATATGTGCGCAGCGGCAGGTTCTCGGCGTATTGGCGCACGGCTTCATGGACCTGCTCCGCCAGCTCGCGGGTCGGCACCAAAATCAGCGCACGCGCCGAGTTGGCGGTGACTTTCGGCCCTTCCATGGCCAGCAACTGCAACAGCGGCAAGGCGAAACCGGCAGTTTTACCGGTGCCGGTCTGGGCCGCTGCCATCAGGTCACGACCGGCCAGCACCGCCGGAATGGCTTGCGCCTGCACCGGCGTCGGGGTCTGGTAGCCGAGCGTCTCGAGGGAGCGCAGCAAGGGTTCGATCAGGCCAAGGGAGGCGAAAGTCATGGGAGTACCGTAGGAAAAAATGACGCGGGGATGCAATGCCGCGCAGTTTACCCTAATTCGTACGCGCTTCCGTCGGAACGGCTTTCGCCTCTTCCACGGGTGGCTGCGCAGGTCGACGCCACTGCGGCAGGCTGATCAGCAGCACGGCGCTGATGATCACCAGCATCGCCAACGCTTCTTCGATGCCGATGGTCTCGCCGACAAACACTACACCGAGCAACACCGCCACCGCCGGGTTGACGTAGGCGTAACTGGTCGCTGCCGCCGGGCGCACGTGTTTGAGCAGATACATGTAGGAATTGAAGGCGATGATCGAGCCAAAGAAGATCAGATAGGCCAGCGCCAGCCAACCCTCGAGCGACGGCATGGCTTGCAGGTGCTCGCCGCTCAGCGCACTGCCGATCAGCAAGACCACGCCGCCGACGAGCATTTCCACCGCACTGGCCATGGCCCCCGCCGGCAATGGCAGGTATTTGCTCCACACCGAACCGAACGCCCAGCTCGCCGCCGCGAAGATCAGCAACATCGCGCCGAGCGGGCTCGATTGCAGGTTGGAACCCATGTTGAGCATGGCGATGCCAATAATCCCCAACGCCACACCGGCCCACTCCAGCCGCGTATTGCGCGCGCCCCAGAAGTAGCCGAACAACAAGGTGAACAGTGGCACCGTCGCCACCGCCAGCGCGGCAACGCCGGAAGCCACACCAGTGTGCTCGGCCACGCTGACCGCGCCATTACCAAAACTGAGCAGCAGAATGCCGACCAGCCCCGCCGCTTTCCACTGCGCCCAGGTCGGCGCAGGAGCACCGCGCCAGCGCAGCCAGGCGTACATCAAGCTGCCGGCAATGACGAAGCGCACCCCGGCCAGCAACAGCGGCGGCCAGTATTCGACGCCAATGCGAATCACCAGATAGGTCGATCCCCAAATCACGTACAACGCAAAAAACGCAGCGATCAACGGCAGGGAAAAACGGCGCAAGGCAGGCATGGACAGCTCGACAGTCAGATTCGGTGGATGGATTATTCTAGAAAGGCGCACGAGCAAAAATAAGTTACAAAACCTGTTTTTAGCGCCGGTACACTTTGGAAAACACGGAGATCGCCGAGTTAAGCCGCGATTTCGAAAGTCTGGCCATTTCAGGAGTTCGCCTTGGACAAATACGACCGCATGCTGCTCGGCGCACTTCTGGAAAACGGCCGCGCGTCTTACGCTGATCTGGCGCGCAAGATTAACCTCTCAGCCCCCGCCGTCGCCGAACGCGTGGCCAAACTAGAAGCGGCCGGAGTGATCACCGGTTATCAAGCAAAAATCGATATGGCGAAAATCGGCCTGCCGATCCAGTGCGTGATCGAACTGCGCCTGAACCAGCACGGCAACCAGAAGGCCTACGATGAACTGATCAAAATCCCGCAGATCACCGAATGCCATCGGGTCACCGGCGACCCGTGCGTGATCATGCAAGCGGCGGTGGCCTCGATGCCGAAGCTGGAAGAGTTGATCGATCGGGTGGCGCAGTTCGGGTTCAGCAAGACGTCGATTGTGCTTTCAAGCGCAGTCGAAAAGCGTGTGCCGTTGGGACACATCGAAGGCAACGGTAAATAATCAGGCACACCGAAAAGATTAATGTGGGAGCGAGCCTGCTCGCGAAGGCGGTGCATCAATCAATACAAAGCTGACTGACACACCGCCATAGCGACCAGCCGAATATTCAACCGTAACTGCGGCCCTCCTCGGTCAGCAAATACGGCATATCCCGCATACGGATCCAAGGCTCATTGCGCCAATGCAGGAGCCTCACCGTTTCTCCGGCACACGCGAGTAAACGCAAATGCGGGTCTGCAACCGACTTGGCGTCCTGCCGAAGCAAGGGCACGACCTGATGCGTAAGCCATTGGCGAAGGTGTCGGTTCTCAGGGGAGTAGTGGTAGATCAGCATCGAATAGACGCCGGACTCACTCAGCATCAAAGCCTTGTCAACACCTTCATGCCCAGACAGATGCATCATCTGCCTCTGATCCTCATCCAGCTTGAGCACTTGTCGTGCATTGATTTCCAGCCCCATGAGACGACCGATGTCTCGGGCACAGAACCAAGCCTCCGCATGCTGCAGAGTGGCCCGCAGTTGAATGTGATGACGGATGAATAATTGGGGCTGTATGAGCGGCTCACGAGAGAATGCTGAATCGAAATTTTCTGAGTGCGTGGGGACAACCTTGACCATGACAAATCTCCTTAAAACATCGGAGCTGCCCGCATCACTTGCAGATGATGGGTGGCAGCTGTGCGCGGGTCTGCAAGACCGAGTAGGAGACCTCGGCAGACCAGAAGGTCTCCCGCACACAGCTACCATAAATCGATAGTCGCCAATTGAAGCGACGCGATTATAGGTTTGCCAGTGGTCTCCTAACAAACTATCGGCGGGCTTGCAGTCCCGATCGCTGAATTTGCAGCGACGCACAGAGGTTAACGGCAGGGTTATCTAGGCTCAAGACGGATTCCCCCTAAACTTCAGTAGGATGCTTCGCCGAGCCATACACGTAATTAAACAAACTGATTACGGGAGACTTTTGTTCGATGGACGCCACCCAGCGCAGCAGCTAATGTCCTGAACATGCCGAGAATTGACCGTTCTCAAATAAACCGATGGACATGAAAGGAGTTCAAAAATGACTTGGAAGGGAACCCTACGCTCAATGCAGGCATCAGCGAGAAGAGCAGAGCGCAACTCAAAACGGCGACAAAGGGAATTGGAGGTGCGTCAGAAAGAATTCGAAAAAATGGAGGTCCTTGAGCAGGCCGCCTACGAAGTTGAGGTCTACGAAAATCACATAGATTTGTTGCTGTCTGTGCATAAAGACTGCGGCGAAAGGATCGACTGGAGTGAGTTCGCAAATCAACCTCCACCGATAAAACCAGCCGCACTAAATGCTCATGAAAACCAAGCGAGGGCGAAACAGGCCAGCTATAAACCTGGCTTCATTACGCGCACTTTGAAACTTGAGGCCAGACAGCGTAAAAAACTGGAATACGCTATTCAAGCAGCGGTTGCCAAAGACACGCAGCAGTTGGCTCAAGAAATAGCGGAGTGGGAAAACGAGTATCAGGATTGGAAAATAGATCACGAACTCGCGCTAGGAATTCTCGCGGGCAATGGCCAATCGAAAATTGATGCAGTTCTGCGCGTGAACCCGTTCACGGATATTTCCCACTTGGGCACGTCAATTAATTTCTCGGTCGCAGATAACGGCATTCTCGAATGCACACTCTCGGTACACGGGACCAAAGTGATCCCTCAAGACATCAAGTCGCTACTACAGAGTGGAAAACTGTCGGTGAAAAAAATGCCGATCAGTAAATTTAATGAGCTGTTACAGGACTACGTATCCAGCTGCGTTCTGCGTGTGGGTCAAGAACTGCTAAATATTCTTCCCGAACACCTCGTCATCGTTACGGCCGTTGACTTACTCCTCAACTCCGCGACCGGCCACTTAGAGGATCAGCCCATCCTCAGCGTCGCTATTTCTCGCGAGACACTGTCCAAGCTCAACATGCAAAGCATCGATCCATCAGACTCGATGAAGAACTTTGTACACACTATGAACTTCAAGAAAACGACAGGCTTCATGCCGGTAAGCAAGATCAATAGCCAGCAATTCAACAGTCTGGCTTAAAGCCGAACCCGCAGCCTTCGGCAGCTCCTAAAGGACATTTGATGTTCCAAAGTACACATCGTCTTATCCCATAATGGTTAAGGTGGTGTGTACAACACTCTGCAGTGGGCTAGGGATCAGCGATAACGCTGCAGATGCTCGCCGACTTTTGCGGCAGGGACTTTCTGCAATTTGCACAGCAGGTCGTGATTCAACTCGCGCACCCCGTGCTTGCCCCGCAACTCTTCCGCCAAATGCGCCATCAGATTGGCGGCCATCTCGGCGTCGGCCATGGCCCGGTGAGCCTGGCCGGTGTGCGGCAACTGCGCGAACGTGGTGAGCGTACCGAGCTTGTGATTCGGCGCCGCCGGCATCAGGCGCCGCGCCAGCAGCAGTGAACAGGCGAAATTCTGCAGGCGTGTGCGTTTGATCCGCCCCAGTTCGAAATCCCAGAACTTCTGGTCGAACGAGGCGTTGTGCGCCAGCAACGGCGTGCAGCCGACGAATTCGTTGACCTCTTCCATCACCCGCTCGGCCGGCGGCGCGGTGCGCAGCATGGCGTTGCTGATGCCGGTCAGTTGCTCGATGAACGCGGGGACGCGCACGCCGGCGTTCATCAGGCTCTGGTAACGCTCGACGATGCGGCCGTTTTCCAGCATGACCACGGCGATTTCCGTGGCGCGGCAGCTGCTGTTCGGCGACAGGCCGGTGGTTTCAAAGTCGATGACTGCGATGCGTTCCAAACCGGGGTGTACTCCGTTCAAATCTATTGTTCAGCTCAGCTCTTGAGCAACAGTGCGCCTTCGATCGGCACGTAGCGGCTGGCGGCGCGGATCAGCGAGTTGGCGGTCAGGCCAGGGACGCCGTAGGCCACCGCTTGCACACCGTGCTTGTTGATGATGCGCTCGAGCAGCATGTCGAAATCGCCGTCACCGGAGGCCAGCACCACTTCGTCGACATGGTCGGCGGCGTCCATGATGTCCAGGGTAATGCCGACATCCCAGTCGCCCTTGGCCGAGCCGTCGCTGCGCTGGATGTAGGGCTTGAGCTTCACGGTGAAACCGAGGTTGCGCAGGATCTGCTGAAACTGTTGCTGCTTGCTGTCGCCACGGTCGATGGCGTAGGCATAGGCCTCGACGATCTGCCCGTTCTTGCTGATGTCCGCCCACAATGCGGCGTAGTTGAAGTGGCAACCATAGGCCTGACGCACGGTGTAGTAGAGGTTCTGCACATCGGCGAACACTGCGATTTTTTTCACCGGAGTTCCTGTGGGCGCACAAGCGCACGAAGCGGGGTCAGGCGATCAGGCCTGAAAAAGGCGCTCAGTATGCCAGCCAAGAGAAAGATTCAGCGAATAATCACCGGCTGGCGCCGAGGTGTCCCTGACAAACGGTGTTGTGGTGAGGGGATTTAGCGAAACGTCGCACCGCCCCGCTGGGCTGCGCAGCAGTCCTCGCTTTAACCAGGAAAAGCGGGGGCTGCTGCGCAGCCCAGCGGGGATGAATCCCCTCGCCACAGGGTGCATGTCAGCCTTCAGAGGCTATGTCAGACAAAGGAGTCGTCGTCATCGAAGAACGACGAATTGTCGCTGCTGTAATCGGCGTCGCTGAAACCGCCCTGGTCATTGCCAGAGAAGCCGTTGTCCGCCACGCGCTGATCATCGCCCCAGCCGTTGTTGCTCTGGTCGGCGACTTGCGCCGGTTCTTCCTTGATGACCTCGACGATTTCTTCCGGTTGCTGATTGTGGTGGAACAGGCTGCTGATGCCCTGCGCCAGCATCACACCGCCGGCCACGCCAGCGGCGGTTTTCAGCGCGCCGCCGAGGAAGCTGTTGCCCGCCGCCGGGGCTGCCTGCTGCGCATAGTTGGGCGGCGCGGCGCCGAAGCTCTGTTGTGGCGCCGGTGCCTGGTAGCTCTGCTGCTGTGCCGGTTCACGCCAGCCGCCGGAGGACGACGGCGCTGCGCTCGGGCTCGGCGCCGGACGTGAATTGCCGCCACCAAAAATGCTCGACAGGAAGCCACCGCTACCGCTCGCTGCCGGTGCGCCACTCTGGGCCTTGGCCGATTGCAGCTCGGCCTGCAGGCGCTGGACTTGCTGGGTCAGTTGCTTGTTCTGCTCGTCGAGGCTTTTCAGCGCGGCCTCTTGCACCAAAATCGCCTGGGTCATGAAATAGCCTGCCGCCGGTTGGCGCGTCAGGTGTTCCTTGATCCGCGCCTCGGCCTGGGCGTCGCGCGGGGCTGCCTCCGTCTCGGCCTGTTGCAGCCGGGAAAACAGTCCATCGATCAGGGTTTGC
The DNA here is from genome assembly GCF_054667725.1 of Pseudomonas sp. S3_B08. Lineage (NCBI taxonomy): Bacteria > Pseudomonadati > Pseudomonadota > Gammaproteobacteria > Pseudomonadales > Pseudomonadaceae > Pseudomonas > Pseudomonas sp. S3_B08. The sequence goes on from NZ_CP162750.1 coordinate 3,964,891, forward strand.
TCTTCGCTGTTCATGGCGACCTCGTAGATTGCCGGTAATAACGTGCCCGCACCCACTCTGGGCGCGGTGCTCTCCTGTAATGGAGACAGTGACAAAACGTTTCAATGACCTTTACCGAATGTTTACGTTTGTGTCGCCCCGCGTTGCATCGGTTAAAGTGAGCCACTGTTTTCGACCTGCGATACCGACTGATGAATGCCCTCGAAGTACTGCGCGACTCTTTGTATTTTTTCAAACGCCATCTGGGCAGCATCGTGCAGTTGTGCCTGCCGCTGGTGATCGTCGAAGCTTTCTTGCAGCAGGCGGTCGATCACGCCACCGGGCCGGACACCTTCGCCGGAGTCAGCATCATCGTCGGCCTGCTGGTGTATCCGCTGTACACCGCCGCGCTGATCCTGTTTCTCGATGCGCGCAGCCGTGGCGAGTCGCCGCGCAACCGCGACCTGCTGGCGATGGCCGCAACCCTGTGGCCACGCTTCGCCGTGCTGACCGCGCTCAATACCTTGCTGATTCTGCTGGGCCTGTCGCTTTACTTCCTGCCGGGCTTGATGCTGATGGTCATGCTCGCCTTCGCTGAATACCTGTTGGTGCTGCGCGGCCTCGGGCCGTTGCAGGCGATGAAGGAAAGCCTGCGCCTGACGCGCGGGCACTTCTGGCGCATCCTGCTGTGCATTCTCTGCGTAATGACTCCGTTGTGGTTGCTCAAGGGCGCGACGCTGGCGGTGTACCCCGAACCGCAGAATCCGCTGATTGCCGGGCTGATCGACAGCGCTCACAGCTTTCTGCAACTGTTCACCAGTGTGGTGCTGTTCCGCCTGTTCATGCTGATCAGCGAATTGCCTGACAAACGTAACGGAGCGGTCTGACCGCGCCGTGCTTGGGCTTCGCGGCTGCCGTCAGGTATGCTCGGGGCCACTTCCTGTAACGCTATAAGCCGAGCCATGACCCGTCTGCTGCGCTACACCCTGCTTCTCGTCATCCTTGCCGTCGTCCTGTTCGGCGTACTGCTGTTCAGCCTGACCTGGCGCCCCGATGCCCGCGAAACCCTGCCGGTCAGTTGCAGCGCCACGGCGCCGACGCTGGTTCCCGGGCAAGCACTGAAAGTCATGACCTGGAACGTGCAGTTCCTCGCCGGCAAGCGCTACGTATTCTGGAATGATCTGGCCGAAGGCGACGATGAAGCGCCGACCGCCGAAGACATGGCGTTCAGCCTCGACGAAGTGGCGCGGGTGATTCGTGACGAACAACCCGATGTGGTGCTGTTGCAGGAGCTCGATGACGGCGCCAAGGCCAGCGATTACCAGAACCAGCTCAAACTGTTACAGGAACGCGTCGCCGATCTGTATCCATGCAGCACCAGCGCCTTCGACTGGAAAGCCGATTTTGTCCCCGAGCCCCACATCTACGGCAGCGTCGGCCGCCAATTGGCCACGTTGAGTCGCTATCGCATCGAACACGCCGAACGCCTGCAACTGCCCGTCGCACCGAGCAACTTCATCAGCCGCCAGTTCCAGCCCAAAGACGCTTTGCTCGCCGTCAAACTGCCGCTCAGCGATGGCGGACAACTGACCGTGTTCAACACCCACTTGCAGCGCGCCAGCCAGGCGGACGGCAACGTGCAGGCGCAAGTGGCTGCCGTGGCCAAAGTCCTCGACAAATATGAAAGCCAAGGCCTGCCCTGGCTGATCGGTGGCGATTTCAATCTGTTGCCGCTGGGCCAGTACCGACGCCTGCCCGTCGAGCGGCGCGCGCCCTACTCTGCCGACAGCGAACTGCATCTGCTGTGGGACAAGTACCCGATGATCCCGACCAACAACGAGGCCGGCGGTATCGATCGAGCCAAATGGCTGACCCATTACCCCAACGACCCCGGCCTCAACGGTCCGGATCGCACGGTGGACTATCTGTTCTACAGCCCGAAGCTCAAACGCCTGCAAGCGCAGGTGCGGCAGGACGATACCTTGCGCATCTCCGACCACTTGCCGGTGATTGCGCGGTTACTCCTGCCCGCTGCGCCGTAATCGCTGCAGCCTTCACAGACCGGGCGGAACGTAGCCGGGAACATAGCGGACGTTGGCGCACTTGCCATGCAGTATTCGCCCGTCTTCGATCAGGAACTGGGCGATCTTCTTCTGTTGATTGATCTTCGCCTGCAACTTGCAGGTAGAACTGTGGCCGACCTGTTGGTAGTGCTCGGTGTACACCATGCCATTGCCGGTATGGGTCATCGAAGTGCCGGCCGCTTCGGTGGAGGTCCAGCTCGCGGACTTGTGCCAGGTCAGTACGGCCAAGGGTTCGCCGTTCGGGCCGGTTTCCTTTGCCATCGAGTCGGGCGTGCCGAACAGGTCCAGTGCTTCCTGCATATCACGGCCTTCCCAGCGGCTCTGTGCGATAGTGGAACAGCCGCTCAAGAGCAATCCTGCCAGCAGGGTTGCCAGCCATAAACGTGTGTAAGTCATTGGATGCCTCGGCTTATTTCTTCAGTTCGAGCAGGCTGTCGATGTTGTCCATCATCTGGCTCTTTTGCTGGATCGGCGCGAGCTTGAAGAACATCTGCTGCAGCATCTCGATCATCTGCAGGTATTCCATCTTGCCCACGGCGGCCATGTCGTTTTTCGCGCGACTGCCAGGGGCGCAGGCAAACTTCAGCGCTTGCTGGACCCAGAACTCTTTGGGGGTCTGCCATTGATTGGCAACTTTCAGATGACGCATGGTGTAGGCAAGACGCTCGATGGACTGGCCATTGATAAAACGCACCTTGCCCGTAGAGCATTGGGCTTCGAGGTTGTAGACGTCGATCATCGGTTTGCCCGGCTCTTCATACACCAGGGTCACTGCGACCATGGTTGCGCCTTTGGTTTTCTGCGAAGGCACGACCGAGGTGGCATCGGCGACGTACATGATGTTTTTCTGGGGCACGCCGTTGCCGTAGATAATCCACCAGTCGCCAATCGGGTTGGACTCTTCGGCCATTGTCGGATTAGAGGCGGCCAGCAGCGCAGCCGACAAGAAGATCAACTTCTTGAACTTGAAGAAAGAGCTCATGGGCAGTTCCGTTCCTTGGGCACAAGTTGCCAGGCAACAAGGCTTGTTATTGTTCAGGCCGCGATTTTGGGAGCCTGAACAAACAAGGGCAATTAGCACGGATGGGCTAATGGCGCGCTGCCATTGTGTTCAGGTACCGCGTGGCTTTGCCCGCGCGGTGGCTTCGGCGACCAAGGGATCGTCCGGCCAATAATGCTTCGGATAACGCCCCTTCAGATCCTTCTTCACCTCGGCATAGGTGCTGCGCCAGAAGTTGGCCAGATCCTGCGTGACCTGCACCGGCCGCCGCGCTGGCGAGAGCAGATGCAGCTTGACCACTTGCCGGCCGCCGGCAATCCGTGGCGTATCGGCCAGACCAAACAACTCCTGCAAGCGCACCGCGAGAATCGGTGGATGGTCGCTGTAATCCAGGCGAATCGATGAACCCGACGGCACGCTCAAATGATGCGGCGCCAGTTCGTCGAGCTTCTGCGGCAGCGGCCACGGCAGCAGATTGCGCACGATGCTCGACAGGTCGAGGTTGGCGAAATGGCTCAGCCGCGAGACCTTGGCCAGATAGGGCAGCAACCAGTCTTCCAGGGTATTGAGCAGCGCTGCATCGCTGACATCCGGCCATTGGCTGTCGTCCTGAGTGTTCAGATCGAGCTGACGCAGCAGCGCCACCCGCGCCTGCCACTGGCGCAGTTCTGGCGTCCATGGCAGCAGCTCCAGACCCTTGCGTCGCACCAGATTGACCAGGGCCTGACTGCGCGCGTTTTCATCCAGACCGGTCAAAGGTTCGCGGCTGAGAATCAGCTCGCCGACCTTGCGCTGGCGCTCGGCGCGCAGCACGCCTTCGCGTTCATCCCAATCGAGTTGATCGACGCTGCGCACTTGCTCGGCGAGCACCGAATCGAACAGCGCAGGGTCGAAATCCGCCGCCAGATAGATGCGTTCTTCGCGCTGGCCCTGACGGCTGCCAAGGTCGGCGATAACGATCCACTCATGCTTCATCAAGCTGTCGGCCTCAGCAAACAGCGCCGCGCGGCCGTTGGCCAAACGGTATTCGGCCCCACCGGCACGCCGTTGCTGGGCGACGCGATCCGGGTAGGCCAGCGCCAATAGCGCGCCGAGCCAGCGCGGATGCTCGGGATCGTTTACCGGTTCGCTCGGCTTGCCGCGCAGATAGCCGCGATATTGCCGAGCCAATTGCCGGGCACGTTGCACCCCGCCCTGCGCCCCACGACCGGCACGTTCTTGGCCGGAAAGCAGGACCAACCGGCTGTGCAGATCCGCGCCAGCGCCGCGCAGGATATCGCGCTCGCCGAGCAGCGCCGCCACATCGCAGGCCATCGCCGCCAGCCCCAATGCCTGACCGCGCAACAGCAAATGCGCAATGCGCGGATGCGCCGGCAATTCAGCCATCGCCTGGCCGTGGGCCGTCAGCGTGTCGCCGTGCAAGGCGCCGAGGCGTTGCAGCAGATCCTGCGCTTGCGCATACGCGGCCGCTGGCGGCACATCCAGCCAGACCAGTTCGCCCGGGGTCACGCCCCAGCGCCCCAGCTGCAAAGCGAGGCTGGCCAGATCCGCCGAGAGAATTTCCGCGCTGCCATAGGCCGCCAGTTGTTCGTGCTGATCCTGTGACCACAGGCGATAACACACGCCCGGCTCCAATCGCCCGGCGCGGCCGGCACGCTGGGTGGCGCTGGCCTTGGAGATGCGTTGAGTGTCGAGGCGGGTCATGCCGCTGCCCGGGTCGAAACGCGGCACCCGCGCCAGCCCGGCATCGATGACCACGCGCACGCCGTTGATGGTCAGGCTGGTCTCGGCGATGTTGGTTGCCAGCACCACTTTGCGCTGACCGGGCGGCGCCGGATCGATCGCCGCGCGTTGCGCATTGAGGTCGAGTTCGCCGTGCAACGGGCACAGCAAGATGTCTTTGCGCTCGCCAATGGCGTCGGCCAATTGCTGATGCACGCGACGGATCTCCGCTTGCCCCGGCAGAAACACCAACATGCTGCCGGTCTCGTCGTGCAGCGCTTCGAGCACGGTTTGGGTAACCCGCTGGTCGATGTATTCCCCTGGTTGGAACGGCCGGCCCCAGCGCATCGTCACCGGGTACATGCGGCCTTCGCTGCGCAGGATCGGCGCGTCATCGAGCAACCCCGCCAGGCGCTCGCCTTCGAGGGTCGCCGACATCAGCAGAATCTTCAGCGGCTGTTCAGCGCGAAACAGCTCGCGACCGTTCAGACTGAGGGCCAGCGCCAGATCGGCGTCGAGACTGCGTTCATGAAATTCGTCGAAGATCAGCAGACCCACACCCTCCAGCGCCGGGTCGTCCTGCAAGCGCCGGGTAAGGATGCCTTCGGTGACCACTTCGATACGGGTTTTCGGGCCGACTTTGCTGTCGAGGCGGATGCGATAGCCGACGGTTTCACCGACCTGCTCGCCGAGCTCGCTGGCCAAACGTTCCGCCGCTGCGCGCGCGGCCAGACGCCGTGGTTCGAGCATGACGATGGTCTGCCCGGCCAGCCAGGCTTCGTTGAGCAAGGCCAAGGGCACGCGGGTGGTCTTACCGGCGCCGGGCGGTGCTTCGAGCACGGCTTCGTGGCGTGACGCGAGGGCTTCACGCAGGGCGGGTAAAACATCGTCGATCGGCAAAGAAATCATGCTGGCTCCCAAACAGAGCGGCGAGTATAACGACGAACTGTCTGACGTTCGTCAGGGTCTTAACTTCACAAGACGAAGCTTCGTTATTTGATGACTCAGGAGACATTTCCATGCGCTTACCCTCTCGCCTGATCGGCGGTGTTCTGGTTGCCACTCTGCTCACGCAACTGTCGGCGTGCGGTTCGATTTTCTACCCGGACCGCCGTGGCCAGATCGACGGCAAGATCGACCCGGCGATTGCCGTGCTCGATGCCGTCGGCCTGCTGTTCTACATCATTCCCGGGCTGATCGCGTTTGCCGTCGACTTCGCCACCGGGGCGATCTATTTCGAACCGGGCCACACCGCGCAGATCGATCCGGCCAAGCTCAAGCAAGCCATCGGCCCGGACGGTCAGGTCGACAATCACAAGTTGCAGGCGATTCTCGAGAGCGAACTGGGTAAAGACTTTCCTCTCGACGACCCGCGCCTGATCCAGCACAAGGGCAGCACTCAGCAACTGGCGATGTTCGGCCTGCAACCCGCCGCTTGAATAAGGACGTTCAATGACCTCCAGCCCCGAACACGCCCGCCTGCTGCGGCTGGCGACCCGCGCCTCGGTGGCGGTCGCGTGCACGCTGATCGTCGCCAAAGCGATTGCCTGGTGGCTCAGCGGATCGGTGAGCATGCTCGCCGGCCTCACCGACTCGGCGCTGGATGGCATCACTTCAATGCTCAATCTGCTGGCGGTGCATTACGCCTTGCGTCCGGCGGATGACGATCACCGTTATGGCCACGGCAAAGCCGAATCGCTGGCGGGCATGGCGCAGGCGTTGTTCATCGGTGGCAGCGCGGTGCTGATCGCGTTCCAGGCCTACCAACGCTTGCAGACTCCGGAGCCGCTTGGCGCGCCGTGGCTGAGCATCGGTGTGATCGTGTTTTCCCTGCTGCTGACGGCGGCGCTGCTGATGTTGCAGCACCGGGTGATCAAGCAGACCGGCTCCAACGCCGTGCGCGCCGACTCCCTGCATTACCGTTCGGACCTGCTGCTCAACGGCAGCATCCTGATCGCGCTGGTGTTGGCCGGGATGGGTTTTGCGCAACTGGACGCGTGGTTCGGGCTGGGGATCGCCGTGTACATTTTCTGGAGTGCGATTCAGATCGCCCGGGAAAGTTTTTCGGTGTTGATGGACGAGGAACTGCCAACCGATGTCAGCCAGCACATGCTTGAGCTGGCGTGCAGCGTGCCGGGGGTGCTCGGTGCGCATGACTTGCGCACGCGGATCTCGGGCAACCACTGGTTCGTGCAATTGCACCTGGAATTGCCGGGCGAACTGACCCTGTCAGTCGCCCATGGCATCAGCGATCAAGCGGCGGCGGCGATTCACAAGGAATATCCGAAGGCCGAGGTGCTGGTGCACGCCGACCCACAGGAAGTGGTGCTCGCCGCCCGCACTCAGTAATTGACCTGATAACCGCGGCTGCTCAGGCAGTTGCCCTGCGCCTGGCGATAGGCCTGAACCACTTCGGGCGCCGGTTGGTAGGTCGCGGTGCGCGGGTCGAAACCGCTTTGCTGCACCGCGTACTGCGAGCACTGGTAACCGTCCTGCTGCACCTGCTGCGGTGACTGGCCGTTGGCCGGGTAGGCTTCGACGTCATAGCCTTGAGATTGTGGTTGCGGCGGTTGCTGCAGCGGCGGCTCGACCACCACGTAATCCTGCGTTGCCTCTTGATAGGCGTAATACGAGCCGGCGGCGAGGAACAGCAGCGAGCCGCCGATCCACACTTCACGGGCGTAATCCGGCAAATACTGGATGCGGATCCCGCGCGGCGGCTGCACGACGATGTAGCGTGGGCCTTGCGGGCGATACCAATAGCCACCGGAATAGAAGTAATCCTGACCGCGATACGGCACGCGGTAATCACGATCCGGGAAACGATCGATCACATGGCCCGGACGATATTGTGGGCCAGGCCCCCAGCCATTGCCATGACCGTTCGGCCGTCCCGGCCAGCGGTTGTCATCGGGACGTGGCCGCGTCTGCCATTGCTGATTGTGGTAACCGTTCTGCGGGCGCTCGTCGCGGTAGTAACCCTGACGCGGCTCCTGAGTCTGGTGCACGGCGTCGGGTCGCGGCTGGATCGGCAGATTGTTGCCCGGCTGGCGAGGCGGTTCTGGACGATCATCGACACGGTTGCGGTTCTGCCATTGACCGTCATTGTTGTGCGGCTGGCCGTTGTGCTCGAACTGACGGCTGTTGTCGCCACGGATGATCCCGTCGTTCTGCGGCCCGTTGCCCGGCCCACGATTCTGCGGCTCATCGGCCAGCGCTTGCGCACTGACACCCACACACAGCAAACCAACACCGGCCAGACGCCAGATGCGCGAATTCATGCTTTTCCTCACTGCGGGAGCCTGTCGTTGGCAGGGCTTGTTGCTGAGACTCGAAACAGCCCCATCGGGTTCTGCAACAGGTTATCAGTCGCGCGACTTATTTATTGAGGCGCCAACATGAAATCGCAGGCAAGAAAAAAGGGAGACCCGTCGGCCTCCCTTCTGGAGAACTTCGTCCTGGCTCGACGCTTTTGACGTCGGCTCACCTCACGCCGTCTTCTGGACAGTGTGCAGCTCGGGGGCCGGCACATCCCCGGTGGGGGTGGCGGCCGCGGCGGGCCTGATTGGGCGGGCCGCGTGGACTGTGTTACCGAGCAGTGATTCTGGTGTTAAGAATAAGCCTGAGGCTGCGACAGAGGATTGCGAAAATTGCTCAATTAAACACCGCTTGCGCAATTTTTAACCCTGGATAGATAATCTGCCGCAATAGTTACGACCAAGGACAGATTGATGAGCAAACTCGACCGGTATGACCTGAGTATTTTGGCGGAATTGCAGCGCGACGCCCGTATCTCCAACCAGGAACTGGCCGAACGCATCGGTCTGTCGCCCTCGCCTTGCTCGCGCCGGGTCAAGCAGCTGGAAGACGATGGCTATATCTCGCGCCAGGTGGCGCTGCTCGATCGCAAGATGCTCGGCTTGAGCCTGACGGCGTATGTACTGATCGGCATGGACCGGCACACCCCCGAGCGCTTCGAGAATTTCGAGGCGGCAATCCGCACATTGCCGCAAGTGCTGGAATGCAGTCTGGTGACCGGAGTGGATGCCGACTACCAGTTGAAAGTGGTGGTGCCGGATATGGATCACTATCAAAAGTTGCTGTTGGGGCATCTGACCCGGATTGAAGGGGTCACCAGCGTGCGGTCGAGTTTTGTGCTGAACCAGGTGCTCAACAGCACCGAACTGCCGCTGACTCATTTGCGTAGCTGATATCGCTTTCGCGAGCAGGCTCGCTCCCACAGGGGAATGCATTTCAACCTGTGGGAGCGAGCCTGCTCGCGAAGGGGCCGGCACAGGCGACGCAGATCAATGCCCCGCCATCCGACCATGGCGTATACTCGCCGCCGCCCTTTCAGCCCTGTCCGCGCCGGAGATCGCCAATGGATCCAGCACTGTTCGAAGAGTGGATGATGACCGGTCTGGTCAGCATCCTGATCATTTTCATGGGTTTCATCGTCTGGGATCTGGCGAAGAAGTCCAAGGCCGGGCGGTTCGGCTCGTTCATTCTGTTTTTCGTGCTGGGCCTGGGCGTGGCCGCGTTCATCATCAAGAGTGTGGTGATCGGCCTGATCGAGTCCGGCGCCTTATAAGCGCGCCGGCACTTCCCGCCACTGGCCCTGATCCAGCCCTTCAAGGGTCCAGTCGCCAATCCTGACTCGCACCAGACGCAACGTCGGCAGCCCGACCGCCGCCGTCATGCGCCGCACCTGACGGTTGCGCCCTTCGCGAATCACCAGTTCCAGCCACGAAGTCGGTATGGTCGCGCGAAAGCGTACCGGCGGATTGCGCGGCCACAACTGCGGCTCAGCCAGTTGCCGCGCTTCAGCGGGCAGGGTCATGCCGTCATTCAGCTCGACGCCATCGCGCAGGCGCTGCAACTGCTCAGCCGTCGGCTCGCCCTCCACCTGCACCCAATAGGTCTTCGCCAGTTTGTGTTTCGGATCGGCGATGCGCGCCTGCAACTGGCCGTCGTTGGTCAACAGCAACAAACCTTCGCTGTCACGATCCAGACGTCCGGCCGGATAAATCCCCGGCACATCGATGTAATCCTTGAGCGTCGCCCGCCCTTCACCGTCGCTGAATTGCGTCAGCACATCGAAGGGTTTGTTGAACAGGATCAGTTTCGGCTCGGCCGGTGGTGCCTTGGCAACACGGCGCGGAGCAGAAGACTGAGGCTTCACGCCGGGGCGGCGGGAAGGTGGACGCGGGGGACGGGACATAAGAGACAGAACATTTAGCGATCAGGGCTGACAATGCTAGTGCCCCGACCGCCAAATGACCACGACTAACCGTTAACGGAATGGCGGCTCGTCGAAGCTGCGCAACTTGCGCGAGTGCAGCGAGTTGAGTTCGGTACGCAGCAGATCCACCGCTTCGATGCCGATTTTCAAATGCTGGCTGACCGCGCGCTCATAGAAGGCGTTGGCCGAGCCCGGCAGTTTGATTTCGCTGTGCAGCGGCTTGTCCGAAACGCAGAGCAACGTGCCGTACGGCACACGCAGGCGATAACCTTGCGCTGCAATCGTGCCGCTTTCCATGTCCACCGCAACCGCGCGGGACAGGTTGATCAGCGGTCGTTCCTGAGCCCAGCGCAGTTCCCAGTTACGGTCGTCGTAGGTCAGAACCGTGCCGGTGCGCAGGCGCTTCTTCAGATCGTCGCCCTTCTCGCCAGTGACATTCGCCGCTGCCTGTTGAAGCGCAAGCTGCACTTCGGCCAGTGCCGGGATGGGAATATTCGGCGGCACCACGCGATCGAGAATGCCGTCGCGGCGCATGTAAGCGTGGGCCAGCACGTAATCGCCGATGGTCTGCGACTGACGCAGGCCACCGCAGTGGCCGATCATCAGCCAGCAATGCGGGCGCAGCACGGCCAGGTGATCGGTGATGTTCTTGGCGTTGGAAGGGCCGACACCGATGTTCACCAGCGTGACGCCGTGGCCGTCGCTGGCGATCAGGTGATAGGCCGGCATCTGGTAACGGTGCCAGACCACACCGGCGGCAATCGCCGAGGCTTCGCCGTGGTCCATGCTCTTCTCGATGATCACGTTGCCCGGCAGGACCATGCGCACGAAACGCGGGTCGCGGCGCAACTGCTCCAGACCATGAACGATGAACTGGTCGACGTAGCGGTGATAGTTGGTCAGCAGAATCCACGGCTGCACATGGCGCCAGTCACTGCCGGTGTAATGCACCAGACGGCGCAGCGAGAAGTCCACGCGCGCGGCGTCGAACAGTGCCAGTGGCAGCGGATCGGTGTTTTCCCAGTCGTAGAGACCGTCGGCAATGCCATCGGTAGCGGCGGACAGATCGGTACTCGGGAACACCCGCGCCAGCACCGCCGCAGTGACGCCGGAACCGGCCAGTTCATCGCCCTGCTCGACCACGTACGGATACGGAATGTTCTGCTGGCTGACGCCGACTTCGACGGTCACGGTGAAGTCGTGCATCAACGGCGTCAGTTGTTCAAGCAGGTATTTGCGAAACGCCGCCGGGTGGGTGACGGTGACGCTGTAAGTACCGGGCAACTGCACCTTGGCGTAAGCGCGGGTGGTCTGCGGCACTTCGCCCTGGCAGTGGTAGGTCAGACGCAGTTCGGGATAACGAAACAGGGCACGCTGTTCGGCGTCGGGCTCGACGCGGTCCTTGAGGTAACGCTTGAGGGCAGAATTCAGCGCAGTGGTGGCCCGCTCATGCAGCTCGGCCAGACGATCCACGGCTTGTTCGGCGGTTTGAACGACAATAAACGCTTCGGTCACGATCAGCTTCCTGTGTTCTGACTTGCAGAGCTTCATCTTGCCTGCATCGTGGACGCACGGGAACAGTGGCGTTGTGGCGACACTTAAATCTGCAGACCAATGATGTCCTCTGTGGGAGCGAGCAGGCTCGCTCCCACAGGGGGGATATGACGTGGGTCAGAAAAGCTGAGGGGTCGAGCGTGCGACGATGGCTTCGACGTCCAGCCCACGCGGCAACCCGCCGTAGACGCGACCGCCACCGCCACCGCTCAGACGGCTGGCAATGAAAGCATCACTGACCGCCGAATTCCCCGCCTCCAACAGAAGCCTGGCCTGCAACCCGAGCGCGATGTCTTCGGTCAACTGCCGCGCTCGATACTGAATATCACTGGTGTCCTTGAATTGCGCCTGCAACTGCTGGATATGCGCGGCCAGACGCTTGTCGCCATGGCCGTCGCCCAGTTCGCTGAACAGCACATCGAGCACGCCCGGTTCTTTTGACAATGCGCGCAGCACGTCGAGACATTGCACATTCCCCGAGCCTTCCCACGTCGAATTCACCGGCGCTTCGCGGTACAGGCGCGGCAGGATGCTGTCCTCGACGTATCCAGCGCCGCCCATGCATTCGGCGGCTTCGTTGATCATTCCTGGCGCACGTTTGCATATCCAGTATTTGCCCACCGCCGTCACCAGCCGCGCGAACTGCGCTTCGTGGCGATCATCCAGATGATCGAGCGCCTTGCCCATGCGCAGACTCAGGGCCAGCGCGGCCTCGCTCTCCAGGGCCAGATCGGCGAGTACGTTTTGCATCAGCGGCTGCTCGCTGAGCAATTTGCCGCCGACCTTGCGGTGCGCGCAGTGATGGCTGGCCTGGGTCAGTGCCTGGCGCATCAGCGAGCTGGAGCCGACCATGCAATCAAAACGGGTCATCGCTACCATTTCGATAATGGTCGGCACGCCGCGCCCTTCTTCGCCGATCATCCACGCCAGCGCCCCACGAAACTCCACTTCGCTGGAGGCGTTGGACTGGTTGCCGAGTTTGTTTTTCAGACGCTGGATGTAGAACTGATTGCGCGTGTCGTCCGGACGATGGCGCGGCAGCAGGAAGCAACTCAAACCCTTGTCGGTTTGCGCCAAGGTAAGGAAGGCGTCGCACATTGGCGCCGAACAAAACCACTTGTGCCCGACCAGTTCATAAGCCTGACCCGGACCACTGGCGCCGACCGGATAAGCCTTGGTGGTGTTGGCGCGGACATCGGTGCCGCCCTGCTTCTCGGTCATCGCCATACCGATGGTCACGCCAGCCTTGTGCGCCATGCCGACGTTGCGCGGGTCGTAGTCGGTGGCGAGGACTTTCGGCAGCCACTGTTCGACCAGGTCCGGCTGCAAGCGCAGGGCCGGCACGCTGGCGAAGGTCATAGTCAGCGGGCAACCACTGCCGGCCTCGGCCTGGCTGTGCAGGTAGGTCATCGACGCGCGGGCGACATGTGCGCCGTCCTGTGGGTGTGCCCAAGGCAGCGAGGTCAGGCCATGTTCGATCGCGGTGCGCATCAGCTCGTGGTAGGCCGGGTGAAACTCGACCAGATCGATGCGATGGCCGTAGCGATCATGGCTGGCAAACACCGGTTTGTTCTGGTTGGCGAGAAACCCCGCTTCCATCAAAGGCCCACCCGCGAGTGCGCCATAGGCATCGATGCGCGACTCGGCCCAACCGGCGCCAAAACGCCGCGACCACTCCTGTAACGGCAGATCGATGCGGTACAGGTTGGTGCCGTCCAGCGACGGCGGCTGATTGGTGACTTCGTGGGTTTCGGCGAACTGATGCAGGTTCATGACGGCGCTCCGTGTTCAGCAATGGCACCAGTTAAGCACTGGTGCTTTTTTGAACAAAGTGTCATAGACGCCGTTTTTGCGGCGCTTTTACCCCATCAGCAACTGAGCACGCGGCGCTGTAATGCAGCCTGCAGATCCTCGAATTTGACCGGTTTGTGCAGATAGTCGATAGGCGCGCCCGGGGCGCATTGCTCGCGATCAGCACCCAGCGCCAGCATGAATACCGGCAAGTGCGCACAGCCCGGCAATGCATGGATCTGGCAGCACAGCGATGCGCCTTCGTGGCGGGGCAACTGGCAATCGATCAGCACCGCATCGAAACTTTCCCGTTGCAGGCAGTCCAGCGCGGCGGCGCCGTTGTCAGCGCTGCGCACGCGGAAACCGAGCTTGAGCAACATGCCACGCATGACCAGTTGATTGACGCTGTTGTCATCCACCAGCAGCACCGTGCAGTCCTGCGGCGCACGAATGCAATCGCGGGTCGGCTGATCCGCAGGCGCTTCGATCACCGGCAGTTCGAATTCGACATCGAGTTGGAAGCGGCTGCCGCGTCCCGGCTCGGAACGATGGGTGAGTTTGCCGCCGAGCAATTCGACCAGCTGCCGACAGATCGCCAGACCCACCCCCAGGCCGCCGTATTCGCGAGTCATCGAGCCGTCGAGCTGGAAGAAACGCTGATACAGGGTCGCCTCGCCCAGATCAGTGAAACCGATACCGGTGTCGATCACCGCGAACGATAGCGCCATGCGCTCATCCGCCGACGGCCGCCCGGTAACGCGCAACGCCAGCCCGCCGACGCGGGTGAACTTGATCGCATTGTCCAGCAGGCATTCCGGGCACTGCGCCAGTTTCGCGCTGTCGCCGAGCAAGCGATCCGGCAGGGTCGGCAGCACCTCGACCTTGAAGTCCAGCGACTTGCTCGCTGCATTACCTTCGAACTGCACGCGCAACGCCTCGACCACTGCGCGCAGGCTGAAACTGCCCGGCGTCGCCTTGAGTTTGCCGGCCTGCAATTCAGTGAGCGTGAGGATGCCATTGACCATGCGCATCATGTCGCGAGCAGAACCGGCGGCGGTTTGTTGATATTGCTCAAGCTCGGGATCGAGGTCGACGGTCTGCATCAGCTCCAGCGAACCGATCACGCCGTTCATCGGCGTGCGCAGTTCGTGGGTCAGCGTGGCGAGGAATTCATCCTTGAGCTTGTTGCTGTGAGCCAGTTGCTGGTTGAGCACTTCGAGTTTCTGCCCGGCGTCGAACAAGGTCTGCGCCTGTTGTTCGCGCATGGCGTTGATGCGATCGGCCAGCGCCAGCGACAGCAGCGCGACCTCGATCGCCGAGCCGATCTGGCTGGCGTACATGGTCAGGAACACGTTGGGCAGCAGGCCCAGCACCATCAGCGTATTGACGATGCCGCCGAGCAGGAACGCCGACCAGGCGATGATGAAGTAACGCGCCACCCGCAGGCCGCGCCACCAGGCAAGAATCCCGGCGGCAAAGATCACCACGGTGAAGGTCAGCGCCAGTGTGGTCGCCAGGCGCAGGGCCAGAGCATAACTGGTCATCAGCGACAGGCCGATCACCAGTGCACTGAAGGCAATCAGGCCGATCAGCAAGCGGTCCAGCCAGGGGCTGTGGGTCTTGGTCTGCAGGAAACTGCGGGCGAACTGGCTGCCGAACAGCCCGGCGCAACCGATGAAGAACGGCGTCGCGGCGTTGGCCCACCATGGGTTGTCCGGCCAGAAATACTCGACCGCCGCACCATTCACCGACAATTGATAGAGGCCGAACGAGCCAATATAGAAGATGTAATAGAGGTAACTGGTGTCGCGCACGCTCAGGTAGATGAACAGGTTGTAGACCAGCATCCCCAGCAGCACGCCATAAATGATGCCGAGTACGTACAGGCGCACCGGCTGGTCTTCGAGGTATGCGCTGCTCGACCACAACGTCACCGGCGCCTGAATCGAGCCTTCGCTGGCCAGGCGCAGGTACAGCGTCTGCTGTTGATCCGGTTTGAAGGGAAGGTCGAACAGGTAGTTGTTCTGGCGGATCTCGCGACTGGCGAAGGGCAAGGCATCGCCGGTCTGGCGCACCAGTCGGTATTCGCCGCTGGTGTCAGGCAAGTACAGGTCGAGGTGATCAAGCGGCGGATACGCCAGTTCCAGCAGCCACGTGCGCTGGGCGGCCGGGTTGCTCGGGCGGTAATGCAGGTCGATCTTCAGCCAGAACGCCGAACGCGAGTAACCGGCATTGAGCGTGGCTTTGTCGTGAGCTTTGAACTGGCCGGCGGCATCTTGCGCGCGGACGTCGGCAATCGTCGCCTGACCGCTCGGGTCTTCGAACACTTGCAGCGATCGGCCCAGTGGCAGGCTCTGGGTGAATTCGTCGAATTCGACAGCGCTCGCCATGAGGGGCAAGCAGAACAGCAACATCAGCAAATAGCGCATTGAAGCCCCAGCGTGGCTCGTCCGGTTGTGTCAGGAAGCCCCCCATTCCCTTTGAGTAGACGTAAAACCGGTATTACCTGTGATTGTTTGGATCCAGCCTAGCATAGCCGTTGATGGCCATTGAGCACCATGGAAATTTTTCCTACAACGGCTCTAGAACGGGCGTTCCAGGGCAAAGCACTGAGATAGAGCTGTTGGGTTGGTCAACTCGCGACGACAGCCTCCTTGATAGATGACCAATTGTGGCGAGGGGATTTATCCCCGTTCGACTGCGAAGCAGTCGCAAGTCCATCCAGCGAGGTGTGTCAGAAAGAACCGGATTGCAGGGTTTGGGGCCGCTTCGCAGCCCAACGGGGATAAATCCCCTCGCCACAAATGTGCTCCAAATAAAGACTGCGGGGTTGTCCGACAATCTGCTCGCAAACACCGTGAGTACTGAACCCCAAAATCAGCTTTGGTGGTAAGCTCGCGCACCATGAATATCTACAGCTCCCGCCCCGTTGTCCTCTGTCTCTCCGGCCACGACCCCAGTGGTGGCGCCGGCTTGCAGGCAGATATCGAAGCCTTGCTCGCGCAGGGTTGCCATGCGGCTCCGGCCGTCACCGCCCTGACCGTGCAAGACACCGTCAACGTCACTGACTTCCGCGTCCTCGACCGTGAGTGGGTACTGGCCCAGGCCAACGCCGTGCTCAACGACTCCGAAGTCGCCGCAGTGAAACTGGGCATGCTCGGGTCGCTGGAGATGGTCGACACGGTCGTCGAACTGCTCTCGGCGCACCCGCATCTGCCGGTGGTCTGCGACCCGGTGCTGCGTGCCGGCGGCGGCGGACGCCTGGGCAAGGACGAGGTCGGCTATGCGATGCGCGAGCGTCTGCTGCCGCTGTCGATCATTGCTACCCCCAATCTTCCTGAAGCGCGCATCCTCGCCGAACTGCCCGAAGGCACGGCCGACGAGTGCGCAGAAAAACTCCTGCCATTCGTCAAAAACCTGCTGATCACCGGCGGCCATGGCGACGAAACTGAAATCCACAACCGCGTGTACAGCCGCGACGGTCTGCGCGAAACCTTTATCTGCCAGCGCCTGCCGGGCAGCTATCACGGCTCCGGTTGTACGCTGGCCAGCGCCCTCGCCGGTCGCCTGGCTCAAGGCGAACACCTGGCCAGTGCCGTGCGCAGTGCGCTGGATTACACCTGGCGCACTTTGCGCGATGCCGAACAACTGGGCAAAGGCCAGTTCGTGCCGCGTCGCCTGCCGCTGGATTTCTGCTCGTAACGTCGTGAGGTCTGCCCGATGAAACTACGTGGCCTGTATGCCATTACCGACAGCCAGTTGCTGGCCGGCAAGTTTCTGTCTTACGTGGAGGCGGCGCTCGACGGCGGCGTCACCCTGCTGCAATACCGCGACAAGAGCAGCGACGAGGCCCGCCGTCTGCGCGAGGCCGAAACGCTGCGCAACTTGTGCGAGCGCTATAAAACGCAGTTGATCATCAACGACGACGCCGAGTTGGCCGCGCGCCTCAACGTTGGCGTGCACTTGGGCCAGACCGACGGCCCGCTGTCGCCGACCCGCGCCCTGCTCGGTTCGAAAGCGATCATCGGTTCGACCTGCCACGGGCAAATCGCTCTGGCCGAACAGGCTGCCAAAGAAGGTGCGAGTTATGTCGCCTTCGGCCGCTTCTTCAATTCCACCACCAAACCCGGTGCGCCGAGTTGCAGCCTCGACTTGCTCGACGAAGCCAAACGCACGCTGCACTTGCCGATCTGCGCGATCGGCGGGATCACCCTCGATAACGCCGCGCCCCTGGTCGAGCACGGTGTCGATCTGCTCGCCGTGATCCACGGTTTGTTCGGCGCCGAGAGCAGCGCCGAAGTGACCCGCCGCGCCCGCGCCTTCAACGAACTTCTGAAAATCTGATTTGAGAGCCCGATCATGTCTCGTTCCGAAACCCTGTTTGCCAATGCTCAGAAACACATTCCCGGCGGCGTCAACTCGCCGGTGCGCGCGTTCAAGAGCGTTGGCGGCACCCCGCTGTTCTTCAAACACGCCGAAGGCGCTTACGTCACCGACGAAGATGACAAGCGTTATGTCGATTACGTCGGTTCGTGGGGCCCGATGATCCTTGGCCACAGCCATCCGGACGTGCTCGACGCGGTGCGCAATCAGCTGCAACACGGCCTGTCCTACGGCGCACCGACGTCGATGGAAACCGAGATGGCCGATCTGGTCTGCTCGCTGGTGCCGTCGATGGAGATGGTGCGCATGGTCAGCTCCGGCACCGAAGCGACCATGAGCGCGATCCGACTGGCCCGTGGTTACACCGGTCGCGACAGCATCATCAAATTCGAAGGCTGCTACCACGGCCACTCCGACAGCCTGCTGGTCAAGGCCGGTTCCGGCGCTCTGACCCAGGGCGTACCGAGCTCGGCCGGCGTGCCTGCAGCGTTCGCCAAACACACCCTGACCCTGCCGTTCAACGACATCGACGCGGTTGAAGCGATGCTCGCCGAAGTGGGTGAGGACGTGGCGTGCATCATCGTCGAGCCGGTCGCCGGCAACATGAACTGCGTGCCGCCAGCGCCGGGCTTCCTCGAAGGCCTGCGTTCGCTGTGCGACAAACATGGTGTGGTGCTGATTTTTGACGAAGTGATGACCGGTTTCCGCGTCGCCCTCGGCGGTGCCCAGGCGCACTACGGTGTGACGCCGGACCTGACCACGTTCGGCAAGATCATCGGCGGCGGCATGCCGGTGGGCTGCTTCGGTGGCAAACGCGAAATCATGCAACGCATCGCCCCGCTCGGTCCGGTGTATCAGGCCGGTACGTTGTCGGGTAATCCGCTGGCGATGGCTGCCGGCCTGACGACCCTGCGTCTGATCAGCCGCCCGGGCTTCCACGCCGAACTGACCGACTACACCGCGCGCATGCTCGACGGTCTGCAGCAGCGTGCCGATGCTGCGGGCATCCCGTTCGTGACCACTCAGGCCGGCGGCATGTTCGGTCTGTACTTCAGCGGCGCCGACGACATCGTCACCTTCGACGACGTGATGGCCAGCGACGCAGCAATGTTCGGTCGCTTCTTCCACTTGATGCTGGAAGGTGGCGTGTACCTGGCGCCGAGCGCTTTCGAAGCCGGTTTCACCTCGATCGCCCATGGCGAAGCCGAGTTGCAACTGACGCTGGACGCCGCCGAGCGTGCCTTCGCCGCATTGAAATAATCGCCGTACCGCTGACGTTGGCTATGGCCAGCGTCAGCTTTCGCGTACATCCGCTCGGTTTTTCCGACGCGTCTGCGAAAATCCTGCCCGAATCGGGCGATATATTCCCCACGCAGCAGAAAAACGAGTAAAGACTTTGTAAGGTTGGCCCTGCTTATTTCATAATGCGCGCTTATTGGATCCCTCGACGGGTCCGCGTGCCCTTCAGAGGTAAGTCGATTCCCATGAACCGCACCGGCCGCACCCTTGCATTGGGCTGCCTGTTGCTCCTTCAGCCCCTGCTCGCGCATGCACAAGCAGGCGGCAACTCGTTGTTGATCCCGGCGATGGGTCGTTGCACCCTCAATACTCAGCCGCAAGACGTCACGCAGGCACTGGCCGCCTGCCAGAAAGCGGCGGACGAAGGGGACGCGCAAGCGCAATACGAGTTGGGTGAGTTCTACTACGACGGCAAGAACGCGCCGCGCGACCTCAATCAAGCCCTGAGCTATTTCGAAAAGGCCTCGCTGCAAGGCCACGCCCAGGCGCAATTCAAGCTCGGCAGCATGTTCTTCCACGGTGAAGGCGTGCAGGCCAACAATATCCAGGCCTACATCGTGCTGAAGATGGCAGCGGTCAACGGTGCTGAAGAGGCATTGGACACGGCTGACGAAGTCTCGGAAAAGATGTCCCGCGAAGATCTCGAAACCGCCACTCAGGTGCTCGGGCAGATTTTCCGCAAATACCTGATGGAACTGCAGAACGCCGATGGGCGTACGCCATTCTCCCCACTTCCATAAGCGCTGTGGAGATGGCCTGTGGCGAGGGGATTTATCCCCGTTGGGCTGCGAAGCGGCCCCAAAACCTGCAACCCGATTCTGTCTGACACACCTTGCTGAATGGAGCTGCGACTGCTTCGCAGCCCAACGGGGCGGTGCGACGTTTCGCTAAACCCCCTCACCACAAACTCATCCCAATCCAGAATCCGCTGTTACTTCTCAGGCATCGGCATCGGAAACGGCATGACATTGCCGACCGCGCCCCGGGCCTCGCTGATTTTCGGTGTGCCCAGACGTTCGACTTCATCGATGCGCACGATCGAATGCATCGGCACAAAGCTGCGCACCACGCCTTCGAACTGCGCCTTGAGCTTTTCTTCGCTCGGATCGACGACCATTTGCGTGCGCTCGCCAAAGACGAATTCTTCAACTTCCAGGAAACCCCACAGATCACTTTGATAGATCTGCTTGGCGTACATTTCGAACACCTGGCCCTGGTTGAGGAAAATCACCTTGTAGATTGGAGCTTCGCGTTTGGTCATGGCGGGCGGATAACATCGGGGTAAAAATGAGGGCGCGAACTATAGCATAGCCACCGGACGCACAGCGGTAGGAACCTGACGGCTTGTTCCCTATAATGCGCGGTTCTTTGAATCACGTGACGACCGAATCCATGGCCAAGAAGCTTTACATCGAAACCCACGGTTGCCAGATGAACGAGTACGACAGCTCGCGCATGGTCGATCTGCTGGGCGAACATCAGGCCCTGGAAGTCACCGCTCGCGCGGAAGACGCCGACGTGATTCTGCTCAACACCTGCTCGATCCGCGAACGCGCGCAGGATCGCGTGTATTCGCAGCTCGGCCGCTGGCGCGAACTGAAGCTGGCCAACCCCGACATGGTCATCGCCGTCGGCGGTTGCGTGGCCAGTCAGGAAGGCGCAGCGATTCGCGATCGCGCTCCGTACGTCGACGTGGTGTTCGGCCCGCAGACCCTGCACCGTCTGCCGGAAATGATCGACGCCGCGCGCAGCAGCAAGCTGCCGCAGGTCGACGTCTCGTTTCCGGAAATCGAAAAATTCGACCACCTGCCCGAGCCGCGTATCGACGGCCCGAGCGCTTATGTGTCAGTGATGGAAGGTTGCAGCAAGTACTGCACGTTCTGCGTGGTGCCGTACACCCGTGGCGAAGAGGTCAGCCGACCGTTCGACGACGTGATCGCGGAAATCATTCACCTCGCCGAACACGGCGTGCGTGAAGTGACCTTGCTCGGGCAGAACGTCAACGGCTATCGCGGCCAGACCCACGACGGTCGCCTGGCCGACCTGGCCGAGCTGATTCGCGTGGTCGCCGCTGTCGATGGCATCGACCGCATCCGCTACACCACCTCGCACCCGCTGGAGTTCTCCGACAGCCTGATTCAGGCCCACGCCGAAGTGCCGGAACTGGTCAAGCACTTGCACTTGCCAGTGCAGTCGGGCTCGGACCGGATTCTCGCGGCGATGAAGCGCAACCATACGGCGCTGGAGTACAAATCCAAGCTGCGCAAATTGCGCGCCGCCGTACCGGGGATCTGCATCAGTTCGGACTTCATCGTCGGTTTCCCCGGTGAAACCGAGAAAGACTTCGAACAGACCATGAAGCTGATTGCCGATGTCGGCTTCGATTTCTCCTACTCGTTCGTCTACAGCCAGCGCCCGGGCACGCCCGCTGCCGATCTGGCAGATGACACCCCGGAAGAATTGAAGAAAGAACGTCTGAACGCGCTGCAACATCGTTTGAATCAGCAGGGCTTCGAAATCAGCCGACAAATGGTCGGCTCGATCCAGCGCATTCTGGTGACCGATTACTCGAAGAAAGACCCGGGCGAACTGCAGGGCCGTACCGAGAATAACCGTATCGTCAACTTCCGCTGCGACAATCCCACGCTGATCGGCCAGTTCGCCGACGTGCACATCGACGCCGCGCAACCGCACTCGCTGCGTGGTTCGCTGGTTCAATAACACCATCGCATTGTGGATGGGGCTTCTGTGGTGAGGGGATTTATCCCCGATGGTTGGCGCAGCCGACCCAAAACCTGCAATCCGGGTGATCTGATACACCTCTGATAATGGTTTCAGGGCCGCTTCGCGCCCCATCGGGGATAAATCCCCTCACCACAAAAGAACCCGCCAGCCACAGTGACTGGGTTGAAAAGCAGCATCGATATTAAGAGCTTTCGCACCCACGCCACTGGCGTTATCCTTGATTTCATCCTAATTGCCCCAGGGCGGCTAAATACGACCTTGAACGCACCCATCGAACCACATCGTTTTCTCCTCGAGCCTTTTGAGGCTCGCCGCTTCGCCAATCTGTGCGGGCAATTCGACGAGCATTTGCGCTTGATCGAACAGCGCCTGGCCATCGAGATCCGCAATCGCGGAAACCAGTTCGAGTTGATAGGCGATCCAAAACTCACCACGTCCGCGGAAAACCTGCTGCGCCGCCTGTACCGGGAAACCAAGGGTACCGAGCTGTCGCCAGACCTGGTGCACCTGTTCATTCAGGAATCAGCAGATATCGACAACCCGGCCCCTGCCGAAGCGACCGTCGCCCTGCGCACCAAGAAAGGCATGATTCGCCCGCGCGGCTTGAATCAGCAACGCTACGTGAAGGAAATCCTCGGCAACGACATCAACTTCGGCATCGGCCCGGCCGGTACCGGCAAGACCTATCTGGCCGTGGCCTGCGCGGTAGATGCGCTGGAGCGCGAGCAGATCCGCCGCATCCTGCTGGTGCGTCCGGCGGTAGAAGCAGGGGAAAAACTCGGCTTCCTGCCCGGCGACCTGTCGCAGAAGATCGACCCGTACCTGCGCCCGCTCTACGACGCGCTGTACGAAATGCTCGGTTTCGAATACGTCGCCAAGCTGATCGAGAAACAGGTGATCGAAGTCGCGCCGCTGGCCTACATGCGCGGTCGTACGCTGAACAACAGCTTCATCATTCTCGACGAAAGCCAGAACACCACCGTCGAGCAGATGAAGATGTTCCTCACGCGCATCGGCTTCGGCTCCACCGCCGTGATCACCGGCGACATCACCCAGGTCGACCTGCCGCGCGGCACCAAGTCCGGCCTGCACCATGTGATCGAAGTGCTCAAAGACGTGCCGGGCATCAGCTTCACCCACTTCCAGCCCAAAGACGTCGTGCGCCACCCGTTGGTGCAGCGGATTGTCGAGGCCTACGAGCGCTTCGAAACCCGTGCCGAAGCCGCGAAGGAAGCCTCGCGCGATGCTTGAGCTGGATCTGCAAATCGCCACCGAGGCCAGCGCGCCGAGTGAAGCCGAGTTCCGCCAGTGGTGCGAACTGGCCCTGCGCCAGCGCAGCGCTGATTCGGAAATGACCATTCGTCTGGTCGACGAGGAAGAAGGCCGCGAGCTCAATCACACCTGGCGCCACAAGGACTACGCGACCAACGTGTTGTCGTTCCCGGCGGAAGTGCCTGACGAGTTTCTCGATATCCCGCTGCTCGGCGATCTGGTCATCTGCGTGGCCGTGGTCGAACGCGAAGCCGCCGAGCAGGGCAAGGAACTAAAGGCGCACTGGGCACATCTGGTCATTCACGGCTGCTTGCATCTGTTGGGTTACGACCATATAGATGACGACGAAGCCGAGGAAATGGAAGCACTGGAACGCGAGTTGCTTGCTGAACTGGGCTATCCCGATCCGTACGCGGACGACGAAACCGAACACTCCCCCATCGTTACAACAAAGGATTCAGAGTAATCGCTATGAGCGAAGATCGATCGAGCAACGGGCAGAAGTCATGGCTGGGTAAACTGACCCAGGCTTTTGCCCACGAGCCGAAGAACCGTCAGGAGCTCCTCGAGCTGCTGCGTGATGCACATCAGAACAAACTGCTGGACAGCGAAGCGCTGGCCATCGTCGAAGGCGCCATCCAGGTGGCTGACCTGCAAGTGCGCGACATCATGGTGCCGCGCTCGCAGATGGTCAGCATCAAGGCGACCCAGACACCCCGCGAATTCCTCCCCGCCGTGGTCGACTCGGCCCACTCGCGCTATCCGGTCATCGGCGAAAGCCATGACGACGTGATGGGCGTGCTGCTGGCCAAGGATCTGCTGCCGCTGATCCTCAAGGAGAACGGCGACAGCTTCAACATCAAGGACCTGCTGCGCCCGGCCACCTTCGTGCCGGAGTCCAAGCGTCTGAACGTGTTGCTGCGTGAGTTCCGCGCCAACCACAACCACATGGCCATCGTCATCGACGAATACGGCGGTGTGGCCGGTCTGGTGACCATCGAAGACGTGCTCGAGCAGATCGTCGGCGACATCGAGGACGAGCACGACGTCGAAGAAGACAGCTACATCAAGCCGCTGCCCAGCGGTGATTTCCTGATCAAGGCGCTGACGCCGATCGAGAACTTCAACGAGTTCTTCGACAGCGAGTTCTCCGACGACGAGTTCGACACCGTCGGCGGCCTGGTGATGAGCGCGTTCGGGCACTTGCCAAAACGCAACGAAACCACTGAAATCGGCGCTTATCGTTTCCGCATCCTGAACGCCGACAGCCGTCGGATTCACTTGCTGCGACTGACGCCTATCGCTCGTTAATTCTAAGGACTGAAATGCGCTGGACAACCCGCCCCGGCTGGCCCGGTAACCTGCTGGCCGTGGCGGCCGGTGCAATCACCACATTCGCTCTCGCACCGTTCGACATCTGGCCGCTGGCATTGCTGGCGGTTGGTCTGTTCTATGCCGGTTTGCGTGAGCTGAGCCCGCGTCAGGCGCTCGGCCGTGGCTGGTGCTTCGGCTTCGGCCTGTTCGGTGCCGGCACCAGTTGGATCTATTACAGCATTCATCATTTCGGCGGCGCTTCGGTGTTGCTCGCCGGGATCCTGATGCTGCTGTTCACCGCGGCGATTGCCTGGTTCTTCGCCCTGCCCGCGTGGCTGTGGGCGCGCTGGTTGCGGCGTAACGAAGCACCGCTGGCGGATGCCTTGGCGTTTGCGGCGTTGTGGGTCGGCCAGGAAGCCTTTCGCGGCTGGTTCCTCACCGGTTTCCCATGGCTTTATTCCGGTTACAGCCAGCTCGACGGCCCGCTGGCCGGGCTCGCGCCGGTGGGCGGCATGTGGCTGGTCTCGTTTGTTCTGGCACTTACCGCAGCGCTGATCTACAACGCGTCGCGCTTGTTGCAGGCGCGCCGCAAGGGTTTCATCGCGGCCGGTCTGGTACTTCTGGCGGGGCCTTGGGTGGCGGGCATTGCCCTCAAGGGCCACGCGTGGACCAGCCCGTCCGGCGCACCGCTGACGGTCGCCGCGATTCAGGGCAATGTCGCGCAAAGCATGAAATGGGACCCGGCCGAACTCAACGCGCAACTGGCGCTGTACCGTGATCTGAGCTTCCGCTCCAAACCGGTCGATCTGCTGATCTGGCCGGAAACCGCCGTGCCGGTGTTGAAGGAGTCCGCCGAGGGCTACCTGACGATGATGGGCAACTTCGCCGCCGAGCGTAAATCGGCGTTGATCACCGGTGTGCCGATCCGCCAGACCGTGCATCACGAACGGCGCTTCTTCAACGGCATCACCGTGGTCGGCGAAGGCGACGGCACTTACCTGAAGCAGAAACTGGTGCCGTTCGGCGAATACGTGCCGTTGCAGGATGTGTTGCGCGGTTTGATCGCGTTCTTCGACCTGCCGATGTCGGACTTCGCTCGCGGCCCGTCTGATCAGGCACTGCTACAGGCCAAGGGGTACCAGATCGCACCGTTTATCTGCTACGAAGTGGTCTATCCGGAATTCGCCGCCGGCCTGTCGGCACGCAGCGACCTGCTGCTGACGATCAGCAACGACACCTGGTTCGGCACGTCGATCGGCCCGCTGCAGCATTTACAGATGGCGCAGATGCGCGCGCTGGAAGCCGGACGCTGGATGATCCGCGCGACCAACAATGGCGTCACCGGCCTGATCAACCCGTTCGGGCAGATCACCGAACAGATTCCGCAGTTCGAACAAGGCGTGCTGTACGGCGAAGTGGTACCGATGCACGACCTGACACCGTATCTGCAATGGCGCTCGTGGCCGTTGATCGCGTTGTGCCTGCTGCTGTTTGGCTGGGCGCTGATGGCGAGCCGGATGTCGAAGACCCTCTGAGAAATGTGACGAGGGGATTTATCCCCGCTGGAGTGCGCAGCAGTCCCCTCTTCTGAAGGTAAGAGAGGGATCGCTACGCGCCCCGTCGGGGATAAATCCCCTCGCCACAATGATCTTCAGCGGTAAAACAACGAGTACCCCACCTGCCCCACCGCTTCATTGAGCAATTGCCCGCTCTGCCAGATCGACTTGAATTCCGGCAACCAGCCGCCAAACGGCCGGGCGTTATCCGTACCGAGGAAACCCACCGGCGCCGGCACCACCTCGAAACCCGCCTGCTCAAAGCTCCACACTGCACGCGGCATGTGCCACGCCTGCGTCACCACGACGACCCGCTTGATCCCTTGCGGCAAGAGGATATCTGCCGTCATCTTCGCGTTCTCCCATGTGGTGCGACTTTCGCCTTCCTGCCAGCGTACCGTTACGTCGAAATCATCACGCAACGAATCTGCCATCAATTTCGCTTCGGTCGGCGGCGTGCCGTAGTGCAGGCCGCCGCTGGTCAGAATCGGCAGGCCCGAGGCCTTGGCCAGGCGCGCCGCGTAACGCTGCCGCTCGAGCCCGATGCCGGTCGGCTGGTCTTCGCCCCAGGCCAGATCACCGCGCTCGCGCCCCGAGCCCAACACCACAATCGCATCGGCGCGTTGCGCCAGCGTCGTCCACTCTGACCGCGCCAGCGGCGGCTCACGTTCCAGCGCCTTGGCGCTCCACTGCACGACCACCGGCAGGCTCATCAGCAGCAGGCCACCAAAACCGACGGCAAAACACACGCCAGCCAGGCGTGGCCGCGAACGGCGCAGCCACCAGGCGACCAGCAACAGCAGCAAAAGAATGCCGGGCGGCAATAAAAGTTGTTTGATGAAATAGCGAAAGGGCATTGGGCATCTCCAAAGATGCCCGAAGCCTAAAAGTGTTGATTACGCGTTACAACCATTAGGCGGGATCCTGTTGCAAAAGATCCGTTTCCTGACCTGCCATGCGCTTACTTGGCCTGCACAGAACGCACCTTGCCGGTGTCTCTGCGCGGCGCCTTGTCCTTGAGCCAGATGACCTTGGCCGAATGTGCTGCATCGAGTTGCTTCACTGCTTGAGACAGGCATCCCTGCGTTTCACGTTCACTGCGATCCAGATAGGCCTTGACCAGTTTGAACTCGGCGGGGCTCAAGCCACGCAATTCCAGTTCCAGGGGGCGCTCGTCGCGCAGCCGGTCAGCGGTTTTCACGGCGTCCAGCGCCATGCCCAGACGATCGATCAACCTTTCATACAACTCGGGTTTCGTTACGTTCTTTTTCCGTTGCTCCACCATCCCTCACCTCATTGAAGATAAGACTCACTCCCCAATTAGAGCTTAGCTTCGCTGCACGAACCGGCTACACGCCGCGACCAACGGCCCTCGTCGTCCAAAAGGTCGGGCAAACAGCTGTAATCAGGGTTTCCCTCGGCCAAGCGCGGTCATGTATGCTACGGCGCTTCCTGTCATTCCACTTCCAGCGCACCCGGGCCATCCCGGATGCTGCCGTCGAAGAGGATTAGGCCACCCCTATCCAGTACAAAAGTAGCCATGCACGAACAATATCAGCCACGTGAGATCGAAGCCGCCGCCCAGTCGTTCTGGGATGAGCAAAAGTCCTTTGAAGTCAGTGAACAGCCAGGCAAGGAAACCTACTACTGCCTGTCGATGTTCCCTTACCCCAGCGGCAAGCTGCACATGGGCCACGTGCGCAACTACACCATTGGCGATGTGATCTCGCGCTACCAGCGCATGCAGGGCAAGAATGTTCTGCAGCCAATGGGTTGGGATGCGTTCGGCATGCCGGCGGAAAACGCCGCAATGAAAAACAACGTAGCGCCCGCCAAGTGGACCTACGAGAACATCGCCTACATGAAGTCGCAGCTGCGCAGCCTCGGCCTCGCGGTGGACTGGTCCCGTGAAGTGACCACCTGCAAGCCAGACTACTACCGCTGGGAACAATGGCTGTTCACGCGCCTGTTCGAAAAAGGCGTGATCTACCGCAAGAACGGCACCGTGAACTGGGACCCGGTCGACCAGACCGTTCTGGCCAACGAGCAAGTCATCGACGGCCGTGGCTGGCGCTCCGGCGCGCTGATCGAAAAGCGCGAAATCCCGATGTACTACTTCAAGATCACCGCTTACGCCGACGAGCTGCTGGAAAGCCTCGACGAACTGACTGGCTGGCCGGAACAGGTCAAGACCATGCAGCGCAACTGGATCGGCAAGTCCCGTGGCATGGAAGTGCAGTTCCCGTACAACGTCGATTCGATCGGCGAAGCCGGCACCCTGAAAGTCTTCACCACCCGTCCGGACACCCTGATGGGCGCGACCTACGTCGCCGTCGCTGCCGAGCACCCGCTGGCCACCCTGGCCGCGCAGAACAATCCCGAGCTGCAAGCGTTCATCGCTGAATGCAAGGGCGGCAGCGTCGCTGAAGCCGATGTCGCCACCCAGGAAAAGAAAGGCCTGCCGACCGGCCTGTTCGTCGAGCACCCGCTGACCGGCGAAAAGCTGCCGGTGTGGGTCGCCAACTACGTGCTGATGCACTACGGCGACGGCGCGGTCATGGCGGTTCCGGCGCACGACGAGCGCGATTTCGAGTTCGCTCACAAGTACAACCTGCCGGTGAAATCGGTGGTGCGCACCAGCTCCGGTGACACCAACCCGGCGCCGTGGCAGGACGCCTACGGCGAGCACGGCACGCTGATCAACTCCGGCGAGTTTGACGGCCTCGACTTCGCCGGCGCGTTCGACGCCATGGAAGTGGCCCTGATCAAGAAACAACTGGGCGCCTCGCGCACCCAGTTCCGCCTGCGCGACTGGGGCATCAGCCGCCAGCGCTACTGGGGCTGCCCGATCCCGATCATCCATTGCGCCGCGTGCGGCGACGTGCCGGTGCCGGAAGATCAACTGCCTGTCGTTCTGCCGGAAGACGTGGTGCCGGACGGCGCCGGTTCGCCGCTGGCGCGCATGCCCGAGTTCTACGAATGCAGCTGCCCGAAATGCGGCGCGCCGGCCAAGCGTGAAACCGACACGATGGACACCTTCGTCGAGTCGTCGTGGTACTACGCCCGTTACGCCTCGCCGCATTTTGAAGGTGGCCTGGTAGAAAAATCCGCAGCCGATCACTGGCTGCCGGTGGATCAGTACATCGGTGGTATCGAACACGCCATTCTCCACCTGCTTTACGCGCGCTTCTTCCACAAGCTGATGCGTGACGAAGGTCTGGTCAGCTCCAATGAGCCGTTCAAGAACCTGCTGACCCAAGGCATGGTGATCGCCGAGACTTACTATCGTCGCGAAGCCAATGGCGCCTACACCTGGTTCAACCCGGCGGACGTGGAACTGGAGCGTGACAGCAAAGCCAAGGTGATCAGCGCCAAGCTGAAATCCGACGGCCTGCCGGTGGAAATCGGCGGTACCGAGAAGATGGCCAAGTCGAAGAACAACGGCGTCGACCCGCAGTCGATGATCGACCAGTTCGGTGCCGACACCTGCCGTCTGTTCATGATGTTCGCTTCGCCGCCTGACATGAGCGCGGAATGGTCCGATTCCGGCGTTGAAGGTTCGCACCGCTTCCTCAAGCGCGTCTGGCGTCTGGCGCAAGCCCACGTCACCCAGGGTTTGCCGGGCAAACTGGATATCGCCGCGCTGAGCGACGAGCAGAAAACCGTGCGTCGTGCGATTCACCTGGCGATCAAGCAGGCCAGCCATGACGTCGGCCAGAACCACAAATTCAACACCGCCATTGCTCAGGTGATGACGCTGATGAACGTGCTGGAAAAAGCCGCCCAAGGCACCGAACAGGACCGCGCGCTGCTGCACGAAGGCCTGGAAGCGGTGACCCTGCTGCTGGCGCCGATCACTCCGCACATCAGCCATGAACTGTGGAAGCAGTTGGGTCACGCCGATGCGGTGATCGATGCAGGCTGGCCGGCCGTGGACGAAAGTGCCTTGGTGCAGGACAACCTGACCCTGGTCATTCAGGTCAACGGCAAGCTGCGCGGGCAGATCGAAATGCCGGCCAGTGCCACTCGCGAAGAGATCGAAGCCGCCGCGCGCATCAACGAGAACGTGCTGCGTTTCGTCGATGGCCTGACCATTCGCAAAGTGATCGTGGTGCCGGGCAAACTGGTCAACATCGTCGCCAGCTAAATTGGATCGGGTGCCGGGCTCGCCTGGCACCCAGTAAAACCTTTCGGGCCGCAGAGTCGGCTCACCTGGTTTCAAGGGGAGCAACACAATGATCAAACGCAATCTGCTGGTGATGGGCCTCGCCGTTCTGCTGAGCGCCTGCGGTTTCCAGTTGCGTGGTACCGGCACCAACGAACTGTCGATCAAGGAAATCGACCTGAGCGCGCGTAACGCTTATGGCGAAACCGTAAGACAGCTGCGTCAGACGCTGGAGTCCAGCGGCGTCAAGGTTTACAGCGGCGCGCCGTACAAGCTGTATCTGGCTGACGAGCAGGAAAGCCAGCGCATCCTCAGCTATGCCGGTGCCGGGCGCACAGGCGAGTATCAGGTCAACACTGTGCTGAGCTATGACATCCGCGGCGACAAAGACCTGTCCCTGCTTAGCGATAAGCTCGAAGTGCAGAAGGTGTTCATTCACGACGGCAACAACCTCGTCGGCTCCGATCAGGAAGCCAACGACGCCCGTCATGAAATCCGTCGCGAGCTGGTGCAGCGCATGATGCTGCGCCTGTCGCAGCTGACCCCGGGCCAGTTGCAGCAACTGCAGCAAACCGCCAACGACCGCGCCAAGGCTGAAGCCGATGCGCTGGAAGCGGCGCAGAAGGCTGAGGCGGAAACTCCGCGTCAGTCGCCGCTCGAAATCCCGCAGCAGTAAGACGGCCGGGGCGCTCAGGCGCCCCGCTCGCCCTTTCTTATGAAGCTCGCTCCCGCGCAACTCGGCAAACACCTGCAAGGCGCACTTGCGCCGGTCTACATCATCAGCGGCGATGATCCGTTGCTGTGTCAGGAAGCCGCCGACGCCATCCGCACCGCTGCTCGCCAGCAAGGTTTCGACGAACGTCAGGTCTTCGCCGCCGACGCCAATTTCGATTGGGGTACGTTGCTGCAGGCCGGCGCAAGCATGTCGCTGTTCGCCGAAAAACGCCTGTTGGAACTGCGCCTGCCGTCCGGTAAGCCTGGCGATAAAGGCGCCGCCGCGCTGATCGAATATTGCTCACGTCCTGCGGAAGACACGGTTCTGCTGATCAGCTTGCCGAAGCTCGATGGCAGCGCGCAGAAAACCAAGTGGGGCAAGGCGCTGGTCGAAGGCCAACAGACCCAGTTTGTGCAGATCTGGCCGGTGGATGCCAATCAACTGCCGAGCTGGATTCGTCAGCGCCTGTCCCAGGCAGGTCTGTCGGCCAGTCAGGACGCCGTCGAATTGATTGCCGCGCGTGTCGAAGGCAACCTGCTCGCCGCCGCACAGGAAATCGAAAAGCTCAAGTTGATGGCCGAAGGTGGGCAGATCACCGTCGAAACCGTGCAGGCCGCCGTGGCCGACAGTGCCCGGTTTGACGTGTTCGGCCTGACCGACGCGGTGCTCAACGGCGAACCGGCGCACGCGTTGCGCATGCTTGAGGGCCTGCGCGGCGAAGGCGTCGAGCCGCCAGTGATTCTCTGGGCATTGGCGCGGGAGTTGCGCCTGCTGGCCAACATCTCCCTGCAATACAGTCAGGGCACGCCACTGGACAAATGCTTCAGCCAGTCGAAACCGCCCGTCTGGGACAAGCGCAAGCCGCTGATGAGCAAGGCGCTGCAACGTTACTCGGCGCAACGCTGGGCGCAGTTACTACTTGAAGCGCAGCGCATCGATGCGCAGATCAAGGGCCAGGCGGCGGGTTCACCGTGGATGAGCCTGAGTCGGTTGGCGCTGTTGATGGCTGGCCAGCGACTGTCTTTGCCTGCCGAATAAGGCAGTCGACCGCGTAGCGTCCATTCGCGAGCAGGCTCGCTCCCACAGGTGACCGCGTACCAATGTGGGAGCGAGCCTGCTCGCGAAAGCGCCAGAATATTCCTACGCATGAGCTACTGGACAGATGCGCCACATCGGCAGATTATTCCCGGCGCAAAACCACCACACCGAGATAACCCTCATGAGTAAAAAGCCAGCAAAGCATGGCCCCAACAAGGCCAAATCCATCGTCGCCCAGCCCTTGTTCCGCAGCCGCCAGGAACGACCTTCCAAGGGCAAAGGCAGCTACCGCCGCGAAGCCTTCCGGTCTGACAACCGGGAGGCTTTTTACTTTCTGGCTGCCTGAAGCGCACTACCCCTCGCTCATGTTAAGGTCTGCACCTGATTCGTTTCCCCTGGAACTGTGCATGCCCCCAAGTCTTTCCCGTCGTTGGCCCGTGCGCCAATTGATCGCTGCCTCCAGCTTCATTCTGCTTGTCGCCTGCGCGGAAAAACCCACCGCCGCCGATGCACAACCGCTTCAAGCCGCCCCGGTCACCACGGCCCCAGCGATTATTCCGCCGGTAGTGCCGTCCGCCGACCCGCTCGATATTCAACCGACCCAGACCTTTGCCGAATGGCAGGCGGGTTTCCGCAAGGACGCCCTCGCCGCCGGGATTCGCCCCGAGCTGTTCGATCAGGCATTTGCCAATATCAGCTTCGATGCCAGCGTGATTCGCGCCGACCGCAGTCAGCCGGAGTTTTCTCGGCCGGTGTGGGAATACCTCGACGGCGCACTGTCGCCGCTGCGCGTACGCAAAGGCCAGGCGTTGATCAACCAGTACGCCGACATTCTGCAAAGCATCGAGCAGCGCTATGGCGTTGATCGCCAGGCGCTGGTGTCGGTGTGGGGCATGGAAAGCAATTTCGGCCAGTTCCAGGGCAGCAAGTCGGTGATCAATTCGCTGGCCACCCTCGCCTACGAGGGGCGTCGTCCGGGCTTTGCTCACGCGCAACTGATCGCCGCCCTGCAAATTCTGCAACAGGGCGATATCACCCCGGAGAAGATGCTCGGTTCCTGGGCCGGCGCGATGGGCCAGACCCAATTCATTCCGACCACCTACAACACCCACGCCGTGGACTTTGACGGTGACGGCCGCCGCGACATCTGGGGCAGCCCGGCCGATGCGCTGGCCTCGACCGCCCATTACCTGCAAAGCTCGGGCTGGCAGCGTGGCCAGCCGTGGGGTTTCGAAGTGCAATTGCCGAGCGGCTTCAACTACACCCTGGCCGATGGCGCGATTCGCAAAAGCGTCGCCGAATGGCGGCAACTGGGTGTGAACCTGCCCAATGGTGCGCAGGTGCCAGCCGGCTCCGAACATCTGTCCGCTGCCCTGCTGCTGCCGGCCGGTTATCGCGGCCCGGCGTTCCTGATCCTCGACAACTTCCGGGCGATTCTCAAGTACAACAATTCGTCGTCGTATGCGCTGGCGGTGAGCCTGTTGTCCGAGCGCTTTGAAGGCGCGGGCCTGATCAATGGCAGTTGGCCCAAAGATGATCTGCCGCTGAGCCGCACCGAACGCATCGAACTGCAGACGCTATTGAGCGCGCGTAATTACGACGCTGGCACGGCGGACGGGATTATCGGCGCAAATACGCGCAAAGCGATTCGCAGTGCCCAGCAGGCGCTGGGCTGGCCGGCGGATGGTTATCCGACGCACAAGTTGCTTGAGAGCCTGCGCAACCAATAGAGCAAATCAAAAGATCGCAGCCTTCGGCAGCTCCTACAGGACGATCATCAATCCCATGTAGGAGCTGCCGAAGGCTGCGATCTTTTGCCTCCCGAATTATCGGATGACCACATCCTGCTCCAGCAGCAACTCCTGCTTCCCTGCATCCAGGCGCACCAGCGCGCCCAACGGCAGTGTCAGGTTCGGGTCGCAATGGCCACTGCGCCAACCCGACAACACCGGAATTCGCAACGGCTCAAAGGTTTGCTTGAGCAGGCGATTCAGCGCGTCGACCTCCACTCCGGCGATATCACCGACCAGCACACCGCGCAGTCTGGCCAGCTTGCCGGCCAGACGCATCTGGGTCAGCAACCGATCAATCCGATACAGCGGCTCGTTGATGTCTTCGATAAACAGAATCACCCCTTCGACATCAATCTCGTAGGGCGTGCCGAGGGTTGCAGCAATCATCGCCAGATTGCCGCCAAGCAGCCGCCCGTGAGCGATGCCCGGTTCGACGGTTGATAACGGATAAGCCGCCGGATGGCTCAGCACACTCCCTGACTTCATTTGCCCGCGCAGCATGGCGAAGAATGAGGTGACGGTCGGCGGCTCTTTGTCGCCCAGCAGGTCGGCGTTGAGCAGCGGCCCGTGAAAGGTCACAAACCCGGCGTAGCGACTAATGGCCAGGTGCAGCGCGGTGATATCGCTGTAGCCGATAAAGGGTTTGGCGTGCCGGCTGAGCAGGTCGTAATCGATTCGGTCCAGCAGGCGCGGCGTGCCGTAGCCGCCGCGCAGGCAAATGATCGCGTCGACTTCGGGGTCAGCGAATGCCGCGTGCAGATCGCGCAGGCGTACGTCGTCACTGCCCGCCAGATAGCCGTCCTTCTCATAGACACCCGGAAACACCTTCAGCCCATAGCCGCGCGCGCGCATCCATTGCAGCGCTTTTTCAGTGTCGAGGGCGCCGGGGCCGGCAGGCGCGATGACGCCGATCGTCCCTTCGGAGGGCAGCGCCGGTACGGCTCGGTGGGCAACGAGGGTGTGGCTCGGTCGAACGGTCATCCTTGGGCTCCAGCGGTAAAGTCATGCACACACAGTAGACAGCTCAAGAGGCAAACAAAAGCCCCTTGTCTCAGGCAAAAAAATGCCCGCCGAGGAACCGTCCTCGGCGGGCATTTTTACATCAGCAGTGAATCAGGAACCCAGCAGCTCGGCCTTGACCAGCTTCGCCTGCTCGTCGGCGTGGTACGAGGAACGTACCAGCGGGCCAGACGCAACGTTCTTGAAGCCCATCTTGTAACCTTCTTCGGCGAACCAGGCGAAGGTGTCCGGGTGCACGAAACGCTGCACCGGCAAGTGGCTGCGCGACGGTTGCAGGTATTGACCGAGGGTCAGCATGTCGATGTCGTGTTCGCGCATGCGCTTCATGACTTCGATGACTTCCTCGTCGGTCTCGCCCAGACCCAGCATCAGGCCGGACTTGGTCGGAATGTGCGGCATCATCTGCTTGAAGCGTTGCAGCAGGGTCAGCGACCACTGGTAATCCGAGCCCGGACGCGCAGCCTTGTACAGGCGCGGCACGGTTTCCAGGTTGTGGTTGAACACATCCGGCGGCTCGGCGGCGGTGATTTCCAAGGCGATGTCCATGCGCCCACGGTAGTCCGGGACCAGGGTCTCGAGCTGCACGTTCGGCGACAATTTGCGGATTTCGCGGATGCAGTCGGCGAAGTGCTGGGCACCGCCATCACGCAGGTCGTCGCGGTCCACCGAAGTGATCACCACGTACTTGAGCTTGAGGTCGGCGATGGCGATGGCCAGGCTTTCCGGCTCGTTGACGTCCAGTGGCTTCGGACGACCGTGGCCAACGTCGCAGAACGGGCAACGACGGGTGCAGATGTCGCCCATGATCATGAAGGTTGCGGTGCCGCCGGAGAAGCATTCGCCGAGGTTCGGGCAGGACGCTTCTTCGCAGACACTGTGCAGCTTGTGCTTGCGCAGCAGGCTCTTGATGCGGTCGACTTCCGGCGAAACCGGGATGCGCACGCGGATCCAGTCGGGTTTCTTCGGCAGTTCGGTAGTCGGGATGATCTTGACCGGGATGCGTGCAACCTTCTCGGCGCCGCGCAGCTTGACGCCGGCTTCAACCTTGGGACGCGGGGCCGGGCGCTCGGTCACGTCGAGCGTCGGGATCATGGTTTGCACTGCATCAGTAGTCATATCAGTCGATTCCGCCCGTAAGGGTCGTCTGCTCAGCATAGTCGAGGTGTTTGACGAGCTGCGCGCGCAGCCGGGCACTTACCTCGGCAAATTCAATCGATCCTGCGTGATCGCTCAGCTGGGTCATGGCCAGCCCGGCGTAGCCGCAGGGATTAATCCGTCGAAACGGTTCCAGGTTCATATCCACGTTCAGGGCCAGGCCATGAAAGGAACAACCGTGGCGAATGCGCAAACCCAGAGAAGCGATTTTCGCTCCATCGACGTACACGCCGGGAGCATCTGGCTTGGCGGCGGCGCTAACGCCGTAGCTGGCCAGCAGTTCGATGAGGCAGGCTTCCATGCGGCTGACCAGATCACGCACGCCGAAACCCAGCTTGCGCACATCCAGTAACAGATAAGCCACCAGTTGCCCGGGGCCATGATAAGTCACTTGGCCGCCACGATCGACCTGCACCACCGGAATATCACCCGGCAGCAATAGATGCTCGGCCTTGCCGGCCTGGCCCTGAGTGAACACCGGCGGGTGTTCGACGAGCCAGATTTCGTCGGCGGCATCGCTGCCGCGTTCGTTGGTAAAGCGCTGCATGGCATGCCAGACCGGCTCGTAAGGCATCTGGCCCAGTTCGCGAAAGCCCAGCGTGCCGTGCATCACAACACCATGTGCACGATGCCGGAAGCCCGCAGTTCGCTGTTGATGTTGTACAGCTGATCCTGGTCGGTGGCGACGATGTGCAACTGGATGGTGGTGTATTTGCCGTTGCTGCTTTGACGCTCGTCGATGCGCTCATCATTGATGGTCGCGTGTTTCAGGACGATCGCGATGATCTTGTCCTTGTTGCCAACACCCGTATCGCTGATCACCTTGATCGGATAATCAGTCTGGGGAAATTCGATCTTTGGCGCCTTTACTTCGGTATCGGTCATGGCGTAACGGCCTCTATAGCGCAAGCCGTGGTAACGCACATGGCCCCGCACCGGATCGGGGCGGGGCCATGCAGGTCAACACAAAATCAATTGAACAAGCCGTAGAAGAATAGACGGATGCTATCCCACATGCGGCGGAAGATACCACCCTCCTCGACGCCGTCCAGAGCGATCAGGTCAGCGCTGTGCACCACCTTGTCTTCCAGTTTGACTTCGACTTTACCGATCACGTCGCCCTTGGCGATTGGCGCAACCAGTTGCGGGTTCATGGTCATGCTGGCAGCGAGTTTCTTCAGCTGGCCTTTTGGCAGAGTCATGGTCAGGTCTTGCGCCAGACCGGCCTTGACCTGGCTGGTGGTGCCTTTCCATACCGGCGCCTGCGCCAGTTCAGTGCCCTTCTGGTAGAAGGTCTGGGTTTCGAAGAAGCGGAAACCATAGGTCAGCAACTTCTGGGTTTCAGCGGCGCGAGCCACTTCGCTGTTGGTGCCGAACACCACGGCGATCAGGCGCTGGCCGTCACGTACCGCCGAGGACACCATGCAGTAGCCGGCTTCATCGGTGTGGCCGGTTTTCAGACCGTCAACGGTCTTGTCGCGCCACAGCAGCAGGTTGCGGTTAGGCTGCTTGATGCCGTTCCAGAAGAACTCTTTCTGCGAGTAGATCGCATAGTGAGCCGGGTCTTCGTGGATGATCGCACGGGCCAGGATCGCCATGTCGTGCGCCGACGAGTAGTGCTCAGGGTTTGGCAGACCGGTCGGGTTCATGAAGTGGGTATTGGTCATGCCCAGTTCGGTGACGGTCTTGTTCATCAGATCGGCGAACGCGTCTTCGCTGCCGGCGATGTGCTCGGCCAGGGCGACGCTGGCGTCGTTACCGGACTGGATGATGATGCCGTGCAGCAGGTCGCTGACAGTCACCTGCGAACCGACCTTGATGAACATCCGCGAACCGCCGGTGCGCCAGGCGTTTTCGCTGACGGTCACCGGATCGTTTTCACCGATCTGGCCGCGACGGATTTCCAGGGTCGCGATGTACGCGGTCATCAGCTTGGTCAGGCTGGCCGGTGGCAGACGCTGGTCGCCGTTGTTTTCGACCAGCACGTTGCCGCTGCTGGCGTCCATCAGAACGTAGGCCTTGGCGGCCAGTTGTGGTGGCGACGGCATCATCTCGGCCGCGAAGGCGGCTGGCGAGAGGAGCAGCGGGACTAGCAGACACAGGCGTTTGGCAAAGGTGGTGATGTTCATCCGTCTCTCGAAATCGCTAATGGAAACTTGCCCGAAGGCAAAACTTATTCAGACAGCCTTCTAACGGGCCATCGCGTGTTCAGTTGCTCACTCCAGTCACCCTTGCCGGGCTTTTGTTCTTCGACGAGCCAACAACCTGGTTCACCCCCCGAATACCGCAAGTGAACCGTCAATCAAGGTCTACGTGTTACTCGGTGACCACGCTGGGCGAACCCAGATTGGCCAGCCGCACACTGTTCTGCACCTGGGCGATCTCACCCGGCGAGCCGATCGGCCCCAGGCGTACCCGGTGCAGGGTCTGCTGATTGCGCACGATCGAGCTGATGAACACCGGCGCGCTCACCATCCCGCTGAGCTTCGACCTCAGCAGCTCGGCAGCGTCCGGGTTGGCGAACGCGCCCACCTGCAGATACTGGCCAGACGCTGGTGCAGAAGCGTTTTTTTTGCATCGATCTGCACGGGCACCACGGCCGCGGCGTGTTGCTGCGGCGGCGGCGTCCATTGCTCGACGGTACCGGCCGACGCGGTGATGACCGGGGCGCTATTCTGCGCCACTTGCGGCTCATTGAGCATCAGCGGCGCCGGACGGCCCTTGGCCGCCCACCACTGCTGCGGATCGATGCCTTCGACCTTGACCCGTGCGGTGCCGGTTTCGGCATAGCCGAGCTTCTTCGCCGCAGCATAAGACAAGTCAATGATGCGATCGGAATAGAACGGCCCACGGTCGTTGACGCGCAGGATCACGGTCTTGTTGTTGTCCAGGTTGGTCACCCGAACGTAACTTGGCAGCGGCAAGGTCTTGTGCGCGGCACTCATGCCGTACAGGTCATACACTTCGCCGTTGGCGGTGTTCTGGCCATGGAACTTGGTGCCGTACCAGGACGCTGTGCCCGAAGCCACGTAGGTCTTGGATTCCTGCAACGGAAAATACGTCTTGCCCAGCACGGTGTAAGGATTGGCCTTGTATGGGCCGGTGTGCAGGGTCGGTGTCGCATCCGGGATGCGCGAGACATCGACATCCCACCACGGCGCGCCGTCTTTGTGCGCGCGGTTGATGTCCAGGCCCGGTTGGGCGCGGACAGCGGTGGACGGGGTTTTCT
Organism: Pseudomonas sp. S3_B08; assembly: GCF_054667725.1. Taxonomy (NCBI): domain Bacteria; kingdom Pseudomonadati; phylum Pseudomonadota; class Gammaproteobacteria; order Pseudomonadales; family Pseudomonadaceae; genus Pseudomonas; species Pseudomonas sp. S3_B08. Next base: position 4,003,947 of record NZ_CP162750.1, read on the forward strand.
GCGTCGGCGTGCGGCTGGTCGTGCAACTGGCGACCAGGACTGCCAACGCAGCGAAAGCCACCAGCTTCAGGGGTTTATTGTTAGGCAATGCCTGCATTACTTGACGCCCCGTGCTTGTACCAGCTGTTCAGACAGTTGATGTACGGCCATGGCGTACATCACGCTGCGGTTATAACGCGTGATCGCGTAGAAATTCTGCAGGCCCATCCAGTATTCAGGGCCGTTGTCGCCTTCGAGGCGAAATGCGGTAACCGGCATATCATCGCGCAGCGCATCATGACTTGACCAGCCCAGCGCCCGCAACTCTGCGACCGTTTTCACCGGTTCGATACCAGTAGTCAGGCCTTCATCAACCTGCTCGCCGCGTACATCGGCACGGCTGACCACCGGTTCGCCGGCGACCCAGCCATGACGCTTGAAGTAGCTGGCGACGCTGCCAATGGCATCGTCCGGGTTGTTCCAGATATTGATGTGGCCGTCACCGTCGAAATCCACCGCGTAGGCGCGAAAGCTGCTCGGCATGAACTGCGGCAGGCCCATGGCCCCGGCGTACGAGCCTTTCAGGGTCAGCGGGTCGACCTGCTCTTCGCGGGCCAGCAGCAGGAACTCACGCAGTTCCTTGCGGAAAAATTCGGCACGGGGAGGATAGTCGAAGCCGAGGGTCGATAATGCGTCGATCACGCGGAAATTACCGGTATTACGTCCGAAAAAGGTCTCGACGCCGATGATCGACACGATCACTTGTGCCGGCACGCCGTATTCCTGCTCGGCACGGGCCAGGGTCGCCTCGTGCTGACGCCAGAAGTCGACACCACGGGCGATACGCGCGTCAGTAATGAACATCGGGCGATATTCATTCCACTGCTTGACCCGTTCGGCGGGTTTGGAGATGGCGTCGAGAATCGACTGCTTGCGTTGCGCCTCGCGGAACACACCCATCAGTTGTTCACCGGCGAAACCGTAGTCGCGGGTCATTTCGCCGACGAATTCGGCCACCTGCGGCGAGCCTTCATAGTCGCCGGCCAGCGCTTCCTGCACGCTCCCCAGCAGGCCCACCAGGCCAACCAGCGGCGCGCATCGAGTCGCCCAGCCACGCATTACTTGCATTGCACTCTTCACCTTATTCAAACCTGTGCGATCCACTTGCGATGGGTATGGATCGACATCAAAACCCCAAACGCTGACAGCAGCGTCACCAGCGAAGTTCCTCCGTAGCTAATGAACGGCAACGGCACCCCCACGACCGGTAACAGGCCACTGACCATACCGATGTTGACGAAAACGTAAACAAAAAAAGTCATGGTCAACGCGCCGGCGAGCAATTTGCCGAACAGCGTTTGCGCCTGAGCGGTGATCACCAGCCCGCGACCGATCAACAACAGATAGATCAGCAGCAGCGCGCAAATCCCCACCAGACCGAACTCTTCGCCAAGCACGGCAATGATGAAGTCGGTGTGGCTTTCCGGGAGAAAGTCCAGGTGTGACTGGGTGCCGAGCAGCCAGCCTTTGCCAAATACGCCACCGGAGCCGATCGCGGCTTTCGACTGGATGATGTTCCAGCCGGTGCCCAGCGGATCGCTTTCCGGGTCGAGGAAAGTCAGGACACGCTGCTTCTGATAGTCGTGCATGACGAAGAACCACATCGCCACCGACACCGGCACTGCAGCCGCCAGCACGCTGAGAATCCAGCGCCAGCGCAGGCCGCCCATGAACAGCACGAAGGCGCCACCGGCAAGAATCAGCAACGAGGTACCGAGATCCGGCTGGCGCACGATCAGAATGAACGGCACGCCGATCAGCATCAGGCTGATGCCGACGTGCTTGAGCTGCGGCGGCAAGGTGCGTTTGGACAGATACCAGGCGATGGTCGCCGGCATCAGGATCTTCATGAACTCCGAGGGCTGGAAGCGGATCACCCCGGGGATGTTGATCCAGCGCGTGGCGCCCATGGCGTTGTGGCCCATGATGTCGACGACGATCAGCAATATCACGCCGATCACGTAACCGAGCGGCACCCAACGCGCCATGAAACGCGGCTCGAACTGGGCGATGACAATCATCGCCACCAGGCCGATGCCGAACGACGTGGCCTGCTTGCCGAGCAGGTCCCAGCTCTTGCCGCTGGCCGAATACAGCACGAACAGGCTGCCGGCGGCGAGGATCAGCAACAGGATCAACAGCGGGCCATCGATATGCAGTCTTTGCAGCAACGTCGCGCGGCGACGCATCACATCCTCGCTGGAGAGCATGCGATCGAAGTTATTCATCACGGGCCGGGGCCTCCGCAGTGATAGGGCTGGCGTACTCGGCTTTCAGGTGGCCGTCCTGGTCGAGCAACCAGGCGTCCATGACCTGGCGCACCACGGGCGCGGCAACGCCGGAACCGGACTCACCGTTCTCGACCATCACCGACACGACGATTTTCGGATCATCGGCCGGGGCGAAGCCGACAAACAACGCGTGGTCGCGGTGGCGTTCCTGGACCTTGGAGCGGTCGTATTTCTCGCCCTGCTTGATCGCCACCACCTGCGCGGTACCGGACTTGCCGGCGATGCGGTATTGCGCGCCGATCGCCGCTTTGCGCGCGGTACCACGGGCACCGTGCATCACCTGCTGCATGCCGTGGTTGACCTTGTTCCAGTCGGACGGGTCGCGCAGGATGATGTTCGGCATCGGGTTTTCATCCACCGGCTTGACCCCGTCGAGGGACTTGGCCAGATGCGGACGGTTCCAGATGCCCTTGTTGGCCACCAGCGCCGTGGCCTGGGCCAGTTGCAGCGGCGTCGACTGCATGTAGCCCTGGCCGATCCCGAGAATCAGGGTTTCGCCGGGGAACCACGCCTGTTTGCGCGTCGCCCGTTTCCATTCGCGGGACGGCATCAGGCCCGGGGACTCTTCGAACATGTCCAGCGAGACCTTCTGGCCGATGCCGAACTTGTTCATATAGGTCGACAGCCGATCGATGCCGAGCTTGTGCGCCAGGTCATAGAAGTAGGTGTCGTTGGAACGCATGATCGCCGTGTCGAGGTCGACGAAGCCGTCACCAGTGCGATTCCAGTTGCGGTACTTGTGGTCGTAGTTGGGCAGCATGTAATAGCCCGGGTCGAACACCCGGCTCGAAGCCGTGACTACGCCAGCGTCGAGACCGGCAATTGCCACCGCCGGTTTGATCGTCGAGCCCGGCGGGTACAGACCGCGCAGCACGCGGTTGAACAACGGCCGGTCGATGGAATCGCGCAACTCGGCGTAGGCCTTGAAGCTGATGCCGGTGACGAACAGGTTGGGGTCGAAACTCGGCTGACTGACCATCGCCAGCACTTCGCCGGTTTTCGGATCGAGCGCCACCACCGCGCCACGTCGCCCGCCCAGCGCGGCCTCGGCGGCTTCCTGCAACTTGATATCGAGGCTCAGGACGATGTCCTTGCCGGGAATCGGATCGGTGCGCTTGAGCACGCGCAATACGCGGCCACGGGCGTTGGTCTCGACTTCCTCGTAACCGACCTGACCGTGCAATTCCGGCTCGTAGAAACGCTCGATGCCGGTCTTGCCGATGTGGTGGGTGCCGCTGTAGTTGACCGGATCCAGCGACTTCAGCTCTTTCTCGTTGATCCGCCCCATGTAGCCCACCGAATGCGCAAAATGCGCGCCCTGCGGGTAATGTCGGACCAGTTGCGCGACCACTTCCACCCCGGGCAGGCGGAACTGGTTCACCGCAATGCGGGCGATCTGCTCTTCGGTCAGCTCGAACAGGATCGGCACCGGCTCGAACGGCCGACGGCCCTGACGCATGCGTTTCTCGAAGATCACCCGGTCCTCGGGCGTCAGCTCCAGCACCTCGACGATGACGTCGAGCACCTGTTGCCAGTCGCCGGAGCGCTCGCGGGTCATGCTCAGGCTGAAGCTCGGCCGGTTGTCGGCCACAACTACGCCGTTGCGGTCGAAAATCAGCCCGCGCGTCGGCGGAATCGGCTGCACATGGACGCGGTTGTTTTCCGACAGGGTCGAGTGGTACTCGTACTGGATCACCTGCAGGTAATACAGACGCGCGATCAACACACAGATCAGCGCCACGATCACGATCGCACCGAACACGACACGGCTGCGCACCAGACGGGCGTCCTTTTCGTGGTCCTTGATGCGGATCGGCTGAGACATGAGGGCAGGCTTACTTGTGGTAAGGGTGGCCGGACAACACGGTCCAGGCACGGTACAACTGTTCGCCGATCAGGATCCGCACCAGCGGGTGCGGCAAGGTCAGCGGCGACAACGACCAGCGCTGGTCAGCGCGGGCACAGACTTCCGGTGCCAGCCCTTCCGGGCCGCCGACCATGAAGTTGACCGTGCGCGAATCCAGGCGCCAGCGATCGAGTTCGACCGCCAGTTGCTCGGTGCTCCACGGCTTGCCGTGAACCTCCAGCGTGACGATCCGCTCGTTGTGCCCGACCTTGGCCAGCATGGCTTCGCCTTCCTGGCGGATGAAACGGGCCACGTCGGCATTCTTGCCACGGGTGTTGAGCGGAATTTCCACCAGTTCCAGCGCCAGCTCGGACGGAAGACGCTTGGCATATTCATGCCAGCCTTCTTCCACCCACTTGGGCATGCGTGAACCGACGGCGATCAGGCGCAGTCGCACAGCAATCCCTTAGAACTGGTCTTTGTTGAGCTTGGTGAAATGCTCGTGGGTGTTTTCCGGGCTGTGGTGCTTGGCATCGGCCGCACGGCTTTGCTCGGCACCGGCCCACAGGCGCTCCAGGTCGTAGAACTGACGCGCCGAGGCAGTCATCATGTGCACGATCACCAGATCGAGGTCGAGCAGTACCCAATCGCTGTCGCCCTTGCCTTCTTCGCCCAGCGGCTTGGCGCCCTGCTTTTTCACTTCCTCACGGACCTTGTCCAGCATCGCGTTGATCTGGCGATTGGAGGTACCGGTGGCGATGATCATGTAGTCCGTGATGCTCTGCTTGTCGCGCACATCGATGATCTGGATGTCCTGGGCCTTGACGTCTTCCAGCGCGGCGACGGCAATCTTGACCAGTTCGTCGCCCTTGAGCGGCTCGTTGGTGTTGACGGCTTCCGGCAGTGGTGCGCTCTTGAACGTGCCTTTGCGCTTTACTTTCGGTAGATCTTTATCAGTCATATGTAACTCGTTTTGCTCATGTATTCGGCGGCTTGGGGATACGGTGATCCGTATCGGTGAAGCGCGCCTTGTTCAGTTCGACGCACGGTACAGACCGTGCGCATCGATGTAGGCCAGGACCGCGTCGGGCACCAGGAAACGTACCGACTTACCGCTGGCCAGCAGTTGACGGATCTGGGTGGCGGAAACCGCGAGCGGTGTCTGCCAGACGAATGCAATCTGTCCGCTCGGCCCTTTCAGGGCCAGCGGGTCGCTCACCGAACGCGCTGCCAGCAGGTTGCGCAAGGCATCCGGCGGTTCGCTGTCGGCGTCCGGGCGCTGTAGCACCAGGATGTGGCAATGCTGGAGCAACTCTTCCCAGCGGTGCCAAGTGGGCAGGCCGCAAAATGCGTCCCAGCCCAAAAGCAGAAAAACCTGGGTCTCGGCGGGCATCTCTGCGCGCAGCGACTCCAGGGTATCGATGGTCCAGGACGGTTTGTCCCGCTGCAATTCGCGGGCGTCCACCACCAGCGGCGGCAATCCGGCCACCGCGCACTCGACCATCGCCAGCCGGTCCTGCGCCGACACCTGCGGCGTACCGCGATGTGGCGGCCGCGCGTTCGGCATCAGGCGCAACTCGTCCAGCGTCAGCGCTTCGACAACTTCCAGCGCGCCACGCAAATGGCCGATATGCACCGGGTCGAACGTACCGCCCAGCACGCCAATGCGTTGCGGGCGCGACTCGCTGCCGGTGTGCGGCGCTGTCAGGTCGAGGTCGGTCAAGTCAGACCGTCGCCTGGCCGCGCAACTGGCCATCGCCGACCACGATGTACTTCTCGCAGGTCAGCCCCTCAAGCCCGACCGGGCCGCGGGCGTGCAGCTTATCAGTAGAAATGCCGATCTCGGCACCCAATCCGTATTCAAATCCATCGGCAAAGCAGGTCGGCGTGTTGATCATCACCGAGGCCGAGTCGACTTCCGCCACGAACCGGCGGGTGTCAGCGAGGTTTTCGCTGACGATCGAGTCGGTGTGATGGGAGCCGTAATGGTTGATGTGTTCGATCGCCTGCTCCAGACCGTCGACCACGCGGATCGACAGAATCGGCGCCAGGTACTCGGTGTGCCAGTCGTCTTCGCTGGCCGCGACCGCTTCGATGATCGCCCGGGTGCGCTCGCAACCACGCAGTTCGACGCCTTTGTCGCGGAACTGCGCGGCCATCGAAGGCAGGAAATCCACGGCAACGGCCTGATCGACCAGCAGGGTTTCCATCGCGCCGCAGATGCCATAACGGTAGGTCTTGGCGTTGAAGGCGATGCTTTGGGCTTTGGCCAGATCGGCATGTTCGCTGACGTAAACGTGGCAGATGCCGTCCAGGTGCTTGATCACCGGCACGCGGGCATCGCGGCTGATGCGTTCGATCAGGCCACGACCGCCACGGGGCACGATGACGTCGACGTATTCCGGCATGCTGATCAGCGCGCCGACGGCGGCACGGTCGGTGGTTTCCACCACTTGCACCACGGCGGCGGGCAGTTCGGCCTCGGCCAGACCGCGCTGAATGCACGCGGCAATCGCGCGATTGGAATGAATTGCCTCGGAGCCACCGCGCAGGATGGTCGCGTTGCCGGACTTCAGGCACAGACTGGCGGCATCGATGGTCACGTTCGGACGGGATTCGTAGATGATCCCGATCACGCCCAGCGGTACGCGCATCTTGCCGACCTGAATACCCGACGGACGGAAGCTCATGTCGCGAATCGCGCCGACCGGATCCGCCAGTGCAGCAACCTGACGCAAGCCGATGATCATGCCGTCGATGCGTGCCGGGGTCAGTTCCAGACGCTCCAGCAGCGCCGGCTCCAGACCGTTGGCGCGACCGGCAGCCAGATCCAGCTCATTGGCGGCGGCCAGCTCGGCGCGCGCAGCGTCCAGAGCATTGGCGGCAGCCTGCAAGGCGCGGTTTTTCTGCGCGGTGCTGGCGCGACCGATGACCCGGGAGGCAGCGCGGGCGGCGCGACCCAATCGGGTCATGTAGTCAAGAACGGACTCAGTCATGGTCTGCTGGGGTCTTGGCAAAGAGGAAAGCGGCAGATTATAGCTGCCGCGTCCCGGGACTAACAGCGGTGACGGGCGGATGGTCGAAATGAGCTGCGTTTGGCCGGCGTTCAGACGTAATTAAGCTCAGCGTTGTTATCATCACGACCTCTTGAGCCTGGATAAACCTTGCCCATCATGACCAACGTGCCCCTTTGCCCCGAGTCCGCGCGCCTGCCCGTGGGCCTGCCGGACAGTTTTTTCGACCGCGACGCCCAGGTGCTGGCGCAGGCGCTACTCGGCAAAGTCATCCGCCATCGCGTCGGCGATCTGTGGCTGAGTGCGCGAATCATCGAAACCGAAGCCTATTACTGCGCGGAAAAAGGCAGCCACGCCTCGCTCGGCTATACAGAAAAGCGTAAGGCTTTGTTTCTGGATGGCGGCCACATCTATATGTACTACGCACGCGGCGGTGATTCGCTGAACTTCAGTGCGCAGGGGCCGGGCAACGCCGTGCTGATCAAATCTGCCTATCCGTGGGTCGATGAAGTGAGCGGTCCGGCGAGTCTGGCGCAGATGCTGCTGAACAATCCCGATGCCCAGGGCCGACCGCGTCCGACACAGAAGCTCTGCGCCGGACAGACCCTGCTGTGCAAGGCGCTGGGTTTGAAAGTGCCGATGTGGGACGCCAAGCGTTTCGATCATGAACTGTTGCTGGTCGAGGACCCGGGACCGCCACCCGCGCAGATCATTCAAACCACTCGGCTGGGCATCCCGCTGGGCCGTGATGAACACTTGATGTATCGCTTCGTTGACGCTGCGTATGCGCAATGGTGCACGCGGAACCCGCTGAGACGGGGTCAGGTCGAAGGCGGGGATTATTTCCTTCTGTAAACGCTTACCCCTGTAGGAGCTGCCGCAGGCTGCGATCTTTTGATTCTGCTTTAAAGAAACAAGATCAAAAGATCGCAGCCTGCGGCAGCTCCTACCGGAATCATCAATAGTCTGGAGTTTTTCTGTATGGGCCCATGGCTCGATAGCATCACCGGATGGCTCGGCGCCAATCCGCAGTGGTTGGCCGCAGCGGTGTTCATCGTCGCGTGCGTGGAATGTCTGGCGATCGCCGGGCTGATCGTGCCGGGCACGGTGCTGTTGTTCGGCGTGGCGGTACTGGCCGGCAGTGGCGCGCTGTCATTGAGCGAAACACTGTTGCTGGGCTTTCTCGGCGGCATCCTCGGCGACTTGATCTCGTACTTCCTGGGGCGGCATTTCCATCAGAACATCCGCCGCCTCCCCGGGCTACGCCATCACCCGGAATGGATGGCCGGCGCCGAGTCGTACTTCCAACGCTATGGCATCGCCAGCCTGCTGGTCGGGCGTTTCATCGGCCCGCTGCGGCCGATGCTGCCGATGGTCGCCGGGATGTGCGACATGCCCTTCCCGCGTTTCTTCGCCGTCAGCCTGCTGGCCGCTGCGGGCTGGAGCCTGGCTTATCTATTGCCGGGCTGGGCCACGGGCGCAGCGTTCCGCCTGCCATTGCCTGAAGGTTTCTGGCTCGAAGCCGGGATTGTCGCGGCCAGCATCGCGGTAATGGTCGGCCTGAGCGTCAACAGCAGCGTGCGCCGCCATCGTCGCGCGACAATCTGGATTGGCAGCATGAGCCTGCTGATCCTGATCGGTCTGTTCATTGGCTATCCATACCTCACCGCGCTCGACAACGGCGTGATGACCCTGGTGCAGGAGCACCGCCAGCCAGCGCTGGACGAAATCGCCGTGACGCTGACCCTGATCGGCGAATTCCGCAACATGCTGCTGTTCAGTGCCCTGCTCGTCATTCTGCTGGTGCTGTGCAAGCAGTGGCGCCAGGCAATGTTCGCGGGCGCCACCATGTTGGTCACCGCAATGGCCAATACCGGAACCAAGTATTTTTTCGCCCGGGTGCGCCCGGAAGTGCTCAGCGATCCATTGACCACCTACAGCATGCCCAGCGGCCACGCTTCTGGCGCATTCGCCCTGTTCCTGACGCTGGGTGTACTCGCCGGGCGCGGTCAGCCGCCGCGCATGCGCCTGACCTGGCTGCTGATTGCCTGCATCCCGGCACTCTCTATCGCCCTGTCGCGGGTCTATCTCGGCGCGCACTGGCCAACCGACATATTGGCCGGGGCGATGCTTGCCAGCTGCGTGTGTGCTGCGATGCTGTGGTTGAGCCAACGGCAGGCGTCCCTTAATGCGATGCCGTTCAAGATCTGGTGGCTGATCCTGCCATCGATGGTTGCTCTGTTCGGCTTCTTCGTACTGCGCCACTTGCCACATACATTGCTGCGTTACGCCTACTAAACCAGACAACTTACAAGTCACATGTTTTATACGTCGCTCTTTCGGAATATTCCGACAAGAGCGGCGTTGATAACCTACGCAAACTTCCCCTCCTGCGGTTAACTTTCCTGGTTATAAAACCGACATTTCCGCATTCCCAACCAACGCCAAACTAGCGTTATATAGTCCAGCCGGAACACGGTCGCGAAGTATTTCGCGCTATGAAAAAACCGTGAGTTCAATCCGCCCGGCTTGAGCACTTGCCAACAATCAATATTTATCCGGACCCGGCATTGAAGTTCTGCCGAGGCATTTATCAATTCATTCTTTGTCGAGTTATTCATGAGTCCAAAGATACCCCGCAAGACGCCTGTTACAACGCCGCATCAAACTGATCCGCACGCACCGACACCACATCGCCCCTTGATCGATGCCAGCGCCGTTGAAATATCGAGAAGGACCGGTGGTCACGACCAGACGCTGCCCACAACAACTTCCGGCAGCCCCCTCGCCGATGCAAACCCGAGACTTCCGGCGATCGAAATCTTCCAGTTACCGGCACACGGCGCTTATCGTTCGGAACATTCCACTTCAATAACCGATTACTGGTTGTCAGAGGCCTTTGTGCGTGGAATGAAGCCCGCCGACACCGATGGATTTCGCTGGGTCGTTGGCAGAAAGTTTGTCGACGTCGAATATCAGGGCGCTTTGCAAACCACTCACGTCGGCGTGGATCAAACCGGCGCATGGCGCAGCAAGTTGCTGACCGAGCGCGTGCCCTCCGGACCGCTTTTGTATAAAAACGCAGACAGTCCCACTTGGCGCCTGACTGAACAACCCGCGCCGAAGCGAGCACGGCTCGCCAACGCGACAACGCCCATCAATCAAAGCCGTTACAGTCCATCGGGGCGTTCGCCGGATGCTCAGGGTTACTACGAAATGCATCCGCTTTTTGCAGCGCGCACAGCCCCCCCCTGTTCGCCTTCAGGGATTCATTTGGCAATTTCATTCCGGTAGATCCTCCGTCGGGGGGATTCGCGGCGTCGCCGACCCACCTCAAACAGTGGACCGATCATGAGATCTGGCAGCTATATGGCTTGCAGGGCCAGGACATCGCGCGCTTTCGTGTCGAAGCTCAGGCCAGCGGCATGCCGCCACAGGGGGCACATCCCACAACCACCGGAAATCCGCTGACCGATCTGCTGCGCGACTCACTGCGCTGGCTGCATCCGCAGATGAGCCGTGCAGAGCGCGAAGCCTTTCTGCAATCGTTCAATCTGCTGCCCAAGCAATTGACCCGCTTGCAGCAGGAGATGAGCGACCATCTGGCGATTCCAGCCTGGGCACTGGCGCACAAGCGCCTGTTGGATGACGCCACCAACCCGCAACGCTTCGAGCAATTGGCCACAGATGCGGTCGAGCAGCTCAACCTCAAGCGCAATGCCCGCCACGACTGGTACGACGCAGAACAAGGCCTGACCCCAGAGGTACGCGAGGCGCTGTTGAAACAGCTCGGTTATCTGCGCAACAAGAACAATTGCCTGTATCGCACGGACATCCCGGCGCTGTTTCGCGGTGACGAGCGCACGCCGTTCGAGCTGGCGAACGACGGCACCATGCTGCCCCGTTATCACCATGAACCCGGCGCCACCACGCACAAGCCGATCAGCGCGACGTTCAGTCTCGAGCAAGGCCAGATGTACGCCAGCGCCCCCGATCCCGCATACCTGCGCTTCAACAGCCAGACCCATAAATACCCGGGACGCGACGCGGGTGACAGCAGCTCAGACAGCGGCGCAAGCGATGCCGATGATTCAAGCAGTTCCTCATCCGACTGGTCTGATCCTGAGAGCCCCGTCGCCTGGGATCACGAGCGGGGTTATCGGTCCACGCGCACGCGGCAGACAGAAATGTTCATGTACGCCCTCGACACGCGCAATCTGGAAGTCGTCCCGCACGAAGAGAACATGGCGTTCAATTCCGCTGCGCGTGAGAACCCGCCGACCTGGTTTCCCTCCGACGATTTCGAGGGGCTGATTTCGGTCACCCGCAGCGGAGTTCCAGCCGAGCGTATCTGGTTGCTGAACACAGACCTGAGCAAAGGCGCCAGGGTCGCAGACATCAAGGAACAGGCCGGCGCGGACGCTGAGCGCATCGAGGCGGCGACCCATGCCGGGCATGCCAACAAATTCCAATACGACCGACTGATCGACAAAGTGGAAGCGGCGGGACTGCCAATCCTCAGGCTGTCGGGCAACAAGAACGAGTTTGCATACGACATCGCCTGGCCCTGAACCGGGCACGCCCATACAACGCCGGAGAGGAGACCGGCACCCTCATGCACACCATTAAAGGATTAATACGTGTCGAAACTCATCGTCCCTGCGACCCATATCGCCCACGTTCGCGCACTTGAAGTTACCCCCATCGACGTCTCGGCGAATCCCCATGCGCCGCCCACCCATATGCGCAATCAGACGCAGGCGCCTGACATTGATCCGTCGCTTCGCAAAACCCTCAAAGCCCTGGACAAGCATCTGGGCCTGCTACGCATCGGTGAGATCATGATCAGTCGGGTCGAATTGCAAGCGCTGGGGGCGACCATTGACGGTCAACCGGTCAGTGCGGCGAACGCCCACATCAAGAGCGTGGATCAGGCATTTCTCGACGGACTCAATTTTCAATCGGCGCAGGTGCAGTCGCGCTTGCAGGCCGTGGATTTCCCAGACAATGACATGGCGGCAATGCTGTTTTACGAAATTGCCTGCAAGCGCTCGGTGGATGCCGGCCCACTGTTCATCAGTGATACGCCGCTGGTTTCCGGCAGCGCCATGGATCGCCTCAACAAGCTGGGCAAGGCTGCGCAAAAGCTGGAAATCCACCGCGCGGACGCGTTTGAAAACGCACCGGGCTGGATCAACAAGAGCAAAAGCTATTTGATGAGCGGCGCGGGAGTCGGCATGCAAGCCTTCGGCATCTACAGCAGCTACATGGCGCTGACCGATGCGATCAAGAAAGGCGAGGCACTGGAAATGCTGTACTACGGCGGATCCATCGCTGCAGAACTCGGCTCGCTGATCATCGAGCAGGGCCTGACCAGAACAGGCCAGGCGATGCTGACTCAGGGCAGCAACGTGCTGAGGGGTTTTGCGCTGACCTCAATCGGCAAATACATGAGCCGTGGTGCGAGACTGTTCGCCAGCGCGATTACCTTGCCGTTCGACATCGTTGACGCGATCAAATCCTTCAACGCCGCCGCCGCAACATCGGGCAAACAAGCTCAGGATCATTATTTCAGCGGTGCCCTGAGTGTAGCGGGCGCGGGTATCAGCCTGGTGCTGGGCGTCGCCGCGCTGGCCGGCTTCGGCAGCGTTGCCGGCCCGCTCGGCCTTGCGGCCGCTGCGCTGCTCATCGGCGGATCGATGATTTATCAGGCCGCCGGGGTCGTCGACGATATCGACGACTACATCGAACTGACGACACTCGAGCGTCTGCGCTCGGGATGGTTCGCCTTCACCGGCAAGGAACTGGACACCGAGGTGATGGATCGCTTCAAACTGTCCAGGCTTTACAGTGACTATGGAAAACAGCTCGAACTGTCGGCGAAAGACATGCTGGCCGGTGCTTACAAGGACTCCATCGCACAGGTAGTCAATGGCGCGTTTCGCGCTGAACTGCGCCCTGTCGAACTGTGGCGTTACCAGTGGGACGAAAGCGCCGGGCAGTTGCCGTTCAGACTCGACAGCCAGGCGGTGATCGTCGGCGGCGACGATGCAGTCGACGCGAGCCTCGGATTACCCGACAACCTCAAGGGCATGGTCAGTGGCAGCCCAGGCGAAGGCAAAGGCAAAGGCGTGTTCTGGCGTCTGGGTGATGGCAACGACCGCGTGGTTGGCGTCAAGGCGCGGCCCAACCTCTTCACCTACCGCGACGGCCATAAGGCACTGACGGGCGGCGACACAAATGATGCGTTCTACCAGGAAGTCTCTGATCAGGAACTGGATCGATCGAGCAAACCGCCGCACATCAATGTGCTGGATGGCGGCTCGGGCAACGACCTGGTTGCGTTCGAAGGCGTCCGCCCGATTACCGACACGCGTTACATCGGTCACGACGTCAACCTGCAAACCGGCAAGGTCTCACTTCGCAGCCCGGACTCTGCGAACGACACCCTCGAAGTCGCCCACCTGACCTCCATTGAAAACGTTGCGACCTTGCGCAAAGGCACGAGCACTATCACGGGCAATGAACAGCCCAACCAGATTTCCGCCAACGGTTACGACCGCATCAGCGCCGGCGACGGCAACGACACGATCGCAATCACTGGTACCGAGTGCACGGTTGAGGGCGGCGGCGGCGAAGATCGCTATTACATCGCCGACACCAATGCACGTACAACGATCATCGAATGTGGCGACCATTCGAGCCTGATCGAACTCGGCTGGCCGATGGCGGTCATTCAACGCTGGCAAATCATCGGCACCTCACTGGTGGTCAACTCCTTGCGCGGCAGGGACGGCAGCGACCCCGACCACGTGCTGACCCTCGAAAACGTTTACCAGACGGTCAACGGTCAGCGCCAATTGAACAATGCTCGGTGGGTGTTCCGCACTCTCGATGGCTATGAACTGCGCGCGCAACTGCCCACTCGACCTGGTGAAGCATTGAGTCAGGACATCGAGGTTGCCGTCACTGTCAGCGGACGGCCAGCACCCGCCCCGGCAATCGTCAACGGTGGCACGGTGGCGCTGGACGGTCAGGGCGTGCAGCGCCACTTCGTCGCACGTACCGAGCACAGGGTCGAATTCGTCGCCACAGGCAACGCTACCGGCGCCCGCACCATTTACCTGGATTACCAGGACAGCGAGATCGTCGACGTGGTGGTCAGCTATGGCGTGGAATTGCGCCAGGGTGTTTCGGGCAATACGCACCTGACCTACAACAACATCAGCCTGTCGATTCTGCTGCCATCCAAGGTGCTGGCCTTCAAAGGCGTGATCCAGACGATTGCCGCCGCGACGGGCTACAGTGGCCAAAACAGCCTGAAGGTCACGACACCGCTTCTGGCCCGGGACATCGTGCTGGTCATGCAGGATGACGTTTCATACCGCGTGCAGGTGCCCGCGTTCGATTACCGGGACGACGCCAGAAACCCCGGCATCCGTGTGCTCAGCTCGCGGAGCTGGTTGAAGCGGCGCAACGGAAAATATCCATTCATCCGTCCGCTGGTCAGCGAGAAACCATCACTGGGCGCCCAGAACAGCAAAGTGGTCATCGAATCGCGGCCGCACACCGGGATTTATCTGCTCGAAGGCAAAAGCGCGACTTACGACGTTTATCTCGCCAGCAACAGCATCCTGCGTCTGGCCACACCGGGCGCTGCGGCAAAAACGGCCAATGCATCGAGATGGAATCTGTTCACCCGTACCCTGACAGAAACCGTCACGCGCGCCGACATTCAGCTCCAGGGCAACCGCCTGCGCATTGCCAGCGTCACGGTAGAGTTGCCGGACATCTTGGATGACACTCCGGTGGAGTGCATCGGTGTGGTGACGTCAGCCGGCAACATTTATGAAGTGTCGCTGTTGTTTGAGGTGTTGCAGCTGTATGTGATCGATGCTCGTGGCTACGCCAGTGTCGAGGCATTGCTGACGGATATCGACAAGCACAAACAGCGCCACGAACTGGCCGCGCGGGTCTACGTCACCCACATCGGCTACAAACCCGAGACAGCGGGCACGCTGGTTTACAACTCGGTGAGCAATCAATGGCGCCTGCTCAATGATCTGCAAGAGCGCGTCGACCGCGAAGGTCTGTTCATCCCGGTCAACATGAGCTGACGGTGCGCTGCCGGTTTCAACATCGTGTCAGGCTGGGCCTGCGCTGATCTTCGTTTGCGCCTTGAGTCATGCGTTTTGCAAGTGAAACTAGGCGAACAGTTCGCCCTGCAACTCGTCGAGTAATGCCTGGATCGCATCCAGCCGTTGCTGAGGGTCGTCGAGTTGCAGCAGATCGATCTTGTCTTCTTCGGCGAACGGCAACAGGTAGGCAAGCTGATTGGCCAGTGACTGTTGACCGGCGGCTTCAGTGCCCATGTCCAACGCTTCGACCATCGGGTGTTCGGCCAGCGCCTTGAGCAGCGCGACCAGATCGGCGTCCTCGTCCTGCAACGGTTGCTCGGGCTCATCGTCCAGCCATTCGACGTCGGCGACGATCAACTGATCGCGCTGCACTTCGGTGCGCAACACCGTGAAACGCCGCCCGCCCTGGACGCGAATGCCGAGCAGGCCGTTGTCCTGTTGCTGGAAATCGGTGATCCGCGCCTCGCAGCCAACCATTGCGAAACCTTCTGGTGCCACACCGACTTCGTTGCCCTCCAGAATGCACACCACACCGAAACCGACGCCCTGCTTCATGCAGCGGCCGATCATGTCGAGGTAGCGCGCCTCGAAGATCTGCAGATCGAGGTTGCAGCCGGGGAACAGCACCGTGTTCAGCGGAAAAAGCGGCAGACTCATAGACATTTCCTTACACCACCATCGACACCGCCAACGGCAGGAACACCGCCGTGGCCACACCCATCAGACTCATTGCCAGCGCGGCGAACGCGCCGCACTCATCGTTTTCCTGCATCGCCACCGCCGTGCCGACCGCATGAGCGGTCATGCCCAGCGCCATGCCGCGCGCTTCGGGGCTGTGCACGCCGAGGCGGGTCAGCAGCGCCGGGCCGAAGATCGCGCCGATGACCCCGGTGATCAATACAAACACCGCTGCCAGCGCCGCCACACCGCCGATCTGCTCGGCAACCAGCATGGCGATCGGCGACGTCACCGATTTAGGCGCCATGGTCATCAGGATCATGTGATCGGCACCGAACCACCAGCCCAGCGCCACGCCCATGCCCGTTGCGACCACCCCGCCTATCACCAGAGTAGTAAAAATCGGCCAGAACAATTGCCGGATGCGGCGCAGATTCAGGTAGAGCGGCACCGCCAGCGCCACCGTGGCCGGCCCCAGCAGAATGCTGAGGATTTCGGTGCTCTTGCGATACTCCGCGTAGGTCAGGCCGCAGCCGACCAGCACACCGATCACCAACAACATGGAGACCAGCACCGGTTGCAGAAAGATCCAGCGGGTTTTCTCGAATGCCGCCAGCACCAGTTGATAAGCGCCTAGCGTGATGCCAATGCCGAACAGCGGATGATGAATCACCGAGGTCCACGCGCCTTGCCAGTCGAACAGCATCAGGATTCCTCCGCCGGCGGCGCATGACGTTTGACCAGCCGTTGCATGAGCACGCCGGCAAAGGCCATCGACATGATCAGCGAGACCACCAGCGCGCCGACGATCGCCCAGAAATCGGCGGCAATCGCCGTGGCATACACCATCACGCCCACCGCTGGCGGCACCAGCAGCAACGGCAGATAACGCAGCAGGCTGCCCGCCGCCTGATTCAGCGGCTCGCCGACTTCACCGCGAATGATCAGGAACACCAGCAACAGCAGCAGCCCGATGATCGGCCCCGGCAATATCGGCAACAGCAAATGATTGAGCGCCGTGCCGAGCAGTTGGAACAGCACCAGCAGGGTCAGGCCACGTAACAACATCTGACATCTCCGTCTTCTATTTCACCCAGCAGGGGCTCGGCATTATAAGCATGCCGGCGCTATGGACCGGCATTCGCCAAAAGCATGGTCGGTTGACCTGAGCAAATCGCCATGATGATCTACAGTGGTTCGCAGGCCGGTCAAATCCGCCCCCTGAAAAACTATAAAACCGATGAACCCAAGGAGAGTCTCAATGCCCTATGTTCCCGTTGCAGAGCTCAAAGATTATGTCGGCAAGGAACTTGGACGTTCCGAATGGCTCACCATCGATCAGGAGCGCATCAACCTGTTCGCCGAAGCCACTGGTGATTTTCAGTTCATTCACGTCGATCCGGTCAAGGCTGCGCAAACGCCGTTTGGCAGCACGATTGCCCATGGTTTCCTGTCGCTGTCGCTGATGCCGAAACTGATGGAAGACATCCTCGTGCTGCCCGAAGGCGTGAAGATGGTCGTCAACTATGGCCTGGACAGCGTGCGTTTCATCCAGCCGGTCAAGGTCAATTCGAAAGTCCGACTGAAGGTCGACATGGTCGAAGTGACCGAGAAAAAACCCGGTCAGTGGCTGCTCAAGGCCACCGCGACACTGGAGATAGAAGGCTCGGACAAACCGGCCTACATCGCCGAGCCGCTGTCACTCTGCTTCGTCTGATCATCCCGGATGCGAAGCAGCGCACGCTGTTTCGCGTCACGTCTGTATATATGCGACGCATAGCTGCGGCATACTCGGTCGCCTAATTGCCCGGATCCCGCTATGCGCTCAATCGCTCGACTTGCACCCCTTGCCCTGACCCTGATGCTCACCGCTTGCGGCGACGGCGAATCGCTGTTGCCGCCGGATGCGCGCCTGCCCGATGGCGGACGCTATCGCGGTGAACTGGTCGACGGCTTGCTGCAAGGTCAGGGCCGCGTCGACTACCCCAACGGCAGCTGGTACGCCGGGGAGTTCGACAAGGGTCAGTGGCACGGGCAAGGCGAATGGCATGGCAGCAACGGCGAGGTCTATCGCGGCCAGTTCCAGCAAGGTCTGTTTGATGGACAGGGCAGCCTGAGCACCAATGCCAGCAGTTATACCGGTGGTTTCAAGCAGGGCCGGCGCGATGGCGAAGGTACGCTGAAAGAAAACGGCATGACCTATCGCGGCGAGTTCAAGGCTGACCAGTATTCCGGCCTCGGCCGTCTGGAAATGGACGACGGCAGCTCCTATCAAGGCCAGTTCGCCCACGGCAAACCCAACGGCGAAGGCCAGCGCGGCGATGCCAGCGGCAATTCGTTCACGGGCCATTTCGTCAACGGTCAACTGGAAGGCAACGGCACTTACAACAGCGCCGACGGCGATATCTACGTCGGCGGCTTCAAGAACAATCAATTGCACGGCAAAGGCCGCTACGAGAACGCCGACGGCGACGTCTGGCTCGGCCAGTTCAAGGAAGGCGCGCTGACCGGCAAGGGCGAACTGATCGGCGCTGATGGCAGCCATTACATCGGTGTGTTCAATGACTGGCGCTTCACCGGCCAGGGCCGTTTGAACCTCGCCGATGGCAGCTTCTACATCGGCGGCTTCGACAACGACAGCTATTCAGGACGCGGTACTCTGGTGCTGACCGATGGCAGCGTGCTCAGCGGCACCTGGATCAACGGCCAACGCGTACGTGACGCCGACGGCAAATTGCTCCCCGACACCCTCGAACTCGGCTTGCTCGCCCAGGGTCGGTTGCTGGACGAGGCACTGGCGGCGATCCCCGCTTCGACTCCGGCAGTCGAGTTGTACACCCTGACCCTCGGTGGCGACGGCAAGCAAAGCGTGTTCCTGCGTGAATCCGACTACGTCGCCAACATGCTCAACACGCGCTTCGGCGCCTTCGGCCAGATCCGTCTGGTCAATCATCGCGATCATCTCGGCGACCGGCCGATGGCCACTCGCGAAAACCTGCGCCGCGCCGCGCAAGCCCTCGCCGAACGCAGCGGGCCGGAAGACCTGCTGTTCATTTATCTGACCAGCCACGGCACCGCCGAACATGAACTGGTGCTCGACCAGCCGCGCATGGAACTCGCCGATCTGCCCGCCGATGAACTCGCCGCCGTGCTCGCGCCGCTGAAGCATCGCGACAAGGTCATCGTGATTTCCTCGTGCTATTCCGGTGGATTTATCCCGGCGCTGAAGGACGAACGCACGCTGATCATGACTGCCTCGCGCGCCGATCGGGTGTCGTTCGGTTGCTCGGAAGAAGCCAACTTCACTTATTTCGGCGACGCGCTGTTTGCCCAGGCACTGAACCAGACCGACGACCTTGAGCAGGCATTCAAACTGGCCAAGGCCACCGTCGCCGAACGTGAGCTGGCCGACGGCTTCGAAGCCTCGGAGCCGCAGATCTGGGCGCCGAAAACCGTGCTGTCGCACTGGCAACTGCTGCGCAAACAGCAAGCACGTAAAGCTTTGCACAGCAGCGCATTGAACGACGCGGCGAAAAAAGGCAACTAAGCTGAACAGTATCAAGGGAGAGACACTATGTACTTGACGCCTCAGCACGTATTGCTTGCCGGAGCCACCGGACTGACCGGTGAACATCTGCTCGACCGTTTGCTCAACGAGCCAACGATTACCCGTGTCCTCGCCCCTTCGCGCCGGCCGCTGGCCGAGCATCCGCATCTGGAAAACCCGGTCGGTGACCCGCAGGCGTTTCTGCCGCAGCTCAGTGGCCGGGTCGATATCGCCTACTGCTGCCTCGGCACCACTATCAAGCAGGCCGGCTCCGAAGAAGCCTTTCGCGCAGTCGATCTGGACATGGTCGTGGCGTTTGCCAAGCGCGCGCGGGAGATGGGCGCGCGGCACCTGATCGTGATCAGTGCGATTGGCGCCGATCCGAATTCCTCGGTGTTCTACAACCGGGTCAAAGGTGAAATGGAACAGGCCCTGCGCGCGCAGAACTGGCCGCAGCTGACCATTTGCCGACCTTCGCTGTTGCTTGGCGAACGCACCGAACCACGTCTGGTCGAGCAACTGGCCGGGCCATTGTCGAAGCTGATTCCGGGGAAATACCACGGCATCGAAGCGTGCCAGTTGGCGCGAGCGATGTGGCGCCTGGCGCTGGAAGAACAGGATGGGGTGCGGGTGATCGAATCGGATGAACTGCGCAAGTTAGGCAAATAACTCCGGGACTTTCAGAACCAAAAGATCGCAGCCTTCGGCAGCTCCTACAGAAGCCCCCATTCCCCTGTAGGAGCTGCCGAAGGCTGCGATCTTTTGACCTTTACAATCCACCAGTCGCCTGAAAGCCCACGCCAATCACGGTGAGCAATGACAACGGCAACAACAGCGTATCGAGCAACGCGCTGGCCGGCAGGTCCACTCCCGGATAGCTCGGCGCCTCGGCACCGAACCGGTCCATCGCACAACACCCGCCGTTCAACGCATACAAATCCAGCCGCGTCCCGGCATACACCACCGGCGCGCCGGGTTTGGCCGCATCCAGCGTGCGCACGGTAGCGCATCCACCCAAATGCAGGGCCAGCACAAGCACCAGCAGCTTATTCATCGCTGCTCAAGTGATGCTCGCCCCAACGCGGCAGCATGTCCTGCGGGATGCCGAGCAGATTGAGGATCCGCGCCACAACGAAGTCGATCAGATCATCGATGGTCTGCGGCTGGTGATAGAAGCCCGGCGAGGCAGGCAGTATCGTCACGCCCAGATTCGACAGCTTGAGCATGTGCTCCAGATGAATGCTCGAGTACGGCGCCTCGCGCGGCACCAGAATCAACTGGCGGCGCTCTTTCAGCGTAACGTCCGCCGCGCGTTCGATCAGGTTGTTGCAGGCGCCGGTGGCAATCGCCGACAGCGTGCCGGTCGAACACGGCACCACCACCATGGCTGCCGGCGAGCCGGAGCCCGAAGCCACCGGCGACATCCAGTCTTCCTTGCCATACACGCGAATCTGCCCGGCAGCGGCGCCGGTGTATTCGGTCAGAAACGCCTGCATCATCTGCGGCTTGTTCGGCAGCGACACATCGGTCTCGGTGGCCATTACCAGTTGCGCGGCCTTGGAGATCAGGAAGTGCACTTCGCGATCTTCGCGCACCAGGCAATCGAGCAGGCGCAAGCCGTACTGCGCGCCCGAGGCGCCGGTCATCGCCAGGGTGATGCGTTCCGGTCCGCCGGCCTGGGAAAAAGTGTTCATTGCAGTGCCTCGGCGAGCTTGCCGTGCAGGCCGCCGAAGCCGCCGTTGCTCATGATCACCACGTGAGTACCGGGCTGCGCCTGGCTCTTCACGCGCTCGATGATGCCTTCCAGGGAATCGCTGACAATCGACGGCACCGTGCACAATGCGGCGGTGGCGCCGAGATCCCAACCGAGATTGGCCGGGGCATACCAGATCACTTGATCGGCATCGACCACACTGTCCGGCAAACCGTCACGGTGGGCGCCGAGCTTCATCGAATTGGAGCGCGGCTCGATGATCGCAATCAGTGGCGCGTCGCCGATGCGTTTGCGCAGGCCATCAAGCGTGGTGGCGATGGCGGTCGGGTGGTGAGCGAAGTCGTCGTAAATGGTGATGCCGCGCACCTCGGCGACTTTCTCCATGCGTCGTTTGACGTTCTTGAACGCGCTCAAACCGGCGATGCCCATCGATGGCACCACGCCAACATGACGCGCCGCAGCCAGCGCGGCCAAGGCATTGGCGACGTTGTGTTGACCGGTCAATTCCCACTCGACGGTGCCCTGGGACACGCCTTCGAACATCACTTCGAACGCCGAGCCGTCCTCGCTCAGTAGTTTTACCTGCCACTGACCGCCGGCGCCGGTGGTTTGCACCGGGGTCCAGCAACCCATCTCGATCACGCGCTGCAAGGCCGGCTCGGTGGTCGGATAGATAACCAGCCCTTCGCTCGGAATGGTGCGCACCAAGTGGTGGAACTGACGCTCGATTGCTGGCAGATCAGGGAAGATGTCGGCGTGATCGAACTCAAGGTTGTTGAGGATCGCAGTGCGCGGACGGTAGTGGACGAATTTCGAGCGTTTGTCGAAGAAGGCGCTGTCGTATTCGTCAGCCTCAATGACAAAGAACGGCGTACCGCCCAGGCGCGCCGACACCGAGAAATTCTGCGGCACGCCGCCGATGAGGAAACCCGGGCTCATCCCGGCATGCTCCAGCACCCAGGCGAGCATGCTGCTCGTGGTGGTTTTGCCATGGGTACCGGCCACGGCCAGCACCCAGCGACCTTGCAGCACGTGGTCAGCCAGCCACTGCGGGCCGGAGACGTACGGCAGGCCTTTGTTCAACACATATTCCACCGCCGGGTTACCACGGGACATGGCATTGCCGATCACCACCAGATCCGGCGCCGGATCGAGCTGCGCCGGGTCATAACCCTGCGTCAGCTGAATGCCCTGGGCCTCGAGCTGCGTGCTCATCGGCGGATAGACGTTGGCGTCGGAGCCGGTGACGTGATGGCCCAGCTCTTTGGCCAACACTGCCATCGAGCCCATGAAAGTCCCGCAGATACCCAGAATATGAATGTGCATAGTCGACCTCGTAAAACATGGCCGCAGGTTAGCGTAGGGAGGGGGAAATGGCACTCTTTAGCTGAAGGATGGAGACGGGTTGGCGGCTACATCTGCGCACGGCTTCAGACCGCAGCCCCTCACCCCAGCCCTCTCCCGAGGGAGAGGGAGCCGATCTCGGTCGCTTTCAAATTTTTAGTTCGGCTCGATATTTCAGGTCGGCGTAAATCGCCAAAACACCTCGGTCAGTCCCCTCTCCCTCTGGGAGAGGGTTAGGGTGAGGGCTTTCAGCTGACACGCCGCTCAATTCCGTGTTTACGCAGTTTTCTATAAAGGGTGTTGCGGCTTACGCCCAGTTGCTGCGCTGTATGGGTCATGTGCCAGCGCGTCTGCTCCAGCGCATTGAGCAATGCAAGACGCTCGGCGTCGTCCAGTGGCTGGGCGGCGATCTGCGCCGCCACAACCGCCGGCCGCGCCTGCCGAATCATCACCGGCAAATCCTCAACGCCGACCCGCCCGCCATCACACAACGCCGCCAGCGTACGCAGGACATTGCGCAACTGCCGCACATTGCCCGGCCAGTTGAATGCGAGCAACGCCTGCCGCGCCGGTTCGTCGATCAGAATCGTTTCGCCTCCGGCCTCCTCGGCCAGGAGAAAGTCCAGCAACTGCGATTTATCACTGCGCTCACGCAATGCCGGCAGCGCCACTTCCAAGCCGTTCAAGCGGTAATACAGGTCTTCACGGAAACTGCCGTCCTCGACCCGCTCGAGCAGATTGCGGTGCGTCGCGCTGATGATGCGCACGTCCACCGCTTGCGGTTCACCGCCAATCGGCACTACTTGCCGATCTTCCAGCACTCGCAGCAAACGCGTTTGCAACGCCAGTGGCATGTCGCCGATTTCGTCGAGGAACAAGGTGCCGCCATCGGCCTGTTGCAGCTTGCCGCGCATGCCGTCCTTGCGCGCGCCGGTGAAGCTGCCGCCGCGATAGCCGAACAGTTCGCTCTCGATCAGGCTTTCCGGAATGGCTGCGCAATTGAGCGCGACGAAGGCGTTACTGGAGCGCTGGCTGGCCTGATGCACTGCCTTGGCGAACGCTTCCTTGCCCGAGCCGGTTTCGCCGTTGATCAACAGCGGCACGTCGCGCTCGAACACGCGCAGGGCTTTGCGAAATTCCGCCTGCAACGCTTCATCGCCGAGGCAGATGCCGGACAGGCGTGGCGCTGGAGCAGTGATTGGCGTTGGAACAATGGCAGTAGGTTTGCGCGATTCACCGCGCAACACCGCGAACAGATGCCGGCCATCACGGGTGCGCAGCGGCCAACTGGCGCTGGCGTTGGCACTCGCGCGACCGAGCAGGTCATCCAGCGAACAATCGAAAAACGCTTCCACCGGTTGCCCGAGCAAACCGCCGCGAATATGCCCGAGCAGGTTCAGCGCACTCTGGTTGACCGCACTGATCCGCCCTTCGCCGTCAAACGCCAGCAGCCCTTCACTGAACAGGCCGACGGACTCGGCCTGCAGATGAAAACGCAGCAACCATTGATTGTCGAAACAGCGCAGGAAGTAGCAGCTCTCAATCATCTTCGCCGACAGATTGACCAGCGCCATGGTGTGGAACTGGCTCTGCCGCGAGACGTCCGGCCGCGCCGAAGACACATCGAGTACCGCCAGCAATTCACCATGGGGATCGAACACCGGGCTCGCCGAACAGGTCAGCCCGGTGTGGCGGCCGCGAAAGTGTTCGTCCTGGTGAATGGTCAGCGCCTGACGCTCGACCAGGCAGGTGCCGATGCCGTTGGTGCCTTCGCAGGCTTCGCTCCAGTCGGCGCCGAGCCAGAGCCCGGCGCGCTCGAAAATCTTCCGTTCGGCCGGCGCGGTGACGCAATTGAGGATCACACCGCGCGCGTCAGTCAGCAGCACCGCATGGCCAGCACCGGAGAGTTGCTGATGCAGGCTGCTCATCTCGGTGCCGGCGATTTGCAGCACTTGTTGCAGACGTTCGCGACTTTCCAGCACTCGGCCATGCTCGAGCACGGTCGGCGCCATGGTCACGGAAGGATCGAGGTGGTAGTCCTCAAGGCAACGCAGCCACGAACGGGCGATCGATGGATCGGCGCCGGGGCCGTGCACGTGCGGTTTGCCCTGGGTGACGGTGAGAACCTGGCGGGCATGGCGACTAAAATGGTTGTCGTGCATTTCTTATTGTTCTCCCCGAGAGGTCGACGCAATCCCGTGTAGGAGCTGCCGCAGGCTGCGATCTTTTGATCTTGAAAAACAAAATCAAAAGATCGCAGCGTTCGGCAGCTCCTACCGAATTGCTGTTGGCTGAGGATCCCTCAGCCACCCGCGCATTGCAATGCTGGCAAGACCGCCCGGTCACGGGCTGTGCCGCAAGCGGTACAAACTGTCACCCGCGCTGTACCGAAACCGTCACAGCGCCACTCCATTCGTCCGAGACAAACCGGCCAAGCCCTTGATTTTCCTGACCTGCACGGCAGTGGCCCGAGCCTTGCTCTACGCTTATAGCAAGCGCACTTGCGCGTTTCTCTAATAAGTACAAAGCCAAGGAGAACATCATCATGCGTTACGCCCATCCCGGTACCGACGGCGCCAAAGTCTCGTTCAAGAGCAAGTACGGTAACTACATCGGCGGCGAATTCGTCGCGCCGGTCAAAGGTCAGTACTTCACCAATACCTCGCCAGTCAATGGCCAGCCAATCGCCGAATTCCCCCGCTCCACCGCCGAAGACATCGACAAGGCGCTGGATGCTGCCCACGCCGCCGCCGATGCATGGGGCGCCACTTCCGTGCAGGCACGCTCGCTGATCCTGCTGAAAATCGCCGACCGCATCGAAGAGAATCTCGAACTGCTGGCGATCACCGAAACCTGGGACAACGGTAAAGCCATCCGCGAAACCCTCAACGCCGACATCCCCCTGGCCGCCGACCATTTCCGTTACTTCGCCGGTTGCCTGCGCGCCCAGGAAGGCAGCGCTGCGGAAATCGACGGCAACACTGTGGCCTATCACATCCATGAACCGCTGGGCGTGGTCGGCCAGATCATCCCGTGGAACTTCCCGCTGCTGATGGCCGCGTGGAAACTTGCGCCAGCGCTGGCCGCCGGTAACTGCGTGGTACTCAAACCTGCCGAGCAAACCCCGCTGGGCATCTGCGTGCTGATGGAACTGATCGGCGACCTGCTGCCGCCGGGCGTGCTCAACGTCGTGCAAGGCTTCGGTAAAGAGGCCGGCGAAGCACTGGCAACCAGCAAGCGCATCGCCAAGATCGCTTTCACCGGCTCGACCCCGGTCGGCTCGCACATCATGAAATGCGCAGCGGAAAACATCATTCCGTCGACCGTGGAACTGGGCGGCAAGTCGCCGAACATCTTCTTCGAAGACATCATGCAGGCTGAGCCGAGCTTCATCGAGAAAGCCGCTGAAGGTCTGGTGCTGGCGTTCTTCAACCAGGGCGAAGTGTGCACCTGCCCTTCCCGCGCGTTGGTGCAGGAATCGATCTACGACGAATTCATGCAGGCAGTGATGAAGAAAGTCAGCCAGATCAAACGTGGCGACCCGCTGGACACCGACACCATGGTCGGCGCCCAGGCATCCGAGCAGCAATTCGACAAGATCCTCTCGTACCTGGAAATCGCCAAGGGCGAAGGCGCGGAACTGCTGACCGGCGGCAAGGTGGAAAAACTCGAGGGCAGCCTGGCCACCGGTTATTACATCCAGCCGACCCTGCTCAAGGGCACCAACAAGATGCGCGTGTTCCAGGAAGAAATCTTCGGCCCGGTGGTGAGCATCACCACCTTCAAGGACGAAGCCGAAGCCCTGGCGATTGCCAACGACACCGAGTTCGGCCTCGGCGCCGGCCTGTGGACCCGCGACATCAACCGCGCCTACCGGATGGGCCGGGCGATCAAGGCCGGTCGCGTGTGGACCAACTGCTACCACCTGTACCCGGCGCATGCCGCGTTCGGCGGTTACAAGAAGTCCGGCGTCGGGCGTGAAACCCACAAAATGATGCTCGACCATTATCAGCAGACCAAGAACCTGCTGGTGAGCTACGACATCAATCCGTTGGGATTCTTCTGATCCTGCGATGCTGATCGTTCCCACGCTCTGCGTGGGAATCCAGCCCGGGACGCTCCGCGTTCCTTCAAAGCCGAACGCGGAGCGTCCGTTGATACATTCCTATGCTGCGCGTGGGAACGATCAGGTTCCTGGCTGTAGCCGGGCCAATAAAACAATAAAAATGGTGAACCCTATGCCAAGCGAATCCCCGGCCGGCGCTCCGGCGACCGGCTCCTCCGTCGACTTCGAAAAAGTCGGCACCGATTATTTCCAACAACGCGAACTGAAAAAAGGCGCCGCCGGCTGGGTCCTGCTGGTGGGCCTCGGCGTCGCTTATGTGATTTCCGGCGATTACGCCGGCTGGAACTTCGGCCTCGCCCAGGGTGGCTGGGGCGGGATGTTTCTCGCCACGCTGCTGATGGCGACCATGTACCTGTGCATGTGTTTTTCCCTGGCCGAATTGTCGTCGATGATTCCCACCGCTGGCGGCGGCTACGGTTTCGCCCGCAGTGCGTTCGGGCCGTGGGGCGGTTTTCTCACCGGCACCGCGATCCTCATCGAATACGCCATCGCCCCCGCCGCCATCGCGGTGTTCATCGGCGCCTACTGCGAGTCGCTGTTCGGTATTGGCGGCTGGATGATCTATCTGGCGTTCTACATCATCTTCATCGCCATCCATATTTTCGGGGTCGGCGAAGCGCTCAAGCTGATGTTCATCATTACCGCCGTCGCCGCGCTGGCGCTGGGGGTGTTTCTGGTGGCGATGGTGCCGCACTTCGACGTTGCCAACCTGCTCGACATCCCGGTGACCACTGCGGTCGGCGCCAGTCCGTTTCTGCCGTTCGGCTATGTCGGCGTATGGGCGGCGATTCCCTATGCGA
The DNA here is from genome assembly GCF_054667725.1 of Pseudomonas sp. S3_B08. NCBI lineage: Bacteria > Pseudomonadati > Pseudomonadota > Gammaproteobacteria > Pseudomonadales > Pseudomonadaceae > Pseudomonas > Pseudomonas sp. S3_B08. Next base: position 4,031,484 of record NZ_CP162750.1, read on the forward strand.
TCTGGTTTTTCCTCGCCGTCGAAGGCGTGCCATTGGCCGCAGAAGAAACCAAAAACCCCAAGCGCGATCTGCCGCGTGGCCTGATCGGGGCGATGCTGGTGCTGCTGATGTTCGCCCTGCTGATTCTGATCGTTGGCCCCGGCGGCGCCGGTGCGAATTCGCTGCTGACCTCCGGTAATCCACTGGTCGAAGCGCTGAGCAAGGCCTACGGTGGCTCGACCTGGATGGGCAGCTTCGTCAACCTCGTCGGTCTGGCCGGGCTGATTGCCAGTTTCTTCTCGATCATCTACGCCTACTCGCGGCAGATCTTCGCGCTGTCGCGGGCCGGTTATCTGCCGCGCAAACTGTCGCAGACCAACAAGAGCAAGGCACCGGTGCTGGCTCTGGTGATTCCCGGCATCATCGGCTTTGGTCTGTCGCTGACCGGCCAGGGCGATTTGCTGATTCTGGTCGCGGTGTTCGGCGCGACCATTTCCTATGTGCTGATGATGGCCGCACACATCACCCTGCGTATCCGGCGCCCCAAAATGGACCGGCCGTATCGCACGCCGGGCGGGATTTTCACCTCGGGTGTGGCGCTGGTGCTGGCCTGCATCGCCGTGGTAGCGGGTTTCCTCGTCGATCCACGGGTGGTGATCGGCGCGGCGATCATCTATGGAGTGTTAATTGCTTACTTTGCTTTCTACAGTCGGCATCACTTGGTAGCAGGCACGCCGGAAGAAGAATTCGCGGCGATTCAAAAAGCTGAACAAGCCTTGCACTGATTGTCGAAAACCACGGCGCAGAGCTGTTCTGCGCCGTCACGGAGAACGCTGAATGGCCAGTTTTGCTCACACGGTCGGCGCGCAGACTTACCGCTTCGACAGCCTCAAAGACGTCATGGCCAAGGCCAGCCCCGCCCGCTCGGGGGACTTTCTCGCCGAGGTCGCCGCGCTCAACGACGGCGAACGGGTGGCCGCGCAAATGGCCCTGGCGGACATCCCGCTCACCCACTTCCTGCAGGAAGCGCTGATCCCCTACGAAGCCGACGAAGTCACCCGGCTGATCATCGACACCCACGACAAACAAGCCTTCGCCGTGGTCAGTCACCTGACCGTTGGCGGCTTTCGCGACTGGCTGCTCAGTGACGCGGCGGACGAAATCAGCCTGCGCGCCCTCGCCCCCGGCCTGACCCCGGAAATGGTCGCCGCCGTGTCGAAGATCATGCGTGTACAGGATCTGGTGCTGGTCGCGCAGAAAATCCGCGTGGTCACCCAATTTCGCGGCACCCTCGGTTTGCGCGGGCGCCTGTCGACCCGCCTGCAACCCAACCACCCGACCGACGAGCCGTCCGGCATTGCCGCGAGCATTCTCGACGGCCTGCTCTACGGCAACGGTGACGCAATGATCGGGGTCAACCCGGCCACCGACAGCATCGCTTCGATCTGCGCGATGCTGGAGATGCTCGACGCAATCATCCAGCGCTACGACATCCCGACTCAAGCCTGCGTGCTGACCCACGTCACCACCTCGATCGAGGCGATCAACCGTGGCGTGCCGCTGGATCTGGTGTTCCAGTCGATTGCCGGCACTGAGGCGGCCAATGCCAGTTTCGGTATCAATCTGAATGTCTTGCAGGAAGGCTACGACGCCGGGCTCAGTCTCAAGCGCGGCAAACTCGGGCAGAACCTGATGTATTTCGAAACCGGTCAGGGCAGCGCGCTGTCGGCCAACGCCCACCACGGCGTCGATCAACAGACTTGCGAGACACGGGCCTACGCCGTGGCGCGACATTTCAAGCCGTTCCTAGTGAACACCGTCGTAGGATTTATCGGCCCGGAGTACCTCTACAACGGCAAGCAGATCATCCGCGCCGGCCTTGAAGATCACTTCTGCGGCAAGCTGCTCGGCGTGCCGATGGGCTGCGACATCTGCTACACCAACCACGCCGAAGCCGACCAGGACGACATGGATACCCTGCTGACGTTGCTCGGCGTCGCCGGGATCAACTTCATCATGGGCATCCCCGGCTCCGACGACATCATGCTCAATTACCAGACCACTTCGTTTCACGACGCCTTGTACGCCCGCCAGACCCTGGGCCTGAAACCGGCGCCGGAGTTCGAACAATGGCTGGCCAACATGGGCATCTTCACCCAGGCGGACGGCAAGGTTCGCTTCGGCAACAACCTGCCGCCGGCCTTCCGCCAGGCCTTGGCGCACTTGGGATGAGTCTTATGGAAAAACCACCGGTCGATCCGCAAAACCCCTGGCTGGAACTGCGCCGCCTGACCCCGGCACGCATTGCCCTGGGCCGCACCGGCACCAGTCTGCCGACGCGGGCGCAGCTGGATTTTCAGTTTGCCCACGCCCAAGCCCGTGATGCCGTGCATCTGGCCTTCGATCACAGCGAAATCAGCGCACAACTGAGCGAGCGCGGGCGGGAAACCCTGGCGCTGCAAAGCGCCGCGCCGGACCGACACACCTATCTGCAACGCCCGGATCTGGGGCGCAAGCTCAGCGATGAATCGGCGCAGACCTTGCGCGACTACGCCAGCGAACACCCGGGCGGCGTCGATCTGGTGATGGTCGTCGCGGATGGCCTGTCGGCACTGGCGGTGCATCGCCACACCCTGCCGTTCCTGACACGCCTGGAAGAACAGATGAGCGGCGACGGCTGGTCCGTGGCGCCGGTGGTGCTGGTGGAACAGGGCCGCGTCGCCATCGGTGACGAGATCGGCCAGCTGCTCGGGGCGAAAATGGTGGTGATGCTGATCGGCGAGCGCCCGGGTTTGAGTTCGCCGGACAGCCTCGGGCTGTATTTCACCTACGCGCCGAAGGTCGGCCTCACCGACGCCTATCGTAATTGCATTTCCAATGTCCGGCTTGAAGGTTTGAGCTACGGCATGGCGGCGCATCGGTTGCTGTATCTGATGCGCGAGGCCTGTAGGCGCCAGCTGTCGGGGGTCAACCTGAAGGATGAAGCTCAGCTGCACACATTGGAGGCGGACGACGCTGTCGACATGAAAGGCAACTTCCTGCTCGATCCACCGCCAGCCTGAACCGTTTCCGCATTGCCTTTCTGCGCTGCTTTCAGGCAGGATCGACGCACGGCCGCCCGGGTTTCCCATCGCCGTCAGAGCAGTTGAAGACAGCCACTTGAAGACGAGACCTATCATGCGGATTATTCAAGCGACCCTCGAACATCTGGATTTGCTGACTCCTTTGTTCGTCAAATATCGCGAGTTCTACGGCTCCCTGCCTTACCCGGATTCCTCCCGCGCGTTCCTCGAAAAGCGCTTGCGCCGCAAAGAGTCGGTAATCTATCTGGCCCTGGCCGACGATGACGACAAGAAACTCATGGGTTTCTGCCAGCTCTATCCGAGCTTCTCTTCGTTGTCGCTCAAACGCGTGTGGATTCTCAACGATATCTACGTTGCTGAAGACGCGCGCCGGCAACTGGTCGCCGACAATCTGATCCGTACCGCGAAGAAAATGGCCAAGGAAACCCAGGCCGTGCGCATGCGCGTCTCGACCAGCGCGAACAACGAAGTGGCGCAGAAAACCTACGAATCGATCGGCTTCAAGGAAGACACCGAGTTCAAGAACTACGTACTGCCGATCAGCGACGAGCTCTGACTCCAACGGCTTCGGTGATGAGGGAGTTCGCTCCCTCGCCACGGCCACCTTTTCCCTGACAATTGCTCACTTCGCGACACTCCCCGCTACAAAACCGACGCGCTTTTCATCGCTCAGACCGTATAATCCCGATCTTTCCGGCTTGTAAGAAAAACTACACCCCGCTGTAGGCTTACACGAAGTCATCCGCACAGGCCTGCCGAGTCGGGCCGTCATACAGGTGCCCCCATGGATTTCAACCCGCTCGACCTTATCCTGCATCTCGATGTGTATCTCGATTTGCTGGTGAACAACTATGGGCCATGGATCTACGCCATCCTGTTTATGGTGATCTTCTGTGAAACCGGGCTCGTGGTGATGCCGTTCCTGCCGGGTGACTCGCTGCTGTTCATCGCTGGCGCAGTGGCGGCCGGCGGCGGCATGGATCCGGTGCTGCTCGGTGGCCTGCTGATGCTGGCGGCGATCATGGGCGACAGTACCAACTACGTGATCGGACGCACGGCCGGGGAGAAGCTGTTCAGCAACCCGAACTCGAAAATCTTCCGTCGCGACTACCTGCAAAAAACCCACGATTTCTACGACAAGCACGGCGGCAAAACCGTGACCATGGCGCGTTTCCTGCCGATCATCCGCACCTTCGCGCCGTTCGTCGCGGGCGTGGCGCGGATGCCGTACCCGCGTTTCTTCGGCTTCAGCGTGCTCGGCACCATCCTCTGGGTCGGCGGTCTGGTCACTCTGGGTTACTTCTTCGGCAACGTGCCGTTCATCAAGAAAAACCTCTCGCTGCTGGTGGTGGCAATCATCCTGCTGTCGCTGGTGCCGATGATCATCGGCGTGGTGCGCAGCCGGTTCGGCGGCACCAAAGTGCAATCGCACTGATCCGATGTGGTCACTGAGCGCCTGGCGACGCCGGCGCCTCTGGCCAGGCACCCGATTGCCGACGACCTGTGGCAACGGGTGCGCCATCAACTCTCCTTCCTCGACGGCATCAGCGCTGCTGAAGACCAGTGGTTGCGCGAAGCCTGTGTGCTGTTTCTCGACGACAAACACCTGACCGCCCTGCCCGGTGTCGAGCTGCATCAGGAGCAACGCCTGCTGCTCGCCGCCCAGGCGCAGTTGCCGTTGCTGCACCTCGGCGATCTGAACTGGTACCAGGGTTTCCACGAGATCGTGCTGTACCCGGACGACTTCCTGAGCCCGCAACGCCATCGCGATGCCAGCGGCGTCGAGCATGAGTGGGACGGCGAACACAGCGGCGAAGCCTGGCAACAGGGGCCGGTGATTCTCGCCTGGCCCGGCGTACAGGCCAGCGGTGGCTGGGAAGGCTACAACCTGGTGATCCACGAACTGGCGCACAAGCTCGATATGCTCAACGGCGACGCCAACGGCCTGCCGCCACTGCACACCGACATGCGCGTCAGCGACTGGGCCAAAGTGATGCAGGCCGCTTACGACGACCTCAACCGCCAACTCGACCACGATCCAGACGCCGAAACAGCCATCGATCCCTACGCCGCCGAGAACCCGGCAGAGTTCTTCGCCGTCACCAGCGAATACTTCTTCAGCGCCCCGGATCTGCTGCACGAGGCTTATCCACAGGTCTACTTGCAACTGCAGCTTTTCTACCGGCAGGATCCGTTGGGCAGACTGCGGCAACTTCAGGCCACAGACCCGGTCTATCAGGCGCACGACTAAGCTCTGCACGACTTCTGGTACGTGGCGTCGGCGTAGGAATATGCCTATAATCGCCGCCACTTTTTGGTCAATCCGGCCAAGTGTTTTTGGTCAACTACGGGGGCAACGCCCAATGAGCTACAGCAAGATTCCGGCTGGCAAAGACCTGCCGAACGACATCTACGTCGCGATCGAGATCCCGGCCAACCACGCGCCGATCAAATACGAAATCGACAAAGACAGCGATTGCCTGTTCGTTGACCGTTTCATGGCCACCCCAATGTTCTACCCGGCCAACTACGGTTACATCCCGAACACCCTGGCTGACGACGGTGATCCCCTCGACGTGCTGGTCGTAACCCCTTACCCGGTTGCTCCAGGCTCGGTAATCCGCGCGCGTCCAGTCGGCATCCTGAACATGACCGACGACGGCGGCGGCGATGCCAAAGTCATCGCAGTGCCACACGACAAGCTGTCGCAGCTGTACGTCGACGTGAAGGAATACACCGACCTGCCACCCCTGCTGATCCAGCAGATCGAGCACTTCTTCGCGAACTACAAGGATCTCGAGAAGGGCAAGTGGGTCAAGATCGAAGGCTGGGCCGGTGCAGACGCCGCCCGCGAAGCGATCACCAAGTCGGTTGCCGCCTACAAGGGCTAAGCAATTGCGCCTTGCGTGACGCTTGAAAAAACCCCGGATTTCCGGGGTTTTTTGTTATTGGCGTCTGCATAATCGACTCGGTTGTTCAGGTCGATGTAACTCGAAATACACCTTGGTCGGCCCCCTCTCCCCTCCGGGAGAGGGTTGGGGTGAGGGGCTCTTGAAAAAGCCCGACTAAACAAACCGTTTAAATTCCTACATGCAGTTTTAATCTGTTTAATTTCCCACAAGTACGTCTTACATCCCGTCGCAAAATACAGGCTTTTTTTGAACGCCCGGTTTATTCAAACCGCTCTAGTCCGGCCGTAGACTCCGTGTTTATGAGAAAGAACACTAGCGGTCCACGATTCAAGGCACTCCTGGAAGCAGCGAACATCAGCACCACGGATTTCGCAAGGTTCTGGGGCACGGAAGCCCAAAACGTTCATAACTGGTACACCCGGGGCGTCCCGGCGTATCGCATGGAAGAAGTCTCACGCCTGTTGTCGGTCAATAGTGAATGGCTGAAAACCGGGGAAGGCGTCAAGGAGGTCGCGCGCCTGCACCCACCCGCCAGCAATGGCGACACGTTCGATGCCCAGGCCATCTGCGGCGTCTACACCGTCATCAACCCCAGCGACATCGACCTGGCATTTTTCAAGGAAACCCCGATCGCCAACGGCGACGGTAAAACCCACGTCATCCTCGACCCCGACCAATCCCTGCGCCTGCCCCGCGCCCACCTCGATCAACTCGACATCCAGCACGCCAACGCCATCTGCGCGCACATGATCGGCAACAGCATGGCCGATCGCATCGAAGACGGCTCCATCGTCGCCATCGACCGCGGCCTGACCCAGGTCGTCGACGGCGAAATCTACGCCGTAGAGCACGACGGCATGCTGCGCATCAAATACCTGCACCGCATGCCCGGCAACGGCCTGCGCATGCGCAGCCACAACAGCGCCGAATACCCCGACGAGGTCTTCCGGCCAGCGCAGATCGAAGAGCAGCGGATTCATATTCTTGGCTGGGTGTTCTGGTGGTCGACACTGGGCAAGCGCCGGCCGGTGGTGCCGTTTCTGTGATTGTTTGCCAGAACCTGTGGGAGCGGGCTTGCCCGCGAAAAGGCCCTGACAACCGGTACAAATCCGGAGTTTGTAGCGCTTCAGTCGCTCTAAACCGCACTTGAGACTGGGAATCCAAAGCAAAACTCAGTATCCTGCGCCCCACATTCGCGCATCGACCCGCCCAGCGGCTCGGATGACGCCCGACGCGGCAGACCAACGTCTGACCAAGTCCCACAGCCGGACGCAGATCCGGATGTACGTTTTGAAGGCTGGCGCGGTTTACCAAAAATAAACCAAGCCAGTCCCCGAGAAGCCGGCCACAAGCCGGCTTTTTAATGCCTGCAAAAAGGCTACGCCTCTCGCTTGGAAGGAATCGAACAAGCTGGGCACTACAGTTCCGAAGCGCTTCACAAGGAAGTTAAAACGTGCGATTCACCCCTCGTTTCACACTGCTTGGACCGGTCATCCTGATCGCTGCGATGAGTTTTTATCTCTCAGGCTGCGTCGGTGCCATCGTGGCTTTGCCTGAGAAAACCACACTCAGAACTGACGAGTACAAAGCTCTAAGCGCTCGTTCGCTGACGCCAGCGATTACCCGAACCGCGCAATCAGCGCCTACCCGAGAATGGTGTGGCATCACGGTTTGGGCGTTGATCATTCCTGTTCCGCTGAAATTGCCCGTGTGTACTTCGTACTCCGAGCAGTCCTTTGGCAGCAACGAATCTGGAAATGAAATCGTTTTGCTCTATTCAAAACAAACGGTGCCGTCGCCGTTCTACGCCTGCGGCCCGTTCATGATGCTGGGGCCGATTGTGCATGGTTATCAGGGCAACGCGCTTTGCGGCGTTTTTCCTGATTAGCCGGATTCACGGATAACTGAACGACTTCACCAACGTCAACTCCCCCGCCGTCCGCATCGGCACTACAAACGTCTCCATCTTTTCGCTCGGCGTGCCTTCTTCAGTAATCACCGTCACCTGCGCTGTGGTCAGCGCCTGCACCGCTTCATCCCCACCTTCGTCATCCGCGCGATACCCGCCGCCGTAATAATTCACATACACCAGATATTGCCCTTTGATCGGCGCGGGCATGGCTGCGATTTCCGGGCCGTAGCCGGTGGTGACGTCGACGTCGAGGGCGGCGCCGTTGGCGGCGCTGCGGTTGCCGTACCAGATGTGGGCGCCGTCGGGGGTGACGAGGTGCAGGTCGAGGTCGGTGCCGTCGCTGTCCCAGGCCAGCAACACGCGCAATTTGGCCGGTGTGACGCCGGCGCGGGCGTTGAGGAATTGCGTGCGGTGGCGTTGCTGGCCGTCGGCGCTGCGCACTTCGACGCTGTTGCTGCCATTGGGGAAGGAGAACGGGCGATCGAAGCCGCCGGTTGGGTCGATTTTCAGTGGCATGCTGACGCCGTTGACGATCAGGCGCCCGGGTTCATTGTTCTTCGGCACGGCTTTGATCTGGCCGCTGATTCTGGCGGTATTGGCCTGGCCAAGCGGTGTGTTGACCGACGAGGCCGGGTAGTTGACGGTCTGGCGAAAGCTCTCGCCCTCGCCTTGCGGTGCGCCGCTGCGCCAGCCGCCCACCGGGGTGTCGAGTTTGACGCCATCGGCGGCGAACGCTTGCGGCAGCACGTTGAGGGCACAGAGCAGCAGCAAGACCTGTGGATAACGGAGTGTCATGGTCTATTCCAGCAAAAGGTGACGGGCGAGCCCTTCGATGTAGGTTTCATCCTGGCCGTTGGGGTGTGCTTCGAAGGCCAGGTGCAGATATTCGTGGGTCAGATCGAGGCGATCCTGCAGGCTCAGCACGCCGCGCACGTATATGCGCTGGCGTTCGCGGTCGACGAAGGGCCGGCCGAAGGCAAGTTTGCATACGGCGAAAGTGCTGACTTCGTTGTAGCCGGTTTCGCTTTCGAGCTTAGGACGCCAGCCGCGTCGCTGCTTTTGCAGCCAGTCTTGCGCGGCGGGTAATGCTTCGCAGGAGGCGACCGGGTTGTCCCAGCGGCTGAGGCTGGCGCGTGGATAGGAGTGCAGCAGAATAGCGTCGTAGCGCTGGCCGGCGTTCGCTTGCTCGACGGCTTGCTGCCAGGCGAGTTTGTCCGGGCCGGGCTGGTCGGAGTGATAGGTGACGGTGCTGCCGGCCAGTACCAGATCCGCCGTCCACGCCGCGATGTTGCGTGACTCGGCAGAGGCTGGACGCGGGGCGACGCGCTGGCGATTGCTGCTGTCGTCGATGCTCAGGCAGTCGCCGTTGCGCGTGGCGTTTTGCAGCAGATAAGTGCGGATCGCTACGGCCAGCGCCTTGGCGGCTTCGGCAGGTTCAGGTTTGGCTTCGCGCTCAAGGACACGGGCGACATATTCTTCGCGATCAAGCCTTGCGACGAGTTTGTCGTTGAGCAGAAACAATTCGCCATCGCTGTGGATGTCCAGCGCGTTGCCGTTGGCGAATTCGACGTGGTAGTCGCCGCGCAATGGCCCGGACGTGGCAACACGATCGCCGGCCAGAACTTTCGAAACCGGGTATTTCGAGAACAGCCCGACTTCCACACAACGCCCTGCGTCCGCTGGCCACGCCGTCGGCAACACGCTGGCCAGCGCCTGACCGTAATGCCGCAGAACCATTTGACTGGTACCGGGTCCACCCGCCCAGATCGGTGTGCCGTCGGCGGTCCAACCGGCGAATCCACCTTGCCGCGATTGTGCATCCTGGTCGCCGAGCCAACTCCAGGTTTTCACCCGCAGGCGCCCGCCCAACTCGCCGACGACATTGCCGTCCGCCGCGTTCAGCACGACATCGAGCAGCACGCGGCGCGTCTGATCCTGCGCTGGCAGCAATGCCAGAACGCTCAATAACTCGGCAACCGAAACCCTTGTTGCCGGTTGCACGGCTGGCAAATCCAGCAACCACGACGGTGCCTGCCGCGCCTGCCAATACGCTCGCCAATCCTTCGCTGCAATGCCCAACCGCGCGGGGTCGAAATACAGACCGCAGGATTTCACCAGTGCCTGATCCCGCTCGACCTTGCCGCCCGCCGAGCAGCAATAAACTTCTTCTTTGGACTGCCCGCGACATTCATAAGCCGGCTCCCGCGCACCGGTATCCACCAGCCAGGCGTAGACGAACAACTTCCACAGACTGCCCAGCGGCGCATCCAGCGACGCTGGCAACGGTTCGCGCTTGATCAGTTGCGTCTGATTCAACGACAACAACTCGCCCTGATAGGCCACGCGCAACGGCTCGTCCTGCGCTGTCGCCAGCGCAGGCATCATCCACATCAGCAGCCACAACAGCGGCCGGCGCATGTCAGTTGACCGTGACCTGACCGAGGGCAGCTTTCGCCTCCTGGGCCTGATGCTGCGGCGCATACACCTGCTTGAAGCGTACCGGCGGCAGGTTGAACTGGCCCTTCTGCGAGAAGCGCACCAGATGGCGCAGGCGCAATTCGCCACTCAGCGCATCAACCGGCACCGCGTAAGCCAACTGACCCGGTTCAAAGCGCGCCTTCTCCAGCGCGGTCGGTTCGGTGCCGTCCTTGCCCTGCAATTTGATGCCCCACGTCGTGCGCTCGACATCCGCGCCCGGTGGCAGCGGCACTTCAAGCATGCCGTAGCGCAGCGGTTTCGGCGCTTTGCTGGTGAGGATCACCTCGTCCAGGTACAGGCTGTCGCTGGACAACGGTTTAGTACCGACCGGCTCGAGTTTGAAGGTAAACGCTTCGTCGCCCGGCACCAGCCGCGACAGACGCCGAGTGACGCTCACGGCCATCGGATCGACCTGCGGCTGTTGAGTCTGAAAGCTCAGCGCTGCACGCAACGGCCGCTCTTGCGTGCCGGACACGCTCAGTACGTTCGGCAAAGGCGTCGCGCCTTGCCATGTCCAGTACATCTCGCCGCTGGCGCCGTAGTTTTTCTTCCAGCCCTCACCCGGCATCAGCGCGATGGTCGGCGAGGCCTGAGCGATGCTGCGTTGCAGCCAGGTCAGCGCCAGTGCACGTTCCAGTGTCGATTGCTGCGGCAACAGACGTTGCAACAACGCCGTCGCGCGAGCCTGATCGAACGGTTGCAGCGACAGGTTCAGTGCTTCAACAAAGGGCTGCGAGCTGACGGCCAGACGTTGTTGCGCTGCACCCAGTTGCCGATTGAACGCCTCCGGCAAAGCAACTTTCGCCTGCGTGGCCAACGATGCAGTGAGTACCCGCGCCGTCGCCAGACCAAGTGCCGAATCCGGGTCGTTCATCACCAGACTCTCCTGGCCGTCGTCGAGCAAGGTTTCGGCACTGCCTTCACCGGCCTTGACCAGATCGTCGATCAGACCGCTGAGCAGGGTGTTCACTGGCAGCTGCATCTGTTTGGCGAACGACAGAATCAGCGCCCGTTGCAGCAATGGCGTATTCGGCGCTTGCTTGGCATAAACCTCCAGCACTCGCTGCCAGTGCTCCGGCGGCAAGGTCAGCTCGAGTACGCGGCTGGCGTTCCAGTCGGCGTAGTAGGCATAGGCGGTGAGAAATGCATCCGGCTCGCCGTCGTAGCCCCACCAGGTGAAGCTCGCCGACGGCCCGGCCATTTGCACCAGACGCAGACGGCTGTTCTGCATGATCAGGCGCAAGCGATCGCGAATCTGCGGGTTCGACGCCAGCGATGGATAAGCGATGCTCAGCGGCAGCAAGCGACTGGCCGTCTGCTCGACGCCGCCGTACGGGTAGCCGAGCAGATCATCGAGGGCGGAACGGAACAGCGCTTGCGGACTGTCATCCAGACGCAGGCGGATATCCGTGGCATCCGCCGGCAAACTCAACGGCGTATCGCCGCTGACAACGTCGAGGCTTTGGGTCTGGGTGACCTGCCAGCCTTCACCGGTGGCACTCAAGCTCACAGCCAGGGCATCGGCGACTTTGCCATCCTGCACAAGCTCCGCCGTCCACTCGCCAGAGGCCAAAGCGAACGCCGGCAGTGGCAGGTAATTGATGCCGCTGTTCAGGGTCACCGGCGAGCGCTGTTCGGCGCCGGCATAGTGCGTGACCAATTCAGCCTTGACCGGTTTCTCCGCCTGACTGAAAGCGAACACGCCCAGTTGCGGCTGATCGCCCTTGCGGAATTTGCTCGGCCCGCTCCACTTCAGGTACAGCGGTTTTTCCGAACGGACGAACTGCTTCTTCTGCCCGACCTGACCGTCATCGGCAATCGCCCGCGCGGTGATGCGCCAGCGGGTCAGCGAGTCCGGCATCTTGAAGGTGAAGCGGGTTTTGCCGTCGGCGCCGGTCAACAACTCCGGCTGCCACGCAGCGGTGTCGACGTCTTCACGGCGCGGACGCTCAAGCACCTTCACGCCCCGTTCGCTGCGATTGGCTTTACCCGGGGCGCCGGGGCTACCCGGCAATGCCACGTCGTAGCTGATGAATGACAGGCTGGCACTGGTGCGCACGTTGTTGCGCCGAGGGTGATAGAAGAACTGGTCGATGCTCGGCGCGACTTCCGGTTGCAGCGCGTAGACCATTTCGTCGACCACGCTGACCGTCAAGTGTGCCGGAACCGCTTTGCCGGCGAACTGCGTGGTCAGGTCGACCGTGACCGTATCGCCCGGCAGGTACACCGCTTTGTCGGTGCTGATCGCCACGTCGATTTGCGGCGCGACCACTTTGATCCCGGCGTTCTGAAAGCTGTACTGACCGCCCTTGGTGTAGAGCACGGAGAAGGTCAGGTTCGGCGCAAAGTTGTCTTTCACCAAGATTCGCGCGCGGTACTGAGTGTCGCTGAGTTTTTCCAGTTTCAGCCAGTCGCCGCCCTTGGCCAGCAGCGCAGTGGCCTCGACCTTGTCGCGCTCCAGCGACAGCAGTGCGTCGCTGACCGGCTCAGGGAAGGTGATCAGCGCCAGCGCTTCTTCGCCCGCCTTGTACTCGGGCTTGTCGAGGACGATTTCCACTGTGCCCGGCACCGCTTTCACACCGTCGCCGGTGACCGAATGGCCGGTGGCGCCGAGGACGCGACCGTGTTGATCCTTCAGCGTCAGGTTGTACGTGCCCGGACGTTCGAAGGTCATGCTGAAGCCTTTGTCATTCGCCGCGAGTTTGCCCTCGCCTGTGCTCTGGTCTTCCAGACGCACCCAACCATACGTGCTTGGGGTCACCGCTTTGCTTTGCTCAGTGCCGCCCTCGTTGGCGTAGCTGAAGGCAACCTTGTCACCGACGGCACTGAAGCGTTGCGGCGCGCTCAAGCGAAAACTCGCCGCGCCACGGTCGATGAGGATTTCCTTGGTGGTCTTGACCCGATACGCCGCGCCATCGCTGGCGAACACGGTGAGCATGTAGCGGCTCGGTTTATCGGCTGCCGGCAAATCGAGGGTCGCGTTTCCTTTGCTGTCGGTGGTCAGTTCGGTGCTGGTTAGTTCCACCGGGAATTGCCCGAGGTATTGCAGCTCGTTGTCGACCATCGACAGTTGCTGGGCGCGCAGGCTCAGGCTCAATTTGGCGTTGGCCACCGGTTTGCCGTCCGGATAGAGCAGCACCAGATTGCCTTTCACCGGCTCACCGGTGCGGTAATCCTGCTTGGCCAGATTCAGCGAGATTTCGAAATGCGGCTTGATGTATTCAGCGACGCGGAAAGCACTGCTGTAGGCCTGATCCTTGTAGTTGAAACGGATCTCGTAACCACCGGCCACGGCGTTATCCGGCAACTGGAAGCGACCCTGGGTACCTGCTTTCGAATCGAGCTTCAGATTGAGGGTTTGCAGTTCGGTCCCCGTGGCATCAAGCACGCTGACACTGACATCCGCCGCGCCCGGCAGCACCGAATCACGGGCATTCTTGAACTCGCGACCGACGATTTTCAGCGACACCCAATCGCCCGGACGATACAGCGGCCGGTCGGTGAAGGCATACAGTTTGGTGTCGTAGATTTCGCTGTCGTAATAGAAGTTTTCCGAGACGAACACGCCGCCCTCTTCGTCCTCGCCAATGACGAACGAACGCTCCGGGCTGACGTGTTTCAGACGTAGCAAACCATCGGCATCGGTAGCACCGCTGCTCATTACGCCAAGGCCATCGGTCCACAGCACGTTGACCTTCGGCACCGAGCTGCCTTCGTGTTTGCGCGCGGCCCAGACCAGCAGTTCATCGCCGGCAATCTTGCTTACCGCGACGGTGTTGGAGACGAACACCATGGTGGTCGCGCGGTACTTGCCGATCAGCGCTTCGACCAGATACAGCCCAGGCTTCAGGTTGCCCAGCGGGATGTACACGTTGCCCGGTGCGACGCTGACAAAGTCGCTGGACGAGCCGGCCAGATTGACCCCGGCCGGCGGCTGAATCGGCTTGGCCTGCCACAGTGGATAACGGAACTGGCTGACCACCGGCAGACCCGGGATCAGCGCGAATTGCGGCTGCGCGTCGTACGGCGTCGGCGCGGCCATGGTCTCGCCCATTTTCAGCTCCGGCACTTCTTCGGTGACCTGCTTGCGCGACTCGTAGGAGAACGCACGCTGCATCACCCGGCGGGATTTGCGATACCAGTTGTCCCACAGATACGCGAGGGTGTTGGACAGACCTTCGCCCTTGAACTGGCCGTCACTGACGACGCGGTGCAGGTTCTTCTGGCGCTTGAGGAAATCCAGCGGCTTGTCGATGCGATACACGCGAATGTCGGCGCCGCCGTACGGTTCCATGCGAAAGCGCCGGTAGTCACGACCCGGGGCTTCGAGGCGGACCATCGCCGGCTCGTCGCTGGCAAAACTGCTGTCGGCGAGCAGGAAGAAACTCTCACCGGCCACCGGCGTGTAATTGCTCGGCTCCACCGAGTCTTCGGCGTTGACGCAGGAAAACGGCAGCAACAACGCCAACAGCAAAGAAATTCGCGAACAGATACGCAACATGCGGGCACCGGTCATTGGGAGAGAAAGTTCAGTCGATAGACGCCGATGAAGTTGGGGTTGGCTGCGTCGGGTATCCATCGGGTGTCCTTCCATGTCATGAGTTGCTGCAGGCTTGCCGAACGCATGCCGTTGTCAGTTGGGGTGGTGGTGCCGGTGTGATAGGCGATGTAGCGGCCCATCCAGATCATCAGGTGCTGATCGTCGCCCTGATCGAAAAACATCAGGTCGCCGGGCCGCGCCTGCGCCACATCGCGGCCGACCAGGTGGCTGTTGAACTGAATCAGTTTGATCGCGTTGACGTACGGCCCGACCTTGCCGCCGCCCTGCTGCCACTGTTGCGCGAGCTTGCGTTGCTCGTTGCTCAGCGTCAGTTCCGGCGGCAGGTAGCGATTGGACAGACCATTGCTGCGCAGCCATTTGTCGTCGTGGACTTTCAGCGCTTCGTTGGCGGCAAAGCGCACCAGGCCGGCGCAGTCCTGCTGATACCAGCGCGGGCTTGGGCCTTGGCTCAATTGCTCTTGAGCAATACGCACAAACCAGGCGCGAAACACCTGGGATTGCGCCGGGTCGAGCGCTGGCGCTTCAACCGCACGGGCGCCTGCGCTCAGCAGCAAAGCAAGCAAGCCGAGGCTGCGGATCAGTGCGCTCACAGCGCCTTCCATTCCAGCGGCAGCCATTGCCAGTGGCCGTCAGGCTCACTGCCTTCGGGCAGGGTCAGGGCATATTTGCCGTAGCCGCCGAGGGTGCGCAGTTTCGGCATCAGGTAGGTTTGCGCGGCGTTGTAGAACACCGGCTCCATGTCCTGCGGCAGGCTGTCGAGGGTTTCGCGCTGCATCAGTTGCGCCATCGCGTCCGGGCCGAAGTAGATCGGCATCAGTACGTCTTTTGGCAAAACGTCGGCCATCGGCGGGAAGCGCTTGTCGAGGGTGCCGAGGGCTTTGTCGACGAGTTTGTCGTCGAGGGAAAACAGCAGCGTCGAGCCGTGACGGGCGAGGCTGACTTTCATGAACGCCTTGCCGGAAATCGCCTCCGGGTTCTCGGCGGTCTTCGCCGCGTACGGCCCGAAACTGGAACTGACCTGACGCTGCCAGACGTGGCTCTGGCCTTCCTGCTTGTCGATCACCGGGAATACGCTTTCGGCGACATTGGCTTCGAACGCGCCGACCATCGAACCGAACAACTTGCCCAGATCACCATCAAGCTTGCTGGTGTCCTCGTCTTTGAGGCTGGCGACCAGCAATGGCGTGTACAGCCGCGAATCGGCGTACCAGCACAGGCCAGCCGCGCCAGCGACGTGTTCGGTGAGGGTCTGCGCCACCGCTTCTTCAGCGCCGAGTTTGATCAATATCGGCTTCTGCGGTTCGGCCGCCACTGGCAGGGTCACGCAAGCGCTCGCCCCCAGCGGCATCGCTTGCCAGACCGGTTTGAAATCGAAGTCCGGCTGGTTTTCCAGCTCATCCATGGCCAGATAGCTGTGCCAGCCCTTGTCGTCCATGTCGAAACGCAGCCCGGCGAAATTCGGGATGAAGCGCTGATAGCCCATCGCGAGCACGCTGGAATTGACCGACAGACGCTGCTTGGTTTCCGGGCTTTTCGCCGGCAAGCCGAACGCTTCGGGGAAAAGTTTTTCACCGTTGAGCAACGCCGCCAGCGCTTGCGCGGAGACGCGACCCGATTCTTCCGAGACGCCGCTTTCCGGGTCGTAGTACTTGGCTGGATTGGACAGCACCACCAGTTTGTCGCCGCGCGACGCAAACAGCAGCGATTTGCTGGCGTTGTAGCTGAGTTGATACAGCGGCACTTCGTCGCTGCCGACTTTGAGAGTGCCGAAGATGCTGAGCTGGGTGTCATCCAGCGCCACTTTCGCCAATGGCTCGAGCAGCTTGGCCAACCCGCCGCGATCCATCACCAGCAGGAAATCCTTCAAACGACCATCGGCGCCACGCCACAGCGCAACATCGGCCGGTTGATCGAAAAGCTGCTCGATCAGGCTGTCCTGCAACTTCAGGTCATGCTCGTAGATGATCCGCCGCAGGCTGCCGATCAGGCCGAGGCGATCGGCGTGGGTTTCGTAATAGAAGACGAAATCCTCGGTAAGCGTGGCCTTGAGGAACGGCACCGTCAGCAGGTCCTTGGGCAACTGGCTCAGTGAACGGGTTTCGAGCAAGGCATCCGGACGGCCGAGGCCGAGCTTGTCACTGGCAAGTGCCGCCGGCGGCGCTTTGGGCTTGAGCAGCAGCCAGCCGAAACCGCCCGCCACACCGGCCACCAGGCACAGGCCGAGGCCGAGCACGACCAGCGGCCAGCGCCGCGAAGGTTTGGCCGCCGGTGTCGCGGCAGCTGGAGTCACAGTGTTATCGCTCATGTTCACAACATCCGAGTTCATCCGTGGCGGGATGCTTAATAGTTGAAAGTCTTGACCAGCAACAGATCTCCGATCGCCCGCAGGGGCACGATGAAGGTTTCGCGTTTTTCGTCGACGGTGTTTTCGTTGAGCACCAGGGTGATCTGCGAGGTGATCACCTCGTTCTGATTACTGGTTTCCTCGAAGTTATAGCCACCATCGCCGTAGTTGCCCCAATAGTTGACGTAGACCAGATACGTGCCGTGCAGCGGCGCGGTCATGGTGAACATTTCCGGGCCGGGGCCGTCGACACCATCCGGGTCGAGGCCGCCGCCATTGCTCAGCGCCGGCCGTGCCCAAAAGGCATGCTGACCGTCGGGGGTGACAATATGCAGATCCAGCTCGGCTTTCGGGTCGTCCCATCCCAAGACAAGACGAATCTTCGCCGGCGTGCGCAGATTATTTGCTTCATAAAATTGCACGCGCTTGAGCGACTGGCCCTCGGCGCTGATCACTTCGACGCTGTTGGAGCCGGCGCCGAAGGCGTAGGGCCGGGCAAAACGCCCCTGATCGTCGGTGTACAGATTCAATGGATTGCCGTTGACGGCGAGGCTGTGCGGCGGACGCATGTGCCCGAGGGCTTTGAGCTGGCCCTGGATCATCGTGCGATTGCGCTGAATGCCGCGATCGATCGGCGGCGTCGGGTAGGCGACCTGCGGATTTTCCGAGCGATCGAGCAAGCCGTGATAACGCCAGCCGCCGACTGGCTCGGACAATTGCGCAGTCGGCGCGGCCCACAGCACAGGCGCGCAGGCGAAGCCGATCAGCAGCAAAAGAAATGAACGCATGTGGCGCCTCCTGCCATGCCTTGAACGAAACCTTGCACCCGATCCTCGGTACTTCACAGCGGTGAACTGCGTTTCGTCTGAATGCCCCGCAACTGTCGGGGCCGTAGAAGCCGCGAAGATTAGCGATTCGGCAGTTTTTTAACAATCGGATACATGTGTGATTGCTGTAGGAATCTCGCTTTCGAGAGGGTGTGAGCCGAATAGCGAAGTTATTCGGCTCATAAAATGAGCCGAATAAGCCTCAGCCCCGAAACTTCACATTAACTTTGTGACGAGGGGGTTTATCCCCGCTCGGCTGCGCAGCAGTCGTAAAACCGGCGACTTCGATTTTCCTGGGAGTATCGGTTGTCTGGTTTTAGGGTTGCTATGCAACCCAGCGGGGATAAATCCCCTCGCCACGGGGTCATGTGCGCGGCTTTGGGTGGGGCGCCTCATTTGCCCATACCCCCCCTATCTGCTAGTGTCGCGCCGGTTTAACGTCTACCGGAAATTGCCGCCATGGCCCGCAAAAAAGCTGCACTGGATTTCGAACAATCCCTCGCCGACCTGCAAACACTGGTCGAGCGTCTGGAGAACGGTGAATTGTCGCTGGAAGACTCGCTGACCGCTTTCGAGCAGGGCATCGGGCTGACCCGTGACTGCCAGGCGGCGCTGGCCCAGGCCGAGCAGAAAGTGCAGGTGCTGCTGGAGCGCGATGGCGAGCTCGCCGAGGAACCCTTCGACGCGGATGAGCCAGAATGATCGCGGCGTATTCGGCGAGCAGTCAGGCCCGGGTCAACGCGGCGCTGGAAACGCTGTTCAACGCGCCGCTGCCGGAACTGGCGCGGCTCTACGAAGCGATGCGCTACAGCGTGATGAACGGCGGCAAGCGCGTGCGCCCGTTGCTGGCTTACGCGGCGTGCGAAGCCCTCGGCGGAAAGGCTGAACAGGCCAGTGGCGCGGCCTGTGCGGTCGAGTTGATCCACGCCTACTCGCTGGTGCATGACGATTTGCCGGCGATGGACGACGACGATCTGCGTCGCGGCCAGCCGACGACCCACAAGAAATTCGACGAAGCCTGCGCGATCCTCGCCGGTGACGGCTTGCAGAGCCTGGCCTTCAGCGCCCTGCTCGACCCGCGCCTGAGCGATTGCAGCAGCGAAATCCGTCTGCAGATGGTCACGGCGCTGGCCCACGCAGCCGGTCCGGCGGGCATGGTCGGTGGCCAGGCCATCGACCTCGGCTCGGTCGGTCTCAAGCTCGATCAAACGGCCCTCGAGCAGATGCACCGACACAAGACCGGCGCGCTGATTGAAGTCAGCGTCAAGCTTGGCGCCCTGGCCAGCGGCCGCGCCCAGCCTGATCAGCTGCAGGCATTGCAGACTTATGCACAGGCCATCGGCCTGGCCTTTCAGGTGCAGGACGACATCCTCGACGTGGAAAGCGACACCGCGACCCTCGGCAAACGTCAGGGCGCCGACATTGCCCGCGACAAACCGACCTACCCGGCCCTGCTCGGCCTCGACGCTGCCAAGGCCTACGCTCTGGAACTGCGCGATCAGGCCCTGCAGGCGCTGCGACCGTTTGACGCGGCTGCCGAGCCGCTGCGCGAGCTGGCGCGGTATATCGTCGAGCGGCGCAACTGACGGCGTATCGGCCAAAAAAGACCAACGCGTGGGCAGGGGCCGATGCATCAGGTAAACTGCCGCATCTTTTATACCTATAACGATTCGCCTGATGCCCACGACGTTTCATGAGATTCCCCGCAAGCGCCCGACCACGCCCCTGCTCGACCGCGCGAACACGCCGGACGGCCTGCGCCGGTTAGGCGAAGCCGAGCTGGAAACCCTGGCCGATGAGTTGCGCCTGGAATTGCTCTACACGGTCGGCCAGACCGGTGGGCATTTCGGTGCCGGCCTGGGCGTGATCGAGCTGACCATCGCGCTGCATTACGTCTTCGACACCCCGGACGACCGTCTGCTGTGGGACGTCGGGCATCAGGCGTATCCGCACAAGATCCTCACCGGTCGCCGCGAACGCATGGCCAGCCTGCGTCAGAAGGACGGCATTGCCGCATTCCCGCGCCGCTCCGAGAGCGAGTACGACACCTTTGGCGTCGGCCACTCCAGCACTTCGATCAGCGCCGCGCTGGGCATGGCCATTGCCGCCCGCCTGCAGGACAGCGATCGCAAGGCCATCGCCGTGATCGGTGACGGCGCGCTGACCGCCGGCATGGCCTTCGAGGCGCTCAACCATGCGCCGGAAGTCAACGCCAACATGCTGGTGATTCTCAACGACAACGATATGTCGATCTCGCGCAACGTCGGCGGATTGTCGAATTATCTGGCGAAGATCCTTTCCAGCCGCACCTACGCGAGCATGCGCGAGGGCAGCAAGAAAGTCCTTTCGCGCCTGCCCGGCGCACTGGGAAATCGCCCGTCGTACCGAAGAATATGCCAAAGGCATGCTGGTCCCCGGCACCCTCTTCGAAGAGCTGGGCTGGAATTACATCGGCCCGATCGACGGCCACGACCTGCCAACCTTGATCGCCACGCTGCGCAACATGCGCGATCTCAAAGGCCCGCAGTTCCTGCACATCGTCACCAAGAAAGGCAAAGGCTTCGCCCCGGCGGAAGTCGACCCGATCGGTTACCACGCCATCACCAAACTCGAACCACTGGACGCCCCCGCTGCTGCGCCGAAAGCCGCCAGCGGGCCGAAGTATTCGGCGGTGTTTGGCGAGTGGCTGTGTGACATGGCGGTGGCTGACGCTCGTCTGGTCGGGATCACCCCGGCGATGAAGGAAGGCTCGGATCTGGTGGCGTTCAGCGAGCGTTTCCCGGAGCGTTATTTCGATGTGGCGATTGCCGAGCAGCACGCGGTAACGTTCGCCGCCGGCATGGCCTGCGAAGGCGCGAAGCCGGTGGTGGCGATCTATTCGACATTCCTGCAACGCGGTTACGACCAGTTGGTACACGACGTCGCGGTGCAGAACCTCGACGTGCTGTTCGCCATCGACCGCGCCGGTCTGGTCGGCGAAGACGGCCCGACCCACGCTGGCAGCTATGACCTTTCGTACCTGCGCTGCATCCCGGGCATGGTGATCATGACCCCGAGCGATGAAAACGAATTGCGCAAGATGCTCACCACCGGCCACCTCTATAACGGCCCGGCGGCAGTGCGTTACCCGCGTGGCAGCGGGCCGAACGCAGTCATTGAAAAAGATCTCGAAGCGATCGAAATCGGCAAGGGCATTGTCCGTCGTCAGGGCAGCACAGTCGCCATGCTGGTGTTCGGCGTGCAACTGAGCGAAGCCTTGAAAGTCGCCGAGAAGCTCGACGCCACCGTGGTCGACATGCGTTTCGTCAAACCGCTGGATGAAGCGCTGGTGCGCGAGATCGCCGGCAACCACGAGTTGCTGGTGACTATCGAAGAGAACGCAATCATGGGCGGCGCCGGTGGCGCGGTCAGCGAATTCCTCGCCCGCGAGAACATCCTCAAGTCGATGCTGCATCTGGGCTTGCCGGATATCTATGTCGAGCATGCGAAACCGGCGCAGATGCTCGCCGAGTGCGGGCTGGATGAGGCCGGGATCGAAGCGTCGATTCGCCAGCGGCTGGATTTGCTCAACTGCTGACGCAATCCCTTGTAGGAGCTGCCGAAGGCTGCGATCTTTTGATCTTGCTCTTCGGCAGCTCCGGAACCTTTAAAAAGCAAAATCAAAAGATCGCAGCCTTCGGCAGCTCCTACATGGTTTTGCAAAGACCATAGATTGCCATGAACCTCTCCCGCCTCGCCCTGCCCTTCCTCCTGCTGCCAACCGCAAGCGCTGTCGCCGACACCTTCGAGCGCGATCAGGCGCTGAAGCTGCCGGACACGCTGATCAGCGCCAATCGTCAGGTCGAGGCGCGCAACGACAGCAGCGCCGCCAACACCGTGTTCACCCGCGAAGACATTGATCGCCTGCAACCAAGCGACGTGCCCGATCTGCTGCGTCGCGTGCCCGGCGTGCAAGTGGCGCAGACTGGCGGGCGCGGCAGTCTGCCGGGGATCTACATTCGCGGCACGCAATCGGCGCAGAGCCTGGTGCTGGTCGATGGCCAGCGCATCGGCAATTCGACTTCCGGCGACAGTAATCTGCAACATCTGAACATCGAGCAGATCGAGCGAGTCGAAGTGCTGCGCGGCTCGCGCTCGGTGATTTATGGCAGCGACGCGATTGGCGGGGTGATCCAGATCTTCACCCGACGCGGCACTGGGCAAGGCTTGCAGCCACGCCTGCATCTGGGCTTCGGCAGTCAGCAGACATGGGAGCGCAGCCTCGGCTTGTCCGGCGGCGACGAGAAGACCCGCTTCAACCTCGGCGCCAGCCTCGACGAAACGGCCGGGATCGACCGTACCCACGAGTCGTATCCAAGCGACAGCGACCATGACGCCTACCGCAACAAATCCCTGAGTCTGAGCCTCAGCCACGCGCTGAACGAGGACATCGAAGTCGGCGCCAATCTGCTGGATAACCGTGGCAGGAGCGAATTCGACAATCCGTTCGGCCGCGTCGACATGGACACGTTTGAGTCGGTGCAACAGCAGCCGTACAGCGACTTCAATATCAGTAGCGTGAGCAGTTACGTCGATGCGCGGGTCAACGAAACCTGGAAAACCCGCGTCGAATTCGGCCACAGCGAAAACCGCGAGAAGACTTTCGACAAGCTCAGTGACGAGCGCACGGTGTTCAACACCTATCGCGACTCAGTGAACTGGCAGAACGACCTGACGCTCGACCCGCGCAACAGCCTGATCCTCGGTGGTGACTGGTACGAAGACCGGATCAACAGCAGCACTGCGTTCGACGAGGACAGCCGCTGGAATCGCGCAGCGTTCATCCAGCATCGCTATCAGGCCGACAGCTTCTCCACCGAGATCGGCGTGCGCCACGACGACAACCAGCAGTTCGGCAGCCAGAACACTTGGAGCGGCACTTTCACCCTGCCGCTCAATCCGGATAACGACGTGCTGCTGAGCTACAGCGAAGGTTTCCGCGCGCCGACCTTCAACGACCTGTACTACCCGGATTTCAGCAATCCCGACCTGAAACCGGAAACCTCAAAAAGCTACGAACTGCAATGGCGCAGCCAATTGAGCGACAGCGCGCGGCTCGAGGCCTCGATTTACCGCACCGATCTGCAAGACGCGATCATCTTCGGTAGCAACTCACGCCCGCAGAACGTTGCGTCAGCGCGCATCAACGGTTTTGAAGCAGCGCTGAAGCAGGAGCTGTTTGGCTGGCAGAGCAATCTCGGCGTGGCAATCATTGACCCGCGAGATCGCGATACCGGGCATACGCTGGCGCGACGGGCGCGGCGCACGGCCAGTTGGGATCTTGACCGGCAGTTCGATCGCTTGGGAGTGGGCGCCAGTTGGCAGTTGGTCAGTGGCAGTTACGATGATTTGAACAACACCCAGTCGCTGGGCGGCTACGGCACGCTCGGGCTGCGCAGCAGTTGGGCGTTGAGCCGTGAGATCAAGCTGGATCTGAAGGTGGATAACTTGCTGGACAAGGGCTACAGCCGGGCGAATTACAGCTATGACGGCGTGCAGTATGGCTATCGTGAGGAAGGTCGGGCGTGGATGTTCGGAGTGACATGGACCCCTGAAGTTCACTGATTCCCTGTAGGAGCTGCCGAAGGCTGCGATCTTTTGACCTTGCTTTTGAAGGTGCCAAGAGCGCTGAAGATCAAGATCAAAAGATCGCAGCCTTCGGCAGCTCCTACATGTCCGGCGCGATCGATTGGCAAAGCTTGGCGGTGGCGCTGATCATCTGCCCGCTCGGTCGCTCAAGGCCTTTGTCAGTGACCAATAGCAGTCTCCCCTGCCTGACCGCCGCCACCTGCGGCCAGGCCTTCCACGCCCCTAGCTGCGCCTGATCACCTGCGACAATCACCTCGGGATCACGCTGCAATACCGCCTCGATACTCACCTGTGGTGCCGGCAGTTTCAGCTCGGCGAAGATATTGCGCGCGCCGCACACCTCAAGCGCATCGCTGATGATCTGCCCTCCCCCGACGGTGTACAGCGGCTTGTCCCAGACCTGATAAAACACCCGCAGCGGCACATCACGACGATAACGCTGGCGCAGATCATTCAGCTGCTCGCGCAATTCGGCGGCTCGTTTCGCCCCACGTTCAGGACGCCCCAGCTGTTTGCTGATCGCTTCAATTTGCGTCGCCAGTTGCGTCAACTTGTGCGGCTCGGCGACGAAGGTCGGAATGTTCAGACGTTTGAGCTGATCACGCTGCCCGGCGCCGACGCTGCCGGGCCAGAGCAGCAGCAAATCCGGTTTCAGGCTGAGCAAGCGCTCCATGTCGAGCTGACCGTAGCGCCCCACAGACGCAACATCGGCAATTGCCGGCGGCCGCTCGCCCGCATCCAGCACGCCGACCAACAGGTCGGCAGAGTCCAGCTCAACGACGATTTCGGAAAGCGACGGAGCGAGGCTGACCACCCGCAATGCGGCCGGAACCTGACTGCTCAGGGCGAGCAGCACAACCGCCAGCCACAGGCGATGCATCAACCGAGTTGACGCGGAATACGGTAGAGGTAGAACAGCACGGCGGTGGACAGCGCCAGCAGCATCAACGGCACGGCTTCGAGGCCGACGAACACCGCCAGTGCGCCAATCCAGGCCGGCAAGGACGCTACCAGCAACGCCGTACGCCGACGCGCCGCAAGAGCAATCCAGGCGGCGGGTTCTTCGGCGGTATCGAGGGCTTTTTGCGTGGCGATCAGGGCGTGTTTGTAGCGGGCGAAATACTTCAGGCTGACAAACATCGAGGCGACGCCGGCGATGAACAAGGGCATTGCCAGCACTGGCAACAGGCCCTGGCCTTCACCGAACAGCGCGTTGAGCACGAACAGCGGCAACAGCGCCAGCGCCAGGTATTGCCACCAGGCCACCGACAACCGCCGCCGCACCTGGCCGCGGGTCACGCGCGGTCGACCTCGCCCTGGTGCTCGTTGCCCATCATGTGGTCGAGCTTGCTGGCCTTGGTCGCCAGGTAGAGTTTGTTGTGCGGATTGTGCCCGGTGTGCAGCGGCACGCGCTCGGCGACGACGATGCCCATGTCGGTCAGCGCTTTGACCTTGCGCGGGTTGTTGGTCATCAGGCGCAGGGATTTCACGCCCAGATGCTCAAGCATCGGCAGGCACATGGCGTAGTCGCGCTGATCGGCGGCAAAGCCCAGACGCTCGTTGGCTTCGACGGTATCGGCGCCGCCGTCCTGCAATTCATAGGCGCGGATCTTGTTCAGCAGCCCGATGCCGCGCCCTTCCTGACGCAGATACAGCAGCACGCCACGGCCTTCGCGGGCGATCGACTGCAAAGCTGCCTCCAATTGCGAGCCGCAGTCGCAACGCTGGCTGAACAAGGCATCGCCGGTCAGGCATTCGGAATGCAGACGACCGAGTACCGGGGCGCCATCGGCAATTTCACCGAGGCTCAGCACGACGTGCTCACGCCCGGTGCTCTCATCGAGAAAGCCGTGCATGGTGAATTGCGCAAAAGGCGTTGGCAGCTTGGAAGCGGCGACGAAGACGACAGGCACCGATGTGCTCCTGATCTAGAAGACTGAAAATTCGCAGGCCGGCATTGTAACAGCAGGTTCCTGTAGACGCTTAGGCTGAATTATCGGGCATAAACATCAAAAAGTTTGATGACAGCTGCCGCCAGCACCGCCGCTCCCTGTAGGAGCTGTCGAGTGCAACGAGGCTGCGATCTTTTGATCTGGCTTGATATCAAGATCAAAAGATCGCAGCGTGCCGCAGCTCCTACAGGGATTTGCGCTGGGCTTCAGTTCGGGTTGAACGGATACGGCTGCTTCCACCTCTCGAAGACCGGCTTCAGCTCTCCGCTCTTGACCAGTTCCGCCATGCGCCGGTCATACAGCGCCATCAACGCGCGAGCCTGTGGGGTATCGGCGAAACCGAGAAACAGCGGCAACTCAGCCAGATGCGAATAGCGATACTGCGCCGGATCCGCGGCATCGCGCACGACCGCTTCAATCTCGGTCAGCGCATCGATGTAGTAATCCGCCCGGCCCTGCTTGAGCATCAGCAGAATGCCGGTGCGCCGTTCGATCTGGTTGAAGCGCTGGATGTTCGGCAAGTAGTTTTCGTAACGGTAGCCGCGCACCCAGGCCAAACGGTATCTGCCCAGGGTCGCCAGGGTCGGCGGCGGGCTGCTGGCCAGGCCCAGCGCGTAGATGTGATCAGAATCGAACTTCGATTGCGGGTACAGCACGTGCTCGGCTTCGTCACGGTAGGAGCCAACCAGTGCGTCGACTTCCTTCAACTGCACCAGCCCGATCGAACGGGTGTACGGCACCGTGCGGATATCCAGCTTGACCCCGGCCGGCTCGAACACTTTGCGCAACACGTCCCAGGCCAGACCGTGACCATCGGCGGCGGTGTAATCCTCCCAGTCTTCGCTGGCCAGGTGGATGACCGCAGGCACAGGCGCGGCGGCCTGCGCGTGGGCGAACGTGCCCAGCAGAGCCAGAAGCAGCAGCGCCAACCCGCGTCGCAGCATTGCGTGGTTCCTCACGTGAGTCGAATCAGGCGAATACCCATACCAGCCCTTGCATCGCCAGCCAGGCGAACACACCGGCCAGCACGTCGTCGAGCATGATGCCGACGCCGCCATGCACATGCTTGTCGATCCAGCGGATCGGCCACGGCTTGAGAATATCGAAGAAGCGGAACACCAGAAAACCCGCGAGCAACCAGTACCAGCCTTCCGGCACCAGCCACAGGGTGATCCACATGCCGACCATTTCGTCCCAGACAATGCCTTCGTGGTCGTGCACGCGCAAATCGTCAGCGACTTTGCCGCACAGCCAGAAGCCGAACAGCATGGTGATGCCAAGCATCAGCCAGTAGCCCCAGTCGGGCAGCATCTGCCACAGCGGAATGAACGGCAGCGCCACCAGCGAGCCCCACGTGCCCGGCGCTTTAGGCAAGGTGCCGGAGCCGAAGCCGAACGCGAGGAAATGCCACGGATTGCGCCAGACCGAGGGAGGCACGAATTCGGCAGGGACCTGTTTCGGGTGATCTGTCACGGTGTCTCCTGAAAATGTTGGTAGCCGCGAATCTGCGGAGTGATGTCGCGTCGGTCGCGGTCCAGCAGCAGCACGCCCTGGCCCGGCAGCACTTGCCCGATCACATGGATCGGCCAGCCGTCGGCCAGCAGTGCCGGCAACTCGGCGGACGGCAAGGTGAAGGCCAGTACGTAATCATCACCACCGCTCAATGCCGCGCGCTCGGCACCGCGCTGGCCGAGAAACGCGACTAAAGCATCCGACAACGGTACACGCTCGCGTTCAATCTCAAGTCGCACCTTCGACGCCAGCGCGATATGCCCGCAATCGGCGAGCAGGCCGTCGGAGATGTCCAGTGCCGCCGTGGCCTTGCCGCGCAGGGCCTGACCGAGCGCCAGTTGCGGCTGTGGCGACCAGTAATGCTCGAGCAGCGGCTGGGCGATATGCGCTTCGGCATCACGTTGAGCCAATACCAGCGGCAAGGCGCCGGCCGCATTGCCCAGTTCGCCGCCGACGCAGAGCAGATCACCGGCCTGCGCACCGCTGCGGGTCAAGGCCTGGCCAGCGGGTACGCGGCCGAACACGGTGACCGTCAGGCTCAACGGCCCGCGCGTGGTATCGCCGCCGACCAGGGCAACGCCGCAGCTTTGCGCCATGCGGTTCAAACCCCGGGCATAGGCTTGCAGCCAATCGGCAGTTACCGTCGGTAAGGTCAGGGCAAGGGTAAAGGCAACGGGCGCGGCGCCCATGGCGGCCAGGTCACTGACCGCGACGGCCAGCGAGCGCTGACCGAGCAGAAACGGATCGCAGGGGTCGGCGAAATGCACACCGGCCACCAGCGTATCGGTGGAAACCGCCAGCTGTTCCCCAGCGGGAACCGCCAGCAAGGCGCAGTCGTCGCCGATCCCCAGAGCAACGCCTTCGCCGCCCTGCGCACAAGGCGCGGCGGCGAAGAAATTGCGGATCAGCTCAAACTCGCCCATGGCCGAGAAAAAGTATTCAAGCGCCGATCAGCGCTTGAACGCCTTCACTTCAGCTTCACGCAGGCGCGGGGCCAGCTTGTCGAGCACACCGTTGACGAACTTGTGGCCGTCGGTCGAACCGAACACCTTGGCCAGTTCGATACCTTCGTTGATCACAACGCGGTACGGCACGTCGACGCGCTTGAGCAGTTCCCAGGTCGACAGGCGCAGAACCGCCAGTTCAACCGGGTCCAGCTCTTCGATCGCCAGATCCAGGCACGGCGTCAGGGCGGTGTCGATTTCGGTCTTGAACTGCGGAACCCCGTGAAGGATTTCACGGAAGTAGGCACCGTCAACATCGGTGAAATCGTTATCAACGCGAAACTGCGCTTCGATCTCGTTCAGCGATTGCCGGGCCATATGCCACTGGTACAGCGCTTGAGTGGCGAGCTGACGGGCTTCGCGACGCTTGGCGCTTTTCGACGGCTTGCCGGCGTCCGCAGGTTTCGGATCGCGCGGGTTGAAACGATCGCTTTCGTCGCTAATCACTTGGCCTCCAACTGCGCCAGCAGGCTGACCATTTCCAGAGCGGACAGGGCAGCTTCGGCACCTTTGTTACCGGCCTTGGTGCCGGAACGTTCGATGGCTTGCTCGATGGAATCGACGGTCAGCACGCCGAACGCGACCGGTACGCCGAACTCCATGGAGACCTGGGCCAGGCCTTTGGTGCACTCGCCAGCGACGTATTCGAAGTGCGGAGTACCGCCACGAATGACCGCGCCGAGGGCGATGATCGCTGCGAACTCGCCTTTCTGGGCGACTTTCTGCGCAACCAGCGGGATTTCGAAGGCGCCCGGTGCGCGGATGATGGTGATGTCGCTTTCGCTCACGCCGTGGCGAACCAGGGCATCAACGGCACCGCTGACCAGGCTTTCAACCACGAAGCTGTTGAAGCGGCCCACTACCAGAGCGTAGCGGCCTTTGGGGGCGATGAAGGTACCTTCGATGGTCTTCAGGGTCATTCGTCAGTTCTCTTAAAGAGCCGGGACGCGTCTGCTACGCGCCCCTCAGTGATTATTTGCCGCGAATCGGAGTCCGGAAACAGCCGGTCATTATTCGGAGGGCACGTATTCTACAACTTCCAGATCGAAACCGGATATCGCATTGAACTTCATTGGTGCCGACATCAAGCGCATTTTGCGCACGCCGAGGTCACGCAGGATCTGCGAACCGGCACCGACAATGCTGTAAGTGGTCGGTTTTTTCGGCGCTGCCTGCTCACCGGTTTCACGGATATGCGCCAGCAGCACGTCGCCATCGAGCGGGTGACCGAGCAGCAGCACCACACCGCTGCCGGCCTCGGCGACCGCAGCCATGGCGGCGCGGAGGCTCCAGCGGCCCGGTTGCTTGACCATCAGCAGGTCGCGCAGCGGGTCCATGTTGTGCACGCGAACCAGCGTCGGCTCCTCAGCGCAGACAGTGCCCAGCGTCAGGGCCATGTGCACGTCGCCTTCCACCGAATCACGATAGGTCACCAGGTTGAATTGGCCCAGTTCGCTGTCCAGCGGCTGCTCGGCAATCCGCTGAACGGTACGTTCGTGGATCATCCGGTAGTGAATCAGGTCGGCGATGGTGCCGATCTTGATGTTGTGTTCGGCGGCGAATGCTTCGAGTTCAGCGCGACGGGACATGGTGCCGTCGTCGTTCATCACTTCGCAGATCACCCCGCTCGGCTCGAAACCGGCCATGCGCGCCAGGTCGCAAGCGGCTTCGGTGTGGCCGGCGCGAGCGAGGGTGCCGCCGGCCTGGGCCATCAGCGGGAAAATGTGACCCGGGCTGACGATGTCTTCAGCCTTGGCGTCTTTGGCGGCTGCCGCTTGCACGGTGCGCGCGCGATCGGCGGCGGAGATGCCGGTGGTCACGCCTTCGGCGGCTTCGATCGAAACGGTGAACTTGGTGCCGAAACCGGAACCGTTGCGCGGCGCCATCAGCGGCAGCTTCAACAGTTCGCAGCGCTCGCGGCTCATCGGCATGCAGATCAGGCCACGGGCGTGCTTGGCCATGAAGTTGATGTGTTCGGCCTGGCAGCATTCGGCGGCCATGATCAGGTCGCCTTCGTTCTCGCGGTCTTCGTCATCCATGAGGATGACCATCTTGCCTTGGCGGATGTCTTCAACCAGTTCTTCGATGCTATTGAGCGCCACAAGGCACCCCCTTCTTTTGAATTATTTGAGGTAGCCGTTTTGGGCCAGAAAGCTTTCGGTGATGGTGCTGCCGGCGGTCTTTTCTGCAGCCTTGTCACCCAGCAGCAGACGCTCCAGATAACGCGCCAGCAGGTCGACTTCCAGATTCACCCGGCGGCCCGGCTTGTAAGAAGCCATGATGGTTTCGCTGAGGGTGTGCGGAATGATCGTCAGCATGAATTCGGCGCCATCGACTTCGTTCACGGTCAGGCTGGTGCCGTCGACGGTGATCGAGCCTTTATGGGCGATGTACTTGGCCAGTTCTTTCGGCGCGCGGATGCGAAATTCCACGGCGCGGGCGTTGTCGCTGCGCGAGACCACTTCGCCGACACCATCGACGTGACCGCTGACCAGATGCCCGCCAAGGCGAGTGGTCGGGGTCAGGGCTTTTTCCAGATTGACCGGGCTGCCGCTTTTCAGATCATTCATGGCGGTGCAATCAAGGGTTTCGCGGCTGACGTCGGCGGCAAAGCCGTCGCCCGGCAACTCGACGGCGGTCAGGCAAACGCCGTTGACCGCGATGCTGTCGCCGAGTTTGACGTCACTCAGATCGAGCTTGCCGGTTGCGACGTGCACCCGCACATCACCGCCCTTTGGGGTCAGTGCGCGGATACTGCCGATGGATTCGATGATGCCGGTGAACATGGGGTTCTCCTTGAGAACGAGGCCAGCGCTAACGCAATGGCCGGGAATTATACGCGGGCTGAAGGCACAGGGATCGCAGTGACTCGCCAGTCATCGCCCACCGCACGGATTTCAGTGATTTTCAGCTCTGGCGCGTCTTTCATCTGCGCCAGCGGCCAGTCGAGCAGCGGACGCGCCGTGGAGCCGAGGAATTTGCCGGCAATGAAGATCACGAATTCGTCGACCAGACCCAATTGCGCAAAGGCACCGGCCAGACGCGGCCCGGCCTCGACCAGCACCTCGTTGGTGCCTCGATTGGCCAGTTCGATGAGCAATTGATGCAGATCGACCTGGCCGTCGGCACCCGGCACTATCAGGCATTCCGGGCCATTGGCGTATTGCTCTTCCACTGCGACACAGGTGGCGACCAGCGCCGGCCCGGCCTTGAAGAACGGCGCATCCAGCGGCACTCGCAGGCGGCCATCGATCAATACGCGCAATGGCGGGCGGCTCATGGCCAGCGCGGTTTGCTCACTGTCCAGACCGAGTTCGTCAGCGCGTACGGTCAAGCGTGCGCCATCGGCCAGCACCGTGTCGGCGCCGGTCAGCACTACCGCCGCCTCAGCGCGCAAACGCTGCACCGCCGAACGCGCCGCCGGGCCGGTGATCCATTGGCTCTCGCCGCTTTCCATCGCCGTGCGCCCGTCGAGGCTCATGGCCAACTTGACCCGCACGAACGGCAAGCCATGTTCCATGCGTTTCAGAAAACCTTGATTGAGCTTGCGTGCTTCCGCTTCCAGCACCCCACTTTCAGTGGCGATACCGGCCTCGGCCAGGCGCTGCAAACCGCGCCCGGCGACTTGTGGATTGGGATCACGCATCGCCGCCACGACACGGGCAACGCCAGCAGTCACCAAGGCATCAGCACACGGCGGCGTGCGGCCATGGTGGCTGCAAGGTTCGAGGGTGACGTACGCCGTGGCGCCCCGGGCCTGCTCGCCAGCGGCGCGCAGGGCGTGGACTTCCGCATGGGGTTCGCCGGCGCGCTCATGCCAGCCTTCGCCGACAATCTGGCCGTCACGCACCACCACGCAACCGACCCGCGGATTGGGGTGGGTGGTGTAGTGGCCCTTGCGCGCCAGTTCCAGTGCGCGGGCCATGAAATGGGCGTCGAGGATCGCCTGCTCGGCGGCGGTGGTCATTCTTTCACCGGTTCGCGGGCGAGGCGGTCGATCTCTTCGCGGAATTCATTGAGGTCCTGGAAGCGCTTGTACACCGAGGCAAAACGGATATAGGCGACTTCATCGAGTTTTTGCAGCTCGGCCATCACCAGCTCGCCGACCACGAGGGATTTGACCTCGCGTTCGCCGGTGGCGCGCAGCTTGTGCTTGATGTGGACCAGAGAGGATTCGAGGCGCTCGACGCTGACCGGACGTTTCTCCAGCGCGCGTTGCATGCCGGCGCGGAGTTTTTCTTCGTCGAACGGTTGGCGGCTGCCGTCGGTTTTGATCAGGCGCGGCAACACCAGTTCGGCCGTCTCGAACGTCGTGAAACGTTCGCCGCAGGCCAGGCATTCACGCCGGCGGCGCACCTGTTCGCCCTCGGCGACCAGACGCGAGTCGATGACCTTGGTGTCGTTGGCTCCGCAGAAGGGACAGTGCATGGTGGCTGGCAACAAAAAATGGGAGGGCCATGGTAGCGCATCCCCGTGGCAAGACAAGCCATAGGCTTTGCGGTATACAGAACGGCATGATCGTCTGATCCATGGAATTCATTCTGCCGGAGCCTCCAATGCCGTTACGTCCGCTCGTTCTGCTCAGTCTTTTCAGCCTGCTGGTGGCCTGTGGCAGCGACGCACCCAAGCCGCAACCGCCGACCCCGGGCCCCGCGCCGCAGCAGGCGCAGAAAAAAGCCAAAGAGGCTGCCGAACTCGGCCCGCTGCCGGCGCATCAGCGCGAATTGAGCGGCAGCCTGCAAGGGGTGCCGGCCGGCGCCGAAGTCGAACTGGCGCTGCTGGTGATCGATGAAAAGGACCGCCCACAGCAACTGCTCGCCAGTTCCAGCCTGATCGGCAACAACCAGATCCTGCCGTTTCACCTGCGCTTCAACCCCGAGGCATTTCCGGCCGGCGCGCGGGTTGAGCTGCGCGGTCGCGCCAGCCAGTCCGGGCAACTGATCCTGCACCTGCCGTCGCAGACCATCACCCAACCGACCACTCAGGCGTTGGGCCAGCTGCAATTCGTCAAAGCGCCATGACAGCACCGCTCGACCTGCAACAGGCCTTGGGGGAATTGCTCGGCGACGCCACACTGAAAGCCTGCGCGTTACCGGGAACTGATTTGCAGCTGTGGTTGATCGACGGCGACAACATGGCCCGCGAATTCAGCCAGGAAGAAACCCGGCGCATCCTGCATGAACCGCCGTATTGGAGCTTTTGCTGGGCCAGCGGCCTGGCCGTGGCGCGTTATCTGGCACAGTTTCCAGAGTGGGTGCGCGGCAAGCGCGTGCTGGATTTCGGCGCTGGTTCCGGGATTGCCGGGATCGCGGCGGTGAAGGCCGGGGCGCTGGAAGTGGTGGCGTGCGATCTCGATCCGTTGGCGATCGCCGCTTGCCGGGCAAATGCCGAGCTCAATGCTGTGCAGATGAGCTACTCGACGGATTTCTTTGCCGAGGCCGATCGCTTCGATCTGATCCTGGTCGCCGACGTGCTGTACGACCGGGCGAACTTGCCGCTGCTCGACGCGTTTCTCACTCGCGGACGCGAGGCGCTGGTGGCGGATTCACGGGTGCGGGATTTTCGGCATCCGTTGTATGAGCGAATTGAAGTGCTCGAGGCGATGACCTTGCCGGATCTGGCCGAGCCTGAGGAATTCAGACATGTCAGCCTCTACCATGCTCGGCGTGATTGACGCCGCCAAAAGATCGCAGCCTTCGGCAGCTCCTACTCTCGATCGCGTACCCCTGTAGGAGCTGCCGAAGGCTGCGATCTTTTGCGCCACCCCTTATAGTGCGGTCATTGACGCTTAGAGAGATCCCCCATGAGTGAGCAAACGCCGTACATCTTCGACGCCACGACTGCCGATTTCGACCAGTCGGTGATCGAAGCCTCCTTCAACAAACCGGTGCTGGTGGATTTCTGGGCCGAATGGTGTGCGCCGTGCAAGGCGTTGATGCCGATGTTGCAGGGCATTGCCGAGAGCTATCAGGGCGAGTTACTGCTGGCCAAGGTCAACTGCGACATCGAGCAGGACATCGTCGCCCGCTTCGGCATTCGCAGCCTGCCGACTGTGGTGCTGTTCAAGGACGGTCAGCCGGTCGATGGCTTTGCCGGCGCACAACCGGAATCCGCCGTGCGCGCGCTGCTGGAACCGCATGTGCAGATGCCGCCACCGGCCGCTGCCGACCCGTTCGAACAGGCCCAGGCGATGTTCGACGAAGGTCACTTCGCCGAGGCGGAAGCGGTGCTGGTGACCATTCTCAATGAAGACAATACCAACGCCAAAGCGCTGATCCTTTACGCACGCTGCCTGACCGAACGCGGCGAACTGGGCGAAGCGCAAACCGTGCTCGACGCGGTCAAGAGCGATGAGCACAAAGCCGCACTGGCCGGCGCCAAAGCGCAGATCCAGTTCCTCGGCCTCGCCCGCGATCTGCCGGACGCCGCCGACCTGAAGAGCCGCCTGGCGCAAAATCCGCAGGATGATGAAGCGGTGTACCAACTGGCGATCCAGCAACTGGCGCGCCAGCAATACGAAGCGGCGCTGGACGCCTTGCTCAAACTGTTCATCCGCAACCGCAGCTACGGCGAAGGCTTGCCGCACAAGACCTTGCTGCAGGTGTTCGAACTGCTGGGCAATGATCATCCGTTGGTGACGGCTTACCGTCGCAAAGTGTTTGCGGCGCTGTATTAAGGCCTTACCCGATCCAGCTATAGAGCGGCGTATCCCCGCCGCTCGCCACTTTCACATCGGAACTGTGGCGCAAGCGCACGAGCAAACGCTTGCCCGCTGCCGCACTGCCGGTGAGCGCTTCCAGTTGATCGAGCAGATCCGGTCCACTGAGTTGCCCGGCCTTACGCAGCAAGTCTTTGGCCACCTGCCACAGCGCATCGTCCTGATTCACCGGCTTCGCCGCCGGAGCGGGCGCAACCGCCTCAGACTGCGCAATCGGCGCCTGCCCGCTCAGCGCCGAACCCAGCCTGGCCCAATCGCTGTCATCCAGCTCCACCGTCAAATCCACCGGCAACTCGCCGACCGTTCCGCGTATCCGCAACATCAAGTTCGCTCCTGCACTTTTCTGACCTGCATGCTCCCATGGGACTTGTGCAACGCCAAGTAAAGGGCGCCAAACACATCTGGTAATTCCCGGTTAATCGGCTAAATTAATCTCTTTTTGCGGGAAGGATTCCCAATGTCTTCAGGACGAAAACTGGCCTCTTAAGGAGGCCCGACCTCTACAGGTGGCGTGATACTTGAAGGAAATGAGAACCTCAATATCGAAGGAAGAATAATCGCTTCCATTGGACAACTCGCCAGTTGTCCGGTCTGTGGGCCTGGCAAAGGCCCCATCGTAGCAGTGGGTGAAAGAACGCTGATTTTACCTGCCGGACCAGCTGCGCTAGAGGGTGACTACGTCGCCTGCGGTTGTCCGCCCATGACCAATAAGCTGCTCACTCAGCAACACAGTGGTTTCGCAGGAATTGGCCGGCCCGCTCCAATTGACATGGGGCCACCGATTGCTGCCCTGACCTCTTATCGCTACTTGCAGGTCATCATCGAACGCCTTGATGACACGGAAAAGCCAGGTTTGGCTTACAAACTCAAGGACAAGGCGAAGGTTGCCGTTTTACAAGACAGCACTTGCAACCTCACAGGCGAAGGCTGCGAACACCCGGTAAAAAACGCTTCGGATTACGACACCCTGTTGGTAGGGGAAGATTCCGAATGGACTTTCTATGCCTATGAAGAGCCCCTGACACAGGATTTGTCATGAAATCGGAAATCAAACTCATCTTTAAAGACTTTCTGATGCAGCCACCGCCAGGCGTAAAGTTTCAGCTGCTTATCGACGGTCAGGTCGTAGATGACAACATCGTTCAAAACGATGACAGGCCTCGCATTTATTCATTGATATCCAAAAACGGCCAGATCGCTATAACGCTCGCGGGCAAGGAACTACCGTCGATCAAAACCCGAGACACCCACGAAGTGACGGTTCAGATTGTGGGGAACTCCGGTACAAAAAAAGGTATGCACACTGCTACGTTGAATCCAGGGAAGTCTCTTTCGATCGTAGCGATATCACCGTGGGTAAAAGTCCCGCTAACGACCAGCGGCGCTGTCTCGAACGACGCATTCTACGAAGTCGAATATGGTGTGAAACGTACAAATGAAACCCGAACGGTGAAAGTCGTCATTCAGGACATGCCGCGCAGGATACTGATGGAGGCGCTGTCACACCGGGGATCAACACAGTGGGCAGGGAATAAAAGCAAAAAGTCGCTGCCACACCCTACTCTCAGCCAGAGCGTGGAATTTCCACCAAACACAAATAAATGCAATCTGTTCGTCTACGACGTGCTGACCGCAATTGGGGTCAACGTGGCGTTGATTGAACATGGCAAATCGAAATACCTGCCATATTTCTCCAAGGTTAGTCCTCCGCTCGCGGGTGAATGGGCGAATGGACAACGATTGCTCAACAGCTGGAAAGTCGAGCGCACGCCGTTGCCCGGGGACGTCGGCGCTTACGCAATGAATTATTCCGACGCCAGCGGCCATGTCGGCTTCGTTCTAACGAAGGGCGTATGCATTTCTGCAGGGTGGGAAAAAGTTGAAGTTAACGACGCAGGTTTTCGCCATGCGACCGGTAATGCAAATCCCAGCGACCATGACTTCACTATTTTCCGACGCTACAAACACAGCACGCCACAATGAAACGCCCTTATTCGCTCCTCCTCATAATTCCGTTTTTGCTTATCGTGGCATGGCGCATCTGGTTGCCTGCCGATCTTTCGGCTTGTCCCGCTGACGGGGAAACTGCAGGTCCACTGACCCTTGTTATTCGTGATTACTTTGAGCGCAATAGCCGAACCGACTGGCGAGACATGGATGATCGTTTCGACATACTTTCAACCCCCGAAGGCCAGAGCATAGCGAGTCAACCGAATTCACACACTTGCGAAGCATTGCGGGTACTGCAGAGTCCGGCGTTCAGTCAGAGTGAAAAAATCTTCACCATGGCACTTATGTTCAGACTGCCAATCGACCAGTACATGGCCCTGATGGATCGCAGTCATCAACTCTACACGCAGGGCAAAATGGATAAGGAGGTGCTGACTCTGGTGGTATTTCCGCGCGGAACAGCCATCAACTACTGGTGGCTTCCGGCTTGGCGACAGCGTTTCAGTCGCGATGCCCCGAGCGTGCTCGACGCAAATCTGATCAACGATGTCCTTTCGGGACACTATTGGTTCGACTATCCCGGCGCAGGCTTCTGATTCTGCAAGCATGACATTCAATCCCAGCACCGCCCGCGACCTCATCCCGGGCGGTGCTTAGCCATGTCTTGCGCAATCTCAAGCGCACGGGCACACTCTGCGCACTTTCGTTATAAGATTACATAACAAACTTTTCATTTTTCTCGGAGTCCGTCATGCGTCGTTTGCTGCTCGCTTTGCCGTTTGCCCTGTTGCCGCTGGCCGCTGCTCATGCGGTGGATGAGCACGATCACGATCATGAGCACGGCAGCCTCGGCGCCCATGAGCATGGTGTGGGTCGCCTGAATGCCGCGCTCGATGGTCAGACCCTGGAGCTGGAGCTGGAAAGCCCGGCGATGAATCTGGTGGGTTTTGAACACGCCGCGACGTCGGATGCCGACAAGGCCAAAGTCGCTGCCGCTCGTGCGCAGCTGGAAAAACCATTGGCCCTGTTCAGCCTGCCCGCTGCGGCCGGCTGCAAGGTGGTCAGCCAGGAACTGGAAAGCCCGCTGTTCGGCGACAAGCCGGACGCCGACGATCACGACGAAGATGAAGCGGACAAGGACGGTCACGAGCATCACCACGACCACAGCGAAATCCACGCGCATTACCAATTCAGCTGCGCCACACCGGGCGCGCTGAACACGCTGAATCTGGCCAACATCTTCAAAACCTTCCCGGCAACGCAGAAGATTCAGGTACAACTAATCAGCGCGACCGGCCAGCAAGGTACCGAAGTGACGGCGAAATCGGCTGCGCTGAAATTCTAGGATCCACCGAAATCCCCTGTGGGAGCGAGCCTGCTCGCGAAGGCGGCGTGTCAGTTGACAGGTGGGTGTCTGACCCAGCGCTTTCGCGAGCAGGCTCGCTCCCACAGGGTTATGTGTTCACTTCATGAAAATCGGTGCCATGACCCAAGCACTCATCGAACTTTCCGACCTTGGCTTCAACTGGCCCGGTCACCCGCCGCTGCTGGACATCTCGGCGTTTCGTCTGGAAGCCGGCGAAACCCTGTTTCTCAAAGGCCCCAGCGGCAGCGGCAAGACCACCCTGCTCGGCCTGCTTGGCGGGGTGCAGAAGCCCAATCGCGGCAGCATTCGCCTGCTCGGCCAGGAGCTGACCGAGCTTTCTGCCGGCAAGCGCGATACGTTTCGTGTCGATCACACTGGCTACATTTTCCAGCAATTCAACCTGCTGCCGTTTCTCTCGGTGCGCGAGAACGTTGAGTTGCCGTGTCATTTTTCAAAACTGCGTGCGCAACGGGCGAAACAGCGCCACGGCAGCGTCGATCAAGCCGCCGCCACGTTGCTCGCCCACCTGGGTCTGAAAGACGAAAGCATCCTCAGCCGCCGCGCCGACTCGCTGTCCATCGGCCAGCAACAACGGGTCGCCGCCGCACGCGCATTGATCGGCCAACCGGAGCTGGTGATCGCCGACGAACCGACCTCGGCGCTGGATTACGACGCACGCGAAAACTTCATTCGCTTGCTGTTTGCCGAGTGCCGCGAGGCCGGATCGAGTCTGTTGTTCGTCAGCCACGACCAGAGCCTGGCGCCGCTGTTCGACCGTCATCTGTCCCTGGCCGATCTCAATCGCGCCGCTACGTCCGCCGAGGTCTGAGATGTATCTGTTTCGTCTGGCCATGGCCAGCCTGGCCAACCGCCGTTTCACCGCATTGCTCACCGCTTTCGCCATCGCCCTGTCGGTGTGCCTGCTGCTCGCCGTCGAGCGCGTGCGCACCGAAGCCAAGGCCAGTTTCGCCAGCACCATCAGCGGCACTGACCTGATCGTCGGTGCCCGCTCCGGCTCGGTAAACCTGCTGCTGTATTCGGTGTTCCGCATCGGCAACGCTACCAACAACATCCGCTGGGACAGCTTTGAACACTTCGCCAACAACCCGAAAGTGAAGTGGGCAATCCCCATGTCCCTGGGCGATTCCCATCGCGGCTATCGCGTGATGGGCACCACCGAAGCCTATTTCGAGCACTACCAGTACGGGCGCCAGCAACACCTGGCGCTGGCCGACGGTCGCGCGTTTGCCACCGATCTTTTCGAAGTGGTGCTCGGTGCCGAAGTCGCCGAAGCGCTGCACTACAAGCTCGGCGACAAACTGGTACTGGCCCATGGCGTGGCGGCGATCAGCCTGGTCAAGCACGACGACAAACCGTTCACCGTGGTCGGCATCCTCCAGAGCACCGGCACCCCGGTGGACCGAACGTTGCACATCAGCCTCGGCGGCATGGAGGCGATCCACATCGACTGGCACAACGGCGTGCCGGCGCGCGGCAACGGCAGGATCAGCGCTGATCAGGCGCGCAATATGGACCTGACGCCACAAGCGATCACCGCGTTCATGCTCGGCCTCAACAGCAAGATTTCCACCTTCGCCTTGCAGCGCGAGATCAACGAATACCGTGGCGAACCGATGCTGGCGATCCTGCCGGGCGTGGCCTTGCAGGAATTGTGGAGCCTGATGAGTACGGCCGAGAAAGCCTTGTTCGTGGTCTCGCTGTTCGTTGTGCTGACCGGGTTGATCGGCATGCTCACGGCGATTCTCACCAGCCTCAACGAACGTCGCCGCGAGATGGCGATTCTGCGTTCGGTGGGGGCGCGGCCGTGGCACATCGCAAGCCTGCTGGTGCTGGAAGCCTTTGCGTTGGCGCTGACTGGAGTCATCGCCGGACTGGCATTGCTGTACATCGGCATCGCCGCTGCGCAAGGTTACGTGCAGGCCAATTACGGTTTGTATCTGCCGCTGGCATGGCCGAGCGAGTATGAATGGACGCTGCTCGGTGGCATTCTGGCGGCCGCGCTGCTGATGGGCAGCGTGCCGGCCTGGCGCGCGTATCGCCAATCATTGGCCGATGGCCTGTCGATCCGTTTATGAGGATGTTCACCATGCCCCGCGCCCTGCTTGCGCTGCTGATGCTGGTCGCCCTGCCCGTGTGGGCGGCGGCGCCGAAAGACCTGACCTGGTCGGAAATGATCCCGCCGGACGCCGCGCCGGAAGTGCCGAACATGACCCCGCTGCACGACCTGTCGAAGATGGGCGACGCCCTCTCTGCCGAGTCCGCGCCGGCGGCCAAGCAGGACATGCCCAATGCACCGGTAGTGAAGAGCCTCGACGGGCAGAACATTCGCCTGCCCGGTT
Organism: Pseudomonas sp. S3_B08; assembly: GCF_054667725.1. Lineage (NCBI taxonomy): Bacteria > Pseudomonadati > Pseudomonadota > Gammaproteobacteria > Pseudomonadales > Pseudomonadaceae > Pseudomonas > Pseudomonas sp. S3_B08. The sequence goes on from NZ_CP162750.1 coordinate 4,072,070, forward strand.
ACATCGTGCCGCTGGAAGTCAGCGAAGAGGGGCGCACCACGGACTTCTTGCTGGTGCCGTATTTCGGCGCCTGCATCCACGTACCGCCACCGCCGTCAAACCAGATCGTCCACGTGAAAAGCGAACTGGGCGTGAAGCTTGATGAGCTGTATCAGCCGTACTGGGTCGAAGGACCGTTGCAGGTGAAAGCCTCAAGCAGTGAGCTGGCCGATGCCGGGTATCAGATGGAGGCGGAGAAGATTTATGCGTATGAACTGCCGGAGTAATTCCCGGTAATTTTGTATTGGCTGGTCTATCGTCTTCGCGAGCAGGCTCGCTCCCACAGGTGATCACATTCCAAGGTGGGAGCGAGCCTGCTCGCGAATAGGCCCTCAAAGGTTCCACAAAACCCCGCCCCTTCACTGTTTCATTGAGCTGAGTCAAAACACCGTATCAGACGGCTTCGTACCCTAGGACATCGAATTTTTATGTCCTTTCGGAGCCCCCATGAACAAGTCCTTGCTCAGCGCCTCGCTGTTTGCCCTCGCGCTCGCAGCCCCGCTCGCCCACGCCCACGAAGCCGGTGACATTCTCGTGCGCGCCGGCGCGATCACCGTCAACCCGAAGGCCGACAGCTCCAGCGTCAAGGTCGATCAGGGTCCGCTGAGCGGCACTGATCTGGGCGGCAAGGCGACCATGAGCAGCGACACCCAACTGGGTCTGAACTTCGCTTACATGCTCACCAACAACATCGGTATCGAGCTGCTGGCAGCCACGCCGTTCGAGCATGACGTCAAGCTCAAGGGCACCGCCCTGCCCGCCGCCAACGGCAAGCTCGGCACCCTGAAACACCTGCCGCCGACCCTCAGCGTCGTCTACTACCCGCTTGATTCGAAATCGCCTTTCCAGCCGTATGTCGGCGGTGGCATCAACTACACCTGGATTTACGACGAACACGTCGGCAGCGAAGCCAGCGCCAACGGCTTCAGCAACTTCAAGGCGAAAAACTCCTGGGGTCTGGCCTGGCAGGTCGGCGCCGACTACATGATCACCGACAACATCATGCTCAACGCCCAAGTGCGCTACATCGATATCGATACACGCGCGACCGTCGAGAACAACGCCGTCGCACCCGGCACCCGCGCACGGGTGAATGTGGATGTCGATCCGTTCATCTACATGGTCGGTTTGGGCTATAAGTTCTAAGCTGACTTTGACCGAACGTTCACGTGGTGGTGAATGAGGCTTGGTGGCGGGCAGGCACAGACCTGACGACGACCGTACGCAGTCGATCGGGGAATAACATTCCCTCGCCACAGGAATAGCGATATTCCGGCCGTGAAAAAGGCGCCTGTTGCAGGGCGCCTTTTTCATTTGGTGCTGAGTCATGTGGGGCGTTGGAGGCCCGGGCCCCTCACCCCAGCCCTCTCCCGGGGGAGAGGGAGCCGATTTGTGTGTTGTTCAAAACCTGAGTTCGACTGGGTATCGCAAGTCGGCGTACTTCTCACAAACACCTCAGTCAGTTCCCCTCTCCCCCTGGGAGAGGGCTAGGGTGAGGGGCTTCTCAGGAGCGCCCGAGCAAGCGCGCCAAGCCCACACTCATCGGCGTCTGCGGCGGCATTTCGAAGCGCTGCAGCAAGCGTCGGTTATCCGCTCGCGAATGGCGGATATCACCCGAACGCGCCGGCCCGTAACTCACGGGCGGCAGTTCACCGACCACTGATTTCAACGCTTCGAGCATCTGCTTCAGGCTCATCGCCTGATTCCAGCCAACATTGACCGCGCCCTCCTGCACTTCAGGCTTTTCCAGCGCCTGCACCAGCAAATCGACCAGATCACCGACATAAAGAAAATCGCGGGTCTGCTCGCCATCGCCAAATACGGTGATCGGCAAACCTTTCGACGCACGTTCGCTGAAGATGCTGATCACCCCGGAATACGGCGAGGACGGATCCTGGCGGGGGCCGAAGATGTTGAAGAAGCGGAAAATCGCCGGCTCCAGGCCATGCTGGCGACGGTAGAAATCGAAGTATTGCTCACCGGCCAGTTTGTCCGAGGCGTAGGGTGTCAGCGGCGCTTTTGGCGTGTCTTCATCAATCGACTCGCCCTCGCCATTGTTGCCGTACACCGCCGCGCTGGAGGCGTACACCACACGCTTGACCCCGGCCAGGCGCATGGCTTCGCAGACATTCAGGGTGCCGATGAAATTGCTCTGGTGGGTTTTCACCGGATCGTCCACCGAGGCCTGCACCGAGGCCACGGCCGCGAGATGCGTGACGGCGTTGCAACCTTGTATGGCGCGGGCGACCAGGGCGGCATCGGCGACATCGCCGACCACCAGTTCAACCTTGGGATTGTCCAGCGGCAGGTTGCTGCGCTTGCCGGTCGACAGGTCGTCGAGCACGCGTACCGCATAGCCCTTGGCGAGCAAGGCATCGGTCAGGTGCGAGCCGATGAAGCCGGCTCCGCCAGTGATTAAAACCGTTGCTTCAGCCATGTCGGTAGAACCTGTCCAGTAGACCCGGGAGTGCGGCACGCCAGGCGCGCGGTTTGATCCCGAAAGTGTGGAGAATTTTCTTGCAGGCCAGCACTGCGTGTTGCGGCTCTTCGGCGGCGTCCGGGCGCGCGGCGTGGGCCTGCGCAGTCGGTGCTTCGATCGCCAGCGGATGCAGGCTGCGTGCTTCGGTGAGAATCGCCTGGCCCAGCGCCAGCGGGGTGGTCGCTTCGTGGCCGGCGTAATGGTAAGTGCCCCACAGCGGCGCGGCGCAGTCGAGTTGCTTGAGCACGGAGATGATCACTCGCGCGGCGTCATCGACCGGAGTCGGATTGCCGCGCCGATCATCGGCCAGCAGCAACTCTTCGGGTTTTTCCGCGCGGGCGAGGAAGCGTCCGAGGGTGCCGTCCGGGCTGTCGTCGAGCAGCCAGCCGAAACGCAGCAGTACATGTTGCGGGCAGGTCGCGCGCACACTTTGCTCGATGCGCCACAAGGCCTGACCGCGCAGGCCCAGCGGCACCGGTTCGTCTTTTTCGCTGTAGGCCGTGGCCCGCGAGCCGTCGAACACGCGATAGCTCGACGGCTGCACGAGGACAATGTTGTGGTGCTGGCACAGTTCGGCCAGACGCTCGATGGCGCGTTCCTGGCCGGTCATGCGGCTTTCGCTGACGCTCTCGGCCTGGAACCAGTCGAAATAGTAGGCGAGGTTGATCAACGCATCGGGACGGGTGTCGTCGAGCAGTTGGGTGAGGCTCGCGGCATCCCAGCCGTTTTCGGGCGGGCGGGGGGCGAGGAAACCGATGTCTTCTTCCGCACCGAGGCGAATCAGCGCCTGCCCAAGGGCATTTCCGCCGCCCAGTAACATAAGGCGCATTCGCATAGAGTCAGCAGGCCCAGTCTGATTGGAACGATGGCTTTAGCGACGGTTCTTGTGGAACCGTCGTCGATAATTGCCGGAATCGTTGCATTTTGCGGGTTTAGTGCGCAACCGTCATCCGTAAAGTGTAGATCCGCGAATTTGCGCCGTCCTGGCCGGCCCCTTCGCGAGCAGGCTCGCTCCCACAGGGGACCGCATTCCAGGGTGGGAGCGAGCCTGCTCGCGAAGGGCTCCGAACGGTACTTGCATCTTCCCGCCCCCGCCCGCATAACTCCAGTCATGAATCTGCCCCTCCCCGCCAACAGCGCGCTGGCCGGTTTTCACCCCGCCGTCAGCGCCTGGTTCAACAAGACTTTCCCGGCGGTCACCGCCGCTCAGGCCCGTGCGTGGCCGTTGATTCGCCAGCGCCGGTCGACGCTGATCGCCGCGCCCACTGGCTCGGGGAAAACCCTGACCGCGTTCCTCGCCGTGCTCGATGAGCTCGTCCACCGAGGGCTGGAGCATCCTGACGGTCTGCCCGCCGAAACCCTGGTGGTCTATGTCTCGCCGTTGAAGGCACTGTCCAACGACATCCAGATCAACCTGCAGAATCCGCTCGCCGGCATTACCGCGCAATTGCACGAGATGGGCCTGCCGGAGCTGACCATCACTACCGCCGTACGCACTGGCGACACGCCGCAAAAAGACCGCGCCGCCATGCGCAAGAGCGCGCCGCATATTCTGGTCACCACCCCGGAATCGCTGTACGTGCTGCTTGGCTCGGAATCCGGGCGCAAGATGCTCGGCACCACGCGCACGGTGATCATTGACGAAATCCACGCCATGGCCGCGGGCAAGCGCGGCAGTCATCTGTCCTTGAGCCTTGAACGGCTGCAAGCGTTGTGCGCCGAACCGCTGACCCGCATCGGCCTGTCCGCCACGCAGAAGCCGGTAGAAGCCGTGGCGCGGTTTCTGGTCGGTCACGATTGCCCCTGCGAAATCGTCGACATTGGCCACGCCCGCCCACGAGACCTGGGTATCGAAGTGCCGCCGGTGCCGTTGTCTGCAGTGATGGCCAACGATGTCTGGGAACTGGTGTACGAGCGCCTCGCCGAACTCGCCCGCGAGCATCGCACCACGCTGATTTTCGTCAACACCCGACGCCTTGCCGAACGCCTTAGCCGGCATCTGAGCGAGCGCCTCGGCAAGCAGGCCGTGGCGGCGCACCACGGCAGCCTGGCCAAAGAGTTTCGCCTCGATGCGGAACAGCGCCTCAAACGCGGCGAGCTGCAAGTGCTGATCGCCACTGCATCACTGGAGCTGGGCATCGATATCGGTGAAGTCGACCTGGTCTGCCAGATCAGTTCACCGCGTTCGATTGCTGCGTTTCTGCAACGAGTCGGTCGCTCCGGACACCAGGTCGGCGGCACGCCCAAGGGCCGTTTGTTCGCCACCACCCGCGACGACCTGATCGAGTGCGCCGCCCTGCTCGACTGCGTGCGCCGGGGCGAGCTCGATACGCTGCACATTCCGGAAAAACCGCTGGATGTGCTGGCGCAGCAGATCATTGCCGAGGTCAGTTGCCAGGAATGGTCGGAGGACGCGTTGCTTGCGATGTTCCGCCGAGCCTGGCCCTATCGCGATCTCGACGAAAAACACTATCAGGCCCTGCTGAGCATGCTCGCCGAGGGCTACAACGGTCGCCAGGGCATCCGCAGCGCCTACCTGCACCGCGACGCCGTCAGTCGCACCTTGCGTGGCCGGCGGGGCGCGCAACTGACCGCCGTGACCAGTGGCGGCACCATCCCGGACAACGCCGACTACAGCGTATTGCTAGAACCCCAGGGCTTGAACATCGGCAGCGTCAACGAAGATTTCGCCGTGGAAAGTATCGCCGGCGACGTGTTCCAGCTCGGCAATACCTCGTACCGCATCCTGCGGGTAGAAAGCGGCAAGGTGCGGGTCGAGGATGCGCAGGGCATGCCGCCGACCATTCCGTTCTGGCTCGGCGAAGCGCCGGGGCGCAGTGATGAACTGTCGGCGGCCGTCGCGCGCCTGCAAGCGCAGTTGGACGAATTGCTCAGCGCCAGCCCCGGGATTCTGCAACCGGCGCTCGATTGGCTGACCGCCACACTCGGCCTCAACCTCGCCAGCGCCGAGCAACTGGTCGAATATCTGGCGCGCGCACGGCAAACCCTCGGCGCCCTGCCCTCGCAGGACACGCTGTTGATGGAACGGTTTTTCGACGAGTCCGGCGGCACCCAACTGATCATTCACACGCCGTTCGGCAGCCGCATCAACCGCGCCTGGGGCCTGGCCCTGCGCAAGCGTTTCTGCCGCACCTTCAACTTCGAGTTGCAGGCCGCCGCCAGCGAAGACGCGATCGTGCTGTCGCTGTCCACCAGTCACAGCTTCGAGCTCGACGAAGTCTGGCGTTACCTGCACAGCAACAGCGCCGAACACACCCTTATTCAAGCCGTGCTCGATGCGCCCTTGTTTGGCGTGCGCTGGCGCTGGAATGCCGGGGTGGCGCTGGCGTTGCCGCGCTTCACCGGCGGGCGCAAAGTCGCTCCGCAACTGCAACGGATGAAAAGCGAAGACCTGATCGCCAGTGTGTTTCCCGACCAGATCGCCTGCCTGGAAAACCTCGCCGGCGAGCGTGAAGTCCCCGAACATCCGCTGGTGGAACAGACCCTCGACGATTGCCTGCACGAAGCGATGGACAGCGAAGGCTGGCTGACCCTGCTGCGGCGCATGGAGCGTGGCGAGGTGCGCCTGATCGCCCGGGATTTACCTGCGCCGTCGCCGCTGGCGGCAGAAATTCTCAGCGCCCGACCCTACACGTTTCTCGACGACGCGCCGCTGGAGGAACGCCGCACGCAAGCGGTGATTAATCGACGCTGGAGCGATCCGCAATCGACCGATGATCTCGGCGCGCTCGATGCCGATGCGATCACCGCAGTGCGCGAAGAAGCCTGGCCGTCGCCCAATTCCATGGATGAAATGCACGAAGCGCTGATGAGCCTTGCCTGCATCAGTGACGCCGAAGCGCGCGCCAACGCGGGTTGGCCGGACTGGCTGCAAACGCTGATGGCCAGCGGCCGCGCCTGCCGGTTGCAGATCGACGCCGAGCATCAGTTGTGGCTGGCTCGCGAACGCTTGAGTTGCCTGCAGGCACTTTATCCACAAGCCACGCTGCTGACTGAAGCAGTCGCGCTGCCCGGGTTCGACGAAGCATGGACATTCGATGAGGCGCTGGTCGAAGTGATCCGCGCCCGCCTCGGTGCCTTTGGGCCGATCCCGTTGCCGGCCATCGCCGAGCCGCTGGCCCTGCCCGCCGCGCAAGTGAGTCAGGCCCTCGCCCGACTGGAGCGTGAAGGCTACGTCTTGCGCGGCCAGTTCACGCCGAACAGCGCGATTGAAGAATGGTGCGAACGCCATCTGCTGGCGCGCATCCATCGCTACACGGTCAAGCGCCTGCGCCGGGAAATCGAACCGGTGGCATTGCAGGACTTCATGCGTTTTCTGTTCGACTGGCAGCATCTGACGCCGGCCACCCAAGGTCAGGGCAGTGCGGTGCTGCCGGCGATTGTCGGCCAGTTCGAAGGCTACCCGGCGGCAGCTTCGGCGTGGGACAGCGACATCCTGCCGGCACGCCTCAAGGACTATTCGCCGAGCTGGCTGGATGAACTGTGCCGCAACGGCAAACTGGTGTGGACGCGCATCAGCGCGCGGCAGAAAGTCAGCGGCTCGGCATTGCGCAGTACACCGATTGTGCTGCTGCCGCGAAGCCAGGTGGGTTTGTGGAGTGCGTTGGCTGAGCAGACGCCAGTGAGCGAGTTATCGCCGAAAACACAGAAAGTCTTTGAGGCGCTGAGTCAGCATGGCGCGCTGTTTTTCGATGAGTTGATTCATGAAGCGCGCCTGCTGCGCAGCGAACTGGAAATCGCCTTGCAGGAACTGGTCGCCGCAGGTTTGGTGAACGCCGACAGCTTCGCCGGCCTGCGCGCGCTGATCACGCCGGCAAGCAAGCGCCAGCAGCGCAGTAGCCGACGCGGGCGCGGCGCGTTTATCGGCGGCATGGACGATGCCGGGCGCTGGGCATTGCTGCGCCGGGGTTCGTCAGCCGATGCCGCCGAGACACTCGAACACGTCGCCATGACCCTGCTGCGCCGCTACGGCGTGGTGTTCTGGCGCTTGCTCGAACGCGAAGCGGACTGGCTGCCGAGCTGGCGGGAATTGCTGCGCACCTTTCATCGTCTGGAGGCGCGGGGCGAGATTCGTGGCGGGCGGTTTGTCAGTGGTCTGGCTGGCGAGCAGTTTGCCTTGCCCGAAGCCATTCCCTTGCTGCGCGAAGTACGCCGCCGCCCGCAGGACGGCAGCCTGGTGGCGGTGTGCGGAGTTGATCCATTGAATCTGGCCGGAACCTTGTTGCCGGGGGCGAAGGTGCCGGCGCTGGTGAGCAATCGGCTGGTTTATCGCGATGGAGTGTCCGTGGCCGCGGTGATTGCCGGCAAGCAGCAGGTTTGGGTAGAGCTGGATCCGATAGCCATGGGACAACTGCATGCCAAGCTGATCCGGCATTGAGAGTGTTCGCACCGGCGTCTTCGCGAGCAGGCTCGCTCCCACAGTCCAATCCCATTGCCCCTGTGGGAGCGAGCCTGCTCGCGAAAGCGCCGGCCCTGTCTCTACACAAACAGGCGTCAGGTCCGCGACTCCTGCGGTACCTCATCCGCAACCACCGCCCCCTCCTCCTGCCGCTTCGGCAACAGCACCTGCTGTGGATAAGTCTGCGCAAAATGCACATTCGGCGTGTTATCCACAAGCTTCTTCAAACGTTGGTTGAACGCCCGGCTCACCGCATATTGGCCACCTGACACCGTGCGGAATTGCGCCGTCAGCACCACGCCGTTGAGGTCCATCTTGTCCACGCCAAACACATCCAGCGGCCCTTGCAGGTTGTACTTGAGGAACGGGTCTTCGCGGATCGAATCGCCGGCCTCGCGGATCAGCTCGATGGCCTTGTCGACGTCGGTGTCGTAGGTGAACTGCACCGAGAAAAATGCGAAGGCGAACTGGCGGGATTGGTTGGTCACAGCCTTGATCTGGCCGAACGGCACCGAGTGCACAAAACCCTTGCCGTCGCGCAGGCGCAAGGTGCGAATGGTCAAACCTTCCACCGTGCCAGCGTGGCCGGAATCGAGCACCACCCAGTCGCCGATCGACAGGGTGTCTTCGATGATGATGAACAGCCCGGTGATGACGTCCTGCACCAATTGCTGCGAACCGAAACCGATCGCCAGGCCGACCACGCCGGCACCGGCCAATAGCGGCGCGACATTGATGCCGAGGTTGGCCATGGTGGTAATCGCGCAGATCACCACGAGGATGATTTTGATCGCGTTGCGCAGCAGCGGCAGGATGGTTTTCACCCGCGTGCTCGGCTGGCGTGCCGCGCGTTTGCTCAGCGGCGGTTTCAGCGCTTCCTGAATCGCCGTGTCGAGCACCACCCACAGCAGCCACGTCACCAGGAAGATCAGGCCGATGCTGCTCAAGGCGTTGCTGATCGCTCGACCGACGGTGCTGCTCTGGGCGAAATCGAGCAACGACACGCCCCAGATCCGCCCGAGAATATCGATGAACACAATCGCCATGACGATGCGCAGCAACGCATGCAACAGGCTGAGAAAACGTTCCTTGTAGGCACTGCTGCGCTGGATCGCCTCAGCCTTGCGTGATTTGAACAAATGCTGCAACACGGTGCTGAGAAACACTGTGGCGATCAGCAGCACGGTGGTGAACAAGGCACAGCGCAGGGCTTTCTGATTGTCCTCGCCGATGCCGATCAGGCTCACTGCCGAGACCAGCACCATCAGCACGATCGGCCAATACCACAGCCCGGAAAATATCCGCAGCGACTCCTGCAGCGACGGTTGTTTCAAACGCTGACTGAGCGGGCGATTGCGGATCAGATGCGCCACGGGCCGGCGCAGGCGAATCACCAGCAAACCGAAAATCACCGAGGCGATCAGCCCGGTGAACACGGCGATGCTGCTGGTGATATTGCCGCCCAATTGTCGGGCGATCTGCGGGCTGGTCAGGGCATCGCTGAGAGCGGCGAGAAAGCCGATCAGGAACAGCGGTCGCGGGCAGTATTCACGGATGATTCGCGCGGCGGCGCGCTTGTGGCCGACATTGAACATCACCACCACGCACAACAACATCGACGTGGAGAAAATGCCACTGCTGGTGGCGTAGGCCAGACACAGCGCCAGCGCACGGCCCACCGAAGCTTGCAGAAAATGGCTGACATACAGCGTCAGCGGCAGGCAGATCAGCGCCGGCACGGTGAAAGGCAGCACGTAGCCGAGCAGATCCTGACTGCGCTGGCGGGTGCGCAACCAGCGGCCCTCACGCAGACGCTTTGCCAGCAGACTGCCGAGCACGGTGAGCAGGGCGAAACTGCCCAGCCACACTCCCGACAACGTGAGGAAATCCCCGGCGACGCTCCAGCCCGAGCGATTCGACGGTTGCTTGACCAGCCGATCGACCTCATCCGCCGCGCGGTCAGCACGCAGCCGCCAGGCATCGACCAGGTGTTCGTTGAGATCGAGTTTTTCCTGCACATCGTCGATGCTCGTACTGATCGCCCCGAGCAGACCGCCCTGCACCAACGGTTCCGGTTCGGCGGGTTTCTCTGCCGTGTCGGCGGCAGCCGGAACGCCCGGTAGCGCGACGGCTTGCGATGTGTTGACGCCCAAGCACAGCAGCGTTCCCAGCAGAATGGCGATCCTGAAATTGCGCAAAGCTCCGATCTCCCGTGGCTGACCCTGGTAAGGAACTGATCGGTAATTGCGCGGCAAGTTCAAGAGCCCCTCACCCCAGCCCTCTCCCCCAGGAGAGGGAGCCGACCGAGTTGCATGACCAAAATCACCAACTGCACGTCTTGAGTCGAACTCAAGTCCTGAAGACCATGAAGATCTGCTCCCTTCACAGTCGTACGCGATTTCAGGAGACATGAAGATCTGCTCCCTTCCCCCTCGCCCCCTTGGGGGAGAGGGTTGGGGTGAGGGGGTAAGCTCTTGATCTTCGCTTCACCCGCGACCGTCCGTAACGCCACCGAAACTTTCCCGCCCCCGCCGCAGTCATCACAGAACATCGGCAACACGAGGACTTTCTACGGGAGGATGGGATGGCGACGATTCACATCGGTATTTCAGGCTGGCGCTACGCCCCGTGGCGCGGGGATTTCTACCCGAAGGGACTGGCGCAGAAGCGCGAATTGCAGTTCGCCTCCCGCGCGGTCAACAGCATCGAAATCAATGGATCGTTCTACGCCCTGCAACGCCCCGAACGTTACGCCCAGTGGTACGCCGAAACTCCTGATGACTTCGTGTTCAGCGTCAAGGCACCGCGCTTCATCACCCACGTGCGCCGCTTGCGCGAAATCGAAAAACCGCTGGCGAATTTCTTTGCCTCGGGCGTGCTGGAGCTGAAGGAAAAACTCGGGCCGATCCTCTGGCAGTTTCCGCCGAATTTCAAATTCGACGCCGAGCGCTTCGATCACTTTCTCGCGCAACTGCCCCACGATACCCAAGCCGCAGCCGCCCTCGCCCGCCAGCACGACTCGCATCTTCCCGGCCACGCCAGCGTCAAAGCCTGGCGCAAGAAACCGCTGCGCCATGCGGTGGAAATCCGTCATGAAAGTTTCATCGATCCGGAATTCGTGCGCCTGCTCAAACGCCACAACACCGCGCTGGTCATTGCCGACACCGCCGGCAAATGGCCGTACCGCGAAGACCTCACCAGCGACTTCGTCTATCTGCGCCTGCACGGCGCCGAAGAGCTCTACGCCAGCGGTTATTCCGAACAAGCGCTCAAGCGCTGGGCCGAGCGCATCGACGCCTGGCATCACGGTAAACAGCCAGAGGACGCCCACCTGATAGCCCCACGCCTGAAACCCCGCGCGCGCAAATCCCGCGAAGTGTTCTGCTACTTCGACAACGACATCAAAGTCCGCGCGCCCTACGACGCACGCAACTTGTTGCAGCGCTTGGACCTCGACAAAGACCTCGCCACAACTCCCGGGCAAGTCGCCGCAGAAGGAGTTCTGTCATGAGCATTCCCGAACCGGTCGGTTTCACCGACGAAGGCTCCGTGGTTGCGCCCTCGGTGCGCACCTTCACCATACTGACGGTCAACACCCACAAGGGCTTCACCGCGCTGAACCGGCGTTTCATCCTGCCGGAGCTGCGTGAAGCGGTGCGCAGCGTCGCCGCCGACGTGGTGTTTCTGCAGGAAGTGCACGGCACGCACGAGCAGCATCCGAAACGCTACGACAACTGGCCGACGATGCCGCAATACGAATTTCTCGCCGACAGCCTCTGGCCGCAATTCGCCTACGGGCGCAATGCCGTGTACCCGGCGGGCGACCACGGCAATGCGCTGCTGTCGAAATTCCAGATCATCCGCCACGACAACCTCGACGTGTCGATCAGCGGCCATGAAAACCGTGGCCTGCTGCATTGCGTGCTGCGCCTGCCTGGCGACGGCACCGAAGTGCATGCGATCTGCGTGCATCTGGGCCTGCGCGAGAGCCACCGCAACGCGCAACTGGATCTGCTGATGCAACGTCTCGCCGAATTGCCCGCTGATGCCCCGGTGATCGTCGCTGGCGATTTCAACGACTGGCGCCAGCGTGCCGATGCGCAGCTCAAGCCCTGTGGCCTGCGCGAAGTGTTCGCCGAGCAGTACGGCAAGCCGGCGCGCAGCTTTCCCGCGCGGCTGCCAGCGCTACGACTCGACCGCATCTACGTACGCAACCTCAAGGCCAGCCGCCCGAAAGTTTTGACCAACCGGCCCTGGTCCCACCTTTCCGACCACGCACCGTTATCGGTGGAGATTGAACTATGAACAGTGCGCCACTGGAAAAATCCGCCGTCGACCCGGTCCCGCTGAACCCGCCGGTGCGCGAGCCCGGCCACGTGGACGTCGAGTATCAATGGCACAGCAATAACCGCGTAGAGCTGCTGGAGAACGGCGAGGAATATTTCCCCCGGGTATTCGAAGCGATGCGCGCAGCCAAGAGCGAGATCCTGCTGGAGACCTTCATCGTCTTCGAAGACAAGGTCGGCGCCGAGTTGCAGCAAATCCTCATCGAAGCCGCCCAGCGCGGCGTGCGCACCACGGTCAGCCTCGACGGCTTCGGCTGTGGCGAGCTGAGCACCGGCTATCTGTCGGCCTTGAGCGATGCCGGCGTGCATCTGCAAATCTTCGATCCGGCGCCGAAGCATTTGGGCATCCGCACCAACTGGTTCCGCCGCTTGCACCGCAAGATCGTGGTGGTCGACGGCTTGATCGCGTTCATTGGCGGGATCAATTTTTCCGGCGATCACCTGGCCGATTTCGGCCCTGAAGCCAAGCAGGATTATTCGGTGGAGATCCAGGGCCCGGTGGTCGCCGATATCCATCACTTCGCCCTGCTTCAAAGCGGTCGTCCCGGACGCGCGCGGTTCTGGTGGCAGCGCCGGCGCCAGCGCCTGGAGGAAATGGCCTTCACCGACCACGACGGCCAGGTACGCCTGGTGTTCCGCGATAACGATCAACACAACACCGATATCGAAGACGTGTATTTGCAGGTGCTGCGCAAGGCCAAGCGCCGGGTAATCATCGCCAACGCCTACTTCTTTCCCGGCTACCGTTTGCTGCGCGAAATCCGCAACGCCGCCCGCCGTGGCGTCGAGGTGCGGCTGATCCTGCAAGGCCAGCCCGACATGCTCGTAGCCAAACTGGCGGCGCGCATGACCTACGATTATCTGCTGCGTGCCGGCGTGCAGATTCACGAATACTGCCAGCGCCCGCTGCACGGCAAGGTCGCGCTGGTCGACGATGACTGGAGCACCGTGGGCTCGAGCAATCTCGACCCGCTGAGCCTGTCGCTGAATCTGGAAGCCAACGTGCTGATCCGCGACCGCGCGTTCAATCAGCACCTGTACGAACGCCTCGAAGATCTCAGCCAGAACCACTGCAAAGCCATGGACGCCAAGCTGTTGCCGCGCGGGCGTATCTGGCACATGACCGTGGGTTTTCTGGTGTTCCACTTCCTGCGGCACTTCCCGGCCATGGCCGGTTGGCTGCCGGCGCATAAACCGCGTCTGAAGCCTTTCCGAGGTGCGCGTCCATGAGTCATTCCGAAGTCCATTCCGATAGCCATTCGACACAAGCGGCGCCGTCGAAATGGAGCCGCTGGAAACGTCCGCTGACCATCCTGTTTTTCCTCGCGCTGATCGTCCTGTTGACGATGTTCGCTACGCGCATCGAATGGGCCGAGGTGCTGGAGACCCTCGCCGATTTCAAGGTGCGCACACTGATCATCGCCGCCAGCCTGACCCTGCTGAGTTTTCTGGTGTACGCCAGTTTCGACCTGATCGGCCGCACTTACATTCGGCAAGACCTGACTTGGAAGCAGATCCTGCCGGTGGGCATCATCAGCTACGCCTTCAATCTCAACCTTAGCGCCTGGGTCGGCGGCATCGCCATGCGCTATCGCCTGTATTCGCGGCTGGGCGTGAGCAAAGGCAACATCGCCAAAATTCTCGGCCTGAGCCTGGCAACCAACTGGTTCGGCTACATGACCATCGCTGGCGTAGTGTTCAGCAGCGGTCTGGTGACGATGCCGCCGGGCTGGAAACTCAGCAGTTCGGCCTTGCAACTGGTTGGTGTGTTACTGCTGCTGGTCAGCGCCGGCTATCTGGCGGCGTGTCAGTTTTCCAAGCGCCGCGAGTGGTCGATTCGCGGCGTGGAAATCAACCTGCCGTCGCTGCGCATGGCGGTGCTGCAATTGCTGCTGGGGGCGTTGAACTGGTCGCTGATGGCGGCGGTGATCTTCACTCTGCTGCCGAGCAAACTGGATTATCCGCTGGTGCTTGGCGTGCTGTTGATCAGCGCGATTGCCGGGGTCATCACGCATATTCCGGCGGGACTGGGTGTGCTTGAGGCGGTGTTCGTGGCGCTGCTGCAGCACGAGGCGTCGCGCGGCAGTCTGGTCGCGGGATTGCTGGCATATCGGGCGATTTATTTTCTGCTGCCGCTGTTGATCACGGTGGTGATGTATCTGGTGGTCGAGGCCAAGGCCAAGGCGCTGCGGATCGAGAAGAAACCCACACATTAGAATCAACATCAAAAGATCGCAGCCTTCGGCAGCTCCTACATTTGAAATGCGTTCAACCTGTGGGAGCGAGCCTGCTCGCGAAGGGGCCGGTACATGCGACAGATCATCTGGATTGGATAATGCTCAACCGCTCCCCCACCACCATCTCGGTAATCCAGTCCACCAGGATCGAGGTGTAGGCCTGCTGCGAAACTGGATCACTCAATGCGTGATCGGCGCCATCAATAATCCGATGAGTCAATGAGTGAGTCTGCTGACATGCGGCGCGGTAACTCATGATCGTCGCGTGGGGCACGAAGTCGTCGGTTTCCGATTCCACCAACAGCACGTCGCCCGTGAATTGCGAACAGGCATGCAGGGCGCGATTGCTGTCGGCGCGCACCAGCGTATTGCGATAATCGCGCAGGTCGGCCTTGTCCAGATCGCGCTTGGGCGTGTGCCACTGCTCGTCGCGGTACAGCGCCGGCACGCGCAGCGCCAGCCAGCGCACCGGGCGCAGTGACGTCAGGATCGAGGCCAGATAACCGCCATAACTGGTGCCGACCACGGCGATCGCCGAAGTGTCGAGGGCCGGGTGCGCCAGCAGGCGATCGTAGGCCGCCAGCAAGTCACGCAGATTGTCTTCACGGGTCACCCGGGTCAGCGGAATTCCTGTGCCGCCGGTGTGCCCGCGCAGGTCGAAGGTCAGGCATACGCAACCCAGGCCGGCGATGCCTTTGGCCCGCTCCAGATCACGTTCCTGACTGCCGCCCCAACCGTGAACAAACAACACCCCCGGGACTTTCGATTTGGGACTGAGAAAAGTCCCGCTCATCTGTTCGTCATCAATGTCGATTTGAATGCTTTCGCTTCTAGCCGTCATAGGATTGGACCGTCACATATTTGAGAAGAAACGCGCTGTTTTCCGCCGGGCCGCGATAGACCTCGATGGCGTCCGCCGGCAGCGCCTGATCGGTATAGGTTTCCACCGACGACACGCGAATCGCGCGCATCTGTGGATCGTTGACGAAGCTCTGCAACGCGGCCACTTCAGCGCTGCTGGCACCGCCCATGCGCCAGGATTGTTCGAGCACGCCGCTGCGCGGGTTGCCGCTGGCGTCGAGGCCTTGGGCGATATCGTAATTGCGCCGCGAGGCGAAGAAGCGCGGGTAAGCTTCGTTGGCGGCACTGTCGAAGACCTGCGCCTGCTCGATGGCCAGACGCACATCATCAGGCAGATCCAGCGCGAGCAATTGGTCATAGCCGCCCTGCACCACCAGCAGATTCGAGCCGCCGTAGACCTCTTCGCCCAGGCCGTCCTCGGTCAAGTATTGATCACCGCAGTAGCTCAACACTTTGCCGCCGATGAACGACTGGCCGACGCTGTGGGTGACGACGTTGCGCAAGTCCTGCTCCAGCACTACGCCGTCTGTGAACAAACTCTCCACTTCGGGACGAGCGAGGATCTCATCGAACGCGTCGAGGCTTTTGATCACTTCCTGACCGCGCCCGGCGCAAGCGTGAACCGGCTTCAAGCGAATCGGCCCGGCGTACAGCAGATGTTCGGCGGCGGGCCGTGCATCTTCCAGCGCAAATACGCTGAGACCGTCGAGCACAACGTTGCGCACCCGCTCCGAGAACAGCGGCGACCAGCCCTGCGGCGCGTGCGCCAGATGACTGCGCAAACCGTGGCTGATGGCTTTGGTGCAGATGAAATCGTATTCGACGTAACCGCCCCACAAGTCATAGGGGCCTTTAATGCCCAGCGCTTGCGCGTGGGCGGCGCCAACGATGGTTTGTGTCGGCAGCAGATACAGCTCGCGGCCCTGATGTTTGGCCGGATCGAAACTGCCGCCGAATTTGCAGCCGAGAATCTGCGCCAACCAGCGCGCCAGAGCCTTGTTGGTCTCGACTTCATGTTGCGGCGCCTCGGCACGCACCGAATGGGCAACGACGATTTTGTTGCTGGGTGTCGGGGTCATGCGTTCCCCTTTTATCAGTCGATGGGTTCTCAAAGGAAATTGCAGAGATCAGGCCAATCAACCATCCCCACGAACCGCCCGATAATCGGGAGCTTGCCGTGACTGTGCTGGCATCACGCCTGTTTCAAACTGCACGACAGCGCGCAAAACTCCGGCAAATTGCACGATCTCTCATCCTCGCCGCGATCATTGTGGGAGCGAGCCTGCTCGCGAAAGCGTAGTGTCAGCCGACTACAATTCTGTAGATCCAGCGCCTTCGCGAGCAGGCTCGCTCCCACATTAGTTCATCGTCGTTCTGGGAGCGGGGTTCACACCAAACCGCCCACGGTAATCACTCGGCCCAAGCCCGGTGATCTTCTTGAAGATCGCACGAAACGCGCCCGGATCCTGATAGCCCACCGTCCAGGCAATGTGATCGATCGTGCCATTGGTGAACTCGAGCATTTCCCGCGCCTTGCCGACCCGCAGGTGCTGGCAGTACTCGGTCGGTTTCAAGCCTGTCGCGGCGCGGAATCGGCGCAGGAAAGTACGCTCTTCAAGTCCCGCGCGCTCGGCCATCGCGTTCAGCGAAACATCCGTCGCCCCGGTGCTTTGCAGCCAGTGCTGGACCTTGAGAATCGCCGCGTCGCCATGGCTGAGGATCGGTGCGAAATTGCTTCCGCATTCACTGGCGCTGTCGCTGTGTTCCATCACCAGAAAACGCGCGGTCGCGGTGGCGATGCTTGGGCCGAGCAAGCGATCGACCAGGCGCAACCCCAACTCCGACCAGGCCATCAGCCCGGCCGTGGTGATCAGGTCGCCGTCGTCGACAATCGGCGTGTCGGCCTTCAGTTTGATCTTCGGGTAACGCTCGGCAAAAGCCTGGGCCGAGGTCCAGTGCGTGGTGGCGCTGCGACCGTCGAGCAAGCCGCTTTCAGCGAGCATCAACGAGCCCACACAGACACCACCAAGGGTTGCGCCGCGCGCATGCTGATCGCGCAGCCATTGCGCAAGACTCGCGGTCATCTGCGCCGCATCGAACCCGCCGAGGGACGGCGGAATCAGCACGGCGAGCAAGGCGTCTTCGGCGCCGGGATGACTGTCATAGACCCGGGTCGGCAACTGCTCGCCCTCGACCTGCCAGTGACTGACCCGCAGCAAGGGCAATTGCACAGCCTGATACTCGGCAGCGATGCGATTGGCCACGGCGAACAGATCTGTCAGACCGTGCACCGCCGCCAGTTGCGCGCCGGGGTAAATCAGCACGCCCAGTTCAGCGGTGGCGGCTCTTTGTGCAGCCATTGTCAGTTTTCCCCCGTCTATTGTCGGTGCGGCCAATCCTCGAATCCTCGGCCAGCGTCAATACTGAGGCCACACCCAATCACCGTCTCGAGGACAATCCCATGGCCAAGCAAGCGCTCATCGTAGTCGATATCCAGAACGACTACTTCCCCCAAGGCAAGTGGCCGCTGGTCGGCGCCGACGCCGCTGCCGATAACGCCGCACGGCTGATCGCAGCCTTCCGCGAAACGGGCGATCCGGTGGTGCACATTCGCCATGAATTCACCTTCGAAGACGCGCCGTTTTTCACTCCCGGCTCCGAAGGCGCGAAACTGCATCCGAAAGTGCTCAACCGCGCCGACGAGCCGGTGGTGCTCAAGCACTTCGTCAACTCGTTCCGCGAAACCGAACTGAAAGCGGTGCTCGACGAACACGGCATCACCGACCTGGTGGTGGTCGGCAGCATGAGCCATATGTGCGTCGATGGCATCACCCGCGCGGCGGCGGACATGGGGTATGCGGTCACGGTGATTCACGATGCCTGCGCCAGCCGTGATCTGGAATTCAATGGCCTTACGGTGCCGGCCGCTCATGTGCACGCAGCCTTCATGGCGGCGCTGGGTTTCGCCTATGCCAGCGTGGTATCCACTGACGAGTTCCTGAGCAGCAACGCCTAGCAACAACTGCGCAATCTACTGGCCCGCCACGTTGCGGGCCTTTTTGCGTCTGTCATGAAAATCTCACGCGTGAGTCATTGATGGCACTTTGCATTGGTTGTAGTGTGGCCCACGCGTGAGACGCTCATAACCGGATTCCAGCCATGACAAGCCGCACTCCGACGCCTGCCGCAGCCAGCCCCAAGGGCGAGCGTGGCAAGGCGTCGGCAAAAAAACCGTCGAGCTTCTACATGAAGCAGATGCGCGCAGGCCTGGCCGCCGCCGGTTATGTGAAACACGAAACTTGGGTGCTTCCGGAAAACCGAAGCTTGCTCAAGCAAATGGAGCAACAGCTACGCCAACCGATTCTGGCTGGCTCTTTCATGTCGGAGAAATACATGAGCGCAGGCAACAACTGGACCATCGACAGCCTCTTCAATGCCCTCAAGGCGCTGGACGAGGTGGCTTCCCAAGAGATTTCGCTGTCCCTGATCCAGAGCTCCGAGCCGAGCATCAAGCTGGAAATGAACGAATTCGGCGGCCTGCCGATTCACATCGCCCTGGCCGGCCAGCAGATCATCGTCGACACCGTGCTGGTGGACATCGATTCGATCAGCAACGTCCAGGCGTTCAACGATGCCGTGCTGCGCAGCCGCGAGATGTTCCCGCTGTCGTCGATCGGAATCGAATCGATGCCGAACGGGCAGACCGTCTACAACATGTTCGGCGCGCTCAGTGCTGATTCGAGCCTGACCAACGTCGTCACCGAGGTGAAAACCCTGGTCGACAACGTGCAGCGCGCCAGCGAAGCCTTCGAACACTTCTTCAAGTAATCAACAGGGAATATCCAATGACTCAGTCCATCTGGAGCAAGTTGTTCACCGCACTGCGCGGCGGCGCCAATGAAGTTGGCGAAGCCATCGCCGACCAGCAGGCCCTGCGCATCCTCGATCAGGAAATCCGCGACGCGGACACCGCGCTGTCCAATGCCCGCCGCGAACTGGTAACGATCATGGCCAAGCACAAACTGGCCGCCGACCGCGTCAGCGAATACGACGCCAAGATCAAGGACCTCGAAGCCAAGGCTGTGGCCGCGTTGAATGCCGGCCGCGAAGACCTGGCGCTGGAAGTGGCCGAAGCGATTTCGACCCTGACCAACGACCTCGCTGCCGAGAAGAAACTCAGCGATGAATTCGGCGCCTACGCCGACAACATGCGCAAAGACATCAGCAAAGCCGAATCGCGGATCAAGAGCCTGCGCCAGCAAGTGGACATGGCCAAGGCCCGCGATAGCGTGCAGAAAGCCCAGGTCAGCGCCTCGATTGCCAGCGGCGGCGCCAACGGCAAACTGGAAACCGCGGTCGGCACCCTGAACCGCCTGCAAGCCAAGCAGCAGCAACGCGCTGCCGAGCTGAGCGCAGCGGACGAACTGGCCGACGCCTCTACCGGCAACGACCTGGAACGCAAACTGCGCGACGCCGGCATCACGCCGAACGAAGGCAGCGCCAATGCGATCCTTGAGCGCCTGAAGCAGAAGTCCGCGCAGTAATGACTGATCGGTAACCTGTGGGAGCGAGCCTGCTCGCGAAAGCGTCGTGACAGTCAAAGAATCGAGTGACTGACACAACCCATTCGCGAGCAGGCTCGCTCCCACATGGTTTTGCGGCGTAATTGCCTCTGCTCGTTCACCGCTTCGCCCGGTACACTACCGCCACTTTTTCACCCCCGAACACCTCCACCCGCTTCAAGGAACGTACCCATGGGATGGTTTAAAGACTTGCTCGGCACCAGCAATTGGCAGACCGCTGCGCCAACGACCACCGGCGCCAGCGGCCCACTGGGCATGGCTCAAGGCAAAGGCGTGCGCTTCGACACGACCCTGGCGTTGCTGCTGGAAGGCTCGACTTCGGTGCGGGTGCCATTCGATCAAGCGGTGTGGAGCGCCGGCTGGGTCGATCTCGGCCAGTCCAACAAACTGCACCGCTATTACATGAACGACGAGGATTTCTGGGTGCAGATCCACGTCACCGGCGATGATCAGGTCGAGTCGGTCACCCTGTTCAATTACCTCAGCTACGTGACGGTCAACAGTGACGCCGAACTGCAGCGTCTGGCCGGCCCCAACAGCCTGATCGGTCTGCCGACCTACAACCACGACGGTGTTGAATACGCCCGCGAATGGGGCACCGAACTGCAGCAGACTGAACTGGTGCCAATGACCGAACACGTGGTCAATCCGGACGAGTCCTACACCATCAAGCACCACGCCATGCTGTATGCCCGCGACACCGGTCTGACCGATCGCCGCGAACTGCTGCTGTTCTCAGTCGAACAGGACGAAGAAGGCACCGTCAGCCTGAGCACCTCGCTGGGCATCTCGCTGTACACGACTGATTTGAGCGCCATTTAAAAAAGGAAGTTTTTCATGCTGGAAGTCTTGGCCGTTTCTCTGAACAAAACCGCGCTGGTCGGTTTTGTCGTCTACCTGATCGGCGCCGTGTTGCTGTTCATGCTGTTTCAATTCGTCTACACGCGCATCACCGCGCACAAGGAATTCGAGCTGATCCGCGCCGGCAACACTGCCGCCGCCATTGCCCTGTCCGGGGCAATCATCGGTTTCGCGATTCCGGCGAGCAACGTGATCGCCTACTCGGTCAACGTGCTCGACTTCGTCCTCTGGGCGGTCATCGCCGCCGTCGTGCAATTGCTGGCGTTTGTCGCTACCGGGCTGGTGCTCAAGGGCACTTCCCAGCGCATCGCCAACGGCGAAGTGGCGGCCGGCATCTATGTGGCTGCCGTGGCGATCAGCGTCGGCATGCTCAATGCCGCGTGCATGACCCCGTCCCACTGACCGGCAGGAAGCCTCTCGATGAAACGCAGCAAATACGTGCAATTGTCCCTCGCCGCATCGGTGGCGATGGCGATTTCCGGTGAAGCAGCGGCGCTGGATCAGCCGCGCAACTTCCAGAGCGTTGAACAGTGTGTCGACGCCGAATTGGCCGCCGATCTCTGCTCCAGCGCCTACGTCGCCGCCCTGAACGAACACCGGCGCATCGCCCCGGCCTACAACGACAAGGCCAAGTGCGACGCAGACTTTGCCGCTGGCTGGTGTCAGAAAAATTCCGATGGCCGTTTCGTGCCGAAACTCGGCGGCTTCAAAGTGCCGGGCAATGCCGAGACGCCGCAGGATCTCGATGCCATCGCCAATTCGCAAATGCCGGCGGGAGACACCACGAGCAGCAGCGCCAGCCACGGCGGCTCGCACTATTCCGGTGGCTCAGGTGGCGGCGGCAATGGCTGGCTGACCGGATGGCTGATCGGCAACGCTATGAGCAACAACGCCGAACGCACCGTTTACCGTGATCGCGAAACGCGCCAGCCGTACAACACCTCAACGCAGTACCGCCGAGCTGACACAACCTCGCGCAGCCAGTCGGATTACGAGAGCAGCAAGAGCAAACCGGTGAACGTTGCGTCGTCGACTTCGCGCGGCGGTTTCGGCAGCCAGTCCAGCGCCCGCAGCGGTTGGGGTGGCTGGGGCAGCAGTTCCGGACGCTCGAGCAGCTGACATGAAAAAGATCCACTGCGCCGAGCGCCCCGACTGGAAACACACCGCCGAAAGCCTCGGTTTCCTGTTCCACACCATCGACGACGAACCGTACTGGGACGAAAGCGCCTACTACCAGTTCAGCCTCGCGCAGATCGAAAACGATCTGGAAGACCCGACCACCGAACTGCACGAGATGTGCATGGATCTGGTTGATCGCGTCGTCAACAGCGAGGAGTTGCTTGATCGCCTCAGCATCCCGGCGGCGTACTACGACATGATCCGCACCTCCTGGCGCGAGGGTCATCCGCATCTGTACGGTCGCATGGACTTTTCCTACAGCGGCAACGGGCCGGCGAAACTGTTGGAGCTCAACTACGACACGCCGACCAGCCTCTATGAAGCGGCGGCATTTCAGTGGGGCTGGCTGGAACAGTGCATCGAGCGTGGCACGCTGCCGCCACATGCTGACCAGTTCAACAGCATCGACACCAAGCTGCATCAGGCCTTCGCCGAGTTGCAGTTGAAGCGGCCGTTCTACTTTGCGTCGATGAAGGATTCGGTCGAGGACAAAGGCACCACCGATTACCTGCGGCTGATCGCGGAAAAGGTCGGCATCGAATCACGCCACATCGATATCGAAGACATTGGCCTGACGGCTGAAGGTCGTTTCGTCGATCTGCAGGATCGCTGGATCCCGCACCTGTTCAAGCTGCACGCCTGGGAATTCATCTTCCACGAGCCGTTCGGCGCAGCGATCGCCGAATGCGATACGCAGTTTTTCGAACCGGCGTGGAAGGCGATTCTGTCGAACAAGGGTGCGCTGCCGCTGCTGTGGGAATTGCACAAGGGACATCCGAATCTGCTCGCTGCGCACCTTGATCCGAATCCGCAGAGTGCGGTGCCGAAGGGCTGGGTGCGCAAGCCGTACTTTTCCCGCGAAGGTGCCAACATCGAACTGCAAACAGTGGAAGGTCTGATCGTCAAAGAGGACGGGCCTTACACCGATGCGCCATTCATCCTGCAGGAGTTCGCACCGCTGCCGAAGTTTGGCGATAGCTACACGCTGATTGGCTCGTGGGTGATTGGCGATGAGGCAGCGGGGATTGGTGTGCGTGAAGACAATAGTCTTATCACCAAGGATTCAAGTCGATTTTTGCCGCACCTGATCCTCGACTGAAACAATTCCTCATGTAGGAGCTGACGAGTGCAACGAGGCTGCGATCTTTTGATCTTCAGAAGCAACGTCAAAAGATCGCAGCCTCGTTGCACTCGTCAGCTCCTACGGGTGATAGGGGTCGCGCTGAAATTGCCTCACAAAAAAGGCCCGTCGTTTAAGCGACGGGCCTTTTTCATTCAAGACGGTTACAGCGGCAAATCAGAACGGAATATCGTCATCGAAGCTGTCGAAATCCGGAGCCGGTTGCGGTGCGGCCTGCTGCGGTGCTTGCGGAGCCGAACGCTGCTGTGGAGCCGACTGCTGCGGGCGCGGTGCCTGCTGACGTGGCGCCTGCTGCTGGTAGTTGTTGCCGCCGCCTTGCTGGTCGCCCTGTTGTGGACGGCCGCCGAGCAGTTGCATGGTGCCTTGCATGTCGACCACGATTTCAGTGGTGTAACGCTTGATGCCGTCCTTTTCCCACTCGCGGGTCTGCAGTTTGCCTTCGATGTAGACCTGCGAACCCTTGCGCAGGTATTCACCGGCGATCTCGGCAACCTTGCCGAACATCGACACACGGTGCCACTCGGTCTTCTCGACCTTCTGACCGGTCTGCTTGTCGGTCCATTGTTCGCTGGTGGCCAGACTCAGGTTGGTCACGGCATTACCGTTAGGCAGGTAGCGAACTTCGGGATCCTGGCCGCAAGTGCCGACCAATATGACTTTGTTAACCCCACGGGCCATAACGTTCTCCTAAGCGTCGCACGCAGCCCCGGCCGGGTTGTTGACCAGGCGTTCGAGGGTGGTGCGATCCACTAATTCTTTGTCCAGTTTGATGTAAACAGCCGCCTCTTCGGCGACTATCACTGCATCTGTTACCCCTACCAGGGCCTTGAGGCGCTCGACCAGACCCGCTTCGCGGATCGCTTCGGGCGACAACGGCAAGCGCAGGCTCGTCACGTAGGGAGGTTCGCGCATGGTAACAGCAAAGGCCAGCCAAAGTGCAGCCAGCGCGGCGCATCCGAGGAACACAACCGACAGACCGCCATGCTGGAACAACCAGCCGCCGAGTATCCCGCCGAGTGCCGAACCGAGGAACTGGCTGGTGGAGTACACGCCCATGGCCGTGCCCTTGCCGCCTGCCGGTGAAACCTTGCTGATCAGCGACGGCAACGATGCCTCGAGCAGATTGAACGCGGTGAAAAACACCACCGTACCGATCACCAGAGCACGCAGGCTGTCGCCGAACTGCCAGAAGAATAGTTCAGTCAGCATCAATGTCATGACGGCGCCGAGCAAAACTCGTTTCATTTTGCGTTTCTTCTCGCCGTAGATAATGAACGGGATCATGGCGAAGAACGAAATCAGCAGCGCGGTGAGGTAGACCCACCAGTGCTGTTCCTTGGGCAAACCGGCTTTTTCCACCAGTGCCAGCGGCAAGGCGACGAAGCTCGACATCAACATGGCATGTAACACAAAGATGCCCAGATCCAGGCGCAGCAGGTCCGGGTGCTTGAGCGTCGGCATCAGTGCCTGCCGGGCGACGCCGGACTCACGGTGCTGCAACGGCCCGGTGGATTGCGGCACCATGAACATGATGATCAGGATGCCGACCAGCGCCATGGCGCCAGTGGCGAGGAACAGCCCGGACAGCCCGAACGCACTGGTCAGTAACGGCCCGACCACCATGGCCACGGCGAACGACAGGCCGATGGTCATGCCGATCATCGCCATGGCTTTGGTCCGATGCTGCTCGCGGGTCAGGTCGGAAAGCAGCGCCATCACCGCTGCGGAAATCGCCCCGGCGCCCTGCAGGATTCGCCCGGCGATCACGCCCCAGATCGAATCGGCCTGGGAAGCCAGAACACTGCCGAGAGCGAAGACGATCAGGCCGAGGTAGATCACCGGCCGGCGACCGATGCGGTCGGAAATGATCCCGAACGGAATCTGGAAAATTGCCTGGGTCAGACCGTAAGCGCCAATCGCCAGCCCGATCAGGGCCGGGGTCGCTCCCGCCAGATCCATGCCATAGGTCGCCAGCACCGGCAACACCATGAACATGCCAAGCATACGGAAGGCGAACACCAGGGCCAGACCGCTCGCCGCGCGGGTCTCGCTGCCACTCATGCGTTCGCTGTGGGGATCGTGCATGGAAAAACCTCGTGTGAACCGGCGGCGATTCTACCAGTCCCATCGGAAGACGGGGTATATCGCGACGCTATGACGCGTATAGATGAAACTCTCTTCATGAACGGCAAAACGCCCTTCGTTTGATAGTGTGCATCCATCCAGTATTTGCCCGTATACTCCTACGTTTTCGACGCCCGCCAAGCGAGGCCACTTTGGACAAGATCCTGATACGTGGGGCCCGTACCCACAACCTGAAGAACATCGACCTGACCCTGCCACGGGACAAACTGATCGTCATCACCGGCCTGTCCGGATCCGGCAAGTCGTCCCTGGCGTTCGACACGCTGTATGCCGAAGGTCAGCGCCGCTATGTCGAATCGCTGTCGGCCTACGCCCGGCAGTTCCTGTCGATGATGGAAAAACCCGACGTCGACACCATCGAAGGCCTGTCGCCGGCGATATCCATCGAACAGAAGTCGACCTCGCACAACCCGCGTTCGACGGTTGGCACCATCACCGAAATCTACGACTACTTGCGCTTGCTCTATGCCCGCGTGGGTACGCCGCGTTGCCCGGATCACGACATTCCACTGGAAGCGCAGACCGTCAGCCAGATGGTCGATCTGGTGCTGGCGCAGCCGGAAGGCAGCAAACTGATGTTGCTGGCACCGGTGATCCGCGAACGCAAAGGCGAACACCTGTCGGTCTTCGAAGAATTGCGTGCGCAGGGTTTCGTCCGCGCCCGGGTCAACGGACGCATTTGCGAGCTCGACGAGCTGCCGAAGCTGGATAAACAGAAGAAGCATTCGATCGATGTGATCGTTGACCGCTTCAAGGTCCGCGCCGATCTGCAGCAACGTCTGGCCGAGTCTTTCGAGACTGCGCTGAAACTCGCCGACGGCATTGCCCTGGTCGCACCGATGGACGACGAGCCCGGCGAAGAAATGATCTTCTCCGCACGCTTCGCCTGCCCGATCTGCGGCCATGCGATCAGCGAGCTGGAACCCAAGCTGTTTTCCTTCAACAACCCGGCCGGCGCCTGCCCGACCTGTGATGGCCTGGGTGTGAAGCAGTTCTTCGACATCAAGCGTCTGGTCAATGGCGAGCTGACCCTGGCCGAGGGCGCGATCCGTGGCTGGGACCGGCGCAACGTCTATTACTTCCAGATGCTTGGCTCACTCGCCTCGCACTACAAATTCAGTCTGGACAAGCCCTTCAACGACCTGAGCGCCGAGCAGCAGAAGTTCATCCTGCACGGCAGCGGCTCGCAGAACGTCGACTTCAAATACCTGAACGACCGTGGCGACATCGTCAAACGCTCGCACCCTTTCGAGGGCATCGTGCCGAATCTTGAGCGTCGCTATCGCGAAACCGAATCGGCGAGCGTGCGTGAAGAGCTGGCCAAGTTCCTCAGCCATCAGGCCTGCCCGGATTGCCGTGGCACGCGTCTGCGCCGCGAAGCCCGGCACGTCTGGGTCGGCGAGAAAACCCTGCCGGCAGTGACCAATCTGCCGATCGGCGATGCCTGTGAATACTTCGGTGCGCTGAAGATGACCGGTCGCCGCGGCGAGATCGCCGACAAAATCCTCAAGGAAATCCGCGAGCGTCTGCAATTCCTGGTCAACGTCGGCCTCGACTATCTGTCGCTGGATCGCAGTGCCGACACATTGTCCGGTGGCGAGGCGCAACGGATTCGTCTGGCAAGCCAGATTGGCGCCGGCCTGGTCGGCGTTCTGTATATCCTCGATGAACCATCCATTGGCTTGCATCAGCGCGACAACGACCGGCTGCTCGGTACGCTCAAGCATTTGCGCGATATCGGCAACACGGTGATCGTGGTCGAGCATGATGAAGACGCGATTCGTCTGGCTGACTATGTCGTCGATATCGGCCCGGGCGCCGGTGTGCACGGCGGGCAGATCGTTGCCGAGGGCACGCCGGACGAAGTCATGGCACACCCTGATTCGCTGACCGGCAAATACCTGTCCGGCCGAGTGAAGATCGAAGTGCCGGCCAAACGCACCCCACGCAACAAGAAGCTCAACCTGTCGCTCAAGGGTGCGCGCGGCAACAATCTGCGCAATGTCGATCTGGACATCCCGATCGGCCTGCTGACTTGCGTGACAGGCGTATCCGGTTCGGGTAAATCGACACTGATCAACAACACGCTGTTCCCGCTAAGCGCCACGGCGCTCAATGGCGCGACCACGCTGGAAGCGGCTGCACATGACAGCATCAAAGGTCTGGAACATCTCGACAAAGTCGTCGACATCGACCAGAGCCCGATCGGTCGTACGCCGCGCTCCAACCCGGCGACCTATACCGGGCTGTTCACGCCGATCCGCGAACTGTTTGCCGGCGTGCCCGAGTCGCGCTCCCGGGGTTACGGCCCGGGGCGTTTCTCGTTCAACGTCAAGGGCGGTCGCTGCGAAGCGTGCCAGGGCGACGGCCTGATCAAGGTGGAAATGCACTTTCTGCCGGACATCTACGTGCCCTGCGATGTGTGCAAGAGCAAGCGCTACAACCGCGAAACCCTTGAAATCAAGTACAAGGGCAAGAGCATCCACGAGACCCTCGAAATGACCATCGAGGAAGCTCGGGAGTTCTTCGATGCAGTGCCGGCACTGGCGCGCAAGCTGCAAACGCTGATGGATGTCGGCCTGTCCTACATCAAGCTCGGGCAGTCGGCGACGACCCTGTCCGGCGGTGAAGCACAGCGGGTCAAGTTGTCGCGCGAGCTGTCCAAACGCGATACCGGCAAGACCCTGTACATCCTCGACGAGCCGACCACCGGCCTGCACTTCGCCGATATCCAGCAGTTACTCGATGTTCTGCATCGTCTGCGCGATCACGGCAACACCGTGGTGGTGATCGAGCACAACCTCGATGTGATCAAGACCGCTGACTGGCTGGTGGACCTCGGTCCTGAAGGCGGTTCCAAAGGCGGGCAGATCATTGCCACGGGTACGCCGGAGGAAGTTGCCGAGATGAAGCAATCTCACACCGGCCACTACCTCAAGCCTTTGCTGATCCGTGATCGGGCGTAACTGCCAGGCATGAAAAAGCCCCTGTCACCTTTGAGGTGCCAGGGGCTTTTTTGTAGCTGGTGCAATCAGGACGCGTGGGATTGCAGGTAGTTCTCGAGACCGATCAGCTTGATCAGGCCCAGCTGCTTTTCCAGCCAGTAGGTGTGATCTTCTTCGGTGTCATTGAGCTGAACCCGCAGAATTTCGCGACTGACGTAGTCCTTGTGTTGCTCGCAAAGTTCGATGCCTTTGCACAGCGCAGCGCGGACTTTGTACTCGAGGCGCAGATCAGCTTCGAGCATCGTAGGCACCGTGGTGCCGACGTCCAGATCATCCGGACGCATGCGCGGCGTGCCTTCGAGCATCAGAATCCGCCGCATCAATGCATCGGCGTGGCCGGCTTCTTCTTCCATCTCGTGGTTGATTCGCTCGTAGAGCTTGGTGAACCCCCAGTCCTCATACATCCGCGAATGAACGAAATATTGGTCACGCGCGGCCAGTTCGCCGGTCAGCAACGTATTGAGGTAATCGATTACATCTGGGTGGCCTTGCATCGCCCTACATCTCCCTTCCTGAAAGTCTGTAGTTTGAACCAACCTGACTGGAAGGTCACTCACCGCACGCAATAAAAGCGAAGATATTCTGAGAAAAGCAGGCCAAATAACGCAAAAACCGCCCAAATGAGGGCGGTTCTGCTTCTCGTTTAGACTTCGTTAAGCTGTAGGCTGAGCAGCTTTGCGATTGCTTCTCCATACGCTGGATCGGCTTTGTAGAAATGCTGCAACTGACGATCGACGACGTCGCTGGAAACGCCCGCCATTGCGCCGGCAATGTTGCTGACCAGCAGCGCTTTTTGCTCTTCGCTCATCAAGCGGAACAAGGCACCGGCATGGCTGTAGTAGTCGGTGTCTTCGCGGTGATCATAGCGATCAGCGGCACCGCTCAAGGCCAGCGCTGGCTCAGCGTAATGTGGCGCTTGTTTCGGCGACTCAACGTAGCTGTTCGGTTCATAGTTCGGCGCCGCGCCGCCATTGCTGCCGAACGCCATGGAGCCGTCACGCTGATAAGTATTCACCGGGCTGCGCGGAGCGTTCACCGGCAATTGCTGGTGGTTGGTGCCCACACGGTAGCGGTGCGCGTCAGCGTAGGCGAATACGCGACCCTGCAGCATACGGTCTGGCGACAGACCCACGCCTGGCACCATGTTGCTCGGGCCAAACGCAGCCTGCTCGACTTCAGCGAAGTAGTTAAGCGGGTTGCGGTTCAATTCCAGCTCACCAACTTCGATCAACGGAAACTCTTTCTGCGACCAGGTCTTGGTCACATCAAACGGATTCTCATAATGAGCCGCCGCCTGGGCTTCGGTCATAATCTGAATGCACACGCGCCATTTCGGGAATTCACCACGCTCGATGGCCTCGAACAGGTCACGCTGCGCATAGTCCGGGTCGGTACCGGCCAAACGGGCGGCCTCGGCTGGTGCCAGGTTCTTGATGCCTTGCTGAGTCTTGTAGTGCCACTTCACCCAGTGACGCTCGCCTTTGGCGTTGATCAGGCTGTAAGTGTGACTGCCGAAGCCGTGCATATGGCGATAGCCGTCAGGGATGCCACGATCAGAAAACAGGATGGTGACCTGATGCAACGCTTCAGGCGAATGCGACCAGAAATCCCACATCATCTGCGCGCTTTTCAAGTTGCTTTGCGGCAGACGCTTTTGCGTGTGGATAAAGTCCGGAAACTTCAGCGGATCACGGATGAAGAACACTGGCGTGTTGTTGCCAACGATGTCCCAGTTGCCTTCCTCGGTGTAGAACTTCAAGGCGAAGCCGCGCGGATCGCGCTCAGTGTCGGCCGAACCACGCTCGCCACCTACGGTAGAAAAGCGCAGAAAGGTTGGCGTTTGTTTGCCTACCGATTCAAACAGCTTGGCACTGGTGTATTCCGTGATGTCACGGGTGACGGTGAACGTACCATAAGCGCCCGAACCTTTAGCGTGGACACGGCGCTCGGGAATGTTTTCACGGTTGAAGTGCGCGAGTTTTTCGATGAGATGGAAATCGTCGAGAAGCAGCGGACCGCGTGGGCCGGCGGACCGGGAATTCTGGTTATCAGCGACTGGCGCGCCACTGGCGGTTGTAAGCGTCTTGGTCTGGCTCATGCGGTCTTCTTCCTCTGTCAGTCTTGAACTGCCGGCTAATGGGCTTGGCGGGAAGTATTGATCATCGACGTTACAGCTACAAATTCATTAACCTGCAAGCATCGATAGATAATTACTAATTATGTTTTCCCGGCACATAGTGGCAGTTCAACCACGTCAGAAACTTGTACGGACGGCGCATTTCTTACAGACACAAAAAACCGGGCACTAGGCCCGGTTCTTCGTTTCAGACTGACGTCTTACTCGGCGGATACAGCTTCGCCGGCAGTAGCACGATCAACCAACTCGACGTACGCCATAGGCGCGTTGTCGCCAGCGCGGAAACCGCACTTGAGGATGCGCAGGTAGCCACCCTCACGGGTAGCGTAACGCTTGCCCAGGTCGTTGAAGAGCTTACCAACGATAGCTTTCGAACGAGTACGGTCGAAAGCCAGACGGCGGTTAGCCAGGCTGTCTGTCTTGGCCAGAGTGATCAGCGGCTCGGCAACGCGGCGCAGTTCTTTGGCTTTTGGCAGAGTAGTTTTGATCAGCTCGTGCTCGAACAGCGACACCGCCATGTTTTGGAACATGGCCTTGCGGTGCGAGCTGGTGCGGCTCAGGTGACGACCACTTTTACGATGACGCATGGTTCATTCCTTACCAAACACTACGTTCGGTGATTACGACGATCAGGCAGTCGCCTTGTCGTCCTTCTTAAGACTTGCAGGCGGCCAGTTGTCGAGGCGCATGCCGAGGGACAGACCGCGGGAGGCCAGAACGTCCTTGATTTCAGTCAAGGATTTCTTGCCCAGGTTCGGAGTCTTCAACAGCTCTACTTCGGTACGCTGAATCAGGTCGCCGATGTAGTAGATGTTTTCCGCCTTAAGGCAGTTAGCCGAACGTACAGTCAGTTCCAGATCGTCAACCGGGCGAAGCAGGATCGGATCGATCTCGTCTTCCTGCTCGACAACCAGCGGCTCACTTTCACCTTTGAGGTCGACGAACGCAGCCAGCTGCTGTTGCAGGATGGTTGCAGCGCGACGGATAGCCTCTTCAGGATCCAGGGTACCGTTGGTTTCCAGATCAATAACCAGCTTGTCCAGGTTGGTACGCTGTTCGACACGGGCGTTTTCCACCACGTAAGCGATACGGCGAACCGGGCTGAACGAAGAGTCGAGCTGCAAGCGACCGATGCTGCGGCTTTCGTCTTCATCGCTCTGACGCGAGTCGGCTGGTTCATAACCACGACCACGAGCTACGGTGAGCTTCATGTTCAGGGCGCCGTTAGACGCCAGGTTAGCGATTACGTGATCGGGATTAACGATCTCGACATCATGATCCAGCTGAATATCGGCAGCGGTAACCACCCCCGAACCCTTCTTCGACAAGGTCAGCGTAACTTCGTCACGACCGTGCAGCTTGATGGCCAGACCTTTAAGGTTCAACAGGATTTCAATTACGTCTTCCTGTACACCTTCGATGGCGCTGTACTCGTGGAGCACACCGTCAATCTCGGCCTCGACTACTGCGCAGCCGGGCATTGAGGACAACAGGATGCGGCGCAGCGCGTTGCCCAGGGTGTGGCCAAAACCACGCTCGAGAGGCTCGAGAGTGATCTTGGCGCGGGTTGGACTGACAACCTGCACATCAATGTGGCGGGGTGTCAGGAACTCATTTACCGAAATCTGCATGGATGCACCTATTTTCTAGCCCTTACTTGGAGTAGAGCTCGACAATCAGGCTTTCGTTGATGTCGGCGGACAGATCACTGCGAGCAGGAACGTTCTTGAAAACGCCCGACTTCTTCTCAGTGTCTACTTCTACCCATTCTACGCGGCCACGTTGGGCACACAGATCGAGAGCTTGGACAATGCGAAGCTGGTTTTTTGCTTTCTCGCGAACTGCAACCACGTCACCAGCACGAACCTGATACGACGGAACGTTTACGGTCTGACCGTTAACGCTGATCGACTTGTGCGATACCAGTTGACGGGATTCGGCACGAGTCGAACCAAAGCCCATACGGTATACAACGTTGTCCAGACGGCATTCGAGCAGTTGCAGCAGGTTTTCACCGGTTGCACCTTTCTTGCCAGCAGCTTCTTTGTAGTAGCCGCTGAACTGACGCTCGAGAACGCCGTAGATACGACGGACCTTCTGCTTTTCACGCAGTTGGGTGCCGTAGTCGGACTGGCGACCGCGGCGCTGGCCGTGGATACCAGGTGCTGCTTCAATGTTGCACTTCGATTCGATCGCGCGCACGCCGCTCTTCAGGAAGAGATCGGTGCCTTCGCGACGAGCGAGTTTGCATTTTGGACCAATGTAACGAGCCATTCTTTACAATCTCCTGGATTACACGCGGCGCTTCTTCGGCGGACGGCACCCGTTGTGCGGGATTGGCGTCACGTCGGTGATGCTGGCGATCTTGTAGCCACAGCCGTTCAAAGCGCGGACTGCGGATTCACGACCTGGACCTGGACCCTTGACGTTGACGTCGAGGTTTTTCAGGCCGTATTCCAGCGCAGCTTGACCAGCACGTTCAGCAGCTACTTGAGCAGCGAACGGGGTGGACTTGCGGGAACCGCGGAAACCCGAACCACCGGAGGTAGCCCAGGAAAGAGCGTTACCTTGACGGTCGGTAATGGTCACGATGGTGTTGTTAAAAGATGCATGGATGTGGGCGATGCCATCAACCACTGTCTTTTTAACTTTTTTACGAGGACGAGCAGCAGGTTTTGCCATGATTAAATTCCTGTCGATTCGCTGGGGCGATTACTTGCGGATCGGCTTACGCGGACCTTTACGGGTACGCGCGTTGGTCTTGGTACGCTGACCGCGTACTGGCAGACCACGACGATGACGCAGACCGCGATAGCAACCGAGGTCCATCAAGCGCTTGATTTTCATGTTGATTTCGCGACGCAGGTCACCTTCAGTGGTGAACTTCGCCACTTCGCCACGCAGCTGTTCAATTTGCTCGTCGCTCAGATCTTTGATCTTTGCTGCTGGGTTTACCCCAGTCACTGCACAGATCTTCTGCGCAGTAGTGCGACCAACACCATAGATGTAGGTCAGCGAGATAACAGTATGCTTGTTATCTGGAATGTTAACGCCTGCAATACGGGCCATTCAGTGGGACTCCAATTGACAGCTACCTACGCCCCGGAAGCCAAGAAATAGGGCGCGAGATAATATCGCTGTAATAACAAATAATCAACCCGGTAGCGCACTAGCTACCGGGCTTGAAGCACAATCACACTCAGCCTTGGCGCTGTTTGTGACGCGGTTCCGCGCTGCAAATTACTCGAACAACACCTTCGCGGCGAATAATCTTGCAGTTACGGCACAGCTTTTTCACCGATGCACGAACTTTCATCACCAACTCCTCGAACCTTATGGGTACTCAGCGCAACATGCCGCTGCCGTAACCCTTCAGGTTGGCTTTCTTCATCAGGGATTCGTACTGGTGCGAAACGAGGTGCGATTGTACTTGGGACATGAAGTCCATCACAACCACGACCACGATCAGCAACGAGGTCCCGCCAAGGTAGAACGGAACGTTTGCTGCAACCACCAGGAATTGGGGCAACAGGCACACGGCCGTCATGTAAAGAGCACCGAACAGGGTCAAGCGGGTCAGAACGCCATCAATATAGCGCGCAGACTGCTCACCTGGACGAATGCCCGGAATAAAGGCACCGGACTTCTTCAGGTTTTCCGCTACGTCTTTCGGATTGAACATCAACGCCGTATAGAAGAAGCAGAAGAAAATAATCCCTGCACTAAACAGCAGAATATTCAACGGCTGACCAGGAGCGATCGACTGCGAGATGTCCTGCAACCAGCCCATACCTTCAGACTGACCGAACCAGGCACCCAACGAAGCCGGGAACAGCAAAATGCTGCTCGCGAAAATAGCCGGAATAACACCGGCCATGTTCACCTTCAGCGGCAAGTGGCTTGTCTGCGCAGCAAAAACCTTGCGGCCCTGCTGACGCTTGGCGTAATGAACAGCGATACGACGCTGACCACGCTCAATGAACACCACGAAACCGATAATCGCTACTGCCAGCAAACCGATGGCAACCAGGGCGAAGATGTTGATATCACCCTGACGCGCAGACTCGAAAGACTGCCCGATTGCTCTCGGAAGACCGGCGACGATACCCGAAAAAATCAACATCGAGATACCGTTGCCAACACCACGCTCAGTAATCTGCTCACCCAGCCACATCATGAACATCGCACCAGCCACAAATGTGGTTACCGCGACGAAATGGAAGCCAAAGTCACCAGTGAACGCGACGCCCTGCCCCGCCAGACCAATGGACATGCCAATAGCCTGGACCAGAGCGAGAGCGACGGTGAGGTAGCGGGTGTACTGGCTAATCTTGCGACGGCCAGCTTCACCTTCCTTCTTCAACTGCTCCAGCTGCGGGCTGACGGCGGTCATCAATTGCATGATGATCGATGCCGAAATGTACGGCATGATCCCCAGTGCAAAGATGCTCATCCGTTCCAGCGCGCCGCCGGAGAACATGTTGAACAAGCTAAGAATGGTCCCCTCATTCTGTCGAAACAGGTCTGCGAGTCGGTCCGGGTTGATACCTGGAACCGGGATGTGTGCGCCTATTCGGTAGACGATAATCGCCAGGAACAGAAAACGCAGACGAGCCCAGAGTTCAGACATACCGCCTTTGCCGAGCGCAGAGAGAGCACCTTGCTTAGCCATTTATTCCTCGAACTTGCCGCCAGCTGCTTCGATAGCCGCACGCGCACCTTTGGTGGCGCCGATTCCCTTGCCGATAGTGACAGCGCGAGTCACTTCACCGGACAGCATGATTTTCACACGCTGTACGTTGACGTTGATCACGTTGGCATCTTTCAGGGACTGCACAGTAACGATGTCGCCTTCCACTTTAGCCAGCTCGGACAAACGCACTTCTGCGCGATCCATGGCTTTCAGGGAAACGAAACCGAACTTAGGCAGACGACGATGCAGCGGCTGTTGACCGCCTTCAAAGCCTGGAGCGATGGTGCCACCGGAGCGGGAGGTCTGACCTTTGTGACCACGGCCACCAGTCTTGCCCAAACCACTACCGATACCACGGCCCGGACGATGCTTTTCGCGACGGGAACCCGGCGCTGGACTCAGATCATTGAGTTTCATCGATTAACCCTCGACACGCAGCATGTAGTAAGCCTTGTTGATCATCCCGCGATTCTCGGGAGTATCCTGGACTTCTACAGTGTGACCGATGCGACGCAGACCCAGACCCTTAACGCACAGTTTGTGGTTAGGGATGCGGCCGGTCATGCTTTTGATCAGCGTAACTTTAACGGTAGCCATGATTACTTGATCTCCTCAACACGCAGGCCACGCTTGGCAGCGATGGACTCAGGAGACTGCATAGCCTTCAGACCCTTGAAAGTGGCGTGAACCACGTTTACCGGGTTAGTCGAGCCGTAGCACTTGGCCAGAACGTTCTGAACGCCAGCAACTTCGAGGACAGCACGCATAGCGCCGCCAGCGATGATACCGGTACCTTCAGAAGCAGGCTGCATGTACACCTTCGAAGCGCCGTGAGCGGACTTCATCGCGTACTGCAGAGTGGTGCCGTTCAGGTCAACTTGAATCATGTTACGGCGAGCAGCTTCCATTGCCTTCTGGATCGCAGCAGGCACTTCACGCGACTTGCCACGGCCGAAGCCAACACGCCCTTTACCATCACCAACCACGGTCAACGCGGTGAAAGTGAAGATACGGCCGCCTTTAACGGTTTTGGCTACGCGGTTAACTTGAACCAGCTTCTCGATGTAGCCTTCGTCGCGCTTTTGGTCGTTATTTGACATAACTTAGAACTCCAGCCCAGCTTCACGAGCAGCATCAGCCAGCGCTTTAACGCGGCCATGGTACTTGAAGCCAGAGCGGTCGAAAGCCACTTGCGATACGCCAGCGGCCTTAGCACGCGTAGCGACCAGCTGGCCAACCTTTGTGGCCGCGTCGATGTTGCCAGTGGCACCATCACGCAGTTCTTTATCCAAAGTCGAGGCACTTGCCAGGACTTTGTTGCCGTCGGCCGAGATGACCTGGGCGTAGATGTGCTGCGACGAGCGGAACACGCAGAGACGCACGACTTCGAGTTCGTGCATTTTCAGGCGTGCTTTGCGAGCGCGACGCAGTCGAGTAACTTTTTTGTCGGTCATTTGCTATGCCCTACTTCTTCTTGGCTTCTTTACGACGGACGACTTCGTCCGCGTAGCGCACACCTTTGCCTTTGTACGGCTCTGGTGGACGGAAGTCGCGGATCTCGGCGGCCACTTGACCTACCAGCTGCTTGTCGATGCCCTTGATCAGGATATCGGTCTGGCTAGGAGTCTCAGCGGTGATGCCTTCCGGCAGTTCGTAATCCACTGGGTGCGAGAAGCCAAGAGCCAGGTTCAGAACCTGACCTTTTGCTTGCGCTTTGTAACCAACACCGACCAGCTGGAGCTTGCGCTCGAAGCCTTGGCTTACGCCCTGGACCATGTTGTTTACCAACGCACGCGTGGTACCGGCCATTGCGCGAGTTTGTTGATCGCCATTGCGAGCAGCGAAACGCAGCTCACCAGCTTCTTCAACGATCTCAACGGACGAATGGATGTTCAGTTCAAGAGTGCCCTTGGCACCCTTCACCGAAAGCTGTTGGCCTGCGAATTTGACTTCGACACCGGCTGGCAGCTTAACGGGGTTCTTAGCGACGCGAGACATGCTTATCCCCCCTTAGAACACAGTGCAAAGAACTTCGCCGCCGACACCGGCAGCGCGCGCAGCACGATCAGTCATCACACCTTTGTTGGTGGAGACGATAGACACGCCAAGACCGCCACGAACTTTCGGCAGATCTTCAACGGACTTGTACTGACGCAGGCCTGGACGACTAACGCGCTTCACTTCTTCGATAACCGGACGGCCTTCGAAGTACTTCAGCGAGATGGACAGCGACGGCTTGGCGTCGGTGGTGATCTGAAAATCCGCGATGTAACCTTCGTCCTTCAGGACTTTTGCTACAGCAGCCTTCAACGTGGAAGACGGCATGCTTACGACAGACTTTTCAGCCATCTGGGCATTACGGATTCGAGTTAGCATGTCCGCTAACGGGTCCTGCATACTCATGGGCTAGACGCTCCTAATACAAAAAAATTAGCCTTGCGGCTACTACTTGTCGCCGAGAACTTCCGGGCAGAAAAACACGGGCTCAGGCGAGCCGGTCATTCTAGACACACCCCAGAAATGAATCAAGCCCCAAAAGGGGCTTGATTCAGATTCAAGGCCACCGATGGTCAGGTTCTTGCGAACCCGAACATCGAGACTTTGACAACAATTACCAGCTGGCTTTAACCAGACCTGGCACGTCACCACGCATTGCAGCTTGACGCAGCATGTTACGGCCGAGGCCGAACTTGCGGTACACGCCGTGCGGACGACCAGTCAGGCGGCAACGGTTACGCATGCGCGAAGCGCTTGCGTCACGTGGTTGCTTCTGCAGAGCTACGGTAGCTTCCCAACGCGCTTCTGGACTTGCGTTCAGATCGACGATGATAGCTTTCAGCGCTGCACGCTTGGTGGCGTACTTGGCAACGGTGAGCTGACGCTTCAGCTCACGGTTCTTCATGCTCTTCTTGGCCATTTTCCTACTCCAATCAGTTGCGGAACGGGAATTTGAAAGCACGCAGCAGAGCGCGGCCTTCATCATCGTTCTTGGCAGTGGTGGTCAGGGTAATGTCCAGACCGCGGAGAGCATCGATCTTGTCGTAGTCGATTTCCGGGAAGATGATCTGCTCTTTCACGCCCATGCTGTAGTTGCCACGACCATCGAAGGACTTGGCATTCAGGCCGCGGAAGTCGCGAACCCGAGGCAGGGAGATCGACAGCAGACGATCCAGGAACTCGTACATACGCTCACGGCGCAGGGTCACTTTGACGCCGATCGGCCATCCTTCGCGGACTTTAAAGCCAGCGATGGATTTACGAGCGTAGGTCACAACGACTTTCTGGCCGGTGATCTTTTCCAGGTCAGCAACAGCGTGCTCGATGACTTTTTTGTCGCCGATCGCTTCGCCCAGACCCATGTTCAGGGTGATTTTGGTAACGCGCGGAACTTCCATCACGTTCGAAAGCTTAAGTTCTTCCTTAAGTTTCGGAGCGATTTCCTTCCGGTAAATCTCTTTTAGTCGTGCCATGGTCTTCTACCTAGCAGTGTTCAAGCATCAACCGCTTTTTGGGTCGACTTGAAGACACGAATTTTCTTACCGTCTTCTACTTTGAAACCAACGCGGTCAGCCTTGTTGGTTTCGCCGTTGAAGATGGCGACGTTGGAAGCGTGCAGTGGCGCTTCTTTCTCGACGATACCGCCCTGTACGCCCGACATCGGGTTAGGCTTGGTATGACGCTTGACCAGGTTCAGACCACCAACAACCAGACGGTTGTCAGCAAGAACCTTCAGCACCTTACCGCGCTTACCTTTGTCTTTGCCGGCGATCACGATGATCTCGTCGTCACGACGAATCTTTTGCATGTCGGATCTCCTTACAGCACTTCTGGGGCGAGCGAGACGATCTTCATGAACTTCTCAGTACGAAGTTCACGGGTCACTGGCCCAAAGATACGGGTGCCGATCGGCTCTTGCTTGTTGTTCAGAAGAACAGCAGCGTTGCCATCAAAGCGGATAATGGAGCCATCAGCACGACGTACGCCGTGACGAGTGCGGACTACAACAGCAGTCATCACTTGGCCTTTTTTCACTTTACCGCGAGGAATTGCTTCCTTCACGGTAACTTTGATGATGTCACCGATACCAGCGTAACGACGATGGGAGCCACCCAGCACCTTGATGCACATAACACGGCGAGCGCCGCTGTTATCGGCCACATCGAGCATGGATTGAGTCTGAATCATATAATTTCTCCGACCCCTAGCCCTTAGACTTCCACAGCGCGTTCGAGAACATCAACCAGCGCCCAAGACTTGGTCTTGGCCATCGGACGAGTTTCACGAATAGTGACTTTGTCGCCGATGTGGCACTGATTGGTTTCGTCGTGCGCGTGCAGCTTAGTCGAACGCTTAACGTATTTACCGTAGATCGGGTGCTTTACGCGACGCTCGATCAGAACGGTGATGGTTTTGTCCATCTTGTCGCTGACAACACGGCCAGTCAGCGTACGGACAGTTTTTTCGGCTTCAGCCATGATCACTTACCTGCCTGCTGGTTGAGCACAGTCTTCACGCGAGCGATGTCACGCTTAACTTGCGAGAGCAGATGAGACTGCCCCAACTGGCCAGTTGCTTTCTGCATGCGCAGATTGAACTGGTCGCGCAGCAAGCCGAGCAGTTGCTCGTTCAGCTGCTGTGCGGATTTTTCACGAAGTTCATTCGCTTTCATCACATCACCGTCCGTTTAACAAAGGAGGTGGCGAGCGGCAGCTTTGCAGCAGCCAGGGCGAAAGCCTCACGCGCCAGCTCTTCAGAAACACCCTCGATTTCATACAGGACTTTGCCTGGCTGAATCTGGGCAACCCAGTACTCCACGTTACCCTTACCTTTACCCATACGAACCTCGAGAGGCTTCTTGGAAATCGGCTTGTCCGGGAATACACGGATCCAGATCTTGCCGCCACGTTTTACGTGACGGGTCAGAGCACGACGCGCTGACTCGATCTGACGAGCGGTGAGACGACCACGAGCAACAGACTTCAGCGCGAACTCGCCGAAGCTGACTTTGCTACCGCGCAGTGCCAGACCACGGTTGTGGCCGGTCATCTGCTTGCGGAACTTCGTACGCTTTGGTTGCAACATTTGGCGTACCCCTTACTTAGCAGCTTTTTTACGAGGCGCTGGTGCTTGTGGTTTCAGTTCTTCTTGGCGACCACCAATAACTTCGCCTTTGAAGATCCAAACCTTTACACCGATCACACCGTAAGTGGTGTGAGCTTCGTAGTTGGCATAGTCGATGTCGGCACGCAGGGTGTGCAGTGGCACACGACCTTCGCGATACCATTCAGTACGTGCGATTTCAGCACCGCCGAGACGACCGCTCACTTGGATTTTGATGCCTTTGGCACCAATGCGCATGGCGTTCTGTACAGCGCGCTTCATAGCGCGACGGAACATTACACGACGCTCCAGCTGCTGAGCTACGCTCTGCGCAACCAGCATACCGTCGAGCTCCGGCTTGCGGATCTCTTCGATATTGATGTGCACAGGCACACCCATTTGCTTGGTCAGGTCCTGACGCAGTTTCTCAACATCTTCACCTTTCTTCCCGATAACGATACCTGGACGAGCGGTGTGGATGGTGATGCGTGCAGTTTGGGCCGGACGATGGATATCGATACGGCTTACGGACGCGCTTTTTAGTTTGTCTTGGAGATACTCACGCACTTTCAGATCTGCGAACAAGTAGTCCGCATAAGTCCGACCGTCTGCGTACCAGACGGAGGTGTGCTCCTTGACGATTCCCAGGCGAATGCCAATGGGATGTACTTTCTGACCCATCTCTTCGACTCCGTTACTTGTCAGCAACCTTGACAGTGATATGGCAAGACCGCTTGACGATGCGATCAGCACGGCCTTTGGCACGTGGCATGATGCGCTTCAGCGAACGCCCTTCGTTGACGAAAACGGTGCTGACCTTCAGGTCATCAACGTCTGCGCCTTCGTTATGCTCGGCGTTGGCTACGGCCGACTCCAGCACTTTCTTCATGATCTCGGCGGCTTTCTTACTGCTGAAAGCCAACAGGTTGAGCGCTTCGCCCACCTTCTTCCCGCGGATCTGGTCGGCGACCAAGCG
Organism: Pseudomonas sp. S3_B08; assembly: GCF_054667725.1. Classification (NCBI taxonomy): domain Bacteria; kingdom Pseudomonadati; phylum Pseudomonadota; class Gammaproteobacteria; order Pseudomonadales; family Pseudomonadaceae; genus Pseudomonas; species Pseudomonas sp. S3_B08. The sequence continues at coordinate 4,113,271 of NZ_CP162750.1, forward strand.
GGCTTTCTGGGCGGAGATTCGAGCGCCCGACAACTTAGCGGCTACTTCCATTTCCTTACCCCTTAACGCTTGGCTTTCTTGTCAGCCACGTGCCCGCGATAGTTGCGGGTACCGGCGAACTCGCCCAGTTTGTGGCCGACCATGTCTTCGTTAACGAGAACTGGGACGTGCTGACGACCGTTGTGTACTGCGATGGTCAGACCGACCATTTGTGGCAGGATCATCGAACGACGCGACCAGGTTTTAATTGGTTTGCGATCGTTCTTTTCCGCCGCCACTTCGATCTTCTTCAGTAGGTGAAGATCAATAAAAGGACCTTTTTTCAGAGAACGTGGCACTGTCGTATCCCTCTATTTACTTGCGACGACGGACGATCATTTTGTCGGTACGCTTATTACCACGAGTCTTCGCGCCCTTAGTCGGGAAGCCCCATGGCGATACCGGATGACGACCACCAGAGGTACGACCTTCACCACCACCATGTGGGTGGTCAACCGGGTTCATGGCAACACCACGAACGGTTGGGCGAACGCCACGCCAGCGTTTGGCACCAGCTTTACCCAGCGAACGCAGGCTGTGCTCGGAGTTCGAGACTTCACCCAGGGTCGCACGGCATTCAGCCAGGACTTTACGCATTTCACCGGAACGCAGACGCAGGGTCACGTAGACACCTTCACGAGCGATCAACTGAGCCGAAGCACCAGCGGAACGAGCGATCTGTGCACCTTTACCTGGCTTCAATTCGATGCCGTGTACGGTAGAACCGACTGGAATGTTGCGCAGTTGCAGAGCGTTGCCTGGCTTGATTGGAGCCAGAGCGCCTGCGATCAGCTGGTCGCCAGCACTCACGCCTTTAGGGGCGATGATGTAGCGACGCTCGCCGTCTGCGTAGCACAGCAGTGCGATGTGAGCAGTACGGTTTGGATCGTATTCGATACGCTCGACAGTGGCGACGATGCCATCTTTGTCGTTGCGACGGAAATCGACCATACGGTAATGCTGCTTATGACCACCACCGATGTGACGAGTGGTAATACGGCCATTGTTGTTACGACCACCAGACTTCGATTTTTTCTCGAGCAGCGGTGCGTGAGGAGCGCCTTTATGCAGCTCCTGGTTGACCACCTTGACCACAAAACGGCGGCCAGGGGAAGTCGGTTTGCATTTAACGATTGCCATGATGCACCCCTTCCTTACTCAGCACTGCTGCTGAAATCGAGATCTTGGCCTGGCTGAAGGGAGATAACTGCCTTCTTCCAGTCATTACGCTTGCCCAGACCGCGAGCAGTGCGCTTGCTCTTACCCAGAACGTTCAGGGTAGTGACGCGCTCTACTTTCACGCTGAACAGGCTTTCGACGGCCTTCTTGATTTCCAGCTTGGTTGCATCAGTAGCAACCTTGAAAACGAACTGGCCTTTCTTGTCTGCCAGAACCGTAGCCTTCTCGGAAACGTGCGGGCCAAGCAGAACTTTAAATACGCGTTCCTGGTTCATCCCAGCAGCTCCTCGAATTTCTTCACGGCCGACACGGTGATCAACACCTTGTCGTATGCGATCAGACTAACTGGATCGGAACCTTGCACGTCACGTACATCTACGTGCGGCAGGTTGCGAGCAGCCAGGTACAGGTTCTGATCAACAGCGTCCGACACGATCAGAACGTCGGTCAGGCTCATGTTGTTCAGTTTGCCCAGCAGATCTTTGGTTTTCGGAGTTTCAACAGCGAAATCCTGAACCACGACCAGACGATCAGTACGCACCAGCTCAGCAAGGATGGAACGCATTGCTGCGCGATACATCTTCTTGTTCAGCTTCTGGGAGTGATCCTGTGGACGAGCTGCGAAAGTGGTACCGCCGCCACGCCAGATTGGGCTACGGATAGTACCGGCACGAGCACGGCCAGTACCTTTCTGACGCCATGGGCGCTTGCCGCCACCACGAACGTCGGAACGGGTCTTCTGCTGCTTGCTACCTTGACGGCCGCCGGCCATGTAGGCCACGACTGCTTGGTGAACCAGCGTCTCGTTGAATTCGCCGCCAAATGTCAGTTCGGAAACTTCGATCGCTTGAGCGTCATTTACATTTAATTGCATGTCAGCTTCCCCTTAACCGCGAGCCTTGGCTGCTGGACGTACAACCAGGTTGCCGCCAGTAGCGCCAGGAACAGCACCCTTGACCAACAACAGATTGCGTTCAGCGTCCACGCGCACTACTTCCAGGGACTGCACGGTCACGCGCTCAGCGCCCATATGACCGGACATTTTTTTGCCCTTGAATACACGACCAGGAGTCTGGCACTGGCCGATAGAGCCTGGGACGCGGTGGGATACGGAGTTACCGTGGGTGTTATCTTGCCCGCGGAAATTCCAACGCTTGATCGTACCCTGGAAGCCTTTACCCTTGGACTGACCGGTTACATCAACCAGTTGACCAGCGGCGAAGATTTCAGCGTTGATCAGATCGCCAGCCTGGTACTCGCCTTCTTCAAGGCGGAATTCCATGGTGGTGCGACCAGCGGCAACGTTCGCTTTAGCGAAGTGGCCAGCCTGAGCTGCTGTTACACGCGAAGCGCGACGCTCGCCGACAGTGACTTGCACTGCACGATAGCCATCGGTCTCTTCAGTTTTGAACTGGGTGACGCGATTCGGCTCGATCTCAATGACCGTGACCGGAATGGAGACACCTTCTTCGGTGAAAATACGGGTCATACCGCATTTACGACCGACTACACCAATAGTCATGTTGTAAACCTCATGAGTGTACGGGGCTTTCACCCGCTATGGCCGCCCATTTCAGAGCGTTACACGACCAAGACCGAGTCTTAGCCGAGGCTGATCTGCACTTCCACACCGGCCGCAAGATCAAGCTTCATCAGCGCGTCAACGGTTTTATCCGTTGGCTGGACGATGTCCAGAACACGCTTATGAGTGCGGATCTCGTACTGGTCACGCGCGTCTTTGTTGACGTGCGGGGAAACCAGAACGGTGAACCGCTCTTTACGGGTAGGCAGTGGAATTGGACCACGCACTTGAGCACCAGTACGTTTCGCGGTTTCCACGATTTCCTGGGTTGATTGGTCGATCAGGCGATGGTCAAAAGCCTTCAACCTGATACGGATTTGCTGATTTTGCATTGGATTTCAGACTCCGGCTGCTATTCCCACCGGGCGCAATACGCCCGTTAAAAGGAGGCGCAATTCTATAGACGCCCCCGATAGGTGTCAACCCAATAAAAAAGCCCCCGCTGAGCGGGGGCTTTTTCAATTCATCAAGCTGACTTTAAAAGTCTTACTCGATGATTTTGGCTACGACGCCAGCGCCGACGGTACGACCGCCTTCACGGATAGCGAAACGCAGACCATCTTCCATCGCGATGGTTTTGATCAGGGTAACAGTCATCTGAATGTTGTCACCTGGCATTACCATTTCAACGCCTTCTGGCAGCTCGCAGTTACCAGTCACGTCAGTAGTACGGAAGTAGAACTGTGGACGGTAGCCTTTGAAGAACGGAGTGTGACGACCGCCTTCTTCCTTGCTCAGAACGTAAACTTCTGCGGTGAACTTGGTGTGCGGCTTGACCGAACCTGGCTTGACCAGAACCTGCCCACGCTCAACGTCGTCACGCTTGGTACCACGCAGCAGAACGCCGCAGTTCTCGCCAGCACGACCTTCGTCGAGCAGCTTGCGGAACATTTCAACACCGGTGCAAGTAGTAACGGTGGTGTCACGCAGACCAACGATTTCCAGCGGATCCTGAACGCGAACGATACCGCGCTCGATACGACCAGTCACAACAGTACCGCGACCCGAGATCGAGAATACGTCTTCGATTGGCATCAGGAATGGCTTGTCGATCATACGAACTGGTTCTGGGATGTAGGCATCCAGAGTTTCAACCAGCTTCTTGACGGCAGTGGTGCCCATCTCGTTGTCGTCTTTGCCTTCCAGCGCCATACGAGCCGAACCGATGATGATCGGAGTGTCGTCGCCCGGGAAGTCGTAAGTCGACAGCAGGTCACGAACTTCCATCTCAACCAGTTCCAGCAGCTCAGCGTCGTCTACCAGGTCAGCCTTGTTCAGGAAGACCACGATGTACGGAACGCCAACCTGACGGGACAGCAGGATGTGCTCACGGGTTTGCGGCATCGGACCATCAGCGGCCGAGCAAACCAGGATAGCGCCGTCCATCTGAGCAGCACCGGTGATCATGTTCTTCACGTAGTCAGCGTGACCTGGGCAGTCAACGTGAGCGTAGTGACGGATCTTCGAGTTGTACTCAACGTGCGCGGTGTTGATGGTGATACCGCGAGCTTTTTCTTCTGGTGCGCTGTCGATCTTGTCGAAGTCAACGATTGCAGAACCGAAAACTTCGGAGCAAACGCGAGTCAGAGCAGCAGTCAGAGTGGTTTTACCGTGGTCAACGTGACCGATGGTGCCAACGTTGACGTGCGGTAGGGAACGATCAAATTTTTCTTTAGCCACGACAATTAACTCCTAGCCTAAAGGGGCTGAATCAGCCTTGTTTTTTGGTTACGGATTCGACGATGTGCGACGGAGCCGTATCATATTTTTTGAATTCCATAGAGTAGCTTGCGCGACCCTGGGACATGGAACGAACGTCGGTCGCATAACCGAACATCTCACCCAACGGAACCTCGGCACGGATAACCTTGCCGGACACTGTGTCTTCCATACCCTGGATCATGCCGCGACGACGGTTAAGGTCGCCCATCACATCACCCATATAGTCTTCAGGCGTAACAACCTCTACCGCCATGATCGGCTCGAGCAACTCACCACCACCCTTCTGGGCCAGTTGCTTGGTCGCCATGGAAGCAGCCACTTTAAACGCCATCTCGTTGGAGTCGACGTCGTGGTAAGAACCATCGAACACGGTAGCCTTCAGGCCGATCAGCGGATAGCCGGCAACAACGCCGTTCTTCATCTGCTCTTCGATACCCTTCTGGATAGCCGGGATGTATTCCTTAGGAACCACACCACCTACAACTTCGTTCACGAATTGCAGACCTTCCTGACCTTCGTCAGCAGGAGCAAAACGGATCCAGCAGTGACCGAACTGGCCGCGACCACCGGACTGACGAACGAACTTGCCTTCGATTTCACAGTTCTTCGTGATGCGCTCACGATACGAAACCTGAGGCTTGCCGATGTTGGCTTCGACGTTGAACTCACGGCGCATCCGGTCAACCAGGATGTCCAGGTGCAGCTCGCCCATGCCGGAGATGATCGTCTGACCAGTCTCTTCATCAGTTTTAACGCGGAAAGACGGGTCTTCCTGAGCAAGTTTGCCCAGAGCGATACCCATTTTTTCCTGGTCATCCTTGGTCTTAGGCTCTACAGCAACCGAAATAACCGGCTCCGGGAAGTCCATGCGAACCAGGATGATTGGCTTGTCAGCGTTGCAGAGGGTTTCACCAGTGGTGACGTCCTTCATGCCGATCAGGGCCGCGATGTCACCAGCGCGTACTTCCTTGATCTCTTCACGGGCGTTTGCGTGCATTTGCACCATACGACCCACGCGCTCTTTCTTGCCTTTGACCGAGTTGATCACGCCGTCGCCGGAGTTCAACACGCCCGAGTAAACGCGGACGAAGGTCAGAGTACCCACGAATGGGTCGGTAGCGATCTTGAACGCCAGAGCCGCGAAAGGCTCGTTGTCGTCTGCATGACGCTCCATCTCTTCTTCCTCGTTATCAGGGTTGGAACCCTTGATAGCAGGAATGTCGGTCGGAGCAGGCAGGTAGTCGATAACGGCGTCGAGAACCAGGGGAACGCCCTTGTTCTTGAACGAAGAACCGCAAACGGCCAGAACGATTTCGCCGGCGATAGTACGCTGACGCAAAGCCGCCTTGATCTCTTCGATCGACAGCTCTTCGCCTTCCAGGTACTTGTTCATCAGCTCTTCGTTGGCTTCGGCGGCAGCTTCAACCATGTTGTTGCGCCACTCTTCCGCCAGCTCTTGCAGCTCGGCAGGAATGTCCTTGCGAACAGGAACCATACCTTTGTCAGAGTCGTTCCAGTAGACAGCTTGCATGTTGATCAGATCGATCTGACCCTGGAAGTTGTCTTCGGAACCGATGGCCAACTGGATCGGCACCGGAGTGTGACCCAGACGCTGCTTGATCTGACCGATCACGCGCAGGAAGTTGGCGCCGGCACGGTCCATCTTGTTTACGTAAACAAGACGTGGAACGCCGTATTTGTTGGCTTGACGCCATACGGTTTCCGACTGCGGCTCAACACCCGAAGTACCGCAGAACACAACGACAGCGCCGTCGAGTACGCGCAGGGAACGCTCAACTTCAATGGTGAAGTCAACGTGGCCCGGGGTATCGATTACGTTGAAACGGTGCTCGTGAGAGTACTGCTTCTCGGAACCTTTCCAGAAGGCGGTAATGGCAGCAGAAGTAATGGTAATACCACGCTCCTGCTCCTGAACCATCCAGTCTGTGGTCGCGGCGCCATCATGCACCTCGCCCATTTTGTGACTTTTGCCGGTGTAAAACAGTACGCGCTCGGTGGTGGTGGTTTTACCAGCATCCACGTGAGCGACGATACCGATGTTACGGTAGCGGCTAATCGGAGTAGTACGAGCCATAAAGCCCTCGCAAAATTAGTGAAGCTAAAATTAGAAGCGGTAGTGCGAGAAAGCTTTGTTAGCTTCGGCCATACGGTGCACGTCTTCACGCTTCTTAACAGCAGCACCTTTACCTTCAGCAGCATCCAGCAGTTCGCCAGCCAAACGCAGAGCCATAGACTTCTCGCCGCGCTTACGGGCGAAGTCTACCAACCAGCGCATTGCCAGAGCGTTACGACGGGAAGGACGAACCTCGACCGGAACCTGGTAAGTAGCACCACCAACGCGGCGCGACTTCACTTCGACCAGCGGAGCGATGGCGTCGAGTGCTTTTTCGAAGAGTTCCAGGGGATCGGTGCCAGCCTTACGGGCCGCAACGGTTTCCAGGGCACCATAAACGATACGCTCGGCAACGGCTTTCTTGCCGCTTTCCATAACGTGGTTCATGAATTTGGCGAGGATCTGGCTTCCGTATTTCGGATCGTCCAGAATCTCACGCTTTGCTGCTACGCGACGTCTTGGCATGATAAGCCCTCAAGCGGTCTTCAGGTTAGCTCGGGACAGATCCAGAGGATGCGTGCCCGACCTTACTCTTATCGACTCAATAAAATAAAAATCTGCAAAACGGCCGATTACTTCGGACGCTTGGTACCGTACTTCGAACGACCCTGGTTACGGCCTTTAACGCCGGAAGTATCCAAGGAGCCGCGAACGGTGTGGTAACGAACACCTGGCAAGTCTTTTACACGACCGCCGCGGATCAGTACCACGCTGTGCTCTTGCAGGTTGTGGCCTTCACCACCGATGTACGAGGAAACCTCGAAACCGTTGGTCAGACGCACACGGCATACTTTACGCAGTGCCGAGTTAGGTTTTTTCGGCGTGGTGGTGTACACACGGGTGCACACGCCACGACGTTGCGGGCAGTTCTGCAGCGCAGGTACGTCGGATTTCTCGACGATACGCTTACGCGGCTGACGTACCAGCTGGTTGATAGTTGCCATCTACTAGCTCCACTGTTGTCTTGCGACGCTATTGTCTTGCAAGAAAAGCAAAATGGCAGGAACGAATTCCCGCCAAATTTAGGGGATCAAGAGTCTAAAGAGGATCTTGATTCCAGTCAAGGCAAGGCCCCGACCTCCCCGCCCATCGAACCTTGACTTAATGTCTCGATTCGACGAACGGAGCGATCAGGGCCTCACTCTCGTTTATCGCAGAACTCAGTTACCGCTCGAGTTCAGCGCTTCGGTCAGTGCAGCTTCCACTTCACTGGCGCTTACGCGCAACGGCTTGTCGGCATCACGGCGACGCTTGCGCTCGCTGTGATAGGCAAGACCGGTACCGGCCGGGATCAGACGACCCACGACTACGTTTTCTTTCAGGCCGCGCAGGTAATCGCGCTTGCCGGTGACTGCCGCTTCGGTCAGTACGCGAGTGGTTTCCTGGAAGGAAGCCGCCGAGATGAACGATTCGGTGGACAACGACGCCTTGGTGATACCCAGCAGAACGCGAGTGAACTTGGAGACAAACTTGTCTTCCGCGCTCAGACGTTCGTTCTCGACCAGAACGTGAGTCAGTTCCATCTGGTCGCCCTTGATGAAGCTGGAATCGCCGGACTCGGAGATCTCAACTTTACGCAGCATCTGACGCAGGATGGTCTCGATGTGCTTGTCGTTGATCTTCACGCCTTGCAGACGATAAACGTCCTGGATCTCGTTGACGATGTACTTGGCCAGCGCGCTCACACCCAGCAGACGCAGGATGTCGTGCGGATCGCTTGGACCGTCGGAGATAACTTCGCCGCGGTTTACCTGCTCGCCTTCGAAGACGTTCAGGTGACGCCACTTCGGAATCAGCTCTTCGTACGGATCGCTACCGTCGTTCGGGGTAATGACCAGACGGCGCTTGCCCTTGGTCTCTTTACCGAACGCGATGGTGCCGCTGACTTCAGCCAGAATCGACGCTTCTTTCGGACGACGCGCTTCGAACAGGTCGGCAACACGCGGCAGACCACCGGTGATGTCACGGGTCTTCGAAGTTTCCTGCGGGATACGAGCGATAACATCACCGATCGCAATCTTCGCACCGTCAGCCACACCGACCAGAGCGTTGGCTGGCAGGAAGTACTGAGCGATTACGTCAGTGCCTGGCAGCAACAGATCCTTGCCGTTGTCGTCGACCATCTTCACTGCAGGACGAATTTCTTTGCCCGCTGCAGGACGATCTTTCGCGTCGAGTACTTCAATGTTGGTCATACCGGTCAATTCGTCAGTCTGACGCTTGATCGTGATGCCTTCTTCCATGCCCACGTAGGTCACGGTACCTTTCATTTCGGTAACGATCGGGTGAGTGTGCGGATCCCACTTGGCCACGATTGCGCCAGCGTCGACCTTGTCACCTTCTTTAACCGAAATCACAGCACCGTACGGCAGCTTGTAACGCTCGCGCTCACGACCGAAATCGTCAGCGATTGCCAGCTCACCGGAACGGGACACAGCAACCAGGTGACCATCCACTCGCTCGACGTGCTTCAGGTTGTGCAGACGGACGGTACCGCCATTCTTCACCTGAACGCTGTCGGCTGCGGAAGTACGGCTTGCCGCACCACCGATGTGGAACGTACGCATGGTCAGCTGGGTACCCGGCTCACCGATGGACTGGGCAGCGATAACGCCGACCGCTTCACCGATGTTCACCTGGTGACCACGAGCCAGATCACGGCCGTAGCACTTGGCGCAAATGCCATAGCGGGTTTCGCAGCTGATCGGCGAACGCACGATCACTTCGTCGATGCTGTTCAGCTCGATGAACTCGACCCACTTCTCGTCTACCAGAGTACCGGCAGGAACGATGACGTCCTCGGTGCCTGGCTTGAATACGTCACGGGCAATGACACGACCCAATACGCGCTCACCCAACGGCTCTACAACGTCACCGCCTTCAATGTGCGGAGTCATCAGCAGACCGTGTTCGGTGCCGCAATCGATCTCGGTTACAACCAGATCCTGCGCCACGTCTACCAGACGACGAGTCAGGTAACCGGAGTTCGCAGTTTTCAACGCGGTATCCGCCAGACCTTTACGAGCACCGTGAGTCGAGATGAAGTACTGAAGTACGCTCAAACCTTCACGGAAGTTCGCAGTAATCGGCGTTTCAATGATGGAACCGTCCGGCTTGGCCATCAGACCACGCATACCGGCCAGCTGACGAATCTGTGCTGCGGAACCCCGCGCACCCGAGTCGGCCATCATGTACATCGAGTTGAAAGACTCTTGGTCGACTTCGTCGCCGTGACGGTCGATGACTTTCTCTTTCGAGAGGTTGGCCATCATCGCCTTGGAAACTTCGTCGTTCGCTTTCGACCAGAGGTCGATCACTTTGTTGTACTTCTCGCCCTGGGTTACCAGGCCGGAGGCGTACTGGCTCTCGATCTCTTTCACTTCGTCGGTGGCTGCACCGATGATGCGGGCTTTTTCATCCGGGATAACGAAGTCGTTAACACCGATCGAAACGCCGGAGATGGTCGAGTAAGCGAAACCGGTGTACATCAACTGGTCAGCGAAGATCACGGTCTCTTTCAGACCAACCACACGGTAGCACTGGTTGATCAGCTTGGAGATCGCCTTTTTCTTCATCGGCAGGTTGACGACGTCGAACGACAGACCTTTCGGCACAACCTGGAACAGCAGCGCACGGCCGACAGTGGTGTCGACGATACGGGTACCGCTCACGCTGTTGCCGTCACGGTCGTTGACGGTTTCGTTGATACGAACCTTGACCTTGGCGTGCAGTGCAGCTTCGCCGGCACGGAACACACGGTCGACTTCCTGCAGATCCGCGAACACACGACCTTCGCCCTTGGCGTTGATCGCTTCACGAGTCATGTAGTACAGACCCAATACAACGTCCTGCGACGGAACGATGATTGGCTCACCGTTGGCTGGCGACAGAATGTTGTTGGTCGACATCATCAACGCACGCGCTTCGAGCTGCGCTTCCAGTGTCAGCGGTACGTGCACGGCCATTTGGTCGCCGTCGAAGTCGGCGTTGTACGCGGCGCAGACCAGCGGGTGCAGCTGGATAGCCTTACCTTCGATCAGTACCGGTTCAAACGCCTGGATACCCAGACGGTGAAGGGTCGGTGCACGGTTGAGAAGAACCGGGTGTTCGCGAATCACTTCAGCGAGAACGTCCCAAACCTCTGGCAGTTCGCGCTCGACCATTTTCTTGGCCGCTTTGATGGTGGTCGCCAGACCACGCATTTCCAGCTTGCCAAAAATGAACGGCTTGAACAGCTCGAGAGCCATCTTCTTCGGCAGACCGCACTGGTGCAGACGCAGGGTCGGGCCTACGGTAATTACCGAACGACCGGAGTAGTCAACACGCTTACCGAGCAAGTTCTGACGGAAACGACCCTGCTTACCCTTGATCATGTCAGCCAGGGATTTCAGAGGACGCTTGTTGGAACCGGTGATAGCGCGACCACGACGACCGTTGTCGAGCAATGCATCGACCGCTTCCTGCAACATGCGCTTTTCGTTGCGCACGATGATGTCCGGAGCCGACAGATCCAGCAAGCGCTTCAAACGGTTGTTACGGTTAATCACTCGACGATACAGATCGTTGAGGTCGGAGGTCGCGAAACGACCGCCATCCAGCGGGACCAGTGGACGCAGATCTGGCGGCAGAACCGGCAGAACGGTCAGCACCATCCACTCTGGCAGGTTGCCGGAACCCTGGAAGGCTTCCATCAATTTCAGACGCTTGGACAGCTTCTTGATCTTGGTTTCCGAGTTGGTTTGCGGAATCTCTTCGCGCAGACGGCCAATCTCGTGCTCCAGGTCGATAGCGTGCAGCAGTTCACGGACAGCTTCGGCACCCATGCGGGCGTCGAAATCGTCTCCGAACTCTTCAAGCGCTTCGAAGTACTGTTCGTCGTTCAGCAGCTGACCTTTTTCAAGGGTGGTCATGCCTGGATCGATAACGACATAGCTCTCGAAGTAGAGAACGCGCTCGATATCACGCAGGGTCATGTCCATCAGCAGGCCGATACGGGACGGCAGCGACTTCAGGAACCAGATGTGGGCAACCGGCGAAGCCAGCTCGATGTGCGCCATGCGCTCACGACGAACCTTGGCCAGTGCAACTTCAACGCCGCACTTCTCGCAGATCACACCACGGTGCTTCAAGCGCTTGTACTTACCGCACAGGCACTCGTAATCCTTTACCGGGCCAAAGATCTTGGCGCAGAACAGGCCGTCACGCTCAGGTTTGAACGTACGGTAGTTGATGGTTTCCGGCTTTTTAACTTCACCGAACGACCACGAACGGATCATCTCCGGCGAGGCCAATCCGATACGGATGGCGTCGAACTCTTCGACTTGACCCTGGTTTTTCAGCAAATTCAGTAGGTCTTTCAAGGCCTTTCCTCCTGGCGGAGCAGAGAGCGGGCAATCCTGCCCCGCTCTCGATTCGCGTCACGTGTTATTCGGTTTCCAGATCGATATCGATGCCGAGGGAACGAATTTCCTTGATCAACACGTTGAAGGACTCGGGCATGCCCGGCTCCATACGGTGATCGCCATCCACGATGTTCTTGTACATCTTGGTACGGCCGTTCACATCGTCCGACTTCACTGTGAGCATTTCTTGCAGAGTGTAAGCAGCACCGTATGCTTCCAGTGCCCAGACCTCCATCTCCCCGAAACGCTGACCACCGAACTGCGCCTTACCACCCAGCGGCTGCTGGGTAACCAGGCTGTAAGAACCGGTAGAACGCGCGTGCATCTTGTCGTCTACCAAGTGGTTCAGCTTCAGCATGTACATGTAGCCAACGGTAACTGGACGCTCGAACTTGTTGCCGGTACGGCCGTCGGTCAGCTGCATCTGGCCGCTTTCCGGCAGGTCTGCCAGTTTCAGCATGGCCTTGATTTCGCTTTCCTTGGCGCCGTCGAACACTGGAGTGGCCATTGGAACGCCGCCACGCAGGTTGTTCGCCAGATCGAGGATTTCCTGATCGGAGAAGCTGTCCAGATCTTCGTTACGACCGCCGATCTGGTTGTAGATCTCGTCCAGGAAAGTGCGCAGTTCAGCGACTTTACGCTGCTCTTCGACCATCCGGTTGATCTTCTCGCCCAGACCTTTGGCCGCGAGGCCCAGGTGGGTTTCGAGAATCTGACCAACGTTCATACGCGAAGGTACGCCCAGCGGGTTGAGGACTACGTCGACCGGGGTGCCATTGGCATCGTGCGGCATGTCTTCAACCGGCATGATCACGGAGACCACACCCTTGTTACCGTGACGACCGGCCATCTTGTCGCCCGGCTGGATGCGGCGACGGATTGCCAGGTAAACCTTGACGATTTTCAGCACGCCTGGAGCCAGGTCATCGCCCTGCTGCAGTTTGCGCTTCTTGTCTTCGAACTTGTCGTCCAGCAGACGGCGACGATCAACGATGTAGGCCTGAGCCTTCTCGAGCTGCTCGTTCAGCGCATCTTCAGCCATGCGCAGTTTGAACCACTGGCCGTGCTCAAGACCGTCGAGTACTTCGTCGGTGATGTCCTGACCTTTCTTCAGGCCGGCGCCGCCTTCGGCCTTGTGGCCTACCAGTGCGGAACGCAGACGTTCGAAAGTCGCGCCTTCAACGATGCGGAACTCTTCGTTCAGATCCTTGCGGATCTCGTCCAGCTGGGACTTCTCGATCGACAGTGCACGAGCATCACGCTCAACGCCGTCGCGGGTGAAGACCTGTACGTCGATGACAGTACCCTTGGTGCCGGTTGGCACGCGCAGGGAGGTGTCTTTAACGTCGCTGGCTTTTTCACCGAAGATTGCACGCAGCAGTTTTTCTTCCGGAGTCAGTTGGGTCTCGCCTTTCGGAGTGACCTTACCCACCAGGATGTCGCCTGCGCCTACTTCAGCACCTACGTAAACGATACCGGCTTCGTCCAGCTTGTTCAGTGCAGCTTCACCCACGTTCGGGATGTCCGCAGTGATTTCCTCTGGGCCAAGCTTGGTGTCACGGGCCACACAGGTCAGTTCCTGAATGTGGATCGTGGTGAAACGGTCTTCCTGAACAACACGCTCGGACAGGCAGATGGAGTCTTCGAAGTTGAAGCCGTTCCATGCCATGAACGCGATGCGCATGTTCTGACCCAGTGCCAGCTCACCCATATCGGTGGACGGGCCGTCGGCCATGATGTCGCTACGCTGAACGCGATCACCTTTACGTACCAGCGGACGCTGGTTGATGCAGGTGTTCTGGTTCGAGCGGGTGTATTTGGTCAGGTTGTAGATGTCGACACCGGCTTCACCGGTTTCAACTTCGTCATCGGCAACACGAACCACGATACGGCTGGCGTCGACGGAGTCGATCACGCCACCACGACGAGCCACGACGCAAACGCCGGAGTCACGGGCTACGTTACGCTCCATGCCGGTACCTACCAGCGGCTTGTCAGCGCGCAGAGTCGGTACAGCCTGACGCTGCATGTTCGAACCCATCAACGCACGGTTGGCGTCGTCGTGCTCGAGGAACGGAATCAGCGACGCTGCAACCGACACAACCTGCTTCGGCGAAACGTCCATCAGGGTGACGTCTTCCGGCGCCTTGACGGTGAATTCGTTCAGGTGACGTACGGCAACCAGTTCGTCGATCAGGACTTTCTGCTCGTTCATGGTCGCCGAAGCCTGCGCGATCACGTGATCGGCTTCTTCAATAGCGGACAGGAACACGATCTCGTCGGTGACCACACCCTCTTTCACCACGCGGTACGGGCTTTCCAGGAAGCCGTACTGGTTGGTGCGAGCGTACGCAGCCAGGGAGTTGATCAGGCCGATGTTCGGACCTTCCGGCGTTTCAATCGGGCAGACACGACCGTAGTGAGTCGGGTGTACGTCACGGACTTCGAAGCCTGCGCGCTCACGAGTCAGACCGCCAGGGCCGAGTGCAGAGACACGACGCTTGTGGGTGATCTCGGACAGCGGGTTGTTCTGGTCCATGAACTGCGACAGCTGGCTGGAACCGAAGAACTCTTTCACCGCCGCAGCCACTGGCTTGGCGTTGATCAGGTCTTGCGGCATCAGGCCTTCGCTTTCAGCCATCGACAGACGCTCTTTGACCGCACGCTCAACACGTACCAGGCCAACGCGGAACTGGTTCTCGGCCATTTCGCCTACGCAGCGAACACGACGGTTACCCAGGTGGTCGATGTCATCGACGATGCCTTTACCGTTGCGGATGTCGACCAGAGTCTTCAGGACCGCGACGATGTCTTCCTTGCACAGCACGCCCGAACCTTCGATCTCGGTACGACCGATACGACGGTTGAACTTCATCCGGCCGACCGCAGACAGGTCATAACGCTCAGGGCTGAAGAACAGGTTGTTGAACAGGGTCTCGGCAGCGTCTTTGGTTGGCGGCTCGCCCGGACGCATCATGCGATAGATCTCGACCAGCGCTTCCAATTGGTTGCTGGTGGAGTCGATCTTCAGTGTGTCGGAGACGAACGGACCACAGTCGATGTCGTTGGTGTACAGGGTCTCGATGCGAACGACCTGGGCCTTGGCGATCTTTGCCAGGACTTCAGTGTTCAGCTCGGTGTTGCATTCGGCCAGGATTTCGCCGGTAGCCGGGTGCACGATAGCCTTGGCGGTGGTGCGGCCGAGGACGTAGTCCAGTGGCACGTCCAGCGTCTTGATACCGGCTTTCTCGATCTGGTTGATGTGGCGCGCGGTAATACGGCGGCCTTGCTCAACGATGACCTTGCCCTTCTCGTCCTGGATGTCCAGAACCGCAACCTCACCACGCAGGCGCGATGGCACCAGTTCCAGGCTGAGGGTCTCGCCGCTCAGGTGGAATACGTTGGTGGTGTAGAACGCGTCCAGCACTTCTTCGGTGGTGTAACCGAGTGCGCGCAGCAGTACCGAAGCCGGCAGTTTGCGACGACGGTCGATACGCACGAAGACGCAGTCTTTCGGGTCGAATTCGAAGTCCAGCCACGAACCGCGGTAAGGAATGATGCGAGCCGAATACAGCAGTTTGCCGGAGCTGTGCGTCTTGCCGCGGTCGTGGTCGAAGAACACGCCCGGGGAACGGTGCAGCTGGGAAACGATAACACGCTCGGTACCGTTGATTACGAAGGTACCGTTCTCAGTCATCAGGGGGATTTCACCCATGTAGACTTCTTGCTCTTTGATGTCCTTGATCGCTTTGTTCGACGATTCTTTGTCGAAAATGATCAGGCGCACTTTTACCCGCAAAGGTACGGCGAAAGTTACACCGCGCAATACGCATTCTTTGACATCAAATGCCGGTTCGCCCAGGCGATAACCGACGTACTCCAGCGCAGCATTGCCGGAGTAGCTGATGATCGGGAAAACGGATTTGAAGGCCGCATGCAGGCCCACGTCGCGGAACTGATCTTTAGTCGCTCCCGCTTGCAAGAATTCACGATACGAATCCAGCTGGATGGCCAGGAGGTAAGGCACATCCATGACGTCCGGCAACTTGCTAAAGTCCTTGCGGATACGTTTTTTCTCAGTATATGAGTAAGCCATCAGCGTTCCCCAGCTTGGTCACCTGCTTGTTTGGCCCCTCCCGACGGGAGCAGCCAGAAAATCGTGCAAACCCCATGGTTTGCGCCACCGCATCGGGTGGTTACAGCGCCTTTATCAGCACCGACCCAGTCGGCTGCCAATAACGGAAAAAGGCCGGTGGCAAGAGCCACCAGCCATCAGCCTGTCGCTTGACGCTCGGGCTGGAGGAGCAAAGTCGATGCTTACTTCAGCTCGACTTTAGCGCCTGCTTCTTCCAGCTTCTTCTTGGCGTCTTCAGCCGCTTCTTTCGAAACGCCTTCAGCTACAACCTGAGGAGCGCCGTCTACTTTCTCTTTGGCTTCTTTCAGGCCCAGACCGGTCAGTTCACGAACTGCCTTGATCACGTTAACCTTCTTCTCGCCAGCTTCCAGCAGAACAACGTTGAACTCGGTTTGCTCTTCAACAGCAGCAGCAGCTACAGCTGGGCCAGCCGAAGCGGCAGCAGCGGTAACACCGAAGGTTTCTTCCATCGCTTTGATCAGCTCAACGATTTCCACTACGGATTTCTGGCCGATTGCTTCGATGATTTGTTCGTTAGTCAGAGACATGACTCAATTCCTGAATTGGGGGACGGCCTACGCGACCATCGAAATAAACAAAAAACGCGAGAAGTGACGAGCCTTAGGCTGCGGCAGCTTCTTTCTGGTCGCGAATTGCCGCCAGAGTACGAGCCAATTTGCTGGTTGCGCCTTGAATCACGCTCATCAGCTGAGAAATTGCTTCATCACGGGTCGGCAGAGTTGCCAGTACGTCGATCTGATTAGCTGCGAGGAACTTGCCCTCGAACGCAGCTGCCTTGATCTCGAACTTGTCCTGACCCTTGGCAAACTCTTTGAAGATACGGGCAGCAGCGCCCGGATGTTCGTTCGAGAATGCAATCAGGGTCGGGCCGGTGAACACGTCGTTGAGAACACTGTATTGAGTGTCAGCAACAGCGCGCTTGAGCAGGGTGTTACGTACAACACGTACGTAAACGCCAGCTTCACGAGCCTCTTTACGGAGTCCGGTCATTGCGCCTACTGTTACGCCACGTGCATCAACCACGACAGCGGACAGAGCGACTTTGGCAGCCTCGTTGACTTCAGCGACGATGGCCTTCTTGTCTTCGAGATTAATTGCCACGGGTTTAACTCCTGCTTGTTACCGTTTCATTCGATCGGAACCGAATGTCGTTTTGGTGTCTGATTCGGTAAGGAACCGGGAGCACCATCTGCGTAGGCTTGAGGTTTAAGGCTTGCGCCGCCTACGGTCTTGGATAGCCCCCGCCAGGCAGGGACCCCAATCTTTCAATTGGCGCGGCAATCCGCGCCAACCTTTGTCTTACGCGTCGAGCGAGCTCTGGTCGATAACCAGACCTGGGCCCATAGTGGTGCTCAGGGTAACGCGCTTGACGTAAATACCTTTCGAGGAAGCTGGCTTGATACGCTTCAGATCAGCGATCAGGGCTTCAACGTTTTCCTTCAGCTTGACGGCGTCGAAGCCGATCTTGCCAACGGAAGTGTGGATGATGCCGTTTTTGTCGGTGCGATAACGAACCTGACCAGCCTTGGCGTTCTTGACCGCGTTGGCTACGTCTGGAGTTACGGTGCCGACTTTAGGGTTAGGCATCAGGCCACGTGGACCGAGGATCTGACCCAACTGACCTACAACGCGCATGGCATCCGGGGATGCGATCACTACGTCATAGTTCAGGTCGCCGCCTTTCATTTCGGCAGCCAGGTCGTCCATACCTACACGATCAGCGCCGGCAGCCAGAGCGGCCTCAGCAGCTGGACCCTGGGTGAACACAGCAACGCGAACGGTCTTGCCAGTGCCGTGTGGCAGCACAGTAGCGCTACGAACAACCTGGTCGGATTTACGCGGGTCTACACCCAGGTTTACAGCAACGTCGAACGACTCGCTGAACTTGACAGTCGACAGCTCGGCCAGCAGAGCAGCGGCGTCTACAATGTTGTAGGCCTTGCCTGCTTCGATTTTGCCGGCGATAGCCTTTTGACGCTTGGTCAGCTTAGCCATTACACACCCTCCACGTTAAGGCCCATGCTACGAGCAGAACCGGCGATAGTACGCACGGCTGCATCCATATCAGCTGCAGTCAGATCCGCGTTTTTGGTTTTCGCGATTTCTTCCAGCTGAGCACGGGTAACAGTGCCAACCTTAACGGTGTTCGGACGAGCGGAACCGCTGGTCAGACCGGCCGCCTTCTTCAGCAGAACCGAAGCAGGGGTGGATTTGGTTTCGAAAGTGAAGCTACGGTCGCTGTAGACAGTGATGATCACTGGAGTCGGCAGACCTGGCTCAAGACCCTGAGTACGGGCGTTGAAAGCCTTGCAGAATTCCATGATGTTCACGCCGTGCTGACCCAGAGCAGGACCAACCGGTGGACTTGGGTTAGCCTGAGCGGCCTTCACTTGCAGCTTGATGTAAGCGGTAATCTTCTTGGCCATGAGGCACTCCAATTACGGGTTCGAACGCCTCGAAAGGCTCCCCGGTTACTTGCGCGTTTATCCCAGTGACGACAAAACCCCACAGCCTAAGGCTGCGGGGTTGGGATTGCTTGTCCAGTTAGACCTTCTCGACCTGACTGAACTCGAGCTCCACCGGAGTAGAGCGACCGAAAATGAGCACAGCCACTTGGATCCGGCTCTTTTCGTAGTTAACTTCTTCCACAACGCCATTGAAATCAGCGAATGGACCGTCGTTGACACGCACCGTCTCACCTGGCTCGAACAATGTCTTCGGCTTAGGCTTGTCGCTACCATCAGCAACGCGACGCAGAATCGCTTCTGCCTCTTTATCTGTAATTGGCGCAGGCTTGTCAGCGGTACCGCCGATAAAACCCATCACCCGAGGAGTATCCTTGACCAAGTGCCAAGTACCCTCGTTCATATCCATCTGGACCAGCACATAGCCTGGAAAGAACTTCCGTTCGCTTTTGCGCTTCTGGCCGTTACGCATCTCAACCACTTCTTCAGTGGGAACCAGAATCTCGCCGAAGCCATCTTCCATGCCAGCCAGCTTTACGCGCTCGATCAGCGAGCGCATCACATGCTTCTCGTAACCCGAGTAAGCATGCACAACATACCAACGCTTAGCCACGGGACACCCTTAGCCGACAATCAAGGAAACAAGCCAGCCGAGCAGGGAATCAAGACCCCACAACAGCAACGCCATAACCAGAACAACAGCCACGACAATCAGCGTGGTCTGCGTGGTTTCTTGGCGAGTTGGCCACACGACTTTACGAATCTCGGTGCGAGCTTCCTTAACCAGTACAAAGAAAGACTTGCCCTTCGCGGTTTGCAGGCCTACAAAGGCAGCTACGGCAGCAATGGCAAGCAAAGCGAGTACACGGTACAGGATCGGCGAACCAGCGTAATACTGATTGCCAACAACGCCAACAACCACTAAAGCGACTACTACAAGCCACTTGAGCAGATCGAAGCGAGAGCCTTGAGCTTCAGCTTTAGGAGTCATCTATGAAGATCCTGTGAAAAGAAAGCCAGATACACCGAGTGAATCTGGCAGGTCAGGAGGGAATCGAACCCCCAACCTACGGTTTTGGAGACCGTCGCTCTGCCAATTGAGCTACTGACCTAAAACAAAATCAGGCCGACCATTATGCCGGCCCGAAAAATACATTACAACCGCTTATTCGATGATTTTTGCTACGACGCCAGCGCCGACGGTACGACCGCCTTCACGGATAGCGAAACGCAGACCGTCTTCCATCGCGATGGTTTTGATCAGGGTAACAGTCATCTGAATGTTGTCACCTGGCATTACCATTTCAACGCCTTCTGGCAGCTCGCAGTTACCAGTCACGTCAGTAGTACGGAAGTAGAACTGTGGACGGTAGCCTTTGAAGAACGGAGTGTGACGACCGCCTTCTTCCTTGCTCAGAACGTAAACTTCTGCGGTGAACTTGGTGTGCGGCTTGACCGAACCTGGCTTGACCAGAACCTGGCCACGCTCAACATCATCACGCTTGGTACCACGCAGCAGAACGCCGCAGTTCTCGCCAGCACGACCTTCGTCGAGCAGCTTGCGGAACATTTCAACACCGGTGCAAGTAGTAACGGTGGTATCACGCAGACCAACGATTTCCAGCGGGTCCTGAACGCGAACGATACCGCGCTCGATACGACCAGTCACAACAGTACCGCGACCCGAGATCGAGAATACGTCTTCGATTGGCATCAGGAATGGCTTATCGATCATACGAACTGGCTCTGGGATGTAGGCATCCAGAGTTTCAACCAGTTTCTTGACGGCAGTGGTGCCCATCTCGTTGTCGTCTTTGCCTTCCAGCGCCATACGAGCCGAACCGATGATGATCGGAGTGTCGTCGCCCGGGAAGTCGTAAGTCGACAGCAGATCACGAACTTCCATCTCAACCAGTTCCAGCAGCTCAGCATCGTCTACCAGGTCAGCCTTGTTCAGGAAGACCACGATGTACGGAACGCCAACCTGACGGGACAGCAGGATGTGCTCACGGGTTTGCGGCATCGGACCATCAGCGGCCGAGCAAACCAGGATAGCGCCGTCCATCTGAGCAGCACCGGTGATCATGTTCTTCACGTAGTCAGCGTGACCTGGGCAGTCAACGTGAGCGTAGTGACGGATCTTCGAGTTGTACTCAACGTGCGCGGTGTTGATGGTGATACCGCGAGCTTTTTCTTCTGGTGCGCTGTCGATCTTGTCGAAGTCAACGATTGCAGAACCGAAAACCTCGGAGCAAACGCGAGTCAGAGCAGCAGTCAGAGTGGTTTTACCGTGGTCAACGTGACCAATGGTCCCAACGTTGACGTGGGGCAGGGAACGATCAAATTTTTCCTTAGCCATCGATATCACCCTCTACAGAAGAAATTAGACAAACAATATCAACCATTAAAACAAAGGCAGATATTTTCATATCTGCCTTGTTATATGGAGCTCTTGAGCGGATTTGAACCGCTGACCTCACCCTTACCAAGGGTGTGCTCTACCAACTGAGCTACAAGAGCAAAACCCTTTTGCACAACCTGCAAACTTGGAGCGGGTAGCGGGAATCGAACCCGCATCATCAGCTTGGAAGGCTGAGGTTCTACCACTAAACTATACCCGCGGAGCCTGCAGCTCACGCTTAAATCTGGTGGAGGGAGAAGGATTCGAACCTTCGAAGTCGTAGACGTCAGATTTACAGTCTGATCCCTTTGGCCGCTCGGGAACCCCTCCTAATCAGGCCGGCATTCTATATCATGCCAAACCCCTGTCAAGCATTTTCTCATTTAAAAACCTGAGGTTAGCTGCGTTGACACGCTTCACTTCGAATCCCGTTTAAGGTGTTCGCTGTGGAGCGGGCGCCATTCTATGCAAACTATTGAGCAGGTGCAACCCCTTCGCACAGCATTATTTTATGTTTTAACTCATTGAATTCCTTGGAAAGGTTTTGCAACTGCAGATCGCCCAACAAACGCTGGCTGTCCGGCGCAGCTGCCAGCCAGTACCCGCTTCCGGCAGCATCTTTCGGCAGGGATTGCACATTGACTTTCATCGCCACCAGACGCTGTTGCAACCTGGCAATTGAATCTTCGTCAGAAAATCCACCAAGGAACAAGCACTGCTGACGCGGCGCCACCTCGCCTCTTCGACCTTCACCTGCGGTTTCGCTCAGCAGACGGATATCCTGCTGCGAACCACGATACAGATTAAGAGGCGTTACATCTTTGGCTCGCAAGGGCGCTTCCTGCTGATGCCAGACATAGTAAAAAACATTGAGTACAACCAGCAGCAGGAACAACCAACGCATATAAACCTCAAGACAAGGGACAAGCCATCGCCAAGCCGACAAAAACCAGGTCGGGCACAACCCTGGCGTCAGGCGCGACGCCTTTAACCAACTCGGCATCCCCTCCCGTAATAAAGACGGCGAATTGCTCTCCCCAGTACGCTCGAGCCAGCTCTAATTGAGTGAGAACGAAGCCCCTCAGCATCAAAGAACAACCGCGCTCCACCGCTTCAACGGTGGTCCGTCCCGGGACGTGACTGGAAAGGGCGCGCTCTGCTGCTTCATCACCATAACGAATTTTACGGGTATGGGTGCGCAACTGGTTTCGCATCAAAGGCATACCAGGACAAATGAACCCCCCGAGATGCTCACCGTCAGCCGCGACAAAATCGGCAGTGACCGCGGTACCGAAATCGAGAACCAGGCAAGCACTTCCGGCAGCCAGGTGGAAGCCGCCGAGCATCGCCAGCCAGCGATCAAGCCCCAGACGCTCATAGTCTTCATAGCCGTTTCGAACACCGGACATCTCGCGGGCGGGTTTCGCACACACGATAGGAATACCGAACGCGCGCTCAAGCATTTCGGTTAAAGCGCTGGTTTCCTCGTTAGTCCTGACGCTTACCAAACGACACTTGCGCAGCGAGAGCGGCTTTATGATCCGTAGACTCTCAAGCAAAGCCTGATTGGAATCTACAACCCCTTCCGAAACCAGCCCACTCGCCGACGCATCCAGCACGCGCCATTTGATAAAACTATTGCCGCAGTCAAGCTCAAGAATCATCACGCAACCTCAGGCTGAGCTCTCCACCACTAAAGACTTTTTCAACACCATCTACAATCAAGCGCAACCCGCCTTGGCTATCAATCCCGAGCACTATCCCATCGATATGGCTGTTACCCGCGATCAACGACACGGATCGACCCTGCCACAGATGATTTTCCGCCCATTCTGCCTGCAGACTTGCGAACCCGTTGAGCTGGTGTTTATGGGTATAAGCTTTGAGTTGATTACTCAACTCAACCACCAGAGCATTGCGATCGCAGGCTTTGCCTGACTCCAGTTTTATAGAAGTCCATTGCTGGTCGACCTCATCGGCAACCTGCATATTCACGTTGATTCCTATACCCAATACAACATGACATACATCCGCCGGATCGCCGACGAGTTCGAGCAGGATGCCGGCTATTTTCTTGTTACCCACCAAAACATCGTTGGGCCACTTCAAACCGGCATTGGGCACGCCGGCGCTTCGCAAGGTCTGCATCACGGCCAAGCCAACAACAAGGCTCAACCCCTCAAGCTGACGCATGCCGCCATCTATTCGAAGAACCAGGCTGTAATAAAGATTTTCCGCAAATGGGCTCACCCACTTGCGGCCTCGACGACCACGGCCTGCCAATTGTCGCTCCGCGAGCACCAAAAACGGCGCGGGGGCGCCCTCGCTGATGGAGCGCAGAGCTTCGGCATTTGTCGAGTCGACGGAGTCGAACACACGCACCGGCCATTCGGGCATCTTCCTGGTTATTTCAAGTGGATCAAGGAGCATCAGAGGGGCCGACAATTGATATCCGCGACCGCGAACTTTATGGATCGACAGGCCGAGTTCAGCTTCAAGCTGTTGTAGCTGCTTCCATACAGCACTTCGGCTAATTCCCAGGGCAACGCCCAAGTCCTGTCCGGAATGGAATCGTCCATCCTTCAGTAGGTTCAACAACGTCAGCATGCAGGTATCGCCTCATAATGAGGCCCGCATAATAGCCATGCCCCGGGCCGTTGCATAGAAATCAAGCGGACACATTTCTCGCAGGCAAAACAAAACCCCAACTGCTTTCGCAATTGGGGTTTCGGAATTTAATCTTGACGATGACCTACTCTCACATGGGGAAACCCCACACTACCATCGGCGATGCATCGTTTCACTGCTGAGTTCGGGATGGGATCAGGTGGTTCCAACGCTCTATGGTCGTCAAGAAATTCGGGTACTGACTCGGGACCGGATGGCCTCGCTTCAGCAAATTGGGTATGTGACAGCTAGGTGTTTGTGCGTTTCGAACTTTCGGTTCGTTTCGTCTTCACACACCGCAATCTGGTGCCTTTTCAGGTCAGCAAATTGCTTGGGTGTTATATGGTCAAGCCTCACGGGCAATTAGTATTGGTTAGCTCAACGCCTCACAGCGCTTACACACCCAACCTATCAACGTCGTAGTCTTCGACGGCCCTTCAGGGAACTCAAGGTTCCAGTGAGATCTCATCTTGAGGCAAGTTTCCCGCTTAGATGCTTTCAGCGGTTATCTTTCCCGAACATAGCTACCCGGCAATGCCACTGGCGTGACAACCGGAACACCAGAGGTTCGTCCACTCCGGTCCTCTCGTACTAGGAGCAGCCCCTCTCAAATCTCAAACGTCCACGGCAGATAGGGACCGAACTGTCTCACGACGTTCTAAACCCAGCTCGCGTACCACTTTAAATGGCGAACAGCCATACCCTTGGGACCGGCTTCAGCCCCAGGATGTGATGAGCCGACATCGAGGTGCCAAACACCGCCGTCGATATGAACTCTTGGGCGGTATCAGCCTGTTATCCCCGGAGTACCTTTTATCCGTTGAGCGATGGCCCTTCCATACAGAACCACCGGATCACTAAGACCTACTTTCGTACCTGCTCGACGTGTCTGTCTCGCAGTCAAGCGCGCTTTTGCCTTTATACTCTACGACCGATTTCCGACCGGTCTGAGCGCACCTTCGTACTCCTCCGTTACTCTTTAGGAGGAGACCGCCCCAGTCAAACTACCCACCATACACTGTCCTCGATCCGGATAACGGACCTGAGTTAGAACCTCAAAGTTGCCAGGGTGGTATTTCAAGGATGGCTCCACGCGAACTGGCGTCCACGCTTCAAAGCCTCCCACCTATCCTACACAAGCAAATTCAAAGTCCAGTGCAAAGCTATAGTAAAGGTTCACGGGGTCTTTCCGTCTAGCCGCGGATACACTGCATCTTCACAGCGATTTCAATTTCACTGAGTCTCGGGTGGAGACAGCGCCGCCATCGTTACGCCATTCGTGCAGGTCGGAACTTACCCGACAAGGAATTTCGCTACCTTAGGACCGTTATAGTTACGGCCGCCGTTTACCGGGGCTTCGATCAAGAGCTTCGCGTTAGCTAACCCCATCAATTAACCTTCCGGCACCGGGCAGGCGTCACACCCTATACGTCCACTTTCGTGTTTGCAGAGTGCTGTGTTTTTAATAAACAGTCGCAGCGGCCTGGTATCTTCGACCGGCATGAGCTTACGGAGCAAGTCCTTCACCCTCACCGGCGCACCTTCTCCCGAAGTTACGGTGCCATTTTGCCTAGTTCCTTCACCCGAGTTCTCTCAAGCGCCTTGGTATTCTCTACCCAACCACCTGTGTCGGTTTGGGGTACGGTTCCTGGTTACCTGAAGCTTAGAAGCTTTTCTTGGAAGCATGGCATCAACCACTTCGTGTTCTAAAAGAACACTCGTCATCAGCTCTCGGCCTTAAGATCCCGGATTTACCTAAGATCTCAGCCTACCACCTTAAACTTGGACAACCAACGCCAAGCTGGCCTAGCCTTCTCCGTCCCTCCATCGCAATAACCAGAAGTACAGGAATATTAACCTGTTTTCCATCGACTACGCTTTTCAGCCTCGCCTTAGGGACCGACTAACCCTGCGTCGATTAACGTTGCGCAGGAAACCTTGGTCTTTCGGCGTGGGTGTTTTTCACACCCATTGTCGTTACTCATGTCAGCATTCGCACTTCTGATACCTCCAGCAAGCTTCTCAACTCACCTTCACAGGCTTACAGAACGCTCCTCTACCGCATCATCCGAAGATGATACCCGTAGCTTCGGTGTATGGTTTGAGCCCCGTTACATCTTCCGCGCAGGCCGACTCGACTAGTGAGCTATTACGCTTTCTTTAAAGGGTGGCTGCTTCTAAGCCAACCTCCTAGCTGTCTAAGCCTTCCCACATCGTTTCCCACTTAACCATAACTTTGGGACCTTAGCTGACGGTCTGGGTTGTTTCCCTTTTCACGACGGACGTTAGCACCCGCCGTGTGTCTCCCATGCTCGGCACTTGTAGGTATTCGGAGTTTGCATCGGTTTGGTAAGTCGGGATGACCCCCTAGCCGAAACAGTGCTCTACCCCCTACAGTGATACATGAGGCGCTACCTAAATAGCTTTCGAGGAGAACCAGCTATCTCCGAGCTTGATTAGCCTTTCACTCCGATCCACAGGTCATCCGCTAACTTTTCAACGGTAGTCGGTTCGGTCCTCCAGTCAGTGTTACCTAACCTTCAACCTGCCCATGGATAGATCGCCCGGTTTCGGGTCTATTCCCAGCGACTAGACGCCCTATTAAGACTCGCTTTCGCTACGCCTCCCCTATTCGGTTAAGCTCGCCACTGAAAATAAGTCGCTGACCCATTATACAAAAGGTACGCAGTCACAGAACAAAGTCTGCTCCCACTGCTTGTACGCATACGGTTTCAGGATCTATTTCACTCCCCTCTCCGGGGTTCTTTTCGCCTTTCCCTCACGGTACTAGTTCACTATCGGTCAGTCAGTAGTATTTAGCCTTGGAGGATGGTCCCCCCATATTCAGACAAAGTTTCTCGTGCTCCGTCCTACTCGATTTCATGACTAAGAGATTTTCGCGTACAGGGCTATCACCCACTATGGCCGCACTTTCCAGAGCGTTCCGCTAATCTCAAAGCCACTTAAGGGCTAGTCCCCGTTC
>NZ_CP162750.1:4142500-5967983 GCF_054667725.1 Pseudomonas sp. S3_B08
CCGAGGCGCGCATTCTACAGCAGCCTCATTTGCTGTCAAGTGATTATTTTCAGAAGTTTTCGAAGAATTCTTCAACAACTTCAACCACTTGCGCTTCCGATCTCTCGTTAGCGGGAGGCGAATTCTACAGCGTTAATCGCTGCTGTCAACACCTCTTTTTCTCCGCTTTCGACCGAGAAGATCGAACCGTTAAAAGAGCTACACATCGCTGCTCTTTCAACTTCTTCCAGACTTCGATGACCTGAAGCAAGTCGCTGTCGAAAACTGCGTAACTCTTTGAATATCAAGGAGTTTTCCGTTTCGACCGCGCCGGAAGTGGGGCGAATTATAGACTTCTAGAATTCGCCGTCAACCCCCAATTTCAACTTTATTCAGATTTCAGCGTAATACGTGCAAAAGCCTTCTTGCCGGCCTGACAAACGTGAGTCGTGCCCAGTACATATATAAAGGAACGATCAACCACCTCACCATCAACACGCACCCCACCCGCCGCCAACAGATCACGCGCCGCCGCCGAGTTCTTCACCAGGCCTGCCTTATTAAGGACGGCAGCGATCGGCATATCCTCAACCGAAGACAGTTCGATCTCAGGCAAGTCATCTGGAAGCTCGCCATCCTTCATGCGGTTGCCGGCGCCTCGGTGAGCATTCGCCGCAGCCTCTTCACCATGGAAGCGCGCAACGATCTCTTCAGCCAGCTTGATTTTGATGTCGCGTGGATTCGCTCCAGCTTCGACGTCAGCCCGGAAGGCGTTGATCTCATCCATCGAGCGAAAGCTGAGCAACTCGAAGTAACGCCACATCAGCGCATCCGGGATGGAAACCAGCTTGCTGTACATAACGCCTGGTGCTTCCTGGATACCGACATAGTTGCCCAGCGACTTGGACATCTTCTTCACGCCATCCAGACCTTCCAGCAATGGCATCGTCAGAATGCACTGTGCCTCCTGACCATACCCACGCTGCAACTCACGCCCCATCAGCAGGTTGAATTTCTGATCGGTACCGCCCAGCTCGACATCGGCGCGCAGCGCGACCGAGTCATAACCCTGAACCAGCGGATAGAGGAATTCGTGAATAGCGATTGGCTGGTTGGTGGTGTAGCGCTTGTCGAAGTCATCGCGCTCAAGCATGCGAGCGACCGTGTATTGCGAAGTCAGGCGAATGAAATCCGCCGGCCCCATCTTGTCCATCCAAGTGGAGTTGAAGGCAACTTCGGTTTTCGCCGGATCAAGGATTTTGAAAACCTGAGTCTTGTAAGTCTCAGCATTTTCCAGAACCTGTTCACGCGTCAGCGGTGGACGCGTTGCGCTTTTGCCACTTGGATCGCCGATCATCCCGGTGAAGTCACCTATAAGGAAGATGACCTGGTGCCCCAGCTCCTGGAACTGGCGCAGCTTATTAATAAGCACCGTATGACCCAGATGCAGATCCGGAGCGGTTGGATCGAAACCAGCCTTGATACGCAGCGGTTGGCCGCGCTTGAGCTTCTCGACCAGCTCGGACTCGACCAACAGTTCTTCCGCACCACGTTTAATCAGCGCTAGCTGCTCTTCAACCGACTTCATAACAGACCCGCAAGGCTCAGATTCAAAGGGAACCAACCATACAAGAACGCGCACCAATTACAAGTTTTGCCCGGCGCACGGACACCAATCCACAGACCCGAGGTCTGTAGACTTGCTTCAGCGATGATTTGGTTATATTTTATACAGTTATTTCATCTTCATCATGTCATTCATCTTTTCCAATTCATCTATTTCAAAGTCAAAAATTACCTATGACCACAGAACCGTCTAAAGCGCCCCCGCTTTACCCGAAGACCCACCTGCTCGCCGCAAGTGGAATCGCCGCCCTTCTCAGCCTGGCGCTGCTGGTATTTCCCTCCAGCGATGTTGAAGCCAAAAAGACGACTCTGAGTCTTGAACTGGAAAGTCCTGCTGAACAACTGACACAAGATCAAGACGCTGCCGATGCGGCTCAAGCCACAAACGAGCCCGCAGCTTCGCCGTTCGCCCAAATCGAAAACAGCGACGAAAACGCCGCGCAAACCGCTGAAACCGCGCCAGCACCTGTGGCGCCTGCTGAGAAACCGAAAGAGCCTGGGCACCGTGAAGTCGTGGTTTCCAAAGGCGATACGCTGTCTACCCTGTTTGAAAAAGTCGGTCTGCCTGCAGCCTCCGTGCACGAAGTACTGGCAAGCGACAAGCAAGCCAAACAGTTCAGCCAGCTCAAGCGCGGCCAGAAACTCGAGTTCGAACTGAGTCCGGAAGGCCAGTTGACCAGCCTGCACAGCAAGGTCAGCGACGTTGAAACCATCACCCTGACCAAGAATGACAAGGGTTATTCGTTCAACCGAGTGACTGCCAAGCCAACTGTTCGCACTGCCTACGTCCACGGTGTCATCAACAGCTCACTGTCGCAGTCCGCAGCCCGCGCCGGCCTTTCTCACAGCATGACCATGGACATGGCCAGTGTCTTTGGCTACGACATCGATTTCGCGCAGGACATTCGTCAAGGCGACGAATTCGATGTGATCTACGAGCAGAAAGTCATCAACGGTAAGGCGGTCGGCACCGGCCCGATCCTGTCGGCGCGTTTCACCAACCGCGGCAAGACTTACACCGCCGTTCGCTACACCAACAAACAAGGCAACAGCAGCTACTACACTGCCGATGGCAACAGCATGCGCAAGGCCTTCATTCGGACCCCTGTTGACTTCGCCCGCATCAGCTCGAAGTTTTCCATGGGCCGCAAGCACCCGATCCTCAACAAGATCCGCGCCCACAAAGGTGTCGACTACGCAGCGCCGCGAGGCACGCCGATCAAGGCTGCCGGTGACGGCAAAGTCCTGCTGGCCGGCCGTCGCGGTGGCTACGGCAACACTGTGATCATTCAGCATGGCAACACTTACCGTACGCTCTACGGCCATATGCAGGGCTTTGCCAAAGGCGTGAAAACCGGTGGCAGCGTCAAGCAAGGTCAAGTCATTGGCTATATCGGCACCACCGGACTGTCCACCGGCCCGCATTTGCACTATGAGTTCCAGGTCAACGGCGTTCACGTCGATCCGCTGGGCCAGAAGCTGCCAATGGCCGATCCGATCGCCAAGTCCGAACGCGCGCGCTTCCTCGCGCAGAGCCAGCCACTGATGGCGCGCATGGATCAAGAGAAGGCCACCATGCTGGCTTCGAGCAAGCGCTAAGCCATGGCCCTGTATATCGGTGTGATGTCCGGAACCAGTCTCGACGGGCTGGACATCGCCCTGATCGAGCAGACCTCGGCGATCAAACTGATCGCCACCCACTACCTGCCAATGCCTGACTCCCTGCGCGCCGAGCTGCTTGGCTTGTGCGCCAGCGGCCCCGACGAGATCGCCCGCTCGGCGATTGCCCAGCAACACTGGGTCGAACTTGCCGCGTCGGGCATTCACACCCTCCTCGCGCAGCAACAACTCAAGCCCGAAGCAATCCGCGCTATCGGCAGCCACGGTCAGACCATTCGCCATGAGCCGGCGCGCGGGTTTACCGTGCAGATCGGCAATCCAGCCCTGCTGACTGAGTTGACCGGTATTACCGTCGTCAGTGATTTCCGCAGCCGCGATGTGGCAGCGGGTGGTCAGGGTGCGCCTCTGGTACCAGCCTTTCACGAAGCTTTGTTTGAAGAGCGTACTGGTAACCAGGCTGTCTTGAATGTCGGCGGATTCAGCAATCTCAGCCTGATTGAGCCGAACAAACCGGTAGCCGGTTTCGACTGCGGGCCGGGGAATGTTCTGATGGACGCCTGGATTCACCGGCAACGTGGCGAAAACTATGACCGGGACGGCAAATGGGCTGCGACCGGCAAGGTTGAACCAACCCTGCTCAAGGCGCTGCTCAGCGACCCGTTCTTCGTGACCAAAGGCCCGAAAAGTACGGGCCGGGAAGTCTTCAATCTGCCATGGCTGGAACAGCATCTATCGCGTCTGCCGACTTTCGCTGCCGAAGACGTTCAGGCCACGCTGCTCGAACTTACGGCGCTGACCATCGTCGAGTCGCTACAAAGCGCTCAATCGGGCACTCAGGAACTGCTGGTCTGTGGCGGCGGCGCGCACAACGCCACGCTGATGAAACGTCTGGCGGACCTGCTGCCAGATACCCAAGTGGCCAGCACCGCAACTCACGGGGTTGATCCGGATTGGGTGGAAGCCATGGCCTTCGCCTGGCTCGCCCATTGCTGCCTGGAAGGCATCGCCGCCAATCGGCCAAGCGTCACCGGCGCTCGCGGCCTGCGCGTACTCGGCGCCATCTACCCGGCATAACCTTCAGAAACAAAAACGCCGCAGAACCGAAAGGCTCTGCGGCGTTTTGTTGTGTGCTGTAAAGCGCGATCAGATCGAGAACGACGACCCGCAACCACAAGTCGTTGTCGCGTTCGGGTTCTTGATCACGAAGCGTGAACCTTCCAGACCTTCCTGGTAGTCCACCTCCGCGCCGGCCAGGTACTGGAAACTCATCGGATCAACCACCAGACTCACGCCTTCGCGCTCGACAATGG
Source organism: Pseudomonas sp. S3_B08 (assembly GCF_054667725.1). NCBI lineage: Bacteria > Pseudomonadati > Pseudomonadota > Gammaproteobacteria > Pseudomonadales > Pseudomonadaceae > Pseudomonas > Pseudomonas sp. S3_B08. The sequence continues at coordinate 4,147,036 of NZ_CP162750.1, forward strand.
TGTCGTCATCGGCCACGTCTTCATCGAAGGTGAAACCGTATTGAAATCCTGAACAACCGCCGCCCGTAACAAATACGCGCAGCTTCAAGCGATCATTCCCCTCTTCATCGACCAGGCTCTTCACCTTGTGCGCAGCACCTTGAGTGAATTGCAAAGCCGTGGGGGTGAAGGATTCGACGCTCATGCTGACTATCTCCCGGCGTTACGCCGCCATAATGCGTGATGACGCGCATTATCCGCTTGTCCTAGAAAATTGGTCAACTATTAGAGGAGCAGCGGCAAGCTTCAAGCAGTGAGCTTCAAGCTTGCGGCGCCTGACCTGTGACGGCCGTTACGGCAGCATACCGGCGTGTGACAGGCCGAAGCGCTCGTCCAGTCCAAACAGAATGTTCATGTTCTGCACCGCCTGGCCCGAGGCGCCCTTGACCAGGTTGTCAATCACCGAGAGTACCACCACCAGATCGCCATCCTGTGGACGATGCACGGCGATGCGGCACACGTTGGCGCCGCGCACGCTACGGGTTTCCGGATGGCTGCCGGCTGGCATTACATCGACGAACGGTTCGTTGGCATAGCGCTTTTCGAACAGTGCCTGCAGATCCACCGAACGATCGACCACAGTCGCGTAGAGCGTCGAATGGATACCGCGAATCATCGGCGTCAGGTGCGGTACGAAGGTCAGGCCGACATCCTTGCCCGCCGCGCGACGCAGGCCCTGGCGAATTTCCGGCAGGTGGCGATGACCTTTTACCGCGTAGGCCTTCATGCTTTCCGACGTCTCGGAGTACAAAGAACCTACAGCCGCACCACGCCCGGCACCACTGACACCGGATTTGCAGTCGGCGATCAAACGCGATGCGTCAGCCAGACCTGCTTCCAGCAATGGGAGAAAACCCAATTGCGTTGCGGTCGGATAGCAACCCGGTACCGCGATCAGGCGCGCTTTCTTGATCTGCTCGCGATTGACTTCCGGCAACCCGTAAACAGCTTCGTCCAGCAATTCCGGTGCGCCGTGGGGCTGGCCGTACCACTTGGCCCATTCATCAGCATCTTGCAGACGGAAGTCGGCGGACAGGTCGATGACCTTGGTGCCCGCCGCCAGCAGCTCGCCTGCCAAGGCGTGAGCCACACCGTGTGGCGTGGCGAAAAATACCACATCGCAAGCGCCAAGGGTTTTCACGTCCGGCACGCTGAAGGCCAGCCCGTCATAGTGACCGCGCAGGTTCGGGTACATGTCAGCTACGGCCAGACCGGCCTCGGATCGGGAAGTGATGACGACCACTTCTGCCTGCGGATGCTGTGCCAACAGACGCAGCAGTTCGACACCGGTGTAACCCGTGCCGCCGACGATACCGACCTTGACCATAAACCTGCCCTCAACGAACCCACTGGAAAGCCGTCGATAATAGGGGCCGCGCGCGCCTGCGACAACCGCCAAGGTGACGCGCGGACGCTCAAGCCTCTACTATCTGGCTACCGTGAATGAGGGAATACCCAAAAATGCTCTATCTATGGCTCAAAGCGTTTCACATTGTCAGCGTCGTCTGCTGGTTTGCCGGACTGTTCTACTTGCCGCGCCTGTTCGTTTACCACGCGCAAAGCGCAGACACGATCAGCCAGGAACGCTTCAGCGTCATGGAGCGCAAGCTGTATCGCGGCATCATGGGCCCGGCGATGATCGCCACGCTGATCTTCGGTGGCTGGCTGATCTACCTCAACCCTAGCCTTTTCAGCCAGGGCGGCTGGATCCACGCCAAACTGACCCTGGTCGTATTGCTGATCGGCTACCACCACATGTGCGGCGCGCAGGTCAAACGCTTTGCCCGCGGCGAAAATACCCGCAGCCATGTCTTTTATCGCTGGTTCAATGAAGTGCCGGTTCTGATATTGCTGGCTATCGTAATTCTGGTCGTGGTCAAGCCGTTCTAACTTCAATCAATAAAAATCTTCGGGGTGTTCACAATGTCGCTGCCCGCTTTGCTCGAACAACGTCTGCGTCTGCCCGTGGTGGCGGCACCGATGTTCCTGATCTCCAATCCGGAACTGGTGCTCGCCTGCTGCCGCAATGGTGTGGTCGGCAGCTTTCCGGCGCTGAACCAACGCGAAAGCAGTGGGTTCAAGGCTTGGCTGGAACAGATCGAAGCGGGCCTGGCGACGCTGGATAATCCGGCCCCTTATGCGGTGAACCTGATTGTTCACCACAGCAACCCGCGCCTTCAGGCGGATCTGGACATTTGCGTCGAGCACAAGGTGCCGATCGTTATCACCAGCCTCGGCGCGGTGAAGGAACTGGTCGACGCGGTGCACAGCTATGGCGGTCTGGTGTTTCACGACGTGACCACGCGGCGCCATGCCGAGAAAGCCGCTGAAGCCGGTGTCGACGGGCTCATTGCCGTCGCGGCCGGTGCCGGCGGGCATGCTGGTACCTGGAGCCCGTTTGCGCTGATTGCCGAGATCCGTGAGTTCTTCGACAAGACACTCTTGCTTGCAGGATGTCTGAACCACGGCCATGAGATTCTCGCCGCGCAACTGCTCGGCGCGGATTTGGCCTACTTCGGTACGCGATTTATCGGCACCACAGAAAGTCACGCGCCTGACGCCTACAAAGACATGCTGCTGACAGCCAAGGCTGCCGACATCATTCATACTCCAGCAGTGTCGGGAGTGCCGGCCAGTTTCATGCGCCAGAGCCTGGAGGCGGCCGGTTTCGACATGGCGGCACTGCAAGGTAAGGGCGAGGTGAACTTCGGCGACAAGCTAAAGCCGATCAACGATGAAGCCAAAGCCTGGAAGACCGTGTGGTCGGCGGGCCAGGGTGTTGGCCAGATTGGTGACCTGCCAAGCGTGGATCAGTTGATTGCGCGGCTCGACGCAGAATATCGTCAGGCTCAGGCGCGCGCCGCACAGCTGCCGGAACGCTGGCCGCGCTGAGCAATACCCCCGGCCAGTCGCTGTCAGACTGGCCTTGAACTGACTACTGCAAACCCAATCGCGACAAGGATGCCTCGGCCATGAGCGACACCCGTTACAAGATCGTCTTCGACGGCGCGCTGCAGCCCGGCGTCGACCTCACCACCGCCAAACTGAATCTGGCGGATCTGTTCAAAAGCGATGTGGCCGCCATCGAGCGCCTGTTCAATGGCCGCACCATCGCCCTCAAACGTGATCTGTCCCACAGCGATGCCCAGACGTATCTGCAGGCATTGAACAAAACCGGGATCGATGCGCGGATCGAAGCGGAAACCGCCATCGAGCTGAATCTGGCGGATGTCCACGATAACCCTGCAGCGGTGGCGGAACCGGACTCGCCTTACGCCCCACCGCGCGCCAATGTCGGTGAAGCTCTGCCGCCATTCGCCACGCTCAAGCCATTCAGCGTCGAAGGCCGGATCGGTCGCCTGCGCTTTCTCGCCTGGACCATGGTCCTGAGCCTGGTGACCCTGCCCATCGTCGGTGTGTTTGCCTTGATTGCCTTGGGTCTGGTCAGTGGCGATTCAACCACAGGCCTGATCCTCGGCGGCATTCTGGCGGTCTTCCTGTTCCTCGGCTTCATGATCGTCAGCATTCTGTTCAGCGTTCAGCGCCTGCACGATATCGGCTGGTCGGGCTGGCTGTGGTTGTTGAATCTGGTGCCGTTCGTCGGCAGTTTTTTCCCGCTGGTGATGATGGTCGTACCCGGCAATGCCGGCGCCAACCGCTATGGCCCGCCACCACCGCCGAACAGCACGGCCGTCAAAGTGCTGTGCTCGTTATGGATCGTATTCTTCGCACTGATTTTTGCCGGAGGCCTTCTTGGCGGCTTCTCGGCTGTGCAGGAAGAATATGAAAGCAATCTGGAGAGCAGCTATGACAGCGGCGCGGTGACCACCGACGAAGTTGAGGTCGTCGAACCGCCAGTGATTTCCGCCGACGAGGCAGCCGAACCGGCGCAGGCCCCTGTAGACTCTGCGCAAGAATGAACAGCGCTCCCTGCCGCGACAACCGCGTCGCCGGCGCGGAGCTGTTGCGATGGAGAACTGCATGACCCGTTACGCTCTGATCACCGGTGCTTCCAGCGGCATCGGCCTGGCCATGGCCGAAGCACTGGCCCGGCGCGGCCGCAGCCTGATTCTGGTGGCACGGCAGCGTGATCAGCTGGAAAGTATCGCCATCGAGCTGACCCAGCGCTTCGATGTCGAAGTATTGTTTCGCGCCTGCGACCTCGGCGAACCGTTGCGCCTTTCCGGTTTTTTGCTGGAGCTCGAAGAAGGTGACCGGCAGATCGATCTACTGGTCAACTGCGCCGGCATCGGCACTTGCGGGCCATTCCTCGCGCAGGACTGGATGACCGAGCAGGACCTCATCGAGGTCAACATTCTCGCCCTCACCCGCCTCTGCCATGCGGTGGGTAACAGCATGGCGCTGCTGGGTGGCGGGCAGATTCTCAACGTCGCGTCGGTCGCCGCCTACAGTCCTGGCCCGTGGATGAGCACGTACTACGCCAGCAAAGCGTATGTGCTGCATTTTTCCGAAGCCTTGCGCGTGGAGCTCAAACAAAGCGGCGTGAAAGTTTCGGTGCTGTGCCCCGGCCCGACGCGCACACCGTTCTTCCGAACCGCACAGATGAGTAGCGAAAAGATCGAAAGCAGCCACTCGCTGATGAGTCCGGAAGAAGTGGCACTGCATGCCGTACGCGCACTGGATAAAAACCGCGCCATCATCATTCCGGGACGACGCAATCGCTGGCTGGCGTTCCTGCCGCGGCTGGGTTCGCGCTGGCTCAATCGCACCATCGTCGGCATGATCAACAAAGCTTACTGCCCCCGCTAGGAAGACAACTTCGAAGCGGTACACTCGATTCAGCCCAACTCAACGGAGAAACAGCAGTGGATACTCTGTTCACCAAGATCATCAACCGGGAAATCCCGGCGAAGATCATTTACGAGGACGACCAGGTTCTGGCCTTCCACGACATCGCCCCCCAGGCTCCGGTGCACTTTCTGGTAATCCCGAAAAAACCGGTGCGCACGCTCAACGACCTGACCGAAGACGACAAGGCGCTGGCCGGGCACATCCTGTTCACCGCGCAGCGTCTGGCGCTGGAACTGGGTTGCGAAGAAGGCTTCCGCGTAGTGATGAACTGCAATGAACTTGGTGGGCAGACTGTCTATCACATTCATATGCACGTGCTGGGTCAGCGCCAGATGAACTGGCCGCCGGGCTGATTGGCGACAACAACTGTGGGAGCGAGCCTGCTCGCGAAGGCGCCGATACATTCAACACTTCAGTATCCGATAATCCGCTTTCGCGAGCAGGCTCGCTCCCACAAAAAAGCCTGACCGCGCAGGAAGTGACCCAGCGCAAACCCTCGCCGGCCGATTCGGTTAAACTGGCCGCCGAGATTCTTCCCGGAGGTCAGCATGACTACCCAACGTCACTACTCGCCCATAGACCGTCTGCTGCTGCAAGCCGATGCCGCGATGCGCACGCTGTTGCCCTCCAGTGGTCAGCCGTACCGCCCGTCGCCGGCGATTCTGCAACCGGATACGCAGATGAGCGATGAAGACACTCGCCACGTCGCCGGCCTGATGCGTATCAACCACACTGGCGAAGTCTGCGCTCAGGCGCTGTATCAGGGGCAAGCGCTGACCGCCAAGTTGCCGCAGGTACGCGCGGCCATGGAGCACGCGGCTGAAGAAGAGATCGATCATCTGGTCTGGTGTGAGCAGCGCATCCATCAGTTGGGCAGCCACACCAGCGTGCTGAATCCACTGTTTTACGGCATGTCGTTCGGTATCGGCGCGGTGGCCGGACTGATCAGCGACAAGGTCAGCCTTGGTTTCGTTGCGGCGACCGAGCATCAGGTCTGCAAACACTTGAACGAACATCTGGAGCAATTGCCGGCCGAGGACGAGAAGTCCCGGGCGATTCTTGAGCAGATGCGCATCGATGAAGAACACCATGCGGAAAGTGCCCTGGATGCGGGCGGGTTTCGTTTTCCGGCGCCGGTCAAGTTCGGCATGAGTTTGTTGGCGAAGGTGATGACCAAGAGTACGTATCGGATCTGAGATCCGTGTCGGTGCTGATGACCTCTTCGCGAGCAGGCTCGCTCCCACAGGGGTTTTATGTGAGGCATGAAAAAGGCGACCAGGAGGTCGCCTTTTTTGTTTCCGGGAATCTTAGGTCGGCATGTTGCGCGCGTAGAAGATTTCCAGCATTTCGTGTTTCACACGGTCGGTCACCTGGGCACGTTGCTCGGGCGAGAGGTTGCTGGTGGCGTCGCCGAACAGGTAGTTGTCCAGTTCGAAGTTCTTCAGCAGCATTTTGGTGTGGAACAGGTTTTCCTGGTACACGTTCACGTCGGTCATCTGGTACGCGTCGCGGGTGTCTTCGGAGAGGTAGTTCTGGATCGAGTTGATCTCGTGGTCGATGAAGTGCTTGTTGCCTTCAACGTCACGGGTGAAACCGCGCACACGGTAATCCACGGTCACGATGTCCGAATCGAACTGGTGAATGAGGAAGTTGAGCGCTTTGAGCGGTGAAATGACACCACAGGTCGACACGTCGATATCCACACGGAACGTTGCAATACCGTCGTCCGGATGGATTTCCGGATAGGTGTGCACCGTGATGTGGCTCTTGTCGAGGTGGGCCAGAATAATTTCGGGCAACGGGCCCGGCGATTCTTCGATCTGGCTGTCAGTCGGGGTTACCGGCTCTTCCGAAATCAGAATCGTGACGCTGGCGCCCTGGGGTTCATAGTCCTGACTGGCGATGTTCAGGATGTTGGCACCAATGATCTCGACAACTTCTGTGAGAATCTGCGTCAGGCGTTTCGCGTTGTACTCTTGATTGATGTACTCAACGTAAGCCTGCTGGTCTTGCGGGGTTTCCGCGTAGCAGATGTCATAGATGTTGAAGCTCAAGGTCTTTGTCAGGTTATTGAACCCGTGGAGCTTGAGTTTGCTTTTCACCGTTAAAAACTCTCTATGTATGCGGCGCGGCCGCGTGATCAAGCATGCCCGTCAAGTGCGAACAACGCACCTGCGTAGGACGGTTAACACCTCTTCGCGATGGCGATTTTGGTTATCTGTTCAGGCGGATGACCTGTCGGCTGACCGATCACTGCCCTGAAAAAAGTGGCGCATTATGCAGACGTCAGCGGGGGATCGCCAGAGTCTGCACTGCTTTTATGATAGTTGAATGTCGGTTCAGCCGAGTTCAACGATTTCATAGTCGTGGGTAATCGCCACGCCAGCCGCGCCGAGCATGATCGACGCCGAGCAATACTTCTCGGCCGACAGTTCGATGGCGCGCTTGACCTGAGCTTCTTTCAGGCCCCGGCCCTTGACCACGAAGTGCATGTGGATCTTGGTAAACACCTTCGGATCTTCAGTCGCACGCTCGGCGTCGAGGAAGGCTTCACAGCTTTCAACGGCCTGGCGCGACTTCTTCAGGATGCTGACCACGTCGAAGTTGCTGCAACCGCCGACACCCAGCAAGAGCATTTCCATCGGGCGAACCCCGAGGTTACGGCCACCGGCGTCCGGCGGGCCGTCCATCACCACGACATGACCACTGCCGGATTCGCCGAGGAACATGGCTTCGCCAGCCCATTGGATGCGTGCCTTCATCGCCCAGACTCCACTGTAAAAAAAGGGTCGCCAGCTTAGCACAGCACTTTGTCCCGACAGGAACGACGTCCTAGGACCGATGCTTTCTGGCTGTAGGTAATTTCTCGAATTTTCGACGAAGTGTCTGGTAAGCTGGCGCCAATTCGCTGGCGCCAATTCGTCAGCTCTGTAGCGACCGCCTTCAGCGCCTCATAACAACTCAAACATCACCGTGCAGTCTTTTCGGGATACAACCATGGTTGCTATTACCCCCACACCCAAAATCAAGAACATCGACAAGCTGTTGATGCATTGCCAGCGCCGGCGTCATGCGGCCAAGAGCAATATCATCTGCGCCGGGGATCGCTCGGACACGCTGTTTTTCATCATCAAAGGCTCGGTCACCATCCTCATCGAAGACGACGATGGTCGCGAGATGATCATCGCTTACCTGAACGCCGGGGATTTCTTCGGCGAACTGGGTCTGTTCGAGCAGGCAGGTCAGGAGCAGGAGCGCAGCGCCTGGGTGCGCGCCAAAGTTGAATGCGAAACCGCCGAAATCAGCTACGCCAAGTTCCGCGAACTGTCGCAGCAAGATCCAGACATTCTTTACGCCCTCAGCGGACAAATCGCACAACGCCTGCGTAACACCACGCGCAAAGTCGGCGACCTGGCGTTTTTCGATGTCACTGGCCGAGTCGCCCGCTGCCTGCTGGAGTTGTGCAAACAACCGGACGCCATGACTCACCCGGACGGCATGCAGATCAAGGTCACCCGCCAGGAGATCGGCCGGATTGTCGGTTGTTCACGGGAGATGGTCGGCCGCGTGCTCAAGGATCTGGAAGAACGCAATCTGGTCGACGTGAAGGGCAAGACCATGGTGGTCTTCGGTACGCGCTAAGCTCGTAAATCAGGCACTGTAAATCTGCGCCAGCATCAAACGAAACAATTCATCGAGACGCGCCAATGCCTGTGGCGCGTTGAATTTCTCATGCAGGGCGATGTGGCTTTGCGCCCTCACCCGCTGCTCCAGGCCGCAGGCTTCATTGAAGCGATTGACCGCAGCAACCATCGCTTCGCGCTCGTCATCCATCAGCATCGCACCATGCACCAGGCCAACCGGACGCTGGCCGCCCTGACTCTGGCGCCAGCGCTGGGCGGTACCGACCATCTTGCGACCGTCGAGATTGACGTTGAAACGGCCGTCGCAGAATGCGCCGTCGATTTCCCCGACCGACGAGGTGCCACCCAACTCATCCAGCAACTGACAGATCGGATCGCACAGGCGGCGGTAGCCGGTTTCGATGCGGTTCAGATCGCCTTCGCTGCGAGGCGGGGCATATACCAAGGCAATGTTGACGGTCGCAGCGGATTGCGGGACGGGCTCACCGCCGGTTTCACGCAACAGCACCGGCCAGCCAGCAGCAGCGGAAACTTCGCAGGCGTGGTCGAAATGCGGGAGACGGTTGAGGCGGCGCGGCATGACCAGCGCGCGATCGGTGGGTTGCCAGAACAGCAGGCCGAATTCGGCGTCGCCGGCGCAGACCGAGGCCAGCAAGTCCTGTTCGGCTTGCAGGCCGGATTCGATGGTCAGCGGGGTTGGCAACGACATGGTGAGCTCCGGCAGATTGAATCTCTTTAGCGGAATTTAGCGCCTCTTCGCGAGCAGGCTCGCTCCCACACTGGAATGCATTTCCCTGTGGGACCGAGCCTGCTCGCGAATGAGGTCGACTCGGTCAGTCGAGGGTCGAACCACTGATCGGCACACCACGCTCCGGAAAGAACAGGCGCTGCAATTCAACGCCCGGGTTTTCCGCGCGCATGAACGCTTCGCCGACCAGGAACGAGTACACATCGCTGATTTCCATCAGCTCGACGTCGGCCCGATTGAGGATGCCGCTCTCGGTGATCACCAGGCGATCGCGCGGGATGCGCGGCAGCAGGTCGAGGGTGGTTTCCAGGCTGACGTCGAATGTGTGCAGGTTGCGGTTGTTGACCCCGACCAGCGGCGTGTCGAGGGTTTTCAACGCGCGCTCCAGTTCGTCACCGTCGTGCACTTCCACCAACACGTCGAGACCGACGCCTTTGGCCACGGCGGCCAGCTCGGCCATTTTCACGTCGTCCAGGGCGGAGACGATCAACAACACGCAATCGGCGCCAAGCGCGCGGGCTTCAACGATCTGGTACGGATCGATCATGAAATCCTTGCGGATCACCGGCAATTTGCAGGCGGCGCGCGCCTGTTGCAGGTAGGCATCGGCGCCCTGGAAGTAGTCGATATCGGTCAGCACCGACAGACACGTAGCCCCACCCTTTTCGTAGCTCTTGGCAATGTCTGCCGGCACGAAGTCTTCGCGGATCACGCCTTTGCTCGGCGAAGCCTTTTTGATTTCGGCAATCACGGCCGGTTGTTTCTTCTTCGCTTGCGCCAGCAAAGCCTGGGCAAAACCACGGGGTGCATCGGCCGCCTTGGCCAGACTTTCCAGCTCGCTCAGGCTGACCCGAGCGCTGCGCTCGGCGACTTCCTCAACCTTGCGCGCCAGAATGTTTTCCAGAACCGTCGGTACACTCATCCTTCATTCTCCACTTTGAATACCGCGGTAAAGGCACCCAGCTCCTCGAGTTTTTCCCGAGCGAGGCCGGTGTGCAGCGCGTCGTGCGCCAGCTCCACACCTTGTTTCAGACTGCTTGCGAGGTCGGCGGCATACAGCGCCGCACCGGCATTGAGCACAATCATCTCGGCAGCTTTCTGGCCGTTTTCGGTTTTGCGCTTGCCGAGGGCGTCACGGATCAGCGCCAGCGACGCTTCCGGGCCTTCAACCGACAGGCCGTGCAGGCTCTGGCTCTTCATGCCGAGGTCTTCCGGTTCGACCCAATACTCAGTGATTTCGTTGTTTTTCAATTCAGCGACAAAGGTCGGCGCGGCGAGGCTGAATTCATCCAGACCGTCCTTCGAATGGACGACCAGCACGTGTTTGCTGCCCAGTCGCTGCAAGACTTCGGCCAATGGCCGGCACAGCGCCTGAGTGAACACGCCGACTACCTGATGTTTCACACCGGCCGGATTCGTAAGCGGGCCGAGCATGTTGAACAGCGTGCGCAGGCCGAGTTCGCGGCGCGGGCCGGCGGCGTACTTCATCGCTTTGTGGTGAGTCTGGGCGAACATGAAACCGATGCCGACGTTGTCGATGCAGCGCGCGACCTGCACCGGGGTCAGGTTCAGATAAATGCCGGCAGCTTCCAGCAGATCGGCACTGCCGCTCTTGCCGGACACCGCGCGGTTGCCGTGCTTGGCGACGGTGCAACCGGCGGCTGCGACAACAAAGGAAGACGCGGTCGATACGTTGAAGATATTCGCACCGTCACCGCCGGTGCCAACCACATCGACGACGCCGTCGAGGGTTTTCAGCTCGACCTGATCGGCCAGCTCGCGCATCACCGACACGGCGCCGACGATTTCGTCGATGCTCTCGCTCTTCATGCGCATGGCCATCATGAACGCGCCGATCTGCGCTTCGGTGCACTGACCGGTCATGATTTCGCGCATCACATCGCGCATTTCATCGGTGCTGAGGTCGAGGTGTTCGACGATACGGCTCAGGGCTGTCTTGATATTCATGGGAAGTCCTTAGCGCGTGCCGCCGGTTTGTTTGAGGAAATTGGCAAACAGTTCATGACCCTGCTCGGTGAGGATCGATTCGGGGTGGAACTGCACACCCTCGATGTTCAGGGTCTTGTGACGCAGGCCCATGATCTCGTCGACCGAGCCGTCGTCGTGCTGGGTCCATGCGGTCAGCTCGAGGCAATCGGGCAGGCTGTCATGCTTGACGATCAGCGAGTGGTAACGGGTAACAGTGAGCGGATGATTGAGGCCGGCGAACACGCCCTTGTCCTCGTGGAATACCGGGCTAGTCTTACCGTGCATGACTTGGCGGGCACGCACCACATCACCGCCGAAGGCCTGGCCGATGGACTGGTGGCCGAGGCAGACGCCGAGGATCGGCAGCTTGCCGGCGAAGTGCTTGATCGCATCAATGGAAACGCCCGCCTCGGTGGGCGTGCACGGCCCCGGGGAAACCACGATGCGCTCGGGATTCAGCGCTTCGATTTCGGCGATGGTCAGTTCGTCGTTGCGCACCACTTTGACCTCGGCACCCAGCTCGCCGAGGTATTGCACAACGTTGTAGGTAAAGGAGTCGTAGTTGTCGATCATCAGCAACATGGCGTTTCGAACCTCTTGAATTCTGACTTGATGACAGCCTTCAGATGACTTGCCCGCGGGTGGCTGCGCGATGTCGGACGCGCACAGGGCGCCAGCACAGCGGCATTTCAAACAGACAAGGAAGGCAAAGCGATACAGATCCGGCGGAGCCGGCAGAGAAGATTCAGGCGCGCCAACGCCAGCGGGCGTGTGCCTTGATGACTTGATCCAGGAGTTTGCTGGTGATCAACACGGGGAAGGTCTCGTTCATACGTTCCGGCACAGTAACTTAGCTGGGCGGAGCGTGCAATATGGCGGGGCCTGCGGGTTATAAAACGGCAGAAGGATTCGCGACCGATGGCAAAATGCCGAAAGTTTTTGGTACTGTCGTTTCGTTCACCTACAACAATAAATAAACGGACTTGCTCATGATCAGACAGACGTTGTTTGTACCGCTGGCCAGCTGCTTGCTCGCACTCGCCTGCGCCCAGGCCAATGCAGCGCCCAATCCTTATTCCAGTTTCATCGTCTTCGGTGACAGCCTCAACGATGCCGGCACCTTCGCCGACACCGGTGGCCCGGCGGGCTCCACCGAGCGTTACACCAACCGTACCGGGCCGGTGTATCAGGATGGCAGCGGCGAAGTTTTTTCATTGAATTCCACCCAGTTGCTCGGCGGCCGCCTGGGCTTTTCGCCCGACCAGACAGCCTCTTCCAGCTCCGCAGTGCGCGCGGAAAACGGCCAGCCCGACGGCAACAACTGGGCAGTCGGTGGCTATCGCACCGACCAGATTCTCGATTCGATCACTACACAATCGGCCACCGGTGAACGCACCCGCGCAGGGTACCTGCCGTCGAACGGCTTCCGCGCCGACCCGAATGCGCTGTATTACATTTCCGGTGGCGGCAACGATTTCCTCCAGGGCCGCATCCTCAGCCTGCCCCAGGCCAACGCCGCAGCCGATCGACTGGCCGACAGCGTGCAGACCCTGCAGACCGCTGGCGCCAAATACGTGATGGTCTGGCTGCTGCCCGACGTGGGCCTGACACCTGCTCTGAACGGCACGCCGCTGCAAGCGTTCAGCAGCACCCTCGCCAACCAGTTCAACAGTCAGTTGGTGACGCGCCTGCAAGGCATCGACGCCGAAGTCATTCCGCTGAACATTCCGGTGCTGCTCTCGGAAGTCTTCGCCGACCCGGGGCGCTTTGGTCTGGCTACCGACCAGAACCTCACCGCGACCTGCTTCAGTGGCAATAGCTGCACGGAAAACGCCCGTTACGGGATCAACAGCGCCACGCCGGATCCGACCAAGCTGATCTACAACGATGGCGTACACCCGACCGAATCCGGGCAAAAACTGATCGCCGATTACGCCTATTCGCTGTTGGCTGCGCCATGGGAACTGAGCCTGCTACCGGAAATGGCCCACGGCACCGTGCGCGCGCATCAGGATGAATTGCGCAATCAATGGCAGGCGGACTGGGAGAACTGGCAAGCGGTCGGCCAATGGCGTGCGATTGTCTCCGCCGGCGGACAGCGTCTGGATGTCGACAGCCAAAGCAGCGGCGCCAGCGCCGATGGCAGCGGTTACAACCTCAACGTCGGCGGCAGCTATCGCCTCAATGAGGCTTGGCGCGTGGGCGTGGCAGCCGGTTTGTACCGGCAGAATCTCGAGGCCGGGCACAACGACTCCGACTACAAACTCAACAGCTACATGGCCACCGCGTTCGCCCAGTTCCAGCAGAATCGCTGGTGGGCCGACGCGGCGCTGACCGGCGGCAAACTCGACTACGACAACCTCAAGCGCAAGTTCGACCTCGGCGCCAGCGAGGGTGCGGAGAAAGGCGATACCGACGGCAGCCTGTGGGCGTTCAGCACGCGCCTGGGCTATGACATTGCGCAACCGGGCAGCCAATGGCATCTGTCGCCGTTTGTCAGCGCCGATTACGCCAGTGTCGATGTCGACGGTTACTCGGAAAAGAGCAACCGCGCCACCGCGCTGACCTTCGATGACCAGAGCCGCGATTCGAAACGCCTGGGTCTGGGCATCCAGGGCAAGTACAACTTCACCGCGCAAACCCAGGTGTACGGCGAATACGCCCACGAGCGTGAGTACGAAGATGACGTGCAGAAGGTCAACATTGCCCTCAACACCCTGCCGGCCAATGACTTCACCCTTGAAGGCTACACACCGGCAAGTCACCTGAACCGCTTGAGCCTGGGCGTCAGTCACAAGCTGACGGCAGATCTGGCGCTGCGTGGGGGTTATACGTTCCGCAAGGATGATGACTTCAAGCAGCAGGGCCTGAATGTCGGGGTTGTGCTGGATTTCTGAGTCGTAGATGCAAAAAAGCGGCGCCTGTCAGGGCGCCGCTTTTTTTATGCCTCAACACAAAACCCAATGTGGGAGCGAGCCTGCTCGCGAAAGCGCTGGGTCAGTCAATATCAACGGTGACTGACACACCCTCTTCGCGAGCAGGCTCGCTCCCACATGGGAAATTCGTGTCTCAGGCGTCCGGGGTTTGCTCGGCCAGGGCCACGGCGCGGAACATCGCGCGGCGTTTGTTCAGGGTTTCTTCCCATTCCAGCGCCGGCACCGAGTCGGCGACGATGCCGCCGCCGGCCTGCACGTGCAATTCACCGTTCTTGATCACCGCCGTGCGAATGGCAATGGCGGTGTCCATGTTGCCGTTCCAGGCGAAGTAACCGACCGCGCCGCCGTACACACCACGCTTGACCGGCTCAAGTTCGTCGATGATTTCCATCGCGCGAATTTTCGGTGCACCGGACAAAGTGCCCGCCGGCAGGATCGCCCGCAGTGCGTCCATCGCGGTCAGGCCCGACTTCAACTGGCCGGTGACGTTGGAGACGATGTGCATCACATTGGAATAACGTTCGATGACCATTTTCTCGGTGAGCTTCACCGAGCCGATTTCCGAGACTCGCCCGGTATCGTTGCGGCCCAGATCGATCAGCATCAAGTGCTCGGCGATCTCCTTGTCATCCGAGAGCAGGTCCTGCTCCAGCGCCACATCGGCTTCTTCGGTGGCGCCGCGTGGGCGCGTGCCGGCGATCGGGCGCACGGTGATCAGGTTGTCTTCGACGCGCACCAGCACTTCCGGCGAACTGCCGACGACGTGGAAATCGCCGAAGTTGAAGAAGTACATGTACGGCGTCGGGTTGAAGCAACGCAGCGCGCGATACAGATCGATCGGCGCAGCCTTGAAGTCGATCGACATGCGCTGCGACGGCACCACCTGCATGCAGTCGCCGGCAAGGATGTATTCCTTGATGGTGTCGACGGCTTTTTCGTAATCGTCCTGAGTGAAACTCGAACGAAACACCGGATCGGCCGATTGCTGTTTGCTGAAATCCAGGCCACGACGCGGGGTGATCGGCTGACGCAGTTGCTCGAGCAGTTCCTGCAAACGCGCCTGGCCTTGCTCGAAGGCATCGGACTGGGCCGGGTCGGCGAGGACGATCGCGTGCATCTTGCCAGCCAGGTTGTCGAACACCACAACGGCGTCGGAGACCATTAGCAGAATGTCCGGCACGCCCAGCGGATCCGGGTTCGGGCATTTGCCCAGACGCTTTTCCACGTAGCGCACGCAGTCATAACCGAAGTAACCGACCAGGCCCCCGTTGAAGCGCGGCAGGCCGGTAATGGTCGGCACGTTGTAACGGGCCTTGAAGGTTTCAACGAAGGCCAGCGGGTCTTCAACCTCGTGGCTTTCGGTCTCGACGCCATCAACGGTGATGCTGACGTGATGGTCGTGCACCCGCAGCACGGTGCGGCACGGCAGGCCGATGATCGAGTAACGGCCCCATTTCTCACCGCCCTGCACCGATTCGAGCAGGTAGGAGTTGGGCTGGTCGGCCAGTTTCAGGTAGATCGACAGCGGCGTGTCGAAGTCGGCCAGGGTTTCGCAGGCCAACGGGATGCGGTTATAGCCGTCAGCGGCCAGACGCAGGAATTCTTCGCGATTCATAAAGTGCCTCGTGGGGTGAGGTGCAATCAGTCAGGTATGCAAACGCGCCGGCAGGGCCGGCCAGAATCAGTCAGGCGCGCCAACGCCAGCGGGCCAGGGCCTTGATGACTTTCATCCAGAGTTTGCGGGTGACCACCACGATGGCGTTTCCAGAAGGGGGTTGAACAGCGTCGGGCAACGTTATCCCACCGGCCAGATCCAGGCAACCGGGAATTAGTTTGCGCAAATCGTCGATCACCAGTGCCGGCGATTCCTCGGCAATCGGCCGGCCATGGTTGTAGCCGTAACTCAGCGCCACACACTTGACCCCCGCTGCTTTCGCCGCCTGCACATCGCTGCGCGAGTCGCCGACGAACAACGATTGCGAGGCCGGAATGTTGGCCATTTTCATCACGAAAAACAGCGCCGCCGGGTCAGGCTTCTTCTGCGGCAGGGTATCGCCGCCGATGATCCACTTGAAGTAGCGGCCGATTTTCATCTGATCGAGCAGCGGCGCGACGAAGCGCTCCGGCTTGTTGGTGATCAACGCCATGGCCACGCCTTGCTTGTGCAGCCACTTGAGCGTGTCGCGCACACCGGGATAGACCACGGTCAGTTCATGGCTGGCGCCGTACGCCTCCATGAAAATCTCCAGTGCACGCTCGGCTTCAACGTCGTCCACTGCCGAGTGATCGATACCACCCGCCAAGGCCCGACGCACCAGCACCGGCGCGCCATTGCCGACCCATTCGCGCACCGCTTCGATACCTGCCGGCGGACGGCCGAGGGAGAGCAGCATGGTGTCCACCGCCGCTGCCAGGTCGGGAACCGAATCGATCAGCGTGCCATCCAGATCGAACATCACCAACCGTGGCAACTGCCCCGGGAACAACTGCTCAAAACCGCTCATGGGCGCGCCAGTGCCAGTTCGGAACGCATCTTGTCGATGACTTCCTGATAGTTTGGCGCGTTGAAAATGGCCGAGCCGGCGACGAAGGTGTCAGCACCAGCAGCGGCAATTTCGCGGATGTTGTTGACGTTGACGCCGCCGTCGATTTCCAGACGGATGTCGCGACCGGAAGCGTCGATGATCGCCCGCGCTTCACGCAATTTGTCGAGGGTGCCGGGAATGAACTTCTGCCCGCCGAAGCCCGGGTTGACGCTCATCAGCAGAACCATGTCGACCTTGTCGATCACGTACTTGAGCACGTCCAGCGGAGTCGCCGGGTTGAACACCAGACCGGATTTGCAACCACCTTCGCGGATCAGTTGCAGCGAGCGATCGACGTGCAAAGTGGCTTCCGGGTGGAAGGTGATGTAAGTCGCGCCGGCTTCGATGAAGTCGCCGACGATGCGGTCCACCGGGCTGACCATCAGGTGCGCGTCGATCGGCGCGGTCACGCCGTACTTGCGCAGCGCCGCGCAGACCATCGGGCCGATCGTCAGGTTGGGCACGTAGTGGTTGTCCATGACATCGAAGTGGACGAAGTCGGCGCCGGCGGCGAGAACGTTGTCCACTTCCTCGCCGAGGCGGGCGAAGTCGGCGGAGAGGATCGACGGAGCAATTACGAAGGGCTGCATGACGCACCTGTGCTGAGCTAAATCACGATGGCGCGCATTGTATACCTCAAGTTTCCACGCGCGCACCGGGACCGCGATGATTGGGTTGTGCCATGAGCCCTCAGCGTCCGAGTCTCAGTAAGCCGCGCGGTAGATCTTCTCGATGTCGCCGGCGCTGAGTTTGCGCGGGTTGTTGCGCATCAGCCGCTCGATGCCGGCGGCCTCCACGGCCATCGCTGGGATCGCTTCCTCCGGCACGCCGAAACTGCGCAGCCCGGCAGGGATTTCCACCGCCGCGCACAGGTCGGTCATGGCCTGCACGGCTTTGTCCGCGGCTTCGCTGGCGCTCAGATGAGCGGTCTTCACGCCCATGGCTTCGGCAATATCCTGCATGCGTTCGACGCAGGCCATTTTGTTCCAGGTCATCACATAGGGCAGCAGCAAGGCGTTGCTGACACCGTGGGCAATGTTGAAGCGCCCGCCCAGCGGATACGCCAACGCATGCACCGCACCCACCCCGGCGTTACCGAACGCCATACCGGCCATGAGGCTGGCGGTGGCCATGTCTTCGCGCGCTTGCAGATTGGCGCCGTTGGCGTAGGCCTTGGGCAGAGCGCTGGCGATCAGCTTGATTGCGCCGATGGCGAGGGAGTCGGTGATCGGCGAGGCGTTCACCGACAGATAGGATTCGATGGCGTGCACCAGTGCATCGACACCACTGGCGGCGGTGACACTGCGCGGGCAGGTCAGGGTCATTTGCGGACTGACCAGCGCCACGTCCGGCAACAGATAGTCGCTGACGATGCCTTTCTTCAACTGCGCGACCTTGTCCGAGAGGATCGCTACGTTGGTAACTTCAGAGCCGGTGCCGGCGGTGGTCGGAATGGCTATCAGCGGCGGGCCCTTGCGCGGCACCTGATCGACGCCGAACAGATCTTCCAGCGCGCCGTGATATCCGGCGTAGGCGGCGACACTTTTGGCAATATCGATGGCGCTGCCGCCCCCGAGGCCGATCAAACCGTCATGCCCGCCCTCACGGTAGGCACGCATGCAGTCTTCGACGATGGCGATTTCCGGATCGGGCAGTACACGGTCGAAAATCTCGTATTCGCGTCCGCCGAGTTGCACCAGCGCCAGCTCGACAGTACCGGACTTGACCAGCGCGGCGTCGGTGACGATCAGCGGGTTATCGATGTCCAGACGGGTGAGTTCGGCGGCCAGTTGTTCGATGGCTGCGGCGCCGGTGATCAGTTTATGAGCGATTTTGAACTGGGACAGACTCATGGTGCGCAGCCTCTTATAGATGTGGGAGCTGGGCACAAGACTAGCTGGGGATTTGGGGTTGTCTGCTATTCAGGGTGTGAATGGTTGATCGGATAGGAAGATCAAGAGCCCCTCACCCTAACCCTCTCCCGGAGGGAGAGGGGACTGACCGGGTTGTACTCTCGAAATACATCGACCTGAATTACCGAGTCGAACTCCGGCCGCGAAAGCCACGAAGATCTGCTCCCTTCCCCCTCGCTCCCTTGGGGAGAGGGCTGGGGTGAGGGGTGGCTTTTGACCTTGATCTCAGACTTGCGCAGTACGCAGTTTCTCGCTACGCCCGCGCAGCCATTCCAGCGTCAGCAGCAGGATGACGGAGAAGGCAATCAGCAACGTCGCCGCAGCGGCAATCGTCGGGCTGAGGTTTTCGCGAATCCCGCTGAACATCTGCCGAGGCAATGTCGCCTGCTCAGGCCCGGCGAGAAACAGCGTCACCACCACTTCATCGAAAGAAGTCGCAAAGGCAAACAGCGCCCCGGAAATCACTCCCGGCGCAATCAGCGGCAAGGTCACCCGGCGGAACGCCGTCAGGGGTGAAGCACCCAGACTCGCCGCCGCACGCACCAGATTGTGATTAAAGCCCTGCAAAGTCGCCGACACGGTGATGATCACAAACGGCACACCCAATACCGCATGCACGACGATCAGCGAGAAGAAGCTGTTACCCAGCCCCAGTGGCGCGAAGAACAGATAGCTGGCCACGCCAATGATCACCACCGGCACCACCATCGGCGAAATCACCAGCGCCATCACCAGTGACTTGCCAGGGAAGTCGCCACGGGTCAGGCCGATCGCCGCCAGCGTGCCGAAGATCATCGCCAGCACCGTCGCCGCCGGGGCGACGATGATGCTGTTCTTCAGCGCGCGCATCCATTCCGCCGAGGCGAAGAAGTCGTGGTACCACTGCAGCGAGAAACCCTGCAGCGGGTACACCAGAAAACTCCCGGAGTTGAACGACAGCGGCACGATCACCAGCACCGGCAGGATAAGGAACAACAGAATCAGGCCGCAGAGAATCCGCAGGCTGTAGAACCACACCCGTTCGATGGGCGACATGTAAGGACTCAGCATCGCAAATTCCCCTTAGCTCAGGCGCAGGCGACTGGCGCCGACCAGCCAGCTGTAGATCAGATAAAGCACCACGGTCGCCAGCAACAGCAAGCCGCCGAGCGCGGTGGCCATGCCCCAGTTGATGCTGGTGTTGGTGTAGAAAGCGACGAAGTAGCTGACCATTTGGTCGTTCGGACTGCCGAGCAGCGCCGGGGTGATGTAGTAGCCGATGGCGAGGATGAACACCAACAGGCAGCCGGCGCCAACGCCGGCGTAGGTCTGCGGGAAGTACACCCGCCAGAAACTGGCGAACGGGTGACAGCCGAGGGAAATCGCCGCGCGCATGTAGGTCGGCGAGATGCCTTTCATCACGCTGTAGATCGGCAGAATCATGAACGGCAGCAGAATGTGCACCATCGAGATGTACACGCCGGTGCGGTTGAACACCAGTTCCAGCGGTTTATCAATGATGCCCATGGCCAGCAGCGCACTGTTGATCAGGCCGCCGGATTGCAGCAGCACGATCCACGCGGCGACCCGCACCAGAATCGAGGTCCAGAACGGCAGCAGCACCAGGATCATCAGCAGGTTGCTCTGCCGCGAAGGCAGGTTCGCCAGCAGGTAGGCCAGTGGATAGGCGAGCAGCAGGCAGATCACGGTGATGACCAGGCCCATCCAGAAGGTGCGGGCGAAGATGTCGAGGTAGATCGCCTGATCCGGGGTGGCCGGGGCCAGTTCGCCAAGGTCATCGATACGGTGATCGACCGCCGCCAGCAGGTAATACGGAGTGATGCTGCTGGTGTTGCGTTTCACCGCTTGCCAGTAGGCCGGGTCGCCCCAGCGTTCGTCGAGCGCTTCCAGCGCTTCCTTATAAGAGGCCGGTTCGCTGTCGAACGGCAGCGCCCGGGCGGTTTTGGTCAGCAGGCTGCGGTAGCCGGCCAACTCCATGTTCAAACGCTTGGACAGATCGCCCAGCGTCTGGTTTTTGCGGGCTTCGGCGAGGTCTTCGCTGGCCGCCTTGTACACCGGCTCGGCGGGCAGACCACGGCCGTCCCAACTCGCGATGGCAGTGACAGTGCGCGGCATGCCGCCAACCACTTCCGGGTTGCCGACGCTTTTATAGAGCAGCGCCACGATCGGCACCAGAAACACCAGCAGCAGAAACAGCACCAGCGGCGCAATCAGTGCCTGGGCCTTCCAGCGGTTGACCCGCTCGGCGTGCTTGAGCTTCTGCTTCAAGGTGGGGCTGTTGCCCTCGTTCAGGGGAACGGCGATGGCCATGACGTACTCCGCAAATCTTTGATCGTTACAGAGGTGGCGAACCACCTCTGTTGCGTTGAAACACTGCTACCTGTGGGAGCGAGCCCTCCTGTGGCAGCGAACCTTTGTGGCGAGGGGATTTATCCCCGTTCGGCTGCGCAGCAGTCGTAAAACCTGAGAATGCGGTTTACCTGACCCACCGAGCGGGTATGGCTTCGGGGCTGCTTCGCAACCCAACGGGGATAAATCCCCTCGCCACAAAGCGCCCTTGCCATCTCCATACAGGTAAAACAGTGGTTATTTCGCCGCCCAGGAATTGAAACGCTGTTCCAGTTGCTCGCCGTTGTCAGCCCAGAAGCTGACGTCGATCTGCACCTGGTTGGCGATGTTTTCCGGGGTGGTCGGCATGTCTTTCAGGACATCCTTGGCCAGCAGCGGCACGGCTTGGGTGTTGGCCGGGCCGTAAGCGATGTTTTCCGAGTAGGTCTTCTGCTGCTGCGGCTGTACCGAGAAGGCGATGAACTTCTTCGCCGCTTCCGCGCGTTTGGCGTCCAGACCTTTCGGGATGGCCCAGGCGTCGAAGTCGTAGATGCCGCCGTTCCACACCACTTTCAGGTTGGATTCTTTTTGCACGGCAGCGATGCGACCGTTGTACGCTGAGCTCATCACCACGTCACCGGAAGCGAGGTATTGCGGCGGTTGTGCGCCGGCTTCCCACCACTGAATGCTTGGCTTGAGCTCATCGAGTTTCTTGAACGCGCGATCCTGGCCGCCCTTGCTTGCCAGTTCTTTGTAGACATCTTTCGGCGCAACACCGTCGGCCATCAGCGCGAATTCGAGGGTGTATTTGGCGCCTTTGCGCAGGCCGCGCTTGCCCGGGAATTTCTTGGTGTCCCAGAAATCCGCCCAACTGGTCGGTGCGGTTTTCAGCTTGTCGGCGTTGTACGCCAGTACGGTCGACCAGACGAAGAAACCTACGCCGCACGGCTGAATGGCGCCTTTGACGTAGTCTTCGGTCTTGCCGAACAGGGCCGGGTCGAGTTGCTCGAACATGTCTTCGTCGCAACCCCGGGACAGCTCTGGCGATTCAACTTCGACCAGATCCCACGACACGCTCTTGGTGTCGACCATGGCTTTGACCTTGGCCATTTCACCGTTGTATTCGCCGGCGACGATCTTGCCGTTACCCGCCGCTTCCCACGGTGCATAGAAGGCTTTGACTTGCGCCGCCTTGTTCGCCCCGCCAAACGACACCACGGTCAAGTCCGGGCCGGCGGCCATTGCGCCGGTCGCACCCATCAGGCCCAGAGTCAGGGCGGTGAACTTCAGGGATCTCAACATTTATTGTTCTCTCCACGTGCAGGGTTGGTGTTGGTATTGCCGGGGCGCTTAGTGCGCCTCTAAAAGCGGATCGAGCGCACGAACGTGCTCGACCTGCCAGCCAAGCGGTACCACGTCGCCGACGCTGAGCGCAGGATCGAGCTCGGCAATCGGTTGTTTCACGAAGAAGTCGGTCTTGCCGCAGACTTCCAGGCGCACCCGGACGTGGTCGCCCAGATAGATGAATTCCGCCACCCTCCCTGAGAAGCGGTTGACGCATTGATCGCTCGAACCGTTGAGGCTGACGCGCTCCGGACGGATCGACAGGGTCACCGGCTCGCCGGTCTGGCCAACGTTGACGGCCAGCGCCTCGACCTTTTCGCCACGCCCCAACTCGACCACGCAGCGCTCGCCGCTCTGGCTGAGCAGGCGGCCGTTGAGGCGGTTGTTCTCGCCAATGAAGTTGGCGACGAAGGTGTTTTTCGGTTCTTCGTAAAGCGTGCGCGGCGGCGCAATCTGCTGAATCTCGCCTTGATGGAACACCGCGACGCGGTCGGACATGGTCAGTGCTTCGCCCTGGTCGTGGGTCACGTAGACCACGGTCACGCCGAGGCGCTGGTGCAGGTGCTTGATCTCCATCTGCATGTGTTCACGCAGTTGTTTGTCGAGGGCGCCCAGCGGTTCGTCCATCAGTACCAGTTGCGGCTCGAACACCAACGCGCGGGCCAGTGCCACACGCTGCTGCTGACCGCCGGACAACTGCGCCGGATAACGCGAGGCGAAGGCATCGAGCTGAACCATACTGAGGACTTTCTTCACCCGCTCGCTGACATCGCTTTTATTCAGGCCGCGCACGGTCAACGGGAAAGCAAGGTTCTCCGCGACAGTCATGTGCGGGAACAGCGCGTAGTTCTGGAACACCATGCCGATATCGCGCTTGTGCGGCGGCACGTTGTTGATCGAACGCCCGGACAGAAGGATTTCACCGGCGGTCGGCGTTTCGAATCCGGCGAGCATCATCAGGCTGGTGGTCTTGCCGGAACCGGACGGCCCGAGCAGGGTGAGGAATTCGCCTTTGCGAATGTCCAGGTTGAGGTCTTTGACGATCAGGTTCTCGCCGTCGTAGCTCTTCTGCACACCACGAAAGCTGACCAGCACATCACTGGTCCCTGCGCTTGTATCGACCTGGCTCATACCCACACCTTTGTTGTTGATGACTGCTTGTTCATCAAGCCTAGTGGCTGGCGGCGGCCACGCAAATCGGGGCGCAGGAGAGAATCGCTTAAGCGCAATGGAAGGTTGGGGGTAGGGAATGCCCTACAAGGATGGCGCGTTTGGGCAAACGCAGCGGCAAGGGGCAAGCTGCAAGCCGCTAGTAAAGGCAAAAGCGTCTGTCGCTAATGGATATGCCAACTCCGAACCTGTGGGAGCGAGCCTGCTCGCGAATGCGGTGGGTCATCAAACTGAATGGCTGACTGTTACGCCGCCTTCGCGAGCAGGCTCGCTCCCACATGAGGGCGGTGACGGTCAGAGGAGTTTGTGCTCCATCGCATATTTCACCAGCTCCGCCAGCGAGGTGATGTTGAGCTTCTGCATCAGCCGCGCCTTGTGCGTGCTGATGGTTTTGCTGCTCAAGGCCAGTTGCTGGGCGATGTCGTTGACGTTCGCGCCCTGAGCGAGGCGTTCGAACACCGAGAATTCGCGTTCTGACAACAGCGAATGCAGCGGCCGGGTATCGGTCAGGCCGACTTCGAAGACCATGCGGTCGGCCAGTTCCGGGTCAATGTAACGCCCGCCCGCCGCAACTTTGCGGATCGCCGTGAGCAGCAGCGCCGGATCGCTGTCCTTGGTCGCATACCCGGCGGCACCGACTTTCAATGCGCGCGCGGCCATTTGCGCTTCGTCGTGCATCGACAGCACCAGAATCGCCGGCGGATTGTTCAGCGCCCGAATGCGCGGGATAGCTTCCAGGCCGTTGACGCCGGGCATGGAGATGTCCAGCAGCACCACCTCGCACGGCACGCTGCGCAGGGTTTCGAGCAGTTGCTCACCATTGCTCGCCTCTCCGACCACTTGCAGATCCTTGGCCAGGCCGATCAATTGCTTGATGCCCTCGCGGACGATGGTGTGGTCTTCGGCTACCAATACACGGATCACGTTTTTCTCCAGATTTCAGGTACACACCAGTCCCTGTGGGAGCGAGCCTGCTCGCGAAGGCGTCAGCACTCACAATACAAAACCTCAGACCTCACTTACCGGCACCCACACTTGAAGACTGGTGCCCTCCCCCGGCTCACTCACCAGCTCCAGCCGCCCGCCCATGATCAGCACCCGCTCACGCATGCCAACCAGACCAAACGACGTCGGCCGACCCTCGGCGGCGACAAATCCTACGCCATCATCGCTGACGGTCAGACACAATTCATCGCCCGCAAGCTCCAGCGTCAGCTCCACCGTGTGCGCCTGAGCATGGCGCATCACATTGGTCAGCGCTTCCTGCAAAATCCGGAACAGCCCCACCGCCTTGGCATCGCTGAGTGCCGGCAGGTTGTCCGGCACCTGCACCAGACACGGAATCTGCGTGCGTGCCTCGAAGCGTCGTGCCTGCCACTCGATCGCCGAGGCAATCCCGGCATCGAGAATCGGCGGACGCAACGCCGTCGCCACATCGCGCACCAGCTGAAACAACTGCGCGATCAGGCGCTTCATGCTGTTGAGCCGCTCGTTCAGACCCGGATCGAGTTGCGCGTAGGCCAGTTCGCACATCGATGTCTCCAGTTTCAGCACGGTGAGCATCTGCCCCAGCTCATCATGAACTTCCCGGGCGATGCGCGCCTTCTCTTCTTCGCGCACGCTTTCCAGGTGCGCCGACAGTTCGCGCAGTTGCTCGCGCGAGGCCGCCAGTTCCAGCTCGATGCGTTTGCTTTCGCTGATGTCCCAGACAATGCCGTCCCACACATAGGCTCCGTCCTCCAACTGGCGGGTGATTGCCTTGATCTCGGCCCAGCGCTGCTCACCCTGGCGCGTGACGATGCGGCCCTGCCACGACCAGTCGCTGTCAGTGTCCAGCGCCTGATCCTGGGTACGGTGATAACTGGCCCTGTCATCGGGGTGCACCAGGCTGCGCAGGCCCATGTCGCGATGGGCGATGGCTGCCGGTGCGTAGCCGACCAGACTTTCGCTGCCCTCACTGATGTAGGCAAAGTCGATCTGCCCGGTGACCGGTGCCCGCTCCAGCCTGAACACCAGACCCGGGACGTTGGCGGCGATGCCTTGCAGGCGCGCCTCGCTTTCCTGCAAAGCGGCGAGCGCGCGACGGCGGTCGGTGACGTCGGTGAGGTAGACCACCAGATATTCACTGTCGCGAAAACGCAGAAAACTCAAAGACACGTCGGCCGGCAGCACGCTGCCATCGGCACGCAGGCAGCTGGTTTCGAAGCTCAGCGGCCCTTCTTCACTGGCCCGCGCACGCTTCCACAGATTGAGCCAGCGATCCATGTGCAGGCCGGGCTCGAAATCGATCAGTGGCCGTTCGATCAGCCCGCCCGAGGGATAGCCGAGCATGTTTTCCGCTGCGCGGTTGGCGTAGCGCACATGGCTGTCCCAATTGACCCAGAGGATGCCGACGGTGCTTTGATCGATGGAAAACTGCGTCAGCCGCAGGGCCTCTTCGCTGGCGGCGCGCAACGCGATGTCCTCGCGGGCGCTGAGCAGGCGTTGTTCGAGGCTGTGCTGTTGGCGCCGCTGCCAGACCACGATGGCCGCGCAACTGAGCAGCATCACCGCGAACAACAGGCTGAGGTTCTGCCAGAACCCCGGCGACTCGGTCAGCCGTGGGTATTTCGGCTGCAGCCATTGGTTGTGCAGTTGTTCCAGGTCCTTGGCCGGTATTGCGCGCAAGGCGCTCTGGACGATGCCGGCCAGTTCCGGCCAATCGCGCCGCGAGGCCACGCGCAGCAACTGCGGCAGGCCGATATCGCCGACCACCACCAGTTCGGCAAACTCCGGCTCCACCGACAGACGCCCCAACTGCGCTTCGTCGACCACTGCGTAGGAGGCTTGCTGACTCAACAGCAGTTGCAAGGCCTGACGCTCCAGCGGCACGCCTTGCAGATTCAAGTGCGGATAATTGCTGCGCAGGTAATCGGCGGTGCTGCTGGGCATGCGCACGGCGACGCGGGTCTGGCTGTCGAGTTTTTCTAGATCGACCGCGCCGCTGCTTTTCTGATCGCTGACCACCAGTTGCGGCACGCGCATGTACGGGTCGGAAAACTGCCAGAGACGCAGCGCGCTCGGGGTCTGGCTGAGGCCCGGAGCGATGTCGATCTCGCCCTCGCGCAAAGCGTTTTCCAACTGCCCGAGATCCTGAAAGTTGCGCCAGCTCAGTTCCACGCCGAGGGTTTTGGCCAGCAGTTTCATCAACTCGACATTGGCCCCGGACAATCGCTGCAGGCGCCGATCGTAGGTCGCGTAGGGCGCCTGCAAGACCAGGCCGACGCGCAATTCGTTGTGCTGCGCCAGCCATTGCTGCTGCTCTGGCGACAATTGCGCGGCATGGCCCGGCGGCGCAGGCGCCGCCCAGCCCATCAAGGGAAACCACAAACAGCCGATAACCCACAGGCAGCAAAATCGCTTCATTGAAGTCTCATACACTGACAAATTCTGACCAACCCATTAGGCTGCCGGGATACTTTCTGGCCTGGAATAACCGATGCCCTCTGTCTACCGCCTGGCACTGCCAGCATTGTGCCTGTCGCTGATCCTGCCTTGTGCGTTTTCCGCCGAAGCCGCAGACCCTGCGCCTGCGGCCACGGATAAACCCGCCGAAGAAAAACCGGCCGAGCGCCAGCCACTACTTGAGCGTAGTCAGGAAGAGGCCGCCGCACTGCAACGTAAACTGCCGGCGCAAGAGCAGCAACAACTGCAGGCTGGCAGCGACACTTTCCTCGCCCTGTGGAAACCGGCCAACAGCGCCGAACCCAAAGGCGCGGTGATCATCGTTCCAGGTGCCGGCGAAACCGCTGACTGGCCGCAGGCAGTTGGCCCGTTGCGAGGCAAATTGCCGGATGCCGAGTGGAGCAGCCTGAGTATCACCCTGCCGGATCTGCAAAGCGACGCCATTGCTCCGCGCGTAATCGAACCGGCCGCCGCGCCGAAAGCCCCGGAAACCACAAGCAAAGACGCCACCACCGCACAACCGATCGAACAGGCCGCTGGTGGGGAAGCGGAAGTTGCCGAACAGGTAGTGGCCGAGACCAGCGAAGAACAAACCAAAGCCGACGCCGAGCGCATTTTCGGACGCATCGACGCAGCGATTGCCTACGCCGAACAGCAGAGCGCGCGCAGCATTGTCGTGCTCGGTCACGGCACCGGCGCCTACTGGGCGGCGCGTTTTCTCAGTGAGAGACAAACGCCGCAGGTGGAGAAACTGGTCATGGTTGACGCGCAAGCACCGGCCAAAGCCCTGCCGCCACTCGCTGAACTGACGCCGACGCTGAAGCTGCCGACGGTGGATATTTTCTACATGGACAGAGCGCTGGATCGCAACGCGGCGCTGGAGCGCATGCAGGCGAGCAAGCGCCTGAAGACCTCGGCGTTCAGCCAGGTGGCGCTGAAGGTGTTGCCGGACAAGAAGGCTGAGCAGGAACAGTTGTTTCGGCGGGTGCGGGGCTGGTTGAATCCGCAAAATACGGACTGATAAAAGCAAAAGATCGCAGCCTTCGGCAGCTCCTACAGGAAAAATGCATTCCAAAGGTAGGAGCTGCCGAAGGCTGCGATCTTTTGATCTTCAAGGGTCAGCGAAAATCCCGTCGCTCGCGAATCAGCGTATAGGCGCTATGCAATTCCCGCGTCCGCTCGGTCGCATCACGCACCTGCGCCGGGGTCGCGCCGCTGCCGGCGATCTTGTCCGGGTGATGGCGACTGAGCAAACGCCGGTAAGCGCGCTTGATCTGTGCCGGCTCGCTGCTCGCCGACACCCCAAGCAGCTTCATCGCCTCCTGATAACTCACCGCCGCACTGACGATCGGCCGCTTGCCCGGTTCGTAATCGCTGGCCAGCGCTTGCACCTGCTGCGCCGTCCAGCCGAGCCACTTGCCCCACTGCGCCAGCAACTCGCGTTCGCTGAGCCCGGCGCGACCATCAGCCCAGACCATTCGCCAACAGGCGCGCAACACACCTTCAGCCGCGTGCGGTTGCGCACTCAAACGACGCAGATAGCCGCGCAGATTGTCGCTGCCGGACTTGCCGCGATTGAACGCGGCAATTGCCCGCCGTGTCGCCGGCTCGCTCATTTCCAGCGCGCGCATTTCATTGCGCGCCTGCTGGATATGCCCGTCAGTGACGCGCCCGTCGCTCTTGGCCAGACGCCCGAGCAACACGAACAGCAATTCATCGTTGCGCAGCATCGGCCGGCCACCGAGCTTTTCGCGTAAGTGCCCCCAGCTCTGCAAGTGCAGGCGCCGATCCAGCGCCTGCCCCAACAACGCCCCAAGCATGGCCCCCGGAATGCTGGCAATCGCGTACCCCACTCCGGCTCCAATCAGAGTCCCTGGCCACAGCATCTCAGCGACTCGCTTCTATCAGGGCTTCGGCTTCGGCCAGACGCTCGTGGGTACCGACATCCACCCAATGCCCCTTCAGCCGCTCGCCCGTCACTTCATCTTTGGCCATGGCCTTGCGCAGCAGAGGCGCGAGCTTGAAGGCGCCATCGCTGCAACCATCGAACAACTGCGGATGCAGCACGGCGATGCCGCTGTAGGTCAGCGTCTGCGCATCAGGCTCGCCGTCCTGCACTTTGCCGTCGATGAGAGTGAAGTCGCCTTTCGGGTGATGCGCCGGATTGTCCGCCAGCACCAGATGCGCCAGGCCATTGTTCGGCTGGTGCAGCACGCTGAAGTCGTAATCGGTCCAGATGTCGCCGTTGACCACCAGAAACGCATCGTCACCTAGTAACGGCAGCGCACGGAAAATCCCGCCACCGGTTTCCAGCGGCTCGCCTTCCGGCGAGTACTGGATGCTCAGGCCGAAACGCGAACCGTCACCCAGATGATCCTCTATCTGCTGACCGAGCCAGGCGTGGTTAATGACGATTTCGTTGAAGCCTGCAGCCGCGAGGGCGTGCAGGTGATACTCGATCAGCGGCACGCCAGCGGCCTGCACCAGCGGTTTCGGCGTGGTCAGGGTCAGCGGGCGCATACGCTCGCCTTTGCCCGCCGCCAGAATCATTGCCTTCATGCCGTCGCTCCAGCACGCAAGCTGCTGAACAGCGCTTGCAGCTCCGCCAGTTCAGGACGGCGGGCGATCACTGCTTCTATATAAGAGAAGAAGCGCGGCACATCGGCCAGATAACGCGGCTTGCCATCGCGATGGCAGATACGCGCGAAGATGCCGATGACTTTCAGGTGACGTTGCACGCCCATCAAGTCGCTGGCGCGCAGGAAGTCTTCGAAATCAGCTTGCACCGGAATGTCCAGTGCCGAGGCTTGCTGCCAATAACTTTCCAGCCAGCCGCGTACACGTTCTTCCGGCCAGCTGAGGAAAGCGTCCTTGAACAGGCAAGTCACGTCGTAGGTCACCGGGCCGTACACCGCGTCCTGGAAGTCCAGCACGCCAGGGTTCGGCTCGCTGAGCATCAGGTTGCGCGGCATGTAGTCGCGGTGCACCAGCACTTTCGGCTGCGCCAGCGCGCTGTCGATCAAGAGCTCGCTGATGTGCTGCCACTGTTGCTGCTGGGCCGCATCGAACTCGACGCCCAGCTCATGCTTGACGTACCACTCGGGGAACAACTCAAGCTCACGACGCAACAAGGCGACGTCGTAACTGGGCAACGGCGCAACCATCGGCAACTGTTGAAAAGCCAACAGCGCTTGCAGGGCATCGTGGAATAACGCGTCGGCATTTTCGCCATCGATGACGTCGAGATAGGTCTTGTTGCCCAGGTCATTGAGCAAAAGAAAACCGCGTTCGAGGTCTTCGGCGTAAATT
Organism: Pseudomonas sp. S3_B08; assembly: GCF_054667725.1. Taxonomy (NCBI): domain Bacteria; kingdom Pseudomonadati; phylum Pseudomonadota; class Gammaproteobacteria; order Pseudomonadales; family Pseudomonadaceae; genus Pseudomonas; species Pseudomonas sp. S3_B08. Next base: position 4,177,297 of record NZ_CP162750.1, read on the forward strand.
TTCGGCACATTAATTCCGGATTTCGCCAGCAAAAAAGCGATATCCACGAACGGTTTGCAGTTTTCCTGGGGTGGCGGCGCGTCCATCACGACGAAGCTGCGACCATCGCCCTCCCAGCGGAAGTAGCGGCGGAAACTCGCGTCGCTGCTGGCCGCGGTCAACGTGGCCGGGGGCACGGTGCCCCAGCCCTGCTCGGCAGACAACTTTGCCAACTGCTCATCGAGCCAAACTTTCAGGTGTTGCAAGCGTACATCTTGGTCAGGCATTGCAAGGGTCTCCGACGGCGCTAGCCGTCAAGCGGGTCATGCTTTATTATCCAGCATCTTTTTCAGACCATCGAGAGGCGTGCGGCCCACACCGCGGGCAGATGGCACGCAGGAAGCCCGGACTAATAAGATGGCATTGAAATCCCCCGCGTTTCGTAAAAAATTTCCATTGTTGGTAACCGGCAGTCTGCTGGCTATGCAACCTCTGGCCAGTCAATTCGTTGTTGCCGCCGAGCAGTATGACTGCTCCGTCTCGGCTACGGGTGGCTGGGACTGTGCGCCCAAGTCGCCCGCCGCGGCATTGCCGCCGCGCCCGGTGCATGACGGCAGTGCCGTCAGCGCCGCCGGCGAGCCTGCGGCCGACAAGGGTTCCGACGCCGACACTGGCGCGAAAACCGCACTGGTCACCGAGTCCAAGGGCCGCGGCCTGAAATCCCGTAGCGAAGACTACAGTCACCTCGACTGGGTTCCGCGCGAGAAGCTCACCGCCGCGCAATTGGCCGAGACTGGTCCTTACTGCTCTGGTTCCTATATCGAACCGATTCGTCCTGGCATGAATGACAAGACGAATAAAAGTGACGCGCCGACCTTCATCGGTGCCAAAGCGTCGCGTTACGAGCAGGACACCCAGGTCGCCAGCCTTGCCGGTGACGTGATCATGCGTCAGGGCAGCATGCAGGTCGAAGCCGACGAGGCCAATCTGTATCAGGCCGAGAGCCGTGGCGAACTGGCCGGCAACGTGCGCATCCGCGACAACGGCGCGCTGATCGTCGGCGACCACGCCGATGTACAGCTCGACACTGGTGAAGCCAAGGTCGACAACGCCGAATACGTGATGCACAAATCGCGCATCCGCGGTAACGCGCTGTATGCCAAGCGTGCCGAAAACGCGATCATCCGCTTGAAGGACGGCACGTACACCACGTGCGAACCGAACAGCAACGCGTGGCAGCTCAAGGGCAACAACATCACCTTGAACCCGGCGACCGGTTTCGGCACCGCGACCAACGTGACGTTGCGCGTCAAAGACATCCCGATTCTGTACACCCCGTACATCTACTTCCCGATCGACGACCGTCGCCAGTCAGGCTTCCTGCCGCCGACCATCGGTTCGGGCAGCGACACCGGCTTCATGCTGGTCACCCCGTACTACTTCAACCTGGCGCCGAACTACGACGCCACGTTGTACCCGCGCTACATGAGCAAGCGCGGCATGTTGGTGGAGGGCGAGTTCCGCTACCTGACCAAGTCGAGTGAAGGTCAGTTCGGTGCGGCGTATCTCAATGATGAGAACGACGATCGCAAGCTTCAGTCCGACTACAAAGACACCCGCTATATGTACAACTGGCAGCACAAGGGCGGTCTCGACTCCCGTGTGCTCACAGAAGTTGATTACACCAAGATCAGCGATCCGTATTACTTCCAGGATCTGCAGACCGATCAGATTGGTGTGAAGAGCGATGATTTCGTCAATCAGCAGGGTGCGGTCAGCTACCGTGGCGACAACTACACCGCACGCCTGAATGCTCAGCAATATCAGCTGGCTACCGTTTCCAACATCACACCCTATGGTCGTCTGCCGCAGATCACCTTCAATGGTCAGCTGCCGTACCATCCGGAAGGTCTGAATTTCGATTACGAGACCGAGCTGGTTCGTTTCGATCGCGATCTACGTGATGGCGACTTCATCAATGAAGATGGCATTGCCGAACGTCGTCTGGACACAAACATCACCGGTCTGGCCCGCGCCAACGGTGATCGCCTGAATCTGAAGCCGGGCGTCAGCCTGCCGATGAACTGGACCTATGGTTTCCTCAAACCATCGTTGAAGTATCAGTACACGCAGTATCAGCTTGATCTGGATAACACCGGCAAATCCCAGATTGATGCGCTGTCACCGGAAAACCAGAAGCTTTATGGCAAGTTCGACAGCAACCAGAGCCGTGGCGTCCCGATTGCCAGCATCGACAGCGGCCTGTATTTCGATCGCGATACGTCGTACTTCGGCAAGAACTACCGCCAAACTCTGGAACCGCGCCTGTTCTACCTCTATGTTCCCGAGACAGATCAGGAAGACATTCCGGTCTTCGACACTGGCGAGTCCACCTTCAATTACTCTTCGCTGTTCCGCGACAATCGCTTCTCCGGCGCCGACCGTGTAGGCGACGAGAACAAACTATCGCTGGGCGTTACCAGTCGCTGGATCGAAGAAAACGGATTTGAACGTCAGCGCATCAGCGTAGGCCAGGCGTACTACTTCAAGAATCGCGAAGTGCAATTGCCTGGTATCGATGCGAAAACTCGTGAAGACTCCAAATCCAGTGTTTCGCCGTACGCACTGGAATATGAATACCGCTGGAACCGTGACTGGCGCGCCACTGCCGATTATAACTGGGACCCGGACAGCCGCAGCCCACGCTCCGGCAGTGCGATGTTCCACTACCAGCCGGCTGACAACCCGAACAAAGTCATCAACGCTGGCTATCGCTATCGCAATGACCAGATCCGTTACGACCAGAACACCGGCCAGTGGTCGGTGGGGGGTGGCGACTATGGCACCCCGGGCCAACCTGGCTACGTGAAGGACTACTACAAGATCCAGCAGCATGACTTCTCGGTCATCTGGCCGATCGTTCCGCAGTGGAACGCCATCAGTCGCTGGCAGTACGACTACAACCGCAATCGCACGCTGGAAGCCTTCGGTGGTTTCGAATACGACAACTGCTGCTGGAAACTGCGCCTGATCAACCGTTACTGGGTCGCCTATGACGAAAACAGTCAGAACGCCCCGGAAAACGAAAAAGGCGACCATGGCATCTTCCTCCAAATTGTTCTGAAGGGACTCGGCGGCCTGACTGGCGCCAAGGTAGAGAGCTTCCTCGACAAAGGCATTCAAGGTTATCGTGAACGTGAAGACCAAGCTTTCTGATTGTCTGCGCCCGGTGCTGCTGGGCGCGCTGTTCCTGGGTACGGCGGCCAACGCCGCCGTACAGTCCATCGATAAAGTGGTGGCGATCGTCGATAACGACGTGGTCATGCAGAGCCAACTGGACCAGCGCGTTCACGAAGTTCAGCAGACCATCGCCAAGCGCGGTGGCGGTCTGCCGCCTCCGGGTGTGCTCGATCAGCAAGTGCTCGAGCGTCTGATCGTCGAAAACCTGCAACTGCAGATCGGCGAACGCTCGGGCATCCGCATCACTGACGAAGAGTTGAACCAGGCTGTCGGCACCATTGCTCAGCGCAACAACATGAGTGTCGATCAGTTTCGTGCTGCGCTCGCTCGTGACGGCCTGAACTATGACGACGCCCGTGATCAGATCAAGCGCGAGATGATCATCAGCCGTGTGCGTCAGCGTCGTGTGGCCGAGCGCATCCAGGTGTCCGAGCAGGAAGTGAAGAACTTCCTCGCCTCCGACCTCGGTAAGATGCAGCTGTCCGAAGAACTGCACTTGGCCAACATCCTGATTCCGACCCCGGAAAGCGCCAACTCTGAAGCCATTCAGAGCGCTTATCGTCAGGCGATGGATGTATACCAGCAGCTCAAGCAAGGCGCCGACTTCGGTCAGATGGCCGTGGCCAAATCCGGTAGCGACAACGCGCTGGAAGGCGGCGAGATGGGCTGGCGTAAAGCCGCACAACTGCCACCTCCGTTCGATCGTGAGCTGAGCAGCATGGCGGTTGGCGACATCACTCAGCCTGCGCGCACGCCGGGCGGCTTCATCATTCTGAAGCTGCTGGGCAAACGTGGCGGCGAAGCGCAGATGCGCGACGAAGTGCATGTCCGCCACATCCTGGTCAAGCCGAGCCCGATCCGCGACGAAGCCAAGACCAAGGCACTGGTGCAATCGTTGTATGACCGCATCACCGCCGGCGAAGACTTTGCCGAGCTGGCGAAAAACTACTCGGAAGATCCGGGTTCCGCCCTCAACGGCGGCGACCTGAACTGGATCGACCCGAACGTGCTGGTACCGGAATTCCGCGAAGTGATGGCTTCGACCCCACAAGGTCAGCTGTCCAAGCCATTCCAGACCCAATACGGCTGGCACGTGCTGGAAGTCCTTGGCCGTCGCGCCACTGACGGCACCGAACAGGCCCGTGAGCAGCAAGCAATAACTGTACTGCGTAACCGCAAATACGATGAAGAGCTGCAAACCTGGCTGCGTCAGATCCGTGACGAAGCATACGTAGAGATCAAACTCCCTGGTGCAGACCAGGCAGCGCAGTGAAACCCACGCGTTTCGCGCTGACACCCGGCGAACCAGCCGGCATCGGTCCCGACCTGTGCCTGCTGCTCGCCTCGCAAGCCCAGCCACATCCCCTGATTGCCATCACCAGCCGCGACCTGCTCCTTGAGCGGGCCGCGCAGTTGGGGCTGGCCGTCAATCTGCTGGATGTCGCGCCGGGTCAGTGGCCAGATGTTCCAGCACCGGCCAACAGCCTGTACGTCTGGGACACGCCGCTCAGCGCACCGGTAATCGCCGGGCAACTGGACAAGGCCAACGCGGCATTCGTCCTCGAAACCCTGACCCGCGCCGGCAACGGCTGCCTGAATGGCGACTTCGCCGGGATGATCACCGCGCCGGTGCACAAAGGTGTGATCAACGAGTCGGGTATAGCGTTCTCTGGACACACAGAATTTCTCGCCGACCTGACGCACACCGCGCAGGTAGTGATGATGCTGGCCACTCGCGGTTTGCGCGTGGCGCTGGTCACCACTCACCTGCCCCTGCGCGAGATTGCCGACGCGATCACCCCGGAGCGGCTGGAGCGGGTCACGCGAATCCTGCACGCCGACCTGCAAGACAAATTCGGCATCGCCCGGCCACGCATCCTGGTCTGCGGTCTCAACCCGCATGCCGGTGAAGGCGGCCACCTGGGCCATGAAGAAATCGACATCATCGAACCGACATTAGAGCGCCTGCGCGGCGAGGGCATGGACCTTCGTGGCCCGCTGCCTGCCGACACTCTGTTTACCCCCAAATATCTGGAGCACTGCGACGCAGTGCTGGCGATGTACCACGACCAGGGCTTGCCCGTGCTCAAGTACAAAGGCTTCGGCGCTGCCGTCAACGTGACGCTGGGCCTGCCGATCATCCGCACCTCGGTCGACCATGGCACCGCCCTGGATCTGGCCGGCAGCGGCAGGATCGACACCGGCAGCCTGCAAGTCGCCCTGGAAACCGCCTACCAGATGGCCGAGACCCGTTTATGAACGAGCAATATCAACACAAGGCGCGCAAACGCTTTGGTCAGAACTTCCTCCACGATGCCGGCGTTATCGACCGCATCCTGCGCTCCATCCATGCCAAGCCTGACGATCGCCTGCTGGAAATCGGCCCCGGTCAGGGTGCGCTGACGCAGGGCCTGCTCGGCTCCGGCGCGCAACTCGACGTAGTGGAACTCGACAAGGATCTGATCCCGATCCTCAATCAGCAGTTTGCCGGCATGAGTAATTTCAACCTGCATCAGGGCGATGCGCTGAAGTTCGACTTCAATACGCTGAACGCCGCACCGAACAGCCTGCGGGTGGTTGGCAACCTGCCGTACAACATCTCCACGCCGCTGATTTTTCATCTGCTGAACAACGCCGGCATCATTCGTGACATGCACTTCATGTTGCAGAAAGAAGTGGTCGAGCGCCTGGCCGCAGGCCCGGGTGGCGGTGACTGGGGTCGTCTGTCGATCATGGTCCAGTACCATTGCCGCGTGGAACATCTGTTCAACGTCGGCCCGGGCGCATTCAACCCGCCGCCGAAAGTCGACTCGGCGATCGTTCGTCTGGTGCCCCACGCGGTACTGCCGCACCCGGCCAAGGATCACAAGTTGCTGGAGCGCGTGGTACGCGAAGCCTTCAATCAGCGCCGCAAAACCTTGCGCAACACCCTCAAGCAATTGCTCAGCAATGCCGAAATCGAAGCCGCCGGCGTCGATGGCAGCCTGCGTCCCGAGCAGCTGGATCTGGCTGCATTCGTGCGCCTGGCCGACCAGCTCGCGATACAGGTCCCGGCAGCTCCCGCTGCCGACTGACCCGCGATGAACGCTATCGGGCAGCACACCACTCTGGTTTACTGCCCGATACTTGCCTAGACTGATTCCCCATCAGCTACGCCCCGCGTTCCGCTTCATTAAGGCCTTCTTGCATGTCCGATTCCCGTTATCAGGTCGATGTCAGCGTCGTCACCCGCTATCTGCCAGACCAATCGCAACCCGAACACGACCGTTTCGCCTTCGCCTACACCATCACCGTACAGAACAACGGCAAGGTTGCGGCCAAGCTTCTGTCCCGGCACTGGGTGATCACCGATGGTGACGGCCATGTCGAACACGTGCGCGGTGAAGGCGTCGTCGGCCAGCAACCGTCGATCAATGTAGGCAAGAGCCATGTCTACACCAGCGGCACAGTGATGACCACCAAGGTCGGCACCATGCAGGGCACTTATCAAATGCTCGCCGACGACGGCAAACATTTCGATGCCGTCATCAAACCGTTTCGCCTCGCCGTGCCCGGAGCCCTGCACTGATGACGACGTATGCCGTCGGTGACCTGCAAGGCTGCCTCGAACCGCTCAAGTGCCTGCTCAAACAAGTTGCCTTCGACCCGGCGCTTGACCGGCTGTGGCTGGTCGGCGATCTGGTCAACCGTGGCCCGCAGTCGTTGGAAACCCTGCGTTTTCTCTTTGGCATGCGTGAGTCGCTGGTCTGCGTGCTCGGCAATCACGACCTGCACCTGCTGGCCGCCGCGAAGAAGATCGAGCGCCTGAAGAAAAGCGACACACTGCGCGAAATCATCGAGGCTCCCGACGGCCCGCAATTGATGGAATGGCTGCGCCAGCAAAAGCTGATGCATTACGACGAAACACGCGATGTTGCGATGGTCCATGCTGGCATCCCGCCGCAATGGTCGCTGCTCCGTGCGTTGAAGTGCGCCGCCGAAGTCGAGACCGCCCTGCGTGACGACAACGTATTCCCCGCCTACCTTGACGGTATGTACGGCAATGAACCGGCGAAATGGGACAACGACCTCAAAGGCATTGATAGGCTGCGGGTGATCACCAATTACTTCACGCGCATGCGCTTTTGCACCGCTGAGGGCAAACTCGACCTCAAAAGCAAGGAAGGCCTCGACAGCGCGCCGCCCGGCTACAAGCCGTGGTTTCAGCACAAGGAGCGCAAGACCAAAGGCCTGCGCATCATCTTCGGTCACTGGGCCGCGCTCGAGGGCAATATCCACGAGCCGGGCATTTCCGCGCTGGACACCGGATGCGTATGGGGCGGCAGCCTGACGCTTATGAACGTCGACAGCGGCGAACGCCTGTCATGCAAATGCGACGAGCACGGCGGACTTGCGCCATCAGTCGCCCCACTCACCCCCAACGATTCGCCCGTCAACGCCTCGCGTTAGACTGCGCCTTCAGTAGAGCAACAGGTACTTTGTCATGACCGAATTCAAACGAATCCCGCCGGAACAGGCGCAGGCCCTGCGTGAACAGGGCGCAGTCGTAGTCGACGTACGCGATCCGGCGACCTTTGCCGCGCTGCATATCAGCGGCTCCAAACATCTCGACAACCATTCCCTGCACGCTTTCATTCAAGGCGCCGACCTCGATGCACCGACCGTCGTGGTGTGCTACCACGGCAATTCCAGCCAAGGCGCAGCCGCCTATCTGGTCGGCCAGGGCTTCTCCGACGTCTACAGCATGGATGGCGGTTTCGAGCTATGGCGTACGACCTATCCTTCGGAAACCGCGCAAGGCACCGACGAATAATTTTTTTGCGCGGCGCAGGCCCCGGCTGCCATGGGCCTGCGCGCGGCAGACGAACGGTCTGCCACAACTAATTACGTATCTCGCCTTTACCTCTCGAATTCCCAACTATCCTTAAGCGCAGGCCATCCAAAACAGGGGAGAGCCGGTACACCGGCGCGCGGGTCATCGGGAGTAGCTTTCGCGGTTTGTCGACCGTGGGAGAATTCTGGGGGGTAAACAGCAGCTGCCACAGCGACTGCTGCCAGCATCGACTGAGTGATCCGGCGTCGGCTCCACGTATCGAGCGAGGTGACGTCATGAGTATCTTTAGCCACTTCCAACAACGCTTCGAATCCACACGCCAGGAAGAACTCTCTCTGCAGGAGTACCTGGAGCTGTGCAAAAACGATCGCAGCGCCTACGTTTCCGCCGCCGAACGTCTGTTGATGGCGATCGGCGAACCGGAACTGCTCGACACTTCGACCAATTCGAGGCTGTCGCGCATCTTCTCCAACAAGGTGATCCGCCGCTATCCGGCCTTTGAAGACTTCCACGGGATGGAAGAATGCATCGACCAGATCGTCTCGTATTTCCGCCACGCCGCCCAAGGCCTGGAAGAGAAGAAACAGATTCTTTATCTGCTCGGCCCCGTTGGCGGCGGTAAATCGTCCCTGGCCGAGAAGCTGAAACAACTGATGGAGAAAGTGCCCTTTTATGCCATCAAGGGCTCGCCGGTCTTCGAGTCGCCTCTGGGTCTGTTCAACGCCACCGAAGATGGCGCGATCCTCGAGGAAGATTTCGGCATTCCACGGCGCTACCTGAACACCATCATGTCGCCCTGGGCGACCAAGCGCCTGGCCGAATTCGGCGGCGACATCAGCCAGTTCCGCGTGGTCAAGCTGTACCCGTCGATCCTCAATCAGATTGCCGTGGCCAAGACCGAACCCGGTGACGAGAACAACCAGGACATCTCGGCGCTGGTCGGCAAGGTCGATATCCGCAAACTCGAAGAATTCCCACAGAACGACGCTGACGCCTATAGCTACTCCGGTGCGCTGTGCCGGGCCAACCAGGGCTTGATGGAATTCGTCGAAATGTTCAAGGCGCCGATCAAGGTGCTGCACCCATTGCTGACTGCTACCCAGGAGGGCAACTACAACAGTACCGAAGGCCTCGGCGCGATTCCGTTTACCGGCATCCTGCTGGCTCACTCCAATGAATCGGAGTGGCACACCTTCCGCAACAACAAGAACAACGAGGCGTTCATCGACCGGATCTACATCGTCAAAGTGCCGTACTGCCTGCGCGTCAGCGACGAAGTGAAGATCTACGACAAACTGCTTTTCAACAGTTCCCTGTCCAAGGCGCACTGCGCACCGGACACCCTGAAAATGCTCGCGCAGTTCACTGTGCTGTCGCGCCTCAAGGAGCCGGAAAACTCCAACATCTATTCGAAGATGCGCGTCTACGACGGCGAAAACCTGAAAGACACCGATCCGAAGGCCAAGTCGATTCAGGAGTACCGCGATTCGGCCGGTGTCGACGAAGGCATGAACGGCCTGTCGACCCGCTTCGCCTTCAAGATTCTCTCCAAGGTATTCAACTTCGACCCGCATGAAATCGCCGCCAACCCGGTGCACCTGCTCTATGTGCTGGAGCAGCAGATCGAACAGGAACAGTTCCAGGCCGAAACCCGCGAACGCTACCTGCGCTATCTGAAGGAATACCTGGCGCCGCGCTATATCGAGTTCATCGGCAAGGAAATCCAGACCGCTTATCTGGAGTCTTACAGCGAATACGGCCAGAACATCTTCGATCGCTACGTGCTGTACGCGGATTTCTGGATTCAGGATCAGGAGTATCGCGACCCGGAAACCGGCGAGATCCTCAACCGCGTGGCCCTGAACGAAGAGCTGGAAAAAATCGAGAAACCGGCCGGCATCAGCAATCCGAAGGATTTCCGCAACGAGATCGTCAACTTCGTCCTGCGCGCCCGGGCCAACAACAACGGCAAGAACCCGACCTGGCTCAGCTACGAAAAACTGCGGGTGGTCATCGAGAAGAAAATGTTCTCCAACACCGAAGACCTGCTGCCCGTCATCAGCTTCAACGCCAAGGCCAGCAAGGAGGATCAGCAGAAACACAACGACTTCGTTACGCGAATGGTTGAACGTGGCTACACCGATAAACAGGTACGCCTGCTGTCCGAATGGTACCTGCGGGTCCGCAAGTCGCAGTGAGGCAGCTGCAAGCTATAAGCCACAAGCTGCAAGAACAAAGCGTGTGAACCCTGAAACACGGGCATTCGCTTCCACTTGCAGCTTGCAGCTCAAAACTTGAAGCTCCCCGGAGGGGCCTTATGAGCTATGTGATCGACCGACGCCTCAATGGCAAGAACAAGAGCACGGTGAACCGCCAGCGTTTTCTGCGGCGTTACCGTGACCACATCAAAAAGGCTGTCGAAGAGGCAGTCAGTCGCCGCTCCATTACCGATATGGAGCACGGTGAACAGATCAGCATTCCCGGTCGCGACATCGACGAACCGGTGCTTCATCACGGGCGCGGCGGCAAACAGACCGTGGTGCATCCCGGCAACAAAGAGTTCACGGCCGGTGAACATATCGCCCGTCCACCGGGCGGCGGCGGTGGGCGCGGTCCGGGCAAGGCTGGCAATTCCGGCGAAGGCATGGACGAGTTCGTCTTCCAGATCACTCAGGAAGAATTTCTCGAATTCATGTTCGAAGACCTGGAACTGCCGAACCTGGTCAAACGCAACCTGACCGGCACCGACACATTCAAAACCGTACGCGCCGGGATCAGCAACGAAGGTAACCCTTCACGCATCAATATCATCCGCACGTTGCGCTCGGCTCATGCGCGTCGTATCGCCCTGTCCGGCAGCAGTCGCGCGAAACTGCGCGAAGCCAAGGAAGAGCTGGCGCGGCTCAAGCGCGAAGAACCGGACAACTTCGGCGATATTCAGGAACTCGAAGCTGAAATCGAGAAACTCAGCGCGCGCATTCACCGCGTGCCGTTCCTCGACACCTTCGACTTGAAATACAACCTGTTGGTCAAGCAACCCAATCCCAGTTCCAAAGCAGTGATGTTCTGCCTGATGGACGTGTCCGGTTCTATGACGCAAGCGACCAAGGACATCGCCAAGCGCTTTTTCATCCTGCTTTACCTGTTTCTCAAGCGTAACTACGACAAGATCGACGTGGTGTTCATCCGTCACCACACCAGCGCCCGGGAAGTGGACGAAGAGGAGTTTTTCTATTCTCGTGAAACCGGCGGCACCATCGTTTCCAGCGCTCTCAAGCTGATGCAGGAGATCATGGCCGAGCGCTATCCGAGCAATGAGTGGAACATCTACGCCGCTCAGGCCTCCGATGGCGACAACTGGAACGACGATTCGCCGATCTGCCGCGACATCCTGATCAACCAGATCATGCCATTTGTGCAGTACTACACTTATGTGGAGATCACCCCGCGCGAACATCAGGCCCTGTGGTACGAATACGAACGCATCGCCGAAGCCTTCTCTGACACATTTGCCCAGCAGCAACTGGTCTCGGCCGGAGATATCTATCCGGTCTTCCGTGAACTCTTCCAGCGCAGGTTAGTGACATGACCGCCAAAGAGCAGAAGCGCCAACCGATTTCCACCGGCTCCGAATGGACATTCGAGCTGATCCAGACCTACGACCGCGAAATCGCCCGGATCGCGGCCCGTTATGCTCTGGACACCTATCCCAACCAGATCGAAGTGATCACCGCCGAGCAGATGATGGACGCCTATGCCTCGGTGGGCATGCCGCTGGGCTATCACCACTGGTCCTACGGCAAGCACTTCCTCAGTACCGAGAAATCCTACAGTCGCGGACAAATGGGCCTGGCCTACGAGATCGTAATCAACTCCGACCCGTGCATCGCCTATCTGATGGAAGAAAACACCATCTGCATGCAGGCGCTGGTGGTGGCCCATGCCTGCTATGGCCACAACAGCTTCTTCAAGGGCAACTACCTGTTCCGTACCTGGACTGACGCTAGTTCGATCATCGATTACTTGGTGTTCGCCAAGCAGTACATCATGCAGTGCGAAGAGCGCCACGGCATCGATGCCGTGGAAGACCTGCTCGATTCCTGCCATGCCCTGATGAATTACGGTGTCGACCGTTACAAACGCCCGTATCCGATTTCCGCCGAAGAAGAGCGCCGGCGGCAGAAGGATCGCGAAGAGCACATGCAGAAGCAGATCAATGATCTGTGGCGCACCATTCCCAAAGGCGCGGACAAATACAGCGACAAGGACAACGCCCGCTTCCCGGCCGAACCGCAGGAAAACATCCTCTATTTCATCGAGAAACATGCGCCGCTGCTGGAACCCTGGCAGCGCGAGATCGTGCGCATCGTGCGCAAGATCGCCCAGTATTTCTATCCGCAGCGCCAGACCCAGGTCATGAACGAAGGCTGGGCAACGTTCTGGCATTACACGCTGATGAATGACCTGTATGACGAAGGCCTGGTCACCGACGGCTTCATGATGGAATTCCTCACCTCGCACACCAGCGTGGTATTCCAGCCGGGTTTCGACAGTCCGTACTACAGCGGCATCAACCCCTATGCATTGGGTTTCGCCATGTACCGCGACATTCGGCGCATGTGCGAAGAGCCTACCGAAGAGGATCGCCGCTGGTTCCCGGATATCGCCGGTTCCGACTGGCTGTCGACCATCAAGTTCGCCATGAGCAGTTTCAAGGATGAGAGCTTCATCCTGCAGTACCTGTCGCCCAAGGTGATCCGCGATCTGAAGCTGTTCAGCATTCTCGATGACGACCAGAAAGACGACCTGCTGGTGCCGGCCATTCATGACGAAGGCGGCTACCGGATCATTCGTGAAACCCTGGCCGCGCAGTACAACCTCGGCAATCGTGAGCCGAACGTGCAGATCTACAGCATCGACCGGCGCGGTGATCGCTCGCTGACCCTGCGCCATCAGCAGCACGACCGCAAACCCTTGGGCGACTCCACCGAAGAAGTCCTCAAGCACCTGCACCGGCTCTGGGGCTTCGACATTCATCTGGAAACCCTGCAAGGCGACCAGATCATGAAAACCCATCACGTGCCGCCACGCAGTGAACACAGCGAGGGCGATTACGGCCGGCTCGATCTGGCCGTGATTCATCTTTGATCCGGTTCTGGCCTCCGAAAGTCTGACGCAAGGGTTATCCTGTCGGACTGACGGAGGTTTTTTATGCAGGTTTACAAGGTTGGCGGCGCAGTACGTGATCGCCTGTTGGGGTTGCCGGTCACTGACATCGACAGGGTCGTGGTGGGCGCCACCACGGAGGAAATGCTCGCCAAGGGATACCGCCCGGTCGGCGCCGATTTTCCGGTGTTTCTGCACCCCAAAACCGGTGAGGAATATGCCCTCGCCCGTACGGAACGCAAGAGTGGCCGGGGTTACGGCGGCTTCACCTTCTACGCAAGTCCCGAAGTGACGCTTGAAGAAGACCTGATTCGCCGCGACCTGACGATCAATGCCATGGCCGAGGACGATCAGCTCAACCTGACCGATCCGTACCATGGTCAGCGCGATCTCGAAGCACGAATCCTTCGCCATGTTTCCCCGGCGTTCGCCGAAGATCCGTTGCGAGTGCTGCGCGTTGCCCGTTTTGCTGCACGCTACGCAGGATTGGGCTTTACGGTCGCCGACGAGACCATGGACCTGATGCGTCAGCTCAGTGAGTCCGGCGAACTGCAGGCTCTGACTGCCGAACGCAGTTGGAAGGAGATTTCTCGAGCATTGATGGAAGATCACCCGCAGGTGTTCATCCAGGTCTTGCGCGACTGTGGCGCACTCAAAGAGCTAATGCCGGAAGTCGACGCCTTGTTCGGCGTGCCACAGCCAGAGACCCACCACCCGGAAATCGACACAGGCCTGCACACCCTGAGCGTGCTGGAGCAATCAGCCCTGCACAAACAACCACTGACGGTGCGCTGGGCCTGCCTGCTGCATGACCTTGGTAAAGGCCTGACGCCGGAAGAAGAATGGCCCGGGCATATCGCCCATGAGCACACCGGGCTGAAGCTGATCAAAGCGGTCAACGAGCGCTTCAAGGTCCCCAAGGACTGTCAGGAACTGGCGCTGCTGGCCGGCCAGTACCACACCCATGGGCACCGGGCGCTGGAGCTGAAAGCCTCGACGCTGCTGGAGTTGCTGCAAAGTTTCGATATCTATCGCCGGCCACAGCGCTTCGAGGAATTTATCGCCGCGTGCGAGATGGACGCCCGTGGCCGCAAGGGCCTGGAGCAGCGCAGTTATCCACAGGCGGATTATTTGCGCGGAGCGGCGAAAGCTGCGCGAGCGGTGGCGGTGCAGCCGCTGCTGGAAAAGGGCTTCAAGGGGCCGGAACTGGGTGAAGCGCTGAAGCGGGAACGGTTGAAAGCATTGAAGATCTACAAAGACAACGCCTGAAGCAAGATCAAAAGATCGCAGCCTTCGGCAGCTCCTTCAGGGAAACGCAAATTCCTCTGTAGGAGCTGCCGAAGGCTGCGATCTTTTGCTTTAAAGATTCGACGGAGTCAATTGCTGCCCATTCCATTCGAACGCAACCGGCGCCAACACCTGATCAATTTGCGCCTCGGCCCACAACGTCGCAAAGCTCTTGCCCACCCCCGGATGCACCCGATCCGGCGCAATCAACGACAGCGGCCACAGCACAAAGGCATTTTTCAGGATTTCAGCACGCGGCAGCATCAATCCATCGAAATTACCCACCAGATCGCCATACAGCAGCACGTCGATATCCAGCGGCAGACCTTTGCGATCCGGGGCATAACGACCGTTGTCCGCCTCGATGAATTTCAAGCGGCGGTCAAGCTCCATCAACGGCAGATCGGTGTAGGCCGAGACCACAAAATTGAAGAACGGCCCGCTCTTGATGCCCACCGGTTGGCTCTCGAACACCGCCGAACAACGGATATCCACCAGGAACGTGGCCAGCGCATCGAGACCGGCGCGCAAATGGGTTTCGCGCTCGATATTGCTACCGAGCCCGAGGTAGACCTGAGTCAGCGACATCCGCGCTCGATCTCCACACCCACACCACCCTTGGCCGCTGGAACGGCGCCCGGCTTGGTCAGTTTCAGTCGCACCCAGGTGATCTTGAATTCGGCCATGAGCACTTCAACCAGACGCTCGGCGAAGGTTTCGACCAGCTGGAACTGCGCCTGCTCGGCGAAGGCCTGAATGCGCGTGGAAACACTGGCGTAATCGAGCGCCAGGGTCAGGTCGTCACCGGCGGCGGCCGGGCGATTGTCCCAGGCGAAGCTCAGATCAAGACGCAGGCACTGACGGATGCCGCGCTCCCAGTCGTAGGCACCGATCACGGTGTCGACTTCCAGGCCCTCGATAAACACTCTGTCCAAGCACTTCTCTCCGCTGCACGACAAGGGCGCGATGCGCCGTTAGAATCAGGGCGTCCTCGCCCGGAATAGTTAGCATGTTTTGGCTACTGGCGATTCTCGCCTACCTGCTCGGCTCGCTGTCCTTTGCCATTTTGCTCAGCCGCCTGACCGGAAATCCGGATCCGCGAATGAGTGGCTCGGGTAATGCCGGCGCCACCAACATGCTGCGCCTGGCCGGTCGCAAACTGGCGATCCTGACCCTGCTCGGTGATCTGTGCAAAGGCCTGCTGCCGGTGCTGATCGCCTCGGGCGCGGGCCTCTCACTGCAGGATCAGGCCTGGATTGGCGTGTGCGCCGTGATCGGTCACCTGTTCCCTTTGTACTTTCGCTTTCGCGGCGGCAAAGGCGTTGCCACTGCCGCCGGCATGCTGCTCGGTCTGTATCCACCCGCCGCGCTGCTGGCGGTGTGCGCCTGGCTGCTGACGTTCTACCTGACTCGCACCAGCTCGCTGGCGGCGCTGATTGCCACGCCACTGACCCTGCCATTGCTGGCCTGGCAGGAGCCGGAAGCCTTGCTGCCAATGAGCGCGCTGACCTTGCTGATTGTCTGGCGCCATCGCGGCAATCTACGCGACCTGTTTGCCGGGCGCGAACGGCATTTCTGACTGCCGTCCATGAGCGTCGCTCATTACAGCGCCGACAACTGCTCCATTGGCCAGCGTGCCTGCACGGTGATTGCCAGACTTTCCTGCTGACCGGCCTTCAGGCGCTGGCAACCGGCAAATGCGATCATCGCGCCATTGTCGGTGCAGAACTCCGGGCGCGCATAGAACACATCACCCTTCATATCGCCGAGCATCTTTTCCAGCGAAACCCGCAACGCCTTGTTGGCGCTGACGCCGCCGGCAATCACCAGTCGCTTCATGCCTGCCTGTTTCAGGGCGCGCTTGCACTTGATGGTCAAAGTCTCCACCACGGCCTGCTGGAACGCCAGCGCGATGTCGCAACGGGCTTGCTCGCCGTCGTCCCCGGCGCTGACGCATTGCTGCCAGGTATTGAGGGCGAAGGTTTTCAAGCCGCTGAAACTGAAGTCCAGACCCGGGCGATCACACATCGGACGCGGAAAGGTGAAACGTCCTGCGACGCCCTTCTCGGCCAGCTTGGCGATTTCCGGCCCGCCGGGGTAATTGAGCCCCATCATCTTCGCGGTTTTGTCGAAAGCTTCGCCGGCCGCATCGTCGAGCGTCTCGCCGAGCAGGCTGTATTGGCCAATGCCGTCGACCTGAACCAACTGCGTATGGCCACCGGAAACCAACAAAGCGACGAACGGAAATTCCGGCGGTTTCGGCTCCAGCATCGGTGCCAGCAAGTGGCCTTCCATGTGGTGCACGCCGAGCGCCGGAATGCCCCAGGCAAACGCCAGCGCCTGCGCGCAGGATGCACCGACCAGCAGCGCGCCGACCAGGCCAGGACCTGCGGTGTAGGCGATTGCGTCGATCTCGGTCGGCACACAGTCGGCCTCGGCCAACACCTGACGGATCAAGGGCAGCATGCGTTTGACGTGGTCACGCGAGGCCAGCTCCGGCACCACACCGCCATAGACACGGTGCAGGTCGATCTGACTGAACAGCGCGTCGGCCAGCAGACCGCGTTCACTGTCATACAATGCGACGCCGGTTTCGTCGCAGGAGGTTTCTAATCCCAGTACTAGCATGGGTTTGCGCCTTGTTTAGGCTGAATTCGAAGGCGCGCATAATAGTCGCCACGTGATGCCCCGACCAGCGGTTTTCGATCAGAGGCTTTGCATTCCGAGCGATGAGGGGTTAACATCCGCAACCCTTAAAAACCGACGTCTTCAAGTGCTCTTTTGCCGCGAGGATGTTGACCCCGGTAATGAATGAAGGTAGCTCTGGATGCCAGCCGTCAAAGTAAAAGAGAACGAACCCTTCGACGTAGCTCTGCGTCGTTTCAAGCGCTCCTGCGAAAAAGCCGGTGTACTGGCTGAAGTTCGTAGCCGCGAATTTTACGAGAAGCCAACTTCTGAGCGTAAGCGCAAGGCAGCAGCCGCTGTTAAGCGTCACGCCAAGAAAGTTCAGCGCGAACAGCGCCGCGCCGTTCGTCTGTACTAATCCACAGACGTTCGTAGCAAGCTTCTTGCCTAAGCCCGGCCCTCAGCCGGGCTAATGGCATTTGCGTAAAACGCTTGATGCTTCACCGTCGACGCCGCCGATGCGACCGAGACAAATCTGCTTCACCGCGTCAGGCCTGGCTCTTTTGCCAGCGGTGCACGTCTTTTCTGACGAGCCTTTCAAGGCTACTGACGAGCACACCCACTGATTCCTCTTACGACGATCAGCCCAAGGCACCTGCATGCGTGCCCGCTTTATTGAGCTATCCGAGGTCGACAATCGGCCGTCAGCGGATTCAGCGCAACACTTTCACATAGTCGAAGACTGATAGGTACTAACGTCAGTGGATTTTCGGCAGATACACTTCCCGACAGCGATTACGCAGACGACACCGGTCGAGCCGCACTTTTTGTGCGTTTCCAGCAATGGCCCGCGTCCGACGGCCTGTCGCAACGGATTTATTGCAGCGCAGACGACGAGAACGCCATGGCCGGGCTGATTCCCCAGAGCTTCATTGACGACCTGCTGAACCGCACCGACATCGTCGACGTGGTCAGCTCGCGCGTGCAATTGAAGAAGGCCGGCAAGAACTACACCGCCTGCTGCCCGTTCCATAAAGAGAAAACCCCGTCATTCAGCGTCAGCCCCGACAAACAGTTCTATTACTGCTTCGGTTGCGGCGCCGGCGGCAACGCCCTCGGCTTTCTCATGGATCACGACAACCTGGACTTCCCCCAGGCCGTCGAAGATCTGGCCAAAGCCGCCGGCATGGAAATCCCCCGCGAAGAAAGCGGTCGCGAGCGCAAGCCGCGCCAGCCGACCGATTCGCCGCTGTACCCGCTGCTGACCGCCGCCGCTGATTTTTACCGACAGGCACTCAAGAGTCATCCGTCGCGCAAGGCTGCGGTGGATTACCTCAAGGGGCGCGGGCTGACGGGCGAGATCGCTCGGGATTTCGGCCTCGGTTTTGCGCCGCCGGGCTGGGACAACCTGCTCAAGCATCTGAGCAGCGACACGTTGCAACAGAAGGCCATGATCGAAGCTGGCCTGCTGATCGAGAACGCCGAAACCGGCAAACGCTATGACCGCTTCCGCGATCGCGTGATGTTCCCGATTCGCGATACCCGTGGACGGATCATCGCCTTCGGCGGTCGCGTACTGGGCGACGACAAGCCCAAGTACCTGAACTCACCGGAAACCCCGGTATTCCATAAAGGCCAGGAACTCTACGGCCTTTATGAAGCACGCAAGAACAATCGCAACCTCGACGAAATCATCGTCGTCGAGGGTTACATGGACGTCATAGCCCTCGCCCAGCAAGGCTTGCGCAATGCCGTCGCCACGCTGGGTACCGCGACCAGCGAAGAACACCTCAAGCGCTTGTTCCGCGTCGTCCCGAACGTGTTGTTCTGCTTCGACGGCGACCAGGCCGGCCGCAACGCAGCCTGGCGTGCACTGGAAGCGACCCTGCCGTGCCTGCAGGACGGTCGTCGCGCGCGGTTCCTGTTTTTGCCCGAAGGCGAAGACCCGGACACCCTGGTTCGCGCGGAAGGCACCGACGCATTCAAGGCGCGCATCAATCAGCACGCGCAGCCGCTGGCCGATTATTTTTTCCAGCAACTGACCGAAGAATCCGACCCGCGCTCTCTTGAGGGCAAGGCGCACATGGCCACCCTCGCCGCACCATTGATCGACAAGGTGCCGGGCGCAAACCTGCGTATTCTCATGCGTCAGCGCCTGACCGAAATCACTGGCCTGAGCAGCGAAACCGTCAGCCAATTGGTTCAGAGTGCGCCGCAGGAAGCACCGCCCGCCTACGATCCGGGCTTCGATTATGACGCCATGCCGGACTACAGCGACTACCATCAGCCGCAGGCGCAGGACATGTATGCGCCGCAGCAGGAATGGACGCCGAAGAAACCCGGCGCCGGCGGCAAGAAGTGGGACAAGAAACCGTGGGACAAGAACGGCAAGCGTGGTGGCGATCGCGAACAGCAGCGCCCGCGTACGCCGATTGGCGTTGAATCGCCAACCCTGACGGCACTGCGAACATTGCTCCATCATCCGCAACTGGCCAAGCGCGTCGAAGACGCCGGGCACATTGCCGATGAAAATCAGACCAACGCCCAGCTGCTTGTGGCGCTGCTCGAAGCCGTACAGAAGAATCCCAAGCTAAACTCATTTCAGCTGATCGCGCGATGGCACGGTACTGAACAGGGTCGCTTACTCAAGGCGCTGGCAGAAAAGGAATGGCTGATTGACGGAGATAACCTTGAACAACAGTTTTTCGACACCATTACTAGCTTGTCCGCCCGCCAACGCGAGCGAAATCTCGAACAGTTACTCAGGAAAGCGCGGCAAAGCGAACTGAGCGTCGAAGAGAAAAATCAACTGCGCGACCTTTTAAGTCGCAATGTTTCCGCATCAAACCCGACCTCAACTGGCGCGTGAGGTCATAGCTCAGGTATAATCCTCGGCTTGTTTTTTGCCCGCCAAGACCTTCAGTGGATAGGGTGTTATGTCCGGAAAAGCGCAACAGCAGTCTCGTATTATTGAGTTGATCAAACTGGGTCGTGAGCAGAAGTATCTGACTTACGCCGAGGTCAACGACCACCTGCCCGAGGATATTTCAGATCCGGAGCAGGTGGAAGACATCATCCGCATGATTAACGACATGGGGATCCCCGTACACGAGAGTGCTCCGGATGCGGACGCCCTTATGTTGGCCGACGCCGATACCGACGAGGCCGCTGCGGAAGAAGCAGCCGCTGCGTTGGCGGCGGTGGAGACCGATATCGGTCGCACCACTGACCCGGTGCGCATGTACATGCGTGAAATGGGTACGGTCGAGCTTCTGACCCGTGAAGGCGAAATCGAAATCGCCAAGCGGATCGAAGAAGGCATTCGTGAAGTGATGAGCGCGATTGCGCACTTCCCAGGCACGGTTGACCACATTCTCTCCGAGTACACCCGCGTCACCACCGAAGGTGGTCGCCTGTCCGACGTCCTGAGCGGTTATATCGACCCGGACGACGGCATCGCGCCGCCTGCGGCAGAAGTGCCGCCGCCGGTTGACCCGAAAGCCGTCAAGGCCGACGACGATACCGACGACGATGATGCCGAATCTTCCGACGATGAAGAAGAAGCCGAAAGCGGTCCGGATCCGGTCATCGCTGCGCAGCGCTTCGGTGCCGTCGCCGACCAGATGGAAATCACCCGCAAGGCCCTGAAAAAGCACGGTCGTCACAACAAGGCAGCCGTTGCCGAGTTGCTGGCCCTGGCCGAGCTGTTCATGCCGATCAAACTGGTGCCGAAGCAATTCGAAGCCCTGGTCGAGCGGGTACGCAGTGCCCTGGATCGCCTGCGTCAGCAAGAGCGCGCGATCATGCAGCTGTGCGTACGTGATGCACGTATG
The DNA here is from genome assembly GCF_054667725.1 of Pseudomonas sp. S3_B08. NCBI lineage: Bacteria > Pseudomonadati > Pseudomonadota > Gammaproteobacteria > Pseudomonadales > Pseudomonadaceae > Pseudomonas > Pseudomonas sp. S3_B08. Next base: position 4,198,261 of record NZ_CP162750.1, read on the forward strand.
CCGCGCGCCGATTTCCTGCGTCAGTTCCCGGGCAACGAAGTCGACGAAAGCTGGTCCGACGCCCTGGCCAAAGGCAAGAGCAAGTACGCCGAAGCCATCGGTCGCGTGCAGCCGGACATCATCCGTTGCCAGCAGAAGCTGATTGCGCTGGAAACCGAGACCGGCCTGACCATCGCAGAAATCAAGGACATCAACCGTCGCATGTCGATCGGTGAGGCCAAGGCCCGCCGCGCGAAAAAAGAGATGGTTGAAGCCAACCTGCGTCTGGTGATCTCGATCGCCAAGAAGTACACCAACCGCGGCCTGCAATTCCTCGATCTGATCCAGGAAGGCAACATCGGTCTGATGAAGGCGGTGGACAAGTTCGAATACCGTCGTGGTTACAAGTTCTCGACGTATGCCACCTGGTGGATCCGTCAGGCGATCACTCGCTCGATCGCCGACCAGGCGCGCACCATCCGTATTCCGGTGCACATGATCGAGACGATCAACAAGCTCAACCGTATTTCCCGGCAGATGTTGCAGGAAATGGGTCGCGAACCGACCCCGGAAGAGCTGGGCGAACGCATGGAAATGCCTGAGGACAAGATCCGCAAGGTACTGAAGATCGCCAAAGAGCCGATCTCCATGGAAACCCCGATCGGTGATGACGAAGACTCCCATCTGGGCGACTTCATCGAAGACTCGACCATGCAGTCGCCAATCGATGTCGCCACAGTGGAAAGCCTGAAGGAAGCGACTCGCGAAGTGCTGTCCGGCCTCACTGCCCGTGAAGCCAAGGTACTACGCATGCGTTTCGGTATCGACATGAACACCGACCACACGCTCGAAGAGGTGGGCAAACAGTTTGACGTAACGCGTGAGCGGATCCGTCAGATCGAAGCCAAGGCGCTGCGCAAGCTGCGCCACCCGACGCGAAGCGAGCATCTGCGCTCCTTCCTCGACGAGTGATACCAGAACCCCCGGCCCAGGCCGGGGGTTTTGTTTTATGGCAGATTAAATTCCCCGCTCCGCCCTCCCCGTCGCGTACCCCGTCTACACTCGAAACAATCATCCCAAGCCCTGACGAGAGCGTTATGCCCAGACTGGCGCCCGTGCTTTTTCTGCTGTCATTGATGATTTGCACCGCCACGGCTGACGCGCTGACTCTCACCGATGAAGAACGCAGCTGGCTGGCGGCTCACCCTGACTTGCGCCTGGGTGTCGACGCGTCGTGGCCGCCTTTCGAATTTCGTGACGACCAGAACCGCTATCAGGGTCTCGCCGCTGACTATATCGACGTGATTCGCCAACGTTTGGCGATCAAGCTGACGCCCATCGAACCGGCAAGCTGGACGGTGGTGCTGGAGCAGGTCAAAAAAGGCAAGATCGATTTGCTGCCGGGAATCATGTCCACGCCGGAACGCCAGAATTACCTGTCATTTACCCGGCCGTACCTCGACTTCCCGATCGTCATTCTGGCCCATGTCGGCGGGGCCCAGCCGCGCAAACTCGACGACCTGTACGGTCTGAAAATCGCCGTAGTGGAAAACTACGCTCCCCACGAACTGCTGCGCACTCACCATCCCGATCTGAATCTGGTGGCCATGCCCAATGTCAGTTCGGCGCTGCAAGCCCTGGCGACTGACGAAGTGGACGCGGTGGTCGGCGATCTGGCTTCCAGCGTCTGGAGCCTGCGCCAGCTCAAACTCGACGGCCTCTACGTCAGCGGCGAAACCCCGTATCGCTATCAACTGGCGATGGCCGTGCCCCGCGACAACAAGATGTTGGTGGGCATTCTCGATAAAGTCCTGGCCGACATGACACCGGCGGAAATCAGCAGCATTCAGGAACATTGGGTCGGTAATGTGCTCGACCACCGCACATTCTGGTCAGATCTGCTGATGTATGGCCTGCCCGGTCTGTTGTTGTTGATGACGGTGCTGGCCGTGGTGATTCGCATCAACCGCCGCCTGAGCTCGGAAATCTCCCGGCGCATCGACCTCGAACAGGAATTGCGCAGCAGCGAATATCACTACCGCGGTCTGGTGGAGAGCTTGTCGGCGATCGCTTGGGAAGCGCGGATGAGCGACTTCACCTACAGCTATGTTTCGCCCCATGCTGAAGACCTGCTCGGGTATCCACAGTCTCACTGGCTGATTCCGGGTTTCTGGCACAACATCATTCACCCGGCCGACCTGACCCGCACGCAAAACTATTGCAGGGAAGCGCTGCGCCAGGGCCGCGATCACATCGTCGACTATCGCGTGATCACCGCCGACGGCCGCTGCCTGTGGGTGCGCGACATTGTCAGCCTGATCGAGCATGGCCACGAACCGGTGATGCGCGGGTTGATGATCGATATCAGCGAAATCAAACGCACCGAAGAAGCGCTGCGGCTGTCCGAGCAGAAGTTCGCTTCGGTGTTTGAGCAATGCCCGGACATTCTGGTGATTGCGCGCCTGTCCGACGGCTGCCTGCTGGAGGTCAACGAGGCCTTCGAAGAGCAGATCGGCCTTAGGGCCGAGGAGGTGATCGGCCAGACCGCCACCAACCTCAATATCTGGGGCATCCCCGGGGTGGGGCCGGGCCTCTTGCAGCGTTTGCAGGCCGGCAGCATCCGTAATCTGGAAATGCCCTTTCGCCGCAACAACGGCCAATTGTTCACCGGGCTGATTTCCGCCGAGCCTTTCGACCTCGACACCACCCCGGCGCTGGTGGTGGTAGTTCGCGACATCAGCCAGCTCAAGGAAACCCAACAGCAACTGCAAACCTCTGAAGAAAAATTCGCCAAGGCTTTCCATGCGTCGCCGGATGGCCTGTTGCTGTCGCGCCAGAGCGACGGCCTGCTGTTGGAGGTCAACGAAGGTTTTAGTCGTATCACTGGTTTCAACAGCGCCATGTCGGTGGATCGTTCAACGCTGGATCTGGGCATCTGGGTCAACCTCAACGAACGCAAGCAGATGCTCGATCTGCTAAAGCGCGACGGGTTTGTCCGCGACTTCACTTGCCACATCCGTCGCAGCGACGGGCAGATTCGCCTGTGCGAAGTGTCCAGTCGACCGCTGCCGATCGGCGACGAGGATTGCATGCTGACCATCGCCCGCGACATCACCGAACGCCATCTCATGCAGGAAAAACTGCAGCAGGCCGCGACCGTTTTCGAGAGCACCGCCGAGGGCGTGTTGATCACCGATACTCAACAACACATCAGCGCCGTCAATCGCGCTTTCACCGAAATCACCGGTTACAGCGAAAGTGAAGCGCTGGGCCACACGCCACGCTTGCTGGCGTCAGGGCTGCATGACAGCGCTTTCTACGCGGCGATGTGGCACCAATTGACTGACGAAGGCCACTGGCAAGGCGAGATTTCCAACCGGCGCAAGAACGGCGAGCTGTACCCGAGCTGGCTGACCATCAGCGCCGTGCGCAATCGCGACAAGTTCATCACTCACTTCGTCGCGGTGTTCGCCGATATTTCCAGCCTCAAGCATGCGCAGGCCAAGCTTGATTACCAGGCTCACCACGACCCGCTCACCGGCTTGCCAAACCGCACCTTGTTCGAGAGCCGCCTGCAAATGGCCCTGACCAGCCAGCAGGAAAATGGCGGCCAGGGTGCAGTGCTGTTTCTCGATCTCGACCGTTTCAAACACATCAACGACAGCCTTGGCCACCCGGTCGGCGACCTGTTGCTCAAGGGCATCGCCGTGCGCTTGAAAGAACAATTGCGCGATATCGACACGGTCGCGCGGCTGGGCGGCGACGAGTTCATCATTCTGCTGCCGGGCCTGCAGCAAGCCAGCGATGCCGACAACATCGCGACGAAACTGCTCAACTGCTTCGGTGCGCCGTTCCAGGCCGGCGAACACGAGTTTTTTATCAGCGCGAGCATCGGCACCAGCCTCTATCCCCGCGACGGCTGCGATGTCGCCACCCTGGTGAAAAACGCGGACGCGGCGATGTACCGCTCCAAAGCCAAGGGGCGTAACCGCGTTGAAAGTTACACCCGCGACCTCACCGCCCAGGCCAGCGAGCGCGTAGCGCTGGAACACGAACTGCGCCGCGCCATCGAGCGCGATGAGCTGTTTCTCTATTACCAACCGAAAATCAGCCTGGTCGACCACAGTCTGGTCGGTGCAGAGGCGCTGATTCGCTGGCGCCACCCAACCTTCGGCGACGTGCCGCCCGAGCATTTCATTCCGCTGGCCGAAGAGAACGGCATGATCCTGCAGATCGGTGACTGGGTGCTGGAGACCGCTTGCCGGCAAATGTTCGAGTGGAGCCGAATCTACCAACCGCTGGGGCCGCTCTCGGTGAACCTCGCTGGCGCGCAGCTGCGTCAGCCGAACCTGTTGGTGCGCATCGAGCAACTGCTCAAGGACAACCGCCTCAGGCCGGATTTACTGCAACTGGAAATTACCGAGAATTTCATCATGAGTCAGGCCGAAGAGGCGCTGGCAGTGCTGCACCAGCTCAAACACCTCGGCGTGCAACTGGCGATCGATGACTTCGGCACCGGCTACTCCTCGCTCAGCTATCTCAAACGCCTGCCGCTGGACATCCTCAAGATCGACCAGTCCTTCGTCCGCGGACTGCCTGACGACCCCCACGACGCAGCGATCGTACGCGCCATCATCGCGCTCGGTCGCAGCATGCAATTCACCGTGATTGCCGAAGGCGTGGAAACCCAGGCGCAACAACAATTCCTCGCCGCAGAAGGTTGTGAACAGATCCAGGGCTACATCGTCAGCCTGCCGCTGCCCCCGGACGAATTCGCCGCGACGTTTCTGCATATAACCGTATCGGATTTTTCGGATAGCACAGCCGCGAAACCGTCGCTATAATCCGCGGCCTACTGAGGGCCTATAGCTCAGTTGGTTAGAGCAGAGGACTCATAATCCTTTGGTCCACGGTTCGAGTCCGTGTGGGCCCACCAAATTGAAAAGCCGCGCTGAATGCGCGGCTTTTTTGTGGGCGAGTGGTTGGGTTTCGTCTTGGCGGGCGCAACGTTCTGGAACTGCGCAAGAAAATCCGTTTGAGAGAACGCAGAAAGCCCCAACGCGATTGTCCCTGTACCATCCTTAACCTGATTGTCCCATGCCACCGGAGTCCCCCTTGCCAGACACCCGCCAACCCATCCTCGACGAAATCGACCGCCAGCTAATCGCCGCGCTGCAAATCAACGCCCGCGAAAGCGTGGCCATGCTCGCCCGTCAGCTAGGCATTGCTCGCACGACGGTGACGTCGCGCCTGGCCCGGCTGGAAAAGGCCAGAGTGATCACCGGTTATGGCGTGCGTCTTGGTCAGCGTGTGGTCGATGGTGGCTTGCAGGCGTACGTCGGGATCAAGGTGCAGCCGCGTTCCGGCAAGGACGTGTTGCGGCGTTTGAGTGCGATGGCGCAGGTGCAGCAGTTGTGTGCGGTGAGTGGCGAGTTTGATTATGTGGCGTGGTTACGCACCGACTCACCGGAGCAGCTCGATCAGTTGCTGGATCAGATTGGCAGCGTCGATGGGGTGGAGAAGACCACGACGTCGATCATTCTGAGTAGCAAGATAGATCGGGGTCAGCCGGTTTAAGATTTTGATCGAGCTTCTCGGGTGAATTTCAGAGCCTCTTCGCGAGCAGGCTCGCTCCCACACTTTGGTCGGTATGCAGCCTGCAATCGTCAATCTGCACAATAATCATGCAAAATGACGACACATTGCGCCTTATTAACGCGCTCCACGCTCCCTAGAATGGCTGACATCTTTTCCTATACTCAGACGCGAACCCTGCGTCGGGTCACCAACAAGGTCAGCCATGAACAAGAACAACCGCCATCCTGCAGACGGAAAAAAACCTGTCACCATTTTCGGTCCGGACTTTCCGTTCGCGTTTGACGACTGGATCGAGCATCCCGCCGGCCTGGGGAGCATTCCCGAGCAGCACCATGGCGCTGAGGTGGCGATTGTCGGGGCGGGCATTGCCGGTCTGGTGGCTGCGTATGAACTGATGAAACTCGGTTTGAAGCCAGTGGTGTACGAGGCGTCGAAACTCGGCGGTCGTCTGCGCTCGCAAGCCTTCAACGGTACCGACGCCATCGTCGCCGAGCTTGGCGGCATGCGCTTTCCAGTGTCCTCCACGGCGTTCTATCACTACGTGGACAAGCTCGGCCTCGAAACCAAGCCTTTCCCCAACCCGCTGACCGGTGCTTCGGGCAGTACCGTGATCGATCTGGAAGGCGAAACCTATTACGCCGAAAGCCTGAAGGATCTTCCTGCTTTGTTCCAGGAAGTCGCTGACGCCTGGGCAGATGCGCTGGAAGCCGGTTCGCAGTTCTCCGATATCCAGCAAGCCATTCGCGATCGCGATGTGCCGCGCCTGAAAGAGCTGTGGAACAAGCTGGTGCCGCTGTGGGACGACCGGACCTTTTATGACTTCGTCGCCACCTCGAAAGCCTTCGCCAAATTGTCGTTCCAGCATCGCGAAGTGTTCGGGCAGGTCGGTTTCGGCACCGGCGGCTGGGATTCGGACTTCCCCAATTCGATGCTGGAAATCTTCCGCGTGGTGATGACCAATTGCGACGATCACCAACACCTGGTGGTCGGTGGCGTCGAACAGGTGCCACAGGGCATCTGGCGCCATGTGCCGGAGCGCTGCGTGCACTGGCCGGCCGGCACCAGCCTGAAATCCCTGCACCGTGGCGCACCGCGTTCCGGTGTGAAGAAAATTGCTCACGCACCGCAAGGCCGTTTCGCCGTTACCGACAACAACGGTGACACCCGCGAATACGCCGCCGTCCTGACAACCTGCCAGAGCTGGCTGCTGACCACTCAGATCGAATGCGATGAAACCCTGTTCTCGCAGAAGATGTGGATGGCCCTCGACCGCACGCGCTACATGCAGTCGTCGAAAACCTTCGTGATGGTCGACCGGCCATTCTGGAAAGACAAGGATCCGGAGACCGGCCGCGACGTGATGAGCATGACCCTCACCGATCGCCTGACCCGTGGCACCTATCTGTTCGACAACGGCGACGACAAGCCGGGGGTGATCTGCCTGTCGTACTCGTGGATGAGCGACGCGTTGAAAATGCTCCCGCATCCGGTGGAAAAACGCGTTGAGCTGGCGTTGAACGCACTGAAAAAGATCTACCCGAAAGTCGACATCGCCGCGCGGATCATCGGCGACCCGATCACCGTGTCGTGGGAAGCCGATCCGTATTTCCTCGGTGCCTTCAAAGGCGCCCTGCCCGGCCATTACCGCTACAACCAGCGCATGTACGCGCACTTCATGCAGGACGACATGCCGGCCGAGCAGCGCGGGATTTTCATCGCCGGCGACGACGTGTCGTGGACACCGGCGTGGGTCGAAGGCGCAGTGCAGACTTCGCTCAACGCGGTGTGGGGCATCATGAAACATTTCGGCGGCTCCACACATAAAGAGAACCCCGGCCCGGGTGATGTGTTCAAAGACATCGGCCCTATCGCCCTGCCCGAGTAAGAGGATTCCCCAATGCGCGTAGCCGTTTACCAATGTCCACCGCTGCCACTGGACCCCGCCGCCAACCTGCATCGCCTGCATCAAGTAGCGATGGAGGCCAAAGGCGCCGATCTGCTGGTGCTGCCGGAGATGTTCATGACCGGCTACAACATCGGCGCCGAAGCGGTCAGCACGCTGGCCGAGGTCTATAACGGTGAATGGGCGCAGCAGATCGGCCGGATTGCCAAGGCTGCGGGTCTGGCGATCGTTTACGGTTACCCGGAGCGCACCGCCGACGGGCAGATCTACAACGCCGTGCAACTGATCGACACCCATGGCGAGCGCCTGTGCAATTACCGCAAGTCGCATCTGTTCGGCGACCTCGATCGGTCGATGTTCAGCTCCGGCGAAGCGGAGTTGCCGGTGGTTGAGCTGAACGGCTGGAAGCTCGGCTTCCTGATCTGCTACGACCTGGAGTTTCCGGAAAACGCGCGGCGCCTGGCCTTGGCCGGCGCCGAGCTGATCGTGGTGCCGACGGCCAACATGATTCCGTTCGATTTCGTTGCCGATGTCACCGTGCGTGCCCGCGCCTTCGAAAACCAGTGCTACGTGGCTTACGCCAATTACTGCGGACATGAAGGCGATATCCAGTATTGCGGGCAAAGCAGCATTGCCGCGCCGGACGGCAGCCGCATCGCTCTGGCAGGTCTGGACGAGGCGTTGATCGTCGGTGAACTGGATCGACAACTGATGAACGATTCACGCCGGGCCAATCGCTATCTCAGCGATCGCCGCCCGGAGCTTTACGGCGCGCTCAACCGCCGCTAATCCGCTAGCATGGGCACTTCACTGTTCTGGAAGTGCCCATGCCCGCGCCGACTAATCCCCGCCCCGACTCTGAAACCCTGGCCAACGGCCTGCGCGTGACCCTGCGCCACGTGCCCGGTCTCAAGCGCAGCGCTGCCGCATTGCGCGTGGCGGCCGGCAGCCATGACGTGCCATTGGCATGGCCGGGGCTGGCGCATTTTCTTGAGCACTTGCTGTTTCTCGGCACCGAGCGTTTTCCCACAGACGAAGGGCTGATGGGCTACGTGCAACGTCACGGCGGGCAGGTGAATGCCAGCACGCGCGAGCGCACCACGGATTTTTTCTTCGAGTTGCCTGTGTCGTCCTTCAGCGCGGGGCTCGAGCGTCTGTCAGACATGCTCGCCCGGCCACGGATGAATCGGGACGATCAACTGCGTGAACGGGAAGTGCTGCAGGCGGAGTTTGTCGCCTGGTCGCAGGATCCGACAGCGCAACAGCAGTTTGCCTTGTATGAAGGTTTACCAGCGGAGCATCCGTTGCGCGGTTTTCATGCGGGCAATCGGGACAGCTTGCAGGTCGAATCGCCAGGGTTTCAGTGGGCGCTGCAAGACTTCCATCAGCAGTTTTATCGAACCGGGCAAATGAGCCTGAGTCTGGTCGGGCCACAAAGTATCGATGAGCTTGGGGAGCTGGCGCAGCAATTCGCAGCGGTGTTGCCGATTGGGGATAAAGTTGCCCAGGCCGCACCGCCACCGTTGGCAGTGAACAGTTATCAACAGGTCGGCGCTCACGCGAACCTGTTATTCGCTTTCGACGCGTTGCCCGAGTCATCCGCCGAGGCGATGGCTTTTCTCTGTCATTGGTTGAATAGCGCAAAACCTGGTGGATTGCTCGCATACCTGCATCAACAGAATCTGGCTGACAGCCTGAAAGCCACGCCGCTCTACCAGTTCGCCGGCCAAGCGCTGCTGCATCTTCAATTCAATGCTGGCGGCGACCGCCTGGATACCATTCGCGAACACCTGCTGGACTGGCTGAGCTTCTTCGCCCGTCAGGACTGGACGCCGTTGCGCGAGGAATACGCCGCCCTGCTTCAGCGCCAGCAGCAAGTCAGCGGCGCATTGCAACTGGCGCGAACCGACATCGAGCAGCAAGCATTCGGCCTGTCCGAATCCGGCGCTGCCGCACTTGAGCACATCCTTCGCGAAATCGGCGTTGTGGATAACTTCAGCGATCATTGGCATCTGCCCGCCGCCAACCCTTTCCTGCGCGCCAGTGAACCGCTGGCCAACGCCGGGCTGATTCGCGGCCAGACCAGCGCCCACCGTGGCCTGCGCACCTTCGCCCAGGATCGCTCGCGCAGTCGTCGCGAGCGATCGCCGATGCAGTTCAGCCAGGCCCTGCCGGACAACAGCGATGAGGGCGCGATTTACCTGCGCTGGCAGGTCGCGACCGCGGCCAGCGCCGATCTGCGCGCAAGATTGCAGCGCAGTCTGCGCCAGACCCGACAGGATGCGTCCGAAGCCGGGGTGGACTTGTCTTTCAGCGCCGCAGGTAACCAATGCCTGCTGAAAATGAGCGGATTACAGGAACCGATGCCCAGCGTCCTCGAGCATGCGCTGAAATGTCTGACGATGATCGGCGCCGATTCGCCGCGCGACGAGGTGCAGATACCGTCGATGCCGATCCGCCAACTACTCGAAGCGTTGCCAGAGAAATCCCTGCCCACGATTGAAACCAGCGATGACGCCAATCAGCTGTGGACAACTTCGCGCTGGGACGGCCTCGCTCTAGGCCTTAATCAACAAACCCAATCAGCCTTGGGCCTGGCGCTGAGCCGCATTCCCGGCACACCGGACAATCAACTACCGGTGACACCGATAACCCAAGGCCAGTACCACTGGAGGCAGATCAACACGGCCTCCAGCGAACACGCCTTGCTGCTGATCTGCCCGACAGCCAGCCGCAACTTCGCTGATGAAGCAGCGTGGCGCCTTCTGGCTCAGTTGTGCCAGACGCCTTTCTATCAGCGCCTGCGCGTCGAATTGCAATTGGGGTACGCCGTGTTCAGCGCGCTGCGTCAATTGCACGGCATGACCGCGATTGTGTTTGGCGTGCAATCGCCGACGAACCTGGCGGGCAAGTTGCTCGAATACATTCAGGAGTTTTTCAACGGCATTCCCGCTTTGATCGAAACGCTCGATGAAGCAAGCTTCAAGCAACGGCGCCAAAGCCTCGCCGATCAGCTCGACGACACCACACTGTCCACCAAGGATGCCGCCGAACTCCTCTGGCAAGGCAAGCTTGCCGGCCATTCGTCGGATTACCGGGAGCAGTTGGTCACGGCGATCCGGCAACTCGATCGCCAGGCTTTGCTGGCCGCTGCGCAGCGCCTGATCAATGCCGAGAGTGGCTGGCATTGCCTGGCCAATGAATCGATGCCGGGCACACCGTGGCAAGCGGCAAACTGATCATTACCGAGGCTGCAAGGAGCTTTCTCAAAGATTCACGGGTCACGGCGTTGAAATTTTGAGTAACATAGCCGCCTAACTAATTGGAACATCACCGCGCTGCCGTGGACTATAACTATGGATAGCGCTATCCCAACCCTCAGAAGGAGACATCTCATGGCCTGGACCAAACCTGCTTACACCGACCTGCGTATCGGCTTCGAAGTCACCATGTACTTCGCAAGCCGCTGAGTTCTGCCTACGCAGAATCGCAGTGCAACGCCTCGGCTCGCCGAGGCGTTTTATTTTCCGCGTTGAAATGATGGAGCGTTCATGTTCGTCCAGATTCTGGGTTCGGCCGCCGGTGGCGGTTTTCCGCAGTGGAACTGCAACTGCGTCAACTGCGCAGGCTTTCGCGACGGCAGCCTGAATGCCAAGGCCCGCACCCAATCGTCCATCGCCATTTCCGATGACGGCGTGAACTGGGTGCTGTGCAATGCCTCGCCGGACATCCGCGCGCAAATGCAAAGCTTCGCCCCGATGCAACCGGGCCGGGCCCTGCGCGACACCGGCATCAGCGCGATCATCCTGATGGACAGCCAGATCGACCACACCACCGGCCTGCTCAGCTTGCGCGAAGGCTGCCCGCATCAGGTCTGGTGCACGGACATGGTTCATGAAGACCTCAGCACCGGTTTTCCCCTGTTCAAGATGCTCACCCACTGGAACGGCGGGCTGGACTGGAACCGTATCGAGCTCGACCAGAGCTTCACCGTAGCCGCCTGCCCGAATCTGCGTTTCACCCCGTTGCCGTTGCGCAGCGCCGCGCCGCCGTATTCGCCGCACCGTTTCGATCCGCATCCGGGCGACAACATCGGTTTGATCGTTGAAGACCTCAACACTGGCGGCAAGCTGTTCTACGCGCCGGGACTGGGCAAGGTCGATGCGCCGTTGCTGGAAATCATGGCGGGCAGCGATTGCCTGCTGGTCGACGGCACGCTGTGGGATGACGATGAAATGCAGCGCCGTGGCGTCGGCACCCGCACCGGTCGCGAGATGGGCCATCTGGCACAGAACGGCGCCGGCGGCATGCTGGAAGTGCTGGAGCAGTTGCCCGAGCAGCGCAAGGTACTTATCCACATCAACAACACCAACCCGATCCTCGACGAGGATTCGCCGGAGCGTGCCGAGCTGGCGCGGCGTAATGTTGAAGTGGCGTTCGACGGCATGAGTATCGTGCTTTAAGCAATCGAGACCGCTGCGCGGTCTATCGCGAGCAGGCTCACTCCTACAATGGAATGCGATCAACTGTGGGAGCGAGCCTGCTCGCGAAGAGGCCAGCACAGACACCAGAGATTTCCAGGGTTGTTCCCGGAGAACAGACATGACCGACACCCCGCTGTCCCCCGCCGAATTCGAAGCGGCCCTGCGCGCCAAGGGCGCCTACTACCACATCTACCACCCTTACCACGTGGCGATGTACGAAGGCCGTGCGACCCGCGAGCAGATTCAGGGCTGGGTCGCCAACCGCTTCTACTATCAGGTGAACATTCCCCTGAAGGACGCAGCGATCCTCGCCAATTGCCCGGATCGGGAAATCCGCCGCGAGTGGATTCAGCGCCTGCTCGACCACGACGGCGCACCCGGTGAAGATGGCGGCATCGAAGCCTGGCTGCGTCTGGGCCAGGCTGTTGGCCTCGACCCGGACCAATTGCGCTCCCAGGAACTGGTGCTGCCCGGCGTGCGTTTCGCCGTCGATGCCTACGTCAACTTCGCCCGTCGCGCCAGTTGGCAGGAGGCCGCCAGCAGCTCGCTGACCGAACTGTTCGCGCCGCAGATCCACCAGTCGCGTCTGGACAGTTGGCCGCAGCATTACCCGTGGATCGACCCGGCCGGTTATGAATATTTCCGCACCCGCCTCGGTCAGGCGCGGCGTGACGTCGAACATGGGCTGGCGATCACCCTCGAGCACTACAAGACCCGCGAAGGCCAGGAGCGCATGCTGGAAATTCTCCAGTTCAAACTGGACATTCTTTGGAGCATGCTCGATGCCATGAGCATGGCCTACGAACTGAACCGTCCGCCGTATCACAGCGTGACCGAACAACGGGTCTGGCATAAAGGAATCATCTTATGAGTTTCGACCGCAGCAAAGTGCCGAGCTGGCGCCCGGGCTATCGCTTCCAATACGAGCCGGCGCAAAAGGGTCACGTGCTGCTCTACCCTGAAGGCATGATCAAACTCAACGACAGCGCCGCACTGATCGGCGGCTTGATTGATGGCGAACGCGATGTCGCGGCGATCATTGCCAAACTCGACGAGCAGTTCCCCGGCGTGCCCGAGCTTGGTGACGACATCGAGCAATTCATGGAGGTTGCCCGTGCGCAGCACTGGATCGAACTTGCCTGATTCGTCAGTGCAAGTACCGCCGAAACCTGAAGTCGGCCTGCCCCTTTGGTTGCTCGCCGAGCTGACCTACCGCTGCCCGCTGCAATGCCCGTACTGCTCCAATCCGCTGGATTTCGCCGAGCAGGGCAAAGAGCTGACCACCGAGCAATGGATCAAGGTGTTCCGCGAAGCGCGGGAGATGGGCGCGGCGCAATTGGGCTTTTCCGGGGGCGAACCGTTGGTGCGTCAGGACTTGGCCGAACTGATCCATGAAGCGCGGCAGCTGGGTTTCTACACCAACCTGATCACCTCCGGCATTGGCCTGACCGAGCAGAAAATCAGCGACTTCAAAAAGGCCGGGCTCGATCACATCCAGATCAGTTTTCAGGCCAGCGACGAGCAAGTGAACAACCTGCTCGCCGGTTCGAAAAAGGCCTTTGCGCAAAAGCTGGAAATGGCTCGCGCAGTCAAGGCCCACGGCTATCCGATGGTGCTGAACTTCGTCACCCATCGGCACAACATCGACAAGATCGACCGCATTATCGAACTGTGCATTGCGCTGGAGGCCGACTTCGTCGAACTCGCCACTTGCCAGTTCTACGGCTGGGCGCAGCTCAACCGTGTTGGCCTGCTGCCGACCAGGGAGCAACTGGTGCGCGCCGAACGCATCACCAACGAATACCGGGCCAGGCTGGAAGCCGAAGGGCATCCGTGCAAGCTGATTTTCGTCACTCCGGACTATTACGAAGAACGCCCGAAAGCCTGCATGAACGGCTGGGGCAGCATCTTCCTGACCGTCACCCCGGACGGCACCGCGCTGCCCTGCCATGGTGCCCGCCAGATGCCGGTGCAGTTTCCCAACGTGCGCGATCACAGCATGCAGCACATCTGGTACGACTCGTTCGGCTTCAACCGTTTTCGCGGTTACGACTGGATGCCCGAGCCGTGCCGCTCTTGCGACGAGAAAGAAAAGGACTTCGGCGGCTGCCGCTGCCAGGCGTTCATGCTCACCGGCGACGCCAGTAACGCCGACCCGGTGTGCAGCAAGTCCGAACATCACGGCGTGATCCTCAAGGCCCGCGAAGAAGCCGAGACCGCCACTCAAACCATCGAACAATTGGCCTTTCGCAATGAACGAAACTCACGCCTCATCGCCAAGGGCTGAGCCTTTCAGCGCCGCCCAAGCCGTCGCCGCCGGAACCGACTTCGCCGAACTGCAGCTCGGCGCCCATGGTGTGTTCTGGAATGAATACCGCCCCGAGGATGCCGCATGCCGGATCTGGCATTGGCGCGATGGCGCAGCGAAACGTCTGACGCCGGACGGCTTCAGCGTGCGTAGCCGCGTGTACGAATATGGCGGTGGTGCGTTTTGTCTGACGCCTGACGGGGTGGTTTTCGTCAATGAAGCGGATCAGCAGATGTATCGGCAGGCGCTGGATGGCGAGCCGGTCGCGCTGACGTCGACTGACTGCCGCTACGGCGATCTGCAATTCGCCGCTGGCCGGGTATTGGCGGTTGAAGAGCAGCAGGATCGGCATCGCCTGGTGGCAATTGATCTGGCGACCGGTACGCGACAGGTGCTGGCCGAGGGTGCGGATTTTTATGCGTCACCAACGCTCAGCCCCGATGGCCAGCGGCTGGCGTGGATCGAGTGGAGTCGCCCGCATCAGCCGTGGACCTCGACGCGCTTGATGGTCGCGCAAGGCGATTTTTCTGCGCCTCGCTGTGTTGCCGGTGAGCAGATCGAGGAGTCGATCCAGCAGCCGCGATTCGACGCTGATGGGCGGCTCTGTTGCCTGACGGACCGTGGCGGCTACTGGCAGCCGTGGGGCGAAACGTCCGATGGCTTGCACGCGCTACCGAGTGCCGCGGCCGATCACGCGCCCGCGCCGTGGCAGCTAGGCGGCTGCACGTGGCTGCCTGTCGGTGATCAATTTTTAGCCAGTTGGAGCGAGGGTGGTTTCGGTCGCCTGGCCCTTGGAAGTGAAGATTTCAGCGGTGACTACAGCCGCTTCCGCCACTTGGCGATGGATCAACAATTCATCTATTGCATCGCTGCATCGCCGACCAGCCCGTCGGCAGTGATCGCCATTGATCGTGTCTCTCATGCCGTGAAAATCCTCGCTGGCGGCGTGGCTCCATTGCCTGCCGAACGCATCAGCCGTCCGCAGACCTTGCGTTATCCGAGCGGCTCCGGCGAGGCGCACGGTTTCTTTTACCCGGCCATGAGCGGTGAAGCAAAACCGCCGCTGGTGGTGTTTATCCACGGCGGCCCGACGTCGGCGTGCTATCCGATACTCGACCCGCGCATCCAATACTGGACGCAGCGCGGCTTTGCTGTCGCCGACCTCAACTATCGCGGCAGCAGTGGCTATGGTCGCGAATATCGCCAAGCGCTGCATCTGCGCTGGGGCGAGGTGGATGTCGAGGATGCCTGCGCGGTGGTCAGCCATCTCGCCGGACAGGGCTTGATCGATGGCGACCGCGCGTTCATTCGCGGCGGCAGTGCGGGTGGCTACACAACGCTGTGTGCACTGGCGTTCAGGCAGGTTTTCCGCGCAGGCGCCAGCCTCTACGGCGTCAGCGATCCGGTCGCGCTGGCACGGGCCACGCACAAGTTCGAGGGCGATTATCTGGACTGGCTGATCGGCGATCCCGAGCGAGATGCCGAACGCTATGCCGCCCGCACGCCATTGCTGCACGCCGATAACATTCGCGTGCCGGTGATTTTCTTTCAGGGTGAACTGGACGCGGTGGTCGTGCCGCAACAGACCCGCGACATGGTCGCGGCGCTGGAGCACAACGGCATCCCGGTCGAAGCGCATTACTACCCTGACGAACGGCACGGCTTCCGCCGCGCGGCCAACCAGGCCCATGCGCTGGAGCAGGAGTGGACGTTTTATCGGCGAGTGATGGGGCTAACTGACTGAGCCCTCACTTTGAGACTGCGTAGCTCCAATCGCGGGCAAGCCCGCTCCCACAGGTTATTTGGTGTACACAAAAATTGTGATCACTCATAACACTGTGGGAGCGGGCTTGCCCGCGATAGCTATTGATCAGACGCCACTGGACTCAACGCTTGGCGATGATATACACCGCATGCACGATCCCTGGAATGTAGCCGCACAGCGTCAGCAGAATGTTCAGCCAGAACGCCCCGCCAAACCCGACCTGCAGAAACACGCCCAGTGGCGGCAACAGAATAGCGATGATGATACGAATGAAATCCATGGGGCAGCTCCTGAATGGGGGTTGGCTCACTTGAGCCATACAAGCTAATCGACACGCGCCGTTCGTCAGGGTTCATTACGCTTGCTATTTGATCGCCAGCACCACAAAAAAACGCCCCACGCCAAAAGAATCAGGCGTGGGGCGTGCGTTATACCGCGAGACGGTTCGGGTAATCGGTTGGGGCTGCTCAGCTCACACGGCAATGCCCTTGCGACATTGCACTTGGGCGGTGCGCACTCGCGAGAAGGCGCGGCCCAGGCGCAGGAGCATTTCGTCGATGTTGGCTTTGCTGACAGTGAGGGCCGGGGTGAAGCGCAGGCAGTCAGGCTGCGCGGCGTTCAATATCAGGCCTTCGTGAAGTGCGGCATGGACGACGGCGTCGGCGCATTCGTCGGACAGCGTCAACCCGTAAAACAGGCCTTGGCCGCGCAACTCGCCGTGGCCGTAGCGGTGCGCCAGTCGCGCAAGGCCTTCGCGCAAATGCTGGCCGCTGTCGTTAACCTGCTGGAGAAAGCTGCGGTCATGGATGCTGTCGAGCACTACCAGACCGGCCGCCGTCATCAATGCGTTGCCGTGATGGGTGCCGCTCAGCTCGCCGGTGGCGAAGCAGCAGGCCTTACCTCGCGCCAGCAAGGCCGCCAGCGGCAAGCCGCCGCCAAGACCTTTGCCGAGCACGACGATATCGCCGCGAATGCCGTAGGACTGTTCGGCGAGCAAGCTGCCGCAACGGCCGATGCCGGTCTGCACTTCGTCGAGAATCAGCAGAATGCCCAGGTCACGACACAGTCGCTCGACCCCTTTGAGGTAATGCTCGGTCGCGGGAATGACCCCGGCATCGCTCTGGATCGGCTCCAGCATGATCGCCACGGTCTGCGCGTCTACCGCCGCATGCAGCGCCGGCAGGTCGTTGAATGGCACTCGATCAATCGTCGCCAGACTGCGGCCATGACAACCCTGCTCAGCCATGATGATCCGCGAGGCGCCGCCGCGATGCAGCCGCCCCCATTTGCGCGCCAGTTTGATCGCCGCCTCACAAGCCTCGCTGCCACTGTTGAGCAGGTACGCCTGATCGCTGGACGTGCTGGCGCACAAACGTTCGGCGAGGCTGAGCATGCCGCGATTGTGCAGATTGAAGCCTGGATTGATCAGCGCCTGGGCCTGATTGGCGATGGCTTTGACCAGCGCCGTGGGGCTGTGGCCAAGGCTGTTGGCGCCGCCGGCCTGGGAAAAGTCGAGGTAGGCGCGATCGTTGCTGTCCCATAGCCATGAACCCTGGCCGCGAACGAACACTTGATGCGGCCGCTCGACACTGGGCATCAGGCGTTGGGCATTGAGATGGTCGGTCATAGCGGATGGCCCCGCCTCGAAGCAGAGGTCATCCAGACTCGGCGTCTGACGCCGCAAACTGAACAGATTCATGCGGAAAAACCTCGCTGGAGGTTTTTTGAACTGCCTATGTAATCACGAACGAAGCAAATGGAATTCGTCACGCTTTCTGGCCCTGCAAGCCTTGTGAATGCGGTTAGACTAGGCGCGCAAACGGCTTCAGGCCATTTCGATTTCTCAGCCATTTCGATAAGCGCTACTTATGGATTTCAAACAACTGCGTTATTTCGTCGCGGTCTACGAAGAAGGCCATGTCGGCCGTGCGGCTGAGCGCTTGTCGATCTCGCAACCGGCGCTGTCGCAACAGATCCGTCAGCTGGAGCAGAACCTCGACGTAACCCTGTTCGAACGCAGCAGTAAACGCCTGCTGCCGACCCTCGCTGCGCATACGCTGTACAACCACGCGTTGCCATTGCTCGATGGCTTGCAGCGGGCGCGCGAGGCGTTGGGTAGTTTCAAGGGTCAGGCACTGCGCACACTGGCGATCGGTGTGTTGCAAACGGTGCACACCAGCCTTGTGCCGCAGATGCTCGAGCGTGTGCGCAAGGCGCAGCCGCATCTGGTGGTACAAATCTATGAACTGACGGGGCTGGAAATCGAACGGCGTCTGCTCAATGGTTCCCTGGACATCGGCATCAGCTATCTGCCACCGCGCCAACCCGGTCTGCACGGTGTGTTGCTATACGAAGATGAACTGACGCTGGTCATCCCGGCGGACCATCCCTTGCGCGAGTTCAAGAAGGTCTCGATGCGCCAGGCTGCAGAGCTGCCCATGTTGCTGCTCGGCGAAGAGTTCCAGATCCGACAGATCTGGCAGGCACAACTGACCAGCCTCGGACGACGCCCGCAGGTGCAGGCCGAGTTGAACACTATGCTGGGGATTCTCGACAGCCTGCCGCACACCCGGCTGGCGACGGTACTGCCGGGACGTTCGCAAAAGGAATACGACGATGAAGATCTGCTATGGAAACCGCTGAGCGAACCACGGGTGCCGTTGCAAGTTGGCCTGGTGTGCCGTGATTTACAACGCCAGCAGGCCTCGTTGGCATTGCTGCGGACATTGCTTGAAGAGGTGATCGATCGCGAAACCAAGCAGCCCCTCGATCCGCTCGCCTGAAACTTTTCTTCAGGCAAAAGAAAACCCCGCCGAAGCGGGGCTTTGCAGACTGTTTCCCTGACATCCATTTCACTCCGCCACCCTGGCAGAATCCTACGTGTCCGTGTTGTTTACTTTGCGCTTCCTGCGCGACGTCCATGAAATGTAGATTAGCCGTGGATCCAATATACGGATATGGGAGAACAGCAGCACGTCACGTAAGCAAATGCTTACATGACGTCTACAGGATCAAAACTGTGCCGCATCCAGCAGGAACAGCGACTCGCTACCGGCCTTGACCGACGCGCTCAACGAGTGGATACGCGGCAGCAGGCGGGCGAAATAGAAGCGCGCGGTGCCCAGCTTGCTCGCATAGAAATCCTCCTGCGCTTCCTTGCCCAGCGCGGCTTTGGCCATCAACGCCCACATGTAGGCGTAAGCGGTGTAGCCGAACGCTTGCAAATATTCGACCGAGGCCGCGCCGATTTCGTTCGGATTGTTTTTCGCCCGGTCCAGCAGCCACGCGGTCAACTCGTCGAGGGTGTCGACGGCATCGTTCAACGGCTTGGTGAACTCGCCCAGATCAGCACTGGCGGTTGCGGTGAAATGGCGGATCTCGTCAGCGAACAGCTGGTAGAACGCGCCGCCACTGCCAACGATCTTGCGCCCGACCAGGTCCAGCGCCTGAATACCGTTGGTGCCTTCGTAGATCTGGGTGATGCGCACGTCACGCACCAGTTGCTCCTGGCCCCACTCGCGGATGTAGCCGTGGCCGCCGAAAATCTGCTGGCCGTGGACAGTGGTTTCCAGACCCAGGTCGGTCAGAAAGGCCTTCGCTACCGGCGTCAGCAACGCCACCAGATCTTCCGCGCGCTTGCGGGTGGTCGCGTCTTCACTGAACTTGGCGGTGTCCAGTTGCATCGCCACATACGTGGAGAACGCACGGCCGCCTTCGTTCGAGGCTTTCATGGTCAGCAGCATGCGTCGCACGTCCGGGTGGACGATGATCGGGTCGGCGACTTTGTCCTTGTTCTGCGCACCGGTCGGCGAACGACTCTGCAGACGATCGCGCGCGTATTCAACAGCGTTCTGATAAGAGCGCTCGCCCGTGGCCAGGCCTTGAATACCAACACCCAGGCGCTCGTAGTTCATCATGGTGAACATCGCCGCCAGGCCTTTGTTCGGCTCGCCGACCAGATAACCCACGGCTTCGTCGAAGTTCATCACGCAGGTCGCCGAGGCCTGAATGCCCATCTTGTGCTCGATCGAGCCACAGTTGGCCGGGTTACGCGCACCGAGGCTGCCGTCGGCATTGACCATGAACTTCGGCACCAGGAACAGCGAAATACCTTTTGGACCGGCCGGCGCGTCAGGCAGCTTGGCCAGTACCAGGTGAATGATGTTTTCGGTGAGGTCGTGCTCGCCGCCGGTGATGAAGATCTTGGTGCCGCTGACCTTGTAGGAACCGTCGGCCTGAGGTTCGGCTTTGGTGCGGATGATGCCCAGGTCGGTGCCGGCGTGCGGCTCGGTCAGGCACATGGAACCGGCCCAAATGCCGGCGTACATGTTCGGCAGGTACGCAGCTTTCAGTTCTTCACTGGCGTGGGCATTGATCGACAGGCAGGCGCCGGCGGTCAGCATCGGGTACAGACCGAACGCCAGGCTGGCGGAGTTGACCATTTCTTCGACCTGCGCCGACACGGCTTTGGGCATGCCCATGCCGCCGTAGGCCGGATCGCCACCAACACCGACCCAACCGCCTTCAGCATAAGTCTGATAGGCCTGTGGGAAACCGGCCGGCGTGGTGACGGCACCGTCCGCCCAATGGCAACCTTCCTCGTCAGCGGCACGGCTCAGTGGCGCGATGCTTTTGCTGGTGACCTTGCCGGCCTCTTCGAGAATCGCTTCAACGGTTTCGGCGTCGACGGTCTCGGCCAGCGCCGGCAGCTCGGCCCAGAGTTTGGCGACTTCGAACACTTCATTGAGGACGAAGCGCATATCGCGCAGCGGCGCTTTGTAGTCAGCCATGGCAAACCTCGCAAGATCTAAACAGGTGGTTCGTGGAATGATGTTTTCGTTGATCCGGAGTGTACCTCAACAACTTTTGCGACACATAGGGTCAACCGGTGACTGATTTGTTATTTTTGGTCACCAGAAAAAGATCGCCGCGATCTTTCGATCTGCCCTACAAAGCAAACGCCTGCGCCGGCAAATTCATCAAACAATCACTCCCCGCCTCGATCGCCGCCTGATGCGCAGCCGTACGCGGCAGCAAGCGCTTGAAGTAGAACTCGCACGTCGCCAGTTTGCCCTTGAGGAAATCAGCCTCACCCTCGCCCGCCTCCAGCTGTGCCTGAGCAACCAACGCCATGCGCAGCCACAGGTAGCCCAGGATGATGTAGCCGCTGTACATCAGATAATCCACCGACGCAGCACCGACTTCGTCCGGGTTCTTCATGGCCGCCATGCCGACCTTCATGGTCAGGTCGCCCCACTGTTGGTTGAGCCCGTTGAGTTGCGCGACGAAGCGGCCCAGCTGCGCATGTTCGGCGTTCGCTGCGCAGAACTTGTGGACGATTTTGGTAAAGCCGCGCAGCAGCTTGCCCTGACTGCCCAGCACCTTGCGCCCGAGCAGGTCGAGCGCTTGAATGCCATTGGTGCCTTCGTAGATCGGCGCAATCCGGCAATCGCGCACCAGTTGCTCCATGCCCCACTCACGAATGAAGCCGTGGCCGCCGAATACCTGCATGCCGTGATTGGTCACTTCCAGCCCGGTGTCGGTCATGAACGCCTTGCAGATCGGCGTGAGGAACGCCAGCAGGTCTTCGGCCTCCTGACGCGCCTCGGCGTCGGTGCTCAGGTGCGCGACGTCGAGCATCTGCGCGGTGAAATAGGTCAGCGCGCGGTTGCCTTCGTTGAAGGCTTTCATGGTCAGCAACATGCGTCGCACATCGGGGTGAACGATGATCGGGTCGGCAGGTTTTTCCGGGGATTTGGCACCGGTCAGGGCGCGCATCTGCAGGCGGTCATTGGCGTACTTGATCGCACCCTGGAAACTCGCCTCGCCCAGACACAGCCCCTGCATGCCAGTACCAAGCCGCGCGTGGTTCATCATGGTGAACATGCAGTTGAGGCCCTTGTTCGGCTCGCCGATCAAGTAACCCGTGGCGGCATCGAAATTCAGCACGCACGTAGCAGAAGCCTTGATGCCCATCTTGTGCTCGATCGAGCCACAGGAAACGCCGTTGCGCTCACCCGCTTCGCCTGCTGCATCGGGCAGAAACTTGGGCACGATAAACAGGGAAATGCCCTTGGTTCCGGCCGGTGCGTCCGGCAGCTTGGCCAGGACCAGATGGATGATGTTGTCGCTCAGGTCATGCTCGCCAGCGGAGATGAAAATCTTGCTGCCGGTGATCGCGTAGCTGCCGTCTGCCCCGGGCACCGCGCGAGTCTTGATGATGCCCAGATCAGTGCCGCAGTGCGCTTCGGTCAGGCACATGGTGCCGGTCCACTGGCCAGCGGTGAGTTTGCTCAGGTAGGTGTCTTTCTGCTCGGCGGTGCCGTGGGCGTGGATCGCCGACATCGCGCCGTGGGTCAGGCCGGGGTACATGCCCCAGGACGTGTTGCTGGAGCCGACCATCTCGCTAATCACCAGCCCCAGCGAACTCGGCAACCCTTGGCCACCGTAAGCCGGATCGGCCGCCAATCCATGCCAGCCGCCCTCGACATATTGTGCGAAGGCCTGCTTGAAGCCTGTAGGCGTTGTCACCACGCCGTTGTCGAAATGGCAGCCCTCTTCGTCGCCGCTGCGATTGAGCGGGGCCAGCACGTTCTCGCAGAACTTCGCGCCTTCTTCGAGGATCGCGCTGATCATGTCCGGGCTGGCGTCATGCGCGCCGAGAGTGGCGTAGTTGGTATGGAAGTCGAAGACGTGATCGATCAGAAAGCGCATGTCGCGCAGGGGAGCTTTGTACTCGGGCATGGTGGCTTCTCCGTCAGCAGATTTGTTCAACCTACTGCTGGCCACCACGCGCGGCAATCACTGTGCAGGCGCTGAATGCGCCGTCATCACTCAACCCGCAGCAGCGTCCATGCGCACCGCGCCACGGCGGTTCTGCCCGAACGCCATGACACAGTTACGCCCGGCGCCCTTGGCGCTGTACAACGCCTGGTCGGCGGACTTGAGCACTTCTTCAGGGGTGCGCTGCTCGACACGTTCGGCGACGCCGATACTCACCGTCACCGACACCGCCGAAGCCCCAGAACCGCTACGGCGCTGGCGACCTTGCTGGTCGTCCTGCGGGCGGTTTTCCTGGTTGCGTAGCTGAATGCTGTAGGAGGCGATCGATTCGCGGATCACTTCCAGGTGCGGCATGCACTCCTCAAGGGTCTTGCCTGCGAACACCAAGGCAAATTCCTCACCGCCGTAGCGATACGCCCTACCGCCACCGCTGATTTTCGACAGTTTGCTGGCGACCAGGCGCAGCACCTGGTCACCGACATCGTGGCCATGGGTGTCGTTGAATTTCTTGAAATGATCGACGTCGCTCATCGCCAGCACATAGTTGCGCCCCAGTCGCTGCATACGTTCGTTGAGCGCACGTCGTCCCGGCAGGCCGGTGAGCTCGTCGCGGAAGGCCATTTGGTAAGCCTCATGCGCAACGGCGGCGGCGATCATCAGCATCACCTGGCTGCACATGATGTTCAGGGTGAACGGCAGAATGAAGGTCTTCGGCAGCATCCAGAACACACCGAGCAAGCCAACCAGTTGCGCCGCGTGCAACGGGCGCGGGTTGCGCCAGTATTGCCAGGCCAGAAGCAGGAAGGCCGAGATGAACACCGGATAGGACAACTGGATGAGACTCATCCATGCCCCATGCAGCGCCGGCCAGCGGATCTCCGACAACCACAGCAGCAGCGCCTGTGGGTAACTTTGCTCCAGTCCCAGCGCCACGCTGCCAAATGCCAGCAGCACGGCAAAGCGCGCGACCATGTCCTGAAACAGATGGGTACGTTCCTGCCATGCGGCGAATAATCCGAACAACAACGGCAGCAGCAGGCAGACCAGATGAAACACCACCGCAGCGTCTTCGCGGACCTTGCCGTTGTCGCGGTAGAAATCTGTCTGGGTGTCCAGCAGAAAGTAGGCGATGTACACCGTGAGCATCAGAAACAGTTCGCGCTGACGTCGATACACCGCGCAATACGCGCCACCGAGGAGCAGAACCAATGTCGGCAGGACGTTGAACAGCGATGTGAAGAATACGCTGAGGTCTTTGACGTACGCAGCCGCCAGCCCCGCAAGCAATAACAGCAGTGATGGCAGGAAATGGCTGAAACGTACAGCGGAAGAACGCGGCAAGGGTAAGCTCCGACCCGTCATAGCAAAGAGATGGCATTGTGCCTGCGAAGTGCGGCCAAGCCCATACAATGTGATCCAGATCACACACGGTCTCTGTAACGGCCGGAAGCTCGACTATCTGAGCGATCCGCAAACAAAAAAACCGCTGCCCCCTAACGGGAGCAGCGGTTTTCGTCAGACTGCGTTAAGGCTTAGTAGCCCAGCGCGAAGTCTTCTTCCTTCATGTCCATCAGGTTGCCAGCACCCGACAGCATAGTGGCCACGTGCGTACGGGTACGCGGCAGGATGCGCTGGAAGTAGAAGCGCGCGGTTTGCAGCTTGGCGGTGTAGAACGCCTCGTCGCTGGTGCCGGCAGCCAGTTTTTCCGCAGCCAGACGTGCCATGTCTGCCCAGAAGTAGGCCAGGCAGGCATAACCGGAGTACATCAGGTAATCCACGGAGGCCGCGCCGACTTCTTCGCGATCTTTCATGGCAGCCATACCGACCTTCATGGTTAGCTCGCCCCACTCTTTATTCAGTGCAGCCAGCGGCGCGACGAATTCCTGGACGGCTTCGTTGCCTTCGTTGGTCTGGCAGAACTTGTGGACGATCTTGGTGAAGCCTTTCAGAGCCTCGCCTTGAGTCATCAGCACTTTGCGGCCGAGCAGGTCGAGGGCCTGGATGCCGGTGGTGCCTTCGTACAGCATCGAAATGCGGCTGTCGCGAACGTTCTGCTCCATGCCCCACTCGGCGATGAAGCCGTGGCCGCCGTAGATCTGCACGCCGTGGTTGGCGGCTTCGAAACCGACTTCGGTCATGAACGCTTTGGCGATCGGGGTCATGAACGCCAGCAGTGCGTCGGCCTTCTTCTTCTCTTCTTCATCAACGCCGTATTTGACGATGTCGACCTGCTTCGCAGTGAAGTAGACCATCGCGCGGTTGCCTTCGGCGAACGCCTTCATGGTCAACAGCATACGGCGCACGTCCGGGTGGACGATGATCGGGTCAGCGGCTTTGTCCGGCGCTTTCGGGCCAGTCAGCGAGCGCATTTGCAGGCGATCACGAGCGTATTTCAGACCGCCCTGGAAGCCGATTTCGGCGTGAGCCAGACCTTGCAGTGCGGTACCGAGGCGAGCGGTGTTCATAAAGGTGAACATGCAGTTCAGACCTTTGTTCGCCGGGCCGATCAGGTAACCGGTGGCGCCGTCGAAGTTCATCACGCAAGTGGCGTTGCCGTGGATGCCCATCTTGTGTTCCAGCGAACCGCAGCTCACTGCGTTGCGCGCGCCAATGGTGCCATCGGCGTTTGGCAGGAACTTTGGAACGATGAACAGCGAGATGCCTTTGGTGCCAGCCGGAGCATCCGGCAGACGCGCCAGTACGATGTGGACGATGTTGTCGGCCATGTCGTGTTCACCGGCCGAGATGAAGATCTTGGTGCCGGAAACTTTGTAGGAACCGTCGGCCTGAGGCTCGGCCTTGGTGCGCAGCATGCCCAGGTCGGTGCCGCAGTGCGGTTCGGTCAGGCACATGGTGCCGGTCCATTCGCCGGAGACCAGTTTGGTCAGATAGGCTTCCTGCTGCTCTGGGGTGCCGTGCTCGGAGATGGTGTTCATCGCACCGTGCGACAGACCTGGGTACATGCCCCAAGACCAGTTGGCTTCGCCGACCATTTCGCTCACCGCCAGACCCAGCGACTCAGGCAGGCCCTGACCGCCGTGCTCAACGTCGTGCGCCAGGCTTGGCCAGCCGCCTTCGACGAATTGCTTGTACGCCTCTTTGAAGCCAGTCGGGGTTTTCACGCCGGACTCGCTCCAGGTGCAGCCTTCGATGTCGCCCACGCGGTTCAGCGGCGCCAGTACCTGCTCACAAAACTTGGCGCCTTCCTCGAGGATGGCGTCAACCATGTCCGGCGTGGCGTCTGCGCACGCTGGCAGGCTCTGATAGTGCGCTTCGTAGCCGAGCAGTTCGTCACGAACGAAGCGAATATCACGCAAGGGGGCCTTGTAGTCAGGCATAGCGATAAACCTCTGCTGATGTAACCGGGAATGAACGACCGTGTTGAATTGTTGTGACGGTCAAACAGTTGTTTGAAACATACGTTTACGCCGAAATCTTGTCAAGCATCGATCTTTTGCCGTTCGTCATCACGCTCTCCAAATGCCGGAGACGACAAATCGCCGCGACTTGATATAAGCCACGGGCGTTGTAAAAAGATTAGTTGAGCAAGAAGGACTTAAACGAAAAACGCCGCGACAGGGCGCGGCGTTTCGGGGTCTACAACAAACTCAATCAGGCGAAAGTATCGATGATCGTCCCGAGCACTTCGTCGGATGCCTTGGCCACCTTCACACCCAGCTCTGCCTGGATCTTGCCCTGCGACAGCTCGACGATATTGCTCGCCAGATCCGATTCTTGTGCGCGATCCACACCGCGCAGGCGATTGACCTGCACTTCGGACGACTGGCTGGTCACCGAACGTTCGATAGTGTTGTTGGCGATCTGGCTGGCAGCCTGATCGACGCGGTTCTGCCCGGACTGAATCGAGCTCAGTCCCGCATAAAAAGCTGTGTTGCCGGAGATTTCCATAGTCACTCTCATCCCTGCAAAGGATCAATGCTCGCCATTGAAGCAGACGCGCCAGCAAAACACCCGTCAAAAACACTAATGGCACAGTGCCTGTTCATAGGCAAAAGCTTAGTCGAGCAAATCCAGTTGCAAATGCTCGGCGACCGCTTCGGCGCTCAACGCCTTGAGTTTCGGCACCCGGCCCAGGCATGGCGCGGGAATGCGCTCGGCCAGGGTCGCGAGGTTTTCCTCCAGCCGCGAAGTTTTCGGATCGATGATATTCGCCACCCACCCCGCCAATTGCAGACCATCGCGGGCAATGGCCTCGGCGGTCAGCAAAGCATGACTGATGCACCCCAGCCTCACGCCCACCACCAGAATCACTGGCAGCTTCAGTGCAATCGCCAGGTCAGAGAGATTGTCCTGATCGGCCAACGGCACACGCCAGCCGCCCGCGCCTTCGATCAGGGTGAAATCGGCGTTCATCGCCAGAATCCCGCGCATCGGCGCCAGCAGCGATTGCACCGTCAGCGCTACACCTGCTTCGCGCGCCGCCAGATGCGGAGCGATCGCTGGCTCGAACGCCACCGGGTTGACCTGTTGATAAGTCAGCGGCAACGAACATTCGGCCAGCAGCGCCAAGGCATCAGAATTACGCAAGCCTTTGGGCGTGACGTCGCAACCCGATGCCACCGGTTTGCCCGCCGCCGTGCTCAAGCCTGCCGACCGCGCCGCATGGAGCAATCCGGCAGCAACGGTGGTTTTGCCGACATCGGTGTCGGTACCGGTGACGAAATAGGCTGCGCTCATAGAGGTTTCTCCAACACGGCGTATACCACCTGATACGTTGCCGGCAGCCCCGACGCCTGACGGAACCGCTCATACGCGTCGATCAGCCCGAGAATCCGCGCCCGTCCGGTCAAACCGCCCGGCCGCCCGGGATTCAGATTGTGTGCGCCCAACGCTTTCAACTCATGAGTCAGGCTGCGCACATCCGGGTAATGCAACACGTGCGGCTGATTCTCCAGCGCCAAAATGCGCATGCCACTGCCGGCACATAACTGCTCATAGCGGGCGAAGGCGCGGAAGCGATTGACGTGCACCAGCCCGTCGACCTGCTGCCAACTCTCACGCAACTCGAACAGCGTCCCTGTACAGAGACTAGCAAACGCAAAAATCCCCCCCGGTTTAAGCACGCGCAAGGCTTCGCTGAGCACCGCCTCGAAGTCGGCGCACCACTGCACTGCAAGGCTGGAGAAAATCAGATCGAAGCTCGCGTCCTGCAACGGCAGCCTTTCGGCATCGCCAGCAATGAAATGCTCAGCGCCACCCAGCGGCCGTGCGTGATTGAGCATGCCCTCGGCGATGTCCAGCGCGACACCGCTGCCCTGGGTGAAACGCGAGGCCAGCGCGCGAGTGAAATAGCCGGTGCCGCAACCGAGATCGAGCCACCGCGACGGCATGAAACTCCCAGGCAAACGCTCAAGCAGCTGCGTGCCGACGTCACGCTGAAACTCCGCGACACTGTCGTAACTGGCCGCAGCGCGGGAAAAAGACGCCGCCACCTGGCGCTTGTCGGGCAAGCCCCCAGGCAGCACAAGGGACAGGTCAGTCATCAGCGCACTCATGTAGAAAAGCCTGGATCGCGCCCGCGACTCCATGCGGGTCTTCCAGCAGAAAAGCATGGCTGGCCTGTTCGATCAGACCAATTTCGATATCCGGCAACAGCGCGAACAATGCGCCGGCCGCTTCCGCCGGAACCAGCGCGTCCTGTCCGCCGAACAGATGAAACTGCGGGCCGCGAAACCCCTGCAACGCCTGGCGTGTATCCAGCTGCGCGAGTAGCTCCAACCCTGCCATCAGCGCGGTCGGCGCGGTGGCCGGCGCGCCAGCGAGCAGCAAGCGCGACAAGCCGCGCGGGTCTGGTGAACCTTGCGCACATAGCAGAGCGAAGCGCTTGAGCGTGGTACGCGGGTCGGCCTGACAACCGGCAAGAAACGCATCGAACGTCTCGCCAGGCATCGCGTTCGGCCACTGCTCATGGGCGACAAACGCAGGGTTGCTCGCCAGCGTCAGCAGCCCGCAGCACGCCTCGCCGCGTCGTGCCGCCAACTCAGACGCGAGCATGCCGCCCAGAGACCAGCCACCAAGCCAGATTTCCTGCGGAATGCGCGCATCGAGTTCGTCGAGCCAGTCTTCAAGGTCAGCGGAGTCCAGCTCCGGCAGCGGTTCGATCTCGACTTGCAGATGTTCGTCGAGGCCGCGCAATGCTGCGGCCAGCGGTTCCAGCGGCGACACGCCGAGGCCCCAGCCGGGCAGCAGGATCAGACGATTACGCATGGCCTGGCTCCAATGACAATCGGGCGAAACAATCTGCCAGCCCATCCAGCAACTGTTGCACCTGCGCCTCGCTGTGGGCGGCGGTCAGCGTGACGCGCAACCGCGCGCTGCCGGCCGGCACGGTCGGTGGACGGATCGCGGTCACCATCAAGCCGCGCTCGCGGAGCATTTGCGAGAGCCGCACCGCGCGGCCGGCATCGCCGATCATGATCGGCTGGATCGGCGTGAAGCTGTCCATCAGCTCCAGCCCGATCTGCTCGGCGCCGTGGCGGAACTGGCGGACCAGTGTCTGCAAATGCTCACGGCGCCAGTGTTCGCTGCGCAACAGCTCGAGGCTTTTCAGCGTCGCGCAGGCCAGCGCCGGCGGTTGGCTGGTGGTGTAGATATACGGGCGGGCGAACTGGATCAGGCTTTCGATCAACTCTTCGCTGCCAGCGACAAAGGCCCCGGCGGTGCCGAAGGCTTTGCCGAGGGTGCCGACCAGCACCGGCACGTCGTCCTGGCTCAGGCCGTAATGCTCGACGATGCCGCCACCGTTGGCGCCCAATGGGCCGAAGCCATGCGCATCGTCGACCATCAGCCACGCGCCTTTGGCCTTGGCCGCGCGGGCCAGCGCCGGCAGGTCGGCGATGTCACCGTCCATGCTGAACACACCGTCGGTGACCACCAGCGTGTTGCCGGTGGCTTTCTCCAGGCGTTTGCCCAGGCTTTCGGCGTCGTTGTGCAGATAGCGACTGAAACGCGCGCCGGACAACAGGCCCGCGTCCAGCAACGAAGCGTGATTGAGCCGGTCTTCGAGTACCGTATCGCCCTGCCCGACCAGCGCGGTGACCGCGCCGAGGTTGGCCATGTAGCCGGTGGTGAACAGCAGCGCACGTGGGCGCCCGGTCAGATCGGCGAGCGCTTCTTCCAGCGCGTGATGCGGGCTGCTGTGGCCGATCACCAGATGGGACGCGCCACCGCCGACACCCCAGCGCTCGGCACCGGCGCGCCAGGCTTCGATCACCTGCGGATGATTGGCCAGGCCCAGATAGTCGTTGTTGCAGAAAGCGAGCAGCGGTTGGCCGTCGACCACGACTTGCGGGCCTTGCGGCGATTCGAGCAGCGGGCGCTGGCGGTAGAGGTTGTCGGCACGGCGGGCAGCAAGGCGTGCGGCGAGATCGAATGACATGCAGGCCTCGATTTTCAAATGACACAGATCCCCTGTGGGAGCGAGCCTGCTCGCGAATGGGCGTCACATCCAACATGGATATTCGCAGCCAAACCGCTTTCGCGAGCAGGCTCGCTCCCACAGAGGTTTTGCATTCCTTCAGCGCAATCCGTGCAGCTTTTAGATGGCAGCGTTATAGAACTGCTCGCTGCTTTTCTGCTCCACCAGCGCCTGCTCGATCGCCGCTTGGTGCACTTCATCCGCGTGCTCTTCGCGAGCCTCCGGCTGGATACCGAGGCGCGCGAACAGCTGCATGTCCTTGTCCGCCTGCGGGTTGGCGGTGGTGAGCAATTTGTCGCCGTAGAAAATCGAGTTGGCGCCAGCGAAAAATGCCAGGGCCTGCATCTGCTCGTTCATCGCTTCGCGACCGGCGGACAGGCGCACGTGGGATTGCGGCATGAGGATGCGCGCCACGGCGAGCATGCGGATGAAGTCGAACGGGTCGATGTCTTCGGCGTTTTCCAGCGGCGTGCCGGCGACTTTTACCAGCATGTTGATCGGCACCGATTCCGGGTGCTCCGGCAGGTTGGCCAACTGGATCAGCAGATTGGCGCGATCGTCCAGCGATTCGCCCATACCAAGAATGCCGCCGGAGCAGATTTTCATTCCCGACTCGCGTACATAGGCCAGCGTCTGCAGACGTTCGCTGTAAGTACGGGTGGTGATGATGCTGCCGTAGAACTCCGGCGAGGTGTCGAGGTTGTGGTTGTAGTAATCGAGACCGGCCTTGGCCAGCGCTTCAGTCTGCTCCTGATCGAGACGGCCGAGGGTCATGCAGGTTTCCAGGCCGAGGGCTTTTACTCCTTCAACCATCTTCAACACATACGGCATGTCTTTGGCCGACGGATGTTTCCACGCTGCGCCCATGCAGAACCGCGTCGAACCAATGGCTTTCGCGCGGGCCGCCTCTTCGAGGACCTTCTGCACTTCCATCAGTTTTTCTTTTTCCAGCCCGGTGTTGTAGTGCCCGGACTGCGGGCAATACTTGCAGTCTTCCGGGCAGGCACCGGTCTTGATCGACAACAGTGTCGAGACCTGCACGCGGTTGGCGTTGAAATGTGCGCGGTGCACCGTTTGCGCCTGGAACAGCAAATCGTTGAATGGCTGTACGAAGAGCGCTTTGACTTCGGCCAGAGACCAATCGTGACGCAGGGTGGCGGTGGTGCTCGCGCTCATGTGCAATTCCTTGGTTATGCTTGGCTGGCGCTGGGGAAAACGGAATACCCACAGGCGCTACACGGATGTTCGGCATATTTAAGGAAGAGCGATGCGCTGTCAACCGCAATACCAAGCACAGGTTTACATCTGTTTAAAAAACGTACAGACCTGTTTGCTGTGCGATGAGCCCGCAGAAGCACAAATGCCAATGTGCGAGGCCTGTGAAACCGAGCTGCCCTGGCTCGGCAGTCACTGCCAGACCTGCGCTTTGCCACTGGCGGCGGATGGCCTGACTTGCGGCGAGTGCCTGCTAGAGCCTCCGGCCTTCGAACAGGTTGCCGTGCCGTGGGTTTATGGCTTCCCGGTGGACAGCATGATCACGCGCTTTAAACACAACGCGAAATGGCCGTTTGGTCACCTGCTCGCCGACGTTCTCGGCCAATACCTGCAGCATCGCTTCGCCGAGGACCTGCCGCGCCCCGATGTGTTGCTACCGGTGCCGTTGGCGAATAAACGACTGCGTCGGCGAGGATTCAATCAAGCGGCGATGCTCGCGCGCTGGTTGAGTGTTTCGCTGGACTTGCCGTGCGAAGAACAGCTGCTGCGGCGAGTCATGGACACCGACGCCCAACAGGATCTCGATGCCAAGGCGCGCAAACGCAATTTGCGCAATGCCTTTGCGCTGGTGCCTGATGCGCAGGTCAGTGGCCGCCATTTCGCGCTGGTGGACGACGTCCTGACTACTGGAGCAACCGCTCAGGCATTGGCGCGGTTGCTGATGAATGCAGGTGCGGCGCGGGTCGATGTGTATTGCCTGGCCCGTACGCCGAAACCAGGCTCTTGAAGACGAGGCATAGCCTTGTAGGAGCTGCGGCACGCTGCGATCTTTTGATTGTAAAAAACAGGATCAAAAGATCGCAGCGTGCCGCAGCTCCTACAGAAGACCGTGTTCGGCTTGACTCATGCGTTGCAAGTGGCCAACGTCCATTTCATCGCCCGAGCCAGAAGCGTTCTGCCATGTCCCTGCCCACCCTGCTGTCCCAGCACATCGTCCGCCGCCCGCAGCGCATTGCCCTGCTGCAACACATCGCCGAGCAGGGCTCGATCACCCGTGCGGCGAAAAGCGCGGGGCTCAGTTACAAGGCGGCGTGGGATGCGATCGATGAGCTGAACAACTTGGCGCAGAAACCCCTGGTCGAGCGCGTGGTGGGCGGCAAGGGTGGCGGCGGCGCCAGATTGTCCAGCGAGGGCGAGCGAGTGCTGCGCCTGTATCAGAAATTGCAGGCGTTGCAGGCGCAGGTGCTGGAAGCGGCGGAAGACGCCAGTGATCTCGACCTGCTCGGGCGGCTGATGCTCAGGACCAGTGCGCGCAATCAGCTGCATGGCACGGTGGCAGCGATTCAGGCGCAGGGTCGCAATGACTTGATCCGCCTTGAACTGGCCGAAGGCATTGCTCTGGAGGCGCAGATCACCCACGACAGCACCGTGCATCTGGAATTGCAGGTCGGTACCGAAGTGATGGCGCTGATCAAGGCTGGCTGGCTTGAGTTGCTCGGCGCCGATCAGCCGGCCACGCCCGGACACAATGTCCTGCGCGGCACCATCGAAGCCATCCTCGATGCCGAGGACGGTCCCAGCGAGGTGCGCATTTCCCTGCCCAACGGCCAGACACTTTGCGCCTTGGCCGAACCGCTGCACTTGCGCAGCCACAGGCTGGAGGTCGGCAATCCGGTGCAGGTGCAATGCGCACCATCTAACGTGCTGATCGGCACCCCGCTCTGATTAGCCCTTGCCACAAAAGCGTCATCGACCCGCATTAAGGTGTTGCCCATAACCAAGCAGGGAGCCTGATGTGAGCCTATTAGAAGAAAACCAATCCACTGATCTGGAAAAAATGGTCGGCCTCAGCCGTCGCGGTTTCATCAGCGCCGGTGCCTTGTGCGGCGCGGCGATGTTCCTTGGCGGCAACCTGTTGAGCCGCAGCGTCATGGCCGCCAGCGTCAGCGCCGGCAACAGCCGCCTGCTCGGTTTCGAGAGCATTCCGGCGGCGACCACCGACGCCATCAGCCTGCCCAAGGGCTACAAGTCTTCGGTGCTGATCAGTTGGGGCCAGCCGTTGCACAAGAACGGCCCGGCCTTCGACCCGAGCGGTAACGGCACCGCTGCCGCACAGGAAGTGCAGTTCGGCGACAACAATGACGGCATGAGCCTGTTCGCCTTCCCGGACGACAAGAACCGCGCGCTGATGGCGATCAACAACGAATACACCAACTATCGCTATCTATATCCGCATGGCGGCATGCCGCAGTCGGCTGAGGATGTGCGCAAGGCATTGGCCTGCGAAGGCGTGTCGGTGATTGAAGTGCAGCGCAAGAACGGCCAGTGGCAATTCGTCCAGGGCTCGCGCTACAACCGCCGCATCCACGGCAACTCGCCGCTGCGCATCAGCGGTCCGGCCCGCGGCCACGACTTGATGAAAACCGCCGCCGACAAGCACGGTAAGAAAGTTCTCGGCACTTTCCAGAACTGCGCCAACGGCAAGACGCCGTGGGGTACCTACCTGACCTGCGAAGAAAACTTCACCGACTGCTTCGGCAGCAGCAACGCCCAGCAGCAGTTCGATGCCGCGCAAAAGCGCTACGGCGTTGTCGCCAGCAGCAAAGACATCAACTGGCACCCGCACGACCCGCGCTTCGACATGGCCAAGAACCCCAACGAGCTCAACCGTCACGGCTGGGTGGTCGAGATCGACCCATTCGATCCGCAATCGACTCCGGTCAAACGCACCGCGCTGGGCCGCTTCAAGCATGAAAACGCCGCACTCGCCGAGACCGATGATGGTCGCGCTGTGGTGTACATGGGCGACGACGAGCGTGGCGAGTTCATTTACAAATTCGTCAGCCGCGACCGCATCAACCATCGCAATCAGAAGGCTAACCGCGACATCCTCGATCACGGCACTTTGTATGTAGCCAAATTCGATGCCGGCGACGGCAACCCTGATCACCCGAAAGGCCAGGGCCAGTGGATCGAACTGACCCACGGCAAGAACGGCATCGACGCCAGCAGCGGATTTGCCGATCAGGCGGAAGTGCTGATCCACGCGCGCCTCGCCGCCAGCGTCGTCGGCGCAACACGCATGGACCGCCCGGAATGGATCGTCGTCAGCCCCAAGGACGGCCAGGTTTATTGCACCCTGACCAACAACGCCAAGCGCGGTGAAGACGGGCAACCGGTGGGCGGGCCGAACCCGCGCGAGAAGAACGTCTATGGGCAAATTCTGCGCTGGCGCACCGACCGCGATGACCATGCCTCGAAGACATTCGCTTGGGATCTGTTTGTGGTCGCCGGCAACCCGGGCGTGCATGCCGGGACGCCGAAGGGTGGCTCATCGAACATCACCCCGCAGAACATGTTCAACAGCCCCGACGGTCTGGGTTTCGACAAGGCCGGACGCCTGTGGATTCTCACCGACGGCGACTCGAGCAACGCTGGCGACTTCGCCGGCATGGGCAACAACCAGATGCTCTGCGCCGATCCTGCGACCGGTGAGATTCGCCGTTTCATGGTCGGGCCGGTGGGTTGTGAAGTGACCGGGATCAGCTTCTCGCCGGATCAGAAAACCCTGTTTGTCGGCATCCAGCATCCGGGCGAAAACGGTGGTTCGACCTTCCCCGAGCACTTGCCCAATGGCAAGCCAAGGTCTTCGGTGATGGCGATTACGCGCGAGGATGGTGGGATCGTCGGCGCCTGATAAACCCTCATCGCTGGCAAGCCAGCTCCCACAGGTATTGCGCAAAACCTGTGGGAGCTGGCTTGCCAGCGATGGCATCAGCAATGACACCAACCACCTCCGCCGCCGCCATCTGCGCTACCATGCCGAGCCGGACGCAGCAGCCTGCTGCGCGCAGGAGTCAGCATGGCCCACCCGTTTGAAACCCTCACCCCCGATCTCGTCCTGGATGCCGTTGAAAGCATCGGTTTCCTCAGCGACGCGCGCATTCTGGCGCTCAACAGCTACGAAAACCGTGTGTATCAGGTCGGTATCGAAGACTCCGAGCCGCTGATTGCCAAGTTCTATCGTCCGCAGCGCTGGACCAACGAGGCCATCCTCGAAGAGCACCAGTTCACCTTCGAACTGGCCGACATCGACATCCCGGTGGTAGCGCCGCTGATCCACAACGGCGAAACCCTGCATGAGCACGCCGGCTTCCGCTTCACCCTGTTCCCGCGCCGTGGTGGTCGGGCGCCGGAGCCGGGCAATCTTGATCAGCTGTATCGCCTCGGCCAGTTGCTCGGGCGCATGCATGCGGTGGGCGGTACCAAGCCGTTCAAGCACCGCGAAGCCCTCGCGGTGCAGAACTTCGGCCATGCCTCGCTGAACACCCTGCTTGAGGGCAATTTCATTCCCAAGAGCCTGCTGCCGGCGTACGAGTCGGTTGCCCGCGACCTGCTCAAACGCGTCGAAGATGTCTACGCCGCCACGCCGCACCAGAACATCCGCATGCATGGTGACTGCCACCCCGGCAACATGATGTGCCGCGACGAGATGTTCCACATCGTCGACCTCGACGACTGCCGCATGGGCCCGGCGGTGCAGGACATCTGGATGATGCTCGCCGGCGATCGTCAGGAGTGTCTGGGGCAGTTGTCGGAATTGATGGACGGCTACAACGAATTCCATGATTTCGACCCGCGCGAACTGGCGCTGATCGAACCGTTGCGCGCCTTGCGCCTGATGCACTACAGCGCCTGGCTGGCGCGGCGCTGGGACGACCCGGCATTCCCGCGCAGCTTTCCGTGGTTTGGCACGGAGCGGTATTGGGGCGACCAGGTGCTGGCGTTGCGTGAGCAGTTGGCGGCACTGAATGAAGAGCCGCTGAAACTTTTCTGATTCAAACCTGAACCCTGTGGGAGCGAGCCTGCTCGCGATAGCGGACGGACATTCAACTTTGATGTTGGCTGACCCAACGCTATCGCGAGCAGGCTCACTCCTACATTTGTCCGGTGTTCACAAATTCACAACTCACTTGCAGACAAATCTCCTTACAATCCTTCCTTTGTCAGCTGCCCGAGCAAGGATTCTGCATGCAAGCCGCCAACCCGCGTCGCGGGTACATTCTGGGCCTGAGCGCCTACATCATCTGGGGCCTGTTCCCGATCTATTTCAAAGCCATCGCTGAAGTCCCGGCCGTCGAGATCATCATCCATCGGGTGCTGTGGTCGGCGCTGTTCGGTGCGTTGCTGCTGATGGTGTGGAAACACCCGGGCTGGTTGCGCGAGCTGCTCGACAATCCAAAACGCCTGGCGATTCTGGCCCTGAGCGGCACGCTGATCGCGGCCAACTGGCTGACCTATGTCTGGTCGGTGAACAACGGCCGCATGCTCGAGGCGAGTCTGGGTTACTACATCAATCCGCTGGTCAACGTCCTGTTGGGCATGGTGATCCTTGGCGAACGGCTGCGGCGCATGCAGTGGGTCGCGGTCGGTCTCGCTGCCATCGGTGTGGCGCAGCAGGTGTGGCAGGTCGGCAGCTTGCCGTGGGTGTCGCTGGCGCTGGCGCTGACCTTCGGTTTCTACGGCCTGATCCGCAAGCAGGCGCCGGTCAAGGCGTTGCCGGGGCTGGTGGTGGAAACCTGGATGCTGGTGCCGATTGCGATCGCATGGTTGCTGTTCAATCAGACTGCCACGAGTGTGCAGCCGGCCTTCTGGACCACCTCCGAAGCCTGGTGGCTCGTGGCTGCCGGCCCGGTGACGCTGGTGCCATTGGTGTGTTTCAACGCCGCCACCCGCCACTTGCCCTACACTACCATCGGCTTCCTGCAATACATCGCGCCGACGCTGGTGTTGCTGCAAGCCGTGCTGCTGTTTGGCGAGCATTTGTCGTCCAGCACGCTGGTTGCGTTCATGTTTATCTGGGCCGGTCTGGCGGTTTACAGCGTCGATGCGTGGATAAGTTTGCGCCGGCGCGCCTGATCAAAAAACGCACAAAGCTCCGCAGGCCACGGTTCTCGTGGCCTGCATCGTTCCTTCCCAAGCTTATCCACAGCGTGATCCCCGCCGTTTGTGCGCAAGTCACTGAATGTTGGCGGTTTTTTGATCAACCTGCGCAAAGCCACGGCCGGCGTGGCGTGGCGGTCTGTCTCTACAGGTTATCCACAGGCAGGTGCACGTTAAACCTGAATAACCCTGTCTGCGCTTAAACCTCTGTGCGTAACACCAGTTCGACCATCAGATCATCGGCCAGGGTTTCCAGGCGCGCCTGCAACACATCCAGCGACAGCGTCAGTGGTACCGCGAGAATCGCCTCGGCGTGGAACAGCGGCTCGCTGCTCATCGGCGCCGGGCGCACTTCAGTTACCAGTCGCTCCAAGTTCACGCCCTGCTCGCTCAACAGGCGAGTGATATCACGAACGATACCCGGTCGGTCATTGCCGACCAGTTCCATGGCGATCGGTTTCCACGTGCAGGACTGCTCCACTCCGCTTTCGGCAATCAATACCCGAATGCCATGGGCCGACAGCGCTTGCAGGGCATCGACCAGTTCGTCGTAAGCCTCCGCCGGCACGCCCACGCGCAGAATCCCGGCGAACTGCCCGGCCATGCGTGACATGCGGCTTTCCAGCCAGTTGCCGCCGTGCTCGGCAATGCATTGGGCGATGCGCTCGACCTGCCCGGGCTTGTCCGGGGCGAAAACGGTGAGTACGAGATGGTCCATGGCGCAGCCCTCTTGTCATGACTTTTGTTATCGAAGGGCAAGTATAGGCAAGCGGCTTGATTCAGCCTGACCCAGTGCTGGCAGATGATGACCTGTGGCGAGGGGATTTATCCCCGTCCGGCTGCGCAGCAGTCGTGAGTCCTGCCAATTGGGTCTGCCAGCCGGACCGCAGGGGGCGGCTTCGCCACCCAAACGGGGATAAATCCCCTCGCCACAGATTCGCTCATCGCAAAGGGGGAGACGCCAAATCGCGCCATAGCAGTCAAACAGTAATTATGTGTACAACTTTCGATATTTAGCTGGAACAATCCAATGCTTTTTTGAGAACATCCCGTTCCGCGACGTGACCGCAATGCGTCATGAGGTCGCAGAACGACGTAATTAGTCTGATTTTCACAAGCGCAACTCATCATGTAGTATGCCGCAGCGCGCACTACATAACGCTGGATCGATGTCTGCCCAAGGCCCTTCGCAACCCTGAAAGCCCCGTCAGCAAGGCCTCCAAGCCGTTGATTGGTCCTAGCCCAGCCGCCAGCGATGGCATGTACTGGTCCGCAGGTTTGTGGTTTAAATGGCCGGAAGCTTCATTGTTAAATTGACGAGCTGAAAAGCGAAATAGCTGAGCAGAGTGAGGCAAGCAATGACTGAACACGTTCAAGTCGGTGGCCTGCAGGTCGCCAAAGTCCTGTTCGACTTCGTGAACAACGAAGCCATTCCCGGTACCGGCCTCACCGCCGAACAATTCTGGGAAGGTGCCGACAAGGTCATTCACGACCTGGCGCCAAAGAACAAAGCCCTACTCGCCAAACGCGATGACTTCCAGGCGCGCATCGATGCCTGGCATCAGCAGCATGCCGGCCAGGCGCACGATGCCGTGGCCTACAAAGCTTTCCTGCAAGAGATCGGTTATCTGCTGCCAGAAGCGGCTGATTTCCAGGCGACGACGCAAAACGTCGACGATGAAATCGCCCGCACCGCCGGCCCGCAACTGGTCGTGCCGGTGATGAATGCGCGCTTCGCGCTCAACGCCTCGAACGCCCGCTGGGGCTCGCTGTACGACGCCCTCTACGGCACCGACGCGATCAGCGAAGACGGTGGCGCGGAAAAAGGCAAAGGCTACAACAAGGTGCGTGGCGACAAAGTCATCGCTTTCGCCCGCGCCTTCCTCGACGAAGCCGCGCCTCTGACCGCAGGCTCCCACGTCGATTCGACCGGCTACAGGATCGCTGACGGCAAACTGGTCGTGACGCTCAAGGGCGGCAGCAACAGCGGCCTGCGCGATGACGCTCAGTTGATCGGTTTCCAGGGTGACGCCAACGCGCCGATCGCCGTTCTGCTCAAGCACAACGGCCTGCACTTCGAAATCCAGATCGATGCCAGCACTCCGGTCGGCCAGACCGATGCCGCCGGCGTCAAAGACATCCTCATGGAAGCGGCGCTGACCACGATCATGGACTGCGAAGACTCCGTGGCCGCCGTCGATGCCGACGACAAAGTGGTGATCTACCGCAACTGGCTCGGCCTGATGAAGGGCGACCTCGCGGAATCCGTGTCCAAGGGCGGCCAGACCTTCACCCGCACCATGAACCCGGATCGCACCTACACCGCGCCCAATGGCGGAGAAGTGACCCTGCACGGTCGTTCGCTGTTGTTCGTGCGCAACGTCGGCCATCTGATGACCATCGATGCGATCCTCGACAGCCAAGGCAACGAAGTACCGGAAGGTATCCTCGATGGTCTGGTGACCTGTCTGGCGGCAATGCACAACCTCAACGGCAACACTTCGCGGCGCAACACCCGCACCGGTTCGGTGTACATCGTCAAACCGAAAATGCACGGCCCGGAAGAAGCGGCGTTCACCAACGAGCTGTTCGGGCGTATCGAAGATGTCCTGCGCTTGCCGCGCAATACCCTGAAAGTCGGGATCATGGACGAGGAGCGCCGCACCACGGTCAACCTCAAGGCTTGCATCAAGGCCGCCAGCGAGCGCGTGGTGTTCATCAACACCGGTTTCCTCGACCGCACTGGCGACGAAATCCACACCTCCATGGAGGCCGGCCCAGTGGTGCGCAAGGCTGACATGAAGGCCGAGAAGTGGATCGGCGCCTACGAGAACTGGAACGTCGACATCGGTCTGAGCACCGGCCTGCAAGGTCGTGCGCAAATCGGTAAAGGCATGTGGGCGATGCCGGATCTGATGGCAGCGATGCTTGAGCAGAAAATTGCTCACCCGCTTGCTGGTGCCAACACTGCCTGGGTGCCATCGCCGACTGCCGCTGCGCTGCACGCGCTGCACTACCACAAGGTCGATGTGTTTGCGCGTCAGGCCGAACTGGGCAAACGTGCGCGCGCCTCGGTGGACGACATCCTGACCATTCCACTGGCAGTGAACCCAAGCTGGACGCCAGAGCAGATCAAGAACGAACTGGACAACAATGCCCAGGGCATTCTCGGTTACGTGGTGCGCTGGATCGACCAGGGTGTCGGTTGCTCCAAAGTCCCGGATATCAACGACGTTGGCCTGATGGAAGACCGTGCGACGCTGCGTATCTCCAGCCAGCACATCGCCAACTGGCTGCGCCACGGTATCGTCAGCCAAGAGCAAGTGATGGAAAGCCTCAAGCGCATGGCGCCGGTGGTTGACCGTCAGAACGCCAACGACCCGCTGTATCGCCCACTGGCACCGGACTTCGACAGCAACATCGCCTTCCAGGCGGCGGTCGAACTGGTGATCGAAGGCACCAGGCAGCCGAACGGCTACACCGAGCCGGTGCTGCACCGTCGTCGTCGTGAGTTCAAGGCCGCGAATGGTCTGTAATTTGCGCTGACGCTGGAAGTGAAAAAGGCCCTGATCGAGAGATCAGGGCCTTTTTGTTTGTGAGGTGGATTGGATTGTTGTGGTGGGCTTGAGATCCATCCCCCTCACCCCAGCCCTCTCCCCAAGGGGTAGAGGGGAAAGGGAGCAGATTGGGGAAGTTTCAATTCCTGAGTTCGACTCATGAAATTCAGGTCGGTGTACCTCCAACATTCACCGCGGTCAGTCCCCTCTCCCTCTGGGAGAGGGTTAGGGTGAGGGGCTTCTAGGGCTCGATGCCCAATTCATGCTTCACCAACTCAAGCAACTTCCCCGTATCAATCGGCTTGAGCAGAAAATCCACCACGCTCAAATGCATCGCTTCGATCGCGTCTTTCACGTCGGCATCGCCGGAGACGATGATGATCGGCATCGCTGCCCGCTCCGATTCACGCACCTGGCGAATCAGCTCGAGGCCGTCGACATTGCCCATGCGCAGGTCGGTAATCACCAGACCGATCGAAGGCTTTTCATCGAGCATTTTCAGCGCGGTTTCACCGCTGGCTGCGGTCATGCAGCGAATGCCGTCCAGCGCGAGTATCTCCGACAACAGCTCGCGGGCGTCCTTGTCGTCGTCGACGATCAGGACACGCTGAGGCGGCAGATCGGGTTCGAGCATCACTGCGCTGAGCGCTTCCCGCTCGGCGTCGCTCAAAATATCGTGGTCGGACATGGCGCTCTCTAAATGTTCAAACAATCCCTGGCAAGTCGTCAGACATCACCGGACAGCGCTTCAATGTGCACTTCGTCGGAATTTTTTCCAAGTGGCTAGCGCAAGCTTTTCCGAGCTTTTGCGTAGGTTATTTCCGAAAATCGGCCAATGGTGGCAAAACCTAGACTTACGTCCAATGGGCACCCTGCCCGCCGGGGTCGACCATGGTGGCAACGATCCGACAACAACAATTCGAAAAAGACTGCGGTAATGGTTATGAGCAAAGCGGACGCCTTCACCCAGGCAGGGAAAACCGCGGTGTTGCAGAACATTCAGGGCACCCTGCAATTCCTTCAGCGCTTCCCGCCCTTCAATCAGATGGAACACGCCCACCTCGCCTATCTGGTGGAGCAATGTCAGCTGCGTTTTTTTGCCCAGGGCGAGAGCATCATCAAACCGGCTGACGGCCCGGTGGAGCACTTTTATATCGTCAAACAGGGTCGGGTGGTCGGCGAACGCCAGCACATCACCAAGCCCGGCACCGAAACCACCTTCGAAATCACCACCGGCGAATGCTTTCCGCTGGCCGCGCTGCTCGGTGAGCGCGCCACGCGCACCGAACATCTGGCGGGCGAAGACACCTTCTGCCTGCAACTGAACAAGCTGGCGTTCATCAAACTGTTCGCCCTTTCCAGCGCCTTCCGCGACTTCGCCCTGCGCGGGGTCAGCAGCCTGCTCGATCAGGTCAACCAGCAAGTCCAGCAAAAAGCCGTGGAAACCCTCGGCACCCAATACTCGCTGAACACTCGTCTCGGTGAACTTGCGATGCGCCATCCGGTGACTTGCAGCGCCGATACGCCACTGCGTGAAGCGGTGAAGCTGATGCACGAGCAACAGGTCGGCAGCATCGTCGCGGTGGATGAGCACAAGGCGCCGCTGGGGATTTTCACCCTGCGCGATTTGCGCCATGTGGTCGCCGAAGGTGTCGGCGATTTCAGCGACGCCATCGAACAGCACATGACTCGATCACCGTTTTATCTGTCGCCGGATCACAGCGCCTTCGATGCGGCGATCGCCATGACCGAGCGGCACATCGCTCACGTCTGTCTGGTCAAGGATCAACGCCTGTGCGGCGTGGTATCCGAGCGTGATCTGTTCTCCCTGCAACGGGTCGATCTGGTGCACCTCGCCCGGACCATCCGCAGCGCGCAACGGATCGAGCAACTGGTGACCTTGCGCGGCGAGATCGGCCAACTGGTCGAACGCATGCTCGCCCACGGCGCGTCGTCGACGCAAATCACCCACATCATCACCCTGCTCAACGATCACACGGTGTGCCGGGTCATCGAACTGACCCTCGCGGAAAAGGGCGACCCGGGTGTGCCGTTCAGTTGGCTGTGTTTCGGCAGCGAGGGCCGGCGCGAGCAGACGCTGCACACCGATCAGGACAACGGCATCCTGTTCGATGCCCGCGATGCGGCGCACGCAGCGGAGATACGCGGCAAGCTGCTGCCGATCGCCCAGCAGATCAACCAGAGCCTGGCGCAGTGCGGTTTCACTCTGTGCAAGGGCAACATCATGGCCGGCAATCCCGAGCTGTGTCTGTCGCGGGCCGAATGGGCGCGACGCTTCGCGGCGTTCATCCGCGAAGCCACGCCAGAGAACCTGCTGGGTTCGAGCATTTATTTCGACCTGCGCGTGGTCTGGGGCGATGAGCAAGGCTGCGAGCAATTGCGCCGGGGCATTCTCGATCAAGTCGCTGACAACCGTCTGTTCCAGCGCATGCTCGCCGAAAATGCCCTGCGCAATCGCCCTCCCGTTGGGCGCTTCCGTGAGTTCGTGCTGACACGCAAGAACGGCGAGAAGGCCACGCTGGATCTGAAAATTCAGGGTCTTACGCCGTTCGTGGACGGCGCCCGCTTGCTGGCGCT
Organism: Pseudomonas sp. S3_B08; assembly: GCF_054667725.1. NCBI lineage: Bacteria > Pseudomonadati > Pseudomonadota > Gammaproteobacteria > Pseudomonadales > Pseudomonadaceae > Pseudomonas > Pseudomonas sp. S3_B08. Next base: position 4,241,832 of record NZ_CP162750.1, read on the forward strand.
GGCCAACGGCATCGACGCCAACAACACCCTCGAACGCTTCCGCCAATTGGTCGATAAACAAGTCATCGAGCCGCTCGACGGCGCGGCGTATGAAGAGGCCTATCACTTCATTCAGCAAACGCGCATGCAGCAGCATCAGCTCCAGACCCGGGAGAACCAGCCGTACTCCAACCGCGTCGATCCCGACAGCCTCAATCACCTTGACCGGCGCATCCTGCGTGAATCCCTGCGCCAAGCGCAACGCCTGCAGAGCAGCCTGAGCTTGCGGTATCAGCTATGAGCCTGTTTTCCTGGCTGCGCCCGTCAAGTCCCGTTGTGTCGGCGGATCTACAGCAGCGGCTGGCGAATCTGCCGGCGCTTGCCGAGCTGAGCGAATGCAGCCTGCGTGAGCAGCGCTGGGTGGTGCTGGACCCGGAAACCACCGGCCTGAATATGAGCAAGGATCGGGTCCTGTCGATCGGCGCGGTGGTGATCGAGGACGGCGCGATCGATTTCCGTCAGCAGTTCGAGCGCACGCTGCAATGTCGCGAATTGAAGCTCAGCCCCAGCGTGCTGATTCATGGCTTGGGACCGAATGCGATTGCCGCAGGCAGCGACCCGGCGGAAGCGTTGCTGGAGTTGCTGGAGTTCATCGGCGACAGCCCGGTGCTGGCGTTTCATGCGCCGTTCGATCAGCACATGCTCGGGCGCGCAGTGAAAGAACACCTGGGGCATAAGCTGCAGCATGTGTTTCTGGATGTGGCAGATATCGCGCCGTTTCTGTGTCCGCAGGCGCAGATTCGCGAGGCCGGGCTGGATGAGTGGATCGAGTGGTTCCGGCTCGAAGTGTTCGAGCGGCATAACGCGAGTGCCGATGCGCTGGCCACGGCGGAGTTGGCGTTGATCCTGTTCAGCCGCGCGCGGGGGCAGCAGATCTACAGTCCGTTGCAGTTGCAGCAGCGGTTGAGTCAGTGGAAGCGCAGGCAGCAGGCGCCGTCCTTTTAGAATCATTCAGATCAAAAGCCCCTCACCCCAGCCCTCTCCCGGAGGGAGAGGGAGCCGATCGTGGTGTCTGAAGCCTTATATCGACCTGAAAGACCGAGTCGATTGAGGAATCGCTGAAAATCGTTCAGGTCGGCGTACCTCCAGAATATCCCCCGATCAGTCCCCTCTCCCTCCGGGAGAGGGCTAGGGTGAGGGTGAGGGGCTGCCCTTGATTCATCACCTGACCAGTGGCCAATTGCTAACCATTCCCACCTCTGCCAGAATCGCGAACTATTCTCGTTAGTTAACATTTCCCAATCGGTGATGTCCGGTGTCGTCAGTGCCCAACCCCCACAGTGAGCTCGTCGGTGCGATGTATCGCGACCATCGCGGTTGGCTGCTGGCGTGGTTGCGGCGCAATGTGGCGTGTCCGCAGCGTGCCGAGGACCTGAGCCAGGACACCTTCGTGCGCCTGCTCAACCGCGACGAACTGCTGACGCCGCGCGAACCTCGGGCATTTCTGGTGGCGATCGCCAAAGGCCTGTTGTTTGACTACTTCCGCCGCGCCGCGCTGGAACAGGCCTACCTCACCGAACTGATGCTGATCCCCGAAGACGAACAGCCGTCGGTGGAAGAACAGCAAATGATCCTCGACGACCTAAAGGCCATCGATCGCCTGCTCGGCAAGTTGTCGACCAAGGCTCGTGCGGCCTTCCTGTATAACCGCCTCGACGGTCTCAGCCACGGCGAAATCGCCGCCAGACTCGGCGTGTCAGTGCCGCGCGTGCGGCAGTATCTGGCGCAAGGCCTGCGCCAGTGTTACATCGCCCTGTACGGTGAGCCGACATGACGGCGGCCAGTTCGCGCCCGGTGCCGGCGCATGTGCTGGACGCGGCAATTGCCTGGCAATTGACCCTCGATTCGAGCACCGCGCTGGAGCGCGAGGAATTCGCCAAGTGGCATGCGGCCCATGAGGAACACGCCCGCGCGTGGCGTCAGTTGGGCATGCTCGATCAGCGTTTCAGCGTCGCCAAAGGCCCGGCCCGAAGTGCGTTGCTGCAATCGCGCGAAGGCATCCGTCGGCGCGTGCGAAAACTCGGCAGCGGGCTGGCCAGTGTCGTGGTGATCCTCGGGCTGGGACTGTTTGTCAGCGAGCGCTATCTGCCGCTGGATTACTGGCTCGCCGATCAGCGCACCGCCACCGGTGAACAGCGCAGCGTGCGCCTGTCCGACGGCACCCTGCTCAATCTCAATACCCACAGCGCGGTCGACGTACGCTTCGATGACGAGCGCCGCTTGATCGTGTTGCAGGAAGGCGAAATCCTCGTCGAGACCGGGCATGGCGATGCGCGGCCGTTTATCGTCGAAACCCGCGAAGGCAGCATGCGCGCGCTGGGCACGCGGTTTCTGGTCAAGCGCGAGGACGATGGCACCCGCCTGAGCGTGTTGCAGTCAGCGGTGGCGGCCCATGCCCAGGCCAACCCGCAAGAACAGATTCTGCGCGAAGGCCAGCAGGTGTTGCTGCGCAGTGACGGGCTGGGCTCGATTGCCGCCCTCGCCCCCGGCGCCGATGCCTGGACGCGCGGCATGCTGGTGGTGGACAACGCACGGCTGGGCGATCTGGTGCACGAGCTGGGGCGCTATCGTCGTGGCCATCTGGGCGTGGCGCCGGAAGTGGCCGATCTGCGCATTACCGGCAGCTTTCCGTTGCACGACACCGACAAGGCCCTGAGCGCGTTGCTGCCAACCTTGCCGGTGCAGATCGAGCGTCATACGCCGTATTGGGTCACCGTGGCGAAGGCTGATATCAAGCCTGAGTAATGCGTCGGCAGGAAAACCGCCTTCGCGAGCAGGCTCGCTCCCACATTGGCATGCGATCACCTGTGGGAGCGAGCCTGCTCGCGAAGGCGCCATCAGCCGCACAACCATTTCCTGCAAAAAAGAATTTCCACCCAGCCCTATCACTTTTCCAATCTCGTCCGGCACACAGGCAATTGAGAAATATTTCCATTCAGGAGCCGCCGTATGTCCCGTTCGCCAGACACCTTGTTGCGCCCCAGTCTGCTGGCTTTTGCCATCGCTTTCGGCACGCCGCTGATCAGCAGCCCGTTGCTCGCCGCTGAGCAAGCGTCCAGCGTGCGCGCCTACAACCTGCCGGCGGCGCCGCTGTCGACCACCCTGAACCAGATCGCCAGCCTGGGCGGCCTCGCCCTGTCGCTCAATCCTGCGCTGGCCGCCGGCAAAACCTCGGCGCCGGTTAACGGCCAGTACGACGCCGCCGGGGCCCTGCGCGCGGCTTTGCGCGGTACCGGTCTGCAACTGGAACAGAGCAGCGCCGGCACCTACACCTTGGTGGCCGTGCCTGAAGGCACGCTGGCCCTGCCGGAAACTTCGGTCATCGGCGTGGAAAACTTCGAAAGCGCCTGGGGCCCGGTCGAAGGCTACACCGCGACCCGCACCGCCGCCGGCACCAAGACCGACACTGCGCTGGTCGAAGCACCGCGTTCGATCTCGGTGGCGACCCGCCAGCAAATGGACGACCGCAGCGTGCACAGCCTCGATGACGCCGTGCGCTACATGCCGGGCATCACCGCCAGCAGCTACGGCAGCGACACCCGTGCCGACTGGCTGCGCGTACGCGGTTTCGAGCCGACCCAGTTCCTCGATGGCCTGCCGCTGCCCAAAGGCGTGTACGCCAACCCGAAACAGGAAACCTGGAACCTCGACCGCCTCGCCCTGCTGCGTGGCCCGGCCTCGTCGGTGTACGGCCAGACCCCGCCGGGTGGTTTGCTCGACATGGTCAGCCGCCGACCGAGCGCCGAGGCCAGCAGCGAAATCCAGCTGCAATACGGCAGCGACAACCACCGCCAGATCAACTTCGCCAGCACCGGCAAGATCGATGAGGCCGGGCAGTTTCTCTATGGCCTCAGCGGCGTGGTGCGCGACAGCGGCACCCAGGTCGATCACGTCGACAACAAGCGCTACAACATCGCGCCGAGCCTGACCTGGAACATCGATGACGACACCAAACTCACTCTGCTGAGCCAGTTCACCCGCGACGACACCGGCATCACCAGCCAGTTTCTGCCCATTCAGGGCACCAAAATCAAATCGCCGCTCGGTGATATTTCCCATCACAAAAATCTCGGCGATCCGGATTGGGAATACTACGACCGCACCTACTACGCGTTGGGTTATGCCTTCGAACATCGGTTGAACGATGTCTGGCAGTTCAAACAGAACCTGCGCTACACCAAGTCGGACCTGTCGTTCCAGTCGCTGACACCCGGTTCCTACCCGTTCACCACCGTGGATGCAGAGGGCAACGTCGGCCGCACCAGCACCAGCGTCGACGAAGACATCAGCCAGTTTGCCGTGGACAACAACTTCCAGGCCGACTTCGCCACGGGTGAGATTCGCCATACCTTGCTGCTGGGTCTGGATCACCAGCGCAGCAACACCAACTACACCTCGATCTTTGGCGATGGTCTGCAAACCAACGTCAACAACCCGATCTACGGCCAGCCGATCGTACGTCCAGCGCGCTCCACCGCGTTTTACGACTACAACCAGAAGACCTACCAGACGGGTCTCTATGTGCAGGATCAGATGGCTCTCGATCAGTGGCGCCTGACCCTCGGCGGCCGTGAAGACTGGGTGCACACCAGCACTGAATTCTTCAACAAGGGCGATGCGACCAACACCCAGCGTGACAAGAAATTCAGCGGCAACGCGGCGCTCAGCTACGTCTTCGACAACGGCTTCGTGCCGTACCTGTCCTACGCCGAATCCTTCCAGCCGACCACGGGTGCCGATGCCACCTCGACCGGCTCGCTCAAGCCAACCGAAGGCAAGCAATGGGAATTGGGAATCAAGTACCAGCCTCCGGGCAGCAAGACCCTGCTGACCGCCGCCGTGTATGACCTGACCCAGAAGAACGTCGCGGTGAACACCTTCGTCAACAACGTTTCGGTGACCAGCCAGACCGGCGAAGTGAAGGTCAAAGGCCTGGAACTCGAGGCTGTGTCGGATGTGACCGACAACCTCAAGGTCATCGCCGCCTACACCCTGGCCAAGTCCGAAGTGCAGAAAGGCGTCGACAAGGGCAATCGTCTGCAACTGATGCCCAACCAACAAGCCTCGCTGTGGACCGACTACACCTGGCACGCCGGCGTGCTCGACGGTTTCGGCATTGGCGCCGGCGTGCGCTACACCGGCAATACCTACGGCGACAAGGCCAACACCTGGCTGGGCAAGGCTGACGCCTACACCGTGTTCGACGCCAGCGTGCATTATGATCTCGGCCGTCTGGACAACAGTCTCAAAGGTGCATCGCTGGCGGTGAACGCGACCAACCTGTTCGACAAGGACTACATTTCCACCTGCGACAGCTTCTACTGCTACTACGGCGACCAGCGCAGTGTCGTCGCCAGCGCCACTTACAAGTGGTAAGCCAGTGAGCTGAACCAGGCCCTGTTCCCAAGCCGTCCGTACCGGACGGCTTTGGTGTTTTTGAAGGTCATGCAATGAAAAGTAAAACCATCCGCCGCTGGTCGTTCATCCACACCTGGACCAGCCTGATCTGCACGGTGTTTCTGCTGATGCTCGCACTGACCGGTCTGCCGCTGATTTTCAGCCACGAGATCGATCATTTGCTCGGCAACGCCCCGGAGCTGCGCGAGATGCCGGCCGACACGCCGCAACTCAACCTGCAGCAACTGGTCGATGCCGCGCAGAAACATCGCCCGGGCGAAGTCATGCAGTACTTCGGTTATGACGACGAAGAGCCGAACGCGGCGTTCGCGATCATGGCCAGGACGGCCGACACCGAGCCGAACTCTTCGCACACCTTCATGCTCGATGCGCGTACTGGCGAAGCGCTGGAAACCCCTTCGGCCAACGGTGGTTTGATGCTGTTCATCCTGCGTCTGCACGTCGACATGTTCGCCGGGCTGCCGGGCAAGCTGCTGCTGGCGTTCATGGGGCTGCTGTTTGTCGTGGCGATCGTCTCCGGCACGGTGCTGTACCTGCCGTTCATGCGCCGCTTGAAATTTGGCACCGTGCGCCAGGACAAGTCGACAAGACTGCGCTGGCTCGATCTGCACAACCTGATCGGCGTCGTCACTTTGACCTGGTGCCTGGTGGTGGGCGTGACCGGGGTGATCAGCGCCTGCGCCGACCTGCTCATCGCCGCCTGGCGCAACGATGCACTGACCACCCTGATCGCGCCGTATCGCGATGCGCCGCCGCTGACTCAACTGGCGCCGGCTACGCGGCTGCTCGACATCGCCGAGGAAGTCGCACCGGGGATGAAGCCGGATTTCATCGCCTTCCCCGGCACCCGTTTTTCCAGCGAGCACCATTATTCGGTGTTCATGAAGGGCGGCACGCACCTGACCTCGCACCTGCTGACGCCGGTGCTGATCGACGCCACGACCTTGCAGGTCACCGCCGTGGCCGAACGGCCGTGGTACATGGACGCCATGGGCATGTCGCAGCCGCTGCACTTTGGTGACTACGGCGGCATGCCGATGAAGATTCTCTGGGCGACGCTGGATGTGCTGACGATCATCGTGTTGGCCAGTGGGGTGTATTTGTGGGTGGTGCGGCGCAAGGCGGCCAAGCCTGTATTGGAAGCGGCGGAGGCCTCGGCATGAAGCCGCGTCAGTCGAGTTTCTGGAAGGTTTTCAGCACACCGATCGTGATCGCCTTGCTCAGTGCGGCGGGGCTGTTTGCGGCGTTGCTGGGGGATGGAATCTGGGATGCGTTGAGCTGGGTCGGGCTTGGCGTGCCGGCATTTCTGGCCATGAAAGGATTAATGCGGCGAAGCTGAAATCCTTGTAGGAGCTGCGGAACGCTGCGATCTTTTGCTTTTGACAGCAGAATCAAGATCAAAAGATCGCAGCGTTCCGCAGCTCCTACAGCTAATCTCCTGCTCTTCGCCGACCACTGAGGTTCCTCCATGTCCGCCCCCAGCATGACCCTGTACCACAACACCCTGTCGCCCTTCGTCCGCAAAGTCATGGTGCTGCTGCACGAAACCGGTCAGCAGGATCGTGTCGCGCTGCAGGACTGTGTGCTCAGCCCGGTCAGCCCGAACCCTGCGCTGATCGCCGACAACCCGTTGAGCAAGATCCCCGCCCTGCGCCTGGCCGACGGCAATGTCATCCATGACAGCCGCGTCATCCTCGAGTACCTCGACCAGCAGCACGTCGGCAATCCGCTGATCCCCCGTGAAGGTGCGGCGCGCTGGCGGCGCCTGACCCTGGCGTCGATGGCCGACGGGATCATGGATGCCTCGGTGATGGTGCGTTATGAAACCGTGCTGCGCCCGGTGGAAAAACACTGGGACGAATGGCTCGACGCCCAGCGCGACAAGATCCGCCGCGCCCTCGCCGTGCTGGAGAGCGAAGCGATTGCCGAGCTGACCAGCCACTTCGATGTCGCGGCGATCAGCGTGGCCTGCGCGCTGGGCTATCTGGATCTGCGCTTCCCGGACATGGACTGGCGTGCAGCCAATCCGCAACTGGCCAACTGGTATTTCGAGGTGAGTCAGCGACCGTCCATGGTGGCGACGATGCCCAAGCCCTGATTCTGCGGCGCCTGATCTGCCCCCATCGCTGGCAAGCCGGCTCCCACATTGAATCGGGACAGACCGCTGACCTGTGTGTCGGCATATATCCTGTGGGAGCTGGCTTGCCAGCGATGGCACCACCTCGGTTCCGGCGGCAGCGCTGCAACAATCAGCGTCAGCAGAACCGCCACTTCCCTGCGCTCAGCCCTCAACCCGCTCATTGCATCGCCTCCACATCAAACTCCAGCGGCTTGGCCGGTTTCAAACCAATCCCGTACCAGTCCAGTTTGCGCGTCAGCACCATGAACACCCCGAGCAGACCGAACAACATCAGCGAGCCCATCAACAGCGCGTAATCCTCGGCGCTGAGCAAGCCGTACAGCAAGCCATACAGCGCCGCCAGCCCCGCCGAGAAGCTCAAGCCATGCCGCGCGCTGCGCAGGACGTGGCTGACATAGAAGCCGATCAGCAACACGCAGCCACTCGCCGACAACAGATACGCCAGCGCAAAACCGATGTGTTCCGACAGTGACAACAGCAGCAGGTAAAAGAACGCCAGCGCAACACCGACCAAGGCATATTGCACCGGGTGCACCGCCAGGCTCTTGAGCACTTCGAAGAGGAAGAAACCGGCGAATGTCAGGACGATGAACAGCAGCGCGTATTTGATCGCCCGATCGCTCTTCAGGTACTGATCCACCGGATCGATGAAGCTGACGCCGAAGCTGCGCCCGTTGAGTGCATCACAGTCGCCAGCGACACAGCGCTCCATTGCCTCTTGCAGGTTGGTGGAGAAAAACGAGGTCTGCCAGTCGGCGCTGAAACCCTGATCGTTGATCTCGCGCTTGGCCGGCAGGAAGTTGCCGACGAAGCTGGGGTGCGGCCAGTTGGCGGCGAGGCTGACACTGCTGGTCTTGCCCACCGGCACCACACGCAGCGAGCCGGTGCCTTGCAGACGCAGGTCGAAACCGAAGGTCAGTTGCGTGGCTTTGCTGGCGTCGAGCGCCGGCAAGGTCACGTGTACACCCTCGCCGATCCAGGCCACTTCGCTGCCGGGCACGAAGTCCAGTTGCTGGCCGCCGAGCTCGAGTTTCAGCGCGTTCTCGATGCCGCGAATATCGCTGATCCCCACAGCCAGGAACGGCGCATCGAACTGATAATCGGCAAAATTTTCCTTGATGCCCAACTGCGCCGGCAGGGAAAAATGCCCGTCGATACGGTTATCGGCGTGGAACAGTCGCGCCTCGTAAATGCCGCGTTTGCGCAGTTCGGTTTGTACTTGCCCGTCGAGCTCGAAGCGCTCCGGCAGAAAGTACAAACGCCCGCGCGCTTCGCCGATCTCCTCGTAGCGCTTGTTGGTTTTCTCGTTGGTTTTCCAGGTGCGCACCACCTTGCGATACGGCACTACCATCACCGGCCCGGTCAGCTGCTGGCTGTAACTGGAACTGCGCGCGATGTCTTCGAGCACACCGTCGCGCAGTTGCTGACGTTCGTCGATGATGCCGTCGATCATCAGCAAGGGGATCAGCAACAGCAGGATCAACAAGGCAATCGCGCCGAGCTTGATGGTCAGATTCTTGTTCATGGGACTCTCCCTGTTTGGATGGGGGGAGTCTGCTGATGCGGTGTGGTGGGAGTGTGGGGGGAATATGGAGATTGTGTGGAGAATGCATTCCCCTGTGGGAGCGAGCCTGCTCGCGAAGGCCGCGACTCGGTTTCAAGGCAGGCGCAATACCACCTCAACCCCGCCCTCGACATTGCCAATGCGCATCATCCCGCCATGCAACTTGACTACTTCTTCAACGAAGTTCAGCCCCAGCCCGGTGCTCTTGCGTCCGCTGTCCGGGCGCGGCAACGAGTAGAAGCGTTCGGTCAGACGCGGCAAGGCGTAATCGGGAATCGGCGTGGTCTGGTTGAACAGGCGGAACTCGATCTGCTCGCCAACCCGCTCGGCGCTCAAGCGCAACAGGCCCTGCGCCGGGGTGAAATCCAGCGCGTTCTCAAGCAGATTGCCCAACGCCTGGCGTAGCAGAAACGGCTCGCCAATCAACAGCAGATCCTCGCCGATCGCTTGCTCGACGCGCAGTTGTTTGCCCTCGATCCGCGCGGCCTGCGCCTTGAGCAGTTCTGCGACCAACAGCGCCAGCGGTACTGCCACCCGTTCTTCCAGCCCTTGGCGCTGTTCGACCTGCGCCAGGTTGAGCAGGCGCTCGATCAACTGCTGCATCCGCGCGCTTTCGCTGTCGATGTTGCTGACAAAGCGCAAACGCTGGACGGCCGGCATCTCGCTTTGCAGCAACTCCGCCGCACCCCGGATCGCCGCCAGCGGACTTTTCAATTCATGGGTCAGGGTGTGCACATAACGCTCGACGTAGGCCTTGCCTTCGAGCTGCGTGCGCATCTGCTCGACCGCCGTCGCCAGTTGCTCCAGCTCGCCGCCGCGATAATGCGGCACTTCCACGCGCCGGCCTTCGCTGACCGCTTGGGCATAACCGGTCAAACGATGTAGCGCACGGCTCAGCCACCACGACAACAGTGCACCGAACAGCAGACCGAGGCCGATCAGTCCGGCGCCGTAAAACAGCAAGCGCCGCTCGGTGCGATCAACGTAGGGTTGCAACGAACTGTTGGGCTTGGCCACGGTGACCACGCCGATGATCTTGCCGTTGTCGCGGATCGGCGCACCGACGTGCATCACTGAAGAGCTCGGATCGTCAGGATCACTGCGGCTGGAGCGTGCGCCGTACTCGCCGCGCAGGGTCAGGTAGACGTCGTTCCAGCGCGAATAATCCTGGCCGACCGCGACGCCGCTGGAGTCGAGCACGACGATGCCCTTGGCGTCGGTGACGTAGATGCGGTGGTTGACCTGATTTTTCGGCAAGCCCCAGATGGTCGCTTGCGGCTGCCGCTCGCCATAGGCGCGGAGCAATTGCGGCCAGCGGTTCTCGCTGAGGGTGCCGGCCTTGAAATCGTCGCGCAGGATTTCTGCCATCAGGTTGGCGGTGTCCACCAGCGTCTCTTCGGTGGACTGGCGCACGCCGGGGCGGATTTCCTCCATCACCGTGTTGAGGACGAAATAACCGGTCAGGCCGACAAACAGCACGTACACCAGAAAGATCCGCAGCCCCAGCGACATCAGCTGTGTCCCGGGCTGTAGCTGTAACCGAGGCCGCGATGGGTCTGGATCGGCTCGGCCTCGGCGCGCACCAGGCGCAACTTGGCGCGCAGGCTTTTGATGTGACTGTCGATGCTGCGTTCATAACCGGCGTCTGCCGCTACGCCCAGCGCATCGAGCAATTGCTCGCGGCTGAACACCCGCTCAGGTTGTTCGAGCAGACATTGCAACAAGCGGAATTCATGGCGGGTCAGGCTCAGCGGCTGGCCGCGATAGCTGATCTGCACGCGTTCGGCATCGATGCGAAACAGCTTTGAGCCTGCTTCCAGGGTTGCGCGCGGCGCCATGCGTTTGAGGATGGCTTTGACCCGCGCCGCCACTTCACGGGGGCTGAACGGCTTGACCACGTAATCGTCGGCACCGATCTCCAGGCCCACCACGCGGTCGATCTCGGCGTCGCGGGCGCTGAGAAACAGCACCGGCACTTCCGTGAAGCGCCGCAGTTGCTTGCAAGTCTCGAAGCCGCTGATGTCCGGCAAACCGATATCGAGAATGATCAGGTCGGCCGGCGTCTGCCGCTGATGCTCCAGCGCCGCCGCGCCGAGGTTCAGCCACGTGGTGCTGAACCCCTCGCCCTGCAAGGCAAAAATCAGTGTGTCGGCTATTGCCGCTTCGTCTTCGACAATCAGGATGTGCGGCATGGCGTCCGAGCCCGTGGCAGTTAGTGCGCGAACGGTGCCCCAAGCCCGGGGTTACGTCAATCAGACCACTTAGCAGTCAGGCTTGTCGGCGGTGTAACGCCGCGCCGGGTTTACCGCCGCGCCGAACTCGCGCAAGGCCTTGGCGCCGATCAGGAGCGGATAGTTGAAGTGGCTGCGGTCGGTCAGGTTGACCTCGACAGTGCGCTTGACGTTGCCCAGGCACAGTTCCAGATCGACCACCGGGCGCTTGGCGACATCGCTGCTGTCGCGCTCTTCATCGTCCTCGTCGGAACGGCTTTTGATCTTGCTGATCCGCGCGACCTTGTGCTCGAAAACCTTGTTGCTGGCGTCCTTGGTGGCGAGGCGGAAACGCACCCAGTCGTCGCCATCACGGGTGAAGGTCTCGATGTCCTTGGCCGACAGCGAGGCGGTCAGCGCGCCGGTGTCCATCTTGGCCTTGAGCACTTCGCCACCGATTTCCGGCAGCGCGATGTATTCGTAGCGACCGTACAGCGTCGGCTCGGCGGCCATTACCGGCAGCGCGACGAGGGCAAACAGAGCAAGGAGGGATTTCACGTAAGGGGCTTCCTTGGAAATTGAGGGCGGCAAACTGGGATTTTAGACACGCACCAAGTTATTCGTTCGCTTCTCGGCCCCCTTCGCGAGCAGGCTCGCTCCCACATTTGAAATGCATTCCCCTGTGGGAGCGAGCCTGCTCGCGAAGAGGCCAGTGCATTCAGATCCAATCTTGAGCGAAGCATACCCGGCAAAAAGTGAAACATTCGTCAGCGCCGATTTGGCCTGTCGCGCGAAGCTGCTTATCATGGCTCGCCCCTGCCACTTCATAGAGTTGCTTATGCGCCGCCTGCTCACCGGCTGTTTCGTCACCCTGCTGCTGTTGCTCAACACCCTGGTCCTGATCGGGCCATTGATGGTGTTTGCCCTGCTCAAACTGGTCGCACCCGGGCGCTGGCGGGATTACGCATCGGGGGCGGTGATGTGGATCGCCGAGACCTGGGCCGAAATCGACAAGCTGATCTTCCGGCTGTGCATCCCGACGCAATGGGACATTCGCGGCGGCGACGATCTGCGCCGCGACACGTCCTATCTGGTGGTCAGCAACCATCAATCGTGGGTCGACATTCCAGCACTGATCCAGACCCTCAACCGACGCACGCCGTTCTTCAAGTTCTTTCTGAAGAAAGAGCTGATCTGGGTGCCGTTCCTCGGCTTGGCGTGGTGGGCGCTGGATTACCCCTTCATGAAGCGCTACACCAAAGCCTTTCTGGCAAAGAACCCCGAGCTGGCAGGCAAGGATCTGGAAATCACCAAAGCGGCGTGCGAGCTGTTCAAGCGCCAGCCGGTGACGGTGGTGAATTATCTGGAAGGCACGCGCTACACCCTGGCGAAAAGCACCCAGCAGGAATCACCGTTCAGCCACCTGCTCAAACCCAAGGCCGGCGGCGTGGCGTTCGTGCTGGCGGCGATGGGTGAACAGCTCGACGCGATGCTCGATGTGACGGTGGTGTATCCGCAGGAAAAAATCCCGGGCTTCTGGGACCTGATCAGCGGCAACGTGCCGCGAGTGATCATCGACATCAGGACGCGCGAACTCGACCCGACGCTGTGGCAGGGCGATTACGAGAAAGATCCGGCGTTTCGCCAACACGTCCAGAACTGGGTCAACCAGCTCTGGACCGAGAAGGATCAGCGCATCGTCGAGCTGCGCAACGAGCGCGGCTGACTCAAGTGCCGGTGCCGGTGCCCCAGATGCTGCCCAGGCTGCTCAACAGCGAACCGCCGACGCCCTGCTGACCGAGGTATTGCAGCAGCACCGGGGCAAACTGGCCGATCATGCCGCTGTCCATGCCCAGCGCGCTGAACGCGTTGTTCAGGTCGTTGCTGTCTTTGACATTGCCCAGCGCATTCTCAAGGCCAGCGGACTTGCCGGACGAACCGAGCAACGCGCCCAGCGCCGCCAGATTGCCGCTGCCACCGGACAACTTGTCGATGCCCGGCACTTCCTTGGCCAGTTGCGAGTAGTCGGTGCTGCTCAACTGATTCTTCGCCAGCCCAAGCATCGCACTGGTACCGCCAACGGCCTGCTCCGGCGTGACGTCCAGCGCACTCAAAGCACTCAACAAACCAGCGGTCTCCGAAGTCGGCGCTGCAGCGGCCGCCTTGTCACCACCTTGCATCCCCGCTACCGCACCGGCCACGTCGTTCAAACTGAAACCGGCAAACACCGGCCCGGCGGCCAGAGTCAGGAGCGATGCCAAGGCAAAACCGCGTGAAATCTTCATTCAGACATCCTCTTGTGGAAAAGCTGCCACCGGACAACGGCGACGAAACTGCCGGTTTGACCGGGTATTGGGCGGCATGTTCCTCGCGGCGCATCCCCTTCTCTACGCACTCACCTAAATGAATTGTTCAATCGTTGAATAGCCACTTCACTATTCGACTTCACACTGAAAACCCGACTATTTATTTCGATTGGAACTAACCAACTGTCAGATCTGACAGTTGGCAGTCATAACGATGCAAGTGAATATCTCCACTCCAATTACGTAACGGAGTACGAAAAGATGAAGTTGAAAATTGTCACTGGCGCCCTGCTTGGTCTGACCATGATGAGTACTGCCTATGCTGCAACCTGCCCAACGATATCAGTGACTCATGCGCAAGGCGCCGAAGATGTAACCTTCACTTCTGCCCGACTTAAAGATAAAGACACTGCTAATTCAGTTGTCATCTGCCGATACGAAGGTGAGGCAGACCTTGGCGTCTCGGCTGGCTACAGAAACGACACTCCGGTTCAAGCCACCGGTAGCAATTGGAACGGTGATGAGTGTGCAACCAAGGATGGTGACGCCCGCAAATGCGCCTTTAAATAACTGGTCGTGTTCAGAACAAAAAAGGGCAGCCCGATCGGCTGCCCTTCTTACATGGGTAGAACTTACGCCGCACTGAACAACTTATGCGGATCAATCACAAACTTCTTCGGCACGCCCGCATCGAACTCGCCGTAACCTTCTGGCGCCTGATCGAGGCTGATCACTTGCACGCCGACCACTTCGGCAATGTTGATGCGGTCCCACATGATCGCCTGCATCAACTGGCGGTTGTACTTCATCACTGGAGTTTGCCCAGTGTGGAAGCTGTGGGATTTGGCCCAGCCCAGGCCGAAGCGGATGCTCAGGCTGCCCATTTTCGCGGCAGCGTCGACGGCGCCCGGATCTTCGGTGACGTACAGGCCGGGGATACCGATCTTGCCGGCAACGCGCACCACGCCCATCAGTGAGTTGAGCACCGTGGCCGGGGCTTCGGCCTTGACGCCGTCGTGGCCGTGGCCGCGTGCTTCAAAGCCAACGCAGTCCACCGCGCAATCGACTTCCGGCTCGCCCAGCAGCGCGGCGATCTGTTCGTGCAGCGGGGTGTCTTTGGACAGGTCGACGACCTCAAAGCCCTGGGCCTTGGCGTGGGCCAGGCGGATGGTGTTGACGTCGCCGACAATCACCACCGCAGCACCGAGCAAACGTGCGGAAGCGGCAGCGGCCAGGCCGACCGGACCGGCGCCGGCGATGTAAACGCTGCTGCCCGGACCGACGCCGGCAGTGACGGCGCCGTGATAGCCGGTCGGGAGGATGTCGGAGAGGCAGGTCAGGTCGCGGATTTTCTCCATGGCCTTGTCGCGATCCGGCAGTTTCAGCAGGTTGAAGTCGGCGTACGGCACCAGCACGTATTCAGCCTGGCCACCGGTCCAGTCGCCCATGTCGACGTAACCGTATGCGCCGCCGGCACGGGCCGGGTTGACGGTCAGGCAGACGCCGGTGTGTTGCTCTTTGCAGGAACGGCAGCGCCCGCAAGCCACGTTGAACGGAACGGAGACCAAATCGCCGATCTTCAGGTTTTCGACGTCGGAGCCCTTTTCGATCACCTCGCCGGTGATCTCATGGCCCAGCACCAGACCGGTCTGCGCCGTGGTCCGGCCGCGCACCATATGCTGGTCGGAGCCGCAGATGTTGGTGGAAACCACTTTGAGAATGACCCCATGCTCGATCTTGCGACCGCGCGGGTCCTGCATTTTCGGGTAGTCGATTTTCTGTACTTCGACCTTGCCAGCGCCGAGATACACCACACCACGATTGCCAGACATGCTTTCACCTCGCTGTTGTTTTTATGGAACTGCGTTGCCCCGGTTGGGCAGCGCGTTGAGTGCTCGGGTATTGCTTGTTGGTCTTGCGTTGTTTGTTACGGCCCCTTCGCGAGCAGGCTCGCTCCCACATTGGAATGCATACCCTGTGGGAGCGAGCCTGCTCGCGAAAGCGATCTAGAGAACGACGGTTCTGTTGGCGTTCAAAAAAACTCGTCTTTCGATGTGATACCCAACCGCCCGCGCCAAGGTCAGGCCTTCGATATCCCGCCCTTTGGCAATCAGATCCTCGGGGTAATGACTGTGATCCACCGCCTCGACGCCCTGGGCGATGATCGGCCCCTCGTCGAGGTCGTTGTTGATGTAATGCGCCGTCGCGCCCACCAGTTTCACGCCCTTGTTGTAAGCCTGGTGATAAGGCTTGGCGCCCTTGAAGCCCGGCAACAGCGAGTGATGAATGTTGATCGCCTTGCCGTCGAGCTTGCGGCACAGCTCCGGCGATAGCACCTGCATGTAGCGGGCGAGGATCACCAGTTCGGCACCGGCATCTTCGATCACCTGCCAGACCTGACGCTCCTGCGCCGGCTTGTCGTTGGGGTCGAGAGGGAAATGGTAGTAGGGAATCTGGTGCCAGTCGGCCAACGGCTTGAGATCCGGATGGTTGGACACCACCGCCGCCACGTCCATCGACAACTGGCCGATGCGCTGGCGATAGAGCAAGTCGTTGAGGCAGTGATCGGCCTTGGAGACCATGATCACCACTTTCGGCCGGTAGTTCGGTGCGGTCAGCTCGAAGATCATGCCGAAGGCCTGACCGCGTTCGGCTAAGCCTGCGCGGAAGGATTGTTCGTCGAAGCCGTCGGGCTGACGGAATTCCACGCGAATGAAGAAACGCCCGGAGAGGCGGTCATCGAACGAATGGTGCTCGGTGACGTAGCAGCCCTGCTCGAACAGAAAACGCGTGACCGCGTCCACCGTGCCGAGGACGCTGGGGCAGTCGGCGGTCAGAATCCATGTGTCTGGGGCGCGGCTCATGGTGCGGTGACTCCTGTTCGTTGTGCGGGGTGTCAGGTTTTCCCTCACCCTAGCCCTCTCCCAGAGGGAGAGGGGACTGACCGAGGTGTTCTTTCGAGCTACGCCGACCTGAAATAGCGCGTCGAACTCAGGCTCGAAAAACACACAAATCTGCTCCCTTTCCCCCTCTCCCCCTCAGGGGGGAGAGGGCTGGGGTGAGGGGGTGGCTTTTGATCTTCAGGCCTGAACGCTCAGCCCGTACTCGGCCGAAGCATCCTGCAACCACAACCACCAGTAATCCGAGAAGCTGCGACGGATCAGCAATTCCCAGGTGTCTTCCGCCGTATGACGGATCATCAACTGCGACTTGGCGAACACCGTGCCCACCGCTTTGCCGACCGGGAAGCTGTTCGGGTGCACGTCGTAGCTGGTCGACTTCATCAGCACCTGACGCACGTTCGGGCCGCTTAATTCGAGAATCTGCTGGCCGCCGCTGACGTTCACGATAGCAATGTGCAGATCGCCCAGCGCTTCGCGCAGTTTCTGCTCGGCGGCGAACTCTTCACCGCTCGGCACGATCAGCAGCCATTCGTCCGGGCCCATCCATTGCAGGCTGGTTTCACCTTTGACGATCACGCTCAGGGCGCCGGGCAATTCAATGCCAAGCGCCTTGTGCACACCGGCAGCGAACGCGGCATCGTGACCATCACCACGAATAGTCAGGTGGCCGAGGAGTTTCTTTTCCCGCACGATCACGCCGGCGTTCTTGCGGCCCTTGCCGACCAGGCTGGCGAGGTCGGCATGGTGCAGCGACGACTCGGCCTTGGCGCCAGTGGTCGGGCGTTGTTGGTAAACATTGGCTGTGGTCATAAAGCACCTTCTGAATTCTGTTGGTTCCTGTGGTTGCTGTGCCGCCGCCTTCGCGAGCAGGCTCGCTCCCACAGGGGAACGCGATCGAATGTGGGAGCGAGCCTGCTCGCGAATAGCCGCCCGCCCACCGCTCCCGAGGTTGTCAGATGTTCTGGCGATCACCCTTCGGATCGAAGAACACCGAAGAAACGATTTCCGCCTCGATCACGCTGCCATCGGCCAGGGGTGCGAACACCCGCTCGCCCATGCGCTTGAGACCGCCCTTGACCACACCCATGGCAAACGAATAACCGAGGGAGTTGTGCGCGTAACTCGAGGTCACGTGGCCGACCATGGTCATCGGGATCGCCTGTTTGGTGTTGAACACCAGTTGTGCACCTTCCGGCAGCCATTTGGTCGGATCGATCGGCTTCAGGCCCACCAGTTGTTTGCGCTGATCCTTGACGCAATCTTCCCGGCTCATGCCGCGTTGGCCGATCCACGAGAACGGTTTGGTGCGACCGACACACCAGCCCATGTTGAGATCGTCCGGGGTCATCGAGCCGTCGGTGTCCTGGCCGACGATGATGAAACCCTTCTCGGCCCGCAGCACGTGCATGGTTTCCGTGCCGTACGGCGTCAGGTTGTACTGCTTGCCGGCCTCGACGATTTTCTCCAGCACGCCCATCGCATAGTCGGCCTGCACGTTGACTTCGTACGACAGCTCACCAGTGAACGAGATACGGAACACCCGCGCCGGCACATCGCCGACCAGACCTTCTTTCCAGGTCATGAACGGGAACGCTTCGTTGCTCAGATCAATGTCGGTCACGGCGCTGAGCAGCTTGCGGCTGTTCGGCCCGGACAGGGTCATGGTCGCCCAGTGATCGGTAACGGAGGTGAAGTACACCTTCATATCCGGCCATTCGGTCTGGTGGTACAGCTCCAGCCATTGCAGCACGCGAGCCGCGCCGCCAGTGGTGGTGGTCATGACGAAATGGTTGTCGGCCAGGCAAGCCGTCACACCGTCGTCGAAGACCATGCCGTCTTCTTTGCACATCAAACCATAGCGAGCCTTGCCCACGTCGAGCTTGGTCCAGGCGTTGGTGTACACGCGGTTGAGAAACTCGCGGGCATCCGGGCCTTGAATGTCGATCTTGCCGAGGGTCGAAGCATCGAGCAGGCCAACGCTGTCGCGCACGGCTTTGCATTCGCGCTTGACCGCCGCGTGCAGGTCTTCACCGTTTTTCGGGAAGTACCAGGGACGCTTCCACTGACCGACGTCTTCAAACTCAGCGCCGTTCTTCACATGCCAGGCATGCAGCGCGGTGTAGCGCACCGGTTCGAAGATGTGCCCGCAATGTCGACCGGCCACGGCGCCGAAGGTCACCGGCGTGTAGTTCGGACGGAACATGGTGGTGCCCATCTGCGGGATGGTCACGTTCAGCGAACGGGCGGCAATGGCCAGACCGTTGACGTTGCCGAGCTTGCCCTGATCGGTGCCGAAGCCCAGCGCGGTGTAGCGTTTGACGTGCTCGACCGACTCGAAACCTTCACGGGTCGCCAATTCGATACCACCGGCGGTGACGTCGTTCTGAAAGTCGACGAATTGCTTCGGTGCACGCGCCGAGTTCTTCTCGTGCGGCACCTGGAACAGCGCCAGGGTCGGCTCTTCGAGACGGCTCAGGGCTTTCGGCAACACGCCTTCGACGGTCTGGAAACCGGCTTCGGCAGCAGCGCGCACGCCACCTTCAAAACCGTCGGCCAGCGAATCGCCGAGCGCGTAGACGCCATTGATGCCACCGACGCACACGCGCTTCTGCGGTGCTTCGCCCGGTACGAAACCGAGAATGTCTTCGCGCCAGACCGGTTTGCCACCGAGGTGCGAAGCCAGGTGAACCACCGGGCTGTAACCACCGGAGCTGGCGACCAGATCGCAATCGAGCCATTCGCCCGGACTGGTCACGGCGTGGGCCTTTACGTCAATCGCGGCGACGCGGGCAGCGGTCACACGCTTGCTGCCACGCACTTCGATGACGGCGCTGCCGGTGAGGATGCGAATGCCTTTGGCGCGTGCTTCTTCGACCAATGCACCGCGCGGATTGCTGCGTGCATCAGCGATCGCCACCACTTGCAGACTGGCATCGAGCCAATCGAGAGCGACGCGATAGGCGTGATCGTTGTTGGTCGACAGCACCAGTTTTTTGCCCGGCGCTACGCCATAACGACGCACGTAAGTCGACACCGCGCCGGCAAGCATGTTGCCCGGCACGTCGTTGTTGCCGTACACCAGCGGACGCTCGTGGGCGCCAGTCGCCAGCACCACGCGCTTGGCGCGGACACGGTGGATGCGCTGACGCACCTGTCCGATCGGCGCGCGGTCACCGAGGTGATCGGTGAGGCGTTCGTGAATGGTCAGAAAGTTGTGGTCGTGGTAACCGTTGACCGTGGCGCGCGGCAACAACAGCACGTCCGGGGTGTTCTTCAATTCAGCGATGACACTGGCGACCCATTCAATCGCCGGTTTGCCGTCGAGGCTTTCGCGCGAGTCGAGCAGGCTGCCGCCGAACTCTTCCTGCTCATCGGCCAGAATCACGCGGGCACCGCTGCGCGCAGCGGCCAGGGCAGCGGCGAGACCGGCCGGGCCAGCGCCGACGATCAGCACGTCGCAGTGCTGGTTCATGTAGTCGTAGGTGTCCGGATCGTTCTCGGTCGGCGAACGGCCGAGGCCGGCAGCCTTGCGAATGTACTTCTCGTAAGTCATCCAGAACGATTGCGGGTACATGAAGGTTTTGTAGTAGAAACCCGGCGGCATCAGCTTGCCGCCGACCTTGCCGAGAATGCCCATCATGTCGTTGTTGACGCTCGGCCAGCCGTTGGTGCTGGTGGCGACCAGACCCTGATACAACGCCTGTTGCGTGGCGCGCACGTTGGGAATCTGCGTGGCTTCGGTAGCACCGATCTGCAGCACCGCGTTCGGCTCTTCGGAACCAGCCGCGAAGATGCCGCGAGGGCGCGAATACTTGAAGCTGCGGCCGATGATGTCGACGCCGTTGGCGATCAGGGCAGCGGCCAGCGAGTCGCCTTCATAGCCTTTGTAGGTCTGGCCGTTGAAGGTGAAGCTCAGCACTTTGTTGCGGTCGATCCGTCCACCGTTGGACAGGCGATTGGTCTGGCTCATACCTTCTCTCCCAGCGCCGTCGTGGCTGTTTTCGCAGTGCCAGCCTTGTCGGTGAATTGCGGCTTCTCGCCGATCTTGTAGCTCTCGAGAATCTCGTAGGTCACGGTATCGCGAGTGACGTTGAAGTACTGGCGGCAACCGGCAACGTGGTCCCACAACTCGTGGTGCAGACCGCGCGGGTTATCGCGGAAGAACATGTAGTCACCCCACTCCTCATCGGTGCAGGCGTTCGGATCCAGCGGACGCGGGATATGCGCCTGACCGGATGCGTGGAATTCCTCTTCAGAGCGCAGTTCGCCGCAGTGAGGACAGAAGATATGCAACATGGGGATTTCTCCTGTTAGTGGGCAACCGCAGCAGCGCCGTGTTCATCGATCAACGCACCGTTGTGGAAACGGTCGATGGAGAAAGGTGCAGCCAATGGGTGCATTTCACCCTTGGCCAGACTCGCGGCAAACACGTTGCCCGAGCCAGGTGTGGCTTTGAAACCGCCGGTGCCCCAACCGCAGTTGAAGAACATGTTCGGTACCGGCGTCTTGGAAATGATCGGGCAAGCGTCCGGAGTGGTGTCGACGATGCCGCCCCACTGGCGGTTCATCCGTACCCGCGAGAGCACCGGAAACATCTCGACGATGGCCTGAATGGTGTGTTCGATCACCGGGTACGAACCACGCTGGCCGTAGCCGTTGTAGCCGTCGATACCGGCGCCGATCACCAGGTCGCCCTTGTCGGACTGGCTGATGTAACCGTGTACGGCGTTGGACATGATCACGCTGTCGATAATCGGCTTGATCGGCTCGGACACCAGCGCTTGCAGCGGGTGGGATTCGATCGGCAGGCGGAAACCGGCAAGCTTGGCCATGTGCCCGGAGTTACCGGCCGTCACCACGCCGACGCGCTTGGCGCCGATGAAACCCTTGTTGGTTTCGACGCCGATGCACACGCCGTTTTCCTTGCGGAAGCCGGTCACTTCGGTCTGCTGGATCAGGTCCACGCCCAAGGCATCGGCGGCACGCGCGAAGCCCCAGGCCACGGCATCGTGTCGGGCGACGCCGCCGCGACGCTGCACGGTTGCGCCCATGATCGGGTAGCGGGTGTTTTTCGAGCAGTCCAGGTACGGAATCTCGTCCGCAACCTGCTTGGCGTCAAGCAATTCGCCGTCGACGCCGTTGAGGCGGTTGGCGCTGACCCGACGCTCGGAATCACGGATGTCCTGCAGGGTGTGGCACAGGTTGTAGACGCCGCGCTGGGAGAACATCACGTTGTAGTTGAGATCCTGCGACAGGCCTTCCCACAATTTCATCGCGTGTTCGTAGAGGTGCGCCGACTCGTCCCACAGGTAGTTGGAGCGCACGATGGTGGTGTTGCGCGCGGTGTTACCGCCGCCCAGCCAACCCTTCTCGACCACGGCGACATTGGTGATGCCGTGCTCCTTGGCCAGATAGTAGGCAGTCGCCAGGCCGTGCCCGCCGCCGCCGACGATGACCACGTCGTAGACTTTTTCGGGGTGGGCGTGCGCCACATGCGCTGCCAGTTTTCGTGGTGGCTGAGCGAGTGTTTGAACAGGCCGAAGCCGGAATAGCGTTGCATAGTCATTACTCCAAAACCGACTCAGCGATAAACCGGGAAGTCTGCGCACAGGGCCGAGACCTGCTGGGCGACATTGGCCTCGACATCGGCGTCGCCGAGGTTGTCGAGGATGTCGCAGATCCAGCCGGCGAGGGTTTCGCACTGGCTGACCTTGAAGCCGCGCGTGGTCACCGCCGGGGTGCCGATGCGCAGGCCCGAGGTCACGAACGGCGACTGCGGGTCGTTCGGCACGGCGTTCTTGTTCACGGTGATGTGGGCACGGCCCAGCGCGGCGTCGGCGTCCTTGCCGGTCAGGCCCTGACGGATCAGGCTGACCAGGAACAAATGGTTGTCGGTACCGCCGGAGACCACATCGTAGCCACGCTTGATGAACACGCTGGCCATCGCCTGGGCGTTGTCGATCACTTGTTGCTGATAAGCCTTGAAGCCAGGCTCCAGCGCTTCCTTGAAGCACACTGCTTTACCGGCAATGACGTGCATCAGCGGACCGCCCTGGGCGCCGGGGAAAACGGCCGCGTTGAGCTTCTTCTCGATCTCTTCGTTGGACTTGGCCAGGATCAGCCCGCCACGCGGACCGCGCAGGGTCTTGTGCGTGGTGGTGGTGACCACATCGGCGTACGGCAGCGGGTTCGGATACAGGCCAGCAGCGACCAGACCGGCGACGTGGGCCATGTCGACGAACAGCAGTGCACCAACCTTGTCGGCGATCTGACGGAAGCGCGGGAAGTCCAGAGTCTTCGAGTAAGCGGAGAAACCGGCAACGATCATTTTCGGTTTGCACTCGACCGCCAGACGCTCGACTTCGTCGTAGTCGATCAGTCCGGTGTCGGTGTTGATGCCGTACTGCACGGCGTTGTAGAGCTTGCCCGAGGACGACACTTTCGCGCCGTGGGTCAGGTGACCGCCGTGGGCCAGGCTCATGCCGAGGATAGTGTCACCCGGTTGGATCAGCGCCAGATACACGGCGCTGTTGGCCGAAGAACCGGAGTGCGGCTGGACGTTGGCGTAGTCGGCACCGAACAGTTGCTTGGCGCGTTCGATGGCCAGTGCTTCGACTTTGTCCACATGCTCGCAGCCACCGTAGTAGCGCTTGCCCGGATAGCCCTCGGCGTATTTGTTGGTGAGCCCGCTGCCTTGCGCCTGCATGACGCGCTTGCTGGTGTAGTTCTCCGACGCGATCAGCTCGATGTGATCTTCCTGACGTTGCTCCTCGGCATTCATCGCCGCCAGCAGTGCATCGTCGTAACCCTGGATCTGGTCTTGCTTGCTGAACATCGCGTCTCTCCCAGCGGCATCTGTGCGCCATTCGTCTCGGTAAGGCACTGGCAATGATGGCAGTGCCCTTTGATGCGATGGTATGACCGGCACAGACAGCTCAAATGCCTGCGCGCGCCACGCAAAGGTGCGTTTACGACATGGCTGGAAATGCTCTCTTCGAAACGCCGGAGATCCACTGTGGGAGCGAGCCTGCTCGCGAAGAGGCCGGCACATCCGACATAGAAGTTGACTGGCAGACCGCTTTCGCGAGCAGGCTCGCTCCCACAGGGATCAGGCGATGATTTGGCGGATGGCAAGCAGCAGGAGGAAATGCGCGGGATACAGCGCATAGGCCCAGCGCCGCATCGGTGGTGGCTGCAGATGTCGCCCATGTCGCAAAAAGAACATTCCCAGCATCGGCGCAAACAGACATGTCGCCAGGCCGAGAATCGCCACGCTGTTGCCGAAGCGCGCCGATTCGAGCAGCACCTGCCATTGGTTCGCCGCCAGACACACCAGCCCCGGCAACAGGCTGAACCAGGGTCGGCGGAACACCAGCAGCATCGCCAATGGCAACAATACGCCGAAGAAACCGAACATCAGTCGTTCTGAAAAAACCGCCGCAACCACCAGCGCGGCCAGTGCGAGCAATCGCGCCACCGAGGCTGAATCCTGCCAGCCACGCGCCACCAGCAGGCCCAGCGCCAGCGTCGGCATCACGTTGAACGTGTCAGGGTCGGGGATATAAAAGCGATAAGGGATTTCGCTGATGGCGCTGAACAGCACCAGCCAGCCCAGATAGCGCCATTCCATCTTGCGCGAACCGTCCCGGGCCAGATTCGCCGCCATCGCCAGGCAAAACCACGGAAATGCCAGGCGACCGGGCACATAAAGCCAGTCGGCGGAGAAGCCGACATATCGCAGGTGATCGAGCAACATGCTCAACAGCGCCAGCCACTTGAGCAGATCCAGGGCACCGTCGCGTTGGCTCAGGTGCATAATCGGCCCATAAACTGGTAATTTTCCCCACCCGACATCGCATGTGCTCCCCGGAAGATCTTCGGTAAAGTGCGCATCCTCATTGACCACGAGCCTTCACAAGAGTCTCGATTACGGAAGCCGGCCATGACCGACAAGAGCCAACAATTCGCCAGCGACAACTATTCCGGGATCTGCCCGGAAGCCTGGGCCGCCATGGAACAGGCCAACCACGGCCACCAGCGCGCCTACGGCGACGATGAATGGACCGCCCGCGCGGCCGATCATTTCCGCAAACTGTTCGAAACCGACTGCGAAGTGTTCTTCGCCTTCAACGGCACCGCCGCCAACTCGCTGGCCCTGTCGTCGCTGTGCCAGAGTTACCACAGCGTGATCTGCTCGGAAACCGCCCACGTCGAAACCGACGAATGCGGCGCTCCGGAATTCTTCTCCAACGGCTCGAAGCTGCTGATCGCCGGCACCGAAAACGGCAAGATCACCCCGCAATCGATCCGCGAAGTCGCACTCAAGCGCCAGGACATCCACTACCCGAAACCGCGCGTGGTGACCCTGACCCAGGCCACCGAAGTCGGCAGTGTCTACACCCCGGAAGAAGTCCGCGCCATCAGCGCAACCTGCAAAGAACTGGGCCTGCACCTGCACATGGACGGCGCGCGGTTCTCCAACGCCTGCGCATTCCTCGGCTGCTCGCCCGCCGACCTGACCTGGAAAGCCGGCGTCGACGTGCTGTGTTTCGGCGGCACCAAGAACGGCATGGCGGTGGGTGAAGCGATCCTGTTCTTCAACCACAAACTGGCCGAAGACTTCGACTACCGCTGCAAGCAGGCCGGGCAACTGGCGTCGAAGATGCGCTTTTTGTCGGCACCGTGGGTCGGCATTCTGGAAAACGACGCCTGGCTCAAATACGCACGCCACGCCAACCACTGCGCGCAACTGCTGGCAGAACTGGTCAGCGACATTCCCGGGGTCGAACTGATGTTCCCGGTGCAGGCCAACGGCGTGTTCCTGCAACTGTCCGAGCCGGCCATCGCTGCGTTGACTGCAAAGAACTGGCGCTTCTACACCTTCATCGGCAAGGGCGGCGCACGCTTCATGTGCTCCTGGGACACCGAAGAAGAACGCGTGCGCGAACTGGCGCGCGATATTCGCGAGGTCATGTCGGCCTGATTCCCCTCCCAAGTTGCATTCCCATGCTCAGCACGGGAATGCAACCCAGAGGCTGCGCGTCGCGGACCTGCATTTTCAGAATCGGCCTACACCAAGGCCTACAGAAAGCACAAAAATCCCGCCATAGACTGCTTGCTCCCGATTCAAGGAGCGCACGCGATGGCAATTCCCGGCTACATGACGATCACGGGCAAGACCCAAGGGCTGATTTCGGCAGGCTGCTCAACGCCTGATTCGGTGGGCAACAGATATCAGGCGGCACACACCGATGAAATCATGGTGCTGTCGTACAGCCACAACCTCGCCAACCTCGACAACTCTCACCGAGCCACCCACGCGCCGGTCATTGTCACCAAAGTCGTCGACAAATCTTCACCGCTGCTGGCCCAGGCACTGGCCAACCGTGAAGAGATCGACTGCAAGATCAACTTCTACCGAACTTCCCCTCAGGGTCAGCAGGAAAAATACTTTTCTGTCTCGATCGACGGTGCGGTGCTCACCGAACTGAACCTGGATATGCCCCACGTCATTCTGCACAACGACGCGGAACCTCAGGAGCAGGTCGCCATTCGTTATCGTGGCATCAGCTGGGTGCATCACCTCGCCGGGACCAGCGGCCATGCCTCGTGGGGCGAAGAAGGTTGAGCGATCGGCGCCATGGTCTCAGCGACGTTCGACACGTTGCCGGCAAGCTGCTCGCACAGGCACAGACAGTCGGCTCACGTCATCTGGCATTCGGCAATGCGCGCGTGCAGTTCAATCAGGAGGTCGCGCGCTTCGCCAAGGGCATTGTCGATGATGTCGCCAGCGGCCGCCTTTCAGCGGACATGGGCCTTGACGCCTTTGCACAGGAACAGCGTCATCTTCTGAACCAATCCAGAGTTCTGGTACGCGGCACCAAAGGTGCCGTTCCTGAAGCGGTGAAAAAACGCCCGTTATCGATGCTCAGGCAGCCTGCCTCGCGCTCCGATCCAGACAGGTTGCTGCGCGCGATTCATCAGCAGAACCTCAGGGTGGCGCGCGTTAATAACAGCAGCACCGCGCGCAGCCCTCACCCCGTCAACGACTTGAAGTTCTTCCCCAGCGAGCACTGGCCGCAAGATCGCCCGGCCCCATCGGAGCCGGGGTTTTACATCGTGCCGAAAAGCATTGTCGCCGAGAAGCTTGAGGCACAACTGCTCCCCTCCGCCAACCCGAATGTCATCGCCAGATTCAGAAGTTTGAATCCGACCCCGGACATGATTAAAGCCGGTTCGATGATCGTGCTGAGCGACCCTGACAATCAGCAATGCACATACGAGGAAGCATTGCTGATGCAGACCGCGCGTTTCGTCAGTGCGACGCTGGAACCGCTGACCGTGGAAGAAGCGGATTTCATGGCGCAGCACTATGGCGTAATCCAGACCGCACTCGCCTATGAATCAAAAGTGATCGGGGTCGTCACGGCCATGGCAGCCAATCATCTGGATGGCATAAAAAATGTTCTCGCAGATCTTGAGAAGTTGCATGTTCAAACGCTGGACGTAAAAGGCAGTCTGAACTCGAAGCCGTTCAAAAAACAACGTGCGCAGTTGCTGGAAAAACTGGACGTCCATCTCAACCGGTTCACGCGGCAAAGCATTGGTCTCCCGGATCACCCGAGCCTCAAGACCGCTCTCGGCATCGATCATCCTCACCTTGTGCACCGCTGGAGAAAGGCTGGCGGCATCGGCCAGAACCCAGGTTATGCCACACATATTCGGGCTATCAGCCAAGCGTCACAGTACGTCAAATATGGCGGCTGGATCGGCACAGCAGTAGGCGGTGGCGCCTCGGCCTTGAAGGTGCAGGATGTGTGCCTGCATGGGAATACCGAGGCGTGTGAAAAGGTGAAATTCACGGAAACCGGAAGCTTTATGGGTGGCATGGTTGGAGGAGCAATCAGCAGTCGCCTCTTGACTGCGCCACTAGCAGCGAAAATTTGTCTGGGAATAGGCGTTCCGACAGGAGGAGTTGGCACCTTGGTCTGCGGTGCAGTAGCGGTGGGCGTCGGATCTCTTGCAGCGGTAATAATAGGTGAAACATTGGGCGAAGATGCTGCTGAGATAATTTACCAAGATTCTCGATAAGTCGCCTGACCAAACATTTCCCGATATAAAACCAGCGAACACTCCAAGCAGAACCAAATAGCGTCTTTCTTTATGAAACCACGAACAAAAATATGCAAAACATGCAGTGCCAAAAATAAAAAGACGCTTTTCAAATGTCATGTTTGTGGCAGCAGGTTTGAAAAACGCCTGCCGCAGCCAAAAAAATGGTTTGCCCTTACACCGAGAAGGCGTGGACTTCTAATATGCGACCTGGCGACCCTATGCTTGTTTATCGTTGCTGCTCGCGCAATTTACAAACAGAGCATTCAGTTACCTTACAGAATTCAGAGAAAAACCCAGTGGTACGAATTCAACGGAATGGAAATAGCAGCCCCCTTGTCAGCAATGTTTATGCTTGCGGTTTTGATGACGACTTTTTCAATCATCATTGGAGACCAAGGCAAACATTTCAATTCAAAGCCATTTGATCGGATCTTAATTTTCAGCTTCATCTCAACTCCACTGCTTTATTTCAGCGCATCGTTTTTTGGACATCCCGTCCGGTAGATCTGGCACGCAGGACTAGGAAATTACACCGGCGGGACTTTGGGCGAGAAAGGCGGCGAACGGATCGCACAGAAAGTATACGAGGCTGTTAAATGACTCTTCGTACTTCAGAGAAAATATTCTTGTTGATTGGTATTGTAGACTTCGTCGGCATATTTACTTTGATAGGAGTGATGTTGTATGTCGCGAAAACAAAGACCGAAATCATATTGGACCATCTAACAAACAGTTCTATTTCGAGCAGACTGATAATGCTTTGGCACGGAGGTCCTTGGGGCAAAATCTACATGATGGGAGAAGTGTTCGACATCATGCGAAACCCTGAATTTTACATTCACACAGGAAAGCTTTGCGCGAAAGACTTCGAAAACTTCCCCAAAAAACTGAAAAAGAACCTGATTATTTTATACAAACTGGTTTTCATATTTTTTGCAATTATGATGTGCCTGGGAATAAGCTCATCCGTAGATCAAATTAACAATATCGTAAAAGATCCAATTGTGATCATGACACTGGTGAGTTTCACAGGTCTTTTAGTGGTAAATGGAATTTTACTTTATACCGCCAAGAGAAGACTGGAAACGATCCTAAATAGCCTGAAACGCAGTTCAATCACATCGTCTTTGCTCATGTTATGGCAAGCGGGCCTGGGGGGACGTAATTATATGTTGGGTGAAATTTTCGGCATCCTCAAAAAACCCGCACGGTACATTTCCCAAGGCAAAGTCAGCGCAAGAGACGTTAAGAATTTCCCGCCAAAACTCAAACGCGACCTGCTCAAACTGAATAAATACCAGCAAATATTTGGCTTTGCCTTTGTGGGCTTCGGCCTGCTCGCTTTGTTCGGGCTGATTTGAAATTGCACTTTCCCGGTCGATCTCCTCATTTAGGAGATCGACCCAAGTTCATGCCTATTTAAAACTCAATCCGCACATCCCCCTTCGGCACGCTGCAGCACGACAGGATAAACCCTTCCGCCTCGTCGTCCTCGGTAATCCCGCCGTTGTGCTCCATCTCCACTTCGCCGCCCAGTTTCATCACCTTGCACGTTCCGCAAATGCCCATGCCGCAGGCTTTCGGGATCATCAGGCCGAGTTTGGCGGCGGCTGCGTGGACGGTTTCGCCCGGGCCAACGCGAATGCTTTTGCCGGAGGCGGTGAATTCCACCTGATGCAGATCCGCGGCGTCGATTTCCGGCGCATCGGCGGCTTGTTCGGCCTGTTCCACCGCGTCGGCGCGGGCCTCGGGTGGCGTGGCGCCGAAGGATTCTTCGTGGTAGCGCGACATGTCGTAGCCGGCCGCTTCCAGCAAGCGTTTGACCGCAGTCATGTACGGCGTCGGGCCGCAGCAGAACACTTCGCGTTCGAGGAAGTCCGGAACCATCAGTTCGAGCATCTTGTGGTTCAGGTAACCGCGATAACCGGCCCATGGCTCACCGAGGCCGTGTTTTTCGCAGATCAGGTGCAGGCTGAAGTTGTCGATCCGCGACGCCATGTGCTCAAGCTCGCGGTGGTAAATGATGTCTTTCGGCGACCGCGCGCTGTGCACGAACGTCATGTCGACATTGGCGTTGGTGTCGTAGAACCAGCGCGCCATCGACATGCACGGGGTGATGCCGACGCCACCGCTCAGATACAGGACCTTCGGGCTTGGGAAGTCGATGGCGTTGAACAGCCCGACCGGGCCGTGCACCGCAAGCTCCTGACCTTCATGCAGGGTGTCGTGCAACCAGTTCGAGACCTTGCCACCTGGCACGCGCTTGATCGTCACCGAGAAGCTGTACGGCACCGACGGCGAGCTGGAGATGGTGTAGGAGCGCATGATCGGCTGGCCTTCGATTTCCAGCTCCAGGGTGACGAACTGCCCCGGCTTGAAGAAGAACAGGATCGGCTGGTCGGCCATAAAGCAGAAGGTGCGCACATCCCAGGTTTCCTGGATGACTTTGACGCAACGGACAATGTGTCGGCCATTGGCCCAGGTCTGGGTGGTGACCGGATTCAGGAAGCTGTTGGACATGCTGTTCTCCACGGCCGACTGCCGGCCTCTTGTCGGCGATTCTGCGTATAGCGCAGACCGTGCGTTTACCTATCCGCGACATTGACATACTTATCGCGACCAGCCCTTGAACACCGGGGCTTGCGCGTCGGGAACAGATTGCGCCATGTCGCGCATGGATAAGGTTCCCCCCAGCGCCGGCCCCACACTCGCCCCAACACAAGACGACTTCTTTACACCTTGCGTAGCAACCGTTTTGCAGCACACCTGATCAGCCACTTTCGCCGGCCACGCAGAGGGCCATGAGGAT
The DNA here is from genome assembly GCF_054667725.1 of Pseudomonas sp. S3_B08. NCBI lineage: Bacteria > Pseudomonadati > Pseudomonadota > Gammaproteobacteria > Pseudomonadales > Pseudomonadaceae > Pseudomonas > Pseudomonas sp. S3_B08. The sequence goes on from NZ_CP162750.1 coordinate 4,272,336, forward strand.
TACATCGATGGACGTCACCGCAAAAATCAGCCTGGGCGATCCGCTGGAACCCGCACGCAAGGCCACCGCGCAAATGCTTCAGGAGCGCGAGCGCACTTTTTCGCTGCCACAGCCGTTCTACAGCGACGAGCGCCTGTTCGATATCGATATGCAGGAGATCTTCCAGAAGGAATGGTTGATCGCTGGCATGACCTGCGAGATCCCGGCCAAGGGTAACTACCTGACCCTGCAGGTCGGCAAGAACCCGATCATCGTCATTCGCGGCGCCGAGGGCGTGGTGCACGCGTTCCACAACGTCTGCCGCCACCGTGGCTCGCGCCTGTGCACCAGTGAAAAAGGCAAGGTCGCCAAACTGGTCTGCCATTACCACCAGTGGACCTACGAACTGGACGGTCGCCTGCTGTTTGCCGGCACCGAGATGGGCGCCGACTTCGACATGAAGCAGTACGGCCTGAAACCGGTGAACGTGAAAACCGCTGGCGGCTACATTTTCATCAGCCTGGCGGAGAACCCGCCGGCCATCGATGACTTCCTGTCGACGCTCAACCATTACATGGAACCGTACGACATGGAGAACACCAAGGTGGCGATCACCACCACCTTGATGGAAAAGGCCAACTGGAAACTGGTGCTGGAAAACAACCGCGAGTGCTACCACTGCAACGCATCGCACCCGGAACTGTTGAAAACCCTGCTGGAATGGGACGACGTCACCGACCCGCGCGCCGATCAGGCGTTCAAGGATCACGTCGCCGCTTCCGCCGCTGCCTGGGAAGCGGAAAAGATCCCTTACGCTCACGCCAGTTTCGGCTTGCGCAACCGTATCGTGCGCATGCCGCTGCTCAAGGGCACCGTGTCGATGACCCTCGACGGCAAGCAGGGCTGCGCGAAACTGATGGGCCGCATCAAGAACCCGGACCTGGGCTCGATGCGCATCCTGCATCTGCCGCACTCGTGGAACCACTGCATGGGCGATCACATTATCGTCTTCACCGTGTGGCCGATCAGCGCCCAGGAAACCATGGTCACCACCAAGTGGCTGGTGCACAAGGACGCCGTGGAAGGTGTCGATTACGACGTCGAGCGCATGCGCCAGGTGTGGGATGCGACCAACGATCAGGACCGCCGTCTGGCTGAGGAAAACCAGCGCGGGATCAACTCCACCGCTTACCAGCCGGGGCCTTACTCCAAAACCTATGAATTCGGCGTGGTCAACTTCGTCGACTGGTACAGCGAGAGGATGTTGAACAACCTCGGGGCTGAGCCAGCGCCTTACCTCAAAGGCGTACCGGTTCAGGGCTGATCAAGAGCAAAAGATCGCAGCCTGCGGCAGCTCCTACAGGTGGAATGCATTCCCCTGTGGGAGCGAGCCTGCTCGCGAAGACGCCCTGACCCACGCTACATCTTCCAGCTGATCAATTTCCGATCAACCACCCCCGTCCCCATACCCACCAAGCCCTCCAGCCTTCCGCAAACAAGTTATCCACATACCCGCCCACAGCAAATGGGGGTAACTGTGGATGACTCAAAAAATATCCTGCTGATTTGCAAAGAAAAATCGTGACTTATGCTGAATCGCGGTTTCCCAAAACAATTGATCGTTTTTTGATCATGCCCGTACACAGCACGGGTTCAAAGGCCTGTAGCGGGTAGCGAACACGTTATCCACAGAAGCGCCAACAGAGATCGGGGACAACTTTCAATCTCCTGTGGAAAAACACCCATGACTGGGGAAAACCCCTTCGTCTTAACAGCTCTCGGCGCCCGGGGATCACATTTGATCAATAATTGATCAAGCCCATGAAAGCCAAGGTCCATATGGCCTACAGCTGGTAGCGAACATCTTATCCACAGAAGCGCCAACAGAGATTGGGGGCAACTTCTCGATTTATACCGAGGGAAAAGCCCGTTAAATCCGAGAGTTACGCTGATCGTTTTTTGATCTTATGGCTGGAAGGCTTGAATGGCGTGGGATGCGCGGAAGGGCGAACACGTTATCCACAGCTTCGCCAACAGGGATTGTGGGTAAACAGTAAAGATTGGCTGTGAATGAATACCAATGTGGGAGCGAGCCTGCTCGCGAATGCGTCGGGTCAGTCGATGCATGTGTCGGCTGACAGTGCGCTTTCGCGAGCAGGCTCGCTCCCACAGGAGTTATTCCATGCCTGGAAGAGGGTGACTAGCGGACAACGCCCTCTTCAATCAGCAGCTTCAGAATCGCCTCCGCCCCAGCCTGCGCGGTAACGCCCTTGAGCACCTGCCCACCGCCACCACTGGCTTTGGCCGTAGCGGCCTTCATCCGGTCGGCGCCGCTCTTGGCCTTGATCACCTTCAAGCGCTTGGGCCGTGGCTTGGCCGGTTGCAGCGTGGCAACGGCCAACAACTCATCTTCCACCGTTTCAACGTCGTCGGCGGCCAATTCGCCCCGTCGCGCCGGGCCGTACGCGCTCTGCCGAGGCTTCGGGGCGGCGTTATCCACAGTCGCCAGAAACGGCAGTTTCACCTTCAAGCGGCGTCGCTGCCCGCGCGGCAACGCTTGCAGAACCAGCGCCGAACCGTCATTGATTGATTCGACCTGCGCCAGGCCCACCACCAGCGGCCAGCCCAGGCCTTCGGCCAGGAGGAACGGCAACATCCCCGAACCTTCCCCGGTTTCCGCCTGGCTGCCGGTCAGCACCACTTGCGCCCCGGCGTCGCGCAGGTACGCGGTCAGCGCCGGCAAGGCATCGGCGCCGGCGGGTTGTTCCAGCACATGCAGTTGTTCCAGGCCCATGCCCAGATAGGCACGCAGGGCCGGTTCGGCAACATCACCGGCATGCAGCACTTGCAGGTTATCCCCAGCCAATTGCAGGCCCAGTTCCACCGCGCGCGCATCCTGATCGGCGCGCCGTGGCCGACCTGAGGTCGGGTGAGCGCCGATTGAAACCAGACTGATAACGTTCGTGTTCATAGGGTTTCCTTACGCCGCATCGCGCTTGGCTTCGTTGCGGTAAGCCGCGACCGCTTCGATCAACGCTTGCAGAATCTCTGCGCTTTCGCCGATCACCGAGAGGTCGGCACGCTTGATCATGTCGCAACCCGGATCAAGGTTGATTGCCACCACCTTGTCGCAGGCGCCAATGCCTTGCAGGTGCTGGATTGCGCCAGATATACCCACAGCCACATAGACCCGCGCAGTGACCCAGGTGCCGGACGCGCCGACCTGACGATCGCGCGCCATGAAGCCGTCGTCTACCGCAACCCGCGAAGCGCCTTCGGTGGCGCCGAGGGCCGCCGCTGTTTCGTGAAACAGCTGCCAATCCTTGACGCCGTTGCCGCCGGAGAAAATGAACTCCGCTTCGGCCATCGGAATCGCTGCCGGATCCACCGCCACGGCACCAAGATCTTCGATTCGCGACAAGCTGCGCGCGACGCTTGTGGATAACTCCACTGGCAACGCTTCGTGACGAGTTTCGCTGACCGGTTCTGCGCATTCGGCAGCGGCGAGAATCAACCGCGCCACCGGACGCGCCAGATCTTGCAATCCGGCCCCGGCGCGGCCGATGCACTCCTGATCCTTGACCTGCCAGACCCGCGTGGCCGGACGCTCGCCCAGTGCAGCAGCAAAGCGCCGGCCGAGTTCGCCGCCACCGCTGCGGCTGTCCGGCAGCAACCAGTGACGCGGGTTGAATTGGTTGTCCACAGCGCGCAACCCCTGCACCCGTTGTTCCGGTGCATAACCGCTGAATTCCTCGCCTTCGAGCAGCAGCAGGCGATCAACGCCCGCGGTTTCGAAAGCGCTTTCCTTGTGCTCGCCGAACACCACGGCGAGCACCGCACCATCGGTGCCGGCCAGTTGGTGAGCAAGGCCGAGCAGATCGCGGTCGTGGCTGCTCAGGCGACCACCGACCATATCCGGCACCACACTGATGTAGAACGCCGGGGCCGGTACCTGACGCAGCGGCAACTGCACTTCAACAGCAGCCGAGCGTTTGACCGCCCCACCCTGCTGCGCGCCGCTGCGGTCAATGCGTTTGATGCCGTTGGGGCCGATAAAACCCATGCCGTGCAGATTCTTGCGGATGACGCCATTGGGACCCATCCAGCTGTGTTGCGCCGGTTGCATCGCCGCGTGCAGCGGATGCAGGCGGTTGCGCGCAATCCATTCGGCGCGCGGGTCGCGGCGGATAATGTCGCTCATCAGTGCACCTCCGCAGGTTCACGTTTGGCCGGCGTGGCAGGCTTGCTTGGCGCGGCGTCTTCGAGCAGCGCGTCGGCCACCAGTTCGGCGATGTCCTTGATCAGCGGACGCGGTTCGACCACGCCTTCGAGCATCGCCGTGCACTGTGGACAACCCACCGCCACCAGTTCGGCGCCGGTTTCGCGGATGTCTTCCATGCGCATGTCGGGGATGCGCTGCTTGCCCGGAATGTCGGTGATCGGCGCGCCGCCACCGCCGCCGCAGCAGCGCGAGCGGAAACCTGACCGTTGCATCTCTTTGACTTCGATGCCGAGCGCGCGCAGCACTTCGCGCGGCGCTTCGTACTCGCCGTTGTAGCGGCCCAGGTAGCATGGATCGTGATAGGTCACGCTATTGCCTTTGTGCTGCCCGAGGTTGAGCGCGCCGGCCTGAATGATCTCGGCCATGTAGGTGCTGTGGTGCTGCACCAGATAGTTGCCGTCGAAGGCGCCGTACTCGTTTTTCAGCACATGGAAACTGTGCGGATCGCAGGTGACGATGCGGTTGAAACTGTATTTGGCCAATGTCTGGATATTGCGTTTGGCGAGCTGCTGGAACGTTGCTTCGTCGCCGAGACGCCGCGCCACATCTCCGCTGTCGCGCTCCTCAAGACCGAGTACAGCGAAGTCGACTTTCGCTGCCTTCAGCACTTTGACGAAGGCACGCAGGGTGCGCTGGTTGCGCATGTCGAAGGCGCCGTCGCCGACCCAGAACAGCACGTCGGTGGATTTCTTTTCGCTGAGCAGAGTGAGGTTCAGGTCCGCTGCCCAGTTCATCCGCCCGCCCGGGGCGAAACCGCCGGGGTTGTCGGTTGCAATAAGGTTCTCGAGAACTTCGGCACCCTTGTTCGGCGTCGCGCCTTTTTCCAGGGTCAGATGCCGGCGCATGTCGACGATCGCGTCGACGTGCTCGATCATCATCGGGCATTCCTCGACGCAGGCACGGCAGGTGGTGCACGACCACAGGGTTTCGGCATCGACCAGACCATTGACGATCGGTTGGTGCGGATTGCCGCCATGCTCGCCGATTGGTTTGCCCGGATACGGGCTGCCGGCGAACTTCGCGTCAGTGCCGCCGGCGAGGCCGACGACCATGTCCTGAATCAGTTTTTTCGGGTTCAGCGGCTGGCCGGCGGCGAAGGCCGGGCAAGCCGCTTCGCACTTGCCGCACTGCACGCAGGCGTCGAAACCGAGCAACTGGTTCCAAGTGAAATCCTTGGGTTTTTCCACGCCCAGCGGCGCATCGGAATTGTTTAGGTCCAGCGGTTTCAAACCGGTCGAGCGCCCGCCGCCAAACCGTTCCGGGCGACGGTGCCAGGCCAGGTGCAGAGCACCGGCAAAGGCGTGTTTCATCGGCCCGCCCCAGGTCATGCCGAAGAACAACTCCGACACGCCCCACAGCACGCCAACACCGAGGATGACTGCGAGCAGCCAGCCGCCGAAGTTTTCCGGCAGGATCCCGGCGACCGGCAGGGTCACCAGGAAAAACGACGCGGAGAAGGCCAGCAGGCTTTTCGGCAGGCGCATCCACGGGCCTTTCGACAGACGCGCAGGCGGATTGACCCGGCGCAGGTACATGAAGATCGCGCCGACGAACATCACCGCCGACATCAGCAGCAAGGCGTAGCCGAGGATGCGGTTATGCAGGCCAAAACCGTGCACCAGAATGGCCAGCACGATCGACGCCACCGCACCGCCCGCCGTGGCGACGTGGGTGTTGGCAATGTATTTGTCCCGCGCCACAACGTGGTGCAGGTCGACCATGTAGCGCTTGGGCATGGCCAGCAGACCGCCGAGCAGATCGACCTTCGCCGCCCGCCCCCGGCGCCACATGTTCATCCGCCGCAACGCGCCGAGGACAGCAAGGCCCAGGGCTGCGAACAACAGGATTGGAAGAAGGGTGTTCAACATAGGTGAAGCTCCCACCAGTGCAACCTGGAGAAACACGATCCGCTTTACTGTGGGAGCGAGCCTGCTCGCGAAAGCGGTGAGTCAGTCGACATCATCGTCAACTGACAGATTGCATTCGCGAGCAGGCTCGCTCCCACAGGGTTTGGTGCAAGCCGTCAGAAATCCTTGCACAACCGCAGTGCGTCGTAGATCGCGGCGTGTGTGTTGCGCTGCGCCACGCAGTCGCCGATGCGGAACAGCAAGTAGCCGTCGCCCGCTTCGCTCAGCGAAGGTTGCGGCTGGATCGCGAACAGCGCTTCGACGTCGATCTGGCCCTTGTTGCGCGAGCCGTCCTTGAGCGCGTAGTAGATTTCCTCGTCCGGGCGCACGCCGTTTTCGACGACCACCTGATCGACCACCCGCTCCTCTTTCGCGCCGGTGTATTCGTTCTCCAGCACCGCGATCAGCTTGTCGCCTTCGCGGTAGACCTTCTCCAGCATCATGTCGCCGGTCATGATCACTTCTTTCGGGTACATGCTGCGGTAGTAGGTCGGGAACGACGTGCCGCCGATGGCCACGCCCGGTTTGATGTCGTCGGTGACGATCTCGACCTGGCTGCCCTTGTCGGCGAGGAAGTCGGCCACCGACATGCCGGTGAACTCGCAGATGGTGTCGTAGACCAGCACGTTCTTGCCCGGCGCAACCTTGCCGTCGAGCACGTCCCAGCTGCTGACCACCAGCCCTTCGGCCGCGCCCCAGTGCTCGTTCTGCTCAAGGTACGGATGACCGCCAACCGCCAGCACCACCACGTCCGGACGCAGGTCCATGATGGTGTCGGCATCCGCCGCCGTGCCCAGGCGCAGATCGACTTTCAGCCGCGCCAGTTCCAGCTGGAACCAGCGAGTGATGCCGGCGATCTGGTCACGCTGCGGTGCTTTCGATGCGGTGGTGATCTGCCCGCCGATGAAGTCTTTTTTCTCGAACAGCGTGACGTCGTGGCCCCGCTCGGCAGCCACGCGTGCTGCTTCCATCCCGGCCGGGCCGGCACCGACGATCACCACTTTGCGTTTCGGCCCGGTGGATTTCTCGATGATGTGCGGCACGCCCATGTATTCACGGGAGGTCGCGGCGTTCTGGATGCACAGCACGTCCAGGCCCTGATACTGGCGGTCGATGCAATAGTTGGCGCCGACGCACTGCTTGATCTGGTCGATCTGGCCCATCTTGATCTTGGCGATCAGGTGCGGGTCGGCGATGTGCGCGCGGGTCATGCCGACCATGTCGACGTAACCGCCTTCAAGGATGCGCGTGGCCTGGTTCGGGTCCTTGATGTTCTGCGCGTGCAACACCGGCACCTTGACCACTTCCTTGATCCCGGCGGCCAGATGCAGGAACGGCTCCGGTGGATAACTCATGTTCGGAATCACGTTGGCCAGGGTGTTGTGCGTATCGCAACCCGAGCCGACCACGCCGATGAAATCGAGCATGCCGGTGTCGTCGTAATACTTGGCGATCTGCTTCATGTCCTCGTGGGACAAGCCGTCCGGGTGGAACTCGTCACCGCAGATGCGCATGCCCACGCAGAAGTCGTCACCGACCTCGGCGCGCACGGCTTTGAGCACTTCCAGGCCGAACTTCATCCGCCCTTCGAAGCTGCCGCCCCATTCATCGGTGCGCTTGTTGACGCGCGGGCTCCAGAACTGGTCGATCATGTGCTGGTGCACGGCCGACAGTTCGACGCCATCGAGGCCACCGGCCTTGGCCCGGCGCGCGGCCTGGGCGTAGTTGCCGATCACCCGCCAGATCTCTTCCGGCTCGATGGTTTTGCAAGTGGCGCGGTGCACCGGTTCACGGATGCCCGACGGCGACATCAGGGTCGGCCAGTTGAAGCCGTCCCAGCGCGAGCGCCGGCCCATGTGGGTAATCTGGATCATGATCTTGGCGCCATGCTTGTGCATGGCGTCGGCCAGATTCTGGAAGTGCGGAATGATCCGGTCGGTGGACAGATTGACCGAACTCCACCATTCCTGCGGGCTGTCGATCGCCACCACGGACGAACCGCCACAGATGGCCAGGCCGATGCCGCCCTTGGCTTTCTCTTCGTAATACTTGACGTAGCGGTCGGTGGTCATGCCACCGTCAGTCGCATAGACCTCGGCGTGCGCGGTGCTGAGCACGCGGTTGCGGATGGTCAGTTTGCCGATCTGGATCGGCTGGAACATTGCTTCGAAAGCCATGGCACGGTCCTCGGCTTACAACGGCTTGACGATAAACAAGCCGTCATCGTGGCCCTCTTCGGAGCCTCCGTAGACTTGTTCGGCCACAGTACGGATCTTGCTGCCACGGGCTTCGAGGATCTGATCCATGGCGCCGGCGAACCAGCCGGTGAACATGTAGTCGACCTTGCGCCCGACCTTGCCGTAGACATAGACAAACGCCGAGTGCTCGAGCTTGACGCTGGCGGTGCCTTTGTCGAGGTCGATGTCCTGGATCTTGAACAGACCCCAGCCGCGCTGCGACAGGCGTTTCATGTAGTGCTCGAACACCGCGACGCCTTCCAGGCCGTGGCATTCGGCTTCCTTTTCACACCAGTGCCAGGCGGATTTGTAGCCGGCCTTGTAGAGGATCTCGGCGTAGGCTTCAGCGCCGAGCACTTCCTCGATGCCCATGTGGTTGTTGACGAAAAAGTGACGCGGCACATAGAGCATTGGCAGGGCGTCGGAGGTCCAGACACCGGTCTCGCTGTCGACTTCGATAGGCAATTGCGGGGCGATCTTGGCCATGGAAACTTAACTCCAGAAAAATGATGGTTCAGTGTTGGCCGCGGCCCTCACCCCAGCCCTCTCCCGCAGGAGAGGGGGCAGATCGGCGGCGGTCTTGAGAAAGCGTTACTCGCCCCAGACGTCTTTGAGGACGTTGACCCAGTTCTCGCCCATGATCTTGCGCACCACGCGCTCGGAATGGCCGCGCTTGAGCAGGGTTTCGGTGAGGTTGGGGAATTCGCCGACGGTACGGATGCCCAGCGGGTTGATGATCTTGCCGAAGCTGGTCAGGCGGCGGGCGTAGCCCTTGTCGTGGGTCAGGTATTCGAAGAAATCCTGACCGTGGCCCTGAGTGAAATCGGTGCCGATACCGATGGCGTCTTCGCCGACGATGTTCATGGTGTATTCGATGGCTTCGGCGTAATCGTCGATGGTCGAATCAATGCCCTTGGCGAGGAACGGCGCGAACATGGTCACGCCGACGAAACCGCCGTGGTCGGCAATGAACTTCAACTCTGCGTCGGACTTGTTGCGCGGATGTTCTTTGAGACCCGACGGCAGGCAGTGCGAGTAGCAGACCGGTTTTTTCGATTCGAGAATGACTTCTTCGGAGGTCTTGGAACCGACGTGGGACAGGTCGCACATGACGCCGACGCGGTTCATCTCGGCAACGATTTCGCGACCGAAACCTGACAGACCGCCGTCACGCTCGTAGCAACCGGTGCCGACCAGATTCTGGGTGTTGTAGCACATCTGCACGATACCGACGCCGAGCTGCTTGAACACCTCGACATAGCCGATCTGGTCTTCGAACGCGTGGGCATTCTGGAAGCCGAAGAGGATGCCGGTCTTGCCTTGTTCCTTGGCGCGACGGATGTCGGCGGTGGTGCGCACAGGCATCACCAGGTCGCTGTTTTCGCGGATCAGTTTCTGGCTGGCAGCGATGTTGTTCACGGTCGCCTGAAAGCCTTCCCACACCGACACAGTGCAGTTGGCCGCCGTCAGACCGCCCTTGCGCATGTCTTCGAACAGCTCGCGGTTCCATTTGGCAATGATCAGACCGTCGATAACGATGCTGTCGGCGTGTAATTCGGCTGGGCTCATCAGGCGTCCCCTTATTGGCAATTCATGCGCCGAATCGTCTGCCGGCGCTTTGGGGCCAGCATATGCCTCGGTGCCGGGGCGACCGGGTGCAAAAACGACAGGGGAATTGCCGAAAGCGTCAATCCGCGACAAAGGGTCGTCAGCCGTCCTCATCGGCTGGCTGTTCAAGCCCGCGCGCTTGCGCCAGAATCTGCCGCAGCCTGCACCTACCAACGGATTAGAGCGACCCCAATGAAATCAATAATCCTCGCCCTGGCACTGATTGCGACCGGCGCCCACGCCGCCGAAGAATCCGAGAACAACCCGTGCGACGCGGTGGAAAACGACATCCAGACCCTGGAATGCTCCGCCTACAGCCGCAGCACCGCCGAAGACCTGCTCAAAGACAACTACGCCAGCCTCAACGAGCGCATGCAGGCCGCCTACGGCAAGAACCCGACGCAACTGGCCGACATCACCGCCAAACTGAAAACCGCCCAGCAGCAGTGGTTGAAGACGCGGGATGCGGATTGCGCGGTGGAAGCGTTCCCGTCCACGGCGGGAAGCAAGGCGTTCACCATTGCGCAGAATGACTGTGTCGCGCGGATGAGTGATGAACGGTCGGAGTTTTTGGAGTCGATTGGGCAGGAGTGAGTGTTTTGAGCTGTAAGCTGAACCTCTTAAGCCAGTCTAAGGATTCCCATGAACATCTGCGGCATTGAAATCAAAGGCAGCGAAGCGATCATCGCCGTGGCGGCGCTCGATGGTTCGACGTTGAGCCACGTCCCTCTCGCCACGAAGAAGATTGCTCTGGATGACGACGACGAGGCGGCGAACGTGCGGCGGTTCGCGGCGCAGGTGGCATCGTTTGTGCGGGAGAACTCGGTGGACCGGATTGCGATCAAGAAGCGCAGCAAAAAGGGCGAGTTTGCCGGTGGGCCGACGACGTTCAAGATCGAGGGCGTGTTTCAACTGCTCGATGGTTGTGAGGTAACGCTGCTGTCGCCGCAGACGATCAATGCCCAGGCCAAGAAGCACAATTTCGAACTGCCCGGGACGTTGAACAAATATCAGCATGAGGCTTATAAAGCGGCGTGCTCGGCGTTGGTGAAGAAATAAGCCGATTCCCGAAATCACCTTGGAACCTGTGGGAGCGGGCTTGCCCGCGATGGCGGTGTGTCCGGCAATAACAATGTTGGATGTGCTGGCCTCATCGCGGGCAAGCCCGCTCCCACAGGGTTCTAGGGTGGTGCTGAAACCATTCATGCCTGCGCGGTACGCCGGTCTTCCCGGGGGCAGCGGGCGAAACGTGCGCGATAGCTGCGGGTGAAATACGACGGCGATTCAAACCCGCAGGCAATGCTCACTTCGAGCACGCTCATGTCGGTCTGGCGCAGCAACTGCCGGGCCTTTTCCAGCCTTAACCGCAGATAGAAATTGCTCGGCGTATCGTTCAGGTGCAGCCGGAACAACCTCTCCAGTTGCCGCCGGGTCACCTTGATCGACTCCGCCAGTTGCAGCGTGGTCAGCGGTGGTTCGCTGTGCTGTTCCATCTCGCCGATCACCTGCACCAGTTTCTTGTTGCTGATGCCGTAACGCGTGGCGACTTCCATGCGCTGGTGATCCTTGCGCGGGCGTATGCGCCCGAGCACAAACTGCTCGCTGACCTGAATCGCCAGTTGCGGGCCGTGGGCCTGGGCGATCAGGTCGAGCATCAGATCAATCGAGGCCGTACCTCCCGCCGAGGTGATCCGCCGCCGGTCGATCTCGAACAGCTCCTGGGTGACGCTGAGCTGTGGATAAGATTCCTTGAAGGCATCGATCGCCTCCCAGTGCAGGGTCAGGCGATGGCCGTCGAGCAGGCCTGCTTCGGCAAGGACGAAGCTGCCGGTGTCGATCGCACCGAGGGTTACGCCGTCGTTGTCCAGCCTGCGCAACCAGTGCTCCAGCGTCGGCGTGATGAACTTCAGCGGTTCGAAGCCGGCCACCACCAGCAAGGTCGCGCCTTTCTTCAGCGGCTCCAGCGCTGCATCGGCGTTTACCGACATGCCGTTGCTCGCCAATACCGCGCCGCCATCGGCGCTGAGCACATGCCAGCGGTACAACTCGCCGCGAAAACGGTTGGCCACGCGCAACGGTTCGATCGCGGAAATAAAGCCGATGGCGGAGAACCCCGGCATCAGCAAAAAGTAGAAATCCTGGGACATGGGCGCACTCGGTTGGCGGGTCGCGTGGCTCGTTGATACGCCGATTATCGGCGGCGTTCAAGCGTGCAGGTCGCTACAGTGCAAATGCCAGTCGCCGCAGTGCGCTTTCACGGGTGCATAGCTGCGTAACTTGGCCTCACCGGCGCGCAGATGCCGGGAACGACAATAATCGAACTGCCGAGGAACCCGACATGAAACGACTGATCAGCAGCTGCGTTCTTGCACTCAGCGGTACCGCTTTTTTCAGCACCGGCGTAATGGCGGCCGAACCGGCCTCCTGCAAGAACGTACGCATGGGCGTGGTCAACTGGACTGACGTGATCGCCACCAGTGCCATGACCCAGGTCCTGCTCGACGGCCTCGGCTACAGCACCAAACAGACCAGCGCCTCCCAGCAGATTATCTTTGCCGGGATTCGCGATCAGCGCCTGGACCTGTTCCTCGGCTACTGGAACCCGCTGATGACGCAAACCATCACGCCGTTCGTCGAGGCCAATCAGGTGAAAGTGCTCGAAGCACCGAGCCTGAAAGATGCCCGCGCCACTCTCGCCGTACCGACCTATCTGGCTGACAAGGGCCTGAAAACCTTCGCCGACATCGCCAAATTCGAGAAGGAATTGGGCGGCAAGATCTACGGCATCGAGCCAGGCTCGGGCGCCAACACGCAGATCAAAGCGATGATCGCCAAAAACCAGTTTGGCCTGGGCAAATTCCAGCTCGTCGAATCGAGCGAGGCCGGCATGCTCGCCGCCGTCGATCGCGCCGTGCGCCGCAAGGAAGCCGTGGTGTTCTTCGGCTGGGCGCCGCACCCGATGAACGTCAACATTCAGATGACCTATCTGACCGGCAGCGAAGACGCCCTCGGCCCGAACGAAGGCATGGCCACGGTTTGGACGGTCACCGCGCCGAAATACGCCGAGCAATGCCCGAACATCGGCCGCCTGCTGGCCAACCTGACTTTCACCGCCGAAGCCGAGAGCCGGATGATGCAGCCGCTGCTCGATCACAAGGATGCCTTCGAGTCGGCGAAGCAGTGGCTCAAGGATCACCCCGAAGACAAACAGCGCTGGCTTGAAGGTGTGACGACTTTCGATGGCAAACCGGCCGCTGAAAATCTGCAACTGACCAGCAAATAACCCCTCGATTGAAGAGCCCCTCACCCTGACCCTCTCCCCAAGGGAGAGGGGAATTTGACGACGCTTCGCAGCCCCGCAACGGGCTGCGGACAGACCCATCACGCCTGAAGGAAACGCACCATGAACCACGACGTCATCATCACCTGCGCACTTACCGGTGCTGGCGACACGACCGCCAAAAGTCCACACGTGCCGATCACCCCGAAACAGATCGCCGCTGCAGCGGTGGAAGCGGCCAAGGCTGGCGCCACCGTGGTGCACTGCCATGTGCGCGATCCGCAGACCGGCAAGTTCAGCCGTGACGTGGCGCTGTACCGCGAAGTGATGGAGCGCATCCGCGAGGCGGACGTCGACATCATCGTCAACCTGACCGCCGGGATGGGCGGCGACCTGGAAATCGGACCTGGCGAGAAGCCGATGGAGTTCGGCCCGAACACCGATCTGGTCGGTCCGCTGACCCGTCTCGCCCACGTTGAACAGTTGCTGCCGGAAATCTGCACCCTCGATTGCGGCACGCTGAACTTCGGCGACGGCGACACCATTTACGTATCCACTCCGGCGCAACTGCGCGCCGGCGCCAAGCGCATCACCGAACTGGGGGTGAAGGCCGAACTGGAGATTTTCGACACCGGGCATCTGTGGTTCGCCAAGCAGATGATCAAGGAAGGCTTGCTCGACAACCCGCTGTTCCAGCTGTGCCTGGGCATCCCGTGGGGCGCACCGGCCGACACCACCACGATGAAAGCCATGGTCGACAACCTGCCCGCCGACGCGGTGTGGGCCGGCTTCGGCATCGGCCGCATGCAGATGCCGATGGCGGCGCAAGCGGTGCTGCTCGGCGGCAACGTGCGGGTCGGCCTGGAAGACAACCTGTGGCTGGACAAAGGTGTGCTGGCGACCAATGGCCAATTGGTTGAACGCGCCACGGAAATCCTCAGCCGCCTCGGCGCCCGCGTGCTCACACCGGCAGAAGGTCGCAAAAAAATGGGCCTGACCCAGCGCGGCTGATCCATCACCCATTTCACCTGTAGGAGCTGCCGAAGGCTGCGATCTTTTGACTTTGATTTTTGAGAAGCAAGATCAAAAGATCGCAGCCTTCGGCAGCTCCTACAGGGCTCTTCGAACTCTTCAGGACATCACCATGCGCTTTATCACCGAAATCAAAACCTTCGCCGCTCTCGGTAGCGGTGTCATCGGCAGTGGTTGGGTCGCCCGCGCCCTCGCCCACGGCCTCGATGTAGTGGCCTGGGATCCGGCGCCCGGCGCTGAGGCGGCATTGCGCCAACGCGTGGCCAATGCCTGGGGCGCGCTGGAGAAGAACGGCCTGGCGCCGGGTGCTTCGCAGGATCGTCTACGTTTTGTCGCGACCATCGAGGAATGCGTGCGTGACGCCGACTTCATCCAGGAAAGCGCCCCGGAGCGGCTGGAACTGAAGCTCGATCTGCACAGCAAAATCAGCGCCGCGGCCAAGCCCGATGCGCTGATCGGCTCCAGCACTTCAGGCCTGTTGCCCAGCGAGTTCTACGAGAGTTCGACGCACCCTGAACGCTGCGTGGTCGGGCATCCGTTCAACCCGGTTTATCTGTTGCCACTGGTCGAAGTCGTCGGCGGCAAAAATACCGCGCCGGAAGCGGTGCAAGCGGCGATGCAAGTCTACGAATCCCTCGGCATGCGCCCGTTGCATGTGCGCAAGGAAGTGCCGGGTTTCATCGCCGATCGCTTGCTTGAAGCGCTGTGGCGTGAGGCGTTGCACCTGGTCAACGACGGTGTCGCGACGACCGGCGAGATCGACGATGCAATCCGTTTTGGCGCTGGTCTGCGCTGGTCGTTCATGGGCACGTTCTTGACCTACACCCTGGCCGGCGGCGATGCCGGCATGCGCCACTTCATGTCGCAATTCGGTCCGGCGTTGCAGTTGCCGTGGACGTATCTGCCGGCACCGGAGCTGACCGACAAGCTGATCGATGACGTGGTCGATGGCACCACTGATCAGCTCGGTCGGCACAGCATTTCGGCGCTGGAGCGCTATCGTGATGATTGTTTGCTGGCGGTGCTTGAAGCGGTGAAGACCACCAAAGAGAAGCACGGAATGAGTTTCAGCGAATAGACCTTGCAAAGCGCTTCCGGCCCCTTCGCGAGCAGGCTCGCTCCCACAGGTAAACGCATTTCAATGTGGGAGCGAGCCTGCTCGCGAAGACGGCAGTCCAGTCATCATCAATGTTGGAACCGAAACCATGCCCCACCTCACCACCTACCAAACCACCATCATCCCCGACTGGGTCGACTACAACGGCCACCTGCGTGACGCCTTCTACCTGCTGATCTTCAGCTACGCCACCGATGCGCTGATGGACCGCCTCGGCATGGACAGCAGCAACCGCGAGGCCAGCGGCCATTCGCTGTTCACTCTCGAACTGCACCTCAATTATCTGCACGAAGTGAAACTCGACACCGAGGTCGAAGTGCGCACGCAAATCATCGGCCACGACAGCAAGCGCCTGCACCTCTACCACAGCCTGCACAAAATCGGCGATGAGCAAGAGTTGGCCGGCAACGAACAGATGCTTTTGCACGTCGACCTCGCCGGCCCGCGCTCGGCGCCGTTCAGCCCCGATACGTTGCATCGCCTGCAAGCCATCGTCGCCGATCAGACCGACCTGCCCGCTCCCGCTTACATCGGCCGCGTGATCGCGCTGCCACCCGCTCGGTAAATCTCCCCCATCGCCAAGGAGCCGCCATGAACACCGCCGTCGCTGTTGCCGATTTTCGTACTTATCCGTTGATCAGCGCGCTCGGTGGCGTGCAGGGTCTGGCGGATCGCGTTGTCATCGAATGGGCTGACGGTCGTGTCAGTCCGTTTCACCACGTATGGCTGCGCGACAATTGCCCATGTGATCAATGCGTCTACAGCGTCACTCGCGAACAGGTCTTCGAGAGCGTCGATGCCGCCGAGGATTTGCAACCGCTGGCCACGCGCATCGACACCGATGGCAGCCTGCGCATCGACTGGCAGGATGGTCACCTGAGCCGCTTCGATCCGGGCTGGCTGCGCGCTCACGCCTATGATGAAGAATCCCGCGCCGAACGCCTGGCCGGCAGACCGCAGCCCCGTTTGTGGCACAGCGATCTGCAGTTGCCGGTATTCGACTACACCGCGCTGATGAACGACAACGCCGCGCTGCTGCAATGGTTGCTCGCCGTGCGCGACATCGGCCTGACCCAAGTGCGCGGCGTGCCCACCGAGCCGGGCTCGCTGAAGCTCATCGCGCAGCGGATTTCCTTCATCCGCGAAAGCAACTTCGGCGTGCTGTTCAATGTGCAATCCAAAGCCGACGCCGACAGCAACGCCTACACCGCCTTCAACCTGCCATTGCACACGGATCTGCCGACTCGCGAGCTGCAACCGGGGCTGCAATTTCTGCATTGCCTGGTGAATGATGCCGAGGGTGGCGAAAGTATTTTCGTCGATGGTTTTGCGATCGCCGACGCCTTGCGTCTGGAGGATCCGCAGCTGTTTGAGGCCCTGTGTGAAATACCCGTGGAGTTCCGCAACAAGGACCGGCACAGCGACTATCGCTGCCTGGCACCGGTCATTGCTTTGGATGCGCTGGGCCGGGTGGCGGAGATTCGCATGGCCAACTTTCTGCGCGGGGCGTTCGATACGTCGGTGGCACAGATGCCGCTGCTGTATCGAGCCTATCGGCGCTTTATTGCGATGACCCGCGAGCCGCGATTCCGGCTGATGCAGCGGCTCAAGCCGGGCGAGTTGTGGTGCTTTGACAACCGCCGCACGCTGCATGCGCGCAATGCCTTTGATCCAGCCACCGGGGCGCGACATTTTCAGGGCTGCTATGTCGACCGGGATGAGTTGTTGTCGCGGATTCTGGTGTTGCAACGTTGAACCGCGTCATCGTTCTTCGCGAGCAGGCTCGCTCCCACAGGGGTACGCATTCCAAAGTGGGAGCGAGCCTGCTCGCGAAAGCGCCAGCGGGAACAACAAATCTCTGGCTGATTCACAGGCAAAAAAAACTCCGATCAAGCCGTGACAGGATCGGAGCTGAGGAGGGTACTGTTGAGGAGCTGCCAGGCGAGGGTGACCAAACCTTCGTGAAGCGAGCTGAGGCCAGTGTGCCTAGTCGACAATCCAGTCGGTTAGCCGAAAACGACCTGTTCATAGTCGTCCCGGCCACCGCGACAAAACGCCCTTGCCGCGTCCGGTCGGGGCCACCAGAATCGAGCCAAGACCTCCGTTGCCACAGAAGGATTTGCGTAATGATGTACGCCGATTTGATTGACCAGGAAGATCTGTTGGGCCAGCTCAAGGCCTTGGGTATTCAGGTGCCGAGCGGTACCACCGCCGAGCAGGCCTGCGAGTGCGCGGTGCGTGGCCTGGATAATGTTCGTGCATTCGAACTGCGCAAGATGGTCAAGGACATGTACACCAGCGGCGCCAGCATTCAGCCGGCGGTGCGTCAGGCGATCGACAAGCAGTTGTTGCCGGCCCTTGCGGATTACCAGCAGTCCCACAGCGCCTGAGAAACCCCTTCGCGAGCAGGCTCGCTCCCACCTGATCGTTCCCACGCTCTGCGTGGGAACGATCAGACTCGGTCTACAGCCTTACGCTGGCAAACGTCGACTCATTCCGTGCCTGACTCAGCGCTGACATCGGCCCCGACAGCGGCGACATCACGATGGCCTGCGGCAGCGGCAGCATCGCTACCTGCTGGGTGGTGTTGGAGCCGACGCGCTCGTCACGTGGCGGAATGCCGAAGTACTCGCGATAGCACTTGGAGAAGTGCGGCGTGGAGACGAAACCACACACCGACGCCACTTCGATGATCGACATCGGCGTCTGCTTGAGCAGTTGTCGGGCGCGGATCAGGCGCAGCTTCAGGTAGTAGCGCGACGGCGAGCAGTGCAGGTATTTCTGGAACAACCGCTCAAGCTGTCGACGCGACACCGCGACATACACTGCCAGCTCATCAAGGTCGATCGGCTCTTCCAGATTGGCTTCCATCAACGCGACGATTTCCTGCAGCTTCGGCTGGTTGGTGCCGAGCATGTGCTTGAGCGGCACACGCTGGTGATCCTGTTCGTTGCGGATGCGCTCGTAGACGAACATTTCCGAGATCGCTGCCGACAGTTCGCGACCGTGATCGCGGCTGATCAGGTGCAGCATCATGTCCAGCGGCGCGGTACCGCCGGAACTGGTGAAGCGGTTACGGTCGAGGGTGAACAGCCGTGTGCTCATGGCCACGCGCGGGAAAGCTTCCTGCATCGCCGCCAGACATTCCCAGTGCACGCTGCAATCGAAGCCGTCGAGCAGACCGGCACAGGCCAGCGCCCAACTGCCGGTGCACACCGCGCCCAGGCGCTTGGACTGGCGCGCCTGGCTTTGCAGCCACGAGACGTGTTCACGGGTTACGGTACGTTGAATGCCGATGCCGCCGCAGACGATCACCGTGTCCAGGGGCGGGGCTTTGTGCATGGAGGCGTCGGGAGTGATCTGCAGACCGTCACTGGCCCAGACCTGGCCGCCATCGACGGTGAGGGTGCTCCAGCGATACAGCTCGCGACCGGACAACTGGTTGGCCATGCGCAGCGGCTCAACGGCGGACGCCAGGGAAATCAGCGTGAAATTGTCCAGCAGCAGAAAGCCGATGGATTGAGGCGCACGGTTCTGGGGTTGGGCCCCGGAGTTGAACGACGTCATCGCGGTATCTCCTCACACAAAGCGGGTGGCGGCCTCAGGCGGAGGCTCTTGTTATTGCCCGCGTCTCACAGAGAAAGCAGGCTTTGTTATGACAGAGCAATTGCCGTGCCTGAAATTGGACGGCCATTCAATAACTCCTGAAAACGACCTCGCGACGCGTCTATACGAGACCTCGGAACACGCCATTTCGAAGTGCCATCAGATGCCGCGAGAGCCCTGCCGCGCAGCCCGTGAGCAGATCGGTAGCACTTGTGGGAACTGGCCTGCAGAGGATTTGCACAGAGTGTCACCGCAAGCACGGACGACGGACGGTCAGGTAACGACTGACAAGTCACGACTGACAATGACGCTTGTCTGATTGCGACGCGCCAAAAGGTGGCGCGGCTGGATTGGGGTGTTCTTTTGTTGAGCAGTTTTGACTGGTCTGGCGCCTTCGCGAGCAGGCTCGCTCCCACATTGGAATCTGGGGTCCACAAATATTGTGTTCACTGGAGATCTATTGTGGGAGCGAGCCTGCTCGCGAAGCATTCACCCCGGTGTGGCTGGCTCAGCACTCAACAGCACTGACCGCCAAGCCACCGCGCGAAGTTTCCTTATATTTGTCATGCATATCGGCGCCGGTATCACGCATGGTGCGGATCACCCGGTCCAGCGAGATGAAGTGCTGACCGTCGCCACGCAGAGCCATTTGCGCCGCGTTGATGGCTTTCACTGCCGCGATTGCATTGCGCTCGATGCACGGCACCTGCACCAGGCCACCGACCGGATCGCAGGTCAGGCCCAGATTGTGCTCCAGGCCGATTTCCGCCGCGTTGCACAATTGCTCGGGCGTGGCGCCGAGAATCTCCGCCAGCCCTGCCGCCGCCATCGCGCAAGCCGAACCGACCTCGCCCTGGCAACCGACCTCGGCCCCAGAGATCGACGCATTCTTCTTGCACAAAATGCCGACTGCCGCCGCGCCGAGGAAATAGTCGACGACGTTGGCGTCGGTGACCGCTTCGCTGAATTTCATGAAGTAGTGCAGCACCGCCGGGATGATCCCCGCCGCGCCGTTGGTCGGTGCAGTGACCATACGCCCGCCAGCGGCATTCTCTTCATTGACGGCCAGGGCGAACAGGTTGACCCACTCCATGGCGCTCAGGGTCGAGCCGATGACGTTCGGTTTGTTCAGCTCTTGCAGGCTGCGGTGCAACTTCGCCGCACGCCGCCGCACGTTCAAGCCGCCGGGCAGAATGCCTTCGTGCTTGAGGCCCTGCTCGACGCAATCCTGCATCGCCCGCCACAGTTTCATCAGCCCGGCGCGGATCTCTTCTTCGCTGCGCCAGACCTTTTCATTGGCCATCATCAGCTCGGCGACGCGCAGGTTGTGTTTTTTGCACAACTGCAGCAGCTCGACCGCACTGGAGAAATCGTAGGGCAATTCGGTGCGATCCAGATCGACCACACCGCTGGCCGCTTGCGCCTCATCAACGACGAAGCCGCCGCCGACTGAATAGTAGGTGTCACGATGCAGCTCACCGAATTCGCCTTCGGCCACCAGGGTCATGGCGTTGGGATGGAATGGCAGGTTTTCGTCGATCAGGCGCATGTCCCGCGCCCAGATAAACGGCACAGCCAGACGGCCATCCAATAAAAGCGTATGAGTTTCGCGCAGCGCCTGAATGCGCGGGCCGATCTGCGCCGGGTCGATTGCGTCCGGCCACTCGCCCATCAGGCCCATGATCACCGCGTTGTCGCTGCCGTGGCCGATGCCGGTGGCCGACAGCGATCCGAACAACTGCACCTCGATGCGCCGCACCTGCTCCAGTTGATGCTTGCCGCGCAGCGACTCGACAAACAGTGCGGCGGCGCGCATCGGCCCGACGGTGTGGGAACTGGAAGGGCCGATGCCGATTTTGAACAGGTCGAAAACGCTGATAGCCATTGCTGCGAAGCTCCTGAGAATACCGGTCCGGGCTGCAAAAGCGCCCGCTGGCGGAGCTGCTACGCTCAAGCTGCGATCCGCCGAATGCCGGCATCATCGGGCTTTTGTCGGCGCGCACGGCGTCTGACACCGACGCAGTCATGTCCAGCAGCGTCGTCACGTTTTCGCCCCGCAAATACGCCGTTTTTATGCAGTCGAGCAGGTCATCGGGGGCGGAAAAAAGCTGTAAGCGACGTCACCGACACTGGAAGCGACCATCCCTGTACTGGATACGACCCTCCCTGTAGGCGTCAGATTTTCACTGGTACATGATCGGGATGACTCGATTGCAAGGCGCTGCGGTAGAGCTGTCTCAAAAACGCCACCAACCGCAACCCATAAGTGCGGTGGTCCACAGTCGGAACACTGCCAAAAAAAACACCAAGGAGTCCATCCATGAAAGGTTCCCCGTCGTTGTTGTTGGCCGCCCTGCTGAGTCTGCCGTTACTGGCGCAAGCCGCAGAACCGGCACAGTGCAGCCTCGTTAACTTCTCCGATGTCGGCTGGACCGACATCACCGCAACCACCGCCACCACTTCCGTTGTTCTCAACGCCCTCGGCTACAAGACCAAAACCACCATGATCTCCGTGCCCGTGACCTACAAGTCGCTGGCCGACGGCAAGAACATGGACGTGTTTCTCGGTAACTGGATGCCGACCATGGAGAACGACATCAAGCCGTATCGCGATGCCGGCACCGTCGACACCGTGCGCACCAACCTCAAGGGTGCCAAATACACCCTCGCCGTGCCGCAAGCCCTGTATGACAAAGGCCTGCATGACTTCGCCGACATCGCCAAATTCAAGAAAGAACTCGACGGCAAGATCTACGGCATCGAGCCGGGCAACGACGGCAATCGGCTGATCCAGAGCATGATCGACAAGGATGCCTTCGGCCTGAAAACCGCTGGCTTCAAGATCGTCGAATCCTCCGAGGCCGGCATGCTCTCGCAAGTCGACCGGGCGCAGAAGCGCGACACCGCCGTGGTCTTCCTCGGCTGGGCACCGCACCCGATGAACAAGCGCTTCAAGATTCAATACCTGACCGGCGGCGACGACTTCTTCGGCCCCGATTTCGGCGCAGCCACCGTGGCGACCAACACCCGCAAGGGTTACGCCGAAGAATGCAGCAACGTCGGTCAGCTGTTGAAAAACCTGGAGTTCACCGTCGACATGGAAAGTGAACTGATGGGCAACATCCTCGACGACAAGATGAAGCCTGACGCGGCCGCCAAGGCCTGGCTGAAAAAGAATCCACAGGTGCTCGAAACCTGGCTCGCTGGCGTGACCACCATTGACGGTAAACCAGGCCTGGAGGCCGTGAAAGCCAAGCTCGCGCCTTGATTTGAAAGGCACCGCTTATGCCGGGCAGGCGTGCCTGCCCGGGCTGTTAATTTCCTTGCATGCGGACGTTCACTACCATGCTGATTGATCAGAAAATACCTTTAGGCCAGTACATCGCGGGCTTCGTCGAATGGTTGACGCAACACGGCGCCAACACCTTCGACGCAATCGCCGTGACACTGGAAACGATGATCCACGGCGTGACGTTTGCGCTGACCTGGTTCAACCCACTGGTGCTGATTGGCCTGATTGCCATCATTGCCCATCTGATTCAACGCAAGTGGGGCCTGACCGCCTTCGTGGTCGCCTCGTTCCTGCTGATCCTCAACCTGGGGTACTGGCAGGAAACCATGGAAACCCTCGCCCAGGTGCTGTTCGCCACCCTGGTCTGCGTGTTGATCGGCGTGCCGCTGGGCATCGTCGCCGCGCACAAACCGATGTTCTACACCATGATGCGGCCGGTGCTCGATCTGATGCAGACCGTGCCGACCTTCGTTTACCTCATTCCTACCCTGACCCTCTTCGGGCTGGGTGTGGTACCGGGCCTGATCTCCACGGTGGTCTTCGCCATCGCGGCGCCGATCCGCCTGACCTACCTGGGCATCCGTGATGTCCCGCAAGAACTGATGGACGCCGGCAAGGCCTTCGGCTGCTCGCGTCGCCAATTGCTCTCAAGGATCGAACTGCCGCACGCCATGCCGAGCATCGCGGCGGGCATCACCCAGTGCATCATGCTGTCGCTGTCGATGGTGGTGATCGCGGCACTGGTCGGCGCCGACGGACTCGGCAAACCGGTGGTCAACGCACTGAACACTGCTGATATTGCGCTGGGCTTCGAAGCAGGCCTGGCAATCGTACTGCTGGCGATCATGCTCGACCGTATCTGCAAACAACCCGACGCCAAAGTAGGGGGTGACGCATGAGCATAATTCGCTTCGAAGACGTCGACGTAATCTTCTCCAAGGACCCGCGCGAGGCACTCAAGCTGCTCGATCAGGGCATGACCCGCAACGAGATCCTGAAGAAGACCGGGCAGATCGTCGGCGTGGAAAAAGCCACGCTGGACATCAACAAAGGCGAGATCTGCGTGCTGATGGGCCTGTCCGGCTCGGGCAAATCGAGCCTGCTGCGCTGCATCAACGGCCTCAACACCGTGAGCCGCGGCAAGCTGTTCGTCGAGCATGAAAACCGCCAGATCGACATCGCGTCCTGCACGCCCGCCGAGCTGAAAATGATGCGCACCAAGCGCATTGCGATGGTGTTCCAGAAGTTTGCCCTGATGCCCTGGCTGACGGTGCGCGAGAACATCAGTTTCGGCCTGGAGATGCAGGGCCGACCGGAGAAGGAACGCAAGAAACTGGTCGACGAGAAACTCGAACTGGTCGGCCTGACCCAATGGCGCAACAAGAAGCCTGATGAGCTATCCGGCGGCATGCAGCAGCGCGTCGGCCTCGCCCGCGCGCTGGCGATGGACGCCGACATTCTGCTGATGGACGAACCGTTCTCGGCCCTCGACCCGTTGATCCGCCAGGGTCTGCAGGATGAACTGCTGGAACTGCAACGCAAGCTGAGCAAGACCATCGTGTTTGTGAGCCACGACCTCGATGAAGCACTCAAATTGGGTAGCCGCATCGCGATCATGAAGGACGGTCGGATCATCCAGTACAGCGTGCCGGAGGAAATCGTCCTCAACCCGGCGGACGACTATGTGCGCACCTTCGTCGCCCACACCAATCCGCTCAACGTGCTCTGCGGCCGCAGCCTGATGCGCACGCTGGACAAGTGCAAACGCATCAACGGCTCGGTGTGCCTCGATCCGGGCGGCGACTCGTGGCTGGACCTGGCCGAAGGCAACACCATCAAAGGCGCGCGGCAGAACGGCTCGGTGCTGAACCTGCAGAACTGGGCACCGGGGCAAGCGGTGGAAGGCCTGGAGCGCAAACCGACGCTGGTGGACTCGAACATCGGCATGCGTGACGCGCTGCAGATCCGTTATCAGACCGGCAACAAGCTGGTGCTGCACGATAACAATCATGTGGTGGGGATTCTCGGCGACAGCGAGTTGTATCACGCGTTGCTGGGCAAGAATCTGGGGTAACCCCCGCAGACACAAAAACGCCGCGAGACTTTCGCGGCGTTTTTGTTCGTACAGATATTCAACTGCAAACAGAGAACCTGTGGCGAGGGGATTTATCCCCGATGGGGGGCGAAGCGGCCCCAAGTCGTCAATCGCGGTAATTGAGTAAAACCGCGTTTGACGGTTTCAGGGCTGCTTCGCAGCCCAACGGGGATAAATCCCCTCGCCACAATGGTTCAGCGGTGCAGCTGACTGCACCGCTGAATCTCAAGGTTTAGCTATACACCCGGCCAAGAAGCTGCCGATGGCTTTCAAACTGATCGAGCACATCCCGCGTAATCTGCTCCGGGGTGAAGCCCATCAAGTCATAATCCTGACTGCCATTGTGCAGATACACCTCAGCGCGGTAATAACGCTGACGCGCTTCATCGGACTGCGCCGATTCGGTCGGGGTCGCCAGATAACCATCCAGGCTCACTTCGTAAACGAAAGGGTTGCCCTCTTCCATCTCGACCCGCACGCCCATGCAACGCTTGGCCTTGCCCAGCAGCGTCTGCACTTCAATGCCCTGATTGCGCAATTGCGCTGCTGCATCTTCCAGCGCCGGGGTGACGTGCTTGTCCATGAAGCGCTGCACCACCGATTGGCTCGGCTGCAGATCCAGTTGCGTCAGGCGCTCACTGAAACCACGGCGTCCGCGCTCGGCCAGTTGTGCTTGCTCCTGTTCGATCTGCACGTCCTGGCGCATCGCCTTGTGCAGGCCGAACATGAAGCAGATCAGCACCACCGAGAACGGCAGGCCGGCCAGCACCACCATGGTCTGCATGGCTTCGAAGTTGCCAGCGAACAGCAGGCCGATGGTCACCAGGGTGATCACCACCGACCAGAAGATCCGCAGCCAGTGCGGCGCGTCTTCGTCGACGTTGCCGCCCTTGCAGGAAAGATTCGCCATCATCACCGCGCCGGAGTCGGCCGGGGTCAGGAACAGCACGAAGCCGACAAAGATCGACACACCAATCACGACTTTCGACGCCGGATAATGCTCAAGCAACTGATAGATCGCCATCGACGGCTGTTCCAGCGCCGTCTTGCCCAGCTCCACCGCGCCCTGATTCATCACCAGATCCAGCGCCGAGTTGCCGAAGATCGACAGCCACGCCAAGGTGAAGCCCAGCGGAATCAGCAGCACGCCAGCGACCAGTTCACGCACGCTGCGGCCACGGGAGATCCGCGCGATGAACATGCCCACGAATGGCGCCCAGGAAATCCACCAGGCCCAATAGAACAGGGTCCACAGGCCAAGCCAGCGGTCGGACTTGGCGCTGTCGCCTTCATAGACGTACAGGTCGAAGGTCTTCAGCACCACGCCGTTGAGATAGTCGCCAATGTTCTGCACGAAGCCGTTGAGCAGGTGCAGGGTCGGGCCGAACAGCAGGACGAAAATCAGCAGGCCGCTGAACAGCACGATGTTCAGGTTGGACAGACGACGGATGCCGTTTTCCACACCCGACACGGCAGCGATGGTCGCTACTGTGCTCATGACGATGATGACGATCAGCAGGTTGGTGTTGCTGTGCTCCATGCCGAACAGGTTTTCCAGCCCGGACGACACTTGCAGCGAGCCAATCCCCAGATTGGTCACCAGACCCAGCAGGGTCACGAACATGCCGAAGCCATCCACCGCGTGCCCGGCGGCGCCTTTGACCCAACGCTCGCCGACCAGCGGATACAGTGCCGAACGCAACGCCAGCGGCTGGTTATGCCGATAGGCGAAATACGCCACGGCCAGGCCGACCAGTGCGTAGATCGCCCAGCCGTGCAGGCCCCAGTGCAGGAAAGTCAGTTGCACCGCCTGCCGCGCCGCCATATTCGTCGCCGAGGTGCCTTCCGGCGGATTGAAGTAGTGATCCAGCGGCTCGGACGCGCCGAAGTACAACAGCGAAATGCCGATACCCGACGAGAACAGCATCCCCGCCCACGCGCCGTAACTGAAATCCGGGGTGTCGTCCTTGCTGCCCAGTTTGAGTTTGCCGTACGAGGAAAACGCCAGACCGACCACGAACACCAGGTAGGCGGCGATCACCACCATGTAGTACCAGCCGAAGCTGCGCGACAACCAGGCCTGGGCCATGCCCAACATTCTGCCGGCCTCTTGCGGGGCGATGATCAGAATGGCGGTCAACAACAGAATCAGCGCGGTCGAGGTGTAGAACACCCAACCGTTGACCGTCACCTTCTCGGGCGGGGTCTTTATTAGCGAGGCAGAACTCATGGCACAAATGCTCCAGGCAGTGCGAGAGAAGAACACAAGGCATCACGGAACCCGACCAATCGGTTAGTTGGCAGCCGACCGGCGGGTGATATAAAGACACTCCGAAAAAAGCCCGAACCTGCCGAAATGGCGTTGCGTATTCGCTTTCGTGGCCAGAGGCGACGGACGTTCATCCGAAACCTGGCCCCGAGCGTCTTGCCCTTTCAACACGTCCATCGAATCGCGAACCGCGCCATGCCCCACGCAGGTTTCGAGCCGTTTCAGGTGTCGGTTTTTATCGTCATTACACGTAGGAATTTTCTGTAGGCAGCGACGAATTGTCGCAGATCTTATTCTTTGTTGATTGAACGTTCAATCAAAACAAAATAGACTGGCCCTCAATCCGATCGGCGTCATTCGCCTCTCGGAAGGCCTAAGGAGATGTGCAAGATGCCCAAGGTCGGTATGCAACCCATCCGCCGCCAACAATTGATCGAAGCCACTTTGCAAGCGGTCGATCAGGTCGGAATGGGGGACGCCAGCATTGCGCTGATCGCCCGTTTGGCCGGTGTCTCGAATGGCATCATCAGTCATTACTTTCAGGACAAGAACGGCCTGATCGCCGCCACGATGCGGTACCTGATGACCGCCCTCAGCGAGAGCGTCACCGCGCGCCGTCAGGCGCTGGCAGATGACAACCCACGGGCGCATCTGCAGGTGATCATCGAAGGCAACTTCGACGCCAGCCAGGTCAATGGCCCGGCAATGAAAACCTGGCTGGCCTTCTGGGCCACCAGCATGCACCAGCCGTCTTTGCACAGGTTGCAGCGGATCAACGATCACCGTCTGTATTCCAACCTGTGCTGCCAGTTCCGCCGTGTGCTGCCGCTCGAAGATGCACGCAGCGCCGCCCGGGGTCTGGCAGCGTTGATTGACGGCTTGTGGTTGCGCGGCGCGCTGTCGGGAGACGCTTTCGACACCGCGCAGGCGCAACAGATCGCTTACGAATACATGGATTTCCAATTGGCCAAGAAGGTGAGCTAGAGCACACAGAAAATGCTCGGCCCCTGAACTCCACCGCAGCGTCATCGCGGTGGTCAACGCCAACCACCAATGCACTTGCGAGGACACTATGGCCCGTTTCGAACTGCAAAAACTCTACATCGATGGCGCGTACACCGACGCCGGCAGCGACGCCACCTTCGAAGCCATCAACCCGGCGAACGGTGAAGTCCTCGCACTGGTGCAACGTGCGACCAAAGACGACGTCGAGCGCGCCGTGGTCAGCGCCGAAAAGGGCCAGAAAATCTGGGCCGCGATGACCGCCATGGAGCGTTCGCGCATCCTGCGTCGCGCCGTCGACATCCTGCGCGAGCGCAACGATGAGCTGGCTGCGCTGGAAACCCTGGACACCGGCAAATCCTTCTCCGAAACCAAGTACGTCGACATCGTCACCGGCGCTGACGTGCTGGAATACTACGCAGGCCTGGTGCCCGCCATAGAAGGCGAGCAGATTCCGCTGCGTGACACCTCTTTCGTTTACACCCGTCGCGAGCCGCTGGGCGTGGTCGCCGGTATCGGCGCGTGGAACTACCCGATCCAGATCGCGCTGTGGAAATCCGCTCCAGCCCTGGCGGCCGGTAACGCGATGATCTTCAAGCCAAGCGAAGTCACCTCGCTGACCACCCTGAAACTGGCTGAGATCTACACCGAAGCCGGCGTGCCGAACGGCGTGTTCAACGTGCTGACCGGCAGCGGCCGCGAAGTCGGCACCTGGCTGACCGAGCACCCGCGCATCGAGAAAATCTCCTTCACCGGCGGCACCGACACTGGCAAGAAAGTCATGGCCAGCGCTTCGGCTTCGTCGCTCAAAGACGTGACCATGGAACTGGGCGGCAAGTCGCCGCTGATCATCTGCGACGACGCCGACCTCGATCGCGCCGCCGACACGGCGATGATGGCCAACTTCTACAGCTCCGGTCAGGTCTGCACCAACGGCACTCGCGTATTCGTACCGGCGCATCTGAAAGCCGCGTTCGAGGCCAAGATCGTTGAGCGCGTTGCGCGCATCCGCGTCGGCAACCCGGAAGACGAAAACACCAATTTCGGCCCGCTGGTCAGCTTCGCCCACATGGAAAGCGTGCTGGCCTACATCGAAAAAGGTAAGGAACAAGGTGCCCGCGTCCTGTGCGGCGGTGGTCGCCTGACCGACGGCGAATTCGCCAAAGGCGCATTCGTTGCGCCAACCGTGTTCACCGACTGCACCGACGACATGACCATCGTGCGCGAAGAAATCTTCGGCCCGGTGATGGCGATCCTCTCCTACGAAACCGAAGAAGAAGTGATCCGCCGCGCCAACGACACCGACTTCGGCCTGGCCGCCGGTATCGTCACCAAAGACCTGAACCGCGCGCACCGCGTGATCCATCAACTGGAAGCCGGTATCTGCTGGATCAATGCCTGGGGCGAGTCCGACGCAAAAATGCCGGTCGGCGGCTACAAGCAGTCGGGTGTGGGCCGTGAGAACGGGATCAGCTCGCTGAACAACTTCACGCGCATCAAATCGGTACAGGTCGAGCTGGGCGATTACGTTTCGGTGTTCTAAGACCCGAGATTTGCATTGCTCGCGAAGGCCTCTTCGCGGGCAAGCCCGCTCCCACAGGTTTGGAGTCGTCCACCCAATTTGTGGCAGCCCCCAATCCCTGTGGGAGCTGGCTTGCCAGCGATTCGAGTGCACAGCACTCGCCAAGGTCCGACCTGACCACTATCAAAGAGGGTGCATTCAATGTCCCAAGAATTCGATTACATCATCATCGGTGCCGGCTCGGCCGGTAACACTCTGGCCACCCGCCTGACCGAAGACGAAGGCGTCACCGTTCTGCTGCTCGAAGCCGGGGGGCCGGACTACCGCCTCGACTTCCGTACCCAGATGCCCGCCGCGCTGGCGTTCCCGCTGCAGGGTCGTCGCTACAACTGGGCCTACGAAACCGATCCAGAGCCACACATGGACGGTCGCCGGATGGAATGCGGTCGCGGCAAGGGCCTTGGCGGCTCTTCGCTGATCAACGGCATGTGCTACATCCGTGGCAACGCGATGGACTACGACGGCTGGGCGAAACTGCCGGGCCTGGAAGACTGGTCGTACCTCGATTGCCTGCCGTATTTCCGCAAAGCCGAAACCCGCGACATCGGCCCGAACGATTACCACGGTGGCGACGGCCCGGTCAGCGTGACCACGCCGAAAGCCGGCAACAACCCGCTGTTCCACGCCATGGTTGAAGCCGGCGTGCAGGCCGGTTACCCGCGTACCGAAGACCTCAACGGTTACCAGCAGGAAGGCTTCGGCCCGATGGACCGCACCGTGACGCCGAACGGCCGCCGTGCTTCCACCGCGCGTGGCTACCTCGACATCGCCAAAAAACGCTCGACCCTGACGATCGTCACCCACGCCCTGACCGACAAGATTCTGTTCGAAGGCAAGCGCGCGGTCGGCGTGCGTTACCTGATCGGCGACGCTGAAGAACGTGTTGAAGCCAAGGCGCGCAAGGAAGTCCTGCTGTGCTCCGGCGCCATCGCTTCGCCGCAAATTTTGCAGCGCTCCGGTGTCGGCCCGGCGAAACTGCTGGAAAGCCTCGACATCCCGGTGGTCCACGATCTGCCGGGCGTCGGTGAAAACCTGCAGGATCACCTTGAGCTGTACCTGCAATACGCCTGCACCCAACCGGTTTCGCTGTACCCGTCGCTGCTTTGGTACAACCAGCCGGCGATCGGTGCCGAGTGGCTGTTCAACGGCACCGGCATCGGCGCCAGCAACCAGTTCGAGGCCGGCGGTTTCATTCGTTCGCGTCCGGAATTCGAATGGCCGAACATCCAGTACCACTTCCTGCCGGTGGCGATTAACTACAACGGCAGCAACGGCGTGAAAGAACATGGTTTCCAGGCGCACATGGGTTCCATGCGCTCGCCGAGCCGTGGCCGCATCCAGGTCAAATCCAAGGATCCGCGTCAGCACCCGAGCATCCTCTTCAACTACATGGCCACCGAGCAGGACTGGCAGGAATTCCGCGACGGTATTCGCTTGACCCGCGAAATCATGCAGCAACCGGCTCTCGACGCGTTCCGTGGTCGCGAAATCAGCCCGGGCATCGAAGTGCAAACCGATGAGCAGCTCGACAAGTTCATCCGCGAGCACGCCGAAACCGCGTTCCACCCGTCCTGCTCGTGCAAGATGGGCACCGACGAGATGGCCGTGGTCGATGGCGAAGGTCGTGTGCACGGCATGCAGAGCCTGCGCGTGGTCGATGCCTCGATCATGCCGATCATCACCACCGGCAACCTCAACGCGCCGACGATCATGATGGCCGAGAAAATCGCCGACAAGATCCGTGGCCGCAAGCCGCTGCCGCGCAGCACCGCTGCTTATTACGTCGCGAACGGCGCGCCGGTCAAAGGCAAGCCGATGCGGGATATCACCCCGGTTACGCAGTAAGTCGTAGTACCGAGGCGCCGCCTTCGCGAGCAGGCTCGCTCCCACACTGGATCTGTGGCATTCACAAATCCCCTGTGGGAGCGAGCCTGCTCGCGAAGAGGCCCTCACAGCAACACACACTTCCCCGCTGCACAGTAAATCCCCCTACACCCCCTCTTCACTTGATCCTACCCCCACGCAGGCCTACTCTAGACCTCGCACAACCGTTTCACCCCTCCCCGCTGTCGCCATGCCGCTACTCCATTACAAGGAGGTTCCCGAATGTTCGATTTCCACCCCCAGCTCAAGCAGCGCTTTGCTGCCTTGCGCACGGGCGCTGAATTTTTTTCCCTGCGATATGTGCGCGAGTCCGGGCAGTATCTATCGGTGCGCAAGAACGTCGCCGAACCGCCGAGTTTGAGCCGCGATGAAGGGGTGATGCTCACCGTCCGGGTCAATGGCGTCGAAGCCTATGCGGCGACCAATGACCTCTCGCAACAAGGCCTGCAAGCCGCTCTCGAGCGCGCTGAGCAACAGGCCCGCCGGCTCAAGCCGCACGCCTTGCTCGATCTGCGCGAGCAGCCGCTTTCCAGCGATCGCGCTGATTATTTTTCACCCAATCTCGAACAGCCCTTCCCGTCCCTGAGCGAATGCTTCGATCTGCTCGGCGCGGAATCCGCCTCGGTGCCCAAGGATGAGCGCCTGGTCAATTGGCAGGTGAGCATCGGCATCACTAACGTCGAGCAGATCTACCTGAGCAGCGCCGGCGCCGAATTGCGTCAGGCCCAGCGCTTTGTCTATCCGAGCCTCGACGTCACCGCCTACGACGGCAACGACAGCCAGACCCGCAGCCTCGGCCGCGAGAACTTCGGCCAGCAGGGTGGCGCCGATGTCATCAGCCGCTGCGGTCTGGTCGGTGCCGGTCCGCAAGTCGCCGACCAGGCCCTGCAACTGCTGCTCGCGCCGAACACCCCGCAAGGCCGGCGCGACCTGCTGCTGATGCCTGATCAGATGATGCTGCAGATCCACGAGTCCATCGGTCACCCGCTGGAGCTCGACCGCATCCTCGGCGATGAGCGCAATTACGCCGGCACCAGTTTCGTCAAGACCAGCGATTTCGGCAGCCTGCAATACGGCTCGAATTTGCTCAACGTGACTTTCGACCCCGGCATCCCGGAAGAACTCGCCAGCTACGGCCATGACGACGACGGCACCGCGGCGAGCAAACAATTCCTGATTCGCGACGGCCTGTTGCTGCGGCCACTAGGCGGAGCGCTGTCGCAATATCGCGCCGGCCTCGATGGCGTTGCCAACAGCCGCGCCTGCGGTTGGAACCGGCCGCCGATCGACCGCATGGCCAACCTCAACATCGAGCCGGGTGATCAAACGCTGGAGCAGATGATCGGCGGTATCGAGCACGGCATTCTGATGAGCACCAACCGTTCGTGGTCGATCGACGATGCGCGCAACAAATTCCAGTTCGGCTGCGAATGGGGCCAGTTGATCGAGCATGGTGAACTGAAAGGCGTGGTAAAAAACCCCAACTACCGGGCGATTTCCGCGCACTTCTGGAAGAGCCTGCGCGCCGTCGGCGATGCCAGCACCGTCAAGGTGCTGGGCACGCCGAACTGCGGCAAGGGCGAACCGAACCAGGTGATTCGCGTCGGCCATGCTTCGCCGGCCTGCGTATTCAGCAACATTGATGTGTTTGGGGGAGACGCCTGATGAGCATTTCGAAGCGTCAGTCCGACGCCTTCAAGGTCATGGTCAACTGGCTGCGCGACAGCGTGCGCGAGCCGGAACAGTTCACGCTCAGCTACGCCGCCGAAGCCTCGGCGTTCGTGCGCTTCAATCACGCCAAGGTGCGCCAGGCCGGGCAAGTGCAGCAGGCCAACGTCGGCCTGAAACTGATCAACGACGGTCGCCACGCCGACCTGCAGATCACCTTGTCCGGGGATCAGGAAGCCGATCTGCAACGGCTCGCCGAAGGCCTGCAACAATTGCGCGAAACCTTGCCGCTGCTGCCGCAGGACCCGTACTTGCTGCTCAATCACAACAGCTGGCAGAGCACGCACGTACAAGCGCATCCGCTGCCGGACACCGAAGATGTCGTCGGGCAAATCTGCGCCGCCGCTGAAGGTCTCGATCTGGTCGGTTTTTATGCTGCCGGTCCGATCAGCCGTGGCTTTGCCAGCTCCGCTGGCGCGTTCGGCTGGCATGAAGCCAACAGCTTCAATTTCGACTTCAGCCTGTTCCACGAAAACGGTGAAGCGGTGAAGGCCAGCTACGCCGGGCATGACTGGAGCGACGAAGGGTTTGCCCGCCGTTTCGCCCAGGCACGCGAACAGCTTGAGTTTCTCGGCCGACCGTTACGCACCCTGGCACCGGGGCAGTACCGCGCCTATCTGGCACCGGCGGCACTGGAAGAAATCATGGGCATGCTCAGTTGGGGCGGGTTCTCGGCGCAATCGATCGCCAGCAAGAGCAGCCCGTTGCAGAAGCTCTACGTCGGCGATCAGGCGTTCAGCCCGTTGCTGTCGCTGGACGAAAAAGTCAGCGAGTCCCTGAGCCCGGCGTTTTCCGCCGAGGGTTATCCGCGCAGCGATCTGCGTCTGATCATCGAGGGCAAGGCCGGCGATCAACTGGTGGGCTCGCGCAGCGCCGCCGAATATGGTCTGGCGGCGAACGGTGCGGGCGGCGGCGAGATGCCCAGTGCGTTGAACATGGCCGCCGGTGATCTGTCGCAGCAAGAGATCCTCAAGCAGTTGGGCACCGGGCTGTATATCAGCAACCTGTGGTATCTGAACTACTCGGATCAACCGGCGGCGCGCATGACCGGCATGACCCGCTTCGCGACCTTCTGGGTCGAGAACGGCGAAATCCAGGCGCCGGTCAGCACCATGCGCTTCGACGATAGCGCCTACAACCTGCTCGGTTCGCAGTTGGAGGCACTGACCACCGAGCGTGAGCTGCTGCTGTCGGCGAGTACGTACAGCCAGCGCAATACCTCGTCATCGCTGTTGCCCGGGGCGCTGGTCAGCCGACTCACGCTGACGCTGTAAATGCAAAACCTGTGGGAGCGAGCCTGCTCGCGAAAGCGGTAGATCAATCGACATCAATGTTGAATGAAATGGCCTCTTCGCGAGCAGGCTCGCTCCCACACTGACCGCGCTCGACTCTGAATATGCACTGACACAAGAGGTTCCATGCCCAACCGCCCGCCTCTCGACGCCATCACCGCCCGCTGGTTGCCGTGGGTCGTCGCCATTGCGTTCTTCATGCAGTCCCTCGACGGGACCATCCTCAATACCGCGCTGCCGGCCATGGCCAGCGATCTGGCCGAAGACCCGTTGCGCATGCAGGGCGTGATCATCGCCTACATGCTTACCGTGGCCCTGCTGATCCCGGCCTCTGGCTGGATCGCCGACCGCTTCGGCACCAAGAAAATCTTCTTCGGCGCGATTCTGCTGTTCAGCTTGGGCTCGTTGCTATGCGCGTTATCCAGCAGCCTGAGCATGCTCATCGGTGCGCGGGTGATTCAGGGCCTCGGCGGTGCGCTGATGTTGCCGGTCGGGCGGCTGGTGGTGCTGCGTGCGTACCCGCGCTCGGAACTGGTGCGAATCATGGGTTTCATCACCATTCCCGGCCTGCTCGGCCCGCTGATCGGCCCGACCATGGGCGGCTGGATGGTGGAATACGTGACGTGGCACTGGATCTTCCTGATCAATCTGCCGGTCGGGGTGATCGGCTGTTATGCGGTGTGGAAGTTCATTCCCGACCTGCGCGGCACGGAGCGCACCCGCTTCGACAGCCTCGGTTTTCTGCTGTTCGGCGCGGCGATGATCCTCATCACCATCGCCATGGAAGGTCTTGGCGAACTGCACCTGCCGCACCTGCGGGTGATGCTGCTGCTGTTCGCCGGCATGGCCTGTCTGGCGGCGTACTGGCTGCGCGCCGGGCATATCGAGAATCCGCTGTTTGCGCCTTCGCTGTTCAAGACCCGCACGTTCGCCGTGGGCATTCTCGGCAACCTGTTCGCGCGACTGGGCAGCGGTGCTCTGCCATTTCTGGTTCCGCTGCTGTTGCAAGTGGCGTTGGGCTATTCGCCGTCGCAAGCCGGGATGAGCATGTTGCCGCTGGCCGCTGCGGCGATGGTCGCCAAGTGGGTCGCGCGGCCGCTGATCGAACGCCTCGGCTATCGCATCGTGCTCACCGGCAACACCCTGGCGTTGGGGATCATGCTGGCGAGCATGGGTCTGGTCAGCGAACACACGCCGTACTGGCTGCTGCTATGCCTGCTGGCGGTGCTGGGGGCAATCAACTCGCTGCAATTCACCGCGATGAATACGGTGACGCTGATCGACCTCGACGATGCCAGCGCCAGTAGCGGCAACAGTTTGCTGTCGGTGGTCGCGCAATTGTCGCTGAGCCTCGGCGTGGCCTGCGCCGGCGCGCTGCTCGGCGGCTTCACTGCGAAGGTCGGCAACGATGGCGTGGAAACCGTACTCGGTGCGTTCCAACTGACCTTCGTCACGGTCGGCGTGATGGCGATGCTGGCGGCGACGATCTTCTCGCAACTGTCGAAGGAAGACGGGCGCCGGGCGAAACGTCCACAAGAACACATCGAACACTGATTCTGCTGAAGGAGTTCTTTGACTTCTGTGGCGAGGGGATTTATTCCCGCTGGGTTGCGCAGCAGCCCCAAAAAGGTTGGATGCGGTCAGCCTGATGAATCGAGGTGGCAGGTATTGGGGGTGCTGCGCACCCCATCGGGGATAAATCCCCTCGCCACAGATAAATCCCCTCGCCACAGTTAATCCCTGCCTCGGGTTCAATCGCTGTTCGTCCAGAACTGTCGAGGAAACCGGCACGGGGCTGCTACACTGCGCGACATTTTGTTTTGCAGGCCAGTCCCGTGACCACCATCGCCACCGCTTTTAATACTCTGCCGCTGTCCGCCGCCATGCTGGCTAACCTCGAATCACTCGGTTATGCCCAGATGACGCCGATCC
Source organism: Pseudomonas sp. S3_B08 (assembly GCF_054667725.1). Taxonomy (NCBI): domain Bacteria; kingdom Pseudomonadati; phylum Pseudomonadota; class Gammaproteobacteria; order Pseudomonadales; family Pseudomonadaceae; genus Pseudomonas; species Pseudomonas sp. S3_B08. The sequence goes on from NZ_CP162750.1 coordinate 4,308,460, forward strand.
AGGCGCAGAGCTTGCCGGTGATCCTCAAGGGGATGGACCTGATCGCCCAGGCCAAGACCGGCAGCGGCAAGACCGCCGCGTTCGGCATCGGCCTGCTCAACCCGATCAACCCGCGCTACTTCGGTTGCCAGGCACTGGTGATCTGCCCGACGCGTGAGCTGGCCGACCAGGTGGCCAAGGAAATCCGTCGTCTGGCCCGTGCCGAAGACAACATCAAGGTCCTGACCCTGTGCGGCGGCGTGTCGTTCGGCCCGCAGATCGCTTCGCTGGAGCACGGCGCGCACATCATCGTCGGCACCCCGGGGCGCATTCAGCAGCATTTGCGCAAGGGTTCGCTGGTGCTCGATGGCCTGAACACGCTGATCCTCGACGAAGCCGACCGCATGCTCGACATGGGCTTCTACGACGCGATCGAAGACATCATCATCAAGACCCCGGAGCGCCGGCAGACTCTGCTGTTCTCCGCGACCTACCCGGTGGGCATCAAGCAACTGGCCTCGAAATTCATGCGCGATCCGCAGACCGTCAAGGCTGAAGCCTTCCACGACGACACGCAGATCGAGCAGCGCTTCTACGAGATCTCGCCGGAAGAGCGCATGAGCGCGGTGACCAAAGTCCTGCACCACTTCCGTCCGGCGTCCTGCGTGGCGTTCTGCTTCACCAAGCAGCAAGTGCAGGAAACCGTCGATCACCTGACCGCCAAAGGCATTTCCGCTGTTGGCCTGCACGGCGATCTGGAACAGCGTGACCGCGATCAGGTGCTGGCAATGTTCGCCAACCGCAGCACCTCGGTGCTGGTTGCCACCGACGTCGCGGCCCGTGGTCTGGATATCGATGCGCTGGACATGGTGATCAACGTCGAGCTGGCGCGCGATTCGGAAATCCACATCCACCGCGTTGGCCGTACCGGTCGTGCCGGCGAGAAAGGCATCGCCATCAGTCTGGTCGCGCCGTCCGAAGCGCATCGTGCGCAAGCCATCGAAAAACTGCAGAAAGCGCCCCTGAACTGGGATCAGATCGACAACCTCAAGTCCCAGGGCCTGGCGCCGCTGCAACCGCCGATGACCACCCTGTGCATCGGCGCTGGCCGCAAAGACAAAGTGCGCCCGGGCGACATTCTTGGCGCACTGACCGGCGAAGCGGGCATTCCCGGCGCGCAGGTTGGCAAAATCGCCATCTTCGATTTCCAGGCCTATGTCGCTGTCGAGCGCACCGTGGCCATGCAGGCCTTGCAGCGCCTGAACGACGGCAAGATCAAGGGCCGCTCGTTGCGCGTACGCATTCTGTAAGCGATCTTCCATCCATAGGAGATCCCCTGTGGGAGCGAGCCTGCTCGCGAATGCAATCTGTCAGTCGACATCATTGTTGAATGACACAACGCTTTCGCGAGCAGGCTCGCTCCCACAGTTTGTTTTGTAGCGACCCACCAAGAGGACACCGTTTTGCGCTCTACCGAAGTCGTGATCATTGGCGCTGGCGCGGCCGGCTTGATGTGTGCCCTGACCGCCGCCGGACGCGGGCGTCAGGTGTTGCTGCTCGACCACGCGAACAAGGCCGGCAAGAAAATCCTCATGTCCGGCGGCGGTCGCTGCAATTTCACCAACATGTACACCGAACCGAGCAATTTCCTCTCGCAGAATCCGCATTTCTGCAAATCGGCGCTGGCGCGTTACACCCAGTGGGATTTCATCGGTCTGGTGGGCAAGCACGGTGTGCCGTACCACGAGAAGAAACTCGGCCAACTGTTTTGCGATAACAAGTCCAGCGACATCCTCGGCATGCTCCTTGATGAATGCGATCAGGCCGGCGTCGAGCTGCACCTGGACACCTCGATCCAGACCATCGAAAAAACCGCCAGTGGTTATCTGCTCGACACCACCCTCGGCCAAGTCCAGTGCCAATCGCTGGTGATCGCCACCGGCGGCCTGTCGATTCCGACCCTGGGCGCTACCGGTTTCGGTTACCAGGTCGCCAAACAGTTCGGCCATGAACTGCTGCCGACCCGCGCCGGGCTGGTGCCGTTCACCATCACCGACCAGCTCAAGGAGTTGTGCACAGAGCTGTCCGGCACCTCGGTGGATTGTCTGGTCAGCTGCAATGACCAGAGCTTTCGCGAGAACATCCTGTTCACCCATCGTGGCCTCAGTGGCCCGGCGATCTTGCAGATCAGTTCGTTCTGGGAGCCCGGCGACACGGTGGAGATCAACCTGCTGCCGGATCACGACGCGGCGAGCTGGTTGCAACAGCAAGTCGCCGAGCGTCCGAACAGCGAGTTGAAAACTTTGCTTGGCGAGATCTTCACCAAGAAGATGGCCAATCTGCTGGCGGACAACTGGTTTGTCTCCAAACCGATGAAGCAGTACACCCACGCCGAACTGGCGGAGATTGCCGAGAAGCTCGGCAGCTGGAAGGTTGTGCCGGCGGGGACTGAAGGCTATCGCACGGCTGAGGTGACCCTGGGCGGCGTCGACACCCGCGAGGTGTCGTCGAAGACCATGGAGTCGCTGAAAAGCCCGGGCCTGTACTTTATTGGGGAAGTGCTCGACGTCACTGGGCATCTGGGCGGCTTCAATTTCCAGTGGGCCTGGGCCTCCGGTTACGCCGCCGCGCAGTACGCTTAACTCAAGGCCAAATACAAAACCCTGTGGGAGCGAGCCTGCTCGCGAATGCGGTGTACCAGTCGACATCAATGTTGAATGACACTCCGCTTTCGCGAGCAGGCTCGCTCCCACAATGGTTTGTGGTGTAAGTAAAAGGAACACTTTTTGCTGTCAGATGTGCTCGGCGCCATTGCGTCGGCGTCATTACTGGCTCAATTTAGCGGCATCGCCTCGGAAGGCCTTCGCACTTCATGTCCTCGACCTCGTTTCGTCAGTCTTTGCGGCGCCTGTGGGCGCTGGATAAATTCAGCTACAGCGTGCGGGTATTCATCGCCCTGACCGGCAGCATGGCGCTGTGCTGGTATCAGGATGAAATGGGCCTGCTGATCCCGTTGTTCCTCGGCATCATCGCCAGCGCCCTGGCCGAGACCGACGACAGTTGGCAGGGTCGTCTCAACGCCCTCGCGGTGACACTGGTGTGTTTCAGCATCGCCGCGCTGTCGGTGGAATTGCTGTTTCCCTACCCGATCATTTTCGCCGTGGCCCTGGCGCTGGCCAGTTTCGGCCTGACCATGCTCGGTGCGCTGGGCGAGCGTTACGGCGCGATCGCTTCGGCGACGCTGATTCTGTCGGTGTACACGATGATCGGCGTTGATCAGCGCGGCGGCGCGGTCACTGATTTCTGGCACGAACCGATGCTGCTGGTCGCTGGCGCGGCGTGGTACGGCCTGCTCTCGGTGCTGTGGCAGGCGCTGTTTTCCAATCAACCGGTGCAGCAGAGTCTGGCGCGGCTGTTCCGCGAGCTGGGCCTTTATCTGAAGCTGAAATCTTCGCTGTTCGAGCCGATCCGGCAGATGGACGTCGAAGCCCGCCGCCTCGAACTGGCGCAGCAGAATGGCCGGGTGGTCGCCGCCCTGAACACGGCCAAGGAAATCATCCTGCATCGGGTCGGCAACGGTCGACCCGGCTCGAAAGTCAGCCGTTATCTGAAGCTGTATTTCCTCGCGCAGGACATTCACGAACGCGCCAGCTCTTCGCACTATCCTTACAACGCGCTGGCCGAAGCGTTCTTCCACAGCGACGTGCTGTTCCGCTGCCAGCGCCTGCTGCGCCAGCAAGGCAAGGCCTGCCGGGCCTTGGCCGAATCGATCCAGATGCGCCAGCCATTCATCTACGACGCCAGTTTCGCCGAAGCCCTGAACGACCTGCATGCCTCCCTCGAACATTTACGCATCCAGAGCAATCCGGCATGGCGCGGCCTGCTGCGCTCGCTGCGCGCCTTGGCGGCCAACCTCGGCACCCTCGACCGACTGCTCAGCGATGCCAGCAACCCCGATGCCCTGGCGGACGCCACCGACAGCAGCCTGCTCGACCGCTCACCGCGTAATCTCAAGGACGTGTGGATTCGCCTGCGTACGCAACTGACGCCGACCTCGCTGCTGTTCCGCCATGCCCTGCGCCTACCGCTGGCACTGAGCATCGGCTACGGCATGGTGCACCTGATCCACCCGTCGCAAGGCTACTGGATCATCCTCACCACGCTGTTCGTCTGCCAGCCGAACTACGGCGCGACCCGGCGCAAACTCGGCCAGCGGATCATCGGCACGGCCATTGGCCTGACGGTGGCCTGGGCGCTGTTCGATCTGTTCCCCAACCCGGTGGTGCAATCGTGCTTCGCCATCGCTGCCGGTGTGGTGTTCTTTACCAACCGCACCACCCGCTACACCCTGGCAACGGCGGCGATCACGATCATGGTGCTGTTCTGCTTCAATCAGGTCGGCGATGGCTACGGGCTGTTCCTGCCACGGCTGTTCGATACCCTGCTGGGCAGCCTGATCGCAGGTCTGGCGGTGTTCCTGTTCCTGCCGGACTGGCAGGGTCGGCGCCTGAACAAAGTGCTGGCCAACACCCTGACCTGCAACAGCATCTACCTGCGCCAGATCATGCAGCAATACGCCGCCGGCAAAAGCGATGACCTCGCTTATCGCCTGGCCCGACGCAACGCCCATAACGCTGACGCGGCGCTGTCGACGACACTGGCGAACATGCTCATGGAGCCGGGGCATTTCCGTAAGGAGGCGGATGTCGGCTTCCGTTTCCTAGTGCTGTCGCACACGTTGCTCAGCTATTTGTCAGGGCTCGGCGCGCACCGTGAAACACAGTTGCCAGCGGAGGTGCGGGAGCATCTGATCGAAGGCGCCGGGGTGAAACTGGCGACCAGCATCGACGAAATCGCTCATGGTTTGGCGAGCAAGCAGCCGATTGCGATTCAGAGTGATGACGAGGAAGCGCTGGCCAATGAGCTGGAACAGATGCCGGATGAAATCGATGAAGGGCAACGGTTGGTGCAGACGCAGCTGGCGCTGATTTGCCGGCAGTTGGGGCCGCTTCGGACGTTGGCGGCGCATTTGATCAAGGACACTGCCGAAATCAGCGGCGCCTGAGACGACGCGTTCGCGAGCAGGCTCGCTCCCACAGGGTATGCATTTCAAATTGTGGGAGCGAGCCTGCTCGCGAAGAGGTCATCAGCCACAAAGAAATTGCCGGATCACCCTTCACATTCCATGCCGCCGCAATAACTTCTCATAAGTCCCGTCAGCCTTCATCGCCTCGATCGCTCGATCAAACCCGGCGACGATCTGCTCATGCTGCGGGTTCTTCAGGCTGACCAGAATATGCAGGCTATTCTCACTCAACGGCTTGGGTAAAAACTCCACCGAATTGCGTACCTTGGCCGATTCCCGTGCCAGGTAATACTTGGCCACGTACTCATCCTCCAGGGTCAGCTTGACCCGGTCCGCCGCGAGCATGCGCACGCCCATGGCGAAGTTGTGCACAGGGACTTTCTGCATCGCCGTATCGGCATCGAAAGGTGCGGAATAGGCGTACCCGCGCACCACGGCAATCGGGTAAGTGTGCAGTTGCTCGAGGTTGCTGTAGTCGATGGGTGCGTCTTTGCGCTTGAGGAAGCGGATGCGGTTGATCAGGTACTCACCGGAAAACTGACCGATCTGCGTGCGTTCGTCGTTGTACCAAGCGTTGACCAGTACGTCGTAACGCCCCTCGCCAATCCCCAGCAATGCTCGCGCCCACGGCACTTGTTCGTAACCGCTGGCATAACCGGCGCGAGCCAGTGCGGTGCTGACAATGTCGGTGGCCAGTCCACCGTTGACCAGTGCATCGTCGGTAAACGGCGGCCAATTATCGAACGCCAGCCGCAGCTTCTGCGCCGCAGCATCCTGGCCCAGCACCAGCAGTCCGATCAAAGCAACGGCTTGAAGCAATCGCAGCATGCTTGAACATCCTCAGCGGGCAACCGCCCGACGTGGTTTCACGTCAAAACCAAAGGCCCCTTACCGGCAAAACCCAAGCATTGAACATTAGCTCATGGGAACCAGTGCGCAGTGCTCTTGAGCAGATTACACAAAGTCTCGGCGGGCGCGAGAAAGGAATGGTGGCATTTTGACCTTTATCACAGACTGTTGCGCCATACAGACATATGGCGCAGCTGCGCTTAGTATCGGGCGACATGGTCAAGGAATCGAAAAATGACAATCGAGTGGATCTGCAAACATCATCGCGATCTGGGCAAAGAGCAGTTGTACGCCTCGTTGAAGCTGCGCTCTGATGTATTCGTGGTCGAACAGAAATGCGCCTACCCGGATCTCGACGGCCAGGATCTGGAGGGCGATACCCATCACCTGATGGGTTGGGAGGATGATCAGTTGATGGCTTACCTGCGCCTGCTGGATCCGGAATCCCAGGGCGGCGACGTGGTGATTGGCCGCGTGGTGACCGCGCCCGCCGGCCGTGGCAAAGGGTTGGGCCACGCGATGATGGAACAGGCGCTGAAGCAGGCCGAAAAGCACTGGCCGCAGGTACCGATCTATCTGTCGGCGCAGGCACACTTGCAGGGGTATTACGGCAGGTACGGGTTTGTCGTGGTGGGTGAGGAATATCTCGAGGATGACATTCCACATATCGGCATGCGTCGTTCTTGAGGGCCTCATCGCTGGCAAGCCAGCTCCCACAGGTTCATCACTCGTTCACGAAAACCGTGTTCGCTGGAGATCCCTGTGGGAGCTGGCTTGCCAGCGATTGCGTCAGTTCAGGCGCCGCAGGAATCAGGGGTATTCCAGCACCGCTTTTATCTGCCGCAAATTGCGCTCGATCCATCCGCGATCAATCGCTCCCCACTCACGAATCCGATAGCGCCCGGCATGATTGCGTGCGCCCTCTTCCTGTTCGAACTCGCAGATGATGTCCAGATCGGCCAGCGCGGCAATCGTGTCCTGCGCCGTGCGTCGCGGCATGCCGGTGACTTCGGTCAGCGTCGGCACACTCGGCGCCAGGCCGCTATCGATGAGATAAGCCACGTACAAACGGCGATAGAAACTGCTTTTGGTCTTGCTTACGTCCATCTAAACACTCCCACCGTTAAAAGATCGCAGCCTTCGGCAGCTCCTACAGAAGATCGCATTTCAACTGCAGGAGCTGCCGAAGGCTGCGATCTTTTGATCTTTACTGCATATCCCGCCACGTCAGGTACACACGCAGATCGAACTCGATCTGGTGATACCCCGGCAGCATGTGCTCGCACAGTTTATAGAACGCCTTGTTGTGATCCGACTCCTTGAAGTGCGCCAGCTCGTGCACCACGATCATCTTCAGAAAATCCGGCGCGGCGTCCTTGAACAGCGCGGCGATGCGAATTTCCTTGCTGGCCTTGAGCTTGCCGCCCTGCACCCGCGAAACCGTGCTGTGCAGGCCGAGCGCGCGGTGGGTCAGGTCGAGGCGGTTGTCGAACAGCACTTTGTCGATGGCCGGCGCATTGCGCATGTACTGCTGCTTGAGATCCAGCGCGTAGCTGTACAAGGCCTTGTCGCTCTGCACGTCGTGTCGCCCTGAATAGCGCTGATTCAGGTATTCACCCAGGCGCCCTTCGGCGATCAGTTGGCGCACCTGATCCTGCAATTGCGCGGGGTAGGCCTGGAGGTACTTCAACACAGTCATGGACAAGCGACGCGGTTCGAAAAAGGTCCGCCAGTGTAGCGAATTCAACCGGGCAACGCGCTCCAGTCAAACGGTTCAACGAAGCTGACCGCGTCTTCGGCGATCAACGGCCGCGCGACGAGGAAGCCCTGCACGTATTCGCAGCCATGGGCTTGCAGCCACTGATATTGCTCGAGGGTTTCCACTCCTTCGGCAATCACCAGCAGACCGTATTGCTTGCACAGGTCGATGACCATGCGCACCAGCGCCGCATCCCGTGGCGAGTCCGGCAGGCGCGCGATCAAATGGCGGTCGAGCTTCAGCGTGTCCAGTTCCAGATCGCGCAGATGCGCCAGCGAGCACGGCCCCGAACCAAAATCATCCAGCGCCACGCGCACCCCGAGATGACGCAGTAGCCGCAGTTGCTTGCGGGTTTCGTCCGGGTCTTGCATCAACGCTTCTTCGGTGACTTCGACTTCCAGTTGCCGCGGTTGCAGCGCATGGCGTTCCATGACTTGACGCAACTCAGTGACCAGATTCGGCAGGCCGAACTGGGTATTGCTCAGGCTCACGCCGAGCACCAGATCTTCGGCGAACAAGGTTTCCCAGGCTTTGCGCTGACCGGCGCCACGGTGATAGATCCAGCTGCCGAGGCGACTGATCAAGCGCGCCTCTTCCAGCAATGGCAGAAACAACCCCGGCGGCACATCGCCGACGCTCGGATGCTGCCAGCGCAGCAACGCCTCGAACCCACGGATCTGTCCGCTGCCGATCGCCACCTGCGGCTGATAGACCAAATTGAAATCGCGATTCTCGATGGCCTCACGCACGCTGTCTTCCAGCATCAGACGCGAGCGTGCGCGGCCGTTCATTTCAGGGTCATAGAAACGATATTGCTGACGCCCGGCGCGCTTGGCCTCGTACATAGCGATGTCCGAGGCGCGCAGCAAACCGTCGAGATTGCGCCCGCAGTCGGGATAAGTGGCAATGCCGATACTGGCGCCAAGGACGATATCCAGACCTTCGATCTGCTGACACACCGATACCCGTTCGATGAGTTTTTCGGCAATCTTCGCCGCTTGCTCGGGAAACTCCAGATCCAGCAACGCGGTGAATTCATCGCCGCCCATGCGCGCGAGAATATCGAACGGCCGCAGGCACGCTTTCAATTGCTCGGAAACCCAGCGCAACACGCGATCGCCGGCATCGTGACCGAGGGAATCGTTGACCCGTTTGAAGCCGTCGAGATCGAGGTAGAGCAACACCCAACTGCTGTCGCTGCGTTCGCCGCGCAACAGCAGGTTTTCCACGGTCTGGTAGAACCCGCGCCGGTTGAGCAGCCCGGTCAGCGGATCGGTTACCGCCTGGAATTCCAGTTGCTGGTGCAAGTGACGCACCACCGACATGTCCAGCACCGTCACCACCATCGCATGCTGTTCCGAGGGCAGCGGTGCGCAGGACAAGGCCACCGGCACTTGCTGCCCAGGCGCGGTGCGCAACAACGCATCATGCAGGCGCAGGGTTTCCCCGCGTTGGTAGCCGGCGTAGAACTCGGAATCGGCCCACAGGGGAATGTGTGGCTTCTGCAGGAAATCGAGAAACTCCTTGCCTTCCAGATCCTTCACCGGCGCATTGAGCAGTCGCGAAATCGCCGGGTTGGCGAAGCGGATCACGCCGTCCTCGCTCAACACCAGAATGCCTTCGGCGGCGTTGTCCAGCACTGAGGCATTGAAGGCGCGCGCCACTTCCAGGTCATGACTCAGGCGTTGCAAGGCACGGCGATTGCGCTGGTGCTCGAGCAGCGCCTGGACCTTGGGCTTGAGGATTTGCGGATCGAACGGCTTGAACAGGTAATCCACCGCGCCGCTGGCATAGCCTTTGATCACGGCGTCCTGAGATTGCTCGTTGGCGGTGAGGAAAATGATCGGCGTCAGCCGCGTGCGCTGGCTGCCGCGCATCAAGCGCGCGACCTCGAAACCGTCCATGCCGGGCATCTGCACATCGAGCAGGACCAGGTCGATGTCGTGTTCGAGCAAAAGGTTCAGCGCCTCGAAACCCGAGGCGGCGGTCATCACGTGCCAATCCTGACGCTGCAGCAACGCGCGCATGCTGATCAGATTTTCGGGGTAATCATCGACGATCAAAAGGACCGAGCTGCCTTCACCTGGCTGGGGTTGCGCGCATTCCATGCTGCTTCTCTTATCGGGACCGGTTGCCGGCAAAACCATAGACGTACTGAGCCTTCACTCTAGACGCGGATCAGTGAAAGCAGAAGCTGTCATCCCGCCATCATTTAAACAATGCTCAACCCAGCCGACTAACGGTCACCGCTACAGCCCCCGAAAACCGGGCGGGATGGCATTTCGACAGGACTTTGACGTCAAGTAATCGCCAGGCGGGCATTAACAAAAATTGCCGCTACGCTTATAAAGACGCCCGAAAACGCGCGGGCTAGAGCTTCTGGCACCGGCGTTCCGGATGAATTGATTGGAAGAACCGTCATGATCGACCTCGCAACCTGGAACCTCAGCGTTCCTGTTGGCAGCCCGCCGTACACCGTCGAAACCTCAAAACTGGTGGATGGCTTCAAGGATCAGTACTTCCATTCCGACACCGGCACCCTGTTCTTCTGGTCCCCGGTGACTGGCTCGAAAACCGAAAACGCCATCTACCCGCGTACCGAACTGCGCGAAACCTACAGCAACGGCACCCTGCGCAACTGGTACTACCCGGACGCCGACAACCTGCTGCGCGCGACCCTCGCGGTGAACAAGGTGCCGAGCTCGGGCAAGATCGTCATCGGCCAGATCCACGCGTACGAAAGCCAGCGGCCGATGGTCAAGCTCGAATATCAGTACAAGGAAAAAACCCAGACCGGCAATCTGGTGATCAAAGTGCGCATGCGCCCGGACGACGCCGAAAGCCGCGTCATCACCCTCGCCACCGGCGTCAAGCTTGATCGCGAATTCAACTACCTCATCCACTTGAGCCCCGGCGGTGCCCTGGGCGTGAGTGCGGCGGGCTATCAGTGGGACTCCCAGATCAGCGCGACCTGGCGCGACAAGCCGCTGTACTTCAAGGCCGGCGTGTATGTGCAGGACAACACCGGGTACACCAGTGAAGGTGGACAGGTGACGTTTACCAAACTGGATATTGATCACGACAAGTAACCCATTTCGACATCGCAATCCCTTGTAGATACCGTCTTGAGCCTCACCGGGCAAGCGCAAGTTTCGGGTCATATGGCAGTCCTGACTTGAGCACTCCGTAAACGAAGTGCAGCAGCTTGCGCATTGCTGCGCAGATGATCTGCTTGGGGGCCTTGCCATTGGCTTCCAGGCGTTCTTTCATCGCCTTGATCGCCTTATTGTGTTTCAGCGCCACCATGCCAGGCATGTAAAGGCCTGCACGCAGCCGTGCTGACCCTACTCTTGAGATCAGGGTGTGACCTTTGAGCTTTCCTGATTCCTGCAGCTTTGGATTGAGCCCTGCAGCAGCGACCAGTTGGCGAGGATCACTGTATTTGCGCAAGTCACCCAGTTCGGCGAGCAATCGTTCAAGCGTTTTTTGTCCGATGCCGTCGATGGTTACGATGAGATCCCGCATCTGACGCATATCCGGGTCGTCATCGATGTGTTTTTTGATCGCCTTATGCGTTTCTACGATCTCTTTTTCGATATGGCGCAGAACGGAGTTGATCGAGTCTTTGACCTTTTCGTCGGAAACGTCCAGACGATTAAGCTCCATTTGTTCCATTTCCTGAAGGTCATCCAGGCGGCGCACCATTGCTTTTAACTGGCGGTATTTCAGCGGCTCAGGCGCCCATGGGTGAAGTTTTTGATCCTTTTCCCGGGCAAAGTCGGCGATCAGTTTGGCATCGCTTTTATCGGTCTTGATGCGGCGCAGTTCGCTGTCAGCGTACGCTTTGGTCGTAGCCGGGTTCACGACGCAGACCCGGAAGCCTTTGTTGTAAACGAATTCCGCGAGCTCCAAGTGGTAGACGCTGGTGGCTTCCATCACGATCAGGGCCGAACGCTCGGCGTTTTTTTCTAGCCACGCCTCAAACTCTTTAAAGCCCTTTGGATCGTTGGCCAGCTTGGCCTTGGTTTTGTGCTTGCCGTTGGGCTGGTGTGTAGCGATATCAAAGGTGTTCTTTGCGATGTCGACGCCAACGAAACCGGACATGATCGTTTCTCCACTTGTTCCCTGTTGCGATCATCACGTCACTCTGTCCAACCTTGCGAATGCGGGCTCTCGCCGCAGGCGGGCCCAAGATACCGTGCGAACTGTACGAGTGAGTGTGGAGGGCTGGAGCACGATCTACGTCACAGGCAAAAAGCCTAAGGAGCTGCGCGGCTTCCAAGTCCCTCCCTCGATGATCAGTCGAGAACTATCGCTCCTGACGGAGCGTTAGTCGAGATACAAGGAGCTGCCGAAGGCTGCGATCTTTTGATCTTGATGTTGGCGCCTCTTGGGACGCCGGGATCAAAATCAAAAGATCGCAGCCTTCGGCAGCTCCTACCTTTAAACAGCGTTGTTTATATCTGTCAGCAGTTACTTCCGGATGCCTACAACAGCTGATTCCCAGTGATCGGGTTTAGTAGCCCGTGGTTACGCGATGCGCACTGGCACCATTCAGTCGGGCATAACCCGCGCTTGATGGTAGCTGTACGCAGAGCGCCTTCGGGTGCGCCGGTCGCGTCTCCCCGGTCTACTAACCTGCGTTCAGCTGCCACCCTCTTCGTTTAGTAGCGATCCGGTGTCGGCTCCATTTACCGGAGACGAACCATGATCAAATCAACGCCGCACCCCAGAAACAGTCCCGCATCCCCCTACGAATCCCTTGATTCCAAAAAACTCAACGACGCCGCCGAACGCGCCCTCGACCATTACCTCAAACCGTCCGCCTTCATCATGGCCAGCACGCACAAACCCGATCCATGTACCTCGCCAACCCGAAGTACAACACTGAATCGCTGCTGGCAAACGCCAGCGAAACCCTGGGTTCAGCCAGCGAAATGCTCAACAACTTCGCCGCCATGCTCGACACCTCACACCGCAGGACTGCGCTAGGCATCGCGCAGGTGGTCATGCTCGTTGAACTGAAGGAATAGTCGTCCACAAAAAAGCCTCCCTCACCGCGGGTTTCTTGAGCCAAATAGATTAAATGTTCCGCATACGCTACATTGACATCAAAATGTGACGGTAGCGCAACATGGATTACTCTCTTTTAATTACCCGTCTCGGCATTCAATTACGTGAAAAACGTATAAATCGTGGCTTGACGCAGGCGCAGCTTGCCCATCTGGCGGGACTGACGCGATACAAAGTCATCGCAGTGGAGAAAGGCACCCTTTCTGTCGGCATGATCGCTTACGCGCGGGTTTTGGCTGCTTTGGACTGCGAACTCTCAGTGGTTCCAGCAACGATGCCAACCCTTGAAGAGATTGGAGATTTATTCGAATGAACATGGCCTCTCTTCAAGTCAGTACCCCTGAAGGTACTAGCGGAAGGCTTTGCAGCGATGCCGAGGATTTCACTTTTCGTTATCACGAAGATGCATCGCCACAAATGGCGATCAGCCTCCTGATGCCTGTACGGCATGACGAATTTCGTCGGCGCGAGTTGCACCCTGTTTTTCAAATGAACCTGCCAGAAGGCTACGTACTGGAGCAGTTGCGCAACCGCTTGGCCAAGACTGTGAACGTCAACCCAATGCTGCTACTGGCGCTTTCCGGCAGTACATCGCCCATTGGCAGGATTCACGTACGCTCTGAAACCGTTGATGCATTGTTGCAGGCGCAAGAATTTCCGGGAGAAAAACTCGAAGAGATCCTCACGTGGGATGGTACGGAAGATATCTTCGCTGAGATGCTTGATCGTTACCTCCTGCGGGCAGGCATTTCAGGTGTTCAACCCAAGTTGCTGGTGCCGGAGCGGCAAGAACCAGAGTTGCCGAGAGTGACATCCAAAACCTCGGATCTGATCATCAAGAGTGGAAGAGACGAATTCCCGGGCCTTGCGATCAACGAATTCCTTTGCATGTCCATGGCGAAAGAGGCGGGGATTCCCGTTCCACCGTTTTACCTTTCCGACAACGCCAAGCTGTTTGTCATGCGTCGATTTGATCACGACGACAGGCTCAACCCGATTGGGTTTGAAGACATGGCCGTGCTGATGGGGCTGTCGGCTAACCAGAAGTACAGCAAGAGTTATGCGGCAATCGCCAAGGCTGTTCGAGTGTTTTGCCCGGCGAAACACTTGCGTACGTCGCTTGATCAACTCTTCGCTAGCGTTGCCCTGAGCTGCATCGTCGGAAACGGCGACGCTCATTTGAAAAATTTCGGATTGCTCTACTCAGAACCGACGCAACGCGATGCGCATCTGGCGCCGGCTTACGACATCGTCAACACCACGGCCTATATTCCAGAAGATGTTCTGGCATTGGATCTGGCGGGCAACAAGTCAATGTTCGCCTCACGACAAGGACTCTTGGAGTTTGCTCGCACCTGTGAAATCGACCAACCCAAAGAGCGAATTCAAAACCTGCTTGCCTCGGTTGAAACGGTGCTCGGACGCTATCCTCAGTATCGCGAACACGCGCCTCATGTGGTCAACGCCATTGAGCGCGCGGCAGCGCCATTTTCTCTGACGTTTAGATAACTTCGTCATTGCGAGAAATTCCGCCCCCAAAAAACCCGCCTCTCCAGACTGTGTGAAAACCTAGCAATCTGCGCAGCGCTCAAAGAAAATGCTCCGTATCGAAAGATACGGAGCATTTTTCGTTATGGCCTACATCCAGGGACAGTCCCGCAGCCAGACCAGCCTGTTTCCGGTCTCGCTGGAAGAGTTGATCCCCGAGGATCACCTCGTTGGCGTTATCGATCTTCACGTCGCCAAGCTGGATCTGGCTCGACTGGGCTTTGATAAAGCACTTCCCAAAAGCACCGGCCGTCCCTCTTACGATCCAGCGGATCAGCTCATACTCTAGCTCTACGGCTATTTCCAGCGGAAATGGCTGATCTTTAAGCAGATCAGCAACAAAGGCCGGATCTACCAAGCGAAGGTCAGCGACTGCACAAGCTGCACGATTAAAGCGAAGTGCACCGACGCCAAACGCCGATACATCTCGCGCCATATGCACGAACAGGCTTTCCAGCGAATGGAGCAGCGAATGCAGGCGCATCCCGAAATGATGGTCAGCCGACGATCCATCGTCGAACATCCCTTTGGCAACCTTAAACAGTGGTTATTTGGTAACGCTCGCTTCTTGCTGCGACAGCTTGAAGGCGCGAGAGCTGAAATGGCCTTGGCGGTGAACGCCTACAACCTGAAAAGAGCAATTAACGTGTTGAGCGTGCGCCAGATGATGGCGCTGATGGGGCTGAAACGCCTTTTTTCGTCTGCTGTGAGCACAAAAGCAAACGCCCCGAACAAGTCGGGGCGTTTGCTGGAACCACCATCAGTGCGTTTTCACACAGTCTGTCTCGGCGGGTTTCCTTTTAATCAGTTCAACACCCAAGCTCAGTTAGTGGCTTAACTAACGAAGGATTTGATAAATACGCCTCTTCCCACAGTAGACATCGTAATATCTAAATGATCCGACTGTTATAGCCAATTGAGATTAAAGACTGTCAACTATTACAGGTTACGCGTATTTAAATAATCCTTAACATCAAAAACAAGCGATACAAGCACCAACTGTATCCCTTACAGCCAAACACCATCTCATCTACATGGAAGAAACCAACATGGCACAGAAAGCAACCATCGCTCCCCTTCAATATGCTCCCCCCCTTGGTCCACATCCCGCACTTTACGGAACTGGCGAGCCTAATTATTTTGTTGACGTTGCTGTTTCCAACACAGGCCAAGTCCTCGGAACAGGTCGTGTCGAGCCGGGTGGGCAATGGAGAGTCGAGTTAACAATCAAAACAGGTGAATGGATTCAGGTTCAAGCTCGATGCTATGCAACTAAAAACGCGCCGGTCTCAAATACAGAGTGGAGCGATCCCGTAAGCATCTACGGTTAGGATATAAAAAAGATTGAATTTCGTTCTGGCTACTTAATATAAATAAAGCCCGCATCACTGCGGGCTTCTTTCAAACACTTAAATTTAATTAACCTTGGCGTTCAACTCACCCTTCAAATAACGCTGGTACATCGCTTCCAGCGAGATCGGTTTGATCTTCGAGGCATTACCGGCAGTACCGAACGCTTCATAACGAGCGATACATACATCGCGCATTGCGGTCACGGTGGCGCCGAAGAATTTACGTGGGTCGAATTCGCTCGGGTTGGTGGCCATCAGGCGACGCATGGCGCCAGTGGAGGCCAGGCGCAGGTCGGTGTCGATGTTGACCTTGCGCACGCCGTGCTTGATGCCTTCGACGATCTCTTCAACCGGGACGCCGTAGGTTTCTTTGATGTCGCCGCCGTACTGGTTGATGATCGCCAGCCACTCTTGTGGCACGGAGGACGAACCGTGCATCACCAAGTGGGTGTTCGGGATGCGCTTGTGGATTTCCTTGATGCGGTCGATCGCCAGCACGTCGCCGGTTGGTGGCTTGGTGAACTTGTAGGCACCGTGGCTGGTGCCGATGGCGATGGCCAGGGCATCGACCTGGGTGCGCTTGACGAAGTCAGCGGCTTCTTCCGGGTCGGTCAGCATCTGGCTGTGATCCAGAACGCCTTCAGCGCCGATGCCGTCTTCTTCACCGGCCATACCGGTTTCCAGCGAACCCAGGCAACCCAGCTCGCCCTCTACCGAAACGCCGCAGGCGTGAGCCATGGCCACGGTTTGTTGGGTAACGCGGACGTTGTAGTCGTAGTCGGTCGGGGTCTTGCCGTCTTCGCCCAGCGAGCCGTCCATCATCACCGAGCTGAAGCCCAGTTGAATCGAGCGCTGGCAAACGTCAGGGCTGGTGCCATGGTCCTGGTGCATGCACACCGGGATGTGCGGAAATTCTTCGATCGCGGCCAGGATCAAGTGACGCAGGAACGGTGCGCCGGCGTATTTGCGGGCGCCGGCCGAAGCCTGGACGATCACCGGGGAGTCAGTCTTGTCAGCGGCTTCCATGATGGCGCGCATCTGCTCAAGGTTGTTGACGTTGAAGGCTGGAACGCCATAGCCGAACTCGGCTGCGTGGTCCAGCATCTGGCGCATGCTGATAAGTGCCATTGTGTGTGTCTCTCCCGGTTGAGGGTCGTTGATCGTGCCAGCCTGCCGGAGCGGCGGCGGCTATTCAAGTTAATGCAGATCGGGGGTTGAGGCCCGACCTGGTGATTCGGTAAAGCAAATTCCAAGAACTACACAGATCCCCTGTGGGAGCGAGCCTGCTCGCGAAAGCAATCTTGCAGTCGCTGATGCAGTGCCTGCCAGGCCGCTTTCGCGAGCAGGCTCGCTCCCACAGTAGAACTGTGGTGTGTCAATTACTGCGCCTTGCAACCACGGCCAATCAGGTCATTGGTGGCGACCCAGTACACCAGGCCTTCGTCACCCTTGACGTGAAACGCCAGCATGCCATCGCTGTACAGCGCGCCCGAGGCGCCCGGCTCTTCTTTCAGGCGATAGACCTGATCACCGCCGCCGAGGCGAACGTCGACTTCCTTCTGGCCGGCATCGGCGTAACGCCACAACACCTTGGCCTGACTGTCGCAGGTCCAGGTCGTCCAGTCGTCTGCCGGGGCCGACGACTGAAACAGGTTCAACTGCGCGCAACCACCCAACAATGTCAACGCCGCAACGGCGATCAAGCCTTTCATCCGTGTTCCTCGACTGACGACGCATGCCGCCAGCCCTGAGTTAAAGAGTCAGACCCGTCAAGGACAACCATGTTCCTTGACCGGGGTTTGCGTCTCGTATTTGTCCAGGCCGTCCGGCCCCGAGCGCTTGTTCAGCACCGGGTTGGTTTCGGCCTGCCAGTCGGCCTGATAACAGCCCTTCTGCGGCTCGCTCGGTGCTGGCGTGGCGTCAGCCTTCGGGGTGCTCCCGCAGGCCGCCAGCGTACCGGTCAGCAACAACAGCGCTAACGACTTGACCATATGAACACTCCTTTGCCTGGCCAAACGGGCGGCCTCAGGCCTTGGCCCGGCTTTCCAGGACTTCAACGGCCGGCAGCACCTTGCCCTCGACGAATTCGAGGAACGCGCCACCACCGGTGGAAATGTAAGAGATCTGCTCAGCCACGCCATATTTATCGATCGCCGCCAAGGTGTCGCCACCGCCCGCGATGGAGAATGCCGAGCTTTCGGCGATAGCCTGGGCCAGCACTTTGGTGCCGTTGCCGAACTGATCGAACTCGAACACACCAACCGGGCCGTTCCACAGAATGGTTTTCGACGACTTCAGCAGCTCGGCGAAATTGGCTGCAGTTTGCGGACCGATGTCGAGAATCATGTCGTCAGCCGCCACGTCAGCGATCAGCTTGACGGTCGCTTCAGCGCTTTCGGCAAATTCCTTGGCGACCACAACGTCAACCGGCAACGGTACGCTGACTTTGGCAGCGATTTCACGCGCGGTGTCGAGCAGGTCCGGTTCGTACAGCGACTTGCCGACCGGGTGACCAGCCGCCGCGAGGAAGGTGTTGGCGATGCCGCCGCCGACGATCAGTTGATCGCAGATCTGGCTCAGGCTGTTCAGCACGTCGAGTTTGGTCGACACCTTGGAGCCGGCAACGATGGCTGCCATTGGCTTGGCCGGCGCGCCGAGGGCTTTGCCCAGTGCATCCAGCTCAGCGGCCAGCAACGGGCCGGCGGCAGCGACTTTGGCGAACTTGGCTACACCATGGGTCGAACCCTCGGCGCGGTGAGCAGTACCGAAGGCGTCCATCACGAACACGTCGCAGAGGGCCGCGTATTGCTGCGCCAGGTCGTCGGCGTTCTTCTTCTCGCCCTTGTTGAAGCGTACGTTTTCAAACAGCACGATGTCGCCAGCCTTGACCTCAACGCCACCGAGGTAGTCAGCCACCAGCGGCACTTCACGGCCAAGCGCTTTGCTCAGGTAATCGGCGACAGGTTTCAGGCTGTTTTCGGCGGAGAATTCGCCTTCGGTAGGACGGCCCAGGTGCGAGCAGACCATCACTGCCGCGCCTTTTTCCAGGGCCAGCTTGATGGTCGGCAGCGAAGCCAGGATGCGCGCGTCGCTGGTGACAACACCGTCCTTGACGGGGACGTTGAGGTCTTCGCGGATCAATACGCGCTTACCTTGCAGATCGAGGTCGGACATCTTCAACACGGTCATGGGTCGCACTTCCTACGGTTTTTTTGAAGTTGCTGTTTGCAGATAGTGGTCTGCTACGTCCAGCATTCGGTTGGCAAAACCCCACTCGTTGTCGAACCAGGCCAGGATGTTCACCAGTTTGGGGCCGGAAACACGGGTCTGACTGGCATCGACGATGGCCGAATGTGGGTCATGGTTGAAATCACAGCTGGCGTGCGGCAACTCGGTGTAGGCCAAAAGGCCTTTGAGCGGGCCGCTGGTGGCGGCTTCGCGCAGGATCCGGTTGACCTCATTGGCGTCAGTCGCGGTGGCGGTCTGCATCGTGATGTCGAGGCAGGACACGTTGACTGTCGGCACGCGCACGGCTTTGGCCTGAATTCGCCCGGCAAGTTCCGGCAGCAGGCGCTCGATACCGCGTGCCAGACCAGTGGACACCGGGATCACCGACTGGAACGCCGAACGCGTGCGGCGCAGATCTTCGTGGTGATAGGCGTCGATCACTGGCTGATCGTTCATCGCCGAGTGAATGGTGGTGATCGACACGTAATCCAGACCGATCGCCTGATCGAGCAGACGCAGCAGCGGCACGCCGCAATTTGTCGTACAGGAGGCGTTGGACACCAGCAGCTCGTCGCCGGTCAGGCAGTCCTGATTGACGCCGTAGACGATGGTGGCGTCGACATCCGCTTCGCTGGCCATCGGCTGCGAGAACAGCACGCGCGGCGCGCCGGCAGCGAGAAATCGCTGGCCATCGGCACGGGTGTGGTAAGCGCCAGAGCACTCAAGCACCAGATCGACGCCCAGCGACGCCCAATCGATGCCTTCAGGGGTGGCACTGCGCAAGACCTTCACGCAGTCGCCATTGATATGCAGACAATCGCCTTCAACCCGCACTTCGCCGGGAAAACGGCCGTGGGTGGAGTCGAAGCGTGTCAGGTATTCGATGCTGGCCATATCGGCCAGATCGTTGATCGCGACAATTTCAAACCCGGCCTGCGCGCCGCGCTCGAACAACGCCCGCAAGACGCAACGACCAATGCGGCCGTAGCCGTTGAGTGCAACTTTGTAGGGACGCGGTTGAGGCATGGGGTTCTCGATTACCGTGGTGTATCAGGCAGTGCGATGTTGCCCGAACCAACGCTTTCGCGAGCAGGCTCGCTCCCACATTGGAATGCATTTCCCTGTGGGAGCGAGCCTGCTCGCGAAGGCGTCAGCCCGGACAACATAACTGTCAGATTTAGTCTTCCAGCAGCTCTTCAGCCTGACCGAGGATGTTTTCCAGGGTGAAGCCGAACTCTTCGAACAATGCCGAAGCCGGCGCCGACTCACCGTAGGTGGTCATGCCGATCACACGACCTTCCAGACCCACGTACTTGAACCAGAAATCGGCGTGGGCCGCTTCGATGGCGATACGCGCGCTGACCTGCAACGGCAGAACCGACTGCTTGTACTCCGCATCCTGAGCATCGAACGCGCTGGTGCAAGGCATCGAAACCACGCGAACCTTGCGGCCCTGCTCGGTCAGTTTGTCGAAGGCTTGAACCGCCAGACCGACTTCCGAACCGGTGGCGATCAGGATCAGCTCAGGCTCGCCTGCGCAATCCTTGAGCACATAACCACCACGGCTGATGTTGGCAATCTGGCCAGCGTCGCGTTCCTGGTGCTGCAGGTTCTGCCGGGAGAAGATCAGCGCCGACGGGCCGTCCTTGCGCTCCAGAGCGTTTTTCCAGGCCACTGCCGATTCCACGGCATCGGCTGGACGCCAGGTGTCGAGGTTCGGCGTGCTGCGCAGGCTGGTCAATTGCTCAATTGGCTGGTGCGTCGGGCCGTCTTCGCCCAGACCGATGGAGTCGTGGGTGTAGACGTGGATCACGCGCTTCTTCATCAAAGCCGACATGCGTACGGCGTTGCGCGCGTATTCCATGAACATCAGGAAGGTCGCGCCGTAAGGCACCAGACCGCCGTGCAGGGCGACGCCGTTCATGATCGCGGTCATGCCGAACTCGCGCACGCCGTAGTACATGTAGTTGCCGCTGGCGTCTTCAGCGCTGACGCCTTTGCAGCCTTTCCACAGGGTCAGGTTGGAGCCGGCGAGGTCAGCCGAACCGCCGAGCATTTCCGGCAGCAGCGGGCCGAAGGCGTTGAGAGTGTTCTGACTGGCTTTGCGGCTGGCGATAGTTTCGCCCTTGGCCGCGACTTCGGCGATGTAGGCCGAGGCTTTTTCCGAGAAGTCGGCCGGCAGTTCGCCGCTCAGACGACGGATCAGCTCGTTGGCTTCAGTCGGGAATGCAGCGGAGTAAGCGGCGAAACGCTGATCCCACTCGGCTTCGACCGCGCGGCCAGCTTCTTTGGCATCCCACTCGGCATAGATCTCGGCCGGGATTTCGAACGGGCCGTAGTTCCAGTTCAATGCCTGACGGGTCAGGGCGATTTCTGCGTCACCCAATGGGGCGCCGTGGCAATCTTCCTTGCCCTGCTTGTTCGGCGAACCGAAACCGATGGTGGTCTTGCAGCAGATCAGCGTCGGTTGAGCGCTCTTGCGTGCGGTTTCGATGGCGGTCTTGATCTCTTCCGGATCGTGGCCGTCGACGTTGCGGATCACCTGCCAGTTGTAGGCTTCGAAACGCTTCGGCGTGTCATCGGTGAACCAGCCTTCGACTTCACCGTCGATGGAAATGCCGTTGTCATCGTAGAAGGCAATCAGCTTGCCCAAGCCCAGCGTGCCGGCCAGGGAGGCGACTTCGTGGGAAATGCCTTCCATCATGCAGCCATCACCGAGGAACACGTAGGTGTGGTGGTCAACGATGTTGTGGCCGGGACGGTTGAACTGCGCGCCCATGACTTTTTCAGCCAGAGCGAAACCGACGGCGTTGGCCAGACCCTGACCCAGCGGGCCGGTGGTGGTTTCGACGCCCGGCGTGTAACCGAATTCCGGGTGGCCTGGAGTACGGCTGTGCAGTTGACGGAACTGCTTGAGGTCGTCGATCGACAGGTCGTAGCCGGTCAGGTGCAGCAGCGAGTAGATCAACATCGAGCCGTGGCCGTTGGACAGCACGAAGCGGTCACGGTCGGCGAACGACGGGTTGCTCGGGTTGTGCTTGAGGTAGTCGCGCCACAGCACTTCGGCAATATCTGCCATACCCATAGGGGCACCGGGATGGCCGCTGTTGGCTTTTTGCACGGCATCCATGCTGAGGGCACGAATGGCGTTGGCACGCTCACGACGGCTAGGCATCGCTGATCTCCTGGGTGTGAATAGACTGAAACGGAAAAAAGGAGGGCATTTTCCCTCACCCATGCGCCTCGGGGCAATGACAGATAGTCATCGGCAGGCGTTTTTCCAATCGATAGCACAGGTTTCGCTTGGTGAAACCTTTCCGCTATTCGTTTGTAGAGACTGCCGTCCGCCGAGAAGTGCCATTTATCGAGCAATATCAAAACTTTTTGATATTGACCTTGCGGTGCATTGCCCCCGTCTCTAGACTGCCAGCCCTATGAACTTACGCGTGCCTTCCATTCGCCATGACGATTGCGACGAGCTGGCGGCCCTGTGCAAGGCCGGCGGCGATCCGCTGCGGCTGAATGTATTGCGCGCGCTGGCCAACGATTCGTTTGGCGTGCTGGAGCTGGCGCAGATTTTCGGCATCGGCCAGTCGGGCATGAGCCATCACCTCAAGGTGCTGGCGCAAGCCGACCTGGTGGCGACACGCCGTGAGGGCAACGCAATTTTTTATCGTCGTGCCCTGCCCCACAGCGAATTGCTCGGCGGCAAGCTGCACGCGGCATTGCTGGAAGAAGTCGACAATCTGGATCTGCCCGATGAAGTGCAAGCACGCATCGAGCAGGTTCATGGTCAGCGTGCCGCCGCCAGCCGGGATTTTTTCGCCCGGGTCGCGGAGAAATTCCGTGCCCAGCAAGATTTGATCGCAGGCCTGCCGCAGTACCGTGACAGCGTGCTGGCCCTGCTCGACAAACTGAACTTCGATGGTGCAGCCACGGCCATTGAAGTCGGCCCCGGCGATGGTGCTTTTCTGCCGGAACTGGCCCGTCGTTTCGGCACCGTAACCGCGCTGGACAACAGCCCGGCGATGCTCGAACTGGCGCGTCAGGTGTGTGAACGTGAACAGCTGGCTAACGTCAGCCTGCAATTGGCCGATGCATTGAACGGCACAAGCCTCAAGGCCCATTGCGTAGTGTTGAACATGGTCCTGCACCATTTCGCCGCTCCGGCCGATGCGCTCAGGCACATGGCCGATCTGCTGCAACCGGGCGGTAGCCTGCTCGTGACAGAGTTATGTAGCCACAACCAGAGTTGGGCCAGGGAGGCCTGCGGTGATCTCTGGTTGGGGTTTGAACAGGACGATCTGGCCCGTTGGGCCACCGCTGCGGGACTCGTTCCCGGGGAAAGCCTCTATGTAGGCTTACGTAATGGTTTCCAGATCCAGGTTCGCCACTTTCAGCGACCGGCTGGCGACACTCACCATCGGTAAATTCAGGAAAACATCGAGATGAGCGAATACTCCCTCTTCACCTCCGAGTCCGTGTCTGAAGGACATCCGGACAAAATCGCCGACCAGATTTCCGATGCGGTGCTGGACGCCATTATTGCCCAGGACAAACACGCTCGCGTGGCCGTGGAAACCCTGGTCAAGACCGGCGTCGCCATCGTTGCTGGTGAAGTGACCACCAGCGCCTGGGTCGACCTGGAGCAGATCGTTCGTGACGTGATTTGCGACATTGGCTACACCAGCTCCGAAGTCGGCTTCGACGGCGCGACCTGCGGCGTGATGAACATCATCGGCAAGCAGTCCCCTGACATCAACCAGGGTGTCGACCGCGCCAAGCCTGAAGATCAGGGCGCCGGCGACCAGGGCCTGATGTTCGGTTACGCCAGCAACGAAACCGACGTTTTGATGCCAGCGCCGATCACCTTCTCGCACCAGCTGGTGCAGCGTCAGGCTGAAGCACGCAAGTCGGGCCTGCTGCCGTGGCTGCGTCCGGATGCCAAGTCGCAAGTGACCTGCCGTTACGAAGGCGGCAAGGTTGTCGGCATCGACGCTGTGGTTCTGTCGACCCAGCACAACCCGGAAGTGTCGTACAAAGACCTGCGCGAAGGCGTGATGGAGCTGATCGTCAAGCACGTACTGCCTGCCGAACTGCTGAGCAAGGACACCCAGTTCCACATCAACCCGACCGGCCAGTTCATCATTGGTGGCCCGGTAGGTGACTGCGGTCTGACCGGTCGCAAGATCATCGTCGACAGCTACGGCGGCATGGCCCGTCACGGCGGCGGCGCGTTCTCCGGCAAGGATCCATCGAAGGTTGACCGTTCGGCTGCCTACGCTGGCCGTTACGTAGCCAAGAACATCGTTGCGGCCGGCCTGGCCGAGCGTTGCGAGATCCAGGTTTCCTACGCGATCGGTGTGGCCCAGCCTACGTCGATCTCGCTGAACACCTTCGGCACCGGCAAGATCAGCGATGACAAGATCATCAAACTGGTGCGTGAAGTGTTCGACCTGCGTCCATACGCGATCACCACCATGCTCGACCTGCTGCACCCGATGTATCAGGAAACCGCAGCCTACGGCCACTTTGGTCGTGCGCCGCAGACCAAAACCGTTGGCGAAGACAGCTTCACCACGTTCACCTGGGAAAAAACCGACCGCGCCGACGCCCTGCGTTCCGCCGCTGGCCTGTAATACCCTGGCTGCAAGAAAGCCCCGCACGGTTCGCGCCGTGCGGGGCTTTTTCATGCCTGAAACATTCTTTAGATCCCTGTGGGAGCGAGCCTGCTCGCGAAGGCGCCCGCCCATGCAACGTCAATTCAGAATCCGGAAACACCTCGAAAAACACCCCCGGTAACGCATTTCGAATCCTCACCTACCCTTCAAATATTACCCCCGAGCAAGGACGCTCAACGATGCTCTTCACACTGCGCCTGTTGCTGGCCTTCCTGCTGGCACTCATCACCCTTGTCAGCCAAGCCAACTGTCCGAACTGGGATCGTTCCCAAGCCCAACGCGAAATCACCAGCCTGCAAAACCGGATCGACCAATGGGACGACGCCTATCACCGCGAAGGCCGTTCATTGATCAGCGACGAACTCTATGACCAGTCCCAACTGCGGCTGAAAGAATGGCAAGCCTGTTTCAACCAGCCCTCATCCCCGCAGCCGTTGCGCACCGCGTCCGGCACGGTCACCCACCCCATCGCCCACACTGGCCTGGACAAGCTGCACAAAGTCGAAGACCTCGCCCACTGGTTGCGTGATCGCCAGAACGTCTGGGTGCAACCCAAGGTCGACGGCGTGGCTGTCACGCTGATCTACCGCCAGGGGGTATTGCAGCAGGCGATCAGTCGCGGTGATGGGGTCAACGGCCAGGACTGGACAGCCTCCGCGCGCAGGATTGCAGCCATTCCGCAACGTTTGAGGCAGCCACGGGATCTGCTGGTACAGGGCGAACTCTATTGGCGCCTGAGCGCGCATGTTCAATCACAGTCCGGCAGCGTCAATGCCCGCGCCACCGTCGCGGGGCTGATGGGACGTAAAACACTCGATGTTGAACAGGCCGCCGGGATCGGCCTGTTTGTCTGGGACTGGCCGCAAGGTCCTGTGCGGCTGCCGGAAAGATTGTCCGAACTTCAGACATTGGGGTTCGCCACAACCGAGCCCTATACCCAGCCCGTCACCCGATTCGAAGACGCGCAAAAATGGCGCGAGCACTGGTATCGCTCGCCACTGCCCTTTGCCAGCGACGGCGTGGTGCTGCGCCAGAGCCAACGGCCACCCGCCGAACGCTGGCAGGCTCGCGCGCCGTATTGGGCGATCGCCTGGAAATACCCTTTCGCCCAGGCATTGGCCGAAGTGCGCAAGGTCAATTTCAAGATCGGCCGCACCGGGCGGATCACGCCGGTGCTGGAACTGCTGCCGGTCAGACTCGATGACCGCGAAATCAAACGGGTCAGCGTCAGCTCAATCAAGCGCTGGCAAACCCTCGACATCCGTCCCGGCGATCAGGTGGCAATCACTCTGGCCGGGCTGACCATTCCGCGCCTCGACAGTGTCGTGCTGCGCACCAGCGAACGGGCGGACATCAACATCCCCGATGCTGGCGACTACCACGCCCTGAGCTGCTGGCAACCGACGCCGGGGTGTGAAAGCCAGTTTCTCGCGCGTCTGACCTGGCTCAGTGGCAAGCAGGGCCTGGCCATGCAGCATGTCGGTCGCGGCACCTGGGAGAAACTTTTGGAAACAGGCCGTCTGAAACACCTGCTGGATTGGCTGACCCTCGATGCGTCAGAGCTTGCTAACATTGCCGGCCTCGGCGAGCGCAGCAGCGCACGCCTGATCCAGAGTTTTCACGGCGCGCGGCAACAGCCGCTTGCTCGATGGTTGAAAGCGCTGGGCATGCCGCCGACCGGACAGGCACAACTGGACGATTCGTGGCAGGCCTTGGCACAACGCGACACTGAACAATGGCAGGCAGAAGCCGGCATCGGCCCGGGACGCGCGGCGCAACTGAGCGCATTCTTTCGCGACCCGCAGGTACTGGCTTTGAGTGAAACCTTGAAAGCCGCCGGAATCGACGGCTTCTGAACCTGCAATCCCCGCCCGGCGGGAACCCAACGGCCGGCCAGACGCTCCAACAGCGCAGTGCCCTCCCACCCCGATTGCCTTTGCACATGGAGCTTTTATGAAATTTCTCGCACCGCTCGCCCTGCTTACTCTTTGCGGCGTCATGGCCGCCCCGGTCATGGCCGAAGAAGACGGCCCGGGCCTGACCGGTTGCGCTGCCAAGAAGCAGGGCATCATCAATCAGATCGAACAGGCCAAGTCGCGCGGCAACATGGAGCAGCAGGCAGGCCTGGAAACCGCACTGCGTGAAGTGAACGAACATTGCACCGATGCCGGGCTGAAGAAAGAACGTGAGAACAAGGTGCTTGAGGCCAAGCACGAAGTCAGCCAGCGTCAGGCGGACCTCGACAAGGCCATGAAGAAAGGCGATCCGGAGAAGATCAACAAGCGCAAGGAAAAGCTCGCCGAGTCGCGCAAGGAACTGCAGGAAGCGCTGGACGAGATCGATAAGTAACCGGAGCCCCTGTGGCGAGGGGATTTATCCCCGTCCGGCGGCGAGGCCGTCGCAAATTTGGCTAGTCGGGTCCGACTGAAAAAAACCGGTTGTATGGTTTTGGGGCTGCTTCGCAGCCCATCGGGGATAAATCCCCTCGCCACAAGGTACTCACTCGCCACAACGTACTCAGCAGCTTCAGGAATCAATGATCGCGAAACTCTTTATGGCAAGCACTGCAGGCATCCTCGACTTTCTGCACTGCCGGCCCAAGATTGCTGGCCTTGTACGGCTGAACCTGACTGGCGACCACCAATTCACCGGTAGCCGCTTCAAGGGCGCGGGCCAGTTCCTGAAAACGCGCCTGTTTCTGCCAGACATCGTCCTTGGCGCTGGTGTGATCTTGCTCGCGCACCTGCGGAAAATGCTTCCACGGCTCATGGGCCAACGCATCAAGTCTGACCGCACCTTCGGCAAATTTCGGCCCGTCGAAGGCAATGCGCCCACGCAACATGCCGCCGAGGTCTTCGCTGGTCTTGAGCATCTGCTTGAAGATGACCTTGCGCTGGCCCAGCGGCGAATTCGGGTCGACGCCGCCACAGGCGGACAAGGTCAGACAGGCCAGCAATACAACAGCAATTGGTTTCAGAGTCATGATGGCTTCAGGTCGCGGAAATCGGCGGCCAGTATCCTCGGCTCACCGCCAAACACCAATAGCCCTATTAAAAATACGGGTTGGTCGAGCGCATGGAGCTCTCGGCCAACCGGCACAGGAATCACTCCATGAACAGCCGCTTCACGGCCTGGCGTCACCCGCTTATCGTCACCCTTCCACTGCTCGCCATCCTCGCCGGTTGCACAGGCGGCGACAGCGCCAAACCAAAAACCCATGCGCTGGCCACCTATTCCAGCGCGACCTGGGAAGCCTTGCCCGCGGTCTCCGACAGCGATCTGGTCGCCGGTTTCGGCTCGTGGCGCAGCGCCTGCACACGACTCAAAGCCGACGCAGTCTGGGGGCCGACCTGCGCTGCGGCGGTGAATGTGCCGCAAAGCGCCGCCGAGATTCGTGCATTCCTCAAGCAGAATCTCGATGTCTACGGCCTGCGCGCCGAGAACGACAACCCCAACGGTCTGATCACCGGCTACTACGAACCGGTGTACCCCGGCAGCCTGACGCCCACCGCAACGGCGAACGTGCCGGTGTACGGCGTGCCGGAAGACATGATCATCGTCTCGCTCGACAGCATCTACCCGGAATTGAAAGGCAAGCGCCTGCGCGGCCGCCTCGAAGGTCGCGTGCTCAAGCCTTACGACGACGCGGCGACCATCGAATCCAAAGGCGTGAAAGCGCCAGTGGTCGCCTATCTGACTGATCCGATGAATCTGCAATTTCTACAGATCCAGGGTTCGGGCCGGATTCAGACCGAGGACGGCAAACAGTTGCGCATCGCCTACGCCGATCAGAACGGCCACCCGTACCGGCCGATCGGTCGCTGGCTGGTCGAGCAAGGCGAGCTGAAGAAAGAAGACGTGACCATGAGCGCGATCAGCAACTGGGCCAAGGCCAACCCGACGCGCATTCCGGAACTGCTCGCCAGCAACCCGAGCTACGTGTTCTTCACCCGCAACCCGGACAGCAACGAAGGCCCGCGCGGCTCGCTGAACGTGCCGCTGACCGCCGGCTACAGCGCGGCGGTGGATCGCAAGGTGATTCCGTTGGGCAGTCTGTTATGGCTGTCGACCACCAAGCCGGATGGCACCCCACTGGTGCGCCCGGTCGCGGCGCAGGATACCGGCGGCGCGATTGCCGGTGAGGTGCGCGCGGATCTGTTCTGGGGCACGGGTGATGCGGCCGGGCAACTGGCCGGGGACATGAAACAGCAGGGGCAGATATGGATGCTCTGGCCTAAAGGGGCGGCGTTGCCGCAGGTCCCGCAGGTGGCGGATACACCGAAGCAAAAATCTTAAATTCTTCGTGGCCTGATCCATCGCTTTCGCGAGCAGGCTCGCTCCTACATCTGGAATGCATTTCCATGTGGGAGCGAGCCTGCTCGCAAAGAGGCCGGCAGCAACAGCCGATAATCAGATCGACACAAAGAAGAACGAAGCAATCAGCCCCATCCCGATAAACCACACCACCGAACGCAGTGCAGCCCAGTCAGCCAGGTAGCAGATGATGTACAGCAGGCGACTGGTGATAAACAGCACGGCCAGCACATTGACCGTCACCAGCTGCGCAGTGCCGACCAAGTGGGCAACGATCACCGCAGCGGCAAACGCAGGCGTTACTTCAAAGCTGTTCAGTTGCGCGGCATGGGCGCGACGGGCGACGCCATCGACGCTGTCGAGAAAGTCCCGTGGATCATAATTGTCCTTGAGGCGGAAACCGCCGGTGGCCTTCGCCACGATCGTGCACACGTACGGCAGGAAAATCGCGATCAACACACACCACAGAGCCACTGTCATAACGTCGTCCTTTTTTCGATTGGAGAAATTGGCGAGCGGTCAGAACTTCATCACCAGCATGCCGATCAGCACCTGCCCACAGGCTAAGAGCAGCGCCCGGCCGAAAGGTTCTTTCAGCTGGATATAACACGGCAATTCCAGTGAGCCGTCGATTAGTCAGATTATTGATTCGTCATGTGTCAGCAGCTGTTTATACTGCAACCCACCACGCCGTACTCAGCTGCACACCAAAAACTCCAATAAAAGCTGCCTGCTCCGCTTTCTTCGAAAACGGTCGCTGGCACGCGTATGCCTGATCAAAGCGTCAAGACTACCGACAGAGACCTTGCGCATGCCCCTCGCTTTAATTGCACTCGCCGTTGCCGCGTTCGGCATCGGCACTACCGAATTCGTCATCATGGGCCTGCTGCCCGACGTCGCCCGCGATCTGGCGGTGAGCATTCCTCACGCCGGGCTGCTGATCACCGGTTACGCCCTGGGCGTGGTGTTCGGCGCACCGATCCTGGCGATCGGCACCGCCAATATGCCGCGCAAAGCGACACTGCTGGGCATGACGCTGATGTTCATCCTCGGCAACGTGCTCTGCGCGCTCGCGCCGAACTACGCGACGCTGATGGCGGCGCGGGTGGTCACGGCACTGTGTCATGGCGCGTTTTTCGGCATTGGCTCGGTGGTTGCTGCCGGCCTGGTTGCGCCGAACAAACGCGCGCAAGCCATTGCCATGATGTTCACCGGCCTGACCCTGGCCAACGTGCTTGGCGTGCCACTCGGCACAGCGCTTGGCCAATACGCTGGCTGGCGCTCGACCTTCTGGGCGGTGTCGGTGATCGGCATTGTTGCGGCGCTGGCGCAGTGGTTGTGGCTGCCAAAACACATCGCGATGGACAAAGCCAACCTCGCCAGCGAATTCAAAGTGCTGGGCAAGGCCAACGTGCTGCTGGCGCTGGGCATGAGCGTGCTGGCCTCGACCAGCCTGTTCAGCGTGTTCACCTATATCGCGCCGATTCTGCAAGACATCACTGGCGTCAGCCCCCACGGCGTGACGGTGATGCTGCTGTTGTTCGGCGTCGGCCTGACAGCGGGCAGCATGCTCGGCGGGCGTCTGGCCGATAGCCGCTTGCTGCCGTCACTGGTCGGCGTGGCACTGGCAGTAGTGGTGATTCTGGCGGCGTTCAGCCAGACCAGCCGTGCGGTGATTCCGGCGGCGATTACCCTGGTGCTATGGGGGATTTTCGCTTTTGCGCTGTGCCCGATTCTGCAGCTGCTGATCATCGATCAGGCGCATGAAGCGCCGAATCTGGGTTCGACGCTGAACCAGAGCGCGTTCAACCTTGGCAACGCAGCAGGTGCCTGGATCGGTGGACTGGTGGTTGCCAGCGGCGCGGATCTGACGGATCTGCCGTGGACCGGGGCGCTGGTCGGCGTGCTGACGGTGCTGACGGCGCTGTTGTTCATTTACCTGCAACGTCGGCAGGCGAGTGCGGTCAATGTGTCTGGCTGAGACCTCTATTTATCCCCCTTGGGCTGCGCAGCAGCCCCAAAACCTTCAATCGGGTTTTGTCAGGAATAATCGATAAACCGGATTGCGACGGCTTCGCCGCCGAGCGGGGATAAATCCCCTCGCCACAATGAACTGTGGTGTGTCCCATGTCGCTGTTCGCCCATCAAACCCCTGCGTCCAACCTCCGGTCGCGCTCCATTCACCCCTCATCCAAAGGACCCCGGATGCTTGAACTTGTCGCCGCTTTCATCTGCCTCACCACCCTCCTGACCTTCGTCAATTTCCGCTTTATCGGCCTGCCGCCGACCATCGGCGTGATGGTTACCGCCCTGCTGTTCTCATTGCTCCTGCAAGGCCTCAGCGTCCTCGGCTTTCCCGGCCTCGAAGATCGCGTGCAGCAACTGATCGGCCAGATCGATTTCGGCGATCTGCTGATGAACTGGATGCTCTCGTTCCTGCTTTTCGCCGGCGCCCTGCACGTCAACTTGAATGACTTGCGCAGCTACCGCTGGCCGATCGGCCTGCTGGCGACCTTCGGCGTGTTGATCGCCACCGTGGTGATCGGCAGCCTGGCCTTCTACATTTTTGCCCTGTTCGGCTGGCACGTGAGTTTCCTCTACTGCCTGTTGTTCGGCGCGCTGATCTCACCGACCGACCCGATTGCGGTACTCGGCGTGTTGCGTACCGCCAATGCTTCGAAGCCACTGAAAACCACCATCGTCGGCGAATCACTGTTCAACGACGGCACGGCGGTGGTGGTCTTCACCGTGCTGCTGGGCATCGCGCAACTGGGCGAAACCCCGACCGTCAGCGCCACGGCCATGCTCTTCGTCCATGAGGCGATTGGCGGTGTGTTGTTCGGCGGGCTGATCGGTTATCTGGTCTATCGGATGATCAAAAGCGTCGAGCAGCATCAGATCACCGTGATGCTGACCCTGGCCCTGGTGATCGGCGGTTCGGCGATGTCCACCGAACTGCACGTCTCGGCGCCGATTGCGATGGTGGTGGCCGGTCTGATCATCGGCAACCTCGGGCGCAATCTGGCAATGAACGACATGACCCGTCGCTATCTGGACGGTTTCTGGGAGCTGCTCGATGACATGCTCAACGCTTTGCTGTTCGCGCTGATCGGCATGGAGTTGTTGCTGCTGCCGTTCAACTGGCTGCACATGGCCGCCGCAGGTCTGCTGGCGGTGGCGATTCTGTTGTCGCGCCTGCTTACCGTGGCGCCGGCGATCCTGCTGCTGCGGCGCTGGCGCTCAGTGCCGGCCGGCACGATCCGCATCCTCACTTGGGGCGGTTTGCGCGGCGGTGTTTCGGTGGCACTGGCGCTGGCGCTGCCGCTGGGCCCGGAGCGCGATCTGCTGCTGAGCATCACCTACATCGTCGTGCTGTCGTCGATCCTGCTGCAGGGCCTGACCATCGGCAAACTGGTCAAGCACGCGACGCGCAACGAGCCCGCGAGCGTGGCTGAGCCAGCCCACCACTGATCATTTCTTGATCGACTGCGGATCGGGCTTAACAGCCTGATCCGCAGATTCCTTCGGCGCACCGCTTTCGCTGCGAATCTGCGCATGGCTGATCAGCGCGAAGATAAAGCTGCCGCCGATGATATTTCCTGCCAGCGTCGGCGCGGCGAACACCGCCCAGAAATCACTCCACGGCAACTCGCCGGCAAACACCAGATAGGACACTTCCGCCGATCCGACGACGATATGGGTGAAGTCGCCCAGCGCCATGAAGTAGGTGATGAGGATGATGATCCACATCTTCGCGCTCTCCATGGAGGGGATCATCCAGACCATGGTGGCGATCATCCAGCCGGAGACGATGCCCTTGGCGAACATCTGACTGGCGCTGTGCTCCATGACCTTGCGGCCGATCTCGAGGAAGGCGACGTCGGTCTTGCTGTCGAAAATCGGCAGTTCCAGCATCACGTAGGCGACCAGAATCGTCCCGCAGAGGTTGCCGACCAGTACCACTGTCCACAGACGGATCAGTCGCAGGAAGTTCTTCAGCGTCGGCTTGGTCATCACCGGCAGCACGGCGGTCAAGGTGTTCTCGGTGAACAGCTGCTGGCGGGCAAGGATCACCGCGAGGAAACCGGCGCAGTAGCCGAAACTGGCGATCACCTTGAATTCGTCTCCGTCGGGCAGGCGCGAATTGAGCAGGCCCATGCCCATCAGGGACAGGCCCATGGTCAATCCTGCCGCCAGCGCCGACCACCACAGCGCGGCAATGCTGCGCTCCAGTTCCTGGTCGCCCTGGGTGCGGATGATTTCATGCAGAACGGCCGCGCGCGGCGGCTGGCTCTTCTCGACTTCGTGCTGCTCCTTGGCCGAGAGGTCGGGGGTCTTTTCGCTGGTGGGGGTGGTCATGGCGTGGCAACCGGTGGGGGGCGATGTAGCTACGACCGTTGCGCTTGGGAATACGTTCTGTAGGCGCGGCGCAAATCTCTGGATGCACGCCAATCCAGGGTAGGAGCTGCCGAAGGCTGCGATCTTTTGATTTTGATTTTCAGAAACAAGATCAAAAGATCGCAGCCTTCGGCAGCTCCTACAGGGCTCGCATTACTCGCTGACGGCTTCGTCATCCTTGAACTGGTCTTTCACGTATTTGATCTCGGTCCGCCCGTGCGGCGCCGGCAGGCCGTCTTCGCCGAGGTTGACGAACACCATTTTCTCGACGGTCAGGATGCTCTTGCGGGTGATCTTGTTGCGCACTTCGCAGGTCAGGGTGATCGAGGTGCGGCCGAATTCGGTGGCGGTGATGCCCAGTTCGATGATGTCGCCCTGGCGCGAGGCGCTGACGAAGTTGATTTCCGAGATGTACTTGGTCACCACGCGCTGGTTGCCCAGTTGCACGATGGCGTAGATCGCCGCTTCTTCATCGATCCAGCGCAGCAGGCTGCCGCCGAACAGGGTGCCGTTGGGGTTGAGGTCTTCAGGTTTAACCCATTTGCGGGTGTGGAAATTCATGTTCACTCCTGAGCGCTTGCCGAAAGATGCGCCCATCTTGGCAGACTGCTCAGTCAGGCTCCAGGCAGCTGCGACTATGGTCGCCATTGGCGATCTTCATCTGGCCGACAGAAACCCTTTGGAAGATCAGCCCGGGCGGCTATAATCGCCCCCGTTTCAAAAAACGGTAACGTTCATTGGCTACCGTTTTCCCGCCACCTGTCCGAGGGGCGCTGCAGCAGGTTCGACCTGTCAGGCTCGGATGGGGCGTTGACCGGCTCACGCCGGACACTAAACGCACAACGGCGCCCATTCGCATACATTACGAATGGAGGCTCTTCATGAGCGCTGTCAACACGCCTGCCGATTTTACCGATTACAAAGTTGCCGACATGTCCCTGGCTGCCTGGGGCCGTCGCGAAACCATCATCGCCGAATCGGAAATGCCTGCCCTGATGGGTCTGCGCCGCAAATACGCTGCCGAACAGCCGCTCAAGGGCGCGAAAATCCTCGGCTGCATCCACATGACCATTCAGACCGCCGTGCTGATCGAAACCCTGGTTGCCCTGGGTGCCGAAGTACGCTGGTCGTCCTGCAACATTTTCTCCACTCAGGATCAGGCCGCTGCCGCTATCGCTGCCGCCGGTATCCCGGTGTTCGCCTGGAAAGGCGAGACTGAAGAAGAGTACGAGTGGTGCCTGGAGCAGACCATCCTCAAGGATGGCCAGCCATGGGACGCCAACATGATCCTCGACGACGGCGGCGACCTGACCGAGCTGCTGCACAAGAAATACCCGCAAGTGCTGGATCGCGTTCACGGCGTGACCGAAGAAACCACCACTGGCGTACACCGTCTGCTGGACATGCTGGCCAAGGGCGAGCTGAAGATCCCGGCGATCAACGTCAACGACTCGGTGACCAAGTCCAAGAACGACAACAAGTACGGCTGCCGTCACAGCCTGAACGATGCGATCAAGCGCGGCACCGACCACCTGCTGTCCGGCAAGCAAGCGCTGGTCATCGGTTACGGTGACGTGGGCAAGGGCTCGGCCCAGTCCCTGCGTCAGGAAGGCATGATCGTTAAGGTTTCCGAAGTTGACCCGATCTGCGCCATGCAGGCGTGCATGGACGGTTTTGAACTGGTTTCGCCGTTCATCGACGGTATCAACAACGGCACCGAAGCAAGCATCGACAAAGCGCTGCTGGGCAAGATCGACCTGATCGTGACCACCACCGGTAACGTCAATGTTTGCGACGCGAACATGCTCAAAGCGCTGAAGAAGCGCGCCGTGGTCAGCAACATCGGTCACTTCGACAACGAAATCGACACCGCTTTCATGCGCAAGAACTGGGCATGGGAAGAAGTGAAGCCACAGGTGCACAAGGTTCACCGCACCGGTGCCGGCAGCTTCGATCCACAGAACGACGATTACCTGATCCTGCTGGCCGAAGGCCGTCTGGTGAACCTGGGCAACGCCACCGGTCACCCGAGCCGCATCATGGACGGTTCGTTCGCCAACCAGGTTCTGGCACAGATCTTCCTGTTCGGCCAGAAGTACGCCGACCTGTCGCCAGCGCAGAAAGCCGAGCGTCTGACCGTTGAAGTGCTGCCGAAGAAACTCGACGAAGAAGTGGCCCTGGAAATGGTTCGCGGCTTCGGCGGCGTGGTCACCCAACTGACCAAGCAACAGGCTGACTACATCGGCGTCACCGTCGAAGGCCCGTTCAAGCCGCACGCCTACCGTTACTAACAGGCGCTGAATGCTCGCTCTCCCTGTGGGAGCGAGCTTGCTCGCGAAGGCGGCTTATCATTCAACATCCGTGTTGTCTGACCCAGCTCTTTCGCGAGCAGGCTCGCTCCCACACCGGATTGCAGCGTCTCGAAGGTACTTGTTTCCAAGGGTATGACCATGTCCCAAGACCGTCGCTACAGCTTCGAGTTTTTCCCGACCAAGACCGATGCCGGGCAAGAAAAGCTGCTTGCCACTGCCCGTCAGTTGGCCACCTACAATCCTGATTTCTTTTCCTGCACCTACGGCGCTGGCGGTTCGACCCGTGATCGCACGCTCAACACCGTGTTGCAGCTGGAAAGCGAAGTCAAAGTACCCGCCGCACCGCACCTGTCGTGCGTCGGTGACAGCAAGGACGACCTGCGCGGCCTGCTGAACGAATACAAGGCTGCCGGCATCAAGCGCATCGTTGCCCTGCGTGGCGACCTGCCGTCCGGCATGGGCATGACCAGCGGTGAGCTGCGTCACGCCAATGAGCTGGTGGAATTCATTCGTGAAGAAACCGCCGATCATTTCCACATCGAAGTCGCGGCTTACCCGGAGATGCATCCGCAAGCACGCAACTACGAAGACGATCTCGCCAACTTCGTGCGCAAGGCAAAGGCCGGTGCCGACAGCGCGATCACCCAGTACTTCTTCAACGCCGACAGCTACTTCTACTTCGTCGACCGTTTGCAGGCGCTGGGCGTGGATCTGCCGATCGTGCCGGGGATCATGCCGATCACCAACTACAGCAAACTCGCGCGCTTCTCCGATGCCTGCGGTGCGGAAATCCCGCGCTGGATCCGCAAGCAACTGGAAGCCTACGGCGACGACACGCGAAGCATTCAAAGCTTTGGCGAACAAGTCGTCAGCGAAATGTGCGAACGCCTGCTGCAGGGCGGCGCACCGGGGCTGCACTTCTACTCGATGAACCAGGCCGAACCTAGCCTGGCCATCTGGAACAACCTCAAGCTGCCGCGCTGAAGGTTTTCCATGCGATAAAAAAGGCCCTCACCGGGCCTTTTCACTGAAAAGCACAAATGGAATATTGTCGTCGATGATCTGCGCGCAAACAAAAACACGCCCTCAACTGGTCTATCTGGTTTTCGGTGCCGAGACTTACCATCAGGAAGCTGTTTTCAGCATCGCCAGTGCTCTGGCGTGGTTGCGCGAGACACCGGATGCCCCGATCGATATCCAGGTCTTCAGCGACAATCCGCAACCCTATGCACATCTCCCCGTACGCGTTCGCCCGCTGGACGCCGAAACGCGCCAGAAATGGAGCGAGCCCCACGGTTATCATTTCCGCATCAAACATGTCGCTTTGCGCTCGGTACTTGAAGAGCATGAAACGGCGCTGTTGATCGACACCGACACGTTCTTCCACTGCTCGCCGCTCAAACTGTTCGAGCGGGTACAGCCCGGCACCCTGCTGTGCAATGACTACTACGCCCGCTATGGCGACAACAAGATGAGCCTGCTCTACCGCACGCTGTCGGCCACACTGCTGGACAAAGGTCTGACTGACGATCACATGCGCCTGCTCAACTCCGGCGTCATCGGCTTGCACCGCCAGGACGCTCACGTGCTCGACCGCTCCATCGCTTTGATCGATGAGCTGTTCCCGTCGGCACAGGGCGCCTACACCCTCGAAGAGTTCTGCCTGTCAGTGGCTGCCTATCGCACGCTGGACGTCAACAAGTGCCCTGATTTGATTCACCATTACTGGAGCCGCAAGCACCTGTTCAGGGCCAAGGTTCAGGCCTGGGTCGCCAAACATGGCGACAACCCGACCGGCGAGGCTGCACTGGACGACACCCGACGTGTATCACCGCAACTGCCTCGACCACCGCGACTGCAGCGGATGTTCTACAAGCTCGTCACGTTGCTGCTGCCGGCACATCTGCGTCAGTTCATTCGCGAAATCCTTTACGGCTGCTATGAACATCCCAACGAGTTCGATCAGGCGTGTGCAGCGGTCTGGTGGGACAAGGCGCTGGAAAACCAGCAGCAACGCATCGGCAAGCCGGTTTGCAGGCACTTGCTCAGGGACTGGTTCAGTCGCGGCCTGGTCAAGCGGATCCTTGGTTCGCGTCACGCGAAGGTCCACCAACACCTGCTGAAAACCGCAAGCAAATAAGGCCATCGCGGCCATTGCGCCCGGGGTCTGCGCGAAACATGCATGCCAGAGCTTCTCATCAGGCGTTTCGCGTACTAACCTCAGGCCATGCCCCTTATTGCCCAACTGCTGAGCGTTATTCTTCTGACTTGCCTGAGCGTCGCCGCTCGGGGGGAGAAGTTGCGTATTGTCACCGAGCCGTGGGCGCCTTACGTCTACGAACAGGGTGGTAAAAACCTCGGTCTTGACTACGAAACCACCGCCATCGTGTTCCAGCG
Organism: Pseudomonas sp. S3_B08; assembly: GCF_054667725.1. Lineage (NCBI taxonomy): Bacteria > Pseudomonadati > Pseudomonadota > Gammaproteobacteria > Pseudomonadales > Pseudomonadaceae > Pseudomonas > Pseudomonas sp. S3_B08. The sequence continues at coordinate 4,346,436 of NZ_CP162750.1, forward strand.
CCTGGGCATTGAAGTGGAATGGCAGTTCCTGCCGTGGAAGCGCTGCCTGTCGATGCTCGAGACCGGTCAAGCCGACGGTGCGCTGGACATCTTTCACAGCGCCGAACGCGACGCCACTCTGCTCTACCCCAGCGAACCGCTGTCCGACGTCGAATTCGTGATGTTCTACGCCAACGAGCGGCCGCATCCATTCAACACCCTCGAACAACTCAAAGGCCTGACCATCGGCACCTCGCCGGGTTATCTGTACAGCCCTGACTTCAGCCAGTCGGACCTGTTTACCCGTGAGCCGGCGCCAACTCATGAAGCCAATTTCGGCAAACTGGTGCGCGGGCGGATTGACCTGCTGATTACCGATCGCCGCGTCGGTCAGCATTTGCTCGATGAACTGGATATTCGCGATCTGATCACGGAAAACCCGACGGTTATCAGCCGCCAGAGCCAGTTTCTAGCAGTTCGGCGCAATGCCGGCATGGATTTGCTGGTGCAGCGTTTCGGTGCCGAGCTCAAGCGTTTCAAGCGCGAACCGGCCTACGCCGAGCTCAGCGCGCGCTACGGTGCCGCGCCTGTCGATAGCGCATCACTGCGCTCGGCCACGGCCAGCGGCGAAACCGTTGAGCAGCAGGAAAGCAGCGCGCAGTGATTGCTCTGTTATACTCCGGCGTTCCCGCCAGGCTCACGCCCGGACGCCCGGAACCGTAACAGGCCTCTCGACCCGCTACAGCGCAGCTTTCAGCCCGCGCGAGCGCTCCTGACGTGCCTTCGGAACCGCCGCTGGACCGGACGGGATTGCGTCCTCTTAAACGTGATTCGCGCCAGGCAAGACTCCCATTGGGCCAAGCCCTAACTAAAACAGGATTACTCATGTCCTTTGCTTCCCTCGGTCTCTCCGAGGCTTTAGTCCGTGCCATCGAAGATGCGGGCTATACCGAGCCTACTCCGGTGCAACAGCGGGCCATTCCCGCCGTGTTGCAAGGTCGCGACCTGATGGTGGCGGCTCAGACAGGTACCGGTAAAACCGGCGGCTTCGCCCTCCCGATTCTGGAGCGGTTGTTCCCCAACGGTCACCCGGACAAATCCCAGCGTCACGGCCCGCGCCAACCTCGCGTGCTGGTCCTGACCCCGACCCGCGAACTCGCGGCTCAGGTGCACGAGAGCTTCAAGATCTACGCCCGTGACCTGAAATTCGTCAGCGCCTGCATCTTCGGCGGCGTCGGCATGAACCCGCAGGTCCAGGCCATGTCCCGTGGCGTCGACGTTCTCGTCGCCTGCCCGGGTCGCTTGCTCGACCTCGCCGGCCAGGGCAGCGTCGATCTGTCCCACGTGGAAATTCTCGTTCTCGACGAAGCCGACCGCATGCTCGACATGGGTTTTGTGCACGACGTGAAGAAAGTCCTCGCACGCCTGCCGGCCAAGCGCCAGAACCTGCTGTTCTCGGCGACCTTCTCCAAAGACATCACCGACCTCGCCGGCAAACTGCTGCACAACCCGGAACGCATCGAAGTGACGCCGCCGAACACCACGGTCGAGCGCATCGAACAACGCGTGTTCCGCCTGCCCGCCAGCCACAAACGTGCGCTGCTGGCGCACCTGATCACCGCCGGCGCGTGGGAACAGGTACTGGTTTTTACCCGCACCAAGCACGGCGCCAACCGTCTCGCTGAATACCTGGACAAACACGGCCTGCCGGCTGTGGCAATCCACGGTAACAAGAGCCAGAACGCGCGCACCAAAGCCCTGGCCGACTTCAAGGCCGGCGAAGTACGCATTCTGGTTGCCACCGACATCGCTGCCCGTGGCCTGGACATCGATCAGTTGCCGCATGTGGTCAACTTCGAGCTGCCGAACGTCGATGAAGACTACGTACACCGTATCGGCCGTACCGGCCGCGCGGGCCGTTCGGGCGAGGCGATCTCGCTGGTCGCGCCGGACGAAGAAAAACTGCTGAAAAGCATCGAGCGCATGACCAAGCAGAAGATTGCCGACGGCGATCTGATGGGCTTCGACTCCAGCACCATCGAAGCCGAGAAGCCGGAAGCCCGCGAGCGTCCGGACATCCGCAACCCGCGCAATTCTCGTGGCCCACGTGGCGACGGCCCGAATGGCGGCGGCGGTGGCGGCGGTCGCAAGGACAAAGGCAAAGACAAGGGCAAGGAAAAGCCGGCCGGTGAACGTGGCGAGCGCCCTGCCCGTCAGCAGAAACCGCGCGAAGGCACCCCGAGCCGCGAACAGCGCCCGAGCCAGCCACCGCGTGCAGCGGCTGACCGTGCCCCGGACGAATTCCTTGACGACGATATCGATAACTTCGGTAACCGCGTCGACTACGTGCCGAAAGCCGCTCCTGCCGGTGGCCGTGGCCGTCGTCCGGGCGCACCGGCGCAAGGCGCGGGCGCACCACGCGGTGGCCAGCCTCAGGGTCGTCAGAACGGTCCACGCAACAGCAACGGCTCGAGCACCGGCACGCCACCGGCCAAACGCAGCGGCCCGCGCAACGGCGCACCGCGTGACGGTCAGGGTCGTCGCGACGAATCCGCACCACGCAACCGCCGCCCGGCCCGTGACGATCAGCCTCGCAGCGAACCGGCCGTGCAGAACCCGCGCAGCAACGGGCCGAAGATCATGCACAAGGAATCGAAAGCCGACCGCTTCCCGACGCCTGAGCAGCTCGATCAACTGCCAAGCCGCCCGCGTGGCGAGAAACCAGCACTGCTGACCCGCAATCGCTGAGTTTTAACCCGCCATGAAAATGCCCCGACTCGAAAGAGCCGGGGCATTTTTTTACCTCGATTATCTCTGCCATACCGCAATACCCCTGTGGGAGCGAGCCTGCTCGCGAAGGCGGCGGGTCAGCTGAATCTTTGCCGATTGACACACCGCTTTCGCGAGCAGGCTCGCTCCCACAAGGAATAGCGTGTTATGACAAAAAAAACGCCCCCGACCTTTCGACCGGGGGCGTTTTCATGTGGCGGCGAAATTTATTTCGCTTTCACACCTTCGAACGAAACATACAGCTCGACCGCATCGGACTTCGGACCGAGGTCTTTCTGCTTGCCGAAATCGGAACGCTTGATGGTGGTGGTGCCTTCGAAGCCGGCACGGTAGCCGCCCCATGGATCCTTGCCTTCGCCCAGGAAAGTTGCCTTGACGACAACCGGCTTGGTTACGCCCAGCAGGGTCAGGTCGCCGGTCACGTCAGCGGTGTTGGCACCGGTGGACTTGACGCTGGTGGACACGAAGGTAGCCTTGCCGAACTTGCTGGCGTTGAGGAAGTCAGCGCTGGCGATGTGCTTGTCGCGCTCGGCGTGGTTGGTGAACACGCTGGCAGTGTTGACGTTGAACTCGATCTTGCTGTCTTCAGGCTTGGCAGCGTCGAAGCTGAACTTGCCGTCGATGTCCTTGAAGGTACCGGTGATGTAGCTGTAGCCCAGGTGGCTGATCTTGAAGTCGACGAAGGCGTGCTGGCCTTCCTTGTCTACTACATAGTCAGCAGCCATTACGTTGGCGGACAGCACGGCCGAGCCGATTGCCAGAGCGGCCAGAGTCTTTTTCAACATGCTTTCTTTTCCTTTGAGTCGAGGTTGAATTTCAGGCTTTGCGACCGAGCATTCGAGTGAGGGTCGCATCACGATCGATAAAGTGGTGCTTCAATGCTGCCAACGCATGGAGACCGGAAAAAATTACCAGTGCCCACGCCAGCCACAGATGAATCACCCCAGCGGTATCTGCCTGATCCGGTAGTCCGGAGAGCAGAGCAGGGACTTCAAACAGGCCAAACACCGGGATCCCGACACCGTCTGCGGTGGAAATCAGGTAACCGGCAATCATCACAGCGAACAGCGCCAGATACAGAAACCCGTGGCCGAACTTAGCGCCGATACGGGTCATGCGGCTGTAGCTTTGCAGCGTTGGCGGCGGTGGGCTGATGAAGCGCCACAGCACCCGCAACACCATCACACCAAGCAGCACCAGACCGATGCTCTTGTGCAGATCCGGCGCGTCTTTGCGCCAAGTGCTGTAGTAATCCAGCCCAACCATCCACAGACCCAGTGCAAACAGCCCGAAGACCGCCAGCGCCACGCCCCAGTGCATGAAGATGCTGACCCAACCATAGCGCGAAGAAGAGTTACGTAGCTGCATTGCCCAAATCCTGTGAGAACTGCGAACCAAGACTAGCGAGTTATCTATCGAATTAAAGCGGAAAATTTTGCTTTGAAATATCGATAAATACGATCAAGAGTCTGCGAGCGGGGTGTTAAGGAAGGATTAAAGGCGATTCCTGCGTAGAGCGCTTGTACAAATGACGGGGGCTGCATTGACCATCGTCATCTCTGCACACGCATACGGCGAAACTCGACCCTGATAACTATGTACCGCTGATGCGCAATTCAAACCTGCTCGAATGATGCTTCTTTTCATTATTCAAACAGGCACGAAAACATGGCTCTGCGATATACGCCCTTTCAAGCAAGTGGTTCGTCTGTACTGCCGCCCAATCAAACGATGTCTGCGGGCCAATTCCTGCAATCCGAGAACGGTCGATTTCGTCTGATGCTGCAAAGCGACGGGAACCTCGTGCTCAAGGACGGTGAGGCGATCATCTGGATCGCCGACGCCAATCAACCTTACAGCGCAACTTTGCACCCGAAGAAGATGCGCGAGCCGCTGCAGTTTGTGATCAGCAACAGCGGCTTTCTTTATGACCCCTCCAGGCGACGATTATGGATCGCGGAAAGCACGCACAGCACCGACAAGTCGCTTTGGTACAACACATACATGACTGTGCAGGACGATGGAAACCTGGTGATTTACGACCAGCGCACGGGCAGTCTGCGCTGGGCGCGTTTCGGTTTCATTCCCGGGCGCCTGCGCAAACCCAAGCAAAAGTGGCTGAGGAAACTGCCGAACGGGACAGAATTCTTCAAGTGGGAGTTTTGACTGACCAGCCATTCATGGCCGATCAGTTATGGAGTACTGCCGGCGGTTGCAGGCATTCGGCACTGTAGGGGTCTATGTGGCACTTGTGCGCCAGTTCAGAACCATAGCCGCCGGGGAAAAATTGCCCGTTGCTACATCCGGAAAGTGCAATCAAAACCAGTATCGCGATAAGCGTTTTCATAGCATGCCTCCAATTTTTTCCAGCATAAAATTGGCGCGCTGGCAGCCGCTATCACCTCATTCCGAGCATCTTGTGGGAAGGCTCCGGTACGCCGGTAAGTCCCGTAACCGGATGACGAAGGACTGAAACGCAGGGTAAAAAAAACGCGACCCGAGGGCCGCGTTTTCATGTGAACAAAGCCTTACTGCGCCTTGGTCTCGGTCGTTGCAGCAGGCTTGGCCGCTGGCTTCTTCGCCGGTTCAGCCTTCTTCGCCGCCGGTTTGGCCGCCGGCTTTTTCGTTTCGGTTTTTGCCGCCGGTTTCTTCGCCGCTGGCTTGGCCGCTGCTTTTTTCGCCGGCTCGGCTTTTACCGGGGCCGCTGGCTTCGGTGCTTCCACCGGCGCTGGCGCAGGTGCCGGGGTCGGTGCAGGCGCTGGAGCGGCCGGAGCAGGTGCTGGCTCTGGCGCTTTCACAGGCTCTGGCTTCTTCTCGTCATCCGAACCGCCGAACAGGTTGCTGAAGAAGTTGCCCTTCTTCGCCGCTACCGCACCCGCCGCGCCTGCCGCAGCTGCAGCCGGAACCACTTTGGCCGGTTCGAACGACTTGCCTGCCGCCAGATCTTCAACCTGGCTGGCCGCGCGCTGGCCGGTGCGCAGTGCGCCTTCCAGAGTGCCCGGGTACAAGGTGTCGGTGTGTTCGCCGGCAAACGCTACGCGTTGCAGCGGACGTTCCCACAGGCGCCAGAACTTGCTGATCTGCCCCGGGCCGTAAGCCAGGTAGGCGCCGCCCATCGACGGATCGGTGCTGTAGCGACGGATTTCATAACCGGTGAACGAGCCACGGGCCTGTGGGTAAAACGCGTGCAGACGGATCAGCACCTGATCGACCATCTGCTTGTCGCCGAACGCCTGCATCACACGGGCGTTATCGCCGGACAGGTTGATCACCACGTTGGCGCCGCCCTTCAGTGCCGGTTCGATCCAGAGCATGCCCAGACCGGTATTGCTGTAGATCTCGCCGGACATGCGCGATTTGCTTTCCCACACTGGCGTCTTGAACTTCAGCATGATCTGGTCGCGCCAGCCGTAGTTGGTGCCTTTGATCGCCGCCAGGTGCTGAGCATCCAGCGCAGGGGTCAGGGCGATTTTGTTCAGCGCGCGCAGCGGTACCGCCAGCACAACGTAGTCGGCCTGATAGCCGACGCTGCCGACTTTGACGGTCACACCGTCCTTGTCCTGGATGATGGCCGAGACCGGCGAGCTGGTCTTGATGGTCTTGATCTGTTTGACGAAGGCCTGGGCCAGGACCTGGCTGCCGCCGACCAGACGCGAGGCGCGCAGGTCGCGGTCGGAAACGCCGCGATAGACGCGGTTCTGCTGAGCGAAATACAGCAGCGACAGACGCGAAGGTTCGTCGTAGTGGGTGCGAATGTCCTGGTTGATCAACTGACGCGCGGTGGCCGGCGGGTTCTGCTTGTCGAGCCAGCTCGATACGGTGATCTGGTCCAGTGCATGCAGGGTGGCGGTCGCCGCCGGGTTCTGCGGGTCGTCGATCGAGCGCGCCAGATCGTCGAGGGTTTTCTGGTAGCGCTTGAGCGCATCGGCGGTGGCTGGCTGTTTGGTGGCCAGATCAGCGGCGGAGAAATAATCGCCGTCGATCAGATAACCCGGCGTACGCACGAATTCCGGCGCCGGCGTGGTGCCGAGCTTGAAGGTCGACACGTACTTGTTCAGCACCGGCTGGGTCTTGTCGTTGCCGATCCACTCGCTGGTGGCCATGCCCGAGCGCCCGCCCAGGCTCGGTTTGGCTTCCAGCAGGGTGACCTGCCAGCCTTTGTTCTGCAGTTCGTAAGCAGCGGTCAGACCCGAGAGGCCGCCGCCGATCACGATCGCGGTTTTATCCTTGGCCAGCGCCGTAACGCTGAACAGCCCCAACATCACCAGCGCACAGGCGCGCAGCCAACCGACAGACATTCAGCGAACTCCGGAAAAACATGTGGGAAAAAGCAGTTTTGCGAGTCAGACGACTCAAAGAACCGCGAAGAATACGTTAGCCATCAAAACGCCGCCAGCGACGTCTATCGGCTCAGACAAAGTAGTTCAATCGACACAATGGGTTGTTCCCGCGCGATGCATTGCATAGGCTTGCGCGATTGTTCGCCCGCGCCTGACGCGAGCCGCCTCGAGGAGACTGTAAATGGGCCTGAATAACCAGTGGATGCAACGCGATCTCGCGGTGTTGTGGCATCCCTGCACCCAGATGAAAGACCACGAACAGCTGCCGCTGATCCCGATCAAGCGCGGCGAAGGCGTCTGGCTCGAAGACTTCGAGGACAAGCGCTACCTCGACGCAGTCAGTTCCTGGTGGGTCAACGTGTTCGGCCACGCCAACCCGCGCATCAACCAGCGCATCAAGGATCAGGTCGATCAACTCGAACACGTGATCCTTGCCGGTTTCAGCCACCAGCCGGTGATCGAGCTGTCCGAGCGCCTGGTGAAGATGACCCCGCAAGGCCTGAACCGGGTGTTCTACGCCGATAACGGCTCGTCCTGCATCGAAGTCGCGCTGAAGATGAGCTTTCACTACTGGCTCAATCGCGGCCAGCCGAACAAGAAGCGCTTCGTCACCCTGACCAACAGCTACCACGGCGAGACCATGGCGGCGATGGCGGTCGGCGATGTGCCGCTGTTCACCGAGACCTACAAAGCGCTGCTGATGGACACCATCAAAGTGCCGAGCCCGGATTGCTACGGCCGGCCCGACGGCATGAGCTGGGAAGAACACTCACGCAATATGTTCGCGGCCATGGAACAGACGCTGGCAGAGAATCATGACAGCGTCGCGGCAGTGATCGTCGAGCCGTTGATTCAGGGCGCGGGCGGCATGCGCATGTATCACCCGGTCTACCTCAAGCTGTTGCGCGAGGCCTGCGACCGTTACGGCGTGCACCTGATCCACGACGAAATCGCCGTCGGCTTCGGCCGCACCGGAACGATGTTCGCCTGCGAACAGGCCGGCATCCGCCCGGACTTCCTCTGCCTGTCCAAAGCCCTCACCGGCGGCTACCTGCCGCTGGCCGCGTGCCTGACCACCGACGAGGTCTACAGCGCCTTCTACGACGACTACCCGACCCTGCGCGCCTTCCTCCATTCGCACAGCTACACCGGCAACCCGCTGGCCTGCGCTGCGGCATTGGCGACCCTGGACATTTTCGAGCAGGACAACGTCATCGAGAGCAACAAAGCCTTGGCACAGCGCATGGCCTCGGCGACCGCGCATCTGGTCGATCACCCCAACGTCTCCGAAGTGCGCCAGACCGGCATGGTCCTGGCCATTGAGATGGTCAAGGATAAAGCCACGAAAGAAGCCTACCCTTGGCAGGAGCGTCGCGGTTTGAAGGTGTTCCAGCATGCGCTGGAACGTGGCGCGTTGTTGCGGCCACTGGGCAGCGTGGTGTATTTCCTGCCGCCGTATGTGATCACCCCGGAGCAGATCGACTTTCTGGCCGAAGTGGCCAGTGAAGGTATTGATATTGCTACGCGTGACAGCGTCAGCGTGGCCGTGCCGAAAGACTTCCATCCGGGATTCCGCGATCCGGGCTGATCTATTTCACTTAAGCTTCAGCGGTGAACGGACTACCGTCATCGCTGGCAAGCCAGCTCCCACAGGTCCTGCGCAAGTCCTTGTGGGAGCTGGCTTGCCAGCGATAGGGCCGCCAGACTTTTACACTTTTTACAGAGACCCCGCATGAGACTGTCCCGCTTCTTTATCGACGCCCCGCTGAGCACTGGCGAACACGAACTGCCGGAGGCCCAGGCGCATTACATCAGCCGCGTCCTGCGCATGGCCGAAGGCGATGCGGTGCAGTTGTTCGACGGTTCCGGCCATGAGTTTCGCGGATCGCTCGTCGAAGTCGGCAAGAAACGCGTGGTTGTACAAATCGACGAGCAATTCGCCGGACAGGTCGAATCGCCGCTGCAGATCCACCTCGGCCAAGGCCTGTCCCGGGGCGAGCGGATGGACTGGGCGATTCAGAAAGCCACTGAACTCGGCGTGACGCAAATCACCCCGATCTTCAGCGAACGCTGCGAAGTGCGGCTCAAGGACGAACGCGCCGACAAGCGCTTGCTGCACTGGCGCCAAGTGGCGATCAGTGCCTGCGAACAGTGCGGGCGTTCACGGGTGCCGGTGATTCATCCACCAGTATTGCTGGCGGACTGGCTCAAGCAGACCGAAGCCGAATTGAAACTGGTGCTGCATCCGGTCGCAGAACCGCTGGTCAGCCATGCCAAACCGGCGACGCTGGCGTTTCTGATCGGACCGGAAGGTGGGTTGACGGATGGCGAAGTCGAGCAGGCCAAAGGCAACGGTTTCCACGCTGCCCGCCTCGGCCCGCGCGTGTTGCGCACCGAGACCGCGCCGGTGGTGGCGTTGGCGGTGGCCCAGCAACTGTGGGGTGACTTCTAAGGCCCCTTCGCGAGCAGGCTCGCTCCCACATTGGATCTAGGGTGTTCACAAAACCAGAGTTCACTGAAGATTTATTGTGGGAGCGAGCCTGCTCGCGAAAGCGGTGTTTCATTCAACGAAGGTGTTGGCTGACCTGACGCCTTCGCGAGCAGGCTCGCTCCCACAGGGATTGCATTTACAGGACGTAAAACAGAATCGCCACAAAGTGCAGCAAACTCCCGGCAATCACGAACAGATGCCAGATGCCATGGGCATGCCGCAGGCGGTGATCGAGGGCAAAAAAGATAATCCCCACCGTATACAAAACCCCGCCCGATGCCAGCCAGGCAAACCCCGCTGTGCCCAGTGCGGCAATCAGCGGTTTGACTGCGACCAGCACGATCCAGCCCATCACCGCGTAAATCACGATCGACAGAATCCGTGCCTCGGAGCGCGGTTTGATCTCTTGCAGGATGCCGATCAGCGCCAGCCCCCAGACAATCCCGAACAGCGTCCAGCCCCAAGGCCCGCGTAACGTCACCAGGCAGAACGGCGTGTAGCTGCCGGCGATCAGCAGGTAGATCGAGAAATGATCGACCTTCTTCATGATCGCTTTCTTGCGCCCGCGCACGCTGTGATACACGGTCGAGGCGCTGTAGAGCACCAGCAAAGTGAAGGCGTAGATCGCCACGCTGACAATCTTCCACGGACTGCCGTCGAGGCTGGCAATCATCAGCATCCACACGCCGCCGATAAACGCGGCGATGGCCCCGACCAGATGGGTCCAGGCGTTGAGTTTTTCCCCGTGATACATGTATTGCTCACCTCACATTCGTTACCGCAGCGCGCAAGGCTCGGGCCTTGAGCGTAAAAGCGCAATGTTTCTGTTCAACCTCGCCTGCGCGGCCCGCGGGAATTGGGCACAATCGGCCGATACCAAAAAGAGTCCGCGCCATGCTGATCGACGAAGAATTGACCCTGAAAAAACTCGAGGTGTTCCTCGCCTTCATGCGCACCGGCAACCTCGCCCGCGCTGCCGCCGAACTGCAGACCAGCAACGTCAGCGTGCACCGCGCCATTCACTCTTTGGAAAACGCCCTGCGCTGCCCGCTGTTCAAACACGAAGGACGCAACCTGACGCCGCTGGAAAGCGCTTATGTGCTGGAAGAACGTGCGCAGAAGCTGATCAACGACGTCGTCGACAGCGTGCGCCTGACCCGCGAAGCCGCCGGGTTCTCCGCCGAGCGCTTCAAGCTCGGCTCGCTGTATTCGCTGACGGTGAAGACCGTGCCGCAGCTGATCATGGGCCTGAAAATCCGCCGCAGCGAACTCAACATCGACCTGATCCTCGGCTCGAACATCGACCTGCTCTACAAGCTGAAAAACATGGAAGTCGACGCGATTCTGGTGTCGCTGGACGACAGCATCAACGATCCGGATTGCGAGCAGATTTCGCTGTTTTCCGACGACATCTTCCTCGCCACCCCGGCCGATTCAAAATTCGCTCAGCGCAGTGAAGTCGATCTGGCGGAAGTGCGCGATGAAACCTTCATCACCCTGACCCAGGGCTTCGCCACGCATCAGGACGGTGTGCGGGTATTCAAGCAAGCGGGGTTCGAGCCGAAGGTGGCGATGCAGGTCAATGACATCTTCACCCTGCTGAGCATGGTCAGCTCAGGGGTGGGGTACGCCTTGTTGCCGGGGCGGATTGCGGCGGTGTACGAGAATCGGGTGAAGCTGATTCCGTTGCAGGAGAAGTACCGGTTGCAGCAGCACATTGGCGTGGTGTTTCTGAAGGCCAAGGAGCGTGACCCGAATTTGCTGGCGTTGCTGGCGGAGTGTCGGATGTATGCCAATCGGCAGGCTGGGGTTTAGATCAAGATCAAAATCAAGAGCTACCCCCTCACCCCAGCCCTCTCCCCCAAGGGGTAGAGGGGGAAAGGGAGCAGATCGGGGGCTTTTTCAGAACCTGAGTTCGACTTAGAAATTTCAGGTCGATGTATAACGCCAGAACAACTCGGTCAGTCCCCTCTCCCTCCGGGAGAGGGTTGGGGTGAGGGCAGCTTAAATTGACTAACCCATCAACCCGCGCATCGCCAGAAACAACAGCGAAGGCCCAAGCAGACACCCGAGCGCGGTGTAGAACGCCGCCGTCAGGCAACCGTACGGCACCAGCTTCGGATCGGTGGCCGCCAGACCTCCGGCAACGCCGCTGGAGGTGCCCATCAACCCACCGAAAATCACCGCGCTGCGAGGATTGTTCAGGCCGATCATCGGTGCCACGAACGGTGTCATCACCATCACCAGAATCGCCTTGATCAGCCCCGCCGCAATCGACAGCGCCATCACCTCGGAACTGGCACCAATCGCCGCGCCGGTCACCGGGCCGACAATGTAAGTCACGGCACCCGCGCCAATGGTGGTCAGGCTCACCGCATCGGTGTAGCCGAACGCCATCGCCACGCCGACCCCGGCGACGAACGAGGTGCCAACGCCGACAAACAGCGCCAGCACACCGACGAATCCGGCGCGTTTGAGCTCATCGACACTCACGCCAAACGCCGTCGCCACAATCGCGAAATCCCGCAGCATCGCACCGCCGAGCAGGCCGATGCCGGACAGCAGGGGAATATCCACCACGCCTTTTTGCCCACCGGTCAGTGCGCCGCCGATATACGACAGCACCAGCCCGAGCAGAATGGCGATCGCCGAACCGTGCAGACGGCCCTTGGTGAAAGTGTTGGACATCCAGTAGGACACCCACATGGTCAGGCCGACAATCAAAAAGCCGCTGATCAGACCGTAGCCGGTGATCACTTTCATCATTGATTCGTACATGGCGATTACCCCGCAGTCTTGGCAGGAGCAATCGGCGTCTCTTGCTTGTTGCCCATGCGCGTCAGCACCGGCACCAGGGCAAAAGCGATCACTACGGCGAGGGTGCCGGCGAGAATCGCCATCGGCCCGCCCTTCAGCGCACCGTAGACATTCTGCTGCGCGGCCATGGCGACCACGATGGGGATGTAGATCGCGCTCCAGAACTCCACGCCCTGCTCGGTCTTGCCCTTGAGCCAGCCGCTCTTGTAGAGATAGCTGCCCAGGCCGATCAACAGCAGCATCGCAATACCGACACCGCCGACATTGGCCGGCACGCCGATCAGCTTGCCGAGCAATTCACCGACCCAGATACCGACCAGCGTGCAGAAGGCGAGAAATGCCACACCGTAAATAATCATTGTTGTAGTCCTCAAAGTGCATCGTCGAATGTTGTTTTTGTTGTTCGAAGCTTGAGTCGCGGCGTTTTTAGAGTTGGCGGCCACCCTCCTCGCGCAACAGCGCTTGCAGGGTATCGAGGCGGGCACTGTCGAAGGCAGTGACGGTGCCCTGCTCGAACACCCGGCGCGCCAGCCCGGTCAGCACCGCACCGGGCGGCAGTTCGATCTGTAGACGTACGCCGCGCTCGTAGGCGCTTTGCACGGTGCCGCGCCAGTCCACCACGCGGCACATGTTGAAAGCGAGGTCGTCACGCAGCGCTTCGACTTTGCTCACAGGGCGGGCGCGGCTGCCGCTGAGATAGCCGATCCGTGGCGTTTTAAGTTCGACCCCGGCGAAGGCTTCGGCAAGCGCCTGCGCCGGTTTTTCCAGCAATGGGCAATGCGACGGCACGCTCACCGCCAGCCGTTTCGCCACTCCGGCGCCGCGACCGCGCGCCAGTTCGGCCACCGCATGCATGGCCTTGTCGCTGCCGGCAATCACCACTTGGTTATCGGCGTTGATGTTGGCCAGGTACACCGGCGCATCTTCGCTGTGCACTTGCGCCAGCAGGGTTTCGACTGTGGACAACTGCAAGCCGATGATCGCGGTCATGCCGTAGCCCTGTGGATAGGCTTGTTGCATCAGCTCACCGCGCAGACTGGCCAGATGCAGCGCATCGCTGAAACTCAAGGCCCCTGCCACCACCGCCGCCGGGTAGGCGCCGATGGACAGGCCGGCGACGTAATCCGCGCTCAGTTCATCCTGCAATAACTGCCGCGAAGCAGCGACACCGGCGATCAGCAGGCACAACTGAACCGCTCGTGTCGTGCGCAATGCCTCGGCACAATCCAGCAGCAAGACATCCTCGCCGAGCACATCACTGGCCTCGACCAGCGTTTCCCTTGGCAAACGCTGGAGCATGCCCGCTTGCTGCGCGCCCTGGCCGGGAAACACCAGCAGACTGCTCACGCTGCCTGCTCCTGCGGGTTCCACGGATCCGTCACCAGACAGGCCTGATAAGCATTTTTCAGCAGCACTCGGGACGAACCGCTGGCCCATTCCCGCAACGCCACAGCGCCGAACGGCGTCTGCAATTGCATGTCGACTCGGCACACAGTTTGATCAAATAGCGCGACCAGTTCGCGCGCCTGATCACGGCCGATCATCTGCGGCGCACGCAGAATCAGATCGAGATCACTGGCCGCATGCATTGCTCTGAAACCACTGGCCAATTCAAACCCGACACTGCCGCTGACACCCCAGACCCAACGGCAGTCATCGAGCATCGGCCGCAGCTGTTTGAGCGCCTGCATCACCGGCAGATCTCGCTCACACTCAACATGACAAAGGGCTTCGGGACTGACCCGACAGGCAATCGAATCCAGCGCCATAACCGCCGCCAGCCGCTGCTCGCGCAACACACCGCGCACACCGACCGCGACCTGACCTTCCTCGCTCAAGGCCCGGCGCACCACCACCGGTTGCCCGGCCGCCAGCGCCGCGACCGCCCACTGCGGCGCATCCGCCGGCAACTGCGCCGGGGTCATGCCCCAGAGCAGATCGTGGGCCAGGGGCAGGTTCACCACTGCGCCCTCAGCAACTCGCGGACTTTGCTGGAGGCGGCACGATTGCTCGCACCAAGTCGCCCTTTCAAATCTGTGCTGGTCACATCGTTGATCGCTTGCTTGAGGCACTCAGTCACGCGCGTCAGATCTTCCGCCGTCGGTTGTTCGATCTGCTGCACCGAGAGGGTTTCCCAGAGCAGGCCGAGGCTGGCGTAGCTGTCGATGTCGTAGGCCATCGGCGGCACGCTCGAGGCCAGCGCTTCCAGTTCTTCAACACTGCGCAATGTCACCCGCGCCGCCGAGGCCTTGCCCATCGCGTGGACCATCACGCCGGGATCGCGCAAAGCAATCAGGCGATTGGCCTGATAACCATGGGCGAGAAACGCACCCGACATGGCCTTGCCCACCAGCAGCGCAATCACCGGATGGCCGGCCAAGCGTGCACGGGCATAACTGTCCGCCGCGCCGGCGAGCGCCTGATGAATGCCGAGGGCTTCTTCGCGGCGGCCATACGCCTGGCTCGGTACATCGACGATGGCGATGATCGGGCGCTTCTTCGCGTTGTCGCGGTCAGCGCTGATCGCGTCATCCACAGCCTTGGCCAGCCCCCAGCCTTCGAGCAAACCGACTTCGCCGTTTCGGGCGCGGGGGAAACGATTGTCGGGGTCGGCGACCACGGCGATAAAACGCCCGAGCTCAGCGTCGGCCGCTTTCAATGACGGCGGCAACCCTTCGACGCTTTCAGCGCCGGTGCTCAAGGCGTTGAACCAGTGCAAACCGCGCAGTGAATAACTGCTCATGAGCGCTCTCCTTGATACAGATCGCGAACCACCGACGGTTCGATTTGCTGGTCAGTGTTCAGCTTGCCGAGGCGTTGCAGGAACCACTCGGCGCGCTGACTGCGCGGCTTTGCCGGCAAGCCTTGCTGGAGCAATTCACCGACCTGCTGACGAATCTGCGCCACATCATCGCCGACATAACGGTCCACCAGCCCCGTGTTGAAACGCTGTTCGCCGCCGGTCAGGCTCCAGATGAAGGGCCGGTCGCGGGAGTCGTATTCCTCGATCCCGGCTTCCTGCTCGATCACCTGCGGGCCGTTCAGACCGAGGCGTGCTTCCTGAGTCACCAGCAAATAACTGCACAGCGCCGCAGCAATCGACATGCCGCCGAAGCAACCGACACTGCCGGCGACCACGCCGACCACCGGTTGGTATTGCTGCAGATCGACAATCGCCGCGTGAATATCGGCAATCGCCGCCAGCCCTAGATTGGCTTCCTGCAAGCGCACGCCGCCGGTTTCCAGCAGCAACACGGCGCGGGTGGGGATGCCGTTGCGGTTGTCTTCGGCGGCCAGTTCCAGCGCACCGGCAATCTTCGCCCCGCCGACTTCACCGAGGCTGCCGCCCTGAAACGCGCCCTCAATCGCCGCGATCACCATTGGCAAACCGTCGAGGCGGCCCTTGGCGATAATCACGCCGTCGTCGGCTTGCGGCACTACGCCCTGGCGCTCGAGCCACGGCGACATGACCCGTTGAAACGGATCGAGCAGTTCGCGAAAGGTCCCGGCGTCGAGCAAGGCTTGCGCCCGCTGCCGCGCGCCGAGTTCGACGAAACTGTGTTTGTTCAGCAACGCTGCGCTGTCAGTCATGGCCGATCTCCTCGAAACCCTGTTCCAGACGCAAGCGCACTACCCCCGGTGTCGCGCCGAAATCGTGGATATCGATGGCCATCGCCGGCGGCGTGGTGCCGTCGAACATCCGCGCAAACAGGTGTTGCCAGCGCTGCTGCGCGCCGTTGACCGAGGTCTGCACGTTGATCGTCAGTTTGCCGGCCAGACCCGGTTCGATCAGCACTTCCAGATCCCCCGAGCCGACACAGCCGACCAGCGCCCGCCCGCGTGGCGGCTGCCCGGCGGGGAATTCAAACGATAGGCTTTCCATCAAAACGCTCCCTGAACAATGCCGTCGCGCTCGATGCGATCGAGCAGCAGCGTGGCCGCGAGCAAGTCAGCGGCGCCACCCGGCGAGGCATTCAATGCGATGAGTTGTTGATCCAGTTCGTGCAGGCGCCGGCGACCGCTGAGGCTGGCGCTGCCGCCGGCATCAAGCACCGCTTGCGCGCCGGCCTGCATGGCCTGCAGGCCCGGTTCGCCGGCGCGGTAAAGCACGCAGGTGTCAGCCAGTTCGGTCATGATCGCCAGCAACGCATCGAGCCGGGCGTTCTGTTCGCCGTGGCCGTTGGCGCGGCTTTTATGCAGTTGCGGCAGGCCGCGTTGCAGCACGGACGGGAAGCCGAGTTGCGCTTCCTCGCGAGCACCGCGTGCGCCGTAACGCTGGGCGACTTGTGCGCCGTGGCTGAGCGGCGTCGGTGCGTAGCGATCGTCGAGCAGTGCCAGGCGTGCGGCGCACAGGGCGATGGATTTCGGTTGCAGCGCGGCGGCTGTCACCAACAGTCCCAATGCCCAGATCGCACCGCGATGGGTGTTGACGCCGTTGGTGGTCACGAGCATCGCTTGTTCGCCCTCGCGGCCGATGCGGCCGATCGCTTCGCGCAACGGCAAACCGACTTCACCGATCTCCAGCGCGGCCTCGGCCATTTCCTTGAATGCCGGCCACAATGCCAGCGCCGACGCGTGCATCAGGCCCAGGTGCAGATCGGTGTGTGCGCCATTGCCGCGACGATCGACCAGCGCCGGTTTCGGCGACAGATCGGCTTCGTCGATCAGCGCGTCCACCGCCAGATCGGCCAATCGATCAGCCAGGGACAGCGGTTTCGCTTGCAGGTTAAATGCGTGCATTACCAGCTCCTGAATTTGGCGGGCGGGTTGTACAGGCCGCCGGACCACTCGACCAGATCGGCCACGCTTTTCGCCGCGAGCAATTCGCGGGTGGCGTCGGTGCGGCGGATGCCAAGGTCTTCGGGCAAGGCGATCAGGCCTTCGCGGCGCATGCGTTCGGTGTCTTTCGGATTGTGCCGCAGGCCGATGGCGGTAACCCCGGCGACCGCTGCGATCATCGCCTGGCGTTCTTCCAGCGAGCGCGCCTTGTACAGGTAGGCGATGCCTTCTTCGGTGAGCAGGTGGGTAACGTCGTCGCCGTAGATCATGATCGGCGCCAGCGGCATGCCGCTTTTCTTCGCCACTTCCACCGCGTCGAGGGTTTCGACGAAGGTCGGTTTGCCGCCCTCCTGGAAGGTCTCGACCATTTGCACCACGAGTTTCTTGCCGCGTTCGAGCATCGGTTGCGGCCCATCGGCGTGGCGCATGTCCAGCCACGCCGGGGTGCCGTGACGGCGGCCGCGCGGGTCGTGACCCATGTTTGGCGCACCACCGAAACCGGCGAGACGGCCTCGAGTCACCGTCGAGGAATGGCCGTCGCCGTCGACTTGCAACGTCGCGCCGATAAACAGATCCACCGCGTATTGCCCGGCCAGTTGGCAGACCATGCGGTTGGAGCGCAGCGAGCCGTCGCGGCCGGTGAAGAACACATCCGGCCGAGCGGCGATGTAGTTTTCCATGCCCAGTTCGGTGCCGAAGCAATGCACGCTTTCGACCCAGCCGCTTTCAATCGCCGGGATCAGCGTCGGGTGCGGGTTGAGCGTCCAGTTGCGGCAGATCTTGCCTTTCAAACCGAGGGATTCGCCGTAGGTCGGCAGGATCAATTCGATGGCGGCGGTGTTGAAACCGATGCCGTGGTTGAGCGACTGCACGTTGTGTTTTTCGTAGATCCCGCGAATCGCCATCATCGCCATCAGCACGTGCACAGGCTTGATGTGCCGTGGGTCGCGGGTGAACAGCGGTTCGATGTAGAACGGCTTGTCGGCGACCACGACGAAATCGACCCATGAAGCGGGAATGTCTACGCGGGGCAGTTCGCTGACGTCATCGACCAATTGGTTGACCTGAACGATAACGATACCGTCGCTGAACGCCGCCGGTTCGATCAGTGCGGGGGTGTCTTCGGTGCTCGGGCCGGTGTAGATGTTGCCGGCGCGGTCGGCCATGAAGCCGGCCGAGAGCACAACGTTGGGGATCAGGTCCACGACGAGGCGGGCGTAGAGTTCGATGTACGTGTGAATGGCGCCGACTTCGAGCAAGCCATCTTCGAGCAATTGGCTGATGCGCAGGCTCTGGGTGCCGGCGAAGGAGAAATCGAGCTTGCGGGCAATGCCACGTTCGAACAGATCAAGGTGTTCGGAGCGGCCGACGCTGGGCATGATCATGTGCAGATCGTGGAGCTTGGCCGGGTCGGCCTTGGCCAGCGAACGTGAAAGGAAATCCGCCTGTTTCTGGTTGTTGCCCTCCAGCACCACACGGTCGCCGGGATGGATCAGCGCTTCGAGCGCGGCGACGATCTTGTCGCTGGGCAGCACCGCGCCATCGGCGAGCCCGCGCACCTTGTCGAGCCGGCGCTGCTTTTCGTCACGCCGCCGCGTCCAGCGCGAGTCGGGGGAAATTGTTGTTGTCATGCTCACTCCACGGGTTCGCTGTCGTGGAGCCAAGTTAGGCGTGTGCGGTGAGGGCATCAATCAAGCTGGGCGGTGAATCATTACGCTGAGCGTAACGTTCAAAAGCTACCCTCACCCTAGCCCTCTCCCGGAGGGGAGAGGGAACCGATTGGGGGATGCTTGGGAATGACGCTGACCTGAGCCCGTTGTAGTGAATCCATAATCGACTCGGTCATTCCAGGTCGATGTAGGACGCGAGACACCTCGGTCGGCTCCCTCTCCCTTTGGGAGAGGGCTGGGGTGAGGGGCTTTTGATCGTTCCCACGCTCTCCGTGGGAATGCCTCTACGGACGCTCCGCGTTCGGCTCTTGATGGGACGCGGAGCGTCCCGGGCTGCATTTCCACGCGGAGCGTGGGAACGATCAGTCAAGCCTTGGATCAGCGGGCCAATCCCGCATCCACCAGTAACTGCTCCAGCCCCAACAAATCCGGCACCTTCGCCACCTGCTCGCCGACCTGCACCGCCGCCTGCTCCAGCGCATACAACGGCACATCCACGTAACTCAACTGACTGTCGAGCTTGTACGACCGAGGAATCCCCTGCACCAACAGGGCGATGAATCTGAGCTGCGGCAAGCCGCCCAGCGCATTCAGGATGACGATCCGCGCCCGTTCGCCGATGACGATTTTCTGCCCGCAGGCCGATTCGAAACTGATCAGCGGAATCTGCCGCTCGCGCCACGTTACCCGGCCCAGGTACCACGGCGGCGTGTCGAGATCGAAGGCGCTGGCCTGGTAGTCGATCAGCTCGGCGATGGCGACATTGGGCAGGATCAGGTTGCGATCGGCCAGCGGCAGCAACAGCCCGGTGAGCTGGCTGGTGCGCGGGTTGTGCCGGTGCTCATGCATGTTTCTTGCTCCACTGGGCGATGCTCTCCAGCAACACCGATTCCTGATACGGCTTGCCGAGGTAGTCGTTGACGCCGATGGCCATGGCGCGGTCGCGGTGTTTCTGCCCGGTGCGCGAGGTGATCATGATGATTGGCAAGTGGCGCAGGCGTTCGTCGGCGCGCACCTGGGTGGCGACTTCGAAGCCGTCCATGCGCGGCATTTCGATGTCGAGCAGCATCAGGTCGGGCGTGTGTTCTTCGAGGAGCAGCATCGCATCGACGCCGTCCTTGGCAGTCAGCACGTTCATGCCGTGGCGCTCGAGCAAACGGCTGGTGACTTTGCGCACCGTTACCGAGTCATCGACGACCATAATCAGCAACGGCTTGTGCGGTTCGCTGTCGATCTCCGTGCGCGCCGGCTCTTGCGCCAGGCGCGCCTGCATCGCCCGGATCGGTGCGAGCAGATCCAGAATCAGCACCACCCGGCCGTCGCCGAGAATCGTCGCCCCCGACACGCCCTGCACCGCCGCGAACTGCGGGCCGAGGCTCTTGACCACGATCTCGCGAGTGCCGGCCATGGCGTCGACCAGCACGGCAATGTGGCGGTCGTTGCAATGCACCAGCAGCACCGGCAACGGCAGGTTCTGCCCGAGCAGTTTTGGCCGTGGCGCAGTCTTCAACAGCTCGCCGAGATAGCACAGCTCATACCGCTGGCCGCCGTATTGATAGCTCGGTGGATCGTGACGGAAATGCCCTTCCAGATCATTCGGCAACACGCGCACGATGCCTTCGATGGTGTTCAGCGGAATCGCGTACTGATCCTCGCCGCACTGCACCATCAGTGCGCGGTTGACCGACACGGTGAACGGCAGGCGAATGCGGAAATGCACGCCCTGCCCCGGCACCGAATCGATACTCATGCTGCCGCCGAGCTGACGCACCTCTTCGTGGACCACGTCCATGCCGACGCCACGCCCGGAAATCTGGGTGATTTTTTCCGCCGTGGAGAAACCCGGCTGAAGGATGAACTGCAACACGTCGCGGTCGCTGATCTCGGCGTCGGGCGCCAGCAAGCCGCGTTTGATCGCCTTGCGCCGCACGGCTTCCAGCGGCACCCCGGCGCCGTCGTCGCGGATGTCGAAAACGATGTCACCGCCTTCGCGGGACAGATCAAGGGTGATCTGCCCTTGCGCCGGTTTGCCTGCCGCCAGCCGCACATCGGCGGGTTCGAGGCCATGGTCGACGGCGTTGCGCAGCATGTGTTCCAGCGGCGCGGCCATGCGTTCCAGCACATTGCGATCCATCTCGCCATCGGCATTGCCGACGACAAAAGCGACATCCTTGCCCAGCTCTTCGGCGACCTGACGAACGATGCGTTTCAGACGCGGCACCATGCGTTCGAACGGCACCATGCGCGTACGCATAAGGCCTTCCTGCAGCTCGGTGTTGATCCGACCCTGTTGTTGCAACAGGTTTTCTGCGTCGTGATTGCGGCGGTCGAGGGTTTCCTTGAGGTCGAGCAGGTCCGAGGCGGATTCGAACAGCGCCCGCGACAATTGCTGCAACTGCGAATGGCGATCCATTTCCAGCGGATCGAAGTCTTCATAACCGAGGCGTTCGCCATCGACTTGCTGGCGGCTGAGAATGCGCCCCTGGGTTTCGGTGTCGAGGCGGCGCAACTGATCACGCATACGCTCGATGGTGGTTTCCATCTCGTTGAGGGCAATCTGCGCATCGTTGACCTGCTGCTCGATTCGCCCACGGAAGATCGAGGTTTCCCCGGCCAGATTGACCAGCTCATCGAGCAGTTCGGACGAAACCTTGACCATGTCCGCGCCAGCATCGGCGGCCGGTGGCGCAGCCTCGGGCTTGGCCACCGGTGCCGCGACCGGCGCCTCGACCGGCGCCGGCGGCGCCTCAACCTGCACCGGGTGACTGAAATTCTGGATCGCATTGATCAGCCGATCGGCCGGCGGGCACGGTTGCCCGGCGCGCACACCATCGAGCATTTGCGCCAGTCGGTCATGGCCGCGCTGCACCAGCGCGAACAGTTCGGCAGACGGTTGCAGCGCACCGCTAGAGAGGCTTTCGTAGAGAAATTCCAGCTCATGGGCGAGGTCGCCGATCGGGCCGATTTCGACCATCCGCGCGCCGCCCTTGAGGGTGTGCAGATCGCGCAACAGGGTTTCAATTTCCTGACGGTTGCCCGGCTCGGCCTGCCAGCGCAACAGCGCGGCGCCGGAGCTTTCGATGATGTCGAAACCTTCTTCGAGGAAGATCTCCAGCAACTCCGGATCATGCCCGGCGTTGTCGTGTTCGACCGCTGCGGGGGCAGATTCGCTGGCGGCCTGGCCCTGACGCAACTGACGGATCGCGTCGATCAAATCCTGCGCCGGGGTCAGAGCTTGATGCGCTTGCAGTTGCTCCAGCATCAGCGCCAACCGCTCATGACTGTGCTGCAACAAACCTTCGAGCACGGCGCTGTGGTTGTAGCGCCGATCGACCAGCCCTTCGTAGAGATTTTCCAGCTCCTGGGCAAGGTCGCCGACGGCCTCGACCTCGGCCATGCGCGCGCCGCCCTTCAGCGTGTGCAAGTCGCGCTGCAATGACGACAGCGGCGCGGCGTTGTCCGGGTCCTTGAGCCAGCGCTGCAAGGCTTGCCCGGCGCTGTCGAGAATGTCCACCGCCTCTTCGAGGAAGATTTCGACGATTTCGTCGTCAGGCTCAAGGGCGGCAACCGATTGCTGCAATTGCGCGGTGGCCCTGCCCAGTTCGCGAATATCCAGGGTGCGACTGCCGTCGCTGCGGATCAGGCCCATCGCCGCCGGGTCGAGACCTTCGTCGAGCAGATCCTGCAAGGCGCGAATCCGCTCCGGTTGCGCGGTGATTTCCTGGCCGGCAGCGAGCTCGTCGAGCATGTTGATCAGCGCTTCGTGGGCCAGTTGCGCCTCGTGGAAAAACCGCTCACTGACCGCCAGGCTGCTTTCTTCCACCGCGCCATACAGGTCGAGCAAGGCTTCGCACAAGCCATCGACCGCCTGCAGATCGGCCAGATGCGCACCTTCGCTCAGAGTGGTCAGCTCATCGAGCAAGGCGCTGAGTTCCTGGCGTTCGCCGGGGTGCTGCTGCCAGCGCTGCAAGAGGTTTTCGGCGTCGAGGAGGATGTCCATGCCCTGGGCGAGGAAGTTGTTGATCAGTTGCGGATCGCGCTTGAGGCGCAGGCCGCTGTCAGCGCCATCGGTGCTGGCTTGCAGGCGCTCGGCGAGCAGCGCCTCGGTGCGCTTGATCAGCGACTGCGCACCGACAATCGGCGCCAGCGGATCGTGTTTGAGCTGACGCAGGCCGACGCGGAACAAGCCCTCGGCTTCGAGCAGCAATTCAACCTCGTCCAGATCCAGCGGCAACTGATGCGCCTTGAACTCGCGAGCCAGTTGATCCAGTGAAGCCGCCAGTTCGGCCATCGGCAATACGCCGGCCATGGATGCACTGCCTTTGAGCGTGTGCAGCGCGCGTTGCAGCTCGTCGCTGGCCGGCAACGGCACCCGTTCGGCGGCCTGATCGAGGAAACGGTTGAGGCTGGCGAGATGGGTTTCAGCTTCCTTGCGGAAGATCTCCAGCAGCAGCGGATCAAGCGCGGCGACGTCGTCGGTGTCTTCGGCAGCCAGCGGCTCATCGCCTTTGGCCAACGCGTGGGCGCGGGCGGCGAGTTGGTCGACATCGTTGCGCTGGCGCTGACGCTGGGTGGCGAATTCGTTGATCAGCTCTGGCAGCAGCAACAGCGTGTCGCCGAGCAACTGGCGCAGCACTGCGCCGGGCTCGACGCTTTGTTCGAGCACGCGGTTGAGCAGGTTTTCCACCGCCCAGGCCAGTTCGCCAAGGACCAAGGCACGGACCATGCGCCCGCTGCCCTTCAAGGTATGGAAAGCCCGACGCAGTTCGGTCAGCGCGGCGCGGTCCTGGGGATTGGCGGTCCAGCGCGGCAGGTATTCGTGGAGGACCGCGAGGACTTCGTCGGTCTCTTCGAGGAACACTTCGCGCAGTTCATCGTCGACCGGTTCTTCATCGGCCGGCGGCGGCATCAGGCTGTCGGGGCTGTTGCGCGCCGGCGGGTTGAGCGCCGACAGCGGGCTGGCCAGCACTTCGGCCAGCGACTGCACGACGTCAGGGTCGTCGAGCGCTTGCAGATCCTGCATGAGCTGCGCTTCGCTGGGGCTGAGTACCTCATCAAGCACCGGCACTTGCGCTTCGCCGGGCTGCTCGTTGGCAAAGAAGCCGAGGCTGGCAAGGCTGTTTTGCGCGACATCGAGCAGATGCTCGGCGGGCGCCTGCGGGTCGTCGCTAAGGCGTTCGAGGTAATACTCGAGGCTGCTGATCACATCGGCCAGATGATCGAGTTGTTCCCAGCCCGGTTCGTGGGCATCGAGCATCAAATGCTCGCGAATGAAACCGTTGCAGGCCTCGACCAGACTCGCCGCGCGGGCCAGCGGAATCATCGCCAGCGCTCCGCGCACCTGCGTCAGCAGTTCGGGCAGCGGTTGCAGATGCTGGCGGTCCCAATCGGCGTCGATGTAGTCGACGATCATGTCCTTGGCCTGTTGCAGGCAGATGCGCGCTTCCTTGATCACGATCTGATGGATCTGCGTCAGGTCGGTGGTCGGCAGGCGCGCGTCTTCGGCGCTTTGCGTCTCCACCGTGCCGACCATGCCGGCCAGCGTCGCTTCGACGTAGAGCAAGGCCCCGGCGACGTCCATGAGAATCGCGTCGTTCGGTTCGCGCTGGCCTTGGGCGAGGCTGAGCACCACTGCCAGTTGGTCGATGATGACTTTGCGCGGCTGGCCGAAACCCAGCACCGCGAGGGTGTCGGCAATCTGCCGCAGCGGTGCGAGCAGGCTGTCCAGATCCGAGGCGTGCTGGCGGTCGCTGCGCACGAACAGATCGAGGCGCTCCTTGACCCGCACCAGCTCTTCGCACAGCGCCGCCAGCACCGAGCGCATGGCATCGCGGTCGGGGCCGGCGAGGCGCGCGCGTTCTTCATCGACCATCGCGCTGTCGGGCAACGCGTCGTCCAGGGAGTAGCGATCTTTCATGGTCAGCATCTGCCCGGTGGGATGTTCGGCTTTGGCAATATAGAACAACAGGCTTTTCAGCAGCTCGGCCGGCGCCGGCTGATTGAGCCCGACGATGCCCTGCTCGAGCAGGCGCTTGAGCTCTTGGTCGGTGTCCTTGAACAGGCTGCGCAGCGCCGGACTGTTGGCGATGACGCCCTCGCGCATGCCCTCGACCAATGCCGAGGCGATTTGCCACAAAGGGCTCAACGGCGCGTCGCCGCTCAGCGCTTCGAGACGGCTGAAGACTTTGGCCAGATAGCCAAGGTGCGTCTGGTCGTCCTGTTCGCGCAGCAGACCGACCAGAGCCATTTGCAGCATCTGCCGCAGTTTGCGCAGCACGTTCGGCAGATCGGGCGGTTCCAGCGCGGCGAGTGCCTCGTCGCCGAGCGGCGCCAGCTCGGGCAGTGGCGGGCTGAACAGGCTGGTTTCCGCCAGCAGGCTTTCACCGCGAGCGCTGCGCAGATCGTTGATCAGCGGCAACACCACCAGCGGCAGGTCGCGGCGGGCGCTCTGCACGCGGTCAAGGTAAAGCGGCAGTTGTCCCAGAGCTTGCAGCAGCAGGTGCAGGGCTTCGTCGCGGTGCGGTACACGATCATGTTGCAGGGCTTCGACCAGATGCTCCATTTCTTCGGCGAGCAACGCTGCGCCGTAGAACTCGACCATTTGCAGACTGCCGTGGACCTGATGAATGTACGCCAGACATTCGTCCAGCCCGGGGAAGGCCTGCGGATCGTCGAGCACGGCTTCGATCGCCTGATGCGCCAGCCTCAGCGTTTCGGCAATTTCGCCCTTGACCCATTCCAGGGCCACGTAGTCGTGCCGATCACCCATAACCACTCCACTCACGCTTTATCTGTCGCCGCCGGCAAGGTGAATCCGGACACCGAACGACGCAGCTGACTGGCCATTTTCGCCAGGTTGCCGATGCTCTCGGCGGTGGCCGTGGACCCCGACGAAGTCTGCGAGGTGATCTGCTGGATCACATTCATCGTCAGCGAGATCTGCCCGGCCGAAGAGGTCTGCTGCTGCGCCGCGTTGGAAATGCTCTGGATCAGCGCCGCGAGGGTCTTGGACACGCCTTCGATTTCTTCCAGGGCCACACCGGCATCCTGCGCCAGTCGCGCGCCGCGCACCACTTCGGTGGTGGTCTGCTCCATGGAAATCACCGCTTCGTTGGTGTCGGCCTGAATCGCCCGCACCAGGGTTTCGATCTGCCGGGTCGCGGCGGACGAACGCTCGGCCAGGCGCTGCACTTCGTCGGCGACCACGGCAAACCCGCGCCCGGCGTCCCCGGCCATCGATGCCTGGATCGCTGCGTTGAGGGCGAGAATGTTGGTCTGGTCGGCGATGTCATCGATCAGGCTGACGATGTCGCCGATTTCCTGGGACGACTCGCCGAGGCGCTTGATGCGCTTGGCGGTGTCCTGAATCTGTTCGCGGATGTTGTCCATGCCGTGGATGGTGTTGTGCACCACCTCGTTGCCCTTGTTGGCAATTTCCACGGAACGCTCGGCCACCGCCGACGATTCGGCAGCGTTGGCCGAGACCTGATCGATGGACTCGGCCATGTCGCTGATCGCCGTCGAGGCTTCGGAAATCTGCTGGGCCTGTTGCTCAGACGCTTGGGCCAGATGCATGGCGGTGGCCTGGGTTTCCTGCACAGCGGCGGCAACCTGGCCGGCGGTGAGGTTGATGGTCGCCACCAGATCACGCAATTGGTCGACGGAATAGTTGATCGAGTCGGCGATGGTGCCGGTGAAGTCTTCGGTCACCGAAGCGGTCACGGTGAGGTCGCCATCGGCGAGGTCTTCGATTTCGTCGAGCAGGCGCATGATCGCGTTCTGGTTGCGCTCGTTCTTCTCGGCGGTTTCACGCAACTGGCGATTGGTTTCGCGGACCATGACCAGACCGATGAGGATGATCGAGGCCAGCGCCAGCAAGCCCAGCACATAGCCGCCAATGGTGTCGGTGTTGCGCCCGCCGGCCAGATGCTCGAAACCTGTAGCAAGGTGTGAGGCTTCGTCGAGCAGGGTTTGCGACAGGGTGAAGATGTTGCTCGCCGATTCGCGCACCTTGAACAGCTCTGGCGAGGTTTCGAGGATTTCATCCACGGAGCCGGAAACGAACTGGAACAGCTCGGAAATTTCGCTCAAACGCGCACGGGCGTCGCGGTCTTCGACCTGGCTGATTTTCAGCGCCGGGTTGCCCTGCAACATGCCGTTGAGCACCAGACCGAAACGCGCGGCATCGCGGCCAAAGGCATCGGCGGCCTGCTGCGAGTTTTCGTCACCGGCGAGCACGGTGTTGACGGCACCGAGGATGCGTTCGGCAAGCAACGATTGCCGTTGCGCCATTGCCACCTGCGCCGCCGGAGCGCCGCGCTGGAGCAGGATTTCCACGACTTTTTCGTATTCGATCTGCAACTGCGGCACGGTTTCGGCCAGCGTCGCGGCGACCTGATGCAGCGACAGCACGGTCTGTTCGCTGCTGAGGATCGCATCGGTGTTTTTCAACAGGCGCTCCCAGTCCATCTGCACCGCGCGCATTTCCGGGCGCACGGCGACGGGTGCCGGCGGCAGGCCGGTGTTCGGGTCACCCTTCTTCAGGTAGCCCCAGCGCTGGGCAAAATCGTTGCGCGCATCACTGAGCAGTTTGAAGGCGGCCGCCTTGCCCGCCGCCGCTTCGGTGGCGTTCTTGGCGATGCGTTGCGAGAGCACGCGCAGTTCGCCGGCATGGCCGATGTACTGCTTGTCGTAGTTCGCCTGGGTGTTGAGGTACGCGAAGTTGGCGAACAGCAGCATGATGAACACGATCAGTGCGATAAACAGCACGATGATCTGTGCGCGACTGCGCGATGCTTCTGCCGACTTGCCTGTTTTTGCTTTTGTCATCGGTCCTCGCCTATGAAACCTGCCATGGCCCTTGTGGGAGCGAGCCTTGTGGCGAGGGGATTTATCCCCGTTCGGCTGCGAAGCAGTCGCAAAAATATCGCATGCGCTGACGGTGTCAGGCCTTGCAGTTTTTGGGGCCGCTGCGCGACCCAACGGGGATAAATCCCCTCGCCACATGGCCCGCGTCCACATGGGTTCTGTTGTTCGTGCTATAGAGCCACGCCCATGAACACCGGAGATTTGGCCAGTGCAAACAGGCTGAACACCCGCCAGTTCTGTTCACGGCGGAAATAGCCTTTGACGAATTCAGCCTTGGAGCCCTGGCGCTTGCTGATCGACAGCGGCTCGAAACTGCCCTGTTCGAAATGCTGCAAGCCGATGACTTCGTCGACCATTACCCCGGCGAACACGTCTTCATGTTCCACCACCAATACCCGCCGTTGTTTGCGCAGCGGCGACAGCTCATGGCCGAAGAAGCCGCACAGGTCCATGATCGGCAGCAGCCGCCCGCGCAGATTGGCGACACCCTTGACCCACGGCTTGACCCCGGGCAACTGGGTGAAGCGCGGTTCATGCAGGACTTCGCTGACTTCGCCCATCGGCGCCACATACCAATGCTCGCCGAGGCGAAAGCCGATGCCGCTCCAGCGATCCGGGCGCGCCGCTTGCGACGGCAGGTCGGCTGCCAGCAGGCGGCAGCGCTGGTCGATCTGCCAGAGCAGTTCGAACGCGGTCAGCGATTCGTTCATGATCGCGCGATCAGCCGTTGAGGACGTTGTTCAGGGTCTTGATCAGGGTGTCTTCGTCGACCGGTTTGGTCAGGTAATCCTTGGCGCCCTGGCGGGTGCCCCAGACCTTGTCGGTTTCCTGATCCTTGGTGGTGATGATGATCACCGGGATGTGCGCAGTGTCGGCATCCTTGGTCAACTGCCGGGTCGCCTGAAAACCGTTGAGGCCGGGCATGACGATGTCCATCAGCACCGCGTCGGGTTTTTCCTGACGGGCCAGGGCCACGCCGTCGGCGCCGTTCTCGGCCTTGAGCACTTCATGGCCGTGCTTTTCGAGCATGCCGGTGAGTTTGTACATTTCAGTCGGCGAATCATCGACGATCAGGATACGTGCCATGGTCTTCCCCATTTTTCTGGTCGACTGCCGGCCCGCTGGCCGAGCGTCACTGTGCGTGTCTTACTGCGGCAAAACGGCGGCGAAGCCCGGAACATGGGCCTGGATCGCGTTGAGCAGTTCTTCTTTGCTGAACGGCTTGGTCAGAAATTGATCAGAGCCGACAATCCGCCCCTTGGCCTTGTCGAACAGACCGTCCCCGGACGACAGCATGATCACCGGCGTCGCCTTGAAGGCGCTGTTGTTCTTGATCAGGGCGCAGGTCTGATAACCGTCCAGACGCGGCATCATGATGTCGACAAAGATGATCCCGGGATGGTGGTCGGCAATCTTCGCCAGCGCATCGAAACCGTCGATGGCGGTGATCACTTCGCAACCGACATTCTTCAACAATGTTTCGGCGGTACGGCGAATCGTTTTCGAGTCGTCGATCACCATGACCTTCAAGGCGCTGGACTGCTGTTCCATAAGAGGGTTCTACCGTCGCCTTTGCGAATCAAATTGTCCGTTTTGCTGTGAATAATGGCCTGAAACCCTTGAAACCCATGGGGCGGCGCGATCTGCCAGCCTTTTTAGCACAGTCTCCAGATGCAATCTATCGACGGGTTTTTCCTTGACCCGAAACCCGCCCGGCGCCACTCTGGCGGCACTTTTTCAATACCGATCCGGTAGCCAAATTTCGAGGAAAACCCAATGAGCGTTCGCGTCGGGATTGTCATGGACCCTATCGCCAGCATCTCCTATAAAAAGGATAGCTCGCTGGCCATGCTGCTGGCCGCGCAGAAGCGTGGCTGGGAACTGTTCTACATGGAACAGAAAGACCTGTATCAGGCCGAAGGCCAGGCGCGGGCGCGGATGAGCCCGCTGAAAGTCTTCGCCAACCCGGACAAATGGTTCGAGCTGGACGCCGAACAGGACAAGCTGCTAAGCGACCTGGACGTGATCCTGATGCGCAAGGATCCGCCGTTCGACATGGAGTTCGTCTACTCCACTTACTTGCTGGAACAGGCCGAAGCCGCCGGCGTGCTGGTGGTGAACAAGCCGCAGAGCCTGCGCGACTGCAATGAAAAGCTGTTCGCTACGCTGTTTCCGCAGTGCACGCCGCCGACCATCGTCAGCCGCCGCCCGGACGTATTGCGTGAGTTCGCCGACCATCACGGTGACGTGATCCTCAAGCCGCTGGACGGCATGGGCGGTTCGTCGATCTTCCGCCACACCGCCGGGCACCCGAACCTCTCGGTGATCCTCGAAACCCTGACCCTGCATGGCAAGCAGCAGATCATGATTCAGGGTTACCTGCCGGCGATCGTCGATGGCGACAAGCGCATTTTGATGATCGATGGCGAGCCGGTGGATTACTGCCTGGCGCGGATTCCGGCTCTGGGCGAAACCCGTGGCAACCTCGCCGCCGGTGGCCGTGGCGAAGCGCGTCCGCTGACCGAGAAGGATCGCTGGATCGCCGCCCAGGTCGGCCCGACCTTGCGCGAGAAAGGCCTGCTGTTTGTCGGCCTCGACGTAATCGGCGAGCACCTGACCGAAATCAACGTCACCAGCCCGACCTGCATCCGCGAAATCGACAATGCGTTCGGCACTGATATCGGCGGCATGCTGATGGATGCGATCGATAAAAAGCTGCAAGCGGCCGGCAAAAAGCCACAAGCTTGATGTACGTCACATGCAGCCTGTCGCTTGAAGCGTGAAGCCCAAGGCGCGAAACCAACATTGCGTTATCATGCGCAGCCTCTGAAAAACGCGATGTTGGTTTTCTTGTCATGACCCTTCCGTCCGATCTGCCCGCTGAACTCGCCCATCGTGGCGTGCGCCCGGCCGATCGCCTCGGTTTTACACTGTTTCTGGCAGCGCTGATTCACCTGGCGCTGCTGCTAGGCGTCGGCTTCACCATGGTCGAGCCGCAGCAGATCAGCAAAACCCTGGAAATCACCCTGGCCACCTTCAAGGCCGAGAAGAAGCCGGAAAAGGCAGATTTTCTCGCTCAGGAAAACCAGGAAGGCAGCGGCACGCTGGACAAGAAAGCCCTGCCCAAGACCACCGAAGTCGCGCCATTCCAGGACAATCAGGTCAAAAAGGTCACCCCGCCGCCCGCCGCCAAGCCAGTGGTGCAGGAAGCCGCCCCGAAGGCAGCGGTGACCACCGTTGCGCCGAAACCGAAAAAGGCGCCGACCAAGAAAGAAGAAAGCAAAACCGAAGTCAAACCGACCGTCGACGCGCCGGTGTTCGACAGCTCGCAGTTGTCCAGCGACATCGCCAGCCTCGAAGCAGAGCTGGCCAAGGAACAACAGCTGTACGCCAAGCGCCCGCGCATCCACCGCTTGAGCGCGGCCTCGACCATGCGCGACAAGGGCGCCTGGTACAAGGACGACTGGCGCAAGAAGGTCGAGCGCATCGGCAACCTCAACTACCCCGAAGAAGCACGGCGCAAGCAGATCTACGGCAATTTGCGCCTGATGGTCTCGATCAACCGCGACGGTTCGCTGTATGAGGTGCTGGTGCTCGAATCCTCCGGCCAGCCGCTGCTCGATCAGGCCGCGCAGCGCATCGTCCGCCTGGCCGCGCCGTTTGCACCGTTTACCGGCGATCTGTCGGACATCGACCGCCTGGAAATCATTCGCACCTGGAAATTTGCCCGGGGCGACAAGCTCTCAAGCAATTAAGAGCAAAATCAAAAGATCGCAGCCTTCGGCAGCTCCTTGTATGTTCCCCACACACCAGCATGAATGAGATCTAAGCTCGCTGGTGCGACATACGAAGATGTGTTTCTGGGGGAGACCGATCGCTCCTTAAGGCAGGACTTGCTCCTGACCTTGTATGTAGAGAGGTCCCCCCGCCTCATTGCCCACCACGAAGAGTATCGAGAAGCCGACGAGTCGGACTTCGCATTACAAGGTTGCAGTGGCATGAAGTTCGAGGTCAGGGGAACCAGGAAGCATTTTTAACTCAGTTCTCTTGGAGTTGAAAGCATGAACATGCACGTCGGTTTGGATGTGGGATCTCGCACTACAGCGATGGGCTGGCGCAATGGCGGCCGTTTTGCAGGTCAGTGCAATATCGACCAGACACCGGCGGGGCGCAAAGCTGCTGTCGGCAAGTTACTTGAGCTCAAGCCTATATCTGTGGTGATGGAAGCCACCGGAATCTACTACCTGGACTTGGCCATGGAGCTCGCTGCGGCGGGTTTGCCAGTCTCGGTTATCAATCCGAAGAGTTTTCACAACTTTGCAAAGCTGATGCTGAAAAACAGCAAAACGGACGCAATCGATGCCCAGTTATTAGCTGAGTACGGCGAACGCATGAGCCCAAGGTTGTGGACGCCGCCCACTTCAATACAGCTTGAGCTACGCGCTATCGGTCGCCACATCAATCGTTTGACGGGTCATCGCACCCGCGCCAAAAACGAGCTGCATGCACTAAAAGCCACTCAAACAACTCTTCTGATGCTGATTGAAGACGAAGAAGAAGCCATCAACGCCTTTGACAAACGAATCGAGCGTTTCCGACTCGCTGGTCGGGCACTGATCGACAACTGCCCAACGTTGAGCGCCCAGTTCGCCCACATGATCGCCGCCCCTGGCATGGGTGAGATCTCAGTATTTGCGGCGCTGGCTGAACTGACGACCTTACCGGTAACGCTCAAGTCAGCGCAGGTCAGCCGCCATGCCGGACTCGATGTCCGACTCACGCAATCAGGCACCAGCATTGATAAACCCGGCCGGATAAGTAAGGGCGGCAATGCCTATTTGCGATCAGCGATGTACATGCCTGCGCTGACCGCCATACGTTGCGACCCAAATGTGAAAGCGTTTTACGAAGCCTTGGTGGCTCGAGGAAAGAGGAAGATGCAGGCTATTGTCGCAGTCATGCGCAAATACCTGACCGGACTATGGGCCTGCATGCGGGCAGGCGAAGACTTCAGTACAGCCAAGCTTTTTAGCGATAAACACACCCAAAAAGCTTGACCGTGAACAGAGTATCTACAGTGGGCCTGCGTACACCCTGTAGGAGCTGCCGAAGGCTGCGATCTTTTAAAGCCTCAGCTTGTCAGTTCGCCCTTGCGACGCCACACTAGCGCTCATGAAAAACGTCAGCCCCAGCTACCTCAAGCATCACTTCCTGATCGCCATGCCACACATGGCCGACCCGAACTTTGCCCACACCTTGACCTACATCGTCGAGCACACGGCCAATGGCGCGATGGGGCTGGTGGTCAACAGGCCGCAAGACTTGAACTTGGCCGACATCCTCGAACAGTTGCGCCCGGACATCGAGCCGCCGGCACGCTGCCAGGATGTGCCGATCTTCATCGGCGGGCCGGTGCAGACCGATCGCGGTTTCGTCCTGCACCCGGCGGGCCAGACCTTCCAGGCCACGGCGCAGCTGGACGGCGACCTGGCCCTGTCGACTTCGCAGGACGTGCTGTTCGCCATCGCTGACGGCGTCGGCCCCGCGCAGAGCCTGATCACCCTCGGTTACGCCGGCTGGGAAGCCGGGCAACTGGAAGCCGAACTGGCCGACAACGCCTGGCTGACCTGCCCTTTCAACGCCGACATACTGTTCAACACCCGCAGCGAATTGCGCCTGGAAGCGGCAGCGCGGCACTTGGGCATCGATCTCAATCTGCTCACCAGCCAGGCAGGTCACGCCTGATGGCCCTGCGCCTGATTCTCGGCTTCGACTACGGCACCAAACAGATCGGCGTCGCGGTCGGCCAGGTCATCACCGGCCAGGCCCGCGAGCTGTGCACTTTGAAAGCGCAGAACGGCGTGCCGAACTGGGATCAGGTCGAAGCGCTAATAAAAGAATGGAAACCCGACGCCGTGGTGGTCGGCCTGCCGCTGAACATGGACGGCACGCCCAGCGACATGTGCGTACGCGCCGAGAAATTCGCCCGCCGCCTCAACGGCCGCTACAACCTGCCCTTCTATACCCACGACGAACGCCTGACCACTTTCGAAGCCAAGGGCGAGCGACTGGTGCGTGGCGGGCAGAAAGGCAGTTACCGCGACAACCCGGTGGACGCCATCGCCGCTGCCCTGCTGCTGCAGGGCTGGCTCGATGAAAACACTGCATTGTTTGAATCCTGACAAGCGCTTCGGCGCTTTTCTTTTGGTTATAAACCGAGCTTCGTCCAGCAGGACGCAGCGCGGAATCACGAAGGAGCAACCATGAGCCTGCCCAATCCCGCCGATCTGATCAGCCAGATGGCGACCCGCCTCAAGGCGCACCTTGCCCAGCGTGACATCAGCGAACCGCGTTACATCGGTATCCGCACCGGCGGCATCTGGGTCGCGCAGGCGCTGCTCAAGGAACTGAACAGCGATGCGCCACTGGGCACGCTGGATGTGTCCTTCTATCGCGATGACTTCAGCCAGAATGGCCTGCACCCGCAAGTGCGCCCGTCCGCCCTGCCCTTCGAGATCGAAGGCCAGCATCTGGTGCTGATCGACGACGTGCTGATGAGCGGTCGGACTATCCGCGCCGCCATGAATGAATTGTTCGATTACGGCCGCCCGGCCAGCGTCACCCTGGTCTGCCTGCTGGACCTGGACGCCGGCGAGCTGCCGATCCGCCCCAACGTGGTCGGCGCCACCCTGACCCTGGCCGGCAACCAGCGGGTCAAGTTGTCCGGCCCCGAGCCGCTGACGCTCGAACTGCAAGACGTCACCCTTTAATCCGCCCTATTGAGAGTCCCCCTCGCGATGACGCCTCTAGATACCAAGCGCCCGCTGCAGCTCAATGATCAGGGCCAGCTGCGCCACTTCCTCTCGCTCGACGGCCTGCGCCGCGAGTTGCTGACGGAAATCCTCGACACTGCCGACTCGTTCCTTGAAGTCGGTGCCCGGGCGGTGAAGAAAGTCCCGTTGCTGCGCGGCAAGACCGTGTGCAACGTGTTCTTCGAAAACTCCACGCGCACCCGCACCACGTTTGAACTGGCGGCCCAACGGTTGTCGGCAGACGTGATCACCCTGAACGTGTCGACATCGTCGGCGAGCAAGGGCGAAACGTTACTCGATACCCTGCGCAACCTTGAGGCGATGGCCGCCGACATGTTCGTCGTGCGCCACGGCGACTCGGGCGCGGCGCACTTCATCGCCGAGCATGTCTGCCCGCAGGTGGCGATCATCAACGGCGGCGACGGCCGGCATGCGCACCCGACCCAAGGCATGCTCGACATGCTCACCATCCGTCGGCACAAGGGCGGTTTCGAAAACCTCTCGGTGGCGATCGTCGGCGACATCCTGCATTCGCGGGTGGCGCGCTCGAACATGCTCGCGCTGAAAACCCTCGGCTGCCCGGATATCCGCGTGATCGCGCCGAAAACCCTGCTGCCGATCGGCATCGAGCAATACGGCGTCAAGGTCTACACCGACATGGCTGAAGGCCTGAAAGACGTCGACGTGGTGATCATGCTGCGCCTGCAGCGTGAACGCATGACCGGTGGCCTGCTGCCCAGCGAAGGCGAGTTCTACCGCCTGTTCGGCCTGACCACCGCGCGTCTGGCCGGGGCCAAACCCGATTGCATCGTCATGCACCCGGGGCCGATCAACCGTGGCGTGGAGATCGAGTCGGCGGTGGCCGACGGCCCGCACTCGGTGATCCTCAATCAAGTGACCTACGGCATCGCGATTCGTATGGCCGTGCTGTCCATGGCCATGAGCGGGCAGACTGCGCAACGTCAATTCGAGCAGGAGAACGCCCAGTGAAGCTCAGCATTCTCGGCGCACGCGTCATCGATCCCAGCAGCGGCCTGGATCAAATCACCGACATCCACGTTGAAGCCTGCAAGATCGTCGCCCTCGGCGCCGCACCGGCCGGTTTCAGCGCAGTAGAAACCATCGATGCCCAAGGTCTGGTCGCCGCGCCCGGCCTGGTCGACCTCAACGTTGCCCTGCGCGAGCCGGGCTACAGCCGCAAAGGCTCGATCGTCAGCGAAACCCGCGCCGCCGCTGCCGGTGGCGTGACCAGCCTGTGCTGCCCGCCGAAGACCAGACCGGTGCTCGACACCTCAGCCGTCGCCGAACTGATCCTCGACCGCGCCCGCGAAGCCGGCAACACCAAGGTGTTCCCGATCGGCGCGCTGAGCAAAGGTCTCGACGGTGAGCAATTGGCCGAACTGGTGGCCTTGCGCGACGCCGGATGCGTGGCGTTCGGCAACGGTCTGGAGAGCTTTCGCAACAGCCGCACCCTGTGCCGGGCGCTGGAATATGCGGCGACTTTCGACCTGACGGTGATCTTCAACTCGCAGGATCACGATCTGGCCGAGGGCGGTCTGGCCCACGAAGGCGCGGTCGCCAGTTTCCTTGGCCTGCCGGGGATTCCGGAGACGGCGGAAACCGTGGCGCTGGCTCGCGATCTGCTGCTGGTCGAGCAAACCGGCGTACGTGCGCATTTCAGCCAGTTGACCAGTGCGCGCGGTGTGGCGCTGATTGCCCAAGCGCAGGCCCGTGGCCTGAAAGTCACCGCGGATGTAGCGCTGTATCAGCTGATCCTGACTGACGAAGCCCTGATCGACTTCAACAGCCTCTACCACGTGCAACCGCCGCTGCGCACCCGCGCCGACCGCGATGGCCTGCGTGAGGCAGTGAAGTCCGGGGTGGTTTCGGCCATTTCCAGCCATCACCAGCCCCACGAGCGCGACGCCAAACTGGCACCGTTCGGCGCCACCGAGCCGGGCATCAGCAGTGTTGAGTTGCTGCTGCCGCTGGCGATGACGCTGGTTGAGGATGGTTTGCTCGACTTGCCGACGCTATTGGCTCGGTTGAGCGCAGGCCCGGCCGAAGCGCTGCGCCTGCCGGCGGGCAAACTGGCGGTGGGCGGTGCGGCGGATATCGTGCTGTTCGATCCGAAGTCATCCACGGTGGCCGGTGAACAATGGCTGTCGAAGGGCGAGAACTGCCCGTTCATCGGGCATAGTCTGCCGGGCGTGGTGCGCTATACGCTGGTGGATGGGCGGATTACGCACCAGGCTTGATAGCCAGTTGACCCCTTCGCGAGCAGGCTCGCTCCCACAGGTATTGCGGTGATTCCTGTGGGAGCGAGCCTGCTCGCGAAAGCTTACTGAAAGGCGCCGCGATTCTGCGCGTTGCGCACCGACACCTGATCGTTCAGCGTCCAGAAGTCATACAGCACGCCAATAAAGAACAACCCGCCGGTCAGCAGATACAGCAAGCCGCTGATCCATTTGCCCTGATACATCCGGTGCACGCCGAACACACCGAGGAAGGTCAGCAGGATCCACGCGACGTTGTACTCGATCGGCCCGGCGGCAAAGCGCAGATCCGCTTCGCGATCCATCGCCGGGATCAGGAACAGGTCGATCAGCCAGCCAATCCCCAGCAAACCGAAGGTGAAGAACCAGATCGTCCCGGTCACCGGTTTGCCGTAATAAAAGCGGTGCGCTCCCGTGAATCCGAAAATCCACAGCAGGTAGCCGATGACTTTGCTGTGAGTGTCTTTTTCTTTCACGCGGGGTAGCTGATAGCTGTTCATTAAGACCTCATTGCACTCGATAGATAAATATTCTTCATTTCTTTGTGACTTTTTTACAGGTGGCCGACGTATGGCAAATGTTACCGTTGCTAGCGCGAAACCCTTGTAGAACCTGACTTCTGTCGGACAATTGCGTACTTTTTGAGCGTTTTTGGTTCCGTAGCCAGCCGAATGAATCGATGAACGGCCTCGGAACGGCAAAAAAAGCTGTTATAAAGTTGCGCGCTATCACTTATGAGCCACGCCTAATGCGACCATTTTTCAAGACATGGCTGACTATTTGCCTATTAATGCCACTGGCCGCCCACGCCACCAATCGTGAGCAACGTCTTCCCAACGTCAACGGCTTCACCCCTAAATCCCATGCTTCGGCTCCATCGAGCAAAAGCAGCAAGAGCAAGACCACCACGCTGAGCAGCAAGAGCCGCAGCAAGCTGGTGCCACCGATGGCGAGCAAGGAAAGCAGCAATGTGCTGAGCCGTGCGGTAAACGTCCTCGGTACACCTTATCGTTGGGGCGGCAGCAGCCCAAGTAAAGGCTTCGATTGCAGCGGTCTGGTGAAATACGCGTTCAACGACGCTACTTTCGACCTGCCACGCACCTCCAATGCCATGGCCAGCGGTCACGGCGAGAAAGTCGAGCGCAAGGATCTGAAGCCGGGCGATCTGATTTTCTTCAACATCAAGAGCCGTCGGGTCAACCACGTTGCCATCTACCTGGGCAACGACCGCTTCATCCACGCCCCGCGCCGTGGCAAAGCGGTGAGCATCGACACGCTGAACAAGCCGTACTGGGAAAAGCATTACGTCGTCGCCAAACGCGTGTTGCCGAAAGAACAACAGCAACTGCGCGTAGTCCAGCGCTGAGCTGTTTGATCTCCTGAATCAGCTTCAGCAGTACCGGCCTTTTCGCGAGCAGGCTCGCTCCCACAGAAGAATGCATTCCAGCTGAAGGAATACGGTTTGATGTGGGAGCGAGCCTGCTCGCGAAGGGGCCGGCAGCCGCACCAGCGACCCTCAGAAATTATCCGGCGTACGCGCTTTCTCGCGTGCATGCTCGCGGCTGATCAAGCCCTTGGTCACCAGATCCTTCAGGCACATATCGAGTGTCTGCATCCCCAACGACCCACCGGTCTGAATCGCTGAATACATCTGCGCCACCTTGTCCTCGCGAATGAGGTTACGGATCGCCGATGTCCCGAGCATGATTTCATGCGCCGCCACCCGCCCGCCGCCGATCTTCTTGATCAACGTCTGCGACACCACCGCCAGCAACGACTCTGACAGCATCGAACGCACCATCGATTTCTCGTCGCCGGGAAACACGTCGACCACGCGGTCGATGGTCTTCGCCGCCGAGGTCGTGTGCAGCGTGCCGAACACCAGATGCCCGGTCTCAGCGGCGGTCAGCGCCAGGCGAATGGTTTCCAGATCACGCATTTCGCCGACCAGAATCACGTCCGGGTCTTCACGCAGGGCCGAGCGCAGTGCAGTGGCGAAGCTGCGAGTATCTCGATGGACTTCGCGCTGATTGATCAGGCATTTGCGCGATTCATGGACGAACTCGATGGGGTCTTCGATGGTGAGAATGTGGTGATGGCGATGGGTGTTGAGGTAATCGATCATCGCCGCCAGCGTGGTCGATTTGCCGGAGCCGGTCGGCCCGGTGACCAGCACCAAACCGCGCGGCGCATCAGTGATCTTGCGGAAAACATCGCCCATGGCGAGGTCTTCCATGCTCAGCACTTTCGACGGGATGGTGCGGAACACCGCGCCGGCGCCACGGTTCTGGTTAAAGGCGTTGACGCGAAACCGCGCCACGCCGGGTACATCGAAGGAAAAATCCGTTTCCAGATTTTTCTCGAATTCGATGCGCTGGGTGTCGTTCATGATGTCGTAGATCAGATCGTGCACTTGCTTGTGGTCCAGCGCCGGCAGATTGATCCGTCGCACGTCGCCATCGACGCGGATCATCGGCGGCAGGCCGGCCGACAGGTGCAGGTCGGAAGCGCCCTGTTTGGCGCTGAAGGCCAGCAGTTCAGTGATATCCATAGCGTCCCTCAATTCCAGTAGAATGCCGCGAACCTACAGACCGCCGGCGCCTCTTGATGTCCACGATAGCAGACAACATCCTTCAGGTTAGTTCGCGCATCCAGGCAGCGGCCAAAGCCGCGCACCGCGACGAAAACAGCATCCATTTGCTCGCCGTGAGCAAGACCAAACCCGCCCAGGCCCTGCGGGAGGCCTACGCCGCCGGCCTGCGCGACTTCGGCGAGAACTACTTGCAGGAAGCCTTGGGCAAACAGCTGGAGCTGGCCGACCTGCCCTTGATCTGGCACTTCATCGGCCCCATTCAATCGAACAAGACTCGCGCGATTGCCGAGCATTTCGACTGGGTGCACTCCGTGGATCGTCTGAAAATTGCCCAACGCCTGTCCGAACAACGCCCGGCCGAACTGCCGCCACTGAACATCTGCATTCAGGTCAATGTCAGCGGCGAGGCGAGCAAATCCGGTTGCACCCCGGCCGATCTGCCAGCGCTGGCCGAGGCCATCAGCGCGTTGCCCCGTTTGAAACTGCGCGGACTGATGGCGATTCCCGAGCCGACCGAGGAGCGCGCCGAACAGGACGCTGCCTTCGCCGCCGTGCAGACATTGCAGGCGAGCCTCGCTCTGCCGCTCGACACACTGTCCATGGGCATGAGCCACGACCTTGAGTCGGCCATTGCCCAAGGCGCCACCTGGGTGCGGATCGGTACCGCGCTGTTTGGCGCCAGAGATTATTCCCAGTCTTGAACGTTTCCAGATAAGGACCACACATGAGCAACACACGTATTGCGTTTATCGGTGCGGGCAACATGGCGGCCAGTCTGATTGGCGGCCTGCGCGCCAAAGGTCTGGAAGCGGCGCAGATCCGCGCC
The DNA here is from genome assembly GCF_054667725.1 of Pseudomonas sp. S3_B08. NCBI lineage: Bacteria > Pseudomonadati > Pseudomonadota > Gammaproteobacteria > Pseudomonadales > Pseudomonadaceae > Pseudomonas > Pseudomonas sp. S3_B08. The sequence continues at coordinate 4,386,677 of NZ_CP162750.1, forward strand.
AGCGATCCGGGCGAAGACACCCGTGCCAAGGTCAGCGCCGAACACGGCATCGAAACCTTCGCTGACAACGCCCAGGCCATCGACGGCGTCGATGTCATCGTGCTGGCGGTCAAGCCACAGGCGATGAAAGCCGTGTGCGAGGCGATTCGCCCATGCCTGAAACCGAATCAACTGGTGGTGTCGATCGCCGCCGGCATTACCTGCGCGAGCATGACCGCGTGGCTCGGCGAACAGCCAATCGTGCGCTGCATGCCGAACACCCCGGCGCTGCTGCGTCAGGGTGTCAGCGGTTTGTACGCGACCAGCGAAGTAACCGCCGAGCAGCGTCAGCAAGCCGAAGAGCTGCTGTCCGCCGTCGGCATCGCCCTGTGGCTGGAAGAAGAACAGCAACTGGACGCGGTCACCGCAGTGTCCGGCTCCGGCCCGGCGTACTTCTTCCTGCTGATCGAAGCCATGACCGCCGCCGGCGTCAAACTTGGCCTGCCAAAAGAGATCGCTGAGCAACTGACCGTGCAGACTGCTCTGGGCGCCGCGCACATGGCGGTGTCCAGCGATGTCGACGCCGCCGAATTGCGTCGCCGCGTGACCTCGCCGAATGGCACCACGGAAGCAGCGATCAAATCATTCCAGGCTGGCGGCTTCGAAGCGCTGGTTGAAACCGCACTCGGCGCCGCCGCGCACCGCTCGGCCGAAATGGCCGAACAACTGGGCAAATAAAGGAGCCTTACATGATCGGATTGAACACCGCAGCGGTTTACGTGCTGCAAACCCTCGGCAGCCTGTACCTGCTGATCGTGCTGCTGCGCTTCGTCCTGCAACTGGTGCGGGCGAACTTCTATAACCCGCTGTGCCAGTTCGTGGTCAAGGCCACCCAGCCGCTGCTCAAGCCTTTGCGCCGGATCATCCCGAGCCTGTTCGGCCTCGACATGTCGTCGCTGGTGCTGGCGATTCTGGTGCAACTGCTGCTGATGGCGCTGACCCTGCTGCTGACCTACGGCACCACTGGCAATCCGCTGCAACTGTTGATCTGGTCGCTGATCGGCGTCACTGCACTGTTCCTGAAGATCTTCTTCTTCGCTCTGATCATCAGCGTGATTCTGTCGTGGGTCGCACCGGGCAGCCACAATCCGGGCGCTGAGCTGGTCAACCAGATCTGCGAGCCGGCGCTGGCACCGTTCCGCCGCTTCCTGCCGAACCTTGGTGGCCTGGATCTGTCGCCGATCTTCGCCTTCCTCGCGCTTAAATTGATCGACATGCTGGTGATCAACAATCTGGCGGCGATGACGATGATGCCGGAGATTCTGCGTTTGCTGATGTAAGCCAGTGCGTTCGGTCTGACTGACCGAGTCGCCTTTTTCGCGAGCAGGCTCGCTCCCACATTGGAATGCATTTCAACTGTGGGAGCGAGCCTGCTCGCGAATGGCTGCACCTCGATCCGAAGCGAAAACGCCGGACCTGATCGTTGCTTGCCGCTAACCCCCCCCGGTCTTTAGACTTACGCCTCATTTCAACGAGAGCAGGGTCGATGCCAACTGCCTTTCCCGCCGATTCTGTTGGTCTGGTAACGCCGCAAACCGCGCATTTCAGCGAACCGCTGACGCTGGCCTGTGGCCGTTCGCTGGCCGCTTATGACCTGATTTATGAAACCTACGGCACGCTGAACGCCCAGGCGAGCAACGCCGCGCTGATCTGCCACGCGCTGTCCGGTCATCATCACGCCGCTGGTTATCACAGCGTCGACGACCGCAAGCCCGGTTGGTGGGACAGCTGCATCGGCCCCGGCAAGCCGATCGACACCAACAAGTTCTTTGTGGTCAGCCTGAACAACCTCGGCGGCTGCAACGGCTCCACCGGCCCGAGCAGTATCAACCCGGAGACCGGCAAGCCGTTCGGCGCTGACTTCCCGGTACTCACCGTGGAAGACTGGGTGCACAGCCAGGCGCGCCTTGCTGACCTGCTCGGCATCGGCCAGTGGGCGGCGGTGATCGGCGGCAGCCTCGGCGGCATGCAGGCGTTGCAATGGACCATCACCTACCCCGATCGCGTGCGGCACTGCCTGGCCATCGCCTCGGCACCAAAACTGTCGGCGCAGAACATCGCCTTCAACGAAGTCGCGCGCCAGGCGATCCTCACCGATCCGGAATTCCACGGCGGCTCGTTCCAGGAAGCAGGCGTGATCCCCAAGCGCGGGCTGATGCTGGCGCGCATGGTCGGGCACATCACCTATCTGTCCGATGATTCCATGGGTGAGAAATTCGGCCGTGGCCTGAAGAGCGAAAAGCTCAACTACGACTTCCACAGTGTCGAGTTCCAGGTCGAAAGCTACCTGCGTTATCAGGGCGAAGAGTTCTCCGGGCGCTTCGATGCCAACACTTATCTGTTGATGACCAAAGCGCTGGACTACTTCGATCCGGCGGCGAACTTCGACGATGATCTGGCGAAAACCTTCGAAAACGCCACGGCCAAGTTCTGCGTGATGTCGTTCACCACCGACTGGCGCTTCTCCCCGGCGCGCTCGCGGGAACTGGTGGATGCGCTGATGGCCGCGCGCAAGGACGTCAGTTATCTGGAAATTGACGCACCGCAGGGCCACGACGCCTTCCTGATTCCGATCCCGCGTTACTTGCAGGCGTTCGGCAATTACATGAACCGCATTTCGTTGTGAGAAAGCCATGAGAGCTGATCTGGAAATCATCCAGGAATGGATCCCCGCCGGCAGCCGCGTCCTCGACTTGGGTTGCGGTGACGGCGAGCTGCTGACCTGGCTGCGCGACAACAAGAACGTCACCGGTTATGGCCTGGAAAACGACGCCGACAACATCGCCGAGTGCGTGGCCAAGGGCATCAACGTCATCGAGCAGGATCTGGACAAAGGCCTGGGCAATTTTGCCAGCAACAGTTTCGACATCGTCGTCATGACCCAGGCCCTGCAAGCGGTGCATTACCCGGACAAGATCCTCGACGAAATGCTCCGGGTCGGCCGTCAGTGCATCATCACCTTCCCCAACTTCGGCCACTGGCGCTGCCGCTGGTACCTGGCGAGCAAGGGCCGCATGCCGGTCTCGGAATTCCTGCCTTACACCTGGTACAACACGCCGAACATTCACTTCTGCACCTTCGAGGATTTCGAAGAGCTGTGCCGCGAACGTGACGCCAAGGTCATTGATCGGCTTGCCGTGGATCAACAGCACCGCCACGGGTGGGCCAGTAAGCTATGGCCTAATCTGTTAGGTGAAATCGGTATCTACCGCGTCAGCAGTCCGCAGTTGGCGGACGCCCGAGTCGCGGTCTGAGCCAGGGCATTTGAAGGAGCACGAACATGAGCCGTCTAGCGTTGCTTTTATTCACCGCCTGCCTGAGCGCCAGCACCATGGCGGCGGACGTCATCAAAGGTGAGCGCAAGGAAACCTTCGGCGACATTACGGTGCACTACAACACCTTCAACTCGACGTTCCTGCAACCGGACATCGCCAAGGCCGCCGAGCTGATCCGCAGCAAGAACCAAGGCGTGATCAACGTCTCGGTGGTCAAGGACGGCAAACCGGTGATCGCCAGCGTCACCGGCACGATCAAGGACCTGACCAGCAACAGCGTGGCGCTGAAATTCCGCCAGGTCACCGAACAGGGCGCGATCTACTACATCGCCCAGTACCCGGTGCCGCAGCAGGAAACCCGCACCTTTGAAATCAAGGTGCAGAACGGCGACAAGATCAACACTATCAATTTCAACCAAGAACTCTTTCCCGGCGAATGATGAACATCAAGCAGCTCGTACTGGCCAGCCATAACGCCGGCAAACTCAAAGAACTCCAGGCCATGCTCGGCGACTCGGTGCAACTGCGCTCGATTGGCGAGTGGAGCAAGGTCGAGCCGGAAGAAACCGGCCTGTCGTTCGTCGAGAACGCGATCCTCAAGGCGCGCAATGCCGCGCGCATTTCAGGCCTGCCGGCACTGGCCGACGATTCCGGGCTGGCGGTAGATTTCCTTGGCGGTGCGCCGGGTATCTACTCGGCGCGTTACGCCGACGGCCAGGGCGATGCGGCGAACAACGCCAAACTGCTCGATGCGCTGAAGGACGTACCGCAAGCCGAGCGCGGCGCGCAGTTCGTCTGCGTGCTGGCACTGGTACGCCACGCCGATGATCCGCTGCCGATTCTCTGCGAAGGCCTGTGGCACGGGCGCATCCTCACCGCTGCCAGCGGCGAGCACGGCTTCGGTTATGACCCACTGTTCTGGGTGCCGGAGCGCGACTGCTCCAGCGCCGAACTGAGCCCGGCCGACAAGAACCAGATCAGCCACCGCGCCCGTGCAATGGATCTGCTGCGCCAGCGTCTGGGCTTGAAATGACCACTGATTCTTCCGCGTCGTCGCTGATTATCGGCGGCGCCGCGTCCTCGCCTCGGGCGCCGCTGCCAACTCTGCCGCCCCTGGCGCTGTACATCCACATTCCGTGGTGTGTGCGCAAATGCCCGTATTGCGATTTCAACTCGCACACCGCCAGCCCGGTGCTGCCGGAGCAGGAATACGTCGACGCGCTGCTGGCCGATCTCGATCAGGATCTGCATGCGGTGTATGGCCGTGAGCTGACTTCGATTTTCTTCGGTGGCGGGACGCCCAGCCTGTTCAGCGCCGAAGCCCTCGGGCGTTTGTTGAAGGGCGTCGAACAACGCATCCCGTTCGCTGCCGACATCGAAATCACCCTTGAGGCCAATCCGGGCACCTTCGAGCAAGAGAAGTTTGTCGCCTATCGCAAGCTGGGGATCAATCGGCTGTCGATCGGTATCCAGAGCTTTCAGCAGGAAAAGCTTGAGGCCCTCGGCCGCATCCACAACGGTGACGAAGCCGTGCGTGCGGCGGGCATGGCGCGGCAGGCCGGGTTCGATAACTTCAACCTGGACTTGATGCACGGTTTGCCCGATCAGTCGCTGGACGATGCCTTGAGCGATCTGCGTCAGGCCATCGCGCTGAAGCCGACGCACATTTCCTGGTATCAACTGACGCTGGAGCCCAATACGGTGTTCTGGAATCAGCCGCCAGTGCTGCCGGAAGACGACACGCTGTGGGACATTCAGGAAGCCGGTCAGGCGCTGCTGGCCGAGCACGGTTACGCGCAATACGAAGTGTCGGCGTATGCCCAGGCCGGTCGACCGGCGCGGCATAACCTTAATTACTGGAGTTTTGGCGACTTCATCGGCATCGGCGCCGGCGCCCATGGCAAGTTGAGCCACCCGGACGGGCGCATCGTGCGCACATGGAAAACCCGCCTGCCGAAGGATTATCTGAACCCGGCGAAAAGCTTTCAGGCCGGCGAGAAATCGCTGAGCAATGACGAGATGCCGTTCGAGTTCCTGATGAACGCCCTGCGACTGACTGCCGGGGTCGAATCGCGCCTGTATCCGGAGCGCACCGGCCTGTCGCTGGACACCCTCGCCGAAGGCCGGCGCGAAGCCGAACAAAGCGGCCTGTTGCAGGTCGAACCGTCACGCCTGGCGGCGACCGAACGCGGCCAACTGTTCCTCAACGATTTGCTGCAACAATTTCTGAACTGACTTCAGCTCAAAGGGAAAACGCATGGATTTGATACTCGACCTGCTGGCCACCGTCTCCCGCTGGAGCCGCAGCAATCTCTCGGAAATCGCTTTGGCGCTGGTCGGTTGCCTGCTGGTGCTGTTTGGCGCTGACTTCAAAGGCTGGGTCGAGCAACGCCTGGGCAGCATCGCCGGCGCCCTGCGCGTGCCCCTGATGGCCCTGCTCTGCCTGATCGGCAGCGGCGCCGCGCTGATCTATGCCACGCCGTGGGTGATCAAAGGCCTGAGCCAGTTCAACAACTACAGCCTGGCGCCGGTGCTGCTGGTGGTACTGGTGCTGATCGGCGTGGTTGCTGATCGCCGCTGATCTTTCGGCACACCCAAAACGAATGTAGGAGTGAGCCTGCTCGCGATAGTGGTCTGACATTCAACCTCTTCGGTGACTGTCAGTCCGCAATCGCGAGCAGGCTCACTCCCACAGTTGATCGCAATGAAAGGGAAGTTCATGAGTAAAAAACTACTGGATGAGACGAGCAAATTTCTTAGCTTCGTGTTGCGTCACGAGCCTCAGGCGATCGGACTGAATCTGAATTCGGAAGGCTGGGCAAATATCGAAGCACTGATCAGCGGCGCGGCGCGTGATGGCAGGCATTTAAGTCGTGAGCTGATTGAAAACGTCGTGACCAGCAGTGACAAGAAGCGTTTTACGATTTCCGCTGATGGCCACTGTATACGCGCTGTTCAAGGCCACTCGACGAAAAGCGTTGATCTGCAATTCGAGCAGAAACAGCCACCGCAAACGCTCTACCACGGAACAGCGACGCGTTTTCTCGACTCGATCCACAGACAAGGCTTGATTCCAGGACAACGCCATCAGGTGCATCTGTCCGACGAGATCGCCACCGCGTCGGCCGTGGGTCAACGCTACGGAACGCCAGTCGTTCTGAAGGTTGCCGCGAAGCAGATGGAAGAACAGGGCTTCAAGTTCTATCAGGCCGAAAATGGCGTCTGGTTGACAGAGCAGGTGCCCGCTCGATTTCTTGCCCCCCTGTAATCTCCTCATACACAAAACAATTGTGGGAGCGAGCCTGCTCGCGAAGGCGTCTTGACATCCAACATCATCGTTGAACGTCAAACCGCTTTCGCGAGCAGGCTCGCTCCCACAGTTTTTTTTGCGTGATGCTTAAGCGATCTTTTCGAACTTCAGATCCCACACGCCATGGCCAAGACGTTCGCCACGGCGTTCGAACTTGGTGATCGGGCGTTCGGCCGGGCGTGGGACGCATTTGCCGTCTTCGGCGAGGTTGCGGTAGCCGGGGGCGACGTTCATCACTTCCAGCATGTACTCGGCGTAAGGCTCCCAGTCGGTGGCCATGTGCAGAATGCCGCCGACCTTCAACTTGCTGCGCACCAGTTCAGCGAACGAGGCCTGGACGATGCGGCGCTTGTGGTGGCGGCTCTTGTGCCACGGATCCGGGAAAAACAGCATCAGGCGATCGAGGCTGTTGTCGGCGATGCAGCGGTTGAGCACTTCGATCGCGTCGCAATCGTAGACCCGCAGGTTGGTCAGCCCTTGGGTCAGCACGCCATTGAGCAGCGCGCCGACACCCGGACGGTGTACTTCAACACCGATGAAATCCTGCTCTGGAGCAGCAGCGGCCATTTCCAGCAGCGAGTGGCCCATGCCGAAACCGATTTCCAGCGAGCGCGGCGCCGAGCGGCCGAACACCTGGTCGTAATCGACCGGCGCATCGGCCAGCGGCAGCACGTACAGCGGCGCGCCCTGGTCCAGGCCGCGTTGCTGGCCTTCGGTCATGCGCCCGGCGCGCATCACGAAGCTCTTGATGCGGCGGTGTTGGCGCTCGTCGCCTTCGTCCGGCTGGACAGGCGTGTCGTTCGATTCAGTCATCAATGGCTCTTACTTGATCAGACCATCCAGCGGCGAAGAGGCGCTGGCATAGAGTTTTTTCGGCATGCGGCCGGCGAGGTACGCCAGGCGACCGGCGACGATGGCGTGCTGCATGGCTTGCGCCATCATGACCGGTTGCTGGGCGTGGGCGATGGCCGAGTTCATCAGTACAGCGTCGCAACCCAGTTCCATGGCGATGGTCGCGTCGGAAGCGGTACCGACACCAGCATCCACCAGCACCGGGATCCTGGCTTCTTCGAGGATGATCTGCAGGTTGTACGGATTGCAGATACCCAGACCGGAGCCGATCAGACCGGCCAGCGGCATCACGGCGATGCAGCCGATTTCCGCCAACTGGCGAGCGATAATCGGGTCATCGCTGGTGTAGACCATCACGTCGAAGCCTTCCTTGACCAGGGTTTCGGCGGCCTTGAGGGTTTCGATCACGTTGGGGAACAGGGTTTTCTGGTCGGCCAGCACTTCCAGCTTCACCAGATTGTGGCCATCGAGCAGTTCACGCGCCAGGCGGCAGGTGCGCACGGCTTCGATGGCGTCGTAGCAACCGGCAGTGTTCGGCAGGAAGGTGTAGCGATCCGGCGACAGCACTTCGAGCAGGTTCGGCTCGCCTTCGATCTGGCCCAGGTTGGTGCGGCGTACGGCGAAGGTGACGATCTCGGCACCCGAGGCTTCGATGGCCTGGCGGGTTTCTTCCATGTCACGGTACTTGCCGGTACCGACCAGCAAACGCGACTGGTAAGTACGACCGGCCAGCACAAAAGGCTTGTCGCTACGAACGATGCTCATGGGGAATCCTCTTTTAGGGTGAGGGTCTTGCAGAATTCTGTGCCCTTGCGGGCCGGGACAATCAGCCGCCGCCGATGGCGTGGACCACTTCGACGTTGTCGCCGTCGTTCAACGTGGTGTCGGCATGCTGGCTGCGCGGGACGATGTCCAGATTGAGCTCGACCGCCACACGACGTCCGGTCAGATCCAGACGGGTGATCAGGCCCGCAACGGTTTCACCGTCGGGCAATTCAAAGGACTCACCGTTCAACTGAATGCGCATGCACAACGCCGCCATCATTTTTAGGGGCTGGCATTCTAGCCCGATCATGACCTAAAGGTCAGTACCAAGCGTCAAGCGGTTAGCTGCAAGCGCCAAGCGGCTAGCCCCAGACATAACCAACCGATGAGAAACGCCAGGCCTCCGAACGGCGTGATGATACCGAGCTTGCTGATGCCGGTGGTGGTCAGCAGATACAGACTGCCGGAGAACAACACAATGCCGACGGTGAAGGACACGCCGGCCCAAGTGACCAGCCGCCCTGGAATCTGCGTGGCCAGCAGCGCAACGCCGAACAGTGCGAGCGTGTGCACCAGTTGGTAGGTGACGCCAGTGTGGAAGATCGTCAGGTATTCCGGCGTCAGACGGTTTTTCAGGCCGTGGGCGGCAAACGCGCCCAGCGCAACACCGGTGAATCCGAAAAAAGCAGCCAGCATCAAAAAGCCACGCAGCATGGGGAACTCCAGTCAGACGCCATCGGCAGGGTCTGTATAATGGCCCGCTCCACGGGTTCGGCCAAGCCATCTCTATGCTGCGTTCAATTTTCCGTCGTCTCACGAAGGCTCTGCTCTGGTTCGCCGGCGGCAGTGTCTTGCTGGTGCTGGTGTTTCGCTTCGTGCCACCGCCGGGCACGGCGCTGATGGTCGAGCGCAAGGTCGAATCCTGGGTCGACGGTGAGCCGATCGACCTGCAGCGCACCTGGAAACCGTGGAACGAGATCTCCGATGACCTGAAAGTGGCGGTAATTGCTGGCGAGGACCAGAAATTCCCCGAGCACTGGGGCTTCGATCTGCGCGCGATTCAGGCCGCTCTGGCCCACAACGAACTGGGCGGTTCGATTCGCGGCGCCAGCACCTTGAGCCAGCAGGTGTCGAAAAACCTCTTTCTCTGGTCGGGCCGCAGCTATCTGCGCAAAGGCCTGGAAGCGTGGTTTACCGCGCTGATCGAGGTGTTCTGGCCCAAGCAGCGGATTCTCGAGGTGTACCTGAACAGCGTTGAGTGGGATGACGGCGTATTTGGCGCTGAAGCGGCGGCCCGCCACCACTTTGGTGTGAGCGCAAAGTCGTTGTCGCGCCAGCAGGCGAGTTATCTGGCTGCCGTACTGCCCAATCCACGGGTGTGGAGCGCGAGTCATCCGACCGGTTATGTATCGCGCCGGGCTGGGTGGATTCGGCAGCAGATGAGTCAGTTGGGCGGCGACAGTTACTTGCTCGGGCTGAACGATTCGCGGCGGGCGCCTTGGGCTGAATAACACCGAAATTCCAATGTGGGAGCGAGCCTGCTCGCGAAAGCGGTGTGTCAGCTTGCATTGATGGCACTGATAAACCGCTTTCGCGAGCAGGCTCGCTCCCACAGGGTTTGTGTTGAAACAGAAATGAAAACGCCCCGATCATCGCTGATCGGGGCGTTTTTTATTGCGGATTCGCCAGTTAAGCGGCGATCGACAACTTGAGCTTGTTCATCGCGCTCTTTTCGAGCTGACGGATTCGCTCGGCCGACACGTTGTACTTCTGCGCCAGATCGTGCAGCGTGGCTTTCTCTTCCGCCAGCCAGCGCTGGTAGAGGATGTCACGGCTGCGTTCGTCCAGCACTTCCAGTGCTTCGTGCAGGTTGGTGTTCGAGTTGTCGCTCCAGTCGGCATCTTCCAGTTGACGCGCCGGGTCGTACCGGTGGTCTTCCAGGTAGTTGGCCGGAGACTGGAAAGCACTGTCGTCGTCGGCTTCGGCAGCCGGGTCGAAGGCCATGTCGTGACCGGTCAGGCGACTTTCCATCTCGCGCACTTCACGTGGTTCGACGCCAAGGCTTTCCGCCACACGGTGGACTTCCTCGTTATTCAGCCACGCCAGGCGCTTCTTCTGGCTGCGCAGGTTGAAGAACAGCTTGCGCTGGGCCTTGGTGGTCGCGACTTTCACAATGCGCCAGTTGCGCAGGATGAACTCGTGAATTTCCGCCTTGATCCAGTGCACGGCGAACGACACCAGACGCACACCCATTTCCGGGTTGAAACGCTTGACGGCCTTCATCAGGCCGACGTTGCCTTCCTGGATCAGGTCAGCCTGAGCCAGACCGTAGCCGGAATAGCTACGGGCAATGTGTACGACAAAACGCAGGTGGGCGAGCACCATCTGCCGAGCCGCCCCCAAATCCTGCTCATAGTAGAGACTCTCGGCCAGTTCACGCTCCTGCTCCGGCGTCAGCAATGGAATGCTGTTGACGGTGTGCACGTAGGCTTCCAGGTTCGCACCCGGAACCAACGCATACGCAGGTTGCAAAGAATTGGTCATACGAAAAAACCTCCCACTCACATACTCGTGCCTCTCGGCACTGCGAAAAATTGACCGGGAACTCAGGTACAAGTTCCCATAAAAACCGCAAGGTCAATCACGCGCAAAAAAGATTCTACTTCGGCGCCAGCTCCCTGAGATGACGTGCGACTGCAATCCATGCACCGATATAACCCAACAGCACCGCGCCAAGCAAGAGCGACAGACCGTCGGCCACTGGCACACCGGCCAGGGCGAAATCACTGCCGTACAAGCCGGCCAGTCCGACCACCGCATCGTTCAGCCAGTTGAGGCCGAACGCCAATACGCCCCAGGACAACAGCCCTGCACCGAAGCCATACAACGCGCCCATATAAAGGAAAGGGCGGCGCACATAACTGTCAGTGCCGCCGACGAGTTTAATCACTTCTATCTCGGTGCGGCGGTTTTCAATATGAAGACGAATGGTATTGCCTATCACCAAAAGTAATGCAGACACCAACAACACCGTCAGACCGAAGACAAAGCGGTCGCCAAGCTTGAGGATGGCGGCCAGACGCTCGACCCAGACTAGATCAAGTTGCGCCTGTTGTACCTTCGGCAGCTCGGAAAGTTTTTGTCTTAATGCTTCGAGTGTCGGCTTGTCGACTTCGTTCGGTGTCACCAGCACCACACCCGGCAACGGGTTGTCAGGCAGCTCACGCAGGGCTTCGCCCAGGCCGGATTGCTGCTGGAACTCTTCCAGCGCCTGATCGCGGCCGACATATTCGGCATCAGCGACGCCCGGCATGCCTTTGATCTGCTCACGCAGCGCTTCGCCTTGTTCCGGGCTGGCGTCGAGTTGCAAGTACAGTGAAATCTGCGCCGCGCGCTGCCAGGAACCGCCGAGACGTTCGACATTATTGAGCAATAGCGACAGCCCCATCGGCAGACTCAACGCCACGGCCATCACCATGCAGGTGAAGAAGCTGCCGATCGGCTGTTTGCCGAGACGGCGCAGGCTGTCGAGCAGGCTGGCGCGATGGCTTTCGATCCAGGCGCGAAACAGCGTGGCGAAGTCCGGGCCGTCATCATCGTCGTGCTTTTTCTTTTTCTGCGGTTGCGGATCGGCGGCCTTCGGGGCCACGCGCTCGGAAACCTTAGGACTGCGTGTCGCACTCATACCCCGGCCTCCCCGTCGCCGATCAGGCGGCCGCGTTGCAGGGTCAGCATGCGATGCCGCATGCGCGCGATCAGTGCCAGGTCGTGACTGGCGATCAGCACGCTGGTGCCCAGACGGTTGATGTCTTCGAACACGCCCATGATTTCGGCGGCCAGACGCGGGTCGAGGTTACCGGTCGGTTCGTCCGCCAGCAGCAAGGCCGGGCGGTGGACGATGGCGCGGGCAATGCCGACGCGCTGTTGCTGACCGGTGGACAGGTCGCCCGGGTACAGATCGGATTTATCCGACAGCGCCACGCGCTCCAGCGCCGAATCGACGCGCTTGGCGATCTCGACCTTGGACAGGCCGAGGATCTGCAGCGGCAAGGCGACGTTGTTGAACACCGTGCGATCGAACAACAACTGGTGATTCTGGAACACCACGCCGATCTGCCGACGCAGAAATGGAATCTGCGCATTGCTGATAGTGCTCAGGTCTTGCCCGGCGAGCAGCAATTTGCCGCTGGTCGGCCGTTCCATTGCCAGCAACAGGCGCAACAGCGTGGATTTACCGGCACCGGAGTGGCCGGTGACAAACAAGAACTCGCCACGACGGACTCGAAAGCTCAGCTCATGCAAGCCGACGTGACCGTTCGGGTAGCGTTTACCGACCTGTTCGAAACGAATCATGAACGCTCCCGCTCGGCAAACAGTGCCTGGACAAAGGGTTCGGCTTCAAAGGTACGCAAATCGTCGATGCCTTCACCGACGCCGATGTAGCGAATCGGCAGGCCGAATTGCTTGGCCAGGGCGAAAATCACCCCGCCCTTGGCAGTGCCATCGAGCTTGGTCAGCGCCAGGCCGGTCAGTTCGACGGTCTGGTTGAACTGCTTGGCCTGGTTGATCGCGTTCTGGCCAGTGCCGGCGTCGAGCACCAGCAGCACTTCATGCGGCGCGTCGGCGTCGAGCTTGCCGATCACCCGGCGAACCTTTTTCAGCTCTTCCATCAAGTTGTCTTTGGTGTGCAGACGACCGGCGGTGTCAGCGATCAGCACGTCGATGCCACGGGCCTTGGCCGCTTGCACGGCGTCGAAGATCACCGAAGCGGAATCGGCGCCGGTGTGCTGAGCGATCACCGGAATCTTGTTGCGCTCGCCCCAGACCTGCAATTGCTCCACGGCCGCTGCACGGAAGGTGTCGCCGGCCGCCAGCATGACCTTCTTACCCTCCAATTGCAGCTTCTTCGCCAGCTTGCCGATGGTGGTGGTTTTGCCGGCGCCGTTGACGCCTACCACCAGAATCACGAACGGCTTGTTCTGCGAGGCGATTTTCAGCGGTTGTTCGACCGGTTTGAGCATTGCGGCCAGTTCGGCCTGCAGGGATTTGTACAGGGCGTCGGCGTCTGCCAGTTCCTTGCGTGCAACCTTCTGGGTCAGGCGCTGGATGATCTGCGTGGTGGCTTCAACGCCGACGTCGGCGGTGAGCAGACGGGTTTCGAGGTCGTCGAGCAGGTCATCGTCGATGGTCTTGCGCCCGAGGAACAGGCTGGCCATGCCCTCGCCGATGCTGGCGCTGGTCTTCGACAGGCCTTGCTTGAGGCGGGCGAAGAAACCGGCTTTGGTTTCTTCGGTGCGCGGGGTTTCGACTGGCGCTTCTACAGGGACTTCGACCGGCACGACCGGAGCGACCGGAGCGACAACCGGCGCAGCGGCAATCGGTGCAGGCTCCGACGGCGGGACAACCGGGGCGGCGGGTTCAGAAATGACCGGCGCAGGCTCGACAACCGGTTCAGGCACAGGCTGCGCAGGCACCTCGGCAACCGGCGCAGGAATCACTGGCGTCACATGCGGCGCCGCTTCTTCAACAAGCGCGACCGGTTCTTCTGCCACCGGCAAGGTCAGCCACGGCTCGGCGGCGGGCGTCAGCGGCAGTTCGGGAGCGGCGGGCGCTTCCGGCTCGGCTTCAGCATCCGGTTGCAGCACCGGCTCGGCGATCGGCAGCACAATCGGCGCCGGCTCTTCTTCTATTACAGGTGCAGGCGCAGGGGCCGGCTCAGGAATCGCGGGCGGCTGTTCGACGACGGGTTCCTGCGGTTTCTTCCGCAGCCATCCGAACAGGCTTTTCTTCTCGCCAGCCGCAGCTGGGCTCTTCTTGTCGTCGTTGGAACCAAACATGGAGGACGGCTATCTCACGGTAGCGACGCGCCAACAGGGCGCCCCGGCAAATAAATATTCGATGCAGAACAGACTGTGTTTCACCCAGCTTGTTCACGCGCAACATTTTGTCGAGGCACCGAAGGCACCTCAAGGATCGTATTAACGTTGATCTAAACCGGCAAAGATCAGCGAAAACGCGGAGTTTAGTGGGAAAAACACAGCTTTTCGCCGCAAACCTATACAGCCTTATCAAACCCTGAAGCCTGATAGGCGTGGCCGCCAGTAAAACGGATCAGTATCCTAGGGCGTGTCATTGATCATTACCAGTACCGCGTGGCCGCCTGAAAACGGGCCAGACAAGGCGCAGGCCGCAGGGAATGTGCTTTCCTTGCCAAGGACTGCAACGCAGTATGGCCCGTTTTCAGGCGCCACCCGGAGGGCCGGGCCTGATAGTGTGCAGGGCTGCGTTGCTCGGAGTTTATTTGGAACAACCAAACCACACTCCTCGCGCCTTGCCCTGCACACTATCAGGCGCCGGCGCGGTACTGGTAATGATCAATGACACGCCCTACCTCTCGCCCGCCGACGCTAAGACCAAGCGGGCAGCCCAACAGGTTGAAAAACGAATGAATGCTCTAGCCCGCCGCGCTGCTGGCCTGCTGCTCAGCGCAGTCTGCCTGCCCCTTTCGGCCCTGGCGGCCGACCCGCAACCGACCCATGAATTCACCCTCGACAACGGCCTCAAGGTCGTCGTGCGCGAAGACCATCGTGCGCCGGTGGTCGTTTCCCAGATCTGGTACAAGGTCGGTTCCAGCTACGAGACTCCGGGGCAGACCGGTCTGTCCCACGCGCTTGAGCACATGATGTTCAAGGGCAGCGAAAAAGTCGGCCCCGGCGAAGCCTCGCTGATCCTGCGCGACCTCGGTGCCGAAGAGAACGCCTTTACCAGCGACGACTTCACGGCTTATTACCAGGTGCTGGCCCGTGACCGTCTCGGCGTGGCCTTCGAGCTGGAAGCCGACCGCATGGCCAACCTGCGCCTGCCGGCCGACGAGTTCGCCAAGGAAATCGAAGTCATCAAGGAAGAGCGCCGCCTGCGCACCGATGACAAGCCGATGTCCAAGGCCTACGAGCGCTACAAGGCCATGGCCTACCCGGCCAGCGGTTATCACACGCCGACCATCGGCTGGATGGCTGACCTCGACCGTATGAAAGTCGAGGAACTGCGCCACTGGTACCAATCCTGGTACGCGCCGAACAACGCCACGCTGGTGGTGGTCGGTGACGTCACTCCGGACGAAGTGAAAACCCTCGCCCAGCGCTACTTCGGCCCGGTCGCCAAACGCGACGTGCCACCGGCGAAAAAACCGCTGGAACTGGCCGAGCCCGGCGAACGCCAGATCACCCTGCGCGTGCAGACCCAACTGCCGAGCCTGATGCTTGGCTTCAACGTGCCGAGCATTGCTACCGCTGAAGACAAACGCTCGGTCAACGCCCTGCGCCTGATCTCCGCGCTGCTCGATGGCGGCTACAGCGGGCGCATCCCTACGCAGCTGGAACGCGGCGAAGAGCTGGTCTCCGGCGGCTCGTCGGACTATGACGCCTACACCCGTGGTGACAGCCTGTTCACCCTGTCGGCCACGCCAAATACGCAGAAGAAAAAGACCATCGCCCAGGCCGAAGCCGGCTTGTGGAAACTGCTTGAGCAACTGAAAACCACCGCGCCGTCTGCCGAAGAGCTGGAACGCGTCCGCGCTCAAGTTATCGCCGGCCTGGTCTACGAGCGTGACTCGATCACCAGCCAGGCCACCGCGATCGGTCAACTGGAAACGGTCGGTCTGTCGTGGAAGCTGATGGACACCGAACTGGCCGATCTGGAAAGCGTGACCCCGCAAGACATCCAGAACGCCGCGAAAAAGTATTTCACCCGCGAACGTCTCAGCGTCGCCCACGTCCTGCCTTTGGAGACGACTCATGAGTGAGCGCAAAACCCCACGCCTGATGCTGCTTGGCCTGATTGCTGTCGCGGTGATCGGCTCGGCGGCTGTGTATCTGTCGCCCGGCGCTGACAGCCACGCCAGCGAAGCCCTGGATAACGCCAAGTCCAGCCAGAAATTGCAATCGCTGGCCGAACTCGATGGCAAGGCCCCGGCCAGCCGCAAGCTCGATGTGCAGACCTGGAACACCGCTGAAGGCGCCAAAGTGCTGTTCGTCGAAGCGCATGAGTTGCCGATGTTCGACATGCGCCTGATCTTCGCCGCTGGCAGCAGCCAGGACGGCAACGCGCCCGGCCTCGCCGTGCTGACCAACGCCATGCTCAACGAAGGCATCGCCGGCAAAGACGTCGGCGCTATCGCCCAGGGTTTTGAAGGCCTTGGGGCCGACTTCGGCAACGGTGCGTTCAAGGACATGGCGCTGACCTCGTTGCGCAGCCTGAGCGCACCTGAGCAGCGTGAACCGGCGTTGAAGCTGTTCGCCGATGTGGTCGGCAAACCGACCTTCCCCGCCGATTCCTTCGCGCGCATCAAGAACCAACTGCTCGCCGGTTTCGAATACCAGAAACAGAACCCCGGCAAACTCGCCAGCCTGGAGCTGATGAAGCGTCTGTACGGCGATCACCCGTACGCGCATTCCAGCGACGGCAATCCGCAAAGCGTGCCGAAGATTACCGTCGCGCAATTGCGCGAGTTCCACGCCAAGGCCTACGCCGCCGGCAATGCTGTGATTGCACTGGTCGGTGACCTGTCGCGAGCCGAAGCCGAGGCGATCGCCAATCAGGTCTCCTCTGCCCTGCCGAAAGGCCCGGCACTGGCGAAAATCGCTGCGCCGCAGGAACCGCAAGCCAGCGTCAACCACATCGAGTTTCCGTCGAAACAGACCAACCTGATGCTCGCGCAACTGGGCATCGATCGCGATGATCCGGATTACGCCGCGCTGTCGCTGGGCAACCAGATCCTCGGCGGCGGTGGTTTCGGAACGCGCCTGATGAGCGAAGTGCGCGAGAAGCGTGGCCTCACCTACGGCGTGTATTCGGCGTTCAGCCCGATGCAGGCCCGTGGGCCGTTCATGATCAACCTGCAGACCCGCGCCGAGATGAGCGAAGGCACCCTGAAACTGGTGCAGGACGTGCTCGCCGACTACCTGAAAACCGGGCCGACACAGAAAGAACTCGACGA
Organism: Pseudomonas sp. S3_B08; assembly: GCF_054667725.1. NCBI lineage: Bacteria > Pseudomonadati > Pseudomonadota > Gammaproteobacteria > Pseudomonadales > Pseudomonadaceae > Pseudomonas > Pseudomonas sp. S3_B08. The sequence continues at coordinate 4,403,913 of NZ_CP162750.1, forward strand.
TGCCAAGCGCGAACTGGCCGGCAGCTTCCCGCTGTCCACCGCGAGCAACGCCGACATCGTTGGCCAGCTCGGCGCGATGGGCTTCTATAATCTGCCACTGAGCTATCTCGACGATTTCATGCGGCAGTCGCAGAGCCTGACCGTAGAGCAGGTCCGCGATGCGCTGAACAAACACCTGAGCACGGAGAAAATGGTCATCGTCACCGCTGGCCCGACCGTGCCGCAAAAGCCGTTACCGGCCCCATCTGATAAACCTGCCGAGCAACCGCTCGGGGTTCCGGAGCATTAATGGCCACTCGAGCACCGAAAAAACCTGTGCAAAACGTGCACAACGGCGTGAACCAGCTGCGCATCATTGGCGGCCAGTGGCGCAGCCGCAAGCTGAGCTTCCCCGACGCACCGGGCCTGCGCCCGACCCCGGATCGCGTGCGTGAAACCCTGTTCAACTGGCTCGCGCCCTATGTCGAAGGGGCGAAAGTGCTCGACCCGTTCGCCGGCAGCGGCGCGCTGTTTCTCGAAGCGCTGTCCCGAGGCGCGGCCACGGCCCAGGCGCTGGACGCCAGCAACGTTGCGGTTTCCAGTCTGAAGGAACACCTCGGCACGTTGCGTTGCAGCAACGGCCAGGTGCAAACCGCCGACGCGCTGCGCTACCTGGAAACCCAGGCCGCGACGCCGTTCGATCTGGTGTTCCTCGACCCGCCGTTCAACCAGAACCTGTTACCGGCGGTTTGTACTTTGCTGGAAGAGCGCCAATGGCTGGCGGCCGATTCGTGGATCTACACGGAAAGCGAAACAGCGCCATCGACGCTGGGCCTGCCGGGCAACTGGCGCCTGCACCGCGAACAGAAATCCGGTCGTGTGTATTACGCGTTGTGGCAGCGCAGCGCCTGAACCATCCGCACTGCGCTTTAGCGTGCGGTAGATAGTTACCGCACCCAGTGCCTCGCAGTCCGCCACAGTGGTTGCCGCAATCTGCGTTAACCACTGAGGATTTCGCGTATGGATACGCTCTGCAGCCGGATGCTGCTTTTTCTTGGCCTCGCGCCGTTCATGACGCTGGCCGCCACGCCCCCGCCGACTCATCAATTCACCCTGGAAAACGGTTTGCAGGTACTGGTGCGCGAGGATCACCGTGCGCCGCTGGTCACTTCGCATTTGTGGTTCAAGGTCGGCTCGGCAGACGAGGCGCCGGGGCAAGCCGGGCTATCGCACGTTCTTGAACACATGCTCTACAAAGGCAGCCGCAAGACCTGCGCCGGTGAGGCTTCGCGTCTTTTGGAGTCCCTGGGTGCCGAAGAAAATGCCTTCACCGCCGAGGACGTCACCGGCTACTACCAGACCTTGTCGCCGCGCTATCTGGGCGTGGTTTTCGAGCTGATGGCCGACCTGATGACGACTGCTGATTTGCACGTCGACGACCTGAAAACCGAACTGGCAGTCATCCGCGAAGAGCGCCAGCTGCGCATCGACGACGATGTCGACGCCGCTGCGCTGGAACACTTCACCAGCCAGGCGCATGTCGCCAACAGCTATCGCACGCCAGTCATCGGCTGGATGCACGACCTGCAGCACGTGGACGCCAAGGAACTTCGCCATTGGTATCAAAGCCGTTATGCGCCGGGCAACGCCGTACTGGTGATCGTCGGCGATGTCACGCTCGCACACGTGCAGCCGCTGGCCGAGCGCTATTTTGGCGCGCTCGCAAATCGTCCCGTGCCGCGCCTGTTACGGCCCGTGGAGCTGAAAGTGCCGGGCGAACGCAGACTGACCTTGCAGCGCCATGTCCCAGCAGAGCGGTTGCTGATGGCTTTCAATCTGCCCGGACTGGCCACGGCCAAAGACCTGCACACCGTGCACGCCCTGCGCCTGATCAACGCGATACTCGGCGGCGCACATGGCGCGCGCCTGCAAAAGAAATTGATTTTCACCGACCGCGTTCTCAATCGTGTCGACACTCACTACGACGAACGGACGCGCGGCGACAGCCTGCTGCTGTTGACTGCCGAGCTGGCCGATCCGCCGCTGACCGATCTTGAAGGTGCGCAAGCGCGGGTGTGGGAGCAGATCGAAACGTTGCGCACCACACCACCGTCGGCAGAAGAGCTCGAGCGGGCACGCACGCAACTGATCGCGCAGCAGGTGTATGCCCGCGATTCGATTCAGGAACAGGCGCGTCAGCTGGCCAGGCTCCAGGCCATCGGCTTGCCTTGGCGAATACTCGATGAAGATGCAGCTGCATTGGCGAAAGTGACGCCGCAACAGATCCGCGAAGTGGCCGCCACGTGGCTGACACCCGAGCGTCTCAGCGTTGCCCACGTGCGCAAGGTGGACGTCCGATGAGCAGGCCCTCAAGGCGCACGGGGTTGGTCCTGATGTGGCTGTCGGCTGCGGCGGCTTGCGCTGATGGTCAGCCTGAACAAGCGCGGACATCGCGCCTGCAATCGCTCAGCGAAGTCCAGGCGCTGGAAATCAAGCCGCGCGCATTGCAGATCAGGGGCTGGAAAACCCTGACCGGCACCAAGGTGCTGTTCGTGCGCACGAGCGATCTGCCGATGTTCGATATTCACGTCAGCTTCGCCGCAGGCAGCGCCCGCGACGGTAGCCTGCCGGGCCTGGCTGCCACGACCTTTTCCATGCTCAATGAAGGTATCCCCGGCAAGGATTTGTCCGCCATCGTCGAAACCTTCGACGGGCTCGGCGCGCAATGGGAAATGGACATCGATCACGACCGCGCCGTGTTCTCCCTGCGCAGCCTCAGCGATCCGGCCAAGCGCCTACCGGCGATGGATCTGTTGACGCGAATATTCAGCGAGCCATCGCTCAGCGCCCAGCGCCTGCCGCCAGTGAAAGACGAACTGCGCGCCGCGCTCATCGCAGAGCAAGGCGATGCCGCGGGTCTGGCCTCGCAGAGCATCAAGGCACTGCTTGCGCCGGACAGCCCGTACAGCCTTCCGGTCTATGGCACGCAATGGGGCCTCAATGCCGTGACCCGGGCCGCCGTGGAGGATTTCCATCGCCGCTATTACGCTGCCCGACATGCGCAAATCACCCTCGTCGGCGACCTCACTCTGGACCAGGCACAAGCGATCAGCCTGCAGATCAGCAATGCCCTGCCCAAGCCTCCTGACGCGCTGGTGTCTTCAGCAATGGCAACACCCGGAAACGTCCAGTCCAGTCACCTGGAACTGAATCAACTGCAGACCCACATTGCCTTTGCCCAAATCAGCGTGCCGCGACGACATGCCGATCACCCCGCCTTGTACGCCGCCAGTCAGATTCTCGCCGGAGGCAGCAACAGTCGGTTGATGAATGAACTGCGGCACAAGCGCGGACAGGTTTATGACGTGTATGGCGCCAGCGTCAATTGGGCTGGTGGCGCCGGGTTGCTGACCGTCACCTTGCAGACCGGTAGCTCCATGAGCGACAGCACCGTCGCTTTGGTGCGCTCGATGCTCAATGATTTTCTTCGGGAAGGGCCGACCGCCCCGGAACTCGAGCACCTCAAGCGCAGGCTGGCCAACAGAAATGTGCTCACCAGCGCCAGCAACCGGCACATTCTGGCCAGACTCGTGGAGATCAACCGCTACGACTTGCCGCTCGATATGGATTACACAATGCAACAAGTGCAGAGGCTGACGGTGGACGACATCAAACTCGCTATGAACCGTCACTTGTCTGTTGATCGCTGGGTGTCGGTTACGGTCGGCCCCAGTGTCGAGCAACAGCCACTGCCTGGACCGGAGGTTGCGCCGATCGGTCAGGCTGAAGAGGACATGTGTCGCGCCGACCCGGGCTTTGTGGCAAGTTAGGCGCTTTCGTTGAGAAGCGACAGCCCGCCCTGTGCGCCGGTCGCTTTACGCAAGACCTGTCGAGATTTGCCGTGCAATCACCGTCCCCGCTTCCCGCCTCGCGTTTCGTTCCGGCCTTCGGCCTCGGCAATCCGCATCTGCAAACCCTGTGGGGTCCGCTGTGGCGCAAGACCGTGCACATCGAGCGCGAACGCGAACGCCTGTGGCTCGAGGACGGCGACTTCCTCGACCTCGACTGGCACGGCCCGCACAGCGCCGAGGCGCCGTTGGTACTGGTGCTGCACGGTTTGACCGGCTCATCCAATTCGCCCTATGTGGCGGGCATTCAAAAGGCCTTGGCCGAGCAGGGCTGGGCCAGCGTGGCGCTGAACTGGCGCGGTTGTTCCGGCGAGCCGAATCTGTTGCCGCGCAGCTACCACTCCGGCGCCAGCGAAGACCTTGCCGAAGCCATCCAGCACCTGCGCGCGAAACGACCGTTGGCGCCGTTGTACGCGGTCGGCTATTCACTGGGCGGCAACGTGCTGCTCAAACATCTTGGCGAAACCGGCAGCAACAGCGGCGTGCTCGGCGCAGTGGCGGTGTCGGTGCCGTTCAGGCTCGACCAGTGCGCAGACCGGATTGGCCAGGGATTTTCGCGGGTTTACCAGGCGCATTTCATGCGCGAAATGGTCGCCTACATCAAGAACAAGCAGCGCCAGTTCCAGCATGACGGACGCGAAGACGGCCTGGCGAAACTGGCCGCGCTCGGCTCGCTGGAAAACATGCGTACGTTCTGGGATTTCGACGGCCGGGTCACCGCGCCGCTGCATGGTTTCACCGATGCCGAGGATTACTACCGCCGCGCCTCGAGCCGCTACTACCTCGGCGAGATCCGCACGCCGACGCTGATTATTCAGGCAGCGGATGATCCGTTCGTATTTCCCCACAGCCTGCCGCAAGCCGATGAGTTGTCAGCCTGCACCCAGTTCGAATTGCAAACGCGTGGCGGTCATGTCGGTTTCGTCGACGGCTCGTTTCGCCAGCCCGGGTATTACCTGGAGCGGCGCATACCACAATGGCTGGCCGCACTCGGTCAATGAACGCCGCATATCCCTTGCAGGAGTGAGCCTGCTCGCGATGGCGGTGGGTCAGTCTGGAAATTCAATGCCTGACAGGACGCCTTCGCGAGCAGGCTCGCTCCCACAGGGATTTGTGTCGGCATGAAAATGCATGGCACAACCTGGTTCAATGTGGGAGCGATCCTGCTCGCGAAAGCGGTGAGTCAGGTGGCATTTAACTCACAGACACACCGCCATCGCGAGCAGGCTCACTCCTACAGAGAGATCGCTGGGTTTATTCGCCCGTGGCAATGCTGCGCGACGGTTCGTTGATCCACTCGCTCCACGATCCGGCATACAGCGCACCCAGCGGATAGCCAGCCAGGCACAGTGCGAACAGGTTATGGCACGCCGTCACCCCGGAGCCGCAGTAGGCGACCAGTTCCGACGGTGAGCGATCACCCAGCTTCGCCGCAAAGCGCTGCTTGAGCTGCTCCGCCGGCAAAAAACGTCCATCACTGCCGAGGTTGTCGGTGAACGCCGCGCACTGCGCGCCGGGAATGTGCCCGGCGACCGGATCGATCGGTTCCACTTCGCCCTTGAAGCGCGGCAAGGCGCGGGCGTCGAGCAGGGTCAGGGTTGGCTGGCCGAGACGTTGTAGCAGTTGCTCGGCGCTGAGCAGCAGGCTCATGTCCGGCTGACCGCTGTAGTGGCCCGGAGTCATGCTCGGCGGATCCAGGCTCAGCGGCAGGCCGGCCGCGTGCCAGGCCTTGAGCCCGCCGTCGAGAATGAACACGCCGTCGCGCTTGCCCAGCCATGCCAGCAACCACCACGCCCGCGCCGCATACGCACCCGGGCCGTCGTCGTACAAAACCACATCGCTGTCGTTGCTGATGCCCCAGGCTTGCAGGCGCTCGATCAACACCGCCGGCTCGGGCAACGGATGACGTCCGGTCACGCCCTTCTCGACTTTACCGCTCAGATCCTGCTCCAGATCGGCGAAACTCGCCCCGGCAATGTGCCCTTCGGCGTAGCTGCGCTGGCCGTAATCCGGATCTTCGAGGGCGAAACGACAATCGAGAATCACCAGCCCCGGCTGCTCTTTGCGAGCGTCCAAAGCTTGTGGGCTGATCAACTGCGCAATCGACATAACGGGCTCCTGTGGAATTCGGCTGAACGGTTTATTTCACGTCTTCAAGGGCCTGCGCCAGCGGCACATAGAATTCGTCGAACAGTGCGTTGACTTCATCCCGCGCCTGATCGGTGACAAACCCTGCCTCAAGCACCAGCACCTGATACACGCCACGCTTCACGGCCTGTTCGCTGAGGTGGTTGGAGTTTTCCCGCGTGGTGCACAGAAAACGCACCCACGAGGTCAGGATGATCCACGCATTGAGGGTCAGCGATTCGATCTGCACGCGATCCATTTTCAGGATGCCGGCGGCGACAAAACCTTCGTAGATAGCGGCCCCCTGGATCACGCAGCGCTGGGAGAAGCGCCGATAACGCGCGGCCAGTTCCGCATCGCTGTCGAGCAGATGCTCAAGATCGCGATGCAGAAAACGGTAACGCCACATGGCCGAGAGCAGTTCCTTGAGATAGAAACGCTTGTCCTCGACGGTCGCCGGGCGACCCTGAGGCGGACGCAAAAAGCTGTCCACCAGGGCTTCGTACTCACTGAACAACACAGCGATGATCGCCTGCTTGTTGGGGAAGTGGTAGTACAGGTTGCCCGGAGAAATCTCCATGTGCGCGGCGATGTGGTTGGTGCTGACGCTGCGCTCGCCCTGCTGATTGAACAGCTCCAGGCTGTTCTGAACGATGCGCTCGCTGGTTTTTATTCGTGGGGCCATGGCTTGAGCTTTAATTCAGAGTGCGTAGACGGCGCATCTTACGACCTAACCGGAAATGGATAAAACCTTGCCGTGCACGGAAGTCGTTTGACTTTCTAGAGCTTAGACTCTAAAAAGTGTCCATTACAATAAAATCCGGAGCCCGCGATGACTGCCGACATTGCCTACCTGCAAACCCTGCAACAGCCTCTTGAAACCCTCAATCGGCAGTTCCAGGCACAACGGGCCGCGTACGCCGCCAACCCGATGCCGCCGGCCGCACAACGTCAGCAATGGCTCAAGGCTTTGCGCGATTTGCTCAGCGCTGAGCGGCAGGCATTGATCGACGCGATCAGCGCCGATTTCAGTCACCGCAGCGCCGACGAAACCCTGCTCGCCGAACTGATGCCGAGCCTGCACGGCATTCACTACGCCAGCTGTCACCTGAAAAAATGGATGAAGCCGTCGCGGCGCAAGGTCGGCATGGCCTTCCAGCCTGCTTCGGCAAAGGTTGTTTACCAGCCGCTGGGCGTGGTCGGTGTGATCGTGCCGTGGAACTACCCGCTGTATCTGGCCGTAGGGCCGATGGTCGGCGCCCTGGCGGCGGGCAATCGGGTGATGCTCAAGCTCAGCGAATCGACCCCGGCCACCGGCCTGTTGCTCAAAGAGCTGCTCGCGCGGATCTTTCCCGAAGACCTGGTTTGTGTAGTGCTGGGCGAAGCGGATGTCGGCGTAGCGTTCTCGCGGTTGCCGTTCGATCACCTGCTGTTCACCGGTTCCACCAGCGTCGGCAAACACGTCATGCGCGCTGCAGCGGAAAACCTCACGCCGGTCACCCTGGAACTGGGCGGCAAGTCGCCGGCCATCGTCTCCACAGACGTACCGCTCAAGGACGCCGCCGAACGCATCGCCTTCGGCAAAACCCTCAACGCCGGGCAGACCTGCGTCGCGCCCGACTATGTGCTGGTGCCGGAAGACCGCGTCGGCGCCTTCGTCGAGGCCTACCGTCAGGCTGTGAAAGGCTTCTACCCGACCCTGGCCGACAACGCCGACTACACCGCGATCATCAACGAACGCCAGATGGCCCGACTGAACGGTTACGTCAGCGACGCGACCAGCAAGGGCGCGCTGCTGATCCCGTTGTTCGAACAAGGCCAGGGCCGACGCATGCCGCACAGCGTGCTGCTCAATGTCAGCGATGAGATGACGGTGATGCAGGACGAGATTTTCGGCCCGTTGCTGCCGATCGTGCCTTATCGCGATCTGGAGCAGGCATTCGCTTACATCAATCAGCGGCCTCGTCCTCTGGCTCTTTACTACTTTGGCTACGACAAACGCGAACAGCATCGCGTACTGCACGAGACCCATTCCGGCGGCGTATGCCTGAACGACACCTTGTTGCATGTCGCTCAGGACGATATGCCCTTCGGTGGCATCGGCCCCTCGGGCATGGGCCATTACCACGGCCACGAAGGTTTCCTGACCTTCAGCAAGGCCAAGGGCGTGCTGATCAAACAACGCTTCAACGCGGCCCGGCTGATCTACCCGCCCTACGGCACATCGATTCAGAAACTGATTCAGAAGCTGTTCATTCGCTAAACGTTCGTCGACGCCGGGTAATAAAAACAATGCACCCAAGCCTGACCGAAACACCCGCCCTGTCGCGCCGTGGCATGCTGAAATTCAGCCTCGGCGCCAGCGCGTTTCTCGCCACCGCCGGCCTTGGCGCCAGCCTCACTGGCTGCTCGTCGAGCGTCAGCGCCAACGGCTTCGTCAGTTTGCGCGACGGCGATCTGCTGTTCCTGCGCGCGCTGATCCCGGTGATGCTCGACGGCGCCGTTGCCACCGGGGAAATGCCCGCGGCGGTCGACGGCACGCTGAAGTCGCTGGACTACAGCCTTGATCACGTGTCGCCGGAAATGCTCAAGCTCACTCGGCAACTGTTCGATGTGCTCGGCATGGCCGTGACCCGTGGCCCGCTCACCGGCATCTGGGGCAGTTGGGAAAACGCCAGCCCTGAAGCGATGCGGCATTTCCTTGAACGCTGGGAGAACAGCTCACTGAGCTTGTTGCGCATGGGCCACAGCTCGTTGCAGCAGATGGTGATGATGGCCTGGTACACCCGCGCCGAGTCCTGGGCTCACTGCGGTTATCCCGGTCCGCCGAAGGTCTGAAACCAGGGCGCGGCCTTCGCGAACAGGCTCGCTCCCACATTTGAAATGCATCCCCCTGTGGGAGCGAGCCTGCTCGCGAAGGGGCCTGCTGCATCACCTCAGCATCCAGAATAATAAAGAGAACCTGACCGATGCCCGTACCCGATCCCTTCCGCGAAGGCCTCGCCCGAGGCTGGAAAACCTACAACGGCGCGCAACTGAGCGACGACCTCACCCTCGAAGCCGACGTGGCGATCATCGGCAGTGGCGCCGGCGGCGGCACCACGGCAGAGATCCTCAGCGCGGCCGGCTACAAAGTCCTGCTGATCGAAGAAGGCCCGCTGAAGACCAGCTCGGATTTCAAACTGCTCGAAGACGAGGCCTATAGCAGCCTCTACCAGGAAGGCATCGGGCGCATGAGCAAGGACGGCGCGATCACGATCCTGCAGGGCCGCGCGGTCGGCGGCACGACGCTGATCAACTGGACCTCGAGCTTCCGCACACCCGAGCCGACCCTCGAACACTGGGCCAGCGAGCACAACGTCACAGGCCATAGCCCGGCAGAGATGGCGCCGTGGTTCGAAAAAATGGAGCAGCGCCTGGGCGTCGCGCCGTGGATGGTGCCACCCAACGCCAATAACGACGTGATCCGCAAAGGCTGCGAGCACCTCGGCTACAGCTGGCACGTGATCCCGCGCAACGTTCGCGGTTGTTGGAATCTGGGCTATTGCGGCATGGGCTGCCCGAGCAACGCCAAGCAATCGATGATGGTCACGACCATCCCGGCGACGCTGGAAAAGGGCGGCGAGCTGCTGTATCTGGCGCGGGTGGAGAAGCTGCTGATCAGCGGCGACAAGGTTACCGGGCTGCATTGCGTGGCGATGGACGAACGCTGCGTCGAGCCGACCGGGCGCAGCATCACCGTCAAGGCGCGGCATTATGTGCTGGCCGGCGGCGGCATCAACAGCCCGGCGCTGTTGCTGCGCTCCGACGCGCCGGATCCGCATGAGCGCATAGGCAAGCGCACCTTTCTGCACCCGGTGAACATGTCCGCCGCGCGTTTCGCCGAGGTGGTCAATCCGTTCTACGGCGCGCCGCAGTCGATCTACTCCGACCATTTTCAGTGGAAGGACGGCACCACCGGGCCGATGGCTTTCAAACTCGAAGTGCCGCCGCTGCACCCGGCGCTGGCCGCCACACTGCTCGGCGGTTTCGGTCAAGAGAACGCGCAACACATGGCTGATCTGCCGCACACCCACGCGATGCTGGCGCTGCTGCGCGATGGCTTCCATCCGGACAGCAGCGGTGGCTCGGTGGAGCTGCGCGGTGATGGCTCGCCGGTGCTCGACTATCAGGTTTCGCAATACGCCTGGGACGGTTTGCGCCGGGCCTTTCACGTGATGGCCGAAATTCAGTTCGCCGGCGGCGCGCAATCGGTGATGCCGATGCACGCCGACGGCCGCTATGTGAAGACACTGGCCGAGGCGCGCTCAATGATCGATGGACTGAGCCTGGAGCTGTACCGCACGCGACTGGGCAGTGCCCACGTGATGGGTGGTTGTGCGATGGGTGAAGATCCGAAAAGCGCGGTCGCCGACAGCCTTGGTCGCCATCATCAACTGCGCAATCTGTCGATTCACGACGGCTCGCTGTTCCCCACCAGCATCGGCGCCAACCCGCAGTTGTCGGTGTATGGCCTGACCGCGCAACTGGCGACAGCCTTGGCTGACCGACTGAAAAATCCATGAAAAAGCAGAATATTCCCATCGTCTATAGTGCTTTCTTACCCAACAGGCGACTTGGCCGACCGGGAAGGCTGCGATACCATCCGACTCCCCAACGGACTCCCGCCAGGACGACGCGATGAACCGAGTGTTGTACCCAGGTACCTTCGACCCTATTACCAAGGGCCATGGCGATCTGGTCGAGCGCGCCTCGCGCCTGTTCGATCACGTGATCATTGCGGTCGCCGCCAGCCCGAAAAAGAACCCGCTGTTCCCGCTGGAACAACGGGTCGAACTGGCTCGCGAGGTCACCAAACACCTGCCTAACGTGGAAGTGGTCGGTTTCTCGACGCTGCTCGCGCATTTCGCCAAAGAGCAGAACGCCAATGTGTTCCTGCGTGGTCTGCGCGCGGTCTCGGACTTCGAGTACGAATTCCAGCTGGCCAACATGAACCGCCAACTGGCGCCGGATGTGGAGAGCCTGTTTCTCACGCCGTCGGAGCGTTATTCGTTCATTTCCTCGACGCTGGTGCGGGAGATTGCCGCGCTGGGCGGCGATATCAGCAAGTTCGTCCACCCGGCCGTGGCCGACGCGCTGACCCTGCGCTTCAAGAAGTAGGAGCTGCCGCAGGCTGCGATCCTTTCGTTTTTGGATCGCAGCCAAAGATTGCCCTTGATCGCCCCCGCGTGCACTGCGAGCGTCAATGCGGCACAATTGCGCGCATTGATTTATAGCGCCCGGGCCTGCCGCCCCGGCTGGAGTTAGCATGTCCCTGATCATCACCGACGATTGCATCAACTGCGACGTCTGCGAACCCGAGTGCCCGAACGCCGCCATTTCCCAAGGCGAAGAGATCTACGTGATCGACCCGAACCTGTGCACCCAGTGCGTCGGCCACTACGACGAGCCGCAGTGCCAGCAGGTCTGCCCGGTGGATTGCATTCCACTGGACGAAGCCCATCCGGAGACTGAAGAACAGTTGATGGAGAAGTACCGCAAGATCACCGGCAAGGCCTGATCTCTTCAGTGCCCGTCCGGCCCTCTTCGCGAGCAGGCTCGCTCCCACATTTGCAATGCATTCTCCTGTGGGAGCGAGCCTGCTCGCGAATGGGCCATCAGCCACACCCCTGAAACCCGATTAGCTCACTCGCGCTGCTCGAACCCCTCCCCCGTACACCCCAGACACCGCACAAACGCCGCTTTCGCCGGGTCTACCACCAGCGCCTGACCGGCATCGCCAACACCGCCGCCGAGCGCGGTAAACGGCAACGACACCACAAACGCTCCCGCACCGATCACCGTCGCCACCACCAGCAAAGGTCGGGCAATCAGCAGGTCGCCAAGCATGGCGTAGGCCGGGGGATTCTGGATGGTGTATCGCGGGTCACCGCTGCCGTTTTCCGAGGCCTGAACGGCCAAGCTGGAACACAACAGCAGCGTGACGAAGAAGACTTGCAGGAGTTTCATGGCACGATCCTTCGGGCTGAACAGTGAGACTTCTCACTATAGACCCAAGGATTTTTTCAGGTCTGGCAGCGCGGGCAAAACACGCTGGCGCGCTGGCCGAGCTTCACTTCGCGCAATCCGGTGCCGCAGACCTTGCAGTGCTGTCCTCCCCGGCCGTAGACAAACAGTTCCTGCTGGAAATAGCCGGGCTGACCGTCACCGCCAATGAAATCGCGCAATGTCGTGCCGCCACGCTCAATGGCGGCGGCAAGGATGCGTTTGATCTCGATCGCCAGTTTCAAGTAACGCCCGCGGGAAATGCTTCCGGCTTCGCGGCGCGGGTCGATGCCGGCGGCGAACAGCGCTTCGGTCGCGTAGATATTGCCCACCCCGACCACCACCGCGTTATCCATGATGAACGGCTTGACCGCCATCGAGCGCCCGCGTGACAGCTGGAACAGGCGCTCGCCATCGAACAGATCGGTCAGCGGCTCCGGCCCGAGGCGAATCAGCAGTTCGTGATTGAGCGGGTCGTTGCTCCACAGCATCGCACCGAAGCGTCGCGGGTCGGTGTAGCGCAAGGCCAGTCCGGATTCCAGTTCAATGTCGACGTGTTCATGCTTCAACGCCGGCAACCCGGCCTCGACCAGACGCAAATTGCCCGACATGCCCAAATGGCTGATCAGCGTGCCGATCTCGGCGTTGATCAACAGGTATTTAGCGCGCCGCTCGACCAGCACGATGCGCTGCCCGGACAGGCGCACATCGAGGTCTTCGGGGATCGGCCAGCGCAGGCGCCGGTCGCGGACGATGACCCGGCTGACCCGTTGGCCTTCCAGGTGCGGGGCGATTCCGCGTCGGGTAGTTTCGACTTCCGGCAGTTCAGGCATGGTGTCCTCGGATCAATGCGCGCCGAGGTCGCGAATCGTTTGTTTGAGTGTTTCGAAGTCGTAGTCCGACAGACCGACGTAATCGAGCACCAGCGGGCCGACCGCGTTCCACTCGAAATCTTCGCTCTGGTTGCCCAGCACCCGATACGAGGCGCAGATGTGCTCGGCCATTTTCAGTATCGCCAGCAAGTTTTTCAGCTGGCTGTTCTTCGACGATTCGTCGCTGAAAATCGCCAGCGCGTTGTGGTGGTTGGCGATGGCGGCGCTGACATGCTCCGGCAGGCGCCAGGACTTGGCCGTGTAGTAACCGACCACGGCGTGGTTGGTGTTGAACACACGGTTTTCCGTATCGACCACGCGGCATTCCGGGCTGGCGCTGGCGTAGGCCTCTTCCAGCACGGTCATGTAATTGGGGAAACGCTGCAGCATCAACGGTACGCCGCAATCGTGGAACAGCCCTAACGCATAGGCTTCGTCACCGGCCTGGGTGCCGATGCGCTTGGCCAGGGTCAGGCAGGTCATCGCCACATCCTGCGCGGTGTCCCAGAAACGATTGAGGGTGACGATGGTGTCGTCGTTCATCTCGCCCTTGATCGACTGCGCGTTGATCAGGTTGATGATCGAGCGGCTGCCCAACAGGTTCACCGCACGCTGGATCGAGGTGATCTTGTTGCTCAGGCCGTAATACGGCGAGTTGACGATTTTCAGCAGCGCGCCGGACAGACCGGGGTCCTGGGAGATCAGTTTGGCGATCACCTCCAGGTCCGGGTCGGGCATGTACTGCTCCATTTGCAGATCCACCATGATCTGCGGTTGCGCCGGCACACTGATGCCTTGCAGCGATTGTTGAATCTGTTCGGTGGTCAGCTCTTGGGACATAAGTACACACTCCGGGGCAGGCGGCGATTCTAACCGCTGAAACCGCAGGGCGACACACCGATGGGCACATCGCCGGAACTTTCATCTGCGTCCAGGCTTCGGAATCTGTAGGGCGCATCGGACCTCAACGGTTCGCTGCGAAGGCAAAATCTCCACAGACTCAGGAGCTTACCGATGGCAACTTCCCTCAATGGCAAACGCGTCGCTATTTTGGTTACCGATGGTTTCGAACAGGTCGAAATGACCGGCCCCAAGGATGCCCTGGAGCAGGCCGGCGTGCAGGTCGATATCCTTTCCGCCGAGGCTGGCACGGTGAAAGGCTGGAACCATGACAAACCGGCCGACGACTTCCCGGTCACCAACACTTTTCAGGCTGTGAGCGTCGATCAATACGATGCCGTGCTGCTGCCGGGCGGTGTGCAGAATTCCGACACTATCCGTATCGATCAGGATGCTCAGCATCTGGTCAAGACTGCTGCTTCGGCGGGCAAGCCGATTGCCGTGATCTGTCATGGCAGCTGGCTGCTGATTTCCGCAGGGCTGGTCAATGGCAAGACCATGACCAGCTACAAAACGGTCAAGGACGATCTGGTCAATGCCGGGGTCAACTGGGTCGATCAGGAGGTGGTCAAGGACGGCAACCTGATCAGCAGCCGCCAGCCGGATGATGTGCCGGCGTTCAGTCAGGCCCTGATTGACGCACTGGCTGCATAAGAGCTGAAATCGCTTTCGCGAGCAGGCTCGCTCCCACAGGTGAATGCATTCCAAGTGTGGGAGCGAACCTGCTCGCGAAGGCATCATCAGCGTTTCATCGCATCCTCAGCCCTGCGCAAACCTCAACACGCTATACTCCCGCTCTTTTTTCCGGAGCGACGTCATGTCCCTGCCTAGCCTGCGCCTCAAAGCCAACGCCGACCGTCGCCTGCGCAACGGCCACTTGTGGGTCTACAGCAACGAAATCGACGTGGCCGCCACGCCTCTGCACGGCTTCAAGGCCGGCGATCAGGCGGTGCTCGAAGCCGCTGGCGGCAAGCCGTTGGGCATCGTCGCCATGAGCCCGAACAACCTGATCTGCGCGCGCCTGCTGTCGCGCGACATCAAACTGGCACTCGACAAGTCGTTGCTGGTGCACCGTCTGAACGTCGCGCTGTCGTTGCGCGAGCGTCTGTTCGACAAGCCGTTCTATCGCCTGGTCTACGGCGACTCCGACCTGCTGCCGGGTCTGGTGGTCGATCGTTTCGGCGACATTCTTGTGGTGCAGATCGCCTCGGCGACCATGGAAGCGCACAAAGACGACGTGATCGCCGCGCTGACTCAAGTGCTCAAGCCAAGCGGCATTTTGTTCAAGAATGATTCCGCCGCCCGCGACGCCGAAGGCCTCAACCGTTATGTCGAAACCGTGTTCGGTCTGGTGCCGGAGTGGGTCGCGCTGGAAGAGAACGGCGTCAAGTTCGAAGCGCCGGTCATTCAAGGGCAGAAAACCGGCTGGTTTTACGATCACCGCATGAACCGCGCGCGCCTGGCACCTTACGCAAAGGGCAAACGCGTACTTGATCTCTATAGCTACATCGGTGGCTGGGGCGTGCAGGCCGCTGCGTTCGGCGCCAGCGAAGTGTTCTGCGTCGACGCCTCTGCATTCGCCCTCGACGGCGTCGAGCGCAATGCCGCGCTGAACGGCTTCGCTGACAAGATGACCTGCATCGAAGGCGACGTCTTCGAAGCCTTGAAGGAACTCAAAGCCAGCGAAGAGCGCTTCGACGTGATCGTTGCCGATCCGCCGGCCTTCATCAAACGCAAGAAAGACATGAAGAACGGCGAAGGCGCCTACCGTCGTCTGAACGAGCAAGCCATGCGCCTGCTGACCAAGGACGGCATTCTGGTCAGTGCTTCGTGCTCCATGCACCTGCCGGAAGACGATCTGCAGAACATCCTGCTGACCAGCGCCCGTCACCTGGACCGCAATATCCAGATGCTCGAGCGTGGCGGTCAGGGTCCGGATCATCCGGTGCATCCGGCCATCGCTGAAACCCGTTACATCAAAAGCATCACCTGCCGTCTGCTGCCCAACAGCTGATTGCGCTTGAACACCGGGGAGCCACTGAGCTCCCCGTTTTTTTTGCGCGCCCTCCCCCCGTTTTTTCACACTCGACATGAGTGTCCTGCCCTCTTCCTACAACTTCTTTCTCGCTGCCTTGCAGGAAGTTTCGTCATGCCTGTCAATCATGGAAATTAAACCTACGCAGTAAGCCTCCTGCAAAAGATCACTCCGACAAAATTACTGGAATATTCCTACTTAATATCCGCTTGCCAATATTCGATTACAAACTAATATGAAGTTGTCGCAACGAAGCGACTCAACTACCAACGAACAAGGAGTTCACATCATGAAAACCATTTATCTCGAAACAGACAAACTCGCCAACCTGGCCTTTCTGGTTGCAGCCACCGGCCGCTAAGTAAGCCTGGACGCCGGAGAGTGCCGGCACTCTGGCGTCCATCAGACTTTTTCCCGAGTGACCTGAGCCCATGTATATCAATCCTTTTCTTTTTATATTGCCGCGCCCGCCTGGACAAGTTGTCTGGAACTACAAGAACCACACTCAACACGAACTTGATCTTGAATACTCCCATCGCCTCGCCAGCCTTATACACAACCCTGATATATTTGACCCGAACAACATAATAGACACACAACTTCTGGACGCCGGCATTTTAATAACTTTAAAAATAGACAGTCCGAATTGGGGCTGGGATGAATTGTCGAAGATCTATCACATCGGCACACAAAACATACCTAGCGCACATACGCCTCGGAATATCCACGAGTGGTCCAGGCAATATCTGGCGCACTGCAGCGAAGTGCTGGCGAAGCCAGAACCTGCAGACACCCGGGCGCGGCGATCAGTGCAGCCCCTGATTACCCTGCCCGTACCGGGCGCCATTGATGATGACAGCCTGACTCAGGCCCTGATGAGGCGCAAAACCTGTCGTTCCTACACCGGTGCAGCGGTGACACTGGATGAGGTTGGCACGCTGCTGTATTTGACCCTCGGCTATCTTCCCCCACGCGACAATGCCCACGACGATCCGGTCGCACCGGGTCTCGAGGCACGCCGAAGCTGCCCGTCCGGCGGCGGACTGAACGCCTGTGAGGGATTTGTCCTGGCGCAAAATGTCAGCGGACTGGAACCCGGCATCTACGCCTATCACCCTGCCGAACACGCCCTGAGTCGGATCAATGCGCTGCCGGATCCGGAGCTGGGTCAATTGCTCGGCGGCCAGCATTTCATCAACAACCTGCCACTGGGCGTGTTCATCACTGCAAGGTTTGATCGTCTCTGGTGGAAGTACGAGCACTCGCGTGCCTATCGCATGGCCTTCATCGAAGCCGGTCATCTCTCGCAAACCTTTCAACTGGTAGCGACGACGCTGGGGTTGAACACCTGGTTGACCGGCGCATTTGCCGACGCACAGATTGAAACCCTGCTCGGCATCGCGGACAGCGCCGAGCAACCGTTGTTCTTCGTCGGCTGCGGACAAAGCGATGGCCAGGCCATGTGCCAGGAAATGCGTGATCTGCTCAGCGGAGCACAGTCATGATTCCCACGGCTATGGACGAAAGCGAAGCCCCGGTGTCATGGTCGCTCAAATTCACGCTTCCAGGCTGGGAGAACCGTGCATCGGTACGCAGCAGTGTCCACGACTATCGATTACCGGGCGATGTCGAGCAGCAATTGCAAACCCGCTACTGGTTACCCCCGGCCTTTGTGCCCTATCTGGCGCATCCGGCCATCCAGGCCAAAGGTCGCGAAACCCTGCACCGCCTTACCGCCAATCATCTGGTGTATTTCCTCGACTACACCACCCTGCTCGAACACCGCATCGTCAACCGCGCGGTGGAAGTCATCGTGCACCGCGAACTGCCCATTTATATACCGCTACCGATGAAACATGCGGCACTGCAGCTGTATACCGACGAGGGCTACCACGCGCTGTTTTCCAACCAGATTGCCGAGCAGATCGCTGCGCTCTACGGCATCACCCGGCGACCGGTCATTCCGAAGCGGATCAGCCGCATGAACGCTTTGATCGCGCGCACGCCGGAGAAAAACCGTGCATTGGCCTGGTTCCTGCTGGGATTTGTCTCGGAAACCATCATTGCCCGCGAGTTGCTGGAGGTCTGCCGCGACACGCTGGTATCCAGTGTGAGTGACATGTTGCGTGATCACCTTGCCGACGAAGCCCGGCACAGCCGCTATTTCGCCGAAGCCTTCCATTACTTCTGGATTGCGATGAACAGTCGTCAACGCCTGTTCGCCAGCAAGACCCTCGTGGAGATCATTTCCATCTTCTTCGAAGCAGATGAAGGCTGGCTGCAACAAAGCCTGCGTTCGGCCGGTATTGCCGAGATCGACGTGATGGAGATTGTCGGCGGCACGGCAACGGTGCAGGCCAACCGCGCTCGTGCACGCGCAGGCTGCAAACCTACTGTGGAGGCCCTGCACAAGGCCGGCTTCTTTGCATTGCCCCATAACCAGACACTCTTCGCCAAAGCAGGATTGATCGATGGATAAACACAGCCGTGCAACCACCCGCCGACAACAGCGCGGAGCAATCAGCCTGCTGCTGGCGATGATCCTGCTTGGCGTGTTTCCGCTGGATGTGCTGCTGCCTTCCTTTCCGGCATTGGCAGCCCACTTTGGCCGATCGGCAAACGACATCGCGCTGTCGATCAGTCTGTTTGCCGTGGGCATCGCATTTGCCCAGTTATTGATCGGCCCGCTGTCAGATGTGATCGGGCGCAAAGGTCTGCTGCTTGCCGGCATGAGCGTGTCGCTGCTCGGCGCACTTGGCTGCGTGCTGAGCAATGACTACACGCTGTTCCTGATTTTCCGGGTGATGCAGGCGCTGGGATGCGGTTGCTTCGTGCTGTCCCAGGCACTGGTGCAGGATCTGTTCGAAGGCAACGAGCGTGATCGCCTGCGGATCCTGATGGTCACCGCAACGGGCATCTTCATTTCGGTATCACCATTGGCGGGCACGTTTCTGCAGGCCACGCTCGGCTGGCGCGGCAGCTTCTGGGTCTTCATCGCCCTGGCCGCAGCAGTTCTGATCAAGACCTGGCGATTGCTCGATAACAGCCGTCCTCCTCATGATGCCAACCGTCTGGGCTTCATCCAGTCCTATCAGCGCGTCCTGGGCAATTTCGAATTTGTCGGCTGCTGGCTGATTTCCGCATTCGCTTTCGCTTGCCACTTTTCCTTCATCGTCATTTCCCCGCTGATCTTCATGGAGCAGCTGCAGATGGCACCTTACGATTTCGCCTTGATCCTGCTGATCTACGGCGCCGCCTATGTCTTTGGCGGCGTGCTCGCCAGCGTGCTGAACCGGCATATCAATGCGCAACAGCAGATTTTTACCGGGCTGAGTCTGATCCTGCTCTCGGGACTGGTAATGCTCTATCTGGCCGCCAACCATGATTTGTCAGCTGCGACGGTGCTGATTCCAATGCTCATCTGCACGGTGGGCACGACCATTTCCCGGCCACCGGCTACCTCCCGCGCCATGAGCCTGTTTGCCGAAAATGCTGGCGCATCGGCGTCTGCCGGCAGCACCATCATCTTTATCTGTGGCGGGCTGGTCAGCGCCTTGATCAGCCTCGGCCCGGCCAACCTGCAAGCGACGCTGGGTTACGGCTTCGTGGTGTTGAGCGGCGTATCGCTGTTGCTCAACAGCGTGATTGGCCGTCGCGTCAGCAACCTGCGCAGCAATCCGGTGATGCCGGGAGGCGACCACTGATCCTGCCAGTCGTCATCCCGCGTGCCTCTTCAGCGGGGGAACAACGCTTTGCGCCATTCCCTCGCGACGCCAGCGGTGTAGAATCGCCTCATTCATCGCCATTCATCCCCGGCGGGTTTATGAGCTCAGGCTGAGACCAGCGGCGATCCCGCAACGTCATCGGCAGCTTCCGGACACACGGCCATTTTTCGGGTGTTTCAGAGGTCAACAGAAGCTCACTCCCCTTTAGTACGTGATTAGCCGCCCGGAGTGCTCCATGCCAGATTACCGCTCGAAAACATCCACCCACGGCCGCAACATGGCCGGCGCCCGCGCACTGTGGCGCGCCACCGGCATGAAAGATGACGACTTCAAGAAGCCGATCATTGCCATCGCCAACTCGTTCACCCAGTTCGTCCCGGGGCATGTGCACCTGAAGGACCTGGGTCAACTGGTCGCCCGCGAAATCGAACGCGCCGGTGGCGTGGCCAAGGAATTCAACACCATCGCCGTCGATGACGGCATCGCCATGGGCCACGACGGCATGCTGTATTCGCTGCCGAGTCGCGAGATCATCGCCGACTCCGTCGAGTACATGGTCAATGCCCACTGCGCCGACGCTATCGTGTGCATTTCCAACTGCGACAAGATCACCCCGGGCATGCTGATGGCCGCGCTGCGCCTGAACATCCCGGTGATCTTCGTTTCCGGTGGCCCGATGGAAGCGGGCAAGACCAAACTCGCCTCCCACGGCCTCGACCTCGTCGACGCCATGGTGATCGCCGCCGACTCCAGCGCTTCTGACGAGAAAGTCGCCGAGTACGAGCGCAGCGCCTGTCCGACCTGTGGTTCATGCTCCGGCATGTTCACCGCCAACTCGATGAACTGTCTGACCGAAGCACTGGGTCTGGCCTTGCCGGGCAACGGTTCCACTCTGGCCACTCACAGCGACCGCGAGCAGCTGTTCCTGCAGGCCGGTCGCACCATCGTCGAGCTGTGCAAGCGTTACTACGGTGAGAACGATGACTCCGTGCTGCCGCGCAACATCGCCAACTTCAAGGCGTTCGAGAACGCGATGATGCTCGACATCGCCATGGGCGGTTCGACCAACACCATCCTGCACTTGCTCGCAGCCGCCCAGGAAGCCGAGATCGATTTTGACCTGCGCGACATCGACCGTCTCTCGCGCAGCGTGCCGCAGCTGTGCAAAGTCGCACCGAACATCCAGAAGTACCACATGGAAGACGTGCACCGCGCCGGCGGCATTTTCAGCATCCTCGGTTCGCTGGCCCGTGGCGGCCTGCTGCACACCGACCTGCCGACCGTACACAGCCGCAGCATGGAAGAAGCCATCGCCAAGTGGGACATTACCCAGACCAGCGACGAAGCCGTGCATCACTTCTTCAAGGCAGGTCCTGCGGGCATTCCGACCCAGACCGCGTTCAGCCAGTCGACCCGCTGGGAAACCCTCGACGACGACCGTGAAAACGGCTGCATCCGCAGCTTCGAGCACGCCTATTCGAAAGAAGGCGGCCTCGCCGTGCTGTACGGCAACATCGCGCAAGACGGTTGCGTGGTGAAAACCGCCGGAGTCGATGAGTCGATCCACGTCTTCGAAGGCAACGCGAAAATTTTCGAAAGTCAGGACAGCGCCGTGCGCGGCATCCTCGCTGACGAAGTGAAGGAAGGCGACATCGTCATCATTCGCTACGAAGGCCCGAAAGGAGGCCCGGGCATGCAGGAAATGCTCTACCCGACGTCCTACCTGAAATCCAAAGGTCTGGGCAAAGCCTGTGCGCTGCTCACCGACGGGCGTTTCTCCGGCGGTACTTCCGGCCTGTCGATTGGTCACGCTTCGCCAGAAGCTGCGGCCGGCGGCGCGATTGGTCTGGTGCAGGATGGCGACAAGGTGCTGATCGACATTCCGAACCGCTCGATCAACCTGTTGGTCAGCGACGAAGAACTGGCGGCACGCCGCGCCGAGCAGGACAAGAAAGGCTGGAAACCGGTCGAGGTGCGTCCACGCAAAGTGACCACCGCGCTCAAGGCCTACGCCCTGCTGGCGACCAGTGCCGACAAGGGCGCGGTGCGCAACAAAGCGATGCTCGACGGGCTGTAACCGTCAAATCGCCGATGCAAAAATGCCCCGCCATGTGCGCGGCTGATCGTTCCCACGCTCTGCGTGGGAATGTCTCAAGGGACGCTCCGCGTCCAGTGACGCAGAGCGTCACGGGCTGCATTCCCACGCAGAGCGTGGGAACGATCCAAAACAAGATCAAAAGATCGCAGCCTTCGGCAGCTCCTACATGCGATCGTGGCTTACTGAATGTCTTCCGGTTTGACGATCACCCAGTTCTTGTCCGCCGTCACCGGCAAGCCTTCCTTGGCCTGCGCCGCCGCGTGCCCGGCCATCATGCCGTTGATTTGCGTCATGTACTTGTCCTTGCGGTTGATCCACAAGTGAATGCCGCCCTTGGCCACGTCGACATCATGGAACAGCATGTAACCGTCGCTGGTTGGGGTGTCGCCACCGACCAGTACCGGTTTTTTCCATTCATCGATATAGGTCAGGATCGCTGCGTGCTTGCCGGCCATCCACGTTGCCGGGGTCCACAGGTACGGCGTCAGTTCGAGCCCGAGGTTGGCCTTCTCGTCATATTTGCCGGCGGTGATCTGTTTGCGCGCAGTGGTCAGCTCGCCAGTCTTCTGATCCTTGAGCAGCAGTGAAACGCCAATGACGTTCTGCGGTTTGACGTTGTAACCGTACTTGGGATCCGCCGCGACCATGCGTACCAGCTCCTCTGAAGCGGCGGTCATTACGTAGACCTCGATGCCGTTCTCCATCAGCTTGTTGTACAGCTCCTGCTGGCCAGTGAAGATCTTCGGCGGATTGACGTCGAGCTTCTTCACCACATCGCCTTCGTAATACGTCGCCGGCACCGGTTTGCCCGAAGCCATCAACTCGTCAACGTAGCCCTTGAGTTCCTTGAGGGTGAAGCCAGAGAACACCTGCGCCACCCACGGGTAGCAGACCATGTCGTCGACTTCGCAGAGCCGGTAGTAATAACTGAACAGGCTTTCCTTGTGCTCGGCGGTGTCCTTGAAGGGCATCAGTTTCAGCGAGGGGTCGAGCTTTTCGCGGGTAATAAGGCCCTTGTTTTCCATGAACGGCAGCAAGGATTCTTCGAGGTCGTAGCGGTAACTGGTGTTGTCCATGTCGAACACCGCGTAATTACCCTTGTTGGCGTTGGCGGCAATCATCGCGTCCAGCGCCTTGGCCTGATCCGCCGGCCAATGCTTGAGGTCCGTGGCGAATACATGGCCGGCGAGGCCAGCCGCCAGTGCTACAGCCAACAACGTGCGTGCAATTCTCATAGCGCTACTCCCCGATGCAAAGAGTTCGACGCTAACAAATCAGTGTGACAACCCTCGCCTGTCAGCGACCGCCTGCGTCCCCTGCGCGCCAGATGCATTGCCGACAGCGACACGCGCTTATTCCAAAAACGACGGTTGCCCAGCCATTTTGGTATTAAATCATTGCAAATCAAGCTGTTAGGCTTGCCGGTTCGCAGCAGCCCCGGATGGCTGTTGGCACAGTCTTTACTGGAGTTCTCATGAATCTACCGCTGATTCTCAACCTGCTGGTGTTCCTCGCCCTGCTCTTCGGTCTGGCGCAAACCCGCCACACCACTTGGAGCCTGGCGAAAAAAGTCCTGCTCGCACTGGTCCTCGGCGTGGCGTTCGGCGTCGCGCTGCACACGATTTACGGTGCCGGCAACCCGGTGCTGAAAGCCTCGATCGGCTGGTTCGATCTGGTCGGCAACGGTTACGTGCAGTTGCTGCAAATGATCGTGATCCCGCTGGTGTTCGCTTCGATCCTCAGCGCCGTCGCCCGCCTGCACAACGCCTCGTCGCTGGGCAAGATCAGTTTCCTGACCATCGGCACGCTGCTGTTTACCACCGCCATCGCAGCGCTGATCGGCATCGGCCTGACCAACCTGTTCGGCCTCAGCGCTGAAGGTCTGATCGCCGGCACTCAGGAAATGGCGCGCCTGCAAACCATTCAGAACGACTACGCCGGCAAGGTCGCCGACCTCAATGTGCCGCAACTGCTGCTGTCGTTCATTCCGCAGAACCCGTTTGCCGACCTGGCCCGGGCCAAGCCGACCTCGATCATCAGTGTGGTGATCTTCGCCGCGTTCCTCGGGGTTGCCGCGCTGCAACTGCTCAAGGACGACGTCGAGAAAGGTCAGAAAGTGATCAACGCCATCGACACCCTGCAAGCCTGGGTGATGCGTCTGGTGCGTCTGGTGATGAAGCTGACCCCGTACGGTGTGCTGGCGCTGATGACCAAAGTGGTCGCCGGTTCCAACCTGCAGGACATCATCAAGCTGGGCAGTTTCGTCGTGGTCTCGTATATCGGCCTGGGCCTGATGTTCGTCGTGCACGGCGTGCTGGTGTCGGCCGCCGGGATCAACCCGCTGCGCTTCTTCCGCAAGATCTGGCCGGTGCTGACCTTCGCCTTCACCAGCCGCTCCAGCGCGGCAACCATTCCGCTGAGCATCGAAGCGCAGACCCGTCGTCTGGGCATTCCGTCGTCAGTCGCCAGTTTCGCTGCCTCGTTCGGTGCGACCATCGGCCAGAACGGTTGCGCAGGACTGTACCCGGCGATGTTGGCGGTGATGGTCGCGCCAACTGTCGGCATCAACCCGCTCGATCCACTGTGGATCGCGACGCTGGTGGCGATTGTCACGTTGAGTTCGGCCGGTGTGGCCGGAGTTGGCGGCGGCGCAACGTTCGCCGCACTGATCGTGCTGCCGGCGATGGGCTTGCCGGTGTCACTGGTGGCGTTGCTGATTTCGGTCGAGCCGCTGATCGATATGGGTCGCACGGCGTTGAACGTGAGTGGCTCGATTACCGCAGGGGCGATTACCAGTCAGGTCATGCAGCAGACGGATAAAGCGCTGCTGGATGCCGATGAACACGCAGAGTTGGCCCAGGCTTAAGCTTCTCAGCGACTGAGCGGGCCTCTTCGCGAGCAGGCTCGCTCCCACACTGAAATGCGTTCCCCTGTGGGAGCGAGCCTGCTCGCGAAGCTGTTAGGCTTTCTCCCAAACCTCAAAGCTATATGCAGGTTTATCGCCCTCTGCCGGATTCGGTACATCCGACACCAGCTTCCATTCGCTCAGATCAAACTCCGGAAACCACGCATCCCCTTCCGGGCTCAGCGCTACGCGGGTCAGGTACAGCCGATCGGCCTGCGCCAGCCCTTGCGCATACAACTGCGCGCCGCCAATCAGCATCAGTTCATCAACGCCCTGGGCTTTCGCCCATTCCTCGGCGCGCGCCACGGCGGCTTCCAGCGACGGATAGACCTCGGCGCCTTCGAGCTGCAGATCAGGCTGACGGCTGACCACGATGTTCAAGCGCCCCGGCAACGGCCGGCCGAGCGAATCCCAGGTCTTGCGACCCATGATGATCGGCTTGCCGAGCGTGGTCGCCTTGAAGTATTTGAAGTCCCCCGGCAGGTGCCAGGGCATGCTGTTGTCGACGCCGATCACGCGGTTTTCACCGAGGGCTGCGATCAGGCTGAGGGGCAGTGATTTAGTCATGCCGGCGAGGATACCAGAGCCGCGCTTACCCCGATAAGCGCCACAGCGGTTATGCTCAGCGCTCGATTTAGCGATGGGACGCCGCGTGACTGAACTGACTCCACTGCAAAACCTCTGGCTCACCGAAACCATCCGCCTGCGCGAAGAACACGCGGGGCCGCTGGATGACCTGGAAGCCAATCGTCTGGCCCGCGCCGCTGGTGGCGATCTGCCGAGCCGCATTGCGCGCCGGGCGCTATGGCTGGCCGAGCGTGACGGGCTGACCGCCGCCCTCAAGCACTGGCTGCAAGGCGCGCGCCTGGCGCTGGTGCTGTTGATGATTGTCGCCGTGCTCAGCGGCGCCGGCCTGGCATTCGCCGCACTTGGGCAGACGCCGGTGAATGTGTTCTGGGCGCTGGGCAGTCTGCTCGGGATCAATATGATTTTGCTGCTGAGCTGGGCGCTGGGCTTGATTTTCGCTGGCGAACACGGCGCCACCCTCGGGCGCTTGTGGCTGTGGCTCAGCGAAAAATTCGCTCGCGACACCAAAGCCGCGCAACTGGCGCCGGCCCTGCTGTTGCTGCTGCAACGCAAGAAACTCAACCGCTGGGCGCTCGGCGCGTTGGTCAATGGCCTGTGGCTGCTGGCGATGCTCAGCGCGTTGATTCTGCTGCTGACGCTGATGGCCACGCGGCGCTACGGCTTTGTCTGGGAAACCACGATCCTCGGCGCCGACACCTTTATCCATGTCACCCAGGCCCTTGGCTATCTGCCGTCGCTGCTCGGCTTCAATGTGCCGACCGAGGAAATGATCCGCGCCAGCGGCGACGGCGCACTGGATATTGAAAGCGCACGACAAGCCTGGGCAACCTGGCTGGTCGGTGTGCTGGTGGTCTACGGCGTGCTGCCGCGCCTGCTGCTCGCGCTGTTGTGCCTGTGGCGCTGGAACAGCGGCAAAGCCGCGCTGCGCCTGGATCTGAACCTGCCCGGCTACGCGCAACTGCGCGAACGGTTGATGCCGACCAGCGAGCGCCTTGGTGTCAACGACCCGGAGCCGGCGCAACTGCATCGCGTCGAAAGCAACATCGGCGAACGCGCCAGCGAAGGCGCGCTGCTGGTGGCGATCGAGTTGGACGAACAGCGTCCGTGGCCACCCGCGCTGCCGAAAAACGTCAGCAACGCGGGCATCCTCGACAGTCGCGAATCGCGGCACAAACTGCTCGAGCAACTCAGTCGCTTCCCGCCAGCGCGGCTGGCCATCGCCTGTGATCCGCGACGTTCGCCGGATCGCGGCAGCCTCGCGCTGATCGCCGAACTCGCGCGCAACGCCGGCGCCACTCGCATCTGGCTGCTGCAAGCGCCACCCGGCGAAGCGCTGGACGGGCAACGTCTGGGTGACTGGCACGCGGCGCTGCAACAGCTGGAACTGCCATTCGCCGATTGCGCGCCGATGAACTGGCTGGAGAGCGGACATGACTGATGCACGCAAGGCCCCGCTGAAACTGGCAGTGGTTGGCCACACCAACGTCGGCAAGACCTCGCTGCTGCGCACGCTGACCCGTGACGTCGGCTTCGGCGAAGTCTCGCACAGGCCGAGCACCACCCGGCATGTCGAAGGCGCGCGGTTGTCGGTGGATGGCGAGCCGTTGCTCGATCTGTACGACACGCCGGGGCTGGAAGATGCGATCGCCCTGCTGGATTTTCTCGAGCGTCTGGAACGCCCCGGCGAACGCCTCGACGGCCCGGCACGACTGGCGCGGTTTCTCGACGGCAGCGAGGCGCGCCAGCGTTTCGAACAGGAAGCCAAGGTACTGCGACAACTGCTGGCCTCCGATGCCGGTCTGTATGTGATCGACGCCCGCGAACCGGTGCTGGCCAAGTACCGCGACGAGCTGGAAGTGCTCGCCAGTTGCGGCAAACCGCTGCTGCCGGTGCTGAATTTCGTCAGCAGCGCCAACCATCGCGAACCCGATTGGCGTGAAGCGCTGGCGCGGTTGGGGCTGCATGCGTTGGTACGTTTCGACAGCGTCGCGCCGCCCGAGGGTGGCGAGCGGCGCTTGTACGAGAGCCTCGCCCTTCTATTGGAAAACGCCCGGCCGCAACTGGAGCGGTTGATCGCCGACCAGCAGGCGCAGCGCCTCGCCCGTCAGCAAAGCGCCGCGCGCTTGATTGCCGAATTGCTGATCGACTGCGCTGCGTGCCGACGCAGTGTGGTCAGCGAAGCCGAGCAGGAACAACAGGCGATCAGCGAGCTGCGCAAAGCCGTACGTCAGCGTGAGCAGAAGTGCGTTGAGGCGCTGCTCAAGCTCTACGCGTTTCGCCCGCAGGACGCGGCGGCCAGTGACTTGCCGTTGCTCGACGGGCGCTGGGGCGATGATCTGTTCAACCCGGAAACCCTGAAGCAACTCGGCGTGCGCGTCGGCGGCGGCATTGCTGCCGGTGCAGCGGCCGGGGCTGGGGTGGATTTGCTGGTCGGCGGGATTACCCTTGGCGCGGCGGCGTTGGCCGGTGCGATCGCCGGCGGTGCGCTGCAAACCGCGCGCAGTTATGGCAGTCGCCTGCTCGGCAAAATCAAAGGCCAGCGGGAATTGACAGTGGATGACGCCGTGCTGCGCCTGTTGGCGTTGCGCCAGCGCCAGTTGCTGCTGGCCCTGGATCAGCGCGGGCATGCGGCGATGGACAGCATTCAGGTGGCCACGCCTCTGGACAAGACCTGGCGCGAAGGCAAGTTGCCGGAAGCGCTGAACAAGGCGCGCGCGCATCCGCAGTGGTCGTCGCTCAATCCGCAGGCGAAGTTGAATCAGGCGGAAAGGCAGGAGCAGGTTGAGGCGTTGGTTGATCGGGTGCTTGAGCTTTAGATCGCTACCCCCTCACCCCAGCCCTCTCCCGGAGGGAGAGGGGGCCGACTGTGTTGCTCTTGGGTCATACACCGACCTGAGATATCCAGTCGAACTCAGGTTTGAAAAGCATGGAGATCAGCTCCCTCTCCCTCCGGGAGAGGGCTGGGGTGAGGGCTGCAATCACTCAGCCGACAACAATTTCTCAGCCTTGCGCTTTAACACACTCAGATCCACCAGCGGCACCGCAACCTCCTTCGCCAACTCATCCCAACACCGCATGCGCAGACTCAGCGCACACAACGGATCAGCCTCGAACGCATCCGCCTCAGCCGCCCTCATTACCCCGCCCTGATATTCCAGCGTCCTGCGACTCGCCTCACTCAACCGTGCGTAATAGCCCGGCTCGCGCAAGGTCAGATAGCGCTTGGCCTGAACGTGATATTCCACCAGTCGCGCCAGCCGTTCGCTGAAACCTGCCTCACGCAGATAATCGGCCCCGAGCCGTTCATGGCTGACCACGCCATAACCGCCCATGTTTTCCGCGCCCTCGGCACACAAATGGCCGATGTCATGAAAGAACGCCGCCAGCACCACTTCATCGTCACAGCCTTCAGCCATGGCCAATTCTGCGGCCTGGGACATGTGCTCGAGCTGCGACACCGGTTCGCCGATGTAATCGCTGGCGCCGAAGCGTTCATACAGGCCGAACACCCGGGCGATCACCTGTTCGTGATTCATGCCTCCTCCAGTAATTGCGCGATGTTGCGTTCGGCCAGCGCCGGGCCGACGCTCATGCCGACGCCGGTGTGCATCAGCGCCACGCTCAGGCCCGGTGCCGGGCGCAGGAAAGAAAACGGACCAGGCCCACGAGCACCATAGACGCCCTGCCAGCGTTCGACCACTTGCACCCGGCAGCCCAGCGTCTGCTCGGCGAGTTCGAGCATCCAGTTATCGACCTGCTCGGCGTTGAACGGTGACGCATCGCTGCCGTAATGATGCGAATCGCCGATGATCAGTTCGCCATACGGCGTCGGGCTGATCAGCAAGTGAATGCCGTTGGCGTGCAGGTGCGGTTGTTCACGTAGGATCTGCGCCTGCACCGCTGCGGCTTGCGGCAAATCGGCGAAGGCGCCGTAGTGCACGCAGCTCAGGCCGGTGAGCACTGCGTGTTGCAGATTGAGACCGGCCTGCGGTCTGGCGCGGAGCATTTGCAAACGACAGATCTGCGGATTGAGCGCGGCAATCGGCTCGGCCAGTAGGGTCTGATAGTCGTGGCCGGAGCAGACGATGATCTGCTTGCCGGTAAAACTGCCGGCGGTGCTGTGCAGACGCCCCGGCTCGACGTCGCGCACCAGCGTGGAAAAGTGAAACTCGACACTCAGGTCGCGGCGCAAATAATCGATCAGCGCCGGAATCGCTTCGCGCGAGTACAACTGCTGATCATCGATACCGTGCAACGCGGCGCGGTGATGGCTGAACTGGCCGCCATAGAGATCACGCAACGCCGCGCCGCGCAGCAGCTCGACGTTGTAGCCATGCTCGACCGCGCGGTCGGCGCAGAAGGCTTCGAGCAGGTGTTCTTCGGCCTCGCTGCGGGCGAACAGGTACGAACCGTTGCGCTTGATCTGCACACCGGCAAGTTGCGCCCAGTCGCCCCAGATCTCGCGGCTGGCCTTGGCCAGTTCAAGCATGATGCCGGGCGGCTGACCGGTCACCAGCGCCTGGCCGAAGTTGCGCACCGAAGCGCCGAGGGGCGTGGCGGTGCGTTCGAATACCGCGACTTTCAGGCCGCGTTTGGCGGCGGCATAGGCGTGGGACAGACCGAGGATGCCAGCGCCGATGATGAGCAGGTCTTTGGGTTGTGTCATGTAGAGGTGCTCTGAATGAGAAACCGCTTTCGCGAGCAGGCTCGCTCCCACAGGGGACAGCATTGCAACTGTGGGAGATTCTATGGTTATCCTCAAGCGATAACTGCCCCTTTCGATTGATATTCGCTCTGGTTTTTCATCAGGGCGAACGCTATGCGGGCGAGTTTACGGCTGAGCATCACCAGTACCTGTGTAGTCGCTTTTCCACAGCTGAGATGGTGGTTGTAGAACGCCTTCCAGGCATTTGATCGGCAGGCTGACATGGCGGCGTTATGCAGTAACCGTCGCACCTCCGAGCATCCGCGCTTGGTTAAATATCTACGGCCATTTTTTTGGCCCGAGTCGCTCACTCTCAGATCCATGCCTAAAAACGCGACATAAGAGTCGCCACTGGTAAAGTCGCCTCGGTTGTATGCCATGACCAAAGCAGTTGCAGTTAGAAAGCCTATACCTTCGATGGCTTGGCATCTGGCAACTTCTTCCAGCAAACCAGCTTCACGCAAGATTTCCTTGAGCTTTTTCTGAACTAGCAAATCCAGCCTTTCCATGGACTTTACGAAAGTTGCGAACACGGCTTTCAAGCTGGCGTCATTTGCCCAGCTCTGGGTCAGGCTGGTTTTGGCCTGTATCAGCGAAGCTCTACGTCGTAGAAGGCTTTGCAGCTTGCCGTAGACCGCCGGAGGTGGGGTCCAGGGGCGTAAATCTTCGCCTTCATTTTTTAGAAAACGGGCGAGAAGACGGGCGTCAGATGCGTCCGTTTTACTACGGCCACCGACACCTTTACGATAATTACTGAGTTGAAAACCGTCGATGATGAAAACGTCGTGGCCTGACTCATGAGCCAACTCAACCAAGTCGACGTGATAAACATTTGTCGCCTCAACAGCTATGGCGGTGGGTCCCGGCAACGTTTTAAGCCAGCGCTTTATGACGGGCTTTTCATTGGTTATCGAGGTGAGCAGATCTGGATCTGCTAAATAAATAACAAGTTCAGCTTTGGCGACGTCCACACCCACAATTGACTTCGACACGCGCATTGCCACTGACACTTCTCCACGCTAAGGTTTTACGACTTGTAGGGGTTTCACCCAGAGGCGCAGGCTTGTTTCTATCGTCGCTTGAACGAAGCATTCTCTATCGGCGCTTTTGGTGGAAGGGGTGGGGCGAGGTCTCCCACGGTCTGTACTGTTACAGCAGTCAGATGCGAACTGTTCGTCCCACCACCCCTTCAAGTCTAACCATACAAGCGAGCCTGCTCGCGAAGGGGCCTTGTCAGTCGGTAAAGATCTTACTTGGCGACAACTTTCTCGGACTTGCCGTCATACCGCTTGCGCCATTCAGCCAGGATCTCGTCGCGATTCTTTGAGGCCCAGGCAAAGTCGTTCTTGATCAGGCGCTGCTCATAATCGGCTGGCAATTCGGTCTGCGGCTTGGCAATCCCCGGCTGCGCGAGCACGGCGAAGTTCTCTTTGTACAGATCCATCGCCTCGGCGCTGGCGGAGAAATCAGCGAGTTTCTTCGCCGCTTCTTCATGCGGTGTGCCTTTGATCACCGCTGTCGCTTCGATCTCCCAGCCCAGGCCTTCCTTCGGCAGGATGATGTCCAGTGGCGCACCCTGGCGTTTCAGCTGTACGGCTGGATATTCAAAGGAAATCCCGATCGGAAACTCCCCCGCCGCCGCCAGTTTGCACGGCTTGGAACCGGAGTGAACGTACTGGCCGATGTTCTGGTGCAGGCCGTCCATATACGCCCAGCCCTGCTTCTCGCCGAAGGTCTGCAGCCAGGCGCTGACGTCGAGGAAACCGGTGCCGGACGACGCCGGATTGGGCATGACGATCTTGCCCTTGTATTCAGGCTTGGTCAGATCCTGCCAGCTCACTGGCTTGGTCAGGCCCTGCTTCTCGGCCTCGACGGTGTTGAAGCAAATGGTCGCGGCCCACACATCCATGCCTACCCAGGCTGGCGGGTTGGCGGCGTCGCGGTAATTCGCGCCGATCTTGGCCAGATCCTTCGGTGCATAGCTTTGCAGCATGCCTTGCTGATCGAGAATCGCCAGGCTCGACGCGGCCAGGCCCCACACCGCGTCAGCCTGCGGACGAGCCTTTTCGGCGAGCAGTTTGGCGGTGATGATCCCGGTGGAATCGCGCACCCATTTGATCTCGACGTCCGGGTTGGCTTTTTCGAACGCGTCCTTGTAGGACTTCAGTTGCTCGGCTTCGAGTGCGGTGTACACCGTCAACTCGGTTTTTGCCGCGAAGGCATTCAGGCTGAAAGTCGCGAGCACAGCAGCGGCCAGGGCCATAGGCTTGAACATGAGCGTTTTCCTGTAGATGAGTTGATCGGGTTTGCAATCAGTGACCGGGCGCGGTTTGCCGCCAGGCCTGGGAGCGGCGCAACAGGCCGCGCGAAGCCCACGCCAGCAGCAGCGACACGCCGGCCGAAGTGAACAGAATCAGGGTCGACATCGCCGCCGCGCCGCCAACGTTGCCGGCATCGTCCATGTTCAGCACCGCCACCGCCGCGAGGATGGTGTCGGGGCTGTAGAGGAAGATCGCGGCGGAAACCGTGGTCATTGCCGAGACGAACAGGTAGCGCACGATGTCCAGCAGCGCCGGCAGGCAGATCGGCACGGTCACGCGCAGGTAATGCCGATACAGCGGCGCCTTCAGCGACAGCGCAGCGGCTTCAAACTCGGCGTCGAGCTGGCGCAGCGCGGTGGTCGCGGTCATTTGTGCGGTGGTCAGATAGTGCGCAATGGTGCAGACAATCAGCAGCGTCATCGTCCCGTAGAGCACGTGCAGCGGATTGCCGCTGAGGTTGAAGAAGAAAACGTAACCCAGGCCAAGCACCAGCCCCGGCACCGCCATCGGCACGAAGCTGAGCATGCGCAAAGCCAGGTTCAGCCCGCGCTGAGTGCGGGTTTTCTCCATCAGATAGGCGCCAGTGAAAATCAGCACGCTGCCAATCAGCGCCGTGCCCAGAGCCATCTTCAGACTGTTGCCGTAGGCGAGCCAGCCACCGCCGGCGGTCTCGTTGAACTGATAGTGGTTGAGCGACAGCGACAGGTTGTACGGCCAGAACTTCACCAGCGACGAAAACACCGCCATGCCGAACACCAGAATCAACGCCGCGCTGATCAGCAAAACAATGGCCAGATAGCAGCCGTCGCGCAGCTTGCACGGCAGCGGTTTGAACACCTGCGCGCGCCCGCTCATGGAGTCACCATGGCGGCGACGCAACCAGGCATCGACACCGAAACTGAACAGCGCCGGCAGCAACAGCACCATGCCGATCAACGCGCCGCGACCGAATTGCTGCTGGCCGACCACGGCTTTGTAGGCCTCCAGCGCCAGCACTTGATAGTCGCCACCGACCACCACCGGCACACCAAAATCGGTAATGGTCAGGGTGAACACCAGACAGAACGCGGCGAACACCGCCTGCCGGGTCGCCGGCCAGGTGATGCTGCGAAACGCCTTGGCCGGACTGGCGCCCATGCTCGATGCGGCATCGAACAGCCGCGCATCGGCCAGCGACAATGCCGAGAGCAAAATCATCAGCGCATGGGGAAAGGTGTAGATCACCTCACCCAGCACAATGCCCCAGAACCCATAGATATTGTCCGAGAGCAGCCCACGCAGCATGCCCTGATTGCCGAACAGATAGACCAGCGCAATGCCCGGCAGCATCGACGGCGCCATCAGCGGCAGCAGCGAGATCCCGCGCCAGATGCTTTTGCCCGGAATCAGCGTGCGTTGCAGCGCGTAGGCAAACAGGTAGGCCAGCGGTACGACAATGGCCGCAACGCTGAGGGACACTTTCAGGCTGTTGCCGAGCAACCAGTGGAAATTGGCGCTGGTCACCAACTCTTTCGCCGCGAGCCAGCCACCGCCCTGCCCGGCGTCATTGCTGAAACCGCGCCAGAAGATCGCCAGCAACGGCAGCAGCACCGCGAGACCGAGCAACACCAGCAGGATTACTTTGCCGCCGACCACAAACAGGCGATCGCCGATCTCGGCTTTCGAGGACTGTCGCACCTGCTTGTGCGGTAGCGGCAGCGCGAGGTTGCTGTTCATCAGGCGAACACCTGCAAACTGCGCGGCGGCAAGGCGACCATGATCTGCTGGGCGCCGAGGCGCGGCATGGCTTCTGGCGCGAGTTCGGCGAGCAGCGCATGGCCCGGCAGTTGATCGAGTTCGAAGCTCATCCGGCAGCGGTTGCCGAGGAAAGTGATTTCGCGAACCCTGGCCGGGAACAGGTTCTCTTCGTGCACCAGCGGGTTGACGTTGATCGCCTCCGGGCGGCAGAACAGTCGACCCGAAGCGCCGTGTACGCTGCCCTCGGCCAGGCGCAGATTCATCCCGCCGACCTGGGCGTGACTGTCGCTGCTGCGCTGGAACGGCAGCCAGTTGCCCTGGCCGACAAACTCGGCCACGAACGGCGTGGCTGGACGGTTGTAGATTTCCTGCGGCGTGGCGTACTGCTCGACGCGGCCGTTGTTCATCACGGCGATGCGATCGGCCATCAACATCGCTTCGTCCTGATTGTGCGTGACCATCAGCGTGGTGATGCCGAGGTTGCGTTGCAGCTGACGCAGCTCGGTGCACAGATGCTCGCGCACCCGCGCGTCGAGGGCCGACATCGGTTCATCGAGTAATAACAGCGACGGCGCCGGCGCCAATGCGCGAGCGAGCGCTACTCGCTGTTGCTGACCGCCGGACAATTGGCCTGGGTACTTTTTCTCACTGCCGCTGAGGCCGACCAGTTCCAGCATCTGACCGACACGCCGGCGCACTTCATCGCGACCGCTGCCCGCGAGGCCGTAGGCAATGTTCGCCTCGACCGTCAGATTCGGGAACAGCGCGTAGGACTGGAACAGAATCCCGTAATCCCGCGCTTGCGGGGCAAGATGCGAGACATCGCGATCGCCCAGATACAGCTCGCCACTGTCCTGCTGTTCCAGCCCGGCAATGCAGCGCAGCAATGTGGTCTTGCCACAGCCCGACGGGCCGAGCAGGCACACCAGTTCACCGGCGGCGACGTCGAGGGAGACGTTATCCAGCGCAGTGAACGCACCGAAACGCTTGTGCACGCCGCGCACTTTCATCGGCGCGCCGGGGTTGGTCAGGGCAGTTGCGATGGCAGGATTCATGGACGGACCTCAGCAAACGGATGAGGCCAATCCTAGAGTTGTAATGCGTCCGTCATGTGGCAACGAGGCAAAAACGGCTGATAGTGGTATTCGGGGATTTTGGTTCAGATTGTGTTTTGCCTGGGCTGACGCCTTCGCGAGCAGGCTCGCTCCCACAGGGGATCGTGTTCACAACCCAAATCCAATGTGGGAGCGAGCCTGCTCGCGAAGAGGCCTTCTCAGACATTGAAGGTCTCATGCCGGAGACATCTCTTGTGCCAAGCCGAGGAACGCCGCCGGCAGACGCGCACCCTTGCGCTCTTTGAGGCAATACAGATACTCCGGAATCTGCGGCGCATTCTCGATGGTCAGCACGCGCAATTGCGGATCATGCGGCACTTCCTGCCGGGCAATGATGCTGATGCCGATATTGCGCAGCACCGCCTCGCGAATCGACTCGCGGCTGCCGATCTCCAGCAACGGCCCGAAACTGACCCCGGCGCTGGCCAGCAACTCTTCGGTCAAGCGCCGCGTGGTCGAACCCGGCTCGCGCATCAACAACGTATGCCCGGCCAGCGCGTTCAGCGTCACATGCTCCAGCGAGGCCAACGGATGATTGCGATGCACCGCCAGCACCAGCGGATCGGTGCCGAGCACCCGGCGAATCAACCGTGCATCGTCGAGCAACTGCGACGATGCCGCGACATCCACGCGGTAATCCTCCAGCGCTTCCAGGACCTGCTGCGAGTTGCCGATTTCCACCGACACTTCCACCTGCGGCAAACGCTCGCGGAAGGTCTTCACCAGATCGAGGATGTAATACGGCGCCGTCGCGGCAATGCGCAGCGTGCCCTGCACTTGCCCGCTATTGCGCAGAAAGAACTCGATGTCGGCCTCTTGCTGCAATAGGGTCTTGACCATCGGCAGCAAGCGCGCGCCTTCGTCACTGACGCTTAAGCGGCGCCCGCCACGGTAGAACAGTTCCACCGAATACTGACTCTCCAGATTGCGGATTTGCGTGGTCACGGTCGGTTGGCTGAGGCCGAGTTTTTTCGCCGCCAGCGTAATGCTGCCCAGGCGGGCGACCATGTAAAACGCTTTCAGCTCGGCACTCAGCACACTCTTTCCTCATCTATTTGCGCAGCAGGCGCAAACCGTTGAACACCACCAGCAGGCTCACACCCATATCGGCAAACACCGCCATCCACATGGTGGCAAGCCCGGCAAAGGTTACCGCAAGAAAGATCGCCTTGATCACCAGCGCCAGTGCGATGTTCTGTTTCAGGATGCTGGCGGTGTTGCGCGACAGGCTGATGAACGCGGGGATCTTGCGCAGATCGTCGTCCATCAGGGCGACATCGGCGGTTTCGATCGCGGTATCGGTGCCGGCGGCGGCCATGGCGAAACCGATCTCGGCGCGGGCCAGTGCCGGGGCGTCGTTGATGCCATCGCCGACCATACCGACCCGGTGGCCCTGCTTGTACAGATCTTCAATCGCTTGCAGCTTGTCGGTCGGCAGCAAGTCGCCGCGCGCCTCGTCGATGCCGACCTGGGCGGCAATCGCTTGCGCGGTGTGGACGTTGTCGCCGGTCAGCATCAGGGTTTTCACCCCGAGTTCATGCAACTGACGAATCGCTTCAAGGCTGGTTTCCTTGACCGTGTCGGCCACGGCGAACAGTGCCAGTGGGCCTGATTTGTCGAGCAGCAACACCACGGATTTGCCCTGCTTTTCCAGCGCGAACAGCTTCTCTTCCAGCTGCGGTGAGCACAGGCCAAGCTCTTCGACCAGACGATGATTGCCCAAGTGATAAGTCTGGCCGTTGATGTCACCTTTAACACCTCGCCCGCCCAGTGCCTCGAAGTTATCCACAGTCAGCGCGGCGAGGTTTTTATCCACAGCGGCGTTGGCAATCGCCAGCGACACCGGGTGATCGGAGCGCCCGGCCAGCGCGGCGGCGATTGCCGGTGCGCTGGCATCGGCCGTCGGGTCGAGTGACAGGTAATCGGTCTGCACCGGTTTGCCGTGGGTGATCGTGCCGGTCTTGTCCAGCGCCAGATAATCAAGCTTGAAGCCGCCCTCCAGATACACGCCGCCCTTGACCAGAATGCCCTTGCGCGCCGCCGCCGCGAGGCCGCTGACGATGGTCACCGGGGTGGAAATCACCAGTGCGCACGGGCAGGCAACCACCAGCAACACCAGCGCGCGGTAGATCCAGTCGAACCACGCCGCGCCCATGAACAACGGCGGGATGATCGCCACGGCCAAGGCGAAGACGAATACCGCCGGGGTGTAGATTTTCGAGAATTGGTCAACGAAACGCTGCGTCGGCGCCCGCGCGCCCTGGGCCTGTTCGACGGCGTGAATGATCCGCGCCAAGGTCGAATTGTTCGCCGCAGCGGTCACCGTATATTCCAGCGAACCGGCCTGATTGATGGTGCCAGCGAAGACTTTGTCACCGACGGTTTTTTCCACCGGCAGGCTTTCGCCGGTGATCGGCGCCTGGTC
Source organism: Pseudomonas sp. S3_B08 (assembly GCF_054667725.1). Taxonomy (NCBI): domain Bacteria; kingdom Pseudomonadati; phylum Pseudomonadota; class Gammaproteobacteria; order Pseudomonadales; family Pseudomonadaceae; genus Pseudomonas; species Pseudomonas sp. S3_B08. Next base: position 4,441,398 of record NZ_CP162750.1, read on the forward strand.
GATGGTCGAGCTGCCGCTGACCACCGCGCCGTCCAGCGCGATGCGCTCGCCGGGTTTCACCCGCACGCGGGCGCCGAGATCGACGCTTTTCACCTCTTGTTCGCGCCAGTTGCCGTCGGCCTGCAAGACCGTGGCTTGCTCGGGGGTCATCTGCATCAAGCCGCTGATCGCATTGCGTGCACGATCCAGCGAGCGTGCCTCGATCAGCTCGGCGACGGTGAAGAGGAACATCACCATCGCCGCTTCCGGCCACTGGCCGATGAGAATCGCGCCAGTCACGGCGATGCTCATCAGCGCGTTGATGTTGAGGTTGCGGTTCTTCAGGGCGATCCAGCCCTTTTTATAAGTGCCGAGGCCGCCGCTGAGGATCGACACCAGCGCAACGACTGCCACCACCCAGTCCGGCGCGGCGCTGGTGAAATGAATGACTTCGGCGCCCAGCGCGGTCAAGCCGGACAGCGCCAATGGCCACCAGTGTTTTTTCACCGCTGCCGGTACTGGCGCGTCGACACCCGCCTCGAGCGGCTCGGCGTGCATGCCGAGGGACTTGATCGCTTCGGTGATCGGCTCGGTGCCCGGCAGATTGTGGGTCACGCCAAGTACGCGGTTGATCAGGTTGAATTCCAGTTGCTGCACCCCGGCCAGTTTGCCGAGTTTGTTCTGGATCAGCGTCTGCTCGGTCGGGCAGTCCATTGCCTCGATGCGGAAGCTGCTCAGGCGCGCGTCGGCGCTGGTCTTTTCGCTCAGTTGCACCCGCGCAGGTGCGGCGGCTTTTGAGGAGCAGCAGGAATCGCCGCCATGCGCATGTTTATGCACGGGCTGCAATTTATGACTGTGATCGTGACCGTCGCCGGGCTTGTGGGTGTGCAGGGAATCGCTCATTGGTCGCGTCCATGAAGGTGCCTGTTGCCAAGTAAAGACCCTGTAGCCACTATAGGGTCAAGCACCCTTTTGGAGATGGCGGTCATGAAGATCGGCGAACTGGCGAAACTCACCGACTGTGCGGTTGAAACCATCCGCTACTACGAGCGCGAAAACCTCCTGCCGGAACCGGCGCGCAGCGACGGCAACTATCGCGTCTACACCCAAGCCCACGCCGAGCGCCTGACCTTCATCCGCAACTGCCGCACCCTCGACATGACCCTCGAAGAAATCCGCAGCCTGCTCGCCCTACGCGACAGCCCGCAGGATCAGTGCGAGAGCGTCAATGCGCTGATCGACGAACATATTCAGCATGTGAAGGCGCGGATTGATGGCTTGCTGGCCTTGCAGACACAACTGCTCGACCTGCGCCAACGCTGTGGCGAAGGGCCGGAGGCGGATCAATGCGGGATCTTGCAGCGGCTGGAAGTGAGTGGCGGGGTTGTCGCAACCGAAGTCGAACACTCCCACGTAGGCCGTAGCCACGGCCACTAAGCACACCGCAAAAACAAATGTGGGAGCGAGCCTGCTCGCGAAAGCGGTGTATCAGTCGACACATCTGTGACTGACACGCCCTCTTCGCGAGCAGGCTCGCTCCCACAGGGATATTGCGGTGTGGTTTAGACCGCCATCGGCGCGGTCATTGGTGGGTGGTGCTCGTAGCCTTCCAGCGAGAAATCGCTCGGTTCCACCAGCTCCAGCCACTCCGGCTGATATACACCAGTCTTGGCAAACTCCGGCACGCGGTCGGAGATTTTCAGTTTCGGCATGGCAAACGGCTCGCGCTTGAGCTGTTCGTTGAGCATGTCCAGGTGGTTTTCGTAGACGTGCGCATCGCCGATGAAATAGGTGAACCAGCGCGGCGTGTAACCGGTCAGGCGACCGATCAGGCTCAGCAGTGCGGCGCCTTCGGTGAGGTTGAACGGCGTGCCCAGGCCCAGATCATTGGAGCGGATGTACAGGGTCAGCGAGATCTCTTTGGTCTCGACATTCGGGTGGAACTGGTACAGCAGGTGGCATGGCGGCAGGGCCATTTCATCGAGCTGGGCGACGTTCCAGCCGTGGAACAGAATGCGGCGGCTGCCCGGATCCTTGATGATCGTGTCGACGCACTGGCGTACCTGGTCGATCGCCTTGTACAGCACGACGTAGGCCTGGCCGTCTTCTTCGCCCTGAGCGATCTGCTTGTAGCCGTTGCTCAGGGTCTGTTCGATGGCAGCGGTGCTGCTCAGCGGGATCTGCTTGTACGCCGGCCACTTGCGCCATTGCACGCCGTAGATTTCACCGAGGTCGTCGTCGCCCTGACGGAACGGGTTGGCCAGCCACTGCGCGTTTTCGTTGGCGTTCTGGTCCCAGACCTTGCAGCCCAGCGCGCGGAATTCAGCGGCGTTGTTCACGCCACGCAGAAAGCCGCACATCTCGCCGATGGCCGATTTGAAGGCCATTTTGCGCGTGGTGATCGCCGGGAAGCCTTCCTGCAGATCGAAACGCAGCATCGCTCCCGGGAAACTGATGGTGTTGATACCGGTGCGGTTGGCCTGCTTGGTGCCGTTCTGAATGACGTGCGAGACCAGTTCGAGATATTGCTTCATGAGTTACCTGTGTCCTTGGAGCCCCGGCGTCGCGCGCCGGGGTTCGTAGTTTAAGCCGTCGGCGCGAGCGGCGCTGCCGGGGCGCGACGATAGGCCAGCCAGATCAGCAACAGCCCGCCGACAATCATCGGCACGCAGAGCACCTGGCCCATGGTCAGCCAGTTCCACGCCAAGTAGCCGAGCTGAGCATCCGGGACGCGGACGAACTCGACGATGAAACGGAAGATGCCGTAGAACAGCGCGAACATGCCGGAGACCGCCATGGTCGGACGCGGTTTGCGCGAGAAGATCCACAGGATCAGGAACAGCGCCACGCCTTCGAGGGCGAACTGATACAGCTGCGACGGGTGGCGCGGCAACTGCGCCGGATCGCTGAACGGCGGGAACACCATCGCCCACGGCACGTCGGTGGCCTTACCCCACAACTCGGCGTTGATGAAGTTGCCGATGCGCCCGGCGCCCAGGCCGATCGGCACCATCGGCGCGACGAAGTCCATCAGCTGGAAGAACGACTTGCCATTGCGCTTGCCGAACCACAAGGCCGCGAGCATCACGCCGATGAATCCGCCGTGGAACGACATGCCGCCCTTCCACACTTCGAAAATCAGCGTCGGGTTGGCCAGGTACGCGCTCAGATCATAGAACAGCACGTAACCCAGACGGCCGCCAACAATCACGCCCATCGATAGCCAGAACACCAGATCGGAGAGTTTCTCCTTGGTCCAGGTCGGGTCGAAGCGGTTGAGCCGGCGCGACGCCAACAGCCACGCGCCGCCGATGCCGATCAGGTACATCAGACCGTACCAGTGGATTTTCAGCGGACCGATGGCCAGGGCCACCGGGTCGATCTGCGGGTAAGGCAGCATTGCGACTCCTTGTTAGAGTTGAAAGCAAAATTCCCGGGTGACGCTGCCACCTCAGGATTAAGCCAGGATTGCCACGCGATCAGAGCAGAAAGCTCAAACCCACGCAGAACAGCAAAGCGGCGAACAGCCTTTTCAGCAAGCGCGGCGACAACCTGTGCGCCAGACGCGCGCCGAGCCGAGCGAAGACCATGCTGGTCAGGGCGATGCCCAACAATGCCGGCAGATAAATAAAACCGAGACTATGGGCCGGCAACAACGGATCGTGCCACCCCAGAATCATGAAACTTAACGCGCTGGCCAAGGCAATCGGCAGGCCACAGGCCGACGAGGTCGCCACGGCCTGCTGCATCGGCACGCTGCGCCAGGTCAGAAACGGCACGGTCAGCGAGCCGCCGCCAATACCGAAAATCGCCGAGGCCCAGCCAATCACCGTACCGGCAGCGGTCAGACCGAGTTTGCCCGGTACCGTTCGGCTGGCCTTGGGTTTGACGTCCAGCGCCAGCTGCACGGCGATCACCAGGGCAAATACGCCGATGATCTTTTGCAGGTTCGGCCCGGAGATCGCTTCAGCAGTCAGCGCCCCGAAACCGGCGCCGAGCAGAATGCCCACGGTCATCCAGCGAAAAATCGCCCAGCGCACCGCGCCGCGACGGTGATGTTCACGCACGGCGTTGACCGAGGTGAATATGATCGTCGCCAGCGACGTCCCTACCGCCAAATGCGTAAGAATCGACTGATCGAAGCCCTGCAAAGTGAAGCTGAACACCAGCACCGGGACGATGATGATCCCGCCGCCAACGCCAAACAGCCCGGCGAGCACGCCCGCACAGGCACCGAGCGCCAGGTAGAGCAGAAATTCCATGACCGTCTCCAGCACGCATCGGCAAAACAGGAGCGGCATGTTAACGGATGCGCAGCCTTCTGCTCCACTGGCGATGGATGCACGGACGCCGGATGCGTAGAGTGGGCAAAAAACACACAAGGACCACCTTATGTGCCTGATTGTTTTCGCTTGGCGCCCGGACCATGCCCAGCCGCTGATCGTCGCGGCCAACCGCGACGAATTCTACGCCCGCCCCAGCCTGCCATTGGCGCCGTGGCCCGAGGCGCCGCATGTGCATGCCGGGCGCGATCTTGAAGCCGGCGGCACGTGGCTGGGGATCGGCAGCAACGGACGCTTCGCCGCGCTGACCAATATCCGCGATCCGCAACAGCCGCCCGCGACCAAATCCCGGGGCGAGCTGGTGGCGCGGTTTCTTGCGGGCGATCTGTCGATTGATGATTATTTGAGCGATGTGGTGGGTCGTGCCGCCGAATATGCCGGGTTCAATCTGCTGCTGGGCAATGCCCATGAGTTGTGGCACTTCAATGCGCGGGCGTCAGAGCCGGTGATGTTGCAGCCTGGAGTTTATGGGTTATCCAACGCGGGGCTGGATACGCCGTGGCCGAAACTGCTCAAGGCCAGGGCGGCGTTGAGCGCGGTACTGGATGATCCGCAGCCTGAGCGCTTGTTGACCCTGCTCAGCGATGCACAGACCGCCCCCGAGGCGGAGTTGCCGGATACCGGGGTGGGCATGGCGACGGAAGCATTGTTGTCGAGCGTGTTTATTGCCAGCCAGAGTTATGGCACGCGGGCGAGTACAGCGTTGGTTGTGCAGGCGGACGGAACGCGGCGGATGGTGGAGCGCAGTTTTGGGCCGTATGGCGGGCATCTCGGGGAAGTTGAGGTTTGTGTCTAACAGCAGCCCCTCACCCCAGCCCTCTCCCGGAGGGAGAGGGGGCCGACCGAAGTGCCTTGCGGTATACATCGACCTGAGAGATCGAGTCGATTATGGATTCAGCAAAGCACTTACAGGTCGACGGAGTTCTGCAGCATCCCCCAATCAGTCCCCTCTCCCTCTGGGCGGTCCGACGTTTCGGGAGGGCTAGGGTGAGGGGCCTTTGATCTTTAGAGAGCCTTGGTCACCACCGGCGAATTCATCTTGGCCAACCCGAGATTCTTCAGCGCCAGTTGCAGCGAGCTGTGGATAACCTGCGGGTTATCGATCTTCATCAATTCCGCCAGCATCTCCTGCGCCTTGCTCAGGTTCACCTGACGCAACATCCACTTCACCTTCGGCAGGTTGGTGGCGTTCATCGACAAGCTGTCGAAACCCATCGCCATCAACAGCACCGCCGCCGCCGGATCACCGGCCATCTCGCCGCAGATGCTCACCGGTTTGCCTTCGGCATGGGCGTCAGTGACCACGGTTTGCAGAGCTTGCAGCACCGCAGGGTGCAGATAGTCGTAGAGGTCGGCGACGCGCGGGTTGTTGCGGTCTACCGCCAGCAGATACTGGGTCAGGTCGTTGGAGCCGACGGAGAGGAAGTCGACCATCCGCGCCAGTTCCTTGGTCTGGTACACCGCTGCCGGGATTTCGATCATCACGCCGATCGGCGGCATCGGCACGTCGGTGCCTTCGTCGCGCACTTCGCCCCAGGCACGGTGGATCAGGTGCAGGGCTTCTTCGAGTTCGTGAGTGCCGGAGATCATCGGCAGCAGAATCCGCAGGTTGTTCAGGCCTTCGCTGGCCTTGAGCATCGCGCGGGTCTGCACGAGGAAGATTTCCGGGTGGTCGAGGGTGACGCGGATACCGCGCCAGCCGAGGAACGGGTTGTCTTCCTTGATCGGGAAGTACGACAGCGACTTGTCACCGCCGATGTCGAGGCTGCGCATGGTCACCGGTTGCGGGTGGAACGCGGCGAGCTGTTCGCGGTAGATCGCCAGCTGTTCCTTCTCGCTCGGGAAGCGCTGGTTGATCATGAACGGCACTTCGGTACGGTACAGGCCGACCCCTTCGGCGCCACGCTTCTGCGCCCGCGCCACATCGGCGAGCAGGCCGGTGTTGACCCACAGCGGCATGCGGTGGCCATCGAGGGTCACGCACGGCAGGTCGCGCAGGGTGTCGAGGCCCAGCGCCAGTTGTTTCTCTTCTTCGACGACTTCGGCGAACTGCTTGCGCAGTACTTCGCTGGGGTTGGTGTAGACCTCGCCACGGGTGCCGTCGACGATCATTTCGATGCCGTCGACCTTGGCGTACGGCAGATCGACCAGACCCATTACCGTCGGAATGCCCATGGCTCGGGCGAGAATCGCAACGTGGGAGTTACCTGAACCGAGCACCGAGACCAGACCGACCAGCGTGCCTTCCGGCACCTCGCCGAGCATCGCCGGCGTCAGCTCTTCGCTGACCAGAATGGTTTTTTCCGGGTAGACCAGGTTCTGCTGGCGCTCTTCCTGCAGATAGGCGAGCAGACGGCGGCCAAGGTCTTTGACGTCCGAAGCACGCTCGCGCAGGTAGGCGTCGTCCATCAGTTCGAAACGGTTGACGTGCTCAGTGACCACCTGACGCAGCGCGCCCTGAGCCCACTGCCCCGTCTTGATCACCGTAGTGATTTCGCTGCCCAGCGAGGCATCGTCGAGCATCATCAGGTAGACGTCGAACAGCGCGCGCTCTTCCGGGCGCAGCTGGGTCGCGAGTTTGGCGGACAAGGCGCGCATGTCGGCGCGCACGCCTTCGATGGCGGTCTTGAACAGCGCCAGCTCAGCGTTGATGTCGGTGATGGTCTTGTCCGGCACCACGTCCAGGTCCGCCGGCGGCAGCATGACCACGGCGGTACCGACGGCAGCACCCGGCGAACCCGGTACGCCGACGAACTTGGCTTCCTGAATGCCCTTGCCCTGCCGGCCCAGACCACGGATCGAACCGGTGGCCTCGGCGTGGGCGATCACGCCGGCAAGCTGCGCGCTCATGGTCACGAGGAAGGCTTCTTCACCTTCGTCGAACTGGCGGCGTTCTTTCTGCTGGATGACCAACACGCCGACGACGCGGCGGTGGTGGATGATCGGTGCACCGAGGAACGAGGCGTAACGCTCTTCACCGGTTTCGGCGAAGTAGCGATAGCGCGGGTGAACCGAAGCGTTTTCCAGGTTCAGGGGTTCTTCACGCGTGCCGACCAGACCGACCAGACCCTCGTTGGGGGCCATGCTGACCTTGCCGATCGAGCGCTTGTTCAAGCCCTCGGTGGCCATCAGGACGAAGCGATTGGTTTCCGGATCAAGCAGGTAGACCGAGCAGACCTGGCTGCCCATGGCCTCTTTGACGCGCAACACAATAATCCCCAACGCCGCCTTGAGATCCTTGGCGGAGTTAACTTCCTGGACGATCTTGCGCAGCGTATTGAGCATGGCTCGGGGTCGAACTCCGTCGTCAGTCGCGCGCTAAAAGGCGCGGGGCAAGCTCTTTGAGAGCGCGTCGATACACCTCGCGCTTGAATGTCACCACCTGGCCCAACGGATACCAATAGCTGACCCAGCGCCAGCCATCGAACTCCGGTTTACCGGTCAGATCCATCCGCACCCGCTGCTCGTTGGAGATCAGGCGCAGGAGGAACCATTTCTGTTTCTGGCCGATGCACAGCGGTTGGCTGTGGGTACGCACCAGGCGTTGCGGCAAACGATAGCGCAACCAGCCTCGGGTACAGGCCAGTATTTCAACATCTTCACGTTCCAGGCCAACTTCTTCGTTCAGCTCGCGGTACAAGGCGTCTTCCGGCGTCTCCTCGGGGTTGATCCCCCCTTGCGGAAACTGCCAGGCGTCCTGATTGATACGGCGAGCCCATAGCACCTGGCCGGCGTCATTCGTCAGAATGATCCCGACATTGGGGCGGAAACCATCGGGGTCGATCACGGCAACAACCTCGCAAACGCATGTCGCCGCATTGTTCCACAAAGCTTGATCAGGCGGCAACGAAGGTTCCTACCTTATGTGCACTCTTGTGAAAAGACCGTATTCTTGTCGCCTTTTTACTGACTTTTCAGCGGGTAACTGCAATGCGCCTGGCTTTATTCGATTTGGACAACACCCTTCTGGGCGGCGACAGCGATCACGCTTGGGGCGATTATCTGTGCGAGCGCGGCTTCCTCGACCCGATCGCCTACAAGGCGCGTAACGACGAGTTCTATCAGGATTACCTGGCCGGCAAGCTGGACAACGCCGCCTACCTGAACTTCTGCCTGGAAATTCTCGGCCGCACGGAAATGGCCGTGCTTGAGCAATGGCACAGCGATTACATGCGCGACTGCATCGAGCCGATCGTGCTGCCCAAGGCACTGGAGCTGCTGAAGAAGCACCGCGATGCCGGCGACAAACTAGTGATCATCACCGCCACCAACCGTTTCGTGACGGCACCGATCGCCGTGCGCCTGGGCGTGGAAACCCTGATTGCCACCGAATGCGAAATGATCGACGGCCGCTACAGCGGGCGCAGCACCGACATCCCGTGCTTCCGCGAAGGCAAGGTCACGCGCCTCAATCGCTGGCTGGAAGAGACCGGCTATTCGCTCGAGGACAGCTATTTCTATAGCGATTCGATGAATGATCTGCCGCTGCTGGAGCAGGTGGCGAATCCGGTGGCGGTGGACCCGGATCCGAATCTGCGGGCCGAGGCCGAGAAGCGTGGCTGGCCGGTGATTTCGTTGCGCGGCTGAGATTGCTATCGCTGGCAAGCCAGCTCCCACAGGGTTGTCAGTGTCCACTTAATCTGTGTTCACTGAATACCCCTGTGGGAGCTGGCTTGCCAGCGATGGGGGTCAACTCGGCCTCAAGCCTTAAACCGGCTTGGCCCCCATCAACGCCGCGATGGCGACAAATCCGACGCCGCTGACAATCGCCAGCGCCAGATTGAACTTGCGATTGCCCACCCCGCTTGTCCACAGCCGATCCAGCCGGACCAGCAGCCAGACCGCACTGAACGTGGCCACGGCGTAGATCACGCTGGAACCCAGAATCCAAAACTGGCCCAACGGCCAGCCAACCAGATGCACCAACCACCAGCCGGTGAAGGGCATGCTGAGCATGCCGATCAGCATCAGACACCAGATGAACAGCCAGGGACGGCGCATCGTACTGGCCGGCCCTTCACTGCGATTTCGCCAGGTCAGGGCGGCGAGCACCAGCCCGCTCGCGAGGATCACCACGGTCGCCGCGACGTGAAGGACTTTCAGGGTGGTCAGGGTTTCCATGTCGTTCTCATCCGTAGATCCATGCCCATCAGCGTAGCCGCTCAGCCAAGAAACAGCTGATAGGCCGGGTTATCGCTTTCATCCCAGTATGGATAGCCGATTTCCGCCAGCGCCGCCGGCACCAGATGACGCTCGTCATGCGGCACTTGCAAGCCGGCGACCACACGCCCGTCCGCCGCGCCGTGGTTGCGGTAGTGGAACATCGAGATGTTCCAGCGCCCGCCGAGCTTGTTGAGGAAGTTGAACAGCGCGCCCGGGCGCTCCGGGAATTCGAAGCGCAGCACCACTTCATCGACCACCTGCGCGGCGCGGCCACCGACCATGTGGCGAATGTGCAGCTTGGCCAGCTCGTTGTCGGTCAGGTCGAGCACCGGAAACCCCTGCTCGGTCAGGCTCGCCAGCAAGGCGCTGCGCGGATCGTTGTCCGGGTGGGTCTGCACGCCAACAAAGATGTGCGCTTCGCTGCCGGTGTTGTAGCGGTAATTGAATTCAGTGATCTGGCGCTTGCCGATGGCTTCGCAGAACGCCTTGAAGCTGCCGGCCTTTTCCGGAATGGTCACGGCGATGATCGCCTCGCGACCTTCGCCCAGTTCGGCGCGCTCGGCGACGTGGCGCAGGCGGTCAAAATTGACGTTGGCGCCGGAGTCGATGGCGACGAAAGTCTGCCCGCTGACGCCACGTTGCTCGACGTACTTCTTGATTCCGGCCACGCCCAGCGCGCCGGCAGGTTCGGTGATCGAGCGGGTATCGTCGTAGATATCCTTGATTGCTGCGCAGATCTCGTCGGTGCTGACGGTAATCACTTCGTCGACGTAATCCTTGCAGATCTCGAAGGTGTACTGGCCGATCTGCGCCACCGCCACGCCGTCGGCGAAAATGCCCACGGCCGGCAGAACCACGCGCTCGCCCGCTGCCATTGCCGCTTGCAGGCAGTTGGAGTCGTCCGGCTCGACGCCAATTACCTTGATGTCCGGACGCAGGTATTTCACGTAGGCCGCGATACCGGCGATCAGGCCGCCACCGCCGACCGGGACGAAAATCGCATCCAGCGGCTGCGGGTGCTGACGCAGGATTTCCATGGCCACGGTGCCCTGCCCGGCAATGGTGTGCGGATCGTCGTACGGGTGGATGTAGACGTAGCCTTTTTCATCGACCAGTTTCAGCGAATAGGCCAGCGCTTCCGGAAACGAGTCACCGTGCAGCACCACTTTGCCGCCGCGCGAACGCACGCCTTCGACTTTGATTTCCGGGGTGGTCTTGGGCATGACGATGGTGGCTTTGACGCCCAACACTTTCGCCGCCAGAGCCAGACCCTGCGCATGATTGCCCGCCGAGGCGGTGACCACGCCACGAGCGCGCTCTTCGTCGCTCAATTGCGTCAGCTTGTTGTAGGCGCCGCGAATCTTGAACGAGAACACTGGCTGCAAGTCTTCGCGCTTGAGCCAGATGTCATTGCCCAGCCGCTCGGAGAGCTGGCGGGCGTTCTGCAGCGGGGTTTCTACGGCAACGTCATAAACGCGCGAGGTGAGGATCTTTTTGACGTACTGTTCGAGCATCGGAAAGCATCACTGGCGATTGGGCGGGACCAGCGAGTCTAACCCGCCTTTTGCCGAGGCGACCACACTAAACAGGTGGTTTTAAGGTCTGGAAACCCAATCTTGAGTGAGCACCGTTGTGGTGAGGGGATTTATCCCCGCTGGAGTGCGAAGCGCTCCCCTGCTTTTTTTCAGTCACACCGCGTTCCTGGGTTTTACGACGACTGCGTCGCCGAACGGGGATAAATCCCCTCGCCACAGCTTGTTTCCCCCTGTACCACCGCGAGGCCTATAATGCCGGCCTTTCTGCCCAACCCTTGCCCGCTTCCGGAGCCCGCATGACCCAGGATCAACTCAAACAGGCCGTGGCCCAGGCCGCCGTCGACTTCATCCTGCCGAAACTCGACGACAAGAGCATCGTCGGCGTCGGCACCGGCTCCACCGCCAACTGCTTCATCGACGCCTTGGCCCAGCACAAGGGCGCGTTCGATGGCGCCGTTGCCAGCTCCGAAGCCACTGCCGCGCGCCTCAAGGGCCACGGGATTCCGGTGTATGAGCTGAATACCGTCAGCGATCTGGAGTTCTACGTCGACGGCGCCGATGAGAGCGATGCGCACCTGAACCTGATCAAGGGCGGCGGCGCGGCGCTGACCCGCGAGAAGATTGTCGCCGCTGTGGCCAAGACCTTCATCTGCATCGCTGACGCCAGCAAACTGGTGCCGGTACTCGGCGAGTTCCCGCTGCCGGTGGAAGTCATCCCGATGGCCCGCAGCCACGTTGCCCGCCAACTGGTCAAACTGGGTGGCGACCCGGTCTACCGCGAAGGCGTGCTGACCGACAATGGCAACATCATCCTCGACGTGTTCAACCTGCAGATCACCAACCCGGTGGAGCTGGAAGCACAGATCAATGCCATCGTCGGCGTGGTCACCAACGGCCTGTTCGCCGCGCGTCCGGCGGATCTGTTGTTGCTGGGCACCAGTGAAGGCGTGAAAACCCTCAAGGCTGAGTAACAGACTGCCCACTTGCCATGGGCTGATAAGTAACCTGTGGGAGCGAGCCTGCTCGCGAAAGCGTCGGGTCAGTCAACATATTCAGAGACTGATCAACCGCCTTCGCGAGCAGGCTCGCTCCCACAGTGTTTTGTGATGTCAGTTAGTTTGGTGTGGGTTTTTTGAACACGTAAAACAGATTCGGCTCGCTCACCAGGTACAACGTGCCGTCATCATCCATTGCAATTCCCTCCGCCTGCGGCACGGTTTTCTGCAAACCCTGGCGCCCGCCGCTGATCGACATGGTGCTCAACGGGCGCCCGTCGACATCCAGTTCGATAATCAACCGCGACTCGTCCGACAGCGCCAGCAAGTGCCCGCTGCGCTCGTCGTACTGCAGACTCGACAGATCACGCACAAACATTCCGGCATCGCGCTTGGGGTTGTTGATCACGTGCACCGCGTAGGTCTTGTCCGGTTTGAAATGCGGGAAGCCGTGGACTTCGTAGATCAGCATCGGGTCGCGTTCTTTCGCCACGAACAGCCGCTTGCCCACAGAATCATAAGCAAGCCCTTCGAAACCCTTGTTGCCGGACATGTGCACGCCAAGGGTCATTTGCTCGGCATCCTCGGCATCGAGAAAAGTGGTGTCGGCCTCGAGGTGGATCTTGATCAGGCGTTGCTGACGCTCGTCGGTGATCACGTAGGTGTCGGCACTGATGTACTCGACGGCTTCCGGATCGCCAAACCCCACCAGAGCGATGCGCCGCAGAATCTTGCCTTCCAGGGACAATTCGACCAGTTCGGAATTCTTGTTGGTGACCGTGAACAGACTTTTGCGCACCGGATCGTAGGTCAGCGCCGAGACGTCATCGTCGAGCCCCTCGATCGGCCGCGCCTCGATCGTCACCCGATACTGGTCGAGCCCGATCGCCTCGCTGCTCACCGGTTGCCACAGCGTGTGCAGGTTGAACCAGGCGCGCTCGAACAGACGCAGGTATTGGCCGATCGCGATCAACGCAATCAGGACAATCATCAACAGGACGAGAATCAGCGGTTTGGGGCGGGCAAGTCGACGCATTCAGGCAGGCTCGGATTCATGACAGGCCGATGAAATATCACGCCTGTCTGAACTGAAGCTTAATGGCCACTTGCCTCAGATCACAAGCCAAGCGCCGTAGGAGCTGCCGAAGGCTGCGATTTTTTGACTTTCATAAGCAAGATCAAAAGATCGCAGCCTGCGGCAGCTCCAGGGAAGGCATCACCGGTGTTTTTCGAATCGGTAGAACAGGTTCGGCTCGCTGACCATGTACAGCGTGCCGTCCGCATCCATGGTCATGCCTTCGGCGCGGGGGATGGTGTCTTTCAGACCGTTGAAATTCCCAAGCAACGTCATGAAGCTGACTTGCTTGCCATCCTCGTCGAGTTCAAGCAACAGGTGTGAATCCGCCGACAGCACCAGCAGATGGCCAGTGCGCGGATCGACAGCCAGCGCCGACAGGTTGCGCAGATCCAGCTGATCGCTGGCCAGCTTCTGCTTGTCGCCCTGCAGGGTCTGGCCGCCATCGCTTTTCCAGGTGAACAGCGCCGGTGGGCGTTCCTCCCCCAGAATCAATCGCTGATTGCGCGGATCCCACGTGATGGCCTCAAACGCCTTGTTCTGATCTTTCGACGGCCCGAGGTCGTATTTCGGGAAATCGGCGATGTTCAGCTCACGAGTCGCGGCGTCGATCTTGACGATCGACAAGGTATGCTCACGCTCATCGACAATGGCCAGCAAACCGTTTTCCATGACCGTCAGGCCTTCCGGATTGCTCCAGCCCACCAACGGCATCTTGCGCAACACGTCGCCCTCAAGCGTCAGCTCGACCAGGAAGGCATTCTTGCCCATCACCGCGAACAGGGTCTTGGTCTGCGGGTTATAGGCCAGATCCGAAGCTTCGTCCTTTTCCATACCCGGCAGCGGTTTGGCATCGATCACCACCTGATAATCCGGCAGCCACACACTCTCCTTTTGCTCGGCCTTGCTCTCGAAGCGCTCCAGCACCCACAGCACGCCGCGATCATCCCAATGCATGGCGAACGCCAGTCCATAGGCTGCGGCGATGACCAGCAACAGCCAGACATACCAGCGCAGGACGAAGCGCGAACGGGAGGGGGATTTCTGCTGAGTTCGAGATGCCATCGAGGGATGCGTTCCGTTAATTCAGGCCAAGGGTAATAGCACAAAGAGGCCGGCTGAGACGCCAGAATCGCGGGAATTATCCAGAGAGGATGTGAAAAAAACGGGAAATGGCGGGATTGCCGTGTGCATTTGCCAGCAGCACACTTGTGGCGAGGGGATTCATCCCCGTTGGCGCGCGAAGCGCGCCCCTCTTGATCTTGAAGAGGGGCCTGCTGCGCAGTCCAACGGGGATAAATCCCCTCACCACAAAGCTCACCCCCTGCAAGGGGTTCCGCGGTTAGCGCACGCTGCTGCTGAAGCTGCTCGCCCCCGGCAGTTCGAGGACGATTTCATCGCCGACGTTCAGCGGGCCGACGCCCACTGGCGTGCCGGTGAGGATCACGTCACCGGCCTGCAGCGAGAAGCAGCCGGCCATGTGCTGGATCATCGGCACGATCGGGTTGAGCATCGCGCTGCTGTTGCCGTCCTGGCGCACTTCGCCGTTGATGGTCAGGCGGATGCCGATGTCGGTCAGGTCAGCGAAGGTGCTGCCGACCACGAACGGCGCGATCACCGCCGCGCCGTCGAACGACTTGGCGATTTCCCACGGCAGGCCCTTGGCTTTCAGCTCGGCTTGCTTGTCGCGCAGGGTCAGGTCCAGCGCCGGGGCAAAACCGGAGATTGCGTCGAGGACTTCTTCACGGCTCGGTTTGGTCGACAGCGGCTTGCCGATCAACACAGCGATTTCCGCTTCGTAGTGCACCGAACCGCGCTCGGTCGGAATGCTGAAACCGCCTTCCAGCGGCACCACGCAACTGCCCGGCTTGATGAACAGCAGCGGCTCGGTCGGCACCGGATTATCCAGTTCCTTGGCGTGTTCGGCGTAATTGCGGCCAATGCACACGACTTTCCCGATCGGGAAGTGAATGCGCGTGCCGTCGACGTACTGGTGCTGATAGCTCATTTACCGACTCCTGCCTTTATTGATTCAACAGAGATTACCGATCAAACCGGGAAAATCTTGCCCGGGTTCATGATGCCGTTCGGGTCGAACACTGCCTTGACCGCTTTCATGTACTCGATCTCGGCCGGCGAGCGGCTGTAGGTCAGGTAATCACGCTTGGTCATACCGACGCCGTGCTCGGCCGAGATCGAGCCGTTGTATTTCTCGACGGTTTCGAACACCCACTTGTTGACGGTGGCGCACTTGGCGAAGAACTCGTCCTTGCTCAGGTTTTCCGGCTTGAGGATGTTCAGGTGCAGATTGCCGTCGCCGATGTGGCCGAACCAGACGATTTCGAAATCCGGGTAGTGCTCGCCAACGATCGCGTCGATTTCGCGCAGGAACGCCGGCACTTTCGAGACGGTAACCGAGATGTCGTTCTTGTACGGCGTCCAGTGGGAAATGGTTTCGGAAATGTACTCGCGCAGCTTCCACAGATTGTGCAACTGGGTTTCGCTCTGGCTCATCACGCCGTCGAGCACCCAGCCCTGTTCTACGCAGTGTTCGAAGGTTTCCAGCGCGCTATTGGCCACTTCTTCGGTAGTCGCTTCGAATTCCAGCAGGGCGTAGAACGGGCACTCGGTGTCGAATGGCGCCGGCACGTCGCCACGGCCCATGACCTTGGCCAGCGCCTTGTCGGAGAAGAATTCGAACGCCGTCAGGTCGAGTTTGCCCTGGAAGGCATGCAGCACCGGCATGATCGAATCGAAATCGGCGGTACCGAGGACCATCGCCGTGAGGTTTTTCGGCGCGCGATCAAGGCGCATGGTCGCTTCGACGACGAAACCGAGGGTGCCCTCGGCGCCGATGAACAGCTGACGCAAGTCGTAACCGGTGGCGTTCTTGATCAGGTCCTTGTTCAGTTCGAGCACATCGCCCTTGCCGGTGACGACTTTCATGCCGGCCACCCAGTTGCGGGTCATGCCGTAGCGAATCACTTTGATCCCGCCGGCATTGGTGCCGATATTGCCGCCAATCTGGCTGGAACCTGCCGAGGCGAAGTCGACCGGATAGTACAGGCCGTTTTCTTCGGCGACGTTCTGCAGATGCTCAGTGACCACGCCCGGTTGGCACACGGCAGTGCGGTCGGTGAGGTTGACGTCGAGAATCTGGTTCATGTAATCGAACGAAACCACCACTTCGCCATTGGCCGCCACCGCAGCGGCGGACAACCCGGTGCGCCCGCCGGACGGCACCAGCGCAATTTTGTGGGTGTTGGCCCAACGCACCACGGCCTGCACTTGCTCGATGGTCTTGGGAAACACGATGGCGCTCGGTGCCGGGGCGAAGTGCTTGGTCCAATCCTTGCCGTAAGTGTTCAGGGAGTCGGCGTCAGTGAGGACTTTGCCAGGCTCAACCAGGGTCTTCAGTTCATCAATCAGCGCAGGATTGGTCATCGACAGAACTCTCGAACAATTCATGGTCATCCTGAGAACGCTTCACGTCGCAGGAATGAGTGTTTAGCGGGGTGGCTATGCTAGCATACCGACCCCGCCGGACAGTGCCCAAGGCCAGATCCGCGGTGACGGCTTTGTTGCCGTGCGGGTCAGCTCCAGGCTGCTCCCTCCCTGCCATTTTTCTCCGGGATACAGGTTTACGCAGATGAGCAAGACTTCTCTCGATAAGAGCAAGATCAAGTTCCTTCTTCTCGAAGGCGTCCACCAATCGGCTGTCGACGTCCTCAAGGCGGCGGGCTACACCAGCATCGAATACCTGACTGGTTCCTTGCCGGAAGCCCAGCTCAAGGAAAAGATTGCTGACGCTCACTTCATCGGCATCCGCTCGCGCACGCAACTGACCGAAGAGATCTTCGATCACGCGAAGAAACTGGTCGCGGTCGGCTGTTTCTGCATCGGCACCAACCAGGTTGACCTCAGTGCGGCCCGCGAGCGCGGTATTGCCGTGTTCAACGCGCCGTACTCCAACACCCGTTCCGTAGCGGAACTGGTACTGGCCGAAGCGATCCTGCTGCTGCGCGGCATCCCTGAGAAAAATGCCTCCTGCCACCGTGGCGGCTGGATCAAGTCCGCTGCCAACTCGTTCGAGATCCGTGGCAAGAAACTGGGCATCGTCGGTTACGGCTCGATCGGCACGCAGTTGTCGGTGCTGGCTGAAGGTCTGGGCATGCAAGTGTTCTTCTATGACACCGTGACCAAGCTGCCACTGGGCAACGCTACGCAGGTCAACAATCTGCACGAGCTGCTGGGCATGTCCGACATCGTCACCCTGCACGTACCGGAAACCGCCGCCACTCAGTGGATGATCGGCGAGAAGGAAATCCGCGCCATCAAGAAGGGCGGCATTCTGATCAACGCTGCACGTGGCACCGTGGTCGAGCTCGACGCCTTGGCGGACGCGATCAAGGACAAGCACCTGATCGGCGCGGCCATCGACGTGTTCCCGGTGGAGCCCCGCTCCAACGACGAAGAGTTCGAAAGCCCGCTGCGTGGCCTCGACAACGTGATCCTGACCCCGCACATCGGCGGCTCGACCGCCGAAGCGCAAGCCAACATCGGTCTGGAAGTAGCGGAGAAACTGGTCAAGTACAGCGACAACGGTACCTCGGTGTCGTCGGTCAACTTCCCGGAAGTGGCCCTGCCGGCTCACCCCGGCAAGCACCGCCTGCTGCACATCCACGAGAACATCCCGGGTGTGATGAGCGAGATCAACAAGGTCTTCGCCGAAAACGGCATCAACATCTCCGGTCAGTTCCTGCAGACCAACGAGAAGGTCGGTTACGTGGTGATCGACGTCGACGCCGAATACTCGGAGCTGGCGCAAGAGAAGCTGCAACACGTCAACGGTACTATCCGTAGTCGGGTGCTTTTCTAAAAGCAGCTAAAAGCGGCAAGTGAAAGCGCTTTGCCTTTACTTGCCGCTTGCAGCTAGCCACTTGAAGCTGAATAAAAAAGGGAGCCCCGAAAGGCTCCCTTTTTTTATTTCACGTTGACCGTGATTTTTTCCGAAACGATCGATGGGTCGAACGGCATGTGGCCGCTGTCGCCGAGGATCAGTTGCAAGGTGTGCTTGCCCGGGGCCAGTTTGATCGTGGCTTCGGTCTGCGCCTTGCCGAAATGCATGTGGTGAGCGTCAGTCGGAATCGGCGCGCCTTCGGCCGGCAGGTCGTCGACGTCGATCAGCAGGTGATGGTGGCCGGTGTTCTTGGTGGTGTCACCCGCCGGGGCCAGCGCGACGTTCTTGACGCCGAACTTGACCTTGAATTCCTGCGAGACGGTGGCGCCGTCCTCGGGAGAAACGATGAACACTTCAGCATCCTTCGGCGCCGGTGTCGCCGCACTGGCCAGCACCGAAACACCCATCAGCACACCGGCCAACGCTGCACGAGACATAAAGCTTTTCATTTTCTTCTCCAGTTTTTCCGTAAAATCCGCACGGCCATGACAACTTCATGACCATTCGTTGTCGAAGGCACTCGACAACCATAGCAAAGCGAGCCTGAATCAGAGCGTCGCGATAATGATTTCAAAGGAGTGACCATGCGCTTGCTGCCTGGCCTGATCTGCCTGCTACCCCTTCTGAGCCCGCTGGCTCACGCCGAACTGATTGATGACGTCAACGACCGTGGCGAGCTGCGCATAGCCCTTGAGGCTAATACACCGCCCTTCAATTACAAGGAAGGCGACACCCTCACGGGGTTCGAGGTCGAGCTTGGGCAACTTCTGGCCCAGGAGCTGGATGTACGCGCCGACTTCATCGTCACCGACGAGGGCGACCTGCTCCAGGGCGTTGAAAGCGGCAAATACGATGTCGCGCTCAACCACATAGCACTGACACCCGAACTCAAGGATCGTTTCGACTTCAGCGAGCCGTACGGCGAGGTCGACGGGCAGTTGCTGGCAAAGAAGGACGAGACGCCGCGGCCGCTGGTGCTGGTGCAGGCGTTGACCGAAGCGAAGCCGAAAGCGGCAGCGCCGGTCGAGTTGGCGATCCCGTTTCAGAAGGGTAATCCGGCATTTCAGGCCAGCCTCAAGAGCGCGCTGGAACGGATCAAGGCGGATGGGCGGTTGGCGGCGCTGTCCGAGAAGTGGTTGAAACCGTAAGAGCCCCTCACCCTAACCCTCTCCCGGAGGGAGAGGGAACTGATCCGGGGATGCTTTAGAGGTACGCCGACTTGGGATTGCTATAACGAATCCGAAATCGACTGATCATGGCTTTGTCGAATCTCTGGTCGCCAAGGTCTTTCAGGTCGATGGACAGCGCCAGACACCTCGGTCGGCCCCCTCTCCCCCCGGGAGAGGGCTGGGGTGAGGGCAACGATGGCGGATCAGTCCAAAGCCGCCAGAGTCACCGCCGCCTCAACCAGCTCAAGTTCACTGAAAACCCGAACCCCATGACGCTTGAGCAACGCCGCCGTCACCCCTTCGCCACTGACTTTGACCCCACTGAACGTGCCGTCATACGTCAACAGATTCCCGCAAGAGGGGCTGTTGGCCTTGAGCACCGCCACCCGAATGCCGTGCTTTTGCACCAGTTCCAGCGCTTGCCGCGCCCCCTCGAGAAATTGCGCGCTGACATCCTCGCCCTCAGTAGTGATGACTGCGGCAATGCCATCCAGCACCTCACCGCCCTGCCCGCCGGGAATCTCCGCCGCCGCCCGCGGCGTCGGCAATCCACCGGCCACCTCCGGACACAACGGCACCACGCGCCCTTCTTCGATCCACTGCTCAAGCAGATCAAACGGCCCGCTCGCGCCACCGTCATAACGCACGCGGTGACCCAGCAGGCAGCGACTGACCAGGATCTTTTCCATGTTCAGAACGGCTCGTTGCCACGGCGACGGAACCAGCCAGTCAGCGACAGGCGCTCGCGATGGGCCGGCAACACTTCGTGGGGCACTTCGCCGGAGAGAAACACCACCAGACAGCCGCCGGTCGGCTGTACGTCATGCACACGTTCTTCGCCCAGGTACATGCGCAACTGTCCGCCGTCCTCCGGCAGCCAGGCGTCGTTGAGGTAGATCACCGCCGACACCATGCGCCGGTCATCATCGCGAAAGCGGTCGAGATGCTTGAGGTAGAACGCGCCGGGCGGGTACAGGGCGAAATGGCATTCGAAATCCTCGAGCCCCAGAAACAAGCCACGATTGAGTGCCTCGCGCAGCCTGTCCATCAGGCTCAGGTAGCGGTCAGTGGCGTCGGCCTGACCCGGGTCGATCCACTGGATGTGATCGCCGCGAATACCCTCGCGAATCTCCGAAAACGGCCCGCGACCGACCGCCGCCGGCGCCAGCTCACCCTCGGCTTCACGTTTACGGCACTCGGCCGCCAGCGCCCGGGTCAGATCGGCGGGCAGGAAGATGTTCTGCTGCGACCAGCCGTGTTCGGCCAGGTCGTCGACAATGCGTAACAGCAGCGGGTGTTCAGAGGATATCGGCATGGCGCGCATAGTATGCCGACGGCAACAAATCCGACAGAGCCACGCAGCGCCTTGCTACGAATTCTCGACAAGTACCGGCACCGCACGGACAATAGTCCGCTGCTGACAGGAGTCCCTATGCGCCGTTTGCTTTTTTCACTGTTGATGTTCTGCGTATTGCCCGCCTGGGCGGACGGCCACGATCAGTTGTACAAGGTCGCCGGCTGGCCAGAACAACGCGCGCATTTCAACGATGCCCTGAGCGCCGCCCAGCAGCGCTATCAGAACAGCCTGCCGCCTGCGGTATTTCAGGCGCTGGTCAACAACAGCAATCAGCGCTTCGCCGCGCAGGCCATGGATCAGCGTGCCGAAGCGCAACTGCGGCAGAAACTCGCCGACCCGAAACCGGCGCTGACCTTCTTCCAGTCACCACTGGGCAAGAAAATCGTCGCCGCCGAATTGCTCGCAACCCGTCGCGATCAACTGGCAAAAAATGCCCAGGGCCTGCCGAAGATGCAGGCCAGCGACAGTCGCTTGCTGATCATCGGCCATCTCGCCCAGGCCCTGCCGGCCCGTGAGGCGGGCGCCGAGGTCAGTCTGGCGATTGCCGGCGTAGCGGCGGACAGCTTGAGTTCGATGATCCCGGGATTGCTCGGCGGCGGACAGGCACAGGGCATGTTGAACGGTCAGCGCCAGCGCCTGATGGATCAGATCGGCGCCGATCTGAACAACACGCTGCTCTATGTCTATCGCGACTTGTCGGATGAAGAGCTGGAAGAGTTTGCGACATTTGCCGAGTCGACCGAGGGCAAGGCTTACTACCAGGCGGCACTGGCGGCGATTCGGGCGGGGTTGGCGGTCGGCCAATAATCTTCGTTGCCTGAAAGATCGCATTCGCGAGCAGGCTCGCTCCCACATTGGATCATCAGTGGACACAAAATGTGTGAGCATCCCGAATTCCCTGTGGGAGCGAGCCTGCTCGCGAAGAGACCCGCACAGCCGCTACAGATTCCTGCCCCTGATCCGCTTGCTCAAGAATTCGAAATACTCCTCACGCATCTCCGCCGTTTCATTGGCCAGGTGATGCCGTGCCTCGGCCAACAGCAGTATCTGCGGCCGGTCGAACTTCCATTTCAACACCTGCAGATTGTGCTGCCAGTCGACAGTCATGTCCGCCTGCCCCTGAATGATCAGCGGCCGTCGCGGACTTTTTTTCGCGTGCTCGACGCGGATGATCCAGCGCGACAGCGCGCCCACCCATTTCGTTGGCAGACGTCTTGGCTGTAACGGGTCGGCCTGCAGAAACG
This sequence comes from Pseudomonas sp. S3_B08, assembly GCF_054667725.1. NCBI lineage: Bacteria > Pseudomonadati > Pseudomonadota > Gammaproteobacteria > Pseudomonadales > Pseudomonadaceae > Pseudomonas > Pseudomonas sp. S3_B08. The sequence goes on from NZ_CP162750.1 coordinate 4,463,218, forward strand.
GCAGAAAATCCGGATCGTTGGAATTCTCGCTAAAGCGTCGCACCACCCCGCGCACAAACGGCCGCAGCAGGTAATAACTCAGCTGCGACCAGCCCCACGCCCTCGGTCGCACCAACGGCGCCAGCAGAATCACCTGCCCCTGCGCCGGGCTGTTCTCGCCATGGTTGAGTAGATGATCGACGACAATCGCGCCACCGGTGCTTTGCCCGCACAAATGCCAAGGCTGCGGCAGCGCGATCGAGTTCGCTTCAGCGAACAGCGCCTGCAACACGTCCTGGTATTCAGCGAAATCACGAATGCTTGCCCGTGGCCCGCTCGACAGACCATGGCCCGGCAAGTCGCAGGCGATCACGGCGAAATCCTGATCCAGCGCCCACTCGATCACATGCCGGTACAGGCCGATGTGGTCGTAATAACCGTGGAGCAGAAACAGCGTCGCCTTGACCTTCTCCGGCCACCAGCAATGGCTGACCAGCTCGTAGCCATCGACTTCGAAACGACCCATGCCGCGCCAGACATCGCGCTCGGCGAAGTCGGTCTTGTAGAAGCGCTGATAAGCCTTCGCCTCATCCGATAACGGCTGCCACTCGGCCAATGGCTTGAGGCTCGCGCGTAAATGATCGGGGTCGAAAGTATCAGGCATGCGCACATCCCAAAGCGGTAAACGGACTTTATCGGCCTGCGATATTCATCTGTCGGAGCAAGCATGGCAAGCTAGCCAACCTTTTCAGATTCCGAAATCATGCGTTCGCCCTACCGCACCGCACTGTTCGCCAGCCTGCTCGCGCTGATCTGCGCCGGGGTGCTGTGGGCGGCATATGACTGGTTTCAGGGCCGCTATCTGCGCGCGTTCAGCGAACATACGGCGGTATTTTCCGGTGACCCGCTGCGCCTGCCGGACAACCTCGCCGGGCCGGGCAATATCCGCCTCGTGCACTTCTGGGACCCGGCCTGCCCGTGCAACGTCGGCAATCAACAGCACCTGAGCGAGATGGTCGAACAGTTCGGCGCGCGTGGCGTGGAGTTCTTCGCCGTGCAAAAGCCCGGCAGCCACGGCCAGTTGCCCGCCACCCTCGCCAGCCTGAAAACCATCATCGTCCTGCCCGGCGCCGAACAGATCCCCGCCAGCCCTGCCGTGGCGATCTGGGATCGCAGCGGCAAACTCGCCTACTTCGGCCCGTACAGCGAAGGCCTGACCTGCAACTCCAGCAAGAGCTTTATCGAACCGATCCTGCATGCCCTGACGGAAGATCGCCCGGTCAATGCTACTCACACCTTGGCGGTGGGTTGTTATTGCCCATGGCCGGCGGACGCGAAGTAAGGCATTCCGGACTTTTCAAGGACAGCGCTGCAGCGCACAGATGCTCTGTGATAAATGTTTGCAGCCCGATGGGCGGCCCTCCCGCCTGCACAAGGAGTCACCATGAAGCGTGCGTTCACCGTTGTTGCCCTGCTCATCGTTGTCCTGCTCTGCGCCGCCGGCGGGTATGTCTACAGCAAGCAGCCGACGCGCCAGGGCCAGGTCGAGCTGCGCAACCTGCAAGGCTCGGTGACCGTGCGCTATGACGAGCGCGGTGTGCCGCATATCCGCGCCGAAAACGAAACCGACCTTTATCGCGCCCTCGGTTATGTGCACGCGCAGGATCGTCTGTTCCAGATGGAAGCCATGCGCCGCCTCGCCCGGGGCGAGCTGGCCGAAGTGCTCGGGCCGAAACTGCTCGACACCGACAAGCTGTTCCGCAGCCTGCGCATCCGCGAGCGTGCGGCCAGTTACGTCGCCAGCCTCGACAAGCAGTCGCCGGCGTGGAAGGGCCTGCAAGCCTATCTGGATGGCATCAACCAATATCAGGACACCCACGCCGCGCCGATCGAGTTCGACGTGCTGGGCATCCCCAAGCGGCCGTTCACTGCCGAAGACAGCATCAGCGTCGCCGGCTACATGGCCTACAGCTTTGCCGCTGCGTTTCGCACCGAGCCGCTGCTGACCTACGTGCGCGATCAGCTCGGCGCCGATTACCTCAATGTCTTCGATCTCGACTGGCAGGCCAAAGGCGTTCTGGCCACCAATCACACCCGGCACGCACCGGCCCTCGCCGCTGGCGACTGGCAGGACCTCACCGCCCTCGCCCGCCTCAGCGAACAGGCGCTGCTCGACAACGGCCTGCCGCAGTTCGAGGGCAGCAACGCCTGGGTGATTGCCGGCAGCCGCAGTCAGAGTGGCAAGCCATTGCTGGCCGGCGATCCGCATATCCGTTTCTCGGTGCCGTCGGTATGGTACGAGGCGCAGTTGTCGGCGCCGGGTTTCGAGTTGTACGGCCATCATCAGGCACTGGTGCCGTTCGCGTTTCTGGGACACAACCTCGATTTCGGCTGGAGCCTGACCATGTTCCAGAACGATGACCTCGATCTGATCGCCGAGAAGGTCAACCCGGACAATCCCAATCAGGTCTGGTATCGCGGCCAGTGGACCGAGATGCTCGTCAGCGAACAACAGATCAATGTAAAGGGTCAGGCGCCGGTGACTCTCACCTTGCGCCAGTCCCCGCACGGGCCAATCGTCAACGATGCTCTTGGCAGCGCCGCCGGCAAGACCCCGATCGCGATGTGGTGGGCCTTCCTCGAAACACCTAACCCGATCCTCGACGGCTTCTACCAGCTCAACCGCGCCGACACCTTGGCCAAGGCCCGCGCGGCAGCGGCCAAGGTGCAGGCGCCGGGCCTGAATCTGGTGTACGCCAACGCCAAAGGCGATATCGCCTGGTGGGCCTCGGCCCTGCTGCCCAAACGTCCGGCCGGGGTGAAACCGGGCTTCATCCTCGACGGCAGCACGCCTGAAGCGGACAAGGACGGTTACTACCCGTTCAGCGCCAACCCGCAGGAAGAGAATCCGGCGCGCGGCTATATCGTCTCGGCCAACTTCCAGCCCGTGTCGCCGACCGGCATGGAGATCCCCGGTTACTACAACCTTGCCGATCGTGGTCAGCAGCTTGACCGTCAGCTCAGCGACAACCGGGTGAAGTGGAGCAACGAGGCCAACCAGCAACTGCAACTGGGCACCGCGACCGGTTACGGCCCGCGTCTGTTGGCGCCGCTGTTGCCGGTGTTGCGTGAGGTGGTGAGTGATCCGGCGCAGCTCAAACTGGTCGAGCAATTGGCGCAATGGCCCGGCGACTATCCGCTGAATTCCGTCAGCGCGACGGTGTTCAACCAATTCCTCTACGACCTTGCCGATGCGGCGATGCGCGATGAGTTGGGCAACGACTTCTTCGAAACACTGCTGTCGACGCGGGTGATCGACTCCGCGCTGCCACGCCTGGCGGCCAAGGCGGACTCACCGTGGTGGGACAATCGCAGCACGCCGGCCAGAGAAACCCGCGCCGATGTCGTGCGCACGGCGTGGGCGGCAAGCATGGCGCATCTGAAACTGACCCTCGGCGATAACGTGGCCGGTTGGCAGTGGGGCGCGGCGCACACTCTGACTCACGGCCATCCGCTGGGGCAGCAGAAGCCGCTGGATCGCCTGTTCAACGTCGGCCCGTTCGCGGCGCCGGGCAGTCATGAAGTGCCGAACAACCTCTCGGCAAAAATCGGCCCGGCGCCATGGCCGGTGACGTATGGACCGTCGACCCGACGCCTGGTGGACTTCGCCGATCCGGTACATGGCCTGACGATCAATCCGGTCGGCCAGAGTGGCGTGCCGCTGGACAGTCACTATGACGATCAGGCCGAGGCGTATGTGGAGGGAATTTATGTGCAGGCGCATTTCAGCGAGGAAGAGGTGCTGGCGAATACGCGCAGTACGTTGAAGCTGTTGCCTGCGCGGGCTGCGCAATAGATTGATGCAATCTGCACCGGCCCTTTCGCGAGCAAGCTCGCTCCCACAGGAGATTGCATTCCAAATGTGGGAGCGAGCCTGCTCGCGAAAGCGCTGTGTCAGCCGACATGTGAGTCGACTGACACTCTGTCTTCGCGAGCAGGCTCGCTCCCACATTTACAACCAGGTTGGCCGCAGGGTTGAGGCCAACCTGATATTGCTTAGGCCGCTTCCGGCGCTGGCGCGCGGCGTGCGTCCGGTTGTTTCCACGAATCGGCGGCGCTTTCTTCGATGGCTTGCTGGATGGCTTTCTTGCGTGCTTCTTCGGCGCGGCGGCTGAAGAACCAGACGAGGAAGGTCACCAGCGACACCGCCAGCAGAATCAGACTGGCCACGGCGTTGATTTCCGGCTTCACGCCCAGGCGCACGGCCGAGAACACCTCCATCGGCAGGGTCGTCGAACCCGGGCCGGACACGAAGCTCGCCAGCACCAGGTCATCCAGCGACAGCGCGAACGACATCATGCCGCCCGCCGCCAGCGACGGCGCGATCATCGGGATGGTGATCAGGAAGAACACCTTCCACGGCCGCGCGCCCAAGTCCATCGCCGCCTCTTCGATCGACAGGTCCAGCTCACGCAAGCGCGCTGACACCACCACCGCCACATACGCGGCGCAGAACGTGGTGTGGGCGATCCAGATGGTGACGATGCCGCGCTCCTGCGGCCAGCCGATCATTTGGGCCATGGCCACGAACAGCAGCAACAGCGACAGACCGGTGATCACTTCCGGCATCACCAACGGCGCAGTCACCAGGCCACCGAACAGCGTACGGCCCTTGAAGCGGGTGATACGGGTCAGCACGAACGCTGCCAGGGTACCCAGTGCCACCGCCGCCACGGCGGTGTAACAGGCGATTTCCAGCGAGCGCAGCACCGAGCCCATCAGTTGCGAGTTGTCGAGCAGGCCGACGTACCACTTGATCGACCAGCCGCCCCACACCGTCACCAGTTTCGAGGCGTTGAACGAGTAGATCACCAGGATCAGCATCGGCAGATAGATGAAGATCAGACCCAGTACCAGCATCAGGCTGGAGAAACGGAAGCGCTTCATTCTTTACCCTCCATTTCCTTGGCCTGACTGCGGTTGAACAGAATGATCGGCACAATCAGGATCGCCAGCATCACCACCGCCAGGGCGGACGCCACCGGCCAGTCGCGGTTGTTGAAGAATTCTTGCCACAGCACCTTACCGATCATCAGGGTTTCCGGGCCGCCGAGCAGTTCCGGGATCACGAACTCGCCGACCACCGGAATGAACACCAGCATGCAGCCGGCAATGATGCCGTTCTTGGACAGCGGAATGGTGATTTTCCAGAAGCTGTTGAAGGTGCTCGAACCCAGATCCGACGCGGCTTCCAGCAGACTCTGATCATGCTTCACCAAGTTGGCGTACAGCGGCAGGATCATGAACGGCAGGTACGAATAGACAATCCCGATGTACACCGCCAGGTTGGTGTTGAGGATCTGCAGCGGCTCGTCGACCAGGCCCATGCTCATCAGGAAGCCGTTGAGCAGGCCGTTGTTGCTGAGGATGCCCATCCACGCGTACACGCGGATCAGGATCGCCGTCCAGGTCGGCATCATGATCAGCAGCACCAGCACCGTTTGCAGCTCCTTGCGCGCGCTGGCGATGGCGTAGGCCATCGGGTAACCGATCAGCAGGCAGAGCACGGTGCTGATAAAGGCCATTTTCAGCGAGCCGAGATAGGCGGCGATGTACAGTTCGTCGTCGCCAAGCAACGCGTAGTTGCCCAGGTTCAGCAGCAGTTGCAGCTTCTGCTCGGCGTAGGTGTAGATCTCCGTGTACGGCGGGATCGCCACGTCGGCTTCGGCGAAGCTGATCTTCAGAACGATGAAGAACGGCAGCATGAAGAACAGGAACAGCCAGATGAACGGCACCCCGATGACCAGCTGCCGGCCATTGGGGATGATTCGGTTTATACGGCGTTTGAATTTGCGCATGTTCATGAGCGAAGTACCACGCCGCTATCGTCTTCCCACCACACGTAGACCTGATCGCCCCAGGTCGGACGCGCGCCGCGACGTTCGGCGTTGGCGACGAACGACTGCACCAGTTTGCCGCTCGGCAATTCGACGTAGAACACCGAGTGCCCGCCCAGATAAGCGATGTCGTGGACCTTGCCGCTCGACCAGTTGTACTCGCAGGTCGGCATGTCGGCGGTGACCAGCAGTTTTTCCGGGCGAATCGCGTAGGTGACCGACTTGTCCTGCACCGAGGTACTGATGCCGTGGCCGACGTAGATCTGCCGGTCGAGGTCCTTGCAGGTGATGGTCGCGTGGCCTTCGGCGTCGTCGATCACTTCGCCTTCGAAGATGTTGACGTTGCCGATGAATTCGCAGACCAGACGGCTGGTCGGGGTTTCGTAGATGTCAATCGGGCTACCAATCTGCGCAATCCAGCCCAGGTGCATGATGGCGATGCGCTCGGCCATGGTCATGGCCTCTTCCTGGTCGTGGGTCACCATCACGCAGGTCACGCCGACGCGCTCGATGATTTCCACCAGTTCCAGCTGCATCTGCGAACGCAGCTTTTTGTCCAGTGCGCCCATCGGTTCGTCGAGCAGCAACAGCTTCGGCCGCTTGGCCAGCGAACGGGCCAGGGCCACGCGTTGACGCTGGCCGCCGGACAGTTGATGCGGCTTGCGCTTGGCGTACTGGCTCATCTGCACCAGCTTGAGCATCTCGGCCACGCGGGCGTCGATCTCGGCCTTGGGGATCTTGTCCTGCTGCAAGCCGAAGGCAATGTTCTGCGCCACGGTCATGTGCGGGAACAAAGCGTAGGACTGGAACATCATGTTGATCGGACGGTCGTACGGCGGCATGTCGGTGATGTCGACGCCGTCGAGGAAAATCCGCCCTTCCGTGGGCCGTTCGAAGCCTGCCAGCATCCGTAGCAAGGTGGATTTGCCCGATCCCGAACCGCCGAGCAGAGCAAAAATTTCGCCCTTCTTGATTTCCAGGGACACGTCGTCCACGGCAATCGTCTCGTCGAACTTCTTCGTGACCCGGTCGATTTTGACCAGCACCTGTTTTGGTGTCTGGTCGCCCTCGAGGGCTTTCTTGTAGGCGCCGGAGGCAACTGCCATTTACGAAACTCCCAACAGAAGCAGCAGTTCGCCCCGCAAGACGAACCCTGGATAGTTTGTGCGTTATTTGCCCGACTTGACCTTGGTCCAGCTACGGGTCATCAAACGCTGAATATTGGCTGGCAACTCGGTCGACACGTAGGTCTTGTCGAGGACTGCTTGCGGTGGGTAAACCGCTTCATCGGTGCGAATGGATTGTTCCATCAGCTTGTCCGAACCCGGATTGGGGTTGGCGTAACCGACGTAATCACTGACCTGGGCGATCACCTCAGGTTTCAGCAAATAATTGATGAAGGCGTGGGCCTCTTTGACGTTGGACGAATCCTTGGGGATCGCCAGCATGTCGAACCACAGCGCGCCGCCCTCTTTCGGAATCGAATAGGCGATGTTGACGCCCTTCTTGGCTTCCTCGGCACGGTTCTTCGCCTGGAAGATATCGCCGGAGAAACCGATGGCCACGCAGATGTCGCCGTTGGCCAGATCGCCGATGTACTTCGACGAATGGAAATAGGTCACGTAGGGACGCACCGCGAGCAGCTTGGCGGTGGCCTTTTCGTAGTCCTTGGTGTTGGTGCTGTTGGCGTTCAGGCCCAGGTAATTGAGCATGGTCGGCATCATTTCGTCAGCCGAATCGAGGAACGCGACACCGCAGCTGTGCAGCTTCTTGATGTTTTCCGGCTCGAACAGCACGGCCCAGGAATCGATCTTGTCGACGCCCAGCACAGCTTTGACCTTGTCGACGTTGTAGCCGATGCCGTTGGTGCCCCACAGATACGGTACGGCGTAGAGGTTGCCGGGATCGTTGTGCTCCAGGCGCTTGAGCAGCACCGGGTCGAGGTTGGAATAATTGGGCAGCTGCGCCTTGTCGAGCTTCTGGAACGCGCCCGCCTTGATCTGCTTGCCAAGAAAGTGGTTCGACGGCACGACCACGTCATAACCGGTGCGCCCGGCGAGCAGCTTGCCTTCCAGGGTTTCGTTGGAGTCGAAAACGTCGTAGACCGGTTTGATCCCGGTCTCTTTCTCGAAGTCGGCCAGAGTCGATTCGCCGATGTAATCGGACCAGTTATAAATATGCACCGTACCGGCAGCCTGGGCTCCGACAGCGATTGTCAGGCCGGCAGCGGCCAGCAGGGCTTTGCGCAAAGAAGAAAATACAGGCAAGTGGAGGTCCTCTAAATTGATTGGGCCCAAGTTGCCCCGCGCTGCATGACAGCCATGGCTGCCCGACAACAAAACCGGCGCGCAACTTACCCTCGAAAAACCGATCCAGCAAAACTTTCTGTCATTTAATTATCCGCTGGCCGCCATCGCGACGACGACGGCCAGTGGTTGTGGCGACAAACCGGCTTATTTGCCCGATTTGATCTTGGTCCAGCTGCGGGTGATCAGACGCAGTGTGGCGGCGTCCAGATCGCTGATCGCATAGAGCTGCTTCTTCACTTCAGCCGAAGGATAGATGCTCGGGTCGCTGGTGATGTCCTTGTCCACCAGAGGCGTTGCCGCCTTGTTGCCGTTCGGGAAACGCACGGCGTTGGTGATGCCGGCCATCACTTGCGGCTCCAGCAGGTAGTTCATGAACTTGTAGGCGGCTTCGACGTTTTCGGCATCCTTGGGAATGGCGACCATGTCGTAGAAAGTACCGGCGCCTTCTTTCGGAATGGTGTAGGCCAGCTTGACCTTGTCACCGGCTTCCTGGGCGCGGGTCTTGGATTGCTCCAGGTCACCCGAGTAACCGACGGCGACGCAGATGTTGCCGTTGGCCAGGTCGGAGATGTACTTGGAAGAGTGGAAGTAGGCGACCGAAGGACGGATCTTCAGGAACAGGTCTTCGGCGGCCTTCAGATCAGCCTTGTCCTTGCTGTTGGTCGGCTTGCCCAGATAGTGCAATGCCGCCGGAATCATTTCGGTCGGGGCATCGAGGAAGCTCACGCCGCAGCTTTTGAGTTTCTCGATGTTTTCCGGCTTGAACACCACGTCCCACGAATCGATCTTGTCGATACCCAGCGCAGCCTTGACCTTGGCCGGGTTGTAGCCGATGCCGATCGAGCCCCACATGTACGGGAAGGCGTGTTTGTTGCCCTGGTCGCTGGCGTCGCCAACGGCCTTGAGCAGGTCTTCGTCGAGGTTTTTCCAGTTCGGCAGCTTGGACTTGTCCAGCTCCTGGTAAACCCCGGCCTTGATCTGCTTGGCGAGGAAGTTGTTGGAAGGCACCACGATGTCGTAACCGGACTTGCCGGCGAGCAGCTTGGCTTCCAGGGTTTCGTTACTGTCGAAGACGTCGTAGACGACTTTGATCCCGGTGGCTTTTTCGAAGTTGGCCACGGTGTCCGGCGCGATGTAGTCGGACCAGTTGTAGACGTGCAGCACCTTGTCGTCCGCGTGCACCGCACCCGCCATCATGCCCGCCATGGACAGCGCGAGCAGAGTCTTGCCAGCTAGCTTTTTACCTAATGCCTTCATGCGTCATGCTCCAAATTTTTCTTTTTTGAACCACTTTGTTCAGCGGCCGAACCCGGACAACTGGAACCGCGGCTAGTCTGGCAAGATCCGAGGCGGTCTTTCAACAAAAGACCAGCCTTTCTGACAGCTTTGAGCGAGTGCGCCGCAGCTCCCCCGCCCAAAGCCTAGCACCTAGGCCTGCAGCGCATTGAGGGTCAGGTCCAGACACTTGCGTGCTTTTGTAACCAGCTCATCGATCTCGGCTTTGCTGATCACCAGCGGCGGCGCGATGATCATGGTGTCGCCGACTGCGCGCATGATCAGGCCGTTGTCGAAGCAGAACTGCCGGCAGATCATGCCCACGCCCTTGCCTTCGTAACGCTTGCGCGTAGCCTTGTCTTGCACCAGCTCGATCGCCCCCAGCAGACCGACGCCGCGAACTTCACCCACCAACGGGTGATCGTTCAGCTCGCGCAGACGTTTCTGCAAATACGGTGCCGTTTCGTTGTGGGCGTTCTCGATAATTTTTTCGTCGCGCAGGATGCGGATGTTTTCCAGGCCCACCGCGGCTGCCACCGGGTGCCCGGAGTAAGTGAAGCCGTGGTTGAAATCGCCGCCTTCGTTGAGCACGGCCACCACCGAATCACGCACGATCAATCCGCCCATCGGGATGTAGCCGGAGGTCAGGCCCTTGGCGATGGTCATCATGTCAGGCGCAAGGTCGTAGAAATCGCTACCGAACCACTCACCGGTACGGCCGAAACCGCAGATCACTTCATCGGCGACGAAGAGGATGTCGTACTTGGCGAGGATTTCCTTGATGCGCGGCCAGTAAGTGTCGGGCGGAATGATCACGCCGCCGGCACCCTGAATAGGCTCGGCAATAAAGGCACCGACGTTGTCGACGCCGACTTCGAGAATCTTTTCTTCGAGCTGATTGGCCGCCCAGATGCCGAACTCTTCCGGCGACATGTCACCGCCTTCGGCAAACCAGTACGGCTGGGCGATGTGGACGATGCCCGGAATCGGCAGGTCGCCCTGCTCGTGCATATAGGTCATGCCGCCGAGGCTCGCGCCGGCCACGGTCGAACCGTGATAACCGTTCTTGCGGCTGATGATGACTTTCTTGTTCGGCTGGCCTTTGATCGCCCAGTAGTGACGGACCATGCGCAACATGGTGTCGTTGCCTTCAGAGCCGGAGCCGGTGAAGAACACGTGGTTCATGCCTTCTGGCGCCACGTCGGCAATCGCCTTGGCCAGTTCCAGTGCCGGCGGGTGTGCGGTCTGGAAGAACAGGTTGTAGTACGGCAGTTCGCGCATCTGTTTGGCGGCGGCATCGGCCAGTTCATCGCGACCGTAACCGATCGCCACGCACCAGAGGCCGGCCATGCCGTCGAGGATCTTGTTGCCTTCGCTGTCCCACAGATAAACGCCCTTGGCGTTGGTGATGATCCGCGGGCCTTTCTCTTTCAGTTGCTTGAAGTCGCTGAACGGGGCCAGGTGGTGATCGCTGCTCAGCGCTTGCCACTCGCGGGTTTGCGGGTTGTTGCTGGTCATGCCAATTCTCCTTGTTATCGGTGAAGGCGCGACGGCTGGCCGCCGCGCCCGGCGTATCAGACGGCGAAGAGCAGGTACTCACGCTCCCAGGAACTGATCACGCGCTTGAAGTTTTCATGCTCGGCGCGCTTGACCGCGACGTAGCCGGTGATGAAGGTCTTGCCGAGGTATTTCTCGATGGTCGCGCTGTTTTCCATACGCTCCAGCGCGTCTTCGATGGTCAGCGGCAGGCGCAGGTTGCGGCGCTCGTAACCACGGCCGACCACTGGCGCGCTCGGGTTCAGGCCCTCGACCATGCCGATGTAACCGCAGAGCAGGCTCGCGGCGATCGCCAGGTACGGGTTGGCGTCGGCGCCCGGCAGGCGGTTTTCCACGCGCCGGTTCTGCGGGCCGGCATCCGGTACGCGCAGGCCGACGGTACGGTTCTCTTCGCCCCACTCGACGTTTACCGGTGCCGAAGTGTCCGGGAGGAAGCGGCGGAACGAGTTGACGTTCGGTGCGAAAAGCGGCAGCAGCTCGGGGATCAGCTTCTGCAAGCCACCGATGTGGTGCAGGAACAACTGGCTCATGGTCCCGTCTTCGTTGGAGAAGACGTTCTTGCCGGTTTGAATGTCGATGATGCTCTGGTGCAGGTGCATCGCGCTGCCCGGCTCGCCGGTCATCGGCTTGGCCATGAAGGTCGCCGCCACGTCGTGCTTGAGCGCGGCTTCGCGCATGGTGCGCTTGAACACCAGAATCTGATCGGCCAGCGACAGGGCATCACCGTGACGGAAGTTGATTTCCATCTGCGCGGTGCCGTCTTCGTGGATCAGCGTGTCGAGGTCCAGCTCCTGCAATTCGCACCAGTCGTAGACGTCTTCGAACAGCGGGTCGAATTCGTTGGCCGCTTCAATGGAGAACGACTGCCGGCCGATTTCCGGACGGCCCGAGCGGCCGATCGGCGGCTGCAACGGATAGTCGGGGTCGTCGCTGCGCTTGGTCAGGTAGAACTCCATTTCCGGCGCCACGATCGGCTGCCAGCCCTTGTCGGCATACAGCTTCAAGACTTTCTTGAGGACGTTGCGCGGCGACAGCTCGATCGGGTTGCCTTGCTTGTCGTAGGTGTCGTGGATCACCTGCGCGGTCGGCTCGATAGCCCACGGCACCAGGTACACGGCGTTCTGGTCGGGGCGGCAGATCATGTCGATGTCGGCCGGGTCGAGCAGTTCGTAATAGATGTCGTCTTCGACGTAGTCGCCGGTCACGGTCTGCAGCAGCACGCTCTCCGGCAGACGCATGCCTTTCTCGGCGATGAACTTGTTGGTCGGCGAAATCTTGCCCCGGGTAATACCGGTCAAGTCGCCGATCATGCATTCGACTTCTGTGATCTTGCGGTCTTTCAACCAATCGGTGAGCTGGTCGAGGTTGTTACTCATAAATGCCTCTGGGCTGAGTCTCCTGACGCGATGTCAGGCAATTTTGACGCTTGCGGCGTCGCGTTAAAGGGGGCTTGCTCGCGCAGTGCCGGCTTACGCCTGGCACCGCGCATAGACAATGAAAGAGGAGCTTACCTGCCCTTGACGCTGGCGTTGCATTTCCCGTGCACTTTGCAAACGTGCAGAATCAAAAGCACGGCGCCAAGTGCGGCACGGGCTTTGAGCGGGAAAGAGTTCTATAGTGGAAGGAGACGCCATAAAGCGGATGCTGTGCCCGACGTCCAGAATATCGGACGCTGCCGTTTTGCCGGATGTTGACGAGAGTCTCGTCAACAGGCTGCGCGCCTTGCTGGCTGCGCTACGGACGGATTGATCGCCACTGATGTGATGAGCATGCAGACCGGACTGTTGCGAGCAGTCGGTGATGCCGATTAACGGCAGGCGAGACATGAAGCACCCCGGTATTATTGCTGTTATGGGTTTGACCGGAGCTTAGCCTTGTTCATTTTTTTACACAACACCCCCGTAAAAAATACAACACGGCCTGCTCAAGCCCGCAGCTGAGCAACGTTCAAGGTTTGAAAAAACGCCCCAAAGTGCCCCATAAATGCCCTTCAAGCGCTTTTTCGGGGCAAAAAAGGCCTCGCTTGACTTCGGCAGGCCGTTCGGGTTGACTGAAACCAGAAAAGATCAATGATTGATATTTTTAACAACAAAGGTGTTGCATCATGTCGGTACCCCCGCGTGCCGTTCAGCTTAACGAAGCGAACGCGTTCCTTAAGGAACATCCTGAGGTTCTGTACGTTGACCTTCTGATTGCGGATATGAATGGTGTGGTGCGCGGCAAGCGCATCGAACGCACCAGCCTCCACAAGGTTTACGAGAAAGGCATCAACCTGCCGGCCTCTCTATTTGCTCTGGATATCAATGGCTCCACGGTGGAAAGCACCGGGCTGGGCCTGGACATCGGCGACGCCGATCGTATCTGCTATCCGATCCCCGATACCCTGTGCAACGAGCCATGGCAGAAGCGCCCGACCGCGCAGCTGTTGATGACCATGCACGAACTCGAAGGCGATCCGTTCTTCGCCGATCCCCGTGAAGTGCTGCGCCAGGTGGTGACCAAGTTCGACGAGCTCGGCCTGACCATCTGCGCCGCCTTCGAACTCGAGTTTTACCTGATCGACCAGGAAAACGTGAACGGCCGTCCGCAGCCGCCACGCTCGCCGATCTCCGGCAAACGCCCGCACTCGACTCAGGTCTACCTGATCGACGACCTCGACGAATACGTCGACTGCCTCCAGGACATTCTGGAAGGTGCCAAAGAGCAAGGCATCCCGGCCGACGCGATCGTCAAGGAAAGTGCCCCGGCGCAGTTCGAAGTGAACCTGCACCATGTCGCCGACCCGATCAAGGCCTGCGACTACGCGGTCCTGCTCAAGCGTCTGATCAAGAACATCGCCTACGACCATGAAATGGACACCACCTTCATGGCCAAGCCGTATCCGGGCCAGGCGGGCAATGGTCTGCACGTACATATTTCGATTCTGGACAAAGCCGGCAAAAACATTTTTGCCAGCGAGGATCCCGAGCAGAACGCCGCGCTGCGTCACGCGATCGGCGGTGTGCTCGAGACCCTGCCGGCGCAGATGGCTTTTCTCTGCCCGAACGTCAACTCCTACCGTCGCTTCGGCGCGCAGTTCTACGTACCGAACTCGCCGTGCTGGGGCCTGGACAACCGCACCGTGGCGATTCGCGTACCAACCGGTTCTGCCGATGCCGTACGTATCGAGCACCGCGTGGCCGGCGCCGACGCCAACCCGTACCTGCTGATGGCTTCGGTACTGGCCGGCGTGCACCACGGCCTGGTCAACAAGATCGAACCGGGCGCGCCTGTCGAAGGCAACAGCTACGAGCAGAACGAACAGAGCCTGCCGAACAACTTGCGCGATGCCCTGCGCGAGCTGGACGACAGCGAGGTGATGGCCAAGTACATCGATCCGAAGTACATCGATATCTTCGTTGCCTGCAAGGAAAGCGAGCTGGAGGAGTTCGAACACTCCATCTCCGACCTTGAGTACAACTGGTATCTGCATACCGTTTAAGCGGTTGTAGCTTCAGGAAAAACGCCGTTGGCTGATTCAGCCAGCGGCGTTTTTTTATGGCCTAACACAAAACCTGTGGCGAGGGGATTTATCCCCGTTGGGTTGCGAAGCAGCCCCAAATCCATCCCACTCGGTGTGTCAGGAATACCCGGCTCTCAGGGTTTACGACTGCTGCGCAGCCGAACGGGGCGGTGCGACGTTTCGCTAAATCCCCTCGCCACAGGGTACTGGCAGACAACGCACAAGCCGCCTCGTACAATGCCCGCTGCCCCGCAGGAGACTTCCATGACGCGTCCCGCCACCGTCCGCAAACCCCGTGCCCGCAGTCAGGCGCGGATCGATTCGATCCTCGATGCCGCGCGCACGTTGCTGGCGGCGGAGGGCGTGGCCAGTCTGTCGATTTACAGCGTGGCCGAGCGCGCGCAGATTCCGCCCTCCTCCGTGTATCACTTTTTCGCCAGCGTCCCGGCGCTGCTCGAAGCGCTGACCGCCGATGTCCACGCAGCATTCCGCGCTTGCCTGCAAGCACCGATCGATCATGATGCCTTGCGCGACTGGCGAGATCTGTCGCGACTGGTCGAACAGCGCATGCTGGAGATCTACGACGAAGACGCAGCCGCGCGGCAATTGATTCTGGCGCAACATGGCCTGACCGAAGTCACCCAGGCCGACCGCCAGCACGATCTGGAACTGGGCGACCTGATGCACAAGCTGTTCGACCAGCATTTCGAGTTGCCGAGGCTGCCGGACGATGTCGATGTGTTTGCCCTGGCGATGGAACTTGGCGACCGGGTTTATGCCCGTTCGGTGCAGCAGCACGGGCAGATCACCCCGCGCATGGCCGAGGAAGGGATGCGCGTGTTTGATGCCTATATCGGGTTGTACCTTCCGCCGTATCTACCCAAAAGAAATCTCTAGCGCATGCACCGGCCCTTTCGCGAGCAGGCTCGCTCCCACATTTGAAATGCGTTCCCCTGTGGGAGCGAGCCTGCTCGCGAAAGCCGCGCCGCCGAATCCGCGACAGGCACAAAAAACCCCGCAGGGCTCACACCCTCCGGGGTTGTTTTTTGCTCACCGGCTCACAACTTGGCGATGGACACCTCGGTGGACTTCACAAAGGCGATCACCTCACTGCCGACCACCAGCTCCAGCTCTTTCACAGAACGGGTGGTGATCACCGAAGTGACGATGCCCGAAGCGGTCTGCACGTCGATTTCCGACAGCACGTCGCCGAGGACGATTTCCTTGATCGAGCCTTTGAACTGGTTGCGCACGTTGATGGCTTTGATAGTCATGGCATTGATTC
This sequence comes from Pseudomonas sp. S3_B08, assembly GCF_054667725.1. Taxonomy (NCBI): domain Bacteria; kingdom Pseudomonadati; phylum Pseudomonadota; class Gammaproteobacteria; order Pseudomonadales; family Pseudomonadaceae; genus Pseudomonas; species Pseudomonas sp. S3_B08. The sequence goes on from NZ_CP162750.1 coordinate 4,479,022, forward strand.
CTGTCGTTGATAAAGGTGTTATTGCGCCCAGCGCAATTGCGTAGGCAGGGGTGAAACGGGTTCCGGCGCCGGCGGTTCGCCGGGCTGGGACAGAACACGGTTGAGCACTTCGGCTTCCAGTGCGGCGAGGCGATGCGAGCCACGCACCCCGGGGCGCGGCAGTTCGACGTGCAGGTCGAGACCGACTTCGCCGTCCTCGATCAGGATCACCCGATCGGCGATCGCCACCGCTTCACTGACGTCATGGGTCACCAGCAGCACGGTAAAACCGTGTTGCTGCCACAGCCGTTCGATCAGTTGCTGCATCTCGATGCGGGTCAGTGCATCCAGTGCGCCGAGCGGTTCGTCGAGCAGCAGCAGACGCGGCTGGTGAATCAGCGCCCCGGCCAGCGCGACGCGCTGCTTCTGGCCACCGGACAACGCCGCCGGCCATTCATTGGCGCGATCGGCCAGGCCCACTGCTTCCAGTGCGTCCAGCGCTTGCTGGCGCCAGTTGCCCTTGAGGCCGAGACCGACGTTGTCGATGATCCTTTTCCACGGCAGCAGCCGCGCTTCCTGGAACATCAACCGCGTGTCGTCACGCGCCTGGCTGAGCGGCGCGGAGCCGGCAAGCAAGTCGCCGCCAGTCGGTTGATCGAGGCCGGCGAGCAGGCGCAAGAACGTGCTCTTGCCACAACCGCTGCGCCCGACCACGGCGACAAACTGCCCCGCCGGAATGTGCAGATCGATGTCACGCAACACTTGGCGTGAGCCGAAGGTCTTCTGCAGGTTGCGCACCGCCAGCGGAATCCCGCGCAACAGGCGTGGAGGTTGTTGAGCAGTCATGCCGCACCTCCCTTGGCAACCTGATAGGCCGGGTGCCAGCGCAGCCACACACGCTCAAGTCCACGGGCGGCGAGGTCAGCAAGTTTGCCGAGCACCGCGTAAAGCAGGATCGCCAGCACTACCACATCGGTCTGCAAGAACTCGCGGGCGTTCATCGCCAGATAGCCGATACCGGAGCTGGCCGAGATCGTTTCAGCGACGATCAGCGTCAGCCACATAAAGCCCAGGGCGAAGCGCACGCCAACCAGAATCGACGGCAACGCACCCGGCAGAATCACCTGCCAGAACAGGCTGAAACCGCTCAGACCATAACTGCGCGCCATCTCCACCAGCGCCGGGTCGACGTTGCGGATGCCGTGGTAAGTGTTGAGGTAGATCGGGAACAAGGTGCCGAGCGCCACGAGGAAAATCTTCGCTGACTCGTCGATACCAAACCACAGGATCACCAGCGGAATCAGCGCCAGGTGCGGCACGTTGCGGATCATCTGCACCGAGCTGTCGAGCAGGCGCTCGCCCCACTTCGACAGGCCGGTGATGAAACCCAGCACCAGGCCGATGCTGCCGCCGATGGTGAAACCGAGTGCTGCGCGCCAGCCACTGATCGCCAGGTGTGTCCAGATCTCGCCGCTGCGCACCAGACTGACGCCGGCTTCGAGCACCGCCACCGGTGCCGGCAGAATCCGCGTCGACAACCAACCGGCCGACACCGACAACTGCCACACCGCCAGCAGCAACACCGGCAACGCCCAGGGCGCGAGGTTGTGGATAAATTTGTTCATGGCCGCGCCTCAGCTCTGCGACGCGGCTTTGGGCAGGATGTCGTTGGCGACCATCTCGCCGAACGGGCTGACATAACCGGCGCTCTTCGGCAGTTCCGGGCGTTCAACGTCAAGATGCGGGAACAGCAGCTCGGCCACCCGATACGATTCTTCGAGGTGTGGATAACCGGAGAAGATGAAGGTGTCGATGCCCAGATCCGCATATTCCTTGACCCGCGCTGCCACGGTCGGGCCATCGCCGACCAGCGCCGTACCGGCACCGCCGCGCACCAGACCGACACCGGCCCAGAGGTTCGGGCTGACTTCAAGGTTGTCGCGGCTGCCGCCGTGCAGCGCGGCCATGCGTTGCTGGCCGACCGAATCGAAGCGCGCCAGCGAGGCCTGCGCACGTTGGATGGTGTCGTCGTCCAGATGCGAGATCAGCCGGTCCGCTGCCTGCCAGGCTTCGGCGTTGGTTTCACGGACGATCACATGCAGACGAATACCGAAGCGCACGGTGCGGCCGAGCCCGGCGGCTTTGGCGCGCACTTGTGCGATCTTCTCGGCCACCGCGGCCGGCGGCTCGCCCCAGGTCAGAACCATCTCGACCTGCTCGGCCGCCAGATCCTGCGCCGCTTCCGAAGAGCCACCGAAATACAGCGGCGGACGCGGTTGCTGGATCGGCGGATACAGCAGCTTCGCGCCCTTCACGCTTATGTGCTCGCCGTCGTAATCGACAGTTTCGCCTTCCAGCACACGGCGCCAGATGCGGGTGAATTCCACCGAGGCCTGATAGCGTTCCTCATGGTTGAGGAACAGACCATCGCCAGCCAGTTCCTCCGGATCGCCACCGGTGACCAGATTGAACAGCGCACGCCCGCCGGACAAACGATCCAGCGTCGCTGCCTGGCGCGCCGCGACCGTCGGGGAAATGATCCCGGGGCGCAGGGCGACCAGAAACTTCAGGCGCTGGGTCACCGGAATCAGCGAGGCCGCCACCAGCCACGAGTCTTCGCAGGAACGCCCGGTCGGAATCAGCACCCCGCCAAAACCCAGACGATCCGCCGCTTGCGCGACTTGCTGCAAATAACCGTGATCAACCGCGCGGGCGCCCTCGGCGGTGCCAAGGTAATGGCCGTCGCCGTGGGTCGGCAGGAACCAGAAGATATTGAGGCTCATGGAGTGGTCTCCTTGTGGATTCGAATTACTGGGCTTGGGAGCTTTGGGCCACAGCGGCCGGCGGGGTCCAGATCACATCCTTGATGCTCAACGGCTTGGGAATCAGCTTGAGCTGGAAGAACGTGTCGGCGATTTTCTGTTGCGCAGCGACCACTTCCGGGGTCAGGAACAGCGCGCCGTAGCCCTGGCGTTTCACCGAGGTCAGGGTGATGTCCGCCGGCAGGCCCAGCAGCGGCGCGACCTGTTGCGTCACGTCTTCGGGATTGGCTTTCGACCATTCACCAACCGCGCGCACCTCTTCGACGAGGGTCTTGATCACCTCGGGATTTTTCTTCGCGTAAGGTTTTGTGGCCAGATAGAACTGGTGGTTGTCGACGATGCCTTTGCCGTCACGCAGGGTGTGCGCTTGCAGTTGTTTCTCGGCAGCGGCCTGATACGGATCCCAGATGACCCAGGCGTCGACACTGCCACGTTCGAACGCAGCGCGGGCATCGGCCGGCGGCAGGAACACGGTCTGAATATCGCTGTACTTGAGGCCGGCGTCTTCCAGCGCGCGCACCAGCAGGTAGTGCACGTTGGAGCCTTTGTTCAGGGCGACTTTCTTGCCCTTGAGATCGGCCACCGATTTGATCGGCGAGTCTTTCGGCACGAGGATCGCTTCGCTGTTCGGCGCTGGCGGTTCATAGGCGACGTAGAGCAGATCGGCGCCAGCGGCCTGGGCGAATACCGGTGGGGTTTCGCCGGTCACGCCGAAATCGATCGAGCCAACGTTGAGGCCTTCGAGCAGCTGCGGGCCGCCGGGGAATTCCGTCCATTGCACGTCGACGCCTTGCGCCGCCAGACGTTTTTCCAGCGTGCCTTTGGCTTTGAGCAGCACCAGCGTGCCGTACTTCTGATAACCGATCCGCAATGTCTCGGCTTGAGCTTGGGTGATGGCGCCGAAGGTGACAGCCGCAGCAAACAGAGCGACCAGACCACGACGCAAAAATACAGTGCGCATAGCGCTCTCCTTTTTGCTGTTGGGTTGTGGCTGCACCTGCTTGCCCGTTGGCGGGCGAGTAAGGCCAGTACTTCAAATTTCGATGAGGCTTAAATGCTCCAGCGAGCACTCAACAAACGTTCGTTCAGCAGGCCTGGCTCCAGCGGTTTCGGCCGGCGCGCCATGGCGCCGATGAACTGATCCAGGGCCTCGTGTAACCGTTGCTCCAGGGCAGGCGCCAGTTGCGCGGCGGCACTGCCTTCGCCATAAGCGATCTGGCTGTCCTCGGCGAAAATACCCTGAAGCATTTCCTGCGCTTTGAGTGCCGACAGCACGGGCTTGAGGGCGTAATCGACCACTAGCATGTGGGCGATGCTGCCGCCGGTAGCCATCGGCAAGACAACCTTGTGATTCAAGGCACGCTCCGGCAGCAGATCCAGCAGGGTCTTCAGCGCACCGGAAAACGAGGCCTTGTAAACCGGCGTGGCGATCAGCAGGCCATCGGCGTTTGCGATCTGTTGCAGCAGGTCGAGGACCTTCGGACTGTCGAAGCGCGCGTGGAGCAGATCCTCGGCCGGGAAGTCCCGCACCTGATAACTCACCACTTCCACCCCTTGCTGTTGCAACCAGCGTTGCGAACGCTCCAGCAGCACCCCGGAACGGGAGCGCAGGCTGGGGCTGCCACCGAGTGAGACGACCAGCATTGCAGATTCCTTTAAGCGTTACAGGCGATTCGCAGGCTGCGATCTCGCTTCAATGGCAGTGACCTTACCAGCTGATTTATATATCCATAAATCATATTTATTCATTTGGTTATGCATTTAAGAGATATATCGCGGAGCAGAATCCAGGCGAAAAAAAAGGCCGTCGAAACGGCCGAAATTCCCCTGCGTTGTGATTCTGGATTCTCAAGTGCCTGGACTGACGCCTTCGCGAGCAGGCTCGCTCCCACAGGGGAATGCATTGCAAATGTGGGAGCGAGCCTGCTCGCGAAAGCGGCGGTGACTGCACCACAAATCTTATTTGTTCGGCTGCGGCGTCAGGCGCAGGTAGGGCTTCACCGCGCGATAGCCTTTAGGGAAGCGCTGCTTGATCTCGTCTTCGTCCTTGAGCGACGGCACGATCACCACCTCTTCACCGTCCTGCCAGTTAGCCGGTGTGGCGACTTTGTAGTTGTCGGTGAGTTGCAGCGAGTCGATCACCCGCAGGATCTCGTGAAAGTTGCGCCCGGTGCTCGCCGGGTAGGTGATGGTCAGACGGATCTTCTTGTTCGGGTCGATGACGAACAGTGAACGCACGGTCAGCGTGTCATTGGCGTTCGGGTGGATCAGGTCGTAGAGATCGGAGACCTTGCGATCGGCATCGGCCAGGATCGGGAAGTTGACGATAGTGTTCTGGGTTTCGTTGATGTCCTCGATCCACTTGTGGTGCGAGTCCACCGGGTCAACCGACAGCGCGATGGCCTTGACGCCGCGTCGGCTGAATTCATCCTTGAGCTTGGCGGTGAAACCCAGCTCGGTGGTGCACACCGGAGTGAAGTCCGCCGGATGGGAAAACAGCACGCCCCAGCTATCGCCCAGCCATTCGTGAAAACGAATCTTGCCGGCGCTGGAGTCCTGTTCGAAATCGGGGGCGATGTCGCCGAGTCTGAGGCTCATGGTGCTGCTCCTGATGAGGGATGGGAGACAACAACTGTAGCTCGGGATCGATCAGCGCGAAAAAGAATAAATAACTAGATATCTAGATCATTAATGAATATTAAACATCTGTTCATTGGACACCGACCCGCATCGCGACGAACATCCAACGCAAGGTTCGAGAAGGCCTTGAGTTGCAGCAAAGAGGGAAATCGAGAAGGGCTTACGGGGGTGAGCCTGACTCGAAACGCAAAAGCCCCGTCCGGCGCGATGCCGGACGGGGCTTTTTTTTGCTTCAGTTGCTCGAGTGCTATTACAGCAGCGGGATCGAGTAGCTGAGGATCAGGCGGTTTTCGTCCTGGTCGCGTTGACCAGCGATGTCGGTGCGCCACGAAGCGTTTTTCCACATGAAGCCGACGTTCTTCAACGGGCCTTCCGGAACCACGTACGCCACGGTCAGATCGCGTTCCCACTCGGAAGCGCCATTGGAGGTTTGCACACGACTCGCGTAGGTATCGACATTGTCGCCACGCAGGTAAACCATGCCTGCGGTCAGGCCAGGCACGCCAACCTTGGCGAAGTCATAGGAGTAACGTGCTTGCCAGGTGCGCTCGCCGGCACGGTTGAACTTCTGGATCTGCATGTCGGTGATGGTGTAGTTCGACGAACCGTCGCCCTGGTTCAGCCAAGGGAAGTCGCTGCTGCCGTTGCTCACCTGATAGCCGCCACCAAAGGTGTGACCGGCAACGGTGTACAGGAACAGGCCGCTGTACAGATTGTTGTCGACCTTGCCTTTGCCGTTACCCAGCGAACTGTTGCCGTAGGCACCGTTGCTGAAATAGGCAGATTCATCGCCATTACGGCCGTCGTCGGAGCTATTGAAGTAACGGAAGTCGGACTTCAACACACCTGGACCGATCGACCAGTTATGCACCAGACCCAGGAAATGCTGCTTGTAGAAGTTTTCCAGATTGCCGTAGTAGTACTGGGCAGTCAGGTCCTTGGTGATTTTGTAATCACCACCGGCGTAGATGAACTTGTTGCTGTTCGCGGTGCGTGCGTTTGCACCACCGATCGACAGCTGTTCATTGTTGCTGGAGTTACGACCTTTCACGTGCTCGATCTGGCCACCGACCAGAGTCAGGTCCTTGATCTCGCCGGAAGTGATCTGGCCACCCTGCCAGGTTTGCGGCAGCAAACGACCGTCGTTGGTGACGATGACCGGGTTCTTCGGCTGCAGAGTACCCAGCTTCAGTTCGGTCTGGGAGATCTTCGCTTTGGCTGTCAGGCCCAGGCTGGAGAAGTTATCAACTGCCTGACCGTTGGATTCGCTTGGGAAAACAGTGCCGCCGTAAGCAGTGCCTGGGGTGCCGTTGGAGGCAACGTTACCGTTGGTGCCGCCGCCCGAATCCAGACGTACGCCCAACAGGCCGATGGCATCGATACCGAAGCCGACAGTGCCTTGGGTGTAACCGGAAATGAAACGCAGATCGAAGCCTTGGCCCCACTCTTCGTTGCGGCTTGGTTCGGCAGTGCCGTTACGGTTGTCAGTGTTGATGTAGAAGTTGCGCAGACCCAGAGTAGCCTTGCTGTCTTCGATGAAACCGGCGGCGCCTGCCTGCTGCGCCATAACCCCAACGGCCACAGCCAGGGCCAAGGTGGACTTGTTCATGTATCGCTCCTCTCGTTCTAATTCTTGTGTTCCTGGTTCGGGGTCGATTTGCCCTGAATCCTAAGATTCGCGATTAGCGCCAGACCGTGACTGCCAAGTCAATCGTAACCTTGTATGTCTACGACCATCGTCTAATCGCGAGTGATTTGGTCCCTGCAGCGTAAAGACTTCCTGATAATCCCAAAAAGAATTTATTCGTCCTTTTTCATGCCATTCAGGCATATGGCCCATTAATGGCCATCCGCGCCGGGAAACAGCGTATCGGCGCCTAAGCTCATTCCTAAATGGTATTTGCTGACCTTTTTTTAGATCGATTAGCTTTGCCGTACTCCCAACACGGCAAATCCCATCGAAAAGGCGACGCATCATGGCGAAACGCGCACTATCAAGTCAATTTGTTACAGTTTGTGTGTCGGCACTGTTTTCTTTTTCCACACATGCCGCCGGTCTGACGGTCGGTTACCAGACCGGGATCGATCCGAGCAAAGTGCCGCAGGCCGATGGTGTCTATGAAAAAACCATCGGCGAGAAGATCGACTGGCGTCGTTTCAACAGCGGCCCGGAAGTCGTCACTGCCATTGCTTCTGGCGACGTACAGATAGGCAACCTTGGCTCAAGTCCCCTGGCAGCAGCTGCTTCACGCAATCTGCCGATCGTGGCGTTCATCGTTTCGGCACAGATCAATGCCGCCGAAGCATTGGTGGTGCGCAACGGCAGCGGCATCGACAAACCGCAGGACCTGATCGGTAAAACCATCGCCACACCGTTCGTGTCCACCTCGCACTACAGTCTGCTTGGGGCGCTGAAGCACTGGGGCCTGAATACCTCGCAAGTCAAAGTGGTCAACCTGCAACCGGCGGAAATCGCCGCCGCGTGGAAGCGTGGCGACATTGACGGGGCCTTTGTCTGGTCGCCGGCGCTGGGCGAGATCCGCAAGACCGGCAAGACCCTGACCGACGCCGCCCAGGTCGGCCAGTGGGGTGCGCCGACCTTTGAGGTGTGGGTGGCGCGCAAGGACTTTGCCGAGAAGCATCCCGAGATCGTGGCCAAGTTTGCCAAGGTCACCCTGGAGTCGTTCGCTGATTACGCCGCACACAAAGACAGCTGGACGGCCGACTCGGTGCCTGTGCAGAAAATCGCCAAATTGACCGGTGCCAACGCAGCAGATGTGCCGGAACTGCTGGCCGGATCGGCGTTCCCGGATGCCAAGGCGCAGCAAAGCACGGCGCTGCTGGACGGCGGCACCGCCGAGGCCATTGCCGAAACGGCGAAATTCTTGAAGGAACAGGGCAAGGTCGAGACAGTGCTGGCGGATTATTCGCCGTACGTCAGCGCCAGGTTCATCTCTGACTGAATGCAGAAAGTGGCGAGGGGATTTATCCCCGTTGGACTGCACAGCAGTGCCCCAGCGATTCCAAGTGAAACCACAGGGGGCCGCTACGCGACCCAGCGGGGATAAATCCCCTCGCCACAGACCTCGCTGTTGTTCAGAGGGTCTTTTCGAAGATCTTCGAGTTGCGCTGATAGTTGTACAGCGACGCCCGTGCCGCTGGCAGGCGTTCGACGCTGCTAGGCTCGAAACCGCGCTCGCGGAACCAGTGCGCGGTGCGCGTGGTGAGTACGAACAGGGTTTTCAAACCCTGCGCCCGCGCGCGGGTTTCGATGCGTTCGAGCAACTCGTCGCCGCGTCCGCCGTGGCGGTATTCCGGATTCACCGCCAGGCACGCCAGTTCGCCGGCATCGGAATCGGCAATCTGATACAGCGCCGCACAGGCGATGATCATGCCTTCCCGTTCAACCACGCTGAACTGTTCGATTTCGCGCTCCAGTACTTCCCGCGAGCGGCGCACCAGAATGCCTTGCTCTTCCAGCGGACTGATCAGGTCGAGCAGGCCGCCGACGTCTTCAATCGCCGCCTCGCGCACTAGTTCGAATTGCTCCTGCGCCACCAGCGTACCGCCACCGTCGCGGGTGAACAGTTCGGTTAGCAATGCGCCGTCTTCGGCGTAACTGACGATATGGCTGCGCGCAACGCCGCCTCGACAGGCTTCGGCGGCGGCATCGAGCAATTCCGCTTGATAGTTGCTCATGCCCAGACGCTGCAAATGTGCCGGCACTTGTTGCGGGCGCAGTTCGCGCACCAGTTTGCCGTTTTCGTCGATCAGGCCGAGCTCGGCGCCAAACAACAGCAGCTTGTCCGCGCCCAGATCGATGGCGGCGCGGGTGGCGACGTCTTCGCAGGCAAGGTTGAAGATCTCGCCGGTCGGCGAATAGCCCAGCGGCGACAACAGCACGATCGAGCGCTCATCGAGCAGGCGATTGATGCCTTTGCGGTCAACCCGACGCACTTCACCGGTGTGGTGATAGTCGACACCTTCCAGCACACCGATCGGCCGCGCGGTGACGAGGTTGCCGCTGGCCACGCGCAGACGCGAGCCCTGCATCGGCGACGAGGCCATGTCCATCGACAGCCGCGCTTCGATGGCGATGCGCAACTGGCCGACCGCATCGATCACACACTCAAGCGTCGCGGCATCGGTAATGCGCATGCCGTGATGGTAATGCGGGGTCAGGCCACGGGCGGCGAGGCGGGTTTCGATCTGCGGGCGCGAGCCGTGCACCAGCACCAGACGCACGCCCAGACTGTGCAGCAAGACCAGGTCGTGGACGATATTGCCGAAATTCGGATGCTCGACGCCGTCGCCGGGAAGCATGACGACGAAGGTGCAATCGCGGTGGGCATTGATGTAAGGAGACGCGTGGCGAAGCCAATTGACGTATTCGGGCATGAACCTGGGCCTGTAATAAAGAGCAGCCGAAAAAAGGGGCGAAACGAAAAACGCACAGCGGGCTGATGGTTATCGTCGGAACAGGCTTGGCGACACGCGCGCTCTCCTCATGAATACGGGTTGTGGTGCAGGCAATTTACCGGGTTGATGCAAGACATTTAACCCTGTGGGAGCGAGCCTGCTCGCGAAAACGGTGGATCAGGTTCATCAATGGCGACTGACGGAACGCTTTCGCGAGCAGGCTCGCTCCCACACAGGGCCGTCATCGTTCGTCTGTCGTCAGGCAATAATGTTCAATCAACTGCCGAATCAGATGCACGGTAGGCTGCAAACGTGACATTTCAAGGTACTCGCCGGGTTGATGCGCGCAGGCAATGTCGCCGGGGCCGAGGACGATGGTTTCGCAGCCGAGGCGCTGAAGATAAGGCGCTTCGGTGCCGAACGCTACTGCTTCGGCGCGATGGCCGGTGAGCTTTTCAGCGATGCGCACCAGTTCGGCATCTGCAGCCTGCTCGAACGGCGGCACTTCCGGGAACAGCGGTTTGTAGTCGATCTTCACTTTGTGCCGCTCGGCCACCGGGTTGAGCTTGTGCAGGATTTCCGCGCGCAGCAGGCTCGGATCCATGCCCGGCAGCGGGCGCAGGTCGAATTCCAGCGAGCACTGGCCGCAGATGCGATTGGGGTTGTCGCCGCCATGAATGCAGCCGAAGTTCATCGTCGGTTGCGGCACGCTGAACTGTGGGTTGCTGAATTCACGCTGCCACAACAGGCGCAGACCGCGCAGTTCGCCGATCGCATCGTGCATCGCTTCAAGGGCGCTGTGGCCCAGGCGCGGATCAGACGAGTGACCGCTCTGCCCGAGGATATCGATGCGCTCCATCATGATGCCTTTGTGCATGCGAATCGGCTTGAGCCCGGTCGGCTCGCCGATCACCGCCGCGCGGCCCAGCGGCTGCCCGGCCTCGGCCAGCGCTCGGGCGCCGGACATCGAGCTTTCTTCGTCGCAGGTGGCGAGGATCAGCAGCGGTTGCTTGAACGGCTGATCGAGCAGCGGCCGCACGGCTTCGATGATCAGCGCGAAGAAGCCCTTCATGTCACAACTGCCCAGCCCGACCCAGCGACCGTCGACTTCGGTGAGCTTCAGCGGGTCGGTCTGCCACAACGCGTCGTCATAAGGTACGGTGTCGCTGTGCCCGGCCAGCACCAGGCCGCCGGGGCCGCTGCCGATACTGGCGAGCAGATTGAATTTGCCGGGGCTGACCTGCTGGATATCGCAGCTGAAACCCAGGTCACCGAGCCAGCCAGCGAGCAGATCGATGACGGCGCGGTTGGACTGGTCCAGGTTCGGTTGGGTGCAGCTGACCGATGGCGCGGCAATCAGCGCGGCGAACTGGTCTTGCATGGACGGCAATGGCATCACTGACTCCAGGTCCCGGATTGAGGCCCACTATAGAACCATCCGGCGCGCGGAATAAACCGCCGCAGGGCGTAGGAAGTTTGACTCCTGTACACTGCACGGCCTTGGCAGCCACACATTCCCCCGGCTGCGCTCCCGATTCTGGATGTTCCGGCCATGCAAAAAGAAACTGAAATCAAACTCCGCGTCAGCCGCGAAACCCTCGCTGCCCTGCGCGAGCACCCGCTGCTGAAGAAACGAAACAAAAGTGGCTGGGAACGCCGTGAGTTGATGAACCAGTACTTCGACACCCCCGAGCGCGACCTCGCCCAGGCCAAGGTCGCCCTGCGCCTGCGCAAGGACGGTGACGAAGTGATTCAAACTCTCAAGACCCGCGGCCAGAGCGTCGCCGGTCTGTCCGAGCGTAACGAGTACGACTGGAAACTGCCGAAGGCCAAGCTCGACGTGAAGAAACTCGACGGCGAATGCTGGCCCGAGTCGCTCGCCGAGCTGGACAAGAAAACCCTCAAGCCGATCTTCACCACCGATTTCGTCCGCGAGCGCGCCGAAATCGCCTGGGGCCGTGGCAAGACCAAAGTAGTCATTGAAGCCGCGCTGGATCTCGGTCACGTGGTGGTCGGCAAGCAGAAAGAAGAAATCTGCGAGCTGGAACTGGAGCTGCGCGAAGGCGAGCCTGCCGCGTTGCTGGAACTGGCTGCCGAACTGGCCGAAACCCTGGCGCTGATGCCATGCGATATCAGCAAGGCCGAGCGCGGTTATCGCCTGCACGACGCCAACAGCTACTCGCTGAGCCTGCCAGCGCCGCAGCTGACCACCGAAACCCGTCTCGACGACGCCTTCGCCGCGCTGAGCTGGCATCTGCTCGGCAGCAGCCAGCGTCTGGCCGAACAATATCGCTTCAACGGCCACTGGCGTCTGCTGCAGGACTGGGTCGAGAACCTCGCGGAAATGCGCGCCCTGCTCAGCAGCCTCGGCCAGGCTGCGCCGCGTCAGTCGACCCACGATTTGCGCGTGGCCCTCGATGCCTTGCTGGAAGACTGGCGTCCACTGGTACAGGTCGGCATCGAAGACGAAGACGTGCGCAAGGCCGCGCCGGAGCAGTTCCTCGAAGAACTGGAAGACCCGCGCTGGGGCCAGTTCTCGCTGAACGCTTCACGCTGGCTGCTGGCCCGCACCTGGACCGCCGACCGCAACACTCGCGGTAATCGTCAGGGTGACGCGCAACTGCACAGCTGGCTGCCGCGTCTGCTCGGCGAAGAAGCCACTGCTCTGCAGCTGCAACGCTATCAGCAGCAGCCGGAAGATCTCGCTGAACAACTGCCGCGTATCGAACGCATTCAGGTCTGGTTGCACCATGCGCGCAACGTGCTGGACATCCCGGAAATGGATCGCCTGTACGGTGAGCTGAACAAACTGGCGCAACTGGCCAACGAGCCGACCATCACCGACGAACTGCTCGATGCACGCAAGCATCAGGCAATTGCGGTGTACCAGAACCGCGCTTGGAAAATCCTCCTGCGCAGCTAAACACCTTCCCACCTGATCGTTCCCACGCTCTGCGTGGGAACGATCAAGCGGGGTCTGCTGCGCAGCCCAGCGGGGATAAATCCCCTCGCCACAAAGGCCATCCGCACTAGACCGGCAGGCTCGTGGTGGACTTGATTTCAGAAAGCGCCACAATCGAATTCACTTCCTGTATCCCCGGCACCAGCGACAGCTTTTCGAAAAAGAACCGCTCGTACGCCTCAATGTCTGCCGCGACTATGCGCAACATGAAGTCCACTGCGCCCATCAGCACATAACACTCCAGCACTTCCGGAAAGCCGCGAATCGCCTCGGTGAATTCAGTGAAGTTCGAACGCCCATGAGCGTTGAGTTTGATCTCGGCAAAGATCTGCGTGTTCAGGCCGATCTTCTTGCGATCCAGCAAGGTCACCTGACCGCGAATAATGCCCTCCTCCTTCATCCGCTGAATCCGCCGCCAGCACGGCGATTGCGACAGGCCGACCTGTTCGGCGATCTGCGCGCTCGACAGCGAAGCGTCTTCCTGGAGCAAGGCGAGGATCTTGCGGTCGTAGGCGTCCAGCTCGCTGTGCATAAAAAATCCTCAAAGATCAGCTTTCACGAATCAACTCTTTCGATAAATCCGTTCAGACGCCGATCATAGCCAAGAAATACCCCGCACCGAATGTAAAAATTTCTCCAGTGATTTTGGAGACTCGCCATGCCGCACCTTGAAGCCGTGAACAGCGCCCCCACCCGCGCCGATGTCTGGAACGTCAACAACGCCCACTGCCTGGCGCAGTACCGGATCCTCGCCGAGGCCGAGCCGGATCTGCTGGTGCGGGTGCTGAATCTGTTCGCTTTGCAGTTTCTGACGCCGGAGCAGGTCAACGTCCAGCGCCAGGAAGATCTGCTGTCGATCGACCTGCTAATGGGCGGCCTGAGCTGGCATCGCGCGCAAGTGATCGCGGAAAAACTGCGCAACCTGATCAGCGTCTGCACAGTGGACCTGCACAACGCCGACGCAGCGTGGCAGGCGCCCGCACAGGCTGCCGGCTGACAAATCCGGCAACGGCTTCGTCGGGTAGTGGCCCAACGGTCAGCAGAGCCACGACTATCCTTTTGCGCATGACGCTTAAAAAGGAAAGCCGCATGTCCGTTCAATTTGTCACTCAGGACCGCTGGCTGGACCTCAACGATGTATTACGGGAACTGGTCGCCCAAGGCTTCATCTGCCAGGACGCGGCGGAACAGGCGCTCAATGCCCGCCGTCGCCATGCTGCTCACGGGCAGATGCATCCGCTGGAATTCATCGCCAGCCAGCAACTCGACGACCTCAGCCGTCCGGGCAAACATCTGGATCTGGAAAGCCTGACCCTGTGGCTGGCGCAACAGGCCGGTCAGCCGTATTTGCGCATTGATCCGCTGAAAATCAATGTCGCGGCGATCACGCCGCTGATGTCCTATGCCTTCGCCCAGCGCCACAAGATTCTCGCCGTCGCCGTGGACCGCGATTCGGTCACCGTGGCCAGCGCTCAGCCCTACGTCAGCGGTTGGGAAGCCGACCTGACCCACGTGTTGAAGCTGCCGATCAAACGCGTTGTGGCCAACCCGGTCGACATCCAGCGCTTCAGCGTCGAATTCTTTCGTCTGGCCAAATCGGTCAGCGGCGCCAGCAATGCCGACGCCCAGGGCGGCAACCTCGGCAATTTCGAACAACTGCTCAATCTCGGCGCCAGCGACCAGGAACCGGACGCCAACGACGCGCACATCGTCAACATCGTCGACTGGCTGTTCCAATACGCCTTCCAGCAGCGCGCCAGCGACATCCACATCGAACCGCGCCGCGAGCACGGCACCGTGCGCTTTCGCATCGACGGCGTGCTGCACAACGTCTATCAATTCCCGCCGCAGGTGACCATGGCGATCGTCAGCCGCCTGAAAAGCCTCGGCCGCATGAACGTCGCGGAAAAACGCAAACCCCAGGATGGCCGGGTCAAGACCAAGACCCCGGACGGCGGCGAAGTGGAATTGCGTCTGTCGACCTTGCCGACGGCGTTCGGCGAAAAAATGGTCATGCGGATTTTCGACCCGGAAGTGCTGCTGAAAAATTTCGACCAGTTGGGTTTCAGCGCCGACGACCTGCGCCGCTGGCAGGACATGACCCGCCAGCCCAACGGCATCATTCTGGTCACCGGGCCGACCGGTTCGGGCAAGACCACCACCCTGTACACCACGCTGAAAAAACTTGCGACGCCGGAGGTCAACCTCTGCACCATCGAGGACCCGATCGAAATGGTCGAGCCGGCCTTCAACCAGATGCAGGTGCAGCACAACATCGAACTGACCTTCGCCGCTGGAGTGCGCGCGCTGATGCGACAGGACCCGGACATCATCATGATCGGCGAGATCCGCGATCTGGAAACTGCGGAAATGGCGATTCAGGCCGCACTCACCGGCCACTTGGTCTTGTCCACCCTGCACACCAACGATGCACCAAGCGCCATCAGCCGTTTGCTCGAACTCGGTGTGCCGCATTACCTGATCAAAGCCACCGTGCTCGGCGTTATGGCTCAGCGTCTGGTGCGCACGTTATGCCCGCACTGCAAGGCGCCACTGACGCTCGAGGATGAAGACTGGCAAACCCTGACCCGGCCCTGGCAAGCGCCGCTGCCGAGCAATGCGCAGCGAGCGATCGGTTGCCTGGAATGCCGCGACACCGGCTATCGCGGCCGCGCCGGGGTCTACGAAATCATGCAACTGAGCGACAGCCTCAAAGCGCTGATCACCCCGGATACCGACCTCACCGCGATCAGGCGTCAGGCATTCAAGGAAGGCATGCGCAGCCTGCGCCTGTCCGGCGCGCAGAAAGTCGCGGCGGGGCTGACCACGGTGGAAGAAGTGCTGCGGGTGACGCCGCAAAGTGAGTTGAAATAATTCAGCACGGAACTGGATCGGGGGATCGGCTATCCAACGCCGTAGTCAATCCCAGGAGTCACCTCATCATGCGTCTCAAACTTGCTGTCGCCACCTTGGCCCTGCTGTCGCTTCCCGTTGGTTCGGCCATGGCGGACAGCTTTTGGCGTAACGTCATCTCCTCCGGTGCCACCACCGGCTCGACCTACCTGACGTTCAAGGATCACAAGCTGATCGTCGCCGCCCAGGACGACGCCGGCAGCTTCGTCGCCAGCGACGGCGGCATCCGTGGCCCGTACCTGGAAGCAGCCATGCAGAAAGTCCGCGCCGACAACCCGGGCCTGCAGGCTTCGGACATGGAACTGGCGAACGCGATTCTGGCGAAGAACGCCGTGGCGTCCGAGTAAGCCTCGCGCCATGAAAAATGCCGCTCGATCGAGCGGCTTTTTTTTGCGCCAGAATCAAAAGATCGCAGCCTTCGGCAGCTCCTACCTTTGGAATGCATTCCTACTGTAGGAGCTGCCGAAGGCTGCGATCTTTTGATCTTCAGCGGTAATCATCCACCGGCACGCAGGCGCAATACAGATTGCGATCGCCGTAAACGTTATCCACCCGATTCACCGCCGGCCAATATTTGTGCAAGCGTGTGTGCGCATCCGGGGTGATGGCCTGTTCGACACTGTAGGGTCGCTCCCAGACTCCAGTGACATCGGCCAAGGTATGCGGCGCGCGTTTGAGCGGGTTGTCTTCGCCCGGCCAGTTGCCCTTCTGCACTTCATTGATCTCTGCGCGAATACTCAGCATCGCCGCGATGAAGCGGTCGAGTTCTGCCTTGGATTCGCTCTCGGTCGGCTCGACCATCAACGTACCCGGTACCGGGAAGGACATGGTCGGCGCGTGGAAGCCGTAATCCATCAGCCGCTTGGCAACGTCTTCCTCGCTGATGCCGGTTTGCGCCTTCAGTGGGCGCAGATCAAGAATGCATTCATGCGCCACCCGGCCGTTGCGCCCGGCGTAAAGCACCGGGAACGCCCCGGATAGATGCTGCGCCAGATAATTTGCCGCCAGAATCGCCACCTCGCTGGCGTCCGCCAGTTGCGGGCCCATCATGGCGATGTACATCCAACTGATCGGCAAAATGCTCGCACTGCCCCACGGTGCTGCGCTGACTGCGCCGTTCTGCGCCAGCGGCCCGTCAATCGGCACCACCGGATGGTTGGCGACGAACGGCGCCAGATGCGCACGGACGCCGATCGGCCCCATGCCCGGCCCGCCGCCGCCATGGGGAATGCAGAAGGTCTTGTGCAGGTTCATGTGCGACACGTCGGCGCCAATGTCCGCCGGTCGGGCGAGACCAACCTGGGCATTGAGGTTGGCGCCATCCATGTACACCTGGCCGCCGTGCTGGTGGATCACTGCGCAGATGTCGCTGATGCCTTCCTCGTAAACGCCATGGGTCGACGGATAGGTCGCCATCAGGCACGACAACTTATTCCCAGCCTCTGCGGCTTTCAGCTGCAAATCATCCAGATCGACGTTGCCCGCCTCATCGCATTCGACAATCACCACACGCATTCCGGCCATCTGCGCCGAGGCCGGGTTGGTGCCATGGGCCGACGACGGAATCAGGCAGATATCCCGCGCGCCCTCCCCCCCGCTCTCGTGATATTTACGGATCGCCAGGAGCCCGGCGTATTCGCCCTGGGCGCCGGAATTGGGCTGCATGCAGATCGCATCGAAACCAGTGATCGCGCAGAGCCAACGCTCAAGTTCTTCGATCATCAGTGTGTAACCGACAGCCTGCTCCCTCGGCACGAAGGGATGCAGATTGGCGAACTGCGGCCAGGTGATCGGGATCATTTCGCTGGTGGCGTTGAGCTTCATCGTGCAGGAACCGAGCGGAATCATCGACTGATTGAGCGCCAGATCCTTGTTTTCCAGTTGTTTGAGGTAACGCAGCATCTCGGTTTCGCTGTGGTGAGCGTTGAACACCGGATGTTGCAGGTACGGTGTGCTGCGCTGGAGTTCGTCGGGAATTCCCGAGGCGATGTCCTCCGCATCAAGCGCATCAACGCTCAGGCCGTGATCGGCGCCGAGCAGCACATCGAACAGCTTCGCCACGGTGTGTTCATCACAGGTCTCGTCCAGACTCAGACCGACGCGGCCGCGGCCAAGAATGCGCAGGTTGATCTGCGCCGCCTGAGCGCTTTCGATGATCGCCGTTTGCGCACCGCCGACCTCCAGGGTCAGGGTGTCGAAGAACTGCTCGTTGAGCCGTTTGATACCGTTGCGCTTGAGTCCCGCGGCGAGGAGGCAGGTCAGGCGATGCACGCGCTGGGCGATACGCTTCAAGCCCTCGGGGCCGTGATACACCGCATAACAGCTGGCGATATTGGCCAGCAGCACCTGCGCGGTGCAGATGTTCGAATTGGCTTTCTCGCGGCGGATGTGTTGCTCGCGGGTTTGCAGGGCCATGCGCAGCGCGACGTTGCCACGAGCATCTTTCGACACACCGATGATCCGCCCCGGAATCGCCCGTTTGTATTCCTCGCGGCTGGCGAAAAACGCCGCATGAGGGCCGCCATAACCCATCGGCACACCGAAACGCTGGGACGAACCGAACACCACGTCGGCACCCAACTCACCCGGCGGCGTCAGCACCAGCAGGCTGAGCAAATCGGTAGCGACGCAGGCCAGGGCCTGTTGTGCGTGCAGGTGGTTGATCAAGGGTTTGAGATCGCGGATTTCGCCGTGGGTGTCGGGGTATTGCAGCAGCGCGCCGAACACCTCGTGCTGCGCCAGGTTATCCACCGCGTCGACGACCAGCTCGAAGCCGAAACCTTCGGCGCGGGTCTGCACCACGGAGAGGGTTTGCGGATGGCAGTTTTCATCCACAAAAAACAGATTGCTCTTCGACTTCGCCACGCGCCTGGCCAACGCCATGGCTTCGGCCGCTGCGGTGGCCTCATCGAGCAGCGAGGCGTTGGCCAGTTCCAGGCCGGTGAGGTCGATGGTCAGCTGCTGAAAATTCAGCAGGGCTTCGAGCCGGCCCTGGGCGATCTCTGGTTGATATGGGGTGTACGCGGTGTACCAGCCGGGATTTTCCAGCACGTTACGCAGAATGACGGTCGGCGTGACGGTGCCGTGATAGCCCATGCCGATCAGGCTGGTGAACAGCTGATTCTGCTCGGCATAACCGCGCAGTTTCGCCAGCGCAGCCTGTTCGTCGAGTGCCGGCGGCAGATCCAGTGCGCGATTGAAGCGAATGCCCGGCGGCACGGTCTGCTCGATCAGCTCGGCGCGACTGCCCAGGCCGAGGCTGTCGAGCATCGCCTGCTGCTCGGCGGCATCCGGGCCAAGGTGGCGGCGCAGAAAGGCTTCGGGATCGCGTAACTGGCTCAGGGACGGCGACTGGGACATGACGGGCTCTCCTGGCTGGCGCTTGGCGTCAATCGACACGGTCAAACCAGCATAGCAGGCGAATTTTCAAGATCACGCCGCCCCTGTGGGAGCGAGCCTGCTCGCGAAAGCGGTGTTTCAGAAACCTTGGCATTGACTGATATGGCGCTTTCGCGAGCAGGCTCGCTCCCACAAAGGGATATTCGTCGCCCATAAAAAAGCCCCGACGAATCGGGGCTTTGGGTGTTGCCGGCAACTTACTCGCCGATTGCAGCCTTGTACCCAGCAGCATCCAGCAGCTTGTCCAGCTCGGCCTTGTCGCTTGGCTGGAGCTTGAAGATCCACGCGCCGTACGGGTCATTATTCAGCTCTTCTGGCGAGTCGGTCAGCGCCTCGTTGATCGCGATGACTTCACCGCTGACCGGGGCGTAGATGTCGGAGGCGGCTTTCACCGACTCGACCACGCCGGATTGATCACCGGCGGCGAACACCTTGCCGACTTCGGTCAACTCGACGAACACCACGTCGCCCAGCGCTTCCTGCGCGTGATCGCTGATGCCCACGGTGACGGTGCCGTCAGCTTCCAGACGCGCCCATTCATGACTTTCGGCAAAACGCAGTTCGGCAGGGATATCGCTCATCTTCGGTTCCTCGGAAATTGGTCAGCGGTCATACCCGCCAGAAAAGGTTAGATCAAGGTTTTGCCATGGCGCACGAAGGTCGGTTTGACCACTCGCACCGGGTACCACTTGCCACGGATTTCCACTTCGGCGCGGTCGGCAGTCGCCATCGGTACACGCGCCAGGGCAATCGATTTGCTCAGCGTAGGAGAGAAACTACCACTGGTGATCTCCCCTTCGCCAACATCGGCGATGCGAACCACTTGGTGAGCGCGCAAAACCCCGCGTTCTTCCAGCACCAGACCGACCAGCTTGTGCGCTACGCCCGCGGCATTTTCCGCCTCCAGCGCCGCGCGACCGATGAACTGCCGCGAGGCCGGCTCCCAGGCGATGCTCCAGGCCATGTTCGAGGCCAGCGGTGAAACGTCCTGATGAATGTCCTGACCGTACAGGTTCATTCCGGCCTCGACACGCAAGGTGTCGCGAGCGCCAAGGCCGATCGGCGAAATACCGGCACCGACCAGGTCGTTGAAGAAACCCGGCGCCTGATTGGCCGGCAGGCAGATTTCCAGGCCATCCTCGCCGGTGTAACCGGTACGCGCGATGAACCAGTCGCCGTCGATGGCGCCTTCGAAAGGTTTGAGTTGCTGGATCAGCGTGGCGCGCGACTGGGTGACCAGTTCGGCAATCTTGTGCCGGGCCTGCGGGCCTTGGATGGCGAGCATCGCCAGCTCGGCGCGCTCGTGCAGTTGCACGTCGTAGGCGCCGAGCTGGGCGTTCATCCAGGCCAGATCCTGATCGCGGGTCGAGGCGTTGAACACCAGCCGGTACGCGTCGTCGAGGCGATAGACGATCATGTCGTCGACGATGCCGCCGCGCTCATTGAGCATGGTGCTGTACAACGCCCGGCCGGGGCGGTGCAGACGTTCGACGTCGTTGGCCAGCAGATGCTGGAGCCAGGCCTTGGCCTGGGCGCCGGTGACATCGATCACGGTCATATGGGAAACATCGAACACCCCGCAATCGCGGCGCACTTCGTGGTGCTCCTCGACCTGCGAGCCGTAATGCAGTGGCATGTCCCAACCGCCAAAATCGACCATCTTCGCGCCGAGCGCGAGGTGCAGGTCATACAGAGGCGTACGCTGTCCCATGGGTTTCTCCTTCCGGGCGTGGCGAGGGTGCGGACCGCCGCTATACGGCTGAAAGCCTTGATGGATAAGGCTTGCAGCCGATTCCAGCGCACGGGTCTGTCAGACGAACCGCACCGAATGCCGCGCATTGTAGCCGCATGATGTAGGACTGACGACTAAGTGTTTCGATGCGCCGAACGTCGAATCAATCCGATCACCGGCAACAACCCGACCAGCACCAGCGTCAATGCCGGCAATGAGGCGCGCGCCCATTCGCCTTCGCTGGTCATTTCAAAGATGCGCACCGCCAGCGTGTCCCAGCCAAACGGGCGCATCAGCAGGGTCGCGGGCATTTCCTTGAGCACATCGACGAACACCAGCAACGCGGCGCTCAACGTGCCGGGCAGCAAGAGCGGCAGATACACTTTGAAAAACAGTCGCGGCCCACTGACACCCAGGCTGCGTGCCGCTTCAGGCAAAGATGGCCGTATACGCGCCAGACTGCTTTCCAGCGGCCCATAGGCGACGGCAATGAAGCGCACCAGATAAGCCATCAGCAACGCCGCGAGGCTGCCGAGCAGCAACGGTTTGCCGGTACCACCGAGCCAGGCGGAGAGCGGAATCACCAGTTCACGATCCAGATAACTGAAGGCAAGCATGATCGACACCGCCAGCACCGAACCGGGCAAGGCGTAGCCGAGATTGGCCAGGCCGACCCCGGAGTTGATGGCTGGGGTCGGTGCCAGGCGCCGGGCAAACGCCAGCAACAGCGCAACGCTGACGGTGATCAGCGCCGCCATCGCGCCCAGGTACAGCGTGTGCAGAATCAGTCCGGCGTAGCGCTCGTCCAGATCGAAGCGTCCACGCTGCCAGAACCAGACGATCAGTTGCAGCACCGGGATGACGAAGGCGCAGGCGAACACCAATCCACACCAGCCCGTCGCCGCGAAGGCCTTGATTCCCCGCAGGTGATACAGCGCTTTCACCCGTGGCCGCTCGTTGCTGGCCCGATTCGCCCCGCGTGCCCGGCGCTCGCCGTACAGCACCAGCATCACCACCAGCAGCAACAGACTGGCCAGTTGCGCAGCGCTGGGCAGGCTGAAAAAGCCGTACCAGGTTTTGTAGATGGCCGTGGTGAAGGTATCGAAGTTGAACACCGACACCGCGCCAAAATCGGCCAGGGTTTCCATCAGCGCCAGCGCCACGCCCGCGCCAATCGCCGGACGCGCCATCGGCAGCGCAACCCGCCAGAACGCCTGCCACGGCGACTGGCCCAGCACCCGCGCCGCTTCCATCAAACCTTTGCCCTGAGCCAGAAACGCGGTGCGCGCCAGCAGATAAACGTAGGGATAAAACACCAGCACCAGCACCACGATCACCCCGCCGGTGGACCGTACCCGAGGCAGGCGCAGGCCGCTGCCGAACCATTCGCGCAACAGGGACTGCACGGGGCCGGCGAAATCGAGCAGGCCGACGAAAACGAACGCCAGTACATACGCTGGAATGGCGAAGGGCAGCATCAGCGCCCAGTCGAGCCAGCGCCGACCGGGGAATTCACAGAGGCTGGTCAGCCATGCGAGGCTGACACCCAGCAGAATCACGCCGACACCGACGCCGAGGATCAGCTTCAGGGTATTGCCGAGCAGACGCGGCATCTGGGTTTGCCACAGGTGCGACCAGATCTGCTGATCGATGGTCTGCCACGACAGCAGCAACACGCTCAGCGGCAACAACACCAGAGCGGCGATGGCGAAGACGATGGGGTACCAGCGGCGTTGGGCGGGGTGGGCCACTTTTGGGTCTCTGGAGGGATTGGGGTGTTCTTGGATTGCGTATTTCAGGTTGGGATTGCTGCCCTCACCCTAGCCCTCTCCCGGAGGGAGAGGGAACTGACCGAGGTGCTCATGCAAACTACATCGACCTGAGATATTGAGTCGAACTCAAGTTTCGAAAGCAACAAGTTGGCTCCCTCTCCCTCCGGGAGAGGGCTGGGGTGAGGGAGCGATCTTGAAAGATCAACAGTTACACGAAACGCCTCAGTTCCACCCCGCCCGATCCATCATCCGGATCGCCTCGGCCTGACGTTTACCCGCCACCTCAACCGGCAACGTATCAGCAACAAACTTGCCCCACGCCGCCACTTCTTCCGATGGCGCCACAGCCGGGTTGGCCGGGAATTCCTGATTCACATCAGCAAAAATCTTCTGCGCCTCAGGCGTGGTCATCCATTCGACCAGAGCCTTGGCCGCTTCCGGGTGCGGTGCATGTTTGGTCAGGCCGATGCCTGACAGATTCACATGCACGCCGCGATCAGCCTGATTCGGCCAGAACAGTTTCACCGGCAATTCAGGCTTCTGCTTGTGCAGGCGACCGTAGTAGTAGGTGTTGACGATGCCAACATCGCACTGCCCGGCGTTGATCGCTTCCAGCACCGCAACGTCATCGGAGAACACGTCGGTGGACAGGTTGTTGACCCAGCCCTTGAGGATCTGCTCGGTCTTCTCGGCGCCGTGGACTTCGATCATGGTCGCGGTCAGCGACTGGTTGTAGACCTTCTTCGCCGTGCGCAGGCACAGGCGACCTTCCCAGTTCTTGTCGGCCAGCGCTTCATAGGTGGTCAGTTCGCCCGGCTTCACTCGCTCGGTGGAATAGGCGATGGTCCGCGCGCGCAGGCTCAGGCCGGTCCATGCGTGGGTGGACGAGCGATATTGCGCGGGAATGTTGGTGTCGATGGTTTTCGAGGTGAATGGCTGGAGGATGCCCATCTGCTCGGCCTGCCACAGGTTGCCGGCATCGACGGTGAGCAGCAGGTCGGCGGTGGCGTTTTCACCTTCGGCCTTGATGCGCTGCATCAGCGGCGCTTCCTTGTCGGTGATGAACTTGATCTTCACCCCGGTCTTGGCGGTGTAGGCGTCGAATACCGGTTTGATCAGCTCATCGATACGCGACGAGTAAACCACCACCTCATCGGCAGCCTGGGCAGTGGTGCTGCCGATCAGGGTCAAGGCCAGTGCGGTCAGAAGACGCTTGGGTGCCAACATGGGAGTGGTCTCTCGGTCGGGAAATGTGGGCCAAATGATAAGGACTCACATTTACCACCACAATCGAACACTGGGGGAAGGCGTTACCAGATGTTGCACGACTCAAAACCGCGGTAAGTGGGCGGACGCTTTCGCGAGCAGGCTCGCTCCCACATTGGAATGCATCTCAACAGTGGGAGCGAGCCTGCTCGCGAAGGCCATCAGCCTCAATGAGGCGGTCAGGGCTTTGCCAGAGTTGGAAGATCCCCAGTCAACCCCAGCGCCTCGCGCACAAACAACGCCTTCGCCTCGGGCATCTGCTCGACCAGTTTCAATCCGGCATTACGCAGCCACCTCAGCGGCAACGGGTCAGCCTGGAACAACCGCTCGAAGCCCTCCATCGCCGCCATCAGCGCCAGATTGTGCGGCATGCGCCGACGCTCGTAGCGGCTCAGCACCTTCACGTCCGCCAGTCGCTCACCGCGCTCATGCGCTTGCAGGAGCACTTCCGCCAGCACGGCGGCATCGAGGAATCCAAGGTTCACACCCTGCCCCGCCAAGGGGTGAATGGTGTGCGCCGCATCACCGATCAAGGCCAGGCCCTCAGCGACGTAGCGCTTGGCATGGCGCTGACGCAGCGGCACGCACAGACGCGGATCGGCGCTGATCACTTCACCGAGGCGCCCTTCGAACGCTCGCTCCAGCTCAGCGCAAAACGCAGTCTTCTCGAGCGCCATCAAGCGCTCGGCTTCAGCCGGTGTGGTCGACCAGACGATCGAGCACCAGTCCTGCTGACCATCACGCTCCAACGGCAAAAACGCCAATGGCCCGTGATCGGTAAAGCGCTGCCAGGCGGTTTTGCGGTGCGGCTGGCTGCAGCGCACGCTGGTGACGATGGCGTGATGCAGATAATCCCACTCGCGAGTCGCCACGCCGGTCAGACGGCGCACAGCAGAATTGGCGCCATCGGCCGCGATCACCAGCGGCGCGCGCAAGGTGCGGCCGTCGGCCAGCGTCAGCAGCCAGTCATCGCCGGAGCGACGCATCTGCTCCAGCCGCGCATTGGCCAACATGCCGAGGTCGCAACCATGCAAACGCTCGAGCAGCGCATCCTGGACCACGCGATTTTCGACGATGTGGCCGAGCACATCGGCATGCACGCTGCTCGCCGAGAAATGAATCTGCCCGGTGCCGCTGCCGTCCCACACGTGCATGTCGGTGTACGGGCTGCTGCGCCGCTGGGCGATGCCGTCCCAGACGCCAAGGCGCTCGAGAATGCGCTGGCTCGCCGCCGACAATGCACTGACGCGCGGTTCGAACGCCGCTTCGGCAGCGAAGGGTTTGACACTCAGCGGGCTACCGTCGAGCAACAGCACTTCCAGCCCACTGTCCTGTAACGCCAGCGCCAGGGCGCTGCCGACCATTCCGGCTCCGACAATCAGCACATCTGCGCGCATTTCCATGCTTTAGGCCTGTCTCGCTTGCGGCTTGAGCCGCACGTAAAGGGTTTTACCGACCCGCGCCACAAGGTTGCCGGCGCCGTCATGAATGTCGACCTGCAACTGCGGCAGGTATTTCTCGCCGTTGGCGGTCTGCCGGCGGATCTCGTCGAGCAGGGTCTGGTCGATGTTGAACCGGGCGAACACCGGGCCTTTGCCCGGCGCAATGAAATCGATGTCGGCGGCCTTGTCCCAGACGATGTACTTCGGGCCGAGGTTTTCCATGAGCATCAACATGAAGAACGGGTCGACCATCGAATACAGACTGCCGCCAAACTGGGTGCCGACATAGTTGCGGTTGTACCAGCCCAACCCCATGGACACCTGCACATCGCGAAAGTCGTCACTGATGTGGCGCACCCGCACACCCGCGCCGAGATATGGCGGGTAGCAGGTCATTACCCAGCGCATCAATCGTGCCTTGCCGAATGTGTTGCTCAGCCACTCAAGCATCCGGACGGGTTCCCAGGCCCATCGCCTGCCGGGCGAACCAGCGCTTGGCCGGTGGCAGCAGGTCGAGGCCGAGCAGGCCGAGGTTGCGCCCCAGCGACACCAGCGGCTGGGTGCTGCCGAACAGGCGCGTGACCTGATCGGAGAAGCCCACCGTCAGGTCCTGATCGAGGCGCTGCCGTTCGCGATAGGCCTGCAACGTGGCGAAGTCGCCCAGCGGCTTGTCGCTGGCCAGCAGCGCGGCAGCCAAGGCGTCGGCGTCACGCAGCGACAGGTTGAAGCCCTGGCCGGCAATCGGGTGCAGGCTGTGTGCGGCGTTGCCGAGCACGGCCAGATGCGAGCGCACCTGTTCTTCAGCTTCGATCAGCGACAGCGGATACAGATGCCGTGCGCCGACCTGTTTCAAAGTGCCGAGGCGGTAACCGAATACGCCTTGCAGCTCGCTGAGAAAATCACGCTCGCTCAACTCGGTCAGACGCTGCGCGTCCATGCCCAGCCGCGTCCACACCAGGGCGCAGCGATTGTCCGGCAGCGGCAGCAGGGCCATCGGCCCCTCATCGGTAAAGCGCTCGAAGGCCATGCCGTTGTGCGCTTCGCTCGGGGTGATGTTGGCAATCAGCGCGCTCTGGTTGTAAGGGCGCTTGCGCACGTTGATGCCCAACTGTTCGCGCAACCCGGAGCGGCCGCCATCGGCGAGCACTGCGAGATCGCATTCCAGCGTGGTTTCATCGTTGAGGGTCAGGCGATAGCCATCGGCCAACGGCTCCATGCGCGTGACTTCCGCCGGGCAGCGCCACGTGATCACGTCTTTGTCGAGGTGCTGCCACAGGCACTGGCCGAGCCAGGCGTTTTCCACCACGTAACCGAGCGCAGGAACCCCCTCTTCCATCGCCGACAAACGCGCGGTGGAGAAACGGCCACGGTCGGAGACATGAATCTGTTTGATCGGCTCGGCGCGGCGGGAAATTTCCTGCCACACGCCCAGGCGCTGATAAATCTGCCGCGAGCCGAACGACAGCGCCGAGGAGCGGGCATCGTAGCTCGGCTGCCAGTTGTCGCCGGGGGCGAACGGTTCGATCAGGACAATTTTCCAGCCCTGCGCCTTGGCCCCGGCCTGCAACGCCAACGCCAGACTGGCGCCGACCAGACCGCCACCGATGATTGCCAGATTGACTCGACTCATGCTGCGTGTGTCCTTGCTTGTGCCATCAGCGCTTCGATCTCGGCGACGGTTTTTGGCACGCCGCTGGTGAGGATTTCACAGCCGGATCGGGTCACGACCACGTCATCCTCGATGCGCACGCCAATGCCGCGCCATTTCTTCGCCACGTTCTGATTGTCCGCCGCGATGTAGATACCCGGCTCCACGGTCAGCGCCATGCCGACTTCCAGCACGCGCCATTCGCCGCCGACCTTGTACTCGCCGACGTCATGCACATCCATGCCCAGCCAGTGGCCGGCGCGGTGCATATAAAAAGCCTTGTAGGCTTCGCTGGCGATCAACTCGTCAACCTCGCCCTGCAACAAGCCAAGCTTGACCAGACCTGCGGTGATCACCCGCACCGTGGCTTCGTGCGCCTGGTTCCAGTGCTTGTTGGGGGCAATCTCGGCGAATGCCGCTTCCTGCGAAGCCAGCACCAACTCGTAGATCGCCTTCTGCTCCGGCGAGAACCTGCCATTGACCGGCCAGGTGCGGGTGATGTCGCTGGCGTAGCAGTCGATCTCGCAACCAGCGTCTATCAACACCAGATCGCCGTCCTTGAGCAGCGCGTCATTTTGCTGGTAATGCAGGATGCAGCTGTTGCGCCCGGCGGCGACAATCGAACCGTAGGCCGGCATCTTCGCCCCGCCCTTGCGGAATTCGTAATCCAGCTCGGCTTCCAGGCTGTATTCATACAGCCCCGGACGACTGGCCTGCATCGCGCGGATATGCGCCTGCGCCGAAATCCGCGCGGCTTCGCGCATCACCTTCACTTCTGCCGCCGATTTATACAGGCGCATGTCGTGCAGGAGGTGATCCAGGGCAACGAATTCATTCGGCGGCTGCGCGCCGAGGTGCGCCTTGGAGCGGATCACGTTGATCCAGTCCATCAAATGCCGATCGAATTCAGGGTTGCTGCCCATCGCCGAATACACCCGGTCGCGGCCTTCGATCAGGCCCGGGAGGATGTCGTCGATGTCGGTAATCGGAAAGGCGTCGTCGGCGCCGTACTCGCGGATCGCGCCTTCCTGCCCGGCGCGCAGGCCATCCCACAATTCGCGTTCGGCGTTGCGTTCACGGCAGAACAGGATGTACTCGCCGTGCTCGCGGCCGGGCATCAGGACGATGACGGCCTGTGGCTCGGGAAAACCGCTGAGGTACTGGAAGTCGCTGTCCTGACGATAGACATGCTCGACGTCGCGGTTGCGGATGGCCACCGCGGCGGCGGGCAGGATCGCGATGCTGTTGGGTTCCATCTGCGCCATCAGGGCCTTGCGGCGACGGCTGTATTCCGCTTTGGGGATATGGGTCATGGGCAGATGGCTTTCCCTGGCACGCGATTAATGCAGCGAAGGTTTGGCCGCTGGCGGCACATCGGACTTCTTGGTTTCCGAGAACAGCAGCAACGGCGCGACGCGCAGGTATTCCATGACTTCCATGTAGTCGGATTCGCCGTCTTCGGATTCTTCCAGCGCGTCCTGCACCTGGGAAATGGCGGCCAGATCCTGCAGCACTTCGGTGGCTTCGGTGCTGAGCATGCTGCTGTCGCGGCAGTTCAGGCCGAAACCGCTGAGGAAGCCCTGGCACCACTCGCCCAGCGCAGCAGCGCGGTCGGCCAGCGGTGCATCGTCGGTCGGCAGCAGCAGCACGACAGTGACGTCGTCGCCGGTCAGCTCGCCTTTGACCATCTCCTGCAGGCCGATCAGGGCGTTGCGGACGTTGTCCTGGATGTCGCCTTCGAGCAGTTCGGCGGCGTCGATCAGCCAGCCTTCGTGATCGAAGCCGGCCCCGGCGCAACTGCGCCCGAGCAGCACGCCGTGCAGTTCGGCAGGCGAGACGTTGTGGCCGCTGGCAGTCAGCAGGGTGGCAAAGGCTTGGTACGGGGAATTCGCAATGGTCATGGGCAGCTAGGCGCCAGACGGCGCTATGTCTAGAATGAAGGCCTTGTATCCTACATCGACAGCCCCGCCAAGACCATTAAAGGCTGTCCGCCAGTCACCACCCATCAGACGAACACGTGGACCCAATGGAAGACACCGACCTGCAAGCGCTGATGGCCAGACTCGAACTGCTGATTGGCCGAGTCGAGCAACTTAAGAGTCAAAACGCACTCTTACTAGCTCAGGAAAAAACCTGGCGCGAGGAACGCGCTCACCTCATTGAAAAAAACGAAATCGCCCGGCGTAAGGTCGAATCGATGATTTCGCGCCTCAAGGCCCTGGAGCAAGACTCATGAGTTCAAGCAATAGCGTTACCGTGCAGATCCTCGACAAAGACTATTCGATCATCTGCCCGCCGGAAGAACGCAGCAATCTGGTCAGTGCCGCGCGCTACCTGGACGGCAAGATGCGCGAGATCCGCAGCAGCGGCAAAGTCATCGGTGCCGACCGCATTGCCGTGATGGCCGCGCTGAACATCACCCACGACCTGTTGCACAAAGAAGAGCGCCCGGACATCCAGGCCAGCGGTTCGACCCGCGAACAGGTGCGCGACTTGCTCGATCGTGTCGATCTGGTCCTGGCCGACGATCAGAACACCGCCAAGGGCTGATTCGCCTGACAGCTTGAGGTATACTCGCGGCACTCCCTGGGGTGCTTGCCAGTTGACGATGTCCCGGAGCCGATTCGCACTACCCTGGAAGTTGCACGTTGGGCTGGTGTGCATGTCCGCTAGACGGAAAGCCTTAAAGTCTACTGCTTCTTCCACCTTGAACTTTCGGGTTCAAGGGCTGAGTTGACAGCGGTTCATCCGGGGAGCCTGATTCGAATCCGATGTCGGTGTATGCCGACATCGGATTTTTTATGCGTACGTTTTTGCATCCACCTGCCGAAGCCGAACCATGACCGAACCCGCGCTGCTGCCCCGCCCGCAACTCCGCCGTCTGCTGCGCAAGGCACGCCGCGCACTGACGCCAGGCGAACAACGCCAGGCTGCCAAAGGCCTGTTCCGGCAATTGGCCCAGGACCCGCACTTTCGCCGGGCAAAACATATCTCTCTGTATTTGCCCACCGACGGTGAAATCGATCCGCGCCTGCTCCTGCGCGAAGCCCAGCGTCGCGGCAAGGCGACTTATCTGCCGGTACTCAGCGCGTGGCCACGAACGAAAATGGTCTTCCAGCGCATCCGCCCCGGCGAAAAGCTCACGCCCAATCGTTTCCGCATCCTCGAGCCCCGGGCCAATCTGGCTCGGCAACGCAAGGTCTGGGCGCTGGATCTGGTGCTGTTGCCGCTGGTGGGGTTTGACGATGTCGGCGGGCGCCTGGGCATGGGCGGCGGATTTTATGATCGCAGCCTCGCCTATCTGGCCCGCCGCAAGAACTGGCGCAAGCCGACGCTGCTGGGCCTGGCCCATGAGTGTCAGAAGGTCGAACGTCTGGCGCAGGCGAGCTGGGATGTGCCGTTACAAGGCACGGTTACCGACAAGGCGTGGTATTTCGCAGAGTAGACGCCGCATGGAACAGCGGCGTCGAAGAGACAGGTTCAGCGTTTGAAAGCGGTCGACTGTTGCACCTGTTGCGCCACTTCAATCGGCGCGTCGGTCTTGTTCGCCCACAGGCTCTGCGCGTAACCGGTGGTTACCACGCCCAGGCCAAACAAAATTACCAAAGTCCATAGCAAATCCGGTTTGCGTTTCATCGATTGCCCCCCTCAAGGCACATCATCACGATGACAGCAGCGGTTTCCGTTCGTAGGCCGTGCAGCAGCGTCAAGCTTTAAAGGCCGGCATTTTGCGGCAACGTGAACCTGTGCGCAAACGCTGACGTCAACCGACTGTCGGTTTGTCATAAAATTGCCCGACAACCTGCCCAATGACCGCTTCAGGAGCACACGACATGGCCTACTGGCTGATGAAATCAGAGCCCGACGAACTCTCGATCAAGGGCCTGGAAAAGCTCGGCAAGGCGCGCTGGGACGGGGTTCGCAACTATCAGGCGCGCAATTTCCTGCGGGCGATGGCGGTCGGTGACGAGTTCTTTTTCTACCATTCCAGCTGCCCCGAGCCGGGGATTGCCGGGATTGGTAAAATTATCGAAGCAGCGTATCCCGATCCGACGGCGCTGGAGCCGCAGAGCCATTACTTCGATCCGAAGGCCACAGCGCAGAAGAATGCCTGGAGCGCCATCGACGTGGCGCACGTCGAAACCTTTGCGCGAGTCTTGAAGCTCGACTACCTGAAACAGCAGACCGCGCTGGCAGAAATGCCACTGGTGCAGAAAGGCTCGCGGCTTTCAGTGATGCCCGTCACCGCCGAACAATGGGCCGCAGTGCTCGGCCTGCGCTGAGAACTGCCAAGTCACACCGTGGTGGCAGACAAAAGGGTCTAGGCTTGACGCTCATTTGACTGACATCAAGCGCCCCCAGCGCTTGAACCGTCAGAGTGGACGCCACAGCCGCAGGATGCCCCCATGTCGACGCACCGCCGTTCCTCACTGTTATTTGCCGGATCGCTCATAGCCTTGCTGTTGGCCGCTGGCGGCTTCGGTTACTGGAAGTCGATGAGCAGCCGCCTGCCCGAGGGGCTGTCGGCCGGCAACGGACGACTTGAGGCCACCGAAGTGCAAATCGCCAGCAAGACCCCCGGGCGCCTCGCCGAGGTGCTGGTCGATGAAGGCGACAAGGTCACTCAAGGCCAACTGCTGGCCCGCATGGACACCCGCACCCTTGAAGCCCAGCGCAACCAGGCCGAAGCCGAGGTGTTGCGCGCCCGGGAAAACCTCAACGCCGCCCAGGCCAACGTGCAGTTGCGTCAGAGTGAGCTACTGCTGGCCCAACAGGAACTCGGGCGCTCTGAGTCGCTGTTCAAGCACGGTTTCGTCAGCGCTCAGGTCATCGATCAATTGCAGTCGCGCATCGGCACCGGCAACGCTGCCGTGACGGCGGCCCGCGCCCAAGTGTCGGCGGTCGCTGCAGCGATCGGCGCAGCCCAGGCGCAGGTCGCTCAACTGACCAGCGAAATCGACGACAGCAGCCTGCGGGCGCCGATTGATGGGGTGATCCAGTTACGCATGGCCGAACCCGGGGAAGTGCTGGGTGCCGGTGGCCGCGTCCTGCTGTTGATTGACCCCAACGATCAGTACATGAACCTCTACTTGTCCGCCTCGGTGGCCGGGCGTCTGGCGGTGGGCGATGAGGCCCGGGTACTGCTCGATGCCCTGCCCGACAAGCCCTTGCCAGCGAAAATCAGTTTTGTCGCCGGCAAATCGCAGTTCACCCCCAAGGAAGTCGAAACCCGCGACGAGCGGCAAAAACTGGTGTTCCGCGTCAAACTGCGCTTGACCCAACCCAGCGCCGTACCGCAAGCCAAGCCCGGCATGCCCGGTGCCGGGTATGTGCGCACCGCGCCGATCGTCTGGCCGGCCAATCTGCAATGAGCAGCCTCGCGGTCCAGGCCAATGCTATCGCGCACCGCTACGGCAAACAGCAAGCACTGAGCGATATCACCTTCAGCCTGCCAGCCGGCACCCGTTGCGGTCTGATCGGCCCCGATGGCGCGGGCAAGTCCAGCCTGCTGGGACTGATCGCCGGCGTGAAGGCCTTGCAGCAAGGGCAACTGGACGTCCTTGGCGGGCCGATCCAGCAGCGCCACCACCGCGACACGCTGTATGCACGCATCGCTTTCATGCCGCAGGGATTGGGCGGCAACCTGTATCCAGAACTGTCGATCCGCGAAAACATTCAGTTCTTCGCCACGCTGTTCGGCCTGTCGAAGGCCGACAGCGAACAACGCATGCGCAATCTGCTGCTTGCCACCGACCTGCTGAAGTTCGCCGAGCGCCCCGCCGGCAAGTTGTCCGGCGGCATGAAACAGAAACTCGGACTGTGCTGCGCGCTGATCCACGAACCGGATCTGTTAATCCTCGATGAGCCAACCACCGGCGTCGACCCGCTCTCACGACGGCGTTTCTGGGAGCTGATCGACGACGTGCGGCGCCAGCGCCCGCAACTGACCCTGCTGGTCGCCACCGCGTACATGGAAGAAGCCGAACAGTTCGAGCATTGCCTGATGCTCGACAACGGCAAATTGATTGCCACCGGTCTGAGCCGTGAACTGGCGGCCGTCACCCCCAGTGGCAAACTCGATGAGGCCTTCACCCATTTCCAGGGTGACAGCCAGCATGACGTCAGGCCGCTGGTGATTCCGCCACGTAGCAGTGGCAGCAGCGACACCGCCATCGAGGCCCACGACCTGACACTGCGTTTCGGCGACTTCACTGCGGTCGATCACGTCAACTTCGCCATCGGTCGCGGCGAAATTTTCGGTTTTCTCGGCTCCAACGGCTGCGGCAAGACCACCACGATGAAAGTCCTGACCGGGCTGATGCCGGCCAGCGAAGGCCGCGCGACACTGCTCGGCAACCCGGTAAATGCCAAGGATCTGGCCACGCGCAAACGGGTCGGTTTCATGTCCCAGAGCTTTTCGCTGTATGGCGAACTCAGTGTGCGACAGAACCTTGATCTGCACGCCCGGCTGTTCGACTTGCCCAAAGCCGAGAGTGCGCCACGCATCGATGCCCTCATTCAACGCTTCAACCTGCTCAGCGTCGCCGATCAGCCGTCCGGCGCCCTGCCTCTGGGGCTGCGTCAACGCCTGTCGCTGGCGGTTGCGGTGTTGCATCGTCCGGAAGTGCTGATCCTCGATGAGCCGACCTCCGGCGTCGACCCGGCAGCCCGTGATGACTTCTGGCGACTGCTGATCGAACTGTCCCGAGAGCAAGGCGTGACGATTTTTCTCTCCACCCACTTCATGAACGAAGCCCAGCGCTGCGACCGCATTTCGCTGATGCACGCCGGCCAAGTGCTGGCATGCGACACCCCGGCAGCGCTGCAACGTCAGTTCGCTGGAGAAACGCTGGAAGCCGCTTTCGTGACGTGCCTGGAACAGGCTCAGGGCACTGCGCAGTCGCCTGCCAGTGAACCGCCGGCAGCGCCAATGATCGCCACATCGGCGCTCCAGCAGCACGGTTTCAGCCTCGGTCGCCTGCTGGCGGTGGCCAGCCGCGAAGGCAAGGAGCTGCTGCGTGACAAGGTGCGCATGGCGTTCGCCCTGGCGGGGGCGATTTTCATGATGGTGATTTTCGGCTACGGGATATCCCTGGACGTGGAAAACCTCGCGTTTGCCGTGTACGACCAGGACCAGACACCGCAGAGCCGAACCTATCTGGAGGCCTTTCGCGGCTCGCGTTACTTCGATGAACGGCCAGCCATCCATGATGCACAGGAATTGCACCGACGCCTGCAACGCTCGGAGATCAAACTTGCGCTGGAAATCCCCCCCGGTTTCGGCCGTGACCTGTACGCGGGACGCCAGCCCGCGGTGGCGGCATGGCTGGATGGCGGCATGCCGTTTCGCGCCGAGACCAGCCGCAATTATGTCGAAGCCGTGCACCTGGCCAACCTGCAACAGTTGGCCGAACAGAGCAGTCTCGCCATCAACCATCAGGCGGGCGCCAGCCTGGAAACGCGCTTTCGCTACAACCAGGATGTGGTCAGCGTCAACGCTATCGGCCCCGGCGTCATGGCGCTGATACTGGCGTTCATTCCAGCGATGCTCACCGCACTCGGCATCGTGCGCGAGAAAGAACTGGGCTCGATCACCAACTTCTACGCCACGCCTCTGACCCGCCTGGAGTTTCTGTTGGGCAAGCAGGCGCCATACCTGCTGGTAAGTCTGATCAATCTCGCGCTGCTGGTGGCGATGAACCGCTGGCTGTTTGGCGTGCCGTTCAAGGGCAGCCTGCTGACACTGGCGTTTGGCGGCCTGCTCTACGTGCTGGCGACCACCAGCATGGGTCTGCTGATCTCGGCCTTCACCCGCACACAGATCGCCGCGATCCTCGGCACCATGATCATCACCAGCCTGCCGACCATCCAGTTCTCCGGGCTGATCGTGCCGCGTTCTTCGCTGCAAGGTGCGGCTGCGGTGATGGGCATGCTGTTTCCGGCAGGACATTTTCTCGATATTGCCGTGGGGACGTTCACCAAGGCGCTGGACTTGCGGCAGCTGTGGCCACAATGCCTGGCCCTGTTCGGCTTCTTCGTCGGGTTCACAGGGTTGAGCCTGATCATGCTGAAAAAGCAGGAGGCCTGATGCACAAGTTCGCGCACATCCTGCGCTTGGGACTCAAGGAACTGACCAGCCTGCGCCACGACAGCGTGTTGTTGCTGTTCCTGTTCTACGCCTTCACCGTGGCGATCTACATGCCCGCCGCCGGTTCGGTAATCGGCGTGCACAACGCCAGCGTGGCGATCGTCGACGAAGACCGCAGCGCCCTCTCGCGCCAGTTGGCCCAGGCCCTGCAACCGCCGGAGTTCCAGACGCCGGTGCTACTGCCTTACCCGCAACTGGATCAGGTGATGGACAGCGGCCAGTACACCTTCGTGATCAACATTCCGGCGGGGTTTCAAACCAACCTGCTCGCGGCGCGGCGACCGGCCATTCAGGTCAACGTCGATGCCACCGCGATGAGCCAGGCGTTCATGGGCGCCGGTTACATCGGCCGGATCTTCCAGCGTGAACTGCAGGCCTACGGCGGTCAGAGCGATGCCGCGAGCAAGACGCCGATTTCGCTGACCACCCGCGCGCTATTCAATACCAACCTGGAGGGTGGCTGGTTTCTGGCGGTGATCCAGATCGTCAACAACATCACCATTCTGGCGATCATCCTCACGGGCACCGCGCTGCTGCGCGAACGCGAGCACGGCACGCTCGACCATTTGCTGGTGCTGCCGCTGACGGCGCTGGAAATCATGCTGGCGAAAATCTGGAGCAACCTGCTGGTGGTGGTGCTGTGCACCTGGCTGTCCGTGGAGGTGGTGGTCAAAGGCGCACTCGGCGTGCCGCTTTCCGGCTCAATGAGCCTGTTTTTGCTGGTGACTGCGGTTTATCTGTTTGCCAGTACCGCGCTGGGCATCTTTCTGGCGACACTCGCGCGCTCGACGCCGCAGTTCGGCTTGCTGGCGATTCCGGTGATCATCCCGATGCTGCTGCTGTCGGGCGGCAGCACGCCACTGGACAGCATGCCGCACTGGCTGCAGTGGGTCATGCAGGGCTCACCGTCCACGCATTTTGTCAGCCTCAGCGCCGCGATTCTGTTTCGCGACGCCGGGCTGAGCGTGGTCTGGCCGGAGTTGCTGGCGCTGACTGCCATCGGTCTGCTGTTCTTCGCCATCGCCTTGGCACGCTTTCGCAAAAGCCTGGCGTCCTGAAGAGCAGCAGCCAACGTATTTACTGGATGATCAGGTTGTTGAACAACAGATCCTCAACAACAGGCTTGCCGGTCTCGTCATTCATGACCTGCTGGGTCTGCTTCAACGCTTCCTGACGCAGCTTTTCCTTGCCCTCGATGCTGCCCATCGCCTCGGTCGACTGCTGAGTGAACAACGCCACCAGCTGATTGCGGATCAGCGGCTCGTTGGCCTTGACCAGTTTGGTCGCCTCCTCACCAGTCACACGCAATGCCACATCGGCCTTGTAGACCTTGAGCTTCGGCGTGCCGTCGAGGCCATAGTTGCCGACGAACGGCGGGCTCAGGGTGATGTAATTGACCTTCGGCGCCTCGCCTTCTTTGGCTTCTTCGGCCAGTGCTGCCACAGGCAGAGACAGGGCCAGCAACAACATGATCCACGCTTTCACAATTCGCTCCTTATCCGGTTTGCGGCCTAGCATAACGACCCGCCGCGCAAGCACAAGCTTATGGCTGACTATCAGGGCCGGGCATGCTCGTTGACCCGTTGATTCACACACCTACACTTATCGGCCATCACTCCCAAAGGAATAGCCCTGATGAAAGCCGTGCTGTGCAAAGCCTTCGGCCCTGCCGAATCGCTGGTGCTGGAAGACGTCGCCAGCCCTGTCGCGAAGAAGAATGAAATCCTGCTGGACGTGCACGCTGCCGGAGTCAATTTCCCGGACACGCTGATCATCGAGGGCAAATACCAGTTCAAACCGCCCTTCCCGTTTTCGCCAGGCGGTGAAGCGGCGGGCGTTGTGCGCGAAGTCGGGGAAAAGGTCAGCCATCTGAAAGTCGGCGACCGGGTCATGGCGCTGACCGGTTGGGGCAGTTTTGCCGAGCAGGTGGCGGTGCCGGGCTACAACGTCCTGCCGATTCCGCCGTCGATGGATTTCAACATCGCCGCTGCATTCAGCATGACCTACGGCACCTCGATGCACGCGCTCAAGCAACGCGCCAACCTGCAACCGGGCGAAACCCTGCTGGTGCTCGGCGCATCGGGCGGCGTCGGCCTCGCCGCCGTGGAGATTGGCAAAGCCATGGGTGCCCGCGTGATCGCCGCCGCCAGCAGCGCCGAGAAACTCGCGGTGGCCAAGGCTGCCGGCGCCGATGAGCTGATCAATTACAGCGAAGCCAGCCTCAAGGAGGAGATCAAACGCCTCACCGACGGCCAGGGCGCCGACGTGATCTACGACCCGGTCGGCGGCGACCTGTTCGACCAGGCCATCCGCGCCATCGCCTGGAACGGCCGCCTGCTGGTGGTCGGCTTCGCCAGCGGACGCATCCCGGAACTGCCGGTCAACCTCGCCCTGCTCAAGGGCGCGGCTGTACTCGGCGTGTTCTGGGGTTCTTTGCCCAACGCCAGCCACAGGACAATGCAGCCAACTTCCAGCAGCTGTTCGCCTGGTTTGCCGAGGGCAAGCTCAAACCGCTGGTGTCGCAGGTGTATCCGCTGAGCAATGCCGCGCAGGCGATCGATGATCTTGGCCAGCGCAAGGCTGTGGGCAAGGTTGTCGTTCAGGTTCGTTAACAACATGGAGCGATCCGGAGCAGCAATCCGGATCGCTTTAGCGCTGAGATCTGCCTCTCCCATGCGTCAAACCGCAGAAACCCACCCGAGCCACCATTCCCTCAGCGCCGCGTACTTGTCTCAGAGCGACATGTTCATAAAGGAACGTTCATCTGCCCAAATTTCCGCTGTTTTGCCGACGTGAAGCGATGCTATTTTCGGTAACGAAACTGTAACATTCGCATCCGCAGTCAAAACAAGAAAACTGGAGCTCTTGAATGTTTGCTTTCTTTCGTCCTGCCGCACATCAGGCTCCATTGCCTGAAGAAAAAATAGACAGCACCTACCGCCGCCTGCGCTGGCAGATCTTCGCCGGTATCTTTATCGGCTACGCCGGTTACTACCTGCTGCGCAAGAACTTCTCCCTGGCCATGCCGTACCTGATCGATGAAGGCTACAGCCGTGGCGACCTTGGTCTGGCGATGTCGGCGATCGCCATCGCTTACGGTTTGTCGAAATTCCTCATGGGCCTGGTGTCCGACCGTTCCAACCCGCGCTTCTTCCTGCCGTTCGGTCTGCTGGTCTCGGCCGGGGTGATGTTCATTTTCGGTTTCGCGCCGTGGGCAACGTCCAGCGTGACGATGATGTTCATTCTCCTGTTCATCAACGGCTGGGCACAGGGCATGGGCTGGCCGCCGAGCGGGCGGACCATGGTGCACTGGTGGTCGCAGAAGGAACGCGGCGGCGTGGTGTCGGTGTGGAACGTGGCGCATAACGTCGGCGGCGGTCTGATCGGCCCGCTGTTCCTGATCGGCATGGGTCTGTTCAACGACTGGCACGCGGCTTTTTACGTCCCGGCAGCGGTCGCGCTGGGCGTCGCGGTATTCGCCTTCATCACCATGCGTGACACCCCGCAATCGGTCGGCCTGCCGCCGATCGAGCAGTACAAGAACGATTACCCGGAAGGCTACGACGCCAGCCACGAAGACGAATTCAGCGCCAAGGAAATCTTCGTCAAATACGTGCTGCGCAACAAAATGCTCTGGTACATCGCTCTGGCCAACGTCTTCGTCTACTTGCTGCGCTACGGCGTGCTGGACTGGGCGCCGACGTACCTGAAGGAAGCCAAGGGCTTCACCGTGGATAAGACCTCGTGGGCCTATTTCTTCTACGAGTGGGCAGGCATTCCGGGTACGCTGCTGTGCGGCTGGATGTCAGACAAGATCTTCCGTGGCAACCGTGGTCTGACCGGCATGGTGTTCATGGCCCTGGTGACTGTTGCGACCCTGGTGTACTGGCTGAATCCGGCCGGCAATCCGATGGTCGACATGATCGCCCTGCTGTCGATCGGCTTCCTGATCTACGGCCCGGTGATGCTGATCGGCCTGCAAGCGCTGGAACTGGCGCCGAAGAAGGCCGCCGGTACTGCAGCGGGCTTCACCGGTCTGTTCGGTTATCTGGGGGGTTCGGTCGCGGCCAGTGCGGCGATGGGCTACACCGTTGACCACTTCGGCTGGGATGGCGGTTTCGTGCTGCTGGTCGGCGCTTGCCTGCTGGCGATGGCCTTCCTTGCGCCAACGCTGTGGCACAAGCAAGTCGCCAGTCAGAGCCGTGAAGCGGTCGCCTGATCGCTGTGTGATTTACAGCGCTTGAGCCGCGCCTCCAGATTGCGGTCTGGCATGGCGTGGCTGCGCAGGGCGTGCGCGGTCTGCTCGACATAATCGCGAGTGGTGCCGTAACGCCCGCTGGCGCTGGCGAACACCTGGCTGAGCACATGATCCGGCAAGTTGCCGGCGTAGCTCGGCAGGTGGCGCTCCAGAACGAATCCCAAAGCCTGCACCTGAGTGCCATCTTCGAGCCGGCAATTGAGCCAGTGCGGGCGATACGAGGGAAACGGCATCTCGCGTTTCCACAGCGCATACAGCGCGGTATCGAGATTGTCTTCCGGCAAGCGGTAGGCAAAGCCACTGCATGAACCGCCACGATCCAGACCGAACACCAGACCGGGCATTTCCGGTGTACCCCGATGCTCGTGGGACCACAGGTACAAGCCGCGATGATAGCCATGCACGCGACCGCGCATGCGCTCAACCGCCGTGCATTCCGGCCGCCAGATCAGCGAGCCATAGGCGAACAGCCACACCGGCCCGCCCTTGTGGCGTGCCATGGTCGATTGCATGGAAGCGAGAAGTTGTTCGTGCGTCAGCTGCGGCCCAAGATCGAGCCGCGGAGGGTAAGCCAGGTTCAGGATTGCGTTTTCAATGGCGCTCATGGCGAATAGCGTTCAGCTCCCCGCGGGTGAAGAATTACTTAATAGAACGCACCGTTGTAACAATAAGGCACATATGTTTTAAGGCAAATTAAGTGCCACTGATTAATTGCCTGATTCATATATAACCTAGCGATATTTACTGTTTAGGGTAAATACCGATCGGCTATATACCAAGTTATAAGTCTCAGGAGCGCGGCGCGTAGGCGAACACATCAGCGCGCATCTGATGCGCATCCATCCCCGCCTCGACCAGCGCATCCAGGGTCCCGTAAACCATCGCCGGCGAACCGCTGGCATAGACGTGCAGCGGCTTCAGATCGGGGAAATCCTCGCAAACCGCTTCGTGCAACATCCCGCAGCGCCCTTCCCAGCCGCACTGGTCGCTGACCACTTTGTGCAGGAACAGATTGGGCAGCTTCAGCCATTCGTCCCAGTGCTCGATCTGATAAAAGTCTTCTGGACGGCGTACGCCCCAATACAGATGCACTGGATGCTTGAAGCCTTCGGCGCGGCAATGTTCGATCAGGCTGTGAATCTGGCCCATGCCGGTGCCGGCGGCGATCAACACCAGCGGACCGTCGGGTAGTTCCGCAAGATGTGTGTCACCGAACGGCAACTCGACACGCACCAGCGGGTTGCGTTGCAGCTGCTCGATCAGGCTCAACGCACTGGTTTCGCGCGCCAGCACATGGATTTCCAGATCACGTCCGCCGTGGGGCGCCGAAGCCATGGAGAACGCCGATTTCTCGCCGTTCTCACGCTCGATCATCAAATATTGCCCGGCGTGATAGCGCGGCGGCTTGCCCGCCGGTGCCCGCAGACGCACGCGCCAGGTGTCGCCGCCGACCTCGCGGCACTCGATGACCTGACACGATAGGCTGCGCACCGGCAATTCACCGAGTGCGAGCACGCCATCCCACAACAGCACGCAGTCTTCCAGCGGTGCGGCGATGCAGGTGTAGAACTCGCCATGGTCGTGGACTTTGCCGGCCTGCTCGACGCGGCCCTCCACCAGCAGCGCTGCACACACGTGGCAATTGCCGTTGCGACAGCTTTGCGGGCAGTCATAGCCCAGACGCCGCGCGCCGTCGAGAATCCGCTCACCGGGCTGTATCTCGAGCACTGCTCCGGAAGGCTGCAGGGTTACACGCATCAATCTATTCCTAACTGATTCCAGATGGCATCGATCCGTTGGGTGACGGCGTCGTCCTTGACGATCACGCGGCCCCATTCGCGGGTGGTTTCGCCCGGCCACTTGTGGGTGGCATCCAGGCCCATTTTCGAGCCCAGGCCGGAAATCGGCGAAGCGAAGTCGAGGTAGTCGATCGGCGTGTTGTCGATCATCACCGTGTCGCGCTTGGGGTCCATGCGCGTGGTGATGGCCCAGATCACGTCGTTCCAGTCGCGGGCGTTGATATCGTCGTCAGTGACGATAACGAACTTGGTGTACATGAACTGTCGCAAAAACGACCAGACGCCGAGCATCACGCGCTTGGCATGCCCCGGATACGACTTCTTCATCGTCACCACGGCCATGCGGTACGAGCAGCCTTCCGGCGGCAGGTAGAAGTCGGTGATCTCAGGGAACTGCTTCTGCAGAATCGGTACGAACACTTCGTTCAGCGCCACGCCGAGAATCGCCGGCTCATCCGGCGGCCGCCCGGTGTAGGTGCTGTGATAGATCGGCTTGATCCGGTGGGTGATGCGCTCGACGGTGAACACCGGGAAGCTGTCGACTTCGTTGTAGTAACCGGTGTGGTCGCCATACGGGCCTTCGTCGGCCATTTCGCCGGGATGAATCACGCCTTCAAGAATGATTTCGGCAGTGGCCGGCACTTGCAGATCGTTGCCACGGCACTTGACCAGTTCGGTACGGTTGCCGCGCAAGAGCCCTGCGAAAGCATATTCGGAGAGGCTGTCCGGCACCGGCGTCACGGCACCGAGAATCGTCGCCGGATCGGCGCCAAGGGCCACGGACACCGGGAACGGCTGGCCCGGGTGCTTCTCGCACCACTCGCGGAAGTCGAGAGCGCCGCCACGATGGCTGAGCCAGCGCATGATCACCTTGTTGCGGCCGATCACTTGCTGGCGGTAGATACCGAGGTTCTGGCGTTCCTTGTTCGGGCCTTTGGTGACCGTCAGGCCCCAAGTGATCAGCGGGCCGACATCGCCGGGCCAGCAGGTCTGCACCGGCAACATCGCCAGATCGACATCGTCGCCTTCGATGACCACTTCCTGGCATACCGCGTCTTTGACGACTTTCGGCGCCATCGAAATGATCTTGCGGAAGATCGGCAGTTTCGACCACGCGTCCTTCAAGCCCTTCGGCGGCTCCGGCTCCTTGAGGAAGGCCAGCAGCTTGCCGATTTCGCGCAGCTCGCTGACCGACTCGGCGCCCATGCCCATGGCCACGCGCTCGGGGGTGCCGAACAGGTTGCCGAGCACCGGAATGTCGTAACCGGTAGGCTTCTCGAACAGCAGTGCCGGGCCTTTGGCCCGCAACGTGCGGTCGCACACCTCAGTCATCTCCAGCACCGGCGAGACGGGAATCTGGATGCGTTTCAACTCTCCGCGCTGCTCAAGCTGCTGCACGAAATCCCGAAGATCCTTGAATTTCATTGACGATGGCACCCTCAAAATAGGCGTACATCCTACCTGCTCTGAGGAGCAAACAGCAGCCCGTCATTGCTCGATTGTGGCCCCCGCGCTGCGGCGAAGGCGCAGGCCTCGAACTCGGGAGTGCGCTGCCGACGCCGCAATATCGGCCCATCAACAGATATCCGTGATGGCCGCGAGATTTTTCGGGGCAAAAAAAACGCCCCCTCGCGGGAGCGTCCTTTGTTGAAACGCCAGCGTATTACTTGCGTTTCATCGACAAGAAGAAC
The DNA here is from genome assembly GCF_054667725.1 of Pseudomonas sp. S3_B08. Lineage (NCBI taxonomy): Bacteria > Pseudomonadati > Pseudomonadota > Gammaproteobacteria > Pseudomonadales > Pseudomonadaceae > Pseudomonas > Pseudomonas sp. S3_B08. The sequence continues at coordinate 4,521,913 of NZ_CP162750.1, forward strand.
TCGTCGTTGGTCTTGGTCGTCTTCAGCTTGTCGACCAGGAACTCGATGGCGGCGACTTCGTCCATCGGGTGCAGCAGCTTGCGCAGAATCCACATGCGCTGCAGTTCGTCGTCGGCGGTCAGCAACTCTTCGCGGCGGGTGCCGGAGCGGTTGATGTTGATGGCCGGGAACACACGCTTCTCGGCGATCTTGCGATCCAGAGGCAGCTCCATGTTGCCGGTGCCCTTGAACTCTTCGTAGATCACTTCGTCCATCTTCGAGCCGGTTTCAACCAGCGCGGTGGCGATAATGGTCAGCGAGCCGCCTTCTTCGATGTTACGCGCGGCACCGAAGAAACGCTTCGGCTTCTCGAGGGCGTGGGCATCGACACCACCGGTCAATACCTTGCCGGAGCTCGGGATCACGGTGTTGTAGGCACGGGCCAGACGGGTGATGGAGTCGAGCAGGATCACCACGTCTTTCTTGTGCTCGACCAGGCGCTTGGCCTTCTCGATCACCATTTCAGCAACCTGCACGTGACGGGTCGGCGGCTCGTCGAAGGTCGAGGCAACCACTTCGCCGCGCACGGTGCGCTGCATTTCGGTCACTTCTTCCGGACGCTCGTCGATCAACAGCACGATCAGGTGAACTTCAGGATTGTTACGGGCGATGTTCGCTGCGATGTTCTGCAGCATGATCGTTTTACCGGCTTTCGGCGGTGCGACGATCAGACCACGCTGGCCTTTGCCGATCGGTGCACACAGGTCGATCACGCGACCGGTCAAGTCTTCGGTGGAACCGTTGCCGGCTTCCATCTTCATACGCACGGTCGGGAACAGCGGCGTCAGGTTCTCGAAGAGAATCTTGTTTTTCGCGTTCTCCGGACGATCGAAGTTGATCGTGTCGACCTTGAGCAGGGCGAAATACCGCTCGCCTTCCTTCGGAGGGCGGATCTTGCCAACGATGGTGTCACCGGTGCGCAAGTTGAAGCGGCGGATCTGGCTCGGCGAGACGTAGATGTCGTCAGGGCCGGCGAGGTAGGAAGCGTCTGCGGAGCGCAGGAAGCCGAAGCCGTCCTGGAGAATCTCCAGCACGCCATCACCGGAGATTTCCTCGCCGCTTTTCGCGTGCTTTTTGAGCAGGGAGAAAATCACGTCCTGCTTGCGCGAACGGGCCATATTTTCTATGCCCATCTGTTCGGCCAATTCGAGCAGTTCGGTAATCGGCTTTTGCTTGAGTTCAGTCAGATTCATATAGGAATGACGTAATCATTTATGGAGGGGGGAAATTAAGCTTTTGGCTTAATGAGGCCGCGCCGCGGAGAAGGCGACAGGATCGCGAACTAATTCGAAAAGGAGTGCGTCGGCGACGGCTAGCAGGGGGCATTGGAGAAACCAGTGCGGGGCCGAATGTACCACCTGAGTTTCGGAGCGTCTAGCCCTGAATACGCAAAAAGCCCCGCGATTTGCGGGGCTTTTTTTCAGCGTTTTACTGCGACGCTCAGATGTTGGCGTCGAGGAAAGCCGCCAGCTGCGACTTCGACAGTGCGCCGACCTTGGTCGCTTCAACGTTGCCGTTCTTGAACAGCATCAGCGTCGGGATACCACGCACGCCATGCTTGGCCGGGGTTTCCTGGTTTTCGTCGATGTTCAGTTTGGCGACGGTCAGCTTGCCTTTGTAAGTCTCGGCAATCTCGTCCAGAACCGGTGCGATCATTTTGCAAGGGCCGCACCATTCAGCCCAGTAGTCGACCAGGACAGCGCCTTCGGCCTTGAGTACGTCGGCTTCGAAGCTAGCGTCGCTAACGTGTTTGATCAGATCGCTGCTCATGGAGTTCTCCAGGTTGTAAGCAAAAAAACGTGGCCCATCATAGCCGCCCTTCCCTTGTTCAGGAAGCCGCAGATGATTGAGTGTTGCTATGGCCCTTGATGAGTTTGGGTATAGCTCAAGTCACGCCGTGGCGGGAGCGATGAAGGCGATTCCGGTGCGCAGGGCGGCGTTGCGCACGTGTTCCTGCATGGCTTTCTGCGCCGCCGCCGAGGCGCGGCGCGCCAGTGCGCGGAGGATCTTGCGGTGTTCCTGCCAGGTTTCCATGGCGCGCTCGGCGCGGATGAACGGCAGTTTCTGGCTCTCGAGAAAGATCTCGGCGCTGGCGGTGAGGATGCTCAGCATCGCCTGATTGCCGCTGGCGAGAAGGATGCGCCGGTGAAATTCGAAGTCGAGTTTCGCCGCTGCCTCAAAGTCGCCGAGCTTCAATTGCTCGCGCATGGCCGCAACGTTGTCTTCCAGCGCATCCAGATCGAACGTGCTCAACGTCACTGCCGCCAAACCTGCTGCAAACCCTTCGAGCGCATAGCGCAATTGAAAGATATCCAGCGGCGATGCCTGCGCCGCAAACGACCAGCCTGGCGCGTTGTCGCCGCGCGACAATTCGACCGGCGACTGCACGAACACGCCCTTGCCCGGCTGAATGCTGACCACGCCCAGTGCACTGAGCGACGACAGCGCTTCACGCAACGATGCTCGACTGACGCCCAGTTGCAGCGCCAGATCCCGTTGCGAAGGCAACGCGTCGCCGGCACCGAAGCCCTGTTCGGTGATCAGTTTGCGGATCGCTTGCAGCGCCACTTCGGGTACGGCGCGGGAGATCGAATTCATGATGTGCGGACGCGTCAGGGCCAAGGTGCGGCTAGTTGTAAAGCTATTCGTCGAGTCCGGCAAGTCGTGCCCCAGCGGGGTTCGGCGCGCACTGCCGATGCGCCATCGCAGTGCGAAAACCGAGTTGACTGTTCAGACCAGTAAGACCGAACCAAGCCGCTGATGCCGCGGCCTGCCGGGGCGAAATCCGCCTGTTGGCACGGCCCATGCTCTGTCCGATCGCAGCAACCACTTCCCGCCGATCCGGAGATTGTCCATGACCCAGCGTTACAGCGCCCTCCTCGCTTCCCTGTTTGCCGGCCTGCTGCTGTGCCAGGCCCCCGCTCACGCCGACGGTCTGGACGACGTGGTCAAACGCGGCACGCTGAAAGTCGCCGTGCCCCAGGACTTCCCGCCGTTCGGCTCGGTCGGCCCGGACATGAAGCCGCGCGGCCTGGATATCGACACGGCGAAGCTGCTCGCTGACCAACTCAAGGTCAAACTCGAACTGACCCCGGTCAACAGCACCAACCGCATCCCGTTCCTCACCACCGGCAAAGTCGATCTGGTGATCTCCAGCCTCGGCAAAAACGCCGAGCGTGAGAAAGTCATCGACTTCTCCCGCGCCTATGCGCCGTTCTACCTCGCCGTGTTCGGTCCGCCAGACGCCGCGATCACCAGCCTCGACGACCTCAAGGGCAAGACCATCAGCGTCACCCGGGGCGCCATCGAAGACATCGAGCTGAGCAAAGTCGCCCCCGAAGGCGTGACCATCAAACGTTTCGAAGACAACAACTCGACCATCGCTGCTTATCTGGCAGGCCAGGTCGATCTGATCGCCAGCGGCAACGTAGTGATGGTGGCCATCAGCGAGAAGAACCCCAAGCGCGTGCCGGCGCTGAAGGTGAAGCTCAAGGATTCCCCGGTCTACGTGGGCGTGAACAAGAACGAAGCGGCGTTGCTGGCCAAGGTCAACGACATCCTCAACACCGCCAAGGCTGACGGCGCGCTGGAAAAGAACTCGCAGACCTGGCTGAAAGAGCCGCTGCCGGCCGATCTCTGATCGACTGCGCGGGAGACCTTCATGGCTTATCAGTTCGATTTTATGCCGGTGGTGGAAAACACCGACCTGCTGCTGCGCGGCGCACTGTTCACCCTTGAGCTGACCGCCATCGGCGCGCTGCTCGGGGTCGGCGTGGGCATTGTCGGGGCGCTGGTGCGGGCGTGGCAGATCCGCCCGTTCTCAGCGATCTTCGGCGTCTACGTCGAGTTGATCCGCAACACGCCGTTTCTGGTGCAACTGTTCTTCATCTTCTTCGGCCTGCCGTCGCTCGGCGTGCAGATTTCCGAGTGGCAGGCGGCAGTGCTGGCGATGGTGATCAACCTTGGCGCCTATTCGACCGAGATCATCCGCGCCGGCATCCAGGCGATTCCGCGCGGGCAGCTGGAAGCGGCTGCGGCATTGGCGATGACGCGCTTCGAAGCGTTCCGCCACGTCGTCCTGCTGCCGGCGCTGGGCAAGGTCTGGCCGGCGCTGAGCAGCCAGATCATCATCGTCATGCTCGGTTCGGCGGTGTGTTCGCAGATCGCCACGGAAGAATTGAGCTTCGCCGCCAACTTCATTCAGTCACGCAACTTCCGCGCCTTTGAAACCTATGCGCTGACCACCCTGATCTATCTGTGCATGGCGCTGCTGATCCGCCAGTTGCTCAACTGGTTCGGCCGCCGGTTCATTGCGAGGAGCAGCCAATGAGCGATTTCACTTTCTGGGACATCCTGCGCAACCTGCTCACCGGCCTGCAATGGACCCTGGCGCTGTCACTGGTGGCGTTCATTGGCGGCGGCCTCGTCGGCCTGCTGATTCTGGTGATGCGCATTTCCAAGAACACGCTATCAAGCAGCATCGCCCGCACCTGGATCGAGCTGTTTCAGGGCACGCCCCTGTTGATGCAACTGTTTCTGGTGTTCTTCGGCGTGGCGCTGGCCGGCATCGAGATTTCACCGTGGATGGCCGCCGCGATCGCTTTGACCTTGTTCACCAGCGCCTATCTGGCGGAGATCTGGCGCGGCTGCGTCGAGGCCATTCCCCACGGTCAGTGGGAAGCCTCGTCGAGCCTGGCGCTCAATCCGCTTGAGCAGTTGCGCTACGTGATCCTGCCGCAAGCGCTGCGCATCGCCGTGGCGCCGACCGTGGGCTTCTCGGTGCAAGTGGTCAAAGGCACAGCGGTGACCTCGATCATCGGCTTCACCGAACTGACCAAGACCGGCGGCATGCTCGCCAATGCCACGTTCGAACCGTTCATGGTCTACGGCCTCGTCGCCCTCGGCTACTTCCTGCTCTGCTACCCCTTGTCCCTCAGTGCGCGCTACCTGGAAAGGAGACTGCATGCCTCTGCTTAGAATTTCCGCCCTGCATAAATACTACGGCGATCACCACGTACTCAAAGGCATCGATCTCAGCGTCGAGGAAGGCCAGGTCGTGGCGATCATCGGCCGCAGCGGCTCGGGCAAATCGACCCTGTTGCGCACACTCAACGGCCTGGAGTCGATCAACGACGGCGTGATCGAAGTCGACGGCGAATACCTCGACGCCGCCCGCGCTGATCTGCGCAGCCTGCGACAGAAGGTCGGCATGGTCTTCCAGCAGTTCAACCTGTTCCCGCACCTGACCGTCGGCGAAAACGTCATGCTCGCGCCGCAAGTGGTGCAGAAAGTACCCAAGGCCAAGGCAGCCGAACTGGCGCGCGAAATGCTCGAGCGAGTCGGGCTCGGGGAGAAATTCGATGCCTTCCCGGACCGTTTGTCCGGTGGTCAGCAGCAACGGGTGGCGATCGCCCGGGCTTTGGCGATGTCGCCGAAGGTGCTGCTGTGCGATGAAATCACCTCGGCGCTGGACCCTGAGCTGGTCAATGAAGTGCTCAGCGTGGTGCGGCAATTGGCCAAGGAAGGCATGACGCTGATCATGGTCACCCACGAGATGCGCTTTGCCCGAGAGGTGGGCGACAAACTGGTGTTCATGCACCATGGCAAGGTGCATGAGGTGGGCGATCCAAAGGTGTTGTTTGCCAATCCGCAGACGGCGGAGCTGGCGAACTTTATTGGCACGGTGGAGGCGACAGCCTGAAGATTTTCTGAGGCAGTGATGCCCTCTTCGCGAGCAGGCTCGCTCCCACATGGGAATGCGTTCACCTGTGGGAGCGAGCCTGCTCGCGAATGGCCGCGTCGCGATCCCCAGACTTTCTGCGCTGAATCAACGGTTTGAGCCATGCGCGTTGGCGCCAGCGTTTGATCGTGGCACGATGTCGGGGTTATCGACCGAGACCCCCTGACCATGCCGCAATCCCAAGCCAAGAATCTGTCCCTGATCGCCGCAATCGACCTGGGCTCCAACAGCTTTCACATGGTCGTGGCCAAGGCCCAGAACGGCGAAATCCGCATCCTCGAGCGCCTCGGCGAGAAGGTGCAACTGGCCGCCGGCATCGACGACGCGCGCCAGCTCAACGAAGAATCGATGCAGCGCGGCCTCGATTGCCTCAAGCGCTTTGCCCAACTGATCAACGGTATGCCGCTCGGCGCCGTGCGCATCGTCGGCACCAACGCCCTGCGTGAAGCGCGCAACCGTGGCGAGTTCATCCGCCGCGCCGAGGAAATCCTCGGCCACACGGTAGAAGTCATTTCCGGCCGTGAAGAAGCGCGCCTGATCTATCTCGGCGTTTCGCACACGCTCGCTGACACCCCAGGCAAACGTTTGGTCGCCGACATCGGCGGCGGCAGCACCGAATTCATCATCGGCCAGCGCTTCGAGCCTTTATTGCGCGAAAGCCTGCAAATGGGCTGCGTGAGTTTCACTCAGCGTTATTTCAAGGACGGCAAGATCACCCCGGCCCGCTACGCCCAGGCCTACACGGCGGCGCGCCTGGAGATCATGAGCATCGAGCACGCCCTGCATCGCCTGACCTGGGATGAAGCCATCGGCTCCTCGGGCACCATCCGCGCCATCGGCCTGGCCTTGAAGGCCGGCGGCCATGGCAGCGGTGAGGTCAACGCCGAAGGCCTGGCGTGGCTCAAGCGCAAGCTGTTCAAGCTCGGCGACGCCGACAAGATCGATTTCGAAGGCATCAAGCCTGACCGTCGGGCGATCTTCCCGGCGGGCCTGGCAATTCTCGAAGCGATCTTCGACGCCCTCGAACTGCAACGCATGGATCACTGCGAAGGCGCGCTGCGCGAAGGCGTGCTCTACGACCTGCTCGGCCGTCATCACCATGAAGACGTGCGCGAACGCACCCTGACCTCGCTGATGGAGCGCTATCACGTCGACCTGGAACAGGCAGCGCGGGTCGAGCGCAAGGCCCTGCACGCCTTCGATCAGGTCGCCGTGGACTGGGAACTGGATGACGGCATCTGGCGCGAACTGCTCGGCTGGGCGGCGAAAGTGCACGAAGTCGGCCTCGACATCGCGCACTATCATTACCACAAGCACGGCGCCTACCTGATCGAGCACTCCGATCTGGCAGGCTTCTCTCGCGAGGATCAGCAGATGCTCGCGCTATTGGTGCGTGGCCACCGGCGCAATATCCCCAAGGACAAGTTCGCCGAATTCGGCGATGACGGCATCAAACTGATTCGCCTGTGCGTGCTGCTGCGGTTTGCGATTCTGTTCCATCACATTCGCGGGACCCAGGCGATGCCACAGGTGGCGCTGCATGCCAATGGCGATCATCTCGATGTGGAATTCCCGGAGAACTGGCTGGATGAAAATCAGCTGACCCAGGCGGATTTCGGCCTGGAAGCGGATTGGCTGACGCGGGTTGGAATTGTTCTCACGGTGCACTGAGTAACTGGCTGGCACAAAAAAGGCGATCCGTTAGGATCGCCTTTTTATTGGGTTTGGCTTGAGAGCAGCGGTGTAGCTCTCCCCTCACCCCAGCCCTCTCCCGAGGGAGAGGGAGCCGATTTGTACTAGCGTTGAGGCCAGAGTTCGATCAGGTATTTCAGGTCAGTGTATGACGCAAGACACCTCGGTCAGTCCCCTCTCCCTCCGGGAGAGGGTTAGGGCTAGGGGCTTTTGACCTTCGGCACTTAACTGCTGACAGGCAATATCGGGCTGCCCAGCCGCTCCAGCAACGTCGCCTGGGCACTGCGCGGGTTCTGGTTGCCAGTGGGTGTGTTGCGGATGTAGCGGCCGTCCGACTGCAGGCTCCAGCTGTGGGTGTTGTCGGTCAGGTACAGCTCCAGCTCCTTCTTGACCCGAGTCAGCAGTTTCTTGCCTTCCACCGGGAAGCAGGTCTCGACGCGCTTGTCGAGGTTGCGCTCCATCCAGTCGGCGCTGGAGAGGAACATCTGCTCGTCGCCGCCGTTGAGGAAGTAGAACACCCGCGTGTGCTCAAGGAAGCGGCCAATGATCGAGCGCACATGAATGTTGTGCGAGACCCCGGCAATGCCCGGACGCAGGCAGCACATGCCGCGCACCACCAGATCGATGCGCACGCCGGACTGGCTGGCCTTGTACAGCGCGCGGATGATCTTCGGATCGGTCAGCGAGTTGAACTTGGCGATGATGTGCGCCGGTTTGCCTTCGAGGGCAAACTGGGTTTCGCGGGCAATCATGTCGAGCATGCCCTTCTTCAGGGTGAACGGCGCATGCAGCAACTTTTTCATGCGCAGCGTCTTGCCCATGCCGATCAACTGGCTGAACAGTTTGCCGACGTCCTCGCACAAGGCGTCGTCGGAGGTCAGCAGGCTGTAGTCGGTGTAAAGCTTGGCGTTACCGGCGTGGTAGTTGCCGGTACCGAGATGCGCATAACGGACGATCTCGCCAGCCTCACGGCGCAGGATCAGCATCATCTTGGCGTGGGTCTTGAAGCCGACCACGCCGTAGATCACCACCGCACCGGCCGCTTGCAGACGGCTGGCCAGTTGCAGGTTGGATTCCTCGTCAAAGCGCGCGCGCAGCTCGATCACCGCCGTGACTTCCTTGCCGTTACGCGCGGCGTCGACCAGCGCATCGACGATCTCCGAGTTGGCGCCGGAGCGGTACAGGGTCTGGCGAACCGCGAGCACGTGCGGGTCTTTCGCGGCCTGACGCAGCAGGTCGACCACCGGCGTGAACGACTCGAACGGGTGCAGCAGGAGGATGTCCTGCTTGCTGACCACACTGAAGATGTTTTCGCTGTTCTGCAGCAGTTTCGGGATCTGCGGGGTGAACGGCGTGTATTGCAGCTCTGGATGACTATCGAGGCCAGTGATGCTGAACAGACGCGTCAGGTTGACCGGGCCGTTGACCTGATACAGCTCGGTCTCGCTCAGGTTGAACTGCTTGAGCAGGTAGTCCGAGAGGTGTTTCGGGCAGGTGTCGGCAACTTCCAGACGCACCGCGTCACCGTAGCGCCGCGAGAACAACTCGCCACGCAGGGCGCGGGCCAGGTCTTCGACGTCTTCGGAGTCGAGCGCCAGGTCGGCGTTTCGGGTCAGACGGAACTGGTAGCAGCCTTTGACCTTCATGCCCTGGAACAGGTCATCGGCGTGGGCGTGGATCATCGACGACAGGAACACATAGTTGTCGCCGGCACCGCCGACTTCTTCCGGGACCTTGATGATCCGGGGCAGCAGACGCGGGGCCGGAATGATCGCCAGACCGGAGTCGCGACCGAAGGCGTCGATACCTTCGAGCTCGACGATGAAGTTCAGGCTCTTGTTCACCAGCAGCGGAAACGGGTGCGTCGGGTCGAGGCCGATCGGGGTGATGATCGGCGCGATCTCGTCGCGGAAATAGCGGCGTACCCAAGTCTTGAGCTTGGTTGTCCAGTTGCGCCGACGGATGAAGCGCACCTGATGCTTTTCCAGCTCGGGCAGGAGGATGTCGTTGAGGATCGCGTACTGGCGGTCAACGTGACCGTGAACCAGTTCGCTGATCCGCGCCAGCGCCTGATGCGGCTGCAAGCCGTCAGCGCCGGCCTGTTCGCGGGCAAAAGTGATCTGCTTTTTCAGCCCGGCGACCCGGATCTCGAAGAATTCGTCGAGGTTGCTGGAGAAGATCAGCAGGAACTTCAGCCGCTCCAGCAACGGGTAGGACTCGTCCAGCGCCTGTTCCAGCACGCGGATGTTGAACTGCAATTGCGAAAGCTCGCGGTGGATGTACAGGCTGCTGTCATCCAGGCCGGGAATGGTGATCGCCGGCACCGCCACAGCGGTTTCGGCAACCGGCGCGGGTGGCGCAGGCTCCAGTTCCGGCGGGGTTTCGGTGATTTGCTCGACCACCGGCTGAGCTTCTTTTACGGCAACTTCAGTGAGTCCTTCGGTATTCATGGAATGTTCCTGGGAGGGCTATTTCTGCTCTCGTAACAATTGAGCGGCACGAACGGCAAAGTAAGTCAGGATGCCATCTGCACCGGCACGTTTAAAGGCGGTCAGTGACTCGAGGATCACCGCTTCGCTCAACCAGCCATTCTGGATAGCGGCCATGTGCATGGCGTATTCGCCACTGACCTGATAGACGAAGGTCGGCACCTTGAAGGCATCTTTGACGCGAAAAAGAATGTCCAGGTAGGGCATGCCCGGTTTGACCATGACCATGTCCGCACCTTCGGACAAGTCGGCACCGACTTCGTGCAGCGCCTCGTCACTGTTGGCCGGGTCCATCTGATAAGAAGCCTTGTTCGCCTTGCCGAGGTTCGACGCCGAACCCACGGCATCGCGGAAAGGCCCGTAGTAGGCGCTGGCATACTTGGCCGAGTAGGCCATGATGCGCACGTTGACGTGGCCGGCAATTTCCAGCGCCTCACGAATCGCCTGGATGCGGCCGTCCATCATGTCCGATGGCGCCACCACCTGCGCGCCGGCTTCGGCGTGGGACAACGCCTGACGCACCAGCGCATCGACAGTGATGTCGTTCTGCACGTAGCCGTCTTCATCGAGAATGCCGTCCTGACCGTGGGTGGTGAACGGGTCCAGCGCGACGTCAGTGATCACGCCCAGCTCCGGGAAACGCTCGCGCAGGGCGCGAGTGGCGCGCTGGGCGATGCCTTCGGGATTCCAGGCTTCGGCGGCATCGAGGGATTTCAGCCCAGGCGGGGTGACCGGGAACAGAGCCAGCGCCGGAATGCCCAGCTCGACCCATTTCGCCGCTTCTTCAAGCAGCAGATCAATGCTCAGTCGCTCGACGCCCGGCATCGAGGCCACGGCTTCGCGGCGGTTTTCACCGTCGAGCACGAACACCGGCAGAATCAGATCATCGACCGTCAATACGTTTTCACGCACCAGGCGCCGCGAAAAATCATCACGACGATTGCGGCGCAGACGAGTGGCTGGGAACAGACGATTGGCGGGGGTAAAGCTCACGGCAGACTCCTGAGCCCGGGCAAACGGGCGAGCGTGACAGTTATAGACGGCCATTATGACTAACAGATGACAGTTATGTGTGCTCTGTGACAGGTAGCCGCAATCCATTGTCGATGTAGGAAATGTTCACGTCGAGACACATTTGGACACTTTCATGAATGTGCCCGAAGGGTTAGGCTGCGCGTTCATTTCGCCAGCACCCAGACAATGCTCCAACAATTTCTGCACGACTTTGGCTACTTTGCCTTGTTTCTCGGCACGTTCTTCGAAGGCGAAACCATTCTGGTGCTCGCAGGCTTCCTTGCGTTCCGTGGATACATGGACATCAACCTGGTGGTGGTCGTGGCGTTCTTCGGCAGTTATGCCGGTGATCAGCTGTGGTACTTCCTGGGGCGCAAGCACGGGCGCAAATTGCTTGCGCGCAAACCGCGCTGGCAGATGATGGGCGACCGTGCGCTGGAGCACATCCGCAAACATCCGGACATCTGGGTCCTGAGCTTCCGCTTCGTTTATGGCCTGCGCACGGTGATGCCGGTGGCGATCGGCCTGTCCGGTTATCCACCGGGACGTTACTTGCTGCTCAACGGCATCGGCGCGGCGATCTGGGCCACCGCCCTGGCTGCGGCGGCTTACCACTTCGGCGCAGTGCTGGAAGGCATGCTCGGCAGCATCAAGAAGTACGAACTGTGGGTGCTCGGCGCCTTGCTGATCCTCGGGCTGGGCCTGTGGCTGCGGCGCCGCTTCAAGAATGCGCAACTGGCAAAGAAAATCTATCAGGACGAGCAGCTCGCCAAGGCCGCCGAGGCCGAGCAGTTGCGTCAGGCCGAAGCGACCCCTCCTGCCGGACCGAAAACGCCAGCCGAATAAGCCATTCGCTGGCGGCTGCCACGCGCATTCCAGGCAAATAATGAACACCCCGCCGCCGTTGCGATCCATTGAGAGAGCGCTCTGTTCCCGCGCGCGTCAGCCATGCCCCTATGGCCACGCGCGACGATTTAAGGGACATTGAGCGCCATGAATCTGGAGAGAAGCCCATGAGCAAAAAAGTTGCAGTGATCCTGTCCGGCAGTGGCGTGTACGACGGCGCCGAAATCCAGGAAAGTGTCATCACCCTGCTGCGCCTCGACCAGCGCGGCGCACAGGTGCAGTGCTTCGCGCCAAACATCGCGCAATTGCATGTGATCAACCACCTGACCGGCGAAGAAATGCCGGAATCGCGCAACGTACTGGTGGAATCGGCGCGGATTGCCCGGGGCAACGTCAAGGATATCCGCGACGCCGATGTCGAGGATTTCGACGCACTGATCGTGCCCGGCGGTTTCGGCGCGGCAAAGAACCTGTCGAACTTCGCGATCGAAGGCGCCGGCTGCACCGTGCAACCTGAAGTGCTGGCCTTGGCCGAAGCATTTGCCGAAGCGGGCAAACCGGTCGGGCTGATCTGCATCTCACCGGCACTGGCGGCGAAAATCTATGGCCCGGGCGTGACCTGCACCATCGGCAACGACGCCGACACCGCTGCGGCCATGAACAAAATGGGCGCCACCCACGAAGAGTGCGCCGTGACGGAAATCGTCGAAGACAAGGCGCGCAAACTGGTCACCACCCCGGCTTACATGCTGGCGCAGACCATCAGTGAAGCGGCTTCGGGGATCAACAAACTGGTCGACCGCGTGCTCGAACTGACCCACGAAAACGACGCTTGAAATCAAAAGATCGCAGCCTTCGGCAGCTCCTAAAGGTTTCGTGTCGCGCCGTGATATTGCGGCATACACCGCCCCTGTAGGAGCTGCCGCAGGCTGCGATCTTTTCAGGGCTTGCGGGTGAGCCGGGTGAGAATCCGATCCAGCGCATTGGCAAACGCCTGCTTCTCGCGCTCGCCAAACGGCGCCGGGCCGCCGCTCATCTGGCCCTGCTCCCTGAGATCGGTGAACAGATTCCGCACCGCCAGCCGCTCGCCCATGTTCTGCGCATCGAACTCCTTGCCGCGCGGATCCAGTGCCGCCACGCCCTTCTTGACCAGCCGATCGGCCAGCGGAATATCGCTGCAGATCACCAGCTCGCCCGGCACGGCGTGCTCAACCAGATAGTCATCCGCCGCATCCGGCCCGCTCGGCACCACGATCAGTTTGACGATGGCCAGCCCCGGCTTGGTCTGCGGCTGCCCGGCTACCAGCACCACTTCGAACTGGCGCTTGAGGGCGAATTTCACTACAAGATCCTTCGCCGCCCGTGGACAGGCGTCGGCATCGATCCATACACGCATGTTCTTGCCTCCAAAAAATTCGCGAGCAGGCTCGCTCCCAAAGGATACAGACCGAACCTGTGGGAGCGAGCCTGCTCGCGAATATGAGCGCAGCGAATGCCTTTATGCAGCCGAAACCCGACGCTTCTCCGCCACCCAACTGCGCCCATACAGCACAGCAATCGCCACAATCGCCACCACCTGCGCGGTCAGCGAATAGGCATCGGCATGGATCCCCAGCCAGTCGAATTCAAAGAACGCGACCGGCCGTGTGCCGAAGATCCCGGCTTCCTGCAAGGCCTTCACGCCATGCCCGGCAAACACCACCGACAGCGCGCACAACAGCGCGGCGTTGATGCTGAAGAACAGCGTCAGCGGCAGTTTCGCCGAGCCGCGCAGAATCACCCAGGCCAGGCCGACCAGCAGCACCAGCGCCGTCGCGCCGCCGGCCAGCACGGCGTTGTGCCCGGCTGGACCGGCCTGCAGCCACAGGGTTTCGTAGAACAGGATCACTTCAAACAACTCGCGATAGACCGAGAAGAACGCCAGGATCGCAAAGCCGAAACGTCCACCGCCGCCGACCAGACTGCTTTTGATGTAATCCTGCCAGGCCGCCGCATGACGGCGGTCATGCATCCACACGCCGAGCCACAACACCATGACGCTGGCAAACAGCGCGGTGGCGCCTTCCAGCAACTCACGCTGCGAACCGCTGACGTCGATGACGTACGCCGCCAGTGCCCAGGTACCCAGACCTGCCAGCAGTGCCAGACCCCAGCCAACGTTGACACTGCGTACTGCCGATTGCTGACCGGTATTGCGCAGGAAGGCGAGGATCGCCGCCAGCACCAGAATCGCTTCCAGGCCTTCGCGCAGCAGAATCAGCAGGCCGGAGATGAAGCTCAGCGACCAGCTCAGACCATCGCTGCCCAGCAGGCCGGCGGATTCCTTGAGTTTGGCTTTGGCCGCGTCCAGACGCTGTTCGGCCTGCTCGACCGGCAGACCATCCTGCAATGACTGCCGATACGCCATCAGCGATTTTTCGGTGTCCTTGCGCACGTTGGCATCGACGTTATCCAGCGAGCTTTCGACCAGTTCGAAGCCTTCCAGATACGCCGCCACCGACAGGTCATAGGCCTGATCGTGTTCACCGGCGCGGTAGGCCGCGAGGCTTTTGTCCAGCGTGGCGGCGGTGTAATCGAGCAACTGCGCCGGACCGCGCTTGACCTGCGGCGGTTGCGCGCGCTGGGCACGGAACGTCGCCGCGACCTCTGCGCCCTCGGCAGCCTGCACCTCGGCCGGGGTCTGGCGGGCCAGGTCGGCGATGTTGTAGACCTTGTCGGACTTGGCGGCCGCCGCATCGGCGCTGAAGCCGGCGATGTAGGTGGCCAGATCCCAGCGCTGGCGATCATCGAGCTGATCGGCGAACGCCGGCATGTCGGTGCCTTCGACGCCCTGGCCGAGGGTGCTGTAGATCGCGTACAGACTCAGGTGATCCATCCGCGCAGCGTCGCGCAGGTTGGCTGGCGCAGGGGTCAGACCGACACCGGCCGGGCCGTCGCCAGCACCAGTGTCGCCGTGGCACACCGAGCAATTTTGCGCATACAGCGGCGCACCGCGTGTCGGGTCCGGAGTGATGATCGGTGCCTGGCTGACTTCATAAGCCACCGCCAGTTTCGCCCCCAGCTGTCGGGCCTGACGGGCGACATCAGCACCGTCCTGCTTCGCAGTGATGGCGGCGTGCAAAGACTCCACGCCCTGTTCCAGCGCGGCTTTTTCCGGTTTGGCCGGTAATGCAGTGATCAAGCCTTGCAGAACCTGAGTGAATTCCAGCTGCTCGCGGTATTCGCCATCGTCGATGACTTTGCCTGCCGCGACCGTTGGCGGGTAATCGGCACTGATGTAATCGAGCAGGTGCAACGCTTGCGGCGCGCCTTCCACGGTATCGGCCAGCAGCGGCAGGCTGCTCAGGGACAATAACGGGAACAGCAGCCAGGCCAGCAATCGGGACGAGGCAGTCATGAACGAATCTCAAATGGAAATGCGAAGTTACATATTGTTCACTTCGAAGACATTTCTCTCAAGCTTTGTCGGCGTTTCGCTTTGATTGGCAGGAAATACCCGGCAGACGGCAGCAGCGTTTGTCGCCGAGTATTGCCGCACTGCCCGCTGCCGATTGACGCTCGATCAAGATCGCAGCCATTTGCCACCATCCACTTTATACTGCCCGCCCCAGAGCATTTGCGCGCAAGGAATCAACCTCAATGCGGAGTCTTCCGTTCGTTTTGCTGCTTTGCGTCGCTGTTCAGTTGAGCGGTTGTGCCGCCTATCGCAACTACGATCTTGAAATGCAGCAGACCACCGAGCAAATGACCCGGGGCAATCTGACCGGGGCTCTGGCACTGGTGGAAATGAACAACCCGTGGGAAGACAAGGATCTGCTGTATTACCTGGAAAAAGGCGCGATCCTCAGCGCTGGCAGTGCCCTGCCCGACAGCCAGGACGCCTGGCGCAATGCCGACCGCATGATCTTCCAGCGCGAGGAAGCCAACCCGTCCGGCGCGATGAAATTACTGGCCCGTTTCGGTGATGAAATGGGCACGATGCTGGTCAACGACAAGCTGCGGCGCTATGAAGGCTACGATTACGAAAAGGTCATGTTGACTACGCAAATGGCCTTGAACCAGCTATCCGTCAATGACTTTGCCGGCGCCCGCGCAGACATCAGGAAAACCCACGAACGCGAAGCATTGATCGCCCGCCAGCGTGAAAAGCAATACGAAGCGGCCGAGGAACAGGCAAAAGTTCAAGGCAAAGTTCTCCATTACAAGGAACTGGAAGGCTACCCGGTCGCCTTGCTTGATGCGCCGCAGGTCGTTGAGCTGAAAAACGGCTATCAGAGTGCGTTCAGCCACTATCTGGCCGGATTCACCTATGAAGCCCTCGGCGAACGCGCCCTCGCGGCGGCCGGTTATCGTCAGGCGATCGAACTGCGGCCGGATATGCCCTTGCTGCAAAAGGCCCTGCGCAATCTCGACAAACCGCCAGCGAAAGCCGATGAAAGCGATGTGTTGCTGATTATCCAGAGTGGCCTGGCCCCGGCTCGCAGCTCAGTGCAAGTGCCGATCCCGGTTCGTCTGAACGAAACGCTGGTCATCATCGCGCCCATTTCATTCCCGGTGATGGTGCCGGACGCGGTCACGCCCAACTTCAGCCATATCACCGTAGACGGTCGCAAACAGCCGTTGGTAGTGATCAATAGCGTGACCGATATGTCCATGCGCACACTGCGCGACGACATGCCGCAAATCATCTCGCGGGCGATGTTCCGTGCCAACATGGCCGCCATCGGTCAAGCGCAGGAAAACGAGCGCAACCCGGCGAAAGCCTCGTTGATCGTCACTCAGCATGATCCGTTCGAAGAAGCCGACAACCGCACATGGCGAGCGTTGCCGGACAAGACGCTGGTCGCCCGCCTGCGCTTGAAAAAAGGCCTGCATACCTTCCGTTTTGCGCCTGCGTCCATCGACCACCCTTTTGAAATGCGCGTCGACCAGGACCGCCAGATTCTGCACCTGCGGGTATTCCGGGATCAGGTCTATACCGTCGGATCAGCCTTTGTACCGAATCAAAAACCCGCGTTGGATAAACCCGCTTCTGCGGAGAAGTGATGGCACAACATCTAGAAATGCACCCAAAAAGCTATTACATAGCCATCACCCCACGTTTATAATGCCGCGCCCTCGCCCAGCGAGCCGGCATCAAAAGCTCCTCACGCATGAGGAATTGGCAGGAGGCCAGCGCCGCCGTCGATAGGTCACACCAGCCCGACCAGCACACGCGGCTGCAAGTTTTTTACTCAGGGAAGAAGTACCCATGGCATTCCGCGCTCCCATGCTGCTCGCGCTCAGCGCCGTCACGCTGTTGTCCGGCTGCGCAGCGTTTCGCAACTACGATTCCGAACTGGCCCAGACCAATCAGCAACTGGCATCCGGCAACGTCGACGCGGCGCTGACCCTGCTGGAAAAGAACAACACCGGTACCGACAAAGACCTGCTCTATTACTTCGAGAAAGGCGAACTGCTGCGCGCCAAGGGCGACCTGTCAGGCAGCCAGAACGCCTGGGGCAGCGCCGATCAGGTGGTCGGTCAGTGGGAAGACGCGGTCAAGCTCGATTCGGCCAAGTACCTGGCACAGTTCGGCAGCTTCATCGTCAACGACAAGGTGCGTCGCTACGAAGGCTATGACTACGAGAAAGTCATGCTGACCACGCAGATGGCCTTGAACCTGTTGTCGGTCAACGATTTCGATGGCGCCCGCACTGCGATCAAAAAGACCCACGAACGAGAAGCGGTGATCGCTGACCTGCGCGACAAGGAATACCTCAAGAGCGAAGAACAGGCCGAAAAAGAAGGCATCAAGACCCAGTACAAGGATCTGCAGGGTTATCCGGTGGCCAGCCTCGACGCGCCGGAAGTGGTCGGCCTGAAAAACAGCTACCAGAGTGCGTTCAGCCATTACCTGGCCGGTTTCGTTTACGAAGCCCTGGGCGAGAAGGATCTGGCCGCGCCGGGTTATCGCAAGGCTGCCGAATTGCGCCCGAACACGCCGCTGCTCGAGCAGGCGCTGGTCAATCTCGACAAGCCTTCCAAATCCGATGACAGCGACATTCTCATCGTCGTGCAGAGCGGTCTGGCCCCGGCCCGTGACTCGATTCGCGTACCGCTGCCGCTGCCGATTTCCAACAACGTGGTGATCACCCCGTTGTCGTTCCCGATCATCAAACCGGACACCTCCACCGCGCCTTTTGCGCAGATCGGCGTCGACGGCAAGCAGGTCCACCTGACCGCACTGAACAGCACCACCGCCATGTCCCGCCGCGCTCTGCGTGATGACATGCCGGGGATCATCGTGCGCACCACCGTGCGCGCGATCACCAAAGGCGTGGCGCAGAAGCAGATCAACGAAACCAATCCGCTGGCCGGTCTCGCTGTGGGTATTTCTTCAGCAGTGCTCGAAGGTGCCGATACCCGTACATGGCGCACCCTGCCGGACAACACCCAAGTGGTGCGTCTGCGCCTGAAAAAAGGTGAGCATCAGGTTACCCTGCCGAGCGCCGTCGGCGGCTCGGTGGTCAAGGTCACCGTCGACCAGCGTTACCAAGTGATCAGCCTGCGTGCTGTGGGCAACCAGGTATTCGCTGGCGGCATCGCTGCTCACGTAATGCCGAGCGCTGCCGCGACCAACGTCGCCAGCCTCAAACAACCTTAAGAACGGAGTCTTTGCAATGCGCTTGAAGATCATCGCCGTCGCCGCCCTCGCCTTGCTGGCAGGCTGCGCCACCCCGCCACCACCTGAGCCGGGCAGCGCCGCGAGCAAAGTCGTGGCCATGGGCCCGCAGAAACACATCGTCGTCGGCGCCATGCGCGTGGCTCGTGAAAACGGCTTCATGACCGTCAACGTGCAGTTGAGCAACACCCTTAACAGCAACAAGATTTTCTACTACCGCTTCGCCTGGCTCGGCGCCGAAGGTTTCCCGGTTGCCGAAGAAGAAGTGTGGAAAAGCCAGATGATGTACGGCGCCCAGACCAGCTTCATTCAGGCCATCGCCCCGACCCCGAAAGCCGTGGATTTCCGTCTGGAAATCAAGACGCCTTAAGCCCGCCACCCTATTTCTGATTGAGAGAGCTTTCTCATGTTTGCACGCTTTTCCTGCATCGCCGTCATCGCCCTGCTCGCCTCCGGTTGCGCCAACACCTCGCCGACCCTGGGCAGCAAGAACATCAGCTACGGCGACACCAAGGCTGTTGAAACCGTGACCAACGAATTCGGTTCGACCGACCTGCAAATGATCGCCGAGTCGATGACCCGCTCGCTGGCCCAGTCCGGCATTCTGCAGGGCCGTCCGGTGGTTCAGGTCTACGATGTGAAGAACAAGACCAGCGAGTACATCGACACCCGCGAAATCACCACCAGCATCAAGACCCAGCTGATGAAGACCGGTGTCGCGCGCTTTGCCAGCGACAACAATGCAATGCAGAGCCAGGTTGACCAGCTCAAGCTGCAAAACCAGAGCGGTCTGTACAAGAAAAGCACCGTGGCCAAGACCGGCAACATGGTTGCCGCCAAGTACCGCATCGAAGGCTCGATCAGCTCGATCGTCAAGCGCAGCAGCGACTACAAGGACGTCTTCTACAAATTCAGCCTGCAGTTGATCGACGTCGAAAGCGGTCTGGCCGAGTGGATGGACGAAAAAGAGATCCGCAAAACCACGGAGCGTTGATCGATGCGCACATGGATTGGCATGATGGCCCTGGCTTGCGCGTTCAGCGCGCAGGCGGCCCCGAAAGTGGCGGTGACGGATCTGGCGTATCAGGAGCGCGTGGAGCAATACATCCACATCGTTTCGGCGCAGAGCAATCACCGCGAGAGTTACTACAGCGCCAGCGGTTCTTCGAGCTACAACGAGATCGAAGCGACCACCAGCTATATCGAACAGGGTGAGTTGCGCAAATTCACCGGCGACATCAAGGGTGAAATCCTGCGTACCGGCATGTTCCAGCTGGTGCAGGGCACGCCGTATACCGCCTCATCCAAAGGCGACGTGTATGACGTGATCAAGCGCATCAAGGCCGGCAACTTCAAAGGCGCCGACTACGTGCTGTTCGGCACCGTGTCCGACATCGATTTCACCCAGGACATCAACGAGCTGGCGCACACCGACAGCTACTCGGCAGTGCTGGGCCTGACGCTGGTGGCGGATTTCAGCCTGATCAACACCAAGACCTACGAGATCACCTCGGCCTTCACTGCGATGGGCGAAGCGCAGGACACCAAACTGGTGAACCATCGCGACATCAAGATCTCGCTGAACCGTCCGCGGGT
Source organism: Pseudomonas sp. S3_B08 (assembly GCF_054667725.1). Classification (NCBI taxonomy): domain Bacteria; kingdom Pseudomonadati; phylum Pseudomonadota; class Gammaproteobacteria; order Pseudomonadales; family Pseudomonadaceae; genus Pseudomonas; species Pseudomonas sp. S3_B08. The sequence continues at coordinate 4,541,993 of NZ_CP162750.1, forward strand.
GGTGCGTGAGGTGTCGAAGGCCTTGGGCGAAGACGTGGCCGGGCAACTGAGCATGCAACTCGGTGGCGGTGACGGTTATGAGCAGCCGCGTGAAGCGCCGCAGCGCAATAATCTGCCGCGTGATACGGCGCCGGTGATTTTACGCTGAGCCGATCTGAGGACTTTTGTGGCGAAGGGCTCTGTGGCGAGGGGATTTATCCCCGTTGGGTCGCGAAGCGGCCCTCGCTATTGATTCAAGACGATTGGGACTGCTGCGCAGTCCAACGGGGATAAATCCCCTCGCCACAAAAGCTCGCTTGCCCCGATGTCTCGGTAGAAATGAAAAAGGCGACCTCATGAGGTCGCCTTTTTTCTGCCCGGACGGTTTACGCCGCCGCTTTGCGCAACGTCGCCATGAACGCCGCCGCGCCAATGAACAATCCGGCAAAGGTGCGGTTCATGCGCTTCTGCTGCTTGGGCGTGCGCAACAGGCGCAGCACCTTCGACGCCAGTCCGGTGTAGCCGGCCATGACAATCAGATCGACGAAAACCATGGTCACGCCGATCACCACATACTGAATCAGCAGCGGTGCATGGGGATTGATGAACTGCGGCAACACCGCGAGCATGAACACCAACGCCTTGGGGTTGCTGATGTTCACCAGAAAGCCGCGAAACACCAAAGCCAGCGGCTTGCCGATCGGCCGCACTGCGGCGTCATCGCTCATGTCCATGGGCAGCGCCCGCCATTGCTTGATCGCCAGGTAAACCAGATAGGCGACACCGAACCATTTGATCGCATGGAATGCTGTGGCCGAAGCGGTGAGCACAGCGCCAACACCCGCGCCGACAATCGCGATCTGCACCGCCAGACCGATCTGCAGGCCCAGTGCGTTCCAGTAGCCGCGCCAGAACCCGTATTGCAGACCGCTGGACATCGACGCGATGGCGCCCGCGCCCGGGGACAGGCTGATCACCCAGCAGGCGGCAAAAAATGCCAGCCATGTTTGAAGCTCCATCGCACACCTCGGCTGATGCTGTAACAAGTCGTCAAAACTAATGCTGTTTGGGGCTAAAAGCAAAAGATCGCAGCCTTCGGCAGCTCCTACAGGGATCGTATTCCAAATGTAGGAGCTGCCGAAGGCTGCGATCTTTTGATCTTGCTGGAAAAGCTACTTCTCAAAGCCACTCGACGGAAACACATCTGTCCCGCGCCAACGCCGCACCGAACGCTGGAAGAACAGGCTGTTCGGCACCTGCACCATGGCGCTGCCGGTGCCCAACTCTTCGGCCTCGACCAGCGTGGTGTAGAGCAGATTGATCGCGATCACCCGGCCTTTGACGCCAGGCTTGTCGGTGGTATCCACCAGCTCGACTACGTCGCCGAGGCGGAACGGCCCGACGGTGAAGATCAGAATCGCGCAGAGCAGGTTCGACAGCACGCTCCACATGGCGAAGAACGCCACCGCCGCCACCGCGACAAATCCCGACAGCGCCGTCCACAGCACCGTGGCCGAAACGCCGAGGCGCTCGAGCACGAAGAGCAGCGCGCTGCCCATGATCAGCCAGCGCAACACGCCGCGTAGCGGCATCAGCAACTGCGGCGGAAACGGATAGCGCTCACCCAGGCGAGTGAGGCCTTTGGCGACGAAACGCTGGGTCAGGTAACCGGCCAGCAGAATCAGCAGAATCTGCGCGGTGAACCACAACGGTTCGACCCACACCGCCGAGAAAGGCAGCTTGAAGGCTTCCATCAGGACAACGCCTCCAGCTCCGCCTGCATGCTTTCCAGGGTTTCCAGCGCTTCCATCCAGGCTTCTTCCAGCTCGGCTTCACGAACCTTCAATTTCGCCTGTTCGGCGAGCAGATCACGCAATTCATTCTTGCGCGCCGGCTCGTAGATATCGCTGTCACCGAGGCTGGCATCGACCTTGGCCAGTTTCTCGTGGAGCTTGCCCAGCTCGGCTTCAAGCTTGTCGGCCTCGCGCTTGTGCGGCGCCAGTTGCTGACGCAACGCTGCCGCCGCCTGGCGCTGCGCTTTCTTGTCGGTCTTGTCCGGGTTGACAGGCGTGTTGCTGACCGGCGCATTGCGCTGACGGTATTCCACCAGCCAGCGCGCGTAGTCTTCGAGATCGCCGTCGAACTCTTCGACCTTGCCGTCAGCGACCAGATAGAAGTTGTCGGTGGTGCTCTTGAGCAAGTGCCGATCGTGAGAGACCACCAGCACCGCACCGCTGAATTCCTGCAGGGCCATGGTCAGCGCCAGACGCATTTCCAGATCGAGGTGGTTGGTCGGTTCGTCGAGCAGCAGCAGGTTCGGCCGTTCCCAGGCGATCAACGCGAGGGCCAGACGCGCCTTCTCGCCACCGGAGAAATTCAGCACCGGCTCATCGATGCGCGCACCCCGGAAGTCGAAGCCGCCAAGGAAGTCGCGCAAGGTCTGCTCGCGCTCACCCGGCGCGAGGCGCTGCAAGTGCAGCAACGGGCTGGCCTTGGAGTCCAGCGAATCGAGCTGATGCTGGGCGAAGTAGCCGACCACGGTGTTTTCGCCACGGGTCAGGCGCCCGGCCAGCGGTTCGAGCTCGCCGGCGAGGTTCTTGATCAGCGTCGATTTACCCGCACCGTTCGGCCCAAGCAGACCGATCCGCGCACCCGGGGTCAGTTGCAGCTTGACCTTCTCGAGGATGGTCTTGTCGCCATAACCCAGGCGTGCATCGGACAGGTCGATCAGCGGACTGGAGATCTTGGTCGACTCGCGGAAGACAAAGTCGAACGGCGAATCGACGTGGGCCGCCGACAATTCTTCCATGCGCTCCAGCGCCTTGATCCGGCTCTGCGCCTGACGGGCCTTGGTCGCTTGCGCCTTGAAGCGAGCGATGTAGCTTTCCATGTGCGCACGCTGCGCCTGCTGCTTCTCGTAGGCCTGTTGCTGCTGGGCCAGACGCTCGGCACGGGCGCGCTCGAACGCGGTGTAGCCGCCCCGGTAGAGAGTCAGTTTGCGCTGATCGACATGGGCAACGTGATCGACCACTTCGTCGAGGAAATCCCGGTCGTGGGAAATCAGCAGCAAGGTGCCCGGATAACTCTTCAGCCACTCTTCGAGCCAGATGATCGCATCGAGGTCCAAGTGGTTGGTCGGTTCGTCGAGCAGCAGCAGATCCGACGGGCACATCAGTGCCTGCGCCAGATTCAGACGCATCCGCCAGCCACCGGAGAAATCGCCTACCTGACGATCCATCTGCTCATTGGTGAACCCAAGACCGGCGAGCAGCTTGCGCGCCCGCGCATCGGCGGTGTAACCGTCGGCGCTGTCGAGTTCGGCGTGCAGGCGCGCCAGCGCGGTGCCGTCGTGGGCCTGCTCGGCGGCGGCAAGCTCGCGTTGCACCTCGCGCAGACGCAGGTCGCCATCGAGCACATAATCGACCGCCAGGCGTTCGAGGGTGTCGACCTCCTGGCGCATGTGCGCGATACGCCAGTCGGCCGGCAGCAGGCAGTCGCCCGAATCCGGGTGCAACTCGCCGCGCAGCAGGGCGAACAGGCTGGATTTGCCGGCACCGTTGGCACCGATAAGGCCGGCTTTGTGGCCGGCGTGCAGGGTCAGCTCGGCGTCTTCTAGCAGACGTTGCGGGCCACGCTGTAAAGTCAGGTTCTGAAGTCGGATCATAATGGCGGCGGAGTCTACCAGCTTCGCTCACAACTGGCGCGAGTAGCACGATGTCCTCTGACCTGTGGAGCTTTGCCCTTGATGTCTACGCCCGCCCGGGTGTGGAAGATGCCTGCCTGCAATTGCAAACGGCGGGCGCCAATGTCTGCCTGCTGCTGTGCGGTTTGTGGCTGGAGCAGCGCGCGGTGGCCTGCGATCAGCCGCGCGTACGCCTGCTCAAGGCTCTCACCGCGCCATGGGATATCGAAGTGGTGCAGCCGCTGCGAACCCTGCGCCTGCAATGGAAAGCGCGGGCCATCGACGATGCGGTGGTGGCCGGCATGCGCGAGCAGATCAAATCACTGGAGCTTGAAGCTGAGCGCACCTTGCTTTCACGCCTTGAAGGTGTGGCGCAGGAGTGGACGCGCAACGATGCAGGTTCGGTGACCTGGCTTGAAGACCTGGCCGGCAATGCCGCCAGCCTGAACCGCGACGAGCTGCAAGTGCTGCGCGTCGCGGCAACCGGCACTTAGGAAGCGCTGGTCGGGGTGCTGCTGACGTTCGACGAAGCAGCTGGCGCTGGCGCAGTCGAAGTGGTCGAGTGGGCGGCGGACGACGGTGCCGACGCAGCTGGAGCAGCCGGGGTAGCGGCAGTGACAGGCTTGGCCGCTGGAGCGGTGGCCGGTTTGGTCGCGGCTGGTTTGGCAGCTGCAGGCTTTTTCACCGCTGGTTTTGCGGCTGGCTTGGCGGCCGGTTTTGCAGCAGCGGTCGCAGGCTTGGCAGCAGGCTTGGCGGCCGGTTTCGCAGCGGTTTTTGCCGCAGGTTTTGCTGCCGATGTTGCGGCTGGTTTGGCAGCCGGTTTTACCGTCACTTTCGCAGCAGGTTTGGCGCCGGCCGGCTTGGCCGCAGTCCTGGCAGCAGGCTTCGCAGCGGCAGTCTTGGCAGCAGGTTTTGCTGCTGGTTTCGCTGCTGCTTTGGCAGCAGGTTTGGCGGCTGCGGTTTTCGCCGGTGCAGCTTTGCTCGCGGCCGGTTTTGCAGCGGCTTTGGCAGGGGTGGCTTTCACTGCTGGCCTGGCTGCAGCAGGTTTGGCTGCGGTGGTTTTAGCCGCCGGTTTTGCCGCGCTCGCCGCCGGCTTCTTCGCTGCAGTTTTCGCCGCTGGTTTGGCAGCCGCTTTCACTGGCGCCTTGGCCGCTGGTTTGGTGGCGGTTTTCGCAACAGCAGGTTTCGCCGCAGCGGTCTTCGCCGGGGCTTTGCTTGCAGCAGGTTTAGCAGCGACTTTCTTCGCTGGTGCTGCTGCCGGTTTGGCCGAACGCGACGACAGAACTTTGCCCACTGCTTCCTGAACGCGGCCAACACCCTGGGCCAGTTTCAGGCTTTCCTGGGCATCGCGCTTGAGCTGCAGAATGTAGCTGCGGGTCTCGGACTGGCGATCTTTCAAAGCGTCCAGCAGGTCTTCGAGTTCTTTCACGGAAGACTTGGCTTTGTTCTGAGCCTTGGCTTTGCCGGCAGTGGCGGCGTCCTGCAACTTGGTGCGCGATTTGTGCAGTTTTTCCTGCGCCTTGCCACGCTGTTTTTCCAGCTTGGCGAGCAGTTTTTCAGCATCAGCCAAGGCTTGCGAGCAAGCGTTTTCCAAATGCTCGAGCAGGCTGCCCGACAATTGTTGGAGTAAGTGCAACGGAGTATTTACAGGCTTCTTGGTGGCCGACATGGTTTACCTCCTGGCTGACGTGAGTGCGGCTCATACTAGACCTCTGCTGATACCGCCGCTAGGGCATGTTGACAGTATCTGCACCGTTGCGTTGCACCGCAGCCGAAATGTTCTGCGCCGAGGAAAAAGCAGTTCACCGATGCAGACGTTTGCACTGGCATAATCCCCCGCATCTCAGGTCGGAGAGTGCCCATGTCGCGCTACTTTATTTTGTCCCTCTGCGTGTTTTTTTCGACGGCGTATGCCGATGAAAAAACCACGGCGAACGATGCTCATGATCTGGCTTACAGCCTCGGTGCCAGCCTCGGCGAACGACTGCGCCAAGAGGTGCCGCAGTTGCAGATCCAGGCGCTGATCGAAGGTCTGCAACAGGCATATCAGGGCAAGCCACTGGCGTTGAGTGAAGCGCGCATTGAACAGATTCTGGCCGACCATGAATCGCAAAATGCCGAGCAGGCTTCACGGCAGTCGAGCGATGCTGCGATGGAAAACGAGCAACGCTTTCTCAGTGCGGAAAAAGCCAAACCGGGGGTGAAGGAACTGGCCGATGGCATTCTCCTGACTGAACTGGTTCCGGGCACTGGCGCCAAGGCCGGCCCGGACGGCAAAGTGCAGGTGCTGTATGTCGGCAAGCTGCCGGACGGCACTGTGTTCGATCAGAACACCCAGCCGCAATGGTTCAACCTCGACAGCGTGATTGCCGGTTGGCGCACCGCCTTGCAGAACATGCCGGTGGGGGCGAAATGGCGGCTGGTGATTCCATCGGATCAAGCCTATGGCGCCGACGGTGCCGGCGACCTGATTGCGCCGTTCACGCCTCTGGTTTTTGAAGTGGAGTTGCGTGGTGCGACGAGCTGATCAGGCATAAAAAAACGGTGCGCTTGCGGGCGCACCGTTTTTCATGAAGGACGTGGATCAGGCCTGAACCGAATATTCTTCCTTGTGTGCCGTGTGCAGCACTTCGATCAGGCAATCCTCAAGTTCAAAGCGCTCATGCAGCAAGCCGCCCAATTCCTTGAATTTCTCCGCAACGCATTTGCCTTCGTCGCACAGATCATTGAATGCGAGCAGCTTCTCGGTAATGACGTCGATGCGCGGGTAGATGGTCTCGGCGAGTTCCAGGCCGCGCTTGTCGTTGAACGCCTTGGCTTCGCCGGTCAGCTGTTCATAGATTTCGAAGTGACCCGCCGATACGTAATCGACCAGTACACCGCAGAACTCCAACAAGGGTTTGCGGCTTTCGGACAGCGAATCAGGCTGCGCACCGAGCTTGTCGTAGGCGACGATCAGCTCTTCACGCTCCTGCAACCAGCGGTCGATCAGCAGATGAACCCCACCCCAACGTTCCTGAGCATTCTGACAACTTTCGAGCATGGCGATCTCTCTTCCCTTGTGGGTCATGCTGCTCTACACCCGCGCCCCTGTTCTGATTTGACTGGTGGACGATCGGGCAGAGCGTCATCGAGCAACATAAATCCAATGACACGTGCCGGCCAGATTATGCCCGCACGCCTATGGCTTCAAGGTACGCAGGAGATAAAGTTCATACAAGTGTTTAATCCCTGACCAGCATGTGGTGCGACGCTTCGTCGCTGACCGGTCGTTGCAGAGCACTCCAGATCAGACGCAGCAACTGATAAACCGCAAGGATCGACACACCGACAAAAAACAGCAGGCTCCATTCGGGGATGCTCAAATCGAACAGTGTCCAGGAAATATCCGCACAATCAGCGCCGCCGTTGAACATCCGTTGCAAGGCGCAGATCCACGGCAGTTCGCTGAACAGTGACTCCACGGTGGGCGAGCATTTGACCAGTTGCAGCATGGAGTCACTCTGAATCAACACCTGCCGCCACGCAGCGGTGGTTCCCCCCAGACTGGCGCCGAGCGCAAACAGCCAGTACCACCATAAGCCAACGCGCCGGGGGCCATGCACCGCCGCCACGCCACAGCCGATGCACAGCAATGTGAGGAACAACCGCTGCACCAGGCACAGACTGCAAGGCGTCAGTCCGACCGCGTATTCGAGGTAATAGGAAGCTCCCAGAGCAAAGGCCCCCGCAATGAAAGCCATGAAGAACAAGGAGCGTGAGCAGGCCAACGACATGGCTTTTCCGTAACAGTAGAGACAGACGGTTACGGTAGAGGAAAGCGTGTCAGCCTTTCAAGGCAAGGGCCTGGCGACAGTTCACCACAGGTGTAGGGAAAACCCGACAGGCTCGATAGGAAACGGTGAAGCGCTTTGTAGGACTTTGTCTGTAGAGCGCAAAGAAGGGGAATTTTCGGTCATTGAAGTTCACGAGGGAGCAACCTCCCTCGCCATTCAGACCTTCGCCGCAACCGGCAACGGCGCCGCCAGCAAGCGTTCATCCAGCAGCCCCAGACCTTCCTGGAACAACTGATTGCTGCGCTCGGTATCGCCAAGCTGTGCAAGCAGACGGGCCAACTCCGCACAGGTCTCCGGATTGCGCTGCACGCGCAGACTGCTTTCCAGATAGTCACGGGCCTTGCCCCAAAGGCTGGTTTGCAGACACAGGCGTCCAAGGGTCAGCAGCAGGCTCGGATCGGCCGGGTGCTCCTTGAGCCAGCCCTCGGCCGTCTGCAACTGACGCGCAGGATCACTGCCACGAACCAGACCATAAAGCCGCGCCAGATGGCTGTCGTATTTGCGCTTGAGCGCTGTACGCAGGACCTCTTCGGCCTCGACCTGAGCGCCCAGCTGGCGCAATTGCTCGGCATAGGCCAGTACCAAAGGTGCTTCCTGACGCTGCGCCGAAGTCAGCTGTTCCCACGCCCGCTTGAGCGATTGCAGACCCACCGTACCGTCTTCTTCACGATGCGCTGCCAGCGAGAGGTTCTCACCCCAGGCGCGCCGTTCGAGCTCGGCCAGTTCTGCCGGCGGCAGCACTTTGTCCTTGCGCAACTCAGGCAGCAAACGAATCACCGCCGACCATTCGCCACGCTGCTGATGCAGACGTTGCAATTGACGCAACGTCTGCGCGCTGCGCGGATGCCGTTCATGCATTGCCTGCAAGGTCACCAGCGCACCGTCGGTGTCGCCACGATCGGTCTGCAATTGTGCGTGACTCAGAGCGATCGCCAATTCGGCTTGCGGCTGACGCTCCAGCGCACGTTCGAGCAAACGATCACTTTCTTCGTACTGACCTTGCTCGTTCGCCGCACGTGCGGCGCCGAGGTAATAAAGCAATGGCTGGCGCTCGGCTTCCGCCGCGCGGGTCAGATGCCGTTGCGCACTGGCCCAGCGACCTTCAGCCAGATCCAGCTGCCCGTGCTCGATCGCCACTTGCACGCGGCGGCTGCGATTGCGTCGCGACCACGGATTGACCACGCCGGTGGAGGTCATCACCAGCTCGACCAGCACCTTGATGCCCCAGAACAGCAGCCACAGCACCGCTATCACCGCCAAGGTCGCCCACAGGCTCGATTCGTAGCGGAAGCTCTTGTACGCCACCAGCACGTAACCGGAATGCTCGGCAATCGCCAGGCCCAGCGCTGCCGTCGCGGCGATGACCAGAAACACGATTACATAGAGGCGCTTCATGGGGTCGCCTCCTGCGCAGCATTGGCGGCAGGCTTGGCGAACGGTTTCACCGATTCTTCAGCATTGACGTTACGCCGCTCCAGATACCCCTGCACCGCACTCAAGGTGCCGGTCAGATCCGGCGTCTTGACGGTGACCGGTTCCTTGCTCAGCTCGGAGACCTGTTCCAGCATGACTTTGCTTTGCGGATTGTCCGGGTTGAAATTGCCCTTGAGCACATCGCGTGCCTCGGCCAGCGCCTGGGTGTACACCGCCGCCTGACCGTTGAGCGCCGCCCACTGCGCTTGCTCCAGCGCCAGGCTCAGGGCCAGGCGCACCTGGCTCAGGCTTTGCCCGGCCAGCAGCGGTTTGACGTTTTTGTCAGCGTTGAAATCGATGCGGATATAGCGCGACACCTTGTCCCACCACTGCGCCCAGCGACCGGCGCCATCGCCATCGGCGGTCAGCCCCAGCAGGGACTCGCCGCGATCCTTGTACTCCGGCGCCAGCTCGGTGAGGTCGATGACCTGATCGCGCAGCGCGCCGAGACGCAGGAACAGCCCGGTGCGATCCGGCTGTTCGGTGCTGCGCAAGGCGACCAGGGTTTTCGCCACTTGCTCGCGCGCGGCGAAGGAACCCGGATCGTTCTGCTCACGGAGAATTTCATCGGCGCCCTGCACCAGTGCCTGGGCGCTGCTGATGTCCTGCAGCGCTGAAAGGCGCAGGCTGGCCAGACGCAGCAAGTGCTCGGCCTCGGCCAGACGCCAGTCCTTGCGGCTGGCGCCGAGGACGGTTTCCAGACGTTGATTGAGGCGCTGCTGATCGCCCTGCAATTGCGTGACCAGACGCTGGCGCTCGGCGAGCTCGTCAGCACCGGGCAGCTGCGCCAGGCGTTCGGTCAGACGCTGTTCGTTGAGCTTCAGACTCTGCGCCTGATCGTTCAGCGCCTGCACCTGACTCGACTGTTGCTGCGTGTTGTTCTGCAGGTGGCGCACCTGCCAGACACCCCAGCCGCCAATGGCGACACCGGCGGCGCCGAGCAGCAGGGCGACAATTGCCAGTCCATTGCCTCGGCGCGGCTCTTTGGCCGGTGGTGGAGTTTCAACCTGGGCATCGAGCGCAGGCTGGACGTCATCTTTTGGCAAGGCTGTTTCGCTCACGTATCCATCCTTTGCATTAGAAAACGGCACGGGACATTCCCGTAACGCCGTCAGCAAAGCCGCGGCACTCGCGCCGCGGCAATCCACAACTGTTTGAGCCCCGGCGGCACGTGCCAGCTCGGCGACTCTCGGACTTGGAACAAACAACGGCAACGGCGCGATCTTCGGCCAGGCATCGCCGGCCATCTGCCGCAGGTGCTCGAAACCCTGTCCACTGCTGACCACCAGCCCGTTCAAGCGTTCCGCTTCGATCCGCCGTGGCAGCTCGTTCAGCGGATAGGCTGGCAGTTCACGGCGATACAACTCCAGATACTCGACACTAGCACCAAGCGCGCGCAGGCGCTCGGCGAGCAGTTCACGACCGCCCTCGCCGCGCAGGATCATCACCTGCGCGCCGGGCTGGCTGACCGCCTCGCGCAGACGCGGCAATTGCAACAAGGCTTCACTGTCATCGCCGTCAACCGGAAAGCTCACATCGAGACCGTGTTCGCGAAGAATGCCTGCGGTCGCCGCGCCGACGCTGAACCACGGCATGCTCAATGGCGGCGCACCTTCAGACTTGAGCAAGTCCACCGCGATCCGCGCCGCCGGTTTGCTGACCACGATCACTGCGCTGCAAGCGGGCAATCGCGAAATCGCTTGGCGAATAGTGTCAGAGACCGGCAGCGGAACAATGTCCAAAAGCGGCAGACAACTGCTGAAAATCCCGTGCCCGGCCAGCTGTTCGGCCAGCGCCGCGCAGTCGTCTGCCGGGCGCGTCAGCAGCAGGCGCCAGGCTGTCACTCGTGACCCGCCTCGCCGTAGACAGCTTTGAGAATGTCGTCAGCGCCTTGCTTGAGCAAGTCTTCAGCGACCTGCACACCCAAGGTTTCCGCGTCGGCACGCGGCGCCCGGGCTTGGGCACTGAGAAGCTTGCCACCGCTCGGCTCACCGACCAGACCGCGCAACCACAACTGCTCGCCCTCAAGCACGGCGTAGCAGGCGATCGGCACTTGGCAGCCGCCGTTCAAATGTTTGTTGAGGGCGCGTTCGGCGTTCACCCGCGAAGCGGTATCGGCGTGATGCAAAGGTGCGAGCAAGGCGTGGATTTCGTGGTCGGCGCTGCGGCATTCGATGCCGACCGCGCCTTGGCCACCGGCCGGCAGGCTGTCATCGACACTGATCGCCGAAGTGATGCGATCTTCGAAACCCAGGCGGATCAAGCCCGCCGCAGCGAGGATGATCGCGTCGTACTCGCCGGCGTCGAGCTTGGCCAGACGGGTGTTGACGTTGCCACGCAGGAAACGGATCTGCAGATCCGGGCGACGCGCCAGCAATTGCGTTTGCCGACGCAGGCTCGAGGTGCCGACGATGGCACCGGCAGGCAGCGCTTCAAGACTGGCGTAGGTGTTGGAGACGAAAGCATCGCGCGGGTCTTCACGCTCGCAGATGCAAAACAGGCCCAGGCCTTGCGGGAAGTCCATCGGCACGTCTTTCATCGAATGCACGGCGATATCCGCTTGGTTTTCCAGCAGCGCGGTTTCCAGTTCCTTGACGAACAGGCCCTTGCCGCCGATCTTCGACAGTGGCGAGTCGAGCAGCTTGTCACCGCGACTGACCATGGGCACCAGCGTCACCAGCAGGCCCGGGTGGGCCGCCTCGAGACGGGCTTTGACATATTCGGCCTGCCAGAGGGCCAGCGCACTTTTACGGGTGGCGATGCGGATTTCGCGAGGGGACATGGAACAATCCGTACTGAATAGATACGGCGGATAATAACAGCTCAGTCAATTTCACTTTGACCTGAATCAGAACCGGCGCGGCCTCCCTGGCCTGCCATGCCGGGTAAAAGAACGCGAAAGGCCCGGAGAAGACCGGGTCACAGCCCCTGCATCATCTTGCGCACACCGGCAACATGCCGCCGGCTGACAATCAGCGCATCGCCATTGAGGCCTTTGAGGAACAACTGGAAATGTCCCAGTGGGGTGCGTTGCAAGCGCTCGATGCGGTCGCGAGCGACCAGCGCGTTGCGGTGGATACGCACAAAGCGTTCGCCGAATTCGTCTTCGAGGGCTTTGAGGGGTTCGTCGAGCAGCACCTCGCCGGCTTCGTGACGCAGGGTCACGTATTTGTGGTCGGCGATGAAGTAGACCACCTGATCCAGCGGAATCAGCTCGATGCCTTTACGGGTCCGTGCGCTGATGTGGCTGCGTGGGCCGTTGCCACTTTCGGCAGCGGGACGGGTCAGGGCCGAGAGTTGCGCCCGGTTGGGACGTTCAGCCCGCTTCAGGGCTTCATTCAAGTGTTCGGTTCGCACAGGTTTCACCACATAGCCCACGGCGCTGGCCTGCAGGGCTTCCACGGCAAATTCATCGGGACTGGTGCAAAACACCACGGCCGGCGGCGTCTCTCGTTCGCACAGTCGGGCAGCAACCTGCAGGCCATCGAGGCCCGGCATGCGGATATCGAGCAGCACGATATCCGGCTTGTGGCTGTCGATCAGCGCTAACGCCTCCTCGCCATTCGTGGCACTGGGCTCCAGGACTGTGTAACCCTCGAGCTCGCTCACCATACGGCTTAGGCGCTCGCGAGCCAGGGGTTCGTCATCAACGATCAGGACATTCATATTGCGCTGGATTCCTGCGTGAGTCTCGCACAAGGATAGCGTAGACAGGTGTAGTGACCTCCGTCACCGCGATCCACGCTAAGACTAGCCCGAGCGCCAAAAAGTGCCGTACGTCGGCCAGCAATATTTGCCAGCGTCCGGGTCGAACGGCTCAGAGCCCAGTGTTTCCTGCGTTTCTCGCGGTGGGTGACCGTTGTACAACTCACCCGCCCCCTCTTCTTATAGCCAGTGGCCGGACCTTTGCATGATCCGCATTCGCACCGACCCTTATGTCCACTGTAGACGTTCGTCGGAACGATATTGCTCAATCAAAAAATATCCTTTTGTAAATTCCTTGCAGACCGCGCCGGACATGCCTGACACATCCGCGAAAAAACGTATCGACCGGTGTCAGCGACAGGATTGGCAACCCTGTTATTATCCGCGCCAGCGTTTCACGCCATTTCTTCAAGCCGATACGAGCGAATTCATGAGCACTGACAAGACCAATCAGTCCTGGGGCGGCCGCTTCAGTGAACCCGTCGACGCCTTCGTCGCCCGCTTCACCGCCTCCGTCACTTTCGACCAGCGCCTGTATCGCCACGACATCATGGGCTCAATTGCCCACGCCACCATGCTGGCCAAGGTCGGCGTGCTGACCGATGCCGAGCGCGACAGCATCATCGATGGCCTGAAGACCATTCAGGGCGAAATCGAGGCCGGCCAGTTCGACTGGCGCGTCGACCTCGAAGACGTGCACATGAACATCGAAGCACGCCTGACCGACCGCATCGGCGTCACCGGTAAAAAGCTCCACACTGGGCGCAGCCGCAACGACCAGGTCGCCACCGATATCCGCCTGTGGCTGCGCGATGAAATCGACCTGATCCTCGCCGAGATCACCCGCCTGCAAAAAGGCCTGCTGGAGCAAGCCGAGCGTGAGGCCGCAAGCATCATGCCGGGCTTCACCCACTTGCAGACCGCGCAGCCGGTAACTTTCGGGCACCACATGCTGGCCTGGTTCGAAATGCTCAGCCGCGACTACGAGCGTCTGGTCGACTGCCGCAAGCGCACCAACCGCATGCCATTGGGCAGCGCCGCACTGGCCGGCACCACCTACCCGATCGACCGCGAATACACCGCGCAACTGCTCGGCTTCGACGCCGTCGGCGGCAACTCGCTGGACAACGTCTCCGATCGTGACTTCGCCATCGAATTCTGCTCGGCCGCAAGCATCGCGATGATGCACCTGTCGCGCTTCTCCGAAGAGCTGGTGCTGTGGACCAGCGCGCAGTTCCAGTTCATCGATCTGCCGGATCGTTTCTGCACTGGCAGCTCGATCATGCCGCAGAAGAAAAACCCTGACGTGCCCGAACTGGTACGCGGCAAGACCGGCCGCGTCTTCGGCGCGCTGATGGGCCTGCTGACCCTGATGAAGGGCCAGCCGCTGGCCTACAACAAGGACAATCAGGAAGACAAGGAGCCGCTGTTCGACGCCGCCGACACCCTGCGCGATTCGCTGCGCGCGTTTGCCGACATGATCCCGGCGATCAAGCCGAAACACGCGATCATGCGTGAAGCGGCACTGCGCGGTTTCTCCACTGCGACTGACCTGGCGGATTATCTGGTGCGCCGTGGCCTGCCGTTCCGTGATTGCCATGAAATCGTTGGCCACGCGGTGAAATACGGCGTCGACACCGGCAAGGATCTGGCCGAGATGAGCCTCGAAGAACTGCGTCAGTTCAGCGATCAGATCGAGCAGGACGTGTTTGCCGTGCTGACCCTGGAAGGCTCGGTGAATGCCCGCGATCATATCGGCGGGACTGCGCCGGCGCAGGTCAAGGCTGCGGTGGCGCGCGGTCAGGCCCTAATCGCCAGCCGCTAGAAGCATCGCGGGCAAGCCCGCTCCCACAGGGTTCTTCGTGGAACACAATTTTGCGTTCGACCCATAGCCCTGTGGGAGCTGGCTTGCCAGCGATGACTGACTTCTGAGCGCTACAAAATTCACTTCTTGGCAGCAATCATCGCCAAAAACGCCGGCATGGCCGCGTCTTTATCCGCCGCAATCTTCTGCACATGCGGATTCTGCTCTAACCGCTCCAGCAGCGCTTTCGCCTGCGGCATCTCGGCCAGCAGATCAATCCCGAACAGCTTCTGCCCGACCGCACAGGCCAGCGGCACGCTGTAGAGGAAATACAAATCGGCAATGCTCAGGCTGTCACCCGCCACATACGGGGCGAACTGGCCATGACGGCCCAGCGCGGCGAAGCCCAGCAGCAGCTCGGTCCGGGTTTTCTCTTTGATCGGCTCCGGCAATGTCATACCGAAAAACGCCTCGCCATAGCAGGCACGCCCCGGCAACTCGATGTACAACTCGATCTCCTTGGCAATCGCCAATACCTGCGCGCGCTCGAACGGATCGCTGGGCAGGAGCGGCGTGCCCTTTTGTGATTGTTCGAGGTATTCGAGAATGATCGCGGTTTCGTTGATATAACCGGCGTCGACACCCAGCACCGGGACCTTGCCGCGCGGGCTGATCGCCAGTGACTCCGGGGTTTGCGCCGGGTAGAACGTCACCTCTTCGAAGGGCAGGCCTTTTTCCAGCAGCGCCAGTTTGACCATGTTGTAGTAGTTGCTGACAGCAAATCCGTAGAGCTTGAACATCACAGAGCCTCCAGGCCGTGCGGGGTGGGCAGTGCCTGTTTATAGATCGCCGCGACGTTTCCCGCCAGCAGCATCACGCCGCTGAATGCGGGTAAACTGGCGCCTTTCCCTGAGGAGCCTGCCATGAGCGAGCCGACAGATATCGTCAACGATGACGACGAAGAAGCATTCACCGAAGCGACGCTGATCGAAGCCATCGAAAACCAGATCGAAAGCGACAACCCGCCGGCGGCCAAGGCGACATTGAACAAGCTGACCCTGGTCGGCATGGAACGTGAGGAGATCCTCAACCTCATGGCTCACGTGCTTGCCTATGAGATTGACGCGATGCTCGATGAAGACCGCGCGTTCAACACCGAATGGTATGAAGCAGCCTTGCGCGCATTGCCAGAGCTGCCACCGGAAAAGCTCTAAGATCAAAAGATCGCAGCCTTCGGCAGCTCCTGCACCAATCTCCTGTAGGAGCTGCCGAAGGCTGCGATCTTTTTTATGCGGACTACACTGGAATTCGCCTCAAGACAAAATCCCCTGATCCGAGCACTGGACATGCTGCACCAGCGGGTTCACCTTAGAGGCGCTGTCGTCCAATTCCTAGAAAGTCTGGAGTCCTTATGTCGCTTACCCCTGAGTTGGTTGCCGAACTGGAAGTCCTTGCACTCTTCAACCTGGACAGTTCCCAGGAAGGTCTGAAAATTCATCAGACCGCTGCCCCGAAACACATAGCCGCCGCCAAACGCCTCTTCGAAAAAGAACTAACCGACCAGCCCGATGGCGGTTATCTGACCAGCCTCGGCCGCGATGCCGCGCAAAACGTGCAGACCGTACTGACGATTCTGAGAGAGCAGGAAACCGCCTGACTTTTTCCGACTTTGCCCACGGAAACTCCTGCCACGGGATTTCCGCGGGCCAGCCTGATCACTGCCAATGAAAATCTGACGTCAAAAAACAAATTCAGCTTAAACCTCCTGCTGCGCAGAGGCTAAACTGCGGCCATTCCGAGACCCTCTACGTCCGAGCCTGCAAGCCGGTTTGAGCTGACATGACGCGCACCCACGAAATCCGCCCCGACCTGGACGAAGGCATCGACCGCAAGGTACTCAGCCAACTGCGCGCCCGTTTTCTCAAACTCAATGAAGGCCGCCTCGGCCGCGCCCTCGAAGGTTTGTCGACGCGCCAGCAAAGCGTGCTGACGCTGTTGCCGCTGTTCTTTCACGTCAATCATCCGTTGCTGCCCGGCTATGTCTCGGGCAGTACGCCGGCCGGTCTCTCGAATTATGAGCCGGACGCCAATGCGCTGACCGAGGCGCAGCGCCTGACCCGCTCGTTTTCTTACAAACCGCGCCATGGCAGCAACCCGCCGCGACCGATTCACGGTCTGTTCCTGATGGGCAGCCTCGGCACGCTGGCACAGGCCGATCAGAGCGACATGGATGTGTGGGTCTGCCATGCCCCAGATCTGAGCGAAAGCGAACTCGCCGAGCTACGCAAGAAATGCCAGTTGCTGGAAACCTGGGCCGCGAGCCAGGGTGCCGAGGCGCATTTCTTCCTGATCGACCCGGCGCGCTTCGTCAAAGGCGAACGTGATGCTCAGCTCAGTTCGGAAAACTGCGGCAGCACCCAGCACTATCTGCTGCTCGACGAGTTTTATCGCACGGCGATCTGGCTGGCCGGGCGCACGCCGATCTGGTGGCTGGTGCCAGTCTATGAAGAAACAGCCTACGACGCTTACACCCACACCCTGCTGTCCAAACGCTTTATTCGCGCCGACGAAACCCTGGATCTCGGGCCGATGGCGACCATTCCGCCCGGGGAATTCATCGGTGCCGGATTGTGGCAGTTGTTCAAAGGCATCGAGTCGCCCTACAAGTCGGTGCTCAAACTGCTGCTGACCGAGGTGTACGCCAGCGAACATCCGCAAGTGCAGTGCCTGAGCCTGCGCTTCAAGAAAGCCGTGTTCGCCAATCAGCTCGATCTCGATGAGCTTGACCCGTACATGGTCGTGTACCGGCGTATCGAGGAATACCTGCTCGCCCGCAACGAACCGGAGCGTCTTGAGCTGGTGCGCCGCGCGCTGTATCTGAAGGTCAACCGCAAGCTCACCGGCAACAGCCGCAGCCAGGGTTGGCAACGCGCACTGCTCGAACGCCTGGCCGGCGAGTGGCACTGGGATCAGCGGCAACTGGCGCTGCTCGACAGCCGCAGTCAGTGGAAAGTCCGCCAGGTCAGCGCCGAGCGCCGCGCGCTGGTCAACGAACTCAACTACAGCTATCGCTTCCTGACCCAGTTCGCCCGCAGCGAACAGACTGTCAGCCTGATCAACAAGCGCGACCTCAATGTGCTCGGCCGGCGCCTGTATGCGGCTTTCGAGCGCAAGGCCGACAAGGTCGAGTTCATCAATCCGGGCATCGCCCCGGACCTGGCCGAAGACACCCTGACCCTGGTGCAGTCGCCGAACAAAAAGGAGCCGGGGCAGACCCAGTGGGGTTTGTACAACGGCAGCCTGACGGCGCTGGAGTGGGAACATTTCGCGCCGATCAAGCGCAGTCGCGAGCTACTTGAACTGCTGACCTGGTGCCACCGCAACGGCGTGATCGACAGCAGCACCCGCCTGGCCCTGCATCCGGGCACCAGCGACTTGAGCGAGTTCGAGCTGTTCAACCTGCTCGGCAGCCTGCAGCAGTGCATCGCCCTGCCCTTGTCCACCGTCGCCGAAGAGCCCTTGCTGCGCGCCGCCGTGCCCAGCGAAGTGCTGCTGCTGATCAACGTCGGCGTCGATCCGCTCAAGCATCACCGTGATCTGAATATTTTGATGACCACCGAACGCACCGACTCGCTGAGCTATGCCGGCGTGCGCGAGAACCTGGTGCTGACCCTCGATCAGGTCACGCTCAACAGCTGGAACGAAGTGCTGGTCAATCGTTTCGACGGCCCGCATGCGCTGCTCGACTGCCTGCGCGATTACCTCAACAACCTGCCGCGCGGCCCGGTGCAGCCGTCGCTGAAAGTGCGCTGCTTCTGCCACAACCGCGCGCAATTCATTGCCCGCCGCGTCGAAGAAATCGTCGACACCGCGCAGACCCTGTTGCTCAGCGAGCTGAATCACCGCTACCTGATTCAGGTGCAGCAGCACTATCACGTGCTGGAGCTGGTGCCGGGTCAGGTCAACCATGTCGCCCTCGCCACCCTGCCGGCACTGCTCGATTATCTGGGCGAAGAACAACCGCGCTACAGCCCGCTGCACCTCGACCCGATGGCGCTGGAAGATCACGACCTCGCGCTGATCCTGCCGATGGGTCAGCCGGAGTGCATTCAGGTGTTCTATCGCATCAGCGAACAGCAGGCGGAGCTGTACGTGCTGGATGAATTCAATGCGCTGTGGCAACAGCAGCTGCCATACCACGACGAGCAGAGTCTGCTGGTGCCGCTGCAGCGTTTTCTGCAATCGATCCAGTACCGCCGTGAAGCGCAATTGCCGATGGACGGTGGCCCTGCGGGCAGCCCCGAGACTTTGTATTACCAGCTGTTGCCGTCAGGCCCGGGGCGCTCGCGCAGGGTCGAAACCCGACCAGCACCGCAGACCCCGGTGAACAAACCGTTCTACGACGTGCAGGCAATCATCGGCAAAGCCGCACCCGGCGAAGTGCAGGTCACCTTGTACTGCAATCAGCGGGAATTCAGCGAGCTGGAGCATGGCGACCAGTTGTTCAGCGTGGTCGCCCGGGAGATCGTCGAGCAGCGTCGCGAGACCGAGCGTTATCGCTGCTACATCACCGACCTCGACCTGTCGGGTCTGCTCGGTGACGGGCACAGTTCAAGCAATCTGTATCTGCGCTACAAGGCGGACCTGGAGCGCTCGTTGAATGAAGCGCTCGAACAGGTTTGAAGCGGGGATTTATTCGGGAAAGGCGCCGCCGTTGACCGGTTGCGATTCCACTTCCAGCAAGGTCAGTTTCAGCGATTTGCCGCCCGGCGCCGGCCAATCGATATGCTGACCGACCTTCAGGCCCAGCAGCGCACTGCCGACCGGCGCCAGAATGGAAATTTTGCCTTCGTCGGCGTTGGCGTCCTTGGGATAGACCAGCGTCAGGTGGTAATCCTTGCCACTGCCTTCTTCGCGGCAATGCACGCGGGAATTCATGGTCACGACATCGGCGGGCACTTCATCGTGGCCGACCACGGTATCGGCGCGGTCCAGCTCGGTTTGCAGCGCAATCACGCCCGGCGCAGCCTGGTCTTTGTCGCTCAGGCTGTCGATCAGGCGCTCCAGACGTTGCACGTCCAGACGGGTAAGGGTGATGGAAGGTGCGGTCATGATCCAGGCAGACTCCTTTCTTCTGCACAAAAAAAGCAAAACCCCGCCAAAAAAGACGGGGTTTTCACCGTGCCTCGGTGGTTTGAGGCGTTCGCGGACACTATCACAGCTCAAAAAATATACAAGTCACGCCCTTTTTTGCCTGGGTGAAACCCTTGTGGCGAGGGGATTTATCCCCGTTCGGCTGCGCAGCAGCCGTATAGATTTTGGGGCCGCTACGCGACCCAACGGGGATAAATCCCCTCGCCACATTATCAACAGGCTTGGGATTTTCGTGCGGTAGCCTGCTGGCAAATCACCCGGCGCCGCTGATCGTCCGCCGAGCGCCATTCGCGAATGTCTTCAACGTGGCGTGCGCAGCCGAGACAGACTTTCTGTTCGTCCAGTCGGCATACGCCCGTGCACGGCGAAGGCACCGCCGGGCTGACGTTGCTGTAGAGCGGTTTCGGCGGGCGAACAGGCGCGGCATCCGTCACGAATCACAGACCTTCGAAATCGAATTCGGCGCCAGCCTGCTGCTTGACGAGGCGCTGAAGCATTTCGCCCAATTGCTCTTCGCTCTTGTCGCACATCCAGCGCTCGCTTTCTTCGTCGTAGTCGAAGTGGAAACCACCGGACACGGCCGCCAGCCACAGCTGACGCAACGGCTCCTGGCGGCTGAAGATCAGCTGCGAGCCATTTTCGAACTTGACGGTCAAGACACCTGCCGAGCTCTCCAGGTCGATATCCAGGTCGCTGTCATCAAAGATATCTTCCAGCGTCTGCTGGGTAGCATCGACCAGATCGTGGAAACGGGCTTCGGACAAACTCATTGCGGCAACCTCAAAAATGTCTGATCAGGCTCAAGCGCCGAAAGATACGGACGCTGCCGACCGATTGCAAAGATTAACGACCAAGCACCTGTCGGCCCATCCAACACCGCCCCCGTGGGAGCGAGCCTGCTCGCGAAAGCGGTGTGTCAGGCAACGAGCCTGTTGAATTTGCCGACGCCTTCGCGAGCAGGCTCGCTCCCACGGGGATGATGCGCATCACAGGAGCCCCGCCGGACGGGAACCCCCTCGCATAGGCAAGCTGCCGGGTGGCCGGTATACTCCGGCGCAATTAACGCATTTTCAAGGATTTCGCCATGAAGCGCCTGATCTCTTCCCTTGCTGCGCTCGTCGCGGTTGCCTGCCTCGTTTCGGCCTGTGGTCAAAAAGGCCCGCTGTACCTGCCGGATGACGATCAGGACCCGGCCGAACAAGCCCAGTCTTCGCAGAAGCAGCCATCCAAGGCTCACAAGCACGACGTTTACTAAGGGATCGCCATGGACGCTTTTAACTACCGTGGCGGGGAGCTGTTCGCGGAAGGTGTGGCGCTGTCCGCCATCGCCGACCGCTTCGGCACGCCCACCTATGTCTACTCGCGCGCGCACATCGAAGCGCAATATCTGGCCTACGCCGATGCGCTGGCCGGTATGCCGCATCTGGTCTGCTTCGCGGTCAAAGCCAACTCCAACCTCGGCGTACTGAATGTCCTGGCCCGTCTCGGCGCCGGTTTCGACATCGTTTCCCGTGGCGAGCTGGAACGTGTACTGGCCGCTGGTGGCAGCGCCGACAAGATCGTTTTCTCCGGCGTCGGCAAGACCCGTGACGACATGCGCCGCGCCCTCGAAGTCGGCGTGCACTGCTTCAACGTCGAGTCCACCGATGAGCTTGAGCGCCTGCAAGTAGTCGCCGCCGAGCTGGGTGTTCGCGCCCCGGTTTCGCTGCGCGTGAACCCGGACGTCGATGCCGGCACCCACCCGTACATTTCCACCGGTCTCAAAGAGAACAAGTTCGGCATCGCCATTGCCGACGCCGAAGACGTGTACGTGCGCGCCGCGCATCTGCCGAACCTGGAAGTGGTGGGCGTTGACTGCCATATCGGTTCGCAACTGACCACGCTGCCACCATTTATTGACGCCTTGGATCGCCTGCTGGATCTGGTCGACCGTCTGGGCGATTGCGGGATTCACCTGCGCCACATCGATCTCGGTGGCGGCCTGGGCGTGCGTTACCGCGATGAGGAGCCGCCGCTGGCTGCCGACTACATCAAAGCCGTGCGCGAACGTCTCGACGGGCGTGATCTGGCGCTGGTGTTCGAGCCAGGCCGCTTCATCGTTGCCAATGGCGGCGTGTTGCTGACACAGGTCGAATACCTCAAGCACACCGAGCACAAGGATTTCGCCATCGTCGACGCGGCGATGAACGACCTCATCCGTCCGGCGCTGTATCAGGCGTGGATGGACGTCACGGCGGTGAAACCGCGCGACAGCGCTGCACGCAAGTACGACATCGTCGGCCCGATCTGCGAAACCGGCGACTTCCTCGCCAAGGACCGCGAGCTGGCGCTGGAAGAAGGCGATCTGCTGGCGGTGCATTCGGCCGGCGCCTACGGTTTTGTCATGAGTTCCAACTACAACACCCGTGGCCGTGCCGCCGAGGTGCTGGTGGATGGTGATCAGGTTTTTGAAGTGCGTCGCCGCGAAACCGTGGCCGAGCTGTTTGCCGGCGAAAGCCTGCTGCCGGAGTAACCCATGCTGCTGCGTTTTACCAAAATGCACGGCCTGGGCAACGACTTCATGGTCCTCGACCTGGTCAGCCAGCACGCGCACATTCAGCCCAAACACGCCAAGCAATGGGGCGACCGCCACACCGGTATCGGTTTTGACCAGTTGCTGATCGTCGAAGCACCGAGTAACCCGGATGTGGATTTCCGCTACCGGATCTTCAACTCCGACGGTTCGGAGGTGGAGCAGTGCGGCAACGGTGCGCGCTGCTTCGCCCGCTTCGTGCTCGACAAGCGTCTGACCGCCAAACGGCAGATCCGCGTCGAGACCAAGGGCGGCATCATTGAACTGGACGTGCGTAACGACGGCCAGATCGGCGTGAACATGGGCGCGCCGCGCCTGGTGCCGGCAGACATTCCATTCCAGGCGCCGGCCCAGGCCAGCAGCTATCCGCTGGAAGTCGATGGCACCACGGTCGAACTGGCCGCCGTGTCGATGGGCAATCCCCATGCGGTCATTCGCGTGGACGACATCAACAGCGCACCGGTGCATGAACTGGGGCCGAAGATCGAACACCACCCGCGCTTTCCGGCGCGGGTCAATGTCGGCTTCCTTCAGGTCATCGATCGCCATCGCGCGCAACTGCGTGTTTGGGAGCGCGGCGCCGGGGAAACCCAGGCCTGCGGCACCGGCGCCTGTGCGGCGGCGGTGGCGGCCATCAGTCAGGGGTGGATGGATTCGCCGCTGTTGATCGACCTGCCCGGCGGACGTCTGTCCATCGAGTGGGCCGGCCCGGGCGAACCGGTATTGATGACCGGTCCGGCAGTGCGTGTATACGAAGGACAAGTGCGTCTTTGAGCGAGCAGAAATCA
Source organism: Pseudomonas sp. S3_B08 (assembly GCF_054667725.1). Classification (NCBI taxonomy): domain Bacteria; kingdom Pseudomonadati; phylum Pseudomonadota; class Gammaproteobacteria; order Pseudomonadales; family Pseudomonadaceae; genus Pseudomonas; species Pseudomonas sp. S3_B08. The sequence continues at coordinate 4,564,986 of NZ_CP162750.1, forward strand.
TGACCGACAAGCCACAGGTACCCGCCCGACCAGCCGACGAATCAGCGCCCGAGAGCCTCGAGGCAGCCGCGGTAGCCGCCTACCTGGAGGCTCATCCGGACTTCTTCGTCGAGCACGAAGAGCTGCTGCCGTCGTTGCGCATTCCGCACCGACGCGGCGACACCGTGTCGCTGGTCGAGCGGCAGATGACCATCCTGCGCGACCGCAATATCGAGATGCGCCATCGCCTTTCGCATCTGATGGACGTGGCCCGCGACAACGATCGCCTGTTCGAAAAGACCCGCCGCCTGATTCTCGCGCTGATGGATGCATCGACCCTGGAAGACGTGGTCATCAGCGTTGAGGACAGCCTGCGTCAGGATTTCCAGGTGCCTTTCGTCAGCCTGATCCTGCTCGGCGACAACCCCGCACCGGTCGGCCGCTGGGTGACTCACGCCGACGCGCAAACCGCGATCGGCGGCCTGCTCACCGAAGGCAAAAGCGTCAGCGGCAGCCTCCGTGAACATGAGCTGGATTTCCTCTTCGGCGAAGAACAGCGCCAGCAGATCGGCTCGACCGCCGTGGTTGCCGTCAGCCATCAGGGCATTCACGGCATTCTGGCCATCGCCAGCCGTGACCCGCAGCATTACAAGAGCTCGGTCGGCACCCTGTTCCTCAGTTACATCGCCGAGGTCATGGGCCGTGTGCTGCCACGGGTCAACAGCTCGCTGCGCTCGGTACGCTGACCATGGAACGACAACTGGACGCTTACTGCGAACATCTGCGCAGTGAGCGACAGGTGTCGCCGCACACCCTGTCGGCTTATCGCCGCGACCTCGATAAAGTCCTCGGCTGGTGCATCAAGCAGAACATCGGCAGCTGGGCCGCGCTGGACATCCAGCGCCTGCGCAGCCTGATCGCCCGGTTGCATGCGCAAGGCCAGTCCTCGCGCAGCCTCGCCCGCCTGCTCTCGGCGGTGCGCGGGCTCTATCACTACTTGAATCGCGAAGGCCTGTGCGACCACGACCCGGCCACCGGCCTGGCCCCGCCGAAAGGCGAACGGCGCCTGCCGAAAACCCTTGATACCGACCGCGCATTGCAGCTGCTGGAAGGTGCGGTCGAGGACGATTTTCTCGCCCGGCGTGATCAGGCGATTCTTGAGCTGTTCTATTCTTCTGGCCTGCGCCTGTCCGAGCTGACCGGGCTCAATCTCGATCAACTCGACCTCGCCGACGGCATGGTTCAGGTGCTCGGCAAGGGCAGCAAGACCCGACTGTTGCCGGTTGGCACCAAGGCCCGCGAAGCCTTGGAACACTGGTTGCCGCTTAGAGCCATGACCAACCCGGCGGACGATGCGGTTTTTGTCAGCCAGCAAGGTCAGCGTCTCGGCCCGCGCGCGATTCAGGTGCGGGTCAAACTGGCTGGCGAGCGCGAACTGGGGCAGAACCTGCATCCGCACATGCTCCGGCACTCGTTCGCCAGCCATTTGCTCGAGTCTTCACAGGATCTGCGCGCGGTGCAGGAATTGCTCGGCCACTCCGATATCAAAACCACGCAGATCTATACCCACCTCGACTTCCAGCATCTGGCGGCGGTCTACGACAGCGCCCATCCCCGGGCCAAACGCATGAAAGGCGATGATTCATGAGCATTCAGTTGATCACCTTCGACCTCGACGACACTTTGTGGGATACCGCGCCGGTGATCGCCAGCGCTGAAACCGTGTTGCGCGAATGGCTGAGCGAGCATGCGTCGAACCTGGGCGCGGTGCCGGTGGAGCATTTGTGGTCGATTCGCGAGCGAGTGCTGGCGGGCGAACCGGGCCTCAAACACCGCATCAGCGCGCTGCGCCGACGTGTGCTGCTCCATGCGCTGGAAGAAGCCGGGTATGCCCACGGCGAAGCGTCGGAGCTGGCTGACAAGGCTTTTGAAGTGTTCCTGCATGCGCGGCATCAGATCGAAGTGTTCCCGGAGGTCGAGCCGCTGCTGGAGCTGCTCGCCAATCATTACGCCCTCGGCGTGGTCACCAATGGCAATGCCGACGTGCGCCGGCTGGGGCTGGCGGATTACTTCAAGTTCGCCTTGTGCGCCGAAGACATCGGCATCGCCAAACCGGATGCGCGGCTGTTTCATGAAGCGTTACAGCGCGGTGGTGTGGGTGCTGAAGCGGCGGTGCATGTCGGCGATCATCCCGGCGATGACATCGCCGGGGCGCAGCAGGCGGGGTTGCGCGCGGTGTGGTTCAACCCGACAGGCAAGTTCTGGGAGGCGGAGCGCTTGCCGGATGCGGAAATTCGCAGCCTGACCGAATTGCCCGCCGTGCTCTCGCGCTGGAATGCTTCCTCGAACTGATCTACAGCCCTGTGGGAGCGAGCCTGCTCGCGAATGCGGTGTGTCATCCAACATGTATATCGGCTGACATGCCCTCTTCGCGAGCAGGCTCGCTCCCACAGGGACTGCATTTGTTTTCAACGAATTTATTTCAGGCATGAAAAAGCCCGCAGCGACGGCGGGCTTTTTCAGCAAGCGAGCGACGCGCCTCAGATAGGGCGGCTGCCGTACTTGTTATCCGGCTTCTTGGGCGGATCGGCGACCACGTTGGCCTCCACTTCCTGCACCTTGCCGCCGCGCGCAAGGAATTCTTCCATGGCCTTGGCCAGGGCGTCACGCTCCTTGTTCTTGGCTTCGATGCTCGGCAACTCGTCGACCGAGACCGCAGCCTTGGCTTTGCCTTTGGCAGCCGGGGCCGGCGTGTCGTCACCGCCATCGTCTTCGGTAACGTCTTCCGCTGCCGCTCCCAGGCCTTCCTCGGCCTCGTCTTCGTCGCCTACTTCGAGGTCGTCGTTTTCCAGATCATCGTCGCTCATGTTCTACCTCATGACTTGCCAAAAGCAGATTAGTTATAGACCAGCTTTGGCGGCTGTCGAAGCCGCCGTTGAAAAATCTTCTGCCGCTGCCCGGCAGCGGCTCATGCCTGTTCACCGTGCAAGGTGGCGAGGACTTTACGGGCACCGCCATGATCACGGTGCTCGCCCAGATAAATCCCTTGCCAGGTACCCAGTGCCAGCCGCCCTGCCGCAACCGGCAGACTGATCTGGCAACCGAGCACGCTGGCCTTGAAGTGCGCCGGGAGGTCGTCCAGGCCTTCGTCGTTGTGCTCGTAGCCGTCTGTTCCTTGTGGGATCAGACGATTGAAAAATCGTTCGAAGTCGCGACGAACTGCCGGATCGGCGTTCTCGTTGATGGTCAACGACGCCGACGTGTGCTGCAGCCACAAATGCAACAGACCGACCCGACAGGTCTTGAGTTCAGGCAAGCCTGCGAGCAACTCGTCCGTCACCAGATGAAAGCCCCGGGGCCTTGCCCGCAGGGTTATCAGAGTCTGTTGCCACATACAGTTCTCCGCTCGTTCGGGGCGCATTCTAGCGTGCTCTGAAAAAAAACAAAGGCCCTAATATTCCTGCAGCGATGTAAGCGATTGCCCGCAGAAAAAGCCTCGTCGTAAAGACGACCAAAGCCGTAAGAAAAATCCTTTCAGCCGCACCTTGAATGACAAATCCCGGACAAAAAAATGCCCGGCGAACCGGGCAGTTTTTTATCGCGCGTACTTACAGGTTGTAGCCGCGTTCGTTGTGTTGTGCCAGATCGAGGCCGACCGACTCTTCTTCCTCGGTTACGCGCAGACCCATGACGGCGTCCAGCACCTTGAGGATGATGAAAGTCACGATCGCGGTGTAGATCACCGTGAAGCCGACGCCTTTGATCTGAATCCAGACCTGCGCGCCGATGTCAGTCACGGTGCCGAAGCCGCCCAGTGCCGGTGCGGCAAACACACCGGTGAGGATCGCGCCGAGGATACCGCCGATACCGTGCACGCCGAAGGCATCCAGGGAGTCGTCATAGCCGAGTTTGCGTTTCAGGGTGGTGGCGCAGAAGAAGCACACCACGCCTGCGGCCAGACCGATCACCAGTGCACCCATCGGGCCTACAGTGCCAGCGGCCGGAGTGATCGCGACCAGACCGGCGACCACACCCGAAGCAATGCCCAGTGCGCTTGGCTTGCCGTGGGTGACCCACTCGGCAAACATCCAGCCCAGTGCCGCAGCGGCGGTGGCGATCTGGGTAACCAGCATGGCCATACCGGCAGTGCCGTTGGCAGCGGCAGCGGAACCGGCGTTGAAGCCGAACCAGCCAACCCACAGCATCGCCGCGCCCATCAGGGTGTAGCCGAGGTTGTGCGGAGCCATCGGTGTGGTCGGGAAGCCTTTGCGCTTGCCCAGTACCAGGCACGCGACCAGACCGGCGATACCGGCGTTGATGTGCACCACGGTGCCGCCAGCAAAGTCGAGCACGCCCCAGTCCCACATCAGGCCGCCGTTACCGGACCAGACCATGTGCGCGATCGGTGCATAAACCAGCGTGAACCAGATGCCCATGAAGATCAGCATCGCAGAGAACTTCATGCGCTCGGCGAACGCACCGACGATCAGCGCCGGGGTGATGATCGCGAAGGTCATCTGGAAGGTGATGAACACCGCCTCAGGGAACAGCGCCGCCGGGCCGGTGATGCTCGAAGGCGTGACACCGGCGAGGAACGCCTTGCCCATGCCGCCGAAGAACGAATTGAAGTTGACGACGCCCTGCTCCATGCCGGTGGTGTCGAAGGCAATGCTGTAGCCATAAATGACCCACAGGATGCTGATCAGACCGGTAATGGCGAAGCACTGCATCAGCACGGAAAGAATGTTTTTCGAGCGAACCATACCGCCGTAGAACAGCGCTAGGCCGGGGATGGTCATGAACAGCACGAGCGCTGTCGAGGTGAGCATCCAGGCGGTGTCGCCGGAATTGAGGACTGGCGCTGCCACTTCGTCTGCCGCCATGGCGATGCCGGGCATTACGATGGACAACAGGGCGCCTAGCCCTGCGAATTTACGCAGAGTCATATTGTTTTCTCCTGGGGCGTTGGGTTTGTGGCAGCGCTTAGATCGCGTCGGTATCGGTTTCGCCGGTACGGATGCGGATCGCCTGTTCCAGATTGACCACGAAGATCTTGCCGTCACCGATCTTGCCGGTGTTGGCCGCTTTGGTTATCGCCTCGATAACCCGATCCAGATCCTTGTCGTCGATGGCCACGTCGATTTTCACCTTGGGCAGAAAATCGACCACATATTCCGCGCCGCGATACAGCTCGGTGTGACCCTTCTGCCGGCCGAAGCCTTTGACTTCAGTGACGGTAATGCCCTGCACGCCGATTTCGGACAGCGACTCGCGCACGTCGTCCAACTTGAACGGCTTGATGATGGCAGTGACTAGCTTCATGAAACTCTCTCCCGAATTGGTGGACTTGCCCCAGGAAAACAAACCCGTCTCAAGTCTAAGCGCAGTGCCTGGCTTTGTAACGCATCGTTGACGCCAGCTAACCGCATCAGACGAAACTCCCCGCTTCGTCTGCCGCACTGCATTCGTCACAGCGACTGCATCAGTGCATGGGTCGAGGGTGACTAAGCAGAAACCTTGCCAGCTCGGCAAAAACCCTGCATTTCAATCGCTTGGCACCTGTTGCAAGCGCTCGGGCAGAAAAGCTTTTGCCGATACGCACAACAACGGTGCGCCACCGTCCGTCCCCCTGCGCGAAAAGCGTGCATCCGTGCAACGGGATTGACTATAGACACTGCGTGATACACTGCCGGCCATTGTTTCCAGGACATTTCCCATGCTCGCGCCCAAAGACTTCCTCGACGCCCTGAGCGGCACCGCCTCCCGCCTCTTCAACGGCGAAACCCCGCTGCCGAAAGCCGAAATCGAAAGCCAGTTCAAAATGCTGCTGCAAAGTGCCTTCAGCAAACTTGATCTGGTCAGCCGGGAAGAGTTCGATAGTCAGATGGTAGTGCTGGCGCGTACTCGCGCCCGCCTCGAAAGCCTCGAAGCCAAAGTCGCCGAGATGGAAGCGAAGCTGACACCGCCCGCTGAATAATTCGCGTCCCCTGTGGGAGCTGCCGAAGGCTGCGATCTTTTGATCTTCAGCCCTTCAACCATCCCCGCAACGTCCTACAACCTTAATGACCGCCGTCCGATTGCGCCCAAAAGCCCAGGTTTCTAAGCTCATCTGATGCTGAATGTTCAGCAGAGGGTTGGGCGACCCGGGCAGGGCCATGGTGGAAAAGGGCTTCGCGGATGCAGCAATCGCTATGAGCCCGCATGCCGGAGCTGGGCTCTGCGCAAATCGTAAGTCGACTGAAGATTCATCCAGAACTCAGGCGTAGTGTTGAGCTGAATGGCGAGGCTGATTGCCAGATCGGCGCAGATCCTGAGCTGGCATTTCACAAGCTCTTCGATCTCGCTTTCGGGCCATTTCGTGGGCATGGCCAGATCCATGACGGTCATGCTCAACGGCTCCATGAATTCCTTATTCAGAACCTCGCCCGGAAGAATCGGGCGCATACCACTGCGGTCCATTTTTTTTCGCCTCCAGAGGCTGCGTTGAGTGGCCAAACTGGAACATCCGACTCCGGATACAAGATCTTCACACCCCTTTCGCCAGCGTCCTACAAATATTAGGGCATGGCCCTACAAACATCAGCGTCTGCGCCTGATTCCGTGAGCTCTTCGCTGTGATTAGGCTGGTGGCTTTCGCCTGCGCTGGTCGATCCTATTCGTCGAGTTCCAGGCGATACACATTGATCGCCAGACACTCTGGTTCTGGATCCCTCTTGTCTGATTTGCTCAAGCTCAAAGAAAACACGCTGGTTCAGCATCCAGATGGTGGTTACATCTTTGGCACGATCCCCGATATGCCAAAATTCGGCTTGCCAGGCGGGAAGATTTATCTGCGGGTAGGTATTCACCGTCGAGCGAATAGTGGTTTTGGCGTAGTGCACATTTGGGAAGCCCATAGTGCCGATTTGCTCAAGCATGGTTGCCAGACTGCCGATGGGGTAGCAGCGATTGTTGCGAAAATGATCGTCCCGGGGGCGCAAATCTATTGTGAGTTCAAAGAACAACGATGTGGAAACAGGGTCGCGGTACTGAGGACATCTATGGGAACACTGATTCTTGAACCGCGACACGAGCGCGCCACAGGATTTGGTTACTTCGTGGTGACTTGGTACCCGCAAAAACGTGCACATGGCACGTTAGTGGGGCAGATACCACGAGCACCACCAAATCAGAAATAAAAAAAGGCGTCCGATGGACGCCTTTTAAGTATTTTTTGAGGAGTAGTCGCAGCGATTCTTTAGCTCCTGGCTTTACGGCCTTGGGTTCAGAATCCGACAGGCTAGCCCGTCGTCACTACTTCAGAGAAACCAGCTTTCTCTGCTGCCAAAAATGCGGGGGAGCTTTTGCTGGTGCCCAGTCCCGACGAATGCGCAGTTGCAGTCCTCGAATGGGATGATCCTTCAATGCCGTGCGAGAGTCAACGCTCTAATTCAGGCAAGCAGTGACAGCCCATCGGGTCTGGATACGTCTTGTAAACCTCTATTTCAGCACCGAAACCCGGCTCAACTACCCTTCAAAAACCCGCATGAAGCGGCTCCCCGATTCAGCTCAAGGAACGACCATGTCCCTCTCCATTGTCCACAGTCGCGCCCAGATTGGCGTGGAAGCCCCCGCTGTTACCGTCGAAGTCCATCTGGCCAACGGTCTGCCGTCGCTGACCATGGTCGGCCTGCCTGAAGCGGCGGTGAAGGAGAGCAAGGATCGCGTACGCAGCGCGATCATCAATTCCGGACTGCAATTTCCGGCGCGGCGGATCACCTTGAATCTGGCGCCGGCGGACCTGCCCAAGGATGGCGGGCGGTTTGATCTGGCGATTGCCTTGGGGATTCTGTCGGCGAGTGTGCAGGTGCCCTGCCTGACCCTGGATGAGGTGGAATGTCTGGGTGAGTTGGCGCTGTCGGGTGCCGTGCGGCCGGTGCGTGGTGTGCTGCCGGCGGCACTGGCGGCGCGCAAGGCCGGGCGGGCGCTGGTGGTGCCTCGAGCGAATGCAGAAGAGGCGTGCCTGGCATCCGGGCTCAAGGTGTTTGCGGTCGATCATTTGCTGGAAGCGGTGGCGCATTTCAATGGGCACACGCCGGTCGAGCCTTACGTTTCCGATGGTTTGATGCACGCTGCCAAGCCCTATCCCGACCTCAACGAAGTGCAGGGTCAAACAGCCGCAAAGCGCGCACTGCTGATTGCCGCAGCGGGAGCTCACAATTTGTTGTTCAGCGGGCCACCGGGAACCGGCAAGACGCTGCTGGCCAGTCGTCTGCCGGGTTTGCTGCCGCCGCTTTCCGAATGCGAGGCGCTGGAAGTGGCAGCGATTCAATCGGTCGCCAGCGGGGTTCCCTTGACTCACTGGCCGCAGCGGCCGTTCAGGCAACCGCACCATTCGGCTTCAGGGCCGGCATTGGTCGGTGGCAGCTCGAAACCGCAACCCGGCGAGATCACCCTCGCCCACCACGGCGTGCTGTTTCTCGATGAGTTGCCTGAGTTTGATCGCAAGGTGTTGGAAGTTTTACGCGAGCCTTTGGAGTCGGGACATATCGTCATCGCGCGGGCCAAGGATCGCGTACGTTTCCCCGCGCGATTTCAATTGGTTGCCGCGATGAATCCGTGCCCCTGTGGATATCTTGGCGAACCCAGCGGCAAATGCTCGTGCACACCGGATATGGTCCAACGCTATCGCAACAAGTTGTCAGGGCCGCTGCTGGATCGTATCGATCTGCACCTGACCGTGGCGCGGGAGGCAACCGCGTTGAATCCGGCAGCCAAGCCCGGCGAAAACAGCGCCAGCGCTGCGGCGTTGGTCGCCGAAGCGCGGGAGCGCCAGCAGAAACGTCAGGGCTGTGCCAATGCGTTTCTCGATCTGCCGGGGCTCAAGCGTCACTGCAAGTTATCCACAGCTGACGAGAAATGGCTGGAGGCGGCCTGCGAGCGACTGATCCTGTCGCTGCGCTCGGCGCATCGCCTGCTCAAGGTCGCGCGCACGCTGGCGGATCTCGAGCAGGCCGATGCGATTACCCGCGAGCATCTGGCCGAGGCACTGCAATACCGGCCGGCGACACCTTAATGCTCGGTCAGATCAACCAGCGGTGCCTGACGCACTTCGGTATCACGCCCGGCCTGAATCTCGGTCACGCGCTTCAAGGCGTTATCCACCGCAGCTTTATCCGCCAACAGGCTGTAGCTGATCTGGAACTGCTTGTGCTGTTTTGGGGCGATGGTCGGCACCAGATTCAACGGCCGCTGATAGCGACGGTTGTAGGAAAAACTGGTTCCCGGTTCCAGGCCGGTGACGTAGCCCTGCCCCTGGGTGTCGGTGTTTTTCCACAGCGAGAACACCGGCAACTGCTCGGTGTTGAAGCCTACGGATACGCCGAGACTACCGGCCTTGTTGTGCAACACGGTCAAGGTGTCGCCCTTGGCGTCGGCGTAAGGCACGACGTTGTAGACGGTTTCGTCGTAATCCTTGGTTGGCGCGCGATAGGTCTGCCAGTCGGGCAGATCACCCTTGGCCTTGTCGTTGAACGGCGACACCTGCTTCACCGGCGCAGCGAATTTTGCCCCTTGCTCAAGAAACGGTGTGCTGAAATTGCTGTGATACAGCGCCTGATATTCCTTCGCATAGTCGCCGTTGTTGGTCAGAGTGTCGTTAAGGACGAAGCTTGCGCTGCCCGGTTCGGTGACCAGTTCGGTCGCTACCGAGAAATCGACTTTCTTGAATGCCTGCTCTTTCAGCTCGCCACGCAGCGTGATGGCATACGGCGGCTTCTCGTCGATGTGCAAAGTGACGGTGCTGGCCGGGATGTTGGCGGCGCGACCGTGCAAGGTCAGCAATTCGCCGTTATCCATGCCAGGATGGCCAACCCACTCGTAACCGCAACGGGTGACCAGCTCATTGAAGCCCTCCAGCCAGCCCAGACCACCGCGACCGTTGAGCTCGATGAACGCCGGGTTGACCACGTCCTTGACCGGCGAATCCCAGCCCATGCGCACGTCGCCCACCGAGGCCTGCAACACGTTCATGCCACGGGTCGGCACCACCGAGAGTTTCATCGTGCCGTTATCGATGTCGACGATGCTGACGCCCTCCTGACGACCGCCATGCAGAGTACGCAGGGTCACGGAAAACGGTTTGGCGGTTTTTACACCGAGTTGCTCGCTGGTGATCGTCCGGTTTTTTGCCGGAGTGCTGGCGTCGAGCAGGACATAGTCCCAGGCCATGGCGTGAGAAGCGGCAGAGAATGCGCCGAGGGCGACGAGGAGTTTGAGCGGGGTCATGGCAGCAGCCCTTTATTGGAGTTGTGCCATTTTTATAGCGCTGCGGAAACGTTTCAGCAAGTGCAAAGAAGAGGTGGGAGAAAAGCATTCGCAAGCAGGCTCGCTCCCACAGGGACATCGGGCCTTCACAATATTTGTGAATTACGCCGACTACTGTGGGAGCGAGCCTGCTCGCGATAGCTGTTTCAAAGATGCATCAACGGAAGCGGTCAACCTCGGAACGCAGATCCGCCGCCAGCTTCTCCAGCTCTTTCGCGGTGACAGCCAGGTTCGACACCACCTCACGCTGCTCGCTGTTGGCCAAGGCGATGCTCTGCAAGTTGCTGCTCAGCAACGTTGCAGTGCTGCTTTGCTCCTGAGTGGCCGTGGTAATCGCGGCAAACTGCTGCCCCGCCGAACGGCTCTGCTCGTCAATCCGCGCCAGCGCCGAGGCGACATTGGCGTTGCGCGACAGACCTTCCTGCATCAGCACATTGCCCTGTTCCATGGTGCTGATCGCATTACCGGTTTCCTGCTGAATGCTGTGGATCATGCTGGAGATTTCGTCGGTCGCCTGACGGGTACGCGAGGCGAGGCTGCGCACTTCGTCCGCGACCACGGCAAAACCGCGACCTTGTTCACCGGCACGAGCGGCTTCGATGGCAGCGTTGAGCGCCAACAGGTTGGTCTGCTCGGCGATCGAGGTGATCACACCGACAATGCCGCCGATTTCCTGAGAACGCTGCCCCAGCGTGTTGATCACGCTGGCGGTGCTGTTCAGCGCACCGGCGATCTGCTCCAGCGACGACGACGCTTCTTCCATCGAGCTTCGGCCGATCTGCGTCTGCTGAGCGTTTTCCTGCGCCAGGCGCTGGGTCGCGCCCATGTTGTCGGCGATGTTCAACGACGTCGCGCTGAACTCTTCCACGGCGCCGGCCATGCTGGTGATTTCGCCCGACTGTTGCTCCATGCCTTCGTAAGCACCACCGGACAAACCGGACAGCGCCTGCGCACGGCTATTGACCTCTTCCGAAGCGCGGCGGATGTGCTCGACCATGGTCGACAGCGCCTGGCTCATCTGGTTGAACGCGCGGGACAGCTGCCCGATTTCATCGTGGCTCGATACGTTCAGACGCACGCTCAGATCACCAGCACCCAAGGCCTCAGCCTGACGCACCAGATCGCCCAACGGCGCGAGTTTGCTGCGCAGCAGCCAGACCACGGAACCGACCGCAAGCAACATCGCCAGCAGGCTGCCGATCGCCAGTTGCGTACCGACGCTCCAGGTCACCGCGCGGATCTCGGCTTTCGGCATGCTCGCCACCACCGACCAAGGGCCACCTTCGAACGGCACGGCGATGCTGTAGAAGTCCTCGCCCTTGTCGCTCCAGAACTCACCCTTGCCCGGGGTTTTGACCAGGTTGTTGATGGTCGGGGCGGCTTGATCCAGGTTTTCGACGCCGGCAATCGGCACCAGCCATTTGTTCTGCTCGTCGAGCAGGGCCAGCGAGCCGGTCTTGCCAATGCGGAAGCGCTTGAGATTGGCGAACTGCGCGTTCTGCGCGTCGGTGTAATCGAAACCTACGTACAACACGGCGATGATCTTGCCGCCCGCATCGCGCACCGGTGTGTACTGCGACATGTAGTAGCGCTCGAACAGCAGCGAGCGACCGACATAACTCTGCCCCGCCATCAACTTCGCGTAGGCCGGGTTGGCATGATCGAGCACGGTGCCGATGGCACGGGTGCCGTCCTGCTTGCTGACGTTGGTGCTGACGCGAATGAAGTCTTCGCCGCTGCGCACGAACACCGTAGCCACGCCGGCAGTCATCTGCTTGAACTCGTCAACTTCCTTGAAGTTGTTGTTCAGCACTTCGTTGCCCAGATGCAGACCCGGGGTCTGCACGCCGGCCACGGTCACTGGCTGATCAGGGTGCACACTCAGGCCACTGCCGAAGCGTTTTTCGAACAGACCGCTCAGGCGCAGGGTGCTTTCGCGCAGCGTACCGTGGAAGGTACTCAGTTGATCGGCCAGCAGCCGGGCCTCACTGGCCAGATGCTCTTCACGGGTGGCGAGGTTGGCGGAATCCAGCGAACGCAAGGCGAACACCGTACTGCCGCTGATGACTATCGCCAGTATCACAGCAAGGGCAAGACCCAGCTGCGAGGCGATCCGAGCACGAGGTTGAGACATGAACAGCTCCTGGCCGAGCCACCGAATCCTCCTTGATCGCGGTAATTGCCCGGAAAATATTCTAATAGTGGGGTGTAGCGCGAAACCGGCACGACGGTTCCACAAGCTCGTAGTCGGCGGTAAAACCGAATACTTGAGCGCATTGCGTGGGTATGGCGCAGTAGTGGCATTGTGCCGGCTCGAACGTTTCAGCTCAAGCGCGCCACCGCCGGCAGTTGCATGGCGCGGACTTCGCTCTGCAGAAAATCGCTGAGGCGGCGCAAACGTTCACCTCCCGGACGCGGTTTCGGCCAGACCAGGTAATAATTCAGGCCACTGGCGACGGCCGTTGGCCACGGCAGGCTCAAGCGCCCCTGCGCAACATCTTCGGCAACCATCAACAGATCACCCATCGAAACGCCGTAGCCGCGCGCCGCCGCGATCATGCCCAGCTCCAGCGTATCGAACACTTGCCCGCCCTTGAGCGAGACCTGATCGGACAGGCCCATGCGCTCCAGCCAACTGCGCCAGTCGCGGCGATCGGGGGTCGGGTGCAGCAGTTCGGCGGTCGCCAGACGCGCTACGTCCCAAGGTTGATCATTGAGCAGGTTCGGCGCACCGACCGGAATCAATTCCTCGGGAAACAGCAGGCTCGCTTCCCAGTCCGGCGGGAAATGCCCGTCACTGAGCAACACCGCGCAATCGAACGGTTCATTGTTGAAGTCCACCGAATCGATATCCATCCATGCGCTGGTCAGTTGCACCTCATTGCCCGGCTGCAAATGGCGGAAGCGACTCAACCGCGCCAGCAGCCAACGCATGGTCAGGGTCGATGGCGCTTTCATGCGCAGGATGTCGTCCTCGGCACGCAAGGTATTGCAGGCGCGCTCAAGGGCGGCGAAGCCTTCGCGGATTCCGGGTAGCAGCAGCCGTGCCGATTCGGTCAGTTGCAGGTTGCGCCCGCTGCGATGAAACAGCCGGCAGGCGAAGTGTTCTTCAAGGGTGCGCATGTGCCGACTGACCGCGCTCTGGGTGATCGACAATTCTTCCGCCGCGCGGGTGAACGAGCTGTGTCGCGCTGCCGCTTCGAATGCGCGAAGGGCATACAACGGCGGAAGGCGTCGGGACATACAAAAAGCTCCAGTAGCGGGGATATAGCCAATCCGGCGGGTACGTTTCAGGATGAGTATTAATCATGCCACCCATCCTTTTTATCCCTTTGTGCAAAGCCTGCCAAGCGCCGAGAATCGACGCTCTTCTGCTTCCTCTGATATTTGGGTGGTGATGACCATGCAGCATCCTGTGCGTACCGAACTCTGGGCCATCCTGCGGCTGGCGGGGCCGCTGATTGCTTCGCAGTTGGCGCACATGCTGATGGTGCTGACCGATACTCTGATGATGGCGCGCCTGAGCCCCGAGGCGCTGGCCGGGGGCGGCCTCGGTGCGGCGAGCTACTCGTTCGTGTCGATTTTCTGCATCGGCGTGATTGCAGCGGTCGGCACTCTGGTGGCGATCCGTCAGGGTGCCGGCGACATCATCGGTGCCGCGCGCCTGACCCAGGCCGGGTTGTGGCTGGCCTGGCTGATGGCCCTCGGCGCCGGGCTGCTGTTGTGGAACCTCAAACCGGTGTTGCTGCTGTTCGGCCAGACCGAAACCAACGTCAACGCCGCCGGGCAATTCCTCATCGCCCTGCCCTTCGCCCTGCCCGGTTATCTGAGCTTCATGGCGCTGCGCGGCTTTACCAGTGCAATCGGCCGGGCGACGCCAGTGATGGTCATCAGCCTCGCCGGCACGGTGGCCAACTTCCTGCTCAACTACGCGCTGATCACCGGCATGTTCGGCCTGCCGCAACTGGGTCTGACCGGCATCGGTCTGGTCACGGCGATTGTCGCCAACTGCATGGCACTGGCGCTGGCCTGGCATATCCGTCGGCATCCGGCTTATGACGCTTATCCGTTGCGCGCCGGTCTGTCGCGGCCGAACCGGCAATACCTGAAAGAACTCTGGCGCCTGGGCCTGCCGATTGGCGGCACCTATGCGGTGGAAGTCGGGCTGTTTGCCTTTGCCGCGTTGTGCATGGGCACCATGGGCAGTACGCAAATGGGTGCGCATCAGATCGCCCTGCAGATCGTGTCGGTGGCCTTCATGGTCCCGGCCGGGATGTCCTATGCCATCACCATGCGCGTCGGCCAACACTACGGCGCCGGGCAACTGGTCGATGCACGGATGTCCGGGCGTGTCGGTATCGCTTTCGGCGCCGTGGTGATGCTCGGCTTCGCCCTGGTGTTCTGGCTGTGGCCGAACCAGTTGGTCGGCCTGTTCCTGGACCATAATGACCCGGCGTTTGCCGAGGTGATCCGTCTGGCGGTGAGCCTGCTGGCAGTAGCGGCGTGGTTCGAGCTGTTCGACGGCACGCAGACGATTGCCATGGGCTGTATTCGCGGGCTCAAGGATGCCAAGACTACGTTTCTCGTGGGGCTGGCTTGCTATTGGCTGATTGGCGCACCGGCGGCGTGGTGGATGGCGTTCCATTTGAACTGGGGGCCGACGGGCGTCTGGTGGGGATTGGCGCTGGGCCTGGCGTGTGCGGCGGTGAGCCTGACGCTGGCATTCGAATGGAAGATGAAGCGGATGATTCGGCGCGAGCCGCAAGCTCAAGGTTTCAACATCCCCCAGGCCGAATGAGGGTTTCCTTTGTGGGAGCGAGCCTGCTCGCGAAGACCGAGTGCCAGGCCCAGATCATTCAGCTGACATAACGCCTTCGCGAGCAGGCTCGCTCCCACGGGGATTTGCGCCGGCCGCAACAATTGTGATCAACCGACGATTTCCAGGGCCGGCTGCTGGTTCGATCCAGACGTCAGATATTCCACCAGCTCATCCAACGGCAACGGCCGGCTGATCAGATAACCCTGCACCTGATCGCAGCCGAACCCGCGCAACAACTCCAGTTGCTCCGGCGTCTCGACGCCCTCGGCGACCACTTCCAGATGCAGGTTGTGCGCGAGGTTGATCATCGCGTGCACCAGTTTGCGGTTCTCTTCGCGCTGTTCCATGCCGCCGACAAAACTCTTGTCGATCTTCAGCAAGGTGATGGGCAGGCTGTTGAGGTGCACGAACGACGAAAACCCGGTGCCGAAATCGTCCAGGGAGAAGCGCACACCGAGGCGGCCGAGCGCATCCATGGTCTGTTTGACCAGATCGCTGCGCCGCATTACCGCGGTTTCGGTCAGTTCGAATTCCAGCCACTGCGCCTCGACGCCGCGCTCGGCAATCAGACGGCTGAGTGTCGGCAGCAACTGGCTGTCCTGAAACTGGCGGAACGACAGGTTGATCGCCATGTGCAGCGCCGGCAGACCCTGCTCGCGCAAAGCCTGCATGTCGCGCAAGGCGCGAGAAATCACCCAGTAACCCAATGGCACGATCAGACCGCTCTGCTCGGCCAGCGGGACGAACTCGCTCGGTGGCAACAGACCGCGCTCGCCATGACGCCAGCGCACCAGCGCTTCGAGGCCGACAATCTGGCCGTCCTCAAGATTCAGGCGTGGCTGGTAATGCAGTTCCAGCTCATCGCGGCGCAAGGCCCGGCGCAGCTCGCTTTCGAGATCGGCCATGCTCCGCGCGTTGCGATTGATGCGTTCGTTGAAGATATGAAAGGTGCAGCCCTGCGTGCTCTTGGCCTGCTGCATGGCGATGTGCGCGTGCCACATCAATGGATCGGCGCCGCCATTGGCGCGGGCATGGGCGATGCCAAGGCTGGAGCCGATCAGCAGGCTCTCGCCGTCGACCCAATAAGGTTCGGCCAACGCCTCAGTGATGCGTTCGGCCATCCACTCGGCGCGTTGCGGCGCGCGGCGGGTATCGATCAGCAGAGCGAATTCATCGCTGCCCAGCCGTGCCAGTTGATCGCCGGCCTCCAGCTGACTTTTCAGGCGCGCGACAACTTGCAGGATCAAGCGATCGCCGGCCTGATGACCAAGGGCATCGTTGGCATGGCGGAAGTTGTCGAGATCGAGATGGCCTAGGGCAAGACCGCGCCCGTCGCCCTCGGCAAGACGCGCAGTAAGCAGGGTCTGAAAGCCCTGGCGATTGGCGATGCCGGTCAGCGGGTCCTGTTCGGCGAGGCGCTGGAGAGTGTTTTCCAGCACGCCGCGCTCGCGCACATGGCGCAGGCAGCGCTGGAGCATGCCGGCGTCGAGAGCGTCGAACACCAGCCAGTCGCTGACACCGACCGGCGCGGTGGCCGGCTCGTGCTCCAGCAGCAGAACGGTCGGCAGGCTGCAACGCCCGGGCGGCGGTTGCAACGCTGGCAGGGTCAGCAGTACCGCGTGGCGGTTGTCCTCGAACAGGCGGCTGACCGAATCCCAGTTCGGCGCACTGATCAGCACCGCCGCGCTCCCCATCGGAGCCAGACACTCACGCAACAACGCTGTCCACGCTGGCTCTTCGGCCAGTAGCAGCAAACGCAAGGGTTCGACAGGCGTAGACAAGCTGACTCCCTAGACTCTGCAATGATGTAGGCGGGGCATTATGCCGGTGTGCTGAACAATGACCAATGCGTTGTCTGATGACAACGACCTCTAAACGTTATTTTGTGTCACGAATGAGAACATTAGCCGCAAAATCCCCGCGTATCCTGCGTGAAAGTAACAAAACCGGCAAATTTGAATCGCGTGTTGCGTCACAAGTCGGACAGAGCAGCACAAATCGCTGAGCCTGTTAAAATGCCGGCCCATTTCGTCAACGACTCCCGAATTTTCGTATGTCCCGACTCAATCCCCGGCAGCAAGAAGCCGTGAACTACGTCGGCGGCCCTCTATTGGTGCTCGCCGGTGCTGGCTCCGGCAAGACCAGCGTGATCACGCGCAAGATCGCGCACCTGATCCAGAACTGCGGCATCCGCGCCCAGTACATCGTCGCCATGACCTTTACCAACAAGGCCGCGCGCGAAATGAAAGAGCGGGTCGGCACCCTGTTGCGTGCCGGCGAAGGGCGTGGCCTGACCGTCTGCACCTTCCACAACCTGGGCCTGAACATCATCCGCAAGGAGCATGCGCGGCTGGGCTACAAACCCGGTTTCTCGATCTTCGACGAAACCGACGTCAAAGCCCTGATGACCGACATCATGCAGAAGGAATACGCGGGCGACGACGGCGTCGACGAGATCAAGAACATGATCGGCGCCTGGAAAAACGACCTGATCCTGCCCGCCCAGGCCCTGGAAAACGCGCGCAATCCCAAGGAACAGACCGCCGCCATCGTCTACACCCACTACCAGCGCACGCTCAAGGCGTTCAACGCGGTGGACTTCGATGACCTGATCCTGCTGCCGGTAAAGCTCTTCGAAGAACACGCCGACATTCTCGAAAAGTGGCAGAACAAGGTCCGTTACCTGCTCGTCGACGAATACCAGGACACCAACGCCAGTCAGTATCTGTTGGTGAAGATGCTCATCGGCAAGCGCAACCAGTTCACCGTGGTGGGCGACGATGACCAGTCGATCTATGCCTGGCGTGGCGCGCGTCCGGAAAACCTGATGCTGCTCAAGGACGACTATCCGTCCTTGAAAGTGGTGATGCTGGAGCAGAACTACCGCTCCACCAGCCGCATCCTGCGTTGCGCCAACGTGCTGATCTCGAACAACCCGCACGAATTCGAAAAACAGCTGTGGAGCGAGATGGGCCACGGCGACGAGATCCGCGTGATCCGCTGCCGCAACGAGGACGCCGAAGCCGAGCGCGTGGCCATGGAAATCCTCAGCCTGCATTTGCGCACCGACCGCCCGTACAGCGATTTCGCGATTCTCTATCGCGGTAACTACCAGGCCAAGCTGATCGAATTGAAGCTGCAGCACCACCAAGTGCCGTATCGCCTGAGCGGCGGCAACAGCTTCTTCGGTCGCCAGGAAGTGAAGGACCTGATGGCTTACTTCCGCCTGATCGTCAATCCGGATGACGACAACGCCTTCCTGCGCGTGATCAACGTGCCGCGTCGCGAGATCGGCTCGACCACCCTGGAAAAGCTCGGCAACTACGCCACCGAGCGCAAGATCTCGATGTACGCCGCCACCGACGAAATCGGTCTGGGCGAACATCTCGACAGCCGCTTCACCGATCGCCTGGCGCGCTTCAAGCGCTTCATGGACAAGGTTCGCGAGCAGTGCGCCGGCGAAGATCCGATTTCGGCGCTGCGCAGCATGGTCATGGACATCGACTACGAGAACTGGCTGCGCACCAACAGCTCCAGCGACAAGGCGGCGGACTACCGCATGGGCAACGTCTGGTTCCTGATCGAGGCGTTGAAAAACACCCTCGAAAAAGACGAAGACGGCGAAATGACCGTCGAGGACGCCATCGGCAAACTGGTGCTGCGCGACATGCTCGAGCGCCAGCAGGAAGAAGAGGACGGCGCCGAAGGTGTGCAAATGATGACGCTGCACGCCTCCAAAGGGCTGGAATTTCCCTACGTGTTCATCATGGGCATGGAAGAGGAAATCCTCCCGCACCGCTCCAGCATCGAAGCCGACACCATCGAAGAAGAACGCCGCCTGGCCTACGTGGGCATCACCCGCGCCCGCCAGACCCTGGCATTCACCTTCGCAGCCAAGCGCAAGCAGTACGGCGAAATCATCGACTGCGCGCCGAGCCGCTTTCTGGATGAGCTGCCGCCGGACGATCTGGCCTGGGAAGGCAACGACGACACCCCGACTGAAGTCAAAGCCGTGCGTGGTAATAGCGCATTGGCCGATATACGCGCGATGTTAAAGCGCTAGAATCGACTACTTTTTAATCTACCTTCGGCGCCCATCGCGCCACCAGAGGAAGCTGTTGTGGAAGCACTGCACAAAAAAATCCGCGAAGAAGGCATCGTGCTTTCCGATCAGGTCCTGAAAGTCGACGCTTTCCTGAACCACCAGATCGACCCGGCCCTGATGAAGCTGATCGGTGACGAATTCGCCGCGCTCTTCAAGGACTCCGGGATCACCAAGATCGTCACCATCGAAGCCTCGGGCATCGCCCCGGCGATCATGACCGGTCTGAACCTCGGCGTGCCGGTGATCTTCGCCCGCAAGCAACAGTCGCTGACCCTGACTGAAAACCTGCTCTCGGCGACCGTCTACTCGTTCACCAAGAAGACCGAAAGCACCGTGGCCATTTCCCCGCGCCACCTGACCAGCAGCGACCGCGTGCTGATCATCGACGACTTCCTGGCCAACGGTAAGGCCTCGCAAGCGCTGATCTCGATCATCAAACAGGCCGGCGCCACCGTCGCCGGTCTGGGCATCGTTATCGAAAAGTCGTTCCAGGGCGGCCGCGCCGAACTGGACTCGCAGGGCTACCGCGTCGAGTCGCTGGCCCGGGTGAAATCGCTGAAGGATGGCGTCGTTACCTTCATCGAGTAACCAGCGGCACCGAGTTTCCCCTGTGGGAGCGAGCCTGCTCGCGAATGCATTGTGTCAGTCACCCTGTTGAGTGAATGACACACCGCTTTCGCGAGCAGGCTCGCTCCCACAGGGGGTTCTGGGGGTGGTCAGTTATTGCGTGGTGGCTTTTAAGCCGGTGAGGAGCAGCCGCTGGAAAAGGTCTTCCTTCAACCCCTCCGGATTGGTCAGCTGCATCCGCTCAAGGTGTTCCGGGAACGTTGAGGCCTCCGGCGCATCCAGCGCTGCCTTGCCCAATTCCAGAATCTCAGTCAGCTTGAACTTGCTCTTCAGCCAGTTCAGCGCCCGCAGCAGATCCCGTTCGATCACAGTGAAATCACAGCCCAGCGGATACTCCGGAAACAGGTTCGGATGTCGCGCGGCAATCGCCTGCAAGCGTTGCGGTGTGTTATCGGCAAACCGTGGATCGATACGGAAATCCTTTGGCAGCTTGCCGACTTTCTGCGCCTGTTCGATCAGTCCCGGCTGGAAGCGAGAATCGCTGATGTTGAGCAGCGCTTCGATCACCGCTGCGTCGGATTTTCCGCGCAGGTCGGCGATGCCGTACTCGGTGACGACGATGTCGCGCAGGTGCCGCGGGATCGTGCAGTGGCCGTAGTCCCAGACGATATTGGAACTGACCTCGCCGCCCGATTCGCGCCAGCTGCGCAGGATCAACATCGATCGCGCGCCCTCCAGCGCATGGCCCTGAGCAACAAAGTTGTACTGGCCGCCAACCCCGCTGAGCACGCGTCCGTCTGCCAATTGATCAGCCACGCCGGCGCCGAGCAGAGTCATGGTGAACACGGTGTTGATGAAGCGCGCATCGATGCGCTGCAAGCGCTTGAGCTCTTCCTGGCCGTACAGCTCGTTGATGTAGCTGATACGGGTCATGTTGAATTCCAGCAGCTTGCTTTGCGGCAACTCGCGCAGCCGTTCATAAAAGCTGCGCGGGCCGAGGAAGAAGCCGCCGTGGACGCAGATACCGTCAGGCTGTGCCGCTTCATCTAGGCTGCCGGCGTTGGCCTGCTCTTGGGTCGGCACATCCGGATAGACCTTGCGCCGGATGATCCCGGCATCCGCCAAAACCAGCAGCCCGTTGACGAACATCTCGCTGCAACCGTAGAGGCCTTTGGCAAATGGCGCGGTGCCGCCCTCGCGCTGAATCAATTGCGCCCATTGGCTGAGGTTGATGTCATCGAGCACCGCCTGATAGCCGGCGTTATCGGCCTGCCGCGCGAGTAGCGCAGCAGTCAACGCATCCCCCATCGAGCCGATACCAATTTGCAATGTACCACCATCGCGCACCAGCGCACTGGCGTGCAAACCAATGAAATGATCCTGAAAGCCCACCGGCATGTTCGGCGTGGAAAACAGCGTGCTGCTGTCCTTTTCGTCGATCAGCAGATCAAACGTGTCGATATCGACTTCCGCATCGCCGGGCATGTACGGCAGATCCGTATGGACCTGGCCGACCAGCACAATGGTCTCCCCCGCCTCGCGGCGCTTGGCGATCATCGGCAGCAGGTCGAGGGTGATGTCCGGGTTGCAGCTCAGGCTCAGACGATCGGGATGCTCACTGTTGCTGGCCAGCAGTTGCGCCACAAGGTTCAGGCCCGCCGCATTGATGTCGCGGGCAGCATGGCTGTAATTGCTGCTGACGTAATCCTGCTGCGCCGGCGCGCTGTTGAGCAGACTGCCCGGCTGCATGAAGAACTGTTGGATTCGGATGTTGGCGGGCAGGCTGTCATGCTGGAGATCGGCGAGAAAATCAAACTCCGGATAATCACCAAACACGCGTTCGACGAAAGGCTCGATAAAGCGCTTCTGCAACCCATCGCCCAGATTCGGCCGACCGAGGCACAGCGCGGTATAGATCGTCAGCTGCCGCTCGGGCAGGCCCTTGATGCGCCGGTATAGCGCGTTAACGAAGTGATTCGGCTTGCCCAACCCCAGCGGCAGGCCCATGTGGATGTGCGCAGGCAAACGCGCCAGCACGTCGTCCACCGCCTGTTCGATCGAACACAACTGCACCATCTGAAGCCTCCCGCCCGTTCCGTTGATAGGGGTAGACCGAGATTGCCGGGGAATTACTTCAGAGGGAAGGTGATTGGTGCGAAAAAATGGCCAAAGTTTCGACATAGGGCGAATCGCCTCTGTTAAGTCAGCAAGACGAACTGCCTCACAAGCGCACAGCTTTTTTCCTACATCACCTGTAATTCAATCACGCGCAACTACCAGACGCGTCTCAATTGTACTTATTTCATACATAGCTAGCATTGGACGCAAGATTCAAACGCTTTGCAAAAAAGGACCTCTCGCTTCGGAAGCACTGACCTCTAATGAAAAGCAACCTGATACTCTGCTGCTTTGGTGTAGGCATTGCGATTTTAACGAGCGCATCCCCCTATTTAATTGGCGCCTCAATCAATCTGTATCTGGCAAGCGACAGCTTTCATTTGTACGCGCTCGCGGGCGCTTCGCTCCTCCTCATCGCCACGCCCCCATTAAAGCTGGCAGCCAACATCTATCTACAAAAAACCGCGTCCAAAACAAGATTTATTCTGAAGAAGGCAATCCTGAATCACCTACTAGACAGAAGCTTCGAGCATACGCAAAAACCAGGCGAGCGGATCGAACTCATCGATGGCGACGTTGATGGCTCGATATATTTATATCACTCAATTTATCTGGATGTATCGCTGAACTGCAGCATCATTATCGCTGCGCTCCTGGTGACTGCCCACTATCATCCACTTCTGGCACTCGCACCACTTAGCGGCCTCGTTTATGCTATTGCGGCATATATTCTAAATCGAAAAAATAGCAACTCACTGTTTGCTGAGTACGTTCAAGAAAACACCGTAACAATAGGCGCCATCTGTGAGCTTTTGCTTAATGCAAAGCCATACACCAACAGGATCAAGATCGATATAAAAAATATCGAGCGCCTCGCTTTTCGCTCAAGCCTCAAAGCTACAACATTCGAATCAATGTCAGGCACATGTTATCCGGTAGCGATAGTGGTTTTATTATTGGTATCGGCCCATCTGCTAAGCGTTGGCGAAACGAATATAGGCTCAATTTTTGCCTCAGCCATCTATCTTGAACGCGTTCTGAGCCCCACGATGTCACTGATATCTATCTACTACTCGAGCAGAGAGGCATCTTATAGACGTAGTCGAATTCGTAGCTACGAACTGCAGCACGAGGGGCATTGAACTATGTTTATATGCTTGCGAAATAACCTGACCGTTTTTCTGCTTTCGGTTATTTGCCTTACCGTAGCAAGTATATGTCAATTGTTAATACCATCAGTCGTCGCAAAGAGCCTGTCGGCTCTTACTACTGGCTCCATTAACGCTGAATTTTATTTCACTCTTATCGCTGTTTTTCTAACCAAGCTATCAAGCCAAGCTCTGGGCAATTCCTTGGCAACGCTCATGGAAGCAAGATCCCGTTTTCTACTTGTCAACTTCATTGTGCATGATAAACGCCCCTCTCCATTATGTTCTCGGGTGACATTGATAAAAGAAGACGCGGAAAAAATTGCTTCCGTCATTCATGACACAATCCATCTCATAGGCTCTTGCATTTTGACGGTTTCCGCAGCCTATATTCTGCTCCAGGAAAACATCTATTTCTTCCTGCCCATCGCTTTAATTATTGTGTTGACGTGGGTGCAATTAAGATTTGCCAAGCCTGTAATCCAGCGGTTATATGCAGCAGAAATGTCGAAGGAAGATTTGTACAAAGAGTCGCTTATCAGCGCCTTCAACGTTTCCAGCGATGGCAAGCAAAGTAAAATGCAACTCATCAGTAGCTATGGATATTTGAAGGACACGGTAAGAGCACGCTACAAGTATCTGAAAGCAAGCGCCATACAATCCTTCTGGCCGGAAATGGCTATATCGGCGGGGACGGTATCGGTTATTTTCTTCAGCGCCGCTGCCACGCCGGAATTATTTGGCGAGCGTCTTATTGCTTGTCTCGGTTATATCGGAATTTTTACCATGGCCAGCACGGGTTCGATAAGACTCGGCATAACGATGATTGGCGTGAAGGTATCCGTCGATAGAATCTTCAGAGGGCATCGATATGAATGATCTGTTTATCCAGCAAATACGCCTGAAGCC
The DNA here is from genome assembly GCF_054667725.1 of Pseudomonas sp. S3_B08. Lineage (NCBI taxonomy): Bacteria > Pseudomonadati > Pseudomonadota > Gammaproteobacteria > Pseudomonadales > Pseudomonadaceae > Pseudomonas > Pseudomonas sp. S3_B08. The sequence continues at coordinate 4,588,936 of NZ_CP162750.1, forward strand.
AGACGTGACGGTGGGTGACCCGCTACAAAACCTCTTCCCCCTTGAACTGCGCAACTCGATAACGGTTTTTATTGGCGAAAATGGTGCTGGAAAGTCCACATTACTTGAAGCTATTGCCATCAAGTCAGGTTGCAATCCAGAAGGCGGTGGGAAGAATTTCAATTTCTCGACTGAGAACACTCATTCAAAACTGCACGAAAGCCTGACGCTCTCAAAAGGCTACCGAAGGGAGAAGGACGTTTTTTTCTACAGGGCAGAAACCTTCTACAACTTGAATACTGCAATTCGCAAGCTTGATGCAGAGGCGAGCTTTGATCCCGAAATAAAGACCTATTACGGCGGCGTGGATATGCACTGCCTATCGCACGGTGAAGCCATGGAGGCGTTGTTTCAACATCGATTCAAAGCCCAAGGTCTGTATGTGCTCGACGAGCCGGAAGCATCGTTATCCCCGTTGAGGCAATTGGTATTTATCCACCGGATCCTAGAGCTTTCGCGCGGCGGCGCGCAGTTCATCATCGCTACTCATTCTCCCCTCATCATGTCGATCCCGGGATGTGATCTGAGGCAGATATCGGGAGGGCGCTGCGAGCAAATAGCGCCCGAAGATACCGATGCTTACGCCGTGTACAAAGCGGTGCTCAATTCTGCCGGTGCCTATATTACGAAAAACATGCAGTGAGATTGCGGGCACAAAAAAAACCGTCCTGAGACGGTTTTTTCGAAGGCGACGCTGATTACAGACCGGACATCTCTTTGATCGCGCCCTTGAGCTCTTCATCGGAGCAATCGGCGCAGGTGCCTTTTGGCGGCATGGCGTTGATGCCGGTGATGGCCTTGGCGAGGATGCCGTCCAGACCACCCTGATGATCGGCCCGCTCCTTCCAGGCTGCCTTGTCGCCGATCTTCGGCGCGCCGAGCAGGCCCGTGCCGTGACAAGCGTTGCAGTGCTTGGCGATCACGTCTTTAGGGGCCTTTGCTCCGCCGCCACCGCCAGCGGTAGCAGCCACTTCCATACCCTTGCATTCCTGCCCTTGAACACACACCTGGCCGACGGGCTCAAGACGTTTGGCGATGTCGTCATTTGTCGCAGCTTGAGCGCTGACAGCCCAGAGGGCCAGTACGGTTGCTGGTGCAGCCAGCATTTTCATAATTAGGTTCACGCGTTCACCCTCAATGGTGGCTATTCACGCCTGCGGCCACGGTTCGCAGGCGGGCGCAAGTATAGCGGGTAGGCCGCTGTACTGAAACAACCCCATGGTTAGAGGGGTCTTGTTGCCCATCGGTAAAACGGTTCCGGGGCCTTTGCCGTATTGGCTTGGCGCCTTCTGCTTAGAAATTCGCCGGCGTGGCTGCGCTGATTAGTCGCGCCGGCACGTCGAACGGGTTACGGAAACGATGCGGCTTGGTACTTTCAAAATAGTAGCTGTCGCCGGCTTCGAGGATAAAAGTTTCCAGCCCCACCACCAGTTCGAGGCGGCCTTCGACCAGAATTCCGGTTTCCTCGCCCTCGTGGGTGAGCATTTCTTCGCCAGTGTCGGCGCCCGGCGGGTAGATTTCGTTGAGGAAGGCGATGGCGCGGCTCGGGTGGGCGCGGCCGACCAGTTTCATGGTCACGGCGCCGTCGGAGATGTCGATCAGCTCATTGGCCTTGTAGACGATCTGGGTCGGCTGGTCCTGCAGGATCTCTTCGGAAAAGAACTCGACCATTGACATGGGAATGCCGCCGAGCACCTTTCTCAGCGAACTGATCGATGGGCTGACGCTGTTCTTTTCGATCATCGAAATGGTGCTGTTGGTGACGCCCGCGCGTTTGGCGAGTTCACGCTGGGAAAGCCCTTTGAGCTTGCGGATCGATTGCAGTCGTTCACCGACGTCCAAGGCGGGAGCCTCCTGATGTTGTAAGAATATTGAGCGTTATCATGGCGACAGCGTTCAGTATTTACAACACTTGGCCCCCGCAGCGGCGTCAACCCTCGGAATAGAGCCTTGGCACACGTTTCAGGTTGCAGAAGATCTGATACGGGATGGTATCGGCCCACTTCGCCACATCGCTGGCGAGGATGTTTTTGCCCCACAGTTCGACGTTGGAACCGAGGCCCGCTTCCGGTATGTCGGTCAGGTCGATGCAGAGCATGTCCATCGACACACGCCCCAGCAGGCGGCTGAGTTTGCCGGCCACCAGCACCGGCGTGCCGGTCGGCGCCTGACGCGGGTAACCGTCGGCGTAACCCATGGCGACCACGCCGATGCGCATCGGCTTGTCGGTGATGAATCTGGCGCCATAACCGATCGGTTCGCCGGCCGGCAATTCACGCACGCTGATGACTTTCGATTCGAGGGTCATCACCGGTTGCAGGCGTTCAGCGACGGCGTTGGCTTCTTCGAAGGGGGTCGCGCCGTAGAGCATGATGCCCGGGCGTACCCAGTCGCTTTGGATTTCTGGCCAACCGAGCACGGCTGGCGAGTTGCGCAGGCTGACTTCCGCCGCCAGACCCTGACGCGCCGCTTCGAACACCGCGACCTGCTCGGCGCTGCTTTGCGCATGCAGTTCATCGGCGCGGGCGAAGTGGCTAATCAGCACGATTTTCGCCACCTTGCCGCTGGCCAGCAGACGCTGATAGGCCGCTGGATAATCTTTCGGATGCAGGCCGACGCGGTGCATGCCGGAATCGAGCTTGAGCCACACCGTGATCGGTTTGCTCAGGACTGCCTGTTCGATCGCTTCGAGCTGCCACAGCGAATGCACCACGCACCAGAAATCATGCTCGACGATCAACGCCAGCTCATCGGCTTCGAAGAAGCCTTCCAGCAGCAGTACCGGCGCGCGAATTCCGGCAGCGCGCAGCTCCAATGCTTCTTCGATGCAGGCCACGGCAAAACCGTCAGCGTCGGCTTCCAGCGCCTGAGCGCAACGCACCGCGCCATGGCCGTAGGCGTCCGCCTTGATCACGGCGAGCGCCTTGGCGCCGGTGACTTCGCGGGCAATTCGGTAGTTGTGGCGCAGGGCTTGGAGGTCGATCAGGGCACGGGCAGGACGCATGGCGGCAGACTTCTGGGCGGTCATGGGAAGAAAAACCGGCGCTGACTGACGACGCGAACCGTCAACAGCACCGGGAGAGGGATCTGTAAAACGTTATGGCAGCGCGGCGACGATGGATATCTCCACCAGAATGCTCGGCTTGGCCATCTTCGCTTCGACGGTGGCACGGGCCGGCGGGGCGCCTTTTGGCAGCCACTGATCCCACACCGCGTTCATCCCGGCGAAGTGCGCTTCAATGTCGTTCAGGTAGATCGTCGCCGACAACAGATGCTGCTTGTCCGTCCCGGCCAGATCGAGCAGGCGCTCGATATTGGCGAGCACCTCGCGGGTCTGCTGTTCAATTCCGGCGTCAAAGTCGTCGCCGACCTGTCCGGCCAGATACACGGTGCCGTTGTGGCTGACGATCTGACTCATGCGCTCATTGGTGAGCTGGCGCTGGATTGACATGTTTTGCGGACTCCTGGATCTGGTTGCCGTAACGGGAAATATCGAGGCCTTCGGCGCTGATCTGCGGCTTTTTCTTCGCCATCAGGTCGGCGAGCAAACGGCCGGAACCGCAGGCCATGGTCCAGCCGAGCGTACCGTGACCGGTGTTGAGGAACAGGTTCTTGAACGGCGTGGCGCCAACGATCGGCGTACCGTCCGGCGTGGTCGGACGCAGGCCGGTCCAGAAACTCGCTTCGGCCAGATTGCCGCCCTGAGGATAAAGGTCGTTGACGATCATCTCCAGGGTTTCGCGCCGGCGCGGGTTCAGCGACAGGTCAAAACCGGCGATCTCGGCCATGCCGCCGACGCGGATGCGGTTGTCGAAACGGGTGATCGCGACCTTGTAGGTCTCGTCGAGAATGGTCGAGGTCGGCGCCATGTCCGGGTTGGTGATCGGCACGGTCAGCGAGTAGCCCTTGAGCGGATACACCGGGGCCTTGATGCCCAGCGGCTTGAGCAACTGCGGCGAGTAGCTGCCCAGCGCCAGTACGTAGCGGTCAGCGGTTTCCAGCTTGCCGTCGATCCACACGCCGTTGATGCGATCACCGGCGTAATCGAGCTTCTGGATGTCCTGGCCGAAACGGAATTCCACGCCGAGCTTGCGCGCCATTTCGGCGAGGCGCGTGGTGAACATCTGGCAGTCGCCGGTCTGGTCGTTGGGCAGACGCAGCGCGCCAGCGAGAATGTCAGTCACGCCTGCCAGAGCCGGTTCGACGCGGGCGATGCCGGCGCGGTCGAGGACTTCAAAGGGCACGCCGGATTCTTTCAGCACGGCGATGTCTTTGGCGGCGTTATCCAGTTGCGCCTGAGTACGGAACAACTGCGTGGTGCCGAGGCTGCGGCCTTCGTAGGCGATACCGGTTTCGGCGCGCAATTCGTCGAGGCAGTCGCGGCTGTACTCGGACAGACGCACCATGCGCTCCTTGTTCACCGCGTAACGGCTGGCGGTGCAGTTGCGCAGCATTTGCGCCATCCACAGGTATTGGTCGATATCAGCGGTGGCCTTGATCGCCAATGGCGCATGGCGTTGCAGCAGCCACTTGATGGCCTTGAGCGGCACGCCCGGCGCGGCCCACGGCGAGGCGTAACCCGGCGAGACCTGGCCGGCGTTGGCGAAACTGGTCTCCATGGCCGCAGCAGGCTGCCGGTCGACCACCACCACTTCAAACCCGGCACGGGCCAGATAGTAAGCACTGGCGGTACCGATGACGCCGCTACCCAAGACCATGACGCGCATTTTCAATCCCTCATCGCGGCTTTTCGCCGAACTGTTTGTTAGAGCAATGATGGGCGCAGTGTAAAAAAGAAATGCCAGTGCTTTTCACTATATAAGCGCCTATATTTGGCGACAATTCTCGGCAAAAACCCTTTTCACGGAGGCGCATCCCCTATGCGTACCAACACTCAGACCAAACGTGAGCTGGACAAGATCGACCGCAACATCCTGCGCATCCTCCAGGCGGACGGGCGGATTTCCTTTACCGAACTCGGGGAAAAGGTCGGTCTCTCGACCACGCCCTGCACCGAGCGCGTGCGGCGCCTGGAGCGCGAGGGGATCATCATGGGCTACAACGCCCGGCTCAATCCGCAGCACTTGAAGGGTAGCTTGCTGGTGTTTGTCGAGATCAGCCTCGACTACAAATCCGGCGACACATTCGAAGAATTCAGACGCGCGGTGCTGAAGCTGCCGCATGTGCTGGAGTGCCATTTGGTGTCAGGGGATTTCGACTATCTGGTGAAAGCGCGGATTTCCGAGATGGCCTCGTACCGCAAACTGCTCGGCGACATTCTGTTGAAGCTGCCGCATGTGCGTGAATCGAAGAGCTATATCGTCATGGAAGAGGTGAAAGAGAGCCTTTGCCTGCCGATTCCGGATTGATCACCGCAATGATCGTTCCCACGCTCTGCGTGGGAATGCAGCCCGGGACGCTCTGCGTCCCAAAGGCCGAACGCGGAGCGTCCGAAGAGGCATTCCCACGCAGAGCGTGGGAACGATCGCTTACACCAACACCTGCCGATTCGCCGCCATGTACTCGAAAATCTGCTTCTCGACCCGTGGATGTATCAACTCCACCGGCCGCCGCTCGTTCGGGCACGGCAGGGTCTTGGTCGTACCAAACAATCGACAGATCAGCGGCCGCTCTTCATACACCGTGCAGCCATTCGGCCCCAGGTGCACACAGTTGAGTTCTTCCAGCGCGGCATCCTGCTCGGCGCGGGATTTGCGCGGCAGCCGGGCCATTTCCTCGGGCGACGTGGTCACCGGGCCGCAGCAGTCGTGGCAGCCCGGCACGCAGTCGAACGTGGGGATCTGCTGACGCAGGGTGCGGATTTTCTGACTGTTGCAGCTCATCGAAACGGTGACCAAAGTGGCGGGCTGATGATTGTGCCGCAAAAGTCCGGATCCAGACACCGCAGGCCGACCGATGTTGCCCACGTTCGGGCGCGCGGCTTATGCTCCGTCAAATTTTCTCGACACTCAGCCGTTGGATGATGCCCATGACCGCCCGCGCCCAGACCACCGCGAGCCAACCCCACGTTGCCTCTTATTACGCCGCCAGCAGCCAGCCGCAGCCTGATCATCCCGTGCTGCAAGGCGAGGTGGTGGCGGATGTCTGCGTGGTCGGCGGTGGCTTTTCCGGGTTGAACACGGCGCTGGAACTGGCCGAACGCGGTTTCAGCGTAGTGTTGCTGGAAGCGCACCGGATCGGCTGGGGCGCCAGCGGTCGCAACGGCGGGCAGTTGATTCGCGGTGTCGGTCACGGCCTTGACCAGTTCGCCAATGTCATCGGTGCCGAGGGCGTGCGCGAGATGAAACTCATGGGCCTGGAAGCGGTGGAGATTGTCCGTCGGCGCGTTGAGCGTTTCGGCATTGCCTGCGACCTGACCTGGGGCTACTGCGACCTCGCCAACAAGCCTTCCGATCTCGACGGTTTTGCCGAAGATGCCGAAGAACTCCGCAGCCTGGGTTATCGCTACGAAACCCGTCTGTTGCAGGCCAGTGAAATGCACACCGTGGTCGGTTCCAAGCGCTATGTCGGCGGTTTGATCGACATGGGTTCCGGGCATCTGCACCCGCTGAATCTGGCGCTGGGCGAAGCGGCAGCGGCGCAGCAACTGGGCGTGCAATTGTTCGAGCAATCGGCAGTGACGCGCATCGATTACGGCCCCGAAGTGAAGGTGCACACCGCGCTAGGCTCGGTGCGGGCGAAGACTCTGGTGCTGGGCTGCAATGCCTATCTCCATGACCTCAACCCGCAACTGAGCGGCAAGGTCCTGCCCGCCGGCAGCTACATCATCGCCACCGAACCGTTGAGCGCAGAGCAGGCGCACAACCTGCTGCCGCAGAACATGGCGGTCTGCGATCAGCGGGTGGCGCTGGATTACTACCGGCTCTCGGCGGATCGACGCTTGTTGTTTGGCGGCGCATGTCATTACTCGGGACGCGATCCGAAAGACATCGGCGCCTATATGCAACCGAAGATGCTTGAAGTGTTCCCGCAACTGGCCGGGGTGAAAATCGATTATCAGTGGGGCGGGATGATCGGCATCGGTGCCAACCGCTTGCCGCAGATTGGCCGGCTCGCCGACCAGCCGAACGTGTATTACGCCCAGGCCTATTCAGGGCATGGGGTGAATGCCACACACCTGGCCGGCAAGCTGCTGGCCGAGGCGATCGGCGGGCAGCATGGCGGCGGCTTTGATCTGTTCGCCAAGGTGCCGCACATCACCTTCCCCGGCGGTAAGCACTTGCGCTCGCCGTTGTTGGCGTTGGGGATGTTGTGGCATCGGCTGAAAGAGTTGGTCTGAGGGTATCTCGGCGGCCCTTGATCCGCTTTCGCGAGCAGGCTCGCTCCCACAGTAACCGCGTTTATTCAGGCAGAACGCAGTCACTGTGGGAGCGAGCCTGCTCGCGATGAGGCCCGCAAGAACAATACAGATCTCATATCCGCCAAAACGGCTTCAACCCCTCCTCCCTTGCCTGCTCTCGCGTCAGCCCGACATCCCTGAGTTGCTCCGGCGTCAGTCCCAACAACGCCTTGCGCGTGTGCAGACGATGCCAGAACAGCTCCCAGCGACTGAGGCCGGACGGCGCGTTACGCAGCAGATTGCGAGCGTTGTCCTTTTGCCCTGCCGCCAGTTCCTGACTGTGTAACGTCAGCCGCACATCGCTCAAGCCGTTCATTTTCGTTGCTCCTGTTTACTTGGGTAGCCAGAGATTCCATGATGCGCGGGCGAGCAAAACCATTACAGACTCAAAGAACCAGTATTAACTCCATACAGATTTGCCGATTCATCGACTGAATGACTGATTTTTGCCGCATCTGTACTGGTTTTCACCAAGACGCACCGAGGCCACCATGACTCTGTATGTAAACCTCGCCGAATTGCTCGGCACCCGCATCGAACAAGGCTTCTATCGTCCCGGCGACCGCTTGCCGTCGGTGCGTGCCTTGAGCGTCGAACACGGAGTCAGTCTGAGCACGGTGCAGCAGGCGTATCGCGTGCTAGAAGACAGCGGTCTGGCCACGCCAAAACCCAAGTCCGGCTATTTTGTCCCCGTCGGACGCGAGTTGCCGGAGCTGCCCGCAGTAGGCCGCCCCGCGCAACGGCCGGTAGAGATTTCGCAATGGGATCAGGTGCTGGAATTGATCCGCGCCGTACCGCGCAAGGACGTCGTGCAATTGGGACGTGGCATGCCCGATGTTGGCTCACCTACCATGAAGCCGCTGCTGCGCGGGCTGGCGCGAATCAGCCGCCGGCAGGACATGCCTGGTCTGTATTACGACAACATCCACGGCAACCTCGAACTGCGCGAACAGATCGCACGGCTGATGCTCGATTCCGGCTGTCAGTTGAGCGCCAGCGATCTGGTGATCACCACTGGCTGCCACGAAGCGCTGTCCACCAGCATCCATGCGATCTGCGAGCCGGGTGACATCGTCGCGGTGGACTCGCCGAGTTTCCACGGCGCCATGCAGACCCTCAAAGGCCTGGGCATGAAAGCCCTGGAGATTCCCACCGATCCGCTCACCGGGATCAGCCTCGACGCCCTGGAACTGGCGCTGGAACAGTGGCCGATCAAGGCCATTCAGCTCACCCCAAACTGCAACAACCCGCTCGGCTACGTCATGCCCGAGTCGCGCAAACGCGCGTTGTTGACGCTCGCCCAGCGTTTCGACGTGGCGATCATCGAAGACGATGTGTATGGCGAGCTGGCCTATACCTACCCGCGCCCGCGTACGATCAAATCCTTCGACGAAGACGGCCGCGTGTTGCTCTGCAGCTCGTTCTCCAAGACCCTGGCGCCGGGGCTGCGCATCGGCTGGGTGGCGCCGGGCCGATATCTGGAGCGAGTGCTGCACATGAAATACATCAGCACCGGCTCCACCGCACCACAACCGCAGATCGCTATCGCCGAATTCATCAAGGCCGGCCATTTCGAGCCGCACTTGCGGCGTATGCGCATGCAGTACCAACGCAATCGTGACGCGATGATCGACTGGGTGACGCGCTATTTCCCGGCCGGCACCCGCGCCAGTCGCCCGCAGGGCAGCTTCATGCTCTGGGTGGAGCTGCCGGAAGGTTTCGACACGCTGAAACTGAATCGTGCGCTGCACGATCAGGGCGTACAGATTGCCGTTGGCAGCATCTTTTCCGCCTCGGGCAAGTACCGCAATTGTTTGCGGATGAACTACGCTGCCAAACCAACAGCGCAGATCGAAGAAGCGGTGCGCAAGGTCGGCGCTGCGGCAATCAAATTACTCGCTGAGACCGACTGACCTTTTTTGCGCGCCCGGCGTCCAAATTGCCGACCTCAGCCGCCAACCGGAACGACCCTACGTGAGCTTCAGACAGCCCCTACTCGCTTTACTGATACTCGCCTCGTTCCTCAGCGGCTGCGCCAGCCTTGATGTGCCGCGCGAACCAAGCCAGGCCCTGCCGGCGTCGGACTCCAGCTTCGGCCGTTCGATTCAGGCTCAGGCCGCGCCCTACAAAGGGCAGTCGGGGTTTCGCCTGCTCTCGGACAGTGGCGAGGCCTTTACCGCCCGCGCCGAGCTGATTCGTCATGCGCAGGTCAGCCTCGATTTGCAGTACTACATCGTCCACGACGGCATCAGCACGCGGATGCTGGTGGAGGAAGTGTTGAAGGCGGCCGACCGTGGCGTGCGCGTGCGCATCCTGCTCGACGACACCACCAGCGACGGCCTCGACCAGATCATCGCGACCCTTGCGGCACATCCGCAGATCCAGATTCGTTTGTTCAATCCGTTGCACCTGGGGCGCAGCACCGGCGTAACACGCGCGGCCGGGCGACTGTTCAATCTGTCCGTGCAGCATCGGCGCATGCACAACAAGTTGTGGCTGGCGGACAACAGCGCGGCCATCGTCGGCGGGCGCAATCTGGGCGATGAATATTTCGACGCCGAAGCCAACCTGAATTTCACCGACATCGACATGCTCAGCATCGGCCCGGTGGCCGAGCAGCTCGGGCACAGTTTCGACCAGTACTGGAACAGCGCGCTGAGCAAGCCGATCGACGAATTCCTCTCCAGCCAACCGACCGCCGTCGACCTGCAAAACACGCGCACGCGCCTGGAAGAATCGCTGGAAGAAACCCGCAAGCAGAACCACGCGCTCTATCAACAGTTGATGAAATTCACTACCGACCCGCGCATGGACATCTGGCGCAAAGAGCTGATCTGGGCCTGGAACCAGGCGCTGTGGGATGCGCCGAGCAAGGTCCTGTCCAAGGGCGAACCCGATCCGCATCTGCTGCTGACCACACAACTGGCGCCGGAACTGACCGGCGTCAGCAAAGAGCTGATCATGATTTCCGCCTACTTCGTGCCCGGCCAGCCGGGGCTGGTTTACCTGACTGGGCGCGCCGATGCCGGGGTCTCCGTAAGTCTGCTGACCAATTCGCTGGAGGCTACCGACGTGCCGGCGGTGCATGGCGGTTACGCGCCCTATCGCAAGGCGTTGCTTGAACACGGGGTGAAACTCTATGAGTTGCGCCGCCAGCCTGGGGATAACTACGGCAGCGGGCCACGCGTGTTCTACAGCAAGTCGTTTCGCGGCTCGGATTCCAGCCTGCACAGCAAGGCGATGATCTTTGATCGACGCAAATCGTTTATCGGCTCGTTCAATTTCGACCCGCGCTCGGTGCTGTGGAACACCGAGGTCGGCGTCCTGGTGGACAGCCCGGAACTGGCCGAGCACGTGCGCGCACTGGCGCTGCAAGGCATGGCGCCGACCTTGAGTTATCAGGCGAAACTCGAGGACGGCAAGGTCGTCTGGGTCACCGAGGACAACGGCCAGATGCATACCCTGACCAAAGAACCGGGGAGCTGGTGGCGGCGCTTCAACTCATGGTTCAGCACCAGCGTCGGCCTGGAGCGGATGCTGTAAAAAGCAAAGATCGCAGCCTTCGACAGCTCCTACAGTTGGAAATGCGTTTGCCCTGTAGGAGCTGCCGAAGGCTGCGATCTTTTGATCTCAAGCAGTCTGGATTTTGCCGAAGGCGCCCTGGCGCAACAACAGGATAACCAACCCGAAAGCCCCCGCCGCCATCAACAGTGGCAACGCATGCCCGTTGATCCACTGACTCCCCGCCCCCGCCGCCAACGGCCCGACCAGACAACCGACACCCCACAACTGGGCAATATGCGCATTGGCGCGCACCAGCGCATCGTCACGATAACGCTCGCCAATCAGAATCAGCGACAGGGTAAACAAGCCGCCAGCACTGGCGCCGAACAGCACCCAAAGCGGCCAGATCAGCAGCGTGTCGAGCAACATCGGAATGGCCAGACTCGACAGCATCAACACCACCGCGCAACCAGCGAACAGCGTGCGCCGCGACAGGTAATCGGCCAATGCGCCGATCGGCAATTGCAGCAGCGCATCGCCGACCACCACGGTGCTGACCATGGCCAGCGCGATTTCGGCGGTGAACCCCTGTTGCAGGCAGTACACCGGCAGCAGCGTCAGGATCATCGCTTCGAACGCGGCGAACAATGACACCGCCCAGGCAATCGCCGGCAGCTCACGGGCGAAGCCCCACAGATCACCAAACGTGACGCTGTTGGCCTCGCTGCTCGGCGCGCCGCTGCGCCCCAGCAGCAGGAAAGGCGAGAGCGTCAGCAGACCGGCCCCGACCCAGAAACCGTAATCATGCTCGGTACCCAGCGCACCCAGCAGCAACGGACCGGACAGCTGGCTCAGCGCATAGCTGCTGCCATACAGCGCCACCAGACGCCCGCGCCACTGCTCGACCACCAGCTGATTGATCCAGCTCTCGCCGAGGATGAACACGATGGTCAGGATCACACCGATCAGCAACCGCAGCAGCAACCAGATCGGATAACTCGGCAGCAGCGCCAGCAGGCCGATCGACAATGCCCCGGCCCACAGGCACAGGCGCATCAGGTTCGCCGTGCCGAAATACGCAGCGAGATGGCTGGAAACCTTCGCCCCCAGCAACACGCCGATCGCCGGCATGGCTGCCATCACACCGATCGCGAACGAGCCGTAGCCCCAGCCCTCCAGACGCAACGACACCAGCGGCATGCTGACCCCCAGGGCCAGGCCGACACTCAAGACAGACGCCAACACGGCGAAATACGTCGCCCACCGCATGTTCCACGCTCCTGTGGATATTTTTATATGCACCACAAAATCACTGTGGGAGCGAGCCCCTGTGGCGAGGGGATTTATCCCCGTTGGGTCGCGCAGCGGCCCCAAAACCTGCAACCACGATGTACCAGGTACACCGCGTGCAATGGTTTAGCGACTGCTTCGCAGCCGAACGGGGATAAATCCCCTCACCACAGAGGCTCGCTCCCACAGGGGATCTCTGTTTGGTCAGGAAGCCCGGAGTGACCGGGCTCGCTAACGTCTTACAGCTTGATCCACGTCGCCTTCAGCTCGGTGTACTTGTCGAAGGCGTGCAGCGATTTGTCGCGACCGTTACCCGACTGCTTGAAGCCACCGAACGGCGCGGTCATGTCGCCGCCATCGTACTGGTTGACCCACACGCTACCGGCGCGCAGGGCCTTGGCAGTCAGGTGCGCCTTGGAGATGTCCTGGGTCCACACCGCTGCGGCCAGACCGTATGGCGTGTCGTTGGCGATCTGGATGGCTTCTTCGGCGCTATCGAAAGCGATCACCGACAACACTGGGCCGAAAATCTCTTCCTGAGCAATCTTCATCGCATTGCTCACACCATCGAAAATGGTTGGCTCGACGTAAGTGCCACCGGTCTCCTGGAGGATGCGCTTGCCGCCGGCGACCAGTTTGGCGCCATCGCTATGGCCGGATTCGATGTACGACAGCACGGTGTTCATCTGCTGGGTATCGACCAGCGCACCGACGTTGGTCGCCGGGTCCAGCGGATTGCCGGGCTTCCAGGTTTTCAGCGCCTCGATCACCATCGGCAGGAATTTGTCCTTGATCGAGCGCTCGACCAGCAGACGCGAACCGGCGGTGCAGACTTCGCCCTGGTTGAAGGCGATGGCGCTGGCGGCGGATTCAGCGGCGGCCTGCAGATCCGGCGCATCGGCGAAGACGATGTTCGGGCTCTTGCCGCCGGCTTCCAGCCAGACGCGCTTCATGTTCGATTCGCCGGCGTAGACCATCAGTTGCTTGGCGATCTTGGTCGAGCCGGTGAAGACCAGCGTGTCGACATCATTATGCAGACCCAGCGCCTTGCCGACGGTGTGGCCATAGCCCGGCAGCACATTGAGCACGCCTTTCGGAATACCGGCTTCAATGGCCAGCGCAGCGATACGGATGGCGGTCAGCGGCGACTTTTCCGACGGCTTGAGGATCACCGAGTTACCGGTCGACAGCGCCGGGCCGAGTTTCCAGCAAGCCATCATCAGCGGGAAGTTCCACGGCACGATAGCGCCGACCACGCCCACCGGCTCGCGAGTCACCAAGCCCAGTTGATCATGTGGGGTCGCGGCGACTTCGTCGTAGATCTTGTCGATCGCTTCACCGCTCCAGCTCAGCGCCTGCGCCGCACCCGGCACGTCGATGTACAGCGAATCGCTGATCGGCTTGCCCATGTCGAGGGTTTCCAGCAGCGCGAGTTCTTCGGCGTGCTGTTTCAGCAGGCTGGCGAAGCGGATCATGGTGGCTTTGCGTTTGGTCGGCGCCAGGCGCGACCAGACGCCGGAGTTGAAGGTGGCGCGGGCGTTTTCTACAGCACGGTCAGCATCGGCGGCGTCGCAGCTGGCGATCTTGCCGAGCAAGCGGCCATCGACCGGGCTGATGCATTCGAAGGTTTCGCCGGAAACGGCGTCGGTGTATTCGCCATTCAGGAAGGCGCGGCCTTCGATTTTCAGATCGCGGGCGCGTTGTTCCCAGTCGGCACGAGTCAGGGTGGTCATTCGGGTGTCCTCCTCTTATTGAATACGAGCACCGCAAGCGCTGCGGCGCTGTTCAAGAATTCTGCCCGGCCAGCCTGCACTTTCGGCCCGAGGCACCCGCCACCCTAAACCAGCGACCGGGTTTGTTTCAATATATTTGACATAAGCTGGCCATACGGCCTTGCGGTGTTCATTTTAATAAACATAGACTTTGGCCCATTCCAGCCAACGCGCCGTCATTAACGGAGAAAACAACAATGAACATCCAGAACGTCGTCGACATCAGCCTCGCCAGCAGCGAAGCCGAGCGTTATCGCCCGGACCCGGCGAAAGTGCTCAAGGGCGACCCTGAGCAAGCGGTGTTTCATCAATACGACAGCCCTTGTGGGCAAATGGGTGTTGGTGTGTGGGAAGGCGCGGTGGGCCAGTGGACGGTGAATTACACCGAGCATGAGTACTGCGAGATTCTGCAGGGGGTTTCGGTATTGCGTGACAGCGATGGCAATGCCAAGACCTTGCGCGTTGGCGATCGCTTCGTGATCCCGGCGGGGTTTCGCGGAACCTGGGAAGTGCTGGAGGCTTGCCGCAAGGTTTATGTGATCTTTGAACAGAAGGCTTGAGATGTTTGCTGGCTGATCGGCCCTCATCGCTGGCAAGCCAGCTCCCACAGGTTTTGTGCATGACACAGGTTCTGTGAAGACCGGCAATCAATGTGGGAGCTGGCTTGCCAGCGATAAGGCCTAACCGGTCACCGCAGAATCCAAGCAAAAAAAAGGCCCGTATCTCACGATACGGGCCTTTTTTCGCAGTCAGGAAAAATCAATTACTTGATTTTGCCTTCCTTGTACATCACGTGCTTGCGAACAACCGGATCATATTTCTTGATCTCGATTTTGTCCGGGGTAGTACGCTTGTTCTTGTCGGTAGTGTAGAAGTGACCAGTACCGGCGCTCGAGATCAAACGAATCAATTCACGCATGATTAGCTCCCTTAAATCTTGCCATCGCGGCGAAGTTCGGCGAGCACGACAGTGATGCCACGCTTGTCGATGATACGCATGCCTTTGGCAGATACGCGCAGACGCACAAAACGTTTCTCTTCTTCAACCCAGAAGCGGTGATGCTGCAGGTTCGGCAGGAAACGACGACGGGTTTTGTTGTTTGCGTGGGAAATGTTATTCCCAGTCACCGGACCCTTACCGGTAACTTGACATACTCTCGACATGCCTCAGCCCTCTAAAACCACATGCCCAACCCGGCATGGGTTGGCCGCTTAATCTCTCAGTCATTTGGCGCCAGGCGCCGCGTTTCTTTAGAGGTCTTACCGGCTACACCTACAGTGAAGGAACCGGGCCCCTAGAAAAGAGCGCTGCTTTATACCAGAAAGACCGGGGTGCAACAACAATCGGTGTGCAATCAATCGGCAAAAGGGCGATTTTTTCCGCCGCAGACGCCTTGGACAAAGGCTGCGGCCAGTTTTGACCACTCGTCGCAGAAATCCCGTCCTACAGGCGATTCAGACTTTTCATCGGGCGGCCCACGCTCGAAACCGCGCAAGAGTGCGCCTGAAAATGCAAAAAGGGGATAGTCATTTGCAATTCAGAGCTCTAGGGTAGGACTTTTCCAGACTGCACTTGCAGATGGGCCTTCGATCTGTAAAGGAAACCGACCATGCGCCTCGCTGCCCTACCCCTGTTGCTCGCCCCGCTCCTGCTGACCCCCCTCGCCCAGGCCGCCGCGTTGAGCGTGTGCACCGAGGCCAGCCCTGAAGGGTTCGACGTGGTGCAGTACAACTCACTGACCACCACCAATGCTTCGGCTGACGTATTGATGAACCGCCTGGTGGATTTCGACACCGCCAGCGGCAAGGTCATTCCGAGCCTTGCCGACAGCTGGGAAGTCAGCACCGACGGCCTCACCTATGTGTTCAAACTGCACCCGCAGGTGAAATTTCACACAACCGATTACTTCAAGCCGAGCCGCGAGCTGAGTGCCGAAGACGTAAAATTCAGCTTCGACCGCATGCTCGACCCGGCCAACCCGTGGCACAAAGTCGCGCAGAGCGGCTTCCCCCATGCGCAGTCGATGCAACTGCCAAGCCTGATCAAGAAGATCGACGCCCTCGACCCGCTGACCGTGCGTTTCACGCTTGATCATCCGGATTCGACCTTCCTCGCGACCCTGAGCATGGGTTTCGCCTCGATCTATTCCGCCGAATACGCTGACAAACTGATGAAGGCCGGCGCCACCGACAAACTCAACAGCCAGCCGATCGGCACCGGCCCGTTCGTGTTCAATCGCTTCCAAAAAGATGCAGCGATTCGCTACAAGGCCAATCCGGACTATTTCCGTGGCAAGCCTGCCGTCGACCCGTTGATCTTCGCCATCACGCCGGACGCCAACGTGCGCCTGCAAAAGCTGCGGCGCAATGAATGCCAGATCGCCCTGTCGCCGAAACCATTGGATGTACAGGCCGCGCTGAAGGAACCGACGCTGAAAGTCGAAAAGACTGACGCTTTCATGACCGCTTTCGTGGGCATTAACAGCCAGCATCCGCCGCTGGACAAGCCGGAAGTGCGCCAGGCGATCAACCTCGCTTTCGACAAGGCCAACTACATCAAAGCCGTGTTCGAAGACACCGCCGAGGCAGCCAATGGGCCATACCCGCCGAACACCTGGAGCTACGCGAAGAACCTGCCGGGCTATCCGCACGACGTGAACAAGGCGAAGGCTTTGCTGGCCAAGGCCGGCTTGAAGGACGGCTTCCAGACCACAATCTGGACGCGGCCATCGGGCAGCCTGCTCAACCCGAACCCAAGCCTCGGCGCGCAGATGCTGCAGTCGGATCTGGCCGAGATCGGCATCCAGGCAGAAATCCGCGTGATCGAATGGGGCGAACTGATTCGCCGCGCCAAGGCCGGCGAACATGATCTGCTGTTCATGGGCTGGGCCGGCGACAACGGCGACCCGGACAACTTCCTCACCCCGCAATTTTCCTGCGCGGCAGTGAAGTCCGGGACCAACTTCGCCCGCTACTGCAACGCCGATCTGGACAAGCTGATCAGCGCCGGCAAGACCACCAGCGAGCAAGGCGTGCGCACCAAGCTGTATGAGCAGGCACAAGCGCAGATCCAGCAGCAGGCATTGTGGCTGCCACTGGCGCACCCGACGGCCTACGCTTTGACGCGCAAGGATGTTCAGGGTTATTCCGTCAGCCCGTTTGGCCGCCAGGATTATTCCAAGGTCAGCCTCAAATAACCTGCCTGACACACCGGTGGATGGAAACAATCTGTGGGAGCGAGCCCGCTCGCGAAAGCGGTCTTTCAGCAAACAATGATGCTGACTGATAAAACGCCTTCGCGAGCAGGCTCGCTCCCACAAGGTCCAGAATCGGCGCCGAGAACTACATCCAACCACACTCCGCCATCGACAGCGGCTCGCCGTCGCCGACGATGAAGTGATCGAGCACTCGCACGTCAATCAGTTCCAGGGTTTTCTGCAGGCGCTTGGTCAGCAGCCGATCTGCCTGACTCGGATCGGTGTTGCCGGACGGATGGTTGTGACACAGAATCACCGCCGCCGCGTTATTGGCCAGCGCGCGCTTCACCACCTCCCGGGGGTGCACGCTGGTGTTGTCGATCGAGCCGCGAAACAGCGCCTCGAAATTCAGCACCTGATGTTTCGAATCGAGAAACAGGCAGCCGAACACCTCGTGCGGCTCATGCCGCAGCATCGCCTTGAGATAATCGCGGACGACCTGAGGGTTTTCCAGTGCCGGTTTCTGTCGTGAACGCTCGGCCAGATGGCGCTTGCTCATTTCCTGCGCGGCTTGCAGCTGCGCGAACTTGGCCGGGCCGAGGCCCAGTTGTTTGCTGAATGCGTCCTGATCGGCCTCGAGCAGCAAACGCAGGCCACCGAATTGCGTCAGCAGATGTCTGGCGAGGTCCACAGCGCTTTTTCCGGGCAATCCGGTGCGCAGAAAAATCGCCAACAACTCAGCGTCCGAAAGACTCCCTGCGCCGTGTTCCAACAGCCTTTCCCGCGGCCGTTCCGCCGCCGGCCAATCGCGAATACTCATAGCACCTCCTTGTCTGTGGGCGCCGCTGTTCCGTAGCGGTCGCTGTGATATCGTAGCCCATCTTTTTGGCGGTCGATTCAACCCTGGGGAGGGGTATCGCGCCGCCGTCATCAACGAAATGAAAGGCAGACCTATGCAGCGGCTGTATCGGAAACGCATCGTTCTGGGCGTCGGCGGCGGCATTGCGGCCTACAAGAGCGCCGATCTGGTTCGCCGCCTGATCGACCAGGGTGCCGAAGTGCGCGTGGTCATGACCCATGGCGGCGCCGAATTCATCACCCCGCTGACCATGCAGGCCCTGTCGGGCCACCCGGTTCACCTCGACTTGCTCGACCCTGCCGCCGAAGCCGCCATGGGTCATATCGAGCTGGCGAAATGGGCCGATCTGGTACTGATCGCCCCGGCCACCGCCGACCTGATCGCCCGTCTGGCCCAAGGCATCGCCAACGATCTGCTGACCACCTTGGTGCTGGCCACCGACGCCGTGGTTGCTGTCGCGCCAGCGATGAATCAGGCGATGTGGCGCGACCCGGCGACCCAGGCCAACCTGCAACTGCTGGAAAGCCGTGGCCTGAAGACTTTCGGCCCGGCCTCGGGCAGCCAGGCCTGCGGCGACGTCGGCATGGGCCGCATGATGGAAGCCACCGATCTGGCACTGCTCGCCGCCGATTGCTTCCAGCGCCAGGCATTGACCGGCAAGCATGTGGTGATCACCGCCGGCCCGACTCAGGAAAACATCGACCCGGTGCGCTACATCACCAACCACAGCTCCGGCAAAATGGGTTTTGCCCTCGCCGAAGCAGCCGTGGAAGCCGGCGCCCGTGTCACTTTGATCAGCGGCCCGGTGCACTTGCCGACGCCTGATCGCGTGACGCGGATCGATGTGGTCAGCGCCCGCGACATGCTCGCCGCCTGCGAATCGGCCATGCCTTGCGACGTGTTCATCTCGTCGGCAGCGGTGGCGGACTACCGCCCTGAAGTCGTCGCCCCGCATAAACTCAAGAAAGATCCTACGAGCGGTGACGGCTTCGTCCTGCAAATGGTGCGCAACCCGGACATCCTTGCCACTATCGCGACCCGTCCCGACCGTCCGTTCAGTGTCGGCTTCGCCGCCGAAACCGAACACCTGCTCGACTACGCTGCACGCAAGCTGAAGGACAAGAATCTCGATCTGATCGTCGCCAACGACGTCGCCAACCCGAGCATCGGTTTCAACAGCGAAGAAAACGCCTGCAGCGTCATCGACCGTGAGCTGCACGCCACGGTTTTCGCCCAGACCAGCAAGAGCAAGATCGCTCGCCAACTGGTCACTTTTATCGCCGAACGTCTGAACCAGGTTTAATTTACATGCACGCTTTGCAAGCCAAGATCCTCGATCCACGCATCGGTAGCGAATTCCCGCTGCCGCAATACGCCACTCCGGGCTCCGCCGGCCTCGACCTGCGCGCCATGCTGGAACAGGACATCTTGATCAAACCGGGTGAAACCGTGCTGATTCCCACCGGCCTGTCGGTGTACATCGGCGACCCGAATCTCGCCGCGCTGATCCTGCCGCGCTCGGGCATGGGCCACAAACATGGCATCGTGCTGGGCAATCTGGTCGGCCTGATCGACTCCGATTACCAAGGCCCGCTGATGGTCTCCTGCTGGAACCGCGGCCAGAGCGACTTCACCATGACCGTGGGCGAACGCCTGGCGCAATTGGTGCTGGTGCCGGTGGTGCAGGCGCATTTCGAAATGGTTGAAGAGTTTGTCGAGACCGAGCGCGGTACCGGTGGTTTTGGCCATACCGGCACCAAATAACCGGATAGAAATTATTGTGGTGAGGGGATATATCCCGGTTGGGCTGCGAAGCGGCCCCAAGATTTTGGGTCTGCTGCGCAGCCCAACGGGGATAAATCCCCTCGCCACAAAAAATGCGCTACATCTGCAGCAGGTTTTAACACCGTAAATCAAGGTTTTGCCGGCCGAAAGCCACGCCAGCCGGGGCGTCATGGCCCTTTCATAGCACGAACTCTCTGTGGAAAACGCCGTCATACCCTTCAGTTTGAGCCTGCCGTCGAATCATTCGCCGGTCTGTCCCGCCCTTTTCGAGATGGAGCATGTCCACAGATGAGCACCCCCGCCAAGATCGCCCCGACGCTGCCTGACAGCATTTTCCGCGCCTACGACATTCGTGGCACCGTGCCGGAATACCTCAACGGTGAAACCGCCTACTGGATCGGTCGCGCCATCGGCTCGCAGAGCCTGGCTCAGGGCGAACCGAACGTGTCGGTCGGTCGTGACGGTCGCCTGTCCGGCCCGGAGCTGGTCGCGGAACTCATTCGCGGCATCGCCGAGAGCGGTTGCCACGTCAGCGATGTCGGCCTGGTGCCAACGCCGGCACTGTACTACGCCGCCAACGTGCTGGCCGGCAAGTCCGGGGTGATGCTCACCGGTAGCCACAATCCGTCGAACTACAACGGCTTCAAAATCGTCATCGCCGGCGACACCCTCGCCAACGAGCAGATTCAGGTGCTGCACGAACGCATCAAGAACAACGACCTGAGCACTGGCCAGGGCAGCGTCACTCAGGTCGAAATCCTCGACCGCTACAACACCGAAATCGTCCAGGACATCAAACTGGCCCGCCGCCTGAAAGTCGTGGTCGACTGCGGCAATGGCGCGGCCGGCGTGATCGCCCCGCAACTGATCGAAGCGCTGAACTGCGAAGTCATCCCGCTGTTCTGCGAAGTCGACGGCAACTTCCCGAACCATCACCCGGATCCGGGCAAACCGGAAAACCTCGTAGACCTGATTGCCAAAGTCAAAGAGACCAACGCCGATATCGGCCTGGCCTTCGACGGTGACGGCGACCGCGTTGGCGTGGTGACCAACACCGGCAGCATCGTCTACCCGGATCGTCTGCTGATGCTGTTCGCTCGCGACGTAGTGGCGCGCAACCCGGACGCGGAAATCATCTTCGACGTCAAATGCACCCGTCGCCTGGTGCCATTGATCAAGGAATACGGTGGTCGGCCGCTAATGTGGAAGACCGGTCACTCGTTGATCAAAAAGAAAATGAAACAATCCGGCGCACTGTTGGCCGGCGAAATGAGCGGGCACATCTTCTTCAAGGAACGCTGGTTCGGTTTCGACGACGGCATCTACAGCGCCGCACGTCTGCTGGAGATCCTCAGCAAGGAAAAATCCACCGCGGAAGAGCTGTTTGCGACCTTCCCGAACGATATTTCCACGCCGGAAATCAATATCCATGTGACCGAAGAGAGCAAATTCAGCATCATTGATGCACTGCACGATGCTCAGTGGGGCGAAGGCGCCGACCTGACCACCATCGACGGCGTGCGTGTCGATTACGCCAAAGGCTGGGGCCTGGTGCGCGCGTCCAACACCACACCGGTGCTGGTGCTGCGCTTCGAGGCCGATGACGAGGCTGAATTGCAGCGCATCAAGGATGTGTTCCACGCCCAACTGAAACGCGTTGCACCTGATCTCCAACTACCGTTCTGATCCACCCGGAGCCCTGAATGACCCTCGAACGCGAAGCCGCCGCCAACACTGCCAAGGTCCTGTCCGAAGCGCTGCCTTACATCCGACGCTATGTCGGCAAGACCCTGGTGATCAAATACGGCGGCAACGCGATGGAAAGCGAGGAGCTGAAAACCGGCTTCGCCCGCGACATCGTGCTGATGAAAGCCGTGGGCATCAACCCGGTGGTCGTGCACGGTGGCGGCCCGCAGATCGGTGATCTGCTCAAGCGCCTGTCGATCGAAAGCCACTTCGTCGACGGCATGCGCGTTACCGACGCGGCGACCATGGACGTGGTGGAAATGGTCCTTGGCGGTCAGGTCAACAAGAGCATCGTCAACCTGATCAACCGCCATGGCGGCAGCGCCATCGGCCTGACCGGTAAGGATGCCGGGCTGATCCGGGCGAAGAAGCTCACCGTCTCCCGCCAGACCCCGGAGATGACCCAGCCGGAAATCATCGACATCGGCCATGTCGGCGAAGTCGTCGGCATCAATACCGAGCTGTTGAATCTGCTGGTCAAAGGCAACTTCATCCCGGTCATCGCGCCGATTGGCGTCGGTGAGAACGGCGAGTCGTACAACATCAACGCCGACCTGGTGGCGGGCAAGGTTGCCGAAGCACTGAAAGCTGAAAAGCTGATGCTGCTGACCAACATTGCCGGCCTGATGGACAAGTCGGGCACCGTGCTGACCGGCCTGAGCACGCAGCAGGTCGACGACCTGATCGCCGATGGCACGATCTACGGCGGCATGCTGCCGAAGATCCGCTGCGCACTGGAAGCGGTTCAGGGTGGCGTAGGTAGTTCGTTGATCATCGACGGTCGTGTGCCGAACGCGATCCTGCTGGAAATCTTCACCGATACTGGCGTGGGTACGCTGATCAGCAATCGCAAGCGTCCTTGATCGCTGATACACCGGAGATCGCAATCTGCGGCAGCGCCTGCAAATTTCGTTGATGCGAAATTTCTGTAGGAGCTGACGAAGGCTGCGATCTTTTTTGTGCGCGCAGGAAACGCCTGACTCGACACAGCGAAACGTCCGACATCCCTCCAGAACAAATCTCCATAGGATCTTCCCCTCATCCAACGGAGATCTTCCCATGCAAAAAAACAGCGTTCCTTACGGCAGTGACATTTCGGCTGGCACTTACGCCTGCGTGGACTGCGGCCGAGAGTATTCAGCCCCTTCGCAGACTTCGATGCCGCCCTGCCCTGACTTCACCGAAGCCTCTCACCCACTCAAGGGCTGGAAAGTGCTCACCGGCCAAGGAGATGCACCCCAGGATCCCTACCCAGCCGCCAGCGACAAATAACCGGAGCGGCGACTCATGCAGATCTCGTTCACGATCGACGCCGATGCTTTCGAGCAGGAACAAAAGGAACCGGTAAAAAAGACCTTGCGCATCGGCGACGCTGAAATCGCCCATGCCCTGGAGCGCATCGCCAAAGCCAGCCTGACCGAATACCTGAAAATGCTGGTTGAGGGCGGCATGCCCAGCCGGGCGGACGAAGCCAAACAGGATCGCCTGCTGTATCTGATTCAGAGTTACTTTGGGCAAACCCTGCCGACCGAATCGCAGATCTCGACGATCTTTCAACTGACACAGAGCCAAAGCAAAACCCTGCTGAAAAACACCGTTTCGCGTTTTCGCAACCAGCTCGACGACATCCTGCAGCACAGCATGCGCGCCGTAATCCAGTCCGCCGAGCATGCGCAAAACGTGTTTCTGGTGGTGATCAGCTCGGACGTGATCCGCGATGAATTGAACATGCTCATCACCCAGAACGAGCCGACCTTCAAACCCATCACCAAACGCAAGGGCAGCGCCGGGCAATTCGAGATCAGCGAAGATTCCCACGCATTGCTCTGTGCAACGCTGGGTCTGAATGCCGTTCAGTGACATCGTCGCGGTCAGTGGCTTGCTGCTGACCCTGACCACGTTCATGTTCAATCTGGCATGGCCGGCGCTTAATGCAGCGTTGGCTGAGGATGAATTTCAAAAAGGTTCGCAGGGCCGAAAGCGCAGTCGAGACAAGGTGATGGCTGCTTTCTGCTGGCAAGCAGTGCCACTGACGTGCGCGTTTGTGGCGCTGTTTTACGTCAACTTGCCGGCTGCGGTTAGCATCATCGACAGCAGCACGCTGGATTTGTGGGATTTCGATGTGGATCGCACGTTGTACGTGATGGTGGTTGTAGCGCTGCTGGTGTTTGCGCTGGTCAATGCGGGACTGGCGCTGAGACTGCTGATCAAATGGCAAAAACTGCGTAGACCACTGTAGGAGCTGCCGAAGGCTCGGGCCGCGATCGGACGATCTTTTGATCTTGATCCTGAAAAACAAGATCAAAAGATCGCAGCCTTCGGCAGCTCCTACAGGTGCGTATCACACGCCAAATTGGGCGCGGTACGCTTCCACGGCTGGGAGGTGTTGCTTGAGCTGCGGATCGTCGGCGAGGAACTCCAACACCTGATTCAGCGAGACGATGCTGATCACCGGAATGCCGAAGTCACGCTCGACTTCCTGGATGGCCGACAATTCGCCGTTGCCACGCTCCTGGCGGTTCAGCGCGATCAGCACACCGGCGGCTTTGGCGCCGTCTTGGGAAGCGATGATCTGCATCACTTCACGAATGGCGGTGCCGGCGGTGATCACGTCGTCGATGATCAAGACTTCGCCAGTCAGCGGCGCGCCAACCAGGCTGCCGCCCTCGCCGTGGGCCTTGGCTTCCTTACGGTTGAAGCACCACGGCAGATCACGATCGTGATGCTCGGCCAGCGCAACGGCGGTCGTGGCCGCCAGCGGAATACCTTTATAAGCCGGGCCAAACAGAACGTCGAAGGGGATGCCGCTCTCGGTGATGGCCGCAGCGTAGAAACGTCCCAGCTGGGCAAGGGCCGAACCCGAATTGAACAGGCCGGCATTGAAGAAGTAGGGACTGGTGCGCCCGGACTTCAGGGTGAACTCACCGAAGCGCAAAACGCCGCGATCGATGGCAAAACGAATGAAATCGCGCTGATACGCTTGCATGAAAAAAACCCCAAATACCACGGATTTAGCTAATTAGCTTGACGCCGTGTATCATACACGCACGCGATTTTTGGGGCCATTTATGCGGATCATCAGTGTGAACGTCAATGGTATTCAGGCGGCAGTCGAGCGCGGTTTGCTCAGTTGGCTGCAAGCCCAGAATGCCGACGTCATCTGCCTGCAGGACACCCGTGCCTCCGCCTTTGAACTGGATGACCCAGCCTTCCAACTGGATGGCTACTTCCTTTATGCCTGCGATGCTGAAGTCCCTGCCCAAGGCGGCGTGGCTTTGTATTCGCGGTTGCAACCGAAGGCTGTCATCAGCGGTCTCGGTTTCGAGACGGCCGACCGCTACGGGCGCTACCTGCAAGCAGATTTCGACAAAGTCAGTATTGCCACCTTGCTGTTTCCTTCGGGGATGAACGGCGATGAGGACTTGAACCAGAAGTTCAAGCTCATGGACGATTTCGGCAAGTACCTGGACAAACAGCGACGCAAACGTCGCGAGTACATTTATTGTGGCTCGCTGTACGTTGCGCAGCAGAAGCTCGACATCAAGAACTGGCGCGACAGCCAGCAATCTCCAGGCTTCCTGGCGCCGGAACGCGCCTGGATGGACGAGATTGTCGGCAACATGGGCTATGTCGATGCGCTGCGCGAAGTCAGCCGCGAAGGCGATCAGTACAGCTGGTGGCCGGATAACGAACAGGCCGAGATGCTCAATCTGGGCTGGCGTTTCGATTATCAGATCCTGACCCCGGGCCTGCGTCGCTCGGTGCGCAGTGCACGCCTGCCGCGTCAGCCACGGTTTTCGCAGCACGCGCCGCTGATCGTCGACTACGACTGGACGCTGACCATCTAAGCGACGTATCGCAGCCAAAGAAAATGCCCGCATCGTGAGATGCGGGCATTTTTTATGCGCCGTGCTTCCTAAACCGCAGCGAAGAATGGCAAGGCCAGGTACAGCTTGATCACGATGACGTTAACGATATCGATGAAGAACGCTCCTACCATCGGCACCACCAGAAACGCGATTTGCGAAGGCCCATAGCGCTGCGTCACCGCTTGCATGTTGGCAATGGCCGTAGGCGTGGCACCCAGCCCAAAGCCGCAATGTCCCGCAGCGAGCACGGCGGCATCATAGTTGCTGCCCATCACCCGGAACGTTACGAAAATCGCGAACAGCGCCATGACCAGCGCCTGCACGGCCAGAATGATGAAGATCGGCAATGCCAACGCCGCCAGATCCCAAAGCTTCAGCGACATCAGCGCGATCGCCAGAAACAGCGAGAGGCTGACATTGCCGAGCACGGAAACTTCACGTTCGAACACCTGATACAAGCCAAGTGCTGACAGACTGTTGCGCAACACCACACCTACAAACAGCACGCAAACAAACGTCGGCAGTTCGAACGCAGTGCCATGCAGAACGCCATTCAGAAGGTTGCCAGCGAGCAGGCTGACGGCAATCAGCGCCAGCGTCTCGACGAACGAAAACGGCGTGATTGAGCGTTCCTTGTTTGGCTGTTCAAAACCTCTTGGCAGTCGCGGCGCTTGTTGCGGATTGCAACCCGGCACTTGCACGCGCTTGATCAGCAACCGGGCAACGGGCCCACCGATCAGACCACCCAGCACCAGACCGAACGTCGCTGAGGCCAGCGCCAGCTCTGAAGCCGACGCCAGGCCATATTTCTCGCTGAACACCGCGCCCCATGCCGCGCCAGTGCCGTGGCCGCCGGCCAGCGTGATCGAGCCCGTCAGCAAGCCCATCAAAGGGTCGAGCCCGAGCAGGGTTGCCAAGCCGATACCCATGGCATTTTGCACCACCAGCAAGCCAATGACCGCCAGCAGGAAGATACCGACTATGCGGCCGCCCTTCTTCAGACTGGCAAGGTCAGCACTCAAGCCAATGGTGGCAAAGAAAGCCAACATCAGGGGGGTTTGCAATGATGTATCGAAGCGCACTTCAATGTCGAAAGTGCGCAATATCAACAGGAGCACGGCAACCACCAGGCCACCCGCTACCGGTTCAGGAATATTGTAACTTCGCAGAAAGCCGACACGCGTAACAAGTCCGCGTCCGAGCAGCAGTACTAAAGAAGCGGCCACGAGCGTGCCGTAGAAATCGAGCTCAATCATGTGGATTATTCTTGGCTAAGTATTCACGAGGCGAGCGTTTACCTGGGCTCGACGGGTGAACCGGCTGATTTTCTCAACACTGATTACTGGGGAATTCAAGTGCCATCGATGGCTTGAACATATCGGAATGTTTCAACCGAAACATTACATCGGGCAACTTTAACAACCAGCTCGCGCCAATAACAAGAACGGGAATAAGCACTGGACCGATCAGTTGTGACCAAAGATGTAATAGAGGAACATCAGCAAATAAATGCCAAACCGCACATCGTTAACAGACTAGTCCTACAACAAAAACCAATTATTAAGTTGCACAAATAAAAATACCCCGATAAGTCGGGGTATTTTCATATTGTGATACAACAGACTTTCACTTGATCAATCGCCAGGTGAACGGATATCTGTATGGGAAACCTTCGTTGGCTTTGACCCCTGCAATGATCGTCAGGACCAGTGCGGCGATCGCCAACAAACCAAACAGGAAGAAACCAATGATCAGCAGCATGAGCAGGAAGCAGATCATTGAGGCTATCGCCACCGTGATCTGAAAATTCAGCGCCTCTTTGCCCTGTGCATCGATAAAAGGGTCTTTCTCGCGCTTCATCTGCCATAGAATCAACGGCCCGATCAGATTGCCGAACGGAATCCAGATCCCCAGCAAGGCGGACAGGTGACAGGACATTGCCCACTGGCGAACCTCCTGGCTCGGTTTGGGCAGCAAATCTTGCTCGTCACTCATCATGTCCTCCTTGTGGTCGAAAACCTCAGTCGGCCAGTGCAGCCTTCTGCAGTTCGAAGATCTCGGTCATGCCTTTCTTCGCCAGTTCCAGCATGGCGTTCAAGTCTTCAGGCTGGAACGGCGCGCCTTCAGCAGTGCCCTGCACTTCGATGAAACCGCCGGTGCTGGTCATCACTACGTTCAGGTCGGTTTCAGCAGCGGAATCTTCAAGATAGTCCAGATCCAGCACCGGCTCGCCCTGGTACATGCCCACCGAGACTGCACC
The DNA here is from genome assembly GCF_054667725.1 of Pseudomonas sp. S3_B08. NCBI lineage: Bacteria > Pseudomonadati > Pseudomonadota > Gammaproteobacteria > Pseudomonadales > Pseudomonadaceae > Pseudomonas > Pseudomonas sp. S3_B08. The sequence goes on from NZ_CP162750.1 coordinate 4,616,617, forward strand.
GATCATCTGCTTGAGCGGGTCACCGCCTTTCAGGCCGCCGCGCTTCTTGATCACTTTCAGGGCATCGACCAGCGCAACCATGGCGCCGGTGATTGACGCGGTGCGAGTACCGCCATCGGCCTGGATCACGTCGCAATCGACATACAGGGTCACGTCGCCAAGCTTGGACATATCCAGCGCCGCGCGCAGGGAGCGGCCGATCAGACGCTGGATTTCGAGAGTACGACCGCCCTGCTTGCCACGGCTGGCCTCACGCTGGTTACGCTCGCCGGTGGCGCGCGGCAGCATGCCGTACTCGGCAGTCAACCAGCCCTGGCCCTGGCCTTTGAGGAAACGCGGCACGCCATTTTCGATGCTGACGGTGCAGATGACTTTGGTATCACCGAATTCGACCAGTACGGATCCCTCGGCGTGTTTGGTGTAGTTGCGGGTGATGCGGATCGAGCGGAGCTGATCGGCAGCGCGACCACTTGGACGTTTCATAGGGATACCTGTACTGAGGACGGAAAACTGCCGAGCATTATAGAGCGCTGCACCGCGAGTGGGCACTGGTTAAAACCGCCGGCCGACGACCGAAGCCCCTCAAGCGCGCATAACCGACGGGCTGCAGCGCTTTGTCACACCGTGTGTTTGGGCGCATTCGCCGCACTGCGCTACAATCCTGCGCCTTTGCTGCCAGTCGGCTTAAATTCATTGAAATCGCGCCTGCGAAACAGCGTTTCGCGCCGATCTGCATTGCGAGGTCACCGCCATGGTGCACAGCATGACCGCCTTCGCCCGCGTCGAGAAAGCCGGCGTTCAGGGCACCCTGAGCTGGGAACTGCGCTCGGTCAACAGCCGCTATCTGGAACCGCACCTGCGCTTGCCCGAATCGTTTCGCGACCTCGAAGGCGCCGTGCGTGAAGCGCTGCGTCAGGGTCTGTCGCGGGGCAAACTGGAATGCACGCTGCGCTTCACCGAAGAAAGCACCGGCAAACCGCTGCAAGTGGACCGCGAACGCGCCGCACAACTGGTTGCCGCTGCGGAAACCGTGGCCGGGCTGATCAAGAATCCCGCCGCGCTGAATCCGCTGGAAGTGCTGGCCTGGCCCGGCGTGCTGGTGGCCGATGCGACCGACCCGCAAGCGCTGAACGCCGAAGCGCTGGCGCTGTTCAATCAGGGCTTGAAGGATCTTAAGGCTGGCCGCGAGCGCGAAGGCGCGGAGCTGGCTCGTCTGATCAACGACCGCCTGACCTCCATCGAAGAGGACGTGGTGACCCTGCGTGAACTGGTGCCGCAGATGCTCGCCACCCAGCGCCAGAAGGTCCTCGATCGCTTCGCCGACATGAAGGCCGAGCTCGACCCGCAGCGCCTGGAACAGGAAATGGTCATCCTCGCGCAAAAAAGCGACGTGGCCGAAGAACTGGATCGCCTGAGCACTCACATCATCGAAGTCCGCCGGGTGCTCAAGTCCGGTGGTGCCGCCGGGCGGCGTCTGGACTTCCTGATGCAGGAGCTCAACCGCGAAGCCAACACACTCGGCTCCAAAGCCTTCGACCCGCGCAGCACCCAGGCCGCCGTCAACCTCAAGGTGTTGATCGAGCAGATGCGCGAACAAGTGCAGAATATTGAGTAAGGCTACCCTGACATGACCCAACACACCGGCACCCTGTACATCATTTCCGCGCCATCGGGCGCGGGCAAGAGCAGTCTGGTCAAGGCGTTGACCGACGCCGACCCGGAGATCCGCGTTTCGGTCTCGCACACCACCCGCGCCATGCGCCCGGGCGAAGTGGATGGCGTGAACTACCATTTCGTGACCCGCGAAGAGTTCGTGAAGATGGGCGAGCACGGCGACTTTCTTGAACGCGCCGAGGTCTTCGGCAACTTCTACGGCACCTCGCAAAGCCGCCTGCAGCAGACGCTGGACGAAGGTCACGACCTGATTCTGGAAATCGACTGGCAAGGCGCCGAGCAAGTGCGCAAGCTGATGCCGCAAGCACGCTCGATCTTCATCCTGCCGCCATCGTTGCAAGCCCTGCACCAGCGCCTGACCAACCGCGGCCAGGACAGCGACGAGATCATCGACGGCCGCATGCGCGAAGCGGTCAGCGAGATGAGCCATTACGTCGATTACGATTACCTGATCATCAACGACGATTTCGCCCACGCGCTGGACGATCTGAAAGCGATTTTCCGCGCCAATCAGCTGCAACAGAAACGCCAGCAAGTGCGTTTCGGCAAATTGCTGGCTGAGTTGCTCGGCTAAAACAGCACTTCCCAAAATGCCTGCAAGCGCTTTACATTGGTGCTTGCAGCGCGTTGAAGGGTCTGGTCAAAAAATCAGCGCTTCCCTAATCGCTGGTGATTTTTTAAACTGCTCAGTCCGCTCGCCCAACCGGGCAGCGCGCATATTGCATTCGCTCCGAGGAATACCATGGCCCGCGTAACCGTTGAAGACTGCCTAGAACACGTGGAAAACCGCTTTGAGCTGGTCATGCTCTCTACCAAGCGTGCCCGTCAACTGGCCACCGGCGGCAAAGAGCCATTGGTGCAGTGGGAAAACGACAAGCCGACCGTTGTCGCGCTGCGTGAAATTGCTGAAGGCCTGATGAGCTACGAGTTCATCGCCGAGCAGGAAATCGTCCAGGATGAACCGCTGTTCGCAGCGTTCGAGGACGAGTCGAACGAGGCCGTCTAAGCCTATGCCTGGTCGACGTAGCACGGCGCGGGGTCACAGCTTTCGGCAGGAATCATCATGCCGAGCATAGACGCCCTCGCCGATCGCTTATCGACCTACCTCGGCAACGACCAGGTCAACCTGGTCCGCCGAGCGTATTTCTACGCCGAACAAGCCCATGACGGTCAACGCCGTCGCAGCGGCGAGGCGTATGTCACGCATCCTCTTGCCGTGGCCAATATTCTTGCCGACATGCACATGGACCATCAGAGCCTGATGGCCGCGATGCTGCATGACGTGATCGAAGACACCGGTATCGCCAAGGAAGCGCTGCAAGCGCAGTTTGGTGAAACCGTGGCCGAACTGGTCGACGGGGTCAGCAAACTGACCCAGATGAATTTCGAGACCAAGGCCGAAGCGCAGGCGGAAAACTTCCAGAAAATGGCCATGGCCATGGCGCGCGACATCCGGGTGATCCTGGTCAAGCTCGCCGACCGCCTGCACAACATGCGCACGCTGGAAGTGCTGTCCGGCGAAAAACGCCGGCGTATCGCCAAGGAAACCCTCGAGATCTACGCACCCATCGCCAACCGGCTGGGCATGCACGCGATCCGCATCGAATTCGAAGACCTCGGCTTCAAGGCCATGCACCCGATGCGTTCCGCGCGGATCTACCAGGCGGTCAAACGCGCCCGGGGCAACCGCAAGGAAATCGTCAACAAGATCGAAGAATCCCTCGGTCACTGCCTCGCCATCGACGGCATCCAGGGCGAAGTCAGCGGTCGCCAGAAACACCTCTACGGCATCTACAAGAAAATGCGCGGCAAGCGTCGGGCCTTCAACGAAATCATGGACGTTTACGCGTTCCGGATCATCGTCGACAAGGTCGATACCTGCTACCGCGTATTGGGTGCTGTGCATAATTTGTACAAACCGTTGCCAGGGCGCTTCAAGGATTACATCGCGATCCCCAAGGCCAACGGCTATCAGTCGCTGCACACCACGTTGTTCGGCATGCACGGTGTACCGATCGAGATCCAGATCCGCACCCGCGAAATGGAAGAAATGGCCAACAACGGCATCGCCGCCCATTGGCTGTACAAATCCAGCGGCGACGAGCAGCCCAAAGGCACGCACGCCCGCGCTCGCCAGTGGGTCAAAGGCGTGCTGGAAATGCAGCAACGCGCCGGCAACTCGCTGGAATTCATCGAAAGCGTGAAGATCGACCTGTTCCCGGACGAGGTCTACGTGTTCACGCCCAAAGGCCGGATCATGGAGCTGCCAAAAGGCTCCACGGCGGTCGACTTTGCCTACGCAGTGCACACCGATGTCGGCAACAGCTGCATCGCCTGCCGGATCAATCGTCGTCTCGCGCCGCTGTCCGAACCGCTGCAAAGCGGCTCCACGGTCGAGATCGTCAGCGCTCCCGGCGCCCGGCCGAACCCGGCATGGCTCAACTTCGTCGTTACCGGCAAGGCGCGTACGCACATTCGTCATGCGCTGAAGCTACAACGCCGCTCCGAGTCCATCAGTCTTGGCGAACGCCTGCTGAACAAGGTCCTCAACGGTTTCGACAGCTCCCTGGAGAAGATCCCGGCAGAGCGCGTCAAAGCAATGCTTACCGAGTACCGCCTCGAACTGATCGAAGACCTGCTCGAAGACATCGGCCTGGGCAACCGCATGGCCTATGTCGTTGCCCGTCGCCTGCTCGGCGAAGGTGAGCAGCTGCCGAGCCCGGAAGGTCCGCTGGCGATTCGCGGTACCGAAGGCCTGGTGCTCAGCTACGCCAAATGCTGCACGCCGATCCCGGGCGACCCGATTGTCGGGCACCTGTCGGCGGGCAAAGGCATGGTCGTGCACCTGGATAACTGCCGCAACATCAGCGAAATCAGGCACAACCCGGAAAAATGCATCCAGCTCTCGTGGGCCAAGGATGTCACCGGCGAATTCAACGTCGAGCTGCGCGTCGAGCTGGAACACCAGCGTGGCCTGATCGCCCTGCTGGCCAGCAGCGTCAACGCGGCCGACGGCAATATCGAGAAAATCAGCATGGACGAACGCGATGGTCGCATCAGCGTCGTGCAGTTGGTGGTCAGCGTCCACGACCGTGTGCACCTGGCCCGCGTGATCAAGAAACTGCGCGCCTTGACCGGGGTGATCCGCATCACCCGCATGCGCGCATAACCTGCCCATTACAAGGAGTCCTACATGACCAAAACCGTCATCACCAGCGACAAGGCCCCGGCCGCCATCGGTACTTACTCCCAGGCGATCAAGGCAGGCAACACCGTGTACATGTCGGGCCAGATTCCTCTGGACCCAAAAACCATGGAACTGGTTGAGGGCTTCGAAGCCCAGACCGTCCAGGTCTTCGAGAACCTCAAAGCCGTGGCCGAAGCTGCCGGCGGTTCGTTCAAGGACATCGTCAAACTGAACATCTTCCTCACCGACCTGAGCCACTTCGCCAAGGTCAACGAGATCATGGGCAAGTACTTCGACCAGCCATACCCTGCCCGCGCCGCCATTGGCGTGGCCGCCCTGCCGAAGGGTGCGCAGGTTGAAATGGATGCCATTCTGGTCATCGAGTGATGCGCACGGCGCGGCCTTCACGCCGCGCCGACTGCCGCAAGAAAAGGTTTTGAAAGGATTTCACCATGCGCAAAGCGCTAGCTCTCTCGCTGCTCGCCCTGTTTCTCGGCGGCTGCGCCAGCGACCCTGCCGACCGTGACATCAGCGGCACCTGGATCAACCAGGTGGCGATCGATGCCGCCGCCAAGGGCGGTCCCCTGCGTGAAGCGCTGCAGGCTTACGGCCCGAATCTGGAGTGGGACGTCAACACCAAGGCCGGCCAGGCCCGCTATACCAACGGTTTTGAGAACGTCGAAGGACGGCTGCTGGGCGAAGAGTCCGGCGCCTGGAAAGTCGATTTCTACGGCAGCTCCGCCAGCGAACTGAAACGCGATGGCGGGCGCCTGCAGCAAGCTGCCAGCGACAACGAACCCGAACAAGTCTTCGATCGCGCACAGATCCCCGTGCCGGAAGGCGCGCCAATCGGTGCCAGCTTCGAACGCGCGCTCTACTCAGCATACCTGGGCGGCAACTGGACCATCGCCAGCGGCCAGGGTGAAGGCGGCACCGTGCAGTTCCAGGCCGACGGCCAGGTGACCGGCCTGCCGGGCGTTGACCGTTATGCCTTGTGTCTGGCCGGCGATTGCGCGTCCATGAGCAATGGCAACGACAGCATGTGGCTGCAACTCAATGGCCAGGGCAATAACTGGATCTTTGTGCGCAAGGGCAAGGAGCTGGAGATTCTGCAGGCAGTCAATGCTGCGCTGGCAGATGAGCAACCGCAGTTTGCCGCGGGTGAGCGCAAGTGGTTGCTGGAAAAACAGTAACCTGCTTCCGAAACCTCAGAAGATCAAATGTGGGAGCGAGCCTGCTCGCGAACGCGGTGGGTCAGTCAAACTGATAATGACTGACATACCGCATTCGCGAGCAGGCTCGCTCCCACAGTGGTTTTTGTGTTGCTGAAAATTCAGCACTTACCTTCAAGAATCGCTGCGTAGCCTTCACGATAGCTGGGATACTTCGGCACCCACCCCAACGCTTTCGCCCGCGCATTGCTGCAACGCTTGCTGCCGGTGCGCCGCACACTGGCGTCGTCCGCCCATTCAGTCACACCCAGATATTCGCGCAACCAGCCCACCACCTCGGCCAATGGCGCTGGCGCGTCATCCACACCGATATAGAGCTCGTCCAGCTTGACGCCCTCGCGGTCTTTTTCCAGCAAGAACGCCAGCAGCCCCGCTGCATCATCGGCATGAATACGATTGCCATACAGCGGTGGCTCCGTAGCCACGCGATAGCCGCGACGCACCTGAGTCAGCAGCCACTCGCGGCCCGGGCCGTAAATGCCGGTCAGCCGCAGCACACTTGCCGGGATGCCGCTATTGAGCGCGACCTGCTCGGCTTCGAGCATCAAGCGACCTGAATAACCGGCCGCGACCGTCTCGGAGGTCTCATCCACCCATGCTCCGTCCTGCTGCCCGTACACGCTGCTGCTGGACACGAAGATCAGCCTCTCGGGCACTTGCCCATAGTCACCCAGCCAGCTCAGCACATTCTGCAAACCCTGCACGTAGGCCTTGCGATAGCCCTCTTCGTCGTGATCGGTGGCCGCGGCGCAATACACCAGATAGTCGACAGCGCCTATCGGCCAGGTCGCCGGGCACTCTTCGCTGAACAGGTCGCCGGCGACGCCGATGACACCCTCCGGCAGCTTGGAAACGTCGCGGCGCAGGCCATGAACCTGCCAGCCAGCCGCCAGCAATTGCGTGGCCAGACGACTGCCGACATCACCACAACCGGCAATCAAAAGAGAAGGCGCGGACATCAGAAAACTCCCATCAGAAAGGCACAGACTAGCTCTGGCACAGGACGAACGGCTAGCAATGAAGGAAAAAAAGTTACTCTATTACTTTTGTTAACAAGAATTACTTGCAATAATGCACGCCACTTTTGTTCTCGGCCTCACGAGGCCTGGAAGAGCAACAACGTTTTTCTATCTCAGGTCCGGCCAGCATGACACGTAATCAAACTCCCGCTTCGCCAACCACTCGACCTCGCGCCTGGAGCGCCGTCGCGGCTCTGTTGCTCAGCCTGATGCTGGCACCGACCGCCGCCTTCGCCGACGCTCAAGCACCCGCCACCCCAGCCGCCACCGAGCAGAGCGCACCCGCTGCCGCTCCGGCTGCACCAGCCGCCACCGATCCGGTGCAGGCTGTCGACGCCGCCGACGCACCTGAAGCCCTCGAAGCCGACAACACCTTGGGCATGGCCCACGACCTTTCGCCGTGGGGTATGTACCAGAACGCCGACATCATCGTGAAAATCGTGATGATCGGTCTGGCCATCGCTTCGATCATCACCTGGACTATCTGGATCGCCAAAGGCTTCGAGCTGATGGGCGCCAAGCGTCGTCTGCGTGGCGAAATCGCTGCACTGAAAAAAGCCACCACCCTTAAAGAAGCAAGCGCCACGGCCGGCAAGGAAGGCACCCTCGCCAACCTGCTGGTGCACGACGCGCTCGAAGAGATGCGCCTGTCGGTCAACAGCCGCGAGAAAGAAGGCATCAAGGAACGCGTCAGCTTCCGCCTTGAGCGCCTCGTTGCTGCCTGCGGTCGCAACATGAGCAGCGGCACCGGCGTCCTCGCCACCATCGGTTCCACCGCACCGTTCGTAGGTCTGTTCGGTACCGTGTGGGGCATCATGAACTCCTTCATCGGCATCGCCAAAACCCAGACGACCAACCTTGCAGTTGTCGCACCGGGCATCGCTGAAGCGCTGCTGGCCACTGCACTGGGTCTGGTTGCGGCGATTCCTGCGGTGGTGATCTACAACGTCTTCGCCCGTTCCATCGCCGGTTACAAGGCACAGGTCTCCGATGCCTCGGCAGAAGTCCTGTTGCTGGTCAGCCGCGATCTCGACCACCAGCCTGAGCGCAGCTCGCAGCCGCACATGGTTAAAGTGGGGTAATCGGCCATGGGCCTGCATTTGAAAGAAGGCGCAGACGACGATCTGGCCGAGAACCACGAAATCAACGTCACGCCGTTCATCGACGTGATGCTGGTGCTGTTGATCATCTTCATGGTGGCCGCGCCGTTGGCCACTGTGGACATCAAAGTCGACCTGCCGGCCTCGACCGCCAAACCGGCGCCGCGGCCAGAGAAACCGGTGTTCCTCAGTGTGAAAGCTGACCAGCGCCTGTTCCTCGGCGACGATGAAGTGAAAGCCGAAACCCTCGGCGCTACCCTCGACGCCAAGACCCAGGGCAAGAAAGACACCACCATCTTCTTCCAGGCCGACAAAGGCGTGGATTACGGCGACCTGATGAGCGTGATGGACAGCCTGCGCGCCGCCGGTTACCTGAAGGTCGGTCTGGTCGGACTTGAGACGGCAGCCAAGAAATGATCACGACGCGCCATAAGCTGACGCGTTACAGCGGTAGCCTGGCCGTGGTGCTGGGCGTGCACGCGCTGACCATCGCGCTGGCGCTGAACTGGACCGCCCGCCCGCCCATCGAATTGCCGCCGCAGGCAATGATGGTCGAGCTGGCCCCGTTGCCTGCCCCGCCACCGCCGGCTCCGCCGAAAGTCGTCACACCGCCGCAGCCACCGGCTCCGGTGGAAGAATTGCCGATTCCGAAACTGGCTGAAGCACCGAAAGCGGAAATCGCGGTACCGAAACCCAAGCCGAAGCCCAAGCCAAAACCGCCGAAGCCGGTCGAGAAAAAGCTGCCAGAGCCGCCGAAGGAAAAACCTTCCGAGGAGAAACCGGCCGATACCCAGCCGACCCAGGCACCGACGGAGAAATCCGCCCAGCCTGCACCAGGTCCGTCGCCGGCTCAGTTGGCGGCCAAGGCCAGTTGGCAAGGCACTCTGCTCGCGCATCTGCAGAAGTACAAGAAGTACCCGCAGAGTGCGCAGTCGCGGGGCAAGGAAGGCTTGAATCGTCTGCGTTTCGTGGTCGATGGCGAAGGTAATGTGCTGTCGTTCGAACTGGTGGGCCGCTCTGGCAACGCTGATCTGGACCGGGCCACCCTGGACATGATCCGCCGCGCGCAACCGCTGCCCAAGCCGCCGGCCGACATGCTCAACAACGGCTCGATCGAAATTGTTGCGCCGTTTGTTTATTCGCTGGAACGCCGCCGCTAAGCAACACCGCAATACCTGTGGGAGCTGGCTTGCCAGCTCCCACAAGGTTCTCCGCCAGCCGAGAGAACCAAGCCAAGAGGCACCGAAAGGTGCCTTTTGCATATCTGCCAGCGGCAAACCGACCTCGACCGGTGTCGCACTCAGCCCGCAGTCTGATAACGTGCGTCTATCGATTGCAGCCGGTATGCTTGGCGCGCATCTTCATGGACGCTTGCTATGACCCTCACAGAATTACGCTACATCGTTACCCTCGCCCAAGAGCAGCATTTCGGCCATGCCGCCGAGCGTTGCCACGTCAGTCAGCCGACGCTGTCGGTGGGCGTGAAAAAACTTGAAGACGAACTCGGTGTGCTGATTTTCGAGCGCAGCAAAAGCGCCGTGCGCCTGACCCCGGTCGGCGAGGGCATCGTCGCCCAGGCGCAGAAAGTCCTCGAACAAGCCCAGGGCATCCGTGAACTGGCCCAGGCCGGCAAGAACCAGCTGACCGCACCGCTGAAAGTCGGCGCCATCTACACCGTCGGCCCGTACCTGTTCCCGCATCTGATTCCACAACTGCACCGGGTCGCCCCGCAGATGCCGTTGTACATCGAAGAAAACTTTACCCACGTGCTGCGCGACAAACTGCGCAACGGCGAGCTCGACGCGATCATCATCGCCCTGCCGTTCAATGAAGCCGACGTGCTGACCCTGCCGCTTTACGACGAGCCGTTCTACGTGCTCATGCCGGCCCAGCATCCGTGGACCAAGAAAGAATCCATCGACGCCGGCCTGCTCAACGACAAGAGCCTGCTGCTGCTCGGTGAAGGTCACTGTTTCCGCGATCAGGTGCTCGAAGCCTGCCCGACCCTGACCAAGGGCAATGACGGCGCCAAGCACACCACGGTGGAATCCAGCTCGCTGGAAACCATTCGCCACATGGTCGCGTCCGGCCTGGGCATCTCGATCCTGCCGCTGTCGGCGGTGGACAGCCATCACTACGCCCCCGGCGTGATTGAAGTGCGCCCACTGACCGCGCCGGTGCCATTCCGCACCGTAGCGATCGCCTGGCGCGCGAGCTTCCCACGGCCGAAAGCCATCGAGATCCTCGCCGACTCCATTCGCCTGTGCTCGGTGGCCAAGCCAGCGGCGCCGGTCACGGCCGGTTAAGCGAGCGTCATGACGGAGCTGTCGCAAGTGTCGGTGACGGCACTCAAGGGTGTCGGCGAAGCCATGGCCGAGAAACTGGCCAAGGTCGGCCTCGAGAATCTGCAGGACGTGCTCTTCCACTTGCCGCTGCGTTATCAGGATCGCACCCGCGTGGTGCCGATCGGCGCATTGCGACCGGGGCAGGACGCCGTGGTCGAAGGCACCGTCAGCGGTGCCGACGTGGTCATGGGTCGCCGCCGCAGTCTGGTCGTGCGCTTGCAGGACGGCACCGGCGGGCTGAGCCTGCGCTTCTACCATTTCAGCAACGCGCAGAAGGAAGGGCTCAAGCGTGGCACGCGGGTTCGCTGCTACGGCGAAGCCCGGCCCGGCGCCTCAGGCCTGGAAATCTACCACCCCGAATACCGCGCCATCACCGGTGACGAACCGCCGCCAGTGGATGAAACCCTGACCCCGGTCTACCCGCTCACCGAAGGCCTGACCCAGCAGCGCCTGCGCCAGTTGTGCATGCAGACCTTGACGCTGCTCAAGCCGAGCACCCTGCCGGACTGGCTGCCGACCGAACTGGCCCGCGACTACCAACTGGCACCGCTGGCCGACGCGATCCGTTACCTGCACAACCCGCCCGCCGATGCCGATGTCGATGAACTCGCCCTTGGCCATCACTGGGCGCAGCATCGCCTGGCTTTCGAAGAACTGCTCACGCATCAACTTTCACAGCAGCGTCTGCGCGAAAGCATGCGTTCACTGCGCGCGCCGGCGATGCCGAAAGCCACAAAGCTGCCACCGAAATACCTGAAAAACCTCGGCTTCAACCCGACCGGCGCGCAACAGCGCGTCGGCAACGAAATCGCCTACGACCTCAGTCAGCACGAACCGATGTTGCGGCTGATTCAGGGTGACGTTGGCGCGGGGAAGACCGTGGTTGCCGCCCTCGCCGCACTGCAAGCGCTGGAGGCCGGTTACCAGGTTGCATTGATGGCGCCGACCGAGATCCTCGCCGAACAGCACTTCATCACCTTCAAACGCTGGCTCGAACCGCTGGGCATTGAAGTCGCGTGGCTGGCCGGCAAGCTTAAGGGCAAGAACCGCGTCGCCGCGCTGGAACAAATCGCCAGCGGCACACCGATGGTGGTCGGCACCCACGCGCTGTTTCAGGACGAAGTACAGTTCAAGAATCTGGCGCTGGTGATCATCGACGAACAGCACCGCTTCGGCGTGCAGCAGCGTCTGGCGCTGCGGCAGAAAGGCGTCGGCGGGCGCATGTGTCCGCATCAGTTGATCATGACCGCCACACCGATTCCACGGACGCTGGCGATGAGCGCCTACGCCGACCTCGACACCTCGATCCTCGATGAATTGCCGCCCGGGCGTACCCCGGTCAACACCGTGCTGGTCACCGACACCCGCCGCGTCGAAGTCATCGAACGGGTGCGCAGCGCCTGTGCCGAAGGTCGTCAGGCCTATTGGGTGTGTACGCTGATTGAAGAATCGGAAGAGCTGACCTGTCAGGCCGCCGAAACCACGTTCGAAGACCTCACTGCCGCCCTTGGCGAATTGAAGGTCGGGCTGATTCACGGGCGCATGAAACCGGTAGAGAAAGCCTCCGTCATGGCCGAGTTCAAGGCCGGCAACCTGCAACTGCTGGTCGCCACTACAGTGATCGAAGTCGGCGTCGACGTGCCCAACGCCAGCCTGATGATCATCGAAAACCCCGAGCGCCTCGGCCTCGCGCAGCTGCACCAGTTGCGCGGTCGCGTCGGCCGGGGCAGCGCCGCCAGCCATTGCGTACTGCTCTACCATCCGCCGCTGTCGCAGATCGGTCGCCAGCGCCTGGGCATCATGCGCGAGACCAACGACGGTTTCGTCATCGCCGAAAAGGACCTCGAACTGCGTGGCCCCGGGGAAATGCTCGGCACCCGCCAGACCGGCCTGCTGCAATTCAAGGTCGCCGACCTGATGCGCGACGCCGATTTATTGCCCGCCGTGCGCGATGCAGCCCAGGCTTTGCTGGAGCGCTGGCCGACCCACGTCAGCCCATTGCTTGACCGTTGGCTGCGGCATGGGCAGCAATACGGCCAAGTGTGAGCACCGTCGCAGTTTGTGCAGGATCGTTCCTACAGAGCTGGTTATACTCCTGCCATTGTTTCAAAAACGGATACAGACCATGACCGAAGCTGCTCTCGTCCCCGAATCTCCGCAAGCTCCGTCTGTTATTCGGCTGCTGCTCAACAAGCTGGGCGTTGCCTACGAAGAAGTGCTCGACCACCACGGCCTCAATGCCTCGCGCAAAGTGCAGGCCGTGTTGCTGGACGACGCCGTGGGCGCGTTGATGGTGCTGTTTCCACAGAGCCAGTTGCTGGATCTCAATCGCCTCGCCGAACTCACTGGTCGCCGACTCACAGCGGTGTCCACCGAACGCCTGGAAAAGATGCTCGGCAAACACAATCTGAGCCTGCTCCCAGGCCTGCCGGCGCTAACCAGTTCGCCGTGCCTCTACGAAGAAAGCCTGCTGCGCGAGCCGAAGCTGCTGATCAACTCCGGCGAGCCGGGCCTGCTGCTGGAAATCAGCAGCGAAGACTTCAAATCGATGCTGACCAAGGCCAGCGCCGCCAACTTCGGCGAAGCCCTGAGCAGCATCCGCCCGAACCTCGACCGCCCGGACGATGACCGCGAGGAAATCACCCAGGCCGTGCAGGCGTTCACCGCACGCCGCATTCAGCAGCGTCTGGAAGCGACCATCGAGATTCCGCCGCTGGCCGAAACCGCGCAAAAAATCATCAAGCTGCGCGTTGACCCCAATGCCACCATCGACGACATCACCGGCGTGGTTGAAACCGACCCGGCGCTGGCCGCGCAAGTGGTGAGCTGGGCGGCGTCGCCGTACTACGCCTCGCCGGGCAAGATTCGTTCGGTGGAAGACGCGATCGTCCGCGTGCTGGGCTTCGATCTGGTGATCAACCTCGCGCTGGGCCTGGCCCTCGGCAAGACCCTGAGCCTGCCCAAAGACCACCCGCAACACACCACGCCGTACTGGCAGCAGTCGATCTACACCGCCGCCGTCATCGAAGGCCTGACCCGCGCCATGCCGCGCGCCCAGCGCCCGGAAGCAGGCCTGACGTATCTGGCCGGTCTGCTGCATAACTTCGGTTACCTGCTGCTGGCCCACGTGTTCCCGCCGCACTTCTCGCTGATCTGCCGCCACCTGGAGGTCAACCCGCACCTGTGCCACAGCTACATCGAGCAACACCTGCTCGGTATCAGCCGTGAACAGATCGGCTCGTGGCTGATGCGCTACTGGGACATGCCGGATGAACTGGCCACCGCCCTGCGCTTCCAGCACGACCCAAGCTACGACGGCGCCTACGCCGAATACCCGAACCTCGTCTGCCTGGCCGTACGCCTGCTACGCAGCCGCGGGATTGGCTCCGGGCCGGATGAAGATATTCCGGATGCCCTGCTTGAACGCGTCGGCCTGAGCCGTGACAAAGCCAACGATGTCGTCAGCAAAGTGCTTGAGGCTGAAGTGCTGCTGCGTGAACTGGCTTCGCAGTTCAGCCAGGCATAAACAATCCGCTCTCACGAGATCATTTCAAATCGGTGAGAGCGGGCTTTCATCAGTGCTTATCAAGAAAAGTAGCGCGCTATCCACCCGCCAACAGGAAGGCTAAGCTCGTCTTTATAAAGTTCACCGCAGATGGCAATTTTGCCTTGGGACGTGATCACTGCATCCAGGGCAGACGCCATTCGATCGGGCTGACTGAAAGCCAACCAGCCCTTATCAGTGTTGAATGACTTATCGAGCGTACCGGTGAGTAAGTAACGTGCGCACACTGCCTGCGTATCGTAAAAAATATCTCCGCTGCCACTTGTGCCGGCAACGATCAACTTACTGTCCTCCGCTCCGCCAAACGCGCAAGATTGCCACTGCTGACCTTTCTCAGGTGATAGCTTGGAATACAACGGTTTACCTTCGTTGAACACTAGATTCGGTGAGCCGTTCTCGTTGAGCACGACAATTACACCTGTACCCTCGGGAAAATTGTCTTCGAATTGACCTCCTACTATGGCAATCATCCCGTCCTTTGTTCTGACGGCAATATCGCGAAAACGGGGCATATAACGGGACGTAAGCACCACATCGGGAAATTCCTCGTCCCGCACTCCATCCTCTTTGAAACGCACAACATAGGTACCAAAGGTACCTGCATCAAAGTAATCGCCAATTACTACTAAACTACCGTCCGCCTGTGCAGCCACTCCACGCGCGGCATTATCACCAGCAATTCCCAACTCAACCCAGGTCGAACCGGTCTTGTTAAAGGTTTTGTCTAATGTTCCATCAGGATTGAGTCGTATAACCGAACCCTTGGTTTGCGAAGAAGAAGGATCGTAAGTAAAAGTAGCCAGGACAATTTTGCCGCCTGGCAACTCGATGCCGCGTACTCCAGAATTGTCGCCGCCCTGAACAACTGACACGGCATCCAGGCCCGCACTTCGCCGGGCAGTACGCAACGCTCCTCTGCTAAGAGTTGCGGGCACCGCACGGTCTGGAAGAACAAGGACTCCGCCCTTGCCAAACTTGTCGTTGAGACTGCCATCGTCCAGAAGTCGAACAACCAAAAGACCGTTTTCATTAGGTCGCCATGAGTACTCCAAGACGATCAGGAATCCGCCATCACTGAGTAGGCTGGAGCCTAAAATGCTAACAATGTGTTTCTCAGGAATCGTAATGCGCGCAAAACCCCGCTGTTCCACCCCGAAGCCGGTGCCTGCATCGAGTTGCCCTTTTTGAGTGAGTCGCACGATCACGAAGCCGCGGGGATAACCCGGCTCATTCGCCACCGCAACCAGCCTGCCATCGGGCAGAGAAACAATGGCATGAGGAGCGATGCTGGCGAATTCAGGGAAATCCCAAATGCGTGCTCCGTTGTTACCAAACTCAAGATCGGGCGTGCCAGACTTGGTAGTCATGATAGTTATTCTCCAAACAGGTTCAGTCCCTTTACCGCTGGACCATCTCCTCATGAAGCACCAAGACGCCAGTAAAAGCACCTGTCACTTCTGACAGGTGCTTATGGTATTTAGAGACAAATGACCGACTTGGCGAGCCAGCGACCAATATCAGGCCTTACTCGGTTTAGCCTTGCGCGGCTTCAAATACTTCATCAAGCCCTGAAACCACATCACCAGCGCCGGATTGCCCTTGAGCTGGATCGACTTGTCCTGAATCCCCTGCATAAACGCCAACTGCTTGTTCTTCGCCTGCATTGTGGCAAAGCCATAACCGGCATCTTTAAACGCAATCGCAAACGCCGGCTCCGGCACCACGCCAGACTTGCTGGTGATGCGCTGATCCTTGACCACGAAATGCCGCGCCACTTTCCCGTCCAGCGTCTGCAACTGAAACACCAGATCCTTGTCACCCAACTGCTGCTGGAACGCAGGATTTGTCCGGCTGGCCTTACCCATCAACAAACCCATCATCCACAGGAGAAAACGAAATTTCATGCGCACAGCCTCAAAAGGAAAATGAACGGCCGGGGCAGTGTAAGGGATTCGGACGATAACGCCAGTATCTGACACTGTTGGAAGAGGATGCAGACCATTTCCCGCACGATGACCACCAAGTCACGATTCAGCGCTCGCCCACTGATCGTTCCCCCGCTCCGCGTGGGAATGCATCCCGAGACGCTCCGCGTCTCACCACTCACCTTTCCTACACCTGTTGAAACACATCCCTGTAGGAGCTGGCGAAGCCTGCGATCTTTTGATCTTGCGGCCCGCGAATCTATGGGAAATTTCCTGCAAAGTGCGGGGCTGTCCATGAACTAGGCGAGCTCGAAGATCACCGATAGGCTTTCTGCGTCATCGGGTATTCGGTGACCGGATGTGCAAGTCCGAATTCGGGAGCAATTACTTCTTACTCCAAGGGATTTACACCGATGACCAATTCAACTACCAACACGGAGGACACCTCCCCCTACGAATCTTTCGATTCAAGAAAACTACATGAAGCCGCCGAACGCGCCCTCGATCACCAGTTCTGCAAACCCGACCTCCCTCAGGCCCCACGCCGCGAAGGCCTGTTCAGCCTGAACCCGGACATCGACGCCGAAGCCCTCCTGGCCAACGCCTCGGAAGACCTGCTATCCATCAGCATCATCGCTGCGGACCTTGCGGACGACATAGATGGCTCACGCCGCTCGATTGCATTGGCATTGAGTAGGATGGCGGACGGGGTCAGATTGATGGTGGAAGGGACGCTTGATCACATTGAAGTGCGAAGCGTGGCGGCCAAGCCGTAGCGAGATTGGTGAATGAAAGAAAGGGGACGTTAAGTCCCCTTTTTGAATATTCCCTGCTTCACCACTGGCAACCTGTTTCAGGTTTCGCATCCACGTTGTAATCGTTTTCAAACGAATACTTCTTTGCAGACTTGTAATTCGTATACGTCATCGCATCAACCCGGCCACCCTGAGTGACCATCTGATACTCACCTGTCAGTGCGCCATCAACTACTTCAACCCAAGTTGTCGTGTACTGGTAGGGCCGGCCATACACGAGTTCTTCTTGTTCAGTACTGCGATGAACCAGCCCGATAGCCTTTTTCGACTTGCTGTACTTGACGCCAGCACCGCTCCATTTGGCGACAGAGTCGTAATAGGTTCGGAATTCAAAATTTATGGGTTTGCCTTCGTAGGAGCGAAAGCAAAAAACCTCGGTCGTGACCTCGCTATGAGCCGCCAGAGGAACGAAAACGAGCAACGCGGAAAACAATGCAGACGAAAATTTCAAACCGAACATTCCTTTAGCGGTTCATGGGTACAGAACACACAGTTACAGCAACTCAACGAGCTCTTGTCACGCCTCGGGCGCCACAGCACTGCGCTCACCCACCCTCGCCGGGATCTTCGAAACCGTCCCCGCTTCAGACATTCGCGATGCGTATTGCTTGTACGCCGCCACCGCCCGCTCTTTATCGTTCACGGCCCAATAACTGTCAGCGAGATTCAGGTAAGCAACCGTCCTGTTTGGGTGGTTGGCAATCACTGCATTGAGCAACTCAATCGACTCAGCGTAGTAACCCGCCTCGCCGAGCAGAAAACCGAGGTCGTTGGACCAGCCGGGACGCTGCGGGTAGTAGTACTTTGCGACGATATAGCTATCCGGGGGACAAGTGTCATGCGAGCCACCGCCCATCAACGCGTAGCTCATCGTATCCTTGAAGGAAGAGTCATCACCCTTTCGGTAGGCTGCCAGCGCCATATCCAGCAAATCAGCCGAATTGACGGTCATCAATTTCTTTCTAACGCCCTCAATACTGCCAGTACGAGCAACCTGCAGCTTCTGCAGCACTTCACGCCCATCGAAAGAAGCGAGAGTGATGGGGCCCAGTGTCTGCACCGGCAACTCCACTGCGCTAACAAGCGACCGGTCACAGGAGTCGTTATTCGCCACCTCCAGCAGAGCTTTCAGCTCAAACTGCTTTGAACCTCTGTTGAAGGCGAACAACAGGTTGAAGTTGTAAACCGCGTTATCTTCCTCGCTGGTTACCAGCGCGATGTAATCCCCAGCCTCAACGAACGGTTGCTTGACCACAGCTTCCTCAGCCTGTGGATCAATGACGGTCATGACGCCAGGGCGACCTTTGAGTACATGGACGCTGAAGACACCCTGAAGCGCAGACGAGTACTGACTCTTGATCAGAGGCAGCGCCTTCGACGTATCGAGTAAGATGTCCTCGTCACGCGCTTGTTCCGGCGCAATCAACAATCGGTTAGAAACTTCGTCCGCATCGCCCGCCAGTACAAACACCTTTTGCCGTGATGCATCACCCAGCAAGCTAGCCGGAATTTCCTTCAGGACTTGTGGGGCAGCGAGTGCGTATGAAGTGGTTAGCAGCCCAAGGCTCAACACGATAAAGCGGAAGAACATATTCACTCTTTCAGTCCCTGAATTTCGGATCGCTTAACGACGCGTTGCGGAATCTTCTGCGCTTTACCGGCGGCACTCATCGCGTCGCGGTACTCGCGATAATAACGCTGCGCTTCCTCTTGGCGATCAAGGCGCCACAGCGAATCAGCCATGTTCAGCATCAGCACTGTGCGTTTGCCGACAGCCTCAACGCCTCGATAAAACTTCATCGCCAACTCATCGTTGCCGCCCTCGGCCAAGTAAAAACCGAGGTCGTTGTAAGCCTGAACACTTTGCGCGGGGGGATGACACGCCATGTAGGATTCCGGGCTCAAAAAGCTCAGGCTCCATTCGATGGACTCTGCTCGGAACTGCGCAGGCTGGATACCCGAAGCATTTTTCAGCAGGTCCTTGGGTGACTTAGTCTCCAAGACAGGATTGAGCACCCCGCCCTCTTCGGAAACCCATTGATTGCCTACCCATTTACCCTCACAAAACCGCTCGTAACTCTCAGCAAGCACGCAACCGGTTTCCATCGAGATCACATCGCAATGCCCTTGTGATGTCGCTATTTCCTCACCGTTCTCACCTATGACTACGCCGTACTCCACCGCAGTCGCCAGTAGAAATTTTTTGTCAGGGCTGAGCCATTCAGGATAAGCCTGAGCACCAATGCCGGCATGGAACAACGGGAACGTTTTTCCATTCGCGGTGAACCAGGCATTGGTAGATTCCACGACGGGTGAAGTCCATTTTTTTTGCCTGGAACGTCACTGTGTTTCCGGCGGCTCCCACTATTGGCGGGTCAACGGCAAAGACATTGGTAGCGCTGAACAAGCTGCCGATCATCAACACCCACTTAAGGCTGGCCATAGACGATCCTCTTCATCGCCGGGCTTTCTGACATTAACTGTCCCTTCGTAACGCCATAGGCTTTGATCAGCTCTTCCCGAGATCCCTTCGAGCCGAAAGAGCGTTGGTTATTATCGAAGCTGTATTGCTCCAATCGCCCTGCTGTCGAGTAATACCCATGCCACTCCGCGCAGGCACCACAACCGCCATAGCCGCCTATCGAAACAAGACTGCCCTTGGTGCCTTCCACGCAATCCATCGCCACAACAACATTGCTCAACATCTTCGTCTTCGCACCGTCGGAAGTGAGCTGTGAAACTTTGCCGATATCGCGACGAAGCACTTTGCCGCCGATGTTGATGGTTTGGTCAGAGCAAACCGGGATGACGTGGGTTTGCGCACCATCCACCGTCACCGATCGGCAGGACGACACCAACACCACTTCAACACCGCCGCACTGCATGACATCGCGTTGGGTAAAGGTGTCCGAAGGCGCGGCGAAAGCTGGCAGAGAGAGCAGCAGCGAAACGCTGCCCGCGAGAAGACGGTTCATCCACTCACTCCTCATCCATCGGCGACGATTCCACGTCGGTCATGCTCAGCAGCCGGAATTCGTTGTTCACAAACTCGTAATAACGATCCCGATTACCGCTTTCCAACACATTCCCATGCGCATCTTCTTCGCCGTCGAGCGTGATGCCGGACACGATGATCAAGCGGCTGTCGGGCTGGTAAACAATGCCGAACGTGCTGCCGTCGTAAGCATTCGGCAGACCGCCAACGACTTCCCCAGTCTGAGCGTCCAGCACTTCGCCGCAAATGGCGCTGCCGCCACAGCCGAGCCTGTGCAGGATGTAATGGCCGGCGAAGTTGACCTTGCCTTTCAGGGCTTGCACCCGCGCTAGGTCCATCATTGGGCTGCTGTTTTCCTGCGGCACCAGTTTATGGTTGGGGCCGGTGAAAACTGGCGTGACGGTGTAATCCTTGAAGGCTGGATCGGCAGCGAATGCCATGGACGCGGCAGCCAATATCAAGCTGCCGAGAAGAACCGAAAATCCTTTCACGTAGTAACTCCGTAAATGCAGCGGGGACCGTCGGCTTACTCAGCCTGCCCTTCGTAACGCTGTGTCTGCGGGTCGAATTGCCACAGATGTGGCCGGGTCATGGCCTTTTCACCCTTGTAGCGAATCCGTCCGCGCTTGTCCCTGATGTAGGAGTAGATCTCGATGTCCTTGAACTCACCTCCCCCCTTGGCTGGGCCGTCCAGAACTTTGACCCCGGCGAAGTAACCGCCGCCCGAATACCTCAAATAACCACGGCACTGGATCAGGAAGGCGAATGTGCTATCCATTGATGAGCCAATGCCGACGCGGGAATTGAAGATGAAGTCCTCGATGCCATCGCCATTTAGATCGCCGCGAAAAACCACGTGGCCCGGATCGATAGAAAATTCTTTTCCATCGAGACTGGAAAGTATGTCTTCCGGATGTTCACTGCTCTGCGGCCATTGCGATAAGAAATATTTTGAGTCAGCTTCCTGATTGCAAACATCTGCCGCCATAACCGCTATCGGGAACCAGCTCACACATAACACCAGCAATCGTTTCACTTCGCATCCTTTGAATTAATCAATTCCAACTCACCATCCCGATACAACACCTCACACCCCACCCACGCCGGATCCACCTGCGGCATCACCGCCGACGGCTTGCGCAACTCGCGCAACAGCGTCGAGCCATGGGACAAGCGCCCACCCATCCGCGCAATCACCGCACGCGCTGTTTGGTAATGCGCATGTCGCCCCGGATCGAGGGTGTCTTCGAGCAAAATATCCTCGCCCAGAATGCCTTGCACCTGCCCCGGATAAATCATGAACTCGGTGGCCTGCTCCGCACCTTCGCGACCGTCCTGCCAGAAGCTGCCGTCTCGGGTGCGAACGTCGGGATGCGGTGCAAACCAGTGCTCGCGATCCGCCAGCGGCATCGCGTGGTGCAGGCGGAAGAAGATGCGCATCAGGTTGTCGCGATACCACTCGCGTACTTGCAGGTAGTAACCGCGTAGGCCCGGCAGGCCGGTCGAATGCGCTAGGCGGATCAGCCCTGACCATTGCGGGAATGCTTGTAACGGCAGCTCAGTCGCCGTAGGTCGAGGCGTAGCGGGATCGGTTTCCCACGGCAATCGATGCGGGCTGTTTTGGAGGTTGTCGTACGCGGTCGGCGGGCGGCCCAGCCAGTCGCCGCCACTGCTGGCCAGCGCCGTGGCGATGCACAGATTGCCTTGCACCACGAACACGTAAAACCGGGTGAACCAGTCCGCAAGTTGTTGGCCATTGGCACTCTGGGCGAAGAGTTCGGCCAGCTCCCGATCAAAGCGCTGCAAGCCATTTTCAAGGCTCAGCAAATGGCTGCGAGCCTTGCGTTGCATGCGCAAAAACAGCGGCAACGAACGCAACATCTTCAGTGGCTGCCACGGCAAATGCGGCGTCGCACCACCGACTTCACCGGCGTAGTTAGCGGCGCTGATGCCCCAGTCGGCCAGCCGGGCAAGAAACAGATCATTGTTGATATAGGACGCGCCGCCGAACACGGCGGTGAACGGCTCGTTGTCCTGCAACACCCGCGCATCCCAACGCGCCATGATCGCAGGGATACTCGCTGCCGCGCGGCGCTGGGCGTATTCCACCAGCACGCTCGGTTGCGGCGGCAGGATCTCGGCGATGTTGGCGGCGGTCAGGTGCCGGCGCCAGCCGTAATCGCTGATCGGCCGGTATTGCAGCAGCCACAGTTGTGAGCCGTCCCAGGCCCATTCGACATCGCCGGGCACGTAGTGGAACACGCGCAGTACGTCTTGCAAAAAGCGCCAGAGCAGGTCTTCGGTCAAACCGTGGGACGGCGTGAACGTGCCGCTGCGCCAGGCATCGCCGAGCCGCGAAAGCGTTGCCCGCGAGGGGCTGACGTGACCGTCGGCCAGCGATTCGAGATGGCCTTCCACCCACTCAAGTTCTACCGAGAGATGGCGCACGAAAGCGATGCCGGAAACGACCGGCGTGATGAAGCGCTGCACCACCACTTCCTCGACGCCCTCGGCCGTCAGTTCGGCGATGCGTTTCGGCACATTGGCGGTCGGCTCGCGCAGATAAGTCGTGCTCAAACCGGCATTCGCCGAATCGGCCTGATCCTCGCCATAACTGGAGGAGCGCACCGCCCAGATCACATCAGGTTGGGCGGCAAGAAATACCGGCAGACGCGGATCGCTGCAATCGTTGAGCGTCAGCGCTGCCGGCACCGCTTGCCGCGCCAGTTCAGCCAGACGCAAACGCCCGCCCTTGGTGTGAGCGACAAACCCGCGCTCGCCCGACTCCAGCCACTCGGCGAATTCGGCGGGCGAGTCGATCCACGGGTAATGGCCCCAACCGGGTTTCAGGCTGATGGTCAGATCTGCGCGGGCGAGAATCGCCGACCACGCTGCCGCTTGCTCGATACCGAGCACAGCGTCCTGATCGCCCCAAACCACCTCGACCGGATCGGTGATCCACTCCAGCAGCGGCAACGCGGTGTCGGCGCGAATCAGATCCCAGTGCGGCACAAACGCACGGCAGCGCGCATAGCCGGCGCCCATGCGCTGGTACTGCGCGGGCGTCCAGGTCTGGTTGGAGAACTTGCGCGCGAACAGCGTGGGTTTGTTCGACAGCAGCCAGTGGATGGTCTTGCGGATCGGCAGCGGCGACATCAACGCCGGCAAGCGACGCTGCCACAAAAATGCCCCAACCGGCGCCAACAGAACACTGCGGGAAAAGTGCCCGGGCCGACGCTGCAACGCGTGCAGCACCAGCAACGCATTGACCCCGACTGCCATGATCGCGCTGCCCTTCTGCGTCATCGCCACCAAGGTCTGCGCGTAGTCCGCCAGATCCTCGCAGGGTGGCAGCGGATTGGCGCCGAAGCCCGGCAACTCCAGCGGCACCACGTCGTAGCGCTGGAAGTGCGGCAGTGCGTCGTCCCACCAATCGGCGGCGCTACCGTTGCCGGCCAGCAGGTACATCAACGGCTTGCTCATGAGCGATCCTCAGGTCAGATCGCGCAGAGCGGCGTCGAGTGTTGGATAGCGGAATGTGTAGCCGGCCTCGGTCAAACGCTGCGGCACCACGCGCTGACCGTCGAAGAACAGCTGCGCCATCTCCCCCGCCATTGCACGCACTGGCGCGGCGGGAATGTGCAACCACACCGGACGCTTGAGGACCTTGCCGGCCTGCTCGGCAAACGCTGCCTGACTGACCGTCTCGGGCGCGACCATGTTGTAGGTGCCACGCAGATTTTCGTCGTTGAAAGCCCGCGCGATCACCTGAAGCACATCGTCGCGATGCACCCAGCTCATGATTTGCCGACCATCGCCCATGCGCCCGCCGAAACCCAGGCGGAACGGCAGCAGCAACGGCGTCAACGCACCGCCGGGACCGAACACTACGCCGAGACGCAGCACTACCTGACGCACGCCAAACTCGGTGGCCGGTTGCGCGGCGGCTTCCCAACGCGCGCAGAGTTCGGCCATGAAGCCGTCGCCCTTGCTGGCGTGTTCGTCGAGGCTTTCGCTGGCATCGCGCACGCCGTAGAAACCGATGGCCGAGGCTTGAATCCATAGCGAGGGTTTCTGCTTGGTGTTCTTCAGCCAGGTCATCAACGCTTCGGTGGTGCCGACCCGGCTGGCGAGCAGTTGTGCCTGACGCTTGGGAGTCCAGCGTGGGCCGGCGACGGGTGCGCCTGCGAGATTGATAACCACGTCGAAGGTTTCGTCGTGGCTGAGTTCGCTGAGCGAATGCACACAGCGGACGCGGCCGTTGAATAGATTGGCCGCGCTCAACGGATCGCGCGTCAGTACGCTGACCGAGTGGCCCGCGTCGAGTAATTGATTGACCAAGGCTTCACCGATGAACCCGGTGCCGCCGGTGATTAGCACTCGCTTGTAGGCGCCATCGGCAAACGGGTTGGATTGGCTCGGTGCCTTTACTGAAGAAGCCTTTCGTCGGTCATGCCGATACAGCCAGAACAGTGGCGGCAACAACACCAGCAATGCAAAACCGTCGAGCCACAGGTGCGACCAGACCTGTTGTTGCGCTGAGAGCCACATGTCCTGCGGCGCCCATAACAGGATGCCGGCAATCAACCAGCCCCAGATTGCCGGGGTTTTCAAGCGATTGCCCAAGTGCACCAGCGCGAGCATATACAGCGAATAACTTTGCAGCGTCGCGCCGAACAGCGCGAGCCACCAGACTTGTTGTTCGTGGCCGGCGGTGGGAACCGCATCGGCATCCCAGAACGACAGTTCGAGGACTTGCAGGTAGCCATCGAGCAAGCCGGAGTCACCGGCCCAGGTCAGGGTAAGACCGGCGAGGATGTGCGTGATCGCAGCGGCATATAGCCAAAGCACCAACGCTGGGCGAAGCGAGGAAGAAGAGGCTGGCATTCCGTGTCCTGAGCGCGTTCCTTGGGGGTGGGGAGTTTAAAGGAAAATCGCGGTCGTCAGATGCTCAAGCGTTAAACGTTTTAGCGTGAGGGATTCAGACAAAACTTTTGCAAAAACCGCCTCAAACAGCCCCTCGAAATTCAAATGCAGTGGCTGGCTTTGATCGGCGCCGTGGCTGACGATCCCAATCGCCCCACGTTGAAGACGCCCAACTGGTCACCTTTGTCAGCCGCCATTTGATAACAGGCTAAAAGAAAAAGAGGACAGACCATAAAAGAAAAAAGGGACAGACCGCGTTTTTCGGGTAATTGCTAAAATCGTGGTCTGCCCCCATTTCACTGTCCCCATTTCACCCATGTCTCCATTTCACCCAAACGGGGCAGATTTACTCATGCTCAACGATAAAATAGCCATCGCACGAAACTAACAAAGCCGAACCCCCATGCGACTTCGAAATTTCATTTATCCTGCGCGGTAAAATATTTTTTAATACTTGCAGCGTCTTTATAACTGCAAACCACCTTCGCTCCAGAAACTAAGTCCTTTCCATCCTTGCAGTTTTCCAAAGCTGGATCAGATGGGTCACCTGTGAAATAGAGCAATGAAGCGTTTTCACCATCGACCCTGAGCGGAAGCTCCATGACTGAATACGAAAAACCATCAAACGCGGAGTCAGACAGCTTGCTCTTCACCAAGACATACATTGATTTACCGCGTCGCTCCGGAGATTTCCAATCGTAGAAGAAGACGGAGGCAATTTGATCACCCTCAACTTTCCAAACATATTTGAAAAATGTTTTATCTGAACCAATCGGAGAATAATATATTTCGGCGTCAGCAACATACTCTCCGTTCACCAGTTTTTTCAGACTATTTTTTAAAAAGAACACTGCAATCTTTTTTTCTCCTACTGAAGCCACGACCGCTGGATGAAACTCACTCAATGTAGGTGCCGCATCTGCTAACACATTGGATACGACCAAGCTTATGACCATCGCAAAAATGCAACGAATTTTAGACAGTTTCAAATATTTTTTCATTTTTATATATCCTCTGGAAATGCTTCCGACGTTCATCATAACTATCAGTATCTCTGTTAATAATACGAGTAACAGCATCTACGTTTTCGTCCGCATCACCCTTATCCGCTTCTACAAAAATATTGTTTTTAAGCCAGAAATAAACACCCGAACGAACAGAGTATTTAAACTGTGTATGCAAGATATCCGGCTGACCAACAAAATCAACTTCTTCATCCCAGAACGTTTTATGATAATCCTTAAAGGCTTGATAGTTTGCTTTACCCGTTAAATGTTTAAGACCTCTACCACGATATTTCCACCCCTCACCAGACGATATATTGCCGTTACCTAATTTCCCGCCATATGCTCGATTCGCTATCGCGATCTGATTTTCGTGAGACACATATTTATTAGATCCTGGATATCCATAAAGTGTTGCTTCATCAGGGTGATCCCTAAAATACTTAAATGTACCCTTTAGGCCAGGCACTCCATAGGTAAAGTCCTCTACCACCGCGCACTTCGATCCAATTTCCTGCCTTACCTGAGCAAAAAAGTGACTCAACCTCAACGGAGTATCTAATTTATATCTTTCACAGTTTTCATTTAGCTGGGTGGCAACTTCCGCCAATAAGACATCTTGTTCGGAGGTATTTTTTAGTCCTTCAAATACCCTTTTTAACATCTCGACGGTGATCTTTATTTTTCCGCGACTACCGATCTGATTACCAAGAAATGCAATTGGATGAAAATGCCATAAAACGCCATCACCTAAGCCTTTAGACTGTATAACTGAATCATCCCAAAATATTAAACTATCTATTCGTTCTTTTTCGTGATTTAGAACAGATGGGTAATTCTCCAGCAATGTATCCAGCCGCGCCCATTTGGAAGAGTCCGACTTAGATTTCCACTCCGTAGGGTGATATGCAATGAGCTTTGACCAATGATCCCTGAACTCAATATTCTTGAGTGCAATCGGGAAATCTTCGGGAGTGACTTTTTGATCTCTGTTACCAAATCGATCCAAGTCGTTATATAAGGTCTGGAAGAATTCTGGCATATCATCAGGATCCAGAAAACCATCAGAATTTGAATTTGATTCCTTAACGACGCGAAAGCCTAGTTTTTCCCAGTCGTGCTGAGCAATAAGCTCCGCCCCTTCTTTTTTGAGCAAACCCGATTTGCTTTCTGATTCATCAACTACGGTTACTTCGTACCACTCTTCAGGGTCCTTATAGATAACAGTTTTCCCAAGCTCCACAAAGGTTTCATTCGAAATTGTCACAACCCCAGTTAGAGGGGGCTTACTTTTCAAAGTTGTATTCGCTGGCAAGTGCAAGTATTGCTTTCCTTGCTTCACTGCTGCCTTGTTTTTCAAGAAATCCTCAATTCTCGGATCTGCCGAAAAAATTTCCACATGGACTTGATAACTTCTCGAAACCCCTCCATCAGGACCTGCCAATGTTTCATTTAAACCAAGAAAGCCGATTACGTCACCTGCCTTAATTGCCGTATCCATAGCTACGACCTTGTCAAACTCCGTAGGAATCAATCCAAGCAGTTGAACATAAGGCTTTTCAACACAAGCCCAAAAAGTTGCTGGGACAGGAGTGGAATGGCTTTTCAAACCGGTTGCAGTGCCAGAAGTACTTGGCACGAAGCAACATTCCGCCATTTTGTATGACTTAGAGCCAATCTTCAGGCTAAAAACTTTCCCACTATCAAATTCTATTACGCTATTTGTACAAAGTACTAAATCTTCGTTTTGCCCCAGACTATTTACCTGTCTCATTGCAGCCCCAGCTAAAGCGCCGTTACTCTGCGGTGAGGGGGCTACCCTTAAGGTAAGCCCAGAGCCGGTAACTATAGCTCTGACCTTGCCCTTCCAATAATCTGGCTTCTTTCGCTCCGGTGCAGTTATTGCTTTCCAGCTCGCACTGCCATCACCTCTTGGGTATGCAACACCGTTTTGCTTGTAGGCGAACCAGAAATCCTGTCCTGGCGTGCGTCCACCTACTGTACCTTTAATTAGTTTGCCTTTCGCGTGGATGTGATCAGAGTGCTCTTCAAGTATTTCAATTTGAGTTCCAGCAGAAATCGAACCGTATTCGATGCAGCCAGTCGCACCAGCAACATCGCTTCGAGCTTTAAACCCACTTGCGATCATCTTTATTTTCTGATGGCCCGTCTGTTCTGGTTCATCCGCGTACCTCTGGTATGGTAGCAAATGCATATACAGGCTATAAAATACGAGTTCATTACTAGTATTGGGCACGACCTCTTTATTAGGTGGTGATTTATAGTCGTGCTTGACAAGGCAGAATGAATTTGAGTACTTCAATTCCTCTGTAGTACTCGAACCTTCAAACTCAGTCTTTAAATAATCCTCATTCAACCGATAGGCTACGACGACACCATCTCCAATACAACGAATAGGTTCATCTCTCACACACTGCGGAGCAGTCTTATGCGTGATATGAATACCGCCATGCCAAAATCCATGATTCCCAAGTAAAAAGTTACCTGAGCTTTCACTCTCAAGTGCTTTAAAGATTTCTTCAGCATCCTTAAATTGCGATCCGTCCGCTTTTCTAAACGGGTACTGAAAATTCATTAATGGTGTAGATTCTACCGGTGCAGGTGCAGGTGCAGGTGCAGGTGCGGGCGCAGGTGCGGATCCTTCCCCCGTCCGAGTCGATTCCTTAACCCTTAGAAATTTTGTAGGGACTGGCCAAAAATATGCTTTGCTATAGGCACCAAACTTTGCAGTAGCTGGACCAGAGCTTTGCGCCCCAAAAAACTCACCATATTGAGAGTCCAGCGTACTATCATAGTGCTCTACGATACCCGTATGATTTAGCGTTTTATTATCTCGATTAGAGATTACGTTAATCCAGAGTACGATATCTCCTCGCCTCACATTAGCAGGACTAATTACATCATAGTATTGAAGTGCGGCTGCACTATTTAGCCCCGCCGTATTCTGGTAAGGAACTTGATATCCAGCGCCTGTGAGCAACAGGTTTACCATATGAGAGCAATCGACGATTTTTTTGCCATTTTCTACGACGAAACCATCTCCTCCTTCCTTATATCTATAGTTAGCACTCGTATAGTTACTTGATAAATCTAGTGGCTCTGTCATTTCTGCTTCCTGCAATAATCAGTAGCAATAGCTCGCTTTAGTAATTTCAGCGGTCTGTTTATTTAGACGTTCCAAATGTGCGATAGACCCTTTGCTGCCTTTTTTGGCAGCCACTTGGTAGCACGCAACCGCCCGGGACATGTCCTTCGTTACCAGCTCTCCAGTTTCAAAGGCACGCCCGAGTGCATTTATCGCAAAAGCACTTCCCATACGGGCCGCTTGCGTCAGCGCTTCCTCGGCCTGTGCTGGATGCTGGCAAGGGCCATTGGAGGAAATGTTGTTTCCATCGCAATAAAACAACGAGAGGCTCATCGCCCCCTCAGGCAGAGTGGTCGCTGCTGCCTTGAATAGCTGCTCAACCTTCTCCGCTTGCAACTGCGGAGCCATTCCGGAAAGACTCAAGCTTGCTGCATTCAAACTAGCCTGGGGATCACCGGAAGCGGCTGCGCATAGATAGTTTTCCAAGGAAGCTTCAAACAACTCACCTGTGAGTCGGTACTGCTCCAGCCCCCCTAGGCCTCTAAAGGCCTCTGCACGTTGAAAGCAAAAATTCTCTGCCTCGCTCATGCGGGGCTTGCTCGTCTCTACGAGATCTTTCTCACTGATCGACCAATCTTCAACCCCCTCAAGCACCCAACACGCTTGGCGAGAAAAATTAAAAATCTTGATGTTGCTATTACCTGCTCGCTTATCCACTACGTTGAAATGATTATCGTCAATCTCCTCAACCTCTACGCCTTCAGTCTTGTCCGCGCCTACAGGCGCCATCAACGGAAACGCTAAATTGGTGCTAGTAAGCCCCATCGTTTTAGGCTCAAAAACCCCATGATCTCCCACCGGTTTCAAAACCAGCGACTTCACCGTCATCGCAGTCAAACGCTGCTGGGTTTCAGCATTCGCAGAAAACGCCGGCAGAAACTGGGAAAAATCCTCGGACGGGCATTCATCCGCATAAGCGCTGCCATGAAACAGGCTCAACAGCGACGCGGTGAAAACCGCTATCGCGATGCCATTGCTCTTCTTCAAAACACGATTCATGTCGATCACTCGGAAAACACAAAAAAAGCCTTCGGTTTAACTTTCTCAGGCGGTGCATTCAACAACGCCTGATCCATCAAACTCCCCGCCTTATCCTTATCCGCCGCCCCCGGCAGCACCGGCGGTTTAATCCCGATGCCAGTCCCCGATCCCGCAGAACCACCCGCATTGATCTTGATCACCGGCCCAACCACCGTGACCCCACCGCCATCCAGCTTGATAAAGCTCCCACCCCCAAGAATGGTCAGCTCTGTCCCCGCCTCAATAACGATCTTGTCCCCAGCCTTGAGGTGAATCTCTTTCCCCACGCTGGTCAGCTGCGCCGTGCCCAACTTCACATGCTGGTTCCGCCCAACCGTCAGGTGATCATCCAGCTTCGCTTCAATCTTGCGTTCAGAGATCGTGGTGCGGTGCTCTTCAGCCTTCAGCTCGGTGTAGGTGTTCTTAACCACCGTGTCATGACGTTCATTACCGACGCGAATCTTCTGGTCATGCTCAACGTTCTCATCCCAATCGCGCTGGGCGTGGATGTAGATCTGCTCGGCACCTTTCTTGTCTTCGATGCGCAGTTCGTTGTACCCACCACCACCCGGCGAGCTAAGCGTTTTGAACACGCTGCGAGTCTTGTTCGCCGGCAGTGCATACGGCACCGGGTTTTCCTTGTGGTACAGGCAGCCGGTCACCAGCGGTTGGTCGGGGTCGCCTTCGAGGAAGGTGACGAGGACTTCCATGCCGATGCGCGGGATGCTGATGGCGCCGTAGCGGTCGCCGGCCCAGGAGCTGGAGACGCGTAGCCAGCAGCTGGTTTTGTCGTCGGCCAAGCCTTCGCGGTCCCAGTGGAATTGCACTTTGATGCGGCCGTATTGGTCGCAGTGGATTTCTTCGCCTTTTGGGCCGGTGACCATGGCGGTCTGGCTGCCGAGCACGCGCGGTTTCGGGTGTTCGAGGGCCGGGCGGTAGAACACGTCCCACGGGGTGGCGAGGAATCGGTTGCGGTAGCCCTGGTGGAAGTCATCTTTTTCGTCGGTGGTGTCGCTGGTCACGCCTTCTTCGAGGACTTGCGGTTGTTTGCCTTCGTGGAAGATTTCGGTGAGCAGCCAGAGGTCGTTCCACTCGCTGCGCGGGTGGTCGGACATTTCCATGAAGTGGCCGCTGACCAGTTTGGTCTGGTCGCCGCGACCTTCGGCCTGGCGGTAGTCGGCGCGGTGGCGTTCGAGGGCGCGCTGGCTGAGGAACTTGCCTCGGGCGCGGTCGATGAAGCGGCCGGGGTAGTCGTAGTCTTCGAGATCCGGTTCAGTGCTGTCGCCGTCCGGTTTGTAGGCCGCTTCCATTCGCAGGCGCGGTTTTTCGAAGTCGTAGTCGCGGCGCGTGGTGCGGGTGGTGCGGGTTTCCAGGCGCAGTTTGAAGGCTTTGATCACCGGCTCGTCGGCGACCATACCGCTGCCCTGCACATAAGCAGTTGGCTGCCCAAGGTTCTGGAACACGGTCTGGTCGTCGCCGAACACCAGCAGGTGGGCCTTTTCGCTGTGCTGGAAGTGGTAGTGAATGCCTTCCTCTTCGCACAGGCGCTGAACGAAATGCAGGTCGGTTTCGTCGTACTGCACGCAGTAGTCGCGATCCGGGCACGGCTGGCTGAGCTGGAAGCTGTAGGCGTTGCTCTTGATGCCGTGCTCTTCGAGGATCAGCGCGATGATTTTCGGCGCCGACATCTGCTGGTAGATACGCTGGTTGGTGCGGTGATGCAGGTATTGCAGTTGCGGCACGATCGAGACTTTGTAGCGGGTCAGGCGCTTGCCGGCATCGCCCTGGGCGACGCGGTAGATCTGCCCGTGAATGCCCGAGCCCTGTGGATCGAACGCGAGAAACGCCTGCTTGTGCAGCAGTTGTTCGAGATCCAGGTCGGGGTTTTCGCTGACCAGTTCGAGGTCGAAGCGATACGCCTGGCTGATGCCTTCGGTGCCGGTGAACGACAGCACTTGCAGGTCGCCGACGTAGTCTTCGACCTTGAGGCTGAAGTGGGTTTCGTTAGCTGAGTTGAACATCGTGTGCTCCCTGTTCGAATGTCATCCGTTACGCCCGAAGTCGCAGACGTTGCAGCCAGGACGAAGTGGCGCCCAAGGCGTCACGCAATTGTTGGGCAGTGATGGTGCGTTCTGCCGGGTTGAAGCTCAGCGCGGTTCGCAGCGCTTGCCAGCCGTGCTGGGGTAGATTCGCTGGGGCGCGCAGCTCGCGCTCCAGGTGCTCGTCGCGGGCCTGGGTCGAGGGTAAGCGGCGGAACGGGTGTTTGCCGCCCGCCAGTTCATAGATCACGCAGGCCACGCCGTACACGTCCGCGCTGGCCGACAACGGTTGGCCCTCAAGCAGTTCGGGGGCGGCGTAGCCCGGGGTCCAGGCATTGAAGCGCTCGCGGCTCAGATGCGGCAGGCCGGGCAAGGTGCCCTCCTCTGCCTGTCCCAGACCGAAGTCGAAAAGGCGCAGGCCGTCTTCGCTGAGCATGACGTTGCTCGGTTTCAGATCACCGTGCAGCACGCCGCGACGGTGGGCGTAGGCCAACGTGTCGAGCAGCGGCAGGACGATGTCACGCAATTCTTGCCACGGCAGGCCGAGAGGCCGCTCGCAGAGCAATTTGTCCAGGGTCAGGCCACGCATGTATTCCATGGTGATGAAGGCCCGCTGGCAGTCGGTGTCGACTTCAAAGGTGTGCGCACGCACGACATTGTCGTGGCGCAGGCGTCGGGTCAGGGCGAACTCGCTGTAGAGCAAGGCACTGGCATCCGGCGATTCGGCAAATTCTTCGCTGAGGATTTTCAGCGCAATGTAAGGGTCGGGATCGCCGAACTGCTCATGCAGCAGATCCCGCGCCCGGTAAACAGCGCCCATGCCACCGGCCCCGAGCAGACGCTCGAGGTGGTAGCGACCGGCGAGTACATCCGGCAGCGCACCGATGCTGGCCTTGGTCGGCGCCAGCAACGGTTCGGCCTGGTTGCCCTTGGCGAAGGCGAAGTAGGTCAGGTTGTTGGCCTGTTCTTCGCTGATCAGCAGGTCATCGATGGGCGATTCGAGTTCACTCATTGGCGGATCACCACGGCAGTCAGGTTGTCGCGAGCGGCGCCCCGCAGAGCGCCGTCGAACAAACGTTCCAGCGCCACGTGCGGCGCGCTGAGGCTGAGGGCGTTGCCGAGGGCATCGCTGCTCAGGCCCTGATACAAACCATCGCTGCAGAGCAAAAACACATCGCCCGGGTAGACCTCGAGTTCAAGCACATCCAGGGTCAGTGTGTCGGCGGCGCCGACGGCTCGGGTGAGTGCCTGAGCCGCTGGGTGCGCTGCCGCCTGTTCGACGCTCATTTGCTGCTCGTCGATCAGCTGCTGTTGCAGCGAATGGTCCTTGGACAGCTGATACAGCCGCTGCCCGCGCCACATGTAGCAACGACTGTCGCCGGCCCAGATGCAGGCCGCGCGATTGCCTTCCACCAGCAGCGCGACGACGGTGCTGCCCATGATGCTGTCGTGGCGTCCGGCGGTGACGGTCAACTCCTGCCCCAAGCGCCGGTTCAGCCAGTGCAGGCACTGGCGGATGGCTTTGAGGCGTTCGTCGAAGTCCTCGTGTTGCGGCAACTCAGCCAGGCTGGCAACGATCAACTGGCTGGCGATGTCGCCACCCTGATGACCGCCCATGCCGTCCGCGACCACCCACAGCCCATGCTGCGGCGAGTCGAGGAAGGCATCTTCGTTGCGCGCCCGCACCTTGCCCGGGTCGGTACGCGCCGCGCTGCGCCAGGGACTGGCCACCAGCATCAGAGCTGCACCGGCATACGGAAGGTGCGCAACACGCCCATGTCGAACGGGTTCGGCGTGCGCTGGCTGGTCAGCAGGTAGTTGGCGCGCAGGCCGCCCACGTCGGCTTTCAGTACCAGCACGTCACGACCGTTCAGGTACTCGGTCTGCATCAGGTCGAACAAACGGAACAGCGACCATGGGCCGGAATTCTTCTCGATGCCGATCGGACGCCCCGCCATCTTGTCCATGACCAGACTGGTGCGACCGTCTTCAGCATCGGTCGGCCACTTGAAGGTCATTGGCAGGATCGGGCCGTGGCGGTATTCCATGGTCTTGTCGCCGAACTTGAATTCGGAACGGCTGACCGCCGGATCGAGGGTGTACGGCTCAAGCTTGAACTGCACCGTCGGCTCGGCCGGGTTGATCGAGAAGAAGCTCTGGCGAATGGTCTGCGCCGCCGCCATCTGATCGAGGTAGACCTTCGATACCGGCAGGCTGTGACCGTCGACGCTGCGCATGCGGTAGTTGCCCGGATCGCCGCTGACGAATGGACGCATGTAGCTGTCGAAGAAACGGTCGACGGTACCTTGAGCACGGAAGAACTCGCGGAAGTCGCTGATCGCCACATCGCTGGTGCTGCTGGCGCTGAACGGATAACGCTTGCTGATGGTTTTGCCGTACACGCTGTACAGCTCGTTCTGATAACGGCCGTTCAGGTATTGATAGGCATCGTTGAGCACGAGACGCCACGAGTCCTCGGCCAGCACGTTGAACCACACGCTCAGCGGACGCGGCAGACGACCGGAGGCATTGCGCAGGTTGGTCAGCGCATCACGCTGGCCGCTCATGCGCGTCTTGGCCATCTCGAACGCGGCTTGCTCCGGCGTGCTGGAACGGGCCAGACCGGCCAGTTGCAGTTGCAGGTCGTTGAGTGCGCTGAACGCTGGCGTCAGGTCGGCGCCCGGGCCGTTGTTGTCGTCGAGCAGACGATGCAGTGGTTCGAAGCGGCGTTGCAGGGATTTCTTCGCGGTGTCCGGCAGGTTCTTCGCCACGTTCAGCGCCGAAGCCTTGTCGGCGGCAGCGGCGGCGAGTTTGCCGACCTTGCCCAGTTTGCCTTTCTGTCCGGCCAGCGCATCGGCAGCTTCGCCGGCTTCATCGACCGGATCAGCCGCGGCTTCGAAGCGGGTGTTTTCACGCACTTCGGTGAGCAGCGCGAGGACCGGCGAGTTCGCCGAAGTCAGGCCCGCCAGTTGCTCGGCGCCTTCGCCAGCGTCGCTGATCGGTGGCAGTGCGACCTGGCCAACGGCTTCGCTCCAGTAGTTGGCGTAGTCGCGGAAGTACAGCTGCTCAAGCTCGACCATCAGGCGACGCAAATCCATGTCGCTGATGCCCGCGCCTTCGCCCAGCACCCAGTTGTCACGCAGGATGTCGGTGACCAGCGCCGCGCCCTGCACCGAGAAATACTGCTGATAACCCTGCTGGGTGTAGAAACCCGGGATCACGTATTCAGTGCCGATGAACAACGAACCTTGCGGGCCGAGGTGCTGGCTGAAGCGGTAGTCCGGCAGGTTGCGCGCCTGCTCGCGGAGCATGCGGTAAACCACGTTGGCCAACGATTCGCTGCGCAGGACCTGACGCGCCTGCGTCACCAGTTGATCGTTCAGCGGGTAGATGAACGGCTGCTTGAGCAAGCGCTCAAGGTGCGTGTTCAGACCATTCTGCACCGCAGTGTTACCGGTGTAGCGCTGCGACCAGTCAGTGGCGACCCAGTCCTTGAGCCACGCCGCGTCGCGACGATCCTTCATGTTCAGCATCAGGTACGCGCGCAGGCTGTTGAGCAGGCGATCGCGGTCCTTCATGTTGGCGCGGATCTGCCCCTCGAGCATGGTCGCCACCCGTGGCAGCAACTGCGCTTCCAGCTCACGCTCGTAGGCGGTTTTCACCACCGGGTTGATCTCTTCGCCCTGATACAGGCCGCCACGCTCGTGGTACGACACGTCGCTCTTGTTCGGGAACACCTGGGTCGCGGCGTAGCTGGTGTCGAGGACTTTCAGCACGCCCATGGCGTCATCGCGCGGCGTCACGGCCGAGCGTTGCTGGGTCCAGTTCTGCGCCAGCGTGCGCAGGTTTTCCAGACGCTCGTAGTTGGCCGAGAAACCACCGGCCCAGAGCATGCCGAACAGTGCCAGTGCCGCCAGTGCACCGACGTACAGCGCACGCTGGCCCCAATGAATGCGGCTGCGCTCGCGCTTGTCCAGACCGGCCAGATCGGCCTCGGGGAAAATCACTTGGCTGAGCAAGTGGTGGATGAACCGCGAACGGCCGCTGCGCAGAGTCGGCAGCACGCCGGCGTTCATGCCCAGGCTGGCGCCGATGCCGGCGGTGGTCGAATCCATTTCCTGAGTCAGGTGCGGTGCGCTGGTCAGGTAGAAACCGCGCAGTTGCGTGGCGCGCTGATAGCGGTTGCCGGTGAACGCCATGTCGACGAACAGGCACAGGCGCTCGCCGATCTGCCCGAGCTGATGCGGGAAGTCGAGGATGCGGCCACGGCGCTGAGTGTCGCGCTCGGAGTGCATGCGCATGATCACTTGGCTGTTCAGGCGGCGCAGCAGCTCTTCGAACTCGTTGCGCAGGACCGTGACGTCGGTGCCGACCTGATCCTTGCGGAAACTGGTGCCGAGCACCTGATCGCTTTCTTCGCGGGTCAGTTGGTCGAAGAACTCGTCGAAGCCGAGCAGCTTGTCAGCCTTGCTCAGGACCAGATACACCGGCACGTCGACGTGCAGCTTCTGATGCACGTCCTGCAAACGGCTGCGCACCTGGCGTGCGAGGGTTTCGATGTCCTGCTCGCTGCCGCCGGTGAGGGTTTCCACCGGAATGGTCACCAGCACGCCGTTCAACGGACGTCCGCGACGACGCTTGCGCAGCAGCTCCAGCAGGGTTGTCCAGGCGTTGCCGTCGACTTCGGCGTCCGGTTGAGTGGTGTAACGCCCGGCGGTGTCGATCAGTACACCGTGATCAGCGAAATACCAGTCGCAATGACGGGTGCCGAGGGTGTCGCGGGTCAGCTTGCGGTCGATCTTGTTGATCGGAAATTCCAGACCGGAAAAGTCCAGCAGGCTGGTCTTACCCGAGGCCTGCGGACCGATCAGCAGGTACCACGGCAAGTCACTGCGCCAGCGCTCGCTGCGACCGCGATACAGGCTCGACGTCTTCAGGGTTTTCAGCGCGTCCTTGAACCGCGCCTTCAACTCTTTCTGTTCTTCGTCGATCAGCTCTTCGCGGCGAATGCGGTCCTGACCGTCCTCGCTTTCTTCCTCGGCTTTCTTGCGGATACCCGCGCGCCAGCTGACGAAGACCATGGTCAGGCCCCAGATCAGGAACAGCACGCTGATGGTCAGCAGACGCGAGGTCGCGCTTTCCCAGAACTTGTAATCATCCACCGCCAACAACGGGCCGACGAACCACACCAGCAGCGCCACGAACAGCACCAGCAGCAGAGTCCAGACCCAGGTCTGGCGCAGGAAGGCGCCGACTTTCTTGAAAAACTTTTTCATCACACGTCCCTGTTTTACGGCTGCGCCTGCGGTTGCACCGCGGCTGGATCAAGCGGCTGATAAGGATGCAGAACGGTGTCGCGTTGTTCGCTCAGGACCCAGGCGAAGCCCGAATACATCACCACCAGACAGACCAGAGTAAAGAGCACCACCATCCACGCCGGCACGATGCGCACCAGGTTGCGGCGCTGATCGTTGAGGCCTTCCCAGTGCGGCGACAACTCGCGCGGCACGTCGCCACGCAACTGACGGATCTGCCGGTACAAGGCGTCGCGGATGCCTTCAAGCTCAAGCATGCCGCGCGCCTGCACGCGGTACTTGCCCTCGAAACCGAGGGACAGGCACAGGTACATCAGTTCGAGCATCGGCAGGTGCTTGACCGGGTTTTTCGACAGCCGATCGAGCAGCTGGAAAAACTTCTCGCCGCCGAAGGTTTCGTTGTGGAAGCTGCTCAGCAGGCTCATCTGCGACCACTCGCTTTCGTTGCCCCACGGCGTGGTCACGACGGCTTCGTCGACCACGGTGCAGAGCACGTAACGCGCGGCCATTACCTGGCTGCTTTCCGCACCGTTGTGCAGGGCGCGCACTTCGAACAACTTCAGCCCGGCGGTCAGCCGCTCATTGAGCGCGTACAGATCTTCGCGGGTCTCGCTGTGCTTGAGACGCACCACTTCCGAGAGCAGGCCGGACGAGGCCGCCACCAGCGAGTTGAGGCTGATATTGAACGCCTCCGCCGGACGCAGGCGCGCGGCGTAGATCATTCGTTCTTCCAGTTGCTCGAAACGCGGCGGCGCGGCGAAGTCGGTCAGCGGACTCGATGCCGGTCCGTGGCCCTGACGGTCGAGCAGGACGGTTTTGTCGTCCTGGTTGTAATCCGTTTCCTTGATCATGTCGGTCAGTTCCTGATGGCCCAGAATTTCAGTTCAAGCTCGGCGAATTCGCCGGACACGTGGAACGCGAAACCGCCGGAGCGCTCGAGTTGTGCCAGGTCTTCGGAACTGAGTTCGAGGATGAAATAGGTTTTGTTCGAGTGGAACGCGATCTGCCGTGGGGCCACCGGCAACGGTTTGACCTTGATCCCCGGCAAGTGCAGGTTGACCAGTTGGCGGATGCGCTCCACCGGGCCGACCTTGAGGTGCTGCGGCAAGCGCTGACGCAGTTCTTCGGAGTCGCAGTTGGCACTGGCTGCCAGCACGAACGAGGCCGAGCCGAGCAGTTTGTGATCGTGCAACGGCGAGACGATGATGCCGTACTGACGCGCCTGCAGGATCAGTTCGATGGCGTGCTGTTCGAGCACCATCGACAGCACTTGGCGGATCGCTTCCATCAGTTTGCGAAAGCTCGCGCCCTGATCGGCGTGGGAATAGCGGCTGTCCAGACGCGGGCGTTTGCTCTCGCCGGAGAAGGTCGCCAGATCGCCGAGCATGGTCAGCAGCGTGCGGTACAACTCTTCCGGATGCACCTGCTCCAGACCCAGATAGTGACGCAGCAGCAGTTCGGTGCGGTTGATCAGTTGCAGCATCATGAAGTCACCGACTTCCGCACCGCCGACCTTGCCGTTGGAGCGAATCCGCTCGGCAATGGTGTCGCCACGGTGGCTGAGCATGCTGATGACTTCTTTCAGGCACGACAGCAAATAGCTGGAGGCGTGGGCCTGAATGTAGGTCGGCACGAAGTCCGGGTCGAGGCTGATCACGCCGTCGGGCGTGGTATCGAGCACGTCGCAGATTTTCAGCTTCACGTAGGCCTGATCGCTCTGCTGCTCGCCGAGCAACAGTTTGAAATCCGGGCGACCGCAGCTGACCTGACTGGCGGAATCGTCGCCGGCATTGGAGTCGGCGACTTCGGCGTCATACGCGGTGTAGCGCGCGAGCACGTCGGATTGCTCCGGGCGCCGGGCCTCGATGTGGTTGCCAGTGACCAGCGGCAGCGCCAGATAGATCGGCGTGTTGCCGGTGTTCGGCGGCACGTCCAGCGCCAGCGGCTCAGTGTTGCCACCGAGTTCGAACAGGCTGCCGTCCGGCAGAATCCCCGAGGCTTCACTGATCACCAGTTTGCCCATGTTGAGGAACTGCAAGTCGATTTCCAGATTGAGAAAACCCCAGGTGTAGCCACCGAGCAATTGCGTGCGGGTTTTCATCTGGTGATCGTAGTAGCGATCGTTGTGCTGGAAGTGCTGCGGTCGCAGCAGCATGCCTTCCTGCCAAATGACTTTATGGGTGTTCATGATCAGTCATCCGCCTTGGCGAGCACTTGTTGGGTGTTGCGGATACCGGCCTGATCGAGGGTCAGATCAGCCTCGGTGAGTTCCAGCGGAGTGATCTGCACGGTGTGCCGCCATTGGGTATCGGCAAGGTCGCGATAAGCGGCGAGGACGCCCACGTAACGGCTGCCCTCCTCCACGCTGAGTTTCAGTTCCACTGTTTCACCCGGGCGCAGTTCGAGTTCTTCGCTGGCCACCAGATCCGGGTTGAGGGATTCCTTGGCGCGTTCGTAGAGGCTGAAGAAGTCAGCGTTCTCGAAGGTCACCGGGTGCTTGAGTTCGAACAGGCGCACGACGATCGGCGACGGCCGCCCGTTGAGGTCCGGATTGAGCTGATCGCTGCCGGTCAGCTTGAGGTTGATCTTGGTCACTTTCGAGTACGGCGACAGCGACGAGCAACCAGCGAGCAGCACCAGCACGGTGAGCGCAGTCAGCGTCTTGAAAAAGCGGTCGAGCGGCGAGACATGCGCATCATCCTTGGTGGTCGGTGTGGAGGGTGGAGATCAGGCGGATCTGTTCTTCGTAGGCCTGGGCAAAGTCGCGGGCCAGCAGACGCTCGCTCCAGTCATCGTCCTGACGCAGTGCCTGGTGATAGCGGCCGAACGCTCTCCAGCGCCCACCCGATGTTGCAATCAATGGCTTGCTGTCGCGCTCGAAACGCAGGGTCAGTTGCTCTGGCGAGAAGTGCTCCAGCGTGCCGCGTACGGCGGCGCGACTGGCAGTCAGCAGCGCCACTTGGTGCGCCTGCAAATCACGGAATGCGCGGGAGATCGCCTGCTCGGCCGGCAGATGGCCGGGCTTGCTTGGCTGCAACAGAATTTGCAGTGCTTCGCTCGGGTCGACGGCGAATTTCAGCGGGTTCTTGTTGGTGCCCTGCACGGTGGTCTGGGCCAGACGCAGCTCGTTTTTCAGCTCCGAGCGGGTGCGCAGGCTCTGCTGCAAACCACCGATGCTCTGGCGCAGCAGCCGCGCAGCGTTGAGCGCCAGCGCTTCGCGTTCGTCGTGGCTGAGGCCTTTGACGTCGACGCCCAGCGCCGCGCCGAAGTGTTCCCAGAAACCTTCGCTCTGACGCTCGACGGCTTTCGGTGCAGGCGCCGGCTCAGGTTCGACCGGGGCGGCAATCAGCTCCGGGACCATCAGGCTTTCCATGTCGATGCGCGCGTAGTCGGCACGCTGACGGGAGTCTTCCGGCTTGGCGGTGGGCGACAGCAGCTCATCGATTTCCGAGTAGACGCGCTCTTGCTGTTCGAGGGCGTTGAGCGGGTCGAGGTCGAGGAACGCGTCGTCCGGAATGATGCTGCCAGCGGCGCGCGGGCGGCCGACTTCGCCGTCGAAGGTCGCCGGGTCACGGACCAGCCGCGCACGGATCTCGAAGTCGCCGAGAATGTAGGTGCTGCCGTGCTCGATGCGCACCGGCTCGCCCTTGTGCAGGCGCGCGCCGCTGCTGCCGTCCTGGACACCGTTGCTGCTGGTGTCGGTGAGGAAGAACGAGCCCTCGCGGTAGCTGACAATCGCGTGATGATTGGACAGGTGCCGCTTGCGGTCAGGGATGATCCAGTCGCAGTCCTCGCCGCGCCCGATCACGCCGCCGGCCTGCTTGAAGGT
Source organism: Pseudomonas sp. S3_B08 (assembly GCF_054667725.1). NCBI lineage: Bacteria > Pseudomonadati > Pseudomonadota > Gammaproteobacteria > Pseudomonadales > Pseudomonadaceae > Pseudomonas > Pseudomonas sp. S3_B08. Next base: position 4,657,773 of record NZ_CP162750.1, read on the forward strand.
CCGCTGGCACAGCTCGGTGGGCACGAACTGCTTGGTGTTCAGCATTTCGAAAACCAATTCCATGTTTGATGCTCCTTGCGGTCACTTGCCGCGATTGACCGCTTGCGGATCACCCAACGGGCGATAGTCGTTGTCGTTGAATTTGTAATTGCCGCTACAGCCGCCAAGGCCGCATAGAACGACGAGGGTCAGCAGGACAGCGTGCCAGTGACGAACAGACATCAGAGGGTCTCCAGGTGTAGACAAAGCACAAAGCGCCGACCCTTGCGGGCGGCGCTGAAATAAGTTTTTGGGGTGGGCTCGAAGCCTCTAGATCGGGGCCTTGAGCCATAGCCTGGAGGTACGGCGACCTCCCGTGGCGAGGGGACTTGTCCCCGTTGGAGTGCGCAGCGCCCCCATAACCTGCCAGCGCGATTTCTCAGTGAAACCGTATGTACCGGACTGCGACTGCTGCGCAGCCGAACGGGGATAAATCCCCTCGCCACAGGGTATGTGTTGGGTTCGAAGAAGTGCTGTAGCTCAACCATCAAAGTCACCCAAATTGATATTCAGGCGCCCGAGGCGGTACAGCAGCGTGCGCCGTGGCAGGCCCAGCTCGCGGGCCGCGAGGGTCTGGTTGCCGTCGTTCTTGCGCAGACAATCGAGCAGCAAAGTGCGCTCGACTTGCTCCAGGCGTTCGCGCAGATTCAGGCCGCTGTTGTCTTCGGGCATCGGTTCCAGACGCAGGGAAAAATGCTCGGCGAGCAACTCGCCACCCTCGCAGAGCAACACCGCGCGCTCGACCAGTGCCTTGAGTTCGCGAACGTTGCCGGGGAAGGTGTAACCGCACAGATGCTCCAGCGCCGAGTCCGACCAGCGCACCGGGTCACGCTGCAGAAAGGTGCAGGTCTTCTCGGCGAAATGCCGGGCCAGATCGAGGATGTCGCCTTCGCGCTGACGCAGGGCCGGCAGCTCGATCGGGAATTGTGCGAGGCGGTAGTACAAGTCCTCGCGGAACTTGCCTTCGCTGACCAGTGCCGCCAGATCACGGTGCGTTGCGGCGATGATGCGCACGTCGATCTTGTGCGTGTCGTTGGAACCCAGCGGACGAATCTCGCCTTCCTGCAACACACGCAGAATCTTCGCTTGCAGCGACAACGGCATGTCGCCGATTTCATCGAGCAGCAACGTGCCGCCATTGGCCGCGTCGAACAGCCCTGTGCGATCTCGATCGGCGCCGGTGAAGGCGCCCTTGCGATAGCCGAACAGTTCGCTTTCCAGCAGGTTTTCCGGGAACGCCGCGCAGTTCTGCACGATGAACGCCTGGGAGCGACGCGGGCCGCAATCGTGGATCGCCCGCGCCACTACTTCCTTGCCGGTGCCGGTCTCGCCACGCAACAGCACGGTGTACGGGCTGTGAAGGATCTTGCTGATCAGCGAATAGGTCTGGCGCATCGCCGCGCTTTTGCCGATCAGGCCGTAGCCGCTGATGCTCGGCACGCTGCGTGTGGCGGTGGCCGATTCGGCGGCTGGCTGACGCAGGCGTTGCAGCAGATGCAGTTGGCCGAGCACGAACGAGCCGAGCTGGCCGAGGGAATCGGCAAACCCCTGCAGGTCAGTACGCCGACGGCTGGCACACAGCAGCAAACCCTCGACCGACTTGTGCTGATTGACCAACGGCACGCACAACAGCGACTGCCACGGCGTGCTCGCCGCCGGCAGAAAACTGGTTTCGTGCAGGCTGCCGGTCAGGTCGTCGAGGCACACCACGCGGTTCTGGCACAGGGCGAATTGCAGCAGTTGCTCGCCGTTGTAATCCGCCGGCAGGCTCGCCGCCTGACGCGGTTGCAGCGCACCGTCGAGGCACTCGGCGTTCATCCCCAGGCAAGTGTGGGTGGCATCGAGCAGATACAGCTGCGTCAATTCACAGCCGCTCAGCTCGGCCAACCCACGGACGAATTCACCCAGCAGCGCAGCACTGTCCGCCGCCCGCGACAGACTGGCGAACTGCGCCAGCAACGCTTCGGCATAGACCAGTGGCTGCGGCACCTGAGTGAACATCACGCCCACCTCAGACGAACTCGCAGGTCACGCTGGAGTTGCCGTCGAGCGTGGCATGCACACGCTTGAGGCTCTCGCCGGTCGCCATCGCATCAAGCAGACGATCGGCCACCAGCGGCAGCACGTGTTGATCGAGCAGATGATCGATCAGGCGCGCACCGCTTTCGCTTTGCGTGCAACGCTCGGACAGGTGATCGACGAGGTTCTGGCACCAGCTGAACTCCAGCTGACGACGGTTCAGGCGCTCGCCGAGACGGCCGAGTTTGATCTCGATCAGCTCGCGCAGCACCGGGCCGCCCACCGGGTAGTACGGCACCACTTTCATCCGCGCCAGCAGCGCCGGTTTGAAGTGTTTGCTGAGTACCGGGCGAATGGTTTCTTCGAGCACTTCGGCGGTCGGCCGCGCGCCGTATTCGCAGAGTTCGCTGATCTTGTCGCTACCGAGGTTGGAGGTCATCAGGATCAACGTGTTGCGGAAGTCGATCTCGCGACCTTCGCCGTCGTTGGCCACGCCTTTGTCGAAGATTTGGTAGAACAGGTTGAGCACGTCCGGATCAGCCTTCTCGACTTCATCGAGCAACACCACCGAATACGGCTTCTGGCGCACGGCTTCGGTGAGCATGCCGCCCTCGCCGTAACCGACGTAGCCCGGTGGCGCACCAATCAGACGCGAGACGGTGTGCTTTTCCTGGAACTCGGACATGTTGATGGTGGTGATGAAGCGGTCGCCGCCGTACAGCAGGTCAGCCAGGGCCAGCGCGGTTTCAGTCTTGCCGACGCCGCTCGGGCCGACCAGCAGGAACACACCGACCGGTGCATCAGGCTTGTTCAGACCGGCAGCGGTTGCGCGCATCGAACGATCCAGCGCGTGCACGGCTTGCTCCTGACCACGGATGCGTGTGCGCAGGTCGGTGGCGAAACTGGCGACCTTGGCGTTGTGCTCGCGGGCCAGTTGCGCCAACGGCACGCCGGTCCAGGCGCTGATCACTTCGGCAACCAGACGCGGGCAGACTTCGAAGCTGACCAGGCGTTCTTTGACTTGCGCGGCAGTCAACGCGGCGTGGGTTTCATGCAGCTGAGCTTCCAGAGCTTCGACGCTCTGGCCTTCTTCGACTTCGGCGACCACAGTTTCAATCACGGTGCCTTCGGCGTCTTCTTCCACGCTGACGGTCGGCTCAACAGCTGCAGCCTCGCGGGCCTTGGCCAGTTGCTGACGCAGTTCCAGCAGACGCTCGGCGAGCTCTTTCTGCTCAGTCCACAGGGTCTCGAGCGCAACCATCTCGCTTTCGGCTTCGTCCAGCCGCGCTTCCAGCGCCTCCAGCGCTTCGTGGTCGATCAGCAGACCGGCCTCGGCATCGCGGCGCAGGGCCTGACGCTGGCGGCCGCCTTCAGCCAGTTCGCCACGCAGGCGCTCGAGGCTTTCCGGGGCCGCAGCGAGGCTGATGCGCACGCGGGCGCACGCGGTGTCGAGGACGTCTACAGCCTTGTCCGGCAGTTGCCGACCGGCCAGGTAACGCGCGGACAATTCAGCAGCGGACACCACCGCGTCATCGCGCAGGTAGATGCCGTGGCTCTTCTCGTAGACCTGAGCCAGACCACGCAGAATGGTCACCGCTTCGCTGACGGTCGGTTCGTGCAGTTGCACGGGCTGGAAGCGACGCGCCAGCGCCGGGTCTTTCTCGAAGTATTTCTTGTACTCGGCCCAGGTGGTGGCAGCGATGGTGCGCAGTTCGCCACGGGCCAGTGCCGGTTTCAGCAGGTTGGCCGCGTCGGAACCGCCGGCATTGCCGCCCGCGCCGATCAGGGTGTGAGCTTCGTCGATGAACAGAATGATCGGTTTTGGCGAGGCTTTGACCTCATCAATCACGCCTTTCAAACGACGCTCGAATTCACCTTTGACGCTGGCGCCGGCCTGCAACAGGCCCATGTCCAGCGAGAGTAATTCAACGCCTTTGAGCACCTGCGGCACTTCACCAGCAGCGATGCGCGAGGCGAGGCCTTCGACGATGGCGGTCTTACCGACACCGGCCTCACCGACGACGATCGGGTTGTTCTTGCGCCGACGGGCAAGGATGTCGACCATCTGGCGGATCGCGCCATCGCGGCAGAGCACCGGGTCGAGTTTGCCGTCGCGGGCCTGTTGGGTCAGGTTGTGGGTGAAGCGCTGCAACAGCGATTCGCCCTGTGCGGCCGGTTTGCCGTTGGCCGCCGGTTGCTCCTGTTGCGACAGGGCAAATTCTTTCAGGCGATCAATGTTCAGTTTGGCAAGCAGCGGTTGATAGCGGCTGCCGGCATAACGCATCGGGTTGCGCAGCAACGCCAGGATCAGCGCCGCGTCTTCGACCTGGGTCTGGCCCAGTTCGAGGTTGGCCACCAGCAGTGCGTCTTGCAGCCATTGCACCAGTTCCGGGGCGAACACCGGGTTGCGCGAAGCACTGTGCTCGACCCGCGACTGCAATGCAGCGGTCAGTTCACCGGCGTCGACGTCAGCATCTTGCAGCGCGCGCGACAGCAAGCCGTTCGGGCGCTCGAGCAAGCCCAGCAGCAAGTCTTCGACGAGGATCTTGCTGCCGCCACGGGCGACGCAACGCTCGGCCGAACGTTCCAGATCACGACGGGTTTCGGCGTCCAGCGCCTGGATGAGTTGTTGCAGGTCTACGTTGATCATGGCTCACGTCCTTAATGAATTTTGCTGCCCAGGGTTACCACGCCGTCCGCTTTCTCGCGTCCCAGCCAACTGGTCCAACCGAGGCGACAGGCGTTCTGCTCACCGATGCGCAGTTCGCGGATTTCTTCCTGGCGCAGGACCAGGCGAATGTCGTAATCGAGCGGGTCACGCAAGGTGAACCGCACCAGCGCGCAGAGCGGCTGGTAGCCGAACCCGATCGGCAGGAATTCATGGAATCGCTGCCAGTCGAGTTCGGTGATGTGAATGCGGAATTTGCCGCTGCGGTCGCGCACGTGCTCGCCCAGCACCAGGTCTTCCCCGAGTACGCTGTTGGCGCGGCCCAAACGATTGCGCTGCTCGTCGAGAATTTCCACGCGGCGCTCGATGCACTGCTCGATGACCAGGTCTTCGTGCTTGAAGTAGTAACGCAGCACGGCTTCGATCAACGCCGCCGAGTGCGCCCGCAAGCTGAGCAAACCGAGGTACGGCAGCAGGCGTTTCCAGTTGAGTTCCTTGGCCTTGCGGATCTCGTCGCCGCCCAGGCCGATCAGCGCAAAGAGTTGCGCCGAGAACGGGTCGATCGCGCCGCTCTGGAAGCTCGCGCGGTAGCGGTACTTGCGCCAGATCGGCAGCATCAGTCGTTGCAGGCGATGGTGGAACAGGTCGAGGAAATTGCGCGTCGGGTTGCCGTCCTCGCTGTCGCCCAGGGCTTGTTCGCCATAGAACGCTGGCAGCGGCGAACCGGAGCCGACCAGGCCGATCAGGTTGAAGCGCATGCGCGCGCGCATCTTGCCGTGCTCTTCGAAAAACTCGACGCGATCGACGTCGCTGCGCGGAAAGCCCAGGCTCGGGTTGGCCTGGAACTCGACCTGGTCGTACAGATCGTCTTCGCTCAGATGCGGGTGTGCCTCGCGCAGCCGGTCGATCACCAGCAGCACGGCCTGAAACAGCGAGTACTCGCGTATTACCTTGGTCAGCCCGCTTAAAGCAGGGGCTGCAGGCCCATACGTGGTGTCCATTGGTACACCTCTCCCTGTGTGCTTTTTACCCGCAGTTCATGGAATGAATTGAGACTGGCGTAAAGCGCGAAAAACTCGTTGAGAACCGAAGCGAAGACGAACAGGTCGCCTTCGCCGATATAGCCTTCCGGGTCGATGGTCAGTTCGGTGCGCAAACCGCGCACCGGCAGACCGCGATGCAGGCGGTCGACGTGGTGATGCTTGATGTGCTTGAGGCCGCCGAGCAGGCGCTTGCTGACCTTTTCCGCGTGCTGGTCGTAGTAGCGAGGCAGGTCGTAGGTTTCCAGAATCACCTTCAACGCATTGACGTCCGCCAGCGACAGATAGTTAAGCGACATGTTGCTGATCAGCTTCCACAGGAAGTCACGGTTCAGCGGCGGCGCGAAACTCGGAGTGGCCGGGGTGATGTTGCGGAAACTGAGGAATTCCGGGGTCTGCTCGCTGGCCATGCAGATGTCGCCGAGCTTGAGCTTTTTCGGCAGGTTCTGGTTGGTGCACATCAGCTCGATCGACAGGGTTTCGTGGGCTTCGGTGTGGCGGATGCCGAAGCTCAGGTAAGTGTCGAGGCCGTCATGCAATAAGGACGAACGCTGGCGAATGCTGTAATGCGGACGGCTGTTGGGCACGTCGAAACTCGGGTCGTGCTCGAAGGACTCGAACGGCACGTATTCCTGATAACCGAGACCGCCGGGCTTCCAGCCAGTGACGGTTTCCACCGAGAACACACCGCAGTTTTCCAGGTCGTATTCCGCTGGTAGCAACAGGTACTCGTCCTGCTTGCCATCGAGACGGATCGGCAGCGCGTCGTGCTCGAACAGATTGACGATCGGCGTGCAGAACAGCTTCACGTTATCGAGGGTCGGGCGCATGCGCATGATGCCGCTCTTGCGGATGTCGAAGCGCAGTTCGAGACCACGCATCTGCTTGAGCGTGTCTTCCGGCAGCGCCTTGAGAATGTCCAGACCGTTGACGTCGACGAACAGGAACTTGTCCTGGAAGGCGAAATATTCCTGCAGGTAGCGATAGCCACGGAAGGTGTTCAGCGGATACGGAATCAACGCTTCTTCTTCGGCAAAGCCCACTGGTTTGACCCGATCACCGGGAATCTTGAACGCCATCGGCTTGCCGCTGACGCCATCAATCGGCTTGCCGGCGGCGTCGAGCGGGATCAGCTCGATGCCGTCGAGGTTGCGCAGCAGGCTCAGGTAGAGCATCTGGCTGATGTAGCGCTCACCGGCAAAGTGCAGGCGCAACTTGCTCAGCTCCAGTTCCCCGAGGTGGCCGTCAGCGCTCATCTCCAGGCGCAGGCTGAGCAGCGAGCCATCGCCCTTGACCGAGTAATTCAGCGCGGCCAGATCCAGCGGCAACACTTCGGTCGGGTAGCACGTACGGAAGCGGCAGCGCACGTCTTCGATCGGCTTGCTCTCGATCGGCGTATCGCGCTCAACCAGCAGCGCCGGCCCGGAACGCTTGAGCGGATCAAACTGCAGAATGCTGAACGCCGGCAGCGGGCGCATGTAGTTCGGCCACAGCAGCTGCATCAGCGAATGGCTGAGCTCCGGCAGTTCGTCATCGAGCTTCTGGCGCAAACGCCCGGTCAGGAACGCAAAGCCTTCGAGCAACCGCTCCACATCCGGGTCCCGCCCGGCCTGCCCCAGATACGGCGCCAGCGCCGGACTACGCTCGGCGAAACGGCGACCGAGCTGGCGCAGTGCGGTGAGTTCGCTTTGGTAGTAGTGGTTAAAGGACACGGGGTACCTGCCTGGTAATGGAGCTCATGGAATTACCGACCTGTGAATTACGTTCAACGCCCGACTTGGTCATTGGATTGCACCTGCAGGCCGACTTGGCTGAATGCGACCTGTGATGTTTCGCAAAGCCCAGCGCAACTCGATGACTTGAGTGGTGAGGATCGCCAGCAACGTGACGCAACCTTGGGCCACGCCGTAGAACAGGGCTCTGAACGGGTTGTCGGGTAGCATCCAGAGCAGGATGAAGCCCACCATCAGAAAAAGGATGACCAGCTTGGCAACCAGATTTGGAGTCAGCGCAACGATCAGATTGACGCCCAGAAAAATGTAAAACAGTGAGTAAGTCGCAATTCCGATGGCGACGCCATGGGAGGTAAATCCGCCGTTAAAAAGCTTGTAAGCATGCACAACCGCGTAATTCAAGAATGCATAAGCCACGCATCCGAGGGCGTGGGTTAATAAACATAGGTCGAGACGGACGTAGCTATTCATACTGCTATCAGTTTTCCAGAATCTCGTAGGGTGTATTACTGATGAAAATATTCAGCCAGCTTTCTTCCCATTGCGGCATGGAAATTACAAAAGCCTTATCTTTCTTTTCGAAGGAGATCCAAGTAATTCCAACCTCAGCATCATCTTCAAATGTACGCATATCCAATGACTGAGTATCATACAACGGGGTTCGATATACCTTTTCTGGCTCTTTTGAATCGATAACTCTTAAATACGCCATGCCACCAAGCATGAAGATCCTGCCGACACGTACATTCTCAATTGTGTAGCGGCCCGAGGGACTAGCTGTAGTTGTACTTGCAGGATAATCCAGCATTGCGTTCAAGCAATAAACGAGCAACGCAATAAACACCAAGAGCAAACTGATAGGCACTAGCCATTTCTTTTTAAGCGTAGTCATTTTTTCGCCACACCCAGTTCGACAGCGGATTGTACACGAGTAAAAATGCGCATCATTTATTCCAAACATTAATAACTGTCGCGGGAACGTTTTGATATTGAACATCAGACAAAACCTGGAAATCACCGCCTTTTTTAAATTCCATCCGATATTTTACAAAGTGAGAATTTGTAATATAGAAATAACGCGAGCTCTCTATTTCCCTAAACATCGCCTGAGAATCTTCCGCACTGATATAGGGGTTTGAAGCGATGTCTGACTTCATCTGCGCTGCACCGGTATTTGCGGTGGCCGCATAGGCAGGGTTGGCTATACCATCAAAGTTCCAGAACCCCAATGGCTGACTGAAATTGTCATCCGGTGAGTCATTGAAGTCATACGCGTCCTCAGCATAAAACCCAATTCGCTCCACAAACAGCTGAATGCTATCTACGGAAATCACCAGTTTTCCTTCTGGAAATACGCGGACATTAAAGTTTGCCAGCGCAGCTCGCAACTCATCAGTCTTGTCTATCAGGCCAAATTTAACTGCTCGACTATTGCTGTATCCAAACTCTTCAACCTTCCTGGCGCTCGCAAACTTAAAAGGATAGACACCCGGCGCCGAGCCAAGATACTTATCTTTAATCTTCTTGCTTATATTATTACGACCTGCAGTATTATCCCAAGCAGACTTAAGCTCTTCAATGACAGCTTTCGCAGGTTCAAACTGCATCAACCAGTCCATTTTTACGATAGTGTCATTCACGTAGGCGATGTCAGCAAGAGCAATATGGTCTTTGACCTCTTTACTCATCGCACCATCGGCGGTTGGCCATGGCGCGCCATCAAACCAGTGGCGCATAAGCTTCGCAGCAACTGGCCATTTCATCTTATCCATCGCATCAGGTATATCTGTGATTTTGAATTGACGGACAGCTGCAGACTTACCAGTTTGGTTACTGGCCGGCGTCAGACTTGATGCTATTTTCGTATCCGCCATAACAAAATCCTTTTATCCAATTACGACTTCAGATTGCTGTTCAATAGTCAACTCATAGGACTCCGCTATAGAGGACGAGATTTTTTGCGTCTTCCCGTCGGCTCCCGTGACCCCACTGATAACTTTCCCCGAGGCTGTTTTGAAGCTGTATGCCACTCCCGCCAGTGGCTTCCCAGAGTCCTGACAATTGATCACGTAGTGCTCGTTGAACGGCCATTTGATCTCCACCGGCAACGGCGGCACAAACGGTGCCGGCGTATGCGAATTGCCAATAATCACCGTGCCGGATCCAGCCGTAACCTTGTTGCCATGGGTCCCCACCGAATCAACCGTCGCGGCAGGCTTGCCGTTGATCAACACAGTGGTCGCCAAACCGCCCGACATCGCACCACCACACGCCGACGCATCGCCTTGGCGGGCGGCCGCGAGGCCGTCGAAGAATACGTCGCCGGAACCGGCGGCGATCGGGTTGGTGCCGTGGCCGGGGAGCGGGCAAGCGGTGGGGTCGGATACGCGTGCTGCGGGTTTGCCAGACATCGGGGATCTCCTTAGGTGACCTTGACTTGACCGCTGCCATCCAGGCGCGCGGAAAAACTGACCTGACGCTTGAACCCCTCGACTTCCAGCAGGCCTTCGATACTGAAGGCCAGGCGAAGTTGATCGTGGTCACGCGGCAGGGAAATGACACGCACATTGCTCAGGCGTGGCTCGTAGGCTTCGATGAAGTTTTCGATAGCCAGACGTGCCTGACTCAGGGAGTCGTGCAGGCTCAGACGCATGTCATTGAGATCGGGCAACCCGTAGTCGGCCAGCGTTTGCACGCTGCCGGCCCGGGTGCTGAGCATTTTGGCCAGATGGGCAGCCACTGACGCCATGGCACAAGCCTCAAGGCTGTTGCCCTTGCGTAGTTGTGCGTCGCCGTTGAGGCGTTCGAACAGGCTGCCGTATCCGTCCATGAGTCGCTCTTACTCTTTGTCCAGCTTGCCAACCAGCGACAGGGTGAAATCGGCACCCATGTACTTGAAGTGCGGACGCACGTTCAAGCTCACGCGGTACCAGCCCGGCTCGCCTTCAACGTCGCTGACGATCACTTGCGCAGCGCGCAGCGGACGACGGCCACGCACTTCGGCGCTCGGGTTTTCCTGGTCGGCAACGTACTGACGGATCCACTTGTTCAGTTCCAGCTCGAGGTCGGTACGCTCTTTCCACGAACCGAGTTGCTCGCGCTGCAGCACTTTCAAGTAGTGAGCCAGGCGGTTGACGATCATCATGTACGGCAGTTGGGTGCCGAGCTTGTAGTTCAGCTCTGCCGCCTTGCCTTCTGCGCTGATGCCGAAGAACTTCGGCTTCTGCACCGAGCTTGCGGAGAAGAACGCCGCGTTGTCGGAGCCTTTGCGCATGGTCAGGGAGATGAAGCCTTCCTCGGCCAGTTCGTATTCACGACGGTCGGAAACCAATACTTCGGTTGGGATCTTGGTTTCGATTTCGCCCATGCTTTCGAAGTGGTGCAACGGCAGGTCTTCAACCGCGCCACCGCTCTGCGGGCCGATGATGTTCGGGCACCAGCGGAATTTGGCGAAGCTGTCGGTCAGCTTGGTGCCGAAGGCGTAAGCGGTGTTGCCCCACAGGTAGTGCTCGTGGCTGTTGGCAACGGTTTCCTTGTACACGAACGATTTCACCGGGTTTTCTTCCGGATCGTACGGGTTACGCAGCAGGAAACGCGGCACGGTCAGACCAACGTAGCGCGAGTCTTCCGAAGTACGGAAGCTCTGCCATTTGGCGAATTGCGGGCCTTCGAAGTGGTCTTTCAGATCTTTCAGATCCGGCAGGCCGGTGAAGCTTTCCAGACCGAAGAATTTCGGCCCGGCGGCAGCGATGAACGGCGCGTGGGACATGCACGAAACGCTGGCCACGTACTGCATCAGCTTGACGTCTGGCGAGCTTGGCGACATGTAGTAGTTGGCGATGATCGCGCCCACCGGCTGACCACCGAACTGGCCGTATTCAGCGGTGTAGATGTGCTTGTACAGGCCCGACTGCATGACTTCCGGCGAATCTTCGAAATCGTCCAGCAGGTCTTCTTTGGAGACGTTGAGGATTTCGATCTTGATGTTTTCGCGGAAGTTGGTGCGGTCGACCAGCAACTGCAGACCACGCCACGACGATTCCAGCGCCTGGAAATCCGGGTGGTGCAGGATCTCGTCCATCTGACGGCTGAGCTTGGCATCGATCTCGGCGATCATGCGGTCAACCATGGCTTTCTTGACCGGCTCACCGTTGTTCTGCGGCTTGAGCAGCTCTTCGATGAACGCCGACACGCCACGCTTGGCGATGTCGTAGGCTTCGTCGTCCGGAGTCAGACGGGTTTCGGCGATGATGCTGTCGAGAATGCTGTATTCGCCGCTGGCGGCGCTCTTCTCTTGTGCTGCGCTAGTGCTCATTGTGTTGGCTTCCTTGGCTACTGGAGTCTCAGGCGTCCGGGGCTGCGGCGTTCAGGCCCAGCTCACCGAGTACGCGACCGCGGGATTCGTCGTCGGCGAGCACGCCTTCGATCGCTTTACGGAACGCAGGTGCGTTACCCAGCGGGCCTTTGAGGGCCACCAGCGCATCGCGCAGTTCCATCAGTTTTTTCAGCTCAGGCACTTGCTCGACCAGGCTGGCCGGGTTGAAGTCCTTCATCGAATTGACGCGCAATTGCACGGCCAGCTCTTCAGCCTCGCCATCTTCCTGCAGACGGTTCGGCACGCTCAGCGTCAGACCCAGCTCTTGCTTGGCCAACACTTCGTCGAAGGTCATCTTGTCGATGCTGATCGGCTTGCGATCTTCGATTTTGCGATCGTCCTTGCGGTGGGTGTAGTCACCGATTGCCAGCAGCTTCAGCGGCAGTTCAATCTCTTCCTGAGCTCCGCCGGTGGCGGGTTTGAAGGTGACGTTGATGCGTTCCTTGGGGGCTACCGAGCCTTCTTTGGCCATGGCTTTTCTCCTTGCGGTTGTGGCCCTGGGGCCTATTCGAGTACCACTTCGAGGTCGAGGTGGCACAGCCTGCGATAAATCTCTTCCTTGCTTTCACGTACGGCGTGGTTCTGCGGCAACAACTCGCAGCAACTGTGCAGCAGGTGCAGCACTTGCAATGCAAGATCGGGCTCCCAGGCGTGCAGGCCTGAGTCCTGTAATGTCTGATCGAGGGTTTCGAGCTGGTTCTTGGCCAGTTCGTATTTCTTGGCCAGGAAACACAGCCGCGCGAGGGTGAACTGCCAGAAGAAGCGTTCGCGGCCACCGTGGGCCGATTGCAGACCCTGCTTGAGAATCTGCACGGCCGGCTTCAAGCCTTCCTTGCGCAGAATCGGCTGGACTTCCTCGAGGGCTTTTTCCCAGGCCGGCTGGGTTTCGACGTTCTCGCTTTCGACCTTGCGCGGCGCGCTGGCGCTTTGCAGGTGCGGCATGACATTGGCGGCGATCCACGCCCGGGTGGACGGATCGGCAAACGGCGCGCCGTCATGGAAGCGCAACTCGATGATGCCCGGCAGGCGCTGAATCAAAAGCGCGAAGTGGATTTCCACTTCGCGCATGGCCAGCTCGGCGTTGAGGTTCTGGAGACATTCCCAGACCATCCTCTGGCCATCGAACCAGAACGGCGCCTTCGCCAGGCTCGCCTCCAGTTCCACCAGCAGGTCGGCGTATTTGCCCTGATCGAAACGGTCCTGATAGAGCTTGAGCTTTTCCAGCGGCAGACCGCGCAGCACGGTGATCTGCTCGGCGTTGCGCTCGGGCACTGCGTCGATGGTCATCCACAACAGCGTGCGATTGAGGCGCAGGGCACGCAGATCGGTAGCCTTCTGCTTGAGCCACCAGGCACACAACGGCCGGGCGCTGTCCTGCTGGGCGCGCAGGGCTTTGTGCGCATCCCGCTCGTTGTCGATCGGTGCGCCAGGAGTGAGCAGCTGGGTCGCGGCCTGCTTGACCTGCGCCACCGCCGCGCCCACCACGCCGGGCGCCGGCTGGTTGTCGGCGGCACGCTGGATCATGGTTTTCAGGCGGCGGGAGATCGGCAGCAGCAGTGGCGCGTCATCGCCCAGATGTTCAGTGCACGCGGCCTCAAGACCGGCCAGGTGCTCAGAGAGCTGCCGGAACATCGGCAACTGCTCTTTGATCGCAATGTTTTCGGTGATGACCTGCTCGAGACGCGGCACCAGCCAGCCGATCGCGGCGGCACGGGTGCGGGGTTTGAGCGGGTGGACGTCGGCCCAGTTGTTTTCCGACAGATGGTGCAGCAGACCGAGGCCGGCAAGCAGCCCGGGGAAGGATTCGCGCTGGTACAGCGACCACGTCAGCCAGGCGCCGACACGCAGATCCTTGGATTGGGTACGCAGCAGATTTTCACTGTTTTCGCGGATTTTCAGCCAGTCGATCTGCCCGCTTTCGTGCATCGACGAAGCCTTGGCCAGCTCACTTTCCAGCGCCTCGAACTCGCTCGAAAAACGAACGTCTTCGCCCGCGAAATTCTCTTTGGAAACAGAGACTTTTGCGAGTTCGAGGTAATGGGCGGAAAGTTTGCTTGAGTAGGACATCCATGGCCTTTATTAAGGATTACAGTCATGCGCGCGAATGGAGTTTCAGCAACGCGGGACAGTATCGAAGAGCAGTTCAGCGACTCATCCAATTGAGATGTGCTCTTTCAAGTGGGCGCATCGTAATCACTATGATGGCCACTAGCAAGCATCTGATTAAACAACAAGACGAACTGTTCATTGCGATCTGTAGGAGATCGCCCTATATGTCGCAGGGGTTTCCCTGATGCCGTTTATAAATCAGCGCATTTTCCCGGCTCCCGCCAAACCATTGTCCCAGAGCCTCGGCCGCAGCCGGGCGAGTTTACCTGACGCCCGCACCCTCGAGCGGCGTGCAGCATGCCAAATTCAAAAAAAAATAGAAGTAGGACACTTCCTAAAATGACCGGGTTCCATCGAGAAGTTTGCAGCGACAACGATCAATGCAAAAAGTGCCACTATAATGATGGCATTTCATTATTCTGAAACTTTACTCCCCCGGCAAATACTGGCACTTCGATAGTTATCCGAGCCGCGTCCTACAGACACTTCTCGCATCCCAACCAAGACTTCCACACCGGAATACTCTGACAAATTTCAGGGATACTTCTTACATCAATTAGTTTGCCGCGCCGCTAGCTTGCCTTGGCAACTTTTCATGCGCGGCGATCAGGGAGGACGGTATCGCGCGTTGACTCACTTTGCTTAAGGACAAGCCCATGTTCGGCAAAGGCCACTGCGCGCCATTCTCACTGCATATCCCGGCCATTCGTCACGACTTCAAGGTGCTCGCGTTCACTGGCACCGAAGCGATCAGTCAGCTGTACGCATTTCGCATCGAGCTGGTGAGCGAGTACGCGGATTTCGATCTGGAAAGCCTGCTCAGCCAGCCTGCTTTTCTGCAATTCGGGTTAGCGGGCGAAGGCATTCACGGGCGGATCGAAAATGTCATGCTCGGCGAATCGGGAAAGCGCCTGACCCGCTATGAGCTGTCACTGGTACCGGCGCTGCATTATCTGCAAATGAGCCACGACCAGCGGATTTTTCAGCAACTGACAGTGCCGCAGATCATCGCGCAAGTCCTCAAAGGCCATGGCATCCAGGCCGATGACTTCACGTTCAATGTCGCCGCCGGTGAGCCTCGTGAGTACTGCACGCAATACGGCGAAAGCGACTTCCTGTTCATTCAGCGTCTGTGCGCCGAAGAGGGTATTGCCTGGCACCACCAGCATTCGCTCGACAGGCACTTGCTGGTGTTCAGCGACAGCCCGGTGTTCGCGCGCAAATTGGGTACGACAGCCTTTCGGGTGGATAGCGGCATGGTCGCCGAACACCCGGTGGTCAACCACCTGAGCATGGGCTTCAACACCCGTACCAGCACGGTCACCCGCCGCGACTATGACCTCATGCGCCCAAGCCTGCTGCTGGAAAGCCGCTTCACCGCCGAGTTCACGCCGGCTCTGGAGGACTATCGCTATCCACTGCTGATCAAGTCCGAGAAGCACGGCAAACAGCTGGCGCGTCAGGCCTTGGAGCGCCATCGCAGCGACTATCAATGGATTGAAGGCAAAAGCAATCAGCCGATTTTGCGCAGCGGTCACCTGTTCAAGCTGAGCGAACATCCCAGGGCCGACTGCAACGAGTTGTGGCTGTTGGTCAGTCTCAGTCACGAAGGCAAGCAACCGGCAGTACTCGAAGAGGCTTTCAGCAGCGAGGCGAATCCTGCCGATGGTTTTTCCCAGGGCTACCGCAATACCTTCAGGGCCATTCCCGCAGAGGTGGTTTACCGTCCGCCTTTGCCCGCGCCAAGACCCTTGCTGGTCTGCCAGACCGCGCGCGTTACCGGGCCTCCCGGAGAGGAGATCTTCTGTGATGAATACGGCAGGGTTCGTGTCGAGTTTCCCTGGGATCGCGCTGAACGCAACAGCGAAAAAAGCAGCTGCTGGTTACGCGTAGCGTCCAGTTGGGCAGGTGACGGATTCGGTGCGGTGACCATTCCCCGGGTCGACATGGAAGTGGTCGTGACCTTCCAGGAAGGCGACCCGGACCAACCGCTGATTACCGGCTGCGTCGCCAACAAGGTCAATGCCGTCGCCCATCCCTTGTCGGCGAGTAAAACCCGCACGGTATTACGCAGCCAGAGCTCACCGCGCAATGGCGGCTACAACGAACTGTCGATCGAGGATCGCGCCGGGCAGGAGAAGATCTACCTGCGCGCGCAGCGCGACCTCGAGCAACTGATCCTCAACGACAGCCGCAGCCTGATCACTCGCGACCGCCATGAGCATGTCGGCAATGACAGCACCAGTCTCATCGAGGGCAAGGATTCGCGCACTCATCAAGGACTGCGCAGCACAGTAATCAACGCCGATGACTTGTTGCAGGTCAGCGGTACCAGCAGCCAGACCCTGGGCGCTCTGGTGATCCAGGCCGGCCAGCAGGCGCATGTCACGGCAAGCAACGTGGTGATCGATGCCGGCATGAGCCTGACGCTGTCAGCGGGCGGTCATCACATCGTGATCAATGCCGGCGGGATTTTCAGCAGCGTGCCCATCGTTCAGGGCGGCGCGCCACTGCCGGCTCTCGCACCGCTACAACCGCTGCAAGTTGAGGCCGGCCTGCCAGCTGCGATCAACGCCACGCCGCTGTCGATCGTCAACAGCGCCCGCCAGCAGGCAGCGGATTTTTGCCCGCTGTGCGAAGCCTGCGCAGCGGGTCTGTGCGAGCTGGGAGAAGTCGCATGAGCCCGGTCGAACAATGGTTGCACGCTCAGTCCCGCGCCGGCTGCGATCTGTATCTGATGCTCGACACCGACGGCCACAGCGCAGAGCACGCTGCGTTGACCCGCGACCTCGGCACCGAGCGGTTTCGTCCGCTCTACACCGGCACGCCGGCCGAGTCGCTGGTGCCGACCGGCCCGCTGCTGTTGCAGATCGATACGGCGCAGCATCCCGCGATCCAGACCTTGCTCGCCACGCCCGAGCGCAATTGGGGCTGGCTGGCCAGTGCCCGTCACGTCGAACTTGATCTGCTGGCGGCGCATTGGCGCGATCGCCTGATAACCGGCGAACGTCCGAATCAGGCGGTGTACCGCGTGCATGACAACCGGGTTCTGGGACGTGCGCTGGCGCACCTGCAACCCGAGCACCGCGCGGCGTTTCTCGGGCCATTCAACAGCGTTTGCTATTGGCACGCAGAACGATGGAACGCCATCGACAACCCGGACCCCGGCCACCACCCGCTGCCGATGGATCCGCCGTGGCTGCACACGCCGACCCCGGAACTGATCTACGCCAACGTGCTGTTCGACAACACCCGCCGTTACCTGGTCGGCGAACACACCGAAGCCATGGCCGAGCTGGCCGAACAACTGGACGTCGATGAATGGTTGTGGGGCCTGATTCAACTGACGCACCTGTGGGGCTGGCAACAACCGGAGCACGTGCATTTCTTGCTGACCCGCAGTTTGCAGTTACCGGGATATCGGCCAGGCAAATCATGGCTGCCCAAACCCGGTGAAGATCCGGCGATGCATTTTGAGCGGGTATATCAGGAAGCGTTGTATTGGCAGGGAGAGGTAGGTCGATGAGGAACTTGAAACGAGGGTTGCTGCTGAGTGGTTGCCTGGGATTGCTGGTGGGTTGTACGACGGTGAAGACCCCGAACACCTTTATGTTTGTTCCGGATTTTCCACCTGGATTCAAGTACGACCTGACGGCCACCTATGTTCCGGCCAAGGGCCAAACATGCACCGTGCCTGGCGGGAGAAACACTCAGCTGGGATACAACAAAACCAATATGAAGTACCAAGGGACTTCCGAGATCCCGCTGTACAGAACCGTAAGCGAATGTCCGCTGGCGCTGAATTACATCGAGATCAAGGTCATCGGTATTTATGGTTCAGGGCGAAGCAACTTCAGCTATGACTACGCCTCGATTGCTGTACGTCCGGAGTTGCTGGAACGACAGATGGGTAGTTTCAGAGATGACGAGACAGCTGAGTTCTTTGGTGAGTGCATGTGGTCTTTTCGCACGGTGGGCCCGAAGCGTTATCTGATCAAACTGCTGACCTGCAAAAAAATGGATGCACAGGGCAATGTCGGGCGGAGCCGTCCTTTCACGGCGTACACGCTGACTCAGCTTTCTGGAAAAACGGTGACTCTGAAAATCCAATTATCTGAGCGGGAAAAGCCCGCTTTTGGTGACACGTGGGTAAAAGTGCCCGGCGGATGGAAGCGCTGCATGGGGAAAGCCTTTGAGGATCAGGATGCGTTCTGTTTCGGCAATTACAAAGACTTCAGCACATTCAGGATGGTAGACGAGCGCATCTGCACTATTTACCCCGATTGCACTGAAAACAAGGATCAGACCCCATGAGCATTGAGCCGACAGATTCCGGCATTGCGGCCTTTATGCAAGGCAACATCCACGCCTGCCCAAGACGCGGACAAGCCACAAGTTTTCAATTGGTGGACGAGTTCGGTGATGGCAAACCCTACGCCGGTTTGACCTACGAAGCCGTCGATTACGAAGATATTGTTTATACCGGCAAACTGGATTCCTCGGGCTCCGGAAAAGTTCTTGATCATTACTGCGGTCCCGTAACCCTGAAGCTCAGTCAGTTTTATCAGGGTAAAGAGGAAGTATATGCGCGACTGAAGGAACGACCGCACTACCCTCTCCCCATCACCGAACTCCAAGTCCGCGCCGAAAAAACCCGCTTCTTCCACAAAACAGGCACTCGCACCCAGGCCAACCCCGCCAAGGACCTGTCCGAAACCGATGCGTACTGCCAGGTCGAAGTCAGTGAACTGGTAAAATACATCGCCCACTTGCCGCCGCTGGCTGCTCGTCGCGACGCTCCGAAGAGGGCGGCGCACAAGCTCATGCGCCCCGCTGCGAAGTCCAGAGACTTCACGGTCGTCGATAAAACTTCTGCGGATGGCGGACTGCACACCATCTTGAGTGCGGCGGAGATGGCCACCGTCGAGTTGGGGTTTTCCCCGCCGCCGCCCAAGGGCGTCGCACTGCTGCCGAACAAACACCATGTGCTGGAAGTACGGCCGATGAGAGCGCTACGGCCAATGCTGTCGACAGGCGACGCGTTCTGCGCGCTCAACCTTTATCAGCTGTCGGTGATGGCGACGCTGAGCTACACCGATTTCGGACAGGAACCCAACACTCAACCGGTGCAGACCGACACGGTAAGCTTTCCGCTACAGCCCAGCAGCGGCAACTGGTTCGGCCACGCGCTGCCGCAGTTCGATGAGTTGTGGAAGGTCGATGACTCACAATCGCAGAAATACTATCCACTGTATGAAGACGTGCCGTATTCGAAACGCCTGGAAGTGGTGCCGTTTGACCCGAATCTTTACCCCGAAGTGAATGACCCCGCGTTAGGGAATCAACAAGAACACCCCGCCAGACTGCATTTTTTCGATGATCGCAAACAGGTCGAAAGCACGGACACTCAGGCTTTCATCTGCCACCACGACGAACTGATCCTGATCAGCGTACGCGGTACCAGTGAGATCTGGCCCGACGGCCGGCGTGACGGCGATGCCTATCAGGTTCCCTTTGCCGAAGGCGAAGGCAAAGTGCACCGCGGTTTCTACGGTGGCGCTTTGGCGGCTTATCCATTTATCGTGACTTATCTGGAAAAATTCTACAGCGGGCAAAAGCTGCTGATCACGGGTCACAGTCTGGGCGGTGCAGTTGCACTGATCCTGTCCGAGATGCTGAGACGCAACCTGGAGTTCTCCCCGCAAATCGTGCTCTACACCTACGGCGCCCCCCGTGCCGGCGACACCACCTTCATCGAAAGCGCCAGATCGCTGGTGCATCACCGCATCGTCAATCAGAACGATCCGGTACCGAGCGTGCCGGCGACCTGGATGAACACCTTTGCCAAGCCTGGGCCGATGTACGCAACCAACGCCGTGGTGCTGGGCTTCAACCCGGTCGCCGGCCTCGGCCTGCTGATCTGGGGAATCATCAATTTCTTTGGCGACGACTATGGGCATCACGGTGCTTTGCGCCATTTCATGCCCGTTGAGTTCGACAAGGACCACCGATCCTCCCTTCTCTGGGAGCCGGGTTGCAGCACGATCGTCGATCACGGCTGCGCCAAGGCCCTGCGCGCTACCAACGGCTTGCCCGAACGCGGATCGTTTCTGCGGCAGTTGTTCGACCGGGGTCACCACTCAATGGTCGGCAGCTACATCCCCGGCTGCTGGGCCAGCTTGCGCCGTTGGCAGGAAGCACTGCAGCTCAAGCGTTCGCTGGTGACCAATCGCGAATTCGAGTGGATCAGCAGCGCGCTGGAGAATATTCAGCAACAGCTGCGGGCCGTTAAGCGCGATCTGCAAAACAACCACCGTTCTTACGTGCGAGAGCAGGAGCGCGCGCACAAGACGCTGATGCTCAATCAGGAAATAGACAAGATCAGCATGACCAAAGCCCGCCTGACAGCGCTGCGCAGTCAACGGGTCACTGAGACCGACGTTTACGGCAGCTATGCCGACCAGCCCGAATGGGTCGAGGAAGGTCTGCTGCGCTGGAACGCCCACCCTGAAAACCTGGTTCAGGAGCAACTGGCGATGATCCCGCCAGCCGCTGAAGACCACGACGCCGCTATCGCCGCGATGACCGGTGGGCATGCAGTTGGCGCGCCGTTTCAGCTGGATATTGATTCGATTGTGTAGCGCCTGAACAACGGGCGGGCAAAACATGGCTGTGCCAGAATCCAACGCTCGAAAATGCGCTCCCTCTACTACAACTGCCAAGGAGCTTCATTTCATGGAACTGAAACCACTGTTTTTCGCCGCACTGATGTGGCTGCCCGCCTCCCAAGCGTCAGCGGACACCCCACAGCTGGAAGGCCATTACTACCTGACCGGCGCAATGGAAATGGGCGCCGAGTTGCTGTTGCGAAACGACGGCACCTTTGATGCCGGTGTGGCGTATGGCAGCGCCGATGGCTTTGCCAAAGGCACCTGGAAAGTCGAGAACCAGACAGTACTGCTGGAAAGCAAAACCAAGCCTGCCTCCAACAGCGATCTGGGCGGACTGTTCCAGGACCTGCAACTGGCGATCGAGCCAAACTGCCTGGCCGTGGATTTCGGCAACGGCAAGGCCTGCTTCCGACGCCAGTAAGCCAACAGACAGCCACAAAAAATGGGCACCCGACCGCAATCGGTGTGCCCATTTTTCATTTGCGGTTCTCCCCGTCATTCAGGGGAGCACGCCGCCATCAAGGATTGACGCTGTCTTTCAACGATTTGCCTGGCTTGAACGCCACGGTGTTGCTGGCCTTGATCTTGACCGGTTCGCCGGTCTGCGGGTTTTTGCCGGTGCGGGCGCCGCGGTGGCGTTGCAGGAAGGTGCCGAAGCCGACCAGCGTCACGCTGTCCTTGCGGTGCAGGGCGCCGGTGATTTCTTCGAGGACGGCGTTGAGGACGCGATTGGCCTGTTCTTTGGTCAGGTCTGCCTTTTCGGCGATTGCAGCGGCGAGTTCTGGTTTACGCATTAGTGAAGCCCCTTTGACGGTTTTTTGTTGTTATGTCCGTGCTGTTCTCGTTGGAACAGCGCCCAAGGCGCCGCAGGCTCTACTCTGCGGCAGACGGGAGTGAGAATGGCACGCCGCCAACGGCGGCGCCAGTCTCCCCAAGACCTTTGTCGGGGCAAAAGAGCGGTGTTTGCGACAGAACGACCGGCATTTACGCCAGCAACGGCGGCAGTTGTTTGTTGAGGGCCAGTTTTTCCATGACTGCCCCGCCGGTCAGGGCGTATCCGAGTAACTGACCGTCGGCACTGTGGCACAGCGCTTTGATGTCGGCGCCCTGCCCTTCGACGCTCCAAATGCCTTCGCTGCCCCGTGGCGGCGGCGAAACCACCAGCGGGCACACCGGGGTTTTCACGGTGATCGGCATCGGCCCATAGCTGACCGCGGTCGGGTTTCCGGCGAGGGTTTGCGCCAACGCGCGCGCGCAACTCATTAGCGGCATCACGTAAAGCAGGTTGAGCCCGTCGACTTCGGCGCAATCGCCCAAGGCGTAAATGTTGGCGTGAGAGGTCTTCAGGTAACGATCGACCATCACGCCGCGATTGATCTGCACGCCGGCAGCCGCTGCCAGATCGATGCGCGGGCGCAGACCGATCGCCGAGACCACCACATCGCACGGGATGATCTGACCGTCGGACAGGTGCGCTTCCAGGCCATCGACTACTTGCTCAAGGCGGGTCAGCACCGGGCCGAGGTGAAACTTCGCCCCGATACTTTCCAGCCCGGCCTGCACGGCCGCCGCAGCGGCAGGATGCAAAAGCATTGGCATGACTTGTTCGCACGGCGCGACCAGTTGCACTTCGTAGCCGCCGAGAATCAGGTCATTGGCAAATTCACAGCCGATCAGCCCGGCGCCGAGCAACAACACCCGACGCTTGCCCGCGGCTGCGGCACGAAAGCGCGCGTAGTCTTCCAGATCGTTGATCGGAAATACCAGTTCCGCGCCGTCGCCTTCGATCGGCACGCGCACGGTTTCCGCGCCCCAGGCCAGGATCAGATCACGATAAGGCACGGCTTCTTCACCGATCCACAAGCGTTTGTGGCCGGCGTCGATGCCGCTGATGCGCGTGTGGGTGCGCACTTCGGCCTTCAACTGCTCGGCCATGGCGCCGGGTTCGGCCATGCTCAGGCCGTCGGCGTCCTTGTTCTTGCCGAAGCCGGTGGAGAGCATCGGCTTGGAGTAAGAGCGGCCGTCATCGGCGGTGATCAGCAGCAGCGGGGTTTCGCTGTCGAGCTTGCGAAACTCGCGGGCCAGGTTGTAGCCCGCAAGCCCGGTGCCGATGATGACGACTGGTGCGCTCATGCCTTACTCCTCTATTTGCTTAGTTGATTTCAATCATTTCGAAGTCCATTTTGCCGACGCCGCAGTCGGGACACAGCCAGTCTGCCGGTACGTCTTCCCAGCGGGTGCCCGGCGCGATGTCGTCATCCGGCCAACCCTCGGCTTCGTTATAGATCAGGCCACAGACGATACATTGCCACTTCTTCATTCAGGTACTTCCTCAGGGTTCAGGCGTAGTGCCGGCGCGGACGGTCGATGGGTGTTGCGCTGCCATCCTGCTCAGGGCGTTTTGTACTGAGGGTGCCGCGCAGATGCAAGCCTGTTCGGCGCAACGGCGGCCGGCGCCGCTCAATCCTGTCGCCTGCCATGGTAAGCTCGCCGCCTCATTTGCGGCCAATAATGACTCATTGTGCAACATTCAAATGCCTGCCCCGCCCCGCTCTGGCTGACCCAAGACCGCCTGACGCCCCGCCCCGATCCGTTGACCCTGGACTGGTTGTTCGACGAAGGTTCGCTGACCCGCCGTTTGACCCGTTTGTCCGAGGATGGCTTCAGCGTGTCGCCGTTGTTCGAAGGCTGGGACACCCTGCGCGCTGATGAATGCGCGGCGCTGGATCTGGCCGAGGGCAGCGAAGGCTGGGTGCGTGAGGTGTATTTGCGTGGTCATGGCGAAGCCTGGGTGTTTGCCCGCAGCGTCGCCTCGCGCGCCGCCCTGCAAGGTGATGGTTTACACATGGATGAGCTGGGCAGCCGCTCGCTGGGCGAATTGCTGTTTTGCGATCGGGCATTTCAACGCCGCGCCATTGAAGTCTGCCACTACCCTGAACAATGGTTGCCGCCAGCGGTGCAAGCCCCTGAATTGTGGGGCCGGCGTTCGCGTTTCGACCGTGGTGCGCTGAGCGTGCTGGTCGCGGAAATCTTCCTGCCGAGCCTGTGGGACGCCGCCCGCGCCCATCCGGAGAACTGCTGATGTATCAAAGCCTGCTCAAGTCCCTCAACCGTCTGAACCCGCGCGCCTGGGATTTCGTTCAGTTGACGCGCATGGACAAGCCGATCGGCATTTACCTGCTGCTGTGGCCGACATTGTGGGCATTGTGGATTGCCGGCAAGGGCTCGCCGTCGCTGGCCAACGTGGTGATTTTTGTTCTTGGCGTAGTGCTGACCCGTGCCGGCGGCTGCGTGATCAACGACTGGGCCGACCGCAAGGTCGACGGCCACGTCAAACGCACCGCGCAACGGCCGCTGGCCAGCGGCCGGATCAGCTCGAAGGAAGCGCTGGTGTTCTTTGCCGTGCTGATGGGGATCAGTTTTCTGCTGGTGCTGTGCACCAACGCACCGACGATCTGGCTGTCGCTGGGTGGTCTGGCGCTGGCGTTCACTTATCCGTTCATGAAGCGCTACACCTACTACCCGCAAGTGGTGCTGGGCGCGGCGTTCTCCTGGGGCATGCCGATGGCCTTTACCGCCGAGACCGGCGAGTTGCCAGCGGCGGCGTGGCTGCTGTGGATTGCCAACCTGCTGTGGACGGTGGGCTACGACACTTACTACGCGATGACCGATCGTGATGACGATCTGAAGATCGGCGTGAAATCCACGGCGATTCTGTTTGGCGAGGCAGATCGGGTGATCATCCTCAGCTTGCAGGCATTGTCGCTGGCCTGCCTGATCCTGGCCGGATCGAAGTTCGAACTGGGGATCTGGTTCCACCTCGGCTTGCTGGTAGCTGCGGGATGTTATGCGTGGGAGTTCTGGTACACACGCAGCAAGGACCGCATGCGTTGTTTCCAGGCGTTTTTGCACAACCACTGGGCAGGGTTGGCGATATTTGTCGGGATCGTGCTGGATTACGCACTGCGCTAATGCATGACACCTGTGGGAGCGAGCCTGCTCGCGAAGGCGTCATGTCAGTCACCTCTGCGATAACTGACACATCGTTTTCGCGAGCAGGCTCGCTCCCAAAGCGTCTGGGTTGCATCTATTTGGCCTTGGCGACTTTCCACGCGCCGTCCATTTTGCCGTCGCCGGTCATGTCGCCGGCCTTCTTGTCCATCACGAAGGTGTACAACGGCATGCCCTGGTAGGCCCACTGCATCGTGCCGTCGTCACGCTTGATCACCGTCCAGTCGCCCATGGATTTGTCACCCGCCTGCGCCATCAACGGCGGCCAGTTTGCCGCGCACTTGTCGTTACACGCGGACTTGCCAGCGGAGTCCTTGGCGAAGGTGTACAGGGTCATGCCCTTGTGGTCGGTGTACATGCCGTCCTTCTCCATCGCCGGATCGGCCGCCATGGCCAGCCCCGGCAATGTCAGGGCGGCGGCCATCAGCAGGGCTTTGAACGAAGCAGTCATCTGAGTCATGGAAACCTTCTTTTGTGGTTGTCAGGATTCGGACTTAGAGCTTAGTCGAGGATGGGTGCAAATGTTGCGGGCCTGAAATACTGTCACACGACTGCAATAATTCCGTTATCTAATGCGGCGCAAGACAGTTAAATGACAAGAGGATTAAGGCATGGTTGGCAGGAGCATTCTGATCGTCGACGACGAAGCGCCCATTCGCGAGATGATCGCCGTGGCGTTGGAAATGGCCGGCTATGACTGCCTCGAGGCAGAGAACTCGCAGCAGGCTCACGCCATTATTGTCGACCGCAAACCGGACCTGATCCTGCTCGACTGGATGCTGCCCGGCACCTCGGGCATCGAACTGGCACGGCGCCTCAAGCGTGACGAGCTGACCGGGGACATCCCGATCATCATGCTCACCGCCAAGGGCGAAGAGGACAACAAGATCCAGGGCCTGGAAGTCGGCGCCGACGACTACATCACCAAACCGTTTTCCCCGCGTGAACTGGTCGCCCGCCTCAAGGCTGTGCTGCGCCGCGCCGGACCGACCGATGGCGAAGCGCCGATCGAAGTCGGCGGCCTGCTGCTCGACCCGATCAGCCACCGCGTGACCATCGACGGCAAACCCGCCGAGATGGGCCCGACCGAATACCGCCTGCTGCAATTTTTCATGACCCATCAGGAACGCGCCTACACCCGTGGCCAGTTGCTTGACCAGGTCTGGGGTGGCAACGTCTACGTCGAAGAGCGCACCGTCGACGTGCACATCCGGCGCCTGCGCAAGGCCCTCGGCGACGCCTACGAAAATCTGGTACAAACCGTGCGCGGCACCGGTTATCGGTTCTCCACAAAAGCGTAAAAGCAGCTGCAAGTTTCCAGCTACAAGCGGCAAGTGAAAGCCGATCCGTTTTAGCTTGGAGCTTGCGGCTTGAAACTTGAAGCTGCGGCTAAGGACGCCCCTGTGAATCAAAACTGGCATGGCACCCTGATTCGCCACATGCTGTTGCTGGTCACCGCCTGCCTGGTGATCGGCCTGATCACCGGCTATTACGGCTGGAGCCTCGCGGCGGGTCTGGGCCTATATCTGGCCTGGACGCTCAAGCAATTGCTGCGTCTGCACGAATGGCTGCGCCAGCACCAACCCGACGAAGCGCCGCCCGATGGCTATGGTCTGTGGGGCGAGGTGTTCGACAGCATCTATCACCTGCAACGCCGCGACCAACGGGTGCGCGGGCGTCTGCAAGCGGTGATCGACCGGGTGCAGGAATCCACCGCCGCGCTGAAAGACGCAGTCATCATGCTCGACAGCGACGGCAATCTCGAATGGTGGAACCGCGCCGCCGAAACCCTGCTCGGCCTGAAGACTCCGCAGGACAGCGGCCAACCGGTGACCAACCTGGTGCGCCATCCGCGCTTCAAGGAATACTTCGAGCAGGACAGCTTCGCCGAGCCACTGGAAATCCCTTCGCCGACCAACGATCGCGTGCGCATTCAGCTGTACCTGACCCGCTACGGCAACAATGAACACCTGATGCTGGTCCGCGACGTGACGCGCATCCATCAGCTGGAACAGATGCGCAAGGATTTCATCGCCAACGTCTCCCACGAGCTGCGCACACCGCTCACGGTGATCTGCGGCTATCTGGAAACCCTGCTGGACAATGTCGAAGAAGTGAACCCGCGCTGGAGCCGAGCCCTGCAACAGATGCAACAACAGGGCGGGCGCATGCAGACGCTGCTCAACGATCTGTTGCTGCTGGCCAAGCTGGAAGCCACCGACTATCCGTCGGACAACCAGCCAGTGCAGATCGACACCTTGCTGCAATCGATCACCAGCGATGCGCAGCAGTTGTCCGGGGCGAAGAACCAGCGCATCAGCCTCGAGGCCAATGCCGGAGTGCTGCTCAAGGGCAGCGAAGCGGAGTTGCGCAGCGCGTTCTCCAATCTGGTGTTCAACGCGGTCAAGTACACCCCCGCCGAGGGCAACATCCGCATTCGCTGGTGGGGCGACGATCAGGGCGCGCACCTGAGCGTGCAGGATTCCGGCATCGGTATCGACAGCAAACACCTGCCGCGCCTGACCGAGCGTTTCTACCGCGTCGATTCCAGCCGCAACTCCAACACGGGCGGCACCGGCCTCGGCCTGGCCATCGTCAAGCACGTGCTGCTGCGCCACCGCGCGCGCATGGAGATCAGCAGCGTGCCCGGCCACGGCAGCACGTTCACCTGCCATTTCGCCCCGGCTCAGGTGGCCAGCGCACGGGCGATCAGCGCCGCCGAGTGATGCCGCCCGGCACACGCCACTAGGCAATCGCACGGTCAGCCGCTACATTGGCTGACTTGTGCCTGCCTTTCAGGCGCTGTTTCTCCCTACTTTCGAATCACACGGAACCCGCAAAACTCCATCATGGACCCTTCCCCTGGCTTGTCCCTCGCAACCATTTTTGCCGACTTCGGCATGATTCTTTTTGCTCTGATCCTGGTTTTGCTCAACGGTTTTTTCGTTGCAGCGGAATTCGCCATGGTCAAATTGCGCTCGACCCGGGTCGAGGCCATCGCTGAACAACATGGCTGGCGCGGACATATCCTGCGCACCGTGCACAGTCAGCTCGATGCCTACCTGTCGGCGTGCCAGCTCGGCATCACCCTCGCCTCTCTCGGTCTGGGCTGGGTCGGTGAACCGGCGTTCGCGCATATTCTCGAGCCGCTGCTGAGCGCAGTCGGCGTCGACTCGCCCGAGATCATCAAAGGCGTGTCGTTCTTCACCGCGTTCTTCATCATTTCGTACCTGCACATCGTGGTCGGCGAGCTGGCGCCCAAGTCATGGGCGATCCGCAAACCCGAGCTTTTGTCGCTGTGGACCGCGGTGCCGCTGTACCTGTTCTACTGGGCGATGTACCCGGCGATCTACCTGCTCAACGCCAGCGCCAACGCGATTTTGCGTATCGCCGGGCAAGGTGAACCCGGCCCGCACCATGAACACCATTACAGCCGCGAAGAACTGAAATTGATCCTGCACTCCAGCCGTGGCCAGGATCCGAGCGATCAGGGCATGCGCGTGTTGGCTTCGGCGGTGGAAATGGGCGAGCTGGAAGTGGTCGACTGGGCCAACTCCCGCGAAGACCTGATCACCCTGGAGTTCAACGCGCCGCTGAAGGAAATCCTGGCGATGTTCCGTCGCCACAAGTTCAGCCGTTATCCGGTGTACGACAGCGAGCGCCAGGAGTTCGTCGGCCTGCTGCACATCAAGGATCTGCTGCTGGAACTGGCCGCGCTGGACCACATTCCAGAGTCGTTCAACCTGGCCGAGCTGACCCGCCCGCTGGAGCGCGTGTCGCGGCACATGCCGCTTTCGCAGCTGCTGGAGCAGTTCCGCAAGGGTGGCTCGCACTTCGCCGTGGTCGAAGAGGCTGACGGCAACATCATCGGCTACCTGACCATGGAAGACGTGCTGGAAGTGCTGGTCGGCGACATTCAGGACGAGCACCGCAAGGCAGAGCGCGGCATCCTTGCCTATCAGCCGGGCAAGCTGCTGGTGCGTGGCGATACGCCGTTGTTCAAGGTCGAACGTCTGCTGGGCATCGATCTTGATCACATCGAAGCGGAAACCCTTGCCGGGCTGGTTTACGAAACCCTGAAACGGGTGCCGGAAGAGGAAGAAGTGCTGGAAGTCGAAGGCCTGCGGATCATCATAAAGAAGATGAAAGGGCCGAAGATTGTTCTGGCCAAGGTGTTGATGCTCGATTGATGGGAGTTTGGGGGGCTCTTGTGGCGAGGGGATTTATCCCCGTTGGACGGCGCAGCCGTCCCAAAACCATTGAATGCAGTCAGTTAGTACAGAGTTGCAATATTTGGGGCCGCTTCGCGGCCCAACGGGGATAAATCCCCTCGCCACAAAAACCCTCAACACCCTATCGCGCCTACTGCTTGCCCAACGCAAAGTTGGGCAACGCCCCCAGCGGCTGGTTGAACTGATAGGGAATCGACACCAGCCCCTCTCCGGTATTGCGCTGCACCACGAAGTGCAGGTGCGGGCCGCTGCTGTTGCCGGTGTTGCCCGACAGCGCCAGCGGGCTGCCGACCTTGACCCGCTGGCCTTCGCGCACACTCACCGAACCCTGTTTCAGATGCAGGTACACGCCCATCGTGCCGTCGTCGTGCAGCACCCGGACGAAATTGCCGGAGGCATCGGTACCGCGCCCGCTCTGGGAATTCTCGGTTTTCACCACTACTCCCGCTCGCGCGGCGATGATCGGCGTGCCCACCGGCATGGCGATGTCCATGGCGTAGCGGTTCTTCGGCCCGTAGTGGCTGTATTGGCCGTTGGCGCCCTGACTCAGGCGAAACGGCCCGCCACGCCAGGGCAGCGGATAGCGATAGCTCTGTGCGGTGCCTGCGGGGTCGCCCAGCGAATACTGGAACTGCGGCGAATACACCAGCGGCTGGTCACGGCTGATCGCCGTCAGCAGCGCCAGCCGTGTGTTGCTGCGCGGCGGCAGCACGCGACGGATCGCCCGCGCGGGCACGCCGCGCACATTGCTCGTGCCAATGAAGGCCAGGGCAACCTCGACCGGCGCGTACAAATCGTTGCGCGCAAACACCACGTCGACGCCTTTCTGCTTCTTGATGTCCAGGTACACCTGGCGGTCGAGGCGCTCGACCATACGGTCCTGAAACACGAACACCTTTGCGCCTTTGCTCGGGCGGTCGCTGTACGAGACCACGCCGTTGGCATCGGTGGATTTGTAGATGGTCATGGCCATCGCCAGCTGGGAGGCCAGGCAGAGACCGCAGAAAAACAGCAGGCGCGCGAACATGGGCAAAAGTCTGTCGAAGGAAGGCCTGGGAATCAGCCTAGCAGCTGAGACAGACCAGGCTAGTCGACAGATGTTTCAAATGATCGTCCCCACGCTCTGCGTGGGGATGCAGCCCGGGACGCTCTGCGTCCCCTGCACAGAGGACACGGAGCGTCCGGTTGAGGCATTCCTTTGCTGCGCGTGGGAACGATCAGAGCACGGGAGACAAGTGGTGTTTTGGCTGGCCCCTTCGCGAGCAGGCTCGCTCCCACATTTGGAATGCGTTCCAGGGTGGGAGCGAGCCTGCTCGCGAAGGCGGCCTATCGGGCGACGAAGCTTACGCGCCGGGTACGAAATGCTTCTGCGCCGTGCCCCGGGCGATCAGGCGCGAGATGTAGTCGAGCTTCTGCGCATCCTGGTCGACAAAGCGGAAGGTCAGTTGCAGCCAGTCGCTGTCGGCTTTCTGCTCGTGGGCGACGATGGCGTGCAGGTAACCATTGAGCCGCGCGATCTCGGCGTTGTCGCCCTGCTCCAGATCGAGCACGGCGCTGTCGAGGATCTGCGGCAGGGTTTCGGTGCGCTTCACCACCAGCAGGGCTTCCTTGATGCTCAAGGCCTTGATCACGCATTGCTGAGTACCGCTCGGCAGGCGCAACTGGCCCTGACCACGACCGCCCACCGGCGCCTTGGATGCACCGGGCGCCTGAACTGGCGGGCTGTTGAGCAAACCGCGCGACGGCGCAGCGGCTGGAGCGGGTGCAGCAGCGGCAGGCCTGGCCGCAGCGCCGCCGACCACGGCAGGCTTGCCGCCGGTCAGTGCGCTCAGGGAATCGTTGCCGAATGCCGAATTCATCTTGGTCGGCGCGCTGTTCATCAAGGTGTCGAGCTTGCCGACCTTGTTCAGTGCCTGCTTGACCTTGGTCAGCAGCTGCTCGTTGGTGAACGGCTTGCTGACGTAGCCGGAAACGCCGGCCTGAATCGCCTGCACGACGTTTTCCTTGTCGCCACGGCTGGTGACCATGACGAACGGCATGGTCTTGAGGTTGTCCTGCTCGCGGCACCAGGTCAGCAGTTCGAGGCCGGACATTTCCGGCATTTCCCAGTCGCACAGCACCAGGTCGAAAGCCTCTTTGGCCAGCATCGCCTGGGCCTTTTTGCCGTTGATGGCGTCCTCGGTGCGGATCCCCGGGAAGTAATTACGCAGGCACTTTTTCACCAGGTCACGAATGAACGAAGCATCGTCCACGACCAACACACTGATCTTGCTCATCCAACACCCCTATTAAAATCCCGGCAAGCATAACGCTGGCTGATGGCACATTGCCAAAACTCTTCAGTCACGCCGGGACTTTTCGTTCGCGGGTGCTGCTTTTAATACGAATCCGCTTCTGAAAAGCAGAAACAAAAACGCCCGGCCAGAGGGCCGGGCGCTTTTCTCAGGCAATCTTACTTATCGTCAGCTTCGCCCGGAACATTAGCGGTTTCAGCGCTTGTGCCTTCAACTTCTTCCTTCATGCGCTTGAGGCCCATGTGGCGCACGTCGGTGCCGCGCACCAGGTAGATCACCAGTTCGGAGATGTTGCGCGCATGATCGCCGATGCGCTCCAGTGAACGCAGAACCCAGATGATGCTCAGCACCCGCGAGATAGAGCGCGGGTCTTCCATCATGTAAGTGGCCAGCTCACGCAGGGCGGTTTTGTATTCGCGGTCGATGATCTTGTCGTACTGCGCCACCGACAAGGCCAGATCGGCGTCAAAACGCGCGAAGGCGTCCAGCGCATCGCGCACCATGTTGCGTACCTGGTCGCCAATGTGACGAACCTCGACGTAACCGCGCGGCGCTTCGCCTTCTTCGCACAGCTGGATGGCACGACGGGCGATCTTGGTGGCTTCGTCGCCGATACGCTCGAGGTCGATCACCGATTTGGAAATGCTGATGATCAAACGCAGGTCAGAGGCTGCCGGCTGACGACGGGCGAGAATGCGCAGGCATTCTTCGTCGATGTTGCGTTCCATCTGGTTGATCTGGTCGTCGATCTCACGGACCTGCTGAGCCAGGCCGGAGTCGGCCTCGATCAGCGCCGTGACCGCGTCGTTGACCTGCTTCTCGACCAGCCCGCCCATGGCAAGGAGGTGACTGCGCACTTCCTCCAGTTCAGCGTTGAACTGCGCGGAAATGTGATGGGTAAGGCCTTCTTTGGAAATCATTGTTCGCTCCGCGAAAGTTGCAAGCTTCAAGCTGCAAGCTTCAAGCAGTTATGTATAAGTCCTGATATCGCACCAATTCTTTCTTGCCGCTTGAAGCTTGCGGCTTGCCGCTGCTGCAATCAGCCATAGCGACCGGTGATGTAGTCTTCGGTCTGCTTCTTCGCCGGATTGGTGAACAGAGTATCGGTGTCGCCGAATTCCACCAGTTTGCCCATGTACATGAACGCGGTGTAGTCGGACACCCGTGCCGCCTGTTGCATGTTGTGGGTCACGATGACGATGGTGAACTTGGACTTCAGCTCGTAGATCAGCTCTTCGACTTTCAGCGTCGAGATCGGGTCGAGAGCCGAGCACGGTTCGTCGAGCAGCAGCACTTCCGGCTCGACCGCGATGGTGCGCGCGATCACCAGACGCTGTTGCTGACCACCGGACAGGCCGAGGGCCGAGTCGTGCAGACGGTCTTTGACCTCGTCCCACAATGCCGCGCCTTTCAACGCCCATTCAACGGCTTCGTCGAGGATGCGCTTCTTGTTGATGCCCTGGATGCGCAGGCCATAGACCACGTTTTCGTAAATGGTCTTCGGGAACGGGTTGGGCTTCTGGAACACCATGCCGACGCGACGACGCAGTTCGGCAACGTCTTCGCCCTTGCGATAGATGTTGTTGCCGTACAGGTTGATCGCGCCCTCGACACGGCAGCCGTCGACCAGATCGTTCATCCGGTTGAAGGTACGCAGCAGCGTCGACTTACCGCAGCCGGACGGGCCGATGAACGCCGTCACGCGCTGTTTCGGGATGTTCATGCTGACGTCGAACAGTGCCTGTTTGTCGCCGTAGTAGAGGCTCAGGCCCGGCACTTCGATGGCGACGGTTTCCTGCGCCAGGTTGAGGCTCTGCTTGTCGCGGCCCAGGGCAGACATGTTGATGCCGTGGCTGTGTGTTTCGTGCTGCATGGGAGGCTCCCTGTGCTAACAAATTCGGTTCGGTTTTGTAGGAGTGAGCCTGCTCGCGATTCAGGCGCTGCGGTTTGTCTATGAAACCGCGGTGATGCCTTCGCGAGCAGGCTCGCTCCCACATAAAAATCAGTGCTGCAAAATCAGCTATCCAGTGCTTTGTATTTTTCGCGCAGGTGGTTGCGGATATACACCGCCGACAGGTTCAGCGTCGCGATCACCAGCACCAGCAGCAGCGCCGTGGCGTACACCAGCGGGCGGGCTGCTTCGACGTTGGGGCTCTGGAAGCCGACGTCATAAATGTGGAAGCCCAGGTGCATGATCTTCTGGTCCAGGTGCAGGTACGGGTAGTTGCCGTCCACCGGCAGCGACGGCGCCAGTTTCACCACACCCACCAGCATCAGCGGCGCCACTTCACCGGCGGCGCGGGCCACGGCGAGGATCATGCCGGTCATCATGGCCGGGCTGGCCATCGGGATAACGATTTTCCACAGCGTTTCCGCTTTGGTCGCGCCGAGGGCCAACGAGCCTTCACGCACGGTACGAGGAATCCGCGCCAGACCTTCTTCGGTCGCCACAATCACCACCGGCACTGCCAGCAGCGCGAGGGTCAGCGAAGCCCAGAGCAGGCCCGGCGTACCGAACGTCGGCGCCGGCAGAGCTTCAGGGAAGAACAAGCGGTCGACCGAACCACCCAGCACGTAGACGAAGAAGCCCAGACCGAACACGCCGTAAACGATCGCCGGTACGCCGGCGAGGTTGTTCACCGCGATACGAATGACGCGAGTCAGGGTGTTCTGCTTGGCGTATTCGCGCAGGTACACCGCTGCCAGCACGCCGAACGGGGTGACGATCATCGCCATGATCAGGGTCATCATCACGGTGCCGAAGATCGCCGGGAAGATCCCGCCTTCGGTGTTCGCTTCACGCGGGTCGTCGGAGAGGAATTCCCAGATCTTGCTGAAGTAGAAACCAACCTTGGTCAAGGTGCTCATGCCGTTTGGCTGGTAGGCATGCACGACTTTGCCCAGACCGATTTCGATTTCCTTGCCGTTGGCGTCACGGGCGGTCAAGGCGTCGCGGTTGAACTGAGCATGCAAATCAGACAGACGTGCTTCGATGTCTTTGTAGCGCGCGTCCAGCTCGGCGCGCTCGGACTCCATGTCCGCTTGTGCGGTGGCGTCGAGTTTGCCTTCCAGCTCGAGTTTGCGCCCGTGCAGACGGATTCGCTCGAGGCCGGCATTGATTGCGCCGATGTCGGTTTTTTCCAGCGTTTTCAGTTGAGCCGCAAGATCGTTCACACGGTCGATGCGCGCTTGCAGTTCAGGCCATGCGGCCTCGCCTTCGGCGATGACCTTGCCATCCTGTTTGACGTTGACCAAATAGCCGTAGAAGTTGCCCCACTCGCGACGCTCGATCGCCATCAGCTCGGGCGGCGTGGTCTGCTTGGTCAGCCACTCGCCGACGATCCAGGTGAAGTCGTTGCCGTTCAGGTCACGGTTGCCGACCTTGATCAGCTCGCGGGTCATGAATTCCGGGCCTTCGTCCGGCACCGGCAGACCGGCGCTCTTCAGACGTGCGCGCGGCACTTCTTCTTTCTGCACCACTTCGCCGATCACCAGGTGATTGGCCTGGCCCGGTACGTCGTAATGCGCGTGGATCAGGTCCGCCGGCCAGAAGTGACCGAGACCGCGCACGGCAATCACCGCCAACAGGCCAATGGTCATGATGACCGCGATGGACACCGCGCCACCGCTGATCCAGACGCCCGGGGCGCCGCTCTTGAACCATCCTTTCAGGGAGTTCTGTTTCACAGACTTCTACCTTTGCTTAAAGCGACGAGTATTTCTTGCGCAGACGCTGACGAATCAGTTCTGCCAGGGTGTTCATGACGAAGGTGAACAGCAGCAGCACCAGCGCCGAGAGGAACAGCACGCGGTAGTGGCTGCCGCCGACTTCCGACTCGGGCATTTCCACCGCGACGTTGGCGGCCAGGGTGCGCAGGCCTTCGAACAGGTTCATCTCCATGACCGGGGTGTTGCCGGTGGCCATCAGCACGATCATGGTTTCGCCGACCGCACGGCCCATGCCGATCATCAGCGCCGAGAAGATGCCCGGGCTTGCGGTCAGGATCACCACGCGGGTCATGGTCTGCCATGGCGTCGCACCCAGGGCCAGCGAACCCAGGGTCAGGCCGCGCGGCACACTGAACACGGCGTCTTCGGCGATCGAGTAGATGTTCGGGATCACCGCGAAACCCATGGCCAGACCGACCACCAGGGCGTTGCGCTGGTCGTAGGTGATGCCCAGGTCATGGGAGATCCACATGCGCATGTCGCCGCCGAAGAACCAGTTCTCCATGAACGGGCTCATGTACAGCGAGAGCCAGCCCACAAACAGGATCACCGGAATCAGCAGCGCACTTTCCCAGCCGTCCGGGACTTTCAGGCGGATCGATTCAGGCAGGCGGCTGAAGGTGAAACCGGCGACCAGAATGCCGATCGGCAGCAACATCAGCAGGCTGAAGATGCCCGGCAGATGCCCTTCTACATATGGAGCCAAGAACAGACCGGCGAAGAAACCGAGGATCACCGTCGGCATCGCTTCCATCAGTTCGATCACCGGTTTGACCTTGCGGCGCATGCCCGGGGCCATGAAGTACGCGGTGTAGATCGCAGCGGCGACGGCCAGTGGCGCGGCCAGCAGCATGGCGTAGAACGCGGCCTTCAGAGTGCCGAAGGTCAGCGGCGAGAGGCTCAGTTTCGGTTCGAAATCGGTGTTGGCGGCGGTCGACTGCCAGACGTATTTAGGCTCGTCGTAGTTCTCGTACCAGACCTTGCTCCACAGCGCGCTCCACGATACTTCCGGGTGCGGGTTGTCGAGCAGCAACGGCTGCAGCTTGCCGCCGGCTTCGACGATCACTCGGTTGGCGCGCGGCGACAGACCGAACAGGCCCTGGCCTTCAACCACCTGATCGACCAGCAACGTGCGGTGTGCGGTGCTGTGGAACACGCCGAGCTTGCCGCTGGCATCGAGGGCGAGGAAGCCTTTGCGGCGCTCTTCGGCAGCGATTTCAACGATCGGCGTGGTGCCCATCTGGAAGGTGCGGATCTGCTTCAGACGCTGCTCGCCATCGGTATCGCGAGCCATGAACCACTGGGCCAGACCGCCCTTGGAATCGCCGACGATCAGCGAGATACCGCCGACCAGCTGCGCGGTGGCGGTGACTTGGGCGTCGGCATTTTCCAGCAGTTTGTAGCGCCCGTTGAGGCTCTTGTCGCGCAGGCTGAACACGTCGGCCTGAGCACGACCGTTGACCACGTACAGCCACTGCTGGCGCGGGTCGACGAAGATGTTTTTCACCGGCTCGGTCATCTGCGGCAGATCGATGCGCGTCTGCTCGTTGGTGACTTCGCCGGTCATCATGTTTTCTTCGCTGGTCAGCGACAGCACATTGAGTTGCGAGCCAGTGGAGCCGACCAGCATCAGGGTCGAATCGGTGGCATTGAGGCTGACATGCTCCAGCGCGCCGCCGCTTTCGTTCAGCGCGATCGGTGCTTCGCCATAGGGATATTCGATGGCCGGGCTGATGGTTTTCTTGCCATCGGGATAGCTGACTTTATAGGTATGACGGAACACCAGCGCCTGACCGTTGGACAGACCCACGGCCACCAGCGGATGACCCGGCTGGTCTTCGCCAATAGACGTCACAGTGGCGCCCGCAGGCAGCGGCAGATCGACACGCCTCAATTCAGCGCCACTGTCGAGATCGAAGAACAGCGCCTGGCCCTTGTCGGATACACGCATGGCCACCTGATTCTGCTCTTCGAGCGAGATCATCAGCGGCTTGCCCGCGTCCTGCATCCAGGCCGGGGTGATCGAGTCTTTCGCGGTCAGGTCGGCGCCTTGAAACAGTGGCGCAACGACGTAGGCGAGGAAGAAGAAGATCAGGGTGATGGCCGCGAGCACCGCCAGGCCGCCAACGAGGACGTACCAACGGGTGAAGCGATCCTTGAGCGCGCGGATGCGGCGCTTGCGTTGCAGCTCAGGCGTATTGAAATCAATGCGCTTGGGAGGGGAAGACGTAGTCATTGGGGAATTGGCCAGATCATTCATGCGCACACCCTAGCGATCCTGTATGACAGAAAGATGACAGTGCAGTGACGCAGCAAATCCGCCAGCCGGAAGTCCGGCAGCGGAGTCGAGAATTCGAGGTTGTGAAACCTGTGCAGGAGCTGTCGAGGGAACCGAGGCTGCGATCTTTTGATCTTGCGATCAGAGGCCAGATCAAAAGATCGCAGCCTCGTTTCACTCGTCAGCTCCTACACGGTTCCAGCAGGTCCGGGGGTTGCCCCGGATCTGCGGTGTTACTTCTTGGCGACAGCGCCGCCTTCTTGCAGACCGAGGTCAGCCAGTGCTTTGGCAGCAACCTTGGCAGGCAGCGGGATGTAGCCGTCTTTCACTACCACTTCCTGGCCCTGCTTCGACAGCACCAGCTTCACGAACTCGGCTTCCAGCGGGGCCAGAGGCTTGTTCGGGGCTTTGTTGACGTAAACGTAGAGGAAGCGCGACAGCGGATACTTGCCGTTCAGGGCGTTTTCTTCGGTGTCTTCGATGAACTCGCCGCCTTCTTTCTTGGCCAGGGCTACAGTTTTCACGCTGGCAGTTTTGTAGCCGATGCCCGAGTAGCCGACGCCGTTAAGCGAGCTGCTGATCGACTGCACTACCGAAGCCGAACCTGGTTGTTCGTTGACGTTAGGCTTGTAGTCGCCTTTGCACAGGGCTTCTTCCTTGAAGTAGCCGTAGGTGCCGGACACCGAGTTACGGCCGAACAGCTGGACCGGCTTGTTGGCCAGGTCACCGGTCACGCCCAGGTCACCCCAGGTCTTGACGTCAGCTTTGGCACCGCACAGGCGCGTCGAGGAGAAAATCGCATCGACCTGAGCCATGGTCAGGTGCTTGATCGGGTTGTCCTTGTGCACGAACACGGCCAGAGCATCCACGGCAACCGGGATCGCCGTCGGCTTGTAGCCGTACTTCTGCTCGAAAGCCTGCAGCTCGTTGTCCTTCATCTTGCGGCTCATCGGGCCCAGGTTGGCGGTGCCTTCGGTGAGTGCAGGTGGCGCGGTGGAAGAACCGGCAGCCTGAATCTGGATGTTGACGTTCGGGT
This sequence comes from Pseudomonas sp. S3_B08, assembly GCF_054667725.1. Taxonomy (NCBI): domain Bacteria; kingdom Pseudomonadati; phylum Pseudomonadota; class Gammaproteobacteria; order Pseudomonadales; family Pseudomonadaceae; genus Pseudomonas; species Pseudomonas sp. S3_B08. The sequence goes on from NZ_CP162750.1 coordinate 4,696,007, forward strand.
ATTCTTTTTTGTAGTTCTCGGCCCACAGGGTCATGAGGTTGGCCAGGGTATCGGAACCGACGCTGGACAGGTTGCCCGACACACCAGTGGTCTTGGTGTAGCTCGGGATAGCAGGGTCAACAGCGGCGAACGCGTTGGCAGTCGCAACGCCAGCAGCGACAAAAGTCATTGCCGCCATCAAACGCTTCAGTTTCATGCCTTACTCCTAGCAGATAGGGTGTGTTAAGTCGGGGCCAAGTATCAGCAGGCCATGTGAACACTCTATGGCTGAAATATGACAATTGGATGAAAGGCCAGCATCGGGTTTTGCTGGATGATTTGTGGCGTCCCCATTCGCGAGCAGGCTCGCTCCCACAATTGAAATGCATTCCAACTGTGGGAGCGAGCCTGCTCGCGAAGTGGCCGGTATTGGTGTAGTAGATCCTGGGCTTTAGCGCCCCTTCTTCCAGAGCCAGGCGCCTACCAGAATTCCCATCCCGCACAGCACTGCCACATAGTAGGCAGGCCCCATCGCGCTTTCCTTCAGCAGCAGGCTCACCACCATTGGCGTCAGGCCACCGAAGATCGCGTACGCGACGTTGTAGGAAAACGACAGGCCACTGAAGCGAACCACCGGCGGGAACGCCTTGACCATCACGTACGGCACCGCGCCGATGGTACCGACCAGCAAACCGGTCAGTGCGTACAGCGGGAACAGCCAGTCCGGGTGGTCGGCAAGGCTGTGGTAGAAGGTCCAGGAGCTGATCAGCAGGCCCAGGCAACCGAACACGAATACGCGACCGGCGCCGAAGCGATCAGCCAGTGCGCCGGCGCCGATGCAGCCGAGGCTGAGGAACACGATGGCAAGGCTGTTGGCCTGCAGCGCCGTGGTCGGCGAGAAGTGGTAGACCGTTTGCAGCACGGTCGGGGTCATCAGGATCACTACGACGACGCCAGCCGAGAGCAGCCAGGTCAGCAGCATCGAAATCGCGATGGCGCCGCGATGGTCACGCAGCACCGCGCGCAACGGCACTTCTTCGGCCAGTGCCTTGCGCAATTGCAGTTCGGCGAACACCGGTGTCTCGTGCAGCCAGCGGCGCAGATACACCGAGAACAGGCCGAACACGCCGCCGAGCAGGAACGGGATCCGCCAGGCGTAATCCGACACTTCGGCTGGCGTATAAATGCTGTTGATTGCCGTGGCGACCAGCGAGCCGAGGAGGATGCCGGCAGTCAGGCCACTGGTGAGCGTGCCGCAGGCATAACCGATGTGCTTTTGCGGTACGTGTTCGGAAACGAAGACCCACGCCCCCGGCACCTCACCGCCAATAGCGGCGCCCTGGATCACCCGCATCAGCAGCAACAGGATCGGCGCCCAGATGCCGATCTGCGCGTAGGTCGGCAGCAGGCCCATGATCAGCGTCGGCACGGCCATCATGAAAATGCTCAGGGTGAACATCTTCTTGCGCCCCAGCAGGTCACCGAAGTGCGCCATGACGATGCCGCCCAAAGGACGCGCCAGATAGCCGGCGGCGAAGATGCCGAAGGTCTGCATCAACCGCAGCCACTCGGGCATGTCGGCCGGGAAGAACAGCTTGCCGACGACGGTGGCGAAGAAGACGAAGATGATGAAATCGTAGAACTCCAGCGCCCCGCCAAGGGCGGACAGCGACAGAGTCTTGTAGTCATTGCGGGTCAACGGTCGTGCGGGTTGCTCGGGCTGCGCGAGGCTCGAAGGCGCTGTGGTCATGGCAAGGGCTTCTCTTATAGTCGAATCTGTCGCCACAACAACGCTGGCGGTGGCTCGGACAGGTTCGGCACCATAGCAAATTGTTCGAAAAAGCACATAGAGGCGCGTAATTGACGGTCGAAATCAGAACCGGGTGGTCGTCGCGGGGTCTATCGACCGATATACTCGCCACCTGCGCAGGATTTGTAAGAGGTTGCTGTGCGAAAACGTTGTTGGCCCGTCCTTTGCTCGGGATTTAGCCTTTTTCGCAGAGTTTCCCTTTAGGCGCCTGATGGAAAACGTGACGAACGCAGTGTGTTCGGTGTTGAATCGTTTTTCTTGAAGACGGCTACCACCCGCAATACCCACGAAGAGTCACGGGTCAGAGGCCCCTCGGCATGATAGAGCTCGAACAAGAAGATCCGATCCCACAGGGCGACCTGGCCCTGCAAATCACCGCACTTCCCCGCGAAACCAACGGCTTTGGCGATATTTTCGGCGGCTGGCTGGTCGCGCAGATGGATCTGGCCGGCACCGCCATGGCCAGCCGGGTGGCCGGTGGCCGCGTTGCCACTGTCGCCATCGACCGCATGGCGTTTCTCGTCCCGGTCGCGGTCGGCGCGCAGTTGTCCTTTTATACCCAGACCCTGGAAATCGGCCGCAGCTCGATCCAGATGATGGTCGAAGTGTGGAGCGATGACCCACTCTCCAGCGAATGGCGCAAGGTCACCGAAGCGGTTTTCGTTTTCGTCGCCATCGACGGCAGCGGTCGCACCCGTTCGGTGCCGCCACGCGCGCGTTAAACCTCGCGACCGTTTTGCGGTCGATAGTCGTCCCCAGTGTCTGATCGAGAGTTGCCCATGAACACGCCCAACGTTGAAGCCGTGAAACAGGATGAACTGAACTGCTGGCGCATCCGCCACGGCAAGGCCGAAGTGCTGGTGGCCCAGCAAGGCGCGCACATCCTCAGTTATCAGATCGACGGCCAGCCGCCGATCATCTGGCTCAACGACAAGGCCGAGTTCAAGACCGGCAAGAGCATCCGCGCCGGCGTGCCGGTGTGCTGGCCGTGGTTCGGCAAATTCGAACGCAACCCGAGCAGCGTGCAGGCCATGTACACCGGCGAGCAGCCGGCCCCCGCGCACGGTCTGGTGCGGGCGATGGACTGGGAGTTGGGCAACATCGAATCAGAGGCTGACGGCATCAAGGTCGAATTCAAGCTGCCCTACCCGGAAGGTGGCCTGCCGGGCTGGCCCCACGAAGTCGATCTGACCCTGACCCTGCATCTGGCGGATCAACTGCATTACAGTCTGACCAGCCATAACCGGGGGACTGACAGCGTCACGCTGAGTCAGGCGCTGCACACCTATTTCGCCGTGAGTGACGTGCGTAATGTGCATGTCGACGGCGTGGCCGGGCTCAACTACATCGAGACCCTGGACGACTGGAACACGGCCAGCCTGAGCGGCGATCTGCATTTCGCCGGCGAGACCGACCGCATCTACCTCAATGCTCCGCCGCAATTGAGCATCGTTGATCCGACCTGGGAACGACGCATCGTGCTGACCTCTACCGGCTCGCGCACTGCGGTGATCTGGAACCCGTGGATCGACCGCGCCGCCGCACTGCCGGACATGGACAACGATGGCTGGCAACGCATGCTGTGCATCGAAACGGCGAATGTGATGGATGATCTGGTGACCCTGGCGCCGGGTGCGCGCCATACGATGGGTGTTAGCGTGGCCGCTACGCCGCTCTAAGCTCTAGCGCAATACAAAAGGGCAAAGAGCCCCGTGGCGAGGGGATTTATCCCCGCTGGGTCGCGAAGCGGCCCCCGCTTTTTTTTAAATCAAAAGCTGGGGCCTGCTGCGCAGTCCAGCGGGGATAAATCCCCTCGCCACAGATAAATCCCTTCACCACAGATAAATCCCTTCACCACAGATAAATCCCCTCACCACAAAGGCTCGCTCCCAAATTTATGCGCGGCGCGCTTTAGAGGTCAGCTTCCTGCACCACCCGCACCTTCTCCGCCTCCAGCGCATACGCCGCATCCGCCGCATCCGCCAGGTCATTACTGACCTTTTCGATTTTAAGCGTGCCGGTCACCCAAAGCGGTGTGTAGATGTCCTCCAGCTTCAACCCTTTTGGATACCGCACCAGCACCAGTTGATTCGGCGGTGGTGGCGGCACGTGGATGCAGGCGCCCGGATACGGCACAAGGAAGAACAGCGTGCTGCGGCCCTTGGCATCCGACTCAAGCGGCACCGGGTATCCGCCGATGCGGATGTGTTTGTCGTTCATCGACGCTACGGTTTTCGTCGAATACATCACCGCTGGCAGACCTTTGGCCTGCTTCATCCCGCCCTTCTCGGTGAAGGTGCCGGTGGCTTCGGGGGAGTTGTGGTCGATTTCCGGCATGGCCTCAAGGGCCTTTTGATCCGACTTGGGCATCAGTTCCAGCCAGTCGGTTTCCGGCAGTTCGCCGGCGTGGGCGAGATAGCTGCCCAGCAAGAGGAGAGTCAACAGAAGACGGCGCATGAAGGTGCTCGGCAGGCAAAGGAATGGACGGTAAGTCGCCGCGCATTCTAGCCCTCCCGGCCGCGCTGGCCGAGAGGGCTTTGTCGCTTTCGATCAGTTCTTTTTGATCAGACCGTAGATCACCAGCAACACCACAGCGCCGACCAGTGCGCCGAGGAAACCCGCGCCCTCGCCCGCCTGATAGATGCCCAGAGCCTGGCCGCCGTAGGTGGCCGCCAGCGAACCGCCGATACCGAGCAGGATGGTCATGATCCAGCCCATGCTGTCATCGCCCGGTTTCAGGAACCGAGCCAGCAGGCCGACGATCAAGCCGATAAAGATGGTTCCGATAATTCCCATGGCATTTCCCTCTGATTTGGAAGATATGCGAAAGACTAGCCAGTGTTTCGCATCCTGCCATGAGAGAACAGCGGCCCCTGAATGGTTCCGCCGCTGCCACATGAAAGCGTTTTTACTCGGCGATCAGCGCTTCGACCTTGATGATCTGCGCTTGCAGCGTGGCCATGTCGGCGCAGCGCAGGTTGGCGTGGCCGACCTTGCGTCCGGCCTTGAAAGCTTTGCCGTAGTGATGCAGGTGGCAGTCTTCGATGGCGATGACTTTTTCCACCGGCGGCACTACGCCGATGAAGTTGAGCATCGCGCTCTCGCCGACCTTGGCGGTCGAACCCAGCGGCAGGCCGGCCACGGCGCGCAGGTGGTTTTCGAACTGGCTGCACTCGGCACCTTCGGTGGTCCAGTGCCCGGAGTTGTGCACGCGCGGGGCGATTTCGTTGGCTTTGAGGCCACCGTCGACTTCGAAGAACTCGAAAGCCATCACGCCGACGTAGTCGAGGTGCTTGAGCACACGGCTGGAATAATCTTCCGCCAGCGCCTGCAACGGGTGATCGGTGCTGGCCACCGACAGCTTGAGGATGCCGCTGTCGTGGGTGTTGTGCACCAGTGGATAGAACTTCGTTTCACCATCGCGGGCACGCACGGCGATCAGCGACACTTCGCCGGTGAATGGCACGAAGCCTTCCAGCAGGCAGGCAACGCTGCCCAGTTCGGCGAACGTACCGGCAACATCTTCCGGCTTGCGCAGGACTTTCTGGCCCTTGCCGTCATAACCCAGGGTGCGGGTTTTCAGCACGGCCGGCAGACCGATCGAAGCGACGGCGGCGTCCAGGTCGGCTTGCGACTGGATGTCGGCGAAGGCCGGGGTCGGAATGCCGAGGTCCTTGAACATGCTCTTTTCGAACCAGCGATCACGAGCGATGCGCAGGGCTTCGGCGCTCGGGTAGACCGGCACGAATTGCGAGAGAAATGCCACGGTTTCGGCCGGGACGCTTTCGAATTCGAAGGTCACCAGATCGACTTCATCGGCCAGTTGGCGCAGATGATCCTGATCGCCGTAATCGGCCCGCAGGTGTTCGCCCAGCGCGGCCGCACAGGCGTCCGGCGCAGGGTCGAGAAAAGCGAAGTTCATCCCCAGCGGAGTGCCCGCCAGGGCCAACATGCGACCCAACTGGCCGCCACCGATTACACCGATCTTCATCTCAACAACCTCAGGCAATACGTGGGTCTGGATTGTCCAGGACGCTGTCTGTCTGCTCGGCACGGAAGGTTTTCAGTACCGCGTGGAACTGCGGGTGCTTGGCGCCGAGGATGCTCGCCGAGAGCAGGGCGGCGTTGATTGCGCCAGCCTTGCCGATGGCCAGGGTGGCAACCGGAATGCCAGCTGGCATCTGCACGATCGACAGCAGCGAATCGACGCCCGAGAGCATGGCCGACTGCACCGGCACGCCCAGCACCGGCAGGTGGGTCTTGGCCGCACACATGCCCGGCAAGTGGGCTGCGCCACCGGCACCGGCGATGATCACCTCGATGCCGCGGCTTTCAGCCTCTTCGGCGTACTGGAACAGCAGATCCGGGGTGCGGTGGGCGGAAACCACCTTGACCTCGTACGGGATGCCGAGCTTTTCCAGCATATCGGCGGTGTGGCTAAGGGTGGACCAATCGGACTTGGAGCCCATGATCACGCCAACCAGTGCACTCATCGTCGCGCCTCTTCTCTCTGGAGCGCCCGCAGGCGCGTCATAAAACAACAAGCCACGCAGGTTGCGTGGCTTGATTGTACGAAAAATGGCCGGACGTGCCGGCCGAAGGCCGCGCAGTATACCGCAAAGAAAGCAATAAACAGCCCCCGAAACGACCATCTGTCAAATGAGCGAAACGCCCGGTTCTATTGACCTTGAGGTCAGCGAAAGAACACCGCAAAAATCCCCCTGTGGGAGCGAGCCTGCTCGCGAAAGCGTTGCGTCAGACGATACCTCAGCGCCTGAAACTCCGCATTCGCGAGCAGGCTCGCTTGTATGGTTAGACTTGAAGGGGTGGTGGGACGAACAGTTCGCATCTGACTGCTGTAACAGTACAGACCGTGGGAGACCTCGCCCCACCCCTTCCACCAAAAGCGCCGATAGAGAATGCTTCGTTCAAGCGACGATAGAAACAAGCCTGCGCCTCTGGGTGAAACCCCTACAAGTCGTAAAACCTTAGCGTGGAGAAGTGTCAGTGGCAATGCGCGTGTCGAAGTCAATTGTGGGTGTGGACGTCGCCAAAGCTGAACTTGTTATTTATTTAGCAGATCCAGATCTGCTCACCTCGATAACCAATGAAAAGCCCGTCATAAAGCGCTGGCTTAAAACGTTGCCGGGACCCACCGCCATAGCTGTTGAGGCGACAAATGTTTATCACGTCGACTTGGTTGAGTTGGCTCATGAGTCAGGCCACGACGTTTTCATCATCGACGGTTTTCAACTCAGTAATTATCGTAAAGGTGTCGGTGGCCGTAGTAAAACGGACGCATCTGACGCCCGTCTTCTCGCCCGTTTTCTAAAAAATGAAGGCGAAGATTTACGCCCCTGGACCCCACCTCCGGCGGTCTACGGCAAGCTGCAAAGCCTTCTACGACGTAGAGCTTCGCTGATACAGGCCAAAACCAGCCTGACCCAGAGCTGGGCAAATGACGCCAGCTTGAAAGCCGTGTTCGCAACTTTCGTAAAGTCCATGGAAAGGCTGGATTTGCTAGTTCAGAAAAAGCTCAAGGAAATCTTGCGTGAAGCTGGTTTGCTGGAAGAAGTTGCCAGATGCCAAGCCATCGAAGGTATAGGCTTTCTAACTGCAACTGCTTTGGTCATGGCATACAACCGAGGCGACTTTACCAGTGGCGACTCTTATGTCGCGTTTTTAGGCATGGATCTGAGAGTGAGCGACTCGGGCCAAAAAAATGGCCGTAGATATTTAACCAAGCGCGGATGCTCGGAGGTGCGACGGTTACTGCATAACGCCGCCATGTCAGCCTGCCGATCAAATGCCTGGAAGGCGTTCTACAACCACCATCTCAGCTGTGGAAAAGCGACTACACAGGTACTGGTGATGCTCAGCCGTAAACTCGCCCGCATAGCGTTCGCCCTGATGAAAAACCAGAGCGAATATCAATCGAAAGGGGCAGTTATCGCTTGAGGATAACCATAGAATCTCCCACATTCGATCTTCATCAGCTTCAAGCGCTTTGTGCGGCGCCACCTTCTAGTTTTCGCCAAAGCAACCGCACGTTGGCCTTGCGCACCAGGGCGCAGCGGTACAGGCGGATCTCCAGCGGCACATGCCATTGCGGGCCGCCGCACACCACCAGTTCACCGCGAGCCAGTTCGGCGCGTACGCTCAGTTGCGGCACCCAGGCAATGCCGAGGCCTTCCAGGGCCATGCTTTTCAGGCTGTCGGCCATCGCGGTTTCGTAGATCGTGGTGAAACGCAACTGGCGCTGGCGCAGCAAGCCGTTCACCGAACGCCCAAGAAACGCCCCGGCGCTGTAAGCCAGCAACGGCACGCTGGCCTCGCCTTCCAGATCGAACAGCGGTTTGCCATCCAGATCTGCCGCGCACACCGGCAGCATTTCGGTCTGGCCCAAGTGCAGCGACGGGAAAATCTCCGGGTCCATCTGCATCGCCGAATCCGGGTCGTAGAACGCCAGCATCAGATCGCAGCCACCTTCACGCAAAGCGTGCACGGCGTCGCCAACGTTGGTCGCCACCAGCCGTGTGGCGATGTTCAGCCCTTCGTTGCGCAACTGGGCGATCCAGCGCGGGAAAAAGCCCAGCGCCAGCGAGTGCGCCGCTGCGACTTGCATGACCTCGCCCTGCCCGCCTTCCAGATGATGCAGGTGGCGCAGGACTTCACCGAGCTGTTCGACCACGGTGCGCGCAGTCACCAGAAACAACTGCCCCGCCGCCGTCAGTTCGACCGGCGTGCGCGAGCGATTGACCAGGGTCAGCCCCAGCGCGGCTTCGAGGCTGCGGATCCGCCGACTGAATGCCGGCTGGGTCACGAAGCGCCGTTCGGCCGCCTGCGAGAAGCTGCGGGTGGCGGCCAGGGCACTGAAGTCCTCGAGCCATTTGCTTTCCAGATTCATCACGTCCTCCCGGACACGCACCAAAACAGGTCACACGTCTGCCGCACAGGCGGCGTCACACGGGCATTATGCCGAATGTGCATAGGGCAGTGCTGAACAGCATTGGCCCAAAAATCCCCACAAGCCTAGCATTCGCAGCGTTCCGGCACAGACCGGGTCCTTATCGAGATGATTTCTATCATGTCCTCCGCTGCATCTTTCCGCACAGAAACCGACCTGCTTGGCGCCCTCGAAGTACCGGCCCATGCGTATTACGGCATCCAGACCCTGCGAGCGGTGAATAACTTCCGCCTCTCGGGCGTTCCGATTTCGCATTACCCGAAACTGGTTGTGGGCCTGGCGATGGTCAAACAGGCCGCCGCTGACGCCAACCGCGAGCTGGGTCACCTGAGCGAAGCCAAGCACGCTGCCATCAGCGAAGCCTGTGCGCGATTGATCCGCGGCGATTACCACGAAGAGTTCGTGGTCGACATGATTCAAGGTGGCGCCGGCACCTCCACCAACATGAACGCCAACGAAGTGATCGCCAACATTGCTCTGGAAGCGATGGGCCACGAGAAAGGCGAATACCAGTACCTGCACCCGAACGACGACGTGAACATGGCGCAGTCGACCAACGACGCCTACCCGACGGCGATCCGCCTGGGTCTGCTGCTCGGTCACGACGCGCTGCTGGCCAGTCTCGACAGCCTGATTCAGGCGTTCGCGGCCAAGGGTAAAGAGTTCGACCACGTCCTGAAAATGGGCCGTACCCAGCTGCAAGACGCCGTGCCGATGACCCTCGGCCAGGAATTCCGCGCGTTCGCCACCACCATGGGCGAAGACCTCGCGCGTCTGAAGACGCTGGCCCCGGAACTGCTGACCGAAGTCAACCTGGGCGGCACCGCGATCGGCACCGGCATCAACGCCGACCCGCGTTATCAGGCGCTGGCGGTACAGCGTCTGGCGCTGATCAGCGGGCAACCGCTGGTACCGGCCGCCGACCTGATCGAAGCGACCTCCGACATGGGCGCCTTCGTGCTGTTTTCCGGCATGCTCAAGCGCACTGCGGTCAAGCTGTCGAAGATCTGCAACGACCTGCGCCTGCTGTCCAGCGGCCCACGCACCGGCATCAATGAGATCAACCTGCCGGCGCGTCAGCCAGGCAGCTCGATCATGCCCGGCAAGGTCAACCCGGTGATCCCGGAAGCCGTGAACCAGGTCGCGTTCCAGGTCATCGGTAACGACTTGGCGCTGACCATGGCAGCCGAAGGCGGCCAGCTGCAACTGAACGTGATGGAGCCGCTGATCGCTTTCAAGATCCTCGACTCGATCCGCCTGCTGCAACGTGCCATGGACATGCTGCGCGAGCACTGCATCGTCGGCATCACCGCCAACGAAGCGCGCTGCCGTGAACTGGTCGAGCACTCGATCGGTCTGGTCACCGCACTGAACCCGTACATCGGCTACAAAAACGCCACCCGCATCGCCCGTATCGCTCTCGAAAGCGGCCGCGGCGTGCTGGAACTGGTGCGCGAAGAAGGTCTGCTCGACGAAGCCATGCTCGCCGACATCCTGCGCCCGGAAAACATGATTGCCCCGCGTCTGGTTCCGCTCAAAGCCTGAGCCGACGCGAACTTGTAGCACCGCTCACCAGGTCGAGGGACTAGACACCTCTCACCTTTTGAGGGCTTGGGGATTTTGTCCCCGAGCCCTTTTTTTTAACTTCTTTGCGGGCAGGACGTTAGATGCTTTGTGTATTCGATACCGCCAAGATCGCAGCCTTCGGCAGCTCCTACAGGATTGACGTGCACCTGTAGGAGCTGCCGAAGGCTGCGATCTTTTGATTTGCAGCAACCTCGTTTCGTCGCTTGCACCACTACCGTGCAGACGGGCGCGCCACTGATCGGTATAGTGCCGCCCCTCTTCGCGTGAGCGGTCGTCGGTAACGAGGCCATAACCCATGCGAAACCCGAACTAATAACAAAACCCGCGATATGGATCCGGGACGAAACCTTCGCCTCACCCGTCGTGCCGCGCGCAGACCGGTGTAACACGATGTTTCTCCGATCCAGCATTTGCACCCACAAAAAACAGCGAGGATAAATCCATGCTCGAAGTCATCAACGACTTCCTCTCAGGGAAAGTACTGATCGTGCTCATTGTCGGGCTCGGTAGTTACTTCACGATTCGCTCGCGTTTCGTTCAACTGCGTCATTTCTTCCACATGTTCGCGGTGTTCCGCGACAGCCTCAAAGGCAGCGCCGGGCAACTCAGCTCGTTCCAGGCCTTGATGCTCAGCCTCGCCGGCCGCGTCGGTGCAGGCAACATCGCCGGTGTCGGCATCGCCGTGACTCTCGGTGGTCCGGGTGCGGTGTTCTGGATGTGGGTGACCGCTCTGGTCGGCATGTCCAGCAGCTTCTTCGAGTGCACCCTGGCCCAGGTCTACAAGCGCGCGGATGGCGACGGCCTGTACCGTGGCGGTCCGGCCTACTACATCCAGCACGGGCTCAAGCTCAAAGGCATGGCGATAGTGTTCTCCGTTCTGCTGCTGGTCACCTACGGCTTCGCCTTCATCGGCCTGCAGTCCTACACCGTGACCCACTCGCTGCAGAACGCCTTTGACTTCAACCCGCAACACACCGGTATCGTCCTGGCGGTGCTGCTGGCCATCACCTTTATCGGCGGGATCAAGCGCATCGCTTCGGTCTCCGACCTGCTGGTACCGATCAAGACCCTGGCCTACATCGGCGTGACCCTGTACGTGATCGGCACCCAGATCGAACACGTGCCGGCCATGCTGGAAACCATCTTCAAGAGCGCCTTCGGCCTCGACCCGGCCTTTGCCGGCCTGCTCGGCAGCGCCATTGTCATGGGCGTGAAGCGTGGCGTGTTCGCCAACGAAGCGGGCCTGGGCAGTGCGCCGAACGTCGCGGCCGTGGCCGCCGTCAAGCACCCGGGCGCGCAGGGCGTGGTCCAGGCTTTCAGCGTATTCCTCGACACCTTCGTGATCTGCACCTGCACCGCGCTGCTGATCCTGCTGTCGGGCTTCTACACCCCGGGCTTCGAAGGTGACGGCATCGTCCTGACCCAGAACTCGCTGGCGGCCGTGGTCGGTGACTGGGGCCGCATGTTCGTCAGCGTCGCGCTGTCGCTGTTCGTCTTCACCTGCATCCTCTACAACTACTACCTGGGCGAGAACAGCTTGCAGTTCCTCAGCCGCAACCGCGCCCTGCTGATGCTGTTCCGCGGCCTGGTGCTGGCGCTGGTGGTATGGGGTTCGATGCAGGACCTGACGACGGTGTTCGCCTTTGCCGACATCACCATGACCTGCCTGGCCTTCGTCAACCTGGTGGCCCTGGCCATGCTGTTCAAGGTCGGCCTGCGGGTGATGCGCGACTACGATGAGCAGCGTCGCGCCGGCGTCAAACAGCCAGTGTTTGATTCGAGCAAATTCGCCGATCTGGATCTGGATCGCAACGCCTGGCCGGTGAACCCGCCAGCAGCGGCGGGCCAGACTGAAACTGCGCCGCAAGGCGTACCTGCAGCGCAACGCTGACAGGTGAATGACGGGCGCATCCCCTGCGCCCGTCAGTTATTGTGATGCAATAACTTGTAGGAGTGAGCCTGCTCGCGATGGCGGGCTTTCAGCCAACATCATTGTTGAATGACACGCCGCTTTCGCGAGCAGGCTCGCTCCCACAGGGCCCTCATCGTTTCGGAGAATCCTATGAGCTCGTCGACCTATCCCGCCGCTCAACACGTCATGGTGCTCTACACCGGTGGCACCATCGGCATGCAGGCCAGCGCCAACGGGCTGGCCCCGGCGTCCGGTTTCGAAGCGCGGATGCGCGACTACCTGCACAGTCAGCCTGAGCTGGTAGTGCCGCAGTGGCAATTTCGGGAAATGTCGCCGCTGATCGACAGCGCCAACATGACCCCGGCCTACTGGCAGCAACTGCGCGAAGCGGTGGTCAATGCCGTGGACGTGCAAGGCTGCGACAGCGTGCTGATTCTGCACGGCACCGACACCCTGGCCTACAGCGCGGCGGCGATGAGTTTTCAGTTGCTCGGTCTGCATGCCCGCGTGTGTTTCACCGGTTCGATGCTGCCAGCGGGTGTGACCGACAGCGATGCCTGGGAAAACCTCGGCGGCGCGCTGGTCGCCCTCGGCCAAGGCCTGGCGCCGGGCGTGCACCTGTACTTCCACGGCGAACTGCTGGCACCGACCCGCTGCGCGAAAGTGCGCAGCTTCGGCCGCCATCCGTTCAAACGCCTGGAGCGTCAGGGCGGTGGTGTGAAGGCGCCTTCGATTCCAGGCGCGCTGAACTACAACCAGCCGAAGCAACTGGCGAAAGTCGCGGTGTTGCCGCTGTTTCCCGGCATCAGTGCCGAAGTCCTCGACGGCCTGCTCGACAGCGGCATTCAAGGTCTGGTGCTGGAATGCTACGGCAGCGGGACCGGGCCGAGCGATAACCCCGAGTTCCTCGCCAGCCTTTGCCGTGCACGGGATAAAGGCGTGGTGGTGGTGGCAGTGACGCAATGCCATGAAGGCGGGGTCGAGCTGGATGTCTACGAGGCTGGCAGCCGCTTGCGTGGGGTGGGCGTGTTGTCCGGTGGCGGCATGACGCGCGAGGCGGCGTTCGGCAAGTTGCATGGCTTGCTGGGGGCCGGGCTGGAAACGGCTGAAGTGCGCCGATTGATCGAACTGGATTTGTGTGGTGAGTTGATCTGAGCTCGGCGCTGGATTGCCCCTCACCCTAACCCTCTCCCAGAGGGAGAGGGAACTGACCGTAGTGTCTTGCGCTATACACTGACCTTATAAACAGTGTCGATTATGGATTCGGCGGCGGTGTCTCACGTCGGTGTAGTTCTGCAATATCCCCCGTTCGGCCCCCTCTCCCTCTGGGAGAGGGCTGGGGTGAGGGCCTGCGGCATGCAACTTGCTGCGTTCCAGCCACCTCCAGGCTGGAAGATCCCATGCTCCACTCCCACCTCACCACCCTCAACGCGGTCTCGCTGATCCTCAACACGTTCAAGGCCGAAGGCCTGTCGAGCGAGGCGCTGCTGGCCGGCAGCGGCATCGTGGCGGCGGATCTGCAGCGGGCCGATACGCGCATCACCACCCATCAAGAGATGCAGGTCTGCACCAACGCGGTCGCGCTCAAGCGTGACATCGGTCTCGAATTGGGCCGGCGCATGCACGTGTCCTGTTACGGCATGCTCGGTTACGCCCTGCTGACCTGTGCCACCTTCGGTGACGCTTTGCGGCTGGCGATCCGTTATCCGGCGCTGTTGGGCACGTTGTTCGAACTGAGCCTGGAAGACGATGGCGAGCAGGTCTGGTTCGTCGCTGCTGATTACCGTGAAAGCGCGGCGATGGCGGTGTTCAACGCCGAATTCTGTCTGGTGTCCCTGAAAGTCATCTGCGACGACTTGCTCGGCCATTCCCTGCCGCTGCGCGCCACGCGCTTCGAACATGCAGCGCCGGACTACCGCGACAGCTACGCCGAACCCTTCGACTCGCCGCTGCACTTTTCGGCCAAGGACAACGCCTTCGCCTTCGACCGCCACTGGCTCGATCAGCCGCTGCCGCTGGCCGACGCGATCACCCATCAGGCGATGGCAGAGCGCTGCCGCAAACAGAATCTGGAGTTCACCGGACGCCAGGCCTGGCTGGGGCGGATTCGGCAGTTGCTCAGCGCGCAATTGAACGCTGCGCCGGGCTTAGAGGGGTTGGCGCAGCAGATGAAGTGCTCGCCGCGGACTTTACGTCGGCATTTGAAAGACATGGGCAGCAGCTATCAGGAACTGCTCGATGAACTGCGCTTCGAACGGGCCAAGCAGATGTTGTGTGAGGACCAGTTGCCGATCTATCGGATTGCCGAGACGCTGGGCTTCAGCGAGACCGCGAGTTTCCGCCATGCGTTTGTGCGCTGGAGTGGCGTGGCGCCGAGTCAGTTCAGATCCTGAAGATCAAAAGATCGCAGCCTTCGGCAGCTCCTACAGGGATCGGTGAGCTGCCGAAGGCTGCGATCTTTGGTTGTGAGGGGCGAATTGCGGTCAGAGGTTTTGGCCATATCGATCCCCTTTTGGCCGCTCCCGACGTTCTCCGATTCAAACTGCGCCGCAACACTGAAAGCCACCGAATCAGCCTTGCGGAGAACAACAAATGCTGACGATCTACTCAGACGATCACCACTTGCACCATGGCCGCTGCGAACTCATCGATGGCCAGCTCAAGCCGTGCTTCGAAATGCCGTCGCGTGCCGACCACGTACTGCAACGCGTGCAGAAGCAAAACCTCGGGGCGGTCGAAGCGCCGAAGGATTTCGGCCTGGAGCCGATCGCGCGCATTCACAGCCGTGACTATCTGGAATTTTTCAAAGGTGCATGGCAACGCTGGACCGAGTTCAACACCGACGGCGACTTGCTGCCCTACACCTGGCCGGCGCGCACGCTGCGTGCGATCAAGCCGACCAGCCTGCACGGCCAGCTCGGTTATTACAGCTTCGACGGCGGCGCGCCGATTACCGCCGGCACCTGGCAAGCGGCCTATAGCGCGGCGCAAGTGGCGCTTACCGCGCAGGCTGAAATCCAGCGTGGCGCACGCGCGGCCTTCGCCCTGTGCCGTCCGCCGGGACATCACGCCGCCAGCGACTTGATGGGCGGTTATTGCTACCTCAACAATGCCGCCATCGCCGCTCAGGCCTTCCTCGATCAGGGCCACAAGAAAGTCGCGATCCTTGACGTCGACTACCACCACGGCAACGGCACTCAGTCGATTTTCTATGAACGCAGCGACGTCCTGTTCACTTCGATCCACGGTCACCCGGAAGCGGAGTTTCCGTTCTTCCTCGGCTATGACGACGAGCGTGGCGAAGGCGCCGGTGAAGGGTTCAATTTCAACTATCCGCTGCCGGCCGGTTCCGGCTGGGATGTCTGGAGTGCAGCGCTGGATCAGGCCTGCGACGAGATTGATCGCTACGGAGCGGACATCGTTGTCGTCTCCCTCGGCGTCGATACGTTCAAGGACGATCCGATCTCGCAGTTCAAACTCGACAGCCCGGATTACCTGGCCATGGGCAAGCGCATCGCCGCCCTCGGCAAGCCGACCCTGTTCGTCATGGAAGGTGGCTACGCGGTGGAAGAAATCGGCATCAACGCAGTGAACGTGCTGGAAGGTTTCGAACAATGAAAAAGCGACTGATCGCCTCGGCGCTGTGCGCAGCCATGCTGAGCGCTGGCGCCCACGCCGAAGAACGCACGCTGCGCGTTTATAACTGGTTCGACTACATCACGCCCAAGGCGCTGGACGACTTCAAGGCACAGAACAGCCAGACCAAACTGATCTACGACATCTTCGACACCAACGAAGCGCTCGAGGCCAAGCTGCTCACCGGCAACTCCGGCTATGACGTGGTAGTGCCGTCCAACGTGTTCCTCGCCAAGCAGATCGAGGCCGGAGTGTTCCAGCCGCTTGATCGCAGCAAGTTGCCGAACTGGAATCATCTCGATCCGAAGCTGATGAAGCTGATCGAAGCCAATGATCCTGGAAACAAATTTGCCGTGCCGTACATGTACGGCACCATTCTGATCGGCTTCAACCCCGCCAAGATCAAAGCAGCCCTGGGCGATAACGCGCCGGTAGACAGTTGGGACCTGATCTTCAAGGAAGAGAACATCAGCAAGCTCAAGCAGTGCGGCGTCGCCCTGCTCGACTCACCGTCGGAGATTCTGCCGCTGGCTCTGCAACACCTGGGCCTGGACCCCAACAGCAAGAAGCCGGCGGATTACGCCAAGGCCGAAGCGCTGCTGATGAAGATTCGTCCTTACGTGACCTACTTCCATTCGTCCAAGTACATGGCCGACATCGCCAACGGCGACATCTGCGTGGCCGTCGGTTATTCCGGCAGCTTCTCGCAAGCGGCCAACCGCGCCAAGGAAGCGAAAAACGGCGTGGTGGTGGAAATGCGCTTGCCCAAAGAAGGCGCGCCGATCTGGTTCGACATGCTCGCCATTCCCAAGGGCGCGAAGAACACCGAGGACGCCTACACCTTCATCAACTATCTGCTGCAACCGGCGGTGATTGCCCCGGTCAGCGATTTTGTCGGCTATCCGAACCCGAACAAGGACGCCACCGGCCTGGTCGATCCAGCCATTCGCAACAACCCGAACCTGTACCCGACCGACGCGGCAATGAGCACGCTCTACACCTTGCAGCCGCTGCCTCGGGATGCCGAACGCGCACGCACGCGAGCGTGGACGAAAATCAAGTCCGGGACCTGAAACCGGCTCGTTTGCTCAAGACCCGCCTCGGCGGGTCTTTTTTTTGCCTGGCAGCTTTATCTACCGCACGGGTCGCTGTTGCGCCTTTTAACTTGCCCTGCTCCGCCGCCCTTGCGGCGTCCCGACAGAGCAGGAAACCACCATGACCGCCATTCCCAAAGCCAGTGCCGTCGATATCGTGACTCAGCTGGTTACTGGCCCCTCACTGCAGGAAGTCGCTTCAAAAACGCTGCGCGATGCCCTCAAGACGCTGTATCCGAATCTCGACATAGACCCGCGTCTGGCGATGGTCGTGCAACCCACCTGGGCCATTGTGGATGGTCGAGTCGTACCCGACGGGTATCAGGCTGGATCGCTGACCAACGCCCTGGTGCGGCTCGGCCTGTCCGGCACCACGGTGACGTACCTTGATGGCGAGCATTATCTGACCCTGCAACCCGGCATGCCCGCACCCGCGCATCTGCCGGTAAAGATCGATGCCATCGGCCTGTTGCTCAACGAACTGGCGCCACTGCTGTTCATCGCCTACAAGGAGCAGCACGTCGAATACTGGGACGAGTTCACCTACCCCGGGCAACCGCGCTGGCAGCAGTTGTCCGAGGCACTGCGCAACCTGTGGAACGTCGATGCCAGCGTCGGCTGGGACGCTGACGAGATCGCCATGGCCCGGGCGATTTTCAAACAGCCCGACCCGCAACAACGCCTGGCCCCCGCCCCGTACTCGGCAAAGGCATATCTGATTGACCTCGATCGCGGTAGCTCCGACAAGTCATCGCACTTGACCCTGGTCGATGCCGCAGTAGTGATCGGCACAATCGCAGACCGCAAGTTGATTCTCACCCACGCGGTCACCCAGGGCTTTCAGCGTTTCGATTCACTGGAGGAACTCGGCGAGGCTCTGCTGCGGATATATGGCGCAAGCGCCTCGGGCGAAGATCTCAAGTGGCGGCTGGTCGAACCCCAGGGCAATTTCTTCGACCAGCAGGCCTGCACGCTGATTTCCATGGAAGCGGATGCCTTGGGCGAGATCAGTTTTTTTCAGGATTCCCCTGGTAAACGCGTCTATCCGCATACCGGCACGGCCGGCAAACCGGCTCAACCGACACCGCGCCTCGAAGCGCACTTCGAGCGTTTGCAGCCGATGCTTCCGGACTGGCTGAACGACGCACTGCCCATGGATCAGACGCGTTACAGCCGGCACCTGCTGGATCTGACAACGCTGCAGCACGAAAACAACGGCAAATCCTTTCAAAGCGAAATCACCAGCCTGCAGGCGTTCACTCGTGCAGCGCTGATCAAACAGATTCTCAAGGAGCAGCCCGGCGCCAAAGACGTGAACATCGACAACATCGAAATCACCATCACCAGTCTCGTGGTCTGGGGCACGTTTGTATTGCCGGGAAATACTCAGGCTCAGACATGGACGCTGACCGAGCTTGCCCTGCAAAACCTCGCAGGCCTGCCCTTGGGCAACAAGACTGTGCGGTACAAGGATGGCAGCCCGGTACCCGAGTGGATGAGCGCGACTTTTCTGGAAAAACTGGTCAGCACGGTCGACATCGGCAAGACCTACCCGGCGCATCTCAAGGCCATGCTGCTAGACGACCCCGTGCAAGCGCCGCTGTTGCAAGGGCTCTACACCAGTCAGTTGCGCATTGAGCTGCCATTGCTGGCGTTGCAGCACAAGATCCGGGGTAGAGCCGGCCTCGATGAATCGGGTTATCGATACGTGGTCGCCGCATTCGCCACGACTGGCGCGGAACGCTACGTCGATGGCGAGGAAATCGTCATTCGCCCTTTGGCCTTCGTCGCTCATCGCAGCCGCTCCACCGCAGACACTGTCGACAACATGTATGTCATAGGCCCGCGCGATGCCGACAAAGGACCGTGCGTGCTGTATCGACCGCTGTTCGACAAGACTCTGCTGCAATATCCGGGGCCCGCGAATCTGCTTTTTGCGATCCAGCATTCGCGACATTTGCGTGACTCGGTACTGGCCTGGTTGCCGGACGATGTGCGCTTCAATTACAGCCAGTTCGTCTTCACCGCCAGGCTGCCGTCGGTGTGGACGATCCCGCAACTGATGATCAATCCGACCACTGCGCTGGATATGTCAGGCGCGGTCGCGCTGGGCACTCAGGTGATCGCCAGCGATGTCCTCGCAACCCTGCACGAACGCAACGTCAAGGCGCTTGTCACTCAAGCCGACCGGCAGTCGGTCTCCGATGCAGAAGCACGCTGGGCCTCGCTGAAACAGGGCGGCTGGGTGATGCTCAATGCCGCGCTGCCGTTCCTGGGCCGCAGCGTAGGCACAGCGGCGTGGATCTGGCAGATCATGGATGATCTGCAGGAAATCACCGACGGCGCCAACGAGCAATCGGGGAAGATCGCCTGGACGGCCATCGCCGATATTCTCCTGGCGCTGGGCATGGTGCTCGCCCACCGTGCGGCGGTGGGCGATGCGCCATCGACACCCGTGGCCACGGAGCTCGAAGAGGACGCAGCGACGACCAGACCTGCCGCCAGAATCGTCAAAGCGCTGCGCCAGCCCGATATCACCGGCCCGCAATTGACCCAATTCCATGGCACATCGATCGACAGCATCACGGCGCTGAAGCGATCCCCGACGGCACTCGCCACGCTGTTGGACGGGTTCGAGGTCGGCAAGCCCAAAGCCCTTGGCGCAGCCACCCGGGAAGGCGCGTACCGAGACCTCTACGCCCACGCAGACAAATGGTACGCCCGGGTCGGTGAGCGCTGGTTCGAAGTCGCGCGCAACGCGCATGGCGATGTGCACATCGTCGATACGCGTCAGCCCGCCCGACCAGCCGGGCCCAGGCTTGCCTATACCGCCAATGGCCAATGGGTGATAGATCTGCGTTTGCGCCTGCGCGGAGGCGGGCTGGAGGACGGGCGCAAGGTGGCGCAAGGCAAAAAAAACCAGGAGGTGGCCGTATTGTCCGAGCAGATTACCGCGTTCGATTTGACGATGGAGAGCAAAGGCAGCCGTCTCGATGCCGAACGCAACAGCCTGCGCGATGCCCCTGCGCAGGCACGCGAACAAGCGCTTGCGCAGTACCTCGCCACGCTCGATTCACAGCACAACGAATATGCCGCGAACATTCAGCTGATCAAGACACTCAACTGCAAGCAATCGATTCCCAACTACCGCACGGTCATGCCGGAGCGGTTGGACATGCAATTGTTTCTGGGGCAGGAGTGGCTCAGTAATAACGCTTCGGATTACCAGCAACGCGTACTGAGGGTGCAGGCGATACTGGACGACGAACTGCGCGGCGAATCGCAGGCAGTCACCTCTGCGTTTGAACAGTTGAACGATGCCACTCAAACCATTATCGAGAAAATGGAGTCGGCTGAAGCCTGCCTGGATGAACTGACCAGGCTGGGACCTGATGGTCTGGAGATAAAGCAGAAATACAACATCAGCCTGGCGCCCTACCCGCTGGATGATCTGAAGACTCTGCAAATCAGTCTCGGCCAGTACACCTGCATCAAGCCCGGCGATTCCACCGCTCATGTCGAGGCACAACAAGCGCTGGCCAGTCTGTTCGAAGATGCTGCGCTGAACGTTCAGAGTTCGCGGGACCTGAGCGCCGATGAAAGCCTCAGTGATCTGCGCATACGCATCGACGCCCTGAGTCAGGTGAGCGAACAGTTCGCTTCCGTGGACAAGCGTTTCGATGACCTGGCGAGTGAATATTCCGAACACATACACACGGAACGCCTCAGGCAATTGCAGGCGCGCGTGGCCGCATTCAAGGATAGCGCCGACAACCGACTCGCCGACCTGTTGCGCTACCGGCATCTACTGGTGCCGCAAGCCGGTCCGTCGAGACCCGCAACGTCAGCTTCGAATCGGCAGATCATCAAGACACGCAACAAGGGCACCCTGGTCGGCCAGCGGAAAAAAAGCCTCGACGGCAAGAACACCGATCTGGTCGAAGTCGGTACGGCGCTGACGAGAGTGATCGCGACATTCAAGGAGGAATCGCCAGGTATCTGGGTCGAGCAGAGTGCAAGGCCTGCACCGTTGCCTAAAGCCCGGCCCAACCTCAACAAGAGCATCAGCGAAGGGCAGGCATTGATCGACGGGCTGGCGGCGTTTCATCGGCGCATCGAGGCGCGTCTCAAACGCGGCTCGCGCATTCCAGTGGAGGTCGAAGAGGAATACCACAACCACGCCACCCTATTGCGCAAAGCCTGTGCGGCGATCGATGAAGCGTTAACGGCGAGTAACCTCACCGCTGCTCTGCATGAACCGTCCGAAGAGCTCAACCACAAGCTCGACGCTGCGGCTACGACACTGGAGCAAAAAGGCACCAGCACGCGAATCCGCCTGGTCAAGCAACAACTGCCAACAGCTGCCGGGGTCGAGTGGCTCAAGGACAAGGGCGAAGTGAGCATCTCGAAAACCCTGACCCGACGGCGTCTGAGGCGCCATCAGAACGATTTTCTCGACGAGTATCAGATTCGTGATGCGCATACCGACAAGGTCCTCTGCTATGCGCATTTCCATTACAGCAGCGTCGACGCGCCCGTTGGTGCATTTGTGCGTGGACATATGAAAACGCTCGCTCAGCACCGCATGGGGGGCGTCGCCGAAATAACGGGTGTGGATAATCAGAGGCTGATAGAAATCCATCGCAGCGAAATTTCCACTCGCAGCGCCGAAACGCTGTTCTTCAATCTCTCCAAGCCTGCCGCAGACGCGACAGCGCCGCTTTGATCGCAGGCTCTGGTACGGCGGCAAAACCCAGCACCAGGCCGGCGCGCTGATCCATGGGCGTAGTCGAGTCGGGTAACCAGTAGCTGCTCAGGCCGTTGATTTCGACATCGACATCAGCGGCCTGAGCGATCAATTGCTGCTCGCGCGCGATGCTGTCCACGGCGACGGTCAGGTGCAGCCCGGCCGACACGGCCGGCAACTGACCGACACCGGCGACCGTCGGCCAGCCTTCGAGCAGGCAGTTGCGCCGGCTCAGCGCAGCCCGGCGCATGCGACGGATATGTCGCTGGAAATGCCCGGCAGCCATGAATTCGGCCATCACCGCTTGGGTGCTGACCTCCGAATGCCGCACATCGACGGCGCGGCGTTGCGCAAACGCGTCGACCAGCGCTGGCGGCAGCACCAGATAACCAAGGCGCAACGCCGGAAAAGCGACCTTGCCGAAGGTGCCGACGTAGAGCACACGCCCCTGACGATCAAGTGCGGCCAACGGCGCCAGCGGTGCGCCGGTGTAGCGGTACTCGCCGTCGTAATCATCCTCGACGATCCAGCCGCCGACACGCTCGGCCCAGGCGAGCAATTCCAGACGCCGGGCCAGACTCATCACCACTCCGGTCGGGTACTGATGAGACGGCGTGACATAAGCCACCCGACAATCGCTGAGCTGAGCCATGGCGCTGCAATCAATGCCGTCGCTGTCTACCGCCACCCCATGCAATTTCGCCCCCGCCACAGCGAAGGCATGCCCGGCCGCGCGGTAGCCCGGATTCTCGATCGCCACACCGTCCCCCGGCTCGACCAGCAACTGTGCACAAAGGCTGATGCCCTGCTGCGCGCCACTGGTGATCACAATTTGCTCAGCCGTGCACTGCATGCCGCGCGAGCTGCGCAAATACGCAGCAATCATGCCGCGCAGCCGCGCGTCACCGGCTGGGTCGCCGTAACACAGCTGCTGCAGATCCGGTTTACGCCAGAAAGCCGCGTTCAGCTTGGCCCAGACCTCGAACGGGAACAGATCAAATGCAGGCACACCCACCCGAAAAGCGCGCGGCGGACCGCTCGGTGGTCGAGGTAAATGGTGCTTTTCAATGCGAGAAAAGCCACCACTGTGGATAACTTTGCTGGATGAATTCACAGGTAAATCCAGCCAATTTGTGGATAAGGCTGTGGGTAAGCCTGTTGACAAGCCTGTGGATGAATTTGTGGATAGTTTTTTCTCAGGCGTGGATGCCTGAGCCAATTGCGCCACGTAAGTACCGTCGCCGACGCGCCCTTCGATAAAGCCCTCGGCATACAACTGATCGTAAGCGCGCACCACGCTGTTGCGGGAAATGCCCAGCGCCGAGGCCAGATCTCGGCTGGCCGGCAATCGCGTGCCACTGGCCAGGCGTCCATCCAGCACCCGCAGGCGCAGAGCCTGATAGAGCTGGCGACTCAGGCCTTGGCGGCGATCAAGCGCGATACCGGCCGGGTTGAAGGGCATCGACAAGGGTGGCAGATTGGGCATGGCGAATGGACCTATGAAATGGCTCATCAATGGCTCTTACAACGGACCAATAGCCTGCCTAGGATGCAGGCATTCGCCAAGGAAAATCTGTCCATGTACACGCCACGCGCCTTTGCCATCGAAGACTTGTCCCAACTGCACGAACTGATCCTCGCCACGCGCCTGGCCATTCTGGTCAGCCACGGCGAAAGCGGCCTGCAAGCCAGCCACGTGCCGGTGCTGCTGCATCGCGAACAGGGCGAATACGGCACGCTCTACGGCCATCTGGCCAAGGCCAATCCGCAGTGGAAGGACCTGCGGGACGGCGCCGAGGCGATGCTGATCTTTGCCGGACCAGACGCCTACGTCAGCCCAGGCTTCTATCCGAGCAAGGCCGAGCACGGCAAGGTCGTGCCGACCTGGAACTACATCGCCGTGCACGCCTACGGTCAGGCCGAGACCTTCAGCGATGGCGGCCGCTTGCTCGACATCGTCAGCACCCTGACTGACCGTCACGAAGCGGGCCGCGCCCAGCCATGGTCGGTGGACGATGCGCCAGCCGAATACATCGACGGCATGCTCAAGGCCATCGTCGGGTTTGCCATTCCCATCGACCGCCTCGAAGGCAAACGCAAGCTCAGCCAGAACCGCAGCGCTGAAGACATTGCCGGCGTGCGCGAAGGCCTCGCCGCCAGCCCCGACGCCAACGATCAAACCCTCGCCCGCTTGATGCGCTAAGGAAATCACCATGACTGAGATCGACATTCGCCAGGTCAGCGCCGACGACCACGATGCCTGGCTGCCGTTGTGGCAAGCCTATTTGCGCTTCTACAACACCGAACTGCCGGACGCCGTCACCCAGAGCACCTGGCAGCGCTTTCTCGACCCGAATGAACCGACCCACGCCGCCCTCGCGTGGGCCGATGGCAAAGCATTGGGCATGGTGCATTACATCTATCATCGCTCGAACTGGAGCATCGAAAATTCCTGCTATTTGCAGGATCTGCTGGTGGTGCCGGAAGCCCGTGGCACGGGAGTCGGTCGGCTGTTGATCGAGCATGTCTACGCTACCGCCAAGGCCGATGGTTGCTGCAAAGTCCACTGGCTGACCCATGAAACCAACGCCACGGCGATCCAGCTCTACGAGCGCATTGCCGAACGCCCGGGCTTCATCCAGTTTCGTAAAGCCCTTTAAGGAGACGCGCACATGACTGCTTCACTCGCTGACTGGAAAGGCGTCCCCGCCCCCTCCGCCACGCTGCTCGAAGGCCGTTTCATCCGCCTGGAAAAACTTGACCCGGTACGCCATGCCGAGCAGCTTTACGCCGCTCTCGAAGGTCCGGGTGCTGATCCGAAACTCTGGGATTATCTGCCTTACGGTCCGTTTCGCGAGCGCAGCGCGTTCAACGACTGGCTGAACAATCATGCGGCCAACAGCGACCCGTATTTCTTCAGCGTCATCGACCGTGCGACTGGTCAGGTCCAAGGCATCCTCAGCCTGATGTCGATCGTCCCGGCGCAGGGCCGCATCGAAATCGGCCACGTCACTTTCGGTGCGCCAATGCAGCGCTCGCCGAAAAGCACCGAGGCGGTGTACCTGCTGGCCAAATATTCGTTCGAGCTGGGTTACCGGCGCCTGGAATGGAAGTGCAACAACGGCAACGCCCGCTCCAAATACGCGGCCGAGCGTCTGGGCTTCAGCTTCGAAGGCGTGTTTCGCCAGCACATGGTGGTCAAGGGGCAGAACCGCGATACCGCGTGGTATTCGATTCTGGATGCGGAATGGCCGGCGATTGGTGCAGGGTTCGAGCGCTGGCTGAGCGATGAAAACCAGACGCCTGCTGGCCAACTCAAAGGTCTGGCCGAATGCCGTAGCTGAACTTCACGGATACCCCTGTGGGAGCGAGCCTGCTCGCGAAGGCGCTGTGTCAGTCACTGCAAATGTGGCCTGACTGACCGCTTTCGCGAGCAGGCTCGCTCCCACAATGGGCGGGGTCTTTCTTAACAACGCAGTTCTTGCGCCAGCACCGCAATGTGCTCTGGCCCGATCCCGCAGCAGCCACCCAGATGACTGGCGCCGCGCTGTTGCCAGTCCAGCGCCCAGTGCAGATACCCCGGCGGATCAAGATCGTCACGCAACGGGTCGAGCCCGTCATTGGCCGTGGCTTCTTTCGGTTGCGGAGGAAACGCGTTGGCATACGCGCCGATATTGATCCTGACGCCGAGACGCTCAAAGGTTGCGCGCGCCGCGTCGATGGCCGCGCCAATCACTTCAGGCTGACTGCAATTGAACAGCAGGGTCTCGACGCCAAGTTCAGCCGCCAGCGCAGCCGCTTCGGCTACCGGCTCACCGGAGCGCAGGCGTGGCACTTCATCGGTGTCTTCATCCTTGAGCGTGAATGAAAGCCAGAACGGTTTGCCGTCCTTCGGCAGCCCGGCGTGGATAGCGCGGGCCTCGACGATCGAGCTTTGCGTTTCTGCCAGCCACAGGTCCACATGTGGCGCCAGACCGTTAACCAAAGGCGTCAACAGTTCGGTCACGCGATCCGCTTCGAACAGATCCGGACGATACGAACCAAACAGCGGCGGCAACGAACCGGCAACACGCACTGGCTTGCCGGATGTCTGCACCGCCCGCCGCGCCAACTCCCCCGCCAGTGCCGCAAGCGCCTGGCCTTCAGCCGCAAAGCGCGCCTCGCCAATGTGAAATGGCACCACCGCGTAACTGTTGCTGGTGATCACGTCGGCGCCGCTGTTGATGTAAGCGGCATGCACCGCCTCGACCGCCTGCGGCGCTTCGCTCAGCGCCAGTGCCGACCACTCGGGCTGGCGAAATGGCGCCCCGGCGCGTTGCAGTTCACGGCCCATGCCGCCATCGAGAATGACCGTACTTGCTGCGCCCATATGCTTTTCACTCATATGCTTATGAAAATAACTCACTATCAGAGTCGTTCTTATAACTATTTAATACGCACCACTCGGTTAATAACAACCTCTTTTTTCAACAGGAAGCGACTGTGAAATTCCAACCGCTATTGGCCCTGGGCCTGACCATTCTGGCCTCCACCCAAGCCTTCGGCGGCGCGACGCTGGACCGTGTCGAACAGAAAAAAGAGCTGGTCGGCGTGCTCATGGAAAGCTATCCGCCCTTCTCGTTTCTCAATGAGCAGAATCAACTCGACGGTTTCGATGTCGACGTTGCCAAAGCGGTGGCGGACAAGCTTGGCGTCAAACTGCGTCTGGAAACGCCGTCCTGGGACGTGATCGCCGCCGGCCGCTGGAGCGGGCGCTACGACATCTGCATCTGCTCGATGACCCCGAGCAAGGCCCGCGCAGAAGTGTTCGACTTCCCGGTCGAGTACTACGCCTCGCCAGCGGTAATCGTGGTCAATGCCAAGGACGATCGCATCCACAGCGCCAAGGATCTGAGCGGCAAAAAAGTCGGCCTGACCAGCGCCTCCAGCTACGAAAGTTATCTGAACAAAAATCTGGTGATCGAAGGCGCCGAGGATACGCAGTTGCAGTATCCGTTCGAGGATGTGCAGATCGCTCCTTATGACACCGACAACGTCGCCTTCCAGGATCTGGGCCTGGGCGCCGGCGTGCGCCTGGATGCAATCCTTACCAATCTGGTCACCGCACAGCCGCGTCTGAATCAGGACCAGCGCTTCAAATTGGCCGGCGAACCGCTGTACTCGGAACCGAACTCGGTGGCCATCGAAAAGGGTGACCCGCAGTGGGACGCCAAGGTGCGCGAGGTGTTCGCCCAGCTGAAACAGGACGGCACCCTGAGCAAGCTGTCGCAGAAATGGATCGGCGCCGATATCAGCCAATGACTTCCTTTCCGACCCCGCCCCAGCCACCGCAACCGGTGGCTGAAACCCGCCTGCAAAAGCTTTTCGGGTTCCGTACGCGCCTGTACCTGACGTGGGCTGCGCTTTTCTGCCTGTTCGCCGGATTCTTCCTGAGCTTCGACCTGAAGTTCGCGATCATCCTCGACAAACTGCCCAACCTCGTTGGCCTGAAGCTGGCGCCGAACGGCTTCCTGCAAGGCGCAGCGCTGACCCTGTTCCTCTGCGCCTGCTCGATCATCGCCTCGTCGCTGCTCGGTTTCATCACCGCGCTGGCGCGCCTGTCGAGCAGCGCCGTGGCGTTTGGCATCGCCAGTTTCTACACCTCGTTCTTTCGCGGCACGCCATTGCTGATCCAGATCCTGCTGATCTACCTCGGCCTGCCGCAACTGGGCATCGTCCCCGGCGCCATCGTCGCCGGCATCATTGCCCTGTCGCTGAACTACGGCGCCTACCTGAGCGAAATCTTCCGCGCCGGCATCCTCGGCGTCGATCACGGCCAACGCGAAGCATCCCTGGCGCTGGGCCTGCGCGAAAGCGTGATCTTCTGGCGCATCACCCTGCCCCAGGCCATGCGCACGATTATCCCGCCGACCACCAACCAGTTCATCTCGATGCTCAAGGACTCGTCGCTGATCTCGGTAATGGGCGTCTGGGAAGTGATGTTTCTCGCCCAGTCCTACGGGCGCTCAAGCTATCGCTACATCGAAATGCTCACCACGGCGGCGATCATCTACTGGCTGATGTCGATCGGGCTGGAGCTGATTCAGGCACGGATGGAGCGGCATTACGGCAAGGCTTATGTGCGCCGTAGTTGAGGTGCATTCAAATGGTGTCCCGGCGAATCCGCACTACGCCCATTTTCATGCCGAAGGGGCGGAACACCGCGTTCAGCGACTTCAGGGTCTGATTGCCTTCGCCATGTTCGATATGCACCAGCGTGCGCACAGAAATCTTGCACATCTTCGCGAACTGGGTCTGATGCAGACCGGTGACTTCGACCCGTAAACGGCGCACGGCGTCACCGATTTCCAGAGTGCCTTCGGCCAGTGATTGCTGAATGCTTTCGATGAGCGCCATTCGATCAAGGACAGTAAGGTCCCGTGCAGATTTGAGTTTACTCATGACGCGGCTAATTCGTTTTGTGAAAGACGCAATTTAATGCAGCGTGATGACAGTTTTGGTAATTAAACTGCAACAAAATGCAGACGGGAGCCGCTGGGGCTTCAATCGACGCAAAACAATGCAGATGTATCCCGACGTATGTCGCTGTGACCCATATCGGCTGTAGGAAAACGAACCGCCGCCACCGCGCAAAAGTCTTGTTTGCGAAATCCCGTGAGGATTTTCGACAGAACGATCCGACGTCGCCTGCACAGCATCAGGAACCGACCGACATCGTGTTTTTCAAGGCAGCAATAGAGTTGAGCCTTTCATACAAGGAGGTTGAACTCGATGCCTGCCCTACACAAATACCGTCCCCATCACCTCGCTTTGGCGATCGCGCTGACCATTGGATCTGCCGAGGCGTCCATCGAACAGCAACCTGACGTCCAGGTTTCTGCAGAGATCAGCGAAGACAAAACCGCCAAGCCTCGAAAGAAGAAAACGCCCACGCCGAAAGCGGATCCTGATGACTTGTTTGCGATCAAGGAATTCATCGGCCCGCTGGAGCACACTTCTCCGTCGCCCGGACAGGCCTCTGACGCGCCTTCGGTCGATGCCGTATGCGCGACGGTTGCGATCGAGGATTTCAGTCCGGCCTTTTATGAAGGGCTGGAGTTTCCAGAGTTCGTGGTGGAGGAAACCGACGATGAGGAATTCGATCTTGTCGACCCGTTTGAACGCGACATGTTTGCGGTCACGACGCAGCGCTCTTTTGTCTCGAGCCCACTCGAGAATGTCGGCGGCGTATCCCTGCAACTAGGCGATGGAGATGACTTGCTGGTGATCAATAAGGGCGCCCGTTGGGACGGTCGCCTGGACGGTGGCGAAGGTGCGAACGGGCTGCTGTTCAATGCCATAGAAGGCGGCGAGATCGGTGAAACGCGCAATTTCTCAGCCATGCGTATCGCACGTGGACAGTGGACCCTGCGTCACGCTTTCGAGGGTGATGCTGACGTCAAAGCCGACGCCGTGCTGATCAACTACGCATCGATCAATGGTGTCGATGTCGACCCGGGAGCGGTTTTTGGCGGTTATGGACATGTGACGGGGCTGTATGTCGCAGGAACACTGCTTGCCAGCCAGCAACACGGCTCTCCCAATATCAAAGGCAATCTGACGCTCCAAAAGGACGCTGTGTTTTCTTACGCCGTATCTGCCGACCGCGGCTCAGATCCCGTGCATGTTAAGGGCACCGCAAGCCTGGGAGGTGCGCGTGTCGAGATTTATGGCGTACCGGGCGACTACGCTCGTACCAATGAGTATCGGCTGTTGTCTGCAAACGTCATTGATGGCGAGTTCGGTGAGGTCACCACGAATCTGGCCTACATGACACCAACGCTCTCCTATGAGCCAAACGCCGTGAAACTGCACTACGTGCGCAACGATGTAGGGTTCGAAGAACTGGCCCAAACGCGCAGTGCTCGTTCGATTGCGCGGAGCATGGATAATCGAGAGGCTTCCACTCGAGCTTTCGAAATCGGCGCCAACAGGGCCGTCGCCGCACTGCTGACCAGCGATAAAACCACCGCGCCCATCGCCCTCGATCAACTTGCCGCAGGCAGCAATGCCAACCTCGCCAAAGCCACGCTGAGCAGTATCACGCCGGTCAGTACGAGCATGCTCTCGGCGATGCGCCAACTGGACAACCGCTCCGGCTCTGCTGACGGCTCGCGCAGTTCACCGCGTCAGGCCGCAGGCAACGAAGACTCCGGACGGGTGTGGGTTCAGGCGCTGGGCCACGGCGGAAAGGTTGACCGCGACGCTGACGGCATCCTCCAACATGCCACGCAAGGACTGGTCGTGGGCGCTGACTGGCGACTCGACGAGCACTGGCATGTCGGCCTGCTCGGCGGCAAATCGCAGACGAAACTCGATGCCCGCCAGTACGACGGCGACCTCGACAGCTGGCACCTCGGTGCCTATGCCGTGCGTCAGGACGGCCCGCTGTCGCTGCGTCTCGGCGCGACCTACGCCAGCCATGACGGCGGCAGCACACGGCGGGTAGCGTTCAAGGGTTTCAGCGATCGTCTCAAGGGCAATTACAACGCCAATACTCAGCAAGCATTTGCCGAGGCCGGGTTCAACCTGGGCCGCAACAACGTGACCCTCGAGCCCTACGCCAACCTCGGCTATCAGCGCTATCAGCGCGACAGCTACAACGAAAAGGGCGGCGACGCGGCGTTGAAAGTCTACGGCCAGACCCGCGACAACTTCAGCAGCACCTTCGGTCTGCGTGTTGCGCAGGTCAATACGCTGGATAACGGCATGCATTTGACCCCGCGATTGAGCGCAGGCTGGAAACATATCTACGGTGACATCGACAGTGACACCCGCCAGCAACTGCGCAAGGGCGGCAAGCGCTTCGAAGTGACCGGCGCGGCACTCGATCGGAACGCTCTGGCGGTGGATGCGGGGCTCGATCTTGGTCTTTCGGCGGCGCACACACTGGGCGTGGGCTTGACGGGTGAGCTGGGTAATGACAGCCGAACGTATGGCGTGGCGGGTCAATGGCGCATGGCGTTCTGATGGATTAAGCACGCCTCCTGTGGGAGCGAGCCTGCTCGCGAAAGCGGTGAATCATACAAAGATGCTATTGGCTGACCTGGCGCATTCGCGAGCAGGCTCGCTCCCACATTGGCTCTTCAAGGGAGCTGGGTAACGGCGGAAATCACAGGCAAAAAAAAGGGGAGCACATGCCCCCCCGAGGTTTAAAGCGTTGGATCGCGACTGTTATCTCAGCCTTCGATCTCGATGAGGATTTCGCCCGGGTTGACCCGGTCGCCCTTGGCCACGTGAATCGCGGTGACCTTGCCGGCAATGGCAGCCTGGACTTCGGTTTCCATCTTCATCGCTTCGGTAATCAATACCGCCTGGCCCGCCTTGACGGTGTCGCCCTCCTTGACCAGCACATCGACGATGTTGCCCGGCATGGTGGTGCTGACATGGCCCGGTGCCGAGGCCTGTTTGCGTTTGCTGCTGCCACCACCGACAAATTCGTTGAGCGGTTCGAACACCACTTCTTCCGGCATGCCGTCGATGGACAGATAGAAGTGGCGCTTGCCCTCGGCCTTGACGCCGACACCAGTGATGTCGACGCGGTAGGTTTCGCCGTGCACATCGATGACAAACTCGGTCGGCACACCTTCGCCGCTCGCCGAGGCAACGGCGCCCGCTTCCGGGATTGGCAACAGCACTTCCGGCGTAAGAGTGCCGGCGGCGCGTTCTTCGAGGAATTTGCGGCCGATGTCCGGGAACATGGCGAAGGTCAGTACGTCTTCTTCGGATTTGGCCAGTGCTCCGATATCGGCACGCAGCTTGGTCATTTCCGGCTTGAGCAGATCGGCCGGGCGCACGTCGATGACGTCTTCGCTGCCGATCGCCTGGCGCCGCAGCTTTTCATTGACCACGCCCGGTGCCTTGCCGTAGCCGCCCTGCAGATACAGCTTCACTTCGTTGGTGATGGTCTTGTAGCGCTCGCCGGCCAGTACGTTGAAAAACGCCTGGGTGCCGACGATTTGCGAGGTTGGGGTCACCAGCGGCGGAAAGCCGAGGTCTTCACGTACGCGCGGGATTTCTGCGAGCACTTCGCCCATGCGATTCAGAGCGCCCTGCTCTTTCAACTGGTTGGCGAGGTTGGAGATCATCCCGCCCGGTACCTGGTTGACCTGCACACGGGTATCGACGGCGGTGAATTCGCTTTCGAACTGGTGGTACTTCTTGCGTACGGCATAGAAGTACAGGCCGATTTCCTGGAGCAGCTCCAGATTCAGGCCGGTGTCGTACTCGGTGCCCTTGAGCGCGGCAACCATTGATTCGGTGCCCGGATGGCTGGTGCCCGAGGCGAAGCTGGAGATTGCGGTGTCGATGTGATCGGCGCCGTTTTCGATCGCCTTGAGCTGGCACATGGCGGCCAGGCCGGCGGTGTCGTGGGAGTGGATGAACACCGGCAACGACTGCTCGGCTTTCAGAGCACGCACCAGTTCACCAGTGGCATACGGGGTCAGCAGACCGGCCATGTCCTTGATCGCTACCGAGTCGCAGCCCATGGATTCCATTTGCTTGGCCTGGGTGACGAAAGCGTCGATGGTGTGCACCGGGCTGGTGGTGTAGGCGATGGTGCCTTGCGCATGTTTGCCGGCAGCTTTCACTGCTTCAATGGCAACGCGCAGGTTACGCACATCGTTCATCGCATCGAAGATGCGGAACACGTCGATGCCGTTCACCGCTGCTTTGGCGACGAAAGCTTTGACCACGTCATCGCTGTAGTGGCGATAGCCGAGCAGATTCTGCCCGCGCAGGAGCATTTGCAGGCGGGTATTGGGCAGCGCCGCACGCAGTTGGCGCAGGCGCTCCCATGGGTCTTCCTTGAGAAAGCGCACGCAGGCGTCGAACGTCGCGCCGCCCCAGCATTCCAGCGACCAGTAGCCGACCTTGTCGAGCTTGTCGCAGATCGGCAGCATGTCCTCGGTGCGCATGCGGGTGGCGAGCAGCGATTGGTGAGCGTCGCGCAGGATGGTGTCTGTTACGAAGATTTTCTTGCTCATTCTTGTATTCCTCACAGGCCTGCGTGGGCGGCGATGGCGGCGGCGATGGCCAGGGCCAGCTCTTCGGGTTTGCGCTTGATCGAGTAGTTGGTCAGTTCCGGGTGGCTTTCAACGAAGCTGGTGTTGAACTGGCCGCTACGGAATTCCGGGTTGCGCAGGATTTCCTGGTAGTAGGCGGCGGTGGTCTTCACGCCCTGCAGACGCATGTCGTCGAGGGCGCGCAGGCCACGGTCCATCGCCTCTTCCCAGGTCAGCGCCCAGACCACCAGTTTCAGGCACATCGAGTCGTAGAACGGTGGAATGGTGTAGCCGGTATAGATCGCCGTGTCGGTGCGCACGCCCGGGCCGCCGGGGGCGTAGTAACGGGTGATCTTGCCGAAACTCGGCAGGAAGTTGTTCTTCGGGTCTTCGGCGTTGATACGGAACTGCAACGCAAAGCCACGGTGCTGAATGTCTTCCTGCTTCACCGATAGCGGCAGGCCGGAAGCGATGCGAATCTGTTCGCGGACGATGTCGATGCCGGTGATTTCTTCGGTGATGGTGTGTTCCACCTGCACCCGCGTGTTCATTTCCATGAAGTACACCTCGCCCTCGGCGAGCAGGAACTCCACGGTGCCGGCGTTCTCGTAGCCCACAGCCTTGGCTGCACGTACCGACAGGTCGCCGATGTAGGCGCGCTGTTCCGGGGTCAGCTGCGGGCTCGGCGCGATCTCGATCAGCTTCTGGTTGCGGCGCTGGATCGAGCAGTCACGCTCGAACAGGTGCACGACATTGCCGAAGCTGTCGCCAAGGATCTGCGCTTCAATGTGCTTGGGATTGACGATGCATTTTTCCAGGAACACTTCCGCCGAACCGAACGCCTTGGTGGCTTCGGAGATGACCCGGGGGAAGTTCTGTTCGAGTTCTTCGCGGCTGTTGCAGCGACGGATACCGCGCCCGCCACCACCGGAGGTGGCCTTGAGCATTACCGGATAACCGATACGGTCGCCTTCGACCAAGGCTTCTTCGATGCCGGAGACGTTGCCTTCGGTACCGGGCGTTACCGGTACGCCGGCCTTGATCATGCTGCGGCGCGCTTCGGTCTTGTCGCCCATGCGCCGGATGACCTCCGCCGACGGGCCGATGAATTTGATGCCGCGCTCGGCGCAGATTTCCGCCAGCTCGGCGTTTTCCGAAAGGAAGCCGTAGCCGGGGTGCAGCGCATCGCAGCCGGTTTCCACCGCCAGGTTCACCAGCTTGCGCGGGTTCAGATAGCCGGCCAGTGGCTCGGCACCCACGCTGTGGGCCTCGTCCGCACGCTTCACATGCAAGGCATGGCGATCGGCGTCGGAGAAAATCGCAACCGAGCGAATGCCCATTTCGGCGCAGGCTCGTACGATGCGTACGGCAATCTCACCACGGTTGGCGATCAGGATCTTTTTTATCACTTGGAGGTTCCCTTGAGCCGGTGGCACCACGACCTGCTAGACCCAGGTCGACGCGTGACCAAATGTTTCAATTCAGTCGCAGGTCCACACTAGCGCTGCTGAGGGATTAACAAAAATGAATAAAAATTGGGTCAGGCATAAGCAAACACTTATAGTTGAAGCAACTGACCGCTGACCGAGCCTGAAAAATATGCGTAAGTCATTGATGCGTATGACATTGCGTCAATTGCAGATCTTCAACGAGGTGTGTGATTTACGCTCGTACAGCCGCGCCGCCGAGGAAATGTCCCTCACACAACCGGCCGTGAGCCTACAGATTCGTCAGCTGGAAGAGCTGATTGGCCAGCCGCTGTTCGACTATGTCGGCAAAAAACTCTACATGACCGAGGCGGCGGAAGCGCTTCAGCGCGCCAGCCGCGACATTTTCGGGCGCCTGGAAAACCTCGACATGCAACTGTCGGACATGCAGGGTTCACTGCAGGGTCAGCTGAAACTGGCGGTGGAATCCAGCGCCAAATATTTCGTGCCGCATCTGTTTGCTGCATTCAAGCGCCAGCATCCGGAAGTCAATTTGCAGCTGACCGTGGTCAACCGTGGCCAGGTCATCCGCCGCCTCTCGGACAACCGTGATGATCTGGTGATCATGTCGATGGTGCCGCAGGACATGGGCCTGGAATTCCTGCCGTTTCTCAATAATCCGATTGTCGCCGTGGCGCGCCCGGATCATCCGCTGGCACACATGGGCCCGTTGCGCTTGCAGGATCTGGAGCCTTACACGCTGCTGATACGCGAGCCGGGCTCGGGCACGCGTCTGGCCTGCGAGGAATACTTCAAGGAAAAGCGCGTGCACTTCACTCAGACCCAGGAGGTGGCGTCCGCCGAAGCTCAGCGTGAATGCGTGCTGGCGGGTCTGGGCCTGGCGCTGTTGACGCGCCACGCCCTGAACCTGGAGCTGGCGACCGGCGGCCTGATCGAGCTGCCGGTCGAGGAGTTGCCGCTGATGCGCAGCTGGTGTCTGGTGCAAGCCAAAGCCAAACGGCTGTCACCGGTGGCGCACGCCTTCCTGGCGTTCATCCGCAGCGAGCGGGCGCAGATTATTGCGCTGGTTGAGCGTTTCGACGGGAAGCGGCGGGCGCTGCCTGCCAGTGCGTGATCTCGGGAAAATCGCCGATCTCGGCCTGAAGCTGGCGAAGTTCGAAGCGATCCTCGATTGCGCGGCGAAATTCCATGCGGCGCTGATCTTCCTGCTGACGACGGGTTTTCGCGGCGCTGTTGCGTTCTTCGTAGGGCTGAGCCATTTCGAGTCTCCCAGGGCGAGTACGGGAGTTTTACGATAGGCGTGGGGGATGACGGTTTGGCTGCGCGGGGATGACAATGTGATGAAATGTGCGCAGGGATGTGCTGTTGTTGAGGACGCTTTCGCGAGCAGGCTCGCTCCCACATTTGATCCCGTTATGACCCAGAATTTATGTTCTCAGAAGCCCCCCTGTGGGAGCGAGCCTGCTCGCGAACAAGGTCGGAACGACCTTGCTCAATCGTCCAGCGCTTTCACGGCCTTGGGCGACAAACGCAAACTGCGCAGACTGCGCTTCACGCTCTTGAGGTGATTGACCAGGCTCGGCCCGCGCGCCATGGCCACGCCCATCGCCAGCACGTCGATCACGACCAGGTGGGCGATTCGCGAGGTCAGCGGCGTGTAGATCTCGGTGTCTTCATGCACATCGATCGCCAGATTGACGGTCGACAGTTCGGCCAAGGGCGTCTGGCTCGGGCACAGGGTGATCAGCGATGCCCCGCTTTCGCGAACGAGGTTAGCGGTGATCAGCAAATCCTTGGAGCGCCCTGACTGGGAAATACAGATCGCCACATCGGTCGGTTTCAAGGTAACGGCTGACATGGCCTGCATGTGCGGGTCGGAGTACGCCGCCGCGGTCAGCAGCAAACGGAAAAACTTGTGCTGTGCATCCGCGGCCACCGCTCCGGAAGCACCGAAGCCATAGAACTCGACACGCTGCGCCTGGGACATCAGCGTCACCGCGCGCTGTAACTCCACCGGGTCGAGCTTCTCGCGCACTTCCATCAGGGTGTGCAGCGTGGTGTCGAAAATCTTCAGGCTGTAGTCGGCGACGGAGTCATCTTCGTGGATCGCGAACTGGCCGAAGCTGGCGCCGGCGGCCAGGCTTTGCGCCAGTTTCAGCTTGAGATCCTGAAAGCCGGAACAACCGATGGCGCGGCAGAAGCGCACGATGGTCGGCTCGCTGATGCCGACGCTGTGAGCCAGGTCGGCCATGGAGCTGTGCATCACTGCCGCAGGGTCAAGCAGCACGTGGTCGGCGACCTTGAGCTCCGACTTGCGTAACAGGTGACGTGACTGGGCGATGTGTTGCAGCAGATTCAAGGGGCTGGACTCTTCTTGTGGGCAAGGATGTAGCAAGCTTGTAGTTATACTACATGAATGGGCATTTTGCCTGCTCAATGCGTAACTCGATGTCCCG
The DNA here is from genome assembly GCF_054667725.1 of Pseudomonas sp. S3_B08. Classification (NCBI taxonomy): domain Bacteria; kingdom Pseudomonadati; phylum Pseudomonadota; class Gammaproteobacteria; order Pseudomonadales; family Pseudomonadaceae; genus Pseudomonas; species Pseudomonas sp. S3_B08. The sequence continues at coordinate 4,732,688 of NZ_CP162750.1, forward strand.
GCATCAGGCGCGCTGAGGTGCATGTAGCCCTTACTGCGGATTTGCCTGATCACGCAGAAGCCCGGCCAGACGGGCAGCGTCCACCGGCCGGCTGATCAGATAACCTTGCACTTCGTCGCAGCGTTCGGCGCGCAGAAATGCCAGCTGATCCTCACGCTCGACACCCTCGGCGACGACTTTGAGGGCCAGTCCGTGGGCCATGGCGATGATCGCGCGAGTGATCGCCGCGTCCGCACTGCCCTCGCTCAAGCCGCGAATGAACGCCTGATCAATCTTCACGTAATCCACCGGAATGCGCTTGAGGTAACTCAACGACGAATATCCGGTACCGAAATCATCGATCGCCAGTTTCACTCCCAGATCGCGCAGTTGCTGGAACGTGGCAATGATGTGTTCGACGCTGTCGAGCAAATGACTTTCGGTCAGCTCCAGCTCGAGGTAGTGCGGCGCCAGCCCGGTTTCTTCCAGCACTTGCCGGACCAGACTGACCAGTTTGCCCTGGCGCAGCTGATGCACCGACAGGTTCACCGACACGCGGATCGGCGCCAGGCCCTGCCGTTGCCATTCGCACGCCTGCCAGCACGCCTGACGCAAAACGAATTCGCCGATCGGCCCGATCAGACCGGTCTCTTCGGCCAGGCCAATGAAATCCGCCGGCGGCACCTGGCCCATGCTCGGATGATCCCAGCGCACCAGCGCTTCAGCGGCATTCATGCGGCCGGTTTGCAGGCACAGTTTCGGTTGGTAGAACACTGTCAGTTGCTGTTCTTCAATGGCTCGGCGCAAGTGGTTTTCCAGCTGCAAGCGTTCGAGTGTGCTGGCTTGCAGGCTGTCGGTGAAGAACTGGAAATTGTTGCCACCCAGATGTTTGGCATGCTGCATGGCCATGTTCGACTGGCTGACCAGCGCGGAGATCTCACGCGCGTTGTCCGGCAACAGGCTGATGCCCATCGAAGCGCTGACTACCAATTCATGCCCGTCGACACTCAGCGGCAAACGCAGCTTGGCCGACAACCGCGTCGCCACCCGCGCCAGGCTCGACAGATTGCCGTAGGCATCGAATAGCACGGCAAACTCGTCTCCGGACAAGCGCGCAATGGTGTCGGCCTCAGGCAAGGCATTGACCAGCCGCCGCGCCATTTTTTGCAGCAGCTGATCGGCGACTTCATGGCCGAGGCTGTCATTGAGCAATTTGAAGCGATCCAGATTGATGTGCAGCAATGCGAGACTGCGGCGCCCGCCCTGCCGCACCCGCTGATGGGCTTCGTGCAGGCGTTCGCGGAACAGTGAACGGTTGGCCAGGCCGGTGAGCTCATCGTAATGGGTCAGATAACGCAGGCGTTCTTCCGACGCACGCCGTGCCGAGAGATCGGCGAAGAAGCCGACAATATGGCTGACATTGCCCCGGCTGTCGCGCACCGCGTTGAGCTGCAGCCACTGCGGATACAATTCGCCGTTCTTGCGGGTTTCCACGAGTTCACCCTGCCAACTGCCGTGCTGCTCCAGTGCATGCCGGATCGCCACATAGTGGCGATGGGCATCGCGGCTGCAGGGCAACTCGACGACGTTGCGCCCGAGCATGTCGTCGATCTCGTAACCGGTGACCCGGCTGAACGCCTGGTTGATCGCAATCAGCGCGTAGTTCGGGTCGAGAATCACGATGCCTTCGCTGGCCGCTTCGAACACCGTGGCCGCCAGCCGCTGCTGCTCTTCAAGGCTTTTGCTGGCGCTGATATCGCGGCGAGTGCCGACCATGCGGATCACCCGGCCGCTGGCGCTGCGCTCCACGGCACGGCCACGGTCCTCGATCCACACCCAGTGGCCGTCGCCATGGCGCAGGCGATATTCGACCTGATAATCCTCGGTGCGCCCCTTCAAATGCTCGACCAGGGCGAACTTGAGTGACGGCACATCTTCAGGGTGCAGTCGTGGCTTGAGGTCGCGCAGCAGCGCCGTGACGTATTCCGGGGCGAGGCCGAACAGTTCCTGAATCTGCGTGTGATGGACCTCGTCGGTCTGCAGATTCCAGTCCCACAATCCGAGCTCACTGGCCTTGAGCGCCAGCGCCAGGCGCGCTTCGCTTTTGCTCAGGGCCTGATTGGCGGCATCCAGTTCGCGGCTGCGCTGGGCCACGCGATTTTCGAGATCGACCTGCGCTTCACGCAATTGCGCCTCGGCACAGCGGCGCTGTTCGATCTCTTTGCCCAGCTCCTGATTGAGTTGTTCGCTGCGCGTTTGCGCTTGCTGTAAATGCTCGATCAGATGCTGATTCTGGAAGCGCCGAAGCAATCCACGGTCGATCAGCCGATTGACCTGCCACGCCACCACGCTCAACGAACCGAGCAGGATCAGACCCAGCCAGCCCCAGCCCCGCGCCTGATCGTCGCCGCCCCAGAACAGGTAGCCGATCGCTGGCAGCAGGCACGGTAAGGTAAACGAGAGGAACGCCGGCAGGCTCACCGCGTAGGCGACGCTGGCCGACAGCGTTGCCGCGCCGATCAGGCCGAATACCCAGGCTTGCTGCATGAAGTTGTCAGCGGGCACCAGAGCGATGCCGGCTCCGGCCAGCGTCAGGCCGGTCATGGTCGAACCGAGCAGGAACATGCGGAACCAGATTGGCCGGGCCTGACGATCGGGAATCGCCGAATCGAACGCGGCTACCTGAATCACCCGCAGCGCGACCAGCGACAGCAGCCACACCAGCCAGACGCTGACCACGAAGTAGCGCTGCGGGCTCCAGAGCAAAGCGGCGCAGACCAGACCATTGATCAACATGAAAAGCGTGGGCAACAACGAGCCCTGATACAGCAGACGCGTGCGCTCCACCGCCATTTCGACGGCATAGTGCTTGCGGATCACCCGGGGGTCCACGGAGGGCCCCGACAGTTCGGCGCTGAGGATCATGGGCAACGTTCTTGTTCTTATAGGAGGGCGTGCGCCCGAAACGTGGACGGAGCATACACAAGCCGATCCCGATGCCAAACTGCTGCCGATCACAATTGCGGGGAAATTTTCCGCCGCTTGCGCACCGCTGCAACCCCTCAGGCGAGACGGGCCGAAGCCTGCAGCCAGTGACCGACCGGTCGTCATCGGCAGCACTTTCATCGGCTAATGCAACGCACGGTTTGCCCGGGCCTGCGGCGCACCCTAGAATGCCCCGATGCGCGATGATCTCTCCCTTCTGCTGAACTCCCTCAACGATGCCCAACGCCAGGCCGTAGCAGCCCCCGTTGGCCGTCAGTTGGTCCTGGCCGGCGCCGGTTCCGGTAAAACCCGAGTGCTGGTGCACCGTATCGCCTGGTTGATCCAGGTCGAAAACGCCTCGCCTCACTCCATCCTGTCGGTGACCTTCACCAACAAGGCCGCTGCCGAGATGCGCCATCGCATCGAGCAGTTGCTGGGCATCAACCCGGCCGGCATGTGGGTCGGCACCTTCCACGGCCTCGCGCACCGCTTGCTGCGGGCGCACTGGCAGGAAGCGGGCCTGAGCCAGACCTTTCAGATTCTCGACAGCGATGACCAGCAGCGTCTGGTCAAGCGGGTGATCCGCGAACTGGGCCTGGACGAGCAACGCTGGCCGGCGCGTCAGGCGCAGTGGTTCATCAACGGCCAGAAAGACGAAGGTCTGCGGCCGCAACACATTCAGGCCAGCGGCGACCTGTTCCTCGCCACCATGCGCGGCATCTACGAAGCCTACGAGGCGGCGTGCCTGCGGGCTGGCGTGATCGACTTCTCCGAATTGCTGCTGCGCGCGCTCGATCTGTGGCGCGATCACCCGGGCCTGCTGGCGCACTACCAAAAGCGCTTCCGGCATATTCTGGTCGACGAATTCCAGGACACCAACGCCGTGCAGTACGCCTGGTTGCGCCTGCTCGGCAAGGGCGGCGACAGCCTGATGGTGGTCGGCGACGACGACCAGTCGATTTACGGCTGGCGCGGGGCGAAGATCGAGAACATCCATCAGTACTCTTCGGACTTCCCGGACTCCGAAACGATTCGTCTGGAACAGAATTACCGCTCCACCGCCGGCATCCTCAAAGCCGCCAACGCGCTGATCGCCAACAACACCGGGCGTCTCGGTAAAGAGCTGTGGACCGACGGCGGCGACGGCGAAGCGATCAACCTGTACGCCGCGTTCAACGAGCACGACGAAGCGCGCTACGTGGTGGAAACCATCGAAAGCGCGCTGAAAACCGGTCTGGCCCGTAGCGATATCGCCATTCTGTACCGCTCCAACGCCCAATCGCGGGTGCTTGAAGAAGCCCTGCTGCGCGAGCGTATCCCGTACCGCATCTATGGCGGGCAGCGCTTCTTCGAACGCGCGGAAATCAAGAACGCCATGGCCTACCTGCGTTTGCTTGAAGGTCGCGGCAACGACGCGGCGCTGGAGCGGGTGATCAACGTACCGGCGCGGGGCATCGGCGAGAAAACCGTCGAAGCGATTCGCGAGCATGCGCGGCACAGCGACGTGTCGATGTGGGAAGCGATGCGCCTACTGGTGGCCAACAAAGGCCTGACCGGGCGCGCCGCGAGCGCGCTCGGTGCGTTTATCGAACTGATCGAGAACCTCGCCGCCAAGTGCGCCGAGATGCCGCTGCACCTGATGACGCAAACCGTCATCGAGCAATCCGGCCTGATCGCTTATCACGAAGCGGAAAAAGGCGAAAAAGGCCAGGCCCGGGTGGAAAACCTTGAGGAACTGGTCAGCGCCGCGCGCAACTTCGAGAACACCGAAGAGGACGAAGAACTGACCCCACTGGCGGCCTTCCTCGGCCACGCTTCGCTGGAGGCCGGCGATACACAGGCAGACGAGCACGAAGACAGCGTTCAGTTGATGACCCTGCACAGCGCCAAAGGTCTGGAATTCCCTTACGTGTTCCTCGTGGGCATGGAAGAAGGCCTGTTCCCGCACAAGATGAGCCTGGAAGAACCGGGGCGTCTCGAGGAAGAACGGCGTCTGGCTTACGTCGGTATCACCCGGGCGATGCAGAATCTGGTCATGACCTACGCCGAAACCCGGCGCCTGTACGGCAGCGAAACCTACAACAAGGTGTCGCGTTTCGTCCGCGAAGTGCCGAAAGGCCTGATTCAGGAAGTGCGCCTGTCCAACAGCGTCAGCCGACCGTTCGGCGGCAACCAGTCGATGAGCGGCAGCAGCCTGTTCAGCGGCAGCGAGATTCCGGAAACCGGTTTTGTGCTCGGTCAGGCCGTACGTCACTCGATCTTCGGCGAAGGGGTGATCCTCAACTTCGAAGGTTCCGGCGCCCAGGCCCGGGTGCAGGTGAACTTCAGCGAAGGCAGCAAGTGGCTGATGCTCGGCTATGCCAAGCTGGAAGCGATCTAATCACCGGCACTGAACCCATGTGGGAGCGAGCCTGCTCGCGAAAGCGCTGTGTCATCAAGCAATCATTTGCCTGACACGACACCTTCGCGAGCAGGCTCGCTCCCACAGGTTATGCGACGCAAGTGCATCAATCCCTCTGAACCTATCGCCTTTTCCTACAGACAAAAGTACATCGGCTGATTGCCTCGCCAAGCTGAACGCAACCTGTCAGGCAAAAGCCCGAAACACTCTCTCGCTAGCCAGTAACACTTCAGCTGTGCAACATGGCGCGCGTGTCTCCACAAAACGGGAATACCCTTTATGAAACGTTTTCTTAGCATCGCCATGGCGTTGTGCATCGGCCTGACGATGAGCCTCGACGCCAACGCCAAGCGCTTTGGTGGTGGCAAAAGCGCCGGCGCTGCGCCGACGCACCAGACCAGCCAGATGGCTCCCTCTTCTCCAGGCGTGGGCGGCGCAGCAGCGACCGCTGGCGCTGCCGGTGCTGCTGGCGCCGCGGCCAAGGCCGGCGGTGCTTCGCGCTGGCTCGGCCCATTGGCGGGCATCGCCGCCGGTGGCCTGCTCGCGTCGATGTTCATGGGCGACGGTTTCCAGGGCATGCAGATCTTCGACATCCTGATCATGGCCCTGATCGCGTTCGTGATCTTCCGCTTCATCGCCGCCCGTCGTCGCAAGCAGCAGGAGCAATTCGCTCCGGCCGGCGCGCCGATGCAGCGTGAAGTGTTCGAGCAGAAGCCTGCCGCCATGGGTTCGATCTTCGGTGGTTCGGCTGCTCCGGCTGCCGCCCGTCCAGTGATCAACGCACCGGCCTGGTTCAACGAAGAGCGCTTCCTTGAAGCTGCGCGTAGCCACTTCCAGTCGCTGCAGCAGCACTGGGACGCCAACGAAATGGACAAGATCGCCGAGTTCGTGACCCCGCAAATGCTTGAGTTCCTCAAGCGTGAGCGTGCGGATCTGGGCGATGGCTTCCAGTCGACCTACATCGACAACCTGCAGGTGCAGCTGGACGGCGTCGACGATCGTGCCGACAAGACCATCGCCACCCTGACCTTCACCGGCGTGTCGAAAACCTCGCGTTTCGACCAGGGCGAAGTCTTCAGCGAAAGCTGGAACATGGAACGTCCGCAGGGCGACAACCAGCCTTGGCTGGTCGCCGGTATCCGCCAGAACGGCTGATCCCTGCTGCGCTTCACTTGCGGTAACAGAACCCCGGCCTCGGCCGGGGTTTTTCATTTCACGGTTGCATCTATGGCGAGCTACTGTATAAACCGGCCCATATAAACCGCGCCATTCAGCAAGAGGATCCCGGACGTGGAAGAAATCATCGAACAACTGCGCGAAGCCAACGAACCCGTACCGGTTCCTTTGGAATTGCCTGACGAAGACCTGCTGGTGGAAATCGAAGAACAACTGTTCATCGACATTCCGTTCGTCTTCAAAGAATTTTTGCTGACCGTCAGCGATGTGGTCTATGGCAGCCTCGAGCCGGTGACCGTCACTGATCCGCAATCGCGCACCTATCTGCCGGACGTGGCGGCCAATGCATGGGACGCGGGTGTTGATCGCAGCTTGATCCCGATCTGTCAGGACGGCGATGACTACTACTGTGTCGAAGAAGACGGCACCGTGGTGCTGTGGCAGGCCGAAGAAGAACTGATTGCTGAAGAAACCTGGGAATCGGTGTGGCACTGGGCGCGGGACGTCTGGCTGGAAAGCTGAGCCGCCAAACGCCCCTGTGGGTCAATGCCCCGACGATTCCTTATGGTTGTCGAGGGTTTCCAGCAAGGCCACCTGCATCCGCGTATGCACGCGGATGAACCAGCGCCAGAGCAGCGCCGCAACGGCGGCCGCGACGACGGCGATCAGCACCAGCAGCTTGTTGGTCGGCAGGATACTGGCCGACAAGGCTGCCAACAGCAGGAAAATCACCAGCAGCGAGAGAATCGGGATCACTTCGGCGATCACCCGGCGCACTCGCTGTGTATGACGCCCGGCCATCTCCGGCTTGACGCCCATCTCCGCCAGCAGCATCGACAGCGCCTTGAGCTTGCGATAAGCCGCAATCAGGAACGGTAGCGAGACCAGCAACGCCCCGCCCCAGATCAGTGCCTTCTGCCAGCTCGGATCGCTGATCCAGTCCTGCAGCCACAACGAAATGCGCTCGGCGAAATATGCGCCGGCAAAGAAGATCGCAATCACCAGCGCCAGATTGACCCCGACCTGCAACAGGATCCGTCGGATCATCGACGCCAGTAGCGCGCCCTCACCTTGCGGCTGGATGCTGCGCAACCATTCGCCATACATGCCGAGTACACGCCCGAGACGCTTGGGCACGACTGCCGAGAGCTTGATCGACAACGGATCTGCCGCGCGAATCAGGTACGGCGTCAGCAGCGTGGTGATCACCGACACGGCTACAGCGACCGGGTAGAGGAAGTTGCTGGTCACCTGCAAGGTCATGCCCAGCGCGGCGATGATGAAGGAAAATTCGCCAATCTGTGACAGACCCATGCCGACTCGCAGCGAAGTCCGTCCGTCGTTGCCGGCGATAAACGCACCGAGGCCGCAGGACAACATCTTGCCCAGCACTACGGCCACGGTAATCACCGCAATCGGCCAGGCGTATTCGATGAGAATCAGCGGGTCGAGCATCAAGCCGATGGCGACAAAAAAGATCGCACTGAACAAGTCGCGAACCGGCTCGACCAACTGCTCGATTTTCAACAACTGCTTCGACTCGGCCATGATCGCACCGATCAGGAAAGCCCCGAGAACCATGCTGTATTCGAGCTTGACCACCAGCAGGCAGAAGCCGAAACACAGGCCGAGCACGGTGATCAGCAGCATCTCGTTGCTTTCGAATTTCGCCACATAAGCCAGCAGACGCGGCACCAGCAGGATGCCGATGACCAGCGCGACGATCATGAACAGCGACAGCTTGCCGACCGTGGAGAACACTTCCCCCGAGCTCACCGTGCCGCTGACGGCGATGCTCGACAGCAACGCAATGATGCCAATGCCAAGGATGTCCTCGACAATCAGTACACCGAAGATCAACTGCGCAAAGCGCTCGTTCTTCATCTTCAGGTCATTCAGCGCTTTGACGATGATGGTGGTTGAGGAGATCGCCAGAATCGCGCCGAGGAACAACGAATCCATGGTGTTCCAGTCGAACCAGCGGCCGATTTCGTAGCCGATCCAGATCATCAGGATGATTTCGAGAAACGCGGCAATGAACGCCGTGGCGCCGACCTTGAACAGCTTGCGCAGGCTGAACTCCAGACCAAGGCAGAACATCAGGAAGATCACCCCGAGTTCGGCCAGGGTCTTGATGGTTTCTTCGTCGTGAATCAGGCCGAACGGCGGCGTATGCGGGCCGATGATGAAGCCGGCGACGATGTAGCCGAGCACCACCGGTTGTTTGAAACGATGAAACAGTACGGTTACCACGCCCGCGACCAGCATGATCACCGCCAGATCCTGAATAAAACTGATGGCATGCATGGCGTGGGCTCCTTGATGACGAGGCGCGCGGACAGACGTCAGACGTTCTGCGCGAGCAGGGTAAAAATCCGCTTTTAATGTAGGAATTGCCCTTGGGCAGGGCTTTTTTGCAGGTTAACACCGCGACTTCGCTCTGGAAGCCGGTGCAATATATGGAAACAGATCGCTACCGGCGTGACGGCGGCCCGCCGCGCGGCGTCCCGATAACGGTGCTTTTTGAATAGCCACCAGGTGCCCGCAGAGGCGCTTCCTGCAATCAGCCTTGATCCGTGAGAACGTTATGGAACCCGGAAACGCCCAGCTGTCGATGACGGTACTGATGACCCCCGACATGGCCAACTTCTCTGGCAATGTCCACGGCGGCACCCTGCTCAAATACCTCGACGAAGTGGCTTACGCCTGCGCCAGCCGTTATGCCGGGCGCTACGTGGTGACCCTGTCGGTGGATCAGGTGATTTTCCGCGAGCCGATTCATGTCGGCGAACTGGTGACGTTCCTCGCCTCGGTCAACTACACCGGCAACACGTCGATGGAAGTTGGCATCAAAGTGGTCACCGAAAACATCCGCGAACGCTCGGTGCGCCACACCAACAGCTGCTTCTTCACCATGGTCGCGGTGGATGATCAGCGCAAACCGGCCGCCGTGCCGCCGTTGCAACCGCAGAACAGCGAAGACAAACGCCGCTTCATGCAGGCGCAGCAGCGCCGGCAGATTCGTCAGGAGCTGGAGAAGCGTTATCAGGAGATCAAGGGCGACGCCTGAGACCAAAAAGCAAAAGATCGCAGCCTTCGGCAGCTCCTACATTTTGGAATGCAAACCCATGTAGGAGCTGCAGAAGGCTGCGATCTTTTTTGAACAACGACGAGATTACAGACTGATCGCGGTAGCCTCGAATTTCACCCGCGGATGCGCAATGCGATCCTGCGCCCGCACAAGTTGCAGCTCGTAACTGGCGCACGCCTGGGTTTCCAGCAACACCTCATGCACTGCCGCTGCGGTGAATTCGAATGCCGCCAACAGCGTGTCGCCCAGCAGTACCCGCGCCAGGAACAGGCCGGATGTCAGATCGCCCACCCCCACCGGCTGACGCGGAAACGCCAGCAAGGGACGGCGCAAATGCCAACTGCCCTCAGCCGTCACCAACAACATTTCGAAGCCATCCGCCGGTTTGCCCGGATAATCCAGATGCTTGACCAGTACCGCTTTCGGTCCGCGCGCCAGCAGCGCCCGTGCCATCGCCAGGCAATCGAACAGCGACTGCGGCTTGCGCCCGGAAAAACTGTCCAGCTCCAACTGGTTCGGGCACATGATGTCCGCCACGGCAGCCGCTTCATCGAGAAGGAAATCGCTGACCTCGGTGGGCACGCTGCAGCCTTTCTCCGGATGGCCCATCACCGGATCACACAGATACAGCATCTTTGGATTGACCGCTTTGATCCGCGCCACACCGCTGAGAATCGCCCGGCCCTGCGCGGCGCTACCGAGATAGCCGGACAGCACCGCGTCGCAATTGCCCAGCTCGCCAATCGCAGCGATGCCTTCGATCAGCTCGGGAATCTGCTGCGGTGCCAGCACTTCACCGGCCCACTGACCATACTGGGTGTGGTTGGAAAACTGCACGGTGTTGAGCGGCCAGACGTTGACCCCGACCCGCTGCATCGGAAAAACCGCAGCGCTGTTGCCGGCGTGGCCAAACACCACGTGGGACTGGATGGCGAGCAGATGAGGCGTACGTTTCATTCGGGTCATTCCGTAAAACGATTGAAATTCAAGCCGCGCAGTATGCGACGAAACACAGCCTGTACGACAGACCGGCGAGACAGTTAAGCTGACGCCATCTTTTGGAGTTCGATGTCGATGCTGACCCTGGAAAACATCTTCGTGCTGATGCTGTTCGCCGCCGCTGGTGCCTGGCTATGGCACAACCACGGCTTGCGCGAGCGTGCACTGGAACGGGTCAAACAGCATTGCACCAATGTCGGCGTCGAGCTGCTGGACGGTAACGTCGCGCTGAAAAAGATCGGGCTGATCAGGGATGCCAACGGTCGCCGACGACTGGCGCGGGTCTACAACTTCGAGTTCACCGTGACTGGTGAAAGCCGCCACAACGGCACCGTCACCCAGTTCGGCGCGCACAGTGCGCAGATTGAACTGGCGCCCTACCCGGCGCCGTTCGACGACACGCCGCCGGTGGTCGAAGTGCACAAGCCTCGCGCAGAAGTCATTGAGCTGAGCCAGTGGCGCCAGGAACATACCAAGTGGAAGCCTTGAGCTGACTCACTGAATCCGGCATTCAGCCAAACCGGCTTGCAGCTGTTCGATGTTCTGCGGTTCAGCGAAGATCAGCTCGATTCTTGAGTCTTTTCGCCATTCGCTGGCTTGCCAACTCAGCTCGGCATGCTCCAGGGCATTGCCCGAAACCCAGCCATCCGTGCTGTGGATAACCAGTTTCGCCCGCTTCCAGTCGAGCGCGCTCAGCCAATAGGCGATGCGTGCTTGATCAAATACCTGCTGCGGATGCCAGCGCCAACCGATGCTCCACCCACCCTCCTGCGCCTGACTCAGGCAAATCGGTTCGGCCGGATCGCTCCAGACCGCTGGCAGCTGTGCCAATCCAGTCGGCAGCGGCAGATGCCCTGCGCCTTCGTTCGCTTTTGCTTTTGCTTTCAGCCCCGGAAGCTCGCTCAGAGGCAGTTGCGCTTGCTGCGTCCAGATCAGCCTGACGGGCGGCAACTGGCTGACGATTTTCTCTCGAACCGCTTCATCGAGATCTTCGGCCTTGTTCAACAACAGCAAACCCGCGCGGGCCAACGCTTGCTGCTGGGCGTCCGGCAGGGTTCTACCCGCGTGCAGTGCCTGAGCGTCCAAAACCAGAACACAGGGCTGAACCGCCAGCACGCCCAGCCACGGCGCCTCGTTAAGTTGCTTGAGCAATTGCGCCGGATGGCCCAGCCCGGATGGCTCGATAAACAGTCGATCCGGCCTGGCCTTGCGCAGCAGGCGGCCAAGGCCGATCTGGAATGGCGCGCCATTGACGCAACACAGGCAGCCCCCGGCCACCTCACCCAGTGCGATACCATCGGCGTCATTCGTCAGCAATGCAGCATCCAGACCGATCTGGCCGAACTCGTTGATCAGCACCGCCCAGCGCTCGTCCGCAGGCCGTTGCGCCAGCAACTGGCGAATCAGGCTGGTCTTGCCGGCGCCCAACGGGCCGGCGATGACGTGGGTCGGAATGTTCTGCAACATGGCGGGTACTTTCTGCGGACAGTTATTGAGGAGATCGAAGATGCGCTGGTCGGGATGGTCGTTGCTGTTGGCGCTGCTGTCGAGTGAAGCGTGGGCTCAGGCCTGCGTGGTGCACACACAAGGCGAACGGCTCGACGTCAAAGTCTGTCAGCAGAACCGGACGATTCCGCAGAAATTGTTCAATGACGGCTTCTGCCAACCGACGCTGGCCGGGCAGAAGGTCGAGGTGCAATACGTCGACCAGTGCCCCAGCGGCGCTTTCGGCGTGTGCAGCAACGCGCAAGTCGCCAATATGCCCTATCGCCAGGATATCCACTATTACGGCGTGGCCACTGACGCTGCGTATCTCAAGCCGTATTGCGAAGGCCAGAGCCAGGGCGCCTGGCGCAAGCCCTGAATTTCAGCCGAGCCAGTCGAGGGTCAGCAGCAGACGGCGCTCACCGGGCGCCGGTTGCGGCGAACGATGGATCAGGCCGAAGCCTTCATTGCCGTGCCATTTTTCGCCTTTGAGCAACGCGACGTCGCCGCTGTTGAGCTGGCGAATCGACGCTGCACCTTGCGGTTCGGCATCGGCCTGGCCAAGTTGCAGGCGATCCATCGCGCCCTCCTCAAGCCATTGGCTGCCGATGCCAGCGTAAGTAGTGATCAAGCGCACCGGCACGTGATCGACGTGGAAACGCGGACACATGGCCTTGTCCAGCACACGCAAACGCACGCCGATACGCCGCGCACCGAGCAGGCAGGCGAAGGCACTGATCAGCCATTTAAGATCGCTCACGAAACCTTCGAAACCTTGCAGATCACGCAGCCCTGCAGCCAGACCGGCGAGATCCGGTTCGGCATCTTCGTCGGGCAATTCCACACATAGCGACTCGGCCAAGGGCTCGTTGAGTGACAGCACCAATTGCGCAAAATCGGCGATGTGCACGGGTAGCTGGCGCTGCCAGACGGCGAGATTGGTCTGGTCTTCCAGGATTCGCGTCAACGTTTCCGGTGTCAGCCCCTCGTGCTGATGACGGGTAAGAAGCGGCTGATCTTTGAGTGCGAGCATCAGGCGGCCTCTTCGTGCCAAGGGCCGAATGGATCAGGCAGCAAGCGCCAGCCTTCTACGCCCGTTGCCATTTCTTCGTCGGTCAGCAGACAGGCATCGAGTTCGGCGGAGAGCTGTAGGAAATCTATGTTCTGACCGATGAAAACCAGCTCCTGGCGGCAATCTCCTACGCTTGGAATCCAGTTTCCCATGATCGCCTGGACACTTTCCTGATCCTGCGGCCATTGATTCTTTGGCACAAAACGCCACCAGCGACCGGCGAATCCATGCCGCATCAAGCCACCAGCCTGCGACCAGCTACCGGCATCGGTGGGTTTGCTGGCCAGCCAGAAGAAGCCTTTGGAGCGCAGCAGCTTGCCGTTCAGCCAAGGCCGATCGATGAAGCTGAAGAAGCGTCGCGGGTGAAATGGCCGGCGCGCGCGGTAGGCCGTCGAGGCGATGCCGTATTCCTGTGTCTCCGGGACGTGCTCACCGCGCAATTCCTGTAGCCATCCGGGCGCTTGTGCGGCCTGATCGAAATCGAAACGACCGGTGTTGAGGATTTTCTCCAGGGGGATTTCGCCCATCACCATTGGAATGATTTCAGCCTGGGCATTGAGGCGCTTGAGGATGGCGGTGAGTTCTTCACGCTCGTGCTGGCTGATCAGGTCGATTTTGCTGATCAGTAGGACGTCGGCGAACTCGATCTGCTCGATCAACAGATCGGTGATGGAGCGCTCGTCTTCTTCACCGAGAATCTCGCCGCGAGAGGCAAGACTTTCGGCCGCCTGGTAATCGAGCAGGAAATTCACACCGTCGACCACGGTGACCATGGTATCGAGGCGAGCAATGTCGGCGAGGCTTTGCCCCTGTTCATCGCGGAAGGTGAAGGTTTCAGCGACCGGAAGCGGTTCGGAAATGCCGGTGGATTCGATCAGCAGGTAATCAAAACGATCCTCGCGGGCGAGTTTGCTGACTTCTTCAAGCAGGTCTTCGCGTAACGTACAGCAAATGCAGCCGTTGCTCATCTCAATGAGCTTTTCTTCCGCACGGTTCAGACTGACATCGCGCTGGACTTCGCTACCATCGATGTTGATCTCGCTCATATCGTTGACGATCACCGCAACGCGCAAGCCGTCTCGGTTACGTAGTACGTAATTCAAAAGTGTACTTTTTCCGGCGCCGAGAAATCCTGAAAGTACGGTGACGGGCAATTTGGCTGACATTGGATAATCCTCATAAATGGCAGCCGATTTGCGCTTTGAGGTGTGCGCTTGGCGCGTTGCGCTTCATTTACTCGGGTCAACGAAGGCAAATGATTGTGATCGGCAGCTCAGGCTGGTTCCGATTTATGTTATAGTATAACAACTTGAGTTTGCCAGTCCGACAGAGGAGATTTCGCAAATTGCTGCACCACCGATCGTGGACACTCGCAATGAACAAGGGGTTGAAATGCCTGCTTTTGAGCTTTGCTATGTCGCTGGCCAGCCAAGCCCAAGCGCACATGCCGGGGCCGGCGCACTGCACACGCAGCGCTAATCTGCTGGCGTGTGTAGACGCCGACGGCAATGCCTATAGCGTGAATACGGTAGGCACCACGCTTTACCTGCGCGGATTCGAGAAGAACGGCCATCGCTATTGGGCGCAGACCAACAGCCGCTTCGGCCAATTAACCTTTTTACCGGCATCGCCTCCGATGGCGAGGCTTGGGTTGGCTATACCCGCCGTGTCGGCTGGACAACCATCAACCGCTTCTCCAGCTCGGGCGGTAGCAGCGCAAGGTTCACTTGCAGCCGGATTACGGGCTGCTACTGAAATCCTTTTCATGAAAAAAGCATCGCTGAATGGATTGTTATAATGTAACGTAAATAGAGATCAATACGACGGTCTCAACCATGAATGCTCTTACTCTCCCGGATATCGCCGCCCAATCTGCACGCCTGGCACTGCCCCTCGACTGGGTGGGCATGCGTGGGATTGCTCTACCCGTTGTGCTCGAAAGCCAACGCCTCAGCGCCAGAGTCGACGCTGGCGTGAGTCTCGATGATGGTGAAGCGCGTGGTATTCACATGTCGCGCTTGTATCTGGCACTCGAAGCCCTCGAACAGCGAAGCCTTTCTCCCGCTCTGCTGCATCAGGTACTCAAGGGTTTTCTGATAAGTCACCAAGGTCTATCCGCCTGCGCATATCTGAACATTCACACCGACTTATTGCTGAAACGGCCGGCGTTAGTCAGCCCCCTAGCCGGCTGGAAATCCTATCCGACAACCATTTCAGCAAGCCTGAAACAGCAAATGTTCCACGTGGAACTAAAACTCGAGGTGCCCTATTCCTCGACATGCCCCTGCTCGGCAGCCTTGGCAAGGCAATTGATCCAGCAGCAATTCGTCGACGATTTCGCCAACAAGGCTCTGCAACACGCAGATGTTTTGGCATGGCTTGGCTCAACCAAAGGGATCGTAGCGACGCCGCACAGCCAACGTAGCTATGCGCAACTGCACCTGCATCTCGACAATTTCATCGACGAGCTACCGCTGACAGCGATCATCGATGACGCTGAAGCAGCCCTCGGCACAGCCGTGCAGACCGCAGTAAAGCGCCCCGACGAGCAAGCCTTCGCACTCGCCAATGGGCAAAACCTGATGTTCTGCGAAGACGCCGCGCGCCGCCTCAATCTGGCACTGCAGCGCACGCCCGGCATCAAACAATTGCATATCCGCGTGATCCACGCCGAAAGCCTGCATGCTCATGACGCCGTCGCCGAAAGCAGCTGGCAGCGGGAGCAAATATGATCCGCTGCCAATCGCTGGCCTGGGGCGCTCCCGGTCAACCGCTGACGACGCCTCTGAGTCTTGAGTTCGAGAGCGCCAGTCTGACCGCCATCATCGGCGCCAACGGCTGCGGCAAAAGCAGCCTGCTAAAGGTCATCGCCGGATTGCAGAAGCCTCTCGCTGGCAAAGTGGAAATGGCTGTTCCACGCCAAAGCGGAATTTCCTTTCTGCCGCAACAGCAGCACTTGGATCGGCAATTTCCAATAAACCTGGAAGAACTCATCGCCGCAGGTTTCTGGGGCCGCCGGCTGTCGACGCAACTGCGCACGCAGCGACTGAAAAACGCATTGGAAGACTGGCACTTGAGTGGCCTCGAACAGCGTCCGTTGATGGCCCTGTCCGGCGGTGAGCTACAACGTGCCCTGCTCGCACGACTGAGCCTTGCTGACGCCCCGGTGCTGTTGCTGGACGAACCGCACGCCGCACTCGACGAACTCGGCCAGCAATTGCTCTGGCAGCACATTCACCACTGGCACGCCGAGGGCCGGACACTGGTCATGGTCTGCCATGACCTGGCGGCGGTGCGAGAACATGTTCCGCATACGCTGCTGATCAAAAACGGCCACTGCGTGTACGGAACCAGCCGAGAACTGATCCAGCCGACACCGCACATGCAGGTCGCCTGATGCTCGCCACCGTCAGCCATTTCTGGCAGCCGTTCAGCGAATTCGTGTTCATGCGCCGCGCCTTGCTCGGCGGCCTGGTGCTGGCATGCAGCACGGCGCCCTTGGGCGTGTTTTTGATTCTCAGACGGATGAGCCTGATCGGCGACGCTGTCGCCCACGGCATTCTCCCTGGTGCAGCGCTGGGATTCTGGTTTGCCGGTTTGAGCCTTCCTGCCCTGACGCTCGGCGGCCTCGGCGCCGGTCTGAGCATGGCCGGACTTGCCGCCTGGATAACCCGGCGAACGGGGTTGCGAGAAGATGCCAGCCTCGCCGCGATCTATCCGATCTCACTGGCCAGCGGCGTTTTGATCCTTGGCATCGCCGGCAAGCGCCTCGACCTTCTGCACTTGCTGTTCGGTTCGGCGCTAGCCGTGGATGGACCGACGCTGACCGGCATGCTTTGGGTCTCGGCCATCAGCCTCATGGCCATGGCGGCGATCTACAAACCCCTGCTGTTGGACACACTCGACCCGCTGTTCTTGCGCACGGTCAGTCGTCTCGGGCCGCTGGCTCATGGGGTGTTCCTGACTCTGGTCGTGCTGAATCTGGTGATCGGCTTTCAGGCCATCGGCGCACTGATGGTAGTCGGGCTGATGATGCTTCCGGCTGCCGCGTCTAGATTCTGGAGTCGCCGTCTGCCAATACTGATTGCCGTTGCCGCCGTCATGGGCTGCGTGTCTGTGTGGCTCGGTTTGCTGCTGTCGTTCTACTACTCGCTGCCCAGCGGCCCGGCAATCGTGCTGGTTGCGGGGGTCGGCTATCTGCTGTCGGTGGTGTTGGGACCGGTTCATGGTTTGCTGCGCCGCCCGCCTTTGCTCACATCCCAATGAGGTGCTTCCCGATGCGCGCTCTACTTGTGCTGTTCAGCCTGATGCTGTCGATGTCCTTGTCGGCCGCCGAAAAACTGCCGGTGGTCACCAGCTTCAGCATCCTTGCCGACATGGTTCATCAGGTCGGCGGCGAGCACGTGCAGATTACCAACATGGTCGGCGCGGACGCCGATGCGCACACCTACGAGCCGACACCGGACGATGCCAAGGCGCTGCTCAAAGCCAAAGTGATCATCAAGAACGGCCTGGGTTTCGAACCTTGGCTGGATCGCCTGGTGACCAGCACCGACAGCAAGGCGACGGTGATCAGCGCCAGTCGCGGGGTGATTCCACGTTCGCTCGATGAAGACGGCGAGACTGTTGCGGATCCACACGCCTGGCACAATCTGGCGAACGCTGAGTTGTACGTCGCCAACATCACCAAGGCGCTGATCGCCGCCGACCCGGCCAACAAGCCTGACTACGAGCGCAACAGCCAGACCTACCTCAAGCAGATCTATGCCCTGCTCGACGAAGCCAAAAACAAACTCGGCGCGCTGCCGCCGGGTAATCGCAAGATCGTCACCAGCCACGATGCCTTTGGCTATCTGGGACAGGCCTATGGCATCGACTTTATCGCGCCACAGGGTTTGTCCACCGAACGCGAACCCTCCGCAGCCGAAGTCGCTGCGCTGATCACGCAGATTCGCCAGGCCAAGGTCAAAGCGGTGTTCATGGAAAACATCAAGGACGCGCGTCTGCTCAAGCAGATCGCGGACGAAAGCGGCGCACACATCGGTGGCACGCTGTACTCGGATGCGCTGGCGGCGAGTGGACCGGCGAGCACCTTTACCGGGCTGTTCGAATACAACCTCAATACGCTGTACAAGGCGTTGAGTCAGCCATGACTTGAGGTGTACTTCCGATCTATTCGCGAGCAGGCTCGCTCCCACAGTTGGAATGGGTTCCAGCTGTGGGAGCGCTGCGAGGGGTTTAAGCGCGGGGTTTTACCGTGCCGCAATCCTGGCCCAGCCAGACTGCCCGGGTTTCCAGGCTGCCCTTCTGGTTGATGCCGATGGCGTTGAAGGTGCCATTGGCGACGGTGGTGAATTCGCGGTCACTGAGGAATGTCGCCACGCCGGTGCCTTGGGCTTTCGGGCAGCTGAAGCGGAATTTCCACTGGTTGCCGGTGCGCTCGGTGATCTGCTGTTTGCAGCCCGATTGCGGATCGGCCAGCGGGATATCGTTGGTTGCCACCTGCTGCGGCGTCAGGCAGGCACGGATCCCCTTGCCGCCAATATTGATGCCGTTTTTCTCGAGCGCAGCGCGCTGCTGCGGGGTGATCTGGCCTTGAATCTGGCCAAGGATCGATTGCACGTCCATGGCCTGATCATCGACCTTCAGATTGCTCGAAGACATTTCCCACAACCCCGGCTGCAGCATTTGTGCCTGCGCAACCACCGGTAATGCCAAACCCAGGCCCAGCGCCAAACCCAGCAGACGAACGTTCATCGAGAAACTCCTGATCAGTTGTGGCCGTTAGACGCCGGCCGGTTGCGTCGGTTCATGCACCGATTAAATAGAGACATTCGCAGCAGAACATGGTCTGTTAAGCATTGCATCTCGCGGAGCAAGGCTGCCCCATGGATTTTTTCGGACCGCACATTTTCGGTTACCTGATCGCCCTGTTGCACACACTCGGTTCGATCGCTGCAATCCATGCGGTGCTCACCGTGCGCACAGCGCAAGGCTCGATCGCCTGGGCATTGTCGTTGATCTTCATTCCCTACTTCACGCTTATTCCATATCTGGTATTTGGTCGCAGCACCTTCGATGGCTACATCAAGGCCCGGCGCCAGGCCAACGAGCAGATGCGCCTGGCCATTTCCGAACTGAACTGGCGTCCGTGGGTGGAGGAAGCCCTGGCCGCTCGCGCTTCGAGTGCCTACGCCTCACTGCGCGCGATGCCGAAACTGGGGCGCATGCCGTGCCTGGCGAACAACGAGGTGCAACTGCTGGTGAACGGCACCGCGACCTTCGATGCAATATTTCAGGCGATCGAACAAGCCAGGGAGGCAGTGCTGGTCCAGTTCTTCATCATTCACGACGATCGGCTCGGCCAGCGCTTGCGTGATTTGCTGTTGAAGAAAGCTGCCGAAGGCGTGTCGATTCATTTGCTCTACGACCGCATTGGCAGCCATGCCCTGCCCCATCACTACGTGCAAGCGTTGCGTGATGCCGGCGTCGAGGTCAAAGCCTTTGCCACGCGCAGCGGCTGGCTCAACCGCTTTCAGGTCAATTTCCGCAACCACCGCAAAATCGTCGTGGTCGATGGCGTAGTCGGGTTTGTCGGCGGGCATAACGTCGGCGATGAATACATGGGTGAGAAACCACCGCTGGCGCCATGGCGTGACACCCACGTCAAAGTTCGCGGGCCGGTGGTGGCCTGCATGCAGGAATCGTTCGCGGAAGATTGGTTCTGGGCTGCTCGTACTCTGCCGCCGTTGATCCTTCCGGATACATACCCGGAGGATGGCGTGCTTTGCCAATTGCTCGCCAGCGGCCCGGCCGATGCTTATGAAACCTGCTCGCTGTTTTTCGTCGAAGCCATTCACGCAGCAACGCAACGCGTATGGATCACCAGCCCTTACTTTGTCCCGGACGAAGCGGTGTTCGCGGCATTGAGGCTGGCAGTTTTGCGTGGTGTCGATGTGCGCCTGCTCTTGCCGTCACGGCCTGATCACCGCATTGTCTATGCCGCGTCCAGCCTGTATGCCTTTGAGGCGGTGCGTGCCGGCGTGCGGGTGTTCCGCTATCGACCGGGTTTTCTGCATCAGAAAGTGGTGTTGATCGACAGCGAAATCAGCGCCATCGGCAGCGCCAATCTGGACAATCGCTCGTTCCGCCTGAATTTCGAAGTGATGTTGCTGACCGTCGACAGCGAGTTCGCCGCCGCCGTGGAACAAATGCTCAATGACGATTTCTCCTTGGCCGATGAAGTGGCGAAAGAAGAAAGCCGGGAGATCCACCGCCTGCAACAGGTCGGCATGCGGATCGCCCGGCTGATTTCGCCGATACTCTGAGCGCCCCGTTTCAGGGGTGGTAGATATCGTCGCGGGTCCAGGGCAGTTCGTGGCTGCCATCCGGATGCGCTTTCACGGCGAGGATCTGATGCAAATTGATCCAGCCCCGCGCAAAGGCATACGCGCAACCGGCGAGATACAGACGCCAGATACGCAGTGCTTGCTCAGGCACCAGTTTCGCCGCAGCTTCGAGGTTGTCCTCCAGTCGCTCGCTCCAGTGATCGAGCGTGCGCGCGTAATGCAGGCGCAGGCTTTCGACATCGACGATTTCCAGCCCGGCTTCACTGATCTCGGCAGAGATCATCGCCAGGTGCGGTAACTCGCCGTTGGGAAACACGTATTTTTCGATGAAGTTGCCTGCGCCGCGTCCAACCGGGCGGCCATCGGTGTGCTTGGCGGTAATGCCGTGGTTCATTACCAGGCCGCCCTCCTTCACCGCACCAAACAGGGTTTTGCAGTATTCGGCGAGATTGGCATGACCAACATGTTCGAACATGCCGACGCTGACAACCTTGTCGAAGCGGCCGTCCTGGGGCAAATCGCGATAGTCGAGCAATTGCAGTTCGACCTGATCGTCCAGCCCTTCGGCTTTGACTCGCTCCTGCGCCAGGGCCAATTGTTCCTTGCTCAAGGTAATACCAAACACTTTGACGCCAAACTCTCGCGCCGCATATCGCGCCAGACCACCCCAACCACAACCGACATCCAGCAGATATTCGCCCGGCTGCAAGCGCAGCTTGCGGCACAGATGGCGGAATTTGGCTTGCTGAGCCTGTTCGAGGGTTTCGCTGCCGGTTTCGAAATAGGCACAGGAATATGCCATGTCGCTATCCAGCCACAGCTGATAAAAGGCATTCGACAGGTCGTAGTGGTAGGAGATGGCTTTGGCGTCGGTGTCCTTGTCGTGTTGCGCGCGCACCGGCTGACTGTCTTCGTCTTCGTCGAGCAGCGCATTGCTCAACTCATCGCAAACCCGGATGACCTCGCTGATCGAGCCCTCCAGTTCCAGTTTGCCTTCGACGAACGCCGCACCCAGCGCATCCAGGCTTGGGTGGGTGAATTGAGTGACCATCTGCGGGTCCTTGACCACGATGGTTACGCTGGGCGTCGGCCCCAGATTGAACTCGTGGCCGTCCCAGAGTCGCAGGCGAAGCGGTAACTGCAGATTCTGTAAGGCCGGTGGAAGTTGCGCAAGCATGGAAAATCCCCCCTTGTTTCAGACGTCTGATCTGAGGGTAGACCAACCTTGAAAAATAGCAGGCTATCGATTCGATCGGCCTTGTCTATCGTGATCGGCACATCGGCTGAACGCCACAGGCGGCGTGCCT
Source organism: Pseudomonas sp. S3_B08 (assembly GCF_054667725.1). Lineage (NCBI taxonomy): Bacteria > Pseudomonadati > Pseudomonadota > Gammaproteobacteria > Pseudomonadales > Pseudomonadaceae > Pseudomonas > Pseudomonas sp. S3_B08. Next base: position 4,754,532 of record NZ_CP162750.1, read on the forward strand.
TACGATAGATGACTGCCTGTGCACTCGGCGGTTCGATGAATTTTCTTTCATTTAGCCTGAGGGTCGAGCCGGAGCAATGGCTCCTGAAAGCGCAGCAAACGTCCGGCGTTGCCCAACACCAACAAGGTACTCAGGTTATGCAGCAGCGCCGCGATCATCGCCCCGGCCGCGCCAAGCCAACCGAAAGCCGCGAAGACCACGATCGCCAGGGTCCAGCCCAGACCGATGATCACATTGACCTGCAAAGTACGCCGGCACTGACGACTCAAGCGCACGCAGGTACCGAGGCGGCGCAAATCGCTGCCGATCAACACAATGTCCGCTGAAGCCAGCGCAATATCGGCCCCGCCAGCGCCCATCGCCACGCCGACCACGCCGGCCTTGAGCGCGAGTGAATCGTTGATGCCGTCACCGACCACCATCGGGCGGAAGCCGTGATCGATTTCCTTGAGCACGCGATTGAGTTTGTCCTCCGGTAGCGCTTGCGCCTGCACTTCGTTCAGCCCGACTTCCTGCGCCAGGGTTAGGGCAACGCTCTGACGATCACCGGTCAACAGGAGTTGGCGTCCCAGCCCCAGTTCGCGCAATTCGCTCAAGGCAAAGCGCGCTTCCGGTTTGATGCTGTCTGCTAGCAGCAGCCAGGCGAGGAATTCACCGTTCAAAGCCAGGCCGGCAATCGGGCCATCGTGTTCAGGAACGAGGGGCGTTGTGATGCCCAGTTGCGCGAACAACTCTGGACGACCGAGCGCAGCTTCGCCCTTCTCTGTCGTCGCCACTACGCCCAAGCCTTGGCGCTCATGGATTTTGGTCAGAGGCCAATAGGCTTCCTGATCGGCCATCCCGGCGAGTGCCCGGCTCACCGGATGACTGCTCGCCGCGCCAAGACTGGCGGCCAGCGCCTGCACTTCTTTAGTGTCCACACTGAGGCTGTCGATCGACTGCAAACGCAACGTGCCGTAAGTCAGCGTGCCGGTCTTGTCGACCACCAGCGAGGTCAGATCGGCAAGTTCTTCGAGGAACGCCGAGCTGCGAATCAGAATCCCGTGGCGCGCGGCGACGGCGACACCGGCAATCGCCGTGGCCGGCGCCGACAGCACCAACGCACACGGACACGCCGCCACCAGCACCGCGAGCATCGCCTGTGCATCATGGGTGACGAACCAGGTCACCGCCGCCAGCAACAAGACCAGCACCATGTAACTGCCGGCATAGCGTTCGAGCAATCGCGTGATCGGCGGTTTCGAGCGCTCGGCGTTTTGCATCAGGGCGATGACTTTGCCCAAGGTGGATTCGTCGCCGATGCGGGTGACTTCGACGCGCAGCAATCCATCGAGGTTGATCGCGCCGCCGAACACCAGCATGCCCACGCCCGCTTCCACCGGTACCGATTCACCGGTAATCGACGCCGTATCGAGACTCGCCTGGCCGGACAATACCCGACCGTCCGCCGGCACCCGATCACCGGCCCGCACCTCGACAATATCGCCAGCACTGAGCGTGCGGTTGTCCACTTCGATGATCGAACCGTCCGCTTGCAGCTTGCGCGCATGGCTGCGGGTCAGCCGGCCAAGCGCATTGATCGCTTCCTGAGAACCGATGACGCTCCGCTCTTCCAGCACATGGCCGAAGATCATGATGATCGGCAACAACGCCGCAGTGAGCAGATCACCGGTCGCCCAGGCACCGAGCATGGCCAGCGCAATCAATTGATCGGTAATGCCGTGCAGGCTTGGATAACGCAGGCTGTACCAGGCCGAACGCATTACCGGAACCGCTACGAGCAAAGAAGCGAAACCCAGCAGCAGTTGGCTGACACCGATTTGCTCCGGGAGTATCCAGCGCCAGACCAGCCCCAGACCCAGCAGCCCGAGCGCAAGCATCGCCAGGGTCAATTGGCGCGCGGCGCGACGTTGTTCGGCCGAGGACAACAGACTTGGAGCAGCGGTGGTCGCGGTCATTGACTGGCTCCTTGAATGATCAACCGGGAATCGTCTTTCGGATTGACGGTGGTGACCGACCCGGCCTGACCGAGGATCTTCGGTATGCGCTCGCGATACAGACGCAGGAGCATTTGCGGGTCGGCAGACTTGGCCAGACTCATGACGGTTGCGGTATCGGTTGAGGCTTTTGCAAGACGCTCGCCTGCCTGCGCGTGAGCCACCTGGAGCGTGCGGTCTGCCTGTTCGTTGGCGGACTGGGCAAGTTTCTCGGCATCGGTGCGCGCGTTAGCCACTGCTTTGTCAGCCTGCTGACTGGCCGTCAGAACCGCATTGAAAGCAGTGATCGCTGGCTCCGGCAGACTCGATTGCGCATCGACCCGCGACACCTCGATACCGATGCCCTGCCCGCTCGCCTTCAGTTCAGCAAGACGCGCGTTGATGCCTTGCACCAGATCACCGCGCAATCGCTCACGGCGCTCGGCTGCCTGATTGTCGGCGCCGATCAATTCCGGGCGAGCGACCAGAATGGTGTCGAGATCTCGCGCGGCGGTCAGGGCTACGGCGCTGCGCGTCACCAACCGATCGAGCGCTGGTAGCACATGTTCGCCCTGTAACACGAACGCATAGGGATCGGAGACTTGGTAAAACACTCGCACGTCCAGTTGCACTACGCCGGCGTCACCGGTCAATAAATAACCAGACCCGGCAAGTGCATCGCTCAATGGCGTAGCGAAGGACGCCACCCGGTCAGCCTTCAGCGCCTCGTCACTGCGCAACAGATTTTCCACTCGACGCTCGATCACCCGATCAGCCGCCGGCAACAGAATCACCTGCTCAAAGGGTTGCGGCCACGCCCATAACAGCCCGGCATTCTGAACGCGATCAAGCGCGCCAAAGTGCAGTACTACTGCGCGGTTTTGCGGATCAATCTGCCGGACATTCGAGACCGCCCATGCTAATGCGGCCAAAACAGTGATCGCATACAAGGCGATGAAGGTCAGACGGCCGGCCTGAATCCACGGACTGTTCAACGCATGTGTTCCACGTGGAACTTCTTCGCTCATGGCTGCGATCCGACTTTTTTGTCGAGAGTCGGTGGGCCGTCGACCAACACACGGAACGGCGCAGCATCGGTGCGCAGAATCAGTTTGGTTTCCGGTGTGACAATGGTGCCGAGGGTATCGAGCGAGCGCAGCAGGTTGTAAAGCTGCGGCGAGCTGGCGTAGGCGCGACCATAAATCTGCGCAGCCTCGACTCGCGATTGCGCTTCAATGTCAGCGGCTTTCACCGTTGCATCAGCCTGGACGATTCGCGCATCGCGCTCGGCGGCGGAGCGAATTTGCGCCGCTTCGCGTTTGCCGATCGCTGTACGTTCCGTAGCAATGGTTTCACGCTCGGCGCGCATGCGATCGACGGTTGCGCTGAGCGTGACCGAGGGCAGAGTCAGCCGCTCGATACCGACCTGCACCACGCGCACGCCATAAGTGGCGAGCAACTGTTGGTCGATCTGCTGACGCAACTGCGCTTCAAAATCGCCGATGCGTACTTGTTTGGCATCAGTGTTGACCAGATTGGCCAGATCGAAACTGCTGGCCGTGGTCTCCAGTGCCGAGCCGACAAAGGTGCGAATCTGCCGCGCCGCTTCATCCGGCTGATTCTGCACGGCACGCATGAAACGCTGCACATGTTCAGGATCACCCTGCACCTGCCACGCCACGTAGGCCTGAACGATGATGCGCAAACCGTCCTTGGTGCCGACGTCCTGCAAACCACTTGAGGTGGTACGTAGACGCAAGTCCACTGGAATCGCCGCTTCGAACGGCGCAGGCCAGCGCCAGCTCAAACCGGGATCAAGCAATACCCGCGACGGATTTCCGAAACGCGTGATGACCGTGGCTTCGCCGGAGCGCACCTGCACCAGACTCGCGGCGGCAATGGCAAACGCCACCAGCAACGCAGCCCAGGCCACACGCCGCCATGGAATTGGTCCGGCTTCTGGCACCTCGCCGTGATGATGATGGTGATGCCCGCCGTGGCCGTGGTCGTGGCCGCTGTGGTCGTGAACGTCATGAACAGGCGACTGGCTCAATGGGTGGCTCCTGGTTGAGCGGTGGTGCGGGGGGACGACGGATCAGTCGGCAGTGCGAAAGTACGCAGATCGATGGTTGGCGCATTTGCGCTCCCGCCAAGTCGATGGTCGAGCACCAGCAACCTGCCTTTACTCAAGCCCTGACTGAGCTGGCTGAGGTATTGCTCCAGCACGAACGCCTGGCCAGCACTGGCGAAAGCTTTCTGTTCAGCGCTGAATTTCAGGTCGGCGGTCTGCGCGGCGGCATTGATCTCCCGCGCATTGGCCGTTGCCTGATCCCGCGCCGTGCTCGCCTGCAACTGCGCCTCGTTAGTGGCCTGCGCAGCCGCCCCGCGTTCGCGAGCGATCAACGCCTGCGCGCCGATCTGCGCCGCTTGCACACTGTGATAGGCATTCGCCGCGCCGGCCGGTGGATGAATCGCTTCGACGACTGTGGCAAGGATCTCCACACCACTGTTCAATCTGTTCAGATCGCTTTGCACCGAGCGACCGATTTCCTCGGCCAGCCCTGCCCTGTCGTCGCCGAGCAGACCGTCGAGGGTGCGCGAGGCAAAATCGTGAACCAGGATGCGGCTGGCGGTGCTGCGAATCAGCGTCGGTACATCGGCGCTGTTATAAGTCGCGGCGAGTGCCGCCTCGTCGTTCAAACCGATGCGATAAACGAAGCGCACGTCCATGTTGACGATTTGCAGGCCCTGTTGCGCGCCGCGGCTGCTGGCGATGACCTGGGATTTGTCATTGACGTGGCTGGCGTCCCACAAACGGTTGGCGGTCAGCGGCGCCGGGCCTTCAGCGGAGTCGGACTGCACGGCGACTGGCTTGTCGCCGACACTGGTTGCCAGTTCATGGACCACGCCGTTTTCAACGGAGATCACACGCCCCAATGGCCAAGGCAACCCGCTATGCAAACCCGGGCCGAAAACCTGTACCGGTTTACCGAAGCGCTCATAGATGCCGCGACCTTGCAGGGGAATTTCATGTACCCCTGTCAGCAGCCAACCGCAAAGGGCGACCACTGCCAACACCGGCAACAACGCCCGGCGCATGTAACTGAAGGCCCAGATCTGGCGCAAATCGATGCCGAAACGGTTGTGCATTTCATGCTGTAACGCCAGCCACGGCTGCGGCGGCCAACGCAGCATATCGGCGATAAAACTGCGCGCCAGCAGGGTCGGTTCGAGTTGTTCGCGGCGCGGGCTGAAAACAGACAGCACCGCGCGCAATAACAGTTCGATGGCAACCAACATCGGCAGGATTGCGCTGAATACCGCAACACGCGCCGGCCAGACTGCGTCTTCGCTGGCAAACAACAGACACAGCGCACCGATCAACAGAGTGATGATCACCACCCGGATCAGTTGTGCCAGCGCAGCCGCTTCCGGCCACTGCGCCGGCGGTTCCTGCGCCAGTTGCCGCTCCAGCACCAGCAGGGCAAACGCCAGCAACAACGCCAATGCCGCACCGATGCTCGCCGACAGCCCCAAGGCCGCCGCAGGCAACGTGAGATTCCACACCTGCTCAATACCAAGCAGAACCAGCAACGCCCAACGGCCGAGCCACAACGTCGGCGCACCGATTTGTCCAAGCAGATGGCGGCTCTGCTGACTCAAGCGCTCCAGAAGCCTTTCGTACCAGCCCTCGGCTGCGCCGCCCTCTTCCTCGACGGTCGAATGCGAGGCGGGCGGATGCATCACCCGCGCGCGCCATTGCGTCACCCACCACGCCGATTGCAACCCGGCGACCAGTACCAGCAACGCCGCGCTCTGATTGACCAATAACGATAACCACAGGGACTGCGGCGCAAACAGGCCGACGAAAAACGCCAGCACCCAGCCCAAACCGGCCAATGCGCCGAGTCCATAAGCCAGCCGACGTAATTTGCGTGACTGCGCATCTGCTTGCTGAAAGCGCGGCAGCCCGGTGACTGGCGTGGCGTCCAACTCAAGATCGACTTGCATAAAACCCCGGAAATGTAGGCTCAGCGTTCATAGCGTTACGATATAACGGACACTGTGAAATATTCGTACACAATTTCATCTATTCAAAGATGCCGCAGCTGTCGCTTGCCTGAAGCCTTGACCGAAATGTTCGACGAAGCTCATATTACGCACATAATTTTTATCGCGACTAACCTTGGCTATCCCCATCGAGCAATCTGGAGCAAGCGCATGAGCAACTATGACGTGGTAATTCTGGGCGGCGGCCCCGGCGGTTATAACGCGGCGATCCGCGCCGGCCAGCTCGGGCTCAAGGCCGCTTGCGTCGAAGGACGTGCAACCCTCGGCGGCACCTGTCTGAACGTCGGTTGCATGCCGTCCAAAGCCTTGCTGCACGCGTCGGAGCTGTACGCCGCTGCGGTGGGGACAGAGTTCGCCAATCTCGGCATCGAGGTCAAACCGACGCTGAACCTCGCGCAGATGATGAAGCAGAAGGACGAAAGCGTCGCCGGCCTGACCAAGGGCATTGAGTTTCTGTTTCGCAAGAACAAAGTCGACTGGATCAAGGGTTGGGGCCATATCGACGGCCCGGGCAAAGTGACGGTGACCGACGCCCAAGGCAACAAGAGCGAGCTCAGCGCCAAGGACATCATTATTGCCACTGGTTCCGAGCCCACTCCCCTGCCCGGCGTCGAGATCGACAACCAGCGCATCCTCGATTCCACCGGCGCGCTGTCATTGAGTGAAGTACCCAAACATCTGGTGGTCATTGGTGCCGGGGTGATCGGCCTGGAGCTGGGTTCGGTGTGGCGGCGACTCGGCGCGCAGGTCACCGTGGTCGAATACCTTGATCGGATCTGCCCCGGCGTCGATGGCGAGGCCGGCAAGACCTTGCAGCGCGCACTGAGCAAACAAGGCATTGCCTTCAAACTGAGCTCGAAGGTCACCAGCGCCACCAGCTCCGCCACAGGCGTGCATCTGAGCGTCGAGCCTGCCGCCGGTGGCACGGCTGAGCTGATCGAAGCCGACTATGTGCTGGTGGCCATCGGGCGCCGGCCGTACACCCAGGGCCTGGGGCTGGAGAACGTCGGCCTCAGTACCGACAAACGCGGCATGCTCGCCAACAAGCAACATCGCACCGAAGCCGCCGGGGTCTGGGTGATCGGCGACGTCACGTCCGGGCCGATGCTCGCGCACAAGGCTGAAGACGAGGCCATGGCCTGCGTCGAGCAGATCCACGGCAAGGCCGGTGAGGTCAATTACGCGCTGATCCCCAACGTGATTTACACCCAACCGGAACTGGCCAGCGTCGGTCAGACCGAAGAACAGCTCAAGGCCGAGGGCCGCGCCTACAAGGTCGGCAAGTTTCCCTTCACTGCCAACAGCCGGGCGAAGATCAACCACGAAACCGAGGGCTTTGCCAAAGTCCTTGCCGACGAGCGCACGGACGAAGTCCTTGGCGTGCACCTGGTCGGGCCGAGCGTGAGCGAGATGATCGGCGAGTTCTGCGTGGCGATGGAGTTCAGCGCGTCGGCCGAGGACATTGCCCTGACCTGCCATCCGCACCCGACGCGTTCGGAAGCGTTGCGGCAGGCAGCGATGAATGTCGAGGGGATGGCGACGCAGATGTAGGTTCCAAACCTTGCCGCCGTCTTCGCGAGCAGGCTCGCTCCCACTTTGGAAGCGTTCCCCCTGTGGGAGCGAGCCTGCTCGCGAATGGCGCCACCCGATCTACAGCGGCAGATGCCCCAACGGCAACGCCCCCGGCGCTTTCACCGTGTGAATGGCAAAGTTGCTGCGAATATCGCTCACCCCCGGCAGTTTCAGCAGGTGCGCGCTGACAAAGCGGTCATAAGCGCGCAAGTCAGGCACCACTACCTGCAACAAAAAGTCCGATTCGCCGGACACCAGAAACGCTGAGACCACCTCAGGCAGCGCAGTAACAGCGGCATAAAAAGCCTCGGCGCGTTCTTCGTTGTGCCGCTCGACCTTGACCCCGACAAACACCGTCAGCCCCAGTCCGACTTCATCGCGATCCAGATTGGCCTGGTAGCCTCGGATCACCCCCGCCTCTTCCAGTATGCGCACCCGGCGCAAACACGGCGAAGCCGACAGGCCGATTTCTTCCGCGAGCTCGACATTGCTCAAGCGCCCGTTGCGTTGCAGCGCGGCGAGAATCTTGCGGTCATAGGCGTCGAGTTTCATCTTTGGCAGATCCCGATAGTCTGACGGTTGAAAACCAGCAGGTTATGCCAAAGCTGCGAACAATTGAAGCCGACTACGCAAGCACCTGCCCTGCCCTCTCGCTCTAGACTGGCGCGAGAAAATCGACATCGAAAACGGGGTGTGATGTGGCAAGTCTTTGGCTGTTTATTCTGACGCTGGCTGTGGTTCTGCTACTGCCGGGACCGGACATGATCCTGCTATTGCAAACCGGTGCTCGGCAAGGTCGCGGTGCGGCGCTGGCCACCGCACTGGGCCTGGCCATCGCCCGCGCCTGTCACGTTGCCTTGGCGGCACTGGGGCTGGCGGCGCTGTTCAAAACGGCGCCGTGGACGTTTGACGTCGTGCGCATCGCCGGCGCGGCCTATCTGATGTGGATCGGCATCCAGTGTTTCCGCAGCTCGCTGGTGCCGAGCCTGCAAGCCCAAGAGCAGGCGCCTGCCCAAGACCAGTGGCGCGGTGCGATCCGTCGCGGTTTGCTGACCAACCTGCTCAATCCCAAGGCGTTGCTGTTCTGCTCGGTGCTGCTGCCGCAATTCATCGTCAGTCACGGCGCGCCGGTGCTGAGCCAGTTTGCCGTGCTTGGCATGGTGCTGGTCGCCGTCGGTCTGCTGTTCGACAGCGTGGTTGCCCTGACTGGCGCGGCACTGGGCCGTTGGCTGCAACACAGTCCAACCGCCCAGCGCGTTCAGCAATGGTTGTTCGGCAGCCTGTTGATTGGCTTCGCCGTACGCCTGAGCTTCCTTCAGCAGACTTAAGCCTTGCGTACCTTGCGCTGACGACGGGTGATCAGCAGTAACGCGATGGCCGCGACTACGACGATCGCGCCGATCTGCACCGGCCACTTGTACGGCCGCAGCGTCCCACGCACGGCATCGGTCACTTGGGTAACGTAACGCTTGTCGGCATTTTCGAAGTCCGGGTACGGGCATTGATTTCCGAAGTCTTGCGCCCACGGCACATAAGGGCCTTCCTTGACGTAGCGCTGATACAGCGCACTCTGGTCCTCAAGGCTGCTGTTCCAGCCGGCCGCGTTGCACAACACGGCGGCAAACGCCTGACTGGTGTGCGGCAGGTTATCGGCGGCGCGACTGGCCAGTGCCGTGGCGACAAAACGATAGTGATAACGCTGATCCGGTTGCGCGGCGCTGGCCTGCTGGCGCTGCACTTCCGCCGTGGAAATCAGCGGGCCGACATCCAGCTTCGTGCTCTCCAGCGTGTAATTGCCGCCGAAGGTGGCGTAATCAGGGGCCATCTCATAACCGAGGATGTCCATGCCCCACTCCCGGGCTGTCCACGCGGCGTTGTACAACGCACTGGCGCGTTTGCTCGGCCACCACGCCGACTCGGCCTTGAGCCGTTGCTCGCCATAGAGCCGGGCCTTGTGCTGCAGATCGTCACTGGCGAAATAACCGACCGCTTCCTCGTAACGGCCCTCACGCAGCAAGCGCCGACCGAGCAGATTGCGCAGGTTGGCGGCCACCGACAGCGGCACATAGTTGTCGCGCTCTTGCTGAGTCAATGGCGGCGGTGCCGGCACGTTCTCATCGACGTACTGCTTGAGCTCATCGACTGTCAGCACCCGTTCGGCAACGGTGGCGGCATCGAACCAGTAAAGGCTGTTGCTGCGATACAGCTGCACGAACGCCTGAAGGTATTCGCCGCGTTGCAGCGCCAGGATCGCGCTTTCGCCCTCCACCCGACATTTGGGCTGCACCGTTTCAAACGCCCAGTCCGGTGTGCGGCGATAACCCCAGTCTTCGTTCTGCGGGAAGGCCTGGGCGGCTTTGGCGTAGGCGGCGGCAGCGGCAGTCGTGTCGCCCTCACGCACTGCCAGTTTTGCCCGCAGCCACCAGGCCAGTCCGCCGTCCCCGGCGTTTACCAGAAAGGCCTTGGCAGACGCGTAGTCGCCCTGTTGATAACTCATCGCCGCCAGTCGATCGGCATTGTCGAGGCTGCCACGGGTGCTGTTTTGCAGGAGTGTGACGAGTTTCTTTTCATTCGGCGGCTGCTCACCGAAAGACCAGCCCTGACGGCTGACCAGCGACGCCGTGACCAGTTGCTGCACTGCTGGCTGCTGCAGCAGTTTGGCCAGCTGAGATTCCGGCAATTCGGCCAGTTCGTTCATCAGTTGCTTGAGCGAGGTGTAACCGACGGCCGAACCGTGCAGGTTCTGTGCTTCGTACAGTTCGATGGCGCCGCTCCAGTCGCCCGCGCTGCGCAACACCCGTGCCTCTTCACCGAGGCTGGCAACGCCCAGTTCCAGCGGATCGCTGAAGCCGTCGATGCTCAGTTGCCGTGCCTGGCGGAAGGCATCGCGCGCCTGCTCCAGCGTTTCGATGCGGTCGTGCGCCCCGTTGCTCATGGCGAAGGCAATGCGCCCGAGGGAATACGCCGCCCACGTGCTGCGCAACGGACGCTGGTCTGCCGGCAGGGCCAGCACCTTGTTGAAATACTCACTGGCCAATTGATGATCACCGGTGGCAAAGGCCACCGCGCCGGCGACGTACAAACGTATTTCCGCCGGCAGACTGGCGCCCTGCTCCTCGGCCTGACGCGCATCGCTGAGCCCACGCAGGCGCTTGACCACCGCGTATTGCTCAGCGCTCAGGCCCACCTGCTCAGCCTGTTCGCGGGCCAGCTCTGACGCGTTGTCTTCGGAATAGTCGTTGGGGTTATGGGTCGCTGCGGTGACGTTTTTCAGCCCGGCAATGGTTTTACCCAGGCGACTGATTTCGAAGCTGAAACTGCCTTCGGGCAGATCGGCGAGGGTCTGCGCGCGGTTGTCGAGCAAGCGCATCGGGAAGTCCGGGCCGCAGGCCAGCGCCGAACCCAGCGGCAGGCTGAGGCTCAGGCAGAGCAGATGGCGGGGCCAGTTACGGGTCAACATGCGAACCTCCTTGATCAATATATGCACAACGCGCCCAACCGACAGCGCGCTGCCCGCCCGCCGGCAAGCGGCCGTCACGCAGGCGGGTGAAGGTAAGCAGATTGGCACTTTGTTGCAACGAGTAACCGGCGAGCGCATCGGCGCCTGCACAATCCTGCGCCTTCAGCGTGATTTGCGCGGGCCACGGACTGTCGAGATTGCCGCGGTTATCGAGCTGGATGTCATAGAGTCCGCCCTGCCCTTTGAATGACAGATGCAGATGACTCTTCAGCACATCGCCCCGCGCCACGGCGCGCAAAGTAGTCAGGCTCCAGGCGCGACGATCGTTGGCCAGCGGCAGGCGAAACCAGATCAGCCCGGCCAGATGCTCGGGCGGATCCTCGCGCAAGGTTTTGGCCAATTGGCTTAGTTGCTGCGGATCGGCGAGCAACTCCCGGCGCTGCCCGCCGCGCTCCAGTTGCACTTCGCTTTCCACTACCGGCGCGCCACCGTCATCGCTCAACAGCGCAACGCCGTAGGCCGGCAGCGCCAGATAGAACGGTTTGTCGCTGACATGTGCCCAGGCCTTGGCCCACTTCAACGCCTGCCTGGCGTTGAAAAGACCCAGTCGCGGATCGCTCACGGCGTGGACTTGCAGCACGCTGCTGTCGACGCTCTGCAACAGCGCCGGCAAGTGCGCGCTGTCGAGCCAGGCCGGCAGTGCGGTGATGCTCAAAGGCAACGATGGCGGCAAGGTCGCGCGCAGATCTTTGAGCAATTGGGCATACGCAGGCAGCCGTGCTGTACCGGCGTCGTGATCGATCTCGACGCCGCTCAACGTGAGGCCCTGCGCCTGCCAATCGGCGATGACTTGCCGAATCTGCGCGGTGACCTGCTGCTGGTCCAGTGATTGCAGCTGACCATCGAGGCGAATCACTGCGATCAGAGGGCGACCATCGGCTTTCAACAATGCCGGATCAACCCGCGCTCTGCTCCACCGTTCGCCGGGAAAGGCCTGCAATGCCAGCACGCGCAGCGTCGAGAAATCATCGCGACTGTCACGCAAGGCCGGTTCATGCGCAGGCGTCCATTGGCGCTGCCAGACGTAGAGTTGCTGGTCGAGGGCCGGCGCGACGTGTTGCTCGCAACCCGCAAGCAAGACGCCAAGGAACAGACACACAATCAACCGCATACCTTGAAAATCCCTGAAACCACAGGGCTGCAAGGTTACACAAAAACCGTGTAGGAGCTGACGAGTGAAACGAGGCTGCGATCTTTTGATCTTGCTTCAAGACTCCAGATCAAAAGATCGCAGCGTGCCGTAGCGCCTACAGGGATGCCGCAGGCTTGCGCGCGATAATCACCTGACTCTTGGCCACCACCGCATCCAGCGCCTGCTTGATCTGCGCGCCGCGCGGGGAATCCAGCACCGCTTGCCAGGTATTGGCCCAGTGCTCGAGCATCGGGTGATCGGGGTTGCTGAGATCGACCTTGGCTTCCCAGAACAACATCATCCACATCGACCAGTAGAAGCCATATTTACTGTGGCTGATGATCTCCAGCCCGGCGTCGCTGACCATGGCCTTGAACTGGTCTTCGCTGATAATGCGTATGTGATTGGGTTTCTGGAAATACTCCGGCGCGGCGATGTCCTTTTGCAGGTCCTCGGAGCTGGGATGCGGCACGCTCAGCAGATACAAAGCGCCCGGCTTGCCGACACGCACCAGTTCGGCGAGAAACTGCGCGGGATCATCAACATGCTCGATCACCTCGGTGGAGACCACACGCGTCGCCGTTGCGTCGGCGATCGGTAGCGGGTTGCAGTCGGTAATGTGGCATTCGATGTCCCGGGCCGGGGTGTCGCTCAGGCGCTGGCGGGTGGCTTCGACCTTGGCCGCATCGATATCGGCAAGAATGATCTTCGCCCCACGCATACCGCAGAAGTGCACATTGCCGCCATCACCGCAGCCGACATCAAGCAACGTATCGTCGGCACTCACAGGGAATCCCGTGTACAGCTCGTGGGTCGCCTGGTTGTACCAGCCGCTGAGTTTCGCGTCGTAAAGGCCGAGCGAGTACGGATCAACCTTGTCGGCAACCGCAGCGACCGGTTCTGCCGCAGTTTGCGCAGGCGTTGTCGCCGAGAGTTTCTTCAAAAAGCTCAGCATGAGGTGGCTCCGGGTGAGGTAACAGCAATTCGGGAGGAACCGAGGCGCTTGACCAGCGCAGCACCGCGATTGCGCATCGGCATTTCGATCAAGCGGTAGTTGAGTTCGCTGAGCACCGCGATCAGGACGAAGGCAATCAGCATCGTAAGGATGGGATGTCCGGCGGGGCTCGGCAGGCCACTGCTCTGCAAGCGAAAGATCAGTTCACGCACCAATAGATACGCCGGAATGTGAATGAGGTAGATACCGTAGGAGCGGCTGCCGATCCATGCCAGCAACCGCTGCAAGCGTCCGGCAGGCATCAGGTAGTCACAGTTGTACGAGGCGATCCAGAGCAGCAGCGCACTGAGCACGGCGATCGAACCGATCCGATAATTGGCCAGGGTAAAACGGTCGGTGGCCATGAAGCTCAACAGCGCTCCAATGACCATCAACGCTGAAATGCCAAGCCATGGTCGGCGCAAGAACGAGGGCTGCCAGCGCTGAAAACCCGGCTGCGCACTCCACATCGCCAACAGCACGCCAAGGGCCAGCGCATCGGTGCGTACTACCATCAGCAAAGGCGTGCGCACAGTCAGAATCTGCACCGCCACCAGCGCCAGCAATGCCCAGACCAGGTGTCGGCGAAACAACAGGATCAGCAACGGAAAGAGCAGGTAGAACTGCTCCTCCAGCGCCAGGCTCCAGTAGACGAAACTGCTGCCGTATTCGTATTGGAAAAAGCTGTCGGCGAAGCGGAAATTGGCGTATTGCAGTACCCCGGCCAAGGTCGCCTGAAGATTGGCGGACAGCGTACCGAACGCACCGGACCGGTTGAAAAACACACAGGCCAGCAGGATCACCGCCAGCCATAACCAGGCCGAAGGCAACAGGCGAAAAGCCCGGCGCAGCCAGAAATGGCGCACCTGTTGCCAGCGCTCCTGACCCGTCGTGCAGCCTTGCAGCACCGGGATCAAGCTGCGGGCGATGACAAAACCGGAGATCGCAAAAAACAGGTCGACGCCCCACCACGTCTGCGCCCATTCGTGGATCCGGGCAAGCGACGGCACCGGGTCAGTGAACAGATTGTCCGGCAAATGGTGGAACAACACCGCGAGCACCGCGACCGCACGCAGGACTTCAACGTCCATGATGCGCTTGGCGTTCATGCTTGGGGAGCTTCCAAAGCAGGCGCACGATGCTCGAACAACTGCGTCAGAAACCCTCGCAAACGCTGTTCAGCCACAGTCTGGCTGCAGAACGCCTGCAAACTTACGACTGCCTGCGCCGACATCTCGGCATAGCGCTGCGGCTGGTTTTTCGCGACGTCGTAACTGGCCCGATAGGCCTCGCACAATGAGCTCCAGTTGGTCACATAACGCAGGGTTCGGAAGGCTTTGCGCGGGTCGTGGGGCCAGGCTGTCAGCTCGTCGGTGGACTCGATGAGAAAGGCATTTTCCGTGCTCAGGTAATCGATCATCGCCGTGGTACGCGGCGCCACCGCCGGCTTGCCGCAGGACATGAATTCCATCAGCGGCAGACACTGACCTTCGCCGTAGGAGGTGTTGACCACGTACCGCGTGGCCTGCACCAGTTGCTCGTAGTCCGGATCGGCGAGGTAACCGTAGATCAGAACGATGCGGCAACGGTAAGACTGGTTTTTGTACAAATGATGGAGGATATCGCTGAGCGCTTCTTCGGCGTCGTGGTGAGTGAGCTTGAGCACCAGCGTCGCGTCTTCGACATCGCGAAAACTAACGCAAAAAGCGCTGAGCATGTCTTCCCAGTTCTTGCGCCCGTCACCGGGATTGAACACCGAGGTATAAACCACGCCGTCAAGCACCAGCGTCTGCTCGGAGGCCGGCGCGGCGAAGTCGATGCCGTCGCCGCTGCGCAGGTGCGCCGGCCCGAATGCATTCAGATTGAGGGTGCGGCTGTCCGCGACCAGACCTTTGATCGTCAGGCTGTAGGCGGTGGCCAGGGCTTGCTCGGGCATTTTCGCGCCACGGGCAGCAAAGCGGTCCCAGACCGGCGCCGGCACCGCGACGATCGGGTACTCGGCACCCATCGCCTCGTGCACGGCATTGACCGTGTAGCTGGAGTGGGTGATCGCTGCGCCACAGGCATGCAAGACGCTACGCCAGTCATTGCGCGGCTCGCCCGCAAAGGCTTCATTGGGGATCGTGCTGAACTCCCACGCAAACACCGGCAGCGTCGGACAGGCCAGGTGAACGGGAGTGCGATGCGGCGGCGAGAACGACAGAAACACGCAGGGCTCGCCACGGCTCAGACACTCCAGATACAGAGCATCGACTTCCGTCTGCGGATCGGCCACTTCCACGACCCGACCGATGCGTTCGAGCACCGGACGATACTCCTTGAGCACGAAGTAATAGCTGTACTCCGAACGCCCGAGGTTCTGCGCAATGGTGTGCCGGTTGGTTTCCGAATGAATGATGATCAGCATGAGGCGTTATCCGTCACAGGCGCAGCATCGGTGGGGCCTGCTGTCAGCGCAAAGAACTCCGCGAGCCGTTTGCGCACCGGCGCGAAGGCGCAGTATTGCTGCATGCGCGCGACGGCGGCGGCAGACATCCGCTGATACTCCTGCGGCTGGGCCTTGGCCATTCGATAGCTGTTTTCGTAGGCGTTTTTCAGCGAGCCCCAGTCGGGGCGGTGCCGCAGCGTGCGGTAGATGATCCGCGTGTCCTGCGGCCAGATCGTCAGCTCTTCACTGGACCTGACCACGAACGCCACCGAGTCATCGATGTAATCTTCCATCGCCGTGTGATCGGGGGCGATCACCGGTTTACCGCTGGACATGAACTCCATCAAGGGCAGGCATAGCCCTTCGCAACGTGACGCGTTGACGTAGAAACTGGCCGCCTGATAGAGCCTGGCGTACTGCGCGTCGTCGAGGTAACCGTGCATCACCACGACCCGACAGGCGAACGGTGTGAGTTGCGCCAGCAGGGTCATCAACTCGCTGTAATAGGACGCCAGATCATTCTGGGTGATCTTGAGCACCAGCGTCGCGTCGGGCGTTTCGCGGAACGCCCAGCAGAATGCGCTGATCAGTCGATGCCAGTTCTTGCGGCCATCCTTGGGATTGAATACCGAGACGTACACCACACCCTCGACTGTGGTTTCGACCACCGATGAGGTGTCCGGCAGATCGAGTGGCGCCGGTTCGATCACGGGCACCGGCGCAGCGCCGCACACCTCAGGCCAACGCTGTTGCAGCCAGCCATGCAAAGCGTCCGGCAGCAGATCGCGAATGCCCTCCCAGTACCAGTTGTGCAGAAATTTCACCCGTGGCACTGGTTCCGCCTGCTCGTGTTCCAGATCCAGCACCCACAGGCGCAGATAATGTCGAGCAATGACCAGTCGGCGTTTGAACGTCAACGGTGGCGGGCGCGCGGCTTCAATTGCTGCGGCCAGTGCAGCCTGCTCTTCAGGGCTGATTGGCGTTGGGATCAGCGCATCGGCTGACAGGCCGAGGGTGCGTGAATCGAAAATACAGCCCTTGATCGCCAGTGCAGTCCCGGGATTGACCGGCATGGGTTGGTGTTGCTGACGAATCGTTGCGAAGCTGTCCCACAACGGCGTCGGCAAAACCAGCACCGGGAACGCTTCGCCCATGGCGCGGCGGATGGCCGTTGCCGTGTGGCTCGACAGAGTGATGACCCGGCCGTGGCGTGCGAGCATGCGTGTCCAGTCCTGACGCGGATCGTCGTCCCACTGTTCATCGGGGATCGAATCGAACTCCCAGGCCACCACGCAAATCGTCGGGCATTCCAGATCAACCGGGGTCTTCTGCGGTGGGGTGAAGGACAGGAACACACTGTCTTCACCTGCGGCGAGCAATTGCCGGTAAATCACATCGACGTCGGCGACAGATCCGGCCACGTGCACGCGCCCCAGGCTTTCCAGCACCGGGCGATAGGCTTTGAGGACAAAGTAATAGCTGTATTCCGGACGCCCCAGACTGGCACTGATGGAGCTGTCGTTGACGTCCGAGTAGAGAATGAAATTCATGGCATCCCACGATGAAGCGCCATCCCGGCGACTTCATGCTATGACGGCCGCGCGTCGGATCGGGTCGGCAGGGCCGGCACTCGTCCGTCATCATCGGGCACGTCTCTGTTCTTGTTTTAGTGGTCAGTTTCACCCCGCGTCGCGGCGTCCGGAAAACAATCGGCCAACTCGCGACGAAGGCCATTCTAAACACATCCATCGCGAGTCCGGGAACCGCCGGGCGAGAATAAATCGGACTATGCTGACGAGAACTGACCAGTCACGGTTTGCCCGGTTGAAATTGCCGAGCAATTGGCACAGATTGGCAACCAAACAACTACAACAACGGCTTCGCCTGCTGTTTGCGCGGATATTCCCCGCTGTATTTCAGACTTATCCCAAAAGCATCCGGGAAAGCGGCGCGAGTCATGACCAAGGGGTCGCTGTTTGAAAAAACGTCTGTTCGTCACGGGCCTCAGCGGCTTCGTGGGACAACACATTCAGTCTCGTCTGGCTTCGCCGGGATCGTCGTGGGCGCTGCTGCCTGCCGCATCGGCCTACGACCTTACGAACGCCGACAGCCTCATCGACCTTTGGCCCGAGATGCCGGATGCAGTCATTCATCTGGCCGGACAGACCTTCGTGCCGGAAGCCTTTCGTGACCCGGCCCGCACCCTCGATATCAATCTTTTCGGCACCCTCAACCTGTTGCAGGCGCTCAAGGCTCGCGGCTTTGCCGGCACTTTCCTGTACGTCAGCTCCGGCGACGTTTACGGGCAAGTCGGCGAGCAGCACCTGCCGATCACCGAGCAACAACCGCCGCTGCCGCGCAATCCTTACGCGGTGAGCAAACTTTCAGCGGAGTTCCTCAGCTTGCAATGGGGCCTGAGTGAAGGCTGGCCGGTGCTGGTGGCGCGTCCGTTCAACCACATCGGCACCGGGCAGAAAGACAGCTTCGTCATCGCTAGCGCAGCCCGGCAGATCTGCCGCATCAAACAGAGCCTGCAAGC
Source organism: Pseudomonas sp. S3_B08 (assembly GCF_054667725.1). Taxonomy (NCBI): domain Bacteria; kingdom Pseudomonadati; phylum Pseudomonadota; class Gammaproteobacteria; order Pseudomonadales; family Pseudomonadaceae; genus Pseudomonas; species Pseudomonas sp. S3_B08. The sequence continues at coordinate 4,772,764 of NZ_CP162750.1, forward strand.
ACCGCAACTGCAAGTCGGCGATATCGACGTGACCCGCGATTTCCTCGATGTCGGCGATGTGATTCGCGCGTACTTCGCATTGCTGGAAAACGGCACACCGGGGCAGGTCTACAACATCTGCTCGGGCCGCGAGCAAAGCATTCGCAGCCTGATCGAGCAATTGGCCGATCTGGCCGAAGTCGACGTTGAACTGGTGCCGGATCCGGCGCGCATGCGTCGCGCCGACCAGCGCCGCGTCTGCGGCAGCCACGCAAAACTGGCCAACGCCACAGGATGGGTGCCAGCCATCACCACACAACAATCCCTGCGGGCGATCCTGTCCGACTGGGAGATGCGAGTACGACAACAATGACAAAAAGTGCACTGATTACCGGGATCACGGGCCAGGATGGCGCCTATCTGGCCAAACTGCTGCTGGACAAGGGTTACAAGGTTCACGGCCTCGTTGCTCGACGCAGCAGCGATTCACGCTGGCGCCTGCGCGAGATGGGTGTCGAAGCCGACATTGTCTACCTCGACGGCGACATGGCCGATGCCTGCTCGGTGCAGCGTGCGGTAATCAAATCGGCACCGGACGAAGTCTACAACCTCGCCGCACAGAGTTTTGTCGCCGCCTCCTGGGATCAACCGGTGACCACCGGCATCGTCGATGGATTGGGCGTGACACACCTGCTCGAAGCGATCCGTCAGTTCAGCCCGCACACGCGCTTCTATCAGGCCTCGACCAGCGAAATGTTCGGCCTCATCCAGGCAGAGCAGCAGGACGAAAACACCCCGTTCTATCCACGCAGCCCTTACGGCGTAGCCAAGCTCTACGGCCACTGGATCACCGTCAACTACCGCGAAAGCTTCAACCTGCACGCCAGCAGCGGCATCCTCTTCAACCATGAATCACCGCTGCGCGGCATCGAATTCGTTACCCGCAAAGTCACTGACGCTGCCGCGCGCATCAAGCAGGGCAAACAGCACGAGTTGGCTCTTGGCAACATTGACGCCAAGCGCGATTGGGGCTTTGCCGGCGATTACGTCGAGGCCATGTGGTTGATGCTGCAACAGGACAAACCCGACGATTTTGTGGTCGCCACGGGCGTCACCACCACCGTGCGCGAAATGTGCCGCATTGCCTTCGATCACGTCGGCCTTAACTACCGTGACTACGTGAAGATCGACCCGGCGTTTTTCCGCCCGGCCGAAGTCGAAGTGCTGCTCGGCAACCCGGCCAAGGCCCAGCGTGTGCTGGGCTGGAAACCGAAAACCGACCTGGATACCTTGATCCGCATGATGATGGATGCGGACATGAAACGCGTCGCCAAGGAGTAGGCCATGCTGATTCCGGTGATTCTGTCCGGCGGTGCCGGCACCCGTTTGTGGCCGGTGTCCCGCGAGGGCCACCCCAAGCCGTTCATGGCCCTGCCCGACGGCCAGTCGCTGCTGGGCAAGACCTACCAACGTGCGGCGGCGTTGCTGGACGGCTGGGGCGACATCGTCACGGTGACCAACCGCGAGTATTACTTCCAGAGCAAGGATCACTACTGCGCGGCGCATGTGTCGCGCCATCGCGGGCACTTTCTGCTGGAGCCGAGCGGGCGCAATACCGCACCGGCGATCGCAGCGGCAGCACTGTCATTGCAGGCGCTGCATGGTGACGACGCGGTCATGGTAGTGATGCCGGCCGATCACTTGATCGTCAATCAGGACGCCCTGAAGAGTGCGGTCGAGCACGCAGTGAATCTGGCGAAGGACGGTTATCTGGTGACCTTCGGCGTGGTTCCGACCGCCCCGGAAACCGGCTTCGGTTATATCGAAACCGGTGCGCCGCTGGACGCCAGAGGCGCGGCCAAGGTGCAGCGTTTCGTCGAGAAACCCGACCTGCATACCGCCACGCATTACCTGGAGAGCGGCAACTTCCTGTGGAATTCGGGGATGTTCTGCTTCACCACCGCGACGCTCATTGCCGAACTGCAACTGCACGCACCCGAGTTGCTGGAACAGACCCGCGCCTGCATGGCCGTCAGCGCACCGGTCGAAACGGTCGGCTGCCTGCAACAGGAGCTGTCACCGACGCTGTTTGCCGAAATCACCGACATCTCCATCGACTACGCGCTGATGGAGCGCTCGGAAAAAGTAGTGGTGGTACCTGCCGGTTTCGACTGGAGCGACATCGGTTCGTGGAGCGCGGTCGCCGCGCTGATTCCCGCCGATGCCGACAACAACCGCGCCAGCGGCGAAGCGATCTTCATCGACAGCCACAACAACTTCGTGCAGAGCGAAGGCCGGCTGGTGGCGACTGTCGGGGTGGATAATCTCATCGTTGTAGATACTGCCGATGCGGTGCTGGTGGCCCATGCCGACCGTGCGCAGGATGTACGCCGCGTGGCGAAGCAACTCAAGGACAAGTCCCACGAAGCCTATCGCCTGCATCGTACGGTCAGCCGTCCGTGGGGCACCTACACCGTTCTGGAGGAAGGCCCGCGTTTCAAGATCAAGCGCATCGTGGTCAAACCCGGTGGCAAGTTGTCGTTGCAGATGCACCATCACCGCAACGAGCACTGGGTGGTGGTCGAAGGCATGGCCAAGGTCACCAACAACGGTTCCGGCACGACCCTGGTCGCCAAGAATGAATCAACGTTCATCGCCGCCGGCCACAAGCATCGCCTGGAGAACCCCGGGGTGATCGATCTGGTCATCATTGAAGTGCAAAGCGGCGAATATCTGGGCGAGGACGATATCGTTCGCTTCGAAGATCAATATGGCAGGACGGTCTGAATGCTGCTTTCCCTGTACCGCTCGCTGCACAGCTACCGTGGATTCATCCTCGGCAGCGTGCAGCGCGAGTTTCAAGCGCGTTATCGCAATTCGCTGTTCGGCGCGCTATGGCCGATTTTCAATCCGCTGTCGATGATCATTGTCTACACGGTGATCTTTTCCCAGATCATGCGCGCACGTTTACCGGGTGTGGACGACAGCATGGCCTACAGCGTCTACCTGTGCGCTGGTCTGCTGGCCTGGGGACTGTTTTCCGAAATAACCCTGCGCAGTCAGAACATGTTTCTGGAAAACGCCAACCTGCTGAAGAAAATCAGCTTCCCGAGGATCTGCCTGCCGGTGATTGTATTGATCAATGCCGGGATCAATTTCGCCATCATCATCAGTCTGTTTCTCGGTTTTCTGCTGATCACCGGGCGCTGGCCGGGAATGGCTTTGCTGGCGCTGATTCCGCTGATTGCTCTGCAAATGATGTTCTGCGCCGGGCTGGGCATGGTCCTAGGGGTGTTGAACGTGTTCTTTCGCGATGTCGGCCAGTTGTTCGGCATCTGCCTGCAGTTCTGGTTCTGGCTGACACCGATCGTCTACCCGGTCACGATCCTGCCGGAATGGGTGCAGCGCCTGCTGCAACTCAACCCGCTGACCAACCTGTTCAGCAGTTATCAGAACCTGTTTCTCTACGGTCAGTGGCCGGTATGGAGTTCGCTGCTGCCGGTTTTCATTACTGGCGTGGTGTTCTGTCTGATCGGTCTGCGGCTGTTTCGCCAGCGCGTCGGCGAAATGGTGGATGAACTCTGATGGGACATATTCGCGTCACCGGCCTGGGCAAGGCCTATAAGCAATACCCAAACCGCTGGGCACGGCTGGCCGAGTGGCTGATTCCGTTTTCGCCGCTTCGGCATCAACAGCACTGGGTACTGCAAGATGTCGAATTCGAGATTGCTCCGGGTGAAGCGGTGGGTATCGTCGGCGCCAACGGAGCAGGCAAAAGCACCTTGCTGAAAATGATCACCGGCACCACTCAACCCACCCAAGGCAAGATTGAATTGCAAGGGCGCGTCGCAGCGCTGCTGGAGCTGGGCATGGGTTTCCACCCAGACTTTACCGGTCGGCAGAACGCAATCATGGCCGGTCAGTTGTTGGGCATGCAGCTTGAAGAAATCCAGGCCCTGATGCCCGATATCGAGCGTTTTGCCGAAATCGGCGAAGCCATCGATCACCCGGTCCGCACTTACTCCAGCGGCATGCAGATGCGCCTGGCGTTCAGTGTCGCCACCGCCCGGCGCCCGGACATCCTGATCGTCGACGAAGCGCTGTCGGTGGGTGATGCCTATTTCCAGCACAAGAGCTTCGAACGCATCCGCAGCTTTCGCAAATCCGGCACGACGTTATTGATCGTGTCCCATGATCGCTTCGCGATTCAGTCGATTTGCGACTCGGCGATCCTGCTCAAGGATGGGCGCGTGGCCATGCGCGGCAAACCGGAGCCGGTTCTCGATTATTACAATGCGCTGATGGCCGAACGTGAGGGTCAGGTAGTACGCCAGGAAACGCTCGCCGGCGGCGAGGTGCAAACGGTCTCCGGCACCGGCGAGGCGGCGATTCTGAGCGTACGCCTGCTCGATGAAAACCAGCGCAGCATTGAGGCTGTTGAAGTCGGCCAACCGGTGGTGCTCGAAGTGCAGGTCGAAGTGCGCAAGGACATCGAACGGCTGGTGCTGGGCTTCATTCTCAAGGATCGCCTCGGCCAGATGATGTACGGCATCAACACCCACCGGCTGAACAAGGCATTGACCGATCTGCGCGCCGGTGAACGCTTCACCTATCGCTTCGCCTTCATCATGGGCCTGGGCAAAGGCAACTATTCGGTGTCGCTGAGCCTGTCGCGTCTGGACTCACATCTGGATCGCAATTTCGAGTGGCGTGACTACGGGATGGTGTTCCAGGTGATCAACAGCCGTCGGGAAGACTTCGTCGGCTGTACCTGGCTGGACGCTAAAACCACCATCAGCCGCGACACCGAGGCCCGGCCTGTCGAGCGTGCGCCATGACCCGCCTCTTGGTTGAATGCACTCACGTATTCAAACACCCCAAGATCAATTCGGGGATCCAGCGCGTGGTGCGCAATGTCATCAAGCAGTTGCCCGCCAGCGCTGAAGGCGTCGAGTGCATGCCGGTGGTGGTGATCAATAGCCAGCTCTACCGCGTGCTGCAACTGGCGCCACTCGATACACCGTTCTGGAACAGCCTCGAAACCTTCGGTGAACGCCTGGAGCGCCTCGCCCATCGTTTCTGGCAGTGGCATCAGCGCCGCGATGCGCTATGCACTTCGAAACTGGCGCGGCGGCTCCTTTACGCCAGCTATCGGTTGACCCAGTTTGCCGTGCTCGGCCTGCCGATTCGGCTCGTCAGACGGATCAATCGCAGGCAGCTGCTTAAACGTTGCTCGCCGCTTCAACACCACCCGGGCGATCAACTGGTGCTGCTGGATTCATCCTGGCACTCGGACTTTTTCGCCCATGTCGAGCAGCTCAAACGCGACGGCGTCGGCATGATCGCGGTGATCTACGACCTTATTCCGCTGACGCATCCGCAGTTTTACGACACGCGGCTGGTCGAAGTTTTCAATGAGTGGTTCGACTGGATCACCCGCACGGCCGATGGCTACATGGCGATTTCCGCCGCAGTGCGTGATCAGGTGCGTGGTGAATTGCAACGCAGAGTCGGTGCCGAGCAGACTGAAAAGCGCTGGTTCGATTACTTTTATCTGGGGTCCGAGCTCGATCTGCAGCACAGCGAAGCCACGGTCGAACCGCGCCTGAGTGACCTGTTCACTGCGACCGAAGCGGTTTTTCTGATGGTCAGCACCATCGAGCCGCGCAAGAACCATGGGTACCTGCTCGACGCCTTCGAACGCGCCTGGGCTGCCGGTTCGACCGCACGCTTGTGCATCGCCGGGCGTATCGGCTGGAAATGCGAGGCGCTGCTTGAGCGAATCCGCAATCATCCGGAACTGAATCGGCGCCTGTTCATGTTCAATGACCTGAGCGACACCAGCCTCGAATACGCCTATGCGCAGGCCAGCGCGTTGGTGTTTCCTTCGTTTGTCGAAGGCTTCGGCCTGCCACTGGTAGAAGCCATGCAGCGCGGTTTGCCAGCGATGGGCAGCGACGTCGCGGTATTCCGCGAAATCGGTGGCGAGTTCATGGCGTATTTCGATCTGCTGGATCCACAAAGCCTTGCCGATCTGATCGAAACCTATCAGCGCAGCGGACAGTTTCCCGCCGCCCGCGACGTCGCTGACTGGCGCTGGATCGGCTGGCGCGAGGCCAGTGAGCAGTTGGCGACACGCAGCCTTGCCCATGTTCAGCAGGCCCTGCGCGTGCAAGCGAGGCCGCATGCGCATTGCTCTTAACGCCCGCATCCTGCAAGCGCCGCGCACCGGCATCGGCCACTACGTCGCCGAACTGGTCAACGCCTTGCGCAGCGAACCTGATGTGGACGTAAGCCTGTTTCATGGCTGGGGCTGGAGTTCGGCCCTGCCGGACGCGGCCATGCCCGGCTACTCGCGCATGACGCCATTGCTGCGAAAAATTCCCGGGGCCTATCAGGCACGCCGCTGGCTGGAGCAGAAACGTTTCGATCAGGTGCGTGCACAAAAGATTGATCTTTATCACGAGCCTAGCCTGTGGCCGCTGGCCTTCGACGGTCCGACCGTGATCACCCTGCATGACCTGACGCACCTGCATTTTCCAGAAACCCAACCACCAGCACGTTTGAGGGAAATCGAACGTCGTCTGGCCGCCGGTGTGGAGCAGGCGCGGGTCATTCTGACCGATTCGCAGGCGATCGCTGACGAGGCGCAGGCCTACTTTAATCTCCCTGCACAGCAATTCGTTGTGGCGCCGTTGGGTGTGTCCGAGCGCTTCCGTCCCCGGCCACTTGAGGAAATCGACAGTGTGCTCAAGGCTCACGCCGTCCAGGCACGGGAATATTTCCTCTGTGTCGGCACCCTGGAGCCGCGCAAGAACCTGAGCCTGGCGTTGCAGGCCCACGCCCTGCTGCCAGACGCCGTGCGCCAGCGCTTTCCCTTGTTGATTGCAGGCATGGCCGGATGGCAGCGCGAACAGTTCAACGAGCCACTGCGCCAGGCACTGGCCAGCGGCCACGTGTGCCTGCTCGGCTATCTGCCCGATGAGCTATTGGCGCAACTGCTGGCCGGCGCCCGGGCGCTGATATTTCCGTCGTTGTATGAGGGCTTTGGCTTGCCGGTGCTGGAAGCCATGGCCAGTGGCACGCCGGTGGTGACCACCCGTTCTTCGGCGATGCCGGAAGTGGCTGGCGCGGCTGGCAACTATATTGAAGCGGACGATGCCGAGGGTCTGCGTGATGCAATGGGCCGGCTGATCGACGACTCGCTGCATTGGCAGGCCTGCCGCGAAGCGGGATTGCAGCAGGCGGCACTTTTTTCCTGGCAACGTTGTGCACAGGCTACGGCTGGTGCCTACCGCCAGGCCATGGGAGGTTGAATGCGCGTTCTTCATTTCTTCAAGACGTACCTGCCCGATTCGGTCGGCGGCATCGAACAAGTCATCTTTCAGTTGTGCGAAAGCGGCGCTCAGCATGGCATCGATGGGCAAGTGCTGACCCTCAGCACCAATCCGACACCGCCCGTGGTGCAACTGGGTCAGCACGAAGTACATCGGGCGAAGCTGGATGTCCAGTTCGCCTCCACTGGCTTTTCCTGGAGTGTGTTCAAGCAGTTCCGTGAGCTAGCCGCCGAAGCCGACGTGATCAACTATCACTTCCCGTGGCCATTCATGGACCTGGTGCATTTCGCCAGCGCTGTGAACAAGCCGAGCGTAGTTACTTATCACTCGGACATCATTCGCCAGAAGCATCTGCTCAAGCTCTATCGGCCACTGATGAATCGCTTCCTCGCCAGCGCCGACCGCATCGTTGCTGCATCGCCGAACTATCTGCACACCAGCGATGTGCTGCAGCAATTTCAGGACAAGACCCGCGTTATCCCCTACGGCCTGAATAAAGCAGGTTATCCACAACCCGATACCGAACGCATGAACCGCTGGCGCCAACAGCTTGGGGATAAGTTTTTTCTGTTCGTCGGGGTGATGCGTTATTACAAGGGCCTGCACATCCTGCTCGATGCGCTCAAAGACATCGATTATCCCGTGGTGATTGTCGGTGCCGGTCCGCTGGAGCAGGAACTGCATGCACAGGCCGCCGCGCTGGGCCTGCGCAATATTCATTTCCTCGGCCGTCTGAGTGACCAGGACAAAGTGGCGTTGCTGCAATTGAGTTACGCGATCGTATTTCCTTCGCACCTGCGCTCCGAGGCTTTCGGGATTTCGTTGCTCGAAGGCGCGATGTACGGTAAACCGATGATCTCCAGCGAAATCGGCACCGGCACCAGTTTCATCAATATCCACAACGAAACCGGACTGGTGGTGCCGCCGAGCAATCCACAGGCCTTTCGGGAAGCCATGCGTACGCTATGGGACAACCCTGAGCGTGCCGCCGAGATGGGCGTCAAAGCGGAAGCGCGCTATCGGCAGTTATTCACTGCCGATGAAATGGGCCGCAAGTGGACAGAGCTGTATCAGGAACTGCTGGCTGAAAAGGCTCTGTCCTACGCTTGAGTGGAGGTCACGCGGTTTTCTGCAACCCGGCCACCGTGCGCGGCATTGCGACAAAACCCGGCAACGCTTCGACTCGTGCCAGCCAGGCGCGAACGTTGGCGTAGTCGTCCAGCGAGACATTGCCCTCCGGGGCATGCGCAATGTAGCTGTAGGCAGACACGTCAGCGATGGTCGGCTCTTCGCCCGCCAGATACGCAGTTTTACCCAACTCCAGCTCCATGACCTTGAGCAGGTTGTGCGCACGGCCAATGACTTCCTCGGCATTCAGTTGCGCACCAAACACCGTGATCAGGCGTGCCGCCGCCGGGCCAAAGGCAATCGGTCCCGCCGCTGCCGACAGCCAGCGCTGCACATGCGCTGCGCCCACCGGGTCGGCCGGCAGCCAGCGTCCGTTGCCATATTTCTGCGCCAGATAAACCAGAATCGCGTTGGAATCGGCCAGCACCACGCCGTTGTCATCAATCGCCGGCACTTGGCCAAAGCTGTTGATCGCCAGGTACTGCGGCTGCTTGTGCTCACCTTTGGCCAAATCGACGAAGATCAGCTCGGTCGGCAGTTGCAGCAGCGACAGCATCAACTCGACGCGGTGGGCGTGACCGGAACGGGGAAAGTTGTAGAGTTTGATCGCTTGCATGGTCGACTCCGCTGAAAAGTGACGTCGCTACGGGAATGAGCGCGCCGATGGAGTCATCATCTATGGGTTGCCGGAACAACAGAATAACCAGCCGCTGCAATCGATTATTTCATCTCGTGCAATAACGCCGCTGCGCTCAAGGCCGGATGCTCGCGTAGCGCCTTCACGGCGAAGTCGACAAAACTGCGGATCCGCGCCGGTGCCTTGCGCCCGCCTTGATACACCACATGGATCGGCAACGGCGGCAATTCAAACTCGGCGAGGACGATTTCCAGCTCCCCCGCCGCGACTTTGTCCGCCACTTGATAGGACAGCACTCGCGTCAGGCCCAGGCCTTTGCGCGCAGCGGTGATCGCCGACTGATTGGCCGTGACGGTCAGGCGCGGTTCGGTGCGCACACTGAGTGCTTCACCGCCGTCGAGAAACGGCCAGTTGCGTTGCTGACCGATCGCCGACGTCGCCACCACCGGCAGCCCGGCCAATGCCTGCGGATGCTCCGGGCGGCCATGTTCAGCCAGAAACCCCGGCGAAGCGCAGATTACCCGCCGCACTTCCCCAACTCGGATCGCATGCTGATTGCTGTCCGGCAGCTCACCGATGCGTACCGCGACATCAATGCCCTCCTCGACCATGTTGACCACCCGATCCAGCAACAACGCGTTGATCGACACATCCGGATAACGACAAAGGTAATCGGCCATCACTGGCGTCACGAACAGATCGCCGAACAACACCGGCGCAGTAATCGTCAACTGCCCGCGCGGCAAGGCATGGCTGCCCGCCGCCGAATCCTCGGCCTCCTGCACCTCGGCAAGAATCCGCCGGCAGTCATCGAAATAACGCTGCCCGGCTTCGGTGAGATGCACGGTGCGCGTGGTACGCACCAGCAGCTGCGTACCGATATGCTGCTCCAGCGCCGCTACCGCCCGGGTGACGCTCGCCGCCGACAGCCCCAGACGCCGCGACGCCGCCGAAAAGCCTTGCTCCTGGGCGACGACAACGAAGATCTGCATTTCCTGAAAGCGGTCCATGGGATTCCTCGGCGGCGGATACGACAATCGCAGCCGAGGCTGCGATTGTGGGAGCGTAGATCAACGGTGGATAACTTATTCCACGGTGACCGATTTCGCCAGGTTGCGCGGCTGATCAACGTCGGTGCCCTTGAGCACGGCGACGTAATACGACAGCAGTTGCAGCGGAATCGTATAAAGGATCGGCGAGAGAATGTCGTGGATGTGCGGCATCTGCACCACGTGAGTGCCTTCGCCGTTGGTCATCGCAGCCTTTTCGTCCGCGAACACGATCAACTCGCCGCCGCGAGCGCGGACTTCCTGCAGGTTGGATTTGAGCTTCTCCAGCAGTTCGTTGTTCGGCGCGACGGTCACCACTGGCATGTCGTTATCCACAAGTGCCAGCGGCCCGTGTTTGAGCTCGCCGGCCGGGTAGGCTTCGGCATGGATGTAGGAGATTTCCTTGAGTTTCAAGGCACCTTCCATTGCTACCGGGAATTGCGCGCCGCGGCCGAGGAACAGGGTGTGGTTTTTCTCAGCGAACAGCTCGGCGATTTTTTCCACGGTGCTGTCCATCGCCAGCGCTTCGCCGAGACGGGTCGGCAGGCGACGCAGTTCTTCGACCAGCGTGGCTTCGACGCCATTGGCCAGAGTGCCGCGCACCTGACCCAGCGACAAAGTCAGCAGCAACAGGCCGACCAGTTGCGTGGTGAAGGCTTTGGTCGAGGCCACACCGATTTCGCGGCCGGCCTGGGTTAACAGGGTCAGGTCGGATTCACGCACCAGCGAGCTGATGCCGACGTTGCAGATCGCCAGGCTGGCGAGGAAGCCCAGCTCCTTGGCATTGCGCAGCGCCGCGAGGGTGTCAGCGGTTTCGCCGGACTGCGAGATGGTCACGAACAGCGTGTCAGGCTGCACCACCACTTTGCGATAACGGAATTCGCTGGCGACTTCCACCTGGCACGGAATACCGGCCAGTTCTTCGAGCCAGTAACGCGCGACCATGCCGGCGTGATAGCTGGTGCCGCAGGCGACGATCTGCACATTGCGCACTTTGGCGAACAGCTCGGCAGCTTGTGGACCGAAGGCCTCAACCAGCACTTGATTGTTGCCCAGGCGACCTTCGAGAGTGCGCTGGACCACGGCCGGCTGCTCGTGGATTTCCTTGAGCATGTAATGGCGGAACTCACCCTTGTCGGCGGCTTCGGCACCATCGGTGTACTGCACGGTCTGGCGCTCGACAGCGTTGCCGTTCACGTCCCAGATCTGCACGCTGTCGCGACGGATTTCAGCGATGTCGCCTTCTTCCAGGTACATGAAGCGGTCAGTGACCTGACGCAGAGCGAGTTGGTCGGAAGCGAGGAAGTTCTCGCCCAGACCCAGGCCGATCACCAATGGACTGCCACTGCGCGCGGCGACCAGACGATCCGGTTGCTGTGCGTTGATCACTGCGAGACCGTAGGCGCCATGCAGTTCCTTGACGGTCGCTTTGAGCGCGGCAGTCAGGTCCGGTTGTTCCTTGAGCTTGTGGGTCAGCAGGTGGGCGATGACTTCAGTGTCGGTGTCCGAGCTGAAAGAGTAACCCAAGGCTTTGAGTTGTTCGCGCAGAGCTTCGTGGTTCTCGATGATGCCGTTGTGCACCACTGCAATGTCACCGGAAAAATGCGGGTGAGCGTTGCGCTCGCACGGCGCGCCATGGGTCGCCCAACGGGTGTGGGCGATACCGAGACGACCGGACAGCGGCTGTTCGGTCAGGGCGGTTTCCAGCTCACTGACCTTGCCCGGACGGCGCATGCGTTCCAGGGTCTGGTCATTGGTATAAACCGCCACACCGGCGCTGTCATAGCCCCGGTATTCGAGGCGCTTCAGGCCTTCGAGAAGGATGGCGGTGATATTACGTTCAGCTACAGCGCCGACAATGCCACACATGGTTATTTCTCCTGACTGACAGCCGCACAGATCAAAGTGATCCCGCGGGCCTGAAGCTGATCGCGTGCCTCGACAGACAGGCGATCATCGGTAATGAGGGTATGGATGCTGCTCCAGGGCAGCTCCAGGTTGGGAATCTTGCGACCGATCTTGTCGGCCTCGACCATGACGATCACTTCTCGCGCAACGTCGGCCATCACCCGGCTGAGGCCGAGCAACTCGTTAAAGGTTGTGGTGCCGCGAACCAGATCGATACCGTCGGCGCCGATGAACAGTTGGTCGAAGTCGTAAGAGCGTAGTACCTGCTCGGCGACCTGGCCCTGAAAGGATTCCGAGTGCGGATCCCAGGTGCCACCGGTCATCAGCAGCACCGGCTCGTGTTCCAGTTCGCTCAAGGCGTTGGCAACATGCAGCGAGTTGGTCATCACCACCAGACCCGGTTGCTGGCCCAGCTCGGGAATCATCGCGGCGGTGGTGCTGCCGCTGTCGATGATGATGCGCGCGTGCTCGCGGATGCGTTTTACCGCCGCGCGAGCGATCGCCTGTTTGTATTTGGAAATACTCTGCGCCGTTTCTGCGACCAGCTCTTGCGGCATGGTGATCGCACCGCCGTAACGACGCAGCAATAGACCATGGGTTTCCAGCGCGGCGAGATCCTTGCGAATCGTAACTTCCGAAGTTTCGAAACGCTTGGCCAGCTCGTCGACACTGACTTCGCCCTGCTCATTGAGCAAGGCGAGGATGTTATGGCGACGTTGGGGAGTGTTACGCTTGGACATGGCGACTTAAGTTTCGATTCGAAAGATAACGCAAGCAATGAAACTCTATCGAAAGGTTGCCGTCAAGACACGAAGAGAAAAATTCAGAAAGATTGAAATGACTGTGGGAGCGAGCCCGCTCGCGAAAGGGGAGTCCTAGCCACTCAAGACGTGACGGAGAGACCGCATTCGCGAACAGGCACGCTCCCACAGGGGATTGTGGATAAATCAGGATTTTTTGATTTTTTCCGGCCGCTTCCAGCCGTCGATGTTCTTCTGGCGGGCTCGGCCTACCGCCAACTGAGCGTTATCCACATTTTGCGTGATGGTCGAGCCGGCCGCAGTCGTCGCACCGTTGGAGATATCCACAGGCGCGACCAGCGAGTTGTTGGAACCGATGAACACATCAGCACCCAGCACGGTTTTCCACTTGTTGGCGCCATCGTAGTTGCAAGTGATGGTGCCGGCGCCGATGTTGGTGCGTGCGCCGATTTCTGCGTCGCCCAGATAGGTCAGATGGCCAGCCTTGGCACCCTCGCCCATGTGTGCATTTTTCAGCTCAACGAAGTTACCCACGTGGGCGCGCGCTTCGAGCACAGTGCCCGGGCGTAACCGCGCGAACGGACCAGCGTCACTGCCTTCACCGAGAATGGCGCCTTCTATATGACTGTTGGCCTTGATCACCACGCCTTTGCGCAGGGTGCTGTCCTTGATCACGCAGTTCGGGCCGATCTGTACGTCGTCTTCAATGATGACCTTGCCTTCGAGGATCACGTTGATGTCGATCAGCACATCGCGACCGACGCTGACTTCGCCGCGTACGTCGAAGCGGGCCGGGTCACGCAGGGTCACGCCCTCAGCCATCAGGCGGCGGCCGGCGCGCAACTGGTAATGACGCTCCAGTTCAGAGAGCTGCTTGCGATCGTTGGCGCCCTGCACTTCCATCGGGTCGTGCGGCTGTTCGGTGGCAACCACCAGACCATCGCTGACCGCCATTTCGATCACGTCGGTGAGGTAGTACTCGCCCTGCGCGTTGTTGTTCGACAGGCGACTCATCCAGTCCGCCAGACGATCGGCCGGCACAGCGAGGATGCCGGTGTTGCCTTCGGTGATGGCACGTTGCGCTTCGCTGGCGTCTTTGTGCTCGACGATTGCCGCGACCTTGCCGTCAGCATCACGCACGATGCGGCCGTAACCGGTCGGGTCATCCAGCTCGACAGTGAGCAAACCCATCTGGCCCGGCACGACATGCTTGAGCAGACGTTGCAGGGTATCGACTTCAATCAGCGGCACATCGCCGTAAAGAATCAGCACAGTGTCGGCATCAATGAACGGCACCGCTTGGGCGGTGGCATGGCCAGTGCCCAGTTGCTTGTCCTGCAACACAAAATTGAGGTCATCAGCTGCCAGCCGCTCACGCACCACATCGGCACCGTGACCGATCACCACGTGAATGCGTTGTGGATCAAGTTGCCGAGCGCTGTGGATAACATGACCGAGCATGGAGTTGCCGGCAATCGGGTGCAGCACTTTGGGCAGCGCCGAGCGCATGCGCGTGCCTTGACCGGCCGCGAGGATAACGATTTCGAGAGACATGACTGGCTACCAATCCTGGGTGGTCAGCAACTGCGACCGGGTTTGAAATTCGGAAAAGAAAAAAGGGTAGCCGAGGCTACCCTTTTTTATCAATCGCACAACAAGCGGATGACGGATTAACCGCCAAACTTCTTGCGGATCTGCTGGACGGTGCGCAGCTGGGCTGCAGCCTCGGCCAGACGAGTGGCAGCGGCGCCGTAATCGAAGTCCGCGCCTTTTTCGTTCAGGGCATTCTCGGCAGCCTTGAGAGCTGCCTGAGCCTGAGCTTCATCCAGGTCGGCGGCACGTTGCACGGTATCGGCAAGTACCTTGACCATGTTCGGCTGAACCTCGAGGAAACCACCGGAGATGTAGAACACCTCGGCTTCCCCGCCTTGCTTGATCAGGCGGATCGGACCCGGCTTGAGATTAGTGATCAGCGGCGCGTGACCCAGAGCGATACCAAGATCACCCAGTGCACCGTGCGCAATCACCATCTCGACCAGGCCGGAAAAGATTTCCCCTTCCGCGCTGACGATATCGCAATGGACTGTCATAGCCATCTGATTGCCTCAACCTAAATTAGCGCCCGTTGCCGGGCGCCGGGATTACAGTTTCTTGGCTTTCTCGATCGCTTCTTCGATGCCGCCAACCATGTAGAACGCTTGTTCTGGCAGGTGGTCGTAGTCACCGTTGAGGATGCCTTTGAAGCCAGCAATGGTGTCTTTCAGGGAAACGTATTTACCCGAAGCACCGGTGAAGACTTCAGCCACGAAGAACGGCTGCGACAAGAAGCGCTGGATCTTACGAGCACGGTTAACCAACTGTTTGTCGGCTTCCGACAGCTCGTCCATACCCAGGATCGCGATGATGTCTTTCAGCTCTTTGTAACGCTGCAGAACATACTGAACGCCGCGAGCGGTGTCGTAGTGGTCCTGACCGATCACGTTCGGGTCCAGCTGGCGCGAAGTCGAATCCAGTGGATCTACCGCCGGGTAGATACCCAGGGAAGCGATGTCACGAGACAGAACGACGGTGGCGTCCAAGTGGGCGAAGGTGGTCGCTGGCGACGGGTCGGTCAAGTCGTCCGCAGGTACGTATACCGCCTGGATCGAGGTGATCGAACCTTCCTTGGTCGAAGTGATACGTTCTTGCAGAACGCCCATCTCTTCAGCCAGGGTCGGCTGGTAACCTACTGCCGAAGGCATACGGCCCAGCAGTGCGGATACTTCAGTACCGGCCAGGGTGTAACGATAGATGTTGTCGACGAACAGCAGAACGTCGTTACCTTCGTCACGGAACTTCTCGGCCATGGTCAGGCCAGTCAGAGCTACGCGCAGACGGTTTCCCGGCGGCTCGTTCATCTGACCGTAAACCAGTGCCACTTTGTCCAGAACGTTGGAGTCCTTCATCTCGTGGTAGAAGTCGTTACCCTCACGAGTACGCTCACCCACACCGGCGAACACGGAATAACCGCTGTGCTCGATGGCGATGTTACGGATCAGTTCCATCATGTTTACGGTTTTGCCTACACCGGCACCACCGAACAGACCGACTTTACCGCCCTTGGCGAACGGGCAGACCAGGTCGATAACCTTGATGCCGGTTTCCAGCAGGTCGTTGCCGCCTGCTTGCTCGGCGAACGAAGGTGCTGCGCGGTGAATGCCCCAGCGCTCTTCGGTGTCGATCGGGCCAGCTTCGTCGATCGGGTTACCGAGGACGTCCATGATCCGGCCCAGGGTCGCTTTACCGACCGGTACGGAGATGGCTGCGCCAGAGTCGGTGACTTCCAGACCGCGCTTCAAGCCCTCGGTGGAACCCATCGCAATGGTACGCACCACGCCGTCGCCCAGCTGCTGCTGAACTTCCAGAGTGGTTGCGGCCGCGCTTTGTACAGTCAGCGCGTTGTAGATGCTCGGTACGCTGTCGCGTGGAAATTCCACGTCGATAACGGCGCCGATGATTTGAACGATACGTCCGCTACTCATAGCTGGATCCTCTGAATATTTGAACCGTTAAACCGCGGCAGCGCCGCCGACGATTTCCGAGATCTCTTGGGTGATCGCAGCCTGACGCGCCTTGTTGTAGATCAGCTGCAAATCGCTGATCAAATCACCGGCGTTGTCGGTAGCGTTCTTCATCGCGATCATCCGCGCAGCCTGTTCAGCCGCGTTGTTCTCGACCACCGCCTGGTAGACCTGCGACTCGACGTAACGGACCATCAAGCCGTCAAGCAGCTCTTTGGCGTCCGGTTCGTAGAGATAGTCCCAGTGGTGCTTGAGATCCTGATCCGGGGTTGCCACCAGTGGAATCAACTGCTCCACGGTAGGCTGTTGTGTCATGGTGTTGATGAACTTGTTGGACACCACGGACAGGCGGTCGATACGGCCGTCCAGGTAGGCATCCAGCATCACCTTGACGCTGCCGATCAGATCATTGATCGACGGCTCTTCACCCAGGTGGCTGATAGCTGCAACGACGTTACCGCCGAAGTTGCGGAAAAAGGCCGCACCCTTGCTACCGACTACACACAGATCAATCTCGACGCCGTTTTCGCGGTTTACCGCCATGTCCTTGACCAGGGCCTTGAACAGGTTGGTGTTCAAGCCGCCGCACAGACCACGGTCACTGCTCACGACGACATAACCGACGCGCTTGATTTCGCGGTCGATCATGAACGGGTGGCGGTATTCCGGGTTGGCGTTGGCCAGATGCCCAATTACCTGGCGGATACGCTCCGCATAAGGACGGCTAGCAGCCATGCGCATTTGTGCCTTGCGCATTTTGCTGACCGCCACTTTTTCCATGGCGCTGGTAATCTTTTGCGTGCTTTTGATGCTCGCAATCTTACTGCGAATCTCTTTTGCGCCTGCCATGTAACACCTATCAGGTTAGCAAGCGGGAGCCTCGCGGCTCCCGCTGCGGCTTACCAGGTTTGGGTGGCCTTGAACTTCTCGATACCGGCTTTCATGCCAGCATCGATTTCGTCATTGAAGTCACCTTTAACGTTGATCTTGGCCATCAAATCGGCGTGATCGCGGTTGAAGAAAGCAATCAGCGCTTGTTCGAAGCTGCCGACCTTGGCGATTTCAATGTCAGTCAGGAACCCACGCTCAGCGGCATACAGCGACAGCGCCATGTCAGCGATCGACATTGGTGCGTATTGCTTCTGCTTCATCAGCTCGGTAACGCGCTGACCATGCTCAAGTTGCTTGCGGGTCGCTTCGTCCAGGTCAGAAGCGAACTGGGCGAATGCCGCCAGTTCACGGTACTGAGCCAGAGCGGTACGGATGCCACCGGAGAGCTTCTTGATGATCTTGGTCTGAGCGGCACCACCCACACGGGATACCGAAACACCGGCGTTCACTGCAGGGCGGATGCCCGAGTTGAACATGGCCGATTCCAGGAAGATCTGACCGTCGGTGATGGAAATCACGTTGGTCGGAACGAACGCGGAAACGTCGCCAGCCTGGGTTTCGATGATCGGCAGTGCGGTCAGGGAACCGGTTTTTCCGGTCACTGCGCCGTTGGTGAACTTCTCTACGTATTCTTCCGAAACGCGGGATGCGCGCTCCAGCAGACGGGAGTGGAGATAGAACACGTCGCCTGGGTAAGCTTCACGGCCTGGTGGACGGCGCAGCAGCAGGGAAATCTGGCGGTAAGCCACTGCCTGCTTGGACAGATCGTCATAAACGATCAGCGCGTCTTCACCGCGGTCGCGGAAGAATTCACCCATGGTGCAACCGGAGTACGGTGCCAGGAATTGCAGCGCAGGAGATTCCGAAGCACTGGCAGCCACGATGATCGTGTTGGCCAGGGCGCCGTTTTCTTCCAGCTTGCGAACCACGTTGGCGATGGTCGATTGCTTCTGACCGATGGCTACGTAGACGCAGAAAATGCCGCTGTCTTTCTGGTTGATGATCGCGTCGATCGCCAGAGCGGTTTTACCGATCTGACGGTCACCGATGATCAGCTCACGCTGGCCACGGCCGACAGGGATCATGGCATCGACAGCCTTGTAGCCAGTCTGTACAGGCTGGTCTACCGACTTACGCCAGATCACGCCTGGAGCAACTTTCTCGACCGCGTCGGTCTCGGTGTTGCCCAGTGGACCTTTGCCGTCAACAGGGTTACCCAGAGCATCGACTACGCGGCCCAGCAATTCCTTACCAACAGGAACTTCGAGGATGCGGCCGGTGCACTTGGCGCTCATGCCTTCAGCCAGCGACTGGTAGGAGCCCAATACCACGGCACCTACGGAGTCCTGCTCCAGGTTGAGAGCCATACCGTAGACGCCGCCCGGAAACTCGATCATCTCGCCGTACATGACGTCGGCCAGACCGTGAATCCGCACGATGCCGTCAGATACGCTGACGACAGTGCCTTCGTTACGGGCTTGGGAGGTCACATCGAGCTTGTCGATGCGGCCCTTGATAATTTCACTTATTTCGGAAGGATTGAGTTGCTGCATTGCTCTGCTGCCCCTTCAAACTCAAGATTTCAATGCTTCGGCAAGTTTCGCGATTTTGCCGCGAATCGAGCCATCGATAACCAGGTCGCCGGCGCGGATCACGACACCACCAATCAAGGCAGCGTCCTCCGCAACTTGCAGGCGCACTTCCCGGTTGAGTCGTGCACTGAGAACCTTGGCGAGTTTGTCTTGCTGTTCTTGGTTCAATGCAAATGCACTGGTCACTTCAACGTCTACCGATTTCTCTTGTTCGGCCTTGTACAGGTCGAACAGAGCGGCGATCTCCGGCAGAAGCAGGAGACGGTCGTTCTCGGCAACGACGTTGATGAAATTGCGTGCCTTTTCATCAAACTTGTCGCCGCACACGTCAATGAACGTGGCGGCCTTTTCTGCGCTCGTCAGTCGCGGGGCCTTGAGCACGCGCTGCAGGGTGTCGTCTTGCGACACCGCTGCTGCCAGGCCGAGCATGGCTGACCAATTGGCCAGTTGCTGGTGGGCCTGAGCGTGCTCGAAGGCCGCCTTAGCGTAAGGTCGGGCCAACGTGGTCAGTTCTGCCATGATCGCCCTCGCTTAGATTTCAGCAGCCAGTTGGTTAACCAGCTCTGCGTGCGCGTTTTGATCGATTGTGGCACCCAGGATCTTCTCGGCGCCGCCAACAGCCAGCAAGCCCACTTGGGCACGCAGCTTGTCTTTGACGCTGTTCAGTTCCTGTTCGATCTCGGCTTGAGCCTGAACCTTCACACGGTCAGCGTCGATACGGGCTTTTTCAACAGCCTCTTCGACGATCTGGTTACCGCGTTTCTTGGCTTGCTCGATGATTTCAGCTGCCTGAGCTTTCGCTTCGCGCAGTTGCTGACCCGCTTTCTCTTGGGCCAACTCCAGGTCGCGAGCTGCACGGCTGGCAGCGTCCAGACCATCAGCGATCTTCTTTTGACGTTCGTGCAGAGCAGCGATGACCGGAGGCCATACATACTTCATGCAGAACAGTACAAAAATCAGGAACGCAACGGACTGGCCAATCAGGGTCGCATTAATGTTCACGCCAACACCTCGCAGTTACGTTGTCCATCACACCAAATTACCCGGAAGATCCGAGTAATCAGCCAGCGATCTGACCAACGAACGGGTTCGCAAAGGTGAAGAACAGAGCGATACCAACACCGATCATGGTTACGGCGTCGAGCAGACCGGCAACGATGAACATTTTCACTTGCAGCATTGGAACCATTTCTGGCTGACGCGCTGCGCCTTCCAGGAACTTGCCGCCCAGCAGGCCGAAACCAATTGCGGTACCCAGTGCGCCCAGGCCGATCAACAGTGCAACAGCGATAGCGGTTAGACCAACTACAGTTTCCATCTTTCCTCCCGACTTTTACGTCGTATGGTTTAGGTTTTTTAGATTAAAGCGGTAAAACAAATCGTTTCAGCTGCCCCGCAAGGAGCTCCCTCCCGTTTGACCGGGAGGAACATCAGACTAGTCGAGACTGGTCTTAATGGTTTTCTTCGTGCGCCATCGACAGGTAGACGATGGTCAGCATCATGAAGATGAACGCCTGCAGGGTGATGATCAGGATGTGGAATACAGCCCACGCCCACTGCAGAACTACGCCCAGGCCGCTGAGCCAGAGCAGGCCGCTGCCGAACATCACAGCGATCAGAATGAACACCAGCTCGCCGGCATACATGTTGCCGAACAGACGCAGAGCCAGAGAGATCGGCTTGGCGATCAGGGTGACGAATTCCAGCAGGAAGTTCACCGGGATCAGCAGGGCCTGAACGAAGATGTTCTTGCTGCCGAACGGGTGCAGGGTCAGTTCGCCGATGAAGCCGCCGATGCCCTTGACCTTGATGCTGTAGAAAATGATCAGTGCGAACACCGAGAACGCCATGCCCAGAGTCGCGTTCGGGTCGGTAGTCGACACGGCGCGGAACGGGATGTGGGCATCGCCGGAGATCAGGATGGCCAGCTGAGGAATCCAGTCGACCGGTACCAGGTCGACGGCGTTCATCAGGAACACCCAGACGAAGATGGTCAGTGCCAGCGGTGCAATCACCGGGCTACGGCCATGGAAGCTGTCTTTCACGCTGCCATCGACGAATTCGACCAATACTTCAACGAAGTTCTGCAAGGCACCCGGCTGACCCGAAGTCGCTTTCTTTGCCGCCATGCGGAAAAGAAGAACGAAGATCAGACCCAGCGCGACCGACCAGCCGAGGGTATCGACGTGGAAAGCCCAGAAGCCCATTTCCTTGGCTTCTGCTGCGGTGTGGGCAAAGCCCCAGCCGCCGTTGGGTAGCTGACCGAAAGTCAGGTTCTGCAAGTGGTGCTGGATATAGCCCGAAGCGGTTGTCTCTGCCATGGTTGCCTCAAACGCCCTAAGGTCTCGAAAGTCTTGTTCTCATCAGCAGGGGAGCGAACCAGCTGACCGACTGCGTCAGCACGAACACGCCGAATACTGCGATCGGCGCCAGTGGCTTCACACCTGCGAACACCAGTGCAAACAGCACTGCCGTCAAAATAAGTTTGCCTGCCTCGCCGGCATAAAAAGACCGGACGATGGACTGGGCTGCTCGGGCGCCGGAAAACCGAAATGCCCTGTGAGCGAAATAAACATTGGGCAGCAAGGCTATCAGGCCTCCGCAAAGTCCCGAGTATCCGGCAACGACTCCATGCCATTGCCAGAGCGCCAAAGCGGCAATGAGCAGAATGACAAATTGAGCCATCAACACCGGAAAAACCGCCAGGCGATGGAAAGGCAAGCGGTTTGGCGTGCGGGTTTCCATCACAGTTGCTCTCCAATGGTCGGCTGCCGAAATTCAATAACTTGGCATAATTTGTGCCGACAAAATGCGCGCAGAGTATAGGGGCGGTTCTGCCCCTATTCAACTGTCAGGTAGTGATTTCCGACTGCGCGCTACATGAGGAAATGTTTCAGCGGATGTGTGCGAGCACACCTTGAAGCTCGTCGAGCGAGTTATAACCAATCACCAATTGGCCTTTGCCCTTCTTGCCATGGCGAATCTGCACCGCAGAGCCTAGGCGCTCGGCCAAACGCTGCTCGAGGCGAGCGATGTCCGGGTCAGGTTTTGCAGCTTCCACAGGCTCCGGTTTGCCACTCAACCACTGGCGAACCAGTGCCTCGGTTTGGCGCACAGTCAGTCCTCGTGCGACAACATGTCGCGCCCCTTCGACCTGCTGATTGTCCGGCAGACCGAGCAAGGCACGCGCGTGACCCATTTCCAGGTCACCGTGCGACAGCATTGTCTTGATCACTTCAGGCAGTGCAATAAGTCGCAACAGGTTAGCCACAGTCACCCGCGACTTACCCACAGCCTCGGCGACCTGCTGCTGAGTCAGCTGGAATTCCTGCTGCAAGCGCTGCAAGGCGACGGCTTCTTCGATCGGATTGAGATCTTCGCGCTGGATGTTCTCGATCAGCGCAATCGCAATGGCGGTTTCATCCGGCACATCGCGGACCATCGCCGGGATGGTTTCCTGCCCGGCCTGCTGACTGGCGCGCCAGCGGCGTTCACCGGCAATGATCTCAAACCGGCCGCCGCCAATCGGGCGTACCACGATCGGCTGCATCACGCCTTGGGCCTTGATCGACTGCGCCAGCTCTTCCAGGGCCTGCGGGTCCATGTCACGGCGCGGCTGATATTTGCCACGCTGCAGCAGGTCCAGCGGCAGGTGTTGCAGTTCGCGGGTGTCGGCCTGCGCGGCTTGTTCTTCCAGCGCGCTGACCGTCGGACCACTCAGCAGTGCATCCAGTCCACGTCCGAGACCTCGTTTCTTGACGGCCATGGGGATTCCTTAAGTTGGCTGAGCAGCAGCAATGCGTGAATTTTTGCGCTGACGACGAACCATCTCGCCTGCCAGAGCCAGATAGGCCAGGGCACCACGCGATTGCTTGTCGTAAGCCAGCGCCGGCATGCCGTAGCTCGGTGCTTCGGCCAAGCGAATGTTGCGCGGGATCACCGTGTCGTACAGCTGATCGCCGAAGTGCTCCTTGAGCTGCGCCGAAACATCGTTCATCAGGCTCAAGCGCGGGTCGTACATGGTCCGCAGCAGGCCTTCGACTTTCAGGTTCGGGTTGAGCAGCTCGGCGATGCGCTTGATGTTATCCACAAGGTCGCTCAAACCTTCCAGCGCAAAGTATTCGCACTGCATGGGGATAATCACCCCGTCAGCGGCGACCAGTGCGTTGAGTGTGAGCATCGACAGCGACGGTGGGCAGTCGATCAAAATGTAATCGTAGTTGTCACGGATCGGCGCCAGCGCGCTGCGCAGACGGCTTTCCTTCATCTGCATTTCCAGCAGCACCACTTCGGCCGCGGTCAGATCGCGGTTGGCCGGCAGCAATTGATAACCGCCGTGCTCGGAGAAGTGCATGGCCTGACCCAGGTCGCATTCACCGATCAGCAGATCGTAGACCGAGTTTTCCAGACCATGTTTATCCACACCGCTACCCATGGTGGCGTTGCCCTGTGGATCGAGATCGATCAACAGCACCCGTCGCTTGGTCGCGACCAGGGATGCTGCGAGGTTGATGCAGGTGGTGGTTTTGCCCACACCACCCTTCTGGTTCGCTATCGCGAATACCTTAGCCATTCTTGCTTGTGTTCCCAATCATGCCGTGCGGCGCAGTATCAGCAGATGGCGTTGGCCTTGGCAACCGGGGACGGCCAGGGCGTGTTCGCTATCGAGTTTGAAATCTGCCGGCAATGCTACCAGCTCATCGGCCGGATGAACGCCCTTCATTGCCAGCCAGCGTGTATCGGCATCGCCCAAGTGGCGAGTCCAGTTGGTGAAGTTTTCCATGCTGCTGAAGGCCCGGGAAATGATCCCGTTGAATGGCTGCGCAGGCTGGAACGCTTCGACGCGACTGTGGATAACTTGCAGGTTATCCAGCTTCAGTTCGAGTTTGACCTGAGTCAGAAAGCGGGTTTTCTTGCCATTGCTGTCCAGACAGGTCACCTGCGAGTCCGGATACAGGATCGCCAGCGGAATACCAGGCATGCCACCACCACTGCCGACATCGAGCCAGCGACCGTTTTCGATAAACGACATCACGCTGAGACTATCGAGCAAGTGCCGCGAAACCATTTCGTCCGGATCGCGCACGGCGGTCAGGTTGTAGGCCTGGTTCCATTTGATCAACAGGGCCAGGTAACCCAGCAGCAATTTGTGCTGGGTTTCTGTGAGATTGACACCGAGCTCGCGGGCTCCTGTGGATAACTCTTCGGCGTGTTGCGAAGTGACCTTGGCACTCAAGCGCTTTGCTCCAACTGACGGCCCGCGCCGCGTTTTTTCAAATGAATCATCAACAGCGAAATCGCCGCCGGGGTTACGCCCGGGATCCGCGAAGCCTGGCCCAGCGTTTCGGGACGTGTGGCGCCGAGCTTGCTCTGGATCTCCTTGGACAGACCGGAGATGTTGGTGTAATCGATATCCACAGGCAATTTTGTGTCTTCGCTGGCGCGCAGACGAGCGATTTCGTCCTGTTGGCGGTCGATGTAACCGGCGTATTTGGTCTTGATCTCAACCTGCTCGGCGACCTGTGGATCTTCGGCGCCCTGCCCGGTCACTTCGACCAGACCGGCGTAATCGATTTCCGGACGGCTCAACAGGTTGAGCAAGTTGTATTCGTGGGTCAGCGGCGTGCCGAACTTGTCAGCAATAGCATCGCCCTGCGGAGTATTTGGCCGCACCCAAGTGCTTTTCAGGCGCTGCTCTTCAAGCTCAATGCTTTCGCGTTTCTTGCAGAAGGCCGCCCAGCGCGCGTCATCGACCAGACCGAGCTCGCGCCCTTTTTCGGTCAGACGCAGGTCGGCGTTGTCTTCGCGCAGAATCAGGCGGTACTCGGCGCGAGAGGTGAACATGCGGTACGGCTCTTGGGTACCGAGGGTGATCAGGTCGTCGACCAGAACGCCGATGTACGCTTCATCGCGGCGCGGACACCAGGCTTCTTTGCCCTTGGCCCGCAGCGCAGCGTTGGCGCCGGCGAGCAGACCTTGAGCGCCGGCTTCTTCGTAACCGGTGGTGCCGTTGATCTGCCCGGCGAAGAACAGACCGCCGATGACTTTGGTTTCCAGGCTGTACTTGAGGTCGCGGGGATCGAAGTAGTCGTACTCGATCGCATAACCCGGACGCACGATGTGCGCGTTTTCCATACCGCGGATCGACTGCACGATCTGCAATTGCACGTCGAACGGCAGGCTTGTGGATATCCCGTTCGGATACAGCTCATGGGTGGTCAGACCTTCCGGTTCGATGAACACCTGATGGCTTTCCTTGTCGGCAAAGCGATGAATCTTGTCTTCGATCGACGGGCAATAACGCGGGCCGACACCTTCGATTTCACCGGCAGCGGAATACATCGGCGAACGATCAAGGTTCGCCGCGATGATTTCGTGGGTACGCGCATTGGTATGGGTGATCCAGCAGCTGACCTGACGGGGATGCTGCTCCTTGCTGCCCATAAACGACATCACCGGGATCGGAGTGTCACCCGGCTGCTCAGTCATCACCGAGAAATCCACAGATTTGCCATCAATACGCGGCGGTGTACCGGTTTTCAGGCGCCCGACACGCAATGGCAACTCACGCAGACGGTGGGCCAGAGCAATCGACGGTGGATCACCGGCGCGACCGCCAGAGAAATTCTGCAAACCAATGTGGATAAGTCCACCGAGGAATGTACCGGTGGTCAACACCACGGAATCGGCGAAGAAACGCAGACCCATCTGTGTGACGACACCACGGACTTGCTCCTGCTCGACGATCAGGTCGTCAGCAGCCTGTTGAAATATCCACAGGTTTGGCTGGTTTTCCAGGATTTCGCGGACAGCGGCCTTATAGAGAATTCGGTCGGCTTGCGCACGGGTGGCCCGTACTGCCGGGCCTTTGCGGCTGTTCAACACACGAAACTGGATGCCGCCCTTGTCGGTAGCCATGGCCATCGCGCCGCCGAGGGCATCGATTTCCTTGACCAGATGGCTTTTGCCGATGCCACCGATGGCCGGGTTGCAACTCATGGCGCCGAGGGTTTCCACGTTATGCGTCAGCAACAGGGTTTTTGCCCCCATGCGTGCTGACGCCAGTGCTGCCTCGGTACCGGCATGACCGCCGCCGATGACGATCACTTCAAAACGGGAAGGGAAATCCACCACGCACCTCGTGCCTGCTTAAGTAGGTCATTCAGGAAATATTGAAACCAGGTTTCTGGACCTGGTCGGCAAGTATAGGGACTTCGCCCTTTCTAAAGAACCCTTTGCACAAAATTTAACCAGCTGTGGAGAACTCGAGGTTAAAAGAATAAAAAAAGAGAAATTTATAAAACCTTTGTTTTTATGTTTATTCTTACTGAGCACCATTTCTGTGGATAGATCGCTACAGGCCATGTTTTACAGTGTGTACAGAGGTTCAAAACTCTGTGCTCATGTGGCAATGAGGCCCTTGGATAACCGGTGTAAGCCTGTGGATGAAAGGGATGGTTATCCACAGAGCGGGTTATATCCAGTTTTCAACCCCCTTTATCAACTGACCTCAGGAGCAGTTATTCACAGGTCTTAGTCCACAGAAAATCGCCAACATGTCTTTTTCTGGACGCAAAAAAAGCGTCAGCTAGGGATTAGTGACGCTCGGCAAGCCAAGGGCAGGAAATGAAAAGGCTATTGTGAGAGGACGTAACAGAAGCTAATAATAGCCATTATCATTAAAACATCAGTTTCTCCCATGCCCCTACCCGCCCACACCGCTGCGATCGAGCAAATCTACGAGCAACATCATTCGTGGCTGTATGGTTGGCTCAAGGGCAAACTGCACAACGCCTGCGATGCAGCCGATGTGGCGCATGACACGTTTTTGCGAGTTCTGGCGGCGCGCAATGCAGCTCATATTCGTGAGCCGAGGGATTACCTGACGACTATTGCGCGCGGCCTGGTCATCGATCGTTATAGACGCAGGGCGATTGAAAGAGCTTATCTGCAGGCCCTCGCAGCTCGGCCGGAAGCGTCAGTCATTAGCGAAGAAGACAGGGCGCTGATCATTGAAACCCTGATCGCTGTGGATAAAGCATTGACCGGGCTGGGTCCGCGAACACGGCAGATCTTCATGCTTTCGCAAGTCGACGGACTGACTTATCAACAGATCGCCGTGCAATTGAGAGTCTCGCTGACCACAGTAAAAAAACACATGATCCGCGCCCTGACTGAGTGCGCCCTGGTCATGGCGCAGCCATGATGGCCGCCGCTGCAAACCGTCAGGCATTGGAAACTGCCGCCAGCTGGTACGTGCAGTTTCAGTCTCAGCCACCGAGCCTTGCCGAACAAAAGGCCTGGCAGTTGTGGATAGACAGCGATCCAGCGCATCTGGCGGCGTGGAACCAGATGGAACAATTGCAGCGCCACCTCGGTACGCTGCCGCAGGATCTGAAACGACGTGCGCTCAATAACACTGGTCAGCACCGCCGGCAGGTGCTCAAGCTGTTGCTGCTCGCAGCGGGAACAGGCTTCGTTGGCTGGAGTGCTCAACGACACACATCCCTCGGCAACGTTTGGGCCGACTATAAAACCGGTGTGGGTCAGCGTCGCACCATCAGCCTGGCCGATGGCAGCCAGATCCAGCTCAACACCGACTCGGCCATCGATGTTTCTTTCGACGCAGCGCAACGCCTGATTCAACTGCGTGCCGGTGAAATCCTCATCCAAACCGGCAAGCTTGGCGATCAGCGGCCGTTTTATGTGCAAACCCGCGACGGGCGGATTCAAGCTTTGGGCACCCGGTTCTCGGTGCATCAGATGTCCAGCTCAACCAGAGTTGGGGTGCTGGAAGATCGAGTCAGCGTTCAACCCGCCCAGTCATCCACTGCTGCGCTCATTCTGAAAGCAGGCGAAGGCGCGGATTTCGACAGTCGACATATCGGCCTCAGTCATCCCTTCCAACCATCAGACGTCGGCTGGATCAACGGCCAGTTAATCGTTCTCGACGCGCGCCTGGGCGACGTAATCGCGGAGTTGGGACGCTATCGCAGTGGTGTATTGCATTGTGATCGCCGCGCCCGGGATCTGCGGGTCTCCGGGACTTTCCGGCTCGATTCGACCGACGCAGTGCTGGCCAACCTTCAGGCCTCGTTGCCAATCAACGTGCGCTATTTCAGCCGTTACTGGATCTCGATCAGCCATAGCGCTTGATCAAAAAATGCCTGGGGAAAAATAATTTCAAGCAGGGTTATCTTTTTTCGCCCTGACCCGGCCCTACAGGTAATCGCGATAAACGCGGCTCTTCGCCACCTTAGGGCTAATCCACACATGCGTCTTCCCACGTTCCGTCAGCGCTTTTCTCCACATTGCATTGCATGCAGCTTATTGATGGCCAGCGCTGCGTCTTGTCTGGTGATCAGCAACAGCGCCTTCGCGGCGTCGGTATCCCAGCGTTACGCCATTGCCGCCGGCCCGCTGGATAGTGCCTTGAGCCAGTTCGCCGCTGCCGCCAATGTGATTTTGTCGTTCTCGCCGCAGCAGACCAGCCGCTTGCGCAGTGCCGGTTTAAATGGCGATTTCAGCGTCGAACAAGGTTTCGCTCAATTGCTGCAAGGCTCGGGTTTACAGGCAGTGCCACAAGCACCCGGCAGTTACATTCTGCAGAACGTGCCCAACGGTGACGCCCTGGAACTGGCGCCGACCAACATCAATGCGCAGTTGGGCAATCCAATGCATCTGGATTACGCCGCCGACGTCGGCTACAAGGCGCAAAACAGCCGGATCGGTACGAAAACCAGTACGCCGCTGTCGCAAACACCGCGTTCGGTGTCAGTGGTGACCGGGCAGCGGATCAAGGATCAGAAATCCCAGACTCTCACCGACGTCCTCGGCTACGTGCCGGGGATCTTCGCCCCACCGTTCGCCGCCGGTGACAGCCTGGCTGGCGACCTGTTCTATATCCGTGGTTTCAACGCCACCGATTACGGCTACGGTCTGCTGCGCGATGGACTGCGCGTGCAGGGCAATCGCTATGACACCAGCACCGAGCCGTACGG
Source organism: Pseudomonas sp. S3_B08 (assembly GCF_054667725.1). Classification (NCBI taxonomy): domain Bacteria; kingdom Pseudomonadati; phylum Pseudomonadota; class Gammaproteobacteria; order Pseudomonadales; family Pseudomonadaceae; genus Pseudomonas; species Pseudomonas sp. S3_B08. The sequence continues at coordinate 4,801,607 of NZ_CP162750.1, forward strand.
ACTTGAACGGGTCGAGGTATTCCGTGGCCCGTCGTCGCTGCTGTATGGCGAAAATGCGCCGGGCGGTCTGGTCAATCTGGTCAGTAAACGCCCGACCGCCGCGCCTCAGGGCGAAGTGCAATTGGGCTATGGCTCGAACAATCGCCGGCAAATCGGCGTAGATGTCTCCGGCCCGCTCAATGACAGCGGCAACGTTCTCGGACGCGTGGTGATGCTGGGGCGCAAATCCGATACCCAGACCGAGCACGTTCCTGACGACCGGATTTATGTCGCCCCTTCGCTGACCCTGAATTTCGACGATTTCAATACGCTGACGCTGTTGGCCAACTACCAGAAAGACCACACCAACATGGAGCTTGGCCTGCCGGCCGCCGGTACGTTGCTGAGCAATCCCAACGGCCGGTTATCCAAAGACACGATGCTCGGCGATCCGGACTGGAATACCTTCGAACGGGAAACCTGGAGCAGCGGTTACGAGTTCAGCCACTCGTTCAACGATGACTGGCAGTTCCGCCAGAACTCGCGCTACATGCAGTCGCGCATCACCCGCCACGAAACCTGGCCGGGCAATCTGAACAACGCCGGTTTCGGCACGCGGTTGAACGTGACCGCTTACGATCGCTTCAACAAATCCATGGTGTATTCGCTGGATAACCAGCTCGAAGGCAAGTTCGAGGCGGGCGAGTTGGAAAACACCGTGCTGTTTGGCGTCAGCTACGATCGCACCTCGTTCAACCAGGACTGGAATGCCGGCGTTGTCGGGCCGATCGATGTGTATAACCCGGTTTACCTGCGCGATCCGACCACGCCAATTGCCGTGCAGAACACTTTGCTCGAGCAGCAGATGAAGGGTGTTTATGCACAGATTCAGAGCAAGTACGACCACTGGATGTTCTTGCTTGGCGGACGCCAGGACTGGGTCGACAGTGACTTCCGCGACAAGGTGGCGCGAGGCAGCAACATCAGCTCCGAGGACAAGAAGTTCACCTATCAGGGCGGCGTGATGTATCAGTTCGACAACGGCATGACGCCGTATGTCAGCTATTCAACAGCGTTCGTGCCGGTGCAGCAGATTTCCAATGCCGGCGCAACGCTTGATCCGATCACCAGTAGCCAGTACGAAGTGGGTTTGAAGTACGAACCGATTGGTTGGGACACCGCTTTCACCGCTTCGGTGTATGACCTGCGCAAAAAGGACGACACCTATTTCGACGCAACGACGTCAACCTATCGCCAGGTGGGCGAAAGCCGCGCCAAAGGGGTGGAGCTGGAACTCAACAGTAATCTGACGCAGAACCTCAATGTCACGGCGGCTTATACCTACACCGATGCAAAGATCACCAAGGATGCAGCGACGTCGCTGGTCAAGGGCCATCAAATGACCGGCGTGCCGCGCAACCAGGCCTCGGTCTGGGCGAAATATCGCTTCCTCGACAGTGATTTGAAAGGCATGTATGTGGCGGGGGGCGTGCGTTATTTCGACAGTGCGTTTGCCTACACTTCGCCTTCTCTCTACGGAAAACTGGATGCCGGCGACGTGACATTGGTCGACGCGGCTGTTGGATATCAGATCGATACACACTGGAGTGTCGATTTGAACGCGAAGAACCTGTTCGATAAGGAATACGTTTCGGGATGCAACGACGCAGGTCGCTGTTACTGGGGCGAGGATCGTACTTTGCTCGGTACGGTTTCCTATAACTGGTGAATGGAAAAAGGGGCCGTGGATGAATTATCCACAGCCCCTTTCTTTATTTGCCGATGCAGAAGCTGGAGAAAATCCTTCCGAGCAAATCATCAGAACTGAACGCCCCGGTAATTTCACCCAGGGAATGTTGAGCCTGGCGCAAATCCTCAGCGAGCAACTCCCCAGCGCCCGCCAGGGTCAGTTGCGCGCGGCCATGTTCCAATGCCGCGCTGGCGTGGCGCAGTGCCTCCAGATGCCGGCGACGTGCGCTGAAGCTGCTCTCCGAGGTCTGCTCGTAACCCATGCACGCCTTTAGATGATCACGCAGCAGGTCGAGGCCTTCAGCGGACTTGGCGCTGAGACTGATGGTCACATGGCCGTCGTCACTGGTTTCCAGAGCAATCGCTTCACCGGTCAGATCGGACTTGTTACGGATCAGGGTGACTTTCGCCGGATCCGGTCGAGACTCAAGGAATTCTGGCCACAAGGCAAAAGGATCCAGTGCCTCCGGTGCGGTCGCATCGACCACCAGCAAAACCCGATCCGCTTCACCAATGGCTTTCAACGCCCGTTCCACACCGATCTTTTCCACATGATCATCGGTGTCACGCAGTCCTGCAGTATCGACCACATGCAACGGCATCCCGTCGATGTGGATATGTTCGCGCAGGATATCCCGCGTAGTACCGGCAATCTCGGTGACGATGGCGGCTTCGCGACCGGCCAATGCATTCAACAGGCTGGATTTTCCGGCATTCGGCCGCCCAGCGATGACGACGGTCATACCATCACGCAACAATGCGCCCTGCCCCGCTTCACGCAGCACTGTGGATAACTCATCGCGTACCTTATCGAGCATGCCCAATACATGACCGTCGGCGAGAAAGTCGATTTCCTCTTCCGGGAAGTCGATGGCGGCTTCGACGTAGATACGCAGACCGATCAGTTGCTCGGTCAAGTTATGCACACGCTGGGAAAACGCACCCTGTAATGAACGCAATGCATTGCGCGCAGCCTGTGCAGAACTGGCTTCGATCAAATCGGCGATTGCCTCGGCCTGGGCCAGATCGAGTTTGTCATTGAGGAAGGCGCGCTCGCTGAATTCACCTGGACGGGCCAGACGGCAGCCCAGTTCCAGACAACGCTTGAGCAACATGTCCAGAACGATCGGGCCGCCATGGCCCTGCAATTCCAAGACGTCTTCGCCGGTAAACGAGTTCGGACCCGGAAAATACAAAGCCAGACCTTCGTCCAGCACCTGCTGGTCGTCACTGAAAAACGGCCCGTAATGAGCGTAACGTGGTTTCAGTTCTCGGCCGCTGATGGCTATTGCCGCAACGCTGGCCAACGGCCCGGAAATACGGACGATGCCCACACCGCCGCGCCCTTGAGCGGTGGCGACAGCGGCGATGGTTTCACGGGGTGTGCTCATAAAGCGGCATCCAGACAAAAGTGGCAGATAGCAAAACGCCCCACTAGGGGGCGCTTTGAGTGGTGTTATCCACAGTGCAAGTTACGCCTCGGCTTTTTTCGTCGCCGCTTCGATCTTACGCGTGATGTACCACTGTTGTGCAATCGACAGGCAGTTGTTCACAACCCAGTACAGTACCAGGCCCGCCGGGAACCACAGGAAGAAGAAGGTGAAGATGATTGGCATCATTTTCATGACCTTCGCCTGCATCGGATCCGGAGGCGTCGGGTTCAGCTGCTGCTGGATGAACATGGTTGCGCCCATGATGATCGGCAGAATGAAGAACGGATCCTTGATCGACAGGTCAGTGATCCACAGCATGAACGGCGCCTGGCGCATTTCCACGCTTTCCAGCAGAACCCAGTACAGCGACAGGAAGACCGGCATCTGCACGAGGATCGGCAAGCAGCCGCCCAGTGGATTGATCTTCTCTTTCTTGTACAGCTCCATCATGGCCTGCGACATTTTCTGCCGGTCATCGCCATGTTGCTCTTTCAGCGCAGCCAGTTTCGGAGCCACGGCACGCATGCGCGCCATCGATTTGTAGCTGGCGGCCGACAGCGGGAAGAAAATCCCTTTGATCAGCATGGTCAGGAAGATGATCGACCATCCCCAGTTACCGACAATGGCGTGGATATGTTGCAGCAGCCAGAAGATCGGCTGGGCAATGAACCACAGAATGCCGTAGTCGACGGTCAGTTCCAGACCTGGGGACAACTCTTTCAGTACAGCCTGACTCTTCGGACCGGCGTACAGCACAGCACTGGTTTCAACTTTCGCACCCGGAGCAGCGGTCAGAGTCGGACCGGTGTAACCAATGATGTAGTTGCCTTTGCTGTCTTTACGGGTCTGGACGATGTTGTTTTCGCCCTTGGCCGGAATCCACGCGGTCACGAAGTAGTGCTGCAACCAGGCTACCCAACCACCGGTGACCGTTTCCTTGAGCTGCGCCTTGTCCATGTCCTTCATCGACACTTTCTTGTACGGCTCGGAACTTGTCCACAGGGCGGCGCCCAGGTAAGTCGCGGTGCCAGTAGCAGTGGTCGACGAAGGATCAGCGCTGGCGTCGCGCTTCAACTGGGCAAACATTGCGCCGTTCCAGGGCTGAGCGCTCTGGTTATCCACAATGTAGGAGACAGCGACGTCGTACAGGCCACGTTTCATGGTGAAACGCTTGATGTAGTTGACGCCGTCTTTGCTGAATTTCAGGTCAACGACGAGTTGATCCTGACCGTCAGCCAGTTGGTAAACCTTCTTCTCCGAGGAATAAACCGGACGACCGGCCGGGTTTGCATCCGGGCCGTTGGTACCGATCAGACCGCTTTGCGCCAGATATACACGTTCGCCGCCGTTATCGAACAGCTGGAACGGAACGTCAGGACGATCCTGACGACGTGGATACAAAGGCAGAGTCAGTTGCGCAACGTCGCCACCCTGTGGATCGATCGCCAGATCGAGCACATCGGTCTTGACCTGAATCAGATCCTTGCTGGCGGCGACCGGCGTTTCGGCAGGTGCGCTGGTATCGCTGGCGGCGCGCGGAATATCGTCACTGGCAGCATTTGTGCCAGTGGCGGTGTCCGGCAAACCGGATGTAGTCGTACTGGAAGCAACATTCTGAGTCGGCAGGGCAGCCTGGCCATAATCCTGGTTCCATTTAAGAACCATGACGTAGGACACGATTGCCAGGGCGACGATCAGGATCGTGCGTTTGATATCCATGATTACTCGGCCATCGAAGAAGAACGGGAGGTAGGGACAGGTGGAACCGGGTCATAACCACCGGGATTCCACGGATGACAGCGACCTAAACGACGAAAGGTCAGCCAGCCACCGCGCAGAAGGCCATGATTTTCAATGGCTTCATACGCGTAGCAGGAACAACTGGGGTAGAAGCGACAGTGGCTGGCCATTAAAGGACTAATGGCATAGCGATAAAACTGGATCGGAACGAGGGCCAGTTTACGCATCGGTACTGTCTACCCCTACAGTTTCGGTTTTGACTGCCGGAACGGGATTGTTGCGTGCCAGACGCTTCCAGAGTTTGCCGAAATGCTGAATCAATTCGGGGTTTTCTACATCACCCAAACCTTTGCGCGCGACGATAACGATGTCCCAGCCGACCAGTGAATCCTGGTGCAGACGGAACGATTCGCGCATCAGACGTTTGAGGCGATTGCGCTCAACGGAGAGCTTTACGCTCTTTTTCCCGATAACCAGCCCGAGACGGGGGTGATCAAGATCGTTGTTGCGTGCAAGGAGCAGGAGATTTTTCCCCGGAACCTTGCCGGTAGGGGAGTCAAAGACTGCCTTGAAATGCCGGGGGGTAAGCAGACGCTTTTCCCGACTGAAGTCCTGACTCACCTCCAGTACCGGATTATCAAACTGCCAGACGCGCACGACCTTTGGCGCGACGACGCGACAGGACTGCGCGGCCGTTCTTGGTAGCCATGCGAGCACGGAAACCGTGGGTACGAGCGCGTTTGATAGTGCTTGGTTGGAAAGTACGTTTCATGTCGTGTTACCTGGTTCGTCCACAACGGGCCGGAATGGCCCCCGTTTTAAGAGACCGGGGATTCTAGAGAAAGCAAGCCTTCAGGTCAATTTCCAACCAGCGTTTCCTTATAAATAGATCAGGGCAGGGTTTGAGCTCGAAAGCCTGTCAGCCAGATATAGAAATAAAGAAGGGAATTATTTAAAGCTTTTCTGTAAAGCTTGTAAAAGCTAGACACGCCATCTTCTGTGGATAACTGCCATGGGGCCTTATTCTTCGGGGTGTACAGAGAATGACAACTACAGTGGAAAACCGTGTTCAGCCTGTGCTGCGCTATCGGAAAAGCTGTGTGTGAAAGGGCTTGTTATCCACAGGCTGGTTATCCACCGGGTTTAACCCCCAGTTGTCCAGTGCCCTCAGAGGCGTTTATCCACAGGGCTTATTCATGTGCCGTTGGTCGCCTTTTAATGCGTTAACGCATTGATAAATGATGGCGATGGACCTACCTGCATGTGGATAAGTGAACCGCTCGCCGCTACAATGGCCGCTTGTTTTTGCCTCACCGGCTTTCAACTTAGGGGATATCCGTGTCAGTGGAACTTTGGCAGCAGTGCGTGGAGCTTTTGCGCGAAGAGCTGCCTGCCCAACAATTCAACACCTGGATCCGTCCACTACAGGTCGAAGCCGAAGGCGACGAGTTGCGCGTCTACGCACCGAATCGTTTCGTGCTGGACTGGGTCAACGAAAAGTACCTGGGCCGCGTTCTTGAACTGCTGGATGAGCACGGCAATGGCTCGACGCCGGCGCTGTCCTTGTTAATAGGCAGCAAGCGCAGCTCGGCACCTCGTGCCGCACCCAATGCGCCGCTGGCGGCCGCGCAGGTTGCTCAGGCGCAGGCCAATAATGTGCCAGCGAGCAATCCGGCACCGACGCCAGCCCCTGCTCCGGCCAAACGTTCCACACAGAAGGCCGCTGAAGTCAGCGAAGAACCTTCCCGCGACAGCTTCGACCCGATGGCCGGCGCCGCTTCGCAGCAGGCCCCGGTTCGCGCGGAGCAGCGCACCGTGCAGGTAGAAGGTGCGCTCAAGCACACCAGTTACCTGAATCGCACGTTCACCTTCGAAAACTTCGTTGAAGGTAAATCCAACCAGCTAGCCCGTGCAGCGGCCTGGCAGGTGGCGGACAATCCCAAGCACGGCTATAACCCGCTGTTCCTTTATGGTGGCGTCGGCCTGGGTAAAACCCACTTGATGCACGCAGTGGGCAACCATCTATTAAAGAAGAATCCGAATGCCAAGGTCGTGTACCTGCATTCCGAGCGTTTCGTGGCCGACATGGTCAAAGCGCTGCAACTGAACGCCATCAACGAATTCAAGCGTTTCTACCGTTCGGTGGACGCCTTGCTGATCGACGATATTCAGTTCTTCGCCCGCAAGGAGCGTTCCCAGGAAGAGTTTTTCCACACCTTCAACGCGCTGCTTGAAGGTGGTCAGCAGGTCATTCTCACCAGTGACCGCTACCCGAAAGAAATCGAAGGCCTTGAAGAACGCCTCAAATCCCGCTTCGGCTGGGGCCTGACCGTTGCGGTCGAGCCGCCTGAGCTGGAAACCCGCGTGGCGATCCTGATGAAGAAGGCCGATCAGGCCAAAGTCGAGTTGCCCCATGACGCCGCGTTCTTCATCGCCCAGCGCATCCGCTCGAACGTTCGTGAGCTGGAAGGCGCGCTGAAACGTGTGATCGCTCACTCGCACTTCATGGGCCGCGACATCACCATCGAGCTGATTCGCGAATCCCTCAAAGACTTGCTGGCGTTGCAGGACAAACTTGTTTCTGTGGATAACATTCAGCGCACCGTCGCCGAGTATTACAAGATCAAGATTTCCGACCTGCTGTCCAAGCGCCGCTCGCGCTCGGTGGCTCGTCCGCGTCAGGTGGCCATGGCGTTGTCCAAGGAACTGACCAACCACAGCCTGCCGGAAATCGGCGATGTGTTTGGCGGCCGCGACCACACCACCGTGCTGCACGCCTGCCGCAAGATCAACGAACTTAAGGAATCCGACGCGGACATCCGCGAGGACTACAAGAACCTGCTGCGTACACTGACCACTTGATGAACACCAGCGCAGCTTATTAAGGCAAGGGACTAGACCATGCATTTCACCATTCAACGCGAAGCCCTGTTGAAACCCCTGCAACTGGTCGCAGGCGTCGTCGAGCGCCGACAGACCTTGCCGGTACTGTCCAACGTGCTGTTGGTCGTCGAAGGCCAGCAACTGTCACTGACCGGTACCGACCTGGAAGTCGAGCTGGTCGGTCGTGTGCAACTCGAAGAGCCGGCCGAAACCGGTTCCATCACCGTGCCGGCGCGCAAGCTGATGGATATCTGCAAAAGCCTGCCCAACGATGCGCTGATCGACATCAAGGTCGACGAGCAGAAGCTGGTGGTAAAGGCCGGTCGTAGCCGCTTCACCCTGTCGACCCTGCCGGCCAACGATTTCCCGACCGTCGAAGAAGGCCCGGGCTCGCTGACCTGCAGCCTGGAGCAAAGCAAACTGCGTCGTCTGATCGAACGCACCAGCTTCGCCATGGCCCAGCAGGACGTGCGTTACTACCTCAACGGCATGCTGCTGGAAGTTTCCGCTGGTGTGATCCGCGCCGTGGCCACCGACGGACACCGTCTGGCGATGTGCTCGATGCAGGCCGATATCGGTCAGCCGGATCGCCATCAGGTGATCGTGCCGCGCAAAGGTATCCTCGAACTGGCGCGTCTGCTCACCGAGCCGGATGGCAATGTCAGCATCGTCCTCGGCCAGCACCACATCCGCGCCACCACGGGCGAGTTTACTTTCACCTCGAAACTGGTCGACGGTAAATTCCCGGATTACGAGCGCGTCCTGCCGAAAGGTGGTGACAAGCTGGTACTCGGCGATCGTCAGGCGTTGCGTGAAGCGTTCAGCCGTACCGCGATTCTGTCCAACGAGAAGTACCGCGGTATCCGTCTGCAACTGGCCAGCGGTCAGTTGAAGATCCAGGCCAACAACCCGGAGCAGGAAGAAGCGGAAGAAGAAGTGGGCGTTGAATACAACGGCGGCTCGCTGGAGATCGGCTTCAACGTCAGCTACCTGCTCGACGTGCTGGGCGTGATGACCACCGAGCAGGTTCGCCTGATCCTGTCCGACTCCAACAGCAGTGCGCTGGTGCAAGAGTCCGACAATGACGATTCGGCTTACGTTGTCATGCCGATGCGTCTGTAATCAGCTGATCCTGAATGTCGTTAAGTCGTGTTTCGGTCACCGCGGTGCGCAATCTGCACCCGGTGACCTTCTCCCCCTCCCCCCGCATCAACATTCTTTACGGCGCCAACGGCAGCGGCAAAACCAGTGTTCTGGAAGCCATTCATCTGCTGGGGCTTGCCCGTTCGTTTCGCAGCACGCGGCTGTTGCCCGTCATTCAGTACGAACAGCTTGCCTGTACCGTATTCGGTCAGGTTGAGCTGGCTGAAGGCGGACACAGTGCGCTGGGGATTTCCCGCGACCGTCAGGGCGAGTTCCAGATTCGCATCGACGGCCAGAACGCCCGTAGCGCTGCGCAGTTGGCGGAGATCCTGCCGCTGCAGTTGATCAACCCGGACAGCTTCCGTCTGCTGGAAGGCGCACCGAAGATTCGCCGGCAGTTTCTCGACTGGGGCGTGTTCCACGTCGAACCGCGTTTCATGGCCACTTGGCAGCGTTTGCAGAAGGCGCTGCGCCAGAGAAACTCCTGGCTGCGGCATGGTACACTTGACGCCGTTTCGCAAGCGGTTTGGGACAGGGAACTGTGCCAGGCCAGCGCTGAAATCGATGAATACCGCCGCGCTTACATCACAGCCTTGAAACCGGTCTTCGAACAGACCTTGAGCGAACTGGTTGAGCTCGAGGGTTTGACGCTCAGCTATTACCGAGGCTGGGACAAGGACCGCGAATTGAGCGCCGTACTCGCCGCTTCCGTACAACGGGACCAGCAGATGGGGCACACCCAGGCCGGACCGCAACGAGCTGATTTGCGTCTCAGATTGGGCGCACACAATGCCGCGGACATTTTGTCCCGGGGTCAGCAGAAGTTGGTGGTGTGTGCACTGCGGATTGCCCAAGGGCACCTGGTCAGCCAGGCCCGTCGCGGACAGTGTATTTATCTGGTGGATGACTTGCCGTCCGAGCTGGACGAGAGCCACCGTCGCGCGCTATGCCGCTTGCTGGAAGACTTACGCTGCCAGGTGTTTATCACCTGTGTAGATCACGAATTACTGAGGGAAGGCTGGCAGACGGAAACGCCAGTCGCTTTGTTCCACGTGGAACAGGGCCGTATCACCCAGACCCACGACCATCGGGAGTGAAGGCATTGAGCGAAGAAAATACGTACGACTCAACGAGCATTAAAGTGCTGAAAGGCCTGGATGCCGTACGCAAACGTCCCGGTATGTACATTGGTGACACCGACGATGGCAGCGGTCTGCACCACATGGTGTTCGAGGTGGTCGACAACTCGATCGACGAAGCCCTCGCCGGCCATTGCGACGACATCAGCATCATCATTCACCCGGACGAATCCATCACCGTTAAAGACAACGGTCGTGGCATCCCGGTAGACGTGCATAAAGAGGAAGGCGTTTCCGCCGCAGAGGTCATCATGACCGTCCTCCACGCTGGCGGTAAGTTCGACGACAACTCCTACAAGGTTTCCGGCGGTCTGCACGGTGTGGGTGTTTCGGTAGTGAACGCACTGTCCGAAGAACTGGTCCTGACTGTTCGCCGCAGTGGCAAGATCTGGGAACAGACCTACGTCCACGGCGTGCCTCAGGCACCGATGGCCATCGTTGGCGACAGCGAAACCACCGGTACCCAGATCCACTTCAAGGCTTCCAGCGAAACCTTCAAGAACATTCACTTCAGCTGGGACATCCTCGCCAAGCGCATTCGTGAACTGTCCTTCCTCAACTCCGGTGTCGGCATCGTCCTCAAGGACGAGCGCAGCGGCAAGGAAGAGCTGTTCAAGTACGAAGGCGGCCTGCGTGCGTTCGTTGAATACCTGAACACCAACAAGACTGCGGTCAATCAGGTGTTCCACTTCAACATCCAGCGCGAAGACGGCATCGGCGTGGAAATCGCCCTGCAGTGGAACGACAGCTTCAACGAGAACCTGTTGTGCTTCACCAACAACATTCCGCAGCGCGACGGCGGCACTCACCTGGTGGGCTTCCGCTCGGCACTGACGCGTAACCTGAACAACTACATCGAGCAGGAAGGTCTGGCGAAGAAGCACAAAGTCGCCACCACCGGCGACGATGCCCGTGAAGGCCTGACCGCGATCATCTCGGTGAAAGTGCCGGATCCGAAGTTCAGCTCGCAGACCAAAGACAAGCTGGTGTCTTCCGAGGTGAAGACTGCGGTGGAACAGGAGATGGGCAAATACTTCTCCGACTTCCTCCTGGAGAACCCGAACGAAGCCAAGCTGGTGGTCGGCAAGATGATCGACGCCGCCCGTGCCCGTGAAGCTGCGCGCAAGGCCCGTGAGATGACCCGCCGCAAAGGCGCGCTGGACATCGCCGGTCTGCCGGGCAAGCTCGCCGACTGCCAGGAAAAAGACCCGGCGCTGTCCGAACTGTACCTGGTGGAGGGTGACTCCGCGGGCGGTTCTGCGAAGCAGGGACGTAACCGCAAGACCCAGGCGATCCTGCCGTTGAAGGGCAAGATCCTCAACGTCGAGAAAGCGCGTTTCGACAAGATGATCTCGTCCCAGGAAGTGGGCACGCTGATCACCGCTCTGGGCTGTGGCATCGGTCGCGAAGAGTACAACATCGACAAGCTGCGCTATCACAACATCATCATCATGACCGATGCTGACGTCGACGGTTCGCACATCCGTACCCTGCTGCTGACCTTCTTCTTCCGTCAGCTGCCGGAGCTGATCGAGCGTGGCTACATCTACATCGCCCAGCCACCGCTGTACAAAGTCAAAAAAGGCAAGCAAGAGCAATACATCAAAGACGACGACGCCATGGAAGAGTACATGACGCAGTCGGCCCTGGAAGATGCAAGCCTGCACCTGAACGAAGAAGCCCCGGGCATTTCCGGCGAAGCGCTGGAACGTCTGGTGAACGACTTCCGCATGGTGATGAAGACCCTCAAGCGTCTGTCGCGTCTGTACCCTCAGGAGCTGACCGAGCACTTCATCTATCTGCCGGCCGTCAGTCTGGAAACCCTGGGCGACCACGCGGCGATGCAAGAGTGGCTGGCGCAGTATGAAGTCCGTCTGCGTACCAACGAGAAGTCGGGCCTGGTCTACAAGGCCAGCCTGCGTGAGGATCGCGAGCGTGGCGTCTGGCTGCCAGAGGTCGAACTGATCTCCCACGGCCTGTCGAATTACGTCACCTTCAACCGCGACTTCTTCGGCAGCAACGACTACAAAACCGTTGTCACTCTGGGCGCGCAACTGAGCACCCTGCTCGATGAAGGCGCGTACATCCAGCGTGGCGAACGCAAGAAAGCCGTTACCGAGTTCAAGGAAGCCCTCGACTGGCTGATGGCCGAAAGCACCAAGCGCCACACCATCCAGCGCTACAAAGGTCTGGGCGAAATGAACCCGGATCAGCTGTGGGAAACCACCATGGACCCAAGCGTGCGGCGCATGCTGAAAGTCACCATCGAAGACGCCATCGGTGCAGACCAGATCTTCAACACCCTGATGGGTGATGCGGTCGAACCTCGCCGAGACTTTATCGAGAGCAACGCATTGGCGGTTTCCAACCTGGATTTCTGATCCTGATTGCTACCCGCTCATGAAAAACCCCGGCCAATGCCGGGGTTTTTTTTGGCCTCACTCATTTCCAGTGCCGACACTCTCCAACCGATACCCATACCCATAAATTGTCAGCAACTGCCAACCCCGATCCGCTGTCAGCCCGAGCTTGTTGCGCAATCGGTAGATATGCGTATCCAGTGGCCGCGAAGAAGTTGTCTCCTCGTTCGGCCAGAAGCGCTCGTACAGGTAATCCCGCGACAATGGCCGCCCCAGGTTGCTGAACAGGCAACGCGCCAGGCGGTATTCGCGTTCGGTCATGAGGATCGGTTTGCCTTCACGGGTGACGGTCAGTTCGGCGTCGTCGAAAGTCAGATCGTGAAACGTCTGTATTTCGCCCGCCGCGCTGCGCGGTTGGCTATGCCGACGCAATACCGCAGCCACCCTCGCCTTCAACTCATTGGGGCGAAACGGCTTGCTGACATAATCGTCAGCCCCGGCATTCAAGGCTTGAACGATATCGCTCTCGCCATCGCGGCTGGTGAGCATGATTGCAGCGGGTGGCGCGTCCATGTGTTCGCGGGTCCAGCGCAGCAGTGCCAGACCCGTGAGATCAGGAAGTTGCCAATCGAGAATCAACAGGTCGAAGGTTTCCCGGCGCAGCTGGCGCAACAAGTCTTCGCCGCGCTCGAAGCTGTGCAGTGACCACGGCTGCTCGCCCGCTTCGGCCATTTGCTCCAGGGTTTGCTCGACCCGGCGCAGTTCGGCGGGTTCGTCGTCCAGAATGGCAACGCGCATCGGCGGTGTTCCTTGTCGCTGGGGCTGGGATGTCGACAATAGCGACTCCCCGGCCGCGATGAAAGAAGCAGCCCGTCGGTGGTCGACGTCCGCTATGATTCTTCGGGTCTACGCCTCCGACCAGAGACCTATGAAACCCTATCCACTGCCCTGCCCTTTGCCTCATGCGTAACCCTCAACGCCGACGTGAAAGTCGTGAGCCGAGCCAGGTCCAGCGTCTGTTCCGGCGGCTGGTGCGCGAGTGGTTGTGGATAAGTCTAGTGCTGTTGCCGCTGACTGCCTTGTTGTCTTATCGCGCCCAGATCAATCTGCACAATCTGTCGCCAGCGCCCGGCGCTCTGTTGTCCGTGGCGATGGTCGCGGGTGTGCTGGGATTGTTGCTGTGGCGGCCGCGTTGGGCGCTGTGGGTAACCTTGGTCGGTATGGCCTGTGCGCTGATCGCCAGCGCCCTGCTGGCCGAAGTCCGCTACTGGTGGTCGCCAACGCCAGCAGCCCTGGGGATGTTGTTCGGTTACCTGATCTGGAACTGGCGACGCTTGAGTGTTGTGCTGACGTATTTCGGCTGGGAGCTGGCACGTCTGGACAGCGAACCGAAAGTCTTCCCTGAACGTCGGCGGACCCGCTTCACCGGTGCCGACCGTTTGCAGGGCCAGATCATGGCGCTCGAACAAGCCATGAGCCGCACCCGCGACACCCGGCGGTTCATTGCCGATGGCCTGGAATACCTGCCGGTGGCGACGCTGATCAGTGATCCGCTGGGCAAGATCCTGCTGGGCAATCGCAAGGCGCGCGAGTTGTTCGAGGATCCGCTGGTGGGCGATGACGTGCTCGATCAACTGGCACGGCTCGGCTATCCGGAATTATCCACAGCGCCGCGACCGCCGCTGGCCACCCTGCCGCTGCTGGAATTTCGCGATCACAAGGAGCGCAGTCTGCGCCTGGAAAGAGCGGCGCTGCTGCCGGTCGACGGCGATACGCCGATCGGTTGGCTGCTCAGCCTGACGGACTTGAGTGCCGAGCGTGCGGCTGAGGAGCAGCGCGGCGTCCTGCTGCGTTTTCTTTCCCACGACCTGCGCGCCCCCCATTCGGCGATCCTCGCCCTGCTGGATGTGCATCGTCATCAGGCGGGTGCTGATGCGCCGCTGTTCGAGCAGATTGAGCGCCAGGTGCGCCGCGCGCTGGATCTGACCGATGGTTTTGTCTTGTTGGCGCGGGCTGAATCCGAGACCTACCAGTTCCGCCCGACATTGTTCGCCATGCTGGTACTGGACGTGCTGGATCAGGCCCTGCCGATCGCTCAGCAGAAACGCATCGAGCTGCTCAACGAGGTCGATGAGCAATGCCAGGAGCGGCTGATTCTGGCCGATCAGGGATTGCTGACGCGCGCCCTGTTCAACCTGCTGGAAAACGCGATCAAGTACAGCCCCGCAGACAGCACTGTGCAACTGAAGGTCAGCTGTGATGGACAGTGGCTGCGCTGCGAATTGACCGATCAGGGCAAGGGCATTGCCGCCGATGAATTGCCTGACCTGTTCAGCCAGTATCGGCGTTTCTCTTCGGCCCAAGGCATCGACGGCGTGGGCTTGGGTTTGTCGATGGTCAAAGCCGTGATTGATCATCATGGCGGTACGATTGAGTGTCGTAGCGTGGTCGATGCGGGAACCACTTTCCTTATCGAGTTGCCGCTGCTCGCTGAATGAAAAAGGGGCACAAAAAAACCGGCTATAACGGCCGGTTTTTTTACATCCGAATAAAACTTATGCACGGATTTTGTTCAATTCATAAATTTATAAATGTCTATGAAAATCAATAAGTTAGAAAAAAATTGCGGTCTTTTTTAGCAAAAGCGTACACAGGTTATCCACAAAATTCAGACAGCCAGTTGGTCACTCGCTGCCGGTGCCTGTGGCGCCGGTGGCAGCGAGCCCATTTCACGCTGGGTTTTCTCGTTCCACGCCTGCACACGGTCATTCAGATCAGCGATGGCGCGCGGCCCGCTGCCTTCGGCATACATCGGTTCGCCGATGACCACGGTGATCACTCCGGCCTGTTTGCCCCAGCCGATTTTTGGCCAGAATTTGCCGGCATTGTGTGCAATCGGCAGCACCGGAAGCGCCGCATTCACCGCCAACGCACTGCCACTGCGAGAGAATTTTCCGACAGTGCCGTAGGGGACTCGTGTGCCTTCGGGAAAGATCAGCACCCAGACGTTGTCCTTGAGCAGCTCGTCGCCTTTAGCCGCGACTTGTTTGAGCGCGGCCTTCGGGTTGTCGCGGTCAATGGCGATCGGGCGCAGCATTGCCATGGCCCAGCCGAAGAACGGCACGTAGAGCAATTCGCGCTTGAGCACTTGGCTCAATGGCGAGAAATAAGCGGAGAGAAAGAAGGTCTCCCAAGTGCTCTGATGGTTCGATTGAATCACGCAGGGCCGGTCCGGCACGTTTTCCGCGCCTTTGATTTCGTAGCGGATGCCAAGGAAAACCTTGGTCAGCCACAGGGCGCAACGGCACCAGTACACGTTGATGAAACGATAGCGCGCCTTGAAGGACAGAAACGGCGCGATGAAAAAGCTCAGACTGCACCACAGCAACGCTGTTGTGCCCAGCAGCAGGTAAAAAATAAAGATTCTGAAGGCCCGCAGTATCGACATGGCGACGGTTACCGTTACGGGGCAATGCCCCGACTGTTCAAGCGCACTCCCGAGCAATCCCTGGCCAGGAAATTCAGAAGTACTCTAGTTGTGGATAAGTTCTGCGGCAATCGCCGCCAGATCGTCAAAAATCAGGGTGCCAACCGGCAGGGTTTTACCCTGAGTCTTTTCGCCTTTCCCGGTCTTCACCAAAACTGGCTGTGAATCGACGGCTTTGGCGGCCTCCAGGTCACCAAGACTGTCGCCGACGAACCAGACGTTGGTCAACGGCACCGTGTAATGCTCGGCAATGGTTTTGAGCATTCCCGGTTTCGGTTTGCGGCAATCGCAACCTTCATCCGGGCCATGCGGGCAATACACGATCAAACCGACTTCACCGCCCTGCTCCGCGACCAGCTCGCGCAGGCGCGCGTGCATGGCCTCGAGGGTGGCGAGGTCGTAATAGCCACGAGCAATGCCCGACTGGTTGGTGGCCACCGCCACCGTCCAGCCGGCCTTGCTCAACTGCGCGATCGCTTCGATCGAGCCGGGCAGCGGGATCCACTCCTCCACCGACTTGATGTAGGCATCGGAGTCGT
The DNA here is from genome assembly GCF_054667725.1 of Pseudomonas sp. S3_B08. Classification (NCBI taxonomy): domain Bacteria; kingdom Pseudomonadati; phylum Pseudomonadota; class Gammaproteobacteria; order Pseudomonadales; family Pseudomonadaceae; genus Pseudomonas; species Pseudomonas sp. S3_B08. The sequence goes on from NZ_CP162750.1 coordinate 4,818,059, forward strand.
AATTGATCACGCCGTCACGATCGAGAATCAGCAGTTTCAACAGCAATCCCTCAACTCAGCAGCGAAATGTCGGCAACACCGAGGAACAGGCCACGCAGGCGCGCCAGCAGCGCGTAGCGGTTAGCTCGCACATTGGCGTCGTCGGCATTGACCATCACCGCGTCGAAGAACGCGTCGACCGGCTCGCGCAGTGCCGCCAGGCGTGCCAGCGATTCGTTGTACTGACGCGCTGCGGCCATTGGCTGCACGGCCTGATCCGCTTGCTGGATTGCCGAGTACAGCGAGAACTCGTTGGCGTTGTCGAAATACTTGGCTTCGACCACGGTCGGTACCGAGCCTTCGACTTTGCTCAACAGGTTCGACACGCGCTTGTTCACCGCCGCCAGCGCTGCCGCTTCCGGCAGTTTGCGGAAGGCCTGAACCGCTTGCACACGCTGGTCGAAGTCCAGCGCCGAACCCGGCTTCAATGCACGTACCGACAGGTAGGTGGCGACGTCGACGCCTTCGTCTTCATAACGCGCACGCAGACGGTCGAAGATGAATTCCAGCACGGCTTCGTTGAGGCCGGCCGCCTTGACCTTGCCGCCAAATGCAGTCACGGCGAACGCCACGGCGTCGTTCAGGTCTAGATCGAGTTTCTTTTCGATCAGGATACGCAGCACGCCCAGTGCCGCACGGCGCAGGGCATAAGGGTCTTTGCTGCCGGTAGGCAGCATGCCGATACCGAAGATGCCGACCAGAGTGTCGAGCTTGTCGGCGATGGCGACAGCTGCACCGGTCAGGGTCGCCGGCAATTCGGCACCGGCACCGCGTGGCATGTACTGCTCGTTCAGCGCCAGCGCGACGTCCTGCGGCTCGCCGTCATTGAGGGCGTAGTAGTAACCGGCGACACCTTGCATCTCCGGGAACTCGCCAACCATTTCGGTGGCCAGGTCGCACTTCGACAGCAGGCCCGCGCGGGCAGCCCACGAGGCGTTGCCGCCGATACGTGCGGCGATGTACGCGGCCAGTTTGGAAACGCGCTCGGCCTTGTCGTAGACGCTGCCGAGTTTTTCCTGGAACACCACGTTCTGCAGGCGCAGGTTGAAGTCTTCGAGTTTCTGCTTCTTGTCCTGCTTGAAGAAGAACTCGGCGTCGGTCAGGCGTGGGCGCACCACTTTCTCGTTACCGGCGATGATCTGCTGCGGGTCTTTGCTTTCGATGTTGGCCACGGTAATGAAACGTGGCAGCAACTTGCCGTCGGCATCCAGCAGGCAGAAATACTTCTGGTTGTCCTGCATGGTGGTGATCAGCGCTTCCTGCGGCACGTCGAGGAAGCGTTCTTCGAACGAGCACACCAGCGGCACCGGCCATTCAACCAGCGCAGTCACTTCGTCGAGCAGTGCCGGCGGCACGATCGCCGTGCCTTCCTGACGGGTGGCCAGCTCTTCGGTGCGCTTGCTGATGATCTCGCGACGCTCGTTGGCATCGGCCAATACGTAAGCGGCACGCAAGTCGGCGAGGTAGCTCGATGGCGAACCGATGCGCACGCTCTCCGGATGATGGAAACGGTGACCACGGGATTCACGGCCAGCCTTCTGCGCGAGGATCGTGCAATCGATGACCTGGTCACCGAGCAGCATCACCAGCCACTGGGTCGGACGCACGAATTCTTCCTTGCGCGCACCCCAACGCATGCGTTTCGGAATCGGCAGGTCGTTCAGCGAATCTTCGACGATGGTCGGCAGCAGGCTCGCGGTCGGCTTGCCGGCGATGTTCTGGCTATAACGCAGTTTCGGACCGCTCTGGTCGATTTCGCTCAGCTCGACGCCGCACTTCTTGGCGAAGCCCAGGGCGGCCTGAGTCGGATTGCCATCAGCGTCGAACGCGGCCTGACGTGGCGGGCCATCGAGGTTGATGCTGCGATCCGGCTGCTGAGTGGCCAGCGCAGTGATCAGCACGGCCAGACGACGTGGCGCGGCATAAACGGTTTTGCTTTCGTAGCTCAGGCCGGCGGCTTGCAGGCCCTTGTCGATACCGGCGAGGAACGCATCAGCCAAAGTGTTCAGGGCTTTGGGTGGCAGTTCTTCGGTGCCCAGTTCAACCAGAAAATCTTGCGCACTCATTGTGCAGCCTCCAGCTTGGCCAGTACTTCGTCACGCAGGTCCGGGGTCGCCATCGGGAAGCCCAGCTTGGCGCGGGCCAGCAGGTAGGCTTGCGCAACGGAACGCGCCAGGGTGCGCACGCGCAGAATGTATTGCTGACGCGCGGTCACCGAGATTGCCCGGCGCGCATCCAGCAGGTTGAAGGTGTGCGACGCCTTCAGCACCATTTCGTAGCTCGGCAACGGCAGCGGCTGGTCGAGTTCGATCAGGCGCTTGGCTTCGCTTTCATAGAAGTCGAACAGCTCGAACAGTTTATCGACGTTGGCGTGTTCGAAGTTGTAAGTGGACTGCTCCACTTCGTTCTGGTGGAACACATCGCCGTAGGTGACTTTGCCGAACGGGCCGTCAGCCCAGACCAGGTCGTAGACCGAATCGACGCCTTGCAGGTACATCGCCAGGCGCTCGAGACCGTAGGTGATCTCGCCGGTCACCGGGTAGCACTCGATGCCGCCCGCTTGCTGGAAGTAGGTGAACTGGGTGACTTCCATGCCGTTGAGCCAGACTTCCCAGCCCAGACCCCAGGCGCCGAGGGTCGGCGATTCCCAGTTGTCTTCGACGAAGCGGATGTCGTGCACCAGCGGGTCGAGGCCGACATGCTTGAGCGAGCCCAGGTACAGTTCCTGGAAGTTGTCCGGGTTCGGCTTCAGGACTACCTGGAACTGGTAGTAGTGCTGCAGACGGTTCGGGTTTTCGCCGTAACGGCCGTCAGTCGGACGGCGGCTTGGCTGCACGTACGCGGCGTTCCAGGTTTCCGGGCCGATGGCGCGCAGGAAGGTCGCGGTGTGGAAAGTGCCGGCGCCTACTTCCATATCGTAGGGCTGAAGTACCACACAACCTTGCTCGGCCCAGTATTGCTGGAGCGCGAGGATCAAGTCTTGGAAGGTACGCACGGCTGGCGTAGGCTGGCTCACGAAATTCACCTGTTTCTTGGGCTGCGATTTAAAGAGCGGGAGTATACCCGATTCGTTGCTGCGCACGCCCCCTGGAGCCTTATGCCACGCTGCTTTTGGTGTACCGAAGATCCGCTGTACATGGCTTATCACGATCAGGAGTGGGGCACGCCGCTGCGCGATGCGCAGGGTTTGTTCGAGTTGCTTTTGCTCGAAGGGTTCCAGGCCGGGTTGTCGTGGATCACTGTGTTGCGCAAACGTGAGCGCTATCGCCAGGTGCTGTTTGGCTTCGACGTGCAGCGCGTCGCGCAGATGAGCGATGCCGAAATCGACGAGCTGATGCTCGACCCGGGCATCATCCGCAATCGCCTGAAACTCAACGCTGCGCGGCGCAATGCCCAGGCGTGGCTGGCGCTGGAGGATCCGGTGGCGTTGCTCTGGTCATTCGTAGGCGACCAACCGATCATCAATCATTTCAAGGATCGCAGCGAAGTCCCGGCGATCACCCCGGAAGCGCTGGCGATGAGCAAGGCGCTGAAAAAAGCCGGCTTCACCTTCGTCGGTCCGACCATTTGCTACGCGCTGATGCAGGCCTCGGGCATGGTCATGGACCACACCCAGGATTGCGACCGCTACGCGCAGCTTGCCAACGCCGGTTAGAATGCCCGCCTCGCGCACAGCACAAAGATCAGGAGTGACCTGTGGAAAAGTTTAAAGGCGCCTTGCTGGTAGGCGCTCTGCGGCTGTTTGCCCTGCTGCCATGGCGAGCCGTGCAGGCCGTGGGTTCGGCGATCGGCTGGATCATGTGGAAAACCCCCAATCGTTCCCGCGACGTGGTGCGGATCAACCTGTCCAAGTGTTTTCCGCAGATGGATGCGGCCGAACGTGAGCGTCTGGTCGGGCAGAGTCTGAAGGACATCGGCAAGTCGCTGACCGAAAGCGCCTGCGCGTGGATCTGGCCGGCGCAGCGCTCGATCGATCTGGTCCGCGAAGTCGAAGGCCTCGATGTGTTGAAAGACGCGCTGGCCTCGGGCAAAGGCGTGGTCGGAATCACCAGCCACCTCGGCAACTGGGAAGTGCTCAACCACTTCTATTGCAGCCAGTGCAAACCGATCATTTTCTATCGTCCGCCGAAGCTCAAGGCAGTGGATGAATTGCTGCGCAAACAGCGCGTGCAGCTGGGCAACAAGGTCGCGGCGTCGACCAAGGAAGGCATTCTCAGCGTCATCAAGGAAGTGCGCAAGGGTGGTGCCGTGGGCATTCCCGCCGACCCGGAACCGGCCGAATCCGCCGGGATTTTCGTGCCGTTTTTCGCCACCCAGGCACTGACCAGCAAATTCGTGCCGAACATGTTGGCCGGCGGCAAAGCGGTCGGTGTGTTCCTGCACGCCCTGCGCCTGCCTGACGGCTCGGGCTACAAAGTCATTCTCGAAGCCGCGCCCGAAGCGATGTACAGCACCGATACCGCAGAGTCCTGCGCGGCGATGAGCAAGGTAGTGGAACGTTATGTTGCGGCGTATCCGAGCCAGTACATGTGGAGCATGAAACGCTTCAAGAAGCGTCCGCCGGGCGAGGCGCGCTGGTACTGAGCAACTTCGATGGGGTGACGGTTGATGCAGACGGGCTCGCCTTGCTCAATCGGTAGCTCAAGGCGCCTGCCGCTCAAGCTTTTTCAGGAATACCGTCATCTCCTTCTCGGCCTGTTTGTCACCGTGGGCGCGGGCCGCTTCCAAGCCTTGTTCCCAGGCCTGACGCGCAGCGGCGTGATCGCCTAGCGCCAGCTGCGCCTTGCCCAGCAGCTTCCACGCTGCCGAGTATTTCGGATCGAAAGCGACACAACGCTGAAAATGCTCGGCAGCCTTGGCGTTTTCACCCAGGTCCAGATAACCCTTGCCCAGACCGAAGCGCAACAGCGCGTTATCCACACCCTTGGCGAGCATTTTTTCCAGGGATTCGAGCATTGGCGGATTCCTTTCTATTGTTCGTCAGAGAACCTGCGAGTCTGTCAAACCGCTTTCGCGAGCAGGCTCGCTCCCACATTTGGAATGCATTCCACTGTGGGAGCGAGCCTGCTCGCGAAGGGGCCATCACGGGCAACGTTGTCTTCAGGTCAGAAAAAGCTCAACCCCACATGGAACAGCTTCTCCACATCGCGAATATGCTTTTTATCCACAAGGAACAGAATCACGTGGTCGCCGGCTTCGATCACCGTGTCGTCGTGGGCGATGATCACTTTCTCGTTGCGGATCACTGCGCCGATGGTGGTGCCCGGCGGCAGGCCGATCTTCTCGATCGGCTTGCCGATGACCTTGCTGGACTTCGCATCACCGTGGGCAATCGCCTCGATCGCTTCCGCCGCGCCGCGCCGTAGTGAGTGCACGCTGACGATATCGCCTCGGCGCACGTGGGCGAGCAAGGTGCCGATGGTCGCCAGTTGCGGGCTGATGGCGATATCAATGTCGCCGCCCTGGATCAGGTCGACGTAGGCCGGATTGTTGATGATCGTCATGACCTTCTTCGCCCCCAGCCGTTTGGCCAGCAGCGACGACATGATGTTGGCTTCATCGTCGTTGGTCAGGGCGAGGAAGATATCGGCGTCGGCGATGTTCTCTTCCAGCAGCAGATCGCGATCCGACGCACTGCCCTGCAAGACCACGGTGCTGTCGAGGGTATCGGAGAGGTAGCGGCAGCGCGCCGGGCTCATCTCGATGATCTTCACCTGATAACGGCTTTCGATCGCCTCGGCCAGGCGCTCGCCGATCTGCCCGCCCCCGGCGATAACGATGCGTTTGTAGGTTTCGTCGAGGCGACGCATTTCGCTCATCACTGCGCGAATGTCCTCACGGGCAGCGATGAAGAACACCTCGTCATCGGCCTCGATCACTGTGTCGCCCTGCGGCAAAATCGGCCGGTCACGGCGGAAGATCGCCGCTACGCGGGTTTCGACGTTCGGCATGTGCTCACGCAACTGGCGCAGTTGCTGGCCCACCAGCGGCCCGCCGTAATAGGCGCGCACCGCCACCAGTTGCGCCGCGCCTTCGGCGAAGTCGATCACCTGCAAGGCGCCGGGATGCTGGATCAGGCGCTTGATGTAGTTGGTCACGACCTGCTCGGGGCTGATCAGCACGTCGACCGGAATCGCTTCGTTCTGGAACAGTTGTTCCTCGCGATTGAGGTATGACGCTTCGCGCACCCGGGCGATTTTGGTCGGCGTGTGGAACAGCGTGTGCGCGACCTGGCAGGCAACCATGTTGGTTTCGTCGCTGTTGGTCACCGCTACCAGCATGTCGGCGTCGTCGGCACCGGCCTGACGCAGCACCGAGGGCAGCGAGCCCCGGCCCTGCACGGTGCGGATATCGAGGCGGTCGCCGAGGTCGCGCAGGCGCTCGCCATCGGTGTCGACCACAGTGATGTCGTTGGCCTCGCTGGCCAGATGTTCGGCCAGCGAACCGCCGACCTGTCCCGCACCGAGGATGATGATTTTCATCCAGTCACTCCATGAATCCGTTTAGCCGCGCGCGGCGGCGATCTTGATCAGCTTGGCGTAGTAAAACCCGTCATGCCCGCCCTGCTGGGCCAGCAACTGGCGACCATGGGGCTGCTTGATGCCGGCCGCTGTGGCCAGATCCAGTTCACGGGCACCGGGGGTGCGCGCGAGGAACGCGGCGATGACTTCGGTGTTCTCGGTCGGCAGCGTCGAGCAGGTGGCGTAGAGCAGGATGCCGCCGACTTCGAGGGTTTTCCACATGGCGTCGAGCAGTTCGCCTTGCAGTTGCGCGAGGGCAACGATGTCGTCCGGCTGACGGGTCAGTTTGATGTCCGGATGACGGCGGATCACGCCGGTGGCCGAGCATGGCGCGTCGAGGAGGATGCGCTGGAACGGCTTGCCGTCCCACCATTTCTCGGTATCGCGACCGTCGGCGGCGATCAGTTCAGCGTCGAGGCCGAGGCGCTCAAGGTTTTCCTTCACCCGCACCAGACGCTTGGCTTCCAGATCCACCGCTACCACGCCAGCGAGCGCCGGTTCGGCTTCGAGGATGTGGCAGGTCTTGCCGCCGAGGGCGCAGCAGGCGTCGAGTACGCGCTGGCCCGGGGCCAGATCGAGCAGGTCGGCGGCCAGTTGCGCGGCTTCGTCCTGCACGCTGATCCAGCCTTCGGCGAAACCCGGCAGGCTGCGCACGTCGGCAGCGGCTTCGAGGACGATGCCGTCGCGGCTGTAAACGCACGGTGTCGCGGCGATCCCGGTTTCGCCCAGCAACGCAAGATAAGCATCGCGGCTGTGATGACGGCGGTTGACCCGCAGGATCATTGGCGGATGCGCGTTGTTCGCTGCGCAGATCGCTTCCCACTGCTCGGGCCAAAATGCCTTCAGGGATTTTTGCAGCCAGCGCGGGTGGGCCGTGCGCACCACCGGGTCGCGTTCCAGTTCGGCGAAGATCGTCTCGCTTTCGCGCTGGGCATTGCGCAGCACGGCGTTGAGCAGACCTTTGGCCCAAGGCTTTTTCAGCTTGTCTGCGCAGCCGACGGTTTCACCGATGGCGGCGTGCGCCGGCACGCGGGTGTAGAGCAGTTGATACAGACCAACCAGCAGCAGCGCCTCGACATCGGCGTCGGCGGTTTTGAATGGTTTCTGCAGCAGTTTTTCCGCCAGTGCCGACAGGCGTGGCTGCCAGCGTGCGGTGCCGAAGGCCAGATCCTGAGTGAAACCGCGATCACGATCCTCGACCTTGTCCAGTTGCGTCGGCAGGGAGCTGTTCAGCGAAGCCTTGCCGCTGAGTACGGCGGCGAGCGCCTTGGCGGCGGCCAGACGCGGGTTCATTGCGCTTCCACCGCAGCGCCGAGGACGCTGCCGACGGCGAATTTCTCACGACGGCTGTTGAACAGGTCGCTGAAGTTCAGCGCCTTGCCGCCGGGCAATTGCAGGCGGGTCAGGCACAGCGCTTGTGCACCGCAGGCGACAATCAGGCCGTCCTTGCTGGCGCTGAGGATTTCACCCGGAGCGCCAGTGCCTTCGGCCACGGTCGCGGCCAGCACTTTCAACGCTTCGCCATTGAGCGTGCTGTGGGTGATCGGCCATGGATTGAAGGCGCGGACCAGACGTTCCAGCTCCACCGCCGGACGGCTCCAGTCGATGCGTGCTTCGTCTTTGTTCAGTTTGTGCGCGTAAGTGGCGAGCTCATCGTTCTGCACCTCACCTTGCAGGGTGCCGGCAGCCAGACCGGCAATCGCCTGCACCACGGCGGGCGGACCCATCTCGGCGAGGCGATCATGCAGGGTGCCGCCAGTGTCTTGCGCGCTGATCGGCGTGACGACCTTGAGCAGCATCGGCCCGGTATCCAGCCCGGCCTCCATGCGCATCACCGTTACACCGCTTTCGGCATCGCCGTGTTCGACCGCGCGCTGGATCGGCGCCGCACCGCGCCAGCGTGGCAGCAACGACGCATGGCTGTTGATGCAACCCAGACGCGGAATATCCAGCACCGCTTGCGGCAGGATCAAACCGTAGGCGACCACCACCATCAAGTCCGGCTTCAGCGCGGCCAGCTCCGCCTGGGCCTCGGCATTGCGCAAGGTCGGCGGCTGCAACACCTGGATATTATTTTCCAGGGCGAGTTGTTTGACCGGGCTTGGCATCAGTTTTTGCCCACGGCCGGCCGGGCGATCCGGCTGGGTGTAGACCGCAACGATCTCGTACGGGCTGCTCAGCAGGGCCTTGAGGTGTTCGGCGGCGAATTCCGGGGTACCGGCAAAAACAATGCGCAGTGGCTCAGTCATGAAAGGCGTCTCATAAAAGAAAAAGGCTTGCCGCAGCAAGCCTTTGAAGAGGGGCATCAAGCGTTCTGGCGGTGCAGCTTTTCCAGCTTCTTCTTGATCCGGTCGCGTTTGAGCGTGGACAGGTAATCGACGAACAATTTGCCGTTGAGGTGGTCGCATTCGTGCTGGATGCACACCGCGAGCAGGCCTTCGGCAATCAGCTCATAGGGCTTGCCGTCGCGGTCCAGCGCCTTGATTTTGACCTTCTGCGGGCGGTCGACGTTTTCGTAGAAGCCCGGTACCGAGAGGCAGCCTTCCTGATACTGGTCCATCTCCTCGGTCAGCGATTCGAACTCGGGGTTGATGAACACCCGTGGCTCGGTGCGGTCTTCGGACAGGTCCATCACGACGATACGTTTGTGCACGTTGACCTGGGTCGCGGCGAGGCCGATGCCCGGCGCTTCATACATTGTTTCAAACATGTCGTCGACCAACTGACGCACTTCGTCGTCCACTACAGCCACTGGTTTGGCGATAGTGCGCAGACGCGGGTCCGGAAACTCGAGGATGTTTAAAATGGCCATAGGCTTCGATTGCTGCACACGTTGAGTAAAGTCGGGTCGATGGCCTGGCGGGTCCGAAGATGCAGGCTACCGTTGTGAAGCGTAGCTTCTGAAAAACAGAAGCGAGCCACGGGGGCTCTGACGATTCACGCGAATGCACATGATAAAGGGATTCACTGCATGAGGAAAACACTACTCGCCCTGCTGCTTCTGGCTTCGGCCGGCGCCGCGCAAGGGCAAGTGCAACTCAAGGATGGTTTTCCACAGCAATACACGGTGGTTTCCGGGGACACGCTCTGGGACATTTCCGGCAAATACCTGCGCGAGCCGTGGCAGTGGCCACAACTGTGGCGGGCCAACCCGCAGATCGAAAACCCCAACCTGATCTATCCCGGCGACACGCTGACCCTCAGCTACGTCAACGGCCAACCGCAACTGACCGTCCATCGTGGCGAGTCGCGCGGCACCATCAAGCTCTCGCCACGAATTCGCACCAGCCCGGTGGCCGAGGCGATTCCGAGCATTCCGCTGAAATCGATCAACAGCTTTCTGCTGAGCAACCGCATCGTCGACAAGGCCGAAGACTTCGACAAGGCGCCGTACATCGTCGCCGGCGATGCCGAACGGGTGCTCAGCGGTACAGGCGATCGCATCTTCGCGCGCGGCCATTTCGATCCGGAGCAACCGGTGTACGGCATCTTCCGCCAGGGCAAGGTCTACACTGACCCGCAGACCAAGGAATTCCTCGGCATCAACGCCGACGATATCGGCGGCGGCGAGGTTGTTGCCACCGAAGGCGACGTTGCCACTCTCGCCTTGCAACGCACCACCCAGGAAGTGCGCCTCGGTGACCGCTTGTTCGGCGGTGAAGAACGCTCGATCAATTCGACTTTCATGCCCAGCGCGCCGAAGCGTTCCATCGACGGGCTGATCATCGATGTGCCACGCGGCGTCACGCAGATCGGCGTGATGGACGTGGTCACCCTGAACAAGGGCAAACGTGACGGTCTGGCCGAAGGCAATGTTCTGGCGGTGATGAAAACCGGCGAAACGGTGCGTGACCGGATCACCGGCCAGCCGCTGAAAATTCCCGATGAACGCGCCGGCCTGCTAATGGTGTTCCGCACCTACGACAAACTCAGTTACGGCCTGGTCCTGAATGCTTCGCGCTCGCTGGCGGTGCTCGACAAGGTGCGAAATCCGTAAGCTTGCTTAACAAGTTACCAACAGAGTTATCCACAACTTGTTCCGAATGGTTCGGAGCATAGAACGATCAAGGATGATCCATTCATGTTGTCTGTCAGTACAGCCATTTCCCCGGCGGAACTGGAGGCGCGTCTGCGCCTGCACCGCATGCCGGATATCGGTCCCAAGCGTTTTGCCAAATTGCTCGAAGCCTTCGGCTCGGCGTCCAAAGCCCTCAGCGCGCCGGCCAGTGCCTGGCGCTCGCTCGGGTTGCCGGCGGCGTGTGCCGAAGCACGGCGTTGTCCGACGGTGCGCGACGGCGCCAGCCACGCAATGCGCTGGCTAGAGCGCCCCGGTCAACATTTGCTGATGTGGGACCAGGCGGACTATCCAGCGTTGCTGGCGCAGATTCCTGACCCGCCGCCACTGTTATTCGTCGCCGGCGATCCGTCGATTCTGGAAAAACCGCAACTGGCGATGGTCGGCAGCCGCCGCGCTTCGCGCCCGGGCATGGACACGGCGGCGGCGTTTTCTCGCAGTCTGGCCGGGGCCGGTTTTGTCATCACCAGTGGTCTGGCGCTGGGCATCGATGCCGCTGCCCATCAGGCTGCTCTGGACGTTGGCGGGTTGACCGTGGGGGTGCTTGGCACGGGCCTGGAGAATTTTTATCCACAGCGCAATAAACGCCTGGCTGAGGCGATGATTGCGTCGGGCAGCGCGGTGCTCTCGGAGTTTCCGCTGGACGCCGGGCCAACCGCGAGCAACTTCCCCCGGCGCAATCGCATCATCAGCGGGTTATCCCTTGGCGTGCTGGTGGTCGAGGCCAGTGTTGCCAGCGGTTCGTTGATTACCGCGCGGCTGGCGGCAGAGCAAGGGCGCGAGGTTTATGCCATTCCGGGCTCTATCCATCACCCCGGCGCGCGCGGTTGTCATCAGTTGATTCGCGACGGGGCGGTGTTGGTGGAGACTATCGAACATATCCTCGAAGCCCTGCGCGGCTGGCAGCAACCGTTGTTATCCACAGCGCCGCCGCAGGCCGATCACCCGTTGCTGACGCTGCTGCACGCGGCGCCGCACACCAGCGAGGCGTTGGCCGCGAGCTGTGGCTGGGCGTTGCCGAAAGTGCTGGCAACGTTGACCGAGCTGGAGATCGAAGGCCGTGCGGTATGCGAAAACGGTCGCTGGTTGGCGCGGTCGAGCTAGGTTTTACGATGAAGATCGGTAAACTGCGCGAAACCTGTTTGTGGAGAGTTTTTTCATGGTCAACAGTTGGCGTGTGCAACAAGCCGCGCGGGAAGTTCGCGCCGGCGCGGTGATTGCCTATCCAACCGAAGCCGTCTGGGGGCTGGGTTGCGACCCGTGGAACGAAGACGCAGTGGACCGCTTGCTGGCGATCAAGAATCGCTCGGTGAGCAAAGGGCTGATCCTGGTCGCCGACAATATCCGCCAGTTCGATTTCCTCTTCGAGGACTTCCCGCAGGACTGGATCGACCGCATGGCCAGCACCTGGCCGGGGCCGAACACCTGGCTGGTGCCGCACCAGAACCTGTTGCCGGAATGGGTCACAGGCGTGCATGACACCGTGGCGCTGCGAGTCAGCGATCACCCGCAGGTGCGCGACTTGTGCTCGCTGGTCGGGCCGCTGATCTCGACATCAGCCAATCCACAGGGGCGACCGCCCGCGCGCACGCGTTTGCGCATCGAGCAGTATTTCCGTGGGCAGGTCGATCTGGTGCTCGGCGGCAGCCTTGGCGGGCGCAAGAATCCCAGCGTGATCCGCGACCTGGCCACCGGTAACGTCGTTCGTCCTGACTGACGCCTTTCTTTTTATTTTTTGCGGACTCCTCGGCGCTATCGACGAGGAGTTTTGCGCATGCCTGCAGTTTATTCCTGCACTCGTTTAAAACTTATCCGTTGCCATTGTTCTTGCATGCGTCAGACGGATCTTCGACTCTGCAATATCTGTAAGTTTTCCCACGCGATTATCAGAACGCGTGCAGTGGCGAGATTTTTAAAAGCATCCATTCTTTCAATGTGCTTGATACAACTTCGAAATGTTAATGGCTGCGGAGAAGTAATGGATATTACGGATTTACACCTCAAGGATTATCTGCAGGGCTTTCAGGAGACACTCAAGAATCAACAGGCCGACTATCGTGTGGCCATTCTTGAGGCAGGATCGGATGCCGGGGAATTTGAACGCTTCATCAATCGACAGTTTCGCCTGCGATTGCAGCATTACATGCTCACCTCCAGAGCCCGGGCGCTGGAAACCCGCTTGGCGATCACCTCGCGCAGTACGCACTTCCTGCTCTACCAGCGAGATCAACTCATTGCAGTGCTGCGGGCAACCCCGGCGCCGTTCGAATGGGCCTCACTGGCGCAGCATCATGTGTCTCCCACTGTGGCATTGGCGCGGCATGTCGAATTCAGTCGCTTGATTACCCATTCCCAGCAGCACCGGCCGGTGTCGATCAATGGCTTGCTCGCCACCGCCGCCGAATGGGCGATCGATCGCGGATATCAGGGGGTGACGGCCTTGTGCAGATCGCCACAGCGGCAACTGTTTCAGCGCTTCGGCCTGACACCGATCGCTTCGCACGCCATGCATATCGAGCAGCGTGCCCGGGGCGATTATTGGCTGTTGTCCGCCGAATGGCGGCAAATCCTGATGGCCCTGGATCAGCCTGTGAACATGAACGTGCATCAGCCGGAGTATCGTGATGTTCATAACCGTCAGTATTGATCCGCCAATAATCGAAGAGTGGGCAGAGAAATGGCTTGTATACGAGTCGAAGAAGTTGCGCAGGAAGTTTTCCGGTCGTAGGCCAGCGGCGAAGAAACTTCACCGGAAGATGTACTTGATATAGCTGAAAGATACTCGGCGAACTCATGGAAGAGTTCACCGAGTATCAACTTGAAGCGTTATGGCAACAGAATCGTGGAACCGGTAGTGCGCCGTGCCGACAGTTCGGTTTGTGCTTTTGCCGCATCGGCCAATGCATGGCGCTGGCTGATGTCGACCTTCAGCTTGCCGCTGATGATCATCTCGAACAGCTCGTCGGCCATGCGCTGCAGGTTCTCGGCGTTGTTGGCGTAGGTCGCCAGCGTAGGCCGGGTGACGTACAACGAGCCCTTCGCGGCAAGAATGCCCAGGTTGACGCCGTCGACTGCGCCCGAAGCATTGCCGAAACTCACTACAAGGCCACGTGGTGCCACGCTGTCCAGGGACGTGAGCCAGGTGTCCTTGCCGACGCCGTCATACACCACCGGGACTTTCTTGCCGTCAGTCAGCGCCAGCACGCGCTCGGCAACGTTTTCATGGCTGTAGTCGATGGTGGCCCAGGCGCCGTTGGCCTTGGCCAGTTCGGCTTTCTCCTTCGAGCTGACGGTGCCGATCAGCTTCACGCCCAGCGCTTTGGCCCATTGGCAGGCCAGAGAGCCGACGCCACCGGCTGCGGCGTGGAACAGAATGGTTTCGCCGCCCTGCAGTTGGTAGGTCTGGCGCAGCAGGTATTGCACGGTCAGACCCTTGAGCATGACCCCGGCGGCAGTTTCGAAACTGATTTCATCGGGCAGATGCACCAGATTGTCCTGCGGCAGAACATGCAGCTGGCTATAGGCGCCGAGCGGGCCGCTGCCGTATGCCACGCGATCGCCGACCTTGAAACGGGTGACTTCGCTGCCCACCGCATCGACCGTGCCGGCGCCTTCCGAACCCAGGCCGGACGGCAACGCGGGCGGTGCATAGAGGCCGCTGCGGTAATAGGTGTCGATGAAGTTCAGGCCGATCGCCTGGTTGGCCACGCGCACCTGATTCGGCCCGGGCGCAGCGGGTTCGTAGTCAACATGTTCGAGCACTTCGGGACCGCCGTGGGCGCGGAACTGGATACGCTTTGCCATCTGCCTGCTCTCCTTGGGTCGTTGCTAAGCCCTCTATCCAACTCCCCTGCTTGATCTTCGTCAACTGCGGCGCGCCGGTCTGCGATGGTATGCTACGCGCCCATTTGCGCCGCCCGCCTGCCGGGGCGCCGCCCGATTCAAGGTGAAGCCATGACGACCCGCACCGACGCCGTAAAGGCCTATCTGCTCGATCTGCAAGACCGCATCTGCGCTGCACTGGAAACCGAAGACGGCGGCAAATGCTTCGTCGAAGACGCCTGGACCCGGCCGGCGGGCGGTGGCGGGCGCACCCGCGTGCTGGAAAACGGTACGCTGATCGAAAAGGGCGGCGTCAATTTTTCCCACGTATTCGGCAGCGGCCTGCCGCCCTCGGCCAGCGCCCATCGGCCGGAACTGGCCGGGCGTGGTTTCGAGGCGCTCGGCGTGTCGCTGGTGATCCACCCGCACAATCCGCATGTGCCGACCTCCCACGCCAACGTGCGTTTTTTCATTGCTGAAAAAGAAGGCGAAGAACCGGTCTGGTGGTTTGGCGGCGGTTTCGACCTGACCCCGTATTACGGCGTTGAGGAAGATTGCATTCATTGGCACCGCGTCGCCGAGCAAGCCTGTGCGCCGTTCGGTGCGGACGTCTATCCGCGTTACAAGGCCTGGTGCGACACCTATTTCCATATCAAGCATCGTCATGAGCCACGTGGCATTGGCGGTCTGTTCTTCGACGATCTGAACGAGTGGGATTTCGACACCAGTTTCGCCTTCATGCGCGCCATCGGCGATGCCTATATCGAGGCCTACCTGCCGATCGTGCAACGGCGCAAGAACGACGCCTTCACTGCCCAGCAGCGCGAATTCCAGGAATTCCGCCGAGGCCGCTACGTCGAATTCAACCTGGTTTACGACCGTGGCACGCTGTTCGGTCTGCAATCGGGTGGCCGCACTGAATCGATTCTGATGTCGCTGCCACCGCAAGTGCGCTGGGGCTATGACTGGAAGGCCGAGCCGGGCAGCGCAGAAGCGCGCCTGACCGATTACTTCCTGCAGGATCGCGACTGGCTGGCCGAGGCCTGAGGACGGGTGATGGATCGTTACGTCGTTTTCGGTAATCCGATCGGCCACAGCAAGTCGCCGATGATTCACCAGTTGTTCGCCGAACAGACCGGCCAGCGCCTCGACTACAGCACGCTGCTGGCGCCGCTGGATGATTTTGTCGGCTGCGCCAAGGCGTTCTTTCGCGAAGGGCGCGGCGCCAATGTGACGGTGCCGTTCAAGGAAGACGCCTACCGTCTGGCCAACAGCCTGACCGCCCGCGCGCAGCGCGCCGGTGCGGTGAACACCTTGAGCAAACTGGACGATGGCTCACTGCTCGGCGACAACACCGATGGCGCCGGTCTGGTCCGCGATCTGACGGTGAATGCCGGGTTCAGCCTGACCGGTAAGCGCATCCTTTTGCTCGGCGCTGGCGGCGCGGTGCGCGGTGCGCTGGAGCCATTGCTGGCGGAGAAGCCGGCCTCGGTGATCATCGCCAATCGCACCGTGGACAAGGCTGAACTGCTGGCCGAGTTGTTCTGCGACCTCGGGCCGGTGTCGGCCAGTGGTTTCGACTGGCTGCGCGAACCGGTGGACGTGATCATCAACGCCACCTCCGCCAGCCTGACCGGTGACGTGCCGCCGATTGCGCCAAGCCTGATCGAGCCAGGCCAGACGCTGTGCTACGACATGATGTACGGCAAGGAACCGACCGCGTTCTGCCGCTGGGCCACTGAGCACGGCGCGGCGCTGGCGATGGATGGTCTGGGCATGCTCGCCGAACAGGCAGCCGAGGCGTTCTGGCTGTGGCGTGGCGTACGCCCGGATACCGCGCCGGTACTCGCCGAGCTGCGACGCCAACTGGCCCTTTAAGCTTTGCTCCCACATTGAAATACGATCAATGTGGGAGCGAGCCTGCTCGCGAATCGCATCACCACCGCGATATCAGATCAATCCTCAAACCTGATCGGGCACTTCTCCGCCCCCTCCAGCTTCCTCAACTCCTCCACGACCGGCGACCGCGCCCGGCGCAGGGTCAGGCTGCGACCCTGGCCCAGCAGGCGTCGCGCTTCCTGATGCAGCATCTCCACCCCCGAATAATCGATGAAGTTGATCTGCTGCGCCTCGATCACCACCCGTGCGCCATGCAGGCGTTGCAGGCGCACTTGCAGGTAATGGCTGGCGCCGAAGAAGATCGAACCACCCACGCGCAACACATCGTCGTCACCGTCGCGCCAATGCTGCACCCGTGGTTGCGAGGTGCGCTTGAGGTAGAAAAACAATGACGCCAGCACCCCGGCGTAGATCGCCGTCTGCAATTCCAGCAGCAGAGTCGCCAGGCAAGTCAGGGCCATCACCACGAACTCGGCGCGGCTGACCCGCAGCAAGGCGCGAATGCCCCGGTGATCGACCAGACCCCAGGCAATCAACAGGATGCTGCCGGCCATGGCCGGGATCGGGATGTGCGCGATCAGCCCTGCGCCGAACACCGCAAACAGCGCCACCCAGATCGCCGAAAACACTCCGGCCAGTGGCGAGCAGGCACCCGCCTCATAACTCAATCCCGAACGGGTAAACGATCCGGCTGAGAGCGACCCGGAAAAGAACGCACCGACGATGTTCGACAAACCCTGTGCGCGGACTTCCTGATTGGCATCGAGCAACTGTTGCGAGCGCGCCGAAATCGAGCGGGCAATCGACAGGCTGGTGACCAGCCCAAGCATGCCCACCGCCACCGCGCTTGGCAGCAGGCGCAGGATCACCTCCAGATCCAGCGGCAAGGCGCTCAGCGGCGGCAGGCGTCCGACGAAAGCGCTGACCAGATGCACATGACCAAACATCGCCGGCCAGACCCACACCAGCAGGCTGGCCAGCACCAGCGTGAGCAACAGCGTCGGCCAGCGCGGCAGGAGTTTTTTCAGGGCCACGCCGACGATCACTGTGGCGACGCCGAGCATCAGCGAAGGCTTATCCACAGCCCCCAGATGTCGCAGCAGATCCATCACGCTGGCGAGCGCTGTGGTGTTGGCCGGCAATTCCAGCCCGAGCAGATTGGGCAATTGCCCGATGGCGATCACCACGGCGGCGCCGAGGGTGAAGCCGAGCACCACCGAATGCGAAACGAAATTCACCAGTGCGCCAAAACGCAGCAAGCCGAGCAACCATTGGAAAATCCCCGCAAGGAACGTCAGCAGCAGGATCAGGGTGATGTAGTCCTCGGAAGCCGGCACCGCGAGCGGGCTGACGCTGGCGTACAGGACAATCGAAATCGCCGCCGTCGGGCCGCAGATCAGATGCCATGACGACCCCCACAGGCAGGCGACCAATACCGGAATGATTGCGGCGTACAGACCGTATTCCGGTGGCAGCCCGGCAATCAGCGCGTAGGCAATCGACTGGGGTAAGGCGAGAATCGCACCGCTGAGGCCGACGATCAGGTCCCGCCCGACGCTGGCGCGGGTTTGCCGTGGCAACCAGCTCAGGAAAGGAAAAAGTGAATGGCGGCTGGGGAAGGCCATGGGTCCTCGCGGTTGGGGTTTTGTTCAAGGTTATCAGGGTGTCAGGTGTAAAAGCCCCTCACCCTAGCCCTCTCCCTGAGGGAGAGGGGACTGACCGAGCTGTTTGTTGAAGATTCACCGACCTGCGATTTCGGCGTTGAACGCAAGTTTCGATTCAACAGCGATCGGCTCCCTTTCCCCCTCGCCCCCTTGGGGGAGAGGGCTGGGGTGAGGGGGCAAAAATCTCCAGCCGAACGCTATTCCAGCAACCCTGAGATCAAAGCTTGGCCTTCACCGCCATCAACGCATCCTTGCCATCCACGGTCTTCACGCCATCCAGCCACTTGTCCAGCACCGCCGGATTGGCCTTGATCCACGCCTTCGCCGCTTCGGCATTGCTGATCTTCTTGTTCACCACCTCGGCCATGATGCTGTTCTCCATGTCCTGGGTGAAGGCCAGATTGGTCAGTAACTTACCCACATTCGGGCAGGCCTCGGCGTAGCCCTTGCGGGTCAGGGTAAAGACGCTGCCGGTGTCGCCGAAGTATTTTTCGCCGCCCTTCAGGTAACGCATTTTCAGCTGCACGTTCATCGGGTGCGGGGTCCAGCCGAGGAAGGTGACGAATTTCTGTTTCTTCACCGCCCGCGACACTTCGGCGAGCATCGCCTGTTCGCTGGACTCGATCAGCTTCCACTGGCCCATGTTGAAGTCGTTCTTCTTGATGATCTCCTGCAGCGAAATGTTCGCCGGCGCCCCCGAACCGATGCCGTAGATTTTCTTGTCGAACTTGTCGGCGAATTTGTTCAGGTCGGCAAAATCATGCACGCCTGCCTCCCAGACATAGTCGGGGACGGCGAGAGTGAATTCGGTGCCTTCCAGGTTTTTGGCCAATTGCGTCACATCGCCAGTAGCGACGAACTTGTCATAGAAGCCCTGCTGCGCCGGCATCCAGTTGCCGAGGAACACGTCAACCTGGCCATCCTTCAAGCCGCCGAAGGTGATCGGCACCGCAAGGGTGTCGACTTTGGCCTTATAGCCCATGCCGTCCAGCAGAAACCCGGTGATGGCATTGGTTGCGGCGATGTCGCTCCAGCCCGGATCGGCCATCTTCACGGTCTCGCAGCTTTGCTCGGCGAACGCCGAGGCGCTGCTCAATGCGATCAGACCGACAGTGACAGCTGTGGATAACTTCATGGACTTCCCCTTAACATTTTTGGTTTTGGCAGGGTTGTGGATAACGGGCCTTGCGCTCCAGATCATCAAGGTCGATGTGGTTGCGCATGTATTGCTGACTGGCATCGACCAGCGGCTGGTGATCCCAGCTCTTCAGCTTGCCGATGGTTAACGCATCGGCGACGAAACGGCGTCGGCGCTGGCTGGCCAGTACGTCCCGATGGATTGCCGGAATGTCCCACTTGGCCCGCGCTTCGGCGAGAAAGTCTTCGAACAGCTGACGATGGTGCGGCGATTGGCTCAGCTCCTCTTCTTCGCGCGGATCGTTATCCACATCGAAGAGTAGGCACGGGTCGCTTTCGCTGTAGATAAATTTGTAGGCACCCCGGCGAATCATCATCAGCGGGCTCACAGTGCCTTCGGCCATGTATTCGCCGAACACCTCGTCATGCCCGCCCTGCCCTTGCAGGTGCGGCAGCAACGAACGACCGTCCAGCGGCAGGCCCGGCTCAAGCGTGCCACCGGCTAGATCCACGAAGGTCGGCAGCAGGTCGGCGGTGGATACGGCGGCGCTGACTCGGCCGGCCTCGAATTGTCCCGGTGCGCTGATCAGCAGCGGCACTCGCGCAGCCATCTCGAACCAGTGCATTTTGTACCAGAGGCCTTTCTCACCGAGCATGTCGCCGTGGTCACCGGAGAAGACGATGATGGTGTCATCGAGCAACCCGGTTTCCTCAAGGGTTTGCAGCAGTTTGCCGACATTGGCGTCGATATAACTGCAAGCACCGAAGTAGGCGCGACGGGCATCGCGGATCTTATCCACAGGCAGCGGCTTGTCCCACAGGTCATAAACCTTGAGCAGACGTTGCGAGTGCGGATCGAGTTCGTCCTGGTTCAAAGCTGTAGGCAACGGGATATCAGCATCGTCATACAGATCCCAGAAAGCCTTGGGAATCGTGTACGGATCGTGCGGGTGGGTCATCGACACAGTCAGGCAGAACGGCTGATCGCCGTCCTCGCGAATGTGATCGAACAGATATTGCTGCGCCTTGAACACCACCTCTTCGTCGAAATCCAGCTGATTGGTGCGCACGCACGGCCCGGCTTGCAGCACCGAAGACATATTGTGATACCAGCTCGGCCGCACGTCCGGCTCGTCCCAGTTCACCGCCCAACCGTAATCGGCCGGATAGATATCGCTGGTCAGGCGTTCTTCATAACCGTGCAGCTGGTCCGGCCCGCAGAAATGCATCTTGCCCGACAGCGCGGTGCGGTAGCCGAGACGCCGCAGGTAATGCGCGTAAGTCGGAATGTCGGCGGGGAAATCAGCCGCGTTGTCGTAGGCGCCGATCTTGCTCGGCAACTGGCCGCTGACCAGGGTGAAACGCGACGGCGCGCACAGCGGGCTGTTGCAGTAAGCAGCATCGAACACCACGCCTTGGGCGGCGAGGCGGGACAGATTCGGCAGTTTGATTGGCGATGGGCCGTAGAACGGCAACATTGGCGCGGCCATTTGATCGGCCATGATGAAAAGAATGTTCTTGCGCTTCATGTGATCGCGGCATTCCATGTTGAATATTTATGCGAGAGTGCTGCGATCGAGCATGGATTCCATGCCTGTTCCGGTAAAGCCCGCGCCGGACAATGACTAGGATAAGTACAGCTTATGTATGACGCCCTCGGTGACCTCTCCCTCGATCTGCTGCGCGCTTTTGAAGCGGCGGCCCGCCATCGCAGTTTTACCGCTGCTGCGGTGGAGCTTGGCACCACGCAGCCGGCGATCAGCCAGCAAATGAAACGTCTGGAGGAGCAGCTCGGTACGCGCCTGTTCGACCGGATTTACCGGGGTATCGAGTTGACAGAGGTGGGCAGCCTGCTTTTCGAGCAAGTTGCCCTCGGTTTGCAGAATATCGACGCAGGATTAAGCGCAATCAGCACTCAACAGCAACATGAGGTGCTGCAAGTGGCCACGGATTTCGCTTTTGCCGCTTATTGGTTGATGCCGCGCCTGCATCGCTTCCATGAGGCCAATCCGCATATCGATGTCAGCCTGGTCACCAGCGAGCGCAACCACAACATGCTGCGCACCGACATCGACGTGGCGATCCTGTTTGGCGATGGTCGATTCAAGCAGGGTGAGAGCCACTGGCTGTTCAGCGAAGAAGTATTCCCGGTGTGCAGCCCGCTGCTGCTCAAGGAGCGTTCATTGCCGTTGCCCGCGCAGGCCCTGCTGGAATTGCCGCTGCTGCATCTGCGTGGTGAAAACAGCAGCAACTGGTTCGACTGGAGCGGGCTGTTCCGTCAACTTGGCCTGACCACGCCGCCGGCGCCGGGGCAGCTGCGCTTCGACAATTACACGTTATTGATCCAAGCGGCGATCGGCGGGCAAGGCGTGGCAATCGGTTGGCGCCACCTTGTGGATAACTTGCTGGTGCAGGGTTTGCTGTGCCGACCGCTGGCGGAAACCACGCTGTCGCGGCTGGGGTATTACGTGGTGTTACCGCCACGCAAACGTCGAGGTTTGTTGATTCAAGAATTTGTTGATTGGTTGATGGCGGAACAGGCCAGCAGTGCCGAATCGCTTAACGGTCTGGCCCTGCCCTCGATTGCGGTGTGAAGAGCAAAAGATCGTCCGATCTTTTACGAATCAGAAGCCGCCACAAAATTCACATGCTGCCCCACATGCAGGTTCAACCGCAGTTCATCGGCAATCCCCACCGCGACACGGTTCAAGCGTTCCAGCGGTTCGGCCAATCCCGGTTCGAGATTGCCGCCGACCTGACTGAAGTGCTCGATGGTCAATCCGGCCATGCCATGGGGCGCATTGACCAAGGTCCAGCGCAGTGAGCTGCTTTGTACCGCCTCGAGGATTTCTTCGGCAGCGTGACGTTGCAGACGCTCGTCATTGTCAGGCTCGTCGAGCACACCGAAGTTGCCGACCAGAAACAGGCGCGGCACGCTGGCCAGTTGCAAACCTTCGACCAAGGCGTCGACTGCCAGCACCTGCTCCACCGGGCCGAGCGTCACCGAGCGCTCAACGTGGTCGCTGCTGAACGGCAACCCCGGCGCGTCC
Source organism: Pseudomonas sp. S3_B08 (assembly GCF_054667725.1). Classification (NCBI taxonomy): domain Bacteria; kingdom Pseudomonadati; phylum Pseudomonadota; class Gammaproteobacteria; order Pseudomonadales; family Pseudomonadaceae; genus Pseudomonas; species Pseudomonas sp. S3_B08. The sequence continues at coordinate 4,840,266 of NZ_CP162750.1, forward strand.
AGCAGACAGATCACCGCCGAGCTGCCGGCGACGCTCTGATTGACCCGCTCGGCATCGAACAGATCGCCGGTCTTGGTGCGCAATCCCGGACGCGGCGCGAGTGCAGTGAGATCGTCGAGAATGGCGATGACTTCGTGTTGGCGACGCAGCAATTCAGCCATCAATGCACCGCCCAGGCTGGCCATGGCACCATAAAGCACCACTTTGACCACTGGGGTCTCGGCATTTTTCATGGCTGTTTTCCTTATAGTTGTCCTATATGACCTGTGACGGTGGAAACAGCCAAGGGTTCGAACCGATTGAGAGGCGACACGATGCAAGGGATCAAGGGCTATCACGCCCATGTCTATTTCGACGCGCAAACCACCGACCAGGCGCGGGCCTTGTGCGAACAGGCCGCGCAGTTGTTTGCGCTGAAAATGGGCCGCGTGCACGAACGCCCGGTGGGGCCGCACCCCGACTGGAGCTGCCAACTGGCTTTCGGTCCCGAGCTGATCGGCGAGGTGCTGCCGTGGCTGGCGCTTAACCGCAAGGGGTTGGTGGTGTTCCTGCATCCGGACACTGGCGATGACCTGCTCGACCACACCGAACACGCGATCTGGATGGGCGCGGTGCGGCCGCTGGATCTGTCGATTTTTTAACCAGGTGCTTGGACTGAACTGATAACGAATATGTCCAGACTGCCAGCCAGCGTTGTCTATCCGTTCCCTCGTATCGCTTGTCGTCCCGTATTCATTGGCTGTCGCTGCATCCGACCGCCGGTTGACCATTCATTCATCGCTTTCGGTCGCGAAAGGTAGCTGAAAGCTTCCCCGATTAGGATCGCCCCACTCCCGGCAACAGACCGGTTGGCCCAAGCCCTGTGTTTTTTCCACAGGCCCGGCCCAATTAACAACAACAATGGTGATTCTGATGTCTTCTGCAACCCGCCGTTTCTCCCGCTTCCTGCTGGTCACTCCGCCCGTACGCCTCGCGCCTCCCGTTCTGCGCTGATCCCGCCCGATCCGCTCATTCAACTAGCCGCGCTACGCCTGGAGTATTCCCATGCTGACTTTCCTTGGCTTCGCCATGGTCATCACGTTCATGTTCCTGATCATGACCAAGCGCCTGTCCGCGCTGATCGCCCTGATCATCATCCCGATCCTGTTCGCCCTGTTCGGTGGTTTCGCGCCGAAGATCGGCCCGATGATGCTTGAAGGCATCACCAAACTGGCGCCGACCGGCGTGATGTTGATGTTCGCCATTCTGTATTTCGCCCTGATGATCGACTCCGGCCTGTTCGACCCGGCCGTGCGCAAGATCCTCAAACTGGTCAAGGGCGACCCGCTGAAAGTTTCGGTCGGTACCGCCGTTCTGGCGCTCGTCGTTTCCCTCGATGGTGACGGCGCGACCACTTACATGATTTGTGTGGCCGCGATGCTGCCGCTGTACAGCCGCATCGGCATGAGCCCGCGAATCATGGCCGGTCTGATCATCCTCGCCGGTGGCGTGATGAACATGACCCCGTGGGGCGGCCCGACCGCCCGCGCGGCGAGTGCCCTGCATGTGGATCCTTCGGACATTTTCGTACCGATGATCCCGGCCATGGCCGCCGGTGTCTTGGCGATCCTGGTGATTGCCTACTTCTACGGCAAGCGTGAACGTGCCCGCCTCGGCGAGCTGCACCTGGTTGGCGACGAGATCGATCACAGTGAAATCAGCGTCTCGCAATTCCCCGACGCACGCCGTCCGAAGCTGATCTGGTTCAATGCCGCACTGACTTTCGGCCTGATGTGCACGCTGATCGGCGGCCTGTTGCCGCTGCCGGTGCTGTTCATGGTGGCGTTCAGTATTGCGATGATCGTCAACTACCCATGCCTGCAAATGCAGAAGGATCGCGTCGCCGCGCATTCCGGCAGCGTGCTGGCAGTGGTCGGGCTGATCTTTGCGGCCGGTATCTTCACCGGTATCCTGTCGGGCACCGGCATGGTCGATGCGATGTCGAAGAGCCTGTTGGCGGTGATCCCGGAATTCCTCGGCCCGTACCTGGCGGTGATTACGGCGCTGGTGAGCATGCCCTTCACCTTCTTCATGTCCAACGATGCGTTCTATTACGGTGTATTGCCGGTGCTGACCGAAGCGGCCAGCCACTATGGGATCACTGCGGTGGAAATGGCCCGTGCCTCGATCGTCGGCCAGCCCGTCCACTTGCTGAGCCCGTTGGTGCCGTCGACCTATCTGTTGGTGGCGCTGGCCGGCATCGATTTCGGTGATCACCAGCGTTTCACCCTGAAATGGGCGATCCTGGTGTGCATCTGCATTCTGATTGCTGCACTGCTGTTGGGGACTTTCCCGCTGTTCAGCACTCTATAAGCCCAAGACTCACCGTTACGGGTCCCGGCTTCGCGGTTTGAAGCCCGGACCTTTTTCGGTTTAACACTCGCTCAAAGGAATACACATGGATTGGCTGACCAACCCCGAAATCTGGGTTGCCTTTTTTACCCTGACCGCCCTGGAAATCGTCCTCGGTATCGATAACATCATCATGATTTCGATCCTGGTCAGCCGCATGCCGAAACACATGCAGCAGCGCACACGGATCTTCGGTCTTGGCCTGGCCATGGTCACGCGGATCCTGTTACTGCTGTCGATTACCTGGGTCATGCGCCTCACTGCCGACCTGTTCGAAGTGTTCGGCCAGGGCATCTCCGGCCGCGACCTGATCCTGTTCTTCGGTGGCCTGTTCCTGTTGTGGAAGAGTTCGCAGGAGATGTACCACGCGCTGGAAGGTGAAGATGAAAGCGACGACGCGCCATCGGGCAAGGGCGGCAACTTCCTCTACACCATCATCCAGATCGCGATCATCGATATCGTCTTCTCGCTGGACTCGGTGATCACTGCCGTCGGCATGGTTTCCCACGTCCCGGTCATGGTCGCGGCGATCGTCGTGGCAGTGCTGGTGATGATGCTGGCGTCGGGCAAGATCAGCGAATTCATCGACAAGCACCCGTCGCTGAAAATGCTCGCGCTGTCGTTCCTGCTGGTGGTCGGTACCGTGCTGATCGCCGAATCGTTCGACGTGCACGTGCCAAAAGGCTACGTCTACTTCGCCATGGCGTTCTCGCTGGCGGTGGAAGCGATCAACATCAAACTGCGCGGCGCGATGGCCCGGAAAAAGAAACAGCAGGATCCGGTGAAACTGCGCAAGGATGTGCCGGGCCAGTAACCCGGTAGTCCCGGCAGCACGCTACACCCCTGTGGGAGCGGGCCTGCTCGCGAAGACGGAGTGCCAGTCGACAACAATGTTGGCTGGCCCACCGCTTTCGCGAGCAGGCTCGCTCCCACATTTGTTTGTGCAACATTCAGTCACTGCGGACCTTGTGGGAGCTGGCTTGCCAGCGATAGCGGAGTGTCAGGCGACATCAATGTTGGTTGTGCTGACGCCATCGCTGGCAAGCCAGCTCCCACAGGAGACGGCGTTGATTTAAAGGGAGTGTATGAAGCGCTTTTCATGACACTTTTGTTTCAATCCACGCTTTAGCTGTGCAATGCTGGCGCCGAGGCCGTTAGCCAACTACAGCTTAAGTATCAAGAACGTAGAAACCGCGCGGTGCCTTCCACTTGCCCCTCTGGGGCGCTGCTACTACAGGGGGTCTGCATGCTCACCCTGCTCAATCTGTTGTCCGCCGTCGCCCTGTTGATCTGGGGCACGCACATCGTCCGAACCGGCATCCTGCGGGTTTATGGCACCAATCTGCGACATGTCATCGGCCAGAACATGTCGAAGAAATGGCTGGCGTTCATCGCCGGTATTCTCGTCACCGCCATGGTGCAGAGCAGCAACGCCACGGCGATGCTGGTCACTTCGTTTGTCGGTCAGGGTCTGATGGCGCTGACCCCGGCGCTGGCGACCATGCTTGGCGCAGACGTCGGTACCGCGTTGATGGCGCGGGTGCTGACCCTCGATCTGTCATGGCTGTCGCCGCTGCTGATTTTCCTCGGGGTGATTTTCTTTCTGTCGCGCAAACAGACGCGGCTCGGGCAAATGGGCCGGGTGTCGATCGGGCTGGGGCTGATCATTCTCGCCCTGCAATTGATCGTCGAGGCCGCTGCGCCGATCACTCACGCGCAAGGGGTGAAAGTGATTTTCGCCTCGCTGACCGGCGACATCCTCCTCGACGCCCTGGTCGGAGCACTGTTTGCGATGATTTCCTACTCCAGCCTCGCCGCCGTGCTGCTCACCGCCACGCTGGCCGGGGCTGCGGTGATCAGTTTGCCGGTGGCGATCGGTCTGGTGATCGGCGCCAACATCGGCAGCGGCATCCTCGCCTTCATGAGCACCAGCATGCAGAACGCCGCCGGCCGCCAGGTTGCGCTGGGCAGTCTGTTGTACAAATTGATCGGTTTGCTGCTGATCATCCCGGTGCTCGACCCGCTGGTGCACTGGATCGACAGCCTTGATTTCAGCCCGCAGGAAATGGTCATCGGCTTCCACCTGCTCTACAACACCGCGCGCTGCCTGATCCTGCTGCCGAGCGTCGGGCCGATGGCGCGGCTTTGTGCGTGGCTGCTGCCCGAGCGGCCGGAGGTCAACGGCGCCGCCAAACCACGCCATCTCGACCCGACCGCGCTGGTCACGCCGAGCCTGGCGCTGGCCAATGCCGCGCGGGAAACCCTGCGCATGGGTGATCTGCTCGACAACATGCTCGACGCCTCCCTCGATGTGTTGCGCGGCAAGCAGACCGCCGTCACCCAGGAGATGCGCCGCCTGACCGATGACGTCGAGGCGCTGTACAGCGCGATCAAGCTGTATCTGGCGCAGATGCCCCGCGAGGATCTCGGCGAGCACGACAGTCGGCGCTGGGCCGAGATCATCGAACTGGCGATCAACCTGAAACTCGCCGCAGACCTGATCGAGCGCATGCTGCGCAAGATCCAGCAGCAGAAGACTTCGCAGCGTCGTTCGTTTTCCGAAGAAGGCCTGGAAGATCTTGCCGGGCTGCAACAGCAACTGATCGCCAACCTGCGCCTGGGCCTGTCGGTGTTTCTCAGCGGCGACCGCGAAAGCGCGCGGCAGTTGTTACGGGAGAAACGCCGCTTTCGTGCGCAGGAACGGCGTCTGGCCCATGCGCATGTCAGCCGTTTGCAACGCAAGATCGTTCAGAGCCTGGAGACCAGCTCGCTGCATCTGGAGTTGATCGCCGACATGAAACGGCTCAATTCGCTGTTCTGCAGCAGCGCCTATGTGGTGCTGGAAACGGCGGACACCGGCGCGCTGGCCGTGGATGACATGGCCGACATTACGCATTCGCCTTGAACGTCTGGGGCTGGGGCCAGTCAGTTACAGTGGTTCAGCCTTGAGACCGTCATCGCTGGCAAGCCAGCTCCCACAAGGTTTTGTGAGCGCCGCAGATCCTTGTGGGAGCTGGCTTGCCAGCGATGGGGCCCTGACTGACGACACGGATCTCCAAATCAGCCGTATGGAAGCCTGTTATGCGTTGCCTGTTGTTCGCCTGTCTGTTGCTCGGTTCCCTGCCCGCTTTTGCCCTGGATCGGTTTCAGGTCGAAGGCTATGCGCTGCCCAACGGTTTGCAACTGATGCTCAAACCCGGCACCGAACGTGGCCATGTGGCGATCCGGCTGGTGGTCGGCGTTGGCCTGGATGACTTCGATTGCGACGAGAAAGAGCTGCCGCATTTGCTCGAACACCTGCTGTTCAGCGGTATCGACGCCACTGGCGAAGGCGGTCTGGAAGAGCGCATGCAGGCGTTGGGTGGTGACTGGAACGCGTTCACCAGCAATGCCGACACCACGTTCGTCATCGAGGCCCCGGCGAAAAATCAGCGCAAGGTGCTCGACCTGCTGCTCGCGCTGCTGACCCAGACACGCATCGACGACAATGCTATCAACGCCGCCAAGCGGGTGGTCGAGCGTGAGGACGGCGGGCACTACACCAGGCTGCAACGTTTCCTCGACCGTCAGGACCTCGGTCATACCGCGAGCAATCAACTGGCTGTCGAGCTGGGACTGAAATGCCCGCAGCGCGCCGAAGTCGGCCATCTGACCCAAGAGCAACTGGAGAAGGTGCGCAAGGCCTGGTATGCGCCGAACAACATGACCCTGATCGTCGTCGGCGAACTCGACAAACTGCTGCCGGCCTATCTGGAGCGTACCTGGGGTGAGCTGGAGCCGGTCGAGCCGAGCGAGCATCGGCCGCTGCCGGACATCCGCACCAGCGCCGCCCATGAACGCACCCTCACCCGTGGCTTTATCGGCGACAGCGCCAAGCTGCACTGGCTGGTGCCGGAACCGGTGCTCGACGATCAGTACGATCAGACGTTCGACATTCTCAAGGATTACCTCGACTGGGCGTTGTACCGGCAGATTCGTCTCAACCATGGCTTGTCGTACGGACCGTGGGCCGAGCGCGAAGTGTTCGGCGGTGTCGGCTTCATGAGCCTCAACGCTGACCTGGATCGCGATGACGTCGACGAAGCCATCCAGGTGCTTGAAGACCTCAAGGCCGACCTGCTGCAAAACGGTCTCGACCCGAGCACCTTCGCCCGCATCAAGCAAGCCGCCATCGCCCACCAAGCCTGGGCCGTGCAGGGCAACAGCGCACTGGCGGACTATTACTGGAGCGCGCTGGCCGACTATCAGGATGGTCGCTTTGCCAATCCCGCGCGGGAGTTGCAGGGGGTGACGCTGGAAGCGGCGAACAAGGCGATGCGCGAGCTGTTGCTGCAGCCGGGGTATATCCGGATCGAGAAGCCGTTGATCAGTGATGATCAAGTGTTGTGGCTGGCTGCAGGTGGGGTGGGGCTGGTGCTGCTGATGTTGATCGGCTGGCGTGTGTATCGTCGCCAAAAAATTGCTGGAAGCCATTAATCCTGTGGTGAGTGAGCACTTGTGGCGAGGGGATTTATCCCCGATGGGCTGCGCAGCAGCCCCGATAAGGGCAGCTCGGTATATCCAGACAGAATTCGCTCGCAGGATCTACGACGGCTGCGCCGCCGATCGGGGATAAATCCCCTCGCCACAGGGGTCATGCGGCGTTAACCTTTCCGGGATTTTCCCCATATCGTCGTGAACCGCCAAAATGCCAAAACTGACCCTCCTTATCCAGCGCATTCTCGAGCTGATGAAGCGCTACCCCGGGTTGATCGCGGCGGGTGGGTTCATTTCCGGGGTCGGCAGTTTCATCCTCGTCGATCGCCAACAGGGTCTGGCGAGCTGGATCACGGTGATCATGCTGCTCAGCTGGATCTGGCTGATGCTGGAAAACACCCTGACCGGGCTGTTCACACGGATCTTCAAACGCGAAATTCCCCAGCCGCTGCTGCGTTACGCGACGCAGATGATCCATCAGGAAAGCCTGTTTTTCGTTTTGCCATTCTTCTTCATCACCACTACGTGGAACAGCGGCCAGTTTGTCTTCACGGGGCTGCTCAGCGTTGCCGCACTGATCTCCATCGTCGATCCGCTGTACTACAAATGGCTGGCGCCACGGCGCTGGGCGTTTCTCGCGCTGCACACCCTGACCCTGTTCGCCGCACTGCTCACTGCGTTGCCGGTGATCATGCACCTGACCACCGCGCAGAGTTTCAAATGGGCGCTGGGAATTGCCGTGCTGCTGTCGTTCCCGAGCCTGGCGTCAATCTTCCCGATCCGCACAGTGCGCAATGCCCTGGCGATTCTGTTCATTACCTTCGGCATCGGCGGCGTCGGTTGGGCGCTGCGTTCGTGGGTGCCGCCGGCAACGCTGTGGATGACCGACGTAGCGATCAGCACGCAATTGCAGGATCGCACCCCCGGCGCCAGCCTCGACACCGTCAGTGCCGAGCAGATCCGCAGCGGCGGGCTCTACGCCTACACTGCGATCAACGCGCCGCGCGGTCTCGACGAGCGGATTTATCACGTGTGGACCTTCAACGGCAAAGAGGTCGACCGCATCGCCCTCGACATCCATGGCGGGCGCAAGGAAGGCTACCGGGCGTGGACGCACAAACAGAATTTCCCCGGCAACCCGGCGGGCAAGTGGCAGGTGCGGGTGCTGACCGAGGATGGCCAGTTGATCGGCGTGCTGCGTTTCGCAATTACCGACAGCACACCGGCCAAAGAAAAGTAATCCGGTTCGTGCTATTACGTAGGATCTCGTAACGGCCGTACAAGCACGGAGCTTATGACCAGCAGCCCAACCCCCGGCAGTGCCCATCTGGACACCGCGCTCAGCCCTGCCCGTCTGCGGGTCAGCGGCGACTGGACGCTCGCCCACTACACCGCGCTCAAGCATCTGAGCGAAAAGCTCCGCGGCCAGTACGACGCCAACACTTCCATCGATCTGAACGGCCTCGGAGCCCTGGACACCGCCGGCGCCTCGTTGCTGGTCGAGCTGCTCGGTTCCGAGCGCTTGGGCAAAACCGCCGAACACCCCGATTGCACCCTTTCAACTGCCGACCGCGCCTTGCTGCAAACCGTGTATTGCTCGCTGAGCGATTTCTGCGTGCCGATCAAGGAGCCGGAAGTCAGCGTCAGCGTGCAACTGCTGACGCGCATCGGCCGCGCAGTGGATACGGTGTGGAAAGACACGATGCAGCTGCTCGGCTTCGTCGGCCTGATTCTCGAAGTCATCGCCCGTGGTCTGTTGCGGCCCAAGCGCTGGCGCATTACGCCGATGATCGCGCACATCGAGCAGACCGGCCTCGACGCTGCGCCGATCGTGGCCTTGCTGACGTTTCTGGTCGGTGCGGTGGTGGCGTTTCTTGGCGCCACGGTACTGGCCAGTTTCGGCGCGACGATTTTCACCGTGGACCTGGTCGGCTTCTCGTTCCTGCGCGAATTCGGCGTGTTGCTCACGGCGATCCTGATGGCCGGGCGCACCGCCAGTGCATTCACCGCGCAGATCGGCTCGATGAAGGCCAACGAAGAAATCGACGCGATCCGCACCCTTGGCCTCGACCCGATCGAATTGCTGGTGGTGCCGCGTGTGCTGGCGCTGCTGGTGGCGCTGCCGATGCTGACGTTTCTGGCGATGCTCTCGGGGATCGTCGGCGGCGGTGTGGTTTGTGCGGTGTCGCTGGACATCTCGCCGGCGATGTTCCTCTCGCTGCTGCAATCGGACATCGGCATTCAGCATTTTCTGGTCGGGCTGGTGAAGGCGCCGATCTTCGCCTTCCTGATCGCGGCGATCGGTTGCCTGGAAGGCTTCAAGGTCAGCGGCAGCGCCGAATCGGTCGGCGCGCACACCACCTCCAGCGTGGTGCAGTCGATTTTCGTGGTGATCGTGCTTGATGCGGTGGCCGCGCTGTTTTTCATGGAGATGGGCTGGTGAGTCGTCTACCCCGCGCGCCCTCGGAGGCGGTGATCGAAGTCCGTGGCCTGTGCAATCGCTTCGGCCCGCAGAGCGTGCACGAGAACCTTGATCTGGACGTGTACAAGGGCGAGATCCTCGCCGTGGTTGGCGGCTCCGGTACCGGCAAATCGGTGCTGCTGCGCAGCATCGTCGGGCTGAATCGGCCCAGCGAGGGCATGGTCAAGGTCTTCGGTCAGAACCTGCAGAATCTGCCCGAGCATGAGCGCTCGCTGATCGAACGCCGCTTCGGTGTGCTGTTCCAGAAAGGCGCGCTGTTCTCGTCGCTGACCGTGACCGAGAACGTCGCCCTGCCCCTGATCGAACACGCCGGCCTCAGCCGTCACGACGCCGAGCATCTGGCGGCGGTGAAACTGGCGCTGGCCGGGCTGCCGTTGTCGGCGGCGGATAAATACCCGGCGTCGCTGTCCGGCGGCATGATCAAGCGCGCGGCACTGGCGCGGGCTTTGGCGCTGGATCCGGACATTCTGTTTCTCGATGAGCCCACCGCCGGACTCGATCCGATTGGCGCGGCGCAGTTCGATCAATTGATCCTGACCCTGCGTGATGCGTTGGGGCTGAGCGTGTTTCTGGTGACCCACGACCTCGACACGCTGTACACCATCACCGATCGCGTGGCGGTGCTGGCGCAGAAGAAAGTGCTGGTCGCCGGCCCTATCGACGACGTCTCGGAAACCGCCGACGCGTGGATTCACGAATACTTCCACGGCCCGCGCGGCCGCTCGGCGCTGGACGCCGCCAAACTGCTCAACGAGGTCTGATATGGAAACCCGAGCCCATCATGTGTTGATCGGCCTGTTCACGGTGATCGTCGTGGCCGGCGCCCTGCTCTTCGGCCTGTTTCTGGCAAAGTCCAGCGTCGACACCGAGTTCAAGGATTACGAAGTGGTATTCAACGAGGCGGTCAGCGGTCTGTCCAAGGGCAGCTCGGTGCAGTACAGCGGCATCAAGGTCGGTGACGTGGTCAGCCTGCGCCTCGACCCGCAGGACCCGCGCCGGGTGCTGGCGCGGATTCGTCTGGCGGGCGACACGCCGGTCAAAGAAGACACCCAGGCCAAGCTGGCACTGACCGGTATTACTGGCACGTCGATCATCCAGCTCAGCGGCGGCACACCCGAGAGCCCGAAATTGCGCGGGCACGACGGCAAGCTGCCAACGCTGGTCGCCTCGCCCTCGCCTATCTCGCGTCTGCTCAACGACAGCAGCGACTTGATGACCGGCATCAGCGCCCTGCTGCAGAACGCCAACCACATGTTCTCCGCGGAAAACGTCGAGCGCGTGAGCAAGACCCTCGCCCATCTGGAACAGACCACCGGCACCATCAATGACCAGCGCGGCGACATCAAGCAAGCCATGCAGCAACTGGCGACCGTCGGCAAACAGGCTGGCAGCATGCTCGAGCAGACCTCGCTGCTGATGCGCAACGCCAACGGCCTGCTCAACGATCAGGGCAAACAGGCCCTTGGCAGCGCCGAGCAGGCGATGAAGTCGCTGGAGCAAAGCAGCGTGACCATCAACGGCTTGCTCAGCAAAAACCAGAATTCGCTGGATAACGGCATGCAGGGCCTCAACGGCCTGGCCCCGGCGATTCGCGAACTGCGCGAGACGCTGACCTCGCTGCGCGCCATTTCCCAACGCCTTGAGGCCAACCCCAGCGGCTACCTGCTGGGCAGCGACAAGAACAAGGAATTCACCCCATGAAGCTGACTCGAATCGCCCTGCTCGGCGCTGGCCTGACCCTGATCGGCGCGTGCTCGATCTTGCCCAAGTCGGAACCTTCGGATGTCTACCGCCTGCCCGCCGCGCAAGCGCCCGCCTCGGCCAGCCCGGCGGCGGCGCAGTCGTGGTCGCTGCGCTTGAATAAATTGCAGGCCAGCGAAGCACTGAACCGGCCGAGCATTGCCGTTATCCCGCAGGGCGATGTGATCAGCAGCTACAAAGGCTCGCGCTGGAGTGATCCGGCGCCGGTGCTGCTGCGCAATCGCCTGCTCGATGGATTCCAGCGTGACGGCAGAGTGACGTTGCTGAGCACCGACGACAGCAACTTCCAGGCGGATCTGGAACTGGGCGGCAGTTTGCAGGCGTTTCAGACCGAATATCAGGGCACCCAGGCCGGCGTTGTGGTGCGGGTTGATGCGTTGCTGGTGCGTGGTTACGACCAGCGCATCCTCGCCAGCCGCCGTTTTGAAGAGCGCCAGTCGTTGAATGATGTGCAGGTGCCAGCGGTGGTCGCCGGGTTTGGCCAGGCCAGTGATCGCCTTACGGCCAAGGTTGTGGCCTGGGCCGTGGAGCAAGGCCAGAAACTCGCCCCGCAACCGCGCTGACACACCACAACTCCTGTGGGAGCGAGCCTGCTCGCGAAAGCGGTGTATCAGTCACTTAAGCGTTGACTGACACTCCGTCTTCGCGAGCAGGCTCGCTCCCACATGGGAATTTTGCTCAACCAAAGAACCAGTAGCAGACCCCGATAGCGCCCACCACACCAGCAAACTCCGCCAGCAACGCACACCCCACCGCATGCCGTGCGCGCTGAATCCCCACCGCGCCGAAGTACACCGCCAGCACATAGAAAGTGGTTTCGGTACTGCCCTGCACCGTCGCCGCGACCAGCGCCGGGAAGCTGTCGACGCCGGAGGTCTGCATGGTCTCGATGAGCATCGCCCGCGCGGCGCTGCCGGAAAACGGTTTGACCATCGCCGTCGGCAGCGCATCGACGAAGCGCGTGTCCCAGCCGGCCCACTCGACCAGATGACGAATACCGTCCAGGCCGAAATCCAGCGCACCAGAGGCGCGCAACACGCCAACCGCACAGAGCATCGCCACCAGATACGGCAAGAGGTTCTTCGCCACATCGAAGCCCTCTTTCGCGCCTTCGACGAACGCCTCGTACACCTTGACCTTGCGCAGCGCGCCGATCAGCAAGAACAGCATGATCAAGCCGAACAGCGTGAGATTGCCGAGGATCGACGACAATCCCGCCAGTGCTGTCGCAGAAAGCGTACCAAGCAGGGCCATGAAGCCGCCGAGGATCAGCGCGCCGGGCACCAGATAGGCGAGCACCACCGGGTCCCAGATGCGCAGGCGTTGCATGAAGGCAACGGAGAGGAAGCCGACGATGGTCGAGCAACTGGTCGCCAGCAGAATCGGCAGGAACACCAGCGTCGGATCCGGCGCGCCTTGCTGGGCGCGGTACATGAAGATGGTCACGGGCAGCAGGGTCAGTGACGAGGCGTTGAGCACCAGAAACAGGATCTGCGCATTGCTGGCGATGGTGGCGCTGGGGTTGAGCTCCTGCAGCGCTTTCATGGCTTTGAGGCCGATCGGCGTGGCGGCGTTGTCCAGGCCCAGACCGTTGGCGGCGAAGTTCAGCGTGATCAGGCCAAGGGCAGGGTGGCCGGCCGGGACTTCCGGCATCAGCCGCAGAAACAGCGGACCGAGCACCTTGGCCAGCCACTCGACGATCCCGGCCTTTTCGGCGATGCGCAGAAAGCCCAGCCACAGGGTGAGGGTGCCGAACAGCAGCACCATGACTTCGACCGACAGCTTGGCCATGGCGAAAATGCTTTCCACCATCGCCGCAAAGATCCCGGCGTTGCCGCCGATCAGCCACTGCGCCAGCGCCGACACGGCTGCCACGATGAAGAAGCCAAGCCACAGGCCATTAAGCATCAGTCAAATCCCCCGAAGAATGCGGCGAATGATAGCGGGGTCACCAGAAACGACAAACCCCGGATTGCTCCGGGGTTCGTATGGATCTGCCGCCCCCCGATTTACTGGGTGGCCTCAATCTACTGTAGGAGCTGCCGCAGGCTGCGATCTTTTGATTTTGTTTTTAAAAGCAAGATCAAAAGATCGCAGCCTGCGGCAGCTCCTACAGGGGGGTGTCAGTTCTTGGAAATCTCGCCAGCCGGCAGTTTTTCCTTGCTGCGCCAGTGCGGCAGGGAATTCCAGTAACGCTCGCCCTTGGCGTCGTCGTACATGCCTTCCCAGCGCGCGATAACCAGCACCGCCAAGGCATTACCGATCACGTTCAGTGCGGTACGCGCCATGTCCATGATGCGGTCGACACCAGCGATGAACGCCAGGCCTTCAAGCGGGATGCCGACGCTGCCCAGAGTCGCCAGCAGCACCACGAAAGACACGCCCGGTACACCGGCGATGCCTTTGGAGGTGACCATCAGGGTCAGCACCAGCAGCAGTTGCTGGCTGATCGACAGGTCAATGCCGTACAGCTGGGCAATGAAGATCGCCGCGATCGACTGGTACAGGGTCGAGCCGTCGAGGTTGAACGAGTAACCGGTCGGTACCACGAAGCTGCAGATGGCTTTCGGTGCGCCATAGGCTTCCATCTTCTCGATTACCCGTGGCAGCACGGTTTCCGAGGAAGCGGTGGAGTAGGCCAGCACCAGCTCATCCTTGAAGATGCGCATCAGCTTGAGCACCGAGAAGCCGAACAGCTTGGCGATCAGGCCCAGTACCACGAAGGCGAAGAACGCGATGGCGACGTAAACCAGGATCACCAGTTTTGCCAGCGGCAACAGCGAAGCGAAGCCGAAGTTGGCGACGGTCACCGCGATCAGTGCGAATACGCCAATCGGAGCGTAGTTCATGATCATGTGGGTGACTTTGAACATGCTTTCCGAAACGCCCTGGAACATCTTTACCAGCGGCTCGCGCAGGTCCGACTGCAGGCTCGACAGGCCGAGACCGAACAGTACGGAGAAGAAGATGATCGGCAGCATTTCGCCGCGAGCCATGGCCGCGAAGATGTTCGACGGGATCAGGTTGAGGATGGTCTCGATGAACGCATGTTCATGCTGCACTTCGGCGGCGGTCGCCTGGTACTTGGAGATATCCACCGTGCCCAGGGTGCTCATGTCGATGCCGGTGCCCGGATGGAACACGTTGGCCAGCACCAGGCCGACAACGATGGCGATGGTGGTGACGATCTCGAAATAGATGATCGTCTTCAGGCCGATACGCCCGAGCTTCTTGGCGTCGCCCACGCCGGCGATACCGACGATCAGCGAGGAGATGACGATCGGGATCACGATCATCTTGATCAGACGGATAAAGATATCGCCTGCCGGTTGCAGGACGTTGCTGATCCACCAGGCCTTCTCGGCGCTGAAGTGGTTGAGCAACGCACCCAGTGCAATCCCCAGAACCAGACCGATGAGGATCTGCCAGGCGAGGCTGATTTTTGCCTTCTTCATTATCTTTACCCTTACTTGCGTTTGACTCAGGCACATGCAGGAACTGGAACGCTCATCAGCGGAAAAGTCTGTGCATCTGCCTCCGTATAAGGTGCCCCGAAGCGCGTGTTTACGGCTCTTCGGCAGGCGAAAAAAGGCGCAACTATTCCGATGCAAGGTGGCGCCGTCTAATGCCGTAAACGCCTACCCTATGCCGAATCGGCATGAGCTTTTTCAATTGAAACTGGCGTCCCAAGCGGTTCGATTGTGACATTTCGGCCGGCATAAGTGCCGTGAACCGGCCATTACAGCTTAGGGCGGTCAAATGTTGTACAGCGGGAATTGGCGGAAATTTCCAGAAAAACTCCAAATCGAAAGACTAGGAGTCACACGAATCGAGCGCGATCTTTGTCGATATACGGTCGTCAGGAAACACCGCGAAATGTTTTTCCGCACAGTGTCGACGATTGTAAGAAGGGGATTGGCGCGCTGGATCAATGGTTTAGCTGATTCAAAGCCCAGCGCAGATTCGTCAGACCATCGGGTCGACGAACCTGCGGCGCAGCTTTTACCCTGACCCGGCCCTTGCGCAGGTACTCCCTGTACCCGTAGGTCACTCCGACCCTGCATCAGTCAGAACGTCCCGGCCCCCTGGTCATGCACCGACCCTCATCGGGCGGCGCAATGGAAAGCAGCGGGGCGCTGCTTTCGTGTTCGAAACCTTTGCGCGTCCTGCGTCAGTACCACTTCGGATCTTTCTTCAGGGTTTCCATCAGCAGATCCTGCATGCCCTGATCAGGTTTGCCGAAGAAGCGATAAGTCGCGTGTCGCGTCGGCGACTTGTCCTGCGGCAGACCTTCCGGTACATCGACCAGCATGGCGTAGGCGTCATCCTTGTCGAAGCTGAAGGCCACGATCAACCGGTGATTCAGGCACTTGTCCTGACTCTCGCAGAGCGGGCCGACCAGATACTGATCACCATCTTCCGTAACGGCGTGCATCTGTTGCTCGGAAGTGCCGGACAGGTTGATCACCCATTCCGGTACGCGCTCTTCCTTTTTGATCACGCCTTCCCAGGTTTCACGGTACTGCGCGTCGGAGGCGAGCAGTTCGTTGACCCGAGTCTGGCCATCATTGGCCGCCATGGCCATGGCACTGCCGCCCAGAAGCAGGGCGGCGGCCAATGTCTTGAGACCGATCATCGTTAACCTCGGCCGCGACGGCCAAAGAAGAAGGAAGCGATGAACATCACCAGGAACACGACAAAGAGAATCTTGGCGATACCCGTGGCGGTGCCCGCGATACCACCGAAGCCCAGAACGGCGGCGATGATGGCAATGATCAAGAATGTAATTGCCCAGCTCAACATGGTGATTCTCCTTACTTCTCTATTTAGGGGTGTTTCCGGTTTCCGGCGCTACGCGCCCGAATGTATTCACTGACTTAGAAAACCCAGCGCTCTTCCCGTGGCAATTGATCCAGCGGTTGCGCCTGGTCGACATCGATCATGTGCATCGAAGCGTTTTCAGCCTGGCTGCTGCTCACGGCACTGAAGTGCGTCTGAGTGCTGTGCTGCATCGAAATCAATGGCTCGGGTTTACGGCTGTTTTCCCAGCTCATGTACTGCTGGCAGACGATCAGGGTGATCAGCAACGCCAGTACACCGAACAGACCTTGCTGGATCTGCAGTGGCGAAATACGTACTTGGGCGGCGATTGGGCGAGTCATCCTGTGTTCCTCACGCTTGTTCTGTTGGGGCAGTGCTGTTCTGCCCGGGCTGAGTGAGGTATTGCAGCCTGCATGCCAGTTTTTTGATGTCAGAAATTATCAATAAAAACAATAAGTTACGTACTCTTCGGAAATTTCCTGCGACGCATCCTGCACGATGGCTCTTCTGCGGTCGTGCGCAATGCACGATTATTTCGTGGGAAATTTCGATGATATGGAATTGCTACCGGTACGCAGATGTCAGAAGAGGACGCAGGATCTGCCCTGCAAAACGCCGAATGTTTTAAAACTCAACGAAATCAATGAATTGGCCGTTATGGCAGTAGAGAGCTACCCTCCTATGGCTGGTATCGTTCAGAATCAACCATGCAACTTGCCCGATTTTTCCGGGACTAACCCAAGACTAATCACTATGGAGCGTAGGAAAAATGGAATCTGCCACTGAGCAACAAGGCCGCATTCTGCTGGTGGACGATGAATCCGCCATCCTGCGTACGTTTCGTTATTGCCTCGAAGACGAAGGCTATACGGTAGCCACCGCCAATAGCGCGGCCCAAGCCGATGCTTTGCTGCAACGTCAGGTCTTCGACCTGTGCTTCCTCGATTTGCGTCTGGGCGAGGACAACGGTCTCGACGTCCTCGCGCAGATGCGCATTCAGGCGCCGTGGATGCGCGTAGTGATCGTCACCGCCCACTCGGCGGTCGACACCGCGGTTGATGCCATCCAGGCTGGCGCCGCCGATTATCTGGTCAAGCCGTGCAGCCCTGATCAACTGCGCCTGGCCACCGCCAAGCAGTTGGAAGTGCGCCAGCTCTCCGCACGCCTTGAAGCGCTCGAAGGCGAGATCCGCAAACCGAAAGACGGTCTCGATTCCCACAGCCCGGCGATGAAAGTCGTGCTGGAAACCGCACGGCAGGTCGCAAGCACCGACGCCAACATTCTTATCCTTGGCGAGTCCGGTACGGGTAAAGGTGAACTGGCCCGTGCGATCCACGGCTGGAGCAAGCGCGAGAAGAAATCCTGCGTCACTATCAACTGCCCGTCGCTGACTGCCGAACTGATGGAAAGCGAGCTGTTTGGCCATAGCCGTGGCGCGTTTACCGGTGCCAGCGAAAGCACGCTGGGTCGGGTCAACCAGGCCGACGGCGGCACGCTGTTTCTCGACGAGATCGGCGACTTTCCTCTGACTTTGCAACCCAAGTTGCTGCGCTTCATCCAGGACAAGGAATACGAGCGGGTCGGCGATCCGGTCACTCGCCGCGCCGATGTGCGCATCCTCGCCGCCACCAACCTCAATCTCGAAGACATGGTCCGCGACGGCCGCTTCCGCGAAGATCTGCTCTATCGCCTCAACGTCATCACCCTGCATCTGCCGCCTCTGCGCGAGCGCGCCGAAGACATCCTGACCCTCGCCGATCGCTTCCTTGCACGTTTCGTCAAAGAGTACGCACGCCCAGCGCGCGGCTTCAGCGATGAGGCGCGCGAAGCGCTGCTCGGTTATCGCTGGCCGGGCAATATTCGCGAACTGCGCAACGTGGTCGAGCGGGCCAGCATCATCTGCCCGCAGGAACGCGTGGAAATCAGCCACCTGGGCATGGCCGAGCAACCGGCCAACAACGCGCCACGGGTCGGCGCGGCGCTGAGCCTGGACGAGCTGGAGAAAGCGCACATCGGCGCGGTGCTGGCCACTGCCGGCACCCTGGACCAAGCGGCGAAAACCCTCGGCATCGACGCCTCGACCCTGTATCGCAAACGCAAGCAGTACAACCTGTGAGCACTGCGCGATGAAACTGGCGATCAAGCTGCGCACGCGCCTGTTCCTGAGCATTTCTGCGTTGATCACCGTGGCCTTGCTCGGGCTCTTGCTCGGGCTGGTCAGCGTGATGCAGATGGCCGGGTCTCAGGAAGCGCTGGTGCGCAGCAACTTCGTCACCCTGGATCTGGGCCTCAAGCTGCGCCAGACCCTCGGTGATCAATTGATCATCATGCTCGCCGAGAAGCCCGACCCCGTCGCGTTCGAAGCGTCCAAGCAGCACTACTTCGAGTTGCTCGACCAAGGCATCGCCCAGCAGCAGGAGGGCGATGGCCAGCCTTACGGTTTCCGCCAGGCCAAGGCCGATTACCTGAACTTCCTCGCCTCATTCGACGTCACCGCCGAAGCGGCAAAGAACGCCAGCACCAGCGCGGATTTCCGCGAGCGCTTCAATATCCTGCGTAATGGGTTGATTGCTGAGCACAAGCACGCGCTGGACAGTATCAATGAGGTGCAGCACGCCGCTCGCGAACGTGCCCTGCTGATAGCCGGGCTGCTTGGCCTGGTCGGGCTGGCGGTGCTGATCATCGGTTTTGTCACGGCGCAGGGCATTGCTCGGCGCTTCGGCGCACCGATCGAAGCGCTGGCCAAGGCTGCCGACAACATTGGCCAGGGCAACTATGACGTGACTCTGCCGATTTCCACGGCCATGGAAGTCAACCTGCTGTCGCGGCGCTTCGGCCTGATGGCCGAGGCGTTGCGCGAACACCAGGCGATGAATGTCGACGAACTGTTGGCCGGCCAGCAGCGCTTGCAAGCGGTGCTCGATAGTATCGACGACGGTTTGTTGATGATTGATCGCCAGGGCCAGCTCGAGCACCTCAACCCTGTTGCTCAGCGCCAGTTGGGCTGGGAAGACGATCGACTGGGCCAAGGCTTGGGCACCGCGCTCGGCCGCCCGGAACTGGATGCACAACTGCAATTGGTCCTGCGCGGCGGCACGCTGGAGCGGGCGCCGGAAGATCTGAGCATCGAAGTCGATGGCGAATCGCGCCTGCTGACTTACAGCCTGACGCCGGTCAGTCATACCCAAGGGCATATTCTCGGTGCGGTGATGGTGCTGCACGACGTCACCGAGCAACGCGCGTTCGAGCGCGTGCGCAGTGAGTTTGTCTTGCGCGCTTCCCATGAACTGCGCACGCCGGTCACCGGCATGCACATGGCCTTCGGACTGTTTCGCGAGAGGGCGAAATTCCCGGCTGAATCGCGCGAAGCTGACCTGCTGGATACGGTCAACGAAGAAATGCAGCGGCTGATGCAATTGATCAACGACTTGCTGAATTTCTCGCGCTACCAGAACGGTCTACAGAAACTCACCTTGGCGCCATGTTCCATTGAGGACCTGCTGGAGCAGGCGCAACTGCGCTTTGCCGACGTGGCTGCGGCCAAAGGTGTTGCGCTGAACGTCGAGATTCAAGGCCCGCTGCCGAGGTTGCAGGCTGATCAGGCGCAACTCGATCGCGTCCTCGACAATCTGATCGACAACGCCTTGCGCCATACCGCCCGCGACGGGCAGATCCGTCTGCAGGCGCGCCGCCATGGCGAGCGGGTCATCATCAGCGTCGAAGACAATGGCGAAGGCATTGCCTACGGCCAGCAGGGGCGGATTTTCGAGCCGTTCGTGCAGGTCGGGCGCAAGAAGGGCGGTGCCGGCCTTGGCCTGGCGCTGTGCAAGGAAATCGTCCAGCTGCACGGCGGGCGCATGGGCGTCTACTCGCGGCCTGGGCAGGGCACCCAGTTCTACATGGCGCTGGCGGTTTAAGCCTCGTCGTCCATACGCCGCCCGGCCAGGCGTCGACCTCGGGTGATCAGTTCGATGAATTGCACGGCGCTCAAGGCGTGGGCGAACAGCCAGCCCTGACCGAACTTGACCCCCTCACTGCTGAGCAGCGCTGCCTGGGATTCCAGCTCGATGCCTTCGGCAATCACTTTCAGATCCAGCGCCTGCGCCATGTGAATGATGTGCGGAGCGACGCCGCTGCTCGCCGCGTCATGGCCCAGCGCATCGATGAACGCCTTGTCGATCTTCAGGCAGTCCACCGGCAAGGTCTGCAGATAGGCAAGGCTGCAATAGCCGGTGCCGAAATCATCGATCAGCACCTGATGGCCGACGTCGCGCAAGGCTTGCAGGTTTTCCCGCGCCACCACCACATCGATCAGGCCGCGCTCGGTGACTTCGAAGGCTATCTGCCGCGCGGCGACCCGGTGCAGGGCAAGCAGCCGCGCCATGACCTGGCCGATGCGCGGCACCATGACGTCGCAGGCCGCGAGGTTCACCGAGATATACAGCTGCGGATTGGCGCGCAGTAACTGGCCCAGTTGTTCGAGCAGACGCTGCAACACGAAGTCGGTCATCTGCCTGATCTGCCCGGTGTTCTCCGCCATGGGAATGAACAGGTCGGGGCTGGTCAGCGTGCCGTCCGGGCGCCGCCAGCGCAGCAGCGCTTCGGCGCCGACGCAGTGGCGGCTGTCGAGATCGAAGATCGGCTGATACAGCACCTGCAACTCACCCCGGCGGATCGCCCCGTGCAGCTCGGCATCCAGCGACTGGCGCTGACGCACCAGCAGCAAGGTCAGAAAGCCGACAACGGCCCCGGCGATCAGGCACACCGGCAACAGCCACCACCACACCGCCGGGACGTGCATGCCCGTGCGCGGCGTGATCAGCACCAATTGATATTCCGGGTTGTCGGTGGGCATGCGATAGATCAGCCGCGTTTGCGTGACTTGCAGCGCATCACGGCTCTTCGGGGGCCAGGGTTCGGTCGGTGGCCAGGTCTGTGCGGTGCCGAGCACCGGAATCGCGCGAGTGCCGTGATCGAGTACCACCAGCAGGCTGCTGCCGGGCGACAGATCGACCATGTCGGTCAAATGTCCGCGCGAGGTAGCGACACGGAAGTTACCGCGCCCGAGCATCAGTGCCGCGCGGTTTTCATCGGGTTCGGTGGTGGTATTCAGCCAATAGCTGTAGGTCGGGCCCTGAATGTCCGGCGCGCGCACCAACGACAGACCTTCCTGGCGCGGACGGTTGGAGCAGAATCGCGAAGCGTCCATATATGCCGCTTCATAGACGAAGCGGTAGTTGAAGGTGACTTGCTGCAGGGTCGCGATCATTTCTTCGTCGCAGCCACGCAAGGGCTGGGCTTCAAGATCGTCGAGACTTTCGCGCAACTGGCCGAACAATTGTTCGAGGCGAGCGAGGAAACGCTCGCCCTGGGCGTTCATTTCCTGGCTCTCGCGCATTTCCATCTGGCGTATCGCCGCGAACATACCGCCGGCGATCAACAGACTGGCGCTGAGGACAGCCGCGATCATCGCCAAAAAAGCAGGGCGATAAAACCAGCTACGCAGCGTCTCTCGGGTCGCAGCCATCAAGGATTTTCCGAAGAATTACCATGAGTTATAGCTGCTGATTGCGATTTCGCCCTGACCGTCGGGCGGGCGTCATTATTTTGTCTGATTGAGGACCAGAAGAAGTGCCGCGGTTTGCGCATCCGGCGTCCCGTCGAAGCGAGCAGGGCGGTAATGCATCTGGAACGCGGCGAGGACGTGGCGCGTGGCGACGTCCAGCTCGCCGGTCTGCGGCGTGTCGTAACCCAGGCGCGCAAGTTGCGCCTGGAACCAGCCTGGTTCCGGCAGCGGACTGCTGTTGAACACGGCTTGCTGACGCGCTACCGCTTGCTCGTTCGGCCACAGTCCCAAGCCTTCATCAGCGAGACGTTTCCACGGAAACAATGGCCCCGGATCAAGCTTGCGCAGCGGCGCGATGTCGCTGTGACCGATGATGTGCCGCGGGCTGATGCCGTTGCGTTTGCTGATGTCCTTGAGCAGCGTAATAAGCGACTGGATCTGCGCTTCGCTGTACGGATACCACAGGCGCCCGGTCGGGGTGTCCTTGTAGCCGGGATTGACGATTTCGATGCCGATGGAGCTGGAGTTCAACCAGGTGCGGCCCTGCCATTGACTCTCGCCGGCGTGCCAGGCCCGTTGGTTTTCGTCCATCAGCTTGTAGATTGTGGCGTTGTTGTCATCGCCGATCAGGTAATGGCTGCTGACGTCGCCATGGGTCAGCAATTGCAGCGAACGCTCCAGCGACGCCGAGGTGTAATGCACCACGACAAACTGGATGCGGCTGTCGTAATTGGCCGAAGGGTGGCTGGTGTCGTAACGCGGGCCGCTGGCGCAACCAGCGAGGACGAACAGCGAGGCAACAAGGGCAAAGAATTTCATGGCAGAGGACAATACGCAGAAGACAGTAATGCAACAGTGTAACGTACCGGTTTGGCCAGCGTTCGCCAGCGGGCGGAATTAAACAAAATGGAACAATTGCCTTAGCCGAGCTCCACTCGGTTGCGTCCGGCGTTTTTTGCCCGATACAGCGCCTGATCGGCTCTTTTCAACACTAGATCGCTGTGTTCTCCGACCCTGAACGATGCCAGTCCCATGGAAATCGTAATGGTCACTCGCTCGCCCTTGAAATGAAACGGGCAGGCTTCGATCGCCGCGCGCAGGGTTTCCAGCAGTTTTGCGCCAACCGCTGGCGGCGTCGCCGGCAGCAACAGCACGAACTCTTCACCGCCGAAACGGGCGATGAAATCCGAGCCGCGCAGGCGTTTGCGCAATACCGTGGCGATGATCTTCAGCACTTTGTCGCCGGCCAGGTGGCCGTAGCTGTCGTTGATGCGCTTGAAGTGATCGAGGTCGAGCATGGCCAGGCTAAGGGTGTTGCCGTGCTGCTGCCATTGCTGGATTTCATGCTCCAGGCGTTCACTCCACGCCGCGCGGTTAGGCAGGCCGGTCAACGGATCGATCAGGGCTTTCTGCCGCTGCTCTTCAAGGTGTTCACGGAAGCCCATGGCTTCCTGTTCCATATGCGCCACGCGCTCCGACAGGCTCTTCAATCTGGCGGCGACTTCCTGTTCGCGTGCGTCGCGCTGCTTCTGGTGCTGGTCCATCGTTCCCAGCAGGCCTTCCAGATGATTCTCCAGCACATGCTTGAGGTCATCGAGGTCGGCTGCTTGCTGGACGCTGCTCTGCAAGCCGTCGACCTGCTCGCGAATCTGCGTGTCCATGGCCCGCGCCGCCGAGCTGTTGTCGGCATGCCCTTCGCTGGCCGCTTGCAGGTTGCTCTGAAACGCTTCAAGGCGTTCGTTGAGCTGTTGCAGATAGGCTTCGAATTCGTGCTGACCGCTATCGGTAATCGCCAGCATCAAAGTTGCAAGATCGTCGAGGATCGGCAGCAGTTCGTACCAGTTCAACCCGTGTTTGAGCCGTTCGCGCATGGCTTCGGCTTGCGGCCGGTGACGCTCGGGCAGGGTCAGGTCGTCGAGCAGGCCGATCAGCGTGTCTTCGATATGTCTGGCTACGGAGCTGTAGGACGGCTCCGGGGAATCCGGCAGCGCGAAGAGGATGTCGTGTTCCGACTGCTCCGGGTCGATAGCGGCCAAGGCTTGAGCGATTGGCTCGGGCAAGGGCAGGCTGTCGAGGAGCAGCGGCGAGGGATCGCCGGGGTGGATCAATTCATCGGGGTTGAACGCCTCGGTTGCTTGCGCAGCGACGGTTATCTCGGTGTCAGCGGCTGGCTCAACCTGCGTTGGCTCGGCTTC
The DNA here is from genome assembly GCF_054667725.1 of Pseudomonas sp. S3_B08. NCBI lineage: Bacteria > Pseudomonadati > Pseudomonadota > Gammaproteobacteria > Pseudomonadales > Pseudomonadaceae > Pseudomonas > Pseudomonas sp. S3_B08. The sequence continues at coordinate 4,863,958 of NZ_CP162750.1, forward strand.
AACGGCGACCACAGGCGTAGCGAACGCAACGACCTGCGGCTCATCAGGCGGTGTCTGGGCAGGCGTCTCGATGATGGTCCCGGGCGCTGCGATCGCTGACTCCGCGTTGGCCACCGGTGCCGATTGCGCAGGCTCCGGTTCAGGCTGCTGAGCTTCGACCGGCTGCGGCACTGGTGTTGCTGGTATGTCGGCCGCCGGTGCAACGGCTTCTTCACTGTCGCGAGTACCAAACAAACGCTGCAACAACCCCGGCCGACCCGGCTCGGCAGGCGTCTCCAACTGACTCAAGGCCTTGCCCTGCAAGCCACTGAGTTCGCTCAGCAGCAGCGGCATTTCCCGCGCCTGACCGACGCGGCTGTCCAGTTGTTTGACAAATTTCTTCAGCGGTTGCGCGACTTCGCGCGGCAGCGGCAAAGCCTGCAACTGGGTGACCAGCGCGGTCAGCGCGGTGCTGACCTGATCAATGCGGGTCTCACGGCGCTGCTCGGAGTCGAGCACGGCTTTTTCCAGACGCGGCAGCAGGGCCGCGAGGCCGGCGTCCATGTCATCGGTGCGCACGACTTCGCGCATTTCTTTCATGCACTGATCGACGACCTTGTCGGTGCCCTCGGCCGCCAGCGTGCTGCGCACCAGACCGCGCCGCAGCAGGTCCAGTCGCGCGGCCCAGCGGCGTTCGAGCTTGTCCTGCTGTTCGATGCTCTTGAGGTACTTCTCTTTCCAGCGCTGGGCGTCGTCGCTCATTCACAGGTTCCGCGAGGGGCAGGGCTCAACGCGGGCAATGCGTCGGCCGTGAGCGAACCCGGCAGACGAATTTCCACCGCGACCGGCAGGTGATCGGAAATGGGCTGGGCCAGTACCTCGACCTTTTCCAGGGTCAGGGTCGGGCTGAGCAGAATATGATCAAGGCAACGCTGTGGGCGCCAGCTGGGGAAGGTCGCTTCCACCTGCGGGGCCAGCAGGCCGAGATCGCGTAATGGCGAGTGTTCGAGCAGGTCGCTGGCATGGGTATTCATGTCGCCCATCAGCACCTGATGCTTGTAACCGCTGATCAAATCACGAATGTAGGCCAGTTGCAGGCTGCGGGTCCGCGCGCCGAGGGCCAGGTGCATCATCACCACCACCAGCGCTTCCGGACCTTCGCCGAAGCGCAGCAGGATCGCGCCGCGACCTTTCGGACCGGGCAGCGGGTGATCCTCGATCGCCCACGGCTTCAGGCGACTGAGCACGCCATTGCTGTGCTGGGCCAGTCGACCGAGGTTGCGATTGAGTTGTTGATACCAGTAGGGAAAGGCGCCGAGATGGGCCAGATGTTCGACCTGATTGACGTAGCCCGAACGCAGGCTGCCGCCATCGGCTTCCTGCAGCGCGACCAGATCGAAGTCGCCGAGCAGGTCACCGATCTTCTGCAGATTGCCGGAACGCCCGGTGTGCGGCAGCAGATGCTGCCAGCTGCGGGTCAGGTAATGCCGATAGCGCTCGGTGCTGATGCCGACCTGAATGTTGAAACTGAGTAAGCGCAGACGCTGGTCTGCGGGCAGGCCCGTAGACGCCAGGTGATGCTCGTTGACCTGCGGATCATGCAGGCCAACGATGCGTTCGGACTTCCAGCGGCGCATGGCGAATGCCGCGCTTAGTTGGCAGCAGCCTTGTTCGCCGCTCGCTCTTTGGCGACCAGATCGTCAGCCAGCTTCAATGCTTGCTCGGCACCGCCGGCAGAGCCGATGTCGAAGCGGTATTTACCATTGACGATCATGGTTGGCACGCCAGTGATTTCGTACTTCTTCGCCAGCTCGCGGGCCTTGACGATCTGGCCTTTGATAGCGAACGAGTCGAACGTAGCGAGGAACTTGTCCTTGTCCACGCCTTGAGTGGCGAGGAAGTCAGCCATGTCGTTCTTGTCGGTGAGCTTCTTGTGTTCTTTCTGGATCGCGTTGAACACGGCGTTGTGTACCTGGTGCTCGACACCCATGGCTTCCAGAGTCAGGAACATCTGGCCGTGAGCGTCCCATGGGCCGCCGAACATGGCGGGAATGCGCACGAAGTTGACGTCGGACGGCAGTTTTTCAACCCATGGATTGATCACTGGCTCAAAAGCGTAGCAATGCGGGCAGCCGTACCAGAACAGCTCGACCACTTCGATCTTGCCAGGCTTTGCAACCGGCACCGGATTGGCCAGTTCGACATAAGGGGCGGCAGGGGCTTCAGCGGCCTGGGCGGTGACGCCGAACAGGCTGGCAGCGACGAGGGCGGCGCTGATGATCAGATTACGCATGCTTTACTCCTGAACAATTTGGGTCGCCTCGCTCGACCTGTTGCGACACAGATCCTGGCGGGCATGAGTGCTGTAGTGTAACGGCAGCGGCCACAAAAAAGGGCGGCCAAAGCCACCCTTTTTATACTTGCTGCGAAGGATTAATCGAGCGTTAACGTGGCCGGCGCTGCGCGCCTCGTTCAGCCCTCGATTCAGGGCCTCAGTGCAGGCCCTGGATGTAGCTGGAAACCGCAGCGATGTCTTCGTCGCTCAGCTTGCGCGCGATGGTGCGCATGGTCATCGCGTCGCCGTCGTTGGCGCGACCGCCGTCTTCCTTGCGGAAATCGGTCAGTTGCTTGGCGATGTATTGAGCGTGCTGGCCACCCAGGTGCGGGAAGCCTGCGGCGGCATTGCCGGCACCGTTCGGCGAATGGCAACCGGTGCAGGCTGGCAGGCCTTTTTCCAGGTTGCCGCCACGGAACAGCGCTTCACCGCGAGCGACGATCTTCGGATCGGCGGCGCCGACGCTGCCTTTCTGGCTGGCGAAGTACGCAGCGATGTCGGCCAGATCCTGATCATTCAGGTTGGTCAGTAGCCCGGTCATTTCCAGCACCACGCGCTTGCCCGACTTGATGTCGTGCAATTGCTTGTCGAGGTAGCGTTCACCCTGACCTGCCAGTTTCGGAAAGTTTGGCGCCATGCTGTTGCCGTCCGGGCCATGGCAGGCCCCGCAAACGGCAGCTTTGGCCTGGCCTGCTGCGGCATCGCCGGCAGCATGGGCGATACCTGAAATTCCCACGGTCAACAGCAGACTCACGATCAATTTGTTCATCAGCTAATCCAACTACGGCTAAGGGTTAAGTTATGGACCGGGCTTACTCTCGCTCATCCACAGGATGATGGCCTGGTAATCCTCGGCACTGCAGTCCATGCACAAACCACGCGGCGGCATCGCCTTGAAACCCTGGGTCACGTGTTGCACCAGCGTCCCCATACCTTTCGCCAACCTCGGCGTCCAAGCTTCCTGATCGCCTCTTGCGGGCGCCATGGGTAGTTGGCCGGAATGACAGGCACCACAAACACGGTTGTACACGGCTTCCGGATCCTGTGTAGCCTGTGCGCTGTAAAGCGGCATCAAGACTCCGGCAGCCAGCAGCCATTTCGTCATAAAACGACCTTTTCAGGGTTGAGAGCGTTCTGCGTTCTAATGCGCAATCAAAGTCTGTCGCTCTCGTGAGCTTCATCCTTCGCTGGGACAAAGCACACACAAAATCTGCGGCATTATATACTGGCGTCACTGAAACGGAAGCGACACCGCGTTCCGCGCCCAATCCCGGCGCCGCCCACATCGGAAATCCCATGCAACTCAAGAATCCCATCCTCGGCCTGTGCCAACAGTCCACATTCATGCTCAGTGCCGCCAAAGTCGATCAATGCCCTGACGACGAAGGCTTCGAAGTGGCGTTTGCCGGTCGTTCCAACGCCGGCAAATCCAGCGCGCTGAACACCCTGACTCACGCCAGCCTGGCGCGCACCTCGAAAACTCCGGGTCGCACACAGCTGTTGAACTTCTTCAAGCTAGACGATGATCGCCGTCTGGTCGACCTGCCGGGCTACGGTTATGCAAAAGTACCGATCCCGCTCAAGCAACACTGGCAGCGCCACCTTGAGGCTTACCTCGGTGGTCGGGAGAGTCTGAAAGGTCTGATTCTGATGATGGACATCCGCCATCCGATGACCGACTTCGACCTGCTGATGCTCGACTGGGCCGTCGCCGCTGGCATGCCGATGCACATCCTGCTGACCAAAGCCGACAAACTCACCTACGGCGCAGCCAAGAACACCCTGCTGAAAGTACAGTCGGAAATCCGCAAAGGCTGGGGCGACTCGATCACCATCCAACTGTTCTCCGCACCAAAACGCATGGGCCTGGAAGAGGCCTACACCGTATTGGCCGACTGGATGGAACTGGCAGACAAAAACACCGAGGCGGCAGCCGAGTAAGACAATTTCAAAACTGACTGTGGTGCTGTCAGGCAAGGCGAAAGCACCGCTAAAAAGCGGAGTTTAGGGTACCTAAATGAGCATTTTTAGCGGTGCTTTTAACGCAGCATGACGGCATCACAGCCAGTTTTGGGGCAAAAAAAAGCCCCGGACTTCATTGGGGAGGGAGAAGTTCCGGGGTTTAAGTTCCGAACCGCTAGGGCGGGGTTCAGATATCTGCCAACACTTAACACAACATAGGAGCATCGAAGGGCTTCACCAGCCATTCAGTACCTCTGAGTGTTCGGTCGACAGATTAGTTCAGATTTTTTTCAAAAAGCTTTGGAATAGCCTCAAGCATTTATCGTTCTAAGCCGGTTTACGGGGCTTGCCGCGACGTCGCGTCGCGGCACCTCTACAAACTCAGTGCGCCTCATCCCAGTTGTTGCCCACGCCAACTTCCACCAGCAGCGGCACATCCAGTTTCGCCGCTTCGCTCATGTGCGTACGAATTTCGGCGCTGACCTGCTCGACCAGATCCTCGCGAACCTCCAGCACCAGTTCGTCGTGCACTTGCAGGATGACCCGGGCATCCAGCCCCGACGTGGCCAGCCAGTTATCCACTGCCACCATGGCTTTCTTGATGATGTCCGCTGCGGTGCCCTGCATCGGCGCGTTGATCGCTGTGCGTTCTGCAGCGGCGCGTTCCTGCGGCTTGTTCGAGTTGATCTCCGGCAAGTACAGGCGACGACCGAAGAAAGTTTCGACGTAACCCTGTTCCGCCGCTTGCGCGCGGGTACGCTCCATGTATTCGCGCACGCCTGGATAACGGGCGAAGTAGGTGTCGATGTAGGCCTTGGCGGTCTTGGTGTCGACGCCGATGTCCTTGCCGAGCTTCTGCGCGCCCATGCCGTAGATCAGACCGAAGTTGATCGCCTTGGCGCTGCGGCGCTGGTCCGAGGTCACTTGATCAAGCTCGACCTTGAATACTTCGGCAGCGGTTGCAGTGTGCACGTCGAGATTGTTGCGAAAGGCGTTCATCAGGCCTTCGTCGCGGGACAGGTGGGCCATGATCCGCAGTTCGATCTGCGAGTAGTCCGCCGCCAGTAGTTTGTAGCCCTTCGGCGCGACGAACGCCTGACGAATGCGCCGGCCTTCGGCAGTGCGTACCGGGATGTTCTGCAGGTTCGGATCACTGGAAGACAGGCGCCCGGTCGAAGCGACGGCCTGATGATACGAGGTGTGGATGCGCCCGGTGCGCGGGTTGATCTGTTCGGGCAGGCGATCGGTGTAGGTGCTTTTCAGCTTGCTCATCGAACGGTGCTCCATCAGCACCTTCGGCAAGCGGTGATCGTCTTCGGCGAGTTTCGCCAGCACTTCCTCAGCGGTGGACGGCTGGCCTTTGGCGGTTTTCTTCAGCACCGGCAGACCAAGCTTTTCATAGAGAATCACGCCCAGTTGCTTCGGCGAGCCGAGGTTGAATTCTTCCCCGGCGATTTCGAAGGCTTCACGCTCCAGCGCGACCATTTTGTTGCCCAGCTCAATGCTCTGAATGCCGAGCAGTTCGGCATCGACGAACGCGCCCTGGCGTTCGATGCGCGCCAGTACCGGTACCAGTGGGATTTCGATGTCGGTCAAGACGCTGGCCAGGCTCGGAATCGCGCTGAGCTTGTCGAACAGGATCTGGTGCAGGCGCAGAGTGATGTCGGCGTCTTCGGCGGCATACGGCCCGGCCTGTTCCAGAGCGATCTGGTCGAAGGTCAGTTGCTTGGCACCTTTGCCGGCGATGTCCTGGAAGCTCACCGTGGTGTGGTCAAGGTACTTCTGCGCGAGGCTGTCCATGTCGTGACGGGTCGCGGTGGAATTGAGTACGTAGGACTCGAGCATGGTGTCGAAGGCGATGCCGCGCACGCTGATGCCTTCACTCTGATCGCCGCCAATGGCGCAGTTGGCCAGAATGTTCATGTCGAACTTGGCGTGCTGGCCAACCTTGAGTTTGCTCGGGTCTTCCAGAATCGGCTTGAGTGCGCGCAGCACGGTGTCGCGATCCAGCTGCTCAGGCACGCCGATGTAGGAGTGGGTCAGCGGGATGTACGCAGCTTCGTTGGCCTGTACGGCGAACGACAGACCGACCAGTTGCGCTCGCTGCGCGTCGATGCCGGTGGTTTCCGTGTCGAAGGCGATCAGTTTGGCGTTGCGCAGTTTTTCCAGCCAGACGTCGAAGCGAGCCTGATCGAGGATGGTTTCGTACGCGGCCTCGGCAGGGGCAACAGGTGCCTCGGCTTGCGGGGCGCTGAACAGATCATGGGCGGGCGCAGGTTCGGCCGCCGCACTCAGTTCCAGACGCTTGGCATCGCGATCCAGATCATTGAGCCAGCTCTTGAATTCCAGCAGGGTGTACAGCTCGTAGAGTTTGGCCGGATCTTCCTGGCCCATCTGCAGATCATCGAGGCCGATATCCAGCTGCACGTCGACCTTGATAGTCGCCAGTTGATAGGACAGGAAAGCCATTTCCTTGTGCTCTTCGAGCTTGGCCGGCAGGGTTTTTGCGCCACGGATCGGCAGGGTCGGCACGATGTCGAGGTTGGCGTACAGCTCGGTCAGACCGCCGTTGACGCCGACCAGCAGGCCGGACGCCGTCTTCGGGCCGATCCCCGGAACGCCCGGAATGTTGTCGGAGGAATCGCCCATCAGTGCCAGATAATCGATGATCTGCTCCGGTGCGACGCCGAATTTCTCCTTCACGCCTTCCACATCCATCGAGCTACCGGACATGGTGTTGACCAAGGTAATGTGGCCGTCGACCAGTTGCGCCATGTCCTTGTCACCGGTGGAGATGATCACCGGGCGATCCGCCGCCGCACTGCTGCGGGCGAGGGTGCCGATCACGTCGTCGGCCTCGACGCCGTCGACGCACAGCAGCGGGAAGCCGAGGGCGATCACGCTCTGGTGCAGCGGCTCGATCTGCACGCGCATGTCATCGGGCATGCTCGGCCGGTTGGCCTTGTATTCGGCGTACATCTCATCACGAAATGTTCCACCCTTGGCGTCGAACACCACGGCGAAGGGGCTGTCCGGGTACTGCTTGCGCAGACTCTTGAGCATGTTCAGCACGCCTTTGACCGCACCGGTCGGCAGGCCTTTGGACGTGGTCAGTGGCGGCAGTGCATGAAAGGCGCGGTACAGGTAAGACGAACCGTCCACCAGGACGAGGGGGGCTTGGCTCATGAGCAGGATCAACCTTTTCGGCGGGTCCGGCGCTAGAATAGCGGGACCGTTGACGACAAAGGGACAAGGTTATCATGCGTACGTTAAATCGCTTGCTGCTGGTCGGGTTGATCGCTGTCTCACCACTGGCCGCGATTGCGGCGGATGATGCGCCGGGCGGCGACCCCGAGGTCACCATCCGCACGGAGGGCGACAAGACTATTCAGGAGTACCGTCAGAACGGTTTCCTGTATGCGATCAAGGTCACGCCGAAGGGCGCGCCGCCGTACTTTCTGGTGCGCGCCGACGGAACGGATGCCAACTTCATCCGCTCGGACCAGCCGGATATGCTGATCCCTGAATGGAAGATATTCGAGTGGTAGTAGATTTTTAATTCACTTGTGGCGCCGCCGTTGCGGCGCCCGTACTGGCAGTCAAGACATGTCTGTGTTCACTCCCCTGGCTCGGCCCGAGCTGGAAAACTTTCTCGCCCCTTACGGGCTCGGCCGCCTGCTCGATTTCCAGGGGATCGCCGCCGGCAGCGAAAATACCAATTTCTTCATCAGTCTGGAGCAGGGCGAGTTTGTCCTGACCCTGGTCGAACGCGGCCCGGTGCAGGAGATGCCGTTCTTCATCGACCTGCTCGACGTGCTGCACGAAGCCGAACTGCCCGTGCCTTACGCCCTGCGCACCACCGACGGCTTGGCCCTGCGTGAGCTCAAAGGCAAACCGGCGCTGCTGCAACCGCGTCTGTCGGGCAAGCACATCAAGGTCGCCAACGCCCAGCATTGCGCGCAGGTCGGCGAGTTGCAGGCGCATCTGCACCTGGCGACTCAAGGCGAACGCATGATCAAGCGCAAGACCGATCGCGGTCTGGACTGGATGCTGGAGGAGGGCACTGAATTTCTCTCGCACCTGAGCGATGAGCCGCGTGCCTTGCTGCAAAAGGCGCTGGATGAGATTACCGAGCGCAAAGAGAAGATTCTTGCGCTACCTCGCGCCAATATTCACGCCGATCTGTTCCGCGACAACGCCATGTTCGAAGGCACCCATCTGACCGGGTTGATCGACTTCTACAACGCCTGCTCGGGGCCGATGCTGTACGACGTGGCGATCGCGTTGAATGACTGGTGTTCGGACGAGGAGGGCGTGATCGATGGCCCGCGCGCCCGGGCATTCCTCGGTGCCTACGCGGCGCTGCGCCCGTTCACGGCGGCGGAGGCTGAGCTCTGGCCAACGATGTTGCGTGTGGCTTGTGTGCGGTTCTGGCTGTCACGCCTGATCGCCGCCGAGCAGTTCGCCGGGCAGGACGTGTTGATTCACGATCCGCAGGAATTCGAGCAGCGCCTGGCGCAGCGGCAGAAGGTCAATACACCGTTGCCCTTCGCCCTCTGAGTAGATTCGCCAAGCAAACACGAACCTGTGGGAGCGAGCCTGCTCGCGAAGGCGGCGGCCCGTTCAGCATTTTTGCTGACTGACCAACCGCTTTCGCGAGCAGGCTCGCTCCCACAGGGTTTGTGTTGTTACAGCGATTCCAGGCATCCGGCCAGATCATTGCCGAGTTTTTCCAGCACCTGCTCATATCCCTGAGCGGTCGCCGGCGTATAACCACCCAGCGCATCCAGCTCGGCCAGTTTCACTGGCAAACCGGCCACCAGCGTTTCCGCCAGACGTGGACGCAACGGTGGCTCGCTGAACACACAGGTCTTGCCCACTTCCTGCAAGCGCTTGCGCATCGCCGCGACATGCTGGGCGCCGGGCTGTACTTCAGCGGCCACCGCGAACACGCCCGCATGCTTCAGGCCGTAAGCGTCTTCGAAATAATCAAAGGCCTCGTGAAAGACGAAGTACGGCTTGCCTTCGACATTGGCCATACGCGTCTTCAAGCGCTGATCCAGCGCATCCAGACGTTCATCGAAGGCTTTGGCATTGCTCTGATAACGCTGGGCATTGGCCGGGTCGGCGGCGCTGAGGTCGGCGGCCATTTTGTCAGCGATTACCCGCGCATTGGCCGGTGACAACCACAGGTGTGCATCCAGCGAGCCGGGGCGATGATCGTGATCATGCTCGTCGGCTTCTTCGGCATGGGAATGGTTGTCCGCGCCAAAATGCCGCAGCTTGAGTCCCGGCAGATCCTGCACGGCGACGCTCGGCAGGCTGCGACCGCCGAGTACGCGCGGCAGGAAACCTTCCATGTCCGGGCCGATCCAGTAGAGCAGATCGACCGACTGCACCTTCCGTACGTCGGATGGGCGCAGGGCGTAATTGTGTGGGGAGGCACCCGGCGGCAGCAGCACCTCGGGAATCGCCACGCCGTCCTGCACGGCAGCGGCAATCAGCTGCAACGGTTTGATACTGGTGAGCACTTTGACCTCGGCCTGGGCCGTACCGATCAGCAGAAAACTGGCAACAAAAGCCACAAAAACAGAAAAAAGTCGGGACACGATGACCACTCAAGGAAGCGAGAACGGGTAACATAATAACGTCTCCAGCAAATCTCGTCGCCGCTCATGCCTATTACACCGATTGCCAGCCGTCCCCACGACCACTCCCATTGCGTGCACAGCGCTCTGTCCGAGGCCGATACCTTGTGCGCGCAGAAAGGTTTGCGTCTGACTGCCCTGCGCCGCCGCGTGCTGGAACTGGTCTGGCAAAGCCACAAGCCGCTGGGTGCCTACGACATCCTTGCGGTGCTCAGCGAGCAGGACGGCCGCCGCGCCGCGCCGCCTACGGTGTACCGCGCACTGGATTTCCTGCTCGAAAACGGCCTGGTCCATCGCATCTCGTCGCTCAACGCCTTCGTTGGCTGCGTGCATCCTGAACACGCGCACCAAGGCCAGTTCCTGATCTGCCGCGAGTGCCACGCCGCCATCGAACTTGAGCAAAAAGTGATCAGCGACGCGATCATCAGCAGCGCCAAAGATGTCGGTTTCATCGTCGAAGCGCAGACGGTCGAAGTGGTTGGTCTGTGCGCCGGTTGCCGGGGGCCTGATGAGCAACGCGCTGATCCGTCTGGAGCAGGTCGCCGTCACGTTTGCCGGGCAGACCGTGCTGGACAACATCGAGCTGAGCGTCGAGCCGGGGCAGATCGTCACCCTGATCGGCCCCAATGGCGCCGGCAAGACCACGCTGGTACGCGCCGTGCTCGGGCTGTTGAAGCCGAACAGTGGCAGCGTCTGGCGCAAGCCGAAATTGCGCGTCGGTTACATGCCGCAGAAACTGCATGTTGACCCGACGCTGCCGCTGTCAGTGCTGCGCTTCCTGCGCCTGGTGCCTGGCGTCGATCGTTCGCGTGCCTTGGCCGCGTTGAAGGAAGTTGGCGCCGAACACGTGATCGACAGCCCGGTGCAGAGCGTTTCCGGCGGCGAAATGCAGCGTGTGCTGCTGGCTCGGGCACTGCTGCGTGAGCCGGAACTGTTGGTGCTGGATGAACCGGTGCAGGGCGTCGACGTGGCCGGGCAGGCCGAGCTGTACAGCCTGATCACCCGTCTGCGTGACCGCCACGGTTGCGGCGTGCTGATGGTGTCCCACGATTTGCATCTGGTGATGAGCACTACCGATCAGGTGGTCTGCCTCAATCGTCACGTCTGCTGCTCCGGGCACCCCGAGCAGGTCAGCGGCGATCCGGCATTTGTCGAGTTGTTCGGCAAGAACGCGCCGAGTCTGGCGATCTATCACCACCATCACGACCACGCCCACGACCTGCACGGTTCGGTGGTCAAAGGCCCGCTCGGCGGGCAACCTCATGTTCATGGAGACGGCTGCAAGCATGGCTGATTTTCTCTTGTATGCCCTGCTTGCAGGTCTGGCCCTGGCACTGGTGGCCGGACCGCTCGGCTCGTTTGTGGTGTGGCGGCGCATGGCCTATTTCGGCGATACCCTGTCCCACGCCGCATTGCTCGGCGTGGCACTGGGCTTTTTGCTGGACGTCAGCCCGACGGTGGCGGTGACGGTCGGTTGCCTGCTGCTGGCGGTGCTCTTGGTGACGCTGCAACAGCGTCAGCCACTGGCATCCGACACGCTGTTGGGAATTCTTGCACCGAGCACCCTCTCTCTCGGCCTGGTGGTACTAAGCTTCATGCATGAAGTGCGGATCGACCTGATGGCCTATCTGTTCGGCGACTTGCTGGCAATCAGTCCGAGCGATCTTGCGTGGATTCTCGGTGGCACCGCGGCGGTGCTGGTGTTGCTGGTGACGCTGTGGCGGCCGCTGCTGGCGGTCACCGTGCACGAAGAATTGGCGCGGGTCGAAGGCCTGCCGGTTGCGGGTTTGCGCTTGGCGCTGATGCTGTTGATCGCGGTGGTGATCGCCGTGGCGATGAAAATCGTCGGGGTGTTGCTGATTACATCGCTACTGATCATCCCGGCGGCTGCGGCACAGCGTCACGCCCGTTCGCCGGAGCAGATGGCCTTGGGCGCGAGCCTGCTGGGCATGCTCGCGGTGTGCGGCGGGCTGGCGTTGTCGTGGTTCAAGGACACTCCGGCGGGGCCGTCTATCGTTGTGACGGCAGCCGCGCTGTTTCTGTTGAGTTTTGTTCTGCCCCGTCGTGGGGTGTAGACTTGGCCGCTTTTTGCGCAATTAGAGAGTCGCAGGAATGAAGCCGTTCGCCTCCCGTTATCTGCTCCTTGTCGCATTTTCAGTGCTGCTGGGCGCCTGCCAAAGCACGCCGCCGGTGGCTGAAGTCCCCGATGCGCGGGCTACGGCCATCGCACAGCTGGAGCAAAGCCTGGCCAGCAGCGAACTGGCCACCGCCGAAGACCAGTTGGCCGCTTTGCAGGCCGCGACCCCCAACGATCAGTCCCTTGAGCAGTACCAGCGGCAGCTGGCCGAGGCGTACCTGCGCCGCAGCCAGATCGTTCTGCAAAAGGGCGATGTCAACGCTGCCGCCACCGCGCTCAGCCGCGCCCGTGCTCTGATGCCCAAGGCGCCAGCGCTGACCGGCGGCGTCAACGGCGCGATCACCGAAGCGCGCAAGGCCGAGCTGGAAAAGGCCGAGGCCGCGCTGCTGGCTGCCGAAGCCAGGCCGAAAGCCAAGGTCATCGACCCGACCGCCGAGAGCACCACTGTTGCGTTGAACATCGGCGATATTCACAAGCTGCAACGGCAACTCGATGCTATCGCCGCCGATGTGGTGAATTACGAATGCGCTGTCAGCATTCAGGCGCCGCGCACCGCGGATTATCCTTGGCTGGCGACGTTGCTGAGCAAGCGAGTAAAGAAGCTCGATCCTGATTTTGATTTGCAGATCGAGAAGCAGATCTTGCGCACGGTTCCGGCGCAGATGGTTTTAAGTCCGCGCAAGCCATAAAAAGCTTCGCGAGCAGGCTCGCTCCCACAGGTGCAACAGCGTACCTGTGGGAGCGAGCCTGCTCGCGAAAGCGTCCTCTCAGCCAATAAAGATCTTAAGCCGGAATAGCCTTGGCCTTAGGCTCCCGCGCCCAGACCCGGTGCTCGCCGATCGCGGCGAAGAACGGTTTGGTCAGCGCCCCTACATCCGCGCCCTGCAACAACCCCGCATCCGCGTCGAGCTTCAACAGGTCCTGCAACTGCTTGGCCTCGCCGTGCAGCGCGATCGCCTTCAGGTGCTTGTAAGCTTCGAGCAGGTAGTGCAACGCCACGCCGTCACCGCTCAACGCGGTAATCGACGCCGCGCCACCCGGTACGAACACCGCATCGAACGCAATTGAAGGCATGCCTTCCATCGACGCATCCACCGGCAATGCCTTGCCGTCAGCGGTCTTCACTGGCGCCGAGGTCGGGCCGAGCAGTTTCGCGTGGGCGCCTTCGGCTTCAAGTGCTTTCTTCATCGCATCGATGGCTGCAGCATCAACGCCGTTGGCCGCGAGAATCGCCACTTTGCGCGTCTTGATGTTGCCTGGCAGCAGGTTGGCCTGGCTCAGCGCTGGCGATTGCTCCAGCGAGGTCTTGCGCACTTCGACCGTGCCTTTGGCGGGTGCCGGCAAACCAAGGTTTTCAGCCACACGTTTGGCCAGGGTCAGGTCGATATTGGCGAGGATCTCGTTCACTTCACGGGCACGGATGAACTCACGTTCGACCTTGCCCAGCTCGAAGCTGTAGGCAGCGATGATGTGCTCTTTCTCGTGGTCGCTCATGCTGTTGAAGAACAGGCGGGCCTGGGAGAAGTGATCGCTGAACGACTCGCTACGCTGACGGATCTTCGCTGCGTCGATGCGCTCCGGGTAGCTCTCGAAACCACCGTCCTGTGCCGCTGGCGGGGTTTCTTTTGGCCAACCGCCGTCGATCGAGTTCGGCTCGTACGAGGCACGCCCCTTGTCGATGGTGGTGCGGTGTTGCGCATCGCGCTGGCCGTTGTGGAACGGCGCCACCGGACGATTGATCGGCAGCTCATGGAAGTTCGGCCCGCCGAGTCGGCTGATCTGCGTGTCGGTATAGGAAAACAGCCGACCTTGCAGCAACGGGTCATTGGAGAAGTCGATACCCGGCACGATGTGGCCAGGGCAGAAGGCGACCTGCTCGGTTTCGGCGAAGAAGTTGTCCGGGTTGCGGTTCAGGGTCATTTTGCCCAGCGGCGTAATCGGGACGATTTCTTCTGGAATGATCTTGGTCGGATCGAGGATGTCGAAGTCGAAATCGTGTTCGTTCTCTTCTTCGACGATCTGCACGCCCAGTTCCCATTCCGGGTAATCGCCCATCTCGATCGCTTCCCACAGGTCGCGGCGGTGGTAGTCGGTGTCCTTACCGGCGAGCTTCTGCGCCTCGTCCCACACCAGCGAGCAAGTGCCGGCGGTAGGGCGCCAGTGGAATTTGACGAAACGTGATTTGCCCTCGGCGTTGATCAGGCGGAAGGTGTGTACGCCAAAGCCCTGCATGCTGCGCAGGCTTTTCGGGATGGCCCGGTCGGACATCGCCCAGATCACCATGTGCGCCGATTCCGGCACCAGCGAGACGAAGTCCCAGAACGTGTCGTGAGCCGAGCCGCCGGTCGGGATTTCGTTGTGCGGCTCGGGTTTCACCGCGTGGACGAAGTCCGGGAACTTGATCGCGTCCTGAATGAAGAACACCGGCATGTTGTTGCCGACCAGGTCGAAGTTACCCTCGTCGGTAAAGAATTTCACCGCAAAGCCGCGCACGTCACGCACGGTATCGCCGGAACCCCGTGGCCCCTGCACCGTAGAAAAACGCACGAACACCGGGGTTTTCTTGCCCGGATCCTGCAGGAAACCGGCCTTGGTCAGTGCTGCATGGTTCTCGTAAGTCTGAAAGAAACCGTGGGCGCCGGTACCGCGCGCATGGACGATACGCTCCGGAATGCGCTCATGGTCAAAGTGCGTGATCTTTTCACGCATGATGAAATCTTCCAGCAGCGACGGCCCGCGCGGCCCGGCTTTGAGGGTGTTCTGGTTGTCGGCGATCTTCACGCCCTGATTGGTCCGCAGTGCCTGACCGGTGGCGTCGGAACGGAATTCTTCCAGGCTGTCGAGCTTGGCGTTGGTGTTGGCGCGATCCGGGGTATCGGTCCCGGCCATTTCGCTTTTATCAGGTGCAGGCTTTTTGATGCTCATCAGACGTAAACTCCTCGTTTGGCCCCGGATGCCTTCCGAAGACCCTTGAGTGATTCCCGGGCACGGCACCCAGGGGTTTCAAGTCGCTTAAGTAGTGACTGATGAGCGTTTCAGCCGTTCCGTTTATCTGACCTTTGATCGCGTTATTGCCAAATTGAAGGTTAATTGCGAAATAAATGCTAAGAACCTCTATACGGACAGGCTAAAATGCGCGCCCGGCTAACCGCTGATCCTTTTCCAACGCGCCCCACAAGGTTCGCTACGTGATCGAGTTTCAAAACGTCCACAAGACTTACCGCGTTGCCGGTAAGGATATTCCCGCGCTGCACCCGACCAGTCTCGCCATCGAGAACGGCCAGGTGTTCGGCCTGATTGGCCATTCCGGTGCGGGCAAAAGTACCCTGCTGCGTCTGATCAATCGCCTGGAAGATTCCAGTGGCGGCAAGATCATCGTCGACGGCGAAGAAGTCACTGCACTGGACGCCAACGGCTTGCGCCGTTTCCGCCAGCAGGTCGGGATGATCTTCCAGCACTTCAATCTGCTCGCCTCCAAGACCGTCGCCGACAACGTGGCCCTGCCGCTGACCCTGGCCGGTGAGTTGTCGAGCAGTGAAATCAATCAACGCGTGGCCGAGCTGCTGGCGCGGGTCGGTTTGTCCGACCACGCGAAAAAGTACCCGGCGCAACTGTCCGGCGGTCAGAAGCAGCGCGTCGGCATCGCCCGTGCGCTGGCGACCAAGCCGAAGATTCTGCTGTGCGACGAGGCCACCAGCGCCCTCGACCCGCAGACCACCGCATCGGTCCTGCAACTGCTGGCAGAAATCAATCGCGAGCTGAAACTGACCATTGTCCTGATCACCCACGAAATGGACGTGATCCGGCGCGTCTGCGATCAGGTCGCGGTGATGGACGCCGGCGTGATCGTCGAGCAGGGTCCGGTGGCCGATGTGTTCCTGCATCCGCAGCACCCGACCACCAAGCGTTTCGTCCAGGAAAGCGAGCAGATCGACGAGAGCGAGCAGCGTGACGACTTCGCCCACGTGCCCGGGCGCATCGTGCGTCTGACCTTCCAGGGTGAAGCGACCTACGCGCCGTTGCTCGGCACCGTCGCCCGGGAAACCGGCGTCGACTACAGCATCCTTGCCGGTCGCATCGACCGCATCAAAGACATTCCGTACGGGCAACTGACCCTCGCTGTCACCGGTGGCGACATGGAGGCGGCGTTTGCCCGCTTCACCGCCGCTGACGTTCACATGGAGGTGTTGCGCTAATGGCTGACCTGATGAGTTTCTTCGCCAATATCGACTGGTACGAAATCTGGCTGGCGACTGGCGACACCATGCTGATGCTCGGCGGTTCGCTGCTGTTCACCGTGCTGCTCGGCCTGCCGCTGGGGGTGCTGCTGTTTCTCTGCAGCCCGCGCCAGTTGCTGGAAAACCGTGGCCTCTACGCCGTGCTGTCGCTGGTGGTGAACATCTTGCGTTCGCTGCCATTCATCATTCTGCTGATCGTGATGATTCCTTTCACCGTGCTGATCACCGGCACCTCGCTGGGTGTGGCCGGGGCGATCCCGCCGCTGGTGGTGGGTGCTACGCCGTTCTTCGCGCGTCTGGTGGAAACCGCGCTGCGCGAAGTCGATCGCGGCATCATCGAAGCGACCCAGTCGATGGGCGCGACCACGCGGCAGATCATCATGAACGCCCTGCTGCCGGAAGCCCGTCCGGGCATCTTCGCAGCGATTACTGTGACAGCGATTACACTGGTGTCCTACACGGCGATGGCCGGTGTGGTCGGCGCCGGTGGTCTGGGCGACCTGGCGATCCGTTTCGGCTACCAGCGTTTCCAGACCGACGTGATGATCGTCACCGTGGTGCTGCTGTTGATTCTGGTGCAAGTGCTGCAAATGGTTGGCGACCGCCTGGTCGTGCATTTCTCGCGCAAATAAGCGGTTTTTTAATCAAGAGGCGCGGGCCATTCGCTGGCGGGCGCCCTCACAAGGAGTTAGCTGAATGAAAAAACTGATCGCTGCTTTCGCCGCTGTTGCGGCGTTTTCGGCCCACGCCGAGACCCTGACCGTTGCCGCCACCCCGGTGCCGCACGCGGAAATCCTCGAGTTCGTCAAACCGGCCCTGGCCAAGGAAGGCGTGGATCTGAAGGTCAAGGTCTTCACCGACTACATTCAGCCGAACGTACAGGTCGCGGAAAAGCGTCTGGACGCGAACTTCTTCCAGCACCAGCCGTATCTTGATGAATTCAACAAGGCCAAGGGCACTGATCTTGTAGCCGTGACCGGTGTGCATCTGGAGCCACTGGGCGCTTATTCGAGCAAGATCAAGGATCTGAAAGACCTGCCCGGCGGTGCCAACGTGGTGATCCCGAACGACGCCACCAACGGCGGCCGTGCGCTGTTGCTGCTGGACAAGGCTGGCGTGATCAAGCTCAAGGATTCGAAGAACATCCTGTCGACCGTCAAAGACATCGCCGAGAATCCGAAAGACCTGAAGATCCGTGAACTGGAAGCCGCGACCATTCCGCGCGTGCTGACCCAGGTCGATCTGGCGCTGATCAACACCAACTACGCGCTGGAAGCCAAGCTTGATCCGTCCAAGGATGCGCTGGTGATCGAAGGCAACGACTCGCCATACGTAAACATCCTCGTGTCCCGCCCGGACAACAAGGACAGCGACGCGATGAAGAAACTGGCGGCTGCACTGCACAGCCCGCAAGTGAAGCAGTTCATTACCGAGAAGTACAAAGGCGCGGTATTGCCGGCGTTCTGATTTGGATGGCTGCAATGAAAAAGGGGACGCCAATGGCGTCCCCTTTTTTGTGTCTGGTGTCTGGCTTTGGACCTGCTTTGAAGCTGCCCCTCACCCCAGCCCTCTCCCAGAGGGAGAGGGGGCCGACCGAGGTGTCTGGCGCTATGCATCGACCTGAAAGATCCAGTCGATTATGGATTCAGCACAGCGCTTACAAGTCGGCGTATTGCTTCAGCATCCCCCAATCAGTCCCCTCTCCCTCTGGGAGAGGGTTAGGGTGAGGGGCTTTTCGCTTTCTGCGTTTATTTGCGGTTGAGCATCACCGGCAATTGCGCCACCAGTTTGGTGTTATTCAACGGCGCCCGAATAAACCCACGCTGCGTACCATCCGGCCCGATCACCGCCAGATTGCCGCTATGGTCCACCGTGTAATTCGGCTTGCTGGTATCAGCCGGAATGAACGGAATGCTCACCGCATTCGCCACCTTCTGCAGCTCTTCGATAGATGAAGGCGTCAGGCCAATGAACTGCGGATCGAAGTAGCCCAGATACTGCTTCAACTGCTTCGGCGTATCGCGGTTGGGGTCCACGCTGACCAGCACGATCTGCAATTTATCCACAGCCTCTTTCGGCAGTTCACTCTTGATCTGTCGCAGTTGCGCCAGGTTGGTCGGGCAGATGTCCGGACAGAAGGTGTAGCCGAAGAACAACAGACTCCATTTGCCTTTCAACTCATCGATTGCAACCGGTTTGCCGTCCTGATCGGTCATGGTCACGTCCGGCAGGTTGCGGCTCTGCGGCAGCAGGATGATTCCGGCGTCGATCAGCGCAGTCGGGTCGCCCTGGCCTTTGCCGCTGAGCACTTTGTTGACGGTAAGCCCGAGGATCAGCGCGATCACGGCGACGAGGATGAAGACGGTTTTCTGGGTTCGGGTCATAGGTTCAACAGTAAGTAGTGGTCTACGAGCAGGGCGATGAACAACAGGAACAAGTAATAAATAGAGTACTTGAAGGTATTGATCGCCGCGTGCGGCCGAGTGCCACGGTACAGCACCACGGCCCATTGCAGAAACCTTGCGCCCAACGCCAGCGCACAGACCAGATACAGCACGCCGCTCATGTGAATCACGTACGGCAGCAGACTCACCGCCAGCAACGCAAATGTGTAGAGCAGAATGTGCACTTTGGTGTAGTGCTCGCCATGGGTCACCGGCAGCATCGGAATGTCGGCCTTGGCGTATTCCTCCTTGCGATGAATCGCCAGCGCCCAGAAATGCGGCGGGGTCCAGGCGAAGATGATCAGCACCAGCAACAGCGGTTCGGCGCTGACATGGCCGGTGGCGGCGGTCCAGCCGAGCAGCGGTGGCGCCGCGCCAGCGAGGCCGCCGATGACGATGTTCTGCGGCGTCGCGCGTTTGAGGAAACCGGTGTAGACCACCGCGTAACCGAGTAGTGAAGCGAGGGTCAGCCAAGCGGTCAGCTGATTGGTGAAGGTCAGCAGCAGCGCCTGACCGAGCAGCGCCAGCACCAAGGCGAAGGTCAGCGCCGCCGCAGGTGAAACCCGGCCTTCGGCCAAGGGACGTTTGTGCGTGCGCGCCATTACCGCATCGATGCGCCGATCGACCACATGATTGACCGCCGCCGCACCGCCGGCACACAACGCAATGCCCAGATTGCCAAACACCAGCACTGTCCACGGTACGCCCGCGCGGGTGGCGAGGAACATGCCGACCAGCGAGGTGATCAGCATCAGCACCACGACTTTCGGTTTGGTCAGCTCCAGATAATCGCGCCACAGCGCTTGCGCCGCACGCTCGCCTGTCAGACTCGCCATGGCGTTTCTCCTTTCAATGCGATGGGCGCAACGGCAGGTTTGTGCGCACTCAAGCGCCAGCGCGCCAGCACCGGTTGGCTCACCCGCAGCAGGCTGGTGCGGGCGTGGTAATTGACCAGTACCAGCGTCAGCAACAGCGCCGCACCGCCAGCGTTATGGGCGACGGCCACCGGCAGCGGCAGATGAAACAGCACGTTGCTGATGCCGAGGGTGATCTGCGCGGCAAGGGCGATCAGCAGCAAACCGGCCAGTCGGGTCATGCCCACCACTTTCAACTGCCAGGCCAGACCGAGCAGTACGACCGTCACCAGCAGAGCGCCGATGCGGTGTGTCAGATGAATGGCCGTGCGCGCGTCGCTATCGAGTTGTCCGCCGAGATAATTCGGGCCGATGTGCTGGGTCAGGTGGAAACCGTTGGCGAAGTCCGCCGGCGGCAGCCATTGGCCGTGGCAGGTGGGGAAGTCGATGCAGGCCACCGCTGCGTAGTTGGAACTGACCCAGCCGCCCAAGGCGATCTGGCCGATCACCAGCAGCAGCCCCGCCGTCGCCCAATATTGCAGGCGCTTCGGTACCGTCAGCGCCGGCAGCACGCCGGACAACCTCAGCGTCAGCAGGAACAGCAGACTCAACGTGGCAAAGCCGCCGAGCAAGTGCCCGGTGACCACTTGCGGCCAAAGCTTGAGCGTCACCGTCCACATGCCGAACGCCGCTTGGGCGATGACCACCGCCAGCAGAAACAGCGGCAGTTTCACCGGCTGGCCCGGATGGCGCCGGTTGACCCAGGCGCGCCCGGCCAGCACTGAGATCAGCAAACCGAGGGTGCCGGCGAAGTAGCGGTGAATCATCTCGTTCCAGCCCTTGTGCGCCTCCACTGGCGCGTCAGGGAAGTGCAGTTCGGCATGGGCCAGTTGCGCCTCGCTTTTCGGCACGCTGATAAAGCCGTAGCAGCCTGGCCAGTCCGGGCAGCCGAGGCCGGCATGGGTCAGGCGCGTATAGGCGCCGAGCAACACCACAATCAGTGCCAGCAGGGTGGCAAACAGCGCGAGGCGAAATCCAGGTTTGGCCATGACGATGCCCTCATCCGATGTTCGACAGTTTCAGCAGATGCCGCAGGTCGTTAAGCAGATCCTTGCCCTTCACATTCGGCTCGTAACGCAGCACCAGATTGCCGTGCGGGTCGACGATCCACAGCTGCGGCACGGCTTTGTCGCCGGTGGTCCTGGCGAACACGCCGGCATCCAGCGGATAGCGCTGCAGTTGCGGATATTCACGGTCGAGCTTGGCGGCGTAATCGGCGCTCAGTGGTTGCGCGGCGGCGAGGGCGTGGCTGGCGCGCCCGGCTTCGCGGCCGAGGCTGATCTGGATCTGCCGCGCCAGATAAACCAGTTGCTGGCAATCGACGGCGCAATCCTTCGGCGCCGTGACCAGAATCTGCCAGCGCTGCTCGTCGGCCTGCACGCCGAGGTCGGCGCGGGTCTGGCCGTTGCCGATCAGCTCGCCGTGATAGCTGCGTCCTTCCGGCACCCAGAACTGCAATTTGTACATGCCGGTGGCGAGCAGCATCGGCCCGACCACGCCAAGCACGATCAGCAACAACTGAATGCGCCCGCGCCGGCGGCTGGGAACGGGTTTGGCCTCAGACATGCTGGGTGGATTCATGGCGCTTCCCATGGCGTTTCTCCTTTGCGTTGTGCCAGCCCAAATAGAGGTAAAGACCGAGCAGGGCCGTGGCCATGGCGAACCATTGCACGGCGTAGCCGAGGTGTTTTTCCGGGCCCATCGCGACTACCGGCCAATCGGTCTGGTAGCTGGCCGGGCCGGGTTCGGCGCGTAATTCGTAGGCGAAGCCGTCGCGCTCCAGGGTTTGCCACAATTTGCCCGGCTCGACGGCGGTAATGGTTTGCGGCCAGACATCGCTGACCGGGTCGGCGTGCAACTGGAACGTCGCGCCGGGGGCGACATAGACCCAGGCATCGAGCGTCAGCGCCTCGGCGGGTGTTGTAAATTGCGGCGGCACGCGCCGGTCGGGCCAAGGCAGCCAGCCGCGATTGACCAGCAGCCACAGACCGCTGCGTTGATCCTGAAACGGTTGCAGCAATTCAACGCCGACCTTGCCGCCACGCTGGCGGTTGTCGAGCAACAGGGTATGGGCGGGGTCGAACTGGCCGTGCAGGCGCACGCGGCGGTAAGCCGGGTCGGCGCTGGCGAGCAGTTCACTGCTGGCCAGCGGTTCGGCCACGCGACGTTCGGCATAACTGGCCAGCAGCGCGGTTTTCTCCGCGCCCCGGCCCAGTTGCCAGAAGCCCAGCGCAACCATCAGCGGCAGCAACAGCGCCACCACGACAGTGGGAATCACGCCCGGGCGAAAGCGCTTCATGGGCGCGCCATAAAGTCAGTCATCGCGATCGCTATACTCAATTGCATCGCCTGTCCCCCGGAGTCTTGCCATGTTCAAAGCAGCGATCGTCCTGATGCTGATTGCCACGGTCGTCAGCCTGTTCAGCGGCCTGTTTTTCCTGGTCAAGGACGACAGCAGCTCCAATCGCCTGGTCATCGCCTTGAGTGTTCGGGTGGCACTGGCCGTGGTCACCGTCGGCCTGATGGCCTGGGGTTTCTATAGCGGCCAGTTGGTGTCCCATGCGCCCTGGTAGCGCCAGCAGTCAGAGGACGTAAACGAAGAAGAACAAACCGATCCACACCACATCGACGAAGTGCCAGTACCAGCTCGCCGCCTCGAAACCGAACTGGTGCTCGTTGTCGAAGTGGCCTTTCATGATGCGCATCAGCATCACGAACAGGATGATCGTGCCGATGGTCACGTGGGCGCCGTGGAATCCGGTGAGCATGAAGAACGTCGCGCCGTAGATGCCCGAGCCGAGGGTCAACCCCAGCTCTTTATAGGCGTGGATGTATTCCTCGGCCTGGAAACCGAGGAACGCGATGCCCAGCAGTACGGTGATCGCCAGCCACAGTTTCAGTGCACCGCGATGGCCTTTCTTCAGCGCATGGTGGGCGATGGTGATGGTCACGCTGGAGCTGACCAGCAGAATGGTGTTGATCAGCGGCAGGCCCCACGGGCTGATGACTTCTTTTGGCGGCGGGAACAGTTTCGGATCAGGTGTGTGCAGCAGCGGCCAGACAAATTCGAAGTTCGGCCAGAGCATGTGCGCGATGCCTTTCGGCCCCTCACCGCCCAGCGCCGGCCCGGACACATGGCGCACATAGAACAGCGCGCCGAAGAAGGCGACGAAGAACATCACCTCGGAAAAGATGAACCAGCTCATGCCCCAGCGGAACGAGCGGTCCAGCTGCGGGCTGTACAGCCCCGCGCGACTTTCCTTGATCACCGCACCGAACCAGCCGAACAGCATGTACGCCAGCAGCAGGCCACCGACGAAAAAGATCAGCGGGCCGTGGGAATCCGGGCGTGCGGCCTTGAGATCGTTGAACCAGGTGGCGAGGCCGTACACGGTGACGAACATCCCGAGCGTGGCGATGATCGGCCATTTGCTCTGGGCCGGGACGTAATAATGCTCATGAGTTGCCATTTATTGTTCTCCTTATCGGCCACGCTCAACCGCCAGTGTTAACAGCCACCGGCGGATGTCGGGCGGTGATATCGAACAGCGTGTAGGACAGCGTCAGGTGCTTCACTTCCTTGGGCATGTCGCGGTCAACGATGAAACGCACCGGCATCTCGATCTGTTCACCGGGTTGCAGCACCTGCTGGGTAAAGCAAAAGCATTCGGTCTTGTGGAAAAACGCCGCGGCGTTGCTCGGCGCAATACTCGGCACCGCTTGCGCACTCATCGGTTTGTCGGTGGGATTGCGTGCGATGAAGACCATCTCGTTCACGGCGCCGGGATTGGCGGTCATCTCGTCGTGTTTCGGGTAAAAGTCCCACGGCATGTCGGCGGTGTTGGTCGAGAGAAACTGCACGCGCACCTGGCGCGACGTGTCCACTACTTGCTCCCCCGCATACTGGCCGCCGGTCTTGCCGTTGATGCCGAAGGCTTTGCACATCACGTCGTAGATCGGCACCAAGGCGAAACCGAAGACGAACATCGCCACCACCACCAGCAGCAGGCGGGTGACGAGCTTCTCCAGCGAGATCGAGTCAGCCATGGTTCATGCCTCCCTCGTGTTCCCTGGTGGCCGGTGATGCTGTGGTGAGGGGATTTATCCCCGACCGGCTGCGCAGCAGTCGTAAACCCGGCGCATGCGGTGTGCCTGATACACCCCGATTGCAGATTTTGGGGCTGCTGCGCAGCCCAACGGGGATAAATCCCCTCGCCACGGGGGATCTGTGTACATCCACAGAAGATCTGTGAGCATCCACTGGGGATCTGTGCCTCTGTACACATTGCAAAAAACAGGAGGTGTTCATTTCACTTCCGGCGGCGTGGTGAAGGTGTGATACGGCGCCGGCGACGGCACGCTCCACTCCAGCCCTTCGGCGCCGTCCCACGGTTTGGCCGGGGCCGGTGCGCCGCCACGGATGGTCTTGATGACGATGAACAGGAAGAAGATCTGCGTGGCGCCGAACATGAACGCGCCGATCGACGAGACCATGTTGAAGTCGGCGAACTGCAGGTTGTAGTCCGGAATCCGTCGCGGCATCCCCGCAAGGCCGACGAAGTGCATCGGGAAAAAGGTCAGGTTCATGCCCACGAACGACAGCCAGAAATGCAGCTTGCCGAGGGTTTCGTCGTACATGTGCCCGGTCCACTTCGGCAGCCAGTAATAGGCCGAGGCGAAGATGCCGAAGATCGCCCCGGGCACCAGCACGTAGTGGAAGTGCGCGACAACGAAGTAGGTGTCCTGGTACTGGAAGTCCGCCGGGGCGATCGCCAGCATCAGCCCGGAAAAACCACCGATCGAGAACAGGATGACGAACGCCACGGCAAACAGCATCGGCGTCTCGAAGGTCATCGAGCCCTGCCACATGGTGCTGGCCCAGTTGAACACTTTCACACCCGTAGGCACGGCGATCAGCATGGTCGCGTACATGAAGAACAACTCGCCCACCAGCGGGATGCCGACCACGAACATGTGGTGCGCCCAGACGATGAACGACAGGAACGCGATACTCGCCGTGGCGTAGACCATCGAGGTGTAGCCGAACAGCGGTTTGCGCGCGAAGGTCGGGATGATCTGGCTGACCGCGCCGAACGCCGGCAGGATCATGATGTACACCTCGGGGTGGCCGAAGAACCAGAACACATGCTGGAACAGCACTGGATCACCACCGCCGGCAGCACTGAAGAAACTGGTGCCGAAGTGGATGTCCATGAGCATCATCGTCACGCAGCCAGCGAGCACCGGCATCACTGCGATCAGCAGAAACGCGGTGATCAGCCAGGTCCACACGAACAGCGGCATTTTCATCAGGGTCATGCCGGGTGCGCGCAGGTTGAGGATGGTCGCGACTACGTTGATCGCGCCCATGATCGAACTGATGCCCATCAAGTGGATGGCGAAGATGAAGAACGTCACGCTTTCCGGTGCATAAGTCGTCGACAGCGGCGCGTAGAACGTCCAGCCGAAATTCGGCCCGCCACCGGGGGTGAACAGGGTCGAGACCAGCAGCAGAAACGCTGCCGGCAACAGCCAGAAACTGAAGTTGTTCATCCGTGGCAGGGCCATGTCGGGCGCCCCGACCATCAGCGGGATCATCCAGTTGGCGAGGCCGACGAAGGCCGGCATCACTGCACCAAAGACCATCACCAGACCGTGCATGGTGGTCATCTGGTTGAAGAATTCCGGCTGGACGATCTGCAGGCCGGGCTGGAACAGCTCGGCGCGAATGACCATGGCGAACGAGCCGCCGAGCAGGAACATGCAGAAGGCAAACCACAGGTACAGCGTGCCGATGTCCTTGTGGTTGGTGGTCAGCACCCAGCGCATCAGGCCTTTGGCGGGGCCGTGGGCGTGGTCGGCGTGACCGTGGTCATCGATGACAGCGCTCATGGCCGGTCTCCTTCACGAAAGTGGACGGGGCAGGCCAGGGCGCGCTGCCCCGACCGGTTCACTGAATACGCAATTGACCGGCTCATTTGCTTTCCGCCTGTTTCAGCTCCAGCACTTCTTTTGGCGTGACCATGTCGCCCTTGTTGTTGCCCCAGGCGTTACGTTCGTAAGTCACGACCGCTGCGATATCGACTTCCGACAGCTGTTTGCCGAACGCCGCCATGGCGGTGCCGGGTTTGCCGTGGTAGACGATGCTCAGGTGATCCTTGATCGGCCCGGTGGCGATTTTCGAGCCCTTGAGTGCCGGGAACATCGGCGGCAGGCCCTGGCCTTCGGCCTGGTGACAGGCCACGCAAGTGGTGTGGTAAACCTTGTCGCCGCGCTCCTTGAGCTCGTCGAGGGTCCATTCCTTGCTGGTCAGTTCTTTGAGCTGTGCGGCTTCGGCCTTGCGCTCGGCGAGCCATTTTTCGTAGTCGGCCTGCTCCTTGACCTCGACCACGATCGGCATGAAGCCGTGATCCTTGCCGCACAATTCGGCGCACTGGCCACGGTAGAGGCCGGGTTTGTCGATGCGCGTCCAGGCTTCGTTGACGAACCCGGGGATCGCGTCGCGCTTGACCGCAAACGCCGGCACCCACCATGAGTGAATGACGTCAGCCGAGGTCACCAGAAAGCGCACCTTGGCGCCGATCGGCAGCACCAGCGGCTTGTCGACTTCGAGCAGGTAGTGCTCGCCCTTGGCTTCTTTGTTGTGAATCTGTTCGGCGGGGGTGGCCAGGTTGCTGAAGAACTCAACGTCCTGGCCCAAGTATTTGTAGTGCCACTTCCACTGATAACCGGTGATCTGGATATCGATGTCCGGCTCGCTGGTGTCGTACATCTTGATCAGCGTCGCGGTGGCAGGGACG
Source organism: Pseudomonas sp. S3_B08 (assembly GCF_054667725.1). Classification (NCBI taxonomy): domain Bacteria; kingdom Pseudomonadati; phylum Pseudomonadota; class Gammaproteobacteria; order Pseudomonadales; family Pseudomonadaceae; genus Pseudomonas; species Pseudomonas sp. S3_B08. Next base: position 4,890,415 of record NZ_CP162750.1, read on the forward strand.
GCCATGGCCACCAGGATCAGCAGCGGCACGATGGTCCACATGATCTCGACGCCGGTGCTTTCGTGGAATTTGGCCGCGACCTGGCCGGTAGAGCGGCGGTGCACCATCATCGACCAGAACATGGCGCCGAAGACGATGATCCCGATCACCACACAGATCCAGAAAATGGTCATGTGCAGGTCGAATACTGCGTGACTGATTTCAGTCGCTCCAGGCGCCATATTCACAGTCCAGGCCGCGTTGGCCGGGCTGAAAATCGACCACAACAGGAGGCCCATCCAGACATGTGGATGTCGCATCATTGCGGGTTCCCCTTATCGTTCTTGTTATCCCGCCGGCGTATCGCCTGCGGCAAGGGAGCGGCTGCATCAGACTACGAACTTGAATCGCCGGGCCTTGCTGCGGGTGCAGTCGGGCGTCATCAGCTAACTCCATTCATTGGCGAGTATAGACAGCGCCCGGGAATTGCAACCCGGGCACGTAAATGAGCTGAAACAGCCGCTGCTTGCGTTCAAGTGCCCGAATGGAGAAGGATGCAGACGAGTGGTGGCGAATGGATATAACGCAGCTGCATCAAGGATGAAATAATTATGACAAATGCGTCTTAGCGTTTTTCGTAAGCCAGCTAAGTTATGTCTTCCCTATTTCATTGCCTTGTTTCCTGGAGTTTTCATGAACACCGCCGCATTGCGCGAGCAGATCCAACAAGCCCAACAGCACGAAAAAGACACCGGCCTGCTGACCCGTCAGCTGGAAAGCAAGCTGCCTCACCTGCACCCGGCGATCCAGTTGCCGGAAGCCGACGCTCATGGCGTGCTGACGCGTTTTGTCGCCGCCTACATCGATGAAGTACCGGACCTGCTGGATGCAGCCAATGAAGTCGCCAAGGAAGCGGGAATCGAATCGCAGATCAAACCGGTGCTGAAGATCGCCGAGCAGTATTTTCTCCAGCCGCCGGCGATCATGGCCGGGCATGTCGGCTTGGACAGCCTGCTCGACGAGGCCTATCTGGCACACCGTTTTGTCGAAGAGGTCAACGACCTGTACATCAAGCATTTCGGCCAGCCACTGATCCCCTTGGACATGACGGTCGCCAACCTGATTGCTCATCAATTGATCGGTGAGGAATTCGCCAACCAACTGGACGAAGCGGTGCATCACGCGATCGACGAGATGCTCAACGAAGAGAGTTTTGCTTTGGAGTCGGTAGAAGCCTACCGCGAAAAACTCAGCAGTCCGGACACTGGCGCGGCGTGGAAACGCTGGCCGTGCATGAGCCGCCGGTTGGGAGTGGGGCTTGAGCTGGATCAGCCTGCTGCGTAACCCTCATACACCATAGATGCAATGTGGGAGCGAGCCTGCTCGCGAATGCGGTCGATCATTCAACATCTCTGTTGGCTGATACACCGCTTTCGCGAGCAGGCTCGCTCCCACAGGGATTGTGCTCAGGCAGGAAGATCTAGCCAGCCGCACCAATCCCGGTATTGGTCCGCACCCGCCCCTCAAGCCGTCGCTTCAACCCACGCGATTCGATCAACAGCTTCGACCCCTTCGCCGCATTCGCCCGGCCCCATTCCTCAAGCAACTCGAGACACGAATGGTCGATGTAGCTCAGGTTGTTGAGCGGCACATGCACTGTGGTGCCGTGAGGAATGCTGCCCAGCACCTGGGTCAGCGCCGGCACTTTGAGGAACGTCGCCGCGCCGACCAGACGCAATTCCATCTCGCCGTCCTGCGGCAGGTCGATCAGGCTGATCTTCAGGCGCGAAGCCTTGAATGCCAGCTTCAACATGGTCAGACCGAAGCCGATCAGCACACCGGTGAGCAGATCAGTGAAGATGATCGCCAACGCTGTAGCGGCGTAGGTGAACATCGGCATCCGCCCGTACCGGCCCAGACCACGGAAGGCTTTCAGGTCGACCAGTTTGAAACCGGTATACACCAGCACACCCGCCAGGCTCGCCACCGGAATGCTTTGCAGCACGCTCGACAGCAACAGCACGAATGCCAGCAGCCACAGGCCATGGAAAATCGTCGAGTAGCGTGTGGTCGCACCGGCCTGGACGTTGGCCGAACTGCGCACGATCACCCCGGTCATCGGCAGCGCGCCGACCAGACCGCAGAGCATGTTGCCGACACCTTGCGCCGACAGTTCACGGTCGAAGTCCGAACGCACGCCGCTGTGCATGCGATCCACCGCCGCAGCGGACAGCAGGGTTTCGGCACTGGCGATAAACGCCACGGCGAACGCGGCAACCAGCAGTGTCGGGTCGGCCAGATTCATCAGGTCGGCCGGCTTGAGCCAATCGATCGCTTCGGCCAGGTTCGCCGGTACCTCAACGCGCTTGACCTGCAACGCCAGCATCAGGCTCGCCACCGTCGCCAGACCCACACCGAGCAATGCGCCGGGAATGAAGCGCAGCGAATGCGGACGGAATTTTTCCCACAGCCACATCACCGCAATCGTCGACAGACCGAGCAGACCCGCCTGCCAGCCAAACGATGGCAAGGCCTGCGCCACGGCCGCCGGGAACGCCGTGAGGTTGTCCAGCCCGGAAGGCTGCGGCTTGGCATCGAGCATCACATGGATTTGCGAGAGCACAATCAACACGCCAATGCCCGCGAGCATGCCGTAGACCACTGCTGGCGCCGTGACCCGAAACCAGCAGCCAAGCTTCAGCCGCCCGGCGACCAGTTGCAGAAAACCGGCGAGCAGCAGGATCGGCCCGAGCATCTCGATGCCATGCTGGCGCACCAGCTCGAAAACCAGCACCGCCAGACCCGCCGCCGGACCGCTGACCTGCAACGGCGACCCCGCCAGCCAACCGACCACCAGACCGCCGATAATGCCGGTGATCAGACCTTTTGCCGGCGGCAGCCCTGAGGCAATCGCGATGCCCATGCACAGCGGCAGGGCGACCAGAAACACAACCACGGAGGCGAGCAGCTCCCGTGGCAACACAGCTTTCAATTGAGCCGCACGCATGGCGATTCTCCCGAAGTTTTCTTCAGGCGTGGCGAGGCCGGACCGCTGAATCAGCGGCCGGCGTCATACCACACAGATTGTTGGGAAGATTTAGAAGCGCGCTTTGGGCGTCGCCACAGGAATCGGATGGCTGCCGTCGAGAGGCAGGAAACGACCCTGGTCCGCGTCGTAAGCTTTGATTTCGCTGGTTTCGATGTTGTAGACCCAGCCATGGATGAACAGATGACCGTTCGCCATGCGCGAGGCTACCGAAGGATGGGTACGCAAGTGCTGCAGTTGGGCGATGACGTTTTCCTCGGTGAGGATCGGCATGCTGTCTTTTTCGTCGGTGCAGTTGCAGTTGTCGTGCACCATGGTTTTCGCGACTTCAGCGTGGCGCAGCCAGGCTTTGACCGTCGGCATTTTTTCCAGGCTGTCGGGGTTGAGTACCGCGCGCATGGCGCCGCAATCGGAGTGGCCGCAAATGATGATGTGCTGCACGCCCAGCGCCAGTACCGCGTATTCGATCGCGGTGGAGACGCCGCCGTTCATCTGACCGTAGGGCGGCACCACGTTGCCGACGTTACGGGTAACGAACAGATCGCCCGGCGAGCTCTGGGTGATCAGCTCGGGAACGATGCGCGAGTCGGCGCAAGTGATGAACATCGCCTTGGGCGCCTGAGCGGTGGCGAGCTTCTTGAACAGTTCTTCCTGCTGCGGAAAAACGTCATGATGAAAGCGTAAAAAGCCATCAACGATCTGTCGCAGTGCTGCATCGGCGGATTGTGCTTCAGGGCTTTGCGCCGAGGCAGCCAACGACTGTTTATCCTTGTCACTCATGATTCATCCTCTTGTGCGGATTCAGGGAGTCTTCCCCGGTATTCCGGTATGAAGCCAGTGGCTGTTTAAACCATCCGGGTCATCCCGACCCGTCAGTCACTCGATGAACAAGGTAGCCGCCGAAACTTAACTGAAACTGAATCAAACGCTCTAGAACGTGTGTTCCAGGTCACAAAAAACGTGACTGGCGTGTTTCGGCGGAAGGATTCCAACCCGTCAACCCAAAGCCAATTGTCGCTAAATCAACGACATCTGGCGACCCGGCGGACAGAAGGCCGAGCAGTCGAGGTTATAGCCCTCGCGTTTGTTCAGGCCAAGCTTTTTGATGGCCTTGGCAAATCTTTGTGCGAGCAGGTCGGCAAACGGTCCTTCACCGCGCATGCGCGCACCGAAACGGCTGTCGTAGAGTTCGCCGCCGCGACTCTGGCGGATCAGGCTCAGCACATGGGCGGCACGTTGCGGATAGTGCGCCTGCAACCACTCCTCGAACAGCGGCGCGACTTCCAGCGGCAGGCGCAGCATCATGTAGGCAGCGCTTTGCGCACCGGCGGCGTGGGCCTCGGTGAGCAGGCTTTCGATCTCACTGTCATTGATCATCGGAATCATCGGCGAACACAGCACGCCTACTGGAATGCCTGCTTCGCGCATGACCCGGATCGCGCGCAGGCGTGCCTTGGGCGCTGCGGCGCGCGGTTCGAGGATGCGTTTGAGTTCATCATCCAGCGTGGTCAGGCTGATCATCACCGACACCAGCCGTTGCTGCGCCAACTCGGTCAGCAAATCGAGATCGCGCAGAATCAGCGAACCTTTGGTGACAATGGTCACCGGATGCCGGTAACGCAGCAGCACTTCCAGGGTCTGACGGGTGATTTTGTATTCGCGCTCGATGGGCTGATACGGGTCGGTATTGGAGCCGAGATTGATCGGCGCACATTGATAGCCGGGTTTGCTCAGCTGTTCCTCGAGGACCTGGGCGGCATTGGTCTTGGCAATCAGCCGGGTTTCGAAATCCAGGCCCGGCGACATGTCCCAATAGGCGTGGCTGGGCCGTGCGTAGCAATAGATGCAGCCGTGTTCGCAGCCGCGATAGGGATTGAGCGAACGGTCGAAGGGCAGATCCGGCGAGGTGTTGCGGCTGATGATCGATTTGGCCTTCTCGATGATCACTTCGGTGTTTTGCGTCTCTGGCACTTCCTGATACCAGCCATCGTCCTCGGCCACCGAACGACTGGGCGCAAAGCGGTTGTGCGGGTTGGTCGCGGTGCCGCGACCGCGAGGTGGCAATGGAGTAGACATGAAAACGCCCCGATACTGTATATGCGCACAGTATCGGGGCGATCCTCATCTGGCTAGTGCCGTCGGGCGAGTGGTCAGTTGTGGTTGTTCATGTCCGCTATGTTCGCGGAGAGGAACAGCATTCAGGGCTTTCTCTGATCGTAACCGACGTTCCCACAACTGTGTGCACATACACCCTGTCAGATATGACAGTAGACGTGGTTGCAAGCGCCGTCTTAGGTTAAAGCCTCATGACTAATAACGTCTTGCCAACCGGAATGGATTGAATGTGATGCCAATCAGAATTTTGCTTGAAATTGCAGACATGGAACGCGACGGAAGTCCCGAGGTTGTTTTTTATCATTATGGCGATAACGCCACCGAAATGATGGACTACGACTACGCGCTATTTGCCTCTTCATCGCAGGCAAACGATCGCTATGACCTGCTTTCCGAAGAGGTTATCGATAGCGACGGGGATGGCGATATCGATAACCATGACAAGAGACTGTACTTGCAGTTGGCGGATGCGTTTGTGCAGTTCAGAGGTCTGAAATCGACACGATGAACACCGCTGACTCAACATGCGAAGTCATGTCGTGCCAGCGGTCTGTCGACACATTTCGCTCAGTTATGCGAGGTGAGCTGCCCAAGATCGTCACCGGAGGTCTGCTTCATATCCTCCGTACGCAACTCGGCAACATCGGCAGCTTTCACCGGCGCACCCTTGTTGCCCCAGCTGCCACGGATGAAACTCACCACATCCGCGACTTCCTGATCCGACAGGCGCCAGGCGAAACCGGGCATTGTGAAGGTCGATGGCGCGGTGTGCGTTGCCGGCAAAGTCCCGCCCTTGAGCACGATATGAATCAGCGAGGTCGGATCGTCGGTTTGCAGCACCGGATTGCCCGCCAGCGCCGGGAACACCCGTGTGTAGCCATGGCCGTCGGTACGGTGGCAGGCGGCGCAGTTGTCGATGTACACCGACGCGCCGCGTTGGCTGTCGTCGCCGTTCCACAGCGCTTTGGCCACTTTCTCGTCGTAATGATGCGGCTGATCCGCCGGGTCATTGGCCGGCAGTGATTTGAGATAGCGGGCAATCGCGGTGAGGTCGGCGTCGCTCATGTACTGCATGCTGTGGGTGACCACATCGCTCATGCCGCCGAACACTGCGCTGCGATCACTGCGCCCGGTCTTGAGGAATTGCACCAGTTGTTCTTCGCTCCAGCTGCCGAGGCCATCCTTGTGATCGCCGCGCAGGCTCTTGGCGATCCAGCCTTCCAGCGGCGCACTGCCGGCGAGGAATTCGCTGCCGTCCGCCGCGCTCAGGGATTTTTCCTGCATGGTCAGCGCACGCGGGGTGTGACAGGCGCCGCAGTGGCCGAGGCCTTCGACCAGGTATGCGCCACGATCGATCACCGGATCGGCCGATGTGGCCTGGTAATCCTCGACCTTCGGCGCGAACAGCCAGCGCCAGCCCATCAGCGGCCAGCGCATGCTCAACGGCCAAGGAATATCGCTGGCCTTGTTCTCCTGCGCCACCGGTTCGACGCCGTGCATGAAGTAGGCGTACAGCGCCTGCATGTCGGCCTGGTTGACCCGCGCGTAGGACGGATAAGGCATTGCCGGGTACAACGTGCTGCCGTTTTTGGCCACACCGTGGCGCACGGCCTGGTCGAAGTCCTCGAAGCTGTAATCGCCCAAGCCGGTTTTGTCCGGGGTGATGTTGGTCGAGTAGATCGTGCCGATCGGCGTCTCCATCGGCAGACCGCCGGCAAACGGCTTGCCGCCCTTGGCCGTGTGGCAGGCCACGCAGTCGCCAGCGCGGGCGAGGTATTCGCCTTGTTTGATCAGCTTCTGATCAACTTCGGCCGCATAAACTGACGTGCTGCCGAGCAGGGCGAGGGTGGCGATAACGAAAGTTTTCATGGTCATCGCTCCTTAAGCCTGTACCAGCGGGCCGGGGTTTTTCAGGTATTGCTCGCGGATCGCTTTTGCCGACCAGTAGGTCAGCGCCGCCACCAGCCCGGTCGGGTTGTAGCCCAGGCCCTGCGGGAACGCCGAGGCGCCCGGGACGAATACGTTGTGCACGTCCCAGCTCTGCAAATAGCGGTTCAGGGCGCTGGTCTTCGGATCGGTGCCCATGATCGCGCCACCGTTGAGGTGGGTGGTCTGGTACGAGGCGGTGTTGAAGTGGTCGCCGACTTGCTTGCCGATCACCGCAATGGCTTTCGGGCCCATGGCTTGGGCGATCTTGCCCATCTTCTCGACCATGAAGCGGTTCATCTTGATGTCGTTTTCCTGCCAGTCGAATGTCATGCGCAGCAGCGGCAGGCCGTAGGCATCGCGGTACACCGGATCGAGATCGAGGTAGTTGCCACGGTAGGACTGATGCGCGCCGTGGGCGTCCATCGACACCTGGTGGGTGTAGTAATCGGCGGTGGCGCGTTTCCACGCGCTGCCCCACGCCGGTGTGCCCGGCGGGTTCGAGGTGCCGGCAATCGGTCGACTGCCAGCCTGGTTGACCCACATCGGCGAACCGCCGACGAAGCCGTGCGGGCCGTGGTCGAAGTTGTCGGCGTTGAAATCGTCCACCGCCACGCCGTTGCCGCCAGCGCCGATGAAGTTGTTGGTGTGGGTGTCCTTGTCGAAGAAGGCCTTGATGGTGGCCATGTTCTGGTAGGCGAAGTTACGCCCGACCACGCCTTCGCCGCTGATCGGGTCGTACGGTTTGCCGATCCCGGACAGCAGCATCAGACGCACGTTGTGCAACTGGAATGCGCCGAGGATCACCAAATCCGCCGGCTGCTCGATCTCGCGGCCCTGGCCGTCGATGTAGGTGACGCCGGTCGCTTTGGACTTGCTGCTGTCGAGGTTGACCCGCAGCACATGGGAGTTGGGCCGCAGTTCGAAATTCGGCAGGGGCTTGAGCGCCGGCAGAATGTTCACGTTCGGCGAGGCCTTGGAATACATGTAGCAGACGTAGCCGCTGCAGAACCCGCAGAAGTTGCATGGCCCCATCTGTGCGCCGTAGGGATTGGTGTACGGCCCCGAAGTATTAGCCGAAGGCAGGTTGTAGGGTTTGTAACCGACTTCTGTGGCCGCTTTGCCGAACAGCTGTGCGGATACGGTGTTCTTCTGCGCTTCAAGCGGGAACGGGTTGGAACGATCCGCCGCGTATGGGTTGCCGCCCTTGCCCTGACCGACCAGTTGGCCTTTCACCGTCCAGGCCTGGCCGGAGGTGCCGAAGACTTTTTCCGCGAAGTCGAAAAACGGTTCCAGCTCTTCATAGCTGACGCCGAAATCCTGAATGGTCATGTCTTTGGGGATGAAGCTTTTGCCGTAGCGTTCTTCATAGTGGCTGCGCATGCGCAACTCGATCGGGTCGACACGAAAGTGCACGCCCGACCAGTGCAGACCGGCGCCGCCGACGCCATTCCCCGGCAGGAACGCGCCCAGCTGGCGGTTGGGCAGGGCGATGTCGTTGACGCTGTGGCGAATGGTCACCGTCTCTTTGGAGATGTCCTGAAAGAGTTTCTTGCGCACGCTGTAGGTGAGTTCGTCGATCACCTGCGGATAGTTGCCGTCGGGGTAGGTGTCCTGCATCGGCCCGCGCTCCAGCGCCAGCACGTTCAGACCCGCCTCGGTGAGCTCCTTGGCCATGATCGCGCCGGTCCAGCCGAAACCGACGATGACTGCATCAACCTTCTTCATTACCGTTGCCATGCTTACGCCCTCTCGCCGCGAATCGACACTGCCGGGAAGGGGTATTGCTCGTTGCGTTCCACCCAATCCATGAAATCGGCGCGGGCGCCGGGGAAACCGATCATGGTCCAGCCGACCATGCCTTTATTGCCACCGTGGATCGGGTCGCAGAAGAAACCTTCCTTGGTGTTTTGCAGCAGCAGATTGAAGAAAATCTTCGCCGGCACCGCGTCGAACTGCGGTTTGCCGGCTTCCAGTTGCTTGAGCAAATCGTCTCGGGTAGCGCTGTCTTGCTCGGCAAATGTTTTACCGCTCAGACCTTTTACCCACTGATCCGTGGCGGCGATGCCGAGGCGATAGATGTCTTTGGGCACCAGTTTGCTCTGCCAGCCCATCTCCGGTGCCGCGTCGGCATTGAACGGGCCTTGCATGTACCACAGGGCACCGGCGGCGTACGGGGTGTTCATCTGCCGGTCGATGTATTCCGGCACGCCGGCTTCGAGGGCACCGGGGCCTTGTGCGTCGTTGGGGATCAACTGGGCGACGGCGGCGTTGATGAATGCCCATTCTTCGGCGGTGAAAAAGCTCGGCTGATAATCACCCGCGCCAACAGCGGCAGGTTTTGCTGCGGCCGGCGCCGGTGTACTTTCAGGTGCGGCTTGCAGCACGCTGCTGCCCAGGCCGGTACCGGCAAGCGTGACCACCGGAATCAGGGTCAGGGATTTGCGCAAGAACTCACGCCGCGGGTTGTCTCGATCTTGATCAGACATGGGGGGCACCTCATCAGGCATAGAAGTCAGCCGCTTCTGCGAGCAGCTCGAGGAATTTTGCGTTGCGACGATCAGGGTTCGGTCGGGTAAAGGCCGATCCCTCTGCAACATCATGTGACAAATGGTAGCAGGCTAAGCATCAAGAAAAACCGTTTTCCCGGAAAAAAGCCCGGCGAGGCGCCGATTCACGTTTCTTTGACGACCGGCTCACGGCGCGTTGACCGCTCAAAAGCGAAGCTGCAATTCCTCCCATGAAGATTGCCGAAACGGTCAGCCCAGCATGTATCGAGTGCGCTTTTTCCCCGCGTTATGTTTCTCGCTTGTTGCACTGTTGCATGGCATTGCCGCCCGGGCGGCCGACGCCACGCCATCTCGCCCGGCCGAGTGGGCGCAACCGGTAGAGGCGCAGTTCAACCTGTTCCGCATGTCACCGACGCTGTATCGCAGCGCCTTGCCCAGCCGCAGTGCGGTGCCGCTGTTGAACGATCTGCATGTCGTCACCGTAATCAACTTCCTGCCTGACGCTGATAGCGACTGGCTCTCCGCGCCGGGCATCAAGCAGGTGCAACTGCCGTATCGCACCAACCACGTCGACGACAGCGATGTGCTCAAGGCTCTGCGCGCGATTCAGTCCGCCGAAGCCGACGGCCCGGTGCTCATGCACTGCAAGCACGGTTCTGACCGCACCGGTCTGATGGCGGCGATGTACCGGGTGGTGGTGCAGGGCTGGAGCAAAGAGCAGGCGCTCAAGGAAATGACCGAGGGCGGTTTTGGTGACAGTCAGCATTTCCACGACAGCGTGCGCTACGTGATGCAGGCCGATGTTGATCGGTTGCACGAAGCCCTGATCAATGGCGAATGCAGCACCAGTGCATTCGCCATGTGTTCGATGAAGAGCTGGTTCGACTCGGCCCACGTTCAGCGTTGATCAGTTCAATCGGCTGGCGCAGGAAACAGTGCGCTGTCGATGGGTTTTCCGAGAAAGGCTTGCAGTGCGGCGGGCAGTGCCTGTCTGTCCCCCGAGAGCAGGTGTTCGCGCATGTCGCGGCCCGTCTGTTCGTTGAACAGACCTTCACGTTCGAAGCGCTTGAACGCCTCGCTCGCCAGCACACCCGACCATTTGTAGGCGTACAGCGAAGCCTCATAACCGGTAACCAGATAATCGCAGCTGTTGGCGAAGCGGCAGTAGGCCGGGATGGACAGGTGCGCGAACTCACTTTGCACATCCTCGACTACTTGCTGAACAGTGCGACCGTCACCGTGACAGCGGTGCAGTTCGAAGTCGACCAGCGCGTTCAGCAACAGCATTGCCGTCTCCCGGCTGCGCTGGATGCCTGTGGCGGAAAACGCGGTATTGGCCTGCGCTTCGGACAGACGCTCACCGCTCTGGTGATGCGTACCCAGCCAGCGCAGGAATTGCCCGGATAACGCCCATTTTTCGAACAGTTGCCCGACAAACTCGGCAGCGTCGCGGCTCAGATGCGAAATGCCGGACAGGTTGTAATGCGGCGAACGCGTCAGCACATGATGCAGGCAATGGCCGAATTCGTGCAGCAGAACACGCAGATCCTGCGGATCCAGCAGGTAGGGTTGCCCGTTTTCCGCTGCCGGGTAATTGCATTGAAGCGAGGCAATCGGCAGTAATGGTCGGCCTTCGGCGGTGATCCGTCGATTGCGCAGTACACCGGTCCAGGCATAGTCGTTGCCCGCGTCGCGGTGGAACGGGTCGATGTAGATGTAACCAACCGGTTGCTGACGCTCGCTGATTTCGAACAGGCGTACATTTTCTGCGAAACGCTCGTGGACGGTATTTTCGCTGATGCTGATATCGAACATATGCTCGCTGAAACGGCAGAGGCTGTGCAGTGTGGCTTGCAGCGCGAAGAACTCGCGCAGGTCCTGCTCCGTGCCGCCGGACTGCTTCAGGCGTAATTGCTCGGCGAGGAAATCGTGATCCCACGCTTCTAGCTGTTCAACCCCGTGCTCGCGGGCCAAGGCCTGCAAATCATCGGTCTCGCCCGCCAGTGACACGGCATTGCGGGCGATCTGCTGGCGCAGAAAACGGCCAACCTGATCGGTGCCGGTAGCCATCCGGTTGTGCAGGCGCAGATGGGCAAAGTTGTCAAAACCCAAGAGCCGGGCTTTGGCATGACGTGCGGCCAGCAGCGTCTGCAAAACCGGCCCGTTATCGAAGCGACCGGCCTGTGGCCCCTGATCCGAAGCGCGGGTGCACCAGGCTTTGAAATACTCCTCGCGCAGTCCGCGGTGTTGTGCCCGCCTCATGACCTGTTGGTAAGTGTTCTGATCCAGGGTCAGCCGCCACCCGGGCAGGCCGGCCTTGTCGGCATTGGCGGCCAGATGCGCCCGCGTTTCGGCCGGCAGTCCCGCCAACAGCGCGGCATCGTCGATGTCCTTGCTCCATGCCGCGTTGACCGATTTGAGGTTGCTCATGAAGCGCTTTTCCAGCAGATCGATTTCGCCGTTCAATCGCGCCAGATCCTTGCGCTGCGCACTCGACAATTCACTGCCGGCCAAGTGAAACCGGCGCAGGATTTTCGCCAGCGAGGCTTTGCGTGCATCACTGAAGCTGGCGGCTATGGAGCTCTGTGCCAATCGTTGATAAACCTGGAGCAACTGTCGATTGCCGGCCTTCGCAGTCTTGTAACGCTGCGCGGCGTGCGTACTCAGGGCTTCCTGCATCAACCACTGGGGCTCATCGGCATGACTGATCGAGAGGAATTCGATGATCGCCATGGTTTCATCCAGGCGCGCATCGGCTTCATCGATGGCAATTACCACGTCGTCCCAGTTGGGATGATCGACCTGAGTGGCGATGACGTTTTCGATGATCAGCAGGTTGTCGGCAACGATGCGCTCGACTGCTGGCAGCAGATGTTCGGCGCGTATCGCCGCCCAGGGCGGCAACTGCCAATGTTGTAAAAGTGGATTGGTATCAGGCATGGCGTCTTCCGTGAGAGAGGGCTGGATCGGCCAGCCTAATCAGGAAGCGCAGGGGCAAGGTGGTGGATAGATACCGCCACCTGCCGACGATGATCGGCAGGCAGCGGTCGTTGTCATTGTTGCTCGTCGGGCTTTTTCTTCAACTTCGGGTTGGGGAAGAACTGCACGGCCTGAACCTTTTTGTCGGCGGCAGGCTTCAGCGCGCTGGTATTGACCCGCGTGCCCAGCTCTTTGGGCACCGACAGGCCTTGCTCGTTGAGCGTGTCGGAGTAACCGCAGGCCACGCATTCGCGGTGCGGCACGCCGTCTTCGTTCCACATCATCAACTTGTCCGGCTCGCTGCACGCCGGGCAGACCGCCCCGGCGATGAAGCGCTTCTTGGTGATCAGTGGGCCGTCGCTCATGCTGCCGCGTCCTCACTCAGACCGCTGTGGCGCAGCAGCGCGTCGATCGATGGCTCACGGCCACGGAAGTCGACGAACAGCACCATCGGTGCCTGCGAGCCGCCGCGCGCCAGAATCGCTTCGCGGAACGCACGACCGGTTTCAGCGTTGAGCACGCCGTCCTCCTCGAATTTCGAGAAGGCATCGGCGGACAACACTTCGGCCCACTTGTAGCTGTAGTAACCGGCTGCGTAACCACCGGCAAAAATGTGCGCGAAACTGTTGGGGAAGCGGTTGTAAGCCGGTGGACGCATGACCGACACCTCGTCACGCACGCCATCGAGCACTTGCGCCACGCTGCGGCCATCGCCGTGGGTGGCGTGCAGTTCGAAGTCGAACAGCGAAAACTCCAGCTGACGCACCATCATCAGCCCGGACTGGAAATTCTTCGCCGCGAGCATTTTTTCCAGCAGGTCCTGCGGTAGTGGCTCGCCGGTCTCGTAGTGGCCGGAGATCAGAGCGAGGCCTTCCGGCTCCCAGCACCAGTTTTCCATGAACTGGCTTGGCAGCTCGACCGCATCCCAGGCCACGCCATTGATGCCGGATACGCCAGCGTGTTCGACGCGGGTCAGCAGGTGATGCAGGCCGTGGCCAAACTCGTGGAACAGCGTGGTCACTTCATCGTGGGTCAGCAGCGCAGGCTTGCCGCTGTCGGCCGGGGTGAAGTTGCACACCAGATTGGCCACCGGGCTTTGCAGCACGCCGTCGACGGTGCGACGACGGTCGCGGGCGCCGTCCATCCATGCGCCGCCACGCTTGTTGGCACGGGCATACAGGTCGAAGAAGAAGCGGCCGACGTGCTGGCCGTTTTCCTTGATCTCGAACAGGCGGACGTCCGGATGCCAGGTGTCGAAGCCTTTCTGCTCGGCGATCTCGATACCGTACAAACGCTGAACGATGGCGAACAGGCCGCTCAGGACTTTATCGATCGGGAAGTAGGCACGCAGGGTTTCCTGAGCAACGCTGTAACGCTGCTCGCGAAGTTTTTCACCGTAGAAACCGCTGTCCCAGCTTTGCAGATCGGCGCAGCCCTGTTCGGCGGCGTAAGCGCGCAGTTGTTGCAGATCCTGCGCGGCGAACGGCTTGCTGCGCTGGGCCAGATCGCGCAGAAAGCTCAGCACCTGATCGCTGGATTCGGCCATTTTCGTCGCCAGGCTCAGCTCGGCGAAACTGGCGAAGCCCAGCAGTCGGGCCAGTTCCTGGCGCAGGTCGAGGATCTCTTCCATCACCGGGCCGTTGTCGTTCTGCCCGGCATTCGGGCCTTGATCCGAGGCACGGGTGCAGTAGGCGGCGTAGACTTCTTCGCGCAGCGCGCGGTCTTGCGCGTAGGTCATCACCGCGTAATAGCTGGGGAATTCCAGAGTGATCAACCAGCCATCCAGACCTTTGGCCTGGGCGGCGGCAGCCATTTGCGCCTTGGCCGAATCGGTCAGGCCGGCGAGGGCGGCTTCATCGGTAATGTGTTTGGTCCACGCCTGAGTGGCGTCGAGCAATTGGTTGGAGAAGCGGCTGCCGAGCTCGGACAGCTTGCTCTGCACTTCGGCGTAACGTTTCTGCTCGGCTTCCGGCAGGTCGATACCCGACAGGCGGAAATCGCGCAGGGCGTGTTCCAGAATGGTTTTTTGCGCGACGTCGAAACTGGCAGCTTCCGGACTGTTGGCCAACGCCTCATACGCCTGGAACAGTTCGCGGTTCTGGCCCATCTCGGTGGAGTAGGCGCTCAGAGCCGGCAGGCACGACTCGTAGGCTTCACGCAATTCGGCGCTGTTGCACACGGCGTTAAGATGGCTGACCGGGCTCCATGCCGCACCGAGGCGATCGTTGAGTTCGTCCATCGCCAGCACCAGACCGGCCCAGGTCGGGTTCTTGCCCTGGGTCTTGAGGATCTCGGCGATGGCGGCGCGGTTGTCCGCGAGGATGGTTTCGATGGCGGGCAGGACGTGTTCGGCACGGATCGTGGAGAACGGCGGCAGGTCGTAGGACTGCAAAAGAGGGTTGTTCACGCTCACGGTTGGCACCTTGGCTGGAAGAAACATGCGCCCATCTTAATTACAATCGACACTCACCGCAGCTATCGGCGACAGAGAGAGAACTAATCGTGTCCCTTCGCAAATATCAGAATCACACCCCCCGCTTGAGCAACGGCGCATTCGTCGACGGTTCGGCGGTGGTGATCGGCGACGTCGAAATTGGCGCAGACAGCTCGGTCTGGCCGCTGACGGTGATCCGTGGCGACATGCACCGCATCCGCATCGGTGCGCGCACCAGCGTGCAGGACGGCTGTGTGCTGCACATCACCCACGCCGGCCCGTTCAACCCGGACGGTTTTCCCTTGCTGATCGGCGATGATGTGACCATCGCCCACAAGGTCATGCTGCACGGCTGCACCGTTGGCAGCCGCGTATTGATCGGCATGGGCAGCATCGTCATGGACGGCGCCGTGGTCGAGGACGATGTGATCATCGGCGCCGGCAGCCTGGTGCCGCCGGGCAAGCGTCTGCAGAGCGGCTTCCTGTATGTCGGCAGCCCGGTCAAGCAAGTGCGCCCGCTGACCGAAAAGGAAAACGCCTTCTTCACCTACAGCGCGGCGAATTACGTCAAGCTCAAGGACCTGCATCTGGCCGAAGGCTACGACCAGCTCTGAATCGCCTTACACCTGCTCGGGAATTTCCATGCACTACCAGACTGTACTGTTCGACCTCGATGGCACCCTGACCGACCCGCGTGAGGGCATCACCCGCTCAATTCAATTTGCCTTGGCCAATCTCGGCATCGACGAGCCGGACCTGAGCAAACTTGAACACTTCATCGGCCCGCCGCTGCTGCAAGCGTTCATGCAGTTTTACGACTTCGACGAGGCCAAGGCCTGGGAAGCGGTGAATTTCTACCGTGAGCGCTTCAAGGTCACCGGGCTCTACGAGAATCGGGTGTTCGACGGGGTGACGCCGTTGCTGGAAACCTTGAGCGGGCAGGGGCGGCAGTTGTACATCGCAACGTCCAAACCGTGGGTGTTCGCCCGCGAGATCGCCCGGCACTTCGACTTCGCCCGCCACTTCAAAGTGATCTACGGCAGCGAGCTGGACGGCACGCGGACCAACAAGGTTGAGCTGATTGCGCACCTGCTTGAGGAAGAACGCCTGAACCCGGCACAGACCCTGATGATCGGTGATCGCAAGCATGACCTGATCGGCGCCCGCAGCAACGGCCTGGATGCGGCGGCGGTGGGCTATGGGTTTGGCAGCTTCGAGGAATTGAACGCCGAATCGCCGGCTTATCACTTCGAAACTTTGAATGCGTTGCATCAGGCTTTTTTGCAGCGCTGAGCAGATGGCTATCGCTGGCAAGCCAGCTCCCACAGGTTAGCGATTCTTCAGGCTCACCGCTGTCCCTGTGGGAGCTGGCTTGCCAGCGATGAGGCCCGTTCAGCCGCTGGTGGACTCAGGAACTGCCAAGGCCCTCAAAGCCGCCTTACGCTCATCAACCGGCAATCGCCCCAACCGCTCAACCTCGGCATAGAACCTCAGCCAATCCCCACCCACCTGCCTGAACAGCGCCGCAAACGCCGGCACCCACTGGTCATACAGCCCGAACGGCAACAACCGCGCATTGTTCAGCGGCGCATTGACCCAGGCGTCATAGCGCTTGTCCCCGGCCCACTGACTGTCGCGCGTTGCCTGATACTCCCGGCGCAAGCGCTCGAATTCAGCTGCTTTGTGCTCACGCATTTGCTCAACCGACAGCGGCTGCGCATACAGCTTCTCCAGTCGTGAGCGCGTGGCGAGTACCAGTTCGATGAATTGGTCACGCTGCTTGAGCCTCGCATCCGACTCTGCCGGTAGCCCGCGAAAGGCGCGCCATTGCCGCGTACCTTCCTGCTCGACAAACGTGGCAAATGACTCGTTGAATTCGGTGTCGTCCTTCACATAGAACTTCTGGTGCGCCAGCTCATGAAAGATCAGCGTGGCCAGTCGCTCATCGCCCCAGCCCATCATCGAATTGAGGATCGGGTCATTGAACCATCCAAGCGTCGAGTACGCTTCGACCCCGCCGATCGACACATCCATACCCTGCAAACGTTGAATCGCCGCTTCGCCACGGGCGGCGCTCTGGCTGTAGTAGCCGCGATAGGCCACGCAGCCGGCAATCGGGAAGCAGTGATTCTGCGGTGTCAGGGAGAACTCTTGAGTAGCGAACACATTCCACACCACGTAGGGGCGATGGATATCGGCGTACAGGCGATAGCTCTGGTTATCCGGCAAATGCAGATGCTCGCTGGCAAAGGTACGGGCCTTTTGTGATTGAGCCAGATGCGCGCGCAATTTGGCATCGCGGCTGGGGTCGGCAATGACCTTCTCCACCGGCTCCCGGGCGCGCAGCAATTGCAATTGGCCGCTGGCGAGCTGGCTGTAATAGCTGACGCTGGCGCAACCGTTGAGCAACAAAAACAACACACCCGGAAACAAAATCGGAAAAACGCGATCAAGTAACCCAAGGCTGGAAAACGGCCTGATCAAAATAAGAAATTCCCCGGAAAGTCTGCCCCAAGACTATCCCGCCTCAAGGAGCACCGCTATGCGCATGTTCATGCTGACAGGAGGCCTGCTGACGCTGGCCGGTTGTGCCGGATTCGGAATGCCCGACCCCGACCCCTCGCAAGCCTGGATCGATCTTGACGCTCGCCAACACGACACGGCGCTGCAAGCCGTTCAAGTCGATGCCACCCAGGCCATCGACAAACGCTATTTCGAAGTGCAGCCCGGCAGCCATGAGCTGAAGGTGCGCTATCAATTCCCGGTGGAGGCCACCAATATCGGCCCGAATTCCGAACCGTTGTGGCGCGATTGCCAGATGAGCGTGAAATTCAAGGACTTCAACGCCGGCCAGCGCTATCAGTTGCAGGCGGGCAGCATCGGCTTCCGGCCTTGGGCCAAGCTGTATGACGAACAGCGCAAGGTTGTCGGTCAGGGCACACCGGCGGGCTGTCAGAGCAGTTGATCGGCGCTATGCTGGAAATCCCGTCTAAGGATATCGATCATGCGCAAGTTGACGACATTGCTGGCCGCCAGTGTGCTCGCCGGTTGTCAGAGCCCGTTGCCGGCGGCCGATCCAGACAAAGCCTGGGTCGACTTCGCCATGCCTACCCCCGGCGGCAAAGTGCTGATGGCCGAGCGCCTGGATAAACAGCGCTTGCGCGACGGACGGTTTTTTCAGGTGACGCCCGGTGGTCATGAGCTCACCGTGCGCTTTGACTTCGAAGTATTCGGGGGTGGTCAGGGCATGGATACCGATCCGCAAGAGCGGCTATGTTACATGACCGTGCCCTATGAATACTTCGAGGCCGGGCAGCGTTACCGCCTTGAGGCCCGATCGCTGGCCTTCACGCCAAGTGCACGCTTGATCAATCGTCAGGGGCAGATCGTTGCCAACGAGCGGCAGATCAATTGCGTGCCGTGATAGGCAATCAGCTATCGTTTTTCTGATAGATGATTCGCTTGGTGCCGTTCTCGCAAGTACCGACGATCATGGCCGAGTCATGCTGCTTCGCCTCCTCCGCCGTGATGATTTCCAGGGTGTACGTTGGGACCGCTTTCGCCTGAATTTTAACCTCGATTTCCTTTCTGAGCTCTTCGCACTTCTTGGGGGCTGCGAAAGCGGAAGTGGCCAGTGCACTGCAAAGGATCGCCAAGCCAATACGTTTCATCGATGAAGCTCCTTGAGGCAGCGCGCACGGGTGTGCGCTGAAGCTGCTGTCGATTATTCGACCACAATTCTGCAGAGCGGGTTCTGACTTTGCTCACACCTTGTATTAATTGCCGGCCGCTGAGCTGGTTTCGAGACTGCGTTCGCGAGCAGGCTCGCTCCCACAGGGGATCTGCGCCGTGCACAAATCCCCTGTGGGAGCGAGCCTGCTCGCGAAGGCGTCAGCCCGGCAAACGCCGAATCAGCTGACCAGCGAAGCCTCGAGGGTGATCTTCGCGTTCAGCACTTTGGAAACCGGGCAACCTTCCTTGGCCTTGTTGCTCAGTTCTTCAAACTGCTGCTGAGTTGCGCCTGGAATCTTCGCCTTGAGAATCAGCTTTACCGCAGTGATTGCGAAGCCGCCGTCAACCTGATCGAGGGTGACTTCAGCGTTGGTGTCGATGCTGTCTGCCTTCAGGCCGGCATCGCCGAGAATCATCGAAAACGCCATGGAAAAGCAGCCGGCGTGGGCCGCGCCGATCAGTTCTTCCGGATTGGTACCCTTGCCGCCTTCAAAGCGCGCCTTGAAGCCGTACGGCGCTTCGCGCAGTACGCCGGTTTCGGTGGAGATCGAGCCGAGACCGGTTTTCAGATCGCCTTCCCAATGCGCCGATGCCTTTTTCACGATAGCCATGTCTGCCTCCTCAAATGTGGCGCGGGACGCCGCGCCTTCGCGGTTTTTACTAGCAAGGCTTCTGAGGATAGACGGCGGAACAAAGTTCAGCCTGGCTGAATCGTTGACTTTTTTAGTAGGAAATTTCGCCGCTGCTATTGAATCTCGGGTATATGCCCTCATTCCATAAAACACGCTTATGGATTTGGCAGGTTTTCGCTCGCAAGAAAAACCTGCCTCCCCACCCGGAGATGCAGGTTCATGAAAAAACTGTCCGACGTAAAATTTTCCACCCTCGACCTGGTGCCAGTGCGCGAAAACGGCAGCGCGGCGCAATCGCTGCGCAACTCGCTGGACCTGGCGCAGCATGCCGAGAAATTCGGCTACACGCGCTTCTGGGTCGCCGAACATCACAACATGGACGGCATCGCCAGTTCGGCAACTTCGGTGTTGCTCGGCTATCTGGCCGGAGGCACGTCGACGATCCGCGTCGGTTCCGGCGGGGTAATGCTGCCCAACCATGCGCCGCTGGTGATCGCCGAGCAGTTCGGCACCCTCGAGAGCCTGTACCCGGGACGGATCGACCTGGGTCTGGGCCGCGCGCCCGGCTCTGACCAGATGACCGCCCGCGCCTTGCGCCGTGAGCGCTCGGGCAGCGCTGACGACTTCCCTGAAGACGTTGCCGAACTGATGCGCTACCTCGGCCCGCGCACTCCGGAACAACGGGTGATCGCCATGCCCGGCACCGGCACCAACGTGCCGGTCTGGCTGCTCGGCTCAAGCCTGTTCAGTGCGCAATTGGCGGGTGAGCGCGGCTTGCCTTACGCCTTCGCCTCGCACTTCGCGCCGCGCTTCATGCACGAGGCGATCCGCATCTACCGCAATCACTTCAAACCGTCGGCGGTGCTCGACAAACCGTACGTAATGCTCGGCGTGCCGCTGGTGGCCGCCGATACCGATGAGCAAGCCGATTATCTGGCGACGTCGGTGTACCAGCGCATTCTTGCGCTGATGCGTGGTCAGAGCCTGGTGCAGCGTCCGCCGGTGAAAACCATGGACGGCCTGTGGCTGCCCCATGAACGTGAAGCGGTGGGCGATTTCCTCGGTCTCGCCATGGTCGGCGGCCCGCAGAAGATCCGCGCCAAGCTTGAGGTTTTGATCGAGCAGACCCAGGCGGACGAGCTGATTTTCACCAGTGATCTTTACGAACACGCCGATCGCATCCATTCCTACGAATTGCTGGCCCAAGTCATGAAGGGATAACGCGAACCCTTGCAGGAGCTGTCGAGTGCAACGAGGCTGCGATCTTTTGATTATGATTTGAAATCAAGATCAAAAGATCGCAGCGTCCCGCAGCTCCTACCCGGAAAATCATCGTCCACAAAAAAGCCGACGCATCCACGTCGGCTTTTGTATTTCAGGCGCAATCAACCTCGCTTGTAGACGATGTCCTTGCTGCCGCCTTCGCAACTGCCGACGACGTCGCCATCAGCGGCCGCACCCTTGTCGACAACTTCCAGCGAATAACCGGATACGCCTTTGGCGTCGAGCTTCGCGGCGATTTCGCTTTTCAGCTCTTCACAAGGCTTGCCGGCTGCAAACGCACCACCCGCAAGGCTCAACAAACCTACTGCCAACATGAACTTCTTCATCGGTCGCACTCCCTGGTCGGATTGAATGAGGCGGGCATCGGGTCATCCACCCGATGCGCTCACCTTGTAGCGCTTTGCCATTCCCTATGGCACTCGGCCAGCGCGCAAGTTCAGAAGACTAGCTCAAACTCAGCTGGCGGCAATCTTGAAGCCGACTTTCAGCGTTACCTGAAAGTGCGCCACCTGGCCGTTTTCGATGTGGCCACGGGTTTCGGTCACTTCAAACCATTCCAGATTGCGCAGGGTTTTGTTGGCTTCGGCCAGTGCGTTGTTGATGGCGTCTTCGATGCTGGTGGTGGACGAACCGACCAGCTCGACTTTCTTGTACGTGTGATGGTCACTCATGGCGTTCTCCTTGGGTTGGAATGGCGTGTGAAATTGAGCCTAGCAGGCAATTGCACTGTTGATTTCGGCGCCGCTGCGCTGCCGAAGTTCAGAATTTCTGCACTTTCTCGAAGTGGTGAAGTCCCAACCAACACACGCCACTCATCACCAATGCAGGAGAGCCACCATGGCCAACACCTCTTTACGTAAAGCCTCGTTGCAAAGCATGGAAGCCGAGATCGAGAGTCTGCTCAAATCGTTGGAAAGCTTGAAAGACGATGCTTCGGACGAGTCGCGCAAGACCCTCAAGGCGCTGAAAAGCAATGCCGAAAGTGCATTGAAACATTCCCGTCATCTGCTCAGCGACGCGTACGAAGAAGTCAAAGTGAAAACCCGCGAGACCGGCATTGCCACTCGTGATTACGCGCAGGAACATCCTTGGACCACAGCTGGTGTGGCTGTCGGTGCAATCGGTCTGCTCGCTGCCTACTTTTTGTTCAAGCGCGGTGAGTGATCAGGCTGGCGCAGCTCGTTTTTGAGCCACTGCGCCAGTTGCCGGGCGCGCCCGTCCGCGGCGCGTTTGGGTAGCCACAACGCCAGTTGCGCCGGGGTTTCGCAGAAGCCCCACGGCGCAACCAGGCGACCCGCCTTCAGGTCTTCAGTTACTAACGGCTCCGGTGCGATTGCCACGCCGAGACCTGCAACAGCCGCCTCCAGCAAATAATACAAATGCTCAAAACCTTGCCCGAGCTTCAACGCCTTGGAATCGAGGTGGTTTTGCTGTGCCCAGCTGGGCCAGGCTTGCGGGCGAGAGGTGGTGTGCAGCAAGGGCTGCTTGAGCAATTCTGCGCCAGGAGCGTCGTGCAGGTTCTGATAACCGCTGAATAACGGGCTCATCACCGGGCCGATGCGTTCCGCCGCCAGTTCGTAGACCTGCATATCGGCCGGCCACGGTGGCTCGGCGAACAGCAATAGCGCATCGAGTCCCGGGCGCCGAGGGTCGAGATCGCCTTCACCGGCCGACAGGTGCAGTCGCAGATCAGGCAAATCGGCATTCAACCGCCCCAGGCGCGGAATGAACCAGCGCGCCAGCAGGCTCCCGGAACAACCAAGCACGAACGGCGCATCGGCAGTGCTTTGGGTCAATTCCGCACAAACAGTTCGCAAGCGATCGAACGCCTCTGCGCTGGCATCGCGCAGACGCACGCCGGCATCTGTGAGTTTCAAGCCGCGCCCGTCCTTGACGAACAGGCTCACGCCGAGATGTTCTTCAAGCGCTTTCAGCTGGCGGCTGACCGCGCCGTGAGTTACATGCAGCTGCTCGGCAGCCTGACTGACGCTGTTCAGACGGGCGGTGGCCTCGAAGGCGCGCAAGGCATTGAGCGGGGGAAGGTCGTGGCTCATGGTATCTGTGAGTTTTCCTGACAGGTTGCGGCGATCTTATCGGTTTTCAGCCTGGAAAGTCAGGGGTAGAGTGGTCGTCATTGTCTTCTGACCGAATTCACCTGGAGCGACCCATGACCCAGACTTCGAACACTTCTGATCTGCGTAACGGCCCTGACGCCAACGGCCTGTTCGGTGCGTTCGGTGGCCGTTATGTAGCGGAAACCCTGATGCCGTTGATCCTCGACCTGGCCCGCGAATACGAAGCGGCCAAGGAAGATCCGGCATTCAAAGAAGAATTGGCCTACTTCCAGCGTGATTACGTCGGACGTCCGAGCCCGCTGTATTTCGCCGAACGCCTGACCGAGTTCTGCGGCGGCGCCAAGATCTACCTCAAGCGTGAAGAGCTGAATCACACCGGCGCGCACAAGATCAACAACTGCATCGGCCAGATCCTGCTGGCGCGGCGCATGGGCAAGAAGCGCATCATCGCCGAGACCGGCGCCGGCATGCACGGCGTGGCCACGGCCACCGTTGCTGCGCGTTTCGGTCTCGATTGCGTGATCTACATGGGCACCACCGACATCGAACGTCAGCAGGCCAACGTCTTCCGCATGAAGCTGCTGGGCGCTGAAGTCATTCCGGTTGTGGCCGGCACCGGCACCCTGAAAGACGCGATGAACGAAGCCCTGCGTGACTGGGTGACCAACGTCGACAACACCTTCTACCTGATCGGCACCGTGGCCGGCCCACACCCTTATCCAGCAATGGTCCGCGACTTCCAGGCCGTCATCGGCAAGGAAACCCGCGATCAGCTGCAGGCTCAAGAAGGTCGTCTGCCGGACAGTCTGGTGGCATGCATCGGTGGCGGTTCGAACGCCATGGGCCTGTTCCACCCGTTCCTCGATGACAAGAGCGTGGAGATCATCGGCGTCGAAGCCGCCGGTTACGGCATCGAAACCGGCAAGCACGCGGCCAGCCTGAACGGCGGTGTGCCGGGCGTGCTGCACGGTAACCGCACTTTCCTGCTGCAGGACGACGATGGGCAGATCATCGACGCCCACTCGATCTCCGCCGGCCTCGACTATCCGGGCATCGGTCCTGAACACGCCTGGTTGCACGACATCGGCCGCGTCCAGTACACCTCGGTAACCGACGACGAAGCGCTTGAAGCGTTCCACAAATGCTGCCGTCTGGAAGGGATCATTCCTGCCCTGGAAAGCGCTCACGCTCTGGCCGAAGTGTTCAAACGCGCACCGAAGCTGCCGAAGGATCACCTGATGGTGGTCAACCTCTCGGGCCGTGGCGACAAGGACATGCAAACCGTAATGCACCATATGCAACAGTCGCAGCAGGAGAAACACTGATGAGCCGCCTGCAAACCCGCTTTGCCGACCTCAAGCAACAGAACCGCGCCGCGCTGGTGACCTTTGTCACCGCTGGCGATCCTGACTACGACACTTCGCTGGCAATCCTCAAAGGCCTGCCGGCGGCAGGTGCCGACGTGATCGAACTGGGCATGCCGTTCACCGATCCGATGGCTGATGGCCCGGCGATCCAGCTGGCCAATATCCGCGCACTGGGCGCCAAACAGAATCTGGCGAAAACCCTGCAAATGGTTCGCGAATTCCGTGAAGGCAACAGCGACACGCCGCTGGTGTTGATGGGTTACTTCAACCCGATCCACAAATTCGGCGTCGAGCGCTTTATCGCAGAAGCCAAGGATGCCGGCGTCGATGGCCTGATCGTGGTCGACATGCCACCAGAGCACAACGAAGAGCTGTGCGACCCGGCGCAGGCTGCTGGCCTGGACTTCATCCGCCTGACCACGCCGACCACCGACGACGCGCGCCTGCCGCGTGTGCTCAACGGTAGTTCCGGTTTTGTCTACTACGTGTCGGTCGCGGGTGTCACCGGCGCCGGTGCAGCGACTCTGGAACACGTGGAAGAGGCGGTTGCGCGTCTGCGTCGGCATACCGACCTGCCGATCAGCATTGGCTTCGGTATCCGTACACCGGAGCAGGCTGCGGCCATCGCGCGTCTGGCTGACGGTGTGGTGGTGGGCTCGGCGTTGATCGATCACATCGCCAGTGCCGATACGCCTGAGCAGGCCATCGATGGCGTGTTGAGTCTGTGTTCGGCGCTGTCCCAAGGCGTGCGCAAGGCTCGCGTCTAAAGCCGCAGGGGAAAACCAAAAGGCTTCAGAACAGGCGTTCTGAAGCCTTTTTTGTGCTCAGGGCAATTGCAGTCCGCCCGAAGCCTTGTGCAGTTTGCGCAAATGCTCGCCAATCTGCTTGACGTTGGCCTCGCTGGCGGCAATCTCGGCGGCGCGCTTGGGTTCGAGCAGCTTGCGCACTTCAGTATCGAGGTCGCCGGACAGGGCGAGCAGCTTCTTCTGCCGTTGGCTGCTTTCCGCTTCCAGTCGGCCAAACTCGCTCGGTTGCGGTAGTCCGTAACCTTTGGAGTCGAGCAGTTCCGCCGGGCGGCTGAGGAAGCCACTGTTGGCGAGAATCTCCTGCAAGGTCGCGTTGGCTTTGTCCATGCCGCCATTTTCCAGCTCGCGGGCACCGAGGTAGCGTTGCTTGACCTCGTCCTGGGCCAGCAACAACTGCCGGCGGAAACTGGCTTGCTCCAGCAGCAACAGGGCCGCGCTGGTGCGCAGGTCGGCGCGATCGAACCATTCGCGGCGTTGTTCAGCGCTGAGTGACAGCCAGTCTTCGACAGTGGTCTGCTTGATCGGCAGCTGCTTCTTCAATACATCGAACATCGCCTGATAGCGATCGCGGAACGAGTCGAAGCGGTAACCCAGACGCAGCGCTTCTTTCGGATCGTCGAGCACACTGGTGTCGGCCAGACCACGGCCCTTGAGCACTTCCAGCAAGCCGTTGGGCATGATGCTGTCGAGGCCGACCAGTTGGCTGTTATTGCTGCCGCTGCGCAACAGTTTCAAGCCTTCCACCGCGCAGTTGTTGGAGAGGAAGAAGTAATTGCCGTCGTAACTCCAGTGCATCTCGGCGGCATGTTCGACCACGCCCTCGATCTCCTCGCGAGACAGGTTCAGCGGCACTGAAGCGAGGCTGCGCAGCTCGGTCTTGGTGTATTCGTCGATCACCTGTGCCAGCGGCAACACGAACAGCCGCGACGGGTATTTGCCGACCAGTCCATCCCAGCTCGACAGCTGCACATCGCCAACGAAGGCGCGATAGGACAGCACCAGGTGCTGATCGAGGTCGAGGCGGCAATCCGGGCCGCGCGGGCGACCGGGGGCGCAGATCACCAGGCGCAGCATGCTGTGGCCCCAGCGACTGACCCAGTTCTGATTGGCCTCGGCCAGCAGGTAATCGACCGCGTAGACCCGTTCCGGATCGACTTGTCCCAAGGGTTGCTTGGCGAAGTCATTGCCCGCATTGAGAAAGGCAAAGCTCTTGCTGCAGGTGTCCTGCGCTGGCGGCGCCCAGCCGAAATGTTCCTTGTAGTAGCGATACAGCGCCGGGCGGCGGCAGGCGTAGCTCGGGTCGAGGAGGAAGTACTCCATGTTGACCGCGACAAATTCCTTGGGACTGGAAATTTCGTAGAGGTCCGGGCTGCGAGCGATCTGCCGGTTATGTTGTTCACGCTCGCCACGGCGGCCGACGTACTGTTGCCACCCGGCCAGATCGAGCAGGCGCGGATCGTCGCTGATGGTGAAGCGGCGACCGTTCTGCCCGCGACACTCATCGGGAATACCGATCAGCCCGGCGCTGTTGAAGCGTCGGGTGCAGCGCTGGATCAACGTGCGCTCAGCGCTTGGCCATAAACGCGCGCGGTCGTAGATATGCGTGATTTCGTGCAGCACTGTGGCCAGCAGTTCCTGGCGCACAGTGCCGTGGGGGCGATTGGTTTTCTCTTTCGCCGCGCTGCCATCGGTGAGAGCGGCGAGAAGCTTGCGATTCAGATCAAGCTCGGCAACCAGCGTTGCCTGCCCGTAAGCGTTGGCAGGCATGTCGTCGGTCCAGCCGACGTCGATGCGCCGATCCAGCCGCTCGATGAAACTCGGCGGCAGTTTCGCCATGGCCTCATCGATCAGCGCCTGACTGGCCTGTTGTTGAGCCGGGCTCAGACCCTCGGTCTTGAGCCGCAATTGCAGGCCGGCGTGGGCGCTGTTGCCAAGCAGCAACAACGCCCCGGCCAGCAGCCAGGCGCCAACGGACCTCACAGTGCGAGGATGGCTTCGGCGAGTACCTGATCACTGGCGTCGCGCGCTTCCGGCACCCGTGTACGCAAGGTGTTGAGAGCGGCTTCGAGGTGCGCGCCACGGATGTCGCCGTTGCTGGCGACGAAACTGGCGGCGTCGTCGTGGGCTTCGCGGATGATTTTCGAATCGCGAATCGACGTGGTGGTATCGGAAGTGAAATCGATGCTGCGCTGGGAGGCACGAACGATGATGTTACTGGTGGCTACCAGGGTGTGCGCCTGGGCCACATCGGCCAACACAAACAGGCCAAGGGCGGCAGCAATCAGCGGGCTACGCATGGAACGACTCCGGAAGGACAAGGATAACTATTGGACGAGAATTGCCTCTGCCAGTTCAAGGTCGCTGGCATGAAGTTTCGGCCGGGTTTTGCGCAGGTAATGCAGCGCGGACTCCAGCCGTGCGCCTCGCCATTCACCGTCACTGGCGACGAAGGCGGCCGCGTCATCATGGGCGGCGCGCAGCAGTTTACGGTCGAACGGCGCAGAAGACACCATGCTGGTGGCGTAACCGCTGACAACCGTGCCTTGGGTCGATGCATTGAAAGCATCGAAGGCGTTGGCAGACATCGCCCAGCAGGCGGTGAATAGAGTGGAAGAGATGAGCAAAGTTGGAAGAAAGCGCATGGGACTCGACAACTGTTAGCGAGCCTGAAGGCTAGCGCAAATGCCCGGGCCAGAGCCAGCGTTGAAACATCGGGACACGGCTGGCGTGTCCCGCAATACCGCAAGCGATCAGAGCGTCAGAATGGCCTGAGCCAATTGGGCATCGGTGGCATTGAGTTGTGGCGCCTGATGGCGGATGTGATCGAGCGCGCTTTCCAGCTTTACCCCACGGATATCGCCTTCGCTGGCCACGAAGCTGGCGGCATCGTCGCGGGCGGCGAGGACGATCTTGTCGTCACGGAACGAGGAGGTCACATCGGAAGTGGCGTCGGAAGTGGCTTTCAGCGCGCCGACGATCGAGTCGGTGGTCACGATGAAGCTGGTAGCGCTGGCGTTGGCAGCCACGGCCAGCAGGGCGGCGGCACTGAGCAGGCGAAGACGGGTCATGATGTAACTCCTTTGGATAAACCGTAGTGAGAGGTGGCTCGGTATCTGAGGAGTCAGACGCCTGTTGCGCAACGTTCGCCACGTTCTGCATGGATATTAGGCTGCCAAATCCGGTTCGCCCAGTGGTGGCCAGTGATACTCCAAAGGTTCTGCATAACTGTACTGGTGTTATCTGAGGTTTTCGTAAATTGTACCTGTTCTCGTTCAGTTATGCGTTTTAGAGCATTCAAGGCCCTGAAACGACAAAACCCGCCGTGGTTGCCCACGACGGGTTTTGCTTGTGCAATTCGGGTTGCTGGCGGTGGGTCTGACGACCAGAGCCAGCGACGCTGCTTAGCGCCAGAACGGCTTGCTCAGCTCTTCGTAGCGTTGTGCTTCGCTGATACCGGCGTCGGCCAGCAGACGCGAATCCAGACGGGCCAGTTGGTGGCGGCTGGAGATGCGGCGCTGCCACAACATCAGGTTGGCGATAACGCGCAGAGGCAGGGAAGCCTGGGTGTTTACAGCTTTGTCTTCGAAGAACAGTTCGGAACTGAGTGTACGTTCCATGGTTGACATCCTTCCGCTTGTGGCGGGATCAGGTAGTGGTTTGACTGGTGCCCATGATCCTCTCGTTTGGATAGTCTCTGTAGATACAGTTCATTTGTATTGTGAGTGAGCAGTTAACTGTTTATGGATGGTGTACGGGTCGAAATTGGGCGAACTGTACCTGTCTGCACTTGATTGGTGCATTTCGGCTCGTATCAGGGGGTTGAGTAGGAGTTTGCGGTAGGAAAAGACCGGTACAGCAGTACAGTTTTTTGCGATCCTGTTTCTCGCGGGCATCCACCGAGGCAAAACTGTGTTTGCCTCGGTGGGTATCTGTGTGAATCACACTGCCAGCATGCGCCCGGTTTCTTCCAGGTTCATATGCCAGCTCAGGGCTTCGCGCAGAATATGCGGGGTGTGACCGCCGATTGCACAGGCAGCGCTGAAGTAATCATTCAGTGCCTGGCGGAAGTCCGGATGCACGCAGTTGTCGATGATCACTCGTGCACGTTCCCGTGGCGCCAGGCCACGCAGGTCGGCGAGGCCGACTTCGGTCACCAGAATGTCGACGTCATGCTCGGTATGGTCGACGTGGCTGACCATCGGCACCACGCTGGAAATCGCGCCACCCTTGGCAATCGATTTGGTCACGAATACCGCCAGATGCGCATTGCGTGCGAAGTCGCCGGAACCGCCGATGCCGTTCATCATCCGCGTACCGCAGACATGGGTGGAGTTGACGTTGCCATAGATGTCGAACTCCAGCGCGGTGTTGATGCCAATGATGCCCAGACGCCGCACCACTTCCGGGTGATTGGAGATCTCCTGCGGCCGCAGAATCAGTTTGTCCTTGTACTTCTCCAGGTTGCCGAACACGTCGCTGTTGCGGCGCTCGGACAGGGTGATCGAACTGCCCGAGGCGAAGCTTAGCTTGCCGGCATCGATCAGGTCGAAGGTCGAGTCCTGCAGCACTTCCGAGTACATGGTCAGGTCTTCGAACGGCGAGTCGATCAAGCCGCACATCACTGCGTTGGCGATGTTGCCGATGCCGGCCTGCAGTGGGCCAAGCTTGTTGGTCATGCGCCCGGCCGCGACTTCCTGCTTGAAGAAGGTGATCAGGTGTTCAGCGATGGCATTGGTATCAACGTCCGGTACCGACACTGTGGATGGCGAGTCCGACTGCTGAGTGATGACAATCGCAACGATCTTCTCCGGTGGAATCGGGATCGCCGTGCTGCCGATGCGATCGTCGACTTTCACCAGCGGGATTGGCGTCCGCGTCGGGCGGTACGTCGGGATATAGATGTCGTGCAGGCCTTCGAGGTTGGCGTTGTGGGCCAGGTTGATTTCGACGATCACTTGTTTGGCGAAGATCGCGAAGCTGGCCGAGTTGCCCACCGACGTGGTCGGCACGATATGGCCTTGTTCGGTGATGGC
This sequence comes from Pseudomonas sp. S3_B08, assembly GCF_054667725.1. Classification (NCBI taxonomy): domain Bacteria; kingdom Pseudomonadati; phylum Pseudomonadota; class Gammaproteobacteria; order Pseudomonadales; family Pseudomonadaceae; genus Pseudomonas; species Pseudomonas sp. S3_B08. Next base: position 4,920,333 of record NZ_CP162750.1, read on the forward strand.
GACTGCCTCGATGACGGCGATGTCCGGCAGCTTCAATTGCTGGTTGCGCAACTGCTCGACCGTTTCCGAGAGATGCTGGTCAATGAACATCACTTCACCGGCGTTGATTGCCTTGCGCAACGTGCTGTCGACCTGAAACGGCATGCGCCGCGACAGCACGCCGGCCTCGGTCAGTTGCTTGTCGAGGTCGTTGCCCAGGCTGGCGCCAGTCATCAGGCTGATCTTCAGCGGCGTGACCTTGGCGCGCTCGGCCAGTGCGTGGGGAACGGCCTTGGCTTCGCCGGCGCGGGTGAAACCGCTCATGCCGACGGTCATGCCGTCCTCAATCAGAGCGGCAGCGTCGGCAGCGCTCATCACTTTGTCCAACAACGAAGGCAGGCGAATACGGTCACGGTACATGGATTATTATCTCGGGCAACGAGTAGCAGGATGCGCAGTCTAGTGAATTTGGCCGGCGCCTGTCCCGCTACCAAGGTCGCAAACGAGGCCTCTATTTCGCGGGTTTGCAGTAAAACACCGTTACCGGATCTGCAACAACGCGGCAAATTGTCCAGCGTCTGGCGCAAACAAAAACGCCCCGACAAGTCGGGGCGTTCGCTATTGCAGTGGTGAATTACTCGACCGCTTTGACCATGTCTTCGATGACTTTCTTCGCATCGCCGAAAACCATCATGGTTTTGTCCAGATAGAACAGTTCGTTGTCCAGGCCGGCGTAGCCGCTGGCCATCGAGCGCTTGTTGACGATGATGGTCTTGGCCTTGAACGCTTCGAGAATCGGCATACCGGCAATCGGTGACTTCGGATCGTTCTTCGCGGCCGGGTTGACCACGTCGTTCGCGCCGAGCACCAGCACCACGTCGGCCTGACCGAACTCGGAGTTGATGTCTTCCATCTCGAACACCTGGTCGTAAGGCACTTCGGCCTCGGCGAGCAGGACGTTCATATGCCCAGGCATCCGACCGGCCACCGGGTGGATCGCGTACTTAACCGTTACGCCGCGATGGGTCAGCTTCTCGGTCAATTCCTTCAGCGCGTGTTGCGCGCGGGCCACGGCCAGACCGTAACCCGGGACGATGATCACGGTATCGGCGTTGGTCAGCAGGAAAGTCGCGTCATCCGCCGAGCCGGATTTCACCGGGCGGGCTTCCTGCGCACCGGCAGGACCTGCATCGGCTGTGTTGCCGAAACCGCCGAGCAGTACATTGAAGAAGGAGCGGTTCATCGCCTTGCACATGATGTACGAGAGAATCGCACCGCTCGAACCCACCAGCGAGCCGGCAATGATCAGCATCGAGTTGTTCAGCGAGAAACCGATGCCCGCCGCCGCCCAGCCGGAATAGCTGTTGAGCATCGACACCACCACCGGCATGTCAGCGCCGCCGATCGGGATGATGATCAGCACGCCCATCACGAACGCCAGCGCCAGCATCAGTGCGAACGCCGTAAGGTTGCCGGTGAACATGAAAGTCAGACCGAGAACCAGCGTTGCCAGACCCAGAATCGCATTGAGCTTGTGCTGGCCACTGAACTGTACCGGTGCGCCCTGGAACAGGCGGAACTTGTACTTGCCCGAGAGCTTGCCAAAGGCAATCACCGAACCGGAGAAAGTGATCGCACCGATTGCCGCACCGAGGAACAGCTCCAGACGGTTGCCCGCCGGGATCGCATCGCCCAGCTGTTTAACGATACCCAACGACTGCGGCTCAACTACCGCCGCAATGGCAATGAACACCGCCGCGAGGCCGATCATGCTGTGCATGAACGCTACCAGTTCCGGCATCTTGGTCATTTCAACGCGTTTGGCCATGATCGAACCGGCGGTGCCGCCGACCAGCAGGCCAACGATCACATAACCGATGCCAGCCGTGGCCAGTTCAGCGCCCAACTTATAGATCAGGCCGACCGTGGTGATGATGGCCAGTGCCATGCCAAGCATGCCGAACAGGTTGCCGCGCCGCGAGGTGGTCGGGTGCGACAGGCCTTTGAGGGCCTGGATAAAGCAGATCGACGCGATCAGGTAGAGCGTCGTCACGAGATTCATGCTCATTACTTCGGCGCCTCTTCTTTTGCTTTCGGGGCTTTCTTTTTGAACATCTCAAGCATGCGGCGAGTGACCAGGAAGCCACCGAACACATTGACCGCCGCCAGTGCCACAGCCAGCGTGCCCATGGTCTTGCCCAACGGCGTGACTGTCAGCGCAGCGGCGAGCATGGCGCCGACGATCACGATCGCCGAGATCGCGTTGGTGACTGCCATCAACGGCGTGTGCAGCGCAGGTGTAACGTTCCAGACCACGTGGTAACCGACATAAATCGCCAGCACGAAGATGATCAGGTTGTAGATACCGGGGGAGATAAGCTCTTCCATCGTCTGAATCCCTGCTTAGGCGTTTTTGCGGATGACTTGGCCGTCGCGGCACATCAGGCACGCGGCGACGATGTCGTCTTCGAGGTTGACGTCGAACTGGCCTTCCTTGGTGAACACCAGCTTGAGGAAGTCCAGCAGGTTGCGTGCGTACAGCGCCGAAGCATCGGCAGCGACTTCACCGGCGAGGTTGGTCGGACCGACGATCGTCACACCGTTTTCCACAACGACCTGATCGGCGACGGTCAGCGGACAGTTGCCACCCTGAGCGGCCGCGAGGTCGATGACCACCGAGCCCGGCTTCATCTGCGCCACGGTCTCGGCGCTGAGCAGCGTCGGCGCTTTGCGGCCCGGAATCAGCGCGGTGGTGATGACGATATCGGCCTGCTTGGCGCGCTCGTGCACAGCCTGCGCCTGACGCTGCATCCAGCTCGCCGGCATCGGCCGCGCGTAACCGCCGACACCGACGGCGCATTCGCGCTCTTCATCGGTCTCGTAAGGCACGTCGACGAACTTGGCGCCGAGGGATTCGATCTGTTCCTTCACCGCTGGACGCACGTCGGACGCTTCGATCACCGCACCCAGGCGTTTCGCTGTGGCAATCGCCTGCAAACCGGCCACGCCCGCGCCAAGAATCAGCACCCGCGCCGCTTTCACGGTACCCGCAGCAGTCATCAGCATCGGCATGAAGCGTGGGTAATAGTGAGCCGCGAGCAACACCGCTTTGTAGCCGGCGATATTCGCCTGCGACGACAACACATCAAGACTCTGCGCCCGCGAGGTGCGCGGCGCCGCTTCGAGGGCGAATGCGGTAATGCCGCATTCGGCCATCTTCGCGATGGTCTCGTTGTTGAACGGGTTGAGCATGCCCACGAGCACCGTGCCGCGCTTGATCAGCGGCAGTTCGGCATCGCTTGGCGCGACCACTTTGAGAATCAGCTCGGCGCCAAACGCGTCATTGGCGCTGCCAATGCTTGCGCCGGCCGCTTCATAGGCACTGTCGACGACACTGGCTTTGACGCCAGCGCCGCTTTGCACAGTGACCTTATGGCCTTGGCTGATCAGCTTCTTGATGGTTTCCGGGGTTGCAGCAACCCGTGTTTCACCGGTCTGGGTTTCGAGAGGAACACCAATGTGCACGTCAAATCTCCTGCGTGATCTTATTGAGTAAACCCATGCACTACGGATGGTGCGACTGGGGCGGCCGATCAGCACGATCCCGCCGAATCAGGGCGGGGCGCGGCATTTTGCAGGCGAACTTTATGCCCTTCAAGGGATTATGACGGGTGACGGAAAATTAACTACAAGTCATGCCGTGACCGAATGTCGCAGATGGCCAGTTGAACCCCTTGCAGGCCGTGCCCTGCAAGGATTCTGGCTGAATTTGAAAAAAATTCGCATCGGTGGCGTGAATAGGCAGCAATGAGTCGCCGTTAGAGGCTCAAAGCCACGTGTTTGGCAGCTTGTGGGACGTCTGTACGACTTTCGGATACAGTCTGCTCAGAAGCGACAAATAGTTATATCTGTAGGGCTTTGGTTTTTCTGACTACGGGGTTAGGTATTGCGCAAGGCCTTTATTCTTCTAGGCTGTAGCTCTGCGCCTGATTTACCAGCCAGTCACGAAATGCTTTCAGCGAAGCCGATTCGACTTTTCGCTCCGGAATCATCAGGTAATAGGCCTTGATGCTGGAGAGCGCTTGAGAGTTGGCAACCACCAGACGTTTCTCTGTCAGCTCGCGCTGAATCAGAAACGGCGGAATCAGCGCAACGCCCATGTCGTGCATGGCTGCCTGGGCAAGCATGGAGAATAGCTCGTAGCGTGGGCCTGTCATGTCGCGAGGGATATTCAGTTGCTGCGAGTTGAACCATTGGCGCCAGGCGTAAGGTCGGGTGGTCTGCTGCAGCAGCGGTAGCTCGGCGATGGCTTGCGCTGTCAGTTGCTTGCGATCGCCGAGTAGGGCGGGGCTGCACACCGGCATCGGATTTTCGCCCATCAACCTGTGGGATTCGGTACCCGACCAGTCGGCGTCGCCGAAGTAAATCGCGGCATCGAATTCGGTGTCGGCAAACAGGAATGGCCGAGTGCGGTTGGTCAGGTTGACGGTCACTTCCGGGTGCTTGAGCTGGAAATCCTTGAGCCGTGGCAGCAGCCATTGCGTGCCGAAGGTCGGGACGACGGCGAGCTCGATGACGTTGGTGCCCTGCTGGCCCATCACCGAAAGGGTGTCGCGCTCCACTGCATCGAGCTGAGTCGCCACCCGACGGCTATATGAAAGTCCCGCTTCCGTCAGCTTCACCCCACGTCGCGAGCGCCGGAACAACTCCACGCTGAGGAATTCCTCAAGGCTGGCGATCTGTCGGCAAATGGCACCCTGGGTGAGCGACAGCTCTTCAGCGGCACGGGTAAAGCTCTCATGGCGGGCGGCAGCTTCGAAGCTGATCAGTGCGGCGGTGCTGGGGATCTTCCTGCGCATGTACGTCAACCTCACTAATGCGCCGCATAAAAGGCAATTCGCGACGTTTCGGAGTGAGAAATTAGCACAACAGGATGCGAAATCCTCGTTTGCCGCGATGGCGAACCGCGCCTAGGATCAATGCCACGTTAATTCACCCGATTGCGAGGGCACACTCATGGGCGGTAAAGCTAGTTTCAATTGGATCGATCCCCTGCTGCTGGATCAACAGCTCACCGAAGAAGAGCGGATGATCCGCGACACCGCCGCGCAGTTCGCTCAACAGAGTCTGGCGCCGCGTGTGCTCGAAGCTTTCCGTCATGAGAAGACCGACCCGGCAATCTTCCGCGAGATGGGTGAAGTCGGCCTGCTCGGTGCGACCATTCCCGAACAATACGGTGGCAGTGGTCTGAATTACGTCAGTTATGGCCTGATTGCCCGTGAGGTCGAGCGCGTCGACTCCGGCTATCGCTCGATGATGAGCGTGCAGTCCTCGCTAGTGATGGTGCCGATTAACGAATTCGGTACCGAAGCACAGAAACAGAAGTATCTGCCGAAACTGGCTTCCGGCGAATGGATCGGTTGCTTCGGTCTGACCGAGCCGAACCACGGTTCCGATCCGGGCGCGATGATCAGCCGGGCGCGCAAGGTCGATGGCGGCTACAGCCTGACCGGCGCGAAGATGTGGATCACCAACAGCCCGATCGCTGACGTATTTGTGGTCTGGGCCAAGGATGACGCCGGCGATATCCGTGGATTCGTTCTGGAGAAAGGCTGGAAAGGTCTGAGCGCTCCGGCGATTCACGGTAAGGTCGGCCTGCGCGCTTCCATCACCGGCGAGATCGTCATGGACAATGTGTTCGTGCCGGAAGAAAACATCTTCCCGGACGTCCGTGGTCTGAAAGGTCCGTTCACCTGCCTCAATTCCGCACGCTACGGCATTTCCTGGGGCGCACTGGGCGCGGCCGAGTTCTGCTGGCACACCGCGCGTCAATACACTCTGGATCGTCAGCAATTCGGTCGACCGTTGGCCGCGACTCAACTGGTGCAGAAGAAACTCGCCGACATGCAGACCGAGATCACTCTGGCACTGCAAGGTTGCCTGCGCTTGGGCCGGATGAAGGACGAAGGTACCGCCGCCGTTGAAATCACTTCGATCATGAAGCGCAACTCCTGCGGCAAATCGCTGGATATCGCACGGATGGCGCGCGACATGCTCGGTGGTAACGGCATCTCCGATGAGTTCGGCGTGGCCCGTCACCTGGTCAACCTGGAAGTGGTGAATACCTATGAAGGTACCCATGACGTTCACGCGCTGATCCTCGGGCGTGCGCAAACCGGTCTGCAGGCGTTCTATTAATAGGAGGGCGGACCATGGGCGCGCTGTCGCATCTACGGGTACTGGATTTATCACGAGTGCTGGCCGGGCCTTGGGCCGGACAGATCCTCGCCGACCTGGGCGCCGAGGTGATCAAGGTCGAGCGCCCGGGCAATGGTGATGACACCCGCGCCTGGGGCCCGCCCTTTCTTAAAGACGCTTACGGCGAGAACACATCGGAAGCGGCTTATTACCTCTCGGCCAACCGCAACAAGCAATCGGTGACCATCGACTTCACCCGTTCTGAAGGTCAGAAGCTGGTGCGCGACCTGGCGGCGAAGTCGGACATTATGATTGAGAATTTCAAAGTAGGTGGTCTGGCGGCCTATGGTCTGGACTATGAGTCGCTGAGGGTTCTCAACCCGAATCTGATCTACTGCTCAATCACCGGCTTCGGCCAGACCGGCCCGTACGCGAAGCGCGCAGGGTATGACTTCATGATCCAGGGGCTTGGCGGCTTGATGAGCCTGACCGGCCGACCCGAAGGAGACGACGGTGCTGGTCCGGTGAAAGTCGGTGTCGCGCTCACGGACATTCTTACTGGGCTGTATTCAACGGTGGCGATTCTCGCGGCGTTGGCTCATCGCGATCACGACGGTGGTGGCCAGCACATCGATATGGCGTTGCTGGATGTGCAGGTCGCGTGTCTGGCTAACCAGGCGATGAACTACCTGACCACGGGCAATGCGCCAAAGCGTCTGGGAAATGCGCATCCCAACATCGTGCCTTATCAGGACTTTCCTACGGCGGATGGTGACTTCATTCTTACCGTGGGTAATGACGGGCAGTTCCGCAAGTTCGCAGAGGTGGCTGGCCAACCGCAGTGGGCGGATGATCCGCGCTTCGCGACCAACAAACTGCGGGTAGCGAACCGCGCGGTGCTGATCCCGTTGATCCGCCAAGCTACGGTCTTCAAGACCACGGCCGAGTGGGTTGCTCAACTGGAGCAGGCGGGTGTGCCTTGTGGGCCGATCAATGATCTGTCGCAGGTGTTTAAAGATCCCCAAGTGAAGGCGCGCGGTCTGGCGATAGAGCTGCCGCATGCATTGGCGGGGATGGTGCCTCAGGTGGCCAGCCCGATTCGATTGTCGGAGACGCCCGTTGAATATCGTCATGCGCCTCCTTTATTAGGTGAGCACACATTAGAGGTTCTGCAGCGGGTGCTGGGTCTGGGGGCAGGCGCGGTGGCTGCGTTGAAGGAGGAAGGCGTCCTTTAAGTCTTCTTCTATATAGAAGAAGCTCTTTTCTCATTTGATTGAATGTTTTTTAACCAATACGCAAGTTATTGAAAGAAAAGCGAAATTAATGGTTGACGGCAGATTCCAGAGGTCTATAATTCGCCCCACTTCCGGCGCAGTCGAAACGGAAAACTCCTTGAGATTCAGAGAGTTACGCAGTTTTCGACAGCGACTTGCTTCAGGTCATCGAAGTCTGGAAGAAGTTGAAAGAGCAGCGATGTGTAGCTCTTTTAACGGTTCGATCTTCTCGGTCGAAAGCGGAGAAAAAGAGGTGTTGACAGCAGCGATTAACGCTGTAGAATTCGCCTCCCGCTAACGAGAGATCGGAAGCGCAAGTGGTTGAAGTTGTTGAAGAATTCTTCGAAAACTTCTGAAAATAATCACTTGACAGCAAATGAGGCTGCTGTAGAATGCGCGCCTCGGTTGAGACGAAAGATCTTAACCAACCGCTCTTTAACAACTGAATCAAGCAATTCGTGTGGGTGCTTGTGCAGTCAGACTGATAGTCAACAAGATTATCAGCATCGCAAGTTACTCCGCGAGAAATCAAAGATGTAACCAACGATTGCTGAGCCAAGTTTAGGGTTTCTTAAAAACCCAAAGATGTTTGAACTGAAGAGTTTGATCATGGCTCAGATTGAACGCTGGCGGCAGGCCTAACACATGCAAGTCGAGCGGATGAGAGGAGCTTGCTCCTGGATTCAGCGGCGGACGGGTGAGTAATGCCTAGGAATCTGCCTGATAGTGGGGGACAACGTTTCGAAAGGAACGCTAATACCGCATACGTCCTACGGGAGAAAGCAGGGGACCTTCGGGCCTTGCGCTATCAGATGAGCCTAGGTCGGATTAGCTAGTTGGTGAGGTAATGGCTCACCAAGGCGACGATCCGTAACTGGTCTGAGAGGATGATCAGTCACACTGGAACTGAGACACGGTCCAGACTCCTACGGGAGGCAGCAGTGGGGAATATTGGACAATGGGCGAAAGCCTGATCCAGCCATGCCGCGTGTGTGAAGAAGGTCTTCGGATTGTAAAGCACTTTAAGTTGGGAGGAAGGGCAGTAAATTAATACTTTGCTGTTTTGACGTTACCGACAGAATAAGCACCGGCTAACTCTGTGCCAGCAGCCGCGGTAATACAGAGGGTGCAAGCGTTAATCGGAATTACTGGGCGTAAAGCGCGCGTAGGTGGTTTGTTAAGTTGGATGTGAAATCCCCGGGCTCAACCTGGGAACTGCATCCAAAACTGGCAAGCTAGAGTATGGTAGAGGGTGGTGGAATTTCCTGTGTAGCGGTGAAATGCGTAGATATAGGAAGGAACACCAGTGGCGAAGGCGACCACCTGGACTGATACTGACACTGAGGTGCGAAAGCGTGGGGAGCAAACAGGATTAGATACCCTGGTAGTCCACGCCGTAAACGATGTCAACTAGCCGTTGGGAGCCTTGAGCTCTTAGTGGCGCAGCTAACGCATTAAGTTGACCGCCTGGGGAGTACGGCCGCAAGGTTAAAACTCAAATGAATTGACGGGGGCCCGCACAAGCGGTGGAGCATGTGGTTTAATTCGAAGCAACGCGAAGAACCTTACCAGGCCTTGACATCCAATGAACTTTCCAGAGATGGATTGGTGCCTTCGGGAACATTGAGACAGGTGCTGCATGGCTGTCGTCAGCTCGTGTCGTGAGATGTTGGGTTAAGTCCCGTAACGAGCGCAACCCTTGTCCTTAGTTACCAGCACGTAATGGTGGGCACTCTAAGGAGACTGCCGGTGACAAACCGGAGGAAGGTGGGGATGACGTCAAGTCATCATGGCCCTTACGGCCTGGGCTACACACGTGCTACAATGGTCGGTACAAAGGGTTGCCAAGCCGCGAGGTGGAGCTAATCCCATAAAACCGATCGTAGTCCGGATCGCAGTCTGCAACTCGACTGCGTGAAGTCGGAATCGCTAGTAATCGCGAATCAGAATGTCGCGGTGAATACGTTCCCGGGCCTTGTACACACCGCCCGTCACACCATGGGAGTGGGTTGCACCAGAAGTAGCTAGTCTAACCTTCGGGAGGACGGTTACCACGGTGTGATTCATGACTGGGGTGAAGTCGTAACAAGGTAGCCGTAGGGGAACCTGCGGCTGGATCACCTCCTTAATCGACGACATCAGCTGCTGCATGAGCTCCCACACGAATTGCTTGATTCATTGAAGAAGACGATAGAAGCAGCTTTAAGCTCCAAGCTGATAGCTCTGAGCTAACAGTTACAAGCTCGAAATTGGGTCTGTAGCTCAGTTGGTTAGAGCGCACCCCTGATAAGGGTGAGGTCGGCAGTTCGAATCTGCCCAGACCCACCAATTTTGTTATGGGGCCATAGCTCAGCTGGGAGAGCGCCTGCCTTGCACGCAGGAGGTCAGCGGTTCGATCCCGCTTGGCTCCACCATAAACTGCTTCGAAGTTTGAGAGTTTAGAAATGAATATTCGAGCTGAATATTGATTTCTAGTCTTTTGATTAGATCGTTCTTTAAAAATTTGGGTATGTGATAGAAAGATAGACTGAACGTTACTTTCACTGGTAACGGATCAGGCTAAGGTAAAATTTGTGAGTTCTCTTAGTTGAGAAATTCGAATTTTCGGCGAATGTCGTCTTCACAGTATAACCAGATTGCTTGGGGTTATATGGTCAAGTGAAGAAGCGCATACGGTGGATGCCTTGGCAGTCAGAGGCGATGAAAGACGTGGTAGCCTGCGAAAAGCTTCGGGGAGTCGGCAAACAGACTTTGATCCGGAGATATCTGAATGGGGGAACCCAGCCATCATAAGATGGTTATCTTGTACTGAATACATAGGTGCAAGAGGCGAACCAGGGGAACTGAAACATCTAAGTACCCTGAGGAAAAGAAATCAACCGAGATTCCCTTAGTAGTGGCGAGCGAACGGGGACTAGCCCTTAAGTGGCTTTGAGATTAGCGGAACGCTCTGGAAAGTGCGGCCATAGTGGGTGATAGCCCTGTACGCGAAAATCTCTTAGTCATGAAATCGAGTAGGACGGAGCACGAGAAACTTTGTCTGAATATGGGGGGACCATCCTCCAAGGCTAAATACTACTGACTGACCGATAGTGAACTAGTACCGTGAGGGAAAGGCGAAAAGAACCCCGGAGAGGGGAGTGAAATAGATCCTGAAACCGTATGCGTACAAGCAGTGGGAGCAGACTTTGTTCTGTGACTGCGTACCTTTTGTATAATGGGTCAGCGACTTATTTTCAGTGGCGAGCTTAACCGAATAGGGGAGGCGTAGCGAAAGCGAGTCTTAATAGGGCGTCTAGTCGCTGGGAATAGACCCGAAACCGGGCGATCTATCCATGGGCAGGTTGAAGGTTAGGTAACACTGACTGGAGGACCGAACCGACTACCGTTGAAAAGTTAGCGGATGACCTGTGGATCGGAGTGAAAGGCTAATCAAGCTCGGAGATAGCTGGTTCTCCTCGAAAGCTATTTAGGTAGCGCCTCATGTATCACTGTAGGGGGTAGAGCACTGTTTCGGCTAGGGGGTCATCCCGACTTACCAAACCGATGCAAACTCCGAATACCTACAAGTGCCGAGCATGGGAGACACACGGCGGGTGCTAACGTCCGTCGTGAAAAGGGAAACAACCCAGACCGTCAGCTAAGGTCCCAAAGTTATGGTTAAGTGGGAAACGATGTGGGAAGGCTTAGACAGCTAGGAGGTTGGCTTAGAAGCAGCCACCCTTTAAAGAAAGCGTAATAGCTCACTAGTCGAGTCGGCCTGCGCGGAAGATGTAACGGGGCTCAAACCATACACCGAAGCTACGGGTATCATCTTCGGATGATGCGGTAGAGGAGCGTTCTGTAAGCCTGTGAAGGTGAGTTGAGAAGCTTGCTGGAGGTATCAGAAGTGCGAATGCTGACATGAGTAACGACAATGGGTGTGAAAAACACCCACGCCGAAAGACCAAGGTTTCCTGCGCAACGTTAATCGACGCAGGGTTAGTCGGTCCCTAAGGCGAGGCTGAAAAGCGTAGTCGATGGAAAACAGGTTAATATTCCTGTACTTCTGGTTATTGCGATGGAGGGACGGAGAAGGCTAGGCCAGCTTGGCGTTGGTTGTCCAAGTTTAAGGTGGTAGGCTGAGATCTTAGGTAAATCCGGGATCTTAAGGCCGAGAGCTGATGACGAGTGTTCTTTTAGAACACGAAGTGGTTGATGCCATGCTTCCAAGAAAAGCTTCTAAGCTTCAGGTAACCAGGAACCGTACCCCAAACCGACACAGGTGGTTGGGTAGAGAATACCAAGGCGCTTGAGAGAACTCGGGTGAAGGAACTAGGCAAAATGGCACCGTAACTTCGGGAGAAGGTGCGCCGGTGAGGGTGAAGGACTTGCTCCGTAAGCTCATGCCGGTCGAAGATACCAGGCCGCTGCGACTGTTTATTAAAAACACAGCACTCTGCAAACACGAAAGTGGACGTATAGGGTGTGACGCCTGCCCGGTGCCGGAAGGTTAATTGATGGGGTTAGCTAACGCGAAGCTCTTGATCGAAGCCCCGGTAAACGGCGGCCGTAACTATAACGGTCCTAAGGTAGCGAAATTCCTTGTCGGGTAAGTTCCGACCTGCACGAATGGCGTAACGATGGCGGCGCTGTCTCCACCCGAGACTCAGTGAAATTGAAATCGCTGTGAAGATGCAGTGTATCCGCGGCTAGACGGAAAGACCCCGTGAACCTTTACTATAGCTTTGCACTGGACTTTGAATTTGCTTGTGTAGGATAGGTGGGAGGCTTTGAAGCGTGGACGCCAGTTCGCGTGGAGCCATCCTTGAAATACCACCCTGGCAACTTTGAGGTTCTAACTCAGGTCCGTTATCCGGATCGAGGACAGTGTATGGTGGGTAGTTTGACTGGGGCGGTCTCCTCCTAAAGAGTAACGGAGGAGTACGAAGGTGCGCTCAGACCGGTCGGAAATCGGTCGTAGAGTATAAAGGCAAAAGCGCGCTTGACTGCGAGACAGACACGTCGAGCAGGTACGAAAGTAGGTCTTAGTGATCCGGTGGTTCTGTATGGAAGGGCCATCGCTCAACGGATAAAAGGTACTCCGGGGATAACAGGCTGATACCGCCCAAGAGTTCATATCGACGGCGGTGTTTGGCACCTCGATGTCGGCTCATCACATCCTGGGGCTGAAGCCGGTCCCAAGGGTATGGCTGTTCGCCATTTAAAGTGGTACGCGAGCTGGGTTTAGAACGTCGTGAGACAGTTCGGTCCCTATCTGCCGTGGACGTTTGAGATTTGAGAGGGGCTGCTCCTAGTACGAGAGGACCGGAGTGGACGAACCTCTGGTGTTCCGGTTGTCACGCCAGTGGCATTGCCGGGTAGCTATGTTCGGGAAAGATAACCGCTGAAAGCATCTAAGCGGGAAACTTGCCTCAAGATGAGATCTCACTGGAACCTTGAGTTCCCTGAAGGGCCGTCGAAGACTACGACGTTGATAGGTTGGGTGTGTAAGCGCTGTGAGGCGTTGAGCTAACCAATACTAATTGCCCGTGAGGCTTGACCATATAACACCCAAGCAATTTGCTGACCTGAAAAGGCACCAGATTGCGGTGTGTGAAGACGAAACGAACCGAAAGTTCGAAATTCACAAACACCTAGCTGTCACATACCCAATTTGCTGAAGCGAGGCCATCCGGTCCCGAGTCAGTACCCGAATTTCTTGACGACCATAGAGCGTTGGAACCACCTGATCCCATCCCGAACTCAGCAGTGAAACGATGCATCGCCGATGGTAGTGTGGGGTTTCCCCATGTGAGAGTAGGTCATCGTCAAGATTAAATTCCGAAACCCCAATTGCGAAAGCAGTTGGGGTTTTATTTTAGTAGAAGTTCCTGTTTTTGCTGGTTTGTTACCGTGTTGACGGGCCAGATAAAGAATTTCTTGACGACCATAGAACATTGGAACCACCTGATCCCATCCCGAACTCAGCAGTGAAACGATGTATCGCCGATGGTAGTGTGGGGTTTCCCCATGTGAGAGTAGGTCATCGTCAAGATTGAATTCCGAAACCCCTGTCTGCTAACGCAGACAGGGGTTTTGTCATTTAAGCGTGTACGAAAGATCATGCCGTTCTGCGAGTCTTGCTGCTGCGTCTTGCCCGCCACTTGCGCCACCAGATATAAACGCCCGTCCCTGACAACCCCGCAATCAACACACCCAGTACCGCGATCATTACCTGCCCTGTCACCCCGATGATCCGTCCCCCATGTATGGGCAACTGGAGTCGATAGAACTGCTCTCCAAGCGTGCCCTGTCCCGCGACCTCCTGTCCCAATAATCGGCCATCGGTACCGTGAAAGAACAACCAGGATTTACCGTGAGCGTCCGTATCGTGCTGTCCAAATCCTGCGCCGTAGAAGTTGTACTCAAAGCTGTAATACAACTCGCCGATCGCGGCCGTCAGTCCTAATCGTTCCCCTTCCTGCAATGCCCTTTCGTACGCCTGTTGATAGCTCAACTGTGTCGTCCCCAGTTGATTGGCGGGCATTCGTCCTCTGGCTTCATAAACGCTCGGCTCGATGGGCGAAAACAAAGAAACCGCAGGCTTGAACACTTGGCTCGGCAAGTTCATTGCTACGCTGCTGACGGCGATCGGTAACAGCAGTAGCCACAACCACAATCCTCCGGCGCGATGCAGGTCGAAGTTCAAGCGGTAGGCATGCCCGCCTTTGACCTTCCAAGCAGTCGCCCACTTCTTCCAGAAGGGCTTGCCGCGCGGCAAGGTCAGGAACAATGCGACAAAGCAGTCGATCACCCACGCGATCGCCACCCCACCCATCAACAGCAATCCCCAGTTACCCGGCAATGTCAGGTTGTAGTGAAACTCCAGAATGAACGGGATGAAGTTCTCCCGCTGAAAACAGCATTCACCCCAGTAGCGCGCGCCTTTTTGCTCCGCGCTGATCGGGTCCAGATAGAACACCTGATTGCGCTCATCGAACGGCTGGCCCGTCGCCGGATCTTTACGCGGAACGGCCGCCAGCAGCGCCGTATGCCCCGCCTCCTGCGGATACTCCATGTACCAGACTTGCAGTTTCGGATGTGCAGTTTGCACCGCCTCTACCAACGCGCCGGGCGGCAGGCGCTCACCCACTGACGTCGCTTTATAGAATTGCGGATTCAGCCATTCATCCAGTTCATGATTGAACGCCAGCACACTGCCTGTAAGGCCCGCCAGCAATAGAAACACCGCAATGGCCAGGCCGATATATCGATGCAATAAAACCAGAAACGCACGCATACAGAACACCCCCGAAGAAACGACAAAGCCAGCCCCTGATATCAGGGGCTGGCTTTTTTATGCACAGGACACGGCTTTAGAACTGATAGCTGACGGTCGCCGCTACGTTGCGTTCTTCGCCCATGTAGCAGAAGTTCAGACTGGCGCAGGACGCGACATAGGATTCATTGGTCAGGTTGTTCGCATTGAGCCGTACATCCACTCCTTTCAAGCCGACCTTGCCCAAGTCATAACCAATCGAGGCATCGAACAGCGTGTAAGACGGCACCTTCATTGTGTTCTCCGCATCGGCCCAGCTGTAGCCGACATAGCGCACCCCACCACCCAGGCGAAGACCATCAAGTGCGGCGCTGTCGAATTTGTAGTCAGCCCATAGCGAGGCCATGTGGCGCGGCGCTTGAGTCGGCGAGTTGCCCTTGTTCTCGATGACATCGGTCGGCGTGCTCAAGGTGCTGATCATCGATTTGGAATATTCGATGTCGGTGAAGGTGTAACTGCCGAGCACTTTCAAGTTATCGGTCAGTTGCATGTGCGCTTCCAGCTCCAGACCTTGCGAGCGTACGGCACCGACCGCGCGATAGAAGTTTTCCTGCGGCAGTTTGGTCGCGAGGTTTTCCTGGTCGATGCGGAACAGCGAGGCGGTGAACAGATTATCGGTGCCCGGCGGCTGGTACTTCAAACCGACTTCCCACTGTTTGCCATCGGTAGGAGCCAGTGGGTTGCCGGCGCTGTCGGCATAGGAGTTCGGGTTGAAAGACTCGGAGTAGCTGATGTATGGCGCCAGACCGTTATCGAACAGGTATAGCGCGCCGGCGCGGCCAGTGAGTTTCGTGCGTTGATCATTGATCTCTGTGCCAACAGGACGCCCTGCTTCAGCAATGCGGTTTTCATCGGATGTCTCGACCCAGTCCTGACGCAGGCCCAGCGAGAAGCGCCACTTGTCCATCTCGATCAGGTCTTGCAGGTACACACCGGTCTGTTCGAGGCGACGCAGATAGCTGGTGTCGCCGTACATTTCGATCGCCGAGTTGCCGTATACCGGATTGAACGCATTGATCGGCGCCAGTCCACCACTGGTCCAGTCGACCACGGTTTTGCGCCGTTGATAATCCGCGCCCATCAGGACTGTGTGCTTGGTCGCGCCGGTGAAGAATTCGGCCTGCAGCATGTTGTCGACGATAAACGCATGCAGGCGCTCATCACCGCCGGTGTAATAACGGTTCAGTTCATTGCTGGTCGGAGTGGTCCAGCCATAGGCGTAGACCTGATCCATGTTCACTTTGGAATCGAGATAGCGGAAGTTCTGCCGGGCGGTGAAGACATCGTTGAAACGATGTTCGAACTGATAGCCAAACGACTGCTGGTCACGGGAGTAGCCATCGATCCCCGGCTCGCCCTCGAAGAAGCGCGGCGAGATGCGCTCGCCATTGCGCTGATGGACTGTGCCGTCCGCCGGAACGCCGCCGTGATAGCCGCCGTCCGGATCGTGCTGCAGATAGGCTTGCAGAGTCAGCGAGGTGTCTTCGCTGAAATCGACGCTCAGCGTCGGCGCAAGGGCGAAGCGTTTTTCCTTGTTATGGTCGAATTGCGTGTCGGACTGATCGCTTAGTCCGGTCAGACGATAGGCAATGCGCTTGTCGTCATCGACCGGACCGCTGAAGTCAAAACCAACCCCATGCTGGCCTTGCGTCCCCACCGTGGCTTGCACCTGATGGTAGGCCTCATACAACGGCTTTTTGCTGGTCAATGCGACCAGGCCTCCGGGCGAACTGCGGCCGTACAGCACGGACGACGGGCCTTTGAGAATGTCCACACGCTCAAGGAAATACGGATCGACCTGCATGGTGCTGTAGGTGCCGCTGTCGCCCATCGACTTGAGGCCGTCGAGGTAGATGTTGTCCACCGAGCCGTCGTTGAAACCGCGCATCGCCACGTAGTCGTAACGGTGCGTAGCGCCATACGGGTTGGTCAGCACGCCCGGGGCGTAGCGCATCGCTTGCGAGACGGTCTGCGAGCCTTGGTCATCCATTTGCTCGCGCGTGACCACCGATACGCTTTGCGAGGTTTCCAGCAATGCGGTACTGGTCTTGGTGGCGATCTGGCTGTGCGTGGCGTTGTAGCCGGCCATGCTGCCCAGCGCGTTGCCGAGGGCAAAACCTTTGATATCAGTGGTCGGCAAGGCCAGAGCTTCGCTTTCAGCGAGTGGGCGCAGAATGTAGCTGCTGCCGTCCTGGCTGACGGCTTCCAACCCTGAGCTGCCGAGCAAATGGCTCAAGGCCTGGTCGGTCGAATATTCACCCTGCACGCCGGGTGATTGCTGACCTTGAGTCTGTTGCGGTGTCATCGCCAGGGTGATACCGGCCTGCCGGGCAAACTGATTCAACGCCTCGCCCAATGGCCCGGCAGCAATGTTGTAGCGGTGGCTGATCTCGGTGCCGGTGTTGGCGGCCAGACTCAGGCTCGGTAACACGCTGACGCCCAGCGCGGTGGTCAGCAGTGCGGCCCGAACCGCATGGCGCAGCAGTGTCGATTCTGCAGTGAAATTCAGAGGGTTCTTACAAGTGGCGCGGACAGTCATTGTGGATTTCCGTAGGCAGTCGCGGGGGCTGAGTTGAAGTGCTTACTGACTAAGCCGGACTGCCTGCGAAAACCCGCCAAAAAATGTTCAGACCGCACGCTCCAGAGTCACCCACCAACGGGTGCGATAACGCAATTGCACCGGCAGCGTCTGCGGCAGGACCGCCAGCAGCCTGTCGGTGTCCTCCAGACGGAACACCCCAGAGAGGCGCAAGTCTGCGATATCCGCCGCGCAACTCAGAAACCCCGGGCGATAACGGGCGACTTCAGCAAGAAAATCACCCAGGCGCATATTGCGCGTGACGATCAAACCGTCGAGCCAGGCGCCCGCATCCATATCCGGCGTAGGCGCTGCGCGCCAACCGCTTTGGTTGACCAGAAAACTTTGCCCGGCGAGCGCTTCGAGGGAATGACCGCCAGCGCGAACCAACACTCGGCCGCGGGTAACGCTGAGCCGCGTGCACTGATCGTCCTGACGCAAAATGAAACGCGCGTCGAACGGTTCATAACTCCCGTGGCGATTCTGTACGCGCAGCGGTCGATCGGATGCCGCGCCTTCGTCAGAGCCGCCGCAGGTAACGATGATTTCGCCACGGGTCAGTTTGATCAGGCGCTGCTGCGCGGTGTAATCCAGGTCCACGGCGCTGGCGGTATTGAGTTCGATGCGCGTGCCGTCGGGCAACTGGAAACCGCGCCGTTCGCCGGTCGCCGTCGCGTAGTCGGCGCTCCATTGCTGCCAAGCGGCGCTGTCCTTGGCCAGCCACGCGGCGGAGCCCATCAACAGCGCGCCCGACAACAACTTCAAGGCCTGGCGTCGGCCCAGCCCCTGCGCACTGTTTTCCAAGGTATTGAAAGCGACCTGCGCACCCGGCACGGCGCGCAGACTGGAGCTCAATTCGGCTTGCAGCGACTGTACCCGCTGCCAGGCGATTTCATGTTCGTGATGCTCGGCGCGCCACTGCTCGCATTGGCGAGTCAGCCGCGAATTGCCGTGGTTATTGCGCAGCCGCAGCAGCCAGTGAATCGCTTGCTTGACCACGTGTTGACGCGGCTCGACGCGGCGACCGAGTGAGAGATTATCCACAGGCATCAGCTTTCATATCGCAACACATAGCAGTGATACAGCGCATCGGCGACGTAGCGTTCCACTGAACGTACCGACACGCCCAACTGCTCGGCGATCTGTTTGTGAGTCAAACCTTCGCACTGCGCCAGGAGAAACGCCTGACGCACTTTCGGCTTCAAACCCTCAAGCATGCGCGCAATGCTTTCCAGCAGTTCCAGCACCAACGCGCGCGATTCGGCGTCAGGTACTTCGCCTTCAGGCAAATGAGCAATGGTTTCCAGATAGGCCCGCTCGATTTCCTCGCGACGCCAATGATCGATCACCAGGCCGCGCGCGATGGTCCGCAGGAAAGCGCGAGGCGCTTTGAGTTCGAGGCGTTCGGTGCGTTGCAGCAGGCGCAGGAAAGTGTCCTGAGCCAGATCCGCCGCATCCGCTGCGTTGCCCAGCCGCGCGCGCAGCCAAGCGTTGAGCCAGCCGTGATGACTACCGTAAAGCGCCTGTACGACCAACTCAGGTGAAGACATGACCACGCCAGCCCGAACGTCACAAATGATAATTAGTCGCATTGTCATCAAGGGTTACAGATTTTGCAACCGTCGTCCCTATGGCGGTTGTGAAAAATTCCCTCGCAGCCGCTCTGGCACGCCGTTCGGCGGGAATCCTGTCCTAAAACCGTCCATTTCTCACGCGGCCCTAAGATTTCTCCGCCGTTGGCCGACAGACTGGTGAGAAATGCGTGCACCAAAGTAGAGCGGCCAGAAGAACGCTGCCTGCGCTGTACATGGAATGTTGCAACCGGAACGCATCCCCACTTTTGGCATAAGAAGTCCCATGAAATGAATCTCAAGTTCAGCCATAAAATCCTCCTGGCCGCTTCGGGCGTCGTCGTCCTGGCGTTCGCGTTGTTCACGCTCTACAACGATTACTTGCAGCGAAACACCATTCGCCAGAATCTGCAGTCCTCTGTGCAGCAGGCCGGTGACCTCACCGCCAGCAGCGTGCAGAACTGGATGAGCGGACGGATTCTGGTGCTGGAAAACCTCGCGCAGAACGTTGCCCATCAAGGCAGGAATGCCGACTTGCCGGGCCTTGTCGATCAACCGGCCTTCACTTCGAACTTCCAGTTCACTTACGTCGGCCAGGCCAACGGTGTCTTCACCCAGCGCCCCGATGCGAAGATGCCGGACGGTTACGATCCGCGTCAGCGGCCTTGGTACAAGCAGGCCGTGGCCGCCGACAAAACCATGCTGACGCCGCCGTACATGGCGGCAGTCGGCGGCTTGGTGGTGACCATCGCCATGCCGGTGAAGAAGGACGGCGAACTGCTCGGTGTGGTCGGCGGTGACCTGAGCCTGGAAACCCTGGTCAAGATCATCAACTCGGTGGACTTCGGTGGCCTCGGCCATGCGTTTCTGGTCAGTGCTGACGGTCAGGTGATCGTCAGCCCGGACAAAGATCAGGTAATGAAAAACCTCAAGGACATTTACCCGAATACCAGCGTGCGCATCGAGAAGGGCAACCAGAATGTCGTGCTCAACGGTCAGGAGCGCATTCTCTCGTTCACCCCGGTCAGCGATCTGCCGAATGCGCAGTGGTACATCGGTCTGTCGATCGATCGCGATAAGGCCTACGCCGCACTCAGCCAATTCCGCACTTCGGCGTTGATCGCCATGTTTGTCGCGGTCGCGGCGATTGCTTTGCTGCTGAGCCTGTTGATCAACGTGTTGATGCGTCCGCTGACCACCATGGGCCGCGCGATGAAAGACATTGCCCAGGGCGAGGGCGATCTGACCCGGCGTCTGGTGGTCGAGAGCAAAGACGAGTTCGGTGAACTGGGCAGCGCGTTTAACCAGTTCGTTGAACGGATTCACGCATCGATTTCCGAAGTGTCGTCGGCGACTCGTCACGTTCACGACTTGTCGCAACGGGTGATGGCGTCGTCCAACGCTTCGATCGTCGGTTCCGACGAGCAAAGTGCGCGCACCAACAGCGTCGCGGCGGCGATCAATCAGCTGGGCGCGGCCACTCAGGAAATCGCGCGCAACGCGGCGGATGCTTCGCAGCACGCCAGTGGCGCTTCCGAGCAGGCCGATGATGGTCGTCAGGTGGTCGAGCAGACCATTCAGGCGATGACCGAGCTGTCGCAGAAGATCAGCCTGTCGTGCACGCAGATCGAAACCCTGAACGCGAGCACCGACAACATTGGCCACATTCTCGACGTGATCAAAGGCATCTCGCAGCAGACCAACCTGCTGGCGCTCAACGCTGCCATCGAGGCCGCGCGTGCCGGTGAAGCCGGGCGCGGTTTTGCCGTGGTTGCCGATGAGGTGCGTAACCTCGCTCATCGCACCCAGGAATCGGCGGAAGAGATCCACAAGATGATCACCTCGCTGCAGGTCGGTTCGCGCGAAGCGGTGAGCACGATGAACGCCAGCCAGGCGTCCAGCGAGCAGAGCGTGGAAGTGGCGAATCAGGCCGGTCTGCGTCTGGTCAGCGTGACCCAGCGCATCGGCGAAATCGACGGCATGAACCAATCGGTTGCAGCGGCGACTGAAGAGCAGACGGCGGTGGTGGAAACGCTGAACGTCGACGTCAACCAGATCAACCTGTTGAACCAGCAGAGCGTGGCCAACCTCAACGAAACGTTGAAGGATTGTGATGCGTTGTCGCAGCAGGCGAACCGGTTGAAGCAGTTGGTCGACAGCTTCAAGATCTGATTCACAGATCGCAGACCGCGTTATCGTTCTTCGCGAGCAGGCTCGCTCCCACAGGGAAAATGCATTCCAAATGTGGGAGCGAGCCTGCTCGCGAAAGCGGCGGTTCAATCACCGCCAAACCGATGCCTTAAACAAACAACTTCAAGACATTGCCCATCGCATCATCGGCATACCCTTGCACGAATTCCCTGAATCCCGGCAGCGCCTCTTCCCCACCGGAAGCCGGTTCGGCAATGATCGTCCAGGTCGCTCGCGACTTCCCTTCGCTCAGCGATTCCACCTGCATTGCCGCCCACAGATTCGCCACCCCCAGGGTGTTGTAAATCGTCGTCCAGGTCATGCGCTGTGCCTGTTCATCGCGCGAGTTGAGTTGTTCGACCACGACGTTGCCGTCCTTGAAGATTTTCTTGCGCAGCGAAGACACGCCCTCGCCGGTCATTTCGGTGTGTGACAGCGCCGGAATGAATCGTTCGAAGCCAGCGAAATCGCCAACGACCGCCCAGACTTGTGCCGCGTCCGCCGGCACTTCCACCGACGACACAACGTGGCAGCCTTGCGGGTTTTTGATCAGTGTGTCGGGTTGCAGATTGCTCATGGTGTTGCTCCTTTTGGATGAGTCAGATGAAGTTGATTTCTTTCAGGTAGTCGCAGCCGCGACGCAGCAGCGCCGGGGATTTCTGCGGGTAGTGCGCGCCCATCTGCTGCACGCCGGCCTCGGCGTTGGCGTGGCCGATCAGCGAGATGTCGCCGATGTCTTCTTCAAAGCCGTTGAGGTAGAAACCGAGCACGCCGAACAGCGCGTTGTCGGCGTCGACCCGGTTCAGTTGCTGCTGCCAGTCGGCGACGCTGACCAGCGCAAACTCGCTGCCGGTTTCGCGGAACGAAGCGACGTAGGCATCCCAGCTCAGCGGCTCGGGATTGTGCAGGTTGAACACCGCACGATCCGCTGAATAACGGCTGGCATGGAAGGCGATGAAGCGGGCGAGAAAGTCCACTGGCATCAGGTCGAAATTCAGCGCAAAGGCCGGTACCTGACCGAGCTGGATCGAGCCTTTGAGCATCAGCATCAAACGGTTTTTGTGCGGCTGGCAAACGCCGCTGAGACTGTTGAAACTGATGTTGCCGGGGCGATACAGATTGACCCGTACACCCCGCTCGCGCGCCCGCTCAAGGATGCGTTCGCCGACCCACTTCGACAGGTTGTAGCCGTTGCGAATGTAGATCGGCGGCGTCGCGGCGGCGGGCAGTTCCAGCACCCGACCGGCATCATCCACGGTGCTGGATGCCGACAGGGTCGAGACGAAGTTGAAGACCTTCTTACTGCGCCCCTCGCACAGCTTCAGCAGGGCGAAGATCGGCTCGACGTTGTCCGCCGCCAGGGACTCGTAATCGAGTACGTGGTTGACGTTGGCGGCGTTGTGTACCAGCGCACCGAACTCGCGGTCCAGGCGCTGATAATCCTCATCGCCCAGGCCCAGTTGCGGGCGACTGATATCAGCTGCGTAAACCCGCACACGGCTGAGATCGAGGTGCTCCAGACGGTTTTCGCGCAGTGCCTGAGCGAAGCGTTGCGTCGCCGTTTGCCCGGCGCTATCACGTACCAGACAGGCGACCTCGCTGGCGCCCCAACCGAGCAGCGCTTCGACGATGTGCACGCCGACAAAACTGTTGGCACCGGTGACGATGACCTTGTGCACATCGCCCATGCGGCTGATCGGCAGCGGTTCGATATCCAGCGCGCGCTCGGCGTCGGCCATGGCTTGGGCGCTGAGTACCGCGCTGTCGTCGGTGCCGCGCACCAGCGTCGCCAGTTTGCTGATGGTCGGCTGTTCGATGAAGCGATTGATCGAAATGCTTCGGCCGAATTCCTCACGCAAGCGCAGCAACATCCGCGACAGCAGAATCGAATGACCACCGAGATTGAAGAAGCTTTCGTCAGTGGAAATGTCGCTGGTCGGCAGCTCCAGCAATTCGGCCCAGATCTCCAGAAGCAGCGCTTCGTCAGCATTGGCCGGCAGGCATTTCGCAGCGCTGTCCTGCACCGTCACCGGCAATGCAAGCAGCGCGTTGCGATCGACTTTGCCGTTGCTGGCGAACGGCATCTGCGCCAGTTCAGTCCACGCTACCGGTTGCATGTAGTCCGGCAGAAACTGCCGGGCGTGAGCCTTCAATTCGTCGCGGGCAGTCTCGATTTGTGGCTGGGCGATAAACGCCAGAATGCGTCGCTGACTGTCGATGACCACGGCAATCTGCCGATACAAGCGGCTCTCGCGCAGGCAGCGCTCGATCTCTTCCGGCTCGACGCGAAAGCCACGGATTTTCACCTGATTATCGCGCCGCCCGCACAGCTCGATACCGTGCTCGCCCCACTGGGCCATGTCGCCGCTGCGATAGGCGCGCAGGGTCTCGCCCCCGGGCAAGGACAGGTTCAGATAGCGCTCGGCGGTCTGCTGCGGATTGTTCAGGTAACCGAGGCAGACACCAGGCCCGACGATGAACAGTTCACCGACGGTTTGATCGGGCACCGGTTGCAGATCGTCGTCGAGAATCAGCACCCGACTGTTGGCGATTGGCCCTCCCAGCGTGCGGTTGCTGTCGCCCGGTTTGAGCTGGCGCGCGGTGATCAGCACGGTGGCTTCGGTCGGGCCATACAGGTTGTGCAGGGTGCCTTGGCGGGTCAGTTGCTCGATGACGTACGGCTCGCAGACATCTCCGCCGGTCATCACCTGCACGCCCTCCAGTTGCTCCAGTGGCAGGATGCTCAACAATGCCGGCGGCAGGAAGGCGTGGGTCAGTTGCCGTCGGCGAATCAGCGCAACCAGCTGCAATGGATCGCGGCGCTGGGTGTCGTCGGGCACGACCAGTTCTGCCCCTGCGAGCAGGCTGGGGAAGATGTCGATCAGCGATGAATCGAAGCTCAGCGATGAGAACTGCAACACCCGACTCTCGGCGTGCAACTGCACGTAGTCGGCGTACCACGCGGTGAAGTGAGCGAGATTGGCCTGGCTGAGCAGCACGCCTTTCGGATGCCCGGTGGTGCCCGAGGTATAAAGCGCCATGCACGGCGCATCAAGTTCCGGGCGGTGCTGCATCAGCGGCCGATCGAGATCGGCGTTCGGCGCTTCGATGTCACTGACATCCAGCCCCGCTATCGATTCGCTGAGCGCCTGCCGTCCATCGTGAAGCAACAGCACCGCGCCGGCGTTTTCCAGGATGTATTGCTGGCGCGGCAACGGATGGCTCGGCTCCAGCGGCAAGTACACCGCGCCGCTGCCGAGAATCGCCAGAATCGAGGCGAACAGTGCCGGGCTTTTGCCTTGGCAGACAGCGACCACCCACGGCTGCGAATGTTGCTCGAGCAAGGGCAGCAGGCGCTGTTGAATCGCGCGGCTGTGGGCGTGCAACTGGCGGTAGCTGATGGACTGTCCGCCGAGGTGCAGGGCAGGTCGTTCGGCATGCTCGATCAGGCTCTGTTGCAGGCGCTCGATCAGCGGGATTTGCGCTTGTTGCAGCAGCGCCGGGTTTGCCGTGTCGTTGAGACGGTGGACATACGCCAGTTTGTCGATAAACAGCAGGTCTTCCAGCCGTTCGAAATCCGGCGCGATCAGCGCAGGGGCATGGCGGAAATAATCGGCATCGCGGGAAAAGCGGCTGACCAGCAACGCCACCTCATCGACCACATGGGCAAGCGCTCGTTGGCGTAGCGACTGACCGTTGCCGGACGGCTCATCGCCAATCGGCACACGGCTGATCAGCGACGAGCCGAGAAAGCACAGCAAGTCGAGGGTCGGCAGGCCGCCATGGTCTTGCGCGGCGACACCCAGGCGCAGGTGCAGATGCGGGATCGCGCAGAAGTCGCCGGCAGCGATAAAACCATCGTCGATGATCAGATCCACCGCCGTTTGAGCCACGCCGCTGCGGGTCACAGCATGGCCATGCTGTTCGAGCTCCCGGGCCAGATCGGTCATGGCCTGGCTGGCGCCGGTGAGCAAAATGTCGAGACGTTTCATGTCAGCCTCCTCAAACCAGATAGTCGCGCAGCGCGTGCTGCACGCACGGTGTGTCGAGCAGCGAGCTGTTGTGGAAAAACCTGACGATGTTGCCCACCAGCGGGTGGTGGCGATTGATCGGGAAGGCCAGTCCGGCGATTTCTTCGCGCAGTGAATGGCGCGTGGTTTCGCTGACCGGCAGCGCATCGATCAGGCGCAAATCGAAGGACTTCTGGATGTCGTTGGTCAGGTAATGGCCGATGAACACCGGCAGAATCTGCGCGATGGTTTCGCGGTCTGCGTCGCTGGCGGTGTGCCAATAGATGCGCACCATCCGCGCCCAGAAACTCGAGTGGCGACCTTCGTCGAGCAAGTGGTCGGCCATCAGGCCCTTGATCGACGGCTTGACCGAATCGTCGCGGGCGAACGCGGCGACATCACCGGTCACGGTGTTTTCGGCGATCGCCACGCAGATCAGTTCCACCGCGCTGCGCAGGTGTTCCGGCGCCAGCGCAACAGCGGCGGGAATCGCCCGGCTCAATTCGATTTCGTCGGGCAACGGAATCGGTTCGATACCGGTCAGTGCCACCGTTTGCTGCATGAAATCCATGGCCACCAGCGCGTGGTAATCCTCATCGACCACCACGGTCATCGCGTCGTAACGACAGGCGAACGGGAACGCCACGGCGAAGCGATTCTTGGCAATGCTGCGGGCGGTCTTGTCGACGATTTCGGTCTCGAAAATCACTACGTCATTGATGAATTTGTACAACGTCTGCACCAGGGCGAAATCACGTTGTTGCGGGCATTCACGCAGGAAGGTTTCGCTGAGCACCAGCGGCTGGCGGCTGAGTGGATAGATCAAGCGCTGATCGTCTTCGAGCAACCGCCGTGGACGGGTGCGGATGGTCGCGCGGCTTTCCCAGGCCTCGGCGAAGGATTGATAGTCGGCAGCGTTCATTGGGCCACCTCGGCAACTTCCACGCCCATGCTCAAGCGCAGCCCGTCCCACAAGGCGATGCGGCTTTCCACGGCAGCGATGGCGCTGGCGTAAACCTCGGCTGCGCGCTGCGGATCGCCATCGACCAGACGCTCCAGCAACTGTTCGGCGGCGGGGCCATGGTCTTCGGAATCGACTTCGATATGCCGTTGCAGGTAGTAGCGGAAGGTCGGCGCCTGTTCGATGCCGATGCCCCAGTCATCAAGGATGCGCTGGAACATCGTCGGAATAACGCTCTCGCGACCGTGCAGGAACGCGGCGGCAACGCTGTGTCCCGGCGCCTCCAGGGCAATGCGCAAGGTATCGCGAACAAACTGTGCCGCCGCCGGGTCGACGTCGACGCTTTGCAATGCGACGTCATAACTCACGCCTTCGCGCTGCAACGCGACGAAGCGCTCCACCGCCGAGGTGCTCGCGCCGATTTCGCGCATCGCATCCAGGTACAACTCGAAGTGGCTATAATGGCCGGCATCGAGGCGATCGTCCGATTCCTCGCCCAGCACGATCTCGTTGATCAACCGAGCGGCGTGGGGATCGCGCGGCGGCAACCAGGGCAAACGCGTGCAGGTCAGTTCCTGTTGCAGGCGCTTGGTCAGCGACATGAAGTCCCATACGGCAAATACATGGGTTTCCATGAAACGGCGTAATACCGATAACGAAGTAATCTCGGAAAAGATCGGGTGAATACTCAGTTCGGCTTTCTTCAGGGCGAGTTGCTGCTTAGTAGGCATCATGATGTCCTTTATCATTGATATGAAGTGCACGGTTCTTTGCCATTGCTTTAAACGGTCGAGCAAGTTGGATGGGAACTTGTCCGGGCAATAGCTTGATTGCGGTGTAACGCCGTTGCGGCGCCACGGTTGCTACATCTGCTGCGTAAGGTATGCCGCGCTGAACGGCGACGTTCAAACCTGGCGAGAGAAAAACTAATACAGGGCAAATGCATTTAACAAGTTTATTTTTAATTATTTTAAGTTGGCTGTTTTTTGAATATGAGAGTGGCCGATAAAACTTTCGGATCAAGTTTTATTTGGGCGTAGTTACTCCTTTCGGCTAATAACGGCCAAAATCGATAACAAGAGTGAATGCCTCACTCGAAGCAACTTTTTAAACAAGGGAAGTTTATGAATTCAAAGGGGGCGAAAGTTGGCCGGGACCGGCGCCATGACTTCCTGTTTCCCGTGACAAGGCTCCTTCCGTAGGTTCCTGTTGCGGGGACTGTGCCGTCAGGGCGGCGCGTCCCCGTTCTGTAGGGGTGGCGCTGGAAGAGTGCGGGTAAATTGCCGTCAGGGCTATTACCGATTGGTCATCGGCGGGCAGCGGAAACGCGTCGGCAGGGTCGGGGCGGTCGCCAGCGGGCACGCCGATCCGCTGCCAGACCCGGCAGCAGAGCGGTCGCGAAGATTTGTAAGGGGATTATTCGACGTACGAGATATCAGCGTGCGGTGTGGCGCTTCTGTGCGGCGGGAGTCGCGAGGTAGCGGGTGATGACCTCGACGCCACGGTTGAGGTGCTGCTCCAGCATTTCGAGCGAGCGCGGGATGTCCCGCTCGATCACGGCCTGGAGCATGGCGCGATGGTCATCCTGGGACAGCTTGCCCAGGCCCATGGCTTCCAGATTGAAACGCAGAAAACGTTCTTCTTCATTCAGACCGTCTTCCACCAGACGCAGCAGTCGCTGATTGGGCGCCTTGCTGTACAGGGCCATGTGGAACAGACGGTTGAGGCGGCCGATCTCGTTGTAGTCGTGCTGCGCTTCCAGTTCTTCGATGTAGCCGGCGGCGAGTTGATGCTCGGCCTCAGTCAGCAGCGGAATGGACTGCCGCAATGCCTCCGATTCGAGCAAAATGCGCAACTCGTAGGTTTCAGCGGCATCGCCCTGGATCAGTGGCGCGACTACGGCGCCTTTGTGCGTGGTGACGCTGAGCAGCTCTTGCGCTTCGAGCTGACGCAAGGCTTCGCGCACCGGCATGCGGCTGACCCCGAACAGATCGGCCAGATCCTGCTGGCGCAGCGCAGTGCCACAGGGCAGGCGGCCATCGAGAATGGCCGAGCGCAGGGTCTCTTCAATCACCGACCGGGCCAGATGCGCAGGAATCGGTCCTTCGACTTTGATGCTGTGCAGCGGTTTGGGCTTCTGAGTCACGACAACACACCCTGTAGGTCGCAATATTTGGATCCAAATGACACTAGTGATTGCTCTACAGGTTGTCAAACCTTGTAAAACGTTGCGCGGCAATCTCAAGTCTAGCGGGTCTTCGATGATCTCACGGTGCCATTGTTTTTTGCCGGGCTAAGCTTCACCATCAAACGCCTCCTTTTTACCCATCTGGAAACCTGCAGTGGCGGTACGTTTCGCGATCCCTCGGACCTTGCGCTGGCTTGGCTGCGCATTGCTGCTGGCCGGTGTCATGCTGGGCGGTCTGCACGCCGATTGGGATTTTTCCGCGATCAGCCGCAAGGCCACTGCTCTTTATGGGCCACTGGGCGCCGGGCAGCAGCGCATCGATGCCTGGCAGAATCTGCTGGCGACGCAGAAGCAGGCCAGTGAGATGGACAAGCTCAAAGTGGTGAACCTGTTCTTCAACAAGCAGGTGCGTTACGTCGAAGACATCGATCTGTGGCGCGAAGTGGATTACTGGGAAACCCCGATCGAAGCGCTGTGGAAGGGCGCCGGCGACTGCGAAGACTACGCCATCGCCAAGTATTTCAGCCTGCGCCATCTCGGCGTTTCCAGTGACAAGCTGCGCATCACCTACGTCAAGGCGCTGCGGCAGAACCGCGCGCACATGGTGTTGACGTACTATGCGACCCCCGATGCCATGCCGCTGGTGCTCGACAGCCTGATCGATCCGATCCAGCCGGCGGCGCAGCGAACCGATTTGCTGCCGGTCTACTCTTTCAATGCCGAAGGCCTGTATTTGCCCGGCGCCAAG
Source organism: Pseudomonas sp. S3_B08 (assembly GCF_054667725.1). Classification (NCBI taxonomy): domain Bacteria; kingdom Pseudomonadati; phylum Pseudomonadota; class Gammaproteobacteria; order Pseudomonadales; family Pseudomonadaceae; genus Pseudomonas; species Pseudomonas sp. S3_B08. Next base: position 4,949,351 of record NZ_CP162750.1, read on the forward strand.
GGCAACAAAAAGGTCGGCGACACCAAACGCCTGTCACGCTGGCAGGATGTGCTGAAAAAAATGCAGGCCGAAGGTTTCCCGGTCGAGACGACTAACTAGGAGCACGCGCTCAGATGTCTTTGTTCAAACAGCTGTTGATCGCTATCTGTCTGTTCCTGGTCGTGGCCTTCACCGGCAGCTTCATGGTCAGCCTGGAGAGCTCGCGCACCCAGTACGTCAACCAGTTGCGCTCCCACGCACAGGACGCGGCGACGGCGCTGGCGTTGTCGCTGACGCCGAATATCGACGACCCGGCGATGGTCGAGTTGCTGGTCAGTTCGATTTTCGACAGCGGTTATTACGCGAGCATCCGCGTGGTCGACGTGAAGACCGAGCAGACCATTGTCGAGCGTAGCGGTACCCCGGCGGTGAGCAACGTGCCGGACTGGTTCGTCAAATTGATCGGCCTCGAACCGGCTGGTGGCGATGCACTGGTCAGTCGTGGCTGGGAGCAGGCGGCGCGGGTCGAGGTGGTCAGCCATCCGATGTTCGCCGTGGCCAAGCTGTGGCAGAGCGCACTGGGCAGCCTTGGCTGGTTGCTGATCTGCGGCGCATTGAGTGCGGTGCTCGGCGCGCTGTTGCTGCGTCGGCAGTTGAAGCCGCTCGATTACATGGTCCAGCAGTCCCATGCGATTGCCCGCCGCGAATTTCTCAGCCTGCCGGATCTGCCGCGCACGCCTGAATTGCGTCGCGTGGTGCAGGCGATGAATCAGATGGTCGAGAAGCTCAAGACATTGTTCCAGGAGCAGGCCGAGCGCAGTGAAAAACTGCGTACCGAGTCCTATCAGGACAACCTCACCGGCCTGGCCAACCGTCGTTATTTCGAGATGCAACTGAACAACCGTGTGAGCAACCCGGAGCAGGCCAGTTCCGGTTATTTGCTGCTGTTGCGGGTCAAGGATCTGGCCGGGCTCAACCAGCGTCTCGGCGGCCAGCGTACCGACCAATTGCTCAAGGCTGTCGGTGAGCAACTGACCCGCGAGTGCGCCAGATATCCACAAACCCAGGACTTGGTCACGCGCATTCGCGGCGGTGAATTCGCCGTGCTGGCGCCGGGGCTGGTGCGTGAGGAAGCGCTGCAGTTGGCGCAGAATCTCGACAATGCCCTGAGCAGCCTGCATGCCACTGGCGCGACCGATGTGCCGGCGGTGGCTTCGATCGGGCTGGCGCCCTTCGCTCACGGCGACTCCCCGCAAGCGGTGCTGACACTGGGCGATCAGGCGCTCGCGCAGGCCGAAGGGCAGGGCGAGCAGAATTGGGCGTGTATCGATCAGAGTCTGGTGGCGGAGGTCGGTGATGACCATCACGCTTGGCATCGACTGCTGGATCAGGCCTTGAGTCAGCAGCGTTTCGAGTTGTATTTCCAGCCGGTGGTCGCCGCGCAGGACACGCAACTGGTGCTGCATTACAAGGTCCTGTCGCGCCTGCTCGACGAGCAGGGCCAGACCATTCCCGCCGGGCGCTTCCTGCCGTGGCTGGAGCGCTTCGGCTGGACCGCGCGGCTCGATCGGCTGATGCTCGAACGCGTGCTCGAGCAGATGAAGGGGCACGAGGATTCGCTGGCGCTGAACCTGTCCTCGGCGACCCTGGCTGACCCGCAGGCGCTGAACAAGGTCTTCGAGATTCTGCGCGCGCATTCCAATCTCGGCGCGCGTCTTACTCTGGAAATCGGCGAGGAGCAATTGCCTGAACAGGCCGTGCTGGAGCAGTTGACCCGACGCCTGCGCGAGCTCGGTTTCTCGCTGAGTCTGCAGCGCTTCGGCGGGCGCTTCAGCATGATCGGCAACCTGGCGCGGTTGGGTCTGGCGTACTTGAAGATCGATGGCAGCTACATTCGGGCGATCGATCAGGAGAGCGACAAGCGCCTGTTCATCGAAGCGATCCAGCGCGCAGCGCACAGCATCGATCTGCCGCTGATTGCCGAGCGGGTCGAGACTGAAGGGGAGTTGTCAGTGATTCGCGAGATGGGCTTGTATGGCGTGCAGGGGCAGTTGCTCGGTGAGCCGAAGCCTTGGGGGTGAGCCAATAAGCGCCCTCACCCTAACCCTCTCCCAGAGGGAGAGGGGACTGACCGTGGGATATTTACGAGATACGCCGACGTGCAAGAGCTCCACTGAATCCAAAATCGACTCGATCGCTCAGGTCGATGGATAGCGCAAGACACCTCGATCGGCCCCCTCTCCCTCAGGGAGAGGGCTGGGGTGAGGGTAAGCTTTGGATCCTGGGAGGATCAGATCAACCCACCCTCATCCTCATCGATCAACTGGCTCAACCCGCCCAGCGCTTCACGTGCCTGGGTACGATCCATCAGTTTGGCCTGGGCCGCCGCTGGCAGGTCAGTGACGCGGATCACGCCTTTCTGGGTCAGCACCTGAATCAGGTCGTCGAGTACCCGAATCATTTCAAAGTCGCTCTGCTTGAGCTGTTTGAGGCTGTTTTCCACGGCTTCGTTGGCGTACCACGCCTGAATCTCATGGTTATCGGCGGGCAGCGTTTCCGTGGCCTCGGCGTACGCCGCAGCTTCCACGCGAATCAACTGGCCTTGCGCATCGCGTTGCACGTAAAACATTGAGCATCCCTCACAAATGAACAGCGTCATGCTGTCAGCAGCATAGCCAACTGCGCGCCAGTATGCGGGGCGCCGATCAAATCGTCACCGCTACATTGCCCGCAAACGCGACGGCCGCCTCACAAGAGGCGGCCGTTGTTGTTTCAGCCTCAGCTGTTGTTGTGATCGACCTTGATGGTCGGATCGCTGCCGGCAATCAGGTTGTGCAGGTTGGCGCTCGCCCAATTGTTGCCTTCCAGTTTGATCGTCACGTCCGGCGTGGCCGCAGCGGCATCGCCCGAGTTGAATTTGCCCGCCGAGCTGACTTGCAGCGACGACGTGCCATCCACCGTGGTGATCTTCAGGAAGTTGTCGATCGTGCTGCCGGTCTCGCCCTGCAACAGGTCGCGCAGGTCGATGCGGTCGCCTTCGCTGGCTTTGAAATCCTTGATCACGTCGTTACCGGTGTCGCCCGATTTCCAGACGAAGGTGTCGCCACCGGAACCGCCGATGAGGATGTCGTTGCCCTGACCGCCGATCAGCGTGTCGTTGCCGGTGCCGCCGAGCAGGATGTCATTGCCTTTGCCGCCGTCGAGCAGGTCGGTGCCGCCCGAGCCGAACAGGATGTCATTGCCCGCGCCACCGAGCAGCGTGTCGTTGCCATCGTGCGCGCCGGATACATCGAACGCCTGATAGTGCTCGGTGATGTACTGGTGCACGTTGCTGGTGCTGACTTTGCTGACGTCGACGCCGGTCTCTTTGGCAACGAACGCCTGCATCGCCTGGTAACCCTCGCCGGCAATGCCGTTGAAGCTGACCAGATCGCCGAACAGGATGTCGTTGCCTTCGCCACCGTTGACGGTGTCGTTACCCGGCATCGTCGCTTCGGTATGGCCGATGATCGAGTTGGCCAGGTCCTTCGGATCAATGTTGGTTTGCGGCGTTTTGTCCGAGTCGTACGGCTTGAGGTCGTTGAGGCTGACGTCGTTGTTCAGACCAATGGCTTCGACGCTCGACAACCCGCTCAACAAGGCAAAGCCGCTGGTCGAATTGCTGGTCGTCGACGAGTTGGTGCTGTTGCCGGTACCCGCGAGGTTCGACAACTCATAAGTACCGTCGCCCTGCGCATGAATCGTGCCCAGGGTTTCGCTGCTCCAGCCCCACCACGAGTTGTAGGTTTGCAGCACAACGCTGCCAGCACTGTTGATGGTCAGGTAGTGCGAGTTGTCGATGTAGGTGCTGAACGTGTCGCCCTGCTTGTAGTTGCTGGCGTTCACCACGCTGTCGAGTTTCACGTTGCCATACAGCGTCGGGTTGGTCTGCTCGCCGGTCTGGTAGTAAGTCGGCTGGCCATCGGTGATGAAGTACGTGAGGTTCTTCGCCCCTGTGTTGGCGACCGCATCGGCGCTCTGGAACCAGTTGGCCGTGGTCTTGAACACGTCCTCGTAGTTGGTACCGCCGCCAGAGCCCATCGAGTTGAGTACGGCTTTGAGCATCGTCAGCGCGTTCGGGTCGTTGAGATTCACAGACACCGACTTGTTGACCTGGGTATCGAAGTCCACCAGGAAGATGTTCACCGTGCCCGAGTTGCTGCCGCCCAGGCTTTGCTTGAGGCTGTTGAACACCGAGGTCAGCGAGTCTTTCGCGGCGTTCAGCGACGAAGTGCTCATGCTGCCCGAGCTGTCGACCATGAACGCAATGTTGTAGTTGGTGCCCGGCACCACGGTCAGGCCGCCGATGTCAGCGACGATGATGTCGTTGGCGTCGGTGCCGATGACGTTGTCATCACCCGAGGTGGCGGTGACCGCGTTGTACACCGCAGGCACTACCGTGACCGGAATGGTCGCGGTGCTGCTCGCGGAGCCACCGACCTGTTCGGTGGACGTCGAGGTCACGGTCAGGTTGAACTGGCCGTTGTAGTAGGTCGGCGGAGTCACGGTCAGAGAGCCGAGGTTCCAGCCGGTGACGTTGGCTTCGCCATTGCTCGCGGTAACGGTGAAGGTATGCCCCGCGCCATCGCTGAGCACCGAACCGACCGGTGCGCCGCTGATCTTCACGCTCAGGGTTTCCGAGCCGTCGGTGTCGGTCAGCGCGGTGCTGATTGCCGACAGTTTCACCGTGGTGCCTTCAGCGCCGGTGTTGAGCTTGTAGCCGTCGTAATAACCTTCGCCGTTGGTGCCGTGCAGATCGGAGACGGTCACGCCCGAGTTGATCAGATCCTGCACACCGGTGTAGATCGGCACGCCGGCGTTGCTCAGATCGATTGGCGTGCCGCCGTTGACCGACAGGTTGACGTCGTAGCTGCCCGGGCCGCTCTGATTGTGGTGGTAGATGTCGAGCGTGTAGTAACCGCTGGTGGTCGGGGTGAACGAGCCGTTGATCGCACCGCCCGCGCCCCAGGTACCCGACGCCACGTTCTTGCCGCCGATGGTGATCAGCAGGCTGTCATCGGCCACGCCGCTGAAGCTGTAGGTCTTGCCGGCTTCCAGGTAGATCAGGCCCGAGGTCTTCGACGCCGTACCGGCGGCGACACTGCCGTCAGACTGCACGTTGGTGACGTTGGCGCTGGAGTTCGGTTTGCCGGCCGCATCGATGACGTTTTTCAGGGTGGTCGAGTTAGCGCCGCTGCCGTCAGTGCCCAGCCCCGAGAGACCGGTCCAGACTTCCTTGATCAGGCCAGTGGATTTCACGCTGTTGTCAGCCACGGCTACGGTCGGCGCATCCGCCACTGGCGTGATGTCGATCTTCACCGTGCCGGTGCTGCCCAGCGTCTGGCCATCGGTAGGCTGGAACTTGATCTGTGCGTAGTCCGCCTGATTGTTGCCCAGACCTGTGCCGCCGTAACCGTTGGTGCCCGACTCGTTGGCATCCGGCAGGAAGCGCAGCTTGCCGGCATCGATGTCGGCCTTGCTGAAGGTCTGGTTATTGGCAACATCCTTCCAGGTCGAGCCGTCCAAATACTGCAGTTTGCCCTCGCCCGGCAGCTGCGTGATCTTGATACCAAGGCTGCTCGCCGGGCTGTCGACATCGCTGACGCCAAAGGTCGACCAGCCGAGTACCAGCGGCGTGTCTTCGGTGCCGGTGACATTGCTCGGCGCAGCGACCGGTGCATCGTTGACCGCCACCACGTTGACTGTGGTCGTCGCCGTGTTCGAGTAGTTGCCGCCATCGGTCACCGTCACGGTGATGACGCGCGGCACGGTGCTCGGGTTTTCGCTGCTGTTGGTGAAGCTGATGTTCTTGATGGCCTGCATGTAGTCGGCCAGGGTCGCGTTACCCGAGAGGGTCAGGGTCACCGTGCCGTTGGTGCTGTTGGCATTGATGGTGATGCCGTTGACGCTATTGCCCAGATTCAGCGCATCGCCGTCCTGACGGTTGGTCAGTACCACAGTGGCGCCGGTCAGCATCGTGCTGTCCGGGTCGGTGATGCTGATGTCGGTGTCAGCGATCGACACGCCGGCGCCCGGGGTGTTCTCGGTGAACGTCACTTTGTAATCGGCACCGGTCGCACCGCTGGAGTTGTTGGCATCCAGATCCAGCACCGGTGGCGCATCGTTGTCGATGATCGAGGTGCTGACGCTGCCATTGGTGCTGCTGACCGCGAGGTTCTCGAAGTTGCCGCCGGTAGCCGAATCGATCTTGACCACGAAGTTCTCGGTGCCTTCGGTGATCTTGTCATCGAGGGTGACGACGTTGAACTGCGCGCTGCTGGCGCCCGCCGGGATCTTCACGGTGTACACGCCGGTGAAGTCCGAACCGTCGGCAGCAGTGCCGCTGTAGACGATTTTCAGGGTCACTTCGGTCTGCGCCGGGTGATTGAGGCTGACGGTATAGCTGGCGGTCTGGCCTTCGGTCACCGAGCTGCTGCCAGTGATGCTGACGGTGGTGGTGTCGATGGTGTCGGTGACGCTGGTCACTGCTGGCGTGGTGCTCGATACCAGTTTTTCGAAGTTGCCACCGGTGGCGCTGCTGATGGTCGCCTGCACGGTGCCGGCGTCTTTGTAGACGTCGTCAGCTGGCGCTGGAACGTTCACGGTGCCGGTGGTTTCGCCCGCTTTGATGGTGATCACGGCACCGTTCGACAGGGTCACGGTCACTGGCGAGCCAGCGGCGTTGGTCAGGGTCGCGGTGTAAGTGATCTGGCCACCTTCAGCCACCGAACCGGTCGCCGACAGGGACAGGTTGGTGGTGTCGACGGTGTCGGTCACGGTGGTGCTGACCGGGGTCTTGTCGGCGACGAGGTTTTCGAAATTGCCGCCGCTGACGTTGGTAATCGAGTTGGTCAGCGGCGCGTTGCCGGTCAGCGCATCGTTCGGTGCGACGGCGGTTACGGTGCCGGTGGTCTGGCCGACGGCGATGGTGATGTTCTGGCCGTTGGCCAGAGTTACCACAACTGGCGAGCCGGTGACTGGCGCGCCGACGGTCGCGGTGTAGACGACGTTGCCGCCTTCTGCCGCTGTGGCGGTTGCGCTCAGTTTTACGGTGGTGGTATCGATGGTGTCGGTGACGCTGGTGACTGCTGGCGTGGTGCTCGGTACCAGGTTTTCGAAGTTGCCACCGGTAGCTTTGCTGATGGTCGCCTGCACGGAGCCGGCGTCTTTATAGACGTCATCGGAAGGTGCCGGAACGGTCACATTACCGCTGGTTTCGCCAGCCTTGATGGTGATCACAGCGCCATTCGACAGGGTCACGGTTACAGGCGAGCCTGCGGCGTTGGTCAGGGTCGCGGTGTACGTGATCTGGCCACCTTCGGCCACCGAGTTGGTGGCGCTCAAGGACAGATTGGTGGTGTCGACGGTGTCGGTCACGGTGGTGCTGACCGGGGTCTTGTCGGCGACGAGATTCTCGAAATTGCCGCCGCTGACGTTGGTGATCGCATTGGTGATCGGAGCGTTGCCAGTCAGCGCATCGTTCGGTGCGACGGCAGTTACGGTACCGGTGGTCTGTCCGACCGCGATAGTGATGTTCTGGCCGTTGGCCAGAGTGACCACCACTGGCGAACCTGTGACTGGCGCGCCGACGGTTGCGGTGTAGACGACGTTGCCGCCTTCGGCCGCCGTGGCGGTTGCGCTCAGTTTTACGGTGGTGGTGTCGATGGTGTCGGTGACGCTGGTCACTGCTGGCGTGGTGCTCGGTACCAGATTCTCGAAGTTGCCACCGGTAGCGCTAGTGATCGTTGCCTGGACGGAACCGGCGTCTTTGTAGACGTCATCGGACGGTGCAGGAACAGTTGCGGTGCCGGTGGTTTCGCCTGCTTTGATAGTGATCACGGCGCCGTTCGACAACGTGACTGTCACAGGTGAGCCAGCGGCGTTGGTCAGCGTAGCCGTGTAAACAATCGAACCACCTTCAGCCACGGAGCCGGTCGCACTCAGCGACAGGTTGGTGGTGTCGGTAACGTCCGTGACAGAAGTCGAAACTGGAGTTTTGTCCGCCACCAGATCTTCGAAATTGCCACCGGTCACGCCAGTGATCGAGTTGATGATCGGAGCATTACCAGCCAACGCATCGTTCGCAGCAACAGCGGTTGCGGTGCCAGTAGTCTGGCCGACGCCGATGGTGATGGTCTGACCATTGGCCAGAGTCACAACCACTGGCGAGCCGGTGACCGGAGCACCCACAGTGGCGGTGTAGGTGACCGTGCCGCCTTCAGCCACCGATGTATCGGCGGTCAGTTTGACTGTCGAGGTATCGATGGTGTCGGTGACTGTCGTCACGGCCGGAGCTGTGCTCGGTACCAGATTCTCGAAGTTGCCACCGGTAGCGCTGGTGATCGTCGCCTGCACAGAACCGGCGTCTTTGTAGACGTCGTCGGACGGGGCCGGAACGGTTGCGGTGCCGGTGGTTTCGCCAGCCTTGATGGTGATCACAGCGCCGTTCGACAAGGTCACGGTCACTGGCGAACCAGCGGCGTTGGTCAGGGTCGCGGTGTAGGTGATCTGGCCACCTTCGGCCACCGAGTTGGTGGCGCTCAAGGACAGATTGGTGGTGTCGACGGTGTCGGTCACGGTGGTGCTGACCGGGGTCTTGTCGGCAGCCAGATCTTCGAAATTGCCGCCGCTCACGCCAGTGATCGAGTTGGTGATCGGAGCGTTGCCGGTCAGCGCATCGTTCGCAGCAACAGCAGTTGCAGTGCCAGTAGTCTGGCCGACGCCGATGGTGATGGTCTGGCCGTTGGCCAGAGTCACAACCACTGGCGAGCCGGTGACCGGAGCGCCGACGGTGGCGGTGTAGGTCACGGTGCCGCCTTCAGCCACCGAAGTGTCGGCGGTCAGTTTGACGGTCGAGGTGTCGATGGTGTCGGTGACTGTCGTCACGGCCGGAGCTGTGCTCGGTACCAGATTCTCGAAGTTGCCACCGGTAGCGCTGGTGATCGTCGCCTGCACAGAGCCGGCATCTTTGTAGACGTCATCAGACGGTGCAGGAACCGTCGCAGTGCCGCTGGTTTCGCCAGCCTTGATGGTGATCACTGCGCCATTCGACAACGTCACGGTCATTGGTGAGCCAGCAGCATTGGTCAATGTCGCGGTGTAAGTGATCTGGCCACCTTCAGCCACCGAGTTGCTGGCGCTGAGCGACAGGTTGGTGGTGTCGGCAACATCCGTGACAGTGGTCGAAACCGGTGTTTTATCTGCAATCAGATCTTCGAAGTTGCCGCCGCTCACGCCAGTGATCGAGTTGGTGATCGGAGCATTACCGGCCAACGCATCGTTCGCAGCAACAGCAGTTGCAGTGCCAGTGGTCTGGCCGACGCCGATGGTGATGGTCTGGCCGTTGGCCAGAGTCACGACCACAGGCGAGCCAGTAACTGGTGCACCAACCGTGGCGGTGTAAGTCACGGTGCCGCCTTCGGCTACCGAAGTATCGGCGGTCAGTTTGACTGTCGAGGTATCGATGGTGTCGGTGACTGTCGTCACGGCCGGAGCTGTGCTCGGTACCAGATTCTCGAAGTTGCCACCGGTAGCGCTGGTGATCGTCGCCTGCACAGAACCGGCGTCTTTGTAGACGTCGTCGGACGGGGCCGGAACGGTTGCGGTGCCGGTGGTTTCGCCAGCCTTGATGGTGATCACGGCGCCGTTCGACAGGGTCATGGTCACTGGCGAGCCAGCGGCGTTGGTCAGGGTCGCGGTGTAGGTGATCTGGCCACCTTCGGCCACCGAGTTGGTGGCGCTCAAAGACAGATTGGTGGTGTCGACGGTGTCGGTCACGGTGGTGCTGACCGGGGTCTTGTCGGCGACGAGATTCTCGAAATTGCCGCCGCTGACGTTGGTGATGGCGTTGGTGATCGGGGCGTTGCCGGTCAGCGCATCGTTCGCAGCAACAGCGGTTGCAGTGCCAGTAGTCTGGCCGACACCGATGGTGATGGTCTGGCCGTTGGCCAGAGTTACCACAACTGGCGAGCCGGTGACCGGAGCGCCGACTGTGGCGGTGTAGGTCACGGTGCCGCCTTCAGCCACCGAAGTGTCGGCGGTCAGTTTGACTGTCGAGGTATCGATGGTGTCGGTGACAGCCGTCACGGCCGGAGCTGTGCTCGGTACCAGATTCTCGAAGTTGCCACCGGTAGCGCTAGTGATCGTTGCCTGGACGGAACCGGCATCTTTGTAGACGTCATCGGACGGTGCCGGAACGGTCACATTACCGCTGGTTTCGCCAGCCTTGATGGTGATCACAGCACCGTTCGACAGGGTCACGGTCACTGGCGAGCCAGCGGCGTTGGTCAGCGTAGCGGTGTAAACGATCGAGCCACCTTCGGCCACGGAACCGGTCGCACTCAGCGACAGGTTGGTGGTGTCGGTAACGTCCGTGACAGAAGTCGAAACTGGAGTTTTGTCTGCAACCAGATCTTCGAAATTGCCGCCAGTTACGCCTGTGATCGAGTTGGTGATCGGGGCGTTGCCGGTCAGCGCATCGTTCGCAGCAACAGCAGTTGCAGTGCCAGTAGTCTGGCCAATGCCGATGGTGATGGTCTGACCGTTGGCCAGAGTTACCACAACTGGCGAGCCGGTGACCGGAGCGCCGACTGTGGCGGTGTAAGTCACGGTGCCGCCTTCAGCGACCGAAGTATCGGCGGTCAGTTTGACGGTCGAGGTATCGATGGTGTCGGTGACTGTCGTCACGGCCGGAGCAGTGCTTGGTACCAGGTTTTCGAAGTTGCCGCCGGTGGCGCTGGTGATCGTCGCCTGGACGGAACCGGCGTCTTTGTAAACGTCATCGGACGGTGCCGCAACGGTCACATTGCCGGTGGTTTCGCCTGCTTTGATGGTGATGACAGCGCCGTTCGACAAGGTCACGGTCACTGGCGAGCCAGCGGCGTTGGTCAGCGTAGCGGTGTAAACGATCGAGCCACCTTCGGCCACGGAACCGGTCGCACTCAGCGACAGGTTGGTGGTGTCGGTAACGTCCGTGACAGAAGTTGAAACTGGAGTTTTGTCCGCCACCAGATCTTCGAAGTTGCCGCCGCTCACGCCAGTGATCGAGTTGGTGATCGGAGCATTACCGGCCAACGCATCGTTCGCAGCAACAGCAGTTGCAGTGCCAGTAGTCTGGCCAACGCCGATGGTGATGGTCTGGCCGTTGGCCAGAGTCACGACCACAGGCGAGCCGGTGACTGGCGCGCCAACGGTGGCGGTGTAAGTCACGGTGCCGCCTTCGGCTACCGAAGTATCGGCAGTCAGTTTGACGGTCGAAGTGTCGATGGTATCGGTGACATTGGTCACCGCTGGAACCGCGCTTGGCACCAGGTTCTCGAAGTTGCCGCCGGTCGCACCCTCGATGGTCACTTCGACTTTGCCGGCATCTTTATAGACGTCATCTTTAGGTGCGTCGACGGTCACGGTGCCGGTGGTTTTGCCTGCATCGATAGTGATGGTGGCGCCGTTCGACAGGGTCACGGTCACCGGTGTGCCGGCCGGGTTGGTCAGGGTTGCGGTGTAGGTGATCTGGCCGCCTTCGGCGACCGAGTCGCTGGCGCTCAGGTTCAGATTGGTGGTGTCGGTAGTGTCGGAAACCACGGTGTCTGCGGACTTGCCGTCGACCACCAGTTTTTCGTAATTGCCACCCGTGGCGTCATCAATGGTCACGCTCAACGAGCTGCCGCCCGCCAGCGGGCTGTTCGGCGCGACGTAGTTGACGCTGCCGGTGGTTTCGCCAACGGCGATGGTGATGGTCTGGCCGTTGGACAGGCTGACGGTGACCGGCGAACCGGTCACTGGCGCGCCCACCGTGGCGGTGTAGACCACGGTTTCGCCTTCAGCGACGTTCGCAGTGGCGCTCAGCGACACGGTGGTGGTGTCGATGGTGTCGTTGACCGTAGTCACCGCCGGCGCTGTGCTGGCGACGAGGTTTTCGAAGTTGCCGCCGGTTGCGCTCTGGATGGTCGCTTCAACGCTGCCGGCGTCTTTGTAGACGTCGTCTTTCGGTGCATCGACGGTCACGGTGCCGGTGGTTTTGCCGGCCTCGATGAGGATAGTCGCACCGTTCGACAGGGTCACGGTGACCGGTGTGCCGGCGGCGTTGCTCAAAGTCGCGGTGTAGGTAATCTGGCCGCCTTCGTTCACCGCGCCGGTCGCGCTGAGCGACAGGTTGGTGGTGTCGACGGTGTCGGTCACGGTGGTGCTGACCGGGGTCTGGTCGGCGACAAGATTTTCGAAATTACCGCCGCTGACGTTGGTGATCGAGTTGGTCAGCGGCGCGTGGCCGGCAAGGACGTCGTTCGGCGCGGTGGTGCTCACGCTGCCGCTGGTCTTGCCGACTTCGATAGTGATGTTCTGACCATTGGCCAGGGTGACGACCACAGGCGAACCGGTGACCGGCGCGCCGACGGTGGCGGTGTAGGTGACGGTGCCACCTTCGGCCGCGGTTTCGGTGGCGGTCAGCTTGACCGTCGAGGTGTCGACGGTGTCGGTGACATCAGTGACCGCTGGCGTGGTGCTTGGCACCAGGTTTTCGAAGTTGCCGCCGGTGGCGTCCTTGATCGTGACTTCAACTTTGCCAGCGTCTTTATAGACGTCGTCGGCAGGTGCCGGAACGGTGACGGTGCCGCTGGTTTTGCCGGCCTCGATGGTGATCACCGCGCCGTTGCTCAGATTCACGGTCACCGGGGTACCGGCCGGGTTGCTCAGGGTCGCGGTGTAGACAATCGAACCGCCCTCGGCCACGGAGCCGGTCGCGGACAGCGACAGGTTGGTGGTGTCGGCGACGTCGGTTACCGAGGTCACCGCCGGGGTTTGGTCGGCGACGAGATTTTCGTAATTGCCACCGCTGGCGCCGTCGATTTTCACGCTCAGAGTGTTGCCGCCGGCCTGTGCATCGTTTGGCGCGGTGAAGTTGACGCTGGCGCTGCTGGCGCCGACCGGAATGGTGATGGTCTGGCCGTTGGACAGGGTCACCAGCACTGGCGAACCGGCGACCGGGGCGGTCACGGACGCGGTGTATACAACCACGCCGCCTTCCACCGCGCTGGCGCTGGCGGTCAGCGCAACGGTGCTGTTGTCGATGGTGTCGGTGACATCAGTTACCGCAGGCGTCTTGTCGATCACCAGATTTTCAAAGTTGCCGCCGCTGGTCTTGGTGATGCTCGCATCGACCTTGCCGGCGTCCTTGTACACATCATCGCCAGGCGCGGCGACGGTCGCAGTGCCAGTGCTCGCACCCTTGGCAATGTTGATCACCGCGCCGTTGCTCAGGGTCACGCTCATGGCGGTGCCGGCCGGATTGCTCAGGGTGGCGGTGTAGACGATCGAGCCGCCCTCGGCAACGCTGCCGGTGGCGCTCAGGCTGATGTTGGTGGTGTCGACGGCGTCGGTGACTTTGGTCACCACAGCCGAACGGTCGGCCTCAACGCGCTCGAAATTGCCGCCGCTGTGGCTGGCGATCGCCGTCCGCACGTTGCTGCCATCGATGTACGGGGTGTTGGCGGGCGCCGGGAAATTCACCGAGCCGCTGGTAGCACCGGCAGCGATGTTGATCACCGCGCCGTTGGCCAGGGTAACGGTCATCGCAGTGCCGGCCGGATTGCTCAGGGTCGCGGTATAGGTGATCTGGCCACCTTCGCTGACGGTATCGCTGGCAGTCAGGGTCAGTGCGGTTGTGTCGACGGTGTCGTTGACCGTGGTGCTGACCGGGGTCTTGCTGACGTCGAGTTTCTCGAAGTTGCCGCCGCTGGCATCGGTCATGGTTACGGTGAGCTTGCTGACGTCCTTGTAGACGTCATCGCTCGGTGCGGCAATCGTCACCGAACCGCTGGTCTTGCCGGCTTCGATGGTGATGGTCTGGCCATTGCTCAGGTTGACGGTCACCGGCGTCTGCGCGGCGTTGGTCAGCGTTGCGGTGTAAGTGATCGTAGAGCCTTCGAGCACATAGCTTTCTGCGCTGAGGGTCAGGTGCGTGGTGTTGACCGTGTCGGCAACATTGGTCACCGCAGGCGTAGTATCCGGCACCAGATTTTCGAAGTTGCCACCGGTGGCGTCCTTGATGGTCACTTCGACTTTGCCGGCGTCTTTGTAGACGTCATCGGCAGGTGCCGGAACGGTCACGGTGCCGGTGGTCTTGCCGGCTTCAATGGTGATGACCGAGCCGTTGCTCAGATTCACGGTCACAGGCGCGCCGGCCGGGTTGCTCAGCGTCGCGGTGTAGGTGATCTGCCCGCCTTCGTTGACGTTGCCGGTGGCAGTCAGCGCGACGCTGGTGGTGTCGACGGTGTCGGTCACAGTGGTGCTGACCGGGGTCTTGTCGGCGACCAGATTCTCGTAGTTGCCACCGCTGACGTTGGTGATCGAGTTGGTCAGCGGTGCGTGACCGATCTGCACGTCATTCGATACCGGGGCGGTAACGCTGCCGGTGGTCTGGCCGACGGCGATGGTGATGTTCTGGCCGTTGGCCGGGGTCACGACAACTGGCGAGCCGGTGACGGGCGCGCCGACAGTGGCGGTGTAGGTGACGGTGCCGCCTTCAGCGACCGAGGTGTCGGCGGTCAATTTGACCGTCGAGGTATCGATGGTGTCGGTGACTTGAGTGACCGCTGGCGTGGTACTCGGAACGAGGTTCTCGAAGTCGCCGCCGGTGGCGCTGGTGATGGTGGCCTGCACGGAGCCGGCGTCTTTGTAGACGTCGTCGGACGGAGCCGGGAAGCTCACATTACCGCTGGTTTCGCCTGCCTTGATGGTGATGACGGCGCCGTTCGACAAGGTCACGGTCACTGGCGAGCCAGCAGCATTGGTCAAGGTTGCGGTGTAAGTGATCTGGCCGCCTTCCGCCACGGAAGCGGTCGCGCTCAGCGACAGATTGGTGGTGTCGGCCACGTCGGTGACGGTGGTCGAAACTGGAGTTTTGTCCGCCACCAGATCTTCGTAGTTGCCACCGCTTACGCCAGTGATCGAGTTGGTCAGCGGAGCGTTGCCGGTCAAGGCATCGTTCGGTGCGGTGTAGGTGATGGAGCCGGTGGTCTGGCCGACGGCGATGGTGATGTTCTGACCATTGGCCAACGTCACGACCACAGGCGAGCCGGTGACTGGCGCGCCGACGGTGGCGGTGTAAGTCACGGTGCCGCCTTCGGCAACCGAGGTGTCTGCGCTCAGCTTCACCGTCGAGGTATCGACGGTGTCAGTGATTTCGGTCACAGCCGGCGTAGTGTTCGGCACCAGATTTTCGAAGTTGCCGCCGGTGGCGTCCTTGATGCTGACTTCGACCTGGCCGGCGTCTTTGTAGACGTCATCGGCCGGCGCTGGAACGCTAACGGTGCCGGTGGTTTTGCCGGCATCAATGGTGATCACCGAGCCGTTGCTCAGGGTCACGGTTACCGGGGTGCCGGCCGGATTCGTCAGCGTGGCGGTGTAGGTGATCTGGCCACCCTCGGCCACGGAACCGGTGGCGCTGAGGCTCAGGCCAGTGTCATCCACCGAATCGGTAATCGTGGTGACCGCAGGCGTGTTGCTTGGCACCAGATTTTCGAAATTGCCACCGGTTGCACCAGTGATCGTGGTGCTGACGGTGCCGCCATTGTTGTAGACGTCGTTGGCTGCAGTCGGCACGTTGACGGTGCCCACGGTTTCGCCTGCCGCAATGGTGATGGTCGAACCGTTGGACAGGGTGACGGTAACCGGCGTCTGCGCCGGGTTGGTCAGTGTCGCGGTGTAAGTGATCTGACCGCCTTCAACGATATTGTTGGTCGCTGTCAGGGTCAGGCCAGTGTCATCCACCGAATCGGTGATGGTGGTGACCGCAGGCGTGTTGCTTGGCACCAGGTTTTCGAAGTTGCCACCGGTAGCGCCAGTGATCGTGGTGCTGACGGTGCTGCCATTGTTGTAGACGTCATTGGCCGCAGTCGGCACGTTGACGGTGCCAACGGTTTCGCCAGCCGCAATGGTGATGGTCGAACCGTTCGACAGAGTGACGGTTACCGGGGTTTGTGCCGGATTGGTCAGTGTCGCGGTGTAAGTGATCTGACCGCCTTCAACGATGTTATTGGTCGCAGTCAGGGTCAGGCCGGTGTTGTCGACCGAATCGGTGATCGTCGTGACCGCAGGCGTGTTGCTTGGGACCAGGTTTTCAAAGTTGCCGCCGGTAGCGCCAGTGATCGTGGTGCTGACGGTGCCGCCATTGTTGTAGACGTCGTTGACCGCAGTCGGCACGTTGACGGTGCCCACGGTTTCGCCTGCCGCAATGGTGATGGTCGAACCGTTGGACAGGGTGACGGTAACCGGCGTCTGCGCCGGGTTGGTCAGTGTCGCGGTGTAAGTGATCTGACCGCCTTCAACAATGTTGTTGGTCGCAGTCAGGGTCAGGCCGGTGTTGTCGACCGAATCTGTGATGGTGGTAACGGCTGGTGTGGTGTTCGGCACCAGGTTTTCGAAGTTGCCACCGGTAGCGCCAGTGATCGTGGTGCTGACGGTGCCGCCATTGTTGTAGACGTCGTTGGCCGCAGTCGGCACGTTGACGGTGCCCACGGTTTCGCCAGCAGCAATGGTGATGGTCGAACCGTTGGACAGAGTGACGGTTACCGGCGTCTGCGCTGGATTAGTCAGCGTCGCGGTGTAGGTGATCTGGCCGCCTTCGACGATGTTGTTGGTCGCGGTCAGCGTGAGGCCGGTGTTATCAACCGAGTCTGTGATGGTGGTAACGGCTGGTGTCGGGTTCGGCACCAGATTTTCGAAGTTGCCGCCGGTAGCCCCGGTGATCGTGGTCGTAACGGTGCTGCCATTGTTGTAAACGTCATTGGCTGGGGTCGGCACGTTGACGGTGCCAGTAGTCTGGCCAGCGCCAATGGTAATGGTCGAGCCATTCGACAGCGTAACGGTAACCGGAGTTTGCGCCGGGTTAGTCAGCGTCGCGGTGTAGGTAATCTGGCCGCCTTCGGTCACGCTCGAACCAGCCGTCAACGTGACGGTAGTGGTGTCGACGGTGTCGGTGACTTGCGTGGTCGCCGGGATAGTCGGCGGGGTCACGGTGATGCCGTTGCCGCCGCTGGTGCCAGTGACGGTCACGTCGATCTGGGTCGGATCGTTATATACCGTGTCGTTCGGCGCCAGCGGCACGTTGACGGTGCCGGTGGTGGCGCCGGCGGGAATGACGATGACTGCGCCGTTGGACAGGGTGATAGTCAGGTCGTTCAGCGGCGCCTGGGTCAGGGTCGCGGTGTACACCAGCACGCCGCCGGCTTCGGTGATGGTCGGCGTGGCGCTGAGGCTCAGGGTCGAGTCACGCAGTGCGTTGGTGGTGGTGTCGGTGGTCAGGCCGCCCGTGGTGTCCTGCGCGACTTGCCCGGCAGAATTGATGCCCGCCGTGGGGAAGCCAATGGTCGGATCGACGCGGCCAGCGGTGGCGTCGAGCATGACGAAGCTGTGACCACCACCGGCCGCACCGCCGGTACCTGCGGCGGTCGGGCCGGCCGCGGTGGACTCGAGTGCGGTGGTCGGGTCGACACCGGCGGCGATGGCTTGCTGCAGTTCTTCTACAGAAGGCGCGGCCTGCGCCGTGGCTTCGGCCAGGTCAGTGCTGGAGTCAGGCGAGCTGGCGCTCCACTGGGTGTCACGGCCCAGATCGAGCATGCGGCCATCGGCCAGTTCCAGCGACACCGCGCCGGACAGACCGGTATCGATCTGGTCGCCGACATACAGGCGATCGCCTTCAACGAGTACGCGACGCACGCCCTCTGGGGACACCACGAAAACCTGACCGACAATGCTTTTGACGACGGCAACAACACTGCTCATTGAAGACTCTCCGGGGTGTCACATTCAGTTGACTTCCATGGACCTGACGGGCGTCGGCGCCACTTCAGTCTGGACGTACTTTCTATAAATGGATAACTTATTGACGCTGTATTTCCGTCAATAATCTGGCTATAAATTATCGCGATTAACTTTATGCCAAACTATTGACCTTCTGGGAGCCATCCTAAACAATCGCCCCACTAATGTCACATTGATATTTCCGCGGCGACCTGTCCTTCAGCCTGTCATCCAGTTCCTGTTTTGAACTTTCCGACATACGGTCTTTCGGGTTGCCATCATCCGACGCAGCACCACGTTTCTGCTGTGATTCAAGACAAGAAGTTCCGGGAAAATTCCAACCATGCGTTCGCTTTTGCTCCTTGCCACTCCCTTCGCTCTCGCCGCCTCTTTTGTACAAGCACAATCCTTACCAGAAGCCATGCAACAGGCGCTGGATGTCCATCCGGAGATTCAGGCGGGGGTCAATAGTCGATTGGCGGCGGATTATCAGTTAAAGGCTGCGAAAGGGGGATACCTGCCCAAGGTCGATCTGCTGGGCGGTTATGGCCGTGAAGGCACTGACAGTGTGACCACGCGAGCGAACGGTGGAAGCAATCACTGGGAGACGTTGAACCGCAGCGAGTCAAGTTTACGTCTCTCGCAAATGGTTTTTGACGGTTTCGCGACGTCCAACGAAGTTGCGCGTCAACAAGCCAACGTCAGCTCCCGTGCTTACTCGCTGCTGGGCACTTCCGAGCGTACTGCACTGACCGTCGCCCAGGTGTATCTGGACGTGCTGACCCGTCGCGAATTCGTGCGTCTGGCCGAGGAGAACCTCAAGAGCCACCAGCGCATCTACGACCAGATCCAGTTGCGCACCCAGCGCGGCGTCGGCAGCGGTGCCGACCTTGATCAGGCCGAAGCGCGCATGGCCCAGGCCCGCAACAACCTGATCACCGAACAGACCAACCTCGCCGATGCGGAAACCAACTTCCTCAGCGCCGTCGGCCAGATGCCCGATCAGCTCGAGCGCCCGGCGCCGTTCATGGCGATGATGCCGGCCAACCTCAATGAAGCCCGCGCGCAAATGCTGGAAAACAGCCCGATCCTGCGTTCCGCCGAGTCGGACATCGCCGCTGCCGAGAAGCAGTTCGCCACCGCCAAATCGACCTTTTACCCGCGCTTCGACGCCGAACTGGGCCGTACCGCCGATAACGATATCGACGGCCAGAACGGCCACAACAATGAATGGCAGGCCATGCTGCGCATGCGCTTCAACCTGTATTCCGGTGGCAGCAACAAGGCTGATCTGGAGTCCAAGTCGTACCTGGCCAACCAGGCGCTGGACATCCGCAACAACGCCCTGCGTCAGTTGAACGAAGAGCTCGGCCTCGCCTGGAACGCGCTGAACAACGCCAACGCTCAGGTGCCGATCGCTCAGCAATACGTCGATCGCAGCACTTCGGTGCGTACTGCCTACCAGCGTCAATTCAGCCTCGGCGAACGCACCCTGCTGGATTTGCTCGACAGCGAAAACGAGCTGTTCACCGCCTCGCGGCGTCTGGCGGAAATCAAGAACATTCAGTTATTTACTCAGTATCGAATCAAGGCGACCATGGGCCAATTGCTCAAAAGCCAGGGAGTGGTCGCGCCGTTGGCATCCGTTGTGCAGAACGACGTGAAGCCCAAGGTCCAGCTGCCTGGGATGAACTGAGTTATCCCTTTCAACTGTTAAAGAGTGTCGAGCGTGGAATCAGAAGTCAGTCGAGTTCAACTCAGCCATGATCCACGCGCGTTGCATGACGATCCGTTGCTGGATGGTCTGCTCGCCCTGTGCATGCTGCACCAGAAGCCTGCCAGCGCGGCGATGCTGACCACCGGCCTGCCGCTGCCCAAACAACGTTTGAGTGTCGAGTTGCTGCCGCGCGCAGCGGCTCGCGCCGGGCTGCAGGGGCGGGTGTTGCAGCGCAAACTCGAAGAAATTCCGGCGATCGCCATGCCCGCGCTGTTGCTGCTCAAGGATGGCCGCAGCGCCGTTCTGCTCGGCTGGCAGGGCGACAATGAAGCACGAGTGCTGCTCAGCGAAAGCGATGGCGGCGAGTCTGTGGTCAGCCGCGAACTGCTGAGCGACGATTACACCGGCAAAGTGTTCTTCGCCCAGCCGCAGCACAAATTCGACGTCAACCACGGCACGCTGATCCCGCGTGCACGCTCCTGGTTTCGCGACACCCTCAAGCGTTCGCGCTGGCTGTACGCCGATGCGATCGCCGCCAGTTTTCTGATCAACATCATCGCCATGGCCGCGCCGCTGTTCGTGATGAACGTCTACGACCGCGTAGTGCCGAACCAGGCCGAAGCAACCCTGTGGGTGCTGGCGCTGGGCATCACCGGCGCTTACATCTTCGACTTGATCCTCAAGAGCCTGCGCAGCCTGTGCCTGGATCTGGCCGGGAAGAAAACCGACCTGATCATCTCCGCCACGCTGTTCGAGCGCATTGTCGGCATGGCGATGAAATACCGCCCGGCGCGGGTCGGCAGCTTTGCCCAGAACATCCATGAGTTTCAGAGCCTGCGCGACTTTCTCGCCTCGCTGACCCTGACCAGTCTGATCGACCTGCCGTTTACCATCCTGATTTTCATCGTCATCGCCATTCTCGGCGGGCATCTGGTGTGGATTCCGGTGCTGGCGTTCCCGATTGCCCTGTTGATCGGCTACGCCTTGCAGAAGCCGTTGATCGCGACCATGGAGCGCACCATGGCGCTGGGCGCCGAGCGCCAGTCAAGCCTGATCGAAACCCTCGCCGGCCTGGATGCGGTCAAGGTCAACAACGCTGAAAGCGAGCGCCAGTATCAGTGGGAGCAGACCATCGGCACCCTCAGCCGTCTCGAGCTGCGAGTGAAAATGCTCTCCGGTTTGGCGATGAACATCACCTTGCTGATCCAGCAACTGGCCGGGGTGATCATGATCGTCTTCGGCGTGTACCAGATCATCGCCGGCAACCTGAGCATGGGCGGGCTGATTGCCTGCTACATGCTCAGTGGTCGTGCGCTGAGCCCGCTGGCGTCGCTGTCCGGCCTGCTCACGCGCTATCAACAGGCGCGGGTGACCATGACTTCGGTCGACCAGATGATGGAACTGCCGCAGGAGCGCAATTTCGAAGAGCGCCCGCTGAGCCGCAAGGTTTTGCAGGGTGCGATCGAATGCCGTCAGCTCAGCTTCACCTACCCGGACCAGCAGAACCCGGCGCTGAAGAACATCAACCTGGTGATCCGTCCCGGCGAGAAGATCGGCATCATTGGCCGCAGCGGTTCGGGCAAGAGTTCGCTGGCGAAACTGCTGGTGGGCCTGTACCAACCGGACGACGGTGCCTTGCTGGTCGACGGCGTGGACATCCGTCAGATCGACGTCAGCGAACTGCGCTACAACATCGGTTACGTACCGCAGGACATCCAGCTGCTGTCCGGCACCCTGCGTGACAATCTGGTGTCCGGCGCGCGTTACGTCGAAGACGAGCTGGTGCTGCAAGCCGCCGAACTGGCCGGCGTCCATGAATTCGCTCGTCTGCACCCGCAAGGCTACGAGCTGCAAGTCGGCGAGCGCGGGCAGAACCTTTCCGGCGGCCAGCGGCAGAACGTCGCCCTGGCCCGGGCGCTGTTGCTCAATCCGCCGATTCTGCTGATGGATGAGCCAACCAGTGCGATGGACAACACCGGTGAAGAACGCCTCAAGCAACGCCTCGCAGCAGTGATTGAAAACAAGACCGTGGTGCTGGTCACGCACCGGGCATCGCTGTTGTCGCTGGTCGATCGCCTGCTGGTGATCGATCGCGGGCAGATTCTCGCCGACGGCCCGAAAGCCGCCGTGATGGAAGCGTTGAAGAAGGGGCAGATCAGTGTTGCTTAAGTCCGGTGTCAAGGAGTCGATCCGTCGCTACTTCAAGGGCTCTGCCTCGCTGCAGGGTCAGCCGCTGCCGGAGGTCAACAAGGCGCTGATCGAAGACGCCCCGCGCGTCGTGCGCCTGACCATCTGGGCGATCATCGGCTTCTTTGTGTTCCTCATGCTCTGGGCCAACTTCGCCGTAATCGACGAAGTGACCAAGGGCGACGGCAAGGCGATTCCGTCTTCCAAGATCCAGAAAATCCAGAACCTGGAGGGCGGTATCGTCTCCGAGCTGTTCGTCAAGGAAGGCCAGATCGTCGAGGCCGGCGCGCCGCTGATTCGTCTCGACGACACCCGATTTGCCTCCAACGTCGGCGAAACCGAGGCTGATCGCCTGTCGATGCTGCTGCGGGTCGAGCGTCTGAGCGCGGAAGTCGATGATCGTCCGCTGAATTTCCCCGAGGACGTACTCAAAGCCGTGCCGGGTCAGGCAAAAAGCGAAGAGTCGCTGTACATCAGCCGTCGTCAGCAACTGCACGACGAAATCGGCGGCCTGCAGGAGCAATTGATCCAGCGCCAGCAAGAGCTGCGTGAGTTCAGCTCCAAGCAGGCGCAGTACCGTCAGCAACTCGGCTTGCAGCGTCAGGAAATCAACATGTCCGAGCCGCTGGTGGCGCAGGGCGCGGTCTCGCCGGTGGAAGTGTTGCGCCTCAAGCGTGCCGAAGTGGAAACCCGTGGCCAGCTCGACGCGACCACGCTTGCCATCCCGCGCGCCGAATCGGCGATCAAGGAAGTGCAGCGCAAGATCG
Organism: Pseudomonas sp. S3_B08; assembly: GCF_054667725.1. Taxonomy (NCBI): domain Bacteria; kingdom Pseudomonadati; phylum Pseudomonadota; class Gammaproteobacteria; order Pseudomonadales; family Pseudomonadaceae; genus Pseudomonas; species Pseudomonas sp. S3_B08. The sequence goes on from NZ_CP162750.1 coordinate 4,971,836, forward strand.
ACGAGACCCGCGGCAAATTCCGCAGCGAAGCGCTGACCCAACTCAACGAAGCGCGCACCGATCTGAACAAGGCCCAGGCCACCGGCAAGGCGCTGGAAGACCGCGTCAGCCGTACGCTGGTTACCTCACCCGTGCGGGGTATCGTCAACAAGTTGCTGGTCAACACTATCGGCGGCGTGATCCAGCCGGGCAGCGACATGGTTGAAATCGTGCCGCTGGACGACACCCTGCTGGTCGAAGCCAAGATCCGCCCGCAGGACATCGCGTTCCTGCATCCGGGTCAGGAAGCGATCGTCAAATTCACCGCCTATGACTACACCATTTACGGCGGCCTGAAGGCACAGCTGGAGCAGATCGGTGCGGACACCATCACCGACGAAGACAAGAAAACCACCTACTACGTGATCAAGGTGCGTACCGAGCGCAGCCACTTGGGCACGGATGAAAAGCCTTTGCTGATCATTCCCGGGATGGTCGCTTCGGTGGATATCATCACTGGCAAGAAGTCGGTGTTGAGCTATTTGCTCAAGCCGATCATTCGGGCGCGGGCTGAGGCGTTGCACGAGCGCTAGATCTTCGGCGCTGGTGACGGCCTATTCGCGAGCAGGCTCGCTCCCACAGGAGATTGCATTCCAACTGTGGGAGCGAGCCTGCTCGCGAAGGCGTCCTCCGAAGCGCTACATATCCGTCGGTAAGTGACACAAATGGTCACCCACCCCCTCACCATTCGCCATATCGTTATTCATTAACGGTATTTAATTTCCAATTCTTATAGCTATAAAGTCACCGACCTGCGTACCTGCCGACCAATCGGCGCGCCGCACGACCTGAACCGACACGCAATCCAGCGTGAGTGTCTGATCGACGAGCGCGTCCACGAGCGCGCCGTGCGTGGGAGATGATTGATGTCCGCCGCTACTGCCACCGAAAGCGCCGCAACTGCCGCGCCGCAAATCTTCGAAATTCGCCCCTTCAGCGGCGCCGTCGGCGCCGAGATCGTTGGCCTCGACCTGCGCCGGCCGGTCAATGATCAGGACTTCGCGCGCATTCACCGCGCGCACCTGGATCACCACGTCGTGGTCTTTCGCGATCAGCAGATCACCCCGCAACAGCAAATCGATTTCAGCCGTCGCTTCGGCGTGTTGCAGATCCATGTGCTCAAGCAGTTCCTGCTGGCCAATCACCCGGAAATCCTCATCGTTTCCAACATTATCGAGAACGGCCAGAACATCGGTCTCGGTGACGCCGGCAAGTTCTGGCATTCCGATCTCTCCTATAAAGAGCTGCCAAGTCTCGGCTCGATGCTGCACGCCCAAGAGCTGCCCGCCGAGGGCGGCGACACGCTGTTCGCCGACATGCACAAAGCCTGGGACGACTTGCCCGCTGCCTTGCGCACTGCGGTCGAAGGACGTTCCGCTGCGCATTCCTATACCGCGCGCTACAGCGAAACCAAGTTCGAAGGTAACTGGCGCCCGACCCTGACCCCGGAACAACTGGCTCAGGTCGCCGAAGTGGTGCATCCGGTGGTGCGCACCCATCCGGAAAACGGCCGCAAGGCCTTGTTCGTCAGCGAAGGCTTTACCACGCGCATCGTCGGCTTGCCGGAAGACGAAAGTCGTCAGTTGCTCGGCGAACTCTTCGCTCACAGCGTGCTGCCGCAAAATATCTACCGCCATCAATGGGAGCCGCATGATCTGGTGTTCTGGGACAACCGCTCGCTGATCCACCTCGCCGCCGGCTGCCCTGCGCATCTGCGCCGCAAGTTGTATCGCACGACCATCCAGGGCGATGCGCCTTTCTGATTTGCCGGAGATCGATCATGAACGCCCCTTTGCCAGGCCGCGCGGTCAGCAACCCGATCGCCCACAGCGAAGCGTTGCTGGCCGTCGATCACGTCAGCCTCGAATACCGCACGCCGCAGCGCGTGGTGCGCGCTACCCATCAAGTCAGTTTCGCCGTCGACCCGGCTGATCGTTTCGTCCTGCTCGGCCCGTCCGGGTGCGGGAAATCGACCTTGCTCAAAGCGGTCGCCGGATTCATCCAGCCCTGCGAAGGCGAGATCCGCCTGCAAGGCCAGCGCGTCGATGCGCCGGGGCCGGACCGCATTGTGGTGTTTCAGGAATTCGACCAGTTGCCGCCGTGGAAAACCGTGAAGCAGAACGTGATGTTCCCGCTGCTGGCCTCGCGCACCTTGAACAAGAAAGACGCCGAAGAGCGTGCGCTGCACTACCTGGAAAAGGTCGGTCTGGCAGCGTTCGCCGACGCCTATCCACACACCTTGTCCGGCGGCATGAAGGCGCGGGTGGCGATCGCCCGGGCGTTGGCCATGCAACCAAAAATTCTTTTGATGGACGAACCCTTCGCTGCACTCGATGCGTTGACCCGCCGCAAGATGCAGGAGGAATTGCTGCTGCTCTGGGAAGAGGTTCGTTTCACCCTGCTGTTCGTTACTCATTCGATCGAAGAAGCCCTGGTGGTGGGCAATCGCATCCTCTTGTTGTCGCCACATCCGGGGCGGGTGCGCGCCGAAGTGCACAGCCATCAATACGATCTGCACAGCCTCGGCGGCGTGGCGTTTCAGGCGTCGGCGCGGCGCATTCATCGTCTGCTGTTCGATGAGGGCCAGGCGCCGGAGACCGAACGTGATCACGATTTCAACGACATTCGCATCGCCTATTGAGCGGCCAGGAGGACTACCCGATGAGCCATTCATCATCCGTGCGTGAAGAATTCGAAACCGTGCTCGAGCCGCTGACCGCAGTGCCGGTCGAGCGCGAGTTGCCGCTTGGCACGCGCCTGTGGCAACAGGGCTGGTTGCGCAAAAGCCTGATCCTGATTGTGCTGGCGATCATCTGGGAGGTGGTCGCGCGGATTCAGAACAATGACCTGATGCTGCCGAGTTTTCTGCAAACCGCGCAGGCCCTGTTCGACGGGCTGCTCAGTGGCGAGCTGCTGGCCAAGGTCTGGATCTCGCTGGTGGTGCTGATCAAGGGCTACCTGATCGGCATCGTCCTCGCGTTCGCCCTGACGACACTGGCGGTCTCGACCCAGTTGGGACGTGATCTGCTCAGCACCATGACTTCGATGTTCAATCCGTTGCCGGCGATTGCCCTGCTGCCGCTGGCGCTGCTCTGGTTCGGCTTGGGGCAGAACAGTCTGATTTTCGTGCTGGTGCATTCAGTGTTGTGGGCGTTGGCGCTGAACACCTATGCCGGATTTCTCGGTGTGTCCGAGACGCTGCGCATGGCCGGGCGCAACTATGGCCTCAAGGGTTTGCGCCTTGTGTTGTTCATCCTGATCCCGGCGGCACTGCCGTCGATTCTCGCCGGTTTGAAGATTGGCTGGGCGTTTGCCTGGCGCACCTTGATCGCTGCCGAACTGGTGTTTGGCGCGACCAGCGGCAAGGGCGGGCTGGGCTGGTACATCTTCCAGAATCGCAATGAGCTGTACACCGACAAGGTGTTTGCCGGGTTGGCGGTGGTGATCCTGATTGGCCTGTTGGTGGAGAATCTGGTGTTTGCCACCCTCGAGCGCGTGACCGTCAAGCGCTGGGGTATGCAGCGCTGAGGTCTTCGTTGGGTGGGCCGGCCTCTTCGCGAGCAGGCTCGCTCCCACATGAGAACGCATTCCAAGGTGGGAGCGAGCCTGCTCGCGAAGAGGCCAGCGCTGGCATCGTCACTCTTTAGGGATGTTTGCTAGCATTGCGCCCGGATCAATCCAGATCAGCCAAGAGTGCTCAGCATGCAACTCCCGGACATGAACCTTCTGGTCGCCCTCGATGCCTTGCTCGACGAGGGCAGTGTGGTCGGTGCGGCGCGGCGGATGAACCTCAGCCCGGCGGCCATGAGCCGCACGCTGACGCGAATTCGCGAAGCCATCGGCGATCCGATTCTGGTGCGCGCCGGGCGTGGCCTGGTGCCGACCCCCAAAGCCCTCGAACTGCGCGAACAGGTGCGCGACGTGGTCGAGCAGGCGGCGCTGCTGTTCCGCTCCGCCGACAGCGTCGAGCTGGGCACCTTGCGCCGGCGCTTCAGCATTCGCGCCAATGATTTCTTCGTCGGCGTTTACGGCGGCAAGCTGTTCGACACCCTCGACCAGCTCGCCCCGCATTGCGAATTGCGCTTCGTCCCGGAAGGCGACGGCGACGATGAGGCACTGCGCGAAGGGCGTATCGATCTGAGCGTCAGCAACACCCGTCCGCTCACGCCGGAAGTGAAAGTGCAGAACCTGTTCTCCACGCATTTCGTCGGCCTGGTGCGGGAGAACCATCCTTTGCTCGACGGCGAAATCACTGCCGAGCGCTACGCCGGTTTTTCCCATATCAGCATGTCGCGCCGTGGCATCGCTCGCGGCCCGATCGACACGGCGTTGAATGCGTTGGGGCTGGAGCGTCGAGTGGCGGTGATCGCGCCGAGTTTCCATGCGGCGATGTTTGCCCTGCCGGACTCCGACCTGATCCTGCCGGTGCCTAAAGAAGCCCTGCTCAGCGTGCGGCGGCTGGGCCTGAAACTGCGTTCATTCGACCTGCCGATTCCGCTGCCAATGCTGATGCTGACCCAGGCCTGGCACCCGCGCTTCGACAAGGACCCGGCCCACCGCTGGCTGCGCGAAACCCTCAAGACCTGCTGCGATGAAACGTGGCTGGCGGCACAGCCGTAAATCATCAGACACCATCGAATCCCTGTGGGAGCGAGCCTGCTCGCGAAGGCGTCGAGTCAGTCACCTCAATGGCGACTGGTCCACCGCTTTCGCGAGCAGGCTCGCTCCCACATAGGCATTCACCGTTGTGTCTGATGCACTTATAACCTGTCAATAAGTCAATTTTCGTCAGCATCAAGCCCCACTAAAATGCTCCGGTATTTTCACCCCCGGAGCTTTTCATTCATGACATCCCTGACGGTCTCGGCGCCTCTCGCCGCGACCAGCCCGGCGACGGCGGCTGCGCCACCGGTGTTCGGGGCGCGGATCATCATTGGTCTGGTCGGCGTGCTGTTGGCCGTGCTGGTCTCGGGCCTCAACGAGATGGTCACCAAAGTCGCACTCGCCGATATTCGCGGTGCGCTGCACATCGGCTACGACGAAGGCACCTGGCTGGTCGCCAGCTACACCGCCACGTCGGTCGCGGCCATGGCCTTTGCGCCGTGGTGCTCGGTGACCTTCTCGCTGCGTCGCTTCACCCTCTGCGCGATCGGCCTGTTTACTCTGCTCGGCGTGCTGTGCCCGTTCGCCCCAAACTACGAAAGTCTGTTGTTGATGCGCATCCTCCAGGGCCTCGCCGGTGGTGCATTGCCGCCGATGCTGATGACCGTCGCGCTGCGCTTTCTCCCGGCGAACATCAAACTTTACGGACTGGCCGGCTACGCACTGACCGCGACTTTCGGCCCGGGACTCGGCACGCCGCTGGCCGGTCTGTGGACCGAATACGTCGGCTGGCAATGGACCTTCTGGCAGATCATCGTGCCGTGCCTGATCGCCATGGCCGCAGTGGCTTACGGATTGCCCCAGGATCCGCTGCGCTTGGAGCGTCTCAAGTCGTTCAACTGGAAAGGCCTGCTGCTGGGCTTTCCAGCGATCTGCATGCTGGTGATCGGTCTGTTGCAGGGCAATCGACTGGACTGGTTCGAGTCGAATCTGATCTGTGGATTACTCGGTGCCGGTTCGCTGCTGCTGGTGGCTTTTATGATCAATGAATGGTCGCAGCCGATTCCGTTTTTCAAGCTGCAGATGCTCGGCATCCGCAACCTGCTGTTCGCCCTGATCACCCTCGCCGGGGTGCTGATCGTGCTGCTGGCGGTGGTGTTGATTCCGTCGAGTTATCTGGCCCAGGTGCAGGGTTATCGTCCGGCGCAAACCGCGCCGATCATGCTCATTGCCGCGCTGCCGCAGTTGATCGCGCTGCCATTGGTGGCGGCGCTATGCAACTTGCGCTGGGTCGATTGCCGCTGGGTGCTTGGCATTGGTCTGAGCATGCTCGCGCTGTCCTGCCTCGGCGGTTCACACCTGACTTCGGCGTGGATTCGCGATGATTTCTACGTTCTGCAATGGCTGCAGATTTTCGGCCAGCCGATGGCGGTGTTGCCGCTGCTGATGTTGTCGACCGGCAGTATCACGCCGATGGAAGGCCCGTTCGCGTCGGCGTGGTTCAACACCGTCAAAGGTCTCGCCGCAGTGGTCGCCACCGGCGTGATCGAAGCGCTGACCACCGCGCGCCTGCATTTCCATTCGACCATGTTGGTCGACAGCCTGGGCAATTCGCCGCTGGCCGATCACAGCGATCCGGGCCTCGCTCACCGCGTGCACGAGCAGGCGGTGGTGCTGACTTCGGCCGATCTCTACGTGTGCATGGCCGGCGTCGCCGTGGCGTTGATCCTGCTGATTTTCTGGCTGCCGACGCGGATTTATCCGCCGCGCGCGCCGACCTGATCGCTGTACTGAAACTGAAGGTTTTTTATGACTCAATCCAAGCAAAAACTCGCGGTGGCCGTGGCTGCCGCGCTGGCGGTGGGCGTGCTGGTGTACCTGGCGATGCCCGGGTTGTTCGGCCAACGCACCGAGCAAACCACCAATGACGCCTTCGTCTCCGCCGACTACACGCTGGTGGTGCCGCGCGTGGCCGGGTTCATCAAGCAGGTGCTGGTCGAAGACAACCAGCAGGTCAAGGCCGGGCAATTGTTGGCGCTGATCGATGACCGTGATTTGCGCGCAGCGGCGGAAGCGGCGGACGCGCAAACCCTGGTCGCGCGGGCGCAATTGCAGAACGCCAATGCGACCCTTGAGCGGCAGGCGTCGCTGATCGCTCAGGCGCAGGCCACCGTGGTCTCGGCCAAAGCGCAAATGGCTTTTGCGCAGCAGGAACTGAACCGCTACAACCATCTCGCCGGAGTCGGTGCCGGCACCGTGCAGAACGCGCAGCAGGCGCGCACGCGCATTGATCAGGCTTCGGCGCGTCTCGACACCGCGACGGCGAAACTGGCGGCCGAACGCAAACAAGTCGAAATCCTCACTGCCCAGCGCAACGCCGCTGAAGGCAATCTGAAACACGCGCAGGCGGCACTGGAAATCGCCAGTTTCAACCTCTCTTACACGCGCATCATCGCGCCGCAGGACGGCATGATCGGCGAGCGCGCGGTGCGTGTCGGTGCCTACGTCACCCCGGGCAGCAAATTGTTGGCGGTGGTGCCGTTGCAGCAGGCTTATGTGGTCGCCAATTTTCAGGAAACCCAGTTGACCGACGTGCAGCCGGGTCAGGATGTGCAAGTGCGGGTCGACAGCTTGGGCGGCGAAGCCCTGACCGGCCGCGTCGAGAGCATTGCGCCAGCGACCGGCGTGACCTTTGCTGCGGTGAAACCGGATAACGCCACCGGTAACTTCACCAAAGTGGTGCAGCGGATTCCGGTGAAGATCATGCTGGAACCGGGCCAGCCACTGGCCGAGCGCTTGCGGGTGGGGATGTCGGTCGAGGCGAGTATTGATACCGCCAGCTCGAAGGCGTCCGGGCGCGAGGTGACGCAGCGATGATCGGTGTTGAATCGGTTGGCCTCATCGCTGGCAAGCCAGCTCCCACAGGGGTCATTGGCAGGCTGAACCATTTTGCACAACCTGCACAATCCTTGTGGGAGCTGGCTTGCCAGCGATGGGGGCATAGGCAGCAGCTCACCCTGAGTGCCTTGCTTGCAGTCAGCCTCAGTGCTTGTACCGTCGGCCCGGACTTCCAGAAACCCGAAGCCACCCAACCTGCCGACTGGGCCAAACCGGCGCGGTCCGCCCCAAGCCAGGCCGTCAGCGAACCCTTGAACGAACGCTGGTGGGAAACCTTCCAGGACCCGCAGCTGTCCGCGCTCACCCAGCGCGCGCTGAACAGCAACCTCGACCTGCAACTGGCCAGCAGCCGCCTGCAACAAAGCCGCGCCGCGCGCCAGGTGATCACCGCCGAGCGTTATCCGAACAGCACCGCCAGCGGCAGCTACGCACGTAAACGCAACAGCGGCGAAGGCTTGAACGATCCATCGGGAAATAACGGCGACGAGGCTTTCAACCTGTGGGATGCCGGTTTCTCGGCGTCATGGGAACTGGACTTCTGGGGCCGCGTGCGCCGTGAAACCGAAGCCGCTGATGCCAATCTCGAAGTGGCAGAAAACGACCGTCGTGACGTACTGCTGACCGTGCTCGCCGACACCGCGCAAAACTACATTCAGCTGCGCGGCGTGCAGAACACCCGCGCCGTCACCGAGCAGAACCTCGACGTCGCCCGCCACAGCCTGAAACTCTCGCAGCTACGGCTGGCCGATGGCGTGGCGACCGATCTGGACGTCGCCGAAGCCGCCGCGCAAGTCGCCGCCATCGAGGCACGGCTGCCGGCGCTCGAGCAGCGTCAGGCGCAACTGATCAACGCGATCAGTCTGTTGATGGGCGAGCCACCGCAAGCTCTCGCTCAAACGTTATCCACAGACGCGGCAGTGCCGCAGTCGCCACTGCAAGTCGCCATCGGCCTGCCGTCGCAATTGGCCGAACGCCGCCCCGATATCCGCCAGGCCGAAGCGCGTCTGCACGCCGCCACCGCCAACATCGGCGTGGCCAAGGGCGATTTCTATCCGCGCATCACCCTGTCCGGCAACCTCGGTTCCCAGGCCATGCAGCTGAGCGATTTCGGTTCATGGGGCTCGCGTGCCTTTGCCATCGGCCCGCAATTCAGCTTGCCGTTGTTCGACGGCGGTCGCCTTCGCGGCATGCTGCAACTGCGCGAAGCCCAGCAACAAGAAGCGGCCATCGCCTACCAGCAGACTGTGCTGCGTGCCTGGCATGAAATCGACGACCAGCTGACCGCCTACAACGCCAGCCAGCGCCGGCGCGACAGCCTCGCCGAAGCCGTGCGTCAGAACCAGATCGCCCTGCGCACCGCGCAACAGCAATACGTCGAAGGCGTGGTCGATTTCGTCAACGTCCTCACCGTGCAGAGCGCCTTGCTCGCCACGCAGGAGCAATGGGTAGAAAGCTCGACCGGGGTGTCACTGGCGATGGTCGGTTTGTACAAGGCGCTTGGCGGTGGATGGCAGTCGGTCTATCCGGCAGCGCAACTGGCCGCAGGCTCACCTGACGTCGCCAGACCCTGAACCCGCAGCGCCAGCTATGATCAACTCCATTGCAGCAAACGGCGCAACGCCGGACCTGAATTGCAGAGGAGTTGCATCATGGAAAATCCGCAGCACAGCCTACCGGCCCTGTTCAAACAACTCGGCCTCGATGACGATCCGACCGGCATCGACAAATTCATCGCCAGCCATTCGCCGCTCAAACCGGAATTGCATCTGGCTGACGCGTTTTTCTGGACGGAAAGTCAGGCGCAGTTTCTGCGCGAGGAGATTCTGGATGATGCGGATTGGGCGGAGGTGGTGGATCAGTTGAATGTGATGTTGCGTAAGGGGCGACTAGGGTGAACCTTTGCGACCTCTGTAACCACAGCAATTGATAAGCTTCGATATCGACCGAAATTTCGATCGCATTCGAGGTTTTTACCATGCAAAGCGTTCTGGCCGATATGGCCGTCAGTATTTCTCAATTGAAGAAAAATCCTGCTGCCGTGCTAAAAGACGCAAATGGGGGGGCTGTGGCAGTGCTCAATCATAACCGGGTCATGGGCTACATGGTGCCTGCTGATGTGTACGAAGCATTGGTCGAGCGGCTTGATGATCTTGAGCTTATGCAGATTGCGCGTTCCCGAGCTCACGAGACACCCATGCCCGTAGATCTGGATGACTTATAAGCTTGAGTTTCTGTTGTCTGGAAACAAGCTGCGTCATTGGTTGCCGGGGCGATTCACGAAAGAAACGCAGCGTGTAAAAAAAATTGTAGGAAAAGGCTGAAATGTAAAAAAAACATGCCTACTGTAAAAAAAACTGGGCTTTAATCGTCGCAGTGGATTTTTTCTGTGGAAGATGACGATGCCAGCTGTTGGATATGCCTACCTGCGTGACGCGCTGAAGCTCAAGGCATTTGCTCCCAAGCGCGTTGCGATGATCAAACCGGTCACCCGAGTTACCTTGATCGGTGATTGTCTTGCTGTTCCAGCCGCCGTCGCGCCTGTACAGGGATCAACGATCGAGCACATTCTGTTTGCGCTAAAACATGAAGGAATAAACCTGTGCATTCTTGCCCAGGCCTTGGAATCTGTTGAAGCGAGCGATCTGTTAAGTGAGCTTGGCAGATCCCCGAACGGGGTATACATCCGTAAAGCCTGTTTTCTATGGGAAAGCTTTACTGGCAAACAACTGGACTACTCAGTCCCGGTTCGAGGCAGTGTCGTCGCCTTGTTCGATCCCAAGCGCTACGTCACCGGGCCAGCGGTTCGGAATAGTCGCTGGCGAGTCGATTTCAATGGTTTGGGGTCATTGCATTACTGCGCCACTGTTGAGCGAACGGTGAAACTACAGGAGCTGATCGATCGGGACATCATTGGGCGAGCCCAGGTTTTCATGGCGACGTTGCCGCCGGAGATGATGGATCGGGCAATCAATTGGGCCTACCTGCATGAGACTCGTGATTCCTTCGCTATCGAAAAAGAAGAGCCCAGCGAAGAAAAGTCGCGGCGCTTTGTTCGGCTCTTACGTCAAGCTTACGAGCGCACAGAGCTCAGCGAGGACTATCTGGTCGAGTTGCAAAACAGCACGGTCTCGAATCCCTTCGATAAAGCAGTGCTTTTCCGTCATCAACAGAACCATTTACACAACGGCTTGAGAGGCGCCGCCGGAGTCAGTTATGTGCCGCCAGATCCGCAATTGTGTCGTGAGTTGATGGAGAATTTGATGGCGTTCGCCAATCACTCGGCGAAGCAGGTGGATCCGCTGATAGCAGCGGCGGTTGTGGCGTTTGGGTTTGTTTTTCTTCACCCGTTCATGGATGGCAACGGTCGGCTCTCACGATTTCTTATTCACCAGACGCTTTGCCATTCCGGTGCACTGCAAAACGGCTTGTTGCTGCCCGTTTCCGTGGCGATGAAGCATGAGGAATCCAGCTACTTGGAAGCGCTGAAAGAGTTTTCGAAACCAGCAAGAGAGTTCTGGAATGTCACTTGGCTGGATTCCGATGAGATGACGTTCGATTTCATCGGTCACGACGCTATCTACCGATTCTGGGATGCTACTCAATGCGCAGAATTTACTTTGCAGATGGCCATGCGGGCACTGGAAGTGGAGCTACGCGAGGAGACCGCGTTTCTTGAAAAATACGATTTCGTCATCAAAGCGGTGAATGACCGTTTCGATGTTCGGGGAAGCGATCTTTCGAAGTTGGTAATGATGTGCCTGGACAACGCTGACAAGGTTTCAAAGCATCGCCGCAAGCAATTTCAGTACAGCGTGCCGGAGGAGGTGTTCGAGTACATCGAGGAAATGTGTTTAGTACATGAAGGTAAGTAGCGATTAGATTTTTTGGAGGGCAAGCTTAATAATTGGCTTACCCTCCCTAGAATTAGTTAAGGGTTATTTCGTCAGGGTCAGAAGGCTCTATAGATTCAGTGCTGACGGTAGACATGTAGGTTTTTTTGTTGTTGGTATTGTATGTCGATAAAAAACTTAGTTCGTCAGGATCTGAGGGTTCCGTGGTCGCCGTCGATAAAGTGCTTTCAGGAAAAATTTGATCTTCGTCAGTTGCTTCAAGCGTCTTGGTTATAATAGTTGAGCTGGCTCCAGCTAGATATCCAGCACTGAACTGGATGTCATCATTGTCATCGCTCTCTAATGTTCGCGTTTGGATCGTTGAGTCTGTCGGAAGGTAGCTTCGGCAAGTTACACTGGTTTGTGTTGACGTTATGTAAATATTTATACTAGGTTGGCGCGGTGTTGATTCACTATAGTTGAGTATGTATGGCTTCATTTTGATATCTCCAGCTTTATTGTCATAGATTTTTTTATACTGCTGTTGCTTTGTAGGCTGATTTTCTTTATTTTTTCCGAGCTTAGAAAAAAATTAAGTATGTTAATTGTCTCCTCTCTTGCTGGAGATTTCTCAGTATAGTTGCTGATCGCGTAGAGGGTGAAACCTCCATCGTTGCGGGCTTCTTTTATTAATGAAAGTAAAGCTGACAGGTTTTGTTTTTGAAGCTCACCCATTTCATTTATGATCATTAACTCATGGCTTTCGGATGGGGCAGTCTGATCGCTGGTTGACAGATAGCTGATGCTAAGAAAGACAGAAAGCCAAAGACCTAGCCCAAGGAATACTGAGACTGCTAAGTTAGATTCAATATTTCTTATATAAGAAGCATGGACTGTGCTTTCTTTTTCTGATGAATACCAATTGGTATAGGCTAGTACTGCTTGATTTTGGGGTGAAGGGTCAAGCTTTAGGTCGGAAAATTTAGATCTTATCGTGTTCTTGAGTTTTAAAAAGCCCCAGATATATAAGCCCGAAGTTGCTGTAAATAAAGAACAGACTAGTAGGGCTGCGCAGGAGGCGTAGAAGGCATTTTTATTACCAAGCTTCCATATTTCATTAAATACATAAGCGTAAAACCCTAGCAGCACAACATATGTCGACGCATAAGCCGATGCTTTATTATCAAAAGAAGATTTGATGCTTGAGTTTTGGTTGAATCTCTCTTTTAGCGACTCATACTGTATTTGTGCCGCTTCTGTTGACGCTGAAGTGGCTGCTAAATGATTTCTATAAGAAATAGTTTTATAGTCAACGTCGTTTTGGACTGGCATCGGGCAAAGGGTGTCAAAATTGATGGTGTGAGCAAGCTTAAGTTGTTTGTTGAAAGTAATTAAATATACTTTCCATTTCCAAAATGAGATCGCGAGGAGAGATATTCTTTTGTTCGCTCCCGGATGGTACTGGCCGAATCGCTCATCGCACGAAACATGGAAAATCGGGGAATGGTTAAAAAGTATGCATAAGATAGCTTCAAATGCGCTCATGGAGCAGCTCCATAATGCCACGTGATATATCTAGACCAGTCTCAAACTCTAGCCATGCCCATTGACCATTTGCATTCATTTCTAAAAAATAAAAAACGTTATCCTTCACTATGAAATCAAAACAGCCAAAGCAGATGTCTAGTTTGCTCATAAATCTTATGCATTTTTCATATATGTCTGCTGGGAGTGCGTGTTTCTCGTAAGTTATTTTGTTGTCTTTTTTTCTCCAATCGACTTTGTTTTCAGAAATAATTTTTACGCTAAACACCTCTTTGCCAGTAAATGTAGCTCTTATTTCATAGTCTTTTTCTTGGTATTCTTGGAAGTATGCCGGTGTGTAACTTATAAGATCGTCGGTAATGCTTGGGTCGTAGATATTTGTTTGAATAATTTCTTTGCTTTGAGGATGTTCGATTGCTCCGCTGGCTAGTGGCTTTACTATAATAGATTTTGTTTTGGTTTTATGCCAAGTCGTTATGGCATTGCTAATGTTAGATTTGGGTGTAAGAAATCCAATTTTAGCTGCTAGAGCAAGCTGTAGTATTTTATTGTTAGCTCTTCGCATTATGCTCGGGCGTGACAAACAAATCCCTTCAAAACTTTCTGCAATCCCTTCAACAAGCGAGTAGGACTCTTTGTGAGAAAAATTGTGATAGCACTCATTATACACGCCATCAAGATTTTCTAAGATTGGTTTTCTAAAATATATTGCATCGCAAGTTTTGGTAGTAATTATTCCAAAAGAATTCTCTATAGAAAATCCGTAATTGTCGATTTGAAATATATAATTGGAAAATTGGTCTAGGTTTAATCGATAAAAATCAGTATCGTAGTATTTGTTTATAAGGTAATCACAGGTTAGATCGTAAGTACTCGTGATCATTAGTATCATTGGTAAGGCAATCCTTGCGATGTGATGTTGCAGTAAATCATTACGCTATCGAAAAGCCATTACTGTGTCTACGAAATTGACAACGTCACCTGGATGATCCGATGCGCTAGCCGGGGTGAATAGATTTGTTTCAAAACTTGACTGAAATTCCCCTCCAGTGCGATATTGATAGTTAGCAAACTAACAGTGTCCGTTATCCCGTGTCCGATTCCCTCGACAGTCTCCAGATGAACATCAGCAGCGCCATGGTGGTGGCCGCCCGGCATTGGCGGAAGATCTGCCAGACCACGCTGGTCAATTACGGAATTTCCGAAGCCTGCGCCGTGCCCTTGTTGATGATCGGGCGTTTGGGCGAGGGCGTGCGTCAGGTGCAAGTCGCCCAGGCTGCGGGGATGGAGAGTCCTTCGCTGGTGCGTTTGCTCGATCAGCTGTGCCACGCCGGTTACGTCTGTCGCACCGAAGATGCCCAGGATCGCCGGGCCAAGTGCCTGAGCCTGACCGATACCGGTCGCGAGCTGGTGCAGGCGGTGGAGGCTGAGCTGGTGCGCTTGCGTCATGAGGTGCTGGAAGGCATCGAGCGCAGTGATCTGGAAGCTACGCTTCGGGTACTCAGGGCTTTTGAGGCGGCGAGTTCGCCTGTGGTGGTCAATTCTTGAACGGTTTTTTCACTGGCATGCCGCCGGCCCGTGACTGGTTTTACGGGGTCCGTACCTTTGCAGCGTCGATGATTGCGCTGTACATCGCGTTGCTCATGCAAATGCCGCGTCCGTATTGGGCGATGGCCACGGTGTACATCGTCTCCAGCCCGTTTCTCGGCCCGACCAGCTCCAAAGCGCTGTACCGCGCGGCCGGTACATTTCTCGGCGCAGCGGCGGCGGTGCTGTTCGTGCCGATGTTCGTGCAGAGCCCGTACGTGCTGGTGGTGGTGATTGCCTTGTGGACCGGCATTCTGCTGTTCATGTCCCTGCATCTGCGCACCGCCAACAGTTATGCGCTGATGCTGGCCGGTTACACCTTGCCGCTGATTGCCCTGCCGGTGGTGGATAATCCGCTGGCGGTGTGGGACGTGGCCGAGGCGCGTACCGAAGAGATTTTCCTTGGCATCGCCGTCGCTGCGGTGGTCGGTGCGATGTTCTGGCCGCGACGGCTGGCGCCGGTGTTCAATGATGCCGTGAGCAAGTGGTTCGCCGATGCGACGAGCTACAGCCTGAAGTTTCTCAGCCGCGATGTGCAGCCGGAAGAAGTCACCGCGCTGCGCATGGCCATGGTCGCCAATTTCAACAGCCTCGAGTTGATGATCGGCCAGTTGCCCCACGAAGGCGCGCGGCCACAAACCGTGCGCAACACCAAGGAATTGCGCGGGCGCATGATCCATCTGTTGCCGGTGATCGATGCCCTTGAGGATTCGCTGTACGCCCTCGAACGCCGCACCCCGGAACTGGTGGAAAAATTCCAGCCATTGCTGACCGCGACCCGGGAATGGCTGGACCACGCGGACGCCAATCTCGAGCGCTGGCAAGCACTGAGAGATCAACTCGACGCGTTGCAACCGAGCGCCGAAGCGCTGGAGGAGCGCAAACAGTTGCTGTTCTCCAATGCGATTTACCGCCTCGGTGAATTCATCGATCTGTGGCAGGACTGCCGCAGCCTGCAGGATGCGATTCTTTGCGAGCGCCAGGACAGCTGGCGCGCGGTGTACCGGCACTGGCGCCTGGGCCGGTTGACGCCGTTCATCGATCGCGGGCTGATGCTCTACTCGGTGACCTCGACCATTCTGGCGATCATCGTTGCTTCGGTGCTGTGGATCCTGCTCGGCTGGCCGGACGGTGGCAGCGCGGTGATTCTGGCGGCGGTGGCGTGCAGCTTCTTTGCCTCGATGGACGACCCGGCGCCGCAGATTTACCGGTTCTTTTTCTGGACCGGGATGTCGGTGCTGTTCGCCAGTCTTTACCTGTTTCTGATTCTACCCAACCTGCACGATTTCCCGATGCTGGTGCTGGCGTTTGCCGTGCCGTTCATTTGCATCGGTACGCTGACCGTGCAGCCGCGTTTCTACCTCGGCATGCTGCTGACGCTGGTCAATACCTCGTCGTTCATCAGTATTCAGGGTGCCTACGACGCGGACTTTTTCGCCTTCGCCAACTCCAATCTGGCTGGACCGCTGGGGCTGTTGTTCGCCTTCATCTGGACGCTGGTAGCGCGGCCATTCGGTGCCGAACTGGCGGCCAAGCGTCTGACCCGATTCAGCTGGAAAGACATCGTCAGCATGACCGAACCGGCCAGCCTCGCCGAGCATCGGCAGTTGGGCGTGCAGTTGCTCGATCGGCTGATGCAGCACCTGCCGCGTCTGGCCCTGACCGGTCAGGACACCGGCATCGCGATGCGTGAAGTGCGTGTCGGTCTGAACATGCTCGATCTGCTTGCCTACACCCCGCGCGTCACCGGCGTGCCAAATGCCCTGTTGCGACAAGTGGTGGGGGAGGTCGGCGAGTATTTTCGCGCCTGCCTCAAAGCCGACGAACGCCTGCCGGCGCCGAGCGGTCTGCTGATGACCCTCGATCGCACGCGCCGAGCGCTGAACGGCCAGGGTGACGATGAAACCCGTCTGCACCTGTTGCACGCCTTGAGCGGTCTGCGTCTGGCCTTGCTGCCCGGCGTCGAGTTCGTCTCCAGCGCCGAGCCCGAAGAACCGCTGCCCGATGGAGCGCCCCTATGATCGGTGATCTGGATATCAGCGGCATCTTCCTGCCGACCCTGCTGGTGCTGATGGGCATCACTTACGTGCTGTTTTTGTTGGTGCATGGCGTGCTGCAACGCCTGCATTTTTACCGTCTGGTCTGGCACCGGGCATTGTTCAACGTGGCGCTCTACGCCGTGCTGCTGTACGGCGTGGACTCACTCAGTCGATACCTGATGACATGAAAAAACCGTTTCTGACCATCGGTCGCGTGGTTCTGACCCTGCTGATCGTGACTTTTGCCGTTGTCCTCGTCTGGCGCATGGTGATGTATTACATGTTCGCGCCGTGGACCCGCGACGGCCACATTCGTGCCGACATCATTCAGATCGCTCCGGACGTGTCCGGGCTGATCCAGCAGGTCGAGGTAAAGGACAACCAGTTGATCAAGCGCGGTCAGGTGCTGTTCAGCATCGACCAGGATCGCTTCAAACTGGCTCTGCGCCAGGCCAAGGCCGCCGTTGCCGATCGCGAAGAAACCCTCGCCCAGGCGCAGCGTGAAGCCAAGCGTAACCGTGGCCTCGGCAACCTGGTGCCGGCCGAACAACTGGAAGAAAGCCAGTCGCGCGTCGCCCGTGCGCAGTCGGCATTGGCCGAAGCCTTAGTGGCGGTCGACAGTGCGCAGCTCAACCTCGATCGCTCGGTGATCCGTAGCCCGGTCGATGGTTACGTCAACGACCGCGCGCCGCGTCCGCAGGAATTCGTCACCGCCGGGCGCCCGGTGTTGTCGGTGGTCGACAGCAACTCCTTTCACATCGACGGCTATTTTGAAGAAACCAAACTCGACGGCATCCACGTCGGGCAATCGGTGGATATCCGCGTGATCGGCGACCGCGCCAGGTTGCGCGGGCATGTCGAAAGTATCGTCGCCGGCATCGAAGACCGCGACCGCACCAGCGGCAGCAACCTGCTGCCCAACGTCAACCCGGCGTTCAGTTGGGTGCGCCTGGCACAGCGGATTCCGGTGCGCATCGCATTCGATGATGTACCGGCCGACTTCCGCATGATTGCCGGGCGTACCGCCACCGTGTCGATCATCGACGACCAGCATGAGGAGCCGCAGCCATGAGCAGGGCCTGGTTGATCGCCGGGTTGGGCGTGATGCTCTCGGCCTGTCAGATGGTCGGCCCGGATTATCAGGTGCCCGCCGACGCGGCGGTGCAGCGCAAGGATATTCAGGGTGAGCTGGCAGTCGCCGGCAAACCGGTGGTCTCGGCGCCGGTGCCAGCGGACTGGTGGCGGCTGTATAAAGACCCGCGCCTCGATCAACTGGTACAGCAGGCCATGGCTTCCAACACCGATTTGCGTGTAGCGGCGGCGAACCTGTCGCGGGCACGTGCTCAGGTGGATGAAGCCGAGGCCGCTGGCGGCTGGAGCGGCGGGGTGAAAATGGGTGCGCAACGTCTGCAGGAATCCGGTCAGGCGTTCCTGCTGCCGGAGAAAGTCCCGGTGGCCAACATCGCCGATATCGGTATCAGCGCTTCGTACCAATTCGACCTGTGGGGCACCTTGCAGCGCGGTATCGAAGCGGCCAAAGCCAATGCCGATGCTACTCAGGCCGCAGCCGACACTGCGCGTATCACCTTGGTGGCGGACGTGGTTCGCGCCTATACGCAAGTCTGCGCAGCCAACGAAGAGAGGGAAATCGCCGAGCATTCTCTCGACCTGCAATCGCAAAGCACCACGCTGATCCAGCGTCTGCGCGATGCCGGGCGTGGCGACGAGACCCAGGTCACCCGTTCGCAGACCCAATTCAAATCCCTGCGCGCCGACTTGCCGCGTTATGAAGCGGCGCGTCAGGCCGGGCTGTTCCGATTGTCGATGCTGCTGGCCAAACCGGTCGAGCAGTTGCCGGCAGGTACAGCCAGTTGCGCCGAGTTGCCGAAGATCGCGCAACTGGTGCCGGTCGGTGACGGCGCTGCGCTGCTCAAGCGCCGTCCCGACATTCGTCAGGCTGAACGGCGCCTCGCGGCGGCAACCGCCGGCATCGGCATTGCCACCGGCGAGCTGTACCCGGACATCAGCATCGGCGCGACCATCGGCACCGTCGGCATCATTGATGACCTCGGCGACCCGTCGACCAACCGCTGGGGCTTCGGCCCGTCGTTGAGCTGGAAAGTACCGACCAACGGCGCCCGCGCGCGCATCCGTGAAGCCGAGGCCAACACTCAAGGCGCGCTAGCGCATTTCGACGGCGTGGTGCTCAACGCCATCCGCGAGACCCAGACCGGTCTGGCCCAGTACAGCGCGCTGCTGCAACGCCGCGATGCGCTGGCCGAAGCCGAGCAGTCGGCCAAGCTCGCCGCCGAGCAGACGCACCGCTTCTTCCAGGCCGGCCGCGAGTCGTTCCTTGCCGACCTGCAAGCAACCCGCACCTACACCGATGTCACCGCGCAACTGGCCGCCGCCAACACCCAGGTCGCAATGAGCCAGATCGATTTGTTCCTCGCCCTGGGCGGTGGCTGGGAAAGCGGACGAACGAACACCTCGAGCGCCAGCAAACCCTGAGGCCGTTGCTATGCTTTGAAGTGTTGGAGGGGCGCCCCATGCCAAGCGCTCCTGCAATGCACATTGCTCGTGCTGGCCCAGGGGAAACCAATAATGAAAAACCCTTACGCTCTTGGCTTCTGGTGCGCTCTGGTCGCACTGGTGCTGCTCTCGGCCACGTATTTCTACGGGATCATGCTGGCCCACCAGATCGACACGGCAATGGTTTTCCTCGACAGCGCCGTTGCGTTGATCGCGGTGATGGCGATCGTCGTCGTCGCGTGGACCTCGATTCAGCTGCAACGGGTCAAGAAGCGCCAGCTCGAGCGCGGCAAGATGCTCGTGCTGATCTGGGACACCAAAGTCGCCCTGCGCCGGGTTGAAACCGTGTTCGACCGCTACTTCTGGGGCAGTTACTGGCAGCCCGGGCGAACCTTCGCCGAGGTCATGGGCGAGCTCACCGGCACGCCGCTGGAAAAGAGCCTCGAAGGGCTGAAGAAGCAATGCCTGGAACTCGACAAGCAGATCGCCGATGACGGCTGGCACTGGCTGAGCAACGCCCGCGAGCTGTCCGACGTCGCCACGGCCATGGCTCGTGAACGCTATCAGCTGGATTTCTGCGATGTGCGGGCGGATACCACCGGCGGAGCGGTGATCGATCGCGACTTTGAAGTGCTGGTGTATACCTGGACCGCGCGGCTGAAGAGCTTTGATCATCAGTTGGATGAAATCGAGGTTCAATATTCCTGAAATCAAAAGATCGCAGCCTTCGGCAGCTCCTACAGGACAATCGGATTGCAAATGTAGGAGCTGCCGAAGGCTGCGATCTTTTTGCTCTCCCAAGTGTCCATAGACACTCTTTAACCTTTAAACATTGGGCCGTCGCCCGCGCCCGGTGCTAATCTCCACCGCTTAATTGCGCACAGTCGAGCCGCGACCCGATCCCGGGTTCAAGGAAGACGACTTCATCCACAGCCACGGAAACCGATCAGGTCATTCATGAATAAATCAGCAGGCGTGCTTCTCGGAATTGTTGTTGCCATCGGCGCGATCAGCGCAGGCGGGGCCTGGTACACCGGGACCAAGATCGAAGGCGTACTGAACAACGCCGTGACCAACGCCAACAAAGAGCTGCAGACCGCCATGGCCGGCTCCAACGGCACCGCGTCGCTGGAACTGGTATCGCTGGAGCGCCACACCTTCACCAGCACCGCGCACTATCGTCTCAAGGGCGAGGGCGAGATGTTCGGCGATGCCCCGGTCGAGCTGCTGTTCGTCGACCACATCGAACACGGCCCGCTGCCGTTCTCGCGCCTGGTTTCGCTGAAGTGGCTGCCGGTCATGGCCACCAGCAACTACGAGCTGGAAAAGAGCCCGTCCACGGAAAAATGGTTCGCCGCCACCAACGGCGCCGCGCCGCTCAAGGGCGTGACCAACATCGGCTACGACGAATCGACCACCAGCACCCTCAACCTGGTGCCGTTCGAAACCGCGCTGGATGAGCAGTCGAGCCTGAAGTTTTCCGGTCTGAGCATGGACATCGCTGCCAGCGCCCAGGCGCAGAAGGTCAAGGCCGACGGCTACATGGACAACCTGAAACTGGTCACCGTGTCGGAAGACCAGGCGCCGGTGCAGGTCGAGCTCAACGGTTTGACCCTGGCCAGCAACCTCGCCAAGAGCAGCTACGGCTACTACACCGGGGAAAACACCCTGGAAGTGACCAGCAGCAAAACCACCTTCGGTGCCAAGCCGATGGTGCTGGGCGTGAAGAACTTCGAAATGAAGAACCGCACCGAAGAAAGCGGCAGCAACGCCTCGGGGCGTGCCGACTACAAAATCGGCGAAGTGACGCTCAACGACAAGAAAGTCGGTTCGGCGGCCATGGCCATGAGCCTGAACAACCTCGACATTCCGTCGACCATGTCGCTGATGCAGATCTACCAGACCAAATTGCAGCCATACGAAAAAGCTGCCGCCGAGGCCGCCGCGCAGGGTTTGCCGGCACCGGAGCTGAATCTGACCGAAGCGGAAAACGCCCAGGTCAAAGCCGATCTGCAGAAGTTGCTGGCGGCCGGCCCGCAACTGGCGCTGGAGAACCTGTCGTTCAACACCGCCAACGGTGAAAGCCGCGCCAATCTGGTGATCGACCTGACCAAGCCGCAATCGATGGATCTGCCGCCGGATCAACTCGGCAAGCAACTGATCGCGCTGCTCGACCTGAACATTCAGGTATCCAAGCCGATGCTGGTCGATCTGCTCAGCGTGCAGGCGCAACTCGATGGCCAGACTGACGCCAAAGCCATCGTCGATCAGTCCAAGGAAGCGGCGGACATGTTCGCCGGCATGGCGGTCGGCTCGCAACTGGCTGTCGCCGACGGCACCAACGTGGTGACCAAACTGCATTACGCGGCCAATCAGGTCGAATTCAACGGCCAGAAGATGACCGTCGAGCAGTTCATCGGTTTCCTCATGAGCAAGTTTGCCGGCGTCACCCAAGAGCAATAAACCCAACCGCGCCCCCCAGACGCCCGGCCCCTGTGTGAACAGGCGCCGGGCGTTTTGCTGTACGGATTTTGTACGGATGGACCGATTCTGAACAAATATTGCGTTGTGAAAATTCGCTCTCGCTTGCGTGCAGACTGCCTCACCAAGCTTGGCCGAAGGCTGTTTTTGTCGGCCACCGTTACGAATGGGCAAGGAGGGCATTGCGACCCGGCTGGCCATGTAAGGATGCTGACAAATGCCGCGTATTGATGGCCCTGTATTACATCGTGGTTTACGCCCTTTGTTCCGATTCGCCCTGTGCAGCCAGTTGCTCTGGCCGCTGCTGGCGTTGGCCGACACACCCTACGACGAGATGGTACGCGATGCCCGGGCCGGGCATTACACGCCTGCGTTGACCGTGCTGCGTCAGGTGCCGCCTGGCCAGGCCAGCGAAGGCCAGATCAGCGATCATCTGCAAATCGCCAGTTGGGCCGGGCTCGATGCCGAAGTGGTCAAGGTCTATGAAACCCAAGGCCGTGACCGCGTTCTGCCGGTGCAGGCGCTGACTGCCGTTGCGCGTGCCTATCGCAACCTCAAGCGCTGGGATCAGGCCACCCAGGTGTACAACAAGGCGCTGGCGCTGGAGCCGGACAACGCCGACCTGCAACTGGGTCTCGCGCTGACCCAGGCCGATTCCGGCAAACCCGATCAGGCCGTCACCCGCGCCCAGGCGCTGGTCGCCGCCAAACCCGACGATCCGTCACGCCGTCTCGCCTTGGGCTATGCACTCGGTCGCGCCGGCAAACAGTACGACGCACTCTTCGAATACGATCAGGCCTTCATCCGCGCCGGCAACAAGCCGGAAGTTGCCCGCGAGTACGTGGTCGCCCTGCAAAAGGCCCGCCTGCCAGAACCGGCGCTGCGGCTGGCCAGTCAACGTCCCGGCCTGATTGATCCGGTGACCTTGCGCCGGCTCGAAGGCGATCTCGCCGCCGAACGCGTGCGCCTCGCCGAACTGGCCACCCGCAGCGAAAAGGAACGCTACGTCATCGCCGACCGCGCGCTGGCCGATTACGACAAATTGCTCGCGACCTGGACGCCTGACGCCACTGCTCACGACGACGTGACGCGCTGGCGCATCGACCGCATGGGCGCGCTCAAGGCGCGGGCGCGCACCGCCGACGTCATCAGCGAATATCAAAAGCTGCAAGCCGAAGGCGTGGAGATTCAGACCTATGCCCTGCGCTGGGTGGCAGCGTCTTATCTCGATCAGCGTGAGCCCGAGACTGCCACCGATCTGTATCGCCAGGTGCTTTCGGCGCCGGACGCCGATGTCGGTGATCGTCTTGAAGACAGCACTGCGCTGTATTACTCCTTGCTAGAAAGCGACCGCGCCGATGAAGCGCGCAAGGTCGCTGAAGACGCAGCGAAAGCCCAGCGTCCGCGCGTCGAGCTCAAAGGTCTGCCCATCGGCAACCCCAACGATGAATGGATGGACGCCCAGCAACTCGCCGCCCAGGCCGGCACCTATGGTTCCGACCTGCCTCACGGTGAAGAGCGTTT
Organism: Pseudomonas sp. S3_B08; assembly: GCF_054667725.1. NCBI lineage: Bacteria > Pseudomonadati > Pseudomonadota > Gammaproteobacteria > Pseudomonadales > Pseudomonadaceae > Pseudomonas > Pseudomonas sp. S3_B08. The sequence goes on from NZ_CP162750.1 coordinate 4,994,913, forward strand.
GCAGACTCTGGTCGATCAGGCGCCGGGCAACCTTGGCTTGCGTCTGGCCCAGGCCGATCTTTACCTCGCCCGCCAGTGGCCGCGCCGCGCGGAAAATCAGCTCAAGGAAACCGAGAGCATGGCGCCCCGCGATGCCGGCCTGGAGGTCGCTCAGGCGCGCACCGCGATGGAGTTGCAGGAATGGCGGCAGAACGATGCGCTGGTCGACGATGTGGTCGCGCGTTATCCGGACAACCGCCAGGTGCAGCGTCTGGCTCGCGAACGGGAAGTCCATGACATGGCCGAACTGCGCGTCGAAGCCTACGGCGGCAAGGCCAACGGTGGCGGCAGCGGCGATGCCGGTGCGGTCAGCGGCAGCCGTGATTTCGGTATCCAGAGCACCCTTTACAGCCCACCGATCAATGAAGACTGGCGAGTGTTCGCCGGCGCCGGTTATGCCACCGGTGATTTCGCCGAAGGCACCGGCCACCATCGCTTCCAGCGTGTCGGCCTGGAACGGCGCACCCGTGACATGACCCTCGAAGCCGAGGTGTCGAATCACGATTACGGCTTCGGTGACAAACAAGGCGCACGCCTGGCGATAGCCCGCGACATCAACGATCACTGGCAGTACGGCGGCAGCCTCGAATACCTCTCGGCGGAAACGCCGCTGCGCGCGCTCAACAGCGACATCAAGGCCAATGGCGGCAGTGCGTTCCTGCGCTGGCGCGCCAACGAAAGCCGCGAGTGGCGCGTGTCGGTCAGCCCGTCGCACTTCAGTGATGGCAACAACCGCGTCGAAGCCTTGGTGACCGGGCGCGAGGGCATCTACACCGCGCCGAACATCCAGGTCGACGCCGGCCTGGAAGTCGGCACCAGCCACAACTCGAAATCCGACGACGTGCCCTACTTCAACCCGAAGTCGGACTTCAGCGTGATGCCGCTGGTCAACGTCAACCACGTGCTCTACCACCGTTACGAGACTTCCTGGAGCCAGCAATTCCAGGCCGGCGCGGGCACTTACAGTCAGCGCGACCACGGCACCGGCGGCATGGCGTTGCTCGGTTACGGCCAACGGTACGCCTGGAACGACGTGTTCGATGTGGGCGGCATGTTCAGTGTGATCAACCGGCCTTATGACGGTGATCGGGAAACTGATCTGCGTCTGCTTGTCGACCTCACTTTCCGCTTCTAGAAGAGTTTGAAGATGCCTTTTATCTCGCGTTTCATCCTTTTGCTGGGAGCGCTGCTGGTCAGCGCCTGCGCCCAGCAAGCCCCGGCCTTCGCGCCGCCCTCCGAGCGCCCGGTCGCGGCCAGTGAACAACCGTGGCCAAAAAACCACGTGCTCGGCATCGCCTACCACGATGTCGAAGACCGTGATCCTGATCAGGCCGTGGTGGCGGTGCGCACCGAGCGCATGATCGAGCAGCTCGCCTGGCTGCGCGAGAACGGCTACAAACCAGTGACCGTCGACCAGATCATGGCCGCACGCAAGGGCGGCCCGGAGCTGCCGGCGAGAGCGGTGCTGCTCAGTTTCGACGACGGTTACGCCAGCTTCTATACCCGCGTGCTGCCAGTGCTGCGCGCCTACAACTGGCCAGCCTTGCTGGCGCCGGTTGGCACCTGGATCGACACGCCGCTCAATCAACCGGTGGATTTCGCCGGCACACCGCGTAACCGTGACAACTTCCTGACCTGGCAGCAGATCCGCGAAATTTCCAAGTCCGGGTTGGTAGAGATCGCCGCTCACACCGATGCCAACCACAAAGGCATCCTTGGCAACCCGCAGGGCAACCTGCAACCGGCCGCCGCGACCCGGCGTTATGACCCGGTGACCAAGCGCTATGAATCCGAAGCCGATTTCCAGGCACGCATTCGTACCGACGTGAAGAACATTTCCGAGAAAATCCGCAAGGCCACCGGTTACAAACCACGGGTCTGGGTCTGGCCGTACGGCACCGCCGACGGTACCTCGCTGACCGTGGTCGGCGAGGAGGGCTATGAAATGGCCCTGACGCTGGACGACGGCCTCGACACCCTCGATAACCTGATGAGCGGGCCGCGCTTTCTCGTCGCGTCCGATCCTGACGGCGAGCATTTCGCCAACAGCATCGTCTCGGTGCAGGCCGAAGCGCCGATGCGCGTGGTGCATGTCGATCTCGACAACGTCTACGACCCGGACCCGGCCCAGCAGGACATCAACCTTGGCAAACTGGTGCAGCGCATGGCTGACCTGGGCGCCAGCACGGTGTTTCTGCAAGCCTTCGCCGATCCCAAGGGCGATGGTCTGGTGCATTCGCTGTACTTCCCCAACCGTCACTTGCCGATGCGCGCCGACCTGTTCGATCGCGTCGCCTGGCAACTGCGCACCCGTGCCCACGTGAAGGTCTTTGCGTGGATGCCGGTGCTGAGTTTCGAACTGGATTCGAAGCTGCCGCGCGTGACCCGCTGGGACCCGAAAACCGCCATCACCTCGGTCGACCCGAAGCAGTACAAACGCCTGTCACCGTTCAATCCCGAAGTGCGCAAGATCATCGGTGAAATCTATGAAGACGTGGCGCGGCTGACCTCGGTCGACGGCATTCTCTACCACGACGATGCGGTGCTCTCGGATTTCGAGGACGCCAGCCCGGATGCCCTGAAGGCCTACGCCGCTCAAGGTCTGCCAGGTTCGATTGCCGCGCTGCGCGACGATCCGGCGGCGATGCAACGCTGGACGCGTTTCAAGAGCCGCTACCTGATCGACTTCACCAACGAACTGACCGCGAAAGTCCGTGCGATTCGCGGCCCGCAAGTGCTGACCGCGCGCAACATCTTCGCCGAACCGATGCTCAATCCGGAGAGCGAAGCGTGGTTCGCGCAGAACCTCGACGACTTCCTCGCCACCTACGACTGGACGGCGCCGATGGCCATGCCGTTGATGGAAAAACAGACGCTGGCCGAGTCCGGCCCGTGGCTGGAAGAACTGGTCGCCACAGTGAAGAAACGTCCCGGCGCGCTCAACCGCACCGTGTTCGAATTGCAGGCGCGTGACTGGAACCAGAAGGATCAGGCCGATATCGACGCCGTGCATCTGGCGGACTGGATGGGCCGGCTCAAGCGTCAAGGCGCAACCAGCTTCGGTTACTACCCGGACAACTTCCTCGACAACCTGCCAGACCTGAAAACCGTAAGGCCTGCACTCTCCAACAAATGGAATCCATAACATGCTGGATAGACTGTTAGCCCTGCTTGTTCTGGCGATTGTCCTTGGCGTTCCGCTGGGGCTGATCTTCCTCGTGACCGGCCAGTTCCTGATGTCGTTCGTGTTCTTCTACCCGCTGTTCATGTCCGGGTTGTGGATCGCCGGCGGCCTGTATTTCTGGCTGCACTGGGAGCGCCACTGGCCATGGCAGGACGACACGCTGCCGCCACCGCTGGAAGGCGAGCCGCTGATTTCGATTCTGATTCCTTGCTACAACGAAGGCGATAACGCTGCCGATACCATCCACGCGGCGCTGGCCCAGCACTACCCGAACATCGAAGTCATCGCGATCAACGACGGCTCCAAGGACAACACTGCCGCTGTGCTTGATGCGCTGGCCAAGGAAGATCCGCGACTGCGGGTTCTGCATCTGGCGGAAAACCAGGGCAAGGCTGTAGCCCTGCGCATGGGCGCGATCGCTGCGCGCAGCGAGTATCTGGTGTGCATCGACGGCGACGCCTTGCTGGCCCCAAACACTGCGGCTTATCTGGTCGCGCCGATGCTGGATAACGCACGCCTTGGCGCAGTGACCGGCAACCCGCGGATCCGCACGCGTTCGACCTTGATCGGGCGGGTGCAGGTCGGCGAGTTCTCCTCGATCATCGGCCTGATCAAACGTACGCAACGGGTCTTCGGGCGCATCTTTACCGTCTCCGGGGTGATCGTCGCGTTCCGCCGCACCGCGCTGAACCGGGTCGGCTACTGGAGCCCGGACATGATCACCGAAGACATCGACATCAGCTGGAAGCTGCAACTCGATCACTGGAGCATCTTCTACGAACCGCGCGCACTGTGCTGGATCCTCATGCCGGAAACCCTCGGCGGTCTGTGGAAGCAGCGTCTGCGCTGGGCTCAGGGCGGCGCCGAAGTGCTGTTCAAGAACATTCGCGGCATCTGGCAGTACCGCCATCGCTACCTGTGGCCGCTGCTGTTCGAATACTGCCTGTCCACCGGTTGGGCCTTCACTTTCCTGCTGTCGGTGATTTTCTGGGGCATGGGCAAGTTCATGGTCATGCCCGACGCGATCGCCGTGGATCACCTGATGCCACCGGCCTTCACCGGTCTGTTGCTGGCGTTTGTCTGCCTGGTGCAGTTTGCCGTCAGCATCGTCATTGACCGGCGCTATGAGCCGGGTCTGGGCAAGACCATGTTCTGGGTGGTCTGGTATCCGTTGGTGTTCTGGCTCGTCAGTCTGCTGACCACCCTGGTCAGTTTCCCCAAAGTGTTGTTCAGCCAACACAAAAAACGCGCGCGCTGGGTCAGTCCTGATCGGGGCATCCGCCCGCTGGGCGACGACCAGGAGGAAGTCATCAAATGAAAATTATCCGCACTCGCCAGCGGCCCTTTCTGGTGGTGATCGACGTGATCCTCACCGTCCTGGCCTGGGTTGGCCTGCTGTTCCTGCTGGTACGCGGGTTATGGCCGTTGATCGAAACCACCGGCGGCCCGCGCATCGATCATTCGGCGTTCGACGCCTTGGGCACTTTGCAGGTTTATATGTGGGTGGCGCTCGTCAACGCGGTGATCCTGATCGGTTGGGCGCGTTACCAGCAACGCAAAAGCCGCAGCTTCGCCCAGCGCCGTTTGCCGTCGCCGGTAATTGGTGATGAAGGTCTGAGCAAGAGTTTCAAGTTGTGCGACGAGCGTTTCCAGAAACTGCGCACGCCGGGGGTGATGACCATTCATAACGATCAGGACGGCGACATCAGCCATGTGGAAACGCATTTCTGGCCGTTACAGCAGCAGGCCTTGCCCGCGCCGCTGGGGCAACAGCGGGTGATCTTTCTGCATGCCGATGAAGATGACAATCGCGAGCCGGTGAACCGCCTGACGTGACCTCCACTGTAGGAGCTGCCGAAGGCTGCGATCTTTTGATTTTGCTTATGTAAAAACGAGATCAAGAGATCGCAGCCTCGTTGCACTCGTCAGCTCCTACAGGACCGGTGTCAGGCCTGGATCAGCGTCCAGGCCTCTTTCATCCGCAGAGGTTGCTTCATCCGCTCGGCCAGCAGCGCCATCGCGCGTTGCTTGTCGCAGGCCACCGCCGCAACGACAATGCCGTCTTTTGCAAACAGGCCGATGAACGGCGGCTGTTCCGGCTCACCGCTGAACTCGACCTCGTCCCACTCCTGCGCGTGACCGAGATAGTCGTAGTTCTTGCCGAAGTGGTACGTCCAGAAGAACGGCACATCCAGATAATGTTCCTCGCCACCCAGCATGTTGGCGGCGGCAATCCGCGCGTGTTGCTGGGCCAGGCGCCAATGCTCGATGCGAGTTGGCTGGCCGCTCAGCGGAAACGTGGCGATATCGCCGATGGCCCATAAACCATCGCTCACGCGCATGCCGTCATCGACACGCAACGATTGGTCTTCTTCCTTGGGTAATGAGTCAAAAGGTGCAGTGGCCGGGTGAACGCCGACGCCGGCGAGAACCAGATCCGCTGCCAGGCGCAGACCGTTGTCGAGCAGCACGCCCTCGACCTTGTCTTCGCCGAGTATCTGCGTGGCCTCATGTTCACTGATGAGCTTCACCCCGTGCTCTTCGTGCAACCTGCGGATCGCTTTGCCCACCGCTTCGCCGAATTGCTTGGCGAACGGTATTGCATGGCGGGCAAGCACGGTAACGTCGAGGCCGTACTCGCGCAGGGCCGACGCGCATTCGAGGGCGATGAAACTGTCGCCGATGATCACCGCGCGCTGGCCAGGTTGAGCGGCGTTGATGATCTGTTCAGCCTGAGTTTTCGAACGCAGGACGAAGACGTTGGCCAACTCGGCACCAGGCAACTGCAATGGATTGGGCGCGCCACCGGTGGCGAGTACAGCGGCGTCGTAGCGCAGGATGCCGCCGTTGTTCAGATGCAGCGTTTTGCCTGGGGCGTCGAGTGAAGTCACTTCGCCTTGCACACGTTCAATCCGTTGCGCTTGATAGAACGCCTCATCGCGCAGCGGCGGGACATCTTTGGGCGACATTTCCCCGGCGAGGACAAATTTGCTCAACACCGTGCGGTCGTATCCGGCACCCGGTTCGCCATCGACCAGCACGATGCGCCCGCCAAAACCTTTCTCCCGCAGGGCCGCCGCGCAAGCCGTACCCGCCGCCCCGGCGCCGACCACCACGAACGTTCTTGGGTCGTCAGCGGGCGGGGTGTGCGGATCGGGCAACGGCTGGTCATCGACCCAGACTTCATCGCCGCGCAACTCCAGCGGATAGCGCTTGAGACTGTCCAGCGATGGCGGTTCGCACAGGCCGCCGTCCTCGGCGCGGTACGCGGCTTTGTGCCAGGGGCAGATCAACCTGCCGTGACACAACGCCCCCTCGGCCAACGGTGCGCCGGCATGTGGACACAGGCCCTGAAACGCTCGCAACTCGCCGTTGGCACGCAGCAGGACGATCTTGCAGTCGCCGATTTCGACTTGCAGGCCACGGTCTTGCGGGACATCGGCGAAACGGGCGACACGGTGCAGGGACATGTTCGGCTTCCTCGCAGGCATTTCTCTTGTGAGTTGGCGGCGCCGCGCGAGGTTCAGCCATTTGCTACTGCCAAGGCACGAACGGTACAGCTATAGTTTGCGGGCCGACGACGGCCTCACTGCACAAGGTGCTCCCGGAATGACCCGATTGACCTCTCTCAACCCATGGCTGGCGGCCATCGCCGTGACCCTTTGCGTGCAGTTCCCGGCACAGGCCCAGGAGCGCTTCACCCTGAGCATCCCCGGCGTGTCGGATAACCGTCTGTTCACCTCGGCAGCGGCAAGTGACGCACCCGGCTGCGGCGGCAAGAACCAGTCGCCGGCGTTGAGCTGGAACGCCGGCCCGGCCGGTACCCAGAGCTACGCCATCGTCATGCACGACCCGGATGGCCAGAAAGGCTTGGGCGTCGATCACTGGATTCACTACGGCATCAAACCCACCACCCACCAGATCGCGGCCGGCGTCGGTGCCAAATCCGCCCTCGAAGGCGTCGGCGGCACCAACAGCAAAGGCAACACCCATTACATGGGTCCATGCCCGCCAGTGGGCGACAGCGCGCACCACTACATCATCCAGATCTACGCCCTCGACCTCGCCCCGGACGCCCTGCCTGCCGGCCTGACCCGCGCCGAGCTGATGGAAAAAATCAAAGGCCACGTGCTGCGTAACAGCAGCGCGGTGCGGCGTTATCACCGCTGAGGTTCGGCCGCTCTCGGGCGGCTGATTGCCCTGAATCCCCAGCCATTTGGCATTGCCCCGCGAAAACGCGCACTATCAAGCCATTGCCAATGCGCTGGAGGACACCGTGGCAGCAAAAATCGACCGCATCGCCCAGCTACTCAACTGCCCGGAAAAGGGCGAACAAATGCGGCGTGCAGTAACCGAGACACGTAAGGAATTTCTGCTGAATCAGCCGGAAGACGACCTCGTTGAAGAAGACGAGGTATTTGACGAGGCTGAGGAGGAGGGGGTGACGACGATGAATATGACGAGTTTGACTGGACGACGGAGTGACGGCGTTCCAGCGATCTTGTCATCGCTCACAAAAAAGCCCCGGACCATCACAGTCCGGGGCTTTCTCGTTTGATTCATGGTGCACCAGGCGGGATTCGAACCCACGACCCCTGCCTTCGGAGGGCAGTACTCTATCCAGCTGAGCTACTGGTGCAGCGGGCGACATCATACCTAGGTCGGCTCGGGGCGTCCATGCCGGGTTTGGCGGGTTTTGTCAGTGTGCGTGTCGGCGCAAAATCGCTGCATTCCTTAAAGCGGTAACGTCCTGCAAAACCCTCGCTTGGCGCTTTGCGGGGGTTGATCTAAGGTTTTTCCTGCGGCAAGGGTTTTGGTTGCGTTGATCTGAAAAGCGGCATTTTTGTTCTTTTTTTCGAACGACCTATTGTCCTTTACCCCCTTTGAACCTACGATCCGTTTGAGATTTCAAACGCTCGTTGACGGGATGTTGCAGCGCAGGTGCGCTTGGTCGTGCACTGCAGATGCGCCACAATCCGCTCACTGATTTCCCTGACGGCAGCCTTGCGAGGCGCCTTTCTACAATCATAATTTGCTCCGCGCAGGCCGCGGTGCTGTTAAGGAAAGCCGACATGCAGCTTAAAGACACCCAGTTGTTCCGCCAGCAAGCCTTCATCGATGGCGCTTGGGTCGATGCCGACAACGGTCAGACGATCAAGGTCAACAACCCGGCCACCGGCGAAATCCTCGGCACCGTGCCGAAGATGGGCGCCGCTGAAACCCGCCGTGCCATCGAGGCCGCCGACAAGGCGCTGCCGGCCTGGCGTGCACTGACCGCCAAAGAGCGTGCCGGCAAGCTGCGTCGCTGGTTCGAACTGATGATCGAGAACCAGGACGACCTCGCGCGCCTGATGACCCTCGAGCAGGGCAAGCCGCTGGCCGAAGCCAAGGGCGAAATCGTTTACGCCGCATCGTTCATCGAGTGGTTCGCCGAAGAAGCCAAACGCATCTACGGTGACGTGATTCCAGGCCACCAGCCGGACAAGCGCCTGATCGTGATCAAGCAGCCGATCGGCGTCACCGCTGCGATCACTCCGTGGAACTTCCCGGCAGCAATGATCACTCGCAAGGCCGGCCCGGCGCTGGCCGCTGGTTGCACCATGGTGCTCAAGCCGGCATCGCAAACTCCGTTTTCCGCTTTCGCCCTGGCCGAACTGGCTCAGCGCGCGGGCATTCCTGCGGGCGTGTTCAGCGTGGTCTCCGGCAGCGCTGGCGACATCGGCAGCGAGCTGACCAGCAACCCGATCGTGCGCAAACTGTCCTTCACCGGCTCGACCGAAATCGGTCGCCAGTTGATGGCCGAATGCGCCAAGGACATCAAGAAAGTCTCGCTGGAACTGGGCGGCAACGCGCCGTTCATCGTGTTCGACGACGCCGATCTGGATAAGGCCGTCGAAGGCGCGATCATCTCCAAATACCGCAACAACGGTCAGACCTGCGTCTGCGCCAACCGTCTGTACATTCAGGACGCGGTCTACGATGCGTTCGCCGAGAAGCTGAAAGTAGCTGTGGCCAAACTGAAGATCGGCAACGGTCTGGAAGACGGCACCACCACCGGCCCGCTGATCGACGAAAAAGCCGTGGCCAAGGTTCAGGAACACATCGCTGACGCCGTGAGCAAAGGCGCCACCGTATTGGCGGGCGGCAAGGCGATGGAAGGCAACTTCTTCGAGCCGACCATTCTCACCAACGTGCCGAAAAACGCGGCCGTGGCCAAGGAAGAAACCTTCGGTCCGCTGGCTCCGCTGTTCCGCTTTAAAGACGAAGCCGAAGTGATCGCCATGTCCAACGACACCGAATTCGGTCTGGCTTCTTACTTCTACGCTCGTGACCTCGGCCGTGTGTTCCGTGTCGCCGAAGCGCTGGAATACGGCATGGTCGGCGTCAACACCGGGCTGATCTCCAACGAAGTCGCGCCGTTCGGCGGCATCAAGGCTTCGGGCCTGGGCCGTGAAGGCTCCAAGTACGGCATCGAAGATTACCTGGAAATCAAATACCTCTGCCTGGGCATCTAAGCCGAGAAAGGGATCGCTGCAAACGCAAAGGGCACGAGAGCGCTGTCCCTTTGCGTCGTTTCAAACAGGAATTTTCTCTGCGGCCAGGAACGCCGTGGCAGTCGATCATCGCATGCTGCTACCGCCGATTTCTCCCGCTTCATCCTTGAACCACGCCGCCCGATGAGCGGCGAATGAGGACTGTAATGAGCAAGACTAACGCTGAACTGATGGCCCGTCGTACCGCAGCTGTTCCACGTGGTGTTGGCCAGATTCACCCGATCTTCGCCGAGTCGGCAAAGAACGCCACAGTGACCGACGTTGAAGGTCGTGAGTTCATCGACTTCGCTGGCGGTATCGCTGTACTGAACACCGGCCACGTGCACCCGAAAATCATCGCCGCCGTGACCGAACAGCTGAACAAGCTGACCCACACCTGCTTCCAGGTACTGGCCTACGAGCCGTACGTTGAGCTGTGCGAAAAAATCAACGCCAAGGTGCCGGGTGATTTCGCCAAGAAAACCCTGCTGGTTACCACGGGCTCCGAAGCAGTGGAAAACGCCGTGAAGATCGCCCGTGCCGCCACTGGCCGCGCTGGCGTGATTGCCTTCACCGGCGCTTACCACGGTCGCACCATGATGACCCTGGGTTTGACCGGTAAAGTTGTGCCGTACTCGGCCGGCATGGGCCTGATGCCAGGCGGCATCTTCCGCGCGCTGTACCCGAACGAACTACACGGCGTGAGCATCGACGATTCGATCGCTTCCATCGAACGCATCTTCAAGAACGACGCCGAGCCGAAAGACATCGCTGCGATCATCATCGAGCCTGTGCAGGGCGAAGGCGGTTTCTACGTCGCGCCGAAGGAATTCATGAAGCGTCTGCGTGCGCTGTGCGACCAGCACGGCATCCTGCTGATCGCTGACGAAGTGCAGACCGGCGCTGGCCGTACTGGCACCTTCTTCGCCATGGAACAGATGGGCGTTGCCGCCGATCTGACCACTTTCGCCAAGTCCATCGCTGGCGGCTTCCCGCTGGCCGGCGTGTGCGGCAAGGCCGAGTACATGGACGCCATCGCTCCGGGCGGTCTGGGCGGCACCTACGCCGGTAGCCCGATCGCTTGCGCAGCTGCGCTGGCAGTGATGGAAGTGTTCGAAGAAGAGCAACTGCTGGACCGCTGCAAGGCTGTCGGCGAGCGACTGGTCACGGGCCTTAAGGCCATTCAGGCCAAGTACCCGGTGATCGGTGAAGTGCGTGCGCTGGGCGCAATGATCGCGGTCGAGCTGTTCGAAAACGGCGACAGCCACAAGCCGAACCCGACTGCCGTGGCTGCCGTGGTGGCCAAGGCGCGTGACAAGGGCCTGATCCTGCTGTCCTGCGGCACTTACGGTAACGTGCTGCGCGTGCTGGTTCCGCTGACTTCGCCGGACGAGCAACTGGACAAAGGTCTGGCGATCATCGAAGAGTGCTTCTCTGAGCTCTGATCCGTTGGTGTGACTTGCTCGACAAAAACCCGCTTCGGCGGGTTTTTTTCGTCCCTTGAAACACATCGGACGGGTTTGCGCTGTATCGAATCGCCAGCATTGACTAAGGTTCAGGCATTGCAAGGAGAGCGCGCATGACTGCCGTTGATTTACCCGCCGTACCCCGGGTGTTGATTGCCGAGGCCGATCCCTGGTCCCGTGACCTGCTCAAACAAGTGCTGCTCAATGTGCGCTGCGATGCGCGCCTGGATTTGTGTGCCGATGGCCAGCAGGCAATGTCGTTGCTCAGCGAGGTGCCCTATGACCTGGCCATCGTCGATTGGGAACTGCCCGGCATCGATGGATTACATGTGCTGCGCAGCGTCCGCCAGCGCAAACGCAATCCGCCGCTGCCGTTCATTTTGATGAGCAGCCGCAACGACAGTGCCAGCGTGCGTGAAGCGATTCCGCTGGCGCCGACGGCGTACCTGACCAAACCGTTGAACATGGAAGGCCTGACCGAGCGCTTGCAAGGGTTGCTGCTCAACGCTGGCGAAGCGGTGGTTTGCGAAGTGCCGGCACTGGCGCCGGGCATGACGCTCTCGGTGTTCCTTGAGCGGCGTCGTGAGCAGGCCGATGGCGCGCCGTTGATGACCGACGTGCAAGTGGCGGTCAAGCGCAGCCTCAATCCCGAGGGGCTGGACCTCAAGTTGCTGGAGGAAGAGGTCCGCACCGATCCGCAGATTACCGCCGTGCTGATCGCAGCCGCCAACAGTGCCGCGCAACACTACGGCGCGCCGGTGCAAACCCTGGCCCAGGCGCTGCACCGACTCGGCACCGGGCAGAGCATGAACCTGATTCTCGGGCTGGCGCTCAAACGCAGCGCGCGACTCAGCGATCCATGCCTGGCGGATTACGCCGAGCGCTATTGGGAGCTGTCACTGCACACAGCGGAATACGCCCGCACGTTGGCGCGCATGCTCGATCTCGATCAGGAGCGCTGCTATTGCGCGGGCATGCTGCATCGGCTCGGCGATCTGGCGCTGCTGCGCTGCTTGCAGGAGTGGCAACAAGCCGGCGGCGAGCTGGACGAGTTGCAGGAGGTCGGTGAAGCGCTAGCGAAGTTTGGCGCCTCTTATGGCTCGGCACTGCGCACCCGCTGGCGTCTGCCGCTGGAGTTGCGCGAGTTGATTGCTTCGGCCTACCAGCTCGGTGGTGGCGTTTACAGTCGCGAGGCGCTGGTGATGCATATGGCAGCGCAAATGGCGCGGCTGACCGAGCATGAAGGCGTTGAGGAACTGGCGAAGAGCCGGACGGCGCGGTTGCTCAAGATCGGGCTGCCGGAGTTGACGCGGATGCGCAAATGACAGATCACCACATTCCAATGTGGGAGCGAGCCTGCTCGCGAAGGCGCCAGCGCAGGCAACATTTTTGTTGAAAGTGCGGGCCTCATCGCGGGCAAGCCCGCTCCCACAGGAATTGCGGCAGCCACAAAATACGGATCAGGCCGCAATAATCCGGTTCTTGCCCTGCCGTTTCGCCTCGTACATCGCCGCATCCGCGCGGGCGAACAGGCTGTCCAGGCTCTTGTCTTCGTCGGCGAGGTTGGTAAGGCCCTGGCTCACGGTGATGCTGAATGCTTGCCCGTCGTGGTTGAAGCGCAGTCGCTGGATTTCCTGCTGCAGTCGCTCTGCCACTTGCACGGCCATCTCCGGCGCACAGCCGGGAAACACCGCAGCGAACTCCTCACCACCAATCCGCCCGAACAGATCGCCACGGCGCAATGAGCCGCGTCCACACTCGGCGATCCGTTGCAGCACGTTGTCGCCCTCGGGGTGCCCGTAGCTGTCGTTGATCACTTTGAAGTCGTCGATGTCCAGCAGCAGGAAGGCCAGCGGCGTGCCTTGGCGGCGGGCCTCAGCGAACTCGCGGTGGGCGCATTCGAAGAAGTGGCGGCGGTTGCTGCTTTGCGTCAGCACATCGGTGGTGGCCAAGCGTTGCAGCTCGGTTTCCATGTTTTTCTTGTCAGTGATGTCTTCGGCGATGCCGACGATGATCACCGGCTGCCCGGGCTCGTCCTTGCGATTGATAAAGCATTTGTCGCTGAGCCAGCGCATCTGGCCATCGGCCGCGATGATGCGGTACTCGCGATCTTCCACCGCACCTCGGTGCAGGACTTCGGCAAGGCTTTGTTCGGCGTACTCCAGATCATCGGGGTAAATGCTGTCACGCCACTGGTTGTAGTCAGCCAGCACAAGCGCGGCGGAACGGCCGAAGATCCGTTCATAGGCCGGACTGACGTACAACACCTGGCGGGTTTCCCAGTTGAAAGCCCAGAGCACGGCGTTGACGCTGACCAGCAGCGAACTGATCAATTGTTCGCGCTCGCTCAGGCGTGCGACTTCGCCCTGCGCATGCATCAACGCCATCAGCGTTTGCGCGGCCTCGGGCCATTGAGTGAAGGACGTGTCTTTCTGGTTGTTGTTGACCATCGGCACAAATCTCAAAGGGCGCGCCGCAATGTCGACAACGGCCACAGGACAGCCCGCCGGGATGGCGAAGTGTCATTGAGATAGGTGATTTTCGGCGAAGTTCCCGGCCATTACCGAGTCCCGCCGGGCGGTGGGGGTTGGAGCTGACGAGTGCAATGAGGCTGCGATCTTTGAGATCGCAGCCTCGTTGCCGGTCAGGCAGTCGCAGGACGCAGCGAGTAGGTTTTCAGCTGATCAGCAAAATCCCGCAACGACTGGATGCCACTGGCCTCGGCCTCGTGAATCCATTCCTTGATGGCGGCCAGCATGTCGTGGCCATTGGAACTGGTCTTGACCCAGATCTGCTGCAAAGCCAGGCGCTTCTCGTAGATCACTTTCAAAGCATGGCTGTGTTCGAGCATGGTCTGGATGCGCAGGTGATGACGGTCTTCCAGCAGGCTGGTTTCCCGCGACAGCAGGCGTTTGGCCCGGTGGAACTGGTGGCGCACCGAATGATCAACCTTGGCCAGCTCTTGCTTGACCAGCGGGCCGATCACCAATTTGCGGTACTGGGCCATGATCTGGAAGCGGTTGTTGAGGATCGCCATGGCGGTGTCCATGTCCAGGCTGCCTTTGCCTTCGACGCGGTGGGCAATCGGTGCGACCCGCTGCACCTTGGCCAGGCGCAGGAAGCAGAAGACCTTGATCCACGCCCAGCCGAGGTCGAATTCCCACTTCTTCACCGACAGCTTGGCCGAGTTGGGGTAGGTGTGATGGTTGTTGTGCAGCTCTTCGCCGCCGATCAGGATGCCCCACGGCACCAGATTGGTCGCCGCGTCACGGCATTCGAAGTTGCGGTAGCCGACAGCATGGCCCAGACCGTTGATCACGCCAGCGGCCCACACCGGAATCCACATCATCTGGATCGCCCAGATGGTGATGCCGATGGTGCCGAACAGCAGCAGGTCGATCACGCCCATGATCGCCACGCCCAGCAGCGGATAGCGGCTGTAGACGTTGCGTTCGATCCAGTCTTCCGGGCAGTTCTTGCCGTAGATGCGCAGGGTTTCCGGGTTCTGCGCTTCGCTGCGGTACAGCTCGGCGCCGGTGCGCAGTACGGTGGACAGACCCTTGATGACCGGGCTGTGCGGGTCATCCTCGGTCTCGCATTTGGCGTGGTGTTTGCGGTGGATGGCAGTCCACTCGCGGGTGTTCTGCGCCGTGGTCAGCCACAGCCAGAAACGGAAAAAGTGCTTCAGACCCGCATTCAGCTCGAGCGAGCGGTGGGCCGAGTAACGGTGCAGATAGACCGTGACGGCGACAATCGTCACATGGGTCATCAGCAGGGTGACCGCGACCAGTGACCAGGCCGACAAGCCAAGAAAACCTTCGTACCACATAGGCTATAGGGCCCTCGATAAAGATAAAAACAGCCGTTGCATTATCACTAAGCACACAGATAAAACCAGTCGCCCTTTCAGATAAGAAGTCGCTGAATGTTTCTTGACCTATAATTCCAACCTTTTTGTAGGGACATGGACGACCGAATGTCTGCGACTTACCGCGATGCCTTGCGTGCAGCGCTGCTCTACCTCGTACTGGCCGCCCTGTGGCTGCAAGTTTCTGATCATTTATTAAGCAGATTCTTCGATGACTCCCGTGAGCTGACCCATTGGCAACTGATCAACGGTTATCTGCTGGCGACGATCAGCGCCGCGCTGATTTTCCTCGCACGGGCGCGGCTGTGCGGGTTTCTCGGCATCGGCGCGCATTTGCGCGAGCGCCACACCGACCGTGAGCGTCTGCGTCAGGCGGCCGCCGTGTTCGACTGCACTCGCGAAGGGGTGCTGGTTACCGACCACCGGGGCCTGATCGTCCACGTCAATCGCGCCTTTATCGAGATCACCGGTTATCGGCGCGACGAGGTCATCGGCCAGCAGCCCAGTCTGTTCAAGTCCGGTCATCATCCGCCGGGCTTCTATCAGGCGATGTTCGCTACCCTCGAGGCTGAAGGTGAATGGAGCGGCGAGATCTGGAACCGGCGCAAGACCGGCGAGATTTATCCACAGTGGCAAACCATCCGGGTGATTCACGATGATTCCGGACGGCTCAGCCATTACGTGGCGGTGTTCTCCGACATCAGTGCGATCAAGGATTCCGAGTCCGAGCTCAAACACCTGGCGCATCACGATCCGTTGACCGATCTGCCCAATCGCCTGCTGTTCAGCGATCGCGCCGAGCAGGCGCTGGCGTCGGCACAGACACACAAACGTGGCTGCGCGCTGCTGATGCTCGATCTGGATCATTTCAAGATGATCAACGACAGTCTCGGGCATAACGTCGGCGATCGGTTGCTAAAAGCGGTGGCGACGCGTTTGCAGGAACTGTTCGGCCACGGCATTACCTTGGCGCGGCTCGGCGGTGACGAGTTCGCGGTGCTCGCGGAAAGTTGTCCACAGCCGGCCCAGGCCGCCGCGCTGGCGCAACGGACTCTGGACGCCTTGAAGGAGCCGGTGCTGGTAGATGGCAATCAATTGTTCATCAACGCGAGCATTGGCATCAGCCTGTTTCCCAGCGATGCCCTCAGCGCCGAGCAGTTGTTACGCAACGCCGACAGTGCGCTGTTCAAGGCCAAAAGCAGCGGGCGCAATGGCTACGCGCTGTATACCGAAGAGCTGACCGCCCATGCCCAGCAACGGGTCGAAATCGCCTTCGAGCTGCGCCGCGCACTGGAGCAGGAGGAACTGCGTGTCTATTACCAACCGGTGCATGACCTGCAAAGCGGCCGTCTGGTCGGCGTCGAAGCACTGGTGCGCTGGCAGCATCCGCAGCGCGGTCTGGTGTCGCCGGCAGAATTCATTCCGATTGCCGAGCGCACCGGGCTGATCGCCGAGATCGATGCCTGGGTGATGCAGCAGGCTTGCCGACAGATGTGCCAATGGCAGCAGAGCGGCGTGGTGCTGGCGTTCGTCGCGGTGAATGTCTCCTCGCGGCTGTTTGCCCGGCGTGAGTTGTACCAGCAGGTGGCGCAGGTGCTGCACGACACCGGGCTGGATCCGGTCTATCTGGAACTGGAAGTCACCGAAAGCGCGGTGATGGACGATCCCGAAGTGGCGCTGGAACAGATGCATCGCTTGCGCGAGCTGGGTGTGCGTCTGGCTATTGACGATTTCGGCACTGGCTATTCGTCGCTGCTGCGGCTCAAGCGCCTGCCGGTGCAGAAACTCAAGATCGATCAGGGCTTCGTCGCCGGGTTGCCGTGGGATGAAGATGACGTGGCGATTGTCCGGGTGATCATCGCGCTGGCCCGCAGCATGGGCATGCAGGTCCATGCCGAAGGGATCGAACAGGTTGAGCAGGCGGCATTTCTGTTGGCGCAGGAATGCGATCTGGGGCAGGGGTATTGGTTTGGGCGGCCGGTGTCTGCGGATAGGCTTGATTGGGCGAAAACGCCATTGATTGGCTGAAAAGGCCTATCAGGCTATCACCGACCTTGTGGTGAGGGGATTTATCCCCGATGGGTCGCGTAGCGGCCCCAAGAAATGGGACTGCTACGCAGTCCAACGGGGATAAATCCCCTCGCCACAAGTTCTCTTGACGATTTCACATCAGCGCAAACCCCTTGCCCTCTCTCATATTGTTTTCTGGTTATATAAACATTCTTAAATAGTCTTTTTAAGAATATCCATGCCTCTCTTATATTGCTCCCACGCCGAACGCAGTGCCGCCCACTGCCAGGCAAATCCCCTTCAAAGGAGCAGCACCATGAGCGCATCCCTTCGCAGCGTTGACGGTCAGGACGAAAGCACCATCTTGCGTGAAATCCAGAGCGCCCTGCGCGATCTGCGGTTCGGCGCGGTGGAGATCACTGTGCACAACGCGCAAGTCGTACAGATCGAACGCAAAGAGAAATTTCGTTTGCAGCAACCCGGTAAACAACCGGGGTGAGATCAAAAGATCGCAGCCTTCGGCAGTTCCTACAGGGGCTGCGTGCAGGAGCTGGCGAAGGCTGCGATCTTTCAACGCGATCCGATTCCAGCAATACATAAGAAAAAGCCACCACCAAGAATTCCAGGAGCTTTCACCATGTCGTCGATTCGCCGTTACGCTCTGGCCGCGCTGGTCAGTGCCGTGTTTGCCGGTTCCGCCGTTGCCAAGGATTACGAGCTGCTCAACGTGTCGTATGACCCGACGCGGGAGCTGTATCAGGAATACAACGCCGAATTCATCAAGTTCTGGCAGAAGGACCATGCCGGCGACACTGTAAAAATCCAGCAGTCTCATGGCGGCTCGGGCAAGCAGGGCCGTGCGGTGATCGATGGCCTGCGTGCTGACGTGGTGACCCTGGCCCTGGCCGGTGACATCGATGAAATCGCCAAGCTCGGCAAGAGCCTGCCCGTCGACTGGCAGAAGCGTCTGCCGCAAGCGAGCACGCCGTACACCTCGACCATCGTGTTCCTGGTGCGCAAGGGCAACCCGAAAGGCATCAAGGACTGGGGCGATCTGGTCAAGAACGATGTCTCGGTGATCACACCAAACCCGAAAACCTCGGGCGGTGCGCGCTGGAACTTCCTCGCCGCGTGGGCCTATGGCCTGAAAGCCAACGGTGGTGACGAAGCCAAGGCCAAGGAATACGTACAGACCCTGTTCAAGCACGTGCCGATCCTCGACACCGGCGCCCGTGGTTCGACCATCACCTTCGTCAACAACGGTCAGGGCGACGTGTTGCTGGCCTGGGAAAACGAAGCTTTCCTGGCGCTGAAAGAAGACGGCGGTGCGGACAAGTTCGACATCGTCGTGCCGTCGCTGTCGATCCTCGCCGAACCGCCAGTGGCCGTGGTCGACAAGAATGCCGAGAAGAAGGGCAACGCGCAGATCGCCGAAGCCTACCTCAAGCATCTATACAGCCCGGCCGGCCAGGAAATCGCGGCGAAAAACTTCTATCGTCCACGTGACAAGGATGTAGCGGCCAAGTACGCCCAGCAGTTCCCGAAACTGGAACTGGTGACCATCGACAAGGACTTCGGCGGCTGGAAATCCGCGCAGCCGAAATTCTTCAACGACGGCGGCGTGTTCGACCAGATTTATCAGGCGCAGTAATCTCGCCTTCAACCGGCCTGATGTCTGGGCACATGACATGTGGGACTGAGCTTTTGTGGTGAGGGGATAAGTCCCCTCACCACAGGGCTCACTCCCACATTGATGCGTTTTCAACCAGGGACTTTTATGTCGCGTCGTATCTCCCCCGTCATACCCGGCTTCGGGCTGACGCTGGGTTACACCTTGGTGTACCTCAGCCTGATTGTGCTTATCCCGCTGGCGGCGATGTTCGTCCACGCCGCCCAGCTGACCTGGGATCAGTTCTGGACGATCATCTCCGCACCGCGGGTGCTGGCGGCGTTGAAGCTGAGCTTCGGTACCGCGCTGTGTGCGGCGATCATCAACGGCATCATCGGCACGTTGCTGGCCTGGGTGCTGGTGCGCTACACCTTCCCCGGGCGCAAGGTGATCGATGCGATGATCGATCTGCCGTTCGCCCTGCCGACCGCTGTGGCCGGTATCGCGCTGACCGCGCTGTACGCGCCGGCCGGGCTGGTCGGGCAGTTCGCTGCCGATCTCGGTTTCAAAATCGCCTACACCCCACTGGGCATCACCCTCGCACTGACCTTCGTCACGCTGCCGTTCGTGGTGCGCACGGTGCAACCGGTGCTGGCCGATATTCCCCGTGAAGTCGAGGAAGCGGCGGCGTGCCTGGGTGCGAAGCCATGGCAGGTATTTCGCCACATTCTGGTTCCGGCACTGCTGCCCGCCTGGCTGACCGGTTTTGCCCTGGCGTTCGCGCGTGGCGTCGGCGAGTACGGTTCGGTGATTTTCATTGCCGGCAACATGCCGATGAAAACCGAGATCCTGCCGCTGCTGATCATGGTCAAACTCGACCAATACGATTACACCGGCGCTACCGCCATCGGCGTATTGATGCTGGTGGTTTCCTTCATCCTGTTGCTGCTGATCAACTTGCTGCAGCGGCGCATCGAAACCCCATAAGGAGGCGCGAACATGTCCCAATCGTCCATTGCGGCCGCCTCTTCGGCCAACGCTGCGCGCCGTGGCAGCGCCACTTCGCGCAGAATCCTGATCGGTCTTGGCTGGCTGATCTTTTTCCTGTTTCTGCTGCTGCCGTTGTTCATCGTCGTATCGCAAGGTCTGAAAAACGGTCTCGGCGCGTTCTTCACCGCGATTTTTGAACCGGACGCGCTTTCGGCATTGAAACTCACCGTGTTCGCGGTGCTGATTTCGGTGCCGCTGAACCTGGTGTTTGGCGTCAGTGCGGCGTGGTGCGTGAGCAAATACTCATTCCGTGGCAAGAGCATGCTGGTGACGCTGATCGACCTGCCGTTCTCGGTGTCGCCGGTGATCGCCGGTCTGGTCTACGTGCTGATGTTCGGTGCGCAGGGCCTGTTCGGGCCGTGGCTGCAGGATCACGACATCCAGATCGTCTTCGCCCTGCCGGGCATTGTGCTGGCGACGATTTTCGTCACCGTGCCGTTCGTGGCCCGGGAGCTGATCCCGCTGATGCAGGAACAAGGCACCCAAGAGGAGGAAGCCGCGCGCCTGCTCGGTGCCAATGGCTGGCAGATGTTCTGGCACGTCACCGTGCCGAACATCAAGTGGGGCCTGATTTATGGCGTGGTGCTGTGTACCGCGCGGGCCATGGGCGAGTTCGGTGCGGTGTCGGTGGTTTCCGGGCACATTCGCGGGGTGACCAACACCTTGCCGCTGCACGTCGAGATCCTCTACAACGAATACAACCACGTGGCCGCGTTCGCCGTGGCGAGCCTGTTGCTGATCCTGGCGCTCTTCATCCTGCTGCTCAAGCAGTGGAGCGAAAACCGTATCAACCGCCTGCGCGCCAGCGCCGCGGAGGAATAATTCATGTCGATCGAAGTGCGTAACGTCAGCAAGAATTTCAACGCGTTCAAGGCGCTGGACAACATCAGCCTGGATATCCACAGCGGTGAGCTGGTCGCGCTGCTTGGTCCGTCGGGCTGCGGCAAAACCACCTTGCTGCGGATTATTGCCGGTCTGGAAACCCCGGATCAGGGCAACATCGTTTTTCACGGCGAGGACGTTTCCGGCCACGATGTGCGTGATCGTAACGTCGGTTTCGTGTTCCAGCATTACGCCTTGTTCCGCCACATGACGGTGTTCGACAACGTCGCGTTCGGCCTGCGGATGAAACCGAAAAACCAGCGCCCGAGCGAAAGCCAGATCGCCACCAAGGTTCACGAACTGCTGAACATGGTGCAACTGGACTGGTTGTCGGATCGCTACCCGGAGCAGTTGTCCGGTGGCCAGCGTCAGCGCATCGCGTTGGCCCGTGCCCTGGCGGTGGAACCTAAAGTGCTGCTGCTCGACGAACCGTTCGGCGCCCTCGACGCCAAGGTGCGCAAGGAACTGCGGCGCTGGCTGGCGCGGTTGCACGAAGACATCAACCTGACTTCGGTGTTCGTGACCCACGACCAGGAAGAAGCGATGGAAGTCGCCGACCGCATCGTGGTGATGAACAAGGGTGTGATCGAGCAGATCGGCTCACCGGGCGACGTCTACGAAAACCCGGCCAGCGATTTCGTCTATCACTTCCTCGGCGATTCGAACCGCTTGCTGTTGAGCGACGACAACCACGTGCTGTTCCGCCCGCATGAAGTGTCGCTGTCCAAGCATGAGCTGGAAGATCACCATGCCGCTGAAGTGCGCGATATCCGCCCATTGGGTGCGACGACGAGGGTGACGCTGAAGGTGGAAGGGCAGACGGATCTGATCGAAGCGGAAGTGGTGAAAGACCACGACAGCCTGATCGGGTTGGCCAAGGGTGAGACCTTGTTCTTCAAGCCGAAGGTCTGGCAGAAAGTCGCCAATATTTAAAGGCAAAAGCTTCGCGAGCAGGCTCGCTCCCACAGGGAAAACTCATTCCAAATGTGGGAGCGAGCCTGCTCGCGAATACGATCTAGACAGCAGCGCGATTCGGATTGACCCGCACCACCCCCGCCCGCAACTCGATCTCTTGTTTCAATTCCTGCCGCATCCCCAGCAGAAACGCCAACTCAGCCACGACAAACAACGGCCCGACAATCAGCCCCGACACATCATCGACAAACGCCGGTTTGCGCCCTTCATAGTGATGCCCGACAAACTGGATCACCCAGCCGATCACAAACATCGCCAGGCCGCTGCTCAGCCAGACCATGGTGCTCTGCTGCGCCAGTGCATGCCCGGCCCACACCGACAGCCCCATCAGTACTGTCATCAACACGCCAAGCTTCAATTCCAGGCGCAGGTAAAACCACGCCGAGGCCAGCGCTAACAAAACCGCCGGAGATATCCACAACCCGCCCAGCGCCCACTGCGGCCGTGACAGCAGGACAGCCACCGCCACCACGATCAGCGGAATGCCGATAAAGTGGCTGGCGATGTTGCGCGGGTCGCGGTGGTAGGCGGCGTATTGACTGAGGTGGTCGACGAGGCTTTTCATTGTTGTTCCTCCAGTGGGGTTGAATGCATCATCCCTCGGGATCCGCGTTCGCTCTGTCGGGCAGGCGACACTCCAGGAGTGGTTATGCAAATTCGTGCACAGTTACTCAGCGGCCAGTGGTTCAGTCATTTGCCTGCATCTTTTCAGGATAGCCTGCTGGCGCTGGCTCGGGAGCGGCGGCTGACGGCGGGACAACGATTGTTCCAGCGTGGCGATGCGCCGTGCGGTCTGTATGCAGTGCTCGATGGCGCCGTGCGCATCGGCGCGGTGAGCGAGCAGGGCAAGGAGGCCTTGCTGAGTCTGGTGGAGGCGCCGCACTGGTTCGGCGAAATCTGCCTGTTCGATGGCCAGCCTCGCACTCACGATGCCTATGCAGTCGGGTCGTGCACCTTGCTGAATGTTCCGCAAGCGGCGTTGCTCAAATTGCTCGACGAACAGCCGCAGTACTGGCGGCATCTGGCGCTGTTGATGAGCCACAAATTGCGCCTGGCCTTCATCAATCTCGAACAGCTGAGCCTGCTGCCAGCCCCGGCGCGTCTCGCCCATCGGCTGCTGATGATTGCCGAAGGCTACGGCGAACTCGACGCACCACGCCGGACGCTGCAACTGCCGCTGGAGCAGCTGGCGGCGATGCTGTCGCTGTCGCGGCAGACCACCAATCAGATCCTCAAGGATCTGCAGGGGCAGGGGATTATCGGGCTCGCATACGGCGAAATCGAAATTCTCGATGCGGTGAGATTGCGTGCCTTGGCGACGATCTGAAAACTGAAACCGATCCAATGTCGGAACTGGCACCTGTGGCGAGGGGATTTATCCCCGCTGGGGCGCGAAGCGGCCCTGAAAAAGGCACTGCTGCGCACTCCAGCGGGGATAAATCCCCTCACCACAAAGGCTCACTCCTACGAAGGATCCGCGTTTGGATTACGAACCGCGATAGGTCGAGAAACCGTACGGGCTCAGCAGCAGCGGGATGTGGTAGTGCTGATCGGTCTGCTTGACCTGAAAGATCACCGGAATTTCCGGGAAGAACGTCTCATGCTTGATCTTCTGGTAATACTCGCCGGTCTTGAACACCACGCGGTATTCACCGGCTTCGAATGGCTGTTTGGCAGGGAACAGCTCGGCGATCCGCCCTTGCTCGTTGGTGGTGCCTTTGGCCAGTGGCTGCCAGTTTTCGCCGACGTGTTTTTCCAGGGTGACGTTGATGCCCGGTGACGGCAGGCCGTTTTCCAGGTTGAGCACGTGCACGCTCAGCGGATTGCCGGCGGCCAGCGCCAGGCTGGAAACAGCGCTCAGGCTGAGCGCGGCGAGGGTCATGCGCAGGGTGGTCATGGTGGATCTCCTTAGTGGGAACGGGTGATGGTCAGGCCGGCTTTGTCGGCGGCGGCGCGGGCGCAGTTTTCGTCTTGCTCACCGCCGCCGGAACCGGCCACGCCCATGGCGCCGACCAGTTCGCTGCCGGCGAACAGCGGAATGCCGCCGCCGAGCAAGAGCAATTCATCGAGGGTGTTGAGGTTGGCGGTTTCCGGGTTGCTGCGGGCGCGCTCGGCGAACAGCCGTGTCGGCGTCTTGGTCGACAGCGCGGTGTAGGCCTTGCGTTGGCTGGCGGCGGTGTTGTGCGGGCCAACGCCGTCACCACGCAGAGTCACCAGCAGGTTGCCGCCACGGTCGAGCACCGACACCGTGCCGGTGCAACTGCTCATCGCCTTGTCCGCCAGCCAGCGTGCGGTTTTCAGGTCGAGATCGGCGTGGCGCGGCAGTTCTGGCGTGGCACTTGCTGCGCCGCTGAGGCCGAGGATCAGGCTGGCGACAAGGTATTTGACGGTCATGTGCAGGCTCCGGTTGGGAAGGTCTGCACCTTAACCGGCGCACTTCGTCAGAACTCCGTCAGGCGGATTACAAGTTTGTAATGGGCAACGGCGCCGAACACGCCTAGCCTGTGTACCTGATCAATTGAGGTGTGCCATGCGTTTGCTGGTCGTAGAAGATGAAGCCAAAACCGCCAATTTCCTCGCCAAGGGCCTGGGCGAGTCGGGTTTCGCCGTGGACGTGGCGCTCAATGGCCTCGACGGCCGCTATTTTATCGAGCAGCAGGAATACGACCTGATCATCCTCGACGTGATGCTGCCCGGCCTCAACGGCTGGCAATTGCTCCAGCTGATTCGCCAGCGCGGCGCCACACCGGTGCTGTTTCTCACCGCCAAGGACGCTATCGAAGACCGCGTGCGTGGTCTTGAGCTGGGCGCAGATGACTACCTGCTCAAACCCTTCGCGTTCGCCGAGCTGCTCGCGCGCGTGCGCACGCTACTGCGACGCGGGCCGATGCGCGAAGCCGAGTCGTACAGCATCGCCGACCTGGAAATCGACGTATTGCGCCGCCGGGTCAGTCGCGGCGGCCAGCGCATTGCCCTGACCAACAAGGAATTCGCCCTCTTGCAGCTGCTCGCCAGCCGCCAGGGCGAAGTGCTTTCGCGCACGCTGATCGCCTCGCAAGTGTGGAACCTGAATTTCGACAGCGACACCAACATGGTCGAAGTCGCCGTCCGGCGTCTGCGCGCCAAGGTTGATGATCCGTACATGCCGAAACTTATCCACACCGTGCGCGGCGTCGGTTATCAACTGGAAGCGCCGGACGATGTGGAGTAAGTCGATCGCCTGGCGATTGGCGCTGGCCTTCGCCATGGTCTGCGCGCTGGTGCTGAGCGCAATCGGCGTGTTCCTCTACCGCTCGCTGGCCTCGGAATTGGCCTTTCGTGACGACATGGCCTTGCTCGGTCGCCTCGAGCAAGTGCGCGCCTTGCTCGCCGACAGCGACAGCCTCGACGCCTTGCAGGCACGGCCACGGCTGTATCAGAACATGCTCGGCAATCTCGACAGTCTGTTGCTGGTGCGCCGGGCCGACGGTTCCAGCGTGATCGCGATCAACCCGCGCCAGCGTGAACTGCCCGCGCTCAATGCATTACCGCGAGAGCAAATGCCGCAGCGCCGTGACGTGCTCACCTGGCAGGCCAGCGACGGCGCCGAATTGGCCTTGCTGTCCGGCCAGGCCCAAGGCCCCAACGGTGAAACCCTCACGGTGATCGCCGGCAAAGTGCTCAGCGAGCGTGAGCAGATGCTCGGCAGTTATCGCCTGCGTCTGTACCTGTCCGTCGGCCTCGGCGCGGTGCTCGCGTTTGCTCTTGGCCTGTTATTGCTGCGGCGTGGCTTGCAGCCCTTGCATCAGTTGAGTGAAGCGGTGCGCAGCATCGATCTGCGCAGCCTCGATCGACGCCTGCCTACCGAGGGCACGCCGACCGAACTGCGCGAGCCGGTGCACGCGCTCAACACCATGCTGGCGCGGCTGGACGACAGCGTGCAGCGCCTGTCGCAATTCTCCGCCGACCTCGCCCACGAAATCCGCACCCCTCTGCACACCTTGCTGGCCAGCAACGGCCAGGCCCTGAACCATCCGCGCAGCACGGCCGAATATCAGGAAGTGCTGGCCTCGAACATGGAAGAGTTCGAACGGCTCAAGCGCATGGCCGAGAACCTGATGTTCCTCGCCCGCGCCGAACAGGCCGAACGTGCGCTCAATCTGCACACACTGGACTTGCGCAACGTCGGCGACGAGCTCTGCGATTACTTCGAAGCCCTGGCCGATGACCGCGACCTCCAACTGCAAAACCGCATGCACGGCGAATTGCTCGCCGACCAGCAACTGCTGCAACGCGCCCTCGGCAACCTGCTGGCCAATGCCGTACGCCACGCCGACCCCGGCAGCCTGATCAGACTGCAACGCCGCGATGAACCGGGTATGTGCTGGCTGCAAGTGCACAACCACGGCCCGGTCATCGCGCCTGAGCATCTGGGCAAACTGTTCGACCGTTTCTACCGCGTCGATCCTTCACGTGCGGAACCGGGAGATTCGGGTGGGCTGGGTTTGGCGATCGTGCAGTCGATCATGCAGTTGCATGGCGGGCAGGTGCGGGTGAGGAGTGACGCCGACGGCACTGTTTTTGAGCTGGGGTTTGTGGTGGTCTGACGGCCTCTTCGCGAGCAGGCTCGCTCCCACAAGGAAACGCATTCCAACGGTGGGAGCGAGCCTGCTCGCGAAGGCGCTGGATCACACAATGGTGATTTCGGATCAGCGCAACTGATCCCGAAACTGCCCCGGCGTCATCCCGGTCCAGCGCTTGAACGCGCGGCTGAAGCTGCTGGTGTCAGCGAATCCCAGCAGATAGCTGACTTCACTCAAGGAACACTGCGGGTCACGCAGGTGCAGCAGCGCGAGATTCTCGCGGCTTTCGTTGAGCAGGGTGTCGAAGCGACAGCCCTCATCCGCCAGATGCCGTTGCAGGCTGCGCAGGCTCAGGTGCAAGGCCTGGGCGATGCGCTCGGCGCTCGGTTCGCCTTCGGGCAGTTGTTCTTCAATGGCATCGCGCACCTTGCGCTCCCAGGTCAGCGGTTTGAGCTGGGCGAGGGTGCGTTTGAGTACGGCTTCATTGTGCTCGGCCAGTTCCGGGTTGGCGTCGTCGAGGTGGCTGTCGAAGTCGCTGAGGGCGAATTCCAGGCGGTCCTCGGCGGCGGAAAAATACACCGGCGCGCGGAAGACTTTGTGCCATTGCTGGGCATCGCTCGGTTCGGGGCGGCGCAAGTACACCGCCAGCGGTGCGTAGTCACGGCCGAGGCGATTGCGGCAGGTGCGCACGTAGATCGCCGTAAATGCGTCGATGGCTTCGAAGGCCGGCGCCGGGTTGCCGGGCGGAATTTTCAGGCGAAATTGATAACGGTCATTGCTACGGCTCAGCTCCAGCTCCAGCGCATCGCTGACCACCGGATGATAACGCACGATGCGTTCGAACACTTCGCGCAAGCTGCCGCTCGCCACCAGCGCATAACCAAGCGCGTGGAACGTGGTCGGGCTGACGAAACGCGACACGCGCAAGCCCAGCGCCGGGTCGCCGCTGGCTTCAACGGCGAGCGCCCACAGGCGCGTGGTACCGGATAGCGGATAGCGCGCATTGGGGTCGTCCATCAGCGTTGGGTCGAGCCCGGCCTGTTGGCACAAGGCAAGGCTGTCCAGCCCGAGCGCGTCGAGTTGTTTGCGCAAGGCGCGGGTCCAGCTGGCGAGGGAGGTCGGTTCCTTCATGCGGATTGGCGCGTCCGGTCAACAGGTTGGCGTTCTTGGCTAGCGCGGATCGAACCCCGGCAAGGCACGATGCATTCATCTTAGACCCGAGGATGGAAGCATGGACGGTACTTCTGCAAGCCCTGAACGACTGAATGCGGCGCAGCGCTCGGCACATATTCGCCAAGTGGTGTTGGCCAAGGGTGCGCAATTGCGTGAGCGCTACCCGATGCTTCAGCATCAGGATGCCCTCGGTGCGGGGATTCTGGCGTTGGCGCTGGCCGGGATGATCGGCTCGGCGGCGCTGTACATCACTGGCCATATGGCCTGGTGGGTGTGCCTGCTGCTCAACGGGTTTTTCGCCTCGCTGACCCATGAGCTGGAACACGACCTGATCCACAGCATGTACTTCCGCAAGCAGCGCGTGCCGCACAACCTGATGATGGGCCTGGTCTGGCTGGCGCGACCGAGCACGATCAACCCGTGGATCCGTCGTCATCTGCACCTCAACCATCACAAGGTTTCCGGCACTGAAGCCGACATGGAAGAGCGCGCAATCACCAACGGCGAGCCGTGGGGTTTTGCCCGTCTGCTGATGGTTGGCGATAACGTCATGTCGGCCTTTATCCGTCTGCTGCGCGCCAGGACCTGGGCACACAAGTGGAGCATCGGCAAGCGCGTGCTCAAGGTCTACGCACCGCTGGCGCTGCTGCATTGGGGAGCGTGGTACGTGTTTCTCGGCTTTCACGGGGCCAACGGCATCGCGCATTTGCTCGGCTCGCCAATCGAGTGGTCGGCCACCGCGCTGTCGGTGATGCAGGTGATCGATATCGCCGCCGTGGTGATCATCGGCCCCAACGTGCTGCGCACTTTCTGCCTGCACTTCATCAGCTCGAACATGCATTACTACGGCGACGTCGAACCGGGCAATGTGCTGCAGCAATGCCAGGTGCTGAACCCGTGGTGGCTGTGGCCGTTGCAAGCGTTCTGCTTCAACTTCGGCAGCAGTCACGGGATTCATCATTTCGTGGTCAAGGAGCCGTTTTACATTCGTCAGATGACCGTGCCGGTGGCGCACAAGGTGATGCGCGAGATGGGCGTGCGGTTCAATGATTTCGGCACGTTTGGCCGGGCGAACCGGTTTGTGCGTCCGGCTGGAATGGTGCATGAAGAGGTGAGTTCAGCCCGGGCTTGATGGGTTGCGCTCACAGGCCCCTTCGCGAGCAGGCTCGCTCCCACAGTTGGAATCCGGTTTCCTGTGGGAGCGAGCCTGCTCGCGAATACGATCTGTCAGACCCTATGAATCCGGCTGAAACGGCGAAGCACTGAGGATCACCCCGGTCTCTTCTACATACCGCTGCCAATGCCCGATCAGGTCAGTGAGTTTCTGCGGCTGACTCAACGCCAGATCATGAATCTCCCCTGGATCATTCGCCAGATCATAAAGCTGCCAGGTCGCTGGCCCGACCGGCCCGGGAATCCATACCGCTTTCCACGAGCCCTGGCGAATCGCCCGGCGTCCGAACAATTCCCACCCTGTCACGGTGTGCTCGTCATGCACCTGCGCGGTCTCGCCGGACAGGAAGGCCAGCCACGACTTGCCGCGCAGTGGCGCCACCGCTTTGCCTTTCCACTGTTTGCCCGGATGCCGCACGCCAGCCAGATCGAGAATGGTCGGGGTGATGTCCATCACCGTGCCGAAACCATGGCTGATCTGCCCTTTCAGCGGCAATTGTGGATAGTGCAGCAGCGCCGGCACGCGGATCCCGCCCTCGGTGGTGAAAGCCTTGAACAAGCGTGACGGCGCGGTTGCCACTTGCGCCCAGTTCGGCCCGTACCAGACGTAGGAATTGGCCCGGCCGATGTTGTCGAGGCTGTTGTCGTAATGCTGGTTGAGGTAGGTCATCAGCTCCGGGCCGAATTTGGGGAACGCTTCCAGCAGCGCGCCTTCGGCACCGTTGTCGGACATGAACAGGATGAAGGTGTTGTCGAGCTGGCCTTGCTGGCGCAGGTAATCGACGACCCGGCCGATGTTCCAGTCCATGCGCTCGACCATCGCCGCGTAGACCTCCATGGCTCGTGCGGAAATCTGCTTTTGCTCATCGCTCATCGCGTCCCACTGCGCGCTGAGCTGAATCAGCGGGTGCGGTTCGACGTCTGCCTCGATCAGACCCAGTGCCTTGAGTTTTTCCAGGCGTTCGAGGCGCAGCACTTGTGGGCCGGCGTCATAGCGGCCACGGTATTTCTCGACGATCTCGGCCGGTGCCTGCAGCGGCCAGTGCGGCGCGGAGAAGGGCAGGTAAGCGAAGAACGGCCGGGTCTGATCGCGTTCCTTGAGGTACTGCAGCAGCTTGTCGCCGAAGGCGTCGGAGGAATAGAAATCCTTTGGCAACTCGTCAATAAACTGATCGTCCTCGATGTACAGCGCCGGGGTGGATTTCAGCAGGCCCGGCGTTTGCTCATCGTAGGTCGGCTCGAAACCATAGTGGTTGGCAGCGCCCGGCAACAGTGAAAACGAACGCTCGAAACCGCGCGCATGGGGCGCCAGTTCAGCCTTCAGACCCAAGTGCCATTTGCCGCTCATCAAGGTTTGATAGCCGGCCTCGCGCAGCAGCTCGGGCAGGGCGACGACGCGGTCATTCAGGTAGCCTTCGTAGCCAGGTTTGCCGATCAGTTCCGGGGTCAACGCTTCGGCCATGGTGCCGATGCCGGCGATGTGGTGATCGGTGCCGGTCAGCAGCATCGAGCGCGTCGGCGAGCAGGTCGGTGCGGTGTGGAAATCGGTCAGGCGCAGGCCGTTCTCGGCCAGCGCATCGAGGTTCGGCGTAGCGATTTCGCCGCCGAACGCACCGATGTCGGAAAAGCCTAGGTCGTCGGCCAGAATCACTAGAAAGTTGGGACGTTGCGGCATCGCGAAACTCCTGTTCAGCAGGCAATGAACGTCAGCGGCAGATCGCGGATCTGCACCGGTGCGCTCGGTTGGTAATGGTCATCACTGGTCAGCTCGTGCAGCAGTTCTTCGCGCAGCTGATGAAAGTCGTAACTGCTGCGCTGGCGCGGGTGCGGCAGGGCGATGTCGACCACTTGCTTGATCCGCCCCGGACGCGGCTCCATCACCACCACGCGATCGGCCAGAAAAATCGCTTCCTCGACATCGTGGGTCACCAGAATCGTGGTGATCTTTGCTCGTTCGCGGATTGCCAGCAGTTCGTCCTGCATTTGCTGGCGGGTCAGTGCGTCGAGGGCGCCGAAGGGTTCGTCGAGCAACAGGATTCGCGGGCTGGCGACGAGACCGCGAGCAATCGCCACGCGCTGCGCCATGCCGCCGGAGAGTTGATGCGGATAGGCCGCGGTGAAATCGCTGAGGCCGACCAGCTCGATAAAGTCTTTGATGCGTTGTTGTTTCTGCGCTCCGCTCAGCGGTTCATTGACCAGACCGAGGCCGATGTTGTCGGCGACCGTCAGCCACGGAAACAGACGATGTTCCTGAAAGACGATACCGCGCTCGCCGCCGATGCCGCTGACGGCCTTGCCATCGACACTGATCTGTCCGCGAAACTCGGTGTCGAGGCCGACCAGCAAACGCAGCAAAGTGGATTTGCCGCAGCCGCTGGAGCCGACGATGGCGACGAATTCGCCCTCGGCAATGTCCAGGTTGAATTCGCGAATCGCCTCCAGTTCGAAACCGTTGACGGCGAAGGATTTGCCTACGTGGTTGAAGCTGACAATCGGTGCGTTCATGCGTGTCTCCAGCGGGTCGCGCGAATTTCCAGGCGTTGGCCGATCAGGTTGAGCAGGGCGCCGGTGAGGCCGACCAGCAGCATGCCGGCCATGATCAGATCCATGCGCAACAGCTGCTGCGCGCCGATCATCTGGCTGCCGATGCCGCCATTGGACGGCATGAAATATTCAGCGCCGATGGTGCCGAGCCAGGCGTAGATCAGGCTCAATCGCAGCCCTGCGAAAATCCCCGGCGCAGCGCCGGGCAGCACCAGTCGACGCAGGCGCTGGCCGAGCCTCAGGCGCAGCACTTGCGCGGCTTCGTTGAGTTGCGGCGAGAGATTGGCGACGCTGCGCTGGGTGGCGACGAACAGCGGGAAGAAGGCGGCGAGAGCGACGAACACCCACTTGGCCAGTTCGCCGAGGCCGAACCACGCGGTGAGCAGCGGCACCCAGGCGAAAATCGCAATCTGCCGCAGTGCGGCGAGTGTCGGGCCGAGCAGGCGTTCGCTGAAACGCGACAGGCCGAGCAGCAAGCCCAGGGCGAAACCGAGGCCGCCACCGATCAGCAAGCCGCCCAGGGTGCGGCTCAGGCTCAGCGCCATGCCGTTGACCAGCGTGCCGTCGAGTAGTCCGTCCCGGGTCGTGCTCAGCACAGCCGCAGGGCTGATCAGAATATTC
Organism: Pseudomonas sp. S3_B08; assembly: GCF_054667725.1. NCBI lineage: Bacteria > Pseudomonadati > Pseudomonadota > Gammaproteobacteria > Pseudomonadales > Pseudomonadaceae > Pseudomonas > Pseudomonas sp. S3_B08. The sequence continues at coordinate 5,026,602 of NZ_CP162750.1, forward strand.
GCGTCGACCCACTGCTGATCATTGGCGTGTTGCCAGAGCGCCAACAAGCCCAGCGGCAACAGCCACGGTTGCAGGCGTTGCCAGCCCTGATAGCGCGGGCCGCGTGTGATGTGCGCGGTGGCCGGGTGCGGCCAGTGCACCAGTCTGCGGTCGAGCAGGCCGATGCCGCGATCCATGGCCACACCGATCAGACCGATGACCACGATGCACACGAACACGATGTCGAGCATGAACAGCTGCCGCGCCCAGACCATCAGATAGCCGATGCCTTCACTGGAGGCCAGCAGCTCGACCGCCAGCAACGAGGTCCAGCCGGCGGCGAGTGCCAGGCGCACGCCAGCCATGAACGCCGGCAGCGCAGCGGGAAGCACCAGACGACGAATCAGCAGACGCGGCGGCAGGCGCAACACGGCGGCGGCTTCGCGCAGTTTCGGTTGCGCATCGCGCACGCCAACCAGTGTGTGCAAGGTCACCGGCACCACAATGGCCTTGATCAGCACCACCAGTTTCAGCACTTCGCCGATGCCGAAGAACACCATGAACAGCGGAATCCACGCCAGCGTCGGCACCTGCGCCAATCCAGCGAATGTCGGAAAAACCAGGCGCTCCAGACGTCGACTGAAGCCCAGTGCGGCGCCAAGCACCGCGCCGGTCGAAACGCCTGCCAACAAGCCCCAGAACAACCGTTGCAGGCTGATCCACAAATGACTCCACAACTCGCCTTGGGCCAGTTCCACAGCGCTGCTCCACACCAGCGATGGCGCCGGCAGGATCTGCTCGCTCATCCACTGATTGCGCGCGGCCAGCCACCACAGGACGAACAGGCTGACGGGTAGCAGCCAGGGCAAAAGGCGTTGATTCAGGCTCGGCCAGGTGCGACGGCTTTTCAGCGGCGGCGCGGCCAGCGGCAGGCTGAGCAGAGATTGACGGGCCATGGGTGACCTCCGTTGTCGGGTTGCATGGCGAACCGCTTTTCATGTGGGAGCGAGCCTGCTCGCGAATGGCTGTTTCAGGCAGCACTGATGTCGGCTGGTATGGCCTATTCGCGAGCAGGCTCGCTCCCACACTGGGTTTCGTCATATATGAAACTGATCTAACAAAGTTGCGTTCGATGCTATCGGGAGATAAGCGAATCCATTTAAGGCTTGCCTGCTTACGCGCATCCAATGCATTCGAAGAATATTTTCGATGCTGTTAATGCATATCGCGCTGCACGCCGCACAACCACTTGCTTAGCTCATAAAGATATAAAAATGTGAATTTTTAGTATTTAAGCGAATGTAGCCAGTCAGCCTACTTTCGGCTCCTCAGCGATCAAGGAGCCGCACCCATGAACCTTCCCTTCAAACGAATCATCAGCCTGCTGGCCGCCCCGGCGCTTGCAGGCTTTCTTGCGCTTGGCGCCCAAGCCGAAGAACTCAAGGAAATCCGCATCGCCGTGCCCGACCTCAGCGCCGGCACTCAACACAGCGGCGGCGGCATCGTCGATGTGCTGCGCGATCAGCAGATCTTCGAAAAGGCCTTCGCCGAGCAGGGCATCAAGATCCAGTGGAGTTTCTTCAAGGGCGCCGGGCCGGTGATCAATGAGGCGTTTGCCAATGGGCAGGTCGATCTGGCCTATCTCGGCGATCTGGCCGCGATCATCGGCAAGTCCAACGGTCTGGACACGCGCCTGCTCAGCGCGACGGCGCGTGGGGTCAAGCAATACCTCGGCGTGGTGCCCGGCTCGGGGATCAAGACCCTGCAGGATCTCAAGGGCAAACGCGTGGCGATCTTTCGCGGGACGGCGACGCAGCTGTCGTTCGATGCGGCGCTCGCCAGTCAGGGCCTGAGCGAGAAGGATCTGAAGGTGATCAATCTGGATTTCAACGCGGCGGTTTCGGCACTCGCGGCCAAGCAGATCGATGCCTCGTGGGGCAGCTCCGCGCTGAGTGCCTTGCAAGCCAAAGGCCTGGCGGAATTGCCGCTCAACACCAAGGACCTTGGCGGCGCTGGCAGCGTGCAGGCGGTGCTGCTGGGTAATGGCAAGTTTGTCGACGCCCATCCTGAGGTCATTGCGAAACTGCTCAAGGCGCAGCAGCAAGCGGTCGAGTGGCTGACGCAGGACAGCAACAAGGACGCCTATGTGCAGCTGGTATCAGGGCTGGCCAGTTATCCGCCGGTGATTCTGGCTCAGGATCTGAAGGACCAGAATCTCAGTGAGATTTTCCCGTCGACACTGGATCCGGTGTTCTTGAGCGGCCTGCAGGACAAGGTCGACCTGGCGGCGCAGCAGAAGCTGATCCGCAAGCCGTTCAAGGTCAGTGATTGGGTGGCGCCTGAACTCTCAGCCGCCAAGCTTTAGATCTCCAGCGTCTTCGCTGCCCTCTTCGCGAGCAGGCTCGCTCCCACATTGGATGTGTACACAGGTCCTGTGTGGGAGCGAGCCTGCTCGCGAAAGGGTTTCAGACGGCGACGCTGACGTCCTGCCGATCCAACGCGATCAACGTCTCGATCATTGCCCTCGCTGCTGGTGATAGTCGAAACCCGGTGCGGCTGACGATGCCGCAGCGCGCGTTCATCGTTTCGAGGTTCTGCGGCAGGTTGCGCCAGTGCAGCAGCACCAGCGAGCCCTTGGCGACATCCTCGGCAAACGCCTCCTCGGTACCGACACCTATCGCATTGGATTGCAGCACCACTTTGACCAGTGCCGGAAAGTGCTCGGTCTCGATGGTCGGCGAGAAATCGATGCGCCCGCTCAGGTTCGCCAGCAGCTTGCGAATGCCCGGCGGGATCAGTGTGGCGGCCAGCGGGTAGTCGAACATGTCGTTGGTCGACAGGCTTTCCTTGGCCAGCAACGGATGCCCCGGCCGGCAGAAAAACACGCCGCGCTTGGGCGTCAGCGGTTGCGTCTGGAAATTCGGGTCGGACTCGAAATGGCGGATGTCGGCGATGAAGAATTCGATCTCTTCGCGGCTCAGCGCACGGCTGAGTTTTTCCCAGTTATCCACTTGAAAACAGGTGCGCACTTTCGGGTGCGCATTGATGAACTGCGCCACCGCATCCGGCACCAGTTTCACTGCCGGCGCCGGGCCGCAGCCGAAGTGCACTTCGCCAGCGTCGAGCTTGGTCATCTGCGTCACTTCGGCGCTGAGCAAAGCTGCGCCCTGCACCAGGCTCAGGGCGTGTTGCAGCACCACCTGGCCTTCGGGCGTAGGGCGCAGATCCTTGTTGCCGCGATCGACCAGCACGCAACCGAATTCCTGCTCCAGCCCCTGAATGCTGCGGCTGAACGCCGGTTGAGTGATGCCCATGGCGTCTGCCGCACGGACAAAACTGCGGTGTTCGTTAAGGGCGATGAAGTAGCGCAACTGGCGAAGATCCATATGCTTTTCCGGCATCCTAAAAATAGCTCGAAGGCATTTGCGACGAGGGTTGCTTGAGGTTTTAAATGCAAGCTCTTATTCCGTCAACGAAGCATGCGATTATCTATTAGATGTAAATGGAATATAGATAGAGCGTTGTTTCGCTGCCGTCAAAACCGCAAGCCGTCGATGAGGGTCTTCCCATGAGCAATGCCGCACTCGCTGTAAAACCCGTTTCTCACGCGCTGGAAATTCACCCGGTGGCCGGTCGTATCGGTGCCGAAATCCGCGGCGTTCACCTGTCCGGTGAGCTGGACGCCGCCACTGTCGAAGCCATCCAGCAAGCCTTGGTCGAATACAAAGTGCTGTTCTTCCGCGAGCAGACGCAACTCGACGATCAGCGTCAGGAAGCCTTTGCCCATCTGCTTGGCGAACCGGTGGCGCACCCGACCGTGCCGGTGCGTGAAGGCACTCGCTACCTTCTGGAGCTGGACGGCGCCGAGGGCCAGCGCGCCAATTCCTGGCACACCGACGTGACCTTCGTTGATGCCTATCCGAAAGCATCGATCCTGCGCTCGGTGGTTGCGCCGGCATTCGGCGGCGATACGCTGTGGGCCAACACCGCGACCGCTTACAGCGGTTTGCCGAGCGAGCTGCGTGAGCTGGCCGACAAACTGACCGCTGTGCACAGCAACGAGTACGACTACGCCGGGGCGAAGCCGGACGTCTCGGCAGAGAAGCTGGAGCGCTATCGCAAAGTCTTCACCTCGACCGTCTACGAAACCGAGCACCCGGTGGTGCGCGTGCACCCGATCAGCGGCGAGAAGAGCTTGCTGCTGGGGCATTTCGTCAAACGCATCAAAGGTTATTCACAGGCCGATTCGGCACACCTGTTCGGCTTGCTGCAGAGCCATGTGATCCGCCAGGAAAACACCGTGCGCTGGCGCTGGCAGGCTGGAGATGTGGCGATCTGGGACAACCGCTCGACGCAGCATTACGCGATTGATGATTACGGCACCCAGGATCGCGTGGTGCGCCGGGTGACGCTCAAGGGCGAGGTGCCGGTGGGGGTGAATGGGCAGCGCAGCCAGACCATCAAAGGTCGTGATTGAAGATCAAGAGCCCCTCACCCCAGCCCTCTCCCAGAGGGAGAGGGAGCCGACCGAGTTATCTCGCGTTATGCATCGACCTGAAAGACCTTATCGATTATGGATTCGGTGAAGCTGGATCAGGTCGGTGCACCTCTGAAATATCCCCCATTCAGTCCCCTCTCCCCTCCGGGAGAGGGTTAGGGTGAGGGGCTCTTCCCGCTACCAAACACCAATCTGAACAACCTTCTCGGTTTCCGGTTCGCCATAACGAAACCGCTGCCCGCGCAAATCGATCTCCGGATGGCTGATCGTCGTCCGCCGCTTCAACCCCCTCATCCACTCAAACAGATATCCGGCATGCTCCTCGCGCACCGCCGCGTATGCCGGGTCCTCACCCAGATCATTCAGCTCCTGCGGATCATTCAACAGATCAAACAGCTGCGGTCTAAACCCGTCGTACGCCAGGTATTTCCAGCGCTCGCTGCGCACCATGGTCATGCGGCAACGGTCGATCGGCTGGCCGAGACGTTCCCGCGCCGGGGCCTGGAAGGCGTAGTCGTATTCGCTGATTGCATAGCGGCGCCAATCGGGATTTTCCCCGTGCAGCAACGGGATCAATGAACGCCCTTCAAGCCGATGCTCTGCTGCCGGCAATCCCAGTGCTTGAAGAAATGTCGGCAGCGCATCGATGGTTTCTGCCAAGCGCTCATCGACAGTGCCGCGAGTGACATCCGCCGCCCCCCGAGGATCGCGCACGATCAACGGCACACCCACCGCCTGCTCCAGCAAAAACTCCTTCTCGCCGAGCCAATGATCGCCGAGGAAATCGCCGTGATCGCTGGTGAACACGATCAACGTGTCATCCCAGCGCCCGTTGCTCTGTAGAAAATCGAACAGTCTCCCCAACTGATCATCCACTTGCTTGATCAGGCCCATGTAGGTGGGGATTACATTCAATCGTACTGAATCGCGGGAGAAGTTGCGGCTTTCCTCATGTTGGCGAAAGGCAGTGTATACGGGGTGTTTGCTGGCTTCGGAGAGCGTCGCGCGGATCGGTTGCAGAATCGATTTCGTACTGTACAAGGCGTGGTATGGCGACGGTACGATATATGGCCAATGTGGTTTGATGTACGAGAGGTGTAAACACCAGGATTTCTCGCCTTGCTCAGCGATGAAGTCGATGGCCCGAGTTGTAGTGTAGACAGTCTCTGAGTGTTGCTCGGGAATTCGTGCTGGCAAATTCGCATGACGCATTTTCCAGCCGCTGAGGATTTCACCGTTCTCGCCTTCGGCGGCATTCGCCCAGTCGTGCCAGGGATTCTTGCCATCGAAGCCCTGCGCGCGCAGGTATTGGGTATAGGGCGCGGATTCGCGCTTGTCGTCGAATGACGGATCGTCGGGGTAGATGCCGTCGTGGCGCAGGTACGGTTCGAAGCCGACCTCATTGAGCAACTCGGCTTGCGCGCTTTGCGGGTTGATCGCCAGCCGCTGCAAGGCGTCGACATTGGCCGTCGCATGGGTCTTGCCGACCAGCGCGGTGCGGATGCCGTGAGGTCGCAGGTAATCGCCGATCGTCAATTCATCCAGCGGCAACGGCACCGAGTTCCAGGCCACTTGATGACTGCTGACATAGCGCCCGGTGTAGGCCGACATCCGCGACGGGCCGCAGATCGTACCTTGGGTGTAGGCACGGCTGAAACGAACGCCTTCGGCAGCGAGGCGATCGATGTTCGGTGTGTGCAGATACGGGTGTCCGTAGCAGGACAGGTAATCGCGGCGCAGTTGATCGCACATGATGTACAGCACGTTGCGCACGGGGTTGGATGGGGTGGGCATGGAGTTCACCGGTCAGTGGGACAGGTGAGGGTTTTCGCTGTCGGTGAGGGTGTTCGGCAAGTGCATTTGGGGAATGAGTTTTATGCAGGGTATGCATTGGTGCCTGCGCTGCCGCTATCGCCGGCAAGCCAGCTCCCACATGTAATGGGGGGTTCACATTATTTGTGCTCGGCGTGAACCATGTGGGAGCTGGCTTGCCAGCGATAGCGGTGGATCAGACAGCGAGATTCTGCAGCGAACAAACCTCCTCATCATGCTGATCAATCTCTTTGATCTGCTCGATCATCGCTTCGGCTAACGGTGACAACCGATACCCGGCGCGGCTGACAATCCCATAGCGGGTGTACAGCTCCTCCAGATCATCCGCCAGGCCTTCGATCTTCAAACAGACCAGCTCACCCTTGGCCAGATGCAGCGCATCGGAATACGCGCCGACAATTCCGATCGCCTCCGAACGCAGCACCACGCTCAACAGCGTCGAGCCGTTTTCGCATTCCACATTCGGGGTGAAATCAGGGCGGCCGCTGAGGTCGACGATGACCTTGCGCAGGTTCGGCGGGCGGATGCTGACCGCCAGTGGATAACTCAGCAATTGCTCGGCAGTGATGCGTTCAAACGCCGTCAGTGGATGCCCGGCGCGGCAGCAGAAATGCCATTTGCGTGCCCGCAAGCGGTAGGTCTGGTAATCCGGATCGGCCTCGAATTGCCGGGTATCGGCGACGAAGAATTCGAACTCTTCGCTGAGCAGGCGTTTGCTCAGGCTCTGCCAGTCATCGACCAGAAACTGTACGCGCGCTTTCGGGTAGCGGCCGATGAACGCGCCGATCGCGCGGGGGATCAATCCAGCGGCTGGCGCCGGCCCGCAACCAAAGCGCAATTCCCCGGCCTCGAGGCCATTGAACTGGCTGATCTCATTGGCCATCTGCTGCGCACCGCTGACCAGTCGCCGCGCATGTTCGAGCAGCACATGGCCCTGTTTGGTCGGCGGCAATTCCTTGCGCCCACGGTCGACCAACTGGCAGCCGACGCTGTGTTCCAGTGCTTGGATGCTGCGGCTGAATGCCGACTGCGACAGGTTCACCGCCTGCGCGCCAGCGACAAAGCTGCGTTGCTCAACCAGAGCGATGAAGTGACGCAATTGGCGCAAGTCGATATGCATTTTTCACATAAAAAATATCCGGGAAATGCATTGGATATGCATTAGGTCGACTCCTTATAAAGGCAATCTCTTATGCAGTAAATATTTGTAAATCCATAAATAAATAACTGAAAAGAATATGCAGCACTGAAGATGTCTGTGTGTTTTTTGACCAGGAGCCGCGCCATGAGTCCGTTGAATCTCGCGTTACCCCCATCTCCCCGACGGCTCAAACGCCTGCCTTTGGCGCTGTTGCTGGCAGGCAGCGCCAGCTGGACTCACGGCTATGCCGCCGAAGCCGAAACCCCTCCGCCCGTCCCCGCAGACACAGCGGCGGCCAACGGTTCGCAGCTGGAAACCGTGACCGTCACCACGCGCCGCCGCGAAGAAAGTTCGCAAGACGTGCCGACGCCAATGAGCGTGGTCAGCGGGCAGAATCTGGAGACGCAACGGGTTTACCGGATTCAGGATTTGCAGCAACTGGTGCCCAGCGTCAACGTCGCTTACATGCATGCGCGGCAGTCCAGCGTGTCGATCCGTGGCCTCGGTAACAACCCGGCCAGTGATGGCCTGGAAGGCAGCGTTGGCCTGTACATCGACAACGTTTATCTGGGCCGTCCGGGTATGGCAGTGTTCGACTTGATGGATATCGAGCAGCTTGAGGTCTTGCGCGGGCCGCAGGGCACGCTGTTCGGCAAGAACACCACCGCCGGGGTCATCAATATCAGCACCCGCGCGCCCAGTTTCACGCCTGAGCGCAGCATCGAAACATCGGTCGGCGAGGACGGTTATTTCCAGACCAAGGGCACGATTTCCGGGCCGCTCAACGATCAACTGGCCGGGCGCTTCTCGGCGTATCGCACGCGCAGTGACGGTGACATCAAGAACGAATATGACGGCCACGACCTCAACGGCGGCTCCCGCGAGGGCTTCCGCGCGCAGCTGTTGTTCAAGCCCAATGAAAATTTCAATCTGCGCTGGATCGGCGATTACAACGAAGAAGATTCCAGTGCCGGCACCCGCGTGCTGTACAACACCGGGCCGACCATCAACGGCGTCAATCTGTATGAATCGCGGGCCAGCGCGGCCGGGGCGACGCTGGTCAACGGCCGGCATCGCAAGGTCAATCTCGACAATGACCAGCACGTCACCGTGCATCAGGGCGGCACGTCGGTGGAAGCCAACTGGACGTTGCCGAGCGACTTCACCCTGACCTCGGTCAGTTCGTATCGTTTCTGGAATTTCACCCCGCGCAACGACGATGGCCTCAACGTGCCGGCCAGTTACAACGCCGGCCTGTCGGTGGAAGACAAACAGTATTCGCAGGAATTTCGCCTGGCCTCGCCCAAGGGTGAGTTCTTCGATTATGTGGTCGGCGCCTACTATTTCGGCTCGGATCTGGACAACAAATCCTTCTCCTATTACGGCCCGCAGGCCGACATCTGGAATGGCACACCGGCGGGCAGCCTGGCCAACGTCACCAGCATCGGCAACGGCCATATCCAGACCGACAGTTTCGCCCTGTTTGCCCAAGGCACCTGGCACCTGAGCGAGCGGCTGGATTTCACCGCCGGGGTGCGTGGCACCTACGAGGAGAAAAACGCCTCGGTCAGCCGCAACGCGCCGCTCGGTGGCGTGGCGGTGGCGGGTGCGGCAGCCAATGCGCGTCGCGGCCGTGCCGGCGTCTACGATTCCGGAGACTTGAATCAGTACAGCTCCAGCCCCTCGGGACTGCTCAACCTGAGCTATCGCATCACCGACGATGTGCTCGGTTACGCCACGCTGTCCCACGGCGAGAAATCCGGCGGGGTCAACCTTGCGGTCGGCTCCGCACCTACCGCTGGCGCCGACTCGTTATTGATCGGCACCGAGCGCGCCAACAACGCCGAACTCGGCTTCAAAAGCACCCTGTGGGATCGCCGCCTGCAACTCAACGCCAACGTGTTCTGGACCCAGGTCAACGCTTACCAGACCAACGCCTACGACGCCGCCAACCGCGTGCAATACCTGACCAACGCAGGCTCGGTGCGCTCGCGCGGCATCGAGTTCGAAAGCACCTTGGTGCCGCTGCGTGGCCTGACCCTGAATTTCAACGGCTCCTATAACGACGTCAGCTACCTTTCGTACAAGGATGCGCCATGCCCGCCGGAAGTCAGCCAGGCCCCGGGTGCGCCGGCCTCCTGCGATCTCAGCGGCCATCAAGTGGTCGGCGCGTCGAAATGGATCGGCAACGCCAACGGCGAATACAAATGGAATCTGGATAACGGCTTCGAACCCTACGTCACCGGCAGCTATGCGTTTCGCTCCAAAGCGGTGGGCACGGTCGAGGATTCCGACTACGGGCAGATCCCCAGTTACGCGGTGGTCAACTTCTCTACCGGCCTGCGCGGCGATTTCAATCAGGGCCAGTGGGACGTCTCGCTGTGGCTGAAAAACGCCTTCGACAAAACCTACTACACGACTCTGTGGACCGGCGGCAACGGCGGCTATGAAGGCCTGCTCGGCACCCCGCGAACCCTCGGCGTTACCGGTCGCTACGACTTTTAATTGAGCTTTCAAGGCGCTGACCTGGACATGGCCGTTCAACCAATCCTCAGCGGCGCCGGCAAGCAGACGCAGCTGATCGACAGCGACGGCGGCAATCGCGCCTAACATCGGCATTCAGCGAACCAAAACCAGCCTTTTAAGGCGTTAACGGATGCCGTAGCCGAATACTTTTCATGCCGTAAAAGCATGGCGTTTATGGCAGATCGCTGCAGCCCTTGTAGTGCGCGGCTTCGGTAAAAACGGACGATTTGTATATTCCTTGAAGGCCTATGGATAACGTTAAAGATTACTTTCGGTGATAAGCGTCCACAGCCAATGATTGCCCCATCGACTACGCCGTGGGGGCTTCAAGAATGGCGGGTCGATCGCTTTGGCTCGTAGAACGGAAAGAGACCGCAGGGAGTTGAACAATGGGCAATGTCCAGACCGCCGCCAGCGCAGGGGAATTGCTGTGGCGGCACACGCCGAGTGGCGAACTGGTCGATCTTGGCCGGCCGCACCGGGTGCCGTTGGGGCAGTTGCGTTTGCAGCGTGCGCCCAAGGGCATTTTGAGTCGGCGCGAAACCCTTCTGCTCGGTGTGCTCGCGTTGATTGTGCACGGTGCGGTGATTTATTGGGTCAGCCAGAAACCGACGCCGGTGCTGCCGGTGGTACCGCCGGAAATTCCGCCGATGACCATCGAGTTTTCACGCCCGGCTCCGCCCGCGCCGCCGGTTGTGGTGGCGCCACCACCGGCGCCCGTGGTCGAGCCGCCACCGCCAGTGGAGGACGAGTTGGCGGTGAAACCGCCGCCGCCCAAGCCGATCGCCAAACCCAAACCGGTGGTGAAACCGCCGCCCAAACCGGCGCCGAAGGCAGTAGAGCAACCGCCAGCGCCAGCGAAACCCGCAGCCCCGGTCGCCGCTCCAGCGCCTCCTGCGCCACCGGCACCGGCGCCTGTTACTCCGGCTTCAGCCAACGCTGCGTATCTGAAAAATCCGGCGCCGGAATACCCGTCGCTGGCCCAGCGGCGCGGTTGGGAAGGCACGGTGTTGTTACGGGTGCATGTGTTGGCCAGCGGCAAACCGGGCGAGATCCAGATTGCCAAAAGCAGTGGTCGGCAACAGCTCGACGATGCGGCGCTGAATGCCGTCAAGCGCTGGAGTTTCGTCCCGGCCAAGCAGGGTGATGTCGCCCAGGACGGCTGGGTCAGCGTGCCCATCGATTTCAAGATTCATTAAACCGAAACCAAATTCGCGCGAAACGTTTACACGAGGGAACACATCATGACGTTACTGGCATCTCCACTGGAATCCATCGAAAGCGCGGTGATCTGGCTGCTGGTGGTTTTTTCCGTTGCCACTTGGGGCCTGGCGTTGCTCAAGGCTGTGCAGTTCGGTCGTCTGAAAGCGCAGGATCGGCGCTTTCACAAACGTTTCTGGGCGGCGTCGAGTCTGGATGCCGCGGCAGAGTTGAGCGAAACCCAGCCCGGCGCCGCAGCGCGAGTGGCGCAGGCTGGCTATGCAGCGATCCAGGTGGGCGAGGCGCCGCAGGCGAATGATCTGAGCCAGGCGATCAACCATCAGGATCGCCTCGAGCGTGCCTTGCGCCAGCAGATCGTCCGCGAACGGCGTTCGCTGGAAACCGGTCTGGCGGTTGTCGCGAGTATCGGCAGCACCTCGCCGTTCATTGGTCTGTTTGGCACGGTGTGGGGAATCATGGAGGCCTTGAAAGGCATCAGCGCCGCCGGTTCGGCGAGCCTGGAAACGGTGGCCGGGCCGATCGGTGCGGCACTCGTCGCGACCGGCGTGGGGATCGCCGTCGCGGTGCCGGCGGTGCTGGTTTACAACTACTTTTTGCGCCGTCTGAAACTCACGGCGGCGGATCTCGACGACTTCGCCCACGACTTCTACAGCCTGGCGCAGAAGAGCGCGTTCCGCGTGCTGATCCACCCGACCGCACACAAAGTGGCAACGTCGGGCAACGCGGCAAAAGTGAAGGAGGCGTCCTGATATGGCCTTCTCCACGCAAGACACGGATGAGGTGCTCAGCGAAATCAACGTGACGCCGCTGGTAGACGTGATGCTGGTGCTGCTGGTGGTGTTTATCGTCACCGCGCCGCTGCTGACCAACGCGATCCCGATCAACCTGCCGAAGACCGAAGCGGTGGCGCCGGTCGAGCAGAAGGACCCGCTGGTGGTGAGCATCGACGGCGCCGGCAAACTGTTTATCAACAAGGACGAGATTCAGCCCGACTTGCTCGAATTCAACCTCAAGTCGGCCAAAGCCAAGGACCCGGAGGTGCGCGTGCAATTGCAGGCCGATGACGGGGTGAATTACGGCGAAGTGGCGCGAGCCATGGCTTCGATCGAACGGGCGGGGATTACCAAGTTGTCGGTGATTACTGCGCGGTAACAGATTTTCGTTTTTCCGGGGCCGTCTCCTTGGCAGGGTGCGGCCCTTTTTTTGCGTTCAGTTTTTGAAAAGCCCCTCACCCTAGCCCTCTCCCGGAGGGGAGAGGGGACTGACCGGGTTGTCTGGCGGCTATACACCGATATGAGAAATCCAGTCGAACTCAAGATTTGAAGAGCCTGAAGATCAGCTCCCTTTCCCCCTCGCTCCTTGGGGGAGAGGGCTGGGGTGAGGGGGAAGAATCTCACGCCCTACACAGATCACATATTCGATACAGGTCTTAATAAATAGCTTCTTATTCCTTAACGAATATAACTCCTCTCCCTATACTCGACCCGGAACAGACACGACGCAGGAGAGCTTCCCCATGCGCAACGAATCAATCCGCTACCTGATTGTGCCGGGCTGGCAAGGATCGCCAGAAGATCATTGGCAAAGCCATTGGCAGAACAGCCTGCCGAACAGCGCACGGGTGGAACAGGCCGATTGGCTGACGCCGCGTCGTGAGGACTGGGTCGCCGCGCTGGCCGAAGCGATTGCCGCCGACAGCACGCCGGTCATTCTCATCGCTCACAGCCTCGGTTGCATCACCGTTGCCCACTGGGCGGCGACAGCGCCGTTGCAATACCTGCGTCAGGTGCGCGGGGCGTTGCTGGTTGCGCCGGCCGATGTCGAGCGTCCTGCATGTGCGCCGGCACTGCGCAACTTCGCACCGATTCCGACCGATCTGTTGCCATTCCCCAGTCAGGTCGTCAGCTCCGACAACGACGCCGCCGTCAGTGCCCCGCGCGCGCTCGAACTGGCACGTAACTGGGGGGCAGAGGCGGGGATTCTTGCCGGTGCCGGGCACATCAACGTCAAGTCCGGGCATCAGCGTTGGGAGCAGGGTTTCGCCTATCTCTATCGCCTGCAAAACCGCCTGGAAGACCACGCCCGCCGTCGCGCCTGATCTAATTTTTCAACGCCCCCGTCGGCTGGCGGTTTTGGGCGGGAGCCTACCATGAGTTTTGAAACCTTCGGTCAGCCCTTGCTGACCTTTCCCGATGCGGAAAAGAGCCCCCTGAGCATTCGCGCCAAGGCGCTGGTGTTCGTCGACCCACGCTCGCGGCAATTGCGCGAGGAGTTGGAGCAGTTGGCTCCCCGTTCGATTTCAGTGTTGATTCGCGGTGAGACTGGCACCGGTAAAGAGCTGCTCGCCCGGCATATCCATCGCGCCAGTGACCGCAGCGGTCTGTTCGTTTCGGTGAACTGCGGCGCGATCAGCCCGACCTACGCCGACGCCGAACTGTTCGGCTACGCCGCCGGCAGCTACAGCGGTTCGGCCAGCAGCCGCGCCGGCTGGTTCGGTTCGGCCAACGGCGGCACCTTGTACCTGGATGAGATCGGCGATTTGCCGCTGCCGATTCAGGTCAAGCTGCTCGCGGCGCTGGAAAATCACGAAGTCACCCGCGTCGGTGCGCATCAGCCGAGCCCCGTGGATGTGCGTCTGGTGGCGGCGACCAGCATCGATCTGGCCCAGGCCGTGGACGCCGGGAAATTTCACGAGCGGCTCTATCACTATCTCAGCGAGGGTCATCTGGAGCTGCCGGCGTTGCGCGCGCGGACCGGCGACATCCTCTCGCTGGCCGAGTATTTCCTTGGCATCTACAGCCAGCGTCTGGACCTGCCCGTGCCGCTGATCAGCGAAGCCGCGCAACATGTGCTCGAACAACACGGCTGGCCGGGCAACACCCGCGAACTGGAAAACGTCATCCACTTCGCTCTGCTGGTCAGCACCGGCGACGAGATCCTGCCGGAACATCTGAACCTGCCTGACGCGTCTGCGCCGCAGGTTCAGATCGAACGTCTGGTGAGGCAGACCCACATCGGCGGTAGCAGTGCAGAGCGTAAGGCCTTGAAAGATTGGCTGATTCGCTTGAGCGAGGCGGTATAAGCATTTTCTTCAGCATGAACAAAATGGAATATGAAGCTGAATAAACGTTATTGTCCGGGAATAAAAAATCCGGGTATTGTCCGCCTCACGCCAGCGATATCACTTCACTGGCACACGTATTAAATGCCGTCGTCGATGACGACCGTGATTTTCGATAAGGACACTGCATGAAAAAGGTTCTGTTGTTTACCGCATTGGCGGCTGCGCTGACGGCTTCTTTCGCCAACGCCGGCGAGAAACTGGTGGTTGCCGCAACGCCGGTGCCCCACGCTGAAATCCTTGAGCTGATCAAACCGACCCTGGCCAAAGAAGGCGTCGATCTGGAAATCAAGGTCTTCACCGACTACGTGCAGCCGAACGTACAGGTTGGCGAGAAGCGTCTGGACGCCAACTACTTCCAGACCAAGCCGTATCTGGACAGCTTCAACCAGGGCAAATACAAGGATGACAAATCCAAGTACCTGGTGACCGTGCAGGGCGTACACGTTGAACCGTTCGGTGGCTACTCGAGCAAGTACAAAACCTTGGCTGAACTGCCGGATGGCGCCACCATCGCCATCCCGAACGAAGGCAGCAACAGCGGCCGTGCGCTGATCCTGCTGCAGAAGGCCGGTCTGATCGAACTGAAAGATCCGAAAAACGCTCTGGCAACGCCGAAAGACATCGCCAAGAACCCGCACAACTTCAAGTTCAAGGAACTGGAATCGGCGCTGCTGCCGCGCGTGCTGAAAGAAGTTGATCTGGACATGATCAATACCAACTACGCGCTGGAAGCCAAGCTCAACCCGCAGAAAGATGCGCTGGTGATTGAAGGCGCTGACTCGCCATACGTGAACTTCCTGGTGGCCCGTGAGGACAACAAGAACAGTGACGCGATCCAGAAACTGGCCAAGGCCCTGACCAGCCCGGAAGTCAAAGCCTTCATCGAGAAGAAGTACAGCGGCGCGGTATTGCCGGCGTTCTGATCTGACGCTTGAGTGAATCCGCTTCAGACGTGAAAACGCCGATGGCCAGTGATGGTCATCGGCGTTTTTGTGTGTCTTGAAAAGCCCCTCACCCTAGCCCTCTCCCAGAGGGAGAGGGGACCGATTGGGGGATGCTGTAGAGGCCCGCCGACCTGTTCGTGCGTCGCTGAATCCATAATCGACTCGGTTCGTCAGGTCGATGTACGACGAAAGACACCACGGTCGGCCCCCTCTCCCTTCGGGAGAGGGTTGGGGTGAGGGGCTTTCGACTTACGCTGTAGTCTTCAACGCCCGGCGCAACGCCCTGAGCAATTTCACAATGTCCTGCGGATCCAGCCGCTGCGGCACTTTTACGTCCATGTTGTTCTTCCTTGTGGTGGATGGGCCGGAGAGTCTGGCCAAAAGCTGTGGGTCCTTGGAGGTCTTTCCTGAAAAAAAGATCCGTCCTACAGCGCAAGGAAAAATAGCCGTCTTATTCCTTCCCGGCAAACCCGCAGAATAATGTTTAAGCGAGATGAATGTGGGCAGCCCAGATGGGCTAAGCAAAATTCGGTCACCCAATATGTGCGCAAAGAGCTGAGTGATGACACCCGGCCTGAGAGTGTGATTGGTGAAGGGGGCAAGTGGTTGGGGTGATTGCCCGTTGGATCAGCGGTGAGGCTCGCCCCTCACCCCAGCCCTCTCCCAAGGGAGAGGGAGCCGATGTCTGGGCTTTTCAAAATCAGGTTCGACTTCAGGCTTTCAGGTCGGCGTAACTCTCGCAAACAACTCGGTGAAGTCCCCTCTCCCTCTGGGAGAGGGTTAGGGTGAGGGGCTTTTCGCTGGCACCCTCAATCCGGCCAATGCCACGCCGGCTCATCCAGCACCCGCTGCCCGACGATCCCGGTTTGCCCCAGCGTCTTTTCCAGCACGATGCAATTGCATTCCGGGTCTTCCTGCAACGCCGAGATCAATCGTCGCGCATGTGACACCACCCACACCTGACACTGCTCCGAAGCGCGAATGATCAGCCGCGCCAGCGCCGGCAGCAGGTCCGGGTGCAGGCTGGTTTCCGGTTCGTTGAGCACCATCAGCGATGGCGGTCGTGGGGTCAGCAGGGCGGCGATCAGCAGCAGATAACGCAAAGTGCCGTCCGACAGTTCTGCCGCTGACAGCGGTCGCAACAAGCCTTCCTGATAAAACTCGATAGCGAAACGCCCACCGGCCAACAGTGCGATATTCAGCCGCGCGCCGGGAAACGCATCGCTGATCGCCGCGCTCAGTGCTTGCGGATCGCCAATCTCGATAATTGTCTGCAAGGCCGCCGCCAGATCACGGCCATCGTGGTGCAGGACGGGCGTGCGCGTGCCCAGTTGCGGCTGACGCACCGGCGCGTCGGCATCGCTGCGAAAGTGATCATAAAAGCGCCAGCGCCGGATGAATTCGCGCATCTGAAACACTTCCGGCGAGCTGCGCAGATTGCCGACCTGATCGAACAGGCTGTCGAAGTTCGGCGTGTGTTGCGCCAGCACATCCCAGGCGCGACCTTCACGGGCGCGGATCATCGGGCCGTTGCGGTCGACCAGCAGGCTCGCCGGGCGAAACACCGGGCCGGCCCAGATGCACTCACGCTTGATTTCCGGGTCGAGGGAAAAGCATGAAGTGCTCGGCTCCGGCAGGCCCAGGCCGATGGCGTAACTGAAGTCCTCGCCGGCGAATCCCAAGCGCAACCTTTTCACGCCTTGGCGCACCGTCGGCTCGATCGCCACCTCACCGTTGCGCATGCGCCGGCTGATGGTTTCCGGCCCGGCCCAGAACGTCGATTCCAGCCCGCCCTCACGCGCCAGCGCATTGACCACACCGCCCTGGGCGGTTTCCGCCAGCAGGCGCAAGGCGCGGTAGAGGTTGGACTTGCCGCTGCCGTTGGGCCCGGTAATCAGGTTCAGGCGCCCGAGCGGAATCACCAGTTTGTTGATCGAGCGGTAATTGGCCACGGCCAGGGTGTTGAGCATGAAATCCTTCTCCGGGTCACTGCGATACGCGGGGAGCATACCTTTAATGAGATAAATCTGGTGTTGGCGTCCGCAACCGTGGAACCCTGTTCTAAGCTCTGAAGTCGTATCGTCTCGACAGCAGCATTTAAGGCCAAGGAGTGTGCATGGCGGGTCCCGGATTGAAAGTGCTGATGGCCGTGAGCGCCATGGCGTTGCTCACCGCTTGCGGCGACAAGAAGCCTGCTGAGGAATACTTGCCACGGGTCTTTGTGCAAGAGGTCGAACCGGCCAACTACGCCGCAGCGGTGACCCTCACCGGTGATGTGCAGGCGCGGGTGCAGACCCAGCTGTCATTTCGCGTCGGCGGCAAGATCATCCAGCGCATGGTCGATGTCGGCGACCGCGTCACGGCCAAACAGGTGCTGGCCAAACTCGATCCGAAGGATCTGCAGACCAACGTCGATTCCGCTCAGGCCCAGGTCGTCGCCGAACAGGCCCGCGTGAAGCAAGCGGCAGCCGCTTTCGTGCGTCAGCAAAAACTCCTGCCCAAGGGCTACACCAGCCAGAGCGAATACGATTCGGCACAAGCCGCGCTGCGCAGCAGTCAGAGCGCATTGAGCGCGGCGCAGGCGCAACTGGCGAACGCCGGGGACCAGCTCGGCTACACTGCGCTGATCGCCGATGCACCCGGGGTGATCACCGAGCGCCAGGCCGAAGTCGGCCAGGTGGTGCAGGCCACCGCGCCGATTTTCAGCCTCGCCCGCGATGGCGACCGCGACGCGGTGTTCAATGTCTACGAATCGCTGCTGGCCGAGCGTCCGTCCGATCGCTCGATCGTGGTCAGCCTGCTCGACAATCCCGCGATCAAGACCACCGGCACCGTGCGTGAAATCACGCCGTCGGTGTCGGCGCAATCGGGCACCGTGCAGGTCAAGGTCAGCCTCGACAAGCTGCCGCCGGGCATGCAACTCGGTTCTGTGGTCAGCGCCACCGCCAAAGGCACCGGCAAATCAGCTGTGGAACTGCCTTGGTCGGCGCTGACAAAAAACATCAGCGACCCGGCGGTATGGCTGGTCGATGACAAGGGTGAAGCGCAGTTGCACACGGTCACGGTCGGTCGCTACCTGACCGGCAAAGTGATCATCAGCGAAGGTCTCAAGGGCGGCGAGAAAGTCATTGTCGCCGGCGGTCAGTTGCTGCACCCCGGCATGAAAGTCGAGATTGCCGAAAACACCTACAAGGATCTGCAACCGGGAGCGCAGCCATGAAGCGCCTCGGACTGTTGTGCATGGCGCTGCTGCTGGGCGCCTGCTCGGAAAAGGAAACCCCGCCGGAACCGGTACGTCCGGTGCTGTCGGTCACGGTTAAAGCGCTCAACGAAGAAAGCCTCGGACGCTTTGCCGGCAGCATTCAGGCGCGTTACGAGAGCAACACCGGTTTCCGCGTCGGTGGACGCATCGCCAGCCGCAACGTCGATGTCGGCGCCGAGGTGCAGAAGGGCACCTTGCTCGCCACCCTCGATCCGTCCGACCAGCAGAACCAGTTGCGCTCGGCCCAGGGCGATCTGGCGAGAATCCAGGCGCAACTGATCAACGCCCAGGCCAATGCACGTCGTCAGCAAGCGCTGTTTGATCGCGGCGTCGGTGCGCAGGCGCAACTGGACGTCGCCAATACCGATCTGAAAACCACTCAGGCCTCGCTCGATCAGGCCCGCGCGGCGGTCAGCCAGAGCAAGGATCAACTGAGCTACACCGAGCTGCGCTCCGATCACAAAGCCGTGGTCACCGCGTGGAACGCCGAAGCCGGGCAAGTGGTAACTGCCGGCCAACAGGTGGTGACGCTGGCGCAACCTGACATCAAGGAAGCGGTGATCGATCTGCCCGATACGCTGGTCGATCAGTTGCCCAGCGACGTGGTGTTCTCGGTGGCCGCGCAACTCGACCCGAGCATCAACACCACGGCGATCATCCGCGAGATCGAACCCCAGGCGCAAAGCGCCACGCGCACCCGCCGCGCGCGCCTGACCCTGTCGGATACGCCGGACGGTTTCCGCCTCGGCACCGCGATCAGCGTGACCCTCAGCTCGGCGATCAAGCCGCGCATCGAACTGCCGGTGACGGCGTTGCAGGAAGCCGACGGTAAAACCCGGATCTGGGTGATCGACACGCAGAACAAAACCGTCAACCCGCGCGACGTCAGCGTGGTCAGCCGTGGCGACAACAGCGTGGTGCTGGCCGGTGGCGTGCAAAACGGCGAGCGCGTGGTCAGCGCCGGCGTCAACAGTCTCAAACCCGGACAATCGGTAAAACTTGACGAGGACAGTCAATGAAAGGCTCTTTCAACCTCTCCGAATGGGCCTTGAAGCACCAGTCATTCGTCTGGTACCTGATGTTCGTCGGGCTGCTGATGGGGGTGTTCTCCTACTTCAATCTCGGCCGCGAAGAAGACCCGTCATTCACCATCAAGACCATGGTGATCCAGACCAAATGGCCGGGCGCGACCCAGGAAGAAACCCTCAAGCAGGTCACCGACCGCATCGAGAAAAAACTCGAAGAGCTCGATTCCCTCGATTACGTGAAAAGCTACACCCGCCCCGGCGAATCGACGGTGTACGTGTACCTGCGCGACACCACCAGCGCTGAGGACATTCCGCAAATCTGGTACCAGGTGCGCAAGAAGATCGACGACATTCGCGGCCAGTTTCCCCAGGGCATTCAGGGGCCGGGGTTCAACGATGAGTTCGGTGACGTGTACGGCTCGGTCTACGCCTTCACCGCCGACGGCCTGACCATGCGCCAGTTGCGCGATTACGTGGAACAGGCGCGCGCAGAAATCCGCAACGTGCCGGGGCTGGGCAAGATCGAAATGGTCGGCCAACAGGACGAAACGATTTACCTGAACTTCTCCACGCGCAAACTTGCCGCGTTAGGTATCGACCAGCGCCAGGTGGTGCAGAGCCTGCAATCGCAGAACGCGGTGACTCCGGCCGGGGTGATCGAGGCGGGGCCTGAGCGGATTTCCGTGCGCACCTCGGGCCAGTTCGAGTCGGAGAAAGATCTGGCCGAGGTCAATCTCAAGCTCAACGATCGCTTCTATCGTCTGGCCGACATCGCCGAGATCAGCCGTGGCTACGTCGATCCGGCGACACCGGAATTCCGCTTCGACGGCAAACCGGCGATCGGCCTGGCGATTGCCATGCAGAAGGGCGGCAACGTTCAGGAGTTCGGTAAAGCGCTGCATGAGCGCATCGACCAGCTCACCGCAGATTTGCCGGTCGGCGTTGGCGTGCACACCGTTTCCGATCAGGCGGTGGTGGTGGAAGAGGCCGTCGGCGGTTTCACCAGCGCGCTGTTCGAAGCGGTCATCATCGTGCTGGTGGTGAGTTTCATCAGCCTCGGCGTGCGCGCCGGTCTGGTGGTGGCCTGCTCGATTCCGCTGGTGCTGGCCATGGTCTTCGTGTTCATGGAATACAGCGGCATCACCATGCAGCGGATTTCCCTCGGCGCGCTGATCATCGCCCTCGGTCTGCTGGTGGACGACGCGATGATCACCGTGGAGATGATGGTTACGCGCCTGGAAATGGGCGAGAGCAAGGAGCAGGCGGCGACGTTCGCCTACACCTCGACGGCATTCCCGATGCTCACCGGTACGCTGGTGACCGTCGCCGGTTTCGTGCCCATTGGTCTCAACGCCAGTTCGGCGGGTGAATATACGTTCACGCTGTTTGCGGTGATTGCCGTGGCGATGATCGTCTCGTGGGTGGTGGCGGTGTTCTTCGCACCAGTGATTGGCGTGCACATCCTCAGCGACAAGGTGAAGGCCCACGATGCCGAGCCGGGTCGCGTCGGTCGCGCCTTCAACGGTGGTCTGTTGTGGGCCATGCGCAATCGTTGGTGGGCGATCGGCGTCACCGTGCTGTTGTTCGTGCTGGCGGTGTTCTGCATGCGTTTCGTGCAGAACCAGTTCTTCCCCGCTTCCGACCGCCCGGAAATTCTCGTCGACCTGAACCTGCCGCAAAACGCCTCGATCGACGAAACCCGCAAGGCGGTGGACAAGCTCGAAGCAACGCTCAAGGGCGACCCGGACATCGTGCGCTGGAGCACTTACATCGGTCAGGGGGCGATCCGTTTCTACCTGCCGCTGGACCAACAGTTGCAGAACCCGTACTACGCGCAACTGGTGATCGTCAGCAAGGATTTCGAAGCCCGCGAGGCACTCAGCCAGCGCTTGCGTGAGCGCCTGCACAAAGACTTCGTCGGCATCGGCAGCTACGTGCAGGCTCTGGAAATGGGCCCGCCGGTGGGGCGTCCGATTCAGTATCGAGTCAGCGGCAAAGACGTCGATCAGGTGCGCAAACACGCCATCGATCTGGCCACCGAACTGGACAAGAACCCGCACATCGGCGAGATCATTTACGACTGGAACGAGCCCGGCAAAGTCCTGCGCATCGACATCGCCCAGGACAAGGCGCGGCAACTGGGACTGTCGTCAGAAGATGTGGCCAACCTGATGAACAGCATTGTCAGCGGCTCACCGTTGACCCAGGTCGATGACGATATCTACCTGATCAACGTGGTCGGTCGCGCCGTGGATTCCGAGCGCGGTACCCCGGAAACCCTGCAGAACCTGCAGATCGTCACGCCGAGCGGCACCTCGATTCCGCTGCTGGCGTTCGCCACCGTGCGCTATGAACTGGAGCAGCCGTTGGTCTGGCGTCGCGACCGCTTGCCGACCATTACCATCAAGGCCTCGGTGCGCGACGAGATTCAGCCGACCGATCTGGTGAAACTGCTCAAGCCGTCGATCGATGCTTTTGCCTCGAAACTGCCGGTCGGCTACAAGGTCGCCACCGGCGGCACGGTCGAGGAAAGCGGCAAGGCCCAAGGGCCGATTGCCAAGGTGTTGCCGCTGATGCTGTTCCTCATGGCGACGTTCCTGATGATTCAGTTGCACAGCGTGCAGAAGATGTTCCTGGTCGCCAGTGTGGCGCCGCTGGGGTTGATAGGCGTGGTCCTGGCGCTGGTGCCGACCGGCACGCCGATGGGCTTCGTGGCGATCCTGGGGATTCTCGCGCTGATCGGCATCATCATCCGCAACTCGGTGATTCTGGTGACGCAGATCGATGAGTTCGAGCAGAAAGGCTATGCGCCGTGGGACGCGGTGGTCGAAGCCACCGAACACCGGCGCCGACCGATCCTGCTGACCGCAGCGGCAGCGAGCATGGGCATGATCCCGATCGCCCGCGAAGTTTTCTGGGGACCGATGGCCTACGCAATGATCGGCGGGATTGTCGTGGCGACGCTGCTGACGCTGCTGTTCCTGCCGGCGCTGTATGTGGCCTGGTACAAGATTCGCGAGCCTGAAAAAGAATCTTCCTGAAGCAAAAGCAAAAATCGCAGCCTTCGCAGCACCTACAGGGAAACGCATTCCAACGTAGGAGCTGCCGAAGGCTGCGATCTTTTGATCTTCAATCAACTCGACGCCACACGCTCGCCAGCCAAGGCTGCTGCTCACGCGGCAACCCGGCGGGCCGGTAATAATGCTCCAGTTCGACAAACCCCGCCGCCGTCAGCAACCCGCGCCAGGCCTCGAGATCGTGATACGAGCCGTAGCGCGGCCCGTTCCAGCCCTCTTGGTTGTCGCCACGCGGATTGGAACTGAACAGCACGCCACCCGGTTTCAAGGTGCCGTGCAGTTGCCGTAGCACTTGCGGCAACACCTGCAGCGGCACATGAAACAGCACCGCGTTGGCGAAAATGCCGTCGAAGCGCTCGGCCGGCAGATCAAGCTTGAGAAAGTCCTGCTGCCAGACTTCGCAACCGCTGTCTTCGCGGGCCATGCGCGCGAACTCCTGCGAGCCATCGAGGCCGATCGCGACGTGGCCCATGCGCGTGAAGGTTTGCAAATCCCGCCCCGGCCCGCAGCCGAAATCGAGAATCGTGAAGGGTGCTTCACCGTGAATGTGGCGCAGCAAGGCCTCGATATTCTGGCTGACATCGTGGTCGCGCGTGCCTTCACGGAAATCCTCGGCCACCGAGTTGTAGTGTCCAAGGGTGGTGGCGGTGATCTGTTCGAGGTCGCTGGGCGTTTGCTTCATGATCGATGCTGTATTGGCGGCGTGAGGGCGGACTATAAGCCTTTTCACCGGCAAAAAAACGCCGCCTGCGCTGGGGCCAGTGCAGGCGGCAATGGGTGCCAGGCTTCAGTGCTGCTTCGCTCCCAGACAATCGATCGAGCGGTCCATCATCGCCTTGGCCATTTCCAGCAGATGCCAGACCGAAAACACCATGGCCCGATCCGCGCCCCCGAGCTGGTCACCGCATTGATGGACGGTCACCGAGGCGCAGCGCAGCAGATCGGCAACATACAGTTGGGCGTCCTCCAGCGTCACATCTTCGCTGATGCTGTAAACGCGTTTCTGTCCCGCCAACGTGATCTGATTGCCGGCCAGATGCGAGTCGACGGCGCGGCACAGTGCAGAGCGATCCTTGAGCAAATCCTCGGTGAACCGCTTGCTTGAGGTAAGGCTGAGTGGCGGATCGGCAAGATTTTTTTCCATGGGTAAACTCCTGACTTCAAGTGGGAGCCAACCATTTCGCGACTAAACGAGCAGGACGGCGGCTGCACGCGGATCAGTCGCCGGCCGGACAACTGAATCCAGTCACCGCAAAACAGTGACGACCGGAGATTAGCTACAGGATATTTCGGGTACAAGCGGGCAAAATATTCTAGGAATCGTCCTGCAAACCCCCGTGGTTCGGGCTGGCGAAACGACAAAAGTGGTGTAGGAAGCATCTGATTTTTGCGAAGGGCGTTGCCTAAGATATCGCGATCACAAGGGCCTGATTGATGGCCACCTGCCGCCATCGACCTTAGCGCTTATTCAGTCCTCGCGCCAGCCTGTCTGAATGACCGCATGGGTGCGCAAACCTGAATGCAACTGGTAGTTCTTACAGTATCGGGATGGAGAAAACTGGTTCAGTCTCAGCGTATAGACATCAGGGACTCGCGTAGCCGTGAATACCCGCCATGACACCGCCACTCCGACCTTGTCGGTCATTGACCCGCGCGCACTGGTGGTTCGCAGCGTTGCCTATTGCCGACACCCGGATAAAGCCGACATCGAATCGCGCATCACCCGGCAGATCTTTGATGAGGCGGGGCGTCAGGTAGCGTCGTGGAATCCGCGTTTGTACGGCGTTGCGCCCAAGCCGAATCTGGCCACACTCTACGCATTGAGCGGTCAAGACTTACTCGCAGACAGCGTCGACGCCGGTTGGCAGGTGCGGCTGTTGAATGAAGCGGGCTCGATGTGTTCTGGCTGGGATGCCCGGGGCAGTCAGAGTCACCGCCAATACGATGATCTGCTGCGACCGCTAGCCCTCACCGAGCAGGCGCACGACGGGCAGCCTCGCGTGGTCGAGCGCTGGATCTATGGAAAAGCCACCGATGATCGTGCGCTGCACAACCAGTGCGGTCGACCGATCCGCCACGACGACCCGGCCGGCAATCGGCATTTCGATGGCTACGGCCTCGCTGGCGCAGTGGTGGTGGAGTCGCGACGTTTTTTGATCGAGCTCGAGACGCCTGACTGGCCGCTCGAACCCGACCGGCGGGATGACTATCTCGAGGAAACAACCTACGTCACCCGGCAGACTTTCACTCCAACTGGCGAGTTGCAGCATCACACCGACGCGGTTGGAAACCTCAGAACGCAGCATTACAACATCGCCGGGCAAGCTTGCGCGACCTGGCTGTTGCAGGCCGGCGAGGGCAGGCAGCCGAAGTGCCTGGTCAGCGCGATTCGCTACAACGCGCAGGGTCAGATCGAAAGCGAAACGGCCGGCAACGGCGTCATCGCCCGCGCCGAATACAGCCGCGATGACGGCCGGTTGCTGAGACTGCTCGCCAGTGTCGGCACGCATCCTCCGTTGCAGGATCTGAATTACGTCTACGATCCGGTGGGCAACATCATCAGCCTGGAAGACAAGACTCAAGCCGTGTCCTGGCTCAACAATCAGCGCATCGATCCGGTCAGTCGGTATCGCTACGACAGCCTTTATCAACTGGTCGAGGCCAGCGGCTGGGAAGTCAGCCAGCCCAGTCATGGCCCGGCCTTGCCGGAGCTGCTGCCAACGCCGCTGGATCCTAATCAACGGCGCAACTACACGCAGAAATTCGACTACGACGCAGCGGGCAACCTGATCACTCGCCAGCATAGCGGTGCGCCAGGTTTTTCGATGTACACCTCCCATCGCAACAACCGAAGCCTGATGCAGCGCGACGATGGTTCCTTGCCCGGGGAAGCGGAAATAGCGTTGGGATTTGATGCGGCGGGTAATCAGCTTGAGCTGCAGCGCGGACAGGCCATGACGTGGAACGTGCGCAATGAGCTGAGTCGCGTAGTGCTGGTTCAACGCGAGGCAAAGGCCGATGATTTCGAGTGCTCTAGTTATGATCTTTCCGGTCATCGTTCGCGCAAAGTGTTTATCCGACAGACTGCGGTTCGAATTCTGGATAGCGAGGTTCGCTATCTTCCCGGTCTCCAATTGCACCGACGTGCCGGAGGTGAAGAGTATCAAGTGATCGAAACCGGAGTCGGTCGAGCTTCGATAAAACTATTGCACTGGCCTTGCGCCAGAAACCCGGATCAACTGCGTTTCGGCTATGACGATCTCATCGGCTCCTCTACTGTGGAGCTGGATGATGAAGGCTGTGTTCTGACACTGGAGCAGTATTATCCCTTTGGAGGAACAGCCTGCTGGGCTGGCAGAAATGCGCAGGCGGCGACATACAAAACCGTCCGATATTCTGGCAAGGAGCGAGACGCGACGGGACTTTATTACTACGGCTATCGGTATTACGCGCCTTGGCTACAGCGATGGATAAGTGCGGATCCGCAAGGGGACGGGTTGAATCTGTACGCAATGGTCGCAAACAATCCGACAAGCGCTGTCGATTCCGACGGTCTGAAGGGCAGCGATGCGCAGGATCGTTGGCGCAGAGCTTATGCGGGAATAGTGGCGTCAAGAGACGGTGTCTGGGTACGCACAGTGGCCCGGGGAATTGTGGCAGTCGATATTGTCGGCGGTAATGAATTGTTCAATCGGATGGGAATGAATTTGACTCGTCTGATCGTAGGCAATAGAAGCCTTGCCTACTTGTCGATTGATTCGACATTGCGAAGCAAAGTAGCGGGCGCCGAGACTGGTTTTCGTCTGAACACGGCGTCGGGAGAAGATATCAAGGCGCAAGCAGCTATCCCGAACGCGGGTGCCGTTGCCTATATCAACGGCGGTTTCTTCAATATGCGGAATCAGGCTAGCAGTAACGTTTCGCCGTTTGCGCCGATTGGCCCAAGCAAGATCGGCGGTAAAAGTCAGATTTACGCCCCGGTGCCTTCAGACTATCGAAAGCATTTCGTGACAGTTCGAATGAGAGATGGATCGAGGATTGAATCCGGGCCTGTGCTTTCGCAAGGTGGGGAAGCGGTCTTCCCGGAAAGCCATTTGGATCTCACCAAATTTCTCTTTGACCCGAAGAACAATCAGCCGGGCAAACTGGGTCATGCAGGTTCACCTAACATCCGCTCCGGCATCAGTTTGCCCGGCGGAACAGATAGCGGGCAGCGTACGCGTTTGGCATGGGGCGGCAGTACCGGGCGCAGCGACACAGCGACTGGCTATACGATGCCCGAATGGTCCAGGGTAATGGCCAGGCTCGAGGGGATAAACGGTGCTGGTGGATGGTCGGTGAATCTTGATGGTGGTCATTCGGCGGGAATCGGCGTGGTTGGAGCACACGACGAATTGCTTTACAGAAGGCCTGAAGAAGGATCATCCGTCCGATCCATCGCCAACTTCATCGCTTATTACGAAAAGCCCCACAAACAGGGATTTTTCAAAAAATGGTTTTCCTGAATCCTGGCGGTTGAGTCATTAAAAGAGGTTGACCTGTTAGTTTTTACAGTAGCGGCTCGACCAGAATAAGCACAGTCTTGGTATCAAAGATGCCAAGGACTCACTCCAAATGGGCACTCGTCATGACACCACCACTCCGACCTTGTCGGTCATTGACCCGCGCGCACTGGTGGTTCGCAGCGTTGCCTATTGCCGACACCCGGATAAAGCCGACATCGAATCGCGCATCACCCGGCAGATCTTTGATGAGGCGGGGCGTCAGGTAGCGTCGTGGGATCCGCGTTTGTACGGCGTTGCGCCCAAGCCGAATCTGGCCACACTCTACGCATTGAGCGGTCAAGACTTACTCGCAGACAGCGTCGACTCCGGTTGGCAGGTGCGGCTGTTGAATGAAGCGGGCTCGATGTGTTCTGGCTGGGATGCGCGGGGCAGTCAGAGTCACCGCCAATACGATGATCTGCTGCGACCGCTAGCCCTCACCGAGCAGGCGCACGACGGGCAGCCTCACGTGGTCGAGCGCTGGACCTATGCAAAAGCCACCGATGATCACGCACAGCACAACCAGTGCGGTCGACCGATCCGCCACGACGACCCGGCCGGCAATCGGCACTTCGATCACTACGGCCTCGGCGGTGCAGTGGTGGTGGAGTCGCGACGCTTTTTGATCGAGCTCGAGACGCCTGACTGGCCACTCGAACCCGACCGGCGGGATGACTATCTCGAGGAAACAACCTACGTCACCCGGCAGACTTTCACTCCAACTGGCGAGTTGCAGCATCACACCGACGCGGTAGGCAACCTCCGGACCCAGCATTACAACATCGCCGGGCAAGCTTGCGCGACCTGGCTGTTGCAGGCCGGCGAGGGCAGGCAGCCGAAGTGCCTGGTCAGCGCGATTCGCTACAACGCGCAGGGTCAGATCGAAAGCGAAACGGCCGGCAACGGCGTCATCGCCCGCGCCGAATACAGCCGCGATGACGGCCGGTTGCTCAGACTGCTCGCCAGTGTCGGCACGCATCCTCCGTTGCAGGATCTGAATTACGTCTACGATCCGGTGGGCAACATCATCAGCCTGGAAGACAAGACTCAAGCCGTGTCCTGGCTCAACAATCAGCGCATCGATCCGGTCAGTCGGTATCGCTACGACAGCCTTTATCAACTGGTCGAGGCCAGCGGCTGGGAAGTCAGCCAGCCCAGTCATGGCCCGGCCTTGCCGGAGCTGCTGCCAACGCCGCTGGATCCTAATCAACGGCGCAACTACACGCAGAAATTCGACTACGACGCAGCGGGCAACCTCATCACTCGCCATCACAGCGGTGCGCCAGGTTTTTCGATGTACACCTCCCAGCGCAGCAACCGAAGCCTGGCGCAGCGCGACGATGGTTCCTTGCCCGGAGAAGCGGAGATAGCGCTGGGATTTGATGCGGCGGGTAATCAGTTGGAGTTGCAACGCGGTCAGGCCATGTACTGGAACGTACGCAATGAGTTAAGCCGGGTTGTGTTGCTGAAACGTCCGAATGAAAGCGATGACTACGAATGTTATGGCTACGACGAGCCGGGGCATCGGTTGCGTAAAACGACTGTCAGCCAAGCGTCCGGTCAGACGCTGACGGTAGAAGTTCGTTATCTGCCGGGGCTTGAGATTCATCGCGAAGTCGATGGTGTCGAGCGACATGTCTTCAGTGTCGACACCGGGCGCAATCAGGTACGACTGCTGCACTGGCCAAGCGGGGTGGAAAGCGACCAACTGCGTTACAGCCTCAATGATCATCTTGGTTCCAGCACGCTGGAATTGGATGATGGTGCGGGGATTTTGACTCAGGAGCACTATTACCCGTTTGGTGGCACGGCGTGCTGGGCGGGTAAGAATTCATTGGCGGTGAAAAACAAAACGATTCGCTACTCAGGCAAAGAGCGGGATGCGACCGGTCTTTACTATTATGGATATCGTTATTACGCGCCGTGGTTACAGCGGTGGTTGAACTCCGATCCTCTTGGTGATATTGACGGTCCCAATCGTTATTTATTTACGGTTAATAATCCGGTGTCCAAGTTGGACTTTTTTGGTGCGAACTCCACGCCTCCGCTTGATGTGGCTCACGCTTACGATCTCATGTTCAGTGAGGGTGAAGTATGGAACGGATTGAGTTTGGTATCTGAAAGTGGAGTTGACACGATTGCGCGTGTCTCCTGTGCTAATGTTATTCTCTTGGATAGCGAGGTTGATAGTGAGCGACAAAGAAAGCTTGTTAAGAGTTTTTCGCGTTTTTCGATTGATGATTATTCAATTACGCATTTCAGTAACGCAGATTTTACTGATCAGGATGGAGTTCATTTCAAAACGTTATTCACGTTGCGAAGCGAAAGAACCAAAGAGGATTATCTGGGTAACTCAGGAACAATTAATATTTCGCGTTATGGAAATCACGATTTTGTTTTTTTTGCCCTGGACGCTGGTGCTCAGCCCCAAAAGACCACCTCAAAATTCGGGGAGTTTCGCTACCACGCATCTTTCGCAGCCTTGAATGCCAAGTATCAATATACGCATATGGAGATAGGAGACTTATTGAGACCGAACTCTCGTGATATTAGTATTGGGCGAGCCAAAAGCTTGCCTTGGTTAGCTGCCGCCAGTGACGATGAGTTAATAGATTTTAAAAATAGAGCGGGGCTTCGGCCTGACAAAGAGAAAGATTTGTTGTTTTACGGAAAGGATATGCTTCAAGGTTTGGGTTTGAAAATTGCCGTGGATCTCGGGTCTCTGAACGATTTCGTACAGGAGGCGGTGATTGAGTGGGCTGATGGAGATCGTACAATTGATAATATGACTGAAATAATTAATGTTTTTTATCGTCCGCAAATTTTGGTTCCGGGAGGGATCAAGTTCAGGGGCGGTGAATTTATATTACGCAAGCCTTAGAGTTCAGGTTTATTGTCTATCCGCTAGGAGTGCCCTGCTCCACTCGTTTATCGTTGTAAGCGACGTGCACCAGCGGAGCAAAGTCGAAGATGCAAATGTTAGTTGCGGCTTTTACGTAGCAGTTGGTAGTCGGCCGGTTTTAGTGTTGGCTCACTTCACGTAGCCAACATCACGAGATTTGCTCACCGCTTATTCAACCCCCGAGCCAACCGATCCCCACCCAACTGAATCACCGCCACCAGCGCCACCAGCAAGACGATCACCGTCAACATGATCTGGCTGTCGAAGCGCTGATAACCGTAGCGGTAAGCGATATCCCCCAGCCCACCAGCACCAATTGCCCCAGCCATGGCCGACGAATTGATCATCGTCACCAGGGTGATGGTGAAACCGCCGACAATCCCCGGCAGCGCCTCGGGCAGCAGCACATGCCAGACGATATGCCAGCGCCGGCAACCCATGGCCTGCGCGGCTTCGATCAGACCATGATCGACCTCGCGCAGACTCACTTCGGCGATCCGCGCGAAGAAGGGCGTTGCGGCGATTGTCAGCGGTACCACAGCGGCCCACACGCCATAGGTGGTGCCGACGATCAGGCGGGTAAACGGAATCAGCGCAACCATCAGAATCAGGAACGGGATCGAGCGGAACAGATTGACCAAGGCGCCCAGCGCACGGTTCAACAGCGGCGCCTCATAGATCCCGTCCTTGTCACTGGTGACCAGAATCACCGCCATGGGAATCCCCGCCAGCAGCGCGATCAACGACGACACGCCAACCATCAGGAAGGTGTCGATAAAACCCTGCAGCAAGCGATCAAACCACATAGCCCAATACCTCCACTCGTTGCGCCCATTGCCCGGCGCGTTCGCGCAATTGCCCGGCGCTGAACGCCGAGCCGCTGACGGCCAGTAAAAGCTGCCCCAGCGCATGACCCTGAATCCTTTCCACGCCGCCCTGAAGCAGCTTCACTTGGCCACCCAACGCCGCAAATAATGCAGCCAGATCCGGCTCATCAGCGGCACTGCCTGTGAACTGCAAACGCAACACCACCGCTGCATCAGAAGCCGTGGATTGCGCCTGCAATCGGCTTTGCAGTTCTTCCGGCAAGGCGTGTTGCAGCGGCGCGAGCAAGGTCTGGCTGACCTCGTGTTGCGGATTGCCGAACACTTGCCACACCGGCCCTTGCTCGACCGCATGGCCATGCTCAAGCACGACGACGCGATCGCAGATGTCGCGGATCACTGCCATTTCGTGAGTGATCAGCACAATGGTCAGGCCGAGGCGTTTGTTGATCTCGCGCAACAGGCCGAGGATCGACTGCGTGGTCTCCGGATCGAGTGCCGATGTCGCTTCATCGCAGAGCAGAATGTCCGGGTCATGCACCAGCGCGCGGGCGATGCCGACACGCTGTTTCTGCCCACCGGAGAGTTGCGCCGGGTACGCCTTGTGCTTGCCTTGCAGGCCGACCAGTTCGAGCAGTTCGCGAACCTTGTTGTCGCGCTGTTCCTTCGGCACGCCGGCGACTTTCAGTGGCAACTCGACGTTCTGCCAGACGGTCTTGGCCGACATCAGATTGAAGTGCTGGAAGATCATGCCGATACGCCGGCGCAGAGCGACGAGGCGGTCTTCATCGAACTCGCCGATATCGACCTGATCGATCAGCACCCGCCCCGACGTTGGCTGTTCCAGGCGATTGATCGTGCGGATCAGCGACGACTTGCCGGCGCCGCTGCGGCCGATGATGCCGAACACTTCACCACGCTGAATCGCCAGGTCGATGCCCTGCAAGGCCGCGACCGGACCTTGCCGGCCGTCGTAGGTTTTGCCCACGCCAATAAAGCGTACGTGGGCGCGATTCAACTCGGGGTGCAACTCGGTTTTTTCAGCATTGTGTGGCTCTGGAAGCTCCAGTCGCCGTTGGATCGCGGCAGTCATGTTCAGCTTTCCCAACCGGCCTGATAGAGCTTGCCGTGGGCCTTGTCCAGTGCCGCGCGAACGGCCGGCGAATGCTGATAGATGTCGACGAACTTGATCAGGCGCGGGTCGGTTTTGCTCTTCGGCTGGATGACGAACTGGATCACGTATTCCTTGTGATCGAGACCGTCGAACAGCAGTGCCGAGCCGGCATCGAAGGTCTTCGCCAAGCGGATATAGGCTGGATAACCCTGGACCAGATCGGCGTCGTCATACGCGCGCACCAGTTGCACGGCTTCGACCTGAAGAATCCTGATCTTCTTCGGATTGGCGACGATGTCGTCTTCGGTGGCTTTGTAGCCGACGCCCGGTTTCAGGCTGATCAACCCGGCCTTGGCGAGCAATTGCAAACCGCGTCCGCTGTTGATCGGGTCGTTGGCGATGGCGACGCTGGCGCCTTCGGGCAGCTCATCGAAGCTTTTGTATCGCTTCGAATACAGACCGACGTTGTTAATGATCCCAGGAGCGAATGGCACCAGATCGAAACCGGACGCGGCTTTGGCGTTTTCCAGGAACGGAATGTGCTGGAAGTAATTCACATCGATGTCGCCAGCGGCGAGGCTGACGTTGGGCGCGATCCAGTCGGTGAATTCCACCAGTTCGACTTTCAGGCCTTGTTTGGAGGCTTCCTCGACGGCGGCTTCCAGCGGGATGGCAAAAGCGGCGGTGGTGCCGATTTTCAGCGGCGCATCCGCAGCGAATACCGCCGAGCTGAACAGGCCGAAGGCCAGAGCCAGTGCTTTGACTGGGTGGGACAGGGTTTTTTTGGTCATGATGAGTTTTCCAGTCAGTGCATAAGATTTGTGGTGCCTGTTGTGGCCTCATCGCTGGCAAGCCAGCTCCCACAGGTTTTGTGTGCGCCGCAGACCCTTGTGGGAGCTGGCTTGCCAGCGATGCTTTTAGCGTCGGTACGAAGAGCCGGCATGTTGCTCAGGCAACTGCGCCTCACCGTGAAACAACTTCTCGCGTAAGGTCCCGCCCTCATACGCAGTCTTGTACGAGCCGCGCCGCTGCAGCTCGGGAATCACCAGTTCGATGAAATCGACATAGCTTTCCGGGGTGACGATGCGGGTCAGGTTGAAGCCGTCCAGACCGGTCTCGGCGATCCACGATTCGAGTTCATCCGCCACCTGCTCGGGCGAGCCGACCACGGTGATGTAACGACCACCGAGGGCGTGCTGGTCGAGCAATTTGCGCCGGGTCCAGTCGTTGTTCTGCAGGTTTTTCGTCGCCGACTGAATCGCGTTGCTCTTCACGTACTGGATCGGTTCGTCGATTTCGTACTGGGCAAAGTCGATGCCGGTGGAGGCGGAAAAATGCGCCACGCCGGCCTCGGCACTGGCGTAACTCAGGTACTCGGCATGCTTGGCCCACGCCGCTTCTTCGGTGGCGCCGACGATCACATTGAGGCCCATGAACACCTTGATGTCTTGAGGATTGCGCCCGGCTTCGACCGCGCTGGCACGGACCTTGTCGACCTGCACTTTGGTCGATGGTTTGTTCTGGCCGCTGATGAATACGCACTCGGCATGACGCCCGGCGAAGAGCAAGCCGCGATCGGAGCTGCCGGCTTGGAACAATACCGGCGTGCGCTGCGGTGACGGCTCGCAGAGGTGATAACCCTCGACCTGATAGAACTCGCCCTTGTGCTCGACCTTGTGCACTTTTTCCGGATTGGCGTAGATACGCTCCTCGCGGTCGTTGAGCACCGCGCCGTTCTCCCAACTGCCTTCCCAGAGCTTGTACAACACCTGCAGATACTCTTCGGCCTGGTCGTAGCGGCGGTCATGTTCGACCTGTTCGCGCAGGCCCATGGCTTTGGCGGCGCTGTCCAGGTAACCGGTGACGATGTTCCAGCCGACCCGGCCGCGACTCAAATGATCGAGCGTCGACATGCGTCGGGCGAACAGATATGGCGGCTCGTAAGTGAGATTGGCGGTCAGGCCGAAGCCGAGGTTTCTGGTGACGGCTGCCATCGCTGAAACCAGTAGCAGCGGATCGTTGACCGGCAACTGGATCGACTCTTTCAGCGTGACGTCCACCGAGTTCTGGTAAACGTCGTAGACGCCGACGATGTCAGCGATGAACAAACCATCGAACAATCCACGCTCAAGCAACTGCGCCAGTTCGGTCCAGTATTCGATCGTGTTGTAGCGGGTCGAAGTGTCGCGCGGATGCGTCCACAGGCCGTGATTGATATGGCCGATGCAGTTCATGTTGAACGCATTGAGCAGAATTTTCTTTTTCGCAGCGCTCATCAGATCGTCCCTCGCAGCGGAGGGTTTTCGTCGTTGAGGTAATAATTGCCAACTGCGTGATATTTCCAGCGCACTGGGTCATGCAGGGTATGCACTCGGGCGTTGCGCCAGTGGCGGTCGAGGCCGTGTTCACTCAGCGTCGCCTGGCTGCCGGCCAGTTCGAACAGGGTGCTGCCGGCGGCGAGGGAAATTTCCGTGCTGATCGCCCGCGCTTCGGCAACCGCGATCGATGCGGCGGCGACGGTTTCGGCGTTGGTTTCGGCTTGCGCGGCATCGAGGATTTCGCCGGCACGTTCGAGCAAGGCTTCGGTGGCGTGCAACCGAATGCTCAAGTGGCCGAAGCTCTTCAATGTCAGCGGATCTTCGGTGGCCTTGTCGTTGCCGGAATCGATCCACGGACGGGTTTTGCTGCGCACGAAATGCAAGGCATCTTCGAAAGCGGCGCGGGCAATGCCGGTGTCGATGGCGGCGTGGAGAATCTGCGCCAGCGGGCCGACCGTGGTCGGGCGCTCGAAAGCGCTCTGAAACGGCAGCACGTCTTCAGCCGCTACATACACATCTTCGAACACCACCGAGCCACTGCCAGTGGTGCGCTGGCCGAAGCCGCTCCAGTCGTCGATCACCGTCAGGCCCTTGCTCTCGCACGGGACGAAGGCCAGTTGCTGTACGCCGTTTTCATCGACCACCGACGTCGGAATGCGCTGCGCGTAAATCGCCCCGGTCGAGTAGAACTTGCGACCGTTGATGCGATAACCAGCGCCGTCGCGTTTGAGACGGGTGACACGGTCGTGAGCGGTTTTGGTGCCCAGTTCCGCCAGCGCATTGCCGAAGCGCTGGCCGGCGAGGACCTCGGCGTACAAACGCTGTTTCTGTTCATCGCTGCCATTCACGCGCAGCACTTCCAGTGCGTAGAAATGGTTCTGCGGAATCTGTCCCAGCGAGCCGTCCGCCTGCGCAATCAGGGCGATGACTTTGGCCAGGGTGACGTTGGAAACACCTGCGCCGCCATATTCCTTCGGCACGCTGATGCCCCACAGGCCGGAGCGGGAAAACACTTCGAGCTCGGCCAATGGCAGGCGGCGTTCGCGGTCGCGGATCGCGCTGTCGCGTTTGAAATCTTCGGCCAGGTCGCTGGCGACGATCAGGGCTTGCTCATCGCTGGTGATGAGCGCGACGTGATGGGAAAGCGTCATGGGGGGTTCTCCAGATGACTGGTCGTCTCAGATCCAGGAATGGCGAGCCGGCAAAGTGCCGTTCAGTCGGTAGGCGCCGACCGCGTGATATTTCCAGCGCACCGGGTCGTGCAGGGTGTGCACGCGGGCGTTGCGCCAGTGGCGGTCGAGGTTGAATTCGGCGAGGGTCGCGCGGCTGCCGGCCAGTTCGAAGAGCTTTTCGCTGGCCAGCAGCGAGATCTCGGTGGTCAGTACTTTTGCTTCAGCCACGGCGATCGAAGCGCGAGCAGCGGACTCAGCAGTGAGTGGCGCCGCGTGAACCTGATCAAGCACTTGTCCGGCCTTGCGCAGCAGCGCTTCGGCGGCGTGCAGTTCGATTTTCAGTTTGCCGATATCGGCGATCACGTAGAGGTCATCGCTGGCGCGCTCGACCTTGGCGTCGATCCATGGTCGCGCGCGGGTTTTGACGAAGTCGATGGCGTCGTCGATGGCGCCACGGGCGATGCCAGCGTCGATGGCCGCTTGAATCAGCTGCGACACTGCCCCTTGGGTGTTCGGCTTGTCGTTGATCTTCCAGTTGTCGATGACGAGGCTCGACTCGACGCGTACGTTGTTCAGCAGGATCGTGCCGCTGGCGGTGGTGCGCTGGCCGAAACCCGACCAGTCATCGACGATGCGCAAACCTGGCGTGCCGCGACGGACGAAGGCCAGCACTTGCTTGCCGTCATCGTTGAGCGCTTTCACCGCGACCCAGTGGGCGAACAGGGCGCCGGTGGAATAGAACTTCTGGCCGTTGATCACGTAGTCGTCGCCATCTGCACTGATTCGCGCATTCAGTTCCAAGGTGTTTTTCGTGCCGCGTTCCGGGCCGGCATTGCCGATGCGCCAACCTTCCACAACACTCTGGAACAGCTGCTTTTTTTGCGCTTGGGTAGCGGTGCCGAGCAACAGATGGATGATGCCGAACTGGTTTTGCGGAATCTGTCCGAGCGCCGGGTCGGCGGCAGAAATGATCGCGAATACTTCAGCCAATGTGACGAAGGAAACCTGCGGGCCACCGTATTCGCGCGGGATGGCAATGCTGCCCAGACCGCTGCGGGTGAACTGTTCGATTTCCGACCATGGCAGCTTGCGCTGACGGTCGCGTTTGGCCGCCTGCACGCGGGCGGCCTGCGCCAGCTCGTGGGCGGCCTTGATGGCTTGAGCGTCGTTGCGCAGTACTTGCGCGGGCAACAACAGTGGGGCGATGTCCAGATCGGACTGCAGATTCGCATCTGCCAGACTGGACATCAGTGCCGCTCCCTGGCTGCACGCAATGCCCTGGCGATCTGCACTGGGGTGATTGTGTTCCGGACCATACCTACCTCACATCTCATGAAAAACGCCGCGAAGTGCGGCGATTGAAAGAATGTCCGGTGGTCCGGTGCATATACCCTAAGCGTGTATAAAAATTAAATAAACTAACTTTTAGGAATATGCATAGAAGGGTGGATGTTCGGCTTGGTTAACGAGGTTCAGGTGAGAGATAACTGACCTCCCACCTTGAGCAGGTCTCACTTGGTACGTGATTCAGCGGCCTTGAATTCGGGCTTCAACGGGACTTTCACGTACGGATTCACGCAACCGATTTTCAGTGTGCGCGGCGGTGCCCAGCGCGAGTTGTTACCGACCCGGTCGAGGATGCAGTAGGTCACGTCCAGCCGCAGGTCTTCGCCCGCTTCGACAATGACCGCCGGTGGCACCCAGACTTGAATCGGCAGCCCGACGTCGGCCGCAGTGAGCGCCGCCAGATCCATGCGCACATCACCCCAGCGCAATGTGATGGCGTCGTCTTCGGCCATGTTCAGATAAGGCTCGATAGTCAGCGGCACGCCGCGTTTGATCTGGCTGGGGTTGACGCCCTGGCGGCGAATCGCTTCGGGGATGATCACCGGTGCCAGTTGCTGGTTTTCATCTTCGCAGTGCGCAGCGGGCTGGCCACCCGGGCAATCGAGTTTGACCTGTATCCGCGTCGTTGCCGAAAGCGCGGCGCCCTGGCCGACCTGCATCACGCGGTAGTGAATGCGCGCGGTGCCGTTGGTGATGAAACTCTCCGGCACCCGCAGGCTGACCGACTCGCCCACATCGGCCGCGCTGAGGACTTTTGACGCGACATAGCATTTGTCCCAGAACAGTTCGATCAGATCGCCAACGTCCATGTCGCAGTAGGGCGGCACGTCGATGAGCAGGTGAGCTGCCGTTGCCAGGTTGATGCCGTTTTTTTGTGCGCATGCCAGCGTTGGCGCTGCAAGTTCGGGTGTGTGCGAAGTGCGGGTCATCGGTTTCTCTCCTTGAAGTCTTGCAGCGAAATCCGTTTCTGGAAAACAAAAAAGGCGCGAATCAACTGGCAATAAAAGCGACAAGTATTTGCTCGGTATTAGTGCGGGTTGTTTGAACTAAGGGGCGCCGGTTGCCGACTAGATAAAAGTCTGCGGAGAGGGGTGTCAATAGAGGGGATTAGTTAATGCGTAAATTACAAGTTAATCAGAAAGCTCCTACGTCATCGAGGCAATAAGCCTAGGCGTAAGCGCGAAATCAGCTACAGATAAACAGCGGTTTCGCGGCGTTTTGTGCGGGTTCGTTCACCGGCAAACGTGTGGAAATATGACGAATCGAGGATGTGCGTCATCGTTGCGCAATGTTTATCTGCGCACACAAGTAATAAATGTTTAGAAGAATGAAATGCCGGGGGAGGGATAACTTCCGTCCGTGGAAGTTGAGGGCTGTGGCAGAGAAAGTTCTCAGGCGTGATTCAGAAACTTGCTGAGAAACTGTTTGGTGCGTTCTTCTTTCGGGTTGGCAAACAGTGCCTTGGCTTCACCTTGTTCAACAATTACGCCCTTGTCGAAAAACACCACGCGATTGGCCACGTCACGGGCAAAACCCATTTCATGGGTGACAATCACCATGGTGCGATTTTCTTCGGCAAGACCGCGGATGGTCGCCAGCACTTCGCCGACCAGTTCCGGGTCGAGGGCGGAGGTCGGTTCGTCGAATAGAATGACTTCCGGCTCCATCGCCAGCGCCCGGGCAATTGCCACGCGCTGTTGCTGGCCACCGGAAAGCCGGCGCGGATACGCGTCCTCCTTGCCGGCAAGCCCCACTTTGGTCAGCAGCTTTTTACCCAGAGCAACTGCCTGGTCGCGCGGCATCTTCTTGACCACGATCGGGCCTTCGATGACGTTTTCCAAAGCGGTGCGATGGGGGAACAGGTTGAAGTTCTGGAACACGAAGCCGACGTGCTGGCGCAGGTTGCGCACCAGGCTTTGCTGCTGGTTCAGCGGGCGGCTGGTATCGATTTCGATATCGCCGACCTTGATCCGGCCGCTGGTGGGTTCTTCGAGGAAATTCAGGCAGCGCAGGAACGTCGTTTTCCCCGAACCACTGGGACCGATGATCGCGACGACTTCGCCTTCCTTTACCTCAAGGTCGATGCCGTTGAGCACGACCTGTCCCTTGAATTGCTTGGTCAGTTTTTCCACGACAATCATCGCGTCAGGACTCCTGGTCGTGCCGATTGACCCGCTCTTCCAACTTGTTCTGCAAGTGCGAAAGCACCGTGGCCAGAATCCAGTAGATCAGCGCGGCGGCAAGATACATGGTGAAGACTTCAAAAGTCCGGGCGGTAATCAGCTGCGCCTGACGGAACAGCTCCGGCACCTGAATGGTCGCGGCCAGCGCCGTGTCCTTGACCAGCGAAATGAAGCTGTTGCCCAGCGGCGGCAATGCCGTGCGCATCGCTTGCGGCAGGATGGCCCGGCGCAGGGTCTGCGCGCGGGTCATGCCGATACTCGCAGCGGCTTCCCACTGACCGCGTTCGATCGAACCGATCGCGGCACGGAGGATTTCACAGGCGTAGGCGGCCATGTTCAGCGAGAAACCGATCAGCGCTGCTGGCAGCGGATCAAGCTCCATGCCCAGTTGCGGCAAGCCGTAATAGATCACGAACAACTGCACCAGCAACGGCGTGCCGCGAAAGAACGACACGTAGATGCGGGCCAGCCAGCTGACCGATTTGAAGCGCGACAGGCGCATCAGCGCGAGGCCGAAGCCCAGCAGCAGACCGAAGAACATCCCGCCGAGGCTGAGGACTACCGTGTAGTACGCGCCCTTCAACAGAAAGGGCGCGGAATCCAGCGCGAGTTGGAAAGCCTCTTCCATTATTTAGTGACGTCTGCGTTGAAGTATTTCTTCGACAGTTTCTCAAGAGTGCCGTCAGCACGCAGTTCGTCGAGCGCCTTGTTCACCGCAGCCAGCAGTTCAGGCTCGCCTTTGCGCAGGGCGATACCGGATTCCTGACGCGAAAAGGCCTCACCGGCAGCTACGGTTTTCGGGGCTTTCTTGGCGTATTCGAGGGCAGCCAGACGGTCGATCAGGATGGCATCGGTACGACCGTTGTTGAGGTCGGCGAATTTGGTCGGATCATCATCGTAGGTGCGCACGTCAGCACCCGGCACGTTGGCGCGGACCCACTGCTCGTAGTTGGTACCCAGGCCGACACCGACTTTCTTGCCGGACAGGTCAGCGGCAGTCTTGATGTTCAGCGCCGACTCTTTGCTTTTCAGCACGAGGGCCTGAATGCCAGAGACGGTATACGGTTCGGAGAAGTCGTACTTCTTCTTGCGCTCGTCGGAAATGGTCACTTGGTTGACCACCAGATCCAGACGCTTGGATTCCAGTGCGGCGAGGATGCCGTCCCATTTGGTCGGCTGAATCTTGGCCTTGACGCCGAGCTTTTGCGCCAGCGCTTCGGACAGCTCCACTTCAAAACCCGACAGCTTGCCGTTCTCGTCGACATAGCTGAACGGGGGGTAAGTGCCTTCCAGGCCGACGTTCAGAACGCCCTTGTCCTTGATCTGTTGCAACTGCTCACCGGCCACTGCCTGACCGATCAGGCCGGCGCTGAGCGCAAGACCCAGCGAACCGACCAGCAGAGTGCGACGTAGTGCGGAAAAATTCATGACAAGCCCCTGTGTTTTCTTATGGAAGACGCTTAAGGAATGTAGGCAAATTGGTGATCTGGACGACAGCGCTATCCTGCCTTAAAGCAGCTTAAGCGTCTCGCCTGAAATTCGCCTGCGGCGAGACTATAAGATGTCTGTTTTAGACTTGAAAATACTTAATACTAAAATTGTTATTCATTTCAGGAATATGCGTGACTGCTTGAAGATCGCAGCCTTCGGCAGCTGCTGCAGGTGATCTCATGTAGGAGCTGCAGAAGGCTGCGATCTCTTGATCTGCTCTTACAGAAAATCCTTGTAGGCAAACAACGCTGGCGCGCCCCCGGTGTGCAGGAAGATGACCGGGCCGTCATCGAATCGCTGCCGGCCAATCCCGTCTAACAGGCCGGCCATGGCCTTGCCGGTGTACACCGGGTCAAGCAACAGACCTTCCTGAGCCGCTAACAGTTTCACCGCCGCCAAAGTCCCGGCATTCGGTTCGCCATAACGTGGGCCGAAATATTCGTCCCACAGCTCGACCTTGAAGCTGGCCGGCAACTCGACGCCCAGCAGCTCTGCCGTGCGTTCGGCCAACCCCTGCACCTTCGGGCGCTGATCTTCTTCACTGCGCGAAACGGTCACGCCAATCACCGGCAGTTGCGGCAGCGCCTCACTCAGCGCCAGTCCGAGACCACTGTGAGTACCGGCACTGCCTGAAGCCAGCACCACCGCGGCGAAATCGAGGCCGCTGTCCTTGATCTGCTCGGCCAGCTCCAGCCCGGCGCGCACATAACCCAGAGCACCAAGCGCGTTGGAGCCGCCAATAGGCACCAGATACGGCTTCTTGCCGTTGCTGCGCAGGCGCACGGCGAGGGCGGCCAGTTGTTCGTCGGCATTGTCGAGGTTGTCGACCAGCTCGACTTTGGTGTCGAACAGATTCAGCAGCAAGCGGTTGCCGTTGCCGGTGTAATTTCCATCATCAGTGCCCAGCGGATTTTCCAGCAGCGCCACACAACCGAGGCCGAGTTTCGCGGCCAGCGCGGCGGTCTGGCGCACGTGGTTCGATTGCAACGCACCGGCCGTGATCAGCGTGTCAGCACCTTG
This sequence comes from Pseudomonas sp. S3_B08, assembly GCF_054667725.1. Classification (NCBI taxonomy): domain Bacteria; kingdom Pseudomonadati; phylum Pseudomonadota; class Gammaproteobacteria; order Pseudomonadales; family Pseudomonadaceae; genus Pseudomonas; species Pseudomonas sp. S3_B08. The sequence continues at coordinate 5,068,150 of NZ_CP162750.1, forward strand.
CGCGAGCGCGTCGGCGGCCAGGTATTCGAGTTTGCGCAGCTTGTTGCCGCCCATCGCCAGCGGCGTCAGGTCATCGCGTTTGATGTACACCTCGCGACCGAGCCAGGTGGACAGGCGTTCGAGTTTTTCCAGCGGCGTGGGGTGGCTCAGCAGTTCGAGACGGGGGAAGCGTTGCAGCTGTTGTTTGATCATGGGTCCGTACTGGCGCAGAAGAATGAAAGGACTATAGGCACGCGTTTTTGCACGGGCAACCGCCAATCGCTTATAGCCAAATGGACTGAGGCCAGCACTATCGGTTCTTAATTCGTCGGCAAAGCCATGCCGTAAAGTAGGCGCCGATGACGCGGCCAGACAGTCCGGCCGCCCGTGAGGAGTCTTTACCGTGAGCGAGCGTTCCAGCCATTGGCAATTGCAGACCATCGTCAGCCAGCTGCGCAGCGCGCGGGATCAGTGGCGCGCACAGAATGGCCGGGCTTCAGGAGAGCAGGGCGGCCGCGAATTGCCGTCGCGAGCGGCGATGGCGGAAATCCTCGAGGCGCTGTGTGGCGCGCTGTTCCCGATGCGTCTGGGGCCGGTCGATCTGCGTGAAGAAAGTGAAGACTTCTACGTCGGCCACACGCTTGATGTAGCGCTCAATGCATTGCTGGCGCAGACGCGCCTGGAGCTGCGTTACGTTGCCCGCCACAGCGCGCAGGACGACAGTGAAGTCGAGACCCGCGCCATTCAGATCGTGCAGGATTTTGCCCTCGCATTGCCGGGTTTGCGCACGCTGCTCGACACCGACGTGCTGGCGGCCTACCACGGCGACCCGGCGGCGCGCAGCGTTGATGAAGTGCTGCTGTGCTATCCGGGCATTCTTGCGGTGATTCACCATCGCCTGGCGCACCATTTATACCGTGCCGGACTGCCACTGCTGGCGCGGATCAGCGCGGAAATCGCGCACTCGGCGACCGGAATCGATATCCACCCGGGCGCGCAGATCGGCCGCAGTTTCTTTATCGATCACGGCACAGGCGTAGTGATTGGCGAAACCGCGATCATTGGTGAGCGGGTGCGGATTTATCAGGCGGTGACCCTGGGGGCCAAGCGCTTCCCGGCGGATGAGGACGGCCAGTTGCAGAAGGGCCATCCGCGTCATCCGATCGTTGAGGATGACGTAGTGATCTATGCCGGGGCGACGATTCTCGGACGGATCACCATCGGCAAGGGCTCGACCATTGGCGGCAACGTCTGGCTGACGCGCAGTGTGCCGGCGGGGGCGAATCTGACGCAGGCAAATCTGCAGCATGATGACGGGACGCAGAAGTAGGCCGTGGAATCCTTTTCCCCTCACCCCAGCCCTCTCCCGGAGGGGAGAGGGGGCCGACCGAGGTGTTTTGCGTCATACATCGACCTGAAATACCGGGTCGATTATGGATTCGGCACGGTTTCCTCAGGTTGGCGCACATTCTGAACATCCCCCAATCAGTCCCCTCTCCCTCTGGGAGAGGGTTAGGGTGAGGGGCTTTTGATTCTTGCTTGGCGCAGTGAACGAATCTCACAAAACCCGCGTCATAAACCTCCTCGGGCGCTGTAGGAAACCTACCGCCCAGCCCTGCGATTAGTCCTTACCGCCCCATTCATGTTTAACTTGAACGTTCATTCAAGTTAAACCGGTGGTTCGCTGCCCGCTCACAACAGGAGGCTTGCCTTTGCTGAGTCCGATCATTTCAGCCACGTTTCAACCCTTCGAGGTGCACCTTTCATGAGTGCATCGTCTACCCCCGCCAGCGGTCTGGTGCGCATGAATCCGCCGGTGTTCTACTTCGCCGCGACGGTCATTCTGCTGTTTGGTCTTGTCGTCATCGCCATCCCCGAGCAGGCCGGCGCCTGGTTGCTGGAAGCGCAAAACTGGGCGGCCAACACGGTCGGCTGGTACTACATGCTCGCGATGACCCTGTATCTGGTCTTCGTGGTGGTCACCGCCTTATCCGGCTACGGCAAGATAAAACTCGGTGCCGACCACGACGAACCCGAATTCAGTTACCTGTCCTGGGCCGGCATGCTGTTCGCCGCCGGGATCAGCATCACGCTGTTTTTCTTCTGCGTCTCCGAACCGCTGACCCACATGCTCCAGCCACCGCAAGGCGACGCGGGCACGGCGGACGCGGCACGCCAGGCGATGCAGATCCTGTTCCTGCATTGGGGCCTGCATGGCTGGGGCGTGTTTGCCTTCGTCGGCATGGCGCTGGCCTATTTCGCCTATCGGCACAATCTGCCGCTGGCCCTGCGTTCGGCGCTGTATCCGCTGATCGGCAAACGCATCAACGGCCCGATCGGCTATGCGGTGGACGGCTTCGGCATCATCGCCACGGTGTTCGGTCTTGGTGCCGACATGGGCTTCGGCGTGCTGCATCTGAACTCCGGGCTGGACTACCTGTTCGGCATCGCCCACACGCAGTGGATTCAGGTCGGCCTGATCACGCTGATGATGGGTGCGGCGATCATTGTGGCCGTCTCCGGCGTCGACAAAGGCGTGCGGGTGATGTCGGACATCAACATGCTGCTGGCCTGCGGGCTGCTGCTGTTCGTATTGTTTGCCGGGCCGACACAGCACCTGCTCAACACCCTGATCCAGAACGTCGGCGATTACCTCGGCGCGCTGCCGATGAAGAGTTTCGACCTCTACGCCTACGACAAACCGAGCGACTGGCTGGGCGGCTGGACCGTGTTCTACTGGGCCTGGTGGATCGCATGGTCGCCGTTCGTGGGCCTGTTCATCGCGCGGATTTCCCGGGGCCGCACCATCCGTGAATTCGTCTTCGGCGTGCTGTTGATTCCGCTCGGTTTCACCTTGGCGTGGATGTCGATCTTCGGCAACAGCGCCCTGGATCAAGTGCTCAATCACGGCATGAGTGCGCTGGGCATGTCGGCCATCGACAATCCGTCGATGAGCATTTATCTGCTGCTGGAAACCTATCCGTGGAGCAAGACTGTCATCGCCGTGACGGTGTTCATCAGCTTCGTGTTCTTCGTGACGTCTGCGGATTCCGGCACCGTGGTGCTCTCCACCCTGTCGGCGAAAGGCGGCAACCCGGATGAAGACGGGCCGAAATGGCTGCGGGTGTTCTGGGGTGCGATGACCGCGCTGATCACCAGCGCACTGCTGTTTTCCGGCAGCATCGATGCGTTGAAGTCGGCGGTGGTGCTGACCTCATTGCCGTTCTCGTTGATTCTGCTGCTGATGATGTGGGGCCTGCACAAGGCGTTCTATCTGGAGTCGCAGAAGCAGATCGCGCAGTTGCATTCGCTGGCGCCGGTCTCCGGTTCGCGGCGTGGCACCGGTGGCTGGCGTCAGCGCCTGAGTCAGGCCGTGCACTTCCCGTCCCGCGACGAGGTGTACCGCTTCATGGAAAGCACGGTGCGTCCGGCGATCGAGGAAGTGACCGCCGTGTTCGTCGAAAAAGGCCTGCACGTGGTTACCCAGCCGGATCCGGCGCATGACAACGTCAGCCTGGAAATCGGCCATGGCGAGCAGCATCCGTTCATCTATCAGGTGCAGATGCGCGGCTACTTCACGCCATCGTTCGCGCGCGGCGGCATGGGTTCCAAGCAACTCAACAATCGCCGCTACTACCGCGCCGAAGTGCACTTGAGCGAGGGCAGTCAGGACTACGATCTGGTCGGCTACACCAAAGAGCAGATCATCAACGACATCCTCGACCAGTACGAACGGCACATGCAGTTCCTGCATCTGGTGCGTTGACCGACGGCTGCGCGCCGGGTCTGCTCAGGACTCGGCGCTCAGCAGCATGAACAACACCATTGCTGCTGCCGGCACGCCGAATACCGCGCTGCCAAGCGCTATTTCCGTACCCAGCGGCCGCCCGCATGAACTACGCCGACTGCGCCATTGATCAGGGTCATCGCAAGCCATAGCGCTGCGAAGCGGTAGGCCATGGTCTGGCGGCTGAAGCCAATGGGGTCGCCGATGTAAAGCATCAGTGCGAGCAGGACCAGGCCGGAGAAAGTGATGATGGTGATGTGCATGGCAGTTTTCGCCTGGTGAATGGGTGTTGCCTGATTGGCCGCCTTCGCGAGCAGGCTCGCTCCCACAATGGATCTCGGCTGGACATGAATTTCATGTTCACAGGAGAACTCTGTGGGAGCGAGCCTGCTCGCGAAGGGGCCAACTCGGTGTCACTTTGAGCATGGCCAATCCAGCGAGGCTGAAGCGCAGGAAAAAATGTGAAACGTTTCAGCAATTGGTCGAACCGGAGGTCGGCGTCGCGCCGCTTGGGCGTATGCTGGGCGGCTTGTTCAGAACTGAATATGAAGGCCGCACGCTGCGGCAGAACCTGGGGCTGGTTCGACCTGCAAATCGCTTTGCATGATTGGTAGAGCTTTTGTGGTGAGGGTATTTATCCCCGTTCGGCTGCGAAGCAGTCGTAAAACCAGCGCACTCGGTACACCTGATTCGCCGAGGTTTCAGGTTTTGGGGCGGCTTCGCCACCCATCGGGGATAAATCCCCTCGCCACAAAGATGTCCGGTTGCAGATGACTAAAAGACAGACAAGAGAGGATTCGATGACTTACACCGCTGCCGAAAATCGCTACGACTCCATTCCCTACCGCCGCGTCGGCCGCAGCGGTCTGGTGCTGCCGGCCTTGTCGCTGGGCCTATGGCACAACTTTGGCGACAGCACGCCGATCGACACCCAGCGCGCCTTGCTGCGCACAGCGTTCGATCTGGGCATCAACCATTTCGATCTGGCCAACAACTACGGCCTGCCATACGGCAGCGCCGAGATCAATTTCGGTCGCCTGCTGCGCGAAGACTTCAAGCAGTATCGCGACGAGCTGATCATCTCCAGCAAGGCCGGTTGGGACATGTGGCCTGGCCCGTATGGTCAGGGCGGCGGTTCGCGCAAATACGTGCTGGCGAGCCTCGACCAGAGCCTGCAACGCCTCGGTCTGGACTATGTGGACATCTTCTATTCGCACCGCTTCGACCCGGACACCCCGCTGGAAGAAACCGCCAGCGCCCTCGCCACCGCCGTGCAGCAGGGCAAGGCGCTGTACATCGGTATCTCGTCCTATTCCGGGGTGAAAACCCGCGAGATGGCCGGGCTGCTGAAAGAGTGGAAAGTGCCGCTGCTGATTCATCAACCGGCGTACAACCTGCTCAATCGCTGGGTGGAAAAGGATCTGCTCGATACCACCGATGAACTCGGCACGGGCGTCATCGCGTTCACGCCGCTGGCGCAGGGCTTGCTCACCGACAAATACCTCAACGGCGTGCCGGCCGATGCGCGAGTCAATCGCCCGGGCGGCGGCTCGCTGCAGGCTTCGCACTTGTCCGAGGCCAACATCGCTCACGTGCGAGCGTTGAACGAGATCGCCCAGCGTCGCGGCCAGAGCCTGGCGCAACTGGCACTGGCGTGGACCCTGCGTGATCCACGAGTGACCTCGGCGCTGATTGGTGCGAGCCGGCCGGAGCAGATCATCGAGAACGTCGGCGCGCTGAAGAATCTGCATTTCAGTGCTGAAGAGCTGGCGGAGATTGACCGGTTTGCCCAGGAGGGCGGGATCAATCTTTGGGAGAAGCCTTCGACGGCGGAGTGAGCCACCCTCACCCCAGCCCTCTCCCAGAGGGAGAGGGAGCCGACCGAGGTGTCTTGCGTCTTACATCGACCTGAAATACCGAGTCGATTATGGATTCAGCAAAGTACGTTCAGGTCGGCGTACTTCTACAGCATCCCCAATCAGTCCCCTCTCCCCTCCGGGAGAGGGTTAGGGTGAGGGGCTTTTGCCTTTAAAAGGGCTCAGCGAAAAAACGGCACATCCCCCAACACCGTCGCCCGCTGCATCACCCGCCGCGCCGGGCGGTAATCGTCCACCGCGTAATGCTGCGTCACGCGGTTGTCCCAGAAAGCGATGTCGTCCTTCTGCCAGCGCCAGCGAATGGTGAATTCCGGCCGTGTCGCGTGGGCGAACAGAAACTTCAGAATAGTCTCGCTCTCCGCCTCGGAGAGCTCGTTGATCTTTGAGGTAAACCCTTCATTGACGAATAGCGAGCGCCGCCCGCTCACTGGGTGGGTGCGAATCACCGGGTGCGACAGCGGCGGATTCTTGCGCCGCGCTTCTTCCCACTGCGCCAGCGCCTCAGGCGTGTTGCCGTAGCGCTCCAGCGGAAACGATCGGGTGAAATCGTGGGTGGCCGTCAGACCTTCGAGCAGGTTTTTCATCGGCGCCGACAACGCTTCATATGCCGCGATGCCGCTGGCCCACAACGTGTCGCCACCGAACTCCGGCAGCAACTTGGCGCTGAGCACTGCGCCCATCGCCGGCGTCGGCAGGAAGGTCACGTCGGTGTGCCAGATCGCGTTATCGCGCACGTCGGTGACGGCGGTGTCGAGGATCAGCACTTCCGGTTGGTCCGGCACGTTCGGGTAGATCGGATGAATGTGCAGGTCGCCGAAATAATGCGCGAAGCGTGCCTGCTGTGCCGGCTCGATCGGCTGGTTGCGGAAGAACAACACCTGATATTTGAGCAACGCCTGTTCGATGGCGTCGCGGTGTTCCAGGCTCAGCGGCTGGCTAATGTCGACGCCACTGATCTGCGCGCCGAGGGCCGAGCTTAACGGGGTGATGTTGAGGGTGCTCATGGTCGTTCTCTTCGAATTCGGAGTGTCATGCTTTTGTGGGAGCGAGCCTGCTCGCGAATGCAGAGTGTCAGGCGACAGTGCAGTGAATGATCTGACGCTTTCGCGAGCAGGCTCGCTCCCACAGGGGAATTTTCACAAGGCGATTTAGTGCGCCTGGCCGTGCCATGGCACCAGTCTGCGCTGCAATGCGCGCAGGCCCATTTCCATGGCGAAGGCGATCAGGGCGATGACCAGAATCCCCAGCACCACGACATCGGTGACCAGGAATTGCGCAGCCGACTGCACCATGAAGCCCAGGCCACTGGTGGCCGCGATCAGTTCAGCGGCGACCAGGGTCGACCAGCCAACCCCCAGGCCAATGCGCACGCCGGTGAGAATGTCCGGCAGTGCGCTGGGCAGAATCACATGGCGAATCAACTGCACGCGCGTCGCGCCCAACGACTGCGCCGCGCGCAGTTTTGCTGGATCAACCGTGCGCACACCCGTCGCGGTGGCAATGGCAATCGGCGCAAAAATCGCCAAGTAGATCAGCAGCACTTTCGACAACTCGCCGATGCCGCACCAGATCACGATCAGCGGCAGATACGCCAGCGGCGGGATCGGGCGGTAGAACTCGATCAGCGGATCGAGCACACCACGGGCGATGCGGTTGGCGCCGATGGCAATGCCCACCGGCACGGCGGTGAGAATCGCAAAAGCGAGACCCAGGCCGATGCGGCTCAGGCTCGCGCCCAGGTGCTGCCATAACGTCGAATCCATATATCCCGAGGTCGCCAGCAGCCAGCCTTTTTGCAGCACGGCAGAGGGCGGTGGCAAGAACAGCGGTTCGATCAACTCGGTCGCGGTCACCGCCCACCAGACCGCCAACAGGCCGAACAGGGTCAGCAGGCTGATCCAGCGAGTGCTGAGGCTGCGGCGCAGCGGGATGCTCACCGAAGGTGTTTTCACCGCCGCAGCGGAAACGTCGTAACTGCTCATGCGCGCTCCTGCCGGGGTACGGCGCTGCGTTGCGAGAAGACTTTGCTCAGTACATGCTCGCGGGTTTCGATAAAACGCGGATCGGATTTGATCGCGCGGGCCGACTCGCCAGCGGCGTAACGCTGACCGAAATCCAGCTGCAGGCGCTCGACGATCTGCCCCGGATTCGGTGCCAGCAGAATCAGGTCCGTGGCGAGGAACACCGCTTCTTCAATGTCGTGGGTAATCAGGAAAACCGGTTTGGCAGTGCGCTGCCAGACTTGCAGCAACAGCTCCTGCATCTGCTCGCGAGTGAACGCATCAAGCGCACCGAACGGCTCATCCATCAGCAGCACGCGCGGATCGGCGGCGAGGGCGCGGGCGAGGCCGACGCGTTGTTTCTGGCCACCGGACAATTGCCAGATGCGTCGGTCTTCGAAGCCGGCAAGATCGACCAGCGCGAGCATTTCACGGGCGCGCTGTTCGCGTTTGTCCTTGCCGACACCGGCCAGTTCGAGGCCGAAGGCGACGTTGGCCAATACGTCCTGCCAAGGCAGCAAGGCGTCGTCCTGAAACACCACGCCACGTTCGGCGCTCGGGCCTTTGACCGGCACGCCGTCAAGGGTGATGCGCCCGGCACTCGGCTCGACGAAGCCGGCAATCAGGTTCAACAGCGAAGTCTTGCCACTGCCGGAAGGGCCGAGGGCGACCAGCAATTGCTGCGGCCCCAGGGTCAGAGAAATATCCGCCAGCACCGGCTCCGGGCTGCCCGGGTACTGTGCGCTGATGCGCTCCAGCTGTAGCAAGGCCATCGCTGTATCTCCCGATCAGTTGGTGATGTATTTGGCGCTGACGTAAGGCGCGTAGTCCGGCAGCACGGCTTCGACTTTGCCTTGCTCCTTGAGGAACGCGGCGGTGTCGGTGATGGCTTTGGTGGTCGGCGCGCCGAGGTCACTGACCTGATCTGCCGCCAGCGGGTAGACGTTGCCCTGCAACAGCAATGGAATGTCGCTGGCCTTGGCGCCGGAGAGTTTGACCAGTTTGTCGACGTTGCTCTGGTTGGCCAGCCAGGCCTGCGGATCCTTGCGGTAAGCGGCGTAGGCGTCGAGGGTGACCTTGGCGAACGCGGTGACGATTTCCGGGTGCTTTTCGGCGAAGTCTTTGCGCACGATCCACGCGTCGAAGGTCGGCGCGCCGAACTTGGCCAGTTCGCCGGAAGTGATCAGCACTTTGCCGTTCTCCTTGGCGACGCCCAGTGCCGGATCCCACACGTAAGTGGCGTCGATGTCGCCGCGTTTCCATGCGGCGATGATCGCTGGCGGCGCGAGGTTGAGCACGGTGACTTTCGACGGGTCGATGTTCCAATGCTTCAGCGCGGCGAGCAGGCTGTAGTGCCCGGTGGACACAAACGGCACGGCGATTTTCTTGCCGATCAGATCCTGCGGAGTCTTGATGCCGGAACCATCACGCGCGACCAGTGCTTCAGCGGCGCCGATCTGCGTGGCAATCAGGAAGGTTTCGACCGGCACTTTGCGCGTGATCGCGGCGGTCAACGGGCTCGAACCGAGATAGCCGATCTGCACATCGCCGGACGCGATGGCGGCAATGATGTCGGCACCGTTATCGAATTTGCGCCAGCTGATATCGGCCTTGGTGGCTTTCTCGTAGGCGCCGTCGGCCTGAGCGACCTTGGCCGGGTCGACGGTAGTCTGGTAGGCGACGGTGAGATCGGCCGCCTGGGCCAGGAAGCTTGCAGCGGCCAGCGAGGCGGCGGCGAGCAGGCGAAGCGGGAAATTCAGTTTCAATTGAGAGCTCCAGATCAGGCGACCGAATGTCGGCGTGAATGGAGACTAAATGATCTAAGAAACGATAAATAAATAACTTTTTCGAATGAGCATATGAGCGGAAAAATCTAAGGATAGGAGAGGGTGTGGGGATTTCGGATGATTCGTTCGACGTCAGAACTTTGCCCCCTCACCCCAGCCCTCTCCCCCAAGGGGGCGAGGGGGAAAGGGAGCTGATCTTCATGCTTTTCAAGGCCTGAGTTCGGCCCGGTATTTCAGGTCGGTGTAGCTCGCAAGAACAACGCGGTCAGTCCCCTCTCCCTTTGGGAGAGGGTTAGGGTGAGGGGCTTTTAATTGCTGATGGCGAGGATGCTCGCCTGATACGCGCCGACAAACACATCGAAATCGCCAACCTCGTTCTGCTCAAGCTCGGTCTGCTGTGCCAGCGACGCGCGCGCCAGCTCTTCAAACTTCGCTTGCTCGTCAGCCGCCAACGGCTCGCTGCGGAAGAACTCGGCGTGGGTCTGGCTCTGGCGCAGGGAGAACTGCGCAAAGCTTTCCTTGTGCTCGGCCATGGCCGCCAGCACCTGCGCCGATGGGGTCAGGGACGGGTCGTTGACCTTGGCCAGTTGCGCATCCAGGGCCTTGCTGTGGGCATCGCCGCCGACGCTCTGGTCGAGCATCGCCGCCAGCGGAGCAATCTGTTCCAGCAGTTCGGCCGCCCATTGCTTCATCTCGACCGGTTGACCGTCACGCTGCAATTGCAGGCCCGGACGGCGACCTTCCTTGACCACGCTGAGGAAGTTCGAGGTGGCGTTGCCGCACGAAGTGTTGGTCAGCAGCGGGCTGTCGTTCAGCGCGCAGTACAGCAGGAAGGCGTCGATGAAGCGCGATTCGGTGAGGTCGATGCCCATCGGCAGGAACGGGTTGATGTCCAGGCAGCGCACTTCGACGTACTGGATGCCGCGCGCCATCAGCGCCTGGATCGGCCGCTCGCCGGTGTAGGTCACGCGTTTCGGGCGGATGTTGGAGTAGTACTCGTTTTCGATCTGCAGGATGTTGGTGTTGAGCTGCACCCACTCGCCATCCTTGTGCGTGCCGACTTCCACGTATGGCGCGTAGGGCGTGGCCACGGCTTCGCGCAGGCTGTCGGTGTAGCTCGCCAGGTCGTTGTAGCACGGTGTCAGGCCGGCCTGGGCATTGCTCTGATAACCGAGATCGCTCATGCGCAGGCTGGTGGCGTACGGCAGATACAGCGTGTCCGGATCGAGCTGCTCGAGCTGATGCGAACGCCCGCGCAGGAAGCCGGCGTCCAGCGCCGGCGAGGCACCGAACAGGTACATCAGCAGCCAGCTGTAGCGACGGAAGTTGCGAATCAACGCGATGTAGGAAACCGATTGGAAATCGCGATCGGTGCCGACGAAACCTTCGGCCTCGCGCAGCAATGGCCAGAGCTGTTCCGGCAGGGAAAAGTTGTAGTGAATCCCGGCAATGCATTGCATGGTCTTGCCGTAGCGCAGGGCCAGGCCCTTGCGATAAACGTACTTGAGCTGACCGATGTTGGAGGTGCCGTAATAGGCGATCGGAATATCTTCCTCGGCCGGCAACGGGCACGGCATCGATGGACTCCACAGGTACTCGTTGCCGAGTTTGCTGTAGGCAAAACGATGAATCTTGTCCAGGCTCGCCAGCGTGTCGGCAGGATCCGGCAGGGCAGGCGTAATGAATTCCAGCAGCGACTCGGAGTAGTCGGTGGTGATCTGTTCGTTGGTCAGCGCGGAACCCAGGGCTTCGGGGTGCGGCGTTTGCGCCAGGCGACCTTCACTGGTCACGCGCAGGCATTCACGTTCGATACCGTGCAGGCACTGCTTGAGCAGAGAGAGGTTAGCGCGCTCGCCGAGCAGAGCCAGGCGGCGGTTGAGAAGTTCGCTCAATTTGGATTCCTTCACGCGTCAGTCGCCCCAATATGGGGGTGGGCAAGACGGTCTACAAGGGTGAAGTTGAAACTGGCGTTATCGCCTGGTTTGTAGCGGCAGGCCATTTGCCGGTCAGTCAAGAACTGCACAATCCCTGTGGGAGCGAGCCTGCTCGCGAAGAGGGTTTTGCAGTCAATGTCATCGTCGACTGACACACCGTCTTCGCGAGCAGGCTCGCTTCCACAGGATTCATTGCGCCGAAATTAACTCAAAATGATGAGCAACATCTACAGGACAGCGAAGGTGCCTTGCGCTTTTGCGACCAGTTTGTCGCCCTGCACCACCTCGGCTTCGACCACCAGCGTGCGCCGGCCCGGGTGGATCACCCGCGCCGTGCACAGCACCTCGCCGTCGGAAACGGCGCGGATGTAGTTGATCTTGCATTCGATGGTCGCACTCTGCTGATCGAAGCCATGGCTGCTGGAACAAGCCAGGCCCATGGCGATGTCGACCAGACTGAACAGCGCGCCGCCGTGCAGTTTGCCGCCGCGGTTGCGCAGTTCGGGCTCAAGCGCCAGGGCGACTTGCGCCACCCCGGTTTCGAGACTGTGCAGGCGACAGCCCAACAGCTTGAAAAACGCGCTCTCGACGAGCCCGGCCGGCATTTCCATCAGCGTTTCTTCAACTGCTTGGCGTTGGCGAACAGCGAGGCCATCGCATTGTTCACCGGCGCGGCGGTGGTGGTTTCCTTGCGCGGCGCGTTGCCCGAAGACTGGCGCGGTGCCGAGCCCGGACGCGAGCCACGGGCGCCATCGATTTTCTCGCCGGGAGTGTCGCTCATGCGCATCGACAGACCGACGCGTTTGCGCGGGATATCGACTTCCATGACCTTCACTTTCACCACGTCACCGGCCTTGACCGCTTCGCGCGGGTCCTTGATGAACTTCTCCGACAGCGCCGAGATGTGCACCAGACCATCCTGATGCACGCCGATGTCGACGAATGCACCAAACGCCGTCACGTTGGTCACCACGCCTTCAAGGATCATCCCCAGTTGCAGATCCTTGAGGTCTTCGACGCCTTCCTGGAATTCGGCAGTCTTGAACTCCGGACGTGGGTCGCGACCGGGTTTTTCCAGTTCTTGCAGGATGTCGGTGACAGTCGGCAGACCGAAGGTTTCGTCGGTGAATTTCTTCGGGTCCAGACGCTTGAGGAACGCGGCATCGCCGATCAGCGAGCGAATGTCGCGGTCGGTTTCAGCGGCAATGCGCTGCACCAGTGGATAGGCTTCCGGGTGCACCGCCGACGAATCCAGCGGGTTGTCGCCGTTCATCACGCGCAAGAAACCGGCGGCCTGTTCGAAGGTTTTCTCGCCCAGTCGCGCGACTTTCTTCAGCGCTGCACGGGTCTTGAACGCGCCGTGTTCGTCACGGTGAGCAACGATGTTCTGCGCCAGCGTCGCATTGAGGCCGGAAATCCGTGCCAGCAAGGCCACGGAGGCGGTGTTCACATCCACGCCCACGGCGTTCACGCAGTCCTCGACCACGGCGTCCAGACCGCGCGCCAGTTTCAGCTGCGAGACGTCGTGCTGGTACTGGCCGACGCCAATGGATTTCGGATCGATTTTCACCAGCTCGGCCAACGGATCCTGCAGGCGACGGGCGATCGACACGGCGCCACGGATCGACACATCGAGGTCCGGGAATTCCTTGGCCGCCAGTTCCGACGCCGAGTACACCGAGGCGCCGGCTTCGGAAACCATGACCTTGGTCATTTTCATCGCTGGATATTTTTTGATCAGCTCGATCGCCAGCTTGTCGGTCTCGCGGCTGGCAGTGCCGTTGCCGATGGCGATCAGGTCCACCGAATGCTTGGCGCATAGCGCGGCGAGGATGGCGATGGTCTGATCCCATTTGTTGTGCGGCACGTGCGGGTAAACCGTGGCGTGGTCGAGCAGCTTGCCGGTCGAATCGACCACGGCCACCTTGCAGCCGGTACGCAGGCCCGGGTCGAGGCCCAGCGTCGCGCGCGGGCCTGCCGGAGCGGCCAACAGCAGGTCGTGCAGGTTGTGCGCGAAAACGTTGATCGCTTCGGTTTCGGCGCCATCGCGCAACTCGCCGAGCAGGTCGGTTTCCAGGTGGGTGTAGAGCTTGACCTTCCAGGTCCAGCGCACCACTTCACCGAGCCATTTGTCCGCCGGGCGGTTCTGGTTCTGGATGCCGAACTGCTGAGCGATCATGCCTTCGCACGGGTGCATCGTGCCGGGCAGCTCATCGCCGACTTTCAGCGCGGAGCTGAGAATGCCTTCGTTGCGGCCACGGAAAATCGCCAGGGCACGGTGCGATGGCATGCTTTTCAGCGGCTCGTCGTGTTCGAAGTAATCACGGAACTTGGCGCCTTCCTCTTCCTTGCCGGCGATGACGCGGGCACTGAGGATCGCTTCCTGTTTGAGGAAATTACGCAGCTTTTCCAACAGGCTGGCGTCTTCTGCGAAGCGCTCCATGAGGATGTACTTGGCGCCTTCCAGCGCAGCCTTGACGTCGGCCACACCTTTTTCGGCATCGACGAAGCGTGCGGCTTCGGTTTCCGGCGACAGGTTCGGGTCGTTGAACAAGCCGTCGGCCAGTTCGCCGAGGCCGGCTTCGAGGGCGATCTGGCCCTTGGTGCGGCGCTTCTGCTTGTACGGCAGGTACAAGTCTTCGAGACGGGTTTTGGTGTCGGCGAGCTTGATGTCGCGTTCCAGGGCAGGGGTGAGCTTGCCTTGCTCTTCGATGCTGGCGAGGATGCTGATGCGCCGTTCGTCGAGTTCTCGCAGGTAGCGCAGGCGCTCTTCCAGATGACGCAACTGGGTGTCATCGAGGCTGCCGGTGACTTCTTTCCGGTAACGGGCGATGAAGGGGACGGTAGAACCTTCATCGAGTAGCGCGACGGCCGCTTCGACCTGTTGTGGGCGTACGCCGAGTTCCTCGGCGATGCGGCTGTTGATGCTGTCCATAAAACCACCTGACATAGTATGAAAGCAGGCTCGCAGGCACGCAGATAATGGCCTGGAGGCTGATTGAGCGGCTGGAAAATTGCCGCTGCCTGGATCAAGAAGCTGCCCATTGACCCGTGAAATCGAACAGTTACTGCACAGGGCCGGAAAAAATACCGGCCACTTACGGTAACGATTCAGACGTTGCCTGGCGCAAAACGCCGCGCATTATAACCAGCGTTCTGTCATTCGGGGGCGTTGCAGGCTGTAGGCATAAACCTCGGTTTTCTGGCAGTGAAGGAAAAATCTGCTAACAATGCACACGGTGCGTATAACGGCAGCTACGCCATAATGCGCGCCGAGCTAAAAGGAGCATCCAATGAGCAGCACAGCACAAACTGCTGAAGGCGAAAAAATTCTTATCGTTGATGACGATCCGGGGCTGAGCAGCCTGCTGGAGCGTTTCTTCGTCAGCAAGGGCTACCGTGCCCGTACCGTTCCGAACACCGAGCAGATGGACCGTCTGCTGGCGCGTGAAGTGTTCAATCTGGTCGTTCTCGACCTGATGCTGCCGGGCGAAGACGGCCTGACCGCGTGCCGCCGTCTGCGCAACGCGAATAACCAGATTCCGATCATCATGCTCACCGCCAAGGGCGATGAGCTGAGCCGTATCAAGGGCCTTGAACTGGGCGCCGACGATTACCTGGCCAAGCCGTTCAACCCGGACGAGCTGATGGCGCGGGTCAAAGCGGTATTGCGCCGTCAGGCCGCACCGGTGCCGGGCGCGCCGGGCAGTGAAGACGAAAACGTCACCTTCGGTGATTACGTGTTGTCGCTGGCGACCCGCGAGCTCAAGCGTGGCGATGAAGTGCACATGCTCACCACCGGTGAGTTCGCGGTACTCAAGGCGCTGGTGATGAACGCCCGTCAGCCGCTGACCCGCGACAAGCTGATGAACCTCGCCCGTGGCCGTGAATGGGATGCGCTGGAGCGTTCCATCGACGTGCAGATCTCGCGTCTGCGCCGCATGATCGAACCCGATCCGTCGAAACCGCGCTACATCCAGACTGTCTGGGGCGTGGGTTACGTGTTCGTACCGGATGGCACCGCCACCAAGTGATCGGTGATTTGTAGGAGCGGGTCTGCAAGGCTCTGGTCGCACGGCCATTGCCACAGACTCGCAATCCGCAATATGCGAGCATTGCTCGCTCCTGCAAGTGTGTAGCGGTTAAAGATGAAAACCCCCGTCTGGTTCCCCCAAAGTTTTTTCTCCCGCACCCTCTGGCTGGTGCTGATCGTCGTGCTGTTTTCCAAGGCGCTGACCCTGGTTTATCTGTTGATGAACGAGGACGTGCTGGTGGATCGCCAATACAGCCATGGCGTCGCTCTGACGCTGCGCGCCTATTGGGCCGCCGACGAAGAGAACCGCGCAAAAATTGCCGATGCCGCGACCCTGATTCGTGTGGTCGGCGCCGGTGTGCCGGAAGGCGAACAGCACTGGCCGTACAGCGAAATCTACCAACGTCAGATGCAGGCGGAACTGGGTGCCGACACCGAGGTGCGTTTGCGCATGCACTCGCCGCCGGCATTGTGGGTGAGGGCACCGAGCCTGGGCGATGGCTGGCTGAAAGTGCCGTTGTATCCGCACCCGCTGCGCGGCCAGAAGATCTGGAACGTGCTCGGCTGGTTCCTCGCCATCGGCCTGCTTTCTACGGCGTCGGCATGGATTTTCGTCAGCCAGCTCAACCAGCCGTTGAAGCGCCTGGTGTATGCCGCGCGGCAACTCGGCCAGGGCCGCAGCGTACGTCTGCCGATCAGTGATACGCCGAGCGAAATGACCGAGGTTTATCGCGCCTTCAACCAGATGGCCGAGGACGTCGAACAGGCCGGACGTGAGCGGGAGCTGATGCTGGCGGGGGTTTCCCACGACTTGCGCACACCGCTGACGCGCTTGCGCCTGTCGCTGGAACTGATGGGCGATCACACCGACCTCACCGACGACATGGTCCGCGACATCGAGGACATGGACGCGATTCTCGACCAGTTCCTCGCGTTCATTCGCGACGGTCGTGACGAGTCGGTGGAAGAGGTCGACCTCAGCGATCTGGTGCGCGAAGTCGCCGCGCCATACAACCAGAACGAAGAGAAAGTGCGCCTGCGCCTGGAGCCGATCCAGCCGTTTCCGCTGCGTCGGGTGTCGATGAAACGCCTGCTCAACAACCTGATCGGCAATGCCTTGAACCATGCCGGCACGGGTGTTGAAGTCGCGGCTTATGTGTCGGGAGATACCAGCGCGCCGTATGTGGTCCTTAGCGTTATGGACCGTGGCGCGGGTATTGATCCGTCCGAGCTTGAAGCGATCTTCAACCCGTTTACCCGAGGTGATCGGGCTCGCGGTGGCAAAGGCACCGGGCTGGGGCTGGCGATCGTGAAAAGGATTGCGGCGATGCATGGCGGCAATGTCGAATTGCGCAACCGGTCCGGGGGGGGACTGGAAGCGCGGGTGAGATTGCCGTTGGGATTGATGTTGCCGCGTGATGCTGTTTAAGCGCTGAGATCTTCAAGAGGGCGGATGGCCCCTTCGCGAGCAGGCTCGCTCCCACATTTTGGAATGCGATCAACTGTGGGAGCGAGCCTGCTCGCGAAGGCGGCTTTCCAGCCGCCGAATATCTCTGGGTTAACCTTTGCCCTTGGTGCGAGTCATATTCGGCCCGCCATTCTTTTCCAGATGCTCGATGATGATTCCGGCGACATTCTTGCCAGTGGTGGTTTCGATGCCTTCCAGTCCCGGCGACGAATTCACTTCCATCACCAGCGGACCGTGATTGGAGCGCAGGATATCCACACCCGCCACCGCCAGGCCCATGACCTTGGCAGCGCGTAACGCGGTCATGCGTTCTTCCGGGGTGATCTTGATCAGGCTGGCGCTGCCACCGCGATGCAGGTTGGAACGAAACTCGCCCGGTTTGGCCTGGCGCTTCATTGCGGCGATCACCTTGTCGCCGACCACGAAGCAGCGGATATCCGCACCGCCGGCTTCCTTGATGTATTCCTGAACCATGATGTTCTGCTTGAGACCCATGAACGCTTCGATCACCGACTCTGCCGCCGTGGCTGTTTCGCACAGCACCACGCCGATGCCCTGGGTGCCTTCCAGTACCTTGATCACCAGCGGTGCACCGTTGACCATGGCGATCAGGTCGGGAATATCGTCCGGCGAGTGGGCAAAACCGGTGACCGGCAAACCGATTCCGCGCCGCGACAGCAGTTGCAGCGAACGCAATTTGTCCCGCGAACGGGCAATGGCCACAGACTCGTTGAGCGGGAACACGCCCATCATTTCGAACTGACGCAACACCGCGCAGCCGTAGAA
Organism: Pseudomonas sp. S3_B08; assembly: GCF_054667725.1. NCBI lineage: Bacteria > Pseudomonadati > Pseudomonadota > Gammaproteobacteria > Pseudomonadales > Pseudomonadaceae > Pseudomonas > Pseudomonas sp. S3_B08. The sequence goes on from NZ_CP162750.1 coordinate 5,085,801, forward strand.
CGTCACCGATGCGCCGATCCGCGGGATCACCGCGTCAAAACCTTCCAGCGGTTTGCCGCGGTAATGGATCTGCGGCTTGTGGCTGGCAATGTTCATGTAGGCGCGCAAGGTGTCGATCACTACCATTTCATGCCCGCGCTCGATTCCGGCTTCGACCAGACGGCGGGTGGAATACAGACGCGGATTACGCGACAGCACAGCGATCTTCATGCAACACCTGTGGAGGAGGTAGATACCGGGAACACCGGCTTGTCTTGTACATATTTGATGCCCGGATTGACCACCAACTGGCCATCGATCAGGGCTTTGGAACCGAGCAGCAGGCGATAGCGCATGGACTTGCGGCAGGCCAGAGTGAACTCCACCGGCCAGACCCGATCACCCAGGGCCAGCGTGGTGCTGATCACATAGCGCACCTGGGCATGGCCGTTGGAGCTCTTGATGGTTTTGCGCGTGACCAGCGGCGCTTCGCAGCGCCGGTGACGCAACTGCACCACCGTGCCGAGATGCGCAGTGAAGCGCACCCATTTCTCGCCGTCGCGTTCGAACGGCTCGATGTCGGTGGCGTGCAGGCTGGAGGTGCTGGCGCCGGTGTCGATTTTTGCGCGCAGGCCCGCAACTCCCAAACCCGGGAGCGCCACCCACTCGCGCAGACCGACAACGGTCAAATGATCAAATGTCTTCAAAGAAAAAACCAAGGGTTAACGCTTCCAGGCCCCGTCCGGCACCTGGGCCAACGCTTTGAACGCAGGTCTGGCGAACCAGTAGCCCTGCATCAGGAATATTCCACAGTCCGCGAGGAAATCCCGTTCCCCGGCGCTTTCTATGCCTTCGGCAATGACTGTAACGTCCAACTCCGCACACATTGTGACAATCCCCCGAACGATCACCTGACGGACACGATCCTGGTCAATATCGCGGATCAGCGCCATGTCGAGTTTGATCAGGTCTGGTTGGAAATCGGCCAGCAGATTGAGCCCCGAATAGCCGGCACCGAAATCGTCGATGGCGGTCTTGAAGCCGAATTCGCGGTATTCACGCAGAATATTGGTCAAATGGCGATAATTATCTACGTGCTCGATTTCCAGAGTTTCGAAAATCAGTCGGTCGATCGGAAAGTTGTGTTTGCGTGCGGCCTCCAGTGTGCTGCGAATGCATAGCTCTGGACGGTAGACGGCGTTGGGCAAAAAGTTGATCGACAAGTGTGTCTGCATATTTAGGCTCGCCGCACCTTCGATGGCGCGGGTCCGGCAGAGCTGGTCGAAACGGTAGCGGTTGTCTTCTGTAACCTGATTTAACACCGACAGTGCACCTTCCCCTGACACGCCTCGGACCAGCGCTTCGTGGGCAAATACCGATTGATCGCGCAGGTCGACAATCGGCTGGTAGGCGAAGGCAAAATCGAAATCCAGCGGTTCGCTTTGCTGGCAGCCCTGGCAACCGCCCCTAGGTGAGGTCAACGAAGTTGGAAATTTAGTCACGCGGTCACTCCAGGCCGGTCGGGCGGCGAAGATCACAGTCAATCTGGAGGGCCGAGTTCTTGCGCCCGACAGAAACGGTAGTACAGTTCCGACTACTGGCTGAGCGAGGAATTCATATGGGACAGAAGCAGGAGGAGGACGACAAGGTCCGTCTCGATAAGTGGTTATGGGCGGCGCGTTTCTACAAGACGCGTGCTCTGGCCAAAGCAGCAATCGAAAGCGGCAAGGTGCATTGTCGTGGCGAGCGCTGCAAGCCGGGCAAGGAGCCGCGCATTGGTGATGAGTTCGAGATTCGCACCGGCTTCGAAGTGCGCACGGTGAGGGTCGAGGCATTGTCGATCGTGCGTCGTGGCGCACCCGAGGCGCAAACCTTGTACGCGGAGACCGAAGCGAGTGTCGCCAAGCGTGAAGCGGCTGCGGCGATGCGCAAGGCGGGCTCGTTGGGCGTGAGCACCGATGGCAAGCCGAGCAAGAAGCAGCGGCGGGATCTGTTCAAGTTTCGCGGTAGCAGCAACGAAGATTGAAACGTTGTGCCGGCCTCTTCGCGAGCAGGCTCGCTCCCACATTCGATCGAGTCGTCTGTGGCAGCGAGCCTGCTCGCGAATCGAGTACGACGCGGTATCAGGCGCTACGCACCACACTCATCCGCGACACCATCGGCAGCTTGCCCAGCAACGCGAAAATCGGCGCGGTCAGCTTCAACCAGAGGTTCGACGCGTGATAGGCAAACGGCGTGTAGTAACCCCAGCCCAACGCCCACACCGCCAGCAGCAAGCCGCCGATGTAGTCGTCCTGACCCCAATGCGCGCCGGCCACCAGACGCGGCAGCATGAACAACACTGCCAGACCCCATACTGTTAGAAATTGTCCGACGGTGCGGCTGAACACGCCCATGAACAATGCCCAGATCAACAGCACTGAGGCATGATCACCGGGGAAACTCTGGCCGGAACGGTCCTTCAGCTCCCAGGTTTTTTCCAGGTGCGGAAAGTAATCGCTGATGTGCACGGCGCCCTCAAGCACCATTGACGGGCTGCTGTGCTGCCAGCCCATGTGATCGGCGAATTTGGAAAACAGCGCGCGGATCACCACCATCAGCAGCAGGATCGAGAAAAAACCGAAGAACGCGCGACGCACGTCGATCGCCCTGATAACCCAATCGCCCTTGATCAGCAGCGTCAGCAGAATCAGTCCGACGACGATGTCGAACGGGCGCAGACTTGCAATTGCCCAGATGTGGAGCCATATCGGGTTGCTGGCCAGCGGCGCATTCAACGAGCGGAACAGCCACTCGTCGAAAATCACACACAGCATCTGACCGGTAGGCCATAACCAGAAAGCCAGTAGCGCCAGCGGCACTACGTTACACAGAACCAGCCGGCCGAGGTTCCACCTTGATTGGAACAAACCCGGATTGTTCATAAAATGCCTCCCATGGCGAAAAAGCGCCGGCACCAAAAAAAGTGCCAGCAAGCGCAAATTTTCACGTTTTGTAACCATTTTGTCATCACATTCAGATACCCAGACCTATGACCGATCTAGCGGATACCGATTTCACTCAACGCTTCATCTTCGATGACAGCGACACTCGCGGCGAACTGGTAGCGCTGGAGCGCAGCTACGCCGAAGTCCTCGCCAAACACCCGTACCCGGAGCCGGTCGCGCAGTTGCTCGGCGAACTGATGGCGGCCGCGTCGTTACTGGTCGGCACGCTCAAGTTCGATGGCTTGCTGATTTTGCAGGCGCGCTCGGAAGGGCCGATTCCGCTGCTGATGATCGAGTGTTCCAGCGAGCGCGAAATCCGTGGCCTGGCGCGTTACGACGCCGAGCAGATCGCGGTTGACGCAACCCTTGCCGACTTGATGCCGAACGGCGTTCTGGCCCTGACCGTCGACCCGACTGTCGGCCAGCGCTATCAGGGCATTGTTGATCTTGACGGCGAGACACTGTCGGACTGTTTCACCAACTATTTCGTCATGTCGCAGCAGGTCGGCACCCGCTTCAAGCTCTTCGCCGACGGTCGTCGTGCCCGTGGCATGTTGCTGCAACAACTCCCCGCCGATCGCTTGAAAGACGAAGAGGACCGCGCCGCCAGCTGGCAGCATCTCACCGCGTTGGCCAGCACTCTGAGCGCCGATGAATTGCTCAGTCTCGACAACGAAACCGTGCTGCATCGCCTGTACCACGAAGAGCAGGTACGTCTGTTTGATGTGCAGCATCTGCGCTTCAGTTGCAGCTGCTCGCGGGAACGCTCCGGCAATGCGCTGGTCAGTCTTGGGCTGGAAGATGCGCTGGCGCTGGCCGCCGAGCAGGGCGGCAAAGTCGAGATCGATTGCCAGTTCTGCAATCAGCAGTACCTGTTTGACGCAGCCGATATTGCTCAATTGTTCGCTGGCGCGGGCGTCGATACGCCGTCAGATACCCGTCACTAAAACGGTTCAGCGCAGGTAAATTCACTGCGGAATGACGGAATATCGCCGTTACGACGGGAGGACCCTACTCTTTTTGGGCTTTTCTGGCATAATCCGGCCCACTTTTTTCGCGGTAGTAGTGCACGACTTTCTACTACAAAACGTTTGGAGCACACTCGGCCACTGGCCGACGGGGAACCTCATGACGCAAGCCAATAACGCCGTGTACACCGATCTGAGTGTTGATGATCTGGTAAAAGAAGCCCTGAATCGCGGTGAAGGCGAGCTTGCCGATACCGGCGCTCTGGTTGTTCGCACCGGTCACCGCACCGGCCGCTCGCCAGTCGACCGTTTCATCGTTGAAGAGCCTTCCACCCAGGCCGCTATCGCCTGGGGCCCGATCAACCGCAAGTTCCCGGCCGACAAGTTCGATGCCCTGTGGGCTCGCGTCGAGGCCTTCAACAACGCGCAAGAGCACTTCGTTTCCCACGTGCATGTAGGCGCGGCGGAAGATCACTACCTGGCCGTGAAAATGACCACACAGACTGCCTGGCAGAACCTGTTCGGTCGTTGCCTGTTCATCAACCCGGCCCAGTACAACCCGGCTGGCCGTGAAGAATGGCAAGTGCTCAACGTTGCCAACTTCGAGTGCGTGCCTGAGCGTGACGGCACCAACTCCGACGGTTGCGTGATCATCAACTTCGCGCAGAAGAAAGTGCTGATCGCTGGCATGCGTTACGCCGGCGAGATGAAGAAAGCCATGTTCTCGGTGCAGAACTTCCTGCTGCCGGCCGCTGACGTGCTGCCAATGCACTGCGCTGCCAACATCGGCGAAGACGGTGACGTGACCCTGTTCTTCGGTCTGTCGGGCACCGGTAAAACCACCCTGTCGGCCGACGAAAGCCGTTACCTGATCGGTGACGACGAACACGGCTGGGGCGAAGGCGTGGTGTTCAACATCGAAGGCGGTTGCTATGCCAAGTGCATCGACCTCTCCGAGAAGAACGAGCCGGTTATCTGGAAAGCCATCAAGCACGGCGCGGTGCTGGAAAACGTCGTCATCGACGACGCCAAGCACGCCGATTATGCCGATGTCAGCCTGACCCAGAACAGCCGCGCCGCCTACCCGCTGGAGCACGTTGCCAAGCGTTCCGAGAAGAACCTGGGTGGCGAGCCAAACGCGGTGATCTTCCTGACCTGCGACCTGACCGGCGTACTGCCGCCAGTGTCGATCCTCAACGAAGAGCAAGCGGCCTACCACTTCCTTTCCGGCTACACCGCACTGGTGGGCTCGACTGAAATGGGTTCGGGCAGCGGCATCAAGTCGACCTTCTCCACCTGCTTCGGCGCACCGTTCTTCCCGCGTCCGGCGGGTGAATACGCCGAACTGCTGATCAAGCGCATCCGTGGCTTCGGCTCCAAGGTCTACCTGGTCAACACCGGTTGGACCGGCGGCGGCTACGGCGTCGGCCAACGCTTCAACATCCCGACCACCCGCGCGGTGATCGCAGCGATCCAGAGCGGCGCACTGATCGGTGCCGCCACCGAGCACCTGGACACCATCAACCTCGACGTGCCTCTGGCCGTTCCGGGCGTCGACACCAACCTGCTCAACCCACGCAACACCTGGACTGACAAGGCTGCGTACGACGAGGCAGCGAAAGCACTGGCCGGTCTGTTCATCGAGAACTTCAAGAAGTTCGAAGTGAGCGACGCGATCAAGGCGGCTGGGCCGAAGTTGTAAGTAGTAGTTTGCAGTGAATAAAAAACCGCCCTTTGGGGCGGTTTTTTCATGGGCGAAGATTTGGGTAAGCTCATCTCAACGGCGGTTCGTCACTTGCCATGTAGCAGTATTCATTCATTTTTGGCCTGATACGGCCAGAGTAATGCCACTCAACAGTACTGCAACATGATCCTCTAATTAAGGCCATTGCTGCCGTGCATGCATGACACGCAGCACTTCCACCCGGTCTTTTTTGATTGCGTAGACGATGACGTAGTTGGCGGCCGCAACGATTTCACGTGTTCCGAGGACCCTGCCCTTTCGGTACAAGGTTGGGCGCTGTCTTGCTATTTCCCCTTTTGATTCGAACATTTCATCGAGATCCGCAGCAGCGTCTGGGTTGTCCTGACCGATTCGGTCCATTATCCGGTCTCGGTCAGCAAGCGCTTCCGGGCGCCAGACCAACCTCATCAGCGCCCTCGTTGACGCAGGGCATCACGCTTGGCGGCGAATATTCGGCGAGCATCTTCATCGCTGATACTTGGCCTTGGATCATCGATGCTGATCTGCACCTGTCGCTTGAACCATTCCTCATAAGCGGCCGCTTCATGGGCTTGTTTCAACGCTTCAGAGCGATCAGGCCTGGCGTAGGTTTTCAGTTGCAGCGGGTCATAGCCGGAGGCATCCACGTTGAATTGGCTGATGCCCAAGCCCTGCAGATAGGTCACAAGCGTCTCCAGCCTCTTGAACAGGCGCACCTGACCACTGCGTTGTGCTGTCAGCGCGCATTTGCGGCTGCCTTGCCGAATCTCGACCGACCAGCCTCCTGGTTTCGCGACGATAATTGTGCCGCTCACAGAACCGTTTTCGACCAAGCGAACGAGGGCGCTGTGATCGATGATTTCAGTGCTGGCCATAAATGCGAGCCCTTCGCTGAGTAATGGCTCCCATCGTACGCAATCAATAGTAGTTTGCAAATTTTGACTCCTGGTGCTGGACACGGCGTGTGCAGCGATGATGTTTCGTTTGTTACTTGGCCGGGGGCATCTGACTTGCAGCAGGTCCCAGCCGTCCTGTGTCAGCAGGTACAGGGCGTGGGTGATGTGGGTGTCGCTGCCAAAGCAGCGACACCCACGACTATAGGTTCGCACCACCCGCTCGCGATAGCCGACAAGGCATTGCGTGAAGTAGGAACGGGACGAACAATTCGCCAGACGTTGCTACCGATTCTTAAACGCTTTTCAACGCAAATGTTGGTAGCCAGAAATATCCAGCAGGCTTGTGGTCAGTCCTGTTGCCGGCCGGTAGATCGTGCCTTTGACTGCCGAGAACGGCACGCCTTTGCTGCCCAGCGAGACATAGCGCTCGCCTTTGTCCTGTTCGGTGAAATAGGTGTAGGACTGGCTGTGCATCTTCTTGTAGCGGGCTTCGTCGCTGACGATGGTGCCGGTGAAGCGCAGTAGGTCGGCATCGCTCAGGTTGAGCGTTTTGCTCAGTGGCACGCCCCAACGCTTGAGGCAGGTTTCCGCCAGATGGCGAACGATGCGGCCGGGCTCGATCAGCGCATTGAGGTCGCTGCTGTTGGTGGGATCGCCGCCGAGGGCCGTGGCGTTGCCGGCGAGGGTGGCGTGGCGACCGGCCATTGGATAGATCGAGGTTTTGGTGCCGGTAGCGGTTTGCGGGATCACGCAGCTGAAGCCTTTTGAGCGCTCGTCGCGGGCATAGAAGGCGATGTATTCCTTGACGTTGGATTGAAGTTTGACGCGGTTTTCCTGGAAGTTGCCGATGCCCGGGACTGGATCAATCGCAAATATATTCACCGGAATATGTTTGAGTGCAGCGTCCTGGAACATCGCATTGGCGAGCATGTGGCAACTGATACCGCCACGGCTCCAGCCGACCAGATTGACTCGCGCGGGAATAACGCCGTTCTTGCGGAAAGTCTTGATGATCTGTTCCTGCAACTTCTGTTGCGTGATACTCCGATCGCCATAGTTATACTGGCGCCAGAACCAGGAGCCTTCCACTTTCACATCTTCAATAGGAATGCCTGCGGCTTTCAGACGGTTATATTCTAACTCGGTCAGTTGTTTACGCTGCCAGTCGCATTTGCCTTTGATAATGTTCACAGCGTGCTGCACGTTTTCATCCCAGCCTTTGCCGAACAGCGTGCCGGACAGGCCGTATTCAGAGGTCTTGGTGAACAGGTCGTCGGCTTGCATATTGCCGCTGCCAGGGCCATCGACGACGATCCACTCGGCAAATTCGCGTCCGCTGTGGTGTGCAGCGAGCGTAGAAACGATTTCGCCGTCCCAGAAGCTTTTATGTTTGTCATCAAATTTGTTGGAGCCGGTGCCGCAGAAAAATATTGTTAAAGTTGTCATTTCGTTGCTCTTGCTTATGTATAAGAGCAGTCAAGTTAGTTTTAGGTGGTGTTAAAAATAAAGGGCGCTGTTGTGTCTGCGTTTGTAATGTGAAGTTTGTTATATATGTAGCTGAGCTTTTCGAAAGTATGTCGAGGCGCTTCGATTGTTAAACGCTTGGTTTTCGCTTTCCATGTATCATTCAGTATCGATTCAACCCCGACCCTTTCTCGACTCGCTGCGATCGCCCGCTAGGCTTTGGGCATGGCAGCAGTCAAAGGAGTGACAGTAAATGCACCACACCCTGGAACAGGTTTTTGGTTATCCACAGTTTCGCCCCGGTCAGGAGGCCGCTGTCAGCGCGGTGCTGGCGGGGCGATCCGCGGCGGCGATCTTTCCCACCGGCTCCGGCAAATCGCTTTGCTACCAACTGCCGGCACTTTTACTGCCACACCTGACATTGGTGGTCTCGCCGTTGCTGGCGTTGATGCAGGATCAACTGGCGTTTCTCAAGTCCCGCGGCATCTCGGCAGGCAGTATCGATTCGGCGCAGAGCCGCGAGGATGCCAACGACGTCATGGCCCGTGCACGTTCGGGCGAGCTGAAAATTCTGATGATCTCCGTCGAGCGCTTGAAGAACGAGCGCTTCCGCAATTTCCTGCAGCAGGTGCCGATCTCGTTGCTGGTGGTCGACGAGGCGCACTGCATTTCCGAATGGGGCCACAACTTCCGGCCGGACTATCTGAAACTCCCCGACTACCAGCGTCAGTTCAACATTCCGCAGGCTTTGCTGCTCACCGCCACGGCGACACCAAAAGTCATCGCCGACATGCAGGCCAAATTCGCCATCGCTCCGGACGATGTAGTGACCACTGGTTTCTATCGGCCCAACCTCAATTTGCTGGTCGAGCCTGTACGCGGTCAGGACAAACGCCGGCGTCTGGTCGAATGGATGACCGAGCGTCCCGGGCAACCGAGCATTGTCTACGTGACGTTGCAGAAGACCGCCGAGCACATCGCCGAGCATCTTCAACGCAACGGAATCCAGGCCGAGGCATACCACGCAGGTTTGCCCCACGATCAGCGTGAAGACATTCAACGCCGCTTCATGGCCGGGCAGTCCAATTGCATTGTCGCCACCATTGCCTTCGGCATGGGCATCGACAAGAGCGACATCCGCAACGTGGTGCATTTCGATCTGCCCAAATCCATCGAAAACTACAGCCAGGAAATCGGCCGCGCCGGGCGTGACGGGCAGCCCTCCGACTGCCTGGTACTGGCCAACCGCGACAGCCTCAATGTGCTGGAAAACTTCGTCTACGGTGATACGCCCGAACGCGACGGGATTCATTATGTGCTCGAAGAGCTCAAAGCCTCAGTGCCGGACGGACAATGGGAGTTTTTGCTTGGGCCATTGGCGGATCAGAGCAACATTCGCTCGTTGCCGTTGAAGACTTTGCTGGTGCAGCTGGAACTGCGAGGCCTGATCGCGCCGCGCTACGCTTATTACGCTGAATACCGCTTCAAATATCTGCTTGAGCCTGAAGCATTGCTCCAGCGCTTCGAAGGCGAGCGCAGGGATTTCGTTGCGGCGATCATCAGGACGTCCACGCGAGCACGCACCTGGGCCACAGTAGATTTCGAGGCGATGTATTCGCAGTATTCCGCCGAGCGCAATCGCGTGGTGACAGCGCTGGATTACTTTCAGGAAAAGGGCTGGGTCGAGCTGGAGAGCAAGCAGATGACCGAGGTCTACAGCCTGCTGCACAGTGATTTCGCCAGCGATGCCCTGAGCGCTGAGCTGCACGAGTATTTCACCCGCCACGAACAGACTGAAGTGGCGCGGATTCACGCCATGCTTGAGGTGTTCGCCACCGAACGCTGCCTGGGTTATCGCCTGGCCGAGTATTTCGGTGACCACAATGCCCCCGAGCGTTGTGGCCATTGTTCGGTATGTCACGGCCAGATCGCGCGGTTGCCGGAGCCGCCGCCATTGCCGCCGCTTGTGGATAAAAACTTCGCGAAGCTGTGTGGTGAATTTATCCACAGGCATGAGCAGCAAACAGGGCGTATTCCATCGGCCGAACGCCTGACGCGGTTCCTGTGCGGAATCAGCGTGCCGTTGTTCACCAAACTCAAGGCGCGGGCGATACCGGGTTTTGCTGCGTTGGAAGAATACCCCTACGCGCAGGTTCGCGAGTGGGCGCAAGAGCACCTTTGATCCCTGTAGGAGCTGCCGAAGGCTGCGATCTTTTGATGTTGATTTTTTCAAGATCAAAAGATCGCAGCCTTCGGCAGCTCCTACTTCAAGTGTCATCAAGGCAGAGCCTCCATCCATCCGCTGAATGTCCATCATCACGCTAATAAACTTCAAAAACCGCCGTTGCCTGACTAAGGTTGGAATCTGTCTTCGGGCCACCCACAAGAGAACAACATGAGCCAGACATCCTTCGAAATCCAGCAAGCTGCCGTGATCGGCGCGGGCACCATGGGCCGTGGCATCGTCATGTGCCTGGCCAATGCTGGCGTGAACGTGCAGTGGGTGGATAACAATCCACAGATGCTTGAGCAGGCGCTGACGACGGTCGCGCAAACTTATGCACACAACGTGCGTCAGGGCCGCATCGATCAGGCCGAAGCGGATGCGCGAATGGCTCGCGTATCAGCAGCGGCGGATTACGCATCGATTCGCAATGTCGATCTGGTGATCGAAGCGGTGTACGAAAACCTTGAACTGAAGCAGAAGATCTTTCGCGAGCTGGATGGCTTGCTCAAGCCCGAGGCTTTGCTGGCGAGCAACACCTCGGCGCTGGACATCGACGCCATCGCGGCTGCGACCCGGCGCCCGGAACAGGTGCTGGGTCTGCATTTCTTCAGCCCCGCGCACATCATGAAATTGCTGGAAATCGTGCGCGGTGCGCAGACCTCGCCAGCGGCGCTGGAGGCCGCGCTGGCACTCGGCAAGCGCATGGGCAAGGTCAGTGTGGTGTCGGGCAACTGCCACGGTTTTATCGGCAACCGCATGCTGCATCCGTATGTACTGGAAGCGCGCAAGATGCTTCTCGAAGGCGCTTATCCACAGCAGGTGGATACCGCGCTGCAAGGCTTCGGCTTCGCCATGGGGCCGTTTCGCATGTACGACGTGGTTGGCATCGATCTGGAATGGCGTGCTCGGGAGCTAGCTGGCAAGGGGCAGGATGCGCCCGAAGTTCAGGTGGATAACCGCCTGTGTGAGATGGGCCGGTTCGGGCAAAAGTCCGGTAACGGTTATTACCATTATGAGCCGGGCAGTCGCCAGGCCGAGCATGATCCCGAGGTCGATGCATTGGTACTGCGGGTCAGCGAAGATCTGGGTTTCCAGCGTCGCGACATCGGTCCCGAAGAAATCGTTGAGCGCTGTTTGCTGGCTCTGGTCAACGAAGGCGCGAAGATTTTGCAGGAAGGCATTGCCGGCTCGGCCCATGACATCGATCTGGTGTACTTGAACGGCTATGGTTTTCCAGCGGATAAGGGTGGGCCGATGGCGTGGGCGGATCGGCAGGGGCTAGCGGATATTCATCAGCGCTTGCTGGCGCTGGAGACACGCCAGGGCGATCAGTGGAAGCCGGCGCGGTTGATTGGCGAACTGGCGGCGCAGGGGAAGGGGTTTGCTGATCGTTGACACCAGTCGGCTGTGCTGACGCCTTCGCGAGCGGGCTCGCTCCCACAGGTAAAGTGTTCGTCATCACGATCAAATTCAATTAAGAGAACGCGAGAACCCTGCATGAATCAACGCTGCGACTACCCCCACTTCCAGCCCATCACCACACGCTGGCATGACAACGACGCCTACGGTCACGTCAACAACGTTACCTACTACAGCTTCTTCGACACGGCGGTGAATACCTACCTGATTCAGGTCGGTGGCCTGGATATTCATGACGGCGAAGTGGTTGGGTTCGTGGTCAGTTCCGCCTGCGATTACTTTGCCTCGATCGCTTTCCCCGATCTGATCGAGATCGGACTGCGGGTCGGCAAGCTGGGCAACAGTTCGGTGCAATATGAATTGGCTGTGTTCAAGGTCGGCGAAAGCGAGGCGTGTGCGGCGGGACGGTTCGTGCATGTGTTTGTCGATCGGGCGAGCAATCAGCCGGTGCCGATTCCTGCCGGTTTGCGCGGGGCGCTGGAGCGGCTGGTGGTCTAGACGCGCAAAAAAAATCGCAGCCCAAAAGCTGCGATTTTTTGTTCAAGCCTTCGCCTTAGTGGTGGCGATAGTACTTGTGATGCTTGCGGTGGCCGTAGGCATGGCCGCGACCTGGATGACCACGATCGCGGTAGTAGCGACGGTCATCATGGCGACGGTCGTAACGACGATCATCGTCGTCACTCTTGTTGCCCATGTAGTTACCCAGTGCGCCACCTGCGCCGCCACCAGCGGCGGAGCCGATCAGGCTGCCGGTGGTGCCGCCGAGACTACGGCCAACCACGTTACCGCCGGCTGCACCCAGTGCACCGCCGATGGCCGCTTCGCCACGGCTGCGCTTGTCTGCACCGACCGCACTACCACCCGCGCCGCCCAGGGCTGCGCCGATGGTGGAACCTGTATTGCCGCCTAACGATTGACCGACGACCGAGCCAAGAACCCCGCCCAATGCGCCGCCCACACCTGCTTCGGTGGTGCCTCCGGCAGAAGCGAAGCCACTGACCAGGCCAAGGGACAACAAGAGAATCGAGGAGAACTTCATAGAGGATGAGCCTCAAAGGGATGACGGCGCCGATCCTGAAGCTCTGCAATGGGCGTGACAATCAAAATCCGACGAATAACACGACTTGTATACAATATTGCAAGTTACTGTTTTTTCACCGGAACTTAACCGATTTTCGCCGGTCTTTAGCTACTTCGGACAGGCCGTTTTCATGCAGAAACGGCCTTTTTTGTGGGCGGTCGAAAATCTTTGCCACGGCAGATCTGTTGACAGGTCGATCGCATTCGCGAGCAGGCTCGCTCCCACCTTTGAAATGCATTCCAAGTGTAGGAGCGAGCCTGCTCGCGAAGGGGCCGGATCTGGCTCCGCGGTTAAGCGGATTTAGCCATGATCAACCCAGTCTCACTCGCCGCTTCCAGCCGGATCGCAATGAACTTCGACGTCGGCGTGTGGCTGCCATCCCCCGTACTTTCCAGCGGCACCAGCGGATTGACCTCCGGATAGTACGCCGCCGCCTGCCCCGCAGGAATATCGAACGCCAACAATGTAAAACCTTTCACCCGACGCTCGCGACCGTCGTCCCAGATCGACACGATGTCGGCCTTCTGCCCAGGACGGAAGCCCAGGCGAATGATGTCGGCCTCGTTGGCGAACAGCACGTCACGCTGGCCCTTCACGCCACGGTAGCGGTCGTCGAGACCATAGATCGTCGTGTTGTACTGATCGTGGGAACGCATCGATTGCAGGATCAGATCCGGCACCTGCCCAGTGGCACGGGTGCGTTCGTGAACCAGATCTTTCGGCAACTGGTTGGCGCGGAAATTGGCACGGCCCGATGGCGTGTTCCACTTGCGGGCGCCAGCCGAGTTGCCCAGATAGAAGCCGCCCGGGTTTTTGATCTTGTCGTTGAAGTCTTTGAAACTCGGGATGGTGTCGGCGATCAGTTCGCGAATGCGCCCGTAATCGGCCACCAGCCAGTTCCAGTCCACCGGTTGGCTGCCCAACGTCGCGGCAGCGATGCCGGCGATGATCGACGGCTCCGAGCGCATCTGGTTCGACAGCGGCTGCAACTGGCCGTTGGAAGCGTGGACCATGCTGAACGAGTCTTCCACGGTCACCGCTTGCGGGCCTTCGGCCTGGATGTCGATGTCGGTACGGCCCAGGCACGGCAGGATCAGCGCGTCTTTACCGTGAGCGAGGTGGCTGCGGTTGAGTTTGGTGCTGATCTGCACAGTCAGGTCACAGTTGCTCAGCGCTTCGAAGGTGCGTGAGCTGTCCGGCGTGGCTTGGGCGAAGTTGCCGCCCAAGCCGATGAACACCTTGGCGCGACCTTCGGCCATCGCATGGATTGCCTCGACCACGTTGTGACCGTTATGACGCGGCACCTTGAACTGGAAGCGACGCTCCAGCGAATCGAGGAACGCCACCGGTGGACGCTCGTTGATGCCCATGGTGCGGTCGCCCTGCACGTTGCTGTGACCACGCACCGGGCACAGACCGGCGCCAGGTTTGCCGATATTGCCGCGCAGCAGCATCAGATTGGCGATTTCCTGAATGGTCGGCACCGAATGACGGTGCTGGGTGATGCCCATGGCCCAGCACATGATCACGTTCTTGCCTTTGGCGTACATGCACGCGGCTTGCTCGATCTCGACCAGGGTCAGGCCCGATTGCTCGACGATCTGCTCCCACGAGGTGTCGTCGACGATGGCCAGATACTCCAGCACGTTAGCGCTGTGAGCATTGAGGAAATCATGGTCGAACACCGCCGGTTCGCCAGCCTTCTGCGCATCGCGTTCCCATTGCAGGAGGAACTTGGCCATGCCGCGCAGCACCGCCATGTCACCGCCGAGGGCCGGACGGAAGTACGCGGTGTTGGTCGGCTTGTCGCCGTTGGTGAGCATTTCGATCGGGTGCTGGGGATGCTGAAAACGCTCCAGACCGCGCTCTTTCAGCGGATTGATGCACACCACCTGAGCGCCGCGTTTCACCGCTTCACGCAACGGTTCGAGCATGCGCGGATGGTTGGTGCCGGGGTTCTGGCCCCAGACGAAAATCGCGTCGGCGTGTTCGAAGTCGTCGAAGGTCACCGTGCCTTTGCCGACCCCGACACTCTGCGCCAACGCTACGCCGCTGGCCTCGTGGCACATGTTCGAACAGTCAGGGAAATTGTTGGTGCCGTAAGCCCGCACGAACAGTTGATACAGATACGCCGCTTCGTTGCTAGCACGCCCCGAGGTGTAGAACTCTGCCTGATCCGGGCTCGGCAGATTGCGCAGGTGCTTGCCGATCAGAGCGAAGGCATCTTCCCAACTGATCGGCTTGTAGCGATCGGACTCGGCGTCGTAGACCATCGGCTCTGTCAGGCGACCCTGATATTCCAGCCAGTAATCGCTCTGCTCCAGCAGCGAAGTGACGCTGTGCTTGGCGAAGAATTTGGCATCGACGCGACGCTTGGTCGCTTCCCAGTTCACCGCTTTGGCGCCGTTCTCGCAGAACTTGACCATGCCGCTCTCCGGCGAATCACCCCAGGCGCAACCCGGGCAGTCGAAGCCGCCGTTCTGGTTGGTCTTGAGCATCATGCGCAGGTTTTTCAGGGCGTTGTCGCTGGTCAGCCACGCCTGGGCCACACTGATCAGGGCGCCCCAGCCGCCGGCGGCACCTTTGTAAGGCTTGTAGCGCGGGACAGGTTTCTGGTCGGCTTGATGATGTTGGCTCACGCTTGATTCTCCATCGCGGGGCTGTACACCCGCGGCGCACTTTTCTGCGGCAGGTGGATGAGATTGAGGTTGTGGCGCCGGGCCCATTGCACGGCCAGGCCGGTAGGCGCCGACAGGCTGACCAGGGTCTGGATGCCGGCACGCAAGACTTTCTGGATCAATTCGAGGCTGCAACGGCTGGTGACGATCGCCAGCCCGCCCTCTGTGGATATCTTCTGGCGGATCAGTCCGCCGATCAGCTTGTCCAGCGCGTTATGCCGACCGATGTCTTCACGACCGAGCAGCAGTTCACCACTGGCGTTCATGAATACCGCCGCGTGCACCGCGCCGCAGTGCTGACCGAGCGGCTGGAACGCGCCGATGCGCTGGCGCAAACCGTCGAGCCATTCGATCGGTGGCAAGGCTGCGCCCGGCAATACCTTGAGATCAGGCAGTGCCTGTTCGACCGCTTCGACGCCGCACAGTCCGCAGCCGCTGGTGCCGGCCAACTGCCGACGCTGCTGTTTGAGGTTCCAGAACGCGCGGTTGGCAATGGTCACTTGCGCGTATTGCGCCGAGCCTGCGCCTGTCAGTTGCAGATCGTAGATATCGCTGGCGTCTTCGATGATGCCGCTGCCGAGGCTGAAGCCGACAATGAAGTCTTCCAGATCGGTCGGGGTCACCAGCATCACCGCCTGGCTGATGCCGTTGTAGGCGATCGCCAACGCGACTTCCTCGGCCAGCGCGGTGCTGGCCGATGCCTCAAAGGGTAGATCGCTGTAGCTGTAGGTCTGGCTGGCGGCTGGCGCGGGCGTTTCAATTGCTGGCGCCGCGCAGGCTGGGCGCTTGGCGTTCATGGCATCACCGACGGTTTGATCTAGGTCAAGACTAGGCGCGGCAAGTTGTCGCGTCTAATCGCTATTACCGATCTACCGATAGATGCCGTCGATCAAGCGTCTTTTGACGATTTCTGATAAAGCGCGAAACAGGCTTCTGCCAGCGCTGAACGCGGCGCGCCACGGCGCATGATCAGGCCCAGCGGGGCGAGGGTGTGGGCATTTTCGATCGGTTGCAGGCGCAGGTGATCGGCGAGGGTTTCCGCGCCGCCGTCGAGGGGCATGATTGCGCAGCAAAAACCGCCGTGGACTGCTTGCAGCAGTTGATGCACGGCGTCGGTTTGCAACAGCGGTTGCGGCGTCAGGCCACGGCTGTGGAAGTTGTGGTCGATGGACTGGCGAAAATGCATGCCGCTGGTGAGCATGCACAGCGGCAGTTCGATCAGCGATTCCCAGCTCAGGGGTTCATCGCCGAAACTGAACGAGCGCTCGTCATAGAGCAGGCCCATGCGCGTCTCGTTAAAGGCCAGCGAATCGAACCGCTCGCTGTCCAGACGCTCCAGATACGAAACGCCAATGTCGATGCGGTTGTTCGCCAAGTGTTCGAGCACCTGCTCGGAACTCAGCGACGACAGCTCGAAGCGCAGGTCCGGGTGCGCCGCGTGCAGACGTTGCATCAGCGGTAACGGATCGAAACTCGACAGCGGCACCACCCCCAGGCGCAACGTACCGATCAGGTTGCCGCGACAGGCCGCCGCTTCCGCCTGCAAGCCGTCATAGGCTGCCAGCACCGTACGCGCCCACGCCAGCACGCGTTCGCCCGGTGCGGTGAAGCCTTCGAAGCGCTGGCCGCGATTGACCAATGGCAGGTCGAGTTCTTCCTCGAGGCTGCGCAAGCGCATCGACAGGGTCGGCTGGGTGATGTGGCAGCGCGCGGCGGCCTGGCCGAAATGGCGGGTTTCGTCGAGGGCGATGAGGAATTTCAGTTGCTTGATGTCCATCTTCGCTCCGGGCGGTTGGCGGGGTGTGGCGATTCTACCGCCAGCGGCGCGGCAGCGTCATTGGTCGGACTGGAACCGGGTTTGGCCGGGGTGGTCTAGGCTTGGACGACTGGAACCCAAATCAAGGAGTGTGCGCTATGAGTCTGTTGAGCTTTGTGAAAGAGGCCGGTGAGAAGCTGATTGATCTGTTGACCCCAGGCAATGCCAATGCGAGTGAGCAGTTGAAGGAACATATCAGCAAGGTCGGGTTGGGCAATCCCAACGTGCAGGCGACCGTGGATGGCGACAAGGTGACGGTGACCGGTGAAGTGGCGAGCCAGGAAGAGAAGGAAAAGATTCTGCTCGCGGTGGGCAACATTGCGGGCGTAGGCAGTGTCGATGATCAGATCACGGTGACCGGACCGGTCGTCGTGGCTGCCGAGTTTGTCGAGGTCAAGGCAGGTGACACGCTCAGTGCGATCTCCCTGCGCGTCTATGGCAATGCCAACCAGTACCAGAAAATCTTCGATGCCAACAAACCGATGCTCAAGGATGTGAACAAGATCTATCCGGGACAAAAACTGCGCATTCCGAAATAACGCAATCATGTAGGAGCTGCCGAAGGCTGCGATCTTTTGACTTGGACTTTAAAAAAAGCAGATCAAAAGATCGCAGCCTGCGGCAGCTCCTACAGGGGTCAAAGCCCTGCAATCAAATCGCGGTAATCCTCGACTGCGGCAAACTCCGCTGTGTCCTTCGGCCCTTTGCGGCTGTCCGGTTCTTTCACCGCCAGCAAGTGCGCCACGCCAAAATCCCGCGCACTGCGCAGGATCGGCAAGGTGTCGTCGATAAACAGGCTGCGCGCCGGATCAAAACCGATGTCCGCCTGCAAGGCATCCCAGAACTGCGGGTTCTCCTTGGGATAACCGTAGTCATGCGAGCTGATCAGCCGCTCGAAGTACGGCGCCAGTTCGATCCGTTCCAGTTTCAACGACAGCGAATCGCGGTGCGCATTGGTGATCATGATCACCCGTTTGCCGGCGCGTTTGATTGCGCCGAGAAAGGTATCGGCATCGGCGCGCAGGGCGATCAAGTGGGCAGTTTCCTGTTTCAGTTCACGCACCGACAATTTCAGTTCTGCGCTCCAGAAATCCAGGCAGTACCACTGCAACTGGCCAGCGTGGCGCTCGAACAACGGCTGCAATTCCAGCTCGGCCATGGCCCGGCTGATGCCGTGCAGTTCGGCGTAGCGTTGGGGCAGGTGTTCGAGCCAGAAATGGTTGTCGAAGTGCAGATCCAGCAGCGTGCCGTCCATGTCGAGCAGAACGGTATCGATGTCGGACCACGGTAAAGAAGGCATGGCAACGTCTCGAACGGTGAAAAGATATCCGACGCAAACAATCGGGAAAGCCGCGTTATAGTAGCGCGTTCACGCCAAGGAGCTTTGCATGCGCCAGAAACCCACCGTACTCGCCCGCGAGATCGTCGCCACCAGTCGCCTGTTTCGCGTCGAAGAACTCAAGCTGCGATTTTCCAATGGCGTGGAGCGCACTTACGAGCGTCTGGTCGGCAAGGGTGCGGGCTACGGCGCGGTGATGATCGTCGCGATGCTTGATGCCGAACACGCAGTGTTGATCGAGGAATACTGCGGCGGCACCGACGAATACGAACTGTCTCTGCCCAAAGGCCTGATCGAGCCGGGCGAAGACGTGCTGGCGGCCGCTGAGCGGGAACTCAAGGAAGAGGCCGGTTATGGCGCACGTCAACTGGAACATCTGACCGAGCTGTCGCTGTCGCCCGGTTACATGAGCCAGAAAATCCAGGTGGTGCTGGCCACCGACCTGTATGAAGAGCGGCTGGAAGGTGATGAGCCGGAGCCGATGCGGGTCGACAAGGTCAACCTGCGCGAACTGTCGGCACTGGCGCAGAATCCGCAATTTTCCGAGGGCCGCGCCTTGGCTGCGCTGTATCTGACCCGCGACCTGCTGAGCCAGCGCGGGGTGTTCAGCTATGAGTGAGACGTCGATGAATTTTCCCCATCCGCTGATGGCACCTGTGGTTGCGCTGGCTTTACAGGCTGGCGAGGCGATTCTGCCGTTCTGGCGCGCCGGCGTTGAAGTCACGGCCAAGTCCGATGATTCGCCGGTCACGGCCGCCGACCTGGCCGCCCATCACCTTATCGTTGCCGGGCTGACGGCGCTGGAACCGAGCATTCCGGTGCTGTCCGAAGAGGACGCCGACATCCCGCAAAGTGTTCGCGCCGGTTGGCAGCGCTGGTGGCTGGTGGATCCGCTGGACGGTACCAAGGAGTTCATCAGCGGTAGCGAGGAATTCACCGTCAACATCGCGCTGATCGAAAATGGCCGGGTGGTGTTTGGTGTGGTGACGATGCCGACCAACGGTCGTTTTTATGTCGGCGGCGCCGGATTTGGAGCCTGGCGTGGCGACGAGGGCGGTACGCCGACGGCGATTCAGGTGCGCGATGTGCCTGCGCCGGGCGAGGCGTTTACTGTGGTGGCCAGCCGTCGACATTCAAGTCCCGAGCAAGAGCGTTTGCTGGCCGGGTTGAGCGCCAGTCTTGGTGAGTTGCAACTGGCCAATATCGGCAGTTCCTTGAAGTTCTGTCTGTTGGCCGAAGGTGCTGCTGATTGCTATCCGCGACTGGCGCCGACTTCGCAGTGGGACACGGCGGCAGCGCAGGGCGTGCTGGAAGGGGCGGGGGGCGAGGTGCTGGATTTGAAGGGTGAAGCGTTCAGTTATCCGCCGCGAGAATCGCTGTTGAACGAGTTCTTTCTGGCGCTGCCGGCGAAGGCTGCGTGGCGCGGACGGTTGTTGGAGTTGGCCCGAGGCTAACTGCCTGATCCGCAATTCCCCTCACCCCGGCCCTCTCCCCCAGGAGAGGGAGCCGACCGAGTTGTCTGGCGCTATGCATCGACCTGGAGAATCGAGTCGTGGATTCGGCGAAGCAGTTTCAGGTCGACGTAAATCTGTAGCATCCCCGTATCGGTTCCCTCTCCCTCGGGAGAGGGCTAGGGTGAGGGGCTGTTGATCTTCAACGGTGCAAAACGTACTGCCCGGTAAATCTCACCGCCTCGTCCTCACTTCCCGCATTCAGTATCCGCGTATCCAGCGTCAGCCGCGCCCGTCCATATCGCCGATACATCGCCACAAAGCGTTTCCACACCGCGGCCTCCGGCGCCGGGCAAATGGCCACGGCGTCTCCCGTCACCGGCAGCGGATAACTGATCTGTCCTTCCTGAATGACGATATGTCCGTCGGCAATCCCTTCTTCCTTCAAACGTAAATGCAACCAGCCCCAACCGGCCAGCACCGCTGCGCAATACAGGCTGCCGCCAAACATGGTGCTCTTGTGATTGACGTTGGGCGCGAGCGGCAGGTGCAGGCTCAGTTGCTGCTCGCGCCACTCAAGCACCTCGAGGCCCATTTCGGCGGTCAGCGGAATGTCGTGATGCAGCACCGTTTGCAGGTATTCGCTTTCGCTGCTCATTCGTTGTCTTCCCCGTGGCTGCTGTCGCCGAAATTCAGACCGTGTTTGCGCAGCTTGTCATGCAGGGTCTTGCGCGGAATACCCAGAGCTTCGGCGAGGCTGCGCACCGAGCTGTGCGAGCGCGCCAGTTCGGCGGCTATCAACGATTTTTCGAAGTTTTCGACTTGCTCGCTGAGGCCGCCGCTGACCACTTCTACAGGCGCGCCGCCGCTGCCATCAGCGCTGTTGTCCAGTGCCAGTTCAAGGCCGAGGGCGAAGCGTTCGGCGGCATTTTGCAGTTCACGCACATTGCCCGGCCAGGTGTGGCGCAGCAGCAGGGCGCGGTGTGCCGGCTGCAGCTCATGGGGCGGCAAGCCATGGCGGGCGCTGGCTTCATCGGCGTAATGCTGGAACAGCACCAATGCGTCTTCGCCCCTTTCGCGCAGCGGCGGGATGCGCAGCGGCGCGACGTTGAGGCGGTAATACAAGTCGGCGCGGAAGCGACCCTGATCCGCCGCCTGGCGCAGGTCTTCCTTGGTCGCGGCGATGACGCGGATGTCCAGCGGTATCAACTGATTGCCACCCAGGCGTTCAACAACGCGCTCCTGCAGCATGCGCAGCAGTTTCACTTGCACGTCCATGCTCATGCTTTCGATCTCGTCGAGAAACAGCGTGCCGCCATTAGCAAATTCAAATTTACCGATGCGACGTTTCTGCGCCCCGGTGAAGGCGCCGGGCTCGTGACCGAACAGTTCGCTTTCCACCACCGATTCCGCCAGGGCGCCGGCGTTGATCGCTACGAACGGGCCGTTGCGGCGGCTCGACAAGTCGTGCAGCGCGCGGGCCACGACTTCTTTGCCGGCACCGGTTTCGCCGAGGATCAGCACGTCAGCCTTGGTCGCCGCCAGCGCACCGATCTGCTCACGCAGGCGCAGCATCGGCGTCGAATGGCCGACCAGCCGCGCGCTCAATTCGTTGCGGTCGCTCAAGGCCAGACGCAGGCTGCGGTTGTCCAGCACCAGCCGCCGTAGCGCGAGGGCGCGACGGACGCTGTCGAGCAGTGCATCGCTGGCAAAGGGCTTTTCCAGAAAGTCGTAAGCGCCGGCGCGCATCGCCTGCACCGCCAGCGGTACGTCGCCATGGCCAGTGATCAGCAGCACCGGCAACTCGGGATCCTGTGCGTGCAATTCACTGAGCAGCTCGAGGCCGTCCATGCCCGGCATGCGAATGTCGCTGACCACCACACCTGGCCAGTCACGCTCAAGCTGTGCGGCGAGGCCCTTGGCTTCGGACAGCGGCAGAATTTTCAGGCCGGCCAGGTCCAGGGTCTGGCCGAGAGCCTGGCGCAAGTGCGGATCGTCGTCGATCAACACTACCTGGATGCGATTGTCGATGGTCATGCACTTCGATCCTCGGACGGTTGCAGGCTGACTCCGGGCGCGCCGGCGCGCAGGCGCAGGGTAATCAGGGCACCGCCTTGTTTGTGGTTGGCGAACGACAGCTCGCCACCAAAGGCGCGCATCAGCGTTTCACAAATGGCCAGCCCCAGACCCAGACCCTGTGTGCGGGTCTTGGTGGTGTAAAAGGGCTCGCTGGCGCGGCCAAGAGCTTCCATGCAGAACCCGGGGCCATTGTCGCGAATGTACAGATTGACGCCGTCGGCGGTGGCTTCGGCACTCAGCCACAACTTGCGCGGCGGGCCTTTTTCGGTGAGCGCATCGAGGGCGTTGGCCAGCAGATTGCCGAGCACCTGGCGCAGTCGGGTTTCGCCGGCCTCGACCCACAGCGTGGCTGCGGGCAAGTCGCGGATCAGTTCGACTTCCATGCTGCGGCGACGTTTGGCGAGTAATGCCAGCGCATCGTCCAGCGCCGGTTGCAGAGCGACGCTTTCCGGTGCGTGGCGATCGCGCCGAGCGAAGGCACGCAAGTGGGCGATGATTGAGGCCATGCGCCCGGTCAGTTCGCTGATCAGCTTGAGGTTGCCGCGCGCGTCCTCGGTGCGCTGATGATCGAGCAGCACTTCGGCGTTTTCCGCATAACTGCGAATCGCTGCCAGCGGTTGATTGAGTTCGTGGCTGATACTCGCCGACATGGTCCCCAGTGCCGACAATTTGCCGGCCTGAACCAGATCGTCCTGAGCGCGCACCAGCTCCTGCTGGGCGTGCTCGCGCTCAAGCACTTCCTGTTTCAAACGCCGGTTGAGGCCTTCCAGATCGCTGGTACGTTCGGCCACCCGGCCTTCCAGTTCGCGGCGCGCCTTGGCCTCGAAGGCGATGCGCTCCAGATAATGCCGGCGACGTTGCATCATCAAACCCACCAGCAGCATGACCACCAACAGTGTGGCGCCGCCGATCGCGACCACCGTGCGCACCGGACGATCAATCAGCGTGCGCGGGGCGAGAATGCTCACGCTCCAGCCGGTTTCGGCGATGTCGTGGGTCTGCGTCAGCCAGGCGTCGGCGCTCAGGTTCAGCGGCCGCGGTTCACGGGTCGGGTAGGGCTGGATTGCGGTGATCGCGGCGCGCTCGGCATCGCTCAACTCGCGAGTGGAACGGAAACGCCATTCCGGGCGCGACGTCAGGATGACCACGCCGTTATGGTCGGTCACCAGCAATTGTTCCGGGGTTTTGCCCCACAGGCTTTCGGTGTGGTCGAGGTCGACCTTGATCACCAGCACGCCGATGATTTTCTCGCCGTTGCGCACAGCAGCGGCGAAGAAGTAGCCGCGTTTGGCGGAAGTGGTGCCGAGGCCGAAGAAGCGTCCGAGGCGCCCGGCCATGGCTTCGCTGAAATACGGGCGGAAGGCGAAGTTGCGGCCGACGAAGCTGTCGCGTTTGTCCCAGTTCGACGCCGCCAGCGTCTGGCCGGACGTGTCCATCAGGTACATGACTTCAGCGCCGGTCTGCGCGGCGATGTTTTTCAGCAGGCGATTGGCGTTGCCTTGGGTCACGCCGTCGTCCGGCGCACCGAGCACCGCGCGCAGGGCCGGCAGGTCGCCGAGAATCTGCGGCAATACTTCATAGCGATGCAGGGTGCCGAGCAGATTGGCGACGTAAAGATCAAGGGTCTGGCGATTCTGCCCGGCGAGTTCGCTGCGGTAATAGCGCTCGGCAAGATGTTCCAGCGGCCACAGCAGCGGCGCCAGGCACAGGGCCAACAGTGCGAGGCTGCGCCAGCGAGGTCTGCGGGGGAGCGGTGGTTTCATGTGCCGGATACGCCTGTAGGGACAGGCGCATTATGCCCGGCCTCAGGCGAAGACGTCAGCGTCCTTGAGCAGCGCGGCCGCCTGGTCCTTGGCCGACAGCTTCGGCGCTTCGTCCAATTGCCAGTCGATGCCCAGCGCCGGGTCGTCCCAACGAATGCTGCGTTCGGAGGTCGGGTCGTAATAGTTGGTGGTCTTGTAGAGGAACTCTGCGAACTCGCTCAGCACCACGAAACCGTGAGCGAAACCTTCCGGTACCCACAGCTGGCGATGGTTTTCCGCCGACAGGCGCACCGCCACCGATTTACCGAAATGCGGCGAGCTGCGACGGATGTCCACCGCCACGTCGAGCACCTCACCTGCGGTCACACGGACCAGTTTGCCCTGGGTGTTCTGCAACTGGTAATGCAGGCCACGCAGCACGCCTTTTTGCGAGCGCGAATGGTTGTCCTGCACAAACTGCGTTTCCAGACCGGTAGCGTCCTGAAACGCCTTGGCATTGAAACTCTCGTAGAAAAAACCGCGCTCGTCGCCGAACACCTTGGGTTCGATGATCAGAACACCGGGCAGATCGGTGGTGATGACATTCATGAGGATTTCCATAGACAGGTGTGAATGGCCGACATTCTTGCGCAAAGCGCTGCGGGGCGCGAGTGTTGGGTTTGAAATGGAGCGTTCATTGAAGCCGGGGGTTGCGTAACCGCCAAGGCAATGGCGATATAAGCGCCTAATAAAATTTCAGGGGTCGTTTCATGCCGCTCGCCACGTTGATTCATCGCGCCAGTTTGCCAGGTCCGCAGGTTTCAGAGGCGCAGGCGCTGCAATGGCTGGCCGAATATTACGGACTTGGCGGCACTTTGCAGGCTCTGGGCAGCCAGCAGGATCTGAATTATCGCGTCGACAGCGAGCGTGGACGCTTCGTGCTGAAAGTCTGTCGTGGCGACTACGCTCTTGTGGAGCTGCAAGCCCAGCACGCCGGGCTCAAATACTTGGCCGAGCATTCGGCGATCAAGGTGCCGCGCGTCATCGCAGCCAATAACGGTGCCGATCTGTTGTCGTTGCAAGCCAATGGCGAAACGGTGCATGTGCGCTTGCTGGAGTACATCGACGGCCAACCATTGACCGATTTCGATCATCTTGGCAAAGACGTGGTCGCCGGGTTTGGCCGACTCTGTGGCGAGATGGATCTGGCCTTGGCAGGTTTCGATCACCCGGGTCTTGAACGCACCTTGCAGTGGGACGCGCGTCACGCCAACACTTTGATCAGTCATCTGTTGCCGGTGATCACCGACGCGCAGCAGCGTGCGGCGATCAGCGCTGCCGCCGAGCAGGCCGAGCGCCGTTTGCAGCCGCTGCTGGACAAACTGCCGGTGCAGGCGATTCACATGGACATCACCGATGACAACGTCGTCTGGGCGCGTGATGCCCAGCGGCATTGGCAGTTGCAGGGTGTGATTGACTTCGGTGATCTGGTGCGCACCTGGCGTATCACCGATCTGTCGGTGACCTGTGCGGCTTTGCTGCATCACGCCGATGGCGATCCGTTTGTCATCCTGCCGGCGGTCCAGGCGTATCACGCGGTCAATCCGTTGCAGTACGCAGAACTGCAAGCGCTATGGCCATTGATCGTGGCCCGGGCGGCGGTGCTGGTGCTCAGTGGCGAGCAACAGGTGAGCATCGACCCCACCAATACGTATAGCCGCGACAATCTCATTCACGAGTGGGAAATCTTTCGCGTCGCGACATCGGTGCCACAGGCGCTGATGGAAGCGGCGATTCTCAGCGCCGTGGGCCAGACCGTGCCGAAGGTCGAA
This sequence comes from Pseudomonas sp. S3_B08, assembly GCF_054667725.1. NCBI lineage: Bacteria > Pseudomonadati > Pseudomonadota > Gammaproteobacteria > Pseudomonadales > Pseudomonadaceae > Pseudomonas > Pseudomonas sp. S3_B08. The sequence goes on from NZ_CP162750.1 coordinate 5,111,482, forward strand.
AAACCGGAATTTGCGCCATTGCTGCCCGGATTGGTCGGGCGCGAATTCGCGCTGATCGATCTGGGCGTGTTGAGCCCGCACTTCGAGGCGGGCAATTGGGAGCAGCAGGGCATTGATCAGCGCTTGCTGACAGAGGCCGCAGCGGTGCACGGGCTGGCGGCGACGCGTTATGGCCAGTACCGCTTGTCACGTACCCGCCCGGACAGTGCGACTGAACCGGATACGTTCCCGTTGCATGTCGAATTGCGTGTGCCGACCGGAACCGAAGTGCAAGCACCGTTCGCCGGCATTCTGAAGCAAGCGGCAAACGGTGCGCTGCAACTCGATGGCCCACAGTTCAGCGTTCGCCTGTGGGGCGTGACGCCTGTTCTTGAACATGGGGTGGCAGTGGATAGAGGCCAGAAACTCGGTGAAGTCACTGGGCCGCTGATTGTGCAGTTGTGCCGAGAAGCAGAACTCGACGCGCCGCTGTTCTGCACGCCGTCCCGTGCATCGGCGTGGCAGGCGTTGTGCCCGTCACCGGCGATGCTGCTCGGGCTGGCCTGCGACGCCGAGCCTGAGCTGGACGCGAAAACCCTGCTCGAACGCCGCGATGCCAGTTTTGCCCGCACGCAAAAACACTATTACGTTGACCCGCCGCGCATTGAACGCGGCTGGCGCAATCACCTGATTGATATGCAGGGCCGCTCCTATCTGGACATGCTCAACAACGTCGCCGTGCTCGGCCACGGTCACCCTCGGATGGCGGCGGTCGCGGCGCGGCAGTGGTCGTTGCTCAATACCAATTCGCGCTTCAACTACGCGGCGGTCGCCGAGTTTTCCGAGCGCTTGGTGAAGCTGGCGCCGGAGGGCATGGATCGTGTGTTTCTGGTCAACAGCGGCAGCGAGGCCAATGACCTGGCGATTCGTCTGGCCTGGGCCTACAGCGGCGGGCGCGACATGATCAGCGTGCTCGAGGCGTATCACGGCTGGACGATCGGTGCCGATGCGGTATCGACGTCGATTGCCGACAACCCGAAAGCGCTGGAAAGTCGCCCGGACTGGGTGCACCCAGTGCCGGCGCCGAACACGTATCGCGGCGAATTCCGTGGCGCCGATTCGGCGCCGGATTACGTGCGCAGCGTCGAACATCACCTGCAAAAACTGGCCGAGCAAAAGCGGCAACTGGCCGGTTTCATCTGCGAGCCGGTCTACGGTAATGCCGGGGGTATTTCTTTACCGCCGGGCTATTTGCCGCAGGTGTATGAAAAGGTCCGCGCGCAGGGCGGGGTGTGCATCGCTGACGAAGTGCAGGTCGGTTATGGGCGCATGGGCCATTTTTTCTGGGGCTTCGAAGAGCAGGGCGTAGTGCCGGACATCATCACCATGGCCAAAGGCATGGGTAACGGTCAGCCACTTGGCGCGGTGATCACTCGCCGGGAAATCGCCGAGGCGCTGGAGGCCGAAGGCTATTTCTTCTCGTCGGCGGGCGGCAGTCCGGTCAGTTGCCAGATCGGCATGGCGGTGCTGGATGTGATGGAGGAGGAAAAGCTCTGGGAAAACGCCCAGGTCGTCGGCGGTTACTTCAAGGCGCGCCTGGAAGCGTTAATCGATAAACATCCGCTGGTCGGCGCGGTACACGGCTCCGGGTTTTATCTGGGGCTGGAGCTGATCCGCAATCGGCAGACGCTGGAACCGGCAACCGCCGAGACAGCGTTGCTGTGTGACCGCCTGCGCGAGTTGGGGATCTTCATGCAGCCGACGGGCGATGACTTGAACATCCTCAAGATCAAACCACCAATGGTGACGTCGCGCCAGAGCGTGGATTTCTTTGTCGACATGCTGGATCGGGTGCTTACCGAAGGCGTTTAAGCAAGGCACATCCCCTGTGGGAGCGAGCCTGCTCGCGAAAGCTGTGTATCAGTCGCCACATGCGGTGACTGACACAGCGCATTCGCGAGCAGGCTCGCTCCCACATTTGTTTTCGCTCTCAAGTTCGATTTGTATCGATTTAATTAGCGTTCAAACGAATAGATTACTGATTTATAGCTTTCAAAGCCGATATTTATCGGTTATAAATTCGCCATTGCTCCGGCATGATGATCTTTTGTCCGGTGCGCGCGTTTTCTTTTCGGTCGAATTCTTCGACTGTCAAAGCACTAGCCCGGAGATGATTCATGAGCCGTATCGTTACCGTCGCCGCCACGCAGATGGCCTGTTCGTGGGACCTGGAAGCCAACCTCGAAACCGCTGAAAGACTGGTCCGTGAAGCCGCCGGCAAAGGCGCGCAGATCATCCTCATCCAGGAACTGTTCGAGGCGCCGTATTTCTGCCAGAAGCCGAATCCGGATTACCTGCAACTGGCAACGACGGTTGAAGAAAACGTCGCCATCAAGCATTTCCGGAAAATTGCCAAAGAGCTGCAAGTGGTGCTGCCGGTCAGCTTCTACGAACTGGCCGGGCGTGCACGCTTCAACAGCATCGCGATCATCGACGCCGACGGCAGCAACCTCGGGATTTATCGTAAAAGCCACATTCCGGACGGCCCGGGCTATCACGAGAAGTATTACTTCAACCCGGGGGACACCGGCTTCAAGGTGTGGAATACCCGTTACGCGAAAATCGGCGTCGGCATCTGCTGGGACCAGTGGTTCCCGGAAGCGGCGCGCAGCATGGCCCTGCAAGGCGCGGAAATTCTCTTTTATCCAACCGCGATCGGCAGCGAGCCGCACGACAAGACCATTTCTTCGCGCGATCACTGGCAGCGGGTGCAGCAGGGCCATGCCGGCGCCAATCTGATGCCGCTGATCGCCAGCAACCGCATCGGCAACGAAGAACAGGACGGCTACGACATCACCTTCTATGGCTCTTCGTTCATCGCCAACCAGTTCGGCGAAAAAGTGCAGGAGCTGAATAAAACCGAAGAAGGTATTCTTGTGCACACGTTCAACCTCGACGAGCTGGAACATATTCGCAGCGCGTGGGGTTCATTCCGCGACCGCCGACCGAATCTGTACGGCGCGTTGAAAACCCTCGACGGTTCCCTGGAGTCCTGATGACCACATTGAAAAGTACCCCGCGCGCCGACGGCTTTTACATGCCGGCCGAGTGGGCGCCACAAACCCAGACCTGGATGATCTGGCCCGAGCGCCCGGACAACTGGCGTCTGGGTGGCAAACCGGCGCAGGCCGCGCACGCCACAGTGGCCAAAGCCATCGCCCGCTTCGAGCCGGTGACCGTTGCCGTCTCCGCCGGCCAATACGAAAACGCCCGCGCGCGCCTCGATGTGCCGAATATCCGCGTGGTGGAAATGTCCAGCGACGATGCCTGGGTTCGTGACAGCGGCCCGACCTTCGTTATCAATAACCATGGCGAAGTGCGCGGTGTGAACTGGGATTTCAACGCCTGGGGCGGTTTCGATGGCGGCCTGTATGCACCGTGGAACCGTGATTCGCAGGTCGGCGGCAAGATCCTCGAGATCGAGCGCAGCCCGCGTTACCGCACCGAAGGTTTCGTGCTCGAAGGCGGCTCGATTCATGTCGACGGCGAAGGCACGCTGATCACCACCGAAGAATGCCTGCTCAACCGCAATCGTAACCCGCACCTGAGCCGCGAAGAAATCGAAGCCGTACTCAGCGACAACCTGTCTGTGGACAAGATCATCTGGTTGCCGGATGGCTTGTTCAACGATGAAACCGACGGCCATGTGGATAACTTCTGCTGCTACGTGCGTCCGGGCGAAGTGCTGCTGGCGTGGACCGATGATCCGCAGGATCCGAACTACCCGCGCTGCCAGGCCGCGATGCAAGTGCTGCAAAGCAGCACCGACGCCAAGGGCCGCCCGTTCACGGTGCACAAAATGCCGATTCCGGGGCCGCTGTACGCGACCGAAGAAGAGTGTGCCGGCGTCGATGCGGTGGACGGTTCGCAGGAGCGCAACCCTTCCGTGCGCCTGGCCGGCTCCTACGTGAACTTCCTGATCGTCAACGGTGGCATCATCGCGCCGAGCTTCGACGACCCGATGGATGCCCCGGCCAGGGAAATCCTGCAGAAGCTGTTCCCGCAGCACGAAGTGGTGATGGTGCCGGGCCGTGAACTGTTACTGGGTGGCGGCAATATTCACTGCCTTACCCAACAGCAGCCAGCGCCGCACAAAGAGTGAGTTGAGTCGTAACAGCTTGAGTTGATTCACAAATCATCCAGGCAATGATTAGCTCGCTCTGCATGAAAGCAAGCCCGCGGCCCGTCAGGACCGCGGGCTTGTTTGTATCCGCCGGTCGACATTCGAGTCGCCTTGGCATAGCTCTTGTATTGCTCCTGATGCACTAGGGAGGGAGGGGAACTTCAACAGTTCTGTCACAAACCTTGGATAACGTAGCCGCTCACGAACGGGGAGAGAGCGCTGAAATGAACGCCGAAGTGAACGTAATCAGCGAGCGGACTGTGCATCCCATGGCCGTCAACGGCGAATCGCTCCAGCTTGTCGCGCACTGGTTGAAGTCCAATGGAACGCGTCAGATCAGACAACCTGATCCGCGCCGGATGATGATCGAGCGTTACCCCGCTGGCCTGTTCAGCGAGGCCGAGCTGGAAGCCTTGTGGGATGTGATGGAAGGATAGGAACAATAGGGATTGGTAAAAGCGCTGCCGGGATGGCGGCGCTTTTTTTGGCCTGATTTTTATCCACAGGCATTCAAAGGTGGGAGCGAGCCTGCTCGCGAAGACGTCAGCCCTGCCAATGACTTCATCGAATGATCCACCCATTTCGCGAGCAGGCTTGCTCCCACAGTTCAGAACTCCCTGTTTAATCCGTTTTTTCTGCAACAGCCCAGCAAAAAAAATACGTTTCTTAGACGTTTTTCGCCTATTTAAAGACGATTCTTGAAATTGACACACAGTTCAGGGCGCGGCTACGATTCGGCCCAACGCCTGTGGCTAACCGCCATGACTCAAAATAAGGAGCAGGCCCGCCATGACGTTAACGTCGGCGGGCTTTTTTGTTTCGGGGTGAATACAAGAGTGCAGAAAGCGCCGTTTCAGCCGTTCGACACAGCGCGTTTCAACCCGTAATAAGGAAAACAAAATGTTGAACAAGCGAATCAGTCTGATCGCACTGGGGATGTTGAGTGCTACACAGGCCATGGCTAACGACCAGGCCGAATCCAAGGGTTTCGTTGAAGACAGCAGCCTGAAAGTGCTGCTGCGCAACGCCTACATCAATCGTGATTACAAAGACGGTAACAAGGACAAGGCCGAATGGGGCCAAGCGGCCATCGGTACGTTCTCGTCGGGCTTCACCCAAGGCACCGTAGGTGTCGGTGTGGACGCTTTCGGTCTGTACGCATTGCGCCTGGACGGCGGCAAGGGCCGTAGCGGCGCCGGCGGCATCGACTTCTTCAAACAGGAAAATGATGGTCGCGCGAACCACGACATCGCCAAGGGCGGTGCTGCGGTCAAGTTCCGTGTGTCCAACACTGTACTGACCTACGGCGACCAGATGCCGGCCCTGCCGGTGCTGAGCTACGACAACGTGCGTCTGCTGCCGGAAAGCTATACCGGTACTTTGATCACCTCCCGTGAGATCAAAGGCCTGGAATTAAACGCCGGGCGTTTCACTGCCGAGTCGCGCAAGAGCGATGAAGGCCGTGACAGCGGCGGTCTGAAGTCGATCAACGTGTTGGGCGGCAGCTATCAGTTCACCGAAAACTTCAAAGGCGCGCTGTACGCCTCCGACGTTGAGGACGTCTTGAAGAAACAGTACGTGAACGCCAACTATGTGATTCCGTTCAACAAGGATCAGTCGCTGACCCTGGATTTCAACGGCTATCGCACCAAGCTGGACAGCTCGTACGTACGCGAAAACACCGTACCGGGCGAAAGCATCGTCACCGGTCGCGACAACAAGATCTGGAGCCTGGCAGCCACCTTCGCCACCGGCCCGCACTCGTTCACCGTGGCGCACCAGCGTTCCACCGGCGACAGCAACCTCGGTTATGCCTACGGCGGCTACCAGAAAGATCAGGGCCGTGTCGGCGACGGTGGTAACTCCATCTATCTGGCCAACTCCTACTGGTCTGACTTCAACGCCGAAGACGAACGCAGCTGGCAGCTGGGTTACGGTCTGGACTTTGGTTCGTTCGGCGTTCCGGGTCTGAGCTACAACTTCGCTTACGTGCGCGGCGACAACATCACCACGTCCACCAGCGAAGGCGGCACCGAGCGCGAAATCTTCAACCAGTTCAAGTACGTCGTGCAGAGTGGCCCGGCCAAAGACCTGAGCGTGAAGTTGCGCAGCTCGATCCTGCGCGTGTCGCAGAAATCCAGCGAGTACAACGTCAGCGGTAACGAGCTGCGTGTATTCGTGGACTATCCGATCAACATCTTCTGATGATCGATCCGCTGTAAGAGAAATGAGAAAACCCCGATTCGATCGGGGTTTTTTTTCGCCGGTTCTTCAGCGAAAACCGCAAATAACCGGTGTTTTTGTCATGTAAAAGTCGTTTTTCAAGCGCTGCAGATTTCGTTTCAAGCAGTGCTTCAAATGCCTGAAATTCTTTCTCATGGACGCAAATTCTCCACCCAATAGATTAGGGCGTTCAACGCAGCGGAGAATTTGGTAATGATCGTTTTGAACAGAGAAGTGGGCGAATCGCTACGGCGCGACAAGTTTGTCAACGTCCAGGGTGGTGACTTCAATCTCTACGGTCATTTTGCCGACTTCGTCAGACTGACCAAAAGTTGGGAAAACATGGAGCCAGACAGCTACTACGGTCAGGCCGAAGCCGGCATGCGTTATCGTCGTTACAGCGACTTTGAATACAACCCGAAAACTCGCGAGCTCAAGCAACTTGAGCATCGCGCCTATGTGCAATCGAAAGAGAACAACGCTTACGTCGGTGGCGTGGTGCGCCACTTCCAGGACTTTTCCGAGGAAGTGATCTCCTCGCCGGTGATGCGCAGCCTGATCGACACCGATTTCGAAGTGTACAAAAGTGTCCTGCCGGAAGAGTTGCACGATGAAATCTGGCAGTGCCAGATCCATCAGATCCGCATCGAGATCAAACCCGGCAAACAGCTGGAAATCACTCCTGAAGGTATTCATTGCGACGGCTATCCGTTCAGCGGTGTGCACTTCTGGGGCCGCAGTAACGTAGAGGGTGCCGAGAGTCGACTGTACGACATTCACGAGCATCAACTGGCGGCGACCACCTACGAGGAAATTCTCGATACCACCTTCTTCCTCGATCGCGACATGCGCCACTACGTGACCCCGGCGCGCAATACCCACACCCATGCCATGGCGTACCGGCAGATTCTGGCGATTTCCTTCTCGCGGCCCGGGACCGCTTTCGACATTGTTCGCTAATCAGATCACCCTAATCGACGGCGTCGAGTGCTCGACGCCAGTGGTACTGCGCCGCGCCACCGCCAAGGATGCGCAACGCATGGAGCGCTTCTTCCGCCAGTTCGACGAAGTGTCGTTCTGCGAATGGCAGGACGCCAAATGCCTGCGCGGCGTGTTGATCCAGAAAACCACCACGGCGTATCTGGCGTTCGATGTGGCTGGCGAGATCGTCGGCGCGGTGCTCGGCGGCATGCTCGGCAGTCGCGGCACGATCAATCATCTGGCCGTGAGCCCGCGCTACCGCAGCCAGGGCGTGGGCCAGCGTCTGGTTGAAGCAGCGTCGTCCGACATGAAACGGGTCGGGGTGCTGCGGATGTTTCTGTTCGTCGACGATGCTAACCTCGCGGGCAAGCGATTCTGGACTGCCCAGGGTTTTTGCGAGCCTCACGGCGAACGAACATTTGAGAGGGATCTATGAATGAAAGGTCCGGCAGCGCGCCGCTGATGGCGACTCATCAGCCGTCGCGCACGTTTGCCGAAGCCAGCCCGGTGGTCGCCGGGTATTTCACCGTGTCGTTTGTCTTCGGGCTGATGGCGGTAAACGCCGGTCTGCCGATGTGGCTGCCAGTAGCGATGTGCTTGTTTGTCTATGCCGGCGCCTCGCAGTTCGCCGCGCTGGCGCTGATCTCCAGCGGCGCATCGCTGACCACCATTGTGCTGACCACTTTCCTGATCAATGCGCGGCACATGCTGATGTCGGTGTACATGGCCAAGGCCCTGCGCGCGCTGGGTTTGAGTCGCATGGAGCGTTGGGCTTACGCCGGTGGCCTGACGGATGAATCCTTCGCCTTTCACAGCGTCAAGCTCGGCACGGGCGCACCGGTCAATGTGCGTTACCTGATCGGATTCAACCTGTTCTGTCACACCTCGTGGGTGCTCGGCGGTTTGCTCGGTGCGGTCTGCGCGCAGTACGCGGCGCACTTGATCAAGTATCAGCTCGACTACGCGCTGACGGCGATGATGCTCTACGTGCTGGTCTCGCTGTGCAACACGCGCAACAAACTGATCGCCGCCGCTGCCGCCGTGGTCTGTATGGGTGCGCTGAGCCTGATCGGCAGTTCGCCCTTCAACGTATTTATCGCCACGTTTGTGGGCTGCGGAGTGGGTGTATGCCTGACCAAACGTTCCTGATTCTGGTGGTGGTGCTGATGATGGCGGTGACATTCCTGCCGCGCGCCTTGCCACTGCAGATCAACACCGAACACTGGCCGCCCTTCGTGGCGCGGGCGCTGGAATATCTGCCGGTGGCGATCGTCGCTGCTATCAGCCTCACACCCCTGTTGATCAAGGATCGGCAGATCCAGCTCGATCGCCCGGAATTCTATGCTGCGATTCCGACGTTGCTATGTGCGTATTTCAGCAAAAACCTCTTTCTCAGTGTGGCGGTGGGGACGGCTGCGTACATTGCGCTCGGCTCGTTCATGTAGCGGCAGATCAACGACGTCGTTCAGCGCCTGGTGCGACAGCTCCGGATTGTTTACCGCCAGGCGCACTTCGAGGAAATCCTCGAAACCGGGAAAAATCGTCAGACCGTTCTTCTGCGCCGCTTCACGCGAGACCATGCCGACCGCATCCATCTGCGTGATCAACGACAGCGTCAGGGTTTCGCTGCAGGAATAGACCATGCGCTGGCCGTTCTCGTGATTGCCCAGCCCGGCGTCGAGAAACCGCAAGAAGCTGTGGGAATACGGACAATCTTCCGCAGGACGCACCTGAAACTTGTTGCCCAGCAAGGTCAGCGGATCGTTCTCCTGACCGCAATGCGCACCGACCACCTGCACCTGCACCTCCGGCAGCACGATACTCGGCAGCCCCGGCCGCTGCGGGCCGATCAGCACGGCGAGGTCGAAATCTTCGTTCTTCAGCTTGCTGAGATTTTCCATCGACTCGGCGTAGCTGAATTCCATCTGGTAATCAGGAAACACCTCGATCAGGCGTCCGATCATGCGCCGGTTGAAATCAGGCGACAGCGTGTTGTTCAACGCCACCTTCAACGTGCGCTGCCCGGGCACCTTCAGCGCCTCGACCTTTTCTTCCATCTGTCGCGTGGCGATCAACACTTTGTCGATGTAAGGCGTGAGCTCCGTACCTTGCGGCGTCAGCGTCAGGCCCTTGTTGGAGCGGCGAAACAAGCGGAAACCGAACTGCTCTTCGACCTTGTTCAACTGTGCGGCCAACGCCTGCACGGTCAGGCACGAATGCTCGGCTGCGGCCGACAACGAGCCGGTCTGCACGATGCGCATGAGGTTGCGTAAGGTTCTGCTATCCATGGGTAATGCCCTCTGAAGTGGGCTGGGTATTGTTGTTTACGAAACGACCGAAACGGCGCCATATGCCGGCTATATTCCTGCACCTGAGCATAGTTGTCGCGGATTTAGTAGCGAATTGATTTCCCCGCCGATGGCTGGAGGCTGACAGAGGATCGGGGTTTTTGGTGAAGTGGGGGTGATGAAGGTCAAAAAAGTGCGTGGTTTTGGTGCGCGGGGAGATTTTTTTCGAAGAGAAACAGCTTACATCTTCCTAGCTTTTTGCCTGCGTCATACGCAGATAGGTCTCAGGTAAAGTAACGATTCAGCTGATAGCGCCCAACAGTCAAAGGAGTTGAAATGGATGTCTGCTGCACTACTGAAAACTACCGATGTGCGCTGCCGCATTGATGAGGATTTGAAAGCGCGTGCCACTGAAGTCTTGAACGCTTGCGGGCTGAGCATTAGCGACGCCATGCGACTTTTTCTGCGCAGGTTGTTGCTACTCAGGGGCTTCCCTTCGAGGTGCGAGTTCCATCGGAGAAGACGGCCCGCGCAATGATGGAAGCACGAGAAATCCGTCAGCGTTTCGACTCGATAGACGACATGCTAAGGAATGCTGATGGCGAAACAGGAGAAAACGCAAAAACGCGCTGATCGGCCTAAACAGTGTGCACAGACTTCTGAATTCAAGAAGTCTTGGGATCGTTTAGGGAGTCATTCAGAACTGTTTAAATAGCGCAGAAAAACATAAGCCGACTTAACTCCGGCTTCTGTGCGTGTGATTGTTACGATTCGTTCATTTGTGTATCAAAACGCTAAAAAATTACAGTTATGTACTAGTCTTCAGCTAAGACAAAAAATCAGGAGGCGTCTATGCCTACCTCATCCCCAGCTCTCACCCCACGCGAACAACTCGACGCCCCCGAAGCCGGTCGCGTCGCGCTGAAGTTCTTCTTTAACCTCATGGAGCGCTGGGGCTGTAGCGCCGAGCAACAACGCACCCTGCTCGGTGGAGTCGGCAACACCACATTCTATAAATACAAACACCTGCCAAACACACGCTTGCCCCATGACACCCTCGAGCGCATCTCTTATCTGATGGGCATTCACAAGGCGCTGAGCATCATCTTCAGCAATAGCCGCGAGCGCGCCTACAAGTGGGTCAGCAGCCCGAACAACGCGGCACCGTTCAATGGCAAAACCGCGCTGGATTACATGCTGGCGGGCCGGGTGGTCGATATCGCCGATGTACGCCGCTACCTCGACGGAGTGCGCGGTTGAAAGCGCCGGCGCCGGTGGATGTGCCATGGCCGCGGGCGTATCGCATCGTCAACAGCAGCTTCCCGCCGATTGCGCTGTTCGAAGACGTCCTCGACCCCGAGGACCTCGAAGTTGCCTACGCCATCGAAGCGCTGACCAATGATCGCCTGATCGAACAGGCCGGCGTACTCGCTCGCGTACGTCCCGAAGATCGTCTGTCCGGCCCCGGTTCCAGCCCGGTGATGGCCGCGTTCACTCACGTCGGCAAACGCAGCCGTTTCAGTGACGGCACCTTCGGCGTCTATTACGCCGCCAGCAGCCAGGCTGCGGCCATCGCTGAAACCTGTTTTCACCAGGAACGCTTTCTCGCGGCGACCCAGGAAGCCGATCTCGAATTGACCATGCGTACTTACATCAATCAGGTGATCAAGCCGCTGCACGACGTTCGCCATGGCTTTGATCATCTGCATCAGCCTGATCCTGAAGCCTATGGCCCATCACAGCTGTTCGCGCGGCAACTGCGCGACGCCGAGTCGTGGGGCTTGCTCTATAACAGCGTGAGGTTGCCTGGGCATGAATGCGTTGCAGCGTTCCGCCCGCCTGCGGTTTCGATTCCGAAGCAGGGCAAGCATTTGCGCTATGTCTGGAGCGCAAGTGAGGGCAGGATTTCGTTTGTGTTCGAGGTCAGTCAGGTCTGAATTATCGCTTTGACTTCGTCGAGTGTTTTGACCGGAATGACGCCGGAAGGAATTCGCGAAGAGGGCGACAAGTTGTAAACGGCAAACTCTTTGCCGACGACTTTGTCGGACATGAGTTTCAGAGATGGAAGTATTCTGGAATGAAAATGCTGATCCAGACCGCACGGCGAGATAGAGCTTCCATCAGTCTCGTAAAAGCGCCCCGCGGACTGGTTCATATCCGCTCCCACCAAAATCACCTTTGAAAAGCCTGCGTGATAGGCAAGTTGGAGTGCGAGATACAAGACTGTGCGGGCATCAAAAAAACCATGGGCCAGGTTTTTGCTGAACCCGATACTGCGGTTTCGGCTACCCAGAACAGCGCGATTGCGTACGAGATCCTGGTTGTTGCGCAGTAGCCATTCAGTCAGGGTTGGTTTGGGCGCTTTCTTCAGAAGATAGAGATCACCTGTCGGTTCAACGGCCAGTTCCTGGGCCTGGCGAGCCCAGAGAGCTACTCGCTGACTGGTGCGCATCGCATAGGCAAACAAGTCAGGCTGTTGTATCGAAAAACTGGTGTCGGTGCATGCATAGAAGAACGGCTTTATGCCTGTTCCCATGAACATGGATATCGCACCGTTCACCGTGATCATCGGGATGTCGGCAAACTGTTCAATGGGAAAATCTTTCGCGGAGCTGCCCGAAACGATGATGAATGCAGCGCCGTGAGCGATATTTCGGCAGTCAGCAAAGTCCCTGACGTGGAGGGGAAGTGGGGAGGCATTTGGCGTTCTTGATGTCGAGTTCATCGATGGTCTCTAGGTCCATGTCATGCATTCAGTCCGTTGTGCTGACGTGATGAAGCGGGATGACTCTTCCACAGCGCCGCGCTTTGTAAGGGAGTGTTGCGCTCGGCGTTAGTTCCCAATTGGCCGCTGGGCAGCCGATGCGTTGGCCAAGAACGCTCCAGTGGCTGGCGGGTTGTCTGGATAGATGCAGGAGGGAAGTCGGATATGTCCCCGCACCAAGGGACCTTGAGGAAGGCCGGCATGTTTTCGGCAGGCCTGAAATGCAAAAAGCCCTCGCATCAACGAGGGCTTCGAATGGCGGTTTGCATCAATGCCTTTCTGGTGGCGAATCCATTACTTTCACCACATCATCGATCAGTGCCTTGCTTGGCTCGTGCAGATACTGCGAGGCATAAGCGCGGACTTTGCAGGATTGGGAGCAGGGGCGCAGGCAACCGACGGGTGCAGCGCAGACTCTCTTGCGGGTCGCAAGTCAGCATCCTGAGGCGTTGCGGGATTTACATCCTGCCCGATCCCCATTTTGGACGTCTTGGCTGACTCAGAAACAACAAAGCCCCTGCATTTCTGCAGGGGCTTTGTTTTGTATGGTGCCGGCACCAGGAGTCGAACCCGGGACCTACTGATTACAAGTCAGTTGCTCTACCAACTGAGCTATACCGGCGTGTGGGCGACGATTATAGCGATTGGGTAGATCCTGTAAACCCCTGAATTCAGACTATTTTTGCATTCCGGAAAAATCAGGCCCAGCGCAAATTTATGCGCTGCTTTTGTACCTCGCGCGTAGTAAGACATTTATACAGGGCGTACGGGTCAGCTTCGGCTTTCATGACCCCACAATTATTCACTCGGCTAGCCCAATATTCGTCGGTTATGTCGTTTTGATTGGCAGCTTATGCACAACTGAGGGGCGCGGATACTGGCTTATGCGAGGTGTTGTGAACCCATTCTCATCTTGTTCGCAAATCCCTGTTTTACAGGTTTTTTATTCATGTGAACAAAAAATGACCAGTGTTGTTAAAGCGACGAAACAGGCGCAGATATTGGATCCACAACAAATCCATCAACAGAGTTATCCACAGGTCGTAACGTTTTAGGCGCGCTCGGCGAGCAGCAGTAAGTTACGCGGTGTGAGTGAGGCGTCGCAAAAGGTGCCGAGGCGTACGACGTATCCCTGTTCTGCGAGGAAAAGCGCCCGATCCAGATTCAGCCAGAGCTCAAGCGGTCGGCGGAACAAACCGCAAAGCAATTCGAGATTGCGAACTTCGGCCAACCGCTGCCAACCGGTTGCTTCGAGTGCGGGCCAATCTGCCTCACCGATTGTGGATAACTCTTTGAGCACAGCCAGATCGCGACAGTAATCGGCGAACGGTTTGTCCAGCCAGGCGCTGGGCAGGGAGGGCGTTGGCAGGTATTCATCGACGCCGCGCACTTGCCGTTGCAGCAGGTCAAAAGCCAGGCGACGAGCCATCGATGTGTCACGCTGGCGCCGGACGCGCGCACCGGCGGTGACGGTTTCGTTCATCGGCAGCGCCAGATCTTCCAGCGAGAGCTGTAGAAGCGATGCCGATCCTGCGCAGGACAAGGCCTGGTATTCGTTACGACTGATGCGGTTGTAACAGCACGGTGCGATCGCCATTTGCTGGCAGCCGGCAGCACTGGCCAAATGCATCAAGCGCACGTGCAGATCACCGCATGCGTGGAGGGCGACGGGGGTGTGGGCGGCGTTCAATACGGCCGGGGCGTCTGCCGCGAGTACATCCTGTTCGACATGCAGGGCGTGCAAGTGGTGACGCTGACTCAGTGCCTGACCACTGGCGACCAAGAAAGGATCGTATTCAACGCAAGTCAGTTGCTGCCCCGACCCCAGTAAGCGCCGCCCCAAGTGTCCCTTGCCCGAGCACCAGTCCAGCCAATGCGTCGGCTGCGAGGCAAAAGACAAACGAGTGGCAAATGCTTCAATCTGCTGCCACTTGCGCCCGGGCACATCGACATTCAAGCGATGCCCGGCAGCCTCAAGCGCATGCCCCGAAAACTCACCGACCGCACTCAACTCTGCCGACAACTTCGCCAATGAAGCGAACGGCTCTGGCGCATCGACAAGATCAGCAGGATGGTTATGCGCGCGTTCTGCATCTTCCAGCGACCGCCCGCGTAGCCACGCAGACAACTCCGGGTAGGACGCTTCCCATGGAAGTTGTAGGTGAGTGAACGGTCGAGGTTTCCACAGCGCCTGATGCTCAATCAGAAAAGCATCCAGCGCCGTGAAACGGGCGAGTAGGGCCTCGCCCGTCAGCACGTGGGAAGTATCAGCGGCCTTGGCAGGCATCGACGCGCAGCCAGCGCTCCAGCAGCTTGAAGCCGCGTACCAGCACGTAAGCCATGACCAGATAGAACACACCGGCGGCGAAGAAGATCTCCACCGGCAGATAAGTGCGGGCAATGATCGTGCGGGCCATGCCGGTGAGTTCCAGCAGGGTCACGGTGCTGGCCAGGGCGCTGGCCTTGAGCATCAGGATCACTTCGTTGCTGTAGGCCGGCAGGCCGATGCGCGCGGCACGGGGCAGGATGATGTAGAACATCGCTTTCGGTCTGGACATGCCCAAGGCTCGCGCGGCTTCAATTTCACCGGGTGGAATCGCCTGAATGGCACCGCGCAGAATCTCGGCGATGTACGCCGCTGTGTGCAAGGTCATGGTCACGGTCGCGCACCAGAACGGATCGCGCAGGTAGGGCCACAACGCGCTTTCACGTACGGCGTCGAACTGCGCCAGGCCGTAATAGACCAGGAACAGCTGCACCAGCAACGGCGTGCCCCGGAAAAAGAAGATGTAGGCGTAAGGCAGCGAGCGCACGTACCACAGCTTCGAAGATCGGGCGATGCCCAGCGGAATCGCGAGCAGCAGGCCGGCGATGACCGCGATGGCGACCAGTTCCAGCGTCAGGGTCGCGCCCTGTGCCAGTTTTGGCAGCCACTTGATGATGACTTCCCAGTTCATTGCGCGCTCCTCGCAAAGCCGCGGGCGGCGCGTTTTTCCAGGAAGTGCATGCCGGTCATCGCCAGCACTGTCAGGCCGAGGTACATGATCGCCGCGACCATATAGAAGGTGAACGGTTGTTTTGACACGGTCACACCGATCTGCGCGTGACGCATGATTTCTTCCAGACCGATGACCGATACCAGCGCGGTGTCTTTCATCAGGATCATGAACAGGTTGCCCAGGCCCGGCAGGGCGATGCGCCACATCTGCGGCATGATCAGCCGGGTGAAAATCCGCCATTTCGACAGGCCCAGGGCCTGGCCGGCTTCACGGTGGCCCTTGGGAATGGCCAGCAGGGCGCCGCGAAACACTTCCGTGGCGTAGGCGCCGAAGCACAGGCCCAGTGCGATGACACCGGCGGCAAAGGCGTTGAGTTGCAGGTCGGGGTTGCCGAAGTACTCACCGAGGGCGCGCATCAGGTTGACCGTACCGAAGTAGATCAACAGCACCCAGAGCAATTCCGGGACGCCGCGCACCAGCGTCGAATAGGTACCGCCAAGCCATTGCAGCGGCTTGTACGGGGAAGTCTTGGCCAAGGCGCCGAGCAGGCCGAGCACCAGGCCCAGGCACAGGGCGGTGAGGGCCAGTTGGACGGTCATCAGCGCACCAGCGGCGAGCGCCGGGCCGAATCCGTAGAGGTCGATAATCATGGGTTTCTGTTCAAATTGCGGCAGGCAAAGTCGGGAGCCGGCGCCGCTTCATCGCGGCGCCGGTCCCACAGGTCAGATCAATAGATGCTGAACGGGAAGTACTTGTCGTTGATTTTCTTGTAGGTACCGTCAGCGACGATTTCCTTCAGCGCGGCGTTCAGCTTGTTGCGCAGTTCGTTGTCACCCTTGCGCACGGCGATACCGATCTTGTCGCTTTCCACTACCGGGTCGCCCTTGAACTCGTAGTTCTTGCCAGCGTCGGTTTTCAGCCAGTCATAGTTGGCGTACTTGTCGGCGAGGATCGCGTCGACACGACCGGAGGTCAGGTCGAGGTAGGCGTTTTCCTGGGTGTCGTAGAGGCTGACCTTGATATCGTCACCGTAGGTGTCTTCCAGCCAGGTGCCGGCCAGCGTTGCGCGCTGGGTGCCGATGGTCTTGCCCTTGAGCGAGTCCTTGTCGGTTTTGAAGTCGACGTTCTTCGGCGCGATGAACTGCAATTTGTTCGAGTAGTACGGGTCGGTAAAGTCCACTGCGGCTTTGCGATCTTCGGTGATCGACAGCGAGGAAATCAGGAAATCGAACTTCTTCGCGTTCAGCGCCGGAATGATGCCGTCCCAGTCGGAAGTGACGACGGAACATTCGGCTTTCATCTTCGCGCACAGGGCGTCGCCGATTTCCTTGTCGAAGCCGACCACTTGGCCGCTGGCGTCTTTATTGTTGAACGGCGGGTAGGCCGCTTCGATGCCCATCTTCAGGGTTTCAGCCATGGCACCGGCGCTGAACGCGAGGGTGACGGCGGCGGCCAGGAAGACCTTTTTGAAATTCTGCATGCATGTTGCTCCGTTAGCGGTTGCTGGACATGAATTGTTTGCAGCGCGCCGAAAGCGGGTTGTCGAACACCTGCTGTGGCGATCCTTGCTCTTCTATAAGGCCCTGATGAAGGAACACCACTTCGCTGGAAACCTGGCGGGCGAAGCCCATTTCGTGGGTCACGAGCAGCATGGTGCGGCCTTCTTCGGCCAATGCGCGGATGACACTAAGTACTTCCTGAACCATTTCCGGGTCAAGCGCGGAGGTCGGTTCGTCGAACAGGATCACCTTCGGCTGCATCGCCAGCGTGCGGGCGATCGCTGCGCGTTGTTGCTGACCACCGGACAATTGCGCCGGGTAGGCGTGGCGCTTGTCGGCGATGCCGACCTTGGCGAGCAACGCTTCGGCGGCTTCGATGGCTTCGGCCTTGCTCTGGCCGAGCACGCGGCGCGGGGCCTCGATGACGTTGTCGAGCACGCTCATGTGCGGCCACAGATTAAAGTTTTGAAATACAAAACCAATCTCCGAGCGCAGACGATTGATCTGTTTGCCGTCGGCGGCGACCAGTTCGCCGTTCTTCGCGGCTTTAAGCTTGAGTTCTTCACCGGCCACCAGGATCTGGCCCTGGTGCGGGTTTTCCAACAGGTTGATGCAGCGCAGGAACGTGGACTTGCCGGAACCGGAAGAGCCGAGGATCGAGATCACGTCGCCGTCGCGGGCGGTCAGCGAGATGCCTTTGAGCACCTCCAGCTGTCCGTAGCGTTTGTGCAAGTTGCGGATTTCAAGCGCGGGCGTGGCCTCAGCCATGTGCGTTCCTCATATATGTTGCGCTCCTGCTGTTGGCGGGCCTTCCTGGCGAGGCGGCCAAGCTAGCATAGCGTTTCAATGGCAGCCAACAGCGCTACGAGCGGTAAACGGGTGGCATGTGGCGGGTTGTCGCATCGGCGCAGCAGACTGTCGCCCCATCAACAACCGAACGGGTGTTTGATCGTGCAAACCCGTGGGTGCCGCGTAAAAAAAGGCGCGATGTTGCCAGCTTTGGCGGGGTGTTGGAAGCGCTATCCGGCCGAACGTTCCTTATTCGCCCTTTTTCTGTGCGCCGCACACTTTTTCTGTGTGTTTCTGGTGCGCGGATTCGTCTCGAAAGTGAGTCGCCGGGTAACGTTCTGGCGAATAGCCATTAAACTCAAGGACTTGCACCGGATGCCGGAGCCCCCGGTCCTCAAGGACTTGAAACATTTTGGCGCAAATATTGCGTGCAGAATAAGGAACAGGCCGTTGGATTCTTTTTACGAGAAAGAATTTACAGACGCGCCGGACGCACTCGCTTTCCTTGCAAAGGTAGTCTCTATGAGCAGTACCCCAAGCTCCACTGGCCTCGAACAGGGGCTCAAACCGCGTCATGTGACCATGTTGTCGATCGCCGGTGTGATCGGCGCCGGTCTGTTCGTCGGCTCCGGCCACGCCATCGCTGCCGCCGGCCCGGCCGTGCTGCTGGCCTACGCCGCTGCCGGTACTCTGGTGGTGCTGGTGATGCGCATGCTCGGCGAGATGGCCGTGGCTTCGCCGGACACCGGTTCGTTCTCGACTTACGCTGATCGCGCGATCGGTCACTGGGCCGGATTCACCATCGGCTGGCTGTACTGGTGGTTCTGGGTGTTGGTGATTCCGCTGGAAGCCAACGCCGCCGCGACCATCCTGCATGCGTGGTTCCCAGGTGTCGACATTTGGGCTTTCGCTCTGGTGATCACCATGCTGCTGACCGTGACCAACCTGTTCAGCGTGAAGAATTACGGTGAGTTCGAGTTCTGGTTCGCCCTGATCAAGGTGCTTGCGATCATCGGCTTCATCGGCCTCGGCCTTGCAGCGATTTTCGGCTTCCTGCCGACCAGCCAGGTCAGTGGCGTTTCGCACCTGTTCGACAGCGGCGGCTTTCTGCCCAATGGCATGGGTGCTGTGCTGGGCGCGATCCTGACCACCATGTTCTCGTTCATGGGTACCGAAATCGTCACCATCGCGGCGGCGGAATCGAAGGACCCTGGCAAGCAGATTTCCAAAGCGACCAATTCGGTGATCTGGCGGATCGGCCTGTTCTATCTGGTGTCGATTTTCATCGTGGTTGCGCTGGTGCCGTGGAACGATCCTACCCTGGCCAACCTCGGTTCCTACCAGACCGTACTTGAGCGCATGGGCATTCCCAACGCCAAGATGATCGTCGACATCGTCGTACTGGTCGCGGTGACCAGTTGCCTGAACTCGGCGCTGTACACCTCGTCGCGCATGCTGTTCTCCCTCGGCAAGCGCGGCGATGCCCCGGCCATGTCGACCCGCACCAATAAAAGCGGTACGCCTTACTGGGCGGTGATGTTGTCGACCGGCGCAGCGTTCCTCTGCACCTTCGCCAACTATGTGGCTCCGGCCGCGGTGTTTGAATTCCTCCTCGCCAGCTCCGGCGCCATCGCGCTGCTGGTGTATCTGGTGATCGCCTTCTCGCAACTGCGCATGCGCAAGCAGCGCATGGCGCGCGGCGAGAAAATCGTCTTCAGCATGTGGCTGTTCCCCGGGCTGACCTGGGCGGTGATCATCTTCATCGTCGCCGCGCTGACCATCATGCTGTTCCAGGAAGCCCACCGCGTGGAGATCCTTGCCACGGGCCTGCTGAGCCTGATGGTGGTAGCCGCTGGTCTGCTGGTGTCGCGCCGTCGCAAGCTGGAGAAGCGTGGTGCGGTGGTGTTGAACTGAGTCGTAACGCGTGATGTAAAAACGGCCGCTGTCAGGGATGACTAGCGGCCGTTTTTGTTTCTGAGCTTTCCAGTCAGGTTAAACCCAGTCCTCGATTCGCAAACCGGAAACGCGTTGAAACTCCCGTACGTTGTTCGTCACTACAATGAGTCCAAGTGAGCGTGCGTGGCCAGCGATCATTTGGTCGTATGGCCCGATCGGCGTTCCAGCCTTCGCGAGTTCAGATCGAACCATCCCGGCCTGTGCGGCTGCGTCGTTATCGAAAGGCAAGACATCCAGTCGCGCGACAAATCCTTCAACAATTGCCAGATTTTTCTCCGGGGCCGCCGACTTTTCAGCACCGTAAATAAGCTCCATAAGCGTGATAGCGCTGATGCACAACTGCCCGGAATGTCGATTGAAGGCTTCCCGGACAATTTGTGGTTTGTTCTTGATGGTGAAGATGCAGATATTTGTATCCAGCATGTACTTGATCATCAGAACGACTCGCGCTCCTGTTCAGTGGGTTGCTCACGGTTAGCCATGAAATCAGGGCTGACGCTGTCGCCATCAAACCAGCTATCCCAGCTTTCTCCAGCAGGCGTAATGACGCGTGTTCTGCCAATCGCGATGACTTCCACTCGTTTAACGTCGCCGGGCATCGCAACTGCCTTTGGCAGTCGGACTGCCTGACTTCTGTTGCTCATGAAAATTGTGGTCTGCTCCATATTCGAGCTCCCGGGTCTGTTCCTGTGATTAGCTCAGGATAGATCGTGCTGGGGATATGTCAATGGGATATACATCGTCACCGGACAAAGAGTAGCTAGGCCATCCAAACAAAAACGGCCGCTGTCAGGGATGACTAGCGGCCGTTTTTTGTTTCTGAGAAGGGCTTATTCGCTCTTGTCTTCCTGGGCCTCTACCGACTTCCCATAAGCATCCAGCGCCACCCCGAAATCCGTAATGATCTGCGGCTCGCTAAGCCAGGCCTGGGCCTGTTCGATGGTCATGCCGTCGGCCCACATGCGGTAGTCGATGAGCATGTCGGCGGCCAGGTGGGTGGCGGCCATGCCTTCGTTGTCGGCGTTTTCCATGTCGAGCAGTTCAGGATGGTCGACGATGATGAAGGCCAGTTCGCGCAGCAGGGTCAGCAGCATTTCGTTGCGGCTGACGGCTTCGGCGTCGCGCATTTTGCTGAACATCGCCAGGGTGTATTCCGGGATCGGCTCGGCGAGGTGGCCGAGGTCTTCGTCCTGATCCAGCGGTTTGCGCCCGACCATGCGGATCTGCTTGGCTTTGGCCTTGGCGCGTTTGGCGCGTTTCTGTTGCTTGTTCAGGGATGCCATGGGAGCTCAGTTCTTCTGTTGGGTTTGTGCAGCGATCGCGTCGGATGCCGCTACATAGTCAGCCTGGAAGGCCGGGGATTCGATCCACGCCAATGCGCCAGCCTCGTCGGTTTCCTGCGACCACTGGCGATACTCGATCAGCGCGGCGAGGATGAAATCCATCGCGCCTTCCTCACCTTCCTGCTCATAGACCAGTTCCAGCAGCGGATCTTCAAGGAACGCGGTGCACATGGCCTGTTGGCTGATCTTCTCGGCGTCGATCATTTTCTTGAACAGCTCGGTCAGGTCCACCGATTCGAAATCGATGCGGTCGTCGTTCGGGTCGAGCTCGACCGGCGCTTCGGCGCGCTTGGTGCGGTTCTGCTTGGCCTTGGCTTTGGCCCGGGTGGCGCGTTTTTGCTGCTTGTTGGCGGAGGCCATGATGTGTTCCGTCGTGCGTTGAGAGGGGCTCAGCTGCGTGGCACTTGTCGGCCGGGTGTATCGGCGGCCAGTGCGCCGGTCTGCAGCCAGGTCAGAGCAATGGGCCATAGTGTGGCTTGGTATGCGCTGCGAAAAAAGCCGAAATGTCCGACTTGTCGTTCGCCGATGTCCTGCGGCGCAATGCGCAGATGGGTTTTTGCCGCGTTGCTGAAGTAGCCGAGCAGGCGTTCGATCGCCGGGATCGTGCCGTAAGGATCATCGCTGAGGCTGATGGCCAGAGTCTGCGCGCGGACCTTGGCGAACGGCGGGGCGCCCGCCTTTTTCATCAGTGCGCGACCGCTTGGGCGTTGCTCGTAACGCGCGGTGGGTGTGCTCCAGTCGCAAACTACGCCGGTTGGCGTGTCCTCCAGCCAACCCAGCCGTTTGCCGGGGAAATAGCCGCAGAGCAGCGTCATCAAAGGCATGACCACATGCCACTTGCCGAACATCCGCCAGCGATGTTGAGGCGCGTAATCGCGCCAGTAAGCGAACTGCGCACCGACACTTACCAATCGTCGGATCACGTTGCCCGACTCGGCCAGGCCCGCCGCGCATCCGCCGAAACTATGGGCGACCACATCGATTGGCTGACCGGGAAACTCCCGCTGCGCCCGTTTGAGCATCGCTTCGAAATCCAGCGCGCCCCAGTCAGTCCACGAAGCACGCAGCCCTTTGATCGATTCGCTGCGTGATTCGCCAATGCCCCGGTAGTCGTAGGTCATCACGTCGAAGCCGTGACTGAACAGATAGGCTGCGAACCTTGAGTAATGGCGACAGCGCACCGAGGTGGCGGCGTTGATGATGACCACCGGGCGCTGTGGATCGGGCGAACTGTGGCGCCAGGTGAAGCCGCCGAGTGCGTAGCCGTCGTCGGCAGTTTCCTTGAAGGACGTGCCTTCAGCTGCAGTCAAAACTGGTTGGCTCAACTCTGCGTCTTCCAACTCGAATGGGGGCTTGCTGCCTATGGCGCTTGACCTCGGCGGTTAGGTGCCAACCATAGTCGCCGCGCTGATCAAGAACAATCCGGCCGGTTCATTCACTGGATTGAATGAGCATGCGTTCTTCGATCAACGCCTGTTCGCGGTTGAGTTCAGCACGTAACTCTTCTTCGCTCGGCAGTATCGTCTTGTAGCTGCTGGCGAACAGTTGCTCATTGCCTTTGAGCATGGAATAGCGCGCCACCGAGTCATTGCTTTCCGCGCTCAGAATGATACCGACGGTTGGCTTGTCACCTTCGCTGCGCTTGAGCTCGTCGTACATGCGCACATACATGTCCATCTGCCCGACATCGCGGGCGCTGAGCTTGCCGCGTTTCAGGTCGATGATCACGAAGCACTTGAGCAGGTAGTTGTAGAACACCAGATCGATATAGAGGTCGACGCCGTCAGTGCTGATGCGTTGTTGGCGGGCGACAAAGGAAAAGCCTTTGCCAAGTTCAAGCAGAAAGCTTTGCAAGTGGTCGATGAGTGCTTGTTCGAGTCCGCTTTCCCTGACTTTGCCTGCCGAGGGCAGGCCGAGGAATTCGAGCATGACCGGATCGCGAATGAATTCCCGCGGATTGCATTTCATCGCGTCGATGTTGGTCGTGGCTTCCTCGACCACCTCGGCTTTGTCCTGACTCATCAGCAGGCGCTCGTAGTAGAGCGTCAGGATCTGACGATCAAGGGCGCGGCTTGACCAGTTGAGGTCGGCGCATTCGTTCATGTACCACAGGCGCGCTTTCTCGCTTTCGACCCGCAGTAGCCGGCGGTAGTGGGTCCAGCTCAATTCGGGACGCAGTGCGTCTCGAATTGGAAATTTTTGATAAAACAGCCGCATCTTCCACAAATTGGTTTCATCAAACCCTTTCCCGAATTGCCCGGTCAGATCCTTAGCCAGTAGGCCAATCAATTTTTTCCCATATCCCGCACGTTGGGCTCCCTGTTGTTCAAACTCGACGATATGCCGGCCGATTTGCCAACAGGTCTGCACCTGGATCGTATCGACCGCGCGCAGCACTTTTTGCCGCGCCTGGCGAATCAGCTCGCCCAGTTCGCCCAGCAGTGAATCGATTTTATGGTCTTGCGTATCAGCAGGTTTGAGCTGGCTCATCGGTTCTTCCGCATTCTGGAAACAGAGACGCAAGCATGCCGGGGAAGGCGGCGCAGGTATGTCGGGCGAACCTGCGAGTTCGGAAGGAAGGGCGGGACAGGCGTTGCAGGACTTTGCCACCGGAAGGCGCGGAACAGGGTAAATGTCCGTAGTCCATTTCGTACTTTTGCCCAGTCAATCGCCGCAGAGTTGGCGGCGCTGCAGTGAGCGATCTGGTGTTGCGCTGGAAGGAGAGGAACCTGCAGGTAAGAGGCTGCTTCAAAAAAGCACCTCAGTTGCATCATCGCGAGCGCTTGCCCTTCGGCCTCTGCTCACGCATCCGTCCTTTGCGATAAATCCACAGCCCGAACACACCGATGGCCAACATGAACGCGGTCCAGAAGCTCTGCCAAACGAACTCGAACCAGTATCGCCGAGGTTGCAGTGCCAAGGTGTAGGTGCTGCGCGGTCCACGATTGTTGGTGGTGATGGAACCGCTGATCCAGCTTTCGATAAGCATGTAGATCGAAAGACACACGGCTAAGGCAATCAGCACGCCAGCGAGCACGGTAAGCCAAAATGTCCAGCGGCTCGGGCGATACGGCGGGGGATGCGGCAAGCGAATACGGGTTCTTTTCTGATTCATAAGCAGGGCTCGCGCAAGCCGGTCAGGAAACTGCCAGCTCTTGCAGCTGTTCAGTCGGCATCTGCCGCGGGCTCGTCGGGCGTGCGGCAAGGTGGGCGCATTCGGCGATCACCTTGAGAATGCCGATCACCGCCGGCGTCAGCGCAGTGCCAAGGCAGATGCGCACGCCTGTGGAAGCCTGGCCGTCGGCGAAAAAGATGCCGCTGCCAGCCACGTGGCAACCGCGCTCCGTGGCCAGTTGCTGCAGCGCCGGCATGTCGGCGTTTGCAGGCATTTCGATCCAGTGGATGAAGCCGCCGCGCGGGGGCACATAGACGGTCCCGAGCGGGAAATCCGTGCGCACCATCGTTTCGACAAAACTCGCCAGCGAAGAGAGTTGCGACCTCAATCTGGCGCAGTGCTCGTCCATGTAGCCACGGCCGATGAATTCATTGAGAACATTTTGCGCCAGGCTGGAAACGGCCAGGTTGCGCGAAAACATCTGCGCGAGGATGGCATTGCGGTATTTGCCGGCCAGACACCAGCCGACGCGATAACCCGGCGCGATGGTTTTCGAAAAGGACGAGCAATAGATCGTCTGGCCGCTGCTGTCGTAGCTCTTGAGGGCGCGCGGTCGATCAGCTTCGGGCACCAGGTCGAAGAAGATGTCGTCTTCGATGATCGGCACATCCGCTTCCCGGGCGATCCTTGAAAGTCGCGCGCGCGCTTCGTCGGGCATGATGAAGCCACGCGGATTCTGCAGCGTCGGGTTGAGAAAAATCACCGCGACCTTTTTTTGCTTCAGGGCTTCTTCCAGATGATCGACATCCAGGCCCGTGCGGCCGTCGGTGCGGATCGGCAGGGCGCGCATGCCCAGGCGTTCGATGGTCTGCAGGATGCCGTAATAGGTCGGGGTTTCGATGGCGACTGTAGCGCCTTTCGACGCGACGGCTTCCAGGGCCAGTTCGAGAGCGATGGTGTCGCCCGATGTCACCAGAATATCGTCCGGCCCGCAGACTACACCGCGGGTCAGCATCAGCCCGGCGATGCGCCGTCGCAGCGCTGGCAGTCCGGGTGGCGCGACCAGACCGCTCAGCGCGTTGTCAGTCCTGGCGCCCAGCACCGAGAGGCATTTGTTGAGCAACACGTTGGGCGTGAGATCGCTGTGCAGAACCGCCGAATTCAGCGATGCAGTGGTGCGCGACGCTGCTTCGGAGAGCATCACGACCACCGCATGATTGACGTTGACGGTGACACTGGAGAAATCGAAAGCGCCGGATGGTTTTGCCCGCCCTGACGCCGAGACGAAGTAGCCGACGCGCGGCACCGTCGTGACGTAGGCGTCGGCCTCGAGGTCGGCCAGCGCCCGCTGCACCGTGGTGATGCTGGTCTCGAAGATCCGCGCCAGAACGCGGATTGACGGCAGTTTCGCTTCGGCCGCCAGGTCACCGCTGTCGATCTGGCGAATAATCCAGTCCTTGACTATCCGCCAGCGCTTGTCCGGCAAATCAAACCTGTCCATAAGTTCTCTGTGATGATTCGAAACAATTCACAGAAAGTAGAGCAAAACGATCCCCGTTGCAGCAACTATGACGATGTTCAGCGCCACCAGACCGAAGGCGAAGCGGATCAGGCTGTTTTCTTCCTGGCGGTTGGCCCCGGCAAGTCCGGTGATCAATGACAGGATCGACAGCGAGCCAAGTGCGCCATGGCCGGCGGCGCTGTTGACCATTGCCGCCAGCCACGCCCCGTGTTCGCTGCTCAGCGCGGCAATGGACGGCATCACCAGCGTGTTGCCGCCGACGTTGGAGCCGGTGACATAACCGGCAATCCCCGCCAGCAGAGCGATCGTCGGCGCCAGCGAAATACCCGACATGGATTGCAATGCGCTTTGCGCCTCGACGAGGAATCCAGCGTTGACCATCACCTGGGACAGCAGCAGGAACAGGAAGATTGTCGTGACCGGAAACTTCGCCCGGTTGAACAGCGCTGGCCACGGGAAACCCGCGCTCGCGGTTTGCCTGAACGCCATCAGCACGGTCACGATCAGCAGCGCCAGCCCTGGAGACGCCAGCGGCTTCCATGAAACGTGTTCGCCCCTGACAACCCACAGGCCATCCCAGCCCGACAGCACGAACAGTCCGCGCGACGCCACAATCACTCCCAGCAAGGCCAGATAAGGCCATGCCGCGCTCGGCCAGCGCACCAGTTTTTTCCGTTGCGCCCAGGAGATGCCCAGGCCGACGCAAGCCACGGCCAGCCCGGCCAGCACACCGGAGACTTCCGGGCCGACCCACAGGTTGATGGAAAACAGCACGGCAACGAACAGGGCGGTCACGACAAGCAGCCCCAGCCACGCTGTGATCCTGCGGATGCCGGCCTGCCACAAGGCCAGCGACGCCAGGCAGAGGAACACCGGCGCGCTGATCAGCGCTGAATGGCTACCGAGGGTTTGCGCCGGCAAATGTGCCAGCAGGGCGCCGATCACCGTTGCCAGACCCAGCGTGCCCCACGGCATGATCACCATGCCGGCGAGGGCGATTTTCATCCCCGACTGGCGAGTGAAAAGCCCCATCAGCAGCGGCACCGTGGCGATCAGCGAAACGCCGAAGCCGGTCATCGCTTCCAGCAGCGGCGCCAGGCCCAGCACGATGAAAATCACCTGCGCCGGGGGTGTCCAGCCGAGTTCCTTGACCCACGCGCCGATGGCCTGTGGCGCGCCGCCGCGCTCGACCAGAATGACGAAGGCCAGCCCCGGGACGATTACGCACGCGGTGCTGAGAAACAGGATCGTGGTGTCCTGAAAAATCGCCGAGGAGATGGCCGCCGACACCGGCCCGGCAGCGCCCAGTGCCCACAGCACCAGCACCAGCACCACACCGGCCAGCGCGGCCTGTACCGGCGGACGCCGGAGGATCAGGATCAGCGCGATCACCAGCGCGATGGGTGACATTTGCAGCAAGAGAGAGCTCATAGCGGTTTCCTTGGCTTAATCGTGCGTCTGTCCGCTGTACTCGGTCGCCCGCATGGACGCGCGCTGGCAGAACGTCTGATACCACTCGCTCAGGCGTGCTTGCGCCGAGAAGTCCGAGAGTTGACGGAAAGCGATCCAGTCCAGCGCGGTCGCCAAGGCGATGTGGCCAACGGTGATCGGGCCATTGAGGTCGACGTGCTCTTCGATGAAGCGATACGCCTCCTTGAGTTTGTAGGCCTGGCCGTCCGCGTACGCCGGATAGCGCAAAGCCTCGGGGCGCCGCTCGACTTCCCAGCGCAGCTTGATGCCGACGTCGCACATGCCCTGCGCCAATGCCTGCAGGCGCAGCGCCTTGTAGCGCTCGGGGCCGCTGGCCGGGATAAATTTACGGCCATTGCTCAGGTCATCGAGGTATTCGCAAATCACGATGGAATCGAACAGTGCGCTGTCGTCGGGCAGCATCAGCACCGGCACTTTACCCAAGGGGTTGGCCTGGTAAATGGTCGCGTTCGGTGAAGTCGGGCTGGTCTCGTGATGTATCACCTCAAGGCTCGATGCGATGCCAAGTTCGTGAGCCAGCACCAACACCTTGCGGGCGTACGGCGAATGCGTCTGATAGTAGAGTTTCATGCGCGAGTTCCTGTCTCAAGGATGGCGGTGGCGACTCGATGGGCGTCCATGAACAGCCGCGAAGGTGCGCCCGCCGAGGTGACGTAGTGGTTGTAATAGCAAGAGCCTTCGGCGAGCGGTCCGAGCACCCAGATGTCACGCACCGCTTCGCCGCTGTTCGACTTGGGGTTGGACGCCGCGTCGACATCGATGCCGTCGATGCCCGGCACATCGGTGCGCGGACGCACAAGGCCCAGGCGCGCGAGGTCGCGCACAGGTGCGCAGTCGCTGTGGGTGACGCCGCTGCTCTGGACGTAACCGGCGACTCGCTTGAAGTGATCGATCGCGGGGCGTGAGCCGGGCTTGAGGAAGGTCAGCAGGCCGGCATCACACAGCGCGAGCAGATCGGCGTGGCGCTCCTTCTGCGGGCCGGCGACCAGACGGTTGATCGCCTTGTGCCAGCGGCCATAGAACTGCCGATGCGAATCTTCGGTGAGCCCGTCGAAATCGACCGCCTCACGCAGCCGGTCGCGCAAGTCGCGCCAGACTTCGATGGCGGCTTTGATCGGCGACGCGCCGCGTCCCAGACGTGCTTCATGCAAGTCGGCTTCGAGGGTGTCGTAAATCCATGCGTGATAGTTGTAAGGCGTCACGCTGTCGGGCAGTGCGTGGCAGATCAGCTCCAGCGGACTGATTGCGCCGGCAATCGCTTCGAACTCGCGCAGCAAGGCTTCACAAGCGGCCACACCGGCAGGGCCGACAACGCTGACGGTTCTGAGCTGCTCAAGCAGCTGTTGCGGCGCTGAGGGTTTATGCAGGACGGCGACCGCAGCGGCACGCATCTCCAGCAGCATCAGCGGCAGAATGTCCCGTTCGAAATCCAGTCGGCGGTTGTGCGCGTTGACCCGCAACGATTCGATACGCTCGCTCGTGAGCAGCACGGCGCTATGGCGGGGGAAGCCGATCAAGCCATTGGGACGCGTGCGAAACGGCAGCCCGTCCCGCGACTGAATGAAGATCACCGGCTCCTGACCCGAAGGCTGGTAAGTGTGACTGCCATCAGCCATGGGTTTGTAGATCCCGCCTCTGCCAGCCGTCAGCGCCGCCAGGGTGTCCATGGCGCCCAGGCCCAACCCTTCGATCAACACCGTTTCGCCGGGCTCGACGGTGGTGAGGCTGCCCGGCAGCGGGTAAACGTTGTCGACCCGGTTCTGCCCCGCCAGGCGCAGGCGTCCGGTGTGGCCAACGGTCAGCACCAGACGATCCACCGCCACCGCAGCGCCTTCTGCGGTTAGCAGAAGGTATTGCTGATTCTCGTTGCGCTCGACCGCCGTGACCTGATGCCGATGCAGATTGACCGTGACCCAGGCGGGTGCGGTCGCGAGGATCCGCGTGAAGGCGTCGGCCAGATAAGCGCCGAGCAGGTGCCGTGGCAGAAAATCCTCCGGCTCGACGTCGCGACCGTCGGCGGCGAGCAGGCCGCTGTCGGGGTCAACCTTGACGCGCTGTGTTCGGCACCACACGAGAAAGTCCGGCCCTGGCCGTTCCCGGGCGTCGGTCAGATCACCGAACGCTGCTGCGTCGGGAAATACCCCGAGCTGACCGGCGACGGTGTTGAGCAGCAGGTAGTCCGGTTGATCGGGCCAGTGCGCGCCGCTGCCGAGCACGTTGGGCTCGAAGATGTCGATGAACACCGGTTGTTGCGGGCGTTCCTCGGCGCGGCTCAACAGGCGCTCGAATATCGACAATCCGCGCGAACCGCAGCCGACCAGGCCGATGTGCACAGGCGCCTTCACCATCTGCGCTCCTCGCCAAAAAATGAGGGGATGGCAATTGCCGTACCGGCCGCCACCGCAATGTCGTGGATCATCCGGCCAATCGCGAGATCGAGAATGCCCATGCCGAATGGCGAATAGATCAGCGGTTTGTCTTGGGCGACATGCAGGTCACCGCGAATCAGCTGCGCCACTGTGCCGGTGACAAAGTCGCGATGGCCGTATTGCTGCTCGGCCAGATGCGGTGAGGTATTGGCCTTCAGGCAATGGGTGATGTCGTCGAAGTAGTTGTAACTTTCCTCGATGATTTCGGCGCCGATATCCCGCAGCGAGATGTTCAGAACAATCTGCCCCGGGCGGAACGTGCCCCGGCCTTTTACGTAGGGCTCGCCCGCGCTGGTGGCGAACACCACGATGTCGGCTGTCAGTGCGTCTTCGAGCGACAGCAGACGCACATCCGGCAGGCCCAGTTGTTCGCCAAATTCCGCGAGGGCTTGCGCCGATTCGGCGTTGAGATCGTGAATGCCCACGCTGTCGAAGGACCAGTCGTCCGCGACGAAAGTCTCGAGGATATTTCTTGAGATTACCCCGCCACCAATGATCGAAAGTGTCGCCGCGTGGCGGTTCTGGCCATTCAGCCACCAGGCACCCAATACCGCCGACGCCGCCGTGCGCACGGCACTGATCAGCGCACCTTCGAGCAGGGCGTAGGGATAACCGGTCTGCGGGTCGTTGAGAATCAGCACGGCAGATGCGCGCGGAATGCCTGACTTGATGTTGTCGGGATAACTGGCAATCCACTTGATCCCGGAGACGGATTGATCGCCCTTGCTGTCGACGATGGCCGCCGGCAGCGCAATGATCCGGTTCGCCGGTTGCGCAGGGAAACGCAGAAAATAACTGTCGGGGTTAACGGTTTCGCCACGCTCGTGGGTCAGGTAGGTCTGCGCCACCATGTCGATGGTTGCATGCCGCAGCCCGTTGAGGATGTCTTTGACGACAGCGCCGGGGATGACGTGGAACGGCTGGATCGGATTCTGTGTGGTCATGAGGATTACGCCGAGAGTGCCAGAGCGATTTCAGGGAAAAGGGGCTGCAGTGCGGTTGCGCCGATCCGCTGGGTGACCCAGTCGTCGGAGTAGATGGTTTCGAGATAGCGCTCACCCATGTCGGGGGAGATCGCCACCACGACATCGTCGGGCCGGATATGCGGCGCCCACTGGCGGATGCCGGCGAGCACAGTGCCGGTGGAGCCGCCGAAGAGCAGGCCGTAGCGTTGCGCCAGCCAACGGCAGACCTTGATCGTCTGTTCCTCGGGAATCGACAGGAAGTCGTGAATGCCCGACGACTCGAATATCTCCGGCAGGCGGCTGGTGCCGAGCCCCGGAATATGGCGCGTGCCGCCCGGCAGGCCGAACGTCACCGAGCCGACGGTATCGACGGCAATGACTTTGGTCTGCGGATGATGTTCGGCGAAGTAGTTCTTGCAGCCCATCAGCGTGCCAGTGGTTCCCGCGCCGACGAACAGGTAATCCACGTGCGCAAATTTGCGCGCGATGGACCTGGCAGTCGCTTGATAGTGGGCGAGGGGGTTGGTCGGATTCTTGTACTGGTTGAGCCAGATGTAGTCGGCGTTGTCAGCGACCAGTTGTTCGATCAGGCGAATCCGCGAATTCAGGTAACCGCCGTTCTCGTCACGCTGATCGACCATGAGCATTTGCGCGCCAAGGGCGTGAATCAGCTTGCGGTTCGGCGCGGAAATATTCGGGTCGATTACGCAAACGAACTTGTAGCCCTTGGCGGCGCAGACCATGGCCAGCGCAACGCCCAGATTCCCCGATGAGGATTCGATGAGGCGCGTCTTGTGGTTGATCAGTCCTCGGACTTCAAGATCAGTGATCAGCGCGTGCGCGGTCTTCAGCTTGATGGAGCCGGCGGGATTCAGTCCTTCGATTTTCAGCTGGATCGTTGCGCTGCAAAGATCGCCGATCTGCACATAACTGTCTTCATTGATGAGTTGCTTGATCATACGTCGTCCGTTTCGCTCTTTTGCCGGGCGCACGGGGGCGTCAGCATTCATCCTGGAATGTTTGAAAAGCAGTAACTGCAGTTCGCCTGTGGGTTGGGTTCAGATTTTTTTGCTGGACAGGAAGTGACCTTGCGGACGACGCCGATCGATTCAAAAAATCAGGGTTTGCGCTCTGAGGGCTACAGGAGTCCAGAGTGTTGCGGGGCGCAAAGTAGAGCCAGTCATTGGCTCGCCAAGGCTTGCTTGAAGTATTGGCGAAACGCCATCTACACGGAGAGATACAGATTTCGGGTTTTTTCCAGTACAGCTGGAATCCGGGTGTATCGAAGGGGACGAGGGGAGGGGAATCAAATCGCAGGCATAAAAAAACCCTGAATCTTGCGATTCAGGGTTTTCGGTATTTGGTGCCCAGAGACGGAATCGAACCGCCGACACGGGGATTTTCAATCCCCTGCTCTACCGACTGAGCTATCTGGGCAACGGGGCGCATTAAAAGGGTTTTTCGGATTTACGTCAACGACTTTTTGAAAATTTCTTAAATTAATTCCGTCGCTTACGAAATATACCGGTTATTCGGCTGGCGGCACGTAGCCTTCGGCCTTGGCGTATTCCTCGCCGGAGAAGTACTTGTCCATTTCGCCCTGCAGGTATTTGCGATCGTCGGCGTTCATCATGTTCAGGCGCTTTTCGTTGATCAGCAGGGTCTGGTGTTTCTGCCAGTCGGCCCAGGCCTTGGCCGAGACGTGGTCAAAAATATCCTGGCCCTTGGCGCCCGGGAAAGGGGCGCGCTCCAGCGCGGGCAGTTCTTCTTTGTACTTGCGGCACATTACGGTGCGGGTCATGGCGACTCTCCTGCATTCAATACGGCGGCCGCGCGTTCGAGCAAGGTCTTGACCGGGGCAGCAAGGCCCAGGCGCGGCGGGGTGGCGAGGTTATACCAGAGCCAGTCGGCCTCGGCCACGTGATGGCTGGCTTCCTGCACCTGAACCAGCCACGGTTCGATGGACAGCTGGAAGTGGCTGAAGGTGTGAATCAGGCTCGGCAGCGCCTGCTGCTGACCCATGGTCAGCGAGTGCTGATCGGCCAGATGTTGCAGATCTTCCAGATCATCCAGCTCCGGCAGGCTCCACAAACCGCCCCACAGTCCCGTCGACGGGCGGCGGTAAAGCAGAATCGCGCCTTCGCCGTTGGCGAGCATCGGCATCAGCGTGCGTTTCTGCGGGATGGCCTTGCGTGGCTTGGGAATCGGATAACGTGTTTCCAGACCAAGCATGTGCGCTTCACAGCCACGCTTGAGCGGGCACAGCAGACAGCTCGGCTTGCTGCGCGTGCAGAGTGTGGCGCCAAGATCCATCATCGCCTGGGTGTAAGCGTTGACCCGATCGTGCGGGGTGAAGCGCTCGGCGTTGGCCCACAGCTGTTTGGCGACTTTCGGTTCGCCGGGGTAGCCCTCTTGCGCCGTGAAGCGCGCCAGCACGCGTTTGACGTTGCCGTCGAGGATCGGCGCGCGCAGGCCCATGCTGATGCTGGCGATCGCCCCCGCGGTGGACAGGCCGATGCCCGGCAGCTCGGTGAGTTTTTCCACGTCGCGCGGGAATTCGCCAGCGTACTGGCTGACGACGATCTTCGCGGTCTTCTGCAGATTGCGTGCGCGAGTGTAGTAACCCAGCCCGGTCCACAGGTGCAGCACCTCGTCTTCCGGCGCTTCGGCCAGCGCTTCGACTGTTGGCAGCGCCGCCATGAAACGCTCGAAATAGTTGAGCACGGTGCTGACCTGAGTCTGCTGCAACATGATCTCGGACACCCAGACCCGGTACGGATTGATGTCCTGCTGCCACGGCAAATCGTGGCGGCCATGGCGGTCGAACCATTCCAGCACCGCCGTGGAAAACTGCTCCGCTGTCATCGCTTGAACAGCCCCTTCAATGCGTTTTTCAGTTCCGGACTGACTTTGTCGCCCAGTTTCTCGTCGATCTTTTCGCTGAGTTTGTTGCCGGCCATTTTGCTGGCGACCTGACCAAGACGGTCATTGTCGACACGGCAGGCCTTGGCGCCCAGTTCCAGCGGGCCACGGCAACGCAGTGGCCACTCGATGCCGACGAACTTCTCGCCGACCTGACAGGCCGGGTCGGGCATGGCGCTGGTATCGCCCTCGACGATGATGCCGACGCGGTAATCCATGCCGAGCACGCGCAGATCGATGTCGCCGTCACCGTTGACGGTCATGCCGGGGATGCGCACTTTCAGGTCGGGGTTGCTGGCGACGCCGTTGCGCACGGTCAGGTTGCCCTTGAGCTCCTCGAACGGCGTGTCCTTGCCTCGTGGCTCGCCGCTCAGGGTCTTGCGGTTGAGGGTGGCGATGCCTTTGCACAATTGCTGTTCAAGGTTGGCGTTGAGCAGCACGCCGTTGTTGATGACGAAACTGGCGTTGCCGTTCAGCGTATCGATCAGCGCCTGCTGGCTGTTGCCGCTGCCGGTGAGGCTGCTGGTCAGCGTTACCAGACCTTTGACCGGCGGAGTCTTGCCCTGGCTTTCGATGATTTTTTCAGCCGGCACACGGTTGAGCCGGGTCTGCAGGTTGAGCACCGGCGCGCTTGGGCGTACGTCGAGTGTGCCGTTGGC
Organism: Pseudomonas sp. S3_B08; assembly: GCF_054667725.1. Taxonomy (NCBI): domain Bacteria; kingdom Pseudomonadati; phylum Pseudomonadota; class Gammaproteobacteria; order Pseudomonadales; family Pseudomonadaceae; genus Pseudomonas; species Pseudomonas sp. S3_B08. The sequence goes on from NZ_CP162750.1 coordinate 5,145,589, forward strand.
GACGAAGCCGCCGTTGTACAGATCACCGCTCAGGTTAGTCAGCGTCAGCAAGCCGCCCTGGCCGGTGGCTTTGAGCGCGGCGTTCTGGATCGGCAGCTTGTCGAGGGTCAGTTGGCCGAAGGTCAGGTCGGCATCGACGTCGAGTTTGGCCAGGCGTTCGACCGGCAGCAGACGCTCGGTGCTCCAGGCGGTTTTGCTCGGTTTGTCCGGCAGCGGCGTGGTACCCGCGACGGCGCCGGCCTCGGTGCTGGCGACTTCGGCCTGACGGGTTTGCGTGGCGCTGTTGGCCTGAGCCGATTTCGGTGGCAGGTAGCGGTCGACGTTGAACGTGTCGGCCTTGAGAATCGCGCGCAGCGACTGTTTGGCGAAGTCCTCGACGGCGATGCGGCCACTGAAGCTGCTGTCATCGAGTTTCAGGTTGATGTTGTCGAACGACAGGCTGGTCGGGGTGGCCGCAACGCGGCTGACCAGTTCGACCTTGCTCAGGCTGCCTTCGCCCATCGCCGGCAGTGTCTGGCCGATACTGTCGACGAATTTCGCCAGATCGAACTGGGCGATGGAAATGCCGCCGCTGATCTGTGGCGTCTTGTCGAGGTCGTTGGCTTTCAGCTCGCCCAAGGCGCGCAACTGGTTGGCGGAAATCTTGATGCCGGTCCATTCGGCGACGTTCGCTGCCTTGTCCAGCAATAACTGGCCCTGAGCAGAGAAGGTCATGGTTTTGCCTTGCAGCGGATCGCCAGCGAGCTCGCCAGTGAGTTTCAGGTCTTCAAACTTGTAGCGTTGCAGGGCGCGCTCGAAGCGCAGCTCGCCGTTGAGCTCGGTGCGCACGCGCAGCACCGGTTGATTGGTGCCGAGGAACGCGGTGGCTTTCACCGGGATATTGGTCGAATCGTGTACCGGGCCGGTGCTCAACTGAATGCTTTCGGCACTGAACTGCTTGCCGGTCAGCTCATCGGTGTATTCAACGCGGGCGTTGTTGACGGTCAGGCTGTCGATGTCGAGGCGGATCGGTTGCGCCGGTTTTTCCACGGCGACGGTCGGCTCGCTGGCGGTCGTGCCCGTTGTGGCGGGTGGCGTCGAGCCGGGTGCCACTGGCACCTTGCCGATGTCTTCCCAGTTGCCGTGGCCGTTCTTGTCGCGGTTCAGGCGCAGGTTGAGGCCTTCGACGCGCACGTCGCTCATCTGCACTTCGCGGCGCAACAACGGCAGCACGCGCACGGACAGGCCGAGCATCTGCAAGTCGGCAAACGGTTCGGCAGGCTTGGCCAGGGTGGCGACGCTGGCTTCGTGCAGTTCCAGACCAAGCCACGGGAACAGGCTCCAGCCGATATCGCCATTGAGCGTCAGCTCGATGTGGGCCTTGTCGCGGGCAATCTGGCGGATCTCGTCTTTATAGTCGTTGGGATCGAAGAGGTGGGTCAGGGCAAAGCCTGCCGCCACAATGATCAGCAACAGCCCGAGAAGTACCAGACCCAGGATTTTGCCGAACGCTTTCATGGGCGAGTCCTTGTAGTTAGTCGAATTGGTCATATGGCCGGGGAGTATAGCGCTGCCGGCGCCCGGTTCGGTGTGGCGTCATCTGCCGAGGGTCGGCGGCGGCACCTGCAACTTCGCCACAGGGCCTGCGCTTGAGGATGCCCGGCGGGCGCCAGAGGGCGCAATCCGGCCCCCGCTTGCGACGCCATTTTTTGCGCTTGGTTCACCCGTCGTTCAGTCACGCCCAGACGACGGGTAACTTTTCGCACGCATAAATGGGACAAGTAGCAAGCGGCGTGGTGCCTTTGCAGACGCGGGGTTGGCGGCTTCCCGAGTCGTACGAGAACAGATGACTTGCAAAAAGGTGATATCAGTTTGGTTTTTCTGTCACCTGAGAATGGTAACCTTCGCCAGTTCGTCCGCCCGTCTGCGACTTAACGTCGCGCCTTCAAGGAGCTTCACCTAAAAAAACGGTCATGCCTGCGTGCATAAGGCCGAGGGTGAGCAGTGGCTGGCGAACCATACTAACAATTGGGGGATACACAATGAGCACGAGCATCACGGCGGACGGCCTCAAAGCCGACCAGCCTGCGTTCCTGTCCAAGGAACGCATCATCGCCAAGCCCGGTTTCAACCGTTGGCTGGTTCCACCGGCCGCTTTGGCCATTCACCTGTGCATCGGCATGGCCTACGGCTTCTCGGTGTTCTGGTTGCCGCTGTCCAAGGCGCTGGGCGTTACCGCGCCGGTGGCTTGCGCGCCGGACATGAGCTTCATCGCACAGGTATTTTCGTCGAACTGCGACTGGCCGATCTCCATGCTCGGCTGGATCTACACGCTGTTCTTCATCTTCCTCGGCTGCTCGGCAGCGATCTGGGGTGGCTGGCTGGAACACGCCGGGCCTCGTAAAGCGGGCGTGGTCTCGGCCTTGTGCTGGTGCGGCGGTCTGCTGATTTCCGCGCTGGGTATCTATACCCACCAGATCTGGCTGATGTGGATCGGCTCCGGCGTGATCGGCGGTATCGGTCTGGGCCTGGGCTATATCTCGCCGGTGTCGACCCTGATCAAGTGGTTCCCGGACAAGCGCGGCATGGCAACCGGCATGGCGATCATGGGCTTCGGTGGCGGCGCGATGGTCGGTGCACCGTTGGCGACTGCACTGATGAGCCACTTCGCTTCGCCAGAAGGCGTGGGCGTATGGCAGAGCTTCGTAGCCATGGCGGCCATTTACTTCGTGTTCATGATCGGTGGCGCATTGTCCTACCGCGTGCCGCCAACCGGCTGGAAGCCTGAAGGCTGGACCGCTCCGGCGAAGAAAGCTTCCAACGCGATGATCACCAACCGTCACGTTCACGTGAACGTAGCGTGGAAAACTCCGCAATTCCGTCTGGTCTGGCTGGTGCTGTGCCTGAACGTGTCGGCGGGTATCGGTATCCTCGGCATGGCTTCGCCACTGTTGCAGGAAGTGTTCGGCGGCAAACTGCTGGGCGTCGATGTGCCGTTCGGCCAACTCGACGCGGGCCAACTGGCCTCGATCGCAGCGATCGCGGCGGGCTTCACCGGTCTGCTGAGCCTGTTCAACATCGGTGGCCGCTTCTTCTGGGCTTCGTTCTCGGACTACCTGGGGCGCAAGAACACTTACTTCGTGTTCTTCGCGCTGGGTTTTGCCCTGTACGCGCTGATTCCGAACATGGGCCATCTGGGCAACGTTGCGCTGTTCGTGGCGGCGTTCTGCATCATCCTGTCGATGTATGGCGGTGGTTTTGCCACGGTCCCGGCGTATCTGGCCGACCTGTTCGGTACGCAGATGGTCGGTGCGATCCACGGTCGTCTGCTGACTGCCTGGGCCGCTGCCGGCGTGCTCGGTCCGGTGCTGGTGAACTACCTGCGTGAGTATCAGTTGAGCATCGGCGTGGAACGCGCTGCCGCTTACGACATCACCCTGTACATCCTCGCCGGCCTGCTGGTTCTGGGCTTTCTGTGCAATCTGATGGTGCGCCCGGTGGCCGACAAGTACTTCATGACCGACGCTGAACTGGCCGCCGAACAGGCGCTGGGCCACGACAAAGGTGCTGACGCCAGCACCGTTCTGGAGTGGAAAGCGGCGCCGGGCACCAAGCCTCTGGCGATCGCGGCATGGCTGGTGGTGGGTATTCCGTTGGCGTGGGGTGTGTGGGTGACCCTGCAGAAGACGGCGGTACTGTTTCACTAAGGTGTTAGCTGAATAAACGCCGAACCTGTGGGAGCGAGCCTGCTCGCGAAGACGGAGCACCGGTCGACATCAATGTTGGCTGGCCTGCCGCATTCGCGAGCAGGCTCGCTCCCACATTTGTTTCTGGCATGCCTGTAATGGCTTGTATGGACATGTCTACCCGCGACAGCCGGGCGTTCTATCCGTCAGGCATCTCTCCTCTCGTGTTTCTGTTTGCGCCTCGCGTGCCTATAATGGCTGCCTTTTTCGCCCAATGATTTTGCGGAGCTGGTGATGGCCGAACGTAAGGCGTCTGTCGAGCGCGACACTCTGGAAACCCAGATCAAAGCCTCGATCAACCTTGATGGCACCGGAAAGGCCCGATTCGATATCGGTGTACCTTTTCTTGAGCACATGCTGGATCAGATTGCCCGTCACGGGTTGATCGACCTGGATATCGAATGCAAGGGCGATCTGCATATCGACGACCACCATACGGTGGAAGACGTCGGTATCACCCTCGGCCAGGCGTTCGCCAAAGCCATCGGCGACAAGAAAGGCATCCGTCGCTACGGCCATGCCTACGTGCCGCTCGATGAAGCGCTGTCGCGCGTGGTGATCGATTTCTCCGGTCGCCCGGGCCTGCAGATGCACGTGCCGTACACCCGCGCCACCGTCGGCGGTTTCGACGTTGACCTGTTCCAGGAGTTTTTCCAGGGCTTCGTCAACCACGCGCTGGTCAGCGTGCACATCGATAACCTGCGCGGCACCAACACTCACCACCAGATCGAAACCGTGTTCAAGGCTTTCGGCCGCGCGCTGCGCATGGCCGTCGAGCTGGACGAGCGCATGGCCGGGCAAATGCCGTCGACCAAAGGCGTTCTGTAATGCAGACGGTTGCAGTTATCGACTACGGCATGGGCAATCTGCACTCGGTGGCCAAAGCGCTCGAGCACGTAGGCGCCGGCAAGGTGCTGATTACCAGCGACGCGAACGTGATTCGAGAAGCCGACCGTGTGGTATTCCCGGGCGTTGGCGCGATTCGCGATTGCATGGCGGAGATCCGTCGCCTCGGCTTCGACTCGCTGGTCCGTGAGGTCAGCCAGGATCGGCCGTTCCTCGGCATCTGCGTCGGCATGCAAGCCTTGCTCGATACCAGCGAAGAGAACGCCGGCGTCGACTGCATCGGCCTGTTTCCGGGCGCGGTGAAATTCTTCGGCAAGGATCTGCACGAAGACGGCGAGCACCTCAAAGTCCCGCACATGGGCTGGAACGAGGTAAAGCAGAAGATCAGTCACCCGCTGTGGCACGACATCCCCGACCTGGCGCGTTTCTATTTCGTGCACAGCTACTACATCGCCGCCGCCAATGCGCGTCAGGTTGTAGGCAGCGGCCATTACGGTGTCGATTTCGCCGCAGCGCTGGCCGACGGTTCGCGTTTCGCCGTGCAGTTCCACCCGGAGAAAAGCCATACCCACGGCTTGCAACTGCTGCAGAACTTCGCTGCGTGGGACGGTCGCTGGTAAATGGCTGTCAAGAAATCCAGACCGCCGATCCTGACCCTCACTCCCGAGCAGGAGAGCGAGGCCAATCGCAAGATCCAGCGGTTCATGGAAGACCGTTTCGAACTGGACCTGGGTTCGTTCGAAGCGGCGGAAATTCTTGAGCTGTTTACCCGCGAGATTGCTCCGCACTATTACAACAGGGCGATTTTCGATGTGCAGACCCACCTCAAGGAACGGTTTGAAAGCATCGAAAGCGACCTGTGGGCGCTCGAGAAAAACTGATTCCCGAGCCAAGCTGAACATTCCAATTTTAAGGTTTGCCAGATGCTGATTATTCCCGCTATCGATCTCAAAGACGGTGCCTGCGTACGTCTGCGCCAGGGCCGCATGGAAGATTCCACGGTGTTCTCCGATGACCCGGTGAGCATGGCTGCCAAGTGGGTGGAGGGCGGTTGCCGCCGTCTGCATCTGGTCGACCTGAACGGCGCGTTCGAAGGCCAGCCGGTCAACGGCGAAGTGGTTACCGCAATCGCCAAGCGTTACCCGACCCTGCCGATCCAGATCGGTGGCGGCATTCGTTCGCTGGAAACCATCGAGCATTACGTCAAGGCAGGCGTGAGCTACGTGATCATCGGCACCAAAGCCGTTAAGGATCCCGCGTTCGTCGCTGAAGCCTGCCGTGCCTTCCCAGGCAAGATCATCGTGGGTCTGGATGCCAAAGACGGTTTCGTTGCCACCGACGGTTGGGCGGAAATCAGCACCGTACAGGTCATCGACCTGGCCAAGCAGTTCGAAGCCGACGGCGTATCCTCGATCGTTTATACCGACATCGCCAAAGACGGCATGATGCAGGGCTGCAACGTACCGTTCACCGCTGCGCTGGCCGCTGCCACCAGGATTCCGGTGATCGCTTCCGGCGGCATCCATAACCTGGGTGACATCAAGTCGCTGCTCGACGCCAAGGCACCGGGCATCATCGGCGCGATTACCGGCCGGGCGATCTATGAGGGCACTCTCGATGTCGCCGAAGCGCAAGCTTTCTGCGATTCGTACCAAGGCTGAGGACTGACCATGGCGTTAGCCAAACGCATCATCCCTTGCCTGGACGTGGACAACGGCCGGGTCGTCAAAGGCGTGAAGTTCGAGAACATCCGCGACGCCGGTGACCCGGTGGAAATTGCCCGTCGCTACGACGAGCAGGGCGCCGACGAGATTACCTTTCTCGACATCACCGCCAGCGTCGATGGCCGTGACACCACGCTGCATACCGTCGAGCGCATGGCCAGCCAGGTATTCATCCCGCTGACCGTCGGCGGTGGTGTGCGTACCGTGCAGGACATCCGCAATCTGCTCAATGCCGGCGCGGACAAGGTGTCGATCAACACCGCCGCCGTGTTCAACCCCGAGTTCGTCGGCGAGGCCGCGCAGCATTTCGGCTCGCAGTGCATCGTCGTTGCCATCGACGCCAAGAAAGTTTCCGGTCCCGGCGAAACCCCGCGCTGGGAAATCTTCACCCACGGCGGGCGCAAGCCGACCGGTCTCGACGCAGTCGAGTGGGCGAAGAAAATGGAAGGCCTCGGTGCCGGCGAGATCCTCCTGACCAGTATGGATCAGGACGGCATGAAAAACGGTTTCGACCTCGGCGTGACCCGCGCCATCAGCGACGCGCTGGGCATTCCGGTGATCGCTTCCGGTGGTGTCGGCAATCTGCAGCATCTGGCCGACGGCATTCTCGAAGGTCATGCCAGTGCGGTGCTGGCGGCGAGTATTTTCCACTTCGGCGAATACACCGTGCAGGAAGCCAAGGCCTACATGTCGCATCGCGGCATCGTCATGCGCTAAAGCGTACAGGCCAGTGGACAGCATGGCGCGCCCAAGGCACTCTTGGGCACGCCATGGATTCCGGTAGCCCGACATGATCAAACGCCTGCTTGTTGTTCTCGCCAGCGCCTCGTTGTTGCTCATCAGCAATGCCCGGGCCGAAACCAGTCCCGACACCGATCTGGTACTGCTCACCGAGAACTTCCCGCCGTACAACATGGCGAAGAACGGCAAGAATTTCGCCCAGGGCGACAACATCAACGGCATTGCCACGGACATCGTTCGCGAGATGTTCCAGCGCGCCGGCCTCACTTACAGCCTGACCCTGCGTTTCCCCTGGGAGCGTGTCTACAAACTCGCCCTGGAGAATCCCGGCTACGGGGCCTTCGTCATGGCGCGCCTGCCCGATCGCGAAAGACTGTTCAAATGGGTCGGCCCAATCGGCCCGGACGACTGGATCCTGCTGGCCAAGGCTGACAGCAAGATCACCCTCGAAACCCTCAATGATGCGCGCAAATACAAGATCGGCGCCTACAAGGGCGATGCGATTGCCGAGACGCTCACCAAGCAAGGCCTCAAACCGGTGGTGGTGCTGCGCGATCAGGACAACGCAAAAAAACTGCTCAATGGCCAGATCGATCTGTGGGCCACGGGTGATCCTGCCGGCCGTTATCTGGCGCGGCAGGATGGCGTGACCGGCCTGAAGACCGTGCTGCGCTTCAACAGCGCCGAGTTGTACCTGGCGCTGAACAAGGACGTCTCCGATGAAGTGGTCAACAGGCTACAGACCGCGCTGGATCAGTTGCGCAAGGAAGGCGTGGTCGATGAAATCATGGCGCGCTATCTGTAATGGCTGACTCGTCGGGCTCTGGCTGGGAGGCGCTGATTTCGCCCTCGGTCGCAGACGCAAGCACAGTCTGATCTTCGACCGCCTCCGCCTCAGTTGCGACGATGATTTCAGGCTCGGTTGGTGCGTACTGGCTGATGTGCAGGCTATTGCCATCGGTATAGCTGAAACCCTCCGTCACTGCCGTGCCGTCCGCGCGCACCAGTCTGTATTCGCTCTGGGCCAGGTAGGCGGCCACTGAGCGGTTTTTGTCCACCACCGCAACCACTTCGATGGTCGCTGTATTGAGCCATTCATTCGAATGCAGTTCGCATTGGGTGAAATCGTGGCCCAGCCGTGCGGAAAACATCAACGCGCCGTGCTGACGGGTTTGCCATTGCGCGCCGAATTCGATGCAAGTGGTTTGAGTGAAAGTACGCAAGCCGCCAGTACGCTGGGCGCGCTGCGCATTCCACCTGAATATCTGGCTGTCGTTGCCACTGTTGCGTGCGTGACCGACGAGGATGTAGCGATCCTTGCGTTCAAGCAGATAGAAGGGCGAGTGACGCCATTGCTCAGCGGCGGTGTAACGCGGATCGTTGACCGTGAACCAGGGGAGGCTGGCGGTGTAAGTCGCATCGTCCGTTGGCTCTACAGGTGTTGGCGTCTCGCCGCAGAGCACCGGTGGCGATGGGCGTGTAGACATCTGCAGGTCGATCTGCAAGCGCAAGCAGTAGACCGGGAAACTGGCCGGTCGGGTGTAGTCACTCAAGCTGAAAAAACTGCCCGATGCCAAGTAGACTTCGCCCGGCAAAGCGGCTGGAGGAACGGCGCTCCAGGTGCTGACGCGCTGTCGGGCCTTGCTGCCCTTGTCGTCCCAGATCAGATCGGTGGTATTCGACGCGATCACCAGGTCTTCGCGAACGCAGCGCACCGCGTTGAGCGAAGGTTTTTCATGATCGTTCGAGCACACCGACCCCAGCGCTACGTAGCCTGCGGGAGCTAGCGGTCGCCAGATCGACAGATCTCTTTTCGAGCCTGATCCGGAGTCCTTCCAGACCAGCTCGTAATCATCGGGACGTCGCAGTGCCCTGCCTTTGGTGGGGTCAGTGCTGGCAATGTCTGCCTCACAAACAACCGCGACCACGCGTTCGCCGTTGATGTTGCCAACGCCTCTGGTGACGAAGTCGCCCAAGGGGAAATAACCGGGTAGCGCGTCGGGAGCCGGGGTCGGGCGCCAGAACGACGCGGGTCTGGCCGACAAACCGTTGGTATCCCAGATGCGCAGAAATTCTGTTGTGAAGTTGATCAGCAGGTTATCGATGCGGATCGGTTCAGTCCGCCCAACGGGCGGGATAATCGGGGCGTTGTTTGTCATGGGCACTCCTGATAGTTGCAAGCGACTCAAAGGAGTCGCGACCTGTTGCAGGTCTCACTATCCGGAAGGGGGAGGGGCGTTCGGTGGTAACTATGTATTGCAACGTGACCGGGTGTTACCGGTAAACGCCATCCTTGCCATGCCCGGCCATGGCGCGGTTGCTGCGCACGCTGATCATCTGCCGGATATCAATCCAGTCGATGCCCTGCGCTTTGAGCTTGGGTAATTCGCGCTCGAGCACCGCCAGGGTCTGCGGATACGGATGGCCGATCATCACCGCTGAACCCTGTTTGTGCGCCAGGGCGATCGCGGTCTGCAACTGAATGGCAATGGCCGCTTCGGTGCGCTCATCATCGAGAAACACGTCTCTGGAAACGCTGGCCAGGTCGATTTTCTGCGCCTGCTGCGCAGCGACCGTTTGAGCGCTGGTGCGGCTGTCGACGAAGAACTTGTGCCGACGCTGCAATTCGCCCATCAACCACGCCATCGCCACAGGCTGCGCGGTCATGCGGCTGCCCATGTGATTGTTGATGCCGGCGGTGAACGGGACTTTTTCGAACGCAGCATTCAGGCGTTTCTGCAGTTCTTCGAGGGGCAGTTCCGGGTGCCAGGCGTAAGGCCCGGTGGCCGGGTCCATGGGCATGTGCAGGATGACGATCTTGCCGGCGCGATGGGCTTCGCGGGCAAATTCGGTGGCGTGGGGGGTATCGGGCATGATCGCCGCCGTGACCGGGCCGGGCAGGGCGAGCACGCGACGATCCCGGGGCAGGTTCTGCCCCAGGTCGTCGATGATCAGCGTCAGGTAGGCTTTGTGCGGCGAGGAGCTGGCGGGCTCTGCTTGGGCAAGACCCGCCAGACAGCACAACAGAACGCAGAGGGAACGCAACAACATCCTCAGCGGCCGGACGTGATGCTCAGGCCTTTGAGCAGGCTCAGGGCCTGGGCCAACTGGTAATCGTCATCCTGCGGCATCGCTTTGGCCTTGCCGCCGGAGCCGCTCGGTTTGTCGGCGCCGCCGTTGCCGTTGCCCAAGTGACCTTGCAGATCGGCTTCCTTGAAGTATTCGCTGTCGGCTTCGTTGGTGATCTTCGCGCGGCGCACTTCGATGTCCGGCACGATGCCCTGAGCCTGGATCGAGCGGCCGTTCGGCGTGAAATACAGCGCGGTGGTGATCTTCAGCGCGCGGTCGTTGTTCAGCGGCAGCACGGTCTGCACCGAGCCCTTGCCGAAACTGGTGGTGCCCATGACCACGGCACGTTTCTGGTCCTGCAGGGCGCCGGCGACGATCTCCGAAGCCGAGGCACTGCCACCGTTGATCAGCACGACCATCGGTACCGCTTCGCTTTCATCCTTGCCGGTGGCGGAGAAGCGCAGCTCGGAATTGGCGATGCGGCCCTTGGTGTAGACGATCAGGCCCTTGGTGATGAAATGGTCGACCACTTCAACCGCCGATTGCAGCACGCCGCCCGGGTTGTTGCGCAGGTCGAGGATGATGCCGTTGAGCTTCTTGCCGTTGTCCTTGCGCAGTTTGGCCAGAGCCTTGGAGACTTCTTCGCCGGTCTTGACCTGGAACTGGGTGATGCGGATATAGCCGTAGCCCGATTCCAGCAGCTGCGCCTTGACGCTCTTGACCTGAATCACTGCACGGGCCAGGGTCACGTCGAACGGCGTGCCGCCATCGCGAACCAGGGTCAGGGTGATTTTCTGGCCGATCTTGCCGCGCATCTTGTCGACGGCTTCGGTCATGGTCTGGCCACGGGTTGGCTGGCCGTTGATCTTGACGATGAAGTCGCCAGCCTGGATGCCCGCCTTCGACGCTGGCGTGTCATCAATCGGCGAGACGACCTTGATGAAGCCGTCTTCGGCGCCGACTTCGATGCCCAGACCGCCGAATTCACCGCTGGTGCTTTCCTGCAGCTCGGTGAAATCTTCCGGGCCAAGGTAGGCCGAATGCGGATCGAGGTTGCTGAGCATGCCCTTGATCGCGTTTTCCAGCAGGGTCTTGTCGTCCACAGGCTCGACGTACGCGGCTTTGATCCGGTCCATGACCTCGGCGAAGGTGCGCAGCTCTTCCAGTGGCAACGGCGCCTTGGCGGTCGCGGCAGTGCCTGCCGGAGCGACGGTCGGGGCCGGTTGCGCGGCGAACGCCAGAGGCGCGCCGATCACCAGGGCGATCGTCAGGGCCAGCGAGGTAAGGCGGGACAAATGCAGCATGTCGAACGAACTCCTGAATTAGGTGGTGCGCTTATCCTTGCGCACGGCACCATTGCGCCGGATCACTCGGGTGACCCTGCTGACGAATTGCGAAATACAGCGCTGGCGTGTCCTGACCGCCACTGTTACCGACAGTGGAAATCGACTCGCCCGCCTTGACCACATCACCCGCCGACTTGAGCAGCGTCTGGTTGTGGCCGTAAAGACTCAGAAAACCGTTGCCGTGATCAAGAATCACCAGCAAACCGGCACCGCGCAGCCAATCGGCGAACACCACGCGCCCGCCGTGTACGGCGTGCACCTGGCTGCCGGCGGAGGCGCTGATCATCACGCCATCCCACTTGGTGCGGGCGTCGTCGCCACGGCTTTCACCGAAGCGTGCGAGTAATCGACCATCAACCGGCCACGGAAGTTTTCCCCGGGTTGCAGCAAATGGCCCGCCAAACGTTTCGCCGCTGCTCGATACCAGCGCGCCGGGGCTTGATCTGGCGGGTTTTCGTGGGGCGTCGCTGTTTTCAGCCTGCGCCTCACGCAAACGCTTTTTTTCCGCTTCCTGCTGGGCGATCAGCGCTTTCTGCCGCGCCTCTTCTGCCTCACGAGCCTGTCGGGCCAGGGTTTCTTCAATGGTTTTAAGGACTTTAGACAGGTCTGCCTGATCCTGCTCGCGGGCGGCGAGTTTCTGATCGCGGGCCTTGACGTCGTCATTGAGTCTGGCGAGAACCTGCTGGCGCTCCTTGCGGACTTTCTCGAGTGCTTCGCGCTGCGTGTCGAGGTCGCTTTTCTGCACCAGCAACTGCGCTTGCTGCAGACCGATGTCTTTTTCGACATTGGCCAGTTGGCGCAGGGTTTCGTTGAAGTTCTTCAACTGCTCCAGGCGTGCCTGGCTCAGGTAGTCGTAATAGGTGAGGGTGCGGGCGAATTTCTCGGGATTCTGCTGGTTGAGCAGCAGCTTGAGGTATTCCTGGCGGCCGTTCTGGTACGCCGCTCGGGCCTGAATGGCGATCAGTCGCTGCTGTTCAGTGCGCGCGCTCTGGAGTTTTTTTCTCTGCATCGAGTCGCTGCAGCTCGGATTCGCCTTTCTGCAGTTCTTTCTGCAGCGTGTCGACCTGCTTTTGCAGCTTGCCCATCTCGGTTTCAGTGCCCTTGAGCTCTTTCTGCACGCCGGACTTTTCTTCCTGCAGCTTGCCCAAGAGTTTTTTCAGCTCGGCGATATCCTGACGCGTGGCGTCCAACTGCTGTTGGGTTTGCGCGCGCTCGTCGGCGAAGGCCGGCTGGAGCAGACAGGTCAGAGCAAGGGCGATCAGGACGCGAAGCATAGGGGCGGGCGGCACCAGGGTAAGGGACGGCCTAGTATGCCCGCCCGAGGCTGCAAAAAAAACGCCCAATTGGGGCTGTGTGATAACTGGCCTGAAAAACACCCCAAAACCAATGTGGGAGCGAGCCTGCTCGCGAAAGCAGTGTGTCAGGCGACATCGCTGTCGACTGATCCACCGTATTCGCGAGCAGGCTCGCTCCCACAAGGTTAGGTGTGGTTTACACCAGGATCGAGTTACCGGTCATCTCCGCCGGTTTTTCCAGACCCAACAGCATCAGCATGGTCGGTGCCACGTCCGCCAGCACGCCGCCTTCGCGCACTTTCAGGTCGCGTTTGCCGACGTAGATGAACGGCACCGGCTCGGTGGTGTGTGCGGTGTGCGCCTGGTGGGTTTCTTCATCGGCCATTTTTTCGACGTTGCCGTGGTCGGCAGTGATCAAAGCTTCGCCGCCGACCTTTTCCAGCGCATCGACGATGCGACCGACGCAGGTGTCGAGGCACTCGACCGCTTTGACCGCTGCATCGAACACACCGCTGTGGCCGACCATGTCGCCGTTGGCGTAGTTGACCACGATCACGTCGTAGCGCTGGTTTTCGATGGCGTCGACGATACGGTCGGTGACTTCCGGCGCGCTCATTTCCGGCTGCAAGTCATAAGTAGCGACTTTCGGCGACGGGATCAGGATGCGCTCTTCGCCCGGGAACGGTTCTTCACGACCGCCGGAGAAGAAGAAGGTCACGTGAGCGTACTTCTCGGTTTCAGCGATGCGCAGCTGGGTCTTGCCGTTTTTTGCCAGGTAATCACCAAGAACGTTTTCCAGGCTGCCGGCGGCGAAGGCCGACGGTGCCGGAATACTTGCGGCGTACTGGGTAAGCATGACGAAACCGGCCAGTTTCGGCTGACGGGCGCGCGCGAATTCCTTGAAATCGTCTTCGACGAACACCCGGGTCAGCTCGCGGGCGCGGTCGGCACGGAAGTTCATGAACACCACGGCATCGCCGTCTTCGACTTTGACCGGCTCACCGATGGAAGTGGCTTTGACGAATTCGTCGCTTTCGCCACGGGCGTAGGCGGCTTCGAGACCTTCCTGAGCGGTGGCGGCGTTGAATTCGCCGTTGCCGTCGACGATCAGGTTGTAGGCCTGGGCGACGCGATCCCAACGGTTGTCACGGTCCATGGCGAAATAGCGGCCGATGATGCTGGCGATCCGGCCTTTGCCCAATGCCTGGAACGTCGCGTCGAGCAGTTCGATCGACGAGGCAGCGCTTTTCGGCGGCGTGTCGCGGCCATCGAGGAAGGCGTGCAGATAGATTTTTTCGGCGCCGCGCTTGAAGGCCAGCTCGGCCATGGCGATCAGGTGATCCTGATGGCTGTGCACGCCGCCATCGGACAGCAGGCCCATGAAGTGCACGGCTTTGCCGGCGGCCACGGCTTTATCCACAGCGGCGCAGATGGTCGGATTGTCGAAGAATTCGCCGTCGCGGATCGCTTTGGTCACACGGGTGAAGTCCTGATACACCACGCGCCCTGCGCCGAGGTTCATGTGGCCGACTTCGGAGTTGCCCATCTGGCCGTCCGGCAGACCGACGTCCATGCCGCTGCCCGAGATCAAGCCGTTCGGCACGGTGGCCCACAGACGATCCAGCACGGGTTTCTTTGCCGCGAACACAGCATTGGATTCGGGGCTGTCGCTGTGACCGAAGCCGTCGAGAATCATCAGGACCAAAGGTTTGGGCGTAGTCGTCATGGAATCCACTCGTGGCTGATAAAGAAGAGGGCGATGGAAAACGGAGTTGGAGTTTAAAGCGAAGTTCCGACCGCGTCACCGCCGGACGGGGTTTGGCCGACCATAGTGGCTGTGTATACTGGCCGACATTTTAACGCCCTGGAACCTCCTTCGATGGTTGCTCACCTGATTGAATTTGCCACTAACCACTACATTCTTGTCGGTATCTTCGTCGTACTTCTGGCTCTGTTGCTGGCGCACACGATGCAGGGCGGCGGCAAGAGCCTGAGCACCGGCGAGCTGACCGCACTGGTCAATAAAGACGCAGGCGTGGTGGTGGACATCCGTCCGGCCAAGGATTATGCCGCTGGCCACATCGTCGGCGCGGTGAACATCCCGCAAGACAAACTGGCCGCCCGCGTCGGGGAGCTGGAAAAACACAAGGCCAAGACCATCATTCTGGTCGATGCCCTCGGCCAGACCGCCGGCACCCACGCCCGCGAACTGATGAAGTCCGGCTTCACCGCCGCCAAGCTGTCCGGCGGGATTTCCAGCTGGAAAGGCGACAACCTGCCGCTGGTGAAATGACATGAGCGAAGTCATCGTCTATTCCAGCGATTACTGCCCTTACTGCTCGCGCGCCAAGCATCTGCTCGCCAGCAAAGGCGTGGCCTTCGAAGAGATCAAGGTCGATGGCAAGCCGCAGCTGCGTGCCGAAATGACCAAAAAGGCCGGGCGCACGTCCGTGCCGCAAATCTGGATCGGCGCAAAGCACATCGGCGGTTGCGATGATTTATACGCCCTGGAGCGCGCCGGCAAACTCGACGCGCTGCTCAAGGGCTGAACGGCTGCACCCACGTACAGCACTCCCTAAAAGACCCAAGATCGATAAGGATCTGAGATGACTGACCAACAGAACACTGCAGCCAGCGAAGAAGAAACCGCACCGCAATTCTCCTTGCAGCGCATCTACGTACGCGACCTGTCCTTCGAAGCCCCGAAAAGCCCGGCGATCTTCCGCCAGCAGTGGGATCCGGCGGTCGGTCTGGATCTGAACACCCGCCAGAAAGCGCTGGAAGGCGATTTCTACGAAGTGGTGCTGACCCTTTCCGTTACCGTGAAAAACGGCGAAGAAGTGGCCTTCATCGCTGAAGTGCAACAGGCCGGTATCTTCCTGATCAAGAATCTGGACGCGGCTTCGATGAGCCACACCCTCGGTGCGTTCTGCCCGAACATCCTGTTCCCGTACGCCCGCGAAACCCTGGACAGCCTTGTCACCCGCGGTTCGTTCCCGGCGCTGATGCTGGCCCCCGTGAACTTCGACGCCCTGTACGCGCAAGAGCTGCAGCGCATGCAGGAAAGCGGCGAGACCCCGACCGTTCAGTAAGACGGTTCAGTAATACCCATGTGGGAGCGAGCCTGCTCGCGAAAGCGGTCTGTCAGACACATCAATGTTGACTGACACTCCGTAATCGCGAGCAGGCTCGCTCCCACATTTGCTTGCGGCGTTACTTGAAGTCGTTCTGCCGCCACGCTTCGTACACGGCGACCGCCACGGTGTTGGACAGGTTCAGGCTGCGGCAGCCTTCGCGCATCGGCAGGCGCAGGCGCTGTTCGGCGGGCAGGGCGTCGAGCACGTCCGCTGGCAGGCCACGGCTTTCCGGACCGAACAGAAACGCGTCGCCGGGCACGAACGCGGCATCATGGAACGGCCGCGAACCCTTGGTGGTGAAGGCGAACACGCGCGGGTTGCCCAGACTTTCCAGACAACTGGCCAGATCAGCGTGACGCTGTAACGTGGCATATTCGTGGTAGTCGAGACCGGCACGGCGCAGGCGCTTGTCGTCCATCTCGAAACCCAGTGGTTCGATCAAATGCAGGTGGCAGCCGCTGTTGGCGCACAGCCTGATAACGTTGCCGGTGTTCGGCGGAATTTCTGGTTGAAAAAGGATGACGTGAAACATGCACGGCTCCGAAGGTAAAGATGAGCGGCATTCTACGCCGCCTGTGGACAACCGTTCGAAACTATTCCCGCGAGTCATCGGCTCGCTGGCGATTGTCGGCTTGATGATCGGCTTGATGATTGGCCGTCTGACCACGCCGGATCCGAGCGTGCTGGAGCAGGTCGAGGTTACCGATGGCGGCCTGGTGGTGTGGTTCAACAATGAGCCTAAGCTGCACGGCGAGATCATCGACGGCACCGTCGCGCTGCTGTTTCAGGCCGAAGGTCGACCGCAGAAAGGCCAGCTCAGGCTCAACGGCAAGGACGTCAACTGGCGCACGCGCAAGAGTGATGGCGGATTGTTGCTGACGGTGCTGGCGGCGCGCCCGTTGCAGGGCGACTGGGTTGGCAGCGAGGTCGATGATCGTTGGCGGCTGGAGATCCGCTTGAGCGAGCCCTAGGGGCAAGTCCTCATCACTGGGCGCGCTCCGACACTGTTTGAGGTCGTTTCCCACTGCGGCCGTCTCCCTTTCCCATCTCCGTTCGATGCTCGTCCACGCTATCGTTTGCCCCTTCAAACGGCAGGATGCCGAAACCCGTTGTCCCCTTGCTCGACAGCATGGGGCGTCTTTTTCAAGGATGAAAACATGCCAGTAAAACCCCCTCGCGGTGGCGGTACCCACGTGGACGTTCCGGGCAGCCTGCATCGGGCTGCGGACGCCGACATTTCGCTCCACGGCCACCCGGGTCGCACAGGCGTCGATGTGAATTTTGCTCAGCACCATTTGCTGCCGCGCGTCGAATCATCCAGTGATGCGACCCTGGGTGCCATACCCCCTGCCGCGGCCGTTGTGGTGCGCGCACTCGCAGAAGGTATTCGCCCTCCCGCCACCCAGCCTTCGCTGGACAATTACGTCACCAACGCCCGAGCGATACTTCCACAGGTCAACAGTGAGGGTTTGCGGGTGATCAGTCGGCGAACCTACGCAGACCTGGTCAACGGCGACCTGGTGCCTGTCGCAGTGGATCCTGCGACGGGTCTGTATCGAGCCCGGCGGCCAAGCGAGTTGCTCCCATCCGGCCCGGTGATGCTGCGCGATGTGGACAGCGGACTTTGGTATGCGCGTGAAGTCGCGGAGCCCACCACCCGGGAGCAGATCCGCAAGTACCTGCCCGACACGACCGACGAGGACGCGGACGCCTTCATCGCCCGGTTCGATGACAAGGACGGGGCAGAGCTTGAGCTCAAGCATATCCAGCTTGGGCTGGCGCAATTGGACTCAACGCGTTTTGACCTGCCGATCAGTCGAGGTCGCATTTCATCGGACAAGGAGTTACATGAGGCGCGGAATATATGGGCGACGTTTCGCCAGTTGTACCGATGGCAAGGTCAGCCCGAACAGCGCGTCTACCGTGACGGGCGGCATGTGGGCTTCAAGCTGGAAATCGATCTGACGATATGGCCAGTTCAAAAACCGCTTTCCTTGAAATTCAGCTCAGTGATTTCTCTGACTTTAAGAGGCCGTGGCCGGCTGGACCCGGACGTGTTTTGCGCACAGTTTCCCAATCTTGAAAGTCTGACCATTACCAGTCAGGCAATCGAAGTGGAAGGGCGGTTTCAAGGCTGGAACGTGATCGAACGGGCTTATTCGAAATTCAGGCTGGATTCGCGATTTGCCGAGCAATTGAAAAGATTCCCGCGTTTGCAAAGGCTGCACCTGCAGGACTGTGAACTAACGTCTGACTTTTCCGTACGAGGCCTTGCCAGGCTAAACGAGCTATGGCTTTGCAACACATTCGAGGCCCCGGTGAACAGCCTGGACATGCAGATGCGGCGTCAGGAGCAAGTCACCTTTTTGCAAGTGGCAGCTGATATCAGAGGGATGACTGAACTGCGGGTGCTGGATCTGAGCCGCACCGGAATACACCTGCTGCCTTCCGGACTTGAGGCCATCGACGTGGCGTCGAAGCTGGAAGTGTTGAGACTGGGGGGCAATCCGCTTTCGATCAGCCCCTCACTCGAACACATGACCGCACTGCAGGAGCTGGATCTTTCCAATACACGATTGCAAAGATTTCCCGAGGGCATTACCGACAGGATTCCCGCAAGAGAACTGAATCTTGCGGACAATCACATCAGGTCGATCCCCGAATCCGTGGAGCTCAGAGCGGGCTTCAATCTCATCGGCAATCCGATAATGGACCCGGCCTCTTTACGGCGGTTGATACGAGCACGTGTAGAGACAGGCACCGATATCTGGCTTGGGCAGGAAAGCAGCGATGTAACTGCCGATCTCTGGCTACGCAATGTGCCACAGGAACAGATAGCGGAAAAACAAGCGCTGTGGGACAGGCATAACGCCGCAATGCCACTGGCAGTGACCGGCATTCTTCGTCGACTGAGTCGAACGCCCGAGTTTCACGTGGAGCGCCCGCTTCTGCAGCGGCGCGTGTGGTGGTTTCTGGAAATGTATGACAGCGCCGAAGTTAACGAGCGGGCCAGGCTCGACGTCATTCTTTATACGGAAACGAGTCCCGGGAGAATGCTGGACGGGCTGGAGAATGAAATCCGCAGCTATGACGGAGGACGACAGAGTCAGCCGCTGCACCCTTTGCCCAAGCGTCCCAGGTTCGAGTAACTCGCAGGAGTACGCAGTGCCGATGCAAAAGCGGCAAACCTCGACCCGTCTGTAACAGCAATGCCACCCCCCCATCGTCTCTGGGATAAATGCCAGGGACGACTTTCAAGGATGAAAACATGCCAGTAAAACCACCCCGCAGTGGCAGCACCCGCGTGGACACGGATGTTCACCCGGCCATGACCCGACGTCTGGACAAGGATTTCGCACTGGTGCGCACTCCCGATCTCAATGGCACCGCCCCCTGGGTTCGTGGCGATGATCCGAAGCTGCGGGGCAGCTTGCCGGGCGATGTTGTCGGCGCGGACAGGACCTTGCCGACGCCGATGGTCGAGGTTCGCCCTGCGCCCCACACCAATCCAAGTCCTCCCGTCATCGCCAGGTCGCTGGACAGTTATGCAATGCGATCACCGGCCGGACTGCCGGCAGCTGACGGTGACGGCTTCAGGCTGTACAAAAAACGTCAGTATGTGGATGTGTCTGGCGGCGGCATCGTTCTGGTAGGGGTGGATCCGGACAGCGGATTTTATCGCGCTCGACTCCCCAGCGAGTTGCTGCCCACCGGTCCATGGATGTTGCGGGATAGCCGCAGCGGCCTCTGGCATCCGCACAACGACTTCAACGCACGCACCGATCCTCTGACCGCTGCGGGTTTGCAGGGATTTCGCAGCGGGCTGGATCTCAGCGGCGTCGCCCCCGGCAGCGACGGCGTGGTACGTCACGCTGGCAAGCTCTACGTGGTCATTGATCAACAGGCGTATCAGGTTTTGCAGGATCTTGCTGCGTCTCGCCCGGAATACAAGGTCTGGCGTCTGGTTGATCCCAGTCATCCCGGCGCCACCGACAGCGCAAACATTTATCGCGCCAGCCTCGGCGGTGAGACGCTGGCCATTACCCGGAACGAGCGCAATACCTGGGTTTCCATCCTTCCTGGTTTACGCGGGGGCATGCAGCGCAATGAGGCTGCAGGTGCCAATCCGTTCAACTTTCATCGCCCCTGGCTCACTGACTCCGGCCCTTCACGGGGGCAAGCTGCGGTCGCAGACGCGACCACGCGGGCGCAGGTAAAACGCTATTTCGCCGACTCCACCGATCAGCATGCCGATGATTTCATTGCCCGATTTGCTGAGGCAGGTGCGGCTGAGGTGGAGCTCAAACGGCTACAGCTTGAGTTTCCTCAACTCAACCGTGAGGTCACTGCGTGGGAGACTGCCTACAGGGGTGACAGCAGTGCCGAGCGCATTCGGCGACTGGCAATAGGTGCCAGCGTGCGTCGATTGTTCAAGTGGCAGGGCGACAGTTCGGAAAAAGTCTACCGGGATGGCCGGCTGATCGGCTTCAGGTTGAAACTGGATTTGGGCGCGCGGGGGAATTTCGCCCTTCCGGTTTTTTCGACTCGACTCGGATCTGTTGTGTCTCTTGGCCTGGAGGGACGCACCTCTAGGAATCTGGGAGATCTGTTGTCGATGTTCCCGCGCATGGACACCTTGCAAACACGCAGAATCGACGGCCAGAACTTGCTTGCCCAACTCGACAAGCTCCCACAGTTGAGAGTCCTGGAAATTCGTGAAAGCAGTCTGTTGCTGTCGTCGACAGGCCTCGACCACTTCGCCACATTGACCGGGCTGGAAGAGTTGAGCCTGATCAACTGTGGTATCTGGCCCGATCTTTCAGTGCGAGGGATGACCGGGTTACGGGTATTGCGCGCACGTTCCTGTGGCTTGCTCCGTCTGCCTTTCGGATTGGATGAGGTGGCCGTGGCGTCACGGTTGCAGGTGCTTGATCTGTACCACAATCCCGAACTGCGACATCCGCCTGATGTGACCCAGATGTCCGAATTGCGAGTATTGGATCTGTCCCATACCCGCATATCCGCGCCGCCACCCGGGCTTGGCATGCAGAGCGGTCCTTCGCGACTCCAGGTCTTGAATTTATCCAGCACCCCACTCGCTGTGGCGCCGTCGCTCAGCGCAATGTCGGCATTGCTGGAGGTTGACCTGAGCCATACCGCGATAAAAACTTTCCCGGACGGCGTGAACTCCGAGGTTCCCCGAGCACGTCTGGATCTGAGTTATACCCGGATCGAATCAATCCCCGAAGCTGTTGAACTCAGGGAAGGTTTCAACCTTACCGGCACGTTGATTTCCGATCCTGTCTACTTTCGGCGGTTGATTGCTGCACGTCGGCAAACAGGTACGGACATCTGGTTGGGACGAGCTTCGAGCCATCTGGTCATGGACCACTGGATGCACAATGTTCCACAGGCGCAACGCGCCGCCCGGATTTCCCTCTGGGACTCGTTAATCGATCAGACGAATGTTGCCATGATGGGCAAAATCAGAGAGCTGGTCCGCACGCCTGAGTTTCAGGTTGAGCGGCCGCTTCTGCAGCGTCGGGTCTGGGCGTTTCTGGAACATTTCCAAAAGGCGAGTCTTGGTGAGCAAGACGCTTTGCGGGACATCGCGATAACGGAGTCCAGTCCCGGAAAAATGCTGGAAAGGCTCGAAGAGGAAATGACGAAGTTCGACTCAACCTGGCAGCACCAGCCCCCGCATCATTTGCCCAAGCGGCCGCGGCTTGCATAGGGGGGTGCAAACCGCAGGCGGCACGATGCCGGCATCATCACCCCTGCACAAAAGCGCAGGCTGATGACGTTCGGCCTGCCCTGCCATTCCCACATTTGCTAGCGTCATTTCCCACCGGAGCCGTCTGTTTTTCCGCTGCGCGTCAACGTTAACGCAGGCTATCGTTGGTCTTCCCAGCTAACCGGCAGGATGCCGACCCCCCCCCCTGAGCATGAATGGCGGGGCGACTTTTCAAGGATGAAAAAACATGTCAGTAAAACCACCTCGCGGGGGCAGCACCCACGTTGATACGGATGTCCACACGTTCCCGAAGCGAAGCTCGGACAAGGATTTCACAGCGGCGGATATGCCCGTCCGCGATGGCACGGTCCCCTGGGCTGGTCTCGATGATCTGAAGTCGCTTAGCACCAAACCTGGCGACGACGCAGGCCCGAATACGATCCTGCCGGCGCCGGTGGTCGAGGTTCGCCCGGCACCGGAGGTTGCTGCCATTTCTCCTGTGATACACCGGTCGCTGGAGACTTACCGGATAACATCAACCACCGAATTGCCTGACGCTGATGGCGAAGGCTTCAGGCTGTACAAAAATCGCCGTTATGTTGACGTCCCTGGCAGTGGCCTCGTTCTCGTCGCAGCTGATCCGGATACGGGATGGTATCGCGCTCGACATCCCGGCGAGTTGTACCCTTCCGGCCCATGGATGTTGCGCGATAGCGAAAGCGGCATCTGGCATCCGCA
The DNA here is from genome assembly GCF_054667725.1 of Pseudomonas sp. S3_B08. Taxonomy (NCBI): domain Bacteria; kingdom Pseudomonadati; phylum Pseudomonadota; class Gammaproteobacteria; order Pseudomonadales; family Pseudomonadaceae; genus Pseudomonas; species Pseudomonas sp. S3_B08. Next base: position 5,167,944 of record NZ_CP162750.1, read on the forward strand.
CAGCGACTTCAGCACCCGCACCAACCCCCTGACCGCCCAAAGCCTGGATGGCTTTCATGCCGGGCTGGATGTCAGTAGCGCACAATCGGGCAGCGATGGCGTGATACGTCACGATGGCAAACTCTATGTGGTCATCCATGAGCAGGCGTATCAGGTGATGCAGGATCTGGATGCCTCCCGCCCGGAATACAGGGTTTGGCGCCTGGTCAAACCCAATGATCCCGTCGCTGCCGACAGCGCGAACATTTACCGCGCCAGCCTGGGCGGTGAAACCCTGGCGATCACCCGCAGCGAGCAGAACACCTGGGTTTGCATCCTCACAGGTTTGCGCGGTGGGATGGATGGCGCTGCTCAAGCACCTGCCAACCCGTTCAACTTTCACCGCCCCTGGCTCACCGGCGCAGGCCCCTCCGGGGGGCAGCCGCCGGTTCTGGTTGCGACCACACGGACACTGGTCAGACGCTATTTTGCTGATGCGACGGATCAACATGCCGATGATTTCATTGCGCGTTATGGGGAAGCGGGTGTCGCAGAAGTCGAACTCAAGCGGCTTGAGCTGGAGTTTCCTCGATTGAACCGTGAGATCACTGCCTGGGAGACGGGTTACAAAGGCCAGGACATTGCCGAACGCAGGCGCCGGCTGGCAATAGGGGCCAACGTGCGTCGGTTGTTCAAATGGCAGGGAGAGCATTCGGAAAAAGTCTACCGCGACGGGCGGCTGGTCGGTTTCAAGCTGGAGCTCGACCTGGGAAGTCGGCGCAATCTGGCGCTACCGGGTTGTTCCGTTCCGCTCAGATCCGTCGTATCTCTAGGCCTGGAAGGAAGTCCTTCGAAAAGTCTGGGAAAATTGTTCTCGATGCTTTCCCACATTGAAACCCTCGAAATCCGCAGATTCAATGGCAAGTGTCATGAACTGTTGGCCGAAATCGATAAACTCCCGACGTTGAAAGTCCTGACGATGCAGGAAGCCAGACTATGGCTCCCGTCGGACGGCCTTGAGCATTTCACGCGATTGACCCGTTTGCGGGAGTTGAGCCTGACGCACTGCAGTATCTGGCCGCTTTTTTCAGTGCGTGGCATGAGCGAGTTGCGGGTCTTGCGCGCACGTTCCTGTGGTTTGAGTCGTCCCCCTGTCGGGCTGGATCAATGGCCCGTGGCGTCACGGTTGGAGGTGCTTGACCTGTACCATAATCCCGATTTGACAGAAGCACCTGATGTGACTCGCATGTCCGGATTGCGAGAGTTGAATCTGGCCAATACGTTCATAACCTCGCCGCCGCCCGGGCTTGGTTTGCAGAACGGTCCGTCGCGGCTGGAGATATTGAATTTGTCGGAAAGTCGGCTGGCTGTGGCGCCCTCACTGCGGGGAATGACGGCGTTGCGGGAAGTCGATCTCCACCGAACTCGTATAAGAGAATTCCCGGATGGCGTGACATCCGATATTCCCAGGACACGTTTGAATCTGGCCTATACCGCGATCAGAGCCATTCCCGAAACCATTGAGCTGAGAAAAGGGTTTGACCTGACTGGCAGTCCGATTGCCGACCCCGCTTCTCTTCGACGATTGATAGCTGCACGTCGGCAGACGGGTCCCGATCTGTGGCTTGGGAGAATCGAGGCTGATTTGGCGGACAGTCCATGGCTGCACCATGTCCCCCAAACGCAACGCGCTGAAAAGTCTGCCCTGTGGGATTCATTTGTCCTTCAAGCGAACCCCGCAATGATCAAACAACTCAGAAATCTGGTGCGTACGCCGGAATTTCAGGTTGAGCGTCTGCTTTTGCAGCGCCGGTTCTGGTCGTTTATTGAAAGCTTCCAAAAGGCCAGCGTAGGTGAGCAAGAAAGTTTGCTGAACATTGCGTCTACTGAACCCAGCCCGGGGAAAATGCTGGACAGGCTGGAGGAGGAAGTAAGGAGGTTTGACCCGACATGGCAAAACCAGCCCCCACATCATGTGCCCGAGCGCCCCAGGTTCGAATAGGGGCGGGACGCATTGCGGTGTAAAAGCGGGAATCCCTGACCTGCCTGTATCAGGGTTCCCAAAAGCATGGGCTTCGCTTGCAGCGTCAGCCCGGTGTAAAGAGGGAACCCCCGGCCTGCCTGTACCAAGGATCCCAAAAGGGTAGGCTCGCCGCTTTGCGCTGCGAGCCCGGTGTAAAGAGGGGAATCCCCGGCCTGCCTGTACCAAGGTCCCCGAAACGGGTGGTGAATCGAATCACCTGAGATAGATATTGCAGGCGGCGTGCCAGGTTTTGATTTGCTGTAACAAAAAATGCTTCGAAAACGCGAAAGCCCCGGAATACGGGGCTTTCGCTTATTTCAAGTCTGGGTTTTTCGGCACTTCGGAACTGGGCGATGAGAATCGGGCTCTGCGCGATCACGGGTCATCGTGCATTGATGCGGTGCACGGTGGCCCTCACCCTGACCCTCTCCCAAGGGAGAGGGGACTGACCGAGTTGCCCGGTCAAGTTACGCCGACCTGAGATACCGAGCCGAACCCGGGCCTCGAAACCACCCGAGATTGCTCCCTTCCCCCGGGAGAGGGCTGGGGTGAGGGGGATCGATCCTGAGTACACGGCAACCCTTAAGCGTTAACCCTCTTCCCCCTCATCATCATCCCCACCATCAACCTTCATCCCCAGTTCCTTGATCTTGCGCGTCAGGGTGTTCCGCCCCCAACCCAACAGCACCGCCGCATCACGCCGACGTCCTGCGGTGTGCTTCAGTGCCGTCTCGATCATGATCCGCTCGAACGCCGGCACTGCGCTGTCGAGCAGGCTCGACTGGCCACGGGCCAAGGCCTGATCTGCCCATTGGCGCAGGGCCTGTTCCCAGTTGGTCACTGGCGCCGAATCCTGCGGCAGGTTGAGCAGTTCCGGCGGCAAATCGCTGATGTGCACTTCACGGCCGGAGGCCATGACGGTGATCCAGCGACAGGTGTTCTCCAGCTGGCGCACGTTACCTGGCCACGGCAGGTTTTTCAGGTATTCCTCGGTCTCGCTTTTCAGCAGCTTCGGCTCGACCGCCAGTTCCTGCGCGGCGCGGCTGAGGAAGTGCCGGGCCAGGGTTGGAATGTCTTCACGACGATCCGACAGGCGCGGGATGTGGATGCGGATCACGTTCAGGCGGTGGAACAAGTCCTCACGGAATTTGCCGGCGTGGACAAGTGTTTCGAGATTCTGGTGGGTCGCGGCGATGATGCGTACATCCACCTTGACCGGTACATGGCCGCCGACGCGGTAGAACTCGCCATCGGCCAGCACGCGCAACAGACGCGTCTGGGTGTCCGCCGGCATGTCGCCGATTTCATCGAGAAACAGCGTGCCGCCGTCCGCCTGTTCAAAACGACCGCGACGCAAATTCGCCGCGCCGGTGAACGCGCCTTTCTCGTGGCCGAACAGCTCGGATTCCATCAGATCCTTGGGGATCGCCGCCATGTTCAGCGCAATGAACGGCGAGGCCGCGCGTGGGCTGTGGCGGTGCAGGGCGTGGGCCACCAGTTCTTTACCGGTACCGGATTCGCCGTTGATCAGCACGGTGATGTTGGAGTGGCTCAGGCGCCCGATGGCGCGAAACACTTCCTGCATCGCCGGCGCTTCGCCGATGATTTCCGGGGTGCGGGTCAGCGCCGGCACAACCTCCAGGCCTTGCTGTTCCTGCGCATGCTGGTTGGCGCGTTTGACCAGCGATACCGCTTCATCGACGTCGAACGGCTTGGGCAGGTACTCGAAAGCGCCGCCCTGATAGGAGGCGACAGCGCTGTCCAGATCGGAGTGAGCGGTCATGATGATGACCGGCAGCCGTGGGTGCTGTTCGCGAATCCGCGCCAGCAGATCCAGGCCACTGGCGCCCGGCATGCGGATATCGGAAATGATCACGTCCGGCTGCTGCCGGGCCAGACGACTCATCACGCCATCGGCGCTGTCGAAGCTCTGGGTGGTCATGCCTTCCTGCTGCAAGGCTTTTTCCAGGACCCAACGGATAGAACGGTCGTCATCGACGATCCACACGGTTTCACTACGGCTCATGTCGATGTGGCTCCTTGTTCCAGTGGCAGGAAGATCGAGAAGGTGGTGTGGCCTGGATGGCTCTCACACTCGATCAGGCCCTGGTGCTGACTGATGATGTTCTGGGTAATGGCCAGGCCCAGCCCGGTACCATCCGGGCGGCCGCTGACCATGGGAAAGAAAATGGTTTCCTGCAGTTCCGCCGGAATGCCGGGACCGTTGTCGATGATCTCGATCTTGGTCACCAGACGATGGCGGATGTGGCCGATGGTGAACTGGCGCATGGCGCGGGTGCGCAGGCTGATGCGGCCCAGGCGCAGCTCGTTCTGGCTGCTGATGGCCTGCATCGCATTGCGCACGATGTTCAACACCGCCTGAATCATTTGCTCGCGGTCGATCAGAACGTCGGGAATGCTCGGGTCGTAATCACGCACCAGGGTGATGCAGCCCTGGCTTTCGGCTTCGACCAGATGGCAGACGCGTTCGAGCACTTCGTGGACGTTGCACATGGCCAGCGACGGCAGTTTGTTCGAGCCGAGCATGCGATCGACCAGATTGCGCAGGCGGTCGGCCTCTTCGATGATCACATTGGTGTAATCGCGCAGGCTTTCCTCCGGGAGTTCGCGGGCGAGCAATTGCGCTGCGCCACGGATGCCGCCGAGGGGGTTCTTGATCTCGTGGGCTAAACCGCGCACCAGCATCTTGCTGGTTTCCTGCTTGGACAGCTGCGCCTCTTCCTTGGTGATGCGCAACAGGCGATCACGCGGGTGCACTTCAAGCAAAAGCAAAGTCTCGCCGTTGCTGAGGATTGGCGTGACCGCGTAATCCACGGTCAGCGTCTGGCCGGTGAGGGCGGTGAGCATCGCTTCACGCTTGGTGAAAGGGTGCGCCTGCTCCACGGCCTGACGCAGGGAATTGAGCGCCTCGGGGGATTCGGTGAACAGCTCGCTGATGAACTGGCCGTGGCTGCGCTGACCGCTGACGGCCAACAGCATCTCCGCCGCCGGGTTCATGTACTCCAAGCGCAATTCGGCGTCGAGCAGGATGGTCGCCGTGGTCAGGTTGTCGAGCAGCAAACGGTGAATAGCGTCGCTTATGGTCATCTGGACCCCTTTTGGAGCAAGGCGTGCGCGAGAACAAAGCGCTGATGTCGGGAAAATGCAAAAACCAAACCAAGGCTCCGAAAAGAAGCGTTTAACCCCTGAAACAGGCGTTTGACGCGCGTTTGTATGGCACGAAGCCAGCTCAAACGGGAAGTTTCGAACCAAAATGGGTTGAGTTGTGGGCGAGATGCAGTTTAGTGCACCAATAGAGTGCGCGCGGCTGGCGGAGGTTAAAAGAAGCGCAGGAATGGATTTTTCGGCTCTTCAGGTTTGTCCTTGAGCGGACATTCCGGGCGCACGCCATAGTCGTCGGCAACGCAGGGTTTGACCTGGCGTTTCTGCGCCAGGGAAATCCGCAGCATGTGGAACGGCTGATTGGCGGTGCGTTCCACGGTACGCCCGGCGGCGTCGAGGATTTCGATCGAAAGGCTGTGGCTGCCGCGATCGATATTGCTCAGCGCAAATACCGGGCTGACGCCGGGCTCGCCAGTGGCCTTGCCATCCAGCAGCAGGCGATAACGATGGCCGCTTTGCAGGCCGGGCTCGCTGGTGACGCTGACGATCAGCTCGCCGGCGCTGCTGCGCAGAGTGGCATCAGGCTCCGGGATCAGAATGCGCAGCATGTCGTAGTGAAAGGGCGCTGGTTCGGCGGATTTTTTCGCTGTGGTGATCGGTGCTGCGGTGTTGGCAGGGACAGCCATGCGATTGCTCGTCGCGATCGGCACTCGCTTGGCGTTGGCGCGTGGCTGGTCGGTATAGACGCGGTTGCCCTGCGCGTCGACATAGGTAAAGACCTCCGCCAAGGTGTACGTCGACATCAGCGCCAGAATGAGTGCCAGCCCCGCGCGGATCATGGCGTATGCACCCGTTGCACGGTGAAGACGGCTGGCGGGCTCTGCTGAACGACGCTTTGGCCGTCGATCACTTGCACGGCCAGGCGATGCTCGCCGCGATCGATGTTGACCAGTTGCAGAACCGGCACGTTGCTCGGCTGGCCATAGGGCTCGTCGTCCAGCACCAGTCTCAGTTGATGCGGCGATTGCAGGCGCGGTTTGATCAGGACGTTGACCGTGAAGGTGCCGTTGTTGGCGCGCAGCGCCTCGTCAGTGGGCAGACCGGCGAGTTCGAGGATTTCATAGGCGTTGCGCGCTGGTTGCGGTGCTTCGGGGCGGGGTGATTGCGGCGCGCTCGGCGCTTGCGGCTCGACCCGATTGAGTGGTGGCAACTCGACCGGTTGCGCCTGCACGCCGTCCGGCGGCTGATTGCTGTACGCCGTGTTGCCGTTGGCGTCGGTGTACTTGTAGATCTGCGCGGCGGCGGGCAGGGCGATCAGCAGCAGAATGTAGAGAAGCGTGCGACCCATGAAATCGACCGGGGTTGGAAACTGTGGGTAGCAGCATAGGACAGGTGGGGCGGTTGGCCAAAACCGTTAATAACTGGAATTGAAAAGACTGGTAGCCAAAACACGGATCGTTCCCATGCTCTGCGTGGGAATGCCTCCTGGGACGCTCCGCGTCCAGTGACGCAGAGCGTCACGGGCTGCACTCCCACGCGGAGCGTGGGAACGATCAATGACCCACCGCCTTCGCGAGCAGGCTCGCTCCCACATGGAAAATGCGTTGCGCCGGGCAATAAAAAAGGCCTCCCGAAGGAGGCCTCTTGTGTCACGCCGCTTTACGCAGCGCTACCGGATCAGCAGCTGTAGTACAGCTCATATTCCAGTGGGTGCACGAAGGTGCGAACCTTGATTTCTTCTTCCGATTTCAGCGCGATGTAAGCGTCGATGAAGTCGTCGGAGAACACGCCGCCCTTGGTCAGGAACGCGCGGCCCTTGTCCAGCTCTTCCAGGGCTTCTTTGAGGCTGCCGCAAACCTGTGGAATCTCTTTCGCCTCTTCAGGCGGCAGGTCGTACAGGTTCTTGTCGGCGGCATCGCCTGGGTGGATCTTGTTCTGGATACCGTCCAGACCGGCCATCAGCAGAGCTGCGAAAGCCAGGTACGGGTTGGCAGCCGGATCCGGGAAGCGTGCTTCGATACGGCGGGCTTTCGGGCTCGACACGTAAGGAATACGGATCGAAGCGGAACGGTTGCGAGCCGAGTAGGCCAGCATTACCGGAGCTTCGAAGCCTGGCACCAGACGCTTGTAGGAGTTGGTCGCCGGGTTGGTGAAGCCGTTCAGGGCCTTACCGTGCTTGATGATGCCGCCGATGAAGTACAGAGCGGTATCGGACAGGCCGGCATAGCCTTCACCTGCGAAGGTGTTCTTGCCGTCTTTCCAGATCGACATGTGTACGTGCATGCCCGAACCGTTGTCGCCGTACAGTGGCTTCGGCATGAAGGTCGCGGTGCGGCCGTAAGCGTCGGCAACGTTGTGCACAACGTATTTCAGGGTCTGAACTTCGTCGGCCTTCTTCACCAGGGTGTTGAACTTGACGCCGATTTCGTTCTGGCCGGCAGTCGCCACTTCGTGGTGGTGAACTTCAACCGACTGACCCATTTCTTCCAGTGCGTTGCACATGGCGGTACGGATTTCGTGGTCGTGGTCGAACGGTGGAACCGGGAAGTAGCCGCCTTTCACGCCTGGACGGTGACCCTTGTTGCCGCCTTCGATGTCCTGGTCGGACATCCACGAACCTTGCTCGGAGTAGATCTTGAACATCGAGCCGGAGATGTCCGACTTGAATTTCACCGAGTCAAAGATGAAGAACTCAGGCTCCGGACCGGCGAATACGGTGTCACCGATACCGGTGGCTTTCAGGTGCTCTTCGGCGCGCTTGGCGATCGCACGTGGGTCGCGATCGTAGCCTTGCATGCTCGAAGGCTCGATGATGTCGCACACCAGAATCAGGGTTGGGTCTTCGGTGAACGGATCGAGCACGGCCGTTTCGTCGACCGGCATCAGGATCATGTCGGAGGCTTCGATGCCTTTCCAGCCGGAGATGGAGGAACCGTCGAACATCTTGCCGACTTCGAAGAAGTCGTCATCCAGCGCATCGCGAGCCGGCATGGTCACGTGGTGCTGAGTGCCTTTGGTGTCCGTGAAGCGCAGATCAATCCACTTGACGTCATGATCTTTGATGAGTTGAACCGACTTCGACATAGTGTCCTCCGGGTGAATTAGGGCGGGTAGTGGATGCCCTTAATAATGGTGATGCCGGCGCGAATACTCTGCCAAGGCAACCTGCCTCACAAGGGAGCAAATTGCATGCCAGTGCCCCAGCATGGGTTTTTTGCCCCAAATTCACGCTTATTAAGGCGTGCGAGGTTCTGAATCGACAAATCCCGCCCCTTAATGTTGCGTTTAAATTCAGAAATGACCTGTTTTGGTGCAAGCAAAACCTTCTGCACATTAACTGGTTAAACCTTGAGCAATTTCCGCTATAATCCGCGCCCCCCTTTTTCGGCTGGCCGTTCGCGCGCTGTTTTCATGAAACTTATCGTAAAAGTCTTCCCCGAGATCACCATCAAAAGCCGACCTGTCCGGACGAAATTCATCCGCCAGTTGGCCAAGAACATCCGCACCGTGCTCCGTGACCTGGACCCGGCCGTGGTGGTGAACGGCGTGTGGGACAATCTCGAGCTGGAAACCCGCGTTACCGACCCCAAAGCCTTGAAAGAGATGGGCGAACGCCTGACCTGCATGCCGGGTATCGCGCATTTTCTGCAGATCGACGAGTACCCGCTGGGCGACTTCGACGACATCACCGAAAAGTGCAAACAGCACTACGGCGATGCACTGGCCGGGAAGATTTTCTCGGTGCGCTGCAAGCGCGCAGGCAAGCATGCCTTCAGCTCGATGGACGTGGAAAAATACGTCGGCAGCAAGCTGCGTCGCGAGTGCGGTGCGGCCGGAATCGACCTTAAAGCACCGCAAATCGAAGTCCGTATCGAAGTTCGCGACAAACGGTTGTTCGTGATTCACAGCCAGCACAACGGCATCGGCGGCTACCCGCTCGGCGCGTTGGAGCAGACGCTGGTATTGATGTCCGGCGGCTTCGATTCGACCGTGGCGGCTTACCAGATCATGCGTCGCGGCCTGATGGCGCACTTCTGCTTCTTCAATCTTGGCGGGCGTGCCCACGAATTGGGCGTGATGGAAGTCGCGCACTTCATCTGGAAGAAGTACGGCAGCTCGCAACGCGTGCTATTTGTCAGTGTGCCGTTCGAGGAAGTGCTGGGCGAAATTCTCGGCAAAGTCGATAACAGTCATATGGGCGTGGTTTTGAAGCGTATGATGTTGCGCGCCTCGTCCGAGATCGCCGAACGCCTGCACATCGATGCACTGGTGACCGGTGAAGCGATCTCCCAGGTGTCGAGCCAGACGCTGCCGAACCTGTCGGTGATCGACTGCGTGACCGACAAGCTGGTGCTGCGGCCGCTGATCGTCGCGCACAAGCAGGACATCATCGACACCGCCAACGAGATCGGCACCGCCGATTTCGCCCGGCACATGCCGGAATACTGCGGCGTGATTTCGGTCAACCCCAAGACCGCCGCCAAGCGTGGCCGGGTTGAGCACGAAGAGAAAGAATTCGACATGGCGGTACTCGAGCGTGCGCTCGCCAACGCCAAACTGGTGCCGATCGATCGGGTAATCGACGAGTTGGGCCAGGATTTGCAAATTGAAGAAGTCAGCGAAGCGCTGGCCGGTCAGATCGTCATCGACATCCGCCACCCGGATGCCGCCGAGGATGACCCGCTGGAGCTCGCCGGCATAGAGGTACAGACGATGCCGTTCTATGCAGTGAACGCACGTTTCAAGGAACTGGACCCTACTCGCCAGTACCTGCTGTATTGCGACAAAGGCGTGATGAGTCGCCTGCATGCCCACCATTTGCTCAGTGAGGGGCATGCCAATGTGCGCGTTTATCGACCGAGCTAAGTGCCCGGGGCTGTTTGCCTGTGGCCTGCGTCACCGGCCCCCCGACACCGCCGTCAAGCTGTAACGGCCATGCCGGACACTACTGCTAATCGCTGCCATGACTTGTCAGCAAACCGAATCCTCTGATCGAGATACACAAGTGATCGAAAATCTACGCAACATCGCCATCATTGCCCACGTTGACCACGGTAAAACCACCCTGGTAGACAAACTCCTGCGTCAATCCGGCACCCTGGAGCGCAACGAGCTCAACGACGAGCGCGTGATGGACTCCAACGACCAGGAAAAAGAGCGCGGTATTACCATTCTGGCGAAGAACACCGCCATCAACTGGAACGGCTACCACATCAACATCGTGGACACCCCGGGCCACGCCGACTTCGGCGGCGAAGTTGAACGCGTAATGTCGATGGTCGACTCCGTTCTGCTGCTGGTTGACGCTCAAGACGGCCCTATGCCGCAAACCCGTTTCGTGACCAAGAAGGCTTTCGAAGCCGGCCTGCGTCCAATCGTGGTCATCAACAAGGTTGACCGTCCAGGCGCGCGTCCGGACTGGGTTCTGGACCAGATCTTCGACCTGTTCGACAACCTCGGTGCTACCGAAGAACAACTGGACTTCCAGGTTGTTTACGCTTCGGCCCTGAACGGTATTGCCGGTCTGGACCACACCGCCATGGCGGAAGACATGACTCCGCTGTACCAGGCAGTAGTCGACCACGTTCCGCCTCCGGCCGTTGACCGTGACGGTCCGTTCCAGATGCAGATCTCCGCTCTGGACTACAACAGCTTCCTGGGTGTTATCGGTGTTGGCCGTATCGCTCGTGGTCGCGTCAAGCCGAACACCCCGGTTGTCGCTATCAGCGCCGACGGCAAGCGTCGCAACGGTCGTATCCTGAAGCTGATGGGTCACCACGGTCTGCACCGCATTGACGTTGACGAAGCAGCAGCCGGCGACATCGTCTGCATCAGCGGCTTCGACGAGCTGTTCATCTCCGACACTCTGTGCGATATCAACACCGTCGAGGCGATGAAGCCGCTGACCGTTGACGAGCCAACCGTGTCCATGACCTTCCAGGTAAACGACTCGCCATTCTGCGGTAAAGAAGGCAAGTTCGTGACCTCCCGTAACATCAAGGATCGTCTGGACAAAGAGCTGCTGTACAACGTTGCACTGCGCGTTGAAGAAGGCGACTCGGCTGACAAGTTCAAGGTTTCCGGCCGTGGTGAGCTGCACCTCTCGGTACTGATCGAAACTATGCGTCGCGAAGGCTTCGAGCTGGCCCTGGGCCGCCCTGAAGTGATCATCCGTGAAGTCGACGGCGTGAAGCAGGAACCGTTCGAAAACGTCACCATCGACATCCCTGAAGAATCCCAGGGCAAGGTCATGGAAGAGATGGGTCTGCGTAAGGGCGACCTGAGCAACATGGTGCCGGATGGCAAGGGCCGTGTTCGTCTGGAATACAACATCCCTGCTCGCGGTCTGATCGGTTTCCGTAACCAGTTCCTGACCCTGACCAACGGTGCTGGCATCCTGACCTCGATCTTCGACCGTTACGCTCCAGTGAAGTCGGGCCACATGTCCGGCCGTCAGAACGGCGTTCTGGTTTCGGTTGAAACCGGCAAGGCTCTGACCTACTCGCTGGAAACCCTGCAGGCTCGTGGCAAGCTGTTCGTAGAACACGGCCAGGAGATCTACAACGGTCAGATCGTTGGTCAGAACAGCCGCGACAACGACCTGGGTGTCAACCCAACCAAAGGCAAGAAGCTCGACAACATGCGTGCTTCGGGTAAAGACGAAACCATCGCTCTGGTTCCACCTGTTCGCTTCACCCTGGAACAGGCTCTGGAATACATCCAGGAAGACGAGCTCTGCGAAGTCACGCCTAAGTCGATCCGTCTTCGCAAGAAGATCCTCGACGAAAGCGAGCGTACCCGCGCTGCCAAGAAAGCCAAGGCGTAATCCAGCCCTGGAATAGAAAACGCCCCCGGTCGCGAGACCGGGGGCGTTTTTGTTTGTCTGGCGTTTAGCGATATTTGTGCTGGCCCCATCGCTGGCAAGCCAGCTCCCACAGGGTTTTGGGTCGTATATAAAATATGTGTTCGACCACAATCATTGTGGGAGCTGGCTTGCCAGCGATGGCGGCCGGTCAGCCGCTGAAAATCTCAAGGCCGATCAAAATTTGTCGATGGCCCGGAAATTCTGCACCCGCTCGACTTCTTTCGGCTTATAAGCGCAATACCCCGGCCGCGGCCCGATCTTCGGGTGGTTGCGGCAGGTGTCCGGGCGCTTGTCATAAATGGTGCACAGGCGGGTTTTACGATCCAGGTAATAGCAGTCGTTGTTGCTCATGCGCTGCAGGGTGAAGATCCCCGACTTCTGATTGAAGCGCTCGACCAGACCTTCCTTTTGCAGACGCTTGGCGATGTTCTTTGGCGGATCGCCCAGTTCGAACTCGTCGACCACACCGATGCGCACCAGATCCTTGATCTTCACTTCGACCGGCAGCGTGCAGCAGCTGGACATGCACGAGCCGCACATCGGCGCCGAGTATTTGGCCCACGTATCGAGACGATCAATCTCGGCGGCGGCGATCAGGTTGGGCTTCATCATCGGGAGTTACCAGGCGTGTATGCATCAGGGCGCGCGATCATACCGGGAGCGGTGGAATTTTGAACAACCTTTCGCCGGATATTTTCGCAACGACTGCAATTTGCCCGACAGGACGGCACGGCCCCTGCATTCATTGGTTCATCCGCCAAGGTTATGTCGGACTGCTGCACAGTCCGCGCAAATACTGCCGAACCAGAGCCGTTACCGCCGGTCAGACCGTCTAGGCTCAGAAAATTCCCGCTCGCTCGAGGTCCTGTTGATGACTCAAGAACCACTAGTTCGCGAAGCAGAGGTGGCCGCGTTCCGCGACGCCGTCCTGACCAAACTCACCTACGCCGTGGGCAAAGACCCCGATCATGCCTTCGACCATGACTGGTTCGAAGCCATTGCCCTGGCCGCGCGTGATCACATGGTCGAACACTGGATGGATCACACCCGGCAGATCTACCGCAAAGGCCAGAAGCGGGTTTATTACCTCTCGCTGGAATTTCTCATCGGCCGCCTTCTCTACGACAGCCTGAGCAACCTTGGGCTGCTCGACGTCGCCCGTGAAGCGTTGACCGAACTGGGCGTCGATCTGGAACGCATTCGTCTGCTGGAGCCCGATGCAGCGCTGGGCAATGGCGGCCTCGGTCGGCTCGCGGCGTGCTTCATGGAAAGCATGTCGACCCTCGGCATCGCCGGCCATGGCTATGGCATTCGTTATGAGCATGGCTTGTTCCGTCAGGCGATTGTCGATGGCTGGCAACAGGAGCAGACCGAACACTGGCTGGATTTCGGCAACCCTTGGGAATTCGAACGGCCGGAAGTGGCGTACCCGATCGGCTTCGGCGGCAGCGTCGAAACCGTCACCGATGCCTCCGGCAAGACTCGTCAGGTCTGGTCGCCGGCGGAAACCGTGCGCGCAATTGCTTATGACACGCCGGTGGTCGGCTGGCGCGGGGCGAGCGTCAACACCCTGCGTCTGTGGCGTGCCCGCGCCATGGAAGATCTGCACCTTGAGCGCTTCAACGCCGGTGACCACCTGGGCGCCGTGGCGGAAGTGGCCCGCGCCGAGAGTATCTCCCGCGTCCTTTATCCGGCCGACAGCACCGAAGCCGGGCAAGAGCTGCGCCTGCGTCAGGAATACTTCTTCGTCGCCGCTTCGTTGCAGGATCTGCTGCGCCGTCACCGCAACATGCACACCTCGGTGCTGACCCTCGGTGATCACGCGGCGATCCAGCTCAACGACACTCACCCGTCAATCGCCGTGGCAGAACTGATGCGCCAACTGGTCGACGTCTACGACGTCGCGTGGGACGCAGCATGGCAAGTCACCGTCGACACGCTGTCGTACACCAACCACACGCTGCTGCCGGAAGCGCTGGAAACCTGGCCGGTCGGGCTGATGGAACGCATGCTGCCACGGCACATGCAGATCATTTATCTGATCAACGCGCAGCACATCGACTCGCTGCGGGCCAAAGGCATTCACGACTTCGACGTGTTGCGTGCGGTGTCGCTGATCGAAGAAGACAACGGCCGCCGGGTGCGCATGGGCAACCTCGCGTTCCTCGGTTCCCACAGCGTCAACGGCGTGTCCGGTCTGCATACGCAGTTGATGCGCAAAACCGTATTCGCCGAACTGCACAAGCTCTACCCGGAGCGGATCAACAACAAAACCAACGGCATCACCTTCCGCCGCTGGCTGTATCAGGCCAACCCGGAACTGACCTCGATGCTGATCGACGCTCTCGGCCCGGATGTGCTCGACCATCCCGAAGAGCGCCTGCTCGAACTTGAACCGTTCGCCGAGAAAACCGCGTTCCGCAAAGCCTTCGCCGAGCAGCGTTTGCACAGCAAGAAGGCGCTGGCCTATCTGATTCACGAGCGCCTCGGGATCGCGGTCAACCCGGCAGCGATGTTCGACGTGCAGGTCAAACGTATTCACGAATACAAGCGTCAGTTGCTCAACCTGATGCACACCGTGGCGTTGTACCAGGCGATTCGTGCCGAGCCGGAAGTCGACTGGGTGCCACGCGTGAAAATCTTCGCCGGTAAAGCGGCGGCGAGTTACCACCAGGCCAAGCTGATCATCAAACTGACCAACGACATCGCTCGGGTGGTGAACAACGACCCGACCGTGCGCGGCTTGCTGAAAGTGGTGTTCCTGCCCAACTACAACGTCAGCCTGGCCGAAAGCATCATCCCGGCGGCGGACTTGTCCGAGCAGATTTCCACCGCCGGTTTCGAGGCGTCGGGCACCAGTAACATGAAGTTCGGCCTCAACGGCGCGCTGACCATCGGCACCCTCGACGGTGCCAACGTGGAAATGTGCGAGCGCATCGGTGCCGAGCACATGTTCATCTTCGGTCTCAGCGCGCAACAGGTTGAAGCGCGCAAGCAGAACCACGAGTTCAGCGCCGTACCCGACATCGCCGCCTCCCATCGTTTGAACGATGTGCTGCAAGCGATTCGCAGCGGTGTGTTCTCGCCGGACGATACCTCGCGTTATACCGGCCTGATCGACTCGTTGATCGACTATGACCGCTTTCTGGTCTGCGCCGATTTCGACTCCTACTGGGAAGCGCAGAAGCGTGTCGATGCGCACTGGCACGACTCGCAGAACTGGTGGCGTTCGGCGGTGCTCAACACCTCGCGGATGGGCTGGTTCTCTTCCGACCGGACGATTCGCGAGTACGCCACGGATATCTGGAAAGCGCTGGAGTAACTTTCCCCGACAAATCTGCGCAAGGCCCAACGTTTGTTGGGCCGGATCGATATACTGAGCGCCGGTTAAAAGGCATCAATCACCGCCGTACCCTGTGGGAGCGAGCCTGCTCGCGAAGCGATCGTCGACTTAAACAGAAATGTTGGCTGACAATCCGCCTTCGCGAGCAGGCTCGCTCCCACACGGTTTGTGCCTAGACTGAAGCCATCGCCGGACTCGCCCCGCCCCGGGGCTGCTTAGGGATATCGACCATGCAATGGATGTTCATGTTGATCGGGCTGGTGCTCGGTGGACTGCTCGGCGAGTCATTCAGCGGCGCGCTGTTGGGTGCGCTGCTGGGGCTGGTCATCGGCCAGGCGCTACGCATTGCGCGCCTCGGCTCGCAGGCGGCGGAGCAACAGCGTCAACTCGAGCAGGTGCGCGAAGCCTTGCAAGGCGTGGCCCAGCGGCTGTTTGTGCTGGAAGGTTCGCCCTCGCATGCGCCCGCGCCGCCACCTGAAGCCGAGCCAGTCGCCGCACCCGTCGACGTGGCTGAGCAGGCTGCCCCGACCCCTGAGCTGATCTGGGAACTGCCCCCCGAACTCGAACCGGTCTCCGCCGTCGCCCGCGAAACCACCCAGCCGCTGCCGGCCGATGCCTGGCGCGCCGAACCGGCTCCCGTTGCACCACCGCAAAAACCCGCCGAACCCCGTGGCCCGAACCTGATCGAACGCGGCATCAGCGCTGCGCGCAATTGGCTGTTCGGCGGCAACACGGTGCTGCGCGTCGGTGTGGTGCTGCTGTTTTTCGGTCTGGCGTTTTTACTGCGTTACGCCACCGAAGGCATGGTGGTGCCGATCGAGTTGCGTTACGCCGGTGTTGCGGCAGCGGCGTTCGCCTTGCTTGCGCTGGGCTGGTGGCTGCGCCGACGCAATAGCAACTATGCGTTGATGCTGCAAGGCACCGGGATCGCGGTGTTGTACCTGACGGTGTTTGCGGCGATGCGTCTGCATCCGTTGCTTGATCCGTCCGCTGCACTCGGTTTGCTGGTCGCGGTGACGGTGTTCTCGGCCATTCTGGCGATCACTCAGGATGCACTGGGGTTGGCCGCAGCGGCAGCGTTGGGCGGTTTCGCCGCGCCGATTCTGACTTCTACCGGCGAAGGCAATCACGTCGCACTTTTCAGTTATTTCGCCTTGCTCAACGCCGGCATTCTCTCCATCGCCTGGTTCAAGGCTTGGCGCCTGCTCAACCTGATCGGTTTTGTCGGGACCTTCGGTATCGGTTTCGCCTGGGGCCTGCGTTCCTACACGGCGGAACTGCTGTGGAGCACCGAGCCGTTCCTGATTGTGTTTTTCCTTATGTACCTCGCCATCGGCCTGCTGTTCGCCCGGCGCAAATTGCGCGAGATGGCGGATGCCCCGGCGGACGCTGACCGCGAGGCGTTGCTGCAATGGTCGGCCCGCAAGGGTGATTATGTCGACGGCACCATGCTGTTCGGCCCGCCGATCATTGGCTTCGGTTTGCAGTTTGCGTTGGTCCAGCACCTGGAATTTGCGGCGGCGTTCAGTGCGTTAGCGCTGGGCATGATCTATATGACGCTGGCCAAAGTTTTGATGGGCGGGCGGGCGATGCTGCTGGGCGAAACCTGCCTGGCGCTGGGAGTGATTTTTGCCAGTCTCGCGATTCCGCTGGGGCTCGATGCGCGCTGGACTTCTGCGGCGTGGGCCGTGGAAGGCGCAGGGATTTTCTGGCTTGGTTTACGTCAGCATCGACCGTTTGCCCGGGCCTTTGCCTTACTGCTGCAACTGGGTTCGGCACTGGCGTTTCTCAGCCAGCTGCAACTCGGCGAGAGCAGCCTGCTCGACGGCGCACCGCTGGGCGCGCTGATGCTTGGCGCCGCGCTGCTGTTCAGTTTCTTCCAACTGCGCAAGGCTACGCCCGAGCAGACATTGCCGAGGGAAAGGCAAGGCCTGCCGCTACTGGCGTGTCTGGGCCTGACGTTCCTTTATCTACTGGCACCGTTGTTCCTGTTCATCCAGGGCACGGCAATCAGTTGGGCCTTGGCCGGGTTGGCGACTTTGTTCGTGGGGCTGCGGATTCAATCACGCACATTCCTGTTTACCGCGTTTGCCGTGCAGTTGCTGGGCGGCGCGTTGTTCCTGCTGCGCCTGCAAACTGCCGGTGAAGATTCGGCGGCGGTGTTCAGCGCTGGCTGGAGCGGCTTGCTCAGTGCGTCCTTGATCGGACTGGCCTTGATTGGCGGCATGCTGCTCGCGGCTCGCGATGAGATGGTGCGCGGCGATGTGCGTTTGCTGCGCGGCTTGTCGGTGGTGTTGCTGGCGGGGTTGGTGCTGAGCAATCTGGCGGTGCTGTTCGTGCTGCCGTGGCAAACCGCGAGCGCGGTGTGGGCGGCCAGCGGTTTGCTGATCATCTGGCTGAGCCTGTACCTGCAACAGCGTCTGAGTTTCGTTTTCGGGCTGCTGTTGCAGGTGATCGGCGGCGCAGCGTTTCTGCTCGCCGGCCCCGAATGGCTCGGGCCGTTGTCTAGCGAAGGATTGAGCCCTTTGGCCCATGGCGGCTTCTGGACACCTCTGGTGCTGGGGCTGGCCGCGCTGATCGGCGCGTGGCGCTTGCAATTGGGCAACCATGCCACGGCTTTTGATGCCTTGAGTTTGCAGCGCTTGTCGCAAGTGCTGCTGGTCTGGGGCGCCGGTTGGTGGACGCTGGCGTGGGTCAGCGAAATCCTGCGTTTCGCTTCGCCGAACCTCCAAGGCACATTGTTGCTGCTGGTCGCTGCGATCAGTGTGGCGCTGTGGACGATTTTGTCACTGCGCTTGAAATGGCCGGCGCTGGGGTTGCTCTGCACCTTACTGATTCCGGCGACGGCGCTGATTTTGCTCGGCGCTTGGCATTCGCGCTACCACCCGGCTGCCGACTTCGGCTGGCTGGCGTGGCCGGCGCTGTTCGCGGTGCATTTCTTCAGCCTGCGCCGCTTGGCGTCGATGTTGCCGGCGCGCGCATTGAGCGCGGCCCATGTGTTCGGTTGCTGGCTGTTGATTGGCGTGCTGGCGCTGGAGTTGCGTTACGGCCTGCTGTTGTTGTCCGAGCAGTACAACGCGTGGCGGTGGCTGGGCTGGGCGATTCTGCCGAGCCTCTATCTGTTGCTGATGGCTGCTCCCCGTTCGTGGCCGTGGCCGGTGGCCGCATTTGCCCGCGAGTACCGCTTGTACGCAGCGGCACCGCTGGCGGTGCTGATGCTGGCGTGGTTCTGGCTGGCCAATGGCGTCAGCGATGGCAATGCCGAACCATTGCCTTACGTGCCGCTGCTCAACCCATTGGAGCTGGGTCTGCTGTTTGCGCTGTTCGGCGTTTATGCCTGGTCGCGCAGCGCCGTCGCGCAGCTGTCGATCCGTCAGGATCATGCCGACAAGGCTACGCAACTGATCGCCGGGGTTTCGCTGTTCGCCTTCTGCACCGCGCTGGTCACCCGCGCGGCGCATCACTGGGCCGGCATCCCGTTCGAGCTTGATCAGTTGCTCGCGTCGATGCTGGTGCAGGCCGGCCTGTCGATCGTCTGGACGTTGATGGCGCTGGGGCTGATGATCGGCGGCCATCTGCGCCATCGCCGCGAAGTGTGGCTGATCGGCGCGGCGCTGATTGCGCTGGTGGTGGCCAAGCTGATTTTTGTCGAACTGAGCAACCGTGGCGGCCTCGCCCGGATCGTCTCGTTTATCGGCGTTGGCGTATTGCTGCTGGTGGTCGGCTACTTTGCGCCGCTGCCACCCAAACGCGTCGAGGCTGAACCGGCGGCGGACAAACCTGCGCCGGAAACCGAAGGAGTTGCATCTTGAGTCGCATGCTGAATCTGGGTTGGTTGGCGCTGGGCGTGGTGATGGTCGCTGGCGCTCAGGAAAAACCGGCGGACTTCGCCACGCAGTTGCCGTTGACGGTGAGCGGCAATGGCCCGTGGTATCGCCTCGACCTGCCGCTGAGCGCGCAATTGCAGGCGCGCCAGACCGATCTCAGCGATTTGCGTGTGTTCAACGCCGCCGGCGAAGCGCAGGCCTACGCCTTGGCGCGCGAGTCGGCGCAGACCCGCGACGACGGCAAGCTGCACGAGGTCAAGTGGTTCCCGCTGTACAACGCTGCCGACGCCAGCGAGCGTGCGCCGAATGTGCGCGTGCAGTCGACCACCAACGGCACCCTGGTCGAAGTGCAACCGTCCTCGCAACTGGAGGCGGGCGAAGAAGTGCTGCGCGGCTGGCTGCTCGATGCCAGTGCGATCAAGGCACCGTTGCAGCAGTTGATCCTCGACTGGACCAGCGAGCGCGACGGTTTCCAGCGTTTCAGCATCGAGGCCAGCGACGATCTGCAGCACTGGCAGTCATGGGGCGAGGGCCAGGTGGCGCGGCTGACCTTTTCCGATGAGCGCATCGAACAGCACGAAGTGACCCTGCCGGGGCAGACCGCGCGCTATGTTCGTCTGCTGTGGGAGTCGCCGGGTTCGGCGCCCGTCCTGACGTCGGCGCAATTGAAAAGCAGCGACCCGCGCAACCTGCCGCTGCCTTTGGTCTGGTCGCCCAGCGTGGCCGGCAGCAGCACCAAGTCCGGGGAATACATCTGGCAGTTGCCGATGGGGCTGAATGTCGAGCGGGTGCAGATCGAGCTGAAACAGCCGAACAGTCTGGCGCCGGTCACGTTGGCCGGCCGGCGCGAGAGCAACTTGCCGTGGCAGCCACTGAGCAGCGGTTTGCTGTATCGCCTGAGCCAGAACAATCAGGACGTGGTCCAGAACGAAATCCCGCTGTCCGGGCAGACCGTGCAGCAACTCAAGCTGACCGTGGATGAGCGCGGCGGCGGGTTGGGTGAGCAGGCGCCGGACCTGAAATACGCGGTGCGCGCCACGCAGGTGATCTTCCTCGCCCGGGGCGAAGGGCCGTACAGCCTGGCCTTGGGCAATGCCACGGTGAAAACGGCGAACCTGCCGCTGGCAACGTTGATTCCGGATTTCAAGCCAGAAAAGCTGGCGAGCCTGGGCAAGGCGACGGTGCAGGACGAAGCGAAGGCCACGCAAACTTCGGCGACGACGGCTGCGGTGGCCGGGACCAACTGGAAGAAGTTCGGCTTGTGGGCGGTGTTGCTGCTCAGTGTGGTGTTTCTCGGGGCGATGGCGTTCAGCCTGTTGCGCAAACCGCCAGCCAATACCTGAGCATGGCGGCGCTTTGCGCCATTCGCGAGCAGGCTCGCTCCCACAGTGATCTCGGTCGTTCACATATTTTGTGTACACCACACATCCTGTGGGAGCTGGCTCGCCAGCGATGGCGGCCGGTCAAACAACAAAAATTCATCAGACTGCCGCTATCGCTCAACCACCACCCGCCCCATTTCCAACTACGCTAAACCCGACACCTGAACTCTCCACCAACAATCACGTCTCATACAGGCAAATACACCCAGGCGCAGGTTAGCCGGCGTCTTCGCTCGCTAGGTTTTCAGACTCCCTGTAAACTGCGCGGGTTTTCCGCCCCCCATTCCACCGGAGCCGTCCATGTCCCGCGTTACCTTGAGTCGCTATTTGATTGAGCAGACCCGCAGCAACAACACTCCTGCCGATCTGCGCTTTTTGATCGAAGTGGTGGCGCGTGCCTGCAAGGAGATCAGCCACGCCGTGTCCAAAGGCGCCCTGGGTGGTGTTCTGGGCAGCATGGGCACCGAGAACGTGCAAGGCGAAGTGCAGAAGAAGCTCGACGTGATCTCTAACGAGATCCTGCTCGAAGCCAACGAATGGGGCGGTCACCTGGCCGGCATGGCGTCCGAAGAAATGGACAACGCCTACCAGATCCCGGGCAAATACCCGAAAGGCGCGTACCTGCTGGTGTTCGACCCACTGGACGGCTCGTCGAACATCGACATCAACGCCCCGGTCGGCACGATCTTCTCGGTATTGCGTTGCCCGAACGAATACCTGAGCCAGAACGAGCCGCTGAACGAAAAAGCCTTCCTGCAGCCAGGCACCCAGCAAGTGGCCGCCGGCTACGCCATCTACGGCCCGCAGACCATGCTGGTGCTGACCCTGGGCGACGGCGTCAAAGGCTTCACCCTGGACCGCGAAATGGGCAGCTTCGTACTGACTCATGAAGACATCACCATCCCGGAAACCACCCAGGAATTCGCCATCAACATGTCCAACCAGCGCCACTGGGAAGCCCCGGTACAGCGCTATGTCGGCGAGCTGCTGGCCGGTGAAGAAGGTCCGTTGAAGAAGAATTACAACATGCGCTGGGTCGCGGCGATGGTTGCTGACGTCCACCGCATCCTGACCCGTGGTGGTCTGTTCATGTACCCGCGCGACAGCCGCGAGCCGTCGAAACCGGGCAAGCTGCGCCTGATGTATGAAGCCAACCCGATGTCGTTCCTTGTCGAACAAGCCGGCGGCGCGTCCACCGACGGTCACCAGCGCATTCTCGACATCCAGCCGGAAGGCCTGCACCAGCGCGTTGCAGTGTTCCTCGGTTCGAAAGAAGAAGTCGCCCGCGCCACGGCCTACCACAAGGAATAAACCATGCACGCGCCCTGGCAGCCGTTGCTCGACTGGTGGTTCGGGCACGCCGAATCAGCCAGCGAAGTAGCGGCCGAAAAGGGCAAGTTGTGGTTCGGCAAGCGAAACAGCCAGGACCTCGAAGCGCAGACGCGTTTCGGGGTCTTTGTCGATCAGGCCCTGGCCGGCGAATTGACTGAGTGGACGCAATGTCCCGAAGGCTGGCTGGCGGTGGTGCTGTTGCTCGATCAGCTGCCGCGCATGATCTATCGCGACACTCCCAAAGCCTTTTTCGGTGATCTGCTTGCACAGAAACTTGTCGCGCAAGGCATTGCGGCAGATTTTGATCGGCAGTTGAAGCCGATTCAGCGTGTGTTCATTTATCTGGTGTTCGAACACTGCGAAAACCTCGCGGTGCAGAACGAAGCCGTTTCCAGATTTATTGAATTGGTGGCTGAGCAGCCAGAGTCGGAGCGGGCGGTGTTTGCCGATAACCTGGACTACGCCGAGCGGCATCAGAAGGTGATTGCCCGGTTTGGAAGGTTTCCGCATCGCAATGCGGTGTTGGGGCGGGAGTCTACGTCTGAGGAATTGGAGTTCCTGTCCAGGCCCGGCTCAAGATTCTGAATCTTCAGTGCGGCTTATGCCGCTTTCGCGAGCAGGCTCGCTCCCACAATTGAAATGCATTCCACTGTGGGAGCGAGCCTGCTCGCGAAGAGGCCTGAGGCTGCAGCTTAGATCCTGAAGCTGCCGACCAGATGCTTCAACCGCGCCGCCTGCTGTTCAAGATCCGAACACGCACGCAACGTCGCCTGCAAGTTCTCCACGCCTTCCTGATTCAGCGTGTTGATCTCGTTGATATCGACATTGATCGACTCGACCACAGCAGTCTGCTCTTCAGTCGCGGTGGCCACCGACTGGTTCATGCCGTCGATTTCGCCGATGCGCTGGGTCACGCTGCCCAGACGCTCGCCGGCCTGGTTGGCGATGCCGACGCTGCTTTCGCTCTCGCGCTGGCTCTCGGTCATGATGGTTACCGCCTGGCGTGCGCCGACCTGCAGCTCTTCGATCATCTTCTGCACTTGCTGCGCCGAATCCTGGGTGCGGTGCGCGAGGTTGCGCACCTCGTCGGCGACCACGGCGAAGCCGCGTCCGGCCTCACCGGCACGCGCGGCTTCAATGGCGGCGTTGAGTGCGAGCAGGTTGGTCTGCTGGGAAATGCTGGTGATCACTTCGAGAATCTGGCCGATGTTCACCGTGTTGCTGTTCAGCGTTTCGATGTTGCCGCAGGAGTCGCTGATCTTCGCCGACAGTTGTTGCATGGCGTAAATGGTTTTATCCACCACCTGCTGGCCGTCGACCGCGAGGCTGCGCGCATCGCTGGAGTGCTGCGAGGCGAGGGCGGCGTTCTGGGCGATTTCCTGAGCGGCGGCGCCGAGCTGATTGATCGCGGCGGCGACGCTGTTGGTGCGGCTGGCCTGCTGGTCGGAGTTGTACATCGACGAGTTCGAGGCAGCGACCACACGCAGGGCGACTTCGTTGACCTGGCCGGTGGCCGAGGACACTTCGCGGATCGACGTATGAATGCGTTCGACGAAGCGGTTGAACGACGTACCCAATGCGCCGAATTCATCGTTGCCGTGAATCACCAGACGTTTGGTCAGATCGCCTTCGCCTTCAGCGATGTCATGCATCGCACGGCCCATGGTCAGCAGCGGTTGCATCAGCACGCGAATCAGCATGCCGAGCAGGCCGATGATGATCAACACGGCGATGACCATGGCGATCAGTGCCGAGGTGCGGAATTCGCTGAGCATCGAGAACGCGGTGTCTTTGTCGAGCACCAGCGCCACGTACCAGTCAGCCGACGGCACGCCGTTGACGTGGGTGAAGGAAATCAACTGGGTCTTGCCGTCGAACTCGACTTCTTTCAGGCCCGGGCTGACTTTGGGCGCACCGTTCGGATAAGCCTCGGCCAGTGTTTTGAGCACCAGCTTGCTGTCCGGATGAATCAGGATTTTCCCTTCGGCGCTGACAATGAATGCATGACCGTGGCCGCCGAAGTTCAGCGAGTTGATGATCGCGCTGACGCTGGTCAGATCGATGTCGGCACCGGCGACGCCGAGCATTTGGCCCTGACGCTGCACCGGGGTGGCGACGGTGATGACCAGTTTGCCCGACGAAGCGGCTATGTACGGTTCGGTGACGATGGTCTGTTGTGCGCTGTTGGCCGCTTTGTACCAGCCGCGCGCGCGTGGATCGTAGTCCGGCGCACGGTTGCCGGCCGGCACCGAGAACATCACGCCGTCAGCGCCACCGAAATAGCTGAGCTGGAAATTGCCGGTGTAGGCGGGCAGGTCGATGATGCGCTTGAGGCTGGCGGGCGCGTTGCCGTCGACGGCGACTTGCTGCGACAGCGATTGCAGCAGTTGAATGCGACTTTCCAGCCAGGTCTGGATGTTGCTGGTGGTCAGGCTGCCCAGTTCCTGCATGGTCGCTTCGGTGCTGCTGCTCAATGCCTGACGCTGGCGATAGTCGTTGAAGAGGATGAAACAGGCGAACGCAACGGCCACCACAAGGGCAGCAGCCAGCAAAATCTTGTGGCTGAATTTCATGTTTCTGGTCATCGAATGAACTACCGCGAAGGGGCTGGTCAGGAAAGGGCGGCAATTTGCCATATTCGGCAGCGTTGCGCTGCTCTTATTTCGACCGCGCCGCGCCAAAGATTAGGCGCTTGTGGGGAAAGTCGACGAAATGCTCGACGGCTTCACAAAGTTTTTGATTTACCGACAAAAGCCGGACGGGCGGGCTGATAAATAGGCGTTCGGTCACGGAACCAGATGACACTTTTCTCTTCTAAGCTTCTGGTTGGCACCATGCCATCCCCCCTCGTTCCAGGAGTTTCACCATGTCGCTGCGATCTATCGCCCTGCTGTCGTTTTGCGTGCTGTTGGCCGCATGCAGCAAGGTCAATCAGGAAAACTACTCCAAGCTCTCGGCCGGCATGGCCAAGTCCGAAGTGGAAACCCTTCTCGGCAAGCCCACCGATTGCTCGGGCGCGCTCGGTATGTCCAGCTGCACCTGGGGCGACAAGAACAGCTTTATCAGCGTGCAATACGCCGGTGACAAAGTGCTGATGTTTTCCGGCCAAGGCCTGAAGTAAACCGGGGCTTCGCGCCCACGGAGAAAAAAATGAAGCGGTTATTGCTGATCCTTTTTGCTGGCCTGGTACTGGCTGGCTGCGCCACTTCCGGCGTCGACCCGTTGGCGCCCAAGACCGTCAACAGCGTCAATCTCAAGCGTTATCAGGGCACCTGGTATGAACTGGCACGCTTGCCGATGTACTTCCAGCGCCACTGCGCGCAATCCGAAGCCCATTACACCCTCAAGCCTGACGGTAATGTCGGCGTGCTCAACCGTTGCCTGACTCCGGAGTGGCAGTGGGAAGAAGCCAAGGGCACGGCTTATCCACAAGTGCCGGGCAAGACCGACAAGCTCTGGGTCGAATTCGATAACTGGTTCTCGCGCCTGGTGCCGGGTGTGGCGAAGGGCGAGTACTGGGTGTTGTATGTCAGCGACGATTACAAGACCGCCATCGTCGGCGATCCGAGTCGCAAGTACTTGTGGCTGCTGTCACGCACACCGACCGTCAACGGTGTAGTGCGTGAAGAATTGCTGAGCAAGGCGCGTCAGCAGGGTTACGACACCACGCGCCTGATCTGGCGGGCGTCGGATCGGCAGATGGCCAAGACATCCAATTAAGCCGCTATACAAATCAAATGTGGGGGCGAGCCTGCTCGCGAAGAGGGTGTATCAGTCGATATGAATGTTGACTGATACAGCGCTTTCGCGAGCAGGCTCGCTCCCACAGTTTGGTTTTGGGTCAGCCCAAGAGATCACGCAGGACCTGGGTGAAAGCTCGGGCGCTTTGCTCTTCGCCGGCATGCCGTCCATCGCGCACCACCCACTGACCATTGACCAGCACATCGCGCACTTGGCGATCGCCGCCGGCGAACAACCAGCGATTGAGAATCCCGTCTCCCGCAGCCGTCGCCAGATACGGATCGCTGCCATCCAGGACAATCCAGTCCGCGCGCTTGCCCACTTCCAGCGCGCCGATCGGCTGCCCCAGTGCCTGTGCACCGCCGTCCAGCGCCGCGTCATACAGGGTGCGACCGACCATCGGCTGCTGCGCGCCATACAAGCGATTGCGCCGCTGGTCACGCAGACGCTGGCCATATTCCAGCCAGCGCAATTCTTCCACCACGCTCAGCGACACATGGCTGTCGGAGCCAATGCCCATGCGCCCGCCCTGGGCAAGAAAATCCACCGCCGGGAAAATTCCGTCACCCAGATTCGCTTCAGTGGTCAGGCACAGCCCGGCGATCGCGCGACTGTTGGCCATCAGCGTGACTTCTTGCGGATTGGCGTGGGTTGCGTGGACCAGACACCAGCGCTGATCGACTTCAGTGTTCTCGTACAGCCATTGCAGCGGACGACGACCGCTCCAGCTCAGGCAATCGTCGACTTCCTTTTGCTGTTCGGCGATGTGTATGTGCACCGGGCATTGTTTGTCACTGACCGCCAACACTTCGCTGATTTGTTGTGGCGTCACCGCCCGCAGCGAGTGGAAACACAGGCCCAGCGATTGCGCCTTTTGCTGCGCCAGTAATGGCTGCAACCGCGCTTGCAGATTCAGATAGTTTTCAGTGCTGTTGATAAAGCGACGCTGGCCATCGTTTGGCGTCTGCCCGCCGAATCCGGAATGACTGTAGAGCACTGGCAGCAGGGTCAGACCGATGCCGCTTTCGCTGGCGGCCTGGCTGATACGCAAAGCCAGTTCGGCAGGATCGGCATACGGCTGGCCGTTGCTGTCGTGGTGCACGTAGTGAAATTCGGCGACCGAGGTGTAACCGGCCTTGAGCATTTCGATGTACAGCTGACGGGCGATGATGCCGAGCTGATCCGGGTTGATTTTTCCGACGAGGCGATACATCAGATCGCGCCAGGTCCAGAAACTGTCGTTGGGGTTGCCGGCCACTTCGGCCAGTCCAGCCATGGCACGCTGGAAGGCGTGGGAGTGCAGATTGGGCATCCCCGGCAGCAACGGCCCGCGCAGCCGCTCGGCTTCGTCTGCGCTGGAATCGGCCTGGATTCGGGTCAGCAGGCCATCGGCGCTGACCTCGAGACGTACATTGTTGGCCCATCCGTTAGGCAGCAGTGCGCGTTCGGCAAAGAAGGCGGACATCGTTCGGCACCCCATCGTGTGTTATTTGTATATACATATACAGACGTTTGCCTGCCCGGTAAACTCCGGCAAGCTAGTCACTTTCATCCAATGAACAGGGATCAACCGTGCCGACTCCGCCTCCAGTTTCTCCGTTGGCCGCGAACATGGGCGACAGTCCGGCGCCTTTGTACGCCCGCGTCAAACAGATGATCACCCAGCAGATCGACAGCGGTAACTGGCCGCCGCACTACCGCGTGCCGTCCGAAAGCGAGCTGGTCAGCCAGCTCGGCTTCAGCCGCATGACCATCAACCGCGCCCTGCGCGAGATGACCGCCGACGGCCTGCTGGTGCGCATGCAAGGCGTGGGCACGTTTGTCGCCGAACCGAAGAGCCAGTCCGCGCTGTTCGAAGTGCACAACATTGCCGACGAAATCGCCTCGCGCGGGCATCGCCACACCTGTCAGGTCATCACCCTCGAAGAAGAGGCCGCCGGTTCCGAGCGCGCGCTGGCGCTGGACATGCGCGAAGGCCAGAAAGTCTTCCACTCACTGATCGTGCATTACGAAAATGACGTCCCGGTGCAAATCGAAGACCGTTTCGTCAACGCCCTGGTCGCGCCGGAATACCTCAAGCAGGACTTCACCCTGCAAACGCCCTATGCCTATCTCAATCAGGTCGCGCCGCTGACCGAGGGCGAGCACGTGGTCGAAGCCATCCTTGCCGAGCCGTCGGAGTGCAAGTTGCTGCAGATCGAAAAGGGTGAACCGTGCCTGCTGATTCGTCGGCGTACGTGGTCGGGGCGTCAACCGGTGACGGCGGCACGTTTGATCCACCCCGGTTCCCGCCATCGTCTGGAAGGGCGCTTTCATAAATGAATTATCAAGTGAAGGTTCTACGCGCCGAAGGCTACCCGCGCATGCCGTGGAAAAACGGCGGCGGCAGCACCGAGGAAATCACCCGTGATGCCGGCGCTGGCCTGGACGGTTTCGGCTGGCGCCTGTCAATTGCCGACATCACCGAATCGGGCGGTTTCTCGACATTCGCCGGTTACCAGCGAGTGATCACCGTGTTGCAGGGCGACGGCATGACCCTGTGCGTCGACGGTGATGCTACCCGCCCACTGTTACCGCTGGACCCGTTTGCTTTCAGCGGCGAAAGTCAGGTGTCCTGCACCTTGCTCGGCGGTGCGATTCGCGACTTCAATCTGATCTACGCGCCGCAACGTTACAGCGCGCGATTGCAGTGGCTGGACGGTGAGCAGCGGTTTTTCAGCTCGGCATCGACGCTGCTGGTGTTCAGTGTCAGTGAGCGGATGGACGTGAGTGTTGGCGACGGCGTTTCGCAGCTCGGTCGGCATGATTGCCTGCAGCTGGACGGCAACAGTGGGCTGGTCGAAGTCTCTACCAACGCCGCATGCTGCGTGATCGAACTCCTCCACAACTGAACACACCCCTGTGGCGAGGGGATTTATCCCCGCTGGGTCGCGAAGCGGCCCCATTCCTGATTTAAAAAAGCGGTCTGCTGCGCAGCCCAGCGGGGATAAATCTCCTCGCCACAAAAGCCATCCCCACTCTTGTTTCCCTTCCGCGCACCAACTTGTTACCGAACGCCCCAGCGTGGCGCAAAACCACGCTGTCGTAGCCAATCCCAACCTCCCCAAAATAACTGCGAAGAAAATTTCATTCACGCCAGAACCCTCGATTCAGGCGCTCTCCAGCCCTACCCCTGATTTTTCCTGAACACTCCTCCAGCAAGTTGGCCGCTTGATTGCATATGCTTGTATGTACAAGTAAAGACGTATGCGTATGAGTCGTCCGAGACTCTCCGCAGCGTCCACTGATTCGC
Organism: Pseudomonas sp. S3_B08; assembly: GCF_054667725.1. NCBI lineage: Bacteria > Pseudomonadati > Pseudomonadota > Gammaproteobacteria > Pseudomonadales > Pseudomonadaceae > Pseudomonas > Pseudomonas sp. S3_B08. Next base: position 5,196,851 of record NZ_CP162750.1, read on the forward strand.
TTGTCGCGCAGCACAGCGCGCAGGCTGCTGCCCACTGCCAGGGTTGGTTTGAATTGATCGCTGAGGAGTCTTTTTCGTGACTGACAATACCCAGAACAGCAACAAGTTTCGTGACGTGCAGATTCGCGCCGCACGCGGTAACACGCTGACCGCCAAGAGCTGGCTGACCGAAGCGCCGCTGCGCATGTTGATGAACAATCTCGACCCGGAAGTCGCCGAGAACCCGAAAGAGCTGGTGGTCTATGGTGGCATCGGCCGCGCTGCGCGGAACTGGGAGTGCTACGACAAGATCGTTGAAAGCCTGACTAATCTGAACGACGACGAAACCCTGCTGGTGCAATCGGGCAAGCCGGTCGGCGTATTCAAGACTCATAGCAACGCGCCGCGCGTGCTGATCGCCAACTCCAACCTGGTGCCGCACTGGGCGAGCTGGGAACACTTCAACGAACTCGACGCCAAAGGCCTGGCCATGTACGGCCAGATGACCGCCGGCAGCTGGATCTACATCGGCAGCCAGGGCATCGTTCAGGGCACCTATGAAACCTTCGTCGAAGCCGGGCGCCAGCATTACAACGCTGACCTCAAGGGCCGCTGGGTGCTCACCGCCGGCCTCGGTGGCATGGGCGGCGCGCAACCGCTGGCCGCCACCCTGGCCGGCGCCTGCTCGCTGAACATCGAATGCCAGCAGGTCAGCATCGATTTCCGCCTGAAGAGCCGTTACGTCGATGAGCAAGCCAAAGACCTCGACGACGCTTTAGCGCGTATCGACAAATACACCAAAGAAGGCAAAGCGATTTCCATCGCTCTGCTCGGCAACGCGGCGGAAATCCTGCCGGAACTGGTCAAGCGTGGCGTGCGCCCGGACATGGTCACCGACCAGACCAGCGCCCACGATCCGCTCAACGGTTACCTGCCGGCCGGCTGGAGCTGGGACGAATACCGCGCCCGCGCCAAGACCGAACCGGCCGCTGTGATCAAAGCCGCCAAGCAGTCGATGGCGGTGCACGTCAAAGCCATGCTGGAGTTCCAGAAGCAAGGCATTCCGACCTTCGACTACGGCAACAACATCCGTCAGATGGCTCAGGAAGAAGGCGTCGAAAACGCTTTCGATTTCCCGGGCTTCGTGCCGGCCTACATCCGTCCGCTGTTCTGCCGTGGCATCGGCCCGTTCCGTTGGGCGGCGCTGTCGGGTGATCCACAGGACATCTACAAAACCGACGCCAAGGTCAAAGAGCTGATCCCCGACGACGCGCATTTGCACAACTGGCTGGACATGGCCCGCGAGCGCATCAGCTTCCGAGGGTCTGCCGGCACGTATCTGCTGGGTCGGTCTGGGCCAGCGCGCCAAGCTCGGTCTGGCCTTCAACGAAATGGTCCGTAGCGGTGAGCTGTCGGCCCCGGTGGTGATCGGTCGCGACCACCTCGACTCCGGCTCGGTGGCCAGCCCCAACCGCGAAACCGAATCGATGCAGGACGGCTCCGACGCCGTCTCCGATTGGCCGTTGCTCAACGCGCTGCTGAACACCGCCAGCGGCGCGACCTGGGTGTCTTTGCACCACGGCGGCGGTGTCGGCATGGGCTTCTCGCAACATTCGGGGATGGTGATCGTCTGCGACGGTACCGATGAAGCCGCCGAGCGCATCGCTCGCGTGCTGCACAACGACCCGGCTACCGGCGTCATGCGTCATGCGGATGCCGGTTACCAGATCGCCATCGACTGCGCGAAAGAGCAGGGGCTGAATCTGCCGATGATCACTGGCGGGTAACACGCTCTGGTTTTATGTGGGAGCGAGCCTGCTCGCGAAGGCGTCGTGTCAGTCGCTACTGCTGTGCCTGATACACCGATTCGCGAGCAGGCTCGCTCCCACAGAGGAATTTCAGTGAACCCGAATAGCAATCCACAGAGGTTGAATCATGGCGGTTAACAACGAACGTGCAGGCAGTACTCCGTTGATCGAAAGGCGTTCGATCGACTACATCCCGGAAGCGGAAAGACACGGTCGTCTGTTCAGTCAGTTCACCCTGTGGATGGGCGCCAACCTGCAGATCACTGCGATCGTCACCGGGGCCTTGGCCGTGGTGCTTGGCGGTGATGTTTTCTGGTCGTTGATCGGTCTGCTGATCGGCCAATTGCTCGGCGGTGGTGTGATGGCGCTGCATGCCGCGCAAGGGCCGAAACTGGGCTTGCCGCAGATGATCTCCAGTCGTGTGCAATTCGGCGTTTATGGCGCGGCGATTCCGATCGTGCTGGTGTGCCTGATGTACCTCGGCTTCACCGCCACCGGAACGGTGCTGTCCGGGCAGGCGCTGGGCCAGTTGTTCGGTGTCAGCGACAGTGTAGGCATCCTGATTTTCGCCAGCGTCATCGTGCTGGTCACGGTGCTTGGCTACCGGGTAATCCACTGGATCGGCCGCGTCGCCAGCTTGATTGGCGTGATCGCTTTCGTGTTCCTGTTCTGGCGGCTGATGAGCCAGACCGACGTCGGTGCGCTCCTGCAGATTCGTCATTTCAGCTGGAGCAGTTTCCTCTTGGCGGTGTCGCTGGCGGCGTCCTGGCAGATCGCTTTCGGCCCGTATGTAGCTGACTACTCGCGTTACCTGCCGAGCGCCACTTCATCGGTGAAAACCTTTTTCGCCGCTGGCGCAGGTTCGGTGATCGGCGCGCAGGTGGCGATGATCCTCGGCGTGTTTGCCGCCGCGTCGGCCAACGGTCAATTCGCTGGCCATGAAGTCGCCTACATCGTCGGCCTCGGCGGTACCGGCGCCACTGCCGCGCTGCTGTATTTCAGTATCGCGTTCGGCAAGGTGACCATCTCGACGCTGAACTCCTACGGCAGCTTCATGTGCATCGCGACCATCATCAGTGGTTTCAAAGGCCATCTGACGGTGACCCGGATGCAGCGGCTGGTGTTTGTGCTGGTGATCGTCGGCGCCGCTACTCTGATCGCGCTGCTCGGTCAGCACTCGTTCCTCGGTGCGTTCAAGTCTTTCATCCTGTTCCTGCTCGCCTTCTTCACCCCGTGGAGCGCGATCAACCTGGTCGACTACTACTGCATCACCCGCGAGCGCTACGACGTGCCGGCGCTGGCCGACCCGAATGGGCGCTACGGTCGCTGGAACCTGCTCGGCATCAGCGTCTATGTGTTCGGTGTGCTGGTGCAGTTGCCGTTCATCTCCACCAAGTTCTATACCGGGCCGCTGGTGGCCGCCCTCGGTGATGTGGACATTTCCTGGATCATCGGCCTGGTTCTCCCGGCTGCCGTCTATTACTTCTGCGCAAAGAAATGGCACAGCACCGTGCCCGATCGCCTGATTCTGCCGGTCGAGCAGAACAGCACCCAACAAGCAAAAACGAGCGGGGCCGGTCGCGCTGCGGCGCAGGCCTGATCTGGACGTGGACCAGGCTGGATGCCTCTTGAACTGCCGTAAGCCCATTCATGATTAGGAGCGTCACGACAATGAAATCGAACAAGACCCTGCTGACCACATTGCTGTCCATGGGCCTGTTGGCCAGTGCCGGTGCGACGCAAGCCGCCGGCTGGTGCGAATCGGGCAAACCGGTGAAATTCGCCGGGCTGAACTGGGAGAGCGGCATGCTCCTGACCGACGTGCTGCAAGTGGTGCTGGAGAAAGGTTACGGCTGCAAGACCGACAGCCTGCCGGGCAATTCCATCACCATGGAAAACGCCCTGAGCAGCAACGACATTCAAGTGTTCGCCGAAGAGTGGGTCGGCCGTAGCGAGGTCTGGAACAAGGCCGAGAAGGCCGGCAAGGTCATCGGTGTCGGCGCGCCAGTGGTGGGTGCTGTCGAAGGCTGGTACGTGCCGCGTTACGTGATCGAAGGCGACGCCAAGCGCAAGCTCGAGGCGAAGGCCCCGGACCTGAAAAACATCGCTGATCTGGGCAAGTATTCCGCCGTGTTCAAGGATGCCGAAGAGCCGTCCAAGGGCCGCTTCTATAACTGCCCGGCCGGTTGGACCTGCGAGCTCGACAACAGCGAAATGCTCAAGAGTTATGGCCTGGAAAACAGTTACACCAACTTCCGCCCAGGCACAGGACCTGCGCTGGATGCGGCGGTGCTGTCGAGCTACAAGCGTGGCGAGCCGATCCTCTTCTACTACTGGTCGCCAACGCCGCTGATGGGCCAGATCGATGCAGTCAAACTGGAAGAGAAACCCGGCGTCGACAAGACCGTGAGCATCAAGGTCGGCCTGTCGAAAACCTTCCACGACGAAGCCCCGGAACTGGTCGCCGTGCTGGAAAAGGTCAACCTGCCGATCGACCTGCTCAATCAGAACCTCGGCCGCATGGCCAAGGAACGCATCGAGTCGGCAAAACTGGCGAAAATCTTCCTCAAGGAACATCCTGAAGTCTGGCACGCATGGGTGAGCGACGACGCAGCCAAGAAAATCGACGCGGCCTTGTAGGTCAGGTTTCCCCGGCTGCCAGCCACGGCAGCCGGACGCTTGATCGCAACCCCTTGATTGAGAGTCCCTTATGTTTCCCGAAAGCTTTACCTTTTCCATCGCCGACTGGGTCAACGGTTGGGTCGATTCGCTGGTGACCAACTACGGCGACGTGTTCCGGCATATCTCCGACACGCTGTTGTGGGCCATCGTCAGTCTCGAAGGTTTGCTGCGTGCGGCGCCGTGGTGGTTGATGCTGGCAATCGTCGGTGTCATCGCCTGGCACGCCACGCGCAAAGTCGTGACCACCGCCGTGATTGTCGGTCTGTTGTTTCTGGTGGGCGCGGTCGGCCTCTGGGACAAACTCATGCAGACCCTGGCGCTGATGATGGTCGCGACGATCATTTCGGTGCTGATCGGCATCCCGCTGGGGATTCTCTCGGCACGCAGCAATCGTCTGCGTTCGGTGCTGATGCCGCTGCTCGACATCATGCAGACCATGCCGAGTTTCGTTTACCTGATTCCGGTGCTGATGCTGTTCGGCCTGGGCAAGGTGCCGGCGATTTTCGCCACGGTGATCTACGCCGCGCCCCCGCTGATTCGCCTGACCGACCTTGGTATTCGCCAGGTCGACGGCGAAGTCATGGAAGCGATCAATGCCTTCGGCGCCAACCGCTGGCAGCAACTGTTCGGCGTGCAACTGCCGCTGGCCCTGCCGAGCATCATGGCCGGGATCAACCAGACCACGATGATGGCCCTGTCGATGGTGGTGATCGCCTCAATGATCGGCGCCCGCGGCCTCGGTGAAGACGTGCTGGTGGGGATTCAGACCCTTAACGTCGGCCGAGGTCTCGAAGCCGGGCTGGCGATCGTGATTCTCGCGGTGGTCATCGACCGCATTACTCAAGCGTACGGTCGGCCACGCCACGAGGTGAGCAAATGAGCAACGCAAGCGTGAGCAAGATCGAAGTGCGCAACGTCTTCAAGATTTTCGGCAACCGCGCCAAGGATGCGCTGGCCATGGTCGGCCAGGGCAAGAGCAAGGACCAGGTGCTCAACGAAACCGGTTGCGTGGTCGGCGTTAATGACTTGTCGCTAAGTATCGGCACTGGCGAAATCTTCGTGATCATGGGCCTGTCCGGCTCGGGCAAATCCACCCTGGTGCGCCACTTCAATCGCCTGATCGATCCTACCAGCGGGGCGATTCTGGTCGATGGCGAGGACATCCTGCAGTACGACATGGACGCCCTGCGCGAATTTCGCCGACACAAGATCAGCATGGTGTTCCAGAGCTTCGGCCTGCTGCCGCACAAAACCGTGCTCGATAACGTCGCCTACGGCCTGAAAGTGCGCGGCGAGAGCAAGCAGGTCTGCGCCGAACGCGCGCTGCACTGGATCAACACCGTCGGTCTAAAAGGCTACGAAAACAAATACCCGCACCAGCTCTCCGGCGGCATGCGTCAGCGCGTCGGCCTCGCCCGTGCATTGGCGGCGGACACCGACATCATCCTCATGGATGAAGCATTCAGTGCGCTGGATCCGTTGATCCGCGCCGAGATGCAGGACCAGTTGCTGGAACTGCAAAAGACCCTGCACAAAACCATCGTCTTCATCACCCACGACCTCGACGAAGCCGTGCGCATCGGCAATCGCATCGCGATTCTCAAGGATGGCCGGTTGATCCAGGTGGGCACGCCAAGAGAGATCCTGCACTCGCCGGCGGATGAGTATGTCGACCGGTTCGTACAGCGGCGCGCGGCGGTGGTCTGAGACTGAGTGGCCGTTGTGGCGAGGGGATTTATCCCCGTTGGGTGGCGAAGCCGCCCCAAACCATGCCACCAAATCTGTCAGGCAGACCGCTGTGACAGGTTTTGCGACTGCTTCGCAGCCGAACGGGGATAAATCCCCTCGCCACAGGGTTACTTGCATCAACAGAATTGGTATGAGGTTTTAGATGTCCCGGGCTGAAAAAATCGTTATCACAGGCAGCCCTCTGCGTTGGCAGGACGTGGTCGCCGTTGCCCGGCACGGTGCGCCACTGGAACTGTCCAGCGAAACCTGGGCGCGCCTCGATAACGCTCAGGCCATCGTCCAGCGCATCGTCGCCAGCGGCGAGCGCGCCTATGGCGTCAACACCGGTCTGGGCGGTCTGTCCAACGTCTCGCTGCAGGACGAACAGCTCAGCCAACTCTCGCGCAACACCTTGCTCAGCCATGCCTGCGGTGTCGGCCCGGTGCTCAGCGACGAGCAGACCCGCGCAATCATCTGCGCTGCGATCCACAACTACAGCCACGGCAAGTCAGGCCTGCATCGGCGTGTGGTCGAAGGGCTGCTGGCGCTGCTCAATCGCGGCATCACCCCGCAGGTGCCGTCGCAGGGTTCGGTGGGTTACCTGACGCACATGGCGCACATCGGCATCGCGCTGCTCGGCGTTGGCAATGTCAGTTATCGCGGGCAGATCATTTCGGCGCAACAGGCGCTGGCCGAAGAGGGCCTGCAACCTGTGCAGCTCGGCGCGAAGGATGGCTTGTGTCTGGTCAACGGCACGCCCTGCATGACCGGCCTCAGTTGCCTGGCGATTGCCGATGCTACGCGGCTGTTGCAATGGGCCGATGTCATTGGTGCGATGAGTTTCGAAGCCCAGCGCGGCCAGATCGATGCCTTCGATGCCGAGATCATTGCGCTCAAGCCGCATCCAGGCATGCAGCAGGTCGGCGAAAATCTGCGCGCATTACTCGATGGCAGCGAAGTGATCGCCGCAAGCAAAGGCGTTCGCACTCAGGACGCGCTGAGCATCCGCTCGATCCCGCAGGTGCATGGCGCCGCGCGTGATCAATTGGAGCACGCAATCAAACAGGTGGAAGCCGAACTCAACGGCTGCACCGACAACCCGTTACTGCTCGGCACACCGGACAATTTCCGGGTGATGTCGCAGGCCAACCCGCACGGTCAATCCGTGGCGATGGCGGCGGATCTGCTGGCGATTGCCATGGCCGAAATCGGCTCGATTGCCGAGCGCCGTCTGGACCGTTTGGTCAATCCGCACGTCAGCGGTCTGCCGGCGTTTCTGGTGGCCAATCCCGGGGTCAACTCGGGGATGATGATCGTGCAATACGTCGCCGCCTCGCTGTGTGCGGAAAACCGTCAATTGGCGCAACCGGCGGTACTCGACAACTACATCACCTCGGGCCTGCAGGAAGATCACCTGAGCATGGGCACCAACGCCGCGCTGAAGCTGCATCGCGCGCTGGAAAACTGCACGCAGATCCTCGCGATTGAATACCTGCTGGCGGCGCAGGCGTTTGAATTCCTCAAGGAACAGCGCTTTGGCGTGGGCACTGACCGCGCGTGGAAACTGCTGCGCGAAACGGTCCCCGCCTACGATCAGGATCGCTGGCTGGCGCCGGATATCGCTGCCGCTGCGACCGTGCTGAAAGACCCGAATCTGCCGCACAACGTTCTACCGAATTTGCACTGACAACTACCCATACCAGCGTGCCAAGGCGTGGATCGTTCACAAGACGAGAAACGACGGATAACGGAATGCTCCGGAGCGACTGGTAGTTAATAACAATGCCTGACAGGAGCATTTTAATGACTGCGCTGAATCTGATCCCCGGCCAACTGAGCCTGGCCCAACTGCGTGACGTCTATCAGAACCCGGTCACACTGACCCTCGACAACAGCGCCAGCGCGCAGATCGAGGCCAGCGTCGCCTGCGTCGAACAGATCCTCGCCGAGAACCGCACCGCCTACGGCATCAACACCGGTTTCGGCCTGCTGGCCTCGACGCGCATCGCCAGCGAAGACCTGGAGAACCTGCAGCGTTCGCTGGTGCTCTCGCACGCTGCCGGCGTCGGCCAGCCGATCAGCGATGACCTTGTGCGACTGATCATGGTGCTCAAGGTCAACAGTCTCAGCCGTGGTTTTTCCGGCATCCGTCGGCAGGTGATCGATGCGCTGATCGCGCTGATCAATGCCGAGGTCTATCCGCACATTCCGCTGAAAGGTTCGGTCGGTGCGTCGGGGGATCTGGCGCCGTTGGCGCACATGTCGCTGGTGCTGCTGGGCGAGGGCAAGGCGCGCTACAAGGGCGAATGGCTTGAAGCCACCGAAGCACTGAAAGTCGCAGGCCTGGCGCCGCTGACTTTAGCGGCTAAAGAAGGTCTGGCGCTGCTCAACGGTACTCAGGTTTCCACGGCGTTTGCCCTGCGCGGTTTGTTCGAAGGCGAAGATCTGTTTGCCGGTGCAGTGGCGCTGGGCAGTCTCACCGTAGAAGCCGTGCTTGGTTCGCGCTCGCCGTTCGACGCGCGCATTCATGCCGCACGTGGGCAGAGAGGGCAGATCGATGCCGCTGCGGCCTACCGCGATCTGCTCGGTGAGCGCAGCGAAGTCTCCGCCTCGCATCAGAACTGCGACAAGGTCCAGGACCCGTACTCGCTGCGCTGCCAGCCGCAAGTCATGGGTGCCTGCCTGACCCAGTTCCGCCAGGCCGCTGAAGTGCTGGCGGTCGAAGCCAACGCGGTTTCCGACAACCCCTTGGTATTCGCCGCTGAAGGCGACGTGATTTCCGGCGGCAACTTCCACGCCGAACCGGTGGCCATGGCCGCTGACAACATGGCCCTGGCCATCGCTGAAATCGGCTCGCTGAGCGAACGCCGCATCTCGCTGATGATGGACAAGCACATGTCGCAACTGCCGCCGTTCCTCGTCGCTAACGGTGGTGTGAACTCCGGCTTCATGATCGCGCAAGTAACTGCGGCAGCACTGGCCAGCGAAAACAAGGCATTGTCCCATCCGCATTCGGTGGACAGCCTGCCGACCTCGGCCAACCAGGAAGACCACGTGTCGATGGCCCCGGCCGCCGGCAAGCGCCTGTGGGAAATGGCTGAGAACACTCGCGGCATTCTCGCCGTGGAATGGCTGGCGGCGGCGCAGGGGCTGGATCTGCGTAACGGCCTGAAGACTTCGCCGAAGCTGGAACAGGCGCGGGCGATCTTGCGCAAGGAAGTGCCGTTCTATGAGAAGGACCGCTTCTTTGCGCCGGACATCAATGCGGCGACTGAATTGCTGGCGTCGCGGTGCTTGACCCAGCTTGTCGCTGGGCAGTTGTTGCCTAGTTTGTAAGCGCTTTACGGGGAGATTTGTATTGTTAGTGAAATCGCTCCCCCTCACCCCAGCCCTCTCCCCCAAGGGGGAGAGGGGGAAGGGAGCCGATCTTCATTGTTTTCGCAACGTGAGTTCGGCTGAGAAATTTCAGGTCGGCATATCTCGACGGAACAACACGGTCAGTCCCCTCTCCCTCTGGGAGAGGGCTAGGGTGAGGGGCTTTTGAGGCTGCTCACCATACAAACCCAAACGGAGGCCAACAGTGAAAACCCTCTGGCAACACTGCTACGTCGCAACCATGGCCAACGGCGCCTATTCGATCATCGAGGATGCCGCGATCGTGACGTCCGGCACGCTGATCGAGTGGATCGGCCCGCGCACTCAATTGCCGTCCGGCGAATACCCGGCGGTCAATGATTTGCAGGGTGCGTGGGTCACCCCCGGTCTGATCGACTGCCACACCCACACCGTGTTCGGCGGCAACCGCAGCGGCGAATTCGAGCAGCGTCTGCAAGGCGTCAGCTATGCCGAGATCGCCGCGCAGGGCGGGGGCATCGCCAGCACGGTGCGCGCCACCCGTGAAGCGAGCGAAGACGAGTTGTTCGCCAGCGCCGCCAAACGCCTGAAAAGCTTGATGCGCGACGGCGTGACCACGGTGGAAATGAAATCCGGCTACGGTCTCGATCTGGCCAATGAGCGCAAGCTGCTGCGGGTCATCCGGCGCCTGGCCGAAGAGCTGCCGATCAGCGTCCGCAGCACTTGCCTGGCGGCGCACGCGTTGCCGCCGGAGTACAAGGATCGCGCCGACGAATACATCGATCTGGTGTGCGAGCAGATGCTCCCGGCCCTTGCCGCCGAAGGTCTGGTCGACGCCGTGGATGCGTTCTGCGAATACCTGGCATTCTCGCCGGAGCAGGTCGAGCGGGTCTTCGTCGCCGCGCAACAACTCGGACTGCCGGTGAAGCTGCACGCCGAGCAATTGTCCTCGCTGCACGGCTCCAGCCTCGCCGCACGCTACAAAGCCTTGTCCGCCGATCACCTGGAGTTCATGGACGAGGACGACGCGATCGCCATGGCCGCTGCCGACACCGTCGCCGTGCTGCTACCCGGCGCGTTCTATTTCCTGCGCGAAACCCAGTTGCCGCCGATGGAAGCGCTGCGCAAGCACAAGGTGAAGATCGCCATCGCCAGCGACCTCAACCCCGGCACCTCGCCGGCGCTGTCGTTGCGTCTGATGCTGAACATGGCCTGCACCTGTTTCCGCATGACCCCGGAAGAAGCTCTGGCCGGGGCGACCATCCATGCCGCGCAGGCGATGGGCATGGCGCAGACCCATGGCTCGCTGGAGGTCGGCAAGGTCGCTGATTTCGTGGCGTGGGACATCGAGCGTCCAGCGGATCTGGCCTATTGGCTCGGTGGCGATCTGGACAAGCGCGTCGTGCGTCACGGCGTCGAATCGAATTTCTAGGAGGGCGGTTGTGGACAAGGTTCTGAGTTTCAAACAAGGCCGCGTGCCGCTGCTGATCAGCATGCCCCATGCGGGTGTGCGTCTGACCCCAACGGTCGAGGCCGGGCTGATCCCCGCTGCGAGAAGCCTGCCGGACACCGACTGGCATATTCCGCTGCTCTACGATTTTGCCGAGGAACTGGGCGCCAGCACCCTGGCTGCCGAGTATTCGCGTTTCGTCATCGACCTCAACCGGCCGTCCGACGACAAGCCGTTGTATGCCGGGGCGACCACCGGGTTGTATCCGGCGACGTTGTTCGACGGCATTCCGTTGTTTCAGGAAGGTCTGGAACCGTCGAAAGAGGAACGCGCAACATACCTGGAGCAGATCTGGACGCCGTATCACCGCACCTTGCAGGAGGAACTGGCGCGACTGAAAGCCGAATTCGGCTACGCGCTGTTGTTCGATGCGCACTCGATCCGCTCGATCATCCCGCACCTGTTCGAGGGCAAACTGCCGGACTTCAACCTTGGCACGTTCAATGGCGCCAGTTGTGATCCGCAATTGGCCAGTCAGCTGGAAACGATTTGCGCGGGGCACGAACAGTTCACCCATGTGCTCAATGGCCGCTTCAAGGGCGGACACATCACCCGCCAGTACGGCGCCCCGGCGCAGGACATCCACGCCGTGCAGCTGGAACTGTGCCAGTCCACCTACATGGAAGAGTTCGAACCGTTCCGCTACCGCGCCGACCTGGCCGAGCCGACGCGGGTGGTGCTCAGGGAATTGCTGCAGGGCTATCTGGCCTGGGCAAAATCTCACTACAGCGCCTAACCCCTGTGGGAGCGAGCCTGCTCGCGAAGGCATCCGTTCAGCCGACAACCAGGCTGAATGACACACCGCGTTCGCGAGCAGGCTCGCTCCCACAGGATCGCGTTCAGCCCGTGAGGGTGATGGCTGACAAACGGTGACAGCGCACAGGCATGCTCATTGACGCAAATCGGGTTTATGATGCCCAACGGCAGAATAATACGAGTCCCCCCAGGGATGACCTCGACCCCTTACGGAGCGCGCAATGCAGACTTTGTTTCCGCAGATCAAACCCCACGCCCGGCACGATCTGGCTGTCGATGACACCCATACACTGTACGTCGATGAAAGCGGCTCGCCGGAAGGATTGCCGGTCGTATTCATCCACGGTGGCCCCGGCGCCGGCTGCGACGCCCAGAGCCGACGCTATTTCGATCCGAATCTGTATCGCATCGTCACCTTCGACCAGCGCGGCTGCGGTCGCTCCACCCCGCACGCCAGCCTGGAAAACAACACCACCTGGGATCTGGTGGAAGACCTTGAGCGCATCCGCAAACACCTGGGCATTGAAAAATGGGTGCTGTTCGGCGGCTCGTGGGGTTCGACCCTGGCGCTGGCCTACGCGCAAACCCACCCGGAGCGGGTCCATGGTCTGATTCTGCGCGGGATTTTCCTCTGCCGTCCGCAGGAAATCGAATGGTTCTATCAGGCCGGCGCCAGCCGTCTATTCCCGGATTACTGGCAGGACTACATCGCGCCGATCCCGCTGGACGAGCGCGACGACCTGCTCAGTGCTTTCCACAAACGCCTGACCGGCAACGACCAGATCGCCCAGATGCATGCAGCGAAGGCGTGGTCGACCTGGGAAGGGCGTACCGCGACCCTGCGGCCGAACCCGCTGGTGGTCGATCGTTTCTCCGAGCCGCAGCGCGCGCTGTCGATCGCGCGGATCGAATGCCACTACTTCACCAACAACGCCTTCCTTGAGCCGAACCAGCTGATCCGCGACATGGGCAAGATCGCTCATCTGCCCGGCGTGATCATTCACGGTCGCTACGACGTGATCTGCCCGCTCGACAACGCCTGGGAATTGCACCAGGCCTGGCCGAACAGCGAATTGCAGGTGATCCGCGACGCCGGCCACGCTGCGTCCGAGCCGGGCATCACCGATGCGCTGGTGCGCGCGGCGAGCAAAATGGCCCAGCGCCTGCTCGACTTGCCACTCGAAGAAGCATGAAGGCGCTGTTACAACGCGTAAGCGGCGCGCGGGTAGAGGTCGCCGGCGAGATAGTCGGCGCAATCGATCAGGGTTTGCTCGTGCTGGTCGCGGTAGAACCCGACGATACGCGTACCAGCGCCGACAAACTTCTGCATAAGCTGCTTAACTATCGAGTATTCAGTGACGCCCAGGGCAAGATGAATCTGTCCCTGGCGGATGTGGGTGGCGGGTTGCTGCTGGTCTCTCAGTTCACCCTCGCCGCCGATACCAAAAGCGGCCTGCGCCCGAGCTTTTCCACGGCCGCACCGCCGGCACTGGGTGAGGAATTGTTCGACTATTTATTGAGCCAGGCGAAACAGGTGCATGGCACTGTGGCATCAGGTAGATTCGGCGCCGATATGCAGGTGCACCTGGTCAACGATGGCCCGGTTACCTTTTTGTTACAGACCTGACAGTGCCTGAAACACCTTTTTCGGAAATTTCGACTGTTTTTAGGCTGTTTTCGCGATAAATACTTTGTTACCCCTGATGCGTTGTCATCCGGGCTACTAGATAATCGCGCGCTGCGGGGATCGACATTCGTTGATCCGTTTTGACTTAGGTAGAGACTTGTCTGGATCCGATTGGGGAATCATTTTGCCCCGGCGGAGTCGGAACAATGCTCGCCAACCTGGCATAAAGATAGCTGGCCGTTGGTTTATTGATCTGTTTTCGGCGAGGGTTGCTCGTGATTGTTAGTCCCTGTAATGCAGCAAAAATGTCTGCCAAACGCATGCGAAGTGCTCTGGTAGCGGGTTCGGCGCTCCTGTGCCTGCTCAGCGCCGGTCAGCTTTGGGCGTTCAATCTTGACGACGTATCGGCCAAGGCCAAAGAGCTGGCCGGGCAGAAGTTCGAAGCCCCGCGCAGCAACCTGCCGAACGAATTCCGCGAAATGAAGTTCGCGGACTACCAGAAGATCCGCTTCCTCACCGAAAAGGCTGAGTGGGCCGATCAGAAGACGCCGTTCAAGCTCTCCTTCTATCACCAGGGTATGCACTTCGATACACCGGTGAAAATCAACGAAATCACCACCAATACCGTCTCGGAGATCAAATACGATCCGAGCCGCTTCGATTTCGGCGATCTGAAATTCGATCCGAAAGCCACCGAGCAACTGGGTTACGCCGGTTTCCGTGTGCTGTACCCGATCAACAAGGCCGACAAGCAAGACGAGATCATGACCATGCTCGGCGCGAGCTACTTCCGCGTCGTCGGCAAGGGCCACACCTATGGTCTGTCGGCCCGTGGTCTGGCGATCGATACCGCGCTGCCGTCGGGTGAAGAGTTCCCGCGTTTCCGCGAGTTCTGGATTCAGCAGCCCAAGCCGGGCGACAAGCACCTGGTGATCTTTGCTCTGCTCGACTCGCCGCGTGCCACTGGTGCCTACCGTTTGATCCTGCGTCCGGGCAGCGACACCATCGTCGACGTCAAGGCGCAGATGTTCCTGCGTGACAAGGTCGGCAAACTGGGCATCGCGCCGCTGACCAGCATGTTCCTGTTCGGCGCCAACCAGCCGTCGAAAGTCCTCAACTACCGTCGTGAACTGCACGACTCCAGCGGTCTGTCGATCCATGCCGGCAACGGCGAGTGGATCTGGCGCCCACTGAACAACCCGAAACATCTGGCTGTGAGCAACTTCAGCGTCGAGAACCCGCGTGGTTTCGGTCTGCTGCAGCGTGGCCGTGATTTCAGCCACTACGAAGACCTCGACGACCGCTACGACAAGCGCCCAAGTGCCTGGATCGAGCCGAAGGGCGAGTGGGGCAAGGGCACTGTCGATCTGGTAGAGATTCCGACCGCAGACGAAACCAACGACAACATCGTTGCGTTCTGGAGCCCGGAAAAAATGCCGGAGCCAGGCCAGCCGCTGGACTTCGCCTACCGCATGCACTGGACCATGGACGAAGCAGCACTCCATGCGCCGGACAGCGCCTGGGTGGCGCAGACCCTGCGTTCGACCGGTGACGTCAAGCAATCGAACCTGATCCGTCAGCCCGACGGCAGCGTTGCCTATCTGGTCGACTTCGAAGGCCCGTCGCTGGCGGCCCTGACGCCGGATGCCGACGTGCGCAGTCAGGTCAGCGTCGGCGACAATGCCGAACTGGTCGAGAACAGCGTGCGCTACAACCCGGAAACCAAGGGCTGGCGCCTGACCCTGCGGATGAAGATCAAGGATCCGAGCAAAGCGACCGAGATGCGCGCCGCCCTGGTTCAGCCAGTGGTCACCGCGGATCTGGGCAAATCGGTGCCGGCGTCCAACTCGTCGGTCGCCAAGGCTGACAAGGTTGCTGCCAAACAACAGGAAAAACTCGACAAGGAAGCCAAGGCCGCCGAAGCCAAACAGGCTGAAGCCAAGCCTGCAACCGACGCCAAGGACAAGGCCAACAAAGACGCCAAGCAGCCAGTCGCTGCCGACGCGGCCCCTGCCACACCGGAATCGGCGCCGACTGAAGAAGTCCTGACCGAGACCTGGAGCTATCAGTTGCCTGCCGATGAGTAATTCACCAGTACAGCCAGAGACTCTGTCCGAGTATCTGGCGCATCTGCCGATGACCGACGAGCAACGCGCGGAACTCGCGGGTTGCCAGTCGTTCAGCGAGCTGCATGAACGCCTGTCGTCCTCGACCTTCGACGCCCCTGCCGAAGCCGCCCAGGCTTCGGTGGGCAAGCGTCTGACCCTGAGCACTGCCGAAGAACTGGCTGAAGCGGAGATGCTGGTGCTCGATGCCAGCGGTCGGGTCAGCCTCAAGGCGACCCCGCCGATCCGCCGCACCAAGGTCGTGCCGGAGCCATGGCGCACCAATATCCTGGTGCGTGGCTGGCGCCGTCTGACCGGTCGCACCAACCCGCCGCAGCCGCCGAAGGACGCCAATGTCCTGCCGGCCGCGCGCTGGCGCACCGTCGGTTCGATCCGCCGCTACATCCTGTTGCTGCTGATGCTCGGCCAGACCATCGTTGCCGGCTGGTACATGAAAGGCATCATGCCGTACCAAGGCTGGTCGTTCGTCGATCTGGAAGAAGTCCTGCATCAGCCGCTGCTGCAAACTGCCACGCAAGTGCTGCCGTATGCGCTGCAAACCAGCATCCTGATTCTGTTCGGGATTCTGTTCTGCTGGGTCTCGGCCGGTTTCTGGACCGCGCTGATGGGCTTCCTCGAGCTGCTTACTGGCCACGATAAATACCGTATCTCCGGGAAAAGCGCCGGTAATGAGCCGATTCCGAAAGATGCGCGTACTGCGCTGGTGATGCCGATCTGCAACGAAGACGTGCCGCGTGTATTCGCCGGTCTGCGTGCGACGTTCGAATCGGTCGCCGCCACCGGTGATCTGGATCGCTTCGACTTCTTCGTCCTCAGCGACAGTAACGACACCGATATCTGCGTCGCCGAGCAACAGGCCTGGCTGGATGTCTGCCGCGAAGCCAAGGGCTTCGGCAAGATCTTCTATCGCCGTCGTCGCCGTCGTGTGAAGCGCAAGAGCGGCAACCTCGACGACTTCTGCCGTCGTTGGGGCGGTGACTACAAGTACATGGTCGTGCTCGACGCCGACTCGGTGATGAGCGGTGAGTGCCTGACCAGTCTGGTGCGCTTGATGGAAGCCACGCCGGACGCCGGGATCATCCAGACCGCGCCGCGTGCGTCGGGCATGGACACCCTGTATGCGCGCATGCAGCAGTTCGCCACCCGTGTGTACGGCCCGCTGTTTACCGCCGGTCTGCACTTCTGGCAGTTGGGTGAATCCCACTACTGGGGTCACAACGCGATCATCCGCATGAAGCCGTTCATCGACCACTGCGCTCTGGCGCCGTTGCCGGGCAAAGGCGCGTTCTCCGGTGCAATCCTTTCCCACGACTTCGTCGAAGCTGCGCTGATGCGCCGTGCCGGTTGGGGCGTGTGGATTGCCTACGACCTGCCGGGCAGTTACGAAGAGCTGCCGCCGAACCTGCTCGACGAGCTCAAGCGTGACCGTCGCTGGTGCCACGGCAACCTGATGAACTTCCGCCTGTTCCTGGTCAAGGGCATGCACCCGGTGCACCGCGCGGTGTTCCTGACCGGCGTGATGTCCTACCTGTCGGCGCCGTTGTGGTTCTTCTTCCTGGTGTTGTCGACCGCGCTGCTGGCGGTGAACACGCTGATGGAGCCGCAGTACTTCCTCGAACCGCGCCAGCTCTATCCGCTGTGGCCACAATGGCACCCGGACAAGGCCATCGCGCTGTTCTCGACGACCATCGTGCTGCTGTTCCTGCCGAAGCTGTTGAGCATCATCCTGATCTGGGCCAAGGGCGCGAAAGAGTTCGGCGGCAAGTTCAAGGTGACTCTGTCGATGCTCCTGGAGATGCTGTTCTCCATGCTGCTGGCGCCGGTGCGGATGATTTTCCACACCCGCTTCGTCCTCGCCGCGTTCCTCGGTTGGGCCGCGACCTGGAACTCGCCGCAGCGTGACGACGACTCGACGCCATGGAGCGAAGCGGTCAAGCGCCACGGTCCGCAGACGTTGCTGGGCTTCTTGTGGGCGCTGCTGGTGATCTGGTTGAACCCGAGCTTCCTCTGGTGGCTGGTGCCGATCGTCGGTTCGCTGATGCTGTCGATCCCGGTCTCGGTGATCTCCAGCCGTGTCGGCCTTGGTCTGAAGACCCGTGACGAGAGCCTGTTCCTCATCCCTGAGGAATACAATCCGCCACAGGCCTTGCTGGCAACCGATCAGTACACCCACGAAAACCGCTATCACGCCCTCAACGACGGCTTCGTCCGCGCCGTGGTCGATCCACAGCAGAACGCCCTGGCGTGCTCGCTGGCGACCTCGCGTCACGGCCAGGCCGAGCCGATCGAGTGGCTGCGTCAGGAACGTGTGCGACACGCGATCAAGGTCGGCCCGGCCGGGCTGAACAACCATGATCGTCTGCAACTGCTCAGCGACCCTGTCGCACTGGCACGCCTGCACGAGCAGGTCTGGGCCGAAGGGCTTGCCGAGTGGCTCGATGCTTGGCGCGCTTCGGTGAAAGCCGATCCGCATGCGCCGTTGCTGCCGCTGCGACCGGTGAGCCTGCAGGCTCAGCCGGCCTGATAAAAGAACCCCGCTGATTCAGCGGGGTTTTTTTATGTCCGCTGTTGAGCTGCGAACAAACACCGATCAAACCTAAAACCAGTGCAAAGCATCCGTCGCCGAATTGGCGCGCCCGTTAACTACGACGCGCAAACCGCGCCGCTGCCTTCGCGAGCAGGCTCGCTCCCACCTTGGAATGCGTTTCCCTGTGGGAGCGAGCCTGCTCGCGAATGGCATCACCTCGGTTTCAGGCAAACCGGGGTTGTGCATCAACTCAGACTTTGAAACGGCCTACCAGCATCTGCAGATGCGTGCCCAGTCGCGCCAATTCAACGCTGGATGCGGCAGTCTCCTCGCTCGCCGCCGAGGTCTGATCGGACACATCGCGCACGTTCAGCACGCTGCGGTTGATCTCTTCGGCCACGGCGCTCTGCTGCTCGGCAGCGGCGGCGATCTGCTGGTTCATCGCCTGGATCGCCGAGACGGTGCGGGTGATGCTCTCCAGTGAGCCACCGGCACGCCGGGTCAGTTCGACGCTGCTGTCGGTGAGGCTGCGGCTGTTGTCCATGATCGTCGCCACTTGCTGGGTACCGTTTTGCAGGCCGACGATCAGCTCTTCGATCTCTTCGGTGGACTTCTGCGTGCGCTGGGCAAGGCTGCGCACTTCATCGGCAACCACGGCGAAACCACGCCCGGCTTCCCCGGCACGGGCCGCTTCGATGGCAGCGTTGAGGGCCAACAGGTTGGTTTGTTGGGCAACAGACTTGATCACGTCGAGGACGCTGCCGATCTTGTCGCTTTCACGCTTGAGCTCGCCCATGGCTTCAGTGGAGTGACCCACCTCGATTGCCAGACGCTCGATCTGGGCGATGGCTTCGCCGACGACCTTGTCGCCTTCACGGGCCTGTTGGTCAGCGGCGACAGCGGCCTCTGAGGCTTCTTCAGCGTTGCGTGCGACTTCCTGCACGGTGGCGGCCATTTCGTTCATGGCGGTGGCGACCTGATCGGTCTCCACCTTCTGATTGTTGACCCCGGCGCTGGTCTGCTCGGTCACCGCCGAAAGTTCTTCAGCGGCGCTGGCGATCTGCGTGACGCCGTCGCTGATGCCACCGATCAACTCGCGCAGGCCCTGGGTCATGCTTTGCATCGAGCGCTGTAACTGGCCGAGTTCGTCGCGACGCAGGGAAACCAGGTTGTGGGTCAGGTCACCGGCGGCCACGCGCTCGGCCACTTTCAGAGTCTGGGTCAGCGGAATGATGATTTGTCGGGTGATCGCCCAAGCGGCAATCAGACCGAAGGCCAGCGCCAGCGCAGTAGCGATAAGCAGCATGTTCTTGGCGTGGGCGGCATCGGTGTCGCGCACCACGGTTTGCGATTCGGTGAGCTTTTTGCTCGCCGCGATCAGGATGTCGCCCTGAGCCGACATGTTGGCCAGTGCGGCGGCGTTCTTGACCTGTGAATCACGGAACTGAGCGACAGCGGCGCGGTAAGCCTTGAGCGAGTCGGTGGCCTGCTGCAGGTTGGCGATGTGCTGCTCTGGCACGCGGGTCGGCAGGCTTTCGAGGTTTTTCAGGGCGTTGTCGATGGCGGTCAGCGCCGGTTGCTCGGCATCGGCCTTGCCGCTGTAGGTGTAGCCGCGCACCTGATAGCGCGCCTGCTGCAACAGTTTGCTCAGCTCGATGACAGCGTTGTACTGCGCAACGCTGTCGCCTTGCAGCAGCGCACTTTCGACTTCGCCGACCTTGGCCACAGCATTGTCAGCGTTGGCGCCAAGCTTGCTGCGCGCATCTTCACGGTGCACGGTGGCCTGGGTCATTTCGCCGAAAGCGCGTTTGTATTCGGCAACCGCAGCCAGTTGCTGGTCGACCATCGCCACATCGGACGGCTGCTCGATCATGCCGCGTGCCGACTGCAAACCGCTTTCGAGTTTGCTGAGCAATTCATTGACCGCGCCCGGACCCTGTTCACCACGACGCATGTCGTAGTCCATGCGCGCCAGGCGCAGGTCTTTGGTCAGCTCATTGAGGCTGGAAATGAAGCCGAGCTTGTCGCCACGGCTGATGATGCCGCTCATGCCGGTCCAGCCGGTGAACGTGATCAACAGCGTCAGCAACAGCACCAGGCCGAAACCGATGCCCAGCTTGCGTTTGACGCTGACGTTTCCAAGACTCTCGGCTAACCAACGGTACATGCGACCACTCCCTTCGGACCACTTAATTGGACTTATAGGGGTTGTATCGGCTGGGTGGTGGCAATCTGTAACGCCACTTGTCTGCGACTGTAGGGGCTTGTAGGAGCTGACGAGTGCAACGAGGCTGCGATCCTTTGATCTTGCTTTTAAAAACAAGATCAAAAGATCGCAGCCTTCGGCAGCTCCTACACAGGATCGGGGTCGCGTCAGAACAGGCGTGCGAGCAGGGCGGTGACGGCGGTTTCGACGCGCAGGATGCGCTCGCCCAATTGCACCGGTTGCAGGCCGGATTTTGCCAGCAGGTCGATTTCGTAGGGAATCCAGCCACCCTCGGGGCCAATGGCCAGGGTCACCGGTTCGTTCAGGGCGCGCGGGCAGGGCGGGAAGTGGCCGGGGTGGCCGACCAGGCCGAGGGTGCCCGCGCTGATCGCCGGCAGCCGATCCTCAACGAAAGGCTTGAAGCGCTTTTCGATGACGATCTCCGGCAATACCGTATCGCGAGCCTGTTCGAGCCCGAGGATCAACTGCTCACGAATCGCTTCCGGCTCCAGAAACGGAGTCTGCCAGAAGCTTTTTTCGACGCGATAGCTGTTGACCAGAATCACCTTGGCCACACCCATGGTCGCGACGGTCTGGAACACGCGGCGCAGCATTTTCGGCCGGGGCAGGGCCAGCACCAGGGTCAGCGGCAGCTTGGCCGGCGGTGGCTGATCAAGGCTGACACGCAACTCTGCTTCGCCCGCTTCCAGACGCAGCAGCTCAGCCGAACCCATCAGTCCGTTGATGCGCCCGACGCGCAGGCTGTCACCGACTTCGGAGCGATGCACTTCCTGCATGTGGGTCAGGCGCCGGTCGCGCAGGATCACGCGGTCGGCCGCAATGAAGTCGGCCTCTTCGAGCAGCAGCAGGTTCATGCCTGAGTCGCTGGCGGCTGGTCGTTGTGGTCGTCGGCCGGGGTTTCGTCCGGGCGTTCGCGCTTGCTGACCAGCGCGCCGAAGAGGATGCCGATCTCGAACAGCATCCACATCGGCACGGCCAGCAGGGTCTGCGAGAAGATGTCCGGTGGGGTGAGGATCATGCCGACCACGAAGCAGCCGATGATCACGTACGGGCGGATCTTCTTCAGGTATTTGACGTCGACCACGCCGATCCACACCAGCAGGACCACGGCCACCGGAATCTCGAATGCCACGCCGAAAGCGAAGAACAGCGTCATGACGAAATCGAGGTAACTGGCGATGTCGGTCATCATTTCCACGCCGGCCGGGGTGGCGGCGGCGAAGAACTTGAAGATCAACGGAAAGACGAAGTAATAGGCGAACGCCATGCCGATGTAGAACAGCAGGATGCTGGAGATCAGCAGCGGTACCGCGACGCGTTTTTCATGCTTGTACAGGCCCGGCGCGATAAAGCCCCAGATCTGATGCAGGATCACCGGAATCGCGAGGAATAGCGAAACCATCATCGTCAGTTTCAGCGGCGTCAGGAACGGCGATGACACGTCGGTGGCGATCATCGTCGCGCCGACCGGCAGGTACTGGCGCAACGGCGTCGAGACGAAGGTGTAGATCTGCTGGGTGAACGCGAACAGCCCGGCAAAGATAATGAAGATCGCCGCCACGCAACGCAGCAGGCGGGTGCGCAACTCGGTGAGGTGCGATACCAGCGGCATGTGCTGGTCGTTTTCCGGAAGATCGCTCATGGGGCTCGCGGCGGCAAAGTGGTGTCGTGAGGCGCAGGTGTGATCGGCGCGGTATTCGAGGCTACGTGTTCAACCGACGTTTCTGCGGGAGCGGATTGTGTCGGCGCGACAACAGGCGCAGGCGCTGTCGGCGCATCAATCGTCGGCTCAGCGGGCGGCTGCGCCGGCGTCGGCTCCTGTTGGCTCGGATTGAAAATCTTCCGCGCCTCTTGCTCCAGCGACAGAATATGTTCGTTGTGCAGTTGCCGACGGATCTCGTCGGCACCGATTTCACGTTCAACTTCCTGTTTGATCGCGTTGAAGCTGCGCTTCAGGCGGCCGACCCACAGACCGGCGGTGCGCGCCGCGCCCGGCAGACGCTCGGGGCCGAGCACCAGCAGGGCGACGAGGCCGACGAGCAGCAGTTCAGAGAAGCTGATACCAAACATTAGTCAGTGCTCACACGTCTTTGCGGATCGGCTCTTCGACTTTCTGCGCCTGCACGTCGATGGTGTGCGGCGGGTTGGCCTGAGCGGTGGTTTGCGGCTGCACCGGTGGCACTGGCTGGGCTGGCGGGGTCACGCTCGGTTCGGCCGGTTTTTCGTCGTCGTTCATGGCTTTGCGAAAGCCCTTGATCGATTCGCCAACGTCGGTGCCGAGGTTTTTCAGTTTTTTGGTACCGAACACCAGCACCACGACAATCAGAATGACGACCCAGTGTTTCCAGTCAAAAATGCCCATGTGGCGATTCCTCTCTAAAAGTTATTCAGGCGGACGGACGCGAGGCTTTCTCGACGTGTCCGGACAAGCCGAAGCGACGGTCCAGTTCATCCAGCACGGCCTGCGGATGCTGCCCCAGTTGGGCGAGCATGACCATGCTGTGGAACCACAGGTCGGCGGTCTCGTAGATCACATCACTGCAATCGCCGCTGATCGCGGCATCCTTGGCGGCAATAATGGTTTCGACCGACTCTTCGCCGACTTTCTCCAGAATCTTGTTCAGCCCCTTGTGATACAGGCTGGCGACATACGAACTGTCGGCGGCTGCGCCTTTGCGCTCTTCAAGTACCTGAGCGAGGCGGGTCAGGGTGTCACTCATGTGTGTGTCCTGCGGAATAGATAGCGTGCGGGTCTTTCAGTACCGGATCGACCGTTTTCCAGTCGCCGTTTTCGAAGACCCGGTAAAAGCAGCTTTGACGGCCGGTGTGGCAGGCGATGTCGCCGATCTGTTCAACCATCAGGATGATCACGTCGGCGTCACAGTCCAGACGCATTTCATGCAGGGTCTGCACATGGCCGGACTCTTCGCCCTTGCGCCACAGCTTGCCACGGGAACGTGACCAGTAGATTGCACGATTCTCCGCAGCGGTCAGTTCGAGCGCTTCGCGGTTCATCCAGGCCATCATCAATACGCGCCCGGTCTTGTGATCCTGGGCAATCGCCGGCACCAGGCCGTCAGCATCCCACTTGATCTCGTCCAGCCAGTTTTTCATCGTCAAATCTCGAAAAGCAGCAGCAAGCCAGGAGCTTCGAGCTGCAAGTAAACGCACGTTGCGGCGTGCCTGTAGCGTCAAGCTTGAAGCTGGCAGCTTATAACTTGCAGCTCAATCGTGCTATCGGCGAACGACCAGATACAAACCGACCGCCACCATGATTCCGGCGGGCCAGTGCGCCCACTCGGTCAACGGACCACCCGCTGCGAGGATCGCGCCGCCGGCCAGATGCGCGCAGCCGAGCAGGCGCAGGAACCAGTCGTCCTTGCGTTTGTGCCACGGCGGCGGAGGATCTTTGGCGTGGGGTTGCGACATGCGTTCGAGCAGATCGCGGGCCATGTTCGACAGGTGCGGAATCTGCTCCAGCTGGCTCTGCACGTTGCCCAGCAGGGCTTTCGGGCTGACGCGTTCGCGCATCCAGCGCTCGAGAAACGGCTGCGCGGTGTTCCACAGATCCAGATCCGGATACAACTGACGGCCGAGGCCTTCGATATTCAGCAGAGTCTTTTGCAGCAGAACAAGCTGCGGCTGCACTTCCATGTTGAAACGGCGAGCGGTCTGGAACAGGCGCATCAGCACCTGGCCAAATGAAATATCTTTTAACGGTTTTTCGAAGATCGGTTCGCACACCGTACGGATCGCCGCTTCGAATTCGTTGAGTTTGGTTTCCGCCGGCACCCAGCCCGAATCGATGTGCAACTGCGCGACACGGCGGTAGTCACGCTTGAAGAAGGCGAACAGGTTGCGCGCCAGATAGTCCTGGTCTTCCGGGGTCAGGCTGCCGACGATGCCGCAGTCGATTGCAATGTACTGCGGGCTCCACGGATTGACGGTGCTGACAAAGATGTTGCCCGGGTGCATGTCGGCGTGGAAGAAACTGTCGCGGAACACCTGAGTGAAGAAGATCTCCACGCCACGCTCGGCGAGCATTTTCATGTCGGTGCGCTGGTCAGCGAGGGTCGCCAGATCGGTGACCTGGATGCCGTAGATGCGCTCCATCACCAGCACTTTCGGCCGGCACCAGTCCCAATAGACTTGCGGTACATAAAGCAGCTGCGAGCCTTCGAAGTTGCGGCGCAACTGGCTGGCGTTGGCCGCCTCGCGCAACAGATCGAGTTCGTCGTAAATGGTCTTTTCGTAATCCTGCACCACATCGACCGGGTGCAGCAGGCGTGCGTCAGCGGAGAACTTCTCGGCGGCGCGGGCCAGGATGAACAGCCACGCCAGATCCTGCGCGATGATCGGCTTCAGGCCCGGGCGAATGACCTTGACCACGACTTCTTCGCCGCTTTTGAGCTGCGCCGCATGCACCTGCGCTACCGAGGCCGAGGCCAGCGGGGCGACGTCGAAACGGCTGAACACTTCGCTGATTTTCTTGCCCAGCTGTTCTTCGATCAGCTTGATCGACAGCTGCGAGTCGAACGGCGGCACGCGGTCCTGCAGCAGCATCAGCTCATCGGCGATGTCTTCCGGCAGCAAGTCGCGGCGGGTCGAAAGAATCTGCCCGAACTTGATGAAGATCGGCCCCAGATCCTGCAACGCCAGACGCAAGCGCGCACCACGATTGAGCTCCAGCGGCTTGCGCGGCAGCCAGCGCCACGGCAGCAAAAAGCGCACGGCCAGAAGGAACCAGGGCAGTGGCAGATCGAACAGCAGGTCATCGAGGCGGTAGCGGATCACGACGCGCTGGATGCGCAACAGACGGCGGACGGCAAGCAGCTTCATGCGTTATCGCTTGGGTCGAGGGATCGGGAAAGGCGCTCGAAACGCGCCTCGAGTCGTTCCAGATCAAGTTTGATCCGGTCCAGTTCGCTGAATCGCGCTTCGGCTTCACGCTGCCCGACAAGGGTGCGCGATTCTTCGGCGAGGTATTCGGCAAGATTCTGGTTGAGGCTGGCAAATCCTTGTTGATACCAGCGTGCGCGGCTGCGCAGATGGCCACCGAGCAATTGCGTGGCGACCGGACCGAGCCAGCGCGAGAGTTCGTACTCCCAGTCCAGCTCAAGATCCTGCAGTACGCCGGCCAGCTCCAGCAGCACGCCGCTGTCGCCATCGAGCTCGACTTCCGGCGCGTGCAGCACGGCGGTCTTGTCCTTGCTCAGGGCCAGTTTCAGCAGGCTCGAGGCCGGTGCGCGCAACGTGCAATCGACATCTGCTGCCCACTGCGAGGCGAGCATCAAGCCTTCGTCGCTGGGCAGGATGAACAGTTGCAGCGCCGGGCTGCGGCAGTCGACGGCAATCACCTTGCCGGTCAGATGCGCCAGGCGCGGCAGGGCCGTGCTGTCGAGACGCAGCACCCGGTTGAGGCCGAGTTCGACGCTGGCGAGCAGCCCGGTAAGCAACATCAGGGCTTGATGCCGCGGTGCAGGGCGACGATGCCTGCGGTCATGTTGTGATAGGTCACGCGGTCGAAACCGGCCTCGACCATCATCGACTTCAGGGTTTCCTGATTCGGGTGCATGCGGATCGATTCGGCCAGGTAGCGATAGCTTTCCGAGTCATTGGTGATCAGCTTGCCCATCAGCGGCATGAAGGCGAACGAGTAGGCGTCGTAGGCTTTGGACATCAGCGCGTTGGTCGGCTTGGAGAATTCCAGCACCAGCAGGCGGCCGCCGGGCTTGAGCACGCGCAGCATCGAACGCAACGCGTCCTCTTTGTGCGTGACGTTGCGCAGGCCGAAGGCGATGGTCACGCAGTCGAAATGGTTGTCCGGGAACGGCAGTTTTTCCGCGTCGGCCTGGACGAATTCGACGTTGCCGGCAACGCCCAGATCGAGCAGACGATCACGGCCGACCTTGAGCATCGACTCGTTGATGTCGGCCAGCACGACCTGGCCGGTCGGGCCGACGAGGTTCGAGAACTTGCGGGTCAGGTCGCCGGTGCCACCAGCGATGTCGAGTACGCGGTTGCCGCTGCGCACGCCGGAAAGCTCGATCGCGAAACGCTTCCACAGACGGTGCATGCCGCCCGACAGAAGGTCGTTCATGAGGTCGTATTTAGCGGCTACGGAATGGAAAACCTCAGCGACTTTTTCCGCTTTCTGGCTTTCCGGAACGTTTTTGAAGCCGAAGTGAGTGGTGGGTTCGGCATCGCTGCCTTTGCGCTGATCAGTCATATCGCTGTCACCAAAAGAGAATGCGCGACATTCTAATCCCCAAGCCATGCTTTGTCTTGGAATGGCTAAAGGTAAGATGGGCAACCTTCGGGACGATTTGCCGCAGATGCGGTCAAGATTCAACGTCAGCCATTCAATCATCAGGAGTCATTCCATGGCCAAAATCAGTGTTGAGCGCGCCCACACCCTGGGTAAGGAAGCCGCCCGCGAAAAGGCCGACAAACTGGCCAAAAAGCTCAACGAACAATACGGCCTGGAGCCGCAGTGGTCGGGCGACACCCTGAACCTCAAGCGCTCCGGCGTGAAAGGCGAAGTGCATGTGGCGGACGATTCGATCAGGGTCGACGTCGAACTGGGCCTGATGATGTCGGCCATGAGCGGCATGATCAAAGCCGAGATCGAGAAAGCCCTCGACAAAGCCCTGGCCTGATTTCCAGATTGAAATCCAGTCCCCTGTGGGAGCGAGCCTGCTCGCGAAAGCGGTGTATCAGTTGACTGAAATGTTGGCTGATATGACGCATTCGCGAGCAGGCTCGCTCCCACATTTGTTTTGTGATGCTCCCGCTGGTTAGGGTGCCCTTTCTAATTTTTCTCCCTACTTTGTGCCTGAGCCCGACACTCGTCCGGCAGTTCCTCAAACCTTCTGCGCGTGAGGTGCACCATGGCCAAAGTCATTTTGAAGAAAAAAATCGACGCTCCGACTTCCACTCTGAGCGACGTCAAATCCTATGCCCGCAAGATCTGGCTGGCAGGCCTGGGCGCCTACACCAAGGTCGGCCAAGAGGGCAGCGAGTACTTTCAAGAACTCGTAGCCGCCGGTCAAACTGTTGAAAAGAAAGGCAAAAAAGCCGTCAGCGAAAAACTCCATGCGGCCAACGCCGAGATCGATGACGCGGCCACTCAGGTCAGCTCGTTCAAGGGTCGCGTTGAAGTTCAGCTCGACAAGGTCGAGAAGGCCTTCGACAACCGTGTGGCCAGCGCCTTGAATCGGATCGGCATTCCGTCTAAACATGACGTTGAGGCACTCTCTGCTAAGCTCGATGAGCTGACGGCATTGCTCGAACGCGTCGCGCGAAAATCTTAAGGAGAACGGGATGGCTGGCAAAAAGAACACCGATAAAGAAAGCAGCTCGTGGGTCGGGAAGGTCGAGTCCTACTCCCGCAAAATCTGGCTGGCTGGTTTAGGCGTGTACTCGAAGATCGACACTGACGGCAGCAAACTCTTCGATGCATTGGTCAAAGACGGCGAGAAAGCCGAGAAGCTCACCAAGACTGCGGTCGGCAAGAAAGTCGAGGACTCGACCTCCTCGGCCAAGTCGCGTATCAGCGGCGTGAAAGATCGCGCACTGGGCAAGTGGGACGAGCTGGAAGGGGCTTTCGACAAGCGCCTGAACAGCGCGATTTCGCGCCTGGGTGTGCCGAGCCGCAATGAGGTCAAGGCGCTCAACGCCAAGGTCGATACGCTGACAAAGCAGATCGAAAAACTCACCGGTCTGAAAGCTCAGCCCGTAGCGGCGAAAACCGCTGCGGCGAAACCTGCCAGTAAAACTGCAGCGGCCAAACCTGCGGCGAAAACCGCAGCCAAGCCACTGGCCAAAGCGGCGGCAAAACCGGCTGCGAAAGCTGCGACCAAAACTGCGGCCGCCAAGCCCGCGGCCAAAGCGGCAGCCAAACCGGTTGCCGCCAAGGCCGCTGCCAAACCGGCAACCAAAGCGGCAGCAAAACCTGCGGCTAAAGCTGCAGCGAAACCAGCGGCCAAGCCAGCAGCGAAAACTGCTGCCGCCAAACCCGCTGCGAAGCCTGCGGCCAAGCCGGCTGCGGCGAAAAAGCCAGCAGTGAAAAAACCGGCCGCGCCGAAAGCCGCTGCGCCGAAACCGGCTGAGGCGCCATCGACTGCGCCAACAGCTCTGGCCAACGCGGCAAACTCCGCTGCGGCACCCACGGCAGCAGCTACTCCGACTGCGGCATCGACACCGTCGACGCCATCCAGTCAGTCCTGATTTCAGGGCAAATCAAAAACGCCCGGCCTGTGAAGGTCGGGCGTTTTTGTTTGTGCATTCCAAGCGGCCCCTCACCCCAGCCCTCTCCCCAAGGAGAGGGAGCCGACCGAGGTGTCCTGCGTCATACGTCGACCTCAACAAATCGAGTCGATTATCGATTCAAAGAAGCTCGCTCAGGTCGGCGTAGCTCGCGAACATCCCCCAATCAGTCCCCTCTCCCCTCCGGGAGAGGGTTAGGGTGAGGGGCTTTTCGGGTCAGTCGTGATCCTCAAGGTATTGCAAGGCCATCCGCTCTGTCGCCACCTTCACTGGCGGCAGCAAATGCGGCGCCACCAGCATCATGATCTGATAAACCACCAACCGAACCTCTCCCTCACGATCAAGAATCCGCTGGTAATCCAGCGAGAACAGCAACGTCATGGTCACCTGCTCCACCAGTTGCCCCAATGCCTGGGTATCGCTGACCAGTTGCCCCGAAGCCTTCAATCGCGCCAGCAACGACGCCAGCGTGCGCTTCAGCGCATTGAGCAGATTGCGAATCCCCTTGGCCAGTTTCGGCAAGCGCCCGGCGAGGTTCGACAGGTCCTGGAACAGGAACCGATACTGCGCCAGGCGCTCGACGATCAAATGCAGAAACAGCCAGTAATCCTCCGGTGCAAGCTCCACGTCCGGCGGCGGGTCGAGCAGGGGCGCGAGCTCGTGCTGGAAGCGTTCGAACAGGCCGAGAATCAGCGGTTCCTTACCGTGGAAGTGGTAGTAGAGATTGCCCGGGCTGATCCCCATTTCGTTGGCCACCTCCATGGTGGAAACGTTCGGTTCACCCTTTTCGTTGAACAGTTGCAGCGCACATTCGAGGATCCGGTCGCGGGTTTTCATCCAGTCTTCTTAGAAAATTTCGGTTGAGCGTCAGCGCACATGCACATAGGTGCCAGGTGCTGCTTCCATCGGTGGATAGTTCGGATTGCCGAGGGGGGTGCGAGTCTCATTCAGGGCGCCGGAGCGCTGGGCGACCCATTCCAGCCACTGCGGCCACCAGCTGCCGTCGACGTGTTTGGCATCGTAGTACCAGGCACGCGGGTCGCTGCTCAGTTTGGCGTTCTCGACGTAGGCAGCTTTCGGGTTGCTCGGCGGGTTGAGGATGCTCTGCACGTGGCCGCTGTTGGACAGCACGAAACGTCGTTCGCCACCGAGCAGCAGGGTCGAGCGATACACCGCGTCCCACGGCGTGATGTGGTCGTTCATGCCGGCGACGCTGAAGCTGTCGACATTGACCTTCTGCAGATCGATCGGCGTACCGCACACCTCGAGACCGCCAGCGTGGATCAGCGGGTTGTGCTTGAAGAAGTCCAGCAGATCGCCGTGCAGCGCCGCCGGCAGGCGCGTGTTGTCGTTGTTCCAGTAGAGGATGTCGAAGGCTGGCGGCTCCTTGCCCAGCAGGTAGTTGTTGACGAAATAGCTCCAGATCAAATCGTTGGGGCGCATCCAGGCGAAGACCTTGGCCATGTCGCGACCGTCGAGCACGCCTCGCTGGTACGAGCGACGTTTGGCCGCTTCCAGTGTTTGCTCGTCGGCGAACAGCGTCGCCGGGGTTTCGATCTGGCTGTCGAGCAGACTGACCAGGTAAGTCGCGCTGGCGACCCGGCGCAGTTGCCGTTTGGCCTGCAAATGCCCTTGCAGGGCGGCAATGGTCAGGCCGCCGGCGCAGGCGCCCATCAGGTTCACTTCACGCGCGCCGGTAATCGCCCGGCAGATGTTCATCGCTTCTTCGACCGCTTCGACGTAACTCGACAGGCCCCACTCGCGATGGCGCACATCAGGGTTGCGCCAGCTGATCATGAAGGTCTGCAGGCTGTTTTTCAGGGCGTACTGGACGAAGCTGTTCTGCGGGCTCAGATCGAAGATGTAGTACTTGTTGATTTGCGGCGGCACCACCAGCAAGGGCTTGGCGTACTGCTTTTCGCTCATCGATTTGTACTGGATCAACTCGAACATTTCATTGCGAAACACCACAGCCCCAGTGGTGGTCGCTACGGTTTTGCCGACCTCGAACGCCTGCTTGGTCACTTGCCGTGGCAGGCCGTCGTTGTGCAACAGATCATCGAACAGATGGCTCAGGCCACGCACCAGACTCTGCCCGCCGGAATTGAACAGCTCCTTGACCGCCAGCGGATTGAGCAGGGTGTTGGAGGGCGCTACGGCGTCATTGAGCAGAGTGAAAGCGAAGTGCGCACGGGCACGATCTTCAGGGCTCATGTCGCCTTCATCGATCCAGCTCTTGACCTGTTTCTGCCAGGCCAGATAAGCCTGCAGGCTGCGTCGGTAGAACGGGTTGAGGCTCCACGCCGGATCGGCGAAGCGGCTGTCTTGCGGATTGGTCGGGTGCAGGGTTTCGCCGAGCAGTACGCGGCCCAGCTGTCCGCCAAGCTTCAGCGCATGCTTTGCGCTGTGCAACGGATTGCGAAAGCCGTGGGCGGCGACGCTGCGCAGTGTCGACAGCAGATCCCTGCCACGCAGACCGGCGATCGCACTTTGGGCGTTGATAAACACGGCGGGGCTGGGCACCACGCCCGTCGCTGGTTTTTCGCGCATGACTCAACACTCCTTCGTCTTCAGGGCAAAAACACACTCACCGAACCAGAACACCATAGACGCTGTTACCGGTTGCTGCCTGCGCGGCGTCCTGCCGCGCGCTTGATTTGAAAAGTGCTGCATAAAGCAGGCCGCCGCGATCAGCCGCCGAGCGGGGTCGGATGCGGGTGCATGACTGCGCGCAGACGCTCCTCTTCGAGAAACTTCATGATGATCGGCGCCACCGCTTCGGCGCGGGTAATCAGGAACAGATGGCCGTCATCGATGATGTGCAACTGGGCGTTGGGAATGCGCCAGGCGAGCATGCGCATGTTGATCAGCGGAATCAGCGGATCGTCATCGCCGGCCAGCACCAGCGTCGGCTGATGGATCTTGTGCAGCCAGTGGATGCTGGTCCAGCCGAGGCCGGCGAACAGTTGCCAGTAGTAACCGAGCTTGCCCGCCGAGCGCACTTTCGCCGCATGGCTGGCAGCCAGCGTCGGGTCGCGACGGAACGAGCCGCCGTAGATCATCGGCGCGATGCGGATCACATGGGATGGCTGAATGTAGCGGCGCGGGCTGGCCATCATCCATAGCACTTTCGGTTTGCCCGGCACCATCACCGCACCGGCCGCAGTGGCCGCCAGTACCAGTTTCTTGCAGCGCTCGGGATAGTCGTAGGCAAACTGCTGCGCCAGAGCTCCGCCCCACGACACGCCGATCACATTGACCTGACCGTAGTCGAGATAGTCGAGCATCCGCGCCGTCAGTTTGGCCAGGCCGGGAAAGCGATACGGCCGGTTGGGCGTCGAGGAGCCGCCGACCCCGGGCACGTCGAAGGCGATCACTTCCAGATCCGGGTCGAGCGCCGCGACAAACGGGAACACCAGCTCCAGGTTGGCGCCGATGCCGTTGAAAATCAGCAGAGGCGTCAAATGAGGCTTGCCGGGACGCACCGCCGTGCGGAGGGTCTGTCCATCCAGATCGACGGTGCGGAATATGAACGGTTGCGGCATGCTTCAGGCCCTGTAGATTTCAAGTCCACCCTTATTCCTGTAGGAGCGGACCTTGTGGTGAGGGGATTTATCCCCGTTCGGCTGCGAAGCAGTCGTGAATCGAGTAGCCGCGGTGCGTCTGACAAATCACGGTTTCAGGATTCGGGGTCGCTTCGCAACCCAACGGGGATAAATCCCCTCGCCACAAGGCCCTCTCCCACAATGGGTGGTGTCAGTTACCGTTCGTGAACATAAGTGCCCGGCGAAGCCTCGCCTGCCGGGTACGCTTTGTTGCCCAGTTTCGTCGGGGCCTTTTTCAGGTTGCCCGAGCGCTCGGCCAGCCATGCCTGCCAGTACAGCCACCAGGAATCGGTGTGCTTGGTCGAGTTTTCCTGCCAGTCATCGGCAGTCGCCGCCATCTCTTCGCTGGTCATGTAACGCGATTTCGGATTGCCCGGCGGGTTGAGGATGCTCTGGATATGGCCGCTGCTCGACAGCACGAATTCAACTTTACCGCCGAACAGTTGCGCCGACTTGTAGCAGGACTTCCACGGCGTGATGTGATCGTTGGTGCCGGCCAGCGAGAAGATGTCGGCGGTGACCTGCTTGAGGTCGATCGGCGTGCCGCACACTTCCAGTGCATTGGGGCGGATCAGTGGATTGTTTTTGAACATCTCGATCAGGTCGCCGTGGAACGCAGCGGGCAGGCGGGTGGTGTCGTTGTTCCAGAACAGAATGTCGAACACTGGCGGCTCATTGCCGAGCAGGTAGTTGTTGACCCAATAGTTCCAGATCAGATCGTTGGGGCGCATCCAGGCGAAGACCTTGGCCATGTCTTTGCCTTCCAGCACGCCGGCCTGGTATGAGTGGCGCTTGGCGGTCTCCAGGGTCTGCTCATCGACGAACAGGGCGACGTCGCTGTCCAGGGTGGTGTCGAGCACGCTGACCAGCAAGGTGAGGGCGTTGACCTTGTTCTCGCCGAGCGCGGCGTAGTGGCCGAGCAGGGCGGTGCAGGTGATGCCGCCGGAGCAGGCGCCGAGCATGTTCACATCTTTGCTGCCGGTGATCGCGGTGACTACGTCGACCGCTTCTTTCAGCGCTTCGATATACGTCGACAGACCCCACTCGCGCTGGGCCTTGGTCGGGTTGCGCCAGCTGATGATGAAGGTCGGCACATTGTTGCGCAGGCAGAAGCGCGCCAGACTCTTGTCCGGGCTCAAGTCGAAGACGTAGAACTTGTTGATCTGCGGCGGCACTACCAGCAGTGGGCGTTCGTGGACCTGCTCGGTGATCGGCCGGTACTGGATCAGCTCCAGCACATCATTGCGGAACACCACCGCGCCTTCGGTGACGCCGAGGCTCTTGCCGACTTCGAACGCGCCCATGTTGACCTGGCTCGGCATGCCGCCGTTGTGCACCAGATCCTTGGCCAGATGCGAGAGGCCATCGAGCAGGCTTTTGCCGCCGGTTTCGAAGAAGCGTTTGACCGCCGCCGGGTTGGCCGCCGTGTTGGTCGGCGCCATGGCTTCGGTCATCAGGTTGATGACGAAATGCCCGCGAGCGATGTCCTTGGGGGACAGGCTGCTGTCATCGATCCAGGCATGCAGTTCCTTGCGCCAGGCCAGGTAGGTTTGCAGATAACGTTTGTACAGCGGGTTCTGGCTCCACGCCGGGTCGGCGAAACGGCGGTCGTCACCGGCCGGTTGCAGCGCGGATTTGCCCAGCAGCACGTTTTTCAGCTCGAGGCCGAAATGGGTCACGTGCCTGACGCTGTGAATCGGTTGTCTGATGGCCTGTTTCAGCACCATCCGAGCAGAGGCCAGCAGATCCTTTCCGCGCAGCCCGACGACGGGGTTAAGCCCCAGAGTGTTTTCCGAGGCTTGGTACTTCAGGTCATCGTTATTCTTGTCACTCATCTACGACGCTCCATTGTCCTGAGACGAGTACCCGGTTTCACGCTGTCGCTTCCACAGCCAATGCCGGGTACTACTGCTCGGGTGACCGTTGATTCTGCATAGCTGCTTTACAGTCGTAGAGCACTGCAGGGAACTTGCCAGCTCCATTGGTTACCCGAGTTTAATTTTTTTCGCAAGCGGCCGATCCGGGGCCATATGCGCGGAGCATTCAAACAGATGAAGTTAGAAAATGCCCTCTAAAGAGCAAGAGCCACGGCCTAGAGCATCAGCTTGACGAACGACTCGTTCGGATCGCGGGATTTTCCGGCAGCGCGCAGCTCGGCAAGATAATCGTCCCAGAGTTCGTTCTGGCGCTTGCCGAGTTCGTAGAGGTATTCCCAAGTGAACAGGCCGCTGTCGTGACCGTCGTCGAAGGTAAGTTTCAGTGCATAGTTGCCAGCCGGTTCCAGCTTGCTCAGACCCACGTTGAGCTTGCCGAATTGCAGGATCGGTTTGCCGTGGCCCTGGACCTCGGCGGAGGGAGAGTGCACGCGCAGAAACTCGGCGGGCAGAGTGTATTCCTCGCCGGACGCGTAAGTGAGCGTCAGGGTTTTCGAGGCTTTGTGCAGTTTGATGTCGGTGGGGATTCGATTCATGGGCTGGCGTCCGATGTGTGGGCGACCCTGATTCAAATGTGGGAGCGAGCCTGCTCGCGAAAGCGGCGGGTCAGACGGCATTGATACCGCCTGACACGACCTCTTCGCGAGCAGGCTCGCTCCCACAGGGTCCGCTACCGCTGTAAGTATGGCTTACAGGATATAACGGGACAGATCTTCGTTCTGCGCCAATTCGCCGAGGTGGCTGTTGACGTAGTCGGCGTCGATCAGAATCGCCTTGTCATCGTGGGCGCTGGCCAGGTCGCCGGCGCTGAACGACACCTCTTCGAGCAGACGCTCAAGCAGGGTGTGCAGGCGACGGGCACCGATGTTCTCGGTTTTCTCGTTGACCTGCCAGGCGATCTCCGCCAGACGCTTGATGCCCTCGGGCTGGAACTGGATGTTCAGGCCTTCGGTCTTCAGCAGCGCGCAGTATTGCTCGGTGAGCGAGGCGTGCGGTTCGCTGAGGATGCGTTCGAAGTCTTCCGGGCTCAGTGCCTTGAGCTCGACGCGGATCGGCAGACGACCTTGCAGCTCCGGTACCAGATCGCTCGGCTTGCTCAGGTGGAACGCACCGGAGGCGATGAACAGGATGTGGTCGGTCTTGACCATGCCCAGCTTGGTGTTGACGGTGCAGCCTTCGATCAGCGGCAGCAGGTCGCGCTGTACGCCTTCACGGGAGACATCGGCGCCGCCGACATTGCCGCGCTTGGCGACCTTGTCGATCTCGTCGATGAAGACGATACCGTGCTGCTCGACCGCTTCCAGCGCCTTGGCCTTCAGTTCTTCTTCGTTGACCAGACGCCCGGCTTCTTCATCGCGCACCAGTTTCAGCGCTTCCTTGACCTTGAGCTTGCGCGACTTCTTCTTGCCCTTGCCCATGGTGGCAAACAGCGATTGCAGCTGGTTGGTCATCTCTTCCATGCCTGGCGGCGTGGCGATTTCGATGCCGGAGACTTCGGCGACTTCGATTTCGATTTCCTTGTCGTCCAGCTGGCCTTCGCGCAGGCGCTTGCGGAACAGCTGACGGGTGTTGGAATCGGAGCTCGGCGCTTCTTCGTTGCTGAAGCCCATGCGTGCTGGCGGCAGCAACGCGTCGAGGATGCGATCCTCGGCGGCGTCTTCGGCCCGGTGACGTACGCGGGTCATTTCCTGTTCGCGGAGCATTTTGATCGCGGCATCGGCCAGATCACGGATGATCGACTCGACGTCACGGCCGACATAACCAACTTCGGTGAATTTGGTCGCTTCGACCTTGATGAACGGCGCATTGGCCAGTTTCGCCAGGCGACGGGCGATCTCGGTTTTACCGACACCGGTCGGGCCGATCATCAGGATGTTCTTCGGGGTCACCTCAACGCGCAGCTCTTCAGGCAGCTGCATGCGGCGCCAGCGGTTGCGCAGGGCAATCGCGACGGCGCGCTTGGCATCGTCCTGGCCGATGATATGGCGGTTGAGTTCGTGGACGATTTCGCGGGGAGTCATGGACATAATAATTGACGGTCCTCAAGCAGAAACAAGCCGTGGCACACGGGCCGCAACAGGCTTACTCAGCGAGATCCTGCTCCTCAATGGTCTGGGTGTGGTTGGTGAATACACAGATGTCGCCGGCGATGCCGAGAGCGGTTTCGACGATCTCGCGCGCCGACAGGTCGGTCTTTTTCAGCAGGGCGCTGGCGGCGGCTTGCGCGTAGGCGCCGCCGGAACCCATGGCGATCAGGCCATCTTCGGGTTCGACCACGTCACCGTTGCCGGTGATGATCAGCGAAGCATCCTTGTTGGCGACCGCGAGCATCGCTTCGAGGCGGCTCAGGGAGCGGTCGGTGCGCCATTCTTTGGCGAGTTCGACGGCGGCGCGGATCAGGTGACCCTGATGTTTTTCGAGCTGGCCTTCGAAACGTTCGAACAGGGTGAAGGCGTCGGCGGTGGCACCGGCGAAACCGGCGATGACCTGGCCGTGGTACAGGCGACGGACCTTTTTGGCGTTGCCTTTCATCACGGTGTTGCCGAGAGAAACCTGGCCGTCGCCGCCCATGACGACTTTGCCGTGGCGGCGGACTGAAACGATGGTGGTCAAGGGAAGAGTCTCCACGCAGCGGGGCGAAAATGCCTTATGCCCATTCATATGGGGGTGCTGGAGGGGATTT
This sequence comes from Pseudomonas sp. S3_B08, assembly GCF_054667725.1. Taxonomy (NCBI): domain Bacteria; kingdom Pseudomonadati; phylum Pseudomonadota; class Gammaproteobacteria; order Pseudomonadales; family Pseudomonadaceae; genus Pseudomonas; species Pseudomonas sp. S3_B08. The sequence goes on from NZ_CP162750.1 coordinate 5,233,665, forward strand.
CAACCGGTTGGGGCGATGGGAGACGAATGGTGTGTGTGATGACTGTGGCGAGGGGATTTATCCCCGTTCGGCTGCGGAGCAGTCGCGAAACCATCATTTGCGGTATGCCTGCTGCACCGCAATGGCTGGTTTCAGGGCTGCTCCGCAGCCAAACGGGGATAAATCCCCTCACCACAAAGTTTGAAGGTCACCTGCAAGTTGCAGCTGACCTCTGAGAACCTTAGCGGCTCTGGCGTTGTTGTAACAACAGGTTGCTGAAGCCGGCGCCAGCCAGTTGTTTCTGCGCCGTGGTCAGTTGTTCACGGTTGCTGAACGGGCCGACCAGCACGCGATACCAGGTTTCATCCTTGACCGTGCCGGACTCCACCGACACGGCCTGGCCGAGCAGAATGATCTGCGCGCGAACCTTGTCGGCATCGGTTTCCTTGCGGAACGAACCGGCCTGGAGGAAAAACTTGGTCACTGGCGCGGCCTTGCTCACCGGTGGCGCTGGCGGCGGCGTGATCCCCGCCAGAGCTGCCTGTGCCCGTGCGGTGTCGATCTTCGCCGCTTCGGCCGGGGTTACCGGCGTGGTCGGGACGGCCGGCACTTGCGGCGTCGGCAGGGTCTTTTCCGGCACCGCGTCCGGCGGCACGATCACTTCCGATTCCGGCAGCAGGGTGTAGAAGTCGTACTTCGGTTTCACCGGTTGCGTCGGGCTCGGCGGGGTCTTGTTGGCCTCGGCGATCTTCGACGCTTTCTGCTGCTGTTCGACCTTCTCGCGCTTGACCGTGTCGCTGCCCTTGCCCGGTTCCAGTTTCATCAGAAACACGATGAACGCGCCGACGGTCAGGCCGATGGCCATCCACAGCCAGCCCGGAATCGGTTGTTTCGCCGGGGCCTGATAGCGGCTGGCGCCGCGTTTGGGTGCAGGTTTTTCTTGGCAGCCAACTTACATACGCTCCAGAGTTTCCAGACCCAACAGCTCCAGGCCTTGCTTGAGGGTGCGACCGGTCAGTGCGGCCAGACGCAGACGGCTCTGCATCTGTGCCGGGGTGTCGGCGGCGAGGATCGGGCAGTTCTCGTAAAAGCTGGAGAACAGGCCGGCGACGTCGTACAGGTAAGTGCAGAGAATGTGCGGCGTGCCTTTTTCAGCCACGTTGTTCAGCACTTCGCCGAACTGCGCCAGCTTCGCCGCCAGCTCCTGCTCGTGCGCCGCTTCGAGGACGATCTGGCCGTCGACTTCGCTGAAGTCCTTGCCCAGTTTGCGGAACACACCGGCCACACGGGTGTAGGCGTACAGCAGATACGGCGCGGTGTTGCCTTCGAAATTGAGCATCAGGTCGAAGTTGAAGCTGTAGTCGCTGGTGCGATGCTTGGACAGGTCGGCGTATTTCACCGCGCCGATACCGACGACCTTGGCGATGTTGCGCAACTCGTCTTCGGCCAGGGTCGGGTTCTTCTCTTTCACCAGGTTGTAGGCACGTTCCTGGGCTTCGGTGAGCAGGTCGATCAGCTTCACGGTGCCGCCATCACGGGTCTTGAACGGACGGCCATCGGCGCCGTTCATGGTACCGAAACCCATGTGTTCCATTTCCATGGGATGGGTGACGAAACCGGCCTTGCGCGCCACCGCGAAGACCTGCTGAAAGTGCAGGGCCTGACGCTGGTCGACGAAATACAGCGCGCGATCAGCCTTGAGCTTGCCGCTGCGGTAGCGCACGGCCGCCAGGTCAGTGGTGGCGTACAGGTAACCGCCATCGGCCTTGACGATGATCACCGGCAGCGGGTCGCCATCGGCGTTCTTGAACTCGTCGAGGAACACGCACTGGGCGCCGTTGCTCTCGACCAGCATGCCCGCTGCTTTCAGGTCGTTGACCACGTTGATCAGGTCGTCGTTGTAGGCGCTTTCGCCCATCACGTCGGCCATGGTCAGTTTGACGTTGAGCAGTTCGTAGATCTTCTGGCAGTGCGACAGCGAGATGTCCTTGAACTTGGTCCACAGTGCCAGGCATTCGGCATCGCCAGCCTGCAACTTGACCACCAGGCCACGGGCGCGGTCGGCGAATTCTTCGGACTCGTCGAAACGCTGCTTGGCCGCACGGTAGAAGTTTTCCAGATCGGACAATTCGTCGCTGGTGATCGGGTTTTCCTGCAGGTACGCCATCAACATGCCGAACTGGGTGCCCCAGTCGCCGACGTGGTTCTGGCGGATCACTTCGTCGCCGAGGAACTCAAGCACGCGGGCCACGCCGTCGCCGATGATGGTCGAGCGCAAGTGGCCGACGTGCATCTCTTTGGCCAGGTTCGGCGCCGACAGGTCGACCACGGTGCGTTGCGCCGGGCCGGCCTTGCGCACGCCGACATGGGCGTCGGCCAGTGCGGCGTCGAGGCGCGAGGCCAGTGCCTGGGTGTTCTGGAAGAAATTGATGAAGCCCGGGCCGGCGATTTCGGCCTTGGTGACGTTCTCGTCAGCGGGCAGTGCGGCGATGATTTTCTCCGCCAGATCCCGTGGCTTCATGCCGGCCGGCTTGGCCAGCATCATGGCGATGTTGCTGGCGAAGTCGCCGTGGGTCTTGTCGCGGGCGTTCTCCACCTGGATCGCCGGCGTCAGGCCTTCAGGCAACACACCTTCGTTGACGAGTTGGGTGAGGGCTTGCTGGATCAGCTGGCGAATGGTGTCTTTCATGGTCTTCTCTTTCGACCGCAAGCGCGGCGGGCGCATCGATGCGCGGGTGGAAAAACTGGGCATTATCCGTTGCGAAGACGGGCTTGCCAACCTTAGCAGGCAGGATGTGGATATGTGGTGACAAAAAGTCCGCTTTCGCGAGCAGGCTCGCTCCCACAAGGTTTTTGCGCAGGACACACAAGGTATGTACGGCGCTGATCCACTGTGGGAGCGAGCCTGCTCGCGAAAGCGATCTTCAGCTCAATACAGATCCACCGGATCAACATCCAGCGACCAGCGCACCGCCCGCCCGCTCGGCATCTGCTCCAGCACCAGCATCCAGCTCGCCAGCAAGCGGTGCAGCGGTGCCCGCGCGGTCGCCTGTAACAACAGTTGGGCGCGATAACGCCCGGCACGGCGCTCCATCGGTGCCGGCACCGGCCCGAGCAATTCGATGCCGCTCAGATTCAACTCGGCCAGCAGGCGTTCGGCTTCGCTGCACGCTTCATCGAGAAAACCTTCCGCCTGCCCCGGCTTGTGCGCTTCGGCACGCAACAGTGCCAGATGGGCGAACGGCGGCAATCCGGCGGCGCGGCGTTCGCTCAGGGCTTGTTCGGCGAAGGCGAAATAACCCTGCTCGGTCAGTTGCACCAATAAAGGATGGTCGGCCAAATGCGTCTGGATGATCACCTTGCCCGGCTCTTCAGCCCGTCCGGCACGCCCGGCGACCTGGACGATCAACTGCGCCATGCGCTCGCTGGCGCGGAAGTCGCCGGAAAATAGGCCACCGTCGGCATCCAGAATCGACACCAGCGTCACCCGGGGGAAATGGTGCCCTTTGGCCAACATCTGCGTGCCCACCAGAATGCACGGCTGACCCTTTTGAATCGTTGCAAACAGCTGATTCATCGCGTCCTTGCGCGATGTACTGTCGCGATCGACGCGCAGTACCGGGTAATCCGGGAACAGAATCGCCAAGCGTTCTTCGGCGCGTTCGGTACCGGCGCCGACGGGGCGCAGATCGACCTTGCTGCACTTCGGGCACTGGCGCGGCGTGCGCTCGACGTTGCCGCAGTGGTGGCAGCGCAACTCGCCGTAACGTTGATGCACGGTCATGCGCGCATCGCAGCGCGAGCACTCGGACATCCAGCCGCAATCGTGGCAGAGCAGGGTCGGGGCAAAGCCGCGACGGTTGAGGAACACCAGCACCTGCTGGCCGTTGGCGAGGGTCTGGCCGATGGCTTGCTGCATCGGTCCGGAAATACCGCTGTCGAGCGGACGGCTTTTCACGTCCAGCCGCAGGAAGCGCGGTTGCTTGGCGCCGCCGGCGCGTTCGTTCAGGCGCAACAGGCCATAGCGGCCGGTGTAAGCGTTGTGCAGACTTTCCAGCGACGGCGTGGCGGAGCCGAGCACGATCGGGATGTTTTCCTGCCGCGCGCGTACCAGTGCCAGATCGCGAGCGTGGTAGCGCAGACCTTCCTGCTGTTTATAGGAGCCGTCGTGCTCTTCATCGATGATGATCAGCCCGGGATTTTTCATCGGCGTGAACAGCGCCGAACGGGTGCCGATAATAATGTCGGCCTCGCCATCGCGGGCGGCGAGCCACGCGTCGAGGCGTTCGCGATCATTCACTGCCGAATGCAGCAGGGCTATACGCGCATTGAAGCGCTGTTCGAAACGCGCCAGGGTTTGCGGGCCGAGGTTGATCTCCGGAATCAGCACCAAGGCTTGCTTGCCGGCTTCGAGGGTTTCGCGGATCAGTTGCAGATAGACTTCGGTCTTGCCGCTGCCGGTGACGCCGGCCAGGAGAAACGCGTGATAACTGTCGAAACCGGCGCGAATCGCTTCATACGCCGCGCGTTGTTCGCTGTTGAGCGGCAGCTCCGGTTGTGCCAGCCAGTGTTCATGGCGGACGCCGGGGGCGTGGCGGCGGATTTCGACTTGCACCAGTCCCTTGGCCAGCAGCAGATCGAGGCTGTCCTTGCTCAGCATCAGTTTGCTCAGCAACTGATGGGCGACGCCGTGGGGGTGCTGGGCCAGCGTGGTCAGCGCCTCGCGCTGGCGTGGCGCACGGGCCACTCGCGGGTCATCGACGCTGGCGCCGGGGGCCACCGACCAGAAGCGTTCCTGGCGGGCTTCGGCCAGCTCGCCCTGACGCAGCAGCACTGGCAAGGCCCAGTTCAAGGTGTCGCCGAGGCTGTGCTGATAATACTGCGCCGTCCACAGGCACAGCTTGAACAGCGCCGGCGGCAGCGGTGAAGTCGAGTCGAGGAGGGCCAGTGCCGGTTTGAGTTTTTCTGCCGGCACCTCGCTGGTGTCGGTGACCTCGACCAGAATCCCGATCATCTCGCGCCGACCGAACGGCACCCGCAAGCGCATGCCCGGCTGCAATTGCTCACGCCGCACCCCGGCCGGCGCCCGGTAATCGAACAGGCGGCGCAAAGGCGAAGGCAGGGCAAGGCGCAAAATGGCGTCGGGCACGCGGGGGGATCTCGATACGCAAAATGATCGGATATGCATGACCTGTGGGAGCGAGCCTGCTCGCGAAGGCGGTGGGTCAGGCAACACATGTGTCGACTGCCATGGCGCCTTCGCGAGCAGGCTCGCTCCCACAGGGAAGTGCGTTCAAGGCCGGGAGCCTAGCAGACGGTCGGTCTCGGTGACAGCTTGCGCGATTGAAAAGGTCTGGTAGAATCCGCGGCCTAATTACGTGCGGTATTCAACAATAGTGTTGGGTGGCGGCACGCTAGCCTGAGGAAGACACCATGAAAGCCGATATCCATCCGAACTACCCGGAAATTGCTGTTACCTGCAGCTGCGGTAACAAGTTCGAAACTCGTTCGACCTACGGCAAAGCCCTGGCGATCGACGTTTGCAACGAATGCCACCCGTTCTACACCGGTAAGCAGAAGACTCTGGACACCGGCGGCCGTGTGCAGAAGTTCGCAGACCGTTTCGCTACTTTCGGCGTCGGCAAAAAAGCCTGAGGCTGATCATTTTGGATGGTCGTTTCGACTTCTCCAGACTGATGAAAAAGGCGTCCCTTGCGGGCGCCTTTTTTGTGTCTGCGATTTGGCTGTCCGCCGCCCAGGCGTTCTGCCCGACACCCGCAGGGCTGACCAGCGTCTCCGTGCAGCGGGTGGTCGATGGCGACACCCTGCGCCTGAGCGACGGGCGCAATGTGCGCATGATCGGCCTCAATACGCCGGAGCTGGGCAAGCAGGGCCGCAGCGACGAACCGTTCGCCGTGGCGGCGCGTAAACGCCTGCAAGCGCTGGTCGATGACAGCGGCGGCCGGGTCGGCTTGCGGCCCGGCAGGCAGGCGAAAGACCATTACGGCCGTACGCTCGCGCATGTTTACAGCGCCAGCGGAGTGAATCTCGAAGCGCAAATGCTTGCCGATGGCCTGGGTTTTCACGTTGCGGTCGCGCCGAATGTCGACCTGGTCGCCTGCCAGCAGGCCGCCGAACGCAGCGCTCGACAGGCCGGGGTTGGTCTCTGGCGGCAATCGCCGGTGCGGAAAGCGCAGGAGATCCAGCGTTCAGGCTTTGCCGTAGTCAGCGGTCGGGTGAGCAAGGTGCAGCGCAATCGCGGCGGAATCTGGATCGAGTTGCAGGACAGGGTTGTATTGCGGGTTGCACCCAATCTGCTCGGACGATTTGACAGTGCTGATCTGGAAGCGCTGAAAAGCAGGCAGATCGAGGCGCGTGGCTGGGTGGTTGACCGATCCCGGCGCGGTGGATTGCAAAAAGGTCAGGCGCGCTGGTTGTTGCCGTTGACCGATCCTTCGATGCTGCACGTACCGCGCTGAAGAAAAATTGTAGACATTTTTACAGCTGATTGTGAACAGTCCAGCCCTTGTGCGCCGTGGCTCTTGGCCCAAAGTCGTAGGGCAGGGCGCTTGACAGCGGTGACTGCCCAGTCTTGTGGGGACTTTGCGAGGCGCGTATCCTCGCTGACCAGTCTGTCCAACAGTAAAAAAGCGGAATGCCAAAATGTCTGATCTGAAAACTGCCGCTCTCGAATACCACGCCAATCCTCGTCCGGGGAAGCTGAGTGTCGAGCTCACCAAGGCCACTGCTACCGCCCGCGACCTGTCGCTGGCCTACAGCCCCGGCGTAGCTGAACCAGTACGCGAGATCGCTCGCGATCCTGAACTGGCCTACAAATACACCGGCAAGGGCAACCTGGTGGCAGTCATTTCCGATGGCACCGCGATTCTGGGCCTGGGCAACCTCGGCCCATTGGCTTCCAAGCCTGTGATGGAAGGCAAGGGCGTGCTGTTCAAGCGCTTCGCCGGCATCGACGTATTCGACATCGAAGTCGACTCGGAAAGCCCGCAAGCCTTCATCGACACCGTCAAGCGCATCTCCATCACCTTCGGTGGCATCAACCTGGAAGACATCAAGGCGCCAGAGTGCTTTGAGATCGAACGCGCTCTGATCGAGCAGTGCGACATTCCGGTGTTCCACGATGACCAGCACGGCACCGCGATCGTGACCGCTGCCGGCATGATCAACGCCCTGGAAATCGCTGGCAAAACCCTGCCGGAAGCAAAAATCGTCTGCCTCGGCGCCGGCGCTGCCGCCATCTCCTGCATGAAACTGCTGGTGAGCATGGGCGCTCGCATCGAAAACATCTTCATGGTTGACCGTACCGGCGTGATCCACTCCGGCCGTGACGACCTGAACCAGTACAAAGCCGTGTTCGCCCACGCTACCGAGAAGCGCACCCTGGCAGACGCACTGGCAGGCGCTGACGTATTCGTCGGTCTGTCCGGTCCGAACCTGCTGAGCGCCGAAGGCCTGCTGTCGATGGCGGCCAACCCGATCGTGTTCGCCTGCTCCAACCCGGATCCGGAAATCTCCCCGGAACTGGCGCACGCCACCCGTAGCGATGTGATCATGGCAACCGGCCGTTCGGACTACCCGAATCAGGTCAACAACGTACTGGGCTTCCCGTTCATCTTCCGTGGTGCCCTGGACGTTCGCGCCAAGCGCATCAACGAAGAAATGAAAGTCGCCGCCGCCAACGCCCTGCGCGAACTGGCCAAACTGCCTGTTCCACAGGACGTGTGCGATGCCTACGGCGGTGCTCCGCTGGAGTTCGGCCGTGAGTACATCATTCCGAAGCCAATGGACAAGCGCCTGATCACCCTGATCTCCGACGCCGTGGCCAAGGCCGCGATCGAGACCGGCGTTGCTACTCTGCCGTATCCGAAGAACTACCCGCTGAAAAGCGTGGATGACGTGTTCAACGGCTAAGTCGTTGTAGCGTTTCAAACAAAAGCCCCGGCTCGTGAGAGTCGGGGTTTTTTTTGCCTGAAGATCAAGAGCCCCTCACCCTAACCCTCTCCCAGAGGGAGAGGGGACTGATTGGGGGACGCTTGGGAGCTACGCCGACCTGAATGTATGGTTTTGAATCCATAATCGACACCACACTTTCAGGTCGGTGTTTGACCCCAGACAACTCGGTAAGTCCCCTCTCCCTCTGGGAGAGGGTTAGGGTGAGGGGCTTTTGATCTTCGGGTAATAAAAAGCCCCGCACTTCTCACGAAGACGGGGCCTTTTTGCGGCATCAGGATCAGAACAAATCGATCGGCGCCTGCTCATCCGCCGGCAGCGGGCTGCCCGGTACGGCGCCGTTGCCCAGCTCGTTCACCGATGGCGGCGTGTCTTCGGCCTTGAACAGTTCGAAGTATGCCCCCGGTGTGCTCGGTGTTGCTGCACGGCCGCTGACCGGGTCTACCCGCAGGCTGAGCAAGCCTTCTGGCTCAGGCTGCACATGCGGCGGCTTGTCTTTCAGCGCGGCCGACATGTAATTCATCCATATTGGCAGCGCCACAGTACCGCCGAACTCACGGCGTCCGAGGCTTTCCGGTTGGTCGAAACCAGTCCACACCGTGGTTACGTAATCAGCGTTGTAGCCAGAGAACCAGGCATCTTTCGATTCGTTGGTGGTACCGGTCTTGCCCGCGATGTCACTGCGGCCCATGGCCAGTGCGCGCCGGCCGGTGCCGAGTTTGATTACGTCCTGCAGCATGCTGTTGAGGATGTAGGTGGTACGTCCATCGACAATCCGTTCGGCCACGGCCGGCGCTTGCGGCACTGCCGGATTGGCCGACGCTTCACCGGCAACCGGAGCGGCATTGACCGTGAACGACTCGGTAGCCGGCACAGCGATACCGTCGGTCGCCGCACCACCCTGTGGCACGGTCGGCGGGTTGGCGACGAACAAAGTGTCACCGTTACGGCTTTCGATCTTGTCGATGATATACGGAGTGATCTTGTAGCCACCGTTGGCAAAGGTGCTCCAGCCAGTGGCGATTTCCATCGGCGTCAGCGTTGCGGTGCCGAGTGCCAGCGACAGGTTCGGCGGCAGGTCCTGCTTGTTAAAGCCGAAGCGAGTGATGTAGTCGATGGTCTTGCCCACGCCCATGGCCTGCAGCAGGCGGATCGACACCAGGTTGCGCGACTTGTACAGCGCTTCACGCAGGCGGATCGGGCCGAGGAAGGTGTTGGTGTCGTTCTTCGGTCGCCAGACCTTGTCCAGGTACTCGTCGACGAACACGATCGGCGCATCGTTGACCAGGCTGGCAGCGGTGTAGCCGTTATCCAGCGCGGCGCTGTAAACGAATGGCTTGAAGCTCGAACCCGGCTGACGCTTGGCCTGCATGGCACGGTTGTAGTTGCTCTGCTCGAAGGCGAAGCCACCCACCAGCGAACGGATCGCACCGTTCTGCGGATCCAGCGACACCAGTGCGCCCTGAGCCTGGGGAATCTGGCTGAATTTCAGCGAATTGTCCGTCTGGCGCTGCACGCGGATCAGATCACCGACCTGCGCCACATCCGACGGCTGGCGCGGGTTGGCGCCCATGCTGTTGGTGTTGAGGAACGGTCGCGCCCATTTCATCGTGTCCCAGGCTACGTGCTCTTCTCCGGTGCGGGTCAACACTTGCAGGCCGGTTTTATCGACTTGGGTAACGATCGCAGGTTCGAGGCTGCTGATGGTGCGCTGCTTGGTCAGCTCGCTGGCCCAGGCTTCGCGGGTCTTGCCCGGCAGGCGCGACTCGGGGCCACGGTAGCCGTGGCGCTGGTCGTAGGTCATCAAGCCTTCGTGCAGCGCGGTGTTGGCCATTTCCTGCAGATTGCTCGGCACTGTGGTGGTGACGCGGAAACCTTCGGTGTAGGCGTCGCTGCCATAACGGCCGACCATTTCGGCACGGGCCATTTCGGCGATGTACGGTGCGTTCACTTCCGGGGTCGGTACGTGATAGCTGGCGTTCAGTGGCTCGTTGATCGCGGCGGTGTAGTCGGCTTCGCTGATCTTGCCCAGCTTGTACATGCGCCCGAGGATCCAGTCGCGGCGTTCTTTACTGCGCGCCGGGTTGGCCAGCGGATTGAAACGCGACGGTGCTTTTGGCAGACCGGCGATCATCGCCATCTGCGCCAGGCTGATGTCACGGATCGATTTGCCGTAATACACCTGCGCCGCCGCCTCGATGCCGTAGGCGCGGTTGCCCAGGTAGATCTTGTTGACGTACAGCTCAAGAATCTCGTCCTTGGTCAGCTGTCGCTCGATCTGCAAGGCGAGGAGAATTTCTGTGGTTTTACGCGAGAAGCTGCGCTCGCTGGTGAGGAAGAAGTTCTTCGCCACCTGCATGGTGATGGTGCTGCCGCCGGACTGAATATGTCCGCTCTTGACCAGTTGCGTCGCCGCGCGCATCAGGCTGCTCGGGTCGACGCCATAGTGGTTGGCAAAATTGTCGTCTTCAGCACTTAGTAACGCATTGATGAAGTTGGGCGGAATGTCGGCGAAACGAATCGGTGTACGGCGCATTTCGCCAAATTCTGCGATCAACTTGTTGTCGCTGCTGTAGACGCGCAGAGGAATCTGCAACTGAATGCTTCTCAGCGCCTCCACAGACGGCAAACCCGGACTAAGGTAAAGAAAGGCGCCGCTGAGACCTAAGAGCAGTCCGCAGAAAACGGCGACGATGGACCAACCGAAAAATTTCAGCAGACGAATCAAGGCTTTTGGACATCCAGGGCAAAGAATGAATTTGGCACGGGGCTGCGGTTACACACAGAGCCATCCGCGCTGGCAGTAAAAAGCGGAAAAAATCGCTGGGCATTATAAGCACTTTTCCGTCGGGGGCGTCATTGGCGCTTCTGTCAAGACGGGGGTGAAGGAACGCAATGCGTATTACAGAGTCCGTAACTCACGGAAAGTCATAGGGAATTGGTAGTGCTGGGACTCTTCAATAAAAAGACCAATGCGTTACTGGGGATCGACATCAGCTCCACGTCGGTGAAGCTGCTGGAACTGAGCCGTCAGGGCGAGCGCTACCGGGTCGAGGCCTATGCGGTGGAGCCGTTGCCGGCGAACGCCGTGGTCGAAAAGAACATCGCCGACCTCGAAGGCGTCGGCCAGGCGCTGAGCCGGTTGCTGGTGAAAGCGCGAACCGGGGTCAAGAGCGTGGCGGTGGCAGTGGCCGGTTCTGCGGTGATCACCAAGGTCATCGAGATGGACGCCGGGCTGTCCGACGACGAACTGGAAAACCAGCTCAAGATCGAGGCCGACCAATACATTCCCTATCCGCTGGACGAAGTCGCCATCGATTTTGAAGTCCAGGGCGTCTCGCCGCGCAACCCGGAACGGGTCAACGTGCTGCTTGCCGCCTGTCGCAAGGAAAACGTCGAGGTGCGTGAAGCGGCGCTGGCGCTCGCCGGCCTGACCGCGCGGGTGGTGGACGTCGAGGCCTACGCCCTCGAGCGCTCGTTCGGTCTGCTGGCGACGCATCTGGCGGCCTCCCAGGAGCGCCTGACCGTGGCGGTGGTCGACATCGGCGCCACCATGACCACTCTCAGCGTCCTGCACAACGGCAAGATCATCTACACCCGTGAGCAATTATTCGGCGGACGCCAGCTTACCGAGGAGATCCAGCGCCGCTACGGCCTCACGGTCGAACAGGCGGGCCTGGCGAAAAAACAGGGCGGGCTGCCTGACGATTACGTCAGCGAGGTCTTGCAGCCATTTCGCGAGGCGCTGGTGCAGCAAGTCTCGCGTTCGCTGCAGTTCTTCTTCGCCTCCGGGCAGTACAACGCGGTCGACCATATCCTGTTGGCCGGCGGCACCGCCTCGGTGCCCGGGCTGGACCGTCTGATCGAACAGCGTCTGGACACGCCGACGCAGGTCGCCAACCCATTCGCCGACATGGCCTTGGGCAGCAAGGTCAACGCAGGAGCGCTGGCCAGCGACGCGCCAGCCTTGATGATTGCCTGCGGGCTCGCGCTCAGGAGTTTCGACTGATGGCGCGGATCAACCTTCTCCCCTGGCGCGAGGAACGCCGCGAAGAACGGCGCAAACGCTTTCTGCTGGTACTTATCGGCGTGCTGGCCGGCTCGATCGGCGCGGTGCTGATTGCCGACCAGATCATCACCGCAGCCATCGAGCGGCAAATGGCGCGCAACGATTACATCGGCAAACAGATTGCCGTGGTCGACGAGCGCATCAAGCAGATCAGTGAACTCAAGGCGCGCCGCCAGCAACTGGTCGAGCGCATGCGCATCATCCAGGACCTGCAGGGCAACCGGCAGATCAGCGGGCGAATCTTCGATCAGTTGGCGCGTACGTTGCCGGACGGCGTGTATTTCACCGATGTGAAAATGGCCGGCAAGACCCTGTCCATCAGTGGCGCGGCGGAGTCGAACAACCGGGTCTCCGAGCTGATGCGCAATCTCGACGCGTCCGACTGGTTCGACGCGCCAAGCCTGAATGAGGTCAAGGCCACCAGCGCTGATCAGGTCGAACAAGCCAACGTCTTCCAGCTGACCGTTCGTCAGACGCAGCCCAAGGTTGTGGAGGACGAGCAATGAACGCCTCCGGATGGCTGCAAAGCCTGCGCAGTATCGATTTCAACGACCTCGACACCAGCAACATCGGCTCTTGGCCCCCGGTGGTAAAAACCCTGTGCGGTGCGCTGGTGATGGTGTTGATCCTCGCGCTTGGCTATTACTTCTTCATCAGCGACATGGAAAATCAGCTCGACCTCAAGCGCGAAGAGGAAACCACCCTCAAGGAACAATTCGCCAGCAAGGCGCGGCTGTCGGCGAACCTTGAGCTCTATACCCAGCAAATGAAGGAAATGGAAAACACCTTCGGCGTATTGCTGCGGCAATTGCCCAGCGACACTGAAGTGCCGGGCCTGCTCGAAGACATCACCCGCACTGGTCTGGGCAGCGGCCTGGAATTCGAGGAAATCAAGCTGCTGCCGGAAGTGACCCAGCCGTTCTACATCGAGCTGCCGATCCAGATCACCGTGACAGGCGCCTATCACGACCTCGCGACCTTCGTCAGCGGCGTCGCCGGGCTGCCACGAATTGTCACTCTGCACGATTTCGAACTGGCGCCAGCCAATCCCGAGGGCGGGACGAAGCTGCGCATGAGCATTCTTGCCAAGACGTACCGCTATAACGACAAGGGGCTGGAGAAATGACCCCGATTCGTTATCTCGTCCTGCCCATGATGCTGGCGCTGAGCGGCTGCGGTGGCGGTGATGACTTCAGCGACCTCGACGCGTACCTCAACGAAGTGCGTCTGCGTCCGGCGGGCAGGATTGAACCAACGCCGACATTCCGGTCTTACCCCACATTCACTTACAGCGCCGCCAACCTGCGCAGCCCGTTTTCGCGGCAGGCGAGAGTCGATCTGGCCGGGCAGAAACACGGTTCGCGCAACGTCAAACCCGACCCCAGCCGGGTCAAGCAATACCTTGAAGGGTTCAACATCGAGCAGTTCGAAATGGTCGGCACGATTGCCAATGCCTCGGGCTCGTTTGCGCTGTTGCGCGGCGCAGGCGGGGTGCATCGCCTGAAGGTCGGCGACTACCTGGGCCGCAACGACGGCCGCATTGTCGCCATTAGCCCTACCCAGGTCGATGTCGTGGAGATCGTGCCCGACGGCGCCGGCGCCTGGCTGGAGCGGCCGCGCACCATTCCTTTGAAAGAGCACTCATAGTGGAAGTCGAACAATGAACAGGATTTTCTCCACCCTCGGTTTTTCGCTATGGATAGCGCTGGTGTCACCGATGGTAATGGCGGCCAGTCTGAAAGCGCTGGATGTTGCCGCGCTGCCGGGTGACCGCGTCGAACTGAAGCTGTCATTCGACGGCCCGCCACCACAGCCCAAGGGCTACACAACCGAGTCACCGGCACGCATTGCACTGGATCTGCCGGGCGTGACCAGCCAGTTGTCCAACAAGAATCTTGATCTGGGCAGCGGCAACGCGCGCACGGCCACGGTGGCCGAAGCCAAGGATCGCACGCGGCTGATTGTCAGCCTGACGCAGTTGGCGCCTTACAGCACGCGGGTCGAGGGCAATAATCTGTTTGTGGTGGTCGGTCAGGGCGCTTCCGCGACTGCGCCGCGCCCGGCTGCCGTTGCACCGCGTGCCGCCACGGCCGCTGCGGCACCTGCCAGACCAGCCGCGCAACGCAGCAGGGCGATTCGCGGTGTCGATTTCCAGCGCGGCACCGAGGGCGAGGGCAACGTAGTCATCGACCTCTCTGATCCGACCATCGCTCCAGATATTCAGGAGCACGATGGCAAGATCATCCTCAGCTTCGCCCGCACGCAATTGCCGGAAAAGCTGCGCGTGCGCCTCGACGTCAAGGATTTCGCCACGCCGGTGCAGTTCGTCAATGCCGCGGTAACCGGTGATCGCGCAGTGATCAGCGTCGAGCCCAGCGGCACCTTCGACTATTCCACATTCCAGACCGACAACAAGCTCACCGTGAGCGTTCGGCCGATGAGCATCGACGACCTGCAAAAGCGCAACGCCGACCGTCAGGCCTATGTCGGCGACAAGCTCTCGCTGAATTTTCAGGACATCGACGTGCGTTCGGTACTGCAACTGATCGCGGACTTCACCAATCTCAATCTGGTGGCGAGCGATACGGTGCAGGGCGGTATCACTTTGCGCCTGCAGAACGTGCCGTGGGATCAGGCACTGGATCTGGTGCTGAAAACCAAGGGGCTGGACAAGCGCAAGATCGGCAACGTGCTGCTGGTCGCGCCGGCCGATGAAATTGCCGCTCGCGAGCGTCAGGAACTGGAATCGCAGAAGCAGATCGCCGAGTTGGCGCCCCTGCGTCGTGAGCTGCTGCAAGTCAATTACGCCAAGGCAGCGGACATCGCCAAGCTGTTCCAGTCGGTGACCAGCGCCGAGGCCAAGGTCGACGAGCGCGGTTCGATTACCGTCGATGAGCGAACCAACAACATCATTGCCTACCAGACCCAGGATCGCCTCGACGAACTCCGGCGGATCGTCGCCCAGCTGGATATTCCGGTGCGCCAGGTGATGATCGAGGCGCGCATCGTTGAGGCCAACGTCGATTACGACAAGAGCCTGGGCGTGCGCTGGGGCGGTTCGGTGCAGAACAAGGGCAACTGGAACGCCTCCGGGGTCAACGGTTCGTCGAGCACTATCGGTACGCCGGGCAGCACCGGCACCAACTCGCCGTTCGTCGACATGGGCACGGTCAATAACACTTCGGGGATCGGCATTGCTTTCATCACCGACAACGTACTGCTGGATCTCGAACTGACGGCGATGGAAAAAACCGGCAATGGCGAAATCGTCTCGCAGCCGAAGGTGGTCACCTCGGACAAGGAAACCGCGAAGATCCTCAAAGGCACCGAGATTCCCTATCAGGAGGCCAGCTCCAGCGGCGCTACCTCGGTGTCGTTCAAGGAGGCTTCGCTGTCACTGGAAGTCACCCCGCAGATCACCCCGGACAACCGCATCATCATGGAGGTCAAGGTCACCAAGGATGAGCCCGATTACCTGAACAAAGTGCAGGATGTGCCGCCGATCAAGAAAAACGAGGTCAACGCCAAAGTGCTGGTAAATGACGGCGAGACCATCGTAATCGGCGGTGTTTTTTCAAATACTCAGAGCAAGGTCGTAGATAAGGTGCCATTTCTTGGCGATGTGCCGTATCTTGGCCGCCTTTTCCGGCGTGATGTGGTTTCGGAGAAAAAATCCGAGCTGCTGGTATTTCTCACTCCGCGTATCATGAATAACCAGGCGATTGCTGTGAGTCGTTGATTCTGTGCGAAATTTGATACTTGTAGGACCGATGGGTGCTGGCAAAAGCACCATCGGCCGATTGCTGGCCAAAGAGCTGCGCCTGCCGTTCAAGGATTCCGACAAGGAAATTGAGCTGCGCACGGGTGCCAATATCCCATGGATCTTCGACAAGGAAGGCGAGCCCGGCTTTCGTGACCGTGAGCAGGCGATGATCGCCGAGCTGTGCGCGTTCGATGGTGTGGTGCTGGCGACCGGCGGCGGCGCGGTGATGCGTGATGCCAATCGCAAGGCCCTGCATGAAGGCGGGCGCGTGGTGTATCTGCACGCCTCCGTCGAGCAGCAGGTCGGCCGCACCTCCCGCGACCGCAATCGGCCGCTGCTGCGTACCGCCGATCCGGCGAAAACCCTGCGCGACCTGCTCGAGATCCGGGATCCGCTTTATCGGGAAATTGCCGATCTGGTGGTGGAAACCGACGAGCGGCCGCCACGCATGGTGGTGCTCGACATTCTCGACCGTCTCGCGCAGTTGCCACCCCGTTAAAGCATCGCCCGAAATGCGCTATCCTCGGCGTCCTGTCAGCGCCCGCCGAGGGTGTGGCGGATGCCGGGCGAGCGGCGTCATACCGCTACAGGCCGCAGAACACCAATAATTTCAGGGCAGGATGCCTGCTTCCATCTTCACTGTGGGGACACATGCAGACACTCAAGGTCGATCTAGGCGAGCGCAGCTACCCGATTCATATTGGCGAAGGTCTGTTGGATCAGCCCCAACTCCTGTCGCCGCATATCCACGGGCGGCAGGTGGCAATCATCTCCAACGAAACCGTCGCGCCGCTCTATCTCGAACGTCTGACCCGCAGCCTTGCGCAGTTTTCGGTTATCTCGGTGGTGTTGCCTGACGGCGAAGCCTTCAAGAACTGGGAAACCCTGCAACTGATTTTCGACGGTCTGCTGACCGCCCGTCATGACCGCCGCACCACCGTGATCGCCCTGGGCGGCGGGGTGATCGGCGACATGGCCGGTTTCGCTGCCGCTTGCTATCAGCGCGGTGTCGATTTCATCCAGATTCCTACCACGCTGCTGTCGCAGGTCGATTCGTCGGTCGGCGGCAAGACCGGCATCAACCATCCGCTGGGCAAGAACATGGTCGGCGCGTTCTATCAGCCGAACGTGGTGCTGATCGATACCGCATCGCTGAAAACCCTGCCGCAGCGCGAGCTGTCGGCGGGCCTGGCGGAAGTCATCAAGTACGGCCTGATCTGCGACGAACCATTCCTGACCTGGCTCGAAGAAAACGTCGACGCCCTGCGCGCGCTGGATCAAACCGCGCTGACCTATGCGATCGAGCGTTCCTGCGCGGCCAAGGCTGCGGTGGTCGGCGCCGATGAAAAGGAGACCGGCGTCCGCGCTACGCTCAACCTCGGCCACACCTTCGGCCACGCCATCGAAACCCACATGGGCTATGGTGTCTGGCTGCATGGCGAGGCGGTGGCGGCGGGCACGGTGATGGCGCTGGAAATGTCCGCGCGCCTGGGCTGGATCAGCGAGCAGGAGCGTGACCGCGGCATTCGTCTGTTCCAGCGGGCCGGTCTGCCGGTCATTCCGCCTGAAGAGATGAGCGAAGCCGATTTTCTCCAACACATGGCAATTGATAAAAAAGTGATCGACGGTCGTCTGCGCCTGGTGCTGCTGCGCCGGATGGGCGAAGCGGTAGTGACCGACGATTATCCGAAAGAGGTTCTACAGGCCACGCTGGGAGCGGATTACCGCGCCCTGGCTCAGCTTAAAGGTTAAAACGATTCCGATGACTAGTTTGCATGCCGACGAGGCGTTTCTCGGCCATTTCCAGTTAAGTCACGACCCGTTCGCGCCACGGGTGCCGGGCTTCAAATTCTTCCCGGCCCAGCGCAAACCGGTGCTGGGTCAACTGCATCATCTGGCGCGTTACAGCCAGTTGCTGCTGGTGGTCACCGGCCCGCAGGGCAGCGGCAAGACCCTGCTGCGGCAAGCGCTCGTTGCCAGTACCAACAAGCAATCGGTGCAGAGCGTGGTGGTTTCCGCCCGTGGCGCCGGTGATGCGGCCGGCGTGCTGCGCCAGGTGGCGCAGGCGCTGGATGTCGCTCAGGCCGAAGTCGGCGCGATTCTCGAGCAGGTGGTGCAACTGGGTCTGACCGGGCAGGAAGTCTATCTGCTCGTGGACGATGCCGAGCAGCTCGACGAGTCCGCGCTGGAAGCATTGATGGCGCTCGGCGCCGGCACGCCGGAAGGTCGTCCGCATGTGTTCCTGTTCGGCGAGTCGTCGCTGATCGCTCAGCTCGAGGCGTTGCAGCTCGAAGAAGAGCGTTTCCACGTCATCGAATTGCAGCCGTACACCGAAGAAGAGACCCGCGAATATCTCGACCAGCGGCTGGAAGGCGCGGGCCGGGGTGTCGAACTTTTCACCGCAGATCAGATCTCTGATATTCACGAAAGCTCCGAGGGCTGGCCGGGCAACATCAACCAGGTCGCTCGCGATGCACTGATCGAAGTCATGATTGCCAGCCGCTCTGCGGTCAAGCGTCCAAGTATGGGGTTCAACATGCCGAAGAAACACGTATTGGCGATTTCCGCCGTCGTTGTGGTCGCGGTTGCCGCCGCCTGGCTGATGCCGGGTCGCAGCAAGGCACCGACCACCGGTGCTCCGGCCAATGAACAGGCGCAACTGCCATTGGGTCAGGGTGCAGCGAACGGCGCCAACCCGTCCGTCGAATTCGCCGGCAACACCCAGCCGATGCCGCTGCCATTGGTCGGCAACTCGCAGCCGGTCATGCGTGGCCCGCTGGCAGAAGCCGCCGGTGGCATCACCGAAGGCGACGACGGCGTGCCCCTGGAAGGCTCCAGCGATACGCCGCCGACCGTAACCACCTCCGCACCGCCTGCGGGCGTTCCGGCCGGTCCCGCGCCGACACCGGCTCCGACTCCTGCCGCCAAACCGGCGCCAACCCCGGCACCGACGCAGATCGCCACAGCCAAGCCTGCTCCGGCCACCCCGGCGCCAGCTGCGAAACCGGCTCCTGCTCCGGCCAAGCCTGCCGACAAGCCCGTTACCGTGGCCAAGGCTGCCGGTGGCAGCTGGTACGCCGGTCAGCCGACCAGCAACTATGTCGTGCAGATCCTCGGCACCAGCTCGGAGACCGCCGCGCAGAACTTCGTCAAGGAGCAGGGCGGCGAGTACCGTTATTTCAAGAAAGTCCTCAACGGCAAGCCGCTTTACGTGATCACCTACGGCAACTTTGCCAATCGTGATGCGGCCGTTTCTGCCATCAAGGCCTTGCCAGCGAAGGTTCAGGCTGGTAAACCTTGGCCTCGCACTGTCGCCAGCGTCCAACAGGAACTGGCAACAACTCGCTGAAGATTCGGCGGCCTTACCCAGGCCGCCTCTCCCGGCACCTCAAAATCTCCACGAGTGCGCGCCGCCTGAAAGGGCCGCGTGCCTTGTGGTGTCTGCGTCACAGTAGTCTTTGAGTCGTTGCGGTCAAAATTAAAAAAGTTTTGACTAGCACAGCAGATCGCTTTAAACCTTTCACAAATGCGACATGAATTTGCGACAGTTCGTCGTCAAATTTGTGAGCCTCTGTGTCGCTGTGTACAATGACCACCCTTTTGCCCCCGCTAAGCCGGCGTACGTTCGGCGCGGAACGCAAGTGGTTGAATTGAAAAGAAATTTGCCTCGAATAGAGGCAGCCTGGTGAGAAAGTGTCTATGAAAGCAGGTCTGTACCAACCAGATGAATTCAAGGATAACTGCGGTTTCGGCCTGATAGCTCATATGCAGGGCGAGCCCAGTCATACCCTTTTGCAAACGGCCATCGAGGCCCTGACCTGCATGACCCACCGCGGTGGGATTAATGCCGACGGCAAGACCGGTGACGGTTGCGGTCTGCTGATTCAAAAACCCGACGCCTTCCTGCGAGCCATTGCCCAGGAGAGCTTCGGTGTCGAAATGCCCAAGCAATATGCAGTGGGCATGGTGTTCTTCAATCAGAATCCGGCCAAGGCCGAAGCCGCTCGCGAGAACATGAACCGCGAGATCCTCGCCGAAGGCCTGCAACTGATCGGCTGGCGCAAAGTGCCGATCGACACCAGCGTCCTCGGCCGCCTGGCCCTTGAGCGCCTGCCGCAGATCGAGCAGGTCTACATCGGCGGCGAAGGCCTGAGCGATCAGGACATGGCGGTGAAGCTGTTCAGCGCCCGTCGCCGTTCGTCGGTGGCCAACGCCGCTGACACCGACCACTACATCTGCAGCTTTTCGCACAAGACCATCATCTATAAAGGCCTGATGATGCCGGCCGACCTGGCCGCGTTCTATCCGGACCTGAGTGACGAGCGCCTGCAAACCGCGATCTGCGTGTTCCACCAGCGCTTCTCCACCAACACCCTGCCGAAATGGCCGCTGGCGCAGCCGTTCCGCTTCCTCGCCCACAACGGCGAAATCAACACCATCACCGGTAACCGCAACTGGGCGCAGGCCCGTCGGACCAAGTTCACCAATGATCTGATGGATCTGGAAGAGCTCGGCCCGCTGGTCAACCGTGTCGGTTCCGACTCCTCGAGCATGGACAACATGCTCGAACTGATGGTCACCGGTGGCATCGACCTGTTCCGTGGCGTGCGGATGATCATTCCGCCTGCGTGGCAGAACGTCGAAACCATGGACCCGGATCTGCGTGCGTTCTACGAGTACAACTCGATGCACATGGAACCGTGGGACGGCCCGGCCGGCGTGGTGATGACCGATGGTCGCTACGCGGTGTGCCTGCTCGACCGTAACGGTCTGCGTCCGGCGCGCTGGGTCACCACCAAGAATGGTTTCATCACTCTCGCCTCGGAAATCGGCGTGTGGAACTACCAGCCTGAAGACGTGCTCGCCAAGGGTCGCGTCGGCCCGGGCCAGATCTTCGCCGTGGATACCGAAACCGGGCAGATCCTCGACACCGATGCGATCGACAACCGTCTGAAATCCCGTCATCCGTACAAGCAATGGCTGCGCAAGAATGCCCTGCGCATTCAGGCGACCATGGAAGACAACGACCACGGTTCGGCTTTCTACGACGTCGATCAGCTCAAGCAATACATGAAGATGTATCAGGTCACGTTCGAAGAGCGTGATCAGGTGCTGCGCCCGCTTGGTGAGCAAGGTTACGAAGCCGTGGGCTCGATGGGCGACGACACGCCGATGGCCGTGCTGTCCCAGCGTGTGCGCACGCCGTACGACTATTTCCGCCAGCAGTTCGCGCAGGTCACCAACCCGCCGATCGACCCGCTGCGTGAAGCGATCGTGATGTCGCTGGAAATCTGCCTCGGTGCCGAGCGCAACATTTTCCAGGAGTCGCCGGAACACGCCTCGCGCGTGATCCTCAGCTCGCCAGTGATCTCTCCGGCCAAGTGGCGCTCGCTGATGAACCTCGACCGTCCGGGTTTCGAACGGGCGATCATCGACCTCAACTACGACGAAAGCCTCGGCCTCGAAGCGGCGATCCGCAACGTTGCCGATCAGGCTGAAGAAGCCGTGCGCGCCGGGCGTACTCAGATCGTCCTGAGCGACCGCCATATCGCCCCGGGCAAGCTGCCGATCCACGCTTCGCTGGCGACCGGTGCGGTGCACCACCGTCTGACCGAGAAGGGCCTGCGTTGCGATTCCAACATCCTCGTTGAAACCGCGACCGCCCGTGACCCGCATCACTTCGCCGTGCTGATCGGTTTCGGTGCCTCGGCGGTTTATCCGTTCCTGGCCTACGAAGTGCTGGGCGACCTGATCCGTACCGGTGAAGTCCTGGGCGACCTCTACGAGGTGTTCAAGAACTACCGCAAAGGCATCACCAAAGGTCTGCTGAAGATCCTGTCGAAGATGGGTATCTCGACCATCGCTTCGTATCGCGGTGCGCAGCTGTTCGAGGCCATTGGCCTGTCCGAAGAAGTCTGCGAGCTGAGCTTCCGTGGCGTGCCAAGCCGGATCAAGGGTGCGCGTTTCGTCGACATCGAAGCCGAGCAGAAAGCCCTCGCCGTCGAAGCCTGGAGCCCGCGCAAGCCGATCCAGCAGGGCGGTCTGCTGAAGTTCGTCCACGGTGGCGAATATCACGCCTACAACCCGGACGTGGTCAACACCCTGCAAGCCGCCGTGCAGCAGGGCGACTACGCCAAGTTCAAGGAATACACCTCACTGGTGGACAACCGTCCGGTGTCGATGATTCGCGACCTGTTCAAGGTCAAGACCCTCGACACGCCGCTGGATATCAGTGAAGTCGAGCCGCTGGAGTCGGTGCTCAAGCGTTTCGATTCCGCCGGTATCTCGCTGGGGGCACTGTCGCCGGAAGCTCACGAAGCCCTGGCCGAAGCCATGAACCGCCTCGGCGCGCGTTCCAACTCCGGCGAAGGTGGTGAAGATCCGGCGCGTTACGGCACCATCAAGAGTTCGAAAATCAAGCAGGTCGCGACTGGCCGTTTCGGTGTAACCCCGGAATACCTGGTCAATGCCGAAGTGCTGCAGATCAAGGTCGCTCAAGGCGCCAAGCCGGGCGAGGGCGGGCAACTGCCGGGCGGCAAGGTCAACGGGCTGATCGCCAAACTGCGTTACGCAGTGCCGGGCGTGACCCTGATTTCCCCACCGCCGCACCACGATATCTACTCGATCGAAGACTTGTCGCAACTGATCTTTGACCTCAAGCAGGTCAACCCGCAGGCGCTGGTTTCGGTGAAGCTGGTAGCAGAAGCGGGCGTCGGCACCATCGCCGCCGGTGTGGCCAAGGCCTATGCCGACCTGATCACCATTTCCGGTTACGACGGCGGTACCGGTGCTTCGCCGCTGACTTCGATCAAATACGCGGGCGCACCTTGGGAACTCGGCCTCGCTGAAACCCACCAGACCCTGCGCGGCAACGACCTGCGCGGCAAAGTCCGGGTGCAGACCGACGGCGGCCTGAAAACCGGCCTCGACGTGATCAAAGCGGCAATCCTCGGCGCCGAGAGCTTCGGCTTCGGTACCGCGCCGATGATCGCACTGGGCTGCAAATACCTGCGCATCTGCCACCTGAACAACTGCGCCACTGGCGTCGCGACGCAGAACGAAAAGCTGCGCAAGGATCACTACATCGGCACCGTCGACATGGTGGTGAATTTCTTCACCTACGTCGCCGAAGAAACCCGTGAGTGGCTGGCCAAGCTTGGTGTGCGCTCCCTCGAAGAGCTGATCGGTCGCACTGATCTGCTGGAAATCCTCGAAGGCCAGACCGCCAAGCAACATCACCTGGACCTGACCCCGCTGTTGGGCAGCGATCACATCCCGGCGGACAAACCGCAGTTCTGCGGCGTCGAGCGCAACCCGCCGTTCGATAAAGGTCTGCTGGCGGAGAAGATGGTCGAGCTGGCCGCGTCGGCGATCAACGACCTCAGCGGTGCTGAGTTTGAGCTGGATATCTGCAACTGCGACCGTTCGATCGGCGCCCGGATCTCCGGCGAAATCGCGCGCAAGCACGGCAACCAGGGCATGGCCAAGGCGCCGATCACCTTCCGTTTCAAAGGCACGGCCGGGCAGAGCTTCGGTGTGTGGAACGCCGGCGGTCTGAACATGTACCTGGAAGGCGACGCCAACGACTACGTCGGCAAAGGCATGACCGGCGGCAAGCTGGTCATCGTGCCGCCGAAGGGCAGCGTCTATAAAACTCAGGAAAGCGCCATCATCGGCAACACCTGCCTGTACGGCGCCACTGGCGGCAAGTTGTTCGCCGCCGGCACCGCAGGCGAGCGTTTCGCCGTGCGTAACTCCGGTGCCCACACCGTCGTGGAAGGCACTGGCGATCACTGCTGCGAGTACATGACCGGTGGTTTCGTCTGCGTGCTGGGGAAGACCGGTTACAACTTCGGTTCTGGCATGACCGGTGGTTTCGCCTACGTGCTCGATCAGGACAACACCTTCGTTGACCGGGTCAATCACGAACTGGTGGAAATCCAGCGGATCAGCGGCGAGGCGATGGAAGCCTATCGCAGCCACCTGCAGAACGTGCTGAACGAGTACGTCGCCGAAACCGACAGCGAGTGGGGTCGTGAACTCGCCGAGAACCTCGACGATTACTTGCGGCGTTTCTGGTTGGTCAAGCCCAAGGCTGCCAGCTTGAAAACCCTGCTTTCCAGCACTCGTGCCAACCCGCAGTGATATGCGCCTGAAGAGTTTGATGAGGTTTTAACAATGGCTGAACGTCTGAATAACGACTTCCAGTTCATCGATGTCGGGCGCAAGGATCCGAAGAAGAAACTGTTGCGTCAACGCAAGAAAGAGTTCGTCGAAATCTACGAACCGTTCAAACCCCAGCAGTCGGCCGATCAGGCCCACCGCTGCCTGGGTTGCGGCAACCCGTATTGCGAATGGAAGTGCCCGGTGCACAACTTCATTCCCAACTGGCTCAAGTTGGTGGCTGAGGGCAACATCCTCCAGGCCGCCGAGTTGTCGCACCAGACCAACACCCTGCCGGAAGTCTGCGGCCGGGTGTGCCCGCAGGATCGTCTGTGCGAGGGTGCCTGCACCCTCAACGACGGCTTCGGTGCGGTGACCATCGGTTCGGTCGAGAAGTACATCACCGACACCGCGTTCGCCATGGGCTGGCGCCCGGACATGTCCAAGGTCAAGCCGACCGGCAAACGTGTCGCGATCATCGGCGCAGGCCCGGCGGGTCTGGGTTGTGCCGACGTGCTGGTGCGTGGCGGCGTAACTCCGGTGGTGTTCGACAAGAACCCGGAAATCGGTGGCCTGCTGACTTTCGGCATCCCCGAGTTCAAGCTGGAAAAGACCGTGCTGAGCAATCGTCGCGAAGTCTTCACCGGCATGGGCATCGAGTTCCGTCTCAACACCGAAGTCGGCAAAGACGTGACCATGGAACAACTGCTCGCCGAATACGACGCGGTGTTCATGGGCATGGGCACCTACACCTACATGAAGGGCGGCTTTGCCGGTGAGGACCTGCCGGGCGTTTATGACGCGCTGGATTTCCTGATCGCCAACGTCAATCGCAACCTGGGCTTTGAAAAGTCGCCGGAAGATTTCGTCGACATGAAAGGCAAGAAGGTCGTGGTACTCGGCGGCGGCGACACGGCGATGGACTGCAACCGCACCTCGATCCGTCAGGGCGCCAAGTCGGTGACCTGCGCTTATCGTCGTGACGAAGCGAACATGCCCGGCTCGCGCAAAGAGGTGAAGAACGCCAAGGAAGAAGGCGTGAAATTCCTCTACAACCGCCAGCCGATCGCCATCGTCGGTGAAGACAAGGTCGAAGGCGTGAAGGTGGTCGAGACCCGTCTCGGCGAACCGGATGCCCGTGGCCGTCGCAGCCCCGAGCCGATCCCGGGGTCCGAAGAGATCATCCCGGCCGATGCCGTGGTCATCGCCTTCGGCTTCCGCCCGAGCCCGGCGCCGTGGTTCGAACAGTTCGAGATCCAGACCGACAGCCAGGGCCGCGTTGTTGCGCCTGAGCAAGGTCAGTACAAGCACCAGACCAGCAACCCGAAAATCTTCGCCGGTGGCGACATGGTGCGCGGTTCCGACCTGGTGGTGACGGCGATCTTTGAAGGGCGCAATGCGGCTGAAGGGATCCTCGATTACCTGGGTGTCTAACCCCGGCGCCTGAGCCAAACGCAATACTCCTGTGGGAGCGAGCCTGCTCGCGAAAGCGGTCTGTCAGCCAACTTCAATGTTGGGTGTGCCGGCCTCTTCGCGAGCGGGCTCGCTCCCACAGTTGTTTTAGGGTGTTGCGGAAAATCGTGTTCCACCGCGACAAATTGACCCGATAGACAAAAGGCTGACCCACATCCGTGCCTTTTGCCTCGCGCTCTGAGAAAATGCCCGCACTTTTTTTCCGGATGCCGACATGACTGCCCTGAAGAACGACCGTTTCCTCCGCGCCCTGCTCAAGCAACCCGTTGACGTCACCCCTGTGTGGATGATGCGCCAGGCCGGTCGCTACCTGCCGGAGTACCGCGCCAGCCGCGCGCATGCCGGCGACTTCATGAGCCTGTGCATGAATCCGCAATTCGCCTGCGAAGTCACCCTGCAACCGCTCGACCGCTACCCGCAACTGGACGCGGCGATCCTGTTTTCCGACATCCTCACCATTCCCGATGCCATGGGCCAGGGCCTGTACTTCGAGACCGGTGAAGGTCCGCGCTTCAAAAAAGTCGTCAGCACGATGGCCGACATCGAAGCGTTGCCGATCCCGGATCCGCACAAAGACCTCGGCTACGTGATGGATGCGGTCAGCACCATCCGTCGCGAACTCAACGGTCGCGTGCCGTTGATCGGTTTCTCCGGCAGTCCGTGGACCCTCGCGACTTACATGGTTGAAGGCGGCTCCTCGAAAGACTTCCGCAAGACCAAGGCGATGCTCTACGACAACCCGCAAGCCATGCACCTGCTGCTCGACAAACTGGCGCAGTCGGTGACGTCGTACCTCAACGGCCAGATCATGGCCGGTGCACAAGCGGTGCAGATCTTCGATACCTGGGGCGGCAACCTGTCGGCGGCGGCGTATCAGGAATTCTCCCTGGCTTACATGAAGAAAATCGTCAGCGGCCTGATCCGCGAGAACGACGGACGCAAAGTGCCGGTGATTCTGTTCACCAAAAACGGCGGCCTGTGGCTGGAAAGCATCGCCGAAGCCGGCGCCGACGCCCTCGGCCTGGACTGGACCTGCGACATCGGCAACGCCCGTGCCCGTGTCGGCGACAAGGTCGCATTGCAAGGCAACATGGACCCGACCGTTCTCTACGCCAAACCCGAAGCGATCCGCACTGAAGTCGGGCGCATTCTGGCCAGTTATGGCAAGGGCAGCGGCCACGTGTTCAACCTTGGTCATGGCATCACCCCGGAAGTTGATCCGGAACATGCCGGCGCGTTCCTGCGTGCGGTGCATGAGCTGTCGGCGCAGTATCACGAGTGATCAGCGCCCAATAAAAAACGCCCGGCCAATGCCGGGCGTTTTCTTTTGCACGATCTAATGTCGTACCCAAATCAACTATGGGAGCGAGCCTGCTCGCGAAAGGGGTGTGTCATTCAACACTGATGTTGCCTGACACAGTGCGTTCGCGAGCAGGCTCGCTCCCACAGGGTTTTATGTCAGGCTTTGACACCCTGCAACGGCGGCAACTTCGCCAGCTTCAACGCCACCAGAAGGGCAATCAGCAACAACGCACCAATAAACAGGCCGATGCCGTTCCACCCGCCCAGATGCCAGAACACCCCGCCCGCCGTCCCGGCAATGCTCGACCCGGCGTAATAACTGAACAGATACAGCGACGACGCCTGACCCTTGGCGGTCAATGCGCGCCGGCCGATCCAACTGCTTGCTACCGAGTGCGCGGCGAAGAAGCCGAAGGTGAACACCAGCATGCCGACGATCACCAGCAACAACGAGGTGAACATGGTCAGTGCCAGTCCGGCGAACATCAGCGCAATCGTCGCCCAGAGCACTTTGCGCCGCCCCAGTTTGTCCGCCAGCGAACCGATCTTCGCCGAGCTGTAGATCCCCGACAGGTAGACCACCGAGAGCAATCCGACAAATACCTGATCGAGGTTGTACGGCGCAGCCAGCAAGCGGTAGCCGATGTAGTTGAACAGCGTGACAAACGCGCCCATCAGCACAAACGCTTCAAGAAACAGCAGCGGCAGACCGGCGTCGCGAAAGTGCATGGTGAAGCCGTCGAGCAGGCTGCGCGGGTGCAGCGAGCGGGCGCGGAAGTTGCGCGACTCCGGGAGGATCTTCCAGAACACCGCCGCCGCGACCAGCGCCAGACCGCCAATCACCAGCATCGCCGTGTGCCAGCTGACGAAGTCGATCAGCACGCCAGTTATCAAGCGTCCGCTCATTCCGCCGATCGCGTTGCCGCCGATGTACAAACCCATCGCCAGGCCGATGTGCTGTGGATGGATTTCTTCGCTCAGATAGGTCATCGCCACCGCTGCCAGACCGCTCAATGACAGGCCGATCAATGCGCGCATGATCAGCACGCCGTGCCAGCTCGGCATCATCGAACTGGCGATGGTGCACAACGCGGCAGCGAACAGCGCCGCGACCATCACTGGTTTACGGCCGATGCGGTCGGAGATCGGCCCGGTGATCAGCAGACCGAAGGCCAACATGCCGGTTGCCACCGAGAGGATCAGACTGCTCTGCGCCGCGTTGATCCCGTATTCGTGGGACAGCAGCGGCATCATCGGTTGTACGCAGTAGAGCAGGGCAAACGTCGCAAAGCCGCCACAGAACAGCGCCAGCACCGTGCGCATGAACGCCGGCGTGCCTTTTTCGATGTAGATCTCTTGCAGCTCGGCGAGGGTATCGTCGCCGGCAGCGGGCGGGATTTCGTGGGCAAGGGGCGCGACAGCAGTTTTCACTTCAGACCTCGGAAAGCACAGCCGGGCAGGCAATGAAAAAATCATATAGCTGGCTAATGTTTCTATCCAATATATTGTTCGACCTGTTTGATAGCTTTTGCGACCTAATGGAAATCCTATGGAATTGCGTCATCTGCGTTACTTCATCGCCGTCGCCGAAGAACTGCATTTTGGCCGCGCCGCACAGGTGCTGGGCATCTCCCAGCCACCGCTGAGCCAGCAAATTCAGGCGCTGGAGCAACAGCTCGGCGCGCGCTTGTTCGAGCGCACCAATCGTCGGGTCGAATTGAGCGAGGCGGGCAGGCTGTTTCTGCAGGAGGCGCGGCTGGTGCTGGCGCAGGTCGACAAGGCCGCGGATGTCGCCCGGCGTGCGCAACTTGGTGAGCTGGGTGAGTTGAAGATTGGTTTCACCTCGTCGGCGCCGTTCAACTCGACCATTCCGCAGGCGATTTTTTCCTTTCGTCAGCGCTTTCCGGCGGTGCATCTGAATTTGCGCGAAATGAGCAGCACCATGGTCGCCGATGCTCTGGTGGACGAGTCGATCGAAGTCGGCATCATGCGCCCGCTCGGATTGCCAGATTCACTGAGTGTTGTGGAGTTGATGCGCGAGCCATTGGTGGCGGTGCTCAGTTCCAAGCATCCACTGGCCCAAAGTAGCGATGAAGGTCTGTTTCTATCGGCGCTGGCGCTGGAGCCATTCGTGTTTTTCCCGCGCAGCTATGGCAGCGGGCTCTATGCGCAACTGCTAAACCTGGCCCGTGACGCCGGCTTCAGCCCGCACTTCGCTCAAGAGGCTGGTGAGGCGATGACCATTATTGGTCTGGTGGCGGCGGGCTTGGGTGTATCGGTGCTGCCAGCGTCCTACCAACGCATGCGCATCGACGGCGTGGTTTACCGTCCGCTGCTCGATCCCGAAGCGATCTCAGCGGTGTGGCTGGTGCAGCGCAAAGACCAGAAATCGCCGATGGCCAAGGCGTTTGTCGAACTGCTTACGCGCAAGGTTGAACCGCTGACGGTGTGAAGGCGGCTGGCGCTTTCGCGAGCAGGCTCGCTCCCACAGGGAAACGCATTCCAAGGTGGGAGCGAGCCTGCTCGCGAAGGCGTCGGCCCAAACATCACAGATTTCAGGGCAACCGCACCAAATCCCCCTTCAAAGCCACCCGGGTAACAAAAACTCCCGCCCGGCACTCGTAGGTATTCAAATCCTTGCGTACACGCTGGTCGTAGTAACTGACGATATTGACCACCGCATTCGCCCCGACCCGCTTGGCATCAGCCTGCAATTTGATCAGATTCGACTGCAACACCCATTCACACGAAGCCTGATCGCTCTTGTTGAAGCCGTTGGTTTTCAAATCACTGACCACCCCTTGGCGCAGCAACTGCTGAGTGCCCTGCGGCCCGTTGCCGATCAGGTAGAACTTCACACTGCCGTCCAGTCGCCCGGCGCGAATCGCGTCCGACAGCACGGTTTCGAAAGGCATGTACATGAGGTTGGTGGCATGGCTGGCACTTGGCAGCAGGGCGATAAGCGCAGCGGCCATCAGGGCTTTCACTTGCATGGTCATCTCCTTTGACGGTGAAAGAGACTGCGAGGGCAGGTTACGGTGCTGCGACCTGCATCAGCGAGTGTAGATGCTGTTCAATCAGCGCAAAAAAAGGGCGCCAAACGGCGCCCTTTGTCATTTCTGGCGCTTACTGAACCTTCGCCAGATCACCCTTCAACGCAACGCCCGCCATGATCGCGCCGGCGTGGCATTCGTAGGTTTGCGCGTCCTTGCGCTCGTTGCGCTTGTAGAAGCTGACGATGTTGGTCACGGCGTTGGCGCCGGCGTTTTTCGCGGCCTGGTGCAGGCTGATGATTGCCGATTGGGCGACCCACTCGCAGGCGACTTCATCGGATTTGTTGAAGGCGTTGGTTTTCTTGTTGGTCACGGCGTCGGGGCTGACGACGGTGACTTTGCCGGCCGGGGTGTTGCCGGCCAGATAGAATTTCACGCTGCCATCGATCTTGCCGGAGCGGGTGGCTTCGGCGACGGCTTTGTCGAATGGCAGGTAGACCGCCGTGTCGCGGGCCTGGCTGACCGCTGGCAGGGCGCAGAGCAGCAGGGTAACGGCGGCGAATTTCTTGAAGTGCATGTAGGTCTCCTTGACCTGGATTGATTCGGTTATGCCCAGCGGCGGAAGATCAACGAAGTGTTGACGCCACCGAAAGCGAAGTTGTTGTTCATCACGTAATCGTGGTGCATCTGACGAAACTCGCCGCGCAGGTAATCGAGCTTGCCGCAGTGCGGGTCGACCTCGTCGAGGTTGAAGGTGTGCACATAGCGGTCGCTGTTGAGCATCTCGATGCTGAACCATGACTCCAGCGCACCGCAGGCACCGAGGGTGTGGCCGAGAAAACTCTTCTGCGAGCTGATCGGCATGTGTTCGCCGAACAGGCTGCTGGTGGCCAGGGTTTCGGCGATGTCGCCCTGCTCGGTCGCGGTGCCGTGGCCGTTCACATAGCCAATGGCGTCCGGACTGAGGCCGGCATCTTCCAAGGCCAGCTCCATGGCGCGGCGCATGGTGACCTGTTCCGGGCGGGTGGTGTGCTGGCCGTCGGCGTTGCTGCCGAAACCGACGATTTCCGCGTGAATGTGCGCGCCACGGGCGAGGGCGTGTTCCAGCTCTTCAAGCACCAGCATGCCGCCGCCTTCGCCGATCACCAGACCGTCGCGGCCCTTGTCGTACGGGCGTGGGCTGGTCTGTGGTGCATCATTTTTCAGGCTGGTGGCGTAGAGCGCGTCAAACACCATGGCTTCAGTCGGGCACAGTTCTTCGGCACCGCCGGCGAGCATCAACGGCAAGCGGCCGAACTTGATTGCCTCGTAGGCGTAGCCGATGCCCTGGCTGCCGCTGGTGCAGGCGCTGGAGGTCGGGATCAGGCGCCCGGTGAGGCCGAAGAAAATGCTGATATTGGCGGCGGTGGTGTGCGGCATCATCCGCACATAGGAGTTGGCGTTGAGCCCCTCGGCCACCGAGTTGAGCAGCATGTTGCCGAAGGCTTTGATCTCGTCAGTGCTACCGGTAGATGAACCACAAGCGACGCCCATGCGCCCGTCCTTGATCGATTCGTCACCGAGCAGGCCAGCATCGGCCAGAGCCTTTTCTGCTGCGCCGACCGCCAGTCGCGAAACCCGGCCCATGCTGCGCAACTGCTTGCGGGTCCAGTGCGACGGTACGAGAAAATCATCGATAGGCCCGGCCAGACGCGTGTTCAGCTCAGTGAAGCGATCCCACTCGTCCATCCGGCGAATGCCGCTGCGATTGGCCGCGAAATTGCCGGCAATGGTCGGCCAGTCGCTGCCCAGAGAGGTGATGCCGGCCATGCCGGTGACGACGACGCGCTTCATCAGCACAGGCCTCCGTTGACCGCCAGGACCTGACGGGTGATGTACGAGGCTTCCGCCGACATCAGGAAATTCACCGCAGAGGCCACTTCTTCAGGGGCGCCCATGCGTTGCGCGGGGATCATTTTCATCAGTTCCTCCACCGGCACGTTTTCGTCGAGCATGGCCGTGTCGATCAGGCCGGGGGCGACGCAGTTAACGGTGATTTTGCGCTTGCCCAGCTCGATCGCCAACGCCTTTGCCGCACCGATCACGCCGGCCTTCGAGGCGCTGTAATTGACTTGGCCACGGTTGCCGATCAGGCCCGATACCGAAGTGATGCAGACGATGCGCCCGGCGGCGCGACGACGGATCATCGGCATCATCACCGGGTGCAGGACGTTGTAGAAACCGTCGAGGTTGGTGCGCAGGACCACGTCCCAATCGTCATCGCTCAGCGCCGGAAACGCGCCGTCGCGGGTCAGCCCGGCGTTGAGCACCACGCCGTAATAGGCGCCATGGTTTTCAACGTCGGCTTCGAGAATGCTTCTGCAGGATTCGCGGTCGGCGACGTCGAATTGCAGAATGCGTGCGCGGCGACCCAATGCTTCGATTTCGGCCTGCACCGCTTGGGCTTCGGTCATGCCGCTGCGGCAATGCAGGACGATGTCGTGCCCGGCTTGCGCCAGACGCAAGGCAATGGCGCGGCCGATGCCACGGCTGGAGCCGGTGACCAGTACGGATTCAGTCATCGTGCGACTCCTTTGTCTGTTGCAGATATTGGTTGGCATGCGGCGGACGGAACACGTTCAGCCGGGCGCTGGCATGAATGCCGTCACCGTGGATGTGACATTCGAATACGCCCATGCCGTTGTCGTCTTCCAGTGAGCGCAGGCCGTGGATGGTCAGCACGCTGCCAGGCGCAAAGGCTTCGACGTTGCACTCGAATTTGCGCGTGCCGAGGAGAAAGCCCAGCTCCGGCGGATTGCCTTTTTGCCGGGCGTGGCAACCGGCGAAAGCGGCGACGCTCTGCGCCATCAGTTCAACGCCGACCCACGCCGGCAGGCTGCCGTCGGGCAGGTTGAACAGGCCGTCGGGCTTGACCGTGAGGCGAGTGAAAATCTGCTCGTCATCGAAGCGCTCGATGGCGTCGATCAGAATCATGTCGCCGGCATGCGGCAGCAGTTCGGCGAGCGGCCAGTGGCTCATGGGGCGTCTCCGATAATCAGGCTGACGTTGTTGCCGCCGAAGGCAAACGAGTTGCTCATCAGGAAGCGCGGTGCAATGGACGTCAGGGGTTCGCTCGCGGTCACCCACTTGAGCGGCGGCAGCGCGGGATCGGCCTGGCCGTCCCAGATATGCGGCGGTAACGCCTGCTCAGGGTTGTCGGCACTCAGGCTCAGCCAGCAGAACGCCGCTTCCAGCGCGCCAGCCGCGCCGAGGGTGTGGCCGGTCAGCGGCTTGGTTGACGAGCAGGCGACGCCTTGGGGAAACAGCGCCGCGACCGCCAGACTTTCCATCGCGTCGTTGTGCTGGGTGGCGGTGCCGTGCAGGTTCAGGTAGTTGATTTGCCCGGCTTGCAGATGCGCGCGACCAAGGGCTTTTTGCATGGCTTGCAGGGCGCCGCGACCGCTCGGCTCCGGCGCGGAGATATGGTGCGCATCCGAGCTGGCGCCCGCACCCAGCAGGGCGATGCCCGGGCCTTCGTCGCGCTGTTTGCTCATCACGAACAGCACCGCTGCTTCGCCGATATTGATGCCGTTGCGGTTGGCGGAGAACGGATTGCAGCGCTCATCTGAAACGGCTTCCAGCGAAGAGAAACCGTTCAGCGTGAGCTTGCACAGACTGTCGACGCCGCCGCACAGTACCGCGTCGCACAAGCCCAGATCGAGCAGGCGCTGAGCGCTCATCAGCGCGCGGGCGCTGGAGGTACAGGCGGTGGAAATCACGTAGGCCGGGCCGCTCAGTTGCAGCCATTCGGCGAGAAAATTCGCCGGGGCGCCGAGTTCCTGTTGGCGATAGTCGTACTCGCGGGGAAATTGCTGTTCGCGGATGTAATGCGCCAGACCCCGGCTGGCCTCGTCGATGCCCGAGGTGCTGGTGCCTAGCACCACGCCTATGCGCTCGCGGCCGAAGGTCTGGATCGCACGATCGATGTCGTCTCGAATCTGCAGCGCGGCTTCCAGCAGCAGCTGATTGTTGCGACTGCTGTGCTCGACCAGGTCCGTAGGGATCGCCGCCAATTCACCGTGTACGCCAGCCACAGGCAGTTCACGTTCGGCGACCCAGCCGGACTCGCGGCGCATCCCCGAACAGTCGCCGGCGAACAGATTGCGCGCGACTTCAGACTTGTCGCGGCCCAGGGCGCAGATCACGCCGAGGGCATTCAGGTAAGCGGTCATGGCGTCGATTCACCTAACTGGGAAACGCGATAGTGCGGGCCTTGGGGCAGATTCAATTGGAAGCTCAACGGTTGTGAATAGCGGATGTTCCAGCGCGCCGGCAGTGAACGCTGATCGGCCTGTTGTCGGGCGTCGGGATAATTGCGCAGCAGCTCGGCAGGAGGCGTCAAGGCGAACAGCAGTGCGGCGAACAACTCCCGCGCCTCGGGATTGGGCGGCAGCAGACCGTCGGCCTGCCAATGCCCATCGATCAGTTGCTGACGGGCTTGGGGAATACCCAGCGGATCCATCATCGACCAACGCGTGCCGGCGCCTTCGCGTTGGATCACCAGCAGCCAGTCCTGACGCTGCCCGGCTTGCTCGCGCTCAATGTGCAGTTGCAGCGGCAGAGGCAGCGTCGGGTTGGCCGCTGGTAGCGGTGGCTGGCTGGCGCAGGCACTGAGCAGCAGGGCTGACAAAACGATCACCAGCCATGCAGCAAACCCTGTGGGAGCGAGCCTGCTCGCGAATGCAATCTGACATTCGCCACTTTGGCTGACTGATACACCGCTTTCGCGAGCAGGCTCGCTCCCACAGGGTTTCAGGTGTTCAGATCGATAGCCGTACATCAGACAGATTCCTGCAATGGCTTGCGCGCGACGACATTCACCAGCGTCTCTTCACGCTCACCGAATGGCTTGGGTTTGCTCAACCCCAGCCGCTCCAGCAAACCAAAATCCTTCGACCGGCTCCACCACAGATACGGGTAGGAAACATTGCGCTCGGCAAACTCGAAACCCTGCTCGCGGATCATCTGCAGATAGCCGGCGGCGCTCTTCTGTACGTGCATCGGATGGCGGAACAGCCAGCGAATCACCCAGGTATCAATGTAAGCCTCGGTGGACTCGGCGAACAGCAGATAGCCGCCCGGCTTGAGCACGCGATAGAACTCGGCCAAGGCCTTTTCCTGCTCGACCAAGTGGTGGAAGGTCTGGTGACAGAACAGCAGGTCGACGCTGGCGTCCGCGACGTTCAGCGTGGCGCAATCGCTGCCGATCAACTCGACTGGCATGCCCAGGCGCGTGGCCTCTTCGGCGCTGAGTTGCAGGCTGTGCGGGTCGGCGTCGACGCCGATCAGTCGCTGCGGGGCGAAGGTCTGACGCAGGTGGCCGAAGGACTTGCCCTGACCGCAACCGGCGTCGAGCAGCACCGGGCGTTCCGGCAGCGGCTCACTGAATAATCCACGCAGATCATTGATCGCCACGCGCAGCACATGGTGCTGCCAGGTGTGGCTGCGCAAGAACCAAAGACCGAAGCGGGTTTCCTCTACGTAACTGTCGCTCAAGTAATTCATGAGGCGTCCTGCGCGCAGAGTTGGGAAATCATCTTCAGCCGGCGCCGCGCTTCGCTGACAAACGGGTTGCGCTCGTCCCAGGCATAACCGGCGAGGATCGAGCAGATCATCCGGCGAATCTCCGCCTGGCTGTCCTCATAGAAAATCACGTCCTGGAAGGTGCCGGCGTACCAGCCTTCGACGTAGCAACGGAAGGTATCGACGCCGCGTTTCAACGGTTCGGCAAATTCGCTTTGCCAGTCCACCGTTTCACCCTGCAACTGGCGGTGCAGCACGCCAGCGGCCATGCTCGCCGAACGCATGGCGATGGTCACGCCGGAGGAGAACACCGGGTCGAGGAATTCTGCGGCGTTGCCCAGCAGCGCGAAGCCCGGGCCGTGCAGGGTTTTCACGTTGGCCGCATAGCCGCCGAGGGTGCGCGCCGGGGTGTCCCAGACCGCGTTGTTCAGAACCCCGGCGAGGCTCGGCGTCTCGGCGATGAAGCTGCGCAGGCAGGCATCGAGATCGCTGTCGCGGCCCCGGAAATGTTCTTCAGCCGCGACCATGCCTATCGAGCAGCGGCCATTGCTGAACGGGATGGTCCAGAACCACACATCGCGATGCTCGGGATGGGTGGTGACGAGGATCTTTTCACGGTCGAACGCCGGGTTGTCGATGTGATCTTCGACATGGGTGAACACGGCCTGACGCACCGGGAAATTCGAAGGTGCTTCGAGGTCGAGCAAGCGCGACAGCACGCGGCCGTAGCCGCTGGCGTCGAGGACGAAATCGGCTTCGACGCGATACTCGCTGCCATCTTCGCGGCGCACATCGAGTTGTGGTTTCGCCTGATCGAAATCGACGCTGACAATCGCATCGCCATAACGGATTTCCGCACCTTGCAATGCTGCTTGATCGGCCAGCAACTTGTCGAAGTCGGCGCGCTGCACCTGGAACGTGGTCGGCTTGCCGGCGGTGAAAGTGTCGCCAAAATCGAAAGCGCTATAGCGCTCGCCCCAGGCAAACGCCGCGCCGGTCTTGCGCTGGAACCCGGCGGCGTTGACGGCGTCGAGCATGCCGGCTTCTTCGACGAAATCCAGGCAATGGCTGAGCAGGCTTTCGCCGATAGAGAAGCGTGGGAAGTGCTGGCGCTCGAGCACCAGCACATCGTGGCCCTTGCGCTTGAGCAGGGCGGCGGCGATAGCACCGGACGGGCCGGCACCGATGATCACGACCTGACGGGATTCCATTTCAACGATTGGCACGTGAGCTCCGGGGCAAGGGACTGTTCAGATTCAGGGGCGCGCGATGCAGGCCGATCAGGGCCGGCAGCAGCGTCGCGATCAGGCCCATCAGCATCAGCGCGAAATACAGCGCCGGAGTGATGAGCTGTTGTTGCAACAGCAGATTGAGAAAGACGATTTCGCTCAGGCCGCGAATGTTCAGCAGTACGCTTTCGCGCCAGCGGCTGGCACCCGCGAACGAGGCTCCAGCCCAACCGAGGCCGAGCCAGTTGCCCAGCAGTTTACTGGCAATCGGCAACAGCAGCAGCGCCGCCCATTGCCCGGCGTCGAGGCTGGCGAGGGCGCTGTGGACGTCGATCTGGACGATGCCGAACGTGAGGATCAGCGGGATCGCGATCCACGTCTGCAAACGGCTCATCCAGCGTGTCGGCAACGGCAGCACCAACGGCACTTTCAGCAGCGCCATGCACAGCAGATAGCCGATGCCGAAAATCAGCGCGTTGAGTTTGTAATGCTCGGCCATGACCAGCAACGCGAAGAAGCCGAGGCTGTAAGTCAGCGGGCGACGCACGCGCAGCAGGTGCAAAAGCAGCGGCACGCCGGCCATGGCCACGGGCAGCAACAGGCTGCTCAGGTACAGGCTGCCCTGGGCGAGGCCGAACAGCGTCCAGCAGGTCAGATCGATAAGGATCGCTGTTTGCACCAGACGCCGCGTGGCAGCGGGCGGGTAATCGATGTGACGCAGATACAGGTACAACACCGGGATCGCGGTAATGGCGAAGACCAGTCCGATGGCCAATGCGTTGAGCCACGGCTGCGACGGCAGCAACCAGTACGCAACCGCCAGCCCGCAAGCGAACGGCACAGCGAAACTCGGTATAGCGATTTTCACGCTCTGGCGATCCAGACGCAGATCGATGACATCGCTGAGGATATGCCCGAGCAGCAAGGCGAAGCTCAGGCTGTAGAGGTTTTTCAGCCAGTCCGGGGCGATCAGTTGTGCGCCGCTGAGCTGCCAGCCCGGCTCGATCCAGAAATACATCAGCAACGGCAAACCGAAGCTCGCCAGCAGCAACTGACTGACGATCGGAATCAGGCCGAAGTGACGGCCGACACGAGTCGCCAGCGCAAACAGCGCCAAGGCCAGCAACCAGAAGCCGAAGACCATCATGCCGCTGGCTCCGCAACCGGTTCATGGCGCCCGGCCCACGGCGCGAGCATGAAGCTGAACGCCAGGCCGAGGCTCACCGACAGGCCGAAATTACTCACCGCCGGGGTGCTGGACACCGCTAGCAGGCCGAACGACAGCCACGTCGTCACTGCTGCAAGCAAGGTGCCGAGCAGGCTCACCGCCGCGCCGCCCACCTGTTCGCGCATGAGGATTGCATAGTCGACACTGATCGCCGTCACCAACAGCAGGCCGAACAGGCTGAACAGGGTCAGCGGCTGACCGAGCCAGCCAAGGCTGGCCAGACTGCACAGCGCCGCCAGCAGCGGCAGGGCGACGATACGCAGGGCGCCGGTCAGGCCGAACGGCAGGATCAGCACCAGCACGATCAACACGCAGGAGGCCAGTTTCAGTTCGGCGGCGCTGATCTGCGTGGCGGCGAACACCTTGTTCAGATCACCGAGGCGATCGACCAGCACCACCCCCGGCAGATCGAGCGCCTGCACGCGCAACAACGACGGATTGTTCAAGCCCTGCAAACTGGTCATCGCTGCGACGCCGTCTTCAGTCGGTCCAAGCCACAGTGTCCGATACGGCTCGCCGAGCGGGCCAGCCAGCGCGGCGTCGATGTCTTCGGCGGGCAGGGTCTGCAACTGCTGCAATTCATTTTGCAACGCAGCCACCGGCACGCCGAGATCGAGCAGCGGTTGCCAGAACGACGGCAGCTTGTTCAGTGATTCGCGCACTTGCTGTTGCTGGCTCGGCGCGCTGACCAGTTGATCGAGGGCCAGATAGCCTTGCAGCTTGTCGAGGTTGACCAGTTGCTGCAGGCGCTCGCTCAGCGCTGCCTGGCGCTCGAGCAATTGCTCCTGATTGGCCGCGCGGACGAGGAAGAACTGGCTGGTCGGTTGAAAACCGGTGATGCGTGCGATGGTCTGCGCTTCGTCGGTCAGATGCTGCGGCGCGCCAACCCATTGGCGAATGTCGTTTTTGCTCTGCAACTGCATCAAGCCGCCGATGCAGAAGGCAATCAGCAGGGCCAGCAGCGCGGGCGTGCGCATGCAACCGAGCAACGCCTCACGCAGATGAATCAGGCGCTCGGCCAGGCGCAGCGGCCATTGCGCCGGGCGCAGTTGGACATTTTTCAGCAGCGCCGGCAGCAGGCAGACCGCCGACAGATAGGCGCCAAGCAAACCGGCGGCGGAGAACACCGCGATCTGCGTCAGCGCCGGGAACGGTGTCCAGGCCAGCGCCAGGTAGCCGATAACGCTGGTGATCAGGCTCAGGGTCAGCCCCGGCAAGGTCAGGCGCAGGGCCGGCCAGCTGCGCCACGGCTTGAGGCTCCAGCTCTTGGACAGATAGTGCAGCGGGTAATCGACGGCGACGCCGATCAGACTCGAACCGAGCACCAGCGTCATCACATGCATGTGGCCGAACAGCGCCACGCAGGCCACCGCGCCGAACAGCATGCCGACCAGCACCGGAACAAATGCCAGCAGCACGCCCCAGCGGCGAAACGCCAACATCAGCAACAGCAGAATGCCAACCGTCGCACCACCGCCGACCCAGGTCATTTCGCGGGTGGCTTGTTGCTGGCCGTTGGCGGCGTAGAGCAGGCCACTGGCGGCGAGCAACTGCACGTCGCCTTTCGCCGCCTGTTCGCGGCTGTGCTGGAGCAGCTCTGCCACTTGCAGCGGCAGGTTCATGTCGAAGGCATTGCCGGTGGTGCGCGCACGCAGCATCACCCAGCTCTTGCCGTCGGCATCGGCGACCAGTGCGCCGCTGCCAATGTCCAGTTGCACTGCGCCATGTTTCGGCTGGCTGTTCTGGATGCGCCCGGTCAGGCCCAGCCAGTCGTCCTGGCTTGGCACCAGGGTGAAGCCGTTGAACGGATCGAACAGCGCCTGTACTCGCTGCTGGATGAACGCGTCGGGGTGCTTGCTGAGTAGCTGCCGATCATCCGCCGAGAGCATCGCAAGGCGTCCTTGCAGCAATTGCTTGCGCAGCGCCGGCAAGTCGGCTTGCAGGTTCCATTGCACGGTTTCGAACAGACCGCTGGCCTGCCATTGTTCGCCCAGTTGTTGGGCCATGGTCAGCGCTTGCTGACGATCGGCGTGGCCGACCAGCACCAGCATTTCGCGGTTGAGCGGCTCCTGCATGCGCTGTTCGGCGCGCAATTCCAGCGCGTCGGGATCGGTCCCGGGCACCAGCTCCATGAGATTGGCCGACAGCGGCGCACCGTCGCGCCACTGCCAGGCAGCCAGCGCGACGACGGCCAGCAGCAGGCTCAGAAACAGCCAGGGCAGCTTGCGTTCACTCGGCAAAGTCATGTTGCTCCGCTTCGCTCAAGGGTTGCTCGGCCGTGCTGTCCTGCATGCGCAGCAGGGTGCTGTCGCCCTGGGTTTCCAGCAGCTCGATGGTTTGCACAAGGGCGCCGCCATCGATATTGATCTGCTGGAACACTTGCTTGAGCAGCATCGAACGCGGCGTCAGGGTCAGTTGCCACTGCTGCGCCGTGCCGCTCAGGGCCAGTTCGAAATCGCGCTGCAAACCGCTGCTGTCACCTTGCAGCACGGCGAGAAACAAACGGTTCTGCTCGGCACCGGCGCTCTTGTTCGGCAGCAGTTGCCAGCCATTGGTGTCACGGCGGGCGATGCCATTGGCGGTGATGCGGTAATCCTGTTGCAGCGGGGTTTTCAACAGCCACAGCAGGCCATGATTTTTCGCGAGGACGAAGCTGCCCTTGCTGATCAGCGGCTGCGGCAGGGCGCGCAGGTGTTTTTCCTGGATGAACTGGCCGTGGATAACATCCGGTTTCGCCAGTTGTTCACTGAGTTGTTGCAGGTCGAAGGCATTGGCCCATGACGACACGGCCAGCAGCGTCAACGCGCCGAGGCTTCTGAAAAACACATTCATCGCAGCATCCTTTCCACGGCATCGGTGAAGACTTTGGGTGAGGCCAGTTGCATCTCGCGGCTGCTGACTTCGACGGCGACCTGCACGGAGCTTGCGCGGGTCAGGCGTTCGCCGGTCTGCAGGTCGCTGATCAGATAATTGATCTTCAGACGGTTTTCCCACTCGATCAGGCTGGCGCGCACGTTCAGCCGCTGGCCGAACACCGCGCTGCGCACGTAGCGCAGTTGCAGGTCGATGATCGGCCAGGCGTAACCCGACTCGACCATGTGCGTGTAGTTGTGGCCGATCTTGTCCAGCAACGCGCAGCGCGCGACTTCGAGGTATTTGACGTAATGGCCGTGCCAGACCACGTGCATGGTGTCGACGTCGAAAAACGGCACCAGAATCTCGGTATCGGCGTGAAGCACTCCGGCACTACGCATGCAGCCTCCAGTGTTGCGCGGCGATGCGTTGCAGGCACAGGCGCAGTTCGCCTTCCAGGGCGCGGTCTTCGATGACCGGCGGGAAGTCCTTGCCCAGCTCTTCGTGCATCGCTGCCAGTGCCGGCGGCAGCGGGCGCGCATCGGCGGCTTGAGCGCGCAGCCACACGCCCTGATTGGCGGCGAGCAGCGTGGCGGCGGCGACCTGTTCGGTCAGCTCCAGCACGCGAATCGCATCACGGGCGGCGATGGTGCCCATGCTCACCTTGTCCTGGTTGTGGCACTCGGTGGAGCGCGAGAACACGCTGGCCGGCATGGTGTTTTTCAGCGCTTCGGCGGTCCAGGCGCTGGTGCCGATCTGCACGGCTTTGAAGCCATGGTTGATCATGGCCCGATCGGCGGGTGCGCCGGAGAGGTTGCTCGGCAAGCCGTGGTTGTAGCGCTCGTCGACCAGCAACGCCAATTGCCGATCGAGCAGATCGGCGACGTTGGCCACGAGGTTTTTCAGGCTGTCCATAGCGAACGCAATGTGCCCGCCGTAGAAGTGCCCGCCATGCAGAACGCGCTCGGCTTCGGCATCGATGATCGGGTTGTCGTTGGCGCTGTTCAGCTCGGTTTCGATGAAGCCGCGCAGCCAGTTCAGGCTGTCGGCCAGCACGCCGAGCACATGCGGCGCGCAACGCAGCGAATAACGATCCTGCAGACGATGCAGTGGCGCGGTCGGCGCCTCGATCGCCAGATCCTTGCGCAGCCACGCGGCGACCTGCATCTGCCCCGGGTGCGGCTTGGCGGCGAACAGGCGTTCGTCGAAGTGCTCCGGATTGCCTTGCAGCGCGACGACGTTGAGCGCAGTGATGCGCGTGGCCAGTTGCAGCAGGTAATCGGCGCGGGCGAAGGCGAGGCAGGCGAGGCCGGTCATCACGGCGGTGCCGTTCATCAGTGCCAACGCTTCTTTGGGGCGCAACACCAACGGCGTCCAGCCGAGTTCGCGATGGACGTCGGCAGCCTGACGACGTTCGCCACGGAACAGCACTTCGCGCTCGCCGGACAGGGTTGCGGCGACATAGGACAGCGGCGTCAGATCGCCGCTGGCACCCACCGAACCCTCTTCGGGAATCAGCGGCAGGATGTCGTATTCGAGAAACGCGTGCAGACGCTCGAGCAGTTCGACGCGCACCCCGGAAACGCCGTGACACAACGACTGCAAGCGCGCCGCCAGCACCGCGCGGGTCGCCTGCGCGTCGAGCAGTTTGCCCAGGCCGCAACCATGAAAGGTGTAGAGATGACGCGGCAGCGCCTCGACGTGATGCAGCGGCACCGCGACCACGCAGGAATCGCCGTAACCGGTGGTGACGCCGTAGATCACACCTTCCTTGTCCAGCAGCGAATCGAGAAACCGCGCGCCCTTGGCGATGCGCTCGCGATAGTCGGCGTCAGCCTGCAACTGCACGGGCGCCTGACGGTTGGCCAGGGCCAGCACGTCTTCGATGCGCAAAGGGCGTTCGCCGAAGGTTACCGGCTCATGGGTTGGCGTCGTCATCGGTCTTCCAGAAAGGGTAAAAGTTGAACCATTGCTGCGGGGCTTCGAGGCAATAGTGACTCAGGCGCTGCGCGTAGCGGGTGGCCCACTGATGAATGACCTGCTCGCGTTCGCGGCGTGTCCACACCACCGCGTCGGCGAACGGTTCGAGAGTCAGGCGATAGTGGCCGTCGGGTTGCTTGAGGCACATCAGCAGATTGACCGGGCACTTGAGCAGGCCGGCCAGTAACCACGGGCCTTGCGGAAATGGCGCCGGGTGGCCGAGAAAATCCACCGTCACGCTGCGCCCGCCGTGCAGTGGCACGCGGTCACCGGCAATCGCCAGCCACTCGCCGCGTTCCAGCCGTTCATGCAGTTGCAGCATGATCACCGGGTCGAGTTCGCTGACCTGAATCAGGCGCAGATTGGTCGCCCCGGCCTCGCCAAGCAAGCGGTTGAATTGCTCGGCGTGCTTGGTGTGCACCAGCACGTTCATGGTGACCTTTTCGCCGATCTCCGCCAGCGCCCGGCACACTTCGAGATTGCCCAGATGCGCGCCGACCAGCAGTTGTCCGCGACTACCGCGCAACTGCTTGCGCAGCAGCGCCGGGTCGATGATTTCGATCTGCTCGATGCTCAACTTGCCGTTCCACACATCGAGCTTGTCGAGCAGCGAATCGGCAAATGTCATGAATTGGCCAAACACCCGCCAATGGCTCGGGCGCAGGTCGTCGCGCCGGCTCCACGCGGCCAGCCGCTGCTGGTACTGCCAGGCACTGCGCCGGGCGACCCGGCCGAAGAGGAAAAAATACAGGACGATGCCGTACAGCAACGGGCTGAGCAGGCGCCGTCCGAGGACTCTGGCGGCGAACGCGGTGAATTTCATCAGCAGGAAACTGCCGCGCTCTTCGCGGTCGGCCCAGTGCTTCTTGTCGACTTCTTCGCTCATGGTTTCCACCGCCGCCAGAGGATCACCGGCCAACGCAGCAACATGCCGAAGAACAGCCGCGTGTGCATGCTGGAAATCAGCGCGTTGTCGTGGAACAGGCGAAAGTGCGACACGCCGTCCAGCGGGTAATGCACGCTTGTCTGCAGCCAGCGCATCGGCTGATTGCGCCAGGCCAGCCGCACAAGAATGTCCGAGTCGAAATCCATGCGCTTGCCGACCTTCGCCGAGTCGATCACGGCCAGAGTTGGCGCCAGCGGGTAGACGCGGAAGCCGCACATCGAATCGCGAATCTGCAACGACAGGGTGTTGATCCAGACCATCACGTGCGTCAGGTAGCGCGCGTACAAACGCCCTTTCGGCACGCTCTCGTCGAACAGCGGATAGCCGCAGATCATCGCCTCGGGATGGCCGCGGGATTCGCCGACGAAGCGCGCGACGTCGTGCAAATCGTGCTGGCCGTCGGCATCGACCTGCAAGGCATGGCTGTAACCCAGACGCGAGGCTTCACGCAGACCGGTCATCACCGCGCCGCCCTTGCCCTGATTGGCCGTCAGGCGCACCAGAAAAACCCTGTCGCGCTCGGCCAGGGTGTCGAGCACCCGCGCGCAGGATGGCTCGCTGGCATCGTCCACCAGAATGCACGGCAGACCTTGTGCGAGCAGGGCATCGACCACGGTGGTGATCGCGGTTTCGTGGTTGTATACCGGGATTACGGC
The DNA here is from genome assembly GCF_054667725.1 of Pseudomonas sp. S3_B08. Taxonomy (NCBI): domain Bacteria; kingdom Pseudomonadati; phylum Pseudomonadota; class Gammaproteobacteria; order Pseudomonadales; family Pseudomonadaceae; genus Pseudomonas; species Pseudomonas sp. S3_B08. The sequence continues at coordinate 5,277,832 of NZ_CP162750.1, forward strand.
GCAGGGGTTATGCATGGGCAGGCCCCAGGAGAATGCGTCCGCTGGAACAGGTCGCCGTGTCGTTGCGATAAGCGAAATACAACTTGCCGCGCTCGGCATCGAAACGCAGATGCAGCTGGATTTCATCACCCGGGCGCACCAGTTGCTGAAACTTCAGCACCTCCATTCCCGCGAACCCGCCATTCAGCTTCAGCAACTGCCGACCCAGATTCAGCGCCCATTCCACCTGCACCACACCGGGCAACACCGGTGCCTTGGGAAAATGCCCGCTGAAGTAGGCCAGATCCGGCGGCACGCTGAGTTGCAGGCTCCACTCGCCGTCGCTTTCGCTTTGCTCCAGCACTTCGGGGGCTTTGGGTCGCGCGGCCAGCAGCAATGCTTCGACGTCGGCTTGCGCCAGTTTGCCCTGGCTGTTCAATGGCATCTGCCGCAGCAGGCGCCAGCGTCGGGGCAGGGCGAGGGCTTCGCAATGTTGGCTCAGATGTTTGCGCAGGGTTTCGGTCAGGTCGCGGCGACCGTGCTCGCGCAGGGCGAACAGGCCCGATTCGCTGAGCACCAGCAGCGCACCGAGCGAGGCGCGGTTTTCCTGGACCACACCGAGGCGCGCTTCGACGACCCAGTCATGGGCTGCCAAGGCCTGCTCGAGCATCGGCAGCGAGATGCGTTTTTCTTCCAGTTTGACGATGCGGTCCAGTCGCCCCAGCAGTTCGAAGCGACCATCGGCGGCAATGCGCGCGGCATCGGCGCTGTGTTCGACATGGCCGGCAGGCAGGTAAGGCGAGGCGATCAGCAGGGCGCCGTCGCTGTCCTGGCTCAGTTCGACGCCAGCAAACGGCCGCCACAACGAATCGCCCTGACGCCAGGCGATGCCGCCAGTTTCCGAGCTGCCGAGGATTTCCGTCGGCCATTGCTGCAAGCGCTGTTGCAGACTTTGCGCCGCTTCCGACGGCAACGCGCCCCCGGAGGAAAACACCCGGCGCACCGCGCTCAGGGCCGGCCAGTCGAGGTTGTCGCCCATGCGCTTGAGCAGCGCCGGGCTGGCGACCCAGGCGAAGGCCGGGTATTCGCGGCTGGCGCGCTGCAAGTCTTCGGAGAACGCCAGTTGCCGGCGCACGAACGGGCGCCCGGCGCACAATGGCCACAACACGCGAAACAGCAGGCCATAGATGTGTTGCGTGGCGACACTGCCGATGATGCAGGCTTCACCGAGGTCTGCGCCCCACAACTGTTCCAGCGCTTCGACCTCGTTGGCCAATTGGCGCAGGGTCTTGTCGATGCGCTTGGGCTCGCCGCTGGAGCCGGAAGTGCACAGGCTCAGGCGGCATTGATCGAGATCCAGTTGTGCTCCGGGCAGGCCGGGCTGAGTGAAGTCGTCCAGCTGTGCATCGCCTGATTGATCGGTCAGCCATAGATCGACTTCCTGCGACCAGCGCTGACGCGTCTGCGCTTGCAGATCCGCCGGCAGCAACACGCTGACGCCGGCACGCCACGCGCCGAGCAGGGCGATGGCGAGGTCGGCGGCATCTTCCAGATGCACGGCCAGCCTTTTCACGCCTTGGCTTTGCAGACCCGCGGCGACGCTCAGGGCCTGCGCTCGCAGTTGCGCGTGATCGAGCGCCGGCGCCTGGCAGATCGCCCGTGCCGGCAGTGCCTTGAGCAACAGCTGCTCAAGTTTTATCCAATTCATGTACGGCCTCTTACCCGTTGTCGTATCAGCCATTCAATGGCAAACATCAGGCCGATCAATCCATAGGAGATCAGGCCGGTGTACAACATCCACCAATCCAGCGGCGCCCACAGGGTGAGGAGGGCGGCGCACAAACCGTTGCAGAAGAAAAACACGCTCCAGGCCAGCGTCACCTTGCGTGTGTAGCGAACGGCAACCTCCGGCAGCTCCGGCTCACGCAAGCGCGCCAGACGCTCGACCATCGGCGGGCCGAATTTCAGGCTTGCGCCGAACAGCACCAGCATGAATGCGCTGATCAGCACCGGGTACCAGCGCAGCAGCTGCGGGCTGTCGAACACCGCCAGCAGCAGGCAGAACACCATCGCCACGCACGCCATCCACAGGCTGCCCGGCTTGCGTTCGCCGGTCAGGGCTCGCGCCAGCCACAGGCTGCCCAACAGCAGCGCAAATTGCCACGGGGCGAAATGCTCCATGCCGAAATACACCGCAAAGGGGTACAGCAGACCGGCCAGCAGCAGGCCCAGGCCGATCAGTCGGCTCATGCGGCCGGTTGAACCAGACGGAACACCGCCTCGACCACGTCACCGACGGTGCGCACCGATTTGAACTCTTCGGCGGCGATTTTCTTGCCGGTCTGGCGTTTGATGTGATCGATCAGGTCGACCGCATCGATGCTGTCGATTTCCAGATCCTGATACAGATTGGACTCCAGGTTCACACGGGCCGGATCCAGCTCGAACAGCTCGACCAGGGCATCGCGCAGGGTGTTGAAAATATCGTCACGAGTTTGCATGGTCCGGTCTCAAGCTGCCTTTTTTGCCGTGACGAACGCCGCAAGGCTGGCCACGTTGGTGAAATGGTTGCGGGTGTCCTTGGCATCGGCGTCGATCTTGATGCCGTATTTTTTCTGGATCGCCAGGCCCAGTTCCAGCGCGTCCACGGAGTCCAGGCCGAGGCCTTCGCCGAACAATGTCTGCTCGTCGCCGATGTCCTCGGGGCTGATGTCTTCCAGGCCCAAGGCATCGATGATCAGCAGTTTGATGTCACGCACCAGGCTAGCGGTGTTCAGTTCGCTCATCTGCGGCGAGCTCCTTAATGAAATAGTCATGCAAATAATCGTTGAGCTTGCGCGAGGCCTGCGGTGCGGGGCCTTGCGCGGCGAAGGTCTGTGGGTCTATATCGGCCCCCACGCGAAAACTGAAGTGCACGCGGCGATGGGGGATGCGATACCACGGCTCGGCTTTGGTCAGGGTGGTCGGGCTGACCTTGATGATCACCGGGGTAACGATTTTCGCACCGCGCAGGGCAATTGCCGCCGCCCCCCGATGAAAGGCCGGCGCCTGCCCCGGCTGGGTGCGGGTGCCTTCGGGGAAAATGATCAGGGTCTGGCCGTCCTGCAATGACTGCGCGGCGGCGTCGAGCATGTCCATGCTGCCGTCGTTGCTGATGTACTCGGTGCGGCGCAGCGGGCCACGGGTGAACGGGTTTTCCCAGAGGGTTTTTTTCACCACGCAATTGGCGTGGCGCACCAGACCGATGAGAAACACCACATCGATCAGCGACGGGTGGTTGGCAATGATCATCTGCCCCGGTCGGCCAAGGCGCTCGGCACCCTCGATGTCGTAGGTGAGCACGCCGGTGCGGGCCATGAAACGCACGAAAAACCAGAACAAGCGACTGACCGTACGCCGCGCGCGCAGGCGATGGACCAGCGCGTCACCGGGCAGGCAGCCGAGCAGCGGAAATACCAGCAGGCGCAGACACAGCCCGCCGAGCCCGAACAAGGCGAAGCTCGCAGCAGTGGCCAGCAGGCGCCAGTAGTAGGCGTCGCGGTGTTTGGCGGTCACGGGTTGCGATGCCAGGTCCATACACGATTTTTCCACGCATGTTGGCAGTCAGGTTGCTGGCCGAGCAGGGTTCGCAGCAGGTTGAGCGCGTGCGGCCAGTGCGCCTTTGACCGGGTTTCGGTGCTGCTGTTCAGGGTCAGCCGCCAGTCGGTACCGGGCGTGAGCAACAAGCCCAGCGCATAAGGGAACGGCACATCATCGACCCACTGCGAATACGCCTCGGGCGGCTGCTCTTCGGTGATCACCAGCAGCACCGCCGGGGCGCCTTCATCAAGCAGTGCCGCTGCTTCGAGCATGCCGTGTTCGAGGCCGTCGCCAGCAGCGGCGAGGGCGGTCATTTCGCTGGTTTCACCGCGCATGATCGACCACAAACCGATGATCGCGTTATGCACCGACAGGCTGAATTGGGTCGGCGACAAGGGCTGCTCGGTGGCCAGATCGCGGAGGATTTCAAACGTGCGGGGGGTTTCGCCGTGCCGCGAGACGAACACCAGCGGCAGATTGTCCCGCCCGTCGGCCAGCGGCCAGCCAACGCTGAAGGCCATCCGCGCCAGGCGGCTGAGGCGGCGGCGCTGCATGGCCGGCAGAAACGACACATCGGGCGCGGCATCACTGCTCTGCAGCACGACCGGTTGTCGGCTCCAGGCCTGCCAGGCGTCCACGCTGTCGAGCCCCGGGGCCCACGCGCGCCATTGGGCGATGTTGAAGTTGATCACGGACATTCATCCCGCCCCTGCGGGCTTTCGTTGACGCGTTGAGTCGCCAGCGCCGCAGCAGGCTTGGCTTGGCGCAGGGCGCCGGGTGGCGCGCATTATCCCGGTGCGACGGGTGTGTAGCAAATGTTGGTTACATTTTGCCCAACAAAATGTACCGAGCGGTTCGCTGTATGGCTATCACTTGGCCATTATCCAGATTTGACGCGGCGTGTCTGTCAGGTGTCTCCGTAATGGCTGGCGGTTTTTTCCATGCCTGGGCGTCGATTTTTACACCTGACGACGTAGTCCATGTCGGTGAAGGTAGCGAAGCGCGGTCACCGCCAACTACACTCGGTCATTCTTTGATACACGGAGGTTTGGTCATGCGGCGCGTGGTGTTCAATCAGAAAGGTGGCGTGGGCAAATCCAGCATCGCCTGCAATCTGGCGGCGGTCAGCGCCAGCGAGGGTTATCGCACGTTGTTGGTCGACCTCGATGCCCAGGCCAATTCCACTCAGTATCTGACCGGGCTCACCGGTGATGACATTCCGATGGGCATCGCCGATTTCTTCAAACAGACCCTGTCGTCCGGGCCGTTCTCGAAAAAGAATCAGGCGGACATCTATGAAACGCCGTTCGACAACCTGCACATCATTACTGCCACCGCCGAGCTGGCTGACCTGCAGCCCAAGCTCGAGGCGAAACACAAGATCAACAAGCTGCGCAAGTTGCTCGACGAATTGTCCGAGGATTACGACCGGATTTATCTGGATACCCCGCCGGCACTGAATTTCTACGCGGTATCGGCGCTGATTGCCGCGGATCGAGTGTTGATCCCCTTTGACTGCGACAGCTTTTCACGTCAGGCCCTGTATGGACTGATCGCCGAGATCGAAGAGTTGAAGGATGACCACAACGAAGGATTGGAAGTCGAAGGCATCGTGGTCAATCAGTTTCAGGCGCGGGCCAGCCTGCCACAGCAGATGCTCGATGAGTTGATCGCCGAAGGCTTGCCGGTACTGCCGGTGTACCTGAGCAGTTCGGTGCGCATGCGCGAGTCGCACCAGGCCAGCATGCCGCTGATCCACCTCGACCCACGGCACAAGCTCACGCAGCAGTTCGTTGAATTGCACAATTTGCTGGAAGGCCACTGATTTTCCGACTCACACGCAAATCTCCTGTGGGAGCGAGCCTGCTCGCGAAGAGGCCGGCACATTCAACATCAGCGTTGAATGATCGGCCGCCTTCGCGAGCAGGCTCGCTCCCACAGGGGGATCTGTGGTGGGTCAGATGCCTTGGCTACGCAGCCACGCCATCAACTGCGGCAATGGCAACGCACCGCTCTGCCGCGCCACTTCCCTGCCGTTTTTAAACATAATCAGACTCGGAATTGAGCGAATCCCCAACTGCGCCGACAACTGCTGATTCGCTTCGCTGTCGAGCTTGGCCAGCCGACACTTGCCCGCCAACTGCGCCGCAGCCTGTTCGAACACCGGCGCAAACGATTTGCACGGCCCGCACCAGTCCGCCCAGACATCCACCAGTAACGGCAGATCGCCCTTGATCTGACTGGCGTAATCGCCTTGCTTGAGTTCGAAAGGCTTGCTCAGCAGTACCGCAGATTTGCAGCGTCCGCACTTGGGTTGATCGGCGAGACGCTCGGCTGGAATGCGGTTGACGCCATTGCAGGAGGGGCAGGGGATAAGGAGTGGGGTGGTCATGATTGGTTCTCTGATAGGCAGTCTATAGAACTGATTTGGAGTCGATCTGCCAACTTATCAATGTCGCAACTGCTCACATTTTTCTCAAAACAGTTCCGGGATCGATGGCTAGTCTGAAGACCAATTCGGCGTTTTACGCTTGTCGTGAGGAGATCGCTTTGTCTTTATCCGCGTGCTACTTTTGTTGCACTAATCCAGGAATCGATGATTCCTATGCATCAAATCGGAGCGACATAATGTCCGTAACTTCCAAGATACGCCGCCAAGGTGGCGCTGCCGTCATTACGATTCCGCCCACGCTTTTAAAGTTGTTGCATCTGGAGGTTGGCGCACAGCTAGAGCTGAATGTGGTCGATGGCGAACTGATTGCTCGTCCAGCCGTAGCCGCTACGCGTAAGCGTTATAGTTTGTCAGAGCTACTCGAAGGCGCAGAAGAATTGCAGAAACTTAACGCCCAGACTAGCGAGACCCTTGAAGGTGATTCTGTCGGCCGGGAGCTGGGTTGATGGTGCGCCGACAGCCCCCTCAGCGGGGTGACGTTTACTGGATTGATCCAAACCCAGTGGCGGGGCGGGAGATGATGAACAGACATCGCTTTGTGGTGATCACGCCCAGAGAGATCAACGCATTGGGCGTGAGCATGACGGTGCCTGTTACTAGCGGTGGGAATTTCAGCCGGTATATGGGTTTGGCGGTCGCCATTACTGGCCACGAAACCAATGGTGTAGCGTTGTGTAATCAGGTTCGCAGTTTTGACATAGAACAACGGGTACGAGACGGCACGGCCAAATTCATCGAGCGACTGGATGACGTGACAATGTCTGACATCGTCGACCGTGTAATCAGTGCAATCGACCCGCTAAGCTGAAGCGCCTACGAAGAACAACTGATCTCCAAATGCTTTCCCCACTCCGGTGGCCGCTCGGCGTAACCCTCCATCCCCGGCTGCTCCTCAAACGGTTTGCTCAGCACCGCATGCAATCGGCGCACCTCGGAATAGTCGCCTTGCTCGGCCGCATCGATGGCTTTTTGCGCAAGGTAATTGCGCAAGATGTACAGCGGATTGACTGCATGCATCCGTGCGCGGCGTTGTGCCTGATCGGCATTGCCGTCGCGGCCGACGCGGGCGACGTAGCGTTCGCCCCAGGCATCGAAACCTTTGATATCGACAAAATCGTCGCGCAGGCGGGCGATGGCCTGTTCGGCTGACTCTTCACCGAGGCGGCGGAAAAACAGCGTGTAGTCGACGCCGCTGTTCTGCATCAGTTGCAGCAGGTTTTCCAGCAGTTGCTGGTCCTCCTCCTCGGCGGTGGTGAAGCCGAAGCGACGGCGCATCAGGTCGAGGTAGTGCGCCTGGAACAGCGGCAGGTACAAGCCGAGGGTTTCACGCAGGGCCTCGACGCTGATGAACGGCGTCAGTGCCTGGGCGAGGGCGCTGAGGTTCCACTGCCCCACCGGCACCTGATTGCTGAACGAGTAGCGGCCCTGATCGTCGGAGTGGTTGCAGATGAAATGCGCGTCGAAGTCATCGAGGAAGGCGAACGGGCCGAAGTCGAAGGTGATGCCGAGGATCGACATGTTGTCGGTGTTCATCACGCCGTGGCAGAAGCCATAAGCCTGCCACTTGGCGATCAGCTCGGCGTTGCGCTCAACGATTTCGCGAAACATCGCCAGATACGGTTCCGGTTGTTCGAGGCATTCGGGGAAGTGCATCGCCAGCACATGCTCGCCGAGCTGTTTCTGCTGCTCGGGGCGCTTGGTGTAGTAGAAATATTCGAAGTGGCCGAAGCGGATATGGCTCGGCGCCAGACGCAGCACCATCGCCGCGCGTTCCTGCTTTTCCCGCCAGACCGGCGTGTCGGAGCCAATCACGCAGGCGGCCCGCGAAGATGGAATGTTCAGCGCAAACAGCGCCTCGGAGGCGAGAAACTCGCGAATCGATGAGCGCAGCACCGCGCGACCATCGCCCATGCGTGAAAACGGCGTCTGCCCGGCGCCTTTGAGGTGCAAGTCCCAATGCTCGCCAGCGTTGTTGTACACCTCACCCAGCAGCAGACCGCGCCCGTCACCCAGTTGCGGGGTATAACCGCCGAACTGATGCCCGGAATACACCATCGCCCGCGGCTCGGCATCGGCCCACAGCTTGTGGCCGCCAAACAGTTGCGCGAATTCTTCGGTGTCGGCGCTGGCCGCATCGAGATCAAGCAAGGCCAGAGCGGCCGGGCTGGCGACCACCAGACGCGGATTGTCGATCGGTTCGGGCAGCACGTGCGCGGAGAACGCGTCGCCCAGCCGGGCAAAGCGGTTATCGAAAGTCAGTTCGTCGAGGGCTTTCACGGGCCGGCTCCAGCAGAATGTCCGAGCATTCTGCTGGGACCACGTCGGTTAGTCGAGTTTGCTCGGTGGCGGTTCCGGCAACGGTTTCTGCCCGTCGACGATCGGCACGATGGTTTTGTTCTCGGGTTCCACAGGCACCATCTTGTATTCCTGACCGTGGAGGTTCTTCAGATAAACCTCCATCTGCCGGAACGAAATGTTGATGTGCTGCTTCTTGAACTCGCGATTGATGAAGCGGTTGACCTCATCCAGCACCGGGTTGCGGTCACCGAGATCGCGTACATGCATGCGCAGTTCGTGGTCGAGCGTGCTTTCGCCGAAGTTGAGGAAGTACACGTGTGGCTCAGGTTCTTTGAGCACGCGCGGGTTCTCCCGGGCCGCTTTGAGCAGCAGTTCCTTGACCAGGTCCAGATCCGAACCGTAATCGACGCCGAGTTTCAGCGTGACGCGGGTGATGGTGTCGGTCAGCGACCAGTTGATCAATTGCCCGGTGATGAACGTTTTGTTCGGGACAATGATGTCCTTGCGGTCGAAGTCGGTGATGGTCGTGGCGCGGATGCGGATCTTGCTCACCGTGCCCGAGAGGTTGCCGATGGTGATGGTGTCACCGATCCGCACCGGGCGTTCGAAGAGGATCATGATGCCGGAGATGAAGTTGGCGAAGATCTCCTGCATACCGAAACCGAGGCCCACCGACAGCGCTGCCACCAGCCATTGCAACTTGTCCCAACTGACGCCGAGGGTCGACAGGGTGGTGACAAAACCAACGCCGGCAATCACGTAGGACAGCAGCGTGGTTGTCGCATAAGCGCTACCCTGGGCCAGATTGAGTTTGGACAGCACGAACACTTCGAGCAGGCCGGGCAAGTTGCGCGCCAGAGCGAAGGTGATGCCGATGATGATCAGCGCGCCGAGCATGTCGCCGATGCTGATCGGCACCATGCTCATGTTGGCGCCGGTACCGCTGGTGTATTCGTAAAGGGTGATGTTGTCCAGATACGAGAACACCGAAATCAGGTCCGACCAGACCCAGTACAGCGCCGCAATGAAGCCGCCGAGCAGGGCCAGGCGGATCAGACGCAGGGACTGTTCGTTGACCTTTTCGATGTCCAGGGTCGGCTCTTCGATCACCGCTTCGCCGTCGCCAGCTTCTTTTGCCGCCTGCCGTTTGGCCAGCGCGCGCTGGTAAGCCAGACGCCGCGCGGCAACGCTCAGGCCCCGTACGAAAGTGGCCTCGATCACTAGCCAGAACATCAGCAGGTACAGGGTGTTGATCAAACGGTCGCTGAGTTTCAGCGCGGTGTAGTAGTAGCCGAAACACACCGCAACAAACAGGGCGATCGGCAGCAGGGTGAACATCACCCCGACGGCTTTGCGGAACAGCGAGGCATTCTGGTGCGTCGGGCTGCTGATCAGCAGGCGACTGAGCAGCCATGCCATCAACGCATAGCAAGTCAGCACCACCGGCATGCCGAGCACGTCATCGGCCAGCGCCGCCGGTTGCAACTCGGCGACGGCCACCACGGCGACCAGCGCCATTACTACCAGGCCGAGTCGACGCACCCAGCCCTGAAGGAACTCGACCTGCGGTTTTTCCCAGCGGAAGTGCAATTCCGCCACGCCACCCGGCGCAAGAATCCGGTACGCGGTGTAGAACACCAGCCAGGCCTGGCCCATCTGCAACAGCGCCGCGCCCATGTTGGCGTTCTGCCCGCGCGCGTCGATCTGCAGGGCCAGACCGCACAGCGCCAGCCCCAGCGCCACCGGCATCGCCAACAGGATGTTGATCAGAATCGCCTGCGGCGTGTGCCACTGGCTGTCGCGCTTGAAGTGGCCGATGTCCTGGTGAACCTTGTTGAGTCGTCCGTACAGCGCTTTGCGTCGCCACAACAGGGCGCCGATCAGCAGCGCCAATGGCAGGAACAGCAAGGGACGCTGGGTCAGGCCGTCAGTCAGTTCGCTCAGACTCGACGCCCAGGGCAGGGTGTTGACCTGTCGCTCGAGACGCTCGGGCACGCCGCGCATCCATTCCACGTCCAGCGGCTTGTTGCTGGGGATCCAGAACATCTGTTCGTCGAGGGTCGCGCGCAGGCTTTGCGCGGTGCTCAGCAATTGTTTCTGGTTGAGCTGCAGGGTGATCGATTCATTGAGCATCGCGCTCAACTCGCGGTTCAGCCGCTCGAGCAGATCAGCACGGGTGTTGGCCAGATCGAGCAGGCTTTTGCGCAGTTGCGGGGTGACCTGCTCTGGCGGCTGCGTGGCCAGCAGATTGTCGACATAGGTCGCCGGATTGCTCAACAGCTCCCGCTGCTGGCTGACATCGAACTGATACAGGCGAATATCGGCAATCTGGTCGGCGAGGTCGCGGTCGACCTTCAAGTGCGGCAGCGCCTGCTTCTGTTTGTAGAGAATTTTCGACAGCAGCAGGCTGCCCTTGAGCACGCTGATCTGTTCGTCCAGTGCCGAATCGCTCTGGGTCAGGGTGTCGAGTTGCTGTTTGGTCTGCAGGTTCTGCTGCGTGACTTCGTTGAGACGGTCGGTGCTCTTGAGCAAATAGTCGGAAAGCTTGAGATTGGTCGCGCTCTCGCTCGCCAGCAGGCTGCTGCCGCCGGCCTTCTGCGCTTCGATCGATTGCTGGGTAACGGTTTCCTGCGACTGCGCCAGACGCTTCTGGTTGATCAGGGTTTGCAGTTCCTGGATCTCGCGGTCGAGGCGATCGGATTTCTCCGAGAGCAAGTCATGCTGAGCGTTGCCCAGATCCTGCAACTGGGTGTTGCCTGCCAGTTCCTGGCGGCGCAATGGAATCAGTGCATTGAGTGCGGCCAGTTCGGCGTTCAACTGGTCGCGCTGTTCGGCGGTGACCGTTTTGCCCGTGTCCTTGCCGGATTTGAGGATGGTGTTGATCTGCTGGATGCGCGTCTGGCTGGCGGAAATCTCCGCCTGCGCACGCTCGGGGCGAGTCTGCGCGGTGATGATCAGACTGTTGGCTTCGGCCAGGGCTTTTTGCAGATCGCTTTGCTGGGTCGAGCGATCGGTGAGGATCTGCTCCAGTTGCTGGATCGACTCTTTCGGAAAACGCTGCGCTACCGGCACCGGTGCAGTGGCCTTGAGGCGGCTCAGTTCGCGGGTGTTTTCAATCGTCTGCTTCGGCGCGTTGGCCAGCTGACGCTTGAGATCGATCAGCTTCTGCTCGTAATCACGCTGGTTGTTCAGTTGATTGAGGGTGTTCTGCAGGACGGTCTGCAGGGTCTTCTTGTCGGCGTCCGGCAGTTTGCTGTCAGCCAGCTTGTCGAGGCTGGCCTGCACGGCATCGCTGGACGGTGGTTCGGCAGCATGCAGCGGGCCGACGACAAGACTGAGGCCCAGCAGGGCCGCGGCGAAAAAGGAGCGCAGGGTAGGCATAGAGACCGGTCAAGCAAGTGAGAGTGGAAGCAGTTTAGAGGAAGAGTCCGGGGCCCGGGCGACTTCCTTCGGGGAATCTGACGCCCACTTTGCCGATCTTGTTCCCGTCCATGACCGCAACCGTCCAGTGGGTATTGTTCCACTCCACCTGGTCGCCGACGATGGGGGCGCCCCCGACTTTCTGGGCGATGAACGCGCCCAGGGTCATGTCCGGATCGATGCCTTCGGCCGGCAAGCCATACAGCGCTGCAACCGCTTTAAGCTGGGCGTCTCCTTCGAGTACGAAGTCGCCGAAGAAGCGCAAATCGAGGCCACGTTGCGGCGCCTGGCTGAACAGTTTGCCGAGGGCCGACAAGTTGTGTTCATGACCAATAACACACAGCAAATCATCGACTTCCAGCACCGTACTACCCGACGGATGGAGCAGTTGCTGGCCACGAAACAGCGCCGCGATGCGTGTGCCCTCGGGCATTTTCAGCTCACGCAGGGGCGAACCGATGCACCATTTCTCCGCGCCGAGCTTGTAAACGAACAGTTCCCACTCGCTGGTGACGTGCACTTCCAGTGCCGCCCGGGATATCGGCGCGGGTTCTGGCGGAACGGTCACCTTGAGCAATTTGGCCACCCACGGCAGGCTCGTGCCTTGCACTAGCAGCGACACCAGTACGATGAAGAAGGCCAGGTTGAAATACAGCTGCGCTTGCGGCAGCCCCGCCATCAGCGGGAACACCGCGAGAATGATCGGCACCGCGCCGCGCAGGCCGACCCAGGAAATAAAGGCTTTTTCACGACCATGGAAAGCCTTGAACGGCAGCAGGCCGACCATCACCGACAGCGGCCGCGCGAACAGGATCATCCACAGCGCCAGACCGAGGGCGGGCAGGGCGATCGGCAGCAGATCGTGGGGCGTGACCAGCAGGCCCAGCACGAGGAACATGCCGATCTGCGCCAGCCAGGCCATGCCGTCGAGCATGTGCAGAATGCCGTGGCGGCTACGCACCGGGCGGTTGCCGATCACCAGACCGCACAGGTACACGGCGAGAAAACCACTGCCGTGCAAGGCGTTGGTCAGCGCGAACACCACCAGACCGCCAGCGATGATCAGAATCGGATAGAGCCCGGCCGCGAGATTGATGCGGTTGACCAGTTGCAGCATCACCCAGCCGCCGCCCAGACCGATCACACCACCGATGCCGAACTCGCGGATCAGGTGGGTCAGCAGGCTCCAGTGCAGGCCGGTTTCGCCGCTGGCGAGCATGTCGATCAGGGTGACGGTGAGAAACACCGCCATCGGGTCGTTGCTGCCGGATTCGATTTCCAGACTGGCGCTGACCCGTTCGTTGAGGCCTTTACCGCCGAGCAGCGAGAACACCGCAGCGGCGTCGGTCGAACCGACGATGGCGCCGATCAGCAGGCCCTGAATCAGATTGAGGTCGAACAGCCACGCAGCGGCCATGCCGGTCAGCCCGGTGGTGATCAACACCCCGACCGTGGCCAGCGACAGCGCCGGCCATAACGCCACGCGGAAACTCGACACCCGCGTACGCAAGCCGCCGTCGAGCAGGATCACTGCCAGGGCGAGGTTGCCGACCAGATAGGCCGTCGGGTAGTTATCGAAAATGATCCCGCCACCATCGACCCCGGCCGCCATGCCGACCGCGAGAATGATGACCAGAATCGGAATGCCGAGACGTGAAGAAAGAGAACTGACAAGAATGCTTGCGCCTACCAGCAACGCGCCGATCAAGAACAGGCTGTTGATGGTCGTCGCATTCAAAGGCAGTACTCCAGAAGCGTAAAGACGGGGGCACAAACTGACCATGCAGTCTGCGTGCCAGCGATTCTAACCTGTTGAAATGTGATGCTGTCAAAAAGGTTTTCAGGGTGCATCAGGTTTTGCGGCAGGCGGAGGATTGCGGCCCTCACCCTAGCCCTCTCCCGGAGGGAGAGGGGACTGACCGAGGTGTTTGTGCAGGTTACACCGACTTGCAATATCGAGCCGAACTCAAAATCTGAAAGGCCCTCAATCTGCTCCCTTTCCCCCTCGCCCCCTTGGGGGAGAGGGCTGGGGTGAGGGGGTAGCCTTTGATCTTAGAGGCTGAACCGCCCAACCATGTTGTTCAGATCCAGCGCCAGGCGCGACAGCTCATTGCTCGCCGCGCTGGTCTGATTGGCGCCGGTCGCCGACTGCACCGACAGATCGCGGATGTTGACCAGATTGCGATCGACTTCCCGCGCTACCTGCGCCTGCTCTTCGGCAGCGCTGGCGATGACCAGGTTGCGCTCGTTGATTTCGACGATGGCGCTGTTGATCGTGTCCAGCGACATCCCGGCGCCACGGGCGATGTTGAGCGTCGACTCGGCGCGCTCGGTGCTGTTGCGCATCGAATCCACGGCGTGTTCGGTGCCGCTCTGGATGCTGCCGATCATCCGTTCGATTTCGCTGGTCGACTGCTGGGTGCGATGGGCCAGGGCGCGCACTTCGTCGGCCACTACGGCGAAACCACGACCGGCCTCACCGGCACGGGCCGCTTCGATCGCTGCGTTCAATGCCAGCAGGTTGGTCTGGTCGGCGAGGCCACGGATCACGTCGAGCACCTTGCCGATGTCGCGGGATTCATTGGCCAGGTTGCCGATCAGCGACGCGGTGCTCTGCACATCGGCGCTCATGCGTTCGATGGCGCTGACGGTTTCCTGCACCAGATCACGACCGTCGCCCGCCGAAGTGGTGGCGTTTTTCGAGGCTTCCGAAGTGCTGACCGCGTTGCGCGCGACTTCTTCGACAGCGCTGGTCATCTCATTCACGGCAGTGGCCGCCTGCTCGATTTCGTTGTTCTGCTGGGTCAGGCCGCGAGCACTTTCATCGGTGACGCTGTTCAGCTCTTCCGCAGCAGACGCAAGCTGTGTGGCCGAACCGGAGATGCGCTGCAGGGTATCGCGCAGCTTCGATTGCATCTTCGCCATGGCCGCCAGCAAGCGCCCGGCTTCATCTTCGCCATCGACATGGATCGGCTGGGTCAGGTTGCCTTCGGCGATGGTTTCCGCCGCCTCCAGTGCCTTGGAAATCGGCTTGGTAATGCTCACGGTCAGCAACCAGGCGAACAGCAGGGTCAGGCCGCTGGCGATCACCAGCAAGGTCACCACCAGATTGAACGACATCGAATACTGATCCTTCGCGCCCTGGTCGGTTTCGGCGATCTGCTGGGTGTTGATCTCCAGCAAGCGCGCCAGCGCGGTATTCACCGCTTCCGAATTGCTCAGCAAATCGCTGTTGAGCATCTGCCGCAACTCGTCGATCTGATTGTTGCGCGACAGGGTTTTCATCCGCTCTTCGAGCTGACGGTACTGCGCCAGCAATTGCACGTACTGATCGTACGCCGCACGTTCCTGCGGGCCTTCGATCAGTGGCTCGTATGCGCGTTGCGCATCGGCGATCTGGCGATTGCGCAGATCGAACAGTTCGATGGTTTTCTGCTGCACGTCGGGTTCGCGATTGATCAGCAAACGGTAGGACAGCACGCGCAGGCGCAGTGTCAGCTGGGTGAATTCGTCGAGGGCCTTGATCGATGGCACGCTGGCGGTGGCGATGTCTTCGCCGGCCGCGCGGATCTTGCTCATCTGGTTCAGCGCAAACACGCCGAGGATCAACATCAGGCCGCCGATCAGGGCGAAGCCGGTGAACGCCCGTGGGGCGATGTTCATATTGCGAAGGGACATGGGCGGATACCGAAAAGGGCCGCATCCATGCGGGCTGAGACTGCTGTATGGGTGACTTATCGGTCATACGACTAAAGTCTTGAGGTGGTGTGCGTATTTGTCGCAGACAGGCTTGAGCGACGAAGTGCAGGAACCAGATCGACCAATCACAGTCTTTTAAACTCGCGAGAAGCTTCGCCACCCAGGAAAATCAAGGCCTTGCGCCGGTTTAACCCTGGCATCCGTGGTGACTTTTCTTTATCGTACGCGCCCTTTGAAAAACGCTTGGAAGATCAAAATGTTGGAAGCATCCCTCAGCCAATTGGAACAGCTCGTCAGCGACCTGGTGCAACAGAACCAGACCCTGCTGCAGACCAACCAGACCCTGTCCACGGAACTGGCCCAGGCCAAGGATGAAAACGAAAACCTGCAACTGAACCTGATGGAGCAGGAAGAAAAACACGGCGCCACCGCCGCGCGCATCCAGGCGCTGGTTGATCGCGTCAATGCCGGTCCTGTCAGCGCATGAACCACGGCACAGCAGGGGTAAAAGTCATCTCCATTCTCGGCGAGGACTATTCGATCAAGGCACCGGCCGGGGAAGAACAGACCCTGCTGGACGCGGCGATGATGCTCAAGGCAGCGCTGGAAGACACCAAGCGCAAATACCCGACGCTGATCGGCGACCGTTTGCTGGTGCTGGCGGCGATGAATCTGTGCTCGCAGCAGATCGAAATGAAGAAACAGCACCAGGAAGAACTCGACCGTTATCAAGAGCAAGTCAGCGCCACGGTCGAGACGATTGCCAAGACCATCAGTCAGGGCTGATGGGGTTGCGCACAACCAGGGAATAGATTGTCGGTTGGTTTGTATACAATCGGCACGGCCGTTGCAGTGTTTCGGCCACTTATTCCTTGGGGGTGCTCCATGCAGTGGTGGCGACGCAGTATTCAGTGGCAGTTGATTCTCGGCATGGGCGCGGCCCTGCTGATCAGCATCGTGATTGTGGTTGGCATTTATACCCTGGTGGTCAACCGCCTCGCCCAGAGCTATCTGGTCGAACAAGCGCTGCCGTCGAGCATTGAAGCGACGCGCAACGATATCGAACGCATCCTCGTACAACCGCTCACCGCCGCCAAGGACATCGCCAGCAACAGCATGGTGCGTGACTGGCTGGCGACAGGCGAGGACAGCAGCAAAACTGCTCTCTTCGCGCAGTATCTGGAAGGCATCCGCGCTGAACACAAAGCTTTCACCGCGCTGATCATCGGCACCGAATCCAACCACTACATCACCGAAAAAGGCCTCGATCGCACCCTCAGTCGCGCGAAACCGGCCGACGCCTGGTTCTATTCCTTTCTCGACAGCAATCAGCCGCGCACCCTCAATATCGACAACGACGGCGCCACTGGCGAGCTGGCCCTGTTCATCGATCTGAAGGTCAAGCAGGCCGGCAAAGTTGTCGGTGTCGCCGGGCTCGGGCTGAGCATGAAAGAGCTGTCGGAGCTGATTCACAACTTCAGTTTCGGCGAGCGCGGCAAGGTCTATCTCGTGCGTTCCGACGGTCTGATTCAGGTCCATCCTGAGGCGCAGTTCAGCGGCAAACGCACCTTGACCGAGCAGATCGGTGCCAACGCGGCGCAAGCGCTGATGGGGCACAAGGACGCGGTCAACAGCAGCTTCCAGCGCGACGGTGAAGACTTCCTCGCCTTCAGCCTGCCGCTGCGCGATCTCGGCTGGACCCTGGTGGCCGAAGTGCCGCAGTCGCAGATCTACGCCGAAGCACGGAAAGCGATGTGGATGAGCGGCGGCATCGGTCTGGTGGTGGCGCTGGTCTGCCTGGCGTTGGTGGTGTGGCTGGCGCAGGGGCTGGTGCGACCGATTCGACAAGTAACACGGGCGCTGGTGGCCATCGGTAGCGGTGGTGGAGATTTGACCCACCGGTTAGATTCCAGCCGTGCCGATGAGCTGGGTGACCTCGCGCGCGGCTTCAACCGTTTTCTCGACAGCCAGCGCGCGATGATCGGCGAGGTGCTGACCACCAGCGAACGCCTGCGCACGGCCGTGGGGCAAGTGGCGAAGGTGGTGGACAACACCGCCGAGCGTTCGGGCCGGCAGCAGGAAATGACCGACATGGTTGCCACCGCCGTCCACGAAATGGGCCTGACCGTGCAGGAAATCGCGCAGAACGCTGGCAACGCCGCGCTTGCCTCGCAAACCGCGCGCGATGAGGCGTTGCAGGCACGGGAAGTGGTTGGTGGCTCGATCCGTCATATCGAGAGCATGTCCGATGAGATCGGCGTGGCGGCAGGGGCGGTGGGTGAGCTGGCGCAGCAAGTGGCGTCGATTGATTCGGTGCTGGCGGTGATTCGTGGCGTTTCCGAACAGACCAATCTGCTGGCACTCAACGCCGCCATCGAAGCTGCCCGCGCCGGCGATATGGGCCGTGGCTTCGCGGTGGTCGCCGATGAAGTGCGCACCCTCGCGCGCAGGACCCAGGCCTCGACCGACGAAATTCAATTGATGATCGGCAGCCTCAAGCAAGGCGCGGAAAACGCCGTGTCATCGATGCGCACCGGTCAGGCTGCAACCGGGACCGGGGTTGAATCGAGCCAGCGTACCGGCGCGTCACTGACGGCGATCACCGGTCAGGTCGAGCGCATCAGCGATATGAACCATCAGGTAGCGACGGCAACCGAAGAGCAGTCCGCGGTGACTGAAGAGATCAACCGCAACGTGCAGGGGATTTCCGATCTGGCACGGGCGACGGCGGGGGAGGTTCGTGCGTGTCGTGAGGATTGTCAGATGTTGCAGCGGCTGGCGGATGATCTGGCGCGGCAGATGGGTGGGTTCAAACTGAGTTGAGTATCAGACCTGAAAAGCCCCTCACCCTAGCCCTCTCCCGGAGGGAGAGGGGACTGACCGAGGCGTCTATCGCTATACGTCGACCTGAAAACACCAGTCGATTATGGATCCGGCAAGGCCCTTTCAGGTCGGCGTACTTCTTGAATATTCCCCATTCGGCCCCCTCTCCCTCCGGGAGAGGGCTGGGGTGAGGGTAGCGTTTCAGAACCACGCATCCCGCATCCCCAGACACGTATCATCCCGCGCCTCCAGCAAGTCCAGCTCATGCTGGCAACCCGGCACTTCCCATGTCAGGAAATACCGCGCCGCCTGCAACTTGCCCTTATAGAAGTCGACATCCGCCGCATTTCCTTTGGCCAGGCCTTCCTCGGCGCGAATCGCCTGCTCCAGCCAGCGCCAGCCGATCACTGCGTGGCCGAACACTTTCAGGTACAGCGCCGAGTTCGCCAGGCTGCTGTTGACCTTTCCTTGGGCCAAATCGGTGAGCAGGCCGATGGTCACGGTTTGCAGGCGGGCAACGAGTTTTTCCAGCGGTTCGCGCAGGGTGGTCAACGAATCGTATGCAGTGGCACGTTCGGCCGTGTTGGCGATCAATCGAATCAGCTGCTTGAGACCGGCGCCACCGTTCTGCGCCAGTTTGCGCCCGAGCAAATCCAGAGACTGGATGCCGTGGGTGCCTTCGTGGATCGGGTTCAAGCGGTTGTCGCGGTAGTACTGCTCCACCGGGTACTCACGGGTGTAGCCGTGGCCGCCAAGAATCTGGATCGCCAGTTCGTTGGCTTTGAGGCAGAACTCCGAAGGCCAGGATTTGACGATGGGCGTCAGCAGGTCCAGCAGCTCATGAGCCTGTTTGCGTTCGGCTTCGGTTTCCAGCGTGGTGGTGTCATCGAACAACCGCGCGGCGTACAGGCCGAGGTCAAACGCACCTTCGACGTAGGATTTCTGCGTCAGCAGCATGCGTCTGACGTCCGCGTGCTGAATGATCGCCACCGGCGCAGTGGTCGGATCCTTGCTGTCCGGCACCCGGCCCTGCGGCCGCTCACGCGCATATTCCAGTGAATACAGGTAACCGGCATAGCCGAGCATCACCGCGCCCATGCCGACGCCGATTCGCGCTTCGTTCATCATCTGGAACATGTAGCTCAAACCATGGTGCGGTTTGCCCACCAGATAGCCGACGCACTCACCGTTATCGCCGAAGTTCAGCGCCGTCGATGTGGTGCCGCGCCAGCCCATCTTGTGGAACAAACCGGCGAGCAGCACGTCGTTGCGCTGGCCGAGGCTGCCGTCGTCGTTGACCAGAAACTTCGGCACGATAAACAGCGAAATACCTTTCACCCCCGGCGGGGCGTCCGGCAGCTTGGCCAGGACCATGTGCACGATGTTTTCCGACAGCGGGTGATCGCCGCCGGAAATGAAGATCTTGTTGCCCTTCAGGCGATAGGTGCCGTCGGACGCAGGCTCGGCGCGGGTACGAATGTCCGACAGCGATGAACCGGCATGGGGCTCGGTCAGGGCCATGGTGCCGAAGAAACGTCCGTCGATCATCGGTTGCAGGAAGCGCTGTTTCTGCTCTTCGCTGCCAAAGCTCTCGATCAGATTGGCCGCGCCCATGGTCAGGAACGGGTAGGACGTCGAAGCTGCATTGGCGGACTGGAAATGCGCGAAGCAGGCTTGCGACAGCAGGGTCGGCAATTGCATACCGCCGGCCTCGAAACTGCGCGCTGCGTTAAGGAATCCGGCCTCAAGGAAGGCATCCACCGCCGGTTTGACTTCAGGAATCAGGATCGCCTTACCATCCACGTAGCGCGGCTCGTTCTCGTCGCCCTTGCGGTTGTGCGGCGCAAAGTACTTCTCGGCGATGTTGCGCGCGGTGCCGATGGCGGCGTCGAAGGTTTCGCGGTTGTGCTCGGCGAAGCGCTCACGCCGGGTCAGGCCCTCGGCATCAAGGACTTCATACAGCTCGAAAGCCAGATTGCGGGAACTGAGCAGCGTCTCGGACATGGCGGCCTACCTGAAAATTGGGGTTGGACCGAGTCTAAGGCGGTGGAATAGAGGCTGGATAGGATGATTGATGAGAGTGATGCAGAAGCAAAAGATCGCAGCCTTCGGCAGCTCCTACATTTGGAATGCGTTTCCCTGTAGATACCGTCTTGAGCCTCACCGGGCAAGCGCAAGTTTCGGGTCATATGGCAGTCCTGACTTGAGCACTCCGTAAACGAAGTGCAGCAGCTTGCGCATTGCTGCGCAGATGATCTGCTTGGGGGCCTTGCCATTGGCTTCCAGGCGTTCTTTCATCGCCTTGATCGCCTTATTGTGTTTCAGCGCCACCATGCCAGGCATGTAAAGGCCTGCACGCAGCCGTGCTGACCCTACTCTTGAGATCAGGGTGTGACCTTTGAGCTTTCCTGATTCCTGCAGCTTTGGATTGAGCCCTGCAGCAGCGACCAGTTGGCGAGGATCACTGTATTTGCGCAAGTCACCCAGTTCGGCGAGCAATCGTTCAAGCGTTTTTTGTCCGATGCCGTCGATGGTTACGATGAGATCCCGCATCTGACGCATATCCGGGTCGTCATCGATGTGTTTTTTGATCGCCTTATGCGTTTCTACGATCTCTTTTTCGATATGGCGCAGAACGGAGTTGATCGAGTCTTTGACCTTTTCGTCGGAAACGTCCAGACGATTGAGCTCCATTTGTTCCATTTCCTGAAGGTCATCCAGGCGGCGCACCATTGCTTTTAACTGGCGGTATTTCAGCGGCTCAGGCGCCCATGGGTGAAGTTTTTGATCCTTTTCCCGGGCAAAGTCGGCGATCAGTTTGGCATCGCTTTTATCAGTCTTGATGCGGCGCAGTTCGCTGTCAGCGTACGCTTTGGTCGTAGCCGGGTTCACGACGCAGACCCGGAAGCCTTTGTTGTAAACGAATTCCGCGAGCTCCAAATGGTAGACGCTGGTGGCTTCCATCACGATCAGGGCCGAACGCTCGGCATTTTTTTCTAGCCACGCCTCAAACTCTTTAAAGCCCTTTGGATCGTTGGCCAGCTTGGCCTTGGTTTTGTGCTTGCCGTTGGGCTGGTGTGTAGCGATATCAAAGGTGTTCTTTGCGATGTCGACGCCAACGAAACCGGACATGATTGATTCTCCACTTGTTCCCTGTTGCAATCATCACGTCACTCTGTCCAACCTTGCGAATGCGGGCTCTCGCCGCAGGCGGGCCCAAGATACCGTGCGAACTGTACGAGTGAGTGTGGAGGGCTGGAGCACGATCTACGTCACAGGCAAAAAGCCTAAGGAGCTGCGCGGCTTCCAAGTCCCTCCCTCGATGATCAGTCGAGAACTATCGCTCCTGACGGAGCGTTAGTCGAGATACAAGGAGCTGCCGAAGGCTGCGATCTTTTGATCTTCTGTGGAAGCGAGCCTGCTCGCGAAAGCGGTGGTTCAGGCAACATTGATGTCGACTGAAACGCCGTCTTCGCGAGCAGGCTCGCTGCCGGAGGGTATTGCTTACCAGGCAACCATTGCAGTCGCCTGGACTTACAGCGGTTTAACCGATCGTCATCAGACTGGCATTGCCTCCAGCAGCAGCCGTGTTAACGCTCAATGCCCGCTCGATCACCAGGCGCTCCAGGGCAATGTTGGTCTCGCCCTGGGACAGTCCCTGAACGCCAACGATCGCGCCGCCACGCTGGGCGATCTGCTGGCAGACGCCGCGCAACTGGTCGGAGTGGCCGTGATGCAGCACTGCATCGAAGACCACTTCGTCCTTGTTCCAGTCGGCAACGCGTTTGATCCGCGCCTGGACTTCCTTCGGCAGACGGGCGAGCAACGCCTTGGTCAGCTCGGTTTCCGGCCACACCGCCGAACCGCCCACTGCCAGCACCGCCGCCAGTTGCGTCAGCAGATCACCTTCAACTTCCGCCAGGCACAGCACGTGCTCGCGCGGCAGGATGGCGTAGCTGTTTTTCTCGCCGGTCGGGCCAGCCAGCACGCGGGTGATGCCGCTCTGCGATTGTGCTGCGTATTGCACGCACAGGGTGCTCAGATCGGCGAACTTGTTGTTGTCGGCCCAGGCTTTCAGAGCGTTCAACGATTGGCTCATGGCATCGCGCAAGCGCACGTCCGGGGCGACGATGGCGTCACCGCGAGCGAAGGATTGCTCGATGGCGTCGCTAGGACGCGTCGACAGCAAACGGTACAGATACAGCGGGCCGCCGGCTTTCGGGCCAGTACCCGACAGGCCTTCGCCGCCGAATGGCTGCACGCCGACCACGGCACCGACGATGTTGCGGTTGACGTAGACGTTACCGGCGTTGACGTTGTCGATCACCTTGGCGATGGTCTCGTCGATGCGCGTGTGCACGCCCAGCGTCAGGCCGTAACCGGAGGCGTTGATCTGGCCGATCAGTTGATCCAGCTCTTTGCGCTTGTAGCGCACCACGTGCAGTACCGGGCCGAAGATCTCGCGTTGCAGTTCGTCGAAGCTTTCCAGCTCGATCAGGGTCGGCATGACGAAGGTGCCGCGCTTGATCTCTTCGCTGTCGGCAATCGCAACCTGGTAAACATTGCGACCTTTGTCGCGCATGCCCTGGATGTGCTTGTCGATGCCGGCCTTGGCTTCGGCGTCGATCACCGGGCCGATGTCCACGGACAGACGCTCGGGGTTGCCGAGACGGCTTTCGGCCATGGCACCCTTGAGCATTTCGATGACGCGATCGGCGGAATCTTCCTGCAGGCACAGCACGCGCAGTGCCGAGCAACGCTGGCCGGCGCTGTCGAAGGCCGACGACACCACGTCGATCACCACTTGTTCAGTCAGTGCCGAGGAATCGACGATCATCGCGTTCTGGCCACCGGTTTCGGCGATCAGCGGAATCGGACGGCCCTGGCTGTCGAGACGGCCAGCGATGTTGCGTTGCAGCAAGCGCGCGACTTCGGTGGAACCGGTGAACATCACGCCTTTGACGCGTTCGTCACCGACCAGACCGGCGCCGACGGTTTCACCGCGCCCCGGCAGCAGTTGCAGCACGCCTTCCGGGATGCCGGCTTCGAGCATCAGGCGCACAGCCTGAGCCGCTACCAGCGGAGTCTGCTCGGCCGGTTTGGCCAGTACCGGATTACCGGCAGCCAATGCCGCAGCGACCTGGCCGCTGAAGATTGCCAGCGGGAAGTTCCACGGGCTGATGCACACCACCGGGCCCAGTGGGCGGTGGGCGTCGTTGCTGAAATCGTTGCGCGCCTGCACCGCGTAATAACGCAGGAAGTCGACGGCTTCGCGGACTTCGGCGATGGCGTTGGCGTAGGTCTTGCCGGCTTCGCGAGCCAGCAGGCCCATCAGCGGCTGGATCTCGCCTTCCATCAGGTCAGCGGCACGTTCCAGGATCGCCGCACGTTCGGCCGGCGGGGTGGCCTGCCAGATCGGCGCGGCGTTCAGCGCGCATTGAATGGCGCTGTCGACATCTTCAACGGTAGCTTCTTGAACATGACCGACCACATCGCGGTGATCGGACGGGTTCAGCACGGCGACCGGCGTTTCGTTGCTGGACGCGCAACCGAGCATCGGCGCGGCTTTCCAGTCGTTGTGCGCGGTGGCGAGCAGGGCGCAGGACAGCGAGGCCAGACGATGTTCGTTGGCCATGTCGATGCCGCTCGAGTTGGCGCGCTCGGCACCGTACAGGTCACGCGGCAGCGGAATGCGCGGGTGCGGCAGGCCGAAACCACCTTCCACGGTGGCCATCTGCTCGATCTGCGCCACCGGATCGGCCACCAGTTCCTGAATCGAAATCGACTGGTCGGCGATACGGTTGACGAACGAAGTGTTGGCACCGTTTTCCAGCAGACGACGCACCAGGTACGCCAGCAGGGTTTCGTGGGTGCCGACCGGTGCGTACACACGGCACGGACGGTTCAGCTTGCCTTCGGCAACCTTGCCGACAACCTGCTCGTAGAGCGGTTCGCCCATGCCGTGCAGGCACTGGAACTCGTACTGGCCCGGGTAATAGTTCTGACCGGCGATGTGGTAGATCGCCGACAGGGTGTGGGCGTTGTGCGTAGCGAATTGCGGGTAGATGACTTCCGGTACCGACAGCAGTTTGCGTGCGCACGCAATGTAGGAAACGTCGGTGTAAACCTTGCGGGTGTAGACCGGATAGCCTTCCAGACCTTCGACCTGGGCGCGCTTGATTTCGCTGTCCCAGTACGCGCCTTTTACCAGACGGATCATCAGGCGATGACGGCTGCGGCGGGCCAGATCGATCACGTAGTCGATCACGTACGGGCAACGCTTCTGGTAAGCCTGGATGACGAAACCGATGCCGTTCCAGCCAGTCAGCTGCGGCTCGAAGCACAGGCGCTCAAGCAGATCCAACGACAGCTCGAGGCGGTCGGCTTCTTCGGCGTCGATGTTCAGGCCGATGTCGTATTGCTTGGCCAGCAGGGTCAGCGACAGCAGGCGCGGATACAGCTCGTCCATCACGCGCTCGTACTGCGCACGGCTGTAGCGCGGGTGCAGCGCCGAGAGCTTGATGGAGATGCCCGGGCCTTCATAAATCCCACGGCCGTGGGACGCTTTGCCGATCGAGTGGATCGCCTGTTCGTACGAGGCCAGGTATTTCTGTGCGTCGACTTCGGTGAGTGCCGCTTCACCGAGCATGTCGTAGGAATAACGGAAGCCCTTGGCTTCGAACTTGCTCGCATTGGCCAGTGCTTCGGCGATGGTTTCGCCGGTAACGAACTGCTCGCCCATCAGGCGCATGGCCATGTCGACGCCCTTGCGGATCATCGGCTCGCCGCTCTTGCCGATGATGCGGCTCAGCGACGAGGTCAGGCCGGCTTCGTTGTGAGTGGAAACCAGTTTGCCAGTCAGCAGCAGACCCCAGGTCGCAGCGTTGACGAACAGCGAAGGGCTGTTGCCCAGGTGCGGATGCCAGTTGCCGGTGCTGATCTTGTCGCGGATCAGCGCATCGCGGGTGCCTTTGTCCGGGATGCGCAGCAGCGCTTCGGCCAGGCACATCAGCGCCACGCCTTCCTGGGACGACAGGGAAAATTCCTGCAGCAGGCCCTGAACAATACCGGCACGACCGCCGGCACTTTTCTGGTTACGCAGTTTTTCGGCGATGGTCGCCGCGAGCTTGTTGGTGGCTTCGGCCATCGGGGCCGGCAGTCGTGCCTGCTCGATCAGCATTGGCACCACTTCCGGCTCAGGGCGGCGGTAAGCAGCGGTGATTGAAGCACGCAGCACCGATTGCGGCAGAATGCTTTCAGCGAACTCGAGGAAGCATTGGTGAGCGTGATCGGTCTGCACTTCGCCTGCGTCATCGGCGTCTTTGGCGGTCAAACCGTTCAACTCGGTCAGGGTTGCACCACCCTCGAGTTTTTCCAGGTAATTGAAAATTGCCTGCTTGATCAGCCAGTGCGGCGTGCGATCAATCGAGGTTGCGGCAGCCTTCAGGCGCTCGCGGGTCGGGTCATCGAGTTTGACCCCAAGGGTGGTGGTAGCCATATTTTTATCCTCATGGTTGCCACAGTTGCGTGGCATCAGCTGGCCGCAAGATTAGCCGTGCGCTGAATGAGGTGCAACCGGGTGCAACCCTTTTTTTGCCGGAATAATACGCAGCTCGTCAGGAAATAATTTCTGGTACGAAAGTGCTGCTCCTGCTTGGTGCTTTTACTTCTAGCAAAGAGGCGTGACTGCCACAAAAGGGAGCAAAAACGGGGTGATCGTCGATTAATCCGCCTGGGTGCAACTAATTCTCGCGAAACTGGTTGCACCTTATTTGCTTTGTTGCATAGCATTCGCCGCCAAGGTGCAACCGGGAATAACCCGGTGTACCGGCTGATGGCTTTCCTGGGGAAACATCAGTCTTAAATGCGCGGGATCCCGGATCGTCTGCCAAACGTCGTCGTTTGCGAGCGGTTCACTACCGCCGCTACATAAAAACAAAGCCAGGGCGTAACTCAATGAGCGTAAGCAATCCAACCCTGATCACATTCGTGATCTACATCGCAGCAATGGTGCTGATCGGCTTGATGGCCTATCGCTCCACCAACAACCTTTCTGACTATATTCTCGGTGGTCGCAGCCTCGGCAGCGTCGTCACCGCGCTGTCTGCCGGTGCCTCCGACATGAGCGGCTGGTTGCTGATGGGCCTGCCGGGCGCCATCTACATGTCCGGTCTGTCTGAAAGCTGGATCGCCATCGGCCTGATCGTCGGTGCCTACCTGAACTGGCTGTTCGTCGCCGGCCGTCTGCGTGTGCAGACCGAGCACAACGGCGATGCCCTGACTCTGCCGGATTACTTTTCCAGCCGTTTCGAAGATAAAAGCGGCTTGCTGCGGATTATCTCGGCGATCGTGATTCTGGTGTTCTTTACCATCTACTGCGCTTCCGGCATCGTCGCTGGTGCGCGTCTGTTCGAAAGCACGTTCGGCATGACCTACGAAACGGCGCTGTGGGCCGGTGCTGCGGCGACGATTGCCTACACCTTCATCGGCGGTTTCCTCGCGGTGAGCTGGACCGACACCGTCCAAGCCACGCTGATGATCTTCGCGCTGATCCTTACGCCTATCATCGTCCTGCTGGCCACTGGCGGCGTCGATACCACGTTCCTGGCCATCGAAGCGCAGGATCCGAGCAACTTCGACATGCTCAAAGGCACCACCTTCATCGGCATCATCTCGCTGATGGGTTGGGGTCTGGGCTACTTCGGCCAGCCACACATCCTCGCGCGTTTCATGGCGGCGGATTCGGTGAAGTCGATCGCCAAGGCGCGTCGCATTTCCATGGCCTGGATGATCCTCTGCCTGGGCGGCACCGTGGCGGTGGGCTTCTTCGGTATCGCTTACTTCTCGGCGCACCCGGAAGTGGCCGGTCCGGTCACCGAGAACCCGGAGCGCGTGTTCATCGAACTGGCGAAAATCCTCTTCAACCCATGGGTTGCCGGTGTGCTGCTGTCGGCCATTCTGGCTGCGGTAATGAGCACCCTGAGCTGCCAGTTGCTGGTGTGCTCGAGCGCCCTGACCGAAGACTTCTACAAGACCTTCCTGCGCAAGTCCGCCTCCCAGCTTGAGCTGGTCTGGGTCGGTCGTGCCATGGTGCTGCTGGTAGCCTTGATTGCTATCGCGATGGCTGCCAACCCGGAAAACCGCGTACTGGGTCTGGTGTCCTACGCCTGGGCCGGTTTCGGTGCTGCGTTCGGTCCGGTGGTGCTGATCTCGGTCGTCTGGAAAGACATGACCCGCAACGGCGCACTGGCCGGTATTCTGGTCGGCGCGATCACCGTGGTGGTCTGGAAGCATTTCGAACTGCTGGGTCTGTACGAAATCATTCCGGGCTTCATCTTCGCCAGCCTGGCCATCTACTTTGTCAGCAAGGCGGGTGAACCGACTCGCGGCATGGTTGAGCGTTTCGAGGCAGCGGAAAAAGACTTCCATCTGAACAAGTGATGGACTGAGCTTCGGCTCACATGAAAACGGCCCGCTTCCTACCGGAGGCGGGCCGTTTTTTATGGCCTGTGATTTCTCGAATCCTGTGGAAATCCATTGTGGGAGCGAGCCTGCTCGCGAATGCGATTGATCATTCAATGAATGTATCGACTGACATGCCGCTTTCGCGAGCAGGCTCGCTCCCACAGGGTGGGTGGCAGGTTTGATTGAATTGTCTGTAGTCGAACGGCCGAATTAACAAGGTCCTTTCAGCAAACCACGTAGGGCAAATCTGAATTTCCCGTCACCTGCTCATCACCCCTTGCCCCTCATGCAGAATCGCCCGCCCTCACACTGCAGAGAGACATCGGATGTTCGCGCCTGCCAATCAACCGCGTTTCACGTTGACCCTCGAAGGCGCCCAGCATGACCTCAAGGTCCTTGAGTTCACGGGCAGGGAAGCCATCAGCCAACCCTTTCGCTTCGAGCTGGAACTGGTCAGCGAGCGGCCGGACCTGGATCTGGAAAGCCTGCTGCATGGTCAGGCGTTTCTGAGTTTCGATGCTCAGGGTTGCGGTATTCATGGTCAGATTTATCAGGTCGGGCAGGGCGATTCCGGGAAACGTCTGACACGCTATCACCTCAGCCTTGTCCCGCGTCTGACGTATCTGGGGCATCGCATCAACCAGCGGATTTTTCAGCATCAGAACGTGCCGCAAATTGTCACGCAGATCCTCAAGGACCATTCGATCCTGCGCGATGCCTTTGAATTTCGCCTGGGCAGCGAATACCCGGAGCGCGAATACTGCGTGCAATACGCCGAAAGCGATCTGGCCTTCATCCAGCGTCTGTGTGCCGAAGTCGGCATTCATTACCACTTTCAACACAGCCCCGAAGGCCATTTGCTGGTATTCGGCGACGACCAGACCGTGTTCCCCAAGCTGCCCGAGCCGACGCTGTATCTGCCGGGCAGCGGCATGTCGGCGGGCGCGCCGGCGATTCAGCGTTTCAATGTGCGCGTGGAAACCCGCACCAGCGTCGTCACCCGGCGCGACTACAACTTCGAAAAACCACGCCTGTCGCTGGAAAGTCGCAGTGACGGCGAGCAGCGTCCAGTGCTGGAGGACTATCACTTTCCCGGTCAATTCAATGATCGCGAAACCGGCAAAGGCCTGACGCGCCGCGCGCTTGAACGTCATGTCGCCGATTACCGTCAAGCCGAAGGCACCAGCGACGAATCCTCGCTGGTCTGTGGGCATTTCCTGCAACTCACCGAGCATCCGCGCAGCGACTGGAATGATCTGTGGTTACTCACCTGTATCGAGCATCGCGGCCGCCAGCCGCAGGTACTGGAGGAGTCGGTGACCAGCGATGGCGAATCCTTTCAGGGTTATCGCAATACTTTCGTTGCCACGCCGTGGGACGTGGTCTTTCGTCCGGCACTGTGCCTGGAAAAACCGCGCATGTCGGGCTACCAACCTGCCGTGGTCACCGGCCCGAAAGATCTGGAAATCCATTGCGATGAATACGGCCGGGTCAAGGTGCAACTGGCCTGGGACCGCGATGGCGAACTCAACGAGCACTCCAGTTGCTGGCTGCGCGTTGCGACCGGTTGGGCTCACGATCACTACGGCAGCGTGTTGATTCCGCGCGTCGGCATGGAAGTTTTGGTCGGCTTCATTGATGGCGATGCCGACAAGCCGCTGGTCATGGGTTGCCTGCCGAATGCGGCGACCCCGGTGCCGCTGGATCTGCCGGCAGACAAGACCCGCAGTATCTTCCGCAGCCAGAGCAGTCCCGGCGGTGGCGGTTATAACGAACTGCGCATCGAGGACAAAAAGGGCGCCGAGGAAATCTACCTGCGTGCCCAGCGCAACTGGACCCAGCATGTGCTCAACGACCAGCAGTTGCAGGTCGACAACCAGCGCAGTGTGGTGGTCACCGGCACCGCCCGACATGAACTCAAGGCCGACGAGCAACGCATCACCCACGGCCAGCGCCAGACCGAAGTCAGGCAGGATGATCATTTGTCCGTGCTCGGCGACCGGCAGGTGCGGGTGAACAGCCAGGCCACCAGCGCCTCGGCGCAGATCCATATCAGCGCAGGCCAGCAAGTGGTCATTGATGGCGGCGCGAGCGCGACGATTCAGGCCGGCGGACAGTGGATCAACATCGGCCCCGGCGGAATTTTCAGCAGCGTGCCGATTGTTGTGGGTGGCGCGCCGATGGCGGCGACCAGCGCTGCGCCGGTGGTGCCGGGATTGCCGGAGAAACTGGCCGCTGCGCCGGCGGCGATTCTCACCGCCGCACAGATCATGAGTCTCAAAGGTGATGCGCCATTCTGCGAGGAGTGTGAGCGTTGTAAGGATGGTGTTTGTGCCGCGTGAGGAATTGACGCCTGAACAATGGCTGGCGCGGCAGCCGCTGCATGCGTCGGAAAAATTGTTCGCCATTTTCAGCCGCGCCAGCGACGCCGATGCCTTCAAAGCCTGGCAGGGCACGGCGAATCCGGTCTGGGCCGAGACAATTTATGCCGAGTGGGACGCGGTGATGCCCTACGTGGGAATTGTCGCTGCAGACAGTGAGTTTTTACGTTGGGTGGCGGAAACAGAATCCCGGGATTGGGGATGGTTGGCGGTGTCTTCGGCGGATCTTGACGTGCTGGTCGAACATTTCCGCAGCCTCACTCAAGTGCTGATGCCGGACGGTAAAACCGTGTTTTTCCGCTTTTGGGATGGTCGGTTTCTGCTGCCTCTTTTGCACTCTGAGGAGGTCAATTCCGCGCAATTGCTGCCAGTCGTTTCACGAGCCTTGATCAATGGCCAAGCCATCGAAATCGCGGGCCGTGCGCTGGTTTCGGGGCGGGTCTTTCCGTGGTGGAGCGTGCCGCAATCGCTCTTGGCGCAGACAGATGCAAGCGTACGCATCGCCAATGCTTTGCAATGGCTGAGCGAGGAGCAACCGGCCGTGTTCGAGGCGTTTCCCGAGGCTGTTTTGCGCTGCAAGGTCGGGCAGTTTTTCAAATTATCGATGTCGGAAGATTCGTCACGATCGTCCCTTCTGGAGTTTTTGCTGGCAGAGGCAGAGTGAAATTTCGGGGCAAACGCTTCGGACGTTTCCTTCGAATCGCGGCGGCTTTCATGAACTGGTGCGCGGTGGGTTGCAGGGATAGTCTTTTCGTTGTCGCCGCGAGAGCGTTGGCAGGATGAAGGATTCCCGCATTCATGACGTTACAGTTCGTTGGCTTTTTGCGGCACTTGGTTCAAGTCCGTAAGATCGTTCGCGGCGGCTGTGCGTGGGGCACGCTTCGGCGTGGCCGAGGTCCATGATTGCTCGGTTCCTACTCCCGCGCACAGCTGCCACCCTAACCCGTAGGAAGGTGTGATGGCGGCTCACGTTTATCAATCATGGGACCCGGAAAATGACCAATATGCATACTGATTCACCCTACGAAAAAATCACTCCTCACCCCGACAACCGCTTCATGGCCCTCACCGGCAATTGCAGCGACATGCCCAGCCTGTTCGTCGACACCCACGTGCCCCTCGACATCCTCATGGACGCCGCCAACCATCGCATCCGCGCCGTGGTCCAGGTCCTGGAAAACATGTGCATGCGCGGCTCGATCGAATGCGACTCCGTGATCCTCAGCGACTTCGCCCTGCTGTGCGCCATCCCATTGCGCGATGGCTGTGATGTGCTCGATGTCATCGGCAGACGCTTGCGCAGCATGCCCGCCTGAAGATCAGAAGATCGCAGCCTTCGGCAGCTCGAACAGAGTGAACGCGTATCCCGTGTAGGAGCTGCCGAAGGCTGCGATCTTTTGATGTTGAGGCCCGCTCGGCTGCGAACCCCTGACTTGCCGACCGGTAAAAGGTAAACTTTGCGGCCCTCGCAGGAGCAGCCATGAATTATCGTCACGCCTTCCATGCCGGCAATCACGCCGATGTGTTCAAACACCTGACCTTGACCCGCCTCATCGCTCTGATGTCGCGCAAGGAGCAGCCGTTTGCCTATCTCGACACGCACGCCGGCATCGGTCTGTATGACTTGCAGGGCGATCAGGCCAATCGCACCGGCGAGTACCTGGAAGGCATTGCGCGGTTGTGGGATCAGCCGGACCTGCCGGCGCTGACCGCCGATTACATGAAGGTGCTGCACGAGATGAACCCGGATGGCCAGTTGCGCTATTACCCGGGTTCGCCGGAGCTGGCACGACGTCTGACGCGGCCGCAGGATCGGGTGATGCTCAACGAGAAGCATCCCGAAGATGGCGTGTTGCTCAAGGACAACATGGCCGGCGATCGTCGGGTAAAAGTGCATCTGGGCGAGGGCTGGCACGTGGCGCGGGCGATGTTGCCGGTGCAGGAGAAGCGCGCGGTGATGCTGATCGATCCGCCGTTCGAGCAACTGGACGAGATGCAGCGCTGCGCGGCGTCGATGAAAGAAGCCATCGGCCGCATGCGCCAGACCGTGGCAGCGATCTGGTATCCGGTGAAGGATCAGCGTGCATTGCGGCGTTTCTATCAAGACCTGGCGGGCACGGGTGCGCCGAAGTTGCTGCGTGTGGAGCTGCTGGTGCATCCACTGGACACGCCGAACAGCCTGAACGGTTCCGGGCTGGCGATCGCCAATCCGCCGTGGGGGCTGGAGGAAGAACTGCGTGAGCTGCTGCCGTGGTTGTCGAAGAAGCTGGGGCAGACTCAGGGTGGCTGGCAGATGGATTGGTTGATTGCCGAGAGCTGATCACTGACTTATCGTTCCCACGCTCCGCGTGGGGATGCAGCCCGGGACGCTCCGCGTCCCAACAGCGGACGCAGAGCGTCCATTGAGGCATTCCCACGCAGAGCGTGGGAACGATCAGGCGGGGTTAGTCGCCCGCCAGGCTCGCAGGCATGCAAACGCCGGTGCCGCCAATCCCGCAATAACCCTCAGGGTTCTTCGCCAGATACTGCTGGTGATACGCCTCGGCAAAGTACACGGTCGGGGCCTGGTCGATCTCGGTGCTGATTTCACCCAGACCGGCCTTGGCCAGTTCCGCCTGATACACGTCTTTGCTCTTCAGCGCCGCGTCCAGATGCTCAGGCGAGGTCGCGTAGATCACCGAGCGGTACTGGGTGCCGATGTCGTTGCCCTGACGCATGCCCTGAGTCGGGTTGTGCAGTTCCCAGAACATCGCCAGCAGTTCTTCGTAACTGACTCGGGCCTTGTCATACACCACCAAGACCACTTCGGCGTGGCCGGTCAGGCCCGAGCAGACTTCTTCGTACGTCGGGTTCGGCGTGAAGCCGCCGGCGTAACCGACCACGGTGCTGACCACACCTTCGCGCTGCCAGAAACGTCGTTCCGCGCCCCAGAAGCAACCCAGACCGAAAATCGCAAAGTCGACGTCCTGAAAGAATGGACCGAGCAGCGGGGTGTCTTCGAAGACGAAGTGTTTTTCCGGCAGGGTCATCGCGGTTTCGCGGCCGGGCAGGGCTTGTTCTTTGGTTGGAAGCACGTTTTTGTTCACCAGAATTTCCGAGCGCAGAACCATGAGCGTTCCTCTCAGTCAGGTTGGAGGTAAAAAGTCAGACCGCCAGTGTGCCGAATGATGCCGGAATTCGCACTATCAAAACTGTGGGAGCGAGCCTGCTCGCGAAAGCGGGGTGTCAGGCGACGAAGATGTCGACGGTTTTATCGCCTTCGCGAGCAGGCTCGCTCCCACAAGGGATCTTCATAGAGGCAGGCTTTAGAGGCACAGCGGCCCACGCGGGTAGCGCTTGAGGGCTTTGATCAACTCGTCACCGGGAATCGGTCGGTCGAACAGATAACCCTGACCGACGTCGCAACGATGCCGGCGCAGGAACGCCAGTTGCTCGGCGGTTTCGATGCCTTCGGCGACCACCTTGAGTTTCAGGTTATGGGCCATGGCAATCACCGCGGAGGTGATTTCCATGTCGTCCTGATTGTCGGGGATTTCGTGGATGAAGCTGCGATCGATCTTGATGATGTCGATCGGGAATTTCTTCAGATAGCTCAGCGACGAGTACCCGGTGCCGAAGTCATCCATGGCCGGGGTCAGGCCCAGGCGCTTGAGCTGGTCGAGTTGCAAATGCGTGTCTTCGGTGGCTTCCAGCAGCAGGCCTTCGGTCAGCTCGAGTTCGAGCAGATTGGCCGGCAGCGCTTCTTCCCTGAGGATGTTGGCGATCGAGGCGACCAGATCCGGATCAGAGAACTGTTTCGGTGACAGATTGATTGCCACTTGCAGGTTGCCCAAGCCGGCAGCGGTCAAGGATTTGCTCATGCGGCACGCCTGACGCGCGATCCATTTGCCGATCGGAATGATCAGGCCGGTTTCCTCGGCGACGCTGATGAACTGATCCGGGCGGATCATGCCGCGCTCCGGGTGGTTCCAGCGCAACAGCGCTTCCATGCCCAGCAGGCGACCGCTGCGCAGGCACAGCTTGGGCTGGTAGAACACGTCCAGCTCGTTCTGCGTGAGGGCGCGGCGCAGGTTGTTCTCGACGAACAGTTTGTAACTGGCTTCAGCGTTCAGCGCTTCAGTGAACACCTGCAACTGGTGTTTGCCGTTGGCCTTGGCCTTGTGCAGCGCCAGGCCGGCGTTGCGCATCAGGGTCTGCGGGTCGCGGCCGTGCAGCGGCGCGCAGGCCAGGCCGACGGAGCCGGTGACGCTGATCAACTGATTGTCGACGAACATCGGCTTGTCGAGGGTCATCAGCAACTGACTGGCGATCTGCTGCCCGGCGTCAAGGTCGGTGTCGTCGAGCAACACGGCGAATTCGTTACTGGCAAAACGCGCCAGGCTGCCACTCGGGCTGAGGCTGTTGCGCAGGCGCCGGGCGAGGCTGATCAACAGTTTGTCGCCGGTCTGGTGACCGAGGCTGTCGTTGATCCGCTTGAAGTTGTCGATGTCCACCAGCAACAGGCTGATCGGCGTATCGCTGTCGCGGGCGAAACGCTCATCGAGATTGCGGATGAAGGCCGGACGGTTGCCGAGGTTGGTCAGGTTGTCGGTATAGGCCAGGCGCTCGATACGTTGCTGTGCGAGTTTAGTCTGGGTGATGTCTTCGTAGATGCCGATGTAATGCGTGAGTTCACGGTTATCGCCGTAGACCTTGGAGATCGACAGCTGGCCCCAGTACGGTTCGAGGTTCTTGCGTCGGCTCTTGAATTCGCCCTGCCAGCTGTTGCTCTGGGCCAGCGCCGAGGGCGCGTCGAACAGCAGTTCGCTTAGGTTTTCCAGCGCCGGCAATTCCGACAGGCGCTGGCCGTGGACTTCCTCGGTGGTGTACTGGGTGATCGCGGTGAAGCTCGGGTTGACGTACTCGACCACGCCGTCGCAGTTGACCAGCAAGAAGGCGTTGGCGCTTTGCTCGACCGCGCGTTGAAACAGGTGCAGGGCGCTGGTGGCAGTGCGTCGGTTGTGGTTGTTGATCACCTGCGCGAACTGGTCGGCCAGTTCGCCGGCAAAGGCGATTTCGTCGGACTGCCAGGCGCGGGTGACGCCGGTCTGTTCCAGGCACAACACGCCGACAACCTGGCCGTCGACGCGAATGCTGGCATCGAGCATGGCGTTGACGTCACGCGGACGCATCGCCTCGGCCATCTCGCGGGTACGCGGGTCGTGCATGGCGTTGTGGGCATCGATGGCGCGGCTGCTGTGCAGGGCTTCCATGTAGTCGGGGAAGCCGCTGATATCGATCGGCTCCGGCAGGATGTATTCCTGGGTCGCGCGATGGTAAGCGGAGATCGGCAGCAAGCGCTGGCCTTCGAGGTTCCACAGGCTGGCGCAGTCGATCTCGTAAATATCGCAGGCGCAGCGGGTGATCAGTTCGGCGGCTTCCTGCAGCGAGTTGTGCGTGCTGTAGCGCTGGCGTGCGAGCAGCAGAATCAGATCCTGCTGGGCACGCACGCGCTCCAGATGCTGCAGTTGTTCCTGCTGGGCACGCTGGTTCAGCTCAAGGGCGATTTGCAGGCGCGAGTTCTGGGTTTCCAGATCCACCGAAGGCAGCGACTGGGTTTCGTCGAACACCTCGTCGACCGCCAGCAGGTAGCCGCGCAGCAAGTGCCGGTTGTGCTGTTTGTAGGCTTCGCCCAGCTCGAGGATGTTCAACGCGCCGGCGGCGGTGTGCAGGGTGTAGCGCACCACGTAATGTGCGCTTTTGCTCAGTTGCTGCTGGATCGCATCGTGCAGTTGATAGCGCGCCTCGGGCTCCATCAGGCTGGCGTAAGGCGAGCCGACCAGTGCGCAGAGCTCGACGGCCGGCTGGCCAAACTGGCGTTCGCAGTTGGGATCGAGGAACAGCATTGCCCAACTCGCTTCATTCAAGCGCTCGAAACGCAGCATGCCGAGCCGCGAGGGCACAGGCAACTGCGTCACTACCTCGGCCGCCATACGGCTGGCGGCATCGGGCTGGCTCTTCATGAAGGAAACTCGCTTGGAAATATGCTGAATGCGCCGGGCTCTCGCCCTCTTGTCTGTTGGCTGCGGCAAGGTTGCATCATTGCGGCACCGACTGACAAGAGAGATGAAGGCCAAGTGCTATAAGAATATGTCGGCTGCAGTGAACATTTCTCCAGTGCACAACTGAAATGAGCACAAGATCGCAGCTTCACGCAGCCCCAACAGGGTAATGCGCCTTGTGTCGAAGCTGCCGAAGGCTGCGATCTTTGGGTGTTTCAACGCAATTTCATACTGATCGACTGCAAGTTCTTGCCATCGCGGTCATGGTAATTGACCAATATCTGATCAGCCTCGACGACCACATGCGCAAAATTGTCCTGACTCACCACTGCACTGGTCAGCTCGTGCCGATAATCCCCTGCCGCCGTGCGCACCAGCGGTTGATCGAGGATAAACGTTGAAGCCTTGGCATACGGCAGCAATTTGCTGTTGTGCAACGGCGAGGACACGATGGTGTGCACTTCTAAATCGGCGTCCTCGCTGTGAGACAGGCGACTTGTCAGAGAGCCATGAACGTCGCCGGAAACGAACACCACGTTCTTGATCCGATGAGTGCGGATGGTTTCCAGCAGGCGCAGACGCTGTTCGGGAAATGCTTTCCAGGCATCGTCCCCGTTGAACTTGCGATCGGGATAGAACATCACGCTGGTCACCACGAACTTCACTCGTGCCGGGCTATGGATCAGCCATTGCAGCAGGGCCTGTTCCTGCTCGATGTCGAGAATGCGCCGGTCTTCTTTCGAGAGGTTGCGTCGGGTGCGGCTGTCGGTGACGAACCAGGCGATATCGCTGTCGCCAAACTGATACCAGTAATGCTTCAACGTATCCCGGTCTATCTGACCCTTCTCATTACATGCATAAACCGGGCTGTGGCTGGCTTGATAAAGTTCATAAGCGGCCATGGCGTTGCGATATAAGTCCTCGTCCGCTGCGGTGGCATTGGCAGGCCAGTTATCTTCTATTTCGTGATCGTCGAGCATCATGTAAGTCGATGTATTGGACATCAGTCGCTGAATATTCGGTTGCGAAAATGCCGTTCGATATTTCTTCAGGATGTCTTTGGCTTCGCGATCCGGAGCAATGACATTCAAATCATCTACATACACTTGATCTCCGGTCATGATCACCGCGCTGACGGGTAGATGACTGTTCTCGACCAGTCGATTGATCGAGCCAAAGATGCGGTCGCCCAGTTGCGGCAAGGAAGCGACGCCAGCGGTAATCCGCAGATAACGGCACGAACCGACGACAAACCCCCGAGGCTGGCTGGCTTTCGCGGTGCGGGTGCGAAAGCGGTAGAGCTGTCGCGGCCATTGCAATGGAAACTCAATGACCGTGTCGATGGTATGGACCGGATTCATCGGACTTAACCAGCCGGCTTGATATTCGTATTCACAATCAGCTTCGAGATCCTGCAATACCAGTACACCCGACATGTCATTGGCCGGGTTCAAAAGTGCAAATACGCTGTTCGACCATTTTTCCGTGCCGGCCTTGCGAGCGCGAACTCCGGCAAATACACGTTTTTTGTCCTGTTGTTCGCCGCGCATGAAAATGCGCACTTGGTTAGTTGTGGTGTGGCCCACGATGGGGCCGATAGTCGGTTTGAACATGATCGATTCCGTTCGAGATTTTAATAAACAAGAATTAAATAAGCGGAGCGCGTTGAAGCAACTTTCCTGAGCAGAGGTTAGTTGGCCAGCGGCGGAAAATATTGGCGTTAAGTGGACCAGACCTGTGGCCGATGTCAGCGCAGGTTGTAGGAAAGAGGCGCGATCCGGTTTATTTCAGGCAAAAAAAAGCCCCGTCAATTGACGGGGTTGAGGTACGAGCGTGTGGCGCTCGAAAGGGTGCAGCAAGCGGCCCTCCGTCGCCGGAGGGCCGTTTGAGTTACAGCAGGATGGTGCGGATGTCGCCCAACAGACTGCCTAGACGCTGAGTGAAGCGTGCCGCTGCAGCGCCGTTGATCACGCGGTGATCGTAGGACAGCGACAGTGGCAGCATCAGCTTCGGCTGGAAGGCTTTGCCGTCCCAGACGGGCTGGATGGTTGCCTTGGACACACCGAGGATCGCCACTTCCGGCGCGTTGACGATCGGCGTGAAGCCGGTGCCGCCAATATGACCGAGGCTGGAAATGGTGAAGCAGGCGCCTTGCATCTCGTCCGAGGACAGCTTCTTGGTGCGGGCTTTCTCAGCCAGCGAAGCCGCTTCGGCTGCCAATTGCAGCAGGCTCTTTTGGTCGACGTTCTTGATGACCGGCACCAACAGGCCATCCGGAGTGTCGACGGCGAAGCCGATGTTGACGTATTTCTTGCGGATGATCGCCTTGCCGCTTGGCGCCAGCGAACTGTTGAAGTCCGGCAGCTCCTTGAGCAAGTGCGCGCAGGTCTTGAGCAGCAGCGGCAGGATGGTCAGCTTGACGCCAGCCTTCTCGGCCACGGCTTTCTGCGCAACACGGAAAGCTTCCAGCTCGGTGATGTCCGCCGAGTCGAATTGCGTCACGTGTGGCACGTTCAGCCAGCTGCGGTGCAGGTTGGCGGCGCCGACCTGCATCAGGCGGGTCATCGGCACTTCTTCGATTTCGCCGAAACGGCTGAAATCGACCACCGGGATCGGCGGAATGCCCGCACCACCGGTAGCGCCGCCGGCAGCGGCCGGGGCTTCCTTGGCCTTCTGCATCATCGCCTTGACGTAAACCTGCACGTCTTCCTTGAGGATGCGACCGTGCGGACCGCTGGCGCCAACGGCGCTCAGCTCGACGCCGAACTCACGGGCCAGTTGACGCACGGCAGGGCCGGCGTGAACTTTCGCGCCCGGCTTGGCCGGTGCGGCGGCTGGAGCGGCGGCAGCAGGTGCAGCGGCAGCCGGAGCAGCAGCGGCAGGTGCCGGAGCGCTCGGAGCTGCGGCAGCTGGAGCCGGGGCAGCAGCAGGTGCCGCGCCTTTGATTTTCAGCTTGAGGATCAGGTCGCCGGTACCGACTTCGTCATCCAGCTTGATGGAAACGCTTTCCACCACGCCAGCGGCAGGCGATGGGATTTCCATGCTTGCCTTGTCGGATTCCAGGGTGATCAGCGACTGGTCGGCTTCAACGGTATCGCCCGCCTTGACCAACACTTCGATGATCTTGGCTTTGCCAGCCGAGCCGATGTCCGGAACGTGGATGTCCTGAACGCTGTCGGCAACCGGTGCTGCTGGCGCGGCTGCCGGAGCAGGCGCAGCGGCAGCGGCCGGTGCAGCAGCCTGGGCCGGAGCGGCAGCCGCAGGGGCCGCAGCACCCGCCACTTCCAGATCCAGAATCAGGTCGCCAGTGCCGACTTCGTCGTTGAGCTTGACGCTGATGGCCTTGACCACGCCAGCGGCAGGCGACGGGATTTCCATGCTGGCCTTGTCGGATTCCAAGGTGATCAACGACTGATCAGCTTCGACGCTGTCGCCGACCTTGACCTGGATCTCGATGATCTGTGCCTTGCCCGACGAACCGATGTCCGGCACGTGCACTTGCTGTACCGAAGCGGCAGCAGGAGCAGCGGCAGGCGCGGCAGCAGCAGGTGTCGCAGCCGGTTTCTCTTCGGCTTTGGCAGGAGCAGCGGCAGGCGCAGGTGCCGCTTCAGCGGCGCCCTCGACTTCCAGCTCAAGCAGTTCGTCGCCTTCTTTCAGACGGTCGCCCAGCTTCACTTTCAGGCTCTTGATGACGCCGGCTTTCGGGGCCGGCACTTCCATGCTGGCCTTGTCCGATTCCAGGGTCAGGATGCTCTGGTCGGCTTCGATGCGGTCGCCGACCTTCACAAACAGTTCAATTACTTCACCTTCACCGCTGCCGATGTCAGGTACGCGAATGAGTTCGCTCACAAAATGTCTCCTCAGCAGTCCAGTGGGTTGCGTTTTTCCGGGTCGATGCCGAACTTGGCGATGGCTTCGGCCACAACCTTAGGTTCGATATCACCACGGTCAGCCAGTGCTTCCAGGGCTGCCAACACCACGAAATGACGGTCGACTTCGAAGAAATGACGCAGTTTCTTGCGGCTGTCGCTGCGGCCGAAACCGTCGGTGCCCAGGACTTTGAATTCCTTGGACGGTACCCACTGACGGATCTGCTCGGCGAACAGCTTCATGTAGTCGGTAGAAGCAATGACCGGACCTTTACGGCCGTTCAGGCACTCTTCGACGTAGCTCAGCTTAGGCTTCTGGCCAGGCTTGAGACGGTTGCTGCGCTCTACGGCGAGGCCGTCGCGACGCAGTTCGTTGAAGCTGGTAACGCTCCAGACGTCAGCGCCGATGTTGAACTCTTCACGCAAGATCTTCGCCGCTTCACGCACTTCACGCAGGATGGTGCCGGAGCCCATCAGCTGAACGTGGTGCGCCGCATCGCGAGTGTCTTCCTCGAGCAGGTACATGCCTTTCTTGATGCCTTCTTCGGCACCGGCCGGCATGGCTGGCTGCTGGTACGACTCGTTCATCACGGTGATGTAGTAGAAGATGTCCTGTTGCTCTTCGGTCATCTTCTTCATGCCGTCCTGAATGATCACCGCCAGCTCGTAGCCGTAGGTCGGATCGTAGGTGCGGCAGTTCGGGATGGTCGCGGCCAGCAGGTGGCTGTGACCGTCTTCGTGCTGCAGACCTTCACCGTTCAGGGTGGTACGCCCGGCGGTGCCGCCGATCAGGAAACCACGGGTACGGCTGTCGCCAGCGGCCCAGGCCAGGTCGCCGATACGCTGGAAGCCGAACATCGAGTAGAAGATGTAGAACGGCAGCATTGGCTGGTTGTGGCTGGAGTACGAAGTACCGGCAGCGATGAACGAGCTCATGGCGCCTGCTTCGTTGATGCCTTCTTCAAGGATCTGACCTTTCTGGTCTTCCTTGTAGAACATCACCTGGTCTTTATCGACTGGCTCGTAGAGCTGGCCGACGGAGGAGTAGATACCCAGCTGACGGAACATGCCTTCCATACCGAAGGTACGGGCTTCGTCCGGGATGATCGGGACGATGCGCGGGCCGATTTCCTTGTCCTTGACCAGTTGCGCGAGGATCCGCACGAAAGCCATGGTGGTGGAAATTTCACGGTCGCCCGAGCCATCGAGGATGGCTTTCAGAGTGTCCAGATCCGGAGTCGGTACGCTGAAGCTCTGCGCGCGGCGCTGTGGCACGAAACCGCCCAGTGCGGCACGGCGCTCGGCGAGGTAGCGGGCTTCGGCGCTGTTTGGCTCTGGTTTGAAGAACGGCAGGTTCTCCAGCTCCTCGTCCTTGACCGGGATGTCGAAGCGGTCGCGGAACAGCTTCAGGCTGTCGACGTCGACTTTCTTGGTGTTGTGCGCAGTGTTTTTCGCTTCGCCGGCACCGGTGCCATAACCCTTGATGGTCTTGGCGAGGATGACGGTCGGTTGTTCCTTGTGGTTGACCGCTTCGTGGTACGCCGCGTAGACCTTGTACGGGTCGTGGCCGCCACGGTTGAGTTTCCAGATCTCGTCGTCGGACAGATCGGCAACCATCGCCTTGAGTTCAGGCGTGTTGAAGAAATGCTCGCGAACGAACGCGCCGTCTTTGGCTTTGTAGTTCTGGTACTCGCCGTCGATGACTTCGTCCATGCGACGTTGCAGGATACCGTCGACGTCTTTGGCCAGCAGCGGGTCCCAGAAACGGCCCCAGATGACTTTGGTCACGTTCCACTGCGCACCACGGAACACGCCTTCGAGTTCCTGGATGATCTTGCCGTTGCCGCGAACCGGGCCGTCGAGGCGCTGCAGGTTGCAGTTGATGACGAAGATCAGGTTGTCCAGCTTCTCGCGGCCGGCCAGGGAGATCGCGCCCAGGGATT
The DNA here is from genome assembly GCF_054667725.1 of Pseudomonas sp. S3_B08. Classification (NCBI taxonomy): domain Bacteria; kingdom Pseudomonadati; phylum Pseudomonadota; class Gammaproteobacteria; order Pseudomonadales; family Pseudomonadaceae; genus Pseudomonas; species Pseudomonas sp. S3_B08. Next base: position 5,319,781 of record NZ_CP162750.1, read on the forward strand.
CCGGCTCGTCGCACTCGCCGTCGCCCAGGAAGCACCAGACTTTCTGTTTGCCCGGCTGGATGAAACCGCGGTGCTCCAGGTACTTCATGAAGCGCGCCTGGTAGATCGCCTGGATCGGACCCAGACCCATCGATACGGTCGGGAACTGCCAGAAGTCAGGCATCAGCCAAGGGTGCGGATAGGACGACAGGCCTTGACCATCGACTTCCTGACGGAAGTTGTTCATCTGGTCTTCGGTGATGCGGCCTTCCATGAATGCGCGGGCGTAAACGCCTGGCGAGGTGTGGCCCTGGAAGTAGATCAGGTCGCCGCCATGTTCGTCGGTCGGGGCCTGGAAGAAATAGTTGAAGCCGATGTCATACAGGGTCGCACTGGAAGCGAAGCTGGAGATGTGACCACCCAGGTCCGAATCTCGCAGGTTCGTGCGCATTACCATGGCCATCGCGTTCCAGCGTACCAGCGAGCGAATGCGGCGTTCCATGAACAGGTCGCCAGGCATGCGTGCTTCGTGGGTAACGGGGATCGTGTTGCGGTAAGGCGTGGTGATCGCGTAAGGGAGCTGCGAGCCGCTGCGGGTCGCGAGTTCGCCCATACGGGTCATCAGATAGTGAGCACGGTCTTCGCCTTCTTTGTCGAGAACCGATTCCAGGGCGTCCAGCCATTCCTGGGTTTCGACGGGATCGAGGTCTTGCATGGCTTGCTCCAGGGCGGAAAGGCTTCCAGAATCGGTTGCCTGAGTTTGCGACTGGCCTTGTGGGCAGACGATTTAAAATTCTTGGATTGCCGACAGGTTGTTCCGGCGGCGTGTAGTTTTACTACAAATCTTCCGGCATTTCAGCCTTTCGAATGTATAGACGAGTAGTAAAACTACAGATGAAAGGCTTGTGGCCTCCGACTGCGTTGTGAGAATAATCGTTAAGGCGGGTCGATTTCCATCCGAATAAGGTGAAAGTTTGATGCTGGATGCCAAAGAAGAAGAAATTTCAGCTATTTCTAACTTTTGTTCGACAGTCCTTCACGTAGCGGGTTTTCATCATTCACTACAAGCGGCCCTTATTACGCCGATCAAGGATAGACCATGACCCTGCCCGTGCTTGCCGAACTGCCCGCCATTCTCCTGCCGTTGGTCAGCCGATCCGAGCAGTCGTTCCGTACGTCCGTCGCCGCCCTTGAAGACGATCACGGCCTGTCGAACTGGACGTCGGAGCGCTGGGCGCAATTCGCCCGCGTCAGCGCCGCCAGCGAATTTGTCATTGAACAGAGCATTCGTGACCCTTTGATGTTGCTGTCGCTGGTGGCGTCCGGCGAACTTGATCGGGCGTTCGCGCCCGGCGAACTGTGCGCACAGATCGCCGCCGCCGTGAACTGCGCGCAGAGCGAAGACGAAGTCGGCCGCGCCTTGCGCCGTCAGCGTGCACGGCATCAGGTGCGGATCATCTGGCGCGACCTGACCCGTCAGGCCGATCTGGTGCAGACCTGCCGTGACCTCTCGGACATGGCCGACGCCACCATCGATCAGGCTTATCAATGGCTGTACAGCCGCCATTGCGAGCAATTCGGCACACCCACCGGCCGGCGCAGCGGTGAGCCGCAGCAGATGGTCATCCTCGGCATGGGCAAACTCGGCGCGGTCGAGCTGAATCTGTCTTCCGATATCGACCTGATCTTCGCCTACCCCGAAGGCGGCGAAACCGTCGGCGTGAAACGCTCGCTGGATAATCAGGAATTCTTCATCCGCCTCGGCCAGCGTCTGATCAAGGCCCTCGATCCGATGACCGTCGACGGCTTCGTGTTTCGCGTCGACATGCGCCTGCGCCCCTACGGATCGTCCGGCGCGCTGGTGCTCAGCTTCAATGCGCTGGAGCAGTATTACCAGGATCAGGGCCGCGACTGGGAACGCTACGCGATGATCAAGGCGCGGGTGGTGGCTGGCGATCAGGTTGCCGGCGCGCAGTTGCTCGACATGCTGCGGCCGTTCGTCTACCGCCGTTACCTGGATTTTTCGGCGATCGAAGCGCTGCGCACCATGAAGCAGCTGATCCAGCAGGAAGTGCGGCGCAAAGGCATGGCCGACAACATCAAGCTCGGCTCCGGCGGCATTCGTGAAGTCGAGTTCATCGCTCAGGCCTTTCAGTTGATCCACGGGGGCCGCGATCTGAGCCTGCAACAGCGTCCTCTATTAAAGGTGTTGAGCACGCTGGAAGGGCAGGGCTATCTGCCGCCGGCGGTGGTCAGTGAACTGCGCGAGGGTTACGAGTTTCTGCGTTACACCGAACATGCCATTCAAGCGATTGCCGACCGTCAGACGCAGATGCTGCCGGACAGCGCGCAGGATCAGGCGCGGATCGCCTTCATGCTGGGTTTCGCCGATTGGCCGGCGTTCCACCAACAGCTGATGTACTGGCGCGGGCGCGTAGCCTGGCATTTCGCCCAGGTGATCGCCGATCCCGACGAAGAAGAGGGCGGCGAAAGCGAAGTGGTGGTCGGTGGCGAATGGCTGCCGCTGTGGGAGGAAGAACAGGACGAAGAGGCCGCGTGCCGACAGTTGCAGGAGGGAGGTTTCGTCGATGCCGGCAAAGCCCTGAAAGCGCTGGCCGGTTTGCGTGGCAGTCCGCAATTGCGCGCGATGCAGCGGCTGGGGCGCGAGCGTCTCGATGCTTTTATTCCGCGACTGCTCGCGCAAGCGGTGGAGCATGAAAATCCCGATCTGGTACTCGAGCGCGTGCTGCCGCTGGTGGAGGCGGTGGCGCGGCGTTCGGCGTATCTGGTTTTGCTCACGGAAAACCCCGGCGCGCTGCGCCGCCTGCTGACTTTGTGTGCGGCGAGCCCGTGGATTGCCGAGCAGATCACGCGCTTCCCGCTGCTGCTCGACGAATTGCTTAACGAGGGCCGGCTGTTCAAGCCGCCGCTGGCGCCGGAACTGGCGGCCGAGTTGCGCGAACGCCTGACGCGAATTCCCGAAGACGACCTCGAGCAGCAAATGGAAGCCCTGCGCCATTTCAAACTGGCGCACCGCTTGCGCGTCGCCGCCTCGGAAATCGCCGGCAGTCTGCCGTTGATGAAAGTCAGCGATTACCTGACCTGGCTGGCCGAGGCGATTCTCGAACAAGTGCTGGCCCTGGCTTGGCGGCAGACCGTGGCCAAGTACGGCACGCCGCTGCGCACCGACGGCACGCTGTGCGATCCCGGCTTCATCATTGTCGGTTATGGCAAAGTCGGCGGTATCGAATTGGGGCATGGTTCCGATCTGGATCTGGTGTTCATCCATGACGGCGATCCGCAGGCGGAAACCGACGGGCCGAAATCCATCGACGGCGCGCAGTTCTTCACGCGCCTGGGGCAGCGGATCATTCATCTGCTCACAGCGCAGACCAATTCCGGCCAGCTGTATGAAGTGGATATGCGCCTGCGGCCGTCCGGCGCTTCCGGGCTGTTGGTGAGCTCCCTCGGCGCATTCGCGCGCTATCAGGAAAACGAAGCCTGGACGTGGGAGCATCAGGCCTTGGTGCGCGCGCGCGTGCTGGTGGGCAGTCAGGATGTTGGCCAGGCTTTTGAAAAAGTCCGCGCGCAGGTGTTGGGCAAACCACGGGATCTGGCCAAACTGCAACAGGAAGTCAGCGAGATGCGCGCCAAGATGCGCGATAACCTCGGCACCCGCAGCACCGCAGCCGGCACGGCGGCGAATGCGTTCGACGCGGGCGTGCCGTTCGACCTCAAGCAGGACGCCGGAGGTATCGTCGATATTGAATTTATGGTGCAATACGCGGCCCTGGCGTGGTCGCACAGCCATCCGCCGCTGCTGCGCTGGACCGATAACATCCGCATTCTGGAAGAGCTGGAACACGAAGGGCTGATGCCCGCAGAAGATGCCAGTCTGTTGCGCGAGGCCTACAAAGCCTATCGCTCCGCCGCCCACCGGCAGGCCTTGCAGAAGGACGCCGGGGTAATACCGGGCGACCAGTTTGCCGACGAACGCCGGCAGGTTTTGCGGATATGGAAAGAGATGGGGCTAAGCTGAAAAAGCGCCAATGAAGACAATGAGATTCAAAAGGTGGGAGCGAGCCTGCTCGCGAACGCGGAGTGTCAGTCAACAGCAATGTTGAACGTGCCGGCCCCTTCGCGAGCAGGCTCGCTCCCACAGTGATCTGCGCTGAGCGCAGTAATGTGAACAGATGCAAAACAATGTAGGAGTGAGCCTGCTCGCGATAGTGGAGTGACAGTCGACAGTCATGTTGAAGGAAATGACCCATCGCCAGCAGCGCCGCTTCCACAATGATTATCGAGGCGGGGAGGCGTAAATGCCTCCCCGGTTCGTTTTTGGAAACCACATGAATATTCTGATCGTTGGGCCCAGTTGGGTCGGTGACATGGTGATGGCGCAGACACTGTTTCAGTGTCTCAAGCAGCGCCACCCGCAATGCGCAATCGACGTGCTGGCGCCCGAATGGAGCCGGCCGATCCTTGAGCGCATGCCCGAAGTGCGCAAGGCCTTGAGCTTCCCGCTCGGCCACGGCGCGCTGGAACTGGCGACACGCCGACGCATCGGCAAGTCCCTGCGCGGTCAGTACGATCAGGCGATCCTGCTGCCCAACTCGCTGAAGTCGGCGCTGGTGCCGTTTTTCGCCGGCATCCCGAAACGCACTGGCTGGCGCGGCGAATTCCGCTATGGCCTGCTCAACGACGTGCGCACTCTCGACAAAGAACGCTACCCGCTGATGATCGAGCGCTTCATGGCCTTGGCCTATGAAGCCAACGCCGAGCTGCCGAAGCCCTACCCGCGCCCGAGTCTGCAAATCGACCCGGTGACCCGCGAGGCGGCACTGGTCAAGTTCGGCCTGAGCCTTGATCGCCCGGTCCTGGCCCTGTGCCCCGGCGCCGAGTTTGGCGAATCCAAGCGCTGGCCGTCCGAGCATTACGCCAAGGTCGCCGAAGCGCGCATCCGCGAAGGCTGGCAGGTGTGGCTGTTCGGCTCGAAAAACGATCACGCGGTCGGTGAAGATATCCGCGCACGTTTGATCCCGGGCCTGCGCGAAGAATCGGTCAACCTCAGCGGCGGCACCTCGCTGGCCGAGGCCATTGACCTGCTGTCCTGCGCCGATTCCGTTGTGTCCAATGACTCCGGCCTGATGCACGTCGCTGCGGCATTGAATCGTCCGCTGGTCGCGGTATACGGCTCGACCTCGCCGGGCTTCACCCCGCCGCTGGCTGAGCAGGTCGAGATCGTGCGCCTGGGCATCGAATGCAGCCCGTGCTTTGATCGCACTTGCCGGTTCGGCCATTACAACTGCCTGCGTCAGTTGATGCCGGAAGCGGTCAACGATGCCTTGCAGAAGTTGCAGGGCTCCGTGGTCGAGGTTCATTAACTTGCGGGTATTGTTGATCAAGACCTCATCGCTGGGCGACGTGATTCACGCGTTGCCGGCGCTGACCGATGCTGCACGCGCGATCCCGGGGATCAAGTTCGACTGGGTGGTGGAAGAGGGCTTCGCCGAGATTCCGAGCTGGCACCCGGCGGTCGATAAAGTGATTCCGGTGGCGATCCGCCGCTGGCGCAAGAATCTTTGGAAAACCATCACCAGCGGCGAGTGGAAACGCTTCAAGCAAAGCGTGCGCGCCAATAAATACGATCTGGTGATCGATGCCCAAGGCCTGCTGAAAAGTGCCTGGCTGACCCGCTACGTCAAAGCCCCGGTGGCCGGCCTCGATAAAACCTCGGCCCGCGAGCCGATGGCTGCGCGCTTCTACGATCGCAAGCTCGCCGTCGCCCGTGGTCAGCACGCCGTCGAACGCGTGCGCCAGTTGTTCGCCATTGCCTTGGGTTACGACCTGCCCAAAGGCCTCGGCGATTACGGCCTCAACGTTGAACGACTGGTCGAGTTGCCGCGCAAGAACGCCTACGTGGTGTTCCTCCACGGCACCACTTGGGACACCAAGCACTGGCCGGAAATCTACTGGCGCGAGCTGACCGAGCGGGTCGGCTACCTCGGCGTTGGCGTGAAGCTGCCGTGGGGCAACCCGCAGGAAAAGGCCCGCGCCGAACGCATCGCTGCCGGCTTCAAACACGCCGAAGTGCTGCCGAAACTCAATCTGGCCGGCGTCGGCAAAGTCCTCGCCGGCGCGCAAGCCTGCGTGGCGGTGGACACCGGGCTCGGCCATCTGGCCGCTGCGCTGGATGTACCGACGATTTCGTTGTTCGGCCCGACCAACCCGGGCCTCACCGGCGCCTACGGCAAGCTGCAGATTCATCTGGCCAGCGACTTCCCGTGCGCGCCCTGCATGCAGAAAAAATGTACCTATCAACCGACCGCGCAGGATGCCCGTCAGTTTGACCTGAAACGCGAGCAGCCTTTGTGCTTCACGCGTGTGAACCCCGAGCGTGTCGCCAGCCGACTGAGCACGTTGTTAATGGCTGAGGAGCTGCGCTGATGCAATTGGCATTTGTCCTGTACAAATATTTCCCGTTCGGTGGCTTGCAGCGCGACTTCATGCGCATCGCTCTCGAATGCCAGAAGCGCGGCCATCAGATTCGCGTCTACACGCTGATCTGGGAAGGCGACGTGCCGCCGGGTTTCGAAGTGCTGGTGGCGCCGGTCAAAGCGTTCTTCAACCACCGTCGCAACGAAAAGCTCAGCGCGTGGATGGCAGCGGATCTGGCCAAGCGTCCGGTCGATCGCTTGATCGGCTTCAACAAGATGCCGGGCCTGGACGTCTACTACGCCGCCGACGGCTGCTTCGAAGACAAGGCGCAGAACCTGCGCAACTCGCTGTACCGCCGTTGGGGCCGCTATCGCCACTTCGCCGAGTATGAGCGCGCGGTGTTCGCCAAGGACGCGAAGACCGAAGTGCTGATGATTTCCGAAGTGCAGCAGCCGCTGTTCATCAAGTATTACGACACGCCGCTCGAGCGCTTCCACCTGCTGCCGCCGGGCATTGCCCAGGACCGTCGGCGGCCGGCGGATGCCGATGAAATCCGCGCCGGGTTCCGCGCGGAATTCAATCTCAAGGACGACGACCTGCTGCTGGTGCAGATCGGCTCCGGCTTCAAGACCAAGGGTGTCGATCGCAGCCTCAAGGCGCTGGCCGCGCTGCCGGCCGAGTTGAGAAAACGCACCCGGCTGTTTGTAATCGGCCAGGATGACCCCAAATTGTTCCAGATGCAGAGTGCGACGCTGGGCATGGGCGACAATGTGACCTTCCTCAAAGGCCGCAGCGATATCCCGCGTTTCCTGCTCGGTGCCGACCTGTTGATTCACCCGGCCTACAACGAAAACACTGGCACCGTGCTGCTTGAAGCACTGGTGGCCGGTTTGCCGGTGCTGGTCAGTGCGGTCTGCGGTTACGCCCATTACATCGCCGAGGCTGATGCCGGGCGAGTGCTGGACGAGCCGTTCGAGCAGGCGCAGCTGACCCGATACCTGACCGAGATGTTGAGCGACGACGCTGCACGGGCGGCCTGGAGCCGCAACGGTCTGGCCTTCGCCGAGACGGCCGACCTCTACAGCATGCCGCAGCACGCGGCGGATGTGATTCTGGCGGAGCACGCTTAATGAAGTTGATGCTGGCTGAACCGTTCAAAAGCCTTTGGGCCGGACGCGACCCGTTCGCCGAAGTCGAAGGCTTGCAGGGCGAGGTGTACCGCGAGCTGGAAGCGCGCCGGACATTGCGCACGGAAGTCGACGGCAACGGGTTTTTTGTGAAAATCCACCGTGGCATCGGCTGGGGCGAGATCTTCAAGAACCTGCTGACCGCCAAGCTGCCGGTGCTCGGCGCGGGTCAGGAGTGGAAAGCCATTCAGCGTCTGCAGGAAGCCGGCGTGCCGACCATGACTGCCGTCGCCTACGGCGAGAAAGGCAGCAACCCGGCGGATCAGCATTCGTTCATCGTCACCGAAGAACTCGCGCCGACCATCAGCCTCGAAGACTTCAGCATTGACTGGGTCAAGCAGCCGCCGGAGCCAACACTCAAGCGCGCGCTGATTGCTGAAGTCGCGCGGATGACCGGGATGATGCACCGCGCCGGGGTCAATCACCGCGACTGCTACATCTGCCATTTTCTGCTGCACACCGACAAACCGGTCACACCGCAGGATTTCAAACTCTCGGTGATTGACCTGCATCGAGCCCAGACCCGCGCAAAGATCACTCAGCGCTGGCGCAACAAGGATCTGGCGGCGCTGTACTTCTCCGCGCTGGACATCGGCCTGACCCGCCGCGACAAACTGCGTTTCCTCAAAGGCTATTTCCAGCAACCGCTGCGGCAGATTCTGGCGGAAGAAGCGCCATTGCTGAGCTGGCTGCAAGGCAAGGCCGACAAGCTCTACGAGCGTAAACAGCGTTATGGGGATGCGCTCTGATGGCGGGTTGGACACTTGAGCCGCAGTACGGCGAACTCGCCGAAGATTTCGGCAGCCTCGAAGCCGTATTTGCCTTGCAGGGCGAACGCCTGACCCGCGATCCGCTGTCGGAGGTGGTTCGGGTGCAGCGCGACGGCGTCAATTATTACGTCAAACGCTACGTCGGCGCCGGTAAGGGCCTGCGCCGTTACCTCGGCAAGCCGCGCGTAAAAATGGAATGGCAGAACCTCAAGCGCTTCGCCAAGTGGGGCATCCCCACTGCCGAGGTGGTGGCCTGGGGGCTGGAGCGGCGGGGCGCGGCCTATGATCGGGGTGCGATGATCACCCGTGAGCTGCCCAATACCGAAGACCTTTCGGCACTGGCCGAGCGCAAGGATCCCAGGCTCAAGGATCGCGCCTGGGTCGACGGTGTCAGCCAGCAATTGGCCGGTTACACCCGGACCATGCACGACCATCGGTTTACGCATAACGATTTGAAATGGCGCAATCTGCTGATCGACGATCAGGCGCGCATCTTCCTCATCGACTGCCCCAACGGCGAATTCTGGCGCGGCTTCTGGCTCAAGTACCGGATCACCAAGGACCTCGCCTGTCTCGACAAACTGGCCAAATATCACCTGTCCAACACCCAGCGTCTGCGCTTCTACAAGCAGTATCGCCAGTGTGATCGGCTCGATGTCGCCGACAAGAAGCGGATTCGCCACGTGGTGAGATTTTTTGAGGGGCGCGAATGACTGATTTTCTTGCCGAACAGGACCGCGCACTGCTGGAGCGCCACGGTCTCGGCAATTTCGATGCACTGTGGGCCAAACAGCTTGAAGCTGTGGATGAGCCCAACACTGCCGGTGGCGGCTGGAGCAGCGTGTTCCGTCTCGATCTTGAGGGCCAGGGCTATTACCTCAAGCGCCAGAGCAATTATCTGACCCGAACTTTGCAGGCGCCGTTTGGCGAGCCAAGCTTTGCCCGCGAATTTCGCAACATCAGCCGTTATCGCAAGCTGGGCATACCGGCGTTGCAGGCGGCGTTTTTCGGTGAGCGCAAGGTCGCTGGGGAAGTACGCGCCATTCTGCTTACGCGCGCCCTGGATGGCTGGAGCGACCTGGATTCGTTGCTGACGTGCTGGGCGCAGCTCAGTGCCGCTCAGCATTCGGCGATTCTCAAGGCTTGCGGGCTGCTGGCGCGGCGGCTGCACGGCGCGCGTCAGGTGCATGGCTGTTTCTATCCCAAACATATTTTCCTGCGCGCCACCGGCGACGGCTATGAGGCGCAGCTGATCGATCTGGAGAAAACCCGGCCGTTGCTGTTCGGCATGCGTGATCGGGTCAAGGATCTGGAACCGTTGCAACGGCGAGCGCCGCAATGCAGCGAGGCAGACTTGCGCCAGTTGCTCGCGGCTTATCTCGATCAGCCGACTGACAGCTCGCTGCTCGACAGCTGGCTGAGCCGACTGACAGCGCGGCGCAGCCACAAGGAGACCCGCTGATGCAATTGTCCGAGCTGGCCCGGGCCGGGCGTACCCCCTCACTGCCGCTGACCGTGACCCTGGCGGACGCCGCCGGTGTTGCGGATTTGCAGTTGCTGAGCCTGCTGCGGGTGTTGCCCGGGCAGCGCTATGTTGGCGCCGGCGTCTGGCGCGGTCGGCCGGTATTGGCCAAGTTGCTGGTCGGCAGCAAGGCCGCCCGGCATTTTCAGCGGGAGCTGGACGGTGTGCGCCTGCTCGCTGCGCAAGGTCTGACCACGCCGCTGCTGTTGGCCGATGGACTGAAAGACGGTGAGGGTGGCTGGCTGCTGTTCGAATTCCTCGAGGGCGCCGAGAGCCTCGGTGATGCCTGGGCCGAGGTCGAGTCTCTGCCGGCACTGGCCGATGAGCAGACCGCCGTTCTGGCCGAAGCGCTTGACGCTATCGGTCGGATGCATGGCAAAGGACTCTGGCAGGAGGATCTGCACCTGGACAATCTGCTGCGTCACGGCGGTCAGTTGTACCTGATCGATGGCGCCGGAGTTCGTGCGGAAGCTGCGGGCCAGCCACTGTCCCGACAAAAAGTGCTGGAAAATCTCGGGGTGTTTTTCGCTCAGCTTCCGAAGTCACTCGAGCCGTTCACCGAAGAGTTGCTGGTCTATTACCTGTTGAGCAACAGCGAACATGCTTTGCCGCTGGAGGCGTTGCAGAAACAGATCGACAAGGTGCGCAGTTGGCGGCTCAGGGATTATCTGAACAAGGTCGGCCGTGAATGCACGCTGTTCGCCGTGCAGCGCGGTGCATTTGTCCTGCGCGCCGTTCGCCGTGAAGAAGCAGCGGCCATGCTGCCGGTGCTTGATCAGGCCGACGCCTTGCTTGATCGGGGGCATCTGTACAAGACCGGCGGCGCGGCCAGCGTCGGCAGAGTCGAGGTGGCCGGGCGAGCTCTGGTTATCAAACGCTACAACATCAAGAATTTCGCCCATTGGCTCAAGCGCTTCTGGCGCCCGAGCCGGGCCTGGCATTCGTGGCGTGAAGGCAATCGCCTGGCGTTCCTGGGCATCGCCACGCCGAAACCGCTGGCGGTACTGGAAAAGCGTTTTTTGTGGCTGCGCCGCAGTGCCTATCTGGTCACCGAGTTCCTGCCCGGGCCGGACATCATCGAGCGCTTTGCGCCGTACGTGGAAAATGGCCAGGCACCGGAAGCCGAGTTGCTGGCGCTTGATCAATTGTTTGCCCGATTGATCGCCGAGCGCATCAGTCATGGCGACTTCAAAGGCCACAACCTATTCTGGCAGGCGGATCGCTGGGCGCTGATCGACCTCGACTCCATGTGTCAGCACTCATCGGTCGGCAGTTTTGCCCCAGCTTACGCCCGCGATCGCGCGCGGTTCATGCGCAACTGGCCTGAAAGCAGCGCGTTGTACCAGGTCATTGATCAGCGGTTGCCGAAAGAAGTCTCCAGCGCAGGGTGATTCCTTCTCACGAGCAGACTCGTTCTTGCAAAGGACCTGGTCCACTGCGAAACGGAGTCTGTGGGCAGTAGCGGACAAAATACAGCGATCTGTCCTACAACTTCTCCAGAAGCCATGAACTGTGCCCTGCTCGGGCTCGATGCTAATTTGCCTGACGATCTCGGAGGGCGAATCTTGAGCATGAAAAAAATTCTGACGCTGGGCGTAATGTCTGCAGTTCTCTCAGGCTGTGGCAGTGTCTCGACCGTTTTGCAGGGCGACGCCGATGCTGCCCGTGACCTGCGCAAAAAGAAGACCTACTGCCAATCGATTCCGCGCATCTACAGTGGCCTGGCCTTCGATTTTTGCACGCTGAATGCGCCGCCTGATCCTACGGGCATGCTGGCGCCCTTTGTGTTGCTTGATCTTCCTCTGTCCGCCGTGTTCGATACCGTTTCCTTGCCCTATACGATTTACCGGCAAATCGAGGATGGCAATCTCAGTATCTATTGGCGTCCCAATCGCGGGTGACGTTGTGCAGTTTTCTCGTTTTGAAAATCGGGGCGAGGTGCGCGAGGTTCTTGAAGGCGTAGAGCCTCAGCACGCCGACGCGAGATACAGTGACTTCGTCATTTATGTTGATGAAAGCGGTGATCACGGAATGCAGCGGTTGGACCCTTACTATCCGATTTTCGTACTCGCCTTTTGTGTGTTTCATAAGCGCCACTATTGCGAAAAGGTCATCCCAGCGGTTCAGAAGTTCAAGTTCAATCACATGGGACATGATCTGATCGGGCTGCATGAGCTTGAGATTAGAAAAGAAAAAGGCGCTTTCTCTAGTTTGTTTACCTCAAAGGCGCACAAGCATGCGTTTCTTGCCGAATTGACCGGCATCATTGAGGCCAGCAATTTCGTTTTGATCAGCTGTGTCATCGATAAGGCTCCACTCTGCGAGAAGCAGGGTTCTCTAGAGAATCCGTATCATCTGGCGCTCGGCTTCTGTCTTGAAACTTTGTACGATTTTTTATCTGAGAAGGGTCAGCACCGCGCATCAACACATGTGATTTTTGAACGCCGAGGAAAGCGGGAAGATAACGAGTTGGAGCTAGAGTTTCGCAGAATGTGCGGTGGTGCCAATCGAATGGGCGTGCAACTGCCGTTCGAAATAGTCTTCGCCACAAAGCAGGTCAATTCCACCGGCTTACAGCTGGCTGATCTTGTTGCGAGACCCATTGGTATGAGTGTTTTGAGAGCGGGTCAGGAAAATCGCGCTTTCGAGGTGCTCAAACGCAAGTTTTATTGCAGCGGTGGGCGCATAAACGCTGGAGAAGGTTTCGAAAATTGGGGCTTGAAGATTTTCCCGCCTCCAAAAAGCGAAAAGCCCCGGTGATCTCACCGAGGCATTAGCGCCGACCGGGATCCCCCAGTCCATTTGAGTTGGAGTCTATTGCGACGTCCAAAGCCTGTCAACGTGGCGACTGCCTGTTCCTGCTAGAGGCTTGCGGGCGCTTTTACGCTATAATCCCGCCCTTTAGCTGCCACTCGCCCTGTGCGAGGGCACATCAATTTTCAAGGCGCATCGCGCCTGCATGCAGACTAAAGAGGCTAGACCCCTGTGGCATTGACGATTCTTGGCCTGTCCGGCGCCCTTAGCCATGATCCTTCCGCAGCCTTGTACATCGACGGCAAGCTGGTCGCGGCGGCTGAGGAAGAGCGCTTCGTACGCGATAAACATGCAAAGAACCGCATGCCCTACGAATCGGCGAAATTCTGCCTCGAGCAAGCCGGCATCAAACCGTCCGACGTTGACGTGGTGGCGATTCCTTTCGCCCCGATCAGCCTGTTCGGCAAGGCCCGCTGGCACTACGCCAAGCGCTACTGGTACGCCCCGGATCGTGCTCTCGATGCGATCCTGATGGGCAACCGTCGCTACAAGCGCTATCGCAACAAGATCGTCTGGTGCCTCGAGCAACTGGGCTTCGATCCGAAGAAAATCAAGATCGAGCCGGTCGAGCATCACCTGGCTCACGCCTCCAGTGCTTATCACTGCTCCGGTTTCAAGGAAAAAACCGCAATCCTCGGCATCGACGGTAAAGGCGAATACGCCACGACCTTCTTCGGTTACGGCGAAAACGGCAAGATCCACAAGATCAAGGAATTCTTCGACCCGGATTCCCTCGGTGGTCTGTACGGTGCGATCACCGAATTCCTCGGTTTCGAGATGCTCGACGGCGAGTTCAAGGTCATGGGCATGGCGCCATATGGCGATGCCAGCAAGTACGATTTCTCGCGTCTGGCCTCGTTCGAAAATGGCGAGCTGGTGATCAACACCGACTACGCCAACGTGATCGGCCTGCGTCGCTATAAAGAGAAGGGCAAGGGTTTCTACTTCTCGCCGAAGCTGATCGAGTGGCTGGGTCCGAAGCGCGAAGGCGACATCGCCGACGAGCCGTACATCCACTACGCCGCGAGCATGCAAGCGCTGTTCGAGAAGCTCGCGCTGCAGATGATCGACCACTATCTGGGCGACGTGCTCAAGGAAACCGGCAAACTGGCTTTCGCTGGTGGCTGTGCGTTGAACGTCAAGCTGAACCAGAAAATCATCGCTCGCGACGACATCAAAGAGCTGTTCGTACAGCCTGCGTCCGGCGATGCCGGCACCGCAGTCGGCGCTGCCGCTTACGTGTCGCACGCCCGTGGCGTACCGGTCGAGAAGATGGAACACGTCTACCTCGGCCCGTCGTACAGCAACGAGGACGTGATTGCCGCGTGTGCCCGGCACGAGAACAAGCCGACCTGGCGCAAGCTCGACAACATGCCGGAGCAGATCGCCCAGATCATGGTCGATGGCAACCCGGTCGCCTGGTTCCAGGGCCGTATGGAATTCGGTCCGCGCGCGTTGGGTGGTCGTTCGATCATCGGTTGCCCGAGCGTGGCCGGTGTCGCCGACCGCATCAACCATCAGATCAAGTTCCGCGAGCGCTGGAGGCCTTTCTGCCCGTCGATGCTCGACACCGTCGCTCCACAGATGATCAAGATCGATCACCCGGCGCCGTTCATGACCTTCACCTTCGAAGTCGCCGAAGAATGGAAAACCCGCGTGCCGGAAGTCGTTCATGAGGACGGTACTTCCCGTGCCCAGGTGCTCAAGCGCGAATACAACCCGCGCTACTACGACATGATGAAGGCGCTGGAAAACCTCACCGGTAACGGCGTGTCGCTGAACACTTCGCTCAACCGTCGTGGCGAACCGATGATCTGCTCGCCGACCGACGCGCTGAACATGTTTTTCGGCTCGGATCTGCAGTACCTGATCATGGAAGATATTCTGGTGGTCAAAGAGGGCGCCAACGCTTATGACTCGCTCGGCTGAACGCCATGTGCTGCAGTTCTGTCACGGCTATGACGGGCCGTTCCTGGACTGCGCGCGGCAGTACGCCAGCCTGTTTGCCGGCACCGGCTATCGGGTGACCACGGTGTTTCTGACCGGGGCCGCCGATAGCGAGGTGGCCGCAGCGTGTGCTTCCGATGAAGTGTTGTTCATGGAGTACAGCTCCAAGGCCATTCGTGGCCTGAAACTGGGGGCTATCGGCGATCTGCGCAAGATCGTCGCCTCACGCAATTTCAGTCTTTGCATCGCCCATCGCTTCAAGCCGATCTATATCGCCTTGCTCGGCACATCGCTGCCGGTCATTGGTGTGCACCACGCGTTCGGCGATTACCAGCGAGGGACGCGCAAGTTGTTCGCGCATATTTTTCGCCAGCGCCTGAGCCTTCTCGGCGTGTCGGATGCAGTGCGTGACGACATGCGACGCTGCCTGCCGAAATGGCCGGCAAGCCGAATCCAGACGTTGTACAACCGCATCGATGTGCCTGCACTGCAAGCCCGTCAGGTACCTTCCGAAGAAGCGCGGCAGATCCTCGGGCTGTCGCCGGATGCCTGGATTGTCGGTAACGTCGGCCGCCTGCACCCGGACAAGGATCAGGCCACGTTGCTGCACGGGTTTGCCCAAGCGCTGCCAGGCCTGCCGGCCAACAGTCAGCTGGTCATTCTCGGCAGTGGTCGCCTGGAGCAGGATCTGAAGGGGCTGGCCCGTGAGCTGGGCATTGCCGACCGAGTGCTGTTTCTCGGTCAGGTGCCCGATGCGCGCAATTATTTCCGCGCCTTCGATGTGTTCGCCTTGAGCTCCGATCATGAACCGTTCGGCATGGTCTTGCTGGAGGCCATGGCCGCCGGCTTACCGTTGCTGGCCACCGCGTGCGGCGGGGCGCAGGAAGTGGTGGAGGGTGTGGGCATTCTGTTTCCATTGGGCGATGCCGAGCATCTGGCTCAGGGGCTGCAACATCTGGCCGCGATGGATGCGCAGCAGCGTCGTCAATGTGCGCAGATGATGCTCGAGCGACTGCATGAGCGTTTCTCCGACCGTGCGGTGCGCGAGACCTTCTGGCGCCTGCCGCCAGTTACCGATCTGGCAACGAGGGGCTGATGCTCAACCGATTTCAAGGCTGGCGCGAACGTGGCTGGTCGCCCGTTGACGCCTCGACCTACGCCACTGCCTGGCAACGTTATGGCGGCAGTGTCGCTACACATCCGATGGTATGCGAGCGCCTGGCGGACCTGGCCGGGATCCCGGTGCGTTATCTGGCCTGGCAGCAGCAGGGCGAGGTTAAAGCCGCCATCGCTACCTGGGGACGCGACCTGGCGTTGTCCAAGGACGTGCTCAAACGCAACGGCAAGAAAGGCCTGTTCGACCTCGGCAATGCCGAGCTGATCCTGCCAGCCGCCGTCGATGCCCAGGCACCGCTGCGGCATCGGGCGCGCTATCTGTCGGCACTCAACGAAGGCCGTTTCAGTGGTCTGAAGTTGCAGGCTGAACAACTGGCCATGGCCCGCACGCCGGAAGAATTGTCGAAAAAGTTCCGCTACAACCAGCGTCGAGAGCTGCGTCTGCTGGAAGAAGCGGGCGGTGTGGTGCGAGCGGTCAGCGAGTTTTCCAGCGTTGAGCTGGCCGCGATGTACTGCGATCTGTTTCAGCGCCGTTGGGGCTTTCCGGCGACCGGCGCGGCGCGCATGGCCGAGGTCATCGAGTTGCTGCGCGAGTTGCTGATCGGCTCGGTCATTTTCCTCAACGATGCGCCGATTGCGATTCAATTGGTCTACCGCGTTGAGGCGGCAGAATGGATCAGTGTCGAATACGTGAATGGCGGTGTGGATCCCGAAACCCGCGAGTTCAGCCCCGGCAGCGTGCTGAGTTTTCTCAATACGCAAAGCGCCTGGGAACACGCACGGGCACTCGGCAAGCCGCTGCGTTTTTCATTCGGTCGCGCTGACCGTGAATACAAGGACCGCTGGTGCAACCCTGTGCCAGTGTTCACCGTATGAGTCAGACCATGAGCCGCAAACAGCAATTGCTCAAGCGCCATCGACGCAACAAGCGCGTGGCTGTGTTGGTCGCGCTGGCCGCCATCATCGCGCTGAGCGTGCTGGTCGCCTGGTGGCTGGCGCCGGTGTTGCTGGTTGGCGGCTGGATCGCCCATGAGGCGTGGTTTGCCGATCATCTGTTCTACGCGCCCGGTGACGATTACCAATACACCTTCCCGCCCTATACGCCGCAGCCGAAGACTCATCTGCACGGCGAGCAACTGCGTCTGGATGAAGGGGTGATGCTGGCTGACGAAGCCGTTCTGATTCTGGCTGTACAGGTCAAAAGCACTTGGCTGGGACGTTTTCTTGATCCTTTCATCGAATTGTCGGGTGGCGCCAATCCTGACGTACAGACTTTTGAACGCGGTGTCGGCGGCCTGCGCTATCTGAACCTGAGCTGTCAGGCGCAAGCGTTGTCCGAAGGAGTATTGCGTCTGCGCGGCCGTTTCTGTCGAGTGTCGGGCGAGCCGGTACTGTGGGCGCTGGAACACGCTGATTATCGTCGCCAGCGGGTCATGGTCATTGCCCCTCACGCCGACGATGCGGAGCTGGCGGCGTTCGGGTTGTACAGTCAGGCCGATGAAGCCTGGATCGTCACCCTGACCGCTGGCGAAATCGAGGCCGAACATTATCAGCAGATGGGCATGAGCAAGGTCGACGCCGCGCGGCTGAAGGGACGCTTGCGCGCCTGGGACAGCCTCACCGTACCGCAATGGGCCGGTGTCCCCCAGGAACGCTGCGTGCAGTTGGGCTATTTCTGCCTGCAACTGGCCGCGATGCGGGACAAGCCGGAGCAACCGGTGGGTTCGCGCGAAGCGGATTTGAGCGATACCCGTCTGTTCCGTCAATTCAATCGGTTTGTTCTGCCAAGTGACGCCGATGGCGCGCCGACCTGGAACAATCTGCTGGCCGATCTGCGCGAAACAATGCTGCGCGCGCGTCCGGACGTTATCGTGCTGCCGCATCCGACGCTGGACCCGCACCCCGACCACATCTGTGCGCAGCAGGCTGTGCTTGAAGTGTTGGGGGGGCTGGACTGGCAGCCGACGCTGCTCGGTTATGCCAACCATCTGCACGATAACGACCGGTGGCCGATGGGCAATAGTGGCGATGGCGTGGCGCTGCCGCCAGCCTTTGATGCTGGCGTGCCGGTGCAGCCTGTATGCCTGACGTTGTCCGTGGATCAGCAGCGTGACAAGGCAATGGCTCTGGGCATGATGCATGACCTGCAGCCGCCCGCGCCGTTCAAGCGTCGCTTGCGTCGAAGCTTGCAGCGATTGCTGGCTGGGCGCGCGGGTTCGCCTTATGGCGAAAACGAATTTTTCCGCAAGGCGGTTCGGCGACATGAACTGTTCTGGCGTTTGTAGCGACACAGGCGCCCGCGCAAGACTTTCTTGCGGGCGGGCATGTTCAGGTTTGCTCGGGTTGCTGTTGCGGCAAGGAAGACAATGAAAGTTCTATTTCTGGTGCAGAAAGATCAACGGGCCATTCTCGATCGTTTGTATGAGGGTGTCGCCGCCCATTGTGAGTGCGATCTGCGCTGGTTGAGCGGTGACGAGCAGCGCAATCTGCGGCGATATTTCCGCCGCGAAGTCGATGTTACCCGCTATGACCGCATCGTGTTTTTCCTGCGCTTCAAGCAGGAGATCCGGCAGGTCGGGTTTATCCGCACTATCCCCAATCTGGTGATTCTGGAGCACGATGCCTATCAGAATTACATCCCCTGCAAGTACACCGGCAAGTTCAGTGCGCATTATCGGCGTTTGCCGTGGGCACGGGTGATCAGTTCCGGTTTCGTGGTGGCCGAGCGCCTGCGCTCGGAGGGCTTCGACGCCGTGTTCGTGCCCAAGGGCTACGATCAGACGCAATTGCAGGACCTGGGGCGCGAGCGGGATATCGAACTTGCCTTCGTCGGCAGTACCAACAGTGTGGCCTACAGCGGTCGCAAGGCACTGCTGGATGAACTGGGCCAGGTCGAGCCGCTGCTGGTGACGCGGACCAAGTCCGGGGCTGAATACCTGGAAACGCTCAACCGTATCCGCTTTTTTGTCAGCGCGGACGTGGGCATGGGCGAGTTCATGATCAAGAACTTCGAAGCCATGGCTTGCGGCTGCGTCCTGCTGGCCTATGATCAAGGCGCCGCCGAAGCTGCGGCGCTGGGTTTGCAGGACATGCACAACGTGGTGTTCTATCAGACGATCGCGCAGTTGCAGGAAAAGCTGGCCACGCTGCGCGAGGATCCGCAACTGGCGCAACGCATCGCTGACAACGGTCGCGAACTGGCGGTGGAGCAGTTCAGCTTCGCGCGGATCGGTCAGCGCATCGTTGAAGAACTTGAGCCGCCGTTGCGTGATCGGGCGCCGCTGAGTCTGCTGGAAAAAATCCGCCTGAAAGTGGGCATTTGACAAGTGTCATATAGCCAGTGATATTGCTGGCGACTTCTGATTAACGAGATATCGGTGCAATTTTCCAAAGAAAGCCAGATTACATTGGTGGTTACCAGCTGCGGTCGACTCGATCTGCTCAAGGCCACTCTCGATAGCTTCGACCGGTACAACACGGCACCCATTCGTGAAGTGTTCATCACCGAAGATGCCGGCGACGAAGGCGTTGCCGGGATTCTGCCTGCCCACTGGAAAGAACATTGCACGGTCTTCGTCAATCGTCCGAAGCTGGGCCAGTTGGCATCGATCGACCTGGCCTACGGACACGTCAGCACCCCCTACATTTTTCATTGCGAAGATGATTGGGAGTTCTATCGTCCGGGGTTCGTCGAAGACTCGATGACCATTCTGCAAGCGCGGCCGGAAATTCTGCAGATCT
The DNA here is from genome assembly GCF_054667725.1 of Pseudomonas sp. S3_B08. Classification (NCBI taxonomy): domain Bacteria; kingdom Pseudomonadati; phylum Pseudomonadota; class Gammaproteobacteria; order Pseudomonadales; family Pseudomonadaceae; genus Pseudomonas; species Pseudomonas sp. S3_B08. The sequence goes on from NZ_CP162750.1 coordinate 5,339,295, forward strand.
GGTTGCGCAGCTATAATCACGATCTGCGTGTTCACAGCCCATACATCCATTTGGGCGCGCGCGAGATTGTCGATGGCGTCGCGTGTTATCCGCTGATTTCCGACAAGCCGGAGTGGCAGGGGTTCTCGCTGAACCCGGGGTTGCGCCGACTCGAGGATTATCGGTTGTGTGCGCCTTTCGCCGGACACGGTGGCGAGAAGGCCTTGTCACAGCGCTACTCGCAACTGAACAGGGAGGCCTTGATACTCGAGGCAGACGCGGTCATGCACACCGGTTTTGGTCTGCATGTGCAAACGGATGTCGAGCGTGAACGCAAAGCGCGCCGCAATCGCCGCGAGCAGATTAAATTTGCCTTGTTTCTGTTGCTGGGAGTCTGCATTGGCTGGTTCATCAACTGAGTTCGAGTACGCCGCAGCTTGTCCCCGCAAATCCGTGCAACGGCTTTCTGCCCGATGAATATTCTCAATATCATGTGGGCCGGTGGCGCTCCGTTCGCATCAATCCATAAAGTGCATCAGCAAATACTCTCTCAGGCGGCACCGTCGGCGGTGGTCAAAACCTGGCTCCTCCAGGGGCAGGGAGCCGAGTGCGGCGTGGATGTCGGTGAGGTCCGGGAGTGGCAGTTATCGTCAGCGCGCCTGAAGGGCCGGCATTTCTGGCGTTTTGCCAAACCCGTGATGCGGGCGAGGTTTCGCCAGGCGCTCGTGGACAGTGACGCTCGATTGCTGCTGCTGGACGGCATGGGCGTTGCCCGCACGTTATTGCCGGTCCTCAAGAAGCTGCCGTATATCCGCGCGGTAGTGATTTTCCACGGTTCGGCGCGATTGAATGCCGGCGACCAGGCTCTATTCCAGGCAATCCCTGCGTCCCAGCTGAAACTGGTTGCCGTTTCCAGCACTCTCGCCGATTCACTGGCCCGCGATCTGCAGATGCCTGTCACCCCGTTGCGAAGTGCGTTCGATCCGGAAGCGTTTCGTGCTGACCTGTTCACCCGCGAGCAAGCCCGGACACGGTTGGGGTTGCCGCAAGGCGATACGCCGGTATTGGGCGCGGTAGGGCGGCTGGTCTCCGAGAAGGGGTTCGGTTATTTGCTGGATGCCTTTGCCGCAGCACTCGACAGCCGCCCGGACTTGCGCCTGGTCATTATCGGCGAAGGCTCCAAACGCGCGGCGCTGGAGCAGCGCATCGACGCGCTTGGCTTGCACGACAAGGTCTTGCTGACCGGGCATCTGAACGAAGCAGCGCAGCTTTATCGTGCGTTCGACTGGGTTGCGATCCCTTCGCTGGAAGAGGGCCTCGGTCTGGTCATGCAGGAAGCGGTGATGGCCGGCGTACCGGTGTTGTGCAGCGATCTGGAGGTGTTCAGCGAACAACTGGGCAGCGCTGGCTGGTATGCCCCGGTCAATGACACAAAGGCCTGGTCCGAGACCATCGACCGCGCCTTCGGTGCCTCATCTCAAGCGATCAATGCCGAGCAGTACCGGATGCTTTCACCGGACGAGGCCTGGGCGAACTTCAGCCAGGCTGCCCGCGCATTGTTTTCATGACGACAAGACCGCGCGCTCAAGTGCCTGCATCGGAAAGCTGTCGTTCAGCTTTTCGCGCGCAATATAGCGTGCGAAGTGTTGCAGGTTGCGTTTGATCAAGCGCTTTGGCAACGGTCCGCGGGTGAAGCGCATGTCGGCGACATCGATCAGGCCCATGCGGTTGTCTGGTGTGACGACGATGTTGCCAAGATGCAGGGAGCGGAAATAGATGCCCGAGCGGTGCAGGCTGCGTATCAGCTCGGCCAGATCCGGCAATGCCTGAGTCCAGTTGAAACCTTGTTTTGCGGCGATCTGGCGCAGCGTTTGCCCGGGCAGAGGCTCATACAGCACGGCGGTCATGCCTGGTTTCTCAAGGCGAAAGAACTGGAGGATCTGCAGCGTCGGTACGCCGAGTTTGTGCAGCTCGACGGCGTTGTCGATGAATCGCTTCGAGTAGGGGCGAAACAAGGCGGATGAAAAAAACCTTTTGCGACGAAACAGTTTGAGAATTTTCCCATCCTGCAGCAGGTAGACTTTCGGCCCATAGCTGTCCGCTTCCAGAACTTTGGCGGCGTCGATCATTTGGTCTAGAGCGGCTTGTGAGAGCCGGGAGCATCGCATCGTAGGAAGCCTTGTCGAAAGTGCGGGGTGTAGTAGCGGGCAATGATGCCGAAAAGTTTCGATTTTAACCATGCCGCGTCGCATGGGCGAACCCTTGTCAGGAGCAGATTGATGCAGGAAACACGCTGGGCGCAACTATGGATGGCGATGGGGCTCTTGTGGTTTTTACTGGCTATTGCCGTAGCGCCCACCAACAAGGTCTACCAGCAGGGGCTGGTGGCTCTCGTCTGGTTGCCGGCGCTAGTGCTGGGCTGGGCTGCGCGGCACCGCGTCAGAGAAGTGCTCCATGAACAACGCTGGATCTACCTGCCATTGCTCGGATTGCTGGTCTGGTCGCTGATCAGTCTGGCATGGACAAACGCACCGGAAACGGGCCGCGAGGCCAAGCGTCTGTTGTATATCGTGGTGTTCCTGCTGTTTTTTCCGGTGTTCGCCAGCGGACGCCCCGAGCGATTGATTCGCCTGATGCAGTGGGGCGGGCTGGGATTGGCAGTAACTGCGCTGGTGGCCATCGTCAGGTTTTACGTCATCGAAGGTAACGCCTGGTCTGCCCGGGTGGAAGGGCTGGGTGAGCTGGCGCATCCGATCCTCGGCGGCTATGTCATCGGCCTGGCGGCGGTGTGGCTGGCCCTGTGGGCGCCGCGTGGCGTGATGTGGCAAGGGGTCTGGACACTGGCGTTGGCGGTGCTGGGTATCTTTGTACTGATGAGTCAGAGTCGAGGCGCGGCGCTGGCGTTGTTTCTGACCATCCTGGCCATGCCGATCTGGTGCCGTGACCGCCACAGCCGAATCGTCGCAGCCGTGGCCCTGGTGGTGGCGATTGTGGCGCTGTGGCTGTTCGAACCGTTGGTGCTGGCGCGCGGAGTTTCCTTTCGTCCGCAGATTCTGATGGCCTCTCTGGATATGATTGCCCAACATCCCTGGGGTGGGTTGGGCCTGGGTGGGGACTACCGGGTTTTCTGGTCGGGCATGACTTTCGATCACGCCCACAATCTGTTCACCCATGTTGCGATCGTACTGGGTCTGCCGGGACTGCTGTTGTGGTCTGCCGTCTGGTTCGCCGTTATTTTCCAAGCGTGGAAAGTTCGAGAAACGCTGTATGCCCGGGGGATCATCGGTATCTGGCTGTTCTCGACACTGGCGATGCAATTCGACGCTGCCAGCCTCACCGGCACCCCGCGCGCCGAGTGGTTCATCAGCTGGCTGCCGTTGGGGCTTGCCAGCGTTTTGGTATGGGCGCGGGCCAATGGCAGCGCTTGTGATAAAATTTCGCGTTCTTCTTAACCAGTGAGCTCTACGATGACTGACGCACCGCCCAAAGCGGAACAGGAATCCAGCCTGAAAATCTACTTTCGGCTGTTGGGGTACGTAAAACCCTATATCGGTCTTTTCCTGCTGAGTATCGTGGGCTTCGTGATCTTTGCTTCCACGCAACCAATGCTGGCCGGGATTCTCAAGTATTTTGTCGATGGCCTGAGCAACCCGGAAGCGGTGCTCTTCCCCAACGTTCCCTATCTGCGAGACGTGCAATTGCTGATGGCTGTGCCGTTGCTGATCATCCTGATCGCAGCGTGGCAAGGCCTCGGCTCGTTTCTCGGCAACTATTACCTGGCGAGGGTTTCGTTGGGGCTGGTGCATGACCTGCGTATCGAACTGTTCAACAAGCTGTTGGTACTGCCCAATCGCTATTTCGATACCCATAACTCGGGTCATCTGATCTCGCGCATCACTTTCAACGTGACCATGGTCACCGGCGCCGCCACGGATGCCATCAAAGTGGTGATCCGCGAAGGCCTGACCGTGGTTTTCCTGTTCGCCTATCTGCTGTGGATGAACTGGAAACTGACTCTGGTGATGCTGGCCATTCTGCCGGTGATCGCGTTCATGGTCGGCAACACCAGCAAGAAATTCCGCAAGCAGAGCAAGAAGATCCAAGTGGCCATGGGCGACGTCACCCATGTGGCTTCCGAAACCATTCAAGGCTATCGCGTCGTGCGCAGTTTTGGTGGCGAAGCTTATGAGCAGCAGCGTTTTGCGGCGGCCAGCCAGAGCAACACCGACAAACAGTTGCGCATGACCAAGACCGGCGCGGTGTATACGCCGATGCTGCAGCTGGTGATCTACACCGCCATGGCGGTGTTGATGTTCCTGGTGTTGTTCCTGCGCGGTGATGCAACGGCCGGTGATCTGGTCGCCTACATCACGGCTGCCGGTTTGCTGCCCAAACCGATCCGGCAATTGTCTGAAGTCAGCTCGACCATTCAGAAAGGTGTGGCCGGCGCCGAAAGCATTTTCGAGCAGCTTGATGTCGAGCCGGAAATCGACACCGGTACGATCGAGCGTGATCGGGTCAGTGGCCATCTGGCGGTGAACAACCTCAGCTTCACTTACCCGGGCACTGAACGGGAAGTGCTGAAAAACATCAGCTTCACCGCGTCGCCAGGTCAGATGATCGCCCTGGTCGGGCGTTCCGGCAGCGGCAAATCGACGCTGGCCAGTCTCATTCCGCGCTTCTATCACCACGAGACCGGCGAAATCCTGCTCGATGATGTCGAAATCGAGGACTATCGTCTGCGCAATCTGCGTCGCCATGTAGCGCAAGTGACCCAGCACGTGACGCTGTTCAACGACACCATCGCCAACAACATCGCTTACGGCGATCTGGCAGGCGCGCCTCGCGAAGATATCGAGAAAGCCGCCAGGGATGCATTTGCCATGGACTTCATCGCGCAGATGCCTCAAGGCCTGGATACCCAGGTGGGCGAGAACGGTGTGCTGTTGTCTGGCGGACAGCGTCAGCGCCTGGCGATTGCCCGGGCCTTGCTGAAAAACGCCCCGCTGCTGATCCTCGACGAAGCGACTTCGGCCCTTGATACCGAGTCCGAGCGGCACATTCAGGCGGCACTCGACCATGTCATGAAAGGCCGCACCACGCTGGTGATTGCCCACCGTTTGTCGACCATCGAGAAGGCCGATCTGATCCTTGTCATGGATCAGGGCGAGATCGTCGAACGCGGCACTCATGCCCAACTGCTTGCTCATAATGGCTACTACGCGCGTCTGCATGCGATGGGGCTGGATGCTCCGGCTGAAGACATTGCCTGATCTGCAGATGAGGGTGGGCCAGCCTCACCCTCGTGTATTCCCGGCGCGCGCGATCCTGTTAATATCGCGCCCCTGTTCATTTTGTATGTGGGTTGCTCCATGAAATTGTCGATGCCGCGATTCGATCAAGCCCCTGTCTTGGTGGTCGGCGATGTCATGCTCGACCGTTACTGGCATGGCGGAACCTCACGGATTTCTCCTGAAGCGCCGGTGCCGGTGGTCAAGGTCGAGCAGATCGAGGATCGCCCGGGCGGTGCCGCCAACGTGGCGCTGAACATTGCCGCGCTGGGTGCACCGGCATCGCTGGTGGGCGTGACCGGCGATGACGAAGCCGCCGACAGCCTGAGCAACAGTCTCAAGGGCGCGGGCGTGCGCGCCTTGTTTCAGCGCATCGCGCACCAGCCGACCATCGTCAAGCTGCGGGTCATGAGCCGGCACCAGCAGTTGCTGCGTATCGATTTCGAAGAAGTGTTCGCCACCGATGCTCTGGCACTGGCCGCGCAGGTTGACGGGTTGCTTGAAGGCATCAAGGTGCTGGTGTTGTCGGATTACGGTAAAGGCGCACTGAAAAATCACCAGGCCCTGATCCAGGCCGCCCGTGCCAAAGGTATACCGGTATTGGCTGATCCGAAGGGCAAGGACTTTTCGATCTACCGCGGTGCCAGCCTGATCACACCGAATCTCAGCGAGTTCGAAACCATCGTCGGTGGTTGCGCCGATGAGCACGAACTGGTGAGCAAGGGCGCCGTCCTGATGCAGGAGCTCGACCTCGGCGCGCTGCTGGTGACCCGTGGTGAACACGGCATGACCTTGCTGCGTCCGGATCATCCGGCGTTGCATCTGCCGGCCCGCGCCCGCGAAGTGTTCGACGTGACCGGTGCCGGCGATACGGTGATTTCGACCCTGGCCGCGGCCATTGCCGCAGGCGAAGAACTGCCGCACGCCGTGGCGCTGGCCAATCTGGCAGCAGGCATCGTCGTCGGCAAGTTGGGTACCGCAGCGATCAGCGCCCCGGAACTGCGCCGCGCCATTCAGCGCGAAGAAGGTTCGGAGCGAGGCGTGCTGGGACTTGAGCAGCTGCTGCTGGCGGTTGACGATGCCCGTGCGCACAACGAGCGGATTGTTTTCACCAATGGCTGCTTCGATATCCTGCATGCCGGCCATGTCACCTATCTGGAACAGGCCCGTGCTCAGGGCGACCGCCTGATCGTGGCAGTCAACGATGACGCCTCGGTCAGCCGCCTGAAAGGCCCGGGCCGGCCGATCAACAGCGTGGATCGCCGCATGGCGGTACTCGCCGGTCTCGGCGCGGTGGACTGGGTGATCAGTTTCTCTGAAGGCACACCGGAAAACCTGCTGCGCGAGGTCAAGCCGGACGTGCTGGTCAAGGGCGGCGATTACGGAATCGATCAGGTGGTCGGCGCGGATATCGTCACCGCCTACGGCGGCACCGTGAAAGTCCTGGGGCTGGTGGAAAACAGCTCGACGACAGCGATCGTGGAAAAGATCCGCGGCCAATAAGATCAAAAGATCGCAGCCTGCGGCAGCTCCTACAGGGGAATACATTCCAATGCAGGAGTCGTCGAAGGCTGCGATTTTTTGCTTTCAGGAATTCACTTTCTTGCGCGGTACGATTTTCTTCAGCAGCTGCCTGGCCTTGCCGCGCAGGCGTGCCAGTCCAGTGGCTTTCTCCGCTGGCGTCAGGCCCTGTTGGCGCAACCAGTCTTTCCAGCGAATCCGCTCATCACGCACCAGCCAGCCATCCTGTCGCGCGAAGCTTTCGGCCAGATACAGACCGCGGGTACTCGCCGGATACAGTTGATCCTTTTTCAGGGTGTACAACTCAGGCAGCGGCTGGCCGTCGTGCAATGGCATCAAGTACAGGTCTGGCCGTTTGCGATCGAGCCGCGCCACCAGTTGATCGCCTTCCAGACGCTCGTCGACATGAAACAGGCTCAAGGACTTCGCCTCCTTGGGCACGTCCAGGCGCAAGTCATAGATCAATTGCAGAGACGCCGTCGGCAGATGCACGTACGCCCTTGGTCGCTCCAGCAATTGCAGGTTGGCGCAGCGCACCGGACGCGCCGAACCGGACAACGGCGTCAGGCGAAACGGCAGCGCCTCGCGATAATGCAGTGCAGCGGAATAGGGTGCTGGTAGCCAGGTGTCGTTGAAACGCCCGCCGAGCCAGCCTTCCGGGGTTTCCAGCAGGCACTCTTCGGCAATCTCCTGAATCGCCGTGTGCAGCGGAATGTTCAGCTCATGAGCAGGCACATAGCCGGAAATCAGTTTCAGCACCACGTCGCCGCGATCCTGCCGACGCTGGCGCACCAGCACCCAGTAATCGCGATTCTGCCAGTGCAGGGTCAGGCGCACGGACACGCCGAGGTTGGCCAGTTCCAGCGCGAAGCGCTCGCTGTCGGCGACGCTGACCGGTTTGCGCCGTTGCAGGGTCTGGGCGAAGTTCAGCGGCATGCCGACGCTCTGATAGCTCAGGCCTTCGGGCGTGGCTTCGACGAACAGCGGCAGTGTTTTGAAGTTGCTCGGGTTCTTGCGGATGAGCGTGCGCGGCATATCGGCTCCTGGCTTAAGGCCGCGGGGCGGCGTCAGTGACTACGCAGGACCTGGGCAACGGTCGCTACGTTATGGGCGAGGTGCAGCGGATTGATCGTGCCGACAATAGCACTGGCAACGCCGGGATGAGTGAACAGCAACTCGAAGCTGGCGCGCACCGGATCGACTCCCGGACTCAGACAGACATGACCGCTGGCCAGGGCTTTTTTCACCAGAATGGCTTTGCCGTGGGCAGCAGCATAGTCAATGACCGCCTTTTCGTTTTGTTCGTTCAGATTGTAGGTGACCATCGCGCAGTCGCCTTGCTCCAGCGCTTTCAAGCCGCCTTCGACGGTTTTGCCGGAAAACCCGAAGCCGCGAATCTTGCCCTCGGCCTTCAGCGCCGCGAGGGTGGCGTAGACCTCTTCGTGCTCAAGGATGGCCATGTCGTTGCCGTCCGAGTGCACGAGGACCAGATCGATAAAATCCGTTTCCAGACGTTGCAGGCTGCGCTCGACCGACATTCGCGTGTGCGCGGCGCTGAAATCGTGACGCGACAGGCCATCGGCAAACTCTTCACCGACCTTGCTGACGATCACCCAGTCCTGACGCTGACCGCGCAGCAGCGGGCCGAGGCGTTCTTCGCTGCGCCCATAGGCCGGTGCGGTGTCGATCAGGTTGATGCCCAGATCGCGCGCCTGGCGCAGCAGCATGCGCGCTTCGTCATCGCCGGGAATCTGAAAGCCGTTGGGGTATTTCACCCCTTGATCGCGGCCGAGTTTGACCGTGCCCAGGCCCAGCGGCGAAACCGTCAGGCCGGTGCTGCCCAGTGGGCGATGCAGTTCGTGCAGAGTGGCAATGCTCATGGCAGCAGTTGCTCCCATGCGGGGACGCCGAGCGGCGGTTTCGGCAGCGGCGGCAGCGGCTCGGTCGCCTGCGGCTGGATGCCGTCGCGTTGCAGCGAGCCGATAACGCGGTCGGCGAAGTCCGGCGCCAGTGCCAGTTTGGTCGGCCAGCCGACGAGCAAGCGACCTTCCTCGGCGAGGAATGCGTTGTCCGGACGGGTCAGGCCGGTTTGCAGCGGCTCCGCGCGGTCGACGCGCAGGGTGGCCCATTGCGTGGTGCTGAGGTCGATCCACGGCAGCAATTGGGCGATTTCCTTTTGCGCAGTGGCGATCTGTTCGGCTGGCTCGCGGGCCACGCCTTCGCTTTCGGCGATGTCGCCGCCCATGTACCAGACCCACTGGCCATCAGCCGCCGGATGCGTGGTCACGGTAATGCGCGGCTTGGTCCCGCCGCCCAGGCAGTGCGCGTACAGCGGTTTCAAACCGGGGCCTTTGGCGAGGATCATGTGCAGGGGGCGGCGCTGCATGGCCGGACGGCTCAGGCCCAGGGCTTCAAGCAGTTCGGCCGTGCCGGCGCCGGCGCTGAGGACGATGCGCTGAGCGCGGATCTCACGGCCATCGACTTTCAGGCCGACCAGCACGCCGGCTTCCAGCAACGGTTCGATGACCTGCCCGGCGAGCAGACCGTCGCCGGCCAGCTCGGCGAGACGCTGGATCAGGCTCGGGACATCCACTACCAATTCGGCGAGGCGATAGACCTTGCCCTTGAAACGCTTGTCTTGCAGGGCTGGCGGCAGTTCATCGCCCTTGACCTGATCGACCCGGCCACGCACGGCTTTGCTGGCGAAGAAACTGGTCAGGTTGCCGGCCAAAGTGCCTGGCGACCACAGGTAATGGGCTTCGGACAGCAGACGCACGCCGGACAGATCCAGCTCACCATTGCCGGCCAGCGCCTCGCGCCAGCGGCGCGGCATATCGGCGATGGCTTCCGAGGCCCCGGTCAGCGCGCCGTGCAGCGCGTACTTGGCACCGCCGTGGATGATGCCCTGGGACTTCACGCTCTGCCCGCCACCGAGGCTGGCGCTTTCCACCAGCACGGTCGAGAAACCCTGACCGCGCAGGCGCGCATTCAGCCAGAGGCCGGCGACACCAGCGCCGACAATCAGAACGTCGGTGGAAATAACGGATGGCATGCAACGACCTCAGTGCTCAAGACGAGGGCGCAGTATACAGACTCGGGAAAGGGGCGGATTTGTCGATGATCAACATGCCGAACATATGGGCCAATGTGGGAGCGAGCCTGCTCGCGAAGAGGGAATGCCAGTCGACATATGTGTTGACTGATGTACCGCATTCGCGAGCAGGCTCGCTCCCACAGGGGATTGTGTCTGGCAGTTAATGGCCGGCGGTTTTCGAGAACAATTGAATCACCACCACGCCCAGCACGATCAACGCCATCCCCAGCATCGCCGGGATATCCAGCTTCTGCCCATAGATAAACAGTGCCGCCACGCTGACCATCACAATGCCCATACCGGCCCAGACCGCGTAGGCCACGCCGACCGGAACGGTGCGCACTACCAGCGTCAGCATCCAGAATGCAATCCCGTAGCCGACAATCACCAGAATCAGCGGTAGAGGAGTGCTGAAGCCCTTGACCGCTTTCATCGAAACGGTGGCGATCACTTCGGCGCAGATGGCGATGGCCAGATAGACGTAGGCGTTCATGGTTTGATCCTCAAATAAATCATTGCTTGCTGGAGTGACATTCTAGGGATTGCTCAGATGGGGTAAAGTCATTACCTATCTGTTCTATAGATGGGTTGGTAGCAAGCATGCAATGGAATCTCGATCAGCTGCGAGTATTTGTCGATGTCGCTGAACAGCGGTCTTTCTCCGCCGTGGCACGTCGACAACGCAAGGCGCAGTCGGCGATCAGCAGCGCCGTTGCGATGCTTGAAGAGGATTTGGGCGTAAGCCTGTTCGAGCGCAGCAGCGGTCGGCAGCCGATCCTCACCGAGGCGGGCGCGGCGTTGCTGGAAGAGGCGCGGGAAGTGTTGCGCCAGTGCGAGCGCCTCAACGGCAGGGCCATGGCGATGCTGCGCGGTCAGGAGGCGCAGTTGCGGGTGGCTCAGGACGAGGCGATGCCGTATCAGGCGCTGGTGGAAAGTTTCGGCGAACTGGCCGAGCAGTTTCCCAGCCTGGAAGTGCAACTGACCAGCGCCGCCCAAGGCGAAGTCGCGCGCAAACTGGTCGAACGCCGGGCCGATCTTGGCTTGTTGTTCTATCACGATGAAATCCCCGAAGCCCTTGAGCGCCGCGTGCTGGGTCGAGTGGAAATGGTCACGGTCTGTGGCGTCAATCATCCGCTGGCGCAGCATTCCTATGTGACCTGCCAGCAACTGGCGCAGCACCGGCAATTGCTGATGTCGACGCAGACCAGCGTCTATCCCGGCAACGAGCCGGCCAGCCCACAGGTGTGGCGCGCCGACAGCTTTTACGTAATGTCCGAATGGCTGGTGCGCGATCTCGGCTGGGCTTGGTTGCCGCGCCACGTTGTGCAGTACTCGGCGTATCAAGGCCAGATGATTGAGCTCGACAGCGAATGGACGCCGCCAGCGCTGGTGGTGGAACTGGTCTGGCGCCGCGACGAACCGCTCGGCCCGGCCGCGCGCTGGCTGGCGGAACGTTTTGCCGTGCACTTGCGGGCGATCGGCGACAAAAGCCGATAAACTCCGCCGCCATGAATAGAACTCTCTACACCGCGCTGTTTTACCTGGGGCTGCCATTGGTGGCGATTCGACTATGGCTGCGTGCGCGCAAGGCGCCGGCGTATGCCAAACGCATTGGCGAGCGCTTTACTTATGGCATGCCGACGTTGCAGCCCGGTGGCATCTGGGTGCACGCGGTGTCGGTCGGCGAAAGCATTGCCGCCGCGCCGATGATCCGCGCGCTGCTGGAACGCTACCCGACGCTGCCGATCACCGTGACCTGCATGACCCCGACCGGTTCGGAGCGGATTCAGGCACTGTTCGCCAACGAGGCGCGCATTCAACACTGCTATCTGCCGTATGACTTGCCTTGTGCGGCGGCGCGTTTTCTTGATCGCGTACAGCCCAGGCTTGCAGTGATCATGGAGACCGAGCTGTGGCCTAACCATATTCATCAATGTGCCAAGCGCGGGATTCCGGTGGCGTTGGCCAATGGGCGGTTGTCGCAGCGTTCCGCCAAAGGCTATGGCCGCTTCAGCAAACTCACTGCGCCGATGCTCGCCGAGATGAGTTTGCTGGCCGTGCAGACCGCAGCCGAGGCCCAGCGCTTCCGCGATCTTGGCGCACGTCCGGAAACTGTCGAGGTCACCGGTTCGATCAAGTTCGACCTGACCATCGACCCGCAACTGTTGCAGCGTGCAGCCGAACTGCGCAGCCGGTGGCAGGCGCAGGATCGCCCGGTATGGATCGCTGCGAGCACCCACGAAGGCGAAGACGAAGTGGTGCTCGACGCCCATCGTCGTTTGCTGGGCAGTCATCCCGATGCGTTGCTGATTCTGGTGCCGCGTCATCCCGAGCGTTTCAATTCGGTGTTCGACTTGTGCCAGCGCGAAGGTTTCGCCACGGTACGTCGCTCGACCGGGGCCAATGTCGATGCGCAAACGAGCGTGCTGCTCGGCGACACCATGGGTGAGTTGCTGTTTCTCTATGCCCTGGCCGACAGCGCATTTGTCGGCGGCAGTCTGGTGCCGAACGGCGGGCACAACCTGCTCGAACCCGCCGCGCTGGCAAAACCGGTACTCAGCGGCCCGCACCTGTTCAACTTCCTCGACATCGCCGCGCAATTGCGCGAAGCCGGGGCATTGGCCGAAGTGGATGATGCCGAAGGCCTAGCAGTCGAGGTGCAGCGCTTGTTCGAACTGCCGCGTGATGCGCAGCGCATGGCCGAGGCCGGGCTGGCGGTGATGCGCCGCAATCAGGGCGCGTTGCAGCGCTTGCTGGATGGCTTGGCGCGGCTGATCCAATAGTCGCCTGGAATATCAGGGTGGCGAGGGGATTCATCCCCGCTGGGTTGCGAAGCGGCCCAAAAACCATTCAGCGCGGTCATTCAGTCAGATCTGACAAGCAGGATTCACGACTGCTGCGCAGCCGGACGGGGATAAATCCCCTCACCACAGGGATTCATCCCCGCTGGGTTGCGAAGCAGCCCCAAAACCATTCAACGCGGTGATTCAGTCAGATCTGGCAAGCAGGATTTACGACTGCTGCGCAGCCGATCGGGGATAAATCCCCTCACCACAGGGATTCATCCCCGCTGGGTTGCGAAGCAGCCACAAGACCATTCAACGCGGTGATTCAGTCAGATCTGGCAAGCAGGATTTACGACTGCTGCGCAGCCGGACGGGGATAAATCCCCTCACCACATGGGATTCATTCCAGATTGTTTATGGCCGGGGCCTTTGGCTGGATGGTCTGGCGCGGCTGATCCAATAGTCGCCTGGAATATTACTGTGGTGAGGGGATTTATCCCCGTTGGGTTGCGAAGCAGCCCCAAAACCATTCAGCGCGTTGATTCAGTTAGATCTGGCAAGTCGGATTTACGACTGCTGCGCAGCCGGACGGGGATAAATCCCCTCACCACAGGGATTCATCCCCGCTGGGTTGCGAAGCAGCCCCAAAACCATTCAGCGCGGTGATTCAGTCAAATCTGGCAAGCAGGATTTACGACTGCTGCGCAGCCGGACGGGGATAAATCCCCTCGCCACAGGGATTCATCCCCGCTGGGTTGCGAAGCAGCCCCAAAACCATTCAACGCGGTGATTCAGTCAGATCTGGCAAGCAGGATTTACGACTGCTGCGCAGCCGGACGGGGATAAATCCCCTCGCCACAGGGATTCATCCCCGCTGGGTTGCGAAGCGGCCCCGAAACCATTCAACGCGGTGATTCAGTCAAATCTGGCAAGCAGGATTTACGACTGCTGCGCAGCCGGACGGGATAAATCCCCTCACCACATGGGATTCATTCCAGATTGTTTATGGCCGGGCCTTGAGCTGCGCTTCAGCCGCCGACGCCAGATCCGGCGGCAGGAAGTCCTTGTCCGGGTTGTAATCGGCTTTCAGATAGCGCCGCAGATCTTCCAGATCACCCGGGTTCAGCGTCCCCGCTGCCTGCTTCAGGCGCAGGTTGTCGAGGATGTAGTCGTAGCGGGTGTTGTTGTAGTTGCGCACCGAGGTGTACAGCTGGCGTTGCGCGTCGAGCACGTCGACGATGTTGCGCGTGCCGACCTGATAACCGATTTCCGTAGCTTCCACCGCACTCTGGTTGGAGATGATCGACTGGCGGCGCGCCTGCACCTGCTCGACGTCGGTGTTCACCGCGCGGTGCAGATTGCGGGTGTTTTCAACTACTTGCCGGCGCAGCGATTCGCGCTGCTGTTCGCTCTGATCCAGTTGCGCATAGGACTGACGCACTTGCGAACTGGTCAGCCCGCCGCTGTAGATCGGGATGTTCAGTTGCAGGCCCAGCGTGCTCTGCTCGACGTTGCCGCCATAAGGTGCGCCGAACGAGTTGGGGTTGGCGAAGCCGAGGGCGTCGTTGTCGCCTTTCTCGTATTTGGCCACGGCGTCGAGGGTCGGCAAGTGGCCGGCCTTGCGCTGCCTGAGCGTCTGCTCGGCGGAGCTGACCGCGTAGTTGCTGGCGAGCAGATTGAGGTTCTGCCGCGCCGCCGTGTCGACCCAGGATTTCGCATCGTTGGGCGAAGGCGGCAGAATCGGCAGCGTGTGGACGATGCCCTGAATCGAGTTGTACTGACGGTTGGTCAGGGTGATCAGCGCCTGGAACGCATCATCGACCTGACGCTGGGCGACGATGCGGTTGGCTCGCGCGGTGTCGTAACTGGCTTGCGATTGCAGCACGTCGGTCTTGTCCGAAAGGCCGACATCGAAGCGCTCGTTGGACTGATCGAGCTGACGTTTGAACGCCGCTTCTTCAGCCTTGGTCGAGGCCAGATTGTCCTGGCTGCGCAGCACGTTGAAGTAGCTTTCGGCGCTCTGCAGGATCAGGTTCTGCTCGGTGGCCGAGAGCTGCAGCGCGGCCTGTTCGTTGACGTCTTTGGCTGCTTGATACTGGAACCAGCGATCGGCGCGGAACAGCGGCTGCGCGAGTGTCGCCTGGTAGGAATGCGCGCTGCGGTTGGCGATGGCCGAAGGCTGGTCGATCGAGGTGCGCACGTCAGCAACTTCGGCGCCACCGGACAGGTTCGGCAGCAGACCGGCGCGGGCTTGCGGCACCACTTCTTTCTGCGCGCCATACTGGGCGCGGGCCGCGGCGAGGTCGGCGTTATTGTCGACCGCTTCCTGATAGACGCTGACCAGATCGGTTTTGGTCGACAAGGGTGCTTCCGCTGCCCAGGCCATTGTGTTGGACGCACAGGACACGGCAACAGCCAATGAAAGTTTGCGCAGCATGAGGCGATCCCTAGCATGAATATTATGGAAGTAATCCGGGCGCCAAAGGTAAGGCGCAGCCCACACAGCGTCAAGGCTGGGCAGGCCAAGCGAGTGTAGTTGCGCATTGCTCCGGCAACAATCGGCCAGCCTGGGTATTTACGCCATTCATCATGGCGTTCGCTGCGGTGTTGGCGTTCCTTGATGGTTGTGTCTAGACTGGCCGGGTTCTTGTCGGGGTGCCTTGCTATGAGGCTGAGATCGAATAATTTCGGATCCCGTTGAACCTGATCAGGTTAGCGCCTGCGTAGGGAACAAGATTTCTCGTCACCCGGCGAGTCCTCTTGTGCTTCGTCCGGGATATTGTTCGACAATCGAACGCTCATGACGAATGCACAGCACCGGTCCTGGTGCGTCCGTGCCTTTCAGGTTCTGCTCCGACAATCCACTGCTGGATGCTGTCTGGAGAGCCCGTGATGACAACAAAGAAAAAAACGCGATCAACCTGAGTGACTCGGCCAAGGTCGACGAGCAATCGATCAAGCCGTTCACCCGTTCGCAAAAAATCTACGTTCAGGGCTCGCGCCCGGACATCCGCGTGCCGATGCGCGAAATCAGCCTCGATGTAACCCCGACCGATTTCGGCGGCGAGATCAATGCGCCGGTCACGGTCTACGACACTTCCGGCCCGTACACCGATCCGAACGTGGTCATCGATGTGCGCAAAGGCCTTGGCGATGTGCGTTCAGCGTGGATCGATGACCGTGGCGATACCGAGCGCCTGCCGGGCCTGAGCTCGAACTTCGGCCAGCAGCGTCTGGCCGATGCCGAACTGACCAAACTGCGCTTCGCTCACGTCAACAACCCGCGCCGCGCCAAGGCCGGGGCCAACGTCAGCCAGATGCACTACGCGCGCAAAGGCATCATCACCGCCGAGATGGAATACGTCGCCATCCGCGAAAACATGAAGCTGCAAGAGGCCCGTGCGGCCGGTTTGCTCAAGCAGCAACATGCCGGCCACAGCTTCGGCGCAAGCATTCCGCAAGAAATCACCCCTGAATTCGTCCGCGAAGAAATCGCTCGCGGCCGCGCGATCATTCCCGCCAACATCAACCACGTCGAACTGGAACCGATGATCATCGGCCGTAACTTCCTGGTGAAGATCAACGGCAACATCGGCAACAGCGCCCTGGGTTCTTCGATCGAAGAAGAAGTGGCGAAACTGACCTGGGGCATTCGCTGGGGCTCGGACACGGTGATGGACCTGTCCACCGGCAAACACATTCACGAAACCCGCGAGTGGATCATCCGCAACTCGCCGGTGCCGATCGGTACCGTGCCGATCTATCAGGCGCTGGAGAAGGTCAACGGCGTCGCTGAAGACCTGACCTGGGAGTTGTTCCGCGACACCCTGATCGAACAGGCCGAGCAGGGCGTCGACTACTTCACCATTCACGCCGGCGTGCTCCTGCGCTACGTGCCGCTGACCGCCAAGCGCGTCACCGGCATCGTCTCCCGTGGCGGTTCGATCATGGCCAAGTGGTGCCTGGCGCACCACAAAGAGAACTTCCTCTACACCCACTTCGACGAAATCTGCGAAATCATGAAGGCCTACGACGTCAGCTTCTCGCTGGGCGATGGCCTGCGTCCGGGCTCCATTGCCGACGCCAACGACGAAGCGCAATTCGGCGAACTGGAAACCCTCGGCGAGCTGACCAAAATCGCCTGGAAGCATGACGTGCAATGCATGATCGAAGGCCCGGGCCACGTGCCGATGCAATTGATCAAAGAGAACATGGACAAGCAGCTCGAATGCTGCGACGAGGCGCCGTTCTACACCCTCGGCCCGCTGACTACCGACATTGCGCCGGGCTATGACCACATCACCTCGGGTATCGGCGCGGCGATGATCGGCTGGTTCGGTTGCGCGATGCTCTGCTACGTGACGCCGAAGGAGCACTTGGGCCTGCCGAACAAGGATGACGTGAAGACCGGGATCATCACTTACAAGATCGCCGCCCACGCAGCGGACCTGGCCAAGGGACACCCGGGCGCGCAGATTCGTGATAACGCACTGAGCAAGGCGCGTTTCGAATTCCGCTGGGAAGACCAGTTCAACCTCGGCCTGGATCCGGACACCGCGCGCTCCTATCACGACGAAACCCTGCCGAAGGACTCGGCCAAGGTCGCGCACTTCTGCTCGATGTGCGGGCCGAAATTCTGCTCGATGAAGATCACCCAGGAAGTCCGTGAATACGCGGCCAACCAACGCATCGATGCGGTCGACGTGGACGTCGCCAAAGGACTCGCGGAACAGGCCGAGCGGTTCAAGAAGGAAGGCAGTCAGCTGTACAAGAAAGTTTGACCCCGTACTGATCGTTCCCGCGCTCCGCGTGGGAATGCAGCCCGTGACGCTCCGCGTCACTGGACGCGGAGCGTCCCGAGAGGCATTCCCACGCAGAGCGTGGGAACGATCACAACAAATGTCCCTTTGAGATAACACCCTTGAGCATTCAACCCGGCACTTATTCCCCCGATCTCGCCGTCCCCGCTGCAAAGCGTGTGTTCGGCGGGCGCGATCTGTTTTCCCTGTGGTTCTCCCTCGGCATCGGCCTGATGGTTTTGCAGACCGGCGCATTGCTCGCGCCGGGTCTGGGTCTGTCCGGTTCTTTGCTGGCGATCTTCCTTGGCACGCTGGTGGGCGTGCTGTTGCTGGCTGCAGTCGGCGTGATCGGCAGCGACACCGGCCTGTCATCGATGGCGGCGCTGAAGCTCAGCCTCGGCAGCAAAGGCGCGAGCCTGCCGGCGCTGCTCAATCTGCTGCAACTGATCGGCTGGGGCTCGTTCGAAATCATCGTCATGCGCGACGCCGCCAGTCTGCTCGGCAGCCGCGCCTTCAGCGAAGGTTCGCTGTGGGCCAATCCGATTCTGTGGACGCTGTTCTTCGGTGCGCTGGCGACCTTGCTCGCGGTGAGCGGGCCGTTGACGTTCGTGCGGCAGATTCTGCGCAAGTGGGGCATCTGGCTGTTGCTCGCCGCGTGCCTGTGGCTGACCTGGAACCTGTTCGCCAAAGCCGACCTCGCGGCGCTGTGGGCGCGCGCCGGTGACGGTTCGATGCCGTTTGCCGTGGGCTTCGACATTGCCATCGCCATGCCGCTGTCATGGCTGCCGCTGATTGCCGACTACTCGCGTTTCGGCAAACGCGCGAAGAATGTTTTCGGTGGCACGGCTGTGGGTTTTTTCATCGGTAACTTCTGGCTGATGAGCCTTGGTGTGGCCTACACCCTGGCGTTCGCGCCGAGCGGTGAAGTCAATGCGTTGCTGCTGGCCTTGGCTGGCGCCGGCCTGGGCATTCCGCTGTTGCTGATTCTGCTCGACGAGTCGGAAAACGCTTTTGCCGACATTCACTCGGCGGCGGTATCGAGCGGGATTCTGTTGCGTCTGAAAGTCGAGCATCTGGCCTTGGCCATCGGCGTGATCTGCACGCTGATCGCACTGCTGGCGCCGTTGGCGCAGTACCAGAATTTCCTGCTGTTGATCGGCTCGGTGTTCGCGCCGCTGTTCGGCGTGGTGCTGGTGGATCACTTCATCCTGCGCAAGCGCAGTGCTCAGGTCGCCTCAGCCGCATTGCGCTGGCCGGCGTTGCTGGCGTGGCTGGGTGGAGTCAGCACCTACCACTTGCTGGCGAATCTGTATCCGGATGTCGGCGCAACCCTGCCGGCGCTGGTGCTGGCAGGGTTGCTACAACTGGTGCTGGGCCGGGCCTTCAGTTACGGCCGGGAAACAGCTCGGGCTTGAGTATGCCGTTCAGGCGCGGGTAAGGAATCTTCAGTTCGACGTGGCCCAGCGCATATGGCGCGATAGTGGTCACGTCGTACTTGAGGATCACGCCGCCGTAGGTCAGCGCCACGTGTGGGGTTTTCACGAACGGCCAGTTCGCGACGAATTCCGCCTCCTGATCGAGCTTGGTACTGATCAGCCAACTGTTGTGCGCCACTTGCGCGGCTTTCCAGAACGCCTCTTCCTGCCCCGGCAGCAACATGTCGGACAGGTTCAGCACCTTGTGCTGCTGGCGCGAATAGTTGATGAAACCGCGACCCGGCGTGCCGTGGGCGCCGCCGGTGTCGAGGTAGCTCGACAGCTCGATGATCACCAGTCCGTCATGCTGCTCGCGTACTTTCGCTTGCAGATAGCTGCTGTTGCGCGGGCCGGCGCTGGCGAGGAACTGCTCGCGGTAGGCGGCCAGGGTTGGCGCGACCGGTGCGTTCTTCTCGGTGCGGGTCATTTGCAGCAGACGTTTTTCGATGATGCCGTCCAGTGCCGGCTCGTCCGGGAAGCGCAGGGTGTCGATGTTCACCAGCGGGCAATCGGGATTGGAACAGCCGGGTTTGAGTTGTTCCGAGGCGTCGCGGGTGGTTTCCAGCGGCGTGCGATAGTTGGGCTGGAACAGGCTGGCACAAGCGCCCAGAGTCAGGGCAATAGCGGCCACAGAGGCAATTTTGAAAAGCGACATGGGCGTCCTTTCGAAAGCAGGGGAAGGCAAAAAGATACCGCTTCGACTCTCAACGGAGCAGTCAGTTCGCCACTAAGCTGATTAGAGTGTGTTTCACCGTCACCGTCCATCCCGCTGACGGTAAAGGGGCTGCATCAAACGGTGCGGGCGCGTTAGGATGGCGCGAAGTCGAGGTTGCCGGTTTTACACAGCAACCTCGTAATGGATGTGCAGTAAAGAGGAAGATTATGACTGACTTTGCCAACGCCATTCCGACCGCCGTGGATATCGTGCGGCGCGAAAAATGCTACGAGGGCTTCTACAAGCTCGACCGTGTGCACTTGCGCCATGAGCTGTTCGCCGGGGGCATGAGCCGCGAGATCAATCGTGAAATCTTCGTGCGCCACGATGCCGTGTGCGTCCTGCCTTACGATCCGCAGCGCGATGAAGTGGTGTTGATCGAGCAGTTTCGTGTCGGCGCCATGGGCAAGGCCGACAACCCGTGGTTGGTCGAACTGGTCGCCGGTCTGATCGACAAGGATGAGCAACCGGAAGAAGTTGCTCACCGCGAGGCGCAGGAGGAAGCTGGACTGGACATCAAGGCGCTGTGGCCGATGACCAAGTATTTCCCCTCGCCGGGTGGCAGCAACGAATTCGTGCATTTGTATCTGGGGCGTTGCAGCACCGACGGTGTCGGCGGGCTGCACGGGCTGGAAGAAGAGGCCGAAGATATTCGCGTAACGGTCTGGGCATTTGAAGATGCCTTGCAGGCCGTGCGTGACGGACGGATTGCCAACGCGGCGAGCATCATCGCCTTGCAGTGGCTGGCGCTCAACCGCGCCGAAGTGAGGGGGCTATGGTCGTAAACAAGCTGCGCGATCGTTATCGGGTTGACCTCGTAGGGCTGCAAGCCGCCTGCGAGGCCAACTACGCGCGCCTGATGCGACTGCTGCCGGACATGCGCAACGAACCCGAGGCGCGGCGTATCGCTGTGACCCAGGGCGAGCAGATGCTTGGAGTGCTCGCTCTCGAGGTGTTGCAGACCTGCCCGTACACCACGACCTTGCAGGTGCGCCAGGAGCACAGTCTGCCGTGGTTGCCGGTGCCGCAACTGGAAGTGCAGGTCTACCACGACGCGCGCATGGCCGAAGTGGTCAGCGCCGAGCATGCACGACGCTTTCGCGGCATCTATCCTTATCCGAACGCCGCCATGCACCAGCCCGATGAAAAGGCCCAGCTCAATGTGTTTCTGGGCGAATGGCTGAGTCACTGTCTGGCGTTGGGGCACGAGTACGAAGTCGTTCGCTAGTTGTGAACTGCGTCCGCTTCGGCGGTTTCCCCTTTGTGTCATCCCCCAGCATAATTGCCGCACCCATCCATTGCGTGCTTAGCCCCGGGAGAGCGCCTTGCCCAGCGTATCGACATTGACCAGCGCCGACCCGGCGCTGCTGGTGCAGTTGTCCGACAGCCACTTGTTCGCCGAGGCGGACGGCACGCTGCTGGGCATGAAGACCCGCGAGAGCCTGCAACAGGTCATCGACCTGGTGTTGGCGCAACAGGCGCAGATCGACCTGGTGCTGGCGACCGGCGATATTTCCCAGGACGGCACGCTGCAGTCGTATCAGGCATTCCGCCAACTGAGCGCGCAGATCAGTGCACCCGCGCGCTGGATTCCCGGCAATCACGACGAGCCGATGGTCATGGCCGAGGCGGCGGTGCAAAGCACGCTCCTGGAGCCGGTGGTCGATATTGGCAATTGGCGGGTGACGATGCTCGATTCGGCGGTGCCGGGTTCGGTGCCGGGCTATCTGCAGGATGATCAATTGCAACTGCTCGCCCGCGCGCTGAGCGAGGCGCCGGAGCGCCATCATCTGGTGTGCCTGCATCATCACCCGGTGTCGATCGGCTGCGCATGGATGGAGCCGATCGGCCTGCGCAACCCGGAAGCGTTCTTCGAAGTGCTGGATCGCTTCCCGCAGGTTCGCGCGGTGTTATGGGGGCATGTGCATCAGCAAATCGATCGAGAACGCAATGGCGTGCGTTTGATGGCTTCGCCTTCAACGTGCATCCAGTTCGAGCCGGGGAGTGCGGATTTCAAGGTCGGTGAGCAGGCGCCGGGGTATCGCTGGCTGCGATTGTTGCCGGACGGGAAATTGGAAACGGGCGTCGAAAGAGTCAGCGACTTCGAGTTCACAGTCGATTACGGCTCCAACGGTTACTGAACTGACAATCAAAGACCCTCACCCCAGCCCTCTCCCAGAGGGAGAGGGGGCCGACCGCGGTGTCTTTGGCTGTGCATCGACCTGAAACAGCGATATCGATTATGGATTCGCAGCAAAACGCTCAGGTCGGTGTAGCTCTCGAATATCCCCCAGTCGGTTCCCTCTCCCCTCCGGGAGAGGGTTAGGGTGAGGGCAGCTTGTGCTGTCACACCAATTTATTGAACCCACCCCCAATCCCGGTCCTTCTCCCTGTAAACTCCGCTATCTTTCGCCGACAGCCAGGGAGCTCAAATGTCCGGTTCGATCCTCTATATCCACGGTTTCAACAGCGCGCCTGCCTCGAAGAAGGCCTGTCAGCTGGTCGCGGTCATGGAGCAGCTGGGTTTGAGCGGGCAATTGCGCGTGCCGGCGCTGCATCACCATCCGCGTGAAGCCATCGGTCAGCTCGAGCAGGCAATCGCCGAGCTGGGCCGGCCGTTGCTGGTGGGAAGTTCGCTCGGCGGCTACTATGCGACTCACCTGGCCGAGCGCCATGGCCTGAAAGCCCTGCTGGTCAACCCGGCGGTCAGCCCGCACCGGATGTTCGATGGTTATCTGGGCACGCAGCAGAACCTCTACACCGATGAAACCTGGGAACTGACCCAAGACCACGTCACGGCGCTGGCCGAACTGGAAGTGCCACCACCGCAGGATCCGCAGCGTTATCAGGTCTGGTTGCAAACCGGCGACGAAACGCTGGATTATCGCCTCGCCCAACAGTATTACCGCGCCTGTGCCTTGCGCATCCAGGCCGGCGGCGACCACAGTTTCCAGGGCTTTGCCGGGCAATTGCCGGCGTTGCTGAGTTTTGCCGGCATGGCTGCCGATATGTACCAGGCAATCGATTTCACCACGCTGTGAAGTCTTGCCCCTCTTTCATGAATGACTGACGACGAGACCTTATGGCCACTCCCAGCGCTAGTTCTTATAACGCCGACGCCATCGAAGTCCTCTCGGGCCTCGACCCGGTGCGCAAACGCCCCGGCATGTACACCGACACCAGTCGGCCGAACCACCTCGCCCAGGAAGTCATCGACAACAGCGTCGACGAAGCCCTGGCCGGCCACGCCAAATCGGTGCAGGTCATCCTGCACGCCGACCATTCGCTGGAAGTCAGCGACGACGGCCGTGGCATGCCGGTCGACATTCACCCGGAAGAGGGTGTGTCCGGCGTCGAACTGATCCTCACCAAGCTGCATGCGGGCGGCAAGTTCTCCAACAAGAACTACCAGTTCTCCGGCGGCTTGCACGGCGTGGGTATTTCCGTGGTCAACGCGCTGTCGACCGAAGTGCGCGTACGGGTCAAACGTGACGGCAACGAATACCAGATGACCTTCAAGGACGGCTTCAAGGCCTCCGAGCTGGAAATCGTCGGCACCGTCGGCAAGCGCAACACCGGCACCAGCGTGTACTTCGCGCCGGACCCGAAATACTTCGACTCACCGAAATTCTCCATCAGCCGCCTCAAGCATGTGCTCAAGGCCAAGGCTGTGTTGTGCCCGGGCTTGCTGGTCAGCTTCGAAGACAAAGGCACCGGCGAGAAAGTCGAGTGGCATTACGAAGATGGCCTGCGCTCCTACCTGGTCGATGCGGTCAGCGAATTCGAACGTCTGCCGAACGAGCCGTTCTGCGGCGCTTTCGCCGGTAATAAAGAAGCGGTCGACTGGGCACTGTTGTGGCTGCCGGAAGGTGGCGACGCGGTGCAGGAAAGCTACGTCAACCTGATCCCGACCGCCCAGGGCGGTACGCACGTCAACGGTCTGCGTCAGGGCCTGCTCGATGCGATGCGCGAGTTCTGCGAGTTCCGCAGCCTGCTGCCGCGCGGCGTGAAGCTGGCGCCGGAAGACGTCTGGGAGCGCATCGCTTTTGTCTTGTCGATGAAGATGCAGGAACCGCAATTCTCCGGCCAGACCAAAGAGCGTCTGTCTTCCCGTGAAGCAGCGGCGTTCGTCTCCGGTGTGGTTAAAGACGCTTTCAGCCTGTGGCTCAACGCCAACCCGGAAACCGGTCTGGCCCTGGCCGAATTGGCGATCAACAACGCCGGCCGCCGTCTCAAGGCGAGCAAGAAAGTCGAGCGCAAACGCGTCACCCAAGGTCCGGCGCTGCCGGGCAAACTGGCTGACTGCGCCGGGCAGGACCCGATGCGTTCCGAGCTGTTCCTGGTCGAGGGTGACTCCGCCGGCGGTTCGGCCAAACAGGCGCGGGACAAGGAGTTCCAGGCGATCCTGCCGTTGCGCGGCAAGATCCTCAACACGTGGGAAGTCGACGGCAGCGAAGTGCTCGCCAGCCAGGAAGTGCATAACATCGCCGTGGCCATCGGCGTCGATCCGGGCGCGGCGGACATGAGCCAGCTGCGCTACGGCAAGATCTGCATCCTCGCCGACGCCGACTCCGACGGTCTGCACATTGCGACTTTGCTGTGTGCGCTGTTCGTCCAGCATTTCCGCCCGTTGGTGGATGCCGGTCACGTCTACGTGGCGATGCCGCCGCTGTACCGCATCGACCTCGGCAAAGAGATCTACTACGCCCTCGACGAAGCCGAGCGCGACGGCATTCTCGATCGCCTGGTGGCCGAAAAGAAACGCGGCAAACCCCAGGTCACCCGATTCAAAGGCCTGGGCGAAATGAACCCGCCGCAACTGCGTGAAACCACCATGGACCCGAACACCCGGCGTCTGGTGCAGTTGACGCTGGGCGAAGACTTCGCCGAAACCTCGGAAATGATGGACATGCTGCTGGCGAAGAAACGCGCCGGCGACCGCAAGACCTGGCTGGAATCCAAAGGCAACCTCGCCGAGGTGCTGGCCTGATGCAGTTTGGCTGGGCCTTGGCGGGTGCGTTGCTGCTGAGTGCGCTGAGCGTGTCGGCCGAGCCGCTGCAAGAATTGCGGCTGCTTTCCGAACACCCGGTCGAAGGCATGCGCGGCGGTAACCTGTCAGGTCTGGCCATGTGCGGCAACGAGCTGTGGACCGTTTCCGATCGCGATGACGAGCAGATCTATCGGCTCGATACCCGCGATCCGGTCTGGCAGGCGCAAACCGTGCACATCGACGTGCCGCCTGTGCCGGAGAGCGGCTTGCCGTGGGGCTTGAGTTCGCGTACCTGGGCGGCGTCGTTCATTCGCGGGGGCGAACTGGATTTCGAAGGCATCAGTTGCGACAGCGCTGGCAATCGCTACATCGTCAGCGAAGCCCATGCGGCGGTGTTGCAGGTGCCGGTCAGTGGCCCGGCGAACTGGCTGAAAATCTCGCCGCTGCTGGTTCGCGAAGCGCGGGCGAGCGGCCTGCTGCTGAAGTTCAATTCGATCTTCGAAGGCCTGGCGATCAACCCGGCCGGTGATCAGATATGGCTGGCCGCCGAACGGCAAAAGCGCGGCCTGCTGCTGATCAAGCGCCAGCAGACGGTGTGGGATTGTGACGGTCGCTGCGTGCTGCTCAGTGAGGGCGGCAAGGAGATGCAGCCGCCACAGTTTCCCAAGGCGAAAGCGGTTCATCGCGACTTTTCCGATATTTCCTTGTTCAACGGCAAGCTGTTTACCCTTGAACGCAACGCTTTCGAGATCTGCCGTCGCGATGCACAGACGGCCAAGGTCGAACAATGCTGGTCGTACGCCGGCGAACTGTTGCGGGAAAATCGCCGCTACTCGCAGAACTACGGACTGGAAGAAGCGCTGATCATTGATGCTGAGGGTGCGTGGATCGGCGTCGACAACAATTTTGGCCCGCGTGCCGACGGCGAAGTCCGCCCGGTGGTCTGGCGCTTCGCCGCGCCGGACGGTGGCTGGAGTGCCAGGCCATGAGCCAGCAACCGCCGGGCAAGCGTGCCGGTCGGGTGCTAATGGTCCTCGCCTGGTGCGCGGCACTGTTTCTCGCGACGAAATATTTTGGGCAGTGGGAGCAGCGCCAGCAGAATCCGAACATCGTGGTCACGTCGGAGCAGGGCGAAGGTTTTATCGAAGTGAAACTGGTGAGCAATGCCCAAGGGCATTTTGTTGCCAGCGGCCAGATCAACGGTGAGCCGGTCGAGTTCATGCTCGATACCGGCGCGACCGATGTGGCGATTCCGGCGGATCTGGCCAAGCGTTTGAAGCTGCAAGAAGGTTTCGGCGTGACCCTGAGCACGGCCAATGGCCTGAGCCAGGGCTATCGAACGAAGATTGCCCGCCTGCAATTGGGCGACATCGTGCTGCGGGATGTCCGTGCACTGGTGGCGCCGGGGCTGCATGGCGACCAGGTGCTGCTCGGCATGAGCGCCCTGAACAGACTTGAATTTACCCAGCGCGGTGGCACCATGCTGCTGCGCCAGACAACGAACCGATGAGGCCCGCATGAGCGACTCCCTTGATCTCAGCCTGGACGGTGTAGAACGCCGATCGCTGGCTGACTTCACCGAAAATGCCTACCTCAACTACTCCATGTACGTGATCATGGACCGCGCCTTGCCGCATATCGGCGACGGCCTGAAGCCGGTACAGCGGCGTATCGTCTACGCCATGAGCGAACTGGGGCTGGACGCCGATTCCAAGCACAAGAAATCGGCGCGTACCGTCGGTGACGTGCTCGGCAAGTTCCACCCCCACGGCGATTCGGCGTGCTACGAAGCGATGGTGCTGATGGCGCAGCCGTTCAGCTACCGCTACACGCTGGTCGACGGCCAGGGCAACTGGGGTGCGCCGGACGATCCGAAGTCCTTCGCGGCCATGCGTTACACCGAAGCGCGGCTGTCGCGCTATTCCGAAGTGCTGCTCAGCGAACTGGGCCAGGGCACCGCGGACTGGGGGCCGAACTTCGACGGCACCCTGCAGGAGCCGCTGGTGTTGCCGGCGCGCCTGCCGAACATTCTGCTCAACGGCACCACCGGTATCGCCGTGGGCATGGCCACCGATGTGCCGCCGCACAACCTGCGTGAAGTCGCCACCGCCTGCGTGCGCTTGCTGGATGAGCCGAAAGCCACGGTCGAACAGCTCTGCGAACACATTCAGGGTCCGGATTATCCGACCGAAGCGGAAATCATCACGCCGCGCGCCGACCTGCTGAAGATGTACGAAACCGGCAAGGGCTCGGTGCGTATGCGCGCCGTGTACCACGTCGAGGACGGCGACATCATCGTCACCGCGCTGCCGCATCAGGTCTCCGGCGCCAAGGTGCTGGAGCAGATCGCCGCGCTGATGCAGGCCAAACCGTCGAAAGCGCCGCAGATCGCCGATCTACGTGACGAATCCGACCATGAAAACCCGTGCCGCATCGTGATCATCCCGGTCAACAGCCGCGTCGATCACGAAGCGCTGATGCAGCACCTGTTCGCCAGCACCGAGCTGGAGTCGACCTACCGGGTCAACGTCAACATCATCGGTCTGGACGGCAAGCCGCAGCTGAAAAACCTCCGTGCGCTGCTGGTCGAATGGCTGGAATTCCGCGTGCTGACCGTGCGTCGCCGCCTGCAATTCCGCCTCGACAAGGTCGAGCGTCGCCTGCACCTGTTGGACGGTTTGCTGATCGCCTACCTCAACCTGGATGAAGTAATTCACATCATCCGTACCGAGGAGCATCCGAAAGCCAAGCTCATTGAGCGTTTCGCCCTCAGCGAGATTCAGGCCGACTACATTCTCGACACCCGTCTGCGTCAGTTGGCGCGACTGGAAGAAATGAAGCTGCGCGACGAGCAGGACGAACTGCTCAAGGAACAAGCCAAGCTGCAAGCCCTGCTGGGCAGCGAAGCGAAGCTGAAGAAACTGGTGCGCACCGAGCTGCTCAAAGACGCCGAAACCTACGGCGACGACCGCCGTTCGCCAATCGTCGAGCGCGCCGAAGCCAAGGCGTTGAGCGAGCACGATCTGCTGCCGAACGAGAAAGTCACTGTCGTGCTGTCGGAAAAAGGCTGGGTGCGTTCGGCCAAGGGCCACGACATCGACGCTACCGGTCTGTCGTACAAGGCCGGCGATGGCTTCAAGACCTCGGCGGCGGGGCGCTCCAACCAGTTTGCCGTGTTCATCGATTCCACCGGTCGCAGCTACTCGGTCGCCGCGCATACCTTGCCGTCGGCCCGTGGCCGGGGCGAACCCTTGACCGGCCGTCTGACGCCGCCACCGGGCGCTTCGTTCGAATGCGTGCTGATGCCCGAAGACGATGCGCTGTACGTGATTGCGTCCGATGCCGGTTACGGCTTCGTGGTCAAAGGCGAAGACCTGCAAGCGAAGAACAAGGCCGGCAAGGCCCTGTTGAGCCTGCCGAACAACGCCAAGGTCATCGCGCCGCGCCCTGTGGCCGATCGTGAGCAGAACTGGCTGGCCTCGGTCACGACCGAAGGTCGCCTGCTGATCTTCAAAATCAGCGATCTGCCACAATTAGGTAAGGGCAAAGGCAACAAGATCATCGGTATATCCGGTGAACGCGTGGCCAGTCGCGAAGAATATGTCACGGACATCGCCGTCCTGCCGGAAGGCGCCACCCTGGTATTGCAGGCTGGCAAACGGACCCTGTCGCTGAAAGCCGACGACCTCGAGCACTACAAAGGTGAGCGGGGACGGCGCGGAAACAAACTTCCGCGGGGCTTCCAGAGGGTGGATGCGCTGCTCGTCGAAAACCTCAATTAGGCGAGAACGCCTTCCTAGAGCGTTCGATCTGCGATTAAACGCGTAGATCGACGCTTTGGCGCTGGAGTCGGAACGCATATTCACGGATGATATGGCCTTTCAAGCGCCGGCGTGGCCGAGCGTTCTTCATATTTATTGAGTATTTTCACTGTGGTCAGCCTTGTGGCGGCCACCTGGACGGGATGATGACTGCTCTACGCCCCCTTATTTTGTTGCTCGCCGGCGTTCTTGGCCTGGCGGGTTGCAGCGTTCACCAGCCGGTGTCGCTGTACCAACTGGACAGCGGAAGTCCGGTTCAGCCTGCGCAAAGCGCGGGCATGGCGGTTTTGCTGGGGCCGGTAGTTGTTGCCGATTACCTGCAACGCGAAACCCTGCTGCAACGTCAACCCGACGGCAGCCTGCAAGCGGCGACCGACGGTCGTTGGGCTGGCAGCCTTTCGTCGGATATCGATCAACTGCTGATGCGTCAGGTGGCTGGTCACCTGGACAGCCAGCGTGTGGTGCTGGCGCCTGCTACTGCCGGATTCACGCCGGATGTGCAGGTTCTGCTGACCATCACCCGTCTGGATTCCGGGGCGAAACAACCGGCGATTCTCGATGCGCAATGGCGTTTGATCGATCGTCGCGGCAAGGTGCGTGATAACCGCATCATTCACCTGCAGGAAACGCACGCCGGCAGCACCGCTTCCCAGGTGCAGGCACAAGGGGTTCTGTTGCAGCGTCTGGCCGAGCAGTTGTCGGTGGCGCTCAAGCCACTGGCCAACCAGCCGCCCGTGGCCGAGGCACCGCGTAAAGCCGCGCCGAAACCCGCAGCGCCGGCGGCGGATGCCGAGAAGCAGCCAAAGATTCCGATGGCCTCGCCGATTCGTACCGATATGGAAGTGTTTCGCTTCTAAGGCTGGAACGAGCCAGAACAGAGCCCGCCTAGTGCGGGCTTTGTTGTGTCTGGGGCACAGGATCATTCTTCAGCGCTGAGCCCTTCGCGAGCAGGCTCGCTCCCACATTTGATCGGCGGCGAGCAGACCTGGTGGGAGCGAGCCTGCTCGCGAAGGGGCCAGCGCAGGCAACAAAAAGCCCGCAGACAATCACTCATCTGCGGGCTTTTGCGTATCTGGCCTAAGCCTTACGCCCGGCGCTCATGCATCCGCGCCAGTTGCCGTTCGAGCATCGACGGATAAGGCTCCATCAACCGTTCTACACAGCAAGCGCCTTCAGGGCTGGCGATCGGCCGGATCCGCGCACGCTGGCGGATCAGCGTGTCATCGCTGATCTTGCGCTCGACCAGCAGCAGATTGCGGCTGTGTTGCGACAAGGCCAGTGCATCCTGGGCCGAATCGGTCAGCAGCAGATCAATCTGGCTCAGACCGAACAACTCATCGCCCAAGGTCAGGCCCAGCTGCAATTGCAGGGTGATGCCGCTGTCTGCGACCTCGATCTGCAATTGGTGGCCGAGTGCACGCAGCAGTTCGCCGCAGCAGATGGCATTGGTCAGGTAATCGTCGCCGCAGTCTTCGGTGTGGAACAGCAACAGCGTGCTGCCATCGTTGAGGGTTTCGATTTCGCCCTGATACAGCGACGCGGCCTGCTCGAGGCAGTCGCGATAGCGTTCCTGCAATTCTTCCAGACGTGCGCGAGGCAAACGACGCAATTGTTCCTGCGATCCCAGTTGCACGGCCAGTACGGCGGTGTGCTGTGGCACGTCAGGGCTCGGTTTGCGCATCAGCGGTTGGGCGGCGCCGTTGAGCGATTCGTCGCGCAGGTCGGCGAAAGCGTCATCGTCATCATCGTCTTCGACGGTGCTGACCAGGTGACGCGGCGCCGGTTTCTTCGCGGCCAGCGGGCGGCTTTCGTCGAAGCTCGGATCGCGCAGGTTACGCACCTCGAATTCAGGCTCGTCTTCTTCCTCGGCGAATTCCGGCTCGGGTTCGGGCTCAGGCTCCGGTTCCGGGGCGTAGCTGGCATGCAGCTGGCGCGCCAGATCGCCGATTTCATCCTGGCGGTCGATGCCCGGGGTGTGCGCGTCGATGCGGCGCAGCCACACGCGCAATTGCAGCAACGGCGTCGACAGATAGCGGCCCATGCGCAGACTCAGAGCCAATGACAGCGCCAGCAGAATTGCGCTCAGAATGCCCATGCTTTGCAGGCTGATGGTCATCGGCTGCTGGAACTGATCCATGTCCAGGCTGATGCGCAGTTGCCCGGCAGTCACGTCCTGGAAAGTGATCTTGCTCTCGTACATGCCCTCGGCTTCGCCCAGCAGGCTGTGCTTGGGACGCTGACCGGACTCGGCGAGGATGCGGTTGTCCACACTGTAGATTGCCGCGTGGGCGACCAGTTTGTTCTTGGTCAGGTTGTTGAGCAGCACGTTGAGGCTGAGGATGTCGTTGGACACCAGCAGCTCGGTGGCGGAGGTGGCGGTCTGCGTGGTCAGGCTTTCGCCCAGCGCATCGGCCTGCTCGTGCATGGCCTGCTTGAATTGCAGACCCATCACCCCGGCATAGATCACCAGGGCCAGAGCGACCAGGATCACGTTGTGGCTGGCAATGCGCAATGCAATCGGTACACGGCGATGGCGCAGTGCACGGAAGATCAGCAGGAAGAAGTTATCGGTTTTGACTGGCGTGGGCCGGTTCACTTGAGCTCGGCTCTTTGTCCGTGAAGTTGACGCGCAGTATAGCGACAGGCCCCAGACCGGCAAAGCGCTCGCGGTGCCCGATGGTCACTGAAAGTGGGTAGAATGCGGTTTTTTTCCAGTTGCGGGGGTGCGCGTTGCGCGAAATCGTCCTGATTAACATCACGGGAGTCGACCGTCCCGGTCTGACAGCGGCCATCACCGGTGTTCTGGCACAAGGTGGTGTGAACATTCTCGACATCGGTCAGGCGGTGATCCACGACACCCTGTCGTTCGGCATCCTGGTTGAAATTCCCGATTCCGAACAGGGCAAGTCAGTGCTCAAGGACATCCTGTTCAAGGGCTACGAACTGGATCAGCAAGTGCGTTTCACCCCGGTGTCCGAAGAGGATTACCAGCAGTGGGTGGGCAATCAGGGCAAGAAACGCCATATCGTTACCCTGCTGACGCGCAAAGTCACAGCCGGCCAGTTGCAGGCGGTCAGCGCGATCACCGCCAAATATGGCTTGAACATCGACCATATCGACCGTCTGTCGGGGCGCATGCCGCTGGACACGCCGGCCGACAAGGGCAAGGGTTGCATCGAGTTTTCCGTGCGCGGCGAAGCCGCCGATCCGCAGGCTTTGCGCGCCGAATTCCTCAGCGTTGCCCAGGAATTGAACGTCGACATCGCCTTCCAGGAAGACTCGCTGTTTCGCCGCAACCGGCGTCTGGCGGTGTTCGACATGGACTCGACGCTGATCGAAGCGGAAGTCATCGATGAGCTGGCCAAAGCGGCCGGCGTGGGTGACCGGGTTTCGGAAATCACCGAGCGCGCCATGGCCGGTGAACTGGATTTCCGCGCCAGCTTCAAGGAGCGTCTGGCGCTGCTCAAGGGCCTCGACGTCAGCGTGCTCGACTCGATCGGCGCCTCGCTGCGCCTGACCGAAGGCGCCGAAACCCTGTTCGCCGAACTCAAGCGCCTTGGCTACAAAACCGCCATCCTGTCCGGCGGCTTCACTTATTTCGCCAAGCAGCTGCAAGCCGGGCTGGGCATCGACTACGTGTTTGCCAACGAGCTGGAAGTGGTCGACGGCAAGTGCACCGGCGTGGCGATCGAGCCGATTGTCGATGCGCAGCGCAAGGCTGATCTGCTCAAGGAGCTGGCGCACAAGGAAGGGCTGCGTCTGGAGCAGACCATTGCCGTCGGCGACGGCGCCAACGACTTGCCGATGCTGGCGATTGCCGGGCTGGGCGTGGCGTTCCGCGCCAAACCGTTGGTCAAGCAGTCGGCGAAGCAGGCGATTTCAACGCTGGGGCTGGATGGTGTGTTGTATCTGCTGGGTTTCCGGGATCGTGACGGGCAGCTCTGAGATCTCGATAAGCTGATCTGGCCTCTTCGCGAGCAGGCTCGCTCCCACAGGAAATCTCATTCCAGTGTGGGAGCGAGCCTGCTCGCGAAGGCCGCGCCTCGGTCTAGAGCGAATTCCACAACGAATCAAAATCCTCCTCACCCCCGCCATTCTGCGCAGGATCCAGCGACCGATAGGCGAACTGGTTGAAGCTGTGCGTACTCGCCACCCGCCGATCCAGCCCGGCGCGGTGTTCTTCGCCCTGGGTGTTGATCAACACCTTGTTGCCTTCCTGGAACGGCAGGCGCGGCGCAAGCACGGTGGCCGGCACATCGATCGCACTGATCTCCGGCAACAGCAAACCGCGCAGATAATGGCTGTGATCGTCCTTGGAACGAACCAGTTGCAGCCCGCACGGCTGCGCGTGTGGCGCGACCAGTTCAATGCCCATCTGCGTGCCGCTACCGCGCACCTGGCGGATCCAGCGAATCACCGCAATGCTCCAGCCTTTGCCCTCGCTGTCCTGAATGCCGAGCATTTCCCCGGCCTGCAATTCCGCCGGCACCTCGCTCGGCCAGGCCAGGCAATAGCCGCCGGGGCTATGGTTGAT
This sequence comes from Pseudomonas sp. S3_B08, assembly GCF_054667725.1. Classification (NCBI taxonomy): domain Bacteria; kingdom Pseudomonadati; phylum Pseudomonadota; class Gammaproteobacteria; order Pseudomonadales; family Pseudomonadaceae; genus Pseudomonas; species Pseudomonas sp. S3_B08. The sequence continues at coordinate 5,372,300 of NZ_CP162750.1, forward strand.
CACCGGCAAGGCGTAAGTCGGATAGTTCGGCCAGTTGCCGGGGCCTTCATCCTCGCTCAACTGGTCGTACTGGATTTCCTCGTACGGCAACAGCTCATCGTTACTTTGCGGGGCAGCGTCGAACGCCTGACTCCAGCTGTCCTTTTCGCCGTTGGCCACCACGCTGCTGAAATTTGCCGCGCGGGCACCGGGATGTTTGAGCAACTCGCTGAAGGTGCGCTCGCCGCCGAGGTAGAAGTGCAGGGCGCTCATGCCGACGCACACGGTCAATGTGCCCTGGCCGGCGCTGCGCTGAAAACTGCGTTCGGCAGCCTGGCCCCAGGTCGCGTGCAGATGTTGCAGGGTATCGATGCTGAGACCTGCGGAAACAGGCAGGGGGGGCGAAGTCGGCTGCTGCAGCAGGTGCGTTTCGAGCTGTTTGACCAGCGGTTGCGGATCGAAGCCCAGCAGTCCGCTCTGTTGTTCGCTGCGAAACATTTTGCGGTAGCGCGGGCCGACATCGAGTTCCGGACTGACCGCAAACAAGCCGTCGTCGGCGCTGTCGGGATGCAGCTTGAGCAGGGCGCTCCACGGCTCGATCACCTCGGCCAGCCGGGCAATCTGGCTCTGACGCAATTGATTGCAACGGGCACTGCCCAATAGCAGTGCGGCGATGTAGGTCTGTTCGACGCTCAATTCGCTGGTCAAAAACGCCAGATCATCGCGCAGCCGCCGTTGTTGCAGCTGTAATTGCGCAGCGCTGCGATACAGCTGATGCAATTCCAGCCACGCGTGTTCCGGCGGTGAACTGTACAGCTGCGTGGCGCGCACCAGTTGCGCCTTGAGGGCATGCGCCGCGCGTTGCAAGGCGGTGCCGACCAATGTCGCGCGGTCCTTGGTGTATTTGGGCAGGATGCGCAGAACAATCTGTTTATAGCCGATGGCCAACTGACCTTGCAGCGCCTGACACAGGTTGCTGACTTTGCGCGAACGCTCGTCGAGCATGATCGCCTGATGCAGAAAATGCCGTTCCAGATGCTGGCAGACGAAATACACCTCGGGCCGCAGCAGCTCAAGCAATTGCAGGCGATTGTCGCTGGGGGTGAGCAACAGGTTCAGTTCGCCGAGGCCTTGATACAGCAAGCGGGCGGTTTCGCCGATGTTGGCTTTGGGCAGGCTGGCGATCCAGCGCTTGAGGTCGCGCGGGCTGGCGTCGCAGAACGACAGGCGTGTTTGCGTGGGAGTCGGAGCGCGCAGCTTGGGAGAAAAGTTGGTCTGGCTCATGAGCAAAACCATAGCAGCAAATGCCGCAGTTTGCGGAAGCAGCCTCGGCTGCTTCCGCGAACAGGGTCACGCTTTTGGCAGTGCCAGGCCTTGGCCCATCTGCACGGGTGAACCGGCCACCAGCTCTTCGGCCCACTTCACCTGATCCGGGCCAAACAGCACGATCGCCGTCGAACCGAGCTTGAAGCGCCCAAGTTCCGCGCCTTTTTCCAGATGAATCGGTGCGCGTGCGGCTTCGTCGTAGCGGAAGGTTTTCAGCTCGCGCTTCGGTGGCGTGACCAGACCGGCCCACACGGTTTCGATCGAAGCGACAATCATCGCACCGACCAGCACCACGGCCATCGGCCCGCGTTCTGTATCGAAAATGCACGCCACGCGCTCGTTGCGGGCGAACAGCTCCGGGACGTTTTCGGCAGTGGTCTGGTTCACCGAAAAAATGCGGCCCGGGATGTAGACCATTTCGCGCAGGGTGCCGGCCAGCGGCATGTGCACGCGGTGGTAGTCCTTAGGCGACAGGTAAATGGTAGCGAAGTCGCCGCCCATGAACGGCGCTGCGTTGGCCGCATCCCCGCCGAGCAACTCCAGCACGCTGAAGCTGTGGCCCTTGGCCTGGAACACACGACCGTGCTCGATCGGGCCGAGCTGGCTGACCGCACCGTCGGCCGGGCTGAGGATTGCGCCCGGGGTCTCGTCCAGTGGACGCGCGCCGTCTTTCAGGGCACGCGTGAAGAAGGCGTTGAAGTGCTCGTAAGCGGTCAGGTCTTCGACCAGCGCTTGCGACATGTCCACTTGATAACGCTTGGCAAACCATTGGGTGAAGGCATTCTTGAACCAGCGCACGCGGCATTCGGCGATGCAGCCGGCCAGGCGCGACAGCAGGTGATGCGGCAGCAGGTACTGGCTGAGGATAAACAGACGCTCTTTCATTAGTTGTCCTTAAAAACCTTAAATCTCGACTGGCGTGTCAGGGTGGTTGCCCCATTCGCCCCAGGAACCGGCGTAGCCCTTGACCCGCGGATAACCGAGGGCTTTGGCCACCAGATAAGTGAAGCCCGACCGGTGATGGGTCTGGCAGTGGGTAATGATTTCCTTGTCCTTGGTGATCCCGAGGTTTTCGAGGATCTGCGGCATGTCGCTGCGGATACGCAACTGACGCGTCTGGTCCATGCCGGCAGTCCATTCGAAATTGACCGCACCGGGGATGTGGCCACCCTTGGCGGCGAGGACTTTCGCGCCGGAATATTCCAGCGGCCCACGCGCGTCCCAGATCGCCAGATCGGCGGCGCCGAGACGGCTTTGCAGGTATTCGCGGGTGGCGGTCGGTTCGTCGTGCAGGGTCAGCGACACTGGGCCACCGACGGCGGCCGGCACTTGAATCGACATGGGCATGCCGTCCGCCAGCCAGGCCGGAAGACCACCGTCTATATAGTGGTACTTGTCGTGGCCAATGACATCGAGCAGCCAGATGAAACGCCCGGCCCAGCCGCCGCCCTCATCGTCATACACCACGTAGACCGCGTCTTTGCGATGACCGAGCTCACCAAACAACGCTTCCAGATCGGCCTTCGCCGGCATCAGCCCGGGGGCCGGTGGCTGGCCGAGCTGGGTGCGTTTCGGGTCGACAAAACGTGCGCCGGGCAAGTGACCTTCGGCATACCGGGCAGGGCTGGTCAGGTCCACCAGTATCAGTTCCGGGGACTCCAGACGCGGCAGCAGGTCGCTCGGCTCGATGACAAGCGGCAAGCCAGAGAAGTCAGACATGTGAGGTCTCCAGAGCACAAAGGGGAGGATTGTAGCGCAGGCTCATTGGCCACGGCTGCTAAAGCTGTGCAGGGCTTTTTCGATGCACTGCGCGGTTTTGCCGAAGGCTTGCACAGTGATGTCGGCGAAGGGGCCGCCGCCCTGATCGGCAACGACGATCATGATCACCCGACCATTGTTGACCAATGAACGCAGAAACAGATGTTCGCCACGAAACAGCGTGCGCAGGCTCGCCGGTAACAAGGCCGAGAATTGTGCGTTGTTCTCCGGCGTAATCCGCACCTGCGCCTGCTGAGCGAGCAGGCGCTGCAGGACTTTGCTCTGGCTGACGACAAAACTCAGCGCCGCCGCATCCTTCGGCAAACCGGCGGTCTGGTGTACGCGCAGGGTCGAGTGCGTGCGGTCGGCCATCAGAATCATCACCCGGCGCATGCCGCTGGCCACCAGTGCCTCGCGAGCGGCGACGGTCAGGCTCATGGCATTGGTGAAGCGGCTGGGTTCGGCGAGCAGTTCGGCGCATTGCCGACGCCACTGGCCCAAGTCATCCGCATTCGGCGCTGCTGCCGGGAGCATGCCGGCCGGCAAGCGACGAGTGCCCCACGGCCAGATCAGCGAAACCGCCGGGTGCCACAAATCGGGCATCGCATGCTGACGCGCGCTGTTCGCCGCTTGCTGGTGCAACTGTTGCTGCACTTCGTCCATGGAAATCTGCAGATAGAGGCTGGTCAGGTACTGCCAGCGCTTGCTGTGCGGACTGTCCCAGGCCTGTTGCGCCGACAGCGCCAGCCCATTGGCCAGCAGCACGGTATTCGCCGGCTGGTTGAGCCAGCGGCGCAATGTCGGGTCATCGTCGAGGCGATTCTGCTGGCGCAGCGGGTGTTCACTGTCGCGGGCGATGCGCAGCACTTTGACCAGTTCGCGTTGTTCGCTGAGCAGCAATTTGTAGCCTTGCTCGACCCAGATCGGCAGATGCCAGGCGTGGACCAGTGCCTCGGCGATCTTCAACAGGCGCACGCCGAACAATTGCTTTTCGACCACACGTGCCGACTCGCCCTTGTGGATCACGCGCAGTTCCCACTCCTCGAGCAACTGCGGATACGTCAGTGCCAAGGGCCACAGCGGCGACAAAAACAGCAAGCTGCCCCAATGAATGTCCTGCCACAGCCGCGCGAGGCGACTGGCAAAAAAACCGTTGGCCTGTTGTGTCGCGTGTTGGCTGATCAGTTGCAATTGGCGCAAAGCCTTGGGGATTTGCCGGTGCGGTTCGGCGGGCAGGCGCGCGAGCAATTCTTCGGTGCGGGCAAGGCCCAGGCGATTGATTGCCACCTCAAGATTTTCCGCCGGCGCGGCCATGGTGCCGTGGGTGTGACGATTCGCCTCACGGATGACGCTCAAGGCCAGCGCCGGGCTGTCCTGCATCAGATCGGCGATGTCGCGCAGCGAGCTGCGATTGTCGCGGATCGCCCGGCAGACTTTGTCGTGAGCCTCTTGTGGTACGGGCAGGCGGACGCTGTCGAGCAGCTTGACCCAAGCCTGGAGCGTGGTCGGTATTACCGATGGAATGTTCGTTTCATTAGCCATGTCTGGACGAGATCTTCACTGACTGTAGACGCGCCCGGCATGGGCTAAATTGGCTTTTCGCCTGAACTGGCTATAGTCTGGCGCAGTTTTGCCGATAAGTAGAAGAAGAGATTTTTTAACTTCCGAATATGACCTTGAACCCGACTTAAACAAGTACCTTCTACCTATGGCTAAAATTATCGGCATCATCGTCGTATTCGCGAGCGTGCTCGGCGGATACGTGCTCTCCCACGGCAAGATTGCCGCTCTGATCCAGCCCTTCGAGGTGATGATCATCGGCGGTGCGGCCCTCGGCGCATTTCTCCAGGCCAACCCCGGTTACATGACGATGCACGTGCTCAAGAAATCCCTGAGCATGTTCGGTTCGCGCTTCACTCACACTTTCTATCTGGAAGTGCTCGGGCTGATCTACGAGATCCTCAACAAGAGCCGCCGCGAAGGCATGATGGCGATCGAAGGCGACATTGAAGATGCCGCCGCGAGCCCGATCTTCGCCAAGTACCCGGCGGTGCTCAAGGATGAACGCATGACCGCGTTCGTCTGCGACTACCTGCGCATCATGTCCTCCGGCAACATGGCTCCGCACGAACTGGAAGGCCTGTTCGACATGGAACTGTACAGCCTCAAGGAAGACCTCGAGCACCCATCGCACGCGGTCAACGGCATCGCCGACGGCATGCCCGGTTTCGGTATCGTTGCGGCGGTACTCGGTATCGTGGTGACCATGGCTTCGTTGGGCGAGGGCGACCAGGCGTCGATCGGTCTGCACGTGGGTGCGGCACTGGTCGGTACCTTCTTCGGTATTCTCGCGGCCTACGGTTTCTTCGGTCCGCTGGCGCATTCCCCGGCCCACGATGCCAAGGAAGAGCTCAACGTCTACGAAGCCATCAAGGCCTCGCTGGTGGCTTCGGCGTCCGGCATGCCGCCGTCGCTGGCGGTCGAGTTCGGACGCAAGGTTCTGTACCCGGCGCACCGTCCGAGCTTCGCCGAGCTGGAACAAGCGGTTCGCGGTCGCTAAGTCATGGAAAATAATCAGCCGATCATCGTCAAGCGCGTCAAGCGCATTGCCGCCGGGCACCACGGCGGGGCGTGGAAAATCGCTTTCGCCGACTTCGCCACGGCGATGATGGCGTTCTTTCTGGTGCTGTGGCTGCTGTCCACCGCTACGCCGGAACAGAAGATCGCCATCGCCGGTTATTTCAAGGACCCGGTCGGCTTCTCCGAAAGCGGCACGCCGTACATCATCGACCTCGGCGGTACACCGACCCTGGCGCCGGAAAACACCCTCAACCCGGAAGTGAAGTCGCAACCGCAACCGGACAAGGTCACGGTCGACACCGATCAGGTTGAAGGCATGGCCGAGCAGGTCGAGAAGGAGCGTCTCGAACTGCTCCTGCAAGAACTGCAGAACAAGGTCGACGAGAACCCGCAACTGCAGAAGTTCAAGGATCAGATCCTCTTCGAAATCACCCCGAACGGCTTGCGCATCCAGATCATGGACGCCGAGAACCGGCCGATGTTCGACTCAGGTTCCGCACGCCTGAAACCGTACTTCGAAGACATCCTGCTGGCCATGGCCGACACCATCAAAGCGGTGCCGAACAAGATCAGCATCAGCGGCCACACCGACGCCAAGCCGTACATTGGCACTGGCGACTACGGCAACTGGGAGCTTTCGGCCAACCGCGCCAACGCGGCTCGCCGTGCCCTGGTCGCGGGCAGCTATCCGGATGCGCAGGTGGCGCGGGTGGTCGGTTATGCCTCGTCGGCGTTGTTCGACCGGGAAAATCCGTTCAACCCGGTCAACCGCCGGATCGACATTGTCGTGCTGACCAAAAAGGCCCAGGCCGCCATTGAAGGTGCGCAGGGTCCCGAGGCGGCGAAACCGGCGGATCAGGGTCAGAACGGTGCTGCTCCGGCAGCCCCGGTTGATCCCAATGCCTTGCCGGCGGACAAACAGCCAGTGCCGGCTCACGAGTTGCGCGAGCGGTTGAATCTGTTTGACGATGCGGCGCCGAAACCGGCTGAGCCGGGTGGGGCGGCGCCTGCGCCGAAGCAGTAAGTGAAAAAAAGCCGACAGTGATGTCGGCTTTTTTGTGGCTATCACAGGCCGGCACAGTCTCAGAATCCCCGACGAATCCGGTTCTTCAGCTGTTCATGAAACATCTCTGCATCGCGCTTGTACGCCCCTTTCACCGAGTCGCTGAACGAGTCCAGGGTTATCGAGCGCTGGTTCGACACCTCATCCCGATACGCATCGATGAAGAAATCCAGATCGCTGGCCGTGCTCAGCTTCGGCCATTTGTCCAGATAGATCGGCAATTGCGCCGGCCCGGTCTTGAACGTACAGATCCGCCGATTGCTGATCGTCGCCTCGCCAATTTCGAAAGGCACCCACCACGACAGTGCTGTTGTCTCCGACACCACCGCCAGCAGATGCGTGCACTCGGTGATGTTGCGGGTAATGACCCCGGTGATGTCATCGGTGGTCTGCGATTCCGGATCCAGCACGTCGAGGTAAGTCCTGATCTTCGCCTGGGTCAGACGGGTATTGATGGCAATCGCATGAGCGCGATCCATATGGCGGTAGCTGATAAAGACTGGCATCAGAAATGTCCTTTGAGGGCGAGTTCGCGGTAATAGGCGCCGAGTGCCGTCAGGCGGCAGCCGGTGGAGTTGAGGGCGGCGTAGTACATGTGCTCGGCGTCGACCGGCTCGATCAGGCTGTGGCGGTTGCACTTCTGCAACTGGGCAAAGATCTCGCCATGTTCAGGCACGAACGCCTTTTCGGTGGGCTCATGGCTGGGGTCGAGCGGGTAGACCGATTCGGCTTCGGCGAACCAGTCGGGCAATTTGCGCAGTATCTCCTTGGGGATCAGCGGCGAGACTTCGCGCAGGGAAATGAACTGCGACACATTGGTCTTGAACACCGGACGCTGTTCCCAGGCGCCGAGGGCGTTGTCGACAAAGGAATACAGACTGCCGGGGGTGATTTTGCCGAGGATATTCGCCGCGCCGCCATGCAGCGCTTGCAGGAGCAGGCCGGTGAACACGCCGTGCTGCGCGCCCTCCAGCGCCGGCTCGGCTTTTTTGCAGGCGGTGAGGATCGTCATACCCTCGCTGACCATGCTGCTCTCGCTGCGCAGGGCGCGCACTTCGCCGGCCGAACCGCTTTCGCAGCAGTCGAGGATGATCACTTTGTTTTTGATTCGCGTGGCCTTGTCCGCCCAGTTCAGGATGTCGCTGATGCGGATGCCGTCCTTGGCGTTGCGGTAGTCCTGCGCGATCAACATGCCTTCGTCAGTGTCGGCGTCGAAACCGCCATGGCCGGCGAAATACAGCAGAGCGACGTTGCAGTCACCGGAAAACAACTCGCGGATCTGGTCTTCGAGTTTTTGCCGGCTCAAATAATCCTCGGCGGACGTCAACACGACATTCTTGAAGTTGGGGTCGCCGTTGGCATTGGTTTTCAGCACCGATGCCATGGCCATGGCGTCGTTGCAACAGCCGCTCAGGCCGCCGATATGCGTGTAATCGTTGATGCCGATGAACAGTGCCTTGCGCATGCTCATACCACCGTGTGCAGGCGGATCGCGCCGACGATGCTGTGGGCACTGCACGCGTGGATGTAGCGAGACGAATGGCGGATGAATAAAACACAGGTTGGCATGGCTTTCCTCGAAGGTCGCTGTGAGCGAAGGAGGAAAGGAATGTAGGCCGCTGGCTCAGGCCTACAAGGTCTGCGCGGCAAAACAGAAAGGTCCTGCAAGCAGCCGCGCAAAAGCCTACAGCAGAGGCTTATGTTTAAGTGGGGGAGAGCTGATTCAGATGCGGTCCGACAACCGGCAGCCCGTGGTGCGGGGCTGCCGGCGCGACTGTTTAATAACCGTTTTCGGGCAGGCTGGCGATGATCGAGCGATAGCTGTTCATCCGTTGCTGCTGGATGCGGCCATCTTCGAGCGCCTTGAGCAGCGCGCAACCCGGTTCGCGGTCGTGCTTGCAGTCGCGGAAACGGCAAGTGCCGAGCAGGTCATCGAACTCGATGAAACCGGCTTCGACATCGGCGCGGCTGACGTGGCCCAGACCGAATTCACGGATGCCCGGGGAGTCGATCAGTTCGCCGCCGCCGGGGAAGTGGAACAGGCGCGCGGTGGTGGTGGTGTGCGTGCCCTGACCGGACAATTCCGACAACGGCCCGACGCGGGTTTCGACTTCCGGCAGCAGGCTGTTGACCAGCGACGACTTGCCGACGCCGGACTGGCCTACGAACACGCTGATGCGCCCGTCGAGCTGCTTTTGCAGTTGCTCCATGCCGTCGCCGTGGTGGGCCGAGACTTCCAGCACCGGATAACCCAGCGTGCGGTACACCGCCAGCAACGCGTTCAGCGCCGGGGCGTTCTGCTCGTCGATCAGGTCGAATTTGTTCAGCAGCAGAAGCGGGCGGATACCGGCATGTTCGGCGGCGACCAGATAGCGGTCGATCAGGTTGGCGTGCGGCTCGGGCAGCGGCGCGAAAACGATGACGATCATGTCGACGTTGGCGGCAACCGGCTTGAGCTGGCCACGACTGTCGGGGCGGCACAGTTCGGTGCTGCGCGGCAGTTGCGCGACGATCACGCCAATGCCTTGGTTGCCGGCGCGCCAGACCACTTTGTCGCCAGTGACCAGCGCTGGCAGGTTGGCGCGCAAGTGGCAACGGAACACTTGACCGGCGAGTTCGCCGTCGACGGCTTCGACTTCGACCTGCACGCCGAAGTGGGCGATCACCAGGCCGTGTTGCTCTGGGCCAAGGTCGCCGCCCTCGAGGGCTTCGACCGCCGAGGACTCGCGTTTGGCGGCGCGTGCGGCGCGCTCGCCCTGGATCTTTTCGATGCGCCAGTTTTGACGACGATTGAGTTGGCGTTTGGCCATGGGTGTTCCGTCTGAAGAATGCAGCGATTAGGTAAAACGGCCGCGAGTTTAGCACGCCCGGCCATCGGCCTAGGCTAAACTGCGCAGCATTGCCTAGGAGCCCGAATATGCAAAACCCGCAGAACCTGATCTGGATCGACCTGGAAATGACCGGTCTGGACCCGGACAACGATGTCATCATCGAAATGGCCACTATCGTTACCGACAGTGAGCTGAACACATTGGCTGAAGGTCCGGTGATTGCCATCCACCATAGCGACGAAGTGCTCGCGCGCATGGACGAGTGGAATACCCGCACCCACGGCAACTCCGGTCTGACCCAGCGTGTGCGCGACAGCCGCATCAGCATGGCTGAGGCAGAAGCTGAGACCATCGCCTTTCTGGAAAAGTGGGTGCCGAAGGGCAAGTCGCCGATCTGCGGCAATAGCATCTGCCAGGATCGTCGCTTCCTTTATACCCACATGAAGGCGCTGGAAAGCTACTTCCACTATCGCAACCTCGACGTCTCCACGCTCAAGGAACTGGCCGCGCGCTGGGCGCCGGATGTGCGCGACAGCTTCAAGAAGGGCAGCACCCACCTGGCTTTGGATGACATCCGCGAATCGATCGCCGAGCTGCAGCACTACCGCAAGCACTTCATCAAGTTCTGATGCGGCGGCATCAGCCCTGACGCTTTCGCGAGCAGGCTCGCTCCCACATGGAATGCGGCTTATGTGGACGCGAGCCGGCTCGCGAGAGGCGCGCCCTCTTCTGGTGCGGCGCCGAAATGGCTAGACTGCGCGCCTTCCTGCCTGGACTGCCATCATGTTGCTGATGCTATATCTGATCGCCATTACCGCCGAAGCCATGACTGGCGCGCTGTCCGCCGGACGACGAGGCATGGACTGGTTCGGCGTGGTGCTGATCGCCTGCATCACCGCGCTCGGTGGCGGTTCAGTGCGCGATGTGTTGCTCGGGCACTACCCGCTGACCTGGGTCAAACACCCGGAATATCTGGTGCTGACCTCGGTGGCGGCGATGTTTACGGTGTTTGCCGCACGCTGGATGCGTCACCTGCGCTCGCTGTTTCTGGTGCTCGACGCGGTGGGGCTGGTGGCATTTACCTTGATCGGTTGCATGACAGCGCTGGAAATGGGCCACGGCATGCTGGTGGCCTCGGTCAGCGGCGTCATCACCGGTGTGTTCGGCGGCATCCTGCGCGACATTTTCTGCAATGACATTCCGCTGATATTTCGCCGCGAACTTTATGCCAGTGTTTCATTCGCTGCGGCATGGTGCTACATGTTTTGTCTTTATATAAATGTGCCGGGCGAACAAGCCATCCTGATCACTTTGTTTGGCGGGTTTCTGTTACGTCTGCTGGCCATCCGTTTCCATTGGGAAATGCCGAAGTTCGTCTATAACGACGAACATTGATCATTCTTGCGTTGGTGTATTGGAGGCTGGTTTAAAGGCGTATGAGTTGCCGGCGGCTGGTGCGCGCATATTTCTTACACTTTTCACTTTGATATTTTCTCGGTGGGTATGTAACTTTTTTTGCTGACATGTTTTCGATGTCACTATCAAGTTATATTCTCACAGAGGAGCTGTATTATGAGTGAAAGCATGGATGCTACAGGTAATCAACAAAACACTTCGCCCGTTCTTGTGGGGTTGTCCAGTCTGAAGGTCAAGTTTGACGCCAGTGATAACACTCAAAGCAGGGCACTTTTTGCTAATGGCCGGATGCAAGTCAAAGTTCAGGTGCTGGTTGCCGGAGTAGACGCCGACGGCAACGCTGTGCATGTACCGGAAGATGTACTGGAAAGCATCCAGCTTATTCATTACGCGACCGGCAAGACCTTGCGCGATGGTTGGGTCGCGAGCGCAGTCCAAGGGCAGTTTACGCGTGAGGCACGGCCTGCACCGGATGCCTTGGACAGGCACGATGATGATCTTGAGAATGACAGCGTTCATCCACAGGTGCGTACGTTCTGGGTTTCCTCGTCGAGCGCCGGAACGACTGAGGTCGGTGCGCGCCTGTCTCTCAACGGGGAGAGGATTTTGAGCAACGGAACCACCCCTGCCAGTGTTCATTACAGCAGCGTGACTCTGGAGGCTGAAAAGCCCGCGACATATGGAGTCTTTCAGTTGTATCAGAACAGGATTGGTAATGAGTCGCCTGGTAATCGTATCTGGAAGTACCATCTGGGGCTGTACCCGGACGGGAAGCAAATCCGCCTGGTCGATTGGATGGTCGAGGGGGCTGAAGAGGGCGAAAACCTCGATTTTGCGGGCGGGAACAGGCTTAACGAAATCAAAACCAATTATATGAAGTGCATTTTCGTCCGTCCCGAAAAAACCAGTGTGACCGTCACCTTGCCTGATAGGGGTGATCCGTTTGTATATGCTTTCACCGGCGATGCGCAAACATGGAATCACAAGCATTACAAAGTAAATACGCAAAGCGACGGAGAACTCACTATTGTGCAGGCGTTATCCGAATACTCGGAAAATACCGGTGCGCAAAAATATGGAAGTGTCCTCTACTTTATCGCTATCGATGAATATGGTACCGGGCATAAGTTGGCGATTCGCGTGAGTTTTTATGAGCGCAATTTGTCTCTTCAGCGAGGCTGAGTTTCATCATCCATTGATGCAATGTCTTGGGATGTAGTAGCTGTATATGCGTTTGGCATCGCGGCTGCAGATAAGCTGCCATGTTCGATGATCAGGCATATGCACGAAAGTGCTTTATCTGATGTCTTGCGCTGGCCCGCAGCGATGTGTGGCCAGCGTCACCACTCCTCAAGGATGAGCATTCATGACTGGCAAACCGCCGAAAATCAAACCTGTATCTGCCCCAACCAGACCCATCGAGTCCAGCGGGGATGGCCTGCCCCGGGCTCTGAACCCGTCTTCGACAATGCCGCATTCGACTGTTGCACATCATCAGGGACCCTTGCCTTCGCTATCTTCTTCAGATTCGCTTGCAGTGATGCCTGTCATCAGTGTGAGCACGAGGCCGAAATATTCCACGATCGACGAGTTCGCAAGTGTGTCCGCAAGGAATTCGCTGGAGAACTACTGGATACCCACGCAAGAGCGTCTCGACGAGACCGATGCATGGGGCATCGCAATCATGAAGCAGCGTCAGTATGTTGCCGTCGCTGACAATCACATCGTACAAGTGGTCCGAGACCCCGAGAGCGGCCTGCTTCGCGCCACACATGCCAGAGAACTGCATCCTTCCGGTCCGCTGTTGAGGCCTGACAGCGAGGGCCGTTTGTGGCATCCGCTGGATGATCCTGAGTCGGCCAATCCAGTTGCAACTGTCTTTACCGGACAAAATCGCACGACAGAGCTTCCCGGCACGGAGTATTCAATAAAGGATTTTCCTCCACTGATGACCCAACGCATATTTGCCGTGAGCGGCGTCGACGCGATGATGGCGCACAGGTCCGACATTCATCCCGCTTCGCTGGCATTGCTGCAGGACACAGCGAGACGCTTCGCCCTCGATCAAAAGATCCGCCAGTTCATCACCCAAGTGCAACATTCCGATCCGACCGTGCGTGCGCAGGCCGATTCACAACTGCAGGCTTTGTTAACGCTACAGGCAACTGATCTGAGCGAGCGCGTTATCGAACAGTCCCGCGCTTTGCTCTTTGAGCAGAGCGAGCGGGCGTTCGAACTCGATTGCGATGACAACACATTGCAGATGCGACGGATTTTTCCTCATCTGCCCAAGACGATTGCTCAGGCATTGTGGCGAGAGGCCAGTGCCGCCGACCATAGGCATTTGCGCCTGCGGCCGGGAATGCCGAGGCACATGGCAGAAAAAACGCTGGTGGCGCTACGCGAGGTGCGTCTCGCCAGGGCGTGCGAAGGAATCTATCTGGATGCGGTAGCCAGCCTGGACACTGACCAACTGGCGTTGCAGATGATCGGGCAGCTTGATCAGTGGCCGCGACAGATTCGTATCGAGATTCGTCTGCAAGCGTCAGAGGGTGAGTCATTGAGTGCTATTGGCGATGCTCGATCGCCAGTGCGTCACATATTGATTCGTCAGCTTGAAGGCTACGTTATCCAACGCAGCGGCATCGCGTCCCCCCAGGATCGGATGGATCTGTATGCCGCCGTCTGGCGCCTTTTACTGCCCGGGCAGCGCCAGTTGCTCGGTGTAGCGCAGGGCGGTGGTGCGGCTCTGCGGCAACTGGTACGCGCACAGCCATTGCCGTCGCGCCAACGCGTGAGCGAATGGCTGGGACTGGCACCTGTGCAGGTAACGGCTGTTCCGGCCAGCGCCCAATACGCGCAAGCGGGGCTGCGAGGCGGCGGCGATGTCAACCCGATGTTGACAGGATCCGTTGTGGAACGTGTCCGTAGCCTCTATCCGCAGCTTGCTGACAAGGAGTTGGCCGCGTTCGTTTCCGAGCGCCTGGGATCTGAGCCGACCACAGTTTTAGCGCGCCTGGAGACAGACCTCGCAATATTGCGCAATGAATTGGCGATCTGGAGTGCGGAAGGATTATCGACCCAAGCGGACTCTTCGCAGGACGCAATGCAGATCGCAGAACAGCGCCAGGCTCGCGAGCAATTTAGCGCAAAACTGCAAGATATCTGGCGACGCAAGTCGGTTTCCAGGTGGGGTTACGGTGACTATCATTTTTCCCATCATGTCGATTTTACTGGTGAGTTACCAAGATTATCCGCCAGGTTCGACTATGTAACAGAGTTGATATTGACTGTGGAAACGCCAGGCGCACGCATCGGCGCTTTTTTTGACAGTTTTCCCAATGTTCAATATTTGATGGTCACTGGCATAAAAATGGAGGACTTCCCGTCAGGGATATTCCAAATGCGCCAGTTGCGTCAACTTGTGCTGGACGATTGCTCGCTTGAATTATCTGAAGCGACGGCTGAAGGTGTGTCCAGGATCGAGACGCTCACTTTGTTGAATCTGGCCAACAACCCTCTGACAGTTGCTCCGCATGTAGGCTTCATGACAGGTTTGACCGAGTTGATGCTATATAACGCCAATCTCTCCAGCCTGCCTTCCGGTATAGACAGGCTTGGAGATCTTCGGGTCATGGCGTTACAGGATAATAATATCTCAGACGTAGGGGGCGATCTGTTCGATATTCCGGATACTCAAGATCTATATGTTGGTTTATTGAACAATCCGCTGAGTGACGAGTCGATGCGGCGGATTAATCAATATCTTGAAAATTCCAGTATGGACCGGAAAGTGGAAATCCAAACGGAAGAAACAGTTTCAGACGTTGATTCCGATAGTGAGTCATCGGAGAGCGGATTTTCGACAGGTCCAGATAGCGACTGAGTGTTGTCGAAAGTAACGGATCGATCACGCTGCCAACATGATTTGGCAAACATAAGCTACTCGCTGACTCCCCTTCCGGTTCGGGTTGATTGAATTCGGAAGGGGTAACAGGCCTTCGTGGGCCAGAATCAAAGGGGCGAAAGGCTTAGTGTTGAATCTCGTAACATGCAGATCGCATTTTTTGAAGTTATTAGCATCTGTGTGAATTATTAAAGATGATGTTGAAAGTTTGCTTTTTCACAAAATGTCAAATGTCGCGGCTGTTTATATTTAAATTCGACGTTAATACTTTGCCCAGCCCTTGAAGGGCGAAATATATTAATCGGCTGAGGTGTTATCAGATGTTTGATGAGCAAGTTGGTATTTCCCGTATCGAGGTAAAGCTCGACGCCACAAATCATGGCCAGCACAAAGTGCTTTATGCCAACGGTCGCATGCAGGTGCGTGTATTGGTGCTTCTGCACGGTATCGATAACAATGGCGACGGCGTATCGCTGCATGGACATCCTGCATTGCCGTCATTGCGGCTGATTGCCTACAACGGTGCTCGGCCTCTGGAGGGAGACTGGAGTGTTTCGATTCAGGAAAATCGTTACGCTCACGAAATGTCGGGTGGTGCAACGCGCCTGACAGAACTCCCTCGGGTCAGTGACAACCAGATAAGCAACGCCGCAGATCCGGTACAGATTTTCCAGTTCTGGGTCTCGGCTTCCCGACCTGGAATTATGGAAGTGGCTGCCGAGATCTCTTTGAATGGCGTGGTATTGCGAAGTAATGGGGTTGGTTTCGACAGCAGTGTCACGCTGGAGGCGATTCCTCCGAAAGAGTACTCGCTGAGCAGCTTTTCATTGAGCAAGTATGATGAGAAACGGCAGAGGGGTCGATACGATTCGATTCAGCATTATCATATTGCCCTGCGCGCTGAAGGCAGGCAGATTCACCTCCTTGACTGGTACAGCAGTGAGGTGAAACTTGATCCTTATGATTCCGAAGAGGCGGTGCAAGTCTATGTGTCCGGTAATATCCCCGGAATACAAGGTAGTCGCAAAGTTTTTTATGGCTATATGGCACCGATATATGGCGTGCAAGCAACATTCCGCAGTCCCCTAAGCTACGTTACCGTCCCTATCAATAAGGTGCCTGGGCAATTAACCCTTGTTCAGTATCTTTCCGCTGACCCGCAAGCAGCACGGGAAAATGAAAGCGCATTCGAGTTTGCCGTGTTCGATGAGTTCGGTACGGAGCACCGCCTTTGTATCGATGGTGATAAAGAGCGGCTCACTTTTATTCTGGATCAATCCAGGCGGTCAATGAAGCAGCTTAGCTGACTTCGTTGTGTGGTCGGCGCTTTTTGCTGGCCAGTTTTAACTGCTCAACCTAAGTCTGGAAATAAAAGGACGGTTTACCAATGGAAAGTAATTTCTCTCCCTCTGTTCATTCAAACGCTTTCAACTTTGGTGAATTTGTTTCAGGAGGCGTTGATCCCCGCACGGGCATGTACACCTGCGCATTTTCGCTTGGCAAGTTGCACTCGGCGGATCTCAATGGTCCGGAGCTTGCACTTTCAGTGGGCTTTAATCCGCTCAATCAGGCGGATAGTGGTTTCGGCGTTGGCTGGTCTTTGACACTAACCAATTATGACTTGCGCAGCAAAGTGATGACCTTGTCCAACGGTGAGCGCTACAAGGCTGTCGAGACGTCTTCCGGCCTTAAGTTCAAGGAAATGAAACTGCAAACGGCGAAAGTGTCAGTCGCTGGAGCAGGGCGCTATGAAGTTCGATACAAGGATGGCCGGCGTGAACTGCTCAAAGTCCTGGCCGGCACTCAGGTCGCCGTCGCGGAAAAAATAATCGCCGCGAACGGTGTGAGCATTACGCTGAAGCATGAGTTGTTCAACCAGTTTCCCCGATTGGCCGAAGTCCGTGATGCCAAGCGCTGCCTGTTGAAAATCACCCGCGCGGCTGGCCAGGTGACGCTGTCCCGGCATCCCGACACTACTTCCAGTTCCAACTACAAGCTGATCTTGAAAAACTCTCGAGTGACGGCCATCGAGCTGCCGGTTGGTAAGGGTTGGGACCTTGAGTATGAAGTCATCGCTGGAGCCAGCTATGTTCATCGCATCGTCAATCCGCTGCGCGGGGTCGAAATCATTCGCTACAAGCGGCACGGCCACCGCTTCATCAGCGGTGTGGAACGGACACTGCCGTTTGTGATTGCTCACGATGTCTACCCAGGGCGCGGCCAGCCCCGACTTTGCAAGACCTACACGTACTCCGACCATAACTTCCTTGGGCAGGGCCTCCTTCCTGCCAAGGATAGTGATCTGGATCCTCTCTATCTGGCGCCCGGCCACTACGTCTACACCTCGGACGAGCACTTGCTGGTCAGCGGCAAAGTACATACCCGCATCAAACGCACCTACAACAAATTCCATCTGTTGGTGGCTGAGGTTACAACCTGTGGTGACGCTCAGATCGCCACCACCACGGAGTATCACTGTTCCATTACCAAGCCATTCAGTGAGCAGGTGGCTCAGTTCCGCATGCCTAAAGTCCACACGGTGACGTACCTCGATCGGCGCACCCAACAGCAGCGTGTGGAAACCACCGTCACCGAGTTCGATGACGAAGGTAACTTGCTCAAGCAGGTCGAGCCCACTGGGGTGACGACGACCACGGAATTTTATCCGGCCAGTGGTGGAGATAACTGCCCAGAGGATCCGCTGGGCTTTTCCAGATTCCCGAAAAAAAGGACGGTGACTGCTGCCGCATCCGATGGTGCTTCGACAGTCACCTACTACGACTACGCGCTGCATCCGGCGCTGGACGGTGCGGAACTGGCATCCGTGTTACCGGTCGAGGAGCGTTTTTGTGAAGTGTTGGAAGGCGTTGAGGTATTGCGTTCGAAAACCGCACGCAGTTATTTGAATACGCCCGGGGATCCACTCAAGCATGGAGCCACGAAAGAGCAGAGTGTCATCCTGAATGATAAAAAAACCGCTATCGAGTTTTCCTATGAACTTGAGGGTGACAGGTTGCGAGTCAGGTCCAGCACGCGCGGATTTGACGGCACGCTGCAGACCAGTGAGAAAGTGCTGTCGACGCTGACCGGATTACAGGTCTCTGAAGTCGGTGTCGATGGCGAGCACATCGAGCATGAGTACGACGCAATCGGTCGGGCAGTGGGCAAAACGGTTGCTGGCGGCACCCCATATGCGGCCGTTACCCGGTGGACCTATCTGGCTGCCAGCAAACAGCATCCGGCGACAATGGTGACCACGGATCCTGCTGGCGGCGAGCAAAAAGTGACTTATGACGGGATGGAACGGGTGATCACCGTTCATGAAAAGGACTGCGACCATCCCGACAAGGACGGTCTGATTCAGACACGCACGCTTTATTCTGCGCTGCATGATTCGGTCGGCCACAAGGTGAAAGTGACGCTGACTGATTGGCGTGATGGCAAGCCTTATCCGGTCAGCACCGGCTACGAATTCGATTCCTGGGGCCAGGTCAGCAAGACGCTGCACGATGATGGACGTATCGAACACAGCGAGGCGGACCCGGTTCTTCGCCGGCAGACCCATTGGTTCCAGGGGATGGGCAAGACGATCACCCTCGTCAATGATTTCGGTAAACCGCTGAGCGTCGAGAGCTTCAATCTGAAGAACAAGAGTCTCGGCAAAACCGTTTACACCTATGACGGTTACGGGCGCACAACCAGTCAGACAGACCCTGTCGGCAATACCAGTCGATATGAGTACGACGTTTTTGACCGGATAACCCGCAGTGTCCTGCCCGACGCCACTGCGGTCGTGACCGACTACGCCGGGCATAGTGATGAAGGTCTGCCGATCAACATCAAGGTCGCTGACAAAGTGTTGGGGCAGCAAACTTATGACGGTCTGGGTCGCTTGATCCGAAGTACCGTGGGCGGACGTAAGTCCGAGGCTGGTTATGAAGCGGGCTTCACCCAGCCGCAGTGGTACAGGAGTGCTGATGGCAAAAAAACCGAATTCACTTATTTGCGGGAACTGGGCGGCCTGCTGACTGAGCGCAAGGCAGGGGATCTGGTCACGACCATGACGTATGACCCCCTCAGTGGCAATCCCTTGACCTGTACCGAAAACGGCAGAGAGCGCAATTTCGCCTATCACCCCTCCGGGCGTGTGAAAACCGAAACGACGACCCTCGGCGCTATCACCAAAGCAACCTCCAGTACCTGGTCCCTGCAGGGGCGACCGATCGCCCATGTCGATGTGCTCGGAGTCGAAAGCACATCCGAATACGATAAGCACGGCCGCCTGCTATCCACCTCTCAAGGCTCGCTTAAAACCGAATTCCACTACGACGCGCAGACGGGGATGCTGGACTGGACGCAAACCGAAGAAACGTCCATCAAGCGTCAAATGATCACCCGGTTTGCCTATGACGATATCGGGCGTGAAACCCGCCGTACTTTCGAGATTCAGGGTCAGCCAGACCAGACCCTGGAATCGACTTACACGCTGGCTGGCAAACTGGCGCAGAAAGTGTCCAGACGTGGCACTCAACTTTTACGTGATGAACAGTTCACCTACGATGTGCGCGGGCGCTTGATCCAGTACGACTGTGCCGGCACGCAAAAGCCGCGCGATCCGTATGGCAAGGAAATTATCCGCCAGACATTCACCTTCGATGCATTGGATAACATCCTCACCGTGCAGACGAAGTTCCCGCTGGGGGTGAATCTGACCACCTTCAGTTACGACAATCCTGATCCTGCACAGCTCAGCGCCGTCAAACATTCCCACGTCGACTATCCCTCGGCAGTGACGCTGGAATACGACGCCAACGGCAGGATGATCAAGGACGACCAGGCGCGAACGCTGGCCTATGACGCGTTCGGACGTCTCGAGCAGTTGTCCAGCGCAGGGGGATCAGTGATTCGTGGCTACCATTACGACGGTTTCGACGATCTGGTGGAGCTGTCGCAAGCCGAAAAAGCAATTGTGCAGCGTTACTACTACGCAGGCCGGGTTGCCAACGAGGTGAGTGGTGAAAGTTCAACCAGTGTTGTGCGTCACGGTGGAGCGCTCGTGGGGCAACAGCAATCGGGGTTGAACCCCGACGCGCAGCTATACGCCACCGATCAGCAGCAAAGTGTGCTGGCAACGCTGGGCAAGGAGCAGCTCACCGATTGCGCCTACAGCCCTTATGGGCATCGTCCCGCCGAAGGTGGATTGTTCAGCGTGGCAGGGTTCAACGGCGAACAGCTGGATCCGGTTACCGGGCTGTATCTGCTGGGCAACGGTTACAGGGCTTATAGTCCGACACTGATGCGCTTTCTCGCCCCCGACAGCATGAGTCCATTTGGCGCGGGCGGATTGAATGCCTACAGTTATTGCCTGGGCGACCCTGTCAATCGTGTCGACCCTACCGGGCATATCTCCTGGCAATCGATCCTGGGCATCGGCCTCAGTGTTCTCGGGATTGTTGCCAGCGTGGTGACAATGGGTGCGGCGACGCCATGGGCAGTGGCGGCATTGGGGCTGGCGGTTGCTTCAGGCCTGGCGGGTATTGCCAGCGAGGTGGTCAATGAACTCGCACCGGGTTCTCAAGCGGGCGAGATATTGGGCTGGATCAGTTTTGGTCTTGGGCTGGCTTCGGTGGGCGCAGGGCTGGCAGCGGGTGCCAAAGCGGGCATCAATGCTGGCAGGAAACTGGCTGGCGCCTTCAAGCAGGGCCTGAGTAGTAAAGGTTCCAAAGCAGCGGGTCAAGAGATGGCCCGAGGCATGATCAAGGGTAAGGGAAACAAGGCGGCGGCCAAGGCGAAGGCGAAGGCCAGCGCGGCCGTTCAGGAAGAGGCCGAGAAACCATGGTCACTCGTCAGGGTCGACCCCAAAAAGAACATCCTTGAGAAAGAGGGCCTTACCGGCTTGCTTGAAAAGGCCGAAACCTTCATGCAGCACATTGAGGCGGGTAACTCCCCGACGTCTTCTGCAGCGCTGATTCATGCCAAATACACGCCAATGCATGGTCCATCCGGCTCAGCATCAAAGCCGATGCATCTCTATCTGTCGCAAGGAGACCGAATATATATGACCGAAAACGCCAAGGAGCGGATCGCGGTCATCAACCAGCTGGGTGGTCATTTAAAGGAAAAAAAGTAAGTCGGAGCACGCAACGAAACGATACAAGGCGAAAGCAGGAACACTCAAGGTCCGGCTACGATTTGAACAGTACGCTTGCCGGTTTTGCGAGCGCGCGGTGGGCGTGCTGTTCCAGTGCCCACTCGACATGTTCCCTGACCAACTCTGACGGATAATCACGTCGCGCCTTCAACGCTTCCAGCACAGGAATCGTTGAAGGCGCATTCCCCAGTCCCACCGCCAGATTGCGTAACCAGCGCTCGTACCCGGCACGCCGCAACGGTGAACCTTCGGTGCTGCTCAAGAACTTTTCTTCATCCCACATGAACAGTTCAGCCAGCTCGGCATTATCGAGATTGTGCCGTGGCTTGAAATCGCTTTCTCCAGTCGGCCGGGCGAAGCGGTTCCATGGGCAGACGATCTGGCAGTCATCGCAGCCAAATACCCGATTGCCTATCAATGGCCGCAATTCTTCGGGAATCGCGGTTTTCAGCTCAATGGTCAAATAGGAAATGCAGCGCCGGGCGTCCAGCACGTACGGGCCGACAAAGGCGTTGGTCGGGCAGATATCCAGGCATGCGGTGCAACGCCCGCAATGTTCGCTGCTGTGCGGTTCGTCCACCGGTAGCGGCAGGTCGACGAACAGTTCGCTCAGGAAGAAATAACTGCCGGCCTTGCGGTTCAACACCAAGGTATTTTTACCGATCCAGCCCAGTCCAGCCTGTTCGGCGATGGCTTTTTCCAGCACCGGTGCGCTGTCGACAAACGCACGAAAGCCGAACGGGCCGATCTCCGCCTGGATCTTGTCGGCCAATTGTTGAACACGTTTACGGATCAATTTGTGGTAATCGCGGCCCAAGGCATAACGCGACACGTAAGCCTTCTCCGGCTCAGCCAGGCGTTTGGCCATTTCCGTATCGCCTGGCAAGTAGTCCATGCGCAGGGAAACCACGCGCAACGTGCCCGGCACCAGCTCTTCCGGGTGCGAACGTTTGCTGCCATGGGCGCCCATGTAGTCCATGTCGCCGTGGTAGCCGGCCTC
Organism: Pseudomonas sp. S3_B08; assembly: GCF_054667725.1. Taxonomy (NCBI): domain Bacteria; kingdom Pseudomonadati; phylum Pseudomonadota; class Gammaproteobacteria; order Pseudomonadales; family Pseudomonadaceae; genus Pseudomonas; species Pseudomonas sp. S3_B08. The sequence continues at coordinate 5,394,311 of NZ_CP162750.1, forward strand.
GAGCCAGCGCTGCAGATGCTGCTCGTGTTCGGCCAGGTCCAGACCGCTGATGCCGACTTGCTGGAAGCCCAGCTCGCGGCCCCAATCCTTGATCGATTGGGCGAGGGCGGGCAGGTCTGTGGTGATGGCGGACATGAGGCGAGAGAAACCGGAGCTGAGGTGCGTATAATTCTGCCAGACATCGGAGCCCGAAGACGCATGCCGCAGACGAAAGATGAATTACCCGACGCGCTGTACCGCGCCGCGCAGGTGCGCGAACTCGACGCGCGGCTGATCGCCGCCGGCACGCCGGGCTTCGAATTGATGCAACGCGCCGCCCGCGCGACGTGGCGCGCACTGGTGCGCAAATGGCCGGGCGCGAACGAGCTGACCGTGCTCGCCGGCCATGGCAACAATGCCGGTGACGGTTATCTGGTGGCCGGGTTGGCGCTGCGGGCCGGCTGGACCGTGCGCGTTCTCGCCGTCGGCGATCCGCAACGTTTGCAGGGCGATGCCGCACTGGCCCATGCCGAATCCGTGGCTGCTGGTGTTGTGGTGCAAGGCTGGCAGGGGCAAAGCGAGCTGCGCGGTGTCGTCCTCGATGCCTTGCTCGGCACTGGCCTGAGCGGCGAAGTGCGTGAGCCCTATGCCTCGGCGATCAAGGCGATCAACGCCTGCGGCTTGCCGGTAGCGGCGGTCGATATTCCTTCCGGGCTGTGTGCCGATACCGGGTGTGAACTGGGTGTCGCGGTATGCGCCGATCTAACGGTGACCTTCATTGGTATGAAGGTCGGACTGTTGACCGGTGATGCTGCGGATCATATCGGTGAGCTGGTCTTCAGCGACCTGCAAGCCCCCGACGAAATTTTCAGTGACATTCCTGTCTGCGCTCAGCGCCTGAGCGCCGCTAATCTTCCAGCACTTGCGCCGCGCGCGCCGACCTCGCACAAGGGCCGCTTTGGCCACGTGTTGCTGATCGGCGGCGATCACGGTTTCGGCGGAGCGATTCTGCTCAGCACGGAAATGGCCTTGCGCGGCGGCGCGGGCATGGTCTCGCTAGCGACTCGCCCAGAGCATGTGCCGGCGGCGCTGACTCGGGTCCCGGAGGCGATGGCGCTCGGCACTTCGTCAGCCAATCAACTGATGGGGCTGCTGGAAAAGGTTTCGGTGCTGGTGGTCGGACCGGGTCTCGGTCAGGCCAGTTGGGGCCGTGCCCTGTCGTCGGCGGCCGCCAATGCTGCGTTGCCGCAAGTGTGGGACGCCGACGCGTTGAACCTGCTGGCCAGCGATTTTGTCCAGTTGCCCAAGGATTGCGTGATCACCCCGCATCCGGGTGAAGCGGCGCGCTTGCTTGGCATCAGTACCGCCGAAGTGCAGGCCGATCGCCCGGCCGCTGCTCTGGCGTTGAGCAAAAAGTATTCAGCGGTAGTGGTTCTGAAAGGGGCCGGCAGTCTGATCGCCCATCCCGATGGGCGTCTGGCCTTGTGTCATCAGGGTCATCCGACGATGGCCACGGGCGGGCTCGGCGATGTGCTGGCCGGTCTGACCGGCGCAATGCTGGCCCAGGGCATGGGCGCGTTCGATGCGGCATGCCTGGCCGTCTGGCTGCACGCCAACGCCGGCATGCAACAAGGCAAATTCGGCCGTGGGCTGGCGGCCAGTGATCTGATTCCAGCCATTCGTCAGTTGTTGGAGGAGCAAGCACCGTGTCTGAAGTAACCCTGTACCTGGCCGATGAACAGGCAATGAGCGACTTTGGCGCACGGATCGCCCGCGTCACCCAGGGCCATGGCCTGATTTTTCTTGAAGGTAATCTGGGTATGGGCAAAACCACCCTGTCACGGGGCATCATTCGTGGGCTGGGGCATGTCGGCGCGGTAAAAAGTCCGACCTTCACATTGGTCGAGCCCTACGAGATCGGTGACATACGTGCCTTCCACTTCGACCTCTATCGTTTGGTCGATCCCGAGGAGCTGGAGTTTCTCGGCATCCGCGACTACTTCGAAGACGATGCCCTGTGCCTGATCGAATGGCCCGATAAAGGTGCAGGCTTTTTGCCAAAGCCTGACCTGACCATTACCATTAGCCCGCAAGACAGCGGGCGTTCGCTGAAAATTTTAGCCCAGGGCTCGCGTGGCGAGGCCTGGTGTGCCGCTTTGGCATTGGAATCCAATTAAATGATGGGGTTTGGTATGCGCTTTCGCGCGTTGGTGGCTGCCGCTGGACTGATGTTGATGGCAGTAACCGTCAACGCTGTGGCCGATTCAAAGGTCAACAGCGTGCGCCTGTGGCGTGCGCCGGACAATACGCGACTGGTCTTTGACCTCAGCGGGCCGGTGCAGCACAGCGTTTTCACCCTGACAGCCCCTGATCGGCTGGTGATCGACATCAACGGCGCCACCCTCGGCGCGCCGTTGAACGTGCAGACCGCGAACACGCCTATCACCGCGATGCGCTCAGCCCAGCGCACACCGACCGACCTGCGGGTGGTCATCGACCTGAAAAAAGCCGTCACCCCGAAAAGCTTCTCGCTGGCGCCGAACGCGCAGTACGGCAACCGTCTGGTGGTCGATCTGTTCGACAACCCGGCCGATGCCGCGCCGCCGCCAGCCCCGACGCCATCGGTGGCGACCGTGCCGGCGGTGCCGGTGACTCCGACCGAACCGGCGATCAAGTTGCCGCCAGCCCCGGCCGGCAAGCGCGACATTATCGTTGTCATCGACGCCGGCCACGGTGGCGAAGACCCGGGCGCTTCCGGCTCGCGCGGCCAGCGTGAGAAAGACGTGGTGCTGCAGATCGCCCGCGAATTGCAGCGTCAGGTCAACGGCATGAAAGGCTTCCGCGCCGAGCTGACCCGTACCGGCGACTACTTCATTCCATTGCGCGGGCGTACCGAAATCGCCCGCAAGAAGGGCGCCGACCTGTTCGTCTCGATCCACGCCGACGCTGCGCCGTCCGCGGCCGCTTTCGGTGCTTCGGTGTTCGCCCTGTCCGATCGTGGCGCTACCTCCGAGACTGCCCGCTGGCTGGCCGACAGTGAAAACCGATCCGACCTGATCGGTGGTGCCGGCAACGTCAGCCTCGACGACAAGGACCGCATGCTCGCCGGCGTGTTGCTCGACCTGTCGATGACTGCGTCGCTGACCTCCAGTCTCAACGTCGGGCAAAAGGTGCTGACCAACATCGGTCGCGTTACGCCGCTGCACAAACAGCGCGTGGAACAGGCCGGCTTCATGGTGTTGAAGTCGCCGGACATTCCATCGATCCTGGTTGAAACCGGCTTTATTTCCAACGCCAACGAAGCGAACAAGCTGTCCGCATCGAGCCATCAGCAAGCGCTGGCCCGTTCGATCAGCAGCGGCGTGCGCCAGTTCTTCCAGCAGAATCCGCCGCCGGGCACCTACATCGCCTGGCTGCGTGATTCCGGCAAGATTGCCCAAGGCCCGCGCGACCACCGCGTCGGGCCGGGGGAAACCCTGGCGATGATCGGCGTGCGCTATCAGGTTTCGCCGGCCACCTTGCGCGCCGCCAACAATCTGAAAAGCGATGAGCTGAAAGTCGGTCAGCACCTGACCATTCCAGGCACCGAACTGGCGTCCAAAGAATGAACCAGGTAATGAACACCGCGCGCATCGAGCTGCTCAGCCCACGACTGGCGAACCAGATCGCCGCTGGTGAGGTGGTCGAGCGCCCGGCTTCGGTGATCAAGGAGTTGCTGGAAAACAGCCTCGACTCTGGCGCCAAGCGTATTGACGTCGATGTCGAGCAGGGCGGCGTCAAGTTGCTGCGCGTGCGCGATGACGGCAGCGGTATTTCCGCCGATGACCTGCCGTTGGCCCTGGCCCGTCACGCCACCAGCAAGATTCGCAACCTCGAAGATCTCGAGCAGGTGATGAGCCTGGGGTTCCGGGGCGAGGCGCTGGCGTCGATCAGCTCCGTGGCGCGTCTGACCCTGACCTCGCGCACCCGCGATGCCGATCAGGCCTGGCAGGTCGAAACCGAAGGCCGGGACATGGCGCCGCGCGTGCAGCCGGCGGCGCATCCGGTCGGCACTTCGGTGGAAGTCCGCGACCTGTTCTTCAACACCCCGGCCCGGCGCAAATTTCTCAAGACCGAAAAAACCGAATTCGATCACCTGCAGGAAGTGATCAAGCGTCTGGCGCTGGCGCGCTTCGACGTGGCTTTTCATCTGCGCCACAACGGCAAGACCATCCTCAGCCTGCACGAGGCCCACGATGATGCAGCCCGCGCCCGGCGTGTGGCGGCGATCTGCGGTTCGGGTTTCCTTGAGCAGGCGTTGCCGATCGAGATCGAACGCAATGGCTTGCACCTGTGGGGCTGGGTCGGTTTGCCGACCTTCAACCGCAGTCAGGCGGATTTGCAGTATTTCTTCGTAAACGGCCGTGCGGTGCGCGACAAACTGGTGGCCCACGCGGTACGCCAGGCTTATCGCGACGTGCTGTTCAATGGTCGGCACCCGACCTTCGCGCTGTTTTTCGAGGTCGATCCCGCAGCGGTAGACGTCAACGTGCACCCGACCAAACACGAAGTGCGTTTCCGTGACGGGCGCATGGTCCACGATTTCCTGTATGGCACGCTGCACCGTGCGCTGGGCGATGTGCGTCCGGAAGATCAACTTGCCGGCTCGGTCACCACGGCGATCGTTCGGCCGAGTGGGATCGAGGCTGGCGAGTTCGGCCCGCAAGGCGAGATGCGTCTAGCCGCCAATGCGCTGCTGGAGCAGCCTCAGGCGCAGCCGGTGTTCAATACTCCGTCCGGGGCTAGCGCTGGCGGCGCTTATCAGTATCAATACACGCCGCGTCCGCAATCGGCGCTGCCCGCTGCCGAGGCGCAAGCCGCATACAAGGAATTTTTCGCGCCGCTGCCTGAAGCCAATGCCAGCGCGCTGCCAACCGGTCAGGAAGATATCCCGCCGCTCGGCTATGCACTGGCGCAGCTCAAGGGCATCTATATTTTGTCCGAAAACGCCCATGGCCTGGTGCTGGTGGACATGCATGCCGCCCACGAGCGAATCATGTACGAGCGCCTGAAAATCGCCATGGCCAGCGAAGGTCTCAGTGGCCAGCCGTTGCTGGTGCCGGAATCGCTGGCGGTCAGTCAGCGCGAGGCCGATTGCGCTGAAGAACACGCCGCTTGGTTTCAGCGTCTTGGTTTTGAATTGCAGCGACTGGGGCCGGAAACCCTGGCGATCCGGCAGATTCCCGCTTTGCTCAAGCAGGCCGAAGCCAATCGACTGGTCGGCGACGTGCTCTCTGACCTGATGGAATACGGCACCAGTGACCGTATCCAGGCGCACCTCAACGAACTGCTCGGCACCATGGCCTGCCACGGCGCGATCCGCGCCAACCGGCGTCTGGCCCTGCCGGAAATGAACGGTCTGCTGCGCGATATGGAAAACACCGAGCGCAGCGGTCAATGCAACCATGGCCGACCGACCTGGACCCAATTGGGCCTGGACGATCTGGACAAACTGTTCCTGCGCGGTCGTTGATGAGCCAGCTGCCTCCAGCGATTTTCCTGATGGGCCCGACCGCTGCGGGCAAGACCGATCTGGCCATCGAGCTGACCAAGGTGCTGCCGTGCGAATTGATCAGTGTCGATTCGGCGCTGGTCTACCGCGGCATGGACATCGGCACGGCCAAGCCTTCGAAAGAGTTGTTGGCCGAATACCCGCACCGGCTGATCGACATCCTCGACCCCGCTGAAGCGTATTCCGCTGCCGATTTCCGTCGCGACGCGTTGCAGGCCATGGCCGAAATCACTGGGCGAGGAAAGATCCCGCTGCTGGTCGGCGGCACCATGCTCTATTACAAGGCTCTGGTCGAAGGTCTGGCGGACATGCCGGCAGCCGATCCCGAGGTCCGCGCGCAGATCGAGGAAGAAGCTGCACGCCTCGGCTGGCAAGCCCTGCACGAACAGTTGGCGCAGATCGATCCGGTGTCGGCGGCGCGCATCCATCCCAATGATCCGCAACGCTTGAGTCGGGCACTGGAAGTGTATCGAGTCAGCGGGCAGAGCATGACCGCTCTGCGCGAGCAACAATCTGTGCAAAGTACTGAAGCAGCCGCTTCGGGACGGCAACAATTGCCCTATACTGTCGCGAACCTGGCCATTGCTCCGGCGAATCGTCAGGTTCTGCACCAGCGAATTGAACAAAGATTCACAAATATGTTGGAACAGGGATTCATCGACGAGGTCGTAGCCCTGCGTAAAAGAAGTGACCTGCATTCGGGGTTGCCGTCTATACGTGCGGTAGGCTACCGCCAAGTCTGGGATTACCTGGACGGCAAGCTGACATTGGCCCAGATGCAGGAGCGGGGCATCATCGCCACGCGCCAATTGGCCAAACGCCAGTTTACCTGGCTGCGCAGCTGGGACGATTTGCATTGGCTGGACAGTCTTGATTGCGACAATCTGCCACGCGCCTTGAAATACCTTGGGACCATCTCCATATTGAGCTGAGTCCTTGCAATTGCCGTCTATCCTTGGGGGTGTGACGGCCGAAGCCATCTGAATTTACCTGTTTTTATTATTGAATCCTTAAAGGAGTGCGGCACATGTCAAAAGGGCATTCGCTACAAGACCCTTACCTGAACACTTTACGTAAAGAGAAAGTCGGGGTTTCCATCTATCTGGTCAACGGTATCAAGCTGCAAGGGACGATCGAGTCGTTCGACCAGTTCGTGATCCTGCTGAAAAACACCGTAAGCCAGATGGTCTACAAACACGCTATCTCGACCGTCGTGCCGGTTCGTCCAATTCGTCTGCCTAGCGCAACCGAAAACGAACAGGGCGATGCCGATGCAGCGCCGGGTAACGCCTGATAGGAGTCTCCTTTGTTCTTTGAGCGCCACGGTGGTGGTGAACGAGTCATCCTCGTTCACTTGGATGGACAGGACCCTGAGGCGCGCGAAGATCCGCAGGAGTTTCAGGAGTTGGCAAATTCGGCTGGCGCCGAGACCGTCGCGTTTTTTAACGTGCCGCGTCATCGGCCAACCGCCAAATATCTGATCGGCAGCGGCAAGGTCGAGGAACTGCGCGACCTGGTCAAGGCTGAAGAAGCCGATCTGGTGATTTTCAATCACATCCTCACGCCCAGTCAGGAACGCAACCTCGAACGTGTCTTCGAGTGTCGCGTGATCGACCGCACCGGGCTGATTCTCGATATTTTCGCCCAACGCGCACGCACCCATGAGGGCAAGCTGCAGGTCGAACTGGCCCAGCTTGACCACATGAGCACGCGGCTGGTTCGCGGCTGGACTCACCTTGAGCGTCAGGGTGGCGGTATCGGTATGCGCGGTCCGGGTGAAACCCAGCTGGAAACCGACCGCCGTCTGCTGCGGGTTCGCCTGCGCCAGATCAAGGGGCGGCTGGAGAAGGTGCGCAGTCAGCGCGAGCAGTCGCGCCGTGGCCGATCCCGTGCGGACATCCCTACCGTTTCGCTGGTGGGATACACCAACGCCGGAAAATCGACACTCTTCAACAACGTGACGAAGTCCGAGGTGTACGCGGCCGATCAGTTGTTCGCCACGCTCGACCCGACCCTGCGCCGGCTGGAGCTTGACGACCTCGGTCCGATCGTCCTCGCCGACACCGTGGGGTTCATTCGTCACCTGCCACACAAGCTGGTCGAGGCATTTCGGTCTACGCTCGAAGAGTCGAGCAATTCCGACCTGCTGTTGCACGTGATCGATGCGGCTGAACCGGATCGCATGTTGCAGATCGAGCAGGTGATGGTGGTGCTGGGCGAGATTGGTGCCCAGGACTTGCCGATCCTCGAGGTCTATAACAAACTCGATTTGCTTGAAGGCGTCGAGCCGCAGATCCAGCGCGATGCCGATGGCAAGCCGCAACGGGTCTGGCTCTCGGCGCGTGATGGCAGCGGTCTGGAATTGCTTGAACAGGCCATCGCCGAGTTGCTCGGCAGTGATCTGTTCGTCGGTACCTTGCGCTTGCCGCAACGATTCGCTCGGCTGCGTGCGCAGTTCTTCGAACTCGGGGCGGTGCAGAAAGAAGAATACGATGATGAAGGTGTCAGCCTGCTGGCCGTTCGTTTGCCCCGGATCGAGCTGAATCGATTGGTAAGCCGCGAAGGATTGCAGCCGATGGAATTCATCGAGCAACACACTTTGCAATAAAAGCCTGACAAAGCGGTTGTGCCGCAACGGCAGGCATTCTGTAGCATTGGTCGGCGCGCCGTGGGTGCGTCTTTGCTTTATCAGATGGAGAGCGCTATGGCTTGGAATGAGCCGGGTGGCAACTCGAATAATCAGGATCCCTGGGGTGGCAAGCGCCGCAATAACGGCGACCGCAAGGGACCACCGGATCTCGACGAGGCCTTCCGAAAGCTGCAGGAAAGCCTGAACGGGTTGTTCGGTGGTGGTAAGAAACGCGGTGATGACGGCGGCGGGTCGGGGCGCAGCAGTGGCGGCTTCGGCGGTCTGCTCGGCATCGGCCTGGTCGTGTTGGCGGCTGTCTGGCTGTACAGCGCGGTCTACGTGGTGGACGAGCAGGAGCAAGCCGTTGTGCTGCGCTTCGGCAAGTACTACGAGACTGTCGGCCCGGGCCTGAACATCTACTTCCCGCCGATCGACAAGAAGTACATGGAGAACGTGACGCGTGAGCGTGCGTACACCAAGCAGGGCCAGATGCTGACTGAAGACGAGAACATCGTCGAAGTGCCGCTGACCGTGCAGTACAAGATCAGCAACCTGCAGGACTTCGTGCTGAACGTCGATCAGCCGGAAATCAGTCTGCAGCACGCGACCGAAAGTGCACTGCGTCACGTGGTCGGTTCTACCGCCATGGACCAGGTGCTGACCGAAGGTCGTGAATTGATGGCCAGCGAAATCAAGGAGCGTCTGCAACGTTTCCTCGATACCTATCGCACCGGTATCACCGTCACCCAGGTCAACGTACAGAGCGCAGCAGCACCGCGTGAAGTGCAGGAAGCTTTCGATGACGTGATCCGCGCCCGTGAAGACGAGCAGCGTTCGCGCAACCAGGCTGAAACCTACGCCAACGGCGTTGTGCCGGAAGCCCGTGGTCAGGCCCAGCGCATCATCGAAGATGCCAACGGTTATCGCGACGAGACCATCTCGCGCGCCAAGGGTGAGGCCGATCGCTTCACCAAACTGGTCGCCGAGTATCGCAAGGCACCTGAAGTCACCCGCGAGCGTCTGTACCTGGACACCATGCAGGAAGTCTTCAGCAACACCAGCAAGGTGCTCGTGACCGGCAACAAGAACGGCCAGAGCAATCTGCTTTACCTGCCGTTGGACAAAATGATCCAGAACAGCTCGGGCAACGCACCGGTGACCGGTTCGGCCGCCAGCAACAACACGGACGTCACGCCGCATGTCACTGACGTGCCGCAGACGCGTACAAGGGAGACCCGCTGATGAGCAATAAATCGCTGATCGCCCTGATCGTTGGCGTCGTTGTGGTACTGGTGGGCTGGAATTGCTTCTACATCGTCGCTCAGACCGAGCGCGCGGTGCTGCTGCAATTCGGCCGTGTGGTTCAGGCGGATGTCCAGCCAGGTCTGCATGTGAAAGTGCCTTACGTCAACCAGGTGCGCAAATTCGATGCGCGTCTGCTGACGCTGGATGCGCCGACGCAGCGCTTCCTGACCCTGGAAAAGAAAGCCGTGATGGTCGATGCCTACGCCAAGTGGCGGGTGAAAGATGCCGAGCGCTTCTACACCGCGACTTCGGGTCTGAAGCAGATCGCCGACGAGCGTCTGTCCCGTCGTCTCGAATCGGGGCTGCGTGACCAGTTCGGCAAGCGCACCCTGCACGAAGTGGTGTCGGGTGAGCGTGATGCGCTGATGGCTGACATCACTGCATCGCTGAACAAGATGGCGGAAAAAGAGCTGGGTATCGAAGTGGTTGATGTCCGGGTCAAGGCCATTGATCTGCCGAAGGAAGTGAACCGCAGTGTGTTCGAGCGTATGAGCACCGAGCGTGAGCGTGAAGCTCGCGAGCACCGCGCCAAGGGTAACGAGCTGGCCGAAGGCATCCGTGCCGACGCCGATCGTCAACGCCGCGTGCTGCTGGCCGAAGCCTATCGTGAATCCGAAGAGGTTCGCGGTGACGGTGACGCCCAGGCAGCTGCGATCTACTCCAAGGCCTACGGTCAGGATCAGGAGTTCTACGGTTTCTACCGTAGCCTGCGTGCCTACCGTGAAAGCTTCGCGAACAAATCCGACGTCCTGGTCCTCGACCCAAGCAGCGACTTCTTCCGTTACCTGGAAAAAGCCAAACCTTGATACGACGTTGACCTGAATCATTCCGCCCGGCGGCTAAAACCTCGGGCGGGGTGATCCTTTCGGAAAACGTGTGTATGATGCGGCAGCCGGGAAATTCCCGGCTTTTTTGCGTCTGCACGTTTGATTGCTGTTTTTGTTGCAGGCATCGGGTTTGAATAGCCCGAGCGTTTTTCGAGGAAAGTGATGGGCGAAGCCGCCAGCCGGCCTTTCGCTGCGTCGTTCATGCGCGTGCGTTTTGAACGCTCCGGTCATTTTCTGCTTCACTCAAGGCTCGCCTAGTGCTGGCCGCCCGGATCAAAGGGGAATGGCGTAATGGCAACGGTAGACCGCTGGCTGCTGCCAGATGGCATCGAAGAAGTACTGCCACCGGAGGCGGCGCGCATTGAAGTCGCGCGTCGTCAGGTGTTGGATCTGTTCCAGAGCTGGGGTTACGAGTTCGTCGTGACTCCCCATATCGAGTACCTGGAATCCCTGCTGACCGGCGCGGGCCAGGACCTGGATCTGCGTACCTTCAAGGTCATCGACCCGCAATCGGGCCGGCAGATGGGTTTCCGTGCCGACATCACACCGCAGGTGGCGCGTATCGATGCGCACACCCTGCGCCGCGAAGGCCCGAGCCGTCTGTGCTACGCAGGCAGTGTCCTGCACGCCCAGCCGCGTGCATTGTCGTCCTCGCGCAGCCCGATCCAGCTGGGCGCCGAGCTGTACGGCGACGCCAGCCCGAGCAGCGACGTCGAAGTCATCAGCCTGATGCTGGCCATGCTGCAACTGGCCGATGTGCCGGACGTGCACATGGACCTCGGGCATGTCGGCATCTACCGTGGTCTGGCGCGTGCCGCTGGTCTTTCCGGTGAAGTCGAGCAGCAGTTGTTCGATGCCCTGCAGCGCAAGGCCATCGATGAAGTGATTACCCTGACCGAAGGTCTCCCGGCCGATCTGTCGGGGATGCTGCGTGCCTTGGTTGATCTGTGCGGCGGCCGTGAAGTATTGAGCGCTGCCCGCGAGCGTCTGGCCAATGCGCCGGCGCCGGTGCTGGCGGCGCTGGAAGACCTGCTGGCGATCGCCGAGCGTCTTTCCGTGCGCTTCCCGCACCTGCCGCTGTATTTCGACCTCGGTGAGTTGCGCGGCTACCACTACCACACCGGTGTGGTGTTCGCGGTGTTCGTGCCGGGCGTTGGCCAGTCCATCGCTCAGGGCGGTCGTTACGATGACATCGGTGCCGACTTCGGTCGCGCCCGTCCGGCGACTGGTTTCTCTACCGATTTGAAAACCCTGGTGACCCTGGGGCGTGCTGAGATCGAGCTACCGTCTGGCGGTATCTGGATGCCTGACAGTACGGATGCGGCACTCTGGCAGCAGGTTTGCCAGTTGCGCAGTGAGGGTCAGCGTGTCGTTCAGGCCTTGCCTGGACAACCTTTGGCCGCCGCCCGTGATGCGGACTGCGACCGGCAATTGATTCAGCAGAACGGGCTTTGGCAAGTATCGCCACTGGCTTCTTGAGTTTTCCTGCCGGCCATCGCCGGCACCAAGTTTGCGCGAATGAGGACAAGTGTTATGGGTAAGAATGTCGTAGTCCTGGGCACCCAGTGGGGTGATGAGGGCAAAGGCAAGATCGTTGATCTGCTGACCGAACATGCTGCCGCCGTAGTGCGCTACCAGGGTGGCCACAACGCGGGTCACACGCTGGTGATCGACGGCGAGAAAACCGTCTTGCACCTGATTCCGTCGGGCGTGCTGCGCGAAGGCGTGCAATGCCTGATCGGCAACGGCGTGGTGGTTGCACCTGACGCCCTGCTGCGCGAGATCACCAAGCTGGAAGAGAAAGGCGTACCGGTGCGCGAGCGCTTGCGTATCAGCCCGTCCTGCCCGCTGATCCTGTCCTTCCACGTTGCGCTGGACCAGGCCCGTGAAAAGGCCCGTGGCGAGCTGAAGATCGGTACTACCGGTCGCGGCATCGGCCCGGCGTACGAAGATAAAGTTGCCCGTCGTGGCCTGCGTGTCGGCGACCTGCTGAACATGCCGCGCTTCGAAGACAAGCTGCGGGAACTGGTGGATTACCACAACTTCATGCTGGTCGGTTACTACAAAGAGCCAGCCATCGAATTCGAAAAGACCCTGGCCGAGTGCAAGGAATACGCTGAGCTGCTCAAGCCGCTGATGCTCGACGTGACTGCCGAGCTGCACGATCTGCGTCGTGCCGGCAAGGACATCATGTTCGAAGGCGCGCAAGGTTCGTTGCTCGACATCGACCACGGCACCTACCCGTACGTGACCAGCTCCAACACCACTGCGGGTGGCGTGGCGACCGGTTCGGGCGTTGGCCCGATGTTCCTCGACTACATCCTGGGCATCACCAAGGCTTACACCACTCGCGTCGGTTCCGGCCCGTTCCCGACCGAGCTGTTTGACGAAGTCGGTGCACACCTGGCCAAGCAGGGTCACGAGTTCGGCGCTACCACCGGCCGTGCCCGTCGCTGCGGCTGGTTTGACGCCGTCATCCTGCGTCGCGCTATCGATGTGAACAGCATCTCGGGCATCTGCCTGACCAAGCTGGACGTACTCGACGGTCTGGAAACCATCAACATCTGCGTCGGCTACAAAGACGCGCAAGGCAATGCTGTTGCCCCGACCGATGCTGACAGCTACGTAGGCCTGCAGCCTGTGTACGAAGAAGTGCCAGGCTGGAGCGAATCGACCGTGGGTGCAAAAACCCTGGAAGAGCTGCCGGCCAATGCTCGTGCCTACATCAAACGCGTTGAAGAGTTGATCGGCGCGCCGATCGACATTATTTCGACGGGCCCGGACCGCAACGAAACCATCGTTCTGCGTCATCCGTTTGCTTGATAAGTCGTTGATGTAAAAAACAAAGGCCCCTTAATCGGGGCCTTTGTCGTTTATGCCTGTTGGACGGCATGACCTTTGCTGTGAATCTGTCTACAAGAGTGCCATCAAATTAATGGCGTCAGAAGTAGAGGGATTTAAAGTGTCAGCCGTTCTCTCACTGTTACAAAGCCGTTTGTTGCGGCCAGTGTTCGTTACCCTTGGTATCGCCCTTTTGGTGCAGGTGTTGGTGGCGGTTGCCCTGACGCGGAGCACGGTGACCGCGCTGGAAGCCGATCTGGCTGTGCGCCTGGGTGCCGACAGCCAGAAACTCTCCGGTGAACTGGAGCAGGCCGGGCGTGAAGTCACTTCAAGTCTTGATGCGTTATCGGCCAGCACTCGTCAGCGCCTGACGGTCGGCCTGTCCGCGCGTCTGAAAGAAGAGCAGGCGCAGCTGCGAGCGACGCTGGAAAAGGATCTGAAGGATTCGGCCAACGACATGGCGCAGTTGCTTGCATCCGTAGCGCCGCGTGCCATGTGGGACAGCGACGTGCCGACGCTCTCGGAGTTCGCCCGCCGCGCCCAGCGCAATCCCAACGTGCTGTTCGTGGTGTATGACGACGCCACCGGCCAGCATCTGACCCGTTATCTCAACCGTGAAAACCCGATCAACAAGGCCTTGCTGGAAAAAGGTCAGGGCGAGCGCGCGCTGGATAAAGTGCTGGATGCGGCGAAGAATGATCCTTCGGTCTACTACCTCGAGGCCTCGATCAATCCCAACGGCGTGGAAATCGGCAAAGTGCTGATGGGTGTGTCCACAGCCTCGGTGGAAACCGATCTGGCCGAGCTCGACAAGCGCTTCCTGGCGCTGATTGCCAGCAGCGATCAACTGGTCGGCGACAGCCTTAAAGGCGCAGCGGCGGACAGCGCCAAAGCGATGCAGGCGCGCCTGCAATCGGCGCAAGCCACCGCTGGTGAAATGAAAGCCAACACCGCACAAACCGTTCAGGAAGCTGCCGCCACTCTTCGCTGGCGCATTGGCCTTGGCCTGGCACTGGTCGGTTGCGGCGTGCTGCTGTTGCTGGCCGTGGTGCTCGGTCATCGGGTGGTCAATCGTCTGAAAATGCTCAATGCAGCGATGGACGATCTGGCAGCAGGCGAGGGTGATCTGACCAAGCGTGTGCAGATCAACAGCAAGGATGAAATCGGCGACATGGCCTCAGCGGTCAATCGCTTCGTGGATAAATTGCAGCCGATCGTACGCGAGGCGGGTGATGTCGCTCAGCGCACTGGCGTGGAAATCGGCGCGATGACTTTGCGCAACGCTGGCGCCGATGCGGCTGCCGGAATGCAGCGCGATGAAGTTGCAGAAAGCCTGCGCGCGCTGTCGCAAATGGCAGACGAGGCGCAGTCGGAAAGTCAGGCGATGCAGGCGGCGCTCAAGCAGGTTGTCGATATTCGTCAGGCCACCGATGAGAACACCCGGACTTCGGCGAAGGTTGGCAGCCTGATCGAAGCGCTGGCCGGGCAGGTCGATACCGGGGCGAAGGTTATCGAGCGACTGGCGCAGCAGAGCGAGCAGATTGAGGTGGTGCTGACGGTGATTCACGGCATCGCCGAACAGACCAATCTGCTGGCATTGAACGCTGCGATCGAGGCGGCGCGGGCCGGTGAAACTGGGCGTGGGTTTGCCGTGGTGGCGGATGAAGTTCGTGCGCTGGCGAGCAAGACGCAAAGCTCCACGGGTGATATTCAAGCGCACATCGTCGCTCTGCAACAGGGCGCACGTGAGGCAGTCGAGGCGATTGGCCAGGCCGGACGGCAGGCCAGCGAAGGTTTGCTGGTCTTGCGCGACAGTGCGCGCTTGCAGCAATCGGTGCAGGCTTCGGTCGAGCAGGTGCATGCGGCGATCGGTCTGGCGACGCAAGCAGCAGCGCATCAGGCGCAGGGTGCACAGGCAGTGCGTGGGCGCGTCGAAACGATTCACGCCCAAGCCGAGAAAGCGGCGCAGGCAGTGGTGGAAACCACGGCCAGTGGCAAGGTGCTGGATGGTCTGGCGGCGCAGTTGAAGGCTAGCCTGGGGCAGTTTCGCGCTTGATGTTATCCGGGCTGGCCTCTTCGCGAGCAGGCTCGCTCCCACAGGGAAACTCAATCCATTGTGGGAGCGAGCCTGCTCGCGAAAACGGTATCAGCGGCTCAGATACATACGTGTCGTCAGCAGATAAACCGGCAGCCCCGAGACCACAATCAACAACGCCGCATAAGGCGCCGCCGCCGCAAACTCGACATTCGCCGTATGCGCCCAGACCTCGGTCGCCAGCGTATTCAGTCCGGTTGGGCTGAGCAGCAACGTCGCCGTCAATTCCTTCATCGCATCGAGAAACACCAGCGCAAACGCCGCGCCCAGTGCCGGGAAAATGATCGGTAATGTCACCCGGCAAAACGCCGTGAACGACGATGCGCCCAAGGTCCGCGCGGCTTCTTCCAGCTGCGGTGCAGCCTTGTTCAGTGCCGTACGAATCGGCGCCTGCGCCAATGGCAGAAACAGCAGCGCATAGGCGATCAGCAGCAAGCCCGACGTCTGATACAGCACCGGCACGTAATGCAGGGCGAAATACACCAGCGTCAACGCAATCACCAGGCCCGGCAGCGCGTGCAGCAGATAAGGCAGGCGTTCGGCCCAGATTGCCAATTGGCCTTTGTAGCGCACCACCAGCAGCCCGACCGGCACTGCCAGCGCCAGGCACAACGCCGCGCCGCCCAACGACAATGCCAGCGATGACAACAGCGCCTCAGTGATTGCTGCTACCGGGAACGCTGCCGACGAACCGACCGCCAGCCAGTAGGCCAACATCCCCAGCGGAACGCCGCTGCCGATAATCGCCAGCAACAGGCAATACAACTGACCTGCCGCAGCCCATGGCCCAAGCTTTACTTGCTCAGCCTGTCGCGCTGCACCTTGGCCAGTGCGCACATGCCGGCCCTTGCCGCGCACCCTCAGTTCCAGCCACAACAGCAGCAGGCACAGCGCCAGCAACACCGCCGAAAGCATCGCTGCGTTGGCGTTACTGAATTCCAGTTCGAATTGCTGGTAGATCGCCGTGGTAAAGGTATGCAAACCGATGATCGACAGCGCGCCGAATTCTACCAGCATGTGCAGGGCAATCAGCAGCGAGCCGGCCAACAGCGATGGCCACAACAGCGGCAGGGTGACGCGGAAAAACACGCCCCAGCGATTCTGTCCCAGCGTGCGGGCGGATTCTTCGAGAGAGGGATCGAGATTGCGCAGGGTCGCCGCGACTGGCAGGAAGATCAGCGGATACTTCGACAGGCTCATCACCAGAATCGCTCCGCCGAGGCCTTCGAACTGTGCACTCAGCGACACCCAGGTGAAGCTGCTGACAAACGCCGGCACCGCAAACGGCAGGCACAGGATCACGCCCCACAGGCGTCGACCCGGCAGATTGCTGCGTTCCAGTAGCCATGCCAGCGACAGGCCGATCACGGCGCAGGTGATCGTCACGCCGACCATCAGTGCCAAGGTGTTGCGCAACAGGCCAAACACATACGGGCGCCACAGCAAATGCAGCGCCTCGGCCCAGCCGGCCTGCCAGGCTTTCACCCCGACGTAGGCCAGTGGCAACAGGCTCAGTAACACCAGTAGCAATACCGGCAGTACCAGCCATATCGACGGCCGTTTGCGTCTTGGTACGTAACCCCCGCGCGCGGCGGGGGCCGATAACGATGCTGCCATCAGTTCAGGCCAACTTCGCGTTCCAGTTCCAGGGCTTCTTCTGCGTTGCCAAGATCCGCCGGGGTGACGTTCGGCGCTTCCAGTTCGCTGAACGGCTTGAGACCGCGATCCGATTCCATGCCTTTGTGCAGCGGGTATTCGGCGGTGGTCTGAGTGATCACGCGCTGACCTTCTTCGCTGGCCATGAAGGCGAGGAATTGCTGGGCTTCTTTTGGATGTTTGCTGGATTTCAGCACGGCAGCACTGGACACGGTGATCAAGCCGCCAGCGTCGCCGCCGGTGAAGTAATGCAATTTGGAATCGAGCTTGCCTTTCTCGCGTTGCAGGGCGAACCAGTAGTAGTTGTTCACCAGTACGGTGGCGACTTCACCGTTTTCCACCGCTTTGAGCGCGACCATGTTGTTGCTGTAGGTCTTGCCGAACGCGCGCAGGCCGGTCAGCCATTCTTCGGCGGCGTCACGACCGTGCAGCTTGATGATCGCTACGGCCTGCTCCTGGAAGGCGCCGCTGGTCGGAACGAAGCCGACCTTGCCCTGCCACTGCGGCTCGGAAAATTCCATCACCGATTTCGGCAGGTCTTTTTCATCGATCAGTTTCGGATTGAACGCGACCACGCGTACGCGGGCGGTAACGCCGATCCAGGTGCCATTGGCGGCGACGTATTTTTCCGGCAGAACTGCCAGCGTGGCGTCATCGGCCTTGGCCAGCAGACCCTGTTCGCCGAGGTTATTCAGCGGCGGCGACTCTTCGGTGTAGATCACATCGGCGGGGGAGCGGTCGCCTTCTTCGATGATCTGGCTGGCGAGCTGGTTGCTGCTGCCTTTGCGCACGTTGACGTGGATGCCGGTCTTGGCTTCGAAAGCCTTGGCAATCGCGTCGCCGACTTCCTTGTGCTGGCCGTTGTAGAGAGTCAGGGAAACCGCATCGGCAGCCTGGGTGAGGGGAGTGGCGAGTGCCAGGCCGAGGAGGGTGAAGGTCAGGCCTCGGCGCAGGGTATTTCGAAACGTCATTCGCAGGGTTCCTCACTGTCGCATTGCAAAAACTTGCAACAATGATAAACGATATTGTTTCTCAAGTGCGCCTTGTGCGGGACAAGGGGATCGGGTAGGCGCTGCCGAAGGCTCGGGCCGCGTTCGGACGATCTTTTGATCTGCCTCCTGCGAGTTACGGGGAAAAGCAAGATCAAGAGATCGCAGCCTCGTTGCACTCGTCGGCTCCTACAAGACCTGCGGAAATTCAGGGAGCCAGAAACGCAAAAACCCGCTTTCGCGGGTTTTTGTGAAATCCAAGGCCTGAACCTTGAATTTGAATTGGTGCCCAGAAGAAGACTCGAACTTCCACGACCGTAAGGTCACCAGCACCTGAAGCTGGCGTGTCTACCAATTTCACCATCTGGGCAATCATCGCAAGCGTTGCCGCTGTTGATGTGGCGCACTATACGGAGGCCTTTTTGATCTGTAAACCCCTGATTTGGTTTTAATAAATCAGTGTGAACAAAAGCTTTCCCGCAAATGCAAAAAACCCGCTTTCGCGGGTTTTGTGTGAGTCTTGAAACTGATCTAGTCTCAAACTCGAAATTGGTGCCCAGGAGAAGACTCGAACTTCCACGACCGTAAGGTCACCAGCACCTGAAGCTGGCGTGTCTACCAATTTCACCACCTGGGCATCATCGAAAGCGCTTGTGCGTCGTCGATGGCGCGCACTATACGGAGCGCCTTTTTAACTGTAAACCCCTGCTGCAGAAAAAACTGAATTTTTTTACCAGCGGCGTTCAAAACCCTATCAGAGCGTCGATACAGGGCCATGCAAAGCCTTATAGAAGCGGAAATTTCCCGTTTCACGGCGCCTATGCCAAACTAACCCGCATATAGACAAGGTGAAAACTCTCTAATGGCCGATTGGCAGTCCCTCGATCCCGAGGCCGCTCGTGAAGCGGAAAAATACGAAAACCCTATTCCCAGCCGCGAACTGATCCTGGCGCACCTCGCCGATCGGGGTTCGCCTGCTGCCCGCGAGCAACTGGTCGAAGAGTTTGGTCTGACCACCGAAGACCAGATCGAGGCCCTGCGCCGCCGCTTGCGCGCCATGGAGCGCGACGCTCAACTGATCTACACCCGCCGTGGCACTTACGCGCCGGTGGACAAGCTCGACCTGATCCTCGGCCGCATCAGCGGTCACCGTGACGGTTTCGGCTTCCTGGTGCCGGACGACGGCAGCGACGACCTGTTCATGAGCCCGGCGCAAATGCGTCTGGTGTTCGACGGTGACCGCGCGCTGGCCCGGGTTTCCGGGCTCGATCGTCGTGGTCGCCGTGAAGGCGTGATCGTCGAAGTGGTGTCCCGCGCTCACGAAACCATCGTTGGTCGCTACTTCGAAGAAGGCGGCATCGGTTTTGTCGTTGCCGACAATCCGAAGATTCAGCAGGAAGTGCTGGTCACCCCGGGCCGCAACGCCAATGCGCAGATCGGTCAATTCGTCGAGGTGAAAATCACCCACTGGCCAACGCCGCGTTTCCAGCCGCAAGGCGATGTGGTCGAAGTGGTCGGCAACTACATGGCGCCGGGCATGGAAATCGATGTTGCCCTGCGCACCTACGATATCCCGCACGTCTGGCCTGAAGCGGTTGTGAAAGAAGCCGCCAAGCTCAAGCCGGAAGTCGAAGAAAAAGACAAAGAGAAGCGCATCGACCTGCGTCATCTGCCGTTCGTCACCATCGACGGCGAAGACGCCCGCGACTTCGACGATGCGGTCTACTGCGAAGCCAAACCGGGCAAGCTGCGTCTGTTCTCCGGTGGCTGGAAGTTGTACGTGGCGATTGCCGACGTTTCCAGTTACGTGAAGATTGGCTCGGCGCTGGACAACGAAGCTCAGGTTCGCGGCAACTCGGTGTACTTCCCCGAGCGCGTGATCCCGATGCTGCCGGAGCAACTGTCCAACGGCCTGTGCTCGCTGAACCCGCAAGTCGATCGTCTGGCCATGGTTTGCGAGATGACCATCTCCAAGTCCGGCGAAATGACCGACTACTGCTTCTATGAGGCGGTGATCCATTCCCACGCCCGTCTGACCTACAACAAGGTCAGCGCGATGCTGGAAACGCCGAAGGCTACCGAAGCGCGCAAATTGCGTGGCGAGTACACCGACGTCGTCCCGCACCTCAAGCAGCTCTACGCGTTGTACAAGGTATTGCTGGCCGCCCGTCACGTGCGTGGCGCGATCGATTTCGAAACCCAGGAAACCCGGATCATCTTCGGCTCCGAGCGCAAGATCGCGGAAATCCGTCCGACCGTGCGCAACGATGCGCACAAGCTGATCGAGGAGTGCATGCTGGCCGCCAACGTGGCCACTGCCGAATTCCTCAAGAAGCACGAAATTCCTGCGCTGTATCGCGTTCACGCCGGTCCGCCGCCAGAGCGTCTGGAAAAGCTGCGCGCATTCCTTGGTGAGCTCGGCCTGTCCCTGCACAAAGGCAAGGACGGTCCGTCGCCGAAGGATTATCAGGCCCTGCTGGCGAGCATCAAGGATCGTCCGGATTTCCATCTGATCCAGACCGTCATGCTGCGTTCGTTGAGTCAGGCGGTGTACAGCGCTGAAAACGACGGCCACTTCGGCCTGAATTACGAAGCCTATACCCACTTCACTTCGCCGATCCGTCGTTACCCGGACCTGCTCACGCACCGCGCGATCCGCAGCGTGATCCATTCGAAACAGGACACCCCGCACGTTCGTCGTGCCGGTGCGATGACCATTCCGAAAGCGCGCATCTATCCGTACGACGAAGCGGCGCTGGAGCAGCTTGGCGAGCAGTGCTCGATGAGCGAGCGCCGCGCCGACGAGGCGACCCGCGACGTGGTGAACTGGCTCAAGTGCGAGTTCATGAAGGATCGCGTGGGCGAATCGTTCCCGGGCGTAATCACCGCTGTGACCGGGTTCGGTCTGTTCGTCGAGCTGACCGATATCTACGTCGAAGGCCTGGTGCATGTCACCGCGCTGCCGGGCGATTACTACCACTTCGATCCTGTGCATCACCGCTTGGCGGGCGAGCGCACCGGTCGCAGTTTCCGTCTTGGCGACACCGTTGAAGTACGCGTCATGCGCGTCGACCTCGATGAGCGCAAGATCGACTTCGAGATGGCCGAGAAAACCATCAGCGCGCCGATCGGTCGCAAGAAACGTGGCGCCGAAACCGCTGCGCCTGCTGCCAAGGCTGCGGAAGAAAAGGCTCCAGCGAAAACCGCCAGCCGTCGTCCGGCCAAGGAAAAGGTTGCCGAAGCCTATCGTCCGAGCGATGCCGTGGCGAAAAACGCCGAGCTGCGCAAAAGCCGTGAATTGAAGAAGGCCTTGCTGGCCGATGCGAAAAACGGTGGTAAAGCGGCGTCCGGGGGAAAGACCGGACGGTCGGCGCCTGACAGGGCGACCGACGGCAAGCCAGCCAAGCCGAGCAAGCACCGTAAGGGCCCGCCAAAAGCGGGTTCCGCTCCAGCCAAAAGTGGCGGGGCGCGTAAACCGAAGGCGAAGTCATGAGTCAGTTGGAAAAAATCTACGGCGTTCACGCGGTAGAAGCGTTGCTGCGTCACCACCCCAAGCGCGTCAAGCAGATCTGGCTGGCGGAAAGCCGCAACGATCCGCGCGTGCAGACGCTGGTCGAGCTGGCCAATGAAAACCGTGTTCAGGTCGGCCAGGCCGAGCGTCGCGAAATGGACGCCTGGGTTGAAGGCGTGCATCAGGGCGTTGTCGCTGAAGTCAGCCCGAGTCAGGTCTGGGGCGAGGCGATGCTCGACGAGTTGCTCGATCGCACCGAAGGCGCGCCGCTGTTGCTGGTGCTCGACGGCGTGACCGATCCGCACAACCTCGGCGCCTGCCTGCGTTCGGCCGATGCGGCCGGTGCGCTGGCGGTGATCGTGCCGAAAGACAAGTCGGCCACGCTGACCCCGGTGGTGCGTAAAGTCGCCTGCGGCGCGGCGGAAGTGATCCCGCTGGTGGCCGTGACCAACCTGGCGCGCACGTTGGAAAAACTTCAGCAGCGCGGTTTGTGGGTAGTCGGCACCGCTGGTGAAGCCGAGGTCAGCATTTATGACCAGGACCTGACCGGCCCGACCATTCTGATCATGGGCGCCGAAGGCAAAGGCATGCGTCGCCTGACCCGCGAGCATTGCGACTATCTGGTGAACCTGCCGATGGCCGGCAGCGTCAGCAGCCTCAACGTCTCGGTCGCCACCGGCGTGTGCCTGTTCGAAGCCCAGCGCCAGCGCGGTGCGAAGGCCAAGGCTGCCGCGAAGAAGTCCTGACCTGCTGCAAATCCCCTGTAGGAGCTGTCGAGTGAAACGAGGCTGCGATCTTTTGATCTTGCTTTGAAAAAATCAAAGTCAAAAGATCGCAGTCTTCGGCAGCTCCTACACGGGTCGCCCGGTGATTGTTCAAATAATCACCAATTGCCTTGCGCGCCCGCAGTCCCTTCTCTACAATTGCGCCCCTTGCTGTGACGGCAGGTACGCATGTGCCCCGCGCCAGCAAGTCCATAAGTGTCATTCACTCCTTGTCTGACCGTTTTTGAGCGGCAGGCTACAACCCGTAAGGAGCATTCATGCGTCATTACGAAATCATCTTTCTGGTCCACCCGGATCAGAGCGAGCAAGTCGGCGGCATGGTTGAGCGTTACACCAAGCTGATCGAAGAAGACGGCGGCAAAATCCACCGTCTGGAAGACTGGGGCCGTCGTCAACTGGCCTACGCAATCAACAATGTTCACAAGGCTCACTACGTGATGCTGAACGTTGAGTGCACTGGCAAGGCCCTGGCCGAGCTGGAAGACAACTTCCGCTACAACGATGCAGTGATCCGTAACCTGGTCATCCGTCGCGACGAAGCCGTTACCGGCCAGTCCGAGATGCTCAAGGCTGAAGAAAACCGCAGTGAGCGCCGTGAGCGTCGCGACCGTCCTGAGCACGAAGGCGCCGAAGGCACCGACAGTGATGACAGCGACAACAGCGATAACGCTGACGAGTAATCCACGGACCTTATTAAGGAGCCTATCAAATGGCACGTTTCTTCCGTCGTCGTAAATTCTGCCGCTTCACCGCTGAAGACGTGAAAGAGATCGACTACAAAGATCTCAACACTCTGAAAGCCTACGTATCCGAGACCGGCAAAATCGTTCCAAGCCGCATCACCGGTACCAAAGCTCGTTATCAGCGTCAGCTGGCCACCGCTATCAAGCGCGCCCGCTTCCTGGCCCTGCTGGCCTACACCGACAGCCACGGCCGCTGAGACCGGGCAGTCGACAAGTAGCAAAGGATTGAATGCATGCGCGCCTTAGCTGAGTTCATCATGCGAGGCCGAATGCAGGCCACTCTCGTGGTGGCCGGATGTGCAACATTGCCGTTGTTGTATTGGTTGGGTGCTGCCGCCGGGAGCCTTGTGCTGCTGCGGCGCGGATTGACGGACGCCCTTGGCGTTCTGTCACTGGGACTGCTGCCGGCATTGATCTGGTGGCTGTATGCCGATGACCCACGGGCACTTCTGGTGCTGCTGGGGTCTTCGGGGCTTGCGTTGGTTTTGCGCGCAAGCGAATCCTGGGTCCGCACGCTGCTGGTCAGCGTAGTGATCGGAGTGGTGTTTTCAGTGGTGCTCGGGGTCGCGTTTGCGGCCCAGATCGAGATGCTCGCGCAGGCCCTCATAAAGGTCATGCCGGCGCTTCTTGGTGAGACCTACAAGCAATTGTCGGTCGATGAGCAAGCGCGTTTCGCGTCCCTGATTGCACCGGTCCTGACCGGACTGATTGCGGCCTTGTTGCAGATCGTCAGCGTGCTGAGCCTGATTGTCGGGCGGCATTGGCAGGCGTTGTTGTACAACCCGGGTGGTTTCGGTCGCGAGTTTCGCGCCATCCGCATCCCGCTGGGGCCGGCGATGTTACTGCTGGCGTTGATGCTTCTGGGCCCGAATCTCGGTGCACAGATGGCCATGTTGACGCCGTTGTGCAGTGTACCGCTGGTGTTCGCCGGGCTAGCCCTGATTCACGGGCTGGTCGGGCAGAAGCGACTGGCCGGTTTCTGGCTGGTGGGGTTGTACGTCACGCTGCTGTTGTTCATGCAGCTGATCTATCCGTTGCTCGTGGTTCTGGCCATTGTCGACAGCCTGATTGATTTTCGCGGTCGTCACGTGTCGAAAGACACCGACAGCGCGAACGGTGAAGGTTAAAAGTTAGAGGATTTTCACATGCAACTGATCCTTCTGGAAAAAATCGCCAACCTGGGCAACCTGGGCGACAAAGTAAACGTTAAGGCCGGTTACGGCCGTAACTACCTGCTGCCTTTCGGCAAGGCTACCGCTGCGACCGCTGCCAACCTGGCTGCGTTCGAAGAGCGTCGCGCCGAGCTGGAAAAAGCCGCCGCAGACCGTAAGGCATCGGCTGAAAGCCGTGCTGCCCAACTGGCCGAGCTGGAAGTGACCATCACTGCCACCGCTGGCGACGAAGGCAAGCTGTTCGGTTCGATCGGTACTCACGACATCGCTGACGCACTGACCGCTTCCGGCGTTGAAGTGCAGAAGAGCGAAGTTCGTCTGCCGAACGGCACCATCCGCAACGTGGGTGAATTCGACGTGGCCGTGCACCTGCACGCCGAAGTTGAAGCCACCGTACGCGTTGTCGTGGTAGCAGCTTAAGCAACATCGATCGGCTGGCGGCTTGTCCGTCAGACGGTTAACATCGGGCACGATCCTGTTTACAGGTCGTGCCCTTTGTCTTTCTGAATTCCCTGCTTTTCACTAATACTCAAGTGGCCATGAACGATATCTCCGCTCCCGAGCAATACGATCTGCAAACCGCTGCCCTGAAGGTGCCGCCGCATTCCATCGAGGCCGAACAGGCCGTACTCGGTGGTCTGATGCTGGACAACAACGCCTGGGAACGCGTGCTCGATCAAGTCTCCGATGGCGATTTCTATCGACATGACCACCGTCTGATCTTCCGAGCGATCGCCAAACTGGCTGATCAGAACTCGCCGATCGATGTCGTGACCCTTGCCGAACAGCTGGACAAGGAAGGTCAGACGTCGCAAGTCGGTGGCCTCGGCTATCTTGGCGAACTGGCGAAAAACACCCCGTCCGTCGCCAACATCAAGGCCTATGCGCAGATCGTCCGTCAGCGTGCGACGTTGCGCCAACTGATCGGCATCAGTACCGAGATCGCCGACAGCGCCTTCAACCCCGAAGGCCGCACCGCCGAAGAGATCCTCGATGAAGCCGAACGGCAGATCTTCCAGATCGCCGAAGCGCGGCCGAAGACCGGCGGCCCGGTCGGCGTCAATGAGCTGCTGACCAAGGCTATCGACCGGATCGATACCCTGTTCAACACCGCCGACGCCATCACCGGCCTGTCTACGGGTTACACCGACCTCGATGAAAAGACCAGCGGCTTGCAGCCGTCCGACCTGATTATCGTCGCCGGCCGTCCGTCGATGGGTAAAACCACCTTCGCGATGAACCTGGTGGAAAACGCCGTGTTGCGCAGCGAGAAGGCTGTCCTGGTTTACTCCCTCGAGATGCCAGGCGAATCGCTGATCATGCGTATGCTGTCTTCGCTCGGCCGAATCGACCAGACCAAGGTGCGTTCCGGCCAGCTCGAAGATGACGACTGGCCGCGCCTGACGTCAGCGGTCAACCTGCTCAATGATCGCAAACTGTTCATCGATGACACCGCCGGTATCAGCCCTTCGGAAATGCGCGCGCGGACCCGGCGTCTGGTGCGTGAGCACGGCGATGTCGGTCTGATCATGATCGACTACCTGCAACTGATGCAGATCCCCGGTTCCAGCGGTGACAACCGCACCAACGAGATTTCCGAGATCTCGCGATCGCTGAAAGCGCTGGCCAAGGAATTCAACTGCCCGGTAGTCGCCCTGTCGCAGCTCAATCGTTCCCTCGAACAGCGCCCGAACAAACGCCCGGTCAACTCCGACTTGCGCGAATCCGGAGCGATCGAGCAGGACGCCGACGTGATCATGTTCGTTTATCGCGACGAGGTGTATCACCCGGAAACCGAGCACAAGGGCATTGCCGAAATCATCATCGGCAAACAGCGTAACGGCCCGATCGGGTTTATTCGGCTGGCGTTCATCGGCAAGTACACGCGCTTCGAAAACCTCGCGCCGGGCAGTTACAACTTCGACGACGACGAGTAACAGCAGACCGGATCATCCGGCCTGCTGTCGTGGTCGGTTTCAATCGGCCGAAGCTGCCGTCTCGCTGCTTGCAGTTGTTTCGACTCCGTCACCGGGGCGAATTTCCTCGCGGGTCAGTGCCTGGATCAGCGTCGCTTCGCTGATGGCCAGCTGTGCTGTGACGTCATTGGTTTGCGCCTGATATTCGGTTTCGGTCAGGGCATTTGTCGCAGACTGCGCGTCCAGTGCGGCCTGTTTCTGTTGATAGGGCTGACGTGCGGCGTCGAACCGGGACGAGTATTTGTGCGTGATGAAGTCCTGCCAGAAATCCATCGATACCAGAGCCTGAAATTCATCGGGGGAGTCGTTCAAGGCGATGACCTTTCGGTAGGCCACTTCCAGCATCGGCGATGTGACGCCGGCCATGCCGATAAAGGACAGCGTCTGCGGCTGAAACGGTAACTGCAGCCGATCCTTGAGCCCAAAGCGGTAGGCCATCGTCATCTCGTGCGGGTCGCGCAAGCGCAGCTGATGGATATTGCGCTCCCTCGCTGAAGTTTGCGGATCGTCGACGATTGCCCTGCTCGCAGCGATTTCGGCTGCGGCCAGATCATCGACCTGTCTGAGTCTGAACAGGCTTCTGGACAGGTCCACCAATCGAGCACCATCGCCGTCTTGCCTCGCCTGCATTCGCGCCTTGTGCGTCATGGTCAGTACTTGCATGTCTGTAAACGTGGCAGCGGCAAGGTCAGTGCAGCCAGCCTCGCAGGCGCGATCAAAAACGTCTCTGCGCAGCGCACGTGTCTGCACGCTGTTCTCGCTGATCGCATCGACCACGTCCCAGATCTGTCGGCGGAAATCGGCATGGTGGGCGAGCTTGGAAATGATGTTGAAAAAGCCATCTGAGCCCACCTGTGCTTTGAGCCTGTTCAATTGCTCGGCGCGAATCATCGCCTCGTCTGCCGTCATGCCGACGGTCAACTGCGGATAGACCGAAACAGAGTTCGTTGCCACTGCTTGCGGGTGGGCTGCCGAAAGAGAAGTCGTCAGCAGGTTCAATGGATTGTAGAGCGATGCTGCGGAGCGGTTCAGCCATTCACCGTAGCCGGCCAGGCGTTCTCGTGTGTATGCGCTCAGGGGATTACCGCTTATCTGAGTGCCACTGTTGACCTGAATCGAATGCGTCAGGCGATCCGCTGCCGGTGCGACGACAAAGTCGGGCAGACTCGTGATCCGGTTGTCGTTCAGATGGACCTTGCCCAGCAGGGGCTGATCGAACAGTCCGGTTGGCCAGCTTTCGATGCCCGTATTGGACATGTCGACCTCGCGCATGTCAGTGATCGCACTGAAATCCGGGCTCACGCTCAAGTGCGGGTTGTCGTGAATCCACAAGGCCCTCAGAGTGGTTCTCCCGGCCAGTATCTGCGCGGTCTCGGCGGTGAGTTCCAGTTGATTGCCCTGCAGGAACAACCGCGTCATCCCGTGCATCTCGCCGATGGCCGGAGGGAGATCCCTGAGTCGATTGTTCGCCATGTTCAGCCAGCGCAAATGCCGGAAGCGGGTCAGGAAACCTTCCGGGGATTCGGTGAGATTCATGTTGTTGAGTTTGAGTGAGCCGACATGGCTGAAGTCGCTGCTCAGATCCGGCAGGGTTGGCAGTGTCAAACCGCTCAAATCCAGTTCAAGACCTATCGGCGTGCCGTCGAAGGCGTGTTGCTCGGGCGTTTCACGTCGCCAGCAACTGATGATCCGGTCCCGTGCCTCGATGCGCTCATTGCGGGTTTGAGTGTTGGCGTGCAATTGATTGACGCGGATATAGCGCAGACGATTGCTGCCTCCGGAAAAAACCCAGTCATCCAACTGGTTTTTCAGCACGGCGAAATCCTGCTCGAGCGCCAACAGCCTGGTCGCGACAGTGCCCTTGTCATGGCTCCAGATAAAATCCCGGCAGGCCTTGATGTTTTTGCCCGGAAACAGTCTTCGGTAGCGTTGCGCTCGCGAGTTCTCAGTATCGAATACGGCGGGGTGGGCTGGAGTCATCAACTCGGGATGCAGTTCATTGAGTCTTCGCCAGTAGCCATCGAACTTTCTCCAGTAAGGCGAAGGGAAGTCGTTGCCCTCAATCAGCGTGCGGTTGTTGATCCGCGCGACCACAGCCAATTGATCGGCAGGCGGGTTGATATGCGCGTCGGGGACGTTGCGCAGTTTATTGTTGCTGAGGTCGACGCCGGTCAAGGTGGTCTTGTCAGCCAGCCCGAGGGGCCACTCGCTGATTCCGGTGTTCCTCAGCTCCAGTGTCTGCAGTCCGGACATCGCGCTGAAATCGGGCGGTATCTGCAGTGGGTTGTCAGAGAGCTTGACGGTAACCAGCTGATGCAATGCACTCAATGCACCAGCGCTGTGCTCATCGAGTTTTATCTGGTTTTCAGTCAGATTGAGGTGGGCGAGCCGGCTCATCCCGCTGATGGCTGCGGGCAATTTTTTCAGGCCGGAGCGGGTGATCGTCAGAATGTCCAGATCAGGCAACCGCGACAGGAACGTGTCGGCAGTGTCGGACCAGACGACGTTGTTGAGGATGAGCATATTCAACCGACTGAAGTCGGCAGTCAGTGACGGTAGCGGTCCGTTCACTGCTGGCAGCATGAGCGACGTCGATTCCTGGAGCCAGCAGTCCTTGATAGTCCGGGCAATGTATTCTGCCCGAAGCTTTTCCTGGCCGGCGGCGCTGGATGCTGCCGACGTGCTGTCGGCGACGTAAGCCTGCAGCTGTGCGTCGAGCACCTTGAACTCCTCGAAACGCCGGCTGATCGTGGCTTCTGCATCATCCCCCAGACCGATCAGGTATTCCCGGGCAGTTTGCGGGGTTCTCTCTGGATGCATCCGCAGCAGCATGGCGACTTCTGGAATGTCGCCATCAATCCGGAATGCAGCCGTGCGTGCGCTGGTGATCAGTGCCGGGTATTGCGCCGTAACCCGCTGCCAATAGACTTCCAGCCGCCGCCAATAACCGCTGGCGAAGGGATTGCCTTCGATCAGGGTGACGCGGTTGATATTGGCGATGGCGAGCAACTGATCACTCGCCGGGTTGATGATTGTCTGTGGAATTTCGCGCAATCGGTTGTTGCGCAGATCGATTGACTCTATCGCTAGCTGATCTCGCAGCCCGGTTGGCCATTCATCCAGCCCGGTGTTGCGCAGACTCACGGTCTTGAGCTGGAGCATGCCGCTGAAGTCCAGGGTCTTGCCCAGCGGGTTGTCCGACAGATCAAGGCTTTCCAGTTGGCTGAGCGAAGCCAGCTCGCCGGCGGTTTGCTCGCTCAGTTCAATGCGGTTCGCTCGCAGGTCCAGTTCCTTCAGGCCGGGCATCTGCGTGAGGTTCGCCGGCGGTGTATCGAGCGCCGAAGCGTTGATTTTCAAGCGCTCAAGGGCTGTGAACCGCTTGAGAAAAGTTTCGGAGCCCGCCGACCATGCCACCGCCTGCAAGTGCAGCGTGCGTACATGGCTGAAATCTGCCGAGAGCGCAGCGATGCCAGCGCCGCCAAGATCCAGCTGCAGCGTTGTTCCCGTCTGCCGTTTCCAGCAACGCTTGATCTCTTGCGCGGCGCGCTCCACCGAAGGATGGGCCGCCCCGCCGGCCAGCGTACTGGTCTTCAGCCACGTCGCGAGTTCCAGCTTCAAGGTCTTGTATTCAGTCTCGACGCGGGTCAAGAAGCCTTGTACATCGTCGCCGTGGGGGCTCAGCAGCGTGCGGATCTGCTCGCTGTCCAGAGAGGGATAAAGTTTTCGCAGTCGCGATTGTGGCGTGCGCAGTCGGTTGAACGCGGTGTTGAGCCGTTCCCTCAGCCCCGGTGAAGCCGGTTGGTCGGGACTGCCACGCTGCATTCCGCCGGCTCCGCCGACTAAGATGCCTTGCCAGCCCTGACGGGCATCGAACACCACAGGCTCGGATCTGCCAGGGCGCGTAGCGCTGTAGATGTTGTCGACGTCGGCGGCGACAGGATCTTGCGGGCGAACGATGCGCATCACTTCGGCCAGAGGCGTCGATGCATCGGGATCGTGCAAGACCTGATAGCCGTGATTATCGATCACTGCATAGAGCTTGCCGTCATGGCGGTGCAGCCCGTCGCTGTCGGGTGAGCTGGTGCTGAAGTCGAGCGGCGTGCGAAACGCCTGCAGACGCGCCCCCGATAAAGCGAAGGTGCTTGGTTGCGAAAACTCCAGCGCATGCCATCGACCATTGTCGGGGTCGTGCAGCATCAGCGGTCCGGAGGGGATCGATTCACTGGCCAGCCTGGCGCGCCAGAGGCCGCTCTGCGCATCCTTGCCCACCTGCACGAAGCCACCATCGGTCATTTCCACGTAATGGCGGCCCTTGAATGTTCTCAGGCCTTCAGCGTCGGCATCGGGCAAGCCGATCGTTGCACTGAGCCGGTAATGCTCAGGCGGGTGGCCCACATGAGCGAAGGCGTCATGCATTGAAGCAATCGCCTGCACTGTGACGTTGGGAGCAGGAACGATTGCATCAGGATCGATACCGTCTGTGGGCCTGTTCGCGCGGATTGACGGGCCGCTCAACGTGGTCGGATCCAGGCCGGGGCGCGGGGTCAGGTTGAGGCGTGGCGGGGGCGTATCCATGGATGTGTCCGGTCGAATATGTGAATGACCGGGAAGCGTCACTTTCGACGGCGGTTTGCTTGGCATGTCTTACATTCCTTGTAGTCGTTGCACGGTAGCTTCTTCAGCGGAAGCTGCCGGCCTGTTCGGCGTCATTGCCTGAGGCTGTGTCATCGGGTGAGCGGAGGCGGCGGCCAGGTCGAAGATTTTCTGCGCTGTGCGTCCATCGAGATATTCGCGCCAGACAGGTTGATGCGGCCGCTGCGCCAGTTCTTCCCTGCGCTGCGATTGAATACCCCTGCTGCTTTGTTCAAGGGTTTTCAAATGCGCGCCGCGCACGTTGAAATTCAAGTCCGGGGAATCCTGTCTCGCATAATGAAAATGTGCGTGCCAGAGGGGATCGTGGGTATGTGCATCGGTGACTAGATAGATGTCGAGATATTGCCGGTCCGAACCCTTGCCACGTTTCAATCGGCTCTCGATTTTCCGGGCGTTCACGTGGCCCTTGTCGATCAGGTACAGCAGTCGGTCGACGTTCAGAACATGCTTGTCCTTATAGATTCGCAGGCGGATGGTTTCGCCCTCATTGCGCAGACGTTCACTGGCGTCCTGCAGGCGTCGAATCAGCGCGGTGGTCTCATCATGGGCCAGTTCCGCCCGCTGCAACTGCAATACGGTGTCATCCATTGCCCCGGCGCTGCTTTCGAGCATCTCGACAATGTTGTCCGGATGGTTTCTTTGCCGTTCTTCGTGGAGGGCAGCGCGGACATGCGCGTCGACACGGTCAAGGTGCCGAGTGGCTTCGGCAACCAATGACGGCAAGCTCCTCTGCGGCGTTGTCCGCGGCGAACGCCATTCACCGCGTCCTCGGTCATAGGTCTGTGACGGCTGCCTGGGATTGTGGAGGTTGCGGACCTCAATCACCTCTTCGTTTTGCGCGGTGCGTCGAGACTCGCCGACATTGAGCTTGTAGACGCCGTTTTTCTTTGCCCGAAAGATGAGCTTGGGCGGCGGTTGGAGACCGCTTCTGTCCTGGGCCGGAATGAACTCGAAATCAATGTTCTGCTGGTCGAACGTCAGCACCGGACGGTCAGCCTGATGGAGAAACTGGTTCAAGCGGCCTACCAGCGTCTGCTCGAATATTTCGATTTCCGCAGTGATCTCCCTGCGTGAAGTGGCGTGCTGCTCCCCCGGTGCCAGATCAAGGCGTTCGAACCAGTGGCGGATGGCTGTGCATTCCTGGAACAGGTTATTCAATACGGCAGGGTGGGAAACCTCGGGAACTGCGCCAAGCGCTCCGTAAACAAAGGTCACCTGACCAAAGCGGGTGGCCAGTTCCGATGCCAGAGGGGCGTTGCCGGCCGATTGTGGGGTATCCAGCATCAGACTTTTGGTCAGGACCCAGGAGGCAACAACGTTATGGGTGTCCATTGGTGAAAGAACATCCGCGCTGAACTCGTCTGGAGAGACCCGCCATTTGTTCACAAGATTGTCGGCGATTTGCTGGCGCTCTTTCAGATGACTCAGCATCCTGCCCAGAACGTTGACTGTTCGCGGAAGCCGCTCCGGGTCGAGGTCGATCATCGGACCCTCCAGGGCGTGGCGCGTCAAGCCGCATTCGATCAGTTGCTGATAGGCGAGCATCTGTTTTTTTTGCAGCCTGATTATGTTGTTCAGGTAAGCGTCCTGCTTCATGAAGCGCTTGATCGAGGATTTTTGCTCCTCGTAGTATTTCAGCGCCTTTCCAAGGTGTTTCAGTTCTTTGTGGCAGTGAACCTCGCGATCAAGCAGCGCCATTGTTTCGCGTCGAACGGTTTGCGCATGCTCTCCCTGCGCGTTACTCGCCTCCAGCCAGGCGTTTATCAGCTGTTCACGTTTATCCTGATCCTGCTTGATCCGCTTGTTGATACCCTCGAGTGCGACTGTCACCTCCAGATGCAGCCATAAGTCTGAGGGTCGCGCCGCTGCGCCTCTCGGCATTCCGGCTACACCTGTCAAGGAGGTTCCGCGCCAGCCGGATTGAGCATTGAAAGTAATCGCTTCCGACCTGCCGGGACGTGATGCGACGTAAACGTTTGTCGCATCGGCGGCGATCGGATCTTCAGGGCGAACGATGCGCATCACCGCTCTGTGCGGTGTCGAGGCGTCGAGATCATGCAGAACCTGATAGGCGTAGCTCTCGATCTGCACATAGAGTTTGCCGTTGAAGCGCAACAGGCCATCGCCGTCCGGCTCGACCGTGCTGAAATCCAGATCGGTGCGGAACGCCTCCAGCCGGGTCGTGGACAAGGGGTAGGTGGAGGGCGCCGAGGTGTCGATGGGCTGCCAGAGACGGCTGTCGGTATCGAAGCGCAATAGCGGTCCCGACGCGTGCAATTCGCTGGGCAATTTTGCCCGGTAGAAACCGCTGGCCGAGTCCAGACTCACCTGTACGGTGCCACCCTCCGGTACCTGGACATACTGGCGTCCATTGAGCGTCGACATGCCTTCGGCATCGGCCGCCGGCAGCACAACCAGCGAAGTGATCCAGTAATCCTTCAAAGGGCGGTCGTGCACAAAGGCAACAGATTGCGCTACCGCCGCCGTTCTGACCGCCGCCCGCGCAGGCATGGGGATAATGTGGTTGAGCACGAGATCGATCGCTGTTGCGATCGTTGTCGTCGGGCGCGTGGGAATCCTGAGCCCCGACGCGCCATCGAAGGACAGGGGGAAACCAGGCCGGGTTAGCGAATAATCGGGTCGCGGATTATGGATCGAGACGGTAGTGATGCCTCTGATTGGCGGTTTGGGTGACATTGCCTGTCTTCCTTTAAGTTGAATGCCCCGTTACTCCCGGGGGAGTGCTGCGGGCGGGCGGCTTCCTTGCCGTTTTGGTGCGTCGTACGCTCAGCGAAAACTCGTGATGTGTCGCGGGCTGGCTGCGCGAGACCAGCTCGCAGAGAAACCGACCACCGTCGTCGGAATTGGTCAAAATTTGTGCTATATTCCGCGCCCGCGATTTTTCACTTCAACACCGGTCGTCGACATGCAAGCAGCCAAGCCGTTATTTGACTATCCAAAATATTGGGCCGAATGTTTCGGGCCAGCGCCATTCCTGCCGATGAGCAGGGAGGAGATGGATCAGCTCGGCTGGGATTCGTGCGACATCATCATTGTTACCGGTGATGCCTACGTCGATCATCCGTCGTTCGGCATGGCGATCATCGGCCGGCTGCTGGAGTCGCAAGGCTTCCGCGTCGGGATCATCGCGCAGCCGAACTGGCAGTCCAAAGACGACTTCATGAAGCTCGGCGAGCCGAACCTGTTCTTCGGCGTCGCGGCGGGCAACATGGACTCGATGATCAATCGTTACACCGCGGACAAGAAAATCCGTTCCGATGACGCGTACACGCCCGGCGGCATGGCCGGCAAGCGTCCGGATCGCGCCAGTCTGGTTTACAGCCAGCGCTGCAAGGAAGCCTACAAGCATGTGCCGATCGTGCTCGGCGGCATTGAAGCCTCGCTGCGCCGCATCGCCCACTACGACTATTGGCAGGATCGCGTGCGCAACTCGATCCTGATCGACGCCAGCGCCGACATTCTGCTGTACGGCAACGCCGAGCGGGCCATTGTCGAAGTTGCCCAGCGCCTGTCGTGGGGCCACAAGATCGAAGACATCACCGATGTGCGCGGCACCGCGTTCATCCGTCGCGACACGCCGCAGGGCTGGTACGAAGTCGACTCCACGCGCATCGACCGTCCGGGCAAGGTCGACAAGATCATCAACCCGTACGTGAATACCCAGGACACCCAGGCCTGCGCCATCGAGCAGGAAAAAGGCCCGGTCGAAGATCCGCAGGAAGCCAAGGTCGTGCAGATCCTGGCCAGCCCGCGCATGACCCGTGACAAGACCGTGATTCGTCTGCCGTCGATGGAGAAGGTGCGCAACGACCCGGTTCTTTACGCCCACGCCAACCGCGTGTTGCACCTGGAAACCAACCCGGGCAACGCCCGTGCGCTGGTGCAGAAGCATGGCGAGCTCGATGTCTGGTTCAACCCGCCGCCGATTCCGATGACCACCGAAGAAATGGACTACGTGTTCGGCATGCCTTACGCCCGTGTGCCGCACCCGGCGTATGGCAAGGAGAAGATCCCGGCCTACGACATGATCCGTTTCTCGGTGAACATCATGCGTGGCTGCTTTGGTGGCTGCACCTTCTGCTCGATCACCGAGCACGAAGGCCGCATCATCCAGAACCGTTCCGAAGAGTCGATCATTCGCGAAATCGAAGAGATCCGCGACAAGGTGCCGGGTTTCACCGGCGTGATTTCCGACCTCGGCGGCCCGACTGCGAACATGTACCGCATCGCCTGCAAGAGCCCGGAAATCGAATCCGCCTGCCGCAAGCCGTCGTGCGTGTTCCCCGGTATCTGCCCGAACCTGAACACCGACCACTCGTCGCTGATCCAGCTGTATCGCAGCGCCCGTGCCCTGCCGGGTGTGAAGAAGATCCTGATCGCCTCCGGTTTGCGTTACGACCTCGCCGTCGAGTCGCCGGAATACGTCAAGGAGCTGGTGACTCACCATGTCGGCGGTTATCTGAAGATCGCCCCGGAGCACACCGAGGAAGGTCCGCTCAACCAGATGATGAAGCCGGGCATCGGCAGCTATGACAAGTTCAAGCGCATGTTCGAGAAGTACACCAAGGAAGCGGGCAAGGAGCAGTACCTGATTCCGTACTTCATCGCTGCCCACCCGGGCACCACCGACGAAGACATGATGAACCTTGCTCTGTGGCTCAAGGGCAATGGCTTCCGCGCCGACCAGGTGCAGGCGTTCTACCCGTCGCCGATGGCCACCGCCACGGCGATGTACCACTCGGGCAAGAACCCGCTGCGCAAGGTGACGTACAAGAGCGACGGCGTGACCATCGTCAAGAGCGAGGATCAGCGTCGTCTGCACAAGGCGTTCTTGCGTTATCACGACCCGAAAGGCTGGCCGATGCTGCGTGAAGCGCTGATCCGCATGGGCCGCGCCGATCTGATCGGCCCGGGCAAGGATCAACTGATCCCGGCGCATCAGCCGGCCACCGACAGCTACCAGAGCGCCCGTCGCAAGAACTCGACGCCGGCCGGCAGCCACAAGGTCGCCAAAGAGAAGACCACCAAGATTCTCACTCAGCACACCGGTCTGCCGCCGCGTGCCAGTGATGGCGGTAATCCGTGGGACAAGCGTGAACAGGCCAAGGCTGCGGCATTCGCCCGCAACCAGCAGGCGGCCAAGGAGCGCAAGGATGCGGCCAAAGGCAAAGGGCCGAAGCCGACACGCAAGCCGGTCGTGCCGCGCTAAACACTGCTTGAGCTGAACAGAACGCCAACCTTCGGGTTGGCGTTTTGCTGATCGTTCCCACGCTCCGCGTGGGAATGCCTCTCGGGACGCTCCGCGTTCCAGCCGTTACTCGCAGTATTGTCGAACATGGTTGTGACGCGGAGCGTCACGGGCTGCATTCCCACGCAGAGCGTGGGAATGATCAAGTTGTTGCCACTGGCCTCTTCGCGAGCAGGCTCGCTCCCACAGGGGAACGCATTCCAAATGTGGGAGCGAGCCTGCTCGCGAAAGCGTCCGATCAAACACCGCAAGAATCAGCGTCCGCAACATTTGCGTGCAACTGAGTCCAAGCATTTCCTCGCATCGCCCGGTTTTGGTGCTGTACTGCCTTGAGCATTTCGCGAAAGCGCGCAAGCCTGTGCATGGCATAAGTCTTGCGCGCTTTCCCATACGCCCAAGGCTCGCAGGAGGCACGCCGTGTCGATTCATGTCGCATTGCATCACGTCACGCATTATCGCTACGACCGCGCTGTCGAACTCGGCCCGCAGATCGTCCGCCTGCGCCCGGCGCCCCACAGCCGCACGCGAATTCTTTCCTATGCGCTGAAAGTCTCGCCCGAGCAGCATTTCATCAACTGGCAGCAGGACCCCCAGGGCAATTACCTGGCACGTCTGGTGTTCCCCGAGAAAACCGCAGAGCTGCGCATCGAAGTCGATCTGGTCGCGGAAATGGCGGTGTTCAATCCGTTCGACTTCTTCCTCGAACCGTACGCCGAGAGAATTCCGTTCAGCTACGCCGCCGATGAACGCAAGGAGCTGGCGCCGTACCTCGAAACCCTGCCGCTGACGCCAACGTTCAAGGCTTACCTGGACAGCATCGACCGCACGCCACTGCCGGCGGTGGATTTTCTGGTGGCGCTCAATCAGCGCCTCAGTGAAGACATCGGCTACCTGATCCGCATGGAGCCCGGGGTGCAGACTCCGGAGCACACACTGCAACACGCCTCCGGTTCCTGCCGTGATTCGGCATGGTTGCTGGTGCAGCTGTTGCGCAATCTCGGTCTGGCGGCGCGGTTTGTTTCCGGCTACCTGATTCAACTGACCGCCGACGTGAAAAGCCTCGACGGCCCGTCCGGCACTGAAGTCGACTTCACCGACCTGCATGCCTGGTGCGAGGTGTATTTGCCGGGTGCCGGCTGGATTGGCCTTGATGCGACGTCCGGGTTGTTCGCCGGGGAAGGGCATATTCCGTTGGCCTGCAGTCCCGATCCGTCCTCGGCGGCGCCGATCAGTGGTCTGGTCGAACCTTGCGAGACACAGTTCAGCCATGAAATGTCGGTCGAGCGAATCTGGGAAGCGCCGCGCGTCACCAAGCCTTACACCGATGAACAGTGGCGGGCGATCCAGGCACTGGGCCGGCAGATCGATGCCGATCTGCTCGAAGGCGATGTGCGCCTGACCATGGGCGGCGAACCGACCTTCGTGTCCATCGACGACCCGGACGGCGCCGAATGGAACACCGCCGCACTGGGGCCGGACAAGCGCCGGCTGTCCGCCGAACTGTTTCAACGCCTGCGCAAGCAATACGCGCCGCAGGGGCTGGTGCATTTCGGTCAGGGCAAGTGGTATCCCGGCGAGCAATTGCCGCGCTGGTCGCTCAATTGTTACTGGCGCCGCGACGGTCAGCCGATCTGGCACAACGACGCGTTGATCGCCGACGAGCAGCAGGACTATGGCGCCGACGGCGAACTGGCCGGACGCTTTCTCGCCAGCGTCGCCGAGCGCCTGAAGTTGCCTGCGCGCTT
The DNA here is from genome assembly GCF_054667725.1 of Pseudomonas sp. S3_B08. NCBI lineage: Bacteria > Pseudomonadati > Pseudomonadota > Gammaproteobacteria > Pseudomonadales > Pseudomonadaceae > Pseudomonas > Pseudomonas sp. S3_B08. Next base: position 5,432,037 of record NZ_CP162750.1, read on the forward strand.
CGTCTTCCCGGCTTACGAGGATCATCTCTATTACCTGTGGCGCGAGGGCGCGTTACCCGGCAACGTCAGCGCCGAAGATTCGCGTCTGGAAGAGCCATTGGAGCGCGCGCGATTGCGCAAGGTCTTCAGTCAGGGCCTGAACAAGGTGATCGGCCAGGTGCTGCCGCTGGCGCGCACGGCCAAGGGCGATCAATGGCAGAGCGGGCGCTGGTATCTGCGTGACGAGCACTGTCGCCTGGTGCCGGGGGATTCGCCGCTGGGTTACCGCTTGCCGCTGGCCTCGCAGCCGTGGGTGAAAGCGGCGGAATATCCGTTCATCCATCCCAACGATCCGAATCAGGACTTCGCTGAACTGCCGGATCCGGCGCAGCTCGGTGTGCACGGCGAACCTGCTGCGCTGGATGAGCGGGTGCCGAAAATCGACGAATCCGCTGACTGGCTGACCCGTACCGCATTCTGCGCCGAGGCCCGCGAAGGCCGGCTGTATCTGTTCATGCCGCCGCTGGAGCGGGTCGAGGATTATCTGGAACTGGTCTCGGCCATTGAGGCCACCGCCGAAGAACTGCACTGCCCGGTGCTGCTGGAAGGCTATGAACCACCAAGTGATCCGCGCCTGAGCAACTTCCGTGTCACTCCGGACCCGGGCGTGATCGAGGTCAACGTGCAGCCATCGGCGACCTGGGACGAGTTGGTCGAGCGCACCGAGTTTCTCTATGAACAGGCACGGCAAACCCGCCTGACCACCGAGAAGTTCATGATCGACGGGCGCCACACCGGCACCGGCGGCGGCAATCATTTCGTCCTCGGCGGCGCGACACCAGCGGACTCACCGTTTCTGCGGCGGCCGGATCTACTGCGCAGCCTGATCAGTTACTGGCACAACCATCCTTCGCTGTCGTACCTGTTTTCCGGGCTGTTCATTGGTCCGACGTCCCAGGCTCCACGGGTTGATGAGGCGCGCAATGACGCCTTGTACGAACTGGAAATCGCCTTTGCGCAAATGCCGGAACCGGGCGAGGAATGTGCACCGTGGCTGGTCGATCGACTGCTGCGCAATTTGCTGATCGACGTCACCGGCAATACCCATCGCGCCGAATTCTGCATCGACAAACTGTATTCACCGGACGGCGCCACCGGGCGTCTTGGCTTGCTGGAACTGCGCGCTTTTGAAATGCCGCCCCATGCGCGCATGAGTCTGGCTCAGCAGTTGTTGCTGCGGGCGCTGGTCGCGCGGTTCTGGCGCGAGCCTTATGCGCCGGCGAAACTGGCGCGCTGGGGCACCGAGCTGCACGACCGCTTTCTGCTGCCGCACTTTATCGAAGAGGATTTCGCCGACGTTATCGTCGAACTCAACAACGCTGGCTACCCGTTGCGCGCCGAGTGGTTCGCGGCGCATCTGGAATTTCGTTTTCCCAAGGTCGGCGACTACGCCGTCAATGGCATCGAGCTGGAGCTGCGTCAGGCGCTTGAACCCTGGCATGTCCTGGGCGAGGAGGGCTCGGCGGGCGGCACGGTGCGCTACGTCGATTCTTCGCTGGAGCGCTTGCAGGTCAAGCTCAACGGCCTGCCGCCACAGCGCTATCTGCTGACCTGTAATGGCGTCGCGGTGCCGTTGCACCCGACCGGACGAGTAGGCGAGTTTGTCGCCGGGGTGCGCTTTCGGGCCTGGCAACCAGCCAACTGTCTGCATCCGACCATAGCGGTGCACGCACCATTGGTATTCGACCTGCTCGATACCTGGATGGGGCGTTCGCTGGGCGGTTGCCAGTATCACGTGGCCCATCCCGGCGGGCGCAATTACGAAACCTTGCCGGTCAATGCCAATGAAGCGGAGAGTCGGCGCATGGCGCGGTTTTTCCGCCTCGGACACACGCCGGGGAAGCTTCCCGTACCCAAAGTAGAAATCAATGACGAGCTACCGATGACCATCGATCTGCGCCGTTTCTAGAGCCTACGCAACACGCGGATTTTTCGTATATCCGCGTGTCATGTGCCTGCGTTAGTCTGACCGTTCCCTGCTGTCTGCCGAGCTTTCCATGCCTGACCTGCTAGACCGCTACCCGCTGACCGCGGGCACCTATCATGAACTGCTCGACGGCAGCGGCGCGGTGCGCTCGCATTGGCAGCGCCTGTTCGATCAGTTGCAGCGCAGCAGTCCGGCGCAACTGGTGCAGCGCCAAGCCTTGCTGGCGCGGCAGATTCAGGAAAACGGCGTCACCTACAACGTCTATGCCGATCCCAAGGGCGCTGACCGGCCGTGGGAGCTGGATCTGCTGCCCCATGTGATCGCGGCAGATGAATGGCAGCAATTGTCCGCCGGCATCGCTCAGCGTGCGCGCTTGCTCAATGCAGTGCTGGCGGATCTGTACGGTCCGCAGCGGTTGATCAGCGAAGGCCTGCTGCCCGCCGAGCTGGTATTCGGACACAACAATTTTCTCTGGCCCTGTCAGGGCATTGCCCCGCCCGAATCAGCCTTTTTGCATTTGTATGCCGTGGATCTGGCGCGCACACCGGATGGTCGCTGGTGGGTCACTGCCGATCGCACCCAGGCGCCGTCCGGGGCCGGCTATGCGCTGGAAAACCGCACCATCGTCTCCCGCGCCTTTCCCGATTTGTACCGGGATCTTAAGGTCCAGCATCTGGCCGGTTTCTTCCGCACCTTGCAGGAAACTTTGGCCCGTCAGGCACCGGAGGGCGATGACGCACCGCTGGTGGTGCTGCTGACACCGGGGCGGTTCAATGAAAGTTATTTCGAACATCTGTATCTGGCGCGCCAGCTCGGCTATCCGCTGGTCGAGGGCGGCGATCTGACGGTGCGCAATGCCACCGTTTACTTGAAAACCCTCAGTGGCCTGCGCCGGGTGCACGCGATCATGCGCCGCCTCGACGATGATTTCTGCGACCCGCTGGAACTGCGTACCGACTCGGCGCTTGGCGTCCCCGGTCTGCTTGAGGCGGTGCGTCAGGGGCGGGTGCTGGTGGCCAATGCGCTGGGCAGCGGCGTGCTGGAATCGCCGGGGCTGTTGGGGTTTCTGCCGAAGATCAATCAGTACCTGTTCGGCGAAGAACTGATCCTGCCGTCGATCGCCACTTGGTGGTGCGGTGAAGCGCCGGTGCTGGCGCAAGCGCTGGAAAAACTCCCGGAGCTGCTGATCAAACCGGCGTTCCCGTCGCAGAGCTTCGCGCCTGTTTTCGGCCGTGATTTGAGTGAAAGCCAGCGCCTCGAGCTGGCGCAGCGTATGCAGGCACGGCCTTATGCCTACGTCGCGCAAGAGCTTGCGCAACTGTCGCAGGCGCCGGTCTGGCAAGCCGAGGACGGTCATCTGCAACCCCGCGCGATCGGCATGCGCATGTATGCGGTGGCCAGCCACGACGGCTACCGCGTGTTGCCGGGCGGTCTGACCCGAGTGGCGGCCGAGGCTGATGCCGAAGTGGTGTCGATGCAGCGCGGCGGGGCGAGCAAGGACACCTGGGTGCTCAGCGACCGTGCGCCGAGTGGCGAGCAGTGGAAGGCGCAGCGCAATGTCGGCGTGCACGATCTGGTGCGGCGCGATCCTTACCTGCCATCGCGGGTAGTGGAGAATCTGTTCTGGTTCGGCCGCTACTGCGAACGCTGCGACGACAGCGCGCGGCTGCTGCGCATCATGCTCACGCGTTACGTCGATGGCGATGATCCGCAGGCGTTGCAGGCGGCGGTCGATCTCGGCGAGCGGCTGGCGCTGTTGCCGGATGAAGGCGAACTGCCGGAGCGCCTGCTCGCTGCGCTGCTGGGCGAGGACTGGTCGTTCAGCCTGCGTTCCAACTTGCAGCGCTTGCAGTGGGCTGCGTCGCAAGTGCGCGGCAAGCTGTCCCGGGAAAACTGGCAGGCGCTGGTCGAGTTGCAGCGCGAGGCGCTGGAGCTGGAAGTCGATGAACCGGACTTCGGCGAACTGCTGGATTTCCTCAACCGTCTGGTGATGTCGCTGGCGGCGCTGTCGGGGTTTGCGCTGGATGACATGACCCGTGACGAAGGCTGGCGCTTTCTGATGATTGGCCGGCGCATCGAACGCCTGCAATTTCTCAGCAGCAGTCTGGCGGCGTTTCTGCGCGGTGCGGGTGCGTTCGATCAGGCGGGGCTGGAGTGGTTGCTGGAGTTGGGTAACAGCAGCATTACCTATCGCTCGCGCTATCTGGCGGTGGCGCAACTGATTCCGGTGCTCGATCTGCTGTTGCTGGATGAGCAGAACCCCCACGCGGTGCTGTTTCAGCTGAAACTGGTCACCCGCACGCTGAAACGCTTGAACGACGACTTCGGCGCACCTCGCGAAACCGCGCTGCCGCAGCTGGTCGAACGTCTGTCGCGGTTTGATCTCGGTTGTCTGGAGAACCCGCTGTTCGGCAAATCCAGCGTACGTGCCGCGCTGGATGGTCTGGCCGATCTGTTGCAGGAAATCGCCGAAGCCAGCGGCCAGGTATCGGATCGTCTGGCCCTGCGCCATTTCGCCCATGTCGATGATGTCAGCCAGCGAACGGTGTCCGTGTGATGAGCGCTCAGTACCAGATTTTTCACGACACCTGTTATCACTACGACAGCCCGGTTTCCCTCGCGCAGCAACTGGCGCACCTGTGGCCGCGCGAATGCAGCTGGCAGCGCTGCACCGAGCAGCAGTTGCTGATCAGCCCCGAACCGACCATGCGCCGGGATGAGCTGGACGTATTCGGCAATCCGCTGACGCGGTTGGCCTTTGAGCGGCCCCATGACCAATTGCAGGTCAACGCCCGGCTGACGGTCGAGGTACTGGCGCGACCGGCGCTGGATTTCAATCACTCGCCGGCGTGGGAGCAGACCCGCGATGCGCTGACCTACAGCAGTCAGCCGTTGTCCGCCGACTTGCTCGAAGCCTGTCGCTACCGGTTCCAGTCACCTTATGTGCATTTGAAGCGCAGCTTCGTCGAGTTCTCGCAAAGCTGTTTTCCGCCAGGGCGACCGTTGCTGCTCGGCGTGCAGGCGCTGATGCAGAAGATCTTCAGCGAATTCACCTTCGATGCCGAAGCCACCCAGGTGGCGACGCCGCTGGTGGAAGTGCTGGAGCGTCGACGCGGCGTGTGTCAGGACTTCGCTCATCTGATGCTGGCCTGTGTGCGCTCGCGCGGTCTGGCGGCGCGTTATGTCAGCGGCTACCTGCTGACCCAGCCGCCGCCGGGACAGCCACGCCTGATCGGCGCCGACGCCTCGCATGCGTGGGTATCGGTGTTCTGTCCGGTATCGGGCTGGGTGGATTTCGATCCGACCAACAATGTGCGGCCGGCGCTGGAACACATCACGTTGGCGTGGGGAAGGGATTTCTCCGATGTGTCGCCGCTGCGCGGAGTGATTCTCGGTGGCGGTAATCACGACCCGGAAGTGCGGGTTACGGTGATGCCTCAGAATTGATGAGTCTTCAAATGTGGGAGCGAGCCTGCTCGCGAAAGCGTCAGGTCAGCCAATAGATTTGTAACAGATATATCGCATTCGCGAGCAGGCTCGCTCCCACAGGGGATTTTGGTGTTTCAGGGAAAGCAGGGCTGTGAGGGCCGGCAGCAGAACTGCCAGCCCCGTCACAAATCCGCAGGGTCTGATTCGATCATCAAACCCGGTGGGGCTCAGGCGTCGGGCGTCTGATCTTTCGGTGCATCGGATGCATCAACATCATCATCGGTCGCCACTTCACCGTCAGGGTTCAGTGCCGCTTCTTCAGCGGTTTGCTTCTTGCGCTGAAGCTTTTCCTCTTTCTTCTGTTCCTTTGCCAGGTCTCGTTGACGTTTGGCGAAGGAGTAATTGGGTTTGGCCATGGGCGATCCTCTGGGGTCGAAGGTGAGGTTGAGCGGCGCGTATTCTGCCCTGTATCGGTGTCCGGGGGTTAACCGGGTTTTTGGTCGACCCACTTGGGCGTGACGGTCGGCTGCCACTGATCGAGGGCGTCGAGCAGGGAATCTGGCGATTCGCTCACTTGCAGCATGTCACGGTGTGGCGCGCGAACGAAGCCTTCGCCGACGATATGATCGAGAAAAGCCGTGAGTTTGCTGTAGAAACCGTTCACTTCCAGCAGCCCCAAAGGCTTGCCGTGGTAGCCGAGCTGGCCCCAGGTCCAGACTTCGAACAGCTCTTCCAGCGTGCCGAGGCCGCCGGGCAGGGCGATGAATGCATCGCTGAGTTCGGCCATCCGCGCCTTGCGCGCATGCATGCCGTCGACCACTTCCAGGCGCGTCAGGCTCTTGTGGCCGATCTCCTTGTCCATCAGGCTTTGCGGAATGATGCCGATCACTTCGCCGCCAGCGGCCAGCGCGGCATCAGCCACAATGCCCATCAAGCCGACCGCGCCGCCGCCGTAGACCAGCGTCAGATTTCGCTCGGCCAATGCCCGGCCAAGGGCCACGGCAGCCTCAGTGTAGGCCGGCACGGTACCGGCATTGGCACCGCAAAACACACAAACGGATTTCAGCGACATGCGTTACTCCTGAGTAGATCAGGCGCACAGGGTAACGGCTGGCACGCTGCGCTCCAAGGACTAGACTTCGCGTTCGGGTGATTCAAAAGTACCGCTGGCGCCACAGGCGTAGGCGGCGAGCAAGCTGCATAACAGACCGTTAAAGAACATGACTGGCACTCCGTTTCAGTAGGTGGGCCGATCATAGGGTTGGCCGTACGAAATGGCCGTTAGATTGTGTCGATGAGTGTCATAGCCTGAAAGTTGTATACAATTTTTGACTCAAGTCATATGAACTTGCGATGATTTCAGGCAGTCTTTCCACCACTAGTGTTTTTGTTAACCCTGCCTTGGAGATTCACCATGTTTTCCAAAGTTGTTGCGGTATCCCTGCTGGCGCTGGCCAGCAGCCAATTGATGGCTGCCGAGTGCAAAACCACCGTTGATTCCACCGATCAGATGACCTTCAACACCAAGGAAATCGTGATCGACAAGAGCTGCAAGACCTTCACCGTCGAACTGACCCACTCCGGCAGCCTGCCGAAGACCGTCATGGGCCATAACCTGGTGATCAGCAAAGAAGCTGACATGCAGCCAATCGCTACCGACGGCCTGGCAGCCGGTATCGACAAGAACTACCTGAAAGATGGCGACGCCCGCATCATCGCCCACACCAAGATCATCGGCGCCAAGGAAACCGATTCGGTGACCTTTGATGTATCGAAGCTGGATGCCGCTGAAAAATACGGCTTCTTCTGCTCGTTCCCTGGCCATATCTCGATGATGAAAGGCACTATCGTCGTCAAATAAACCAGGCACAAAAAAAGCGTCCCCCCGGGACGCTTTTTTTGTGTAGGAGCTGCCGAAGGCTGCGATCTCTTGATCTTGATCTTCAAAGCAAGATCAAAAGATCGCAGCCTCGTTGCACTCGTCAGCTCCTACAGGCTCGTGCAGGCATTTCCATACCTCAAGGCGCAAACGGCATCACGCGTTTGTGATGGGTCTTGTTGTACGTGTCGACAATGATCTTCGCCGCCTCTTCCCGCACCGCTTCACCGTGCAGGAATGCATCGATCTCGGCATAGGTCACGCCATGCGCTGCTTCGTCCGGCTTGCCTGGCGAAAGATCTTCGAGGTCGGCTGTCGGGACTTTTTCGACCAGCGATTCCGGCGCGCCAAAGCTGCGGGCAATCGCACGCACCTGATTTTTCACCAGGCCGCTGAGCGGGGCGAGGTCGCAGGCGCCGTCGCCGAATTTGGTGAAGAAGCCCATCACCGCTTCTGCCGCATGGTCGGTGCCAATCACCAGACCGCCCGCCACTCCGGCAATCGTGTACTGCGCCACCATGCGCATCCGCGCCTTGGTATTACCCAGCACGAAGTCCACCGACGCCGCCGGTTTGCCTTCGAACGCCGACACCTGAGCCGCCAGCGCCTTGACCGCCGGGCCGATGTTCACGGTGTGGATTTCGTCAGGGGCGATGCAATCGAGCGAGGCCTTGGCGTCGTGCTCGTCGAACTGGGTTTCATACGGCAGGCGCACGGCGATGAATTTGTAGCGGTCGTCGCCGGTTTTTTCGCGCAGTTCACGTACCGCGCGCTGGGCCAGGAGGCCGGCGGTCAGTGAGTCGACGCCGCCGCTGATGCCCAGCACCAGGGTCTTGAGCCCGGAATTGACCAGACATTCCTGGATGAACGTCAGGCGCCGGGCGACTTCGGCCTGCAGGGCCTGATCGTCGGCGAACGGTGGTTGCACCTTGAGCTGCTCAGCAATCTCACGCTGTACGGCTTGCATGAATTCACTCCTTGCTAGATAGACTGGATTCGGCAGGAACCTTGAACACATGTCGCAAATAGGCGACGAAATTCGGATCTTTGCAGTGGGTCTTGCCAGGCTCGTCGGAGATCTTCGCCACCGGCTGGCCGTTGCAGGCGGTCATTTTAAGCACGATGCTCATCGGTTCGACACCCGGGATATCACAAGTGAGGTTGGTACCGATGCCGAAGCTCACATTGATGCGACCGTGCAGCGCGCGGAAAATCTCCAGCGATTTGGGCAGGGTCAGACTGTCGGAAAACACCAGGGTCTTGCTCATCGGGTCGATGCCGAGCTTGTGATAGTGCGCGATGCACTTTTCACCCCACGCCACCGGGTCCCCGGAATCGTGGCGCAGGCCATCGAAGAGTTTGGCGAAGAACAGATCGAAATCGCCAAGAAACGCATCGGTGGTAATGCAGTCGGTGAGGGCGATACCGAGCAGGCCACGGTATTCGCGAACCCAGCAATCGAGCGCGGCGATCTGGCTGTCGATCAGGCGCGGGCCGAGTTGCTGATGGGCCATGATCCACTCGTGAGCCATGGTGCCCAGCGGTTTCATGTCCAGCTCGCGGGACAGGTGCACATTGCTGGTACCGACGAAACGACCCGGGAAGTCGTGCTTGAGCACGTTGACCACTTCGGCCTGCACGCCAAAGGAAAAGCGTCGACGCGTGCCGAAATCGGCAACCTGCAATTGCGACAGCTCATCGGCCGAAGCATTGGCGGTCAGCCAGTCGAACTTGCGATACAGCTGTTCGCGTGCCTGCTCCAGCGAAGTCTCCCGGTAGCGATAGCGATTGCGCACTTCACTGACGATCGCCAGCAGCGGCACTTCGTAGAGGATTACGTGCAGCCAGGGTCCGCGCAGGCGGATAAACAACTCGCCGTTTTCGATGCCGGTGTGCAGGTAGCGCAGGTTGAAGCGGAACAGGCCGAGGAAGCGCAGAAAATCTGGTTTCAGAAAACTGATGCGCTCAAGGAAACTCAACTGATCGGCACTCAGGCTCAGCTCGGCCAGACGCTCGATCTGGTGGCGGATCTCGGCCAGATACGGACGCAGATCCTCGGCGTTGCGGCAGCGGAACTCCCATTCGACTTCGACGTTGGGGTAGTTGTGCAGCACCGCCTGCATCATCGTCAGCTTGTAGAAGTCGGTGTCGAGCAGGTTCTGCACGATGCGATCGGCAAACACACTCTCGCTCATAAACGGGTCTCCAGTTGCGCCGCGCCTGGCGCGGTCTATATCGATGGCGCTAGTGGCGCATATCGGCGGTGGGGATTGCCAGCATTTTTTCAGAGCGCCGCAGATCCACTGTGGGAGCGAGCCTGCTCGCGAAGGCGGTGTGTCAGTTAAAGATGATGTGGCTGACCCGACGCTTTCGCGAGCAGGCTCGCTCCCACAGGGATCCCGGTTGACCTCACACCGGGCTATCGATTTGTTCAAGCATCCATTTCACAAAATCCCGCACCTTCGGCACTTCCGCCGCGTGCTCCGGGTAGGCCAGGTAATAGGCATCGCTGCTGGGCATCGCATGCTGCCAGGGTATGACCAGTTTGCCTTCGGCCAATTCCTCTTCCACCAGAAACCGCGGCAGCAGCGCCACGCCACAGCCGACCTGGGCGGCGCGGATGCACATGTAAAAGGTTTCGAAACGCGGCCCGTGGTAGCTGTGTTCGGTGTGGTAGCCCTGACTGTCGAACCAGTCGTGCCAGGCCTGCGGTCGCGAGGCATTTTGCAGCAGTACCAGGTCGGTGAGTTGCGTCGGGTCAGTGAATGGCGTGTCCGGCAGGCTGCCCGGGGCGCAGACCGGCACCAGTTGTTCGCCGAACAATTTCAGGCATTCGGTGCCCGGACGCGAAGCCTGGCCGAAATAGAAGGCCAGATCGCTGCGCCCCTGCAACAGATCGTCGGCTTCCTGCTCGTTACACAGATCCAGATGAATCGACGGATGGCGCAGGCGCCAGCCTTTCAGGCGCGGCACCAGCCAACGGGCGCCGAAGGTTGACGGGGTGGAGACGCGCAAGACTTCGGTTTCGCCGCCGTAGGAACGCAGGTAATGCGTCGACATCTCCACTTGGCTGAGGATTTTTCTGACCTCGACCAGATACAAATCCCCGGCCGGCGTCATCTGCAAGCGCCGACGCACGCGGCGGAACAGCAAGTGCTGCAACAGTTCTTCAAGCTGTGCGACCTGTTTGCTCACCGCACTCTGGGTCAGGTTCAGCTCTTCGGCGGCGCGGGTAAAACTCAGGTGCCGGGTCACGGCCTCGAAGCATTGCAGCGCGGTGATCGAGGGCAAGTGGCGTTTGTTCAGCATGGCCAGTCCTTTTTCTTGTCTTTCTCAAGGCAGCATGAATAAACGGAATGATATCTGGCGTAAAGGTCGTTTGTTGCATCGCCGCAGTGAGGCTACAACTAAAGGCCTGCCCGGCCATGCAAAGGATGGCCGCACACATTCTGTTTTTGCTTGAGGAGAGACCGATGGTAGCCGCATTGCTTGATCGTCTGGGAGTCAACCCGGCCCTGTACCAGAACGGCAAGGTGCCGGTGCATTCGCCCATCGATGGCAGTGAAATTGCCTCGGTGAACTGGGAGGGCGCTGCCGAAGTCGAGCAGCACATCAGTCGCGCAGATCATGCATTCGAGCAATGGCGCAAGGTGCCGGCACCGCGTCGCGGTGAGCTGGTGCGTCAGTTCGGCGAAGTGTTGCGCGAGTACAAGGCCGATCTCGGCGAGCTGGTGTCGTGGGAGGCCGGCAAGATCACTCAGGAAGGCCTGGGTGAAGTACAGGAGATGATCGACATCTGCGACTTCGCCGTCGGCCTGTCGCGCCAGTTGTACGGTCTGACCATCGCCTCCGAGCGCCCGGGCCACCATATGCGTGAAACCTGGCATCCGCTCGGCGTGGTCGGCGTCATCAGCGCGTTCAACTTCCCGGTCGCAGTGTGGGCGTGGAACACCACCCTGGCGCTGGTCTGCGGCAACCCGGTGGTGTGGAAGCCATCAGAGAAAACCCCGCTGACCGCGCTGGCCTGTCAGGCGCTGTTTGATCGCGTAGTGAAGAATTTCAGCGATGCCCCGGCGAGCCTGTGCCAGGTGGTGATCGGCGGTCGCGATGCCGGCGAAGCGCTGGTCGATGATCCGCGTGTTGCGCTGATCAGCGCCACCGGCAGCACGCGCATGGGCCGCGAAGTGGCGCCGAAAGTCGCCGCGCGTTTCGCCCGCAGCATTCTTGAACTGGGTGGCAACAACGCGATGATCCTCGGCCCGAGCGCCGATCTGGACATGGCAGTGCGCGCGATTCTGTTCAGCGCCGTCGGCACCGCCGGGCAACGCTGCACGACTTTGCGCCGTCTGATCGCCCATGAATCGGTCAAGGAAGAAATCGTCACCCGCCTCAAGGCGGCCTATTCGAAAGTACGCATCGGCCATCCGCTGGAAGGCAATCTGGTCGGCCCGCTGATCGACAAGCACAGCTTCGAAAACATGCAGGATGCGCTGGAACAGGCACTGAGCGAAGGCGGCCGGGTGTTCGGTGGCAAGCGCCAACTGGAAGAGCAATTCCCCAATGCTTATTACGTGTCGCCGGCCATCGTGGAAATGCCCGAGCAGAGCGATGTGGTCTGCAGCGAAACCTTCGCGCCGATTCTCTACGTGGTCGGCTACAGCGATTTCGAGGAAGCGCTGCGCCTGAACAATGCCGTGCCGCAAGGCCTGTCATCGTGCATTTTCACCACCGATGTGCGTGAGGCCGAGCGGTTCATGTCGGCGGTCGGCAGTGACTGCGGCATCGCCAACGTCAACATCGGCCCGAGCGGCGCGGAAATCGGCGGCGCCTTTGGTGGCGAGAAAGAAACCGGCGGCGGCCGTGAGTCCGGCTCCGATGCCTGGCGCGCGTACATGCGCCGGCAGACCAACACCGTCAACTATTCGCTGGAATTGCCGTTGGCGCAGGGCATTACATTCGACTGACAGGTGGAGATCCTCTGTAGGAGTGAGCACTGTGGCGAGGGGATTTATCCCCGTTCGGCTGCGAAGCAGTCGTCGCTTTTGAAATTTTGGGGCCGCTCCGCGACCCAGCGGGGCGGTGCGACGTTTCGCTAAATCCCCTCGCCACAGGGGGGGCACTCAGGTTTGTGTGTTTGTTGGGTTTCTGTTGGAGTCTGGCAATGCCGTTACGCGAAGAATGTCTGTGGGAAACGCTCACGCCACAACGCCCGGATAACGCCGCGCTCAGTGGCGAGGTCAAGGTCGATGTCTGTGTGATCGGCGCCGGGTTCACCGGGTTGTCAGCGGCGCTGCATCTGTTGGAAAAAGGCAAAAGCGTCTGCGTGCTGGAAGCGCATCGCGCAGGGCACGGTGGCTCCGGGCGCAACGTCGGGCTGGTCAACGCCGGCATGTGGATTCCTCCGGACGAGATCGAAGCGGGGTTCGGCGAGGCGGTCGGCAGTCAGCTCAACCGCATGCTTGGTGCAGCGCCGGCGCTGGTGTTCAGCCTTGTGGATAAATACAACATCGATTGCCAGTTGCGCCGCGAAGGCACTTTGCACATGGCACATAACGCCAAGGGCGAGGCGGATCTGCGCAGTCGCGAGCAGCAATGGAAACGTCGTGGCGCGCCGGTCGAACTGCTGACCGGCAAGGCCTGCGAGCAAGCCACCGGCACGCAGAAAATCGCCGCCGCGTTGCTTGACCGCCGCGCCGGCACGCTCAATCCGATGGCCTATGTCACCGGGCTGGCCAATGCCGTGCGCGGGCTCGGCGGGCAGATGTTCGATCATTCGCCAGTGGCTCGCCTCGAGCGCATCGGGCAGAACTGGTCGGTGCAAACCGCCCAGGGTTCGGTACTCGCCGAACAAGTGGTCATCGCCTCCAACGCCTACACCGAAGGCGACTGGACCGAACTCAAGCGCAATTTCTTTCCCGGTTATTACTACCAGGTCGCCTCGGTGCCACTTACCGAAGACGCTGCGCAAGAAATTCTCCCGGGCGGGCAGGGCTCGTGGGACACCCGTCAGGTATTGAGCAGCATCCGTCGCGACAAGGACGGGCGCCTGTTGCTCGGCAGCCTCGGCAATGGCAACCAGAAACCGACCTGGTTTCTCAAAGCCTGGGCCGATCGGGTGCAGCAGCATTACTTCCCCAATCTGAAGCCGGTCGAGTGGCAATGCACCTGGACCGGGCGCATTGCGTTTACTCCTGATCACCTGATGCGTCTGTTCGAGCCGGCGCCGGGACTGGTGGCCGTCACCGGTTATAACGGTCGCGGCGTCACCACCGGCACGGTCGTCGGCAAAGCCTTCGCCGATTACCTGTGCAACGGCGATCCGCAGGCACTGCCGATTCCCTTCGCACCGATGCAGCCCCTGGCCGGTGTGGGCTTGCGCAGTTGCCTGTACGAGGCCGGGTTTTCCCTGTATCACGCGGGCCAGTGCCTGCGCATCGTCATTTGAGTGTTGAAATTTGTTGCCGCAAGCGGCGCTTTTGCATCCAGCGACTAGCCTGTAATGGTGCGGGTTGTAGCAGTACCGCACCAGCAGTGTGCAGTTCGGTGACGCGGGCTGTTACAGGCTGGTTGCACGTCGTTTGCCGCTGGGGTTGCAATGATGGCGCGTGCGGGTTGCGCCTGAAAAAACAAATGGTTTCACCTTCCGCGGTTTAGACGGTTGCACGCCCAATGAAAATGGGACCGAAACAGTCGAAATAACAACAACGCAGCGACTTTTTGAAGAATAAAAAACCGATGGCACGGGCCTTGCTCTGAGCTTTGAGTGAAGTGAAGTCGCAGTGCCAACTAAAAAAACCTTGGAGCACCACCTCATGTCCCAGACGTTTTACAAGAAAGGCTTTCTGGCCCTCGCAGTCGCTACTGCGCTGGGTGTTTCTGCGTTTGCTCAAGCTGATATCAAGATCGGTGTAGCGGGTCCTATGACCGGTGCCAACGCGGCATTCGGCGAGCAGTACATGAAGGGTGCACAGGCGGCGGCCGATGCGGTCAACGCGGCGGGTGGCGTCAACGGGGAAAAAATCGTCCTGGTCAAAGGCGACGACGCCTGCGAACCGAAGCAGGCAGTGACGGTCGCCAAGGACCTCACCAACCAGAAAGTCGCCGGCGTGGTCGGTCACTTCTGCTCCTCTTCGACCATTCCAGCGTCGGAAATCTACGACGAAGCCGGGATCATCGCGATCACTCCGGGCTCGACCAACCCGCAAGTGACCGAACGCGGCCTCAGCGCCATGTTCCGTATGTGCGGACGTGACGACCAGCAAGGCATCGTTGCCGGCGACTACATCGTCGACATGCTCAAGGGCAAGAAAGTCGTTGTGCTGCACGACAAGGACACCTACGGCCAAGGCCTGGCTGACGCCACCAAGGCTCAGCTGGAAAAACGCGGCGTCAAGCCTGTGCTGTACGAAGGCCTGACCCGTGGCGAGAAAGACTTCAGCACCATCGTCACCAAGATCCGTGGCGCCGGCGCCGATGTCGTCTATTTCGGCGGCCTGCACCCGGAAGCCGGTCCGCTGGTTCGTCAGCTGCGTGAACAAGGTCTGAAAGACGTCAAGTTCATGTCCGACGACGGTATCGTGACCGACGAACTGGTGACCACCGCTGGCGGCCCGCAATTCACCGATGGCGTACTGATGACTTTCGGCGCCGACCCGCGCCTGTTGCCGGAAAGCAAGACCGTAGTGGACGCGTTCCGCAAGGCCGGCACCGAGCCTGAAGGCTACACCCTGTACGCCTACGCCTCGGTTCAGACCCTGGCGGCAGCGTTCAATGGCGCGAAGAAAAACGACGGCGAAGCCGCTGCCAAGTGGCTGAAGGCCAACCCGGTGAAAACCGTGATGGGCGAGAAGACCTGGGACGCCAAAGGCGACCTGAAAGTCTCCGACTACGTGGTTTACCAGTGGGACAAGGACGGCAAATACCACCAGCTGGAAAAGCAGAAGTAAGGGCTGAAGCGATCACTCGGCTCACTTGAAACCCTGTGGGAGCGGGCTTGCCCGCGATGGCGTCAGGTCAATCGACACACGAGTTGGCTGATCCACCGCTATCGCTGGCAAGCCAGCTCCCACAGGATTCAGTGGCGATCGGGCTGATCACGCTCCGACATTGCTCCGACGTACATCTGTATTTTTCCTAGAAGAACCGCGCGTCATGGGCGCGCAGGTTCTCACTGCGTGAGATTGCGTTATGGATGGTATTTTCCTGCAGCAACTGGTCAATGGCCTGACCCTCGGGTCGGTCTATGGCCTGATCGCCATCGGCTACACAATGGTCTACGGCATCATCGGCATGATCAACTTCGCCCACGGCGAGGTTTACATGATTTCCGCTTACCTGGCGGCAATCAGTCTGGCTCTGCTGGCTTACTTCGGTATCGAATCCTTCCCGCTGCTGATGCTCGGCACGCTGATCTTCACCATCGTCGTCACGGCGGTATATGGCTGGGTCATCGAGCGTGTTGCCTACAAACCCCTGCGTAACTCGACCCGCCTGGCGCCGCTGATCAGCGCTATCGGTATTTCGCTGATTTTGCAGAACTACGCACAGATCGCTCAGGGCGCCAAACAACAGGGCGTGCCTACGCTGCTGACCGGTGCCTGGCGTGTTGAAGTCGGCACCGGCTTCGTGCAACTGACCTACACCAAAGTCTTCATCCTGATCGCCGCGTTTGTCGGCATGGGGCTGCTGACCTACATCATCAAATACACCAAGCTCGGCCGCATGTGCCGTGCGACCCAGCAAGACCGCAAGATGGCCTCGATCCTGGGGATCAACACCGACCGGGTGATTTCCTACGTGTTCATCATCGGTGCAGCCATGGCGGCACTGGCCGGTGTGCTGATCACAATGAACTACGGCACGTTCGACTTCTATGCCGGCTTCATCATCGGCATCAAGGCGTTCACCGCAGCGGTTCTGGGCGGCATCGGTTCACTGCCCGGCGCGATGCTCGGCGGGATCATCCTCGGCATCTCCGAGTCGCTGTTCTCCGGTCTGGTCAACTCCGACTACAAAGACGTGTTCAGTTTCTCGCTGCTCGTCCTCGTACTGGTCTTCCGGCCGCAGGGCCTGTTGGGCCGTCCTCTTGTGTCGAAGGTGTAAGCGATGTCTGCAACCACTGAAAAATCCATCGATATCAAAAAAAGTCTGGTCGAGGCGATTCTTGCCGGCCTGATTGCGCTGATCGTGTTCGGACCGATTGTCGGCGTGGTCCTCGACGGCTACAGCTTCAACCTCGAAGCAACCCGCGTGGCGTGGATCATTGCCATCGTCATGGCCGGTCGCTTTGCCCTGAGCCTGTTCCTGCAAACCCCCAAGGGCCTGAAGATCCTCGACGGGTTCGAGAGCAGCGGTTCCGGTGTGCACGTGCTGCCGGCGGATTACAAATCACGGCTGCGCTGGATCATCCCGCTGATTATCGTGCTGGCGATCATCGTGCCGTTTGTCTCCAACTCCTATCTGCTGGGGGTGGTCATCCTTGGTTTGATCTACGTGCTGCTGGGGCTGGGGCTGAACATTGTGGTCGGTCTGGCCGGGCTGCTGGATCTCGGTTACGTGGCGTTCTACGCCATCGGCGCCTACGGTCTGGCATTGGGTTATCAATATCTGGGTCTGGGTTTCTGGACGGTGCTGCCGCTGGCGGCAATCACCGCAGGCCTGGCTGGCTGCATTCTCGGTTTCCCGGTGTTGCGTCTGCACGGCGACTATCTGGCGATCGTGACCCTGGGTTTTGGTGAAATCATTCGTCTGGTGCTGAACAACTGGCTGTCCCTGACCGGCGGCCCGAACGGCATGCCGGCGCCATTGCCGACGTTCTTCGGTCTGGAGTTCGGCAAGCGGGCGAAGGATGGCGGGGTGCCGTTCCATGAGTTCTTCGGTCTGACTTACAACCCCGACGTAAAGTATTACTTCATTTACGCGGTGCTGTTCCTGGTGGTGCTGGCGGTGTTGTACGTCAAGCATCGGCTGGTGAAGATGCCGGTCGGTCGCGCCTGGGAAGCCCTGCGTGAAGATGAAATCGCCTGCCGTTCGATGGGCCTGAACCACGTACTGGTCAAGCTCTCGGCGTTCACCATCGGTGCGTCGACGGCGGGTCTGGCCGGGGTGTTCTTCGCCACCTATCAAGGCTTCGTCAACCCGACCTCGTTCACCTTCTTCGAGTCGGCGCTGATCCTCGCCATCGTCGTGCTCGGCGGCATGGGTTCGACCATCGGCGTGGTCATCGCCGCATTCGTGCTCACCGTCGCCCCGGAACTGCTGCGCGGCTTCGCTGAATACCGCGTGCTGCTGTTCGGCATCCTGATGGTGTTGATGATGATCTGGCGACCACGCGGGTTGATCCGCATCAGCCGCACCGGGGTCAAACCACGCAAAGGTGCCATTCACTACGAGAGGACTGCGCCATGAGTGAAGTCGTACTCTCTGTTGAAAAACTGATGATGCATTTCGGTGGCATCAAGGCTTTGAGCGATGTCAGCCTGAAGGTCAAACGCAATTCGATCTTCGCCCTGATCGGCCCCAACGGTGCTGGCAAGACCACGGTGTTCAACTGCCTGACCGGTTTCTACAAGGCCACGGGCGGCAAGATCGAACTCAATGTGCGCGGCCAGCAGACCAACGTCATCCAGTTGCTGGGCGAGTCGTTCAAACCGACCGATTTCGTTTCGCCGAAATCCTTCCTCAGCCGCATGTACTACAAAATGTTCGGCGGTACTCACCTGGTGAACCGTGCCGGTCTCGCCCGTACGTTCCAGAACATTCGCCTGTTCAAGGAAATGTCGGTGCTGGAAAACCTGCTGGTGGCGCAGCACATGTGGGTCAACCGCAACATGCTCGCCGGCATCCTCAACACCAAGGGCTATCGCAAGGCCGAGAGCGATGCGCTGGATGTCGCGTTCTACTGGCTCGAAGTGGTCGATCTGGTGGACTGCGCCAACCGTCTGGCCGGTGAGCTGTCCTACGGCCAACAACGGCGTCTGGAAATTGCCCGGGCCATGTGCACGCGGCCGCAGATCATCTGCCTCGACGAACCGGCCGCCGGCCTCAATCCTCAGGAAACCGAAGCGCTCAGCGCGATGATCCGGCTGCTGCGCGACGAGCACGATCTGACCGTGGTGCTGATCGAACACGACATGGGCATGGTTATGAGCATTTCCGACCACATCGTGGTGCTGGACCACGGCATCGTCATCGCTGAGGGCGGGCCTGAAGCGATCCGTAACGATCCAAAAGTGATCGCGGCCTACCTGGGCGCCGATGAAGAGGAGCTGGTATGAGCCAACCGATCCTCGAACTGCGCAATCTGGACGTGTTCTACGGCCCGATTCAGGCGCTCAAAGGCGTTTCTCTGCAAATCAACGAAGGCGAGACCGTCAGCCTGATCGGCTCAAACGGCGCCGGCAAGTCGACCTTGCTGATGTCGATCTTCGGCCAGCCGAGAGCGGCGGGCGGGCAGATTCTCTATCAGGGCGTCGACATCACGCAGAAGTCCTCGCACTACATCGCCTCCAACGGTATCGCGCAGTCGCCGGAAGGGCGGCGGGTTTTCCCCGACATGACCGTCGAGGAAAACCTGCTGATGGGCACCATCCCGATTGGCGACAAGTACGCCAAAGAGGACATGCAGCGCATGTTCGAGCTGTTTCCACGGCTTGAAGAGCGACGCAATCAGCGGGCGATGACCATGTCTGGCGGTGAACAGCAGATGCTCGCCATCGCCCGTGCGCTGATGAGCCGGCCGAAGCTGTTGCTGCTCGATGAACCGAGCCTGGGTCTGGCGCCGATCGTGGTGAAGCAGATCTTCGCCACGCTGCGTGAGTTGGCAAAAACCGGGATGACGATTTTCCTCGTCGAGCAGAACGCCAACCATGCGCTGAAGCTGTCGGACCGGGCATATGTGATGGTCAACGGCGAAATCCGTCTGACCGGCACCGGCAAAGAGCTTTTGGTGAATGAGGAGGTGCGTAACGCCTATCTGGGCGGGCACTGATTCTTCTCGCGGTTGCACACAGCCCCGGCGACGAGAGTCCCGGGGCTTTTTTATTTTTTGGAATCCACCACAGGTAAATTGGCTAATTCCCGAAATTGTGGAAAACAAATTCCCCAAGCTGCCAAAGCGCGACATATAGACGCTGCAAATGGCTGTTTTTCCACAGTTTTGACTTGTCCCCGGTTACTGTGGAACTGGCTGTGAATAACGTGGGTGTATATGGTTGCAGGCCTTGTAATCCGGGGCCTCCAGGCTTGTGATTGTTTTTTGATCAGGCATTTTTGCTGGAGCGCGCGGCGTCGTTGTCAACCTTTTTCTGGGGGGCAGAGACATGGCAATTCCCTGTGCGCAAGCCTGTGGATAAGTCTGTGACTAAACTCTGGAAAGACCTCGCGGAGCGCCGTAATTGCTGGCCTCGCGCAATCACCCGGTGACACCGTCCGTCGTGCAAAATGCCCTGTCCCGCACATCCCCCGCCTCACGGTCAAGCAAAAAACTTTCCATTTCGCCCGCAAAGCCTTGTGTGGCGCGGCTTTGCACGTTGGCACTTGCCCCCGGAAACTGTGGAGCAGATTGTGGATAACATGCGTGCACATGGCTGCAGGCCACGCAGGCTAAGGTCTTGGCGCACTTGGTTGATTTTTGTACAGCTGGCAAGTGTTGCCCGTATTCGCGAGGGCGGGCATGCTGCCTGCTGATTTTCTATTCCAAGGGCTGCCGTGGCGGCCGAAGCAAGGAGAACACGATGTCCGACACCCTGTTTATCACCGGCGCGACGTCCGGTTTTGGTGAAGCCTGTGCCCGGCGTTTTGCCGAGGCTGGCTGGAAGCTGGTACTGACCGGCCGTCGTGAAGAACGCCTCAATGCCCTGTGCGCCGAACTGTCGAAGCAGACCGAAGTGCATGGTCTGGTTCTCGATGTGCGCGATCGCAAAGCGATGGAGGAGGCGATCGCCAACCTGCCGCCGTCGTTCGCCAAACTCCGTGGCCTGATCAACAACGCCGGCCTGGCGCTCGGTGTCGACCCGGCGCCCAAGTGCGATCTGGATGACTGGGACACCATGGTCGACACCAACGTCAAAGGCCTGATGTACGCCACTCGCCTGCTGCTGCCACGGCTGATTGCCCACGGCCGTGGCGCCGGTATCGTCAACCTCGGCTCCATAGCCGGTAACTACCCGTACCCGGGCAGCCACGTGTACGGCGCGAGCAAAGCCTTCGTCAAACAGTTCTCGCTGAACCTGCGTTGCGAC
The DNA here is from genome assembly GCF_054667725.1 of Pseudomonas sp. S3_B08. Lineage (NCBI taxonomy): Bacteria > Pseudomonadati > Pseudomonadota > Gammaproteobacteria > Pseudomonadales > Pseudomonadaceae > Pseudomonas > Pseudomonas sp. S3_B08. Next base: position 5,452,552 of record NZ_CP162750.1, read on the forward strand.
CTGCAGGGCACTGGCGTGCGGGTCAGCAACATCGAACCCGGCCTGTGCGAAAGCGAGTTCTCGCTGGTACGTTTTGCCGGTGATCAGGAACGCTACAACGCCACTTACGCCGGCGCCGAGCCGATCCAGCCGCAGGACATCGCCGAGACGATTTTCTGGGTGATGAACACCCCGGCGCACATCAACATCAATAGCCTGGAACTGATGCCCGTGAGCCAGACCTGGGCCGGTTTTGCCATCGAGCGTAACAAGGCTTGATACCGCGTTGAGGCCATTCGCGAGCAGGCTCGCTCCCACAGGGGAATGCATTCCAAAATGTGGGAGCGAGCCTGCTCGCGAATGCAATTGTTCGGTCAGCGAAGATATTCAGCCAGTCCGCTATAACAAGTCGCCAAATGATAAGGCGTGGTCGAAGGCATGTCCTTGCGGCTGACCTCTCCATTCTCATCGCGACACTCATGCCAGCCGCCGGCATGCAGAAACCGCTGCTGCAACGCCTGCAACTGGCGCAGCACCACCGCTTCGCTGTCCGCCCGCAAGGTCAGCGCGCGCAGGTATTCAGCCTGAGCCCAGATCCGTTGGGTGGAATCTCTGGGCCGACCATTGCTTTCCAGATCAAGCATCGCCCGCACCGCGCCGCAGGACTCCAGCACGCCATACTGCTCGGTAAAGGCAAACGCCCGATCCAATGCCCGGTGCAGTTTCGAGTCGCGCAACAGCGGCGAGGATTCAAGCAGGAAATACCATTCGAACTGGTGCCCCGGCTCGTACCAGTTATCCACAGCACCCAGTGGCTTCTCCATCAACACGCCATATTGCGGATCGACGAATTGCTTGTGCATGGCTGTGCATAACTCAAGCAGGGCCTTCTGCGTTTGCGGGTCTTCACGCACGGCGAGGGTCGCCAGAAAAGCTTCGGCCAGATGCATCAGCGGATTTTGCAGTGGCCCGGTTTGCAGGGTGAGCCAGTCATGCTCCAGGCAGGCTTCGTATAAACCGTCGCCGGTGGCGAATCGGCGGCCGATGATTTCCAGCGCGGCGTTCAATGTCGACTCGGCCAGCGAATCCCGGGACTTGTCCCAGTAATGCGCGCAGGCGAACAGGATGAAGGCGTGGGTGTAGAGATCCTTGCGTTGATCCAGCGGCTTGCCTTGCGCATCGATGCTGTAGAACCAGCCGCCGTGCTCGGCATCATGGAAATGCCGTTGGAGCGAACGGAACAACGCGGCGGCGCGGACTTCGGCGTTATCCACAATCCCGATCAGGCTGGAGAACAGATACAGCTGCCGTGCGCAGGCCATCGCCCGATAGCGCTGCACTGGCAGCGGTTGATGCGCGGCGTCCAGCGCCTCGTACGGCAACGCCATGTCGGCATTCCAGCCCGGGCCTTGCCACAGCGGCACGATCACGTCGAGGAAGTGCTGCTGCACTTGGCCAAACAGGGCGGTCAATTCGGGCAGGGCGGTGGAGCGGGAAGCGTGGGGCATGGGCGGGCGTCACGGGCTGGGGCGATTGCGCGACATGGTAGCAGAGAGGCAGCCTTTAAAGGTTTGGTGTCTGATCGGCCGTCATCGCTGGCAAGCCAGCTCCCACAAGGAAATTGAGTGTTCACACAATTGTGGACTTACCCAATAACCTGTGGGAGCTGGCTTGCCAGCGATGAGGCCGGCTCAGGCGATAGAGATTAGCCTGCGAGCAACCACACCCCAGTCGCCGCCGAAGCCGCACCCGCCAACCGCACCAGCGGCGCCGCTGCCTGCGGAAGAACTCGCACCACGCCATAACCGAGCGCATGCAAAACCGCTGTCGCCGCGACAAACCCGGCCGCATACGCCCACGGGCTGCTCATTTCCGGCAGCTCCAGCCCATGCGCCACGCCATGGAACAGCGCAAACAGCGCCGTCGCTGCCACCGCCATCACCAGCGGCGGACGCACGGCCAGTGCCACGGCCAGGCCCAGCGCCAATACCGAAGCAGCAATCCCGCTTTCCAGCGCCGGCAACTCCAGCCCTTCAAAACCGAGCAGGCCGCCCAGCAGCATGGTGCCGACAAACGTGCACGGCAGCGCCCAGCGCGCCGCGCCTTGTTGCTGCGCCGCCCACAAACCGACGGCGAGCATTGCCAGCAAGTGGTCGAGCCCGCCGATCGGGTGGCTGATGCCCGCGACGAGGCCGCTGTCGCCATGCCCAGGGTGCGCGAAGGCCAGTGCCGGTGTCAGCAGCAGCGCCACGGCGCCAAGAATGCGTTTGAGTGTCATGGATAAGCTTCCTTGTTGATAAGTGGATCAGACGGCGGTCAGCAGGCCCTGGCGTTCGATGAAGGCGATGATTTCTTCAAGGCCCTGACCGGTTTTCTGGTTGCTGAACACGAACGGCTTGCCGTTGCGCATGCGTTTGGTGTCGCTGTCCATCATTTCCAGCGAGGCGCCCACCAGTGGCGCGAGGTCGATCTTGTTGATCACCAGCAGGTCGGACTTGCAGATCCCCGGGCCGCCCTTGCGCGGCAGCTTGTCGCCGGCGGAGACGTCGATCACGTAGATGGTCAGGTCCGACAGCTCCGGGCTGAAGGTCGCCGAGAGGTTGTCGCCGCCGGACTCCACCAGAATCAGATCCAGCCCGGGAAAGCGCCGGTTCAGTTGGTCGACCGCTTCAAGGTTGATCGAGGCGTCTTCGCGGATCGCCGTGTGCGGGCAGCCGCCGGTTTCCACGCCGATGATCCGCTCCGGCGCGAGGGCTTCGTTGCGCACCAGGAAATCGGCGTCTTCGCGGGTGTAGATATCGTTGGTGACCACGGCGAGGTTGTAGCGCTCGCGCAGGGCCAGGCACAGGGCCAGGGTCAGTGCGGTTTTGCCGGAACCGACCGGGCCGCCGATGCCGACGCGCAGAGGTTGTGTATCCATTTCATTCTCCAAAATAAACAGCCCTAAGAGCGGAAGAGACGGCTGTACTGGCGCTCGTGGGCCATGCACGCCAGAGACAGGCCAAACGCGGCGCTGCCGATGTGTTCGGGGTTGATGTGGGTCGCGTCGTACTGCGCCTGTTGCAGCAGCGGCAGCAGTTCGCTGGTCAGGCGCTGGGCGGCTTGCTGGCCCAGCGGCAGGGTTTTCATCAATACGGCGAGCTGGTTTTCCAGCCAGCTCCACAGCCACGCGGCAAGAGCGTCCTGCGGGGTGATGCCCCAGGCGCGTGCCGCCAGTGCCCAGCACAGGGCGAGATGCGGTTCTGTGGTCTGTTCAAGAAAGTCGCGGGCGGGCGCATCGAGTTCCGGCAAACCGTTCAACAACTGCTGCAGGGAGTAGCCCATCTGCCGGCTCTCCAGATGCAACTCGCGGGTTTCGCGACTGGCGCGGTGGCTCTCGCAGAGTTGTCGTAATTCGGCCCAGTTTTCATCTGCTGCGGCCTGGCAATGCGCCAACAGCAGCGGCGCTTCGAAGCGCGCGAGGTTGAGCAGCAGTTGATCGCTGATCCAGCGGCGGGCGCCGTCCGGGTTGTGGACCCGGCCATTATCCACCGCCATTTCCAGACCCTGGGAATAGCTGTAGCCGCCAATCGGCAATTGCGGACTGGCCAGACGCAGCAGCGCCCAGGCCGGATTCACAGGCGCACGCCGAACTGGTGGAGTTTCGGCGCGTAGTTGAAGTCTTCGTCGCCGTGGCGGGAATGATGATGGCCGCCGCCGTAAGCGCCGTGTTCCGGCTGGAACGGCGCTTCGATAGCCTCGACCTGCGCGCCGAGCTGTTCGAGCATCGCCTTGAGCACGTAATCGTCGAGCAGGCGCAGCCAGCCACCGCCGACTTGCAGGGCGACATGGCGGTTGCCGAGGTGATAGGCCGCGCGGGTCAGTTCGAACGCATTGGCGCAAGTGACATGGAGCAGTTGTTCAGGGCGGGCGCAGACGCGCACGACACGGCCGTCTTCAGCCTGCAGGCATTCGCCGTCATACAGCGGTGGCTGGCCGCGCTCCAAAAACAACCCGACGTCTTCGCCTTCGGCACTGAAACAGCGCAAACGGCTTTTGCTGCGCGCTTCGAAGGTCAGGTGCAGCTCGGCGGCCCAGACGGGTTGAGGGTCGATTCTGCGATGAATCACCAGCATCGGAAAGCTTCCAGCAATGAACGTTGAATGGGCTAGAGCAAGCGCCGCGCCAATCGGGTGATCTGTAGGAAATAGCTGTCGGCGCGCGCCTGATCTTTCAACAGGCGCGGCGATTCTGGAAGGTTTTGGTGCATGAAGGATTTGTCATGCACCAATTCGATGCCGTGACGGATGTTCAATGTGGGAGCGAGCCTGCTTGCGAATGCGCCGTGTCAGACAGATGTATTCAGCTGACCCAGCGCTTTCGCGAGCAGGCTCGCTCCCACAGAGGCTTTGCGCTGTGTCAGATAGAGAAGGGGATTACTCGGTACTGCCCAGCCCTTGCCAGTGCTTGAGGCCGATAAAGATGAAGCGCAGTTGCTGGGTGATCTTCGCCTGCGGCGTCAGATGCTCCGGCAAGGCCTCGGCGGGCGGGTCGATGATGTCGGGGAGGGTGGCGAACACCGATTTGACGATCAGGTCGGCGATCACGCTCAGACCGGCGATGTCCAGATGTTGCAGCTTGGGCATCAGCGCCAGGTCCGCCGCGAGGTCGGCGCTGATGTTCTCCCGCAGGCGTCCGATCGCCTGGCGTACCGGCAGCGAGCCGCCGTATTGTTCGCGGGCGAGAAACAGGAATTGCGAGCGGTTGGCGTTGACCACATCAAGGAAGATGCGCACCGAAGCGTCGATGATGCCGCCCATGACGAATTCATTGTGCCGCACCAGGCGGATGGTCTCGCGGAAGGTCTGGCCGACTTCGCTGACCAGCACCAGCCCCAACTCGTCCATATCGGCGAAGTGCCGGTAGAAACCGGTGGGCACGATGCCGGCGGTCTTGCTCACTTCGCGCAGGCTCAGGCTGCCGAATCCTCGGCCGCTTTCCATCAGGTGGCGGGCAGCGTCCATCAGGGCGTTGCGGGTCTGTTGTTTCTGTTCGGCGCGGGGCAGCATCGCAGGGTGTGTTCTTCGGCAGGACAAGCGCCGCACTCTAGCAAATCGGCTTTGTCGGCGTCGAACGGGGAGTCGTGCAGCGAGGGTTTTACAGAAGCTGAAAAGTCAAAAGCCCAATCCGCTGATTGGGCTTTTTTGCCGGGCCGTCATAGGCTCAGCTCACGGCGCTGTTGCGTTCGATTACACGATCACCACCACCTTCGGCGAGGGCTTGACCTTGGGGAGTCTTGTCGTAGCCGTCTTCCACCAGACCTTTTTCTTCGAGACGATTGCGGCCGTTTTCAGCCAGGGTCTGGCCCTGTGGGGTTTTGTCATAGCCGTCTTCAGCCAGAGTCTGGCCTTGTGGGGTTTTGTCGTAGCCGTCTTCAGCCAGAGTCTGGCCTTGTGGGGTTTTGTCGTAGCCGTCTTCAGCGAGCGTCTGGCTGAACACCGAGTGGCTGTCTTTGACTTGCGGAGTGGCCTGATCGGCAGCGGGCAGGGCAAAAGCAGTGCTGGCTAGCATCGACAGGGTAAGGCTGAGCAGTAATTGGCGTTTCATGATAGTGGCTCCTTGGGAGGGCGATAAAGTGGGTACGAGGGCAATGCTACTCTCGATATGTCGATATAAAAGTTCATAAACGCAATGGTAATAATCAACAGAATTGATTGTTCGGCGCGAAGGCTCTAGATCGGGCCTTTGCGGGCGACGGTTTTGCACCGTCGTGGGTATTTTCGACTCACTCGTGCCTCGCAAAAGTGCGGGTCGCGGTAACACTGCTCGACCGATCGGTCAGTTTTGCTGCGCTTTTTATGGCTTAAACTGCCTTTCGATTAAACCTGCGGGCCTTTCGCCAGTCACAGACTGCATAGGGGCCGCTTAGGTCTGCCGTTTCAGCTGTGCGTCGGGTAATCGGCGTGCGGTCGTGATCAGGAGCTTTGTGCATGACGCGCACTGGAAAAATCTTCAGCTGGATCTTCGCCATCCTCGTGCTGCTGCTGGCAGCCTTGATTCTGATCATCGTGTTCTTCGACTGGAACCGGATCAAACCGACCATCAATGCCAAAGTCTCGGAAGAACTGCACCGGGCGTTTGCCATCAATGGCAACCTCGCGGTGATCTGGCAGCGCGAGCCGGAAGAGGGCGGCTGGCGCTCTTGGGTGCCTTGGCCGCACGTGGTCGCCGAGGATCTGAGCCTGGGTAATCCTGACTGGTCGAAGCAGCCGCAGATGGTCACGCTCAAACGCGTTGAACTGCGCATTTCGCCGCTGGCCCTGCTGGCCCAGCGCGTGGTGATTCCGCGCATCGACCTGACCGAGCCGAATGCCGAGCTGCAACGTCTGGCCGATGGCCGCGCCAACTGGACGTTCAAATTCGATCCCAAGGACCCGAACGCCGAGCCTTCGAGCTGGGTGGTCGACATCGGCGCGATCGGTTTCGACAAGGGCCACGTGACCCTCGACGATCAGACCCTGAAAACCAATCTCGATGTGTTGATCGACCCGCTCGGCAAGCCGATTCCATTCAGCGAGATCGTCGGCGACAAAGCGGCGAAAACTGCTCAGGACAAGGGCGGCGCACCGCAGGATTACGCCTTTGCGCTCAAGGTCAAAGGCCAGTACCACGGGCAGAACCTCACCGGGCAGGGCAAGATCGGCGGGTTGCTGGCGTTGCAGGACGCGAGCAAGCCGTTCCCGTTGCAGGCCCAGGCGAAGATCGGCGACACCCGTATCGAACTGGCCGGCACCTTGACTGACCCGCTGAATCTCGGCGCCCTTGATCTGCGCCTGAAGCTCGCTGGCGACAGCCTCGGCAATCTTTACCCGCTGACCGGCGTGACCCTGCCGGACACGCCACCGTATTCCACCGACGGCCACCTGATCGCCAGGCTGCATGACGAAGCCGGGGCGAAATTCACTTATGAAAAATTCAACGGCAAGATCGGCGACAGCGACATCCACGGCGACCTGACCTACGTGGCCAGCCAGCCACGGCCGAAACTCAGCGGTGCGCTGCTCTCCAATCAACTGCTGTTTGCCGACCTCGCGCCACTGATCGGCGCCGACTCCAACACCGAGCAAAAGGCCCGTGGCGGCGCGAGCAAGCAACCGGCGGACAAAGTCCTGCCGGTCGAAGAATTCAAAACCGATCGCTGGCGGGCCATGGACGCCGATGTCGAGTTCACCGGCAAACGCATCGTCCACAGCGAGAAGCTGCCGTTCAACGACCTCTATACCCATCTGAAACTCAACGACGGCGAGCTCAGCCTGGAACCGCTGCGCTTTGGTGTCGCCGGCGGCACGCTGGATGCGCTGATTCGCCTCAATGGCCGCACCGAGCCGCTGGAAGGCCGCGCGCGTTTGACCGCACGCAAATTCAAACTCAAAGAGCTGTTCCCGACCTTCGAGCCGATGAAGACCAGTTTCGGTGAGCTCAATGGCGATGCCGACATCAGTGGCCGGGGCAACTCCGTGGCCAAGCTGCTCGGTGGTGCCAACGGTAATCTGAAGATGCTGATCAACGACGGTGCAATCAGCCGTGAGTTGATGGAGCTGGCCGGGCTCAACGTCGGTAACTACGTGGTCGGCAAGATCTTTGGCGACAAGGAAGTGAAGATCAATTGCGCGGCGGCGGACTTCGACATCAAGACCGGCCTGGCCACGACACGGCTGTTTGTCTTCGATACCGAGAACGCAATCATCTACATCGATGGCACGGCGAACATGGCCACGGAACAACTCGATCTGACCGTGACCCCGGAATCCAAGGGCTGGCGTCTGATCTCGCTGCGCTCGCCGCTGTATGTGCGCGGCAAGTTCATCAAACCGGATGCCGGCGTCAAAGCCGTACCGTTGATGCTGCGCGGGGCGGGGATGGTTGCGCTGGGCGTGATTGCCGCACCGGCGGCGGGATTGCTGGCGCTGGTGGCGCCGAGCGGGGGCGAGCCGAATCAGTGCGCGCCGTTGCTCGAGCAGATGAAGCAGGGCAAGGCGCCGGTGACCGTTAAACCCAGCAAGTAATGCGGCGTCTCTGAGGGCGCCTTCGCGAGCAGGCTCGCTCCCACATTCGAACGCGTTTCTTCAATCGAAATACGTTCCAGTGTGGGAGCGAGCCTGCTCGCGAAAGCGGTGTGACGGGATTATAGGTCGTTGAGGATATCCGCCATGTCGTCGGCGTGTTCTTCTTCCTGGGCGAGGATGTCTTCGAAGATGCGGCGGGTGGTCGGGTCTTTGTCACCGATGTACTGGATGATTTCGCGATAGCTGTCGATAGCAATGCGCTCGGCCACCAGATCTTCGTAAACCATTTCCTTGAGCGTGTTGCCGGCCACGTATTGCGCGTGGGACATCTTGCTGAGCAGGTCAGGGTTGAACTCAGGCTCACCGCCCAGTTGCACGATCCGCTCGGCGAGGCGATCGGCGTGCTCGGCTTCCTGGTTGGCGTGTTCGAGGAATTCGTCGGCGGCGACGTTGGCTTTCAGGCCGCTGGCCATGAAGTAGTGGCGCTTGTAGCGCAAGGTGCACACCAGTTCGGTGGCCAGCGACTCGTTGAGCAAACGCAGTATTTCTTCACGGTTGGCGTTGTAGCCCTCGGTGACCGCGCCGTTTTCCACGTGTTGCCGCGCGCGCTCGCGCAGGGTTTGAACATCAGACAAATGCACGTCACTCATTTCATTCTCCTGGAGGCTAATCCGATAGGCGCCACGTTCTGAAGACGCGGTCGCTACCCAGGTTGTGAGTCTTGAGCTAAGCGAAAAGTTTTATGCGATTTACGCCGGACGCGCTGCAGGAACTGTTGAAGACTGCTATGTCGGGAGGGCCTGGCGCTGGTCAATCCGGTTTCGGTGGAGCGGATCGTGGCGGGCTGAAGTAGGCTCATCGTTCAGTTGTCATCGTCACGTTGGATGCTTGGCGGGCGTCTTGCAGGTCTGGCATCCACCCATCGCGCACAAGGATGTACCCCATGTCGACACGTTATCCACTGGTGCTGGTGCCGGGCATGCTCGGCTTTGTCCGGCTGGTGCTTTACCCGTATTGGTTCGGCATCATCAAGGCCTTGCGCCGTGGTGGTGCGACGGTGGTCGCGGTGCAGGTTTCGCCGCTCAACTCTACTGAAGTGCGCGGCGAGCAGTTGCTGGCGCGGATCGAGGAAATCCTGCGCGAGAGCGGGGCGCAAAAGGTCAATCTGTTCGGCCACAGCCAAGGCGCGTTGACCGCACGATATGCGGCGGCGAAGCGTCCTGATCTGGTGGCCTCGGTGACTTCGGTGGCCGGTCCGAATCATGGTTCCGAGCTGGCTGATTATCTGGAAAAGCACTACCCCGGTAGCAGTGCCAAGGGCCGCTTGCTCGAAGCGTTGCTGCGCTTGATCGGCTGGGTCATGGCATTGCTCGACACGGGTTATCACGGTCCGAAACTGCCGGTGGATATCCACGCTTCCCACCAATCGCTGACGACGGCGGGCGTTGCATTATTCAATCAGCGTTATCCACAAGGGCTGCCGGAAGTCTGGGGCGGCCAGGGGCCGGAAGAGGTCAACGGTGTTCGTTATTACTCCTGGTCAGGGACGCTGCAACCGGGCAAGACCGATCGTGGCGGCAATCTTTTTGACGGCACCAACCGCAGTTGTCGCTTGTTTGCCAAGACCTTCGTCCGTGAGCCGGGGCAGTGCGATGGCATGGTCGGCCGTTACAGTTCGCATCTGGGCACGGTGATCGGTGATGACTATCCGCTGGATCATTTCGACATCGTCAATCAGTCGCTGGGACTGGTGGGCAAGGGCGCGGATCCGGTAAGGCTGTTTGTCGAGCATGCGGCGCGGCTGGAGGCTGCAGGGTTATAGCCAAACAGACCGCGTCATCGTTCTTCGCGAGCAGGCTCGCTCCCACAGGTGTCTGCATTTCAATGTGGGAGCGAGCCTGCTCGCGAAGGGGCCTTATCAGGCAACGCTGACCCGGCGGCCCAACACGGTGGTCCAGCGCTCCGACAAAACCACCCCACCCAAGGTCAGCAAACCGCCCACCAGGTGATACATCGCCAACTGTTCCTTCAGCACCACCGCTGCAATCAACGCGGTAATCAGCGGCAGCAGATTGAAGAACAACGTCGTCCGGCTCGGTCCCAGCCGCTGCACCGCTTGCATCCACGCCAGCGGCGCGACCATCGAAGCCAGCAGGCATGCATAGAGCACCAGCGGCACGTTCTGCAGATTCAAACCGGTCTTCGGCGACACCGCGAACAGCGGAAACAACACCACAATCGCCACCAGCACCTGCAAGTACAGCAGCACCAGCGGCGGCAGGCGCAGTTGCCACTTTTTAAGCAGCGTGCTGTAAACCGCGTAGGCCAGCGTGGCGATCAGCATCATCGCATCGCCCAGATTGACCCCGTGTTGCAGCAGCGCTCCGAGGCTGCCGGATGACACCACCACCAGCACGCCAGCGAACGACAGCACCGCACCGACCAGCGCACCAGCGGTCAGGCGCTGGCCGAGGCTGATGATCGCCATGGCCAGCGACATCAATGGCATCAACGACAGGATGATGCCCATGTTGGTCGCGGTGGTCAGTGTTGCAGCGAAATAGGCGAGGCTCTGATACACCGCCATGCCGAGCACGCCGAGGACGAAAATCCGCCCCAGGTTCGGCCGAATCTGCGGCCAGTGCGCGATGACTTTCTTCAGCATGAATGGCGTGAACAGCACGCCGGCCAGCAGCCAGCGATAGAAACCGATCTCGGCGGGGAAGATCGCGCCGACCGCCAGTTTGTTGATCACGGTGTTGCCGGCCCAGATGAAAATCGCCAGCAGGGGAAACGCGTATTGCATGGGACAAAACCAGAACGTTGATGAAGCGCGATTATCGCCTGTCTGGATGCAGGCCTATACTGCGATCCAGACAACCTGCCTCTGCATCCGGACAGCATGAACAGCAAACACATCGATCTGCTCGATTTCAGCGAACTGCCGTCAGCGGTGTATTTCCGCTACGCCGATTTCAATGCCCACGAATATGCCGCGCCACACCGGCATCCTTGGGGCACGCTGGAATACGCGGCCCATGGCGTGCTGCACATGGATGTCGACGGCAGCCGCTTCATGTCGCCGCCGCAGTACGCGGTGTGGGTGCCGCCCGAGGTCGAGCACAGTTTCTACAGCCATCAACCGGTCAACTACCGCGCGGTGTGTCTTGATCCCGACGTCTGCGCGCGATTGCCGGCGCGGGCCTGCACGCTGGCAATCAGCGACATTCTCAAGGCCATCCTCAAAGACTTCGCCGCCCGCGATGTGAAGATCCCCGAGCATGAAGCCGATCAGCGTCTGGCCCAGGTATTGGTCGATCAACTGCAACAGGCACCGGTGCAGGAATGTTATCTGCCGTACGCGAGCAGCCCGGGCTTGCTGACGATTCTTGACGCCTTGCAGGCCGCGCCGGGCGACAACCAACCGTTGGCGCATTGGGCCGCGCAAGTGCATGTCAGCGAGCGCACGCTGGCGCGGCAGTTCGTTCGTGAGCTGGGCATGAGTTTTGGCGAGTGGCGTCAGCGCTTGCGTTATCTGGCGGCGATCGAGGCGCTTGAGACCTCGCGTTCGGTGCAGGAAATCGCTTTCGACCTCGGCTACAGCAGCGGCTCGGCGTTCATCGCCATGTTCGCCCGCCAGGCCGGTTGCACGCCGGAGCAGTATCGGCGCAGCCACCTCGAGGGCAGGAAGGTGTAACAAGCTTTGACTACACTGCGACAGAGGCCGCATCCATCGGTGCGGCAACAAGGAGAAAACTCCATGAAGATGTTGCGTGTGCCGTTGTTGATGATCGGGCTGCTTGTGTGTTCCCAGGGTTTCGCCGCCACGGCGCAACAGAACAAGATGACCACCTGCAATGCCGATGCGACCGCCAAAAGCCTGAAGGGCGACGAGCGCAAGGCGTTCATGAGCACCTGCCTGAAAGCGGCACCAGCGGCCAACGATGGCAAGGAGCTGACCCCGCAGCAGCAGAAGATGACCACCTGCAATGCCGATGCGAAAACCAAGGCACTGACCGGCGATGCGCGCAAGGCGTTCATGAGTGAGTGTCTGAAGAAAAAATAAGGGGGCGCCATGGGTGTCCGATTGACTCGGTCGGCTTGAGATTTTCCCTCACCCTAACCCTCTCCCGGAGGGAGAGGGGACCGACCGCATTGATGCCGACAGGAACTGGGGTCTGAAATACCGGGTCGATTGCGGATTCGGCACTGCACGTTCAGGTCGGAAAATTTTTCGAGCAACCCCCAATCGGTCCCCTCTCCCTCTGGGAGAGGGCTAGGGTGAGGGGGAAATTCGCAAGCCTTGCACGAAAATCCGAAACCCCGCATATCCCTAGTGCTAACCCAGGATCGCTGGCAGACTGCCCATCCTTTCACGCCGTTCGTTTTGAGGCTGTATGCCAACGTTTTCTCAGCGTCATGTTGTGTTCTGGGTCAGTTGCATCATCATTTTTGGCGGTCTGCTGCTGGTGCTGCCGCTGCGCTTGTTGCCCAGTCTTTTGGCCGGGTTGCTGGTGTTCGAGCTGGTCAACATGCTCACCCCGCAACTGCAACGGCTGATCGAAGGGCGGCGTGCCCGCTGGTTGGCGGTGGCGCTGCTCGGCACGCTGGTAGTAAGTGCGCTGGCGCTGATTTTCGCCGGGGCTATCAGTTTCCTCCTGCATGAAGCGGAAAACCCCGGCGCTTCACTCGACAAATTCATGGGCGTAGTCGATCGCGCGCGCGGGCAGTTGCCGCCGTTCATCGATGCCTATCTGCCGGCGAGTGCGGCGGAATTTCGCGTGGCGATCGGCGAGTGGGCGAGCAAGCATCTGGCCGACCTGCAACTGGTCGGCAAGGACGCTGCGCACATGTTCGTCACCCTGCTGATCGGCATGGTGCTCGGCGCGATCATCGCCCTGCAGCGCATCCCCGACGTGACCAAGCGCAAGCCGTTGGCCGCCGCTTTGTTCGACCGTTTGCATCTGCTGGTGCAGGCGTTTCGTAATATCGTCTTCGCGCAGATCAAGATTTCCCTGCTCAACACCGTGTTCACCGGGATCTTCCTCGCGGTGATCCTGCCGATGTTCGGCATCAAGCTGCCGCTGACCAAAACCCTGATCGTGCTGACCTTCCTGCTCGGCCTGCTGCCGGTGATCGGCAACCTGATGTCGAACACGCTGATCACCATCGTCGGCCTGTCGCTGTCGATCTGGGTGGCGATCGCCGCGCTGGGCTACCTGATCGTTATCCACAAGCTCGAATACTTTCTCAACGCGCGCATCGTTGGCGGGCAGATCAGTGCCAAGTCGTGGGAGTTGCTTCTGGCGATGCTGGTGTTCGAAGCCGCGTTCGGTTTGCCGGGGGTGGTGGCAGGGCCGATTTATTACGCGTATCTGAAGAGTGAGTTGAAGCTGGGCGGGATGGTCTAAGGCCAGGCAACTAAATTGAATGCATCTGTGGCGAGGGGATTTATCCCCGTTGGCCTGCGCAGCAGGCCCCTGCTTTCATAAGGCGGGGGCCGCTTCGCGACCCAACGGGGATAAATCCCCTCGCCACAAAGGCTCTTCGCCACAGATTGTGATCAGGCCATCGAACCGTAACGCTTCATCGCTTCAATCGCCAAACCGCTACCAATGCTGCCAAAGATGTTGCCTTCGACATGCCGGGCGTTCGGCAGCATTGCCGAGACGCTGTTGCGCAGGGCCGGGATGCCGCTCGAACCTCCAGTGAAGAACACCGTGTCGACCTGATCGACCGCCACGCCAGCGTCATTCAACAACTGCGTAACGCTGCCGCGCACACGCTCCAGCAAAGCCTCGATCGCCGATTCGAACAACGCGCGGCTCAGCTCGACGCTCAGCCCGGCTTCGATGCGGTCCAGCGGCACATGGCGGCTGTCGGCGTGGGTCAGCTGGATCTTGGTTTCTTCCACTTCCATCGCCAGCCAGTGCCCGGCGCGCTGTTCGATCAGCTTGAACAGGCGATCAATACCGCCGGTGTCTTCGATGTCGTAGCGCATGCTGCCCAGCGCCAGCGTGGACTTCTGCGAGTACACCGAGTTGATCGTGTGCCAGGTCGCCAGGTTCATGTGGTGGCTGGTTGGCATGTACGCGCCGCTCTTCATCCGGCTGCCGTAGCCGAACAGCGGCATCAGGCCTTGCAGACTCAGCTGTTTGTCGAAGTCGGTCCCGCCGATGTGCACGCCGCCGGTGGCGAGGATGTCATCGTGACGGTTGTCGAGACCACGACGCTCGGGCGACAGGCGCACCAGCGAGAAGTCAGAGGTACCACCGCCGATGTCGACGATCAGTACCAGCTCTTCTTTCTCGATGGTCGACTCGTAGTCGAACGCTGCCGCGATCGGTTCGTACTGGAACGACACATCTTTGAAACCGATTTTGCGCGCCACTTCGACCAGGGTGTCTTCGGCTTCCTGGTCGGCGAGCGGATCGTCGTCGACGAAGAACACCGGGCGACCCAGCACCACTTGCTCGAATTCCCGACCGGCGGCGGTTTCGGCGCGGCTCTTGAGCTGGCCGATGAACAGCCCGAGCAGGTCCTTGAACGGCATCGCCGTGCCGAGGACGCTGGTGTCGTGCTTGATCAGCTTGGAGCCGAGCAGGCTTTTCAACGAGCGCATCAGCCGGCCTTCGTAGCCTTCCAGATACTCGTGCAGGGCCAGGCGACCGTAGACCGGGCGACGTTCCTCGATGTTGAAGAAGACCACCGACGGCAGGGTGATCTTGTCGTCTTCCAGCGCGATCATGGTGTCCATGCCGGGGCGCAGCCAGCCGACGGTGGAGTTGGACGTGCCGAAGTCGATGCCGCAGGCACGGGCTGGAGAGGCGTCTTTCATGTCTTTCGGATTCCGGTGAAAAAACGGCCGCGCAGTGTATGCCAGTGCGCGGCAGATTCGAAGGCCGGTCATCCGCTATTTCGCCGGCAGACAGCTTGAAAAGCGCCGCTTCGCCCCAAACTTGCTGGCATGGGCCGGCAGACACACCGGCGGTCGCAAGAACCGTCGTCCACTGCCGATAAACTTCTGCGGCGCCACCCGGTCACAAACTTGAGATCGGTCAACCCGGCACGTGCCAATCGGCGCATGCTGGTCTCGGCGCGAAATCGATAACGGATGGTGATCCTTCCATGGACTTCAAAGACTATTACAAGATACTCGGCGTGGAGCCGACAGCCGACGACAAGGCCATCAAGGCGGCCTATCGCAAGCTGGCGCGCAAATACCACCCCGATGTCAGCAAGGAAAAAGACGCCGAGGCCAAGTTCAAGGACGCCTCGGAAGCCTATGAAGCGCTGAAAAGCGCCGACAAACGCGCCGAATACGACGAACTGCGCCGTTATGGCCAGCACGGTCAGCCGTTCCAGGGCCCGCCGGGCTGGCAGAGCCGTGGCGGCTTCGGCGGTGGCGGTGGCGACACGGGCGACTTCTCGGACTTCTTCAGTTCGATCTTCGGCAATCGCGGCCCCGGTTTCGGTGGCGCCGATAGCCGCCAATCACGCGGACGCCGAGGGCAAGACGTGGAAATGGAACTGCCGGTCTTCCTCGAAGAAACCCTGTCGAACGAATCGAAGAAGGTCACCTTTCAGGTGCCGCAATACAACGCGCACGGCCAGCATGTCAGCAACACCAGCAAGAGCCTGAACGTGAAGATTCCGGCCGGCGTGACCGATGGCGAGCGAATTCGCCTGAAGGGCCAGGGCGCACCGGGCATCGGTGGCGGAGCGAATGGCGATCTGTACCTGACCATTCGGTTTGCGCCGCACCCGAAATTCGATGTCGAAGGCGAAAACCTGATCATCACCTTGCCCCTGGCTCCGTGGGAATTGGCATTGGGCACTGAAGTGGCCGTGCCGACCCTGACCGGCAAGATCAACCTCAAGGTCCCGGCCGGCAGCCAGAACGGCCAGCGCATGCGCGCCAAGGGCCATGGCCTGCTGAACAAGGCCGGCGAACGCGGTTATCTGTTCGTGCAGCTCAAGGCCGTGATGCCCAAAGCCTCCGACGATGAGGTCAAGGCGCTGTGGCAGGAACTGGCGAAGAAAGCCGCCTTCAATCCGCGAGAGAACTTCTGAACCCGACGACGGAGTAGCCCATCATGAGCAGCCCCCTGATCGTTCAACTGGACCTGGCAGAATTCTGTGAGGCGGCCGATTTGTCGGACGTCTACGTGATCGAAATCGTCGAGCACGGCATCCTCGAACCTCAGGGCGCGCAGCCCCGGGAATGGCGCTTCACCGATTACGAATTGGCCTTGGCCAAGCGCGCCGCCAAGCTGCGCCGTGATCTGGAACTGGAGTGGGAAGGCGTGGCGCTGGCGCTGGATCTACTGGACGAGGTGAAGCAGTTGCGTGCCGAGAACCGCATGTTGCGCCAGCGTTTGGGGCGGTTGGTGGTCGAATAAATTGTTAGAGGCCGTGAGGTCCTAGCTGGCCTCATCGCGTGCTGGCCCGCTCCCGCCTGATTAATGTTTGCGGGTGTTTCGTCCGGTATGAACCGGCAGGATGGTCTGATAGTTTTCCGGGCACATGTTGGCAATGGATGCCGACGGTCGTAGCGCCAGCCAGACTGGCCAGCGCTGCGCAATCTTTGCAAGGAAGCCTGTCAATGCCAGTCAGACCCAAGCCGCCCAAGCCGGGCGCAGTCGATATCACCACCCCTGGGCGCACATCCCGGGATTCCGCCACGCACGGTATCGAGTCGTCGCACCTGACCCCCGGTCCGTTCATTCGCAAGACCCCGCCCGATGCCAGTGAGCCCGGCAGCAACACGCAGCAAATGGAAACTGCAGTTGCCCCGCACAGCGTGCACGTCGACCCGACGCCGTCTACAT
Organism: Pseudomonas sp. S3_B08; assembly: GCF_054667725.1. Lineage (NCBI taxonomy): Bacteria > Pseudomonadati > Pseudomonadota > Gammaproteobacteria > Pseudomonadales > Pseudomonadaceae > Pseudomonas > Pseudomonas sp. S3_B08. The sequence goes on from NZ_CP162750.1 coordinate 5,469,407, forward strand.
CTGGTCCCGTCCCGAAGCTTAAAACCTCGGCTCTGGAGCGTTACCTGATTGCCTCGACAGCCCCTCTACCGCAAGCGGACGTTGACGGGTTTCGCGTATTCAAAGGACGCCAATACGCGGACCTGCAGGGCGGTGGTACGGTGCTGATCGGCGTCGATGCCGAGACCGGTCTGCATCGGGCCAGATTGTCCAGCGAGCTGCAGCCGTCCGGCCCTGTGCTTGCCTACGATCCGTTGACCAAGCACTGGTACGCGCTTGAAGAGTCCGGCGCGTCGCCGGACGCTGCCGCTGTCCCGGGTAAAAGCCGCAGGGTGGCGCGCCAGAGCGATGAAGACTATGAGTCTGCCGTTGAGGAGCTGCCCGACGATGGCGGTGTAACGCAGGAACATTTTTATCTGGCGTCCGAGTCGATGCCCGTCAAACCCTTCACCGCTGAGGAATTGCGTGCAATGCGCAGCGAAACACGGTTTTCGTTCCTCACCAATCGGCCCGGGGTCTACGACCGTGCCAATAACGGCAAATACCCTTTCCGGGACATGGCCGGCCGGCCTGTCAGGATAAAGAAGCTCCAGACCCTTGCGCGTTTCGAAGACGGCAGCCGTTATACCTCCGAGCAGATCAAGCCCTACATCAAGTTTGGCGCCTACGAGCATGTCGCGCGGTTGTATGAAGAAAAGCTGCAATGGCGATTGTTCACCGAGGCCGACATGACGGTGCCCGGAGAGCGGGCCCTGGTCGGCCAGTCAATGGTGGTCGCCAACCGGCGCATCACCCGAGGCGAGGTGGTCGGTGTCTATGCTGGCGCGATCATGCCGGGACGTCTTGTGCCGCTGCCCCAGCAGTCATACACCATGAAGGTCGGCGTCCGTTATCAACCAGGGCCTGGATATTTGATCCCCTACGAATTCGCGCTGGTCGGTGACACGATTATTTCCCGGATCAACACGCGCTTTTGGTATGACGCAACGGGCAAGCCGGTTCGTCAGGCTACGGAGGGTTACAACGTCGAGTTCGTACCGTTCGATGTGGAAGCGCAACAGTGGATAGGCAAGGAATTGGTCCCCCGGGACTTCATTCTCAACGCCATCTTCGCTACCGAAGACATTCCGGCGGGAACCGAGTTACGCATCGATTACAACTACAGCGATGCGGACATCGCGAAACTGTTCCCGTGATTGCCTGAGCGATCGCGACTGAATACGGACCTGCGCGTCCGTATTCAGCGCACGCCTTCATCAGAACAGAAAATAGCGCTGCGCCATCGGCAGCGTTTCCGCCGGTTCGCACCACAGCAACACGCCATCGGCCTTGACCTGATAGGTCTGTGGATCGACATCGATGTTCGGCAGATAGTCGTTATGGATCAGGTCGGTTTTCTGCACGTCGCGGCAGCCCTTCACCACAGCGATCTGCTTCTTCAATCCCAAGGCTTCCGGCAATCCGGCCTCCTGCGCCGCCTGGCTGATAAAGGTCAGGCTGGTGGCGTGCAGCGAGCCGCCGTAGCTGGCAAACATCGGGCGGTAATGCACCGGTTGCGGTGTTGGAATCGAAGCGTTGGCGTCGCCCATCAGGCTGGCGGCAATCGCGCCGCCCTTGAGAATCAGCGTCGGCTTCACACCAAAGAACGCCGGGCGCCAGAGCACCAGATCGGCCCACTTGCCGACTTCGATCGAGCCGACTTCATGGCTGATGCCATGGGTGATTGCCGGGTTGATCGTGTACTTGGCGATGTAGCGTTTGGCGCGGAAGTTGTCGTTGCCTGCGCCGTCCTGCGGCAGCGGGCCGCGCTGTTTTTTCATCTTGTCGGCGGTCTGCCAGGTGCGCGTGATGACTTCGCCGACACGGCCCATGGCCTGACTGTCGGAGCTGATCATCGAGAACGCGCCGAGGTCGTGGAGGATGTCTTCGGCGGCAATGGTTTCGCGGCGGATCCGGCTTTCGGCGAAGGCGACGTCTTCGGCAATGCTCGGGTCGAGGTGATGGCAGACCATCAGCATGTCGAGGTGTTCGTCGATGGTGTTGCGGGTGAACGGCCGGGTCGGGTTGGTCGAGCTTGGCAGCACGTTGGCAAAGCCGCAGGCCTTGATGATGTCTGGCGCGTGGCCGCCACCGGCACCTTCGGTGTGATAGGTGTGGATGGTGCGGCCCTTGAACGCGCCAAGGGTGGTTTCGACGAAGCCGGATTCGTTGAGGGTATCGGTGTGGATCGCCACCTGCACATCGTACTGGTCGGCGACGTTGAGGCAGTTGTCGATGCTCGCCGGAGTGGTGCCCCAGTCCTCGTGCAGCTTGAGACCGATGGCACCGGCCTTGACCTGTTCGATCAACGGCTCCGGCAGGCTGGCGTTGCCCTTGCCGGTCAGGCCGATGTTCATCGGAAAAGCATCGGCGGCCTGGAGCATGCGCGCCAGATGCCACGGGCCGGAGGTGCAGGTGGTGGCGTTGGTGCCGGTAGCGGGACCGGTGCCGCCGCCGATCATGGTGGTGACGCCGCTCATCAGCGCTTCTTCGATCTGCTGCGGGCAGATGAAGTGGATATGCGTGTCGATGCCACCTGCGGTGAGGATCATGCCTTCGCCGGCAATCACTTCGGTGCCGGCGCCGATGGCGATGGTCACATTGGGCTGCACGTCGGGGTTGCCGGCCTTGCCGATCGCGGCGATGCGCCCGTCCTTGAGGCCGACGTCGGCCTTGACGATGCCCCAGTGGTCGATGATCAGCGCGTTGGTGATCAGCGTGTCGACCACTTCGGCGGCGAGCAATTGGCTCTGGCCCCGGCCGTCGCGGATGACTTTGCCGCCACCGAATTTCACTTCCTCGCCGTAGGTGGTGAAGTCTTTTTCGACTTCGATCCACAGCTCGGTGTCGGCCAGGCGCACCTTGTCGCCGACGGTGGGGCCGAACATGTCGGCGTAGGCTTGTCTGGAGATTTTCATGGGCATGCCTTGAGATTCAATTGGGTCTGAAATCGCTCGCATTACTCGCTTTCGCGAGCAGGCTCGCTCCCACATTTGATCGCGTTCTCATGTGGGAGCGAGCCTGCTCGCGAAGGGGCCAGAGCGGGCACCGTGTTGTTTAGAGATCACCCATGATGCGGCCGGCAAAGCCGAACACCCGGCGATGCCCGGCGTAATCCACCAGTTCGACTTCACGACTCTGGCCCGGCTCGAAGCGCACCGCCGTGCCGGCGGGAATATTCAGGCGCATGCCGCGACTGGCGGCGCGATCGAAGGTCAGCGCGTCGTTGGTTTCAAAAAAGTGGAAATGCGAGCCGACCTGAATCGGCCGGTCGCCGCTGTTGGCGACTTTCAGGCTGAGGGTGCGACGGCCGACGTTGAGTTCGATGTCGCCGGGCTGGATCTGGTATTGGCCAGGAATCATCGCTGGGCTCCTTGCAGGACTTTGTAATAGAGCGCGGTCGGGCGATAGGTGCCGTTGGGGTCGCAGGCGTAATCAGGGATTTCGCCGGCGCGCACGTAGCCCAGCGCCTTGTAGAAATCTTCCGCCGGCGAGCCGGCTTCGGTGTCGAGATAGAGCATGCCGCGCTTGTGCTTGGGCGCTTCGAGTTCCAGCGCCTGCATCAGTTGCTGACCGAGGCCGCGCCGCCGGGCGTCTTCGCGTACCAGCAGCTTCTGCACTTCGGCGCGGTTCAGACCGTTGGCCTTTTGGCACAGACCCAATTGCACACTGGCCAGCACCTGCTCGTCCTTCACCACCACCCACAGCAGCGTGCTGCCCTTGTTGATGTTGTCCTGCACCTCATCGAAATATGCGCGCGCCTGCACCTCATCGAGGTCGGCCATAAAACCGACGCTGGCGCCGTAACCGACGGCGTCGAGCAGCAGGTCGATCAGGCCCTGGCGATAGTGGGCAAAGCTTTCAGCGTTGACGCGGCGCAACTGGGCGGCGTTCATCGACATCACTCCTTGTGAGTATCCGGCGGCTGTGCGCCGGGGTTGAGGGTCAACTGCATGAAGGTCAGATCGAGCCAGCGGCCGAACTTGGTGCCCACTTGCGGCATCTGCCCGGTGACGCTGAAACCGGCGCGCTGGTGCAGGCGAATCGACGCGGCGTTGCCACTCTCGATGGCAGCGACCATGACGTGTTTACCGCAGGCGCGGGCGCGTTCGATCAACGCGGTCATCAGTTGCGGGCCGAGGCCGTTGCCGCGTTGATCGCTGCGCACGTACACCGAGTGCTCGACGGTGTGGCGGAAACCGTCGAACGGCCGCCAGTCGCCGAACGAGGCGTAACCCAGCACCGCGTTGTGGCTGTCGACGATCACCAGAATCGGGTACGCCTGCAACTGACGCGCGTCGAACCATGCCTGGCGATTGCCGAGGTCGACCGCTTGTTCATTCCAGATCGCCGTGGTGTTGAGCACGGCGTCGTTGTAGATGTCGCGGATCGCCGGCAGGTCGGCCCGGGTTGCATCGCGAATGGCGTAAGTCATGGCGCGGCCTCAGACGATCGGCTGGTGAACGGTGACCAGTTTGGTGCCGTCGGGGAACGTCGCCTCGACCTGGATTTCCGGGATCATCTCCGGGATGCCTTCCATCACTTGTTCGCGGCTGAGCAGGGTGGTGCCGTAGTGCATCAGCTCGGCCACGGTCTGGCCGTCGCGGGCACCCTCCAGCAGCGCGGCGGAGATGTAGGCCATGGCTTCCGGGTAGTTGAGTTTTACGCCACGGGCCAGCCGCCGCTCGGCGACGAGGCCGGCGGTGAAGATCAGCAGCTTGTCTTTTTCGCGTGGGGTCAGGTCCATGGTTCGGGTTCCATCAGGGCAGATTCGGGTGGCTCTCGAGAAGTGTGGGGTGCCAGTTGGAGCAGCCCCTCACCCTAGCCCTCTCCCGAGGGAGAGGGGACTGATCTTGGTTGTTTTCAATGGCCAATTCAGTCAGCAATATTCGTTCAGGCAGATAAATTTATTTCAGACGACTCGGTCAGGCTCCCTCTCCCCTCCGGGAGAGGGCGGGGGGTGAGGGTCGGGGTTTCAGGTGCTCCATATTCTTGGCGCGATAGCTTCGCGCCCCAGCAGCGCAGGTCTGAGCAATCGCCACAAATCGATGAGCCAGGCGCGGACGAGCAACGCCTCACTGGCCAGGCAACGAGCCACCAGCAGTCCCGGCAATTGCGTCAGATCCCCGCGCACCTCATGCCCCAGCGAGCGGCAACGCTCCAGCAGCTCGGCGTCTATCTCACCGGTCACCAGCATCGTCGCGAACACCGGTTGCCCATCCAGCCCGATTGGCGAGTCGAGCAAACCATCGTTGCCGACAATGCGCTGCCGTTCGTGCCAGAGCAACCGACCGTCGCGGCGGATGTCCAGGTGCGCCTGAAAATGCCCGAGGTCAAAACGCTCGCCGCTGGCCGGCCGACCGAGCGCCACCACGTCCCAGTAGAACAGCCGCGCATCGCCTTCAAGCTCGATCGTTGTGGTCAACTCGGCCTGCGCGGCGCTGTAGACGATGGTTTCCTGCGGCAGCCATTCCAGTGTCGCACCGGCAGCGACTTTCAAGTCGAGCTGTTGATACGCCGGCCCACCCGCGCGATACCACTTGGCGGCGCCGGGGCTGGTGATTTGCGCCCAGGCGTTGTGTTCGACGCGGGCGCTGATATCGAGCCGATCACCACCGGCAATTCCGCCCGGCGGATGGACGATGATGTGCTGGCAGACTTGCGGGCCTTCGGCGTACAGATGCTTTTGCACGCGCAGCGGGCCGAGGTGACGGCGCATGACCGGACGCGTGCAATCGCCGAAACGCGCGTACGCCAGTTCCAGCTCGGCGTGCCAGCTCGGGGTAAACAGGGCAGGTGCAACAATCGAATTCATGGTTTGTGATTATCGTTAGGAAGCTACAGATTAGACCGGCGCGTTAGATCGTGACCAGCCCGCGTACACCCTCGGCCTCCATATTTTCACCGCGACCCTGCTGAACGATCTCGCCCCGCGACATCACCAGGTATTGATCGGCCAGTTCTGCAGCAAAGTCGTAGAACTGCTCGACCAGCAGAATCGCCATGTCACCGCGCGCCGCGAGCTGCTTGATCACCGCGCCGATTTCCTTGATCACCGACGGTTGAATGCCTTCGGTGGGCTCATCAAGAATCAGCAGGCGCGGGCGGCTGGCCAATGCCCGGCCGATCGCCAGTTGCTGTTGCTGACCACCGGACAGATCGCCGCCACGGCGCTGCTTCATTTGTAGCAGCACCGGGAACAATTCGTAGATGAAACCTGGAACTTCCTTGGCTTCTGAGCCTGGAAAGCGCGACAGGCCCATCAGCAGATTTTCTTCTACCGTCAGGCGCCCGAAGATCTCACGGCCCTGCGGCACGTAGGCGATACCGGCATGCACGCGCTGATGCGGTTTGAACGTGGTGATCGGTTTGCCTTCCCAGTTCACCGCGCCTTCCTTGGCCGGCAGCAGGCCCATCAGGCATTTGAGCAGGGTGGTCTTGCCCACGCCGTTACGCCCGAGCAGGCACGTGACTTCGCCGACTTTCACGTCGAAGCTGAGGCCGCGCAGGATGTGGCTACCGCCGTAGTACTGATGCAGCTTGTCGACTTGCAGCATGTTCGAATTCCTTCTGTTGCACACAGAACCCTGTGGGAGCGAGCCTGCTCGCGAATGCGGTGTGACATTCAGCATGTTCATCGCCTGATGCACCGCTTTCGCGAGCAGGCTCGCTCCCACAGGTTTTGTATTCGCAATGTTCAGCGGCCGAGGTAGACCTCGATCACGCGCTCGTTTTCCTGCACTTGCTCAAGCGAGCCTTCCGCCAGAACGCTGCCCTGATGCAGCACCGTGACGTGGTCGGCAATCGAGCCGACGAAACCCATGTCGTGCTCGACCACCATCAACGAATGCTTGCCCGCCAGCGATTTGAACAGCTCGGCAGTGAACTCGGTTTCGGCGTCGGTCATGCCCGCCACCGGTTCGTCGAGCAGGAGCAGTTGTGGGTCCTGCATCAGCAGCATGCCGATCTCGAGGAACTGCTTCTGGCCGTGGGACAGTAAGCCCGCCTGGCGATTGACCGAGGTGGTCAGGCGAATCGTCTCGAGCACTTCGCTGATGCGGTCCTTCTGTTCGCCGCTCAGGCGTGCACGCAAACTGGCCCACACCGACTTATCGGTCTTCTGCGCCAGCTCAAGGTTTTCGAACACGCTCAAGGCTTCGAACACCGTTGGCTTCTGAAACTTGCGGCCGATGCCGGACTGGGCAATCTGCACTTCGCTCATCTGCGTCAGGTCCAAGGTTTCGCCGAACCAGGCCTTGCCATGGCTGGGCCGGGTCTTGCCGGTGATCACGTCCATCAGCGTGGTTTTGCCCGCGCCGTTGGGGCCGATGATGCAGCGCAGTTCGCCGACGCCGATGTACAGGTTGAGATTGTTCAACGCACGGAAGCCGTCGAAGCTGACGCTGATGTCCTCCAGGGTGAGGATCGTGCCGTGACGCGTATCGAGGCCCGGACCGACGCGCTGGCCGAGGCCGATCGAGTCGCGGCTGGTGCCTTCGTCCTTGTTCGGTTCCACGGGGAAAAACGCCGGCTCCAGCATGAATTCAGCACTCGCTGTGACTCTCATTGTTCACCTCGTTTCTTCAGCAGACCGATCACGCCCTTGGGCAGGTACAACGTCACGACGATGAACAGCGCACCGAGGAAGAACAGCCAGTATTCCGGGAAGGCCACGGTGAACCAGCTCTTCATGCCGTTGACCACGCCGGCGCCGAGCAGCGGCCCGATCAGCGTGCCGCGCCCGCCAAGGGCGACCCACACCGCCGCTTCGATCGAGTTGGTCGGCGACATTTCGCTGGGGTTGATGATGCCGACTTGTGGCACGTACAGCGCTCCGGCGAGACCGCACAGCACCGCACTCAGCACCCAGACGAACAGCTTGAAACCGCGCGGGTCGTAGCCGCAGAACATCAAACGGTTTTCCGCATCACGCAGCGCTGTCAGCACGCGACCGAACTTGCTCTGCGCCAGGCGCCAGCCGATGAACAGACTGGTTACCAGCAACAACACCGTGGCCAGAAACAACACCGCGCGCGTGCCCGGTTCGGTGATGCCGAAACCGAGGATCGTGCGGAAATTGGTGAAGCCGTTATTGCCTCCGAAACCGGTCTCGTTGCGGAAAAACAGGAGCATGCCGGCGAAGGTCAGGGCCTGGGTCATGATCGAGAAATACACGCCTTTGATCCGCGAACGGAAGGCGAAGAAGCCGAACACCAGCGCCAGCAATCCCGGCGCCAGCACCACCAGACACATGGCCCAGAGGAAGCTGCTGGTGCCGGTCCAGTACCACGGCAATTCGCTCCACGACAGGAAAGTCATGAACGCTGGCAAGCCATCGCCGGCCGCCTGACGCATCAGGTACATGCCCATCGCGTACCCGCCGAGGGCGAAGAACAGGCCGTGGCCCAGCGACAGCAGGCCGGCATAGCCCCAGACCAGATCCAGCGCCAGGGCGACGATGGCGTAGCAGAGGATTTTGCCGACCAGGGTCAGCGTGTAGGCCGAGACGTGCAGGGCATTGTCCGGCGACAACAACGAGAGCAGCGGCAGAACGATCAGCAGCGCGAGAATCACCCCGCCGACCGCGAGCGTGACTTTTGGCCCGGCCTTTTGTGTGGCCGTGACTAACAGAGGCTGGTTCATCAGTCGATCACCCGTCCTTTCAGTGCGAAGAGGCCTTGCGGACGTTTCTGAATGAACAGAATGATCAGCGCGAGGATCAGGATCTTGCCGAGCACCGCACCGATCTGCGGTTCGAGAATCTTGTTGGCGATCCCTAAGCCAAATGCGGCGAGCACGCTACCGGCCAATTGGCCGACGCCGCCGAGCACCACCACCAGGAACGAGTCGATGATGTAGCTCTGGCCAAGGTCGGGACCGACGTTGCCGATCTGGCTCAGCGCCACGCCGCCCAACCCGGCGATGCCCGAGCCGAGACCAAAGGCGAGCATGTCCACGCGCCCGGTCGGCACGCCGCAGCAGGCGGCCATGTTGCGGTTCTGAGTGACGGCGCGGACGTTGAGGCCGAGGCGGGTTTTGTTCAGCAACAGCCAGGTCAGCACCACCACGAACAATGCGAAAGCGATGATGACGATGCGGTTGTACGGCAGCACCAGATTGGGCAGCACTTGAATGCCGCCGGACAGCCATGCCGGATTTGCTACTTCTACGTTCTGCGCGCCGAACACCAACCGTACGAGCTGGATCAGCATCAGGCTGATGCCCCAGGTCGCGAGCAGGGTTTCCAGTGGCCGACCGTAAAGGTGGCGGATGACTGTGCGCTCCAGGGCCATGCCGATGGCGGCGGTGACGAAAAACGCTACCGGCAGCGCGATCAGCGGATAAAACTCGATGGCTTGCGGCGCGTAACGCTGGAACATCAACTGCACCACGTAGGTCGAGTAGGCGCCGAGCATCAGCATCTCGCCGTGCGCCATGTTGATCACCCCGAGCAGGCCGAAGGTGATCGCCAGGCCGAGGGCCGCGAGCAGCAGAATCGAGCCCAGCGACATGCCGCTGAAGGCCTGGCCGAGCACTTCGCCGATCAGCAGCTTGCGCTTGACCTGAGCGAGGCTGGTTTCGGCGGCGGTGCGCACGCCGGCATCGCTTTCCATGCCGGGCTCGAGCAGGCCTTCAAGACGCGTGCGTGCCAGCGGGTCGCCGGTTTCACCGAGCAGACGTACCGCCGCGAGGCGCACCGCCGGGTCGCTGTCGACCAGTTGCAGATTGGCCAGCGCCAGGCTCAAGGCGGCATGCACGCTTTGATCTTTTTCCCCAGCGAGTTGCCGGTCGAGAAATTTCAGCTGCGCGGGTTTCGCGCTTTTCTGCAATTGCTGCGCGGCGCCCAGACGGATCTTGCTGTCAGCGGCGAGCAATTGATGGCTGGCCATTGCGGTGTCGATCAGACCCCGCAGGCGATTGTTCAGGCGCAGGGTTTTCGCTTGGCCGTCGATCGTCAGTTCGCCTTGTTGCAGGGCGTTGAGCAACTCGATACGCGCCGGATCGGGCTGCGCGGCCCAGGCTTCCAGCAGTTTGGCCTGTTGCATCGGGTTGGCCGCGACGAAGTCTTCGGCGTCGCCGGCGTGGGCCAGGAGTGGCAGCAACAGTGCGATGGCGAGAAGTACGGGGTGTATGGCAGTGGGCATTAGTGGTGTCCTGTTCAACCGCCCCCTCACCCTAACCCTCTCCCGGAGGGAGAGGGGACTGACCGAGGTGTCTGGACGATGTGCTGCGACCTGCGAACTCGAGTCGAACTCAGGGTCTGAAGAGCATGAAGATCGGCTCCCTTTCCCCCTCTCCCTGAGGGAGAGGGCTGGGGTGAGGGGAAAGTCTCATGCTCGCCTCAAAAACTGAATTCGCCTCAGTTGCTCTTCACCGCATAATCCGGCTTCTTGTCGTTGCCCTGAATGTACGGGCTCCACGGTTGCGCGCGGATCGGGCCTTCGGTCTGCCACACGACGTTGAATTGCCCGTCGCTCTGGATTTCGCCGATCATCACTGGCTTGTGCAGGTGGTGATTGGTCTTGTCCATGGTCAACGTGTAACCGGACGGCGCAGCAAAGGTCTGCCCGGCCAGTGCTTCACGAACCTTGTCGACGTCAGTGGATTTGGCTTTCTCGACCGCTTGCGCCCACATGTGGATACCGACGTAGGTGGCTTCCATCGGGTCGTTGGTCACGGCTTTATCGGCGCCAGGCAGGTTGTGTTTCTTCGCATAGGCTTTCCAGTCCGCGACGAATTTCTTGTTCGCAGGATTCTCCACCGACTCGAAGTAGTTCCACGCCGCGAGGTTGCCCACCAGCGGTTTGGTGTCGATGCCGCGCAGTTCTTCTTCGCCGACCGAGAACGCCACCACCGGTACGTCGGTGGCTTTCAGGCCCTGGTTGGCCAGCTCTTTATAGAACGGCACGTTGGAGTCGCCGTTGACGGTGGAGATGACGGCAGTCTTGCCGCCGGCGGAGAATTTTTTGATGTTGGCAACGATGGTCTGGTAATCGCTGTGACCGAACGGCGTGTAGACCTCTTCGATGTCCTTGTCGGCCACGCCTTTGGAATGCAGGAACGCGCGCAGGATCTTGTTGGTGGTGCGCGGGTAGACGTAGTCGGTGCCGAGCAGGAAGTAGCGCTTGGCGCTGCCGCCTTCTTCGCTCATCAGGTATTCAACGGCGGGGATCGCTTGCTGGTTCGGCGCGGCGCCGGTGTAGAAGACGTTCGGCGACATCTCTTCGCCTTCGTACTGCACCGGGTAGAACAGCAGGCCGTTGAGCTCTTCGAACACCGGCAATACCGATTTGCGCGATACCGAGGTCCAGCAGCCGAACACCACCGCGACCTTGTCCTGGGTCAGCAGCTGTCGGCCCTTTTCAGCGAACAGCGGCCAGTTGGAAGCGGGGTCGACCACCACCGGCTCGAGCATCTTGCCGTTCACACCGCCCTTGGCGTTGATCTCGTCGATGGTCATCAGCGCCATGTCCTTGAGCGACGTTTCGGAGATCGCCATGGTCCCGGACAACGAATGCAGAATCCCGACCTTGATGGTCTCGGCGGCCTGGACAGTCCAGGTCATGCCCATCGCGGCAATGGATGCCGTGAGTGTGAAAGCCTTGATCAAACTGCGACGCTTCATTGTGCGATCTCCATGAACATTCGATTTTTTCTGGTTGGCAGATGCGGACGACTGAAGCTGTGTTTTGCAAAGGCTGTGCCCGGTCGCGTTCAGGCAAGAAAATGTCGTGCCAGAGCGCTTGCGCGCTGAATGCGTGCACCAGGAGGGGACGGCAGGCGGGCGATGGTGCGTCGAGTTGCGCCAGATTGGGGCGCCCGCTGGCACTCAGATGCGGATACAAAAGCGATAACCCTGTACCACAGCTCGAGAAAACCGAAGGGCCACACTCAGTTGCTCATCCGATTCTCAGCGCAGGTTTTTATGAGTCATGTCTCAGGCCGATCCGGTCGTACCGCAAGTTCTTCAGCAACGTTCAAGCTGCCCCCACTGAGCCCGGCTTTTCTGACTGAAGAAGACGCCGCCTATTGGGTGCACACACGAATTCCACTCAACCCGGACAAAGAGTACGGCAGCGTGATCCTGCTGCGACCGGACGGGAAATTCCTCGCCACCTCTCCCATCGCAGGAGAAGCCACGCGCTTCGACTTCGGCACGATTGTGCAGACCGATGCCCTTGGCGGCATGCTCCATCCGCTGGGCTACCGATGTATCGCCAGCGTACACAGCCATCCGCCGCTACATGACCAGTTCCGCAACGGCAATCGGCGTCAGGATGAAACCCTGCTCAGGCTGTTCATGAGCTTCTATTCAGGCGGCGATTTCATTGGCGATGTGTCGGCGCGGGATTTTTTCCGCAGCGCTTACCTTTCAGGCCCGGATGGCAGCTTGCTCAAATACGTCTCGAGCGGCTCGCCCGAGGAACGCGACTACTTCCTCTGGCAGCAGTCCGGCGGGCCGTCGGGCCATCCGGCGGGGGCCTATGACGTGATGGCGGTGATCAACAAGCTGGCGACCGTGGGTGAACTCAAAATCATTGTTTCGAATGCCGACTGGGGCTACTCGGTGGGGCGCGTACCTGCGGACTGGAAGGCCGGGGCGTCGTTCTCCACGGGTGTGGTCACCGAACTGCCGCTGATGACCCGGGTATGCGTCAATGCCGAACGCGCCGTGCTTGCCGCCTTGAAATCCAGAGGCGCACAGACGACGGGCCTGATATTGAAAAAATTGATTGGCGAGGAGTATGTCGCCACCCATGCGCGCCCGGCCGGACTGGCTGCATGGGATCCTGAGCGAATATTTCCGGTTGATGCCCAAGGGCAATTGCAGCTGCCGAGGGGGTATTTGCTGGAGGGCTTCTACTTCGCCTCGCGGCCCGACCCTGCGCAGTTTTCACCCGGTCAGCCGTGGCTCTACGAGAACTTCTTCACGCCCCGGGAGATCGCCGTCGCTATCGAAGCGAATGCCCGCAGCAAACATCTGGCGAAAGCGGGACATGCGTTGTCGCTGTACATGCGGGCGCAGGATCATGCGATGTTGAAGTACCGCTTCAGCGGCGATTCGATCGAAGCGGCACTGAGCGTTACGCAGTCGGACGGCACGGTCGGTGACAATGGGGTGCAGGCAAGGCTGGCGGCCGGCACACTGGATACCCGCGCATTTGTCTCGATGCTGGTACTGGCCGGCACCCTGGAGGTCGTGCGCGGCAGTGCGCTGTGGGCGCATCTGGGGCCGGTGGATCTGCAATGGCAACCCTTCGCGAACTTCCCCTGGCCGCGATTGAGCGGCGCTTTTCTGTGCGCCGATGATGCCGTGCGCCATGCCCATGAACTCGCCGGCCTGCGCCGTGACAAACCGTACGCCGGGTATGTTTTTCAGCGCAGCGACAAGCGTTTCGTGGTGACCGAACCGTTGCCGGGAGATATCGACACGCTCAGTCAGGGCAGGCTTTATCCGATGGACAATCATGGGCGTCCGGTCTTTCCCGACGACCATGCGCTGCACGCCCGTTACGTCTCTCACATTGCCATGTCGCAACTTTTGCCGGTGGATACGGAGCTTTTTGGCTGGGCGTATCAGGAAGCGGCTGTGAGCTTGCAGATGTTGAGTGTGGCGGAGGTCAGGCAAGTCCTGCTCGACGAGATTGCCTTGTATGTCAGCGCGGCGCCGGACAGTCTCGTCAGGTATGAGGTCAACGGATCTGCGGGCTCCGCGGAATTGGCCCGGCGCCTGGGCACGCGCCAGCATCCGGGCGCCCTGGCGCTGGAACTGGACAGCGGCCGTAAACGCCCGCAGGACTTCATACGTGAACAGGCAGCGGCCGGACGTTTAACGGTTCTGATCGATAATGAACTGTGGGGCTATCGCGGGCGGGTGCCGGCTACCTGGTCGCTGCGTACAACGCCCGCGCCTTCGCCCGCGCCGCAGTTGCCGGTGGTGCAACTGCCGCCGCTTCTGTATCCCCAGCCGGACAGAGACAAGCCGATCCTGCCCAAACCCACGCCACTCCCGCAGCCGCAAATACCGTTGCCGCCGCTGACGTTGCCGTTGCCCTGGAAACGCCTGGAAGGTGTGGCATTCGGCGCGATTTTTCCCTCGGCGGATGAGGCTGCACGGGATCGATGCATGGGGGACTTTCGTCCACAGGGCGAAACGCGCGCGTACTTCGGCTTCATTCTCAGGCACAAGAGCCGTCCAGAGTATGTGGCTACCGAGCTGGTGCCCGTCAGTGATCAAGGCAAAAATCTGTTCAGGCTCGATTCGGTTTTCGCCGACCTGCCCTCAGAGCCGTGGCATGCGTTGCCCGAGGGCTTCGAACTGCACGGCAATTTCTACGCATCGCAACGTGCCGGTGATCCGACGAAAAGTCCGGATGACTGGCTGGCGCATTACTTCATCTCGCCGGACCACCTGACAGCCTCGATGTATTACGGCGGCCGGCGCCCGGTCATGGTGTCGGACGCTCCCGCAGCGCTTTATCTCGCCGTGCGCGATGGTGCTTTGCTCAAATATGTGTGGAGCAAGTCCAGCAAACTGTTTCATGACGCCTCGTCCCAGCGCACGCTTGAACAGATCAAAAGCGATCTGGCCGCTGGCAACCGTCTACCGACCGACTTTATCCATGAGGTCGCCAGCAGCGGCGAGCTTTCCGTCATGCGCACCGGTCTGTGCTGGGACCGGGCGGGGCTGGTGCCAGCCACCTGGCAACCGTACGCAAATCTCGAACGGCGCCGGCTCGGTCCGGTCTTTCTGACGGCTGACGACGCGGCCGTCCACGCCAGGACGCTCGTGCCTCTGGTGACCGACAGGGTGCATGGCGGGCTGATTCTGGAGACGGTCGATAAGCGCTACGTCGCCACAGTGCCCGTTGAAGTCAGCCATGAGGATTTCGATTTCGCCGATATCTGCCCTGAGGAAAGTCGCGCCGCCGGATTGTTTCCTGCGGGTTTTCGCGTCGTGGCGCGGTACCGCTCGCGCGTCGCCCAAGAGGTGTCATTGGTCTTGGCGCCTGTGCAAAAGCAGGTGTACCAGAACGTGTTTTCGGTCGAGGTGCTGGAGTCGGCGTTCAACAAACGCGGCATCAAAGAGGAATACCGGGTGGCGGCGGACGGTTCGCTGGTTCGCTATACACCCGCCCCACGGGATGAGTACCTGTTCTGTCCGGATGGCGCGGTGATTGGCTATCGGCCGCAAGCCGAACTGCTTTCGCAGCTGCTTGATCAGGGCGAGCGGCTGTCCGTCGTCGATGCAAAAGCGATAAGACAGCGCTTGCGCGATCGGCAATTGAAACCCGTCGAATGGGTGAACGATCTGGCCAGGGCCGGGCGTCTGTGGGTGGTCGCCGCAAGCGCGATCTGGGGGCAACCGCGCCAGATAATCCAGTGGGCACCGTACTCTGGGGATCTGTTGCCGGCCGCCGATTATGACAAGGCGTTGAGCCGCCCGGTCGGCAGCCCGCTGTTCATCCAGGCAGACGCTGCCGCGCGGTACGCTCATCAACTGTCGTTGAGCAGGGATACGCAGACCTTCGGCTACGTTTTGAACGGCCCTGAAGACCTGTTGGTGTCCACTCTGCCAGTTGCGGTGCAGCGTTCGGGGTTGGCGCTGGATCGAGTGTTCGAGCAGGGCAAGCTGCCGCCAGGCTTCAGTCTGAGCGCCATTTATTTGCGAGCAGCGCTGCCACCTCTGGGCGCGCGGCCGGACGATATGCGGCACTTTTTTCTGCTGCCCAACGATGTCCAGGCAGCCTGCGCATGGGCCAACACGCCCCAGGGGTACCGGCCGATCTACTTCTCCTGCGCCGATGGCGCGTTGTTGAAATTGCAACTGCATGCATTCGAGCCCGGCACTTTCTACGATGAGTTCGGGCAAGTGCAACTGCGCCCCAATGCCTTTGTGTCGAAGGTGGAAGCGGCGGTCGATGAGCGGGGCATTGCCAGTGGTACGTTCAGATTTGTCGACTATGTCCAACGGATGGCTCATGCCGGCCGACTTGAGGTAATTGAAACCAGTGAATACTGGTCGCGGCATGGTCAGGTGGATGAACACTGGCAGCCACGGCTGACCGAGATGTCCAGTGAGCAACGCTGGCGCGAGCATCCGGCGCCAGCGCTGGGACCTGTCTTTCATCATCCCGATGATGCCGCCTGCCATGTTCATGGGCGGGTAGCCGGCCAGGCGGTAATAGGCACCGGTTATGAGAGTGCGATTCTGGCGAACCCGTCCAGCCTTCGATTCGTTCCGCTTGAGCCGATCGTGTACCTCGCCAACGAGGACAATCCGCTGTTGCGCATACTGCGTACCGTCGCGGATCCGGCTGTCAGTTGGCGCGATCCGGCGCCGCGTTACCCCGAGGGTTACTCGGTGATGGCCACCCATCAATTGCATGTCTCGGGCAACACCACGCTGGCGGCGGACGTGGATCAGGTCTATGCCAATTACGCTGCGCCTTCGCTGGTGCATGCGCACACCCATGCACCCACGGAAAAAGGCCTGCATATCCTGCACTACTACTATTCAACGCCGCACGATGTGCTGCTCAAGTACACACCTGTGTATTCAAGGGCGGAAAGAGATCTGTTGCTGACCCGCTCAGCCACTTTCGAGGGCGGACGCTGGATCAGCCGGCTGAGCCCTGGAGAGTTTCTTTCGCGGCTTATGGCGCTGGGTGAGTTTCGGGTGCTGATCGGCGGTTATTACTGGCGCCAGACCGGCCGCATGAACACTACCTGGCGAAGCCGTCGTCAGCAGACCCCGACACCCGGAACCGTGCGCTTGCGCGACGAGTTGTAAATGAAATGAATGAACAGGCGCGGGCCGCCGCAACGGCCCGCGCCCGTCACATCAACGCTGCACCTGCGCGGAACGCTCGCCAAGTCGGGGCACGAGAAACCGGTCGAGCAACCAGACCACCACCAGCGACGCCCCCACCAGTGGAAACACCACCGCCAGCACCAGCATGATCGCCACGCCGGTTTTCCACTTCGGCAGGTCATGGCGCAGCGGCGGCACACCGAATTTGCCTTCAGGCCGACGCTTCCACCAGATCACCACGCCGCTGACGGCGCTGAGCAGAATCATCAGGCAGATCAGCAGCACGACAATCTGGTTGAAGGTGCCGAACATCTTGCCTTCGTGCAGCATCACGCCGATTTCCGTGGCGCGCGCGACGGTGCCGTAGTGCTCGAAGCGGACATCGGCGAGGACCTTGCCGGTGTACTGATCGACGTGCAGGGTGGCGTCGTTGCGCGGGTCATCGGCGAACACGGCAATGGTGAACACGCCGGTGGCGGTGGTCGGCAGGGTGATGCTGTAGCCCGGTTCAACCTTGCGTTCACTGGCGATGTTCTGCACGTCCTGCAGGCTGATCGCGGGTGCTGCGGGGCCGGCATGGGCATTGCCGTGATTCATGTGTTCGGCGTGGTCGCCGGACATCGGCATCGGCGTATTTTCCATCGCCCATGGCACGGTCTGGCGGGTCGCGCTGTTGAGGCTGCGTGCCTCGATGTCGGAGGTCGGCACGTTGTCCCACATCGCTGCCGGAAACACGTTCCACACCTGCGCGTATTGCTTGCCCCAGAAACCGGTCCAGGTCATGCCACTGAGCAACATCACCAGCAACAATGTCGCGCCCCAGAAACCGGTGACCGCATGCAGATCGCGCCACAACACCCGACCGCGACGGCTCAGACGCGGCCACAGGATGCCCGCCGCCTGACCGCGCGGCCACCACAGAAACAGCCCCGACACCACCAGCACCACGCCCCAGCCAGCGGCCATTTCGATCAGGCGATCGCCGACCGTGCCGATCATCAATTCGCCGTGGATCGCACGGGCGATGGCTTGCAGGTTTTGCTTGGCATCCTGCTCGCCGAGGATGTCACCGTGGTACGGATCGACGAACACGTTGAGTTCATGACCGGCGTTCTTCACCACGAATTGCGCGCTGCGCTCGGCATTCACCGGCGGCAGGTACTGGGTGACCTGGCCTTGTGGGTAAGCGCTTTTCACCCGTTGCAGCAAGTCATCGGCCGGCACCGTGTGGTGCCCGGCCGGCACTTCGAGCAGGCTGCTGTACATCAGCGAATCGAGCTGCGGTTTGAACAGATAAATGATCCCGGTCAGGGCCAGCATCACCATGAACGGCGCGACGAACAGCCCGGCATAGAAATGCCAGCGCCAGGCCAGGTTGTAGAAATTGGGTTGAGGCTTTTGCATCACGTGTGCTCCGCTGGGCTTGGTTCTTTTCGTTGTCTGTTTACCTGCGGGAGTGAGCCTGCTCGCGAAGCGGTTGTTCAGTCGATATCGATGCCGACCGTGGTGCCGTCTTCGCGAGCAGGCTCGCTCCCACATGGGTGGGTGTCAGAAACTCATATCCACTTTGGTCCAGAGCGTGCGCCCCGGTTCATTGAGCGCTTGCGGGTCGTTGGCCGGATAGCCGAACCCGGCATTGCCGGCCAGATTCAGGTGTTCGGCGTAGGCTTTGCCGAACAGGTTGTCGACGCCGCTGCTGACCTTCCAGTGCTGGTTGATGCGGTACGCGCCGTTGAGCGAGAACACGCCGAAGCCCGAGCTCTGGGCGTAATCCTTGCCGACCACGTTGCCCTTGTTCGCGTCGATGCGGTGCTGCGCGGCGACCACTCGCCACAATGCGCCGGCGCTCCACTTGGCCTCGCTGTAGGTCAGGCCGAAGCGCGCATCCAGCGGCGGCATCTGCGGTAATGCCGAGCCGTCGCTGCTGTTCTTGCCCCAGGCATAGGCCAGGGTCGCATCGGCTTTCCAGTTGTCGGTCAGGTTGTAGGCAGCTCCGAGTTCGCCACCCATGATCCGCGCGTCGATGTTCTCGGCGCGCGAGGTGCTCATGCCCATCATTCCCGGCGTGTAGTCGAACAGGATGTAATCGCGTACCACACCGATGTAACCCGAGGCCCAGGCTTCGAGGTCGGCGCTCTTGTAGTTCACGCCGAAGTCGAACTGCGTGGTCTTTTCCGGTTTGATCGAGTCGAACGCGTTGACCGATCCTGCCGGGCCGGACTTGGGCGAAAACAACTCCCAGTAATCCGGGAAGCGTTGCGCATGGCCGAGGCCTGCATAAAGCGTGGTCGGGCTGTCGGCCAGATCGTGTTCATAGCGCACGAAGCCACTGGGTAACGTGTCGGCGCGGCTGTCGTCGGCGGTCTGGTTGGGGCGGGACATCATCCCCGACCCTGTGGTTTGCCGGTAATCCTTGGCCGAGGCGCGATCGACCCGAGCGCCAGTGATCAAGCGATCACGCTCGGTGGCGTACCAGGTCATTTCGCTGAACACACCGTAATTGTGGAAATCGGCGTCCTTGCTGTACGGCAGCTCCTTGTAGGTATCGATGCCCATTGAGCTGCGCTGACGGTGCTCGTTGGTCTGTGCGTCGAGGCCGGTGATCAGTTGAACATCAGCCCAGCGCCAGGTTGCTTTGATCCGTGCACCGAGGGTACGACGGTCGACGTTGGACGCCATCGGTCCCGCCATCATGCCGATGCCGGAGGGCGTGCGCAGGGTGTAGTTGTCCATCACATGATCGGCGTAGTTGTAGTAGACCTGCGCTTCGAGTTTCTCCAGTACGTCGCTGATGTTGGTTTTTTCAAAGCGCAGACCGAGGCTCTCGCGCAGGAATTGCGAACCGTCCATGCCGCGCCCGGCATACCGCGCCTCGCCATCGCCCTTGCCGGCGGTGAGTTCGATCAGGGTGTCGGCATCCGGCGTCCAGCCCAGTGCGACATCGCCGTTCCACTTGTCGTAACGCGAGGCGACGATGTCGTTGTTGCCGTCGCGATAGTCATCGGAATGCGCAGTGTTGCCGATCACCCGCACGTAACCCAGAGGACCGCCGGCAGCGGCGTCGACAACCTTGTCGAAACGCCCATGCGAGCCCGCCAGGAGGCTGGCGTTGACGCGAGTGCCGAGTTCGCCGAAGTTCTCCGGCTCACGGTCGAACAGCACCGTACCGGCCGATGCGCCCGGCCCCCACAGGACGGTTTGCGGGCCTTTGATCACCGTGAGGCTGTCGTAGGTTTCCGGCGAGATGTACGAGGTCGGCGCGTCCATCCGTCCAGGGCAAGCGCCGAGCATCATGCTGCCGTTGGTGAGGATGTTCAGCCGCGAACCGAACATGCCGCGCAGCACCGGATCGCCGTTGGTGCCGCCATTGCGCACCAGAGCGAAGCCGGGAATGGTCTTCAGGTAATCGCCGCCGTCACTGGCCGGCACCGGTTGGCGCGGATCCTTGGGGTTGGTGACGATCGTCAATGGTGAGCTTGGAGCGATGGCAGTGATCACCGTCGGGCTCAGTTCATGTTCATGGCCGGCGTGAGCGTCGGCCAGCGCCAGCGGTGTCAGCAGTACGCCGCAAAGGACGGCAATAGCGTGCCTGCAACGAATCCGCGATTCGTTCAGGGCAAAGTGCGCGCGGGCAGATTCCGCGCAGGGGACAGCAGTAAACCTGGACATGACAATTTCCATCGAACAGTCGTAAACACCACGGTCGGCAGCCTGGAGCTGTCTTCTCAACCGTGTGCAATCAGAGGTGCGTGTTTACGTGGCGATGGGCGGGGCGCGGGTGCGGGCGCCGGGGAAGAAGGGTTGGCGGGCATGGCCCAGACGCGGGGAGGGTGGGGTGAAGGTATTGGGTGGCGGGATGTTGAAAGCGACGAAATCGCCGCCGCCGGTCAGTGCCGGGCAATTGAACAGCAGGCTGCAATAGCCGCATTTTTCCCACAGCACGTGATGCGAAGATTGCGGCGGGCAATGCTCGGCCGCAGGCTGGGCTGCGTGGCCGCTGTGATCCATGCCGGGCATGTCCATCGACATGTCCATGCTCATTGGCATCGACGTCGAGGCGTGCTGATCCATCGGCATCGACTGAGAAATCAGTGGACCGATGAAGATCATCAACATGGCGAACAGGGCGATCCAGCTGCCACGCGTCAGCGCTTGAGTCTGACGGTGATGCGGGACGGGCCTGGCGCGCAACGGACGCATGGGCGAAGTCAGCCGAAACGGTTACTGAGCGTGCACGTGGCCCTGGGCCGATTCCGGCGGTTTCTTCTGCACGGCTACTTCAACGCTGACGTCACCTGCCTTTTCGAAATGCAGGGTCATCGGGAAACGCTTGCCGTCGCTGAGCAGACTGCGATCGCTCGGGTTGAGCAGCATCACGTGATAAGCCATCGGCGCGAAGGTCACGGTGCCGCCGGCGGGGATTTGCACGCTTGGCACCTGCTGCATCTTCATCAGATCGCCCTGCATGACGTGCTCGTGCAACTGCGCTTGTGCAGCGATGGGCGAGTCGACGCTGAGCAGGCGATCGGCGCTTTTGCCGGTGTTGTGAATGATGAAATAGGCGGCGACGGTCGGCGCATTCGGCGGCAGTTCCTGCGACCACGGATGGGCGATTTCCAGCGCACCCACCTTGTATTCGTGGGCATGGGCAAAGCACGCCGGCAAAAGCAGCGCAGCGAGGACGAAGAGTTTCTTCAACATGGCAGTTCTCCAGAACGATTTGAAACGCGGATTCAGGGCGCGAACCAATCAGACCAGAGGGGAGGCACGGGGATTGAGACTCGGCCATTGCTGGCGCGGCGTCTGGGTTTGCAGGGAGGCGGGCGCAACGCTGCGGTTGCTTTCAAATTGCGCGAAATACAGCTGCGGCGAATGCCCCGGCAGCGCCAGCAATGGCGCCCCACCTGAGCAACACCAGCAGTGCTGCATGTTCGAATGGTTGTCGTTCTGCGGGGCCTTCTGATCCGTGGCACCGATGTCGATCGCCACCATCTTCATGCCGCTGCCGGTGCAGAAACTGCTCCAGAGTATCTGCTCGGCCGGTGAACTGGCCGCCTGCGCCATCGCCCCGCTCAGCGGCATGGCGAGCATGTTGAACAGCACTGCAAAGCAGGCGATCCAGGCAAATGCTAACCGGCGTCGGTTCATGGGACAGGTCCGTTGGGTGGGCGATCAGGCGCGGCCCATTTAGCCTGATCAGGGCCGATAAGTAAAAAAGCGTCGTGCGGCTTGGTGTCGCATTGAGCTGTTAAAGGAGTGTAGCTACTTGAATTTGCAGTGCCAGACCTGACGCCTTCGCGGGCAAGCCCGCTCCCACAAATTTTGTGAGTGTGCACAGATATCAGCAACATCCACGGTTCCTGTGGGAGCGAGCCTGCTCGCGAAAGCGATTTGTCAGGCACTGATGGGCTACTGGTGCTGACGTCTTCGCGAGCAGGCTCGCTCCCACAAAGCGCCGTGCCGATTCAGTGGGAAAGGGCAGCGAGGACTTCAGCGAATGATCCAAACTCCCGATCAGCCCCCGGCAACTCCGGCCGCTTCAACACCAGCACCGGCACGCCACGCTCGCGCGCCACTTCAAGCTTCGGCTCAGTCGCGGTGCTGCCGCTGTTCTTGCTGATCAGCACATCGATCTGCCTGCGCTCGAACAGCGCGCGCTCGTCTTCCAGCAGAAACGGCCCACGGGCGCCGATCACTTCGCAGCGCGCGTTGCCGGGATAAACGTCGAGGGCGCGCAGGGTCCAGAACTGGTGGGCGGGGATTTCGTCGAGGTGTTGCAGCGGTTCACGGCCGAGGGTGAACAACGGGCGGTGGAACGGTTCCAGGGCGGCGATGAGTTCGGCCCAGTCACTGACCTCGCGCCAGTCATCGCCTGCTTGCGGTTGCCAGGCGGGCCGGCGCAAGGCCCAGCAGGGGATGCCGGCGAGCTGTGCCGCGCGGGCGGCGTTGGCGCTGATTTGTGCGGCGTACGGATGCGTGGCGTCGAGCAGCAGATCGACGCCTTCATCGGCGATGAACTGCGCCAGACCCTCAGCGCCGCCATAGCCGCCGACCCGAACCTGGCAGCGCAAATCGCTCGGCACCCGGCCAACGCCAGCGAGGCTGTAGATATGTTGTGGGCCGAGCGTGCGGGCAATCGCCAGCGCTTCAGTCACGCCGCCGAGCAACAAGATCCGCTTCATACAAAACCTCCGGCATGCCCGACAATCCCGCCCTGACGATCAATGGCAAACACCTCGACCTGGACCTGTGCCGGTACCACGCTGCGGGCGAAATTCAATGCGTGGCGACACACCTCATCCCCTAAAGCGATGCCCGCCGCACTGGCTATGGCCAAGGCTTGTTGGCTGGTATTGGCTTCGCGAATGCCTTGTTGCAATGCCGCATCCGCGCCAATCGCCGCCGCCCACTCGGCCAGTTGCGGCAAGTCGATGCTCGAATGCCGTGAGTGCAGATCCATATGCCCGGCGGCGAGTTTGCTGATTTTGCCGAAGCCGCCGCACAAGCTGAGTTTATCCACAGGTACTTTGCGCAGATGCTTGAGCACCGCGCCGACAAAGTCACCCATCTCGATCAGGGCGATTTCCGGCAGGTCATAGACCCGGCGCATGGTGTCTTCGCTGGCGTTGCCGGTGCACGCGGCGATGTGCAGATAACCGTTGGTTTTCGCTACGTCGATGCCCTGATGAATCGAGGCGATGTAAGCGGCGCAGGAAAATGGCCGGACGATGCCGCTGGTGCCGAGAATCGACAGGCCGCCAAGAATGCCCAGCCGTGGATTCATGGTTTTCAGCGCCAGTTCTGCGCCGCCCTCGACATTGACTGTGACTTCGAAGCCGCCGCCGTAACCGGTTTCGGCGGCGAGCAAGGCCAAGTGATCGCTGATCATTTTGCGCGGCACTGGATTGATCGCCGGTTCGCCGACGGCCAATACCAGACCGGGTCGGGTCACCGTGCCGACGCCGACACCGGCGTTGAAGCGAATTCCCGGTTCGGCGGACAGTCGCACCTGTGAATAGAGCAGGGCGCCGTGAGTGACGTCAGGGTCATCGCCGGCATCCTTGATCGTACCGGCCTCGGCGCCGCCCTCGCTCAAGCGGCAGAACTCCAGGCGCATCTGCACCTGTTTGCCCTTGGGCAGCGTGATCTGCACCGCGTCGGCGCTGATGCCGGTGAGCAACAGGCGCGCGGCGGCGAGGCTGGTGGCGGTGGCGCAGCTGCCGGTGGTGAGGCCGCTGCGCAGGGGCGCGGGTTGTTCGGCGGTTTCGTCACGCATCGAGGGGTTTGACCAATTCCAGCAGGGTGATCGGCAATGCCTGACGCCAAGTGTCGAACTCGCCGAGCGGTTGCGCCTGGGCGACATGGATGCGCGTCAGCTCACCGCCGTATTGTTCGCGCCAATGCATCAGGGTGACTTCGCTTTGCAGGGTCACGGCGTTGGCCACCAGACGGCCGCCGGGCTTGAGCTGGTCCCAGCAGGTCTCGAATACACCCTCACGGGTGACGCCGCCGCCGATAAAAATCGCTTCCGGACGTTCAAGGCCATTGAGCGCTTGTGGCGCCTTGCCGCGAATCAGGTGCAAGCCGGGTACGCCCAGCGCATCGCGGTTGTGTTCGATCAATTGCTGACGGCCCTCGTCGGCCTCGACCGCGATGGCACGACAGCTCGGGTGCGCACGCATCCATTCGATGCCGATCGAGCCGCTGCCGGCGCCGACATCCCAGAGCAGTTCGCCGGGCTTCGGCGCCAGGCGGGCGAGGGTGATGGCGCGCACGTCGCGCTTGGTCAGCTGGCCGTCGTGACGGAACGCCGAATCGGGCAGACCGGCGAGGCGTGACAGGCCGGTAACACCGGGTTCGGCCAGACACTCGACAGCAACAACGTTGAGATCGGCAATCGGCGCATTTTCCCAGTCACTGGCGCGGCGCTCGATACGCCGTTCGGCGTCGCCGCCCAAATGCTCCAGAACAGTCATGCGACTTGGGCCGAAACCACGTTCGCAGAGCAATTGCGCAACGGCGGCCGGGCTGCTGCCGTCATTGCTCAGCAACAACAGACGCACGCCGCTGAACAGATGCGCATTGAGCGCCGCCAACGGACGCGCCACCAGCGACACAATCGTCACCTCCTGCAACGGCCAGCCCAGGCGCGCCGCCGCCAGTGCGCAGGACGAAGGGGCGGGGATGATCGCCATCTCGGCGCTCGGCACCTGACGCGCCAGACTGGCACCGACGCCGTAAAACATCGGATCACCGCTGGCCAGCACGCAGACCGGCTCGCCACGCGACTCGAGCACCGGCGCTAGGGAAAACGGACTCGGCCACAATTGCCGCTCGCCGCCGATGCACGGCGGCAGCAGATCCAGCTGACGCTGGCCGCCGACGATCCGCGAAGCGCCCATCAGAGCACGCCGGGCGTTCTTGCCCAGGCCTTTGAAGCCGTCTTCACCAATACCCACAACGGTCAGCCAATCGCCCATTTCATACTCCAGATCCTGCGTCCAGCGAAGCGGGCGACATGATAACGCGACAATCGATAACTGGCTGCTGTCCTTTTTTCAGGAGCGCCGACATTGAATGTTTACATTGTCTTTTGTGATTTTTCGAGTTCTTCGCAAGTATTGAATTGGCGTTCCGCTGGAAGTGCTTGTGGCTATCCGGAAGGTACTTTTTTAGTAAATTGAATAATCAAATGGATAATTGAAATGAACGATGTTTTGAACAGTATCTCAGCACTGCCCGACCAAGGCAGTGCGACGGTGATGGGGAATAATCTGTTGTCCTACTTTTCCGGGTTGACTGCGGAAGACAAACGATTCGTCAAAGACAGTATGCGCTGGGCAGAATACAGAGCCGATTTGCGTCATGACAGAAACAGTGAGCCAGCTGCTTGGTTCGAATATTATTCTGGGGTGCTCTGGTCTGTCGGCTGGAGCCTTGAGCAAGCTCCGGTAATCCATGTTGACAAGAACTTTACCGGTAATGCGCTGGAAGTCTGGGCGCGATCCTTGTCGCAACAACTAAGTCGGGAGAAAGTCGGGCTAATGAAGGAGGCGTTCCATATGCTTGAGACACATTCGGACGCCATAGACGTATTTAGAGGCAGCGCTCGGGAATGGAGCGATTTTCGTTTTTCTCCTGCTCAGTACAATTTCAATAGGGAGTTGGAGATTGTCGTCAGTAATGTTCGCTTGCTTGATGCGAAGTGGTCCTCTACCTATTTGTTCTGGACTATTCAGCATACGGGTTCGGAGCTTGATATCCGCTCCAGGCGCTTTTTGATCAGGTCTGCCGCGATAAATGAAAATCGGCTTCAGTTGGCTGCTGCAGTACTTGATATGCGCACGCGTGAAATTGAGTTGGCTCAGGGCGCTTGATGTTAGTTGGAGAGCTTTGTTTGCTGGTTTGTATGATGGTCTGAAATTAAATGCATGGATTTTCGATTTGATTAACTCCGGCGCTGTGATTAATTTGTTTTTCACACCAAGTCGGTGTTTAACCAAGAAAGGAATCCATTTATGACTGAGCTGAATAAAGATGTAATCTCCGCTGTTGAGCGGTTTAGTTTGATTGCACAAACCAATGAGTTTATCGCTGCGCAGCCAGTGCTGCGCTCGCGTTCGGCAAGTGTTGGCAGTAGCTTGCCGATTGATAAAGATGAACTGAATGCTGCAATCATGGGCTCGGGTATTGCAGGCTTTGATGCAAGCATGTCCAAGCGCAGCAAGCGAATCGTTAAAAACACCTACATGTATGCCGATCTGGTTGCCTTGCTCAAATATCCGGCGTCCAACCAAAAGGAACAGCGCTATAACGAGTTTATGCGATTGATGAAACTGGCTGGCTGGTTTGCTTTCAGCCAGCCTTATAATCGATATACCGCTACTTCGCAAAAGCTGACCATGGACAATGTTGTCCTGTCTGTTCTGCATACTGCTGTTGGTGCTGCGGTAGGGCAGGGCCAGGCAGCCCTTAAAGTATTGTCCTCTGTGGCAGATGCGACCATGGATGCACTGAAAAATGAACCACAGGCCCTGACGCTGTTCGAGAACAACTCGAAGAAAGCCGAAGGTGGCAACTTTTGCATGAGTGCGGCTTCGCAGGATGATGAGGGTGGTATCACCCTGGCAATCGCTGCTGTGCAATATCTGGCTTCGGCTCAACCTACCAAAGTACTGTTTGTAGAATGGGCAACATCTGCTGTGGAGATTTATAACGCCGGCGCCACTATGTATATGGATGAGGAAGACTATGCAATGGTTGAACCGTTGATTGTCAAGGCTCTGACTGAGCAGCGTGAGAAAGCGCTCAGCTACGAATTTGGCCAATCGGTCTGAAAGTGATTAATGCCAGAGGCGCAAGCCTCTGGTTTTTTTGTGGGAGATGCAAATGTTCGCGATTTCGAAGGTTTTCGTATGCGCAGGGGCATTAGTGCTGGTGCGTAAAGAGCTGTCGGCATCTGACATTGACGACAGTCTCGATGCGCTGCTTTATTCACAAACGGTCGCCTCGCATAAAGTTCCCGATGCTGTTGAATGCGACGCATGGAATGACGCCAATAAAACGGCTTTGAAAGTCACCGGTGCTTTGTTTTTCGACGATCCGGTTATCAGCGCGCCGGTCACTACGCCCGATACTTTTACTCTGCTGGAGTTGGCACAAGAACTCTTGCAAGGTTGGGCGCCGGCAGTTTTTAACCAACAGGTAATTGCCAATCTGAACTCGCAACTGGAGAGCAACGGTGCGGCCCTTGAGTTGCTTCAGCGAAATATTCTGCAAGAGGGCAAGTCGATTCGCTTCATGCTTGGCAGCGTATCTGCGGAATCAACGATTACGATGGTCGTCATTTCGTTTGCCGTCAAAGAGCCTGTTCCGGGCAATGTGCTTGAGCAACGCTTCAATGCCGAGCAGATAGTGGGCAACCTTGCTGTTGATTGCTACAAGGCTCTTATAGATGCCGATGATTACTGTTTCTCGAGAGCCAGGATTATTGCGTTATTGGGTGAGCGGCGCGAAAAGCAGATTATCGCCCTGACCTGAGCGCGCGGCAGAGGCAACAACTGAAGCCTGCCTGCCCCGCCGGTCGAGACAGAGGGCAGACTTTTCATACCGGTGGGCAAAGCAGGCATAATACCGCGCCTTCGCCCGCGAAGCGCTTCTGCCACACAACCGGTCAGCCCCTTGAACGAACGCCCGATGTCCACTGCCTTACGCCCCTCGGCCTGCCCGGGGTTGCTGCGTATCGTCCAGGCACTGGACGGCGGTATCTGCCGGATCAAGCTTGATGGCGGTTCGATCAGTGCCGATCAGGCCGATGCGGTGGCCGCTGCCGCCGAAGCGTTTGCGAGCGGAGCGATCGAAGCGACCAATCGCGGCAACCTGCAGATTCGCGGCATCGGTGCGCAATCCGCAGCGCTGATCGAGTGTTTGCTGGCCGCCGGCCTTGGGCCGAAGCACGCCGCCGGCGACGATGTGCGCAATCTGATGCTCAGCCCGGCTGCCGGCATCGATCGGCAGATGCTGTTCGACACGCGCCCGCTCGCAGGGCAAATCCTCGACACCTTGCAAAGTCATCCGCGCTTCCATGAGTTGAGCGCCAAGTTCGCCGTGCAGCTCGATGGCGGCGAAGCCCTGGTGATGCTCGAACATCCGCATGACCTGTGGCTGTCGGCATTCGAGCGTGACGGCGAAATCCTCTGGGCATTCGGTCTGGCCGGTTGCCCGACCGATCGCCCTCTCGGCGCTGTGAGCCTGGACAATGCTCACGCACTGGTGGTCGCCGCGCTGGAGTTGTTCCTCGACCTGGCCCGGCCAGAGCAAACACGGATGCGCCATCTGCTCGACGAGTTGCCCAGGCTCGCGTTCCTTGAGTCGTTGCGCGAGCGCGTATCGCTCAAGGCGATCAGCAATTGGCAGCGCCCGACGTCGGCAGACGCGCTGCACATCGGCGCTCATCAGCAAAACACGCAAGGTCTCTGCTACGTCGGCGCGGTGCCGCCACTGGGCCGACTTGATCCGGCGATGCTGCGTGGCGCGGCACAACTGGCCCGTCAATTTGGCGATGGCAGTCTGCGCTTCACGCCGTGGCAGAGCCTGCTGCTGCCGAACGTGAAAGCCACTGATACCGACAACGTGCTTGAGCAGTTGCGGGCGTTGGGCCTGTTGACGACCGAGGCCGAACCACTGGCTCGCCTGATCGCCTGCACCGGCGCCGATGGCTGCGGCAAAGGCCTGGCCGACACCAAGCAGGATGCCCGGCAACTTGCACCTCTGCTGCCCGCAGGCCTCAGCGTGCACCTGTCGGGTTGCTCGCGCTCCTGCGCCGCCGCCCACTGCGCGCCAGCGACGCTGCTGGCCGTTGCCCCCGGTCATTACGACCTCTATTTTCGCGATGCAGCACAGCCCGGATTCGGCACGCTGCACGCCTGCAATCTTACTATTGAAGCGGCCGCGACCCTGCTCGACGCCCGCTCCCGGAGCCCCCTTGATGCTTGATTACATCCGCGACGGTCAGGAGATCTATCGCAACTCCTTCGCGATCATTCGCCGCGAGGCCAATCTGGCGCGCATTCCCGCCGATCTGGAAAAACTTGCGGTGCGAGTGATCCACGCCTGCGGCATGGTCGAGGCCATCGACGGTCTGCAATTCTCCGAGGGCGCGGGCAAGGCCGGGCGCGATGCGCTGGCGGCCGGTGCGCCGATTCTCTGCGACGCGCGGATGGTCTCCGAAGGCGTGACCCGCACGCGCCTGCCGGCCAATAACCAAGTGATCTGCACTTTGCGCGACGACAGCGTGCCGGAGCTCGCCCGCGAGTTGGGCAACACCCGCTCGGCCGCCGCGCTGGAGCTGTGGCGCCCGCACCTCGAAGGCAGTGTGGTGGTGATCGGCAACGCACCGACCGCGCTGTTTTACTTGCTGGAAATGCTCGACGCCGGCGCGCCAAAACCGGCACTGATCCTCGGCTTCCCGGTCGGCTTCGTCGGCGCTGCCGAATCGAAAGCGGCGCTGGCCGCCGACAGTCGCGGCGTGCCGTTCGTGATCATGCAAGGCCGGCTGGGCGGCAGCGCCATGGCCGCCGCCGCCGTCAATGCCCTCGCCACGGAGATCGAATGATGCAGGCCAAAGGACATCTGATCGGCCTCGGTGTCGGCCCCGGTGATCCGGAACTGATCACTGTCAAAGCCTTGCGCCTGCTGCGCGAATCGCCGGTGGTCGCGTATTTCGTGGCCAAGGGCAAGAAGGGCAATGCGTTCGGCATCATCGAGGCGCATCTGGTCGAGGCGCAGAACCTGCTGCCGCTGGTCTATCCGGTGACCACCGAGGCGTTGCCGGCGCCGCTGTCGTATGAGCAGGTGATCAGTGATTTCTACGACGAAGCCGCTGTGGCGGTCGCCGAGCATCTGGACGCCGGCCGCGACGTAGCGGTGATCTGCGAAGGCGACCCGTTCTTCTACGGCTCCTACATGTATTTGCATGATCGTCTCGCCAGCCGTTACGAGGCCGAAGTCGTGCCCGGCGTGTGCTCGATGCTCGGCGGCGCTTCGGTGCTCGGCGCGCCGCTGGTGTATCGCAATCAGAGCCTGTCGGTGCTTTCCGGCGTGCTGCCCCACGAAGAACTAAAACGGCGTCTGGCCGATGCCGATGCGGCGGTGATCATGAAACTGGGGCGCAACTTTCCCAAGGTCCGTCAGGTGCTGGAAGAACTCGGCCTCGCCGAGCGTGCGTTGTATGTCGAGCGCGCGACCATGGCCAACCAGAAGATCGTGCCGATGGATCAGGTCGAGCCGATGTCCTCGCCGTACTTCTCGCTGATCATCGTCCCGGGCGAACGGTGGCAAGGTTGATGAGCCAAGCGACTCCCGCCATCGTCATTCTCGGCCAGGGCAGCCTCGCGACGGCGCGGCGCATTCAGCAGGTCTACCCGGCGGCGCAAATCCATGGCCTTGCCGGACGGGTTGAAGGCGCCGACAGCAGCTATCAGGAATTCGGCGCGACCCTGCGCGCGTTGTATCAACAGGACACGCCGATCATTGCCCTGTGCGCGGCGGGGATTGTCATTCGCACCTTGGCGCCGCTGTTGCTGGAGAAAGGCGCCGAACCAGCGGTGCTGGCGGTGGCCGAAGACGGCAGCGCGGTGGTGCCGTTGCTCGGTGGCCTCGGCGGGGTCAACGTCATGGCCCGGGAGATCGCGGCGGCGTTGCAAGTGGCGCCGGCGATCACCACCAGCGGCGAATTGCGCTTTGGTACCTGCCTGCTCAATCCGCCAAGCGGCTATGCACTGGCGGATCTGGAATCGGGCAAACGCTTCGTTTCCGACCTGCTCGCCGGGCACAGCGTGCGCATCGAAGGCGCGGCGCCATGGCTCGATCAGGCGCAGTTGCCGCAGGATCCGCAGGCGCAGCGGTCGATTCATGTGAGCAGTGTGCAGCGGGTGGCCAGCGCCGATGAATTACTGATTTACCCGCGCAGCGTGGCGGTGGCAGTGAGCGCTGACGTGGCAGATCTGCCGAACGCCGTTCGCGCTGCGTTGCAACAGGCCAGCGTCGCCGTGCCGGCACTGGCGTGTCTGGTGGCAGCAGACGCTGAAATGGCCTCATCGAGTTTGCGCGAAGCTGCGCTCGAGTTGGGCGTGCCACTGCGCTTTGTGGCAGCACAAAGCGATCTTCAGACTTTGGCCCGCGTGGCAGTGCCAGCGGCGAAGGTGATCAGCGCAGAACATCTGGCGATCGCGATTGCCGAGCAACCCCTGGACGTCGCGCAGATCGGCCGCCCGCGCGGTCGCCTGGCGGTCATTGGTCTTGGCCCCGGCGCCGCCGAACTGATGGTGCCAGCGGTGAAAACCGAACTGGCCCGCGCCACCGATGTGCTGGGCTACGAAACCTACGTGCGCATGGCTGGCCCGTTCCGCGACGATCAGGTGCAGCACTGCACCGACAATCGTGAAGAAATGCAGCGTGCCCGCCATGCCTTCAGGCTCGCCGCCGCAGGCCGCTCGGTGATCGTGGTTTCCTCGGGCGACCCGGGCGTATTCGCCATGGCCGCTGCGGTGCTCGAAGCCCTGCACGAATCGGACGATCCGGCGTGGCACAGCGTTGATCTGGAAATCCTCCCCGGCGTCTCCGCCTCGCTGGCCACTGCGGCTCAGGCCGGTGCGCCGCTGGGCCACGACTTCTGCGTGATGTCCCTGTCGGATAACCTCAAGCCCTGGGCGATCATCGAGAAACGTCTGGATCTGGCCGCCCAAGCGGATCTGGCCCTGGCGTTCTACAATCCGATTTCCCGGGCGCGCCCGTGGCAACTGGGCCGGGCGCTGGAGATTGTTGCGCAGCACCGCTCGCCTGAAACACCGGTGGTGCTCGGTCGGGACATCGGCCGGCCGGGGCAGACGCTGCGCACCACGACCCTGGGCGCATTGACACCGGAACAGGTGGACATGCGCACCATGGTGCTGATCGGTTCTTCGACCACCTGCACCTTCGCCCGTGCCGGAGGCGGTGAGTGGGTTTACACGCCGCGTTGGTATGGTGAAAAACCGCTGTCCTGAAAAACCCTCCGCTCATTCAATATTCAGCTTTGGGAAAGTTTGAGCGGTTGTAAGTCCGATCGAAGTTTCAATTGTTTTCCACCAGCAATAAACAATGGTCATGCCCCACAGGGCAGGGCCATTTTTTTTGTCCGACGGTCGCGCCGGTCCGCTAATTATTTCGCAGCCGTTACAGCATAGTGCTTCGGTGTTATCAGATATTGCCGGGGACAAGCTTTGTATTCCTTGTTGTTTGTGTGGCGCGTATTCGCCCACTAGGGTGCTGTGTTCATAGCACTTGTCGAGTGTCGTTCAATCAATTTACCGCTCTGCAGCGGCGCAAGAGTGCGCGCGTCAATGGGCCATTAAATAAACAAGGAGTGTGTGATGGCTTTAAAAAACGATTACTCGTTCGGGCGAGCATTCATTTCTGCGCAAGAGTATTCCGTACTTTCAAAAGCATTGCGGGAGCTTTCTGCCACCCCCCAATATCAAGCGCTGAACGACTATTACCAGCAAGCCGGTCAAACGACCGACCCGGTGTCGTTCTTGACCCTGGCGAGCCTGTTTCAAGAGCAACTTGCAGCGTTGTTGAAACGCAATAAAACCCCTGTTCCGGTGGCTGTCGATGACATTGCGCGAGGGCTGCAACGTTATCTGTCACGGCTTTTGACGACCGTGGAAATGTTGTCGGGGCCGACCCGGCCGGTGCCGAAAGTCATCCATTTCGTCTGGGTTGGCGGCAGCGAAGTCGGTGTCAATCAGCGCGATTACATGAATATCTGGCGCCAGGTGATGGCGGCGCAGGGTTACCGCTTCAATCTCTGGTACGACAGCGATGCGTTACTGGCTTTCGAGATGAACCGGATCATTCTCGACAGCGCCAGGGCTGATGCGATGGCATCCGGTGGTGCAGCCCTCAAGCATGCCGGGCAACTGGCGACGATGATTGAAGAGCGTGCACGGGTGTTGAAACAGCAGATGTTCGACTACCTCAGCCAGCCGAGGTGGAAGGGGCGGACCGATGAAGCACGCATCGATCTGATGGTGCGTGCTTATGGCAAGGACCGCGCGAGGCTGCAGGATTTTCGTCAGCGCTGCCTCGACAGCCATCTGGCGATGGTGGGGCCGGATCTGCAATTGCGCGATGTCACTCACGTCTTTGCCGATGACTTGTTGGCGGACGTCTACCGCCGCGAAGTGTCGATGCGCGGCAACTTCGCCGCAGCGAGCGATGTGGTGCGCTTGCAGGCGGAATTTCGTGAAGGCGGGCGTTATACCGACATGGATTATCTGCCGCCACTGCTCGATAAGTTGGGCGGTGTCGATATCAGCGATTACAGCCAGACGCAGAAAATCGCGGTTCTGCAACTTCTGTTGAACAACAATCCGCAGTTGATGCCGGGGCGCGATCCGCAGCATTACCCCGACAGGACCGACAGTCTTCCAGAGCAACATAAACAACTTCTCGAGGATTTTGCTCGCAGTAAACCGGACGTCCTTGAACTGTTCATACCGCCAAAAGCCGTCGAAGCTGCGGAGAACGGCTTTCGCATGGGGCTGCAAATCAATGAAGAAATGAATGCTCATTTCATCGCGCAGCCGGGCAGCGGCATGACGATGTCGATCATGCAAGTCATTCGGCTCAATTACGACGTGCTCGCTGAAGTTGAAAAGCGCATGGCCAACTCGGCATCCGGTTGGGCCGACGGTGAAAACCTGACCACGGTCGCGGCGACAGTCATTGAAGAGATGTTGGTCAGGTCGAACTTCACCAGCTGGAATGAAGCTTATGCCTACCAATTGCTTAAAGCGGTTGTCACCTATTATCGGGACGGTATCCGCAATGACGCGGCGGGTACGGTAACGCTCACCGGCCCGGGCGCGGCACTCGCTGGATTACATGAATATATCGAAGCCAATTGCGATCCGTTTTTCACTCGTCAGGTGCTGGCGCAACAGCGTCTGCGCGAGGGCTACAACGTCAATACCGAAGAGGAAACCATTTCCGGCTGGATCGTCCGGGGTACGGAAAAAGACTGGCTGGAGAAGGAACACGCCCGGTGGGCCGAGGGGAAGCTCAAGTCCCGTTATGCCGGACGCTTGTCCAACCTGCTCAGCGATCGAAGCCTGACCTTCGAGCGCGGCTGGCCCGTTGTCGAGGGCAAACCGGTGCTGTTGACCTCAGTGCTGCAACGCTTGATGGATGATCTGGGCGAGCCGTTCATTCGAGCGATGCGAGACAAGTTGAGCGGGGAGGTTAATTTTGCTCAAGCCGTGGTCATCGACTTCGACGCCCGTCAGCAAGTGCTGGCGCAAGGACCTGTGGTTGTGCCGACCTCCCATGGTGCGGAATCGGTCAGCCATCTCAACGAACTGTTCAGCCGGATCGCCCACGGTACGCTGCCGCTGGAACAACTGAGCCCCGCGATGCGAGTCGTGCTCGGGGGGATTTTCGGCGCAACGAGCGTGGACGATGTCGGGTTCGCCGATACCTGGCAACAGGTGCGCGACCTGGCCATCGCCACCGACCGTGACGGCACTTTCGCGCGCTACGATGCGATTGAAAAAGCCGTGCGCCAGCGCCGCTCGGCGGCGTTCGAGAACGGACTGGAACGCGACCTGCCGACGGCCACATCGACGACCCGCGAGCTCAAGGTTCAAGCCATGTCCGAGCCGCTGACGCTGCGCCAGTGGGGCGAACGTATCGGCCAGATCAAGCACAGCGCGCAGCGGGAGTTTCGCACGCAGATCCTGCAGCGCAGCGGACAAGTGCGTGACATCTTTTTCAAGGCCGGCGCGGTGTCGGTCAAGCAGTTGCCGCAGGATCTGTTGCAGCGCAACGCGGGCGACCCGGGGCGCCGCTGTTATCCGCTGGCGCTGCTGATGGGCGCCGCAGTGGCAGCCGGCGAGCCGGCGGAACGGGCGTTGGTCGGGCATGTCGCCAGCGCCAGCGTGAGTCCCGACGAACTTGGCTCGCGGGCGTTGCGCAGTGCGCTGGACGAACTGCGCGCCTTGCCCACCGGCGAGGTCGGCAGCGCTCGCGGCGTGCAACGCCTGGACAGCATCATCGCCGCGCTGGACGCCAGTGCGGCGCCTGCGGTGCTGCTGCTCGACATTGGCGACCACGCCCTGCTGCTAGCGAAAGTGCGAACCGGTGAGCACGCGGCCTATCGCTTCTACGATCCCAACTTCGCCCTCTACGGATTTGCCGATGGCGCGCAGTTGCAACGTGGCGTAGAGCGTTATCTGAGCGCGGACGATAACGCGCTGGCGAAGCTTTATGGTCTGGGTGAGATGGCCACGGCGCAGTTCACCGTCACTGAGC
The DNA here is from genome assembly GCF_054667725.1 of Pseudomonas sp. S3_B08. Classification (NCBI taxonomy): domain Bacteria; kingdom Pseudomonadati; phylum Pseudomonadota; class Gammaproteobacteria; order Pseudomonadales; family Pseudomonadaceae; genus Pseudomonas; species Pseudomonas sp. S3_B08. The sequence goes on from NZ_CP162750.1 coordinate 5,505,093, forward strand.
TGGACACTGCGGCGATCGCCGAACGCAGGCTGTCATCGGATCTGCGTGTGGACAGTTTTCTGCACAACGTTGCACTGGCCGATCCGCAGGGAGCCTCGATCTGGCACAAGCAAGCGCTGGCCCGTACCCGATCTCTGGGGGAAAACGCTCGGCTGGGCACCAGCCTTGCGCAACTGGACGCACGCTACTGGACCAGCGAGTTCGAGCAGGCGACCGAGCGTTTGCGCCGTGAGCACAACCTGGCGCGTGATTACGTGCCGTTGCTCGATACCCACAGCAAAAACGCCGACGGCGGCCACAGCATTACCCTGATGGATCTGCGCAATGCGCAAAATGCCCGGACGGTCAGCACCCGGGATTCGCGCTTTCAGAAAATCAGGCAATACGTCGAACGACTCGTGCAGGGCGGTGCGGCCAGGCCCGGGCAGACGGCTGATCACGACGGTGGCAGCCGACTCAGTTTCGCCTTTGCGATCCAGACGCTGATCAGTGAAATGCGCCAGCGCGAGTACCGCGCTGGCGATACAGCGCCGACACTGACCGTCGCCCTGCAACTTCAGGTGTACGTCAGTTATGCACAGCTGGGCTTTGGTGTGGCCAGCGATGCAGTGCAGGTCATCCAGTTGGTGCGCCATTTAGCGGTGGCCGAGCGGGCGTTGCAGCAGGCCTCGTTCTCCGCACGTCTGGCCGGGCAGGCCGCCACGGGCGTCGGGGTGGCATTTTCCGTGGCCAATATCGGCTTCGACATCTACAACCTGACGCAGGCAGAGAATCATGAGCAGCGAGCGCGATTCTCCACGTCCCTGGCGTTCAATACGGCGGCCCTGGGTCTGGATATTGTCGCCCTGGCGGCGGGCGGAACGGTGGGCGCGTTCGCCGCAGCGCTGTCCGTGCCGCTACTGGGCGTCGGTATCGGGGTGACCGCGATTGCCAGCAATCTCGGGCAGATCATAGACAAGGCTGCGGCCATCGGCGAGCACCTCTCGCAGATTCACGACGCTTATCAGCAGTCTTACGAAAGCGTTGGTGCGGTCTTGCAGTTCCCCGCACTGGCAGTGATTACCCAGCTGGATCTGCACAACAGAAGGGTGGCGTTCGAAGGGCAGAAGTTTTACCCCTGGAAGGGCAGTGCACTGGAATTGCCGCAATACGACGATGATCCGGCCAGGCGGCATGCTGCGATCAACATCCCCAGAGCCTTTCAACGCCCTGCTGTCGGCAGCGTCTGGGGTACTTTGCCCACGATGGTCGTGCTGCCTTGTTCGCCAATCTGTTACTACGGCTATGAATATCAACTCGGCAGCGCCGGGACCGTGCCCTTTTCAACAACCCGCTACCCGCGGTTGCACGACCGCCTGGCACATCAGCTGGAATATGACGCGCTCGGTAACCGGGTGTTTTACCTGTTCAGTACGCCGTTTGCGCCACACATCCTCTACAAGCTGCATCCGGTATTCATGGCCACGACGATCAAGGTGCAGTTGAGCGCAGAGGTCAGTCAGCTGTTGGTTCCGGACCTGCCGCCAGAGTGGCGCAAGAAGATTGCCTACTGGATCACCGCACCGCAGGGGCAATTCCGGATTCGATTGGTGCCAGGCCTGCTGGCGGTGAATTTCGAACAAGCGCAGGGCTGGGAACGGGTGACCTGGACGGTGCAAGCGTCCTGGGCACGGGTCGAGCAGGTCAGCTTTCGTGCAAAACCACGGGACAGCATCGATAGCGAACCTGACATGCTGGTCGATGGCCTGGTGTTGAATCGTTTTGACGGCGTCATCGAGCTGGCCGAGGGGCTGTTCCGGATCGACTGGACGGGCCGCAGCCTGCATCTGATCGGCGTTGTCCTCGACTACGAAAACAACGCTGCGACTCAACTGCGTAGCGCCAACATGACCGCCAGCGGCATCCCGGCGCCGGTGCAGCGCTATTTGCGCGCTCAGGTCGCAAGCGGGCGACTGACCGCAGCCTATTTGCCGTTGCGTAACTTCAGAGTGCCGTTCGATTCGCCGATCCGGTCAGTGGTGACTACCGGCTATTACGACACTGCGCAGGATCGGGTGCTGTTCGCGCGTAACCTGCCGCTGGAGGTGAACGAGGGTGTGGTTCTGGCAGGCGTCAACGCCCGCCATGCGTGGTTCTACCATTCCGATCATCCATCCGTATGGCGGGTCGATGTGCTGACCGGCACTGTCCAGCATCGCTACCGTCTGAAAAATCCACGTACAGGTTCGACCATCATCGGCTGCCGACAACAAGCCGATGGAGCGCTGCGGATTGCGCAGAAGCTGACGGCAGAAGCGTTGCATGGCACCACCACGGTCGAGTACCGGATTAGCGGGCAGCATGTAGAACTGACCGCTTGCCAGATCGCTTTTGCCGCCGAGGACTATCGGTTCGAGCCGCGTGAAGCGCTTCGACAAACCGATGCCCCGGACATGGGCGTCTCGTCAGACATGGCCGCCAGCAGCAGTGATTGGTCTTGTGCTCCGTTCATTGTTGTCGAGGGCTATGCCGGGTCGCAGTTGCGCGACAGGGCTTGGCTGAACAAGACGACGGGCAAGTGCATTGAGGCCAGGCACGACCTGTCCTGGCCCGAAGACTTGTTGATGCTGATGCCGTCCAGCCCTGAAAACAACGCGGTGCTGTTCTATAGCCAGCAGGAGCGGACGATCAGCCGCGGCATCGAACCCCGTGTCGGTCATTGGCAGAATGTGGTGATCGAGCGCGATGTGGTGGAGGTCACTCAGACAAATCAGCGCTTCATCGCCACCAAGGACGACGGCCGTCTGTTCGAGGTCGATATCGTCGACGTGCCGGCAGCGGCAGCGATCGACGAGGTGATTGTGTTTCAGTACGGGGTACCTTCCCTTGCGCACAGAAGCGATGAGGCGTGGCTTGATCAGGCCGATAAGCCTTCGATTCTCCGGTTCGCTGGTGTCGGGCAGCGTTGGCTGCAGCGACATCCCGATTGGTTGAGCGCATTGCATTCGCTGGCCACGGTCGCAGCGTTGCTGCCGTTCCCGGTTTTCGGTTTACGTGATGGGGCAGGTCAGGCGTTCCTGGCGGCATGGTGTGTCGATGGCAAAGTCGCTGTGGCCGATATCGGTCAGGGCAAGGAGCTGGCGCTGCTCGGTCTGACCCCGGATCAAAGCGCTGTCTGGTTGCTTGAGGTCAGCGCCGGACAACTTTATCGCCAGCCGCTGGTGGCGATCGAAGCATTGCGGGGAGTGTTTGCCGCTGACCATCGTTTGCTGAAGCCGGAGGTGCTCGACAGGCCTGAAAAGGTCTGGACGTCATGGACTTTTGCTGAGGTGCGGCGCCAGGGTGAAGGGCTGATTGCGCAGACCCTCGACGGGGTGCATCTGCAATTGCTGGATAACCAGCCGGCAATGATCGTAGGCGTGGAAAATCGCTGGTCTCATGTGCCGGGGCAGAGCGATGAACAGTTACGTGCACGCCTGCGAGCATTGTTGCACGGGCATGCCCACGCGCCTGTCATACAAGTGGCAAGTGCAACCGGACGCTATCTGTATTACCTGCCGCAACTTGATCGGCTGTTTGATCTGTCCGGGCGCAGTGACGGACAGTGGTCGGCATTCCTCGGTACGCGCGGGTCGAAGCAGCCGATGCTGTTCGACCCGCTCGACCAACTGATTTTCAGCGCCGGCCCGAACGACGGCGTCTGGCTGCCCGACAGTTATGCCCATCGCGACGCCGAGGTCATGGTGCTTGAGGTAGGTGATGAAATCACAGAGATCGAAACATTGTTGCCCGATGGCGTCACCAGGCTGCTGCTGACTTACGGTGCGCAGACCTCGGGTTATCGGCTGGCGCAAGCGTCCTTCCAGCGCCTGGACTGCATCGTGGTCGATGGACGACAGGCTTCGGATGCTGAAACGGCAGAACCTTGCCTGCTGGATCTGGATCTGGACGAGTGCGGGCATTGGTGGATGTCACGGGTCGATGACGGTGTGGTACTGACCGATCCGGACTCCGGGCACAGTCTGATCTTGCGTAATTTCGACCGACAACGCCCACTGCTACTGATGCTGCCCATTGCCGGGCGGCCACACACGTTCACGCTGGCTCAAGGGCTGGAAGCGTTTGCCACTGTGTGCGGCGCAGAGGCCACGGTCAGCCTGACAGCGGTGATCGCAGCGCTGCGCTGATGTCGCTCCGCACAGCAAAACGCCGCGAACGGTAACCGTACGCGGCGTTTCGTTGTGGCGGTTGCGCTGCAACAACACTCAAGGCACCAGATAACCTTTCACGCCGGTAAAAATGATCTGCGCGGCCAGTGCGCAAACAAACAATCCCATCAAGCGGCTGACAATCTGCAAGCCCTGATCGCCGAGAATCCGCTCGATGCGATTGGACAGATACAGCACCACTCCGACAGTAAAACTGGCCAGGGCGATACTCATGATTGCAGTGAGCTTGTCGTCCCAGTGCGGCTGGCTGACGCCCATTACCAGCAAGGCGCCGATGGTGCCGGGGCCGACCGTCAGCGGGATGGTCAGCGGCACGATGGTCACGTCCTGCTGCACATTGTCGGCCTGCACCGCCGGTTTGCCCTGAGCCATGCCCAGCGCGGAAATGAACAGCACGCTGCCGGCGCCAATGCGGAAGGCGTCCACGGTGATGCCGAAGACATCGAAAATCACCCGCCCGAACAAATAGAGCAGCACACTGGAAATCAGTGTGGCGAGGGCGACCTTCCACGCCAGACGCCGCTGTTCCTTGCGCGAATAGCCACGGGTCAGGCTGATAAAGCACGACAACACGAAGAACGGGCTGTAGAGCACCAGCATCTTCAGATAAACGCTGAACAACACATGGAGCATGATGCAAGCTCACTGGCGATGGAGTCGGGGGGAGTCTATCAGGCACCGCAGATTCTGTCGGTTTACGACGGCTGGGTCGTGGCCCGGTTCTGCTGATCGCGCTGGGCAACCCAGTGTTCGATCAACTCGCGCAACTGGGAGAGCTCGACCGGTTTGGACATGTGCCCGTCCATGCCGGCCTGCCGGGCGCGCTCCTTGTGTTCGGCAAGAATGTGCGCGGTGAGGGCTACAACCGGTGTGCGGATGCGCTGATTGCTGACTTCCCAGGCGCGCAGTTGCTGAGTGGCGGAGAAGCCATCAAGGATCGGCATTTCACAATCCATCAGCACCAGGTCGTAACGCTGGGCCTTCATCGCTTGCAGCGCTTCTTCGCCGTTGCTCGCGGTGTCCGGTTGCAGGTTGAGCTTGCCGAGCATGCCACGGATCACTTTGGTCGAGATGGTGTTGTCTTCGGCGACGAGGATGCGGAAGTCGCTCGGCACTTTGGCCGCTGTGGCCGCCGTAACGACCTGCGGCTGGAACGCGACCTGGCCCTTGTTGCGTTGATTGAGCTCGTCAGCCAGCGTGGTCTTGAGCGTATAGCCGGCCACCGGTTTGGCCAGTATTCGTTTGATCCCCGAATTGCGCGCAATGATCTTGCTCGGCGCGTTGCTGATGCCGGTGAGCATGATCAGCAGAATGTCGTGGTTCAGGCTCGGGTCTTCCTTGATCTTCGCTGCCAGTTGCATGCCGGTCATGCCGGGCATGTTCTGGTCGAGCAGGACCACGTCGAAGTAATCGCGCAGATGCGCCTTGGTGCGCAGCAGCGCCAGCGCCTCCTTGCCCGACGGCACGGCGCTGACATTCAGGCCCCAGGCGCTGCACTGCTGCACCAGTACCTTGCGGCAGGTGTCGTTATCGTCGACCACCAGCACCCGCGCGCCCTGCAGCGGGCTGTCGAGGTCGGAGGTCGGATGTTCGAGGCGATCCGGGTCCAGTGGCAAGGTCAGCCACAAAGTGCTGCCCTGGGTGGCGCCGCTCTTGATGCCGAACTCGCCTTGCATCAGGCGGATCAGTTGGCGCGCGATCACCAGGCCGAGATTGCCGCCCAGGCGATTGGCCGAGAGGAAGTGCTTGCTGTGCAATTCGGCGTGCAACAGCGCTTCGCGCTCTTCCGGCTCCATCGGCACGCCGCTGTCCTGCACGGCAATGCGCAGGCGCGGCTTGCTGCTGCGCTCATCCAGTGCAACGACGATCAGCACTTCGCCTTCTTCGGTTTTCTTCAGGGCGTTTTCCAGCAGGCTCAGCAAGGTCTGGCGCAGGCGCGTCGGATCGCCGCTGATCACCCGTGGCACTTGCGGCTGGATGAAGCTGATCAGCTCGACGTTCTGTTGCTCGGCCTTGGCCCGGTAGATGCTCAGGCAATCATCGATCAGCGCGTTGAGGTCGAACTGCACGTCATCGAGTTCGATCTGCCCGGATTCGAGCTTGGAGATGTCGAGGATCTCGTTGATCAGCGTCAGCAGTTCGTTGCCGGCGCTGTGGATGGTTTGCACGTAATCGCGTTGCTTGACCGACAGCGGCGTGCCCAGCAGCAGCTCGGTCATGCCCAGTACGCCGTTCATCGGTGTGCGGATTTCGTGGCTGATCTTGGCGAGGAATTCGGCTTTGGCGTTGATTTCGGCGTTGCTTGCCGCCAGGTCGCGGCTGATGCTGAAACGACTTTCAGTGATGCTGCGCTGTCGCTCGCCCAAGGCGACGCTCATCAGCAGACCGCTGATGCAGATGAACACCATCAGCGTCATGATCAGGCCTTGCGGCGTGACCAGTGTCAGCCCCAGTAGCGCCGGCAGGATAACCAGGGTGCCGATGTTGAACACGATCATGGCGGCGACGAACAGACGCGCCGGGCGATAGCCCTTCTGCCAGTGATAGAAACCCACCAGCAACATGCTCAGACCGGCCAATGCGACCAATGCGTAGGTGATGATGTTCAGCGGCAAGGTGTTGACGAACAGCAGCAACAGGCTGCACGTGACGATCAACAGAATGTCGCCCCACAGCAGTTTGTTCAGCGGATGCTGGCCCAGTGGTGCAAAGAAGCGCAGGGCGTACATCAATCCGGCTGGGGCGGTCAGCAGCAATGCCAGATAAGCGCCCGGCGTCTGAATGGCTTGCCAGTTCGGCAACCACGGACCGGCGAGATTGAGCAACAGGAACAGACTCAGTCCGAGCAGGCCTTCACAGATCGCCAGCCACAGACTGCTGCGCGAGCGCGAGTAGGCGTAGCGCACCAGGTTGTGCAGCAGGAGCATGGCGAGGCAGCCGAACAGCAGGCCGAAAATCAGCGTCTGCTTCTGATCGGCTGCGCCCTCGATTGCCGCTTGCAGGGTGATGTGCGGGCGCAGCTGATGGCCGGAGACCATGCGTACGTAGACGTCCAGCGGCTTGTCGGCCTGGGGCAGGGGCAGCATGAAATCGCTGCTTGGCAAAGGATGTTCGGCCTGCGGCCGTTCGTTGCCGGTATTGCGTTGCTCGATCAGCCGGTCGCCGTCGAGCACGTAGAGATTGAGTTGTGACAGGTCGGGGGCAAAGATGCGCAGCACTTGTTCGTGCTTGCCCGGCGCCAGTTTGAAGCGCAGCCACAGGGCGCCCTCGGGTTCGGCCGCGGTCAGACGGTCAAGCTCGATGGGGCTGAATTGATTGGTGTAGCGAGCGGAGCGGATGTCGCTCAGTTGCAGGATGCCCTGATCGTCAAGCAATACCGACCAGCCACTGCCTTGCGCGGCCTGGGCCGGGAGCATGCAGAGCAAGGTCATCAGCGTGACGGTGAAGCTTATGGCAATCCTGAGCCAGCGCACGGCGAAATCCCTTCGTAGGTTGATGCCAGAATATAACGATGCGCGACGACCGAACAGCCCGGCGAGGAATGGCATCCCGCGCCGGGCCTGATGGATCGCTTACTCCTGGGTTTCGCCGCGTTCACGGGCAATGGCGCGGTAGCCGATGTCCTTGCGGTAGAAGCAGCCTTCCCAGTCGATGGCAGCGGCAAGTTTGTAGGCCTGCTGCTGAGCTTCACCCACGGTGGCGCCCATGGCAGTGGCACACAGTACACGACCACCGGCAGTAACGACCTGACCGTCCTTTAACGCGGTGCCGGCGTGGAAGACTTTGCCTTCCAGACCTGACGCTGCGTCCAGACCGTTGATCGCTGCGCCTTTGGCGTAGTCGCCCGGGTAGCCGCCAGCAGCCAGAACGATGCCAACGCTCGGACGCGGATCCCACTGTGCTTCGATCTTGTCCAGCGCTTGCGCCAATGCGGCTTCAACCAGCAGCACCAGGCTCGATTGCAGACGCAGCATCACCGGTTGGGTTTCCGGATCGCCGAAGCGGCAGTTGAACTCGATGACTTTCGGGTTACCGGCCTTGTCGATCATCAGACCGGCATAAAGGAAGCCAGTGTAGACGTTGCCTTCCTCGGCCATGCCGCGCACGGTCGGCCAGATCACCTGATCCATCACGCGCTGGTGCACGTCGGCGGTGACCACCGGGGCAGGGGAATAAGCACCCATGCCGCCAGTGTTCGGGCCGCTGTCGCCGTCGCCGACGCGTTTGTGATCCTGGCTGGTGGCCATCGGCAGCACGTTCTTGCCGTCGACCATGACGATGAACGAAGCTTCTTCGCCGTCGAGGAATTCTTCGATCACCACGCGTGAACCGGCGTCGCCAAACGAGTTGCCAGCGAGCATGTCACGCACGGCGTCTTCGGCTTCGGCCAGGGTCATGGCGACGATCACGCCTTTGCCGGCAGCCAGGCCATCGGCCTTGATCACGATCGGCGCGCCTTTCTCACGCAGATAAGCCAGGGCCGGCTCGATCTCGGTGAAATTCTGGTAATCGGCGGTCGGGATCTTGTGGCGGGCGAGGAAATCCTTGGTGAACGCTTTCGAGCCTTCCAGTTGCGCAGCACCGGCGGTCGGACCGAAGCAGTCCAGGCCACGGGAGCGGAACAGATCGACCACGCCAGCCACCAGCGGCACTTCCGGGCCGACGATGGTCAGGGAAACGTTCTTTTCCGCGAAGTCAGCCAGTTGCTCCAGGGCCAGCACGTCGATGGCGACGTTCTCGCACTTGGCTTCAATGGCGGTGCCAGCGTTGCCCGGTGCAACGAAAACCTTCTGCACACGCGGATCCTGAGCCACTTTCCAGGCCAGAGCGTGTTCACGGCCACCGCTGCCAATGATCAAAACATTCATTTCAAAAACCTCAAAAATCTGTCAGGCGCTGCTGGAGCGCTTTATGTGGGAGCGAGCCTGCTCGCGAAAGCGGGGTGTCAGTCAACGTCAACGTCGCTGGCAGATTGCATTCGCGAGCAGGCTCGCTCCCACATTTGAATCGGTGTATCAGTGACGGAAGTGGCGCATGCCGGTGAATACCATCGCGATGCCGGCTTCATCAGCAGCAGCAATCACTTCAGCATCACGCATCGAACCGCCCGGCTGGATCACCGCAGTGATGCCGACCTTGGCCGCATTGTCCAGACCGTCGCGGAACGGGAAAAACGCGTCGGACGCCATGACCGAACCGGCCACCTGCAAACCGGCGTGCTCAGCCTTGATCGCGGCGATGCGTGCCGAGTTGACGCGGCTCATCTGGCCGGCGCCGACACCGATGGTCTGGCGGTTCTTGGCGTAGACGATGGCGTTGGATTTGACGTATTTGGCGACTTTCCAAGCGAAGATCAGATCGTGGATTTCCTGTTCGGTCGGCGCGCGTTTGGTCACCACTTTCAGGTCATCGGCGCTGATCATGCCGATATCGCGGCTCTGCACCAGCAGGCCACCGTTGACGCGCTTGTAATCCCAGGCAGCGGCGCGCTCAGCCGACCACTCGCCGCAGGCCAGCAGGCGTACGTTGGCTTTGGCGGCAACGATGGCGCGGGCTTCTTCGCTGACGCTTGGGGCGATGATCACTTCAACGAACTGACGCTCGACGATCGCTTTGGCGGTCTCGGCATCCAGTTCACGGTTGAAGGCGATGATGCCGCCGAACGCCGACTCGGTGTCGGTGGCGTAGGCCAGTTCGTAAGCCTGGCGGATGCCGCCTTCGGCATCCGGGCTGACCGCCACGCCGCACGGGTTGGCGTGCTTGACGATCACGCAGGCTGGCTTGACGAAGCTCTTCACGCATTCCAGCGCAGCGTCGGTGTCGGCGACGTTGTTGTACGACAGTTCTTTGCCTTGCAACTGGGTCGCGGTGGCGATGCCGACTTCGGCAGGCTTGGCTTCCACGTAGAACGCCGCGCTCTGGTGCGGGTTCTCGCCGTAGCGCATTTCCTGAGCCTTGATGAACTGGCTGTTGAAGGTGCGCGGGAATTCGCTGCGACCTTCAGTGCTCAAGGTTTCAGCGGCCTGGTTCACGGTGCCCATGTAGTTGGCGATCATGCCGTCGTAGGCGGCGGTGTGTTCGAAGGCCTTGAGCATCAGGTCGAAACGCTGGGCGTAGGTCAGGCCGCCGGCCTTGAGATTTTCCAGAACGTTGGCGTAATCGCTGGCATTCACCACGATGGCCACGTCTTTGTGGTTTTTCGCTGCCGAACGGACCATGGTCGGCCCGCCGATGTCGATGTTCTCGATGGCGGTCGGCAGGTCGCAGCCTGGCTTGTTGATGGTCGCTTCGAACGGGTACAGGTTGACCGCTACCAGATCGATCGGCTTGATGCCGTGCTCGTTCATGATCGCGTCGTCAGTACCGCGACGACCGAGGATGCCGCCGTGGATTTTCGGGTGCAGGGTTTTCACCCGACCGTCCATCATCTCGGCGAAACCGGTGTAATCCGCGACTTCCACTGCGGCAACGCCGTTGTCACGCAGCAGCTTGAACGTTCCGCCGGTGGAGAGGATCTCGACGCCCAGAGCCTCAAGCTCCTTGGCGAATTCGAGGATCCCGGTCTTGTCGGAAACGCTGATCAAGGCGCGGCGGATCGGCAGGCGGGTAGTCTGGTCGGTCATCTCAATTTCCATCAAAAGCAAAGGAAGTCAGCAAAAAAGGCGACCGTTTTTTACGCGGGCGCCTTTCTGGTTTGATTGAATGCTTACAGCAGATCGTACTGCTTGAGTTTCTTGCGCAGCGTGCCGCGGTTCAGTCCCAGCAGCTCACTGGCCTTGGTCTGGTTGCCCTTGACGTAGTTCATCACGCTTTCGAGCAGGGGCGCCTCGACTTCGGACAGCACCAGGTTGTACACATCCGTGACGGACGCGCCCTCAAGGTGGGCGAAATAATTGTGCAGCGCCTTCTCGACACTCCCGCGAAGGGTCTGGCCTTCTTCGCTCGGCGTGTTGAGGTGCTGTTTCAAATTCACGTTGTCGCTCACGGGTGTTGTTCCACTCACTAAAGTCTCGGTCATCATCGTCATGCGGCCACCCCTTCTTCGTCCCCTGTCAGGCTCTTGTAACGCTCGGCGAAGAACTCCCGAACGTCGGCGCATTGTGTTTCCGTACCATCCAAACGATTGAAACGGGCGCGAAACTCCCTGGCGCCCGGCAAGGTTGCGAGATACCAGCCCACATGCTTGCGGGCAATGCGCACGCCCATCACGTCACCATAAAAGGCGTGAAGGGCAGCCAGATGCTCCAGCAGGATGCGTTCCACTTCGCTCAGTTCCGGCGCCGGCAATTTCTCGCCGGTACGCAGGAAATGATCGATCTCGCGAAAAATCCATGGCCGCCCTTGAGCGGCCCGGCCTATCAGCAGGCCATCGGCACCGGTCGCATCAAGCACGTATCGGGCCTTTTCCGGCGAATCGATATCGCCATTGGCAAACACCGGGATCGACACGGCCTGCTTGATCGCGGCAATCGTGTCGTACTCGGCTTCCCCTGTGTACAGATCGGCGCGCGTACGGCCATGCACGGCCAGCGCAGTGATCCCGGCCTGTTCGGCGATCTTCGCCACGTTCAGGCCATTCTTGTTTTCGCGATCCCAGCCGGTGCGGATCTTCAGGGTGACCGGCACATCAACCGCGGCCACTACGGCCTGAAGGATCTCGGTCACCAGTGCTTCGTCTTTCAGCAACGCGGAGCCGGCGGCCTTGTTGCAGACCTTCTTGGCCGGGCAACCCATGTTGATATCGATAATCTGCGCGCCCAGTTCGACGTTGGCCCGTGCCGCATCGGCCAGCATCTGCGCGTCGCCACCGGCAATCTGCACCGAGCGCGGCTCGGGATCGCCTTCGTGGATCATGCGCATGCGCGACTTGCGGGTATTCCACAGGCTCATGTCACTGGTGACCATTTCCGAGACTACAAGCCCTGCGCCCAGACGCTTGCACAGCTGACGAAAGGGCTGGTCGGTGACGCCCGCCATCGGGGCGAGAATCAAACCGTTCTGCAATGTATATGGGCCGATGCGTACCGCCGACATAGGACTTCCCTGAAGTGGGGCCGGATCATGAGAGTTCGAAAAAGGGTGGGCATGATACCCGCTCTCGATGACTGGTTAAAGGCTGAATTGAACAAAATCTGAACAGTTATTCTGTTATCGCCAACGGTTTGGTTGGCCGCGATCCAGTCAGAAAAATGCCGTCAATCGAGAAACGCTGAAGCGGTTCACTCCGGTGAGTGGAAGTTCAGGCTGTAATTCACCGCTTTCGGCCCCGGATCGAGAATATCCAGGGCGATGTGGATCGGCGTCTGCGGCGGCATTTCCGCGAGGCCTTCGAGATCGCCGCTCAGATACTCGCCGGGTTTGAAGCGACGACTGGCGATCAGGTGACCGTTGAGGTCGGCAAAACGCAGTTCGAGCAAGGGAAACGGCTGGGAAAACGTCGCCCGGTTGTAAATGATCGCGTCGACCACCAGCGCCCCGCTGAAATCGGGATGGCTGCGCACCACCAGGTTGCTGCTCTTGATTTTGCCGATATCGACTTTCGACGGCACCGTGCAGCCGATCTGCGGGCAGATCTGCTGGAACCACGGTCGGTATTGATCCTGCCGCGCCAGTTCCTCGAAGTGATAGGCGATGTACTGGGCGGCAAGGCCGCCGGCCGCCAACACCACCAGCACCAGCCAGAGCAGGCGCCGGCCCAGGGCGAGCGGCGCTGCTGCCAGTCCAGTTGCAGCGGGTCGTCGGTCAGATCCTGCAGGACCTCGGCGCGCACGCCGGGCTCGGCCCGTTCGCGTTTTTTGCGCGGCGAAGTGATCAATGGCAGATCGTCGTCATCGTTGTCGTCGCTGGCTGACAGGCGTTCGCGGCGGGCGTTGGGATCGATCGGATCGTGCAGGCGCAGTTGCGGGATCGGCGGCTCGTCATCCAGATCCACCGGCTCCAGCGACAGCGAAGGTTCGGTGCGCTCGGGTTCGAGGGTTTCGATGCCGTCGATATCCGGTTCGATATCCGGCGCTACGCTGCGCTCATCCGCAGGCTCGCTGAACAGGCTGTCGGGCCATGTGCCTTCGTCCGGCTCCGGGCTGTCGCGTCGGGCGCTCAAGGATTCTTCGCGGGTACGGCCGAATTCGGCGGCCGGCTGGATTTCGCGCTGTTCGAGGCGGGCGAGTTCTTCGTCCAGATCGAGGCTGTCCAGATCCAGTTCCGACGCGCTCCATTGCTTCTGGCTGATGGCGCGCGGTGCGGGGATCTGTTCGACGACCGCAGAATCGCTGACAGGCGCGGGCGCTTCAGGCAGCCCTGGTGCGACCGGCGTCACCGTGTCCTTGCCGGAATGTTGTTCGAGCAGCTGCTTGGCGGCATTGAACACTTGCAGGCAGGAGCCGCAACGAACCACCCCGCGCGCCACGCTCAATTGAGCATGGTTGACGCGGAAACTGGTCTGGCAATGCGGGCATTGGGTGACGAAACTGTCGGTCATGCGGCGATCCGGTTCAGGCAAGCGGTCATTTTAGCGCCGACGCCCGGTGATGCGCACCCAGCCATCGCGATTGGCGATCGGGTCGAGTTCGAAGTCCTGCGCATAAGCTGCCGCTACTTCTTCGCCCTGCTCGGCGAGAATGCCCGACAGCGCCAGGCGCCCACCGCTCTTGACCAGGCTGGACAGCTGCGGCGCCAGCGATACCAGCGGGCCGGCGAGAATGTTGGCGACCAGTACGTCGGCCGGAACCTGCGGCAGATCCTCGGGCAGGTACAGCGGGAACAGCTCATCGGCAATATTGTTGCGCCCAGCGTTGTCGCGCGAGGCTTCCAGTGCCTGTACGTCGATGTCGGTGCCCACAGCTTGTTTGGCGCCGAGCAGCAGGGCGGCAATCGCCAGAATCCCCGAGCCGCAGCCGAAGTCGAGCACGTGGCAGTCTTTCAGATCCTGACCGTCGAGCCATTCCAGGCACAGTGCGGTGGTCGGGTGGGTGCCGGTGCCGAACGCCAGGCCCGGGTCCAGCAGCAGGTTGACCGCGCCAGGCTCGGGCGCGGCGTGCCAGCTCGGCACGATCCACAGACGCTGGCCGAAACGCATCGGCTCGAAACCGTCCATCCAGCTGCGTTCCCAGTCCTGGTCTTCGATGACTTCGCTGTGATGTTCGGGCAACGGGCTGCCGGTCAGCAATTCCAGATGGGCCAGAACCGGCTCCGGTTCGGTACCGCCTTCGAACAGCGCCAGCAAGTGGGTGTGCGACCACAGCGGCGTGGTGTTGAGTTCCGGTTCGAAGATCGGCTGGTCTTCGGCGTCCATGAAAGTCACCGACACGGCGCCGACTTCGAGGAATGCGTCCTCGTAGGTTTCGGCTTGTTCCGGGGTGATGGCGAGACGGACTTGCAGCCAAGGCATGGCGGGCACCTTTGAAAATCTGTGGGGCAGCCCGAAGCTGCAAAAGCGCGCAGTTTACGCCAGGTCGCCGGCAAAGTGGACACACCGCTTGGCTGTTACACATTCGCGGCCGCGATATACATATGTATGGCCTGAGCACTTTTGTCGGCAAATAGAGTGAGCGCTCATCTCTACGCAACAAAAGGCTGGACGACATGGCGGATCAACAAGGGACTGTAGAAGAAAAACCACCGATAGCCGCTGCGTCTACGGGGTCGGTGCAGGAGATCCTGCTGCGCATCAAGCGCTGGCAGGTGATGATCGACAAGCGCTTGAACGGCCAGATGACGTTGCTCGAGGCGCTGGAGCATTTCGCTTTGACTGAACTGCGCAGGCATTACCCGGACGGCCATTTCGCCCCGGGCTTTGTAGTTGCGCTGCTTGACGCCATTCTGCAAAAGCTTATCGACGGCCGGCCAGTCATGTTCCTGGCGCTCCAGGACGCGCCATTTCGCTGGCCGGGGGGCGCTGACACCGGTTTACCGTCCAGCCGTCATGAGCATGTGATCCGGACGGTGGATAGCGTTTCGCTGCACTTCCTCGACCAGTACAAAAAATACCTGCGAGAACATTGGGCGACAAAAGGGCAGGAAGCGCTGTTTGATCGCCTGATCAAGCGCAAGCTGCGGCGCTATATCAAGGACATCGAGTTGCTGTTGCGCCGTGACCAACTGGCGGGCCTGACACTGGATCAATTGCGCAGCAAAATCGACCGGCTTCAGGCCCGCAGCACGCGTCGATACCGGTTGACCGCCCTGGCAACCGGCGCAGAGAAAAAGATTCTCGAGGCGCATTCCTTCGCGCAACTGCCGTCATGGATGAAGGCGCTGAAGGAGCCGGATCGCGCCTTGTTGCGCGATTATCAGGAGCAGACGTCACTGGCGCAGGCAGCTCTCGATGACCTGCTGCAGGGCCACGGCTCGTTGCGCGACTTTGCCCGCCAGCAGGCCATCGAATACATTCAGCTCAAGCTCGACATGGCGGTTGAACCAGACCGGATCGACGTGCGGCTCAGATGGCGCTCGGCGGTCGGTGAGCCGACCCACAATCGCAGCCTCAGTGACCTGCTGGCATGCGGGCCGATCGGTCAGGACTTCGCAGCGGTATTGGAGATCAGCAGTCCTGCGCCATTGCGCAACCAGTCACTCAAGCCGGCATTCATTGCCGACATGCTGGCGGAACAGGATTATCCGGCGGACTACCTGCGCGCCCTCGCCGAGCAGTACCAGCGCACCGACGTGCAAAAGGCACTCATCGACTGGTTCACCGTACGGCTCAGGCAGAGCGCATTCGTCGCGCGCTGCGCAGCTCATCTGGCGGATTCCGACCATGAGCGTCTGGAGCAGATGTGGTCTGGGCAAGCGGCAATGAAACCGTTGCAAGTGGCCGCATTGACGCTGCCCAACGGCATGCAATGCGCCGATCTTCTGGTGTTCTACCAGGCAGAGACTGAGCAAGCGGTGAATAACCTGGTGCTGTACGCGCCCAACAAACCGGACGGTCAGGAGTGGGTCCGGTTGCCTTCGATTGCGGCGTTGACCGGCGAAGTATGGAGCTGGACGCAGAGCGAATCCGGTCGCGAGTATCTGTTGCAGCAGCTTTCGCCGACGGCACATCACCCGGCACGTGATTATCTTGTGGCTGCGGCGGCCAGTCCTGCTCTCTGGGGCATGCAGAGTGACCTTCGACGAACGCCCTTGCCGTTCGACGAGTGCGTCGAAGCCGCTGCAAAAATGGCCCTGGCAAACAACCTGCAGCGGGTCGAGCAGGACAACTCGCTGCGCTGGTACACGACGCTCGCGCTCGAGGCTCGCCGGCGCATCAGCAGTCTGAATCAGGAACTGATCGTTCATCAGCAGGTGTTCAACGAGCTGCTGGGCGGTTTCGAGGTTTTTGTCGATTTCGCCAGGCGCTCGGTTGCCGCAGCGATCACGCCCTATATGCGCAGCAAGAACGTGCTGGAACCGGTCGATCCGGCCACCGTGTTGATCGATTACAACCCCGGTGTCGCCGACCGCAGGAAGCAGCAGGTTGCCACGCTGCTCGACCTGGCCATTCACGGCTACGATGACAACTCCGGCATCGAACATCCGAAAAAAGGCGTGCGATCGTCGGTTGGCCAGGATCTGAGCCAGGTGCGCAGCGCCGATCTGGCGCTGTATCTGCGCCGGGCGTGGCTGGGTGAAAAATACGCCAGCGAGATCCGTGGCAAATATCTCGACCCGCGTGATGCTGCCTACGAACCGCGTCGCTTTGCCTACCGCAACGTGCTGCTGTCAAAGATGGACCGGGATTTACGCGTTGCCAGAAGTCAGGCGCGATTGAGCGACGCGGTGTATTCAGCGCTGGTCCGTCAGGTCTCTCTGTTGAGCGAGGTGCCAGCACCGGGTACGCATTTTCCGGGCGCCAGCATGGTTGAAAGTGACGGCGTGTTCAGGTTCACCGTGCGCCATCACGTCGTGCTCGGGGTGTATGTGCTGACCTCGTTCGACCCCGAGCCGTCCTGGTGGCTGTACACGCCTGATGCCCCCGACGGAATTGTGGTGCGTGCGTATCAGTCACTGTTCGGCGACATCGCCGGCGCTTTGCATGACTACTTGATGGCGCGTACGCCGGTTGCTGCGCGCAGCATCGTGTCGCGCACCCTGTATGCGATTGCGGCCAAAAAACAACGCGTCGATACGCTGTACGAAGCGCAGCGCCTGATTGACGCGCGCAGCGAGTTCAACGCGTACATCGAGCGCGCGGTCACGGATGTGCAGGACATCACCACCAGCCGCGCGCAAATGATCGAACGCCAAGTGGTCAAGGGGCTGATGTTTGCAGCCGCACCGTTTTGCATGGTGTTCCCTCCGTTTGCCTTGCTGCTCGATGTCGTGTTCATTGCCGTCAGCGCTGGTCAGGCGGTCGCTGCGCATCTGGAGGGCGACATCGATGGCGCTCTCGGTCACTGGCTGGAGGCGTCGTGGGGGGCGCTGTTTGCCATGGTCGGCGCAGGCAGTGCGATCAAGTGGCTGGGCGGTGCGGCCAGAAGTCTGAAGCACACGATGAGGCCGGTCTCGTTGTTGTCAGAGCGTCTGAATACCGTGGCTCCGCTACGCAGGGACGCGCTGCCGGCGATCCGGGAGGTACGCTTTCATGCCAGGCAGGCCGTCAGCAAGACGCCCGAACATTTGCAAAGGGTGAGCGAAGAAGGCGTCTTTTTCGGCACCTGGCGCAGCCCGCCCAGCGCTGCACAGCCGCAACCGGCCTATTACATTCGCAACAGAGGCAAGTATTTTCTGGTCAGGGAAAATCCGCATTTCGGTGGCCTGAGCCTGGTCGATGCCCGTCGCCCGACCGCCATCTATCAGCAACCGATTCAGCTTGCTCCGGGGGGCAAGTGGACACATGCCAGGGTCGGACTCACAGGAGGCGACGTGCGCAACCTTGGGCGCGTGAACAATTTGAATGATGCTTTTCCTGGAGGTGTCGAGCCCGTGCTGAACCGCGGCGCGCTGCAGGGCGAGGCCGTGGTGGCGCATTTTCGTCCGGGATCGCCAGATAACTACCTGTTTTCCCTGAATGCGCAGAGTTGCGTCATCGCCTCGCTGTATAACCCGACGACGAGAGTGGGGGCGGTCATTCATTTCGATCACAATATTCGCCCGCTGATCGAGCGAAGTGTCACGCAGGTGCTGGAGCGTCTGGGGGGAACACCGCAGAACATTCGCGCCACGCTGGTGGGTGGCGACTGGCTGTCGGCGGGCGCCGACATCGGCGGTCCGGTCAGGCGCGTGTTGCGCGAACAGGGCCTGCAGCCGACCTGGGATTACTGGTCATACTCGTCGTGCCTGGGCAACAGCTATGGCGTGGTGCTGAATCTGAACAATGGAGTCTCGAGAGTGTTCAAGCATTCCGCTGGTCAGATTGGCAGGCTGTACAACCCGCTTATCGCCAGATCGAGTTATGCCACGGACGGGCTCTCGATACGTGCCCGAAACTTTACGAGGCGGTTCACCCGCAGACCGTTACATGAAAACGCAGCAGGAGCGGTGGTCGATGAGGCTGGCCTGGGGGCATCTGCCACAATGGTCGAGCAGCAGGCCTTCTCCACAGTGATGGTCTGATGGGTTTGTTGCAGGCATAAAAAAACCCGATCCGCAGGGATCGGGTTTTTCATGCCGCTTCAGCCTTACGACTGTTTGGCCAGCTTGTGCTCGAGGTAGTGAATGTTCACACCGCCCTTGCAGAAGCCTTCGTCACGAACCAGATCACGGTGCAGCGGGATGTTGGTCTTGATCCCGTCGACCACGATTTCGTCCAGGGCATTGCGCATGCGTGCCATGGCTTCGTCGCGGGTTGCGCCGTAAGTGATCAGCTTGCCGATCAGCGAGTCGTAGTTCGGTGGCACGGCATAACCGCTGTACAGGTGCGAATCGACGCGAACGCCGTTGCCACCTGGGGCGTGGAAATGCTTGACCGTGCCCGGGCTCGGCATGAAGGTCTTCGGATCTTCAGCGTTGATCCGGCACTCCAGCGAGTGACCGCGGATGACCACGTCATCCTGAGTGAACGACAGCTTGTTGCCAGCGGCGATGCTGAGCATCTCCTTGACGATGTCGATACCGGTGACCATCTCCGAAACCGGGTGCTCCACCTGAACACGGGTGTTCATTTCGATGAAGTAGAAACGACCGTTCTCGTAGAGGAACTCGAAAGTACCGGCGCCACGGTAGCCGATGTCGATGCACGCCTTGACGCAGCGAGCCAATACTTCCTGGCGCGCTTTCTCGTCGATGCCCGGTGCCGGTGCTTCTTCGAGAACCTTCTGGTGACGACGCTGCAGCGAGCAGTCGCGGTCGCCCAGGTGGATGGCGTGGCCCTGGCCGTCGGACAGTACCTGCACTTCGACGTGGCGCGGGTTGGTGAGGAATTTTTCCAGATAGACCATCGGGTTGCCGAACGCCGCGCCTGCTTCGGAGCGGGTCAGTTTCGCCGAGGCGATCAGGTCTTCTTCCTTGTGCACCACGCGCATGCCGCGACCACCACCGCCACCGGCGGCCTTGATGATCACCGGGTAGCCGACTTCGCGACCGATGCGCAGTGCCGTTTCTTCGTCTTCCGGCAGCGGGCCGTCAGAGCCAGGAACGGTCGGTACGCCGGCTTCGATCATCGCGTGCTTGGCCGATACCTTGTCGCCCATCAGGCGGATGGTGTCGGCTTTCGGGCCGATGAAGGCGAAGCCGGAGTTCTCGACCTGCTCGGCAAAATCGGCGTTTTCCGCGAGGAAACCGTAGCCTGGGTGAATGGCGGTAGCGCCGGTCACTTCAGCGGCAGCGATGATGGCCGGAATGTGCAGGTAAGACTGAGCGGCGGACGCCGGGCCGATGCAGACGGATTCGTCTGCCAGACCCAGGTGCATCAGCTCTTTGTCGGCCTTGGAGTAAACGGCGACGGTCTTGATGCCCATCTCTTTGCAGGCACGCAGAATCCGCAGGGCGATCTCACCGCGGTTAGCGATCAGAACTTTTTCCAACTTCGCAGTCATCAAAGGCTCTCCGCGGTTCAAACGATGGTGAACAGCGGTTGGTCGTACTCAACCGGCTGGCCGTCTTCGACGAGGATGGATTCGATCACACCGCTGGTTTCAGCTTCGATGTGGTTCATCATCTTCATGGCTTCGACGATGCACAGGGTGTCGCCTTTCTTCACGGTCTGGCCGACTTCAACGAAGGCAGGCGAGGTTGGCGAAGATTTACGGTAGAAGGTGCCGACCATCGGCGAACGGGCAACGGTGCCGTTCAGCGCGGGTGCAGCAGCGGCAGCCGGAGCAGCGGCAGCGACTGGCGCGGCAGCAGGGGCAGCGGCCGGAGCCTGCATCGGGGCTGGCGCGTAGTACTGCTGCGCCGGGGTCTTGCTGTGACGGCTGATGCGTACGGACTCTTCGCCTTCCTTGATCTCGAGCTCGTCGATGCCGGACTCTTCCAGCAATTCGATCAGTTTCTTAACTTTACGGATATCCATGAATCATCAACTCCCAAGGGTCGGTCAGGGGCGTATAGCTTGGTGTTCAAGCTGCTCTAGTGCGGCCTCCAGGGCCAGTCGGTAACCGCTGGCGCCAAGGCCGCAGATCACTCCTACCGCTACATCGGAGAAGTAGGAGTGATGGCGGAAAGGTTCGCGCTTGTGCACGTTGGACAAATGCACTTCGATGAATGGGATGCTCACTCCCAGCAGCGCGTCACGTAATGCGACACTTGTGTGCGTAAAAGCCGCCGGATTGATCAGAATGAAGTCCACGCCTTCACCGCGTGCAGCGTGGATGCGATCGATCAATTCGTACTCGGCGTTGCTTTGCAGGTGCAGCAGATGATGGCCGGCTTCACGGGCGCGCCGCTCCAGATCCTGATTGATCTGCGCCAGGGTCGTCGACCCGTAGGTCCCCGGTTCCCGGGTGCCGAGCAGGTTCAGGTTGGGGCCGTGCAGCACCAGTAGCGTCGCCATCTGCGTTGTCCTTGTTATCAATGAGCAGTCGTCAGAACCCGGCGACTATGCCGCAAAGCCTTTGTGACTGTCCAGTTCCATGCAATAGGCGGCACGATGGGCGATGTTTGCGCGAAATTTGTGACCGAGGATCAGGATCCGGTCATTTGTAGTGACTGGGCTGGCGCCTTCGCGAGCAGGCTCGCTCCCACAGGGGTATGCATTCCAATGTGGGAGCGAGCCTGCTCGCGAAGGTGGTACGTCAGACGCGGAAGGCCTGAACGGCTGTATGCAGTTGGCCGCCGAGAACCAACAAATTCTCGCCCTGTTCGCGCCCTTGGCCGATGCGCAGCAGGTTATCCCCACCCAATTGATGAATGCGCTCGCTGTGATCGCGGATCTCGCTGACCGCGCCACTTTGCTGCGCGGTGACATCGGCGATGCGCACGGCGGTGTCGGCGATGGTCTGGATCGCACCGACGATTTTGTCCAGTGCACCGTCTGCCGCTTGCGCCTGACTGGCCGTGGCTTCGGCGTGTTCGACCTGCGCGCGCATGCCTTCGACCGATTGTCGCGCGGCGGTCTGCAGGCCGGCTATCAGCGTCTGGATTTCTGCTGTGGCCCCGGCGGTGCGTTGTGCCAGCGAGCGCACCTCTTCGGCGACCACGGCAAAACCACGGCCCATCTCTCCAGCGCGGGCCGCCTCGATCGCGGCGTTCAGGGCGAGCAGATTGGTCTGGTCAGCAATCGAACGAATCACTGTCAGCACGCCGCCGATGGTTGCTGATTCTTCTGCCAGATGTTCGATCATCTGCGCATTGCCTTGAACCTCACCGACCAGCGCATGCAGTCCGGTCAGGCTCTGGCCGATTACAGCCTGCCCATGCTCGACGGCGAGACCGGCATGACGACTGGCGTCGGCAGCCTGACGGGCATCGCCGGCCACTTGCTGAATGGTCGCCTCAAGTTCCCCCAGCGAGTCGCGAATCAGCGCGGTATCGCCGGCCTGATGCTCGGCGCCGCTGTGCAGGTCATTGCTCAGTTCCGCAAGGGTGCGGCTGCTGCCCGCGACTTGTTCGGCGTTGCCGCGAATGGTGCCGACCAGATCCACCAGATAGGCGCGCAGGCGGTTGAGCGAGGCTTCGATGTCGTGCAATTCGCGATTGGTCTTGCCCAGTTGGATGTCGCGACTGAAATCGCCCTCGGCCCAGGTCGACAGCGCTGGGGCGAGGTTGGTCAGGGTGCGGGCCAGGCGCCGCTGCAAGGTATCGATGAGCAGGGCGATCAGCAGAATCAGGCCGATCATCACGCCTTGCATCAGCCGCACTTCGCCCTGGATCTGCCCATGTTGCGCGCGTACCACCGGTTCGAGGCCGGCGATGGCGTGTTGCACGCTGGCGATTTTTTCGTGAGTCGCGGCGCTGAGCTCGGCGCGTTTCTGGATCTGCTCGCGGGTGCGCGCCAGTTCCGCCGGATAGCGGCCGAGCAAGCTGTTGAGTTCGCGTTTGAGGCCGACACCGGCATCTTCGGCGGCGGCTTTATCAGTGGTTTCGATGCCCATCAGCGCGGCGAAATCGTCACTGCTCGATTCGTTGCTGGTGACCACCCCGAGCAAGGGCAGGGCATCGATGGCCTCGGCCTGAGCGCGCATGTTGCTCACTTCACGCTCGACATCGGCAGCCAGTTCACTGCGCCCGCTGCTGACCAGTTTGTCCCGCGCCAGCGACAGTCTGCCCAGATGCTGCGATGCGGCAAGCAGTGGCGCGAGGTAGGCGGCGTTGCCATTGGCGTAGGTATTGAGCTGGTCGAGGCTGGCGCTGAGTTCGCGTTCGGCCTGCAACAGCAGCGCCTGCGGATCGCCAGCCAGTTTGCCGGCGGCGAGCAGGTCGGTTTTGCTGAATTCATCGAGGCTCGACAGGCTTGGCCGTACCGTGTCGGCCAGCGCCGGGGGCAGGTCACCCAGTTGCTTTTGCACGCTGTCGATAGCCTGGGCGGCGCTGCTCAGGCGCAGCGCGTCACCGCTGGCCAGATAATCCTCGACGTTGCGCGCCACTTCATTCTGAAATTGTTGCGACAGCCCCAGGTAACGCTCCATCAACAGATAGGGGCGTTCGAGGGCTTTTTGCGACCACCACAGCGTGGCGCCAAGGGCCACGCAGACGGCGACCAGCAGCAGAGTGTTGAGATTGGTGAGCAACTTCAGGCGCATGACGGCTACCAACGGCAGGAATGGTAAGCGCCTGAATTTATTGCGGTTCTATTACAAGGTTATGACCGAATCAGTGGATTCCGATGAAAAAGTGGCACTTTGCTTTGACTGGCGCGCGGTCTGCACCCGATTGCGTCCTGCACCCTTGGCGCGATACAGCGCCTCATCGGCCTGGCTGGCCATCATCAGGCTGTCGGAGTCATCGCACATTTCTACTACGCCGGCGCTGAACGTGCACCAGAGGTCCTGCGGCTGCGCCGGGTAATGAATCTCGGCGAAGCGCTGGCGAATCTCGTCGAGGACTTTGTGCGCCGCGTCGATATCGGTGTCGGGCATGACGATGGCGAACTCTTCGCCGCCGTATCGGCCAATGAAATCGGTCTTGCGCAACCGCTGCTTGAGAAACAGCGCGAGGCTCTTGATCACCCGGTCGCCCATCGGGTGGCCGTGGCTGTCGTTGACCCGCTTGAAGTGATCGATGTCGAGCATGGCAAAGCTCAGCGGTTTGTTTTCGCGGCGCGCGCGGAACGAGCAGTCTTCGAGCAATTGCAGGATGTGCGTGTGGTTGTACAGGCCGGTGAGGCTGTCGCGAACCATCCGTGCTTTCAGATTGCGTGCCCGCGCGGCGCGGTTGCGCACAGTGGTGATCAGGTGTCGCGGTTTGATCGGCTTGGTCAGGAAGTCATCGCCGCCCTCGCTCATGGCGTCGAGCTGCTTGTCCAGATCGTCCTCGGCCGACAGGTAAATGATCGGCACGCTGACATAGCGGTCGTTGTGACGAATGACCTTCGCCAGCTCGGTGCCGGTGCAGGCCGGCATGTACATGTCGAGGATGATCAGGTCCGGCTGGAAATCCGCCAGCTCGGCCATTGCCTGAATCGGTTCGATCAGGGTGCGGGTGACAATCCCGGCACTGTTGAGCAGACGCTCGGTGTGCAGGGCCTGGGCGCGCGAGTCGTCGATGATCAGCACTTTATAAGGCTCGTACTGGGCGACGCAGGTCAGCACTTCGATTTTTTCCAGCAGGCTCGATGCTTCGAGCGTGCCGGTGAGGAATTCCCGGCCACCGGCGCGCACGGCGGCTAGGCGGGTCGGGGTGTCGGTTTCGTGCAGGCTGAAGAACAGCAGCGGCAGGGGTTCTTCGAGGCCGACCTGAGCTTCGGCGGCGAGTTTCAGGCCGATGCCGGGGCCACTGAAATCCACGTCCATGACAATCGCCGCGGGCAAGCGCTCGACCATCGACGAACGAAACGCGGCCACGCTGTCCAGTGCCTGCGCGCTCAAGCCGAAAAATTCCAGTTGCTTGGCCAGGCGTTCAGCGCGGTCGTGATCCTGCAACATCACGTAGATCGGCTTGCGCAGCGGCGGCAGGAACGTCTGGTCGAGCTGATCGCCATGGCGCAGGCCAGTGCGCGACAGGCGCTGCATCAAACGATTGAGATCGGTGATCAGGCCGCTGCTGAGGCGTCCACGATTGGCATCCACCGCTTGCAGCGACTGGCTGATGTGATGCGCCAACTGAGTGTGTTCCGGCTGTTCGAAGCGCTCGGCAAAACGCAGCAGACGCAGATTCGCCTCGCTCAGTTCGGCAAGATCGACGGTGGACCACTCACTGCGTTGCAGGCGCTGCCATATCTCAAGAATCTGACGTGCCTGATGAATTACCCGCTGGGCAAAGTGGTGCTTGAGACGCTCACGGCTGGGGTCTTCTGGCTCGGTCATATCCTGACTACTAGTTAGGGTGCATGCTGAGATCGACTGGTGGCTCTATGCTAGCACCTCTTTTCCCTTAGACGAGTGTCGTACGTCAATAATCTGCTGGACGACACGATTCAGTTTCTGACCGGGTGGTTTTGTTTTTACCTCTGATTTCGACCAAGTGCCCG
This sequence comes from Pseudomonas sp. S3_B08, assembly GCF_054667725.1. Classification (NCBI taxonomy): domain Bacteria; kingdom Pseudomonadati; phylum Pseudomonadota; class Gammaproteobacteria; order Pseudomonadales; family Pseudomonadaceae; genus Pseudomonas; species Pseudomonas sp. S3_B08. The sequence goes on from NZ_CP162750.1 coordinate 5,530,287, forward strand.
CATGCTGGGATTTTGCGAGCAATCCGGCCAGCGCTGTCGACATTTCACCGGTCTTGATAGGCGGCGTCTGACAGCGCTTTCTGATTTTTCTTCTACGCGCTTTCACCGGCCAGATTGGCTGGTACGGTTCAGGGATTCCCCTAGCTGCCGCCCTTCCATCATGAGCCAATGTTTCACCGAACTCGCCAGTGATGCCCAGCGCCTCAATCACAACATCAGGCCCATCGACGACTGCGCTTGCGACGAAGAGCTGTTGTACGGCGAGCGGGTGCAGGTGACAGAGGTGCCAGTGCTGACCTGCCAATGCCTCTGGCGGCGCTATCAGCGCGCCGCCGAGGCAATTGTCGCCCCGAACGGCGTGCTGATTGCCGATCCGGTCGCGCGCAACCGAGCGATCAACGCGGCTTATGCCCGGTTGTGGTTGCACGACTCACGTTTTCAATGGGCGGGCCTGGCGGCGTTTGCCTCCAAGCAGGTCGGCTGTGGCTTGCTGCATGCGGCACAGAGTATCGAACGCATCCGCGAGGAATACGAAGCGCGGCAGCGGCTGCGAGACAGCCGACGCGAATCCGGATTGCTCACGCCGGAAAAAATGCCGGGACAGGCCGAAGACCTGCGTGAATATCAACAGGCTCAGGCGCGTAATCCGCTGTCTGTCATGGATGCCCGGGTGCCAGGTGAAGAGCTGTCGGTGGCCGAGCAACAGTTCCGGCATGTCTACGAAATGATGGCGATGGGCAATACCACGCTGTTTCTGGATGTTTATCCGTTGCATCAGTTTTATGCGGTGCGGGGATTGGCGGAGTTGAAGAAATGTCTTCGCGACCGGGAGAAGATTCAAGGGCATGCGAAGTGGCCGGTGCTTTGGCCGGTCGGGCAAGACACCCTCAGGTTCGGGGATGCATATCCCGAGATAGAGGTGGCCTTTGAAGCAATAGAGGCTGGGAAAATCGCCGAAAGCGTGAAGCATTTGGCGTGGCACGAGCAGCAAAATATTCTCCAGCCGACCATTTACGAAAACAGCCACCTGGTTGCGCTTTTGCGCGGCAATCATTTTTCTTATGTCACCAACTTCCCTTCCGGCGTCGCTCAGGCCATCGAGCTGACGCTGACCAGCCAATGCCAGCGTGTCGATGATGGCCGGACCATTGATTTTGATAGCAGCCCGCTGGCGGATTTGTCCGATATCGACCAGCGAATGAAGTTTGTGCTGCGGGCGGCAAGTCGTTTTGATCTGTTGCTCAACGACAGCAACAAGGCGTTGTTGGCGCAGTCAATCCGCGAGATTGCGCTCAGGGAGGAGGGCTGATGAGCTTGCGCCTTCGGCAAATCAGCCGACGTCGCTGGGTGTGGATGATTGTTTGTGTGGCTGCTGCACTGGCCGCCTTGCGGCAATTGATGCAGCCGCTATGGAATGATCCAGTCATTACCTTGAGGATCGGCGAAACCTACGAGTACATGGAGGCACATTCAACCGCTCCGTTCAGTGTGTGGGATCGCGGCAGCAAGACTGTTTCCGGTGGCATTCCGAAGACGGATGCACGTCTGCGCTTCGTTGATCCGCAGTACGGGTTCGAGACGCCGCTGGCTCGGTTTTTCACCGTGACGTTCGTCAATAATCTGACCGTGAGCATCCGCATGTCTCCGCAAATCGAACCTCTGCTGATTGAGGACGCCATGAAGGTTGTTACCGATCTGCAGAGCCAATGGTGCGCAAAAGGCTGGAAACCGATGGGTACGCAGGGCGACCCGACAATTACGGACACCCCCGATTGGCGCGCATACGTCAGACAAGGAGTGCTTTCTGGGCGGTCATTTTGGCAGGCCGGCGACAAATACCAGGCAATGCTGATTCTAGGACGCTTCAGAGATTCCAGACATCTCGATCAGGAGCGCTACCTCATCACTCTCGCCGTGGCGAAACCCTGGATTCCTTTCGACGAAATCGAAGATCGCCGCCTCGAATCCCATCACTTCCTCCCACCCCTACCCGAAAAAGGAGCCATTCCATGCCCATCCCAGCCTTCATGACCATCCACGGCAGCCGCCAGGGCCTGATCACCGCCGGCGCTTTCACTGAAGCCTCGGTGGGCAATACCTACCAGAGCGGGCGCGAAGACAAGATCATGGTTCAGGCCCTCAGTCATGGCATGTACATACCCAAGGATCAGGGCGCCGGGCGGCGGATGCACAGGCCCTTGATCATCACCAAAACCCTCGACAAGGCTTCGCCCTTGCTGAATATGGCGCTGTCCAGCGGCGAGTTGCTGAGCGAATGCCGCGTGGAGTTTTATCGCACGTCGGCCAGCGGCGTGCAGGAGCACTTCTACACGGTGGAGCTGGAGGATGCGTTGGTCGTCGGCAGCGAACTATTGATGCCGCACTGTCTCGACAGCGGCACGTCGCACCTTACGCAACTGGAGAAAGTCCACTTCAGCTACCGGCGCATCTACTGGCGCCACGAAATCAGCCGGACGATGGGTTCGGACGAGTGGCAAGGCGAGGGACTTCGATGAGGCTGGTCCGTGAGCTGAGCCTGACCGACCACGAGCGCCAGCATGTCTGTTGCGTGGAAGAGGCGCTGGAGCACGTCAGCAGTCTGTTGAGCATGCGCCAACCGCTCGAAGGTCTGGATCAACTGCGGGCCGGTTTGATGATCAATCTGGACAGCGAAGTCCTGGCGCAGATCAAACAGGGTGAATGGTGCCTGATCAAAGCCGAAGCCGACTATGGCTACTGGCAGGGCGCCGAAGCGGTGTTCCAACAGGCCGTGCTCGAGCTTATGAACAACCCTCCCGAGCAGCCAACCCGCACCGCGCGAATCTTTCGTCTGGTCGACAGTGTGACTGGTGAGCCTTTGCCTGCGCAGGCCTACATCGCCACGATTGATGGAATACCCAGTCAGCGCCGAACTGACGCCCAAGGCATTGCACATCTGTTTACCGACGACCAAGTGCGGCAGCTTTCGCTGCGCATCTTCAACGTCTGAAAGCTGCGTCTATCCTTTCGTTCGCGACGTCCTTCGCTTGTTTTGCGCCAGTGCCGCGATAGCGGGTGCTAGGCCTTGGCACGTTGTTGTATGGTTGTGGTCGAACCGTTGAACCCAAGTGATTGAAAGGATATCGCCATGCTGGACTGGAAAAACCGCGCGGGCAGCGCGCCTGAACGTGCCGCCGAGCCCAAGTCGGCCACCCGCAGCTATATCGGCGGGCTGCTGTTCAGCCGGGCGCTGGCCACAGTAATCGGTCTGTATTTGCTGGTCACCATCGCGCTGGGCTGGTACTGGAGCCAGGAGCCGGAACTGTTTCCGGTGGCGCAGAACGCCCAGGTCGCTGCCGAGAAAGAAGGCAAGCAAATGGTGGTCGGCTACACCACGGTCGAGACCCTGAAGACCGTTGCCGGCACCTTGCTCAACAAGCCGGGCGGTTACATTTCCAATGACCGTTTCCCGCCGGGTCTGTGGATGGACAACACGCCGAGCTGGGAATACGGCGTGCTGGTGCAGGTGCGTGACCTGACCCGCGCCCTGCGCAAGGATTTTGCCCGTTCGCAATCGCAGTCCGCCGAAGACGCCGATCTGGCCAAGGCCGAACCGCGCTTCAACTTCGACAACAAGAGCTGGGTGCTGCCGTCCAGCGAGTCGGAATACCAGGAAGGCATCAACTCCCTGAGCCGTTATCAGTCGCGCTTGTCGGATCCGAATCAGAAAAACGCGCTGTTCTACGCCCGCGCCGACAACCTCAACAACTGGCTGGGCGATGTCGGCACCCGTCTCGGTTCGTTGTCGCAACGCCTGTCGGCCAGTGTCGGCCGGGTCAAGCTCAATACTGCGCTGAAGACCGAAGTTCCGGCGGTCGGCGAAGTGCCGCAGGTTGACGAAGAAGTCGTGGAAACCCCGTGGATGCAAATCGACAACGTGTTCTACGAAGCACGCGGTCAGGCCTGGGCGCTGTCGCATCTGCTGCGCGCCATCGAAGTCGACTTCGCCGATGTGCTGGCGAAGAAGAACGCCACCGTCAGCGTGCGCCAGATCATCCGTGAGCTGGAGGCTTCGCAAGAGCCGGTGTGGAGCCCGATGATTCTCAACGGCAGCGGTTTCGGCGTGTTGGCCAACCACTCGCTGGTCATGGCCAACTATATTTCCCGGGCCAACGCTGCGGTGATCGATTTGCGTCAACTGCTCAATCAGGGCTGATACGTGAGCCAGACTACAAGAGAGGCGGCCCATCGCGCCGCCTCGGACGCTGAACAGATCGCCTGGGTCGACGAGCAGGACAACCTGCTCGGCGCTCTGGTGCGCTCCGATTTGCGTGAGCGCGGGCTGATTGGCCGTGGCACTTACATCATGCTGTTCAACTCCGCCGGTGAGCTGTGCGTGCACCGGCGCACGTTGAGCAAGGCGATTTATCCCGGTTACTGGGATGTTGCCGCAGGCGGCATGGTCCAGGCCGACGAAAGTTATGCCGAGTCGGCGGCGCGCGAGCTGGAAGAAGAGTTGGGCGTCAGCGGCGTCGAACTCACCGCTCACGATCACTTCTACTTCGAAGACACCGGCAACCGCCTGTGGTGTTCGGCGTTTTCCGCCGTGTGGGACGGGCCGCTGAAACTGCAGCCGGAAGAAGTCCTCGAAGCGCGATTCATCCCCGTCGAACAGGTCATGCGCGAAATCAGCGAAAAGCCTTATTGCCCGGACTCTCTGGCCGCGCTGAAGCGCTATCTCAAGGCGCAGCAAAGCAACGTCGCAAAGAACACATGAATTGGCGCCGATTGGCACTTAGCAATCGCGATTTTTGCCGTTACACTGCGCGACCTTTTCAAGCTGCACCGAGCGCTTCCCAAAAAGCATCGATGCAGTAGCGCTGCCCCTGCCTGAGTGGGGCTTCGCGGTCGCTGACCTTGCCCAAGGTTGCGATCAGTCTTTGTCCTCCCGAGAGGATTGCCGGTGGCCAAGAAAGCCGCATCCTTCGCCGCCCTGGGCGGCCTGGTATTTTCCACCGACGCAGGTCGTCATTGCCCGGAATGCAGCAAGCCGGTGGACGCCTGTATCTGCAAACAAACCGTGATCCCGGCCGGTGACGGCATTGCCCGCGTGCGTCGCGAAAGCAAGGGCCGTGGCGGCAAGACGGTGACCACCATCACCGGCGTGCCCTTGGCCGAAGACGCGCTCAAGGAGCTGGCGACGACGTTGAAGAAACGTTGTGGCACCGGCGGGGCGTTGAAGGACGGCATCATCGAAATCCAGGGCGATCACGTCGAGCTACTCTTGGCAGAGCTGATCAAGCACGGTTTCAAAGCGAAGAAATCCGGCGGCTAGCAGCCTCTGTGAAACCCTCCGGCGGCTTGATCCGGCTTCGAGTGTTCTCGGATCCGGCGTCGTCGCCATGGTTTTCACAGAGCCTGTTCATGACCGGTTTCTAAACTCCACGCAGTCAGTGCGGTCTACCGCCGCACTGACGAACCGTCATTTTCATTCTTTAGACTGCGCCGGCCTGCACTTCAGGCGACGCACTCTGACTTCTTTATAGGGGACTTCGATGTCCGTACGACGCACACGTAAAGACGATGGCAGCCAATGGACAGTTGCGGACAGCCGCAGCGTTTACGGGATTCGCCATTGGGGGGCCGGGTATTTCGCGATCAATGAAGCCGGTCGCGTCGAAGTACGTCCGAACGGCCCGAGCAGCTCGCCTATCGATCTGTTCGAGCAAGTCGACCAACTGCGCAAGAGCGGTTTGTCCTTGCCGCTGCTGGTGCGGTTCCCCGACATCCTGCAAGACCGTGTCCGTCAGTTGACCGGTGCTTTCGATTCCAACATCGAGCGCCTGGAATACCAGAGCAAATACACTGCGCTGTACCCGATCAAGGTCAACCAGCAAGAAGCGGTGATCGAGAACATCATCGCCACCCAGAACGTTTCCATCGGTCTGGAAGCCGGCTCCAAGCCTGAGCTGCTGGCCGTGCTGGCGCTGGCGCCGAAGGGTGGCACCATCGTCTGCAACGGTTACAAGGACCGCGAGTTCATCCGTCTGGCGCTGATGGGCCAGAAGCTCGGCCACAACGTGTTCATCGTCATCGAGAAAGAATCCGAAGTCGGCCTGGTGATCGAAGAAGCCGCCTCGCTGAAGGTCAAGCCGCAGGTGGGTCTGCGCGTGCGCCTGTCGTCGCTGGCCTCGTCGAAATGGGCGGACACCGGTGGCGAAAAATCCAAATTCGGTCTGTCGGCGGCGCAACTGCTGTCGGTGGTCGAGCGCTTCCGTGGCGCCGGTCTGGATCAGGGCATCCGCCTGCTGCACTTCCACATGGGTTCGCAGATTGCCAACCTCGCTGACTACCAGCACGGCTTCAAGGAAGCGATCCGTTATTACGGCGAATTGCGCAACCTCGGTCTGCCGGTCGATCACATCGACGTCGGCGGCGGCCTCGGTGTCGACTATGACGGCACGCATTCGCGCAACGCCAGTTCGATCAACTACGACATGGACGATTACGCCGGTGTGGTGGTCGGCATGCTCAAGGAATTCTGCGACGCGCAGAGCCTGCCGCATCCGCACATCTTCTCCGAGAGTGGCCGTTCGCTGACCGCGCACCACGCAATGCTGGTTGTGCAGGTCACCGACGTCGAGAAACACAACGACGAAATCCCGCTGATCGAAAACAAGGAAAGCCTGCCGGAAACCGTGCAGTGGCTGGTCGATCTGCTCGGCCCGACCGACATCGAAATGGTCACCGAAACTTACTGGCGCGCCACCCACTACATGAGCGACGTCGCCGCGCAGTATGCCGACGGCAAGCTGACCCTGGCGGAAAAAGCCCTCGCCGAGCAGTGCTACTTCGCCGTGTGCCGTCGCCTGCACAACTCGCTGAAAGCGCGTCAGCGTTCGCACCGCCAGGTGCTCGACGAACTCAACGACAAGCTGGCCGACAAGTACATCTGCAACTTCTCGGTGTTCCAGAGCCTGCCGGACACCTGGGCGATCGATCAGGTGTTGCCGATCATCCCGCTGCATCGCCTCGACGAAGAGCCGCTGCGCCGCGCGGTGCTGCAGGATCTGACCTGCGACTCCGATGGCAAGATCAACCAGTACGTCGACGAGCAGAGCATCGAAACCAGCCTGCCGGTGCACGCGTTGAATGAAGGCGAAGATTACCTGCTGGGCGTGTTCCTGGTCGGCGCCTATCAGGAAATCCTCGGCGACATGCACAACCTGTTCGGTGACACCGATTCGGTGAACATCTACCAGAACGCCGATGGCAGCGTGTACCACGCTGGTATCGAGACCCACGACACCATCGAAGACATGCTGCGTTACGTGCACTTGTCGCCGGAAGAACTGATGACGCACTACCGCGACAAGTGCGCCAGTGCCCGCATCAGTGCCAGCGAGCGCACGCAGTTCCTCGATGCCTTGCGTCTGGGCCTGACGCGCTCCTCCTATCTGTCTTCCTGAGACCCGATAGCGTTCCGCCCGGGTTGTCCGATTTTTTTCCGCAAGCTGTGGAAAATTCGGATAACCCGGTGGGACATCTCCTGATTTTTTCACGAAAACCTGTGCGATCACGGTCAGCAAACTCATCTGGTCTGCTTTTCGCGTAGGTCATTTCCTAAGTTGTACTTCGCCTCTCTACTCGGCCATGCCTCTCGGCGAGAATCCCCGGCCGCCCCTCCTGTAGAGATCCGCCCATGTTCGATCCAGTCAACGAGCCGTCGTTTCGTCTCGATGTAGCGGGCCTGTCCGACCCCTTCGAAGTTCTCGCCTTTACCGGAAGGGAAGCGCTCAGCGAACCCTTTGCCTTCGAGATCGATGTGGTGATCGACGATCCGCATCTGGATCTTGCCAGCCTGCTGCATCGTTCTGCGTTCCTGTGCTTCGGCTCGCCCGGCCAGGGTGTGCACGGGCAATTGCACAGCCTTGTCCAGCACGAGCATGGCCATGGCTTGCGTTTGTGTCGAGTGCGTCTCGGGCCGAGGCTCGACTGCCTCGACCTGCGTTTGAGTCAGCGCATCTTCAGTGGCCGCTGCGTGCCGCAGATCATCGAACAGGTTCTGCGCGAGCATGGCATCGTCGGCTTGCAACGACGTTTTGACCTGCATAGCGACTACCCGACCCGCACCTTCTGCACGCAATACCGCGAATCCGATCTGCAACTGCTCCAGCGCCTGTGCGCAGAGGCGCGCATTCACTATTACTTCGAGCATCACCGCGACAGGCACTGCCTGGTGTTCGGCGACGATCCGACGCGAATGCCCCATGCAGACGTCGCGCCCTATCAGGGCGAGCATGACCAGCGTGGCGTCGCTCCAGCCGTCCGCCAATGGCAACTGCACGAAGACTCGCAGGCCAGCCAGCGAGGCCCCAGTGCCGAAGGCCACAGCGATCTGCCCGCCTTGCGCAGCGGTCAGTGGTTGCCCCTGGACGACCATCCTTTCATCGAATGCAACCGCCCATGGTTGCTGACCCGCATCGAGCACCGTGCCGATCAGTCTCTCGAACCGCCCTATTGCAATCGCCTGTTCGCGGCCGCGCGGGTACCCGTCTGTGCGCCCGCCGCTGCGCAGTCCAAGCAGCGCATGCACAGCCTGCAGCGAGCCTGGGTGGTCACCGTCGATGAGCCGCAGCCGGATTGCTCGCGGCCGGTGGCGGTGCAATTCGACTGGCTCTATCAGGGCGAAGGGGCTTCGCCAAGTCATTGCTGGCTGCCCCTCGCGCCTGACTTGAACGAGCTGCCCTCGGCGGCACTCGCTGATGGTGTGGAAGTGGTGGTGAGTTTTCTTGAGGGCGATCCCGATCAGCCGGTGGTCAGTGGCGTGCTCCAGCCCTCAGTGTTGCCAGAGGCTGCGGTCGAGGACGATGATCCGGTATCGCTCCCAGAACTGCTGGTGAGCGATGGGTTGCAGCAACTGTTGCAGTCTGGCGAGCCGTTGCTGCTGCTGTGCCTGATGCCGGGCGGTGGCAGCTTCAACCACTGCGCCGAGTCCGTGTGCAGTTGCCGGCTGCTCACCGCGCTCGATCAGAGCAGCGCACGATGAGCGGCGCGGCGCTTGAGCCCATGGCGCAATGGCTGTTGCTCGATACCCCGGACGCGGCACGCGCCCTGCTGACCTTGCGCCAGGGCTTTGCCGATGTGCAGCGTCACCGATTGTTTGACGGCACCGAATTTCAGCCGGTCAGTGAGCACGGTCCGGTCCTCGTCGACTTGCGCGAGAGTCCGGCATTGACCGCCTTGTGCCTGCGCGATCCGGACACCTGGCGTGGCCTGTTGCTGAGCTGCGAGATACCGGCGCAGCAGCTGCTCAGCCACTTGCAGCGCATGCTTACCGTCTCGTTCGGTTTGAATCACCGGGCCTTGCTCAGCTATTACAACCGTCAGACCGCCAGCTATTTCTTCGACGCCTGCGACGCCGCGCAACTGAGTCGCTGGCTCGGGCCAATCCGCCAGTTGCGCTGGTTTGGCGGCACCTGGGCCGACCGCGCCATCGGCAGTCAGGGCTGGCAACAGCTGCGCAATCCCGGCCTGCTCGTCGAACCTTTGGGCATCGAAGAAAGCCTGACCCGGCGCCAGCGCGAACGCTTGCAAACCTGTCTGCTGGAGCAGCACATCTGGCGCTGGTGCCAGTCTCTGAGCGTTGATTACCAGACGATCGCTGTGCATGTGCAACAAGGTCTGGCGCTGGGTTTCAGCGATCGTGCTGTGCTGGATGGCTGGCTGTGGCTGCGCCTGCTCAATCCGCGCGCCGTGCTGGTTGTGCCGCCGGCCGGATTGACGCAGCCGGAACGGCTCGACTTTCTGCGTCGGCAGTGGGGCGCGGGCTGACTGTCCGTCAGTGAGCCTTGCCGCTGAACCAGCCATCGCTGCGTTTCAGCCACAGGGCTTGCGCGCCAAGGGTCACGCTGCGCAAGACCATGAACAGCAGAAAAGATATCCACAGGCCGTGATTGCCCAGCGCTTGCAAGAACCAGGCGAACGGCAGGAGCAACAACACCGTCAGCAGCATGCCGTTGCGCATTTCCCGCGCGCGGGTAGCGCCGATGAACAGGCCGTCGAGCAGGTAACTCCATACCGCAATCAACGGCAGCACTGCGAGGTAGGGCAGGTAGACGAACGCCGTCTCGCGCACGCTCTGAATATCGGTCTGCATCTCGATGAACAGGTGCCCGGCCAGCAGAAACAGCACGGCAAACCCGAGGCTGGCAATCAGCGACCAGCCGCCGGCAACCACCAGCGATCGACGCAATGCCAGGCGATCCCGCGCGCCAATGGCATGGCCGCACAAGGCTTCGACTGCGTGGGCCAGGCCATCCAGTGCGTGGGCCGTCAGCAGCAGGCCGTTGAGCAGCAGCGCGTTGGCCGCTACGGTCGCATCGCCGAGCCGTGCGCCCTGCACGGTGATCAGGAAGAACACCGATTGCAGGGCGAGGCTGCGGATGAAAATGTCACGGTTGACAGCCAGCAGGGGCCGCCAGCTCTGCCAGACTCTCAGCGCCGACCAGATGATCTGCCCCGGATAGGCGCGCAATGCCGTGCGCGTCAGCCACAGGCCGAGCAGGGCGCCGCTCCATTCGGCGATTACCGAAGCCCGCGCCGAGCCGACCACGCCCCAGTCCAGGCCAATCACAAACCACAGGTTGAGCACGATGTTGATCAGGTTGGTGCTCAGCAGAATCGCCAGCGGCGCTCGGGCGTTCTGCGTGCCGAGGAACCAGCCGACCAGCGCATACGTCGCCAGCGCGGCGGGCAGGCCAAACAGGCGCGTGTGGAAAAACTCCCGGGTCAGTTGCTCCAGCTCCGCCGACGGCTGCATGAAGTGCAGAGCGACGCCGCTGAGCGGCACGCCGAGGCCGCCGAGCACGACGGCCAAGCCCAGTGCCAGCAACAGACCCTGCAAGAGAATCTGCCGCAACGCCGCGCCATCGCTGCGCCCGGCAGCCTGGGCGGCAAATCCGGTGGTGCCCATGCGCAGAAAACCCATCGCCCAGGCAAGAAACGTGTACAGACTGGCGCCGACCGCCACCGCGCCCAATTGATGGGCATGGGGCAAGTGACCGATGACAGTGCTGTCGACCAGCGCCACCAGCGGCACGGAAATATTGGAAAGAATCATCGGCGCGGCGAGCGCCCAGACCTTGCGGTGAGTCGGGCGGTCGCGCCAGTCGGTAATCAGTGAGGACATGCAGGCTCCTTGGGGGAGCGGGGATTGTAGCGGCAGAAACACCCTCACCCCAGCCCTCTCCCAGAGGGAGAGGGGGCCGATCTTCGTCGCTCTCAAGCGTGAGTTCGACTCGATATTGCAGGTCGGTGGAGAATTTCAAAGCAACGCGGTCAGCTCCCTCTCTCTCCGGGAATGGGAGAGGGAGCCGATCTTAGTCGCTCTCAAGCGTGAGTTCGACTCGATATTCCAGGTCGGCGGAGAATTTCAAAGCAACGCGGTCAGCTCCCTCTCCCTCTGGGAGAGGGCTGGGGTGAGGGGCTTTTGAAGCGCTAGTGAATAATCCAGCTCAACAACCACAACCCCAGCAACAACCAGATGATCCCGGCAATGATCGACGCGTTCATGAATGCCCGGATCGCCGACCACAGCAGCATCAGGCCTACGATCAGGGCGATGATGCTGATGATCGAGGTGTCCATCCCCAGCGTTTGCGCCAGGCCGTCGACAAAGTTGCCGCCGGCGTTGCTGAGCATATTGAACAGGCCACTGAGGCCGTCGACGATAAAGCGGATGATCGAACCGAGTGCCTGGCCGAGCCATTCGAAAAAGCTTTCTACACGCATGTGTGCATCCCTGATGAAAGAGCTGAGCCTTGGGCCACGCCGAGGGCGGCCGAGTTCCCTGCATGATAGAAGGTTTGCCCGGATCATGTGTGGGAGCGAGCCTGCTCGCGAAGGGGGCGTGTCAGGCAAATCCGGTCTGGATGATCCATCGCTTTCGCGAGCAGGCTCGCTCCCACAATAGATCATCTGCGCTGCTTGCCTTCAGCCCGCATCCCCCCGAAGCTATGCGTCTTCAGGAGAGCCCGATGAACCTTGTTGAACTGACCGAACGCCTGCATGCCATTCGCGACCGCAATGACTGGCGGCAATTTCACAGCCCGAAAAACCTCGCCATGGCCGCCAGCGTGGAAATGGCCGAGCTGGTGGAAATCTTCCAGTGGCTGACAGAAGACCAGTCGCGCCAGTTGCCGGCGGACAAGCTCGCCCACGCCGGGCAGGAAGTCGGCGATATCGTCCTGTATCTGTTGCTGCTGTGCAGCGAACTGGGTCTGGACATGAATGAAGTGGTGCGCGCCAAGCTCGCCGACAGCGAACGGCGGTTCAGCTGATGAGCGACCGTCATTTCGACCAGTTGGCCACGCGCTTCGCCGAAAAAATCTACGGCGGCGCCAAAGGCGCGATTCGCCTCGCCGTGTTGCAGGCCGATCTGACCGAGGCCTTGCCGGATCGGCCGCTGCGCGTGCTGGATATCGGCGGGGGCCTTGGGCACATGTCGCTGTGGCTGGCCGAGCGCGGCCATGACGTCACCTTCACCGAGCCGGCTGAGCCGATGCTCGAGGGTGCGCGCCAGCGTTTTGCCGAAGCCGGACACACCGCGACATTCATACAGGCGCCGTGGCAGGAACTGCCCGGTCAGCTCACCGAGCCCTACGATCTGGTGATCTGCCACGCCGTGCTGGAATGGCTCGCCGAACCCCACGCGATCCTGCCGGTGCTGCATCAGTTGACCAACCCTGGCGGCTGGCTGTCGCTGGCGTTCTACAACCGTGATGCGCTGATTTATCGCAATCTGCTCAAGGGCCATTTCAAGAAAATGCGCAAGAACGTCATGGCCGGCGAGAAGCAGAGCCTGACCCCGCAGCAGCCTCTCGACCCACGGGAATTGGCAACGCAACTCGCCGGTATGTGGCAGGTCGAAAGTCAGAGCGGCGTACGGGTATTTCACGATTACATGCCGGTGGAATTCCAGGCCCGCGCCGAACTGGCGGACTTGCTGGAAATGGAACTCGCGCACCGTCGTCACCCAGGCTTCGCCGGGCTTGGGCGTTACTTGCACTGGATCTGCCGGCCGATCTGAGCGGAGCGCGACATGAAAGCTCGATGCGGGTTATTGCTGATAAGTCTGGGGTTGGCCGCTTGCCAAGGCAGCAACCCCTACGTGGCGCAGTCGCGGCCGTTGCCGCCGGCACCGCCGCAAGCCGCCACCACCTTCGACCGCAGCGCCTACCCGGCGCCGCCGCGTGATTACGGGCGCTACCGCAACTGGGCCTGGCGCAACGGGCAGTTGCCGCCGGGCACGGCGTGGGCCGACTCGGCGCAGGTGGCCGAGGCGGTCAGCAACGCCCTCGACCAGCGCGGCTTGCGGCCGATGCGCGACAACCGCCCGGCGGACCTGCTGGTCAGCGCCGATCTGCGTCTGGAGACCCGTTTGCGTCAGGTGCGCGATGATTACGGCTACTACGGTGGATACGGCGGCTATGATCGTTATGGTCGTGGTTACGGCATGTACAACAGCGTGCCGATCGTGCGCACCTATCAAGAGCAGGTCGTAGTGGTGCGGGTCGATCTGTTCGATGCCGGCAATGGTCAGCCAGTGTGGAGCGCCAGCGCCGAAACCGGCACCCAGGGCAATCAGATCGAACGCGCCGATGCGATCCGCGAGGCTGTGGAAAAAGCCATGGCGGCGTATCCTCCCAGCTGACCTGGTGTCAGCAGGTTCATGTCTTCACTCGGAGAAAAATCATGTTCCGCCGTCTCGCTCTACTGGCTGTTGCCGCGCTGCTCAGTGCCTGCGCTGCCAACCAGGTCAATCACGATTTCGACGCCAGCCGCGACTTTGCCGCTTATCGCAGCTGGAGCTGGAAAGACCCGGCCCTGCAATATCGCCCCGATGATCCGCGCATCAAAAGTGACCTGACCGAACAGCGCATCCGCCAGGCGGTGTCCGATCAACTCGATCAGCGCGGTTTGCGCCCGGCTGCTGGCGGCGGCAAAGGTGACCTGAGCGTGCAGACCTACCTGATCGTCGAGGACCGGCAACAGCAAGTGACGACCAATTACGGCGGCGGTTGGGGTGGCCCGTGGAACGGCTACTGGGGCGCGCCGATGTACAACGAAACGCGCAACATCACCTACAAGGTCGCGACCATTCAGATCGACCTGCTCGACGGCAAGGACGGCAAACTGGTCTGGCGTGGCAGCGATGAACAAATGCTCAGCAACCGCCCGAATCCGGCTGACCGCAGCAATGCCATTCGCGAGACCGTCGCACGGATTCTGGCCAACTATCCACCGCGTTGAACCGCTCTGAACCGTCCCTGTGGGAGCGAGCCTGCTCGCGAAGGCGGTGTGTCATTCAGCATTGAATCTTCTGGCACGACGCTTTCGCGAGCAGGCTCGCTCCCACCGTGGCGGTGGTGACAGGAATGGCGCCACGCCAGCACTCTCGACCGACCGCGTCTACACTCTTTTTCATTAACGGAGGTAGCGCTCGGCACTGCGCCGGCAAAGGAGTGCGCCATGTCGCCAGGATCGCAAGGCAACGGCCCGGCCCGGCAACGCGGGGCGATCGGCTTGATGGCAGCCGCCACCCTGAGTCTGGCGCTGGTGATGATGTTGCTGGTGGTCGACAGCGGTCGCTTGTACATGGAACAGCGCAAATTGCAGCGGGTGGTCGATACCGCCGCCCTCGAAGCGGTCAGTCGCGGCGGCAATTGCCTGCCCGGGCTGAGCGCCGCCAGTTATGCCGGGCAAAGTGCGCTGCGCAATGGTTACGTGGTGGACGCCGCCAATACGCTCGTCACCACTTGCGGCACGCTGGCCACCGCTGCCAGCGGTTTGCGCAGTTTCACCGTCGATGCCACGCAATCAAGCGCAGTCAAAGTCGCCGCCAGTCGTACGGTCACCAGCAGTTTTGCTGGTGGTGTGCAGGCGCTGTTCAGCGCCACGCCGGTCAGCCTCAATACCACCCTCAATGCATCGGCAGTCGCGGCCAAACCGCAGCCGACCGTCGCCCAACTGAATATCCGCAGCACCCTCGCCAGCATCGACACGGCGCAGTCGAACATCCTCAATCCGCTGTTTTCCGGGTTGCTCGGCGGCAACGTCAACCTCACGGCGTTGGGCTGGGACGGTTTGCTGCACACCGATATCAACCTGCTCAAATACCTCGATCAACTGGCGATCGACCTCAACGTCGGCGCCGGCAATTACACGCAGTTGCTCAATACCCAAGCGACCGTGACGCAACTGATTCAGGCAGCGGCGACGGTGGTGCAGCTCAACGGCGCAACCGCGCAAGTGGTCACCGCGCTGGGCCAGTTGCAGGTCGCCGCGATCAACGCGGCGCCGGTCAGACTCGGCGAGATCCTGCAACTGCAGACCGGCACTACGGCGGCGGGGCTGGATGCCAATCTGCAATTGCTGCAACTGGTGCAGGGCGTGGTGCAACTGGCCAACAGCAAGAGCGCGGTGGCGGCGACCTTGCCGGTCAACGTGCTGGGGCTGGCCGGTGTCACGGTGCGGGTGAAGGTGATCGAGCCGCCGCAGTTCTCGGCGATTGGCGACCCAGCGCGGGCCAAGGCCGATCCGTTGGGACCGGACCGGATTTATGTGCGCACGGCGCAGGTGCGCACGCTGCTGTCGGTGAATTTGCCGGTGCTGTCCGGCGTTAGCGGATTGACAAGTGCCGTGACGGGGCTGGTTGGCGGATTGACCTCGACGCTCAATGCCGCGCTGAGCCTTAATCTGGTCGCGGTATTGAGCTCGGTTGTCTGCATCGGCTGCCACCAATTGGACCCGCTATTATTGCCATCACCGAAAATCGACATCAGCCTGGATGCCGGCGGGGCGAAAAGTTATGTCACAGATTATCGTTGTCCGGCGGGCTCTACAGGCACCAAGAGCCTGACTGCACATACCGTCACCTCGATCGCTGATCTCAAACTGGGCGAGATCGACGCTGCCCAAGCGTTTTCTTCTTCGGCCATGCCAACGGTTACACCCTTGCCGCTGATCGATCTGGGCATTGCCACATGCTATCGACTGGCCGGTCTCGGCAGTTGCGACCCAGGCAGCCATGTGACCTTCGGCGCCGGTGGCATCGCCCTAAAACTCGACACCAGCGTCGCGCAGACCACGCAGAATCTGCTGTTTTCCAGCACCACTCCCTTCGCCACCCCGGCCAATCTGAAACTGCCGCCGAGCCTGCTGCCGGCCGCGCCGACCAGCAACATCGTCGGCAGCCTGGCAAACACGCTGTCCGGCATCAACCTGATCGTCTACAAACCCGTGGGCAGCAATCCGCTGGGCGCCATCGTCACCGGTGTGGCTTCACTGATCAGCGATGTCAGCAACCGCTTGTTGCCGGTGGTCACCGGTTTGATCAGCCCATTGCTTGATCCGCTGTTGAACAATCTGCTCAAGGGTCTGGGCATCAATCTGATGAACACCGAGGTGGGCGCCAACATGACCTGCGGGCAGACCGGCAAGGCCTATCTGGTGATCTGATCGTCGCTGGCGATCGGCAATTCGATGCAGAACCGTGCGCCCTCCGTGGAGTTGCGCACGCTCAACTGGCCGCCCATGTTGGCGATGATGCCGTAGCTCACCGACAGGCCCAGGCCGGTGCCGACGCCAATCGGCTTGGTGGTGAAGAACGGCTCGAAGATCCGCTCCAGCAAACGCGGATCGATGCCGCCGCCATTGTCCTCGACCCACAGCCGCACGCTTTCCTCGTCACGCTCGGCGTAGATTGAAATCCACGGTTTGAATGCAGGGTCGTGCTCGCGCTTGCCGAGCAGCGCGTCGCGGGCGTTGACCATCAGGTTGATCAGCACCTGCTCCAGCTGATCGACGTAGCCGCGCACCTGCGCCTCGAAGGCAGTTTCGCTGATGCGCAGATCGACACCTTTGCCGCGCATGCCCTCGGCCAGCAGTGACAGGGTGCCTTCGATGGCTTGGGCCGGGTTGAACAATTGTTGTTCGATTTCCGAGCGGCGACCGAACACACGCATGTGGTCGACCACCTTCGCTGCGCGTTGAACCTGAGCGTCGATACGGTTGAGTTTGTCGGTCAGATAATCGACCTGCACATCACCGTTGCCGAGGCGCTTGAGCACGTTGACGATGGCCATGCGCATCACGTTGAGCGGCTGGTTGATTTCGTGGGCGAGGCCGGTGGCCATTTCGCCGAGGGTAGCCATTTTCGCGCTTTGCGTGAGTTGCTGTTGTGAGCGGCGCACCTCGGTGTTGTCGCGGCCCACCGCTTGCACTTCGATCAACTGCCCATGCTCATCGAACACGCCGCGATCCGACCAGACCCACCAGGCGTGTTCGCGTCCGGGCAATTGCAGGCTGATTTCGGCGGTGCTCACTGGCTGTTCCGGGGTCAGTTGGCTCAGGCGCTGCACAAACGCGCCGCGCTGTTCTTCGGACATCCAGCCACCCAGATCAACGCCGGGCAGTTGTTCCGGGGTGCATTCCAGATAAGTCGCCAAGGGTCGGTTGCCAAAGATCAGCGTCAGGTCCGGGCGATAACGGCAGATCATCGCCGGCGAATCCTCTACCAGAATCCGGTAGCGCTCCTCGCTCTGCCGCACCTGCTCGGCGGCAAGCGTCGCGTCGGTGACATCCAGCCACAGGCCCACCGCCTCGACCGGCAGCCCGAGATCATTGCGCAGCAGTTTCGCCTCATCGAGCAGCCAGTGGTACTCGCCACGGCTGTCGCGCAGGCGATAACGCGCACGCACCGAGCCTTCGCGCAGCAACTGGCGGTTGCGCTGGAAATACAGTTCGCGGTCGTCGGGGTGCACGCGCTCGACCAGCGCTGTCGTGTCGCAATCTTCCAGCGTCCAGCCCAGCAAGGGTTGCAGGCTGGCGCTAAAAAAATCCGGAACCAGTGCGCCTTCTGCATAGCGCTGCACGTAGATCACCGCCGGTGAACTGGCAATCAGATTATCCAGCCGCGCATGGGCGGCAGCGGCGCGCTGTTGTTGATTCTGGATGTCGCTGATGTCGAGCATGAACCCGACCAGACGCCGATGCTCACCGGTGGCGCTGACCTGACCCTGAATCCGATACCACGTCGCTGCTGCGCCGACCTCCGCGTGGTGCAGACGCA
Organism: Pseudomonas sp. S3_B08; assembly: GCF_054667725.1. Classification (NCBI taxonomy): domain Bacteria; kingdom Pseudomonadati; phylum Pseudomonadota; class Gammaproteobacteria; order Pseudomonadales; family Pseudomonadaceae; genus Pseudomonas; species Pseudomonas sp. S3_B08. The sequence goes on from NZ_CP162750.1 coordinate 5,548,399, forward strand.
CGCTCAGGGTCAGCGCATCGCCCTGCCATTGCAGGGCGCGCAAACGGCTGCGCAATTCGTCGCGGTCGGCGGGATGAAACAGCGACAGCCAGTCCTCTACCGGCAGCAGGCGATCGCTGAGATTCAGTGCCGAGGCCAGCGTCGGCGCCAGCGCAATCTGCTCTTCGGCACTGATTTCCCACCAGCCAGTGCCGAGCAGGTTTTGCAGGGAATCAAGACGCTCCATCGATTGCACATGGCGCTGCTCGCGCAAGCGGCTGAGCAGCGGTCCGGCCAGCGCACCGGCCAGGGTCAGCCAGTCGCGATCGGTCAGCCATGGCGCCATGTTGTCGACCGTATAAAACCCACAGAGCAGCCACGCGACCACGCCCTGGTCATTGCTGTAGGGCACGGCGAAACCGTTGGCGTTGCCGAACGTGGCCTGCAATCGCGAATGTTCATAGCGGCCCTGCGGGCCGGCGAGGCGTTGCGGTGCGCTGCCGTTGAGGCTGTCCAGCGGCGTGCCCAATGGCTGGCCGTCCTCCCACAGTTGCGGGGCGTCGTGGCCACGAAACTGTTGATGAATCTGCCAGCCCTGGGCCTGTTCATCGAGCAGCGCCACGGCGAGGCAGGGGATGTGCCAGCGCTGGGCGATGGCCTGCAATTGTTCACCAAGCACCGTCGGCAGGCGTGTCAGGCTGCACGTGCGCAGACGGTCGCTGACCTGTGCGGCAAGGGCCTGGCAGGCGTCGCGGTCGCGCGCTTGCTGACGTTCGAGCAACAGGTCGGCGATGTCGAGCAGCTGCAATCGCCAGCCATCCTCCAGCGGCTGCACCCAGCCGCGCAGGTGCAGCGGCTGATCATTCAGGCCGGTGAAATCCAGATCGAGCAATTGCCCGTGCCAGTCCCGCGGCTGGCCTTCGACGCTCAGCAGGCTATGCGGCAGCAGATAGGCGCGAAGCGGCAGCGGCTGACCCTGAGGTTTGTGCTGGGCGAGCAAATGCCGCAGCGGGCCGGCGATCTGCAACACGGCGCCGTTGCCATCCAGATAAAAATGCAGGCCGATCGGCGGCGCGCCGAGGTGGTCCGGCAAGTCGTGGGCTGCGACGGGGGCGCGCTTGAGCAAGCGCCCGAAAAGCTTATCGCCGGCGGTCAAAATTGCAGGCTCGAGCGGGCGGTCAGGTGCGTCGGCAGATTGGGCACCGTGCCGATCCCGGGCAGCACCAGAAACGGCATGATCTGATTGAGCTTGCTCACCGGGTAATTGACGCTGACGGTCAGGGTGCCAGTCCCCGCGTCGTACGCCGCACTGGTGTCGGTGCCGACCACCAGATTCAAGGCCGAGGGCAGCCATTGCAGTTGTTGGGTCAGCGCGGCATTGGCGGTGTTGACCACCACCGTCGAATAGTTCGGCGTGGTCGGGTCCACCGCAACGCTGCGGCGCACCGCCTCAGCGGTGGCCTGGTTGAACGATTGCATCATCACGAAGGGCAGGCCGTAGCTGACCAACCCGTAAAACACTGCGAAAAAGATGATGAACACCAAGGCGAATTCGATCGCCACCGCACCTTTTTGCGACCTGCGAAAGCCGTTTTTCATGCGTGCGTCTACCCTGACAGTCACTGCGTAGTATCAGCATAGAATCATTCAGGCAAAACGGACGGCTTTCAGCGGATGCAGATTTTCCTTGTTCTGATCTGGCTGGCGATCTGCGCCGCCCAAGATGCCCGGCAGCGGCGCATTTCCAACGCTTTGACGTTAGGCGTGGGCGCGCTGGCGCTGGTCTGGTTGTTGGCGACTGGCACTACTTGGCTGGGCGCCAACGCGGCGCAAGGCGGCTGGGCCTGCCTGATCGCTCTGCTGCTGACGCTGCCGGGTTATTTCTTGGGCCGCATGGGCGCCGGCGATGTGAAATTAATGACAGCCCTGGCTCTTGCGACGAACGGCGTATTCGTTCTTGGCGCGTTTATCGGCGCGGGCGTGGCCAGCGTGCTGTGGCTGCTGCTCGCGCCAAAAGTCTGGCCTCATATGGCTCAAGGAGTTAGAGAGCATGTGGGTCATCTGGCTCCGGACAAGTCAAAAAAGCTGCCATTTGCGCCGTTCGTGTTGGTAGGTGTAGTGCTTTCGCTGTACTGGATCACCTGATCGCGGGGTGCCACTAGTCCTATGTACATAGTCGGAAAGTGGGTCTACTTTCAATTCAGGCGAATACGCCACCAAAGTGCAGGAACCGTCAGCGTTGGCCGAGCAAATGGAGTGGTTCGTGAACAAGCCTAATTCGGTAAAAATCCTCGTGGTCGATGATCAGCCGCTGATCGTCGAAGAACTCTGTGAGTTTCTCGAGAGCAGTGGCTACCGTTGCGTGCCGTGCGACTCGAGTCTTGAAGCCATCGAGCTGTTCAGGGCGGACCCGGACATCGGTCTGGTGCTGAGTGATTTGCACATGCCGGACATGGACGGCATCGAGTTGATCCAGGCGTTGCAGCGGCTGGCCGGCAAGCAGCGGGTGTTCGAGGCGATCATGCTCACCGGGCGCGCTGACAAGCAGGATGTGATCAAGGCGTTGCGTGCGGGGATTGCCGATTACTATCAGAAGCCGATTGATCTGGCTGAGTTGCTCGAGGGTGTGCAGCGTCAGGAGCTGGCTTTGCAGGAACGGCAGAAGAATTTGCATCTGGGTCATCTGAATCAGAAGTTGCAGTTTTTGTCCGAGTCGATCGATGACCTTTATCAGGATCTGGACAAGGTGCGGCGCTCGCCCGTGCCGGTGGTGAGTGATGGTGAGCCTGAGTCCGTGGAGATGCCGGTGGTGTTCAGTCAGTTGTCGCCCCGGCAGTTGGATGTGGCGCGGCTGGTGGGCAAGGGGCAGACCAATTATCAGATTGCCTGTGAGTTGGGGATTACCGAGAACACGGTGAAGCTGTATGTGTCGCAGGTGTTGCGGTTGACGCATATGCATAATCGGACGCAGTTGGCTTTGGCCCTTTCGCCCGTTGGATCTGCTGGGCGGCAGCGGGTTACTGCGCATTGACTTGGCGGCCTTTGGGCCGACCATGCTTTGGGTGGTTGGGGTGAATATCCGTTTTTTTTGGTGTCGCTGATTACGGTTCCGCCCTTACGGCGGGTCACTTTTGGCAAACGCCCCAAAAGTAACCAAAAGGTCTTCGCCCTGACGTTCGGCCCGCTCGCTGGGGCTCGGGGTTCCTTCGCTCCGGGATCGATCCTGGCGCAGCGGCTCCGGTTTGCTCCGCTGCACCTACACTCGCTGTGTACGACTGCGTCGTACGGTCGCTGCGCTCCCACGCCCGGATCAATCCCTCCACTCAGCCTGCCGACGGGCTCCCAGATCAAGATCAAAAGCTACTCGAGCTTGCGCTCATTGTTTTGAGTGGTGAAAAGCATGCGGTGTCTGGCTTTTGTTTTGCGCTGGATTCGCCCCTCACCCCAGCCCTCTCCCGAGGGAGAGGGAGCCGATTTGTGGGTTGTTCAAAATTTGTGTTCGACTCGGTTTTTCAGGTCGGTGTACTTCGCCCAAACAACTCGGTCGGTCCCCTCTCCCTCTGGGAGAGGGCTAGGGTGAGGGTGCTTTTGATCTGCTTCAGAATCTGTGTTCGACCCGGTATTTCAGGTCGGTGTACTTCGCCCAAACAACTCGGTCTGTCACCTCTCCCTCTGGGAGAGGGCTAGGGTGAGGGTGCTTTTGATCTGCTTCAAAATCTGCATTCGACTCGGTATTTCAGGTCGGTGTACTTCGCCCAAACAACTCGGTCGGTCCCCTCTCCCTCTGGGAGAGGGCTAGGGTGAGGGTGCTTTTGATCTGCTTCAAAATCTGTGTTCGACTCGGTATTTCAGGTCGGTGTACTTCGCCCAAACAACTCGGTCGGTCCCCTCTCCCTCTGGGAGAGGGCTAGGGTGAGGGTGCTTTTGGTTTTGATTGTTTAAATCTGTGTGTGATTTGCCAGAACCTTCCCACAAGGTTTTCAGGTTGTCCGTCGGACGTCGGGTCACTAGTCTCTGGCTGTCGTCGAATCTTCGGCGATCGGGTGTGAGAACCCTGCTACTTATGGTCATCCAGTATCTGTGCACGCATAATCGCCGCCAGCTTGTCCGCTGTCTGCAATGTGTCATGGCGGCTGTGTGCGGGCAGACTTCGGTCTGGCCGGGTGTCCATAACCGGTATTCTCACCCCGCATACAGTTGCCACCTTTTGCCCCGTGAGAATGGCATTGGGTCGCACCGCAGATTTTGGAGAGCCGTTTTAATGGACAAACTGATCCCAGACCCACCCCCATCCCCCACCACCCCGCTCGAAGACGCCATGCGCGCCGACGATCTTGTGAAAAACCGCGAAGCGATAAAACGCGCGCTCGATTTCTATCTCTGCCCCGAACCCGCAAAACCGCACCCGCCCAGCGCGCTGTTCATGGTGGTGCCCAATGTCGATACCGAAAGCTTGTTGGCGCATGCCTGTGAGTCGCTGACGTCAGCGAGTGCGATGGCGAGTAATTTCGCTGGCGAGTTGAGCGGGTTTCAGCGCAGCACGGCGTTGGCGATTCAGCAGATTGTCATGCTGGCCGAGCTGGCGGTGAATCGGGCGCTGGATCGGGTTGATCCGCAGAGCTGAAACCGCGTTATCGTTCTTCGCGAGCAGGCTCGCTCCCACCGAAAGCACGCGGTCGACTGTGGGAGCGAGCCTGCTCGCGAAGGGGCCTTCAAGGGCACCACCAAACTAATTCTTGCTCTCGATCTTCCCGCCCGCATCCGGATCATAAAAATCCGGGATCTCGTACTGGTATTTCTTCAGCCAGCGCCGCATCGCCAGTTCGCGTTCGGTGGCTGTTGCACTCTGAGGTTTGGGGGAGGCGGCTTTGTTGCGGCTTTGCAGGACCAGCCAGCCTTCGGTTTCTTGCTGCTGCGCAGAAGCAGGGCCGGTGTCGATGGCGTGGGCGCTGAGGGGCAGGGTGAGCAGGGTCAGGTAGCACAGGCCTTTGCGGATGGTCATGGCTGTCTCCTATTCGAGCGTCGGCGGTAACGGGTCGATGAAGGCGGCGACGCGGTCGCCGGGTGTGGCCTTGGCGTGGGCCGGGGCTTTGAGTTTTTCCGCGCGTTGCTGCGCTTCGGTGAATTGTTCCGGGGTCAGTTTCGAGCGGCTGACGATTTCCGCGGCTTGGGGCCAGTCGTTCTGGTAGAGCAGCAGGGTGACCATGTTCAGCGTCGCCAACTGATTGTTCTGGCTCAGTTCGATGGCGGTGAGGAATTCGAATTTAGCCTCGTTGAGGCGCAGTTGGTTGAGGTAGACCACGCCCAGGTCATTGCGGATTTTTTCGTCGGTGGGCGCCAGGCGCGCGGCGCGTTGCAGGTGGGCCTGGGCCTGGCCGTTGTCGCCGCGGGCGGCGTAGACCTGGCCCAGGCCATGTTCGGCCTGGGCGGTGAGGCAGCCGCCGAGCAGGCTGCGGTAGAGCGGCTCGGCTTCGCTGCGACCGAGCAGGCGATAGACCTTGGCTTTGCGCAGGCGCACTTCGCTGAGGTTGTCCGGCAGGCTTTGCAGGTTGGCGAGGCTGGCGTGGAGCTTGCCGTCGCTGGCCAGATCATCGGCGAGGTTCAGCGACAGTTCCTGCTCCGACGTGAGTTTGCTGCAGCTGGACGGCGACAGCAGCGAGGTCCACGGCGCCTGGCCATCCGTGGCGCAGCCGCTGAGCAGCAACAGACTTGCCATGACTATCAGTACTTTCATCAAACGCTCTCCATGAGCCAAGGTCAGTTTGCGAACGCGCGGGCAATGGCGGTGAAGCCCGGGCCGGCCAGTACGATCAGCAGGGCCGGAAACAGAAACAGCATCATCACCACCGACATCTTCGCGGACATTTTCGAGATGTACTCCTGCAGCCGGGTCAGGCGTCGGTCATCGAGTAATTGCTTGAGCGCCAGCAGCGATTTCATCGCACCGCCGCCCTGGTGGATCAGTTGCTGGAGGATCACGCAGGTGTCGGTGAATTCGTCCACCGCGAGCATCACTGCGGTCTTGTTCAGCTCCTGCCCCAGCTCCAGACCGGAGTCGACGCGGCTGAGGATCAGGCGCAGTTCGCTGGTCAGTTCCGGCAGCAGTTTCTGTGCTTCGACGCTGAGCACGCGCAACGCTTGTTCCACCGCCATGCCGGATTCGAAGAGGATGCGCAGCAGCGGTATGAACGTGGAAATTTCCACGGCGATGGCTTTCTGTCGGCGGGCGGCGGCGTAGGCGAGCAGGCGTTTGGGCAGTAGATAGCCGCCGCCCGCAGCGAACATCGGCGCCATCCAGCGGTGACTGGTCTGCGGGAAAAACACTTCCTGCAAAAAGATCGCCAGCCCCAGAGCGAGCAGCGGCGTGCCGATCTGGCAGGCGGCGAAGAGCGCGCGTTCGTTGGCGCGGCGCCAGCCGAGGCGGCCGAGCAGGGTCTGGGTTTCGCTGTCGATGCTCACCGAGCCCCGGCCGAAACGGCTGTTGCCCAGCGCGCGCAGCCAGTGGCCGAAACGGTTCTCCCGGACCAATTGACCGTGCAAGCGCTGATGCACCTGACGCACGCGGCGGCGCTCGGTGAGCAGGTGATTGCCCAGCAATAACAGCGAACCGAGGAGCAACAGCAACGCCGCGAGCCAGACCATCTCAAACGCTCCGCAACATGCGCCACAGCGCCATACTGCCCAACACCTGCAACACGGCGGCGCTGAGCAGCATGGTCTGGCCGCTTTCGTCGTGCCACATGCCGAGCATGTAGCCGGGGTTGGTCAGCATGAAATAGCTCACCAGAATCAGCGGCAGCAAACCCAAAACCCAAGCAGTCATGCGAGTTTCCCCGGTCAGCGCGCGCAACTGCCGCGCGCCCTGGTCGCTCTCGCGGATCAGTTTGATCAGGTTCTCCAGCAGCTCACTGGCGTTGCCGCCGTAGCGGTGGTTGACCTTCAGGCCGAGGGCGAACATACGCAGTTCGTCCTGCTCGTAGAGTTCGGCAAAATCGCTGACGGCGTCAGGCAAGTTCACCCCCAGTTGCACGTTGCGCTGCACCCGGCCCATGGCCGCTTTCAAGGGGTCTTCACTGGCTTCGATGGCGCCCAGGACTGCGTCGCTGAGGGTGCGGCCGGACTTGAGGCTGCGCACGGTGTGGTCGAGCAGTTGCGGCAGTTGTTCGATCATGCGACGGATCCGTTGCCGGTAGCGAATGGCGATGTACAACCGCAACGCCACGGGCGGGACGAGCAACATGATCAGCAAACCAACCCAGCTCCCGAGTAAAAATCCCAGGCCCATCGCCGCCGCCCACAGGCTCAGCCACAGGCCGAAACGCTCGCTCGGCCGACCCAGTCCGGCACGTAAAAACATCCGTTCCAGTCCAACCCACCTGGCCTGCTCGACGGCCAGCTGCGGTTGTCCGGCGGCGAGTCGATTGAGGACTTTTTCCTTCGCGGTCTTGCGCAGCCCTTGCAGGAACAGATAGATCGACAGCCCCAGCAGCATCAGGCAAATGGCGATGAGAATGATCGGTCCCAGCATCTGCGTGCTCCTCGCCGTCAGCCCAGGTGAGCGTCGTGGCGCAGCTTGTCGCCGGCCGGGTTGACCGCTTCGCGCACAAAGCCGAACCCCGTGCGGCGGTCGAGGCGGAACAGGGTGTTGGTGACGTAGACCTCCTCGCGAATGCCGACCACTTCCACCACTTCACTGACGCAGCGCCGGCCATCGGGCATGCGTGTCAGTTGAATGATCACGTCGAGGGCGGCGCAGATCATCTGACGCAGGGTGCGTTCGGCAATCGAGCGCCCGGTCAGGCCGACCAGCGTCTCCAGTCGCAGCAGCGCGTCCTGGGCATTGTTGGCGTGCACGGTGCTCATCGAGCCGTCGTGGCCGGTGTTCATCGCGGTGAGGACGTCGACCACTTCGACGCCCCGGATCTCGCCGAGAATGATCCGGTCGGGACGCATGCGCAGGGCGTTGCGAATCAGGTCGCTGGCCTTGACCTCGCCATGGCCCTCGGCATTCGGCGGGCGGGTTTCCAGGCGCACCACGTGCGGGTGGCCGAGTTGCAGTTCGGCGACGTCTTCGATGGTCACCAGCCGTTCGTGCGGGTTGATCAACTGGCTGAGGATGTTCAGCAGCGTGGTCTTGCCGGTGCCGGTGCCGCCGCTGATCAGGATGTTGCAGCGCTTGCCCACGGCGTTCTGCAGGAATTCGAAAATCGCCAGATCGATGGTCTGCATCGCCATCAGGTCGGTGCTCTTGAGCATGTCCTTGCGGAACTTGCGGATCGACAGGCACGGGCCGTCGAGGGCAATCGGCGGGATGATCGCGTTGACCCGGCTGCCGTCCGGCAGGCGCGCATCGACCATCGGCGAGGACTCATCGAGGCGGCGCCCGAGCGGCGCAAGGATGCGTTGCATGACCCGCTCGACGTGATGCGCATCGATAAAACGCAGATCGCTTTGATGCAATACGCCGTCGCGCTCGATGAACACCCGGTGCGGGCCGTTGACCAGAATTTCCGTCACCGACGGGTCACGCAGCAGGACTTCCAGTGGGCCGAATCCGGTGAGTTCGTCGACGATTTCTTCGCCGAGGCGCTCCATTTCGTAGCGCGAGATCGCCAGGTGCAAACGCGCGATGTATTCGGCGACCTTGTCGGTGACGAACTGCGCCAGTTGCTGGCGCGAACCTTCCAGCAGGTTTTTCCCCGACTCCTCGATGGCGTCGATGATGTAGCGGTGCAGGACCAGTTTCAGGCCTTCGTGATCGCTGTTGCCGATCGCTCCGTGCGATGTTGCGCCAAAGAGTTTTTCTGCGCTCATGAGTGGCCTCGCAGACGGTCGAACCAGGTGACTTTCGGTTTGTTCAGGCCTTCGGAGCGTTTCGCCAAGCGCTCGCCGAGGGTGCGCAGGCTCTGGGTGAGTTTCTCCCGGGGCGCCAGTTCGAACAGGCTGACGCCCTGGTTTTTCGCGTTCAGGCGCACATCGGGACTAAAGGCCAGCACGGCGATGACTTCCAGATTGAAGGTCTTGCCCAGGGTCTCGGCATCCGGCGCGACGTTGCTCAGGTAGCGATCGATCAGCAAGCGCCCGTGCTCGAGTTTCATGCCTTTATCGCGCCACTGGTTAAGCACGGCGAGGTTGCGTCGGCAGTTGAGTACGTTCTGGTCGGTGTACCACAGCAGTTTGTCGCAATGGCTGACGAAGGTGCGCAACGCCTCACTGTCGGCCTGCCCGGCGAGGTTCACGACAATGTGCTGGAAGTGCTGGCGCAAGGCGCTGAGCAGCATGTACAGCTCGGCGGCGCTGGTGGTTTCCAGCGGCTCGTCAGTGATGGCGTAGGCAAGAATGCGCAGGCCGTGGTCGGCGCTGGTGAAAGCGCTGTCGATCAGCGTAGCGTCGAGCCGGCGCAGATGGCGCAGGGCGTCGCCGAAGTGAAACGAGCTCTCCAGCCCCAACAGCGCGAGGCTGTCGCCACGGGGCAGGCCAAGGTCGAGCAGCAAGGTTTGCTGGCCGCTCTTCTGCACCACCATGGCCATGTGATTGGCGAGCAAGGCACCGTCGGAGCTGCTCTGCACGCCGTACATCACGGTAAGCCCGCCCAGCTGCGTGTTGGGAGTGACGGCGGGCAGGCGTTTGCCCAAGCGCCGCACCAGCCCGGCGACTTCGCTTGAACGTGAGCCATAGGCGACGAAATCCCGTGCACCGGCGCGCATCGCATTGAGTACGAGCTGATTGTCCATGCCGTCGCCGAGGGCGACGATTGCCAGCATCGGCTTGGCTTCCAGCGCACCTTCGATCAGCGCACTTTGCGCCACGACATGCTCGCGATCGAGACCGACGAAGACCAGATTGGCGAACGTCACATCGACCAGTGCGAGCAGTTCGTCGAGGCTGCCGGCACCGGCGCTGACCACCTGGCCCAGTGGCGCGAGTGCGCTTTGCAGCCATTCCAGATCGGTGCTGTTGCGGGTGATGGCGAGGAAGGTCTGACTGAGATTCTGGCTCATTGCGACAACCCGCTGCGCTTGTCGAAGTTACCGTTCTCGAGGAAGAACATGCGATAGAAATTCGGGTCGTAATTGCGCAGTTTCTCCCCCGGCAATGACGGCAGTCGCGCGTCCGCCGCCAATGGCTGGACCAGATGCGGGGTGACGATCATCAGCAGTTCGCGCTCTTCGCGTTTGATCTGCGAACCCTTGAAAAACGCCCCGAGTATGGGGATGTCGCCAAGGCCGGGAAACTTGTTCACCTGCGAACTGTTGCTGGTGCTGATCAAACCGCTGATGACAAAACTTTCGCCATCACCCAGCGACACGCTGGTATCGGTGCGGCGGATGGTCAGCGCCGGAACGGTGGTGCCGGCGATGTTCACCGCGTTGGCAAAATCCAGTTCGCTGACCTCCGGGGCGACCTTCAGCGCGATGCGGTCGCGGCCGATGATGGTTGGCGTCAGGGTCAGGCGGATGCCGAATTCCTTGTACTCGATCGACACGCTGTCGCTGCCGGAACTGGGCACCGGAATCGGGATTTCCCCGCCGGCCAGGAAGCTCGCACTCTGCCCGTTCAACGCCACCAGACTCGGCCGCGCCAAGGTGTAGGCGAAGCCGCTGGTTTCCAGGGCGTTGATGATCGCCATGGTCTTGCCGCCGACCCAGGAGAAATTGAACAGCGAGTTATCCACCGGCAGGCGCGGCTGCGGCACGCCGTCGATCGGTGGCAGCGTGCCGGGCGAACCGAACAGGAAATTGCCACGCGTGCCGATCAGCGACGCCGTGGCTTCCTTGAGTTTGGTGCGGCTGACTTCGACGAAGCGGATGTCGGTCTGCACCTGCGATGGCAGGGTCGGATCGTCGGACGGCACGCTGCTGGTCAGCGCCGTGGTCGCCGCACCCTGGACGAAGACCATGGCTTGCTGCGGCTGCGCCGAGCAGGCGGTCCAGACCATCAGGCTGGTCGCGCCGGGGCCGACACCCGTGAGCAGAAAGGACGAACCGCCATTGGCATGCACGTCGGCAATTTTCGGATCGCCCACTGCCAGCCGAGTGATTGCCACCGGTGACTGCATATCCTGCTGGAAGCCTTCACCGATCTCGATCACCGAGGGCAGGCGCGGCAGTGCCGAGCAATTGCCCACCGCCGCGAGGGCGCTGTCCATCGTCAATCCCAACAACAGCAAGGCCCGGAGCGCCGGTTTTAATGTCGGTCTGAGTCGACTCTGCATGCACGTGAATCCTTGCGCAGTCATGGGGTTTGTTGGCTGATCTGGTTGCCGCGAATGATTTCCACCGCAGGCCTGGGCGCCGCGCCGGCACTGGCGGTGGCAGGTGCTTTTTGCGCGCTGCCCAGGGCGAGTTGAGTGAACTGGAAAAGCTGGCTATTGGCCCGATCCAGGTGCGCGGGCGATTGCGCTTCGCCGGCCCAATATTTGGCCAGCCGCTGTTCTTCGCTGCTGCGCACCGCGAGGCGCAACGTGCCGACTTGAGTGGCCAGCATCAGACGACTGAGCAGTTGTTCCGGCACCGCCAGCACCACGGTGCGTGCGGCGATGCGGCGTTGGTCCTGTTTGATTTTTTCTTCGGCGCTGAGGCTGGGCGATGCCGGTTGGCCGTCATTGGTCAGGCCGTACTGATCGCCGATTCCGAGCACGCGCAAGGCAGGAACGGCGATCTGCGCCGACTGCTGCAGGTTGCTCGCGTCCTCGCGCAGATACAGCAGCACATCAACGTAATCGCCCGGCAGCAATTGCCCGGCGCCACCGATCACTTCGTCAACGGCCACGGTCAGCGCGCGTTCGTCGCGGCGAATCATCCGCGCCAGCGCACCGCCGGCCTGGAAGCTTTCGTCATTGAGCCAGGTGCCAGTGCTGAGGTGGCGCCAAGGCGTGCGGCCGACAGCTTGTTCGATGCTGCTGAGGCTGCCGGCCGGTGCGCTGCGCAGTTTTTCCACGGTTACATCGGCGGCGGTCAGCGGCGTGAACGGCGCTACATCGTGGAGCAGCACCACCACCGGTTGGCGGGTCTGGTCTTCGGCAATCGCGACAGTCTGTTCAATGCTGACCGCTGGGGCGACGGGCGCCTCGGCGACCGGGGCCGGCTGACGACTGAGCACCAGCCCCCAGTAACCGACAAAAACCGCGCCGAGCAACAGCAACGCGGCTAGGCCCATGGTGACGCGACTGTTCATGACGGCTCTCCCTTTCCTGCTGCACAACCGACTGCATTTGCTTGCGAAAGGCGGACTGAATCGGCAGCTATGAACATGCAACTATTTCGCTATTTCCAAGCTAGCTGATCCAAGCAAAAGCGCCATTAGTGACAGGCAAAATAACCGTACCAAAGTGTGAGTCTGGCCGGTTAACAGCGGGAAATGGCCGAGACACGTTGGGATTAATGCTTTGTGATTAATGCGTTCTTACAGTTGTTGGGCGGGGGTTTGTTGACAATGCTCAGGTGGCACGGTGGAACCTTGCCGCGGTGGTGATGTCGGCGCCAGAGGCGCGAAGGAGTGGACCTATGTTTCGTATGACTTTTGATTATGTGATCGCCAAGGCTCGCGCGTTTGCCCGCAGTGAAGAGGGTGCTTCGGCGATCGAGTATGCGATTGTGGTGGCGATGGTGGCTGTGGTGGTTGTGGCGTTCGTCACTCCGCTTGGAGACAGGGTATTGGCGATCTTCAACAATATTCTGACCTCGCTCGATGGTACGGCTGTGACTCGGCCAACGCCCTGATCTTGTGAACACTGCACCTGGCTGATATCGCACTACACTGGATTTACCTTTCAGTATTCAGGTATTGCCTATGAACGCGTCTTCGTCGCCCCGCCAACAACTGCTTCTGGTTGATGATGAAGAAGACGCGTTGCTGGAGTTGGCGGAGTTGCTGGAGGGGGAGGGGTTTGTCTGTCATACCGCGACGTCGGTGAAGCTCGCGCTGCATCATCTGACCCGGCATCCGGATATTGCTTTGGTGATTACTGATCTGCGTATGCCGGAGGAGTCGGGCATGTCGCTGATCAGGCGGTTGCGTGAGCATACGTCGCGGGCGCATTTGCCGGTGATTGTGATGTCGGGGCATGCGGATATGGAGGATGTCAGCGATATGTTGCGGTTGCAGGTACTGGATCTGTTTCGCAAGCCGATTTATCACGTCAGGTTGTTGGAGACTCTCGATAATCTTTTTCCCAAGCCTAAGGTTCAGGGTGGGTGAACTCGGCGGCCTTTGGGCCGACCGTGTTGGTGGGGTTTTGGGTGAATATCCGTTGCTTCGGGTGCTGCGGCTGGCGGTTTCGCCTGACGGCGACTTACTTTTTTACAAGCGCCTAAAAAAGTAAGCAAAAAACGCTAGCTCCTGCGTTCGGCCCTCGCAGGCTCGGGTTCCTTCGCTCCGGGACTGATCCGGGCGCAGCGGCTCCGGTTTGCTTCGCTGCACCTCCTTCCGCTGTGTCTGGCTGCGCCAGACGGTCGCTACGCTCCCACGCCCGGATCAATCCCTCCGCTCAGCCTTCCGACGTCGCCGGTGGATCAAGATCAAGATCAAGAGCACTCGAGCTTGCGCTCATTGTTGAGTGGGGCGGCTTCGCCGCGGGCAGCTGCGCTGCTTTGCTTTTGGGAGCGAGCCTGCTCGCGAAAGCGGCTTGGCAGCCGACCCATTTCTTCCTGATTTACATCAATCCTGTGGGAGCTGGCTTGCCAGCGAAGACGGTCTGCCTGCCGACCTGTTTCTCACTGATGTACTCGATTCAAACTGTGGGAGCGAGCCTGCTCGCGAAGGCGGCCTGGGAGCCGACCCATTTCTTCCTGATTTACATCAATCCTATGGGAGCTGGCTTGCCAGCGAAGGCGGTCTGCCTGCCGACCTGTTTCTCGCTGATGTACTCGATTCAAACTGTGGGAGCGAGCCTGCTCGCGAAGGCGGCCTGCCAGCCGACCAATTTCTTCCTGATGTACATCAATCCTGTGGGAGCGAGCCTGCTCGCGAAAGCGCCCTGCCAGCCGACCTGTTTCTCACTGAACACCCACGATCAAAACTGTAGGAGTGAGCCTGCTCGCGATTGCGCCCTGCTAGCCGACCATTTTCTTCCTGATGTACATCAATCCTGTGGGAGCTGGCTTGCCAGCGAAGGCGGTCTGCCTGCCGACCTGTTTCTCGCAGATGTACTCGATTCAAACTGTGGGAGTGAGCCTGCTCGCGATAGCGCCCTGCCAGCCAACCCATTCCTGCCTGATGTACATGAATCCTGTGGGAGCTGGCTTGCCAGCGATGGCGGCCAGTCAGCCAACAACGCTCTGCCTGTCTCACCACCTTCGCAACCAGCCTCTTGCTCTTGTCACTCCGGCACGAGCCTGTCCAGTACGCGGTTGACCGCCAGTTCGCCCAGCATGATCACCTGTTGTATCCCCAGCAGGGAGCTGCGCTGCGGTCCATCGATAAATCCGGCGAGGTCGCTGGCCATGATGCTCGCCGAGGCCAGTGATTCGCAGGCATGGACCAACAGGGTTTCGTTGTCCGCAGCCGGGTCGACGATGAACAGGGTGCTGGGTTTGCGCGGTGCGGCGGGGTCTTTGATGAGGCGGGGGTTGAGGTAGTAATCGATGGCGCGGTCGGCGGCTTCCTTGAGTTTTTGCGCTTCGACGAGCGGGTCGGCGAAAGTCGGATCGGCAAGGGGTGGATCGGGCGTTATCTTTTTCACGGGCTCAGTCTCCTTGTGGAGTAAGGGCCGCAACCTCTCGCTGCTAAACGATAAGGGTGGCAGCTGGACGCAGGTTAGCAGACCGATGAGCCACGAAATCGGCGCGCCCGAGGGCGCCCTGCGCACAGCCGCCATCAAGCACAGGAATGTATTCCAGACTGATAGAACTGGTGCAACGTGGTATCGGCGAGCTGCTAAACCCGACCACTGATGAGCAGTGGCAGGCAAACGATAGAACCCGCGCCCCAGGCGCACAAGCCGGCGGATTCTGGCGTAGCCGTAGGCAACGGCGCAAGGATTTGTGGGCTGTTGCGAGGTAACGGGGCGTGTGTTTAAACGGCTGGTTTAAAGCGCTGCGATAAATCGGTTGAATAGCCGAACGCTTTCGCGAGCAGGCTCGTTCACACAGGGACGGCGGTTGTACTCAGCAACCATGAACACCGCCGAATCTGTGGGAGCGAGCCTGCTCGCGAAGGCGGTGCGTCAGTCAAAAAAATCCTGACTGACACACCGCTCGGCCATCACAGCTGATAACTGAAACTGATGCTGTACCGAGGCTTGCGATTGAACGTATCCAGTGCTTCATCCGACATCGCCTTCGCCACTTCCAGCGCCACGTTGTAATACTTGGCATCACCAAAGCGCAGCCCGACGGCGGTCGATGACAGGTTGTTGGCCTGCACCGGCAGTTGGTTGAACCAGCTGCGCGAGCGGTCGACAACGACGTAGGGTTGCAGGATGCGCACCCAGTTGCCGTCGCGGTTGAAGCTGTAGTTGACCTCGTAGGCCACGCCCCAACCCTTGTCGCCCGAGGCCTGGTCGTCGGGGTAGCCACGGCCGAAGTTCTGCCCGCCGAACACGGCGCGTTCGCTGTCGGGCAAGGTGTCGTCGCTCCAGTACAGCGCCGCCGAGAGCACGCCTTGCCAGTTGTCGAGGAACTTGTCGCTCTGCACGCCGGACAAGCGCACGCGGAAAAAATCCAGGTCGATGTCGTCGTAGTTGGTGTGTGCGCCGAGGCTGTCGAAGCCCTGGTAGACGCCGGCACTGAGGATGCGCAGTTGGCGGGCGTCGGCCTTGCGCCAGTCGCCTTCGAAAGCCAGGGCGCGGACATCGGTGCGCAGTTCGGTGCTGAAGGGAAAGTTGATGCCGTCGTAGCGCGTCTTGTCATCGACCGCATACAGACGTGAGCCGGCCGTCAGCAGCTCGTTGGCGGAGGCGATCAAGGGCGTGCTGAAGCCGATCGAGTAGCGATCGTTCTCGCGGTGGGTACTCAGGCGTCCGCCACCGCCGACCAGCACGTCGGTGTCCGGGTCGGCGCGGTAACGCGAGGCCGAGACGTTGAGTTGCGTGCCTTCGGTATCGAGGAACTGGCTGTAGTCGAGACGGTAGTAATGCTCTTTGTCGTCGCCCGGTGGGAACAGGCCGCTGAGGCTCAACTGTTCGCCCATCGAGGTCTGCGAATTGCTGCTGACACCGAGCAACGCCTGCGGGCCGTTGCGGTTGTCTTCGGTGGTGCTCAGGGTGCTGGTGAACGGTTTGCGACTGGCCTGGGCAACCAGGGTGGTCGCGCCATCGGTGGTGCCCGGTGGCGGCACTTGCGCTTGGATGGTCACGCCAGGAATACGGCTCATCAGCGTGGTGTAGCGCTCGAAGGTCTTGCGCGTCAGCGGGCGTTCGGCCTGGATTTTCGCGGCGAGTTTATCGAGCAGGCCTTTGACCCGACCGATGTCGCCCTGCATCTGGATATCGCGCACATAGCCCTCGACCAGCACCACGCGGGCCACGCCGTCATCGAAGTTCTGTTGCGGCAGGAACGCGTAGGACAACAGATAGCCGTCCTGCTGATAGCGACGGGTGATGTTGCGCGTGGCTTCGATCAGTTCGGCAAGGCTGGCCTGACGGCCGATCAGGGGCTTGTAGATTTCCGCGAGTTCGTTGAGCGGGTAAATCGTGCCGCCTTCGATCTGCACGGTCTTGAGGTTGACCTTGGTTTCCATCAGCAGTGGCTGTGCGGCGGTCGCACCCGGGTCCGGCACTTGCAGCGGCGCCGCGCTCGGGCGATAGGCGTCGGCGGGCAGGTTGGGAACGGGCAGGTTGCGGATGGTTTCGTTGCTGTTGAGAAAGCTGGGCAAGGTGTCGGCGAGGGCAGCGGAACTGAGGCTCAGGCACAGCAGGGATGCCAGTACGCGCATAGGACACTCCATGGTCAGAACACAGCACAGGGCAGATTTTTCCGTAGAAAAAAGGCGGAAGACTCGTGGGAATCTTCCGCCCTCAACCAAGCGTAGGCGCTGTAGGTAAGGCCGTCGAATCGGCCAGGTGCAATTCAGCGTTGAGTGCCGCTCAACGCGCCGGTCAGGCCACCGAGTACCCCGCCCAGACCACCGGTTGCCGTGCCGCCACCAGTGGCAGTGCCGCTGTTGACCAGACCACCGACCGCTGCCACGGTGCCGCCGACGTTGGTAACCAGACCGCCGACAGCAGTGGTGACCGGGTTGTTGGTGGCGGCAATCGCTCCGCCGAGATTGCCGACTGCGGCGCCCACCTGATTTGTAAGACCAGCGACCGGAGTGCCGAGACCGGTAGCGGCGCCGACCTGTTGAGTGACAGTGGTGACCGCGCTGGTGACCGGATTGAGTCCCGCACCGACAGCGGCGCCGACGCTGGCCAGCGGCGAGGTGGATGCAGTAATCGGTGTGCCCGAACCACCGAGTACGGTGTTGATCGAAGCAATCGTGTTGCCCAGCCCGCCGGCGGTGACGCCGCCGGCACTGACCACGCCGCTGGTGCTGCCGGCATTCAGACCGCTGCCGACGTTGACCACCGCACCACCGACAGTTTGCAGCAGACCGGTGCCGCCCAGCCCGCCACCGATGCCGCCACTGCCCGAGCCAGTGCCATTGGACACCAGGCCACCCGCTTTGCCGACCGCCAGGCCGGTGTTGCTCAGGGCGCCGCCGAGGGTGTTGGTCAGGGCATTGCCACTGCCTGCGTCGGTAACTTTGCCGCCAAGACTGTTCACCGTGCCGCCCACTTTCGAGATCACCCCTTTGAGCGGATCACCCAGACCGGTGGCATCGCCGAGTTTGTCGGTGGTGCTTTCGACCATGGCGATCACCGGTACCAGGCCGCTGCCGACCTTGTCGGTCAACTGGCGGGTCGGGCCGCTGGTCAGTGAGGTGTTGAGGGTGTCGCCAAGCATGGTGACTTTTTCGCCGATGCCATCGACCAGCGGCGCCACGCGGGTGACTACACCGCCAACGACAGGAACGCTGCGGGTCGCTGTGTTGAGTTTGACGCTTAGGTCCGACACGCCGTCGCCAACATCGGAAACCACGCCGCCAACCGAGGCGACGGTGGTGGTCAGGCCATTGGGGTCAGTGGCCAGTTTGCCGATGCCATCAGTGACGCCATCGCCCAAGGTGCTGACCACGTTGCCGGTGGTGTTGGCCACGCTTTGGACGATGCCGCCAGCGACCGGAACAGTGCTCAGCGAATCGCCGATCTGGCCGACGCCATCGCCGACACCGCTGACGGTTTTGCCGACATCCTGAACAAGTGTTGTGGTCACCAGCGAAGGAGTGGCCGGGTTGGTCGGAGTGGTGGGATCGGTCGGGTCTGTCGGATTGGTCGGATCGGTGCCACCGCCAGTGCCGCCAGTACCACCGGTTCCGCCGCCAGTGCCGCCAGTGCCGGCAGTATCGCCGCCGGTCCCGCCGCCCGCGCCACCGCTGCCATCGGTGCCCGCCGTGCCGTCCGCCGTCGAGCTGCCCGAACTGCTGCGATGACCGCCACCGCCGCTGCTGCAGCCGACGAGGCCGACCGAAAGAATCAGTGCCAGCGCGATTGCCGATTTGGACCACATCACTTGAGTTTTCATGATTGAGATTCCTGCACCTGTCACAACGTTACGTTGCCTTCGATGGCTCGCCGATCTGTCGTCGGCGATGCCTCGTCCGTGGCTGTAATCTCAGTCGACGGCAGGTTTTTCACCATTCTCAAGTTGGTATTAACCCCTTTATATAGAGGGCTCGGCGCTATGCCGAAGGACTAATACCCAGGTAATAAACGGGCAAAAAAAAGCCTTGAAATTCAAGGCTCGGTTTTTTGCAAAGCAGCGGGCAGGGCGCGGAAAAACTTAAGTGATATATACACAATTAACGGGTTTTTCCGCCCCGCCAGATCAGGCGATCGGTTGCCACTGACCGACCATATGTTCCAGGTCGCCGGCACCGACCAGGCGCAACTCACCGCTGGATCCCGCGGCACTTGCCAGCAATGTCACTTCACTGGGCAGGCGCACCGGTTTGCGAAAGTGCACGGCGATTTCCAGGTTGGCTTTGGGCAGGTGATCAGAGAGTGCCGCCAGTGTGCGTGCCTTGTTCCACAGTCCGTGCGCGATCGCGGTGGGAAACCCGAACAGTTTGGCGCTCGCCGCACTGAGGTGAATCGGGTTGTAGTCGCCGGAGACTTTCGCATACTGGCGACCGATATCGGCCGGCGCAGTCCAGCGCGCCACTTCGAGCAAGTCTTGTGACGGCTGCCATTCCTGAGCCAGCGCTTCGCCCTCGAGTTTCACCCCGCGACAGAGCATCTGGCTTTCGGCTTCCCACAGCGGCCCGAGCTGATCGTCGAGGGTGGTCAACAGATCGAACGTCGCGCCCTTGGCATGTGGTTGCAGGTTGTGCACGCGCACGCTGACTTGCGCGCGACTGATCGCGCCCATTGGCCGCAACACGCGGATGCGGTTGCTCAGGTGAATCAGCCCCAGCAGCGGGAAGGGAAAATCCCTGGCCGTGAGCAATTGCATCTGCAAGGCAAAGGCGAGGATGTGTGGATAGGTCGGCGGCAGCAGGCCGTCATCGACGAAACCGCAGACCCTGCGATAGGCCGCCAGCCGTTTGCTGTCGATATCGACCCAGCAGCGCAGGCCGCTGTCGGGCAGTTGCGTACCGGTGATTTTGCGTCGCGTCGCTGCGCGCGAATAAAGCCCCGGCAGACTCGGTTCGCGATCCAGCGTGTGCCATTCGATGCTCATCTTTATGCCCCCAGAACACTTTGCCCACAGACCCGCAGCGCCTGCCCGGTGAACGCGCCCGTGCCCGGTTGCGCCAGCCACGCCACGGCTTCGGCGACGTCCTGCGGCAAGCCACCCTGGCCCAGCGAACTCATGCGCCGCCCGGCCTCGCGCAGGCCGAACGGAATGTGCGCGGTCATCTGGGTTTCGATAAAACCGGGGGCTACGGCGTTGATGCTGATGCCGCGTTCCAGCAGCGTTGGCGCCCATGCCTGGGCCAGACCGATCAGGCCAGCCTTGCTCGCCGCGTAATTGGTTTGTCCGCGATTGCCGGCGATGCCGCTGATCGAGGCGAGCAGGACCACCCGTGCGTTGTCGCGCAGGGTGCCGCTGTCGAGCAGCGCCTTGGTCAGCACTTGCGGGGCATTGAGGTTGACGGCCAGCACCGCGTCCCAGAATTCCGGGGTCATGTTGGCCAAGGTTTTGTCGCGGGTGATGCCGGCGTTGTGCACGAGGATGTCGAGCCCGTCGGGCAGTTGTTCGATCAAGTGCGCGGCGGCGTCATCGGCGCAGATATCGAGGGTAATCGCACGGCCGCCGAGGCGCGCGGCGAGGGCCTCGAGGTCGGTCTTGGCCGGCGGTACGTCGAGGAGGATCACCTCAGCGCCATCACGGGCCAGGGTTTCGGCAATCGACGCGCCGATGCCGCGCGCAGCACCGGTGACCAGCGCCTTGCGCCCGGCCAGCGGTCGGGTCCAGTCAGTGACTGGCGTGGCGCACGCGGTCAGGCGAATCACCTGGCCGGAAACGAATGCACTTTTCGGCGAGAGGAAAAATCGCAGTGGGCCTTCCAATTGATCCTCGGCACCTTCGCCGACGTAGATCAACTGCAAGGTGCCACCGCCGCGCAGCTCTTTGGCCAGCGAGCGCGAGAAGCCTTCAAGTGCTCGCTGTGCGCTGGAGGCGAACGGATCACCCAAGGTTTCCGGCGCGCGGCCGAGAATCACCAGGTGCGCGCTATGGTCGAGGTTCTTCATCAATGGCTGAAAGAACTCGCGCAACTGCTTGAGCTGGTCGGTGTGTTGCAGAGCGCTGGCGTCGAACACCACCGCTTTGAGTTTCGGCCCGTGGCCGGGGATCCATGCAGTGGCCAGCGAGGGCTCGGTGCCGTAGCTGTAGATCGCGTCGGTCAAGCGATTGGCAAACACGCTGATCCGTTCGGCCAGCGGCCCGCCACCGATCAACAGGGCGCCCTCGATCGGCCGCAGACGCCCCGCCTGACAGCGTTCCAGCCGCACCGGCGACGGCAGGCCCAAGGCCCCGACCAGACGATGGCCGAAGGATGAGTTGGCGAAGTCGATATAGCGGTCAGACATGGAACGCTCTCCAGAAGTTGGGGTTCAAAGTGTGGACTGTCTACGGCAATCAATCGTTCGATCGGCGCAATAAGGCCTACGCTGGTTTAGCAGAGTAGACCACTGACCCTGTGGGAGCGGGCTTGCCCGCGATAGCGGAGTGTCAGCCGCTGAAGGGTTGGGAGTGCCGCCCCCATCGCTGGCAAGCCAGCTCCCACAGGTTTCCATGTGAATCCGCAAATTCCACAGGAGTTATCCATGACCCAGCTGCGCCGCGTCGCGATCATCGGCGGTAACCGCATCCCTTTCGCCCGCTCCAACGGGCCGTACGCCACGGCCAGCAATCAGGCGATGCTCACCGCCGCGCTGGAAGGCCTGATCGAGCGCTACAACCTGCACGGCCAGCGCATCGGCGAGGTAGTGGCGGGCGCTGTGCTTAAATTGTCACGGGATATGAACCTGACCCGCGAATGTGTGCTCGGCTCGCGCTTGTCTCCGACGACACCGGCCTATGACATCCAGCAAGCCTGCGGCACCGGTCTGGAAGCGGCGTTGCTGGTGGCGAACAAGATCGCCCTCGGCCAGATCGACTGCGGCATTGCCGGCGGCGTCGACACCACCTCCGATGCGCCGATCAGCGTCAGCGAAGGCCTGCGCAGAATTCTTCTGCAGGCCAACCGCGCCAAGAGCACCGGCGACAAACTGAAAACCCTTTTTCAGTTGCGCCCCCAGCACCTGATCCCCGAATTCCCGCGCAACGGCGAGCCACGCACTGGCCTGTCGATGGGCGAGCACTGCGAACTGATGGCGCAGACCTGGAATATTCCCCGTGAAGAACAAGATCAACTGGCCCTCGAAAGCCACCACAAGCTCGCCGCTTCCTACAGCGAAGGCTGGCACAACGATCTGATGACGCCATTCCTCGGCCTGACCCGCGATAACAATCTGCGCCCGGACCTGACCCTGGAAAAACTCGCCGCGCTGAAACCGGCCTTCGAGAAAAGCGCCAAGGGCACGCTGACGGCGGGCAATTCCACGCCGCTCACCGATGGCGCTTCGGTGGTGTTGCTCGGCAGTGAAGAATGGGCCAGAGAGCGCGGCTTGCCGATCCTCGCTTATCTGCGCGACGGCGAAGCGGCGGCAGTGGATTTCGTCAACGGTGCCGAGGGCCTGCTGATGGCGCCGGTGTATGCCGTGCCACGCTTGCTGGCGCGCAATGGGCTGACGTTGCAGGATTTTGATTACTACGAAATTCACGAAGCCTTCGCCGCGCAAGTGCTGTGCACGCTCAAGGCCTGGGAGGATCCCGAATATTGCCAAACCCGCCTGGGACTCGACGCACCGCTGGGTTCGATTGATCGCAGTCGGCTCAATGTAAAAGGCAGTTCGCTGGCGGCGGGGCATCCGTTCGCCGCAACGGGCGGGCGCATTGTCGCGAATTTGGCCAAGCTGCTGGATGCGGCGGGCAAGGGGCGAGGGTTGATTTCGATCTGTGCGGCGGGCGGGCAGGGTGTCACCGCGATCATTGAACGCTAAGCAGTATTCCAATGTGGGAGCGAGCCTGCTCGCGAAGGCGCCGTGTCAGTCGCCATCATTCTCTGCTGACAGAGCGCTTTCGCGAGCAGGCTCGCTCCCACAGGTGCTCCGGTGCATGTGCATGTCAGATTCTGTCGCAAATGCCCTTGCCGACCGATACCAATCAATGCCACGGTCTCGGCTATGATTCGCCCGGGTCGCTGCGATTGATCCGGCACAGTGTGTGCATCCTCAAGGTTCACAGGTCGGCAACCCCTCCCCGTCGGGCGAGGATTGCCGTATAACGAGTGACATTCGCGTGTTTGGTAATAAAGGACCCACAATAAAAGCTGATGAAGACTCCAAAACGCATTGAACCCCTGATCGAGGACGGTCTGGTCGACGAAGTGCTGCGTCCACTGATGAGTGGCAAAGAGGCAGCTGTTTATGTAGTGCGCTGCGGCAATCAGTTACGTTGCGCCAAGGTCTACAAGGAGGCGAATAAACGCAGTTTCCGCCAGGCGGCCGAGTATCAGGAAGGCCGCAAGGTTCGTAACAGTCGTCAGGCGCGGGCCATGGCGAAGGGGTCCAAGTTCGGTCGCAAAGAGACCGAAGACGCCTGGCAGAACGCCGAAGTGGCGGCGCTGTTCCGTCTGGCCGGCGCCGGCGTGCGAGTGCCCAAACCCTATGACTTCCTCGACGGCGTGCTGTTGATGGAGCTGGTGGCCGACGAATTCGGCGACGCCGCGCCGCGTCTGAACGATGTGGTGCTGGAGCCTGATCAGGCGCGCGAGTATCACGCCTTCCTGATTTCGCAGATCGTGCTGATGTTGTGTACCGGTCTGGTGCACGGTGACCTCTCCGAGTTCAACGTGCTGCTGACCCCGACCGGTCCGGTGATTATTGACCTGCCCCAGGCAGTCGACGCTGCGGGCAACAACCACGCGTTCAGCATGCTCGAGCGTGACGTTGGCAACATGGCTTCGTACTTCGGTCGCTTCGCGCCGGAATTGAAGAAGACCAAATATGCCAAGGAAATGTGGGCGTTGTACGAAGCCGGCACCTTGCACCCGAACAGTGTGCTGACCGGTGAGTTCGACGATCCGGAGGACCTGGCGGATGTCGGCGGGGTGCTGCGCGAAATCGAAGCGGCGCGCCTCGACGAGGAACGCAAGCAGGCCATTCGCGCGGCGGACGACGCGCCGAAAGGCAAACCCGAAGAACCGCCTCCACCGCCGTGGATGCAGTGATCGCGTGATGAAAAACCCGGCTTCGGCCGGGTTTTTTGTTTGAGTCAAAAAGCACCCTCACCCCAGCCCTCTCCCGGAGGGAGAGGGGGCCGACCGAGGTGTCTTTAGCCATACATCGACCTGAAAAAACCGAGTCGATTATGGATTCAAAGAAAAACGTTCAGGTCGGTGTATCTCCCAAATATCCCCCAATCGGTCCCCTCTCCCTTTGGGAGAGGGCTAGGGTGAGGGGGCTTTCGGATCCTGGCTTATTCGCGTCTACTGTCCAGCGCTCCAACCACACTCAAGGACTGAATGTGACCACCCCACGCAACACCCACCTGATCGTAACCGCCCGGCTGATCTCCGATTTCGGCGCCTTCCTCAACATGGTCGCGCTGGCCACCTACGTTTATCTGTTAAGCAACAGCGCCATGAGCGTCGGCGTTTTCCTTGCCAGCCGCGTCGGTGGCGGAATTTTCGCCAGCCTGATCGGCACGCGCTTCTACCGGCGCTGGCAGGGCCGCGCGCCGCTGATTGCTTTTGATCTGTTGCGTGCGGCACTGCTGGGACTGCTGTTGATCACTCCGGCGAGTCAGCAGGCGTGGCTGTTGCCGTTGATTGCCTTCGGCCTCGGCTTGGGCAATTCGATGTTCGCCATCGGCCTCAACAGCCAGTTGCCGCGTTTGATCGAGCCGGCGCAATTGCTCAAGGCTAACGCCTGGATCACTTCAGCTTCTTCAGCCGCCATGGTCGGCGGCAGTCTGGTGTCGGGGTTGCTGGTGGCTGCTTTTGGTTTCGAAACGGTCTTCGCCCTAAACGCGCTGACCTATTTGCTCGCGGCGCTGCTGATCGTGCCGCTGCGTTTCGAAAAAAACGATGTCAGCGAACAGCCGGAGCGCGGTGAATGGTTTGCGCTGCGGCAGGGCCTGCGTTCGACGCCAGTGGTTGCGGCAATGCTCGCGGTGACCATGGCCGACACCTTGGGCAGCGCCGCGCACAACGTCGGCTTCCCGATCATTTCGAAACTGCTCACCCCGGACGCGGCCAGCACGACTTTGGGTCTGGCGCTTGCGGTATGGGCCAGCGGCAAACTGCTCGGCGCACGCATCGCCAGTCACCTCAAGGGCTCGGAGAACAGCCACCTCGAAAGAAGATTTTTCTGCGGCGTGGCGCTGATGTCCTGCGGTTTCATTCTGATGTTCCAGCAGCACAGCCTCTACGGTCTGCTGGTGTTCGCCTTGCCGGCGGGGCTTGGCGACGGGGTTTCCGAAGTCAGCCTGATGTCACGGCTACAACGGGAACCTGCGGCGTTGCGCCTGCCGATTTTCAGCGTGCTGACCTTGCTGCAGATGAGCGGTTTCGGCATCGGCATGCTGGTCGCTGCGCCGTTCTATGCGTGGTGGACGCCGGGGGCCGTGGTCATGCTGTTCCACGGCATTCCCCTCGGCACCCTGTGCGTGGTGACGCTGTTGCGGATCAGGCGCGAGCGGGTTGCGCGCAGCAGCCCGACGCCAGCTCCTTGAGGATCGGGCAGTCCGGGCGATGGTCGCCGCTGCAATGCTCGACCAGATCCTGCAGGGTGTCCCGCAACTCGCCGAGCTCGCGGATCTTCTGGTTCAGCTCGTCGATGTGCTGGCGCGCCAGGGCCTTCACGTCGGCGCTGGCGCGCTGGCGATCCTGCCAGAGGGTCAGCAGCTTGCCGACCTCTTCCAGGGAAAAGCCCAGATCCCGCGAGCGCTTGATGAACGCCAGCGTGTGCAGGTCATCGCTGCCGTATACGCGGTAGCCGCTGTCGGTGCGATTGGCCGCTTTGAGCAGGCCGATCGACTCGTAATAACGAATCATTTTTGCGCTCAGGCCACTCTGCCGGGCTGCTTGGCCGATGTTCATCGGTGTTCCTCCAGGTCCTTGGGCTTCCAGGTTTTCAACAGTAGCGCATTGCTCACCACGCTGACGCTCGACAGCGCCATCGCCGCGCCGGCCAGCACCGGATTGAGGAAACCGAATACCGCCAGCGGAATGCCGATCAGGTTGTAGACAAAGGCCCAGAACAGGTTCTGGCGAATCTTTGCGTAGGTCTTGCGGCTGATCTCCAGCGCCGCCGGCACCAGTCGCGGATCGCCGCGCATCAAGGTGATGCCGGCCGCGTGCATGGCGACGTCGGTGCCGCCGCCCATGGCGATGCCGATGTCGGCAGCGGCGAGGGCCGGGGCGTCGTTGATGCCATCGCCGACCATGGCGACTACGCTGGTTTTCTTCAGCTCGGCGACGGTCGCGGCCTTGTCGGCCGGCAGCACTTCGGCGTGGACATTTTGGATGCCCAAGGCCTCGGCCACCACCCGTGCGCTGCCGCGATTGTCGCCGGTCAGCAGGTGGCTCTGGATATCCCGCGCGGCGAGTTGTTGCACCGCTTGCAGTGCGCCGGGTTTCAGCGTGTCACCGAAGGCGAACAGACCCAGTACCTTCGGCTCAGGACTTTGTTCGATCAGCCACGACAGTGTCCGACCTTCGCGTTCCCACGCTTCGGCGGATGTGCTCAATTCACCGGCACCCAACCCGCTTTCGTCGAGCATCCGCCGATTGCCCAGCGCCAGGCGCCGGCCATCCAGCGTGCCAGCGATGCCGCGCCCGGTCAGCGACTGGCTGTCGCTGACGTCGGGCACGTTCAAGCCGCGTTCGGCGGCTGCATCCAGCACGGCTTTGGCCAACGGATGCTCGCTGCCGCGCTGCAAGGCACCGGCCAGTGTCAGCAGATTGTTTTCGTCACCATCGACCGCGCTGAAGTGCGCGATACGCGGCGTACCCGAGGTCAGCGTGCCGGTCTTGTCGAACACCACACTGCTGACTTCATGGGCGCGCTCCAGTGCTTCGGCGTCCTTGATCAGAATGCCGTGGCGTGCGGCGACGCCGGTGCCGGCCATGATCGCCGTCGGGGTGGCGAGGCCGAGGGCGCACGGGCAGGCAATCACCAGCACGGCGACGGCATTGATCAGCGCAGTTTCCAGCGGTGCGCCGTACAGCCACCAGCCGATCAGCGTGGCCAGGGCGATCAGCAATACGGTCGGCACGAAGATCTGGCTGACCTTGTCCACCAGTTTCTGGATCGGCGCTTTCGCCGCTTGCGCGTCCTCGACCAAACGAATGATCCGCGCCAGCACGGTTTCCGCGCCGAGCGCCTGGGTGCGCACCAGCAAACGACCTTCGCCATTGATCGCGCCGCCGGTGACCTTGTCGCCCGGCTGTTTCGGCACTGGCAGGCTTTCGCCACTGATCAGCGCTTCGTCGGCGTGGCTCTGGCCTTCAACGACTTCGCCATCCACCGGGAAGCGTTCGCCGGGTTTGACCAGCACCAGATCGTCGAGGCGCAGGGCGCTGATCGCAACGTCCTGCTCACGCCCGTCGATGACTTGAATCGCCCGCTCCGGCCGCAACGCTTCAAGAGCGCGGATGGCGCTGGCGGTCTGGCGTTTGGCGCGGCTTTCGAGATATTTGCCGAGCAACACCAAAGCGATGACCACCGCCGAGGCCTCGAAATACAGATGCGGCATGCGTCCGGCGGCGCTGGCCCATTCATAGACACTCAGGCCATAACCGGCGCTGGTGCCGAGGGCGACGAGCAGGTCCATGTTGCCGGCACCGGCGCGCACGGCTTTCCACGCCGCAACATAAAAGCGTGCGCCGAAGATGAATTGCACCGGTGTGGCGAGGGCGAATTGCGCCCAGGCCGGGAGCATCCAATGAATGCCGAACGGCTGCAGCAACATCGGCAACACCAGCGGCAGAGCGAGGGCGATCGCGCAGATCAATGCCCAGCGCTCGCGATGCAGGCGTTTTTGCTGGTCATCGGACTGTGGCCGTTCAGCTTGCCAGACGCAGGCCGAGTAACCGGCCTTGCTCACCGCGTCGAGCAGGGTTTGCGTATCGACCTGGCCGAGTAATTCGATGTGCGCACGTTCGTTGGCCAGATTGACGCTGACGCTGCTCACGCTTGGGACTTTGCTCAGGGCACGTTCGACGCGACCGACGCAGGAGGCGCAGGTCATGCCGTCGATGCTCAATTCGACGGTTTGCCGGGGCACGCTGTAACCGGCGCGCTCCACGGCTTGCATCAGCGCCGGCAGGCTGTCGCCGGGCGCCTGCACGCGAGCCTGTTCGGTGGCGAGGTTGACGCTGACGGTGCTGGCGCCGCTGACCTTGCGCAGGGCTCGCTCGACACGCCCGGCGCAACTGGCACAGGTCATGCCGGCAATTGGCAGATCGAAAGTGGTGGATTCGGACATCGGTCGCGCTCCCTGTAGTGGACGTCTACAGGATCAACCTTGCCATGCGGGCAAGGTCAAGCACCATTCTTGTGGGAGCGAGCCTGCTCGCGAATGCGGTGCATCATTCAGCAATCATGTTGGCTGACCCGGCGCTTTCGCGAGCAGGCTCGCTCCCACAGGTCGAGGCGGTTGCTCAATAACCCAGGCCTGCAGGTTTCAGGTACACGCCTTCGGCATTCATTGCCAAGCGGAACTTCAGCACATCCCCGGCGTGCAGCACGACTTCCTGCGAACCCGGTGCGAGCATGCCGGGATTGCAACCCGGTGCCTGGCCCGGCAGCAGTTTCAAGCGCAGCGAAACCTTGCCCGGCGGCAAGTTGAACGACGTGCTCTGCTCCTGGAACAGGCGCGCCGAGAGCTGGTCCTGGATGTACACGCCGATTTCGCACGAGGTCGCCACTTCGAGGCGCTCGCGGGAAATGATCAGTACCGCGTAATCCTCGCCGGCGGCTTGCACCTGCGGGACGGCGGCGAAAAGGCTGAGCAAGCCAAACAGGCCCAAAGCTGACCAGCGCATGGCTGAATCTCCTGAATTTCAGTCATTGATACACGCAGCTTGGCCGAGCGCGGCGCCGATTGCCAGCCCGGCAGTTTTTCGCAGAACTTGACCTTGCCATCGTGGCAAGCTCGAGACTGCCGGCAACCTCACTCAAAGGAGTCTTCCCATGCAAGTGTTCAACGTTCAAGGCATGTCCTGCGGTCATTGCGTCAAAGCCATTACCACTGCGGTGCAGGCGCTGGATCCGGCAGCCAGCGTGCGGGTCGATCTGGCGGCCAGGGAAGTCGGCGTCGAAAGTGCGCTGAGTGCCGATCAGGTCATCGAAGCGATCCGCGAAGAGGGTTATGAGGTGAAGCTCGTCTGAAATTGATCGTTAGCGAGCTATCGGAATGTTCAAGGCGTCCGGGCGCGGCTAGACTGTCGGGCTGCGACTTGCCCACCTGGATGCCTGATGAATTTCCGCACGATTTTGATACTCGGCGCCTTGAGCGCCTTCGGTCCTTTGGCGATCGACTTCTATTTACCTGCCTTCCCGGCCATGGCGCTGGCCTTCGGCACCGATGAGCAGCATGTCCAGCTGACGCTGGCGGCTTACTTCCTCGGTCTGTCTCTGGGGCAACTGGCTTACGGGCCGATTTCCGATCGTTTCGGCCGGCGACTTCCGCTGCTCAGCGGCGTTGCTCTGTTCACCCTGGCGTCATTGGCCTGCGCCTACGCGCCGAGCCTGGAATGGCTGATCGGCGCGCGTTTCGTCCAGGCACTCGGTGGTTGTGCGGGCATGGTGATTTCCCGCGCGGTGGTTGCCGACAAGTGCGACGCGGTGGGCTCGGCGAAGGTGTTTTCCCAGTTGATGCTGGTGATGGGGCTGGCGCCGATTCTGGCGCCGATGCTCGGTGGGCTGCTGGTCAACACCACGGGTTGGCAGTCGATCTTTCTGGTCCTCACCGGGTTCAGTGCGGCGGCGGGTCTGGCGGTGGCGTTGGGGCTGCCGGAAAGCATGCCGGCCCATGTGCCGCGCCAGCCGTTGTCCGGTGCGTTGCGCCAGTACGCGCGACTGGTCAAGGATTCGGTCTACCTCGGCCACGCCCTGACCGGCGGCATCGCGATCGCCGGCATGTTCGCCTACATCGCTGGCTCACCGTTTGTGTTCATCAAGCTCTACGGTGTACCCGCCGAGCATTTTGGCTGGCTGTTCGGCACCAACGCGGCGGGGTTCATTCTGGTGGCGCAGGTCAATGCGCGTCTGCTGGCCAAGCGTGGCCCGGCGTTCTTGCTGGTGCGCGCGGTGTGGGTGTATTTCCTCGCCGGGCTGACGCTGTTGGCGGTCAGCGCGATGCGTCCAGAGGCGTTGTGGCCGTTGCTGATTCCGCTGTTCATCTGCATTGCCAGCCTCGGCTGCATCATTCCCAACGCCTCAGCTTGCGCAATGAACGGTCAGGGCGCCCGTGCCGGCAGTGCATCGGCAATGCTCGGTTGCCTGCAATTCAGCATCGCCGCCGGTGCCGCCGCGTTGGTGGGGGTGTTGCACGATGGCAGCGCCGTGCCGATGGCGATGGTCATCAGCCTGTGCGGTTTGCTGGTGGTGAGCGTCGCGCTGCTCACCCGGCGTTTGCAGAATGCCCGGGCGTTGGCGCAAGCCCAGGTCTGAACGCTCGACTTTGGAGCTCAGCCGGCGGCGCGCTGCTGGCTGGGTTCGGGGATTCGGTGGGGCGCGCAGAGTCGCGCTTCGAGGGTGCGAGTGAAGGCCAGAGCCTCGGCTTCACTGCGAAAGGTTACGACGTGCTGGTCCAGGCGCACCTGCCATTGAGACTTTGCCACTTCTTTTATCAGGATCTTCATTGCTGACCTCCCTTGCGTAAAAGATGTATCGCAGAGGCTTCGATTGTAGACCTCGATACCCGCGTAATTGTGACAAGGGTCAAGCAACCGACTGACGGCAAAAAGCCCCGCAACCGCTCTGGCATCACGAGCGGTTGCGAGGCTTTATTTTTTTAGAAACCTTCTAAAACAATTTTCCCCTTGGCCTTGCCGCTTTCCAGCAGCTCATGGGCGCGTCGCAGGTTGGCTGCGTTGATCACACCGAAGTGCTCGCCCAAAGTTGTCTTCAAAGTGCCGGCGTCGATCAGTTCGGCGACGCGGTTGAGCAGCTTGTGCTGTTCGATCATGTCCGGCGTTTCGAACAGCGAGCGGGTGTACATGAACTCCCAGTGCAGCGACAGGCTCTTGCGCTTGAGCAGGCTGATGTCGAGGGACTTCGGATCGTCGATCAGCGCCAGCTTGCCTTGCGGCGCGAGGGCTTCGACCAGTTGCGCCAGATGCTGATCGGTCTGGGTCAGGCTGGCGACGTGGGTCACGCTGTCGATGCCGGCGCGCTTCAATTCTTCGCTCAGTGGCTGGCTGTGATCGATGACCAGATCGGCACCGAGTTCGCTGACCCAGTCACGGGTCTGTGGGCGGGAAGCGGTGCCGATCACTTTCAGGCCGGTCAACTGCTTGGCCAATTGGGTAAGGATCGAGCCCACTCCGCCCGCCGCGCCAACGATCAGCAGGCTCTGACCCTCATCATTGCTGCCTTCGCTGATTTGCAGGCGCTCGAAGAGCAATTCCCACGCAGTGATCGCGGTCAGCGGCAGCGCGGCGGCTTCGGCAAAACCGAGGGACTTGGGCATGTGGCCGACGATGCGCTCATCGACCACGTGCAACTCGCTGTTGCCACCGGCCCGGGCGATCGAACCGGCGTAGAACACCTTGTCGCCCGCCTTGAACAGGGTGACTTCGCTGCCGACCGCCTTGACCACACCGGCAACGTCCCAGCCCAGCACTTTCGCCGCGCCGTTTTCCGGCGCCATGTTCTGCCGCACTTTGGTGTCGACCGGGTTGACCGAAATGGCTTTGACCTCCACCAAGAGGTCGCGCGGGCCGGCGACCGGCTCTGGCAGTTCAATGTCCTGCAGGGACTTGGCGTCGCTGATCGGCAGGGAAGCGTAATAGGCAATGGCTTTCATAAATGGCTCCGTACAGTTGATAGAAGAAGGATTCAGGCAATCTTGCCGAGGCGTTTGAGCTGGAAGTGTTCGATGGTGTGGCCGGCGCTGGCCTGAAACTTCTGAAAATGCGCGCTGGCGTTGTGCGCCTCAAGAATCTCGTCACTGGCCCACTGTTCGATGACATAAAAAACCTGCGGATCGGCAAGGTCGCGGTGCAGGTCGTACTGGCCACAACCGGGCTCGGCGCGGCTCGGTTCGACGAGGGCGCGCAGCGCCTGTTCGAGAACGTCCTGCTGACCGGGTTTGGCGGTCAGGGTGGCGATAGCGGTAAAGGGCTGGGACATGCGCGGACTCCAGAATCGGGATGAATTCGATGGAGGCCATCATTGGCTATTTCTCTGCGCGATAAAACCGGCTAAAAGAGCAGTCTCTTTCAATATTTTTTTGATAATCGAGGCTGCGCATGCTGCGTTTTGATGACTTGCAGTTGTTTGTTCGCGCGGCGGATCTGGGCAGCCTGTCGGCGGCGGCACGGGTGATGGACATGTCCGCGGCGGTGGCCAGCGCGGCGTTGAAGCGCATCGAGCAGCAACTCGGTGCGCGGCTGCTGGCGCGTTCGACCCGCAGCCTGCGCCTCACCGCCGAGGGCGAAGGCTTTCTTGAATATGCCCGCGCCGCCCTGAGCAATCTCGACGAAGGGCGTCGCCTGCTCGCCAGCGGACAGGATCAGGTCAGCGGGATTTTGCAGCTTTCGGCGCCCTCGGACTTCGGCCGCAATCTGCTGCTGCCGTGGCTCGACGCGTTCCAGCGTGAACACCCGAAGCTGACGGTGCGCCTGCTGCTTGGCGACCGCATCGCCGACCTGTTCCGGCAACCGGTGGACATCGCCCTGCGCTACGGCGAGCCGGAAGATTCCAGCCTGATCGCCTTGCCCATCGCCCCACACAATCGCCGGGTTTTGTGCGCATCCCCCGACTATCTGGCCCGGCATGGCGAGCCGCGCCATCTCGAGCAATTGGCCCAGCACAATTGCCTGCTCTACATGCTCGGCAGCCGCGTTCATGACCACTGGAGTTTTCACGATGGCAAGCGCGAAGTCGGCCTGACCGTGAGTGGCGACCGCTTCAGCGATGACGCCGACGTCGTGCGGCTGTGGGCGCTGGCCGGTGCCGGTATTGCCTACAAATCCTGGCTCGACGTCGGCGCCGATGTATTGGCCGGGCGCCTGAAAGTGCTGATGCCGGAACTGCTGTGTGAGCGCGCACCGCTGAATCTGTTGTGCGCCCATCGCGCACAATTGAGTAAGCCGGTGAACCTTCTGAGAGAGATGCTCGCCAGCCGATGCGCCGAATTGAGTAGCCAATTTCCCGGTTTCCTCAAAGTTGATCATTAGTCGCAGGCAATTAGAGAAATTTCTGTCAGGAACAATCGCCACCTGCCCAGGCCCAGGCGCAGGACGTCTGGCTTAACCCGCTTATACTAGCGCCCGCCTCATGCCTGCACTGACACCCGGCGCGCAGACCCCGTAACGCGTTGCCGGCTTTTGGTGACGGTTGCTACTTCTGCTGCCAGGTTGTGTGCCGGAGCAGCTGGTGTCGGTGGCATCCCTTGCCACCGATCCCGGGCGATTTTCGCGTGTTGGCCGATGCCCCATAACCGGCCAGGATGTCTCCGAGCGGTAGACGATACGATTCAACAGGGAGTGAACATATGGAACATGCACCGTGCATCAGCCAGATCGCGACATTGCTGGCCGACCCCAAGCGCAGCGCGATGATGTGGGCGTTGATGGATGGCTCGGCGCGGCAAGCCGAAGAGCTGGCGCTGCTGGCCGGGCTCTCGCCGTCGTCGGCCAGTGCGCATCTGGGACGCCTGTCCGCAGGGGGGCTGTTGAACATTGAAATGCGTGGGCGCAAACGCTTCTTTCGCCTGGCGGCACCGGAAATCGGCGCGGCGATCGAAGCACTGGCCAGCGCCACCATTGCCAGCGCGCCACGGCAAATCCCTGATGCGCTGAAACGCACGACTCCCATGGTCAGGCCGCAGGCGGCGCCGTCTTCGCTGTTGCGCGCGCGGTTCTGCGACGATCATCTGGGCGGCACCCTGGCGGCCGACCTGTATCAGCGCCTGCTCGACGCCGGCTGGATCGAACAGCTTGAGCAGCGGGTGGTGGTGACGCACAAAGGCTCCACCCGACTGGCGCAGCGCGGAGTGTTCATCCAGGCCCTGGCCCACCGCAACGTGCAGGTCGCCTGCGCCTGCCCGGACTGGAGCGAGCGCCGTCCGCACATGGGCGGCTCACTGGGCGCGGCGCTGTTGCAGTTGTTCATGCAGTCCGGCTGGCTGACCTTGCCCAACGATTCCCGCGCCTTGCAGTTGACCGCCACCGGCCAGCGCGAAATCCATCGCTTTGCCAAGGAAACCGAGCTGGAAACAGCGTTCTAGAGCGTTGCTCGGCGATGAGCTGAAGGCTGACGTCGTCCACGGCTGTGAACAGGTCGCATCCAGTACGACCTCTGTATGACCATCGCGCACACTCGATCCGGGGATTTTCCGGATGGGGGAGCACAACATGAATACACAACGCTTTAGTGCGGCTGAACGCCTGGAACGGCTGCCGCTCAGCGGCTATCACCGCGTCATTTTCATCATCATCGCCTTGGCGTTTTTCTTCGATTCCATGGATCTGGCGATGATGACTTTCCTGCTCGGCTCGATCAAAGCCGAGTTCGGCCTGAGCAGTGCGCAAGCGGGGTTGCTGGCCAGCTCGAGCTTTTTCGGCATGGTGCTCGGGGCGTCGCTGTCGGGAATGCTCGCCGACCGCTTCGGGCGCAAACCGGTGTTTCAGTGGAGCATCGTGTTGTGGGGTGTGGCCAGTTACCTGTGTTCGACGGCGCAGACGGTGGAGACGCTGACGCTGTTTCGCATCCTGCTCGGAATTGGCATGGGCATGGAGTTTCCCATCGCACAGTCGATGCTCTCGGAGCTGATTCCAGCACAACGGCGCGGGCGCTACATCGCCCTGATGGACGGCTTCTGGCCGCTGGGGTTTGTCGCGGCGGGCGTACTCTCGTACTTCCTGCTGCCGCTGATTGGCTGGCGCGATATCTTCCTGGTACTGGCGGTGCCGGCGGTGTTCGTTCTGGCTATCCGCTTTTTCATCCCTGAGTCGCCGCGCTGGCTGGAACAGGCCGGGCGCGACGTCGACGCGGACAAGGTGTTGAACGGCATCGAAGCGCGAGTGCGTGCTTCGCTCTGCGGTGCAGCCTTGCCGGAACCGGTTCGTTTGCCACGCACGGTGACGCCACCGGGTAATTTCTTCTCGGCACTCAAGCAGATCTGGTCGCCGCAATATCGCCAGCGTACAACGATGATCTGGAGTCTGTGGTTCTTCGCATTGCTGGGTTTTTACGGGCTGACTTCCTGGCTCAGTGCATTGCTGCAGCAGTCGGGTTTCGCCGTGACGCAGTCGGTGTACTACACGGTGCTGATCTCGCTCGGCGGGATTCCCGGCTTCCTCATGGCGGCGTGGCTGGTCGAGCGTTGGGGGCGCAAACCGGTGTGCATCGTCACCCTGCTGGGCGGCGGGGTGATGGCGTTTCTATACGGGCAGAGCGCGGTGTTCGGCGGCAACGTGGCGCTGCTGATCGGCACCGGGCTGTTGATGCAGTTTTTCCTGTTCGGCATGTGGGCGGTGCTCTACACCTACACGCCAGAGCTGTACCCGACGTCCGCACGGGCAACCGGCTCGGGATTCGCCTCGGCCATCGGCCGCGTCGGCTCACTGCTCGGGCCATTGGTGACCGGGCTGGTGTTCCCGATTACCGGGCAGGGCGGGGTGTTCGCGCTGGGCGCGGCGTGCTTCGCGATCGCGGCGGGCGTGGTGTGGCTGTTCGGGATGGAGACGCGGGGCAAGACCCTGGAAGAGCTTACCGAGTGAACATCGATATGAATGTGGGAGCGAGCCTGCTCGCGAAAGCGGTGTGTCATTCAACGTAAATGTTGACTGACTCTCCCTCTTCGCGAGCAGGCTCGCTCCCACATTGGTTTTGCGGTGTTGCTTACGGTTTTACCAACCGCGCATCCAGGCTGTTCTGCGCCAGGCGCTTGGCCTGATCCTGGGTCATACCCAGATGCTCGTGCAGCGCATGGAAGTTCTCGGTCACGTAACCGCCGAAATACGCCGGGTCATCGGAGTTGACCGTGACCTTCACGCCGCGCTCGAGCATGTCGAGGATGTTGTGCTGTGACATGTGATCGAACACGCAGAGCTTGGTGTTCGACAGCGGGCATACGGTCAGCGGAATCTGCTCGTCGATGATCCGCTGCATCAGGCGCTCGTCTTCGATGGCGCGCACACCATGGTCGATGCGCTGGATTTTCAGCAGGTCGATGGCTTCCCAGATGTACTCCGGCGGGCCTTCTTCACCGGCGTGAGCGACGGTGAGGAAGCCTTCGTCGCGGGCGCGATCGAAGACGCGTTTGAACTTGCTCGGCGGGTGGCCCATCTCGGAACTGTCGAGCCCGACCGCGACAAACGCATCACGGAACGGCAGCGCCTGATCGAGGGTTTTCTGTGCTTCGTCTTCGCTGAGGTGGCGCAGGAAGCTGAGGATCAAACCGCTGCTGATGCCCAGTTGCGTCTCGCCATCCTTGAGTGCGGCGGCGATGCCGTTGAGCACCACTTCGAACGGGATGCCCCGGTCGGTGTGGGTCTGTGGATCGAAGAACGGTTCGGTGTGGATCACGTTCTGTGCTTTGCAGCGCAGCAGGTAGGCCCAGGTCAGGTCGTAGAAATCCTGCGAGGTGCGCAGCACATCGGCGCCCTGGTAATACAGGTCGAGAAATTCCTGCAGATTGTTGAAGGCGTAGGCCTTGCGCAGGGTTTCGACGTCGCTCCACGGCAGGGCGATCTTGTTGCGTTCGGCCAGGGCGAACAGCAGTTCAGGCTCCAGCGAACCTTCCAGATGCAGGTGCAGTTCGGCTTTGGGCAGGGCGTTGAGCCAGTCGTACATAGTCTTTTCTCATCAGGTGCAATGCCGGCATTCTACAGAGGCTGGCCGCAACAATTGGCAAAACCTGACCAGGTGATCGATCAAACCGCCTCTTGCTCACGTCGATACGCGTAGGTATCGGCGAAACGCGACAGCAGGAATTGCGCGCAGGTGGTGGTCGGATATTTCGCCGGATGCTGCGCGTCCTGGCAGCCGGGCAGGCATTCGATGCGCGTGTCCGGGTGCGGTTCGGCGAAGAACGGCATCGAATAGCGATCCACGCCCAGCGGGCTGATCACCCGGTGCGGCGTCGAGCGATAACGGTCGTTGCTCCAGCGCGCCATCATGTCGCCGAGGTTGACCACGAACGTGCCGTCAATCGGTGGCGCGTCGATCCATTCACCTTTGACGTTCTTCACCTGCAAACCGCCGGCGCTGTCCTGATAGAGCAGGGTGATGCAGCCGTAATCGGTATGGGCGCCGGCACCTTGTTGCTCGGCGGAGCTGGCGGTGTGACGCGGTGGGTAATGGATCATGCGCAACACGCTGACCGGTTCGACAAAACGCGTATCGAAGAAGTCGCGCTCGATGCCCAGCGCAACGGTCATCGCTCGAAGCAGGGTTTGCGCCAGCGCCTGCATGTCGAGGTAATGCTGCTCCATCAGCGTTTCCCAGCCGGGTTGCGCCGGGTGCCGATTGGGGCCGCGCAAGGGTTTTTCCGCGAGCACCTCGGGATGCTCGTCCGGCAGGTGCAGGCCCATGTCGAAGGTTTCTTTGAGGTCACTGGGTTTGTCCGGGTCCAGTTGCTCGGTGGCAATTGCGCCGTAGCCGCGATGATGGCGGGTCTGGGTAATGTCGATCTTGAGTTTTTCTGCGGCTGGCAGGGCAAAGAAGCGCTGGGCGTGATCGAGCAGATCCTCGATACGTTGCGCCGAGATCGGATGGCCCTTGATATAGAAAAAGCCCCACTCACGGCAGGCTTGGTCGATTTGTTCGGCCACCGCAGGCCAGGCGTTTTCGTCGTCGCTATAGAGCGGGCTGATATCAATGATCGGAAGCTGATCCATACACAATCCTTGAATACGCTGTGTTTCCAATGTGGGAGCGAGCCTGCTCGCGAAGAGGGAGTGTCAGACAACATTTTTGTTTAATGACACACCGCTTTCGCGAGCAGGCTCGCTCCCACAGGGTTTTGTGTGGTGAATCGGGGGACTACTTCGGCATCTCGGCCTTCATGCCCTCAACGTAGTAATTCATCGAAGCCAGTTCCGCATTGGTCGCGCTCACGCCCGCCGGGATTTTTTCTACACCGGCCTGATCCTTGATCGGCCCGGTAAACGGCTGCAATGCGCCGCTCTTGATGTCGGCGATCAACTGCTCGGCTTCGGCTTTCACCGGCGCCGGCACCAGATCGCTGATCGGCAGTTCCACTGTGCCTTCCTTCAACCCGCCCCAGTAATCCTGGGATTTCCAGGTGTGGTCGATCACGCTCTGCGTCGCCTGAATATAGTGTGGCGCCCAGTCGTTGACGATCGAGGTCAGCACCGCTTTCGGGCCGAAGTGGGCCATGTCCGAGGCGTAGCCCACGGCATACACGCCGCGCCGTTCGGCAGCCTGGATCGGCGCCGGGCTGTCGGTGTGCTGGAACACCACGTCGACGCCTTGATCGATCAGCGCGTTGGCGGCGTCGGCTTCCTTACCCGGATCGAACCAGGAGTTGACCCACACCACTTTGATTTCGGTGCCGGGGTTGTACTTGTTCAAGGCCAACTGGATGGCGTTGATGTCGCGGATCACTTCCGGAATCGGGAACGAGGCGACGTAGCCGATCTTCTTGGTCTTGGTCATTTTCGCTGCGAGGAAACCGCCGACGTAACGGCCCTCGTAAGTGCGCGCCAGGTAGGTGCCGAGGTTCTTCTCCTGCTTGTAACCGGTGGCGTGTTCGAACGTCACCTTGGGAAATTGCTTGGCGACTTTCACTGTCGGGTTCATGTAGCCGAAAGACGTGGTGAAGATCAGGTCATATTTGTCCTTGGCCATGTTGCGGATCACCCGCTCGGCGTCGGCGCCCTCGGCGACGTTTTCCACGTAGTTGGTGGTGATCTGCGTGCCGAGTTTTTCCGCCAGGGCCTTGCGCCCCTGTTCGTGCTGATACGTCCAGCCGTGGTCACCGATCGGGCCGATGTAGACGAAACCGACCTTCAGCGGATCGGCAGCGCTGGCGCTCAGGCTGATTCCCAGACCGATGGCGGCGTACAGCAGTTTGTGCAGCGGACGTATTGGCATGAACCCGAACTCCATTTTGTTGTGTGTGCTCAGGGCCAATGCAAATTGCTGACCAACAGGACAACAAACTCATTTGAAAACGCGGTGCGGCCTTCGCGAGCAGGCTCGCTCCCACAGGGACGCATTTCAATGTGGGAGCGAGCCTGCTCGCGAAGAGGCCGGCAAGGCCAATAAAAGTGCATGCCTGAATCCAGCTGCCATCGCGTGGTGCGTAAAGATGTAACGAAACGTTAGCGGCGCGCGGCAGTCAGTAGCTTCATCAGCTCTTTTCGGCAAAAGGCCCGTCATGCTCTCGATCCTCAAACAAGAAAGCTTCCTGCTGCTGGCAGTCCTTGCCGCGTGCGTTGCTTATCCACTGGAACACTGGCTGCTGCACAACGGCCAGATAGTCGCGCTGGTCGGCGGTCTGCTGCTGATTGCCTTCATCGTCGCCGCGTCGATGCGCGTCGCTCATCACGCCGAACTGCTGGCGGAAAAAGTCGGTGATCCCTACGGCACGATGATCCTCACACTCTCGGCAGTGCTGGTCGAAGTGGTGATCCTGGCAATCATGATGAGCAACGAAGCCTCGGCAACACTGGTGCGCGACACGATTTATTCAGCGGTGATGCTCGACATCAACGGCATCCTCGGCCTCGCCGCTTTGATGGGCGGGATCAAACACGGCGAACAGTCCTACAACGACGATTCGGCGCGCAGCTACAGCGTCATGATCCTCACCGCGATGGGCGTGTCGATGGTGGTCCCGGAGTTCATTCCCGAGGCCAATTGGAAGATGTATTCGGCGTTCACCATTGGCGCGATGATGGTGCTCTACGCGCTGTTCCTGCGCATGCAGGTCGGCCCGCACAGCTACTTTTTCAGCTACAGCTACCCGGACAAACGTCGCAAGAAGGAGCCGGTCGAGCAGGAGCCGAAACCGGTCAGCCTGGCGCTGTCGATCGGCATTCTGGTGTCGGGGGTGGTGATCATCGGCGCACTGGCCGAGGTGATGTCCAAGACCCTCGATCTGGGCCTGGAAGGCACGGGCGCGCCGCCGGTAATCACGGCGATTCTGGTGGCAGCGATTTCCGCCGCGCCGGAGATTCTCACCGCATTACGAGCGGCGCTGGCCAATCGCATGCAGTCGGTGGTCAACATTGCGATGGGGGCGTCACTGTCGACGGTGATTCTGACCGTACCGGTGATGGAAGCGATGGCGCTGTACACCGGCCAGCCGTTTCAAATGGCGATGACCCCGGTGCAAACGGTGATGATCTTCATCACCCTGATCGTCAGCGCAATCAACCTCAATGACGGCGAGACCAACGCCATTGAGGGCATGACGCACTTTGTGTTGTTTGCGACCTTTATCATGCTGTCGCTACTGGGCCTTTAGGGCTGGCTGATACCCATGTGGGAGATTCTATGGTTATCCTCAAGCGATAACTGCCCCTTTCGATTGATATTCGCTCTGGTTTTTCATCAGGGCGAACGCTATGCGGGCGAGTTTACGGCTGAGCATCACCAGTACCTGTGTAGTCGCTTTTCCACAGCTGAGATGGTGGTTGTAGAACGCCTTCCAGGCATTTGATCGGCAGGCTGACATGGCGGCGTTATGCAGTAACCGTCGCACCTCCGAGCATCCGCGCTTGGTTAAATATCTACGGCCATTTTTTTGGCCCGAGTCGCTCACTCTCAGATCCATGCCTAAAAACGCGACATAAGAGTCGCCACTGGTAAAGTCGCCTCGGTTGTATGCCATGACCAAAGCAGTTGCAGTTAGAAAGCCTATACCTTCGATGGCTTGGCATCTGGCAACTTCTTCCAGCAAACCAGCTTCACGCAAGATTTCCTTGAGCTTTTTCTGAACTAGCAAATCCAGCCTTTCCATGGACTTTACGAAAGTTGCGAACACGGCTTTCAAGCTGGCGTCATTTGCCCAGCTCTGGGTCAGGCTGGTTTTGGCCTGTATCAGCGAAGCTCTACGTCGTAGAAGGCTTTGCAGCTTGCCGTAGACCGCCGGAGGTGGGGTCCAGGGGCGTAAATCTTCGCCTTCATTTTTTAGAAAACGGGCGAGAAGACGGGCGTCAGATGCGTCCGTTTTACTACGGCCACCGACACCTTTACGATAATTACTGAGTTGAAAACCGTCGATGATGAAAACGTCGTGGCCTGACTCATGAGCCAACTCAACCAAGTCGACGTGATAAACATTTGTCGCCTCAACAGCTATGGCGGTGGGTCCCGGCAACGTTTTAAGCCAGCGCTTTATGACGGGCTTTTCATTGGTTATCGAGGTGAGCAGATCTGGATCTGCTAAATAAATAACAAGTTCAGCTTTGGCGACGTCCACACCCACAATTGACTTCGACACGCGCATTGCCACTGACACTTCTCCACGCTAAGGTTTTACGACTTGTAGGGGTTTCACCCAGAGGCGCAGGCTTGTTTCTATCGTCGCTTGAACGAAGCATTCTCTATCGGCGCTTTTGGTGGAAGGGGTGGGGCGAGGTCTCCCACGGTCTGTACTGTTACAGCAGTCAGATGCGAACTGTTCGTCCCACCACCCCTTCAAGTCTAACCATACAAGCGAGCCTGCTCGCGAAAGCGGTGTGTCATCCAACAAACATGTTGTCTGACACTCCCTCTTCGCGAGCAGGCTCGCTCCCACAGTTTTGAACGGCGGTGACTCAGGTGCCGGCAATCAACTGCCGAGCCGCCTGGCTGTGATCGGCAATCAAACCTTTCAGATCCAACCCTTCAACCTGCCCATCGACCACACGCCACTTGCCCCCGATCATCACCCGATCCGCTCGGTCAGCGCCGCACAGCAGCAACGCCGAAATCGGATCATGGCTACCGGAGAAGCGCAGTTCATCGAGCTTGAACAACGCGAGATCCGCCTGTTTGCCCACGGCGATTTCGCCGATGTCAGTGCGGCCGAGCAGGCTCGCCGAACCCTTGGTCGCCCAGCCCAGCACGCGCTCCGGGGTGATCTTTTCGGCGCCGTAGCGCAGGCGCTGGATGTACAAAGCCTGACGCGCTTCGAGGATCATGTTCGAGGCATCGTTGGACGCCGAACCGTCAACGCCAAGGCCGAACAGCGCGCCGGCGTCGGTCAGCTCGATGCTCGGGCAGATGCCGGACGCCAGGCGCATGTTCGAGCTTGGGCAGTGGCAGATGCCCGTGCCGGCCTGGCCGAGGCGGGCGATTTCGTCGGGGTTGAAATGGATGCCGTGG
Source organism: Pseudomonas sp. S3_B08 (assembly GCF_054667725.1). Taxonomy (NCBI): domain Bacteria; kingdom Pseudomonadati; phylum Pseudomonadota; class Gammaproteobacteria; order Pseudomonadales; family Pseudomonadaceae; genus Pseudomonas; species Pseudomonas sp. S3_B08. Next base: position 5,590,490 of record NZ_CP162750.1, read on the forward strand.
GCCAGCCAGGTACGCGGGCCGAGCCAGCCGACGCTATCCAGATAATCGACGGTGCGCAGGCCGAAGCGTTGCAGACAGAAGTCTTCTTCATCGAGAGTTTCAGCGAGGTGGGTGTGCAGACGCACATCGAGCTTGTTCGCCAGATCAGCGCTGGCCGACATGATTTCCGGGGTCACCGAGAATGGCGAGCATGGCGCCAGAGCGATCTGGATCTGTGCGCCATCGCCACGCTCGTGATACTCGTGAATCAGCCGCTGGCTGTCGTCGAGAATCACCTGACCTTCCTGCACCGTTTGTTGTGGAGGCAGACCGCCGTCCTTCTCGCCAAGGCTCATCGAGCCGCGTGTGAGCATGGCGCGCATGCCCAGTTCGCGCACCGTTTCGACCTGCACGTCGATGGCGTTTTCCAGACCGTCCGGGAACAGATAGTGATGGTCGGCAGCCGTGGTGCAACCCGAGAGCAGTAACTCAGCCAGCGCCACTTTGGTGGCGAGGGCGAGTTTTTCAGGCGTCAGCCGCGCCCATACCGGGTACAGGGTCTTCAGCCATGGAAACAACGGCTGATTGACCACCGGCGCCCAGGCGCGGGTCAGGGTTTGATAGAAGTGATGGTGGGTGTTGATCAGGCCCGGCAGGATCACATGCTCGCGGGCATCGAACACTTCATTGCACGGCGCCGACGGCTGCTGACCGGCAGCGAGGACTTCGACGATGACACCGTCTTGCACGACAAGGCCGCCACGGGCATCAAGCTCGTTGGAGGTGAAAATGGCGAGGGGATTTTTTAACCAGGTACGGGTCGCAGGCATTGTGGCCGGCTCCTCTGAAAGTTGGGTTCAGGGTTGCCAGCTCAGTGTTGCCCTGTCTGCTGATCCAGGGTCGCCGCGAAGGACGAGGCGCGCAGTTTCAAACAAATCGCCCCATCGGGCAAGCGCCACCCGACCATTCACCATCATCCCCCTGTGGGAGCGAGCCTGCTCGCGAAGGCGTCATGTCAGTCGATACAGATTTACCTGACAGATCGTATTCGCGAGCAGGCTCGCTCCCACATCGGGATTATCAGTGCTTACCAGGGAATGGTTTCACCCTTGTAATTGACGAAGTGATGCCCGCCCTTGCCGGCAAACGCATTGACCTGATCGATCAGCCCGCGGGTGCTGGTCTCGACGTCGAGATCGGCGCCTTCGCCGCCCATGTCGGTCTTCACCCAGCCCGGGTGCAGCGAAAGTACGGTCAGTTTCTGCTCGCCCAGTTGCGTGACGAAACTGTTGGTCATCGAATTCAGCGCCGCCTTGCTCGCCTTGTACAGCGCCAGCTCCGGCGCATCGGGCATGGTCACGCTGCCGAGTACCGAACTCATGAACGCCAGCACGCCGCTGCCGTCGCGAATCTGCCCGACGAAGCGCTGGGCCAGATTGATCGGCGCCACCGCGTTGGTGAAAAACAGTTGCCCGACCTCGGCCAGGGTCGCGCCGCCCGGCGTCTGCACGTCCGGGCCTTTGACCCCGGCGTTGACGAACAACAGATCGAAGGTTTCGCCCTTGAGCTTCTGGCTCAGAGCGATCACCGCTTGCTGATCGTCCATGTCGAGCTTCTCGATGCGCACGTCACCCAGCGCTTGCAGCGCCTCGGCCTTCTGCGGATTGCGCACTGTCGCGGTCACTTGCCAGCCATCGGCCAGCAGGGTCTTCACCAGACCGAGGCCCAAGCCGCGGGAGGCGCCGATGATCAGTGCGTTTTTTGCCTGAGACATGATGGGTTTCCTTGAAAGTCAGCATTCAGGTTTCAATGGACACGCCTGACCGAGCCACAGTTGCAGCGCTTGGCGAAAAACAGGCTTTGATCCCGGAGCATACTCCAGGCTTCTTGAGTTTCTCGAGGGTGTTTGATCAGAAACAATCATGAGGCGTGGTTCAAGTGTTGCCTGTGCGGACGCTTTCGCGAGCAGGCTCGCTCCCACATATGCCCGCGTTCACTCAGATCCCCTGTGGGAGCGAGCCTGCTCGCGAAGAGGCCCGCTCTGACATCAACTAATGTCCCGATTGCCACGGCTGCCCCAACGAAACCGGCGCATACAACCGAGTGCGCACGGCATCGCGGGACAGCAACACCAGCACCAAAATCGTCGCCACATACGGCAGCATCGCCAGCAGGCTCGAATGTATCGCCAGTCCCAATCCCTGTGCCACCAAATGCAGGATGCTGGCGAGGCCAAACAGATACGCCCCGAGCAACAACCGCCACACCCGCCAACTGGCAAACACCACCAGCGCCAGGGCAATCCAGCCGCGCCCGGCGGTCATGTTTTCCGCCCACATCGGCGTGTAGGCCAGCGACAGATAGGCCCCGGCCAGCCCGGCCATTGCTCCGCCGAACAACACCGCCAAGGTGCGTACGGTCAGCACCGGCAAGCCCATCGCGCTGGCCGCATCCGGGTTTTCACCGACCGCTTGAATGATCAGGCCGACACGACTTTTGATGATTACCCACGCCACCAAGGCAAATAGCGCGAACGACAGATACACCAGCAGATCCTGGGCAAACAGCATCCGCCCGATCAGCGGGATCTCACTCAGATACGGAATCGCCAGAGGCTCGAAACCCGCCAGCGGCTTACCCACCCATGCCGCGCCGACAAACGTCGAAAGTCCGACACCAAAGATCGTCAGCGCCAACCCGGTGGCCACCTGATTGGCGTTGAACACCAGCGCGACCAGGGCAAACAGTGACGACAACAACATCCCGGCCAACATCGCCAACAGCACACCCAGCCACAGGCTGCCGCTGTTGAGCGCGACGATAAAACCGATCACCGCACCGAACAGCATCATGCCTTCCTGGCCGAGGTTGAGGACGCCGCTTTTCTCGCAGATCAACTCACCCAATGCCACCAGCAACAGCGGCGTGCCGCAGCGGACCATGGCATAGAAAATATTGCTCAACAGATCGATATCCATCACAGCGCTCCGGCGGTTACGACAGGGGTCGAGGCGCGCCGGCTCCAGCGCAGTTTCAGGCGTGGCCGATAGAGAATCAGCACGTCACAGGCGAGCAGGAAAAACAGCATCATGCCCTGGAACAATTGGGTGATCGCTTGCGGCAGATTGAGCGACATCTGCGCGCTCTCGCCGCCGATGTACAGCAGCGCCATGAGCAGACTGGAGAACAGAATGCCGAGCGGATTCAACCGTCCCAGAAACGCCACGGTGATCGCCGCGTAGCCATAGCCCGGCGACACCTGCGGCACCAGTTGGCCGATCGGCCCGGTCACTTCGCAGACCCCGGCGAGTCCGGCCAGAGCACCGCTGATCAACAGCGCCAGCCAGATCAGGCGCTTCTCGCGAAAGCCGACAAAACCTGCCGCACGTTTGTCCAGCCCGAGCACTTTGATCTGGAAGCCGATAAAGCTTTTCTGCAGCAACACCCACACTGCAACCAGCGCGAGCAAGGCGAAATACACCCCGGCATGCACGCGGCCGTCCTCCAGCAGCAGCGGCAAACGACTGGCGTCGCCGAACATCGCCGACTCCGGGAAATTGAAGCCCGCTGGATCCTTCAACGGCCCGTGCACGCAGAACAGCAGCAGGTTCAGCGCGATGTAGTTGAGCATGATGCTGGTGAGGATTTCGTTGGCGTTGAAGCGCGTGCGCAGCCATGCGGTGAGCCCGGCCCATGCGGCGCCCGCCAGCGTGCCGGTCAGCAGAATCAGCACCAGCGCCCAGCGACTTTGCATGTCGATAACGTTCACTGCCAGAGCACTACCGGCCAACGCGCCGAGTAGAAGTTGGCCTTCGGCGCCGATGTTCCAGATTCGCGCCTGATAGGCCACCGCCAGGCCGAGTGCGCAGAGCAGAATCGGCAGCGCCTTGACCAGCAATTCGGACACGCCATAAAGGTCACTGACCGGCGCGATCAGCAGCGTATGCAAGGTCTGCAGTGGGTCGTGGCCCAGAGCGATGAACAACAGCGAGCCACAGCCGAGGGTCAGCGCCGCCGCCAATAACGGCGAGCACCACAGCATCAGGCGCGATTGCTGGCCACGGGGTTCGAGAGAAAGCAGCATGGTTGGAACTCCGTTAAACCGAGGCGGCGCCAGGTGAGTGATCGAACTGGCCGGCCATCCACGCGCCGACATCGCTCAGTTGTGTAAGGCAGGTGTCTTGCAGTGCCGACAGACGCCCGCCGCATAGCGCGCCGAGGCGATCGCTGATCTGGAACAGCTCATCGAGGTCTTCGGAAATCACCAGAATCGCCGCGCCGGCATCGCGCAGGGCAATCAAGGCGCGATGGATGGTGGCGGCGGCACCGACGTCGACGCCCCAGGTCGGGTGCGCGGCGATCAGCAGTTTCGGTTGCTGAAGAATTTCCCGGCCGAGGATGAATTTCTGTAAGTTGCCGCCGGACAGGCTGCGCGCAGCGGTTTGCGTGTCCGGGGTCTTCACGCCGAAACGCTGGATGATCTGCTGCGCGAGGGTTTCGACTTTGCCGCGTTGGATCAACCCGTGGCTCACCAGTCCTTGCTGGAAAGCACTGAGCAGGGCGTTATCGGCCAGACTCAACTCCGGCACCGCGCCGTGGCCGAGGCGTTCGGCCGGCACGAAGGCCAGACCGAGTTTGCGCCGCGCGTCCGGGCGCAGGTCAGCGACGTTTCGCTCGGCGAAGCGCAGGGTCGCCGCTTGCGCCCGGGGCAAGGTTTGTTCGCCACTGAGCAGGGCGAGCAGCTCATCCTGACCATTGCCCGCGACCCCGGCGATGCCGACGATTTCACCGCTGCGCACTTGCAGGTCGATGTCTGTCAGCGAGCAGCCGAATGGATCCGGGTTGTGCCAGCTCAAACCCTGCACCTGCAGAAACGCCGCGCCACCGCTGACTTTCGGATACTCGCCAATCAATGCCGCCGCTTCGCCGACCATCAGTTGTGCCAGTTGCTGATCCGTACATTGCGCCGGCAGGCAATGCCCGGCTACCCGACCGCCGCGCAGCACCGTGGCGCTGTGGCACAAGGCCCGCACTTCACCGAGCTTGTGGCTGATAAACAGAATGCTGCAGCCCTCGTCGGCAAGGCGCCGCAGGGTGATGAACAATTCGTCCGCCTCTTGCGGCGTCAGCACCGAGGTCGGCTCGTCGAGAATCAACAGGCGGATGTCCTGCATCAGGCAACGGATGATTTCCACCCGCTGCCGCTCGCCGATCGACAGGCTGTGGACAAGTCGCTCCGGCTCCAGCGCCATGCCGTAACGTCGCGATACTTCGCGAATCTTCGGCTCCAGTTGTTTCGGCGTGCCGGCCGCCGCGCCCATCGCCAGGGCAATGTTCTGCGCGACGCTGAGGGTTTCGAACAGGGAGAAATGCTGGAACACCATGCCAATGCCCAACTGCCGTGCCTGTGCCGGGTTGCGGATCTGCACGCGCTGCCCCTGCCAGAGCATTTCACCGCTGTCGCACTGGGTAACCCCGTAGATGATTTTCATCAACGTACTTTTGCCTGCGCCGTTTTCACCGAGCAGGGCATGGATTTCACCCGGCGCGATGCTCAGGTCGATGGCGTCGTTGGCCAGACAACCGGGGTAGCGTTTGCTGATCTGGCGCAGTTGCAGGCGCGGCGGGGAAGGGGCGATGGACATGACAGGCTCGACTGACTTGGAGTTGTGCCTGTGGATAAAGCAATTTCCTGGCCATTGAGTCAGGAACGCTTGCGGAGCCAGTCCGTATGTGCCGACAGCAGCGCATCGGCGGGCGTTTTGTCTTTCTATCGAGCACCAATTCAGCGCAAAGCCATTGAACAGGCTCCAGTTTTGCTCGTGTTACGTTGGTTAAAAAACGAGCAATCACTTGGGGCCTAGGCAGATCCAGCGACAGCGACGGTCATGAACGGCTTATCCACAGGTTGTTCCACAGTAATTGTGCGCAAGCGCCGAGGTCGGGCATAAGCACTGCGATGCTTTCTTCTAATGGTGATAAACGATGTTAACTATCTGTTTTTACGCTGATTTTTCGTTTCGTCTGATCAATTGAACGAAAAGTGAACAAATCGCGCAAAGTCGCATGACAGAAGGGTTACAGCGGTATGTGCTCAGGTTATCCACAGTCGGGTGCACAGCCGATGTGGGCAAGTCGGCAGAAAATGGAATGCATGTAATGCCCCAAAAAGATCGCAGCCTTCGGCAGCTCCTACAGGTGGAATGCGATCCCCCTGTAGGAGCTGCCGAAGGCTGCGATCTTTTGATCTTCCACTCTCAACGCTGCAACAAAATCCGCCCACGGCTCAGATCCGCCAACTGACTTTGCAGCACTTCGATCTGCGCTTCTCCTACCGCCAATTTCAACTCAACCCCATTGGCCGTGAAGTTTTCCTCCACCACCAATCCACCGAGATCCGCCACGCGCAACTTCACCAGCGCCAACTCGGCAAATCCGCAGGCGCAACTGAGCGGCACGCGGCTGATCAGCTCGATTTTTTCCGCCGCTTGCAGGCACTTGTTGGCGCCACCGCCGTAGGCCCGGGCCAGGCCGCCGGTGCCCAGTTGAATGCCGCCGTACCAGCGGATCACCAGCACCGCGACCTGATCGCAGTCCTGCGCCTCGATCGCCGCCAGAATAGGGCGGCCGGCAGTGCCGCCCGGCTCGCCGTCGTCAGTGCTGCGGTATTGCGCGCCGAGTTTCCACGCCCAGCAATTGTGCGTGGCATTCAAATCGCTGTGCTGCTCGAAAAATGCCTGCGCGTCGGCGGGGCTGCTGATTGGCGTCGCCAGAGTGATGAAGCGGCTTTTGCGAATCTCTTCGCGGTATTCGCAAAAACCGCTGAGGGTGAAAGGCATAAACGTCTTATAGAGAAGGAGTGAGGCCGCAGCCTTTGAGAATGATGCGGATCAGGTTGTTGCCGGCGTCTTCCATGTCCTGCTTGGTCAACTTGCTGCGCCCGGTGACGCGGCAGATCTGCGTGGCGAAGTCGGCGTAATGCTGGGTGCTGCCCCACAGCAGGAAGATCAGGTGCACCGGATCGACCGGATCCATCTTGCCCGCATCGATCCATGCCTGAAACACCGCCGCGCGCCCGGTGAACCAGGCGCGGTAGTCCTGATTGAAATATTCGCTCAGGCATTCGCCGCCGCTGATCACTTCCATGGCGAAGATTCGCGAAGCCTGTGGCTGGCGCCGGGAGAATTCCATCTTCGCGCGGATGTAGCGGGTCAGCGCTTCGGCCGGGTCATCCTCGGCAGTGAGGGTGTTGAAGGTGCTGTCCCACAACTCGATGATGTTGCTCAGCACTGCCACATACAAACCGAGCTTGTTGGTGAAGTAGTAATGCAGGTTGGCCTTGGGCAGCCCGGCATTCTGCGCGATGGTGTTCATGCTGGTGCCTTTGAACCCGTGACGGGCGAACTCGTCTTCGGCGGCTTTGAGAATGGTCTCTTCGTTCTTCTGACGAATGCGGCTGGCGGGTTTGCCGCCGTGGGCTGGGACTTCAAAGGTCATAGGCACTTCCGGGATTGTCTGTGGGTGCAACCAGTTGCGTTGATAGCGCACCCACAGGCATCCGACAAGTCCTTGCGCGGAAAAACAGTTACGCCTGTTCGATCTTGTTCAATGACGCGGGGCTTTTTGTCTCAGCGGTTTTGCCTTCCGGCAACAACAGACACAGGACGATTGCCGTCAGCCCGCCGCTGGTGATCGCCGAGTCGAACAGGTTCTGCACCAGTTTCGGCAGCAGGTGCAGCAGGTTCGGTTGCGCGGCGATGCCGAGGCCGACGCCGAACGAAGTGGCGATGATCAACATGCTGCGCCGGTCCAGCGGTGACTGCGCGAGAATGCGTACGCCCGCCGCCGCCACAGCGCCGAACATCACCAGCGTTGCGCCGCCCAGCACCGGTTTCGGAATCTGTTGCAGCACCGCACCGATCATCGGGAACAGGCCGAGGCAGAACAGGATCGCGCCGATGTACAGACCGACGTAGCGGCTGGCAACGCCGGTCAATTGGATCACGCCGTTGTTCTGCGCGAACGTTGTGTTGGGGAAAGCGCTGAAGGTCGCCGCGATCATGCAGCTCACGCCATCGCCAAGCACGCCACCGCGCAAGCGGCTTATATAAGAAGGGCCGCTGATCGGTTGGCGGGCGAGCATGCAATTGGCGGTGAGGTCGCCGACGGTTTCGATGGTGCTAATCAGATAAATCAGCGCGACCGGCAGGAAAGCGGTCCAGTCGAAGTTGAAACCGAACTTGAACGGCGTAGGAAAACTCACCAGTGGCAAGTCAGGCAACGGCTGCGGGACCAGTTTCCCGCTGAACCAAGCGGCGAGACTGCCGAGCACCAGTCCGATGATGATCGCCGACAGTCGTACCCACGGCGTGTTCGAACGGTTGAGCAGAATGATCGTCAGCAGCACGAACACGCCCAAAGCCAGATTGCCTGGTGCGCCGAAGTCCGGTGCATTGAAGCCGCCACCGAGATCGGTGATGCCGACTTTGATCAGGCTGATGCCGATCAGCGTGATGACAATGCCGGTCACCAGCGGTGTGACCACTCGGCGCAACTGACCGATGAAACGGCTGAGCACGATCTGCACGATTGCGCCGAAAAAGCACACGCCGAAAATCATCGCCAGAATATCTTCCGGGCTGCCGCCGCGCTGCTTGACCAGAAACCCGGCCGACAGCACCGCGCCGAGAAACGCGAAACTGGTGCCTTGCAGACAGATCATCCCCGCGCCAATGCCGAACGGTCGCCGCGCCTGGATAAAAGTGCCGACGCCCGAGACCAGCAGCGCCATGCTGATCAGGTAAGGTAGATGCGCGGTCAGCCCGAGCGCGGAACCGATCACCAGTGGCGGGGTGATGATGCCGACGAAACTGGCGAGCACGTGTTGCAGTGCGGCGAGAATGGCGGCGAGTGGTTTGGGGCGGTCGTTGAGGCCGTAGATCAGTTCACTGGACGAATCGGAATCTGGCTGCATGGATTTGGCTTCTTGAAGGAGAGTTATCCCTTCTGTGCAAAAACCTGTCCACTTGCTCAGGTTATTCCTGGATTCTGTCGATGAGGCCCAGCCGGGCTGGGCTCTGCGCGCTTATCTATCGCGTCGCGGCCAGACTCTCCAGGAAACTTTCCAGCACCAAATGAGGGCGCCGCCCCTTGCGCGTGACCGATGCCAGACTCAAATCGTAAAAACGCGTGCCGGCCTTGAGCGCACGCAAACGCCCCTGCTGCACCCAAAGGCTGGCGTAGTGATCCGGCAGATAACCGATATAGCGTCCGGTCAGAATCAGAAATGCCATGCCCTCACGGTCAGAGGCACTGGCGGTGCAATTGAGCGCCTGATAGTGCGCTTGAATCTCCGCCGGCAGACGAAAGGTCGGCGCAATCGCGTCCTGACTGTCGAGGCGTTGATCATCGAGTTGCTTGTCGTCGACATAAAACAGCGGATGACCCACCGCGCAATACAGCAGCGAACGCTCGCTGTATAACGGCTGATATTCCAGTCCCGACAAGGCGCTGGCCTGCGGCACCACGCCAACGTGCAGGCGCCCGTCGAGCACACCTTGTTCAACTTCGTTCGGCGCAATCATGCGGATCTGGATCTGCACATCCGGCCCGCGTTCCTTCAACTGCGCGAGGGCGTGGGTGATGCGCATGTGCGGAAGGGTAACGAGGTTATCGGTCAGGCCGATGATCAGCTCGCCGCGCAGGTGTTGGTGCAGTCCGTTGACCTCAGTGCGAAAACTCTCCAGTGCACTCAACAGCTGTAGTGCCGACTGATACACCTCACGACCTTCCTCGGTCAGGGAAAATCCGGCCCGGCCACGCTGACACAGGCGCAAGCCGAGGCGCTGTTCCAGATCGCTCATCTGCTGGCTGATCGCCGAACGGCCGATGCCGAGCACTGTTTCCGCTGCGGAGAAGCCGCCACATTCCACGACACTGCGAAAAATCCGCAGCAGACGGATATCAAAGTCACTGACCTGAGCCAGTGGATCGGCGCGGCGGCTGCTCATTTTTTGTTCTCTTTGTTTAGCGATGATCTAACTGAAGGTTAGAAGAGTTGGATTTCACCGACTTTATCGCCGTGGCAATTTAGCTGCAACAACGCTTTCCATCTCCCTGACGCTTATGCCCTGCGAGGTTTTGCCCGATGAACATGCCTGAAAACGCGCCGTCGCCACTGGCCAGTCAACTGAAGCTGGACGCGCACTGGATGCCGTACACCGCCAACCGCAACTTTCAACGCGACCCGCGTCTGATCGTCGGCGCTGAAGGCAGCTGGCTGTTCGACGACAAGGGCCGCAAGATCTACGACTCGCTGTCCGGTCTGTGGACCTGCGGCGCCGGGCACACCCGCAAGGAAATTCAGGAAGCCGTTTCGAAACAGCTGGGCACTCTCGACTACTCGCCGGGTTTCCAGTATGGCCATCCGTTGTCGTTCCAGTTGGCAGAGAAAATCACCGAACTGACCCCGGGCAACCTGAACCACGTGTTCTTCACCGACTCTGGTTCCGAGTGCGCCGATACCGCGGTGAAAATGGTCCGTGCCTACTGGCGCCTGAAAGGTCAGGCGACCAAGACCAAAATGATCGGCCGTGCCCGTGGCTACCACGGCGTGAACATCGCCGGCACCAGCCTCGGTGGCGTCAACGGCAACCGCAAACTGTTTGGTCAGGCGATGATGGATGTCGATCACCTGCCGCACACGCTGCTGGCGAGCAATGCGTTTTCCCGCGGCATGCCGGAGCAGGGCGGTATTGCTTTGGCCGATGAGCTGCTGAAGTTGATCGAGCTGCACGACGCTTCCAATATCGCTGCGGTGTTCGTTGAACCGATGGCAGGGTCCGCCGGGGTACTGGTTCCGCCACAGGGTTACCTCAAGCGTTTGCGCGAAATCTGCGATCAGCACAACATCCTGCTGGTGTTCGATGAAGTGATCACCGGTTTCGGCCGCACCGGTTCGATGTTCGGCGCCGAGAGCTTTGGCGTGACCCCGGACCTGATGTGCATCGCCAAGCAAGTCACCAACGGCGCGATCCCGATGGGCGCGGTGATTGCCAGCTCCGAGATCTACCAGACTTTCATGAACCAGCCGACGCCGGAATACGCCGTGGAATTCCCTCACGGCTACACCTATTCGGCACACCCGGTGGCCTGTGCCGCCGGCCTTGCAGCACTCGACCTGCTGCAAAAGGAAAACCTGGTGCAGAGCGTCGCCGAAGTCGCGCCGCATTTCGAAAACGCGCTGCACGGCCTGAAAGGCTCGAAGAACGTCATCGACATCCGCAACTACGGCCTGGCCGGCGCGATCCAGATTGCCGGGCGCGACGGTGATGCCATCGTGCGTCCTTTCGAAGCGGGCATGGCCTTGTGGAAAGCCGGGTTCTACGTACGCTTCGGCGGCGACACCCTGCAGTTCGGCCCAACCTTCAACAGCAAGCCGCAAGACCTCGATCGTCTGTTCGACGCGGTCGGCGAAGTGCTGAACAAGCTCGACTGATTTTTCCTTCTATATATGTACAAAAGTGCCGGCGTCTCTCACGGCGCCTGCGGACCAGAATTCAGGAGTGTTCGATGAGCGTTATCCCGCATTTGATCAATGGCGAACTGGTGACCGAGAACGGTCGCGCGGTGGATGTGTTCAACCCGTCTACCGGCCAGGCGATCCATAAACTGCCATTGGCCAGCCAGGCCACCATTCAGAAAGCCATCGATGCCGCCAAGGCCGCGTTCCCGGCCTGGCGCAACACGCCGCCAGCCAAGCGCGCCCAGGTGATGTTCCGTTTCAAACAGCTGCTGGAGCAGAACGAAGCACGCATCTCGCAACTGATCAGCGAAGAGCACGGCAAGACCCTGGAAGACGCCGCCGGTGAATTGAAGCGCGGTATCGAGAACGTCGAGTTCGCCTGCGCCGCCCCGGAAATCCTCAAGGGCGAGTACAGCCGCAACGTCGGCCCGAACATCGATGCCTGGTCGGACTTCCAGCCGTTGGGGATTGTTGCCGGTATCACCCCGTTCAACTTCCCGGCCATGGTCCCGCTGTGGATGTACCCGCTGGCGATCGTCTGCGGCAACTGCTTCATCCTCAAGCCATCCGAGCGCGATCCAAGCTCGACGCTGCTGATCGCCCAGTTGCTGCTGGAAGCAGGATTGCCGAAAGGCGTGATGAGTGTGGTCCATGGTGACAAGACAGCGGTGGACGCGTTGATCGAAGCGCCGGAAGTCAAAGCGCTGAGTTTCGTCGGTTCGACACCGATTGCCGAGTACATCTACGCCGAAGGCACCAAGCGCGGCAAACGCGTTCAGGCACTGGGCGGCGCGAAGAACCACGCGGTACTGATGCCGGATGCCGATCTGGACAATGCGGTAAGTGCACTGATGGGCGCGGCTTACGGTTCCTGCGGCGAACGCTGCATGGCCATCTCGGTGGCCGTGTGTGTTGGCGATCAGGTCGCGGACGCGCTGGTGGCGAAACTGGTTCCACAGATCAAAGCGCTGAAAATCGGCGCGGGCACCTCGTGCGGTCTGGACATGGGGCCGTTGGTTACCGGTCAGGCGCGTGACAAGGTCAGCGGTTATGTGGATGACGGTGTGGCGGCGGGCGCGACCCTGGTGGTCGATGGTCGCGGTCTGAGCGTCGCCGGTCATGAAGACGGCTTCTTCCTCGGTGGCTGCCTGTTCGACAACGTCACCCCTGAGATGCGCATCTATAAAGAAGAGATCTTCGGGCCGGTGCTGTGCGTGGTGCGGGTGAACAGCCTGGAAGAGGCGATGCAACTGATCAATGATCACGAATACGGCAACGGCACCTGCATCTTCACCCGTGACGGCGAAGCGGCGCGGCTGTTCTGCGACGAGATCGAAGTCGGCATGGTCGGCGTCAACGTGCCGCTGCCGGTGCCGGTGGCTTATCACAGTTTCGGCGGCTGGAAGCGTTCGCTGTTTGGCGACCTGCATGCGTATGGTCCGGATGGCGTGCGCTTCTACACTCGTCGCAAGGCGATCACCCAGCGCTGGCCGCAGCGTGCAAGCCATGAAGCTTCGCAGTTCGCATTCCCTAGCTTATAAGTAGCTGGATGTGCAGAAGGCCGACCTTTCAGGTCGGCCTTCGCGTTTTCGGGGCTTTTTGACCGATATGACAGAAATATGAAAATAGGTGTTGACGGCAGATTCCAGAGGTCTATAATTCGCCCCACTTCCGGCGCAGTCGAAACGGAAAACTCCTTGAGATTCAAAGAGTTACGCAGTTTTCGGCAGCGACTTGCTTCAGATCATCGAAGCCTGGAAGGAGTTGAAAGAGCAGTGATGTGTGGCTCTTTTAACGGTTCGATCTTCTCGGTCGAAAGCGGAGAAAAAGAGGTGTTGACAGCAGCGATTAACGCTGTAGAATTCGCCTCCCGCTAACGAGAGATCGGAAGCGCAAGTGGTTGAAGTTGTTGAAGAATTCTTCGAAAACTTCTGAAAATAATCACTTGACAGCAAATGAGGCTGCTGTAGAATGCGCGCCTCGGTTGAGACGAAAGATCTTAACCAACCGCTCTTTAACAACTGAATCAAGCAATTCGTGTGGGTGCTTGTGCAGTCAGACTGATAGTCAACAAGATTATCAGCATCACAAGTTACTCCGCGAGAAATCAAAGATGTAACCAACGATTGCTGAGCCAAGTTTAGGGTTTCTTAAAAACCCAAAGATGTTTGAACTGAAGAGTTTGATCATGGCTCAGATTGAACGCTGGCGGCAGGCCTAACACATGCAAGTCGAGCGGATGAGAGGAGCTTGCTCCTGGATTCAGCGGCGGACGGGTGAGTAATGCCTAGGAATCTGCCTGATAGTGGGGGACAACGTTTCGAAAGGAACGCTAATACCGCATACGTCCTACGGGAGAAAGCAGGGGACCTTCGGGCCTTGCGCTATCAGATGAGCCTAGGTCGGATTAGCTAGTTGGTGAGGTAATGGCTCACCAAGGCGACGATCCGTAACTGGTCTGAGAGGATGATCAGTCACACTGGAACTGAGACACGGTCCAGACTCCTACGGGAGGCAGCAGTGGGGAATATTGGACAATGGGCGAAAGCCTGATCCAGCCATGCCGCGTGTGTGAAGAAGGTCTTCGGATTGTAAAGCACTTTAAGTTGGGAGGAAGGGCAGTAAATTAATACTTTGCTGTTTTGACGTTACCGACAGAATAAGCACCGGCTAACTCTGTGCCAGCAGCCGCGGTAATACAGAGGGTGCAAGCGTTAATCGGAATTACTGGGCGTAAAGCGCGCGTAGGTGGTTTGTTAAGTTGGATGTGAAATCCCCGGGCTCAACCTGGGAACTGCATCCAAAACTGGCAAGCTAGAGTATGGTAGAGGGTGGTGGAATTTCCTGTGTAGCGGTGAAATGCGTAGATATAGGAAGGAACACCAGTGGCGAAGGCGACCACCTGGACTGATACTGACACTGAGGTGCGAAAGCGTGGGGAGCAAACAGGATTAGATACCCTGGTAGTCCACGCCGTAAACGATGTCAACTAGCCGTTGGGAGCCTTGAGCTCTTAGTGGCGCAGCTAACGCATTAAGTTGACCGCCTGGGGAGTACGGCCGCAAGGTTAAAACTCAAATGAATTGACGGGGGCCCGCACAAGCGGTGGAGCATGTGGTTTAATTCGAAGCAACGCGAAGAACCTTACCAGGCCTTGACATCCAATGAACTTTCCAGAGATGGATTGGTGCCTTCGGGAACATTGAGACAGGTGCTGCATGGCTGTCGTCAGCTCGTGTCGTGAGATGTTGGGTTAAGTCCCGTAACGAGCGCAACCCTTGTCCTTAGTTACCAGCACGTAATGGTGGGCACTCTAAGGAGACTGCCGGTGACAAACCGGAGGAAGGTGGGGATGACGTCAAGTCATCATGGCCCTTACGGCCTGGGCTACACACGTGCTACAATGGTCGGTACAAAGGGTTGCCAAGCCGCGAGGTGGAGCTAATCCCATAAAACCGATCGTAGTCCGGATCGCAGTCTGCAACTCGACTGCGTGAAGTCGGAATCGCTAGTAATCGCGAATCAGAATGTCGCGGTGAATACGTTCCCGGGCCTTGTACACACCGCCCGTCACACCATGGGAGTGGGTTGCACCAGAAGTAGCTAGTCTAACCTTCGGGAGGACGGTTACCACGGTGTGATTCATGACTGGGGTGAAGTCGTAACAAGGTAGCCGTAGGGGAACCTGCGGCTGGATCACCTCCTTAATCGACGACATCAGCTGCTGCATGAGCTCCCACACGAATTGCTTGATTCATTGAAGAAGACGATAGAAGCAGCTTTAAGCTCCAAGCTGATAGCTCTGAGCTAACAGTTACAAGCTCGAAATTGGGTCTGTAGCTCAGTTGGTTAGAGCGCACCCCTGATAAGGGTGAGGTCGGCAGTTCGAATCTGCCCAGACCCACCAATTTTGTTATGGGGCCATAGCTCAGCTGGGAGAGCGCCTGCCTTGCACGCAGGAGGTCAGCGGTTCGATCCCGCTTGGCTCCACCATAAACTGCTTCGAAGTTTGAGAGTTTAGAAATGAATATTCGAGCTGAATATTGATTTCTAGTCTTTTGATTAGATCGTTCTTTAAAAATTTGGGTATGTGATAGAAAGATAGACTGAACGTTACTTTCACTGGTAACGGATCAGGCTAAGGTAAAATTTGTGAGTTCTCTTAGTTGAGAAATTCGAATTTTCGGCGAATGTCGTCTTCACAGTATAACCAGATTGCTTGGGGTTATATGGTCAAGTGAAGAAGCGCATACGGTGGATGCCTTGGCAGTCAGAGGCGATGAAAGACGTGGTAGCCTGCGAAAAGCTTCGGGGAGTCGGCAAACAGACTTTGATCCGGAGATATCTGAATGGGGGAACCCAGCCATCATAAGATGGTTATCTTGTACTGAATACATAGGTGCAAGAGGCGAACCAGGGGAACTGAAACATCTAAGTACCCTGAGGAAAAGAAATCAACCGAGATTCCCTTAGTAGTGGCGAGCGAACGGGGACTAGCCCTTAAGTGGCTTTGAGATTAGCGGAACGCTCTGGAAAGTGCGGCCATAGTGGGTGATAGCCCTGTACGCGAAAATCTCTTAGTCATGAAATCGAGTAGGACGGAGCACGAGAAACTTTGTCTGAATATGGGGGGACCATCCTCCAAGGCTAAATACTACTGACTGACCGATAGTGAACTAGTACCGTGAGGGAAAGGCGAAAAGAACCCCGGAGAGGGGAGTGAAATAGATCCTGAAACCGTATGCGTACAAGCAGTGGGAGCAGACTTTGTTCTGTGACTGCGTACCTTTTGTATAATGGGTCAGCGACTTATTTTCAGTGGCGAGCTTAACCGAATAGGGGAGGCGTAGCGAAAGCGAGTCTTAATAGGGCGTCTAGTCGCTGGGAATAGACCCGAAACCGGGCGATCTATCCATGGGCAGGTTGAAGGTTAGGTAACACTGACTGGAGGACCGAACCGACTACCGTTGAAAAGTTAGCGGATGACCTGTGGATCGGAGTGAAAGGCTAATCAAGCTCGGAGATAGCTGGTTCTCCTCGAAAGCTATTTAGGTAGCGCCTCATGTATCACTGTAGGGGGTAGAGCACTGTTTCGGCTAGGGGGTCATCCCGACTTACCAAACCGATGCAAACTCCGAATACCTACAAGTGCCGAGCATGGGAGACACACGGCGGGTGCTAACGTCCGTCGTGAAAAGGGAAACAACCCAGACCGTCAGCTAAGGTCCCAAAGTTATGGTTAAGTGGGAAACGATGTGGGAAGGCTTAGACAGCTAGGAGGTTGGCTTAGAAGCAGCCACCCTTTAAAGAAAGCGTAATAGCTCACTAGTCGAGTCGGCCTGCGCGGAAGATGTAACGGGGCTCAAACCATACACCGAAGCTACGGGTATCATCTTCGGATGATGCGGTAGAGGAGCGTTCTGTAAGCCTGTGAAGGTGAGTTGAGAAGCTTGCTGGAGGTATCAGAAGTGCGAATGCTGACATGAGTAACGACAATGGGTGTGAAAAACACCCACGCCGAAAGACCAAGGTTTCCTGCGCAACGTTAATCGACGCAGGGTTAGTCGGTCCCTAAGGCGAGGCTGAAAAGCGTAGTCGATGGAAAACAGGTTAATATTCCTGTACTTCTGGTTATTGCGATGGAGGGACGGAGAAGGCTAGGCCAGCTTGGCGTTGGTTGTCCAAGTTTAAGGTGGTAGGCTGAGATCTTAGGTAAATCCGGGATCTTAAGGCCGAGAGCTGATGACGAGTTACCCTTTGGGTGACGAAGTGGTTGATGCCATGCTTCCAAGAAAAGCTTCTAAGCTTCAGGTAACCAGGAACCGTACCCCAAACCGACACAGGTGGTTGGGTAGAGAATACCAAGGCGCTTGAGAGAACTCGGGTGAAGGAACTAGGCAAAATGGCACCGTAACTTCGGGAGAAGGTGCGCCGGTGAGGGTGAAGGACTTGCTCCGTAAGCTCATGCCGGTCGAAGATACCAGGCCGCTGCGACTGTTTATTAAAAACACAGCACTCTGCAAACACGAAAGTGGACGTATAGGGTGTGACGCCTGCCCGGTGCCGGAAGGTTAATTGATGGGGTTAGCTAACGCGAAGCTCTTGATCGAAGCCCCGGTAAACGGCGGCCGTAACTATAACGGTCCTAAGGTAGCGAAATTCCTTGTCGGGTAAGTTCCGACCTGCACGAATGGCGTAACGATGGCGGCGCTGTCTCCACCCGAGACTCAGTGAAATTGAAATCGCTGTGAAGATGCAGTGTATCCGCGGCTAGACGGAAAGACCCCGTGAACCTTTACTATAGCTTTGCACTGGACTTTGAATTTGCTTGTGTAGGATAGGTGGGAGGCTTTGAAGCGTGGACGCCAGTTCGCGTGGAGCCATCCTTGAAATACCACCCTGGCAACTTTGAGGTTCTAACTCAGGTCCGTTATCCGGATCGAGGACAGTGTATGGTGGGTAGTTTGACTGGGGCGGTCTCCTCCTAAAGAGTAACGGAGGAGTACGAAGGTGCGCTCAGACCGGTCGGAAATCGGTCGTAGAGTATAAAGGCAAAAGCGCGCTTGACTGCGAGACAGACACGTCGAGCAGGTACGAAAGTAGGTCTTAGTGATCCGGTGGTTCTGTATGGAAGGGCCATCGCTCAACGGATAAAAGGTACTCCGGGGATAACAGGCTGATACCGCCCAAGAGTTCATATCGACGGCGGTGTTTGGCACCTCGATGTCGGCTCATCACATCCTGGGGCTGAAGCCGGTCCCAAGGGTATGGCTGTTCGCCATTTAAAGTGGTACGCGAGCTGGGTTTAGAACGTCGTGAGACAGTTCGGTCCCTATCTGCCGTGGACGTTTGAGATTTGAGAGGGGCTGCTCCTAGTACGAGAGGACCGGAGTGGACGAACCTCTGGTGTTCCGGTTGTCACGCCAGTGGCATTGCCGGGTAGCTATGTTCGGGAAAGATAACCGCTGAAAGCATCTAAGCGGGAAACTTGCCTCAAGATGAGATCTCACTGGAACCTTGAGTTCCCTGAAGGGCCGTCGAAGACTACGACGTTGATAGGTTGGGTGTGTAAGCGCTGTGAGGCGTTGAGCTAACCAATACTAATTGCCCGTGAGGCTTGACCATATAACACCCAAGCAATTTGCTGACCTGAAAAGGCACCAGATTGCGGTGTGTGAAGACGAAACGAACCGAAAGTTCGAAATTCACAAACACCTAGCTGTCACATACCCAATTTGCTGAAGCGAGGCCATCCGGTCCCGAGTCAGTACCCGAATTTCTTGACGACCATAGAGCGTTGGAACCACCTGATCCCATCCCGAACTCAGCAGTGAAACGATGCATCGCCGATGGTAGTGTGGGGTTTCCCCATGTGAGAGTAGGTCATCGTCAAGATTAAATTCGAAACCCCAATTGCGAAAGCAGTTGGGGTTTTGTTTTGCCTGCGAGAAAGTTCTTACAGGCTTCGCAGACCTCGTCCGGCTGTCACAGTCGGCCGACAATGCTAAGGTTCTGCCTCGGCTTTAGCGATTTTCCAAGGAATCCATATGTCGGACGCCCAGTCCCTCAACGCTGCATTCATGGTGGTTCAGAGCAACAGTCTCGATGAGCTGCGCAGTCTTGTGGTCAGCATCATGCGGCGCTACCCACTGGCACCCTTGGAAAACGAAATCGCTTTGGTGCAAAGCAACGGCATCGCCCAATGGCTCAAACTCGCATTGGCCGAAGATCCTGAAGACGATGACCTTGGCGGTTGCGGGATCGCTGCGGCGATTGACGTTCAACTACCCGGCAGTTTCATGTGGCAGCTGTATCGCATGGTATTGGGACGAGAAGAGATTCCGGCGAAATCCCTGCTCGATAAAGCTCCGCTGACCTGGCGTCTGATGCGCCTCTTGCCACAGGTAATCGATCGCCCCCATTTCGAGCCGCTGCAACGCTTCCTCACCCATGACAGCGATCTGCGCAAGCGCTATCAATTGTCAGAGCGTCTGGCCGATCTGTTCGACCAATATCAAGTTTATCGGGCCGACTGGCTCGAGGACTGGGCTGAAGGGCGTCATCAACTGCGCAATGTCAGAGGTGAAATAAAGCCGCTGCCACCGACCAGTTGCTGGCAGGCAGAGTTGTGGCGAGCGCTGCTGGATGACGTCGGCGAACAGGGCATGGCGCAGAGTCGTGCCGGCGTGCATCAACGCTTCATGGAACGCATCAACATACTCGACAAGGCCCCGGCTGCGCTGCCGCCGCGCGTGATCGTCTTTGGCATTTCTTCATTGCCCGCACAAGTTCTTGAAGCGCTCGCCGGTCTGGCGCGCTTCAGTCAGGTTCTGCTTTGCGTACACAACCCCTGTCGCCATCACTGGGCCGATATCGTCGCCGACAAGGACCTGCTGCGACATCAATACAAGCGGCAACAACGCAAAAGCGGGATGCCAGTGGTCCTTGATGCCGAGACCCTGCATCAGCATGCACATCCTTTGCTGGCCGCTTGGGGCAAACAAGGTCGCGACTATATCAACCTGCTCGACAGCTACGACGATCCCAACAGCTACCGCGCAGCCTTTCGTGACGGCCGCATCGACCTGTTCAGCGAAGCCCAGCCGCACAACATGCTTAACCAGCTTCAGGATGACATTCTGGAGTTACGTCCCCTCAACGAGACACGCGAACTCTGGCCTGCGGTTGATGCAACCCAAGACCATTCAATACGTTTCCACATCGCCCACAGTGCCCAGCGTGAAGTCGAAATCCTGCACGATCAACTCCTGGCGCGTTTCAGCGCCGACCCGGCTCTACGCCCACGGGACGTGATCGTGATGGTCCCGGATATCGACAGCTATGCCCCGCATATCCGCGCGGTTTTCGGTCAGCTCGATCGATTTGACCCGCGCTTCATTCCGTTCACTTTGGCGGACCAGGGCCAGCGAGGACGTGATCCATTACTGATCGCCGTCGAGCACCTGCTCAAGCTGCCGGACAGCCGTTTCCCGGTCAGCGAGATTCTCGACCTGCTCGATGTTCCAGCTCTGCGTGCTCGCTTTGGCGTAGAGGAACGTGACCTGCCAACCCTGCACCGCTGGATCGAGGGTGCCGGCGTGCGTTGGGGCATGAGTGCCGAACAACGGGCCGGTCTCGGATTGCCTGAGGAACTGGAGCAGAACAGCTGGCATTTCGGCCTGCGCCGAATGCTGCTGGGCTACGCAGTCGGCAGCGCTGAGGCGTGTGCAGGCATCGAACCTTATGATGAAATTGGTGGGCTGGATGCTGCCCTGATCGGGCCATTGGTGGCGCTGCTGGATGCCTTGGAAATCGCTCATCAGCAACTCACGCAACCGGCTCAACCGAAAGAGTGGGGGCTGCGCTTGCAGGCGCTGATGCAAGTGTTCTTTCAGGCGAGCAACGAGCACGACGACTACCTGCTGACTCAGCTCGAAGAGCTTCGCGAGACCTGGCTGGAGACCTGCGAGGCGGTCGGCCTGACTGACGAACTGCCGCTGACTGTCGTGCGCGAAGCCTGGCTCGCCGGGCTCGATCAGGGCCGTTTGTCACAACGATTCCTCGCAGGTGCGGTGAATTTCTGCACCTTGATGCCGATGCGTGCCATTCCTTTCAAACTGGTTTGTCTGCTGGGCATGAACGACGGCGATTATCCCCGCGCGCAACCACCGCTGGACTTCGATCTGATGGGCAGCGATTACCGACCTGGGGATCGCTCACGACGTGAGGACGACCGCTATCTGTTACTTGAAGCGCTGTTGTCCGCGCGCTCTCAGCTCTACATCAGTTGGGTCGGTCGCAGCATCCGCGACAACAGCGAACGACCTGCCTCGGTGCTCATCGGCCAGTTGCGCGATCACCTCGCCAGCGGCTGGCGTTCAATCGACCCTACCCAGGATCTATTGGAAGCGCTGACCGAAGAACACCCCCTGCAACCTTTCAGTGCCCGCTATTTCCACGAAGGCGAGCAACTGTTCAGCTACGCCAGCGAGTGGCAGGTGTTACATCAAGAGAAAGCGCAGCAAAGCGAAGCGCCGTTACTCGCGCCATATGTTCAAGAGGAACCGTTGACGCTGGCATTGCTGCAGGATTTTCTGCGTAATCCGGTTCGGCATTTTTTCACCCAGCGTCTCAAGGTCTATTTCGAGGCGGCGCAAGCGCCGTTGGCAGATGAAGAACCTTTCGTGCTGGACGCCCTACAGCGCTACACGCTAAGCGACAGTTTGCTGGAAGCCGCACTCAGCCAGCCGGACAATATCGATCAGGCGCTGCAAGCCCGGGCGCTGCGCCTGCAAAACAGTGGTCTGCTGCCTATGGCCGGTTTTGGCGAATGCCTACAGCGTGAACTGATCGAACCGCTGCCGGATCTTCTGCAGCGTTATCAACAGTTGCTGACGTTATGGCCGACGCCAGTGAGTAGTGCAATCCCGGTCAGTCTCGACCTGCAGGGTTTGCGGCTGGAGGGCTGGCTCGCAAACCTGCATCAACGCGCCGATGGCGGCCTGCTGTCGGTCACGACCATTCCCAATAGCATCGGCTCGATCAAAACTCGCAAGTGGCATCGGCTGACCAAATCGTGGGTTACCCATCTGGTCGCCTGCGCCAGCGAGCATGCGCTGACCACGGCATTGGTCGCCAGTGACGACACGTTGTTGCTTGAGCCAATGGAGCGAGACCGAGCGTTGCGTTTGCTCGGTGACCTGCTTCTTGCCTGGCAATCAGGCATGCGCCAACCCCTGCCGATTGCGATAAAAACCGCGTTCGCCTGGTTGTCTCAAACTGACCCGGTCAAAGCCGAAGCAGCTGCGCGAAAAGCCTATGACGGTGACGGCCAGACCAGCAACGGCGAGCGGCGTGAAAGCCCGGCACTGCTCCGGCAATATCCCGACTTCGATGCATTGTTGGCAGACGAAACCTTCACCGGCTGGTGCGACGCGTTGTACCGCCCATTATTCGAAGCGCCGTGGCGTTCCTTGTCCAGCGAAGGTGCGCGCGCATGAGTACCAAAACACCGTTGGCTCTGGCCTTCCCGCTGCGCGGCAGTCAGTTGATCGAAGCAAGCGCCGGCACCGGTAAAACCTTTACGATTTCGGCACTTTATCTGCGGCTGATTCTCGGCCATGGCGGCGAGACAAGCGGTTTTGCACGAGAATTACTGCCGCCGCAAATCCTCGTAGTGACGTTTACCGACGCTGCTACCAAAGAGCTGCGTGAACGGATTCGGACACGCTTGGCTGAGGCCGCGCGGTTCTTCCGCGACGAAATTGTTGCCCCGGACGGACTGATTGCCGAGCTGCGCGATCAGTTCGATCCGCAGCAATGGCCGGGCTGCGCCAACCGCCTCGATATCGCCGCGCAGTGGATGGACGAAGCCGCCGTCTCGACCATTCACAGCTGGTGTCAGCGCATGCTGCGCGAGCATGCGTTCGACAGCGGCAGCCTCTTCACGCAATCCCTGGAAACCGATCACAGCGATCTGCTTGGCGAAGTGTTGCGCGATTACTGGCGACTGTTCTGCTACCCGATGCAGGGCGATGCGCTGAACTGGGTGCGCAGCAATTGGGGTGGCCCCGCAGCGCTGTTGCCTCGGGTACGCGGCTTGTTTGCCAGCGAGCGTGACACCGATGAAGGCAAGGCGCCTGCGGAGCTGATCAAGGAGTGTTTGCTGGAGCGGCGAGCGGCGTTGGTCGAACTGAAAATGCCTTGGCATGACTGGGCAGACGAGCTGCTCGCGCTCTGCCATGAAGGCGTCGCCAGCAAAACCGTCGATGGCCGCAAAATGCAGGCGCGTTATTTCGAGCCCTGGTTCGAGAAACTCAAGACCTGGGCCGAAGACGAGTCGCTTGAGCAACTGGACATAGCCACCGGCTTCACCCGATTGACACCCGATGGCATGGCCGAGGCCTGGAAAGGCCAGGCTCCCAGTCATCCGGGGCTGGACGCCATGTCCGGACTCAAGTCGAGCCTGGATGCCTTGCCGACGCCCGATGCTGCTGTTCTGCAACACGCTGCCAAGTGGGTCGGCGCGCGTTTTGAAGAAGAGAAGCGCCGTCGCGCAGAAATGGGGTTCGACGACATGTTGCTGCGTCTGGATGCCGCGCTGCAATCGGAGGGCGGCGAGCGTCTGGCAACGCTGATCCGCGAGCAGTTCCCGGTCGCGCTGATCGACGAATTCCAGGACACCGACCCGGTTCAGTACCGCATCTTCGAGAGCATTTACCGCATCGAAGACAATCAGCCTGAGACCGGCCTGTTCCTGATCGGCGACCCCAAGCAGGCGATCTATGCCTTTCGTGGTGCCGACATCTACACCTATCTGCGCGCACGTCAGGCCACTACCGGCCGTTTGCATACACTAGGCACCAACTTCCGCTCCAGCCACGGCATGGTGACAGCGGTCAATCACGTATTCGAACGCGCCGAGTCCCGAGAGCAGGGACGCGGCGCGTTTTTGTTTCGCGAAAGAAATGGCGAGAACCCGGTACCGTTCCTCCCGGTCGAGGCTCAGGGACGCAAGGAAACGCTGCGGATTGCCGGGCAAGACGTCACGGCACTGAATGTCTGGCTACTGCCCAGCGATCAACCGCTGTCCGGCGCGGTCTATCGCCAGCAAATGGCCGCCGCCTGCGCCAGTCAAATCACCGTACTGCTCAATGGCGGGCAAACTGGCAGCGCTGGTTTCTTTCAAGCAGACGACTTCAAAGGTTTACGCCCTTCGGACATAGCGATCCTCGTCCGCGACGGTAAGGAAGCCCAGGCGGTACGCGCCGAACTCGCCGCCAGAGGTGTGCGCAGTGTTTATCTCTCGGACAAGGATTCGGTGTTTGCCGCCCAAGAGGCGCACGATCTGCTGGCCTGGCTGAAGGCATGCGCCGAACCCGATGTCGAACGCTCGCTCAAGGCTGCGCTGGCTTGCACCACATTGAACCTGCCGCTGATCGAGCTGGAGCGGTTGAACCAGGACGAAATGGTCTGGGAAGCCCGGGTCATGCAGTTCCGTGGCTATCGAGAGCTCTGGCGCAAACAGGGCGTGTTGCCGATGTTGCGACGCCTGCTTCACGACTTCCACCTGCCGCAAACCCTGATGCAGCGCAGTGACGGCGAGCGCGTGCTGACCAACCTTTTGCACCTGTCGGAGCTGATGCAGCAAGCCGCTGCTGAACTGGACGGGGAGCAAGCGTTGATCCGCCATCTGGCCGAGCTGCTGGCACTGTCCGGTCAGGCCGGTGAAGAGCAGATTCTGCGTCTGGAAAGCGACGAGCAACTGGTTAAAGTGGTGACCATCCACAAATCCAAGGGGCTGGAATATCCGCTGGTGTTCCTGCCATTCATTTGCTCGGCGAAACCGGTGGATGGCAGCCGTTTGCCGCTGCATTACCACGACGCTGCGGGCAAGGCGCAGATCAGCCTCAAGCCTACCCCCGAGTTGATCGCCCTGGCTGACGATGAGCGTCTGGCCGAAGATCTGCGTCTTCTGTATGTCGCGTTAACCCGCGCGCAGCATGCCTGTTGGCTGGGCATCACTGATCTCAAGCGCGGCAATAACAACAGCTCGGTGCTGCACCTGTCGGCGTTGGGTTATTTGCTCGGTGGCGGTGCCGCTTTGGGCGAGTCCAGCGAACTGAATCGCTGGCTGCGGGATCTGCAGCAAGACTGCCCGGCCATCGGCATCGGCGAAATGCCTCAGCCCACTGACGAGCATTACCAGCCGCCGCGCAATGAAGCAGTCCTGCGAGCCACGCTACGGCCCAAGCGCAAAGCCAGTGAAAACTGGTGGATCGCTTCCTATAGCGCTTTGCGCATCAGCGACATATTGAGCGTCGGCAGCGATGAAGCACCGGACAGTCCGCAGGCGCAAAAGCTCTTCGACGACGAGCGCCTCGATCCCGACGCGCCACATGAAATCAGCAGCGGTGGCGCCGATATCCACCGTTTTCCTCGCGGACCGAATCCCGGCACGTTTTTGCATGGCTTGCTCGAATGGGCGGGCGCTGAAGGTTTTTCGGTTACCCGCGAAGCGCTGGAAGATGCAGTTGCCCGGCGCTGCAACCTGCGCGGCTGGCAAGGCTGGATCACCACGCTGACTGACTGGCTGCAGCATTTGCTCAAGTCACCGTTGCCGATCGCTGGCGGGCAACCGCCGGTGGTTCTTGCGCAACTGACGCAATACCGCGTCGAGATGGAATTCTGGTTTGCCAGCCACAAAGTCGACGTGCTCAAACTCGACGAACAGGTGCGCCAGCACACCCACAATGGCGTCGCTCGTGTTGCGGCAGAACCGGTGCAACTCAACGGCATGTTCAAGGGCTTTATCGACCTGACCTTTGAGCACGCTGGCCGCTATTACGTCGCCGATTACAAATCCAATTGGCTCGGCGTGGATGATCAGGCCTACACCGTGCAGGCGATGGAGCAGT
This sequence comes from Pseudomonas sp. S3_B08, assembly GCF_054667725.1. Taxonomy (NCBI): domain Bacteria; kingdom Pseudomonadati; phylum Pseudomonadota; class Gammaproteobacteria; order Pseudomonadales; family Pseudomonadaceae; genus Pseudomonas; species Pseudomonas sp. S3_B08. Next base: position 5,616,410 of record NZ_CP162750.1, read on the forward strand.
CGATCCTCGACAATCGTTACGACCTGCAATACGTGCTGTATCTGCTGGCACTGCATCGCCAGTTGAAGGCGCGGCTGGCGGATTACGATTACGACCGTCACATCGGCGGGGCGCTGTATCTGTTTCTACGCGGTACGCGTGCGGATAGTCGCGGCGTGTACTTCGTGCGTCCGCCACGGGAATTGATCGAACGCCTCGACCGGATGTTCCAGGGCAAACCCGAACCCAAGTCCGAACCCGCCTGGGAACAGGGAGTCCTGTTATGAGCCGCACATTCGCCGATCTGCTGCCGACGCCGCTGGAAGCGGACAGCCTGTCGAAACTCTCGCCGCTGACCCGCGCCGATGATTTGCTGTTGTTGCTGAGCCGTTGGGTCGAGCGCGGCTGGCTGCGCGCGCTGGACCGCGCCTTTGTCGCGTTCCTGCATGAACTCGAGCCCGAGACCGATCCGCTGGTGATGCTCGCGGCGGCGTTGACCAGTCACCAACTCGGCCATGGTCATGTGTGTCTGGACCTGTTTGAAACCCTCAAGGCGCCGGATTTTGCACTGTCATTGCCGCCCGAAGGCGATGTGCAGGGCGGTGTGTTGTTGCTGCCCTCGCAATTGCTCGAAACGCTCGATGGAGCCCATTGGTGCAAAGTGCTGGCAAGCAGTCCATTGGTGGCCCTGGCCGCTGACCCGAGTGAAACAGCGCAGACACGTCCATTGGTGCTGTCCTCGAAACGCCTGTACCTGCGCCGCTACTGGACCTACGAACGCCGCATCGATGCAGCGTTGCGCCAACGCTTGATGCAGCAGGAGCCGACGCCGGATGATCTGCCGCAGCGTCTGCACGAATTGTTCGGCGGCGCGGAATCCGCAGCTGTCATCGATTGGCAAAAACTCGCCTGCGCCATCGCCACGCGCAGCGCCTTCAGCATCATCACTGGCGGCCCGGGCACCGGGAAAACCACCACGGTGGTGCGCTTGCTCGCGTTGCTGCAGGCACCGGCCGTCGAGGCTGGCCATCCGCTGCGCATTCGTCTGGCGGCACCGACCGGCAAGGCCGCTGCGCGTTTGACCGAGTCGATTAGTCAGCAAGTGCAATCACTGCAAGTCGCCGAAGCGGTGCGCGCGGCGATCCCCAGCGATGTGACCACCGTGCACCGTCTGCTCGGCAGTCGACCGGGCACCCGGCATTTCCGTCACCATGCCGGCAACCGCCTGCCGCTGGATGTGCTGGTGGTCGATGAAGCGTCGATGATCGACCTGGAAATGATGGCCAACCTCCTCGACGCCATGCCGGCCCATGCTCGGCTGGTGCTGCTGGGCGACAAGGATCAGTTGGCCTCGGTCGAGGCGGGCGCGGTGCTGGGCGATCTGTGCCGTGACGCCGAGGGCGGTTGGTACAGCCCGCAAACGCGACAATGGCTGGAGTCTGTCAGTGGCGAGTCGTTGCAGGGTAGCGGTTTGCATGAAGACTGCGACGGCACCCATCCGTTGGCGCAACAAGTGGTGATGCTGCGTCACTCGCGCCGCTTCGGCGAGGGCAGCGGTATCGGTCAGCTCGCGCGCCGGGTCAATCAGCAATTGGCCGATGAGGCGCGACAGTTGCTCGCCGCTGGCGGCTACGACGACGTGTATTCGCTGCCGCTCAAAGGCGAACACGATCACAAGCTCGAACGCCTGTTGCTCGAAGGTCACGGCAACGGCCCGCAAGGTTACCGCCATTACCTGAGCGTATTGCGCGATCAGCGTCCACCGTCAACGCGGCCACTTGAGCATGCGGACTGGATCGATTGGGCGCGCGAAGTCTTGCAGGCGTTCGACACGTTCCAGTTGCTGTGCGCGGTGCGCAAAGGGCCGTGGGGCGTTGAAGGTCTGAACCAGCGCATTACCGCTGCATTGCTCAAGGCGCGTCTGATCGAGAGCGATCAGCAGTGGTATGAAGGTCGGCCGGTGCTGATGACACGCAACGACTATGGTCTGGGCCTGATGAACGGCGACATCGGCATCGCCCTGAAACTGCCCGAGCGTGAAGGCGCAGAGATCGGCAAAACGGTTCTGCGCGTGGCTTTTCCGCGTAACGATGGACAGGGCGGCGTGCGCTTCGTGTTGCCGAGTCGGCTCAATGATGTCGAAACCGTGTACGCCATGACGGTGCACAAGTCCCAGGGTTCGGAGTTCGCCCACACGGCGCTGATCCTGCCGGATGCGTTGAACCCCGTGCTGACCAAAGAACTGATCTACACCGGAATCACTCGCGCCCGGCACTGGTTCACCTTGATCGAGCCGCGTGCCGGCGTGTTTGAAGAGGCGGTGCTGCGCAAGGTCAAGCGTCTGAGCGGGCTGATGCTGGAACTGGAAGAGGGCACCGAGCCTCCGGTATGAAGCGCTGAATGACCGACAACGAGTACTGACCAACCGGTCAGAGGCAGGCGCCTCGCTGGTGTCCTGGCGCTGTGCTATCGTTGCGGCATCATTTCGTTACGCTCCAAGAGAATCCCTCCATGAAGGTGGCCGTCTGGGCGACACAGCGTGTGGTGGCCTGCCAGCACGCATTGCTGATCGTTTTGCTCTGGTTGTTCACGGGCAGCGCCATCGCCCAAGCGCAAACCGGGCCGGCCGAGCAACGGGCCAAAGCGGTCACGCAAGTGGTGCTTGGCATCCTCAGTTATGCACGCTGGCCGGTGGAACCGGCGCAATTGCACCTGTGCATCGTCGGCCCCACCGAATACACCGATGACCTGGTCAAAGGCACCACCCAAGCCACGGGGCGGCCGGTGGCTGTGCGGCGCCTGCTGGCAGACAACCCGGCCATCGTCAGCGAATGCGATGCGGTGTACATCGGCAAGCTCACCGCCGATGAACGCAGTCGCCTGTTCGCATCGTTGATCGGGCATCCAGTGCTGAGCATCAGCGAAGCAGACGATCAATGCACCGTCGGCAGTCTGTTCTGCCTGCGCGTTGGCGATGAACAAGTGTCGTTCGAGGTCAATCTCGACTCCGTGGCTCGCAGTGGTGTGCGCATTCACCCCAGCGTGTTGCAGTTGTCCCGTCGCAAAGCGGCGGCGCCATGAAGCTGTTCAGTTGGAAGGCTCGCCCCACCCTTGGTTCGGTCATTGGCCGTGGGCATTTGATTGTCGCGCTGGTGGCGGTGGCGATGGCCAGTGTTTCGCTGACCTTGCTGGGCGTGCTCGCGCTGCGGGTCTATGCCGACCACAACCTGCACTTGATCGCCCGTTCGATCAGCTACACCGTCGAGGCAGCCGTCGTGTTCAATGACAAAGCGGCGGCAACCGAGGCGCTGGCGATCATCGCCGCCACCGAGGAAGTGGCAGATGCCCGAGTGCTCGACGCGCAAGGCCAATTGATCGCGCAATGGCAGCGCGTCGAGACCGGCTTGTTCTCCGAGCTGGAAATGCAGATCACCCGCGCTCTTCTGGAAAAACCGGTCAGCCTGCCGATCGAGCATCAGGACCGTGAAATTGGTCGCGTCCTGCTCATCGGCCACGGCGGCAGCCTGATGCGCTTCCTGCTCAGCGGCCTGGCCGGGATTGTGCTGTGCACCGCGATCAGCGCCTGGGTCGCGCTCTATCTGGCGCGGCGGCAGTTGCGCGCGATCATCGGCCCGTTGCACAGCCTCGCCGCCGTCGCCCACGCCGCGCGCAGTGAGCGAGCGCTGGATCGGCGCGTGCCGCCGGCGCAAATCGCTGAACTGGATAATCTGGGCAATGACTTCAATGCCTTGCTCGGCGAACTCGAGTCGTGGCAAACCCATCTGCAAAACGAAAACGAAACTCTCGCTCACCAAGCGACCCACGACAGCCTCACCGGTTTGCCCAACCGTGCGTTTTTTGAAGGCCGCTTGATCCGCGCCTTGCGCAACGGCAAAAAACACGATGAGCGGGTCGCCGTGCTGTTTCTCGACAGCGACCGCTTCAAAGGCATCAACGATAACTTCGGCCACGCCTCGGGCGACGCAGTGCTGGTGGCCATCGCCAATCGCGTGCGAGCGCAATTGCGCGAGGATGATCTGGTCGCGCGGCTGGGTGGCGACGAGTTCGCCGTGCTGCTTGCGCCACTGCACACGGTCGAAGACGCTGAGCACATCGCTGACAAGATTCTCGCCAGCATGGACATGCCGATCACCCTGCCCGGCGACAGCAGTGTGGTGACCTCGCTCAGTATCGGCATCGCCGTTTACCCCGATCATGGCGCCACGCCGGGTGCCTTGCTCAACGCAGCCGACGCGTCAATGTACCAGGCCAAGCGCCTGTCGCGTGGCGCGCAATTCACCGCCGGGTCGGAGCGCCCGGTCGATTCCGTTCACACCAGGAGCTGATGTCCGTGTTCACTCTTCCCGTTCGACTTTTTCCGCATTGCTGATGATCGCCGCGCTGACCCTGAGCGGTTGCCAGACCGCCCCGCAGAAAGGCCTGACACCGGCGCAGGTCGCCGTGCTCAAACAGCAGGGTTTCGAGTTGACCGACGACGGCTGGGAATTCGGCCTGTCGGGCAAAGTGCTTTTTGGCAGCGACGTCGAAAGCCTGAACGCAGCCAGCACGGAAATCGTCGAACGCATCGGCAAGGCGTTGCTCGGCGTGGGAATCGAGCGGGTGCGCGTCGATGGCCACACCGATGCGTCCGGCAAGGAAACCTACAATCAGCAACTGTCGCTGCGCCGGGCCAAGAGCGTCGCCAACGTCCTCGGCACGGTCGGCATGAAGCAGGAAAACATCCAGCTGCAAGGCCTGGGCAGCAGCGAACCGGTGGCTTCCAACGACACCGCAGCGGGGCGCACGGAGAATCGCCGGGTGTCGATTGTGGTCAGCGCCGACTAATCGGCAAAGCGCATCTCCCGCGTTTCACCCATCAACAACGCCTGATTGCGCTCGGTCACTTCGCGGATGTAATCCCACAACAAGGTGATCCGCTTCAACTTGCGCAGATCCTCCCGGCAGTACATCCAGAACTGCCGGGTGATGTCGATTTCCTCCGGCAGCACCGGCAGCAATCGCGGGTCTTGTGCGGCGAGAAAGCACGGCAGGATCGCCAGCGAGCGCCCCTGCTGTGCGGCGACGTATTGCGCGATCACGCTGGTGCTGCGCAAATGTGCGCTGGCGCCGGGCAGCACATTGGCCAGGTAAAGCAGCTCTGAGCTGAACGCCAGATCATCCACATAACTGATGAATTGATGCTTGCTCAAGTCGGCCGGGCGGCGGATCGGTGGGTGTTTGTCCAGATAGTCCTGGGTTGCGTACAGCTGCAAACGGTAGTCGCAGAGTTTGCAGCAGACGTACGGCCCGTGCTCCGGCCGCTCGAGGGCAATGACGATGTCGGCCTCGCGCTTGGACAGGCTGATGAAGTGCGGCAGCGGCAGGATGTCCACGGAGATTGCCGGGTAGGCGTCGACGAAATGGCTCAGCTGTGGGGTGATGAAGAAACTGCCGAAGCCTTCAGTACAGCCCATGCGCACGTGTCCGGAGAGTGCCACGCCCGAGCCGGAAACCTGCTCGCAGGCCATGTGCAACGTGCTTTCGATCGACTCGGCATAACCGAGCAAGCGCTGGCCTTCGGTGGTCAGGACGAAGCCGCTGGTGCGGGATTTTTCGAACAGCAATGTACCCAGCGCCGCTTCCAGCGAGCTGATCCGTCGCGACACCGTGGTGTAGTCGACAGCCAGGCGTTTGGCGGCGGTGCTGGCCTTGCGGGTGCGGGCGACTTCGAGGAAAAACTTCAGGTCGTCCCAGTTCAGCGAGCCTAGCGAGGTGATGTTTTTTTGCATGATGGTCGGGCTTATATGTGCGTTCTTATTAGAAGTTTGCACATCTATACTCCAAAAACAGTCCGACAACCAATTCGTGACACACGCCTCATCTCAAGGCGAACCTTTCGCCTTGGCTCCTACGATAAAAACAAGTTCTGGAGACCAGCATGAACGCATCGCTTACGCCCAACGACACCACGCTGCAAAAGGTCAAACTGCTGATCGACGGCGAATGGGTCGAGTCGCAGACCACCGAGTGGCACGACATCGTCAACCCGGCCACCCAGCAAGTGCTGGCCAAGGTTCCGTTCGCCACCGCCGCTGAGGTCGATGCCGCTGTCAGCGCCGCCCAGCGTGCCTTCCAGACCTGGAAACTGACCCCGATCGGCGCGCGGATGCGCATCATGCTCAAGCTGCAAGCGCTGATCCGCGAGCACTCCAAACGCATCGCCGTCGTCCTGAGCGCCGAGCAGGGCAAGACCATTGCTGATGCCGAAGGCGATATTTTCCGTGGCCTGGAAGTGGTCGAGCACGCGTGCTCGATCGGTACCCTGCAAATGGGCGAGTTCGCCGAGAACGTCGCCGGCGGCGTCGACACTTACACCCTGCGCCAGCCGATCGGTGTGTGCGCCGGCATCACGCCGTTCAACTTCCCGGCGATGATTCCGCTGTGGATGTTCCCGATGGCGATCGCCTGCGGTAACACCTTCGTGCTCAAGCCGTCGGAGCAGGATCCGCTGTCGACCATGCTGTTGGTGGAACTGGCCATTGAGGCAGGCGTTCCGGCGGGCGTGCTCAACGTCGTGCACGGCGGCAAGGATGTGGTCGATGGCCTGTGCACGCACAAGGACATCAAAGCCGTGTCGTTCGTCGGTTCGACCGCTGTCGGCACCCACGTGTATGACCTGGCCGGCAAACACGGCAAGCGCGTGCAGTCGATGATGGGCGCAAAAAACCACGCCGTGGTGCTGCCGGATGCCAATCGCGAGCAAGCGCTGAATGCCTTGGTCGGTGCCGGTTTCGGTGCCGCCGGGCAACGCTGCATGGCCACTTCGGTAGTGGTGCTGGTCGGTGCGGCGAAACAATGGCTGCCGGATCTGAAAGCGCTGGCGCAGAAGCTCAAGGTCAACGCCGGCAGCGAGCCGGGCACCGATGTCGGTCCGGTGATTTCGAGAAAGGCCAAGGCGCGGATCCTCGAACTGATCGAAAGCGGCATCAAGGAAGGTGCCAAGCTTGAACTCGACGGTCGCGACATCAGCGTGCCGGGCTACGAGCAAGGCAACTTTGTCGGCCCGACCCTGTTCTCCGGGGTGACCACCGACATGCAGATCTACACCCAGGAAATCTTCGGCCCGGTGCTGGTGGTGCTGGAAGTCGACACCCTCGATCAGGCGATCGCGCTGGTCAACGCCAATCCGTTCGGCAACGGCACCGGCCTGTTCACCCAGAGCGGTGCGGCGGCGCGCAAGTTCCAGACTGAAATCGACGTCGGGCAGGTCGGCATCAACATCCCGATTCCGGTACCGGTACCGTTCTTCAGCTTTACCGGCTCGCGCGGTTCGAAACTCGGCGACCTCGGCCCGTACGGCAAGCAAGTGGTGCAGTTCTACACGCAGACCAAAACGGTCACGGCGCGCTGGTTCGATGACGACAGCGTCAACGACGGCGTGAACACCACCATCAACCTGCGCTGAGGATTCGATCATGAAAATCGCATTTATCGGGCTGGGCAACATGGGCGCGCCGATGGCGCGCAACCTGATCAAGGCCGGCCACTCCCTGAACCTGGTCGACCTGAACAAAACCGTGCTGGCGGAACTGGAACAGCTGGGCGGCACCATCCGCGCTTCGGCCCGCGAGGCGGCGGAGGATGCCGAACTGGTGATCACCATGCTCCCGGCCGCTGTGCATGTGCGCAGTGTCTGGCTGGGTGAAGAGGGCGTGCTCGCCGGCATTCGCCAAGGCGTGCCGGCGGTGGATTGCAGCACCATCGATCCGCAGACCGCCCGCGATGTCGCAGCGGCCGCCGCCAAACACGGCGTGGCCATGGCCGATGCGCCGGTCTCTGGCGGCACTGGCGGTGCGACGGCCGGGACCTTGACCTTTATGGTTGGCGCTACCCCAGAACTGTTCGCCACCCTGCAACCGGTGCTGGCGCAGATGGGCCGCAACATTGTGCATTGCGGTGAAGTCGGCACCGGCCAGATCGCCAAGATCTGCAACAACCTGCTGCTGGCGATTTCGATGGTCGGCGTCAGTGAGGCGATGGCGTTGGGCGATGCGCTGGGGATCGACACCGGCGTGTTGGCCGGGATCATCAACAGCTCCACCGGCCGCTGCTGGAGTTCGGAGATGTACAACCCGTGGCCGGGCATCGTCGAAACGGCGCCGGCCTCGCGCGGTTATACCGGCGGGTTCGGGGCAGAACTGATGCTCAAGGATCTTGGGCTGGCGACTGAAGCGGCGCGGCAGGCGCATCAACCGGTAGTGCTCGGCGCGGTGGCGCAGCAGTTGTATCAGGCGATGAGTCAGCGCGGTGACGGTGGGAAAGACTTCTCGGCGATCATCAACAGCTATCGCAAGCCGCAGTAACGCGATCAGCCCTTGTGGTGAGGGGATTCATCCCCGTTGGGTTGCGCAGCAGCCCCCTACATTGTGTCAGGCAAACCGAGTCCTCAGGGTTTGCGACTGCTGCGCAGTCGAGCGGGGATAAATCCCCTCGCCACAGGGTTCTCTATGTCCACAGGTAACACTGGGGTGTGTTTAAAAATTGCAGCAGGTGTTGCCGGGAAATCACGTCGGGTGATTTCCCGGCTTTTTTGCATCAGGCGAAGACGAAATATTTGCGCACGGTCTCGACCACTTCCCACGTGCCCTTCATGCCCGGCTCAACCACGAAGATATCGCCGGCGCGCAAGTGGATAGGCGCCATGCCGTCCGGGGTGATCACGCAGTAGCCTTCCTGGAAATGGCAGTACTCCCATTTCACATAATCGACGCGCCACTTGCCCGGTGTGCAGATCCAGGTGCCCATGATCTTGCTGCCGTCTTCGCTGGTGTAGGCGTTGAGGTTGACGGTGTGCGGGTCGCCTTCGAGTTTTTCCCATTTGCAGGCGTCGAGTACCGGCAGCGGGTGGGTGTCGCGCAGAACGGTGATTGGGGCGGTCGCGGTCATGGGGACTCCGGGCAGGTGGACTTGAGAATTGAAGTCGCACCCTATAGCGGCCGGTCGCCGCTCAGTTGTCTGGGGTCGACATCGGAGTGCTCAGAAACGCGCGCAGCAATAAGTGCTTGTAACAGCGCTTGGGCATAACCCGGCAGCGCGGCGAAGTCTTTCGCGCAGAGCAATAACGCGCGGCGCGCCCATGGCTCATTGAGAGGTGTGCACTTGAACCGTTCCAGCGTCGCGCGTTCGACAGCGGCCAACGGCAAGATGGCCAGGCCGGCGCCATGGGCGACCATACGCATCGCGCCATCAAAGCCATCGGCGCGAATGCGCACCTGCATCCGTGCGCCGCTGTGCAGCGCCTGTTCTTCCAGATAAATCGCCAGTGCGCTGTCGGCGTTCAATCCGACAAAGTCGTGCTGCAACGCGTCGCTGAAACTGACCCCGGCGGCGTCAGACAACGGGTGATCAAGCGGCAGAATCAGCACCAGCGGATCATCACGAAACGCCTGGGTCTGCAGGCCGTTGGTGTCGACCGCGTCGGACACAATCCCCAGATCCGCTGCGCCTTCGCGCAAGGCATGGGTAATTCGCGCACTGGGCAGTTCCTGTAGATCGATGTCGAGATTGGGATGGCTGCGCAAAAAGTCCGCGAGCACTTCTGGCAGGTACTCGGTGATCGCCGTGGTGTTGCACAACAGCCGCACCTGGCCTTTGACGCCTTGCGCGTAATCGGCCAGATCCTGCTGCATGCGTTCGGCCTGTTGCAAAAGAATGCGCGCGTGGCGGGCGAGGGCTTTGCCGGCGGGCGTCGGGGTGACGCCACGGCGGCCGCGCTCGAGGAATTCAGCGCCCAGCGAGGCTTCCATCGCGCGGATTCGGGCGCTGGCGGCGGCGAGGGACAAGTGGCTGCGGGCGGCGCCGGCGGTGATGTTGCCGGTGTCGATGATATGCAGGTAGAGGCGCAGGTCGGTGAGGTCGAAGTGCATGGGGTTTGCCTCTGATTTTTATGGTGTCTGGGCTGGCCCTTTCGCTGGCAAGCCAGCTCCCACAGGTTTCTTGTTGATCTTTAAATGGATGAACAACCGAGATTCTGTGGGAGCTGGCTTGCCAGCGATGAGGCCAGATGCATCACTGCAAATATCAGCCTCTTGCAAAGGAAGAGGCTGCCTAAGTATATGGCAGATTTTCCCCCAGCCCGGATCAGTGCACATTACCCCAATGCACACACTAACCGACTTCTACCAAACCCTCGGCCTGGCCCTTTCTCTACTGGTCATCGCCACCTTCCTCCTCGCCGGCACGGTCAAAGGCGTGATCGGCCTCGGTCTGCCCACTGTCGCGATGGGCCTGCTCGGTCTGGCTATGGCGCCGGCGCAGGCAGCCGCTTTGTTGATTGTCCCCGCGACCCTGACCAACCTCTGGCAACTGGCCTTCGGCGGTCATTTGCAGGGATTGATCAAACGCCTCTGGCCCATGCTGCTGATGATCTTCCTCGGGACCGGCATCGGCACCCTCTGGCTCGGCATGTCCAGCGGACATTGGGTAGTGCGCGGACTTGGCGCGGCGCTGCTGCTGTACGCATTGAGCGGACTGTTTCTGCCGACTTTGCACGTCAACCCGCGTCATGAACGCTGGCTCGGCCCGCTGTGTGGCCTGATCACCGGCGTCATCACCTCCGCCACCGGCGTCTTCGTGATTCCGGCGGTGCCGTACCTGCAAGCGCTGGGGCTGAGCCGCGATGAGCTGGTGCAGGCGCTCGGCCTGTCCTTCACCGTCTCGACCCTGGCGCTGGCCGCTGGGCTGCTCTGGCACGGCGCACTTGGCGGTGGCGAATTGAGCGCCTCGCTGCTGGCGCTGATCCCGGCCATGCTTGGCATGTGGCTCGGTCAGTGGCTGCGTCAGCGCATCAGTGCGGTGCTGTTCAAGCGGGTGTTCTTTATCGGACTGGGCGCGCTCGGCGCCCATTTGCTGATCAGCGGCTAGCCGACGATTCGCTGAGCATGTCGATCGCGCGGATATCGAAATCGCGCTCCAGATATTCCATGCGCCTGGCGAAAAACGCTTTCATGTGCGGCAATGCCGAATGCTCATCCAGATGCGCCTGGCTTGCCCAGATCTCGTAGAAGATAAACAGCGTCGGATCTTCCTTGTCGCGCAGCATGTGGTACTCGATACAGCCCGGTTCGGCGCGGCTTGGCTCGACGTAAGCGCGGAACAGCGCTTCGAATTCGGCGGCTTTTTCCGGGCGGGTCTTGGCGTGCAGGATGAAACCCTGGCGTTCACTCATCACAACTTCCTCGAATGCAGAAAGCGCTGAATGCTACGGCAACAATTGGCGATCGATTCGTGCGTTTTGATCAAATGTATTTTGCGTCGATGTGGCTGTTTCCGCGCGAGATCGATGGTTAATCTGCCGCCATTCCAATTCCTGTTTCAATCCAGCCTTGAAGGCTGCGCCGAGGTTTTCCGATGAAGAAAGTGCTGTTGCTCAATGGCGGTAAAAAATTCGCCCACTCCGATGGCCGCTATAACACCACCCTGCACGAAACCGCGCTGAGCGTGCTCGATCGCGGCGGTGTCGACGTCAAGACCACCTTCATTGATGAGGGCTACGACGTTGCCGAAGAAGTGGCCAAGTTCCTCTGGGCCGACGTGATCATTTATCAGATGCCGGGCTGGTGGATGGGCGCGCCGTGGACGGTGAAAAAGTACCTCGACGAAGTCTTCACCGAAGGTCACGGCAGCCTCTACGCCAGCGACGGCCGCACCCGTTCCGATGCCTCGCAGAAGTACGGCAGTGGCGGTCTGATTCAGGGCAAGCAATACATGCTGTCGCTGACCTGGAACGCGCCGCAGCAAGCCTTCGATGACCCGACGGATTTCTTCGAAGCCAAAGGCGTGGACGCGGTGTACTTCCCGTTCCACAAGGCCAACGAGTTTCTGGGCATGACCGCGCTGCCGACCTTCCTCTGCGTCGACGTAATGAAGCGTCCGAATATCGAAAACGATGTGGCGCGTTATGAGCAGCATCTGACTGAGGTGTTTGGCCTCAAGGCTTGAGGCTTTCAGGCTAATATCGGGGTCACAGCAAAAGATCGCAGCCTTCGGCAGCTCCTGCAGAGGGCATGGCGATTGGTTGCGATCTTGGCGATTCCAAAGAGGACACCCGTGAAAGCCAGATCCGATGAGTTGCAGATTTTCGTCTGCGTGATCGAGTGCGGTTCGATTTCCGCCGCCGCCGAGCAGGTCGGCCAGACGCCGTCGGCCGTCAGTCGTACGCTGTCGAAGCTCGAAGCCAAGCTCGACACCACGCTGATCAACCGCACCACGCGACGCATGGACCTGACCGAGGAGGGCAAGTATTTCTTCGAACAGGCCAAGTTGATTCTCGACCAGATGGATCAACTCGAAGAACGCCTGTCCTCGCGCCAGCAGACCCCATCCGGGCGCCTGCGCATCAACGCTGCCTCGCCGTTCATGCTCCACGCCATCGTTCCCTACATCGACGAATTCCGGCAGCTGTACCCGGACATCCTGCTCGAACTCAACAGCAATGACCTGATCATTGACCTGCTGGAACAAAGCACCGACGTCGCCATCCGCATCGGCACCCTCGCCGACTCGACGCTGCATGCGCGTTCGCTCGGTTGCAGTCCGTTGATGATCGTCGCCAGCCCCGCCTATTTGAAAAAGCACGGTGCGCCACGACAAGTGGCGGATTTGAGCGAACACACGTTGCTCGGCTTTACCCAGAACGAAGGCCTCAACCAATGGCCGCTGCGCTATGTGCATGGCGACCGCTGGCCGATCACCCCGGCAATCAGCGCTTCCAGCGGCGAGACCGTGCGCCATTTGGCACTGGAAGGGCAGGGCATTGCCTGTCTGTCGCATTTCATGACCATCGACGACATCCGCGCCGGACGCCTGAAAGTCCTGCTCGGCGAATTCAACAGCGGCTACCGCCAGCCGATCAACGCCGTGTACTACCGCAACTCGCAACTGGCGTTGCGCATCCAGTGCTTCCTCGACTTTATCCAGGGCAAACTCGCCGCCTACGCCAGCGCCGAATTCAAAGACTGATTCGTGATCCCTGCGCAAGAGTGAATTGGCCGAGGGCGGGTTTTTCGCCGGGTATCATCGGCCGATACTCGCTGCATCACTTATTCACGCAGGGAGTTTCTCCATGAACGTATTCGTTACCGGCGCGGCCGGATTTATCGGTGGGTCCATCGCCACCGGCCTGGTGCAGGCCGGGCACAACGTCACCGGCCTGGTGCGCAGCGCGGAGCAGGTTGATGAGCTGAAAGCATTGGACATGAACGCGGTAATCGGCACCCTCGATGACAGCCAATTGCTGGCGCAACAGGCGCATGCTGCCGATGCCGTCATCAACGCTGCCAGCAGCGACCATCGCGGTGCGGTGGAAGCGTTACTCGACGCTTTGCGCGGCTCTAATAAAGTCTTTCTGCACACCAGCGGTTCGAGCATTGTCGGCGACGCTTCCGGCGGCAAATCCAGCGACGACATTTACTACGAGGACAACCTACCGGAGCCGACTGTCGACAAGGCCGATCGCGTAGCCATCGACAATCTGGTGCTCGCGGCGGCGCAGGATGGCGTGAACTCGGCGGTGATCTGCAACACCCTCATCTACGGCCACAGCCTGGGCGTCAACCGCGACAGCGTGCAATTGCCGCGACTGCTCAAGCAGGCGCGCAAAAGCGGCGTCGTTCGCCACGTCGGGACAGGGCAGAACATCTGGTCCAACGTGCACATCGAAGACGTCGTCGCCTTGTATCGGCTGGCGCTGACCAGGAATGTGCCGGGCACTTTCTACTTCGTTGAAAGCGGTGAAGCCTCGTTCATCGACATGACCACCGCCATGGCCGAAGCCCTCAATCTGGGCGAACCGCAAGACTGGCCATTGCAAGACGCCGAAGCCGAATGGGGCTATGAAATGGCCAACTACGGCCTCGGTTCCAACAGCCGCGTACGCGGCAAACACGCCCGGGAACTGCTGGGCTGGACGCCGAAGCGCACGTCGGTGGTGGAATGGATTCGTAACGAAATGGTGTGAGTCCAGCGCGCACCGAGTGAAGCCATTCGCGAGCAGGCTCGCTCCCACAGGTGACCGCGTTCTGCCTGGAAAAATGTAATTCCTGTGGGAGCTGGCTTGCCAGCGATAGCGGTGGATCAGTCGCCACCCATGTTGAACGTGGCGCCGTCATCGCTGGCAAGCCAGCTCCCACAGGGACTTTGTGGTGGCCAGAAAGTCATGAAAATCCCGCCCTCCGATTTTCATTAATCACGACACCACATATCCGCCAGCGACACGTCTTGTCTCTCCACGAAAATTACTTTCATGTGGTTTGAAATCTCTATCTCGAAATGATTTATGAGTTTCACAACCCATTCGAACGTGACCCTTTCGAGGAGTACCGCATGACGCCTTCCTTCGGCTATTGGCTGCTGGTCTACGCCGCCGTGGCCATCATCGCGCTGATCGTGTTGATCGCCCGTTACCGGCTCAATCCGTTCATTGTCATCACCCTGATTTCCCTGGGCCTGGCGCTGGTGGCCGGGATGCCGCCGTCGGCGGTGGTCGGCGCTTATGAGGCGGGCGTCGGCAAGACGTTGGGGCATATTGCGCTGGTGGTGGCGTTGGGGACGATGCTCGGCAAGATGATGGCCGAGTCCGGCGGCGCCGAGCAGATGGCGCGCACGCTGATCGAGCGATTCGGCGAAAAGAACGCGCACTGGGCGATGGTCTGCATCGCGTTTCTGGTCGGCTTGCCGCTGTTCTTCGAAGTCGGTTTCGTCCTGCTGGTGCCAATCGCCTTCACCGTCGCCCGCCGCGTTGGCGTGTCGATTCTGATGGTCGGTCTGCCGATGGTTGCCGGGCTCTCGGTGGTGCATGCGCTGGTGCCACCGCACCCGGCGGCGATGCTCGCGGTGCAGGCCTATCAGGCGTCGGTCGGGCAGACCTTGTTGTACGCGATCGCGATCGGCATTCCGACCGCGATCATCGCCGGGCCGCTGTACGCCAAGTTCATCGTGCCGCGCATTCAATTGCCGGCGGACAATCCGTTGGAAAAGCAATTTCTCGAGCGCGAGCCGCGCGACAGATTGCCGGGTTTCGGCATCACCATGGCAACCATTCTGCTGCCGGTGGTGCTGATGTTGATCGGCGGCTGGGCTAACCTTATTTCCACTCCCGGCAGCGCTTTCAACCAGTTCCTGCTGTTCATCGGCAATTCGGTGATCGCGCTGTTGCTGGCGACTTTGCTGAGCTTCTGGACGCTAGGGATTGCCCAAGGTTTCAACCGCGAATCGATCCTCAAATTCACCAACGAATGCCTCGCGCCCACCGCCAGCATCACCTTGCTGGTCGGCGCTGGTGGCGGCTTGAACCGGATTCTGGTGGAGGCCGGCGTCACCGATCAGATCGTCGGCCTCGCTCACGAATTCCACCTGTCGCCGCTGATCATGGGCTGGTTGTTCGCCGCGCTGATGCGTGTCGCCACCGGTTCTGCAACCGTGGCGATGACCACCGCATCAGGCGTCGTTGCGCCGGTGGCCATCGGTCTGGGTTATCCACACCCTGAGCTTTTTGGTGCTGGCGACCGGCGCCGGCTCGGTTATCTTTTCCCACGTCAACGACGGCGGCTTCTGGTTGATCAAGGAATACTTCAACATGACGGTCGCGCAGACGTTCAAGACCTGGACGGTGCTCGAGACGCTGATTTCGCTGGTCGCTTTCGCGCTGACCGTCGGCCTTTCCTACCTGCTGTAACCGGAGCCCGCCGCCCATGGACATCCTCTACCAGATCCGCGCCCGCCAGGATTCCTTCAGCGCCGGCGAGGGGCGCATTGCGCGGTTGATGCTCGACGATGTCGGGTTTGCCGCCAGCGCCAGCCTCGAAGACCTCGCGCACCGGGCCGAGGTCAGCACCGCCACGCTGTCGCGCTTTGCCCGCACGGTCGGCTGCCGAGACCTGCGTGATCTGCGCCTGCAACTGGCCCAGGCCAGCGGCGTTGGCAGCCGGTTTCTCGACCCGGCGGGCACGCCCGAGCAGTCGGCGTTCTACGGGCAGATTGTCGGCGACATCGAAACCACGCTGCGCCAGCATCTGGCCGGATTTGACGAATCGCGGTTCGCCGACGCAGTGAAATTGCTCAGCCAGGCGCGGATGATTCACGCGTTCGGCATGGGCGGTTGCTCGGCCCTGTGCAGCGATGAATTGCAGGTGCGTCTGGTGCGCCTCGGTTACCCGATTGCGGTGTGTCATGACGCGGTGATGATGCGCGTCACCGCCGCCAGTTTGAACGCCGAGCAAGTGCTGATCGCCTGCTCGCTGACCGGCATCACCCCGGAGCTTTTGGAAACCGTAGAGCTGGCGCGCAACTACGGCGCGCGCATTCTCGCCATCACTCGCGGCGATTCACCACTGGCGGAACTGGCCGACGTCGTGCTGCCGCTGCAGGGCGCGGAAACCTCGTTCATCTACAAACCGACGGCGGCGCGCTACGGCATGCTGTTGGCCATCGACGTGCTCGCCACCGAACTGGCGCTGGCCAGCCCTGAAGACAATCAAGAACGTCTGCGGCGAATCAAACTCGCCCTCGACGAATACCGTGGCGGCGACGATCACCTGCCGCTGGGAGACTGACATGCAGTACGACACCCTGATCCGCAACGCGCTGGTTATCGACGGCAGCAACACGCCGGGCTACCGCGCAGACGTGGCGATTCTCAATGGCCGCATCGAGCGCATCGGCAATCTGCCTGACGCCCGCGCCAGCGAAGAAATCGACGCCGCCGGCCGGGTGCTGGCGCCGGGTTTCATCGACGTGCACACCCACGACGACACCGTGGTCATTCGCCAACCCGAGATGCTGCCCAAGCTCAGCCAGGGCGTGACCACGGTGATTGTCGGCAATTGCGGCATCAGCGCTTCGCCGGTCACCTTGAAGGGCAATCCGCCGGATCCGATGAACCTGCTCGGCAGCGCAGCGGCGTTCGTCTACCCGCGTTTCAGCGACTACCGCGTTGCCGTCGAAGCGGCCAACACCACGTTGAACGTCGCCGCACTAGTCGGCCACACGGCGCTGCGCAGCAATCACCTCGACGACTTGTTCCGCACCGCGACACCCGGCGAAATCGCCGCCATGCGCGAGCAGTTGCGCGACAGCCTCGAGGCCGGCGCGTTGGGTTTATCCACAGGCCTGGCCTACGCCAGCGCCTTCAACGCGTCCACTGATGAAGTCATGCAACTGACCGAAGAACTGACGGCGTTCGGCGCGGTGTATACCACCCATTTGCGCAGCGAATTCGCCCCGGTATTGGAGGCGATGGACGAGGCGTTTCAGATCGGCCGCCACGCGCAATCACCGGTGATCATTTCCCACCTCAAATGCGCCGGCGTCGGTAACTGGGGGCGCAGTCCGCAATTGCTCGCAGCGCTGGAAGAGGCAGCGAAAACCCATCCGGTCGGCTGCGATTGCTATCCCTATGCGGCGAGTTCTTCGACCCTGGATTTGAAGCAAGTCACCGACGCGCACCGCATCACCATTACCTGGTCAACACCGCATCCGGAAGTCAGCGGGCGCGACCTGATCGACATCGCTGGCGAATGGAAACTGTCGCTGGAAGAAATCGCGAAACGTCTGCAACCGGCGGGCGCGGTGTACTACGGCATGGACGAGGCCGACGTCAGAAGAATCCTCGCCCATCCGCTTTCGATGGTCGGCTCTGACGGACTGCCCGAAGACCCGTTCCCGCATCCGCGCCTGTGGGGCGCTTTCCCACGGGTGCTGGGCCACTTCAGTCGCGACGTCGGCCTGTTTCCGCTGCACACCGCCGTGCACAAAATGACCGGCCTGTCGGCGGCGCGTTTTGGCTTGCAGGAAAGAGGCGAGATTCGTGAAGGACATTGGGCGGATCTGGTGTTGTTTGATCCGCAAACCGTGCGTGACGTGGCCGATTTCAACGATCCGCAGCGGGCGGCGCAGGGGATTGACGGGGTTTGGGTCAACGGCGTGTTGAGTTATCGCGACGGGCAGGCGAATGGCAGCAGGGCAGGGCGGTTTCTGGCTCGCGAAGGTAATTTGCGCGAAGGATTTTATTGATGATGATGGCGCCAAAAGATCGCAGCCTTCGGCAGCTCCTACAGGAGATCGCATTCCAATGCAGGGGCTGCCGAAGGCTGCGATCTTTTAATGTATGTCTCATAGTGGCACTGTGCAATTAAAGAAAGCCATCCACAAGCCGATTTGCTGACATCCTCCCCATCTACACTGTGGGGCCAATCAGTCAGGGAGCACCCCATGAGCTTCGGCAAAACCACCCCGATCCTGCGGATCTTCGATGAGGCCAAGGCTGTCGAGTTCTACGTCGATTTTCTCGGTTTCAAGATCGACTGGCAGCATCGCTTCGAAGCGAATTTTCCGCTGTATCTGCAGGTGTCGCGGGGCGAGTGTGTGCTGCATCTGTCCGAGCATCACGGCGATGCCTGCCCGGGTTCGGCGCTGCGTATCGAGACCGATGAGCTGGAGGCGTTTCAGCAGCAGCTGATGGCCAAGGATTACAAGTTCTCGCATCCGCAGATTCAGGCGATGCCTTGGGGGAGTCAGGACATGACCATTGCTGATCCGTTTGGCAATCGGTTGGTGTTTACCAATGCGATCAGTCTTTGATCTGCATGCCTGAGATCAAAAGCCCCTCACCCTAGCCCTCTCCCGGAGGGGAGAGGGGACCGACCGAGTTGACCGTGCTTCAAACGTCTACCTGAACGACCGTGTCGAATATGGATTCACAGCGATCATTTCAGGTCGGCGTATTTCGTGAGCATCGCACGGTCGGCCCCCTCTCCCTCTGGGAGAGGGCTGGGGTGAGGGCAATCCCTGACACCCCACCAAAATCAGCCCACACCAAATCCCCCAAAAACCCTCAATCAGTCGGCACCAACCGATCCAGCACCCGATTCACCGCCATCTCCGCAACCATCACAATCTGCGCAATGCCCTGCAACGTCTTGCGCTGCGAGCCGTTCACCAGCCCCGCCTGATCGTTGAGCATCACCGTCGCCGACCCCAACGTTTCGCAGGCGTCGGCCAACAGCGATTCGTTGTCGGCCTCGGGATTGGCCATGTACAGCGTGTTGGACTTGTAGGGCGGGGCCATGAATTCAGCGCTGGATGGGCCGAGGTAATGGTCGAGGGCGCGGTCGGCGGCTTCGTGGAATTTCTTCGAGTCGGCGGATTCGTAGGGGGATGCCGAGTCGGTGGGGGGCGGGTTTGGGGTTACTTTGAACATGAATGCTTGCCTCTTATGAAGCTGCATCCGTTTCGCCGCTAAGCAAAGGGAGGCAGCTGTGCGCAAGTTAGCGGACCGGTAAGCATTCAACCCGGTGCATCCGAAGATGCCATGCGCACAGCCACCATCGAGTGCAGGCGTGAGCCTGACTGGATTGGACTTGTACAACCGGAATGCTGTCCGAGCCGCTAAGCTCGGTCACTGAGAAATCGGTGACCGAATCAAGTTACCGGCAGCCCCCAAGGCGCACAAGCCGGCGGATTCTGGCGCAGGCGTAGGCAGGGGCGCAAGGAATTGTGGGTGGTTTCGCTGAATGTCTGGCGGCTTTAAACAGTTGTGCCAAGACGCGTTTAATCGGTGTGGCAAATGACGCCTTCGCGAGCAGGCTCGCTCCCACAAGGGGGCTGCGGTGAACTCGGAAATGCAGGCAACCGAGAACTACTGTGGGAGCGAGCCTGCTCGCGAAGAGGCCATCAGCATCAC
This sequence comes from Pseudomonas sp. S3_B08, assembly GCF_054667725.1. Lineage (NCBI taxonomy): Bacteria > Pseudomonadati > Pseudomonadota > Gammaproteobacteria > Pseudomonadales > Pseudomonadaceae > Pseudomonas > Pseudomonas sp. S3_B08. The sequence goes on from NZ_CP162750.1 coordinate 5,636,127, forward strand.
CGCCGATTCCGCAGCCGAAACTCCCCCGGCGGCATCCCGCGCCAGCTCTTGAACGTGCGATGAAACGAGCGCGGTTCGGTGAAGCCCAGATACTGCGCAATGTCCTGAATCGGCAACGTGCTGTTGAGCAAATAATGCTCCGCCAACTCCTGACGCAGCTCATCAAGAATCTGCTGATACGACGTCCCGACCTGCTGCAATTGCCGCTGCAACGTGCGCACCGAGACGCTGAGCTGCTCCGCCACTTGCTCCTTGCGCGGCAAGCCCTCCTTGAGCAAACCGCGCAGGATGTTTTTCACCTGCTGCGCCAGCGACGCCTCTTCCAGCGTCGCCAGCAAACCCATCGCGTGTTCTTCCAGGGTTCGCAGCAATTGCGCATCGGCCTGGCGCAGCGGCAACTGCAAATAATCCAGCGGCACCACCAGCGCCGAACACGCCTGATCGAACCGCACCGGGCAACCAAAAAACGCCTCGTACTCGGCCTGCGTCACCGCATCCGGCCGCGCATGCTCCAGCCATACGCAGGCCGGCGACAGCTGCGTGTCGGCGATCCAGCGCGCATAGTGCAGCCACGAACCGAGCACGTTTTCCACCAGATGCCGACGAATTCGTGGCCGCTCGTAGCGGCAGGTCCAGATCAGATGCACGTGCTCGCCCTGCACCTCGGCGCGGCTGACGCCCATGTCGCCGACGAGTTTTTCGAACGGCATGATCCGGCTCATCGCATCGCCCAGCGTCGCGCAATTCATGGTGATGTAACCGAGCACGCTCCACGAATTGGGCAGGACGAAATTCGCCGCATGCAGCCCGAACAACCCATCGCCCGAGTGCTCGCAGAAATAATCCAGCAAGCGCTCGTGAACCTCACCCGGCAGGCGCAAGGTGTTGTCGCTCAACTGCTGCGCCTGCAACCCGGCCGCCGCCAATGCAGGCTCGATGGCCATGCCCAACTGTTCGGCGTGGCGCAGGTATTTGAGCAGCGGCGGAACGGAAGTGAAGCCGAGCGATGGCATGGTCGCGGTCCTTTGATCGACGGCGCGTGAGCGAATGAATGGCGCAAGGTAAGTGGATTGCCCGGCGAATGTAAATGCCCGGACGTTTGGCGCCATTGGCTACATGATCTGGCCGGATGCGACCGTGACAGATCTCCAGCGCTGACTAGTATGCAAGCTTGATCCAACGGCAGAAAAAGGACACACGCATGCGACGCTGGAACGGCTGGGGAGAGGCAGGCACGGTGGTCGAACTGCCGGCCCAGGGCGCGACATTTCTCGACGAACGCTTGGGCGCCGGCCGGGCATTGCCCGATGCGACTCTGGCAGCGGCGTTGGCGCAAGTGCCCACCTCGCGTCTGGTGCCGCAACGCTTGTACAGCGTCGATACTCACGATCGCCTGCTGCACGCGCGTGGCCAGAGCCTGCCGGACTGGTTGGCATTACGCGAAGGTGCGCTGGGCACGTATCCCGATGCCGTGGCCTTTCCCGAAAGCGCCGAACAGATCCGCCAATTGCTGGCGCTCGCCCATGATCAGGATCTGTGCCTGATTCCCTACGGCGGCGGCACATCGGTGGCCGGGCACATCAATCCGCCGAACTCCGCGCGCCCGGTGCTGACGGTGTCGCTGGCGCGGATGAATCGCCTGACCGACCTCGACGAACAGAGCCTGCTGGCGACATTCGGCCCCGGCGCCAGCGGGCCGCAAGTCGAAAGCCAATTGCGCGCGCGCGGCTACACGCTGGGGCATTTTCCGCAGTCGTGGGAGCTGTCGACGCTGGGCGGTTGGGTGGCCAGTCGTTCCAGTGGCCAGCAGTCGTTGCGCTACGGGCGGATCGAGCAATTGTTTGCCGGCGGCACCCTGGAAACCTTCGCCGGGCCTCTGCAGATTCCAACCTTTCCCGCGTCGGCGGCAGGTCCCGATCTGCGTGAAATGGTGCTCGGTTGCGAGGGCCGTTTCGGGATCATTTCCGAAGTCAAAGTGCGAGTCAGTGCGTTGCCGGCGGACGAGCGTTTCTACGGCGTGTTTCTGCCCGATTGGCCGCAGGCGCTGCAAGCGATCCGCCAATTGGCGCAGGCGCGCGTACCGCTGTCGATGCTGCGTCTGTCGAACGCGGTGGAAACCGAAACGCAACTGGCGCTGGCCGGCCATCCGCAACAGATCGCCTGGCTGGAAAAGTACCTCAAGCTGCGCGGCGCCGGCGACGGCAAATGCCTGCTGACCTTCGGCGTCACCGGCAATCGCCAGCAAAACGCACTGTCACTGAAACACGCGCGCCAGCATCTGAAAGCCTTCGGCGGCGTGTTCACCGGCACGCTGCTGGGCAAGAAGTGGGCGCAGAACCGTTTCCGCTTTCCCTACCTGCGCGAGAACCTGTGGAACGCTGGTTACGTGGTCGACACCCTCGAAACGGCCACCGACTGGAGCAACGTCGACCACTTGCTCAGCCTCATCGAAAACAGCCTGCGCGACGCCTTGGCCGCCGAGGGCGAACGGGTGCATGTGTTCACTCATCTCTCGCACGTTTACGGCGAAGGCTCGAGCATTTACACCACCTACGTGTTTCGCCCGGCAGCGGACTACGCCGCGACGCTGGCGCGCTGGCGGATGCTCAAACACGCGGCCAGCCAGACCATCGTCGACAACCACGGCACGATCAGTCATCAGCACGGCGTCGGCAAGGATCACGCGCCGTATCTGCTGCGCGAAAAAGGCCCGCTGGCGATGCAGACGTTGCAGGCGCTGAGCGAACATTTCGACCCGGAAGGGCGCCTCAATCCCGGCACGTTATTGCCAGAGTCGCGGCCATGATGGCGAACTGGAACGCGCAGTGGCGCGAGCAGATTCTGCCGACGCTGGCGGATCAAACCTGGGACCTGATCGTCATCGGCGGCGGCATCAGCGGCGCCGGAATCGTCCGCGAAGCCGCGCGCCGGGGCTGGCGCTGTTTGCTGCTGGAACAGCGTGATTTTGCCTGGGGTACGTCCAGCCGATCATCGAAAATGGTCCACGGCGGTTTGCGGTACATCGCCAAGGGCCAGTGGCGCCTGACCCGCGATTCGGTGCGCGAGCGTCAGCGCCTCCTCGACGAAGCGCCGGGGCTGGTCGAGCCGATGAGTTTCATGATGCCGCACTATCGCGGCGGCTTTCCCGGGCCGCGCGTCATGGGCGGCCTGCTCTCGGTGTACGACGCGCTGGCGGGGCGGCGCAACCATGCTTTTCATGACGCGCAGCAACTGCGTTTTCTCGCCCCGGGGGTGAAGGAAAACGGCCTGCTCGGCGGCAGCTGTTTTGTCGATGCCCTGACCGATGACGCGCGGCTGGTGATGCGCGTACTGCGCGAGGCCCGGGCCGATGGTGCGGTGATTATCAGTGGTGTGCGGGTCACGCAACTGCTGCGTGAAGGCGGGCGGGTGTGCGGGGTTCAGATCGAAGATGGCGAGGGCGGCGCGACGCTGCGATTGCGCTCTGGCGTGCTGGCCGTGGCTACGGGCGCTTGGGCTGAGCGCTTGCGTCCCGCCGAAGCAGCGAAGCAATTGCGACCGTTGCGCGGCAGTCATCTGTTGCTGCCAGGCTGGCGTTTGCCAGTGGCGCAGGCGTTCACTTTTCTGCATCAGCGCGACCGGCGCCCGGTGTTCGTGTTTCCGTGGGAAGGCGCGACGGTGGTCGGCACCACGGACCTCGATCACCGCGAGGACCTAGACCACAGTGCGCGCATTTCCAGCGACGAACTCGACTATCTGCTCGCCGCGTGCCAGCAGCAATTTCCCGGCGCCGAAGTGGGCGTCGACGACGTGCTCTCGACCTGGTCAGGCGTGCGTCCGGTGGTGGGCAGCGCAACGCGTGCGCAGCAGGGCAAACCGTCCAACGAAACCCGCGAACATGTGTTGTGGCAGGAGCCGGGTTGCGTGACTTTGGCCGGCGGCAAACTGACCACATTTCGCCCGCAAGCGCTCGAAGTGCTCAAGGCTTGTGCGGCGATGCTTGGGCGTTCTTTTGTCGATGACGGCGCGCCGGTGTTCGCCGCTGTGCCGCCGCTGACGATTGCGGGACTGAGTGGCAATCAATGGCGACGCCTGGCCGGACGTCACGGTCGAGACCTGCCGAGGCTGGCGCAATTGCTCGGCGAACTCGGTCTGGAAACGGTTGGCGCCACCGATACTTTGTGGGCAGAGCTGGCGTTTGCCTGCGAGGCGGAAATGGTTGTGCACCTGGATGATTTGCTGCTGCGTCGCACCCGTTTGGGCCTGTTGCTGCCGCGCGGTGGCGAGGATTTTTTCCCGGCGATCCGCACGCTGTGCCAGCCACGATTGGCCTGGGATGATGAGCGCTGGCTAGCGGAAATTCAGCGTTATCGATTGTTGTGGCTGCGCGATCACGGCTTGCCGGAGATCACGCCATGAAATACCTATTAGCCATCGACAACGGCACCCAGAGCGTGCGCGCGTTGCTCTTCGATTTGCAGGGCAATCTGCTCGGCAAAGGCAAAGTCGACTTGCAGGCGTACTACTCGACGCAACCCGGTTGGGCCGAACAGGACCCGGAATATTACTGGGCGAAACTCGGCGAGGCCTGCCAGCAACTCTGGCAGCAGACCGGCATCGACCGTGCGCAGATTGCCGGCGTGTCCCTGACCACCCAGCGCGGCACGGTGATCAACGTGGACGCCAAGGGCACACCGCTGCGCCCGGCAATTGTCTGGCTCGATCAACGTCAGGCTGAGGTCGAGGGTGGCATCAAAGGGCCGTGGGGCTGGCTGTTCAAACTGGTCGGCGCCCAAGCGACGGTGGATTATTTCCGCGCCCAGGCCGAGGCCAACTGGATCGCCCGGCATCAGCCCGAGGTGTGGGCGGCGACTGACAAGTATTTACTGCTTTCAGGCTTCCTCACCCATCGCTTGTGCGGGCGCTTCGTCGATTCGGTCGGCTGCTGCGTCGGCTATCTGCCCTTCGACTTCAAACGGCTGAGATGGGCGGCGCCGCGCGACTGGAAATGGCAGGCACTGGCGGTGCGCCCGGAGCAGTTGCCGAGCCTGCACAAACCCGGCGAAACCCTCGGCTACATCACAGCCGAAGCCGCCCGCCACACCGGCATTCCCGAAGGCCTGCCGCTGATCGCGGCGGGCGCGGACAAGGCCTGCGAAGTGATCGGCTCTGGCGTGGTCGATGCGCGCACCGTGTGCCTGTCTTACGGCACCACCGCGACCATCACCAGCACCCGCTCACGCTACCTGGAAATCGTCCCGCTGATCCCGCCGTACCCCTCGGCCGTGCCCGATCAGTACAACTGCGAAGTGATGATCTATCGCGGCTACTGGATGGTCAGCTGGTTCAAGAACGAATTCGGCCTGCGCGAGATGCAGCAGGCGAAAGCCCAGGGCATCGAGCCGGAGCAACTGTTCGACGCACTGGTCAACGATGTGCCACCGGGCTCGATGGGCCTGATGCTGCAACCGTACTGGTCACCGGGCATCCGCGAACCGGGCGTAGAAGCCAAAGGCGCGATGATTGGCTTCGGCGACGTACACACCCGCGCGCACATCTACCGGGCCATTCTCGAAGGCCTGGCCTACGCGTTGCGCCAGGGCATGGAGAACATCGAGCGACGCTCAAAAGTCTCGATCAAACGCCTGCGCGTCGCCGGCGGCGGCTCACAAAGCGACGCCGCCATGCAACTGACCGCCAACATCTTCGGCCTGCCGGCAGAGCGTCCGCATGTGTATGAAGCGTCCGGGTTGGGGGCGGCGATTTGCTGTGCGGTGGGGTTGGGATTGCACAGGGATTTCCCATCGGCCATTGCGGCGATGACTCGGGTTGGAGCGGTTTTCACACCGCAGCCTGAGGCGCAGAAGGTTTATGAGCAGTTGTATAAAGAGGTGTATTTGCGCATGTACCGGCAGCTCAAACCGCTGTACCAAAGCATCCGCAAAATCACCGGGTATCCCGAATAGCCTGACACCATAGACCCCTGTGGGAGCGAGCCTGCTCGCGAAGGCGGAGTGTCAGTCAATGATGATCTGAATGATCCACCGCTTTCGCGAGCAGGCTCGCTCCCACAGGGGTATTGCGGTGTGCCGTTACCGACGATGCCGCTCGGCGGGCCTGACTCCAATCGAACCTGAATATGCTAGCCTGCAATCGATGATTTCATTGATTGCAGGAGGGCGACGTGGCCAGCATTACCATTCGAAACCTTGACGAGAAGCTCAAGGAGCAGTTGCGCATTACCGCTGCACACAACGGACATTCCATGGAAGAAGAGGCTCGGCTGATTCTGGGCCGAGCGCTCACTACGGTTGATCGTGCCGGAGGGCTGGGCAGTCGGATCCACCAGCGTTTCAGCGCCGAGGGCGGAGCCGAGCTCGATCTGCCTGCGCGTGTAGAAAAACCGCTCGGGGTGGATTTTTCTGAATGATAGTGCTCGATACCAACGTTCTATCCGAATTCATGCGCATCGAACCCGAGGCTCAAGTGTTGGCTTGGGTGGATGCGCAACCGGCCATGGACCTGGTCATCAGCGCAATCACCGTGGCGGAGATACTGCACGGCATCGCTCGATTACCTTCCGCCAAGCGCAAACAAAAACTCCAGGCCCACGCTTTGGCAATGTTTGAAGAGGATTTTGCCGGGCGGATTTTGCCATTCGATGCCCACGCAGCCGTCGAGTACGCGACGCTGGTAGCCGATGCAGAGGCGAAAGGGCGGGGGATTGCAATAGCCGATGCGCAAATCGCAGCGATCTGCCGAAATCGTGGAGCCGCGATTGCTACACGTAACGTCCGGTACTTCGAGTTTTCCGGGGTTAAAGTGATCAATCCGTGGCAGGTCTGAAAATCTGCTCCGTCATTTAAACCGCTTTCGCGAGCAGGCTCGCTCCCACAGGGATTGTGCGACGGGATCAAAATCCAGCGTGGCACACAAATCCAATGTGGGAGCGAGCCTGCTCGCGAATGCGGAGTGTCAGGCAATGTTGATTTGACTGACCCACCGCCTTCGCGGGCAAGCCCGCTCCCACAAGGGATCTGCGGTGTGCTCAAATCCTGTGACCCACATAAATCCAAATGTGGGAGCGAGCCTGCTCGCGAAGACGGAGTGTCAGGCAATGTTGATTTGGCTGATCCACCGATTTCGCGTTCAAGCCCGCTCCCACAGTTATCGAGGTGAACACATCAACAGTGCTCGATCACGAAAACCTGTGGGAGCGGGCTTGCCCGCGATTCGATTTCAGCCTCAGCGCAAAACCAACGTCATACGCGGAAGTGGCTGACCATCTGCTGCAACTGACCACCCAACCGCGCCAGTTCAACACTCGACGCTGCCGTCTCATCACTCGCCGCTGCGGTCTGCTCGGACACGTCGCGGACGTTGATGATGCTGCGGCTGATCTCTTCGGCCACGGCGCTTTGCTGTTCGGCAGCGGCGGCGATCTGCTGGTTCATCGACTGGATGTTCGACACTGTACGGGTGATGTTTTCCAGCGAGGCGCCGGCCTTGCGCGTCAGGGCGACGCTGCTGTCGGTTAGCGCGCGGCTGTTGTTCATCACTGCAGAAACCTGCTGGGTGCCGTTCTGCAGACCGGCGACCAGACCTTCGATTTCCTCGGTGGATTTCTGCGTGCGTTGAGCCAAACCGCGCACCTCATCGGCGACCACGGCAAAACCACGCCCGGCTTCACCGGCACGTGCCGCCTCGATCGCGGCGTTGAGTGCGAGCAGGTTGGTCTGTTCGGCGACAGCCTTGATCACGTCCATGACGCTGCCGATCTTGTCGCTTTCCTGCTGCAACACGCTCATCGCTTCGGTCGAACGCACCACTTCGCTGGCCAGACGCTCGATCTGCGCGATGGCCTCATTCACAACCTTGTCGCCTTCACGAGCTTCGCCGTCAGCGGCGGCGGCGGCTTGCGACGCTTCCTCAGCATTACGCGCAACTTCCTGCACGGTGGCAGTCATTTCGTGCATGGCCGTGGCGACCTGATCGGTCTCGACTTTCTGGCTGTTCACACCCGCACTGGTCTGCTCGGTCACGGCCGACAACTCTTCGGCGGCGCTGGCAATCTGCGTGACGCCGTCGCGGATGCCGCTGATCAAGTCACGCAGGGTCACGCCCATGCGCGCGATGCCTTGCTGCAACACGCCGAGTTCGTCGCGGCGGGTAACGGTGACATTCTGGGTCAGGTCGCCGCTGGCGATGCGCTCGACCACGGCGAGGGTTTCCTGCAACGGACGGGTGATCTGACGGGTGATGATTACCGCCGCAATCACGCCAACCAGCAGCGCCAGCAACGTACTGATCAACTGGAAGGTGCGCGCCTGGGCACTTTCGGCGTCACGGCGATCAAGCTGGATCTGGTACAGCTGTTCGCTCAGGGCGACGATGGTGGTGCCCTGATCGGTCATTTCCTTACGCGCCTGCACCGCCTCGGTGTTGGCGTTCTTGTACGCCATCAACGCACTGCGATAGCTGGTCAGCGCGGTTTCCAATTGGCGCAGGGCATCCTGCTGAGTCGCGGCAAATTGCGCATTCAGTGGCTTGAGACTGGCGATGGCCGCGTCGATCTGGCCGACGGCTTTCTGCTCGGTTTCGGCATTGCTGGTCGCGGTGTAACCACGCACTTCATAGCGCGCGAGGATGAAGGCTTCCTTCGCTGCAGTAACCGCCTGGAACTGCTCGAAACGCTGATCGCTCAACTCCATCTGCTGCACGCGCTGGCTGATCGATTCGATCAGGTTGTAGGCGTTCTGGGCATTGACGCTCATGGTGTCGCGGGCGCTGTTGCCGGTGCGATAGGCGTTGCGCATTTTGTTCAGCGAGGTCTGGTATTCAGCGATGGTCGCCGCCTGCTGCTTGAGCAGTTTGACGTTCTCCGGACTCTTGAATTTGCTGATCAACGCCTGCTGCTGAGCAGCGAAGCTTTCCAGGGTGGTCTGCACATTCTGCGCGGCGGTTTCGTCGCCATTGGTCAGCATGTATTGCAGGCGCACCACGCGCAGTTTGGTCAGGCCAGCGTTGAGCTGGGTGATGTCGCTCATCCAGTTGCTGCGGTCGATCAGGCCGCCGAGGCTGGTCCAGCCGGTCAGCGCCAGAACGCAGGTCAGGGCCAGCACGAGGCCGAAGCCCAGGCCGAGTTTCATGTTCACGCTGATGTTACCGAACCAGCTATTCATGCAAATCCTCCAGAAACGTTGGGTTTCTTGGTCGTCAGTTAAGCTGGAAGATTGTTGTTCTTTTGAGCCAGCAGGGGTGTTAGCAGGTCTGTATCGGCCGCAAACCCGAGAGCTGAAAGGATTTTTGTCGGACAGATTTCGCGCAACTCAACCCAGGCGCCGCGACCAACGCTGATCCGGCGCCTCGAACCCCGGATTGACCAGCGCCGTCAGCACATGATCCTGCCAACGTCCGGCGATGTTCAGATACGCCTTCGCATAGCCCTCGCGCTCAAAACCCAAGCGCTCAAGCAACCGCGCACTGCGCTCATTGCCCGGAATGTAATTGGCCATGATCCGATGCAGATTCTGCACATCGAACATATAACCAATCCCCGCCTCCAGCCCCTCCTGCATCAAACCCAGCCCCTGATGCGCCTCATCGATGTGATAACCCAAATAACACGCCTGAAACGCCCCACGAATAACCCCGCTGAAATTGCACGCACCGATCATCTGCTGACCGTCCGACGACAGCAGCGCGAAATGCATGGCTAACCCGGCTTCGAAAGCACTGGCCTGGATCTCCAAGCGACGACGGATGTTGGCGGTGGAGAAGTAGTCGGTGGTGCGGATGGGCGACCACGGCGCCAGGTGGCGGAGGTTGCGCTGGTAGAACGCGCTTTCGAGCTCGGCTTGATCGGGGGAGAGGATGGCAAGGGTCAGGCGCGGGCAGGGCAGGGATAACAGCGGCATCGAGCGCTCCTTGGCGAGGGATCTGCAGGCAGAGTCGCGCATATGGTGGGGAGCGGCAAGATATGGAGAAGCCGAGGCGAAAAAAAGCCCGCTAGGAGCGCGGGCGAACCGTAGTTTCTTGAATGAGCGGGGGGATTTTATGGGATTGGTCGGGTGGGCGTAGTGAAGAAAAGTTCATCTCGCTTCTGCCGACCGGGTTGATGTCCCGACAGTCGATCTCCAGCGCACGATGAAAATATCAGCGCCCATACAGCACCGTGTTCATCAACGCATTGACCTGATTTGGCATCGTGTGGATGAACCAGTCGAAAGCAAGACCCGAGGTAAGCAGGTACGCGAGAACCAGCAGGATAGGCATGAAGATGATGTTTTTGCGCAGATTGGCGTACTTGCGGGTTTTTCTGGAAAGCCAAGGTTCGTGAGTACCGTTGTTATTGGCATGTGCACCCGCAACGATGAAGTAGGTTGAAAAAAGCATCATCCGAAGGCTGGTATAGATAAACAGCAGTACGCCTATCAGGTGTAGCAAGAACCAGTGCATGTCCAGCAAGACGAAATATTTTTTTATTCCCGTCAGGCCCTGCTCATTGATGATCTGCTGGCTGTACTGAAAGTTTTGCGGCGCTAGGGTGGGCATAAAAGCTTCGTCGGTGACATACGTCGCGGCCACGCAAAATGCCAAGCAAAACAACAGCGCAACGATCCACTTAATGCCCGCGAAGAAGCCTCGGTAAAGGCTATGCAAGGTGCCGCCAGCCCATAGTGAAATGGTGAATAGCGTGATCCAGGAAAGCAGGTTGAGTATCTCGGCCCGGAAAAACACATAAATCAGCCCGGCAATCACCATCATCATGAAGATGACTGGAGTCATATCCTGGCTTGTGCTGGCGGCGTTCACGCCCAGCGGTGGATTGACCACCGTGTTGAAGGTCAGGTTTACCGAATGGCCCGGCTGATTGGTGGATTGTGGAGAATCGCCTTTCAGTACCCGATCCAGAATGGCTCCCAGAATCAGGCCGAGGATGGTGAAGAACGCCGATATGTAGATATCGACTTCCTTGGATTGGATTGTTTCGATGAAGCTCATGGTTTATTGCCTTCCTTGTGCAGGTTGAGTTTCCACATGCGAACCGGTTTTCTCTGCGAGGCGTCCAGCCAGCCGCGGAATGGTAAGGGGATGGCTGTGGTTTTGCTATCACACAAGCGCAATCGTCTTACAGCCAAATTGGTTTCGTTTAATTGGAGAGTGAGCCGAATCGGTGCCGCCCCAGCGTCCTTTTGTACAACGTCGAACATTCACAGCCACCGGCAGGCTTGAGAATGTGAAGGAAATGGGCGGCCATTCGACTAACCCCAGATGCGACAAAGCCCGCACTGGGCGGGCTTTGTCGTTGAGAGTTGGTGGGTCTTTGTCCTTGGGCTTGGCGGCTTTGATTTTTAGGTCTGAAAGGCGTGTGGCTCGGGCTCCCATGGGTACTCCAACGCTGTTTGTGTATTCCAAAATTTACCAGTCACGGGCTTGGAATACGCCTTGGAATACAGTTCAAAATGGATCTGCCTGAAGCGCTGTGGAGCTCAATGGCCCTGAAACCCCCGTATTTACTGGATTTCAGGCACAAAAAAAGACGTCCGTGGACGTCTTTAGATGATTATTTGGTGGAGCCGGGGGGATTTGAACCCCCGTCCGCCAGTACTCCGCTGTCGGTACTACATGCGTAGCCGTGTCTATTAAGTTAACCCTCAGCGACCCGACGGGCAGGGTGCTTTGGGCGAGTTGTGTAAGTTTTAGCCGCTTCGTCCACAACGTACTGCACGGCGATTCTGTTCTATATGACAATCATTTCGGGTTTACAGACATCCCCTGATGATTGCTGGACCCGAAGGTACCAGGAGCATTGTCAGCTGCAATTAAGCAGCGAGAGCAACACCGTATTGGTCGTCATTGGCAACTATAAGTAGTTGCAACAGTGGATTTACGACTTCTGTTACCAAGTCGGCATGCACCTAGAGTTTCGCAACCGGCGTCGAATCCTAAACGGCCCCGAACTCATTGCCCGGTGAATCTGTTCGGGCAACAAGCGTGCACAGTGTACGTCAAAACGCTTGGCAGGCCAACCCGAAGGTTGGCCTGCGGGACATCAGTTACGCGTCGGGTTACGGATCTGCATCTTGCTGATGATGCCGTTGGTAACCTCGATGCATTCCTTGTCGTTGCCGGACGCCTGGGCCGCAGTGGCTTTTTCCTGTGCTTCCTTGATGTTATTCATGGAGCTTTCAGGAAGGGACGGCTGGCTGGTGACGAAATCTTTGATGCTTTGAAGATTCCCGGCGCAGAGGTCTTTGTCCGCCGCGAACACCGGCGAGGCCAGAAGTGCACCAGTGATGAACAATCCAGCAATTGCAGAATGCTTCATGGGTATCTCCTTGAACGATGGGGGCTCGGTGCTGCCGGACGGTCTGGCCGCGATGCCGAGGTCAAGACAAGCGAGGTCAGTATAGGACCTGTCTGGTTGACCGCTTCGCTGCGCAGGAATTCGGTTTTATTTGCAACGAATGTCAAAAGGCCAGATCGGTCGGCCAGGTGCCGATGCAGCCGACCTGTAAAAGGTCGGCGCATGAATCATTTTTTGGTGTCACCGGTAGCGTTTTGAATGTCCAGCAGGGTTTGCTGGGTCTCAGCGACACAGTCATCAATCCTGCCTTGGTCCTTGAGTTTGCGGGCTTTGTTGACACTGGCCGATACGCGCGCATTCAGGTCTGTCGACGTCTGGTATTGGGATTTTGCGCTATCGATTCTCTGCAGATTGGCATCGCATAAATCGCCAGGTTTTTCAGCGGCGAACGAAGTGGACGCCATCATCGAGGCAGTGACAAACAGACCTAACATTACAGAGCGGTTCATGTGTATCTCCTTGAACTGAGGGTTCAGACTTCGCTGACCGTTGAACAGGCCCCGAATGGTCCGGGGCATGTGCAGTGGACTACCGCCTCGCTCAAGGGTTCTGATTTTTTCCTCAGCAGGCTTTCGCCCGTGTCACCCGATCCACCAGATAAACCAGCCCGTGGTAGTCGATGCCACCGTGCTGGGTCAGGCCGATTTCACACGTGCGGCTGGTGGAAATGCCCTCGCTGCAGTGCTGCACGGCGTCCTTGAGCGTACGCAGCGAATGGCTGTTCAGCTCCGGTGTGGTGAAGCCTTTGTCGCCGGCAAATCCGCAGCAATGTATGCCTTCGGGAATCACCACCGTGTTGCTGCATTTGCGCGCCAGATCGATCAGCGCTTGGCTTTCGCCCAAGTGCTGAGTGCTGCAGGTCACGTGCACGGCAATCGGTGCTTCCTGGGGTGTGAAGTCCAGACGATCCAGCAAATGCGTGCGGATGAAGCGCACTGGATCGTACAGATCCAGTCGCGTTTCGCCGATGTCTTGGACCAGCCGCAACGTACATGGGCTGGTGTCGCAATAGATCGGGTCGAGGCCGCCGCGACTGGCGTGGAGCAGGGCGCTGATCAGCTCCTGACGTTTGTGCTCGGCCTGTTCGGCGTAGCCTTTGGAGGCGAACGGCTGGCCGCAGCAGAGGTTGTCCTGATCATCGGGAAAGACTACCTGGTAACCGGCCTTTTCCAGCAGACCACGGGTTTTGTCGTACAGCGACATCTGCTCTCTGTCACCCGCCGCCGGGCCCATGACCCGCGACACGCAAGCTGCCAGATAAACCACGCGCGGGCGCTCGTCGGCCACGCTCGGGCTGAAGCGAATGGCTTTTTCCGGCTGTGGCATGGCGTTGGTCCACAACGGCACCTGGCCTTTGGACAAGCGCGTCAGCGTCGCCGACAACTTCGCCAGACGCGGTGCGCCGAGCATCATTCGTGCACCGTTGGCGACGTGCAGGGTGAAGCGCGCGCCTTGTAGGGTCTTGGCGAAATTTCCTTCGATCCAGTCAGCGGTTTTCTGATGCGTGGCGTGTCGGCCACGGAGCTTTTTCACCAGCTCGCCGGTGTTGATGCCTACAGGGCAGCGTTGCGCGCACAGGCCGGTGGCGGCGCAGGTGTCGATGCCTTGATAGTCGAAGGCTTTTTCCAGGTCGGTGGTGTCGACGCCGGCGCGCTTTTTCGCCTGGATATCGCGCCAGATGACGATGCGCTGGCGCGGGCTAAGGGTCAGGCCTTTCGAGGGGCAGACCGGTTCGCAGAAACCGCACTCGATGCACTTGTCCACAATCTCGTCCGCCGCTGGCAGCGGTTTCAGGTGCTTGAGGTGGATCTGCGGATCTTCGCTGAGCACCACGTCCGGATTGAGAATGCCGTTGGGGTCGAGCAAGCGTTTGAGCTGCCACATCAGTTGATAGGCGTCGCTGCCCCATTCCAGTTCCACGAACGGCGCCATGTTGCGGCCGGTGCCGTGTTCGGCTTTCAGCGAGCCGCCGAATTCCACTGCAACCAGTTGCGCGACGTCGTCCATGAACGCTTGGTAGCGTGCGATTTCTTCCGGGCTGTTGAAGCCTTGGGTGAAGACGAAGTGCAGATTGCCTTCCAGTGCGTGTCCGAAGAGGATCGCTTCGTCGTAGGCATGTTTGTCGAACAGCTCGATCAGGCGATTGACGCCGATGGCCAGTTGTTCGACCGGGAAGGTCACGTCTTCGATGATTACTGTGGTGCCGGTTTTGCGCACGGCGCCGACGGCGGGGAAGGTGTCTTTGCGGATGGCCCAGAGGCGGGCGTTTTCCACCGGGTCTTCAGTGAAGTCGACCTGCTTCTCGACGGGGAAATCGCGCAGGGACGCCATGATTTGCGCCAGTTGTTCTTGCAGCAATGTCGACGAAGCGGCGCGGGATTCGATGAGCAGCGCGCAGGCATTTTCCGACAGCAGCTGTACGAAAGCGGGCATGCCTTTTTTGTCCTGCACCGAGCGCAGACTGCGCCGATCAAGTAACTCCACCGCTGACACCGGTTGGCTTTTCAGCACGGTGACCGCGTTGCAGCAGGTTTCGACATCAGGGAACACGATCAGCGCCGAGGCCTTGTTCGGGTGATCGATGACGGTGTCGTAAGTCACCGCGCTGATGAAACCGAGCGTGCCTTCGGAGCCGACCAGCAGGTGGCTCAGGATATCCACAGGCTCGTCGAAATCCACAAGGGCGTTGAGCGACAGGCCGGTGGTATTTTTCAGACGGTATTTGTGGCGAATTCTCGCGGCCAGTTCGGCATTGGCGCGGGTCTCGCGTCCCAATGTCGCCAGGCGTTCGAGCAGTTCACCGTGGCTTGAACGAAATGCCGCGACGCTGGCAGTGTCCTCGGTGTCGAGACGCGTGCCGTCGGCCAGCACCAGACGAAGCCCGGCCAAGGTGTGATAGGTATTCTGCGCAGTGCCACAGCACATGCCGCTGGCGTTGTTGGCGACGATGCCGCCGATCTTGCAGGCATTGATCGACGCCGGGTCCGGGCCGATCTTGCGTCCGAACGGCGCCAGCCAGGCGTTGGCCTGCGCGCCGATCACGCCCGGTTGCAGGCGGATCTGCGTGCCCTGGCCGCGAATCTCGCGGGCGTTCCAGTTATCCCCAAGCACGATCAGCACCGAGTCGCTGATCGCCTGCCCGGACAGGCTGGTGCCGGCGGCGCGGAAGGTCACCGGCACGTGGTCGCGCTGGGCCAGTTGCAGCAGCGCCACGACTTCGTCTTCAGACTCGGCGCGGATCACCAGTTTTGGGATCAGTCGATAGAAACTGGCGTCGGTGCCAAAGGCCAGAGTCGACAGCGGGTCGTCGAAGCGCCGGTCTGCTGGAATCAGTCGCTCGGCATCACGCAGGAAAGCAGCAGGAAGACTCATTGATCCTCCAGAATCAGCACGACCAGATCTTTCGGGCCATGTGCGCCATACGCCAGGACCTGTTCAATATCGGCGGTTTTCGACGGGCCGGAGACCAGCAGCGCGTTGGTCGGCATGCCTTGCGCCCATTCGAATTCCTCTTGCACCTGATAGAAGTTGTCGCGGATTTCGCTGGCCTTGAGCAGGGCGAAATGCACCGGCGGCACCAGACTCATCAAGCGCGGTTCTTCACGGGTTGGCCAGATGATCAGGCTGCCGGTCGCGGCGATGGCACCGAGGGTGCCGGTAAGGCTGGCCGGGGTGTCGTTGAACAGCTCGGCTTTCCACTCTTCCATTGGCCGGTCGTAGGACTTCAGTGCTGGCAGGTCGGGATTGTTCGCCCAGTGCTGGGTGATGCGTTGCCCGTGAGTTGTTGTCGGAGCGATCAGCAGGCTCGGCAACTGGCGGTCACGCAGCAGTTGCGCCAGTAATGCCGGCCACTCGGCGCCCGAGGTCAGGTGGATTTCGGTGTGCACCGCCTCCATCAGTTTGCGCAGTTGCGGGATGCGTTGCTCGGCGCTGTAGGTGTAGGGCTGGGTGACCAGATCGACATCGAAGTTGTCGGCAATTGGCGTGGTGCCGGTCAGACTTTTCCGCAGTTTGCCGAGGATATTTTGCTTGGCGCTCATCGACGCTCTCCCTGTTTGGCCAGATGCTCGCGGGCCATGTCATGCAGCGAACGCGCGGCCGGTTTTGGTGCGCTGTGATTTTGCGTCCATGGGCCGACGTTGCTCGGCGTAAGGGCGCGCAGGCGCGTGGCGAAAAAAGCGAACAAGCGGTACAGCGTCGGTGAGCTGTTGAGTCTGGCCCAGGCGTTCCAGATGAAACGTTCCTTGCGCGAATACTTGCTGCCTTGGCCGCGCATCACCTGATTCGGTGCGTCCGGGGCTTTGACGTTTTCCTCGCGCAGACGGCGCAGGATGGCGGGGATCGGAATCTTCACCGGGCAGACTTCACCGCAGGCGCCGCACAGTGAGGACGCGCTCGGGTGGTCCGGAACCTTGGCCAGGCCGACCATGTGCGGGGTGATGATTTTGCCGATCGGGCCTGGGTAGACCTCGCCATAGGTGTGGCCGCCGACGCGGGTGTAAACCGGGCAATGATTCATGCAGGCGCCGCAGCGGATGCAATTCAGGGTCTGGCGCAATTCACTGTCGGCGAAAGCCTGGCTGCGACCGTTGTCGAGCAGGACCAGATGCACTTCCTGCGGGCCATCGAGTTCGTGTTCCTTGCGCGGGCCGGAGATCATGTTGACGTAAGTGGTGATCGGAATGCCCAGCGCCGAGCGCGTCAGCAGTGACAGCAGCGGCACCACGTCGCGCAGGTTTTCCACGACTTTTTCGATACCGGTAACGGCGATGTGCACCGGCGGCACGGTGGTGGTCATGCGCCCGTTGCCTTCGTTTTCCACCAGCAGCAGGGTGCCGGTTTCGGCGACGGCGAAGTTGACGCCGGAGACGCCGATGTCGGCTTCGAAGAATTTCTGCCGCAGGACCCTGCGACCGATCTGAATGAGTTGGTCAACGTCCTTGGTGTATTCCACGCCAAGTTTGTCGTGGAACAAGGACGCGACCTGACCGGCATTCTTGTGGATCGCCGGCATAATGATGTGTGAAGGCTTCTCGTGGTCGAGCTGGACGATGTACTCCCCCATGTCGGACTCCAGACATTCAATGTCCCGAGCCTCGAGGAAATGGTTCATCTCCATCTCTTCGCTGACCATCGATTTGCCCTTGATCATTTGCCGCGCCTCGTGAGCGCGGATGATCGATAAGACGATGCCATTGGCTTCGTCCACCGTTTCCGCCCAGTGCACTGTCACACCGTTGCGGGTCAGGTTCTGTTCCAGTTGCTCGAGCAGGTCGGGCAACTTGGACAGCGCGCGGGCCTTGATCGAATTGCCCAGTGCGCGCAAGTGTTCTCTTTCGTGGGCATCGCTGAAAGCCGCTGCCCGTTTGGTCATCAGTGAATCCATGGCAGTGCGGAAGTTGTTCCGCAGCTGCTGATCATCCAAGGCATTGTGTGCCCGGGTGCGGAAATCTTCTTCTACGGCGACCGTAGGAATAATCGTTGAGGTGCTCATTGTGCACCTCCCGTTCGCTGCCAGAGGAAGCTCGCCAGATGTTGCCCGCGTAACGCTTGCTGCTGTTTCTCCAGCGCGCCGTTGATGTTCATCAAACAGCCGCAGTCGGCACTCAGTACCTTGTGGGCGCCGGATTCTTTCAACGCACGGGTCTTGTCAGCCACCATCGCGCCGGAAATGTCTGGCATACGGACGCTGAATGTCCCACCGAAGCCACAGCATTCGCTTTCGTGGTCGTGATTGACCCGTTCCACATTGCTCAACTGCGCCAACAACTCGCGGCCGTGCAGGTGGGTGTTCATTTCGCGGCGTGCCGAACACGAGGTGTGCAGCGCGACTTTCACCGGTTCGCCGCTGTCCTTGAGCTGCACCTTGCAGACGAACAGCAGAAACTCGGCCAGTTCATAAGTGCGAGCCGCAAGGGCCTGCACCTGTTTCAACGTTTCCGGCTCGTCCTTGAACAAGTCGGCGTAATGCTCGCGCAGCATGCCGGCGCAGGAACCCGAGGGCACCACCACCGGATAATCCCCGGCAAACAACGCCAATTGCGAGCGCGCTACCGTCCGCGCCTGCTCGGTGTAACCCGAGGTGTAGGCCGGTTGGCCGCAGCAACTCTGGCCTTGCGGATACTCGACCCGGATCCCTTCGCGCTCCAGCAGATGGATCGCGTCCATCCCGGCTTCGGGGTAGAACAGGTCGACCACACACGTGCCGAACAGGTAGACCCGCGACGGTTTCTCGCCGGGGTATTGCCGAGGTTCGGGCAGTGGCGGTGCCACGCGGGTCGCGTTCGGCACAGCGTTGTAAAAAAGCTCGCTCATCAGGCGTGTCTCCGGGTAGGCCCGGTTATCCGTCTGCTGCGGCTGCCGAATATAAAGCGCATTGCTTTCAGCAGCCTTACAGACCCGGTGGTGAATTGCTGACGCCGGATCACGGGCCGGCGTCGGTTATTTCCATGCTTCTTGTAGTCTTAGTGCACCAGCATGCCGGTGAACCAGTAGGCCTGAGCCAAGGTGATCAAACCGACAATCGTTGCAAAGAATAGGCTGTGCTTGAGGGTGAAGCGGAACAGATCCGATTCCTTGCCGACCAGACCGGTCGCGGCGCAGGCCACGGCGATCGATTGCGGCGAGATCATCTTGCCGGTCACGCCGCCGCTGGTATTGGCCGCCACCAGCAAGGTGTCGTTGACGCCGATCTGGTGGGCGGTGGTCGCTTGCAACGAACTGAACAGCGCGTTCGACGACGTATCCGAACCGGTGAGGAACACGCCCAGCCAACCGAGGAATGGCGAGAAGAACGGGAACGCGGCGCCAGTACCCGCCAGCACCAGGGCCATGGTCGAGGACATGCCGGAGTAGTTGGTGACGAAGGCGAACGCCAGCACCATGCCGATCGACAGGATTGGCCAGCGCAGTTCGTAGAAGGTCTCTTTCAAAGTGGTCAGACCAGTTTTGAAATTGATCTTCAGCACCAGCATCGAAATCAGCGCGGAGAAGAAAATCGCCGTCCCGGTCGCGGAAATCGGATCGAGCTTGAACACCGCTGGAATCGCGGTCGGGTTGGCCACGATTGGCGCAGTCTTGATCACCAGTTGATCAAGGTGCGGAATCGCGAAGTTGAACACCCAGCTGTACATCGAACCACCGGCGGCGAACATCGCTTTAAAAGGCTTCAGCGTCCAGATGGTCACCAGCACAGTGAGGATCAGGAACGGCGACCACGCCTTGAAAATTTCCCCGAGGCTGTAGGGCGACGCCACGGTGGTGCGCTTCTGGCCGAAACCGCCGACGCTGGCGCTGACCACCGAAGCGGATACGGCGCCAACGATGTGCTGGCCGGCGGCGCGACGTGGTTGCCAGACCTTGAGGAACAGGGTCAGGGAAATCAGGCTGGCTAGCGCCGAAGTGATGTCCGGCAGTTCCGGGCCGATGAAGTTGGAAGTGAAGTATTGGGTGATGGCGAAACTCAAACCTGCCACCAGCGCGGCCGGCCAGGTTTCGCGCACACCGCGCAGGCCGTCCATCATGAATACCAGCCAGAACGGCACGAACAGCGACAGCAGTGGCAGCTGGCGACCGGTCATGGCGCCGATCTTGAAGGCGTCGATGCCAGTGACCTGGCCCGCCACGATGATCGGAATCCCCAGCGCGCCGAACGCTACCGGCGCAGTGTTGGCGATCAGGCACAGGCCGGCGGCGTACAGTGGATTGAAGCCCAGTCCTACAAGGAGTGCGGCAGTAATCGCGACCGGCGCGCCGAATCCGGCGGCACCTTCCAGAAATGCGCCGAAGCAGAAACCGATCAGCAATACCTGCAAGCGCTGGTCATCGGTAATCGACAGGACCGAGCTGCGGATGACCTCGAACTGACCGCTCTTCACCGTCAGCTTGTAGAGGAACACTGCCGCGACAATGATCCAGGCAATCGGCCACAGACCATAAGCGAAACCATAACCAGCGGCGGCGAACGCCATGTCCACTGGCATCTGGAAGGCGAATATCGCTACGGCAATCGAAAGTGCGAGGGTGATGCTGCCGGCCACATGGCCTTTGAGGCGGAACACCGCCAGGGCGAGAAAGAAGAACACGATGGGAATGACGGCCGCGAGAGCGGAGACGCCAAGACTGCCGAGCGGACTGTAGAGCTGTTGCCAGGTTTGCATGGTGGGGTGGCCCCTAATTGTTGTTGGTCAGGCACTGTGAGTAATCTTGGATAATTGGTAAGACCAATTTACAAGCGCTGTTGGCTAGGGTAAAAGCCTTGATGTCGGTGTGTCAATTTGCCGCTCTGAAACTTTCGTCGAAGATGCGGTGCAGACAGCAACTGATCCGCTTTGGCGAAGTGGCGTCTGGCAGGTGTCGGCGGCGCGCGGATAGGCCAGAATAGACACCCCGGCGAGCGGTCGGGATCGTGGAGAAATGAGTTATGGGCTTTGATCAGATACGTCAGCGCCGTTTGTCTGACGATATTGTCGAGCGCCTCGAGGGGATGATCCTCGAGGGCACGCTGAAGTCGGGCGAACGTCTGCCGGCCGAGCGCACGCTGGCCGAACAATTTGGCGTATCACGCCCGTCGTTGCGCGAGGCAATTCAGAAGCTGGCGGCCAAAGGCTTGCTGGTCAGTCGCCAGGGCGGCGGCAATTATGTGGTGGAGGGCCTGGGTTCGACGTTCAGCGATCCGCTGTTGCAATTGCTTGAAAGCAATCCCGAAGCGCAACGTGATTTGCTCGAATTCCGGCACACCCTGGAGGCATCGTGCGCATATTACGCCGCATTGCGCGCCACAGATGTTGATCGCGAGCGCCTGACCGCTGCGTTCGAAGAGCTGCAGGATTGCTACTCGCGCCATGAAGAAGTCAGCCGGGCGGAAGAGGGCGCGGCGGATGCGAAGTTTCATCTGGCGATTGCCGAAGCCAGCCATAACGCGGTGTTGCTGCATACGATTCGCGGACTGTTCGATCTGCTCAAGCGCAACGTCGTGACCAACATCGGCGGCATGTACAAACAGCGCACGGAAACTCGCGACATGCTGATCTCGCAGCACCGGGAATTGTATCTGGCGATTATCGAAGGGCGTGCCGAGCAGGCGAGGGAAGTGTCCAGCCGACATATTCTGTATGTGCAGGAAGTGCTGGAAGAGGTGCGTCAGGAGGTGCAGCGCATGGCTCGGGCGGAGCGGCGCAAGGGGATGTGATCAGGTGTGTTTGTGTTGATGCTGAAATAGCTTTCGCGAGCAGGCTCGCTCCCACCTTTGAAATGCATTCCAAGGTGGGAGCGAGCCTGCTCGCGAATTGGCGCTAAAGGAGGAAGATCAGTCTTCCTTGCCCTTGTTGCGCACCGCACGCTGCAATTCACGACCGGCATCGCGCTCGCGCTCGGTGTCACGCTTGTCGTATTCCTTCTTGCCCTTGCCCAGAGCGATCTCGCACTTGACCATGTGCTTGCTCCAGTACCAGGACAGGCAGACGCAGGCGTAACCCTTCTGCTGCACGGCGGCGGCGAGCTTGTCCAGCTCGCGGCGGTTGAGCAGCAGTTTGCGAGTGCGCACCGGGTCGGCGATGACGTGAGTGCTTGCGGTCATCAACGGCGTGATGTGGCTGCCGAGCAACCATGCTTCGCCATCCTTGAGCAGCACATAGCTGTCGACCAGCTGCAACTTGCTCGCCCGCAGACTTTTTACTTCCCAGCCGGCCAGGACCAGACCAGCCTCGAACTTGTGCTCGATGAAGTAATCGTGTCGCGCCTTTTTGTTCTGCGCGATGGTCCCTGTTGGGTGTTTCTTCTGTTTAGCCATAGGGGCGGCATTATATGGAGTTGTTCGGCTGTCGGCTACGGTGTTGCTGCGTGCTTGAGCAGGTTGAGTGAATCCCGGACAATGCGGCCTCTTTTTCTAACGCTTGGGCGTGATAAACGATGTCGACAGACAAGGTTTCTGTCCACGGCAGTTGGGCTAGCCGCTGGGTATTCATACTCGCCGCGACCGGTTCGGCCGTGGGACTGGGTAGTATCTGGAAGTTCCCCTACATGGTCGGGGTCTACGGCGGCGGCGCCTTTGTGCTGATGTTCCTGGCGTGCATCGCGCTCATCGGTGTCCCGGTCATGCTCGCGGAAACCTTGATCGGCCGGCGCGCCCGGCAGAGTCCGGCGAATGCCCTGAAGGTGCTGGCACTGGAGGCGGGGCACTCGGCCAAATGGTCGTGGGGCGCGTTCGCCGGGATGATCACGGCCCTGCTGATCCTGTCTTTCTACAGTGTGGTCGGCGGCTGGTCGCTGGACTACATCGTTGACATGGGCCGTGGCGATTTCCAGGGCGCGACGGCTGATCAGGTCGGCGCCTATTTCGGCAATGTCATCTCCAATCCATGGCGCCTGACACTTTGGCACACGATTTTCATGCTGCTGTCGGCCTTCGTGATCGCCAAAGGCGTGGTCGCCGGGCTTGAACGCAGCCTGCGAATCATGATGCCGCTGCTGTTCGTGATGATTCTGGTGCTGCTGGGCTACAGCATGACCACCGGGCATTTCATGGAAGGCGTGCATTTCATGTTCGACTTCCACCCGGAAAAAGTCCTCGACGGTCTGCTGCCAGCGATGGGGCACGCGTTCTTCTCGCTGAGCGTCGGCGTCGGCTCGATCATGATCTACGGCGCCTACATGCCGAAGAACACCTCGCTGTCGGGCACGGTGGTCGGTGTCGCGCTGCTGGATACTTTTGTATCGCTGGTCGCCGGTCTGGCGCTGTTTCCGATTGTGTTCGCTGCTGGGCTGAACCCAAGCGAAGGTCCGGGACTGATGTTCGTCAGCCTGCCATTTGCTTTTGGTAATGTATTTTTCGGCCAGTTGATGGGCGTGGTGTTCTTCGTGCTGGTCGCGGTGGCAGCGTGGAGTTCGGCGATTTCGCTGCTTGAGCCAATGGTGGCTTACCTGGTTGAACGCACTAAAATCAGCCGCATCTGGGTGACGTTCTGGCTGGCGTTCACCTGCTGGTTCGTTGGTCTGGGCACGGTGTTTTCTTTCAATATCTGGAAGGAAGCCAAGTTTTTCGTGAACGAAGGCGGGGCGTTCAGCCTCTATCAATGGGGTGCGCAGAGCGGTCTCGACTTCTTCGGCGTGATCGATTTCTTCACCTCGCGGATCATGTTGCCCCTCGGTGGCTTGTGTTTCGTGCTGTTCGCGGGATGGGTGATGGGGCGTGAAGCGGTGCGGGATGAATTGTCTATCCGTAACCCGCTTCTGTTTGCTCTGTCCCTGTTCTTGATGCGCTACGTGGCGCCTATCGGCATTCTTGTAGTCTTTGCCGCTCAGCTCTGGAAGTAACGCTTACATGACGACACATATCCAACGATCCGCGCTTCTGCCGTACCCGGCGCAATTTCTCTACGACCTGGTCAACGATGTCGCGCGGTACCCGGAGTTTCTGCCGTGGTGCTCGGAGGCTGAAGTGCTGGAAAGCTCGCCGGAACACATGCGCGCCAGTGTCGGCGTTGCCAAGGGCGGCCTCAGTCAGCATTTCGTCACGCGCAATACGCTGGTGCCGGGGCAGTCGATCGAGATGAATCTCGAAGAAGGCCCGTTCACTCAGTTGCACGGCATCTGGGTATTCAAGGCGCTGAACGAGAAGGCCTGCAAGATCAGTCTGGATCTGTCGTTCGATTATGCCGGGCCGCTGGTGCGCGCAACTCTGGGGCCGTTGTTCAATCAGGCGGCCAATCAGTTGGTGGATGCTTTCTGCCAGCGCGCCAAGCAGATGCATGGTTGAGCCGGTGATCGAGATAGAAGTCGTCTACGCGGCGGTTGATCGGCAGGTTCTGCGTGCGATCAGCGTGGCTGAAGGCGTTAGCGTTCGGGCTGCGGTGCACGCATCGGGCATCGCGGCCGAGTTTCCTGAGCTGAATCTGGCGCAGTGCCCGCTGGGGATTTTTGGCAAGGTCGTGGCTGACGCGGACTCTCGCCCTGTTCAGGCGGGCGACCGGATCGAAATATATCGACCGCTGCTGGCTGATCCCAAAGAAGTTCGACGTTTGCGTGCGGCCAAGGCTGCCGAGGCCAAAGCACGCAATTCTTGATCAGGCCAAACGGCAGGCAATAAAAAACCCGGAATGTCCGGGTTTTTTATTGCCTCGCCTATTACTGCGGCGAGGTGTCCAGCGGCTCTGGTGTCGGAACCGGTACGGTTTCCACACCATCGACGTCCTTCTGAATCTGATCCAGCAAAGAGCCTGGTTTGGCTGGTTTTTCAGCTTCTGGCTTGTCGGCGTTTTCAGCAGGCGCGGTCACGGTAGTACCGCTGTCCTTGCCGAGAATGGCTTCGTCACGGCTCACGCCGGGCATGAAGTCACCGGAAAGGCTGACAAGCTGGTCGTTGGAATTGAAGATAACGCTGATTCGTTCCTGCTGGCGTTCACCGCCACCCGGTTGCAGGCTGTATAGATAATCCCAGCGATCGGCATGGAACGTGTCGGCAAGCAGAGGGTTGCCCATGATAAACCGTACTTGCGGCCGGGTCATTCCCGGGCGTAACTGGTCTATCATGTCCTGCGTGACGACATTGCCCTGCTGGATGTCGATTTTGTAAACCCCGGGGAATGAACAACCGGCGAGTGCGAGCAGTCCCACAAAGGTGAAACTGGTTAGCAAGAGCTTGGTGTTTTGCATCGGTGGGCGACTTCCACTATCTTGGCTGGGACAACGTAAACGCCGATCATACCCGCATTAAGAGAAGCTGCGAAGCAGCATCGCGAGAAAGCTGACCATGGTTGAAAATAGCGAACTACGCAAAGCCGGCCTCAAAGTGACCCTGCCACGGGTCAAGATCCTGCAAATGCTCGACTCTACCGAGCAGCGCCACATGAGTGCCGAGGACGTCTACAAGGCGTTGATGGAAGCTGGTGAGGACGTTGGTCTGGCCACGGTTTACCGTGTACTGACCCAGTTCGAAGCGGCCGGCCTCGTGGTCCGCCACAACTTCGACGGCGGCCACGCGGTCTTCGAACTGGCTGACGGTGGCCACCACGACCATATGGTCAACGTGGAATCGGGTGAAGTGATCGAATTCTTCGACGAAGAAATCGAAAAACTTCAGAAATCGATCGTCGAGAAGCATGGCTTCGAGATGGTTGATCACAACCTGGTGCTGTACGTACGCAAGAAAAAGTAAGCATGTCGCGCGAATTTCACATTCGCTAAACGAACGAAGGCGACCCAAGGGTCGCCTTCGTGCTTTCTACTATTTATTACGCCTTGGCGGTCACCACCATTTTTTTCGCGTGAGCCAGGGATTCCTTGGTCAGATCGATGCCGCCGAGCATGCGCGCGACTTCTTCGATGCGCTCGTTCTTTGTCAGCTTCGCGACAGCGGTGTGAGTCGCCTTCTCGTCGCGAACCTTGTGCACGAACAGATGTTGATGCCCTTGCGCCGCCACTTGCGGCAAGTGCGTCACGGTCAGGACCTGGCCGCGATCACCGAGACGGCGCAGTAACTGGCCGACAATCTCGGCAGTCGGACCGCCAATACCTACGTCCACTTCGTCGAACACCAGCGTCGGCACGCGGGAGGTCTGGGCGGTAATGACCTGAATCGCCAGACTGATCCGCGACAGCTCACCACCGGAGGCGACTTTTGCCAGTGCCTTGAGCGGTTGGCCGGGGTTGGCGCTGACCAGCAGTTCGACCTGTTCCAGCCCGTTCGGCAGCAACTCATCGCTGCTGTTGGCTTTCAGTTCGATGGTAAAGCGGCCGCCGGGCATGCCCAGGCGCTGGATTTCCTGCTCCACTGCACTGGCGAGGCTACCGGCAGCTTGATGACGAAGGTCGCTCAGCTCGCGCGCTTTCTCCTGATAGTGGCGGGCGTAGGACGCCAGTTCTTCACCCAGGCGTTCGATGGATTCATCGTTGGCGTTGAGGGTTTCGATTTCATCGAGCAGCTTTTGCTGCATCTCGCCGACTTCGGTCGGTTGAATCCGGTGTTTGCGCGCCAGGGTGTAGATCGCGTCGAGGCGCTCTTCCAGGTATTGCAGGCGAGCCGGGTCGGCATCAAAGTTGTCGAGGAAGCGGTTGAGCTCGCCGACCGCTTCTTCTACCTGAATCTGTGCGCTGGTCAGCAGGCTGCTGGCTTCACCCAGCGCCCCCACCGAGCTGTTCACACTGGACAGACGATTGAGGCTGGCGGTCAGTGCATTCAGGACATTCCCTGAATCACTTTCACTGCACTGCTCGACCACTTGCCGGCATATGCCCAGCAAGGTTTCGGCGTTGGTCAGGTTCTTGTGTTCCTGCTCCAGTTGCTCCAGTTCATTTTCGCCGAGGCCGAGGTTCTCCAATTCCTCAAGCTGATAGCTGAGCAACTGATGACGTGCGCGTTGTTCGTCGCCGGAGTTGGACAGCCGCTCCAGTTCCTGGCGGGTCTGACGCCAGCGTTGCGCGGCAAGCTGCACCTGACGCGCCAGATCGGTGGCACCGGCGTACTCGTCAAGCAGGCGGCGATGGGTGTCGGTCTTCAGCAGCGACTGATGTTCGTGCTGGCTGTGGATATCGATCAGCAGCTCGCCGAGGGCTTTGAGGTCGCCGAGCGGGCAGGGCGTGCCGTTGATATAACCGCGCGAACGACCTTCCGATGTGATGACCCGGCGCAGGATGCAAGGCCCGTCGTTTTCCAGATCGCGCTCGGCCAGCCAGGCGCTGGCTTCAGGGATATCAGCGAGATCGAAGGTGGCGAGAATGTCGGCTTTATCAGCGCCCGGGCGAACCACGCCGCTGTCGGCGCGATCGCCCAGAGTCAGGCCCAGGGCGTCGAGCATGATCGATTTGCCGGCGCCGGTTTCCCCTGTGATCACGCTCATCCCGCGATCAAGTTCGAGATCGAGATGTTCGACGATGGCGTAGTTGTGTACGGACAGGTGCACCAGCATAAAGGCAGCTCCCAGGCTTGAGGTCTGGTTATTTATACAGTGTTTTGTTCAGGCCTGACAATGCCCTCGCTTAGCTCGATTTGCTTGATCGCAAAGTTTTCTTAGCGCATTCAAGAATGACTATTCAGCACTTTTTTGTAAGGACAATCGATTGCAGCCCTTGAAGCCTGATTTTGCGGCCCCATATATCGGGGCAGAAGCGCGAGTCAGGCTCGCGGACGAAATTGAAAGGAGAATTCTATGGCTGACGAACAGACAGTAGATACGCAAAACCCAGAAGCCAATCAGGCGCCCGAAGGTTCGGGTGACGACCTGGCGACCCGTGTGCAAGTGCTCGAAGAGCAATTGGCCGCCGCGCAGGATCAGTCTCTGCGTGTTGCTGCCGATCTGCAGAACGTTCGCCGCCGTGCCGAGCAGGACGTCGAGAAGGCGCACAAGTTTGCCCTGGAAAAATTCGCCAGCGACCTGCTGCCGATCGTCGACAGCCTGGAGCGCGGCCTCGAGCTGTCGAGCCCGGACGACGAAAGCATCCGCCCGATGCGCGAAGGCATCGAGCTGACCCTGAAAATGTTCCACGACACCCTCAAGCGCTACCAGCTTGAAGCGATCGATCCGCATGGCGAACCGTTCAACGCCGTTCACCATCAGGCGATGGCCATGCAGGAAAGTGCCGACGTCGAGCCGAACAGCGTATTGAAGGTTTTCCAGAAGGGCTACCAGCTCAATGGTCGCCTGCTGCGCCCGGCGATGGTCGTGGTCAGCAAAGCGCCGGCACCGGTTTCGCCTTCGATTGACGAGCAGGCTTGAAATTAGCCGTAAGGCCCCCATTTAGAAGTCAAGCGTTTAAGTGCTACCGCAGTCAGCCACCACTGCTGCGGCAACAAAATCCAAAGTTTCGGGAGAGTGAACATGGGCAAAATTATCGGTATCGACCTGGGGACTACCAACTCCTGCGTCTCCGTGCTGGAAAACGGCAAAGCCAAAGTTATTGAAAACGCTGAAGGCGCGCGTACCACGCCGTCGATCATCGCTTACGCCAACGATGGCGAAATTCTGGTAGGTCAGTCGGCCAAGCGTCAGGCTGTAACCAACCCGCACAACACCCTGTACGCGGTAAAGCGTCTGATCGGTCGTCGTTTTGACGAAGAAGTTGTGCAGAAAGATATCCAGATGGTCCCTTACAAGATCGTCAAGGCTGACAACAATGACGCCTGGGTAGAAGTGAACGGCCAGAAAATGGCGCCGCCACAAATCTCGGCTGAAATTCTGAAGAAGATGAAGAAGACCGCCGAAGACTACCTCGGCGAGGCAGTGACCGAAGCGGTGATTACCGTTCCGGCCTACTTCAACGACAGCCAGCGTCAGGCCACTAAAGACGCCGGCCGCATCGCTGGTCTGGACGTAAAACGCATCATCAACGAACCAACCGCAGCCGCTCTGGCTTACGGTATGGACAAGGCCAAGGGCGATCACACCGTGATCGTTTATGACCTGGGTGGCGGTACTTTCGACGTTTCCGTGATCGAAATCGCTGAAGTTGACGGCGAGCACCAGTTCGAAGTGTTGGCCACCAACGGTGACACTTTCCTCGGCGGTGAAGACTTCGACATTCGTCTGATCGACTACCTCGTTGACGAATTCAAGAAAGAAAGCGGCATGAACCTCAAAGGTGACCCGCTGGCCATGCAGCGTCTGAAAGAAGCCGCTGAGAAAGCCAAGATCGAGCTGTCGTCCGCTCAGTCGACCGACGTCAACCTGCCGTACATCACTGCAGACGCGACCGGTCCTAAGCACCTGAACGTGAAGATCTCCCGTGCCAAGCTCGAAGCACTGGTTGAAGACCTGGTTCAGCGCACCATCGAACCTTGCCGCATTGCCATGAAAGACGCCGGTATCGACGTCAGCGCGATCAACGACGTGATTCTGGTCGGTGGTCAGACTCGCATGCCGCTGGTGCAGAAGCTGGTGACCGATTTCTTCGGTAAGGAAGCGCGCAAAGACGTGAACCCGGACGAAGCTGTTGCCATGGGTGCTGCGATTCAGGGCGCTGTTCTGGCCGGTGACGTAAAAGACGTTCTGCTGCTCGACGTCAGCCCGCTGACCCTGGGTATCGAAACCATGGGTGGCGTGATGACCGCGCTGATCGAGAAAAACACCACGATTCCTACCAAGAAATCGCAAGTGTTCTCGACTGCCGACGACAACCAGGGCGCTGTGACCATTCACGTTCTGCAGGGCGAGCGCAAGCAAGCTGCACAGAACAAATCGCTGGGCAAGTTCGACCTGGCCGACATTCCACCAGCTCCACGTGGCGTGCCGCAGATCGAAGTGACCTTCGACATCGACGCCAACGGCATCCTGCACGTCGGCGCGAAAGACAAGGCTACCGGCAAGACCCAGTCGATCGTGATCAAGGCCAACTCCGGTCTGTCCGACGAAGAAATCGAGCGCATGGTGCGTGACGCCGAGGCGAATGCCGAGGAAGACCGCAAGTTCGAAGAACTGGCCGCTGCCCGTAACCAGGGTGACGCACTGGTGCACTCGACTCGCAAGATGATCGCTGACGCGGGCGACAAGGTCACCGCCGAAGAGAAGACTGCAATCGAAGCTGCAGTGGTTGCGCTGGAAGCCGCCGTCAAAGGCGACGACAAGGCTGCCATCGAAGCCAAGGTTGAAGAGCTGTCGAAAGTCTCCGCTCCGGTTGCTCAGAAGATGTACGCCGAACAGGCTCAGCCAGCTGATGGCGCGGCCCCGCAAGGCGAATCGGCTGAGAAGGCTGACGACGTTGTCGACGCCGAGTTCGAAGAAGTCAAAGACCACAAGTAAGTTGTTGGTCGCCCGGTTGACTGCCTTGCGGCGGTGACTGGTAGGATGTCGCCGCGCGGGAGCTTGCCTCCCGCGTTGGCGTATCTGGAATACGCGAATTTTTACAGCATGCGACACCGTTCGGATGCTGGCGGTATGGCCGGGAATGCTCCTGCTTTTCGCGCCGCAGATACCGCATCAATCAAGACCAGGATCGTTGAATTGACGTGAGTTGGGTCCGGGCCTTAATGGGGGCTCAACGAGTTTGGCGAGGCTCAGGAGGGGTTTGCCGAACGTCCTTAAGAGTGCAAAGAACTTATGGCAAAGCGTGACTATTACGAAGTATTGGGTGTCGAGCGGGGCACGAGCGAAGCGGACCTGAAGAAGGCCTATCGCCGTCTGGCCATGAAGCACCACCCCGACCGTAATCCCGGCGACAAAGCTTCCGAAGAAGCATTCAAAGAGGCCAACGAGGCCTATGAAGTGTTGTCCGACGCCAGCAAGCGCGCGGCATACGACCAGTATGGTC
The DNA here is from genome assembly GCF_054667725.1 of Pseudomonas sp. S3_B08. Taxonomy (NCBI): domain Bacteria; kingdom Pseudomonadati; phylum Pseudomonadota; class Gammaproteobacteria; order Pseudomonadales; family Pseudomonadaceae; genus Pseudomonas; species Pseudomonas sp. S3_B08. The sequence goes on from NZ_CP162750.1 coordinate 5,666,713, forward strand.
ATGCCGGCGTCGATCCGAGCATGGGTGGCGGCGGTGCCGGTTTCGGTGGCCAGAACTTCTCGGACATCTTCGGCGATGTCTTCAGTGATTTCTTCGGTGGCGGTCGCGGCGGTGCCCGTGGCGGCGCTCAGCGTGGCAGCGATCTGCGCTACACCCTGGAGCTGAATCTGGAAGAAGCGGTGCGCGGTACGTCGGTGAATATCCGCGTTCCGACACTGGTCAACTGCAAACCGTGCGATGGTTCCGGCGCCAAGAAAGGCTCGTCGCCGACGACGTGCCCGACCTGCGGCGGCATCGGTCAGGTGCGCATGCAGCAGGGCTTTTTCTCGGTGCAGCAGACCTGCCCGCGCTGCCATGGCCAGGGCAAGATCATTTCCGATCCGTGCGACTCCTGCCACGGCGACGGTCGCGTCGAAGAGTACAAAACCCTGTCGGTCAAAGTGCCTGCCGGTGTTGATACTGGCGACCGTATTCGTCTGTCCGGCGAAGGCGAGGCGGGTACTCAGGGCGGGCCGACTGGCGACCTGTACGTTGTGATCAATGTGCGCGAACACGACATCTTCCAGCGTGACGGCAAGCACCTGTTCTGCGAAGTGCCGATCAGCTTCGTCGACGCTGCACTGGGCGGCGAGCTGGAAATTCCGACCCTCGACGGTCGCGTCAAACTGAAAATCCCCGAAGGCACGCAGACCGGCAAGCAGTTCCGCGTACGCGGCAAAGGCGTTGCGCCAGTGCGTGGCGGCGGTGCCGGCGACCTGATGTGCCGTGTCGCTGTGGAAACGCCGGTCAACCTCAACCGTCGTCAGCGTGAACTGCTGGAAGAATTCCGCAGTTCCCTGGCCGACGACAACAGCCACTCGCCGAAAACCACCGGTTGGTTCGACGGTGTGAAGCGTTTCTTCGGCGATTTGTAAGGAGTCGGCATGCGACGTATTGCAGTGATGGGCGCCGCCGGGCGCATGGGCAAGACCCTGATTGAAGCGGTGCAGCAGACGCCGGGCGCCGGTCTGACGGCGGCGGTCGATCGTCCCGACAGCACGCTGGTCGGCGCGGATGCCGGTGAGCTGGCAGCGCTGGGCCGTATCGGCGTGCCGCTGTCCGGTGATCTGGATCGTGTGGTTGAAGAGTTCGATGTGTTGATCGACTTCACTCACCCGACCGTGACCCTGAAGAATCTCGCGTTCTGCCGCAAACACGGCAAAGCGATGATCATCGGCACCACCGGTTTCAGTGTTGAAGAGAAGCAATTGCTGGCCGATGCGGGCAAGGACATTCCGATCGTCTTCGCCGCCAACTTCAGCGTCGGCGTCAACCTGTGCCTGAAGTTGCTCGACACCGCTGCGCGCGTGCTGGGAGACGATGTCGATATCGAGATCATGGAAGCCCATCACCGCCACAAGGTCGATGCTCCCTCCGGTACCGCGGTGCGCATGGGTGAAGTGATTGCCGATGCCTTGGGGCGTGATCTGAAGAAGGTCGCGGTCTACGGTCGCGAGGGCCAGACTGGTGCGCGGGAGCGTGAAACCATTGGTTTCGCCACCGTGCGCGCTGGCGATATCGTCGGTGATCACACCGTGCTGTTCGCTGCCGATGGCGAGCGCGTCGAGATTACCCACAAGGCATCGAGCCGCATGACCTTCGCCAAGGGCGCGGTGCGTGCGGCGCTGTGGCTGGATGGTCGCGAGCCGGGCCTGTACGACATGCAAGACGTGCTCGACCTGCGTTGAGTCGTTGCTGAACCCGGCGCAAACGTCCCGTTTTGCGCCGGGTTTTACCGCTTGGCGACGACCTGTCGCATTCTCCGGCCTTTAAGGCTCTTTAGCGGTGGACCAAAAACGCCCTTTTCTGTAAGCTACAGCTTTAGTGTGTCCACTAAAAGCGCGCAGAATAATTTCAGTGAAGAAGCGGGGTGACGTGTCCATACGTCACTCCGCTTTTTTACAACCTGCGATTGCCCTTTCATGCGTTATTTACGGGAGGTCTTCTTGACTAAGCCAGCCATACTCGCCCTTGCTGATGGCAGCATTTTTCGCGGCGAAGCCATTGGAGCCGACGGTCAGACCGTTGGTGAGGTGGTGTTCAACACCGCAATGACCGGCTATCAGGAAATCCTTACCGATCCTTCCTACGCCCAGCAGATCGTTACCCTGACTTACCCGCACATCGGCAACACCGGCACCACGCCGGAAGACGCCGAGTCCGACCGCGTCTGGTCCGCTGGCCTGGTCATCCGTGACCTGCCGCTGGTAGCGAGCAACTGGCGCAACACGATGTCCCTGTCTGATTACCTGAAAGCCAACAATGTAGTGGCAATCGCCGGTATCGACACCCGTCGCCTGACCCGCATCCTGCGTGAAAAAGGCGCTCAGAACGGCTGCATCATGGCCGGCGACAACATCTCCGAAGAAGCGGCCATCGCCGCTGCGCAAGGCTTCCCGGGCCTGAAGGGCATGGACCTGGCGAAAGTCGTCAGCACCAAGACCCAATACGAATGGCGCTCGACTGTCTGGGATCTGAAAACCGACAGCCACGCGACCATCGAGGCTTCCGACCTGCCATATCACGTGGTCGCCTACGACTACGGCGTCAAGGTCAACATCCTGCGCATGCTGGTCGAGCGCGGCTGCCGCGTCACCGTAGTGCCTGCGCAGACTCCAGCCGCCGATGTGCTGGCGCTGAAGCCGGACGGCGTGTTCCTGTCCAACGGCCCTGGTGATCCGGAGCCATGCGACTACGCGATCCAGGCGATCAAGGAAGTGCTGGAAACCGAGACGCCGGTATTCGGCATCTGCCTCGGCCACCAGCTTCTGGCTCTGGCCTCCGGCGCCAAGACCCTGAAAATGGGCCACGGCCACCACGGTGCCAACCACCCGGTGCAGGATCTGGATACAGGCGTGGTGATGATCACCAGCCAGAACCACGGTTTTGCGGTAGACGAAGCCACCCTGCCAGCCAACGTGCGCGCGATCCACAAATCGCTGTTCGACGGCACCCTGCAAGGCATCGAGCGCACCGACAAGAGCGCGTTCAGCTTCCGAGGTCACCCTGAAGCGAGCCCGGGCCCGAACGATGTCGCGCCACTGTTCGACCGCTTCATCAACGAGATGGCCAAGCGACGCTAAGCGTTCGCCTTGAGACTGTAGAGAGAAGCCCTCGAGGGCGGCCCCGGTACCGGCGGCCCCTTCGGGACTTCAGAAATCGATCAAGACGGCTTGCCGACTGACCTGCGGATTTGAGTGACAAACCATGCCAAAACGTACAGACATTAAAAGCATCCTGATTCTCGGCGCTGGCCCGATCGTGATCGGCCAGGCCTGCGAATTCGACTACTCCGGCGCCCAGGCCTGCAAAGCCCTGCGCGAAGAGGGTTACCGCGTCATCCTGGTGAACTCCAACCCGGCCACCATCATGACCGACCCGGACATGGCCGACGCCACCTACATCGAACCGATCAAGTGGCAGACCGTGGCCAAGATCATCGAAAAAGAGCGTCCGGACGCCGTGCTGCCAACCATGGGCGGCCAGACCGCTCTGAACTGCGCCCTGGACCTGGAGCGCGAAGGTGTTCTCGAGAAGTTCGGCGTAGAGATGATCGGTGCCAACGCCGACACCATCGACAAGGCTGAAGACCGTTCGCGTTTCGACAAGGCGATGAAATCCATCGGCCTGGCGTGCCCGCGTTCCGGCATCGCCCACAGCATGGAAGAAGCCAACGCGGTCCTCGAAACCCTCGGTTTCCCGTGCATCATCCGTCCGTCCTTCACCATGGGCGGCACCGGTGGCGGTATCGCTTACAACCGTGAAGAGTTCGAAGAAATCTGCGCCCGTGGTCTGGACCTGTCGCCGACCAAAGAGCTGCTGATCGACGAATCGCTGATCGGCTGGAAAGAATATGAGATGGAAGTTGTCCGCGACAAAAAGGACAACTGCATCATCGTCTGCTCGATCGAAAACTTCGATCCGATGGGCGTGCACACTGGCGACTCGATCACCGTAGCTCCAGCCCAGACGCTGACCGACAAGGAATACCAGATCCTGCGTAACGCCTCGCTGGCGGTACTGCGCGAGATCGGCGTCGAGACCGGCGGTTCCAACGTGCAGTTCGGTATCTGCCCGAACACTGGCCGTATGGTCGTGATCGAAATGAACCCGCGTGTTTCGCGCTCCTCGGCACTGGCTTCGAAAGCCACCGGTTTCCCGATTGCCAAGGTCGCGGCCAAACTGGCTGTGGGTTACACCCTCGACGAGCTGTCGAACGACATCACCGGCGGCAAGACCCCGGCGTCCTTCGAGCCGTCGATCGACTACGTCGTTACCAAGCTGCCACGCTTCGCCTTCGAGAAATTCGCCAAGGCTGACGCGCGCCTGACCACGCAAATGAAGTCGGTCGGCGAAGTCATGGCCATCGGCCGGACCTTCCAGGAATCCTTGCAGAAAGCCCTGCGCGGTCTGGAAGTCGGCGTTTGCGGTCTGGACGAGAAGCTCGATCTGAGCAACCCGGACAGCATGAGCGTGCTCAAGCGCGAACTGACCGTGCCGGGCGCCGAGCGTATCTGGTACGTGGCGGACGCCTTCCGCGCCGGTCTCTCGGTCGAAGATATCTTCGGCATGAACATGATCGACCCTTGGTTCCTGGTGCAGATCGAAGACTTGATCAAGGACGAAGAGAAGGTCAAGACCCTCGGTCTGTCCTCGATCGACCGCGACCTGATGTTCAAGCTCAAGCGCAAAGGCTTCTCCGATCAGCGTCTGGCCAAGCTGCTGGGCGTGACCGAGAAAAACCTGCGTACGCATCGTCAGAAGCTGGAAGTCTTCCCGGTCTACAAGCGCGTTGACACCTGCGCCGCCGAGTTCGCTACCGACACCGCTTACCTGTACTCGACCTACGAGGAAGAGTGCGAGGCAGCACCGTCGGGTCGCGACAAGATCATGATTCTGGGTGGCGGTCCGAACCGTATCGGCCAGGGCATCGAGTTCGACTATTGCTGCGTTCACGCTGCGCTCGCCCTGCGCGAAGACGGCTACGAAACCATCATGGTCAACTGCAACCCGGAAACCGTTTCCACCGACTACGACACTTCCGACCGTCTGTACTTCGAGCCGGTAACCCTGGAAGACGTACTGGAAATCTGCCGCGTCGAGAAGCCGAAAGGCGTGATCGTCCAGTACGGCGGCCAGACTCCGCTGAAACTGGCTCGTGCTCTGGAAGCTGCTGGCGTGCCGATCATCGGCACCAGCCCTGACGCGATCGACCGCGCCGAAGACCGCGAGCGCTTCCAGCAAATGGTCGAGCGTCTGAACCTGCGTCAGCCGCCAAACGCCACTGTGCGCAGCGAAGACGAAGCCGTTCGTGCTGCGGCGAAGATCGGTTATCCGCTGGTGGTGCGCCCGTCCTACGTGCTGGGCGGCCGTGCGATGGAAATCGTTTACAAGGAAGACGAACTCAAGCGCTATCTGCGTGACGCGGTGCAAGTGTCCAACGACAGCCCGGTGCTGCTCGACCACTTCCTCAACTGCGCCATCGAAATGGACGTGGATGCGGTCTGCGACGGCAAAGATGTAGTGATCGGCGCGATCATGCAGCACATCGAACAGGCGGGCGTTCACTCCGGTGACTCCGCTTGCTCGCTGCCGCCGTACTCGCTGCCAGCGCACATCCAGGACGAGATGCGCGAACAGGTCAAGAAAATGGCTCTGGAACTGGGCGTTGTCGGCCTGATGAACGTGCAATTGGCTTTGCAGGGCGAAGACATCTACGTCATCGAAGTCAACCCGCGCGCCTCGCGTACCGTGCCGTTCGTTTCCAAGTGCATCGGTGTCTCCCTGGCGATGATCGCTGCGCGCGTGATGGCCGGTAAGACCCTGCAGGAAATCGGCTTCACCAAAGAAATCATCCCGAACTTCTACAGCGTGAAAGAGGCGGTGTTCCCGTTCGCCAAGTTCCCCGGCGTTGACCCGATCCTCGGCCCAGAGATGAAGTCGACCGGTGAAGTGATGGGCGTCGGCGACACCTTCGGCGAAGCATTCGCCAAAGCGCAGATGGGCGCCAGTGAAGTGCTGCCGACCGGCGGTACCGCGTTCATCAGCGTGCGCGATGACGACAAACCACTGGTTGCAGGCGTGGCCCGTGATCTGATCAACTTGGGCTTCGAAGTGGTCGCCACTGCCGGCACTGCCAAGCTGATCGAAGCTGCAGGCCTGAAAGTGCGCCGCGTGAACAAGGTGACCGAGGGTCGTCCGCACGTGGTCGACATGATCAAGAATGACGAAGTCACGCTGATCATCAACACCACCGAGGGTCGTCAGTCGATCGCCGATTCGTACTCCATTCGTCGCAACGCCCTGCAGCACAAGATCTACTGCACCACCACTATTGCTGCGGGCGAAGCGATCTGCGAAGCGCTGAAGTTCGGTCCGGAAAAGACCGTGCGCCGCTTGCAGGATCTACACGCAGGATTGAAGGCATGAGCATAACCAAGTACCCAATGACTGTTCAGGGCGCTCGCGCCCTGGAAGAGGAGCATGCTCACCTGACCAAGGTCGTCCGTCCGAAGCTCAGCCAGGACATCGGTACGGCCCGCGAGTTGGGTGACTTGAAGGAAAACGCTGAATACCATGCTGCCCGCGAACAGCAAGGCATGGTCGAAGCGCGTATTCGTGATATCGAGGGCCGGATTCAGAATCAGGTCATCATCGACGTCACGACCATTCCTCACACCGGTAAAGTGATTTTCGGTACCACCGTCGAGATCGCCAACGTCGAGACTGATGAAAGCGTCACTTACCACATCGTGGGTGAGGATGAGGCTGACTTCAAACTCGGCAAGATCTCCGTCGGTTCGCCGCTGGCCCGCGCCTTGATTGGTAAGGAAGAGGGTGACGTTGTCGCCGTCAAAACGCCAAGCGGCGTGATCGAGTACGAGATTGTCGAAGTTCGTCACATCTGAAAGAAGGCGCCCGCTGCATGCGGGCGCCATGCTTTGGCAACTGACCCAGATGCTTTGGGTCGGTGGCCTATGGTTGATTCATGTCGGTTTGCAGCCGGCGCTGGGCCGGATCGGCTTGGCGCCGCTGTTGATCGACGAAGTCGCCAGTGCATTCGAAGTGCTGGTGGTGGGGTTCGCCGCTCTGTGCGTGATCTTTCAGGCTTTGGTGCTGGTACAGGCCGAGGGCCTTGCCAGTCTATGGCGGGATTTTCGCGGGCAGGTGCTGTTGATGGCGTTGTACGCGTGCGCGATGTATGTCGCTGTGCGTGTCGGCTGGCCGGATGCGCAGCGCTGGCAGGTATTCAGTTATCTGGTGCTGGGATTTTCCGGGCTGGTGCTGGTCATGCAGCCGGTGCCGGGATGGGGTGGCAGGGTGCGCGAAGCACACCCTTGACCCTGCGCATCACTTGAAGCGATGAACGTTCGACAGCTGCTTGTTGGCGCTGAAGTTCTTGCGGTAGACCAGAGCCATCTTGCCGATGACCTGAACCAGGTCCGCTTTGCCGACCTTGCACAGCTCGGCGATGTGCGCCAGGCGCGACTCGCGATCGAGGATATTGAGCTTGATCTTGATCAGCTCGTGATCGGCCAAGGCGCGTTCAAGTTCGGCTAAAACACCTTCAGTCAAACCGTTGTCCGCTACCGTCAACACTGGTTTGAGGTGGTGGCCGATGGATTTGTACTGTTTCTTCTGCTCTGGAGTGAGCGGCATAATCTGACCCTTTCGTCTGGATTCTGTAAAATGGCGGCCATTTTACCCGAGGGTTCGTGGATCCGCCCAACTAATCACGACCCTAATCATCGAGGTGCCCAATGGCGCGTTCCAAGACAAGCCTTGGTTGGCTGAAAAGACATGTCAACGATCCTTATGTGAAGCAGGCGCAGAAGGATGGCTACCGCTCGCGTGCAAGTTACAAGCTGCTGGAGATCCAGGAAAAATACAAATTGATCCGCCCGGGCATGAGCGTGGTCGACCTCGGCGCGGCGCCGGGTGGCTGGTCGCAGGTGACCAGTCGGCTCATCGGTGGCCAAGGGCGTCTGATCGCTTCGGACATCCTGGAAATGGACAGCATTCCGGACGTGCATTTTATCCAGGGCGACTTCACGGAGGACTCGGTGCTCGCTGAAATCCTGGAGGCCGTGGGTAATTCGCAGGTGGACCTTGTGATTTCCGATATGGCCCCCAATATGAGTGGTACGCCCGAAGTGGATATGCCCAAGGCCATGTTCCTGTGCGAGCTGGCTCTGGACCTGGCGGAACGGATCCTCAAGCCCGGTGGCAACTTCGTCATCAAGATTTTTCAGGGCGAAGGGTTTGACGTTTATCTGAAGGATGCTCGGAAGAAATTCGACAAGATCCAGATGATCAAGCCAGACTCTTCCCGTGGCAGCTCCCGTGAGCAGTACATGCTGGCCTGGGGTTATCGTGGCGGTGATGCGTAAAACGAGGTTTTTCGGCAGGGCGATAGGTTTTTCATATTTCGCTCTGCAGGCATAAGCGAATATTGTGTAGAAAGTGTTTCACAAAGGGTTACAGACGGCGCCTGCCAGAGTTGTAGGTAATGTAGTAAGTTAGGCCGGTGAATATCATGCGAAGCGCGCGCCAGTAGCGGAGCTTGCTTCAGAGGGTAGTTAATTGAACGATATGGCAAAGAATCTGATCCTGTGGTTGATCATCGCGGCAGTCCTGGTGACGGTGATGAACAACTTCTCCAGCCCTAACGAGCCGCAGACCCTCAACTATTCCGACTTCATCCAGCAGGTCAAGGATGGCAAGGTCGAGCGCGTAGCCGTTGACGGCTATGTGATTACCGGCAAGCGCACCGATGGCGACAGCTTCAAGACCATTCGTCCGGCAATTCAGGACAATGGCCTGATCGGCGATCTGGTCGACAATCACGTTGTGGTTGAAGGCAAGCAGCCTGAACAGCAAAGCATCTGGACTCAGCTTCTGGTAGCCAGCTTCCCGATCCTGGTGATCATCGCGGTGTTCATGTTCTTCATGCGCCAGATGCAGGGTGGTGCCGGTGGCAAGGGCGGGCCGATGAGCTTCGGCAAGAGCAAGGCGCGCCTGCTCTCTGAAGATCAGGTGAAAACCACTTTGGCTGACGTTGCCGGTTGCGACGAAGCCAAGGAAGAAGTCGGCGAGCTGGTCGAGTTCCTGCGTGATCCGGGCAAATTTCAGCGTCTGGGCGGTCGTATCCCGCGCGGCGTGCTGATGGTCGGCCCGCCGGGTACCGGTAAAACCTTGCTGGCCAAGGCGATTGCCGGCGAAGCGAAAGTGCCGTTCTTCACCATTTCCGGTTCCGACTTTGTCGAAATGTTCGTCGGTGTCGGCGCCAGCCGCGTCCGCGACATGTTCGAGCAGGCCAAGAAGCACGCCCCTTGCATCATCTTCATCGACGAAATCGATGCCGTAGGTCGCCATCGTGGCGCCGGCATGGGTGGCGGTCACGACGAACGTGAGCAGACTCTCAACCAGTTGCTGGTAGAGATGGACGGCTTCGAAATGAATGACGGCATCATCGTGATTGCTGCGACCAACCGTCCGGACGTGCTCGACCCTGCGCTGCTGCGTCCGGGCCGTTTCGACCGTCAGGTGGTGGTTGGCTTGCCAGACATTCGTGGTCGCGAGCAGATTCTGAAAGTGCACATGCGCAAAGTGCCAATGGGCGACGACGTTGCTCCGGCAGTGATCGCGCGTGGTACTCCTGGTTTCTCCGGTGCTGACCTGGCCAACCTGGTCAACGAAGCGTCGCTGTTCGCTGCCCGTAGCGGCAAGCGTATCGTCGAGATGAAAGAGTTCGAACTGGCGAAAGACAAGATCATGATGGGTGCCGAGCGCAAATCCATGGTCATGTCCGAGAAAGAAAAGCAGAACACGGCCTACCACGAAGCTGGCCATGCCATTGTCGGTCGCGTTGTTCCCGAGCATGATCCGGTCTACAAGGTGTCTATCATTCCGCGCGGTCGTGCGCTGGGTGTGACCATGTTCCTGCCGGAAGAAGATCGCTACAGCCTGTCCAAACGTGCGCTGATCAGCCAGATCTGCTCGTTGTACGGTGGCCGTATCGCTGAAGAAATGACCCTGGGCTTCGATGGTGTGACTACCGGTGCCTCCAACGACATCATGCGTGCAAGTCAGATTGCCCGGAACATGGTGACGAAATGGGGGTTGTCGGAAAAACTCGGTCCGCTGATGTATGCCGAAGAAGAGGGTGAAGTGTTCCTCGGTCGTGGCGGTGGTGGTCAGGCTGCCAGCTTCTCCGGTGAGACAGCCAAACTGATCGACTCCGAAGTGCGCAGCATCATTGATCAGTGCTACGGCACCGCCAAGCAGATCCTCACGGATAACCGTGACAAGCTGGATGCCATGGCTGATGCGCTGATGAAGTACGAAACCATCGATGCCGAGCAGATTGACGACATCATGGCCGGCCGCACACCTCGCGAACCTCGCGACTGGTCGGGTGGCACCGGTACGCCTCCGCCGCCTGTCGTGCAGGATGAGCGTCCGGAAAAACCGATTGGCGGTCCGGCTGCTGACGTTTAAGGCTTGAAATGACTTCTGTACAGTCCCTGACCCGGTTGCCTTGTGGCAACCGGGTTCTTGATTTGGCCCAGACGCATGTCATGGGCATTCTCAATGTCACTCCTGATTCCTTTTCCGACGGCGGCCGCTACAGCCAGCTCGATGCGGCGCTGCGCCATGCCGAAGCCATGGTGCTGGCTGGCGCGACGCTGATTGATGTCGGCGGCGAGTCGACCCGGCCGGGTGCGCGAGCGGTCTCTCCTCTGGAGGAACTTGAGCGCGTCGCGCCGATTGTCGAGCTGATCAATCGCGAGTTGGATGTCATCATCTCGGTCGATACTTCCACCCCGGCAGTCATGCGCGAAACCGCACGGCTCGGTGCCGGCCTGATCAACGATGTGCGTTCGTTGCGTCGCGATGGCGCGCTGGATGCGGCGGCGGCTACCGGATTGCCGGTCTGCCTCATGCACATGCTCGGCGAACCGGGCGATATGCAGGATAATCCGCAGTATCAGGATGTTACTCGCGAGGTCGCTGAGTTTCTCGCCGAGCGCATGGAGCAGTGCGCGCAGGCGGGTATCCCCGCCGAGCGGATCATTCTTGATCCCGGCTTCGGCTTCGCCAAGACCTTGCAGCACAATCTAAGCTTGTTCAAACACATGGAGGCTCTGCATGCGCTGGGACGGCCATTGCTGGTAGGTGTTTCGCGCAAGAGTATGATTGGCCACGCGTTGAACCGTCCCGTGGGCGAGCGCCTGCACGGCGGACTGGCGCTGGCGGCGCTGGCGTCAGTTAAAGGCGCACGTATATTGCGCGTCCACGATGTGGCGGAAACCGTCGATGTTGTGCGAATGATCGCGGCCGTTGAATCAGCCGAATAAGAATGATGGAGCACTTATGAGCAAGAAATATTTTGGTACCGACGGCATTCGCGGTCGTGTTGGTGAATACCCGATCACGCCTGACTTCATGCTCAAGCTCGGCTGGGCGGCTGGTATGGCTTTCCGCAAGATGGGGGCCTGCAAGGTGCTGGTCGGCAAGGACACGCGGATCTCCGGTTATATGTTCGAATCGGCACTCGAGGCCGGGCTGACCTCGGCGGGCGCCGATGTGATGCTGCTCGGCCCGATGCCGACGCCTGCCATCGCTTATCTGTCGCGTACGTTCCAGGCTGAAGCCGGTATCGTGATAAGTGCCTCGCACAACCCGCATGATGACAACGGCATCAAGTTCTTCTCCGGTAAAGGCACCAAGCTGCCGGATGAGTTGGAGTTGATGATCGAAGAATTGCTCGACACGCCGATGACCGTTGTCGAGTCGAGCAAGATCGGCAAGGTGTCGCGAATCAATGACGCATCGGGTCGCTACATCGAGTTCTGCAAAAGCAGCGTTCCTACTGGCTCCAATTTCGCCGGCCTGAAGATCGTCATCGACTGCGCGCATGGTGCGACTTATAAGGTTGCACCTAGCGTCTTCCGTGAGCTGGGTGCCGAAGTTGTCGTGCTATCTGCCCAGCCGAATGGGTTGAACATCAACGATAACTGCGGTTCCACGCATATGGGGCCGTTGCAGGCCGCCGTTCTGGCTGAGCATGCGGACCTGGGTATCGCCTTCGACGGTGATGGCGATCGGGTACTGATGGTCGATCACACCGGCGCCATTGTTGATGGTGACGACCTGCTGTTTATCATTGCCCGCGATCTGCATGAGCGTGGCAAGTTGCAGGGTGGCGTCGTCGGTACGTTGATGAGCAATCTTGGTCTCGAACTGGCCCTTGCGGATCTGTCGATCCCGTTCGTTCGCGCCAATGTCGGTGACCGCTACGTGATTGCCGAACTGCAAGAGCGCAACTGGCTCGTTGGTGGGGAAAACTCCGGGCATGTGGTCTGCTTCAACCACACCACCACGGGCGACGCGATCATCGCGGCTCTGCAGGTGTTGATGGCTCTGAAATCCCGCAACGAAGGTCTGGCGCAAACGCGGCAGGCGTTGCGCAAGTGCCCTCAGGTGCTGATCAACGTTCGCTTTGGCGGCGGTGAAAGCCCTCTGGAGCATCCGGCTGTCAAGGAAGCCAGTGCCCGTGTAACTCAGGCGATGGCGGGGCGCGGTCGCGTGCTTCTGCGCAAGTCCGGCACAGAGCCTTTGGTGCGCGTAATGGTCGAAGGCGAGGACGAAAACCAGGTTCGCGGCTATGCCGAAGAGCTGGCAAAACTGGTAACCGAAGTTTCTGCCTGATACGGCTTGCAAGCCATGATTGTGTTGGGTAACATCTGCGCCCACTTTGACCGACGAGGTACAGCATGCGTCGCCCTATGGTAGCTGGTAACTGGAAGATGCACGGTACCCGCGCCAGCGTCGCTGAGCTGATCAACGGCCTTCGTCATCTGGCCTTGCCTAGCGGTGTTGATGTCGCGGTGTTCCCGCCTTGCTTGTATATCAATCAAGTGATTGATGGCTTGAAAGGCAAGTCGATTTCGGTCGGCGCGCAGAATTCTGCGGTGGAAGCCATGCAAGGTGCGTTGACTGGTGAGATTGCTCCCAGCCAACTGGTGGATGCAGGTTGTTCCCTGGTGCTTGTCGGGCACTCCGAACGCCGCCAGATTCTCGGCGAGCGAGACGGGATGCTGAATCGCAAGTTCGCAGCGGCACAGGCATGTGGCTTGATTCCGGTGTTGTGTGTAGGGGAGACCCTCGAGCAGCGCGAAGCCGGAAAAACTCTTGAAGTTGTCGGGCGTCAGCTGGGCAGCATCATCGAGGAGCTGGGTGTCGGTGCCTTTGCCAAGGCAGTTATTGCTTACGAGCCGGTCTGGGCCATTGGTACCGGGCTGACTGCAACGCCGCAACAGGCTCAGGATGTGCATAAGGCCATTCGCGAGCAGTTGGCGGCAGAGAATTCTGAAGTCGCACGAGGTGTGCGGCTTCTATACGGCGGCAGCGTGAAGGCGGCCAATGCGGTCGAACTGTTCGGCATGCCGGATATCGATGGGGGGCTCATTGGTGGAGCTTCCCTGAATGCAGATGAGTTCGGTGCGATTTGTCGCGCCGCGGGAAACTGAAAAAATGCTGGAAACAGTCGTAGTCGTTTTTCATCTGCTGGGTGCATTGGGCGTAGTTGCTCTGGTTTTGCTGCAGCAGGGTAAGGGTGCGGACGCTGGCGCGTCTTTCGGAGCAGGTGCTTCAAATACTGTGTTCGGAAGCCAAGGTTCCTCTACCTTTCTTAGTAAGTTTACTGCTATACTTGCCGCCGGTTTCTTCATAACCAGCTTGGGGTTAGGTTACTTTGCTAAAGAGAAAGCTCATCAGCTGACTCAAGCAGGTCTTCCAGATCCAGCAGTGTTGGAAGTACCTAAGCAACAACCGGCTTCTGATGATGTCCCGGTGCTTCAAGAGCAAAAGTCGGCTACTCCAGCGACTGACGTGCCTCCAGCTCAAGAGCAGAAGTAAGAAGGGTTTCAAACGTAGTATTGCCGAGGTGGTGGAATTGGTAGACACGCAACCTTGAGGTGGTTGTGCCCATAGGGTGTAGGGGTTCGAGTCCCCTTCTCGGTACCAATTAGTCAGGAGAGCCCGCTGTTGCGGGCTTTCTTGCAGGTGGAAGGTTACATTGACCCTAAAAGGGATCGGTCGTATACTTCCGCCCCAGCTTTGTCGCGGGGTGGAGCAGTCTGGTAGCTCGTCGGGCTCATAACCCGAAGGTCGTCGGTTCAAATCCGGCCCCCGCAACCAGTTTAAGGAGCCCCTTTTAAGGGGCTTTTTGTTAGCTGGATACTTTCAACGCCGCTGTTCGACGGCGTTTCAAGGATGGGCGTTATGCCCATTTTTTTATTTTGCAAAGCATGCACATATCATGCACTAGGGGGTTCAGGTGTCGAGCAAGCTAGAAGAGTTGCAGGCCTTGCTGGCCCCGGTGGTCGTGGCCCTGGGCTATGAATGCTGGGGTATCGAGTTTTCGGCTCAGGGTCGTCACTCGATGTTGCGCGTTTATATCGATAAAGAGGGTGGCGTGCTGGTGGACGATTGCGCCATTGTCAGCCGTCAGATCAGCGGCGTTCTGGATGTTGAAGATCCGATCTCCGTTGAATACACCCTTGAAGTTTCCTCGCCTGGCATGGAGCGCCCGCTGTTCACTCTTGAGCAGTTTGCCAAATTTGCCGGTGAACAAGTGAAGATCAAGCTGCGCTCGCCTTTCGAAGGTCGACGCAACTTTCAGGGCCTTCTGCGCGGTGTAGAAGAGCAGGACGTCGTGGTGCAGGTAGAAGACCACGAGTTCCTGTTGCCGATCGATATGATCGACAAGGCCAACATTATTCCCAGTTTTGACTGAGACGCGGATCCCGCGGATCCAATGGCTTGCGAAAGGCGAGGCGTACGATGAGCAAAGAAGTACTGCTGGTTGTTGAGTCGGTATCCAATGAAAAGGGTGTACCGGCAAGCGTAATTTTTGAAGCGCTGGAGCTGGCTCTGGCCACTGCTACCAAAAAGCGTTTTGAAGACGAAGTGGACCTGCGTGTGGAAATCAACCGCCACACCGGTTCTTACGAAACCTTCCGTCGCTGGACGGTCGTCGAAGAGAATGATCTCGACGATCCGGCCATCGAGACCTGGCCAAGCAAGGTTGCCGAAACGCATCCTGGTGCCAAGGTCGGTGACGTCGTCGAAGAGAAAATCGAATCCATCGAGTTCGGCCGCATCGCTGCACAGACTGCCAAGCAGGTCATCGTGCAGAAAGTTCGCGAAGCCGAGCGCGCTCAAGTGGTCGACGCCTATCGCGAGCGCCTGGGAGAAATCATCTCCGGCACCGTGAAAAAAGTTACCCGCGACAACGTGATCGTCGATCTGGGCAACAATGCTGAAGCATTGCTGGCCCGTGAAGACATCATTTCTCGCGAAACCTTCCGTGTCGGCGTGCGTCTGCGTGCGCTGCTCAAGGAAATCCGCACCGAGAACCGCGGCCCGCAGCTGATCCTGTCGCGTACCGCGCCGGAAATGCTGATCGAGCTGTTCCGTATCGAAGTGCCGGAAATCGCCGAAGGCCTCATCGAGGTCATGGCCGCCTCCCGTGATCCGGGTTCGCGTGCCAAGATCGCTGTCCGCTCCAAGGACAAGCGCATCGACCCGCAAGGTGCCTGCATCGGTATGCGCGGTTCGCGCGTCCAGGCGGTATCGGGTGAGTTGGGCGGTGAGCGTGTTGATATCGTGCTGTGGGACGACAACCCGGCCCAGTTCGTTATCAACGCCATGTCCCCGGCCGAGGTTGCGGCAATTATCGTTGACGAAGATGCCCATGCCATGGACATCGCCGTTGGCGCAGACAATCTGGCTCAGGCCATCGGTCGCGGTGGTCAGAACGTGCGTCTGGCGAGCCAGTTGACTGGCTGGACCCTGAACGTGATGACCGAATCGGACATCCAGGCTAAGCAGCAAGCAGAAACCGGCGACATCCTGCGCAACTTCATCGACGAGCTGGAAGTCGACGAAGAACTGGCTCAGGTGCTGGTAGATGAAGGCTTCACCAGCCTGGAAGAGATTGCCTACGTACCGGTGGAGGAAATGCTCAACATCGACGGCTTTGACGAGGACATCGTCAACGAGCTTCGTGCTCGCGCCAAGGATCGCTTGTTGACCAAAGCCATCGCTACTGAGGAAAAGCTGGCAGACGCCCATCCGGCCGAAGACCTGCTCTCGCTTGAGGGTATGGACAAGGATTTGGCGATGGAACTGGCGGTGCGCGGCGTAATTACCCGCGAAGACCTGGCCGAGCAGTCTATTGACGACCTGCTCGACATCGACGGCATTGACGATGATCGTGCCGGCAAGTTGATCATGGCCGCCCGAGCCCACTGGTTCGAGTAATTAGGCGCGGCCTGAGGAGAGAAGTGCATGACGCAAGTCACGGTGAAACAACTGGCCGATGAGGTCAAAACACCGGTAGAGCGCCTGTTGCAGCAGATGCGTGAGGCAGGTCTGCCGCACACCGCCGCCGACGAAAATGTGACTGACAGTGAGAAGCAATCCCTGCTGACTCACTTGAAGAGCAGTCACAAGGCGAAAGTGGAAGAACCACGCAAGATCACGCTGCAGCGTAAAACCACCAGCACCCTGCGTGTGGCTGGTAGCAAGAGCATCAGCGTTGAAGTTCGCAAGAAGAAAGTTTTCGTACAGCGCAGCCCGGAAGAAATCGAAGCCGAGCGCAAGCGTGAACTGGATGAGCGTCGCGCAGTAGAAAATGCTGCCCGTCAGAAGGCTGAAGAAGAAGCCAAGCAGCGCGCCGAAGAAGAAGCGCGTCGCCAGCCTGCTGCTGCGCAAACCGCTGCCAGCGACGCCGTTGCGGCACCGGCTGCTGCCGAACCTGTTCGCGAAAGCGCACCGGTGGCTGCTGCTCCTGCTCCATCGGCTGACGTTCGCAACAAGCAGAACGAACAGCGCCGTCCGGACAAGCCACGTGCCGACGATAACAATCGTCGCAGCGGCGGCGGTGATGGCGAGCGCAAAAACGCTCCGCATCGCGCATCGGTCAAAGAAAAAGCCCCGGCACCACGTGTGGCGCCACGCACTACCGACGAAGAAAGCGATGGCTTCCGTCGTGGTGGTCGCGGCAAGGCCAAGCTGAAGAAACGCAACGCCCACGGTTTCCAGAGCCCGACCGGCCCTGTCGTGCGTGATGTGCAGATCGGCGAGACCATCACGGTTGGCGATCTGGCCAATCAGATGTCGGTCAAGGCTGCTGAAATCATCAAGTTCATGTTCAAACTGGGTACCCCAGCGACCATCAACCAGGTGCTTGATCAGGAAACTGCTCAACTGGTAGCCGAAGAACTGGGCCACAAAGTGACCCTGGTCAGCGACACCGCTCTGGAAGATTCCCTGGCCGAGTCCCTGAAGTTTGAAGGTGAGTCGTTCTCCCGTGCACCAGTCGTGACCGTAATGGGCCACGTTGACCACGGTAAGACTTCCCTGCTCGACTACATCCGTCGTGCCAAGGTAGCTGCTGGCGAAGCCGGCGGTATCACCCAGCACATCGGTGCATACCACGTTGAGACTGATCGCGGCATGGTCACTTTCCTCGACACCCCGGGTCACGCTGCGTTTACCGCAATGCGTGCCCGTGGTGCCAAGGCGACCGACATCGTGATCCTCGTGGTTGCAGCGGACGACGGCGTGATGCCGCAAACCATCGAAGCGGTTCAGCATGCTCAGGCAGCTGGCGTGCCGCTGGTGGTAGCAGTGAACAAGATCGACAAGCCGGGCGCCGATCTCGATCGCATCCGCAGCGAACTGTCGGTTCACGGCGTGACTTCCGAAGACTGGGGTGGCGACACGCCATTCGTACCGGTTTCGGCGAAGATGGGTACTGGCGTGGACGAGCTGCTTGAAGCCGTTCTGCTGCAGGCCGAAGTTCTCGAACTGAAAGCTACACCGTCGGCTCCTGGCCGTGGTGTGGTGGTTGAATCGCGTCTCGACAAGGGTCGTGGCCCGGTGGCAACCGTGCTCGTTCAGGACGGTACGCTGCGTCAAGGCGACATGGTCCTGGTCGGTTCGAACTACGGCCGCGTGCGTGCCATGCTCGACGAGAACGGCAAGCCGATCAAGGAAGCCGGTCCATCCATCCCTGTCGAGATCCTCGGCCTGGACGGTACCCCGGACGCTGGCGACGAGATGAGCGTGGTTGCCGACGAGAAGAAAGCCCGTGAAGTGGCTCTGTTCCGTCAAGGCAAGTTCCGCGAAGTCAAATTGGCTCGCGCTCACGCCGGCAAGCTGGAAAATATCTTCGAAAACATGGGTCAGGCCGAGAAGAAGACGCTCAACATCGTCCTCAAATCCGACGTCCGTGGTTCGCTGGAAGCGTTGAACGGTGCCTTGAATGGCCTGGGTAACGACGAAGTACAAGTGCGCGTCGTGGGTGGCGGTGTCGGTGGTATCACCGAATCCGACGCCAACCTGGCACTGGCTTCCAACGCTGTACTGTTCGGCTTCAACGTGCGTGCCGATGCCGGCGCTCGCAAGATCGTCGAGCAGGAAGGTCTGGATATGCGTTACTACAACGTGATCTACGACATCATCGAAGACGTCAAGAAAGCCCTGACCGGCATGCTCGGCAGCGATGTTCGCGAGAACATCCTGGGTGTGGCCGAAGTGCGTGACGTGTTCCGTTCGCCGAAGTTTGGCGCGATCGCCGGCTGCATGGTGATCGAAGGTGTTGTGCACCGTAACCGTCCGATCCGTGTACTGCGTGAAGACATCGTTATCTTCGAAGGCGAGCTGGAATCCCTGCGCCGCTTCAAGGATGACGCTTCCGAAGTACGTGCCGGCATGGAATGCGGTATCGGCGTGAAGAGCTACAACGACGTCAAAGTCGGCGACAAGATCGAAGTCTTCGAGAAGGTTCAGGTTGCTCGCAGCCTCTGACTCGCGCACTTCAAGGGCCACGATGGGCCGTCGCATGCAAATGCACGGCACAGCGTCCGGACTCTAAACGCAACGCCCGGTCTGGCTTTTGTCAGGCCGGGCGTTTGCCGCTTTCAGACCTTGCGGGTTTCACCGCTGGGCAGTAACAGGTAACAAATCATGGCAAAAGAATACAGCCGTACCCAACGTATCGGCGATCAGATGCAGCGCGAGCTGGCGCAACTGATCCGTCGCGAAGTCAAAGACCCGCGCGTCGGCCTGGTCACCATCACCGCTGTGGAAGTGTCCCGTGACGTCGGTCACGCGAAGATTTTCATCACCGTGATGGGGCAGGACAACGCTGAAGACATCGCGCAAAGCATCAAGGTGCTCAATGCCGCCGCAGGCTTCCTGCGCATGCAATTGGCCCGCGAAATGAAGCTGCGCAGCGTGCCGCAACTGCACTTCCACTACGACGAATCCGTCGTGCGTGGCGCGCACCTGTCGGCGCTGATTGAGCGCGCCGTCGCTGAAGACAATCAGCACGTTGCCGCTCCAGCACCTGAAGACACCAAGGAGTAATTCGGTGGCTCAGGTCAAACGTATCCGTCGTAACGTCAGCGGCATCATTCTGCTAGACAAGCCGTTGGGGTTCACCTCCAACGCGGCATTGCAGAAGGTACGCTGGCTGCTCAATGCCGAGAAGGCCGGGCACACCGGCAGCCTCGACCCGTTGGCCACCGGCGTGTTGCCGCTGTGCTTCGGCGAGGCGACCAAGTTCTCGCAATACCTGCTCGATTCCGACAAGGGCTACGAGACTCTGGCGCAACTGGGCAAGACCACCACCACGGCCGATGCCGAAGGCGAGGTTTTGCAGGAGCGTCCGGTGACCGTTGGTCGCGCCGATGTCGAAGCGGTTCTGCCGAAATTTCGTGGGCAAATCAGTCAGATACCGCCGATGTACTCGGCACTCAAGCGTGATGGCCAGCCGCTGTACAAACTGGCACGTGCAGGCGAAGTAGTGGAGCGCGAACCGCGTTCTGTTACTATTGCGCGCTTGGAATTGCTGGCCTTCGAAGGCGATACTGCGCGGCTTGCGGTGGACTGCAGCAAGGGCACCTATATTCGGACCCTGGTGGAGGATATCGGTGAGCAACTCGGTTGTGGTGCGTACGTCGCAGAATTGCGTCGGACCCAGGCCGGGCCTTTCACCCTGGCGCAGACTGTTACTCTCGAAGAGCTGGAAGCGGTACATGCCGAAGGCGGCAACGAAGCGATCGATCGCTTCCTGATGCCATCGGACAGCGGCCTGCAGGATTGGCCGTTGCTGCACTTCTCGGAAGCGAGCGCGTTCTACTGGCTCAACGGCCAGCCGGTACGTGCCCCGGATGCACCGAAGTTCGGCATGGTACGAGTACAGGATCACAATGGTCGCTTCATCGGTATCGGTGAAGTGAGCGAAGACGGGCGCATCGCGCCGCGTCGCTTGATTCGGTCAGAATGACCGGAACCGGTCTGCGTTAAGCGGGCCGGCGAGTGTGGCTGTTAACAGGCATGGTCACTACTCATTTATAGATACAGGGATTTGTCCCTGGCCTGTTGAAGCTGTTTCCCTGAAACAGTTTCCTGATAAGGAAGGATTGCCTCATGGCTCTCGACGTTCAAGAAAAAGCTCAAATCGTTGCTGACTACCAGCAAGCTGTTGGTGACACTGGTTCGCCAGAAGTGCAGGTTGCACTGCTGACCGCCAACATCAACAAACTGCAAGGTCACTTCAAGGCCAACGGTAAAGATCACCACTCCCGTCGTGGTCTGATCCGCATGGTTAACCAGCGTCGCAAGCTGCTGGACTACCTGAAAGGCAAGGACGTAAGCCGGTACGCCGCGCTGATCGCTCGCCTGGGTCTGCGTCGCTAATCAGCGATTGCGCTATGAGGTTGGTGGTCTGTCGGGCGTCAGCGGTTTTCCGCTGGCGTCTTGCAGGCTCCCAGCCTCAAGTTTTATCTGCAGCATGGCTTTACCTGTAGCACCCGGACAATTGCCATCGGGCCGATTCCCGAGATTGCCCAAGAATTCGCAAGAAACCGTTTCCCCCAAGAGCCACAAAGAAGGTAGGACACCGTGAACCCGGTAATCAAAAAATTCCAGTTCGGTCAATCGACCGTTACCCTCGAGACAGGCCGTATCGCCCGTCAGGCCTCCGGCGCAGTATTGGTCACCGTTGACGACGACGTCAGCGTGTTGGTGACTGTTGTCGGTGCAAAGCAAGCCGATCCGGGCAAGGGTTTCTTCCCTCTGTCCGTGCACTACCAGGAAAAGACTTACGCCGCCGGTAAGATCCCTGGCGGTTTCTTCAAGCGTGAAGGCCGTCCTTCCGAGAAAGAAACCCTGACTTCCCGACTGATCGACCGTCCGATCCGTCCGCTGTTCCCAGAAGGCTTCATGAACGAAGTGCAGGTTGTCTGCACCGTCGTTTCCACCAGCAAGAAGACCGATCCGGACATCGCTGCGATGATCGGTACCTCGGCTGCCCTGGCCATCTCCGGCATTCCATTCGACGGCCCGATCGGCGCCGCTCGCGTGGCTTTCCACGAAAGCACCGGCTACCTGCTGAACCCGACTTACGAGCAGCAGGCCGCTTCGAGCCTGGACATGGTCGTTGCCGGTACTTCCGACGCCGTGCTGATGGTTGAATCGGAAGCCAAAGAGCTGACCGAAGACCAGATGCTGGGCGCGGTACTGTTCGCTCACGACGAATTCCAGGTTGTGATCAACGCTGTGAAGGAACTGGCTGCCGAAGCCGCCAAGCCAACCTGGAACTGGGCTCCTGCGCCAGAAGCCACCGAACTGCTGGGCGCTATCCGTACCGAGTTCGGCGAAGCGATCTCCCAGGCTTACACCATCACCATCAAGGCCGACCGTTACGCTCGCCTGGGTGAGCTGAAGGACCAAGTGGTCGCCAAGCTGTCCGGTGAGGAAGGCCAGCCAAGCGCTGCTGAAGTCAAAGCAGCCTTCGGCGAAATCGAATACCGCACCGTTCGCGAAAACATCGTTAACGGCAAGCCACGTATCGACGGTCGCGACACCAAGACTGTACGTCCGCTGAACATCGAAGTCGGCGTCCTGCCAAAGACTCACGGTTCGGCTCTGTTCACCCGTGGCGAGACCCAGGCACTGGTTGTTGCAACACTGGGCACCGCCCGTGATGCGCAACTGCTGGACACCCTGGAAGGCGAAAAGAAAGACCCGTTCATGCTGCACTACAACTTCCCGCCGTTCTCGGTAGGCGAGTGTGGTCGCATGGGTGGCGCCGGTCGTCGCGAAATCGGTCACGGCCGTCTGGCCCGTCGTTCGGTTTCGGCCATGCTGCCAGCCGCTGACGTGTTCCCGTACACCATCCGCGTGGTATCGGAAATCACCGAATCCAACGGTTCGAGCTCGATGGCTTCCGTGTGCGGTGCTTCCCTGGCACTGATGGACGCTGGTGTACCGATGAAGGCACCGGTAGCCGGTATCGCCATGGGTCTGGTTAAAGAAGGCGAGAAGTTCGCCGTCCTGACCGACATCCTCGGCGACGAAGATCACCTGGGCGACATGGACTTCAAGGTAGCCGGTACCGCCAAAGGCGTTACTGCGCTGCAGATGGACATCAAGATCAAGGGCATCACCGAAGAGATCATGGAAATCGCTCTGGGCCAGGCCCTTGAAGCGCGCCTGAACATCCTCGGCCAGATGAACCAGATCATTGGCCAGTCGCGTACCGAACTGTCGGCCAACGCTCCGACCATGATCGCGATGAAGATCGACACCGACAAGATCCGTGACGTTATCGGTAAAGGTGGCGCGACCATCCGTGCGATCTGCGAAGAAACCAAGGCTTCGATCGACATCGAAGACGACGGTTCGATCAAGATCTTCGGCGAAACCAAGGATGCCGCAGAAGCAGCGCGTCAGCGCGTTCTGAGCATCACGGCAGAAGCCGAGATCGGCAAGATCTACGTCGGCAAGGTTGAGCGCATCGTCGACTTCGGCGCATTCGTCAACATCCTGCCGGGCAAGGACGGTCTGGTGCACATCTCGATGCTGAGCGACGCTCGCGTTGAGAAAGTCACCGACATCCTGAAGGAAGGCCAGGAAGTGGAAGTGCTGGTACTGGACGTGGACAACCGCGGCCGTATCAAGCTGTCCATCAAAGACGTGGCAGCTGCCAAGGCTTCGGGCGTTTAATCACCCCAACGCTTTAGCGCAATAAAGATGCCCCCGCCGTGCAAACGGCGGGGGCATTTTTTTATCTGAAATAAAGAAATTGTGGCGAGGGGATTTATCCCCTCGCCACAAATGTGGTTCTCAAAAGAAAACCATCAGACAACCCACAAATTTGCCGCAGTTCGAGTCCGGTGCTAGGTTTAGCCCACCGCCCGTGTAGCTCAGCCGGTAGAGCAGCGCACTCGTAACGCGAAGGTCGCAGGTTCGATTCCTGTCTCGGGCAAAAAATTTTCGCCTTCGGTTTTATGCGTGGTGTTGGAGGTATTCGTTCAGTGCTTGACGTGTCAGATCATTCAACGACACATTTTGACGGGTTGCCGCCAGAGCCGCTGCTAAATGCAGATCGTGACCTATGCGAACATTGAACGATCCTTTGCATGGGATTTCAGGCTTCTGCCCGAGCTGCTGACAGGTTTGTAAATAGTCATCTACCGCCTCGCGAAAGGCTGCTTCCAGTTCAGCCACCGTTTGTCCTTCATAATTAACCAGCGCCCTGATGAAAAGGAGTTTTCCGAACAGGCACTTATCTTCCGTGCTCGCCTCGATAGAGCCAACATAGCCTTTGTAGTGCAGCTGGGAACTCATGGAATCAGGCCTCCTGTTTTCAGTTGCTCGATAATCTGGCGTCTTGCGTATGTTTTGATTTCATTTCCGGGATGTGGCTTGTGCAGGTTGATCATTGCGCTCGGATTCCCGTTGTCGAATTTGATCCTGCTACCGGATCCTTCCAGCTGAGAGTAACCAAGACGCGCCAACAGAGTGACAAGCTCGGACCATGTGAATGCGCTTTGGCCGTTGACAAGTTTGGCGAGAAGTTTTTCAGTCTTTGACATGCTGGCCTATGATTGCAACTGAATATAGTTGCCTGTTTTTGGGCGGTCAATGTGAAGGTTTCGTTCGCCTTGACCTCAAAGGCGATGGCGAGGATTTATACGCAGTGAATTTCGCGCATGGAAACCGGAAACTGTAACCAAGCGCATACCACCCTTCATTTCATTCCCCCGGTTGCACTGGCTTGCGTCTCTGTTAGGATTCCTTCGTACCAGACAAGCAAGCACCGTTGTTTTCATATGATCCACGAATGGTCCTGAAGGCCAGGAAAAACCGAGCTTCCAATGGCTTCCTGCGTCAGAGAGATCCTTGATGATCCAGATCCATCCTCCATTCCTAAGATCAGCGAGAACCCCATGACTGAATTGACCCAAGAGCAACGCCACGAACAAGCGCTGGAAAAATACCTTCTGGATGTGCCGGACCTGAAGGATGAGATCAAGGACCTGAGTCCCGATGATCAAAAAGACCAGATCCAGTGGGCCTTCGAAGACGAAGCCGAAGCGCAGGGCTTGCAGCCGTGGGAGCTGACCCTCAAGTACACGAGCACGCCGGAAGAGTTCGAGGCGCAGCGCCTCGTGCTGCACAAGGAAGCGGCGGAAGTCTTGGGTGTCGAGTGGGAAGAGTACTGCGAGATGAACAATCTCGTCGTTTAAAAGCAGCTACAAGTTTTAAGCTGCAAGCTACAAGTAAAAGCACAATCGCTCAGCTTGTAGCTTGTAGCTTGTAGCTTGTAGCTTGTAGCTTGTAGCTTGTAGCTCAGAGACTCAGTCGCATCGACAGATCCACCGCTTTGACATCCTTGGTCATCGCGCCGATCGAGATGTAATCCACGCCCGTTTCGGCGATCGGCAGCAGCGTGCTTTCGTTGATGCCGCCGCTGGCTTCCAGTTTCGCTTTGCCGGCGGTCAGGCGTACGGCTTCACGCATGTCGTCCAGGCTCAGTTCGTCGAGCATGATGATGTCGGCGCCGGCTTCCAGCGCTTGCTTCAATTCCTCAAGACTTTCCACTTCGATTTCCACCGGTTTGCCCGGGGCGATCTTGTGTGCGGCGGCCACGGCTTCGGCGATGCCACCACTGGCGGCGATGTGGTTTTCCTTGATCAGGAAGGCATCGTAGAGACCGATCCGGTGGTTGTGACAGCCGCCGCAGGTCACTGCGTATTTCTGCGCCATCCGCAGGCCCGGCAAGGTTTTGCGCGTGTCGAGCAACTTGACCTGCGTCTCGCCGACGAAGTCCGCCAGGTACTGCGCGCGCGTCGCTACGCCGGACAGCAACTGCAAGAAGTTCAGCGCGCTGCGTTCCCCCGTCAGCAGTGAGCGAGCCGGGCCTTCCAGGTGAAACAGCGGCTGATTGGCTTTGACCCGCTGGCCGTCGACCACTTGCCAATGCACCGCCACGCGCGGATCGAGCTGGCGAAACACCGCATCGACCCACGCGGTGCCGCAGATGACCGCGTCGTCACGGGTGATGATGGTGGCTTTGGCCAGGCGTTCGGCCGGGATCAGTTGCGCGGTGATGTCGCCGCTGCCGACGTCTTCGAGCAACGCACGGCGCACGTTGTTTTCGATTTCGGCGGTCAGATCGGCGAGACGTAGATTCGGCATAACGGACTCCACAAACAAAGTGGTTCGATTATAGGGGCAGGGCGCGAGCCAACCCAAGGCGAGAACGTTCGTGCCTGACGCATCTGGTCGATTTTCCTGCGCTGAGTGCGAGGTGTATGGCGTATAGGGGAAACCCTGAGGCCTATAGCATCGCTGGCCTGTTTTGCCAGATAATCCGCCTTGTATTTGACGTCATGGCTTTGACGAACGAGTCCAGTTGGGCAGTGTCAAAGCGACGAACCGAATCACCGTTCCAGGAGGCTTGGATGCGCAACGACGGGAAAGTGGTGCCTTTGCACCGGGCGACTGCCGATCTGGCGGACCACTCGCCGCTTGCCCGCTTGCCGGTGATTCTGCTGCAGGTTCGCGACAAGGCTGCGCAGCAACTGCGCCACGATTTGCAGGAATTGTTCGATAACGCTGACGACACGCTGTTCGAAATGGCCGACCGGGCGCGCAACGACGTCGATCAGAACATCTTTTTCGAAGCCATGCGCGACCTGCGCCTCAAACGCAAGAACATCGAGCGTGGCTTTCTCGAGCTGTTTTTCGAAGCCTTCGCCGGCCTTACCCAATACGACCCCGCCGCCAACACCCTGCCACGCACGCCGGTGGTCGAAGAGTCGGCGCCGCGCACCGATGCCATGGAGCGCACCGTGGCCGTGCAGACCATGGTCAGCCGTGTGCTCAAGCGCGACGGCTTCGCTCTCGACCAACTGACCGCACGCTTCAGCTCGATGCTCGGCAAGCGTCTGGACGATCAGCACAACCCGCTGAGTCCGGCCATGCTGTGCGAATATTTCCTGCAGGCCGGGCGTAACCTCGGCGTCGAGATCAAGGTCAAGCTGATCCTGCTCAAGCTGTTCGAACGCTATGTGCTGGCTGACACCGAACAGTTGTATGGCGAGGCCAATCAGTTGTTGCTCGCCACCGGCGTGTTGCCACATCTGAAACCCGCCGTGGCTCGTCGCATGGTCGAGCCTGCGGACAGCGACACATTGATTGAAGATCTCGACGAGCCGCCAGCAGACGAAGGCATCGAGGAAGTGTTCGCAGCGATGCAGCAACTGCTAGCCCAGGTCCGCGGCCGCGTCACACCGACCCCGGAGCCCGGCGCCCCGGCGCATCCGATCAACACCCGCGACCTGCTGCGGTTGTTGTCGCACTTGCAGCAATACGTACCGGCGCTGGAGGCTCAGGAAGATTTCGATCTGCGTCATCAGCTCGAACAGTTGCTGACCCGAGTCAGCGTCCGAAGTGGCCGCTCACGCATTGTCGCGACTGCCGACGAAGATGTGATCAACCTGATCGCCATGGTCTTCGACTGCATCCTCGACGATCGCAATGTGCCCGATGCGCTCAAGGCGCTGATCGGCCGATTGCAGATTCCGATGCTCAAGGTTGCGGTGTTGGACAAGAGTTTCTTCAGCCGCAGCACGCACCCGGCGCGGCGCCTGCTCAACGAAATCGCCGAGGCCGCAATGGGCTGGAGCGATTGCGACGGCGCTGAGCGCGACAACCTCTATGTGCGCATCGAGCAAGTGGTACAGCGCTTGCTCAGCGAGTTTGTCGACGACCCGGCGATCTTCTCCGAACTGCTCGCCGACTTCCTCGCCTTCACTCAGGAAGAGCGCCGCCGCACTGAACTGCTGGAACAACGCTTGCGTGATGCCGAGGAAGGCCGGGCAAAAGCCGAACTGGCTCAGCATCGCGTTGCACAGGCGTTGCAGCAGGCTCTGCTGGGCCAGGTGCTGCCGGCGACGGTGGTGAGTTTCGTCCAGCAGGCCTGGAGCAAAGTGCTGTTGCTGACCTGCCTCAAGCACGGTGATCAGTCCGCCGAATGGCACGCCGACGTGCAGACCATGGAGCAGTTGGTCTGGAGCGTGCAGCGCCATGACGACGGCGAATCCAGCCTGCGCCTGCTGGCGCTGGTGCCGGGTTTGCTCAAGTCGCTGCGCGATGGCCTGAGCAGCACCGCGTTCGACCCGTTTGCCACCAGTGAATTTTTCGGTGAGCTGGAGGCTCTGCACGTGCGCGTGCTGGAGCGTTCCGACGATGCCGATCACAGCGCCATGCCGTTGATCGAAATTACCCCCGAGCTCTTGCAGCACAGTGCCGGCCAGACGCCAGCGACCCCGGCGCCGCGCCTGGCGCAAGACGATGCCGGTCTGTCTCAGGTCGAGCAGTTGCGTGTGGGCAACTGGGTGGTGTTCGACGCAGACGACGAACAGACCTTGCGTTGCAAACTCGCCGCGATCATCGAAGAGACCGGCAAATATGTCTTCGTCGACCGCACCGGGACGAAAGTGCTGGAACACAGCCGCACCGACCTCGCCTTGGCTTTCAGCCGTGGGGTCGCGCGCGCACTGGATGACACCTTGCTGTTCGACCGCGCACTGGAATCGGTGTTGGGCGACCTGCGGCGACTCAATCGCGGCAAGTGATCGCACGGTGGGGGCGGATCGCGGCATACTGGGCGCCCACATGGTCGGCGTTGAAGGAATCGGTATGCAGTTGGATCCCGCGAGCGGGTGGTGTCATGGCGTGCAGATCTGCCCGTCGCCCAACTTCAATGAGCGCCCGGCGGGCGAAGTGTCCCTGTTGGTCATCCACAACATCAGCCTGCCGCCGGCGCAATTCGCCACGGGCAAGGTGCAGGAATTTTTCCAGAATCATCTGGATGTCACCGAACACCCCTACTTTGCAGGCATCGCTGACCTGCGTGTCTCGGCGCACTTTCTGATCGAACGTGACGGCAAGGTCACCCAGTTTGTCTCCTGTCTGGAGCGCGCGTGGCATGCCGGGGTTTCTGTGTTCGAGGGCCGTGAAACCTGCAACGATTTTTCCGTCGGCATCGAGCTGGAAGGCACCGATGATCTGCCGTTCACCGACGAGCAATATCGCGCGTTGACTGCGCTGACCCGGCAGTTGCAGAAACGCTTTCCAGCGATCACCGATCAGCGCATCTGCGGCCACAGCGATATCGCGCCGGGGCGCAAGACCGATCCGGGACCGGCATTCGACTGGGCACGCTACCGCGCCGCCCTGGCAAAAGAGGAAGGACAATGAGTTTTCTGGTGTTACTGCTGGCGCTGTGGATCGAGAAGTTTTCGGCCCTGCGCCATCGGCTTCAACGCGACGGCGGATGGATCCGCGAACTGCACAAACTCGAAAACAGCAAACGGCTGGCCAGGCAACCGTGGCTGGTGCTGACGATTCTGGTGCTGTGCCCGGTGGCGTTGCTGGCGCTGTTGCTGCTGGTGCTGGAACCTGTGGCTTACGGTTTGCTGGCGCTGCCGGTGCATTTGCTGGTGGTGATCTACAGCCTCGGACGCGGCGATCTGCTCGGCGGCCTCGGCCCGTTCCGCGATGCCTGGCGCCGTGAGGATCTGCAAGCGGCGGCGCACGTCGCCAAGCGCGATCTGGATATCTGCGCCGACAACGGCGAGCAGTTGCTCGAGCGGGTGCAAGGGCATCTGCTGTGGCAGGCCTATCAGAGTTTCTTCGCGGTGATCTTCTGGTACTTCCTTCTCGGCCCCGTGGCGGCATTGGCCTATCGTTTGCTGGCGCTGGCCGAAGAGCACGGCTGCAATCCGGCGCTGGTCGAGCGTGCTGCGCAATTGCGTCACGCTTTCGATTGGGTGCCGGTGCGTTTGCTGGCGGCAAGTCTTGCGTTGGTCGGCAACTTCGTCGCGGTCAGCCGGGTGATGCTGCATGAGCTGCTCAACTGGAACATCAGCGCTGCGCAGTTGATCAACAAGGTCGGCCTGGCAGCCGGGGAAGTTCCACCGCCAGTGGTCGGCCCGGACGGCATCAACACCCTCGATTGCCTGTGGGAACTGCTGCTGCGTGCGGCGGTGCTGTGGTATGCCGGGTTTGCCTTGTGGACGGTTCTGGTTCACTGATTACAGCAAGATCAAAAGATCGCAGCCTTCGGCAGCTCCTACCTTGGAACGCATTTCCCTGTAGGAGCTGCCGAAGGCTCGGGCCGCGATCGGACGATCTTTTTGCTTTTGATTTGGCGATCACTGCATTGCCATTAACCTTAAGTTACAAAACCTCCCGCCGATTTACGCTATACAGAGATAGCGCCCGATAGTGGCTATCTGCTCTCGTCCCGCGCCTGCCAATAAAAACAAGAAAAACCAAGGGAGACTTCCAGTGAAGAGCTTGCTCTATCCCGCCGTCTCGCTGATGAACCGTCTGAGCTTCGGCATGAAGTTCAGCCTGATCAGCGTGCTGTTCCTGGTGCCGATGCTGGTGACCAATTTCTATCTGGTACGCGACTCCTATCGCGAATTTCAGGGCACTCGCGTCGAATTGCAGAGCCTCGACCTGCTGGGCAGCAGCCTGACCCTGCGCCGGGATCTGGAGACCTTGAACAATCTGGTGCAGATCGACGTCACCCTCGGCCAGTCCGGCAAGGCCGGCAATGTCGAGGCGCAGATCCAGACGCTGGAGCAAGCAGTGCTCGCGCGCCTCGAAGGGCTGACGGCGATGACCGAAGACCTCGAGCAGATCAAGCAATTCGAGGCCAAGCGCGATGAAATGATCGCCGCGTTCAAGGCCCAGCAAGCGGAGAGCTCGCTGCAAAGCAAAAGCGCGTTGATCGGCAAGTTGCTGGCCAGTGCGCAGATTTTCAGCCAGATCATCACCAGTCAGGCCGGGTTGAGCCGCGACAACCAGAGCGACATTCGTCAGCTCAGCGAACTGGTTACGCTGATCACCCCCAGCGTCACGCAAACCCTCGGCGAAGGCCGGGCGATGGGTTCGTATTCGTTGGGCCAGGGCTTTCTCAACAGTTCCTCGAGCACGCGTTTCGACGAGTTGCTGGTGCAGATCGAAAAACTCCAGGCCGAGTACGCCCTGAAACTGCAAGACGCCCTCGGTTCCAGCAGTGCTGCGCGCGAATCCCTCAGTGCCCAGGCCGACACCAGCAAGGCTTCGCTGAAGCAGGCCAGCGAGCTGTTCGAAGAACAAGTGGTGATGGCCGACACCCTCGATGCGCCGTGGCAGGCGTTTTACGACCAAGTGACCGGGCTGATGGAACACACCTACCAGCTCAATCAGGCCACGCTGAAATTTCTCGACAGCCAGTTGCAGCAGCGTCTGGCGCAGAACCGCACGCACATGATTCTGCAAGCCTCTGCGCTGTCGGTGGTGTTCGTGCTGATTTTCTATCTTTATGGCGGTTTCTACGCCTCGACCCGGACCACCCTGAAAAGCCTGGGGGCGATGATGGACAAGGTCGCGGCCGGTGACATGACCGTCAACTTCAAGGCCAGCAGCCGTGATGAACTGGGCGAGTTGGGCGAGGTGTTCAACGGTACGGTGAAGAAGATTCACGACTTGATCGAACGTGTCGGGCATACCGTGGGTGAGGTCGAGCGGCAGGCCGGGCAGGTGGAGAGCGTGTCGGCGCAGAGCAATCAGGCCGTGGCCGGGCAGCGCTCGCAGATTGAACAAGTGGCGACGGCGATGAACCAGATGTCGGCGACCTCAATGGAAGTCGCTCGCAGTGCCGCCGCTGCGGTGAGCAGCGCCCACAGCGTCAACGACGAAACCCTCAGCGGACGCGGGCTGGTGGAATCGCAGCAGGGCAGCATTGCCGCGCTGGCCAGCGAAATCGATCAGTCGGTGCTGGTGATCAATCAACTGGCCAGCGACAGCCAGTCGATCAGCCGTGTGCTTGAGGTGATCAAGAGCATCGCAGAACAGACCAACCTGCTAGCACTCAATGCGGCGATCGAAGCCGCGCGAGCCGGCGAGCAGGGGCGCGGTTTTGCCGTGGTCGCAGATGAAGTGCGCACGTTGGCCAAGCGTACCCAGCAATCGACCGAAGAAATCGAGCAGATGATCGCCAAGCTGCACGGTGGCGTCGGCGCGGCGGTGAAGGCCATGGGCGTCAGCCATCAGATGGCCAACGGCACGGTGGGCCAGTCGGAGAAGGTCCAGCAGGCGCTGGAAAACATCCTTGGCGCGGTGGGCATGATCGTCGATCAGAATCAGCAGATCGCCGCCGCCGTCGAACAGCAGACCGCCGTGGCCCACGACATCGACCAGAACATCGTCGAAATCAACCGTGCCGGCGAACGCACGGCGCAAGGCGCGCACCAGACCGAAGATGCCAGCCGCGCGCTGTCGGCGCAGGTGGTTGAGCTCAAACAACTGATCAGCGCATTTCGCGTCTGAGCCCCAAACAATCCTTGTAGGAGCTGACGAGTGCAACGAGGCTGCGATCTTTTGACTTTGCCTTTGAAGATCAAAAGATCGCAGCCTCGTTGCACTCGTCAGCTCCTACCCGGGTACGTGTTACCAGCCGAAGACTTCGCAGCAGTTGGCGGTGCTGGCGTTGGCCAGTTGTTCAGGCGTGATATTCATCAGCTCGGCCAGCGCCGCACAAATCGCCGGCAGATGCGCCGGGCTGTTGCGCTGGCCGGGGAACATGGCGGGGGCCATGTCCGGTGAGTCGGTTTCCAGCACCACCGATTGCAGCGGCAGTTCCGGCAGGACCCGATGCATGCGCAACGCCTGCGGCCAGGTCGGAGCACCGCCGAGACCCAGTTTGAACCCGAGCTTGAGGTATTCCCGCGCTTCCTCACGGCTGCCGGCGAAGGCGTGGATGATGCCGGCGCGTTTGAGCTTGAAGCGCTTGAGCGTGGCGATCACCGCCGCGTGGCTGCGGCGTACGTGGATCAGCGCCGGCAGCTCGAAGTCCGCCGCCAGTTGCAGCTGCGCTTCGAACAACGACTGTTGCCGCTCGCGATCGAGGTTTTCGATGAAGTAATCCAGGCCTATCTCGCCCACCGCACACAACTGCCGATGCCCGCGCAGGCGTGTCAGCCAGTCACCCAGTGCGAGCAAATCCTCGGAGCGATGCTGATCGAGGAACACCGGATGCAGACCGAACGCGGCGTACAGGTCGGCATCGCTCTGCACCAGGTCCCACACCCGTTGCCAGTTGCCCTGATGCACCCCCAGCACGACGATGCGCCGCACGCCGAGGGCGCGGCTTTCGGCCAGCAACTCTGCGCGATCGGCGTCGAAGTCGGGGAAGTCGAGGTGGGTGTGGCTGTCGATCAGCTCCACGCTTCAGTCCCGATGAATACGCTGCTTGAAGGTCCGCGCAATGGCTTGCACGCCCGGTTGGTAGTCGTCCTGCTCGACGGCGGCCAGGGCCAGTTCCAGGGCCTTGTCGGCGATCAACTGGTGTTGCTGGGACATGGCGTTGACCGGCAACGGCAGGAAATCCAGCAACTGCGTGTCGCCGAACGTGCCCAAGCGCAGCGGCCGCGATTTCAGCGGGAAATCATGCAGCGCATCGAACACGCCCTGCAGCAGCACGTAGGAAGTGGTCACCAGCGCGTCAGGCAAATGCCCTAGACGCTGCAGGAGTTCTTCCATCAATTGCTTGCCGCACTCACGGCTGAACGACTCGGCGTGCTCGACCAGCACCTCACCTTTGAAGTCTTTGAGCGCTGCGCAGAAACCGGCGGCACGCTCCTGGCTGATGCTCAGCTCCGGGCGTGCGCCGAGCAGCACGATCTGCTTTGGCTGCGGATCGAGCAGGCTCTGGGTCAGATGCAGGCTGGCCTCGCGGTCGTCGCTGATCACCGAGCAGAAATGCTCCGGTTCCATGACCCGGTCGATGGCGATGATCGGCAGACCCTTGGCCTGCAACTGGCGATAGCTGTCATCACCGGCCGGCAGGCAACTGGCAACGATCAGCGCATCGCAACGGCGGGCGCGGAACAGTTGCAGCAACTGGCGCTCGCTGTCTGGCGCATCGTCGGAGCTGGCGATCAGCAATTGATAACCGCGAGCCCGCGCGCCTTGTTCGAGCAACTTGGCGATCCGCGCGTAACTGGGGTTTTCCAGATCCGGCAGGATAAAGCCCAGGGTGCGCGTGTGCCGACTGCGCAGGCCGGCCGCTTGCGGATTGGGCGTGAAGCCGTGCAGATCGACCACCGCGCGCACGCGCTCGACGGTCGCGTTGCTGATGCGTTGCTGTTCGGCCTTGCCGTTGATGACGTAGCTGGCGGTGGTGACGGAGACGCCGGCCAACCGCGCGATATCACTGAGTTTCAACCCGGTATTTCCTTGTTTTTTCGAGCATGCCGCGACATTTTCGCCAATCCTACCCGATAAGGGCAGTCGACTTATTGCCTGGGCAGATCCGACCAGTTGGACTTCAAGGATGAGACATTATCGAGTAACGTGCCGATCAATCTAGATTAAACGTTTCAGCAAGCGTATTTTCTACGTTTTAGACGCCTTTGGCCGGTCCTGCCGTGAAACCGCCAAAACTGCCGCTGAAAAGCGCGGCAGAGCGCCTAAGCTGTGAACCATTCAAAACAATACCTGGCGTTGAACTGCGCCAAAAAGGAGATCGCATGCTCGAGCTCACTATAGAGCAGATATCCATGGGCCAGTCGGCCTTGGATAAACCCGCTGCCCTGCAATTGCTGGCCAGTCATCTGGTCGCCGATGGTCTGGTAGCCGACGGCTACCTCGCCGGCCTGCAGGCCCGGGAAGCCCAGGGCTCGACCTTTCTCGGTCAAGGCATCGCCATTCCCCACGGTACGCCGGAAACCCGCGATCAGGTATTCGCCACCGGCGTGCGCCTGATGCAGTTTCCCGACGGCGTCGATTGGGGCGATGGCCAAATCGTTTATCTGGCGATTGGCATCGCGGCGAAATCCGACGAACACCTGCGCCTGCTGCAACTGCTGACCCGCGCCCTCGGCGAGACCGATCTGGGCCAGGCCCTGCGTCGCGCCAGCTCGCCCGAAGCGCTGTTGAAACTGCTGCAAGGCGCGCCGCAGGAACTGGCGCTTGATGCGCAGATGATCGGCCTCGGCGTGTCGGCCGATGATTTCGAAGAACTGGTCTGGCGCGGCGCACGTCTGCTGCGTCAGGCCGATTGTGTGAGCAACGGCTTTGCCGGCGTGTTGCAGCAGGTTGAAGCGCTGCCACTGGGCGACGGCCTGTGGTGGCTGCACAGCGAGCAGACCGTGAAGCGTCCGGGGCTGGCGTTCGTCACCCCGGACAAACCGATGCGCTACCTCGGCCAGCCGCTTAGCGGTCTCTTCTGCCTGGCGAGTCTGGGCGAAGCGCATCAGGCGCTGCTCGAGCGTTTGTGCGCGTTGCTGATCGAAGGTCGCGGCCACGAACTGGGCCGCGCCACCAGCAGCCGCAAGGTCCTTGAAGTGCTCGGCGGTGAACTGCCGGCCGACTGGCCGAGTGCACGTATTGCCCTGGCCAACGCCCACGGTCTGCACGCACGGCCGGCGAAGATCCTTGCGCAACTGGCGAAGAGTTTTGACGGCGAAATTCGCGTGCGCATCGTCGACAGCCAAGACAGTGCCGTGTCGGTGAAAAGCCTGAGCAAACTGCTGAGCCTCGGCGCCCGGCGCGGTCAGGTGCTGGAGCTGATTGCCGAACCGAGCATCGCCGCCGATGCCTTGCCGGCCCTGCTCGCGGCGATTGAAGAAGGCCTCGGTGAGGAAGTCGAGCCGCTGCCGGCCGTGAGTCAGCAGCGCGAAGTGATCGCCGACATCGCCGAAGTGCTGATCGCCCCGGCCTCCGGCAGCCTGTTGCAGGCGATTCCTGCCGCACCGGGCATCGCCATCGGCCCTGCGCACATTCAGGTGCTGCAAGCCATCGATTACCCGTTGCGCGGCGAATCTGCCGCCATCGAGCGCGAGCGCCTCAAGCAAGCGCTGAGCGACGTGCGCCGCGACATTCAGGGCTTGATCGAACGCAGCAAGGCCAAGGCCATTCGCGAGATTTTCATTACTCACCAGGAAATGCTCGACGACCCGGATCTGACCGACGAAGTCGACACCCGCCTCAAGCAAGGCGAAAGCGCCGAAGCGGCGTGGATGGCAGTGATCGAAGCCGCCGCCAAACAGCAGGAGTCGCTGCAGGACGCGTTGCTCGCCGAGCGTGCCGCGGATCTGCGTGACATCGGCCGTCGAGTGCTGGCGCAATTGTGTGGCGTGCAAACCGCGAACGAACCTGAGCAACCGTACATTCTGGTGATGGACGAAGTCGGCCCGTCCGATGTCGCGCGTCTGGATCCTGCGCGGGTTGCGGGGATTCTCACCGCGCGCGGCGGCGCTACCGCGCACAGCGCCATCGTCGCCCGTGCCCTCGGTATTCCAGCGCTGGTCGGCGCGGGTGCGGCGGTGCTGTTGCTCGAGCCGGGCACGCCGCTGTTGCTCGACGGTCAGCGTGGCCGTCTGCATGTCGACGCTGATGCCGCGACCCTCAAGCGTGCTGCTGAAGAACGCGACACCCGCGAGCAACGCCTGAAGATCGCCGCCGAACAGCGCCATCAACCAGCGCACACCACTGACGGCCACGCCGTCGAAGTGTTCGCCAACATCGGCGAAAGCGCAGGAGTGACCAGCGCGGTGGAGCAGGGCGCTGAAGGCATTGGCTTGCTGCGCACCGAACTTATTTTCATGGCCCACCCGCAGGCACCGGACGAGGCAACCCAGGAAGCCGAATACCGTCGCGTCCTCGATGGTCTGGCCGGACGGCCGCTGGTGGTGCGCACGCTCGACGTCGGCGGCGACAAACCGCTGCCGTACTGGCCGATCGCCAAGGAAGAAAACCCGTTCCTCGGCGTGCGCGGCATTCGCCTGACCCTGCAGCGGCCGCAGATCATGGAAGCGCAACTGCGCGCCTTGCTGCGTTCGGCCGACAACCGTCCGCTGCGGATCATGTTCCCGATGGTCGGCAGCGTCGAAGAGTGGCGCCAGGCCCGCGACATGACCGAGCGCTTGCGTTTGGAAATTCCAGTCGCCGACCTGCAACTGGGGATCATGATCGAGGTGCCGTCCGCCGCGTTGCTTGCGCCAGTGCTGGCCAAGGAAGTGGATTTCTTCAGCGTCGGCACCAACGACCTGACCCAATACACCCTGGCCATCGACCGTGGTCATCCGACGCTGTCTGCACAAGCGGACGGCTTGCACCCGGCGGTCCTGCAACTGATCGACATCACCGTGCGCGCCGCCCATGCCCATGGCAAATGGGTGGGTGTCTGCGGCGAGCTGGCGGCGGACCCGCTGGCGGTGCCGGTGCTGGTTGGCCTCGGTGTCGACGAGCTCAGCGTGTCCGGGCGCAGCATTGCCGAAGTCAAGGCGCGCATCCGTGAACTCAGCCTGCCCCAGGCGCAAACCCTCGCTCAACAGGCCCTGGCCGTGGGCAGCGCGAATGAAGTGCGCGCATTAGTGGAGGCCCTGTAATGGCCAAGATTCTCACCCTGACCCTCAACCCGGCTCTCGACCTCACCGTCGAGCTGTCACGGCTGGATGCCGGTCAGGTCAATCGCAGCGAGGAGATGCACACCCACGCTGCGGGCAAAGGCGTCAACGTCGCCCAGGTGCTGGCGGACCTCGGCCATCAGGTCACCGTCAGCGGCTTTCTCGGCGAAGACAATCTGCAAGCGTTCGAAACCCTGTTCGCCAAGCGTGGTTTTGTCGACGCGTTCATCCGCGTGCCGGGCGAGACGCGCAGCAACATCAAAGTCGCCGAACAGGACGGACGCATCACCGACATCAACGGTCCGGGGCCAATGGTCGATGCAACGGCGCAGCAAGCCTTGCTTGATCGCTTGCTGCAGATCGCACCGGGGCACGATGCGGTGGTGGTCGCCGGCAGTCTGCCGCGTGGCGTCACTGCGCAATGGTTGCGCGAGCTGATTGAAAGGCTGAACGCGCTCGGCTTGAAAGTCGCCCTCGACTCGAGCGGCGAAGCCTTGCGCGTCGCGTTGCAGGCCAGCCCCTGGCTGATCAAACCGAACACCGAAGAATTGGCCCACGCACTCGGCTGCGAAGTGGTCTCGCCGATCGCCGAAGCACAAGCCGCTGCACGCTTGCACGGGCAAGGCATCGAGCACGTGGTGATCTCCCACGGCGCCGACGGGGTCAACTGGTTCAGTGTCGGCTCGGCCCTGCACGCCACGCCGCCGAAGGTCAGCGTGGCCAGCACGGTCGGTGCCGGCGATTCCTTGCTGGCCGGCATGCTCCACGGTCTGCTCAGTGCTGATACGCCGGAGCAAACCCTGCGCACCGCTACCGCGATCGCGGCGATGGCGGTGACCCAGATCGGTTTTGGCATCAACGACGCTGCGCAACTGGCGCAGCTCGAACAGGGCGTGCGCGTGCGCCCCCTGACAGAACAATAAGAGGGTTTGTGATGAAGTTAGCCATTGTTACGGCTTGCCCGAACGGCATGGTCACCAGTGTGCTGTGCGCGCGTCTGCTCGATGCAGCGGCGCAGCGTCAGGGCTGGAGCACCAGCGTTGAAGTGGTCGATCCGGCACACCCGGAACGCGAGTTGTCGGCGGCGACCATCGAAGCCGCCGAGTGGGTGTTGCTGGTCACCACCGGCGCGGTGGACATGAGTCGCTTCGTCGGCAAGCGCGTGTTCCAGATCGCTCCGGCGCAGGCGCTGCAGGATGTCGAAGCGGTACTGCGTCGCGGTGCTGAAGAAGCCGAAGTCTACGTGGCCAGCGCAGTCGAACCGGCGATTGATGCGCCACGTGCGCCGCGCATCGTCGCCATCACGGCCTGCCCGACCGGCGTCGCCCACACCTTCATGGCCGCCGAAGCGTTGCAGCAGACCGCCAAGCGTCTGGGCTATGAATTGCAGGTCGAAACCCAGGGCTCGGTGGGCGCGAAAACCCCGCTCAGCGCAACGGCCATCGCCGAGGCTGACGTGGTGTTGCTGGCGGCGGATATCGACGTCGCCACCGAGCGTTTCGCCGGCAAGAAAATCTATCGCTGCGGCACGGGCGTTGCGCTGAAGCAATCCGAAGCGACCCTGAAAAGAGCCCTGGCCGAAGGCGCAGTGGAAAGTGCGGCAAGCGACGGCAAGGCCCCGGCCAAGTCCGAGAAAACCGGCGTCTACAAGCACCTGCTCACGGGTGTGTCGTACATGCTGCCAATGGTGGTGGCGGGTGGTTTGCTGATCGCATTGTCGTTCGTGTTCGGCATCACCGCGTACAAGGAAGAAGGCACGCTGGCGGCGGCGCTGATGCAGATCGGCGGCGACACCGCGTTCAAGCTGATGGTGCCGTTACTCGCCGGTTACATCGCCTACTCGATCGCCGATCGCCCGGGCCTTGCGCCGGGGATGATCGGCGGTTTGCTCGCAGGCACTCTGGGCGCCGGATTCATCGGCGGGATCATTGCCGGTTTCATTGCCGGTTACGCCGCCAAAGCCATCGCCCGCTATGTGAAATTGCCGCAGAGCCTGGAAGCGTTGAAGCCGATTCTGATCATCCCGTTGCTGGCCAGTCTGGTCACCGGCCTGGTGATGATTTACGTGGTCGGCAAACCGGTCGCCGGCATGCTCGCCGCGCTTACCCAGTTTCTCGACAGCATGGGCACCACCAACGCGATTCTGCTCGGCGTATTGCTCGGCGGCATGATGTGCGTCGACCTCGGCGGGCCGATCAACAAGGCTGCCTATGCGTTTTCGGTGGGGCTGCTGGCCTCGCAGAGTTACGCACCGATGGCCGCGACCATGGCCGCCGGCATGGTGCCGCCGATCGGTCTGGGCATCGCCACGTTCATTGCCCGGCGCAAGTTCGCGCAGACCGAGCGCGAGGCCGGCAAAGCAGCGTTCGTGCTGGGCCTGTGCTTTATCTCGGAAGGGGCGATTCCGTTTGCTGCGAAAGATCCGCTGCGGGTGATCCCGGCGAGCATCGCCGGGGGTGCGCTGACCGGTGCCTTGTCGATGTACTTCGGCTGCAAACTGATGGCGCCGCACGGTGGCTTGTTCGTGCTGGCGATCCCCAATGCGATCAACCATGCGCTGCTGTATCTGCTGGCGATTGTTGCGGGGAGCCTGGTTACGGCGTTGGTGTATGCGCTGCTTAAACGGCCTGAGGCTGTCGAACTACCACTGGAACCCGCCAAGGCCTGACCGACAACATCAAATCACTGTGGGAGCGAGCCTGCTCGCGAAAGCGGAGTGCCAGCTGAAGATGTGGTAACTGGCAGGACGCCTTCGCGAGCAGGCTCGCTCCCACAGGAGTCTGCATTGTCATAGCCGGTTCATACACCCGTGCTTAAGTTTTCCCTTTTGCAGGGAGAACACCATGAGCGATTTCAATCTCGGTCGGCGTCGCGTCATGCAAGCGGTCGGCGCCGGGCTGTTGCTGCCGGGGCTGGCGCCGGCGGTGATTGCCTCGGTCAAGGATCGTCCGCAGCTCACCGACGGCGTGCAGTCCGGCGACCTGCTCGGCGACCGCGCGATGATCTGGAGCCGCAGCGATCGGCCGGCGCGCATGGTGGTGGAGTGGGACACCGGCAGCCTGTTCGGCAACCCGCGCAAATTCGTCTCGCCACTGGCCGATGCGCGCAGCGATTTCACCGCCCGCGTCGAACTCACCGGCCTGCCGGCCAACCAGGCAATCTTCTATCGCGTGCACTTCGAAGATGCGCAGAACGGCGTCGCCAGCGAGCCGTGGTTCGGCCATCTGCGCAGCGTGCCGACGACAAAACGCGACATTCGTTTTGTCTGGAGCGGTGACACCGTCGGCCAGGGCTTCGGGATCAACCCGGACATCGGCGGCATGCGCATCTACGAAGCCATGCGCCTGCGCCTGCCGGACTTCTTTATTCACAGCGGCGACACCATCTACGCCGACGGCCCGGTGCCCGCGCAACTGACCACCGAAAGCGGGCGCATCTGGCGCAATATCACCACCGAAGCCAAGAGCAAAGTCGCGCAGACTCTCGACGATTATCGCGGCAACTATCGCTACAACCTGATGGACGAAAACATCCGCCGCTTCAACGCCGAAGTGCCGCAGATCTGGCAGTGGGACGATCACGAAGTGGTCAACAACTGGTCACCGGGCAAGCAGCTGGATGAGCGTTATAAGGAGAAAGATATCCACAAGCTGGTCGGCCGCGCGCGGCAGGCGTGGCTGGAATATGCGCCGATGCGTTTGCAAGCGGCGGACGGCGGCGGGCGCATTTATCGCAAGCTCAGTTACGGGCCGATGCTCGACGTATTCGTGCTGGATATGCGCAGCTATCGCGAAGCCAACGACGACAACCTGGGCGCGGCAAAACCGTTTCTCGGCCGCGAGCAGCTGGACTGGCTCAAGCGTGAATTGCAGGCATCGACGGCGCAGTGGAAAGTCATCGCCGCCGACATGCCCATCGGCCTTGGCGTGCCGGACGGCGAGGTCAGTGCGGGCGTTGCGCGTTGGGAAGCCGTGGCCAACGGCGACCCCGGCCCGGCGCAGGGGCGAGAGCTGGAAATCGCCGAGCTGCTCGGATTTTTACGTGCGCAGCAGGTGCGTAATTTCGTGTTTCTGACGGCGGACGTGCATTACTGCGCGGCGCATCACTACCACCCGGACCGCGCGGCGTTTCAGGATTTCGAACCGTTCTGGGAATTTGTCGCCGGGCCGCTGAATGCCGGCAGTTTCGGGCCGAATCCGCTGGACAAGACGTTTGGCCCTGAGGTGGTGTTCGAGAAAGCACCGCCCGCACAGAACACCTCGCCGTTTGCCGGGTTTCAGTTTTTTGGCGAGGTGAATATCGAAGGGCAGAGCGGGGAGATGAGTGTGGTGTTGCGGGATCTGGATGGCATCGCTGTTTTCGAACAGAAACTCCAACCGGTCTGAGCACCGCGTCCCCTGTGGGAGCGAGCCTGCTCGCGAAAGCGGACTTACAGCCAACACCAATGTTGACTGTTAAATCGCCTTCGCGAGCAGGCTCGATCCCACAAGGGGATGGTGTTTGGTCAGTAAACGTCCCGGCGATAGCGGCCCTGTTCGATCAGGCGTTCGACTTCGGCGCTGCCGAGGATATCGTTGAGGGCCTGGTCTACGCCTGAGGCCATCCCTTGAAGGCTGCCGCAGATATAGATAACGGCACCATCAGCCAACCACTTCTTCAGTTCATCCGCCGACTCACGCAAGCGATCCTGCACATAAACCTTCTCAGCCTGATCCCGCGAAAACGCCAGATCCAGCCGCGCCAGATCGCCATTGACCAGCCATTCCTCCAGCTCGGCGCGGCAGAGGAAGTCGTGCTCGCGGTTGCGCTCGCCGAACAGCAGCCACTGCCGTTGCTGACCATCGGCAATGCGTGCCTTGAGCAAACTGCGCAGGCCGGCGAGGCCTGTGCCGTTGCCCAGCAGGATCATCGGCACGGGCTCGTTCGGCAGGTGGAAACCGCTGTTGCGCCGCACGCGCAGGCTGATGCTGCCGCCCACAGGCGCATGCTCGGTGAGCCAGCCGGAGCCGATGCCGAGGCTGCCGTCGTTGTGCTGTTCCTGACGCACGATCAGCTCCAGCAAGCCGTCAGCGGCAATCGAGGCGATCGAGTATTCGCGCATCGCCAGTGGCACCATCGCGTCGACCAGCGACTGCGCATGCAAGCCGACCAGATGCGCGCGGTGCTCGGGCAGTTGCCGTGAGGCGAGGGCCACTTCCAGCGGCTCGTCGATGCCGTTGACCTTCACCGGTGTTTCGCCACGAATGCCGAGGCCTTCGAGGAAATGTTCGATGGCCCACGGGCAGTTGCGTGGCAGCACTTCGACCAGATCACCGGCCAGCCAACTGCGGGTGTCCGGGGCTTTGAGGCCGAGCAGATAG
The DNA here is from genome assembly GCF_054667725.1 of Pseudomonas sp. S3_B08. NCBI lineage: Bacteria > Pseudomonadati > Pseudomonadota > Gammaproteobacteria > Pseudomonadales > Pseudomonadaceae > Pseudomonas > Pseudomonas sp. S3_B08. Next base: position 5,708,954 of record NZ_CP162750.1, read on the forward strand.
ACCGGCGCGCCGCTGCTGTCGGGGTTCATCAGTTCGCGCCGCACCAGCGTCCAGTTGTCGTAGCTGGGTGCTTGCCGGGTTTCGCTCGGCGCCTGTCCGGTGAGCTGGCCGAGTTGCGTTTGCCAGTGACGCAGCGCGTAGGGATCGGCGCTGTCGACCTCCACCGGGGCGAACAGCGTCTTGCCGCCGTGCTCGCCGAGCCATTGATGCAAGCGTTTGGCGAAGCCACAGAAGTGCGCGTACTGCCGATCGCCGAGGCCGAGCACGGCGTAGTTGAGCCCATCGAGTGTCGAGGCTTTGGCCAGCACTTTGCGTTCGAAACCACGGGCGCTGTCCGGCGCTTCGCCGTCGCCGAAGGTGCTGACCACGAACAACGCGTTATTGGAATTGCGCAGTTCCTGTTCGCCGATATTGGCCAGCGGCTGCACGTTGACCGGCAACCCGGCGGCCTGCAATTGTCCGGCGGTCTGCCACGCCAATTGTTCGGCGAAACCGCTCTGGCTGGCGAAACCGATCAGCCAGGCCGAAGCCTCGGTGGACGGTTGCGCGAGGCCCAGGCGGGCATCCTTGATCTGCTTTTTCTTGCGCCGACGATCCAGATACAGCAGCCAGCCAGTGATGAAGAACAGCGGCATGCACACCGCCGCGATCGTCACGATGATGCGCCCGACAAGGCCGAAATAGCTGCCGACGTGCAGCGCATAAATGCTGGTCAGCAGTTGGGCCTTGAAGCTTTTGTCGGCATAGCGGTCGACGCGTTTGACCACGCCGGTGGCCGGGTCGAGGGTGATCTGGTTCAGCGCGCGGTCATGGGGCGAGCTGTCGAGCAGGTAGAACACCGTCGCCGGCTGGCCGGCCACCGCCGGCATGCGAATGTTGTACGCGGCCAGACCCGGGCCGGCAGCGCTGTAGATGCTGCTCCACATCGCTGAGTAGTCGGCGGTCGGTGCCGGACCTTCCGGCGCCGGGCCGCGACCGCCGCGTACGCGTTCGTTTTGCGGCGCGTCGGAAAGCAGTCGGGTCAGACCCTTGTTGTACCACTCGTACGACCATGACAAGCCGGTCAACGCCAGCAGCAGATAGACCAAAAGGCACCAGGTACCGGCCACCGAGTGCAGATCCCAATTGAACGCGCGGCCCTTCTTTTTCCAGTCCAGGGTCAACCACACGCGCCAGCTGTTCCACTGGCGTGGCCAGCGCAGATACAGGCCGGAGAGGCAGAAGAACAACAGCATCAAGGTGCAGGCGCCGGTGATGTTGCGCCCGGTGTCGCCCATGGCGAGAAAACGGTGCAGTTGCAACATCAGGCCGAAGAAGTCCTGGCCGGTGGCATCGCCCTTGAACTCGGCGGTGTACGGGTCGAAGTAGCGCATTTCGCCACGTCGTTCGCCCTTGGGCGGGGTGAAGAACACCCGTGCGGCGTGACCGCTGTCGGTCTCGACCCAGAGCATCGCGACTTTCTTGCCGGACGCGGCTTCGATGCGTTCCACCAGTTCCACTGGCGGCAGCACGCCGGCGACCTGTTTTTCCACCTGCAGAACGGACGGATTGAGCGCGCGCAGGATCTCGTCCTGAAACGAATAGGCCGCGCCGGTGATGCCCATCAGGGCCAGCACCAGCCCTGCGGTGATGCCAAAAAACCAGTGCAACTGGAACAGGGTTTTCTTCAACACGTCACTCGCCGTCCGTTCGGAAATTGTCATCACGGCGCGCATTATGCCGTGGGTTATCAAGAAGCGTTTTGCGTAACACACGAAAGCCCCGTTCAACTGAATGAACGGGGCCGAGCCTCGCGGCGCATTCCCTGTGGGAGCGAGCCTGCTCGCGAAAGCGGTGTGTCAGTCAGCATCGATGTTGCTGAAAGATTGCCTTCGCGAGCAGGCTCGCTCCCACAGGTTTTCACATCGGTCAGAAGTGGAAATTGGTGCTCAACAGCGCCGTACGTCCCGCCGCCTGGTTGGCGAAGTGGGTCGAGAAGGCTTTGTCGTAATAGGTTTCGTCGGTCAGGTTCTGCACGTTGAGTTGCAGGTCGACGTTCTTGGTCAGCTTGTAGGCCGCCATCGCGTCGTAACGCACGTACGAATCGACCATCGTCGTGTTGGCGACACTGCCGTAGACGTCGTCGACGTAGAACGCGCCACCACCGATCGTCAGCTTTGGCGTGACCTGATACGTGGTCCACAGGCTGGCGCTGTTTTTCGGCGTGTTCGGCAGATCGTTGCCGTCGTTGGCGCGACCCAACGGACCACCGTCAACCTGTTCGCTGTCCATGAAGGCGTAACCGGCGAACACCTGCCACTTGTCGGTAATCTTGCCGCTGGCCGACAGTTCGAAGCCTTGTACGCGGGTCTTGCCGGCGTTCTCGTAGGAACTGGTATCGACTTGCACGCGAGCGTTTTCCTTCTCGGTGCGGAAGATGTCGGCGGTCAGCGACAGGCGATCATTGAGCAGATCCCACTTGGTGCCGATTTCGTAGTTCTTGGTGGTTTCCGGCTCCATGTCGCTGCTCAGCAGGTTGCCGCTGCGATCCGGTGTGCCGCCCAGCGGGTTGCCTTCCTGACCTTCGCCCAAGGTGTTGCCCGGCGGTGTCGCCGAGGTCGCATAAGAGGCGTAGATGCTGCCGTTTTCCGCCGGCTTGTAGACCACGCCGAACTGACCGGTGACGAATTCGCTGGTGTCATCGCCCTTGGAGGTGGTGGTCCCTGCGGCGTTGTAGGTTTTGTAATCGGTGTCGAAGTGGTCGTAGCGCAGGCCCATGTTCACCAGCCATTGCTCGGACAATTCCAGCGTGTCGAACACGTAGAGCGCGTAGGTGTCGGCCTGGGTGTCGGTACCGGCGTAGTTACGCGAGATCGCGCCGTTCCACGGATCGTTCGGGTTCGGGTTCGACAGCGAGGTGCAGTTGTAACCGCTGGCGGCGCCGATCAGGCCCGGGTTGCAATTGGTGGTGACGGTGCTGGTGCGCGGCGTGGTGTCGGTGTTGACGTTGTACGAGGATTTCTCGCTCTGCTCACGGGTGTATTCGACACCGGTGGAGAAGCTGTTCTTGAAACCGCCCACGTAGAAGGTGCCGAACAGATCGGTCTGGTTGGTGGTGGTTTCGGTGTTGCTCACCCGCGTGTTGGCCCGACGCCAGACGCTGCCGTTGTTGACGTTGCCCTTGCTGTCGTCCGGCTGGGTGAGGATGTAATCCTGCATGCTGCTGCCGTGGCGCAGGGTGTTCTTGATGGTCAGCGCATCATTGAGGTCGTGCTCGATGGCGAAGGTCGCGGTGTCGGTGCGGCCCTTGCGGAAGTCACGGTCCAGACCATAGAAGTTGTCGTGATCGCCACCGGCGTACGGCTTGTCCGGGTTGGACTTGGTGCGTGCGGCCGAACCACCGGTGGGAATGGTGTACGGGATGCCCGAGTCCGGGGTGTCGTTGCTTTCCAGATGGTAGTAGTCGAGGTTTACACGGGTATCGGTGCCCAGGCCGAAGGCCAGCGACGGCGCGATGCCCCAACGGTCGTAATCGACCTTGTCGCGACCGGCGACGTTGCTCTCGTGGCTCATCAGGTTGAGACGGCCGGCAGCGCTGTCGCTGAACTGATAGTTGCCGTCGAGGGTGTAGCGCTGGGTCTGGTCGGAGCCGTAGGTGAAGCCGCCGTCGAACGAGTTGCCCAGATGGGCTTTCTTGCTCACCAGGTTGATGCTGCCGCCGGCGGCGCCGCGACCGCCAATCGCCGAGTTCGGGCCTTTGCTGACTTCGATGTTTTCCACGGCGAAGATTTCGCGGCTCTGCGAACCGGTGTCGCGCACGCCGTCCAGGTAAGTGTCACCCTGAGCATCGAAGCCGCGAATGAATGGACGGTCGCCCTGCGGGTTGCCGCCTTCACCGGCACCGAAGGTAATGCCCGGCACGGTACGCAGGGCGTCCTGCATATTCAGCGCGCCGGTGTCCTTGAGCACTTGCTGCGGGATGACGGTGACCGAGCGCGGCGTGTCGACCAGCGGTGCGGTGTACTTGGGCGAGGAGGCTTTTTCGACCTGATAGGAGGTCGAGTCCTGGGCTTCACCAGTGATGGCGGTGGCATCCAGGGCAATGGCGTTGCCGGAAGTTTTGCTCTCGGTTTTTTCCGCCGCGAAGACCATCTGCCCAGCCGAGCCGGCGGTGATTGCGACACCGATTGCCGAGGCGAGCAGACGTGGTGAACTGACCGGTAATTGTGCGTGTTGACGTGCCATTTTTATTCCCCTCCCCAAGGATTTGAGGCGGCGGAATATAGGGTAAACAGGTATTCGTATCAATTGCGAAACATTGTTATTCGCATTGAATTTACATTCTTTACAATTTGCCCTTACGGTTTCTGCCCGTTCATTCGTCTTGCGGGTTTTACACGGTCAATAAGAATCAATACCATTGCCGCCTTCTTGCCATCAGGTGACATCGCCATGCTGCTGCACATTCCCGGGCTGTTCGCAAAAGATGAAGTGCAGCGCATCCGCCAGGCACTGGAGCAAGCGGATTGGGCCGACGGCAAGATCACCGCCGGCTTCCAGTCGGCCAAGGCCAAGCACAATCTGCAACTGCCCGAAGGCCACCCGCTGGCCAAGGAAATCGGCGCGGCGATGCTCGAGCGGCTGTGGAAGAATCCGCTGTTCATGTCTGCCGCACTGCCGCACAAAGTCTTCCCACCGCTAGTGAACTGCTACACGGCCGGCGGCAGTTTCGATTTTCACATCGACAACGCCGTGCGCCAGCCCAAGGGCAGCATCGAGCGGGTGCGCACCGATTTGTCGGCTACGCTGTTTTTCAGCGAGCCGGAAGATTACGACGGCGGCGAACTGGAGATTCAGGACACCTACGGCACCCAGCGCGTGAAGCTGCCGGCCGGCGACATGGTGTTGTATCCGGGCACCAGTTTGCACAAGGTCAATGCGGTCACACGTGGTGCGCGTTATGCCTCGTTTTTCTGGACGCAGAGCCTGGTGCGCGAAGACAGCCAGCGCGCGCTGCTGTTCGAAATGGACGGGGCGATTCAGCAGCTTACGCAGGACATGCCAGATCACCCTTCGCTGATCCGCCTCACTGGCACTTATCACAACCTGCTGCGGCGCTGGGTCGAGGTATGAGTTTCCAGTTGCGCCGCGAGGAAGTTCTCGACGCCGCCGGGTTGACGGCAATGCTTGAAGAAAGCCCGGCCCGCGCTGCGCAGGCGATTTTGCTGGCGGCGGGCGAGGGCGAGGTTGAAGCGCAGGCGCTGCTTGGGCAGATCCTGCTGGACGGTCAGGGCATCGCGCAGGATCAACCGCTTGCATTGCGCTGGTTCGGCATCGCCGCCGGTCGCGGGCATCTGATGGCGCGCAACATGCTCGGGCGTTGTCATGAGCATGGTTGGGGTTGTGCGGCGGATGCCTCGGTCGCGGCGCAGCATTATCGAATCGCTGCCGAGGCGGGGCTGGACTGGGCGATGTACAACTTTGCCAATCTACTGGCCACCGGGCGCGGGGTGACGGTTGATCATCAGCATGCGCTGGCGTTGTACCGGCGCGCGGCTGAGTTGGGTCACGCGAAATCGATGAATCTGCTGGGGCGCTATCTGGAGGAAGGGCAGGTGTGTCAGGCGGATCCGCTGGCGGCGCGTGACTGGTATCGGCGTTCGGCTGAGGGAGGGGATTTTCGTGGGCAGTTCAGTTATGCGGCGGTGTTGGCGGCTGAGGGGCGGGTTGATGAAGCGGTTGTTTGGCTTGAGAAAGCCTTGGCCGGCGGCAATCTGAATTTCCTGCGGGTGGCGAGTGAAACGCTGTTAAGTGCTACAGATCCAAAAATCCAGGGGATGGCTGCTCGGTTCTCGCTTCGCTATGCAGAATTGCAGCGCGTCTGAATTCGCAAGCCCTCACCCTCTCCCGGAGGGGAGAGGGGACTGATTGGGGGATGTTTAAGAGGTACGCCGACCTGAAAGTGCTTTGCCGAATCCATAATCGACTCGATCCTTCTGGTCGGTGCATGATGCGCTACACCTCGGTCGGCTCCCTCTCCCTTGGGAGAGGGCTGGGGTGAGGGGCCTCGGTTTCAAGTACCCCGCAAAACTTCAAGTCGAACGCACAGACACAAAAAAGCCCATGACACGTCATGGGCTTTTCACTTGCAGCTAGCAGCTAGAAACTTGCCGCTGCCTCTTAAACGTAAAACGACTTCAGCGGCGGGAAGCCATTGAACTCGACCGCGCTGTAACTGGTGGTATACGCACCGGTCGACAACCAGTACAGACGATCACCAATCGCCAGGTTCAGCGGCAGGCCATACTTGTAGTTCTCGTACATGATGTCGGCGCTGTCGCAGGTCGGGCCGGCGATGACGACTTCTTCCATCTCGCCTTTCTTCTCGGTCCAGATCGGGAACTTGATCGCTTCGTCCATGGTTTCGATCAGGCCGGAGAACTTGCCCACATCCGTGTAAACCCAACGCTCGACAGCAGTGCGCGACTTGCGCGCAACCAACACCACTTCGCTGACCAGAATACCGGCGTTGGCAATCAGCGAACGGCCCGGCTCGAGGATGATTTCCGGCAGGTCGTCACCGAAATCTTCCTTGAGGAAGCGAATAATCTCTTCGGCGTAGGTTTCCAGGCTGTTGGTGCGGGTGATGTAGTTGGCCGGGAAGCCGCCGCCCATGTTGATCAGCTTCAGGTGAATGCCGTCTTCTTCTTTCAGACGCTCGAAAATTACTTTGACCTTGGCGATCGCCGCGTCCCAGACGCTGATGTCGCGCTGTTGCGAGCCGACGTGGAACGAGATGCCGTACGGCACCAGACCGAGGTCGCGAGCGAGGATCAGCAAGTCCATGGCCATGTCGGTCTGGCAGCCGAACTTGCGCGACAGCGGCCAGTCAGCAGTGGTCGAGCCTTCAGTGAGGATGCGCACATAGACTTTCGAACCCGGTGCAGCCTTGGCGATGTTGCGCAGGTCGGCTTCCGAGTCGGTGGAGAACAGACGCACGCCTTTCTCGTAGAAGTAGCGGATGTCCTTGGATTTCTTGATGGTGTTGCCGTAGCTGATACGGTCCGGGCTGACGCCGCGATCCATGACTTTGTCCAGCTCGTAGATCGAGGCGATATCGAAGCTCGAACCCTTGTCTTTGAGCAGGTCGATGATCTCGACGGCCGGGTTGGCCTTGACCGCGTAGTAGACCTTGGCGAATTCGAAACCGGCGCGCAGGTCATCGTAGGCCTGGGCGATCATCGCGGTGTCGATCACCACGAACGGGGTTTCCTGTTTGTCGGCGAACGCCTTCATTTTGTCGAATGTAGCGCGCGCGAAATAGTCTTCGACCTGGATCGACATGCTGGGTGCTCCTATGGGCAAACTCGTAAAAACAATGGGTGCATGAACGCCCTCCGTATCCCCACTTTGGTTCGCCTACTTCCCAAGGCATTGCCGCCGAAAGCAAAAAGGCCCAGAGATGTGCAGCTATCCCTTGGCCTTGCTGTCTCGTCGTCAGTACTTGAGCCGGATGGATCGTTTCCAGCATGGACGTTCGGCGCGAACTTTAGGGCGTGAGGGGCGCGAGATCAACTAAAAATGTCGCGTTTTTGCACGCTTCTGACGTGCGTCGCGTTCATCACTCCTTCTACCCGACCGAGATGACGGGCAGATGTTCCCGGCGAATTTTCGAGTGTTAAACATATCTGCACGTTCGTGGCTTTTGTCGGCTAGATCACAGGTAAGTGTGATAGCGGCAACATCGGCGACGTTGGCAGCGAGAGAGTCTTTTGAAGGGGGATTTGGACCTTGAAGAAGCTGAATTGACGACGCTCTTGCAGGAGAGGCTGTTGAGATTCTTTGTCACCCAGTGAAGATCAACAAAATTGCGTAGGTCCTGTGGGAGCGAGCCTGCTCGCGAAGGCATTTTCACAGCCGCCATCAGCGTCGACTGATATTGCGCTTTCGCGAGCAGGCTCGCTCCCACAGGGATCGGGTTTCAACCGCGTAGATGGTTTACGCGACCACGGTCTCAGCCGGCGAGACGATACTGGTCTTCATCCCCCGTGAACGTCCCGAACTCAGGTATGCCGCAATCGACTCCTGCGTCACTTCACCGAGGAATACCCGTTCGGCATCCATCACCGGCAGCCAGGCGCGGTTGAACTCGTACATGCGCGACAACAGGATGCGCAGGTGCTCGTCGTACGCTGCGGTGGCGTTGAACTCGCGCAGGAATTGCGCGCAGGTGCCGGTCTGGCGATGCAGGTCGCGACGGCGCACGTAACCCAGCGCCTTGTTCTCGGCGCAGGTAACCACCACGTAGCGACGGTCGTGCTCGTCCATCAATTCCAGCGCATCGGCCACTGGCGTCTCCGGACTTACCGACGGCGCGTTGTCCGCCGCGTCTTCGGCTTTCACCAACAGCAGGCGTTTGAGCGTGCTGTCCTGACCGACGAAATTGCTGACGAAATCATCCGCCGGATGCGCGAGCAGGGTGTCCGGGTGGTCGATCTGCAGCAGTTTGCCGGCGCGGAAAATGGCGATCTTGTCGCCCAGTTTGATGGCTTCGTCGATGTCGTGGCTGACCATGATTACGGTCTTGTTCAGCGCGCGTTGCATCTCGAAGAATTCGTTCTGGATCATCTCGCGGTTGATCGGGTCGACCGCGCCGAACGGCTCGTCCATCAACAGCAGCGGCGCATCAGCGGCCAAGGCGCGGATCACGCCGATACGCTGTTGCTGACCACCGGACAATTCACGCGGGTAGCGATGCAGATACTGCTTGGGCTCAAGCTTGATCATGCTCATCAGTTCGCGGGCGCGGTCGTGGCATTTCTGTTTGTCCCAGCCGAGCAGTTTCGGCACCACGACGATGTTTTCTTCGATGGTCATGTTCGGGAACAGACCGATCTGCTGGATCACGTAGCCGATGTTGCGGCGCAGCGTCACTTCGTCGAGATCGGTGGTGTCTTCACCGTTGATGAGGATCTTGCCCGAAGTCGGTTTGATCAGGCGGTTGATCATTTTCAGCGTGGTGCTTTTGCCGCAACCCGATGGCCCGAGGAACACGCAGATCTCGCCTTCATTGACGGTCAGGCTTACCGAATCCACGGCTTTGACATCTTTGCCGTTGCTTTGGAAAGTTTTGCTGAGGTTTTGAAGTTCGATCATTTCAGGAGTCCTTTTGGAGTCAACGAGCGTTGCAGCCATTGGAGAAACAGGTCGGCGAAGATCGCCAGAAGACTGACCAGCAGCGCGCCGACGATAAGCATCGACATGTCACTGCGGCTGATGGAGGCGAGGATCAACACACCGAGGCCGCCGGCGCCGATGGTCGCGGCGATGGTCATCACGCCTATGTTCATCACCACGGCGGTGCGCACGCCAGCGAGGATCACTGGCACCGCAATCGGCAGTTCGACCATGCGCAGGCGCTGGCCGAAGGTCATGCCGATGCCGCGCGCGGCTTCGCGGATGCCCGGTTCAACGCCGGTCAGGGCGAGGTAGGTGTTGCGCATGATCGGCAGCAGCGAATAAAGGAACACGGCGGTGATCGCCGGCAGCGGCCCCAGGCCCTGGCCGAACTTGGAATAGAACGGCAGCAGCAGACCGAACAGGGCGATCGACGGCACGGTCAGCAGCACCGTGGCACTGGCCTGCAGCGGGCCGGCGAGGGTGGGAAAGCGTGTCATCAGGATGCCCAGCGGCACGCCGATGACGATCGCCAGGGTCACGGCGATGCCGACCAGAGTGATGTGCTGCCAGGTCAGGTGCATCACCTGCTGCCAGTCGAGATGGGAAAAGGCGTTCAGAAATTCCATGACTTCTCCTCTCTTAATTCAGTGGATGCTGGCGCAGGAAATCGGCGGCAACGGACGATGGGCTTTCATGATCGACATCGACCCGCGCGTTGAGTTGGCGCATGGTTTCGTCGTCGAACAGTTCGGCCAGCGGCTTGAGTTGTTCGGCCAGTTTCGGGTTGGCGTCCAGCGTGGCCTGACGCACCACGGGAGCTGCGGTGTAGTCGGGGAAGTAATGCTTGTCGTCTTCCAGCAATTTCAGGCCGAAGGCATTGAGCCGGCCATCGGTGGTGTAGACCAGACCGGCAAACACCTGACCGTTACGCAGCGCGGTGTAGACCAGGCCGGCGTCCATCTGGCGGATGTTCTTGCGGGTCAGGTTCATGTCGTAGAGCTTGACCATGCCGTCGAGACCGTCGGAGCGGTTGGCGAACTCGGTGTCCAGCGCTACGAGGTGGTTGGTCTCGGCTTCGGCGCGCAGCACTTCGTTGAGCTGGCTGATGTTGCCGATCTGCGGATATTGCTCGGCGATTTTTTTCGGCAGAGCGAGGGCGTAGGTGTTGCTGAATTTCGACGGCGTCAGCCAGATCAGGCCTTTTTTCGCGTCGAGCTCTTTGACCCGGGCGTAGGACTGCGCGCTGTCGAGTTTTTCAGTGACGTGGTTATAGGCCACCAGCGACACGCCGGTGTATTCCCAGAGCAGGTCCAATTGGCCGCTTTCGTGGGCGCTGCGCGCGAGGTTGCTGCCCAGACCGCCGGTGATTTGCGCGTCGTAGCCTTTGCTGCGCAGGTATTGCGCGGTGATTTCGGCGAGCAGGGTCTGCTCGGTGAAGACCCGGGCGCCGAGGCGGATGACCGGTTTTTCAGCGGCTTGCGCGATTCCTGCGAACAGCAGGACGCAGCCTAAGATCAAGCTAAGTCGTTTCATAAATATTCCTTCGCAAAGCCTTAAGACGGGCGCAGACCGCGTTCCAGCCAGAGACGGCTGGCGAGGGTGACCACGCCATCGAGCAACAGCGCCAACAGCGCGGTGCACGCGGCGCCGAGCAGCAGTTGCGGCTGATTGTTCAGGGCGATGCCCGGGAAGATCAGGCTGCCGAGGCTGTTGGCGCCGATCAGGAACGCCAGCGGCGCAGTGCCGACGTTGATCGCCAGTGCGACCCGCACGCCACCGACGATGATCGGCACGGCGTTGGGCAATTCGACTTTCCACAGCACTTGGCGCGGCGTCATGCCGATGCCGACAGCGGCTTCTTTCAGCGAGCCCTGAACATTTTTCAGGCCTTCATAGGTGTTGCGCACGATCGGCAACAGCGAGGCGAGGAACAGCGCGAAGATCGCCGGGCCACTGCCGATGCCGAGGATGCCCAGCGCAATCGCGAGCACGGCCAGCGGTGGCACGGTATTGCCGATATTGAAGATTTGCATGAAGCGTTCGGCGCGGCCGACCATGCTCGGGCGGCTGAGGAAGATACCGGCGGGAATGCCCACGACAAGGGCGGCCAGCATGGAAGCGAGGACGAGAATCAGATGAGCTTGCAGGTAAAACAACAAATCGTCGCGGTAGTGTTCGATCGTGTTGATGCCGATCCAGTGGACCAGCAGGGCCAGGAGCGCGATCACCACCGCACCTCCCATCAGCCCTTTGCCATAGCGGATAGCCACAGGCGGACTCCTTTTTTTGTAGTCGGCGAGCGCAGTCCCGTGTGGCATGCCAAGCCTTGGCTGCCGGGAGCGTCGTTCGCGAAAAGTAGCCGTTTTTCAGAGCCGGCAAAGCGGTCTGAAAGCGAGCCATGAGCGCAGCCTCGTCAGGCTAACTTGCTGATTTTTCAGCCCCTGACGAAAGTTCGTAACAGGGGATGGACGTCTCCGTGCTTTAAAAGGTTCCCATCTGAGGCAGCATTTGGCCACCCTTAATGTGCTCAACGGTTCGGTTATTGCATCGAGTTGGGCTATAATCGCCGCCCTTTTTTGAATCACCGCCAGGCGATTTCCCATGACCCAACAGGCCGCCGAAGTCGCGAAACGCCGCACTTTCGCCATTATTTCCCACCCCGATGCCGGTAAAACCACGATCACCGAAAAGCTCCTGTTGATGGGCAAGGCGATTGCAGTGGCCGGTACGGTGAAATCCCGTAAATCCGATCGCCATGCGACATCCGACTGGATGGAGATGGAGAAGCAGCGGGGTATTTCCATTACCACGTCGGTCATGCAGTTCCCCTATCGCGAGCACATGATCAACCTGCTCGACACCCCGGGCCACGAAGACTTCTCCGAAGACACCTACCGCACCCTGACAGCGGTGGACTCGGCCTTGATGGTGCTCGACGGCGGTAAGGGTGTAGAGCCACGGACCATTGCGCTGATGGACGTCTGCCGTCTGCGTGACACGCCGATCGTCAGCTTCATCAACAAACTCGACCGTGACATTCGCGACCCGATCGAACTGCTCGACGAGATCGAAGCCGTTCTGAAAATCAAGGCTGCGCCTATCACCTGGCCGATCGGTTGCTACCGCGATTTCAAGGGCGTGTATCACCTGGCCGACGACTACATCATCGTCTACACCGCCGGTCACGGTCACGAGCGCACCGAAACCAAGATCATCGAGAAACTCGACTCCGACGAGGCGCGCGCGCACCTGGGCGATGAGTACGAGCGCTTCATCGAACAGCTGGAACTGGTGCAGGGCGCCTGCCACGAATTCAACCAGCAGGAATTCCTCGACGGCCAACTGACCCCGGTGTTCTTCGGTACCGCGCTGGGCAACTTCGGTGTCGACCACGTGCTCGATGCTGTCGTCGATTGGGCGCCGCGTCCGCTGGCCCGTGTGGCCAATGAGCGTACCGTCGAGCCGGTGGAAGAGAAGTTCTCGGGCTTCATCTTCAAGATCCAGGCGAACATGGACCCGAAACACCGCGACCGCATCGCCTTCATGCGTATCTGCTCCGGCAAGTACGAGAAAGGCATGAAGATGCGCCACGTGCGCACCGGCAAGGACGTGCGCATCGGCGACGCCCTGACGTTCTTCTCCTCCGAGCGTGAACAGCTCGAAGAAGCCTACGCTGGCGACATCATCGGTCTGCACAACCACGGTACGATCCAGATCGGCGACACCTTCAGCGAAGGCGAAGTCCTTGGTTTCACCGGTATTCCGCACTTCGCCCCGGAACTGTTCCGTCGCGTGCGTCTGCGTGATCCGCTGAAGTCCAAGCAGTTGCGTCAGGGCCTGCAGCAGTTGGCGGAAGAGGGCGCGACGCAGGTGTTCTTCCCGGAGCGCAGCAACGACATCATTCTTGGCGCCGTCGGTGTGCTGCAGTTCGATGTGGTCGCCAGCCGCTTGAAAGAGGAATACAAGGTCGAGTGTTCGTATGAGCCGATCACTGTGTATTCGGCGCGCTGGATCGAGTGCGACGACAAGAAGAAGCTTGAGGAGTTTTCCAACAAGGCGGTGGAGAATCTCGCGCTCGATGGCGGTGGTCACCTGACTTACCTGGCGCCGACGCGGGTGAATCTGGCGTTGATGGAAGAGCGCTGGCCGGATGTGAAATTCCGCGCGACGCGGGAGCATCATTAAGGTTTGAGGTGTTTTTCTGAAAGCCCCTGAGGTGTAGGCCTTGGGGGCTTTTTTATGGGCTGCCGCTTTTGGTCTTGGCGGCCGTTGGGCCGACCAGGCTGTTGGGGTTTTGGGTGAATATCCGTTGCTGCGGGGGCTGCGGCTGGCGGTTTCGCCCTTACGGCGACTTACTTTTTTACAAGCGCCTAAAAAAGTAAGCAAAAAACGCTTGCTCCTGCGTTCGGCCCTCGCAGGCTCGGGTTCCTTCGCTCCGGGATCGATCCGGGCGCAGCGGCTCCGGTTTGCTTCGCTGCACCTCCTTCCGCTGTGTTCGACTTCGTCGAACGGTCGCTGCGCTCCCACGCCCGGATCAATCCCTCCACTCAGCCTTCCGATGTCGCCGGTGGATCAAGATCAAGAGCAGGCGAGCTGACACTCGGCCTATTGAGTGGTGAAAAGCGTGTGTGTCCGGCTTTTGATTTGTGTTGTTGCTGCCCCTCACCCCAGCCCTCTCCCGAGGGAGAGGGGGCCGATTGATGATCTGTTCAAATCCCGAGTTCGGCTCGGTATTTCAGGTCGGCGTACCTTGCCCAAGCGACCCGGTCAGTCCCCTCTCCCTCCGGGAGAGGGTTAGGGTGAGGGGCTTTTGATCTTTAACGCCGCGTGAAAAATCAAGTTGAATCCGGGCGCGGCGATTTTTCCGTAAGGCGTTTTCCCTCTACGTCGTAGCCATACTCTGCTTTTACTTCCGCTGACCTCACCCCCACGACATTCCAATCCAAGCCGTCTACTGTTCATCAAACCCTCGCGCCCATCGGACGTTACATGCTCAAAGGACTGACCCAACGCCTGCGCCCCAACGGCTATTTCACCCCCATGGCCTGGGTCCTCGCGGCTCTGTTGTTCATCAACCGCCTCAGCGCCATGGTCAAGTTGTTCATGGCGCTGTACCTGCGTCAGGAACTGGGGCTGGCGATTGAAACCGTCGGCTGGTTGCTTTCGGCCTATGGCGCGGGGTTGTTGGTCGGTTCGATGCTCGGTGGCTGGCTCAGTGATCACGTGCGCACGGCGCGGTTGACGGCGGCGCTGTTTTTCGTTTCGGTGTGGGTGCTGATGCTGTTGGGGCTGGTGACGCAGGTGCCGTGGCTGGCCGCTTTGTTGTTGCTCAGCGGTGTCATCGACGGCGCGATTCGGACGTTGCATCAGCGGCTGATCATGGAGTATTGCGAAGTCGCGCAACGCTCGCGTGCGCAGGCCCTGAGTCGGGTCGCGCGTAATCTCGGCATGGCCGCTGCCGGGGTGGCGGGTGGGGTGTTGGCGCAAGCGGATTTTCGTTGGGTGTTTTTTGCCAGTGCGGCGATGACGATGCTGGCGTTGCTGTGGTTCGTGCGCACAACGTGGCGGCGGCCGGTGCTGGTGGTTGGAGACGAATCCGCCGATGGCTCGAGCGTGCCGCTTCGCGACAAGCCGTTCCTCTGGTTGCTGGCGGCGACGGCCGTGCTCGGCATCGCGTTCGACACGGTCTACAGCACGCTGGGCAATTATCTGCGTGATTACTACCACCTGAGCACAGAGGCGATCGGCTGGCAGTTCGGGCTCAATGCGCTGTTGGTGATCGCTTTACAAATCCCGCTATCGCACGCGGTCGAGCGTTGGGGCTCGCGTTGGCAGATGCTCGTTGGCAGTGTCCTGTTGGCCTGTGGGCTGGGCATGTTGCCGTTCGGTTCCGGCTTGGCTTTTGTCTGTCTGTCGACGCTGATCTGGACGCTGGGCGAGGCGCTGTTCATGCCTCCACTGAATGTGCTGGCGATGCACTTTGCGCAGAGCGGCAAGAGCGGTCAGTACTTCGGGCTGTTCTTCATGAGCTGGAGTGCCAGCGCGTTGTTGTCGCCGGTGCTCAGCGGTCAGCTGTATGGCCAGTTTGGCGGGCACAGCGTCTGGCTGATGAGTGCGCTGCTGGTGCTGATGTCCATTCCACTGACCTGGCAGGCCACACGCGGCGCTTAGCAGTATCGGTTATCGGGGTTATTCGAAAGCAATCTGTGCATCGAGGGCATTTCTCCCCGCACCGCCGCGTCCTAAGTGGTGAGCCGGTCGGATCGCGACTAGATTTCACACGGAGCCAGTCCGGCAAGCATGTCTTAGCGCAACAGGATGGAGTCGGCCATGAAAAGCAGATTGCTACGGGTTTTGATGTTGTTGAAAGTGATGGTGATGCTGTCCCTCGGCACGGCAACGGCCTGGGCCGAGTGCGAGGATCACGAATCTCAGGCGTTCAATGGGCAGGTCGGGCATAGCGGGCTGATGCTGGCCAAATCCGAGTCGGAGCCGGGGGATATGAATCAGGGTGGCAGCGCCGAAGATGATGACTCGACGACCGACGAGCCGGACACCGATGATCCGGATGACGAAGGCGATAGCCAGACATAGATCGCCGGCCAAAGAAAAACCCCTTCTGCCTCGACTGATGCGCAATTGAGGTGGAAGGGGTTTTGTTATCGCGTGAACTCTTGAATCAACACGAATTCCCTGTGGGAGCGAGCCTGCTCGCGAAAGCGGTTAATCAGTCACCGATGATGTTGACCGAAATGACGCCTTCGCGAGCAGGCTCGCTCCCACATGAGATATTTCGTGGGCCTACGCCGCGCCGTCGAGAAACTGCTCGGCGTAGTGGCAAGCCACCTGCCGATTATCCAGCTCACGCAACAGCGGTTCTTCCGTGCTGCAGCGTTCGGTCGCGTACGGGCAGCGCTTGTGGAAAGCGCAGCCCGGTGGCGGGTTCAGCGGGTTGGGCAGTTCGCCGACGATTTTGATTTTCGGCTTGTTCGGGTCCGGGTGGATGGTCGGGGTCGCCGACAGCAGCGCCTGGGTGTACGGGTGCAGCGGGCGTTCGTAGATGTCGTTTTTCGGACCCAATTCCACCGGGCGGCCGAGGTACATCACCATCACGTCATCGGCCACGTGCTGCACCACCGCGAGGTTGTGCGAGATGAACACGTAGGCGGTGTTGAACTCCTGCTGCAAATCCATGAACAGGTTCAGCACCTGGGCCTGAATCGATACGTCCAGTGCCGAAGTCGGTTCGTCCGCGACCAGCACTTTCGGTTGCAGCATCATTGCCCGCGCCAGAGCGATACGCTGGCGCTGACCGCCGGAGAACATGTGCGGATAGCGCTGGTAATGCTCGGGCCGCAAGCCGACCTGCTTCATCATCGCCTGGACTTTCTCGCGACGTTCGCTGGCCGACAGCTTGGTGTTGATCAGCAACGGCTCGGCCAATTGATCACCGATTTTCTGCCGTGGGTTCAACGACGCATACGGGCTCTGAAACACCATCTGCACGTCTTTGCGCAGTTGCTTGCGCTCGGCCTTGTCGGCGCCGGCGACTTCCTGGCCGGCGATCTGCAGCGAACCCGACGACGGCTCTTCGATCAGCGTCAGGGCGCGGGCGAGAGTGGATTTGCCGCAGCCCGACTCACCCACTACGGCGAGGGTCTTGCCGGCTTCCAGTTCGAACGACACGCCGTTAAGCGCGCGCACGGTGGCGTGGCCCTTGAACAGGCCACGGGAGACTTCGTAGTGACGGGTCAGGTCGCGGGCGGTAAGTACGACGGCCATTACGCCACCTCCTGGTTCAGCGGGTAGAAGCAGCGGGCGAGGCTGTTGGCTTTCGGATCAAGGCCCGGACGCTGGGTGCGGCAGTTGTCCTGCACATACGGGCAGCGCGGCGACAGCAGGCAACCCTGCGGTCGGTCGTAACGGCCCGGGACGATGCCCGGCAAGGTCGACAGGCGTGAGGCGCCGAGGCTGTGCTCGGGAATCGCCTTGAGCAGCGCTTCGCTGTACGGGTGCGCCGGTATGTCGAACAGTTGCGGCACCTGACCGACTTCCACGGCTTGACCGGCGTACATCACGCAGACGCGCTGGGCAGTTTCCGCCACGACCGCGAGGTCGTGAGTGATCAGCACCAGGCCCATGTTCTGCTCTTTCTGCAACGCCAGCAGCAGATCCATGATCTGCGCCTGAATCGTCACGTCCAGCGCGGTGGTCGGTTCGTCGGCGATCAACAGTTTCGGCTCGCCGGCAATCGCCATGGCGATCGCGACGCGCTGGCTCATACCGCCAGACAGTTGATGCGGATAGGCGTCCATGCGGCTGGCGGCGCCCGGGATCTCGACCTTTTCCAGCAGTTCGATGGCACGCTTGCGCGCTTGCTTGCCGGACATTTTCAGGTGCAGGCGCAGCACCTCCTCGATCTGGAAACCGACGGTGTAGCTCGGGTTCAGCGCGGTCATCGGGTCCTGGAAGACCATCGACAGGTCTTTGCCGACGATCTGCCGACGCTGACGATTGCTCAGTTTGAGCATGTCCTTGCCGTCGAAGCTGAGCGAGTCAGCGGTGACGATGCCGGGATGCTCGATCAGGCCCATCAGCGCCATCATGGTCACGGATTTACCCGAACCCGACTCGCCAACGATGGCCAGTACTTCGCCCTTGTCGACCTTGAGGTCTAGGCCGTCGACCACCGGGGTCGCGGTCTTGTCGCCGAAGCGGACGTTGAGATTCTTGATTTCTAGCAGTGACATTTGAATCTCCTCAGGCGGCGTTCTTGAGTTTCGGGTCCAGCGCATCGCGCAGGCCGTCGCCCATCAAGTTGATTGCCAGCACGCTGAGCAAAATGGTCAGACCAGGCAGACTTACCACCCACCAGGCGCGTTCGATGTAGTCGCGGGCCGAGGCCAGCATGGTGCCCCACTCAGGGGTTGGCGGTTGGACGCCGAGGCCGAGGAAGCCCAGTGCAGCGGCATCGAGAATCGCCGAGGAGAAGCTCAGGGTTGCCTGCACGATCAGCGGCGCCATGCA
Organism: Pseudomonas sp. S3_B08; assembly: GCF_054667725.1. Classification (NCBI taxonomy): domain Bacteria; kingdom Pseudomonadati; phylum Pseudomonadota; class Gammaproteobacteria; order Pseudomonadales; family Pseudomonadaceae; genus Pseudomonas; species Pseudomonas sp. S3_B08. Next base: position 5,727,140 of record NZ_CP162750.1, read on the forward strand.
GTTGGGCAGCACGGTGATGAACATCAGGCGCGGCAGACCGGCACCGGCCAGACGCGCGGCGGTGACGTAGTCGCGGTTGAGTTCGCCCATCACGGCAGCACGGGTCAGACGCACGTAGGACGGCAGGGAAACCACAGCAATCGCGATCACGGTGTTGATCAGGCCGGGGCCGAGGATGGCGACGATCGCCACGGCCAGCAGCAGCGACGGCAGGGCCAGCATGATGTCCATCAGACGCATGATGGTCGGGCCGACCACTTTCGGGAAGAAACCGGCGAACAGACCCAGCAGGATCCCCGGAATCAGCGACATCACCACCGACGACAAGCCGATCAGCAGCGACAGGCGCGAACCCTGGATCAGACGCGACAGCAGGTCACGGCCGAGTTCATCGGTGCCGAGGAGGAACTGCATCTGCCCGCCTTCGAGCCACGCCGGCGGCGTCAGCAGGAAGTCACGGTATTGCTCGCTCGGATTATGCGGCGCGACCCACGGCGCGAAGATCGCGCAGAAGATGATCAGCAGCATGAACAGCAGGCCGGCAACGGCGCCCTTGTTCTTCGAGAACGCTTGCCAGAATTCTTTGTACGGCGACGGGTACAGCAGGCTTTGATCCACGGCGGACGTGGCGGTGGCTACTGAGGATGTTGGAGTGCTCATGGGTATTGACCTCAGCGCTGATGACGGATGCGTGGGTTGGCAAAGCCGTAGAGGATGTCCACCACGAAGTTGACCAGAATCACCAGGCAGGCGATTAACAGGATGCCGTTTTGCACCACCGGATAGTCCCGGGCGCCGATGGCTTCGATCAGCCATTTACCGATGCCGGGCCAGGAGAAGATGGTTTCGGTCAGGACCGCACCGGCCAGCAGCGTGCCGACCTGCAGGCCGACCACGGTCAGCACCGGAATCAGTGCGTTGCGCAGACCGTGCACGAACACCACGCGCGACGGCGACAGGCCTTTGGCCTTGGCGGTGCGGATGTAGTCTTCGCGCAGCACTTCGAGCATCGACGAACGGGTCATCCGCGCGATTACCGCCAGCGGAATGGTACCGAGCACGATGGCCGGCAGGATCAGGTGATGCAGGGCGTCGAAGAACGCGCCGACGTCATCGGCCAGCAGCGTGTCGATCAGCATGAAGCCGGTTTTCGGCTCGATGTCATACAGCAGGTCGATGCGCCCGGAAACCGGAGTCCAGCCCAGGCTCACCGAGAAGAACATGATCAGGATTAGGCCCCACCAGAAGATCGGCATCGAATAGCCCGCGAGGGAGATGCCCATCACCCCGTGGTCGAACAGCGATCCTCGTTTGAGTGCCGCGATCACCCCGGCCAGAAGCCCGAGGATGCCAGCGAACAGCAGGGCGGCCATGGACAGTTCCAGGGTCGCCGGGAAAAGAGAGGTGAACTCGGTCCACACGCTTTCACGGGTACGCAACGACTCACCGAGATCGCCCTGGGCCAGTTTGCCGATGTAGTCCAGATACTGGGCATACAGCGGCTTGTTCAGCCCCAGGCGTTCCATTGCCTGAGCGTGCATTTCGGGGTCGACCCGACGTTCGCCCATCATCACTTCCACGGGGTCGCCCGGAATCATGCGAATCAACGCGAAAGTCAGCAAGGTGATGCCGAAAAACGTGGGGATCAACAACCCCAGTCGGCGGGCAATAAAACTAAACATCTTGTGTGGTACCTCATCAGCCGGTTAGGCGTGCCCGGTGTTCCATAGGTCAGGAGCACCGGGCGTTTCTTATCTACTTCACCTGGGTGGTGGCGAAGTTATTAGTGGTGAGAGGGCTGATGTGGTAGCCCTCTACATTGTTGCGCATTGCAGTGAACATCCGAGTATGGGCCATGCTGATCCATGGCTGGTCCTGATTAAACAGCACTTGGGCCTGTTCGTAGAGCGCGGCGCGTTCGGCCGGATCTACTTTAGCCCGCGCTTCATCCAGCAGTGCCTGGAATTTCTCGTTGCACCAGCGTGCGTAGTTTTCGCCGTTCTTGGCGGCCTCGCAACTGAGCATAGGCGTCAGGAAGTTATCCGGGTCGCCGTTGTCGCCCGCCCATCCGGCCGAGACCATGTCGTGCTCGCCGGCCTTGGCGCGCTTGAGCATTTCGCCCCATTCCATCACGCGGATATCGATCTTGATCCCGACTTTCGCCAGGTCAGCCTGCATCATCTGCGCACCGAGCATCGGGTTGGGGTTGGTCGGACCGCCGCCGTTGCGGGTGAACAGGGTGAAGGTGGTGCCTTCCGGAACCCCGGCTTCCTTGAGCAGCGCGCGCGCCTTGTCGAGGTCGCGTGGCGGGTTCTTCAGGTCATGGTTGTAGCCGAGCAGGGTCGGCGGGTACGGGTTGACCGCCACCGACGCGTTGCCCTTGCCGAACAGCGCGTTGACGTAGGCTTCCTTGTCGAACGCGATGTCGATGGCTTTGCGCACGCGTACGTCGCTCATGTACTTGTGCTGGGTGTTCATGGCGATGTACGAAACGGTCATCGCGTCCAGCTCGTCGACTTTCAGCTTGCTGTCTTTCTTGATGCTCGGGATGTCATCCGGTTTCGGATACAGCGCAATCTGGCACTCGTTGGCCTTGAGCTTTTGCAGGCGCACGTTGTTGTCGGTGGCGATCGCCAGAATCAACGCGTCGGCCGGTGGCTTGCCACGGAAATAATCCGGGTTGGCCTTGAAGCGCACCTGCGCATCCTTGGCGTAGCGCTGGAAGATGAACGGGCCGGTGCCGATCGGCTTGTTGTTAAGATCGCCGGTCTTGTTGGCCTTGAGCAACTGGTCGGCGTACTCGGCCGGGTAGATCGACGAGAACGCCATGGCGATGTCGGCCAGGAACGGCGCTTCGCGACGGGTCAGGGTGAACTTGACCGTATTGTCGTCGACTTTTTCTACGCTTTTGAGCAGTTCCTTGAAGCCCATGCTTTCAAAGTACGGGAAGCCCACGCTCGACAGTTTGTGCCACGGGTGATTCGGGTCCAGTTGACGCTGGAAGCTCCAGACCACGTCGTCGGCGTTCATGTCGCGGGTCGGCTTGAAATATTCGGTGGTGTGAAACTTGACGCCTTTGCGCAGGTGGAACGTGTAGGTCAGGCCGTCTTCGCTGATGTCCCAGGACTCGGCGAGCGCCGGGATCACTTCGGTGGTGCCGGGCTTGAAATCGGCCAGGCGATTGAAGATGGTTTCGGCCACAGCGTCCGCCGTGACTGCAGTTGTGTACTGGACCATATCGAAGCCTTCCGGGCTGGCTTCGGTGCAGACCACCAAGGGTTTGGCCGAGGCGCCGACAGCGACACTCAGCAACGCAGCCGCGATGGCCGCACGTAGGGGAAGCATTTTCATCGATAACCCTCTGCAATCGGTTGAAGACAGAAAACCGAACGGCCGACTCATCATGAGTCAGCCGTCGGTTGGCGTTTTTACAGAATGTTGAACGGGATGGTGGTTACGAGACGGAACTCGTTGATGCTGCCATCCGATTGGAACTCGCTCGCACGGTGGGCTGTGTAGGTGCCGCGAATCGTGGTGGCTTTCAGAGGACCGCTTTGTACCGCATAGGTCGCACCGATGCCGTATTCATAGTGGTGCTCGCCATCCTGTTCCTGGATGCCGTCGTAGCCTTTGCCTTCAACGCCTTTGTTGCCGTTGTAGTGCGTGCCATCGATTCCCCAGCCGCGAGCTTGATAGATGTTGAATTTCAGGCCCGGCACACCGTACTCGGCCATATTGATGGCGTATGAAACCTGGAAGGATTTCTCGTTCGGGCCGTTGAAGTCCGACAGCAGGGAGTTGGCTAGGTAGATACCGTTAGTCTCGTGCAGGTAATCGAAGTACTCGTTACCGTTTACTTGCTGGTAGGAGAAGGTCAGGTTATGCGCTTGGTGGGTCAGTCCGAACGACAGCGAGTAGGTGTCGTTGTCGATGTCGCCCAGCAGCTTCTTACCTTCGTCGACGGTTTTGTAGTAGTTGAAACCGGTAGTCAGGGCGAGGACGCTGCTGTCACCCAGTTCATGGGTGGCGCCGAAGTAGTACTGGTTCCACAGATCTTCAACTTGCGTGCCCCATAGACTGGTTTTCAGACTTTCGAGCGGCTGATAGCTGATACCGGCGGTGTTGACCTTGTCGGATTCGACACGGCCGTTGGCATACTCGGCGCGGAATTTCTGCAGGCTTTGTTCCGATCGTGGCGAGACGCGATCAAAAGTGGCCAAGTCGAAGGACAGATTGTTCAACTCTTCACTGTGCAGGGAGACACCCTCGAAGCTCGAAGGCAGTGCACGGTTGCCGATCACGTCGACCTGCGGGCTGCTGAAGCTCATACGACCGGCAGTCAGAGTGGTGTTGGAAACGCGCGCCTTGATGTTGGCAAGGCCTACCTTGCTCCACTGATCTACGGCTTCACCGTTATTCTTGTGCGTCAGGGTGCGGTTGTTACCCGATCCCACGCCCGTCTTTGGGGCGCCGCCATTTCCGGAAGCCAGATTTTCACGATCACGTTCAAGCGCAATTGCGTTATATGCCGCAACTTCGGTGCTGATACCTACAGTGCCCTCGGTGAAACCCGAGTTGTACTTGACGATGGTCCCTTGCACCCAGTTGATCCGACGGTCAGTTTCGGCCGGAGAACCATTTTTTTTATAGGAGAATTTGCCGCCGCGCTTCAGTTGCTCGTTGGCGTACCAGTTACGTGTCGTACCGGTGATCGACTGTCCTTCGACGAACCCAGTGGCCTCAGCCTGGGCGCTCTTGGTGTTGACGGTCACCGGGGTGAACGCCTGGCTCTGGGTTTCCGCATAAGCCGTGGCGGTGATGCTGCTGATGGCCAGGGCCAGTATCGCGGTGCTGCTCAGTTTCATGGGTGAAGCTCCTTTACTTTCTTTTTATCCCGGCTTTTTTTGGTATGCCGGTTATTGGTTTAGAACTCGTTCACACATCGCAAACGTTTGCAAAAAGCCGGATTGGCGAATTTCGGCAAAGCGCTTGCGTGAGGGGAGTAGACGGCTCCCCTCAGCATTGCGGCTAATCGGTTGGTTTAATCGATACTGACACCCGAGAACACGTTGCGGCCGAACGGGCTGACTTTGAATCCTTCGACCCGGGTGCTTAACGGCTGGTTGACCGTCGAGTGGGCGACAGGCGTGATCGGCACTTGCTGTTTAAGCAATTGCTGGGCCTGTTTATAAAGCACGGTGCGCTGGTCGCGGTCGGTGACGACCTTGGCCTGTTTGATCAGCTTGTCGTAAGCCGGATCGCACCACATGGAGTAGTTGTTGCCGCCGATGGCGTCACAGCTGTACAGCGTGCCCAGCCAGTTGTCCGGATCCCCATTGTCACCGGTCCAGCCGATCAGGCTGACGTCGTGCTCGCCGTTCTTGGTGCGCTTGATGTACTCGCCCCATTCGTAACTGACGATCTTCACTTTCAGACCGATCTTGGCCCAGTCGGACTGGAGCATTTCGGCCATCAGTTTGGCGTTCGGGTTGTACGGACGCTGCACCGGCATTGCCCACAGGGTGATCTCGGTGCCTTCTTTCACGCCGGCAGCCTTGAGCAGTTCCTTGGCTTTTTCCGGGTTGTAGGCGGCGTCCTTGATGGTGTCGTCGTAGGACCACTGGGTTGGTGGCATGGCGTTGACGGCCAGTTGGCCGGCGCCTTGATAAACAGCGTTGAGAATTCCCTGTTTATTCACCGCCATGTCCAGCGCCTGACGCACTTCCAGTTGATCGAACGGCTTGTGGCGCACGTTGTAGGCGATGTAGCCGAGGTTGAAGCCCGGCTTGGAAATCAGTTGCAGTTTCGGGTCGGCCTTCAGCGCTTCAACATCGGCAGGACGCGGGTGCAGGGTGATCTGGCACTCGTTGGCCTTGAGCTTCTGCACGCGTACCGAAGCGTCGGTGTTGATCGCGAAAATCAGGTTCTTCAGCTTGACCCGGCTCGGATCCCAATACTGCGGGTTGCCGGTGTAGCGGATGTTCGAGTCTTTCTGGTAGCTCTTGAATACGAACGGCCCGGTGCCGATCGGCTTCTGGTTGATGTCGCTCGGCTTGCCGTCGGCCAGCAGCTTGTCGGCGTATTCGGCAGACAGAATGGCGGCGAAGCTCATGGCGATGTTCTGGATGAACGCGGCGTCAACACTGTTGAGCGTGAACTCCACGGTCAGCGGCCCGGTCTTCTCGACCTTGGCGATGTTCTTGTTCAGGCTCATCCCGTTGAAGTACGGAAACTCGGTGGGATAGGCCTTGCGGAACGGCTGTTGCGCATCGAGCATGCGATTGAACGTGAACAGCACGTCGTCGGCGTTGAAATCGCGGCTCGGCTTGAAGTAAGGGGTTGTATGAAATTTCACGCCTTCACGCAGGTGAAAGGTGTATTTCAGGCCATCTTCGGAAATGTCCCACTTGGTTGCCAGACCGGGTACGACATTGGTCGCGCCTTTTTCGAACTCCACCAGGCGGTTGTACAGCGGCTCGGCGGCGTCGTTGTCGGTGGCCGTCGTGTATTGCGCGGTATCGAAACCCGCCGGGCTGCCTTCCGAGCAGAACACCAGGCTGTCGCTGGCGGCGTAGCTTGCAGACGTGGCGGCCAACAGGCCGGCGCCCAACAGTGCGGAAAAAACCAAGGTATGGCGCATGACGCTCCCTCTTTTTTTAGTGTTATGCAATGCACCTGGATCCCGATCCCGGGACTTTCTGGTCGCATTGAGCTCAATCCAAATACGTACGGCAAAACCGGTGGCCCACGCAGACACTGGTCAGTACGCGACGGTAGGCACCGTGCCTCTGGCAGTAAATACGTAATTGCCTTAATGCTCGTAGGAAAAGTCGACGCGCCTATACCGAAGCAATCATCTGCGGCGGATTTGGGTGTAGGACTTTTCCTTTTTTCCCGGTAGATAAAGCAACGGCGACGTCAGAAACGCCGCCGTTGCAATGTCTTACTTGCTGACGCTGACGCCGTAGAAGGAATTCAGGCCAAATGGGCTGATCTTGAAATCCTGCACGTTGGCGCGCATGGGTTGATACACCGTCGAGTGAGCGATAGGTGTCATTGGAACTGCATCTTTGAGGACGTGTTGCGCCTGTTTGTACAGCTCGGTGCGCTTGCCCTGGTCGGTAGTGCGTTTAGCTTCTTTCACCAGGCCGTCGAACTTCTTGTCGCACCACTTGGAGAAGTTGTTGCCGCTCAGCGAGTCGCAGCCAAACAGAACGTTGAGCCAGTTGTCCGGATCACCATTGTCACCGCTCCAGCCAATGATCATGGCCTGGTTCTCGCCACCTTTGGAGCGCTTGATGTACTCGCCCCACTCGTAGCTGGTGATCTTCACTTTCAAGCCGATCTTGGCCCAGTCGGACTGGAGCATTTCAGCCATCAGTTTGGCGTTCGGGTTGTACGGACGCTGCACCGGCATCGCCCACAGGACGATCTCGGTACCTTCCTTGACGCCGGCTTCCTTGAGCAGCTGTTTGGCTTTCTCAGGATCGTACTTGGCATCCTTGATGGTGGTGTCGTAGGACCACTGGGTCGGCGGCATCGCGTTGACGGCCAGTTGGCCCGCGCCCTGGTAAACCGAATCGATGATCTGCGGCTTGTTCACGGCCATGTCCAGCGCCTGACGCACGCGCAGGTCAGCCAGCGGGTTGGCCTCGTTGCTGCCCTTGACCTTGTCCATCACGTTGTAGGCGATGTAGCCCAGGTTGAAGCCAGCCTGATCCGGCATCTTCAGCGACTTGTCTTCTTTCAGCGCTTTCAGATCGGCCGGACGCGGGAACAGGGTGACCTGGCACTCGTTCTTTTTCAGCTTCTGGATACGCACCGACGGGTCGGTGGTGATGGCGAAGATCAGGTTGTCGATCTTCACGTCTTCAGGTTTCCAGTAGTCCTTGTTGCCGGTGTAACGGATGTTCGAGTCTTTCTGGTAGCTCTTGAATACGAACGGGCCAGTGCCGATCGGCTTCTGGTTGATGTCGGCGGGTTTGCCTTCTTTCAACAGTTGCGCTGCGTATTCGGCGGACTGCACGGAAGCGAAGCTCATGGCCATGTTCTGGATGAACGCAGCGTCGACTTCTTTCAGAGTGAACTTGACGGTGTGGTCGTCGACTTTATCGATCTTGGTGATGTTGGTGTCCATCCCCATGTCGGTGAAGTACGGGAATTCGGTCGGGTACGCCTTACGGAACGGGTCATCCTTGTTAATCATGCGATTGAAGGTGAACAGCACGTCGTCGGCGTTGAATTCACGAGTCGGCTTGAAATACGGGGTGGTATGAAACTTGACGCCTTCACGCAGGTGGAAGGTGTAGGTCAGGCCATCGTCGGAAATGTCCCACTTGGTCGCCAGGCCAGGAATCACGGCGGTGCCGCCGCGCTCGAACTGGGTCAGGCGGTTGAACATGGTTTCGGCTGAGGCGTCGAAGTCGGTTCCGGTGGTGTACTGGCCTGGATCAAAACCGGCCGGGCTCCCTTCGGAGCAGAACACCAGGTTAGTCGCAGCGGTGGCGAAAGGTGCGGAGGCTAACAAGCCTGCGCCGACTAGAAACGGAATGACCGCGTGTTTAAGCATGTTGGCCTCATGATTTGTTGTCATTTTTTAGTTGTGAGGTACGACCTCGTGAGTCGTGCCTGCGGATACTTATGCAGGCCCCATACCCAATGCAAGATCCAGAGCGGTCGGCGGCGTTAAACGGTGGCACGAACGTACCTTAATGTCGCATCCGTATAACTTTTGACGCATTTGACCGTTTGCGGGTGGTTTTTGCGGTGCATTCGGGGCACTGAAATGGTGCGGTGGAGGTGTCGGGTGCGCTGGGGTGGGGCTTGGTGTTACTTATTTATACCCTTGGGGATGGGCGGGGTTGAGGGGTTTTCGGGGTGGGCTTTGGTGGGGTGGATTGGGGCAGGGATTGGGGAGTTTTACTTGGTGCAACTGGGTGTTTCGATTGGTGGCACCTTGGCGGCCTTTGGGCCGACCAGGGTGTTGGTTGGTTTGGGTGAATATCCGTTTTTTGCGGTATGGCGGCTGGCGGTTTCGCCCTTACGGCGACTTACTTTTTTACAAGCGCCTAAAAAAGTAAGCAAAAAACGCTAGCTCCTACGTTCGGCCCACTCGCTGGGGCTCGGGGTCCCTTCGCTCCGGGACTGATCCGGGCGCAGCGGCTCCGGTTTGCTTCGCTGCACCTCCTTCCGCTGTGTTCGACTTCGTCGAACGGTCGCTGCGCTCCCACACCCGGCTCAATCCCTCCACTCAGCCTTCCGACGTCGCCGGTGGATCAAGATCAAGAGCAGGCGAGCTGACACTCGGCCTATTGAGTGGTGAAGAGCGGGTGTTCGGCGTTATTTTTGTTGTGGATTTGCCCCTCACCCCAGCCCTCTCCCCGAGGAGAGGGGGCTGATTTGTGTGCTTTTCAAATCCTGAGTTCAACTCGGAGTTTCACGTTGGCGTATCTCCCCCAAACACCTCGGTCAGTCCCCTCTCCCTCTGGGAGAGGGTTAGGGTGAGGGTTTGCTTTTTGGCTGTTTAAATCCGCTGCGAAACAGCCAGAACCTTCCCACAAGGTTTTCAGGTTGTCCGTCGGACGTGCGCTCTCTAGGCTTGGGTCGTCGCTGGTTGTTCAGCGATCGGGTGTGAGAACCCGACATTCATAGTCATTCAGTGCCCAGATCCGCATAATTGCCGCCAGCAAGTTTGCTGCCTGCAAGTGCGTTATGGCGGCTATGTGCGGGCGGGCTTATGTCCGGCCGGGTGCCTATGACCGGTTTTCTCACCCCGCACAAAGCTGCCACCTCTTCGTCGTGTGAGAAACGGCATCGAGATGGCTCAACCTCATAGGTGAAGCGCATGAGCAAACCAGTCCCGGACCCACCCGAAGAAACCTCAACCCCCTCGAAGCCGCGCTGCGTGCCGACGATCTCGCGAAGAACCGCGAAGCCATCAAGCGTGCCCTCGATTTCTATCTCTGCCCGCCACCCGGCAAACCCCATCCACCCAGCACGATGTTTTTGATCCGGCCCGACATCGACACCGAAAGCCTGCTGGCTCACGCCTGTGAGTCCCTTGCTTCAGCCAATACGCTGGCCAGCGATTTCGCCGATCAGCTTGGTAGGCCGCAGCGCAATACGGCGCTGGCCATTCAGCAGATCATCATGCTGGCGGAGCTGGCGGTGAATCGGGCGCTGGATCGGGTTGATCCGCACGCTTGAGATCGCGTCATCGTTCTTCGCGAGCAGGCTCGCTCCCACATGGAAATGCGTTCAACCTGTGGGAGCGAGCCTGCTCGCGATAGCGGTGGATCATTCACTACAAAACCCGGGCACAAAAAAACCGGCAACCATTGACTGATTGCCGGTCTTTCATTCAGCCAAGCTCAAATCACTGCATCAACACTTCAATCGAGCCATCAGCGGTCATGCTGACCTGACTGGTGCCGGCTTCAACTTCCGGGGTCACCGGGGCGGAATCCATGGCCGCGGCTTTCATCATCATCGGCGCGCGCAGGTACGGTTGTGGGTAACCGTTGCTGTTGAGGTTCAGGTTGACGATTTTGTAGCCCTTGCCGCCCAGTGCATCGGTGGCCAGTTGGGCGCGGGTCTTGAAGGCGGTGACGGCTTCTTTGAGCAACTGGTCTTCGCTGGCCTTGCGGGTCGGGTCGGCGATGGCGAAGTCCATGCCGCCCATTTTCAGGTCGGTCAATAGCTCGCCGGTGAGTTTGGACAGGGCGGCGAAGTCGGTGCTTTCCAGGCGCAGTTCGGCGCGTTCGCGCCAGCCGGTGATCTTCTGGCCTTTGGTGTCGTAGATCGGATAGCTGTTGCGGCTGCCCGTGCGCAAGGTGATGTCTTTGACTTGTTTGGCCTGGGCGGTGGCCTTGTTCATGGTGGTGCTGATGGCGGCGGCGAGTTTGGCCGGGTCGGTGTTCTGCTCTTCGGTGTAGAGCGTCACGATCATCTGGTCGCGGGCCACTTCCTGGCTGACTTCGGCGCGCAGGGAAATCTGGTTGTAGTGCAGCTCATCGGCGGCCAGCGCCGGAAGGCTGGCGACGCTGCCGACGGTCAGGGCGAGGAGGGCGGCGCTGCGGCGAAATGTGTGCATGAAGGCTCCTTGAATGAGGCGCAGGTGATGGGTCGCGGCCTGCGTGAACCATCAGACTCTAACTTCTATGATCCGGTTCGCCCAGTTACAACTTCTATACAGATACCTGCGCGAAGTGGGGAGTGCTTCTGTGGCGAGGGGATTTATCCCCGTTCGGCTGCGCAGCAGTCGCAAATCCGGCTGATGCGGTATGTCTGGTTAAATGAGGTCGCATGACTTGGGGCGGCTCCGCCACCCAGCGGGGATAAATCCCCTCGCCACAATTGATCTCCAATAGCCCTCGGCATCTTCTTCAACTCAGATGAATTCTCCATCGTCGCCATGTGGTCGTTTGCCGCACTTTCGCCTCTGAACCCCGCGGCTTGGTTATACTCCGTGCGATCCGCCTGGAGCGCTCATCAGGAGAGCTCATGCTCGCCCCCGTACAACTGACTTCCGCCACTCGCCAGAACCTCTGGCGGCTGACTTTCATCCGCACCCTGGTGCTCGCCGCGCAGGCCGGGTCCGTGGGTCTGGCCTACTGGCTGCAATTGCTGCCGTTGCCGTGGGTGCAACTGGCGATGACCCTCGGCTGCTCGATTCTGCTCTGCGTGTTCACTGCCGTGCGCCTGCGCACATCGTGGCCGGTGACCGAGCTCGAATACGCGCTGCAACTGGCTTGCGATCTGGTGATTCACAGTGCGCTGCTGTATTTCTCCGGCGGTTCGACCAACCCCTTTGTTTCCTATTATCTGGTGCCGTTGACGATCGCGGCGGTGACCTTGCCGTGGCGTTATTCGGTGATTCTGTCGGGCATCGCGCTGGCGCTGTACACGCTGATGCTGACGCGTTTCTATCCGCTGGAAACCTTGCCGGTCGCCCGTGAGAATCTGCAGATCTACGGCATGTGGCTGAGCTTTGCCCTGGCCGCTGCGGTGATCACCTTCTTCGCCGCGCGCATGGCTGAAGAGCTACGTCGGCAGGAAGAGCTGCGGGCGATTCGTCGCGAGGAAGGGCTGCGTGATCAGCAGCTGCTCGCCGTTGCGACCCAGGCCGCCGGGGCTGCGCATGAGTTGGGTACGCCGCTGGCGACCATGAGCGTGTTGCTCAAGGAAATGCAGCAGGACCACCCCGATGCGTTGCTGCAGGACGATCTGAAAGTGCTGCAGGATCAGGTCAAGCTGTGCAAGGAAACCTTGCAGCAACTGGTCCGCGCCGCCGAGGCCAACCGGCGTCTGGCGGTGGAGATGCAGGACGTTACCGACTGGCTCGACGAAGCGCTGAACCGCTGGCACCTGATGCGCCCGGAAGCCAGTTACCGCTTCCAGCGTCTCGGTCAGGGGGCGGTGCCGCGCATGGCGCCGCCGCCGGATCTGACCCAGGCATTGCTGAATCTGCTCAACAATGCAGCCGACGCCTGCCCGGAAAATCTCCAGGTGACCCTCGACTGGGACGCAGAGACTTTGACGATCAGCATTCGCGACCACGGCGCCGGTGTGCCGCTGGCCATCGCCGAGCAGATCGGCAAGCCGTTTTTTACCACCAAGGGCAAAGGTTTCGGCCTGGGCCTGTTTTTGAGCAAGGCCAGCGTGACACGCGCCGGCGGCTCAGTGAAACTCTATAGTCATGAGGAAGGCGGCACGCTCACCGAGCTGCGCCTGCCCCACGGCGCCCGAGGAGACCAACATGAGTGACGAAATCCAAGTCGAAGGCGAAGAACTGCCGCATCTGCTGCTGGTCGACGACGACGCGACCTTCACCCGCGTCATGGCCCGCGCCATGGCCCGTCGTGGCTTTCGCGTCAGCACTGCCGGTTCCGCTGAAGAAGGCCTGACCATCGCCCAGGCCGATCTGCCTGATTACGCCGCGCTGGACCTGAAAATGGACGGCGACTCCGGTCTGGTCCTGCTGCCCAAGCTGCTGGAACTCGATCCGGAAATGCGCGTGGTGATCCTCACCGGTTATTCGAGCATTGCCACGGCAGTCGAGGCGATCAAGCGTGGCGCCTGCAACTACCTGTGCAAACCCGCCGATGCCGACGACGTGCTGGCCGCGCTGCTGTCTGAGCACGCCGATCTCGACAGTCTGGTGCCGGAAAACCCGATGTCGGTCGATCGTCTGCAATGGGAGCACATCCAGCGCGTGCTCACCGAGCACGAAGGCAATATTTCCGCCACGGCCCGCGCGCTGGGCATGCACCGCCGCACCTTGCAGCGCAAACTGCAGAAGCGCCCGGTGCGTCGCTGAACCTGCGCTGAACGACTATCGCCAGCCCTCGCGATGAATCGCGCCGATCATCTATGATCGGCGCGTGTCCGTTCTTTTTACTATCGAGCCTTATCCATGAATCAGAACGCTGAATATTCCGCGGTCAACGATGCTGTGCGCGGGCAGTTTTTTCGCAAAGTCTGGGCGATGACCACGCCTTACTGGCGCAGCGAAGAGAAGGGCAAGGCCTGGACGTTGCTGATTGCCGTAATTGCGCTGACGCTGTTCAGCGTGGCGATTTCGGTGTGGATCAACAGTTGGTACAAGGATTTCTACAACGCTTTGCAGAGAAAGGATGAAGCCGCGTTCTGGCAGTTGATTCTGTATTTCTGCGGCATCGCGACCGTGGCGATTCTCGGCGCGGTGTATCGGTTGTATCTGACGCAGATGCTGACGATCCGCTGGCGGGCGTGGCTGACCGAAAAGCACTTCAAGCGCTGGCTGGACCACAAGAATTACTACCAGCTGGAGCAGGGCGGTTATACCGATAACCCCGACCAGCGGATTTCCGAAGACCTCAACACTTACACCGCCAACACCCTGAGCCTGGGCCTCGGGCTGCTGCGCACGATTGTCAGTCTGGTGTCGTTCTCGATCATTTTGTGGGGCGTGTCGGGCAGTATCGAAGTGTTCGGCATCGAGATTCCCGGCTACATGTTCTGGTGCGCACTGTTGTACGCGGCGGTCGGCAGTTGGCTGACGCATTTGATCGGTCGCCGTCTGATCGGTCTGAACAACAAGCAACAACGCTTCGAAGCAGACCTGCGTTTTTCCATGGTGCGCGTGCGTGAGAATGCGGAAAGCATCGCCTTGTACAACGGCGAACCCAATGAAAACCGCCGCTTGAGTAATCGCTTCGGACTGGTCTGGCACAATTTCTGGGACATCATGCGCGTGTCCAAGCGCCTGACGTTCTTCACCTCCGGCTACGGGCAGATCGCAATCATTTTCCCGTTTGTCGTCGCCGCACCGCGCTATCTGTCCGGCAAGATCGAACTGGGCGAGCTGATGCAAATCAACTCGGCGTTCGGCAACGTGCAGGAGAATTTCAGCTGGTTCATCACCGCCTACTCGGATCTCGCCGCGTGGCGCGCCACCTGTGATCGTTTGCTGAGTTTCCGTCAGGCCATGAGCGACAACGAACAACGCACCCCGGCCATCGACGTGCAGAACCAGGGCAGTGAGTTGCAGGTGCACAACCTCGGCCTCGATCTGGCCGATGGTCGTCACCTGCTGACCGACGCCGACATGACCGTTGAACCGGGTGAGCGCGTTATGCTCAGCGGGCGGTCCGGCAGCGGCAAGTCGACACTGCTGCGAGCGATGGGGCATTTGTGGCCGGCGGGGCACGGCAATATTCGTTTGCCGGCGGCGCGTTATCTGTTCCTGCCGCAGAAGCCTTATCTGCCGATCGGCACATTGCGTGAAGCGTTGAGTTATCCACAACCGGGCGACACCTACGCGCCGGAACGTTATGCACAGGTGCTGGAAACCTGCCGTCTGCCACACCTGGTCGGGCGGCTGGATGAAGCCAATCACTGGCAACGCATGCTCTCGCCGGGTGAGCAGCAACGCCTGGCCTTCGCCCGCGCGCTTCTCTACGCACCGCAATGGCTGTACATGGACGAGGCTACATCGGCGATGGATGAAGAGGACGAGGCGACCTTGTATCAGGCGTTGATCGATGAGATTCCGGGGCTGAGCATTGTCAGCGTCGGTCACCGAAGCAGTTTGAAACGATTCCATCCACGGCATGTGCGGATCGACAGCGGTCGTCTGGTCGAACAGGCCATAACTGTCTGAACACCCACCTGTGGGAGCGAGCCTGCTCGCGAAGGGGTCATATCGGTCGACGAATCTGTCGTCTGAACCACCGCTTTCGCGAGCAGGCTCGCTCCCACAGTGGGGCAATGTGATCTGCCCGGTGATCGTACAACCCGCTTGAGCTATGATGGCGCCAAGCCGAACTTTCGAGACAAGATGCAGACCATGGAAAAGCTGATCGACACCCCGCGCCTCCCCCGCAAGCGCCGCAGCCTCGCCCAGGAATTGGTGACGGTGTTGAGCGAGCAGATCCGCGATGGCCTGCTCAAGCGTGGCGACAAGTTGCCCACCGAGTCGGCGATCATGGAAGCCCATGGCGTCAGCCGCACCGTGGTCCGCGAGGCAATTTCCCGTCTGCAGGCCGCCGGCCAGGTAGAAACCCGCCACGGCATCGGCACCTTTGTTCTCGATACGCCGAGCCCGAGCGGTTTCCGCATCGATCCGGCCACCGTTGTCACCCTGCGTGACGTGCTGGCGATCCTCGAATTGCGCATCAGCCTCGAAGTCGAGTCCGCCGGCCTTGCCGCGCAACGCCGCAGTCCCGAGCAACTGGCAACCATGCGCGCCGCCCTCGACGCCTTGAACGAAAGCGCCTCCCATGCCAGCGATGCGGTGTCGTCGGACTTCGCTTTCCACCTGGAAATTGCCCTGTCCACCGGCAACCGCTACTTCACCGACATCATGACGCACCTGGGCACCAGCATCATTCCACGTACGCGGCTGAACTCGGCGCGGCTGGCCCACGATGATCAACAGCACTACATGAGCCGCCTGAGCCGCGAGCACGAGGAAATCTACGACGCGATTGCCCGTCAGGACTCCGATGCCGCGCGTGCGGCGATGCGTCTGCACCTGACCAATAGCCGTGAAAGACTGCGCCAGGCCCATGAAGAGGCGCAGGCGCAGCGAAGCTGAGTCTTACGCCTCTATGCGCAATCGCAGCGGCAGCGAATACGGCTCCATGCTCGACTCATCGCGAAACTTGTAACGCAGCTCCACCTCGCGGTTCAGGTACGGTTGCAATGCCTCTTTCGGCAGCTGCACCTCGATGTCGAGCAGCTTTTCCATTTCATCCTCGGCGTCGTCCCAGGCGCCAGTGTCCACCTCATCACCTTCCCATTCAGGGTCCTCGGCATCGCTGCCGAGGACCGCGTAGACGCTCCAGTTTGCTGCGAAATCGCTGGAATCCGGGACCTGCACGGTGAGGATGTCCGGCAATTGCGAGAGCTGAAGCGTCACGCAATCGTCTTGCGCAGGGGCGAGGTGGGTGAGGGTGGGGGCGGCAAAATGCATCGACATAGCGGCTTCCTTTGAGTGGTCCGCCACGATCCTTCGTGGCAGTCGACGTACTTTAAGAGCCGCAGGTCGCTACAGAATTAAACGAATCCAGACCAGATATTTCAGCCCTCGAACGCGTCAAGCGCGAGCCTTGTAGCCATTTCATAAAGCGTAAAAGCCAATCTTGTCCGACAAAAAAGCCCTGCCAACGATGAAATGCAGTTGACGGTTATATTTTAAGTTGTACGATGACCTACAACTTCGGCGAAGGCTGAACGGTCCACTCACAATAAAACGTTGCTACCAGGGTGTTCGAATAATGAATCCACAAGAACTGAAGTCCATCCTCTCTGCCGGCCTGCTGTCTTTCCCGGTGACCGATTTCAACGCGCAGGGCGATTTCAACCGCGCGGGCTACATCAAACGCCTGGAATGGCTGGCTCCGTATGGCGCTTCGGCTCTGTTCGCCGCCGGTGGCACCGGTGAGTTCTTCTCCCTGGCCGCCAGCGAATACTCGGAAATCATCAAGACTGCCGTCGACACCTGCGCAACCAGCGTGCCAATCCTCGCCGGCGTTGGTGGTTCGACCCGCCAGGCCATCGAATACGCTCAGGAAGCCGAGCGTCTGGGCGCCAAAGGTCTGCTGCTGCTGCCGCACTACCTGACCGAAGCGAGCCAGGACGGTGTTGCCGCCCACGTTGAAGCCGTGTGCAAATCGGTGAAGATCGGCGTGGTCGTCTACAACCGCAACGTTTGCCGTCTCACCGCGCCGCTGCTGGAACGTCTGGCCGAGCGCTGCCCGAACCTGATCGGCTACAAGGATGGCCTGGGCGATATCGAGTTGATGGTGTCGATCCGTCGCCGCCTCGGTGATCGCTTCAGCTACCTGGGTGGTCTGCCGACCGCCGAAGTCTACGCCGCTGCCTACAAGGCGTTGGGCGTGCCGGTGTACTCCTCGGCGGTGTTCAACTTCATCCCGAAAACCGCGATGGACTTCTACCACGCGATCGCTCGCGAAGATCACGCCACCGTCGGCAAGATCATCGACGACTTCTTCCTGCCGTACCTGGACATCCGCAACCGCAAGGCCGGTTACGCCGTGAGTATCGTCAAGGCAGGTGCAAAAATCGCCGGCTATGACGCAGGTCCGGTGCGTGCGCCGCTGACCGACCTGACCGGCGAAGAGTACGAAATGCTCGCCGCGCTGATCGACAAGCAAGGCGCGCAATAAGCGAGAGAAGCGAGGCCGCTGAGCAATCAGCGGCTTTTTGCGTGAAGGCTTTTAGAGTTGAGGGCTGCCCTGTGACAACTGCAAAACGCTACGACAACTACATCAATGGCGAATGGGTCGCCGGTGCCGATTACTCGGCCAACATCAACCCGTCCGAACTCAGCGACACCATCGGCGACTATGCCAAGGCTGACCTGACCCAGGTCAACGCCGCCATCGACGCTGCTCGCGCTGCGTTCCCGGCGTACTCCACGTCGGGCATCCAGGCTCGTCACGATTCGCTGGATAAAGTCGGCACGGAAATTCTCGCCCGTCGCGAAGAGCTTGGCACCCTGCTGGCCCGTGAAGAAGGCAAGACCCTGCCGGAGGCGATCGGTGAAGTGACCCGCGCCGGCAACATTTTCAAGTTCTTCGCCGGTGAATGCCTGCGTCTGTCCGGTGACTATGTGCCGTCGGTACGCCCGGGCGTCAACGTCGAGGTCACTCGCGAAGCCCTGGGCGTGGTCGGTCTGATCACGCCGTGGAACTTCCCGATCGCCATCCCGGCGTGGAAAATTGCTCCGGCCCTGGCCTACGGCAACTGCGTCGTGCTCAAGCCTGCCGATCTGGTGCCGGGCTGCGCCTGGGCGCTGGCCGAAATCATCTCCCGCGCGGGCTTCCCGGCCGGTGCGTTCAACCTGGTAATGGGCAGCGGTCGCGTGGTTGGCGAGGCGTTGGTCAACAGCCCGAAAGTCGACGGCATCAGCTTCACCGGTTCGGTGGGCGTTGGCCGCCAGATCGCCGTCAACTGCGTTTCGCGCCAGGCCAAGGTGCAGCTGGAAATGGGCGGCAAGAACCCGCAGATCATTCTCGACGACGCCGACCTCAAGCAAGCGGTCGAGCTGTCGGTGCAGAGCGCGTTCTACTCCACCGGCCAGCGCTGCACAGCGTCGAGCCGTCTGATCGTCACCGCCGGCATTCACGACAAGTTCGTTGAAGCGATGGCCGAGCGCATGAAGTCGATCAAGGTCGGCCACGCGCTGAAGGCCGGCACCGACATCGGTCCGGTGGTCTCCCAGGCGCAGCTGGAGCAGGACATGAAGTACATCGACATCGGCCAGTCCGAAGGTGCACGTCTGGTCAGCGGCGGCGGTGTGGTGACTTGCGACACCGAGGGCTACTTCCTCGCACCAACCCTGTTCGCCGACAGCGAAGCGTCGATGCGCATCAGCCGCGAAGAGATCTTCGGCCCGGTGGCCAACATTGTCCGTGTGGCCGATTACGAAGCCGCGCTGGCGATGGCCAACGACACCGAATTCGGCTTGTCGGCCGGCATCGCCACCACCTCGCTGAAGTACGCCAACCACTTCAAGCGCCACTCCCAGGCCGGGATGGTGATGGTCAACCTGCCGACCGCCGGTGTGGATTACCACGTACCGTTCGGCGGGCGTAAAGGCTCGTCCTACGGCTCCCGTGAGCAGGGCCGCTATGCACAAGAGTTCTACACCGTGGTGAAAACCGCCTATGTAGGCTCCTGATACACGCAGTACCCCTGTAGGAGCTGCCGAAGGCTGCGATCTTTTGATCTTTTTTTTCAAGATCAAGATCAAAAGATCGTCCGATCGCGGCCCGAGCCTTCGGCAGCTCCTACAGGGAATAAATGCAAGACCAAAGAAGCTTCACCCCGCATAAAAATAATCAGTGGGAGTACATCTGCATGCAATCCTCCAAGCCGACTCACGTCCGCTATTTGATCCTGCTCATGCTGTTTCTGGTGACCACGATCAATTACGCCGACCGTGCCACGATCGCCATTGCCGGTTCCAGCCTGCAAAAGGATCTGGGCATTGACGCCGTCACCCTCGGCTACATCTTCTCCGCATTCGGTTGGGCCTACGTCGCCGGGCAAATTCCCGGTGGCTGGCTGCTCGATCGCTTCGGCTCGAAAAAAGTCTATGCCCTGAGCATTTTCACCTGGTCGCTGTTCACCGTGCTGCAAGGCTTTGTCGGTGAATTCGGCATGTCCACGGCAGTGGTTGCGCTGTTCATGCTGCGCTTCCTCGTGGGCCTGGCCGAAGCGCCATCGTTCCCTGGCAACGCGCGCATCGTTGCCGCGTGGTTCCCGACCGCTGAACGCGGAACCGCTTCGGCGATCTTCAACTCGGCGCAATACTTTGCCACCGTGCTGTTCGCGCCGTTGATGGGCTGGATCGTCTACAGCTTCGGCTGGGAGCACGTGTTCATCGTCATGGGTATCCTCGGTATCGTGTTCTCGCTGGTGTGGCTGAAAGTCATCTACAGCCCGCGCGAACACCCACGCGTCAACGAGGCCGAGTTCAAGCACATCGCTGACAACGGCGGCATGGTCGACATGGATCAGAAGGGCAAGAAGTCCGACGGTCCGAAGTGGGATTACATCCGTCAGTTGCTGACCAACCGCATGATGCTCGGCGTGTATCTGGGCCAGTACTGCATCAACGGCATCACCTATTTCTTCCTGACCTGGTTCCCGGTGTATCTGGTGCAAGAGCGTGGCATGACCATTCTCAAGGCCGGCTTCATCGCTTCATTGCCGGCGATCTGCGGCTTCATCGGCGGCGTGCTTGGCGGAGTGATTTCCGATTACCTGCTGCGCAAGGGCCATTCGCTGACTTTTGCTCGCAAGGCGCCGATCATCGCCGGCCTGCTGGTGTCGAGCAGCATCGTCGCGTGCAACTATGTTGACGTGGAATGGATGGTGGTGGGCTTCATGGCTCTGGCATTCTTCGGCAAAGGCGTTGGCGCACTGGGCTGGGCGGTGGTCTCCGACACCTCGCCGAAACAGATCGCCGGTCTGAGCGGCGGCCTGTTCAACACCTTCGGCAACATCGCTTCGATCACCACGCCGATCGTCATCGGCTACATCATCAGCTCCACCGGCTCGTTCAAGTGGGCGCTGGTGTTTGTCGGTGCCAACGCACTGGTCGCGGTGTTCAGCTATCTGGTAATCGTCGGCCCGATCAAGCGTGTGGTCCTGAAAGAGCCGCCAGCCAAGGGCGGCAATGAAGCCACCGGCAATTTGTCTCAAGCGCATTCCTGAGGAGCGGCGTCATGCAGTTGATTGAACATTCCGACTCGCCGCGCTACATCCGCCTGCACGAGCGGGACAACGTTGTAGTGGTGGTCAACGATCAGGGCGTACCGGCCGGTACCGAGTTTGCCGATGGCCTGGTCACGCTGGATTTCGTACCGCAGAGCCACAAGGTCACTCTGGAGGATATTCCTGAGGGCGGCCCGGTGATTCGTTACGGGCAGATTATCGGCTATGCGTTGCAGCCGATCCGTCGCGGCAGTTGGGTCAAGGAAGATCAACTGCGCATGCCGACCGCGCCGCCGCTGGACAGCTTGCCGCTGTCCACCGATGTGCCGGATGCGCAGGCACCGCTGGAAGGCTTCACGTTCGAGGGTTATCGCAACGCCGACGGCACTGTCGGCACGCGCAACATTCTCGGCATCACCACCACCGTGCAGTGCGTCACCGGCGTGCTCGATCATGCGGTCAAGCGCATCAAGGAAGAGCTGCTGCCGAAGTACCCGCACGTCGATGACGTGGTGGCGCTGACCCACAGTTATGGCTGCGGTGTGGCGATTACCGCGACCGACGCCTACATCCCGATTCGTACCGTGCGCAATCTGGCGCGCAACCCGAACCTGGGCGGCGAGGCGCTGGTGATCGGTCTGGGCTGCGAGAAATTGCAGGCCGGGCAGGTGATGCACGAGGACGATGCCTCGGTGGATCTCAGCGATCCGTGGCTGTACCGGTTGCAGGACTCCAGTCACGGCTTCACCGAAATGATCGAGCAGATCATGGAACTGGCCGAAGTGCGTTTGAAGAAACTCGACCAGCGCCGCCGCGAAACCGTGCCGGCCTCCGAGCTGATTCTCGGTATGCAGTGCGGCGGCAGCGACGCGTTCTCCGGCATCACCGCCAACCCGGCGCTGGGTTATGCCTCGGATTTGCTGTTGCGTGCGGGGGCGACGGTGATGTTTTCCGAAGTCACCGAAGTGCGCGATGCGATCTACCTGCTGACCTCACGGGCGCAAACGCAAACCGTCGCCGAAGAGCTGGTGCGCGAGATGGACTGGTACGACCGTTACTTGGCCAAGGGCGAGGCCGATCGCAGCGCCAACACCACGCCGGGCAACAAGAAGGGCGGGTTGTCGAACATTGTCGAGAAGTCGCTGGGCTCGATCGTCAAGTCCGGCAGCAGCGCGATCAATGGCGTGCTCGGCCCGGGCGAGCGTTTCAAGCACAAGGGCCTGATTTTCTGCGCGACGCCGGCCAGCGATTTTGTCTGCGGGACGTTGCAACTGGCAGCAGGGATGAACCTGCACGTGTTCACCACCGGTCGCGGCACGCCTTACGGGCTGGCCATGGCGCCGGTGGTCAAGGTTTCGACGCGGACTGAACTGGCGCAGCGCTGGCCGGACCTGATCGACATTGATGCCGGACGCATTGCCACCGGGCGCGCGACCATCGAAGAACTCGGCTGGGAGTTGTTTCACTATTACCTGGATGTTGCCAGTGGCAAGCAACAGACCTGGGCGGAGAAACACAAGCTGCACAACGACATCACCTTGTTCAACCCGGCGCCGATTACCTGATCGTTTCATGGAAGATCAAAAGCCCCTCACCCCAGCCCTCTCCCGGAGGGAGAGGGGGCCGACCGAGTTGTTTGGCGCTATACATCGACCTGACAAATCGGGTCGATTATGGATTCGACGATGTCATTTCAGGTCGGTGGATTGTTTAAATATCCCCCGATCGGTTCCCTCTCCCTTTGGGAGAGGGCTAGGGTGAGGGGCTTTTGCTTTATCATTGCCCCCCTGACTAAGCTCACCCAAGGCTCTCCGGCATGCTGGCAATCTTTCTTGAAACCCTGAACATCACCGCGCCGGTGTTTGCCATGCTGTTTCTCGGCGTGCTGCTCAAGCGCATCGACTGGATCAACGACAACTTCATCCACACCGCCTCGTCGCTGGTGTTCAACGTGACCATGCCGGCGCTGCTGTTTCTCGGCATTCTCCACGCTGACCTGCACGCCGCACTGCAACCTTCGCTACTCATCTACTTTTCCCTCGCCACCCTGGTGAGTTTCGCCGTGGCCTGGGGCTGGGCGATTTTCAAGTGTCCGCGGGAAGATCGCGGCATCTACACCCAGGGTGCGTTTCGCGGCAACAACGGCGTGATAGGCCTGGCGCTCGCCGCGAGCATGTACGGCGATTACGGCATTTCCCTCGGGGCAATTCTCGCGGCGCTGGTGATCCTGTTCTACAACACCCTGTCGACCATCGTGCTGGCGGTGTACAGCCCGGTGATCAAGTCCGATCCTTGGAGCATCTGCAAAAGCGTGTTCAGCAACCCGCTGATCATCAGCGTGATTTCGGCGGCGCCGTTTGCCTATTTCAAGATCGGACTGCCGGGCTGGCTGGAGACCTCCGGCCAGTATCTGGCGCAGACCACTTTGCCACTGGCGCTGATCTGTATCGGCGGCACGCTGTCACTGGCGGCGCTGCGCAAGAGCGGCAACATGGCGCTCAGTTCCAGCCTGGTGAAGATGATCGGTCTGCCGGTGCTGGCGACACTGGGGGCATGGCTGTGGGGCTTTCGCGGGGCGGAATTGGGGATTCTGTTTCTCTACTTTGGCAGCCCGACGGCGGCGGCGAGTTTCGTCATGGCCCGGGCGGCGCAGGGCAATCATGAGCTGGCAGCGGCGATCATCGTGATGACCACGTTGATGGCGGCTATTACCACCAATGTCGGGATCTTTGTGTTGCAGTGGGGTGGGTGGATCTGACCAAGGATTTGCAGTGTCTGTCAGGGCCTCTTCGCGAGCAGGCTCGCTCCCACAGGGAAACGCATTCCAACTGTGGGAGCGAGCCTGCTCGCGAAGGCGGTCATTGCGGTTTCTGATAACTGTCGATCACTTCCTGCGCCGCGCGAAACGAATCGATCGCCGCCGGTACGCCGGCATACACCGCGCAATGCAGCAGCGCCTCGCGAATCTCTTCCACCGTGCAGCCGTTGTTCAGCGCACCGCGCACGTGGCCCTTTAACTCCTGCGGACACTTCAACGCGGTCAGCGCGGCGAGGGTAATCAGGCTGCGGGTTTTCAGCGGCAGCCCCTCACGATTCCACACGCCGCCCCACGCATGTTCATTGACGAAATCCTGCAACGGCTGGGTGAACTCGGTGGCGTTGCCCAAGGCGCGATCAACGAACGCATCGCCCATGACCTGACGACGGATTTCAACCCCGGACTGCTTCGACTCGCTCATGGCACATCTCTCTTGTGGTGTTGGCGACGCCAG
Source organism: Pseudomonas sp. S3_B08 (assembly GCF_054667725.1). Lineage (NCBI taxonomy): Bacteria > Pseudomonadati > Pseudomonadota > Gammaproteobacteria > Pseudomonadales > Pseudomonadaceae > Pseudomonas > Pseudomonas sp. S3_B08. Next base: position 5,751,142 of record NZ_CP162750.1, read on the forward strand.
GCGCGGATCGACGTGAACAGCAGAAACGTCAGCAGCGCCGGCAGGACATAAAACAGCATCAAGCGCTCGAGTTTGCCGGCCAGCGGCATACCAGTGGTGAACGACACCACGTGCAGCCCGTAGACCAGATACAAACCGAGCAGCAGCAAGCCTTCGGCCCGGGTCACGCGGTAGCCCGAGTAAAACACCGGAAGGCACAGCGCAGCGACGCCGAGCATCACCGGCAAGTCAAAATCCAGCGCGTTGGGGGAGACGGAAAGCGGCGTCGGTGCGAGCAGCGCGGTCAGCCCGAGTACCCCGAGCAGGTTGAACAGATTGGCGCCGATCACGTTGCCCACGGCAATGTCGCGCTGCCCGCGCAACGCAGCGATCAGCGACGTCGCCAGTTCCGGCAACGAAGTGCCGACCGCAACCACGGTCAGGCCGATGACCCGTTCCGACAGGCCCAGGTCGGTGGCCACGACCACGGCGGCGCCGAGCAGCAGACGGCCGGCGAACACCAGCATGGCCAGGCCAGCGAAAATCATCAGCACACTGATCAACCAGGATTGCTGCGTATCCTGTGGTCGTGCGCCATGGGGCCGGGTCGAGTGTCGCGACTGACGCAACAGCAAACCGAGGTACAGCGCCAGAGCGCCGAGCAGCAGGACACCGTCGAAACGCCCGAGGTCTTTATTCCAGGCGAGGATGAATACCAGCAGGCTGGCGCCGATCATCAACGGGATATCCAGACGCACCAGTTGCCGCGATACGCGCAGCGGGATGATCAGTGCCGACAGGCCAAGGGTTACGAGGATATTGAATATGCCGCTGCCGACCACGCTGCCGACGGCGATGTCCGGGTTGTCGGTCAACGCCGCTTGCAGGCTCACGGTCATCTGCGGCGCGCTGCTGCCGAGGGCGACGATGGTCAGGCCGATGATCAACGGACGCACATGCAGGCGCTCGGCCAGACGCACGGCGGCGCGCACCATCAGCTCGGCGCCGATGAGCAAAAGACACAGGCCGCTGAGCAGTTCGATGACGTTGATCAGCGGCAGATCGGCTAGTCCGAAAATGGTCGGCGCTCCATCAGTCGAGGGCCTGCACGCGAACCCGTGCGGTGCCGCTGCGCAGCATGCCGATTTCATCGGCGGCCTCGCGTGACAGATCGATCAATCGGCCACGGGTGTGCGGGCCACGGTCATTGATGCGGACCACGACTGATTCATCGTTTTTCAGATTGGTGACCTTCACCCGCGTGCCGAACGGCAACTGGCGGTGGGCGGCGGTCAGGGAATGCTGGTTGAACGCTTCGCCGCTGGCGGTGCGTTTACCGTGATGCCTGGCTCCGTAATAGGAGGCGACGCCGGTCTGGTCATAACCGTGCGGGTCGATGGTGTCGGTACTGGCGCAACCGGCCAGCAGAGAGAGCAGGGCGCTGCTCAGCAACAGACGCTTCATTCAAAGGTATCCCGGATCAAATGTAGGAGTGACCTGTGGCGAGGGGATTTATCCCCGTTGGACTGCGCAGCAGTCCCAAAACTGAGAACTCGGTTTATCTGGTGCAAATCAAGCTCAGCAATTGGGGCCGCTTCGCGGCCCAACGGGGATAAATCCCCTCGCCACAGGTCCCTTCCACAGGGGATGGAGCCAGGCTTTGGATCTGGCTCCATTGGTGGTCAGCCTTCGAGCTTGCTTTTCAGCAGTTCGTTCACCTGCTGCGGGTTGGCCTTGCCTTTCGAGGCTTTCATGGCCTGGCCGACGAAGAAACCGAACATCTTGCCGCGTTTGGCTTCGTCTGCCGCGCGGTACTGTTCGACCTGTTCGGCGTTGGCCGCGAGCATTTCGTCGAGCACAGCCGAGATCGCGCCGGTGTCGGTGACTTGCTTGAGGCCGCGCTTCTCGATGATCTCGTCAGCACTGCCTTCACCATTGGCCATCGCTTCGAACACTACCTTGGCGATCTTGCCGGAGATGGTGTTGTCCTTGATGCGCTGCAGCATGCCGCCCAGTTGCTCGGCGGAGACTGGCGAGTCTTCGATGTCCAGGCCCTGCTTGTTGAGCAGGCTGCCCAACTCGACCATCACCCAGTTCGCCGCCAGTTTCGCGTCGCCACCGATGGCTGCGACTTTCTCGAAGTAATCCGCCTGTTCACGGCTGGTGGCCAGCACGTTGGCGTCGTAGGCCGACAGACCGAACTGGCTCTGGAAGCGTTCGCGCTTTTGCGGTGGCAGTTCCGGCAGGGTGGCACGCACTTCACCGAGGAACGACTCTTCGATGACCACCGGCAGCAGGTCCGGATCGGGGAAGTAACGGTAGTCGTTGGCTTCCTCTTTCGAACGCATCGGACGGGTCTCGTCCTTGTTCGGATCGTACAGACGGGTCTGCTGGATCACTTTGCCGCCGTCTTCGATCAGCTCGATCTGGCGCTGGATCTCGGAGTTGATCGCTTTCTCGATGAAACGGAACGAGTTGACGTTCTTGATCTCGCAGCGAGTGCCGAACTCGACCTGGCCTTTCGGCCGTACCGAGACGTTGCAGTCGCAACGCAGCGAGCCTTCGGCCATGTTGCCGTCGCAGATGCCCAGGTAACGCACCAGCGCGTGGATCGCCTTGACGTAAGCCACGGCTTCCTTGGCGCTGCGCATGTCCGGTTCGGAAACGATTTCCAGCAGCGGCGTGCCGGCACGGTTCAGGTCGATGCCGGTGGCACCGTTGAATTCTTCGTGCAGGCTCTTGCCGGCGTCTTCTTCCAGGTGCGCACGGGTGATGCCGACGCGTTTGACCGTGCCGTCTTCCAGGGCGATGTCCAGGTGGCCTTTGCCAACGATCGGCAATTCCATCTGGCTGATCTGGTAGCCCTTCGGCAGATCCGGGTAGAAATAGTTTTTCCGGGCGAACACGTTGTGCTGGCCGATCTCGGCGTCAATTGCCAGACCGAACATCACCGCCATGCGCACCGCTTCCTGGTTGAGCACCGGCAGCACGCCGGGCATGCCCAGGTCGATCAGGCTGGCCTGGGTGTTCGGCTCGGAACCGAATGTGGTGGAACTACCGGAAAAGATTTTCGACCGGGTGGTGAGCTGAGTGTGAATCTCCAGCCCGATCACGACTTCCCATTGCATGTGTGTCTCCTCAGAAGCCGGTTGGGGTGCGGGTGTGCCAGTCAGTGTTCAACTGATACTGGTGCGCAACGTTGAGCAAACGGCCTTCCTGGAAGTACGGCGCGAGCAACTGCACGCCCACCGGCAGACCGTCGACAAAACCGGCCGGCATCGACAGGCCCGGCAGGCCGGCGAGGTTGGCGGTGATGGTGTAGACGTCTTCCAGGTATGCAGCGACCGGGTCGCTGTTCTTCGCGCCAAGCTTCCAGGCCGGGTTCGGCGTGGTCGGGCCGAGGATGATGTCGACTTCATTGAAGGCAGCCATGAAATCGTTCTTCACCAGACGACGAATCTTCTGCGCTTTCAGGTAGTAGGCATCGTAGTAACCGGCGGACAGCGCGTAGGCACCGACCATGATCCGGCGCTGTACTTCCGCGCCGAAGCCTTCGCCACGGGAGCGCTTGTACAGGTCGATGAGGTTTTCCGGGTTTTCGCAGCGGTGGCCGAAACGTACGCCGTCGAAACGCGACAGGTTGGAAGACGCTTCTGCCGGGGCGATCACGTAGTACGCAGGAATGGCGTGCTGCATGTTCGGCAGGCTGATTTCCTTGATCACCGCACCGAGCTTCTGCAACTGCTGGATGCTGTTCTGGATCAGCTCGGCGATGCGCGGGTCGAGACCGGCGCTGAAGTATTCCTTCGGCACGCCGATGCGCAGGCCTTGCAGCGAATCGCCCAGGCTGGCGGAGTAATCCGGAACCGGCTCATCGATGCTGGTGGAGTCGTTCGGGTCGAAGCCGGCCATGCCTTGCAGCAGAATCGCGCAGTCTTCGGCCGTGCGTGCCAACGGGCCGCCCTGATCAAGGCTGGAAGCGTAGGCAATCATGCCCCAGCGCGAAACGCGACCGTAGGTCGGCTTCAGGCCGGTGAGGTTGGTGAACGCCGCCGGCTGACGGATCGAGCCGCCGGTGTCAGTGGCCGTGGCCGCTGGCAACAGACGAGCAGCTACTGCCGCAGCCGAGCCACCGGACGAACCGCCCGGCACATGTTCCAGGTTCCACGGGTTTTTCACCGCGCCGTACCAGCTCGACTCGTTGGCCGAACCCATGGCGAATTCGTCCATGTTGGTCTTGCCCAGGGTCACGGCGCCGGCAGCGGCCAGTTTCGCAACGACAGTGGCGTCATACGGGGCTTTGAAGTTGTCGAGCATCTTCGAGCCGCAGCTGGTGCGGATGCCCAGGGTGCAGAACAGGTCCTTGTGGGCGATCGGCGCGCCGAGCAGGGCGCCGCTCTCACCATTGGCCCGGCGTGCATCGGCGGCTTTCGCCTGCTCGATGGCCAGATCCTCGGTGAGGCTGATGAAACTGTTGAGCTGCGGATCGAGCTGGGTAATACGCGCCAGCAGGACTTTGGTCAGCTCTTCGGAGGAAAACTTTTTATCGGCGAGACCGCGGGCGATCTCGGCCAGAGTCATTTGATGCATTGCAGGCTCTTTCCCTTTAGTCGATGACTTTCGGAACCAGATACAGGCCGTTTTCGACCGCTGGTGCGATGGACTGGTAGGCCTCGCGATTATTCGTCTCGGTCACCACGTCGGCGCGCAGGCGCTGACTGGCTTCCAGGGGGTGGGCCAGCGGCTCGATACCGTCGGTATCAACGGCCTGCATTTCGTCGACCAGCCCGAGAATGCTGTTGAGGGCGGAAGTAATGTGCGGAAGATCGGCATCGTTGAGGCCAAGGCAGGCCAGATGCGCGATTTTTTCCACGTCGGAGCGTTCTAGCGCCATCGGGATTCTCCAGTGGAAAACAGAACGGACGGCGTCCGTGTGTTAGATTGTCGGAACACTACCGCACTTCTACGGTCATAAGGCCGCGATTGTGGGGCTTGGTGCACAGAAAAGCGGCCAATTTAACATATTGGCGCCTTGCCCAAAATCCCTGTCGTTGTTAGAGTTTGCCGCACTTTTTTACCCACGCGTTGCCTAGGGTCCCTTTCCCATGTTCAAGAAACTGCGTGGCATGTTTTCCAGCGATCTTTCCATTGACCTGGGCACTGCCAACACCCTTATTTACGTGCGCGAGCGCGGTATCGTCCTGAATGAGCCATCGGTTGTGGCCATTCGGACACACGGTAACCAGAAAAGTGTCGTCGCTGTCGGCACCGAGGCCAAGCGCATGCTCGGCCGTACGCCGGGCAACATTGCTGCCATTCGTCCGATGAAGGACGGCGTGATCGCCGACTTCAGCGTCTGCGAAAAGATGCTGCAGTACTTTATCAACAAGGTTCACGAAAACAGTTTCCTGCAGCCCAGCCCTCGTGTGCTGATCTGCGTTCCATGCAAGTCCACCCAGGTTGAGCGTCGCGCCATCCGTGAATCGGCCCTTGGCGCCGGTGCCCGTGAAGTGTTCCTGATCGAAGAGCCGATGGCTGCTGCGATCGGTGCCGGTCTGCCGGTTGAAGAAGCGCGCGGTTCGATGGTCGTGGACATCGGTGGTGGTACCACTGAGATCGCCCTGATCTCCCTTAACGGTGTGGTTTACGCCGAATCCGTACGTGTCGGCGGCGACCGTTTCGACGAAGCGATCATCACCTACGTGCGTCGCAACTACGGCAGCCTGATCGGTGAATCCACCGCCGAGCGCATCAAGCAGGAAATCGGTACGGCCTACCCGGGCGGCGAAGTACGCGAAGTCGATGTTCGCGGTCGCAACCTGGCCGAAGGCGTTCCACGCGCATTCACCCTGAACTCCAACGAAGTGCTCGAGGCTCTGCAAGAGTCGCTGGCAACCATCGTTCAGGCGGTGAAAAGCGCGCTGGAGCAATCGCCGCCGGAACTGGCTTCCGATATCGCCGAGCGTGGCCTGGTGCTGACCGGTGGTGGCGCGCTGCTGCGTGACCTCGACAAGTTGCTGGCCCAGGAAACCGGTCTGCCGGTGATCGTTGCCGAAGATCCGCTGACTTGCGTTGCTCGCGGCGGTGGCCGTGCGCTGGAAATGATGGATAAGCACACCATGGATCTGCTTTCGAGCGAATAAGCTTCGAATGCAATACGTGGGTGAGCGCACAGGCAGCACTTTGCAGTGCTGCCTGTTGGCGTTTATCTTCTGTCAGTCTTCATCCAGGCCGGTTTGATGCCGTATGAATAAACAGAACATTTGCCTGGGAGGAGCGGCTTATTAAACCGCTTTTCACCAAAGGCCCTTCGTTGGGCGTGCGCCTGTTGGTGCTGGCCGTGCTCGCGGTCGCACTGATGGTGGTCGATGCACGTTTCGACCTGCTCAAGCCCGCGCGCAAGCAAGCGTCGCTGGTGCTCATGGATGCCTACTGGATCACGGACCTGCCCGGCCGCTTGTGGGAAGGGGTCGCCAGTCAGTTCGGCAGCCGCACCGAGCTCGTCGCCGAAAACGAAAAACTCAAGACCGAAAACCTGCTGTTGCAGGGACGCATGCAAAAGCTCGCGGCCCTGACCGAGCAGAACGTTCGGCTGCGCGAGTTGCTCAATTCCTCCGCACTGGTCAATGAAAAGGTCGAAGTGGCCGAGTTGATCGGCATGGACCCCAACCCCTTCACCCATCGCATCATCATCAACAAAGGTGAGCGCGACGGCGTGGTGCTCGGTCAACCGGTGCTCGATGCGCGCGGGCTGATGGGCCAGGTGGTTGAATTGATGCCGTACACCTCGCGGGTCCTGCTGCTGACCGACACCACCCATAGCATTCCCGTGCAGGTGAACCGTAACGGTCTGCGCGCGATTGCCAGTGGCACCGGCAACCCTGAGCGCCTGGAATTGCGTCATGTCGCCGACACGGCGGACATCAAAGAGGGCGACCTGCTGGTCAGCTCCGGCCTCGGCCAGCGATTCCCCGCTGGTTATCCGGTGGCCACGGTCAAGGAAGTCATCCACGATTCCGGCCAACCGTTTGCCATTGTCCGCGCCGTGCCGACTGCCGCCCTGAACCGCAGCCGCTATCTGCTGCTGGTGTTCAGCGACAGCCGCACTGCCGAGGAACGCGCCAATGACGCGGCCCAGGCGCAGGAACAGCTTGATGCCCACGGCGGCGGCCCGATGTTGCCGGCCAGCGTGCCGAAACCGTTGATCATGCCTGCCACGCCGTCGACCGCTACAGCAGCGCCGGCCGCTGAAGCAGCGGCGCCTGCCACCACGCCTGCCAAGCCTGCCGCGAGCAAACCGCCCGCTGCCGCTCCGGCCGCGGCCAAACCGCCCGCCGCGAGCAAACCACCGGCGAAACCGCCAGCGACTACCGGGGGACGAGAATAATGGTCGGCGCGAAAAAATCCGGAAACGGCTGGATGATCTGGTTGACGTTCTTCGTCGGCATCCTGCTCAGCGTTTCACCGTTGCCGATCTTCATGGAAATCCTTCGCCCGCTGTGGCTTGCCTTGCTCGTGACTTTTTGGGCGCTGTACATGCCGCACACCGTCGGCATGGTCACCGCCTTCTGTCTGGGACTGGCCGAAGATGTCCTGCAGGGCGACCTGCTCGGGCAGAACGCGCTGATCCTGACCCTGATTACTTTCCTCGTGTTGTCGTTGCAGCAGCGCCTGCGCATGTTCCCGATGTGGCAGCAGTGCCTGGTGATCCTCGTGATCTTCGGCCTCGCACAGTTGGCGCAACTGTGGCTCAGCGCTCTGACCGGCAACCGTCAGCCAACCCTGGCGCTGGTCTTGCCGGCGCTGGTCAGTGCCTTGCTCTGGCCGTGGGTCAGCTTCGCCCTTCGCGGGATGTGCCGACGCTACAGAATCTATTGAGCCGGTGAAGCAGGGCACTGAACAGGGAGATGTTTTGATGAAACTGCTTTACCTCGCCTCCGGCTCACCGCGTCGCCGTGAATTGCTCACGCAGATCGGCGTGCAGTTCTCCGCCATCAGCGCGGACATCGACGAAACCCCGCTTCCTGAAGAATCCCCTTCGGCCTATGTCGAACGCCTTGCGCGTGGCAAGGCTGAGGCCGGTCGCCGTTCGGTCGTCTCTGATCAGCCGTTCTGCGTGCTTGGCGCCGACACCGCAGTGGTGCTCGACGGCAAAATACTTGGCAAACCGGTGGACGAAGCCGACGCATGCGCCATGCTGATGATGTTGTCCGGCAACGAACACGAAGTGCTGACCGCCATCGCCGTGCTTGAAGGTGAGCGCTGCGAGTCGCGGGTGGTGCGCAGTCGGGTACGTTTCCGCAGCATCAGCCGCGATGAGGCCGGCGCCTACTGGGCCAGTGGCGAACCGCGCGACAAGGCCGGCGGCTATGGCATTCAGGGCCTGGGTGCGGTGTTTGTCGCCGGGCTCGAAGGCAGCTACTCGGCGGTGGTCGGCTTGCCGTTGTGCGAAACCTGCGAGGTGTTGGGCCATTTCGGCATACCCTGTTGGCAAAACCTGAACACGCCCTGAGCGTCGTACGAATCCAGATGCGGCCACTATCGTGAACATGCCTGAACGAGATCCTGCCATGAGTGAAGAGATTCTGATCAACATCACGCCGATGGAATCGCGCGTGGCGGTGGTCGAAAACGGTGTGCTGCAAGAAGTCCACGTCGAGCGCACGCAGAAACGCGGGATCGTCGGCAACATCTATAAAGGCAAGATCGTTCGTGTCCTGCCGGGCATGCAGGCGGCATTTGTTGACATTGGCCTTGATCGTGCGGCTTTCATTCACGCCGCCGAAATCTCCCTGCGTGAAGGCCCGGCGGTGGAAAGCATCAGTTCGCTGGTGCACGAAGGCCAAAGTCTGGTGGTGCAAGTCACCAAAGACCCGATCGGCTCCAAAGGTGCACGCCTGACCACACAACTGTCGATTCCTTCGCGTTATCTGGTGTACATGCCGCGAACCGCCCACGTCGGCATTTCCCTGAAGATCGAAGACGAAGCCGAGCGCGAGCGTCTCAAGCAGGTGGTCAGCGATTGCGTGGCCAAAGAAGGCATCAAGGAGGCCGGCGGCTTCATTCTGCGCACAGCCGCTGAAGGTGCCGGGGCTGATGAAATCCTCATGGACATCCGCTACCTGCGGCGCCTCTGGGACCAGATCAACGAGCAGATCAAGACCATCGCCGCGCCGAGCGTGATCTACGAAGACCTCGGCCTGGCCCTGCGTACCCTGCGTGACCTGGTCAATCCGAAGATCGAGAAGATCCGCATCGATTCCCGGGAAACCTTCCAGAAAACCACGCAGTTCGTCGCCGAACTGATGCCGGAAATCGCCGATCGTCTGGAACACTATCCGGGCGAGCGGCCGATCTTCGATCTGTACGGTGTCGAAGACGAAATCCAGCGCGCGCTGGAGCGCAAGGTGCCGTTGAAGTCTGGCGGCTATCTGGTGATCGATCCGGCGGAAGCCATGACCACCATTGACGTCAACACCGGGGCGTTCGTCGGTCATCGCAACCTCGAAGAAACCATTTTCAAGACCAATCTCGAAGCGGCCACGGCGATTGCCCGGCAGATGCGCCTGCGCAACCTCGGCGGGATCATCATCATCGACTTCATCGACATGGAAGATGAAGAGCACCAGCGTCAGGTCCTGCGCACTCTGGAAAAACAGCTGGAGCGCGACCACGCCAAGACCAACATCATCGGCATCACCGAATTGGGCCTGGTGCAGATGACCCGCAAGCGCACCCGCGAAAGCCTTGAGCAGGTGCTGTGCGAACCGTGCAGCAGTTGTCAGGGACGCGGCAAGCTGAAGACCGCCGAAACCATCTGTTACGAGATCTTCCGCGAGATTCTGCGCGAGGCCCGCGCTTATCAGGCCGAGGGTTACCGGGTGCTGGCCAACCAGAAGGTGGTCGATCGTCTGCTCGATGAAGAGTCCGGTAACGTCGCCGAGCTTGAAGGCTTCATCGGTCGCACCATACGCTTCCAGGTGGAAACCATGTATTCCCAGGAACAATATGACGTGGTGCTGCTCTGAAACCCTGCATCACCCTTCATTCAACGCGGCTGGCCTCAGCTTTTCGCAGTTTTTTTGCCATGGGAGCCAACTGACATGGAGCGTCTGACACGCATTCTGGCCGCACTCACCCGCTGGGGGCTGGGCCTGTGCGCGTTGGTTCTGGTGTTGATGGCGTTGTACGTCAGCCTCGGCCGCGAGCTGACGCCACTGGTGGCCGAATACCGCGCCGACATCGAAGACAAGGCCAGCGCCGCCCTCGGCATGCCCTTGCAGATCGGTGAGCTGGAAGGCAACTGGAGCGGTTTCGCGCCGATCCTGCTGGCCCATGACGTGATGGTCGGCGACGGCGCCAACGCGCTGCGCCTCGACCGCGTACGGGTAGTGCCGGATATGTGGGGCAGCTTGCTCGCCCGCGAAGTCCGTCTCGCGCATATCGAACTCAACGGTTTGAAGATCAGCCTCAAGGAAGCCGAAGACGGTACCTGGGCGCTGGAAGGGCTGCCGGTGCAGAAGGATCAGCCGTTCGATGCGGCGCAACTGTTCCAGCGCTCGCAGATGATCAGGCAATTGTCGGTGCTCGACAGCCAGGTGACCCTGCAACCGCTCGATCACCCGCCCATGACGCTCACCTATGTCGGCCTCAATCTGCGTACCGGCGCCAGCCGCCAGCGTCTCGACGCGCGTCTGACCTTGCCCGATGGCCAGCCTGTCGCGCTGAGCCTGCGCAGCCAGCTGCGTCCCGATCAATGGCAGAACAGCGCCATCGAGGGTTATGCCAGCCTGCCGCAGAGCGACTGGTCGAAATGGCTTCCCGAGCGCCTGACCCAGCAATGGAATTTTTCCGAGATCAAGGCCGGCGGCGAACTCTGGGTCGATTGGTCCGAAGGCGCTTTGCAAAGCGCCGCGTTGCGCCTGAATGCGCCGCAAGTGACCGGTGCCTACGCCGAGCGCAAGCCGATCCAGATCAACAATCTGGCGCTCAACGCCTATTACCGCAACACAGCCGAAGGGGTGAAAGTCACCCTCGATTCACTGGCGATGAGCTTCGGCGACACCCGCTGGGAATCCCATGTGCAGGTGCAGCAGACTCGCGCCAGCGCCAAGGCTGAAGAGCTCTGGCATCTGCAGGCCGATCGCCTCGATCTGACCCCGATCACGCCGCTGCTCAATGCGCTGGGGCCGTTGCCACAAAGCTTCGCCACAGTGGTCGAGCGTTTGAAGGTAACCGGCGGCCTGCGTAATGTGCTGCTGGACTTCCGCCCGACCGCCACCGATGGCAACAAATTCGGCTTTGCCGCCAACCTCGATAATGTCGGTTTCGATGCCTACCACGGCGCTCCGGCGGCGCGCAATGTCAGTGGCAGCCTGAGTGGCAACCTCGACGGCGGCGAGTTGCGCCTCGACAGCAAGGATTTCGTCCTGCACCTCGATCCGATTTTCGCCAAGCCATGGCAATACCTGCAGGCCAATGCGCGGCTGACCTGGAAGCTCGACAAGGATGGCTTCACCCTGATTGCGCCATACCTCAAGGTATTGGGCGAGGAGGGCAAGATTGCCGGTGATTTCCTCATTCGCCTGCACTTTGACCATAGCCAGGAAGACTACATGGACCTGCGCGTCGGCCTGGTTGATGGCGACGGTCGCTACACCGCGAAATACCTGCCGGCGGTGTTGAGCCCGGCGCTTGATGAGTGGCTGCGCACAGCGATCCTCAAAGGCGCAGTGGACCAGGGCTTCTTCCAGTATCAGGGCTCGCTGAGCAAGAACGCTGGCGAGGCTGATCGCAGCATCAGCCTGTTCTTCAAAGTGCACGACGCCGAGCTGGCGTTTCAGCCGGGCTGGCCGCATGTGAGCAAAGTCAGCGGCGATGTGTTCATCGAAGACAGCGGCGTGCGCATCTGGGCCAGCAAAGGCCAGTTGCTCGACACCCAAGTCAGCGATGTCTTCGTCAATATTCCTCATGTACCGGCCGGGCAGAACTCGCATTTGTTCCTGGATGGCGCATTTGCCGGTGGCCTGGGCGACGGCTTGAAGATTCTTCAGGATGCGCCGATCGGCACTGGTGAGACCTTTGCTGGTTGGGAGGGTGCGGGTGATCTGAATGGCAAGCTCAAGCTGGATATTCCGCTGGCCAAGGGCGAGCAGCCGAAAATCCTCGTCGATTTCAAAACCGCCAACGCGCGGCTGAAACTGGCCGAACCGAAGCTCGAACTGAGCCAGCTCAAGGGCGATTTCCGCTTCGACAGCAATAAGGGCCTCAGCGGCCAGAACATCTCTGCACGGGCCTTCGACAAACCGGTCACTGCGCAGATATTCGCCGACGGCAGCCCCAATCAGATCAAGACTCGCGTCGCCGCATCTGGACAGGTTGAAGTCAAAAAGCTCACCGACTGGCTGGGCGTGACCCAGCCGTTGCCGGTGTCCGGGACGATTCCGTATCAGTTGCAGCTGAATCTTTCCGGGGCCGACAGCCAGTTGTTGGTCAGCTCCAGCCTCAAAGGCGTGGCGGTGGATCTGCCGGCGCCGTTCGGCATGACCGCCGATGTCGGGCGCGACACAGTGTTTCGCATGACCCTGCAAGGGCAGGAGCGGCGTTACTGGTTCAATTACGATCAACTGGCCAATTTCACTTTTGCTGCGCCGCCGAGCAATTTCGCCGACGGCCGTGGCGAACTGTTTCTCGGCGCTGGCGAAGCGGTGTTGCCGGGCGCCAAGGGCCTGCGCATTCGCGGGGTGCTGTCGGAACTGGACGTCGCGCCGTGGCAGGATCTGGCCAGCAAGTACGCTGGCGGGGATCCGGGCGGCAGCGCCAAGCAACTGCTGAGCAGTGCTGACATCAAGGTCGGCAAATTGACCGCGTTCGGCACCACGCTGGATCAGGCTTCGGTGCAGATCAATCGCAAGCCAGGCGCGTGGAACCTGGCGCTCGACAGCCAACAGGCCAAGGGCAGCGCCAGCCTGCCGGACGCCAACGGCGTGCCGATTGCGGTGAATCTGCAATACGTGAAACTGCCGGCGCCGGACCCGGCGGTGCAGGCTGACGAGAACGCGCCTGATCCATTGGCGTCGGTCGACCCGACGAAAATCCCGGCGCTGGATATCACCCTCAATCAGTTGTTCCTCGGCCCCGATCTGGTCGGTGGCTGGTCGCTGAAAGTGCGGCCGACTGCCAAAGGCATCGCGCTGAACAACCTCGACATGGGCCTCAAGGGTATCCTGCTGCAAGGCAACGGCGGCTGGGAAGGCGCGCCGGGGGCGACCAGCAGTTGGTACAAGGGCCGCATTGGCGGCAAGAATCTGGCCGACGTGCTCAAAGGCTGGGGCTTCGCGCCGAGCGTGACCAGCGAAGAATTCCATATGGATGTCGACGGCCGTTGGCCGGGCTCGCCGGCGTGGCTGGCGACCAAGCGCTTCTCCGGCACCCTCGATGCCTCGCTGAACAAAGGCCAGTTCGTTGAAGTGGAAGGCGGTGCTCAGGCGCTGCGGGTGTTCGGCCTGCTCAACTTCAACTCGATCGGCCGGCGCCTGCGTCTGGACTTCTCCGACCTGTTCGGCAAAGGCCTGAGCTACGACCGGGTCAAAGGTTTGCTGGTGGCGAACAATGGTGTCTACGTGACACGTGAGCCGATTCGCCTGACCGGGCCTTCGAGCAATCTGGAATTGGACGGCACGCTGGATCTGGTCGGTGACAAGGTCGATGCGAAATTGCTGGTGACACTGCCGGTGACCAACAACCTGCCGATCGCCGCGCTGCTCGTCGGCGCACCGGCGGTCGGCGGCGCGCTGTTCCTCATCGACAAGCTGATCGGCGACCGCGTCGCGCGCTTCGCCAGCGTCAAGTACACCGTCAAAGGCCCATGGAAAGAGCCGAAAATCACCTTCGACAAGCCTTTTTAACTAGCAGACACTACCCCTGTAGATACCGTCTTGAGCCTCACCGGGCAAGCGCAAGTTTCGGGTCATATGGCAGTCCTGACTTGAGCACTCCGTAAACGAAGTGCAGCAGCTTGCGCATTGCTGCGCAGATGATCTGCTTGGGGGCCTTGCCATTGGCTTCCAGGCGTTCTTTCATCGCCTTGATCGCCTTATTGTGTTTCAGCGCCACCATGCCAGGCATGTAAAGGCCTGCACGCAGCCGTGCTGACCCTACTCTTGAGATCAGGGTGTGACCTTTGAGCTTTCCTGATTCCTGCAGCTTTGGATTGAGCCCTGCAGCAGCGACCAGTTGGCGAGGATCACTGTATTTGCGCAAGTCACCCAGTTCGGCGAGCAATCGTTCAAGCGTTTTTTGTCCGATGCCGTCGATGGTTACGATGAGATCCCGCATCTGACGCATATCCGGGTCGTCATCGATGTGTTTTTTGATCGCCTTATGCGTTTCTACGATCTCTTTTTCGATATGGCGCAGAACGGAGTTGATCGAGTCTTTGACCTTTTCGTCGGAAACGTCCAGACGATTAAGCTCCATTTGTTCCATTTCCTGAAGGTCATCCAGGCGGCGCACCATTGCTTTTAACTGGCGGTATTTCAGCGGCTCAGGCGCCCATGGGTGAAGTTTTTGATCCTTTTCCCGGGCAAAGTCGGCGATCAGTTTGGCATCGCTTTTATCGGTCTTGATGCGGCGCAGTTCGCTGTCAGCGTACGCTTTGGTCGTAGCCGGGTTCACGACGCAGACCCGGAAGCCTTTGTTGTAAACGAATTCCGCGAGCTCCAAGTGGTAGACGCTGGTGGCTTCCATCACGATCAGGGCCGAACGCTCGGCGTTTTTTTCTAGCCACGCCTCAAACTCTTTAAAGCCCTTTGGATCGTTGGCCAGCTTGGCCTTGGTTTTGTGCTTGCCGTTGGGCTGGTGTGTAGCGATATCAAAGGTGTTCTTTGCGATGTCGACGCCAACGAAACCGGACATGATCGTTTCTCCACTTGTTCCCTGTTGCGATCATCACGTCACTCTGTCCAACCTTGCGAATGCGGGCTCTCGCCGCAGGCGGGCCCAAGATACCGTGCGAACTGTACGAGTGAGTGTGGAGGGCTGGAGCACGATCTACGTCACAGGCAAAAAGCCTAAGGAGCTGCGCGGCTTCCAAGTCCCTCCCTCGATGATCAGTCGAGAACTATCGCTCCTGACGGAGCGTTAGTCGAGATACAAGGAGCTGCCGAAGGCTGCGATCTTTTGATCTGGCTCTTAAAAAAAATCAACAGATCGCAGCCTTCGCCAGCTCCTACACAGTCATATGCAAATCCCGAGGAGCGGCCATGTCTTTAGCGGTGATTCAAATGGTCAGCCAGAGCGACGTGCCGGCCAATCTGGCCCAGGCCCGGCGCCTGCTTGAACAGGCCGCCGCCGGCGGGGCGAAACTCGCGGTGCTGCCGGAAAACTTCGCCGCCATGGGCCGTCGCGACGTCGCCGATATCGGCCGCGCCGAGGCCTTGGGCGAAGGGCCGATCCTGCCATGGTTGAAACAGACCGCCCGCGACCTCACCTTATGGATAGTCGCCGGCACGTTGCCGTTGCCACCGTTGGGTCAACCCACGGCCAAAGCCAATGCCTGCTCATTGCTGATCAACGAGCACGGCGAGGTGGTCGCGCGCTATGACAAGCTGCATCTGTTCGATGTCGATGTCGCCGACAATCGCGGCCGGTACCGTGAATCCGATGACTATGCTTATGGCGGTAATGTAGTGGTGGCGGATACGCCGGTGGGGCGAGTCGGTCTGAGCGTGTGTTACGACTTGCGTTTCCCGGAGCTGTACAGTGAATTGCGTGCCGCCGGTGCCGAATTGATTACTGCACCGTCGGCGTTTACGGCCGTGACCGGCGCCGCGCACTGGGATGTACTGATCCGCGCGCGGGCCATCGAAACACAGTGTTATATCCTGGCGGCCGCGCAGGGCGGCAGCCATCCCGGACCGCGTGAAACCTTCGGGCATGCGGCGATTGTCGACCCGTGGGGGCGCGTACTGGCCCAACAGGATCAAGGCGAGGCGGTGTTGCTGGCCGCCCGCGACAGCGATGAACAAGCGTCCATCCGGGCGCGCATGCCGGTGACGCGTCATCGGCGGTTTTTCTCGCAGGGCGCCCAGCGGCCTGCTTCAGAACACGAATTTAAGGCGTAAACCTATGAGCGAGTTGTTGTCCTCAGTCAGTGATCACCTGTTGGCACCCGGCGGTGTCACGATCGAGAGCCTGCAAGGCGTGCTCGGCGATCTGGCCGGACCGGGCATCGATGCCGCCGACCTGTATTTCCAGGGCCAGATTTCCGAGTCATGGGCGTTGGAAGACGGCATCGTCAAGGAAGGCAGCTTCAACCTCGATCAGGGTGTCGGCGTGCGTGCACAGTCCGGTGAGAAGACCGGTTTTGCCTACAGCAACGCGATCACCCTCGAGGCCCTCGGCGCAGCGGCCCGCGCCGCGCGTTCGATCTCCCGTGCCGGACAGAACGGCACCGTGCAGGCATTCACCAGCCAGGACGTCGCGCAGCTGTACGCGCCGGATAACCCGCTGGAAGTGCTCAGCCGCGCGGAAAAAGTCGAGTTGCTCAAACGCATCGACGTCGCCACCCGCGCACTCGATCCACGGATTCAGCAGGTCAGCGTGAGCATGGCCGGGGTCTGGGAGCGGATTCTGGTGGCCTCCACCGACGGTGGCCTGGCCGCCGACGTGCGACCGCTGGTGCGCTTCAATGTCAGCGTCATCGTTGAGCAGAACGGCCGGCGCGAACGCGGCGGGCATGGCGGCGGCGGGCGTACCGATTACCGCTACTTCCTCGCCGAAGACCGCGCCATGGGTTATGCCCGCGAAGCGCTGCGCCAGGCACTGGTCAACCTTGAAGCAATTCCAGCGCCGGCCGGTACCTTGCCGGTGGTGCTGGGTTCCGGCTGGTCCGGGGTGCTGCTGCACGAAGCGGTCGGTCACGGTCTGGAAGGCGATTTCAACCGCAAGGGCAGCTCGGCCTATAGCGGGCGCATGGGCGAAATGGTTGCCTCCAAGCTTTGCACCATCGTCGATGACGGCACCTTGAGCGGTCGTCGCGGTTCGCTGAGCGTCGATGACGAAGGCACACCAACCGAGTGCACCACGCTGATCGAAAACGGCGTGCTCCAGGGCTACATGCAAGACAAGCTCAATGCGCGGCTGATGGGCGTGGCGCGCACCGGTAACGGTCGTCGCGAATCCTATGCGCATCTGCCGATGCCACGCATGACCAACACCTACATGCTCGGTGGCGAAAGTGATCCGGCGGAAATCATCGCTTCGGTGAAGAAGGGCATCTACTGCGCCAACCTCGGCGGCGGTCAGGTCGATATCACCAGCGGCAAGTTCGTGTTCTCGACGAGCGAGGCTTATCTGATCGAGGACGGCAAGATCACCGCACCGGTCAAAGGCGCGACATTGATCGGCAACGGCCCCGAGGCGATGAGCCGGGTGTCGATGGTTGGTAACGATCTGGCGCTGGATAGCGGTGTGGGTACGTGCGGTAAGGATGGGCAGTCGGTGCCGGTGGGTGTCGGCCAGCCAACGCTGAAAATCGATGCGATTACCGTGGGTGGCACGGGCGCATAAGAACGGTGGGGCTTTCGGGTGGCGCGCAGGACGGCCACCCGGTGGCGATTTTCAACGCAGGCCGCGTTGAGTCTCGTCCAGCTCCCGAATGTATTTGAAGATCTTGCGGCTCGAAGCAGGTGGTTTGTTTTGCGCAACCTCATGCTGGGCCTGACGGATCAGGGAACGCAATTGCTGGCGATCGGCGTCCGGGTACTCGATGACGAATTTCTCCAGCACGGCGTCATCGCCCGCGATCAGGCGGTCACGCCAGCGTTCCAGATTATGGAAACGCTCGTTGTACTGGCGAGTGGAGGCATCGAGTTGATCGAGCAGAGTCAGAATCGCGTCAGTGTCCTGGTCGCGCATCAGTTTGCCGATGAACTGCAAATGCCGTTTACGCGCGATGTTCGCGGTGTGCTTGGGCGCATCGGCCAATGCCCGGCGCAAAGCGTCGGTCAACGGCAGTTTGGCGACCAGATCAGGCTTGAGTGTGGTCAGGCGCTCGCCGAGGTCAACCAGCGCATGCAACTCGCGTTTGACCTGAGATTTGCTTTTTTCTCCCGTATCGAGGGAGTCGTCGTAAGAATCAACCATGGTGGCAGTCCGCAAAGAAACGCCGCCATGATAACCAGTCGGGGGCCGCTTGTCCGGCCCGGTCGCTCGATGACCCCAGCCGAAAGCAGAATTTGAGTGGAGATGAGCATGAGTGCAGTTCAAAGCGTCGGCCCGCAGGCATTGCCGGCACTGCAAGAACAGGTCGAGCAGATCATCGCCGAAGCCAAGCGCCAGGGCGCCAGCGCCTGTGAAGTCGCGGTGTCGCTGGAGCAGGGGCTGTCGACCTCGGTGCGTCAGCGCGAGGTCGAAACCGTTGAATTCAATCGTGATCAGGGTTTTGGCATCACCCTGTACGTCGGCCAGCGCAAAGGCTCGGCCAGCACCTCGGCCACCGGGCCGGAGGCGATTCGTGAAACCGTCGCTGCAGCACTCGCGATCGCCAAACACACCTCCGAGGACGAAGCCTCGGGTCTGGCCGATGCGGCGCTGATGGCCAGGGATGTGCAGGATTTCGACCTGTTCCACGAATGGGACATCACCCCGGAACAGGCCATTGAGAAGGCTTTGCTCTGCGAGGCAGCCGCGTTCGATGCCGATGCGCGGATCAAGAACGCCGACGGCACCACCCTCAGCACCCATCAGGGCTGCCGGGTTTATGGCAACAGCCACGGTTTCATCGGCGGTTACGCGTCGACCCGGCACAGCCTGAGTTGCGTGATGATCGCCGAAGCTGACGGGCAGATGCAGCGCGATTACTGGTATGACGTCAATCGCCAGGGCAGTCTGCTCGCCGATCCGGTGAGCATCGGCCAGCGTGCCGCGCAACGGGCGGCGAGCCGTCTGGGCGCGCGGCCGGTGCCGACATGCGAGGTGCCGGTGCTGTTTTCCGCCGAACTGGCGGGCGGTCTGTTCGGCAGCTTCCTCTCGGCAGTATCCGGCGGCAGCCTGTATCGCAAATCGTCGTTTCTGGAAGGCACACTGGGGCAGAAGCTGTTCCCGGAATGGCTGACCATTGATGAGCGTCCGCATCTGATGCGTGCCATGGGCAGTGCTTCCTACGACGGTGATGGCCTGGCGACTTACGCGAAACCGTTTGTCGAAAAGGGCGAGTTGGTCTCCTACATCCTCGGCACCTATTCCGGACGGAAACTGGGCATGCCGAGCACCGCCAACGCGGGCGGGGTGCACAACCTGTTCGTCACCCATGGCGACGAGGATCAGGCAGCACTGCTCAAGCGCATGGGCCGGGGATTGCTGGTCACCGAGTTGATGGGCCATGGCCTGAACATGGTCACCGGTGACTATTCGCGCGGCGCTGCGGGCTTCTGGGTGGAAAACGGCGAGATCCAGTTCGCCGTGCAGGAAGTGACCATCGCCGGCAACATGCGTGACATGTTCAAGCAGATTGTCGCGGTGGGTAATGATCTGGAACTGCGCAGCAACATTCGCACCGGGTCTGTGTTGATCGAGCGGATGACTGTCGCCGGCAGCTAAGCCGCGAATCCGCCAACAAAAAAAGGCGCGCGATCCGTTGTGGATGGCGCGCCTTTTTTATTCGCTTCGCACAAATCCCCTGTGGGAGCGAGCCTGCTCGCGAAAGCGGTGGATCAGTTGCAAATGTGCTGGCTGACACGGCGCATTCGCGAGCAGGCTCGCTCCCACAAATGAACAGCGCAAACTCGAACGCTTGTTTTGGTTCTCATTATCATCTAATAATAAATCTCATTTCCGGACGAGTCACGGATCATGAGTTCTGCCTTGCACGAGCAGCCTTACCTCGAAAGCCGGCGCTGGATGAGTCGCCAGATCCGTTGCGCGCTAACGCCTGCAAGGAAGGCTGTGCGGTGATCGACGTCGCCCTGGAACACACCCGCCTGTCGCGCAGCCAGCTGAAAGAGTTGCTCAACCCCGAGAAACTCA
Source organism: Pseudomonas sp. S3_B08 (assembly GCF_054667725.1). NCBI lineage: Bacteria > Pseudomonadati > Pseudomonadota > Gammaproteobacteria > Pseudomonadales > Pseudomonadaceae > Pseudomonas > Pseudomonas sp. S3_B08. The sequence goes on from NZ_CP162750.1 coordinate 5,771,149, forward strand.
CCGCCGGCGGCGTGTAAACCCCGCAACCGCTTTGGAGGCTCATCATGGAGCACTGGAAACGCACGATCGAACGGGCCAATCGCTGCTTCATGCTGGGCGAACTGATCGACGCCCGCGAGGCTTACCTGCAAGCCCTGGCCCTGGCGCAAGTGTTGTTCGAACGCTGGGCGGATGCCGACGAAGCGGTAGCGGCCTGCGTCGTCTCACATCACAACCTGGCTGACCTGCATCTGCGCCTGAACCAACCGGAGGAGAGCGCCGAATATCTCTGTGCCATCCATCAACGTTTGTTGCAGACCATGCAGGACGAGCGCTTGCGTCCGGCCCTGCGTGAGGCGGCGCTGCGCCAGAGCAGCAAGACCTATGTCGAACTGTTGAACTTCATCAGCGAGCACGGCGAATACCCACGCACCCAGCGCCTGCTGCATCCGGACACCGGCAATGCCCGCCGCGCCTCAACTTCTCATCAGTATGGAGTCCATTGAAATGGCTTTTACCTTGCCTGCCTTGCCTTACGCCTACGATGCCCTCGAGCCGCACATCGATGCGCAGACCATGGAAATCCATTACACCAAGCATCACCAGACCTACATCAACAACCTCAACGCCGCCGTGGAAGGCACCGAGTTCGCCGAGTGGCCGGTGGAAAAACTCGTCGCCAGCGTGCAGCAACTGCCGGAAAAACTTCGCGCGGCGGTGATCAATCAGGGCGGCGGCCACGCCAACCATTCGCTGTTCTGGGAAGTGATGGTGCCCAACGGTGGCGGCAAGCCCGACGGCGCGCTGGCCAAGGCCATCGACGAGCAACTGGGCGGACTCGACAGTTTCAAGGAAGCGTTCACCAAAGCCGCGCTGACCCGTTTTGGCAGCGGCTGGGCGTGGCTGAGCGTGACACCGGAGAAAAAACTGGTCGTGGAAAGCAGCGGCAACCAGGACAGCCCGTTGATGAACGGCAACACCCCGATCCTTGGCCTCGATGTCTGGGAGCACGCTTACTACCTGCGTTACCAGAACCGTCGCCCGGAATACATCAACGCGTTCTACAACGTGATCAACTGGCCGGAAGTTGCTGCGCGCTATCAGGCCGCACTGGTTTAAGCCTTCAATAAAAACAATCAGGGCTGACTATGGGCACGGAAACACTGGCGATTGGCAGTGGGCGCATGTTTCGTTACGCGGTGGGTTCGCTGTTGCTGTTGGCGGGTATGACTTTACTGGTCGCCCACGCTTTGCAATGGCTGAATCTGGAACCGAGGCTGTTACGTGCCTTGCAGGGCGGTGCCATCTGCGCCTTGGGCACGGCGCTTGGCGCGGTGCCGGTGCTGGTGATCCGGCGCATGCCACAGGCACTCAGCGATACCTTGCTGGGATTTGGTGCCGGGGTGATGCTGGCGGCGACGGCGTTTTCGTTGATCGTGCCGGGCATAGCTGCAGCTGAGAGCCTTGGCCTGACGCCGTGGGCCGCCAGTGGCCTGATCTGCTTTGGCATCCTGCTCGGTGCGTTCGGTCTGTATCTGGTGGATCGGCGCATTTGCGGTGCCTCGCCGGAGATGCTCGTCGGCACGCTGGAGCATCCGGTGATTCCACCGCGAATCTGGCTGTTCGTGTTCGCCATCATCGCGCACAACATTCCGGAAGGCATGGCGGTTGGCGTATCTGCCGGAGGCGGGATGGCGGACGCCGACAGTCTGGCGATGGGCATTGCGTTGCAGGATGTGCCGGAAGGACTGGTGATTGCTCTGGTGCTGGCCGGGGCGGGAATGTCGCGGGTCAGAGCGTTTCTGATCGGCGCGGCGTCGGGGCTGGTCGAACCGATATTTGCGCTGCTGTGTGCGTGGCTCGTGAGTCTGGCTCAGGTGCTGTTACCGTTGGGGCTGGCACTGGCGGCGGGGGCGATGTTGCTGGTGGTGACCCACGAAGTAATCCCGGAATCGCGCCGTCATGGGCATGACAAGCTGGCCAGTCTGGGCCTTCTGCTCGGGTTTTGTCTGATGATGGTGATGGATACGGCGTTGGGGTGAATGGAGGCGAGGAACAGTGTCCCCGCCTCAAGGATTATTCACCTTCGTCGAAATACCTTTCGATCAGATCGACCAATGCGTCCATGGCTTCCTGAGCCTGTTCGCCTTCGGTGCTTAAATGGATCTTGGTGCCTTTACCCGCCGCGAGCATCATCATAGCCATGATGCTCTTGCCGTCGACAGTCGTTTCAGGTGTGCGTCCCACTCGGATCGTGCAGTCTGGATACTGACCCGCCACGCCGACAAATTTGGCCGATGCCCGGGCATGCAGGCCCAGCTTATTGATGATTTCGATTTCACGAGCAGGCATCGCGGTGTAAATCCTTTAGGTGAGGTCGCGGTGGCGAACCTGGACGTTCTTCAGGGTTTTCTGCAGGGCCTGACCCAGACGTTCGGTCAGGTAGACGGAGCGGTGATGCCCGCCGGTGCAGCCAATGGCAATGGTGACGTAGGCGCGGTTGCTGGCGGCGAAGCGTGGCAGCCACTTGTTCAGGTAGGCGTAGATGTCCTGATACATTTCTTCGACATCCGGCTGCTGCGCCAGGTACTCGGCCACCGGTGCATCAAGGCCCGACTGAGCGCGCAGCTCCGGTTTCCAGTACGGATTGGGCAGGCAGCGCACGTCGAACACCAGGTCGGCGTCGACCGGCATGCCGCGCTTGAAGCCGAACGACTCGACCAGAAACGCCGTACCGGGCTCCGGTTGATTCAACAGGCGCAACTTGATGGTGTCGCGCAGTTGATACAGATTCAGACTGGTGGTGTTGATCTTCAGGTCGGCCAGATCGGCGATCGGACCGAGCAGGGCGGTTTCGTCGTGAATCGCCTCGGCCAGTGAGCGATTGGCGTTGCTCAGCGGGTGACGACGACGGGTCTCGGAAAAACGCTTGAGCAGGGTTTCTTCATCGGCGTCCAGGTACAGCACATCGCACTTGATATGCTTGGCACGCACGTCTTCGAGCAACTCAGGGAAACGTGACAGATGGCTGGGCAGGTTGCGCGCATCGATCGACACGGCGACCAGCGGCTGCGCCAGTTCCGTGTGAATCAGCGCCCGCTCGGCCAGTTCCGGCAGCAAACCGGCCGGCAGATTGTCGATGCAGTAGTAGCCGTTGTCCTCAAGGACATTCAGGGCGGTACTTTTACCCGAGCCCGAACGGCCACTGACAATGATCAAACGCATGATTAGTGCCCGTTCTGCTCGTCCAGTACGACCTGGTACAAGGCTTCATTGCTCGGAGCGCTGCGTAGCTTGTCGCGCACTTCCTTGCGGTCGAGCATGCTGGCGATCTGGCGCAACAACTCCAGATGCGCGTCGGTTGCGGCTTCCGGGACCAGCAATACGAACAACAGGTCCACCGGAGCGCCGTCGATGGCGTCGAAATCGATCGGGGCTTCGAGGTGCAGCAGGGCGCTCACTGGCCCCGCGCAGCCCTTGAGGCGGCAGTGGGGAATGGCGATGCCGTTGCCAAAACCGGTGGAGCCGAGTTTTTCACGGGCGATCAGCGCCTCGAAGACATCCTGCATCGCCAGATCCGGCACTTCGCGGTGGATCAGGTTGGCAATCTGTTCGAGGGCTTTTTTCTTGCTGCCGCCCGGCGCGTTCACTTGGGAACGGCCGGGGGTCAGGATGGTTTCAAGTCGGATCATGGATAGGGGTGTTAACGACCGGTCGCGCCCTGGAGGAGGCTCTGGGTCTTTTCCTTATGCTTTTTGAGTTGGCGATCCAGCTTGTCGGTAAGTGAGTCGATCGCAGCGTACATGTCGGTATCTTCTGCGTTGGCGACCACTTCACTGCCGGGAATATGCAAGGTGGCTTCGATCTTCTGTTTCAGCTTTTCGACGCACATCGTGACCTGCACGTTGGTGATCTTGTCGAAATGTCGCTCCAGTCGCTGGAGTTTTTCCTCGATGTAGGAACGCAGAGGTTGGGTCACTTCCAGTTGGTGTCCACTGATGTTGACTTGCATACAGCTTCTCCTTCGTTGCCAGTGCATAAAGCGGCAGGCCGAAAAGCCTGCCACTGGAACGCTGTAACGTGGCTTACATCAACCGCTTGCGTTCGCTCGAAGGCGCGATTCCGAGGGATTCGCGGTACTTGGCGACGGTGCGGCGAGCCACCTGAATGCCTTGTGCCTCCAGTAAACCAGCGATCTTGCTGTCACTCAACGGCTTTTTCTGATTTTCCGCAGCGACCAGTTTCTTGATGATCGCGCGGATCGCCGTGGACGAGCATTCGCCGCCTTCGGAGGTGCTGACGTGGCTGGAGAAAAAGTATTTCAGCTCATAAATACCGCGCGGGGTATGCATGAATTTTTGTGTGGTCACCCGGGAAATCGTCGATTCGTGCATGCCGACCGCTTCGGCGATGTCATGCAATACCAACGGCTTCATTGCTTCGTCGCCGTACTCGAGGAAGCCGCGCTGATGTTCGACGATCTGCGTGGCCACTTTCATCAGGGTTTCGTTGCGGCTCTGCAGGCTCTTGATGAACCAGCGGGCCTCCTGCAACTGGTTGCGCATGAAAGTGTTGTCGGCGCTGGTGTCGGCACGCTTCACAAAACCGGCGTACTGGGCGTTGACGCGCAGGCGAGGCACCGATTCCTGGTTCAGCTCGACCAGCCAGCGCTCGTTGTCCTTGCGCACGATCACGTCGGGAATGACGTATTCGGCTTCGGTCGACTCGATCTGTGAGCCGGGACGCGGATTGAGGCTCTGCACCAGTTCGATGACCTGGCGCAGCTCGTCTTCCTTGAGCTTCATGCGCCGCATCAACTGGCTGTAATCGCGGCTGCCGAGCAGGTCGATGTAATCGGCGACAAGCCGTTTGGCCTCGGTCAGCCACGGCGTCTTCGCGGGCAGCTGGCGCAATTGCAGCAGCAGGCATTCGCTGAGGTTGCGGGCGCCGATACCAGCGGGCTCGAATTGCTGGATGCGATGCAGGACGGCTTCGATTTCGTCGAGCTCGATGTCCAGTTCCGGATCGAACGCTTCAAGAATTTCTTCGAGTGTTTCGTCCAGATAGCCCTGATTGTTGATGCAGTCGATCAGGGTCACGGCGATCAGGCGATCGGTGTCGGACATCGGCGCCAGGTTCAGTTGCCAGAGCAGATGACTCTGCAGGCTCTCGCCGGCCGACGTGCGAGTGGTGAAATCCCACTCATCGTCATCGCTGCTCGGCAGGCTGCTGGCGCTGGTCTGGTAGACGTCTTCCCAGGCAGTATCCACTGGCAGTTCGTTGGGGATGCGCTCGTTCCAATCGCCATCCTCGAGGTTATCCACCGTCGGGGCGGTTTCCTGGTAGGAGGGTTCCTGGATTTCGGCGGGCTTCTGTTCGGCGTTGTCGGCCAGCGGATCGGCGTTGTCGAAGTCGTCGCCTTCTTCCTGGCGCTCGAGCATCGGATTGGATTCCAGAGCCTCCTGGATCTCCTGTTGCAGGTCCAGGGTCGACAATTGGAGCAGGCGGATGGCCTGTTGCAGCTGCGGTGTCATCGTCAGCTGCTGGCCCATTCTCAAGACTAGCGATGGTTTCATGGCAGGGGCTTAACACCTTATTCGCCGGCGCTTTGCGCCATCCACTACAGGGCGCCGAAGCGCCAAACTTAAGCAAATTATATGCCTGAAACTGAAGTGTTTGCCTAGAGCGCTGTAACAATTAAAGCGGATAAATGCGCCTTGAATCGATACAGCGCTGTCGCGCTTACAGGCGGAACTCGTGACCCAGATACACTTCCTTGACCAGATCGTTGGCCAGGATGGTCTCGGCATCGCCTTCAGCGATCAGTTGACCGTCGTTGACGATGTAAGCGGTTTCGCAAATATCCAGCGTCTCACGCACGTTGTGGTCGGTGATCAGCACGCCGATGCCCTTGGCCTTGAGGTGATGGATGATCTGCTTGATGTCGCCGACCGAGATCGGGTCGACACCGGCGAACGGTTCGTCGAGCAGTATGAATTTCGGTGCCGTCGCCAGGGCGCGAGCGATTTCCACCCGGCGGCGTTCACCACCGGACAGGCTCATGCCGAGGTTGTCGCGGATGTGGCTGATGTGGAATTCCTGCAGCAGGCTTTCCAGCTCCTTGCGACGACCGGCCTTGTCCAGCTCCGGGCGGGTCTCGAGGATCGCCATGATGTTGTCGGCGACCGACAGTTTACGGAAGATCGACGCTTCTTGCGGCAGATAGCCGATACCGGCCTTGGCGCGGCCGTGCATCGGCTGGTGGCTGACGTCCAGATCATCGATCAGCACACGGCCCTGATCAGCCTGCACCAAGCCGACGATCATGTAGAAGCACGTCGTCTTGCCGGCGCCGTTCGGGCCGAGCAAGCCGACGATCTGCCCGCTGTCGATCGACAGGCTGACGTCACGCACGACCTGGCGGCTTTTATAGGCCTTGGCCAGGTGCTGAGCTTTCAGAGTTGCCATTACTGGGATTTCTCTTCGGTTTTCTTCTTCGGCTGGATCACCATGTCGATGCGCGGACGCGATTCGGTGACCTTACTGCCTGTGGCGCGACCGGCGCTGGCCAGCTTCTTCACGGTGTCGTAGACGATTTTTTCGCCCTGGGTGACGTTGTTATCCTTGTCGATAACCTTGGCCTTGTCGATCAGCACCACCCGGTTCTGCTGGGCGTGGTATTGAATCGTCACGCCGTAGCCCTTGACCGGGTTGGCGTCGCCCTGGGTCTGCAACTGCTCGAAGTAAGCCAGGTTGCCTACCGAGGTCACCACGTCGATGTCGCCATTGGGCGCGCGCGTCATGGTCACGGTGTTGCCTTTAACGATCATCGAGCCCTGGGTAATGATCACGTCACCTTTATAGGTGGCGATGCCATTCTTGTCGTCCAGTTGGGCGTCGTCGGCCTGAATGCGGATAGGCTGCTGCTGATCGTTCGGCAGGGACCAGGCGCTCGCGCTTCCCAGTGCTGCGCCCAGACTGAGCAAAATAGGGAGGGTTTTAACGAGCCTCATACTGTCCTCTTACGTTCGATTGCAGGTGTATCCTGCTGTCCTTCAGGTACGCTTTCATTCCGACGCCAGTCGATACGCCGCCAGCGCCCTCGATTCTAACGGGTTGCGCGGTCTGCGCATATTCTTGCTGCGGGAACACGGTCATGCGGGTGCTGGTGATCAGGGTGCCGCGCTGTTTCTCATCGGTGCGCTGTACGCGGACCGAATCGATCAATTCAACTTCGGTGCCGCCCGAATTCACTTCGCCGCGCTCGCTGGTCACGTGCCACGGGAAGTCGGTGCCGCGGTACATGTTCAAATCAGGCTTGGTTACCAGAGTGACATCGGTGGCCTTGACGTGCTCGGCCTTGTCGGAGGTCATCTCGTACTGCACCTTGCCGTCGGGCAGGTACTGAATGGTGTGCGTGTTGGTCGCGTACCAGTCGATCGGATTCTCGGCGGCCGAGACCGGCGGCTTGTCGAGGAAGCGCTCCGGGCTGATGTTCCAGTAGCCCACCGCAGCGAAAATCGCCGCGATGCAGCCGAACAGCAGGAAATTGCGAAACTTTTTGCTAAACATGGTCAGGCTCACAGGTACGCGGCGTTGGCCGCTTCGAGGCGGCCCTGGGCGCGCAGGATCAATTCGCAGAATTCGCGGGCGGCACCTTCGCCGCCACGGGCGCGGGTAACGCCGTGGGCGTGTTCGCGGACGAAATCGGCAGCGTTGGCCACCGCCATGCCCAGCCCTACACGGCGGATCACCGGCAAGTCTGGCAGATCGTCACCGAGATAGGCGACTTCTTCATAGCTTAGGCCCAGTTGCGCGAGCAGACCGTCGAGTACCACCAGTTTGTCCTCGCGCCCCTGAAACAGGTGCGGGATGCCGAGGTTCTTAGCGCGTCGCTCGACCACCGGGGTCTTGCGGCCACTGATGATCGCCGTTTGTACGCCGGCATTCATCAGCATCTTGATGCCCTGGCCGTCGAGGGTGTTGAAGGTCTTGAACTCGCTGCCGTCTTCGAGGAAGTACAGGCGCCCGTCGGTGAGCACACCGTCGACGTCGAACACAGCCAGTTTGATTGCTTTGCCACGTTGCAGCAGATCGTTGCTCATTACATGACTCCTGCGCGCAGCAGATCGGAGAGGTTGAAGGCGCCGATCGGGCGATCCTCCTCGTCGACGACTACCAGGGCGTTGATTCGATGGTCTTCCATGATTTTCAGGGCTTCGGCGGCGAGCATGTCGGGCCGGGCGGTCTTGCCGTGTGCAGTCATCACCTGGTCGATGGTGGCGCTGCGGATGTCGATGGCGCGATCCAGCGTGCGGCGCAAATCACCGTCGGTGAAGATCCCGGCGAGCTTGCCATCGGCCTCAATAATAGCGGTCATGCCCAGACCCTTGCGGGTCATTTCCATCAGCGCGTCCTTGAGCAGGGTACCGCGTTGTACCTGCGGCAGCTCCTGTCCGGCGTGCATGACGTTTTCGACTTTCAGCAGCAGGCGACGGCCAAGGGCACCGCCCGGATGCGAGAACGCGAAATCTTCAGCGGTGAAACCACGCGCTTCCAGCAGGGCCACGGCCAGGGCGTCGCCCATGACCAGCGCGGCCGTGGTCGAAGAGGTCGGTGCCAGATTCAGCGGGCAGGCTTCGTGCTCGACATGCACATTGAGATTGACCTCGGCAGCCTTCGCCAATGGCGACTGTGGATTGCCGGTGACGCTGATCAGCTGGATACCCAGGCGTTTGATCAATGGCAGCAGCGTTACGATTTCGTTGGTCGAGCCGGAGTTCGACAGGGCCAGAATCACATCGTCGCGGGTGATCATGCCCATGTCGCCGTGGCTGGCTTCGGCCGGATGCACAAAAAACGCCGGAGTGCCGGTGCTGGCCAGGGTGGCGGCGATCTTGTTGCCGATGTGCCCGGATTTGCCCATGCCGACTACGACCACACGGCCCTTGCTGGCCAGAATCATCTCGCAAGCGCGTACGAAATCGGCGTCGATATGGGCCATCAAGCCTTGGACGGCTTCCACTTCGAGGCGGATGGTGCGTTGTGCCGATTGAATCAGGTCGCGGGTTTTGCTCATGTCAGAATCGTATGGGCCGATGAAAAGGCGGCGATTATAGCGGGTATGTGGCAAAGCCTCACGCAAGTTCGACGTGCTTTGTCATTACTGGTTACCAAAACCCTCTGAAAGTCGCTCAGGCCCTCTTCAGTCGGCGATCTTGGCCGGGTTCTCGCTTGGGCGCTCAGCCTTTGCAGTGATATAGTTCGCCGCCAGTTCGGCCTGCCCGGGATGCAGGTGTTTCCGAGGAAAGTCTGGCATCCCAGTGAGAGGCTGCATCGCAAGGAGTTTAGATGAGTGCCGATAACGCCTACGCGGTCGAGCTGAAGGGAGTCTCCTTCAAGCGCGGTGCGCGGAGCATTTTCAATAACGTCGATATCCGCATCCCGCGCGGCAAGGTCACCGGCATCATGGGGCCTTCCGGCTGCGGCAAGACCACGCTGCTGCGCCTGATGGGCGCGCAGTTGCGGCCGTCCGGCGGCGAAGTCTGGGTCAACGGGCAGAATCTGCCGACGCTGTCGCGCAGTGATCTGTTCGATGCGCGCAAGCACATGGGCGTGCTGTTTCAGAGCGGTGCGCTGTTCACCGACCTCGATGTGTTCGAGAACGTGGCCTTTCCGCTGCGGGTGCACACGCAACTGCCGGAAGACATGATTCGCGACATCGTCCTGCTGAAATTGCAGGCCGTGGGGCTGCGTGGCGCCATCGACCTGATGCCGGACGAACTGTCCGGCGGCATGAAGCGCCGCGTGGCGCTGGCCCGGGCGATTGCCCTCGATCCGCAGATTCTCATGTACGACGAGCCCTTCGTGGGCCAGGACCCGATCGCCATGGGCGTGCTGGTGCGCCTGATCCGCCTGCTCAACGATGCACTGGGAATCACCAGCATCGTGGTCTCGCACGACCTGGCGGAAACCGCGAGCATTGCCGACTACATCTATGTCGTGGGCGATGGTCAGGTGCTGGGGCAGGGCACGCCGGATGAGCTGATGAATTCGGATGACCCGCGTATCCGCCAGTTCATGACCGGTGATCCCGATGGCCCGGTGCCGTATCACTTTCCAGCGACGGATTACCGCGCAGATCTTCTGGGGAAGCGTTGATGCGCAGAATTTCATTGATGGAACGCGTGCGTCGGTTCGGCGAATCGGCGATCGACGCGGTCGCGGTGTTTGGTCGGGCGACCCTGTTCCTGTTTCACGCCCTGCTGGGCCGTGGCGGTATCAGCGGTGGTTTTGGCCTGTTGGTCAAGCAGCTGCATTCGGTCGGCGTCATGTCGCTGGTGATCATCGTGGTCTCCGGCATTTTCATCGGCATGGTCCTGGCGCTGCAGGGCTTCAGCATTCTTTCCAGCTATGGTTCAGAGCAGGCTGTAGGGCAGATGGTCGCCCTGACGCTGCTGCGTGAACTGGGGCCGGTGGTCACGGCGTTGCTGTTTGCCGGGCGGGCCGGTTCGGCGTTGACCGCCGAAATCGGCAACATGAAATCCACCGAGCAGCTGTCCAGCCTGGAAATGATCGGTGTCGATCCGCTCAAGTACATCATTGCCCCGCGCCTGTGGGCCGGCTTCATTTCCCTGCCGGTGCTGGCGATGATTTTCAGCGTCGTCGGCATCTGGGGCGGTTCGTGGGTGGCGGTCGACTGGCTGGGCGTCTACGAAGGCTCGTACTGGGCGAACATGCAGAACAGCGTCAACTTCACCAGTGATGTGCTCAATGGCGTGATCAAGAGTGTCGTTTTCGCCTTTGTCGTGACCTGGATCGCCGTATTCCAAGGCTATGACTGTGAACCCACTTCCGAGGGAATCAGTCGTGCCACCACCAAGACCGTGGTGTTTGCCTCGCTGGCAGTGCTCGGTCTGGACTTTATTCTGACCGCTTTGATGTTTGGAGATTTCTGATGCAAAACCGCACCCTGGAAATCGGTGTCGGCCTGTTCCTGCTGGCAGGGATCCTGGCTTTGCTGCTGCTCGCCTTGCGCGTCAGCGGCCTGTCTCCGACTTCGTCCACCGACACTTACAAGTTGTATGCGTATTTCGACAATATCGCCGGTCTGACGGTCAGAGCCAAAGTGACCATGGCCGGTGTGACCATCGGCAAGGTCACCGCAATCGATCTGGATCGCGACAGCTTCACCGGTCGGGTCACGCTGCAAGTGGATAAAAAGGTCGACAACCTGCCGGTCGATTCGACTGCATCTATCCTCACCGCGGGTCTGCTGGGCGAGAAATACATCGGTATCAGCGTCGGCGGTGAAGACACCCAGTTGAAAGACGGTGGAACCATCCACGACACGCAGTCGTCACTGGTACTGGAAGACCTGATCGGTAAATTCCTGCTCAATACCGTTAGCAAAGACGCCAAATGAGGAGCTTTTGAATGATCTCTATCTTGCGACGTGGCCTGTTGGTGTTGCTCGCGGCCCTGCCGTTGATGGCTAACGCTGCACCGGGGCAATCGGCTCATGACCTGATTCAGGACACCACGAACCGGATGCTTGCCGACTTGCAGGCAAACAAAGAGAAGTACAAGCAGGATCCGCAGGATTTCTATGCGGCGCTCAACAACATTGTGGGGCCGGTGGTGGATGCCGAGGGCATCTCCAAAAGCATCATGACCGTGAAGTATTCGCGCAAGGCCACGCCTGAGCAGATGCAGCGCTTTCAGGAAAACTTCAAGCGCGGTCTGTTCCAGTTCTATGGCAACGCTCTGCTGGAATACAACAACCAGGGCATCACGGTTGACCCGGCCAAAGACGAATCGGGCGACCGCACCAGCGTCAACATGACCGTCAAGGGCAGCAATGGCGCGATCTATCCGGTGCAGTACACGCTTGAGAAGATCAGCGGCGAGTGGAAACTGCGCAACGTGATCATCAACGGCATCAACATCGGCAAGCTGTTCCGTGACCAGTTCGCCGACGCCATGCAACGCAATGGCAACGATCTGGACAAGACCATCGATGGCTGGGCCGGTGAAGTGGCCAAGGCCAAGCAGGAAACCGACAAAGCCGCCGCGAAGCCAGCGCAATGAGTGAGGCGGCAGTTCGCATGAGTGATGTCGACGAGCTGGTGCTCAGCGGCGTGCTGGATTACCGCACCGGGCCTGAGCTGCGCAAGGAAGGGCAGGCGCTGATCAAGTCGAGCAAGGCGTCCGCGCTGGTCATCGATTGTTCGGCGGTGCAGAAGTCCAGCAGCGTCGGCCTGTCGTTGCTGCTGTGCTTCATGCGCGATGCCCAGGCGGCCGGCAAGGCCGTCAGCATCCGTGCGATGCCTGAAGACATGCGCGAAATCGCTCAGGTCAGTGAACTGACCGAGCTGTTGGCGCAACCCTGAACCATCATCTATAAAGAAGCCCCCCGTCAGAGTCCTGCGTTGCGGGGTTCGCAGGCGCGGGGCTTTTTTGTATGATGTCCGACCCGTGCGCACAGGGCGCCGATTGAGGTTGAGCATGCAGGCCGTAGAAGTGAAGAGCTTCCTTGAAGGAAAGCTGCCAGGAACGCTGGTAGAAGTTGAGGGCGAAGGCTGCAACTTCCAGCTGAACGTGATTAGCGATGAACTGGCGGCGTTGAGCCCGGTGAAGCGTCAGCAGCAGGTCTATGCCCATTTGAACCCATGGATCACCGATGGCAGCATCCATGCGGTCACTATGAAATTTTTCAGCCGCGCGGCCTGGGCCGAGCGCACCTGAGCCCTAGGGCGTCGAGATACTAATGGATAAATTGATTATTACCGGTGGCGCTCGTCTTGATGGCGAGATCCGCATTTCCGGCGCGAAGAACTCCGCCCTGCCGATTCTGGCCGCGACCTTGCTGTGCGATGGCCCGGTCACCGTTGGCAACCTGCCGCACCTGCACGACATCACCACCATGATCGAGCTGTTCGGGCGCATGGGCATTGAGCCGGTAATCGACGAGAAGCTCAGCGTCGAAATCGACCCGCGCACCATCAAGACCCTGATCGCGCCGTACGAACTGGTGAAAACCATGCGTGCGTCGATCCTTGTGCTCGGCCCGATGGTCGCGCGTTTCGGTGAAGCCGAAGTCGCACTGCCCGGCGGTTGCGCCATCGGTTCGCGTCCGGTCGACCTGCACATCCGCGGTCTGGAAGCCATGGGCGCGGTCATCGACGTCGAAGGCGGCTACATCAAGGCCAAGGCACCTGAAGGTGGTTTGCGCGGCGCGCACTTCTTCTTCGACACCGTCAGCGTGACCGGTACCGAGAACATCATGATGGCCGCTGCACTGGCCAAAGGCCGCAGCGTGTTGCAGAACGCCGCGCGCGAGCCTGAAGTAGTCGACTTGGCGAACTTCCTCAATGCCATGGGCGCCAAGGTTTCCGGCGCTGGCACCGACACCATCACAATTGATGGCGTCGAGCGTCTGGGTTCGGCTTTCTACAAAGTCATGCCTGACCGTATCGAAACCGGCACCTATCTGGTCGCTGCTGCCGTGACCGGTGGCCGCGTCAAGGTCAAGGACACCGATCCGACCATTCTCGAAGCGGTGCTGGAAAAGCTGCGTGAAGCCGGTGCGGAAATCACCTGCGGTGAAGACTGGATCGAGCTGAACATGCACGGCAAACGCCCGAAGGCGGTCAACGTGCGCACCGCGCCGTACCCGGCGTTCCCGACCGACATGCAGGCCCAGTTCATCTCGCTCAACGCCATTGCCGAAGGTACTGGTGCGGTGATCGAGACAATCTTCGAAAACCGTTTCATGCACGTGTACGAGCTGCACCGCATGGGCGCGCATATCCAGGTTGAAGGCAACACTGCCATCGTCACCGGTATCGAGAAGCTCAAGGGCGCGCCAGTCATGGCCACCGACCTGCGCGCATCGGCCAGTCTGGTGATCTCGGCGCTGGTTGCCGAAGGCGACACGCTGATCGACCGCATCTACCACATAGACCGTGGTTACGAGTGCATCGAAGAAAAACTGCAAATGCTGGGTGCCAAGATCCGTCGCGTTCCGGGCTGATCGCCGCATCGGGACACAGGGACGTGTCCACTGAATTCGTTTCGAGTCGAGGGTGTACGCACCCTCGATGTGTGTCCGGCGCCGATTGCGACCGGGCATGAGTACCTTGATAAGGACTGACGTTTCCCATGTTGACCATCGCACTGTCCAAGGGCCGCATCCTTGACGACACTCTGCCGCTTCTCGCTGAAGCGGGCATCGTGCCGACCGAGAATCCGGACAAGAGCCGCAAGCTGATCATTCCCACGACCCAGGACGACGTGCGTCTGCTGATCGTGCGTGCCACCGACGTGCCGACCTATGTCGAGCATGGCGCGGCCGACCTCGGCGTCGCCGGTAAGGACGTGCTGATGGAATACAGCGGCCAGGGCCTGTACGAGCCGCTGGACCTGCAGATCGCCCAGTGCAAGCTGATGACCGCCGGCAAGATCGGCGCGGTCGAGCCCAAGGGCCGTCTGCGCGTGGCGACCAAGTTCGTCAACGTTGCCAAGCGTTATTACGCCGAGCAGGGCCGTCAGGTCGACATCATCAAGCTGTATGGCTCGATGGAACTGGCGCCGCTGATCGGGCTGGCCGACAAGATCATCGACGTGGTCGACACCGGCAACACCTTGCGCGCCAACGGCCTGGAGCCACAGGAACTGATCGCCACGATCAGCTCGCGTCTGGTCGTCAACAAGGCTTCAATGAAAATGCAGCACGCCCGAATCCAAGCGTTGATCGACACCCTGCGCAACGCAGTGGAATCGCGACACCGCGGCTGATCTACCAGCGCGGCCCGAGGCCGCGCCGTCTATCCGCCTCATAGCCAGAATTCTCAGGTGCCCAAGCGGATCGAATGCTAGTTTCGGGCGCCTGAGTTTTTTGCCAATTCCTATGAGGCTCTCGCTATGACCGCACCGACTGCAATTCGCCGACTCAACGCTGCTGACCCGGATTTCGCGCATCATCTGGATCATCTGCTGAGCTGGGAAAGTGTGTCTGATGACTCGGTCAATCAGCGCGTGCTGGACATCATCAAGGCTGTGCGCGAGCGCGGTGACGCGGCGCTGGTCGAGTTCACCCAGAAGTTCGACGGTCTTGAAGTCGCCTCGATGGCCGACCTGATCCTGCCGCGCGAGCGTCTCGAACTGGCCCTGACCCGCATCACCGTGCCGCAACGCGAGGCCTTGGAAAAAGCCGCCGCCCGCGTGCGCAGCTATCACGAAAAACAGAAGCAGGATTCCTGGAGCTACACCGAGGCTGACGGCACGGTGCTCGGCCAGAAAGTCACGCCACTGGATCGTGCCGGCCTGTACGTGCCAGGTGGCAAGGCTTCGTATCCGTCGTCGGTATTGATGAACGCGATTCCGGCGAAGGTGGCCGGCGTGACCGAAGTGGTCATGGTCGTGCCGACCCCGCGCGGTGAAATCAACGAGCTGGTGCTGGCCGCTGCCTGCATCGCCGGTGTCGACCGCGTGTTCACCATCGGCGGCGCGCAAGCGGTTGCCGCACTGGCGTACGGCACCGAAAGCGTGCCGCGTGTCGACAAGGTTGTCGGCCCGGGCAATATCTATGTCGCCACGGCCAAGCGCCATGTGTTCGGCCAGGTCGGCATCGACATGATCGCCGGCCCTTCGGAAATTCTTGTGGTGTGCGACGGCCAGACAGATCCGGACTGGATTGCCATGGACCTGTTCTCCCAGGCCGAGCACGACGAAGACGCGCAAGCGATTCTGGTCAGCCCCGACGCCGAGTTCCTCGACAAGGTCGCCGCGAGCATCGATAAATTGCTGCCGACCATGGACCGCGCGACCATCATCGAAACTTCGATCAATGGCCGTGGTGCGCTGATCCAGGTCACTGACATGGCCCAGGCCATCGAAGTCGCCAACCGTATCGCCCCGGAACACCTGGAGTTGTCGGTCGCTGATCCACAAGCCTGGCTGCCGCAGATCCGCCACGCCGGTGCGATCTTCATGGGCCGCCACACTTCCGAAGCGTTGGGCGATTACTGCGCCGGTCCGAACCACGTGTTGCCGACTTCCGGCACCGCGCGGTTCTCCTCGCCGCTGGGCGTCTACGACTTCCAGAAGCGCTCGTCGATCATCTTTTGCTCCGAGGCCGGCGCTTCCGAGCTGGGCAAAACTGCATCGGTACTGGCCCATGGCGAATCGCTGAGCGCCCACGCGCGAAGCGCCGAATACCGCATCAAAGACCAAGACTTTCTGAAAGGGCAGGGGAACTGAGCGATGAGTAAATTCTGGAGCCCGTTCGTCAAGGATCTGGTGCCCTACGTGCCGGGGGAACAGCCGAAGCTGACCAAACTGGTCAAGCTCAATACCAACGAAAATCCGTATGGCCCGTCGCCAAAAGCGCTGGCGGCGATGCAAGCCGAGCTCAACGACAACCTGCGCCTGTACCCGGACCCGAACAGTGATCTGCTGAAAAACGCCGTGGCCGAATATTACGGCGTGCAAACCAGTCAGGTGTTCCTTGGCAACGGTTCGGACGAAGTGCTCGCGCACATCTTCCACGGTCTGCTGCAACACGATCAGCCGCTGCTGTTCCCGGACATCAGCTACAGCTTCTATCCGGTCTACTGCGGTCTGTACGGCATTGAATTCGATGCGGTGCCGCTGGATGCGCAATTCCAGATCAACCCGGCCGACTACGCCAAACCGAATGGCGGGATCATTTTCCCCAACCCGAACGCCCCGACCGGATGCCTGCTGGCGCTGGACGCCGTCGAGCAAATCCTCAAGGCCAGTCCAGATTCGGTTGTAGTCGTGGATGAGGCGTACATCGACTTCGGTGGCGAGACGGCGATCAATCTGGTGGATCGCTATCCGAACCTGCTGGTGACGCAGACGCTGTCCAAGTCACGCTCGCTGGCCGGCCTGCGTGTCGGTCTGGCGGTAGGGCACCCGGATCTGATCGAGGCGTTGGAGCGGATCAAGAACAGCTTCAACTCCTATCCACTGGATCGTCTGGCGATTGTCGGCGCGGCGGCGGCTTTCGAAGATCGCGAGTATTTCGACAAGACCTGTCGTCAGGTGATCGAGAGCCGCGAATGGGTGGTGGCGCAGTTGCAGGCTAAAGGCTTTGAAGTGCTGCCGTCGGCGGCCAACTTCATCTTCGCTCGCCACCCGCAGCATGATGCGGCGGGCATGGCGGCCAAGCTGCGCGAGCAGGGCGTGATCGTGCGGCACTTCAAGCAGGAACGGATTGCGCAGTTCTTGCGGATATCGGTGGGTACGCCGGAGCAGAATCAGGCGTTGATCGACGGCCTTGGCGACCTCTAAAAGCAAAAGCCCCTCACCCTAGCCCTCTCCCAGAGGGGAGAGGGGACTGAATGGGGAATATTGCAGAGGTTCACCGACTTGAACGATTTGTATTGAATCCATAATCAACTCGGTTTTCAGGTCGATGTATCCCGCAAGACAACTCGGTCGGCCCCCTCTCCCAGAGGGAGAGGGGACTGAACGGGGAATATTGCAGAGGTTCACCGACTTGAACGATTTGTATTGAATCCATAATCAACTCGGTCTTTCAGGTCGATGTATCCCGCAAGACAACTCGGTCGGCCCCCTCTCCCAGAGGGAGAGGGGACTGAATGGGGAATATTGCAGAGGTTCACCGACTTGAACGATTTGTATTGAATCCATAATCAACTCGGTCTTTCAGGTCGATGTATCCCGCAAGACAACTCGGTCGGCCCCCTCTCCCAGAGTGAGAGGGGACTGAATGGGAATATTGCAGAGGTTCACCGACTTGAACGATTTGTATTGAATCCATAATCAACTCGGTCTTTCAGGTCGATGTATCCCGCAAGACAACTCGGTCGGCCCCCTCTCCCAGAGGGAGAGGGGACTGAACGGGGAATATTGCAGAGGTTCACCGACTTGAACGATTTGTATTGAATCCATAATCAACTCGGTCTTTCAGGTCGATGTATCCCGCAAGACAACTCGGTCGGCCCCCTCTCCCAGAGGGAGAGGGGACTGAATGGGGAATATTGCAGAGGTTCACCGACTTGAACGATTTGTATTGAATCCATAATCAACTCGGTCTTTCAGGTCGATGTATCCCGCAAGACAACTCGGTCGGCCCCCTCTCCCAGAGGGAGAGGGGGCTGAATGGGGAATATTGCAGAGGTTCACCGACTTGAACGATTTGTATTGAATCCATAATCAACTCGGTCTTTCAGGTCGATGTATCCCGCAAGACAACTCGGTCGGCTCCCTCTCCCGCCGGGAGAGGGCTGGGGTGAGGGTGTGCTTTTATTCGTGATGCGGCTCGCCAAGGAACGTCAGTGAACTGAACAACCCACGACTGTCCACATCCACACTGTCCTTCACCGGCACTTCAACCTGCGCCGCAATCACATTCAACCCTTCATTACGCACCAGCACCTGCGCACGCCCGTCCTTGTCGGTCTCGGTGCTCAGGGTGTTTGGCGCGCTGCGATAGTCGCCATATAACTTCACACCTGCCGCCGGTTTGCCATCGAGCAGCACCCGCACCGGTAACGATTTGCCCGGCCCGACCGTCAGCGGATCGACCTCCGGCAGGATCAGCAGTTTGATCTGGTCCAGTTTCGGCAATTTCGCCCCCGGCTGATAGATCGCCAGGCTGTACTTGAAGGTCTGCGTGGCCTCGGTGGCGCCGGGCACTTTGCTGCGTCCTTCGTTGATCCACTTCTTGTCCGCCGTCTGCGACCACATGCCATTATTCAGCGCCACGGCCATCAGCGCCGGCGGCTTCAATGGTTTCAAACGGGCATGATCGGCCAGGCGCTCGACGCTGACCGGGATCATTTTGCCGCTTGCGTCATAAGCCCAGGCACCGCTGACTTTTTGTGCCTTGAAGGCGTTGTCTTCGGCGCCGTGACCGTAGACCACTTCGATGTTGCCGCGTCGTTCCTCTGTCCACAGGCCGTGGGCCGACACTTGCCCGGTGAAGAGCGCAGCGATGAGCAGAAGGGATTTGCCGTAGTGCATGGTGACGTCCTTTTACAGGTTGAGTGTCAGGCTGACGGTGAAATTGCGTGGCTCGCCGGGGTTGACCCAGTAGTTGCTGTAGGAGCGCTCGTAATATTTCTCGTCGAAGACGTTGTTCAGGTTGAGGCCGACCGTTACGTTGTCGCTGGCCTTGTAGTGCGCGAGCAAGTCGACGGTCTGGTAGGCCGGCAATTCGAAGTCGCTGCCGGATTCGCCCGAGCGATCGCCGACGTAGGTGAACGCTGCGCCGACGTCTGAACCGCGCAGACGGCCATCCTGAAATTCATAAACACCCAGCAGACTGCCGCTGCGTTTGGCCACGCCGAGGATGCGGCTGCCTGTGGCAATGGTCGCGTCGCCCTTGGTCATCTCGGCGTCGATGTAGGCGAAGGCGCCGATGACCCGCACCGCGTCGGTCACCTGGCCGCTCACTTGCCAATCGAAGCCCTGACTGCGCGCCTTGCCCATGGCGCGGCTGGTGTCGGTGCCCGGATCGAGGGCGAGAACGTTTTCCTTGTCGATGTGGAAGAAGGCGAGGGTGCTGCTCACACGCTCATCGAACAGCTCGTTCTTGATTCCCACTTCATAACCGACGCCTTCTTCCGGGTCGAAGGATTTGCCGGAAGCATCCAGGCCGTTGTTCGGTTTGAACGAGGTCGAGGCGTTGGCGAACAGGCCGGTGTTCGGCGTGAGCTGATAGAGCAGGCCGGCGCGTTGAGTCAGCGCGTCGTGGCGTTGCTGACTTTTGGCGTTGCGGCTGTGATCGTCGATGCGCTGATCGAAGTGCTCGAAGCGCGCGCCGAGCATGCCGCGCAGCTTGTCGGTGAAGATGATCTGGTCCTGCAGATTCAGCGCATGACTTTCGACGTGTTCGAAGAAGTCGGTGCCCGAGCGTGCGCCGTTGGGTTTCGGCTGGCCGTAGACCGGCTTATAGATGTCGATGGCGTAGGGGCCGCCAGCAATGGTGGTGACGCGTTCGTCCTTGCGGTAATTCTCGTACTCGGTGCCGATCAGCAATTCATGCTGCCACGGCCCGAGGTCGAACAGACCGCGCAGTTCCAGTTGGGTGATGCTGTCGTGCCAACTCGTGTCGCGTTCGCGCAAGCGGCGGTTGACCGTATGGCCGTCGGCGTTCAGCGCGCGTTGTTCCGTGGCGTCGCCCCAGAGCTTGCCTTCCTTGTAGTGGCTGGCCAGACGCAGTTTCCAGCTGTCGTTCAGATGGTGTTCAAGAGTGGCCTGGAGCAGGTTGTTGTGGTTGTCGATGTTGCCGTCGTTGGGCTCGCCCAAGAACGTCGAGCGCGAAACGCCGCTCCATTTGTTGTTCGGCGCCACAACGCCACGATCGAACGTCGAGTTGTGACGGACGATTTCGCTCTCCACCAGCAGCGATGTGTCCGGGCTCAACTGCCAACTGATCGAGGGCGCAACGAATACCCTCTGGCTGTCGACGTGGTCGCGAAAGCTGTTGTTGTCTTCTACGGCGAGATTGATGCGCGAGAGCACATCGCCCTGATCATCGAGGGGCGTGTTGACGTCCAGCGCGGTGCGATAGCGGTCCCAACTGCCAGCGCTGGTTTGCACAGTGGTGAACGCTTCCGGCTGCGGTTTCTTGGTGACGATGTTCACCGTACCGCCGGGATCGCCCCGGCCGTACAGGCTGGCGGCCGGGCCTTTGAGCACTTCGATGCGCTCGATGTTGGCCGCATCTGGCGTGCTCGGGTAGCCGCGATTGGCGCTGAAACCGTCCTTGTAGAACTCGGACGTGGTGAAGCCGCGCACGCTGTATTCGTACAGGGTCAGGCCGCCGAAGTTGTTCTGCTTCGATACGCCGCCAGCAAAATCCAGCGCACGTTCGACGCTGCTGCTGCCCAGATCCGAGAGCACGCTGGCCGGGACCACGCTGATGGCTTGTGGGATATCGCGAATCGCCGTGTCGGTTTTGGTCGCACTGGCCGAGCGGGTCGCGCGATAACCGCTGACCGGGCCGGTGGGTGATTCGTAGTCGGAGGTGACGCTGATGGCTTCCAGCTCAACGGGCTGCGGCTCATCGGCGGAGGCGGGATCGCAGAGCAAACCCAGAGTCAGGCCCAACAGTGAGGCCTTTTTGCGAGACGACATGTTATGTTGTTCCAATTGCTAGAATTGAAACAATATAACATGCCCGTTGAGAATGTCTGCTATTCGCGCCGTTGGCGCGAAAACATTTTTACTCTTCTTTTTCTTTCACCGGTGCCGGTGGTGGACGCAGGCCGATTTCAGCCGTCAGCTTCAGTTCCTTGCCGTTGCGCATGACCTGAATTGTCACCTTGTCGGTCGGTTTGATCCGCGCCACCTGGTTCATCGAGCGGCGACCATCGCCGGCGGGCTCGCCATCGATGCTCAGAATCACATCGCCCAGTTGCAGGCCGGCTTTCTGCGCCGGGCCGTCACGGAAGATTCCGGCGACGACAATCCCAGGACGCCCGGACAAGCCAAACGACTCCGCCAGTTCCTGAGTCAGCGGTTGCACTTCGATGCCCAGCCAGCCACGAATCACCTGGCCGTGCTCGATGATCGACTTCATCACTTCCATCGCCAGTTTCACCGGAATGGCAAATCCGATGCCTTGCGAGCCGCCGGACTTGGAAAAGATCGCCGTGTTGATTCCGGTGAGGTTGCCGTTGGCGTCGACCAGCGCACCGCCGGAGTTGCCCGGGTTGATCGCCGCATCGGTCTGGATGAAGTCTTCGTAGTTGTTCAGGCCCAACTGATTGCGGCCGGTGGCGCTGATGATGCCCATGGTCACGGTCTGACCGACGCCGAACGGGTTGCCGATGGCGAGCGCGACGTCACCGATGCGAATGCTGTCGGAGCGGCCGACGGTGATTGCCGGGAGGTTTTTCAGGTCGATCTTCAGGACAGCCAGGTCAGTCTCAGGATCGCTGCCAATCACCCGTGCGAGTGTTTCGCGACCGTCCTTCAATGCCACGACAATCTGGTCGGCGCCGCTGGTGACGTGGTTGTTGGTGAGGATGTAGCCTTCCGGGCTCATGATCACCCCGGAACCGAGGCTCGATTCCATGCGCTTCTGTTTCGGCGAGTTGTCACCGAAGAAACGGCGGAACTGCGGATCCTCGAACAAGGGATGCGCCGGTTTGTTGATGACCTTGGTGGTGTACAGGTTGACCACCGACGGCGCGGCGATGCCCACCGCATCCGCATAGGACACCGGCCCCTGTTGCACGATCGTGGTCTGTGGCGCCTGTTGCAGATTGACATCGAGGCTCGGCAGCCCGACCCACTCGGGGTAACGCTGAATAATCAACAGAGCGATAAGCACACCGGCCAACAGCGGCCAGCCAAAAAAACGCAGCGCCTTGAGCATTAAGCACGTTCCTGGAAAGGTTGCAGGCGAGGTCAGACCGCCCATAATGTCGCGCATTATACGAGGCCGCGCGCGCCTCTGAACGGGATATTTAGGAGTCTTTCATGGCCGTTGCCCTCAGCACCCTCGTCGAAGAAGCCGACCGTTACCTGGGCAGTGCGAAAATTGCCGATTATTGCCCCAACGGATTACAGGTCGAAGGCCGCCCGCAGGTGATGCGCATCGTCAGTGGCGTCACCGCCAGCCAGGCGTTGCTCGATGCCGCCGTCGAGGCCGAGGCCGACCTGATCCTGGTCCACCACGGGTATTTCTGGAAAGGCGAAAACCCCTGCGTCACCGGCATGAAACAGCGCCGCTTGAAAACCTTGCTCAAGCACGACATCAGTCTGCTCGCTTATCACCTGCCGCTGGATCTGCACCCGGACGTTGGCAACAACGTGCAACTGGCGCGTCAGCTCGACATCACTGTTGAAGGGCCGTTGGACCCGAGCAACCCGAAAGTCGTCGGGCTGGTCGGTTCGCTGAATGAGCCGATGACTGCGCGGGATTTCGCGCGCAAGGTGCAAGAAGTCATGGGCCGCGAGCCGCTGCTGATCGAAGGCAGCGGCATGATCCGCCGCGTCGGCTGGTGCACTGGCGGCGGCCAGGGTTATATCGATCAGGGCGTGGCGGCGGGGGTCGATCTGTTCATCAGTGGCGAGGCCTCCGAGCAGACTTTCCACAGTGCCAGGGAAAACGACATCAGCTTCATTGCCGCCGGCCATCACGCCACCGAACGCTATGGCGTGCAGGCGCTGGGCGAGTATCTGGCGAAGCGCTTTGCCCTTGAGCACATCTTCATCGATTGCCCCAACCCGATCTGAGCTCACCGCAAACTCCTGTGGGAGCGAGCCTGCTCGCGAAGGCGTCAGACCTTCAATACAAAGGTGCCTGACACTCCGCCTTCGCGAGCAGGCTCGCTCCCACGTTCGGCCCTGACGGCCGAACTGGTGGGCATATTCATATACCCTTTCGATCTAGTTGGCGTCCTGATTAGAAGAGGTCGCTGTGCTAGGATTCCTCGCTCGAACACGGCCCGCTGGCCGTTCATAAGAAAGCTTTCGTGAGTAGCCATGGTCGACAAACTGACGCATCTGAAACAGCTGGAGGCGGAAAGCATCCACATCATCCGCGAGGTGGCCGCCGAGTTCGATAACCCGGTGATGCTGTACTCCATCGGTAAAGACTCCGCCGTGATGCTGCACCTGGCACGCAAGGCGTTCTTCCCGGGCAAACTGCCGTTTCCGGTGATGCACGTCGACACCCGCTGGAAATTCCAGGAAATGTACAAGTTCCGCGACAAGATGGTCGAAGACTTGGGCCTGGACCTGATTACCCACATCAACCCCGATGGCGTGGCGCAGAACATCAACCCGTTCACCCACGGCAGCGCCAAGCACACCGACATCATGAAAACCGAAGGCCTGAAACAGGCACTCGACAAGCATGGTTTCGACGCAGCGTTCGGCGGCGCCCGTCGCGATGAAGAGAAATCCCGCGCCAAAGAGCGCGTGTACTCGTTCCGTGACAGCAAGCACCGCTGGGACCCGAAAAACCAGCGTCCGGAGCTGTGGAACGTCTACAACGGCAAGGTCAACAAGGGCGAATCCATTCGTGTGTTCCCGTTGTCGAACTGGACCGAGCTGGACATCTGGCAGTACATCTATCTCGAAGGCATTCCGATTGTGCCCCTGTACTTCGCCGCCGAACGCGAAGTGATCGAGAAGAACGGCACGCTGATCATGATCGACGACGAGCGCATCCTCGAGCACCTGTCCGATGAAGACAAAGCGCGCATCGTGAAAAAGAAAGTGCGGTTCCGCACCCTTGGCTGCTACCCGTTGACGGGCGCGGTGGAGTCCGAGGCCGAAAGCCTGACGGACATCATTCAGGAAATGCTCCTGACGCGAACTTCCGAGCGCCAGGGCCGGGTCATCGACCACGATGGCGCAGGCTCGATGGAAGACAAAAAACGTCAAGGCTATTTCTAAGGGGCTGTCATGTCGCATGTTTCTGATTTGATCAGCGAGGACATCCTCGCCTACCTGGGCCAGCACGAACGTAAAGAGCTGCTGCGCTTTTTGACCTGCGGTAACGTCGATGACGGCAAGAGCACCCTGATCGGGCGCCTGCTGCACGACTCGAAGATGATCTACGAAGATCACCTCGAAGCGATCACCCGCGATTCGAAGAAAGTCGGCACCACCGGTGACGACATCGACCTGGCATTGCTGGTCGACGGTCTGCAGGCCGAGCGTGAGCAGGGCATCACCATTGATGTCGCTTACCGCTATTTCTCCACCGCCAAGCGCAAATTCATCATCGCCGACACCCCCGGCCATGAGCAGTACACCCGCAACATGGCCACCGGTGCGTCCACCTGTGACCTGGCGATCATTCTGGTCGACGCCCGTTACGGCGTGCAGACCCAGACCCGTCGTCACAGCTTCATTGCTTCGTTGCTGGGCATCAAACACATCGTCGTTGCCATCAACAAGATGGACTTGAAGGACTTCAACGAAGGCGTGTTCGAGTCGATCAAGGCCGACTACCTGAAGTTCGCCGAAGGCTTGAAGATGAAGCCGACCAGCATGCACTTCGTGCCGATGTCTGCCCTTAAAGGCGACAACGTGGTGAACAAGTCCGAGCGCTCGCCGTGGTACACCGGCCAGTCGCTGATGGAAATTCTCGAGACAGTGGAAGTGGCGGGCGATCGCAACTTCACCGATCTGCGTTTCCCGGTGCAGTACGTCAACCGTCCGAACCTGAATTTCCGTGGTTTCGCCGGCACCCTGGCCAGCGGCATCGTGCACAAGGGCGACGAAGTCGTGGTGCTGCCGTCGGGCAAGAGCAGCCGGGTGAAATCCATCGTCACCTTCGAAGGTGAACTGGAGCACGCAGGTCCCGGTCAGGCGGTAACCCTGACCATGGAAGACGAAATCGATATCTCCCGTGGCGACCTGTTGGTGCATGCCGACAACGTGCCGCCGGTCACCGACAGCTTCGAAGCGATGCTGGTGTGGATGGCTGAAGAGCCGATGCTGCCGGGCAAGAAATACGACATCAAACGCGCCACCAGTTACGTGCCGGGCTCCATCGCCAGCATCGTCAACAAGGTCGACGTGAACACATTGGAAGAAGGCCCGGCGAGCGCGTTGCAGCTCAACGAAATCGGCAAGGTAAAGATCGCGCTCGACGCGCCGATCGCCCTCGACGGTTACGAAAGCAACCGCACCACCGGCGCGTTCATCGTCATCGATCGCCTGACCAACGGCACCGTTGGCGCCGGCATGATCGTCGCTCAGCCAGTGGCCCATGGCACCGCCACCCACCACGGCAAACTGGCCCACGTGGCGACCGAAGAACGTGCCCAGCGCTTCGGCCAGCAACCGGCCACCGTGCTGTTCAGCGGCCTGTCCGGCGCGGGTAAAAGCACCCTGGCGTATGCGGTCGAGCGCAAGCTGTTCGACATGGGCCGCGCGGTGTTTGTACTGGATGGCCAGAACCTGCGTCATGACTTGAACAAAGGTCTGCCACAGGATCGCGCCGGGCGTACCGAGAACTGGCGTCGAGCCGCCCACGTGGCGCGTCAGTTCAACGAAGCGGGGCTGCTGACCCTGGCCGCGTTCGTCGCGCCAAGTGCCGAAGGTCGCGAGCAGGCCAAGGAACTGATCGGCAAGGATCGCTTGCTGACGGTCTACGTGCAGGCCTCGCCGACCGTGTGCGCCGAGCGTGATCCGCAAGGGCTGTACGCTGCTGGCGGCGACAATATCCCGGGCGAATCCTTCCCGTACGACGTGCCGCTCAACGCCGACCTGGTGATCGACACGCAGTCGCTGAGTCTGGAAGAAAGCGTCAAGCAAGTGCTGGAGCTGTTGCGGCAGCGTGGCGCGATTTAAGCGTTAGCCATCAATGAAAAGCCCGCCGGTGAGTGATCATCGGCGGGCTTTTTAGTGTTGGGTGATCCTTCCCACGCTCCGCGTGGGAATGCCTCATTGGACGCTCCGCGTCCGCTTCGGCAGGGACGCGGAGCGTCCCGGGCTGCATTCCCACGCGGAGCGTGGGAACGATCAACTGTGGAGCGAGCCTGCTCGCGAAAGCTTTATCTCATTCAACATCTTTGCAAGCTGATCCACCGCTTTCGCGAGCAGGCTCGCTCCCACAGGGGTCAGTGTTTGGGTGGATATTCGCGGTGCATCTGCTCCAGCAACGCATCCTTGTCCAGCCACAGCTGATTGATCCAGCCCTGGAACTGCAATCTATACTCGCCGTCCTGGTCGTAGTTCTTGCCGATGAATGCCGGCGGGATTTTGATTTCCTCAAAATGCACCACCACATCGCGCACATTGCCGCAGAGCAAATCCCAGAACCCTGGACGCCCCGCTGGATAATGAATCGTCACGTTGACGATCGACTCCAGCTGTTCGCCCATCGCATCCAGCACAAAGGCGATCCCGCCGGCCTTGGGCTTGAGCAGGTACTTGAACGGTGACTGCTGCTGCGCATGCTTGCCTTCGGTGAAGCGTGTGCCTTCGACGAAGTTGAAAATCCCCACCGGGTTATGGCGGAATTTCGCGCAGGTCTTGCGCGTGGTTTCCAGGTCCTTGCCTTTCTTCTCCGGGTGTTTTTCCAGGTACGCCTTGGAGTAGCGCTTCATGAACGGAAAGCCCAGCGCCCACCAGGCCAGCCCGATTACCGGGACCCAGATCAGCTCCTGCTTGAGGAAAAACTTCAGCGGTTGAATCTTGCGGTTGAGCACGTATTGCAGCACCAGAATATCCACCCAGCTCTGGTGGTTGCTGGTGATCAGGTACGAGTGCTGATAGTCGAGGCCTTGCAGGCCGCTGACGTGCCAGCGGGTGCGCCGTACCAGATTCATCCAGCCCTTGTTGTTGCTGATCCACGCCTCGTGGGTGTGGCTCATCAGCCAACCGGCAATGCGCTGGGTAAAGGCAAACGGCAGGGCCTTGACCAGCGCCACACAGAACAGAAACGAGCACAGCAGAATCGTGTTGAGCGCCAACAGCAGCGAGGCGATCACGCCGCGCACGGGGGCGGGTAGAAAATCCAGCATTTACACATCCATAGGTCGGTTGGCGGCTTGAATCGCGGTGAGCGCGATGGTGTAGACGATGTCATCGACTTGCGCGCCGCGCGGCAGGTCGTTCACCGGTTTGCGCAGGCCTTGCAGCATCGGCCCGAGGCTGAGGCAATCGGCGCTGCGCTGCACGGCTTTGTGCGTAGTGTTGCCGGTGTTCAGATCGGGGAACACAAACACCGTGGCGCGCCCGGCGACCTGACTGTTCGGCGCCAGTTGCCGGGCGACGTCGGCGTTGGCGGCGGCGTCGTACTGCAACGGGCCGTCGATCAGCAGCGAGTTTTGTTGCTCATGAGCCAGCAGAGTCGCCTCGCGGACTTTCTCGACTTCTTCACCGCGGGCCGATTCGCCGCTGGAATAGCTGATCATCGCCACCCGTGGAGTGATACCGAATGCGGCCGCCGAGTCAGCGCTTTGCAGGGCGATTTCGGCCAGTTCTGCGGCGCTCGGGTGCGGGTTCATCACGCAGTCGCCGTAGACCAGCACTTCTTCCGGGAACAGCATGAAGAACACCGACGACACCAGCGTGCAGCCCGGTGCGGTCTTGATCAATTGCAAGGCCGGGCGGATGGTGTTGGCGGTGGTGTTGATCACACCCGAAACCAGGCCGTCGACCTCATCCAGCGCAAGCATCATGGTGCCGATCACCACGGTGTCTTCCAGTTGCTGCTCGGCCATCGGTGCGTTGAGGCTTTTGCTCTTGCGCAGGGCGACCATCGGCTCGACGTAACGCTCGCGGATGCGGTCCGGGTCAAGGATTTCCAGACCCGGCGGCAGCACGATACCTTGCGCGCGGGCGACCGCTTCGACGTCTTCGGGCTTGGCCAACAGCACGCAGCGGGCGATCCCGCGTTCCTGACAGATCGCCGCCGCTTGCACGGTGAACGGCTCGCTGCCTTCGGGCAAGACGATGCGCTTGTTCGCCGCTTGCGCTCGCTGGATCAATTGATAGCGGAACACTGCCGGCGACAGGCGCATCT
Organism: Pseudomonas sp. S3_B08; assembly: GCF_054667725.1. Taxonomy (NCBI): domain Bacteria; kingdom Pseudomonadati; phylum Pseudomonadota; class Gammaproteobacteria; order Pseudomonadales; family Pseudomonadaceae; genus Pseudomonas; species Pseudomonas sp. S3_B08. The sequence continues at coordinate 5,799,626 of NZ_CP162750.1, forward strand.
CCCGAGGCGTACCGCAGCGCTGATGCAGCCAGTTGGCGTCGAGGTGGCTGGCGACGAAATCGGTGATGATCTCCGCGCGCTCGCGGTCATCGATCGGGATTTCCTTGTTCAGGCCATTGAGCAGATTGGCGGTGTCGTAGGAGCCGGTGCTCACCGACAACACCGGCAGACCGGCCTGCAACGCGCCCCGGCACAGGTCCATGATGCGCGGGTCGGGCAGGGTGTCACTGGTCAGCAACAGGCCGGCCAGCGGCACGCCGTTGATCGCTGCGAGGCTGACGGCGAGGATGATGTCGTCGCGATCGCCCGGCGTCACCACCAGCACGCCGGGCTTGAGCAGCTCGACGGTGTTGCGCATGGTTCGTGCGCAAATGATGATTTTGCTCATGCGCCGGGTTTCGTAGTCGCCCGCGTTGAGCACTTGCGCGCCCATCAGGTCGGCGACGTCGCGGGTGCGTGGCGCATTGAGTTCCGGCTGAAACGGGATGCAGCCAAGCAAGCGGAAATCACCGCTGCGCAGCAACGGCGAATGCTCCTTCAGACGCGTGGCGAAGGCGTCCATGCTCTCGTCGGTCTTGACCTTGTTGAGGATCACCCCGAGGACTTTCGGATCTTTCGGGCCACCGAACAATTGAGCCTGAAGCTCGACACGGCCAGAAAGCTCGGCGAGCACTTCGTTTTCCGGCGCCGAGACCAGAATCACCTCGGCATCCAGACTCTTGGCCAGGTGCAGATTGACCCGCGCGGCGTAACTGGCGCTGCGGGTCGGCACCATGCCTTCGACCACCAGCACGTCTTTGCCAACCGCCGCTTGTTGATACAGGGCGATGATTTCTTCGAGCAGTTCGTCGAGCTGACCGTCGCCGAGCATGCGTTCGACGTGCGCAAGACCCAACGGTTGTGGCGGTTTCAGGCCATGGGTGCGCGCCACCAGTTCGGTGGAACGTTCAGGGCCGGTGTCGCCCGGATGTGGCTGGGCGATCGGTTTGAAGAAGCCGACTTTGAGCCCGGCGCGTTCAAGTGTGCGCACCAGCCCGAGGCTGATGGAGGTCAGACCCACGCCAAAATCGGTGGGGGCGATAAAAAAAGTTTGCATGGGAATTCTCTATGCAAGGGTGTCAGCCTATGTCTGGCCGACTACCGAAATTCAGTCGCCAAGGTTATCGCTAACCGAGCCTTGTGCACACCAACCGCAGGCAAAGGGTTGACCTGTTTTTTCAATACGTTGCGCCGGATCCAGGACCCAGGCGCGGGTTTGCCACGGCGGCTGGTGGCGCAGGTGCTGGGTGTGGCCACAGGAAAGCTCGACCACCCAATGGCCATCTTCGTCCTGATGAAAGCCGGTGATGGTCGAAACCCGTTTGTCCGGGTTGTGGTCGCTTTCACGCGATTGCTTCGCTAAACTTGGCCTTTCTATATTCTTATGCAAAAGGTCTCGCCCCATGCTGATCGCCGCCAATAAGGCTGTCTCCATCGACTATACCCTGACCAACGACGCTGGTGAGGTCATCGACAGCTCCGCCGGCGGCGCTCCGCTGGTTTACCTGCAAGGTGCAGGCAACATCATCCCGGGCCTGGAAAAAGCCCTGGAAGGCAAAGCTGTCGGCGACGAGCTGGAAGTGGCCGTTGAGCCGGAAGATGCTTACGGCGAATACGCCGCCGAGCTGGTCAGCACCCTGAGCCGCAGCATGTTCGAAGGCGTTGACGAGCTGGAAGTCGGCATGCAGTTCCACGCTTCGGCGCCGGACGGCCAGATGCAGATCGTCACCATTCGTGACCTGGACGGCGACGACGTCACCGTTGATGGCAACCACCCTCTGGCCGGTCAGCGCCTGAACTTCAAGGTGAAGATCGTTGATATCCGTGACGCCAGCCAGGAAGAAATCGCTCATGGTCACGTCCATGGCGAAGGTGGCCATCACCACTGATTTTCTGCGCTAAGCTTCGAGTACTGGAGAGGCGCCTGTGGGCGCCTTTTTAGTCCGCGGCTGTCCTTGGTGGCCTCGCCAAGTGGCTGTTTCGAGTAGAACACGAGAATCCTGGAGTTCGGCATGAGTGCTTTTCACGACCTTAAGTTGACCGGCCTGGATGGTCAGGAGCTACCGCTGGCGCCGTTCAAGGGCCAAGTCGTGCTGGTGGTCAACGTGGCCTCCAAATGCGGCTTGACCCCCCAGTACGCGGCACTGGAAAACCTCTACCAGCAATACAAGGCCAAAGGCTTCACTGTGCTGGGCCTGCCGTGCAACCAGTTTGCCGGTCAAGAGCCAGGCTCGGAAAAGGAAATCCAGGAATTCTGCAGCCTCAACTATGGCGTGACGTTCCCGTTGGCGAGCAAACTCGAAGTCAACGGCCACGAACGGCATCAGTTGTATCGCCTGCTGGCGGGCGAGGGCGCCGAGTTTCCCGGCGACATCACCTGGAATTTCGAGAAGTTTCTGCTCGGCAAGGACGGCCGGGTGCTGGCGCGGTTCTCGCCGCGCACGGCGCCGGATGATCCGACGATCGTGCATGCGATTGAAAAAGCGCTGAGCTGAAAAGTAGCATCAAAAGATCGCAGCCTTCGGCAGCTCCTACAGGGGGACCACAAATCCTGTGTAGGAGCTGCCGAAGGCTGCGATCTTTTGCTTTTCAATCTTTTGATCCTTAATCACCAAAATCAATAATGCTGTTCAGAGCTCTCGAGTCTCAATATTATCGGCGTCATATCGATTCATGCCTGTCGCCAATGTTTTCGTGGAGCCTCTCGATGCCCGTTAAAGCCCTGTTCAAACCGTTCCATCTCGGTGCCCTCGAACTGCCGACCCGCGTGGTCATGGCGCCAATGACCCGCTCGTTCTCCCCGGGCGGCGTGCCGAATTCCAAAGTCATCGAGTACTACCGTCGTCGTGCGGCCGCTGGGGTTGGTCTGATCATCACCGAAGGCACCACGGTCGGCCACGTCGCGTCCAATGGCTATCCAAACGTGCCGCAGTTTTTCGGTGACGCGCCGCTGGCCGGCTGGAAAAAAGTTGTCGACGCCGTGCACGCCGAGGGCGGCAAGATCGTCCCGCAACTGTGGCATGTCGGCAGCGTACGCCGCCTCGGCACCGAGCCGGATGCCAGCGTGCCGGGCTACGGTCCGTCGGAAAAACTCAAGGACGGTCAGGTCGTGGTACACGGCATGACCAAGCAGGACATCCAGGACGTGATCGCTGCGTTTGCCCAGGCTGCCAAAGATGCGCAAAGCATCGGCATGGACGGTGTGGAAATCCATGGCGCCCACGGCTATCTGATCGACCAGTTCTTCTGGGAAGGCAGCAATCAGCGCAGCGATGAATACGGTGGCAGCCTGGCCAACCGTTCGCGTTTTGCCATCGAATTGATTCAAGCAGTACGCGCGGCTGTCGGTGAGGGTTTCCCGATCATCTTCCGCTTCTCGCAATGGAAGCAGCAGGATTACACCGCGCGTCTGGTACAAACACCCGAAGCGCTGAGCGAGTTTCTCAAGCCGCTGTCTGACGCTGGCGTGGACATTTTCCACTGCTCGACCCGACGCTTCTGGGAGCCGGAGTTCGACGGCTCGGATCTGAACCTCGCTGGCTGGACCCGCAAGCTGACCGGCAAACCGACCATCACCGTGGGCAGCGTCGGCCTGGACGGCGAGTTCCTGCAGTTCATGGTCAACACCGACAAGGTCGCGCAACCGGCCAGCCTGGAAAATCTGCTGGAGCGTCTGGACAAAGAAGAGTTCGACCTGGTAGCAGTGGGCCGCGCGCTGCTGGTCGATCCGGACTGGGCGCAGAAAGTCCGTGAAGGACGTGAGCAGGATATTCTGCCGTTCAGTCGTGAGGCGTTGATGACCTTGGTTTAAGCAGCGCCAGTTCGACCTTTTCGCGAGCAGGCTCGCTCCCACCCTCTACTGCATTTCATATGACGGAATGCGGTGTCCATGTGGGAGCGAGCCTGCTCGCGAACGCTGTTTATATGTCGACGCAAATCTATGGTTGTGTCTGCGCCCCAGGCACCACCAACTCCCCCGCACAAGCCCCCCGCAAATACCCCTCGAATTGCTCGATAATCGCCGCCCAGCCCTGGCGACTGCCATGCTGCCGCGCATTCAGCCGCACACAACGCAACCGTTCATCTTCCTCCAGCAACCACGCCGCCGCTTCGCAAAACGCCTGCTCATCGCCGGGCATTGCCGAAACGCCGTTGTAGCCATGGCGAATATGCTGCGCCGCCGCTGCCTGGTCATAAGCAATAACGCCAAGTCCCGAAGCCAGGGCTTCCAGCACCACATTGCCGAAAGTTTCGGTGAGGCTGGGAAATACAAACAGATCCCCTGAGGCATAGTGCGCCGCCAGTACTTCACCCCGCTGCGCGCCGCAGAAGATCGCTTCCGGCAATTCTTTTTCCAGCGCCGAACGCTGCGGGCCGTCACCGACCACGATCAACTTCAGATGGCGCTGTGGATAAGTCTCACACAGGGTTTCAAAGCAGCGTTTGAGCAGGCCCAGATTTTTCTCCGGGGCGAGCCTTCCTACGTGGATGACCGCGATATCCGTGTCAGAGAGCCCCCATTGCTCACGCAACGCGCTCTGACGTTTGCTCGGATGAAACAACTGGCTGTCCACACCCCGCGACAACAACGCCAGCCGCTCGAAATGCCGCCGCTCCAACTCCAAGCGCTGACTGGCGCTCGGCACCAAAGTCATTGCCGAACGATTGTGAAACCAGCGCAGGTAGTGGGTAAGCATCCGCGTCAGCAGACCGAGGCCGTACTGGCTTGTGTATTGCTGGAAGTTGGTGTGAAAGCCGCTCACCACCGCAATCCCCAGGCGCCGTGCGGCACGCAGTGCCGACAATCCCAGCGGGCCTTCCGTGGCGATGTACAGCACATCGGGGCGCTGGCGTTTCCAGCGCCGCAGCAGTTTATGCATCGACGACTGGCCCCATTGCAGCCCCGGATAGCCCGGCAGCGGCCATCCGCGACACAGCAACAGTGCATCGTCTTCGCTGCGTTGTGGATCACCGGCCTGGCGCGGGCGCACCAGCTCCACCTGATGCCCTCGTGCGCGCAAACCCTCGCACAAGCGGCCAAGGGTATTGGCCACGCCGTTGATTTCCGGTGGGAAGGTTTCGCTGATGAGGGTGATATGTAGAGCTGTCGTCATGACCTCAGTGTCGGCTGAGGCCATGTCGAGCTTGTTACGGTCGGATGATGGATTTGTGACGCGGTCAGTGCTGTATCACCAGATTTTCGGCACCACGTTCACGCACCCAGAACAACGTCGCCCCGGCTACCGCCGCCGGCATCATCAGGATGTTGACCACCGGAATCAGCAACACCAGATAGACGATCCCGCCAAAACTCATGCTCTGCCAGCGCTTCTGCCGCAGCCAGGCGAGCATCTCGTTCCAGCCGAGTTTGTGGTTGTCCGCCGGGTAGTCGATGTACTGGATGGCCATCATCCACACGCCGAACAGCAGCCATAACGGCGCGGCGACGATATTTACCACCGGGATGAACGAAAGGATGAACAGGCCAATGGCGCGCGGCAGGAAGTAGCCGAGCTTGCGCATTTCCCGGGAGAGGGTGCGCGGGATCATCGCGATCAGTTCGCCCCAGCTGAACGCCGGGAAATCATCGGTGCCGCGCACCACCACTTCAACTTTTTCCGCGAGGAAACCGTTGAACGGTGCGGCAATGATGTTGGCGAGCATGGTGAAGGTGAAAAACACCATCAAGGCCACGAGGACCACGAACAGCGGCCACAGGATATAGCTGAGGAAACTCAGCCATTCAGGCAACGAGGGCATCAGCGTGTCGACCCACAGGCTGAACTGGTGGCCGGCCAGATAGATCAATCCGACGAACAGCACCAGGTTGATAGCCAGCGGCAACAACACGAATAGGCGCAGGCCAGGGCTCAGGACCAGTTTGAGGCCTTCGCGCAGGTATTGCGGGCCTGACAGAACAGGGGCGGGCATAAGGTGCTCCGAAGCAAGGGAAAACGCGCCGACGTTACCGGCTTTGCCACAGCGGCGAAAGCGCGGCAGAGCAATCGACATTCACTGTAACAAAGAGGTCTATCTCGTCAGCGTCTCGGCATAGAGACCACCTATGAGCTGGATTGTTAAACCGTATTTCCTTAATCTTGCCCCCCTCGATACGCTGCACCCAACTTTTTACAGGACTGTCGAGTTCAAGCCTTCCCCAAGGTGTCCACGGTCCTTTTTTATTCCGCCGGCCGTCCGGCGTCCGCGCCAGATTTTTCATGGCCGGCCAACAGGAGCAGATTCATGTCTGAAGTCCGTCATTCGCGAGTGATCATTCTCGGTTCCGGCCCCGCCGGTTACAGCGCTGCGGTCTACGCGGCCCGCGCCAACCTCAAGCCACTGCTGATCACCGGCATGCAGGCCGGCGGTCAACTGACCACCACCACCGAAGTCGACAACTGGCCGGGTGATGTTCATGGCCTGACCGGTCCGGTGTTGATGGAGCGCATGCGCGAGCACGCCGAGCGGTTCGAGACCGAGATCGTCTTCGATCACATCAACGCCGTGGACTTCGCTGCCAAGCCGTACACCCTGACCGGCGACAGCGCCGTCTATACCTGCGATGCGCTGATCATCGCCACCGGTGCCAGCGCCCGTTACCTGGGCCTGCCGTCGGAAGAAGCGTTCATGGGCAAAGGCGTGTCGGCCTGCGCGACCTGCGACGGTTTCTTCTACCGCAACAAGCCGGTCGCCGTGGTTGGCGGTGGCAACACCGCTGTCGAAGAAGCGCTGTACCTGGCCAACATCGCCAGCACCGTGACCCTGATCCACCGTCGCGAAACCTTCCGCGCCGAGAAGATCCTGATCGACAAGCTCAACGCTCGTGTGGCTGAAGGCAAGATCATTCTCAAGTTGAACGCCAACCTGGACGAAGTCCTCGGCGACAACATGGGCGTGACCGGTGCGCGTCTGCGCAACAACGATGGCAGCTTCGACGAGATCAAAGTCGACGGCGTGTTCATCGCCATCGGCCACACCCCGAACACTTCGCTGTTCGAAGGCCAGTTGACGCTGAAAGACGGTTACCTGGTTGTGCAGGGCGGCCGTGAAGGCAATGCGACGGCCACTAGCGTCGAAGGCATCTTCGCTGCCGGTGACGTGGCTGACCACGTTTACCGTCAGGCCATCACCTCGGCCGGCGCCGGTTGCATGGCGGCACTGGACACCGAGCGTTACCTGGACGGCTTGCAGAACGCCACGTTCTAAGACCGCAGGGCATAAAAAAAACCGGCCAGATTGGCCGGTTTTTTTGTGCCCGAGATTCGCAGTCGCCACGCATCCAGTGTGGGAGCGAGCCTGCTCGCGAAGCGGTGTATCAGTCGACATCTTCGATGAATGTCAGTCCGTCTTCGCGAGCAGGCTCGCTCCCACAGGTGTTATGTGTGGCTGTTGGGGATCAGCGGCGGGTCAGGGGTTGTGCGCTGAATTCAACCCCGGCCAGGCCGTGCTTGATCAACGCGCGGATATTGCCGTGATCGCTGCCCTCAGGCGTCGCCAGCACCGAACGGTAATGCTCGCCGAACGCCAGCAGCGCTTCTTCATCGCTCAAGCCTTCCAGCAGTGCCAGACCCAGGGTCTTGCACGAGCCTTCATTCTGGCCGGCAGCGTTTTCCACGCCGCGGTTGTTGAACGCTTGAGGCTGGTAGTCGTAACCGGCGGCGATGAACGCCAGGGTGTCGGCGAAAACATGCTCGCCACTCTTGAAGCTGGCGCGCAGGGTGTTCAGATCAGTCATTGGGTTTTCCTTTGGCAAACGCTGCTTGCTGCTCGGCGCTGGCTTCTTGCTGGTATTGGGCTTTCCACTCGGCGTAGGGCATGCCGTACACCACTTCGCGGGCGTCATCGAGGCTGACCTCGATCTGACGTTGGTCGGCTTCGGCCTTGTACCATTTCGACAGGCAGTTGCGGCAGAACCCGGCGAGGTTCATCAGGTCGATGTTCTGCACGTCCTTGCGGCTGTCGAGGTGGGCGACCAGTCGGCGAAAGGCGGCGGCTTCGAGTTCCAGGCGTTGTTGCTCGGTCATAAGGGTCTCTTCGAGACAGCTTCAAGCGGCAAGCTACAAGCTGCAAGATTGAATTGTGGGGGGCGTTAGATTAACGCTTACGGCTTGAAGCTTGAAGCTAGCGGCTCGCTGCGAGCGTAATCGATACCGATTCGGCGAAGCGCAGCGCGTGGGGCTTGTCGACTTCGACTTCGGCGTACAGCACCGATGCATTGGTCATCACCAGGTCGAGCAATTCCTGAGTCAGGCGTTCGAGCAGCGCGAAGCGGTTGCCTTCGACGTGGGCGATGATTGCCTTGGTGATGGTGCGGTAATTCAGCGCGTGATCGATGTCGTTGTCACGCACCGCTTCCTGCGCCGCGTACAGAATGGTCAGGTTGATCAGCACATCCTGCTTGTTGAGGATTTCGTCCTCGTTGATGCCGATAAAGGTGCGCAGGCGCAGATCCTTGACCCGGATGCGCGCCATTCCCGGTTGAAGTTGTGGCATTGATTTGCTCCGTCCAGTCTATTGCAGGCGTTCTGGTGGATCTTACTCGACTCGCGGCCGAAGCGGGACGGCCTATTTGACGTGCCGTCCACCGTTGACGGTCAGGGTCGTGCCGGTGACATAGGGATTGTCGAGCAGATAGCGCAGGCTCTGGTAGATCACCTCGCTGCCCGGCTCGATGCCCAACGCGGACTTGGCCAGCGCCTTGCTGCGGTAAGCCGCGTCATCGTCGGGGTTGAACAATAACAGCGCGGGGGCGATGCCGTTGACCTTGATGGCGGGCGCAAAGCGCGCGGCAAACGACAGGGTCAGACTGTCGAGCCCGGCTTTGCTGGCGCAATAACCGATGTGCTTGCTGCTGCCTTTGCGAGTGACGTCGTCGCTGATGTGGATGATGTCGGCAGGTGTCGAGCGTTGCAGCAACCCGGCGCAGTGCAGGTTGATCAGGTAAGGCGCGAGCATGTGAATGTTGAACATGCGATTGAAGGCTTGTGCTTCGCTGCCTTGGGTTTCCGCCAGCCATTCGGAGGCGTTGTGCACAATCGCGCGCAAAGTGTCGGTGTGCGCTTTCAGTGAATCAATGAAGGCCAGTATTCCTGCCTCACTGGAAAAATCCGCGAACAGCGCTGTCGCGCCAAGATCGCGAAGGGCCTGTACGCCCGGTCGCTCGGTGCGGTAAGTGAAAATCAGCGGGTGGCCATCCTCGATCAAGCGCTGCGCGCAGTGCAAACCGACACGCTGGCCGGCGCCGGTGATGAGGATCGGGGCTGCGGAATCTGGCATGGGCGGCTCGCATCGCGGTGGAAGCGAAAACTATAACAGGCTCGCCGCCCGCTGCGGATCAGCGATTCTGCGCCGACGGTGCGCCAGCCAATGGCCTCGTCGGCGTGCTGTTCAACCAGTTCGCCAGCAGACGCGTCGACAACGGGATGAAGAAATACACCATCAGCGGCGTCAGGCACGCCGTGCCGATCAAGATGCGCGGCAACAGGCTCAGCTCAGCGAGCAGCGGGCCGAGGGCAAAGTTGAATATCAGCGACACCGGAAAAAACGCCAGCCAGATCGCCACGGCCTGTTTCCAGCGCGGCGGGCGTTGGCCGGCAGCACCAAACCAGCCTTCAATGCCGCTGACCCGGTGCTCTTTGGGATGTTCGAAAAGATCGCTGCCACGATTCAGCCAGGCGGTACGCGACGCCGAGTATTCCCACGCGTGCAGGGTCTGCTCATCGACAAATCGGAAGATAATCTGGAATTCGTTGTCACCGGGCGGTGGCGCGAGGACGCCGGAGCCGAGGTAGCCGGGGAAGTCGGTGGCCAGTTGCTCGCCTTCGCGCAACCAGGCGATAAGATCGTGATAACGGCCATCAGCGACGCGACGCGCTACCATTAGCGTGACGGGGGAAGTAGACATTTTGTATCTCCGTATTTCGAGTGCGTCGCTCCGGGTAAGAGCTTCGCCTGACGCAGGCCGGGGTAGAGACCTGCGCTTTGCAGCAAGCAAGGATTATTCCTGATTTTGTCGATTAAACCAGCCACATTCGTCGTAGATCACTACTTGAAGGTTTCCAGTCCATCATGTTTAAAATGGGATCCAATGAACCGACATGGAAGTTGACCGCCAGATGCCTGTAATCACGGACCCTCGCCCGGCTTCGACAGCACTCGGCACGATCGAGCGCGAAGAGCTGTTTCCCATCCGCGAAGTGGCGCGCCTGACTGGCGTCAACCCGGTGACCCTGCGTGCCTGGGAGCGCCGTTACGGACTCATCCAGCCGACGCGCACCGAAAGCGGGCATCGTTTGTATTCCATGAACGATATCGAGCGCGTGCGCAGCATTGTCGACTGGATCGATCGCGGCGTGGCCGTGAGCAAAGTCGGCAAGATCCTGGCGAAAACAGAGCCTCTGAAGGTGCTGGCAAACTTCATCCCCGATGACCATGTGCAGGCCGATTACAAGCAATGGCAGGAGCAGGTTCAGCAGGCGGTCAGTGCGTTCGACGATCAGCAGCTGGATCGCGTCTACGGGCAGATTTTCTCGTCGTACGCGCTGCCGGTGGTGTTCGAAGCCATTCTGATGCCGTTGTGGCGTCAACTGCTGCAGCGCCAGGACGCTTTCGGGCAAACCAGCGAATGGTTGTTTCTCGACGGATTTCTCAGGGTGCGTGTACTGCAGCGCATTGTCATGTTGCGTGGTGCGCAACCGCGCCGGGTGATTGTCAGCGCGCTCGCGGGGCAGTGCAGAGAGCTTGAGTTGCTGGTCGCGGCGCTGTTTCTCAGCGGCAACGATTCTGGCGTGCGGGTGCTGACCACGGGCCAGCCGTTCGATGAATTGACGCTGGTCTGCGAAAAGGTCAAGCCTGACGCACTTGTACTGTTTTCCAATCATGCCCCCGGTCCAGAGCTGCCCCGGCGCCTGAATCGTCTGGCACTGAGCCTCGATTGCCAATTGATGTTGGCCGGCGATGCCTCGGAACTGGCCGAAGACAGTCTGGCCGGTTCATCCGTTGCATGTCTGGGGAATGAGGGCGCAACGATGCGTCAACGCATGAAGCAATTCATGGCAGGCAAGCTGGATACCTGAGACTCAGGCGTGCAGGGCGGGGTGGGTCAGGCGATGCTGTTGAAGGATGAACTGGCGCAGGCGCTCGGTCTCGTCGGCATCGGTCTGGCTCAGTTCGTAAGCGAAGAAACCTTGCTCGGTTTCACGCTCGAAATGGCCGCGCAACGAGATGCGCTCATAACCGGAAGGGCTGAACCACAGGGCGAAATGTTTCGGTGGTTTGGTCTTGTTGCGCACTTCCAGCAACACACCTTTGTGCGACACCTCGTGCACCCACAGCGTGCCGGGCTGGCCTTTGGCGTTTTCCAATGCCACCGGCTCCTCGAGTACGAGACGCCATGGGCGCACCATCGGCCCGTCTTCGTAGATGCTCGGCACCCCGAGACGCAGATGCAGTGCGTGGAACTCGTCTTCCACCAGATGCAGCGGGAAGGTCATCTGCTGATTTTCGAAGTTGGCCTGGATCGTCACCTGCTCGTGAGCAGCCAGACGTGTCAGCAGGTCACGGATCTGCGAACCACCATTAACCAGCAGACTCGACGTTGCATCCCGCACGTTCAGTTGCGGGTTGTGCTGCATTGTCTGGATGAAATCCAGCTCGTCCTGGGTGAGGAGGGCGTCGCGCTGCATGGCTAACTCGAAGTGAATAGTTACAAAGTCATTGGTGATTGTAGTTAATGACCGTCAGTTCGCGGTTTTGTTTGCGCCGTTCGTCGCTTTGAGTGCCGCCAGCTCGCTTTGCAGCGCCGCCACTTGTGCTTCCAGCTGTGCAACGCGCTGCTGCGCCTTGACCTGAAGCGTTACATCCTTCTGCACGCCGATGAAATAAGTCTGCCCGTCCTCGGCATTCTTTACCGTCGACAATGACAATTCGTTCCAGAACGGCGTGCCATCCTTGCGGTAGTTGCGCAGAACCTCACGACACGAGCCGCCTTCGCGCAATGTGTCGCGAATCGGTTGCAGACTGAGTTGATCACGGTCCCCAGCCTGGAGGAAACGACAGTCCTGATAAAGGATCTCTTCGCTGCTATAACCGGTCATGCGCTCAAAGGCGGGGTTGACGTAGATAAGAATGTTATCTCGATCACCTTCCTTTTCGGCGACGACGATTCCTTCGTTTGAAGCATTGATCACCATTTGCAGCAGACGGGCGTTGATCATCCGAGAATCCCTTCCGTTATGTCAGTGGCAGGCATTCTAGAAGAAAGCCGCGGACTGTCTATAGGCCATCCGCTTGCATTGAGAGCCAATCGCAACTTCGCAGCATGGGCTGTTACTATCGCGGCTCTTTTTTTCAGTTCCAGGATCAGATTGATGAAAGTCGCCATCCTCTCAGGTTCAGTCTACGGCACCGCCGAAGAAGTCGCCCGCCACGCTCAGGACCTGCTGAAAGCCGCCGGCTTTGAAACCTTCTACAACTCGCGGGCCGCGCTGGCCGATATTCAGGCGTTCGCTCCTGAGGCTCTTTTGGCCGTCACTTCGACCACTGGCATGGGCGAGCTGCCGGACAACCTGCAACCGTTGTATTCGATGCTGCGCGATCAGTTGCCTGCTTCGTTGCGGGGCCTGCCCGGCGCGGTGATTGCCCTCGGTGATGCCAGCTATGGCGACACCTTCTGCGGCGGTGGCGAGCAGATGCGCGAACTGTTTGCCGAACTGGGCGTAAACGAGGTTCAGGAAATGTTGCGCATCGACGCCAGCGAAAGCGTCACGCCGGAAACCGATGCCGAGCCGTGGCTGGCGCAGTTGATCGAAGCGCTCAAGGGCTGATTGCGGGCAATAATCGCTGCACCTTATAAGCGTTGTTGCATTGCAACGGATCCAGGCTGTTTGCCCGGCTGACTCGTTCAGTCATCAAGCTGGCTGCCAATGCAACTACGCGATGCCCTGCGCCTGACTAGACTGCTGACACGAGCAGAACAAGAAGAACGCAGAGGTGCATACAGTGAGCGTAGCCCCCGTCCAATCGTCGCCGAATGTCAAAGATCAGGTCAGCGCTGCCGAGTGGCAGACCCGCGTTGATCTTGCCGCCTGTTACCGTCTGGTGGCGCTGCACGGCTGGGACGATCTGATCTTCACGCATATCTCGGCCAAGGTGCCCGGCACCGAAGATTTCCTGATCAACCCGTTTGGCCTGATGTTCCACGAGATTACCGCCTCAAGCCTGGTGAAAGTCGATCAGGCCGGCAACAAACTCATGGACAGCCCCTACGAAATCAACCCCGCCGGCTATACCATTCACAGCGCCGTCCACGAGGTGCGCCACGATGTGGTTTGTGTGCTGCATACGCACACCGCGTCAGGCGTTGCGGTGTCGGCGCAAAGGCAGGGGGTGTTGCCGATCAGTCAACAGTCGTTGTTCGTGTTGTCGAGCCTGGCCTATCACGCCTACGAGGGCGTGGCCCTGAATCATGAAGAAAAGGCGCGCCTGCAAGCCGATCTCGGCGACAACAGTTTCCTCATGCTGCACAACCACGGTCTGCTCACCTGCGGCGGGACTATCGCCGACACTTTTCTGATGATGTTCACTTTCCAGCGGGCCTGCGACATTCAGGTCATGGCGCAGACTGGAGGGACCGAACTGATCGCCATCGAACCGCAGATTCTCGCCGGCGCCAAAGCGATGATTGCCGGCGTCACCAAGAGCGCGCAGGGCATGGGCGGCGCGCTGGCGTGGCCGGCGCTGCTGCGCAAACTCGACCTGCAGGATCCGGGGTATAAATTCTAATGCCACTTGCCGAGATTCCTTTGTGTGTCTGGCGCAAGCGCAGCCGGACTTTTGTCTTTCGTGGCCAGTCGATCCGCTACTGGACAGTCGGGCAGGGTGAACCGTTGCTGTTGATTCACGGTTTCCCCACCGCCAGTTGGGATTGGCATTACCTGTGGCAGCCACTGGCCCAGCGTTATCAGGTGATCGCCTGCGATATGCTCGGTTTCGGCGATTCGGCAAAACCGCGCAATCACACCTACAGCCTGCTGGAACAGGCCGATCTGCAACAGGCACTGCTCGCCCATCTGCAGGTTGAACAAGCGGTGCATATTCTTGCCCACGACTATGGCGACAGCGTCGCTCAGGAACTGCTCGCGCGGCACTACGAAAAGCGCATCGAAGTCGCCAGTTGCGTGTTCCTCAACGGCGGGCTGTTTCCGGAAACCCATCGTCCGCTGCTGATGCAGAAACTGCTGCTCAGTCCGATTGGCTGGCTGCTTGGTCGCGCATTCAGTCGTGAGGCGTTGGTCAAAGGTTTCCGGCAGATCTTCGGCCCGCAGACCCAGCCAAGTGAAAGCGAGCTGGATGATTACTGGAGTCTGGTCGACAGCAACCACGGCCCGCGCATCCTGCATAAATTGATCACTTACATTCCCGAGCGCCGGGTGCAACGTGAGCGCTGGGTGACGGCCATGCAGCAGGGTGACATTCCCTTGCGGGTGATCGACGGCGCATTTGACCCGATCTCCGGCGTGCACATGGTCGAGCGATATCGCGAACTGATCCCTGATGCAGACACCGTGCTCTTACCCGGCATCGGCCACTATCCGCAAACCGAGGCGCCGGTGCTGGTACTCAAGCACTATCTGGCGTTCCGCGATCGTCTGGTATTGCCTCCGCGCAAAGTGGCGTACTCCTGATTTTCGCCGAGAGCACGGGCTCTCGGCGTCCTGACACTCGATCATCCCTCAGCCTTATCGCGCACCATTCAGCCGCAGCCGTGTTCGTTGTGACCCAAAGCGCCGTGCCTGACACTCGGGGCAATATCCCTTGGCCTGCTGGAGTTGCCGCGATGAATGAACCTGTGCGTTTCGAAGATAAAGTCGTGATAGTGACCGGCGCCGGTGGCGGCCTCGGTCGTGCGCATGCGCTGCTGTTCGCCGGGCAGGGCGCCAAAGTGCTGGTCAACGATCTCGGTGGCTCGACGCAGGGCGAGGGCGCCAACGCTTCGGCTGCCGACCGCGTAGTGGCGCAAATCCGCGAGGCCGGCGGTATTGCCGAAGCCAACCACGACTCGGTGACTGACGGCGACAAACTGGTACAGAACGCCCTTGATGCCTTCGGCCGCGTCGACGTCGTAGTCAACAATGCCGGGATCCTGCGCGACAAGTCGTTTCACAAGATGGACGACGCCGACTGGGATCTGGTCTATCGCGTCCACGTCGAAGGCGCCTACAAGGTTACCCGTGCCGCCTGGCCGCATCTGCGCGAGCAAAACTACGGTCGCGTGATTTTCACTGCGTCGACTTCAGGCATCTATGGCAATTTCGGTCAGTCCAACTACGGCATGGCCAAACTCGGGCTTTACGGGTTGACCCGAACGCTGGCGATCGAAGGGCGCAAGAACAACATTCTGGTCAACGCCATCGCCCCGACCGGCGGCACGCGCATGACCGAGGGCCTGATCCCGCCGCAAGTATTCGAGCAATTGAAGCCGGAACTGGTCAGCCCGCTGGTGGTGTATCTGGCCAGCGAGCAATGCCAGGAAACGTCCGGCCTGTTCGAGGTCGGCGGCGGCTGGATGGGCAAGGTGCGCTGGGAACGCAGCCTCGGTGCCGGCTTCGATCCGCGCGAGGGGTTCTCGCCAGAGGATGTGGCGGCGCACTGGCAGCAGATTTGTGATTTCGAAGGCGCGGCGCATCCGAAGGACAATATTGAAGCATTGAAGGAAATGATGGCGAATTTGCAGAAGTATTCGATTTGAAGGTAACGAAGCCACCAGCCTTCGCGGCTGGTGGCTCCAGTTTTCAAATGTATCTTTGTTCTGTCATGAACTTGGGCGGCTGCCAGTTAGGTCCTTTGATAGCTAGGCCCTTTTTACCCCTCCAGCAAAATCCCGGCAGCGGAGAGCCGAGCGTACGATGCTTCCAAGGTCCCATACTCGTTGATCAGGTCTCGATTGTGGCGTCTGATCATCATGTCCAGATGTGGCGTTGCCTGAAGTAACGCGAACACAGTGACTATGTCATTTCATCTCCAGTCTCGTCTGGGTTGAAACCACGCCCGCTGTGCTTTCCCTTTTCGGTTGCTCCCTCATAAGGACTGCTGAACACCACATAAAGCGGCTCTATCCCCGAATCGGCTGGAAAAACGATGATGAATCGATCCCAGCGTTCGACCAGGATCGGGTTCAGATCCAGCCGCCCTTCAATCGGAACAACGGAAGCGCCGGAATAGGCGGGCGAACCGGTATCCGCTATTGGCAAGGCGGTCGATTGGTCACCCGGTGTGTTAGCGGGTGTCCAGGTCAGCAAGTCGGTGGGCGAGTCCGATAGCGCGATCTTGTATAAGTCGTTGACCAGATCGTATGCGGCATTGAGAACCAGCACACTTGAGCGAATATGGAAGTCATCGCTCATAGCGACGAACACTTGCGTGCCAGCCCCGAGTCGCCTGACCCCTAGCCCGACCTGCATCTCCAAAGTGCCCTGCCGGTCTGCGATTTCACGCAGCGACTCGGCCGGCTCGGACGACAACTCGGCCAGTCGAACGCTCATGGCGAAGCGTTCGCCGTTGCCCAGAGGTGACGGCATCAACAGCGCTGCGAATCCCATCAGTACCGGACTGCCGAGCAGCGCCGTGCCCGTCGCTGTCAGGGTCGCTTTTGCCGTACGTAACGCATTGAGTATTCCCGCCGAGGTGGCCGGGCTGAGCGGGACGGCTGTCGAAGCGAAAGAAACGGCCGGGCCGTTGCGGGCCACTGCTCCATAAGCCGGAAAGACATGCTTGCGTTCCTCCTGTAACCGAGCCTGTTCTGCCGCATTGGCCAGCGCCGCTGCTTCAGCTTTGGCTTGTGCCTCGGCCTGGGCGATTTTCAACGCAGCCAGCCGCTCTTTCTCCCGAGCTTCAGCCTCAGCATTCAGGCGCGCGGTCTCAGCCGCCAGTCGAGCCTGTTCGGTATCCCGACGCTGTTTCTCCGCCAACGCGGCCAGACGCGCCTGTTCGCGTACGCGGATTTCTTCCTGCTCCCGGCGCACCCCTTCGGCAATGTCACGCTGGCGCGGATCCAGTTCTAACGGTGGAGGCTTTGGCATATTCATATCCTTTTGAATGTGCGTTTTCACTCGCTCGAAAGTGCGCACGGGTGGCGATGACATCCGTGTCACCAGCGAATGGTTGAGGTGTTTCAAGTTACATCAGAGTGGCGGTAATCAAATCCGAGAAGCCCGTCGGTAACAGGGCGTTATGTCGAAAGGGTTTTCGCGGGTTTTCATCGATGCAGAGGGAATTCGTCCGAGCTTCGAAGAAATGTCTGACGCGCTGATCGGAAGCGCTCCCGAACCGCTAACCAGCCTTTTTAAACGCCCATAAAAAAGGCCGCTGCAAACGCAGCGGCCAAGGTAAGACGTTGGATCAAGGAGCTACAAATCAACGTCAGTGAACAGCGGGGCGGTAAACCGAAAACATCGATTTATCCAGAATCTGTAGCCAGTCGCTCGCGATTCAGCGTGGCGAGCTTGGCGCTTTGCGGCGTGTGCCGAGGAAAGCGCGCTCAGAATAAGGTCTCAAGCCTGTAGGAAAAATACCGATTCCAGACATGCACTGTTACGGGGCGCGCAACAGTGGCGTGCGCATGGATGGCGCTGATGACGCGCTATCCAGCCAGTCCATGAACCGCCCCAAGCCCCGCCGTACAAGGTTATTCATCCTTTCGAGCGACAACGCAAATACCTCCTTGGTGCGCTTATCGACCGCTTCACCCGGCAGTAGGGTGGGGCCTTCTGTCACTCACCGGGGAAGACGCATGACAAAAACAACAATGCGCGCCATCTTCACACCGCAGGCGCTGGCCGCTGCGGTGGCTCTGGGTTGCTGCGCCCAGGCGCAAGCGGTCGCCTTCACCATCGGCGAAATCGAAGGCACCTTCGACTCGTCACTTTCGGTCGGCGCGAGCTGGGGCCTGCGCGATGCCGACAACTCGCTGGTCGGCACGGTCAATGGCGGCAGCGGACAATCGTCCACCGGTGATGACGGGCGCCTGAATTTCAAGAAGGGCGAAACCTTTTCGAAGATCTTCAAGGGCATCCATGACCTCGAACTGAAGTACGGCGATACCGGCGTGTTCGTGCGGGGCAAATACTGGTACGACTTCGAACTCAAGGACGAAGACCGCGAGTTCAAACAGATCAGCGACAGCGGCCGCAAGGAAGGCGCCAAGTCTTCCGGCGCGCAGATCCTCGATGCCTTCGTCTATCACAACTACGCCATCGCCGATTTGCCGGGCACCGTGCGGGCCGGCAAGCAGGTGGTGAGCTGGGGCGAAAGTACCTTCATCGGCAACTCGATCAACAGCATCAACCCGGTTGACGTCTCGGCATTCCGCCGTCCCGGTGCCGAGATCAAGGAAGGCTTGATTCCGGTGAACATGCTGTTTGGCTCGCAGAGCCTGACCGACAAACTCTCGGTCGAAGGCTTCTACCAACTGGAGTGGGACCAGACCGTTCTCGACAACTGCGGCACGTTCTTCGGCGTCGACGTGGCGGCGGACGGTTGCAACAACGGCTACACCGTCGGCAGCCCAGCGGTGGCGCCACTGGTGCCGCTGACCACCGCGTTCGGCCAAGGCATCCAGGTCACCCGCGAGGGCGTGGTGATCCCCCGTGGCGGCGATCGTGATGCGCGCGATTCCGGGCAGTGGGGCACGGCGCTGCGCTGGCTCGGCGACGACACCGAGTACGGCCTCTACTTCATGAACTACCACAGCCGTACGCCGACGGTCGGCACCACCACGGCGGGGCTGTCGACACTGGCGGCGTTGCCAGGCATGGTCGGCATTGCGAACGGCCTTGCGCCCGGCAGCGGTGCGGGGCTGGCGCAGAGCGTGATGCTCGGGCGCGGTCAGTATTACCTCGAATATCCGGAAGACATTCGCCTGTACGGCGCGAGTTTCTCCACCACCCTGCCCACCGGCACCGCATGGACCGGCGAGATCAGCTACCGGCCGAACGCGCCGGTGCAGGTCAACACCAACGATCTCACCCTGGCGCTGGTCAACCCGATTGCCGGCGGCACCGCATCGCCACTCGCCACTTCGCCGGGTGCCGACAACAAAGGCTACCGGCGCAAGGAAGTCACGCAAATCCAAAGCACCCTCACGCACTTCTTCGATCAGGTGCTCGGCGCCGAACGCCTGACCGTGGTCGGCGAAGCAGCGGTGGTGCATGTCGGTGGTCTGGAGTCACGCAGTGAGCTGCGTTATGGCCGTGATTCGGTCTACGGCCAGTACGGTTTCGGCGGCGACACCGACGGTTTCGTCACCTCGACCTCGTGGGGCTATCGCGCCCGGGCGATTCTCGATTACGCCAACGTCATCGGCGGGATCAACCTCAAGCCCAACCTGTCGTGGTCGCACGACGTCGCCGGTTACGGCCCCAACGGACTGTTCAACGAAGGTGCGAAAGCCATCAGCTTCGGCGTCGATGCCGACTACCGCAACACCTACACCGCGAGCCTGAGTTACACCGACTTTTTCGGTGGCGACTACAACGTCCTCGAAGACCGTGACTTCGTGGCCCTGAGCTTCGGCGTGAACTTCTGATCTGCCCGAGAAGGATGACTGCAATGCGCAAAACGATTCTGCAATGTGGCGTGCTGGCCTTGAGTCTGCTGGCCGCCAACGTGATGGCGGCGGTGTCGCCGGATGAAGCGAACAAGCTCGGCACCAGCCTGACCCCGCTCGGCGCCGAGAAGGCCGGCAATGCGGACGGTTCGATTCCGGCCTGGACCGGCGGCATCCCGAAAAACGCCGGTGCGGTGGACAGCAAGGGCTTCCTCGCCGACCCGTTTGCCAACGAAAAACCGCTGTTCACCATCACCGCCGCGAACGTCGAGCAGTACAAAAGCAAGCTCTCCGATGGCCAGGTGGCGATGTTCAAACGCTACCCGGAAACCTACAAGATCCCGGTTTACCCGACCCACCGCACCGTGGGGGCGCCGGCGGAAATCTATGAGTCGGCCAAGCGCAGCGCGCTGAACGTCAACGCAATCAACGATGGCAACGGCCTGGCCAATTTCACCGGCAACCGCTACTACGCCTTCCCGATTCCGAAAAACGGCGTCGAAGTGCTGTGGAACCACATCACCCGCTACCACGGCGGCAATCTGCGGCGGATCATCACTCAGGTCACACCGCAGACCAACGGCAGTTACACGCCGATCCGCTTCGAAGAAGAGATCGCAGTGCCGCAACTGATGAAAGACATCGACCCGGAAAAAGCCGCCAACGTGCTGACCTTCTTCAAGCAATCGGTGACCGCCCCGGCGCGGCTGGCCGGTAACGTGCTGCTGGTGCACGAAACTCTCGATCAGGTGAAGGAACCGCGTCTGGCGTGGATCTACAACGCCGGTCAGCGCCGGGTCCGGCGCGCACCGCAAGTGGCCTATGACGGCCCGGGTACAGCGGCCGATGGCCTGAGGACTTCCGACAACTTCGACATGTTCTCCGGTGCTCCGGATCGCTATGACTGGAAACTGGTCGGCAAGAAGGAAATGTACATTCCCTACAACAGCTACAAGCTCGACTCGCCGAAGCTCAAGTACGACGACATCGTCAAGGCCGGGCACATCAATCAGGACCTGACCCGTTACGAACTGCACCGCGTCTGGGAAGTGATCGGCACGGTGAAACCGAACGAGCGGCACATCTACGCCAAGCGCCACATGTACATCGACGAGGACAGCTGGCAAGTGGCACTGGCCGATCACTACGACGGTCGCGGGCAACTGTGGCGCGTTGCCGAAGGTCACGCCCAGTACTACTACGATCATCAGGCTCAGGCTTACACGCTGGAAGCGCTCTACGACATCATTGCCGGCCGCTACATTGCGTTGGGCATGAAGAACGAAGAGAAGCACAGCTTCGAATTCGGTTTTGAAGCCAAGGCTGCCGATTACACACCTTCGGCCCTGCGCGCCGAGGGCGTGCGCTAACGGCTCTGCTGTACCGCTGGACAAAAGGCGACCGCACGGTCGCCTTTTTTATGGCCATCAATCAGCGTGCTGAATACTCGTCAACAAGGGCGCGGGAGAGGGCTAGGGTGAGCGCACAACGATAAGAAGGCTCACCCGATGACCGCCATGACCCCGTGCCTGGATCGACCCGGATTTTTGCCCAGGCTTTCTTCGCATCATCAACCTCGCAGCCGTTTGAGCGCACCTTTGCTGACATCGAACGCACGGGTCAGGCTGTTGTGCGCGCCCGCAGGCAGCGGCAAAACCGCACTGCTCACCGAATGTCTTCTTCAGGTGCGCGCGGAGTGCGAGGCAATCTGGCTGCCGCTGGCGGGAGCGACGCTCAGCAGCGAAGAATTTTGCCTGCGTCTGACGCGGGCGCTCGGGCTGGTCGAAGGCCTTGACGATACGCAGCTGATGGCGGAACTGGCCCATTGGTCGAGGCCGACGTCGCTGTTTATCGACGATTACAGTCGGCTGCCGGATCCGGCTGTGGATGCTCTGCTGGATCGCTTGCTGGCGGTCAGCAGCCCGGCGCTCACCTGGTGGATCAGCACTCGCCGCCGGCCGCAGTGCAACTGGCCGCGCCTGTTGCTCGATGACGAACTCTACGAATTCGAGAGTGCCAGCCTGGCGCTGACTCACGATGAAGTTGTATCGGTGTTGCACCATTTGCCGCTTGACCAGGCGGACCGCGTCGCCACCCGTATCATCCAGCGTACTGGCGGTTGGTGCGCGGGGGCGCGCATGGCGCTCCTGCAGAAATGCGACTGGTCGCAAAACCCGCAGCCGCAGCAGCGTGTCGACACTCTGCTCGATTATCTGCAGCATGAACTGTTCAGCAACCTGACGCCGGAGCAGGACGAGGCATGGCGTGTGCTGGCTCACCTGCCACGGTTCAATGCGCCGCTATGCGAGCATTTGTTCGGCGCCGGCGAAGGCGCGCGGCTGCTGCACGATCTGCAGGTGTTGGGCTGCTTTATCGAGCCATGGCAGCAATCCGCTGACTGGCTCCAGGTGTTCCGCCCGCTGTCGCGAATCATCCAGGAGTCGCATTGGCCGTGTGCGCGTTCCTGGCACCGGCGCGCCTGTCAGTGGTTCAGCGCGACGCAGGATTGGCGAGCGGCGTTCGAGCAAGCGTTGTTGGCCGAGGAATACGAAACTGCCGTCAGCCTGTTGCAGCATTTCGGCTTCGAAGACTTGTTCGAAGACCAGACCGTCGTCCTGCTGTTGCGTTTGCACGAGCAGCAAAGCCAGCAGCTGACCCTGATGACACCACAGCTGATCGTGCTGGTCACGGGCGCCTTATTGTTTGCCGGCCGGTTCGAACAGGCCGGGCAATGCCTGGCTCATCTCGGCCGCTTCATGCCGCAGCCGACAGCGCAACTGGAGCAGCAACTGCTGGCCCGCTGGCAGGCGCAACAGGGATGGCTGTTTCACCTGCAAGGGCAAATGGAGCCGGCACGCGCCTGCTTTCAGGAGGCTTTGTCTGCGCTGGCTGAAGAGGCCTGGCAGGCGCGTCTGATGTGCCTGTCGGGACTGACCCAGCAGGCGTTACTGTGCGGCGAGCTGGATCAGGCCCATTCCCTCAACCGCGAGGCGCTGTGCCTGGCGCGGGCTCAGGGCTCCTTGCCGTTCGAAGGCTTGCTTGAGCTTGACCATGCGCAATGGCTCGAGCAGCGGGGCGCGCCTTTGCGTGCCGAAAGCCTGCTGGTGGAGATCGAGCACTTGCTGCGCCAACGCGCCACACTGCCCGTGCCGCTGCTCGGCCGGATTGCCCTGCGGCGTGGACGACTGGCGCTGTGCATGGGCCTTGAAGCGCAGGCTGCGCAGTTGTTCAGCGAAGGCCTTGAAGATTGCCTGCGCAGTGCAGACAAACGAGTCTTGTATGGCTATTTGGGGCAGGCTCAACTGGCCGGCAATCGCGGCGATTATGCCTGCGCTTTCGAACGCCTGCGCGAGGCCGAAAGGGTCATGCAGCAGCGGCAGATTCCCGATACGGTCTATCGCGGTGTTGTGTTGCAGGTGAGCAGCCAGTTCTGGTTGCAGCAGGGCCGACCGCATCTTGCGCAAGAAGCGTTGAGCCGACTGTTACGGCATTACCGGGGACCTTCGGCGTTGCAGGCGCCACCCGCGACGTTCGAACTGATTATTCGCATCGAATACCTGCTGGCCTGCGCGAATGCGCAATCGGTCCCGGACGAAAGCGCTCTGTCAACCATTGAGCGATTGTTGAAGCGCGCTCAGGCCAAAGGCATGTTGGCGGCGGAAACGGAATTGTTGCTGGCCTTCGCCCAGTTGGCCGAGGCGCACGGTGACACGGTGGCGGCGCAGCAAGCGTTCCAGCGAGCCGCAACGCTGGCGCAGCGTTGCCGATTGCAGCAAGCCGTGCGCGAGTGGGAATTACGCCGAGGTAGCCTCACTGGGGCTGGCAAGGAGGTCTCTGCCTGGCCACGGGATAACGATGAACAGGCGCCTGGCCTCAGTCGGCGCGAACGGGAAGTGCTGATGTTGATTGCTCAAGGGGCTTCTAATCAGCAAGTTGCCGAACAACTGTTTATTTCATTACATACAGTAAAAACCCATGCGAGAAGGATTAACGGTAAGTTGGGTGTAGAACGCAGAACCCAGGCTGTGGCGAAAGCCAAGTTGATGGGGATACTGGTTTAGTTTTGTAAATTTCAGTAGCACAACATGGTGTTCGTTGTTGGGTGGCATGTTTTGTAATTTGTTCGAGCTTCATGTCGGCTGAAAAAGAAACTACCTTGCAATTATCGGCGGTGGCTGCACTTGCAGCTCTGGATAATCAAGTAAGGAAAGTTTGTGGCCAAGTTATATAAAAGTTTGATGCGTGGTTCTTTCGGTGAGCAGGTTACCTGGCCGGAAGAGTGGGAAAAGGCAACACAGGCTAAAACAGATCTGTTCAAGATCATCGACGCCATGCCGAGCGTGCTGGATATTCTGCGCAGCATGCTTGAGGGTGAATTGAAGCGTCTGGGCAAAACAGTTGATATCGACAAGGTCTATATCAATACGGATCCTGCTTTCCCTGCCGATGAAAATCGGCCATCAGGCACTCTTTGGGAGGTGACGGTTCATTGTCTGAATAACCATATAAGTCCTGCCTATATTATGGGTGGTGATGGGGTTTTTGTTCTGCCGGATACGTTCAGTGAGCAATTCAAAGTCAAGGTGCTCAATACCATTGTTGTTGAAGATCTGATCGCTGCTGTAACTGCCGGACTGGAAAAAACATTGCGAGCCGAGATCGCAAAGTTCTGGGCTGCGCCAGCGAAACCCGTCCATGCCGACAATGCACCGCTGTCGAACAAACAGGCTTTCATCAAGGCCTATGCTGTGGTCACCGGTGCAGAGCTGTCGCTGTCGGTCATGGCCAACAATTTCGATGCCCGATTGGGCGAGCGATTCGCTCATCTGCTGGAAGCAGATGCCGGTCGCGCAGCGTTTGAAGTCAACCTGCAACCGGCACAGGATTATCTTCTGGTGCGCCAGCCCTGTTTCGTTCTGGACAACGCCGAGCGTGCGGTCGCAGAGATGCAACTGGTCAACGAGTCGACTTCCTATCTGCTGCACACGCCGGAAAACGGCTTCGAGTTCTTTGAAAGAAATACCGATTTGCACAGCAAACTTCAGCAGAGACTTTCCCTGCGTAGCGAGCAGATCAGTTACCCGAAAGCCACGCAAAGTCCTCATGTCTTTTGTGTCGACACTCACCTCAAAGGTCAGCTTGAAAATGTTTCATCCTTGATCAGGGGCCGGGAACAACTGGAAAAACCACTGATCTCCATGCTTCAAGAGAATCAACGCCTGCATGTGCTGCGTTACGGCATCGACACCCGCTTTTATCTGCTTTGGGCAGCACTGAAGCGCACCGACTGGCCGCTTTGGCTGCATGCCGCTGGTAGCGATGTTCAACAACGTTATAGCGAGCTTGAAGAATCCAAAGACCAGTATGAGGCTGCATATTCGAGCGCGTTCGATACGTGTTTTTCTTTCAAGGACTATGTGCTGCGCACGTTCTCCGCATGGGCGCAGAGGGCCTTTGACGAACGCCTGGATCCTGAAGCGATCAGTGTCCATAGCTCGTACACTTTGCAGATTGCCGGACGGACCATCGAGCAGGAAGAAACCCGGACGCTGACGGAGTTTCTTGTTTTCGGTCTGCACGACAATGGTTACAAAGCGACTCTGACCATCATCGGCGCTCCCGACGGAAGTCGGCTGACGGCAGTAGCGCTCGAGCAGTGGCTGGAAAATCGTAATCTGCGCCTGGAGTTTACCGGCAGTCTTGCATACTCGCCGTCGGTTGCTTGGCAGGAGGCCTATCGCAACTATCTCTTCAGCCAGATGGAGTTTGCAGTTTTTGTAGCTCGCCAGTCCGGGAAGCTGGATTCCACCGATGCGAACATCATCGCGCGAGCCATGGCCAACGACCCTGCGGTGACTATTCAGGGCTTGAAAATCAGGCTGCAAGTCCCAGCATTGAAAGATGTTCTGATGATTTCGGCCAAAGAATACGCACCGTCGCTGATGTTGGTCAAAACAGCTGACGGGCAATTCGAACTGCAGAAATTTTCCGATATCTACGCGGCGAACCGCTGGCTGGAGTCGGCATTGTCGGCGGATCGTGAATACGCCGCATTGATGATTCATCCCGACTACCTGCACGAGGCGGGTGAGTTGCTTGGCAGCGCTGGTACTCAACTGAGCTACCGCTACACGCTTGATAGCCGGCCGGTCGATCTTTATCTGAACGCCAAGGCACCTTTGGCGGACTACGTAAATGTCGCCTACCGAGCCGAAGTTGCGCTGCACAAGGCCATTGCACCGGCAGCTTATCGGGCGCTTGGCATTGAGGGGCGCAAGCGCTATTCGCGTCTGACAACCGAACTCAAGGCGCTGTCCACGGTTGATGCACGAGACAATGGTTTTCCGACATTCGAGCAGTTCACCTATGACGCGGTGAAAGCCCAGATAGAAGACCTGTTGCGTTCGCGCGGCAGCAACATTTCGGTCAATCCCGACCAGATCATTATTCAGACCGAAGAGTTTCGTAAGAGCGTTACCGACGTCTTGCTTGAGGGACTCGCTTTCGAAGCGGATCATCCGGCCTATGAAACCAAGTACAGCCCCAAATATTACTTGGTGAATGGACATCCCCTCGTTGAAACACTGGATATCCGGGATTTGTCTTCGCTATCGAAAACCTTCCGCCCTGGTGACCGATACAGCGCGATGCTGGAAGAGCAATATCTGAACAAGGCTCATCCTGATTACGCTTTCAAGCGCGCGGTACACGCCCGGAAAATCCGCTGTGAGATGTATCGCAATGCGTTTGCCGATTTCACCAACGGCAGATTATCGACAGAGTCTTTCTCTGCTGTCCAAGGGGTCATCGATAACCTGAAAGAGAGTGGCGGTTATCAGTCGGTAGGGACCAGCACCGCCGAAGGTGATATCGGGCTGTACAAATTCAATATTGGCGCGCTGGGTCTGACGACTCCTGGGGACCGCGCGGTTGGCGGCGTTTATATTTTTCGACTGAAGTTGTCGTCAGGTTTCTTCGACTTGCTCTATACGCCTGACGCACCGGATCAAGTCAACTTCCGACCGATCGCTGAGTTCATTCCTTCGATTCGTTTTCGAAAAGGCCCATTCAGGAGCTATTACAGCGAGCGGATACTGCTGGTTGACCAGAAAGTGACCAATGACTACTTCGATAATCTGGTCGCAACGGTTGATACCCGACCGGTCATTCGCACACAGCAGCGTTCGTTACTGCCCGATCTGTTCACTTTCCATGACGAGCGAGTGCGCCGTGTATTGAGTGACATCGACGAACGGACCACCAGTCTCAACGAAATAATCGCCAGTGTGGTTTATGAAAATCTGTTGAAGGCCGCAAACATTGTCAGCCTGCTGGTGCCACCCGTAGGCACTGTGGTGGTGGCTGTGCAGGTGATGAAAAGCATCTACGACGCGTCGCAGTCGCACCGGCGCGGTGATTATTCCGCCGCGCTGGGGCATGTGCAGGATGTATTGAGCGGACTGCTGACATTGGGTCAGGCTGCAGCGGCGGGGGCGCCGGCTAAAGAACTTACCCGTGCGCAACGCTCGTTTCTCAGTCTGTTTGAAGACGCCCGCACGGTCGCGGAGCTGGTTACGTATTACACCGGCCATGAAGACCCCGCCGATGAACTGATCGGGTTCTTCAAGTCACTGATGCAAGAGGCTGAGTCTGCATTAAGCAAGACCACGGTTCGCTGAGCCGTTTCGAGCGCTCATAGTCTGATTTATCTTTCGTAACCCATGCGCCAACTCACGGCCCGGGTCGCAGCCAACAACCGCTGCGCCGCCGGGCCGTTTTCGTCGGCGTGGAACAGTGAGGTCGGGCCGACGATGGTCAGCACCGCAGCGATCTGGCCGACCGCGTTGAACACTGGCGCAGAAAGCGCATCCACACCCGGCATCAACAAACCATGCACGTGATGCAGACCGCGTTCGCGGATCTGTTCACACAGCGCTGCATAGGCTTTTTCGTCCTTGAGGGGATGCTTCTCGACAGCGATCTCCTGCTCGCGCAATTCATCGGTTTCCCGGTGCGGCAGGTAAGCGCTGAACACCAGCCCGGTGGACGAGCTGAGCAGCGGCAGCACCGAACCCAACTGCGTCACCACCGTCACCGCGCGCACCGCCGGTTCAATGTGCACGACGGTTGCGCCCTGATTGCCCCACACCGCGAGAAAGCAGGTTTCGTTGAGTTCATCGCGCAGCTCGGACAGCGGCAGGGCGGCAACTTTCAGCACGTCCATGCTGTTGAGCGCGGCCAGGCCCACGCGCAGTGCTTCGCGACCGAGGCCGTAATGGTTGGTGGCGGTGTTCTGTTCGGCAAATCCGGAGGCTATCAACGCCTGCAAATAGCGATGCACCTTGCTTGCCGGCATCTGCACATGTTCGGCCAGACGCGACAGCGAAGTCGACGGTGACAACTCGGCCAAAGCCTTGAGGATGTCGGTGCCGACTTCGGCGGAGCGGACTTTCTGTTTGCCGTTGCTGTCGCTGGTTTTTTCCATGGGGCTGGCGGTTCCGGTTCGAATGGGCGTCTTTATAGCTTGACGCTGGATAGCGAGCAAATTACGTTATGCGTAATCAGATTACGATAATAACAACCCCGGCGTGCCGAGAACTCTGAGCCAGAGCGATGGGCCACTGCCGACTCCCTGTTCAGGAGGCTCCATGAACCCCGATTCAACCGCGCAGGACCTGGTTTACCAGTCCGGCTTCGGCAACGAATTCAGCACTGAAGCGTTGCCCGGCGCGCTGCCCGTTGGCCAGAATTCCCCGCAGAAAGCCCCGTACGGCCTGTATACCGAGCTGTTCTCCGGCACCGCGTTCACCATGCCGCGCAGCGAAGCGCGGCGCACCTGGATGTACCGGATTCAGCCGTCGGCCAACCACCCGGCGTTCGTCAAACTGGAACGGCAACTGGCCGGCGGACCTTTGGGTGAAGTGACGCCCAATCGCCTGCGCTGGAATCCACTGGAGCTGCCGACCGAGCCAACGGATTTCATCGATGGTCTGGTCAGCATGGCGGCCAATGCTGGCGCCGAAAAACCTTCCGGCATCAGCATTTATAACTACACCGCCAACCGTTCAATGGAGCGTGTGTTCTTTAACGCCGATGGGGAAATGCTGCTGGTGCCGCAACTCGGTCGCCTGCGTATCGCCACCGAACTGGGCGTACTCGAAGTGGCGCCGCTGGAAATCGTCGTTCTGCCGCGTGGCCTGAAATTTCGCGTCGAACTGCTCGATCCACAGGCTCGCGGCTACCTCGCCGAGAACCACGGCGCGCCGCTGCGCCTGCCGGATCTGGGGCCGATCGGCAGCAACGGTCTGGCCAATCCACGGGATTTCCTCACCCCGGTCGCTGCCTACGAAAACCTGCAGCAACCGACTACTTTGGTGCAGAAATTCCTTGGCCAGTTGTGGGCCACCGAACTCAATCACTCACCGCTCAATGTGGTCGCCTGGCACGGCAACAACGTGCCGTACAAATACGACCTGCGCCGTTTCAACACCATCGGCACGGTGAGTTTCGATCACCCTGATCCTTCAATTTTCACTGTACTGACCTCGCCGACCAGCGTGCACGGTCTGGCCAACCTCGATTTCGTGATCTTCCCGCCGCGCTGGATGGTCGCCGAAAACACCTTCCGGCCACCGTGGTTCCATCGCAACCTGATGAACGAATTCATGGGCCTGATCCAGGGCGAATACGACGCCAAGGCCGAAGGCTTCGTGCCCGGCGGCGCGTCGCTGCACAGCTGCATGAGCGCCCACGGCCCGGACGGCGAAACCTGCACCAGGGCGATCAACGCCGAGCTTGCACCTGCAAAAATCGATAACACCATGGCCTTCATGTTCGAGACCAGCCAGGTGCTTCGTCCAAGTCGTTTCGCCCTCGAATGCCCACAGTTGCAACCCAGTTACGACGCTTGCTGGGCGACGCTGCCCGCCACGTTCGACCCGACCCGGAGATAACCCATGACACAGAATTCCATCCCCCGCAGTTGGGTCGCTTCGGCCAACGGTCACAGCGATTTCCCCTTGCAGAATCTGCCGCTGGGCGTGTTCAGCCTGGACGGTTCGGCGCCTCGCGCGGGCGTAGCGATCGGCGAGCACATTTTCGATTTGCAGGTGGCGCTTGAGGCCGGTCTGTTCGACGGTGTCGCACGCAGTGCGGTGGAAGCCATGCACGGCGGGCAGTTGAACGCGTTCTTTGAACTTGGCCGTGAGGCGCGGGTTGCCCTGCGCGAACGCCTGATCGAACTGTTCAGTGAAGGCAGCACCCTGCGTGGCAACATCGAAGCGCAAGGCGCGAAACTCTTGCCGTTGGCTGCCGATTGCCAGATGCACCTGCCGGCACGGATCAGCGATTACACCGACTTCTACGTCGGCATCGAGCACGCGCAGAACGTCGGCAAACTGTTCCGCCCGGATAACCCGCTGCTGCCGAACTACAAGCACGTGCCGATCGGTTACCACGGTCGCGCTTCCACGGTGCGAGCGTCCGGCACCGACGTGCGCCGGCCGAAAGGCCAGACGCTGCCGGCCGGCCAGACCGAACCGGTATTCGGTCCATGCGCGCGTCTGGATTACGAACTGGAACTGGGTATCTGGATCGGCCAGGGCAATGAGATGGGCGAGCCGATTGCCATCGGTGACGCTGCCGAGCACATCGCCGGTTTCTGCCTGCTCAACGACTGGTCGGCGCGGGATATCCAGGCTTGGGAATACCAGCCACTCGGCCCATTCCTGTCGAAGAGTTTCATCACCAGCGTCTCGCCGTGGGTGGTGACGGCTGAAGCACTGGAACCATTCCGCACGGCGCAACCGGCCCGCCCTGAAGGTGATCCGCAGCCGCTGCCGTATCTGCTCGACAAGCGCGATCAGGATGGCGGCGCCTTCGACATCGAGCTGGAAGTGCTGTTGCGTACCGAAACCATGCGCGAGCAGAACCTGCCCGCCCATCGTTTAACCCTGAGCAACACCCGCTACATGTACTGGACCGTCGCGCAAATGGTTGCGCATCACAGCGTCAACGGTTGCCAGTTGCAGGCCGGCGATCTGTTCGGTTCGGGCACTTTGTCCGGGCCGGAAAACGGTCAGTTCGGCAGCCTGCTGGAGATCACTGAGGGCGGTAAGAAACCGATCGAACTGGCTTCTGGCGAAGTGCGCAAATTCCTTGAGGACGGTGACGAAATCATCCTGCGTGCCCGCTGCGCCCGCGACGGTTTTGCCTCGATCGGCTTCGGCGAATGTCGCGGCACCGTGATCGCTGCGCGCTGACAGGAGCGGCTTATGGATCTCTATGGCTATTACCGTTCCACTTCATCGTACCGGGTGCGGATTGCGCTGGCGTTGAAGGGCCTCGATTACCAGGCGTTGCCGGTCAACCTGATCGCACCGTCGGGCGGTGAACATCGGCAACCGGCGTATCTGGCGCTCAATCCGCAGGGCCGGGTGCCGACCTTGCGCACCGATGATGGTGCGCTGCTGATTCAATCGCCGGCGATCATCGAGTATCTGGAAGAGCGTTATCCACAGGTGCCGTTGCTGCCGGATGATCTGCTGGCGCGCGCGCAGGTGCGCGGTGTCGCGGCGGTGATCGGCTGCGACGTGCACCCGCTGCACAACGTCAGCGTGCTCAATCGCCTGCGCCAGGCGGGGCAGAATGAGGCGCAAGTGGTGGAGTGGATCAGCCATTGGATCAGCCAAGGGCTGGCGACGGTGGAGCAGTTGATCGGCGACAGCGGTTTCTGTTTTGGCGAATGGCCGTGCGTGGCAGATGTGTATCTGATTCCGCAGTTGTATGCGGCTGAGCGGTTCAACGTCAGCCTGGAGGCGTATCCGAAAATTTGCCGTGTGGCTGCGTTGGCGGCTGAACATCCGGCGTTTATCAAGGCGCATCCTGCCAATCAACCAGACACCCCGTAATTCCTGTGGGAGCGAGCCTGCTCGCGAAGACGGAGTGTCAGTGGCCTTTCATTCAGCTGACACACCGCTTTCGCGAGCAGGCTCGCTCCCACACAGGTTTGTGTGGGCCTCAAGGATGGTGGCAGCCTGCGGAAGGTAGTTAATGCACGACGGAGTTGGGCGGCAGATGGCCGAGGCGTTCGGTCAGGCGCAGGCGCTGGATAGGGTCTTCGCTGAGCAATAACGCATGCTCCAGATCGAAGCGTTCAGCGTTCGGGCAATCCAGCCGTTGATACAGACTGGCCCGGGCCATGTAATCGGAGGCCTTCGCATCGCCCAGTTCGAGCACTCGTTCTGCGTCGATCAGCGCGGCGATGTGATCGTCGTGGGTCAGGTGCAATTGGCGCAGGTTGCGTGACAGACGTTGCAGCATCTGCACCGGCGTTGCGCTCAGCAAATGTTCGGCGCTGAGCTGCATGTTCGGCCCGTATTGGCGTTGCAGTTCTCGGCAGTCATTGGGATACAGTCGCCGCCCGCCGCAAGGATCGAGCAAGTGGTCGGCGCCGGGTACCCGCAGCAGAAAATGTCCGGGGAAGTTGACCCCGACCAGAGGAATCTCCAACCCACGCGCCAATTCCAGTGCGATCAACGCCAATGCCAACGGCTGACCGCGTTGGGTGTGCAACACGCGATGCAGCAGCGCCGCCTGCGGGCGCAGCGGCAGGAAATCATCCTGCGCGAAACCGAGATCGACCATGCGTCGCAACAGCGGTTGCGCCAGTTCGCTGACCGGCAGCATCGGCAGCCCATAGCTGACGCGTAGTTGCAGATCCTTGAAGGTGCGCAACCATGCCTCGGGCTCGAGGGTTTTGTCGTGCTCGGCACTTATCCACAGCGCAGCTTCCAGCAGGGCCGGCGGTGAA
Organism: Pseudomonas sp. S3_B08; assembly: GCF_054667725.1. NCBI lineage: Bacteria > Pseudomonadati > Pseudomonadota > Gammaproteobacteria > Pseudomonadales > Pseudomonadaceae > Pseudomonas > Pseudomonas sp. S3_B08. Next base: position 5,832,079 of record NZ_CP162750.1, read on the forward strand.
CGATGCAGGCATTCGAAAAAGCGTTGGCGCGCACTCATCTGAATCTCCCTCCAATGCCTCGTTTTAGCCCCGTCCGGGTTGTTCGTCCAGTGCCGGGCTCACTGAGCGCGAGTTATAGCGGCGCAGCATTGTCCGCTCGGCGGCTCATGCCGGTGTGCGCCAGCAATTTTCAGGGGCAAGCCTATACTGGCGTTCTACAAGAAGTGATTCGGGAGCCTGTCGATGTTCGCTCTCATGCAAAGCACTCGCCTGGAATCGCTGCACCTGAGCGTGGACCCGGCCACCGGGTTGAAGGCGGTCATTGCCATTCATAACAGCCATCTGGGGCCAGCCCTGGGTGGGTGCCGTTACCTTGCCTATCCCAACGACGAATCTGCGGTCGAGGACGCCATTCGCCTGGCGCAAAACATGAGCTACAAAGCGGCGCTCGCCGGCCTCGCGCAAGGTGGCGGGGTGGCGGTGATCGTGCGCCCGGCCCATGTCGAGAATCGCGCCGCGTTGTTCGAGGCTTTCGGACGTTGCATCGAGCAACTCGACGGCCGCTATATCACCGCCATCGACAGCGGTACGTCAGTGGCGGACATGGACTGCATTGCCCAGCAGACCCGCCACGTTACCAGCACCACTTCGGCAGGCGACCCGGCGCCGCATGCGGCCATGGGCGTGTTCGCCGGCATACGCGCCACGGCGATGGCGCGCCTGGGCAGCGACAACCTCGAAGGTCTGCGCGTTGCCATCCAGGGGCTTGGCAATGTCGGTTTTGCGCTGGCCGAGCAACTGCACGCGGCAGGCGCCGAGTTGCTCGTCAGTGACATCGACCACGGCAAGGTGCAACTGGCGATGGAGCAGCTCAATGCTCACCCGATCGCCAACGACGCATTGCTCAGCACGCCGTGCGACATTCTCGCGCCGTGCGGGTTGGGCGGTGTGCTCAACAGTCACAGCGTTTCACAGCTGCGCTGCTCGGCGGTGGCCGGTTCGGCGAACAATCAACTTTCCCATCTGGATGTGGCGGATCAACTGGAACGGCGCGGGATTCTTTATGCGCCGGATTATGTGATCAATGCCGGCGGGCTGATTTACGTATCGCTTAAACATCGCGGTGAGGAGTTGCCGACGATTACGGCGCATCTGTCGAAAATCAGTTCGCGGCTGACCGAAGTCTTCGCCCATGCTCAGGCGGAAAAACGTTCGCCGGCGCGGGTGGCGGATGAGTTGGCCGAAAAGGTTTTGTATCGCTGAAAGCAAAAGATCGCAGCCTTCGGCAGCTCCTTGTATGTTCCCCACACACCAGCATGAATGAGATCTAAGCTCGCTGGTGCGACATACGAAGATGTGTTTCTGGGGGAGACCGATCGCTCCTTAAGGCAGGACTTGCTCCTGACCTTGTATGTAGAGAGGTCCCCCCGCCTCATTGCCCACCACGAAGAGTATCGAGAAGCCGACGAGTCGGACTTCGCATTACAAGGTTGCAGTGGCATGAAGTTCGAGGTCAGGGGAACCAGGAAGCATTTTTAACTCAGTTCTCTTGGAGTTGAAAGCATGAACATGCACGTCGGTTTGGATGTGGGATCTCGCACTACAGCGATGGGCTGGCGCAATGGCGGCCGTTTTGCAGGTCAGTGCAATATCGACCAGACACCGGCGGGGCGCAAAGCTGCTGTCGGCAAGTTACTTGAGCTCAAGCCTATATCTGTGGTGATGGAAGCCACCGGAATCTACTACCTGGACTTGGCCATGGAGCTCGCTGCGGCGGGTTTGCCAGTCTCGGTTATCAATCCGAAGAGTTTTCACAACTTTGCAAAGCTGATGCTGAAAAACAGCAAAACGGACGCAATCGATGCCCAGTTATTAGCTGAGTACGGCGAACGCATGAGCCCAAGGTTGTGGACGCCGCCCACTTCAATACAGCTTGAGCTACGCGCTATCGGTCGCCACATCAATCGTTTGACGGGTCATCGCACCCGCGCCAAAAACGAGCTGCATGCACTAAAAGCCACTCAAACAACTCTTCTGATGCTGATTGAAGACGAAGAAGAAGCCATCAACGCCTTTGACAAACGAATCGAGCGTTTCCGACTCGCTGGTCGGGCACTGATCGACAACTGCCCAACGTTGAGCGCCCAGTTCGCCCACATGATCGCCGCCCCTGGCATGGGTGAGATCTCAGTATTTGCGGCGCTGGCTGAACTGACGACCTTACCGGTAACGCTCAAGTCAGCGCAGGTCAGCCGCCATGCCGGACTCGATGTCCGACTCACGCAATCAGGCACCAGCATTGATAAACCCGGCCGGATAAGTAAGGGCGGCAATGCCTATTTGCGATCAGCGATGTACATGCCTGCGCTGACCGCCATACGTTGCGACCCAAATGTGAAAGCGTTTTACGAAGCCTTGGTGGCTCGAGGAAAGAGGAAGATGCAGGCTATTGTCGCAGTCATGCGCAAATACCTGACCGGACTATGGGCCTGCATGCGGGCAGGCGAAGACTTCAGTACAGCCAAGCTTTTTAGCGATAAACACACCCAAAAAGCTTGACCGTGAACAGAGTATCTACATTCCGAGTGCAGGAGCTGCCGAAGGCTGCGATCTTTCTAATTACTTCGGCGCTTTCGCTGGTTTGGCTGGCTTCGCCGGCGCCTCATCAGGTTCTGCCGCTTCAGCTTTTTCGACAGGCTCGGCCGGCGCATTGATCAGCTCCGACAGCGCATCGGGCTGGCTCTTGAACGCTCTGGCGAACACATCGCGATTCTTCGCCATGTAGATCCCGGCTTCTTCCACTTGCTGTTCAGTCAGGGACGGAACGGCTTTTTGCAGCACATCGGCCAGATATTCGGCCAGTTCGAGCATTTTGTCATGACGATCAGCTTCGGCTTTATCCATGAACAAGCGCTCCAGATCTCGGCTGCTGCGGTATACCACTTCGACGGCCATTCACCACCTCACATGCCTTCACATTAAGTTGTCTTGACGACTACTGTATCCATATACAGCGAAAAGGATAAGCGAATCCCTGCGCCATGGGTAGTGGCTTTTCAATGTAGACCGGATTTGGGGTTTGTCAGGGGTACGGTGTGGCTGCTATTCGCGAGCAGGCTCGCTCCCACGGGGATTGTGCAAAGCCGCGAGCCTGCGACCAAACGCCACGGCGCGGGATTTGCGGCGGATCGCCATGATGCGTGGCCCTGAACCTGCATGAAAACCGTTGCTACAAGGCGCGCGCGCAAAACCGTCACGTGCGATACGCATCATCCGCCCGAAACGGGCTAAGGAAACTCATCGTGAAAATAAATTGGGCCGAGAAACTGCGGCGTAACGTGCATCAACTGGCCGAGTCCCTGGGCAACCTGTTCGTCGAAACCTTTCACTATCTGGCGCTGTTCGCCATCGGTGCGGTGACAGCGTGGGCGGCGGTGATGGAGTTTCTCGGGATGCTCGAAGTCGGGCACATCAAGATCGATGACATTCTGTTGCTGTTCATCTATCTGGAACTGGGCGCGATGGTCGGGATTTATTTCAAGACCAACCACATGCCGGTGCGCTTCCTGATCTACGTGGCGATCACTGCGCTGACGCGCCTGCTGATCTCCAACGTCTCGCACCACAACCCGCCGGACATGGGCATTATCTACCTGTGCGGCGGCATTCTGCTGCTGGCGTTTGCGATCCTGGTGGTGCGTTACGCTTCGTCGCAATTCCCCTCAGTGAAGATCGAGAACCCGCAGCGCAAGCTCGGCACGGGCTCCAGCGAACATCCTGAAGTGGAGAAGGGCGAGCTTTAAAGGCCCGCCGCCTGGCCCGGCTGGCCCTTGACGCGTGGCGGTGGCGGGGTCAGCCCGGCGCCGCTGGTCATGGCTTCGAGAATCGACATGGCGCTGTGGCCCTGTTCGATGGCGATGCCGAACTGGATGCTTTGCACCAGCCTCTTCAAACGCTCGGGATCGTTGCGCTGTTCGGCGCTGATCATGCGCTTGGCCACGATGCGCCCCGCGTTGGACAGCGTCAGCATGATGCTGCCGTCCAGGCCCTGAATGCTCAGATTGATCTGATAGTCCGGCGCGAAAGCATCGGTAATGATCTGAAATGGGTTGTCCATGATGCGTCACCGCCTGATTGAACGTGCAGTTGTTGACCGGCCATGATCTGATTTGGTTCGCAACACCAGACCACTGGCATCTCGTTCGCTGAGGTTTGCAATGTCCGTTTGCCTCAAGGGTGATGTAGCAAGGCGCATGCCGGAAAAATTGTCGAACAATAAACACGGCGAAAAAAACGGCGAGCCTCGGGGCTCGCCGTTTTTTGTGGCGCGTTTTCAGGGCAGGAATGAGCGGATGATCGCTGACAGTGCAGTCAGGCCGATCAGCACTCCACCCAGTTCACCGCCAGCCCGCCCCGCGAGGTTTCCTTGTACTTGTCGTGCATGTCGGCGCCGGTGTCGCGCATGGTGCGGATCACCCGGTCGAGGGAAATGAAGTGATTGCCGTCGCCGCGCAGGGCCATTTGCGTGGCGTTGATCGCCTTCACCGCCGCGATGGCATTGCGCTCGATGCACGGCACTTGCACCAGGCCACCGACCGGATCGCAGGTCAGGCCGAGGTTGTGTTCCAGGCCGATTTCGGCAGCGTTCTCCAGTTGCTCCGGTGTCGCGCCGAGGACGTCGGCGAGGCCGGCGGCGGCCATTGCGCAAGCTGAACCGACTTCGCCCTGACAGCCGACCTCGGCACCGGAGATGGAGGCGTTTTTCTTGCACAAAATGCCCACGGCGGCTGCACCGAGAAAGAACGCGACGACGTCATCGTCAGACGCGTCCGGATTGAATTTCATGTAGTAGTGCAGAACGGCCGGAATGATGCCGGCGGCGCCATTGGTCGGCGCGGTGACCATGCGCCCACCGGCCGCGTTTTCTTCGTTGACGGCAAGGGCGAACAGGTTGACCCATTCCATTGCCGACAGGGTCGAACTGATCACATTCGGTTTGCCGATTTCCAGCAGGCTGCGATGCAGTTTCGCCGCGCGGCGCGGTACTTTCAGACCGCCGGGCAGGATGCCTTCGTGGCGCAAACCTTGTTCGACGCACTCGCGCATCACTGACCAGATGTGCAGCAGGCCTTGGCGAATCTCGGCATCGCTGCGCCAGGCGCGTTCGTTGGCCATCATCAGTTCGGACACGCGCAGATTGTGCTTTTTGCACAAAGCGAGCAGTTCGGCGGCGCTGGAAAAATCGTAGGGCAACACCACGTCGCTGGCTGGCGCCACGCCAGACTCGGCTTCAGCCGCTTCGACGATGAAACCGCCGCCCACCGAGTAATAGGTTTGCGTGAGCAGCTCGGCGCTTTCGCCAAATGCGCTCAGCGACATGGCGTTGGGGTGGTAGGGCAAGCTCTCGTCGAGCAGCAGCAGATCGCTCTGCCAGTCAAACGCAATCGAGCGTTGACCGGCGAGGGACAATTGCCCGGTTTCGCGCAGTTGCTGAATGCGTGGATCGATGGTCGAAGGATCGATGCTGTCCGGCCACTCGCCCATCAGGCCCATGACCGTCGCGCGATCGGTGGCATGGCCAACGCCGGTCGCAGACAGTGAGCCGTACAGACGAAGTTCCACCCGTCGCACGTCATAGAGCAGATGTTGGTCGATCAGGGCCTGGGCAAACGTCGCCGCTGCACGCATCGGACCGACGGTATGGGAACTGGACGGGCCGATGCCCACTTTGAATAGATCGAAAACACTGATAGCCATGCTAAACCCTTACAAGCAATGGAGTAGGAATCGCTGCCATTTTTTGTCGGACAAGCGCAATGTCGGCGATACTGCCTGCCTCGGTTCGAGGTGACCAACGAAACCTCCTAAGACAGCCTTTAGCAGGACTAAACAATGAGTCGTCAATTGCATGCCCAGACCTACGTCTGGCTGCAGGTATTTGCCTGTGCCGCGCGGCACCTGTCGTTCACCCGTTGTGCCGAAGAACTGCACATCACCCCGGGCGCGGTCAGCCAGCAGATCCGCCAATTGGAAGAACGCCTGGGCTTTCGCCTGTTTCATCGGCGCGCGCGGGGCGTTGAGTTGAGTGCACAGGGGCAGCGGCTGGCGATTACCGTCAACGAAGCCTATGGCAGCATTGATGCGGAATTGCGCCGGCTGGACGCCGGGATGATCAGCGGGACTCTGCGGTTGCGTTCGATCCCGTCGTTTCTTGGCAAGTGGCTGACTCCGCGCCTGCCGCGCTTGCAGCAACGCTTTCCGGATATCCAGTTGCGCCTGGTGGCCGAGGACAGCAGCGTGCCGTTGCACGAAGGCGATTTCGATCTGGCGATCGACCTCAACGATGGCAGCTACCCCGGATTGTTATCCACAGCCTTGCTCGACGAGCAGATATTTCCGGTGTGCGCGCCGAGCCTGCTGCGCGGGCGACCGCCGTTGCACGGGCCGGCGGATCTGGTGCATTTCCCGTTGCTGCACGACATCACCGCCTGGCGTGGCAGTTACGAATACGCGGAATGGGAGTTTTACTTGAACGCGATCGGCTTCGAAGGCGCCGATGTGCGGCGCGGCCACACGTTCAATCGCAATCACTTGACCATCGAAGCGGCGATTGCTGGTATGGGCGTGGCGATTGCCCGGCGCACGTTGCTCAACGATGAGCTGGAGCGCGGCACTTTGATCGTGCCGTTCGGCTTGTCGGTGCCCAACCATAAACGCTACGTGCTGCTATATGCGCCGGGGGCGTTGAGCCATCCGGGCGTGCGCGCTGTGCATGACTGGCTGGTGGAGGAGGCGGGGATTTTTCGCAGTCTGCACCCGCTGAATGAGCAACAGATGTGAGCAGATTTTTCTGCGGTGCGGGTCGACCCAACTCCCGACATTAACAGCGCCCAGCTCGGTTGTCCGGCTTTTTTTGCGAATGAATATTTTTCTTTTTTCAGGGGTTGAAATGTTCGTCGCTCGGGCCGATTGTTGTAACCAGGAGGTCAGGAAATTCAACTCAAGGCCTCCAGCGAGCTAGCTGAAATAAGGGATGAACTATGCAAATCCAAGTCAACAGCGATAACCATATTCAAAGCAGTAAGCGACTGGAGGAGTGGGTACGTACAACTATTGAGAGCACGCTCGACCGTTATGAAGAAGACCTGACCCGTGTCGAAGTCCACCTGAGCGACGAGAACGGCGAGAAACCAGGTCCCCATGACTTGCGCTGCCAACTGGAAGCGCGGCCAAAAGGCCACCAACCGATTTCCGTGACCCATAAAGCCGATTCGCTGGAACAGGCGATCGACGGTGCTGCCGAGAAACTCGAGCACAAACTGGATCATCTGTTCGGCAAACTGCGAGGTAAACCACGCGCCGCTGTAGTGCCATTTACCGGCAAAGCCAACGACAAGCTCTTGGCGGAAGAATTTGACGAGAACGAACAGGCAGCGATCAACAGTTGATGCGCTGATTTCACAAGTAACCAAAGGAGAACGGGCCTGCTGATGCAGGCCCGTTTTTTGTTTGTGGTGTTGGTGATTGCTCGCAGGGTTTAAGACCGTAGCCCCTCACCCCAGCCCTCTCCCGAGGGAGAGGGAGCCGATTCCGGTTGTTTTCAGGTCCAGCGTTCGGCTCGATATTGCAGGCGAGCGTAAATCGTAAATACACCTCGGTCAGTCCCTCACCCTCTGGGGGAAGGGGCCGATTCCGGTTGTTTTCAAGTCCAGCGTTCGGCTCGATATTGCAGGCGAGCGTAAGCGTAAATACACCTCGGTCAGTCCCTCACCCTCTGGGAGAGGGGGCCGATCCCGGTTGTTTTCAAGTCCAGCGTTCGGCTCGATATTGCAGGCGAGCGTAAATCGTAAATACACCTCGGTCAGTCCCTCACCCTCTGGGAGAGGGAGCCGATCCCGGTTGTTTTCAGGTCCAGCGTTCGGCTCGATATTGCAGGCGAGCGTAAATCGTAAATACACCTCGGTCAGTCCCTCACCCTCTGGGAGAGGGGGCCGATCCCGGTTGTTTTCAAGTCCAGCGTTCGGCTCGATATTGCAGGCGAGCGTAAATCGTAAATACACCTCGGTCAGTCCCCTCTCCCTTTGGGAGAGGGTTAGGGTGAGGGGCTTTTGATCTTCGATGGGGTGGGGTCAGAACGCCACCGACGTCTGCACATAAACCGTCCGCGACTCTCCCACGTACTTGCCCTTGTTGTTGTCATCGAACGAGCGTGTGAAGTACTGCGTGTTGAAGATGTTCTTCACGCCCACCGCCACATTCAAATCCGACAGTTGCGGTCCGAAGTCATACCCGGCGCGGCTGCTGAACAGCATGTAACCGGGGATCTTGCCGGTGCTGCCATCGGCACTTTCCTTCGAGGTGTTGGCGTTGTCGGCAAACTGGTCGCTCTGGAAGCTGCTGTCCAGATTCAGCTTCCATGGCCCTTCGGTATAACCGACGCCAATCGTGCCTTTGTGCTTGGAGGAAAAAGGCACGCGATTGCCTTTGTTTGGCCCGTCTTCGCGAATGGTCGCATCGACATAGGCATAACTGGCGTAGACATCGAAACCGGCCAGCGCCGGACTCAAGTCATCGAGCGCGTAATTGACGCTGGTCTCGATGCCCTGATGGCGGGTTTCGCCGCGAGCGATCACCGAGTCGTTGGTCTGGTTGCTTTCGTACTGGTTGTCGAAGTTGATCAGGAATGCGCCGATTTCCGCGCGCAGGGCACCGTTGTCATAGCGCGTGCCGAGTTCCCAGGTGCGGGCTTTTTCCGGCTTCACTTCGCCGCTGCTGACCCGGTTGGGCATCTGGCTGTATTGCACGCTGCCGAACGAGCCTTCGGTATTGGCATACAGGTTCCAGCTGTCGGTGAGGTGATAAAGCACGTTCAGCGCCGGCAGCGCGGTGTTGTAGTCGCCCTTGTATTTGACGTTGGTCAGGTTGTTGGTCTGTTGCGACTCGATCATCTCGTAGCGCACGCCCGGGGTGATGGTCCATTTGCCGATGTCGATGCGGTCATCGACGAAGAACGCATTGGCCTCGGTGCCACCGCGAGTGTCACGGTCGTTGCGGCTGCTGGTGGTCGGGTATTCGTTGGCGCTGATCGGCGTGCGATAGCGCAGTTCGTGGCCGGCCTCATTGATGTAGCGGTAGCCGACGCCGACTTCGTGGCTGCTCGGACCCAGGTCGAAGCCTTGGGCGAAACGGGTTTCCAGACCACGCACCCAATACTCGCGAGGCGACAGCGAAAGAAACGTGCCCTGATCCAGATAACCGCTGCGCAGGGTTTTGGTGAAGAAGGTGTTGGCGGTGAATTCTCGGCGATCTTGCTGATAGCGATAGCCGAAGTTGAACATCGTGCGGCGCCCCCAGAACTGGTCTTTCGGTCGCGTCGACTGATACGGATCGGCATCGTAATCGGCGACATTGAGACCGCCGGGCATGTCGGCCTTGCCCTCGTAATACTGGGCCATGGCGTTGAAGCTGTTGGCGTCGTCGAGCTGGTACTTGCCCTTGAGGATCAGGTCGTCGATCTCGGTATCGCTGTGTTCACGCCAGTCACCGCCACGGGTGCCGGAGTACAACAGCGCACCACCGAGGCCGTTGGCGTTGGTGCCGCCGGCCAGCAGATTGGCGCTGGTCTTGAAACCGTCGTGGCTCGACGATGGGCTGGTTTCAGTCTGCAAACCTCCCTTGACCGTTGGCTCGTTGGGAATCGCCCGGGTCACGAAGTTGACCACGCCGCCGACGTTCTGCGGGCCGTAACGCACCGCGCCGCCGCCACGCACCACGTCCACGGCATCCATGTTGCCCATGCTGATCGGCGCGAACGAAAGCTGCGGCTGACCATACGGCGCGAACGGCACCGGGATGCCATCCATCAATACTGTCGAGCGTGCGGCCAGGCGTGGATTCAAACCGCGAATGCCGAAATTCAGCGCCATGTCGTGGCTGCCGGTGCCGTTGTTCTCCGGCGCGTTCACACCGGGGATGCGGTTGAGTACGTCGCGGGCCTGGGTCGCGCCTTGGCGTTCGAACTCTTCGCGGCGGATCACATCACGCGCCCCGGGGTGTTCGAAGACATTGATCTGCGCCGCATCGCCGAGCCAGTCGCCGACTACGGTCGAGGTGCCCAGCTCCAGCGCCGCGTCAGCCAGCGGTTGCAGGCTGAAGGCGTTGTCACCCTCGGCGCGGGCTTGCAGGCCGGTGCCTTCGAGCAAGGCATCGAGGCCTTGTTGCGCGGTGTAATTGCCTTCCAGACCCCCGCTTTGTACGCCGCTGGTGACTTGCGAACCGAAGGAAATCAGCACGCCTGCTTCACGGCCAAACTGGTTCAGCGCGGTTTCCAGCGACGCCGGGGCGATGTGATAAACCTTGGTCTCGGCGCCCAGCGCAGCGGGCAGGGCGGTGAAACTCAGGCTGGCGCCGAGCAGAAGATTGCGCAGGCTGCGGGCCAGTGGCGTAAGGCGGGTGGGCTGCATGTGGATGATCCTGAGAAGGTGGAATCAAGGGGGCTTTCCTTCTCTGTCACGCCAGATCTGAAAAACGGCTCATTTATTTTTTCAGAATCAAAAGATCGCAGCCTTCGGCAGCTCCTACAGAAAAAATGCATTCCAAATGTAGGAGCTGCCGAAGGCTGCGATCTTTTGATCTTGCTTTCTAAACCCGCGCTTCGACGCTCACCCAATAACGGGTAAAGCGCTTCACTCTGACCGGCAGACTGATCTGCAACAGGTCGAGAATCCGCTCGCTGTCATCCAGTGGATACGTCCCGGAAATCAGCAGATCGGCAACCTGACTGTCGCACCGCAGCTGCCCGCGCCGGTAGCGGCCAAGCTCTTCGAGGAAATCGCCGAGGCGCATATGGGCGGCGACCAGCATGCCGTCGGTCCATGCACCGCTGTTGGCGTCCAGCGGTTTAGCCTCGCTGACCGAGCTGGCAGTAAAACTCAACTGCCGCGCGATCGGCAGCAGCAGGGGCGCGCGCTGGTTGGCGATGAGTTCGACTCGTCCTTCGAACAGGGCGATCTGCGTGCGATCAACAAACTGCCGCACATTGAGGCGCGCACTTTGGGTTTTCAGCACACCGTGTGCCGTACGTATTTCGAACGGATTTGCAGCGCTCAACAGCATTTCGCCCTCGAGCAGACGAATCAACCGCTGCGCACCATCAACATCAACCGAGCTGGCGGTATTGAGCTGCAACGAATCGGCACCGCCCAGGCCGATCTTGCGCCGCTGGCCCATCGGCGTGCGGTAATCGGCGAGCAGCGACGGCAGTGGCGTGTGCTCGCGCATGCCCCAGGTCGCCGCTGAGCCGGCACCGAGAATCAGCAACATTTTCAGCGCCTGACGGCGGCTGCCGGACTTCGGTCCGTTCAACGCGGCGTGGGCCAATGGCGACGACACGCCGCGCAAGCGCTGGTTGACCCGTTGCATGTGTTCCCACGCTCGGCGGTGTTCGCTGTGTGCATCCAGCCATTGTTGCCAGGCCTGCTGCTGGCGCGGGGTCAGCGTGCCCTGCTGCATTTCCAGCAACCAGTGCACCGCCTGTTCGGCGACTTGCGCGGAGAAATCCGGCGTGCGATTCACAGGGCGAAATAGCAGCGCATGGCCGCTTTGTTCAAATGGCGTTTGACCGTGGCCACCGAGATGCCCAGTTCTGCGGCGATCTGTGGATAAGTCAGACCATCGACCTGCGCGAGCAGAAAGGCGCGTTTGACCTGGCGCGGCAAACCGTCGAGCAACTCATCGAGTTCGATCAACGTCTGCAGGATGATCGCTTTGTGCTCTTCCGAAGGCGCGACCATTTCAGGCATCTGCGCCAGTGTCTCGATGTAGGCGCGTTCCACATCCTGGCGCCGGTAATGGTTGAACAGTACGCGCTTGGCCAGCGTAGTGAGAAAGGCGCGCGGTTCGATGATCACCGGTGGTTCGCGGGCGGTCAGCACTTTGATGAACGTGTCCTGGGCCAGATCCGCCGCACTGTCCGGGCAGCCGAGCTTGCGCCGCAGCCAGCCGGTGAGCCAACTGTGGTGGGCGTTGTAGAGCGATTCGACGGGATGGGCGGGCGGCAACCAAATGACTCCGGACGCAAAACTTGCGTAGAGAACGTGCATTAGAGAACAAGAACGGTTCGCATTGTAGAGGCTGGCGACAGTGTCCGGCAATCAGATGCTTTTGCGTATGAGAATATTTATCATTAATATTGCTCGCCTGTAGATTCGGCTTGTCGGCCGAACGTTTTTCGTTTCAGGGTCGAAACATGAAAGGCAAACTCGCCACCCTTCCCATGTCCTATCGTCTGGCCGTCACTTCGCGGGTATTGGCGGCGATTTTCGGCGGCTATCTGGTCGCGGCGCTGGCCAGCGTCACCCTGACGTTGTGGCTGCCGCTGAACCGCGCCGAAGCCGTGGTCACCGGCATGACCGTGTCCTTTCTGGTCTATCTGGTCGCGGTGCTCTGGTGCTTTGCCTGCCGCAGCGCGTGGTCGGCGTGGGTCGGCCTGCTGGTGCCGAGCGTGATTCTCGCCACCGTTTCCGGCGCCGCACGCGGACTGGGGCTGGCATGAAAGAGGGTTTGCGTCAGTCGATGGCCTGGCTTCACACCTGGGCCGGGCTGGTGTTCGGCTGGTTGCTGTTCGCGATTTTCCTCACCGGCACGCTCGCTTATTTCAAAGATGAAATCAGCCACTGGATGCAGCCGGAAATCGCTGCGCATTCGCTCGACAGCGAAGCGAGCCTGGCGCTGGCGCAAGATTATCTGCAACAACACGCCGCCGGTGCCTCGCGCTGGCTGATCGATTTGCCCGATGCCCGCGACCCGGGTCTGACCGTGCGCTGGCAGCAGGCGCCGGGCAAACCCGGCGAGCGCGGCCGCTTCGAATCCCGAACCCTCGACGCTCAGACCGGGGCCGAAGTACAGGGCCGCGAAAGCATGGGCGGCGAGTTCTTTTACCGTTTCCACTTCCAGTTGCAGATGCCTTATCCGTGGGGGCGCTGGCTGGCGACTCTCGCTGCGATGGTGATGTTCGTCGCGTTGATCAGCGGCATCATCACCCACAAGAAAATCTTCAAGGACTTCTTCACCTTCCGCCCGCGCAAGGGCCAGCGTTCCTGGCTCGACGGGCATAACGCCGTGGGCGTGCTGGTGCTGCCGTTTCACTTGATGATCACCTACAGCAGCCTGGTGATTTTTATGTCGATGGTCATGCCGGCGAGCATCGTCGCCTCTTACGGCAGCGACGTGCGCAAGTTCTACGACGAAGTCTTTCCCGCCTCGAAGACCCCCGAGCGCGCCGATATCGCCGCGCCGCTGACCGCCATGGCGCCGCTACTGGCCAAGGCCAGCGAGCAGTGGTCGGGCGGCCATACCGCGCGCCTGTCGGTGAGCAACCCGGGCGATGCCAGCGCCACGGTGGTGCTGTCCCGCGCGGGCGATCGGGTGGTGCATGATTTCGGTCGGGCGGTGACCTTCAATGGCGTCACCGGGCAGCTTCTGAGCAGTACCCCCGATCAACCCATGGCGATGGCGGTGGGTGGCGCGTTCTACGGTTTGCACATGGGCCATTTCGCCGGGCCGCTGTTGCGCTGGCTGTATTTCATTTGCGGACTGGCCGGCACGGCGATGATTGGCACCGGGCTGGTGATCTGGCTCGGCAAGCGGCAGCTCAAGCACATGAAAAGCGCGGCGCTGCCGTTCGAATTGCGCCTGGTCGAGGTGCTGAATATCGCCAGCATGGCCGGCCTGGTATCGGCGGTGGCGGTGTTCTTTCTGGCCAATCGACTGTTGCCGGTGAGTCTGGCGGGGCGGGCCGATTGGGAAGTGAATGCGTTTTTTATTGCCTGGGGGCTTAGCCTGTTGCACGCGGTATTGCGTCCGGGGCGCAAGGCGTGTATCGAACAGCTGACGCTCGGCGCTGCGCTGTTTATCGCGGTGCCGCTGATCAATGCGCTGACCACACCGTGGAATCTTGGCGCGACCCTGATGCAGCGCGACTGGGCACTGGCCGGATTTGATCTGACTTGTCTGGCGACGGGGCTTTTCCTCGGCTGGGCTGCGCGCAAGATGCAGCGTACGGGCGACCGCGTCAGCGTTCGCAAAGCAAGTTCTTCGCCTCGCTCGAACACAGTTGAACAGGGGGCCAACTGATGCTGCTGGCCCTGTTGCTCACCTATGCCGGCTTCACCGCGTTGTGCCTGTCGATGCCACGCCATCATGCCGAGTTGCTCGGCGCCAAACCGTCGACGCGCCGCCGTCAGGGTCTGGCGTTGGCGGGATGGTTGTTGCTGGCGCTTTCACTGTGGGCGGCGGTGGCGGCCGGTGGCTGGAGTTTCGGTCTGGTCGACTGGTTCGCGGTGCTGATGCTCAGTGCTTTGGCACTGGTGCTGTTGCTGCCGTATCGCCCGCGTCTGGCCATGGCACTGGCCGGGTTGAGCCTGCTGGCGAGCCCGGTCGCCGCATGGGCGCAGTGCTGAAGTGCTGATCGGTCTGCCGCCGGAATCGCGTGACGATGAAGCGCGTGGCGCGCGTGCGCATTTTCTTCAGGTGTTTCTGTCACAGCGTGCGCAAATGGAAGCGCTGGTGAACCGGCGCGTCGGTTGTCGGGCGACGGCGGCGGATCTGGTCCAGGATCTGTTTTTGCGCTTCTGGCGTCGGCCGCTGGTCCAGGTCGAAGAGCTCAGCACTTATCTGCTGCGCTGCGCCGGCAACATCGCCATCGATCATTTGCGCAGCGAAGGCACGCGCACGCGGGTCAACGAAGGCTGGCAGCCGGACGAACCCGACAGCCATGGCAGCGAACCCCAGGCCGCCCTCGAAGCCGGCAACGATCTGCGCCATGTCGAAGCCGCGTTGCGCGCCTTGCCCGAGCGTACCCGGCAGATCTTTCTGCTCAATCGCATTCACGGGCGCAAGTACGCCGAGATCGCCAAGGCCATGGGCCTGTCCCAAAGTGCCGTGGAAAAACATATGATGCGCGCCCTCGAGGCCTGCAAGGCCAGCCTGCGCGACCCCGCGCCACGCCTGCCAGGGAAAGCACCGTGAAGCCATCCGATCCGATCACACCGACGCCGGCCCAGGAGCAGGCCGCGCTGGCCTGGCTGAGCCTGTTGCACGACCGCCCGAGCACTGGCGATCAACTGACCTTCAGCCAATGGCTGCGCGCCGATCCGGCCCATGCCGAAGCGTACGCGCAGGCGCAGGTGATCTGGGAACTTAGCGAAAGCCCCGCGCGCACGCTGGCCGAGGAAGATACGCTTGCGCTGCAAGGTTATCTGCAGGCGATGCACGCCCCGCGTCGTTCGCCGATGTTGCGTTGGTCTGGAGCGCTGGCGCTGGCCGCGTGTCTGCTGTTGATGGTCAGCCTTGGCACAGGGTGGCAGGCGCAGCGCTGGCTCGACGATCTGCGCGCCGATCATGTCTCGGCACCTGGGAAATCCGCACGGTGACTCTGGCCGATCAGTCGCAAGTGACACTGGATGCCGACAGTGCGATTGCTGTGGATTTCAGTCATGGCCAGCGCCGCGTGAAATTGATCAGAGGTGCTGCTTACTTCAGCGTCACTCACACTGGCGATCCGTTTGTGGTGGCGGCGGAGCAGGGCGAGGCGCGGGTGCTGGGCACCCAGTTCGAAGTGCGCCGGCAACTCCATGGCGCGCAAGTGACGGTATTGTCCGGGCGTGTCGCGGTGACGGCCGATGAGCATGGCCAACAGCAGATTCTCACGGCCGGCCAGCAAGTTGCCTACGCCGACGGCACTGCGGAAAAACTGCATCCCGTGGACAGTGAAGCGCAACTGGCCTGGCGTCAGGGTTGGCTGACCTACTACAAGACCACGCTGGCCGATGTCGTCGAGGATCTGCGCCGCTATTACCCGGGGCGGATTGTGCTGCTCAACGATGATCTGGCGGCGCGCAAGGTCAGCGGCAGTTTCCCGAGCAAGGATCCGCAGGCGGTGCTCAATTCGCTGCAAGGGGTACTGGGATTTGAGCAGCATCGGGTGTTGGGGCAGCTGATTATTTTGCGCTGAGGCTGCCGGCCTCTTCGCGAGCAGGCTCGCTCCCACAGGGTACGCATTCCAAAGGTGGGAGCGAGCCTGCTCGCGAAGGCGTCAGCCCAGGCAACAAATCCCCCGCAAAATATTTTCAAATTAAAGGTGAGGTAACCCCGAGCCCCATCCGTGTAGTGACTGAAACTGCGAGCCATTCGCATCCGTTGCGGTTCTACACAGGTCATTGAGCAATGAAGTCCAGGGCAAAATCCGGTTCGGTCAAACAGTGGTTGGGCATGTCGGCGTTGAGTTTTTCCGCGTTGGCATTGCTGCCGATGAGTATCGCGCTGGCGGCAGAAGCGGTGAGCAATCAGGCGCAACAGCAATTCAATTTTGCCCTCGCCGCGAAACCGTTGCCGCAAGCCCTGAGCGACTTCAGCCGCGTGACCGGGCAAAGCGTGGTCTACACCGATGAAGCGCCGTACGGCCTCAATGCTCCGGCAGTCAACGGCCAGATGAGCGCCGAACAGGCCCTGCAACGTCTGCTCGGCAATTCCGGCCTGAGCTTTCGCCGCACCGACAGTCATACCCTGGCGCTGGAGCCGTTGCCGACCGCAGGCGCGCTTAATCTCGGCGCCACCACCATCACGTCCACGCGCGACGAATCGATGAGCTATCAGCCGCCGGAAACCAGTTCGGTGATGCGTTCATCGGCGTCGCTGCAAGAAATTCCACAGACGGTCAATGTCATCCCGGCGCAGGTCATTCGCGATCAGGCGCCGCGCAATCTCGATGACGCGCTGGCCAATGTCAGCGGCATCACCCAGGGCAACACCTTGGGCAGTACGCAGGACTCGGTGATGACTCGCGGCTTCGGCGACAACCGCAACGGCTCGATCATGCGCGACGGCATGCCGCTGGTGCAGGGCCGTGGCATGAACGCGACCGTGGATCGCGTCGAAGTGCTCAAAGGCCCGGCCTCGTTGCTCTACGGGATTCAGGATCCGGGTGGCGTGGTCAACCTGGTCAGCAAGAAGCCGGAACTGACCCAGTACAATGCCGTGACCGTGCGCGGTTCGAGCTACGGTGACGGCAAGAACGGCAGCGGTGGCGCATTTGACAGCACCGGTGCGCTGGGCGATTCCGGCTTCGCCTATCGCATGGTCGTCGATCACGAAGACGAAGATTACTGGCGCAACTTCGGCACCCACCGCGAGACGCTGATCGCACCGTCGCTGGCCTGGTACGGCGAGCGCACCAAGCTGTTGTTCGCCTACGAGCACCGCGAGTTTCTCACCCCCTTCGACCGTGGCACGCTGATCGATCCGCGCACCAACCATCCGCTGGATATCTCGCGCAAGCAGCGTCTCGATGAGCCGTTCAACGACATGGAAGGGCGCTCGGATCTGTACCATTTCGAAGCCGACCACGAACTCAACGACGACTGGAAAGCCCACTTCGGCTACAGCTGGAACCGCGAAACCTACGATGCCAGCCAAGTGCGCGTGACTGCGATCGACACCAACAAAGGCACACTGACCCGCAGCATGGACGGCACCCAGAATGCGATCAGCACCGATCGTTTCACCACCGCCAGCCTCGAAGGCAAGGTGAATGTACTGGGCATGCAGCATGATCTGGTGTTCGGCGTCGATGACGAGTACCGCAAGATCTACCGCGAAGATCTGATCCGGCAGAAAAGCCTGAGCACCTTCAGCTATCTCAATCCGGTCTATGGTCGCGAAGTGATGGGCACTACGGTGAGTGCGCCCGACAGCGCGCAGACCGATAAGCTGCGTAGCGATTCGCTGTTCCTGCAGGATTCGATTCACCTCAACGAGCAGTGGATTCTGGTCGCTGGTGGACGTTTTCAGGAGTACGACCAGTACGCCGGCAAAGGCGTGCCGTTCAAGGCCAACACCGACAGTAATGGCCAGAAGTGGGTACCGCGCGCCGGTCTTGTGTATCGCTACACCGACGCGCTGTCGTTCTACGGCAGCTACACCGAATCCTTCAAACCCAACTCGACCATCGCCCCGCTGAGCGGCAGCAGCACCGTGCTCGACGGCAGCATCGCGCCGGAAGAAGCCAAGTCGTGGGAGCTGGGTGCGCGGCTGGATATGCCGGGCAGCATCACCGGCAATATCGCGCTGTTCGACATCAAGAAACGCAACGTGCTGGTGGCCAACTCCGAAGGTCCGACAACGATTTACAGTGCGGCGGGCGAGGTGCGTTCACGCGGGTTGGAAGTCGACCTGAGCGGGCAACTCAGCGAGCACTGGAACCTCATCGGCAGCTATGCCTACACCGATGCCGAAGTCACCGAAGACCCGGAATACAAAGGCAAACGCCTGCAAAACGTAGCGAAGAATTCCGGCTCGCTGTCGGCGGTGTATGACTTCGGCAATGTGTTTGGCGGCGACCAACTGCGTGTCGGGGCGGGGGCGCGATATGTCGGCGAGCGTGCCGGCAACGCGGTGAATGATTTTGACCTGCCGAGCTATACCGTGGCGGATGCGTTTGCCACTTACGACACCACGGTTGAGGGGCAGAAGGTCAAGTTTCAGTTGAACGTGAAGAACCTGTTCGACCGCACTTATTACACCTCTTCGGCGAGCCGCTTCTTTGTGTCGATGGGGGATTCGCGGCAGGTTTCGCTTTCCAGCACGCTGGAGTTTTGAGGCAAGATCAAAAGCCCCTCACCCTAGCCCTCTCCCGGAGGGAGAGGGGACTGACCGTGGGATATTCCAGAGGTACACCGACTTGAACGTGTTGCTTTGAATCCATAATCGATTCGGTGTTTCAGGTCGACGTACAGTGCAAGACAACTCGGTCGGCCCCCTCTCCCTCTGGGAGAGGGCGCTGACCGTGGGATATTCCAGAGGTACACCGACTTGAACGTGTTGCTTTGAATCCATAATCGATTCGGTGTTTCAGGTCGACGTACAGTGCAAGACAACTCGGTCAGCCCCCTCTCCCTCTGGGAGAGGGGGCTGACCGTGGGATATTCCAGAGGTACACCGACTTGAATGTGTTGCTTTGAATCCATAATCGATTCGGTGTTTCAGGTCGACGTACAGTGCAAGACAACTCGGTCGGCCCCCTCTCCCTCTGGGAGAGGGCTGGGGTGAGGGGAAAAGGGCTCAACGCAAAAACGCCTGCCGATACTCGCCCGGCGTCCCACCCAAAACCTGCTTGAACCGATTAGTAAAATGACTCGCACTGGCAAACCCGCACGCCAGCGCAATCTCGCCCAAGGGCAACGTCGTCCCGCGCAACAATTCCCGCGCCCGGCTCAAGCGCCGCGCCAGCACATATTGATGCGGCGGCAGGCCGAAGCTCAGGCGAAACATCCGCGCAAAGTGATATTCCGACAGCGCACACAGCCCGGCCAGTTGCCCGAGGCTGATCGGCTCAGCCAACTGGTTGTCGATGAACTCCACCAGTTGTCGGCGCTGATGTGGCGCCAGTCCGCCCTTCGAGCGCAAGCCCTGTCGCGCGCCGACCTGGCTGAGCAGCGTGTGGCTGATCAATTCATGGGCGAGGCTGCTGGTCAGCAAGCGCTCGGCCGGCTCTTGCCAGTTCAGGTTCAGCAACTGCCGAAAGCGCTGCGCCTGCTGCGGATCTTCAAGAAAAGTCTGTTCGCGTAATTGCATCTCGCGCGGTTCGCGATCGAGCAAAGTCACGCAACCGAGGGCGAATTGTTCGGCGCTGAAATACAGGTGCGCCAAGCGGATGTCGCCATTGATCACCCAGCCCGATTCGTGATCAGCTGGCAGGATGCACAGCTTGTCCGGCCCGCCCTTGCGGCTCGGCTGGCCACGACGGAATGTGCCGGTGCCGCCGGCGACGTAGCACGAAAGTGTGTGATGACTTGGCGCTTCGTATTCCTGGGCATCGTGGTGGTTGGTCCACAAAGCCGCAGACATGCCGTCACCGAGCTCGGCGCTGTGCACAAGGCGTGCATTCGGCGAGCGGTTGAGGGCTTGAAAGACTTGCAGGGTATCGATAGCAGCCATGTTCTGTTCTCTCCAACGCCTTGCATCCTACTCCGTAGACGCCGCCCTGCCAGCCTGCCGCCAGACAAAAGCGCAAGATTGTGCAAGCGTCGAAGGCTGCCCGAGGCAGACACTCAAGGCCTGTTTAAGGAGTGTTGGCCATGAACCTGTCGTTGTACCTGCTGACCGTGCTGATCTGGGGCACCACCTGGATTGCCTTGAAATGGCAATTGGGCGTGGTTGAAATCCCGGTGTCGATTGTCTATCGCTTCGGCCTCGCCGCGTTCGTGTTGTTTGCGTTGTTGCTGCTCAGCCGGCGCCTGCAACCGATGAACCGCCGAGGCCATTTGATCTGCGTGGCCCAAGGGCTCTGTCTGTTCTGCGTGAACTTCATGTGCTTTCTGACGGCCAGCCAGTGGATACCCAGTGGTCTGGTGGCGGTGGTGTTTTCTACGGCAACGTTGTGGAACGCGCTGAATGCGCGGGTGTTCTTCGGCCAGCGCATTGCCCGCAATGTGTTGATGGGCGGTGCGCTGGGGCTGTTCGGTCTGGGGCTGTTGTTCTGGCCGGAACTGGCCGGGCATCAGGCCAGTCCGCAAACCCTGCTGGGGCTGGGTCTGGCGTTGTGTGGCACCTTGTGTTTTTCAGCGGGGAATATGCTTTCGAGCCTGCAACAGAAGGCCGGCCTCAGACCGCTGACCACCAACGCCTGGGGCATGGCCTACGGCGCGGCGATGCTGACGGTGTGGTGTCTGTTCAACGGCATACCCTTCACCATGGACTGGTCGCCGCGATATGTCGGTGCGCTGTTGTATCTAGTGATTCCCGGCTCGGTGATCGGCTTCACCGCGTACCTGACGCTGGTCGGGCGCATGGGCCCGGAGCGGGCGGCTTACTGCACGGTGCTGTTCCCGGTGGTGGCGTTGAACGTGTCGGCGTTTGCCGAAGGTTATCAATGGACCGCACCGGCGCTGGTCGGGCTGGTGTTGGTGATGTTGGGCAACGTGCTGGTGTTTCGTAAACCGAAAGTACTGTTGTCTGCGGGTCAAGGGAAGTTGGCTTGATGAAACGAGCGCTGATACTCAGCGCTCAACTTTTAAAGTGATGTAGATCATTACCGGGAAGATGAAGTCGACAATATGCCTTGCCCAGTCCTTGGCATTCCAGGATTGCGAAGTGTCCATGTCGAACCACTCGACGCCGACCGTTTGCAGGCATACGTAGTAGATGAAGATGGCGACCAATATGCCCATGATTGAAAACTTCTTGGCTTCATGGAATGCCGCTGGCGATGCATCGATGTAGCGATACAACTGGTAAGTACCGATCAGGCAAAGCACGGTATAGGTGACTTCCATAGTGATGATGAACCAGTAGATCCGGTGATGGATCATCGGCGAATCGATCGCGCGGTACATGATGTTTTCGCTGGCGTTGGTGGTGTCCATGCTCAGGATATGTGCAACGTAAGTGTAGTTGGACTCATAGTCAGTGAAGTTATGGATCATCACCAGCAGGCCAAAGAAACTTATATAAGCCATCAAGATGACTTTGCTGTAACGAATGAGTTTGTCGGTGGTCAGGTTGTTCACGAGGTTGGCTCTCCATGGCAATTAATCAATAAGTTGATAAGTTGCGAGAGCTTATATTGCTGTTACTTGGTCTGGCGTTTTTGTTCGGTTGCAAGTTATGTAAGGTGAAGGCCGGCGCAATGTTGCGCCGGCCCTTTTTTTCAGCCGCGCCAGACTTGCGGGTTGACCAGATCCTGTGGCCGTTCGCCGAGCAGGGCGCTGCGCAGGTTGGCCAGGGCGCGGTTGGCCATGGCTTCGCGGGTCTCGGTGGTGGCCGAGCCGATGTGCGGCAGGGTCACGGCGTTTTTCAACTGGAACAGCGGCGATTCGGCCAGCGGTTCTTTTTCGTAGACGTCCAGCCCGGCGCCGCGGATGCGATTGTTTTGCAGGGCTTCGATCAGTGCCGGTTCGTCGACCACCGGGCCGCGCGAGATGTTGACCAGGATAGCGCTCGGCTTCATCAGCGCCAGTTCGCGATGGCTGATCAGGTGGCGGGTCTTGTCGCTCAACGGCACTACCAGGCAGACAAAATCGGCTTCGGCCAGCAGTTCATCGAGGCTGCGGAACTGCGCGCCGAGTTCCTGTTCCAGTTCGGTCTTGCGGCTGTTGCCGCTGTAGATGATCGGCATGTTGAAGCCGAAGCGCCCGCGCCGGGCGACAGCGGCGCCGATGTTGCCCATGCCGACGATGCCGAGGGTCTTGCCGTGCACATCACTACCAAACAGCGGGGCGCCGACGCTGGCCTGCCATTGCCCGGCCTTGGTCCAGGCGTCGAGTTCGGCGACGCGGCGGGCGCTGCTCATGATCAGGGCGAAGGCGAGGTCGGCGGTGCTTTCGGTGAGCACGTCGGGGGTGTTGGTGAGCATGATCCCGCGTTCGTTGAAGTAGTCGAGGTCGTAGTTGTCGTAGCCGACCGAGACGCTCGAGACCACTTCGAGTTTTGTTGCGCTTTGCAGTTGTGCGCGGCCGAGTTTGCGGCCGACGCCGATGAGGCCGTGGGCGTGGGGCAGGGCTTCGTTGAACTGGGCGTTGATATCACCGGTCTTGGGGTTGGGGACGATGACGTCGAATTCTTCTTGCAGGCGTTCGATCATGGGCGGGGTGATGCGGCTGAAGGCCAGGACTGTTTTTTTCATTGGGCTTGGGCTCGTCGGGGCTTGATTGCAAGCACGCTAACATTTTCTCGCTCGGGTTGTCTTGGCGGCCTCTGGGCCGGCCATGCCTTGGGTTTGTCTGGTGTGAATATCCGAAGGTTTCGGGGCGGCGGCTGGCGGTTTCGCCTGACGGCGACTTACTTTTTTACAAGCGCCTAAAAAAGTAAGCAAAAAACGCTAGCTCCTGCGTTCGGCCCTCGCAGGCTCGGGTTCCTTCGCTGCGGGATCGATCCGGGCGCAGCGGCTCCGGTTTGCTTAGCTGCACCTACACTCGCTGTGTACGACTGCGTCGTACGGTCGCTGCGCTCCCACGCCCGGATCAATCCCTCCACTCAGCCTTCCGACGTCGCCGGCGGATCAAGATCAAGAGCACTCGAGCTTGCGCTCATTGTTGAGTGGGGCGGCTGCGCCGCGGGCAGCTGCGCCGCGGGCAGCTGCGCTGCTTTGCTTTTGCTTTTGTGGGAGCGAGCCTGCTCGCGATGGCGGCCTGACAGCCGACCTGTTTCTCGCTGATGTACTCGATTCAAACTGTGGGAGCTGGCTTGCCAGCGAAGGCGGCCTGACAGCCGACCTGTTTCTCGCTGATGTACTCGATTCAAACTGTGGGAGCGAGCCTGCTCGCGAAAGCGTCTCCACTGCCAACCCATCTCTGCCAGATTCACCCCGTCCCTGTGGGAGCTGGCTTGCCAGCGAAGGCGGCCTGACAGCCGACTCATATCTCGCTGATGTACACGATCCAGAATTGTGGGAGCGAGCCTGCTCGCGAAGGCGTCTCCACTGCCAACCCATCTCTGCCAGATTCACCCTGTCCCTGTGGGAGCTGGCTTGCCAGCGAAGGCGGCCTGACAGCCGACTCATATCTTGCTGACGTATACGATCCAAACTGTGGGAGCGAGCCTGCTCGCGAAAGCGGTTTATCTGACACCTCGAATGTTGAATGTGCCGAAGCCCTCGCGGTCGGGCTCGCTCCCGGGAGGTCAGCTGCGTGACGGGAGCTGATGGATTTCGTAGTTATCCAGCACGCGGTTCACCGCCAGTTCCGCCAGCATGATCACCTGCTGGATGGCCAATATCGTGTGCCGTTGTGGGCTGTCGACGTGGGCGGCGATGTCGCTGCTCATGATGCTGGCCGAGGCGAGGGATTCGCAGGCGTGGGCCAGAGGCTTTCGTTGTCCTGGTCCGGGGCGACCTGGAACATGGTGCTGGGCTTGTGGTTTTGCTGCGCGCTGGCGGACGGTTTGAGGTAGTGATCCAGCGCACGCTCGGCGGCGTCGTGGAGTTTCGTTGAGTCGGGGGATTGGTAGGGTGAGGTGCTTGCGGATTCGGGGGGATTGGGTGTGGGTTTGAACATGGCGAAGATCCTTTTGGATTTATGGAGCTGCCATTTTTCGTTTTCCAGGCGAAAGGGGTGGCAGCTGTACGCGGACTGGAAAAACCGGCAAAGGATCAAACCCGGCAGACCCGAAGGTCTCCCACGTACAGCCGCCATAACTGAATACCGGCGCTGAAAGAGCGCGGCATTATGTCATGCGCTGTGATCCTGCGGGTTTTCCAGACCCGGTCGCTGATTCGTCAGCAACCGCCAAATCCTAGCCAGCGCACTTCCGACGGACAACCTGCAAAACCTGTCGGAAACTTCCCCGTAAACACCGCGATGTAGGAGCTGTCGTAGGCTGCGATTTTTTGATTTTTAAACAGCAAGATCCAAAGATCGCAGCCTCGTTGCACTCGTCAGCTCCTACACGAAGTCAGCGGTGTTTAAAGTCAGGTGGCGACGCGCGCGCCAGCCAGACTCCCGCTCAACTCATACGCGACCAATTCCGCCTGATGCGCCGCCAATATCTCCGGCAACGACCCACGCAAGTACTCCACCCAGGTTTTGATCTTGGCATCCAGGTACTGCCGCGACGGGTAGATCGCGTAGAGGTTGAGTTCCTGCGAGCGGTAGTTCGGCATCACGCGCACCAGGGTGCCGTTGCGCAGGCCTTCGATGGCGGCGTAGACCGGCAGCACGCCGACGCCCATGCCGCTGGTGATGGCGGTTTTCATGGCGTCGGCGGAGTTCACCAGGAATGGTGAGCTGTTGATGGTGACCGTTTCCTGGCCGTCCGGGCCGTCGAAGGCCCATTTCTCCAGGGGGATCACCGGGCTGACCAGGCGCAGGCAGGCGTGGTTGAGCAGGTCGCTGGGTTTCTGTGCGGCGCCGTTGGCTTTCACGTACGCCGGCGAGGCGCAGACGATGCTGTAGGTGATGCCCAGGCGCTGCGAAACGAAGCCCGAGTCTGGCAGTTCGCTGGCCAGCACGATGGACACGTCGTAGCCCTCGTCGAGCAGGTCCGGCACGCGGTTGGCCAGGGTCAGGTCGAACGTCACGTCGGGGTGGGTCTTGCGGTAGCGGGCGATGGCGTCGATGACGAAGTGCTGACCGATGCCGGTCATAGTGTGCACTTTCAGCTGGCCGGCCGGGCGCGCGTGGGCGTCGCTGGCTTCCGCTTCGGCTTCTTCGACGTAGGCGAGGATCTGTTCGCAGCGCAGCAGGTAGCGCTTGCCGGCCTCGGTCAGGGCGATGCGCCGGGTTGTGCGATTGAGCAGACGGGTTTGCAGATGGGCTTCGAGGTTGGAGACCGCGCGCGAGACGTTGGCGGTGGTGGTGTCCAGTTGCACGGCGGCGGCGGTGAAGCTGCCCGCTTCGGCAACACAACTGAAGGCGCGCATGTTTTGCAAAGTGTCCATGGGGTGCTCTCAAGGGAGATGGCAAATTGTGACACGAAGTTTCAGGGGCTGAGACCCCCGACCAAGGGATTATCTCGTTAACCGTAACAAAGATTCACAGAAATCCCAGCTTATCGCCGCAGAGGCAGCTCCATAGAATTGCGCCGATTCCTGTAGGAGCTGCCGAAGGCTGCGATCTTTTGATGTTGTCTTTAAAAAGATCAAAAGATCGCAGCCTTCGGCAGCTCCTACACAAGTCCCTCGATTGATCCCTTTCTCAGGAATTCGCAGCTGTGCCGCGTCGCATCAACAGAGCGCTTTTGCCGCTCAGTGTTCTGGCTTTAACCCTGGCTCTCGGCGGCTGCATCTCTACCCAAGGCATTGCCCCTCACGGCGAGGCACTCGCGGCCGATTCACTGGCCACCGACGCGGCCATTGCCGAGGCCGCCAAAGACGCCCACTGGCCCAGCGCCCAATGGTGGCAGGCGTTTGGTGATGCGCAACTTAATCGCTGGATCGACCTCGCCGTGCAAGGCAGCCCGAGCATGGCCATGGCCGCTGCGCGGGTGCGTCAGGCCAAGGCCATGGCCGGTGTTGCCGAAGCGGCCGAGGCGTTGCAGATCAATGGCGAGTCGACCCTCAAGCGACACAACTGGCCGACCGATCAGTTCTACGGCCCCGGCGAACTGGCCAATACCACCACATGGGACAACAACGCCGCGCTCGGCTTCAGCTACGCCCTCGACCTCTGGGGCCGCGAGCGCAATGCCAGTGAACGCGCGGTGGATCTGGCCCATGTGAGCGTGGCCGAGGCGCGACTGGCGCAGCTGGAACTGCAGAGCAATCTGGTCCGCGCCTACATCGAGTTGTCGCTGCATTACGCCCAGCGCGACATCGTCGCGGCGACGCTCCAGCAGCAACAGCAGATTCTCGATCTGGCGCAGAAACGCCTCAGCGGCGGTATCGGCACGCATTTCGAAGTCAGCCAGGCCGAAGCGCCGCTGCCGGAAACCCATCGCCAACTCGATGCGCTGGACGAGGAAATCGCCCTTAGCCGCAACCAGATTGCAGCGCTGGCCGGTAAAGGCCCGGGCGCTGCGGCGCAACTGCAGCGGCCGACGCTGTCCCTCGCGGCGCCGTTGAAATTGCCCTCGGCATTGCCTGCCGAACTGCTCGGGCAGCGTCCGGACGTGGTCGCCAGTCGTTGGCAAGTGGCGGCGCAGGCGCGTGGCATTGATGTTGCCCACGGCGGTTTCTACCCCAACGTCGATCTGGTCGGCAGCCTCGGCTACATGGCCACGGGCGGCGGCGCGCTGGAGTTTCTGACCGGCAAGAAACTCAACTACAACGTCGGCCCGGCGATCTCGTTGCCGATCTTCGACGGCGGTCGACTGCGTGGCGAATTGGGCGAAGCGGCGGCCGGTTATGACATCGCCGTGGCGCACTACAACCAGACCCTGATCAACGCGCTGAAGAACATTTCCGATCAGTTGATCCGCCGCGAGTCGATGGACAAGCAGCAGGACTTCGCTGCCGAGTCCGTTGCCGCAGCTCAGAAGACCTACGACATCGCGATGATCGCCTATCAACGCGGCCTCACCGATTACCTCAATGTGCTGAATGCGCAGACCTTGCTGTTCAAGCAACAGCAGGTTCAGCAGCAAGTGCAGGCCGCGCGATTGAGTGCGCATGCTGAGCTGGTGACTGCCTTGGGGGGAGGCCTCGGTGCGGGTAATGACGTGCCGACAGCCGAGCAGACCCAGGCCCCGGAAACCCCGGCGCTCCTGCGTTGAACACAGCATCCATTGTGGGAGCGAGCCTGCTCGCGAAGGGTGCGTATCAGTCAATGAACATGTTGCCTGAGACTGCGCTTTCGCGAGCAGGCTCGCTCCCACAGGTTTCGAGTCCGCATTGCATGCCTGAGTATTTTCAATGACGTCCTTGCCCGCCCCCCTGCGCTGGCTCCATTCCCTGGAATGGCGTCGCGGTTTTTTCGACTGGGCACGCAGCGATGGCGTGACCTGGGTGTATATCTTCAAGGTGTTGCTCGCCGCGTTTCTCACGCTATGGCTGGCGATGCGTCTGGAATTGCCGCAACCGCGCACGGCGATGATCACGGTGTTTATCGTCATGCAGCCGCAGAGCGGCCAGGTGTTCGCCAAGAGTTTCTATCGCTTGCTCGGCACACTGGCCGGGTCGGCGATGATGGTCACGCTGATCGCTTTGTTCGCGCAGAACACGGAGCTGTTTCTCGGCTCGCTGGCGATCTGGGTCGGCATCTGCTCAGCCGGTGCCGCACGTTGCCGCAACTTTCGCGCGTATGGTTTTGTCCTTGCCGGTTACACCGCAGCGATGGTCGGTCTGCCGGCGCTGGCCCATCCCGACGGCGCCTTTATGGCGGCAGTGTGGCGGGTGCTGGAGATCTCGCTGGGCATTCTCTGTTCGACGCTGATCAGCGCGGCGATCCTGCCGCAGACCGCCAGTGCGGCGATGCGCAACGCCTTGTATCAGCGCTTCGGTGTGTTCGCGCTCTTCGTCACCGACGGCTTGCGCGGGCGCAGCAAAGCCGAAGCGTTCGAAGCCAGCAACGTGCGCTTCATTGCTGAAGCCGTCGGCCTGGAAGGGCTGCGCAGCGTGACCGTGTTCGAAGACCCGCACATGCGCCGGCGCAACGGTCGTCTGAGTCGTTTGAACAGCGAGTTCATGGGCATCACCACGCGCTTCAACGCCTTGCATCAATTGCTCGAACGCCTGCACGGCAATGGCGAAGAGCACGTCGTGGCAGCGATCAAACCGGGCTTGCAGGACCTCGCCGAAGTGCTCGACGGCTTCAGCGGTCGCGCGCTGACCAGCCCGGATGCGGCACGTTTGGCGACCGCGTTGGCCACCTACAAGGAAGGTCTGCCGGCTCGTGTCCGAGCGTTGCGCGGAATCTTTCAGGACACTGCTCCGAGCGAAGCCGAACAACTGGATTTTCACACCGCCTACGAATTGCTCTACCGCTTCGTCGATGACCTGCACAGCTATGCGCAGACCCACGCGTCGCTGGGCGAGCATCGTCACGAACGCGAACGCTGGGACGAGCCGTTCACCCCGCAAACCAACTGGTGGGCGGCGGCCGCTTCGGGGATCCGCGCCTCGTTCATTCTGCTTGTGCTGGGCAGTTACTGGGTCGCCACCGCGTGGCCGAGCGGGGCGACCATGACCCTGATCGCCGCCGCCACCGTCGGTCTTTCCGCCGCCACACCGAACCCGAAACGCATGGCTTTTCAAATGGCCTGCGGGACTTTTCTCGGCGCGCTGATCGGCTTCGTCGAGATGTTTTTCATCTTCCCGTGGATCGACGGTTTCCCCTTGCTCTGCGTGATGCTCGCGCCGGTGATCGTGCTCGGTTCGTTCCTCGCCTCGCGGCCGCAATACGCCGGGGTCGGACTGGGCCTGCTGATTTTTTTCAGCACTGGTTCAGTGCCGGACAATCTCACGATCTACAACCCCTACACCTTCATCAACGACTACATCGCCATGGTCATGGGCATGCTCGTGTGTGCTGCGGCGGGGGCGATTATTCTGCCGCCGAACAGTCGCTGGCTGTGGCAGCGCCTGGAGCAGGATCTGCGCGGGCAAGTGGTCTATGCGATCAGTGGAAAACTCAAAGGCCTGGCCTCGAGTTTCGAGAGCCGCACCCGCGATCTGCTGCATCAGGCCTATGGCCTCGCGGCAGGGCAACCGAAGGTGCAGAAGAGTCTGCTGCGCTGGATGTTCGTGGTGCTGGAAGTCGGCCACGCGATCATCGAGTTGCGCAAGGAGCAGGCGATCCTGCCGGTGCACCCGGCGTATGCCGAATCGCAGCCGTGGCGTCAGGCAATCCGCGTGATGGGGCGTGCGCTGGTGCGCCTGTTTCTGCAGCCGAACGCAAGCAATCTCGAACGCGCACTGGTCGCGGTCGATCACGCCATCAGCCGCGTCGCCGCCACCGATGAGCCGTTCGCGCCGCACTTCGATACCTCCGCGTTGCGCCGGGTGAAAAGCTATCTGCACTTTATTCGCACCTCGTTGCTCGACCCGCAATCACCCCTGGCCGAATTCGCTCCCGCCAGGCCCGAAGGACTTGCCCATGCCTCGTGAAATCGCCTTCCACGGCGTGTACATGCCGACCATGACCCTGATGTTTTTCATTGCTGCGGGATTGGCCTGGGCAGTTGACCGCTTCCTCTCGGGGTTCGACCTGTACCGCTTTTTCTGGCACCCGGCGCTGCTGCGCCTGAGCCTGTTTACCTGTCTGTTCGGCGCCATGGCGCTGACTGTCTACCGTTGAGAACATCTTGATGAAAAAGTTTTTCAGCCTGCTCGCGACCCTGCTGGTGCTGGCCCTGGCGCTGTGGATTGGCCGCACGTTGTGGGAGCACTACATGAACACGCCGTGGACCCGCGATGGCCGCGTTCGCGCCGACATCATCAACGTTGCCGCCGACGTCACCGGCGAAGTGGTCGAAGTGCCGGTGCGTGACAACCAACTGGTGAAAAAGGGCGATCTGCTGATGCGCATCGACCCCGAGCACTACCGCATTGCGGTCAAGCAGGCGCAGTCACTGGTCGCTTCGCGCAAGTCGACCTGGGAAATGCGCAAGGTCAACGCCCATCGCCGCGCCGACCTCGACAATCTGGTGATCTCTAAAGAGAACCGCGACGACGCCAGCAACATCGCCGACGCCGCACTGGCTGATTACCAACACGCCCAGGCGCAACTGGAAGCCGCCGAACTCAACCTCAAACGCACCGAAGTGCGTGCGGCGGTGGACGGTTACGTGACCAACCTCAATGTGCATCGCGGCGATTACGCACGCATCGGCGAGGCGAAGATGGCCGTGGTCGACATGAATTCATTTTGGGTTTACGGCTTTTTCGAAGAAACCAAGTTGCCGCACGTCAAAATCGGTGACCGAGCCGACATGCAATTGATGAGCGGCGAAGTGCTCAAGGGTCATGTCGAAAGCATTTCGCGCGGGATCTACGACCGCGACAACCCGGAAAGCCGCGAACTGATTGCCGACGTGAACCCGACGTTCAACTGGGTCCGCCTGGCGCAGCGTGTGCCGGTGCGGATTCACATTGATGAGGTGCCAGAGGGCGTGTTGCTGGCGGCGGGGATTACTTGCACGGTAGTGGTGAAGCAGGACCTGGCAGACATGTGATCGACGGCGTCGCCCCTGAACCGGGCGACGCGGTGATGCTTCCAGCTACTGGGAAATGTTGTAGCGATACAGACAACCCAGAGGGTTTTCTGGATTGATGTTGAGGGCAACAATCAATTTGCCTGGGGCCTGCTGATAATGAAGCCTGGAGAGCGAGTCGGTGGTCTCCTCGCGATGGATGACGCCACCCGCGTCTGAAAAATCGGAGTTGTAGCCGCCGCTCCGGGTTTTCACACAGGCAATATAATTGCCCTTCTCGTCTCCACCAGAAACTACGATGTTATCAGCGAAAGGAACATGGTCCGCCCAGTTGACTCGCCTGTCGCTGCCGAGAGCTGGTGGGAGTGGCATGACATTCGGATTGCCGAAAACGTCAAAATCGGGCTTACCTTTTTCATCGAAGGCGAACAACATGCCGTATCGCTCACTGACACCGCTGCCCATGTTGGTGTAGCCAGATGCCGTAAATCTATCAGGGGCTCGCTGTCTCACAGTATTGAGTTCGGCACCCATGGAGTTGTACCGGACTACCACAACCCCGGGTCTTTCCGGGAGGCCGAAATTCTCATGGGGTGCGCCACTGTCTGAATTCAACATCACGAGGAGACCGTCCGTGTTCACGTCCGGCTCGTATTTTTCGTAGCCTGCAAATAACAAGAGTCCATTGTCGAGCACGCAACCGTCGCTGAGTGAAGTCGATGCAAGCGGCATCCCGTGATTAATTTCAACTCGGCCATCTGTGCCGAATGCCTTCACGGGTGCGCCTTGCGCATCGAATTTGTAAAGGTGCGCCCTGAGCACGTCAGGCGTGTGGTAATCAACGCCGACAATAACGCTGCCATCGGGTAGCGCGAAGACGAATGCCGGGCCTTTTTTCGTAAGCCGTTGTGTGTTTGGGGGATCGATGATGACTTGGCCATTCTCGCCAAAGCTGCTCACTCGATTGCCTTTGCTGTCAAGGCAGAGAATCGCAGCGCTAACCTCGTTCGATTGCTCATTGGCTGTGCTGCCTGCCATGAACAGCCGCCCATCGGCACCTTCTGCAATCGGCCCGCCAGAGGCCTGCTCATTGGCCAGGAACGAACCCGTGACACGCCCTGCGACCCCAAACGCCAGGTCTACGGCACCCAAGTGGTTCAGCTTGGAAATGAAGAAGACGCCGTTGTCGAAGGTACTGGTGACCAGCAACGATTTATCGCGCAGCAGCGTCGACCCCGTGAGGGGCCGGGACTTCGTCGGGTCGTCCTGGAATATATCGTCAAGTTGAAGTTTGCCTTGGCCGCTTCCCCATGTAGCGTCGATTGTCGCCCTGATGTTCGCGGCCTTCTTTGCAATTGCCATATACGTCCCTGCGCGGTTGTCGGGAGTTCGGTTTACTCGCCGGGCGCTAACGCTGTCTTAACACTATTCACCTGGCTTGAACTCACGATAGGCCTTCGCTTAGAGGGCGCCTACTGTCAACTCTGACAGGTCTGGCTACCGATGGTCGCAACGACTGGGGATCAGAGCTTTGCGCGCAACCCGAAGCGCTTCATCAACGTCGATTCCAGCAAACCCTTCGGCAACAACACCGCCAACAACGGCAACGCCCGGCTGCCGTTGCCGATGCGAACCAGCCGTGGCGGCTTGCTCTGCCGCACCGCTTTCAACAGCTCAGCCGCAAACTCACTGGCCGGTGTTGGCTTGTCCTGCGATGCCTTGGCCCGTGCCCGAATGCCTTCACGCAGGGGAAACCACGGCGATTGCTCGTTGATCAACTGCTCGGCTTCATGTCCGGCATTCTTCGCAAAACTCGATTCGATCGCACCGGGCTGGACTTCCATCACACGGATGCCAAACGGTGCCAGCTCCATGCGCAACGCGTCGCTAAGCGCATGCACCGCCGCTTTCGACGCGCAGTAGGCGCCGGCAAATGGTGTGACCAGCACACCCGACACACTGCCGATATTCACTACCAGCCCCTTGGCCGGACGCAGCAGCGGAAACAACGCGCGGGTGACGCCGACAATCGAAAATACGTTGGTTTCGAACTGGCGCTGCATCGCTTGTACGCCGCCGTCGAGCAGCGGCCCCATCGCGCCGTAACCGGCGTTGTTGATCAGTACATCAAGACTGCCGTGTTGCTGGCGGAGGCGCTCGGCGAGTTGTTCCAGCGCGGCGCCATCGTTGACGTCCAGCTCGACAGCGGTGAAACCGGCAGCGCTCAGCGCGCTGACATCTTCAGCCTTGCGCGCACTGGCCCAGACTTCGTAGCCGGCGGCTTTGAACGCGTCGGCAAGGGCGCGGCCGATGCCGCTGGAACAACCGGTAACCAACGCAACGGGCATGGCGCATTCCTTGTGCAAACAGTCGGGGGAGGGGATCAGTCGGAGAAACTACCTTGCAAATGCTCGGCGCGTAACTCCAGGGTTTGCGGACGATAGCCGGGGCGCAGCGGCGGCAGTGGCAAGCAGTCTTCCCAGGTCGCGCCGGCCTGCAATTCGCCGGGGCCACGATAGCGTGGGGCAGTGTATTGATTGTCGGCCAGGTTGACCGTATCGCCCGGCGCATAAGCGGCGATGCGCCAGCGCAGCTCGGTCAGCGGCACATTGTTGCCATTGTTCATTTTCAATTGCAGCGGACGGTCGGCCGGGCATTGCTCGGGAGCGTAGGCAATGCGCAGTTCCAGGCGCGCCAGTTGCTTGATCTCGCGGTTGTCCAGCCACACCACCCACATGGCCACGAAACCCAGGCCAATCGCAGCGGCTACCGAAACCGGCAAGGCCTTGGCCGGGTAGCGCAGCAGCAGGATCAACCAGGTAATGACCAGCAGGATGCCGATGAACATGCGTGAGCGCTCCGTGGGTGAGTGAGCCCCATCCTACCGAAGGCTTGGCGCAATGGGTATTCGGGACGAGTTTGTGCGCACCGTTGGTCGGGACTGTAATTTCTGACAGTAGGAATGCGGTTCCGCGCTTGCTCTCATGAGCCAAGGGCACACTGGGACGTTGACGCACTATGGGCATCCACAGCAATACGCCAACGCTTGCCGTGAACGATCCGCGCGGGTTGGCCATCCTCAACGTCAACTACTGGCGCGCCGATGCGGCGCTGGCAAGCGAGCCCCGGATCGAGCGGACGTTGCGCGACAACGCCGGCCGTGCAGTCAAACAATGGGATGCGCGATTGTGGGCGTTGCAGGCGAATGATCCACAAGCGCCCGCCAGCCTCACCACTGTCCATGCCTTGAACGATATCGCGCTGCGCTCGGACAGTACCGATGCGGGAGTCCAGATCCAGTTGCCGGGTTTGGCCGGCCAGACGTTGTGCAACTGGGACAGCCGTGGCACATGCCGCGAAATTGCATACGATGACTTGTTGCGACCTGTCGCGGTGTTCGAGGAAGGCACCGGCGTACCTCGCCGTTGTTCCGAGCGCCTTGCCTATGGCCGCCCCGGCGCGGGCGATCCGCTGCGCAATCAGCTCGGTCAAGTGATTCGTCATGACGATCCCGGTGGCAGTGTTCTGTTCTCGCAGTTTGCGATCACCGGGCAGTGCAGTGAAAACATCCGTCACTTCACGCTTGAGCCGGTTGCCGCGGATTGGCCAGAGGCTCTCGCCGATCGACAGAAGTTGCTCGAACCTCAAGGGGCAACCACACAATGGCGCTATGCCCCGCTGGGACCTGTGCTCGAACAGTTCGATGCCGGTGGCAATCGGCAGGCCTTCGCACTGACTCTCCACGGCCAGTTACGCGCAGTTGAAATACGGCTCAAACTTCAGACTCAGAACCATTCGGTCGTCAGTGATATTCGCTACGACGCTTACGGACAAGTCACTCATGAACTGGCAGGCAACGGCGTGCTGACTACGCTGAGCTACCGTCCCGAAGACGGCCGCCTGCTCACGCGCCATGCTCAGGACAATCTAGGCAATGTGCTGCAGCATCTGATCTACGCCTACGACCCGATGGGCAATGTAACGAGTATCGAAGACCAGGCATTGCCCGTGCGCTGGTTCGCCAACCAGCGCATCGAGCCGGTCAGTCGTTACCGCTATGACAGTCTTTATCAGTTGTCCCATGCCACTGGCTGGGAGGCCGGCGTTGGCGGTGGCGGGCCGACCGCTGTCGCCAATTACAGCCAGCGCTATCATTACGACGCCGGCGGCAATTTGCGCGGGCTGACTCACGTCGGCCAACAGAGTCCAGGTCATCAACTGCAGGCCGCACGCTTTAGCAATCGGTGTTTGCCGTGGCACGACGGTAAGCCGCCCTCTGAAGCAGAGATCGCTGCAGCTTTCGATTCGCGGGGTAATTTGTTGTTGCTGGATCAGGGGCGCCGGTTGCAGTGGAATCTGCGTTGCCAGCTGGACTCGGTCGTGGTCGTCTCACGCCGATCAGATGCCGATGATCGTGAAAGCTATCTCTATGACGGCGCCGGTCAGCGGGTATGCAAGACGCGTTCGTCACGGGCCTCTGCACGCAGTCTTCTTGCACAGGTGCGTTATCTGCCAGCGCTGGAATTACGCACCGATACCGGCACCGGTGAGAGCCTGCAGGTGATCATCGTGCGGACCGGACTCAATATCGTACGCGTCCTGCATTGGCAGAGCCCGTCGCCGACCGGCGTCAATTATCTCTACCGATACAGTTTCAATGATCATCTGGGCTCAATCAGTCTTGAGCTGGACGCGGATGCGCAGTTGATCAGCCGCGAGCATTTTTATCCATTCGGTGCAACGGCGTGGGCCGAAGAACCCGACGTCAGCTACAAGACCGCGCGGTATTCGGCAAAAGAACGTGACGCCACGGGACTTTACTATTACGGGTTTCGCTATTACGTGCCGTGGCTGCAACGCTGGCTGAACAGCGATCCTGGTGGAGCGATCGACGGCCATAATCGCTATCGCGCGCTGCGCAACAACCCAATGACTTACAGGGACAGCGACGGGCGCAAGCCCGACAAGCCCGACAAGCGTGCTGGCGACCGGGTGTATCACGATCTTGCCGACAAGAAACTGGTCAATCCCACGCAAGCCGCCGGCATGCAGCCCGTGCGCCGTTACTTCGAGAATGACCCAAATCCCGACGTCCAGGCCTACCGCCGCGAAATACCGGTAGCGCTGGCAGAGCTGGGAGCCCGGGACAACTCCGTGCTCAACACACATCAGGCGCACGTTATCGCTGCCGCCCGGACGAACACGGCGTCGCCCTCCGGTGCTGTTCTTTATCACTCCGGCGAGCTGGTTTCATCAGCGATGAACAGAGTTGTGGGAGAGGAGGCTACCAGTCGGGTAATGGGTCCTTTGTCTGTCGCGTTCAACAGCCCCGTCGAAGATCCCAACGTATTGGCTGCAAGACGGGGAGCTGTAGCCACGGGCTTCAAGATCGGTGGGAAATTATTGATGCACGCCTCCAGTCCTGCCGTACAGCTGGTTGGAGCAGCGAGTATTGCCCTGGGCAACGTGATGGATATTTCAGAAGCGCAAACGCGTATTCAACACAGAGTTTTGACTACCCCCGTCCATGCGCCGTTGTCACCGCCTTCGAGTACACCCACATTAGGCTTTCAGTCGTTGAACCCAGCATCGTCTGCACGGCATCAAGCACGGCTTGCAGAACACGGTGAAACACCGAGCCCATGGGCGCAACAACTGCTGGTTGCCGGTTTTACAGCGCCGTTGCAGGGTGTTCATGCGATTGATGGCGCAACCGCCGAAGACAAGTGGATGAACAGACCTCGCCGAAACTCTGGCTTCGGCTAAACGAAAAAAGCCCCCGCCCAGCCCGCTGCGGATAGGGAACGCAACGGGCTGGACGAGGGCTTCTTGTTTCCGCAGGCGATTACTGCGCGATGGTTTTCACCGACACGCCGCGTTCGATCGGGGTGGAGCGGCCGTAGATATCTTCGAAACGCTCGATATCGTCTTCACCCAGGTACGAACCCGACTGCACTTCGATGATTTCCAGCGGGATCTTGCCCGGGTTGCGCAGGCGGTGCACCGAGGCGATCGGGATGTAGGTCGACTGGTTTTCGGTGAGCAGGAACACGTTCTCGTCGCAGGTCACTTCGGCGGTGCCGCTGACCACGATCCAGTGTTCGGCGCGGTGGTGGTGCATCTGCAGCGACAGGCACGCGCCCGGCTTGACCGAGATGTGCTTGACCTGGAAACGCCCGCCCATGTCCACCGAGTCGTACGAGCCCCACGGACGATAAACCTCGCAGTGGTTCTGGGTTTCGCTGCGGCCCTGGGCGTTGAGGGTGTTGACCATCTGCTTGACGCCCTGGACCTTGTCCTTGTGGGCAATCATCATCGCGTCCTTGGTTTCGACCACGACGATGTTTTCCAGACCGATCACCGAGACCAGTTTGCCGTTGCCGTGGATCATGCAGTTCTTGCTGTCCTGGATGACCACATCGCCTTTGCTGACGTTGCCGTTGGCGTCTTTCTCGTTGACTTCCCACAGCGACGACCAGCAGCCGACATCGCTCCAGCCAGCGGTCAGCGGCACCACGCAGGCGCGCTGGGTTTTTTCCATCACCGAGTAGTCGATGGAGTTGTCCGGGCAGCAGGCGAAGGTGGCTTCGTCGAAAGTGATGGTGTCGGCGTCCTGCTGGCTGCGCTCAAGGGTCAGCAGGCAGGTGTCGTAGATGTCCGGATCGTGCTTTTTCAGTTCTTCGAGGAAGCGGCTGGCGCGGAACAGGAACATGCCGCTGTTCCAGTAGTAACCGCCGGATTCGACGTACTCGGTGGCGCGCTTCACATCCGGTTTTTCGACGAAGTGCGAGACGCGGCTGACGCCTTCGGGCAGCAGCGAATCAGCAGTGGATTTGATGTAGCCGTAGCCGGTTTCCGGTTTGGTCGCCGGTACGCCGAACAGGACCATCTCGCCGTTCTCGGCAGCGACAGTCGCCAGGGCCAGCGCACGTTGCAGGGCTTTCTGGTCTTCCAGCACGTGGTCGGCCGGCAGCACCAGCATCAGTTCGTCACGACCTTCATTGACCAGCATCATCGCGGTCAATGCTACGGCCGGCGAAGTGTTGCGGCCGAACGGTTCCATCAGGATGCGCTGGCATTCCAGATTGCGCGCGGCCAGTTGCTCGTTGACGATGAAACGGTGCTCTTTGTTGCAGACCACGATTGGCGTGTCCATGCCTTCGAACACCAGACGCTCGAGGGTTTGCTGGAACAGCGTGTGTTCGCCGGTCAGGGCGAGGAATTGCTTGGGGAATTGCTTGCGCGAAAGAGGCCACAGACGCGAACCGCTACCACCTGACAAGATCACCGGAATCATAGTGTTTACTCCATAAAATCAATTTGGTTAGAGCCCTGTGGGAGCGAGCCTGCTCGCGATGGCGATGGCTCGGTCGACATTGATGTTGCATGTCAGACCGTATTCGCGAGCAGGCTCGCTCCCACAAGGGGTACTGCGTCAGTTCACAAAAGGATTAGCGAGTCGACACCGGGCGTTTCACCCAGACTGGCGACAGGTTGCTGCCGTTGCCGGTGACGTACAGCACGGCTGCCTCACCACGCTCCAGGGCGACCGGTTTCACGTCGCCGACTTTCTTGTCGCCTTCGTACAGTGCCAGGCTGACTTTCACCGGGTTGATTTCACGTTCGCCACGGCCCTTGGCTGCCACGTTCGGCACCACTTCGGTCTTGCCGTCGGCGGTTTTCAGGGTCAGCGATTTGTCGCTGAGGTTCTGTACACGCACCAGGGATTTCTGCTTGTTCTTGAATGGCGGCTCTTCGATCAGTTGTGGCGCGCCGGAAGCGTTGTTGACCAGGGTGTAGTAGTGGTCACCAGCGAGTTTGACCGGCAGGGTCTGGCTGCCAACCTTGGCGCTGTAATCGCCGCCCGGCATGAAGCTGAAGTCGCTGCTGGCCAGTGGCGCGATGTCGCTCAGGTTGGTGCTGCCGACAGTCGCGCTGACTTCAGCGTTGCTGGCGTTGTAGACACGCACGAAGGTCGAGCCTTTCGGAGCGGTCGGGCCGTACAGCGCGGCGTCGCCGCCGGCGAAGGCTGGGACGGAAAGTACGCTGAGGCCAGCAACCAGTGCGAAGCTTTTAGCGAGACGACGAGGAGTAGTAGTGAAAGTCATGGTGTACCTCTCTTTCAGTTTTGCGCCCGATCGGGCGTCTCGGATTTAGTGTTGATGGCTACGTTTTGTTGGCGGGCGCCGGCTTGTTTGAGCTCTGCGACCCACTGCGGGTCGGCGTCGCCGATTTCGTTGTTCACAGGCAGATATCGTTCAGGAAACTCCCAGATCAGCACTTGTGGCGGGCTGTTCTTGAAGTCATCGCTTTTCAGGTAGCTGAGCATCGGCAGAATCGGGCCATGGCCGTCTTCGGCGTAGTTGACGACGTCGCTGTGCAGCGCTTGTTTGAGCGCACCGACGAAGTTCCAGTTGGGGTTGGCGCTGTAGCTGGTGCCGATCAGCGCGACCGGTACTTCGCTGTTGGCGAACAGGGCGTCGTCACCGGCAGGCTGTTCGGCGGCAACGGTGTTGCGTTTGAGCAGTGGCTCAGGCGCCGGCATCATGTTTTCGAACAGCGGATCGAGCGGCAGGAACAGACGCAGATCGCCCTTGTGTGTGACCTTCTCTGCTGGCGTGGTAACGAAACGCTGTGGCTCGCCGCTCAGCGGGAATTTCTCGGCAATGGTTTTCGCCAGCGTATTGGCTGCGATCTCGGCGCCTTCCGGCGTCCAGTGGGTGTCGGTGCGCAGGAACACTTGCTCACCGTTCTGCTTGGCCTGTTGCAGCGGGCCGAGCAGGTCAGGGGCGAGGATCTTGTCGGCCGCGACACGGGCGTGGAAATCCTGGTACAGATTCTGGTGAATGCTCGAAGGCTTCACTTCACCCAGATGCTCCGGGTACAGACGCACCTTGGCTGGAACGATCGCCATCACCAGTTTCACGCCTTTCTCTTTCAGGGTCTGGCGCACGCCTTCGACCAGCGCGTAGTTGCCTTGCAGGTTCTGCTGTTCGTTGACGATCGGGTTGAATTCCTCATCGCTGTACAACCACTGGTCGCGGCCGAGCACGACGCCCGGACGACCTTCGTTGAACAGTTTGAAATCCAGCGCGGCCCAGAGGTTGGTGCCCAGACGCTTGATCGGGAATTCATCGTCGTAGTGGGTTTCCACCGCCTTGGTCCAGCGGCCATTGAGCACCGTCGCGTCGGCGTTGGTACTGAAGCCGAAGAAGCTGCGAATCGACCACAGACCGAGGACCAACAGCGTCACCAGGAACAGGGCGATGTAGAAGATGCGTAATGAGCGGGTCATGTCAGATCCCTCAGAACTGGAAGTAAAGGAACGGCGAGAAGCTTTGCGCCGAGAGTTTGAGAATCGAGGCGATGAACAGCAGCAGGATCAGTCCGCGCATCACATAGCGCGACCAGTCGGCGGTCCAGTAGGCCGGTTGCACCTGGGCTTCGACGCCAACGGTGTAGCCAGGTTCGTGGATGCTCGCCGGATTTTCCCAGGCGCTGCCTTGATCATTCCCGGCGTCGCCGTGGCAGGGCCATCGGCCTCGACGTTGACTTCAGGTTTGGTCTTGGCTGGCGGCTGATTGGTGTACAGATCACGCAGGCCGAAGAACGCCAGGGTCACGTAAGCCACCACCAGGGTTGCCACTTGCAGACCGGTGAGGCTGGCCTGATTGAGTTCCGACAGCGACCAGTCGCC
Source organism: Pseudomonas sp. S3_B08 (assembly GCF_054667725.1). Classification (NCBI taxonomy): domain Bacteria; kingdom Pseudomonadati; phylum Pseudomonadota; class Gammaproteobacteria; order Pseudomonadales; family Pseudomonadaceae; genus Pseudomonas; species Pseudomonas sp. S3_B08. The sequence continues at coordinate 5,872,334 of NZ_CP162750.1, forward strand.
GAAGCTGAACATTGCTCCGTACATGCGCCCGGCAACGTGCAGGTTCTCGGCACGGAAGATCACCCAGCCCATTACTACCAGCAGGAAAGTCAGTGCCCAGCGGATCGGGTTGAGGCTGCGCGGCGAAGTATTGAGGCCGAGCATTTTTTCGATCGCCAGCCACATGCCGTGCCAGGCGCCCCAGATGATGTAAGTGATGTTCGCACCGTGCCACAGACCACCCAGAAGCATGGTCAGGAACAGGTTGCGATAGGTCATCAGCGTGCCTTTACGGTTACCGCCGAGGGTGATGTACAGGTAGTCACGCAGCCAGGTCGACAGGCTGATGTGCCAGCGGCGCCAGAACTCGGTGATCGACTGGCTGATGTACGGCTGCTTGAAGTTTTCCATGAAGCGGAAACCCATCATCAAGCCCAGACCGATGGCCATGTCGCTGTAACCGGAGAAGTCGAAGTACAGCTGCGCGGTGTACGCCAGCGCACCGAGCCAGGCATCACCCGTGGTCGGGTTCTGCAGGGCGAAGCAATGGTCGGCGACCACGGCGAGGGTGTCGGCAATAAAGACTTTCTTGATGAAACCCTGCATGAACCGCGTGCAGCCCTCGGAGAATTTGTCGAGGGTGTGCGTGCGGTTGTTGAACTGGTCGGCGAGGTCGCGGAAACGCAGAACCGGGCCGGCAATCAGGTGCGGGAAGATCGCCACGAATGCTGCGAAGTCGATCAGGTTGCGCGTCGCCGGAGTGTCGCCACGGTACACGTCGATGATGTAGCTGATCGATTCGAAGATGTAGAACGAAATACCGATCGGCAGCAGCACGTGGGTCAGGATGAACGGTTCGAGACCGAACGAAGTCATGATTTCGTTGATGCTGTCGACCCCGAAGTTGGCGTACTTGAAGTAGCCAAGGATGCACAGGTCGACGGCCACACCGAGCAGCAGCCAGCGCTGCGCCGGTTTGGTTCTGACGCCGGCGGCACCGACCTTGAGGCCGATCCAGTAGTTCCACAGCGTGACCGCTGCGAACAGCGCGAGGAAGTCCACCCGCCACCAGGCGTAGAACACATAGCTGGCGATCAGCAGCAGCAGGTTGCGATAGCGTTGCCCGCTCAGGTAGTACAAGCCGAGAAAGATCGGCAAGAACAGAAACAGGAACACGTTGGATGAAAATACCATCCCGATCTCTCCATGTTTGAACCAACAGTCAAGGGCCAAAGCCCCCCCAAACCCCCCGTGGTAGTGGAGGGGTGACACAGTGTTTGCTTGAGGTCTGGGCTGGCCGTCAAACCGCGCCCCCTCACCCCCCGCCCTCTCCCGGAGGGAGAGGGAGCCTGATCTCCATGGTTTTCAAAAATGGAGATCGACTCGGTATTTCATTTCGGCGTAACTCGCACAGCCACCTCGGTCAGTCCCCTCTCCCTCCGGGAGAGGGTTAGGGTGAGGGGCTTTTAGCCCTTTTCATGCGACGGGTCGTAGACCTTGGTCAGGTCGCCGCCAAGACGGAAAGTCTTGAACGGTTGCATGTCGCGCTTCTTCTCGATCACATCCGGCGCGCAGGTGTAGAGCGTGCAGAACGGTTCGAGCCAGGCGAATTTCATGTCCTCTTTCAGGTCGGTCATGTCCTGCTTTTTGCCGTTCTTTTCTTCGAACTCGTCAGGGTCCTTCACGCCGGCCAACACGCGGTCACCCAGACGCTTCAGTGCGCCGTTGTTCTCCTGACGCAGATCGACACCGTTGACCTGGGCGAAACTGGCGATCATCGCCAACGGTGGCAGGGCGTAGTTGTGATAGGCGAGGGCGCGTTGCTGGCGCTTGAGTTCGTTAGGCAGGAAGCCATCGGCATCGACTTGATTGACGCCAACCTTGTATTCCTTCACCGCCCAGTCGAACAGGTCGCGGCGGTTGGTGGCGACGGCGGTGGCCATCACCGACCAGGCGGCCCAGTACGAGTGGTTGTTGGTTTTTTCCAGCGGCAGGTTGTCCCAGTCGCTGACCACCTGATCGGCCATTTTGCTGAACCAGGCTTCGATCAACTGCGCTTCCTGCTGATGCTGAGCCAGTGGGTGCGAGTCGGAGAACTTCAGGCGAATGTACGACGAGGCCATGCTGCCCAGCGCCCATTTGCGCATCGACTTGCCGGTGTGGTTGAAGTCTTTGGACATCAACGCATCGGCCTTGGCCCACGCGGTGAGCCAGTTGAGCGTGCATTCGAGCTGCTCCGGGCGACCGTCGCGCATGAACTGCATGACGCGCTTGGCGGTGCCGCGCTCCAGCGTAGTGATGTCTTTGGTGGTGTCGCGAAAGGCTTTTTCCGACTGCACGTTCAGCGTCGCGCGGGCCTTGTCCGAACCTTCGTATTTGCTGCGAAATTGCAGCGGACCGGTGTATGGCGCCGGCATCGCGTCGCAGCCGTCGCTCTTGTCGCCGGTCTTGAATTTATCCACCGGGGCGAAGTAGCCCTGCGGTGGACGCAATGGCGCGGCGGCCTGAGTTGCCCCGGCGAACATCGCCAGGCTCAGGAGTGTCGGTGCCAACAGATTTTTCAGTTTCGGATTTCGCATAGCAGACCTCATTGCCCGAGCTGCGCGGTCTGTTGACCGACGCCCGGGAATACGTTGCGTTTGCAGATTTTCGCTTCGACTTTTTGTGGCGCGGCGCCAGGTCCGGCTTCAGGACCCTGGACTTCGACTGCCAGCAGGTTTTGCGAGGCCCAGTCTTCGTCCGTGCGCAGCTCAAAGGCGAAACGACCGTCGGTGTCGGAGGTTTCCGGTTTCTCGATCTTGATGTCCTCGTGGCGACCGTTCATGTACCAGAGGGTGGCTTGCAGGGTTTTCACCGAGGTGTCGGCGAAGCGGATATCAACCTGATGGTTGGAGTTCTGCAGGTTCAGGTTCTTGCTGTTGACCAGCAGTTCTTGCTTGCTGCCCGGCTTCAGCGTGGCGCTGGCGGACATCTGCGCGTCCTTGCCTTCGCAACCGTTGTCGAGCAGCGCCATCATCTGGCGATAGATGGTTTCCTGGTCGAGGCGATACAGCGGCGAGAATTCCCAGATGAGAATCTTCGGCGGGGTCTTCTGGAATTCTTCGCTGCCCAGGTATTGCAGCATCGAACCTTCGAAACCGCCGCCGGGGAAGGCCACGTTGAGGATGTCGGCGCCGATGGCTTCTTCGAGGAAACCGGCGAAGTTGTAGTTCTTGCCGCTGTGCGATGTACCGACCAGAGTGATCTGCGGATTGCCGGAATCGCCGAACAGATCGCCGTCACCGGCCTCGCCTTTCGGCTCGGTGGTGAACTGGTCCATGTACTGGATCGCGTAGCTGGTGCCGCACAGTTGCCCGGCCATGTTGTGCAGGGTGCCGGTCTTGCCCATGCGCCCGGAGCGCTTGGTCTCGAATTCACGCTTGGGAATGTCGGCGAAGGCCGGGATCTGCTTGACCTTTTCGGCGACGATTTTTGCCGTGCGCTGGGCACCGTAAGGTGTCCAGTGCTGGTCGCCACGGAAGTAGAAATCGTGGGCGGGCAGGGTGTCCGGCAGCGATTCGTTGGTCAGTGGCGACAGGTCAGGCACCACGTAGCCCATCTTGGCGAAACGGCCGAGCATGGTCTTGTAGTTGCCCAGCGCTTTCTCGTAATCGAACGCGGCTTTTTCCTGCGGGTTGAGCTTGTTGCGGTTCACCAGACCACGGGTCGGCTGGTAAACGATCACCAACTCGACGCCTTTACTCTTGAACGCATCGTGCAACTGTTGCAGGCGCTTGTAGCCGGCCGGCGTGGTGTTGAACTCGGTACGCAGGTCTTCCTGGGTACGGAACAGCCAGTCGCCCTGGGCCTGTACCAGGGTGGTGAAGTTCTGCTGATAACGCGTGGTGTAGTTCTTCGCGTCATGGGCCGCCGGGCACAGGTTGCAGCACGGTTCGGCGGTGAACTTCGGTGGCGTGACGCTTGCGCCGTCAGCGTCGGCGCGGGCGTTGCCGGCAGCGAGAATGCCGAGGGTCAGGGCCGAGAGGCTGAGCAGTTTGATCATGTGTGGGTGCATAAAAATTATCCTCAGTCCTGCAATTCGGTCTGGCGTTCGACAGGGTCGATCAGCACGGCTTTCTGCTGGCGCACCAACAGATCGAGAATTTCATCCTGGCGCTCGCCGAGAATGCCGTTGAAGCTGATGCCGCTGGACTTGGTCGGCGCCAGCATCGACACGCGATACAGCTCGACACTCAGCGGCGAGTCGATCGACAGCGGGCCGCTGCCATTGGCCGCCAGCTCGCCGCCGACGACGATCAGCGAGACCTGCGCGTCGAACGGGTCGAGCTTGATGTCACGGTCGGTGTCGGTCAGGTCCTTGATGTGGCCGTAGATACCGGTCAGGCCGTTGGTCATGGCGACGTTTTCGTAGAGGCGGATGTTCACGCTGTTACGAATACGAATGCCGTGACGGGTATTGCTGATGACCTTGTTGCCCCACAGCAGGTTGTCGGCGGACTCGTAGAGCGTGATGCCGTCGGTGTGGTTCTTGTAGATCTCGTTGTAGGCAATGATGTTGTTGACGCTGTTACGGTCGATCACCAGGCCCGACAATTTGTTGTCGAAACTCTTGTTGTTGAAGATGAAGCTGTCGTTGACCTCACGGGAAATGATGATCCCGTGCTTCTTCTTCGTGCCGTGAACGGTGTTCTCGGCAATGATCAGACGGTGCGAGCGGTCATGCGGGTCGATGCCGTAGACGATGTTGTCTTTGTAGGTGTTGCCCTTGACCACAAAGTCGCTGGTTTCGTAGCAGTAGAAGCCGTACCACATGTCCGAGAACTCGGAGCCGACGATCCAGCCGGTCGGTTCCGGGCGCTTGAGGACCTTGGCCATGTTCGGCGTGTACTGGGAAATACTCACCCCGTACGACTTACTGTTGGCGTAACCGAAACTGGCCATCTTGCTGTTGACGATGTAGGTCTCGGTGCCGCCCCAGGCGAGCAGGAACGGACGGAATTCCTTCGGCGAACGGAAGGTTGCCGGGCCGTTGTCCTTCTCGCGCCAGCCGGTGACTTTGGTGTCACGCACGAACAGTTTGCCGTCATTGACCAGGAACGAACCGGCCTCTTGGGACAGGCGCAGTTCCTGGGTCTGACCATCGATTTCGAGGATGCCTTTCTCGCCGACCACGATCGGCAATTTGGCCAGGTACACGCCCGGGGACGTCTCGCTGAAATACTGCTTGGGCAGTTTTTTCGCCAGATCCTTGAGGTTCATGTAGCCGTCGTCGATGAAGATCGCCTGCGGAATGCCGTGCTGACGCACGACCCATTCGGCCATCTTGTTATCGCCGCCGATGAAGTCCTTCAGGGCGTTTTCCTGCATCATCCGGCGCACACTGATCTTGCCCGGTTTGCTGCGCACGATCTTCGCGGCAGCGGCTTCGGCGGTGAAGCCGGACAGGTCGGGCAGTGTCGGCTTGGCCAGTTTCAGTGCGTCGGTCGGCGCGCTGCTGACGGTGTAGGTCTTGGCCTGTTGCAGTTCCTTGGCCACGGTCGCAGGTTTCGCCGGTTCAACATTGGCGAAGGCGCCGGCGCTGGCCAGCAGCATCGCGCCGGCCAGCAGGCTGAGTGAGCCTGTTCTGGTGCTGATCATGTCGGGCACTCCCTTGGCGGTTTGCATCAGAAGCGCCAGATCACGTCAATGAATGCGCGGTGCATGTAGGAATCAACCTGGCTGCCGTAGGCATCGCCCGGTTTGAACACACCGCCACGGAAACGCACCAGTGCCGAAGGCTCGTCGATCGACTGGCTCAACGCCGCCGGCAACAGGCCTTGCTTGAAGTACTTGGTGACGACCAGGTCCATTTCCTGACCCAGGTCCTTGTTGCCATCTTCAAGCGGCAGCGAGGTACTGGAGAGGATCGCGCCGGTGACGTCGTCGGTGTTGTTTTCCACCGCATTGATGCCGTTGCTGCCGACCGGCTTGTTGCCGTCGACACGCCAGAACTTGTGGTAGATCAGGCTGGCGTCGTACTCGTCGTTGACCATCCACGAGCCGAACAGGGTGGCGGTCTGCATGTTGTTCATTTCGCCACGGAAGGCTTCGCCGAAACGGTGCACGCGCGAGCGGGTACCGGTGTAGTTGGAGCGGTTGCTCTCCAGACCGTTCTGTTCGTAATCGGCACTGGCGCGGGCGTAGGCACCGCCGACTTGCCACTGCGGATCGAGGCGCAGACGCACGCCGACGTCGGCTGCCCAGCCGCTGATGTCATCGCTGCGCTTGGCTTGTGTCGGGCGCGTGCCGTCGGCGTTCAGCGCGTTGACCGTGTCGCGGTCGCCGCTCATGCCGGTGATGCTGCCCCAGTAGTTGACGGTGTTGGTGTTGCGCCAGTTGTAGGCGTCGCTGTCAGCGGTCAGGCCGATCCAGCTGATGTCGCCGTTCTCGGTCTTGTCCAGCGAGTCGCGCGGGACGCCCGGCTCGGCGTAATCGAGTTTGCCGTCATCGTGAGTGTGGTGGCCGCGAATGCCGACCCACTGGCCCGGTGTCCACTGGTAAGCAGCGTCGGCGTAGGCGTGCAGGCGATCCTTGTCTTTCGGCGCCAGCTCTTTCAAGTCGGTGCGGTATTCGCTGAAACGCTCGGCAACACCGGCATTGGCCCGCAGCAGGGTGGTGTCGAAGGTCCAGTTCAGCGCTTCGATGTTGGTGTCACGCCATTGGCCGTCGTCATTGCGCAGACGCTGACGACCGAACTTGAGCATCTCGCCCGGGTACGGGGTGAGGCCGCTGTAGCCGACCCAGAACTCGCGCATCGCCAGGTAGTTCTTCTTGGTTTTGCGATCACTGTTGTCGGTGGCTTGTTCACCGTCCGATTGTTGCAGGGTGTCGGTCTCGATGATGTCGGTCGAGGTCACTGCCTGACCCATCGCGTAGGCGCTCCACGCGCCGCTTTCGCCGTAGATCCAGGGACGCAGGTCGAGGCCCACGCCATTGACGTCACCGCCGCCGGCAGTGCCGAGGTCACGGTCGTCTTCGGACTGGCCGGTGAGTTTCACTTCCAGACCGAAATTCTTGGTTTCAGTCATCGCAGCCAGTGTCGGGCAAGACCAGAGCAGCGCGAAGGTGAGGCCAATACCGGCCTTCACGAATGGGTTCAGCTTCATAGTTTTTCCTCGCCGTCTTCTTCTTGCAGGGCGTGCAGTTGCAGCGTGTTCGAGTTCAGGGCGCCACGGCTGGCCTGTTCCTGTTGCAACAGGCGGCGGGCTTCGGGCAGGCGCTCGGGCGGCAATTGCGCCTCGAGTGTCGCTGCCAGTTCATCGGCTTGCGGGGTGTTCTGCGCCTTGGCCAGTTGGCTGAATACGTAGGCGTTCAGCGGGTCGGGCTTGGTACCCTTGCCTTGGGAAAACAACTGGGCGATGGCGAAGTCGGCACTGTTCTGGCCGTTGCGCGCAGCGGTCAGCAGGTGGTCCAGAGCCTTCTGCGGATAGACCTTGCCCAGGTAGCCACGACGGTAGATCTGGCCGAGGTAGTAGTCGGCGGCGACTTCGCGGCCAACGGCTTTCTGGAAGTGTTCCTCGGCGACTTTCGCATCGGCCGGGACCATTTTGCCTTCGTAGTAGACCTTGCCCAGCAGCAGTTCGGCGCGCGGCTGGTCGGCGGCGCGACCGTTGTCCAGGTACTTCATCATCTGGTCGACGTCGCCCAGTTCGGGGAAGTCGTAAAGCAGTTGGGCGAGGGTGACCCACGATGCCGGGTAGCCCGGAGCGATCGGCTCGAGCAGCGCCTGCGCGGTTTTTTCGTCAGTCTTGCCCAGGGTCGAATCGGCCAGCACGCGGGCTACGGAGTCGACACGCTGCGCGGTGACGGTGCCACGGCTGTAACCGGCCTGCATCTGCTTGATCAGCTCGGCCTGTTGGTCCGCCTGGCCACGTTTCTGGTAAACGGTGGCCAGTTCGACGTAGCAGATGTCAGTGGTGTTGAGCGCGGCCTTGCAGATCTTTTCCACGTCATCCAGATGCTGGTCGTAAGTGCCCTGGGTGCGATACAGCAGCACCTGCGCCAGGCCCGCTTCCGGGTAGCCCGACTTGCGCCACTGATCGATCTGCTGCTGCGCGTTGATGTTGGGGAAGCTGTGCGGGTATTGCAGGTACAGCATCGCCAGCGGGATCAACGTGTTGCCTTCGCCATTGGCGGCGGCTTTTTTCAGCAGGGTTTCGGCTTCGTGGTGCTCGGCTTCGGTGGAGCCCGGCTTGGCCACCAGCAAACGACCGAGACGTGCCTGGGCACGCGGCGACACGCTGGCCGCTGCGCGGTAAGTCGCCTCGGCCTGTTTCATCTGCGCCGGGTCACGGCTGTCGACCTGGATATCGGCCAGGCCGACTTGCGCCTCGCTATAACCCAGATCGGCCAGTTGCTGGTAATTCTGCGCAGCGGTGGCGGTGTCGCCACGCTTGAGCGCTTCGTTGGCCAGACGCTGATCGGGCAGCCCGGCGCAACCGGCCATAGAAACTGCCAGTGCCAGCGAGCACACCATCAATCCCATGTGGGAGCGAGCCTGCTCGCGAAGCAGTCGACTCGGTACTTCAGACAAACCGCGCTGGCCCTTTCGCGAGCAGGCTCGCTCCCACAGGGTCGGCGGTGTGTTCAAGTTATGCGTAGTCACAGGCATGTCCTCGACTTAAAGACCGGCAGCCATGGCTTTGTCGATCAGCCAGTTCAGGTTCGGGCCACGGTCGCTGTTCACTTCCACCGGGCGGCCGGCGAGGCTGCTGTCGAGCGGCTCGTCAGGCTGGATCTGCACGCGGATGTCGGAGGACAGGTCGGCGCTCTTCAGGCTCGTGCTGCTGACGATCTTGCCGGTGCGGGTCTTGTCTTCGCCGGCGATCTGGAAGCTCACCGGGGTGCCCGGGCGCACGTCGCCGAACTGGCGATAGGAGAAGCGTGCTTCAACATTGGCCTGGGTGTTGCGCGGCACCAACTGGAAGATCACGTCGCCCTTGCTCGCGTACTGACCGTCAGCCACCAGTTGCTGGGCCACGGTGCAGTCGCACGGCGAAGTCAGGGTGCCGGTCATTTGCTTGCCGAACAGTTCTTCAACCTTGGCCGGGGCCAGTTGGTCTTCGGCCAGATGGCCCTTGAGCACGTCGAGCATGCTGGTGCTGAAGGTCGCCAGCGGTGCGCCTTTGGCGGCAACGCCGTCGGACTTGACCAGACTCTGCACGGTGCCGTCACGCGGCATGGTGATGTTCATCCCCGGCACGCTGACCAGACCGGCCTGGGCGTGGCTGACGAAGTACATGCCGTACACCGACTTGAAGATGAAACCGGCAGCGACCAGACCAACAGCGAAAATACCGGCGCTGAAGGTCACGGCTTTCAGGCGGCCGAACGGGGTCATGCCGGTGTCGTTGGTCTTGTTCTTGCGCGCCTTGGTGAAGTTGTCGCGCTGCAGGGTCGCCAGCACTTCGCCGATGCTGACGATGTCGCCGGCCAGGTGCGAAGTGATCAGGTGGCGCAGGGTGGAAATGTCCTGCGGCTCGAGGTTCTGGAACTGGCAGCCGGCGCGGCCGGTGGCGCGGTCAAAGGAACGCACCTGCAGTTCAACGTCCATGGCCAGGCCGAGGTTGTCGATGACAAATTGCAGACGCGCCTTGTACACCTCGCCGATGGTCAGCGGCATCTGCCCGGCGTTGAACGCCAGACCGCCAGCCGACAGATCGAGGACCCGCGCTTCGAGCGGAGTCCGGTCAGGGCCGAAGAAACGCAGCTTGGCCGGGATTTTCACGCGAGCGTGCTGGCGCTGGGCTTCGGATTCATGCACTACGTTGACGTTGACGGCGGTATTCATAGGGGCGATTTCCTTGTTAATTCAATAGGAGCGGGTCAGACCATCATCAGCAGCACGGCGACAAAAATGCTGCCGGCGGAGAAGGTCATGGTCCGAGACGACCAGGTGTTGAACCAACGTTGAAAGCTGGCGAGATCACGGGTCAGGGATGTGGGCTGGCGAGTCCAGGATTGTTGGTCGAGGCGGAAGAACACGTAGATCTTCACCAGGGCGCCAACGATCTGGTTGTAATACAGAATCGCCGGGTAAGCAGGGCCGATGCGGTGACCGGAACACGACAGCAACAGCGTCAGGATCAGGCGGGTGATACCGATCCACAGCAGGTACACGAGGATGAACGCGGTGCCGTACTTGAAGCTGGCGATCAGTGCGACGGTCAGGCCGAGCAGCGAAGTCCACATCGACACGCGCTGGTCGAACAGCACCACCGAGGTGAACGCGCCGAGGCGGCGGATACCCAGACCCAGTGCACGCGAGTTCTGGCGCAGGTTGTTGCCGTACCAGCGGAACATCAGCTTGCGGCTGGCCTTGATGAAGCTCTTTTCCGGCGGATGTTCAACGGTGTTGATCGCGGCGTCCGGCACGTAGAAGGTGTCGTAACCCAGGCGCATCAGGCTGAACCAGCTCGACTTGTCGTCACCGGTCAGGAACTTGAAGCGGCCCAGACGCCAGTGTTGCAGCGAGTCGCTTTCAACGTCGGCGATGAATTCCGGATTGGTCACCACGGAGGCTTTGAATACCGACATCCGACCGGTCATGGTCAGTACGCGCTTGGACAGGGCCATCGAGCACATGTTGATGTGGCGCTGGGCGAAACGCAGCTTGTGCCATTCGCTCATGATGTAACCGCCGCGCACTTCGCAGAACTCGTTGGTGGTCAGGCCGCCGACATTGCCGAACAGCTGGAACCACGGCACGGTCTTGCGCACGACGCCTTCGCCGAGCACGGTGTCGCCGTCGATCACGGCCACCACGGCACGGTCGTCCGGCAGGTGACGGGAGATCGCACGGAAACCGAAGGCCAGACCATCGCGCTTGCCGGTGCCGGGAATGCGCACGAAGTCGAGCTTGACCCGCTCCGGCGGATTCATCCGTGCCCACAGCGCCTTGACCAGCAGCTCGTCGGACATTTCCACGATCGAGCAGACAATGGTGGTCGGCAGTTCGCAGTCGATGGCTTCGCGGATCACCGAGCTGTAGACCTGCGCGGTTGTCAGCGCGTCAATACGAAAGCTGGTGACCATCAGAAACACATGCGACGGATCGGCCGCTTTACCCAGCTTGCGTACTTTGCGACGCAGGTGCGGGTAAACGATGTAGAGAAAAATCATGCCGCGCACAAAGTGCGTTGCACCCATCGAGTAGCGCCAGATACCCACGGCGCCAATCAGGAAAATGAAGTCCTTCGACTCGGAGTCGAATGTGGACGTGGGCAGCATCAAGGCCAGGCCCATCAGCAGACTGAGATAAAAAAGCCAGCCGGCTGATTGCAGAAAAAAATGTTTGAGCTTGGTCATAACCGTCATCCGAAGGTGATGGAGGCTTCAAGCCGCAAGCGTGTTGCTTTTGCTTGCGGCTTGAAGCTTGAGGCTTGCCTTACCAGCAAATGCCTTCGGTGCGGCTACCGGCGCTGGTGGCCTTGGACATGAAGCCCACCAGGTCGATGACTTGCTTGCCCTGCGGCGCTTCCTGGGCCAGCGAACGGAATTTCTCGTCGCGGTTGCCGAGGATGATCACGTCGGAGTTGTCGATCACCGAGTCGAAGTCGGAGTTGAGCAGGGACGATACGTGCGGAATCTTCGATTCGATGTAGTCCTTGTTCGCACCGTGGACACGGGCGTATTCGACGTTGCTGTCGTAGATGCTCAGGTCGTAACCCTTGCCGATCAGCATTTCCGCCAGTTCGACCAGCGGGCTTTCGCGCAGGTCGTCGGTGCCGGCCTTGAAGCTCAGACCGAGCAGGGCGACTTTGCGTTTTTCATGGCTTTCAACGATGTCGAAAGCGTTCTGCACTTGCGATTCGTTACTGCGCATCAGCGAGTTGAGCAGCGGTGCTTCGACGTCCAGGGAACCGGCGCGGTAGGTCAGCGCACGTACGTCTTTGGGCAGGCACGAGCCGCCGAAGGCGAAGCCCGGACGCATGTAGTACTGGGACAGGTTCAGAGTCTTGTCCTGGCAGACCACTTCCATCACTTCACGACCATCGACGCCGACGGCTTTGGCGATGTTACCGATCTCGTTGGCGAAGGTCACTTTGGTCGCGTGCCAGACGTTGCAGGTGTACTTGATCATCTCGGCAACGGCGATGTCCTTGCGGATGATCGGTGCGTCGAGTTCTTCGTACAGCGATTGCAGAACGTCGCCCGAGGCGGTATCGAACTCGCCGATAACGGTCATCGGTGGCTGATCGTAGTCAGCGATGGCGGTGGATTCGCGGAGGAATTCCGGGTTGACCGCAACGCCGAAATCGACGCCGGCTTTCTTGCCCGAGCAGTCTTCCAGAATCGGGATGACCACGTTGGCCACGGTGCCTGGCAGCACGGTGCTGCGCACGACGATGGTGTGGCGGGTGGTTTTTTCACGCAGGACAAAACCGATCTCGCGGCACACGGCCTCGATGTAGTTCAGTTCCAGGTCGCCGTTCTTTTTGCTTGGCGTGCCGACGCAGATCATCGACAGGTCGGTATCACGAATCGCCTCGGCGAAGTTGGTCGTGCCGCGCAGACGACCGGTCTGGATACCCTGTTGCAACAGTTCACCCAGGCCCGGTTCAACGATCGGCGATTTGCCGGCGTTAATCATGTCGATCTTGTCTTTGGCAACATCGACGCCAACTACGTCATGGCCCCGTGCAGACAGGCAACCGGCACATACTGCGCCAACGTAACCCAAACCAAATATGCTGATGCGCATCGCAATTACCTCTGTATATATCAGGCCTTAGAAGGCCGGAGTTAATGGTGTTCAGCGGTCACTAGTGCACTCGGAAGTGCGGCTTACAGGCGCCACAATGCCGTGTGCAGGCATACAAAGTTCCGAGTGTCTAATAAGTGCACTCAAGATGTGCGCAACTAGGCCTTGTTGTTATGACTTGCCCTGTTATGCAGCCGATCTTCCGTGCGGGAAGACTCTAGTGCAGTCGTGTAGCCTGCTCGACGTCCGGTAGGGGGCCGGTAAATCAAGCAGTTAGGTGCTCAGGCGAGCACGTTTATAGGGGCGCGGCCTTGGCCTTTGTAGGGGATATTAATGGTGCGTATCTCCTGTCCTTCGATTGTTTTGAGACTAGTTAGTCACTCAGGCAAGTTGCTGTGACAACTTGGTTACATGGCTATCAGCTCTGCGTAAGTTATCTCGTACAAACTCGGCGAGAATCGTTACCGGTGGTATGAGCAACGCATTTGGACATAGTTCCAGCCCGCTCATCGTGCTAGCCGAAATTTTTTGAAATATTGATGAAGATGGCACTGGGTGCAAACTGATAGCACTAACGATTTCGCCCTTTAGTTATCGGGGCGAAACCGGGGTCGATATTTTTGTGCCACTACGGGTAAAAAATTTAAGTGCCACTACTGAAAAAAAACTTCAGTGTCGAGTGAAACTAAAATTAGAAAAGAGTGTGTGGTTTTATTGGCGCCATGAATTTGGCGATATGCAGCGGGGGAATTTTGACTTCGGGCGGACTGCACGACTCTGGAGGAAAAGAGTCGTGCAAAGGGCATGCTTTATTCCGGGGCGTGGTCGCGCAAAAACACCAGATTGTCAGGTTTCGATTGTTCGGCGCTGTAGCGATAACCCTGTACATCGAATTGCTTGAGCTGAGCCGGGTCGTTGATGCGTTCCTGGATCACAAAACGGCTCATCAGGCCGCGCGCTTTCTTCGCGTAGAAACTGATGATCTTGTACTGGCCGTTCTTCTGATCCTTGAACTCGGTGTTGATGATCCGCGCATTCAGGGCGCTGCGCTTGACCGCAGAAAAGTATTCGTTGGATGCAAGATTGAGCAGTACGTCATCGCCCTGATCGGCCAGCGCTTCATTCAGCCACTCGCTGATGCGCGTACCCCAGAACGCATACAGATCCTTGCCACGGCCGTTGGCCAGTTTGGTGCCCATTTCCAGGCGATAGGGTTGCATCAGGTCCAGCGGCCGCAGCAGGCCATAAAGGCCGGAGAGCATGCGCAAGTGCTTTTGCGCGTAGTCGAATTGCGCCTCGCTGAAGGACTGCGCATCCAGACCGGTGTACACATCACCCTTGAAGGCGAGCAGGGCCTGCTTGGCGTTTTCCGGGGTGAAGTTGGGGGTCCAACTGCCGAAACGCGCGGCGTTGAGGCCACCGATTTTGTCGGACACGTGCATCAACTCGCTGATCTGCGCCGGACTCAGCTCGCGCAACTGCTGGATCAATTCCTGGGAATGGTCGAGGTACTGCGGCTGGGTAAAGCGCTGGGTCGCCGGCGGTGTTTCGTAGTCGAGGGTCTTGGCGGGGGAAATCACCATCAGCATGAAGTCGTCTCCTTTAATCGTGGGGGCGATTCTAGGGGGTTGTCCTTGTTGACTCCAGCTATGGGGGTTATAGGTCGGTGCAAGTGCCGGGATTTGCGACGGTTGGTGGATTTTACCCTCACCCCAGCCCTCTCCCAGTGTATGTACCGGACACATGGTGGACAGGTGTTCGGAGACATGGTGGACACTTTTTAATAGGCACATTGCTCATCATCAAGGAAATGACCTGTGTCCTGGCAAGAGGCATCCACCATGCAACTTCGTACAGAGTTTGTGCATTTGGCTCGGCAAGAAGGGGTGAATATTCGGCAGCTTTGCCGTCGATTCAATATCAGCCCAAGTACTGCCTACAAATGGCTCAACAGGTTTGAAACCTCGGGTGCAGAGGGCTTGCACGATCAGTCCCGGCGACCAAAAACATCCCCCAAACGTTGTGCTGATGAGGTTGAGCAGCAAATTTTGACCATGAGTCAGCAATACGAGGCTTGGGGCGCCCGCAAGCTCAAGCGCGTGCTGGAAGATGAAGGCGCTGTGATGCCCTCCGTCAGCACGGTGCATGCGGTTTTGCAGCGTCATTCGCGTGTTGATCCAAAGGCTGCCGAGATCAAACCATTTATCCGCTTTGAGCACGAGGCGCCTAACGATCTATGGCAGATCGACTTCAAGGGACATTTCAGTCTGAGCCACGGACGTTGTCATCCATTCACAGCCCTGGATGATCACTCACGCTTTTCGCTGTGCATTGCCGCATGTGCCAATGAACAGCGCCAAACGGTACAGGACCATCTAATCCGGTCGTTTCGACGCTACGGCCTGCCGTTGCGCATGACGATGGACAACGGCTCGCCATGGGGCGATCAGACAGGCGTTTACACCGCGCTGGAAGTCTGGCTGATGAGCCAGGGCATCAAGGTCGGCCACTCCCGGCCTTATCACCCGCAGACTCAGGGAAAACTGGAGCGCTTCCACCGCAGCCTGAAAAATGAAGTCCTGCAAGGCCGGTTTTTCACCGATCTCGACGACGCACAACGGGCGTTTGATACCTGGCGCGACATCTACAACCAGAAACGCCCTCATCAGGCGCTGGGCATGGCGGTGCCGGCGACTCGTTACAGTGGCAGCCCACGGGAATATCAGGAGCAACCGGCGGAGCCGGAGTACAACGACGCAGATGTGGTCAGGAAGGTACAGGTGGGAGGCGAAATCTTCTGGAGGAATCGGGAATACAAGATCGGAAAGGCTTTTTATGGCAGGTGCATAGCGATCAGGGAGACGACGGAGGACGGCATCCACGATGTCTACTGGAGTAGACATCGTGTCGCTCGAATCGACTTGAACTTGCAGATCGTGACGGCAGGTAAGAAGATCTAAAACCGTCCACCATGTCTCCGAACATGTGTCCACCATGTCCCCGGTACATACACTCTGGGAGAGGGCTGGGGTGAGGGTGACGACCTTGAGTCTTGCACATCAGCTATAGTGCCGCGCGGGTTTTGTTATGGAGACATCCCTTTGCGCATTGTTCTTTTATTCACCGCGTGGCTGCTGAGCTTCGGCGCCATGGCGGCGCCCGGCGATGCGGCAACGCTGGATCGCACGACCTGGCCGGAGCAGCTCAGCAACCCGACCCTGTTCGACGTCGCGTCGCGGGCGGAAATCCTCATGTTCGCTCGCGGCCTGCTCGGCACCGAGTCCATCGACGAGGCGGCACTGGCCCAGCGCCTGGGCCTGCGCACGGTCAATATCGATGCGGTCAATCAGCTGCGCCAGCGCCTCTGGCAGCGCTTGCTCGCCAACTACAACCACGCCCAGCAAAGCTGCGATCAGGACGCCTCGTTCTGCTTCCTCGTCGATGACCTGCCGACCCTGCGCGAGCAGGCGGCCAAGTTCGTCGTCAGCGACGACAGCTATTACACCAAGTGGGCCGAGCCGAGCCGGATCTTCCATTTGCAGTACCTCGACGAGCTGATGCGCAAGGCCGCGCTGTCACCGCAAACCAGTAACGAATTCGATCGTTTCGGCGACTACGAGCGCAACGGCGACGACATGCACGACCGGCTGTTTCTGCTGACGTTCGACAGCGCCGCCAACGTGCAACCGGACAACACCGACTGGCTGACCGAGTACCTGCGAAAATCGAATCTGAGCGGGACATTCTTTGTACTGGGCAAGGATATTCAGGCGCGACTCGCAGGGCGTTCGGTCAGCAGTCTGCAGGCGAGTTTTTCCCGGCAGTGCGTTGGCGTGCAGGGCTGGGAGTTCCGCTCTCACAGCCATTGGCAGGACTGGCAGGATTCGGTGCGGCGCAGCGCCGATCTGGTGAAGAACAAACTGCCGGAAAACTACGTGCCGCTGTTCCGTCCGCCGGATGGTCAGCGCCGCAGTGACGCACAAGGTTTCTTCAACAGCCAGGGCCTGCAAGTGGCGCTGTGGGACATCGATGCCCAGGACGGTGCCGGCAAACTCAAAGGCCCGGCGAGCGCGCAGCGGGTGCTGACCCTGATGCTGCTGTGGCGGCACGGGGTGATCAATTTCAACATGAAACAGGATGCGGTGAAGACGTCCCTGCCGTGGCTGATCACCCAGACTGCGCAGAGCGGCATCGGCTGGGAAGACTGTCAGGACGCGTTTCGTTGAGAAATGAGAAAAAGCCCGTAAACATTGGACTTGGGGTGATTTTCAGGAGGAATTCGATGCAGGCGGACTTCCGACTTTAGCGGGGTACGGGGAGTCCGCCAAGGGCTTTTCGTCACTCTGCAAAATAAACTTAAAAAAACCGTCAAAGTGCTTTTTTATGTCATCGGTTTTGGAGTATTACGAAGACAGACCGCCGAAACCTGCGACACAGGTGGCGTCTTCCCAGACTCCTATTGTGTGCAGTTCATCCAGGCCCTCGTGGATGAATTCGGCAGTCACCTCGAGGCGCAGCACTGTCACGGTATTGCGTCGAATGGCTCCCACAAAGGTGACCGAGTATGGATGATCACGGACGCAGCCCTTCCTCCAACCAGCCAATCCTGTATGTACTCGATACCAACGTATTGATTCACGATCCAAATGCCCTGCTGAATTTCGAAGAACACCACGTCGCCATCCCGATGACCGTGCTGGAAGAGCTGGACAAGCTCAAGAGCGGCCATCACAGCGTGGCCGCTGAATGCCGTCAGGCGATCCGCCTGATCGACAAGACCCTGGGCGATGCGTCCCCCGAGGACGTCGAACTGGGCGTGCCGATCCAGCGCGGCAAGGGCGGGCCAAAGGGCTTGCTGTCAATTCTGATGAGCAAGCAGGCCGAGTCGAACCTGATTCTGCCCGAGCACCTGAACGACAACAAAATCATCAACCAACTGATTGATCTGCATACCCGCGATCCGCAGAAACCGGTGGTGCTGGTCACCAAAGACATCAACATGCGCCTGAAGGCGCGCGCCTGTGGCATCGACGCCGAGGACTACAGCACCGACCAATTGGTCGATGACGTGTCCCTGCTGCCCAACGGCTACCACAACATGACCGGCTCCTTCTGGGACCGCGTGAGCAAGGTCGAAACCCGTCAGGACCACGGCCGCACCTGGCATCAGGTACAACTGATCGACAACCTGCCGGCCGTGCACATCAACGAGTTCATCATCGACGAACAGGGCTTTGTCGGCTGGATCAAGGAAATCCAGGAAGACCGCCTGCTGATCCTCGACCTGCACCAGGAACCGCTGTTGCATCAGGAGGCGTGGGGCCTGAAGCCGCGCGACATCTATCAGAGTCTGGCGCTGTACGCGTTGCTTGACCCGGACATTCATCTGGTCAACCTGTCCGGCGCCGCCGGTTCCGGTAAAACCATTCTGGCGCTGGCCGCTGCGATCGAGCAGACCATGGTCAGCAAACGTTATCGCCGCATCATCGCCACCCGCAGCGTGCAGGGTCTGGACCAGGAAATCGGCTTCCTGCCCGGCACCGAAGCGGAAAAAATGGAGCCTTGGCTGGGCGCCATCACCGACAACCTCGAAGCCTTGCACATGGATGACGAAAACACCCATGGCAGCGTCGACTACATCCTCAGCAAAGTGCCGTTGCAGTTCAAATCGCTCAACTATATTCGTGGTCGCAGCTTCCAGCAGAGCCTGATCCTGATCGACGAATGCCAGAACCTCACGCCGCACCAGATGAAAACCATCATCACCCGTGCCGGCGCCGGTTCCAAAGTGGTGTGCCTGGGCAACCTGGCGCAGATCGACACCCCATACCTGTCCGCGACCAGCTCCGGGCTGACCTACCTGACCGAACGCTTCAAGGATTTCCCCAACGGTGTGCACATCACCCTGCAAGGGGTGCCTCGCTCGATCCTGGCCGAATACGCCGAATCGCATTTGTAACCCTTCACCCAGAACCGGGTGGCCCTTAAAGCCGCCCGGTTTTTTTATGGATAAATGCATATCTCCTGTGGGAGCGAGCCTGCTCGCGAATGCGGTGTATCAGTCGACATCTATAGTGAATCTGAATCCGCTTTCGCGAGCAGGCTCGCTCCCACAGGGGGCAACGGTGATTTCATAATCAGTGATGCGGATATCTGACCCACAGGTTTACAATCCACGCTCCTGATCAGGAGTAATCCCGTGCTGACTCATCTCGATTCCCAAGGTCGCGCCAACATGGTCGACGTCACTGAAAAAGACGTGACGTTCCGTGAAGCGACCGCTCAAGCGCTGGTGCGCATGCTCCCCGCAACCTTGCAGATGATCGTCAGCGGCGGTCATCCCAAGGGTGATGTGTTCGCCGTGGCGCGCATTGCCGGAATTCAGGCGGCGAAGAAGACCAGCGATCTGATTCCCCTGTGCCACCCGCTGATGCTCACCGGCGTCAAAGTCGAACTCAGCGCCGAAGGCGATGACAGCGTGCGTATCGTCGCCCGCTGCAAGCTGTCCGGGCAGACCGGCGTCGAGATGGAAGCGCTGACCGCCGCCAGCGTCGCCGCCCTGACCATTTACGACATGTGCAAAGCCGTCGACCGGGGCATGACCATCGAAAGCGTGCGTCTGCTGGAGAAAGTCGGCGGCAAGAGCGGCCACTTCCAGGCGGAGCAGCCATGAAACTGACCGTGAAATTTTTTGCCCGCTACCGTGAAGCGCTGGGCGTGGATTCGGTTGCGGTTGAAGGCGATTTCGCCACCGTCGATGACGTTCGCGCACTGTTGGCGCAACGTGATGGCGCCGAAGTGCTGAGCGAGCAGAACCTGATGTGCGCACGCAACGAAGACCTCTGCCAGCTCGACGAGCCAGTAGTTGATGGCGACGAAGTGGCGTTTTTTCCCACCGTCACCGGAGGCTGAACATGACGATTCGCGTGCAGGCCAAGCCGTTTGATCCGGGCGCTGAAGTCAATGCGATGCACGCGGCCAATGTCGGCGTTGGCGCAGTGGTGAGTTTTGTCGGTTATGTGCGCGACTTCAACGACGGGCTCGACGTGGCCGGGATGTTCCTCGAACACTATCCGGGCATGACCGAAAAGGCTCTGGGCAAGATCACTGTCGAAGCCGAGCAGCGCTGGCCGCTGTTGAAACTGGAAGTGCTGCACCGCATCGGCGCGCTGGAGCCGGGCGAACCGATCGTCTTCGTCGGCGCCGCCAGCGCCCACCGCCAGGCCGCGTTCGATGCCTGCGCCTTCGTCATGGACTACCTGAAAACCCGCGCGCCGTTCTGGAAAAAAGAAAACACCAGTGACGGCCCGCGTTGGGTCGAAGGGCGTGACAGTGATCATGCGGCTGCGGATCGCTGGAAGAAGTAGTTTCTGTAGCGCCCTCCGGTCAGTCTTCGCGAGCAGGCTCGCTCCCACAATTGGAAAGCGTTCCCCTGTGGGAGCGAGCCTGCTCGCGAAGGCGTCATCTGTGACACCGAAAATCCTTCCCTCTCTACCCGATTGACGATTTGTACCTGAGAGTCCAGTATGGATTTCCAAGTACAAAAAAGCTTCTGTCTTGCAGCTATCAGCTTGCCGCTTGTAGCTGCTCTTCTTCGCCAAACCAACAACAACCCGCGAGAGAACGAACATGAAGAAACTTCCCCTCATCACCGGTCTGGCTCTCAGTCTGCTGGCTTGCTCCAGCGTCTTCGCCGCCGAGAAAACCCTGCGTATAGGCATCGAAGCGGCCTATCCGCCATTCGCGTCGAAAACCGACAAAGGTGAAATCGTCGGCTTCGACTACGACATCGGCAATGCCCTGTGTGCGCAGATGAAGGTCAAGTGCGTGTGGGTTGAAGGTGAGTTCGACGGGCTGATTCCTTCGCTGAAAGTGAAGAAGATCGACATGGCGCTGTCGTCGATGACCATCAACGAAGATCGCAAGAAGTCGGTGGATTTCAGCCACAAGTACTATTTCACTTCTTCGCGTCTGGTCATGAAGGAAGGCGCTACGGTCGATGATCAGTACGCCAGCCTCAAAGGCAAGAACGTCGGCGTGCAGCGCGCGACCACCACTGATCGTTACGCCACCGAGGTGTTCGAACCCAAGGGCATCAACGTCAAGCGCTACAGCAACAACGAAGAAATCTACATGGACCTGGCGGCGGGGCGCCTCGATGCGATTTTCGCCGACACCATCCCGCTCAATGACTTTCTGTCGATGCCGCGTGGCAAGGGTTATGAGTTTGTCGGGCCGGAGCTGAAGGATCCGAAGTACGTCGGCGAGGGTGCCGGGATTGCCGTGCGCAAGGGCAACGGTGAACTGGTCAGCCAGTTGAACAGCGCCATCGACGGGATTCGCGCGAATGGCGAGTATCAGAAGATTTCCGAGAAGTATTTCAAGTCCGATATCTACGGCGATTGATCAAGCGCTTTCGCGAGCAGGCTCGCTCCCACAGGGGTAACGCATTCCAAATGTGGGAGCGAGCCTGCTCGCGAAGAGGCCAGCGCTAGCGATGCAAATCTTCAGCCCTTCAATTCCTTCAAATGTTTGTACACCGTCGCCCGCCCCATGTTCAGCACATTGGCCACGTAGTTCGAGGCGCTCTTGCCCTTGAACGCGCCCTCGGCGTGCAGCGCCAGCACCAGTTCGCGTTTGTGATCGCGGGTCAGCAGGTTCAGGCTCAACTGCCGCTCGCGCAACCAGGCGTGGAGGAAGGTGTTGATGCGTTCCTGCCAGTCATCACGGAACAGCGAGTCCGGCTGCGGAATCAGCTTGCTCGGCGAGAGAAACAGGTCCAGCGCCGCTTTGGCGTTCTCGAACAGGGAAATATTCAGATTGATGCACAGCACCGCCAGCGGCCGACTTTCGCTGTCACGCAGCACGGTGCTCAGGCTGCGAATTTTCTGACCGTCCCAGTTGAGCTTTTCGTACGGGCCGATGTTCCTGTCGCTGACATCCTCGCTGAGCATGTCTTCCAGTGACGAGTCGTCGCCGATCTCGCGCTTGGACAGGTTGTTGGCGATGTAGTCGACCTTCTGCGTGCGCAGGTCGTGCAGCACCACCTCGGCGTGGGGGAAGAACAGCGTGGCAATGGCGTCGGCGATGGCGCGGAAGTTATCCAGCGCCGGGTCGAATTCGGGGGCAGTCATGACAGTGGAGCTCCAGGCAGCGTCAGCGCCCCTTGTGCCGGGGCGCTGCGAGTGTGCCGCAATCTTTTCGACGAGTCGATGCGATCAAACCAGTCGGGCCGGGGAGAGCATGGCGCTGTCCAGACCGAATTGATGCAGGTGCTCGGGGAATGGCTCGCCGCGCACCAGCGCCGCACTGGCCTGGCCCATCGCCGGCGACGTCTGAATGCCGTAGCCGCCCTGCGCGGCGACCCAGAACAGCCCTGGCACCTGCGGATCAAAGCCGCTGAGCAAATCACCGTCGGCAACGAAACTGCGCAGACCGGCCCAGGTGCGGGTCGGACGGCGGATGGTCAGCGTGGTGGCCTCTTCGATCTGATAAATGCCCATGGCGATGTCGAGTTCTTCCGGCTGCACATCGTGCGGTTCGACCGGATCGGCGTTGGCCGGCGAGCCGAGGAACATGCCGGCGTCGGGCTTCATGTAGAAGGATTCGTCGAGGCTGACCAGCATTGGCCAATGATGAGTGTCAACGCCTTCCGGGCCGGCAAAGATAAATGCGGCGCGGCGTTTCGCTTGCAGACCCAGCGGCTGCGCACCGGCCAGGGCAGCGATCTTGTCGGCCCAGGCACCGGCGGCATTGATAAGCACCGGTGCGGTGAATGTCTCGCCGTTGGTCTGCACGATCCACAGGCCATCGGCATCGCGGCTCAAGCCGAGCACTTCGCAATCGGTGCGCACTTCGCCGTGGTTGCGCCGGATGCCGCGCAGGTAGCCTTGATGCAGCGCGTCGGTGTCGATGTCGCAGGCCGATGGATCGTAGATCGCGCCGTGGACTTTTTCCCGGCGCAGGATCGGCAGACGCGCGCAGGCTTCGTCGGCGCTGAGCAGTTGCATCTGCGGCACGGTGGCTTTGGCGCTGAGGTATTGGTTGTTCAGTTCGGCGGGATCACCGATGAAGTCGACGGTCATTTCGCCGCGCGGGGTCAGCAGCGGGTGCTCGCAAAAGCCGCTCGGAGGACTGTCGAAAAACGCGCGGCTCGCCTGAGTCAGTGCGCGGACCTGTGCGGTGCCGTAGGCGGCGGTGTACAGCGCGGCGGAGCGACCGGTGGAGTGATAGCCGGGATGGGTTTCACGCTCAAGCACGATCACTTTGCCGTGCGGCGCCAGCCAGAACCCGGTGGAAGCGCCGGCAATCCCGCCGCCGATGATGATGAAATCTGCGTGGTTCATGTAGGTCTCCAGTGGGTACGCAATATCAAGGCGTTCGCTAGTCCCTTGTGGGAGCGAGCCTGCTCGCGAAAGCGGTGTATTGTCGACATCTTCGCTGAATGTCAGACCGCATTCGCGAGCAGGCTCGCTCCCACAGGGGATTTTTGGCGTTAGTGGGTTAAGTGATAAACCGCATTGGCGAGGGCAATGTCTTCCAGGCCCAAGCCGATTGAACGGAAGAACACGTGACGGTCGTAACCCGGGCGCTGCACTTTTTCGCTGAGCAAGTCGGCGAGGTCGCCGACAATCGAATCCTTGCTCCAGCCATGCTGTTCGGCGGCAATCAGCATCTCACCTGCCGAACCCGGCGTGGTCAGACGATAGTCGCAGAACACCTGCATGTCGTTGAGGCTTTGCGGCGGTACTTCATGGGCGCGCGGGGCGTTGGTGCTGATCGAGGTGATCAGCGCCGGTTTGCTTAACGTTGCAGGATCAATCACCGGCCCGGCCGACGAGGTGCAGAGCATGATCACATCCGCATCGGCGGTGACGGTCTCAAGGCTGTCGGCAATCTTCACTGACGGCACAATGCACTTCAACTCGGCCTGTGTTTGCGCATCTTCCAGCAGCGATGGCGAATACAGGCTGATGCTCTGCCAGTCGCGCAGCGCTTTGGCGTAGTGCAGATGCGCTTGAGCAACCTTCCCGCTGCCGATGATCGCCAGTCGCTGGGCATTCAAAGGGGCGAGGGCGTCGACCGCCACGGCCGTGGTCGCGGCGGTGCGCGCGATGGTCAGTTCGCCGGCATCGCAGAGCAGCAGCGGCTGACCGGTCTTCGTCGACATCAGCAGGGTCCACGCCGTCACCAGCGCACCCTGCTCACGGACGATGTACGGCGAAGTCTTCACTCCGTACACGCCGTCCTCGGCCAGTACACCCAAGTAGTTGATGAAGTCGCCGGCACCCTGCGGAAACTCGACCCATTGCTGCGCCGGCTGCACGGCGTTCCCGGCCGCCAGATCGCGGAACAGCTTGTGCAGGATCTGCGGCACATCGATACGCGCCAATAGCTCATGGGCCTGGGCTTGATCGATCACATAGGGCGTACTGGACATTTCGCGCTCCGAAACTAAACTTATTTTTCCATTATGGACTTTTAGTTCTGGCGAGCAACCATCGGGCATAAAAAAAGCGCAGTCCGTTTCTGGCTGCGCTTTTTCATATGGCGGGGCTTACTGTGGACGCTTGCGCTCAACCGCACGCAGTAGATGCGTCGGCGGGGTTTCACAGCTGATCTTGCGACCAAGCTTTTCTTCGATCGACGGCAACTGGTAGGAGTCGTCCTCGCCGGCAAAGCTGATCGACACGCCATCGGCGCCGGCACGACCGGTACGGCCAATGCGGTGCACGTAGTCGTCCGGGACTTCCGGCAGCGTGAAGTTGATCACGTGGCTGATGCCGTCGATGTGGATGCCGCGACCGGCGACATCGGTGGCCACCAGCACGCGGATCTTGCCTTCGCGAAAACCTTCCAGAGTCTTGATGCGCTTGTGCTGCGGCACATCACCGGAGAGTTGCGCGGCGTTGATGCCGTCACGCACCAGACGCTCTTCGATGCGGCGTACTTCGTCCTTGCGGTTGGCAAACACGATGACTCGCTCCCAACCGTTATCGTTGACCAGGTTGTAGAGCAGCTTGTATTTGTCGGCAGCGGCCACGGCGTAGATGTGCTGCTCGACGTTCTCGTTGGCGACGTTGGTGATTTCGATTTCGACAATCGCCGGGTCGGTGGTCCATTGCTTGGCCAGATTCATCACGTCTTCGGTGAAGGTCGCGGAGAACAGCAGGGTCTGGCGCTCGGACTTCGGCGGGGTCTGGCGAATGATCTGCCGTACCTGCGGGATGAAACCCATGTCGAGCATGCGGTCAGCTTCGTCCAGGACCATCACTTCGACCATGTCCAGGTGCACATCGCCGCGCTGGTTGAAGTCGAGCAAGCGGCCCGGCGTGGCGACGAGGATGTCGCAATGCCGCGCTTCGAGGTGCTTGAGCTGTTTGTCGAAGTCCATGCCGCCGACGAACGTCATGACGTTGAGGCCGGTGTACTTGGTCAGGTCAGCGGCGTCCTTGGCGATCTGCACCACCAGTTCGCGGGTCGGCGCGATGATCAGCGCACGCGGCTCGCCCATATAGCGCTCTTTCGGCGGCGGCGTCTGCAGCAACTGGGTGATGATCGAGATCAGGAACGCGGCGGTCTTGCCGGTGCCGGTCTGCGCGCGGCCAATGGCGTCTTTGCCGGCGAGGGTGAAGCCCAGCACCTGCGCCTGGATCGGCGTGCAGTACGGAAAGCCCAGGTCCTGGATGGCGTGCATCAGTTCCGGGGCAAGCTTGAAATCGTGAAAGCGGGTTTTGCCTTCCTGTGGCTCGACGACGAAGTCTTCGAGTTTCCATGGAATGACCGGTGCCTTGGGCTTCGGTTCGCGACGCGGTCTGGCCGGTTTCGGCGCTTCGCCGGGTGCAGGCTCTACGGCCATTGGCGCGGCCGCAGCGGGTTTTTCTTCGGGCTTCGGTGCGGCTGCGGGAGCGGGGCGGTCGGCCTGCGGGGCATCGGCGCGATGACCGGGGGCGTGCGACGGCGCACTGGGAACTGGCGCGAGCTGCTCAGCCTCGCTTTTACCGAACATTTTCTTGAGTGCTTTGAGCACGGTCATCTCATCAATTGGTTAAGGAATGTACGCCGGCCAGTGTAATGCAAGAATCGGGCGCGGCGTAGTAGGAGGGATCAATGGGCAGGGATTGGTCGACAATCAGCGCAGTCGTTCGCTCAACCAGACACCAATGTCGCGAATCTCTTCAGGTAACACTTCGTGCTCCATTGGGTATTCCTGCCATGTCACGGTGACACCATGCTTCTTCAAATGCTCGTAAGCACTGCGGCCCATCGAGTTCTGCACCACGTTATCGAACTGGCCGTGCAGCGAGAGCACCGAAATGCGCTGCTGGCTGGCGGATAACTCCATTTCGTCGCTGAATGTCGGTGCGTAAGTCGACAACGCCAGCACGCCACCCAACGGCCCCTGCCATTTCAGAAATGCGGTGTGCAGCACCACTGCGCCGCCCTGGGAAAAACCGGCGAGAAAAATCCGCGAGGCGTCTATTCCGCTGGCGCGCTCGTTTTCGATCAGTTCGATGATCCGCTCTGCCGAGGCTTCCAGCTGGTCACGGTCGATCGCTCTGGCCGGGCTCATGGCCTTGATGTCGTACCAGCTGGGCATGGCATATCCGCCATTTATCGTCACTGGACACGTCGGCGCCTGCGGCAGCACAAAGCGCGTGCTCAGCAGGCTTTCCTGCAACGCCTCGGCCACCGGCAGGAAGTCGTAACGGTCGGCGCCGAGGCCGTGCAGCCAGATCACGCAGGCGTCTGCGGGCTTAACAGGCTGAAGAATCAAGGGCTCGGTCATGTCTGCTCCAAAAATGTGCGGGCGCTCTCATTGAGTGCGTCATTGAAGTGCGCGCCCGGTTGATCCGTTAACAAGATGTCGCAAGGTTACAAGTTTAGCTATTGACGTGTCGCGCAATCACTTTCGCAAGCGGTGTGGTACGGCGTTTGCTATGGAGGTTTGCGTACGAAGCGTCCTACGCGTGGCGGTAACACTATCAGTGTCAGTCGCGTGATGGGATAGCAACGAATCCGGTGATGGATGTTCGCCAATGGCCGCTACGGGCTTAGCGAACGTGAAAGGGCTACAGCCCGTTCGGCCGATTGGTGAGAAGTGAGTGATCCATGATGTGGATTTTCTCCTACTAGACTCATAGCGAAGGTCTTACGTCGGTTGACCCCAAAAAAAGCCAACACGGGTCAACAACGCCTCAAAAGGGTGCGACTGGACTCAAGCTCCGACACAACAAGAGCAAAACTGGAGGTTTGAATGAAGATGTTGAAATCCACTCTGGCGGTCGTGACTGCTGCAGCAGTACTCGGCGTCAGCGGGTTCGCTCAGGCGGGTGCAACCCTGGATGCGGTACAGAAAAAAGGTTTCGTGCAGTGTGGCGTGAGCGACGGTCTGCCGGGCTTCTCGGTACCGGATGCGACCGGCAAGATTCTCGGCATCGACGCCGACGTCTGCCGCGCTGTGGCCGCAGCCGTTTTCGGCGACGCCAACAAGGTCAAGTTCAGCCAGTTGAACGCCAAGGAGCGCTTCACCGCGCTGCAGTCCGGCGAGATCGACATCCTGTCGCGCAACACCACCATGACCAGCTCCCGTGACGCGGGCATGGGCCTGAAATTCCCGGGCTTCATCACCTACTACGACGGCATCGGCTTCCTGGTAAACAACAAGCTGGGCGTGAAAAGTGCCAAAGAGCTCGACGGCGCTACCATCTGCATCCAGGCCGGTACCACCACCGAGCTGAACGTTTCCGACTACTTCCGTGGCAACGGTCTGAAATACACCCCGATCACCTTCGACACCTCCGATGAAAGCGCCAAGTCGCTGGAATCCGGTCGTTGCGACGTGCTGACCTCCGACAAGTCCCAGCTGTTCGCCCAGCGCAGCAAGCTGGCCTCGCCGAAGGACTACGTGGTTCTGCCGGAAACCATTTCCAAAGAACCACTGGGTCCGGTCGTACGTAACGGCGACGACGAGTGGCTGGCCATCGTGCGTTGGGTCGGCTACGCGCTGCTCAATGCCGAAGAAGCCGGCATCACTTCGAAGAACGTCGAAGCTGAAGCCAAGTCCACCAAGAACCCGGACGTGGCCCGTATGCTCGGTGCTGACGGCGAATACGGCAAAGACCTGAAACTGCCGAAAGACTGGGTTGTGCAGATCGTCAAGCAGGTCGGCAACTACGGCGAAATCTTCGAGAAAAACCTCGGCAAGAGCACTCCGCTGGAAATCGACCGTGGCCTGAACGCCCTGTGGAACAACGGCGGCATTCAGTACGCACCACCAGTGCGCTAATGGTTCTATCGCCCGGCGGGCCAACCGCCGGGTGATGTTCTTGTTCCATTTCTTCCGGGGCACTTCATGCAAAATTCTATCGGCGCACCAAAGCAGAGGCTCAGCCTCAGCGATCCACGAGTGCGTGCGTGGCTATTCCAGATCATCACCGTTGTGGCGGTGATCTCGCTTGGCTGGTACCTGTTCGACAACACGCAAACAAACCTTCAGCACCGGGGTATCACTTCCGGTTTCAGCTTTCTGGAGCGCAGTGCCGGGTTCGGCATCGCTCAAACCCTGATCGACTACACCGAAGCGGACAGTTATGCGCGGGTGTTTGTCATCGGCCTGCTCAACACCCTGTTGGTGACATTTATCGGCGTGATCCTGGCGACGATCCTCGGTTTCATCGTCGGCGTGGCGCGGCTGTCGCAGAACTGGATCATCGCCAAACTGGCGACGGTGTATGTGGAAGTGTTCCGCAACATTCCGCCACTGCTGCAGATCCTGTTCTGGTACTTCGCGGTGTTCCTGACCATGCCGGGGCCGCGCAACAGCCACAACTTCGGCGACACTTTCTTCGTCAGCAGCCGTGGCCTGAACATGCCGGCCGCACTCGCCGCTGACGGCTTCTGGGCGTTCGTGATCAGCATCGTGCTGGCCATCGTCGGCATCGTGCTGATGTGCCGCTGGGCCAACAAGCGTTTCGAAGAAACCGGCGTACCGTTCCACAAGTTCTGGACCGGCCTGGCGATTGCGCTGGTGATCCCGACCTTGTGCGCGTTGATCTTCGGCGCTCCGCTGCACTGGGAAATGCCCGAGCTCAAGGGCTTCAACTTTGTCGGTGGCTGGGTGCTGATCCCGGAACTGCTGGCGTTGACCCTCGCACTCACCGTGTACACCGCAGCGTTCATCGCCGAGATCGTGCGTTCCGGGATCAAGTCGGTCAGCCACGGTCAGACCGAAGCGGCGCGTTCCCTCGGCCTGCGCAACGGCCCGACCCTGCGCAAGGTGATCATCCCGCAAGCCCTGCGCGTGATCATTCCGCCGCTGACCAGCCAATACCTGAACCTTGCGAAGAACTCCTCGCTGGCAGCCGGTATCGGTTACCCGGAAATGGTTTCGCTGTTCGCGGGCACGGTGCTCAATCAGACCGGGCAGGCCATCGAAGTGATTGCCATCACCATGAGCGTGTACCTGGCGATCAGTATCAGCATTTCCCTGCTGATGAACTGGTACAACAAGCGCATTGCGCTGATCGAGCGGTAAGGAAAAGCGCATGAGTACTCATACTTTCAAACCCGACATGCCTCCACCGAACAGCAGCATCGGCGTGGTGGCGTGGATGCGCGCGAACATGTTCTCCAGCTGGCTCAACACCCTGCTGACGCTGTTTGCGTTCTACCTGATCTACCTGGTCGTGCCACCGATTCTCAGCTGGGCGATCGTCGACGCCAACTGGGTCGGCACCACGCGCGCCGACTGCACCAAGGAAGGCGCCTGCTGGGTGTTCATTCAGCAGCGTTTCGGCCAGTTCATGTACGGCTACTACCCGACCGAGCTGCGCTGGCGCGTTGATCTGACCGTGTGGCTGGCGGTCATTGGCGCAGCACCGCTGTTCATCTCGCGCGTGCCGCGTAAAGCGGTGTACGGCCTGAGCTTCCTGGTGCTGTACCCGATCATTGCCTTCACTTTGCTGCATGGCGGTTTCGGAATGACCACCGTGCCGACCAGCCAGTGGGGCGGCCTGATGCTGACCCTGGTGATCGCCACCGTCGGCATCGCCGGGGCGTTGCCGCTGGGTATCGTGCTGGCGCTGGGACGACGTTCCAACATGCCGGCGATTCGTGTGGTCTGCGTGACCTTCATCGA
Source organism: Pseudomonas sp. S3_B08 (assembly GCF_054667725.1). Classification (NCBI taxonomy): domain Bacteria; kingdom Pseudomonadati; phylum Pseudomonadota; class Gammaproteobacteria; order Pseudomonadales; family Pseudomonadaceae; genus Pseudomonas; species Pseudomonas sp. S3_B08. The sequence continues at coordinate 5,902,195 of NZ_CP162750.1, forward strand.
GTTCTGGCGCGGCGTGCCGTTGATCACGGTGCTGTTCATGTCCTCGGTAATGCTGCCGCTGTTCCTGCCTGAAGGCATGAACTTCGACAAGCTGCTGCGGGCGCTGATCGGCGTGATCCTGTTTCAGTCGGCGTACGTCGCCGAGGTGGTGCGTGGCGGTCTGCAAGCGATTCCCAAAGGTCAGTACGAAGCGGCTGCGGCGATGGGCCTCGGTTACTGGCGTTCGATGGGCCTGGTGATTCTGCCGCAAGCCCTGAAGCTGGTGATCCCGGGCATCGTCAACACGTTCATTGCGCTGTTCAAGGACACCAGCCTGGTGATCATCATCGGTCTGTTTGACCTGCTCAACAGCGTCAAGCAAGCCGCCGCCGACCCGAAATGGCTGGGCATGGCCACCGAAGGCTACGTGTTCGCCGCCCTGGTGTTCTGGATTTTCTGTTTTGGTATGTCGCGCTATTCCATGCATCTGGAACGCAAGCTCGACACTGGCCACAAGCGTTAGGAGTTCTCTGTAAATGAGCGAAGCAATCAAAAAGCCTGTGGGTCCGGAAGGCATCATCCAGATGCAGGGCGTGAACAAGTGGTACGGCCAGTTTCACGTGCTGAAAGACATCAACCTCAATGTCAAACAAGGCGAGCGTATCGTCCTGTGCGGCCCGTCGGGTTCCGGCAAATCGACGACGATTCGTTGCCTCAATCGTCTGGAAGAACACCAGCAGGGCCGCATCGTCGTCGACGGCGTGGAACTGACCAACGACCTCAAGCAGATCGAAGCGATCCGCCGCGAAGTCGGCATGGTGTTCCAGCACTTCAACCTGTTCCCGCACCTGACCATTTTGCAGAACTGCACCCTGGCGCCGATGTGGGTGCGCAAGATGCCCAAGCGCAAGGCCGAAGAAATCGCCATGCATTACCTGGAGCGCGTACGCATTCCGGAGCAGGCGCACAAATATCCGGGGCAGCTTTCCGGCGGTCAGCAACAGCGTGTGGCGATCGCCCGCGCCTTGTGCATGAAGCCGAAAATCATGCTGTTCGACGAGCCGACTTCAGCGCTTGACCCGGAGATGGTGAAAGAGGTTCTGGACACCATGATCGGTCTGGCCGAAGACGGCATGACCATGCTCTGCGTGACCCACGAAATGGGCTTCGCCCGCACCGTGGCCAACCGCGTGATCTTCATGGACAAGGGCGAAATCGTTGAGCAGGCCGCGCCGAACGACTTCTTCGACAATCCGCAGAATGATCGGACCAAGTTGTTCTTGAGTCAGATTTTGCATTGATGTCCGTCAGGCACTGAAACAAACCCGGACTCAGTTCCGGGTTTGTTTTATCTGGGCTCATCTGGCCAGAACAGGTTCCCGCTCCGGGTAACGAGTTTCCAGAAGTTGTTTGAGACCGTCGTCTGCGTGAAGTGCCTGAATTTCCTCTAGCAGATCGGGATGACGATCCAGAAGCCGCATCAGTGTGAACAACGGCTGCGGCGGAGCCAGTTCGCCGCGTTCATATCGTGAAAACGCATTATGCCCACCTCCTGACAGCCACTTCACCGCACTTCTTTGAGTGAGATGGAGCTTTCGGCGAATACGCTTCATTTCGGTACCGATCAGCCGAAGTACGTCTTCGAGTAATTGATCGCCGGCATCTACGTAGCGCTCGGCACTGTCGGTACCACTGTCAAAAATGATTTCGCCACAGACCCTGCACTCCCAGCCGGCGAGAAGGTGTACGGGCCGCGAAAACTGTTTGTAATTGACGTCGAGACTGCGATCTTGAAAGTGGTGCATTGCGTGTTCGGTGCCGCAACTCAGGCATTGCCTCTTGCTCATGTGTTTTTCTCCTTGAAGGAGATCACCGGAGAACCACCGCTCGTGCAGTAGGTCACTTTGATGTAGATCTCCCGATTTCGAAACGATACGTGATAGACGTCGTGCCAGTTACGATGGTTGGAATAAGAGGTCATGGATTTGTAGAGCATCCGCCGCTCAAGCGTTGCCACAACCTGCATCATCACTTTCCATGACATGCCCATGTCCCGGCCTGTCTCAAGTGCATAACGTGTAAAGGCTTCTTTGCCTCGTCTAATTACTTCGGCCTTCACGACTGCCAAGTCGTAATGGGGTGTGTTCTTTTCCATAAGAAGCCAAAACCCTGTCCCTGAAATTACCCTTAAAGGGTAATTTTGACCAATTGAAAATGCCGCTCCATGTGTCTCCGATTGACCCTAGGTGGTTGCCGTCCTACATGGGTCTGACTAACATGTCGGAAAATTCATCCTATGATTGGATGAAAAGGCGAGGCACATGTCAGATATTTCCCCTTTGATCAAGCGATCCCTGGTCGATCAGGCTTTGGATCAACTGCGTCAGCGCATCAACAACGGTGCGTGGCAAGTCGGCGAGCGTCTGCCGACCGAGCCTGAGCTGTGCGCCGAGCTGGGCATCAGCCGCAACACCGTGCGCGAAGCCATGCGTGTTCTGGCATTTTCCGGTCTGATCGAAATTCGCCAAGGCGACGGCAGTTATTTGCGCGCCGTGGTCGATCCGCTGGATACGCTGAAGGCGTTGTCCCGCTGTTCCCTGGAGCAGGCTCGGGAGACCCGACACATCCTTGAAGTCGAGGCCATCGGCCTGGCGGCGTTGCGTCGTACCGATGACGATCTGGCGGCCCTGCGCGAAGCGCTCGGCACCAGCGGCAGCCACTACCATGGTGATCTCGACACTTACATCGCCTGCGATCTGGTGTTCCATCGCCGACTGGTCGACGCCGCGCACAACCCGACCCTCAGCGAGCTGTATCGATATTTCTCCAGCATCGTCGGCGCGCAATTGCGCCAGACCTTGAATATCTCCCCGCGCCGTCAGGAAGTGTTCGATCTGCACATCGACTTGCTCGATGCGGTCGAGCAACGCGACCCGGAACGGGCCAAAGCCTTGTCGAGGCAGTTGATCAATGAACCTTGAAACCGAGAAATCCATGCCCCGCAGTGAGTTATCCACAGCGTCGAAACGCACCCCCGAACTTGAAGAGCTGCTGATCGATGCCGAGGCTGATGACGAGCAGGTCCAGCAAAGCCACCCATTGGTAAAACGCCCGTGGCTGTTGCTGCTCGGCTTGATTCTGGTGGCGCTGAACCTGCGCCCGGCGTTGTCGAGCATGGCGCCGTTGCTCAGCGAGGTCTCCAGCAGTCTCGGACTGTCTGCGGCGCAGGCGGGATTGCTGACCACGTTGCCGGTGCTGTGCCTTGGCCTGTTTGCGCCGCTGGCGCCGATTCTGGCGCGGCGTTTCGGTGCCGAGCGCGTGGTGCTGGGAATTCTGCTGACGCTGGCCGGCGGGATTATCCTGCGCAGTAATTTCGGCGAGATCGGCCTGTTCGCCGGCAGCGTGCTTGGCGGCGCCAGCATCGGCATTGTCGGCGTGCTGTTACCGGGCATTGTCAAACGCGATTTCGCCAAACATGCCGGGACCATGACCGGCGTCTACACCATGGCGCTGTGCCTGGGCGCAGCGATGGCGGCGGGTTCGACCGTGCCGCTGAGTGAACACTTCGGCAACAGCTGGGCGATGGGCCTGGGGTTCTGGGTGATTCCGGCATTGGTGGCCGCGGTATTCTGGCTGCCACAAGTCGGCTCCAAACATGGCGCACACAACGTCGCCTATCGCGTGCGCGGGTTGCTGCGTGATCCGCTGGCCTGGCAGGTGACCTTGTACATGGGCCTGCAATCGTCGCTGGCCTACATCGTATTTGGCTGGTTGCCGTCAATCCTCATCGGGCGCGGGCTGACACCGACTCAGGCCGGATTGGTGCTGTCCGGTTCGGTGATCATTCAACTGGCCAGTTCGCTGGCCGCGCCGTGGCTGGCGACCCGGGGCAAGGATCAGCGCCTGGCGATTGTCGTGGTCATGGCGCTGACCCTGGCCGGCCTGTTCGGCTGCCTGTACGCACCGATCGAAGGTCTGTGGGGCTGGGCGATTCTGCTCGGACTGGGGCAGGGCGGCACGTTCAGTCTGGCCCTGACCCTGATCGTGCTGCGCTCGCGTGATTCCCATGTCGCGGCGAACCTGTCGAGCATGTCCCAGGGGTTTGGCTACACGCTGGCGTCCATGGGGCCGTTTGCCGTGGGCGTGGTGCATGACTGGACCGGCGGCTGGAATGCCCTGGGCTGGATCTTCGGCGTTATCGGCGCTGGTGCGATCCTGGCCGGGCTGGGTGCCGGGCGGGCGTTGTATGTGCAGGTGCAAAGCGAAAAGATCTGAATGCACTGGTTGCAAATGTGGGAGCGAGCCTGCTCGCGAAAGCGGTGTTTCGGTCAACATGGATGTTGAATGTTGAATTGCCTTCGCAAGCAGGGTCGCTCCCACAAAGGTTTTGCGTATTGCCGATAGTGTTTCTGCGCGCGGCAGATTATGGTGCTGGCAATCTGTACCTATTTCTTTGGAGATTGCCTTGAGCGAAGCCCATAGCGCCCTGATCACCCGCTTCTACCAAGCCTTTCAGCGCCTTGACGCAGAAGCCATGGCCGCCTGCTACACCGATGATGTGGTCTTCAGCGATCCGGCCTTCGGCGAGTTGCGCGGGCGCGATGCCGGCGACATGTGGCGCATGCTGACTACCCGCGCCAGGGATTTTTCCCTGACTTTTGACAATGTCCGCGCCGACGAGCGCACCGGCGGCGCGCATTGGGTGGCGACTTACCTGTTCAGTCAGACCGGCAACGTCGTGGTCAACGACATCCAGGCGCGCTTCGTCTTCCGGGACGGCAAGATCTGTGAGCACCACGACCACTTCGATCTGTGGCGCTGGTCGCGGCAGGCGTTGGGTTTCAAAGGCCTGCTGCTGGGCTGGACGCCGCTGGTGCGCAACGCGGTACGTGCCCAGGCGCGCAAGGGACTGAAGGCATTTCAGGCCGGGCGCTGATAAGATCGCCGCCTGTTTTCCTACACGTTCAGATCCCGAAGTGACCAGCCTTAGCGAAAAATCCGTCGATGCTGCCGAACCAGTGAGTAAATCCTGGTTCGTCTACCTCGTGCGTGCCGCCAATGGCTCGTTGTATTGCGGAATCAGCGACGACCCCGTACGCCGTTTCGCCAAGCACCAGAGCGGCAAGGGAGCGCGGTTCTTTCTTTCCAGCCCGGCGATGGCGTTGGTCTACACCGAACTGTGCCGTGACAAAAGCGATGCCCTGCGACAGGAACGGCTGATCAAGAAACTCAAGAAGAGCGCCAAGGAATGCCTGGTCGCGTCTTATCAATCTGACTGATTGGTTCCCATCAGGCAGATCGGTAGGCCTGTCAGGCAATGCGCGCTAAGCTGCGGATTCACTTTTCCAGCGGCGGAGCCGAGCATGTCCGAGTTGATTCTGCACCATTACCCGACCTCTCCATTTGCCGAGAAGGCGCGCCTGCTGCTGGGCTTCAAAGGCCTGTCCTGGCGTTCGGTGCATATTTCCCCGGTGATGCCCAAGCCGGATCTGACGGCGTTGACCGGTGGCTACCGCAAGACCCCAGTGTTGCAGATCGGTGCTGACATTTATTGCGACACCGCACTGATCGCTCGACGCCTGGAACAGGAAAAAGCCCTGCCGGCGTTCTTTCCCGAAGGCCAGGAAATGACCAGCGCCAGTTTCGCGGCGTGGGCCGATTCGGTGGTGTTCCAGCACGCGGTGAGCCTGGTGTTCCAGCCAGAATCGGTAGCCGTGCGTTTCGGCAAATTGCCGCCGGAAGCGATCAAGGCCTTCCTGGCCGACCGCGCCGGGTTGTTCAGCGGTGGCAGCGCCACGCGTCTGTCCGCCGAGCAGGCCAAACATCAGTGGCCGACGATTATGGCGCGGCTGGAGCAACAGTTGCAGCGCGAGCAGGGCGACTTCCTCTTCGGCGAGCCATCGATTGCCGACTTCGCCCTGGCGCATCCGCTGTGGTTCCTCAAGGCGACCCACGTCACGGCGCCGCTGGTGGATGAATATCCGGCGGTTGCGGCGTGGCTGGGTCGGGTGCTGGGGTTCGGCCATGGCGCAGCGAGCGAGATGTCCTCTGCCGAGGCATTGGAGGTCGCGCGTAACGCGACGCCAGCGGCATTGCCGGATGAGCGGTTCGTTGATCCGAACGGCTTCAAGACGGGACAGCAAGTGGCAATTGCCGCTGTCGATTACGGCGTTGATCCGGTGGCAGGCGAGTTGTTGTTTGCTGGCAGTGAAGAGCTGATCATTCGCCGTGAAGACGAACGTGGCGGCGTGGTGCATGTGCACTTTCCGCGTTTTGGTTTCCGTATCGAAGCGCGCTGATTTATCAAGCAGCTGCAAAACCTGTGGGAGCGAGCCTGCTCGCGAAGACGATGGATCATTCAACATGGTTGTTGGCTGATGCAGCGCTTTCGCGAGCAGGCTCGCTCCCACATTGGTTATTTCAGGGCTGCAAGGATTTCGTCCGGATCGAACCCGCGAATCAACGTGCCGTTCACATCGATCAGCGGAATCCCGCGTCCACCCAATGCTTCATACGCCTTGCGCGCATCAGCATCTTTCTCGATATCGAACTCCTTGAACGGTATGCCCTTGCTGTCGAGAAAGCGTTTGGTCTGTTTGCAGTAGCCGCACCAGTCGGTGGCATAAAGCACGACATTGGCTTGCGCCCGGGTTTGCTGCGAGACCATCTGCGAGGGATTGAACACTCGCTCGATCTTGCCCCAGTTCTGATAAACCACGACCACCAGCAGCACCAGGGCGACTTTTTTCAGCACATTGCCGAGCATCAGTTACGCCGCTTCAGCTGGTCGGTCAGCGAAGTCGGCAGGCCTTTGATGATCAGGGTGCCGTTCTCTTCGTCGTACTCGATCTTCGACCCCAGCAGATGCGCTTCGAAGCTGATCGACAGGCCTTCGGCACGGCCGGTGAAGCGGCGGAATTGGTTGAGGGTACGTTTGTCCGCCGGGATCTCCGGCGACAGGCCGTAGTCCTTGTTGCGAATGTGATCGTAGAAGGCCTTCGGGCGTTCTTCGTCGATCAGTTCCGACAGCTCCTCAAGTCCCATCGGTTCGCCGAGCTTGGCCTGGCTGCTGGCGTAGTCGACCAGAGTCTTGGTTTTCTCGCGGGCCGAGTCTTCCGGCAGGTCTTCGCTCTCGACAAAGTCACTGAAGGCTTTGAGCAGGGTGCGGGTCTCGCCGGGGCCGTCGACGCCTTCCTGGCAGCCGATGAAGTCGCGGAAATATTCCGAGACCTTCTTGCCATTCTTGCCCTTGATGAACGAAATGTACTGTTTGGACTGCTTGTTGTTCTGCCACTCGGAAACGTTGATCCGCGCTGCCAGATGCAACTGGCCAAGGTCGAGATGGCGCGAAGGCGTTACGTCGAGCTCGTCGGTCACCGCCACGCCTTCGCTGTGGTGCAGCAGGGCGATCGCCAGGTAGTCAGTCATGCCTTGCTGATAGTGGGCGAACAGCACGTGGCCGCCCACCGACAGGTTGGATTCTTCCATCAGCTTCTGCAGATGCTCGACCGCCACTTTACTGAACGCGGTGAAGTCAAGGCCGCCGTCCATGTACTCCTTCAACCAGCCGCTGAACGGGAATGCGCCGGATTCCGGATGGAACAGGCCCCAGGCTTTGCCCTGTTTGGCGTTGTAGCTTTCGTTGAGGTCGGCGAGCATGTTTTCGATGGCGGCGGACTCGGCCAGTTCAGAGTCACGGGCGTGCAGAACTGCGGGCGTGCCGTCGGGTTTTTTGTCGATCAGGTGGACGATGCAATGACGGATCGGCATGGGCTTCTCGGCTGTTGGAAGGGAGGAGGGCAGGCTCCCCCGAAAAAGCGCTCAGTGTACCGCAACCACTGGTTTTGGCGCGGGTTGCAGGGCAAAACCGGGGCGCGCACCCGGCCTTAAGCGGTTTTTTACCGATTTAGCGCAATAAAGCTGACCAAATGGGTAGCTAGAGGCGGATATTTCCTTGTCGCTGTGCTAGTTTTGCCCGGTCTTACGCGAAGTCACTGCGTTAAGCGTGCATTCAGCATTTGTCAGGTCGAACCAAACCCTGATTTCGGCATCTATAACCCGACTCGTCGTGGTTATCGCCGAGGGTGCCAGATCCAGAAGATCGGGCTCGATGGCTGACACTGCACTCTGCAATCCATATGAATTTGATAGGGAAGGAACACTACATGGCTCTTACTAAAGACCAACTGATCGCCGACATCGCTGAAGCTATCGACGCGCCGAAAACCACCGCGCGTAACGCTCTGGACCAACTGGGCCAAATCGTTGCCGATCAGCTGGAAAACGGCGGCGAAATCACCTTGCCAGGCATCGGCAAGCTGAAAGTGACCGAGCGTCCTGCCCGCACCGGCCGTAACCCTTCGACTGGCGCTGCCATCGAAATCCCTGCAAAGAAAGTGATCAAGCTGGTTGTGGCCAAAGGCCTGACCGACGCTGTGAACAAGTAAGACGCAGCGATAAAAAAACCGTGCTTCGGAGTGATCCGGGGCACGGTTTTTTTGTGTCTGTGATTTAGCGACTGAATCGCAGTGCCAATGTGGGAGCGAGCCTGCTCGCGAAAGCGGTAGGTCAGTCGATATTGAAGCTGACTGACACGCCGCCTTCGCGAGCAGGCTCGCTCCCACAGGGGATCTGCTGTGTGTTAGCGAACCCAGCGCTCGCGTCGCCAGATCTGCTGCTCGGACTTGGTCTGGAAGGTCCAGGCAACAAAGCGGCTCTGCTTCTGGCCCTGCGACATCTCCACGACCTGGCTCTCCAGCACGCCAGCCTTCTTCAGTGCGGTCTCGATGGCCGGCAGGTTCGAGGCCTTCGATACCAGGGTGCTGAACCACAACACTTTGTGCTGGAAGTTCGCACTTTCGGCAATCAACTGCGTCACGAAGCGCGCTTCACCGCCTTCACACCACAGCTCCGCCGATTGCCCGCCGAAGTTCAGCACCGGCAGCTTGCGTTTCGGGTCGGCCTTGCCCAAGGCGCGCCACTTGCGCTCGCTGCCCTTGGTCGCTTCTTCCATCGAAGCGTGGAACGGCGGGTTGCACATGGTCAGGTCGAAACGCTCGCCCGGCTCCAGCAAGCCAATGAGGATGTGCTTGCGGTTTTCCTGCTGGCGCAGCTGGATCACTTTGCTCAGATCATTGGACTGCACGATGGCTCGCGCCGCCGCCACGGCTGTCGGGTCGATCTCCGAGCCGAGGAAGTGCCAGCGATATTCGCTGTTGCCGATCAGCGGATACACGCAGTTGGCGCCCATGCCGATATCCAGCACATTGACGATCGCGCCGCGCGGGACCTTGCCGTCGTTCATGCTCGCCAGCAGGTCGGCGAGAAAGTGCACATAGTCGGCACGCCCCGGAACCGGAGGGCAAAGATAGTCCGCCGGGATGTCCCAATGCTGGATGCCGTAGAACGCCTTGAGCAGCGCCCGATTGAACACACGTACCGCGTCGGGGCTGGCGAAGTCGATGCTTTCCTTGCCGTACGGGTTGGTGATCACGTACTTGGCCAGTTCCGGCGTGGTCTTGATCAGTGCCGGAAAGTCGTAACGACCCTGATGGCGATTGCGCGGATGCAGGCTGGCCTTCTCGCGCGGCTCGACGGCTTTGCTCGGGGACGCGGCGTCAGGCTTCTTGCGCGCAGGTTTGGGTGTGCGGGGGGCAGTCATGGGCGTGGTCGATTCGGGTATGGCTGAAAGTGGCGGGCATTGTCCCACATCTGAAGGCAACACCGTTCAAACTGTGGGAGCGAGCCTGCTCGCGAAGGCGGTTTCACATCCGGCAGATTTGTCGGCTGACACAGCGCTTTCGCGAGCAGGCTCGCTCCCACAGGGGACTCAAGGTTTTTCAGGAATAAAAAAGGGAGGCCACTTGGGCCTCCCTTTTTCAGTGCGATTTGCCGTTACAGGCTGGCAATCCGCGCATGCTGCTCGGCCAGCTTGCCCAGGGCTTGTTCGGCCTCGGCCAGTTTGGCGCGTTCCTTCTCGATGACTTCGGCCGGGGCCTTGTCGACGAATCCTGCGTTGGAAAGCTTGCCGCCAACCCGCTGGACTTCGCCCTGCAGACGCAGGATTTCCTTGTCCAGACGCGCCAGTTCGGCGCCCTTGTCGATCAGACCGGCCATCGGCACCAGCACTTCCATTTCGCCGACCAGTGCGGTGGCGGACAGCGGTGCTTCTTCGCCAGCGGCGAGTACGGTGATCGATTCCAGGCGCGCCAGCTTCTTCAGCAGCGCTTCGTTCTCGGTCAGGCGGCGCTGGTCTTCAGCGCTGACGTTCTTCAGGTAGATCGGCAGTGGCTTGCCCGGGCCGATGTTCATCTCGCCACGAATGTTGCGCGTGCCGAGCATCAGTTCCTTGAGCCATTCGATGTCGTTTTCCGCCGCCGGATCGATGCGCTCCTCGTTGGCCACCGGCCAAGGCTGCAGCATGATCGTTTTGCCCTGAATACCGGCCAGCGGCGCGATACGCTGCCAGATTTCTTCAGTGATAAACGGCATGAACGGATGCGCCAGACGCAGCGCCACTTCCAGCACGCGCACCAGCGTACGGCGAGTGCCGCGCTGACGTTCGACCGGCGCGTTCTCGTCCCACAGCACAGGCTTGGACAGTTCCAGATACCAGTCGCAGTACTGGTTCCAGATGAACTCGTACAGCGCTTGCGCGGCGAGGTCGAAACGGAACTGATCCAGTTGGCGGGTCACTTCGGCTTCGGTGCGTTGCAGCTGCGAGATGATCCAGCGATCAGCCAGCGACAGCTCGTAGGCTTCGCCGTTCTGGCCGCAGTCTTCGCCCTTGTCCAGAACGTAACGCGCGGCGTTCCAGATCTTGTTGCAGAAGTTGCGATAGCCTTCGACGCGACCCATGTCGAACTTGATGTCGCGACCGGTCGAGGCCAGCGAGCAGAACGTGAAGCGCAGGGCGTCGGTGCCGTAGCTTTCGATGCCGTTGGCGAACTCTTCGCGGGTGGCTTTCTCGATCTTCTTCGCCAGTTTCGGTTGCATCAGGCCCGAGGTGCGCTTCTGCACCAGGGTTTCCAGGTCGATGCCGTCGATGATGTCCAGCGGGTCAAGGACGTTGCCCTTGGACTTGGACATCTTCTGGCCTTGGCCGTCGCGCACCAGACCGTGTACGTAAACGGTCTTGAACGGAACCTGCGGCGTGCCGTCTTCGTTCTTCATCAGGTGCATGGTCATCATGATCATCCGGGCAACCCAGAAGAAGATGATGTCGAAACCGGTGACCAGCACGTCGGTGGAGTGGAATTTCTTCAGGAACTCGGTCTGCTCAGGCCAGCCCAGGGTCGAGAAGGTCCACAGGCCGGAACTGAACCAGGTGTCGAGTACGTCGTTGTCCTGTTGCAGCGCAACGTCCGGGCCGAGGTTGTGCTTGGCACGGACTTCGGCTTCGTCGCGACCGACGTAGACCTTGCCCGACTCGTCGTACCAGGCCGGAATCCGGTGGCCCCACCACAGCTGACGGCTGATGCACCAGTCCTGGATGTCGCGCATCCACGAGAAGTACATGTTTTCGTACTGCTTGGGCACGAACTGGATGCGACCGTCTTCAACGGCAGCAATCGCCGGCTCGGCCAGCGGCTTGGTCGATACGTACCACTGGTCGGTCAGCCACGGCTCGATGACCGTGCCGGAGCGATCGCCTTTCGGCGTTTTCAGATTGTGATCGTTGACACTCACCAGCAGGCCGGCGGCGTCGAACGCGGCAACGATCTGCTTGCGCGCTTCGAAACGTTCCAGGCCAGCGAACTCGGCCGGAATCTTGCCGTCGATGCTCTCGTTCAGCGTGCCGTCGAGGTTGAACACCTGAGCGGCAGGCAGCACGTTGGCGTTCTTGTCGAAGATGTTCAGCAGCGGCAGGTTGTGGCGCTTGCCGACTTCGTAGTCGTTGAAATCGTGGGCCGGGGTGATTTTCACGCAGCCGGTGCCGAATTCAGGGTCGCAATAATCGTCGGCGATGATCGGGATGCGGCGGCCAACCAGTGGCAGCTCGACGAATTTGCCGATCAGCGCTTTGTAGCGTTCGTCGTTCGGGTTAACCGCGACGGCGGAGTCACCGAGCATGGTTTCCGGACGGGTGGTGGCGACGATCAGGAAGTCATCGCCCTCGGCGGTTTTTACACCATCGGCCAATGGGTATTTCAGGTTCCACAGGAAGCCTTTCTCTTCGTGGTTTTCCACTTCGAGGTCGGAAATCGCCGTGTGCAGTTTGGTGTCCCAGTTGACCAGACGCTTGCCGCGGTAGATCAGGCCGTCTTCATGCAGGCGCACGAAAGCTTCCTTGACCGCTTCCGAGAGGCCGTCGTCCATGGTGAAGCGCTCGCGGCTCCAGTCGACGGACGAGCCGAGGCGACGGATCTGCCGGCTGATGTTGCCGCCGGACTGATCTTTCCATTCCCAGACTTTTTCGAGAAATTTTTCCCGGCCCAGATCGTGACGATTCTGGCCCTGGGCTTCGAGCTGACGCTCCACCAGCATCTGCGTGGCGATACCGGCATGGTCGGTGCCCGGTTGCCACAGGGTGTCGCGACCCTGCATGCGGCGGAAACGGATCAAGGCGTCCATGATCGCGTTGTTGAAACCGTGACCCATGTGCAGGCTGCCGGTGACGTTCGGCGGCGGGATCATGATGGTGTAGGACTCGCCCGCGCCTTGCGGGGCGAAGTAGTTCTCGGACTCCCAGGTCTTGTACCAGGAAGTTTCAATGGCGTGCGGCTGGTAGGTCTTATCCATGCGCGGCGGGACCCTATTGGCATTTATTCAGGAAAAGCCGGGAAGTATAGCGGGGCGTGGTGCCGAGGGCGAGCGGGGGAGGTCGGGCGGAGATCTAAATGTAGATACTCTGTTCACGGTCAAGCTTTTTGGGTGTGTTTATCGCTAAAAAGCTTGGCTGTACTGAAGTCTTCGCCTGCCCGCATGCAGGCCCATAGTCCGGTCAGGTATTTGCGCATGACTGCGACGATAGCCTGCATCTTCCTCTTTCCTCGAGCCACCAAGGCTTCGTAAAACGCTTTCACATTTGGGTCGCAACGTATGGCAGTCAGCGCAGGCATGTACATCGCTGATCGCAAATAGGCATTGCCGCCCTTACTTATCCGGCCGGGTTTATCAATGCTGGTGCCTGATTGCGTGAGTCGGACATCGAGTCCGGCATGGCGGCTGACCTGCGCTGACTTGAGCGTTACCGGTAAGGTCGTCAGTTCAGCCAGCGCCGCAAATACTGAGATCTCACCCATGCCAGGGGCGGCGATCATGTGGGCGAACTGGGCGCTCAACGTTGGGCAGTTGTCGATCAATGCACGACCCGCTAGTCGGAAACGCTCGATTCGTTTGTCAAAGGCGTTGATGGCTTCTTCTTCGTCCTCAATCAGCATCAGAAGAGTTGTTTGAGTGGCTTTTAGTGCATGCAGCTCGTTTTTGGCGCGGGTGCGATGACCCGTCAAACGATTGATGTGGCGACCGATAGCGCGCAGCTCAAGCTGTATTGAAGTGGGCGGCGTCCACAACCTTGGGCTCATGCGTTCGCCGTACTCAGCTAATAACTGGGCATCGATTGCGTCCGTTTTGCTGTTTTTCAGCATCAGCTTTGCAAAGTTGTGAAAACTCTTCGGATTGATAACCGAGACTGGCAAACCCGCCGCAGCTAGCTCCATGGCCAAGTCCAGATAGTAGATTCCTGTGGCTTCCATCACCACAGACATAGGCTTGAGCTCAAGTAACTTGCCGACAGCAGCTTTGCGACCCGCCGGTGTCTGGTCGATATTGCACTGACCTGCAAAGCGACCGCCATTGCGCCAGCCCATCGCTGTAGTACGAGACCCCACATCCAAACCGACGTGCATGTTCATGCTTTCAACTCCAAGAGAACTGAGTTAAAAATGCTTCCTGGTTCCCCTGACCTCGAACTTCATGCCACTGCAACCTTGTAATGCGAAGTCCGACTCGTCGGCTTCTCGATACTCTTCGTGGTGGGCAATGAGGCGGGGGGACCTCTCTACATGCAAGGTCAGGAGCAAGTCCTGCCTTAAGGAGCGATCGGTCTCCCCCAGAAACACATCTTCGTATGTCGCACCAGCGAGCTTAGATCTCATTCATGCTGGTGTGTGGGGAACATACAAGGAGCTGCCGAAGGCTGCGATCTTTTGATCTTGTTTTTTGTGAAAGCAAAGTCAAAAGATCGCAGCCTTCGGTAGCTCCTACACCAGCGGCTTATTCGTACTGGCTGAGCAGCCGCTCCATCCGCGCATCGAGGCGACGTTTGATTTCGGTTTCGATGTGCGGGGCGAAGTCGTCGATCACGTCTTGCATGATCAATTGCGCGGCGGCGCGCAGTTCGCTGTCCAGGTGCAGCAAGGCATCCGGGCCTTTATCGACCGGTGCGGCAGCCGGGGCAGCCGGCGGCGCTGGTGGCGGCTCGACGGCCGCCGGCTGATTGCCGACGGAATCGAACAGCATCGGAATCTGTTCCTGTTCGCCGTCATCGACCGTATCGGTCAACAGCGGCGGTTGCAGGTTGTCATCGCCGAGCAACTGGCGGATCGATTCGAGATCGTCCAGCAGGTGTGCGGATTTCTGTTGCGGTTTCGGAGTGTCCATTGGAATGCTCAGAGTCGCTGTAAACGGTGGTCTTGCAGAGAATAGCCCTGTTCGCGGTAGAAACGGAAACTCTCCCGCGCCGCTGCGCGGATGGTCGGATCTTCCACCACCACTTCCGCCACGCGGGCGAATTTGCTGGCGAAGGCCGGGACTTTCAGATCGAGATTGACCAGCAGATCCTGGTGCTCACCGCAGTCTGCCCCGTGTCCCAGCACGATCAAACCGTCGGGCTCACTGTCGGCAGGGCCGTGAGGCACGAAACTTTCGCCCTTGAATGCCCACAGACGCGCATCGATATCGTCACGTTGGGCCGCATCGCTGCAATGCAGGTAGATGCGATGGCCCATGCGCCAGGCTTTCTCGGTGAGCTTGCAGGCGAAATCCAGACGCGCTGAAGGATCGGCGCTGGGCAGGATATAGAAGTCGACTTTGGTCATTGCGGTTCCAGAGCGGCAAGCGGCGTCACCCGAAAGTGGCGCCGCCGCCCATCAGCGGTGTCAGGCTTTGGCGCGATCGAGCAGGTACTGGGTCAGCAGCGGAACCGGACGGCCAGTGGCGCCCTTGTCCTTGCCGCCGCTGGTCCATGCCGTGCCGGCGATGTCCAGGTGCGCCCAGTTGAGGTTCTTGGTGAAGCGCGACAGGAAGCAGGCGGCAGTGATGGTGCCGGCCTTCGGCCCGCCAATGTTGGCGATGTCGGCGAACGGGCTGTCCAGCTGCTCTTGATACTCGTCGAACAGCGGCAGTTGCCAGGCGCGGTCGTCGGCAGCCTTGCCGGCGCTGAGCAGTTGGTCGATCAGTTCGTCGTTGTTGCCCAGCAGGCCGGACGTGTGTGCGCCCAGGGCCACCACGCAAGCACCGGTCAGGGTGGCGATGTCGATCACCGCTTGTGGCTTGAAGCGCTCGGCGTAGGTCAGCGCATCGCACAGCACCAGACGGCCTTCGGCGTCGGTGTTGAGGATTTCCACGGTCTGGCCGCTCATGGTGGTGACGATGTCGCCCGGACGGGTCGCATTGCCGCTCGGCATGTTTTCGGCGCAGGCGAGGATGCACACCAGATTGATCGGCAGTTTCAGCTCAAGCACGGCGCGCAATGTGCCGAACACGGAGGCAGCGCCGCCCATGTCGTACTTCATCTCGTCCATGCCGGCGCCCGGCTTCAGGCTGATGCCGCCGGTGTCGAAGGTGATGCCCTTGCCGACCAGCGCGTATGGCTTCTCGGATTTCTTGCCACCGTTGTATTGCATGACGATCAGGCGCGGCGGCTGGGCGCTGCCCTGGCCCACTGCGTAGAACGAGCCCATGCCGAGGGATTTGATCTTCTTCTCGTCGAGGACTTCGACTTTCAGATCCTTGAACTCTTTGCCCAGATTCTTGGCCTGTTCGCCCATGAACGTCGGGTGGCAGATGTTCGGCGGCAGGTTGCCCAGATCGCGGGTGAAGGCCATGCCGTTGGCGATGGCGGTGGCGTGGTTCACGGCGCGCTGCACTTCGGCTTGCGCAGCCTTGATGGTCAGCAGGGTGATTTTCTTCAGCGCGCGCGGTTCGGCTTTCTGGCTCTTGAACTGGTCGAAGGTGTAGCCGCCGTCGACCAGGGTTTCCGCCAGCAGGCGGGTCTTGCCGTAGCTGTCGCGACCTTTGACGATGACTTCATCCAGCGCCAGCACGGCATCACCGCCGCCCAGGCCTTTGAGGGTGTTGAGGATGCCGGCAACGATTTTGCGGAACGGACGGTCGCCCAGTTCCTCGTCCTTGCCCACGCCGACCAGCAACACGCGCTCGGCTTTCAGGTTCGGCAGGCTGTGCAGCAGCAGGCTTTGACCGACCTTGCCGGCCAGGTCGCCACGCTTGAGCACGGCGCTGATCGCGCCGCCGCTCGACTCGTCGACCAGTCTGGCGGCGACACCGAGTTTGCGGCCTTCGCCGACGGCAACCACCAGGGTGGCGGTTTTCAACGTTTCTGGGCTAACGCTTTTTACAACCAGTTCCATGTCCGGATCCCTGAATGAATGGTCAACACGCAGGCGTTCGACGCTGTTCGCAGTCGCCTGCTTATAGATAGAAGAGGCGCAGGCCAAAGCCTGCGACAAGGGCCGCAGTTTGAACCTCGCTCCCCGCGCCTGACAACCCTCAGCAAAGGATTACAGCGATGGATGAGTGTGCGCAGTGACAGGCGCACCCAATCACAGGATAATGCCGCATCTTTTTTCGACCGCTCTGCATGGCGGGCCGGTCGATGTGTTTGCTTGTTTGGCCGCCTTAGCCTGACAACCCTGGAGTGTCTGGTTTGATCGTCTTCCGTTATCTGTCCCGCGAAGTCCTGTTGACCCTCAGCGCCGTAAGTGCCGTGCTGCTGGTCATCATCATGAGCGGTCGCTTCATCAAATACCTGGCGCAGGCTGCGGCCGGTCAGCTCGATCCGGGCTCGCTGTTCCTGATCATGGGCTTTCGTCTGCCGGGTTTCCTGCAACTGATTCTGCCGCTGGGCCTGTTCCTCGGGATCCTGCTGGCCTACGGTCGCCTGTACCTTGAAAGCGAAATGACCGTGCTCTCGGCCACTGGCATGAGCCAGCAGAAGCTGTTTCGCATGACCCTGTTTCCGGCGACGCTGGTGGCACTGGTGGTCGCGTGGCTGAGCCTCGGCCTGGCTCCGCAGGGCGCCAACCAGTTTCAGCTGCTGCTGAACAAGCAGGACGCACTGACCGAGTTCGATACCCTCGAGCCGGGCCGCTTCCAGGCCCTGCGTGATGGCACTCGGGTGACCTACACCGAAACCCTGAGCGACGATCGCGTCAATCTCGGCAGCGTGTTCATCTCGCAGAAGAACCTCGGTGCCGATAAGAAGGACCGCGGGATTTCCGTACTGGTGGCCGAGTCGGGCCGTCAGGAAATCCGCCCCGATGGCAATCGCTACCTGATTCTCGACAACGGCTATCGTTATGACGGCAGCCCCGGGCAGGCCGATTACCGCGCCATTCATTACGAAACCTACGGCGTGCTGCTGCCCAAGCCGGACGTCAGCGAAGAAGTCACCGACCGTGACGCGATGCCGACCTCGTCCCTGTGGGGCAGCGACGACATTCGTTCGAAAACCGAACTGCAATGGCGCATGTCGCTGCCGTTGCTGGTGTTCATCGTGACCCTGATGGCGGTGCCGCTGTCGCGGGTGAATCCGCGTCAGGGGCGTTTCCTCAAGCTGCTGCCGGCGATTCTTCTTTATATGGCTTACCTGACCATCCTGATTGCCGCTCGCGGCGCCCTTGAAAAAGGCAAGATCCCGCCGGCCCTCGGCCTGTGGTGGGTGCACGCGATCTTCCTGGTGATCGGCCTCGGCCTGCTGTATTGGGAGCCGCTGCGCCTGAAACTGGCCAGCCGTCGCAGCGCTGCGCTGGAGGTGGCCCGTGGTTAAACTCGACCGCTACATCGGCAGCAGCGTGTTCATGGCGATCATCGCCGTGCTGGCGATCATCCTCGGCCTGGCGACGCTGTTTGCCTTCATCGATGAAATGGGCGACGTCAGCGACACCTACACCCTGGTCGACGTGCTCGGTTTTGTATTGCTGACCGCACCGCGCCGGCTGTATGAAATGTTGCCGATGGCCGCATTGATCGGCTGCCTGATCGGTCTCGGCAGTCTGGCCAGCAGCAGTGAGCTGACGGTCATGCGCGCTGCTGGCGTGTCGATCGGCCGTATCGTCTGGGCTGTGATGAAGCCGATGCTGGTGCTGATGCTCGCCGGCGTGCTGATCGGCGAATACGTCGCCCCGGCCACCGAAAGCATGGCCCAGGCCAATCGCTCGCTGGCCCAGGGCAGCGGCGATGCGCAAAGCGCCAAGCACGGTATGTGGCACCGTCAGGGTGAAGAATTCATCCACATCAACGCGGTTCAGCCGAACGGTCTGTTGTACGGCGTGACGCGCTATCACTTCGACAAGGAGCGCCATCTGCTCAGCTCCAGCTTCGCCAAGAAGGCCGAGTTCGACGGCAGCAAGTGGCAGCTCACCGACGTTGCCACCACGCTGTTCCATGAGCGCAGTACTGAAGTGGTCAACAGTCCGAGCGAGGAGTGGGACGTGGCGTTGAGCCCGCAGCTGCTCAGCACCGTGGTGATGGCGCCGGAATCGCTGTCGATCAGCGGTCTGTGGGGCTACATCCACTATCTGGCCGAGCAGGGCCTGAGCAACGGCCGTTACTGGCTGGCATTTTGGGTCAAGGTGTTGCAGCCGCTGGTGACTGCCGCGCTGGTGCTGATGGCGATCTCGTTCATCTTCGGTCCACTGCGTTCGGTGACCCTCGGTCAGCGGGTTTTCACCGGCGTGCTGGTGGGCTTCACCTTCCGCATCGTCCAGGATCTGCTGGGGCCATCGAGTCTGGTATTCGGTTTCTCGCCGCTGTTTGCGGTGTTGGTGCCGGCCGGCGTGTGTGCGCTGGCGGGCGTCTGGCTGCTCAGGCGAGCGGGCTGATGAACAAGCTTTCATTCAGCGCTTGAGCCCTGAAAACGCCTCGGTCGCCAGACCGGGGCGTTTTTGCATGCGATCCGGGTGACAGGCGAACGTGACGCTTGCGCCGTGTATCAGGTACAATTCCCGGCTATTTTTCGGCGGGCCAAGCCTGCAGCCTTTTTGAGTGTTGATCCGTGAGTGATTTGAGTCATATCCGCAATTTCTCCATCATCGCCCACATTGACCATGGCAAGTCGACGCTGGCTGACCGTTTCATCCAGATGTGCGGCGGCCTGGCCGAGCGTGAAATGGAAGCCCAGGTACTGGATTCCATGGATCTTGAGCGTGAACGCGGGATCACCATCAAGGCCCATAGCGTCACCCTCTATTACAAAGCCAAAGACGGCATCACCTACCAGCTGAACTTCATTGACACCCCGGGCCACGTCGACTTCACCTACGAAGTCAGCCGTTCCCTGGCGGCGTGCGAAGGTGCCTTGCTGGTGGTCGACGCGGGGCAGGGCGTAGAAGCCCAGTCCGTGGCCAACTGCTACACCGCCATCGAGCAGGGCCTGGAGGTCATGCCGGTACTGAACAAGATCGACCTGCCACAGGCCGAGCCGGATCGCGTCAAGGACGAGATCGAGAAGATCATCGGCATCGACGCAACCGACGCCGTTACTTGCAGCGCCAAGACCGGCCTGGGTGTCGACGAAGTGCTCGAGCGTCTGGTGCACACCATTCCTGCGCCGACCGGCAACATCGAAGATCCGCTGCAAGCGTTGATCATCGACTCCTGGTTCGACAACTACCTGGGCGTTGTTTCCCTGGTACGCGTGCGCCACGGCCGTGTGAAGAAGGGCGACAAGATTCTGGTCAAGTCCACCGGCAAGGTGCACCTGGTCGACAGCGTCGGCGTGTTCAACCCGAAACACACCGCCACCGTTGATCTGAAGGCCGGCGAAGTGGGCTTCATCATCGCCAGCATCAAGGACATTCACGGTGCACCGGTCGGTGACACCCTGACCCTGAGCTCCACCCCTGATGTGCCGGTGCTGCCGGGCTTCAAACGCATTCAGCCACAGGTTTACGCCGGTCTGTTCCCGGTCAGTTCCGACGACTTCGAGGATTTCCGCGAAGCGCTGCAGAAGCTGACCCTGAACGACTCGTCGCTGCAGTACACCCCGGAAAGCTCCGACGCCCTGGGCTTTGGCTTCCGTTGCGGCTTCCTCGGCATGCTGCACATGGAAATCATCCAGGAGCGCCTCGAGCGCGAATACGACCTGGACCTGATCACCACCGCGCCGACAGTAATTTTCGAACTGGTGTTGAAAACCGGTGAAACGATTTACGTCGACAACCCGTCGAAGCTTCCGGATGTGTCGGCGATCGAGGACATGCGCGAGCCAATCGTGCGCGCCAATATCCTCGTGCCGCAGGAACACCTGGGCAACGTCATCACCCTGTGCATCGAGAAACGCGGCGTTCAGGTCGACATGCTGTTCCTCGGCAATCAGGTGCAAGTCACCTACGACCTGCCGATGAACGAAGTGGTCCTGGACTTCTTCGACCGTCTCAAATCCACCAGCCGCGGCTATGCTTCGCTGGACTACCATTTCGATCGTTACCAATCGGCTAATCTGGTGAAACTGGACGTGCTGATCAACGGCGACAAGGTCGATGCCCTGGCATTGATCGTGCACCGTGACAATTCGCACTTCAAGGGTCGCCAGTTGACCGAGAAGATGAAAGAACTGATTCCTCGTCAGATGTTCGACGTGGCGATTCAGGCCGCCATCGGTGGTCAGATCGTGGCCCGGACAACCGTCAAGGCGCTCAGAAAGAACGTATTGGCCAAATGCTACGGCGGTGACGTCAGTCGTAAGAAGAAGCTGCTCGAGAAGCAGAAGGCCGGTAAGAAACGCATGAAACAGGTCGGCAACGTGGAAATTCCACAGGAAGCCTTCCTCGCCGTGCTCAGGTTGGAATAATCAGGTCCTATGTCGCTAAATTTCCCGCTGTTGCTGGTCATCGCCGTGTTCGTCTGCGGCCTGTTGGCGTTGATTGATCTGCTGTTCCTGGCACCGCGTCGGCGGGCTGCCATTGCCTCTTATCAAGGCAGTGTCAGCCAACCCGAGCCTGTGGTGGTCGAGAAGCTGAACAAAGAGCCGCTGCTGGTTGAATACGGCAAGTCGTTCTTTCCGGTGCTGTTCATCGTGCTGGTGCTGCGTTCGTTCCTGGTGGAGCCGTTCCAGATTCCGTCCGGCTCGATGAAACCGACGCTGGACGTCGGCGACTTCATTCTGGTGAACAAGTTTTCCTACGGCATCCGTCTGCCGGTGATCGACAAGAAGATCATCGAAGTCGGTGACCCGCAGCGCGGCGATGTGATGGTGTTCCGCTACCCGAGCGACCCGAACGTCAACTACATCAAGCGTGTGGTCGGCCTGCCGGGTGACACGGTGCGTTACACCGCCGACAAGCGTCTGTTCGTCAACGGTGAGTCGATCGCCGAGAAGATGGCCGGCGCCGAAGCAGGTTCGCTGGGCAGCGCGGAGCTCTATCAGGAAAAACTCGGCGCAGCCGAGCACCTGATCCGCAAGGAAATGAGCCGTTACCGCGCCACTCCGGATCGTTCGTGGACGGTGCCTGCCGGGCACTACTTCATGATGGGCGACAACCGCGACAATTCGAACGACAGCCGCTACTGGGATGATCCGAACATTCCCAAGGATCTGCTGGGCATGGTTCCCGACAAGAATATTGTCGGCAAGGCCTTCGCGGTCTGGATGAGCTGGCCAGAGCCGAAACTCAGCCACCTGCCGAATTTCTCGCGGGTCGGCCTGATCAAGTAATCAAACACGGCGCTGTTGACCACAGCGCCGAATGCATTTCTGGAGCCGGCACAATCGGCTTCGCAATCGCCAGGATCTATTTTTTGAACACAGCGTTAATTGTCCCAGGCCTGCGCCGTACCCCGGCGATGGCAGTGGAAACCAGCCACGAACTCAGCGTGGGTAAACCGTGAGCGTTTCTCTAAGCCGTCTCGAGCGCCAGCTCGGCTACACCTTCAAGGACCAGGAGCTGATGCTGCTGGCCCTCACGCACCGCAGTTTTGCCGGGCGCAACAACGAGCGTCTGGAATTCCTCGGTGATGCCATCCTCAACTTCGTCGCTGGCGAGGCGCTGTTCGATCGCTTCCCGCTGGCCCGCGAAGGTCAGTTGTCGCGTTTGCGCGCACGGCTGGTAAAAGGTGAGACGCTGGCCGTACTGGCTCGCGGTTTCGACCTCGGTGATTATCTGCGCCTGGGTTCAGGTGAACTGAAGAGCGGTGGTTTCCGCCGTGAATCGATTCTCGCCGATGCCCTCGAAGCTCTGATCGGTGCGATCTACCTCGATGCCGGCATGGACGTCGCCCGCGAGCGCGTACTGGCGTGGCTGGCCGGCGAATTCGAAGGCCTGACGCTGGTCGACACCAACAAGGATCCGAAAACCCGCTTGCAGGAACACCTGCAATCGCGCGGTTGCGAACTGCCACGCTACGAAGTGGTGGATATTCAGGGCGAACCGCACTGCCGTACCTTCTTCGTCGAGTGCGAAGTGGTCTTACTGAATGAAAAAAGCCGAGGTCAGGGTGTGAGCCGTCGTATTGCCGAACAGGTAGCGGCCGCCGCAGCACTGATTGCCCTGGGCGTGGAGAATGGCAATGACTGATACAAACGCAACTCGCTGTGGCTACGTTGCCATCGTCGGCCGTCCCAACGTCGGCAAGTCGACGCTGCTCAACCACATCCTCGGGCAGAAGCTCGCGATCACCTCGCGCAAGCCGCAGACTACCCGCCACAACATGCTCGGGATCAAGACCGAGGGCGACGTCCAAGCGATCTACGTCGACACTCCGGGCATGCACAAGGGTGGCGAAAAGGCCCTGAACCGTTACATGAACAAAACCGCTTCGGCGGCGTTGAAAGACGTCGACGTGGTGATCTTCGTCGTCGACCGCACCAAGTGGACCGACGAAGATCAGATGGTGCTCGAGCGTGTGCAATACGTGACCGGCCCGCTGATCGTCGCGCTGAACAAGACCGATCGCATCGAAGACAAAGCCGAGCTGATGCCGCACCTGAGCTGGTTGCAGGAACAGCTGCCAAATGCGCAGATCATTCCGATTTCCGCGCAGCACGGGCACAACCTCGAAGCGCTGGAAAAGGTCATCGCCGATCACCTGCCGGAGAATGATCACTTCTTCCCGGAAGACCAGATCACCGACCGCAGCAGCCGTTTCCTTGCCGCCGAACTGGTGCGCGAGAAAATCATGCGCCAGATGGGTGCCGAGCTGCCGTACCAGATCACCGTCGAAATCGAAGAATTCAAGCAGCAGGGCAAGACCCTGCACATCCACGCGCTGATTCTCGTCGAGCGTGACGGCCAGAAGAAAATCATCATTGGCGACAAGGGCGAGCGCATCAAGCGCATCGGCACCGAAGCGCGCAAGGACATGGAGCTGCTGTTCGACTCCAAGATCATGCTCAACCTGTGGGTCAAGGTGAAGGGCGGCTGGTCCGATGACGAGCGCGCGCTGCGTTCGCTGGGTTATGGCGATCTGTAAGTAGCGATCTCGAAAACACCGCTACTCACTGTGGGAGCGAGCCTGCTCGCGAAGAGGATGTAACATTCAGCATTGATGTTGACTGTCACTCCGCTTTCGCGAGCAGGCTCGCTCCCACAGTGGTTTTGGGTTGTATGTAAAACCGCGTTTCTTCATCGAGAACTCAATGTCGCAAAACCCGCCTCCCGCCCAACCCGCCTATGTCCTGCATTCGCGCGCCTATCGCGAAACCAGCGCACTGGTCGATTTCCTCACGCCGCAAGGTCGGCTGCGGGCGGTGTTGCGCAGCGCGCGGGGCAAGGCCGGGACGCTGGCGCGGCCGTTCGTGGCGCTGGAGGTCGAGTTCCGTGGCAAGGGCGAGCTGAAGAATGTCGGGCGCATGGAGAGCTCCGGCACCTCCGCCTGGCTCAATGGCGAGGCGCTGTTCAGCGGCCTCTATCTCAACGAGCTGTTGATTCGGCTGTTGCCTGCCGAGGATCCGCATCCTGCAGTATTTGATCATTACGCCGCGACCTTGCTGGCGCTGGCCGAAGGTCGACCGCTGGAGCCATTGTTGCGCTCCTTTGAATGGCGTCTGCTGGATGATCTCGGCTACGGCTTCTCCATGAACACCGATATGCACGGCGAGCCTGTCGCGCCTGACGGTCTCTATCGCCTGCAAGTCGATGCCGGTCTCGAAAGGGTGTATCTGCTGCAGCCAGGCCTGTTCAACGGTACCGAGCTGCTGGCCATGGCCGAAGCCGACTGGTCGGCGCCCGGTGCGCTGTCGGCGGCCAAGCGTCTGATGCGCCAGGCGCTGGCGGTGCATTTGGGCGGGCGTCCGCTTGTCAGTCGCGAGCTGTTTCGCAAGCCCTGATATGCTGTGCGCCGAATCTCTCAATTCAGGAGCGCATCCGTGACCAGCAGCAATCGCATTCTTCTCGGCGTGAACATCGACCACGTCGCCACCCTGCGGCAGGCCCGTGGCACGCGCTACCCGGATCCGGTCAAAGCGGCGCTGGATGCAGAAGAGGCGGGCGCCGATGGCATCACCGTGCACCTGCGCGAAGACCGCCGTCACATCCAGGAGCGCGACGTGTTGCTGCTCAAGGATGTGCTGCAAACCCGCATGAACTTCGAAATGGGCGTCACCGAAGAAATGATGGCGTTCGCCGAGCGCATTCGCCCGGCGCATATCTGCCTGGTCCCGGAAACCCGTCAGGAACTGACTACCGAAGGTGGTCTGGATGTAGCGGGGCAGGAGGAGCGCATCAGGGCTGCGGTCGAGCGTTTGTCGAAGATCGGCAGCGAAGTGTCGCTGTTCATCGACGCCGACGAGCGCCAGATCGCCGCCTCCAAGCGCATCGGTGCACCGGCCATCGAGCTGCACACCGGGCGCTACGCCGATGCCGAAACTCCCACCGAAGTGGCTGAAGAGCTCAAACGCGTCGCTGATGGCGTGGCGTTTGGACTGGCGCAGGGCCTGATCGTCAATGCCGGGCACGGCCTGCATTACCACAACGTCGAGGCCGTGGCGGCGATCAAAGGCATCAACGAACTGAACATCGGCCACGCGCTGGTGGCGCATGCGTTGTTCGTGGGCTTCAAATCTGCTGTGTCGGAAATGAAAGCGCTGATCCTGGCTGCTGCTCTAAAGGGCTAAGATCAAAAGATCGCAGCCTTCGGCAGCTCCTACAGGTGTACACATAACCCTGTAGGAGCTGCCGAAGGCTGCGATCTTTTGCTTTAAAGAGGGGCGGGCTCTTGCGCCGGTTTCGACTTGTCGATCGCCGGCACATGCAGGTTGCCCTCGGCCACCTGATCGCCCTCAAGCTGCGGCTGGGTCACCCAAGTCAGGATGTCGTAGTAGCGACGGATGTTCGCCACGAAGTGCACCGGTTCGCCACCGCGGGCGTAACCGTAGCGGGTCTTGCTGTACCACTGCTTCTGCGAGAGGCGCGGCAGGATCTTTTTCACGTCCAGCCACTTGTCCGGATTCAAGCCTTCCTTCGCCGCCAGTTTGCGCGCGTCATCCAGGTGGCCGCTGCCGACGTTGTACGCCGCCAGGGCGAACCAGGTGCGATCCGGTTCCTGGATCGAATCGTCGAGCTGATCTTTCATATAAGCCAGGTACTTGGCACCGCCCATAATGCTCTGCTTGGGATCGAGGCGGTTCGACACGCCCATCGCCTGCGCGGTGTTCTGGGTCAGCATCATCAGACCGCGCACGCCGGTTTTCGAGGTCACCGTCGGCTGCCACAGGGATTCCTGATAACCGATGGCGGCCAGCAGGCGCCAGTCGACTTTCTCTTTCTTCGCGTAGTTCTTGAAGTGCTGTTCGTATTTCGGCAGGCGCTGCTGCAAGTGCTGGGCGAAGGTGGTGGCGCCCATGTAGCCAAGCACATCAACGTGGCCGTAGTAGCGGTCCTTCAGGCGTTGCAGGGTGCCGTTTTTCTGCACCTTGTCCAGATAGGCGTTGATTTCATTGAGCAGGCTGTTGTCTTCGCCCGGGCCCACCGCCCAGCTCTGGCTGCGCGCGTCGCCGAGGTCGAAGGCCACGCGGATGTTGGTGAAGTACACCTGATTCATCGCCACTTCGTTGGAGTCGACCAGGGTCAGGTCAATCTGGCCTTCATCGACCATGCGCAGCAGATCGACCACTTCAACCGCGTCGGATTCTTCGTATTCGATGCCGGGATATTTCTGTTTCAGCGCGGCCAGTTGTTCGGCGTGGGTGCTGCCCTTGAGCACGGTGATCTTCTTGCCGACCAGATCCGCCGGATCGGTGGGGCGCGACTGACCGTTGCGGTAGATGATCTGCGGGGTGACTTCGAGGTAGGAGTGGGAGAACCGCACCTGCTTCTTGCGCTCGTCGCTGCTGACCAGACCGGCGGCCGCGAGTACCGGGCCGTTCGGCTTGCCGACCTGGTTGAACAGGTCATCGAGATTGTCGGCCGTCTCGATCTTCAGCTCGACGCCCAAATCGTCGGCGAAGCGCTTCACCAGCTCGTATTCGAAGCCGGTTTCACCGCTGCGATCCTGAAAGTAGGTGGCGGGGCTGTTGCGGGTAACCACGCGCAGCACACCATCCTCCTTTACGCGCTCGAGTGTGTTGGGTTTATCAACACAGCCACCGAGCATCAGGAAGAGTCCGGTTGCGATCAGCCATTTGGCGTATCGCGGACGCAAAGCCGTTGGGAAAAACATCTGCGCAGTATACGCAAACGGCCACGAGCGCCATATCTCGACAGCGTAGGACTAGTCTGCTAGCGATCACAAATCCGAGCGAAATCCCTTGAATACGGGCCTTCAGGGCATTTTGTTACAGTAAAAATAAGCCATGCTGAAACGCTCGATTTACCTGACCCCGAAGGCAGAAACACAGATTGCTACCCGAGTGCAACCGTGCGTAGCGTTTCGGGTGATGTTGAGGTCGGTTTAGGCTAGAATGCACGGCCTCAAAGCACACCCCTTCCCGAGGCTGTCCCGAAGATGTTGATCCTGCGCGGCGCTCCTGCCCTTTCTGCCTTTCGCCACAGCAAACTCCTTGAGCAACTGAGCCAGAAGGTTCCAGCTGTCAGTGGCCTGTATGCTGAATTCGCTCACTTCGCCGAAGTCACCGGCGTCCTGACCGGCGACGAACAGCAGGTGCTAGCGCGCCTTCTGAAGTACGGCCCAAGTGTTCCGGTTCAAGAGCCGACCGGTCGTCTGTTTCTGGTGTTGCCGCGTTTCGGCACCATCTCGCCGTGGTCGAGCAAGGCCAGCGACATCGCCCGCAACTGCGGCCTGAGCAAGATCCAGCGCCTGGAACGCGGTATCGCCTTCTATGTTGCAGGGCAGTTCAGCGAAGCCGAAGCCCAGCTGATTTCGGACGCGCTGCATGACCGCATGACCCAGATCGTGCTGGCCAACCTCGAGCAGGCCGCCGGACTGTTCAGCCACGCCGAGCCGAAGCC
Organism: Pseudomonas sp. S3_B08; assembly: GCF_054667725.1. Lineage (NCBI taxonomy): Bacteria > Pseudomonadati > Pseudomonadota > Gammaproteobacteria > Pseudomonadales > Pseudomonadaceae > Pseudomonas > Pseudomonas sp. S3_B08. The sequence continues at coordinate 5,929,761 of NZ_CP162750.1, forward strand.
GCTGACCGCCATCGACATCCTCGGTGGCGGCCGCGCCGCGCTGGAAAAGGCCAACACCGAGCTGGGCCTGGCCCTGGCCGAAGACGAGATCGACTATCTGGTCAACGCCTTCAACGGTCTGAGGCGCAACCCGCACGACATCGAACTGATGATGTTCGCCCAGGCCAACTCCGAGCACTGCCGCCACAAGATCTTCAACGCCAGTTGGGACATTGACGGCCAGAGCCAGGAAAAAAGCCTGTTCGGCATGATCAAGAACACCTATCAGATGCACAGCGAAGGCGTGCTGTCCGCTTACAAGGACAACGCTTCGGTGATTGTCGGCAACGTTGCCGGCCGCTTCTTCCCGAACCCTGAAACCCGCCAGTACGGCGCGGTGCAGGAGCCGGTGCACATCCTGATGAAGGTTGAAACCCATAACCACCCGACCGCGATTGCCCCTTTCCCGGGCGCATCCACCGGCTCCGGTGGCGAGATCCGTGACGAAGGTGCAACCGGTCGTGGCGCCAAGCCCAAGGCCGGCCTCACCGGTTTTACCGTCTCCAACCTGCAGATCCCAGGCTTCGAACAGCCGTGGGAAGTGCCGTACGGCAAGCCTGAGCGCATCGTCACCGCGCTGGACATCATGATCGAAGGCCCGCTCGGCGGCGCTGCGTTCAACAACGAATTCGGCCGTCCGGCCCTGACCGGCTACTTCCGTACCTTCGAGCAGTCGATCACCACCCCGCACGGCGACGAAGTGCGCGGTTACCACAAGCCGATCATGCTGGCTGGCGGCATGGGCAACATCCGTGAAGAGCACGTCAAGAAAGGCGAGATCGTGGTCGGCTCCAAGCTGATCGTGCTCGGCGGCCCGGCAATGCTGATCGGCCTGGGCGGCGGCGCGGCTTCCTCCATGGCCACCGGCACCAGCTCGGCAGACCTGGATTTCGCTTCGGTACAGCGTGAAAACCCTGAAATGGAGCGTCGTTGCCAGGAAGTCATCGACCGTTGCTGGCAGTTGGGCGACAAGAACCCGATCAGCTTCATTCACGACGTTGGCGCGGGCGGTCTGTCCAACGCCTTCCCGGAACTGGTCAACGACGGCGATCGCGGTGGCCGTTTCGAACTGCGCAACATTCCAAACGACGAGCCGGGTATGGCCCCGCACGAAATCTGGTCCAACGAATCCCAGGAACGTTACGTGCTGGCAGTCGGCCCGGAAGACTTCGAGCGCTTCCAGGCGATCTGCGAACGCGAGCGTTGCCCGTTTGCCGTGGTCGGGGAAGCCACTGCCGAACCGCAATTGACCGTCACCGACAGCCACTTCGGCAACAACCCGGTGGACATGCCGCTGGAAGTGTTGCTGGGCAAGGCGCCGCGCATGCACCGTTCGGTGGTTCGCGAAGCCGAGCTGGGCGATGACTTCGATCCGTCGAACCTCGACATCAGCGAGTCCATCGAACGCGTTCTGCATCATCCGGCCGTGGCCAGCAAAAGCTTCCTGATCACCATCGGCGACCGCACCATCACCGGTCTCGTCGCCCGTGACCAGATGGTCGGCCCATGGCAAGTGCCGGTGGCCGACGTTGCCGTCACCGCCACCAGTTTCGACGTCTACACCGGTGAAGCCATGGCGATGGGCGAGCGTACTCCGCTGGCTCTGCTGGACGCGCCGGCATCGGGCCGCATGGCCATCGGCGAAACCATCACCAACATTGCTGCCTCGCGGATCAACAAGCTCTCCGACATCAAACTGTCGGCGAACTGGATGTCGGCGGCCGGTCACCCGGGCGAAGACGCGCGTTTGTATGACACCGTGAAAGCGGTCGGCATGGAGCTGTGCCCTGAGCTGGGCATCACCATTCCGGTGGGCAAGGACTCGATGTCCATGGCCACGCGCTGGAATGACAACGGCGAAGACAAGACCGTCACCTCGCCGATGTCGCTGATCGTGACCGGTTTCGCGCCAGTGGCTGACATCCGTCAGACCCTGACCCCGGAACTGCGCATGGACAAGGGCACCACCGACCTGATCCTGATCGACCTCGGTCGCGGCCAGAACCGCATGGGTGCATCGATCCTCGCGCAGGTCCACGGCAAACTCGGCAAGCATGCGCCGGACGTCGATGACGCTGAAGACCTGAAAGCCTTCTTCGCGGTGATCCAGGGCCTCAATGCCGACGGTCACCTGCTGGCCTACCACGACCGTTCCGACGGTGGTCTGCTGACCTCCGTGGTGGAAATGGCCTTCGCCGGCCACTGCGGTCTGAGCCTGAACCTGGACAGCGTTGCCGAATCCGCTTCGGAAATCGCCGCGATCCTGTTCAACGAAGAACTCGGCGCAGTGATCCAGGTTCGCCAAGACGCCACCCCGGACATCCTCGCGCAGTTCAGCGCCGCCGGTCTGGGCGACTGCGTGTCGGTGATCGGTCAGCCGATCAACAATGGCCAGATCAACATCACCTTCAACGGTGACACCGTGTTCGAAGGCCAGCGTCGTCTACTGCAACGTCAGTGGGCCGAAACCAGCTACCAGATCCAGCGTCTGCGCGACAACGCCGACTGCGCCGAGCAGGAATTCGACGCGCTGCTGGAAGAAGACAACCCGGGCCTGAGCGTCAAGCTCAGCTACGACGTCAATCAGGACATCGCCGCGCCTTACATCAAGAAAGGCATCCGCCCACAGGTTGCCGTGCTGCGTGAGCAGGGCGTCAACGGTCAGGTGGAAATGGCTGCCGCGTTCGATCGCGCCGGTTTCAGCGCGATCGACGTGCACATGAGCGATATCCTCGCCGGTCGTGTCGACCTCAACGAGTTCAAAGGCCTGGTGGCCTGCGGCGGTTTCTCCTACGGCGACGTGCTCGGCGCCGGTGAAGGCTGGGCCAAGTCGGCGCTGTTCAACAGCCGCGCCCGCGATGCGTTCCAGGGCTTCTTCGAACGTAACGACAGCTTCACGCTGGGCGTGTGCAACGGTTGCCAGATGATGTCCAACCTGCACGAGCTGATCCCGGGCAGCGAGTTCTGGCCGCACTTCGTGCGCAACCGCTCCGAGCAGTTCGAAGCGCGGGTAGCGATGGTGCAGATCCAGGAATCGAACTCGATCTTCCTGCAGGGCATGGCCGGTTCGCGCATGCCGATCGCCATCGCCCACGGTGAAGGGCATGCCGAGTTCGCCAGCGAAGAAGCACTGCTGGAAGCCGATCTGTCCGGTTGCGTGGCGATGCGTTTTGTCGACAACCACGGCAAGGTCACCGAAGCCTACCCGGCCAACCCGAACGGCTCGCCGCGCGGGATCACCGGTCTGACCAGCCGTGACGGTCGCGTGACGATCATGATGCCGCACCCGGAGCGTGTGTTCCGTGCGGTGCAGAACTCGTGGCGTTCGGAAGACTGGACCGAGGATGCTCCTTGGATGCGCATGTTCCGTAATGCGCGCGTCTGGGTGAACTAAGGCCTGTGTACAAGCTGGCGTTTTTTGTTCCTGACAGTCATGTCGAGGTGGTCAAAGGGGCTGTGTTCGCTGCCGGTGGTGGGCGGATCGGTGACTATGACCACTGTGCGTGGCAGGTGCTTGGCTCTGGTCAGTTTCGACCGTTGGACGGCAGTCAGCCGTTTGTCGGTCAGGCGGGGCAGGTTGAGCGGGTTGAGGAATGGAAGGTTGAGCTTGTCGTTGCGGATGAGTTGATTGTGGCTGTTGTGGCGGCGTTGAAACTCAGTCATCCGTATGAGACGCCGGCTTATGAGGTGTGGCGGCTGGAGGATTTCTGATCTTCTTTGCTGCTGGAACGGGAAACCCGCAGATGAGGGATTGTCTGCGGGTTTTTTGTTGCCGCTGATTTTTGTGCGGGCGCATTTTCACTGTGGGAGCGAGCCTGCTCGCGAAGGCGCCCTTACAGGCGAGCATGCTGGCTGATTGGGTGAATATCCGTTGCTTCGGGTGTGGCGGCTGGCGGTTTCGCCCTTACGGCGAGTCACCTTTTTCAAACGCCAAAAAGGTAACCCAAAAGGCTTGCTCCTGCGTTCGGCCCTCGCAGGCTCGGGTTCCTTCGCTCCGGGACTGATCCGGGCGCAGCGGCTCCGGTTTGCTTCGCTGCACCTCCTTCCGCTGTGTCTGGCTGCGCCAGACGGTCGCTACGCTCCCACGCCCGGATCAATCCCTCCACTCAGCCTTCCGACGTCGCCGGTGGATCAAGATCAAGAGCAGGCGAGCTGACACTCGGCCTATTGAGTGGTGAAAAGCGTGTGTGTCCGGCTTTTGATTTGTGTTGTTGCTGCCCCTCACCCCAGCCCTCTCCCGAGGGAGAGGGGGCCGATTTTGTGTGGTTTGCAAATCCTGAGTTCAACTCGGACTTTCACGTCGGCGTACCTCGCCTGAACAACTCGGTCAGTCCCCTCTCCCTCTGGGAGAGGGCTAGGGTGAGGGTGGCGATCTGGAGTGTGTTTAAAGCGGTATCTGAGTTCGCAGAACCTTCCCACAAGGTTTTCAGGTTGTCCGTCGGACGCGCGATCTCTAGTCTTTTGGTGTCGCCGAAACTTCGGCGATCGGGTGTGAGAACCCTTAGGAACTGTTAATCCACAATCAGTACCACCATAATCGCCGCCGGCATTCCTGCTGTCTGCATTGTTATGGCGGCTGTGTGCGGGCGGACTTCGGTCCGGCCGGGCTTGTTCCTACCGGTTTCTCACCCCGCACACTGCTGCCACCACTCCGCCGCGTGAGAAACGGCAAGTGATTGGCTATTGATTAGGAACGTATCAATGTCAAAACCTGTGCCTGATCCACCATACGAACCCACCCCCCTCGAACAAACCATCCGCGCCGACGACCTCGCGAAAAACCGCGAAGCGATCAAGCGGGCTCTGGATTTTTACCTGTGCCCGCAACCTGACAAGGCGCACCCGCCCAGCACCATGTTCCTCATCCAGCCGGAAATCGATACCGAAACCCTGCTCGCCCATGCCTGTGAATCCCTCGCTTCAGCCAACACCCTGGCCAGTGATTTCGCTGATCAGTTGGGGCGACCGCAGCGCAATACGGCGCTGGCGATTCAGCAGATCATCATGCTCGCTGAGCTGGCGGTGAACCGTGCGCTGGATCGGGTGGATCCTCAGGCATGAAAAAACCACTGGGCCGTCAAGCCCAGTGGTTTTCCACAACGTGCAATCGCCCGGGCGTCACGTCACCTGTTTCAGCTTCACGTCTGTGACGAGCATGTCGATCAACGTTCGCAGGTAGGTGAAGGTCTGATCTTTTTTCTCCCAGCGATCAACGAAGAACAGACCCTTGTCATTGATCTGAATCGGGGTCTCAACGATCTCGCCGGACCTGGATTTATGCACCACGCTGGCGTTGCGGGTGTCTGCATTTTCTATAAGGAAGTTTCCGGGTTCGGTCAGTTTGTTGCGACTGACAGAAGGCGTCGCCGCAGGGTTTTTCGTTCCGGGGACGGCCACCTCCATCACAAAATCGCTGCTCAAAGCCCTGACGTTGGCCTCGTGCTTGCCGCTGACAAATTCCCACGACCCACGGTGAATATCCCGGGCCAGTTCAGGGGCTGTGTCGCGCACGTGCAGGCTGACGGCGGACAGTGTATCGGCCAGACCTGGCACACCGAGGTTGTAATTGGTATGCGCACTGCCGATGAAGGCCACCCATTTATGCGGCCCGTTGGCCAATTGATCAGCCTCGATCACTTGGGTTGCAAAATAGCTGAACATCTCGTTTCGCGAGACGTGTTCGTCATACACGCCCTTGAGGTGATAGGACGCCGTGCAATCGAGGGCTCTGATGCGAATGTTGTATTTGGCCGCCGCCTGACAGACCGCCGTGTACGTATCGTTCCCTGTGTAATTCGGCATCTGCCCTTGATCCTGACGATGCAGATAAGCCTTGAGCCTGTCGGGCATGCGCTGGGTACGCAGAAAAATGTCGAGATCGGCCTGGTGCAGGTCGGTGAGCAGGTGCTCGACGTACAACGTGTCATAACCGGCTTGCTTAAGGGCTTTCATGTGCTTTTTCAGCAGCGCTTTGCTCGCTACATCGACGTGGGCTTCGCCGATCAGCAGATTCAGACGTCCGTCGGTCAATTGCCGTAAAAAAGCTTCGAATGTGCAGTCGGAGGCGAGCACCGGCAGGATCGGCGCATCGGGTGGGACGTAGTCGGTAAAAGCGTCCCTGGCGGTTTTTTCCAGACGGTTGCGCTGGGCAATGAAAGCCTCGTAGGCCGTTCTTTCACGGGGTATTGTCGGGGTGTAACTCGAGTGCATGGAGTTGGGATGATGCAACATTTCAGCAATATCGTCGCGCAGTGGCGAAGCAATATCGAACTCGCTGAAATGTTCAACGGCGCTAGCTGCGGCGGGCGGCTTGGAGACAGGTAGAGGTGCCTTGTAGGCACTCGGCATCTGTACGAGGTAATCACCTTGCGCTGTCGCGTCTCCCGCGATGGCACCGGGCGCGTCCCTGCTTATGCGTGCGGGTTGGTACAAGTCGATGTCTTCAATACGCACGGCAACGGCCTCGTGGAGGTCGGCCAGGCCCGGGGTGCTGTCGAACGTGGTCATGCGCGACTGCTCGGTCAGGGCAATCCAGCGCTCTTCGCCGATCTCGGCCATATCGATGGCAAGCGCCTTGTGCGAATAAAAGTTTCTGATGCGGTTGTTTCGCGGGGTCAAAGGCGAGAGCCTGGACATCACCATGATCCCTTCGAGTTGATAACTGGTCGAGCCGTCCAGCGCATGAATGCTCATGCCTTTTTCCCGTGCCTTGCGCACCAGCGCCAGGTAAGAGAAAGGCGCGTCTGGCTCATGGCCCATGGCTTTATCGAGCGCTTTCAGATGTTTCTTGATATGGCGCCAGGATTCTCCCCTGTTGAATTTTTCCAGTTTGAGATGAAATACGTCTCCCGGCAGGTATTCGAGGAAGAGGTGCTTGTAGCCGTTCTCCAAAAGCACGTCGAGATTTTCGATCAGTGCCTGTTTGCTGGCGATAGAGCCCGGCTGTGCACCGATGACCAGATTCTTTGCGGCGAATGCATCGCTGGCAATCAACTGCGCGAATGAGGTGTTGGCGGCAACCGCCGGCACTTCGGCGCGAGCGGGCAGCGGTGCGAGTTGGGCAAAATGGCGCGTGGCGTCCGTGGTGAGTTTTTCCACCTGTTGCAGATAGGCTTGGCGCATGCTGGCCATTTTGTCGACCACGTTGACCAGGATGACCTGGGGTGAGAAGCCCATGTAATGCTCGCCCTCCTGGAGCATTCGTCGTCGCGATTGCGGGTCCAGCAACTCTTCAACGAGATCCCGGTACTTGATCGCGACTCCATAGTCCTTATGCGGGCCGGGTGTCTCGGGCACGGCTTCGTATTTTGGTGCACCGCCGGACAGGCCGCTGCGCACCATCACTCCGTCGGAGTTGCGCACGGTCAGAATGCCGGTCGAAAGCAGTCCGGAGCCATTCGGATCCGGGCGGTAGAGCAAATAACGGCCGAGTGCGTCCGGAGTCGTGCTGGCGTAATACGACTGCCCTCTGAAAACGACGGCATGCATATCGTCCCGGACCGGTTCGGTCGCCATTTGATCGATCAATGGCAGAAGATCCTCTTGCTCGTCGCCAACGGTGGTGACAGCCCGACGCAACGGGCGCCGGACGGGCTTGAGTGAACGCAGCGCCGGACGCAGATCCGTCAGCACCGCGCCAGCACTGTTGAACAGATAACCGAGCAAGTGCCGGAACGCTTCGTTGTTATTTCCCTGACGATAGGCATGCAGGGCGAGCATCGCGTCCTTGAAGGCCAGCAACAGGCCGGTGCTCAGGCTCAACAGCGGGAACGGCGCGGTGGCGATGGCAGCGACCCATTCGACGCTCGTCCAGATCAGGCCGGCGATCATTTCGGCGCGACTGGTGGTCGTGGCATGGACGTTGTCGATCCGCCGTTGCAACTTCATGTCGTAGAGCGCGGTACGCAGGTCGCTGACGGCGTCGGCCGGGCGCATCGAGTCATAACGGGCGGGGCTGGGGCTGGTTCTGTTGAGGTCTTTGGGCAGTTTCTTGCGGATGTTTTCCAGGTACGCGCGCACCCGGGTCTGGGCACTGACTCCCACCCGCTGGGTCAGGTACTCGATCATGCCGGACTGCAGCAGCAGGTAATTGAACAGGCGCGCTTCGCGAAAACGCACGCCGTCCGGTGCGTCCGGCGTATACAGCAGGACCGGATCGCCGCCATGGCTGAACAACCAGGCATCGATCACCCATTCGCCGTCGATCATCAACCGGTGGATCGGGTATTTCGTCCGGGTCTGCCCCGACGTTTGATCCATGCTGCTGATGCTTTGCTGCAGCCATTGCAGGTCGCTGCTGGCGATATGTCCTTGCAGCTGGCATTCCAGCGCGGCGCTCTGCATCTGGCGCTGAGTGATGGCCAGCGTCGCGTTGCGTCGGAACGCGTAGCCTTCGCTTTTCGAATCCTGCAGCTCGTTTTTGACTTTGTCGGTATAGCGTTTGCCGATCCAGACCCCCGTGACCGAGCGGGCTACATTCTGCGCGGTCAGGCTACTGATATCGACGCCTGTCGGACCTTTGAAGCGCGCCGAGCGTGAGAATTTCTGGTCGAGAAAACCGACGCCGTCGGCATAGCCGTCGCGATACAGCCGGGTATAGGTCAGCGGTTTCGGCGTCCATGAGGGCACGATCGACTTTGGCGAATAGGCCCAGACGGTGTCCGGATCGACGTCATTGGCAGGGCGTTTGAGCAAGCGGTTCAGGCTGATCTTCGCTTGCGCATGCACGAAATCGTCAAACGCCTGAAAACGTCCGCCCGACAGCGGATGCTGATTGAACGCGCGCAAAGCGCCCTCAGCGTCGTCGCTCAGGGTCGAGAGTTTTCGGCGATTGGCCGCAGTGGTCGAGCGATACCACACCGGGGTGCTGAAATCGTAGTCGTCGATGCGTGTGGCGAGCATGTGTTCAGCCATCGCTTTGAGGCAATCGAGATGGTTGCCCAGGTGGTCGAAGGCGACTTTCTGGTGCTCTGCTGCTTCCGGCTTCAGGCTCAGCCCCGACAACACCTTGCGCAGGGTCGAACGAAAGCGCATCGGCGCGCGGCTGATCAGATAGCCGGCCATGCTTTCGGCGGCGTCATTCTGCTTGGCCCAACCCAAGAGATGGGTCTGCAATTGGCGCTCGCTGTCGAACGCCTCGAACTGGCGTTCACGGGGCGCCTGCGGTGTGCAGAGCAGCAGGCGGCGGACCGCGCCGGATTCGTCGGTCTGACGCAGCACCCAAAGATCCTGCAGCTGGGCGCCGTGCAAAGACAGGGTGGCGGCGCGCAGCTGTGGATCGCTGCCGTTACGCAGGCGCTGGAGCATTTGCAGATCGCCGTCGAGCAGGTGCCCTTGCAGCGCTGCGGCATGGGCGAGCGCGACGATGCGCTGATCGAGCATCTGCTCGATCGCAGGTTTGATCGCGGATCTCGCCTGCATCTGCGTTTGCAAGCGTGCGAAGTCGACGCGCGGTTCCAGCTCCAGTGCCTGCTTGATCACCCAGGCGGGCGTTACGTCCGCGTACTCGTCGGATAACGGCAGGTCGTTGTAAGTCAGCCGGGTGTGGCTGAGAAACGCCGAGCCTGGTAACTCATCGCCGGTGTGCGGGCCGCGCAAGGTCAGCTCGAGCAAATTGCTCTTGTGCACATAAGCGCCGAACCCGGGGACCTGCCGATCCGTAATGATCTGCAGCTTGTCCGGTTCCAGGTCGTCGATTTGCAGATCATCACTCAGCCGTTCCAGCCATTGGTGGCGGGCCACGGCCATCAGGCTGACCGCCGGACCCATCAGGTCAAGCAGGTTTTGCCGGGCCTGATTGTAGTTGCCCAGGTGCAACGCCAGCTCGGCCCGCTTGGCGGCGACGGCGCTGCGGTACCAGTCCGGGGCGCTGTTGCGCAAATGCCGCTCGAACAGGGTTTGTGCCTGAAGTGCCAGGCGCGGGGTGAGATCCGGCAGCGCAGCGTCGATGGCGCGCCCCAGCTCGGCGATCAGTACAGCGCCATCCTGCTGCGGATTGGCGGCGAAACTCAATGCATGTTCGATATCCAGGGTGCGCTTTTCGATCAAGGCATCGTAGATGTGTTCGAACAGCGGTTTGCTGTCGATGGGCGCCAGCTGCAATGGCCAGATTCCCGCTGTACCGACATCGTGGTAGCGGCTGGGCAGCAGCTGCATCAATTCGCCACGGCTGATGCTGTGCTGCATGGTCTTGAGCAGATGGGCATCGAGATCAGCCAGGGAACTGAACAGCTCCAGGCCCCTGGCCGGTGTGAACAACACGACGAAGCCCGCGCTCTGGTCGGTCAACAGATCGCTGACTTTCGGGGTGTCTTTTTGCGTCACAACAAAGGCCCCGGCCAGCTCGACAGTGGTTTGCTGATAAGTGAACTGCAACGCATACATCGCCGGACGCAACAGCGGGCCGAGGTCCAGTTTCTGCATCAGCTCGCCGGCCTGTGGGTGCAGCAGGCGATCGGTGACGGCCTGTTTCGCCTCGTACTCAAGCGCAGTGAAACCGGCGTCGTATTTGAGGAAGGTTTTTGCCGATTTGCCGTCGATCTGATCACGCAGATCCATGTTGATCAGTTGCGTGTTGAGGCGCACCTTCAGCGTGGCGATCAGTTGCTTGCCTGCCTCGCTCTGCAGGTCGGTGGTTGCCAGCGCCTGATAGAGCGCGCGGCTGCGTTGCAGATAGCCGTCGCGATAGGTTTTCAGCTGCTCTTCGAAGCGTTTGAGATGAGCCTGCTCGGTGCTCGGTTTGTGCTCGGGCAACAGCGGGGTTTCGGTGTTGAAGAGAAGACGACCGATCTGGTTGAGATCGTTTTTGAGCTCATCGGGTGTGGGTGCGTTGGGGGTGCTCATGGGCACGATTTCCATGCTGGGGATGAAGGGCCAGCATGGCGAGCAGGGCGTGGAGGAGGGTGGTATTCATGTATCGTGCGCGTGCCGTATTTTCGGCGCCCGCTCCAGCCCTCCCGCCACCCGCGCAGATCAAACCTGCGCGCGGATCTCCCCGCGACTCAGCAACGCCTCGATCGCGCCACTCAAACTCGCGGCCTTGTCCCCCACCAGCAAATGCCAGACGCCACCGTCCAACCGGCTGACACCCAGGCAGCCGAGCGCTTTGAGCTGCGCCTCGGACGGCGCCTTGGCATCGGCCAGTTGCAGGCGAATACGGGTCATGGCGATGCAATCGAGTTGCAGCACATTGTCGCGACCGCCCAGCGCATTCAGCCATTGCTGCGCCTCGTTGCGGGTAAGCGCGACAGTCGTCGGCTCATCGGCAACTACTACGGTTTCTGCCAAAGTTGTACGGCCCAGGGCAGGCATGGCCAAGCGAATCTCATCGGCAATGCTGTCAGCCAACGGCCCGACCACGACCTGCAAACTGCCGCCCTTGCCCGGGCGCACCACCGCCATCGCGCCCAGCGCTTTCAGCTCGGCATCCGAGGCCTTGTTGCGATCGACCATCTCAAGGCGCAGTCGGGTCGTGCAGGCGCCGACGGTGAGCAGATTCTCGGCGCCGCCCAAGGCTTTGATATACGCACTGGCGCGTTCGGTTTCCGAGAGCACGGCTTTTTCGGCGCTGGCGACGTCTTCGCGCCCCGGCGTCTTCAGGTTGAAACGACGGATACAGAAGTCGAAAACCAGGTAATAAATAACCGCGTAAGCCAGCCCGACCGGCACCACCAGCCAACCATTGGTCGACTTGCCCCAGCCGAGAATCATGTCGATGAAACCACCGGAAAAGGTGAAGCCCAGATGAATGTTCAGGGCGTTGGTGATCGCCATCGACAGCCCGGTCAGCAGCGCGTGCAGAAGGAACAGCAACGGCGCGAGAAACATGAAGGCGAATTCGATCGGCTCGGTCACACCGGTCAGAAACGAGGTCAGCGCCATCGACAGGAAGATCCCGCCCATCACCTTGCGCCGCTCTGGCAAAGCGTTGCGGTACATCGCCAGGCACGCGGCGGGCAGGCCGAAGATCATCATCGGGAACATGCCGGTCATGAACTGGCCGCCCTTCGGATCGCCGGCAAAATACCGCGACAGATCGCCGGTCACCAAGGCGCCCGTGGTCGGGTCGGTGAAGTTGCCGAAGACGAACCACGCCATGTTGTTGAGGATGTGGTGCAGGCCAGTGACGATCAGCAGGCGGTTGAACACGCCGAAGACGAAGGCGCCGATGCTGCCGCTTTCCATCATCAGCGCGCCGAACGCGTTGATGCCCTGCTGGATCGGCGGCCAGATATAGCCGAACAGCACGCCCAGCCCCACCGCTGCAAAACCGGTGACGATCGGCACAAAACGGCGGCCACCGAAGAACGCCAGGTACTCCGGCAGCTTGATGTCCTTGAAGCGGTTGTACAGCGCACCGGCCATCAGGCCGCTGACGATCCCGGCGAGCATGCCCATGTTGATGCTCGCATCGAGCACCTTGAGCGTGGAGATCATCACCAGATAACCGATCACTCCGGCCAGGCCGGCGGTGCCGTTGTTGTCTTTGGCGAAACCGACGGCGATGCCGATGGCAAAGATCATCGCCAGGTTGGCGAAGATCACTTGCCCGGCATCGTGAATGATCGCGATGTTCAACAGGTCCGTGTCGCCCAGGCGCAGCAGCAGGCCGGCAATCGGCAGGATCGCGATCGGCAGCATCAGCGCGCGGCCCAGGCGTTGCAGGCCTTCGATGAAGAGTTGGTACATGGCGTTTGTCCTTTTTGTTTTTGTTAGCGCAGAGGCCAATGTTGATGACAGGCGTGGCGAACGGCAGCGGCGCTGGCCAGCTTGAGCAGGTCGCGGCTCAGGCGCTGACATTCGGCTTCATGCAGCTGACGCACGCGGTCCTTGATTTCACCGATCTGCACCGGGCTCACCGACAGTTCGGTGACGCCCAGGCCGATCAGCACCGGCGTCGCCAACGGGTCGGAGGCGAGGGCGCCGCAGACGCCGACCCAGCGCTTGTGTACCGCCGCACCCTCGCAGGTCATGGCGATCAGGCGCAGCAACGCCGGGTGCAGGGCATCGACCCGCGCCGCCAGCCCGGCGTGATCGCGGTCCATGGCCAGGGTGTATTGCGACAGATCGTTGGTGCCGATCGAGAGGAAGTCGGCGTGTTCGGCCAGTTGCTCGGCTTGCAGCGCGGCGGCGGGGACTTCGATCATCACGCCGATTTCCGGGCGCTCGGTAATCCCCAGCTCCAGACACAAGGCATCGACGCGCTGGCGGATGTGCAGCAGCTCGTCGACCTCGGTGACCATCGGCAACAGAATCCGGCAACGCGGCAACGGCTTGACCTGCAACAGCGCGCGCAGTTGCTGATCGAGAATTTCCGGGCGCGCCTGCGCCAGACGAATGCCGCGCAATCCGAGCACCGGGTTGGCCTCGGCGGGCAGTGGCAGGTAGTCGAGTTGCTTGTCGCCACCGACGTCGATGGTGCGGATGATCACCGACTTGTCGCCCATGGCATCGATCACCGCTTGATAGGCGCTGCGCTGTTCTTCGACGTCGGGTGCCGTCTGGCGATCGACGAAGAGAAACTCGGTGCGCAACAGGCCTACACCATCAGCACCGTTGGCAAATGCGTCTGCCGCTTCGCTGCTTGAGGCGACGTTGGCGACCACTTCGATGTGCACGCCATTGCGCGTTTCAGCGGGTAAATGGGCTTTGGCCTGTTGGCTTTCGCGACGCTGCCGGCGCTCGATCTGCGCCTGTTGAACTTCGCTCAGGCGCTCGGCGTTTGGCGTCAATTCGAGGCGCCCGTCGTCAGCGTCGAGCACCACGGCTTGATCTTGCGGCTGCTCAAGCAATTGCGCGCCCAAAGCGACGATGCACGGCAGACCTTTGCCGCGCGCCAGAATCGCTACGTGGGAAGTCGCGCCGCCCTCGGCCATGCACAACCCGGCGACGCCTTGCGCGCTGAGTTGCAGCAGATCCGACGGCGTCAGTTCATGGGCGGCAACGATGGCGCCGGCCGGAACCTGGTATCCCCAGGCCTCGCCAAGCAGAGCGCGCAGGACGCGTTGCTTGAGGTCGCGCAAATCGTTGGCACGTTCGGCCAGCAGCGGACTGCCGGTGCCTTGCAGCATGTCGCACTGCGTGTCGATCGACTGACTCCAGGCGTGCGTCGCTGCGGTGCCTTGCGCGATGAATTGCTGCGCGGCGTCGAGCAGGGCCGGGTCTTCAAGCAGCGCCATGTGTGCGGCGAAGATCGCTTCTTCGTCGGCGTTCCTGTGCTTTTTCGCTTGGGCGAGGGTGGCAGCGATTTCGCTGCGCACCGCGTTCAATGCCGCTTCAAGAATCGGCTGCTGTTGCACCGGATCGTGGTTGCCCGCATCCGCCGGCAAGGTGATCGCGTTCAAGCGAAACAGCGGCCCGGCGACCAGCCCCGGCGCCGCGCAGACACCGTGCAACACGCCAGCCTCGGCCGGGCGTTTCAGCGCGGCTGTGGTGGTCGGCGCTTGCGCGTGATGATCGTCCGGCAGCGCCGTGGCCAATGCGCTGAGCAGAGCTTGCAATGCGGCATCGGCGTCCGGCCCCTGACAACTGACGTGCACCTCATCCTGCTCGCCAATGGCCAGACCCATCAAACCGATCAGGCTGTTGCACGGCGCCGATTTACCGTTGAAGTGCAGCTGTGAATGGCTGCTGAAACCCTGGGCGGTCTGGCGGATCAGTGCAGCCGGGCGCGCATGCAAGCCGCCGCGATGAGCGACCTGCACTTGACCACGAACCTCTGGCCCAGCGCTTATATCGGTATTCGCCGCGACAACATTGCGCGCGATGATGTGCAGCAGCGGCTCGCCGACTTTCACTGTTTTGAGGGTGATCGGCCGTACCTGAAAATCCGCGCTGTTGGTCAGGATCAACAGGCTGACCAGGCTTTTGCAGTGCTGGCCGACCTTGTCCAGGTCATAGCGCAGCAGCGGCTGACCGAGGCTGACGCGATCGCTTTCCTTGACCAGCATGGCGAAACCTTCACCGTTCAATTCAACGGTGTCGAGACCCAGATGCAGGAGGATTTCCGCACCGTTGTCGGCGCGCACGGTCACCGCATGGCTGCTGCGCGCGACGTGGATGACCACGCCGGCGCAGGGCGAATACAGCGTGTCGTTGAGCGGGTCGATGGCGATGCCGTCGCCCATCGCGCCACTGGCGAACACCGCGTCCGGGACGTTGGCGAGCGTCAGCACCGGGCCGCTGAGCGGGGCGCTGAGGGTCAGCTCTTTATTGTTGTCGGGCATGGCTGGGTCTCATCAGATGTGCAGTCAGTCGGACTTAATGCGTGCGGGTCACTTTGCTCAAATGGCGCGGCTGATCCGGGTCCATGCCCCGCGCCACGGCCAGGCCTGCGGCCATCACGTAGAAACTCTGGATCGCCAGAATCGGGTCGAGGGCCGGGTGTTCGGCGCGGCTCAGGGTCAGGTCGCGTTCGCTGACGTCATCCGGCGCGGCGAGCAAGACCCGGGCGCCGCGCTGGCGCATTTCCGCCGCCAGACTCAGCAGGCCGGCCTGCTCGGCGCCGCGTGGGGCGAACACCAGCAGCGGATAGTGTTCGTCGATCAGTGCCATCGGGCCGTGACGGACTTCGGCGCTGCTGAAGGCTTCGGCCTGAATCGCCGAGGTTTCCTTGAATTTCAGCGCCGCTTCCTGGGCAATCGCGAAACCGGCGCCACGGCCGATCACCATCAGGCGCTCGCAATCGCGCAGGGCTTCGATGGCCACGCTCCAGTCCTGTTTCGCCGCTTCGCGCAGGCCTTCTGGCAGCGCATCGTGGGCTTGCAGCAATTCGCTGTCCTCTTTCCAGTGCGCGATCAAGCGCGCGCTGGCGCTGAGGGTGGCGATAAAGCTCTTGGTCGCGGCGACGCTGCTTTCCGTGCCGGCGAGCAGCGGCAGGCTGAATTCACAGGCCGCTTCGAGTGGCGAATCGGCAGCGTTAACCATCGACACGCTCAGCGCGCCACGCTTGCGCAACAGGCGCAGGCTGTTGACCAGATCCGGGCTCTGCCCCGACTGCGAAAACGCAAAGGCGGCCTGACCGCTGACTTTCAGCGGCGCCTGCTGCATGGTCACCACCGACATCGGCAACGAGGCCACCGGCACGCCCAGTTGCTGCATGGTCAGGTAGGCGAAGTAGCTCGCCGCGTGGTCGGAGCTGCCACGGGCGACGGTCATCGCCACTTGCGGTGGCTGCCGGCGCAGGCGCCCGGCGATCTCGATCATCGGCGCGTCGAGCTGTTGCAGTTGGGCTTGCACGGCCTCGAACGAGGACAGCGCCTCTTCAAGCATTTTTGAAGTCAATGTCTTCTCCTTCGACCATGACGGCGGTCAGTGTGAGTGAGCGATCGAGCCGCACGCAGTCGGCCCAGGCGCCGGGGGCAAGGCGCCCGCGTTCGGTGATGCCGAGATAGTCGGCGGGAAATTGCGACAGACGCTGCGAGGCTTCGCTGATCGGCAGGCCGATCTTCACCAGATTGCGCAGGGCCTGATCCATGGTCAGCGTGCTGCCGGCCAGCGTGCCGTCGGGCAGACGCACGCCGCCCAGGCATTTGGTCACGGTGTGGCTGCCAAGCTTGTATTCACCGTCGGGCATGCCGGCGGCGGCGGTCGAATCGGTGACGCAATACAGGCACGGGATCGAACGCAGGGCCACGCGAATGGCGCCGGGGTGTACGTGCAGCAGATCGGGAATCAGCTCGGCGTATTTGGCGTGGGCCAGTGCTGCGCCGACGATGCCCGGCTCGCGGTGATGCAGCGGGCTCATGGCGTTGTAGAGGTGGGTGAAACTGCTGGCACCGGCAGCCAGCGCGGCGACGCCTTCCTCGTAGCTGCCGAGGGTGTGGCCGATCTGCATGCGGATGCCACGGCTGCTCAGCTCGCGAATCAATGCATCGTGACCGGCGATTTCCGGGGCAATGGTGATGACGCGGATCGGTGCCAGCGCCAGATACTCTTTGACTTCTGCCATCAACGCGGTGTGGGCGAAGTTCGGTTGAGCGCCGAGTTTTCCCGGGTTGATGTACGGGCCTTCAAGGTGCACTCCGAGAACACGCGCGGCGCCTTTCGGACGCTGTTCACAGAATTGTCCTACCTCTTTCAGGACATTTGAGATCTCCGCGCTCGGCGCAGTCATGGTCGTGGCCAACAGCGAGGTGGTGCCAAAGCGCACGTGGGTTTTGCTGATGGTTTCGAAGGCTTCTGCGCCTTCCATGATGTCTTTGCCGCCGCCGCCATGCACATGCAGGTCGATGAAACCCGGCAGCAGATAGGGCAGATCGTTAGCCGCCGGATCGCAGGGCACGCCTTCGATCGACACGATCTTGCCGTGTTCGTGAATCAGCCGGCCGCGAACCCAGCCGCTGGCGGTGAGGATGTTGTCTTCGGACATTTTCGTTCTCGCTTGGGGCCGCGCTCAGCGGCGCGGCTCTTTATCTACGAAGCTCTGCAACAAAGTCGTAGTAGTCGTTGCGGCAATAGGTGTCGGTGACTTCGATCGGTGTGTTGTCTTCCAGATAGCCGACCCGGGTCATCAGCAGCATGGCGGTGCCGGGGGCGATACCGACCAGTGCGGCGAATTCGTCCGAGGCGTTGATTGCCTGGATGTGCTGAAGGGCGCGGACGATCGGTTTGCCGATGCCGTCGAGGTATTCGTACAGCGAATCGCCCACCGCTTGCGGCCTGGGCATGATCGACGCGGGCAGGGTGCTCATCTCGATCGCCATGACCGTGTCATCGGCTTTGCGCAGGCGCTTCATGCGCGCCACCTTGTCGGTCGGCGACAGGCCGAGGCGGATCAGTTCTTCGTGGGTTGGGAGGGTGATCTCCCGCTCCAGCCATTTCGAACTCGGCACGAAACCTTTCAGGCGCAGCATCTCGCTGAAGCCGGAAAGACGCGACAGTGGTTGTTCCAGGCGTGGGGTGATGAACGTGCCCGAGCCTTGCAGGCGGCGGATCAGGCCTTGCTCGAGCAAGACTTCCAGCGCCTTGCGTGCGGTGACCCGGGAGATGCCGAGCTGGTCGCTGAGATTGCGCTCGGACGGCATCGCCTGTTCGGCCTTCCACTGCCCGGCATGAATCGCCGCTTCCAGATTGCGCGCCAGTTGCAAGTACAGCGGCGTCGGCTGGGAATCGTCGGGACGTAGGGGCTGGAGGTCGTTCATGTAGGTCGTTTCCGTCGCGAGTATAGGATTGTTGTGGCTCGCTTGTGCAATGGAAGCTAATACCACTTGAATACCATGTCAACGCGATGAACCGGCGTATGACCCAATGGATTGGCGGTTTTCAGGGGGCAGTGTTTAAAGTGGTATTAGTGATGGCCTATAAAAAGCAAAAGATCGCAGCCTGCGACAGCTTCTACAGTTGAGAGTGGTATCACCCCTGTAGGCGCCGTCGCAGGCTGCGATCTTTTGATTTATTTTTTTTGCGGTGACCAGCGGTCGAGGTTACGGACGAATCTCGATCATCGTGCCGTCCGGTACCAGATTCCAAACTTCACGCATGTCGACGTTGCGCATGGCGATGCAGCCGTCGGTCCAGTCGAGGGTATGGAACAGCTGTTCCGGATTGTCTGCCGAGTCCGGGGTGCCGTGGATCATGATCATCCCGCCAGGCTCAACGCCTTCACGACGCGCGCGGGCGGCATCGCTGATGTTCGGGTAGGAGATGTGCATCGACAGGTTGAATTTGTCGCTGGTCTTGCGCCAGTCGATCCAATAGAAACCTTCGGGTGTGCGTTTGTCACCCTCGATCAGTTTCGGGCCTTTCTTCGCGCCCTTGCCCAAGGAAATGCGATAGGTCTTCAGCGGCTTGCCGTCGGCAATCAGCTGCAGTTGATGGGCTGATTTGAGTACCAGGACTTTTTCGATCAGTGGAGTGTTCGAGGGCGTCACGGTGGTCACGAATGACGCTTGTGAAACGCTGACGAACGACAGGCACAGCAGGGCAAGCAACCAGCGCATTGAAACGATTCCCCAGGGAGTGACGCAATCAGGTTTTAGGTAGGAGCTGCCGAAGGCTGCGATCTTTTGATCTTCTAGCCAACAATCACCGGCTGAACCAATGGCGGAATCGATTCCGAACGAACCGGATACTTCTCGACGCGCCGATCAGCGAAGAAGCATTCTAAGGTACGCCCGACCGTGCGGAAAGCCAGCTCGTCCCAGGGAATGTCGGCTTCTTCGAACAGCTGCACTTCAAGGCTTTCCGGCCCGGCCGCATACTGCAGATCAGCCAGTTCGGCGCGAAAGAACACATGTACCTGGCTGATGTGCGGCACATCGATCAGCGTGTAAATGCTCAGGTTGCGCACCCGGGCGCAGGCTTCTTCGGCGGTTTCGCGGATGGCGGCCTGCTCGATGGTCTCGCCGTTTTCCATGAAACCGGCAGGCAGCGTCCAGTAACCGAGACGCGGCTCGATGGCGCGGCGGCAGAGCAGCACTTTCGTCCCCCACGTCGGCACGCACCCGGCGACGATATTGGGGTTCTGGTAGTGAATGGTCTGACAGCTGTCGCAGACAAATCGCAGCCGCGAGTCGCCTTCGGGAATGCGCTGGGTGACCGGGTTACCGCAGTGGCTGCAAAATTTCATGCTCGGGTTCCTGAATGCTGCGCCTATCTTGGCGTGCAGCGGGGCCGGTCGGCAAGTTGTCGTTTCGCGACACGACGGGTTTCGGGGGCTTGGGCGCTCGCTTTGATTGGTGCATGATGCGGAGCAAGGCACCGATCGAGAACACTCATGCTGGACGAGCTACTGCATAGGGTAAGCAACCACACACCGCGCACGCTGGAGACCGACGCACGTTTTCCCGAAGCCGCCGTGCTGGTGCCGATCACCCGCAGTGACGAACCGGAACTGGTCCTGACCCTGCGCGCCAGCGGGCTTTCGACCCACGGCGGCGAGGTCGCCTTCCCCGGAGGGCGCCGCGACCCGGAAGACCCCGACCTCATATTCACCGCCCTGCGTGAAGCCGAAGAAGAAATCGGCCTGCCGCCGGGTCTGGTCGAAGTCATCGGCCCGCTGAGTCCGCTGATTTCCCTGCACGGCATCAAGGTAACGCCGTATGTCGGGGTGATTCCCGACTTTGTCGAATACCAGCCCAACGATGCCGAGATCGCCGCCGTCTTCAGCGTACCGCTGGAATTCTTCCGCAAGGACCCGCGCGAGCATACCCATCGCATCGACTATCAGGGCCGCAGCTGGTACGTGCCGAGCTATCGCTTCGGCGAGTACAAGATCTGGGGCCTGACGGCGATCATGATCGTCGAGTTGATCAACCTGCTCTATGACGCCAAAATCAGCCTGCACCGACCGCCGAAAAGTTTTATCGATACCTGAGCCGTCGTTCGAACGGCCGTGAGCCCGAGGAAAACGAAATGAAATACCGCCTGGGCGACGCCCGTGTCGAAACCCATCCACAGAGCTGGGTCGCGCCCAATGCCGTGCTGGTGGGCAAGGTTCGTCTGGAAGAGGGCGCCAACGTCTGGTTCAACGCCGTATTGCGCGGCGACAACGAACTGATCCTCATCGGCAAGAACAGCAACGTGCAGGACGGCACGGTAATGCACACCGACATGGGCTACCCACTGACCATCGGTACCGGCGTGACCATCGGCCACAACGCGATGCTCCACGGCTGCACGGTCGGCGATTACAGTCTGATCGGCATCAACGCGGTGATTCTCAATGGCGCGAAGATCGGCAAGAACTGCATCATCGGCGCCAATTCCCTGATCGGCGAAGGCAAGGAAATTCCCGACGGTTCGCTGGTGATGGGCTCGCCGGGCAAGGTCGTGCGTGAACTGACCGAGGCGCAAAAGAAGATGCTCGAAGCCAGCGCCGCGCACTATGTGCATAACTCGCAGCGTTACGCCCGCGATCTGGTCGAGCAGGAACAATGACGACTGTTGAACGACCAGTCGCGTCTCCGTGTGTGAATATCTGCGCGCTGGATGAAGATGACGTTTGTACCGGGTGCCAGCGCACGGTCGCGGAGATCACCCGCTGGGGCCGCATGAACAATGACGAGCGCCGCGTGGTGCTGGGGTTGTGTCATGAACGGGCGAAAGCGAGTGGATTGGTCTGGATGATTCCCGCGAAGTCAGGCGTCTGAACCACCGCTTTCGCGAGCAGGCTCGCTCCCACTTTGAAATGCATTCAAATGTGGGAGCGAGCCTGCTCGCGAAGACGTCGGTCCTGTCACCGCACCTATTGGCGCAATACCAGCGCTCAAGTAACCTGTGCGCCAAATCGACAGGCCGCCCCCATGATCTTTCTCATCGCCTACATCAGCAGCGTCGTGCTGATCAACTTCGCCTTTTCCACCGCACCGCACCTGGACATCATCTGGTCGGCCTGGGGCGGGCTGGTGTTCGTGCTGCGCGACATGGTGCAAACGCGCTTCGGTCACGGCGCGATCGTGGCGATGCTGGCGGCGCTGGTGCTTTCCTACATCACTTCCGACCCTTCCATCGCGCTGGCCAGCGCCACGGCGTTCGCGGTCTCCGAGTGCATCGACTGGCTGGTGTTCAGCATCACCAAGCGGCCATTGCGTGATCGTCTGTGGATCAGTTCGGCGCTGAGTATTCCACTGGATACCTTCATCTTCTTCGGCATGATCGACGCCTTGACGCCGCCGGTGATCATCACCGCGCTGGCCTCGAAGTTCGCCGGCGTCACCGCCGTCTGGCTGATCATGGCCTGGCGTGATCGCAAACAGGCTGTCGCCAGCTGAAGCCAAACCCTCGGGTTCATGTAAAATGCCGCGCTTTCTCCCCATGGAAAGCGCACCTGCGTGGCTTTCCTCGATGATCCGCTTCCTTTGAGGACCTGAGATGACCCGTATCGGAACTCCATTGTCGCCAACCGCGACCCGCGTATTGCTGTGTGGCTGTGGTGAGTTGGGCAAGGAAGTGGTAATCGAACTGCAGCGCCTGGGCGTTGAAGTGGTTGCCGTCGACCGCTACGCCAACGCGCCGGCCATGCAAGTCGCCCATCGCAGCCACGTGATCAACATGCTCGACGGCGCCGCCCTGCGTGCAGTCATCGAAGCCGAGAAGCCGCACTTCATCGTGCCGGAAATCGAAGCCATCGCCACCGCCACGCTGGTCGAGCTGGAAGCCGAAGGCTTCACCGTGATTCCGACCGCGCGTGCGGCGCAACTGACCATGAACCGCGAAGGTATTCGTCGTCTGGCTGCCGAAGAGTTGGATCTGCCGACTTCGCCGTACCACTTTGCCGACACCTTCGAGGACTACAGCAAAGCCGTTCAGGACCTGGGTTTCCCCTGCGTGGTCAAGCCGGTAATGAGTTCGTCGGGCAAGGGTCAGAGCCTGCTGCGCAGCGCCGATGATGTGCAAAAAGCCTGGGATTACGCGCAAGAGGGCGGTCGCGCCGGCAAAGGTCGGGTGATCATCGAAGGTTTCATCGATTTCGATTACGAAATCACCCTGCTGACCGTGCGCCACATTGGCGGCACCACGTTCTGCGCACCGGTCGGTCACCGTCAGGAGAAGGGTGACTATCAGGAATCCTGGCAGCCGCAGGCCATGAGCCCGATTGCTCTGGCTGAATCCGAGCGTGTTGCCAAAGCTGTGACGGAAGCGCTGGGTGGCCGTGGTCTGTTCGGCGTCGAGCTGTTCATCAAGGGCGACCAGGTGTGGTTCAGCGAAGTCTCGCCACGGCCGCATGACACCGGGCTGGTGACGCTGATTTCTCAGGACCTGTCGCAGTTCGCCCTGCATGCCCGCGCCATTCTCGGCCTGCCGGTACCGCTGATCCGTCAGTTCGGCCCGTCGGCGTCGGCAGTGATTCTGGTTGAAGGCCAGTCGACCCAGACCGCATTCGCCAATCTGGGCGCTGCGTTGAGCGAGCCGGATACCGCGCTGCGTCTGTTCGGCAAGCCGGAAGTGAACGGTCAGCGCCGCATGGGCGTGGCGCTGGCGCGGGATGAGTCGATCGAGGCTGCTCGCGCCAAGGCGACCCGTGCGTCGCAGGCGGTTGTTGTCGAGCTGTAAACCGGGTCGCGGCATCCATTCGCGAGCAGGCTCGCTCCCACATTTGGAATGCATTTCCCTGTGGGAGCGAGCCTGCTCGCGAAGCTCTTGATCTTCTGTCAGGCAACCTGATTCAGATCGTTATTGCGCGTCTCCTTCAAACACAACACCGCGATCAGGCTCAACACCGCTGCCGCCGACACATACCCGCCGACATAGCTCAACCCGCCCATCGCCACCAGTTTCTGCGCAAAGAACGGCGCCGCCGAGGCCCCGACGATGCCGCCCAGGTTGTACGCCGCTGAAGCGCCGGTATAACGCACGTGGGTCGGAAACAGCTCAGGCAACAGCGCGCCCATCGGTGCGAATGTCACGCCCATCAAAAACAACTCGATGCACAGAAACAGCGCCACGCCCCAGGTCGAGCCCTGCGTCAGCAACGGTTCCATCAGGAATCCGGACAGAATCGCCAGCACACCACCGATGATCAGCACCGGTTTGCGCCCGTAACGATCGCTGGCCCAAGCGGATAATGGCGTCGCTGCGGCCATGAACAACACGGCAAAGCACAGCAGGCCCAAGAACGTTTCGCGGCTATAACCCAGCGTGGCCACGCCGTAGCTCAGGGAAAATACCGTCGAAATGTAGAACAGCGCATAGCACACCACCATCGCCGCCGCACCGAGCAAGGTCGGCGCCCAGTATTGGCTGAACAACTCGACCAGCGGCACTTTCACTCGCTCCTGACGGGCGATCGCATTGGCGAACACTGGCGTTTCATGCAATTTGAGGCGCACATACAGGCCGACCATCACCAGCGCCGCGCTGAGCAGAAACGGAATGCGCCAGCCCCAGCTGCGGAACTGTTCATCATCCAGCGTCATCGCCAGGGTCAGGAACAGGCCGTTGGCTGCAAGAAAACCAATCGATGGCCCGAGCTGCGGGAACATGCCGAACCACGCGCGTTTGCCCTTCGGCGCGTTCTCCGTAGCCAGTAGCGCCGCACCGCCCCATTCGCCGCCAAGGCCCAGGCCCTGACCGAAACGCAGCACGCACAGCAGAATCGGCGCCCAGGCACCAATGCTGTCGTAGCCCGGTAGCACGCCAATCAAGGTGGTGCACACGCCCATCAACAGCAGCGAGGCGACCAGCGTCGATTTACGGCCGATACGGTCGCCGAAGTGGCCAAACAGTGCCGAACCCAGTGGTCGGGCGAGGAAGGCAATGCCGAAAGTGAGAAACGCCGAAAGCATCTGCGCCGTGCCGGAGGTCTGCGGAAAGAACACCGGCCCGATCACCAGCGCCGCAGCAGTGGCGTAAACGTAGAAGTCGTAGAACTCGATAGCAGTGCCGATAAAGCTTGCCGTGGCCACGCGGGTGGCGGAATTGGTCGGCTGGGCAGGCGCGGTTTCGCTGTAAGCGGTATGGGTCGTCATGCGGTGATCCCTGACAGTCATGAGCTCCAGTGGAGCGAATTATTATGGTGGAACACCCAGGGATGTGGGGTAGGGCGCGAGCGCTGTTTCGAGTAGGAACAGTCGTCGGTTTGCAGCGGAAACAGTCAGGATCCGGGCAGTGCCGGGTAAGCACAGGGATCGACGGCGCTTGGGTAAGCGCCTCGATTATAGGAAGGGGGCTAACGATCAAACAAGCGCAAAAGATCGCAGGGTAGGAGCTGCCGAAGGCTGCGATCTTTTGATCTTCTATCGAGCAGGCACCAGAGCAGGCACCGATGAGGTCAGCCAGATCAGCACCTTGCTCACCCGGTTCTCTTCGGTCTCGAGGATTTCCAGTCGATAACGCCCGATCTTCAGGCACACCGCGCTTTCCGGAATGGTTTCCAGCGCTTCGGTGACCAGGCCGTTCAGGGTCTTCGGCCCGTCGCTCGGCAGGTGCCAGCCCAGGCACTTGTTCAGGTCGCGGATCGACGCGGCGCCATCGATCACCATTCGACCGTCGGCCTGGGGATGAATGTGCGGATTGTCGAGGCTGTGCTCGCTTTCGAATTCGCCGACGATTTCTTCGAGAATGTCTTCAAGGGTGACGATGCCCAGCACTTCACCGTACTCGTCCACGACCATGCCGAGACGGCGTTGCTGTTTGTGGAAGTTCAGCAGTTGCAATTGCAGCGGCGTGCTTTCCGGGACGAAGTAGGGCTCGTAGCTGGCGGCCAGCAGCGCCTCGCGGGTCAATCCGCCGTTGCTCAGCAAATGGCCGATCTGGCGAGTGTTGAGCACCGCTTCGACCTGATTGATGTCACTGTGAAACACCGGCAGACGCGTGCGCTTGTTCTCGCGCAGTTGCTCGATGATCTCTTCGATCGGATCGTCGAGGTTGATGCCGTCGACGTCACTGCGCGGCACCAGAATGTCGTTGACCGTGATGTTGTCCAGCGCATGAATGCCCGACACCGGGTGGGCGCGGACCGGATGTTCGGGATCATCATCGTGATCGGCCGGCAACTCGTCCTCGCTCTGTTGCACCACCTGAGCCTTGCGCGTGAACGGGGTCAGCAGCAAAGCGCTGACCCGGCTGAACAGCCACGCGAACGGGTAGACGATTTTCATCGGTACGGCCAGCAGGGCATTGCCGAACGCCAGCACGGCGTCGGGATAGCGCCGGGCCAAAGTGCGCGGGAAATAATCGGCGAACACCAGCAGGATGGCACCGGCGCCAAGGCAGGCCGCCCACGGGCCATTTTCTTCGCAGAGAAAAATCGCCAGCAGCGTCGCGAGGATCACGGCGAGGGCGCGGCACAGGGTGTTGCAGAGGATAAGGCTGTCGAGCGGGAAGCTCAGCTTCGCCAGCGGCTTGTCGCTGGCGCGCGAGGCGATACGTTGCGCGAGCAGGTGCTGCTGCGCGATTTCGACGGCGGTAAACAGCCCTGACCATAAGATCAGCAGGACAAATACCGCGAGCATCGGCCCTATGGGCAAACCGTCCATTTATGCCGCCCGTCAGATGTGCAGTATGTATTCACGAACCAGTTTGCTGCCGAAGTACGCCAGCATCAGCAGGCAGAAACCGGCGAGGGTCCAGCGAATCGCTTTGTGGCCGCGCCAGCCCAGACGGTTGCGACCCCACAACAGCACGCTGAAGACGATCCATGCCAGACAGGCCAGCAGGGTCTTGTGCACCAGATGCTGGGCGAACAGATTCTCAACGAACAGCCAACCGGAAATCAGCGACAGCGACAGCAGCGTCCAGCCGGCCCAGAGAAAGCCGAACAGCAGGCTTTCCATGGTTTGCAGGGGCGGAAAGTTCTTGATCAGTCCGGACGGGTGCTTGTGCTTGAGCTGATGGTCCTGAACCAGCAGCAGCAACGCCTGGAACACGGCGATGGTGAACATGCCGTAGGCGAGGATCGACAATAGAATGTGCGCGAGAATGCCCGGCTCTTCGTCGATGATCTGCACTGTGCCGGTCGGCGCGAACTGCGCCAGCAATACCGTGATCGCACCGAGCGGGAACAGCAGCACCAGCAGGTTTTCCACCGGGATCCGCGAACAGGCCAGCAGAGTCAGGGCAATCACCGCAGCGGCAATCAGGCTGGACGCGCTGAAGAAGTCCAGGCCGAGGCCGATCGGGGTCAATAGATGAGTAAGCAGGCTGGCGCCGTGGGCGAGCACGGCAAATACGCCGAGGCTGACCAGCAGGCGCTTGTTCGCCTTGGCGCCGGTGGCCAGGCGGGTACTTTGATAGACGGTCGCAGCGGCATAGAGCAGGGCGGCGGCGAGGGTGGTCAGCAAACTGGGTGACAAGGGGAGCATAAATCCTGTTAGGCGAGCCCGAAAGGCGCTGAGTTTGGCATAGAACCGGCACGGCACGAAAGACTCCGCAAGCTGACAGCGAGGTGTCCGCCGGCCGCAGTCTTCGCTATAATCCGCGACCTGCCCACGCCGCAGGCTCGCCGAGCACATGTTGATTCCGGTCTGGGCCGCCATTATCCCGGTTCGTACAGGGCCTGAAAGGATCGCGCAATGTTTGAAAACTTAACCGACCGTCTCTCGCAGACGCTGCGCCATGTCACCGGCAAGGCCAAGCTGACCGAGGACAATATCAAAGACACCCTGCGTGAAGTGCGCATGGCGTTGCTCGAAGCTGACGTCGCACTGCCGGTGGTCAAGGACTTCGTCAATTCGGTCAAGGAGCGCGCTGTTGGCACCGAGGTGTCGCGCAGCCTGACGCCGGGCCAGGCGTTCGTGAAGATCGTCCAGGCCGAACTCGAAAGCCTGATGGGCGCGGCCAACGAAGACCTCAACCTGAGTGCCGTTCCGCCAGCCGTGATTCTGATGGCCGGTCTGCAGGGCGCGGGTAAAACCACCACTGCCGGTAAGCTGGCGCGCTTCCTTAAAGAGCGCAAGAAGAAGTCGGTCATGGTCGTGTCTGCGGACATTTACCGTCCGGCCGCGATCAAGCAACTGGAAACCCTGGCCAACGACATTGGCGTGACATTCTTCCCGTCCGATCTGAGCCAGAAGCCGGTCGACATCGCCAATGCGGCTATTAAAGAAGCCAAACTGAAATTCATCGACGTGGTCATCGTCGACACCGCCGGCCGTCTGCACATCGACGAAGAGATGATGGGTGAGATCAAGGCGCTGCACGCCGCGATCAACCCGGTCGAAACCCTGTTCGTGGTCGATGCCATGACCGGTCAGGACGCCGCCAACACCGCCAAGGCGTTCGGCGATGCGCTGCCGCTGACCGGCGTAATCCTGACCAAGGTCGACGGCGACGCCCGTGGCGGTGCCGCGCTGTCGGTGCGCGCCATCACCGGCAAGCCGATCAAGTTCATCGGTATGGGCGAGAAGAGCGAAGCCCTCGATCCGTTCCACCCTGAGCGTATCGCCTCGCGGATCCTTGGCATGGGCGACGTGCTCAGCCTGATCGAGCAGGCTGAAGCGACGCTGGACAAGGACAAGGCCGACAAGCTGGCCAAGAAGCTGAAAAAGGGCAAGGGCTTCGACCTCGAAGACTTCCGCGATCAGCTGCAACAGATGAAGAACATGGGCGGCCTCGGCGGCCTCATGGACAAACTGCCGAGCATCGGCGGCGTCAACCTGTCGCAGATGGGCAACGCCCAGAATGCCGCAGAGAAACAATTCAAACAGATGGAAGCCATCATCAATTCCATGACCCCGGCCGAGCGCCGCGACCCTGAGCTGATCAGCGGTTCGCGCAAGCGTCGGATCGCCATGGGTTCCGGCACGCAGGTGCAGGACATCGGCCGCTTGATCAAGCAACACAAGCAGATGCAGAAGATGATGAAGAAATTCACCGCCAAGGGCGGTATGGCAAAAATGATGCGCGGCATGGGCGGTATGTTGCCCGGCGGCGGCATGCCGAAAATGTAAAGACTTCGCCGGTCGTCGCACCGGCGCAGACCCTGCAAGGACGCAGGATCAACAGCAAACCCGCACTCGGCGGGAGCTGACTGGCCGTTTTTATCGACGGCTCTCTATGCAAATCTGCACGGCATGCCATGGGCGCCGGAAAAAGTCATTTGCAAAAGTCCGGATATTCCTTAGAATATGCGGCCTTTCGGGCACCCATGCCCGCTGTGCATTTAGATTTGCAGCACCGACTACAGGAACGATGTTCACATGCTAACAATCCGTCTTGCCCTTGGCGGCTCCAAAAAGCGCCCGTTTTACCACCTGACCGTAACCGACTCGCGTAACCCGCGTGACGGCTCCCACAAAGAACAGGTTGGTTTCTTCAACCCTGTTGCCCGTGGTCAGGAAATCCGTCTGTCCGTGAACCAAGAGCGCGTTGCCTACTGGCTGAGCGTTGGTGCACAACCTTCTGAGCGCGTTGCTCAGTTGTTGAAGGAATCTGCCAAGGCTGCGGCCTGAGCAATATGAACGCGACGCCAGCCCCTGCCGATGATTTGATCGTTATTGGCAAAATTTATTCTGTTCATGGCGTTCGCGGCGAAGTGAAGGTTTATTCCTTTACTGATCCGACTGAAAACCTGTTGCAGTACAAAACCTGGACGCTCAAGCGCGAAGGCAATGTCAAACAGGTCGAGCTGGTCAGTGGACGCGGGAGCGACAAGTTCCTGGTCGCCAAGCTCAAGGGTCTCGATGATCGTGAAGAAGCTCGTCTTCTGGCCGGTTATGAGATCTGCGTGCCGCGCAACCTGTTCGCTGAATTGACCGAAGGCGAGTACTACTGGTACCAGCTGGAAGGTCTGAAGGTCATCGACACCCTTGGGCAACTGCTCGGGAAAATCGATCATCTTCTGGAAACCGGCGCCAATGATGTAATGGTCGTCAAGCCTTGCGCTGGCAGCCTGGATGATCGCGAACGCCTGTTGCCCTATACGGAGCAATGCGTGTTGGCTGTCGACCTGGAAGCGGGCGAGATGAAGGTGGATTGGGACGCGGACTTCTGAACGTGGCTAACTTGCGCGTAGAAGTGATCAGTTTGTTTCCCGAGATGTTTTCCGCCATTGGCGATTACGGCATCACCAGTCGTGCGGTCAAACAGGGGCTCTTGCAGCTGACCTGTTGGAATCCGCGAGATTACACGACGGATCGGCATCACACTGTGGACGATCGCCCGTTTGGCGGTGGTCCGGGCATGGTGATGAAGATCAAGCCCCTGGAAGATGCGCTGGCTCAGGCCAAGGCAGCAGCCGGGGAGGCGGCGAAGGTGATTTACCTGTCCCCCCAAGGCCGTCAACTGACTCAGTCGGCGGTACGCGAGCTGGCACAATCGGATGCATTGATCCTGATTGCCGGCCGTTACGAAGGCATTGACGAGCGCTTTATTGAGGCTCATGTCGATGAAGAGTGGTCGATTGGCGACTATGTACTGTCTGGCGGCGAGCTGCCGGCCATGGTCCTGATCGATGCGGTTACACGACTGCTGCCTGGAGCTTTAGGGCATGCGGATTCCGCTGAGGAAGATTCCTTTACGGATGGTCTGCTGGATTGCCCGCACTACACCCGACCGGAGGTGTATGCGGATCAGCGTGTTCCCGACGTGTTGCTGAGTGGCAATCACGCGCATATCCGGCGTTGGCGTTTACAGCAGTCCCTTGGTCGGACCTATGAACGACGCGCCGATCTTCTGGAAAGCCGCTCGCTTTCTGGAGAAGAGAAGAAGCTGCTCGAGGAATACATCCGCGAGCGGGACGATAGTTAACAACGTATCGATGGTAGATCGAACGATTTACCTTAGGAGCACAGCATGACCAACAAAATCATCCTTGCACTCGAAGCAGAGCAGATGAGCAAAGAAATCCCTACCTTCGCCCCAGGCGACACTATTGTCGTTCAGGTGAAAGTGAAGGAAGGCGATCGTTCCCGTCTGCAAGCGTTCGAAGGCGTTGTAATCGCCAAGCGTAACCGCGGCGTGAACAGTGCGTTCACCGTTCGTAAAATCTCCAACGGTGTTGGCGTAGAACGTACTTTCCAGACCTACTCCCCGCAGATCGACAGCATGGCTGTTAAACGTCGCGGTGACGTACGTAAAGCCAAGCTGTACTACCTGCGCGACCTGTCGGGTAAAGCAGCCCGCATCAAGGAAAAACTGGCTTAAGCCCAGCTTCCGATGCAGAAAAAAGCAGCCTACGGGCTGCTTTTTTGTTGCCTGCGATTTACCGGATCAATCTGACACGCCTCATTCAATGAAGCTGCCTGTTTCTTGATCTGGCCGGCTATGAAAGACTAGCGCGCCTTTATTCTCTATTTGCACGCAGCTTGAAAAAGCCCTGCCCTGAGCACCCATGCCTGCCATCGACCATCCGCTGATTGATCAATTCCTCGACGCTTTATGGCTGGAGAAAGGCCTGTCCGACAACACCCGCGACGCCTATCGCAGCGACCTCGCGCTGTTCAACGGCTGGTTGCAGGAGAAAAATCTCGAACTGATCAATGCCGGCCGCGAGTTGATCCTCGATCACTTGGCGTGGCGGCTGGAGCAAAACTACAAGCCGCGCTCCACCGCGAGATTTCTCTCCGGGGTGCGTGGTTTTTATCGCTATCTGCTGCGGGAAAAACTGATCAGCGTCGACCCGACGTTGCGCGTCGACATGCCGCAATTGGGCCGGCCGTTGCCCAAATCGCTATCGGAAGCCGATGTCGAAGCGCTGCTCAAGGCACCGGACCTGAGTGAAGCCATCGGTCAGCGCGACCGCGCGATGCTTGAAGTGCTGTATGCCTGTGGCCTGCGCGTGACCGAACTGATCAGCCTGACACTGGAGCAGGTCAATCTGCGCCAAGGCGTATTGCGGGTGATGGGCAAGGGCAGCAAGGAGCGTCTGGTGCCGATGGGCGAGGAGGCGATTGTCTGGGTCGAGCGCTATATGCGTGATGGCCGTCAAGAATTACTCGGTGGCCGCCCCAGCGATGTGCTGTTCCCCAGCCAGCGCGGCGAGCAGATGACCCGGCAGACGTTCTGGCATCGGATCAAGCATCAGGCCAAGGTCGCCGGGATCAGCAAATCGCTGTCGCCGCACACATTGCGTCACGCGTTCGCCACGCACCTGCTCAACCACGGCGCGGACTTGCGCGTGGTGCAGATGCTGCTCGGGCACAGCGACCTCTCTACGACGCAGATCTATACCCATGTCGCCCGCGCCCGCTTGCAGGATCTGCACGCGAAACACCACCCTCGCGGCTAAGGCAGGCTTCCATGTTGAGAGAATTACCTGTGGTGAGGGGATTTATCCCCGTTCGGCTGCGCAGCAGTCGCAAACCCGGCTGGCTCGATTTTGACTGAAAGATCGCGGTGGATGGTTTAGGGCTGCTTCGCAACCCGGCGGGGATAAATCCCCTCGCCACAATAATGTGTGTCAGCCACATGTGGTTGTGGGTCAACTGTACAAGCATGAAGATGTGTCAGTTGCACATGAGTGTGTGGCGACAGGCGCATTCGGCCCTCGTGACCTTATGTGTTAGGCTTTGCCGGTTTGCACGATGGACGGTTATGACCCGGTGTTTCGCACGGGCGTTCTGATCGTTTCATTGGCCCGCCCTCAGGAGTACTCATGCGTCTGACCCAGATTTTCGCCGCCGCCGCTATTGCGCTGGTGAGCACCTTTGCCGTCGCCGACGACGCGGCTGACAAAGCCATTCGTCAAAGCCTGGAAAAACTCGAACTCGAGGTTCCGGTCGAAAGCATCAGTGCCAGCCCGTTGCCTGGCATGTACGAAGTCAAACTCAAAGGCAGCCGCGTGCTGTACGCCAGTGCCGATGGCCAGTACATCGTGCAGGGCAACCTGTACCAGCTCGCGAATGGCAAACCGGTCAACCTGACCGAGAAGACCGAACGCCTGGGCATTTCCAAACTGATCAATGCCATCCCGGTGGCCGAAACCCTGGTCTACCCGGCCGTGGGCGAGACCAAATCGCACATCACCGTGTTCACCGACACCACCTGTCCGTACTGCCACAAACTGCATGCCGAAGTGCCCGAGCTGAACAAGCGCGGCATCGAAGTGCGCTACGTGGCGTTCCCGCGCCAGGGCCTGAATTCGCCTGGCGACGAACAGCTGCAAGCGGTTTGGTGCTCGAAAGACAAGAAAGCCGCCATGGACAAAATGGTCGATGGCAAGGAAATCAAAGCCGCCAAGTGCGATAACCCGGTTTCCAAACAGTTCGCGCTCGGTCAGTCGATCGGCGTGAACGGTACACCGGCCATCGTTTTGGCCGACGGCCAGGTCATTCCGGGCTACCAGCCGGCGCCACAAGTCGCCAAACTGGCGCTGGGCGCGAAGTAATTCGCATCGTCACGGGTAACCGTTGACGATCGTGGTCCGGCAGCAGCAGCGCCGGGCCATCAACAGAGAGCCGCGAGCACGCGGTTGTTTTCCGGCCGACCCTGTGTCGGCCGTTTCATGGGGAGTTCACAGTGAATCCGGTCAAAGTAGGCATCTGTGGGTTAGGGACCGTCGGTGGCGGTACCTTCAACGTACTTCAGCGCAACGCCGAGGAAATTGCTCGTCGTGCCGGGCGTGGAATCGAAGTGGCGCAAATTGCCACGCGCACGCCAAAGCCTCAGTTCCAGACGACCGGTATTGCGATTACCAACGATGTCTTCGAAGTGGCCACGAACCCTGAGATCGACATCGTCATAGAGCTGATGGGCGGCTACACCGTTGCCCGCGAGCTGGTACTCAAGGCCATCGAGAATGGCAAGCATGTGGTCACCGCGAACAAGGCGCTGATAGCCGTTCACGGTAATGAAATTTTCGCCAAGGCACGCGAGAAAGGCGTGATCGTGGCATTCGAAGCGGCCGTGGCCGGTGGCATTCCGGTGATCAAGGCGATCCGCGAAGGCCTGTCCGCCAACCGCATCAACTGGGTTGCCGGGATCATCAACGGCACCGGCAACTTCATCCTCACCGAAATGCGCGAAAAAGGTCGTACGTTCGAAGACGTGCTCGCCGAAGCGCAAGCGCTGGGTTACGCCGAAGCCGATCCGACCTTCGACGTCGAAGGCATCGATGCCGCGCACAAGCTGACCATTCTGGCGTCTATCGCCTTCGGTATTCCGCTGCAATTCGACAAGGCGTACACCGAAGGCATCACCAAACTGACCACTGCCGACGTCAACTACGCTGAAGCGCTGGGCTATCGCATCAAGCACTTGGGTGTGGCGCGCAGCACTGACGCCGGCATCGAATTGCGCGTGCACCCGACGCTGATTCCGGCCGATCGCCTGATCGCCAACGTCAACGGCGTGATGAACGCCGTCATGGTCAACGGTGATGCGGCCGGTTCGACGCTGTTCTATGGCGCCGGCGCTGGCATGGAGCCGACCGCTTCGTCGGTGATCGCCGATCTGGTCGACGTGGTTCGCGCGATGACTTCCGACCCGGAAAACCGTGTGCCGCACCTGGCCTTCCAGCCGGACTCGCTGTCGGCGCATCCGATCCTGCCGATCGAAGCCTGCGAAAGCGCTTACTACCTGCGCATTCACGCCAAGGATCATCCGGGCGTACTGGCGCAGGTGGCGAGCATCCTGTCGGAGCGCGGCATCAATATCGAATCGATCATGCAGAAGGAAGTCGAAGAGCATGACGGCCTGGTGCCGATGATCCTGCTGACCCACCGCGTGGTCGAGCAACGCATCAATGATGCGATCACCGCGCTGGAAGCACTGGCTGGCGTCGACGGCCCGGTTGTACGGATCCGTGTCGAACATTTGAACTAAAAGCAGCGGCAAGCTTCGAGCTGCAAGCGGCAAGAGAGAAGCAGTCTGGCTTTTACTTGCGACTTGCAGCTTGCAGCTTGCAGCTCAAACCGAAGGTTTGAAAAAAATGCGATATATCAGTACTCGCGGCCAGGCCCCGGCCCTGAATTTCGAAGAGGTCCTGCTTGCCGGTCTGGCGACCGATGGCGGTCTGTACGTCCCGGAAAACCTGCCACGTTTCACTCAGGAAGAGATCGCTTCCTGGGCTGGCCTGCCATACCACGAACTGGCCTTCCGGGTGATGCGCCCGTTTGTCACCGGCAGCATCCCGGATGCCGATTTCAAAAAGATTCTCGAAGAAACCTACGGTGTGTTCGCCCACAGCGCCGTGGCGCCATTGCGTCAGTTGAACGGTAATGAATGGGTGCTGGAGCTGTTCCATGGCCCGACCCTGGCGTTCAAGGACTTCGCTCTGCAACTGCTCGGTCGTCTGCTTGATTACGTGCTGGAAAAGCGCGGTGAGCGCGTGGTGATTGTCGGTGCCACCTCTGGTGATACCGGTTCTGCGGCCATCGAAGGCTGCAAGCACTGCGAAAACGTCGACATCTTCATCCTGCACCCGCATCAGCGTGTATCGGAAGTGCAGCGTCGGCAGATGACGACGATCTTCGGCGAGAACATCCACAACATCGCCATCGAAGGCAACTTCGATGACTGCCAGGAAATGGTCAAGAACAGCTTCGCCGACCAGAGCTTCCTAAAAGGCACGCGTCTGGTGGCGGTGAACTCGATCAACTGGGCGCGGATCATGGCCCAGATCGTTTACTACTTCCATGCGTCCCTGCAGTTGGGCGGTCCGGCGCGTTCGGTGTCGTTCTCGGTACCGACCGGCAACTTCGGCGACATCTTCGCCGGCTACCTGGCGCGCAACATGGGCCTGCCGATCAATCAGTTGATCGTGGCG
The DNA here is from genome assembly GCF_054667725.1 of Pseudomonas sp. S3_B08. NCBI lineage: Bacteria > Pseudomonadati > Pseudomonadota > Gammaproteobacteria > Pseudomonadales > Pseudomonadaceae > Pseudomonas > Pseudomonas sp. S3_B08. The sequence goes on from NZ_CP162750.1 coordinate 5,964,883, forward strand.
ACCAACCGCAACGACATCCTGCACCGCTTCATGAGCGGCAACCAGTACGTCAAGGAAACCCTGCACGCAACGCTGTCGCCGTCGATGGACATCATGGTTTCGTCGAACTTCGAGCGCCTGCTGTTCGACCTGCACGGTCGAAACGGTGCGGCGATTGCCGGCCTGATGGACTCGTTCAAAAAGGACGGCAGTTTCAGCGTCGAACAAGAACGCTGGACCGAAGCACGCAAGCTGTTCGATTCGCTGGCGGTGGACGATGCGCAGACCTGCGAAACCATCGCCGACGTCTACGAGCAAACCGGTGAAGTCCTCGACCCGCACACTGCCATCGGTGTGAAAGCTGCGCGCGAATGCCGTCGCAGTCTGGATATCCCGATGGTGATTCTGGGCACTGCCCATCCGGTCAAGTTTCCTGAGGCAGTGGAGAAAGCGGGTGTAGGAAAAGCGCTCGAACTACCTGCACATCTTTCTGATTTGTTTGAGCGAAACGAGCGTTGCACGGTTCTGCCAAACGACCTGAAAGCCGTGCAAGCCTTTGTCAGCCAGCATGGCAACCGCGGCAAGCCACTCTAAGCCAGTAAAAGCTGTCACATTTTGAAGCCCGTCTCCTGACGGGCTTTTTTGTTTCTGCTGCCACACTGCTCGGGTTTTCACCCACGAAGGACGGGTGAGTCGATCACGAAGGAAATGGCAATGCTGTTTTACAGAGGTTTGAAACCGGCACTGGGCTGGTTGTTTTTGTTGGCGGTGCTGGGATGGATGCACAGCGGCGTGGCAGCGCAGATGGCACTCGATCAGGCCAATGCGTCGGGCAATGTGCCGGCTGTCGAGCTGGATGCGCACGAGCGGCAATGGATCCGTGACAACCCCAGAGTAACGGTGGCATCGGTGCAATATCCGCTGTACCTGTTTCAGGACGAACACGGCCAGTGGAGCGGTCTGAACAACGATGTGCTCAAGCGGGTCAGCGCAATGACCGGACTGCAATTCGAGCACCAGGAATCGTTCTCTACCGACCATATGCTCGATCGCCTGCAAAGCGGGGTCGCGGACATCAGTACGACGTTGGCCATGAGCGATGAACGCAAGGCCTTTCTCGATTTCAGTCATGCTTTCGGAGGGGCTGGCTGGGTGTTTGTCGGACATGCCAATGCCCCGAGGGTGGAGTCTTTCGAGCAACTGGCGAAGCGCGTTCTGGTGCTGCCCGCCCGTCATGCCCTGGAGGATGCGATTCGGCGCGATTATCCGTCGATTGAAATACGCTCGGTGAAAACCTACGCCGAAGCGCGGGCGCTGGTCGAGAGTGGGGAAGCCTACGCAACCATCGAAAACGAAATCGGCGCGCAGCTCTATCCGTTGGGCATGCTCAAGGTCGGTGCTCTGGTAGAGGGCAAGTGGGAAGCCGATCATCTGGCTGTACGAAAAGGCATGCCGCAACTACTGAGTATTCTTAACAAGGCGCTGGAAGCTTTCCCTGCTGCGGAGTTGCGGGCGATTCGTCTCAAGTGGCTGGCAGGCGTTTCGCCGCCGCCCGTGCCCTCCGTGTGGAAGCGCCTGGTCGAGTGGGCATGCTGGGCGATGGGGGGAATCGGCGTTTTCGGAATGCTGTCGCTGGTGTGGAACCGGCGCCTGGCGGCCGTGATCAAGCTGCGCTGCGCGGCGGAAAAGGAGTTGGGCGATCAACTGGCCTTTCAGCATGCCCTGATCGATTCGATGCCGGATCCGGTGTTTGTCCGTGATCTGCACGGGCGTTTGATCATCTGCAATCGCAGTTACGAGGAAGCGCTGTCGGTGCGCCAGGACCAGATGCAGGGACGCTTGCTGATCGAAGTCGATGCGTTTCCGGAAACCACCGCGCGGATGCTCCACGACGAATTCATCGCCCAGTTGCAAACCCGCAAGTCGCGCTTCAGCAAACGTCAACTGCTGTTCAAGGGCGGGCCTCGCGAGGTTTATCAGTGGACCGTGCCGTTTTACAGCGGCGACGGCAAATTGCGCGGCTTGTTGGGCGGCTGGACCGACATCACCCAGCGTCGGACCGAGAGCGGGTGTCGCTGTCTGCAGTAAAGAAGGGAAATGTCCTGCAAGACGCGGCTACTTTTCTGATGGGAGGCTTAAGACGCCTGCCCTAGAGTGAACGACACCTGCGGTGAGAGTCCGCGATGATCGCTCCAGAGGTCGCCCATGCGCTCGCTTAAAGTCCTGATTCTTGAACCCAACCCGTTCCAGCTGATGGCATTGCATCAAATGCTCAATGCCATCGGCATCTACGACGTATTGACCGCGCCTTCGCTGGCGTCAGCCTTGTCTTCACTGGGGCATCGCGGTGCGGTCGATATCGCCATTTGCGATCCGCAGCTCAAAGGTGGCGATGGGTTGGCATTGATTCATCACCTGGCGGCGCACCATGAGGCGCGTGCCCTGATTCTGCTGGGCTCGGTCGCGCAGAGTTTGTTGAGTGACCTGGAGCCGGTGCTTCGTCAACAACGCCTGCGCCTGCTGGGGCGTCTGCAGACACCGGTTTCGGCGGTGTTGATGCGAGGTCTGCTGGACAGTTATCTGATCACTGCGCAGGCACTCATCGAGGCCTGATACCGGCGAATATTTTTCTGTCATCTTCGCCATGCATGCTCTGTCAGACACGGTCCTGCAAGGTCGGAACGTGACAGGCAGAACTTTCTTCTCGGGCCGGTGGTCATTTAATGTGAACACGCCCCAGGCACTGTGTTTTCGGACTATTGAGTGGAGATCGAGATGGAAAGTATCAGTCTATTGCTCGGTGAGGCTCTGAGCCCGTATCAGGTGACGCTGACCCCTCGCGGCAGCCATGGTGAATGTCTGGTGACGCTGAAGAACAGCAGCGGCGCCATTGTGGTGGAACGAGAATTCAATCAGGCCCAGTTGAGCGACAAGCGCTTGCTGACCGACGTGGTGGACGGCCTGCACCGTGACGTGATGATCGCCGAAGGGCGGCTGGAACCCTGCGTCATTGCGGCGTTGCGCAATGCAGCTCTGGACAAGCGTCCGGCCCTGTAAAGATGAAATATTTTTTGTGGGAACCTTCCTGCATCCCTGTCAGTCAGACCCCGTAACAGCAGGAT